>NZ_CM178588.1:5543588-11087176 GCF_058544905.1 Streptomyces sp. JLBG701
GCGAGGTCCTTGCCGGTCGCCGTGACGGAAAGCACACGTCCGCCCGCGCTCACGACCGCGTCGCCGTCCCGCTTGGTGCCGGCGTGCAGGACGTACGCGTCCGGGGCGTCCTGGGCCGCCACCTCGTCGAGGCCGGTGATCGGGTCGCCCGTGCGCGGGGTGCCGGGGTAGTTGTGCGAGGCGATGACCACGGTGACCGCCGCCTCGTCGCTCCAGCGCAGCGGCTCCAGGTCGGCGAGGGTGCCGTTCGCCGAGGCCAGGAGCACGCCGGCGAGCGGGGTCTTCAGGCGGGCGAGGACGACCTGGGTCTCGGGGTCGCCGAAGCGGGCGTTGAACTCGATCACCCGGACACCGCGCGAGGTGATCGCGAGGCCGGCGTAGAGCAGACCGGAGAACGGGGTGCCGCGGCGCCGCATCTCGTCGACGGTCGGCTGGAGGACGGTCTCCATGACCTCTTCCACCAGCTTCGGGTCGGCCCACGGCAGCGGGGAGTACGCGCCCATGCCGCCGGTGTTCGGCCCCTCGTCGCCGTCCAGGGCCCGCTTGAAGTCCTGGGCGGGCTGGAGCGGGACGACCGTCTCGCCGTCGGTGATCGCGAAGAGGGAGACCTCCGGGCCGTCGAGGAACTCCTCGATGACGACCCGGTCGCAGGCGTTGGCGTGCGCCTTCGCGGCCTCGATGTCGCCGGTGACGACCACGCCCTTGCCCGCCGCGAGCCCGTCGTCCTTCACTACGTACGGTGCGCCGAAGGCGTCGAGTGCCTCATCGACCTCGTCGGGATTCGTGCAGACGTACGAGCGCGCCGTCGGAACCCCGGCCCCCGCCATGACCTCCTTGGCGAAAGCCTTGGAGCCCTCCAGCTGCGCGGCCTCCTTGGACGGCCCGAACACCGGGATGCCCACCTCGCGCACGGCGTCGGCGACCCCTGCGACGAGGGGCGCCTCCGGGCCTACGACGACCAGGTCGGCGCCGAGTTCCGTGGCCAGGGCGGATACGGCCTTGCCGTCCAGGGGATCGACCTGGTGCAGCTCGGCGACCTCGGCGATGCCGGCGTTGCCGGGGGCGCAGTGGAGTGCGCTGACCGCTGGGTCGAGGGACATTGAGCGGCACAGGGCGTGTTCGCGGGCGCCGTTACCGATGACGAGGACGTTCACGGGGTCAGGGTAGCTGGCGGATGGCCTTGTCATTTGTGCGGGCTGCTGAGGGGGTGGGGGGAGTGGGGTTGTGGGTTCCTCTGAGGCGGCGCCCGGATGTGGGCGTCGGCTACTCGTTCGAGAACTCCTCCACCACCGTTGCCCCGAGCTCCCGCACGATCAGGTCGTGGCCCGAGAGGGCCGACTCGTCGAGGTCGGGGTCGTCGTCCTCGGGGGTGTCGTCCTCGGGGGCGACCGGGGGTGGTTCCGGGGTGGAGGGCTGAGGTGTGGGGGCCGGGGTGGAGGGTGCCGGGGACTGGACCGGCGGGGCGGCCTGTGAGGGGGACGGTGGGGGCGTGGGCTGGGGCTGCGCCGGGCGCTGTGCGGACGTAGCACCGCCGCCACCGCCGTAGCCACTAGCTGCCGCACCGCCGCCCCCGTAGCCGGAGGGACCGCCGCTCGGGGCGGGTGTCGAGCCGCCGCCCGACGGGTCGATGACCGTCTCGACCTTCCACTGGACGTTGAACTGCTCGGCCAGCGACTGGCGTAGTACGTCCTCGCTGCCGCTGCTGGCGAAGTTGTCGCGCGCGCCCGCGTTGACGAAGCCGAGCTGGAGGGTCGTGCCGTCGAAACCTGCCACGTGGGCGTTCTGGCTGAGCAGGATCCAGGTGAAGCGGCGGCGGTTCTTCACCGCCTCCAGGATGTTGGGCCAGAGCATGCGGGGGTCGAGGCCACCGCTCGGGGGCGCGGACATGGCGGGAGGGGGTGTTGCGGCTGGTGTGGGTGTGGGGGCGCTCTGTGCCAGGGCGGTGGGCGCGGTTGGTGGCTGGACGCCGCCTGCGGGGGCTGCCGTGGGCCAGCCGCCGGGGCGTCGGCCGCTGCCCGCGGCCGTCGCGGTGGGCCAGGATCCGGGGGCCTGCGCGGCTGCGGGGGCCGGCGGGGAGGCCTGGGGTTGGGGCTCGTGTTGAGGCTGTTGGGGCTGGGGCTGGGGCTGGGGTGACTGGAACTGGTTGGCGGCTGCAGGAGCGGCGATCGGGGCCGCGCCCTGGTCCATCGGCATGGGTGCGACGGGCGGCGCACTGGCCGCCGTAGCGCTCCCGCTCGCAGGGGCGCCCCCACCTCCCGCACCCGATCCCCGTACCGCGGCCCGGGCCGCTGCGACTCCGCCTCCCGGCGGAACGGGCGCGCCCCCGTGCACCTCGGGACCGGGCACATATCCCATCGCGGGGGCGGCGCCACCGCCGGAGAAGTTGACGCCGCGCTCCAGCCGGTCCAGGCGGGCCATGACGGACCGCTCGTCCCCGTATGCCGCGGGGAGCATCACGCGCGCGCAGATGAGTTCGAGCTGGAGTCGGGGCGAGTTGGCGCCCCGCATCTCGGTGAGGCCTTGGTTGACGAGGTCGGCGGCTCGGCTGAGTTCGGCGGCGCCGAAGACGCCGGCCTGGGCCTGCATGCGTTCGATGACGTCGGAGGGGGCGTCGATGAGCCCCTTCTCGGCCGCGTCGGGAACGGCGGCGAGGATCACGAGGTCCCGCAGCCGCTCCAGCAGGTCGGTGACGAAGCGGCGCGGATCGTTGCCGCCCTCGATCACCCGGTCGACGACCTCGAAGGCGGCGGCCCCGTCCCCCGAGGCGAACGCCTCGACGACGGAGTCGAGCAGCGAACCGTCCGTGTACCCGAGGAGCGAGGTGGCCATGGCGTACGTCACACCGTCGGCACGGGCGCCAGCGAGCAGCTGGTCCATGACGGACATGGAGTCACGCACGGAACCGGCGCCGGAGCGCACGACGAGCGGCAGCACCCCGTCCTCGACGGGAATGCCCTCGCGCCCGCAGACCTCACCCAGGTACTCGCGCAGAGTCCCGGGCGGCACGAGCCGGAACGGATAGTGATGGGTCCTGGACCGGATCGTCCCGATGACCTTCTCGGGCTCGGTGGTGGCGAAGATGAACTTGAGGTGCTCCGGCGGCTCCTCGACGACCTTCAGCAGCGCGTTGAAGCCGGCCGACGTGACCATGTGGGCCTCGTCGATGATGTAGATCTTGTAGCGGCTGCCGGCCGGCCCGAAGAACGCCTTCTCGCGCAGCTCACGGGCGTCGTCCACACCACCATGCGACGCGGCGTCGATCTCGATGACGTCGATGGAACCGGGCCCGTTCCGAGCGAGATCCTGGCACGACTGGCACTCCCCGCAGGGCGTCGGCGTAGGGCCTTGCTCACAGTTCAGACACCGGGCCAGGATCCGCGCGCTGGTCGTCTTGCCACACCCTCGCGGACCGCTGAACAGGTACGCGTGATTGACCCGGTTGTTCCGCAGCGCCTGCTGCAGCGGGTCGGTTACATGCTCCTGCCCGATGACCTCGGCGAACGACTCCGGGCGATAGCGGCGGTACAGCGCGAGAGACGACACGCATACGAGGTTATAGGCGCCCACTGACAACCCGCCCCGCCCAAGGCCTCCCGAGACCCTTCCCGATCCCCTCCCGGCCCCGGGAACGCAAGCGCCCCCCACGCACCCGCCAGAGCCAACCTACCCTTGCTGCCTTCCGGCCCTGGGGGAGTTCAGTCAGATAGCGCCACGTGAGGGGCTCCGCACACAGTACCCGATGGTGAGGGGCCGGAACGAGTTCGCGAGCACTCCTCAACGTCTTGTATTGTTTGCGGCGGAGGATTCGCCTAGAGGCCTAGGGCGCACGCTTGGAAAGCGTGTTGGGGGCAACCCCTCACGAGTTCGAATCTCGTATCCTCCGCCAGTGCCTCACCGGGCACGATCAAGGTAGCCCTGATCTGCGATTACGTGGATCAGGGCTTCTTTGCTCTCACGGGTCCTCGTGCTGCGGCTCACTGTCCGCAGGTCGCTACGCAAGACGCTTCGGTAACCGGCACTTGTCTAGCGGCCCAGCACGAGGAGCCAGCAGACACATGGCAGCACGCAATCCACTGCGCGCACAGACGCGCGTCAGGAGCGCCGACACTCGCTCTGCACAGACACAGACGCACGCGCTCTCACCGGCGCCTGTGCGCAGCGTCAGGAGCGCTGAGGACGTACGCACGTCGCTGATCGCAGAGCTTGAGTTGCATCTCAGCACGACCACGAACAAGCAAGGTCGCCCCTTCCAGCGCCGGACGATCAACGCGTACAAGTACGCGGCTGTCCAGCTCGGGCACTGGCTGTCCCGATCTCCGCAGATCAACGCGGTGGGTGTGGGAGTCTCCAGCTTCACCGACGTGGATACCGCCACGCTCAACCGCTACTTCCGCTGGTACTACGAGACCCACGACGTGCCCAAGAGCCAGGACGGCAAGGGCGGGTACACAGGCGGGACCAACACCACTCAGCGCAACCTACGTGCGCTGTTCGTCTACCTCTCCGAGGAGTACGACCACCCGAACCCGTACGACGACCCGAAGCTCCAGCGCTACGCCACGCCTCCGATGGGCAAGCCCAAGACGCTGTCCGAGGAGTTCGTGAGCGACTGCCTCAAGATCACCGAGTGGGGGCCGCGTCCCGGCAACAAGGACTTCCACGCCGTCCGTGATCACGCGATCCTGCGTGTGCTGACTGAGGGCCTGCGCTCCGACGAGGTGCTGAACCTCCGCGTCATCGACCTGGACCTACGCGCTGGCACTCTCGTGGTCGTCCCGATCAAGATGGACCGGAACAGCACAGACGGCCGTGTGATCCCGCTCCAGCCCAAGACGGTCAAGGCACTGACCCGCTATCTCCGCGTGCGCGCACTGCACCGCCGTGCCGACGACGAATGGCTATGGCTCGGGACACGCAACCGCTCACGTCTCCTGTACGCGGGTCTGCACCGCATGACCAAGCGGCGAGCCGAGGAAGCTGGGTACGACCCCGCCGCAGTCTCGCCCCACTCCTTCTGTCACACGTGGGCCGACGACCTCAAGGCCAAGGGCGTGAGCGGCGAGCACATCATGGCCATCCGAGGCTGGCGCTCACCCGCGATGCTGCGCAGGTACGGGGCAGACATGGCGAGCCAGCGCGCGGTCACCGCAGTGCAGAACCTCGGCGACAGGTACTGACCAGGCACACCTAGTCGGTGGGTGTGGAACGGAGATGTTCCACACCCACCTCTTCCTGGTCGGCTCGCGTCACCCTCGCGTGGTCGGTGACGACACGGCGGAACAGGTCGTGACCCGTCCGGCCCGTGTGACGGAGCGCCCAGTCCTGGGCGTCGTTCTGCTCACCCTGCGGGCCGCTGTCCTCGCCGCACTCGTGGGCGGTACAGAAGATCTCGAACGTGTACCCACCCTCGGGTGCGTGGTTGATCGTGTGGTCTACGAAGCGGTACACGGCTCGGGTCACAGGACGGCTCCAGTGCTCTGTGCGTTGGCTCGCTTGACCTTGAGGGACAGCACTTCCTCTGGACTCAGTGGCTCCACGTATTCCGGGGACACCTCCCACTCACGACCGCCGCCGAACGGGCGCAGCATGAAGTAGGGGCCAGCCTTACCCATGAACTCGCCGACGCGTCCTCTGGCTGTGTCTCGCACCAGGGCGCCCGGTGGGGGGAGTTCGGTCACGGCGCTGTCCCCTTCGCATCGTCCGTAATGCGACAACGCTAGGAACGCGGGCGTCTCAACTAGAAGGAGGTTCTACGAGATTGCACGAGCGTTCACCCGAGGGAGTCCATGGCCGCTGTGATCAGGGCGCGGGCATCCGCTCCGTAGACCGCCAACTCGGCTAGCTCGGCGAAGGTTTCGGCGTACATGGCTACCTCGCTCGGCTGCGTGATCGTGAGGTACCCAGAGACCAACTCGACGTTGACCTGTGCCGCGTCGTACAGCCAGAACCCTTCGACAGGCCAGCGGGCACGATCCGGCCGCATGGGCACAACTCCCATGCTCACGTTGGGAAGTGACCCGATGGTGATCAGGTGGCCAAGCTGCCCGACCATGACCTCTGAGCCGCCGATGCCAGACCGCAGAACCGACTCCTCGACCAGGAACGCGAAGCGGCGGTCACCTTGGTACAGGACCCGCTGACGCTCCATGCGCGCCTCTACCGCGTCGGCCACATCGTCCACGAGGCCGCGCCGCTGCTGGATCGCTCGCAGCGCCGCAGTGGTGTACGCGTGCGTCTGGATCATGCCCGGTACGAGCCATGACGAGTACGAACGGAACCGGTGGGTGCGCTCGTACAGAGGCAGCCTGGCTTCCTGCGCCTGCCGGAGGCCGGCGCGTTCCATGCGCCGCCACTCAATCCAGGTGCCCTCGACCGCGCGGAGGGAGGCAATGAGGTCTTCCGTCCGGTCTTCCGCGCCGCACGCAGCGCACCACGCCCGGATGTCGTCGGCGGACGGAGGCGTACGGGCGTTCTCGATGCGGGACGACTTGGAGGCGTGCCAGCCACAGAGGCGGGCGATGTCACGCCCGGTGAGCCCAGCATCCCGGCGGATCTCGCCGAGACGATCGGCGAGAACCTGCCGGGCCTGCTGGACACTCGATGATGCGGAAAGTGCCATGGGGGGTGTGGGTCAGACCGGCCTGTACTCCTCGTGCGTGATGGCTCGTTCCCAGGCCGCTTCGTACGCCGCCGCGTACTGCTTGGCCAACGCGGGATCGTTGAGGACTTCCATGCGCGGGTCAGTCCACTGACCGTCTCCGCTGAAGTGGTGGAGGATCACGGTCTGTTCGTCCATGACCCAGCCATCCAGCGCAGGCAACAGAAGGTCGCGGGCGCGCGAGCGAGGCAGCCAGCGCACGTCTTCACCCGCTGCCACGTTGGTGAACGTGCCGTCGTACTCGTACCGGACGTAGTCGCTCAGCGGCTCGGAGACGACGCGGAGCCGCCGCATGACCACGCCCCGGCCGGTCGTCTCGGCGACGACGTCCAGCCATGACCGCCACCACGACTCACGGTCGTTCGGGTCGTAGCGGTGTCCTTCCTGCCAGCGGATGAACTCCGGGTCGTCCAGCATGTAGCCGTCCCGCATCTCAAGGTGCATCGCGGAGCGCTGAGCCTTCGCCAGCTCCTCACGTACTGCTGTTGCCACCGTTGACCTCACTGTCCGGGCGCGGGATGAACTGGAGCATGTTGGCTGGAAGCCTGATCACGGTCTCGTGGTCGGGCACGTCGGTCGAGTGGCCAGGAACCGAGCCGACCTCCTGCGCCTGCTGGATCGTTGCCTCGTCGGCCTTCCACGACTGGATGATCAGGTCCCCCGTCGTGTCGTCCAGCCAGATGGTTGGCGAGCCGTCGTCCGGGGTGTTGGGCCAGATGCCCAGGAACTGTAGGGCCATTGCGCGCTCCTCTACCGAGTCGGTTGCACAGGTGTGCACGAGCGTCGCCCGCACGGCTGAGGAGCGTCAAGACCGCGAAGCTCAGGGGGGTGTGGAACGTACACTGCCCAGACGAGAGCCCCGGTCACTTACCCTGACCGGGGCTCTCTCCTATCGGCGCTGGCTCAGATCACCACGGCGTGATCATGTCCCACACCAGCCGGTACATCGTGGTGATTCCGTCCCACCCGAGCACGGTGCAGACGACGGTCAGCCACACGGTAACGAGTCCCGCGACGAGCCAGGCGAAGTGACGGCGCTGAGAGATCGGGCGGCAGTCACGGCAGATCGGGTCTTCCTCGAATGTGCGCGGGGCGGGTACCAGGTTTTCACCGCACGAGGTGCAGGAGACCCACGTCTTTCCCCGTTGGGCGATGTAGCGGAATCGTCGGGTGTGCTTTCCCATGTCGCTCTCGCTTTCGCGTAGTTGGTGCGTACACGGGAGACGCTAAGAACGCACGGCTCCGCGTCCGAAGGGTCGCGCCTGGATTCCTAGGTGGATCGTGACCTTGGCAACGCTGCCAATTACCGCTAGCCACATGGGCAGATAACGAGTCACCACGGAGTCCAGCGATATCCCTTGGGTTCGCTTGCTGCGCTTGGGAGTGTCGTCCTGTCAGCAAGACCGCGACGAACACGAGGAGTTCAAATGACCCGCGAGCGTTTCTCTCACGCAGCCTGCACCCACCCCTCCACGAAGGCCGGGCGTGCCGGATGCCGTAAGGCAATGCGAGCCGCAGCACTCGGCGAGAACGCGGCAAAGCCCACTGCGCAGAAGGCGGGTGTGGCACAGGCCGAGACCGAGCCGACCACTGCTCCCGAGAAGACCGAGACGGCTCCCGCTGCCGGGCCTGTCGAGATCACCCGCGAGACGTGGAAGGAGCACAAGGGCCAGGCTGCGAGCGTCTACGTGAAGGGCGTTGACGAGCCTTTCGCCGCTCAGGGTGTGACCGGCTGGAGCATCAAGTTCCTCCAGTTCACCGACGCCGAGGGTAAGCGTCAGCAGATCCCCGCCAGCACCATCGAGCGCGTTACCGTCTGACGCTCCGAACTCAGCAGAGAAGGGCCCGACGCATTCAGCGTCAGGGCCCTTTCTCATGGACGCGCCGGCACGCGCTGACCAGCGCGGATGTCTCACGAGAGCGGAAAGCGCTGTGCGCGCGTCTGACGAGATCGGTTGCTGAGTGCGTCTCTTCTTTCGCTCGCACTCTGCTGGGAGCCTAGAGACGTCGTACAGCGCTCCTAACGCACAAGAGAGCGCGTGACGTTCGCTCGCACACATCAGTACGCTTCCCAAATCTTGCCGTGCCGCAAGAGAGAGCGCATGGCTTCCGTGACGTCTCCGGGTGGCTCACCGGGGAACGCCGAGCGAACCGACATCCAAGTGAATGGCTGCTGTTCTCGGTTCGCCCTCATGTGCCCGTACACGTCCCACGCGAGACTCGATAGCGGGGGCTTATCGATGGGCCCGCCCACGCGCCGCGAGCGGGCCCTCCCGCCTGGAATCCTTGGGAGCTGGGGTAGTAGCTCCCCGCCGTTCCCCTTGCGCGTCTTTCGGCGGCAGGCAGCGCGAGCAACCTTGGTGTTCTCGTGGTCACAGTGGGCGTGAGGACGGTCGACGTTATCCACCCGGTATAGGGCGCTATAGATCCGGCTCATAACTATTGGCCCCAGTAGTTCGCGCGCCGGGGCCTGCTCCTCGGAAGCGGGGCGTACGAATCGCTTGGCTCAGCTCCCTTGTCGAGATCTTCGAGGGGCGGCGCGTCGGAAGGCTTGGCGGCCTGGAGGGTGTGGGAGTCGTCGTTCCACACCAACCGACGCTGAGCGCGGAGTGAAGCCACGGCGGCCTGTACGACTCCGAGGGTATAGGCCCGGCCGCTGCGTTTCATGCGTGCTCGTAGCTCGCCGGGTGTAATGCCGTCCGGGTATTCCTCGGCGATGACTTGGAGAATGCACTCCCGTTGATTCTCTGCTCGGTTCATGCAATTCAGATTACGCGAGAATTGTCAAGTAGGGAATTGCCACTTTCTTGAATTCGCGATATTCTCGATATCGAGGAATTGAAAGGGGGCGAGAGTGGCAAAAGAAGTCAGCGGCTTGGCTAAGGAAGCGACCGACTGCTATGCCTCATGGATCCAAGGGCGCAGCGTCGGCGATATCGCGGAAATGAAGGGGTTGACACCCGCCCAGGTGGAACTCCGGATTTCCCGTGCTCGGACGAGCAGGGCCGAGGTGACTGGTAGCGATGTACTCACGGATGTGAGCGCCACTCTCGATGACGTGATCCGACGCAGTTACGAGCTCCTGGAGTGGGAGCAGGAACTCAAGATGACGGATCACCTCGCCGTCCTGGAACTCATCACGGATACCGCGATGAAGAAGGCAGAGCTTTACGGCCTCGTGACTGGAGAGTCCGATGGCTGACATACCCGAGGGCTACGGCGAAGCCGTCCCGGAATTCGAGGAGACGGAATGACCGACGACATGGCCGCCCGGCTCATGGCCAAGATGCGCGGCACCCGTGAGGATGCGCCCGAGGAGCCCAGGCTGGACCCGACCACCGTCGCGCTCATGGAGCAGGCGAGCCGGGGCAGCGTGGACTACAGCAGTGTCCACGAGGCCAACGCGAAGGGTCAGGCCGAGTTCGAGCGGGCCGTCCGTAGGCGTGCTGCGGAGCTCCGACGCGGCAGTCCCCTGGACACCCGCGACCTGGAAGGCGTCGCCCGTCAGCAGCTCCAGCGGGAAGCTCAGGCGCGTTCGGAGGTCGCCTCTCGTCGCGCCACTTACGACGCGATGCGCGAGAACACCCGCCGCGAGGGTGAGTCCACGTCGACCGCTTCCCTCCGCGAGGACATCCGACAGGCGACCATCCAGCGGCGCGAGAGGGCGGACGCGCTCCTGGTCGCCAGGCTGCAAGCCATCACCGGCGCGTACCGCACCGCCTGAGCCGGCCGTTTGCACCACCCACGTATCACCACCTATCCATAGGCCCGTTCACGCCGTGGGCGGGACTCACTGAAAGGACAGCCACCATGGCTACTGCATCCATCGACACCACCGAGTTGGAGACCGTCGTCGGCTGGCTCATCGAAGGCCAGGCCCGCAAGGTCCGTGGCATGGCGCTCTACAACGCCATCCGTGTGAAGAACGGCAAGGCTGCTGTGCCTACCGTTCAGATCCTCGACCACAACGCCGCCGCCGCCAACATCGCCGCCGTCCTCGCCGACGTCAACGCGGCTTCCTGAGACCGGCTGGTGCGGAGTAGGAGCCTGAACCCTCCGGGCTCCGGGGCTTTCCAGAGGGCGGCTCCGCGCCAGCCTTCAACTCCCAGTGGGCTAGCTGGGATTCCCGGAAAGTGTGGCCGGGAAACGAGCGGGGGGTGTGGTACGCGGGTCTTCTCCCTTCTACCCGTACCACACCCCCCGTTCTGCATATCCGAATCCGCGGGAGGTGAGCCGTGACCAAGAAGAAGAACAAGGCATTCAAGCGGCTCAAGGCCACGAAGAAGCCGACAGAGGATGCCGCGCTGCGGAAGGTCTACCCGCTGGCTGAGGCTCTGCTAGACGCCCTGGAATCGAGGAGCGAGACGTGACCCAGATCCGTAATGGAGACCTGCGTATCAGTGGCAGGCTCAAGGCGGGAAATGTCGCCCAAGGATATGTGACCATCACTCCCACCGCGAACACTCCCACTTCTGTGGCCGTTTCCGGGCTCAACCTTCAGGGTGCTGGCTCGGTGGTCGCCCTGTGTGCCTCGGTCACCTCACTGCCGAACACGGACGTCCTGGAGTCCAGCATCTCGTCGCCGACCTCGACCGGCATGACCGTGTGGACGTACCGCGACAACACGGAGTCCACCAAGGTCGCCTGGTTCATGTGGAGGAAGAGGACATGACCACCACCATCAACGATGACCTGGTCGTAGCCGGGGCCATCTCCGCTGCCAACATCATCTTCGGTGCGGTCACGATCTCGCCCCAGGTGAACACCGCCACGGCGTCTGAGGTGAAGCTCAACCAGCCAGACACGAACGAACCGGTGGTCCTGCTGTGTGCCCACTCGGGCTTCCCGTGGACTCGTGTCCGTGAAGTCGGCTTCCGCTTCTCGACACCGACCGGGTTCACCGCATACATCTTCCGGACCAGTGACGCAGATACGACAGTCCATTGGTTGTCGTGGCAACCCGCTCTGATCTGACCTTTGGAGCGTGGCTTTTCCGTCATGTAGCTTTGAGTGGAAATCAACCAAGCTCTAGCGAGAAAGGTAAAGGACTCACTAGATGAGTGCTGACTGCCTCGATAGTTAGTGCACGGTTGTGTCCGCCTCAGACGTGCGGAAGATGTATGCGGTGAATAGGTTTCGGGGGTGATGTCCCGGAACCAGAGAAACCCCCGGCACACGAGCCTCGGAAACGAGGGCCGGGGGTTTCTTTTTGGCATTTCCTAATGAAAGCCGTGGTGGCCGATGAGCGCCGTTGACCTTGACCTGGATTCACAGGTTCTCGACTTCCTTCGGGAGCGTGGAGAATGCGCCCCGGATGACATCGCCCGTAAGTTCTTCGCGGGGGATCTCAGCGCCACGGCACGGCGTCTTGCCGACCTGAAGACAGAAGGAAGAGCCCGCTCTCTCTGGTACGGACTCCAGGTCGGCATTCGATGGGTGGATACCGATGCTCGCCGTTGACGTTGACCTGGAGATAGCGCGCTGGGTCCTCGACTACATCCGCGAGAAGGGAAGCGTCCTGGAGCCGGATGTGGTGCGGGAGTTCTTCCCCGACGACCCGGATACGGCCAGCGCATATCTCGACTTCCTGAAGAACGGGCGGGCCATCTACCGCTCACATCGGTTGGGGAGGGGCTACTGCTGGTTCCCGGTAAGTGACGGCAATCCCGCCGACTCCCAAGAGAAGCAATTCCGCTCCCGCTGGGGACAGTTCATGGATGGCGAGGTTTACGAACTGACGGCCGAGGAGATCCGGGAACTCACCGGCGAGAACACCACACCCCACCAGTTCGAGCGTCGCCTACGGGCCCACGCCAGTAACTACGGCCTCAAGTGCTCGGCCAAGTCGACCGAGAACGGCATCCGGTTCGCCATGGGTAATAGCGCCGACATGGACTCCGAGGTGTCCGACTACCTCCCTCGGGAGGTCGCGGCGCGGGACGGCTGGGGAAGTCGAAGAGCCGCCGTCCTGTCCACTACCGATAAGCGGGGCCAGACCAGCCACGCGACATGTACTCACCCCGCCACGAAGGCAGAGCGGATTAAGTGCCGCAAGGCCCGCGCCGCCCAGGCCGACGCCTAATCGCTCTGTGCGCTTCTCGGCGCCTCTCACGTCTCGCGTGTCTCTCTCCTGTCGGCGAGCACTGCTCAGCGCCTTACAGGCGCTTCTGAGCGCCCTAATCACGCATCTGCACTGCGCACGTCACACGCGCGTGCGCTGAGCTGCCGACACGTGTTCCACACCGCCCCGTTGCTCGTTCGTGAGCCGTAGCGGTCGCTGCTCTGTGAGGTGACAGAAAAACTGTCATCTGTACCTCAGTACTCATACGCGTATGAAGGCTAAGTGCACGTGACAGAAAATCTGTCACCTCTGCTGGCTGACGCACGTCACGCGAGACGGGGCGGTGTGGCACAGATCACTCGAAAATCCGCGACGCCCTGACCTGCGCGGCTAACGATCGTTAACGACCACGTGACACTTTCTCGATTACCGAGCGTGACGACTGCAACTTGCCAGCATGAGTGCGGCTCGGTTCAATCCCACCTCAAGCGCACCTCAGAAGCGTGATCAAAACGTTATCCACGTTGATCATCGAGCTATTAGCCACGCCTTTTTCATGCTGCGTAAAGTCGTTGTTGTCAGCGCGAATTGCGCAGAAAGGAGGAGCCGACTATGGCCCAGCAGGTGGATAAGTCCCGCCTCGCACACGAGAGGTCCAAGTACCCGTTCTGGGAATGGGACGACAGTAAGGTCTGGGCAGCAAAGCGCGGAGAGGACTTCGACGTGGAGCCCAAGGCATTCCTTGCCGCCGCCCGTGCGTATGCCAAGAAGAACGACCTCCGGCTCCGGCACAAGGTCGAGGATCAGACGGTGGTCGTGTTCCAGTTCCTTCCCGTCCCTAGTGGTGGCCAGGAATGAGCGCCGTGGATGACTTCCTGTTCGAGGCCAGCAAGGACCCGCGAGTGAGGACGCGGCTCCGGGAAGAGCTGGAAAACCTCGATGAGGGCCAACTGGGGCGAATGCGGGAACTCCAGCGCCTCGGCGGCCATGCATTCATCGTCGCCGACATCAGCGACCTGGAAGGCGAAGAGGCATACGCGTTCGCGGAAGTGCACCGCGCCTAACCGCCATCGAGAGTGAGGGCATTAGTGGAACCGAGGGAGGAATGGGAACCATGAGCAATGCAGAACCCCGAGCACCAGAAGAGCAAATGCCCCAAGTGCGGAGCAGGGCGAGGCGAACCGTGCAGGAAGCGTGACGGGGACATCGCCGCGAAGGTTCATTACGGCCGACCGTTCTGGTCGGCGAAGGTGGGCAAGCCCCGCGAGAGGGCGTGGCGGTAATGGAGCAGCGGCCAGACCCGTCGGAGATTCTGAGGCGGATGGAACAGAAGCTCGACCGGCACCTCGGCAAGTGACCAACGAAAAGGCCCCGTGCTGGCGCGAATTCAGCACGGGGCCTTTGAGAAAGGAAAGGAACCGCTGTGAGCGTAACACGCTCTTCTGAGGCGCGGGAAACGGAGATTCGGCAATTCCTCGCGTCGCTCTATGGTGAGGATTACGCGGATCTCCGCTTTACCGTCGTGGTCGCTGAGCGACTGGACGACGGCACCGAGAACGGGCGGTTGGACTGGGCCGGGCGCATGACCTACTGCCTCCGCCTGACGGACGAGAACATTGCCAAGATCGTCCGCGTGTCCAACCGCGACGGCATGGAGGTCTTCTTCACCCCGGTGCCTCGCAGCGCCAAGGGTGACCCGTCGGCAGAGAACGCCGGCGTGCCTCGCACCGTGTACGCCGACGTAGACAAGAGCGCCCTTCCGGCTCGTACGCTCGCCTGGCTGCGCGGTCTCGGAGCCTGCCTCGTGCGCTCGGGCGGTGTGGTACTGACCGAGTCCGGCAAGGAAGTCCCGCGCTACCACGTGCACTTGCCGCTGGACGTCACGCGTTCCACACCCGCCCATCACGAGGTCGAACAGCTCAACCAGGCGTTGTCCAAGCGTCTCGGTGGGGACAGCAAGACCAGCGTGGGCGTGATCCTTCGCCTGCCTGGCACGCGGAACTGGAAGCCGGTGAACCGCGACGCGGACGGCATCGGTCGTCTCGTGTCTGTCGAGACGTACGCGAGTCAGCGTGTGAGCGTCCCTGACGCTGCCTCAGCGCTCGGTACGGCGCTTCTGGATGCGAGCGAGTATCAGCGTGCGTCTGTCGCCGTAGAGAGCGCCGTAAGCGCCGCTGAGACGTTCAAGAAGCACAGGGCCGCTCGGCCGCTTCTCCGCAAGGCCAACCAGATGTTCGAGGCCGGGAACCACGGGAGGCGGCACACGCTCGCCGCCGGTCTCGTCAGGGACCTGTGGAAGCGGGGGATCACCGAACCTGAGGCGCTGGGTGTGGTGCTGGGTCTCGGAGTCGAGGACAGCCCGACGCCTGGGTGCCTGGCCGCTCACGACAAGTGGACGCCTGCGCAGATCGCCGCCGACGTGGCGCGGGTGTACGCGAAGGCGGAGCGCGAGGCCGAGACGGTGGCCGTGGGGGATCGAACCGAGGGAGACAGAACCGAGGAAGAGCAGAGCGGCCCGCTCGGGCAAGCGGGCCGCTCCGATGAGTCCTCACCTACGCGGCAAAACGAGAAAGGACGCTCACTCGTGGACGAGACTAGCGCGATATCTGCGGCTCCCGAGTCGCGGTTTGGGACCGCGTATTGGGACCAGCAGCAGAAGCGGTTGGACATCACCGCCGAGGTTCGGCACGTCCACTTCGCCGAGTTCGTAGCCGACCAGTGCGGGCGGGAACTGAGGCACGTCCAGGGCGTCGGCTGGTTCAAGTGGAACGGGAAGTACTGGGAGGCGACCGGCGACCTTCGAGCCGCCTACCAGGCTGTGACGGACGCGTCGGGCGCTCTCATCCGGCGCGCTGCCGACAACCCTTCGGATCTCGCGTGGTGCGTGCCCGCGTCCAACAAGATGTTGGTCAACGACGTGCGCCGGAAGATCGTGGCCGAGATGGCGGTGCTTCCCCAGCTCCACGCGACCGTGGATGAGATGGACGCGAAGCGGCACCTCCTGACGTTCCGCAACGGCACCGTGGATCTCCGCACGGGTGAGCTTGTGCCACACCGCCCTGAGCACATGCTGACCCAGTGCACCCAGGTCGACTACAAGCCCGAGGCCGAGTGCCCCCGCTGGCTGCGCTTCGTGGAAGAGATCTTCCCGGGTGACGCGGAGCTCCAGCGGTACTACCAGACGTGGATCGGCATGTCCGTGACCGGCGAGGTCAAGGATCACGTCCTGGGTGTCTGGTACGGCGACTTCGGCCGGAACGGCAAGGGCGTGACGGTGCGCACCCTCCAGAAGGTGTTCGGCCCTCGGATCATCCGAGAGGTGCCGTTCTCCATGTTCGAGAACGTCAGGGGACAGCAGCCGCACACGGAGCTGGTGGCGGGTCTGCGTGGCGCTCGGATGGTCGTTGCGCAGGAGGGCAACGAGGGCACCCCGATGAACACCGCGCTTCTCAAGAACTTCAGCGGCGGGGACCGGATCAGCACGCGGCACCTGCACGGCAAGCAATTCGACTTTGAGCCCACGTTCACCCTGGTCCTCGTGACCAACAACCTGCCCCAGTTCTCGGCGGGTGGTGCCGCTCTCTGGGCGCGTACCAAGGCCATCCACTTCGGGGTGTCGTTCGCTGGCCGCACTGACCCCGAGCTGGAGCCGACGATCCAGGGCACGGAGGCCGAGGGCGTCGCCGCATGGGTTGTGCGCGGAGCCGTGAGCTACTACCAGAAGGGCCTGAAGGACGCTGAGAGCGTCGTCAAGGCCACGGAGCACCACAAGGAGCGAGTGGACCCGCTTCGGCTTCTCATCGGCGACCTGTTCGAGTTCGTGGAGGGTCACCGTGTCCAGCGCGGCGAGTTCAACGCCCAGTTGAAGAAGTGGCGGGGCCATAACGAGGTCAAGGCCGGGCTTTACACGCCCATGTGGGTCAAGGACAGACTCCTTTCCACGGGGCAGGTGACCGAGAGCCGTAGCGGCAAGCTCGGGGTCATGTTCGAGGGTGTGAGGCTCACCGCTCAGTACGGCGGCAGCGACCTGGGAGACGATCTCAGGGTGTATGCCGAGCAGATGGACAAGCTGCACGAACTGTGACCTGATCCGCGCTGAGACGGCGGGCGCTGAGAGGGTGAGCGCTCGCCGTTTCGCGTGCCTGGTGGCTACTCACGAGTACCGTACCGTGACAAAAAAACTGTCATCTGAGGGTTCTTCTCTAACGCGTATAAGAGCTACCTACAGGTGACAATTTTTCTGTCACTACATAGGAACTCGCGAGTAACTTACGGACGGGTGACGCTGAGAGCGGGCGGCGGTGGACGGGCTAGAGAGACGCGGGCACCTGAGCCATTGGGGCCTAGGGCGCAACGCTTGGAGGAGCGGGTGAGCGTAGCGAGACCGAGCCGTACGGCTACGGCTAGCGGATGCATAGTCAGAGGACAGACCGCGTCATCGGCTGGCTGGTGTGGTACAACCCCCCGTTGCTTAGTAAGTCGACCTAGTCCTTAAGGGCCTGCAACGCGTTCTAGTTTTGAGTCCCAACCTGGCCAGGAGTGCGCTCGACGACGTGACCCTTTTCGAAACGGAACAGGCATGTCCTAGCCCACGCTAGACAAGTCGCTCCGGTACCCGGGACCGCCTTGACCCGGCGCATTTCCGCAGGTCAGACTAGGTGCGTCGCAGCATTTGGACGATACGCTTGGAAAGCGTGTTGGGGGCAACCCCTCACGAGTTCGAATCTCGTATCCTCCGCCAGTGCCTCACCGGGCACGATGTCGAAGGGGCCCGCTGCTTGCAGCGGGCCCCTTCGTCGTTCTCCGTCTCACTTTCCGTCTCAGTTGGTCTTCGGGAGCTCCCACAGCGCATCGCCGACTTGCTGCGCGACCTTGCGGAGCATGGTCCCCGTCACGTGCATGTACCGAGCGCGCATCCGGGCCGCTCCCCCGGGCTCCCAACCCATGATCGAGTCGATCACTACGTCTGGGACGCCGAGGATCAGGAGGACGGTCGCGGCGGTGTGGCGAGCGTCGTGGAGACGGCCGTTTCGTACGCCTGCGTCCTTCAGTAGCCGCTTCCAGGTGTGGAAGTCGGTGTTCGGGCTCAGCGGTCCGCCGATCGGCGAGGCGAAGACGTACCCCTTGCCCTCCCATTCCGTACCGGCCGCGATCCGCTCCCGTTCCTGCGCCTCCTGGTGCTGGCGGAGAATCTTGATCAGCGGATCGGGCAGGCCGATGGTGCGCCGTCCGGCTCGGGATTTAGTGGACTTGTGCTCGCGACGGGTCTGCTCCTTCTTGGGGCAGTAGCCCGCCTTCCGGCCACACGGGTTGGCACCGCAGCCGTGCGCGTACTTGGGACGCAGCCGGTTCTTACGAATGCGGACGTACCCAGAGGCAAGGTCGACGTCTTCCCAGTGCAGGCCGAGCGCCTCACCCTGCCGAAGGCCGAGCGCCAGGGCGACGACCCACCGCGCGCTGTTGCGGAGCTTGGCCGCTTCGACGAGGAGGCTCTGAACCTCCTCGATCGTGTAAGGCTCGATGTCCTCCTCTTCGAGGCGGGGAGCCTTGGCGATCTCAGCTGCATTGGTGACGACATGCCCGCGTCGCACGGCCTCACCGAGAGCGACCCGAATTGTGCGGTGAGCGTGGTGGGCGGTGCCGGCGGAGCTCCCAGACTCCTGCATCTTCCGGTAGAAGCGTTCGAGGCGCTCGGGCTCCAGCCGGTCGAGCTTGTGAGCGCCCAGGCCGGGGACGAGGTGAACGCGTACATCGACCTCGTACCCGTCGTACGTGTTCTCGGAGACGTACGGCTTGGCGATGTTCTCGACCCAGTGCTCAAGCCAGCTCTGGACGGTCCAGCCCTTGCCCGGCTTCCGGAGCTTCTTGGCGTCCCGGGCCCGCTCCATCTCGCGGACAGCCTTGGTCACCTCGGACTTTGTCTTCCGCTCGACGTGACGGCGGTCGGGCTTGCCGTCATCACGGACGCCGACGGTCACCCGGCCGTGCCACTTTCCGTCCTTGCCGAAGTAGATGGACGAGGCCCCGTTGGGCTGACGGGTGCGCTTGTTCTCTGGCATGTCCGTCCTCCTCAGGCCGCTTGGGCGGGTCGGTAGCGCAGCTTGGCCACGTAAGCGGGGATGGCATCGGCGGGGACCCTGCGCAGTCGCCCGACCATGACCGACTCGATCTCTCCGGCGAGCACGAGCCGGAAGCACGTCGTACGGCCGATACGGAGCCGCTGGGCCGCCTCTTCCACGGTCAGAAGCACGAGGGACGGGTCGAACGGGTCCCGCCCCCCAGCGGTCACCTGAGGCTCAGGCATTCGTCGGTTCTCCTTCCGTTCCGGGGGCGGGTTCGAGGGATGCGGCAAGCCAGGCTTCGGTGTTGGACAGGCCGGTTCCGGCGAAGACCCAGTGGGCGAGGACGTACGTGGTGTCGGGCTCGTGGTCGGGGTTTGTGGCTGCTGCTTGGGCACGGCGCCATTCGGCGCGGGCGTCGCGGAGGGCGCCGAGGGTGGTGGAGTAGCGGCGGGACTTCGTGGAGAAATGGCCGCGGAAGCCGAGCATGTGGGCCCAGGCGCGGAGGCGGAGGTGTTCCAGGTCCTTGCGGGCGCCCAGCGACCATGCGGTGCGGATCAGTCGTCGGGCGTGGTCACTGATGTCGAGCTGGGCCAGTTCGGCGGCGAACTTCAGCGGCCGGTCGAGAGCTCCCGTGGCAGCCTCGGCGCCCTTGGTGGCGTACTTGGCGATGTACGCCGCTACGGCTCGCTCGGTCAGCTCCTGGCCGTCGTTGAAGTCGGCGGAGCGGATGGTACGGACGTCGAGTTGGCGGCCGAAGGCGAAGGAGTGCGAACGTCCGTCGATGACCGGGCCGTCCACGTGGACCTTGGCTGTGGCCGTGCGGATGGCGTCGGTGAGCAGCTCGGCGGTGGCCCAGGGCGGGGGTGGGGTGTCGCCGCCGGAGGGGCCATCGATGCGGATGACTGCGTGGAAGTGGACGGCGCCGCGCTTCTGGTACTCGGCGACCTTGGCGAAGGACACGCGCGCGTGCTCGCGGAACCGCCGCTGGGACAAGCCCGCGCGCTTGGCGACCTCTCGGCGGACGTAGGTGGAGAAGCGCCTCCAGAGCGGACCGGCATGTGCGTTCCAGAGCACGGCGGCTTCGTAGTCGTAGGTGTCCGGGTTGAGCGGAGTGCCAAGGGCGTCGTCGTCCTGGTCGTGCATGACCCCGCAGCGGCACGGACGGACTGCGCCGGCCGGACCGGTCGGGCGGTTGTGGACCGGGCCGAAGCTCGGTGCAGTGAAGGTGGCGAAGACGCGTGGGTGGGTGGCGACGTGTTCCGGGGTGCCCTTGCCTCCGCGCAGGCCGGAGGTGATCAGGTGGAAGGTGTCGCGGCGGTAGACCTCGGAGCAGGCCGCGCAGCGAGTCGCACGGCGGTTGTTGCAGCGGACGAGGAGTTGGCCGGCCGGGAGCGTCGACGAGTCGAGGTGGCGGCGGACGTTGCCGATCTCGCCGGTCACGGTGTCGACGTCGTACTCGGTGCGGTGGCCGTCGAGGCGGATGGGGTTGGTGCAGCCGCCGAGGCCGGAGAGCTGGCGGAGGATACCCGGGAGGGTGCCTTGCGAGGCCAGGTTCGAGAGTTCGGGGAGTGGGGCCGGGGTGGGGCGGGTGAGGATGGCTTGCTCCTTCTGGCTGGCTCGGTCAGGAGAGACGGGCCCCGGGGCGGCGAAATGCTTGGTCGTGTGCCGCCGCCCCGGAGGCCAGGCGCCGTTCAGCGCCGGTGGTGTTCGCGGAGCAGGGAGCGCAGGACCACGGCGGCGATGGCTACGGAGATGGCCGTTGCGGCTACGGCGGCCAGGAGCGCGGTGAGGACCACGCCGCCCACGAGCACGGCCGCGACCGCCTTGTTGTCGATGGAGATCGACGGGAGCGGGGGCCGTACGGGCGCGGGTTCCGTCGGGGCGTGGGTGTGCGCGGGCGGCGGGGTCGGGTTGTCGGGGTACTTGGGCAGGAACACGGCGAACCCTTTCTCATCTACTCGTCTAGTCATGTGAGCCGTTTATGACGTCCACGCCGGAGCGCGTGCCGGACTCGATGGCGGGGGCGAGGAAGGTGTGTGAGAGCCAGAAGCCGAAGAGGGCAATCAGGACGACGATCCAGGTGCGGACGCCGAGGAACTTGACCGCTCCCCAGGCGAAGAGGCCGAGGACGACGACGAGCGGCAGGCTGACGGTCACGGTGTGCGGTGTCCTTTCAGCGGGCGGGGCAGCGGTGGGTGCGGGCGGCCAACTCGGCGGCAGCGCGGCTGTCGTAGTCGGCGGAGAAGCCGCAACGCGGGGCGGTACAGGCGGCGGTGTGTTTCTCCTGGCCTCGGCTGTCGTAGTACGTGCCGACCTGGACGGGGCCGATGCGGATGACGTTGCGGAAGCGGCGGTTGGCGGTCACGTGGGTCTCCTTTCAGATTTGGGCGGCGATGGCTTCGGCCATGGGAGCCGGGACGCCGAGGCGGGCGCGGAGAGTCGGGGTGTCGATCGGTGTGCCGGTGCGGGTGTGGTGTTCGGCGGCGACCTTGCGGGCGTGGTCGACCAGGGCGGTCGGTACGGGAACGGCGGGGCGTTCGGGTATTGCCTCGATGGCCGGTTGGGCAGGTGTCTCGGGAGCGGGTTCGGGCGCGTCCTCCTGGTCCTCAATGGCCTCTACGTCGTTGTCTGTTGGGGTCGGTGTGGTGTGGGCGAGGAGGGTTCCGCCGAGGAAGGCGACTGCGGGCCAGCCCGCGACGAGGATGCGTAGCCATGCCGGCACCTGGTGCAGGTCGAGGAGTCCGGCGGTGGCTACGTTCGCGCCGAGGGATGCGGTGAGCGCGATGACGAACCAGCACCACCCGGACGCTTTGGCGTCGCCGGAACGGAGTCGGCGCCAGGCGGCGACGAGCAGCAGGTCGACGCTGATCGGGTAGGCCCACGCTTTCCAACCGTCCTGTCCGGCCGCCGAGGCGATGTCGTGCAGGTGGGCGAAGGACAGCGCGGCGGCGATGAGCGCCTGGACGAGCACCGCGTCGACACGGGCCAGGTGGGCGCGCATGGTGCGGCTCCTTCCGGGTTCGGGCATGGGAGGGGTAGGGACGTGGCGTGAGGCGGTCACGCCGGCCGGGTTGGGGAAGGTCAGTCGGTCACGGGTCGCGGCTGGACTGCGGGAGCCGTCGGGGTCTCGACCGGTCGTACGGGCACGGCGGGTTGGAAGGGCTTGAGCGCGGGCAGCGCGGGCGTCAGGTGCGCCGACTCGCGGCAGATCTCGGCGGCGTGGCCGAGGGAGAGGTAGAGAGTGCGGATGCGGGACCAGCCGCCGGAGGTGTCACCGGCGACGGCCAGGCCGGGGCGTTCGGGGGCGATGGCACAGGCGGCGTAGACCGCTTCGGGGGCGATGTCGCCGAGGGCCATCTTGGCGGAGGCTTCGTCGTTGACGCGGTGGCAGACGCGGCCGGTGAGTTGGGCTCGGAGCATAGTGGCGCCCTTGCCCAGTTCGGCGCCGAAGCGCTGCCCGCAGACCTCCAGGTAGATGCCGGCGGCGCGGCCGAGTTGGGCGAGGCGAATGAGCTGGGTGACCATCTCGTCCCGGCGTTCCTCGTCCTTCCTCGTGGCGACGAGGAAGAGTTCGGCCACCTCGTCGACGAACAGCACGATGGGTACCGGGCGTTCGTGCTCGGGCAGGCCCCAGATGTCCGAGGTGATCTCCTCTTGCGGGGTGCTCGGCGCGATGCCCTGCCGGGCCTTGATCAGGTCGTATCGGTCCTCCATTTCCTTCACGAGCGCGGGCAGCAGTTCGGCCGCCTCGTCCGGGTCGGTGGCAAGCGCCGAGAGCCGTGAGGCGAAGGGCGCCAGTTCCACGCCCCGTTTGCAGTCGATGCCAACCAGGGCGACCGGCTGCCGAGCGAGCCCTGAGACCAGATGCCGCAGGTACATGGACTTGCCGGACAGCGTGGCGCCCAGGGTGAGTTGATGCGGAACAGTTCGGTAGTCGCGTACGAAGGGAGTCGCGTCCTCCCGCAGCGCCACAGGCACCTTCAGGAACCCGGCCTCGACCCTGCGAGGCATCTTCACCTTCCGCAGGACGTCGAAGCCGACGAGCCGCAGTTCGACCACACCGGGCTTGACGGTGGTGACGTACACAGCGTGAACGCCCCAGGCGTGCCGCAGCCGTTCGGCGGAGGCGGCAACGTCGGCGGGCTCCTGGCCCGGGGCAAGCCGGAGGCGAAGCCGCAGCCCCGTCGAGGTGGGCCGGATGATGCCCCGGCGCGGCGGTACGGGCCGGACCTCCCGGCGAGTAGTGGCCTTGACCGCCAGGCCGCGCAGCCGGGACGGCACCACGGTCAGACCGCACGCTTCCATGACCGAGCCGTACGAGCTGAGGAGTCGGGCCGTGGATATCGGACCGCCGACCACGGACCAGTAGACGCTGGGGTGTTGGGCCCGGGCGTAGGCGGCCCCACCGCCGAGTGCGGCGAGGGGACCACCCACCTCCAGGAGCGTCGTCAGGTCGGTCATCAGGCGGCGGCCTCGGTGGTGACCGGGAAGGCGGCCGGAGTCACGGCGGCGGCGCGGAAGGCGATGCCGTGGCGCTGCTGCCCGTTGAACACGCTTTCCCAAGGCCGGGCGATCAACCCCGGCAGGGAGACCGGCGCGCCGAGCGTCAGTCCCTCGGAAACACCGCCCTCGGGAACGGTGACCTTGATCAGCGACGACTCGCCGTCCTCGATGTGGACGACGCCGATCGTCATCAGCGGCTCGCCGCTGACGGCGTCGGTGGCCCGCTCGCCGGTCTGGCGGTCGCGGACCTTGGGCTCGGGCGCCTCGGTCAGCAGGATCGTTGCGGCCGAGGTCTCAACACGGATGGTACGCAAGGAAGTTTCCCTATCTACTCGTCTATACATGATGCGATCCGCGAACCCAATCTTCGAGGTCGCGACGATCACCCTGCCACACAACTTGCCCACTCGTCTATACGAGTATGCCTGTTGGGGCGTACGAGTTCGGGAAGGCGTCCCCGCGCACCACGGCCGGTCATACGCTCACGTCGCCGGGAGCTGGTACGACAGGACGTACGCGTCCGCCGCCATGACGGTGTCGCAGACCTCCACGGCCCGCCCCTCGGTGTCGAACGCGGTCCGGATCAGGTGGATCACGGGCACGCCGGAGGCCAGGTGGAGGGTTTTGACCTCGGACGGCGAGGGCATCCGGGCGCGGATCTCCTCCTCGAAGTGGTCGAGGCGGTGGCCGAGTTCTTCGAGGCGGGCGTAGATGCCGCCGGGTCCGGGGTTCGGCTCGGCGATCTGCGTACCGCGCGCGATGTCCAGCGGGAGATAGGAGGTGGCGAACTCGACCGGCCGCCCGTCGAGGAGATACCGGCGCCGTCGGGCAAGTACTCGCCGTACGGAGCCGAGCCGGGTGGAGATGTCCTGACTGGCCTTCTCCTCCTTGACCTCCAGGCCATCGACCTGGGGGTGACTGCCGGCGGCATCGGCCTCGACGATGAACGCGGACTTGCCCTGCTCCCGGTGCCGCCGCGCGAACCGGTCCGAGGCGAGGCGCCGCACGGGCGGCCGGGGCCGCACGAACACGCCCTTGCCGTGCTCGGCGTGCACGAGCCCTTCCCCTTGAAGGACGGAGAAGGAGTTGCGGACCGTCATACGGGAAACCCCGTAATGGTCCACAAGCTCAGCCTCGGAGGGCAGTTTCTCGCCCTCTCTGAATCGCCCACGGTCGATGGCCTCACGCAGCTGATCGGCGATCTGCCGGAAGACCGCACGATCGCTCGTGGGGTCGAGGTCGCCGAGCAGGCCGGAACTGAGAGGACTCACGCGTACTCCTTTAGGTATCTAGACGAGTGGGCGAGTGTTGTTGCTACGGTGGAGAGCCTAGTCAGCCGAGAGGGCCGAGGAACGTGAGCACTGACCGTCCGCACTCCGTGAGCGTCGCCGGAGTCATCGTCGACGACCAGGGCCGGGCCCTCCTGATCCAGCGGCGCGACAACGGCCAGTGGGAACCTCCGGGCGGCGTCCTCGAACGCGAGGAGACCATCCCCGAGGCCCTGCAACGCGAAGTTCTGGAAGAAACCGGCGTCAAGATCGAGCTCCCCGCGACCCTGACCGGCGTCTACAAGAACATGACGGGCCTGATCGTCTCGCTGGTCTTCCGCTGCGAGGCCGCCGACGGCACGCCCACCACCGGAAGCGAAACCCGCGCGCTGCGCTGGGCCACCCGTGAAGAAGTCTCCGACCTCGCCGACGAGGCGTACGCGATCCGCGTCCTGGATGCGCTCGACGGGGCATCCCCGCCGGCCATCCGTGCCCACGACGGCGTGAAACTCGTCTAGCCCGAACCCGCTGCACATGGCGGCCTACCAGCACGAAGGAACTTGTATGCACGAGTATACGAGCACGGCTCGGGTCTGGGGACTCACTTGCCCAGGTTTCCCGGAAGAGGTCAGCCGGGCCCGCCGTTGGACACGGGACATCCTGCGTGGCTCGCCACTGGCCGAGGACGCCGAGCTGATCGTGAGCGAGCTGAGCGCGAACGCGATCCTGCACACGGCCAGCGGGCAGGAATCCGGCAGTTTCCACCTGGCCCTTGCGGTGTCCGCCCAGGTGATCGCCCTCTCGGTGACGGACGACGGCGGCACCGGCACGGCCCCGAAGGTCGAGCACCAGGACGAGAACGCCGAGCACGGCCGGGGCCTGGGCATGGTCAGCGTGATCGCGCACCGGGTCGTGGTCCACGACAGCGACGGCGGCCACACGATCACCGCGGAACTCTTCACGGACGCCCGCCGGGGAGGTCTCCCGTGCTGATGGACAAGCCGCAGCGGGGCTACTGGTGCGAGTGCTGGACCGAAGACCTCACCGACACGGGGCGGCCGGCACTCCGGGCATCCTTCGACGCGTACTCGGCACCCCAGGCGGACAGATGGGTCGCGGTCGCACTCCGCACGATCTCACCGGCACTCGACCCCGACGCGTCAGAGGAAGCGTGGGCCTGGCTGTACGAGGGCCGCATCCAGACGAGGAGTGCTCTCCTGCGCGCCGAACCCTGCGCGGTTTCGGTCACCCACGCCCGCACCCGCATCACCTGGACCATCCGACCAGTGATCTTCCTGCCGCTCGCACACCGCCAAGGCTCCGAACTCCCGCCCTGTGCACACGACTTCAAGCCCTACGACAGCTGTCCCCTGTAGCGGCAGGTCATCACTAGGGTGCCCGTATGACGGAGACGGGGAAGGCCAGACGAGCGCCAAGACAACTGAGCGAACTGTACGACGCGCACGGCTTCCTCGAGGAAGTACGACTGCGCCCGGGTATGTGGGTGCGCGGCAGCTCGTTACAGCATCTGAACTCCATGCTGCTCGGCTACCGGGTCGCGCTGGACGTCCACGGCATCGAGGAGCCCTTCGACTTCTGGTCCCCCGGGAGTCAGAGCTCATTCGCCGAGTGGCTGTGGGGCCAGCCAGGCATGCCCAACGCCAGCTCCTTGGGCTGGGCGACAGAGATCGAGCGCGCGGCCGAGAAGGCCGACAGGCCCGCCATAGAGATGTTCTTCGAACTGTGGGACGCGTTCCGCGCCGCACACCACGATGCCCAAACTCCGAAACAGCAATCGCACCAAGCAACACCTGAGACCCAACAGCCCCCTGCCACCGACTGAGTTACAACTTTCTCTACAGTTTCAAGGCGGCTCGCTCCGCTCCCCGCGCGCGGCCCGACCCCCGGCCGGGCCTGCGCTCCTGTCTCCGCCCCGCTCCAGCCCGGCCGGTGTCCGTGCCGCGCGCACAGCAAGTCAGCCACTTGTCGACAGAAGGGGGCGGTTCGAAGTAGTGCACAGTAGAGGTGCATCAGACAAGATCTCCAGCAGCACGTAACGACAGTTGATGGCTAGCCGTTGTACGGTGACGTCGGTGATGGAGTCGGCCCAGGAGGAAGCGTGCAGGAGTCGCGCACCCCAGAACACGATCAAGTGAGCATTGTGCTTGTCGGCTCCTTCAACGCAAAGGTCTTTCAGCCAGCATGGTTTGCAGCACATGACTTGATTCGCCAGGAAGAAGCTGACGAAGCCAATGTGCAGGTTATCAGCAATGACGTATCCGTCTGGGAATCCAGTTGGTTTCGCCTAGAGGCCCTGAATGACAGGTGGACGCTATTCACTAGGGCGACGCCAGCCGTAGAAATGTTGCGCGATCTAGCGCTCGGCACATTTGACCTGTTGCGGCATGACCCGATTTCAAAAATCGGCCTCAACTCGCACAGTCATTACGCGATGCCGAGTCGGGAAGCACTAGACAACTTTGGACATGCAGTCGCCCCCAAAGATGATTTTTGGCGACCCGTGATGGAAGACCCACGGCTGCTCTCTTTGACCGTCATGGGTGAGCGCGACGATGGACACCAGGGTAACGTCCGCGCAAAAATTGAGCCCTCGGCAAGAATCACAGATGGACTCTTCGTTGATGTTAACGACGAGTACGTTAACAATGATTCACTCTCCGCCGAATGGGCAACCTCCATTATCGGCAACGAGTGGGACAACCACAGGGCACGGGTGGCTTCAATTCGGGATAATATTGTCAACAAGGCTTTGGAGATGCGATGACCGTCGAATCAGCAGATGTAGTAACTGCGGAAAGTCGTGTTGACGTCAACGCTCGGGAGGTTACCCGGATTCCTGACCCGAAGCTCGTTCCGTCCTCTAATCTCACTGCACTCAATAAGAGCAGCCCCACGACTACAAAGCTAGACGAGTCGACGGGCCGTGTTCGAAATCAAGCGTTTCGCAAGATCACGCGTCGCGCAGACAGTAAGCAATTCATCCCTCTCGCCCGATGGGAGGGAGTGGTCTCGGAACGCTACGATACTTATTTCGTAGCGGAAGTAATTGATCTCGACAACAATGAACCCGCCACTGCGGAGTTCAGTATATCCGACCTAACGCCGGGTGATGTTCAGCTCTGCGAGCCAGGTGCCCTCTTTTACTGGACGATCGGATACGACGTAAAAGAGGGAGGTCAGCGCAGCCGAACATCTGTCATCAATTTTCGGCGGCTAGGCCGCACCTCAGAGTGAGCGTCCAGCTTGACTAACAATAACCCCATGCAAGCAGTGCTACTACATCCCCCCGACATTGACCAGGTGGAAGTAAGCGTGTTCGGGCCTGGCGTCGGTGAATGCATCGTGGTCCATCTAGGAAATTCGGAATGGATGGTCGTTGACTCCTGCGTGCGCACAGGATCAAAGACCCCTATTGCCATCGAGTACTTGCAGCAGCTTGGCGTCAGCATCGCTGATTCAGTGAGCACCGTGGTTGCCACACACTGGCATGATGACCACGTAAAGGGTATATCTGCCCTGTTTCGCGAGGCGGTAGGAGCCCGCTTCTACGCAGCTGGCGTCTTTCGTGGAGACGAGTTCCTGGCCGTCGCACAGCGCCCTCAGCTGATCTCAAAGTTCACTTCCGGTATCGACGAATTGTCTGCAGTTCGAGAAATTATCGAACAGAGAAGATCGTCAGGTGGAACTCACCTAGGGCAGGTCAGCGCGGTGAACAGAATCTCATTCACTCCCAGCCGGATTGTTAAGGAGATTTGGGCTCTTAGCCCCTCTTCTGGGGAAGTTGAGCGCGGAGTTGAGCAAATTGCAGCACTCATCGATGCGCAATCTAATAAGGCTGCTCGAATCCCCGATCTACCACCAAATGATGTCAGTGTGGTTCTTCACCTAGAAACATCACTCGGAGGCATCCTCTTGGGAGGGGATCTAGAGCACCACCGCGCGATCAGAGATAGGGGTTGGCACGCTGTAATAGACCACCCTGGACGTCCAGAGACGAGAGCAACTTTTTACAAGATCCCCCATCATGGATCCGAAAATGCGGACTGTCCTGAAATCTGGCAGCATCTCCTCTCGGATGAGCCTGTATGCGTCCTGACTCCATTCGAGAGGGGTAAGACTCCACTACCCCGCCCCACAGATATCGACCGGATTCGTACGCAAGTGGACAGCGTTTTCGTAACCAGTGCGCGCAGATTTGCAGCATCACGCAGAGGAAATGGTGTCGACAAGGACATTCGAGGTGCCACGCGCTCTTTCCGGCCGCACACTTTGCAAATGGGTCATATTCAGGCGCGATCCGTCGGAGGAGTGTGGGAGGTGCGGGGGAATGAGGCAGCCATCACCTGCTAATGGAGCACTGGAATCATCGCCGCCGGGTCGTCACTGCTGCCCTGGAGACCTAAATAGCGTCGTAAGGCCCGGTGGACCTACAGCGAGACACACGCGCGCCTAGTCCGTCGGCGAACCCACCATCATGGCTGGCTGTCGGGGGCTGAGGCGCAAACGTTTCAAGATCCAGTCTTTACCCGAGCGAGTCAGCGCAGGGCCGTGCCATTCGTGTGCCAGATCGTGCGGGGTGCAACGGGGAACGCCGGGAATCCGCTGACCGCCCACGGGGCCCGGACAACGCTCCGCCGCAGGTCAGGCCCGGAGCAACCGCTAGATGCCCTTAGCTTCCCAAGCTCAGCGCTACAGAGCCATCTGCGCTGCCAGGTGGTGATCTACGCCGGAATGGCCAGGGCCAACTCGCCATCGACGCCGGTATGTTGACTAGGGCAACGCACCGCTTGACGGCCGTCGAGGTGCCGGGTACGCGTGGGCTCCGCGGGTTCAGAGACCTCAGGGAGGTAGTACATGGCAGTCGACGGGGAGGCCGAGCCACGGTCATGGAGCGCGGGCCTATGGCAGCGGACTTCGGCCGCAAGTCTGAACGAGTGGCGATCTTCGTCGCGCAGCCTCCTCCAGCCGCATTTGAAGTCCCTGTGCGCAGCGATCAATACGGTTGCCGCTGCAACAGATACCGCCGAGGCCGTGGCTGACCGGCTGGCTCATGTTCTCGACCGCTGCGACGATCTGGAATTTCGGGATCCCGCCGAAGTGACCGCCTACATGATCCTGCACCTAGCCGACCGGTACGGGCGCGTGACGCAGACACTCGAGCGGCTATTCACTGCGGGCCATCTGCCGATCCGCCGGCAGCGACTTTCGGTGCTTGAGGTTGGGGCCGGACCAGCTCCCGCCCTCTACGCGGTGCACGACTTTTACGACGACCTGGCACTGTGGGCCCAGACCACAAAGCAACAGGTCGAGTTCGCTCCTGCCACAGAAATGCGTGCCTTGGACAGAGGGCCAGCCTGGAGCCGCCTGTTGCACCACTTCTCGGAAGAGATCCATCAAGTTCGGCGGGAAGTGCCTACGTTCTCGGGCACTCTCCCCTTCGGAGTGACGCATCCTGACTTCACTGAATTTTCTGTCCTTAGAGAACATGTCCGTGAGTTGGAATCGAAAGCTCAGCTAATTGCTGATGAGTTCGACAGAGACGACGAACCAATCAGCCCGGGTTTCGCTCGGATGCTGGCTCAGGAAGAGGGCATCCGCACTCCCAGTGCCTATGACCTAGTGGTTATGTGTAACTTCCTCACAAACCAAGAGACCGTCGCGCTTTTCCGCAAGGAGATCCGCGACTTGGCCCACAGCCTCACGCCTGGAGGGTTGCTCGTCGTACTAGGCAGCGCGACAAAGAGATATGCCCCCATCTGGGCCGACCTGAAGCAGCTTCTACAGAACACGGGTCTGACGCCGCTCGCACTGTTCGAGGAACCGATCGCAGCAAATTCCGATCCGGCCCGAGCCGCACTAATCCGTCACCAGGTACGCAGTTCGTTGAATACCATTCATTGCGAAGGGGGATCTCTGCCCCCGAAGCTGGGCGATCCGGATAAGGCCTATCGGAAGTTCCCCAAATTCCGAGCCCTGATCTGGAAAAACCAGAATCCTCCGCGTCGCGGACGACGATTGCACTCTGCCAGGTAACGGGGCCACCACCCAACGCTTACGACAGAACACCACTGCAGAAGCGAGTCAGCCCGAGTGGCGCAGAAGCGCACCAGAACGAGCGGGGAATCACGGTGAAAGCAGCCCCGCCGAACGAGGCCACCGTCTCGCCGTTCGCCCAGGTCAACGCCCGAACCAGCCGCAAATGATCGCAGCTTCCCAAGCTGAGACTCTTTGGGAGTCGAGCCGCTTCGGAGTTCTCCCCACGGGTCTGCCGTCGCAGCTTGCTCCGGTCGTACGGCACCGGCAGCGCGGTTGAGGCCGGTGGTGCGGCGAGGCACATGCGCACCTTGTCGGTTCGTTGACCCGCCACCGTGGCTGACTGTCCTTGACCGAGGCCCACGAAAGCACGGTTCTCGACCGAGGCACGAGGGTAGTGACGTCGACGTGAGCGATGACCACAAGGAAGAGCTACGCAGTCTCGTCAGCAGCTTGGGCGCTGACATCCGTGAAACGGACTACCGAGCCGCGTATGACGCAGCCGCGAACATCTGCTCCGGCATCTTCGACAACATCCCGGTAGACCTCCACAACGTCGTACACGAGGCGGTCATGGCCGGATATGCGGCCGCGCTGAGCGACCTTGAGGAAGGCAAGTTGGACGACCAGGTTCGAGAGCGGTCCGCGACCATCGAGTGAGGCCCTGCGTCTCGGGCCGTCTCAGTTTCCGTCTCATTCAGCGCCGTTCACGGTCGTTCAGGCAAGACCCAGGGGTGTCTCTGTCTCGGCGGTCAACCACCCGTGAACCCAGGTGAACGCCCCCGAACGACGCCCAAGCCCCCACCACCACAGTTGGAAAGCGTGTTGGGGGCAACCCCTCACGAGTTCGAATCTCGTATCCTCCGCCAGTGCCTCACCGGGCACGATGTCGAAGGGCCCTGCTGCTTGCAGCGGGGCCCTTCTTCGGTTCCGTTGGCCTCCACCATGACCCGACTGTCATCAGCAGCGCCGCACTCCTCCAGTACCTTCAAAACCGCGGCGGGTGGGCCGTTGATCTGGACGAGCCATCGACGCCACCCTGCTGGCGCTCGCAGCCGGCCTGCACCGCCAGGATCCATCCTTCGTCGCCCTGCGCTCCTTCGCGCCGTTGGCAGCCGCATCATCACCGCTGAGCACGACATCGGGCTTCTTGGCGAGGCCCGGAGCTGTCGTCAACGAACCCGGCACGTGGTGGACATCTGCCTCAACGGCGTCCACTTCGCCTCTCCCTTCGACGGTCAAGGCCACCAGTCCCGAAGCCGCACCGAAGAAGCCGTGGTGATGCCTCGCGTCACCTGCGCGATGCGGGACGCGCCTTCGCTCTCTCCCGCATCCACGGCGTGATGCCCGCGTAGGACGGTGGCCAGGCCGAGGCGCCCGATGGCACCCCACAAGGCGCCTCGCGAGATATACTTGATCCAACATTTGATATCAGGAGGCGTATATGAGTCGGACGGTTATCGACCTGGACGACGACCTGGTCGCGGACGTGGCGAAAGCTCTCGGGACGAGCACCAAGAAGGAGACCGTCAACACCGCTCTTCGCGAAGTGTTGGAGAGCCGGCGTCGCGCCCTGGCTCTCGCCCGGCTGCGGGCCGCGGCGGGCGACGGCGCATTTGATCTGGAGCTGTTCGAGAACAAGGAGAACTACCGCCGGTGAACGCGGCCCAGTTCCTGATCGACACCAGCGCGCTCGCGCGGTTCATGCGCGGGGACGCAGAGCAGTACGGCTGGGACCAGGCCGCCGCGGCTGGACTCATAGCGACCTGCCCGATCACCGAGCTCGAGTTCTTCTACAGCGCACGGTCAGCTGCCGACCGGGCGCGCGGCATCGAGGACATGCGGCTGATCTTCGGCTGGGTTCCCGTCGACGACCGCGCCTACGACCGTGCCTGGCAGGTCCAGGAAGCCCTCACCAAGCAGGGGAAACACCGAAGTGCCGGAGCGGTCGACCTGGTCGTCGCCGCGACCGCTGAGCTGCAGGGGCTCACCCTGCTCCATCGCGATCACGACTTCGAGTGCATCGCCGCAGCGACCGGGCAAGCCCTCCAGTGGTACGGCCCGGAACACGGCAAGTAGGTCAGCAGTAGTTGCAGTTTTGGTTGCGTTCACCGCCGTACGACATCGTTCAGAAGCCCCACCTGAGTCGACTGCACCGCAGGTCAGAACGCTCCCGCACATCCCCGTACCCCCAGACGAACATTTGGAAAGCGTGTTGGGGGCAACCCCTCACGAGTTCGAATCTCGTATCCTCCGCCAGTGCCTCACCGGGCACGATGTCGAAGGGCCCCACCGCGAGGTGGGGCCCTTCGTCGTTGTCCTCGGCCCTCGTTGTTCTGGTTTTTGTCCACAGGGCCACATGCGCCAGCCGAGGTCGGCCGCGCCTGTACCTCGTGCGCGTTGGAACGCCGACGCCTGGAAGGCCAAGTTGCCATGCCGGGAACAGCCGGTCCGGCCGGCACGGTTGCATCGACCGAGGGACCGACGCCGTACAGGACCGTGGTACGCCCGCCGTGCACTCGGACCAGGACGTATTTCTGCAGGAGGACTGTTTCATGACTGACCGACCCTTGACGCTCATGGCAGTACACGCCCACCCCGACGACGAGGCCACCGGAACCGGAGGGGTCCTCGCGCGGTACGCGGCCGAAGGCATCCGCACGGTTCTCGTGACGTGTACCGACGGCGGTTGCGGCGACGGACCAGGGGGTGTCAAGCCGGGCGATCCCGGGCACGATCCGGCGGCAGTCGCCCTGATGCGCCGTCAAGAACTCGAAGCGAGCCGTGACGTCCTGAAGATCAGCGATCTGGAGATGCTGGACTACGCCGACTCCGGGATGATGGGCTGGCCGAGCAACGACGCCCCCGGATCCTTCTGGCAGACCCCCGTGCGGGAAGGCGCGGCCCGACTCGCGGAACTCATGCGGCACTATCGGCCCGATGTGGTCGTCACCTACGACGAGAACGGCTTCTACGGCCACCCCGACCACATCCAGGCCCACCGCATCACGATGGCGGCGCTGGAGATGACCGCGCTGACACCGAAGGTGTACTGGACCACGATGCCCCGCTCGATGATGCGGCGGTTCGGCGAGATCATGCGCGAGTTCGGAGAGGACATGCCGGAGCCGGATCCTGCCGAGGCCGCCGCGCTGGCCGAGATCGGTCTCCCCGACGACGAGATCACCACGTGGGTGGACACCACCGCGTTCAGCGGTCAGAAGTTCGACGCGCTGGCCGCGCACGCCAGTCAGGGCGACAACATCTTCTTCCTCAAGATGGGCAAGGAGAGGTTCGGCGAGTTGATGGGCACGGAGACCTTCGTACGCGTCCAGGACACCACCGGCACGGCCGTACCCGAGAACGATCTCTTCGCCGGACTGCGCTGATCCGCCCGTCCGCCCAGGAAAGCGCATCGAGCGCCTCGCGCAGAGGGACATCCCCGGCCATGAGTCGGTGGTGGAGAAGAGGAGACGGAGATCGCGCGGAAGGTGCTGTCCACAGCAGGCGAGATCAGCGACCGGATGGCGGTCGTCGCGGGGCCACCTCGCCCGCGCGCGTCCGCCGGGGGTGATCAGTCGGTGCCGTCGGCCCGGTTGTTCGCCGTAGCGGGAAAGAGGCGCTGGACGGCGGCGACGACCGCGGCGCGGCGGGCTGCCAGGGAGGGGTCGCGGACCTGGTCGGCGGCCGCGTCCACGAGGTCGAGCTGGCCGGGCCAGGCCATGGCGATCTGGTTGAGGAAGACGAGGATGTCGATGGGGTCCCAGGCGGGATCCAGGTGGCCCGCCTCCTGGGCCTTGCGGAGCTGCTCGACCTTGCGGCGGACGGTTTCCTGGGTGGCGGTGTCGGCTTCGTCGCCCGCGAGTTCCAGCCTGCCCCAGCTCATGAGCCGGAACCGGTCGGGGTGGCTGACGAAGTAGTCGTGCACGCGGCCGGCGTATTCGGGCAGGTCGGTGGGGTCCAGGCGGGTAGCCTCGGCCACCGCGGCGATCTCCTGTCCGGCGACGAACCCGTAGAGCTCTTCCTTGCTGCGGAAGTACGCGTAGAGGCGTTCCGAGCTGGTCTTCGCGGCCTTGGCGATACGAGTGATCCGTGCGCCGGCGATCCCGTACCGGGCGAACTCGGCCCTTGCCGCGGTGACGATGCGATCCCGGGTGGAGTCCGCGCTGGTCGAAGAGGTCATATCTTGAGACTACCCAACCAAAAAGCTTTGTTTGGCAAAGGCCACCGCGAACGCGTACGGTAAAAACAAAGATTTTGGTTTGATCTGCGTTCGACTTGAGGAGTACGTCATGCAGCACAGGACACTCGGCAGCCAGGGCCTGACCGTCTCGGCGATCGGCTACGGCTCGATGGGCCTGACGATGGCCTACGGCCCCGGCGGCGACGAACAGGAAGGCATCGCCGCCATCCGGCGCGCACACGACCTGGGCGTCACCTTCATCGACACCGCCGAGCTCTACGGCTGGGGCACCGGCTCCAACGAGATCCTGGTCGGCAAGGCGGTCAAGGGCTTCCGCGACGACGTGGTCCTGGCCACCAAGTTCGGCTTCGACCTGTCCGACCTGTCCAAGGGTTTCGGCCTCAACAGCCGCCCCGACAACATCCGCAAGGTCGCTGACAACAGCCTGCGCTACCTGGGTGTCGACCAGATCGACGTCTTCTACCAGCACCGCGTCGACCCGGACGTGCCGATCGAGGACGTCGCGGGGACCGTCAAGGAGCTGATCGACGCGGGCAAGGTCAAGTACTTCGGCCTGAGCGAGGCCGGCCCGGAGACCATCCGCCGCGCCCACGCCGTACAGCCGGTCTCCGTCCTCCAGACCGAGTACAGCCTCTTCGAGCGGGACGTCGAGCAGCTCTTCCCGGTCCTCGACGAACTGGGCATCGGCTTCGTCGCCTACTCGCCGCTGGGCCGCGGCTTCATCACCGGTACCGCCAAGCCCGCCGGCGAGTACGACGCCACCGACATGCGCAACGGCGACCCGCGCTGGCAGCCCGGCAACTTCGAGAAGAACGTCGAGGCCGTCGACAAGCTCGCCGACCTGGCCGCGGCCAAGGGCGTCACCGTCTCCCAGCTGGCCCTGGCCTGGCTGCTCACCCGCGGCGAGCACATCGTGCCCATCCCCGGCACCCGCAGCGTCCAGCGCATCGAGGAGAACGCCGGCGCCGCCGATGTCACCCTGACCGACGCCGACCTGGCCGCGATCGACGAGATCCTGCCCCACGGCGGTTTCGGCGCCCGCTACGCCGAGGAGCACGTGCCCACCTGGATCTGAGGTCCCGGGACCTGATCGCCTCCCGCCCGCCGGCGCTTGACGCATGCCGATATGGGCATACGATGGCGCCCATGGCACGAGCAGCGACGACGTCGGATGTCTTCAACGCGATCGCCGAGCCGCAGCGCCGGGAGATCCTGGTGCTGCTGCGGGCGGGTGAGCGGCCGGTGACCGAGTTGGCCCAGGAGCTGGGGATGACCCAGCCGGGGGCATCCAAACACCTGCGGGTGCTCCGGGAGGTCGGGCTGGTGCGGGACCGCAAGGCGGGCAAGCAGCGCCTGTACGGGCTTGACGCCCGCGGGCTGCGACCGGTCCACGAGTGGACCGGCGGGTTCGAGCGGTTCTGGAACGAGAGCTTCGACCGGCTTGACGCGTACGTGCAGGACCTAAAGCAGGCACGGCAGGAGGAGTGACCGATGGCAGCGACAGGACGGGACGCGCCGGCGCAGTCAGCGACGGCCGACCGCGAGATCGTGATCTCCCGGGTCATCGACGCCCCACGGGAGCTGGTGTTCGAGGCGTTCACCGAGGTGCGGCACCTGTCGCGGTGGTGGGGACCGGAGGGGTTCACCACCACCACGCGGGCGTTCGAGTTCCGCGTCGGCGGGGTGTGGGATTTCGTGATGCACGGACCGGACGGGACGGACTACCAGGAGTGGATCTCCTGGACCGAGATCGCCCCGCCGGAGCGGATCGCGCTGCTGCACGGTGAGTCCCGCGACGACCCGAACGCCTTCGAGTCGGTCCTCACATTCGCGCCCGCCGGCGCGGCGACCCGGATCGAGATGCGCACGGTGTTCCAGACCAAGGAGCTGCGCGACGAGGCGGTCGAGAAGTACCACGCGATCGAGGGCGGCCGGCAGACCCTGAACAACCTGGCTGCCTACGTCACCGAGCTCGTTCGGAAGGGAGTCGAGGACTGATGGCCGGAAAGGTGTTCTTCAGTGTGACGATGTCGCTGGACGGGTTCATCGCGCCCGAGGAGCGCACGGATGACCCGGGTGCGCGGCGCTGGATGGCGCAGTGGGCGGAGCTCCAGCAGTGGCTGTTCCCGCTGCGGTTCATCCGGGAGAACCTGAAGTTCGGCGAGGGCGGCGACGAAGGGCGCGACAACGACATCGTGCGGGAGACGTTCGAGCGCACCGGCGCGAGCGTGATGGGCAAGCGCATGTTCGACCTCGGCGAGCAGTCGTGGCCGGAGGAGGCGCCGTTCCACACGCCGGTCTTCGTCGTGACGCACGAGAAGCGTGACCCCTGGGAGCGGCCGGGCGGCACCATCTTCCACTTCGTCAACGACGGCATCGAGACCGCGCTCGACCAGGCCCGCGAGGCCGCCGGCGACCGGGACGTCCGCATCGCGGGCGGCGGCGCGACGATCCTGGAGTACGTGAACGCCGGCCTGGTCGACGAGTTCACGATCGCGCTCTCACCCGTGCTGCTCGGCTCCGGAACCCGCCTGTTCGAGGGCGTGGACGCGGGCCGCGTGGCCCTGGAGCCGGTCCACGCGGAGCCGACGCAGCGGGTGACCCACCTGACCTACGCGGTCCGGGAGCGGTAAGCGCTGTCGCTGTTGCCGACATCACGGGCGGATTTAACCCACCCTTCATGTCATGACATGCACTATCAGGGCGGAATCACTCACCGCACCCTGAGGGGAGACGTGCATGACTCTTCGCCGGCCGGCGCTGTGCGCGGCACTCGCCGCCGGTCTGCTCGTCGGCCTCACCGGATGCGGTACGGGCGGCGAGCGCATCCGGGTCGAAGGCCCCGCCGCCACCCGTATCCCGTGGGCCGGGCCGGTGTACGTCCTGGACTGGCGGTCCCTGCCCCGGCAGGGGCCGGACCTGATGGACCTCACCGAGAACACCGTCCTGGACCGGGTGAGGTGGCACGGCTGGGGCTCACCGCGGGCCACCGCGACCGGCGTGGTGATCGACCTGCCCTGTGCCTCGGGCTGTCCCCACGGCGACCTGCCCAGCTACCAGGTCACGATCGTCTTCAGCGGGCTGGTGAAGCGGCAGTACGCCGCCTACTACGGCCACGCGGCCGTCACCCCCGTCCACCGGCCGGTGCCCCAGTGGGCGGAGGACGTGAGCAGCGTGCCCCTGCACGTGCCGAAGACATGACGCCGAAGACATGACAACGCTGCCGAGTTCCTGAGAGGCCTGCTCATGCACGACGTACTCCTTGTCGAGGACGACGAGATGATCCGCGAGGCCACCCGGCTGACCCTGGAGGAACGCGGCTACCAGGTCCGTACGGCGGCCGACGGCGTGACCGGTCTCGCGCTTTTCCGGGAGCGCCGGCCGGACGTGGCCGTGCTCGACATCATGCTGCCGGGGCTCGACGGGGTGAGTCTGGCCGGCCGTATCCGTGACGAGTCGGGCGTGCCGGTCCTGCTGGTCTCGGCCCGCAACGACCCGGTGGACGTGGTGATGGGGCTGGAGGCGGGCGCCGACGACTACGTCACCAAGCCGTTCGACGGCGCGGTGCTGGTCGCCCGGATCCGCTCCCTGCTGCGCCGGGCGGCGCCCGCCGAGCGCGAAACGGGGAGCCCTGAGAGCGCGGCCCCCCTGCACTTCGGTGACCTGGTCTTCTGCCCGGTGTCGCTGGACGTACACCGGGGCTCGACGCCCCTGTCCCTGACCACGACCGAGCTGAAGCTCCTGCGGGAGTTCACCGCCTCGCCCGGGACCGTGCTCACCCGCGACCTGCTTCTGGAGCGGGTCTGGGACTACGCCTGGTCCGGCGACACCCGGGTCGTGGACGTCCACATACAGCGACTGCGCGCCAAGATCGGCCGGGAGCGGATCGAGACGGTGCGCGGCTTCGGGTACAAGTGGCGCGAATGAGGCGGACCATGCCGGTGAACGTCGGTGCGAAGGTCGCCCTCGCGGTGGCCGCCGCGGCCCTGACCGTGGCGGCCGTGATCGGCGTCCTGGTGCACCGCTTCACGGCCGACGAGCAACTCGCCACCGCCCGCACCCAGTTGGACGAGCAGCTGATGAGCGCGGCGTACGACTACGCGGCCGCCCGCAAGTCCCCGGCCAGGGTCGACCCGCCGGACCTGCCCGCCCCGGTGGCGGACGCCGTGCGCGGGGACGTCCGCGTGACCTACCTCCAGGACGGCACGCACCCGGTGCTCTGGGCGGCGACCCGCGTCTCGGACCACGACGTGCTCGCGCTGTCGCGTTCGTACGCCCCCGAGGCCTGCGCCCTGGCCACGCTGGACCGGACCCTGGCCGCCGTGGGCTCGGCCGCGACCGTCCTGGTCTCCCTGGCGGGGCTGATCCTCGGCGTCCGCATGGGCCGCCGCGCCAAGGCCGCCGCCCACACCGCGGAGCGCATCGCCGACGGCGACCTCGGCGCCCGTGTCCGCCCCGACGGCCGGGACGAGATCGCCCGGCTCGGCGTCTCCGTCAACACCATGGCGGACGCGCTCGGCGCCCGGCTGGAGGCGGAACGCCGCGTGACGGCCGACATCGCGCACGAGCTGCGCACGCCGGTCGCGGGCCTGTCGACGGCGGTCGGCCTGCTGCCGCCGAGCCCGGCGTCGGACCTGATGAAACGCTCCGTGCACAACCTGCGCGGGCTGGTCGAGGACGTCCTGGAGGTGGCCCGCCTGGACGCACAGGTGGCGACGCCGGCGACGGAGCAGCGGCAGGTGAGCGCGATGGCCCGGCGGGCGGTGGCCGCGCTGGAGAAGGCGGAGAAGGCCGAGGTGAGGGTTGTCGCCGACGCGGTCGTGGAGACCGACCCCCGACGGGCCGAGCGGATCCTCACCAACCTGGCCGCCAACGCGCTGCGGCACGGCGCCCCGCCCGTCGTCGTGGAGGTCGACGGCCCGCTCGTCCGCGTCCGCGACCACGGCCCCGGCTTCCCGCCCGCCCTGCTCTCGGTGCTCCACACCTCCGGCCCCCAGCGCTTCCGTACGTCCGCCCCGGGCACCGGCACCGGACTGGGACTGACGATCGCGGTCGGCCAAGCCCGGCTCCTGGGCGCCGAGTTGACCTTCCGCAACCATCCGGGGAGCGGGGCGGAGGCGGTGCTGCGGCTGCCTGATCAGGTGGCCGGATCCGAGGGATGAGACGTCACAGCTCGTCGTGCGGGTTGGGGTTGGAGCCGTCGTTGAGTGCCACGGCCAGCAGGGCGGCGGCGACTCGGATGTCGGAGATGTCGGCACCGGCCACGCTGGTGCCGGCGGAGGGGTCGGTCTGGTTGTACCGGCCCACGAGGACGTGGCTGACGGCGGCCCAGCTGCGGATCAGGGAGACCTGCTGCGAACTGAGCGTGGTGCTGCCGAAGTTGTCCATGGTGTCGCCGATACGGCCGGCGATCTGGTTGAACCTGGACGCCTCGGAGATGCCGATGATGAAGGTGAGCATGGCGCTGGCCCGGGTGGAGACCGACTGGTTGGGGCGGGCCAGCGCGTAGATGGCCTGCTCGAAGCTCGTCGGGCCGAGCTGGACGTCGCCCACGGCCGTCCCGGCCTTCTGGGCCAGGGCGTTGTAGTTCTCGCTGCCCACGAAGGAGTTGTTGTCGGTGCTCGCCTCGTTGGGGACGCCGCGGATCAGGTTGAGCGTCTGGGCGGGGTAGCCGTCGGCCAGGTGGTAGAAGCGCACGACGTAGAAGTCGCTGAGTCGCACGATGGCGTGCACCGCGGGCGTGGACGTCCCGCTGATGACGATGTCGGCGAAGCTGTTGGTCCTCGTGTTGTCCGTGATGACGACGCTGTGCTGCTTTCCGTCGCTCCCGGCGATCAGGCTGGTATGCCGGGCGCCGCCGGTGGACTCGGCCTGCTGGCGCAGTTCCTGGAGCATGGCCAGGTACGCGTCCTTGCCGCCGTCGACGTTCCAATAGATCTGCGGGAAGTTGACCTGGGCGACGTCCTGGGCCTGGATCTTCACACTGCCGGCGGCGTCCGCGGCGGGTGTGTGGCCCGCCAGGGAGGGCGTGCCTGCCAGGACGACGGCGGCGAGCGCGGACGCGACGACCGTGGTGACGCCGATGCGGCGAAGGGCTGTGGTGCGCATGCGGGGGGACTCCGTTCGGGGGAGCGGGGGATGCTGACCCCGGCATTACGCAGGGCCAACATCTCGGTGGCGTCACAGCCGGCCGACGACGGCCGCACAAGCAGTCCCCGATGCCCGGTCGAAGTCTCACCGTTACTTCTTGATGTTTCAATCATGGCGATCATGCCGAGTGCGGACGAATGGCGGTGCGATGGGGCGTCCTGAGCGGCCGGTGGATCCCGAGGCCGGAGCCGTGCAACGGCTTGCCCATGAGCTGCGGGTGCTGCGCGCCGAGTGCGGCGGGCCGTCGTACCGGGTGATGGCCCAGCGGGCCCACTACTCGGCGGCCTCGCTGGCCCAGGCGGCCGGCGGTGAGCGGCTGCCGTCGCCGGCGGTGGTGCGGGCGTACGCGCTGGCCTGCGGGGCGGACCCCGGGGAGTGGGAGGCGCGGTGGAAGACCGCGGCCGAGGAGGAACAGGCCAACCGGCAGAGCTGCGAAGACGGCTCGGCCGAGCCGCCGTACCGGGGACTGATGCGGTTCGAACCCGGTGACGAGGAGCTGTTCTTCGGCCGGGATCGGCTGGTCGGGGAGTTGCTGGGGCTGGTCTGCGAGCACCGGCTGGCGATGGTGTTCGGCGCGTCCGGCAGCGGGAAGTCCTCGCTGCTGCGGGCCGGGCTGATACCCCGGCTGCGGCGGCACATCCAGAAAGAGGGCGTCGCGGCGGTGCTGCGCGTGCTCACCCCGGGGGCCATGCCGGCGGCGACCCACGGGCGGCTGCTGGTCCCGGAGGAGGGCGAGCCGGACAGCTGGGTGGTGGTCGACCAGTTCGAGGAGATCTTCACGCTGTGCCGAGACCGGGAGGAACGTTCCCGCTTCATCGACCTGCTGTTGGCCGCCCGGGAACCGGGCACCCGGCTGCGGGTGGTCATCGCGGTACGGGCGGACTTCTACGCCCGGTGCGCGGAGCACCGGGGGCTCGTGGACGCGCTGAGCGAGGCCCATCTGCTGGTCGGGCCGATGGACGCGACGGAGCTGCGGGAGGCGGTCGTCAGGCCGGCCGCGGCCGCCGGGCTGCTGGTCGAGCGGGAACTGACCGCCAGAATCATCGACGAGGTCGTCGACCAGCCCGGCGCACTGCCGATGCTGTCCCACGCCCTGCTGGAGACCTGGCACCGGCGCCGCGGCCGGACCTTGACGATGGCCGCCTACGAAGCGGCCGGCGGGGTGCACGGCGCGATCGCCGCAACCGCCGAGCACCTGTACGGCAAACTCTCCTCCACCCAGGCCCGCACGGCCCGGCAGGTGCTGCTCCGGCTGATCGAACCCGGGCAGGGCACCTCGGACACCCGGCGCCCGGTCCGGCGCGCCGAACTGGAGTCGGCCGACCCGGAGGTGTCCGTGGTCGTCGAGCGGCTGGCCCGCGCCCGGCTGCTGACCGTGGACGCCGAGTGCGTGGAGCTGGCCCACGAGGCCCTGATCAACAGCTGGCCCCGTCTGCGCGGCTGGGTCGAGGAGGACCGCGAACGGCTGCGTCACCACCGCCGCCTCACCCAGGCCGCACACACCTGGGAGGAGCTCGGCCGCGACTCCGGCACCCTCTACCGGGGCACCCGGCTGGCCCACGCCGAGGAGTTGTTCGCGGCCGGGCGGTCCCCCGGACGCAGCACGTCCAGGACATCGGACGAACTCAACACGTCGGAGCGGGACTTCCTCACCGCCGCCCTGGACGCCCGTGCGGGCGAACACCGGACCGCCACCAGGACCGCCCGCCGGGCCCGGCGGCTGGTCGCCTCGCTGTCCGTCGCCGTGACGCTGTCGCTGGTCACCGGCCTGGTCGCCTGGCAGCAGCACCGGACCGGCGTACGGGAGGAGACCGAGACGGCGGCCCGTCGGGTCGCCTCGGTCGCCGCCTCGATGCGGACGACCGACCCCAGGACCGCCATGCTGCTCAGCGCCGCGGCCTGGCGCACCGCCCCGCTCACCGAGACCCGCTCGGCCCTGCTCGGCGCCCTCACCCAGCCGCAGTTGGACGCCTTCACCGCGCCCGGAGCGAGCGGCGACACCCCGCGTTTCCTCGCCGACTCCGGCCGCACCGTGCTGGGCACGGAGGGACGGTCGTGGCGGAGCTGGGACGTCGCCGCACACCGCCGTACCGCGTCCGGACGCCTGCCGCAGGACACGGTGCTCGCCGCCGGTCCCGACGCCCGGGTCCTGGTGCTTCAGGTGCCCGGCGGCCAGCGGCTGTGGGACGTGTCCACGGGAAAGTGGACCGGTCCCGCGCGAGCACTGCCGTCGTCGTCCCTCGTCGGCATCGGGCCCAGCGGCCGCAGCTATGTGGTGGCCGAACCGGACGGCGGCCGGACGCAGTTGCGTTCCGTCGCGGACGACCGGCTGCTGTTCGAGGCCTCGGGGAAGGGCAGTCCGGACGTGGCCCCGAGCCCGGACGACCGTCAGGTCGCCGTCTGCGCCAAGGGGCACGCACCGGTGGTGCGGGATCTCGCCCGTCGCCGTACGCTGCACGGCGCCTGGGAGCAGACCCACGGCATCTGCGACAACAAGGACGTGCTGCTCCGGTTCGAAGCGGGCAACCGGCTGACCGCCCTGTCCACCATGGGCATCCGCGCCTGGGACACCGCGTCGGGACGGCAGCTCGCCGACATCTACTACCCGGACGTCGAGTACGCCGCGTTCAGCGAGGACGGACAGTTCCTTGCGGCCTCGTGCCGCAACGAGGTCAGGGTGTGGCGGCTGTCGGCGCCCGGCGCCCCCGTCTTCCGGTACCTCCTGAACGGCCAGCTCCCCTCCGGCAGCCTCGCCTGGGATCCCGGCCGGCCGGTCCTGCGCTACCTCGAAGGCGGCACCGTCCACACCCTCGACATCGCCGCCGCCGTCACCTCCCGGTGGCGCGAGCACCCGCTGGACAACGCGCTGCTCAGCCCCGACGGCCGCACCCTCGCCACCGCCGAGCGGACCGGCGGCCACTACCGCTTCCAGCTGCGGGACACCACCGACGGGCGGCTGCTCAACGAGTTGCGGTCCCCGGCGTTCCCGGTGTCCCGTGACCGGAGCGACCCGGTCGTACCGAAGGACACCAGATCCCTGATGGCCTTCAGCCCCGACGGCGAGGCGTTCACCTACGGGGTGTCCACCCCGGGCCGGGACACCGCGCCCCAGCAGGTGATCGTCTGGGATGTCGCCCACGACCGCGAACGGACGACGCTGGACCTCGCCTCGTCCCCCTCCGCCTCCTCCGCCGGGACGGCGGTCAAGCTCGCCCTCGGCCCGGGCGGACGCACCCTGTTGGCCGCCCGCACCGCAGGCTCCCCCGAGATCACCGACGAGGTCTGGGACACCGCGACGCACCGCAGAACGGCCGTACTCAAGGGCTTCGACAGCCACACCCTGGCCGTCCGGCCCGACGGCCGTCTGCTGCTCGGCAACAGCCACACCGCCGAACTGCCCTCCGGGCCGGTCGCCGCACAGGCCCTCGGCCAGAGCGGACAGATCGGCGCCCTGGCCTTCAGCGCCGACGGCTCCCGGGTGGCGGCGGGCGACCTGACCGGCCGCGTCGCCCTCTGGGACGGAGCGCTCCGCCACCGCGCGGGCATCCTGCCCAACGTGTTTCCCGCCCCGGTCCTCAACACCCCCGAAGCCGTCAGCGCCCTGGCTTTCAGCCCCGACGGCAGGACCCTCGCCGTCGCCGGTGACGCCGGCACCATCCAGCTCTGGGACACCGCCACCCAGCAGCCCCTCGGCGGCACCCTGGCCACCCCCGGCGAAGGCATCCGCTCCCTCGCCTTCAGCCCCGACAACGGCACCTTGTACGCCGCCGGCGACCACGTACCGCTGCAGCGGTACGCCATCACCTCGTCCGCCGCCCTCACCCGGGTGTGCGCACGCGCCGGCACCGCACTGACCCCCGCCCAGTGGAGCACCTACATCCCTGACGCGCCCTACCGCGATACCTGTGACCAGCGGTGATACTCCTGAGTAACCCCTTCCGCGGATTGTCCGGAGTGATGGAAGGGGCTACTTGGACAACCCGCGACTTGCCAGCCTTGGGGTGAGACCTGACAGATCCACTTGACCAAAGGTGCGTCAGCCTTGACCCGAGATCGTTCACCCGACCATCCCTCCGTCCTCGTGGTGGAGGACGAAGCCGGCGGCTCAGGGTTGCTCGTGACAGCCCTGGGCTTCCTCGGCTTCGACGCACACACCGTGGCCACGGGCACCGAGGCGCTGGACGCCGTACGCCATCGGCGGCCCGACGCCGTCCTGCTGGACCTGACGCTCCCCGACCACGACGGCGCCGAGGTCTGCCGACGGCTGCGTGCCTCGGGGAACAACACGCCGGTGCTCTTCCTCAGCGCCCGCCATGCCGTGCAGGACAAGTGCCGTGCGCTGGCCGTAGGGGGCGACGACTACGTCACCAAGCCCTTCGACCTCACCGAGGTCAGCGCTCGGATCCGCGCGCTGATCCGGCGTTCCCGGGTCACCGGCCACCACCAGGACGTCGGCTACACGGTGCCCTCGGCCCCGAGGCGGCTGCGCGCGGCCGGGGTCGAACTGGACGTCGGCACCCGGGAGGCGTGGCGGCAGGGGCAGCCGGTGCAGCTGTCGGCCACCGAGTTCGCCCTGCTGAAGGTCCTCATGGAGAACGCGGGCCAGGTGATCTCCAAGGGGAGGATCCTGGACACCGTGTGGAAGTACGACTTCCAGGGCGAGTCCGGAGTCGTGGAGACCTACGTCTACTACCTGCGGCGCAAGCTGGGCGACACCGGCCAGTCGCTGATCCGCACCGTGCGGGGCGCGGGCTACCTGGTAAGCGCCGAGGCCACCGAGAGCTGAATATCGGGTCGGGTTCCGCGGGCCGCGTTCGTGGCGCGGCCCGCGGAACCCGGATCCGGGGGCCCGACCGGGCCGTCAGCCGATCCAGAGGTCGTACACAGCCTGGTCCCGCGTGTCGTTGTACGAGATGAGCCTGGGCTCCCAGCGCCAGCCGGTGCTGGGCTTGCGGTGGTGGAACTCGACCGACTGCCCGGCCTTCCACCAGTAGCCCCACGCCGTGGTGCAGCCCTTCGGCGCGATCTCCCAGAACTGCGAGCCGCCCCAGTCGCCGTACTGGTTCTCGCCGACGAAGTAGAACTTCACCCACTCGTTGGACCCGCTGCAGACCCTGAGGGTCACGTTCTTGGTGTCGGCCGCGTAGGCCGCTCCGGGGGCCGCCAGGCCGCCGGCGAAGGCGGCTGCGGCGAGCACGGCCATGACGACCTTGCGTCTGATAGTGCGCATGGAATTACCACCACTCTTGTTCGTGTCTGAGGACTTGTTCGTGCCTGATCGGATGCGGGCTCACCCCAGCAGGCCCTTGGAGCGCAGCCAGGCCTGGGCCGCTTTGCCGGGGGTCTCGCCCGCGTCGACCGACGACGTGAGCGCGGCCAATTGGGCGGTCGTCAGCAGGGTGTTGACCCGGGCCAGCGCCGTCCGGCCGGTCAGGTCCACGGCGGGCGCACTGATCAGCGGGAAGACGTGCTCGGGCGGGACGACGGACTCGGGGTCGGTGAGCACGACCAGCCCGCCCCGGGCGATCGCCGGGTCGGTGCTGCGCAGCACCAGTACGTCCGCCGTCCCCGAGGTCCCGGCGGAGGTGAGCGTGACGCCGTACGCCTTCTTCAGGGAGGCGGCCGACGGGGCGTCGGGGTCGCCGGAGGCGGAGCCGCCGAGCGTCAGGCCGGGGCCGACCTCGCGGAGGTCGGCGAGGCCGTGCACCTTGTGGCGCTCGGCGGTTGCCTTGGTGACCGCGAGGACGACCCCGCCCTGTGCGGCGGCCGGCGGCAGCGCGACGATGCCGGGGGGCAGCGCCATGCTCAGCGTCGCCTCCATGCTGCCGGGCATGGTCTGGCCGCCCGGCATCGCCCGCAGCAGGGTGCTCTCATAGGCGGGCGCGATGCTGATCTTTCCGTCCACCACGGCCTGTGCGGTGTCGACGGCGGTCTCGTACTCGGTGTCCGCCGTCCGCACCTCCTCCCCGGCCTGGGTGAGGAGTTCGCCGTAGAGCGCCGCCACGACCCGGCTCTCCGTTGAGCCGTCGCTGCCGATCACGGTCGGCCCCGCACGGTCCGCGTAGCCGACGTGCGTGCCTTCCGTACTCCCGCTCGCACAGCCGGAAAGGGCGAGGAGCGAGCAGACGGCAAGAGCGACGACTTTGAATGAGGGTCGAAACGGGGGTGGAAACGGGGATCGAATTCCAGACATCACGCGATACCCATCAGCAGTGTCGGCCTCGGTCCGACAAGGACATCGGCTTGTCCTTGAAGGTGACGTAGCCGTAGCCGGGGTTGTCGCTGTTGAAGCCGGATTCCCGGTAGTCGTAGACGTACCAGACGTAGTGGCCGTAATACCTGTCCTTGAACTGGATCTCCCACCACCCCTTGGCCTGCTGCTTGGCCGTGCCGCGCTCGATCCAGCCGTAGCTTCCCGGCGGAATGTTGAGCGTGTTGGACTCGGTGTCGGTGTGGGAGTTCTGCCAGCTGTGGCTGTAGCTGGTCTCGACCTGCACCTCGAAGACCTCGGCGAACTTGTAGCCCGCGGTGACCGAGACGCCGACCGTGTTGCCGGCGGTGGTCGTGTCCGACCAGTCGATCCGGTGCTGGTTGGTCTGGCTCCCGCAGTTGTACGCGGTGCTGCCGACCTGGTGCGCCGGGCCGGTGTAGCCCCAGTAGCTCTGCGGGCGGAACTTGCAGAAGCTGGCCCAGTTGCAGGCCTTCAGGAGCTCGGCGTTGGTCGGCGCGTCGGCGGCGAGGGCCTGGGGGGCCGTGAGCAGCGAGGCGCCCACGGTAAGGGCGGCGAGCACTCCGAGAGTACGGGGGGAAACGCGCTTGACGGATTTCCGCTTACGCAAGGCGAATGCCATTGTTCACTCCAACGAGAAGGGGAAGTGCGCAATACGACCGAACAGCACTATCCGAATTCAATTCCCTTTGCATTTGAATTCGAGGGGCGCTTTTCGCTCATTAGACAGCACGCCGCAGTCGCATGTGATCAACGTTTCATCAGAGTCGGCTCAGAGACCGCCGAGCGGTGTCTGAGCGGGCTTTGATGGTCTTCCGATCCCGGCGGCCTTGGCTTGGGACATGACGACCCACCCGCCGGACGTGGCCACCTCCGACCTGCACCTGCTGATCTTCTCTGCCTTCACCGAAGTGATCTCCGGCGAGGGCCGGTGGAGCGAACAGACAGCTGCCCGGATCCGCGCCGAGGGCAGGGCGTGGGCAGCACGCGGGGAACCTGTCCAAGAACTGCTCTCCGAGGTCCGTGCCATGACCTGGCGTCTGCTGAACCGACCGACCGCCGGCGGGAAACGCCCCGACCCCCTGGCCCACGAGACGCTGGCACTGCGCCTCGGCGACGCCGCCCGCCGTGTCGCCCATGAGCTGAACTCCGGCTACTTCGAGGAGGATTTCGAGGCGGACGATGAGGATTTCGAACCCGCCACGGCCTACGCCGTACTCGCCGTCCGGGCGCCCGGCCACACCACGACGGCTCTCGGAAACGCGGCCCGACGCCACGCCGGTGACGATGTCGTCGTCCTGCCCTCCGACTCCAGGGAGAGCGTCTACGTCCTCGTGCCCGCCGAGGGCCGGAAGGAGTCCGTGGAACTGGCCCGCCGGGTCCACCCCGATCTGGACGGTGACGCCTGGATCGCCGTCCACTGGCAGCTCCTCGGCCGGGCCCCGGGCGCCGGAACCGTCGTCGAGGACATCTGCGCCACCCTCCTGGCCATCGCCCTCGCCGGTCCGCCCGGGGTCTACGAGCTCGACGACGTTCTCGTCCACTACGGCGTCGCCGAGACCCCCGCCGTCTCCCGCCGCCTCGTCGAGATCATCGAACCCCTGCCGGACCAGCCCGTGCTCTGGGAGACCCTCAACGCCTTCATCGCGGCCAACGGCGTACATCACCGGGCCGCCAAGCAGCTGGGCATCCGCGGCGACACTCTCGACCGGCGGCTGAAGCGCATCACCCGGTGCACCGGTCACCGCACCGACACCCTCCACGGCCTGGCCACCCTCAGCGCCGCCCTCGTGGCCTACGCGGTCACCCACCGCGAACGGCCCTGAAGTCGGCTACTGCCGGGTACTCATGAGACCTCAGTCACAGCCCACGCCTGGGGCCTATCACCCATTGCATACTGCTCAGCGGCATAAGGGCGACTGCGTCCCTTCCGCCGCCCGAGTACCGCACACCCAAGTTGTCACCGATGACACCTTCGTGCCGGTTGCGAGCCGTTGGAAGGTGAGAAGGAACGAGTGACCGTCCAGACACCAGATGTGGGGAACCTGCCCTCGGCCCTGACCACGTTCGTGGGCAGGCGCCAGGACCTCGCCGAAGTGCGCCGCCGACTGGCGACAACGCGACTGCTGACGCTCACCGGTGCGGGCGGGGTGGGCAAGACACGGCTGGCGCTGGAGGTGGCCGCCGCGTCGGCGACGGACTTCGCCGACGGGGTGTGGCTGGTGGATCTGGCGCCGGTGCGGGACCCGTTGCTGACGGCGAGCGCCATGGCGACCGCGCTGGGGGTGCCGGACCTGGGCACCAGACCCGTCATCGACCAGCTCGCCGTCTTTCTGGCCCACCGCGGTCCGCTGATCGTGCTGGACAACTGCGAGCACCTCGTCGACGCCTGCGCCGAGCTGGCACACGCGCTGCTGTCGGCCTCCCCCGGACTGCGCATTCTCACGACGAGCCGCCGGGCGCTGGGAATCTACGGTGAGCACGTCTTCGCCGTCCCTCCGCTGGCGCCGGACGACGCGGTGGAACTGCTGCGGGACCGGACCACCGCCGTACGCCCGGAGTTCCGGATCACCGACGGCAACCGCGCCCAGGTGCTCCGGCTGTGCGACGGCCTGGACGGGCTGCCGCTGGCCATCGAGCTGGCCGCGTCCCGGCTGCGGACCCTGACCGTCGACGAGGCGGTGAACCGGCTGGAGGACCGCTTCGGGCTGCTCACGAGCGGCTGCCGGGCCGCCCGGCCGCACCAGCGGACGCTACGCGCGTTGATCGACTGGAGCCACGAGCTGTGCACCCCCGCCGAGCGGCTGCTGTGGAACCGGCTGTCGGTCTTCGCCGACGACTTCGGCCTGGACGCGGCCGAGGCCGTCTGCGGGGACGACGGCATCGGCCGGGACGAGGTGCTCGATCTCCTCGACCGGCTGGTCGTGCAGTCCATCGTGCTGCCCTGCGAGCGCGAGGGCCTGCCGCGTTACCGGCTGCTGGCGACCATCCGCCAGTACGGGCGTGAGCGGCTGGCCGAGTCCGGCCAGGAACAGCGGATGCTGCGCCGGCACCACGATTTCTACCTGGCCCTCGCCGAGCTCATCGCCGACGGATGGCACGGCCCCGGCCAGCAGGAGAGCCTGACCCGGTTGCGTGCCGAGTACGCCAATCTGCGCTCGGCGCTGGTCCAGGGCGGCGACCCGCAGGCCACCCTGGCGCTGACCGCCGCGCTGCGCTTCCACTGGTGCGAGGGCGGATTCCTCGGTGAGGGACGCCGCTGGCTCGACCACGCGCTCGCCGCCGCACCCGAGGCCACTCCGGCCCGGGCCAGGGCACTGTGGGTCGCCGCCTGGGTGGCGGCGCTGCAGCGCGATCACGTCACGGCGTACGGGTGGCTTGAGGAGGCCGCGGAGCTGGGCGAGCGGTTCGCCGACCGGGTGGTGTGCGCCCACGTGCTGAGTCTGCGCGGCACGTTGGCTTTGTTCGGCGGCCGGCTGGCGGAGGCCGTGTCCTTGCTGGAGGAAGCGGCGACCGCCCATATGGCGACGGGCGAGGAGGTCGGGGCGGTCTACGCGCTGATTCAGCTGGCCACCGCCCAGTCCCACCTCGAGGATCCGCGCACCACGGAGACCTGTCGGCGGGCGGTCGCCCTCGCCGAGACGCATGACGATCGGCTGGTCCGCGCGCATGCGCAGTGGACGCTCGGCTACGACTCCTGGCGGCGCGGCGACCTGAAGGAAGCCTCGGCCATGATCCGGTCCGCGCTGGAGAACGAACAGGGCTTCAACGACTACGTCAGGGTCGTACTGATGCTGGAGCAGCTCGCGTGGGTCACCGCCGCCGACGGTGACCACAAGCAGGCGGGGCGACTGCTGGGTGCCGCGCGTGCTCTGTGGCGGGACACCGACACCGGCATCTCGACGTTCGGACCGCACATGGTCGACCAGCACGCCCGGTGCGAGGAGGAGGTCGTACGGGTCCTGGGCCCCGCGGCGTACGAGAACGCCCTCGCGGAGGGCGGCGGTCACCGCGGCCCCGACGAGGCCATCGCCTACGCCCTGCGCACCGAACCCGAGCCGCCCGCCACGGCCTCTGCCCCGAGCCCGCTGACCCCCCGGGAGCGGGAAGTCGCCGCGCTGGTCGCCGAAGGCATGAGCAACCGGCAGATCGCCTCCACGCTCGGACGCTCCCCGCGCACGGTCCACGGCCACGTCGAGAACATCCTGGCCAAGCTCGGCTTCGCATCCCGCGCCCGGATCGCGTCCTGGTGGACAGCGAACCAGGCACCCACCCCGTAGGACAACCCCGTAGAAATACCCGGGCCGGGGCGGGGCCCGGGCCCGTACAAGTACCCATGGCCCCGGGGCGGACCCCGCGCAGAGCCTTTGCCCAGCGGATCCATGAATCAGTGGGCCGCTCATGACCGTTGGGGCGCACCACAAGGAGCTCATGTGACGACCGAGATGCAGTCCGGACTCCCCCGGAGATCCTTCATCGCCGCCATGGTGGCCGCCGGCGTGATGGCCGGCGGCCTGGTGGCCGTTGGCGCGCCCAGCGCCGTAGCCGCGACCGGCTCCGACATCAACTGGACCATCACCAGTGAGCCCGCCGACGCCAAGACCGGCTACGCAGCCCTGATCAACGCCATCAGGCAGCGGGTCTCCTCGCACCGGGTCCGGCCGGAGGGAGGCCGCCCCGTCGACGTCACCGACGAGGACGGGACGGCCCAGTTCATCGCCGTCGACCTGTACGCCGAGGGCGGTGGCGAGTTCATCCGGGTGTTCATACGCCGGTCGGACACCTACGTCATGGGATGGCGGCCCGGCACCGACCACGGCGGCGGCAACGTGGAGTGGTTCCAGTTCTTCCCGCTGGAGGCCGGCGTGACCCTGCCCGGTGCCACGACCGGCAACACGAACACCAGGTACAACACGCTCGCCGGATACGACGCCCTGAGAGGACAGGGCGCCACCCGCGACGGCATGAACATAACGCCCGCCAGCCTCAACAACGCCGTGCTGACCCTCCACGACGGTGCCAACACCACCGCCGGCTACGTCAGGATCGCGGCGCCGGCGATCCTTCAGATCATCGTGGGGCTCGCCGAGGGCGCTCGCTTCCGGAATCAGGCAGCCGCGACCGTGACGGCCTTCGGCAACGGTCTGCCGTACACCGTCACCGCGGAGCACATCGCGCAGCACAACGACTGGGGCCTGATGAGCGCCGCGCTCCTGGGCGCGGTACTCATAGGTACTCTCGCCCTCTCGCCCGAGATCGAGATCGCCGGCGTCCTCTACGAGACCTCGGCGGCCCTCGCGGCCGTGCTCATGCTGGCCCACCACTCGGGCAAGGGCACCAAGGGCAAGGGCCTTCTCGAGGGCGGCACGACGCTCGTCGCGCCCGACGGCACCGGCGACTACTGGACCGTGCAGGCCGCGATCGACGCCGCTCCCGACTCGGGCGCGAACAACATCTTCGTCGACAAGGGCAGCTACCACGAGGTCATCAGCGTCCCGACGAGCAAGAGCTGGCTGACGATCCAGGGCGTCAGCGGCAACGCGTCGGATGTCCTCATCTGGAACACCAGGGCCCACGGGATGCTCAAGCCCGACGGCACACAGTGGGGCACCCAGGGCAGCGCCACGGCCACCTTCAAGTCGGCCAACCTGACCGTCCAGGACCTCACGATCTCCAACACGTTCGACCCCGCGGCCCACCCGGAGATCAGCCCGTACGAGACCCAGGCCGTCGCGATAGCCGCCATGGGCGACCGGCAGGTGTACCAGAACGTCCGGATCCTCGGCCGTCAGGACACCCTGCTCGTCAAGGGAATCGCGCCCACGGACCAGGCCCGGCAGTACTTCTACAAGTGCTTCATCAGGGGCAACGTGGACTTCATTTTCGGGAACGCCACCGCGGTGATCGACCGGTCCGACATCCAGCAGACCTACTGGGCCGGCGGCACGGTACTGGCGCCGAACACCGACTACCGGAAGCAGTACGGGATTCTCATCACCGACAGCTCGATATTCGGCGACGGCCAGGCGCCACCGCGTTCGATGTACCTCGGCCGGCCGTGGCACAACGCGCCGGAGGCCTGGCCCCAGGCGGTGGTCCGCGACACCATCGTGTACCCCCAGGTGAACGACACACATCCCTGGACCGACATGGTCCCCGAGTACCCCTGGTCGTGGGCCCGGTTCTTCGAGTACCGCAACTCCGGCCTCGGAGCCGGCGTCCAGAACGCACCGAAGCTGACCGACGCCCAAGCCGCGGACTACACCGCCCAGAAGTACCTGGCCGGCACCGACGGATGGAACCCGGTCCGGTAGCGCGGCCGAGGTGACGGGCGGGGCAGCACAGCAAGTTGGCCCTGTCGGCCCCCGCCCGTCGACGGTAGCCTTGGCAGGGCATGGCACGGAGGACGCTGTTCTGGTATGAAGCGGGGGAATCGCTATGGTGTCCGGTGCGGTCGACTGGGGTAGTTCGGAGGCTGAGTTACCCCACGAAGTTCGGGTGAAAATCACCGACCAGTTCTTTCAGCGGCTGCGTTCGAACGGCAGTCCACTGGTCGAAAAGCCGGTGTTGAGTGGGCTGTTGGCCAGGCAGGTCGAGTTGTTGCTGCGTGACCTCGGTCGTGGTGGCCGGTCCGGCGGGGTGGGGCGGCGGACCGAGCCCAGTGAGGAATCGCTGCGCAGCGCGGCCGAGTTCAGCGGGCAGCGGGCCTCACTTGAGATCCATCCGACCGAGACCGTTCGCGCGGCCGGTCTGTTCTACGAGTTGACACTTCCCGTGCTCGTCCGCGAGACCCTGCCGCAGGAACCGGGCGCGGACGCGTTGCTCGATCTCGCGCTGCGTCTCCACGAAGCGGTGATGACGCAGATCGCGCTCGGCTGCGTCGGGTACATCAAGTTTCTACGCGAGAAGATCCATGGTTCTCATCTCGACGAACGCCGTCGGCTCTCGCGGAATCTGCACGACCAGGTCTCTCATGAGATTCTCGTGGCCCTGCTCGCCCTCGAACTGCGTGAAGGGGAGCTCGCCCACGATCCCGAACTCGCGCGGATCAAGCTGAAATCGGCGGAGGATTCGCTCCGCGAGGCCCTTCGCGTCATCAGCAAGCTGTCGGGTGAACTCCGCGATTCGGCTTCCGACCTGGGGCTGGAGCGTACCCTCGGACAGTTTCTGGAGTCCGCCGCTCCCGATGACGTGGAGATCGAATTCGCGGTGACGGGGGACAGCACCGCGTTGCCCTCGCCGGTCACGGAGGAGCTCTACTACGTACTCCGTGAGGCGGTCAGAAACGCGCTGCGGCACTCCGCGCCGAGGCGAGTGCGGATCACGCTGTGTGTTTCGGAGCTGACCGTCCAGGCCTCGGTCTCCGACGACGGCACGGGATTCGACCTGGCCACGGCCCCGAAGGCGCGGCACGACGGGCTCATCTCGATCCGCGAGCGGACCGAACTGCTCGGGGGAAGCTCCACCATCGACAGCTCGGTGGGCAGCGGTACGACGGTCGCCGTGTCCGTCCCCTTGGTCAACTGGTGACCGATGCCTGAGAACACCGGCACCACAACCCTGATCGTGGTGGACGATCAAACGCTCTTCCGGGAGATGCTGGCCGGCTACCTCAGGCAGGAGGACTGGCTGGATGTCGTCGCCCAGGGCAAGAGCGGAACCGACGCCGTCACACTCGCGCGGCGACATCGTCCCGGCATCGCGCTGCTCGACGTACAGATGCCCGGGCCGGGGATCCGGGACACCATCAAGGAGATCCACCAGCACTGCCCGGACACGCACTGCATCGTCCTCACCATGCGCGACGACCCCGTACTGCTCAGGGCTCTGATCAACGACGGTGCCGCCGCCTATGTGATGAAGTTCGTGTCCATGCGGGAGCTGCTCGCCGTGATCCGTTCCGTGATCACCTCCCCGGAGCGGATCCATCTCTCCATCTCCCGGGACATGGTCAAGGCACTCGATCCGCCCGGCTCGGGGGCGCCGCGCCTGTCCGCGCGGGAGATCGAGATCCTGTGTCATGTCGCCGAGGCACACAGCAACGCGGAGATCGCGCGTTCCCTGTTCCTGGCCGAGACCACGGTCAAGAAGCATCTGACGAACATCTACCGGAAGCTCGGGGCCACTTCCCGGATGGACGCGATTCGCCGGGCCCGGGAGGCGGGGATCCTGGAGCTCTGTCCGTAGGTCGCTCACCCGTCCTGCTGCTGCGGGGGCAGCGCCGCGATGAGCGGGTGGTCCCGCTCGGCCGGGCCCAGTTTCGCGGCGCCGCCGGGTGAGCCGAGCTGGTCGAAGTACTCGGTGTTCGCCTGGTGGTAGTCCTTCCACTCCTCCGGGGTGTCGTCCTCGTAGAAGATCGCCTCGACCGGGCACACCGGCTCGCAGGCGCCGCAGTCGACGCATTCCTCCGGGTGGATGTACAGGGCCCGGCGGCCCTCGTAGATGCAGTCGACGGGGCACTCCTCGACGCAGGCCTTGTCCTTCACGTCGACACAAGGTTCGGCGATGACGTACGTCATGGTTCGCTCCTTGGTGGTGTCACAGGCCGACTTTGAGCCGGTAGCCGCAGGACCCGGTGTGCGCCATCTGGCAGAGGCCCACGCCGGGTTCGATGTCGGCGGGGAGGTCCATCGCCTGCAGCCAGCCCGTCAGACGCTCCCCGGGACCGCAGTGGTACGTCATCTCGATGCCGGCGCGTTTGACCCCTTTGTAGGCGAAACACGTGGACACCTCCAGATGCTGGGTACCGTCCTCGAACGACTCCTCCGCCGCGAACAGCGAGCCGAGATAGAGATCCACCGCCGACTGGAACAAGTGCCGGTACTGCTCGACGGTTTCGACTTTCTCGACGCCCAGACTGCGCATCAGCCGGACCATCTCCTGGCGCCCGAATTCACGGACCACCTGGATATTCGCCTCGTTGGCTCCGTCGATGCCGCTCTTGGTGGCGGTCTGGTAGAACCAGAGTCCGTCGGTTGCCATCCACGAGCGGCGCAGGAGTTCCTCCCGCTGAGTCGCCGTCAGATCCTGCGCCGTCCTGGGAGCATCCGTCATCGAGCTTCCTCCGGTCTGTCGCCTCTGTCGCCAAAGTCATCCGCTGGACCGTCCGCAGCCGCCACTAGGGCTTCTGTTCCGTATCGTTGCAGCTTTCCGCTCGACGTACGCGGCAAGGCGCCCTTTCTGACCAGGATCACCTTGCGCGGGGTGAGCCCGATCGTGTCCGAAACGGAATGCCTCAACTGGGCGACGAGTTCGGCCCGTACGGCCGGATCCGCCTCCTTTGTTTCCGCGACCAGTGCGAGCCCTTCGCCGTCGGCCGATGTCACCGCCGTCGCCAGGACCGCGTTGTTCGCGACACCAGGCACCCGGCCGGCCACAGACTCGATATCGGTGGCGTAGTAGTTCTGGCCGAGGACAATGATCATTTCCTTCTTTCGGCCCACGATGAAGAGTTCGCCGTCGTGCAGGAGTCCCAGGTCTCCGGTGGACACCCAGCCTCCCGCATGGACGGTGGTCCGGGTCGCCGCCTCGTTGGCCTCATAGGCGCGCATCACCGAGTCGCCCCGGATCTGGATCTCGCCCACCCGGGCCTCGTCCCTCAGCTCGGCTCCCTCGTCGTCCACCAGCCTGACCTCGGTGTTCGCCACGGGGACACCAACTGAGGCTAGTTCCCTGGCAGTTGTGGTGTCGCAGTCGTCGGCCGTCGGCTCCACCACGCCGTGCGCGAGCGGTTCCCGTCGTAACCGGATGCTCGTCGCCGGGCGCCCCAGAGGTGTGAAGGTCACCGCGAGGCTGCCCTCGGCCAGGCCGTACACCGGAAGGAAGGCGGTGGCGCGGAAGCCGGCCGGGGCGAAATGCTCGGAGAACCGGCGCATCATGCCGGGGTCCACGGTCTCCGCGCCGTTGAGTGCGACCCGCCAGCAGAACAGGTCGAGGTCGCGCACCTTGTCGGCCGGAACCTTGCGCAGCGCGTACAGATAGCCGGAGTTGGGTGCCGTGGTGGCCGTTCCGCGGTGCCGGCTGATGATGCGCAGCCACCGCCCGGGGTCCCTGAGGAAGTCCTCCGGCGGGAGCAGGAGGGTCTCGGCACCGGCCAGCGCCGGAGTCAGGAGTGTGCCGATCAGCCCCATGTCGTGGAAGAGCGGCAGCCAGTTGCAGCTGACCTCCGCGTCGGTGACGTCGAGGCCCTTGGTGATGGCCGCGACGTTGGCGAGCACGTTGGCGTGGCTCAGCACCACGCCCTTCGGGCTTTCGCTGGTGCCCGAGGTGTACTGGACGAGTCCGGGAGCCTCGTCCGACACGTCGGCGTACTCCGTGCCGGACTCCATGGACAGGGCCGCGTCGAGGACCTCGAACTCACCGCCGGTGTCGCCGAGCACCGGCCGGATCACCCCGGCGAGCTTGCTGTCGGACAGGACCACGCGCACCTTCGACTGACGCATCGCGAGAGCGATCCGGTTGAGGTGGAGGTCAAGGGAGGCGAAGCGGACGGGCGGTGGCAGCGGCACCGGAACGGCGCCGGCCGCGAGGACGCCGAAGAACGCCCTGGCGAAATCGATCGAGGTGGGCAGCGCGAGAGCCACCCGCTCCCTGGGCCGGACCCCGCGCTCCAGCAGACCGCAGGCCAGCTTCCCCGCCTCGGCATACAGCTGGCCGTAGGTGACGCGTTCGGTCTCCTCGTCGCCGCGGAACAGGCGTATGCCGTGGCCTGTTCCGCGGTTCGCCACATCGGCGAGCGCCTGGACCAGGTTCACGCCGTGGCTCGCTGCCGGCAGAGGTCCCCGACCAGGGTCTGGAACTCGCCGATGGTCTGGATACGGAAGGTGACCTCGTCCTCTATCTCGATGTCGAAGGCCTTCTCCGTCTTCAGGATGATCTGGAGTACGCGCATCGAATCGACGTTGGGCAGGGCGCGGAAGTACTGGTCGCCCTTGAGTTCGGCGGCCGTGATCTCCAGTTCCTCGGCGATGATGCCAAGGATCTTTTCGTTGATCTCTTCGTTTATCTCTTCGTTTATCTCTTCGCTGACGTCCATGGTTGTTCATTCCCCCTGAATGACAGTTCCTTTGGCGGTGCGAAGTGCCGATACGAGCCTTTCCGGCAGGCGCCGGCCGTGTTCGGCCAGCACCTCGTCGGTGAGCAGATGGAAGGTGCCGTCCGCCGCGGCCACGAGATCGCGGCCGTACATGATCTCGCCGGACGCCCGCACCGAGTGCTCGTCGCGCTTGGTGATCTCGGCGTATGCGGTGTATTCGACGCCGGTCTCCATGGGCCTGCCGTAACGGATGCGCAGACCGGTGGTGAAGGCCGATATCCAGCCCCCGCGGTATACGGCCTGTGCGAGGGTCTCGTCGAGAATCGTGGCGACGATTCCGCCGTGGATGACGCCCGGGAACGACTCGTAGTCGGCACCGAGTGTGAGCCGTGTGGCGAATCCGCTGCCGCGCTCCTCGAAGACCAGCCGCAGACCGATGGGATTGTGTGCGGCGCAGCCGAAGCAATTTGATGGGTTGTCGATCTCGGAATCGATGGACGCCTGTTCCGGCAAACCTCTCACCCCCTCGATGAGCGAACTAGATGAGCGACCGGAGCTTTCGCTTGATGTCCCTCGACGACTCGATCGAGTCGTCCTCGACCAGGCGCCGCACCATCTGCAGCACCTTGCCGTCGGCCGCGTCGGTGGCGTCGTCCTTGATGAGCTCGATGCGGCGGATGCCCTTGGCCGAGGTGGAGTGCGGGTAGAAGTGTCCGGCCGGGTGCTTGAGGCCGTCGCTGCGGTCGGCCAGCCAGACGTACGCCATCTTGAGCGCGGCGATCTGGCTCTCCCGGTTGCCGTCGCACAGTTCCTGCGTGAAGACGTAGAACGCGCGGGCGTGCCGGGACTCGTCGCGGCCGAGGAGTTTCCAGATTCCCCGGACCACGGGCTCCTTGGTCTCGGCCGCGAGGCACCGGTACAGCTCCGCGGCGCGGGCCTCGGAGATGATGTTCATCATGAGCGTGCCGGTCCGGGTGTCGCCGATCGGGTACGGCTCCCGCTTGTACAGAGCGTGCTTGGAGCGGACCTTGATGCCGATCTTGTCGAGGCAGCGGGCCTGCACCAGCGAGTGCCGTGCCTCCTCCGCGCCCCAGCTCAGCGCCCAGGAGGAGAAGCTGGTCTCCCCCTCCCACTCACGCAGGAAGTTGTGCGCGCCGGGCAGCGTGCCGAACTCGATGATGGCGGCCTCGGTGAGGAAGTCGATCTCCTCGGCGCTCATCAGCTCCGGGTTGAGGCGGTCGAGGTCGAGCTCGCGCCAGTCCCAGCGGGTGGTCTCGAACCAGTCGAAGATCTTGTTCCACGTCATGTCGAGGTAGAAGTCCGTGTACAGCGGGTCGAGGATCAGCGAGTTGTACGCCCGCAGACCTATCTCGACCGTGTCCGTGAAGCCGAAGCCGTCGAAGGCCGACGGGGCCAGGAAGTCCTCGACGTCCAGTGCCTCGGCCCAGCCGGGAACGGGCCCGCCCGCGGCTTCGCCGACGATGAACACCCGGGTCTTGGTGAACTCCGGTACACCCCGGAGTTGCCTCAACGCCGTGGGTATCGAGGTCCCACCGCCCCCGATATAGGCGACGGCCAGTTCGGTGCCGGGCTCCAGTTCGTGCAGATAGCGCTCGAAGGTGTCGGGCTGGGACCGGTCGAGGCCGATCTCTCCGAAGCGCGCCAGGGACAGTTCCTTGTCGAGAACGACTCCGGGCAGGCAGTCGACGAAGACGATGCGTTTCTTGCTCACGAGCTCGCTCATGAGGCTTCCTTTCGGTTGAGTGACCTTGGAGCCGCGGCGGGCCGCGCCGTCATACCCAGGGCGGTCACGGCGCCAAGGAGCATGAGCGCCCCGATCGCGATCCAGGCGTTGACGAAGGCCCGATGTGCCGCGTCGTAGGTGAGCGGGGTTCCGAGGATCGCGACCAGCACGCTGATCCCGAACACGCTGCCGATCTGCCGGCTCATGTTGACCACGGCACTGCCCGTGGAGAACCGCTCCTGAGGCAGGTCCGCCGTGGCCGACGCCAGGATCGTCGGGAGGGCGAGGCCGACCCCGACGCCGCCGACCAGCCAGCCGGGGAGCAACTCGGCGGCGTAATGCGGCGTCTGACCGATGCTGACCGTCAGCATCACCACGCCGACGGCGCAGATCAGACAGCCCAGGGCGGCCACCACCGCCGGCGTGAGGCGCACCGCCAGCTTTCCGGCGAGTACCGCCGCGAGGGGAACCATGAGGGGGCCCGGCGCGATGCACAGGCCGGTCCGCAGCGCGGAGTAGTGCCATACCTGCTGCATCCACAGGATCGCGGTCAGCAGGTTCGCCGCGAACGCCGCGCTGAAGGCGAGCGCCGCGAGATTGGACCAGGCGAACGCCCGTACGCGCAGCAGCGCCGGTTCGATCACCGGGGAGGGATGGCGTTTCGAGCGGAACCAGAACACCGCGATTCCGGCGACGGCGCCGGCCAGCACCGCGGACGTCAGGGGCACCGACCAGTCGTTGATCTTCACCAGGCCGAGCGCCAGCAGCCCGATCGACGCCGTCAGCAGGCCGGTCCCGGTCAGGTCCGGCAGCCGCTGCGCCGTGGCCTCCCGCGACTCCGGCAGGATCCGTACGGCCATCAGCAGGGCCAGCACTCCGATCGGGATGTTCACCAGGAAGACCCAGCGCCAGGACGCGCTGACCAGCAGGCCCCCGAAGACGGGGCCCGCCGCCGCGGCCAGCGCGGCGCTGGCCGACCAGATCCTGACCGCACCGTGCCGCTTCTCCGGCGGGAACACCGAGAGCAGCAGGCCCAGGCTGGCCGGGGTCAACGCCGCCGCGCCCACGGCCTGGAGCACCCTGAAGACGACGAGCGCCCACAGTCCCGTCGCGGTGGCACAGGCCGCGGAGGCGACGGTGAAGACCAGCAGGCCGAGCAGGAACATGCGCTTGCGGCCGACGCGGTCGGACAACCGGCCCAGCGGCACCAGGAGTGCGGCGAAGACGATCGCGTAGCCGTTGAGCACCCACGAGAGATCCGAAAGCGCGACGTTGTCGAAGTCGCGGCCGATGTCGTCGAAGGCGACGTTGACGATGAACAGATCAAGTCCGGCCATAAAGGCCGCCACCGACAGAACGGCCAGCGACAGGCCGAGCTTCCGCGGTGCGACCTCCGACGGTTCCGCCGGTGGCTCCGCAAGCGACGGCGTGGCCTCCGGTTTCGGTTTCGACTGACCAGGACCGGTCTGTGTGGACACAGTGAGCGACTCCCGTCGGGGCTCGGTGCGACCGGCGGCGACTTTCGGCCGCCCGTCACTCATCGGAGCCATCCCACGCGGTCCGTACCTTCGGCCGCAACGGCTTCCGGCCGAGGCTCTACGTACCGCCACAGGGGAGCGCCCTTGGTGGAACGGTGCGCTACTACCTAGGTAGTAGCGATACGACTCTCAGGCCAGGGTGGCCGTGAACGCCGGCAGATCGAGGGTCGTACGGATGCCTGGGGCGGACGCGCACACGGGCGGGACGGCGTTGACCGCGCGGTGGGCGGTGTAGCCGGGGGAGACCGCTGCCATTTGTTCGAGGGGGACCGCGAGGCGCATGTCGATGTCGAGCGGGGCGTCGCCCTCGACCGTCAGGTGCCAGCCTGTGGCTTTGACGTCCCATGCGGGGTCCAGGTCGGTGGTGCAGTACCAGGTGGCCACGAACCGCAGCAGCGTCTCACCGTCGCGCAGGCCGGAGACGATCGTCCGCTGGGCGGCCACGGTGCCGGCCGGCAGCGTACCGGCGGCAATCTCCGTCGGGCGGTGGGCCGTTGCCACCTCGCCGGTCGCGACGACCGAGTCGAGCGGTAGGCCCAGGGCGTCCGCGACCAGGCGCAGGGAGGGGCCGAAGCTGTCGCGCAGGTGGGACAGTCGGGCCTCGTCGGAGGCCGCCGGAGCCCGGCCGAATCCCATCACGTCGAAGAGCATGCCCGGGGAGTCGCGGCGCGACAGGTCGGCGTACTCGTGGATGGTCAGGCGGTCCAGGCGCCGTTGGATCGACGCCAGGACCAGGGGGACGGCCTCGGTGATGAAGCCGGGGCTGCTGCCCGTGCTGTGGATCGAGGTGCCGCCCCGCGCGCAGGCGGCCTCGATCCGTTCGCGTACGGCCGGGTCCATGCTCGGTGGGTGGTGGAACTCGCCGCGGGTCGTGACGACGTTCGCGCCCGACGCGAGCAGGCGGCACACCTCGTCCATGGCGCACGCGCGCGGCATATAGAGGACGCAGTCGGCGCCGAGGGCCAGGATCTCGTCCATGTCGTGGGTGGCCTTGATGCCGGTGGCGTCGAGGCCGCACAGTTCACCCGCGTCGCGGCCGGCCTTCTCCGGTGTGTGGACGTACACGCCCGCCAGGGACAGGCCGGGGTGCCCGATTACGGCCCGCAGGGAGCCGGTTCCTATGTTGCCGGTGGCCCACTGCACGACGGTGAGTGGCTTTCCTCCCATGTCCACCTCGCTGTGGGTCGATGGTGCTGCCGTCGCCGCGTCAGGACGCCGTGGGTGCTGTGCAGTATGTCGAGCCTGATGCGGTCGCGGTAGGTGAACCGCAGCTCGTCGAGCGCGAGTTCGTCAGCCACCGCCGCCACGCGGGCCGTCGCTTCCGGGAATCGTCCTGTACCACGGGTGCGTCCGGCAGTGCCGACATGGCACCGGACTCGGCGTGCCAGTCGGCGACCAGCTCGCCTTCGCGACACTGCTGGAGTCAGGCTCGTACGACCGTCATCTGCGGGCCTGTCGGCAGCGTTACCGCAACCGTCGGGGAGCCGGTCGGAGTAAGTAAGGAAGGGCCGCCCGGGGTCAACTCACGCTTGACCACGCGTCCGGCCTCGGGGCCAGCACCGCAGACACCACCTCGCCCGCCGACACCATCACGTCCGCCACGAAACGAAGCCGCCCGATGCCCAGCCGGCGCAGCGCCGAGCCATGATCGGCGGCGACGACCAGCGTGACCGCGAGCAGCAGAAACCGCCACAGAGCCATCACCGGGCGACGCGTCGGGCGGGGCAGTTCCGCCAGCGAGGCGTGCAGGCGCTCGCAGTGGAAGGGGACGTGGCGCTGCTCGTCGGACAGGATCCGTGCCGCCACCTCCGACGTGAGCGGATCGTCGGTGCCGTCACGGAGGGCCCGGTAATAACGCAGCGCCACCACCTCCGCGATCATCAGCACCAGCAGTTCCATGCGCAGGCCCATGAGACGCCGTAGCCATACGAAGACGGTGTCGCTCCAGTGACCGTTCAGCGTCGGTATGCCACCCGCGGCCAGCAGCCCGGCGAGCAGGCGGGCGTGGTTCTGTTCCTCGGCGACGAAGAGGCGGACCGCCTGCGCGTAGTCGGCGTCGCCGGCCTGGTCCGCCTTGGCGACGAGGTTGGCGCCGTCACCCTCCTCCCCGACCTGGAAGCGCTGGATGCCGGCCCACACCGCCCGATCCAGCGTCGCCCCCTGTCCCCAGTCCGGGTCCCCCTGGGCGTGCCTGCGCTCCCGCTCCTCCTCGAACCGCCGCGTCCACTTGGCGAATCCGCCGTCCGTAAGCACCCGGTCACCCCTCTCCGGGACACGACCACCGCGCCCTGGTGAGGGACGACGCCCGGAGGACACCAAAGCGTTCCACTGCGGCCTGGCCTACACTCCCCGCCAGGGGCCGGCTGTCCGGTCCCGCGTCCTCGGGCCGGATTCGAGGAGGGAGAGGCGCATGTCCTCGATCATGACGCCGAGTGACGAGAACACCGCGACGAGGCTGGAGTTCTGGCAGGACGTCGTGAGCCGGAGCTTTGTGCCCCTGGAGATCGTGCCGCGTGAAGGGCCCGAATTCCACGCGCAGTTGCGCATCGCCCGGGTCGGACCGGTCCAGGTGTCCGTCGTGACCACCCCGCCGCACACGGCTCGCACCCGGCGGCCGCTCGGGTCGGACGCGTCCGACCACGTCAAGGTCAGTCTGCAGCTGACCGGGCACTGTGTGCTCACTCAGGGAGACCACCAAGCCGAGCTGAAACCCGGCGAGTTGGCGGTCTACGACACCCGGCACCCGTACTGCCTCGACACCGACCGGCCCGGCCGCAGTCTGGCCCTGATGTTCCCCCGGACCATGCTGCGGCTGCCGGAACGCGACCTGGCGCGCGTGACGGCGATCTCGGTGTCGTGCCGCGACGGGCTTGGCACGGTGGTGCGCCCCTTCCTGTACGGACTGGCGCGTCAGGTGGACGAGTTGGAGTCGCTCGGCACGCCCCGGCTCGCCGACAACGTGGCCGACCTGGTGGGCACCCTCCTCGCGGAACACACCGGTGCCGACCGGACGACGCCGCCCTACGACGACGGCCGCCAGGTCCTCACGCAACGCATCCTCTCCTACATGGAACAGCGGCTCTCCGACCCGGAGTTGGGCCCCGACCAGATCGCGGCGGCCCATCACATCTCCCGCCGCTACCTCTACAAGCTGCTCGCCGAGCACGGGTACACCGTCTCCGGCTGGATCCGCGAGCACCGGCTCGCCCGCTGCCGGCGCGACCTCGCCGACCCGGCGCTGTCCCATCTGCCGGTCGGCGCCATCGGCAGCCGCTGGGGCTTCCCCGGCCCGGCCCACTTCAGCCACGCCTTCAAGACCGCCTACGGCATCAGTCCCCGTGAGGCCCGCACGGCGCGGTGACCGTGCTCAGCCCGGCAAGTCCCCGTGCACCGCCGTGAAAGCCCCCACGCCCACCGGGCGGCACTCTTCCGCCATGGAAGCCGCACAGAACGCTCATGACCAGAACACCTACGACCACATCGTGGTCGGCGCCGGGTCCGCCGGCTGTGTCATCGCCCGCCGACTCGTGGACGCCGGCCGCAGCGTCCTGCTGATCGAGGCCGGCGGCCCGGACACCAACCCGGCCATCCACGACCCGGGCCGCATGTGGGAACTGTGGACCTCGTCAGAGGACTACGCCTACCTCACCGAACCCCAGCAACACGCCGACGGCACAAGGGTGTTCTGGCCGAGGGGCAAGGTACTCGGCGGAACCAGCGCCATCAACGCCATGATCTACATACGCGGACACCGGTCGGACTACGACGACTGGGCCACCCGGCACGGGGCCACCGGCTGGTCGTACGACGAAGTCCTGCCGTACTTCAAACGCTCCGAGGACTTCGAGGACGGCCCCTCGCACTTCCACGGGGCGGGCGGGCCGATGCCCGTCACCCGCAACCACACGCCCAACCCGGTCTCCGTCGCCTTCGTGGAGGCCTGCGAGCAGTACGGGATCCCGCACAACGACGACTGCAACGCCGAGGAGATCCTCGGTGTGAACCTGCTCCATCTCAACATCCGTGACGGCAGGCGGGTCAGTGCCTGGAACGCCTTCGTGCAGCCCGTACTCGACAGTCCGCTGCTGACGGTGCTGACGGGCGCAGCGGTCGCCCGGGTGGTCGTCGAGGACGGAAGCGCACGCGGAGTCGAGATCATCCAGGACGGCCGGCGCACCGCCGTACCGCTGCACCGGCGACGTCGTCCTGTCCGGCGGCACCATCGGCTCCGCCCAGTTGCTGCTGCTCAGCGGGATCGGTCCGGCCGACGAGCTGCGTGCGCTCGGCATCGACGTGGTCGCCGATCTGCAGGGGGTCGGCGCCAACCTCCACGATCACGCGCTGGCCCCGGTGGTGTACGAGTCGGCCCGGCCCGTGCCGCCGGGCACGTCCAACAAGATCGAGGCCCAGTACTTCGCGAAGACCGACCCCGCGCTGGCCGCCCCCGACCTGCAGCCGGTGATGTCCCACGTGCCGCTGCCCGTCGTAGGACAGGACGTCCCGGAGGAAGGGCACGGGTACAGCGTGGCCCCGGGCACGATCCGTACGCTCAGCCGTGGGCGGTTGTGGCTGCGCTCGGCCGATCCCACCGAGGCGCCGGCCCTCGATCCTCGGTACTTCGCCGAGCCGTACGACCTCCAGGCGATGGTGACGGCGGTCAGACAGGCCCGTGAGATCGGGGAGCAGAAGGCGCTGGCCGACTGGCGGGCCCGCGAGGTCGCGCCCGGGCCGGGTGTCGTCACCGACGACGAGATCGCCTCGTACGTCAAACGCAACCTGACCAGCTACCACCACCAGGTCGGCACCTGCGCCATGGGCACCGGCCCCGAGGCGGTTGTCGACCCTCTGCTGCGGGTCCACGGCGTGCCGGGACTGCGCGTCGCGGACGCCTCCGTGATGCCGGCCGTCCCCTCCGGCAACACCCACGCACCCACCGTCATGATCGGCGAGCACTGCGCGGACTTCCTGCTGGCGGGAGGCTTCTGAGCAGATCTCCGTTGTCCGTTCGGGTCGTACCGGTCAGGATTCGAGAAGCGCCGGACCCCGGGCCGCGTCTAGCGTGGCCTGCGAGCCCTGCGAGCCCGGTGAAGGCACGGCCGCCCGACGGATGGAGAGATGATGAGCCAGGTCAGGAAGACGGACAGCCGGTCGCCCGTGCCGCACCTTGCCGACAGTCACGATCTGATCCGAGTGGTCGGTGCGCGGGAGAACAATCTCAAGGACGTCAGCATCGAGATTCCGAAGCGGCGGCTGACGGTGTTCACCGGGGTGTCCGGGTCGGGCAAGAGCTCGCTGGTGTTCGACACGATCGCCGCGGAGTCGCAGCGGCTGATCAACGAGACGTACAGCGCCTTCGTGCAGGGCTTCATGCCGAATCTGGCGCGGCCCGAGGTGGACGTACTGGACGGGCTGACGACCGTGATCAGCGTCGACCAGCAGCGGATGGGTGCCGACCCGCGTTCCACGGTCGGCACCGCCACCGACGCCAACGCGATGCTGCGGATCCTCTTCAGCCGGCTCGGCAAGCCGTACATCGGCCCGCCGAGCGCGTACTCCTTCAACACCGCCTCGGTCCGGGCGAGCGGTGCGATCACCGTCGAGCGTGGCAACAAGACCAAGGCGGAGAAGGCGACCTTCCAGCGCACCGGCGGCATGTGCACGCGCTGCGAGGGCCGCGGCAAGGTCACCGACATCGACCTCACGCAGCTCTACGACGACTCGAAGTCGCTCGCCGAGGGCGCGTTCACCATCCCGGGCTGGAAGTCGGACAGCCAGTGGACCGTGGGGCTCTACGCCCAGTCGGGCTTCCTCGACCCGAACAAGCCGATCCGCAGGTTCACCAAGAAGGAGATGCAGGACTTCCTCTACGGCGAGCCGACCAAGGTGAAGGTCAACGGCGTCAACCTCACCTATGAGGGACTGATCCCCAAGATCCAGAAGTCGTTCTTGTCCAAGGACAAGGAGGCGATGCAGCCGCACATCCGGGCGTTCGTGGAGCGGGCCGTCACCTTCACCGTCTGCCCCGAGTGCGAGGGCACCCGGCTCAGCGAGGGCGCTCGGTCCTCGAAGATCAAGAAGATCAGCATCGCCGACGCCTGTGTGATGGAGATCCGCGACCTGGCCGAGTGGGTCCGCGGGCTCGACGAGCCGTCGGTGGCGCCGCTGCTCACCAAGCTGCAGCACACCCTCGACTCGTTCACCGAGATCGGGCTCGGGTATCTCTCGCTGGACCGGCCCGCGGGCACGCTGTCGGGCGGAGAGGCGCAGCGCGTCAAGATGATCCGCCACCTCGGTTCCGCGCTCACCGACGTCACCTATGTCTTCGACGAGCCCACGATCGGGCTGCACCCCCATGACATCCAGCGGATGAACGACCTGCTGCTGCGCCTGCGGGACAAGGGCAACACCGTGCTCGTCGTGGAGCACAAGCCGGAGGCGATCGCGATCGCCGACCATGTCGTCGACCTCGGGCCCGGCGCCGGTACGGCGGGCGGCACCGTCTGTTTCGAGGGCACCCTCGACGGGCTGCGGGGGGCCGGCACCATCACCGGCCGCCATCTCGACGACCGGGCCGCGCTGAAGGAGACGGCGCGGACACCGAAGGGCGCCCTGGAGATCCGCGGCGCCACGGCGAACAACCTGCGGGGCGTCGACGTCGACATCCCGCTCGGGGTGCTGACCGTCATCACCGGCGTCGCGGGCTCCGGCAAGAGCTCGCTCGTGCACGGGTCGATCCCGGCCGCCGAGGGTGTGGTGGCGGTCGACCAGGCGCCGATCCGCGGCTCCCGGCGCAGCAACCCGGCGACGTACACCGGTCTGCTGGAGCCGATCCGCAAGGCCTTCGCCAAGGCCAACGGCGTCAAGCCCGCGCTGTTCAGCGCCAACTCCGAGGGTGCCTGCCCCACTTGCAACGGCGCCGGCGTCATCTACACCGACCTGGCGATCATGCAGAGCGTCGCCACGACCTGCGAGGACTGTGAGGGGAAGCGGTTCGACGCCTCGGTCCTGGAGTACCACCTCGGCGGCCGGGACATCAGCGAGGTGCTCGCGATGTCGGTGTCCGAGGCCGAGGAGTTCTTCGGCGCCGGCGAGGCACGTACGCCCGCCGCGCACGCCATCCTCGACCGGCTGGCCGATGTCGGGCTCGGCTATCTCACGCTCGGCCAGCCGCTGACGACGCTGTCCGGCGGCGAGCGGCAGCGGCTCAAGCTGGCGACGCACATGGCCGAGAAGGGCGGTGTCTACGTTCTCGACGAGCCGACCACAGGTTTGCACCTCGCCGATGTGGAAAATCTGCTCGGGCTGCTCGACCGGATCGTCGACTCCGGCAAGTCGGTCATCGTCATCGAGCACCACCAGGCCGTCATGGCGCACGCCGACTGGATCATCGACCTCGGCCCGGGCGCCGGTCACGACGGCGGTCTGGTCGTGTTCGAGGGCACCCCGGCCGACCTCGTCGCCGACCGCTCCACGCTCACCGGCGAGCACCTCGCGGCTTACGTCGGCGCCTGACCGAGCTTTCATTCACAGCGTTCACAGCGCGGATTCACACGCGGATTCACAACACCGGGAGAACGCAGTATTACCAGTGTGTTGCCGTAGATGGAGCCGAATCGATTCATCAGTCCGGACACCCCTCTCCGTGGCGATCTGATTACGCCACCTTGAGGGGGAGGGCGTAGGGTGGCTGTCCTATTAACTGTCAAATCCAGTACCCGAGTTGACGGTTACTCCGCGCTGCGCGCCGCGTGTCCGAGTTGGCTGATCGAAGGGACTCCGATGCCCGAATCCCCGACCTATGCAGTGCCGGGTTCGGCACGGAACAGGCATGCCAGACCCCCTGCTCAGGACGGACAGCCGGATCCGGCCACCCAGTCCGGCACGGTTCGCCTCGCCGTTCTGCCCGCGGTACTCATGGCGGTGCTCTCCGCCGCGCTGATCGTCTTCGTACTGCTCAGCCAGGAGGGTAGCGCCGACGCGGTCACCTGGGGAGTGCTGGTCGGCGGCGCCGTTCTCGGCTGTGGCGTGCTCGCCTGGGCCGTGCGGGCCGGCCGCGCCGAGGCCAAGGGGGTGGCACGGCAGCTCTCGGCGCCGCGCCGCGCTCTCGCCGAGGGCCAGTCCGATCTCCAGGACATGCTGCAGCGGCTGGAGCGGGGTGAGCCGGTGGAGCAGCTTCCGTTCGCCCCCCAGGCGCCGCCGCAGACAGACCCGTACAGCCGTCTCGCGCACGAGATCAGGGTCGGGATGTGGCAGGCCCGGTCGGTCCTGGCGCAGTCCGCGCAGATTCCCCGCAGTGTCGTGCCGGACAGCGAGGAGCGGGTCGAGGTCTTCGTCAACCTCGCCCGGCGACTGCAGTCGCTCGTGCACCGCGCGATCAACATGCTCGACCAGTTGGAGAACGAGGTCGAGGACCCGGAGCTGCTCAAGGGCCTCTTCCACGTCGACCACCTGGCCACCCGCATCCGCCGCCACGCGGAGAACGTCGCCGTGCTCGGCGGCTCGGTCTCCCGCCGCCAGTGGACCCGCCCGGTGACCCTGACCGAGGTGCTGCGTTCCTCGATCGCCGAGGTCGAGCACTATTCCCGGGTCAAGCTGGTGCCGCCGATCGAGGGCACGCTGCGCGGCCACGCCGTCGCCGACGTCATCCACCTGCTGGCCGAACTCGTCGAGAACGCCACGATGTTCTCCGAGCCGCACACCCAAGTCCTGCTGCGCGCCCAGCGGGTGACCGCCGGTCTGGCCATCGAGGTCGAGGACCGCGGTCTGGGCATGCCCCTCCAGGAGCAGGCGCGCATCAACACCCTGCTCGCCGAGCCGGACCACATCGACCTGAGCAAGCTGCTCGCCGACGGCCGTATCGGCCTGTACGTGGTGTCCGCGCTGGCCCGCCGCCACGGCATCGCGGTCCGGCTGCAGACCAACATCTACGGCGGCATCCAGGCGGTGCTGATCATCCCGCGCGGGCTGCTCGGCGACGCGTCCGACGAGGCGCCCCGCGAAATGCCCAGGCCGCCGCAGGCCGCCGCGCACCACCACGCGCAGGCCGTGCAGGCGTCTCCCACCCGCCAGGCGATGCCCCCGCAGCAGATGCGGCAGCCGCTGCCGCCGGCCCAGGCCGCGGCGGCCAGGCCCGCACCGCAGCAGCACGCGCCCCAGCACACGCAGCACCCTCAGCAGCAGACGCGGAGCGCCTCGGCGCCGCCGGCCTACGACCGCGGGTCGGCGCACATGGACGCCCGTGACGGGCGGCCCCGGCTGCCCCAGCGCAACGCTCAGGAGCACCTGGTACCGGAGCTCCGCAACGGTCCCGCCCCCCGCAGGCCCGACGACCAGGAGGTCGAGCACGATCCGGGACTGATGGCCATGTTCCGGCGCGGAGTCAGCCTCGCCGACAACGAAGCCGACGAGCCTCCCGCCGACACCCCCCGTTGACCACAGGCTCCGTTTAGCAGCAAGGAGAAGAACGCCACCGTGAGCGACATGTATGCCGGCCAGCAGCAGAACCTGGACTGGCTTCTGGCCGGACTCGTGCAGAGGGTCCCCTACACCCGCAGCGCCCTGCTGCTGTCCTCCGACGGACTGGCGAAGGCACACGACGGGTTCGAGACATCGACCGAGGCGGAACACCTGGCGGCCCTGGCCTCCGGGCTCCACTCGCTGGCCCGCAGCGCGGGCATGCAGTTCGCCCATGGCGCGGACGTACGACAGGTGGTGGTCGAGCTGGACACCGCCCTGCTGTTCGTGTGCGCGGCGGGCTCGGGTGCCTGTCTGGCCGTCCTGGCCGAGCGGGACGCGGACGCGGCCGTGCTCGGCTACGAGATGGCCATGCTGGTCAAGAGCGTGCGCCCGTACCTCGCCACCCCGGCCCGGCAGCAGCCGTCCGGTGCGGCGGACGCCGGGCGTTGAGGATGACGGACGCCGAGGACGGGTCGTGGCTCGATGACGAGGCCGGGCGGTTAGTACGCCCGTACACCGTCAGCAACGGGCGCACCCGTCCCTCGGCGCACTTCGACCTGCTCACCCTGGTGATGGCCACCGGCACCCGGCCGCAGACCTACCTCGGCCCCGACTACGACCAGGTCCTGGCCCTGTGCGGCGCGCCCGTCTCGGTCGCCGAGGTGGCCGCGCATCTTCGCCTGCCGGCCGTCATCACGAAAGTTCTGCTGTCCGACCTCGTGACGCACCAGGCGCTCACCACGCGCGCGCCGCGTCCGATCGAGGCAGCCTCCCCGACCGATCGAAACCTTCTGGAGGCGGTGCTGCATGGACTTCGCCAGCGGCTCTGACCCCTTTCCCACCGCTCTGAAGATCCTCATCGCGGGAGGCTTCGGGGTCGGCAAGACCACGTTCGTGGGAGCGGTCAGCGAGATCGAACCGCTCAGCACCGAGGAGCTGCTGACCCAGGTCAGCGCCCGCACGGACAGCCTGGTCGGCGTCGAGGAGAAGACGACCACCACCGTGGCGATGGACTTCGGCCGTATGTCCCTGGACAAGGACCACGTCCTGTACCTGTTCGGCACGCCCGGGCAGGAACGGTTCTGGTTCATGTGGGACGAACTGTCCAACGGTGCGCTGGGCGCGGTGGTCCTCGCGGACACCCGCAGGCTGGACCACTGCTTCGCCGCCGTCGACTTCTTCGAGCGGCGCGGCATCGGCTTCATCGTGGCCGTCAACGAGTTCGACAACGGCTACCGCTACGAGTCCGAGGAGATTCGCGCGGCCCTCGACCTCAAGCCCGACGTCCCCGTCGTGATGTGCGACGCACGGCAGTGCAACTCCGGGACCCGCGTCCTGATCGCACTCGTACAGCATCTGCTCGCCTCGACTCCCGGCACACCGCCCGCGGAACTCAACCCGCTGCGCTGAGGCACCCCCAGCGCGGCCGAATGGAGCCTGCATGTCAGCCCCGGTTCCCTACACCCCCCCGTCGACGTTTGACCCGACCAGCCATCTGCTGCTGACCCCCGAGGACCGGGACGCGCCCGCCCGGGTGGCCCGGCTGCGCGAACTCGGCATCGGGGACACCCCGATCCCGGAGTTCGACGAGTTCGCGCGCAACCTGGCGAACGTCACCGGCGCGCCCTTCTCGATGGTCAACTTCATCGACGAGAACCGTCAGTACTTCGCCGGCCTCTACGCCGCCGGCCGCCCCGGCGTCGCACTGGACGCGGCGCCGCAGGAGACCCAGCAGGTCGGCCGCACGATGACCCGTGACCAGGGCTACTGCCCGCACGTCGTCGTGCGCAAGAAGGCGCTGGTCCTGGAGGACGTCTGCGACTACCCCCGGTTCGCCGGCAACCGCGTCGTGGACGAGATCGGCATCCGCTCCTACATGGGCGCGCCGCTGATCGACTGGAAGACGGGCATGGCGCTGGGCACGATCTGCGTGGTCGACACGGACACCCACCCGTGGGGACGGGACGGCCTGGCGGTCATCAAGTCGCTGGCCCAGCAGCTGGTCGACCGGATCCACACCATGGAGGAGCAGGGCGGGATCTGAGGCGGGCACGGGCGGTCGTACGACCCTGTAGCCGGACTACGACCCTGCAGCAGCCGGACATGGATGTGGGAGCCGCGGGCACAGCGCCGTGTCCGTGGCTCCCCGTTGTGCGTGGTGCGTGTCGCGGGGGTCAGCCCGCGTGGCCTGCCGTCTCCAGCTGCTCGTCCCGGGTCCGCGGCACGCGGGTCCGTACGAGGTCGGACAGGCGCTCCGACCACTGGCCCTTGGAGGCGCCGAGGGCGACCTCACCCAGCCGCAGCAGCTGGATGTCGGAGGTGCCGGCCGGCGCGTAGATGTGGTGGGCGTCGCGCAGATAACGCTCCACCGGGCGGTCGGTGAACAGGCCGCTCGCCGCGTGCATCTCCATGGCCTCGCGGGCGGAGTCGACGGCGGACTCGTGGTTGAGGTACTTGGCGTTCATCAGTTCCGCGTCGCACGGCAGCCCCTGATCGAGCAGGTGTACGGCGTGATAGGCGGCCAACCTTGCGGTCATCAGCCGGGACTTCATCCTGCCCAGCTTGAGCTTGATGCTGTTGAGGGCGCCGAGCGGCGCACCGTAGCGCTCACGCTCGATGCACAGGGCGGTCGTCTCCTCCAGGACGGCCTGGTGGATGCCGAGGGAGACGGCGGTGAGGTTGGGCCGGCCGTAGAGGATGCTCGACGAGTACGCGACGGCCAGGCCCTGGCCCTCCGCGCCCAGCCGATTCCCCACCGGTATACGGCAGTTGTCGAAGATGAGCTTGCCGAAGCTGAAGCCGTGCAGGCCCATCGCGGTCTGCTGCTCGGCGAGTGAGAAGCCGGGGCGGTCCGCCTCGACGAGGAAGGCCGACAGGCCCTTCGCTCCCTCGCCGGTCCGCACGACCACGCCGTGCACGTCGCCGACGTGGCTGTTGCCGACGAAGACCTTGTGGCCGTTGAGGACGTACTCGTCGCCGTCGCGGACGGCGGTGCTGCTCATCCCCAGGACATGGCCGCCGGACTCCGTCTCGGTGACCGCGATCGTCGGCAGGCAGTCGCCCGCCGCGATACGCGGCAGCCAGGTGCGCTTCTGCTCCTCGTCGCCGAAGTGGTTGATCTTGGCGACGCCGAGCTGGGAGGCCTGCACCATGGCTCCCATGGCTCCGCTGACGCGGGCGAGTTCCTCGATGATGATGGTCTTGGCCAGGTGCCCGGCCGCCATACCGCCGTACACCTTGTCGATGGTCACGCCGATCCAGCCCTGGCGGGCGATGAGCCGGGACAGCTCGTGTGCCACCGTGCGCGATGTCTCCATCTCCGCTATCCGGGGGCGTACTTCCCTCTCGGCGAACTCGTGCACCCTACTTCGCAGGTCCTCGTGCCACCCGCTGGTGAAATAGCGCTCCACAACCCCTCCTGCACGCTGACTCCGGTTCCGTTCGGATCCGGAGGTCATTCGTCGGGCAGTGGTTCCTCGCCCCAGGGCCACAGCCCAATGGATTGTCTACTTATCGATCCATCCGAGCCAAGATCACGAAGGAAGGTTGACTGAAACACGTCCCCTTGCACATCGGCTCAATCGTGCGATATGGAACACAAGTCGACCCGGTCCGGTCACGTCACGGAGCGAAACAACTCAAGGGCGAACAGGGTCCGTCCAATTCGGACACGGCCTGCCCACCAGGCAATTGCCGTGCGGGCAGGCGGTGTTACGCATCGACAAAGAGTCACTTCCTGTGTGGCCGATATGAGGGCCACGTTTCAGGACCCCGAGAGAGCTCACGAACGCAGATCAGCCACGGTCAAAGGCGTGACGGAGCGTCAGGCTCCGCAAAGAAAATCGAACACCGCGGATTCGGGTGGCACGTTAGTCTTCGTCCGAGCGGGACAGCGCTTCGGTGATCACGCGGGTGGCGAAGTCGGGGTCGTCGGCGATGCGGTTGATGTGCTCCGCGAGCAGGAAGGCGGTGGCCTCCAGGGGGTTCATCTCCGCCTCGGTCCAGTCTCCGTACTGCATGCGCCACAGGTTGGGGCTCAGCCCGGTGCCCGCGGCGATGACCAGACCGGCCATGGTGGGGATGACCTCGGAGGGAATGCTCTTGGGCATCATGCGCATCGTGGCGACGAGGTTGGGCACCACGTACTCGATGACATCCTTCCCATGCTCCTCGTGGGCCTTCCGCAGCCAAGTCATGAACATGTAGATCAGCGTGCACGTGCCGTTCAGCACGTCATCGAACCCCTTGGCGCCCAGCGACGCGATGAACTGGTCCATCAGCGCCTTCTGTTCGGGATCGGTCCCGGTCTTCCCGGCGTGGATCTCCTTGAGCCGAGAGTCAACCATCATGAGCGCCGCCCCGACGTCACCGACGGGAGCGTACCGGGGGTCACAGGGCGATGACGATGGCACAGGATTCCTCCTCGGACGACTGCGCCGGGTAGCGCGGCGTGTTCGTACAGTAATCGGCTGGTGGGATGGGCGCAGGGTTTATCACCCTTACGGTGACGGGGGGTTGGGGTGGCGCCTGGGAAGGAGGCGGCACGAAGGGGCCGTACGAGGGGACAGGGGGCGGAGGTTGATCGAGCTCACGGTGGATGCCGCCGGGCTGGCCCGCTTCCGATTTCGGGGTCTCGCCCCTGCACGAGGTCGCACCCGACACGTATGGCGCAGTACACGGTTCCCGCTGCTGTCGGAGCCGACCCTGGAAGACATCGGTTAGATACCGGACTTCCTCGACCCACCCCCCTCCGACCCCTCGCCCACCGTCGAGGAGGAACAGGCCGAGTCCTCTCGACACCGGCGCTACTGGGACCAGACTTTCGCCCCGCACTGCGCCGCCGCGAAGGCCGCCCTCGACGCGGAGATCGACCGGTGCGCCGGCCTGCTGACCCGGCCCGTCACCGCCGGATTCTTCAACGCCCTGTACCCCGGCATCCGTTGGGCGCAGACGGCAGACTGCGCGTTGACAGCAGGTTCACGATCGGGCTGACCGTGCCACTGATACTCCTACTGCCGTCGCTGGTGACACCGGGACCGGGCGCGGCAAGCTCACCGCACCCGCACCCGCACCCGCACCCGCACCTTCTCCACCGAACTGGCCCGCCTACTCGGCCCCACCCGCGCCGCCCTTCCCCGCGGACCTGGCCCGATCGACCTCCACCGCCCAACTCGCGGCACGCCACTACCTCAGCCCCGCCACCGTCTGTCCCGACCGGGGCTCGACTGGCGGGGAACAAGTAGGCACAGCGAGCGATGCCACGCTATGCAAACCGGCACGCGGCTCCTGTGTCTCAGCGGCGCGGGCTTCAACGACAAGGCGTACGGCGCGGCGGTTGCCGACCCCGGAGTCCAACTGGTCGGCCTGGAGACCCTCTACGGCATGGCCTGAGACGAAGCCCCGCCCAGAGTCCGGGCGGGGCAGGGCACGGCAGCGAGTCAGCCGCGTGCGGCGGGGCCATCCTCTCCAATGCCCCGAGGCATCAGGTCAGCACCAACCACCGCCGCCCGTCGATGAGTTCGCGGGCCGCATCAAGGTGACCGGCATGGCAGGCCGTCTCGGTGATGACGTGGAGCAGGACGTCCCGCAGGGTGTGCAGGTGGGGTTCGCCGAAGAGGTCGTGGGGCCACCAGGACAGGGCAGCGCCGGCCGGTGTTGCGGTGATGACCTCGTTCGCGTGGGCGATCTCCTGGCGGTAGCCGGCCAGTACCTCTTCGGCGGGGACGTCGGGCCCCACCTGCCAGGCGTCCTCGGAGTCGTCGAGGGACCGGATGACTTCCTGCTCCCCCATGACGACGGCACGGAACCAGAACTGCTCGACATCCAGGGCCAGATGCCGGACCAGGCCCAGGCAGTGCCAGCCGGACGGCAGCACCGGCCGCCGCAGCGCGTCGGAGTCGAGGCCTTCGAGGGCCCCCAGGATGTGGCGCCGCTGGCTCTCCAGCGAGGAGAGAAGCGCACGGATCTCGGGGTCTGTCGTAGTGGTCACGACTACGCAGGATGTCCCTTGCCCGTCCACCGTGTACAGAGACGGCAGCCAGCCAAGTCCTCCCGGGCGCCCCGACGGACAGGAAATCCGTTGCGCGCCGCTCGGGGCACTCCGTAGCGTCCCGGTGCATGACGCCTTCCCATGCCAGGCCCCCCTTTGTCGCCGATGAGCGTACGCAGTTGCTCGGCTGGCTCGATCTGCAGCGCTCGATCATCGGCTGGAAGTGCGAGGGCCTGTCCGAGGAGGACGCGCACCGGGCCGTGCTGCCCACCTCGCCTCTGATGACCATGGCGGGGATCGTGTCCCACATGCGATGGGTCGAGCACACCTGGTTCGAGGTCGTGTTCCTCGGCGGCCCTGCCGTCAGCCCTCAGTTCGACGAGACCGTCGAGGACGCCGACATGCGCGTCGAGGGCATCCCGCTCGCCCGGCTCCGCGCGGAGTACGCCGAGCAGTGCGCCAAGTCCAACGAGATCATCGCCGCGCACTCGCTCGACGAGACGGGCCGGCACCCGGACTACAAGGCGGGGAGCGCGACCCTGCGCTGGATGCTGCTGCACATGCTGGAGGAGACGGCACGGCACGCGGGTCATGCCGATGTCATCCGTGAGCTGCTCGACGGCGGCAAGGGGTACTACTAGCCCCGCCCTCGTACTGACCCCGCCCTCATGGTGGGGCTGGCTACACCACGGTTTCGGGGGTGTACGTCCTCGTGGCGGATGGGGCCTGAGCGGCATCGTTGACCTTGCTCAGCCAGTCCCCATTCGAAAGGTAACCGCCATGAAGCCGCAGCCCTCCTCCGCCGCAGTTCCCGGGCCGGTTGCCTCCTTCATGCGGTTCGTGGTGTTCGGCGGGGGCGTGGGCGTGCTGTCGAGCTTCGGTGTGGCGCTGCTCGCCGTGGCGATGCCCTGGGGGCTGGCCAACGCGGTGATCACCGTCGCCTCGACCGTCCTGTGCACCGAGCTGCACGCCCGGTTCACCTTCGGCGGCGGGCGGCGGGCCGAGTGGCGGCAGCATGTGCAGTCGGCGGGTTCGGCCGCGGCCGCCTTCGCGGTGACGTCGGCCGCCGTGTTCGTCCTGCACCTCGTGCAGTCGTCGCCGGGGATGCTGACCGAGCAGATCGTCTACCTCGGCGCCTCCGGGCTCGCCGGGATAGCCCGCTTCCTGGTCCTGCGCCTGTTCGTCTTCGCCGCCCGCGGGAACCAGAAGCAGAACCAGAACCGGGCCACGATCAAGGTCATGGCTCCGGTTCCGGTCCAGACTCCGGCTCCGGTCCGGGTCCCGGCGTTCGCCTAGAACCCCTCAGATACGACCCTCAGATACGACCCTCGGGTACGACCCTCAGATCGACACCGCCACCACGTTGTACGTCGTCTCCGGCGTCGGCGTGGTGGTGAAGCGCGCGTTGACCAGGTACAGGCGGTCGCCGAAGCGTGCGGCCGTGGTGGGTACGTCGAAGCGCGGGTCGGTGATCGTCGTCTGCAGCGTGGCCGTCGTGGCCGTCGCGTCCAGGTCCCACACGCTGATCAGGTTCAGCCGGTTCTGCACGACGTACAGCGTGCGGCCGATGCGCCACAGGCCGTCGCCGTTGACCACGTTGTCCGCGCCGACCAGCGTGATCGCGGTGGCGTACCCCGTCTTCACGTCGACGTTGTAGAGCACGCCGGGCGTGCTGCTGACCACGATCAGGCCGCGTCCGTCCGGGGTGCCGACGATGCCGTTGGCGTTGTTGACGTTCGGGGTCTGGACCCAGTCGCCGGTGAGGGGGAGGGCGCGGACCTCGCCGTCGCAGCCGCGCGGCACGCCGTAGAGGAAGGCGTCGCGGGAGTCGGTGAACCAGGCGTACTTGCCGAGGAGGGTGATGTCGTTGATGAAGTGGCCGGTCGCCTCGGTGAGTTGGTAGGTCGTGACCAGCTCGCCCGTGGCGGAGTCGACGATCCTGGCGACGCCCGTGCTGCCGGCTATGTACAGCAGGCCGTCGTCGTCCAGTTTGAGGCCGACGGATATCTGGCCGGTGCCGCCGGCGTAGAGGACCGAGCCCTCGCCGGTGCGCAGGTCGGTGCGGTAGACGGCGCCCGTGCCGCGCGAGCCCATGTAGGCGTACGGCCTTCTGCCGATGGCGATGCCCTCGGGGAGCCAGCCGTTGGGGAGCGCGAACTCGGTCGGCCAAGTGGCCGCCGAGGACGCGCTCGCGGTGCCGGCGCCGGCCGTCGCCAGGCCTAACGCGGCCAGAGCGGTGCCGCCCAGGACGGCACGGCGGGAGGGGCGGGAGGGGGTGTGGGGGTGGATCCGGGTCATGGTTCCGAGCCTCCGGGAAGGGGGGTGGGGAGCCAACTCTGTGGACAGTTGTGTTGACGGTTCCGTCTGTTCACAACGAACCACCCGGCACTCAAGTTCCTTACGCCTCACGGGTGTTGGCCACACCCCACCCCCACCCCCACTGTTCAACGCGGCTCGCGCACCACCACGATGTCGCCCGGCGGCACCGTCACCGAACCGCCCACCACCGGCTTCCCGCTGAGCAGTTCGACGGCCTCGGCCGCCACAGCCACCTCCGCACCCTCCCCCGCGTGGTCGATCAGGAACAGATAGTCGGCGTCCGCGCCGCGCCGCCGGGCCACCTCCACGCCCGCCGGAGCCGTACGGACCGGCTGCACGCCCGCCTCCCGGCGGATGAGGTCCAGGAGCCCGGCCATGGTCGCCGGGTCCGGGCGGGTGGCCAGGTACCAGGCCGACCCCGTCCCCCACGCGTGCCGCGTCACCGCCGGTACGCCCGTCAGCGGGCCCTCTGTGTAGGAGGTCACCGCCTCCGCGCCCTCAAGCCGCACCCGCTCCGACCAGAGCGTGGCCGTACCGCCCCCGCTCAGGCCGACGGACTCCTCGGGCAGCAGCGGGAACAGTTCGTCCGTGCGCACGCCCAGCGCCTCCCGGAACGCGCCCGGGTAACCGCCAAGGCGCACATGGCAGTTGGCGTCCACCGCTCCACTGTGGAAGCCGACCGCCAGCGTGCCGCCGCCCTCCGCGAAGGACGTCAGGTTGGCGGCTCCCTCGTCGTCCACCAGGTACAGGCTCGGGGCCAGCACCAGGCGGTACGCCGACAGGTCCGCGTCCGGGCGTACGAAGTCCACCGCCACGCCCGAGCGCCACAGCGGCTCGTACCAGTCACGCACGAGGTCCTGGTAGCGGAGCTTCTCGCTCGGCTGGGAGGGCAGTTCTACGGCCCACCGCGCGTCCCAGTCCCAGACGATCGCCACGTCCGACGCGCCCGTGCTGCCGCGCACCTCCGCCAACGCACCAAGATCCGCGCCGAGTTGGACCACGTCACGCCAGATCTGGCTGTCCGTGCCCGCGTGCGGCAGCATCGCCGAGTGCCACTGCTCGGCGCCCGCCTTCGCGGCCCGCCACTGGAAGTAGGCGATGCCGTCGGCCCCGTGCGCGACATGGGCGAGGGCGTTGCGGCGCAGCTCCCCCGCCGTCTTGGCCCGGTTGACCGGCTGCCAGTTCACCGCGCCCGTGGAGTGCTCCATGAGCAGCCAGGGGCCGCCGGCCAGCGAACGCATCAGGTCGCCGCTGATCGCGACGTCGATCTCCGACTCGGGATCGGCGGACATCAGATAGTGGTCGTTGGCGACCACGTCCAACTCCGGGGCCCAGCGCCAGTAGTCGAGGGCGTCGAAGTTGTACATCACCATGAAGTTGGTGGTGGCCGGGATGGCAGGGGCCGCCGCCCGCAGCACGTCCCGCTCCGCCACGTACAGCGACAGCAGCTCGTCGGAGCAGAAGCGCCGCCAGTCCAGCTGGTGGGTGGGGTTGGGGACGGCGCCGGTCGCGCGCGGCGGGATGATCTCGTCCCAGTCGTAGTACCACTGGCTCCAGAAGGTGGTGCCCCAGGCGTGGTTGAGGGCGCCCAGGTCATCCTCGTACTTGTTCCGCAGCCAGCGCCGGAAGGACGCGGCGCTCTCGTCGCAGTAGCACTCCGCGTTGTGGCAGCCGTACTCGTTGTGGACGTGCCACATCACCACGGCCGGGTGCTCGGCGTACCGCTCCGCCAGCGCGCCCGCGATCCGCAGGGCCGCACTCCGGTAGGCGGAGCTGCTCGGGCAGAACGTCTGGCGGCTGCCGTACGACAGGGTGCGGCCGTCCTTGTCCACCGGGAGTGCCTCCGGGTGGGCCCGGAAGAACCACGCCGGGGGTGCGGCGGTCGGGGTCGCCAGGTCGGCGGCGATGCCGTTGGCGTGGAGCAGGTCGAGGATCCTGTCCATGCGGGAGAAGTCGAACTCGCCCTCGGACGGCTCCATCAGAGCCCAGGAGAAGATGCCGACGCTGACCATGGTGACGCCGGCCTCGCGCATCAGGCGTACGTCCTCGGCCCACACCTCCTCGGGCCACTGCTCGGGGTTGTAGTCGCCGCCGTAGGCGATACCGGGGACATTCAGCACACGCTTCACTTCGCAACTCCCCCAAGAAGGCGGCGGGTTGTCTCCACGCCCCACTCGTCCAGCGACAGCAGCCGGTCACTCGACGCCATCAGACCGCCCGTCGCCTCGACATGCGCCGCCCAGCGTTCGCGGGTCTCCACGGACGGGCGGGCCATCAGACAGTCCGGGTCATTGACCCAGAGGCGGCCGTGCTGCCACTGGCGTCCGACGCCGGTGAACTCGGCGGCGTCCTGGCCGGGTTGGCTGAAGTCGCCGGCCTCGGGGCGGCGGTGCGGGGCGGTGTCGGCGCTGACCCGCATCGCGTCGAACAGGCCGATGGAGGCCAGGATCGGCGCTCCACAGCCCAGCAGGTAGGCGTCCTGGCCGATCGCCTCGCGGATGATGCCGATGCCGGCGCGGTAGGCGGCGAGGGCGTCGGACCCGTCGTGGCGTACGCCGTCCAGGGCGCCCGCGTACAGGAAGTCGACCTTGAAGTAGTCGTAGCCCTCGGCGCGCAGGGTCGTGAACACCTCGGTCAGGTACGCCGCCGCGGCCGGGTGGGTGGTGTCCAGGACGCACAGGTCGTGGCCCCAGTTGCGGCCGGCGTGGAGGGGACCGCCTTCGGCGTCCTTCACCAGCCAGTCGGGGTGTTCGGCGGCCAGTTCGCTCGCCGGGTCCACCAGGAAGGGGGCCGTCCAGATGCCCGCCCGGCGGCCACTCGCGCGGATGCGTTCGGCGATGCCCGCGCGGGAGCGGAAGCGGCCGGAGAGGGTGAGCCAGTCGCCGAGGGCCTTCTGGTAGCCGTCGTCGATCTGGACCACGTCGATGGGCAGGTCGAGGGTGTCCATCGCACGGAGGTTCTCGTGGATGTCGTCCTCGGTGACGTTCGTGAAGTACTCGTACCAGGAGCACCAGGCGGTCGGCGCCGGGCCCGGTGCCGCGAGCCCCAGCCCGTCGGCCCAGGCGGCCAGCGCCCCCTGGATGTCCCCTTCGTGGGTCAGCTCCGTCACCGGACCGTCGGCGCTCACCTCGGCGCGTCTGTCGCCTACCTCAAGGCGGATCGACGGGACCGTGACCGTGGGATCGGTCGCCGCCCACAGCCGCACCGGGGAACCGTCGCCCGGGTCGAGCGCCAGGAGCCCCTCGCCCTGGAAGGCACCGTCGGGCACGGTGACCCCGGGCCGGTAACAGACAGTCGCCCAGTTGTCGTTGGTCGGGCGGTACGGCTTCTCGCCGAGGGCGTAGGCGCCGCTGGGGCTCCAGGACTGCCAGCCCTCCTCGTGGACGCGAGCGGTGCGCGGGTCCACGGGGAGGGAGGCGATCGGAGTGAAGGGGTGGGGCACGGTGGTTCTCTTTCAAGTACGAGAGCGTCAGCCCTTGTTGGCTGTCAACCCTTGTTGGCGCCGAGCGTCAGGCCGCTGACGAACTGCCGCTGGAGCACGAAGTACACGATCAGCGTCGGGATCGCGGTGAGCAGGGCGCCGGCGGCGACCAGGTTGTTGTCGGTGAAGAACTGGCCGGAGAGGTTGTTGAGCGCCGAGGTGATCGGCATGTTCTCACCGGTCGAGATCAGCACGAGCGCCCAGAAGAAGTCGTTGTAGATCCAGATGGACAACAACGTGGCCAGGGCGGCCATCGCCGGACGGCACAGCGGCAGCACGACCTGCCAGTACATGCGCCACACCGAGGCGCCGTCGACGAGCGCGGCCTCGGTCAGCTCGTGCGGCAGCGAGCGCGTGTAGTTGCTCAGCACGAAGGCGCAGAAGCCCGACTGGAACGCGATGTGGATGAGGACCAGGCCGAGCGCGGAGTCGTACAGCTTGCCGCTCATCGTGATGCCGGGCAGGTCGATGAGCAGGTACAGGCGGTACAGCGGGGTGATGATGACCTGCTGCGGAAGCAGGTTGCCGGCCGTGAAGACCAGCAGCAGCGCCAGGTTGAGGCGGAAGTCGAAGCGGCTCACGTAGAACGCGACCATCGACGACAGGAACAGCGTCAGCAGCACCGCCGGCACGGCGATGATCATCGTGTTGACGAAGTAGTGCGACATGTCCGACTGCGTGAACGCGTTCGTGAAGTTCTCGAACGTCAGCTTGTCGGGCCAGGACACATACCCCTTCTCGCTGGTCTCCGAGTACGGCCGCAGGGCCGCGTAGACCGCCCACAGCAGCGGGGCGAGCCAGGCCAGCGCGGTGCCGGCCAGGAACACGTGCAGCAGGACCCGGGCGGGGCGGATGGGCGCACGGACCTTGCCCGTGACGTTCACGGCGTTGGTGCTCACAGTGCTCATGCGCGCCGCTCCTTCCGGAAGGTGCTGATCAGATACGGGATGATCACGACGAGCGAGATCACCAGCAGGACGACCGCGATGGCCGACCCGTATCCGATACGGCTGGACTCACCGATGATGTTGCTGGTCACCAGGATCGACAGCAGCTCGGTGCCCTGGGCGCCGCCGTTGAAGACGTAGACGAGGTCGAAGGCGCGCAGCGCCTCGATGATCGTGACGACGAGGACGACGGTGTTGGTGGGCCGCAGCGTGGGGAAGATGACGTTCTTGAAGGTCTGCCACTCGTTGGCGCCGTCCAGCGAGGACGCCTCGCGCAGCGAGGGGTCGACGCCCTTCAGGCCGGCCAGGTACAGGATCATCATGTAGCCGGTGTGGCGCCAGGACGCGGCGACGAGGATGGCCCACAGGTTGAGGTCCGGGTCGCCGATCCAGTCGATGTACTTGCCCGGCTGGTTGGCCCCGATCAGGCTGTTGATCAGGCCCGTGTCGGGGTTGTAGACGAGCTGCCACACAAAGCCGATGACGGCCATGGACAGCACGACGGGCAGGAAGAACGCCGTCTGGTACACCCGGCTGAACTTGATCTTCTTGTCCAGCTGCACGGCCAGGAACAGGCCCATGGGCGTCGGGATGGCGATCAGCACGACGAACCAGATGACATTGTGCTGGACGGCGGGCCAGAACTGCGGGTTCTGCTCGAACAGTTCCTTGAAGTTCTGCAGCCCGACCCACTGGATCGTGTCGAAGCCGATGCCGTCCCAGGTGGTGAACGCCAGGAGGATCGAGGCGAGGGCCGTCACCCATACGAGGGCGATGTGCAGAAACGTCGGCAGGCCCGCCATGAAACCCAGCACGACACGGTCGCGGCGGGTCAGCAGGCGGCGGTGCCCCTGGGGCACCTTGGTCTTCTTGGCGGGGGCAGCGCCCGGAGGCGGCACGGCGGCCGCCTCCGGGGTCTCCTTGATGTCGGTGCTCATGACGAGGCGAAGATCGTCTTCTTCTGGCGCTCGATCGAGGTCAGCAGACTGTCGACGCCCTTGGGGTCACGGATGAACTTCTGCAGCGCCGGCTGCATCACCGTCGAGGTGAAGTCCGGGCGGCTGTCGCGGTCCATGAACTGGGTGAGGCTCTTGGCCCCGCTGATCATGTCGTACGCCTTCTTCTGCAGAGCGGTGTACGAGGAGGTGTCGGCCGTGCTGGAGGCGGCGACGACGCTCGAGTCGGCCTTGAGGTAGATCGCCTCGGCCTCGGGGGTGCCGAGGAACTCCAGGAGCTTGACGGCGCCCGTGTGGTTCTTGGGGCTCTTGCTCATCATGTAGCCGTCGGTCGGCGCCTCGACGGTGTCCTGGCCGAACTCGGAGCTGATCTCCGGGAAGGGGAAGAAGTCGAGGTCGTCCTGGTCGGCCTTGTTGGTGAACTGCTGGCCCACGAAGGAGCCCAGCAGGTACATGCCCGCCTTCTTCGACACCAGTGTCTGGGCAGCGTCCTGCCAGGTGCGGCCGGTCGCTCCCTCCTGGTGGTAGGGGAGGATCTCGGTCCACAGGTCGAAGGCCTTGCGCACCTTGGCGTCGGTCCAGGAGGCCTTGCCCGCCATCAGCTCGACGTGGAAGTCGTAGCCGTTCGTCCGGAAGTTGAGCTGGTCGAAGGTGCCGAGGGCCGGCCAGGCGTCCTTGTCGCCGAAGGCGATCGGGACGAGCCCGTCCTTCTTCATCTGCTTGCAGAGAGCGACGAAGTCGTCCCACTTGGTGGGGACCTCGTAGCCGTACTGCTTGAAGACGCTCTTGCGGTAGAAGATCGCCCAGGGGTACGTGTCCAGCGGGACGAAGTAGTACTTGCCGTCCGCGCCCTTGCTGAGCTTCTTCATCGCGTCCGGGAAGTTGTCCCCGATCTTCTCCCAGACGTCGTCGAGGGGGGTGGCGAGACCCTTGGCCGCGAAGAACTGCATGCGGTAACCGGCGAACCAGTTGAACACGTCGTCCGGCGTGCCCTGCAGATACGCGTTGATCTGCTCCTGGAAGGTGTTGTGGTCCTTGGTGTTCACGTCGACCGTGATCCCGGACTGCTTCTTGAAGGCCGCGTAGATCTCGGCGTAGGCCTTCTTCGGGACCGCGTCGGAGCCGTTGGAGCCGAGGGTGACGGTCTTCGGGTCAGCAGCAGTACCGCTGCCGCCGCAGGCGCTGAGCAGGGGAATACCGGCGCCGAGAGCGGCGGCGCCGCCTATGCCGCGCAGCACGCTGCGGCGGCTCGGGCCCGGAACGACAAGACCGGACGGGGAGAGGTGCATGACGGCTCCTGTGAGGGCAGGGTTCGGCCGTGGACCGCGCCGCGCTGAAGACCAGTCGAAACCAACCAGAAATCAACTTGACCGAACATCGTGGGCGTAATGACAGCTCTTTGTCCGGTCATGCGTCAAGACCTGCCAGTCCACGTTGTGGAAACGTGACCGACACACACTTGATCGACTTCTCCGCCTCAAAGGCCCCACACGTGCGTGTTCGTCTCGCTGGTACTCCGCTAGCGGATCACCACGGACTTCGTCTCGGTGACCTGGTCGATGTCGGACACCCTGATCGTCACCTTCATCGTCCAGGTGCCCGCGATGGGCAGGTTGAGGGAGCTGGTGCCCCAGTAGCCGCCCTTGTCGGTCACCTTCGCGTCCAACGGGCCGATGTCCTGGCTTGCGAGCGTGAAGGAGAGGCGGAGTTCGGGGACGGTGGCGATACCGCCGTCGGCGCCGAAGACCACGGCCTCCACCGTGTTCTCGCCCACGCGCCCGGCGTCGAGGGTGATCTGGACCTTGCCGCGTCCGCCCGGGGTTCCCACGTCGAAGGGGACGACCGTCACCGACGCCGCGGGCAGGCCGGTGGCGGGAGCCGCCTCGGCCGCCTCCGCCGCCGCGCGGCCCGGCAGGGTTCCGGTGAGTACGCTCGTGATCACCAGGACTACGACGCCGAGAGCGACCTCGGCGAGCACGGAGCGGCGCAGGGCGCGGGCGTCCACGGGGGCCGGCGCCGGGGCCTCCGGCTTGGGAAGCGGTGGGCCGCCGGCCGGCTCCGGTACCCGTTCCCGTACGGCCGCCTCGGCGTCCGCCGTCACCAGGCTCGCCGTCGTCCAGCGGCGTGAGTAGGCCGCGGCCGCCAGCAGCAGCACCACCGCGATCAGCTTGACGGTCAGGAGTCTGCCGTACGTCGTTTCCGTGAGCGCGCTCCAGGAGCCCAGGCCGCGCCAGGACTGGTAGACGCCGGTGATGACCAGGACGGTTACCGAGGTCAGGGCGAGTTTGGAGAAGCGGGTGGCTGGGAGGGGGTCGGCGGTTGGGGAGCGGTAGAGGGTGATGAGGAGGGCTGTCAGACCGCCCAGCCAGACCGACATGGCTAGGAGGTGCAGTACAGAGGATGTGATCGCGACAGGGACCTGGATGCCTGCGGAGGCGTGTTCGGCCGACGCCCAGGTGAGGGCCAGGGCTATTGCCAGGGCTGTGCCCGGCGCCCAGTACTTCGCCGGGTAGGTGGTTCGTTGGCTGTCCGCCGGTGGGGGCTGGTCGCGCCCACGCGGCGGTAGCCGCAAATTCAACACAGCCCCGCGCCCCTGAAGTCGGACCAGCACAGCCACTGCAAGAAGCAGCGCCAGACGCACCAGTAGGGCCACTCCCGGGCGGCCCGTCAGCGTGCGCGTGAGAGCCCCGGAGTCGAAGGCCGTCTCCGGGCCCGTTCCCGTCTCGTAGGGGCCCCTCAGGACGAGCAAGGCCACCGTCGTCGCCACCAGGGTCCACCAGGCCGCCACCAGGGGCCTGCGCAGGGGGCCGGGGTCCTTGGGGCGGCAGGCCGCGATGAAGACGAGGGGGCCGATGAGGAGGGCCACGGCCAGGTAGGCGCCGTAGCGGAGGATGTTGTAGAGGCTGGCCGTGGCCGGGTTTTCCACCGGGCCCGTGTCTATCGTCGCCGTCGTCGCGGACGGTTTGCCGATGGAGAAGGTGAAGGCGCCGGCGACGGGGTGGCTGTCGGCGGAGACGACGCGCCAGGCCACCGTGTAGGTGCCGGTGGCGAGCTTCGCGGGCAGGGTGACGCCGGCGGTGCGGGAGCCGCCCTGCCCGTGTTCCGCGTCGCCGATCTTGACCCGCTGATTCTCGGGGTCCAGGACGCGGAAGGAGTCGTCGAGGAGGCCGACGGACTCGGTGAAGGTCAGGGTGATGTCGCGGGGGGCCGACTTGAGGACGACTCCGTCTCCGGGGTCGCTGTCGCGGAGGGCCGCGTGCGCCGACGCGGGTCCCGCCCCGCCGAAGAGGAGCAGGACCAGCAGGGCGCCCAGCAGCACCAGCCCTTGAAGTCCCCGCCGCCCGGCCCGCCCCTCGCCGTACCCTCGGCCCACGTCACATCTCCGTCGTGCTTCGGCTGTTCCTTCGACTGTTCGGCCACCTCGATAGTTACGTACGCGAAACGCGCCCTGCTCACCACGTCGGCCGCGCGGACACCCCTCCGTCCACGACCAGGTCGTGCCCCGTGACCCAGGACGAGAGCGGGGAGGCGAGGAAAACGCAGGCGTCACCGATGTCCTCCGGGCGCCCCAACCGCCCGACGGGCGCCGCCTGTTCCCACCGCCGCACCCCTTCGGGCCAGGCCTCCGCGAGCCCTTCCCGGTCGATCAGCCCGGGCGAGACCGTATTCACACGGATGCCGAAACTCCCGTACTCCAGCGCCGCCGACCGCGCGTGCATCACGACGGCCGCCTTGGACGCGGAGTAGTGCGCGTGGGCGGGCGCGGGCTGCCGAGCCTCGATGGAGGCGATGTGGGTGATGCTCCCGCCCTTGCCCCGCATCACCTCGGCCGCCGCCTGCGTACACGCGAAGACACTCGACAGGTTGGCGTCGACGACCTCCCGCCACTGCGCCGCCGTCATCCCGGGCAGCTCCCGCGTCGGCTGCACACCCGCGTTGTTGACCAGCGCGGTCAGCCGCCCGCCGCCCCACTCGGCGGCATCGTCGACGAGCCGCCGGCACGCGTCCTCGTCGGTCAGATCGGCTTGCAGTACGACGGCCCGCGTCCCGAACTCCCGTACCCGCGCCGCCACTTCACGCGCCGCCTCCACCCCCGTACGACAGTGCACGGCGACCGCGGCCGCCCCCTCCTCGGCGAACCGCAGGGCGATGCCGCGCCCGATGCCCCCGCCCGCGCCGGTGACCAGGGCGACCTGGCCGTTGAGAAGAGTGCCGCCGAGAAGACTCATGGGCGGCAGAGTTCCACGATCCGCGCGGCCCGTGCCGGATAGCGCGCGGTGAGTTCCGTCGCGTTCCCGTGCTCGTAGCCCTCGTAGGTGAAACCGGGTGCCATGGTGCAGCCGAAGAAGGTCCAGGCGCCGCCCGCGACGACCCGCCCGCCCATCCAGGTCCCGGCCGGGACGGTGAACTGGGGGTGCTGGCCCCCCAGGATGTCCGGCCCCAGCACGACCGTCCTCGACGTCCCGTCCGGAAAGAGCAGCAGGAGCTCCAGCGGGTCGCCGAGGTAGAAGTGCCAGACCTCGTCCGAGGGCAGGCGGTGCAGGGCCGAGTAGTCGTCCGGTGCGGCGGTGAGCAGGGCGACTATCGCGGAGCCCTCGGGGCGCCCGTCGGCCCGCGCCGGCCCCTCCCACGTACGACGGAACAGCCCGCCCTCGCGGGGGATGGGCTCCAGTCCGTAGTGGGCGACGAGGTCTTCCGGCGTCAACGTCACCCGGGGAAGGCTATCGTCCGGGGAAGAAAGGCCAGTCGGGCGTTCTTCTTGGGGAGATAGACGTCGGGGATGTCGATCTCCGGGAGGACGACGACGGGCCCGGCGACGAAGCCGTGGCGCAGGAAGCGGTCGATGGCCTTGATGTTGCCGACATCGGGGTCGACGACGACGCGCTGCCGGTCGAGGCCGACGAGCACGTAGGCCGTGAAGGCGGTCAGCAACGCCGAGGACCAGCCGGGGCGTGCCCCTTCCGGCCCGGCGGGCGCGAGCAGCAGATGGATGCCGATGTCACCGGGCCGCACCTCGTAGGCCTCACTCACCCGGTCGGCTTCCGGCTCGTACGTCTGGAGCAGCGCGACCGGCTCCCCGTCCTTCACGGCGAGGAAGGCGTGATGGGTGTCGAGGGTCTCCATATGGGCGTAGATCTCGGCGACTTGCTCCCGCGTGAGGCCGTTCATGCCCCAGAAGGACGCGCGTTCCTCGCTCACCCAGCCGTGGACGGTCCCGGCGTCGGCGTGCGGGTCGAGGGGGAGGATACGGACGGTTCCGAACCCGTCGACGACCTGCTCGTGGACGGCCGGACGGTCGGCGGCGTACTGCTCAGGCATGGGGGTCCTTCGTCTCCTCTACGAGTTCTTCGAGTGTGAGCTGGTCCCAGTCGGTGACGACGGGGGCGAGATCTCCCTTGAGCCACAAGGGGAGTTGATCACGGTGATGGGCCGAACCGGGCACCCCGGAAGCCCCGAAGGGAACCACCCAACGACTGTCCTCACGCCGGGCCAGATCCCAGACGTAACGTGCGGCCGGCCCACGCGCGGCAAGGTCGGTGAGCCCGGGCACGGCGGAGGTGCAGAGCACGCAGTCATGGTCGCCGGAGAGGCCGGGTTCGTCGTAGGGGGTGTCGGTCGTCATCGCGCGCCAGGGGACGAGGCGGTGGGTGTCGCCCCAGGTGGCGGGGGTGGGTGACCGGGCGGCGACCTCTTCCAGGGCCTCGCGGACGATCGCCGGCCGATCGATGCCGTACGACTCCTCCAACCCCTGGACCCTGAGCAGGTTTTCGAGCGCGAAACCGATGCGGGGGAGGAGGCCGAGCCAGGGGAGGAAGACCTCGGGGTAGGCGGGCGGGGCCGCGAGTACGGCGAACGCGGGGTGCGCCGCGAGACGTCGTACGACCGCACTGCGCACGGCGGCGTAAACGGCGGCACCTGTGCTGGTCGCCTCCATGCGGCGGTCCCAGCGCAGGAGGCTCTCCCTGGTGCGGGCGGCTGCGGGGGAGAGATCGCCGAGGGCTGCGAGGTGGTCCAACAGGGCGTCGGCGGAGGCGAGATGGGTGTCCGTGTGGATCGCGGGCATGTCGTCGGCCGACCACACCTCCCGCTCCCCCAGCAGCGCGGCGATGCGGTCGGCGCGATGACTCGCGGCGAACTCGACGCCCAGGGGGGTGGCCAGACCACGCTGATTGGCCATCACGGCGACACCATCGGCGAGTTCGGCCCGGGGCATCTCATGCCAACCGACCCACTCGTGACCGGGCTCCCAGGCGGGCACGAGCCGGGTGCGGTTGTCCGTACCGCGAACCGGGACCCGCCCGGCGACCCGGTGCAGCAGCCCGCCCTTGGCGTCGGCAGCCTGAACGACATTGACAGGCTCGGCCCACAGGTCGAAGGCCCGGTCCACGTCGGCGACTCGGCGGGCGCGGAGGAGGGGGAGCAGGGCACCGAAGCCGAGGTCACCGGTGACGCGGGGCGGGTAGCGGAGGCTGATGGCGACGGGGTCGGTCCGGCCGCCGTCGAGGTTGCCGGGCGCGGAGTTGCCGAGGCCGGGAAGCTCGGGGGCGTCGAGAGCGGCCGGGTCGCCGACGAGGCCCTCCGGACCGCCGGTGACAGCCTGGGCGCCCGCGAGCCGCTCCTGGCCCACGATGACGCCCGGACCAGCGACCAGCCCCTCCGAACCACCGCTGCCAGCCTGGCCGTCGGCGAAACCCTCCACGCCCCCGCCGACGCCCGGGCCGTCGCCCAGGCCCTCCTCATCCCCGATGACGACCGGACCGTCGACCAGCCCCTCCGGCCCCCCGATGACCACCGGCCCCCGCTCCGTCTCGATCACCTCGACCTCAACCGGCTCCCCGCCCGCCACCTCGACGGTCTCCGTGTGCCGCGCGGCACGAGCCCACGTGCCGTCGGGGCCGAGGGCCTCGATGCCGGCCCCCGTGCGCCGCAACCGCTCCCGGTACAGGTCCTGGTAGTCGGCCATGGCGTTGGTGATGGACCAGGCGACCGTGCCGGTGTGGCCGAAGTGGGCGATGCCGGGGACGCCGGGGACGGCGAGGCCGATGACGTCGAACTCGGGGCAGGCGAGGCGGATTTGCTGGTAGACGCCGGGGTCCTCGATGAAGCGGTGCGGGTCGCCCGCGATGACGGCCTGGCCGGTGCTGGTGCGTTCACCGGCGACGATCCAGCCGTTGCTGCCGGAGGTACCGGTGCCGTCGGTGGCGAACAGGGCGACCACGTCGGGGCCGAGATGCCGGACGACCTGCTCGCGCCACAGCTTGGCCGGGAAGCCGGCGAAGAGGATGTGCGTGGCGAGCCAGACGCCGAGCGGGGTCCAGGCCTGCCAACGGCCGGGCGCGAGGCCGACGGCATCGAACTCGGGGGCGGTGCTTCCCGCGAGCCCTTCGTTCACCCCGTCCACATACGCGCGAACCCAGTCCGCGGTCTCCGGATCCCGTTCCTCCAGCGCGGCGAAACAGCGTCGCGCGGTGTCGTCGAGGCGGACGCGTCTCGCGAACAGGTCCCAGTGCAGGGCGTCGGTGCCGAGGAAGGACGCCGAGGTGCCCTGGGCGCGATGCCGTTCGACCTCCAGCTGCCAGGCCCGGTCGAGGGCGGTGACCCGGCCCTGGGCGCGGGCGAGTTCGAGCGCGCTGCCCGCTCGCAGATGCGGGATGCCCCAGGCATCGCGATAGATCTCGGTACCCACCCTTTGACCCTTCTGTTCTTTAGGTTAGCCTTGCCTAACTATCTGCTCGGTGAGGAAATCGTACGCGAGGGGTGAAGAGACGATGGGGCAGGGTCACGGCTGGGAGGGCGCGGTCCTCAAGCTGCTGCGTGGCAAGGACTTCGTGTTCACCGTGACGGGCGCCGAGGACGTCACCCCGCACTACCGGCGGCTGCACTTCACGGACGGCGGCATGCTCGCGGCCACCGGAGTCCACCCGACCATGTGGGTCCGGCTGTGGTTCGAGAACGCCGGCCGGCCGCACCAGCGGGCGTACACGCTCGTCGACCCCGATCCGGCGGCCGGCACCTTCAGCTTCGAGTTCGCCCTGCACGACGGCCCCGCCTGCGACTGGGCCCGGTCGGCCAAACCCGGCGACACCATCGAGGCGACGGTCCACGGCTCGGCCTTCGACCAGCCCGCCCCCGCCCCCTCCCACGTCTTCGCGATCGCCGACCCGGCCTCCCTGCCCGCCCTCAACTCCCTCCTCGACGCCCTCGGTTCCGCCCCGGCCACGATCTGGTTCGAGGGCACCGCCGACGACCTCCCCTGCCGCGCCGACCCGTCCCGCCACGACATGCGGCAGATCCTGCGCCTGAACTCCGGCACCCACCTCGTCGAGCGGGTGAAGGCGGACCTGCCCGACTTGCTCAAGGCCAGCCCGGACCCGTACGTCTGGATCGCCTGCGACACGACGACGACCCGCGCGCTGAGTTCGTACGTGCGCAAGGACCTGGCCCTCCCGAAACAACGGGTGCACGCACTGGGGTACTGGCGCGCGGCCTGAACCCGTACGCGGCATCATCGACCCATGGACGTCACCCTGCACCTCGCCCAGGACCCCGAGGCCGACGAACTGCTCGGCCGCAGCCCCCTCGCCGCGCTCACCGGCATGCTGCTTGACCAGCAGGTGCCCATGGAGTGGGCGTTCAAGGGACCGGCGACGATCGCCGGCCGCATGGGTGCGGACGACCTCGACGCGCACGAAATCTCGGTGTACGACCCCGATGCCTTCGCCGCGCTCCTGTCGGAGAAGCCCGCCGTGCACCGCTACCCCGGTTCGATGGCCAAGCGGATCCAGCAGCTGTGCCAGTACCTCGTCGAGCACTACGACGGGAACGCCGAGCTCGTCTGGAAGGGCGTCGACGACGGACGCGAGCTGCTGAAGCGGCTTGAGGACCTCCCCGGGTTCGGCAAGCAGAAGGCCCAGATCTTCCTGGCCCTCCTTGGCAAGCAGCTCGGGGTCCGCCCGAAGGGCTGGCAGGAGGCCGCCGGCGCCTACGGCGAACCGGAGTCCTTCCGTTCCGTCGCCGACATCACCGGGCCGGAGTCGCTCGCCAAGGTCCGCGCGCACAAGCAGGAGATGAAGGCGGCGGCGAAGGCCGCGAAGAAGTAGGGGCAGGACTCACTGGATTCACGGGTTCAGCCGGGTGGCCCGCGCCGGTTGCGGGTCCCGGGCCGCAGGTCCATACATGGAACATGAACGAGCCACCGAGCGGCTCCCCCTCCTGGGGCCCGGAGTACGACGACCGCCGGGCACACGCCACACGCACGCGTGAAGCACCCGCCCCCGAGCCCCCGTTCGAGGGCCCCCTGCACGCCCTGTCCCGCACCGCCTGGCAGGCCGTCCTGCTCACCGGCGTCGCGTCCCTGATCCTGGGCATCCTGGTCCTCGTCTGGCCGGGCGCCTCCATCTTCGCGGCCGGCATCCTGTTCGGCCTCTACCTCCTCTTCAGCGGCATCCTCCAGCTGGCCTCCGCCTTCGGCACCCACCGGACGACGTCCCTGCGCGTCCTGGCCTTCATCAGCGGCGCCCTGTCGATCCTGCTGGGCCTGTTCTGCTTCCGCGGACCCATGCAGTCGATCCTGCTGCTCGCCCTGTGGATCGGCATCGGCTGGCTGATCCGCGGCATCACCCAGACCCTGGCCGCCATCCACGACCCCACGATGCCCGCACGCGGCTGGCAGATCTTCCTCGGCGTCGTCACGTTCATCGCCGGAATCGTGCTGATCGACTCCCCGTTCGAGTCGGTCGCCGTACTCACCCTCGTCGGCGGCATCTGGCTGGTCGTGGTCGGCGCCGTCGAGATCATCACGGCGCTCCGGATCCGAGGCGGCGCCCAGCGCGTGCCCCGCACCGTGTGACCGCGTCAACCTCATGCCCCATCGGTACGCCGAGCGAGCGGTTCTCACAGCGAACGCGATGAAAGAGGTACGCCCGACGGGCAGACGACCTCGTATGAGCCCCGCCGCCCCGCGCCGCAACACCTGGCTACGGGCCCTCGTCCTCCTGCTCGCCCTGCTCGTCCCGGGCGCGCACAGCGAGGCGTACGCCGTACCGGTCACGGCCATGGCGAGCGAGGCCGCCGAACCCGACGTACTCGACACGGCGCTACGACTCCCGATGCGGGGCTGCCGGCGCCCCGCCGCACCCCTGCGCCCTGCGGCACCCGCGGTCCCGCACACCCCCCGCTGTGTTCCGGCCCCGCCCCGGCCGCCGTACGGGCCGCCGACCCCGCGCTCGGTGATCCTGCGCTGCTGATCGACCGCTCCCACCCCGAGCAAGGTCAGTCAGTTCGACGCAACAGACACAAGGAACACAGACATGTCCACAGACCCGTACGCGGTCCTGCGGGCCCTGTTGCGCGCGGAAGCCGTACGCAACGCGCCCAAACCAGAACCGACGAAGGAGCCCCAGCCGCAACAGGCCCCGAAGGAACGGGAGCACTGAGCGTCCGGCGGAGGCGGGGCCCCCTTGTGGAGTTACCGCCTCCGCTTGCCTTGTACATGCCTCTCCCGGGCGCCTCGGGCGCAGTTGCCGGTGGCACGGTCTCGCTGTCGCTCATGTCGGACCTCTTTTTCCCGTCACGTTCCCGTCACGGTTCCCGTTTCAACCGTTTTGTGGCACCTTTTCCGGCGTCGCACTGCGTCTCCATGGCTGCGCCCGGAAGGTCTTGACCGGTAGGCTTTCCGTGTGATCTTCAAGCGCATCGGAAACGGCCGGCCGTACCCCGACCACGGCCGGGAAAGCACCCGGCAGTGGGCGGACGTCGCGCCGCGCCCGGTCCGCCTCGATCAACTCGTGACGACCAAGGGCCAGCTCGACCTGGAAACCCTCCTCGCCGAGGACTCGACGTTCTACGGCGACCTCTTCGCGCACGTCGTGAAGTGGCAGGGCGACCTGTATCTGGAGGACGGCCTCCACCGCGCGGTCAGGGCGGCCCTGCAACAGCGCCAGGTGCTGCACGCGCGCGTGCTGGAACTGGACTAGAGCCCGCCCTCAAGGCCTGCCCGACGCCACTTCCCGGTAACGGGTTGGCCCTTTCGGGTTCTTCTTCACGGTGTCCAATGATCATTTAGTAGGCATCGTCGCTCAGGCGCACTACGCTGCGCTCATGAGCATGCTCACTCCCCCTGGCATGGGCGGCCAGTACCGGATCACGGGGGACAAGTACCCGCGAATGCGCCGACCCCGGCGGCGGGGCAGGCTCGTCGCCCTGTCCGTCGTCTCCGTCACCGTGCTCGGCGTGGCCGGCTGGGGCACCCTGCAGCTCATCGACGTCTTCACGGGCGGCGGCGAGAAGGCATCGGCGGCCGGCCCCAAGGCGGACTGCTCGACCAAGGCGAGCCCCTCGGCCAGTTCGAGCACGGGCACGGGCTCAGGAACAACCGCGGCCGCCCTGCCCAAGCCCGGCAAGATCACGGTCAACGTCTTCAACGCCACGCCCCGCGCCGGCCTGGCCGCGGACACCGCGGACGAACTGAAGAAGCGCGGCTTCCGCATCGGCGAGGTCGGCAACGCGACGGAGCAGTTCGACAAGAAGGTCGACGGCACCGGGATACTGCTCGGCCCCGCGTCCGCCCTGAAGAGCTCGCTGCCCGTGCTCGGCACCCAGCTGGCCACAGCCGAGCAGCGCACCGACGCGGCCCGCAAGGGCACCGACATCGACCTGATCCTCGGCACCGGCTTCAAGTCGCTCACGACGAAGGCGGCCGCCGACAAGGCACTGGCCAAGCTGGCCGCGCCGCAGCCGACGGCCACCTCCACGAAGAAGACCTGCTGAGCCGAGCTGTCGTACGGGCCGCCTACTCGGCGGCCCCGTACATCCGGTCCCCCGCGTCGCCCAGGCCCGGCACGATGTAGCCGTGCTCGTTGAGGCGCTCGTCGACCGACGCCGTCACGACCGTCACCGGGGCGCCCGCGAGGTCGCGCTCCATGACCTCGACGCCCTCCGGCGCGGCGAGCAGCACCACGGCGGTCACGTCGTCGGCGCCGCGCTTGATGAGTTCCCGGATCGCCGCGACCAGGGTGCCGCCGGTGGCGAGCATCGGGTCGAGGACGTACACCTGGCGGCCCGAGAGGTCCTCCGGCATGCGCGTGGCGTACGTGGAGGCCTGGAGGGTCTCCTCGTCGCGGATCATGCCCATGAAGCCCACCTCGGCGCTCGGCAGCAGCCTGACCATGCCCTCCAGCATGCCGAGACCCGCCCGCAGGATCGGGACGACCAGCGGGCGCGGGTAGGAGAGTTTGACGCCCGTGGTCGAGGCGACCGGCGTCGTGATGTCGACCTGTTCGGTGCGCACATCGCGCGTGGCCTCGTAGGCGAGCAGGGTGACCAGCTCGTCGGCGAGGCGGCGGAAGGTCGCGGAGTCGGTGCGCTGGTCGCGCAGCGTGGTGAGCTTGTGGGCGACCAGGGGGTGGTCGACGACGTGGAGGCGCATGGGCTAACACTAACCGGGCCGCCGTCACCCTCGCGCTGGCATCAAACCGCCCATCAGGGGGAAAGTGGGAGGACGGACTGGGGTGGTGTGCCTATGCCTGACCGTGAGTCCCGAGCGGACGCGTCACAGCGCGAGACCGACGCCGAGCGGCGCCGACGACGGGCGCAGTTCCTGCGCGAGCTGACCGAGGCACGCGAACTGCGCGACCGTGTCCAGCCCCGCCGCGCCAAGACCGCCCGCCTCCGCCACGCCGTGCGCATGCGCACATTCCGCTGGTAACCGGACGGCGGCCGGGGCAACCGGAGGCGCAACTCGGGGGCGCCCGCGTGCATATGCGGCGCCTGGGCCGCGTACGATCCGCAGGTGGCGGCAGCGAGTGCGCTGGTGAGTCCCGTACGGACACGAGATCGGAACAGCCGGACACACAGGGAGCCGAAGACGTCCCCTGAACGCTCCGTTTCTGCCACGATTCCGAGTGGGCGGGCTCGGAGCGCAGCTCTCCCCGCCCAACCAACCTCCGCCGGGGGGACCCCCAACCGGCACGCCTATGACCAGTGGGAGAGTCACGGTGTACTTCGCCGCACTGCTCGCGCGCACCGAAGACGGGTGGGAAGCGAGCGACACAGAGCTCGACGATGTGGAGACCCTGTCGGATCTGGCCGACCTCGCCCGGGAAGCCTCGACCGAGGACGACACGGTGCTCGTACTGATCGAGCAGGAAGACGCGTGGTTCGGCGTCGTCCGCGTGGACGGCGAGGAAGACCCTCGCATCTACGTCTCGGACGCCGCCGCCGCAGCCCGCAGTTCGTACGGCGAGATCCTGCTCACCGATGAGCTGCTCGGACGGGATCCGGGTGACGACGACGTCGCCGACCTGGACGCCCTGGATCTCGACGGTACGGAAGACGGGGAAGGAGAAACCGACGAGGACGAGGATGACGGCGACGAAGCCGCCGCCTCGGCCGACGCCGTCCCGCACAGCCCCGTCGGCGACACGGAGATCCTCGATGATCTCGGTGTCGGCGAGAAGGAGCTGCGCGCCCTGGACGCGGACGACGCGCTGAGCGCCATCGCCGAGGCGCTGGGCGCCTCGGAGGTCCTGGAGACGGTGCGCTGAGCGGACAGGAGCCGTCCGACCCGGTACGCGACCGCTGGCGGGCCGCGATGCGGCTCGCCCTGGACGAGGCCGGACAGGCCGCCCGCTCCGGGGACGTCCCCGTCGGCGCCGTCGTACTGTCACCGGACGGTACGACCGTGCTGGCGGCCGGCCACAACGAGCGTGAGGCCACCGGCGATCCGACGGCACACGCCGAGGTCCTGGCCCTGCGCCGGGCCGCGAGGGAACTCGGCGAGTGGCGGCTGACGGGCTGCACGCTCGTCGTCACGCTGGAGCCCTGCACGATGTGCGCGGGCGCGCTCGTGCAGTCCCGGGTGGACCGTGTGGTCTACGGCGCCCGCGACGAGAAGGCGGGCGCGGCCGGCTCCCTCTGGGACGTCGTACGCGACCGTCGCCTCAACCATCGCCCCGAGGTGATCGAGGGCGTACTCGCCGAGGAGTGCGCCGCTCTGCTCACCGAGTTCTTCCGCGTCCGCTGAACCCGGCTTCGCCAAATACCGATTTCAAACCACGCCCGACCTTGTTGTAAGGTCTCTCTCGGTAGCGTGTCCGAGCGGCCGAAGGAGCTCGCCTCGAAAGCGAGTGTGGCGCAAGTCACCGAGGGTTCAAATCCCTCCGCTACCGCTTGAGAAGGGCCCCGTCGAGAGACGGGGCCCTTCGTGCGTCCATAAAAGTGCCGGTGAAGGTTACTCTTGCCGCCGGCAACAGGGGGCCCTAAGGGCACAACAGTCACAGGGAGGCCGCCGTGGCGGTGAATTCGAAGAAGGTCGCCGTCTATGTGGTCGTGGTCTTCGTGGCGTACGTGATCATCACGGACCCGGAGAAGTCCGCGGACTACGTCCAGATAGGGTTCGAGGGCATATCGGACGCCGCCACAGCCATAGGCGACTTCTTCACATGGCTCGCCAACGGGGCGCAGTAGCTGGGAGCGCACATGATCCGCCACCTGGTCCTCTTCAAGCTCAACGACGGCGTCGGGCGCGACGATCCGCGCGTCGTGGAGGGCGTCAAGGCCTTCCGCGGCCTCGGCGACCAGATCGAGGAACTGCGGTTCTGGGAGTGCGAGTGGAACATCTCCGACCGCCCCATCGCCTACGACTTCGCGATCAACTCGGCGGTCGACGACAAGGACGCCCTGCGGCGGTACGCGGAGCACCCCGCGCACCAGGCGGGCGTGGCGTTGTGGCGCGAGTTCGCCACTTGGGTGATCGCGGACTACGAGTTCTGAGCGCCACACGTTCGAGCCCCCCGCCGGGAACGGCAGGGGGCTCTTCTGTGCCTTATGCCCCAACTCGCCCCTCAACACGACATAACACATCGTTATGCGGTGCTTGCACACAGTGCACATGTCTTGTGATGCTATGACCGCTTTTGACGGATGATTGACCGATGAAGAGGTGGCGTTGACCGTGTCGGCCAGTACTGCGCCGCCCCAGGAAGAGGCTCCCGCCCCGGCCGCTCCACAGGAACCCGCTCCGCCCCGGAGCCGCGGCGCCGACACCCGGGCCCTCACCCAGGTGCTCTTCGGCCAGCTCAAGCACCTGCAGCCGGGCACGCCGGAGCACAGCCGGGTGCGCGGGGCGCTCATCGAGGCCAACCTCCCGCTCGTGCGCTACGCCGCCGCCCGCTTCCGCTCCCGCAACGAGCCGATGGAGGACGTCGTCCAGGTCGGCACCATCGGGCTCATCAACGCCATCGACCGCTTCGACCCGGACCGGGGCGTGCAGTTCCCGACGTTCGCGATGCCGACGGTGATCGGCGAGATCAAGCGGTACTTCCGGGACAACGTCCGCACGGTCCATGTCCCGCGCCGGCTGCACGAGCTGTGGGTGCAGGTCAACAGCGCGACCGAGGACCTGACGACCGCCTTCGGACGCACCCCGACGACCGGCGAGATCGCCGAGCGGCTGCGCATCAGCGAGGAGGAGGTGCTGTCCTGCATCGAGGCCGGACGCTCGTACCACGCCACCTCGCTGGAGGCGGCCCAGGAGGGCGACGGCCTGCCGGGCCTCCTCGACCGGCTCGGCTACGAGGACCCGGCGCTGGACGGGGTCGAGCACCGCGACCTGGTCCGCCATCTCCTCGTCCAACTCCCCGAGCGCGAGCAGCGGATCCTTCTCCTGCGCTACTACAGCAACCTCACCCAGTCTCAGATCAGCGCGGAACTCGGCGTCTCCCAGATGCACGTCTCCCGGCTACTCGCCCGTAGCTTCCAGCGGCTGCGGTCCGCGAACCGGATCGAGGCGTAGCCCAACAGGTGGATCGGGGCTTAACCGCAAGCATGAGCGAGATGTCACCGGCACGAGCGAATCGCTCATTGGTGCGCTTCCCGACAGTTCTCGGCTGAAAAACCGTCAGACCCCCTCTTTCCAGGGCCGATTCGTTACCGGCATGTCGACATGTCACTACAGCGTGTTGCCGACATGTGACATTCTGCCGGAGACGCGTTTGCCGTGGCTTCGGCTCCGGTATTCAGGTGAAGGCTGCGTTCCTCAATGGGAGCGTCCGCCGCGACCGTCCCGCGACCCAAAGGGGGTGGCATGTCCGCAGACCAGGGCAGCTCCAAGGTGCTCACGCTCACGAAGAGCGAGGCAGCGCCCGAGGCGCACATCGCGCTCGACGATGTCCCGGCCGTTGTGGAGGCCGAGGCACCGCCGGTCGTCCTCCCGGCCTCAGGCCCCATCGACACCCGCACCCTGTCCCGCTCCCTCTTCCTGCGGCTCGCCGCACTCGACGAGAACAGCCCCGAGCGTGTCTACGTCCGGGACACCCTCATCGAGCTCAACCTCCCGCTCGTGCGGTACGCGGCAGCCCGCTTCCGCTCACGCAACGAGCCGATGGAGGACATCGTCCAGGTCGGCACCATCGGCCTGATCAAGGCGATCGACCGCTTCGACTGCGAACGCGGCGTGGAGTTCCCGACGTTCGCGATGCCGACGGTGGTCGGTGAGATCAAGCGGTTCTTCCGCGACACGTCGTGGTCGGTGCGCGTCCCGCGCCGTCTGCAGGAGCTGCGGCTGGCCCTCACCAAGGCCAGTGACGAGCTCGCCCAGAAGCTCGACCGCTCCCCGACCGTCCCCGAACTCGCCGCGGTACTGGGCGTATCGGAGGAGGACGTAGTCGACGGCCTGGCCGTGGGCAACGCCTACACGGCCTCCTCGCTCGACTCCCCGGCCCCCGAGGACGACGGCGGCGAGGGCTCCCTCGCGGACCGCCTCGGCTACGAGGACACGGCCCTGGAGGGCGTGGAATACCGCGAGTCCCTGAAGCCGCTCCTGGCCAAACTCCCGCCCCGCGAGCGCCGCATCATCATGCTGCGCTTCTTCGCCAACATGACCCAGTCGCAGATCGGCGAGGAGGTCGGCATCTCTCAGATGCACGTCTCCCGCCTCCTGACCCGCACGCTGTCACAGCTGCGCGAGGGCCTGATCTCCGACTGAGCCGACTGAGCCGACTGAGTCCCAACAAGCTCACGAGGCTTCCTATTTGACGGAGTGTCAGCCACCATGGCGCGATGCTTCGATCGACGTGGACACCTGGCCGCCGGGGCGCCCTACTGGGCGCGTCGGCGGCCGTCGTCTGCCTGGGCGGTCTTCTGGCCGCGTGCGGAAGCGGAGATGGCGATGGGTACGTGGCGGTCGGCGCCGCGGGTGGCTCACCGCAGGGGTCCGCTACGGCGGTGAAACCGACGGAGGGTGTCACGCTGGTGCCGCTCGACGGACCGGCGTCTGCCGACCGGAGCAACTCGCCCGACCTCGGCGAGACTTCGGGCGCGTCACCACAGAGCACGTCCGACCCGAGCCCCTCACCCGACGACGCCAAGTCCGGTCGTACGACAGTCGATTCACCGTCACCGACCCCGACTGCCGGTCGTACGACGCCCAGCGGGCCCGCCGCACTCAGCTGGGGCGACCCCGTGCGGGCGGCCACGGACGAGCGTTGGTGCGAGGACGTGACCGTCGGCTTCCGCAACAGCGGGGGAAGCCCGGTGCGTTCGGGCACGGTGACGTTCGGGACGCACATCATCGGGGCGCTCGGGGTCGACTGGGCGACCGTCGAGACGGCCGTGGAACTACCGGTGCCGATCTCGGCCGACGCGCGCGAGGAGAAGACCTGGACGGTGTGCGTCGACGCGTGGCGTGTGCCGCTGGGCATGCACATCGAGACGCGAGACGTGGATGTCCAGTGGAAGTAGCCGGGGTCAAGAGCTCAGATGCTCGTGCAGCATCTTCCAGCCGGCGGCCCGCCGCACGATGACGTTGGTGCCCCGGCCCTCGCCGGAGCGGGGTTCGCCGCCGACGACACCGGTCCAGGCGAACCGGTAGCGGCAGACGGCGACATCGGCCGTCAGCACGGGCCACTCCAGGTCGCGCACCTCGTACACCTCGTCGAGGATCGTCGCGAACGTCTTCTCGATCGCGGACCTGATCTCCCCGACGCCCCGGTACGAGCCGTCCGAGAACCAGTACACGGCGTCCTCGGCGATGAACGGCAGGACGCGGTCGATGTCGTGGCTGTTGTTGGCCCGCTCGTAGGCGGCCATGAACGAGGCGAGTTCCGACTCCAGGGATGCCGGGTCCAGGGATGCCGGGTCCATCAGCCGACGGCTCGCCCTGCTCGGACTACTTGAGCGCCAGCCAGGCCACCGCCGCGATGACCGCCACGGCCACGATCACGCCGATGATCAGGCCGATGCGGGGGCCGGACGAAGTGGCGGCCTGCCGCTGGGTGCCCTGGGGGGCCTCGTCGACGAAGGCGCGGAACATCTGGGTGCTGCCGGAGGGGTCGTAGTTGCCCTCGGGGCGCTGGGTGTTGGCCATGGTCCGAGACCCTAGCGAATGCGCGGTGGCCAGGGCCAGGGGAGGCTCCTCTGAGCTGTGCGTTTACGTTCGCAATACTTGCCTTTGCCAAGTTTTTATGGCGCCCACACCTCGCTTCATTTGCCTGCAGCAACCAATCTTCTCTATGGTTGCCCTAAGCAACGAATACGGGAGGTGTGATGGCCGAGCAGGCGCAGTACGAGGAGCTGGTGCGTCAGTTCAGTGCCTTCGGTGCCGTGAAGCGGGAGATGGGCCGGATCCTGCCGTCCGACTGCCCCGGCGGCTCCGCGGCCGTACTGACGTTGCTCGGCCGCCACGGCGACATGCGGATGAGCAGGCTCGCCGAGTTGCTCGCCGTGGACATGTCGGTGACCAGCCGCCATGTCGCGCACGTCGCGGAGCGCGGCTGGATCCAGCGGTCCCCCGACCCGGCGGACAAACGCTCCCGCATCCTGCGCCTCACCCCGGCAGGCCAGGCCCGCCTTGACGAACTGTCCCGGCGGACCACCCAGCTGCTCGCCGACCGCCTGGGCGACTGGAGCGACGACGAGGTCGCCCAGCTCATCCGGCTCATGACGCGGCTGCGGGCGAGCTTCGACGACTGTCGAGCCCCGGTCCACCACCACCGGCCCCCCGCGCACACCCCCGTACTCGAACCCGTACTCGAAAACACCACCCGTACACCCGCATAAGCAACAGACGAAAAGGAAGCCCATGGCAACGACCACACCAGCCGGTGTGCGGGCTCATGCCAAGCACGGAGGCGGTCACGACGACGCCGCTCCGATGACGCACCGGCAGATCATGGAGGCGCTCTCCGGGCTGCTGCTCGGGATGTTCGTGGCGATCCTGTCGTCCACGATCGTCTCGAACGCCCTCCCGGAGATCATCAACGACCTCGGCGGCGGCCAGTCCGCCTACACCTGGGTCGTCACCGCCGCCCTGCTGTCGATGACCGCGGCCACGCCCCTGTGGGGCAAGCTCGCCGACCTGTACAGCAAGAAGGCGCTCGTCCAGACCGCGCTCGTCATCTACGTGCTCGGATCGGCCGCCGCCGGGCTCTCGCAGAACGCCGGCATGCTCATCGCCTGCCGTGTCGTCCAGGGCATAGGCGTCGGCGGGCTCTCCGCCCTCGCGCAGATCGTGATGGCCGCGATGATCTCCCCGCGTGAGCGCGGGCGTTACTCCGGTTACCTGGGTGCCACGTTCGCGGTCGCGACCGTCGGCGGCCCGCTGCTCGGCGGTGTCATCACCGACACCTCGTGGCTGGGCTGGCGCTGGTGCTTCTACGTCGGTGTCCCCTTCGCGATCATCGCGCTGATCGTCCTGCAGAAGACCCTGAAGCTGCCCGTCGTGAAGCGGGACGTGAAGGTCGACTGGTCCGGCGCCTTCTTCATCGCCGCCGCGGTCTCGCTGCTGCTGGTCTGGGTCACCTTCGCCGGTGACAAGTACGAGTGGCTGTCGTGGCAGACGTACGCGATGGTCGGCGGCTCGGTCGTGCTCGGGCTGATCTTCGTGCTCATCGAGAGCCGGGCCAGTGAGCCGATCATTCCGCTGCGGCTGTTCCGCAACCGCACCATCACCCTGTCCTCCGTCGCCTCGCTCTTCGTGGGCATCGCGATGTTCTCCGGCACGGTCTTCTTCAGCCAGTACTTCCAGCTGGCCCGGGACGAGTCCCCGACGATGTCGGGTGTCCTCACCATCCCGATGATCGGCGGCCTGTTCGTCTCCTCCACCGTCTCCGGGCAGTTCATCACCCGGACGGGCAAGTGGAAGGCCTGGCTGGTCAGCGGCGGTGTGCTCATCACCGCGGGCCTCGGTCTGCTGAGCACCATCCGCTACGACACGGACTACTGGAAGACCGCGGTCTTCATGGCGCTGCTGGGTCTCGGCATCGGCATGATGATGCAGAACCTGGTCCTGTCCACGCAGAACCAGGTGGACCCCTCCGACCTCGGCTCGGCCAGCTCCACGGTGACGTTCTTCCGTTCGCTGGGCGGTGCGATCGGCGTCTCGGCGCTCGGTGCCGTCATGGCCAACCGGATCACCGACTACGCCAAGGACGGCGTCGCCGACCTGGGTCCCAAGTACGCCTCCGCACTGTCCGGTTCCAGCTCCACCAGCAGCATCCCGGACATGGACAGCCTGCCCGCGCCACTGCGCACCGTCATGGAGAGCGCGTACGGCCACGGCATCGCGGACGTCTTCCTCATCGCGGCCGGCGGGGCCCTCATCGCCTTCCTGATCACCCTGTTCATCAAGGAGGTCCCGCTGCGGACCAAGGGCGCGCTGGCGCAGGCGGCGTCGGAGGAAACCCCGGCCGAGGCGGCCGTCGAGGCGTCCGCGCCGGTCGAGGAGAGGGTCCCGAGCTGGGCCGTCGCCGCGAACTCTTCGGACACCGAGGCCGGCCCCGGGGGCACGCAGAAGCTCGCGGCCGCTGTCGCGGTGGCCACCGAGACCCCGGCCGGCTCCGGCGGCATCCCGGTGCGCGGCTTCGTGCGCGGCGCCGAGAGCGCGCCCGTCCCGCGGGCCGCCGTCACGCTGATCTCCCTCGCGGGACGGCAGTTGGGCCGTTCGGTCGCGCAGGGCGACGGCTCCTACGCGGTGGACGCGCCGGGCACGGGTTCCTACGTCCTGATCGCCTCCGCCGACGGGTTCCAGCCGCAGGCCTCGACCGTCGTGGTGGGCGGTGAGCCGGTGTCGTACGACATCCTGCTCAGCGGTACCAGCGGGCTGAACGGGATCGTGCGGGCCGCAGAGACCTCGGTCCCCGTCAAGGACGCCATGGTCATCGTGACCGACGTGCGCGGCGATCTGCTGGCCACCCAGGCCACCGGTGAGCAGGGCGAGTTCAGCTTCGCCGAGCTGGTGCCGGGTGCCGTGACCGTCGCGGTGAACGCCGCCGGGTACCGGCCGCGCGCCCTGCCCGTCGAGGTGGGCGGCAGCGGGGTCACCCGGATCGAGGTCGACCTGGACTCGGGCGCCCAGCTCCAGGGTGTCGTACGCGCCCCGCACGGTCCGCTGGCGGACGCGCGGGTGACGCTCGTCGACGCGGCGGGCAACGTGGTCGGCACGGCGACGACCGGGACGGACGGGGCGTACGCCTTCACCGACCTGGACAGCGGCGAGTACACGGTCATCGCGACGGGTTACGCGCCGGTGGCGACCGCACTGACGGTGAACGGCCGTGGCGTTGACGACCACGACATCGAACTCGCCCATTCCGGCGAGTAGTTCACACCCGGCCCGTGGAACGCGTCCCGAGCGGAGGCGCGTTCCACGGGCCGGTCTCATTTGTACGGCCGTACGGCAAGGAGTTTGAGGGACATGGGACTGACCGCGAGGATCCGGACCCGGGACGGATGGGCCGTGCAGCACGCGGTCGTCACGGTGACCGACATGACCGGGTCGCAGGTGGTGCGGGCCGAGGCGGACGAGGAGGGCGTCGTGCGGGACGGGACGGCGCTGGCGCCCGGGGCGTACACCGTCATCGTCACGGCCGTCGGGTACGCGCCCGCCGCCGCGAGCGCCCTCGTCACCGCGAGCCGGCGGGCCGAGGTCGGGACGGTGACGCTGGCCCGGCAGGGCGGTACCGAGCTGCCGCCGCCGGGGCCGTGGACGATCGACCCGGCGCACTCCACCGTCGGCGCCGTGGCCCAGCACCTCGGCATCTCCAGCGTGCACGGTCGTTTCACCGACTTCAGCGCGGTGATCGAGATCGCGCCGGACGAGGTGACCAAGTCCCGTGTGGAGGCGGTGATTCGGGCGGCCTCCATCGACACGGGCAACGGCATGCGGGACACGCATCTGCGGTCGGCGGACTTCCTGGACGTCGAGAGGTACCCCGAGATCACCTACCGCTCTACGGGGCTTACGGCCGCCGGTGCGGATCGGTGGACGGTGCACGGTGAGTTGGGGATGCACGGGGTCGTACGGGCCGTCGACCTGGACCTCGCCTACCTCGGTACGGGGTCGGATCCGTGGGGTGGGACGCGGGCGGCCTTCCGGGCTACGGCGGAGCTGCGGCGCGAGGACTTCGCCATGAACTACAACCAGGTCGTGCAGGCGGGCATCGCGGCCATCGGAACGACGTTGAAGGTCGAGCTGGAGGTCCAGGCGGTGCAGGGGGAGAGCCTTCCGCAGGCGTAGGCACGAGAGGGTCAGGCTGATCGGCGGTCGCTGCGCCTAGGCTGGCGGCATGGCACCGAACATCGCTACCAACACCTCCGTGTCCCTGGCCGAGCTGCTGGACTTCGTACGGCCTCGCCATCGGGCGATCCTGCTGACCCGGCGGGGCGACGGTGGGCCCCAGGCGTCGCCGTTGACCTGCGGGGTCGACGACTCGGGGCGGATCGTCGTCTCCACGTACCCTGAGCGGGCCAAGACGCGTAACGCGAAGCGGGATGCGCGGGTCAGCCTCGTCGTTCTGAGCGACGACTGGAATGGGCCGTGGGTTCAGATCGACGGCTCGGCCGAGGTCATCGACTCGCCTGAGTCTGTGGAGCCGCTTGTGGAGTACTACCGGAACATCGCCGGGGAGCATCCGGACTGGGATGAGTACCGGGAGGCGATGGTGAAGCAGGGGAAGTCGATTATTCGGGTTACGCCGGAGCGGTGGGGGCCGGTTGCCACCGGCGGCTTTCCGGCTCGGCTCGCCTAGCTCGCCTAGCTCGCCTAATAGCTCGGGGGGCTGTGTCGTCTTGCGGGTGCGGGTTTGCTGTGGCTGGTCGCGCAGTTCCCCGCGCCCCTGACGTACGTCTACTCAGCCTCTCTTTTCACCATCGCCTCGATTCCCGCCACCAACAGCTCCAGTGCGAACTCGAAGTCCCTCTCCCGCATCTCTTCCACCGTGTCGCCTCCCCTGGCCGCCATCAGGTCGGCCGACTCCTGGATGACCTCGGCGGCCTCCGGGGCCTGGGTCACCGCGCTCATGGCCTGGCGGAAATAGGCGTCCTGGGTCATGCCGGCGGAGGCGCAGCGGGCGATGAAGTGGCCCTCGATCGTGCCGTAGCCGTACACGAACTGGAAGACGGCGGAGATCGCGCCGGTCAGGCCGCGGGTCGGTAGACCTGTCCCGCGCATCACCCGCTGGACGACTCGCGAGAACGCGAGGGAGTTCGGGCCGATGTTGAGGTAGGTCCCGGCGAGCGGCGAGATCCAGGGGTGGCGGACCAGCAGGGCGCGGTACTCCCGGGCCAGCGCCCGCAGTTGGCCCCGCCAGTCCTCGCCGGCGGCATCCGGGTCGGGCAGGCTCAACTCGCCGTAGGCCGCGTCCAGGGCGAGTTCGAGGAGGTCGTCCTTGGTGTCGACGTACCAGTAGACGGACATCGCCGTGACGTTCAGCTCCCCGGCAAGACGCCGCATGGAGAACTTGGCAAGCCCTTCGGCGTCCAGGAGCCGCACGGTGACGCCTGTGATCCGCTCCCGGTCGAGCCCGGAAGGCTGCCCACGCCCCCCGCGCCGAACCTTGCCCTCCAGCCAAACACTGGCCCGCGCCGCCTTCTGGCCTGCCCTAACCATTGGCGCACCTTCCTGAACTTTCACATTCCGCCCATGTTAAGCGCCCCTTTAGGGGCGCGGGGAACTGCGCGATCAACCACGAACGACCCGCACTCGCGCAATCACCACTGCCACCCGAGCTATTGGGCGACCACCATCTCCGAGTCTTCCCGCTCCGCACGGTGCAACAACGCCGCCGCCAACAGCCCCCCAAGCAGTACGGCAACCGCCCCCACCAGCTGACTAGCCTCAAGCCCCGAAGAGAACGCCTCCGTAATCCGCCCCCTCTCCTCAGCCGACCCCGCAGCCCCCAACGCCGCTGGCAAGGAGCCGGCCGCCACCGGAATCAACGCAGCGAACCGCGAGTTGAGGACAGCCCCCAACACCGCTACCCCCAACCCGTTCCCGAACTCCGCAAGCGTCCCGTTGATCCCGGCCCCCACCCCCGCCTTCTCCGGAGGAATCGCACTCATGATGGCCTGCGCCATGGCCGGGTTGGCGATCGCACACCCCGCCCCGATGAGCAACAGGCCAAGCAGCGTCCCGCCGTACCCACTGGAGGCAACCGCGATCGACACCAGTCCCCCCGACATCAACACCATCCCGAACGCGATGGAAACCGGCATCCCCAACCTCGTCATCCACTTCGCCGACAACCCGGAGAAGTTCAGCACCACCACGGTCAAGGCCAGCGGAGCGATCCGCAGGCCCGCCTCCAACGCGTCGTATCCGAGCACGAATTGGAGATGCTGGGTCAGCAGGAACAACGCCCCGCCCATCCCGAAGGTGATCAGCACGGCCCCGGCGACCGCACCCGTGAACCGCCGGTCCCGGAAGAAGTGCAGGTCGAGCATGGGGTACGGGATGCGGCTCTCCCAGTAGGCGAACAGCCCCAGCACCGCCACGGCCGCCGTCGCCGGCACCCGGACGGACGTCCACCCGTGCTCGGGGCCGGAGATGATGGCGTAGACGAGCGAGGTCATGCCGATCGTGGAGAGCAGGGCGCCCAGCAGGTCCGGGCGGTCGCCCGTGGGGTTTTTGGACTCCGGGACCAGGGCTACGACCGCCGCCAGGCCCAGCGCCGCGACCGGCAGGTTGATCAGGAAGATCGCGCCCCACCAGAAGTGGTCGAGCATGAAGCCGCCGAGGAGGGGACCGGCCGCGAAGCCCAGCGCGTTGACCGCGCTCCAGATTCCGATGGCCTTGGCGTGCTCCTCGGGTGCGAAGATCTGCATCGCCACGGCGAGGGTCGTGGTCAGCAGCAGCGCGCCGCCGACCCCCATACCGGCCCGCGCGGCGATCAACTGGCCGGTGGAGTCGGCCAGTCCGGCCGCGAGCGAGCCGATGCCGAAGAGGGTCAGGCCCGCTATCAGCATGCGCTTGCGGCCGTAGCGGTCGGCGGCGCTGCCTGCCGTGAGCAGCAGGCCGGACTGCACGAGCGAGTAGGCGTTGATCATCCACTGGATGTCGGCGGTGGCCGCGCCCAGTTCACGGGTGAGGGAGGGGATCGCCACGTTCAGGACGGTGTTGTCGAGCAGCACGGTGAGCTGCGCGAGGCAGATGACACCGAGGATCAGCCAGCGGCGGGGGTGGCCTTGGGGGGTGGTGGACATGGGCATGCTGTACACCGTAGAACAGTCCTTATACGGCGTACAGCGCGAGGGTGTGAAAGAGGGCGGCAGCCGTAGCCATCGCCCTCTCAGCGAACCGTCGGAATCAGCTCGTCGGCTGCGTCAGGTCGTAGAAGGTGGACGAACCGACCGTGACCTCCTTGAAGTTGGCCTCCACCCACTCGCTGATCTGCGACGACGTACCGCTACTGCTGCTACCCATGCCGCCGCCGGAGCCGCTGGAGATGAAGTAGTGGATCTTGCCGTCCTCCACGTACTTCTTGAACTCCGCCAGCGTCGGGGACGGGTCGGTGCCGTTGAAGCCGCCGATCGCCATCACCGGTTGCTCGGTGGCGAGCTGGTAGCTCGCGGCGTTCTGGGCGCCGATGGCCGCCGCGGCCCAGGTGTACTTGTCGGCGTCGGCCTCCAGCAGCTTCTTGGCCTCGTCGGTGACCGTCGCGCCGTTGAGCAGGCCGCCGACGCCACCGCCGCCGCCCATGCCGCCCTCCATGGAACCGCCGGGCATGCCGCCCTGCTGGTTGCCCTGGCCCTGGGTGCTGCCGTTGCCGTTCTGCTGGTTCTGGCCCGGCATACCGCCGCCCATGCCGCCGGTCGGGGGCTGGCCCATGCCGCCGCCCTGCTGGCCCTGGCCCTGGGTGTTGCCGTTGCCGTTCTGCGTGTTGCCGCCGCCGGGGAAGCCACCACCGCGACCGCCGCCGCCACCCATGCCGCCCATCATGCTGGCGCCGGCCGGACCGGCCGTGACGATGGAGCCGGTGTGGCCCTCCTGGAGGGTGCTGATCGTGTAGGCGGTCGGACCGGCCACCGAGGCGACGATGCTCAGGCCCACCGCGGCGAGCGCGAGCTGACGGCTCAGCTTGGCCGCGAAGATCAGGCCGAGGGCGCCGACCAGGCCGCCGATGAGGACCAGCCACTTCAGCCAGGGCAGGTAGTCGGGGGTGCGGTTGAGGAGGACGTAACCCCAGGCCGCGGTCGCCACGACGGCTCCCGCGAGGGTGATCGACGCCCAGATCTCCTGGCGCTTCTCCCACAGGATGCCCGCGCCCATGCCGACGACCGCGGCGATGTAGGGGGCCAGGGCGACCGTGTAGTACTGGTGGAAGATGCCCGCCATGTAGCTGAAGACGATCGTGGTGATCAGCAGCGAGCCGCCCCAGGCGAGGAACGAGGCGCGGGTCACGGACGTCCGCTTGGCCTTGCGCGTGGCCACCAGGCCCGCGACCAGCAGGATCAGCGCGGCCGGCAGCAGCCAGGAGATCTGGCCGCCGATCTCGGAGTTGAACATCCGGTCCCAGCCGGTCTCGCCCCACTGACCGGTGCTGCCGTTGCCACCGCCGCCGACGCTGCCGGTCTCGTCGCCGTTGAGGCGGCCGAGGCCGTTGTAGCCGAAGGTCAGCTCAAGGAAGCTGTTGTTCTGCGAGCCGCCGATGTAGGGGCGGGAGGACGCGGGCCACAGCTCGACGATCGCGACCCACCAGCCGCCCGCGACGACCATCGCGAGCGTGCCGAGGCCCAGCTGGCCCAGCCGCTTCTTCAGGCTCACCGGAGCGCACACCGCGTACACCGCGGCCAGCGCCGGCAGGATCAGGAAGGCCTGGAGCGTCTTGCCCAGGAAGGCGAAGCCGATCGCGACCCCGCACCACACCAGCCACTTCGTACGACCGTCCTCGACGGCGCGGACGACGAAGTGGACGGCGAGCGCCATCAGCAGCGCCAGCATCGCGTCCGGGTTGTTGAACCGGAACATCAGCGCGGCGACGGGAGTGAGCGCGAGCACCGCGCCCGCGATCAGACCGGCCTGAACGCTGAAGCGGCGGCGGACGGAGGCGTAGACGACGGCGACCGTGCCGACGCCCATCAGCACCTCGGGGGTCAGGATCGCCCAGGAGTTGAGGCCGAAGATCCGCACCGACAGCTCCATCGGCCACATGAAGGCCGAGGGCTTGTCGACGGTGATCGCGTTGCTCGCGTCCAGCGAGCCGAAGAACATCGCCTTCCAGCTCTTGCTGCCGGCCTGGACGGCTGCCGAGTAGAAGGAGTTGGCGTAGCCGGAAGCGCTCAGGTTGTAGAGGTAGAGCACCGTGGTGACGAGCAGCAGACCGAGGAAGGCCGGGCGTGCCCAGCGCGGGTCCTCGGGCCGGCCCCGCCACAGTCTCCGTACGAAGGGCTGCTTGGGCTCACCGGATTCGGGAGCGGGAGTCACCGGCTCCTGAGGGGTCACCGGCTCCGGCGCGATGGCCGCGGGCGGCCCCCATCCGGAGGGACCGGAGGGATTCGCACCCCCCTGCTGAATCGTCTCGTCTGTATGCGTGGTCATCGTCGTGAATCCCTCGGATCGGTGTCGTTCGGGCGCACCGGCTGCAGTTGCATGGTTGCGTCCCCCCAGGTGCGGTCCGCGGCTTCACCGGCGCGGAACTCAGTGGTCTGGTCGTACGAGTGGTGCGGCGCCGTGGCGTACTCGGCGCGGTCGATCTGGTGTGCCGGAGCGCGCTGCGGCAGCGGCGGCTGCTGGCCGCCGTACGGACCGGGCTGTGTCCGGTACGTCGGCGAGGACGGGGTGTGCGAGGCCACCACGGTCGATGTCGTCTGGCCCGACTCGCGCCGGTCCGGGAACACCCACGCCCTGAAGAGCAGGAATCGCAGCACCGTCGCCGCGAGGTTGGCGACGATGAGGACCGCCAGCTCGGTGGAGTGCGCGGGGTCGCTGCTGGCCGCGTTCAGCGCGGCGAGCGAGCCGGAGGTGAGGGCGAGGCCGATACCGAAGACGACCAGTCCCTGCGCCTGGTGCCGTACGGCCCCGCCGCTGCCGCGCACCCCGAAGGTGAGCCGGCGGTTGGCCGCCGTGTTGGCGACCGCCGAGACCAGCAGCGCGAGCGCGTTGGCGATCTGCGAGCCGCCGAACTGGCGGAAGACGCTGTAGAGGAGGAGGTAGAAGAGGGTGGACAGGCCGCCGACAACGCAGAAGCCGACGAGTTGGCGGGCCAGGCCCTTGGGTACGTCCTCGATGTCCCGGTCGCGCGGATCGTCGCCGAAGGGGCGGGTGATCCGGTCCAGGGGCAGCGAACCGGTGGCGAGCGCCTTGCCGACCCGCCACACGCCCTTGAGGTCCTCGGTGGCCGTCTTCACGATGTTCACCGTGGAGTTCGGGTCGTCGACCCAGTCGACGGGCACCTCGTGAATCCGCAGGCCCGCGCGCTCGGCGATGACCAGCATCTCGGTGTCGAAGAACCAGCCGGTGTCCTCGACCATCGGCAGCAGTACCTGGGCGACGTCACGGCGGATCGCCTTGAAGCCGCACTGCGCGTCCGAGAAGCGGGCCTGCAGGGAGCCGCGCAGGATGAGGTTGTAGGAGCGGCTGATGAACTCCCGCTTGGCGCCGCGCACCACGCGCGACGAGCGGGCCAGCCGGGAACCGATCGCCAGGTCGGAGTGACCCGAGATCAGCGGCGCCACCAGGGGAAGCAGCGCGTTGAGGTCGGTGGACAGGTCGACGTCCATGTACGCGAGGATCGGCGCGTCCGAGGCGGACCAGACGGTCCGCAGCGCCCGGCCGCGGCCCTTCTGCTCCAGCCGGAAGGACTTGACCTCCGGGATCTCCGCCTCCAGCCGGGACGCCACCTGGGGGGTGGTGTCCGTCGACGCGTTGTCCGCGATGGTGATGCGGAACGCGTACGGGAATGTGCGCTTGAGATGCTCGTGCAGTCTCAGCACACATGGCTGGAGGTCCTTCTCCTCGTTGTAGACGGGGATCACTACGTCCAGGACAGGCGTACCGGCGTCTCCGGCCGGGAGGTGCTCCCGCGCCGGCAGGGTGCCGGGAGAAGAGTCGGTTCGCATGTCATCGACTTTGCTCAGGCGCGCTGTTGCACCCATGTGCTGGCACTGTGCTGTGCCTGTGAGTGCGATTGCCAGTTTGTTTCCGGTGCCGGGTGGGGCACGGCCGGGGCAAGCGCCGGCAAATGCACCGTAAAGACGGTCCGTCCGGGCATGCTGTCCACGGTCACGGCACCGCCGTGCGCGGTCGCCACGGCCTGCACGATCGCGAGGCCAAGACCGGTCGAACCGGTGGCCCGGGAGCGCGCCGAGTCGCCGCGCGCGAACCGTTCGAAGACGTGCGGCAGCAAATCCGGCGGGATGCCCTGTCCGTTGTCCTCGACGTCCACACACATCCAGGGCCCGCGCCGCTGCACGCGGGCGGTGATCGTCGTGCCGGGTGGCGTGTGCTTGCGGGCGTTGCCAAGCAGATTGACCAGCACCTGCTGGATCCGCGCCGCGTCCGCCGACACGAGGGCCGGTTCGTCGGGCAGGTCAAGCCGCCAGTTGTGATCCATTCCGGCCGCGCGCGAGTCGCTGATGGTGTCCACGACGAGCGGTATGAGGTCGGTCTGGTCGAACTGGAGGGGTCTGCCGGCGTCGAGACGGGCAAGCAGGAGTAGGTCCTCGACCAGCAGGGTCATGCGCCCGGCCTCGGACTCGATCCGCCCGAGGGCGTGCTTGGTGTCGGGACCGGTCTGCTCACGCCCACGTCTGGTCAGCTCGGCGTATCCACGGATGGATGCCAAGGGCGTACGGAGCTCATGGCTGGCGTCCGCGACGAACTGCCGTACCCGCATCTCGCTCTGCTGGCGTGCGTGCAGCGCGCCGTGCACATGGTCGAGCATCCGGTTGAGCGCGGCACCGACCTGGCCGACCTCGGTGTGCGGGTCGGTCTCGGACTCGGGCACCCGCTCGTTGAGGGTGACCTCGCCCGTGTGGAGGGGGAGCTCGGAGACCCGGGTCGCGGTGGCGGCGACGCGGCGCAGGGGGCGGGTGGCGACGCCGACGATCACCGTGCCGGCGATACCGGCGGCGACGAGGCCTGCGGCGGTGACGCTGGCTTCGATGACGATGAGGGTGTTGAGAGTGCTGTTGACGTCCGTGGTGGGGATGGCGACGTAGTAGGTGCCGTTGACACCGTTCGCGCCCGTGTACTGGACGCGGTATTCGCCGAGGCCCGGGATGTCGATGGTGTGCGCCTTCCCGTCCTGGGAGACGGCGCCGATGGCGGCCAGCTGGGCCTCGTTGAGCGTTGTGTCGTTCATCTGAGGGACGCCGTCGTCGTCTTTGGTCTTCGTTCCGACCTTGCCGGCGGTGACGGAGCCGTTCTTGACCGACGCCGCGATCGTGCCGCTCGGCTGCGGGCCCTCGGTGACGAACGTGGCGAGGTTGACCGCCTGCCCCTTCTCCTTGTCTTTGGGTACGGCGCTGTCGGTGCTGTCGGTGTCCTGGCCGGGCGGCCGCCCGAACCCACCGGCCGCACGCGCCGAGACCTCGCGCAGCTGCCCGTCGAGCTGGTCGTACAGATGAGTACGCAGCGCGAGGGTCGTCACGGCCCCGATGACCGCGCAAACCACCGCAATAAGGACTAGCGACGCGACGACGAGCCGGGTCCGCAGAGTACGCGGCTTACCTGCTCGCTTCTGCGCACGCGGCCGTCGTCGCCCGCTCATGAGGCCGCGGGCTTGATCAGGTAGCCGGCGCCACGCCGGGTGTGGATCATCGGCTCACGACCGGCGTCGATCTTGCGGCGCAGGTAGGAGATGTAGAGCTCGACGACGTTGGCCTGGCCGCCGAAGTCGTAGGACCACACGCGGTCGAGTATCTGCGCTTTGCTGAGTACACGACGAGGGTTACGCATCAGGAAGCGCAACAGCTCAAACTCGGTCGCGGTGAGGTGGATGCCCTCCCCGGCCCGCGAGACCTCGTGGCTGTCCTCGTCCAGCGTCAGGTCGCCGACCACGAGCACGGAGTCGGAGCGCCGGTCGGCGGCACCGGAGCGCCGGATGAGCCCGCGCAGCCGAGCGACGACCTCTTCGAGGCTGAAGGGCTTGGTGACGTAGTCGTCGCCACCGGCGGTGAGCCCGGCGATCCGGTCCTCGACGGCGTCCTTGGCCGTCAGGAAGAGAACGGGCACGTCGGGCAGCTCGCGGCGCAGCCGCCCCAGGACGGTCAGGCCGTCCATGTCCGGCAGCATCATGTCGAGAACGACGGCGTCGGGCCGGAACTCGCGTGCGGTCTGCACCGCACCCTGTCCGTCACCCGCGCTACGGATCTGCCAGCCTTCATAGCGAAGAGCCATGGACAGCAGCTCGGTGATCGACAGCTCGTCGTCCACCACAAGCACTCGGACGGGGCTCCCGTCCGGCCTCAGCAGTTCGGTGCGCCCCTGGGGCGAGGTCGTGGTCATAGCGGACACCTTGTCGGGGCCCGCTGAGAGCAACCTTGCCTCTTCCTGTGATTTTCCTGAGAAACGCACAGGCGCCTCTCAGGCAATGCCTGGGAACCGTTGAGGATCTTGTAACCCCCCGGACTTATGGGAGCCCCCGGGCCCCCGGGATCCTCTGCCCCCTGGGCCCCCGCCTCACGCCCCGAACAGCCGCGCCCCGTTGTCGTGACACACAGCCCGCAGCCAGTCATCTCCCAGCCCGAGCCGCTCCAGCGCATGCAGCTGGTGGACGAACGGATACGGGATGTTCGGGAAGTCGCTGCCGAGCAGAATCCGGTCGCCGAGGTCGGCCAGCCGGGGCAGTGCCTGCCGCGGGAACGGCGAGAACCGCTCGCTGAAGTCGGTGAACGCCATCGTCGTGTCCAGCCGCACCTCCCCGTACCGCTCGGCCAGCGCGAGGAAATCCTCGTACTCCGGCATCCCCATGTGCGCGACCACCAGCCGCAACCGGGGATGCCTGGCGAGCACCCGCCCGATCGGCTCGGGCCCGGTGTGCTTGCCGGGCGCTGGCCCGGAGCCGCAGTGGACCACCACCGGGACACCGGCCTCGGCGAGCAGCCCCCAGACGGGATCGAGCAGCTCGTCCGCGGGGTCGTACGCCCCCACCTGAACGTGCGCCTTGAAGACCCGCGCCCCCGCCTCGACCGCCTCCCTGACGTAACCGTCGGCTCCCGGCTCGGGAAAGAAGGTCGAGGTGTGCAGACAGTCGGGCACCCGACGCGCGAAGTCGACGGCCCACCCGTTGAGCCACTGGGCCATGCCCGCCTTGTGCGGATAGAGCATGGCCGTGAAGGCACGCACCCCGAACTCCCTGAGCGCCGCTACCCGTTCATGCTCCTCGTTCCGATACGTGATGGGCCAGTCGAGGCCGGTGAGCGGGCCGACCGCGTCGAAGTACTCCCACACCTTGTGCAGCACGCGCTCCGGCATGAAGTGCGTGTGCACGTCGACGAGTCCGGGCAGCCCTAGCCGCTCCCAGAACCCGCGTACCTCAGCCGCTTCATCGGTCATCTGCCTGCCCTCTCAGAACAACCCGCCCTGAACCCCCATCTCACTAGCGTCCCTGAACTCCCGCACAGGCAAGCTGAATCCGTCGGCCTCCGCTGAGCCGGTCTCGGGGACGGGAACCAGCTCCCACCCGGTCATCAACCGCGTGTCGAGCACGACGACCCCGCGCACGGTCGCGAGATGCAGATCGGGCCCGGCCGCCGCCACCAACTCCCCGCTCACCACCCCGCCGGCGACCAGCTCCCGCACATCCCCGACAGCGGCCGCGACCCCCGTGAGCCCGAACACCCCCATGTGATCGACGACTTGGCACGGCTCACGCCGGAGCGACTCGGGCCAGCCGGGCAGCGCCACCGCCCGCGCGTGCAACTCCGCCACCTCGACCGCCCGCTCGGCCTCGGTCCCGGGCAACGCGGCCCGCACCGCCCGCTTGTCGACGTACGGAATCCGATCGGGTACCCGGAGCGCGGCCCGCAGCAACTCCTCCGCACGCCGTGCGGCCATCAGCGGCCCGAGCCCCAACCAGCTGAAGCAGACAGCCCCTTGCTCAAGCAGCCGCGCGGAGCCCCGCTCTTCGGCGGTGATCCCGACCTTGACCATGCCGGGCCCGAACCACGCCAGATATACGTGATACGGCCGCGGATCGTCCGCGATCGTGTCGGCGGCCACGGAGTGCGCCCGGTCCAGCCGCGCACACTCCTCGCACCGCGCCCCCGTACTCCGCCCCGACACGCCCGCCCGCACCGGACAGGGATGCCCCCGCGCACCCACGCATGTCCGCACTCCCCCTTCCGCGACCGCGAAGGCCACCCGCTTTCCCCAGGCCAGCGCACTGCGCCGCCCACCGTCCCACGCCAGCACGGGCCCGTCCGCCGACCACCGCAGACCCGTGCACTTCCACGCCTGTCCCATCTCTGCCGAGACTAGAGCCTGGCACTGACAATGGACGGCGAGCCGGGGATGGGCGGCGGCGATCAGCCCCTCGACGGCTACTCGACGGCTACTCGACGGCTACTCGACGGCCGCGGCGGGCTCAGGCTCGCCGGCGGCAACCGGCACGGCCCCCCGGACCTCGACCCCACTCCCGACCCCACTCCCGACGCCCGTACGACGCCCCCGCCCCGCCAACCGGCACCCGACACACCCGGCATGTCCGTCGCGCGCGCTCAGATCCCGCACCCGCCATCCCCACTGCTCCCGAGGCCGCACTCCCGGCGGCTTGCCCCACCCCCCGAGATGAAGCCTCCAGGTGACAAAGACGCTGACCAGCACGATCGCGAGCCCGCCGGCCATGAGGAGGGCCGAGACCGTACAGACCCCGACCCCCACCACGGTGGACCCGACGACCGCGATCGCGAATCCGGTCCATCCCGCGACCGTGTGCCCCTCGTCATACAGATGTGCGCTCAAGTACCTGCCCCCTCGGACAGATACCCACCTGCTCGGCCAGCACCAGATGGCCCAGCGCCTCGGCCTGAACGTCACCGACCTCACCTGCTTCGCCTACGTCCTGGAGGCCGGCGAGAACCTGCTCACGGCCGGCGACCTCGCAGAACGCGCCCACGTCACGACAGGCGCGGTGACCGGCATCCTCAACCGCCTGGAACGCGCGCGCTACATCACCCGCCGCCCCGACCCCACGGACCGCCGCCGCGTACGCGTCGCCGCGGAACCGGAAGCGATCGCCCGCGCCGAGGCCCTCTACGCGCCCCACTACGCCCGCCTCGCGACCCTGTTCGCCGACTACACCCCCGCCGAAATCGCGGTCCTCACCGACTGGTTCACCCGCGCTACGGCGATGGCGCATGAGTACATCGACGTACTGAACGCCAACGAAGCGGAGACCGAGGCGAAGCCGAAATCGCGCCCCTGATCGACGGGGTCACCAGTACGGGCAGACAGATGCCACCGTAGGCCGAATGCCTCGCGCTCCTCGGCTAACGTAGGAAGAGCCCGAAGCCGCAACTTCATCTTGCGACTTCGGGCCCTTCGCTTCCCCCGGGTGGCCCCGCTACGACAGCACGTACACAGGCGCCCCGTCCGCTGCGCACCCGCTCTGCTTCATGCATCCCCGCTTGAGCAGCATGCGCACGGAGTCGTGAACTCGCTCAAGGGACAGACCCGTACGGCCGGCGATCTCCTCCAGCCGGTGCTGGGCCGCACCCCGCACCAGCGCCGGCGCGAGATACGCCGCCACGGCGTGGACGTCCGCGGTGACGACGAGGTTCTTCGCCTGCCAGGTGGCGAGGAGTTCCTGGGCCGTCATCGTCGGATCGGCAACTGCCCGGGAACCGGGCCTGATGCGCTCGGCCAGCCGGTCCACCGAGTCGGCGATCCGGTGCAGGGCCGCAGCCATCGCGGCTTGCCCTTCCCTGAACTCACCGAGCAGCACGTTGCGCTCCGCCTCCCGGACAGCGATCGCGTCGTCGGCCCGGATGTTCCGCTCCTCAAGCCGCACGATGGCGTCGACGACCTGCTGAGGCATGACGTAGGCCGTGCCGCCGGTGGGGGAAGGCTGCACGGGGGCTGGTTCGAGGGTGTAGGAACCGGTGCGCTGGATGGTCGCGATGACTTCGCAGACCCACTCCTTGAAAGGTGCGCACTCAGGCTTGGTGCAGCCGTTGACAAGTTGGATGAGCCCTCGGAGGTTCACCATCCTCATCGACTTCTGCAGCCTTTGAGCTGCAAGTTTGCGCAAGGTGTCTGCCGTACAGACGCCTCCTGCAATCTCACTCAGAGTCTTCTGACAGTCTGCCGCGACGTGCATCTGCAAGGCCTGCCGCGTGTTCGCATAGCCCAGGTGCTTGCACACATCCACGGCCGGAAACCAGTGCGTCCCGTCCGGCATGGTGAGTCTCCTCAACCGAGCACCTGTCGCCGCGTACACGAAGTCACTGATCTCAATCGCGTCCCGGTCACCCCGGTCCTGCACTGCCGACTCCTGCGCCGACGTGTTCTGCTCGTACATCGAGCATCACTGTTGATCTCGGTCGAGCCGGGATCAGAGGTACTGCCCGTCGTCGACACCCTTCACCAGCTCCGGCCACACCTTGACGGCCACGATGTGGGCGAAGTTGACGAGGGCGAAACCAGTCTCGGCATCGTCAGGACCGGTCAGCTCGAAGCGCACGGTAAGCCCCTGTTCAAGGGCCTCGTTCAACCCGGCAACCGCCGATTCCAAGGTTTCGAAGTCGCTGCTCTTCACGGCCAGGGCTTCCCCGTTGAGGGGCTGGAGCCAGATGTGCAACTCCGGATTCTGCGGCATGCGATCGCTCCTCAAGTCGACGGCACAGCACCACGATGCGTGTCGCACCCAGCAGGCACAAGTACGCGTCTTCCGTACCGCCTGAGCAGCCTCAGCCGAAGGCGCTGAACGTCGCCTCGGGCCGGTCACGTTGGGCGTACAGCCCCCAAGCGGTATCGGCGATGTCGTCCGGATCAAGGGAGTTGGCGCCCACGTCACCGAACCGCTCCGGCTGCGACTTCACCAACTCATAGATGTCACCGCGCTCGACGAGCCCGCCGATGATCAGGCTTCCGGCGTAGATTCCCCGCTCGGCGACAGCCGCGTTGAGGGTCAGGGCGTAGTTGCGCAGTGCCGCCGAGGAGACGGCGAGGCCCCCGAGGGCGGGCATCGGCACGACGGCGCTGAGACCGCCGGCGAACAGCAGCCCGCCGCTGCCCCGCTCGATCATGCCGGGCAGCACCTTGGCGACCACGTCGACGGCCGGGTACACCCAGCTCATCGCATCCCGAACGCTCGCGGAATCGGTCTCGGTGATCGGCTTCGGCCAAGCGTCCTGGTCGGCGGCGCCCGGCCCGTAGTAGACGAGGTCGATCCTCCCGTACCGCTCGGTGACGGTGTCGAGCACGTCCAGGATCCGTTCACCGTCGCGTACGTCGGCCACGAAGGCGTCGGCTTCGATGCCCGCGTCGGTCAGGGCCGAGAGGTATCCGGCGTGCCGGGTGTCACTGCGCGAGGCGAGGGCCACGGTGTAGCCCTCGCGGCCGAAACGGTGCGCGATGGACATGCCGAGGCCGGGGCCGACCCCGATGACGACGGCGATCTTGCGTTCCGGTGAGGACATGACAGTGCCCTTCGAGTCGGGTCCGAACCAACAGGTCCGATTAACTTGAGGGTTCCCTCAAGTTTCCGTCCGACCGTAGCATGAACCTGAGGGCGGCCTCAGGTTCCGTACGATGGAGCCCATGACAGCCGGAACCAGGCGGCCCCTGCGGGCCGACGCCGCACGCAACCGGGACAAACTGCTGGCCACCGCGGCCCAGGTGTTCGGCGAACGCGGCCTGGACGCCCCCCTGGAGGAGATCGCCCGCCGGGCCGGCGTCAGCATCGGGACGCTCTACAACCACTTCCCCACGCGGCAGGCGTTCGTCGACGCGATCTTCCCGGAGCGGCTGGCCGCCCTGGACCGGATCGCCGAGGCGGCGCTGGCCGACCCGGACCCGTGGAACGGGTTCACCGGCTTCGTCGAGGAACTCGTCGCCCTTCAGGCGCAGGACCTCGGCCTCAACGACGCGCTGGCCCGGCGTTTCCCGCTGACCCCAGCCGTGGACGAGGCCTGCCACCGCGGTCTCCAGCACGTGCAGCAGATCATCGGGCGAGCCCGTGAAAGCGGCCGCCTGCGCCCCGACTTCGAGCCTCAGGACCTGGCCACCCTCATCTGGGCGATGTCGCAGGTGATCAGGGAGTCGATGGACTCGGCACCGGACGCCTGGCGGCGCTGCCTGAGGTTCTTCCTGGACGGCCTACGAGCGGACGCGGCCCACCCCGTCACGGTGCCGGTGCCGCCCCCCTCGGGGTGAGGCCACCTCCACCATGGACTGGGTGGAGCACTCCATGGTTCCGGCGGGCGGGCGACGGCATCGTTGAAGTCAACGGATCCCCCTGGTCGACGCTCCTCATCCGGAAGGAAACTCCCATGAAGTCGCTGCTGCCCTCCCTGACAAGCACCACGACGAACGCCCCGGCCGACCTCCCCCACGAGAGCGAACTCGCCCCGCTGCTCACCGCCTGGGACCTCGCACACCCCACCGTCGCCGATCCCGAGTGGCGCCATCTCCTGGACGAGATCGCCCACCCCCGCACCATCCAGGCCTTCCACAACCTGGCCGGGGTCGCGGCTTGAACTCGTACCTCAACTGCCGCTGTGACCCCGACGCGAGAGGCCCCCAGAAATGACAACTGGGGCCTCTCACCTGTGTGCGCTTGAGGACGCCACAGGGTTTCGGACCTTGTGCCCCAGCTCCGATCAGTGGCCCCAGGACACCCTTTAGGCTGCTGCCGTTGGTCAACTCGTCAGACCAGGGGATGGTGCGATGAGGGACCGGGGATCAGGGGATCGGGGGGCGAGGACCGGTGGGCGACACGACCGAGGTGTTCCAGCCACTGCAGGCAGAGGATCCGCCCATGGTGGCCGGCTACCGCCTCGCCGCCCGGCTCGGCGCGGGAGGCATGGGCCGGGTCTATCTGTCGCACACGCAGGGCGGCCGACCGGTGGCGATCAAGGTCGTACGGCCGGAACTGGCCGACGCCCCGGCCTTCCGGCGGCGTTTCCGCCGGGAGATAACGGCGGCCCGGCGGGTCCGAGGCGCGTACACCGCCGAACTGATCGACGCCGACGCGGACGGCGTACCACCATGGCTGGCCACGCTGTACGTGCCCGGCCCCTCCCTGGCGGAGGCCGTCGCCCGGAGCGGACCACTGCCGCTGCAGGCGGTGCTGTGGCTGATGGCGGGCGTGGCCGAGGCGCTCCAGGCCATTCATGGCGCGGGAATCGTGCACCGGGACCTGAAACCGTCGAACGTCCTGCTCGCCTCCGACGGACCCCGAGTGATCGACTTCGGCATCTCGCTGGCCTCCGGCGTCACCTCGCACACCACCGCGGGTTCAGCCGTCGGCACGCCCCAGTTCATGGCTCCCGAGCAGGCGACCGCGGGTGAACTCACGGTGGCGACCGACGTCTTCGCACTCGGCCAGACAGCGGCGTTCGCGGCACTGGGCGAACCGCTGTACGGGGACGGCCCCTCGGTCAACGTGCTCTACCGGATCGTTCACTCGAAACCCGACCTGTCCCGCCTCCCCGAACAACTCCGTCCACTGATCGCCCGCTGCCTCGCCGCCGACCCGCAGGAACGGGCCACCCCGACGGAGATCGTCGAGTGGAGCCGACGGCAACTGGGCCCGGACGCCGACGCGGGCGCGGGCCCGGCCGTCTGGCGGGAGGTCACGGGCCCGGAGCTGACGGTCCCACCGCCGGCCCCCGATCCCAGCCCGACCGCCGTGCATACGCGGCTGCTGCCCAGGTCGGCACAGCCGGTAGGGCCGGCGGAACCAACAGGGCCGGACGGCTCACGGACCCACCGGAGAGGACGCACCGCGCTGATCACGGTCGCTGCCGTGACGGCGAGTTTGCTGTTCCTGACGGGCTTGGCATGGACGGTCAAGGCAACAGCGAACCGACTCAGCCACCGGGATACGACCACCTCGTCGACGCACGATGCAACGGCCTCCGCACGCTCGTCGGCGTCCTCATCGGCTTCTACGCCGGGCTCCGCGTCGGGCTCCGGAACCAGCGGCCGGACACCGAATACAGCGAGCCCCTCCTCGACCGCGCCCGAGTCGCCGCAGACCATCGTCTCCACCGGACTGTGGCTGGACGCGACGCACTCGCTGTCCTTCGAGAAGCCGGCCTGGCGCGAGGACCGCAAGGGGGACATCCGCTTCGACTGCAAGGACGCCGGCTGCGCACTGGACAGCGACACAAGCGTGCTCGCTCTGTCGAACGCCGATCCAGGCTTCACCACCCTCGATTCGTGCCGCCTCGACCTCGGCTCCGTCAAAAGCCACCGCCTCACGCTGACCGTGGCGGCGGCCGGCAGCAACATCTGCGTCAAGCGCTCCTCCGGCGACATCGCCCTGCTGGTGATCCAGGTGAAGTCGACAGCGGTGCCGAAGCTCGGCTTCGTAAGCGTGGACATGACGGTCTGGCGGGCGACCTAGGCGGGCTCGTGCCGGGACGTCATCCCGAGCGGACTTGTGCCGGCCAGCCCGTCACGACGCGATCGACGTCGAGCGTTGTGGCTTCCAGAGCTACCCCGCCTTGCGCTGAGCCGTCCCCGTACCCGGGTGGGATGCTTGCACATCGTCGGGCAGGAAAGTCTCGTTCTCCCCGGAATCCGGGGCCTGGAAGGGGTTCGTCGCCGGAGGAGGCGATGCCGCGGTGACACCACGGGGCGCCCCCTCCGGAGCGGAGAACAGCGAGGTCAGGTCGATTAGAGGTCTCCCTACAGCTTGCTCATCTTGGTGTACGGACTCAGGATCCGCTGTTGCCCCGAACCGAAGTCCACGAGCACCGCGATTCCATCCTCGATGCCGATCACGCGGCCGAGGCCGTACATGTCGTGTGTGACCTTGTCCCCCACGGCGAACTCCTTGGGAGACGGCGTGGCCGGGGCCTTGAAGGGGCTGGTGGGCAAATAGCGCTTCGGTGCAGCTGGCTTTGTCATTGCCCCCAGTATGGGCCCGCGCGCGCCGCTCGCCGAGACCGTTTGCGTCCGCTCTTCGTCACCGGGCGTGCCGACATCTGAACGCCGCCTGCTGGTCCCGTCTCGTCTCGGTGACTCCTGAATAGCGTTCACTCCCAACCCATTGCAACAAATAAGGCCCGCTTGTTGCGTTACCCGCAACCCATTGCAACGATTTATCCAGTGCGACCTGCAGTTACACCCATCGAACGCAACAAGCTTGTTGCCTGACCAGTGAACGCAACGTAGCGTTTCCGTCATGAGAAACGACGGGTCGAAGGCCTCACAGGTCGAGAAATGCTCGTTCGCGGAGTGAGCGATCAAAGGGGGCGAACCATGAAGACAGCACAGAAGCAGCAGCAGACGGCACCTGGCACCTTCACCGCCTTCGCCCGCTTCGTTCTCTGCGGCGGCGGAGTGGGACTCGCCTCCAGCTTCGCCGTGGCCGCCCTCGCCGCCTGGATTCCCTGGAGCCTGGCCAACGCCCTGATCACCGCAGCTTCCACCCTCCTCGCCACCGAGTTGCACGCCCGCTTCACCTTCGGCGCGGGCGGGCGCGCGACCCGGCGCCAACATGTGCAGTCCGCCGGGTCCGCGGCGGCGGCGTACGCGGTGACCTGCGTGGCGATGCTTGCCCTGCAGCAACTCGTGGCGGCTCCCAGCGCGGTACTTGAGCAGGTCGTCTACCTGTTCGCCTCCGCACTCGCCGGTGTCGCGCGGTTCGCGGTGCTACGCATCGTCGTCTTCGCGCGGAACCGCTCGCGGGTCGCAGCCACCGGTCACACCGCCGGCCCCGGGCACGCGACCGCGGCCCGTGCCACGGCACCGGCCGACCCGGCGGCGCTCTGCCGCGCCGCCTGACCGTTCCTCCGGGCGGCGCGCTGAGCGCCACGCAAAGGCTGACAGGTCCATGAGCAGACGGGTTCCTCCTCCCCGATGGACCCATAAATCGAACACGTGCTTGAATTTGGGCATGCGACCGTTTCCCGCCGACCTCGCCCAGGCGCAGCAGGAGTGGAGCGCCACCTACCGACGGCTTGCCGAGCAGCCCGGCCGCACCGAGTTGCGCCGCCATCTGTACCGGCTGTCCGCTCAGCTCTTCTTCCACCCCTACTGGCGGCAACGACGGCCAAGCGCCGCGGAGTGGTGGGAACTGCGCGACCTGGGGCGGCCGGAAAGGGACGTGAGCTGAGTGCCGCCATCACCGGATGACCCCGAAAGCGTGTCCGGACCGATTCACGTGATCGTGCATCCGCCGTCTCCCAAAGGTGGCCGGCGCGTGCGCGTGGACGGCGAGATCCTCGGCCTGGCCCACAACATGGCCGACATCGCCGAGTTCCTCCGCCGAGCCGGCCTGGAGATCGACCCTGCCGACCTCGCGGGGGCGCCGTGGATCGACTGGCGCGGAGTGGGGCCGGAACGCTGGGGCCCGGAGACAGGCAGCTGACGCCGTGCCCAAATTTCCTCAGACCAAGACCCGCGCCATCCGTCCACAACCTCACACGACAGAACGGCCAACGGGCAAACTGACCTCATGACAAAGCTGCCCGTACGGTCGTCCCGTCGCACCCCTTCTGGTTCGGTGCTGTCGTTGTGGTCACAGGACTCCGTGCTGTCGATCGGCTCGGTTGGATCGGTGCTGTCCGTGGGGTCCGTCGGTTCGGCCTTGTCGATCGGCTCGATCGGAAGTGCCCTGTCGGTCGGCTCGATCGGTTCCTCACTGTCGCTGATCTCAACCGGGTCGTGGCTGAGTACAGGGTCGTTGTTCTCCGCGCAGTCAAGGTGGTCGGTGCTGTCCTGGCGTTCCTCTCGCAGCTTCCTGGCCGTGGGAGCGGTAGGCGCAGCGACCGGAGGCGCCTTGCTGCTGGCCCAGATGCTGCACAAGGCGGATACCGGCGCCCGATAACCCTGGTCGGGTGGCCGCGGGTCCCCGGTCACCGAGGTCGCGGCGCACTATGGGGTCCCGCGGAGCGACGCGACGTCACGAATGGCGGGCGGCTATGACCCGAATTTCGCCCATTGCCCTTCGGAGACCACCTCGACGGAGCCGTCGACGACCTTGATGGCGGTTTGTTCGTCGATGGCGTAGGCCGGGACGCCGATGTCGGCGGCCCACCGCTCTGCGTCAGCCAGGGTGTTGTGCGGGAAAGCGTCCAGGTGCGGGAAGATCGAGAAGTCGACGACTCCCAGGGTGCGGTCGTCCGGCGCGGACGGCCACTCGACGAAGTACGCCCCGATCCGGGGTGTCATCACCATGCTTCCGGCGCTCACTCCCACCCAGACCGTGTCGGGCAGCGAAGGCAGCAGATCGGCCAGCCCGGACTGCCGCATCCAGTGGCACAGATAGGTCGCGTCGCCGCCGTCGACCAGGAGCACGTCGGCCTCCCGGATCCAGGGGACGTATCGCTCGGCACCGATGGTGGGCAGTGCGGTGAGCTCAAGGACACCGAGCGACGCCCAGCCCAGGCCGGACAGGTGCTGCCACGTGGGCTCGGCGGCCACGAAGCCCCGCACCGATGCCGGACCGCACATCGGGTGACCCCACTGTGCTGTCGGGACGCAGAGCGCGTGGCACTCGGCGACCGGCTTGCCGAGAAGCTCCACGAGCGCCGAGTGGATGCTCGGGTTCGTGACGCCGCCTGACGTGAGCAAGAGCTTCAAGGTGCCTCCAAATTCGCGCGCGGAAGGTGGACGTACCTGAAGACCTGGGACCGTGCCGGAACTCATCGCAGTTCGGCAACCTCATCAGAGGTCTCCCAGGTCCCTCAGGTCGCCGGGCTCGACTGCTCCACCTGACAGGACGGTCAGCCACAACGTCCAGGCCAGACGTCAATCGTCACCTGACGGGAATCCGTCAAAGCTCAACCGAACCTGAACCTGGGCATCGGACGCGTGGGGCTCGAAGTCGTATGCGCAGGCTGGAAGTTCGTCGCCTTGGCGGTGTGCGAACGGGAGGAAGAGTACGGGGCGGATCGTCGTCCAGGTGATGCGGGTGTTGGCGTGGGTGACCGAGACCGTGCAGGGTTCGGCGTGCAGGAGGGCGTTGCTCGCGTCGAGATGCGGCCCTCGTACAGCCAGGCCCACGCCAGCACCCGCACCAGTAGCCCCGCTGCGGCTTGTCCATCAGCACGGGAGACCTCCCGGGCGGGCATCGGTGAAGAGTTCCGCGGTGACCGTATGGCCGCCGTCGCTGTCGTGAACGACGACCCGATGCGCGATCACCTGGGCGGACACCGAAAGGGCCAGGTGGAAGCCGCCGCATGCCTTCCCGAACTCGTACACCCCAAATGGCAGGACATCCGCTCCTTCGGTGAGGGCCACGGCCCGGACGATGAGCCGGTGCGGCTCGTGTCCCGCTAGTCGTCTAGAGCCGCTTCAGGTTCCGGTCCAGGAGCACGAAGAGCGCGGGCGTCTCCAGATACTCCCGGAACACAGTCCAGTCCACGGTGAAGGACGCCCGCTCACCGGTACTGACCGCACCGCGATCGTCGGCCACCATGCGGCACTGCCCGTACGGCTCCACGATGCTGAACATCCGGCGGGCCATGGTGCGCAGCCCTCGCACGGTGCCCCAGGATGCGACTGCCACGGAGAGCACCAGCGAAATGATCAACACAGGCAGCGAGGCATCGCGGAAGGCCGAGAAGACAACCACGGCTGTGACCGCCACCAGCGGCGCCATGAGCGCCTGGACCCGACCCGCCCCGGGATCCTAGCGAGGGTCCGGCCCGGCGAGTCAGGGCCACCGCGCCAGGACCACTGGACACCCTCGAATCCACTTGAAGTGGTTGCCGTCAGACACCGCCGTCAAGGCAAAAGCCAGAGGCCCCGTGGATCACTCCACGGGGCCTCTGGTCTACTGTGCACTCGGCAGGATTCGAACCTGCAACCTTCTGATCCGTAGTCAGATGCTCTATCCGTTAAGCTACGAGTGCTTGTCTTCTGTTTTCTTGCCGTTCCTTGCCCTTCCGGGCCGCTCGCGGCGACAGGAAGAACATTACATGACTGCCGTCGCCATGTGAAATCCGTTAGCCGTACCCCTTGTGAGCTGCGGAAACGGCCTGTGGGGCAGTCCCGGGACAGTGTCGGGAAACAGCGAAGCCCCGGCCGTACGGACCGGGGCTTCGTGATCTGGCGCGGAGGCGGAGGGATTTGAACCCTCGATGGGATTGAAGTCCCAAACCGCATTAGCAGTGTGTTGCCTGTCGTATGACGGTGACGGGCCTCGATCGCCCGAGACGATCCGCCGCAGGTCACACCAGAAGTGCCATCCGATGGGGTTGGACCTCATCGGAACGCGTACTGGCCTCTTGGTGCCATCAGCGTGCCAACGGAGTCAGCCCGTGCCGCCGGCCTTCTTCGGGCGGCCACCCTTTCGCGCGCGGCGCTCCGCCAACTCCTCCTCCGCCTTGGCGAGGTCGGCGCGATCCTGGTCGTCGCCGTGCTCGCGGACGCGTGCGCGCATGTGGTCGAGCAGGTCGTTCGTGCGGTCCGTGCTGAGCCGTTCACAGATCCGGCCGTACGCGTCCCACAGAGGGCCCGGCACTCGGACGGGTCGAGTCCTGGTGTGCCGGGGTGGCTCGTTCGCCTGCTCCTCGCTCACTGCGCTCCCTCTCTTGTAGTTGCACGGAATCTTCGCACGAGGCTTGTGCATCTACAAGGTTTCCGGATACCGTGTAGTTGCAAGGTTAGCCAGTCCGGAAACGGAACGGCCCCCGACCGGTGTGTGAGAGCCCGGTCGGGGGCCTGACGGAATCCACCCGACTACACCGGGAGACCCGCTATGACGCATCCTTCCATCCGCCGCGAGCGCCGTACGACCCGTCGCGTCCTGCGCACCGAGCTCCGCCGCCGTACTGCGGCCAACCGCCTCGCCGCCTCGTGCCGCCGCCGCCCCCGCTCGCTGGCCACCGTGGCGATCGCCTCCGGCGTCGACCGCGACACCGCGGCCGGCTGCGCCAACGGCTTGCGCACCGTGGCGAAGCGCCTCGGCGTCACCCCCGCCGCCACCGCCCGCACCCGCCGCACCGTCCACGGCGGCCGCGCCCACCGCACCCACACGGTCGGCCACTACAGCCTCAGCCAGGTGTGCACGCTCGTCGCCTCGTACAAGCCCCGCAAGCCGGAGTACGCGGCCGCCGCCGCCCGCATCGCCGCCTTCACGGCCGCCGCCTAGTCCACCCGCCACCCGGTCCGCGCGCCCGAAGCGCGAATTTTACCGCCGGGTAACGGAGTTGGGTCGAGCCATCCCCGCGCCCTCCCTCAAACGGAGAAGGGGTGGCTGGCCCAACCCCGGCGGCCCGACTACCAGGAGAAGAGCCGTATGACCACCGCACACGAGGGGACCGAGAACATGACCATCACCACGTTCCGCACCACCGACACCCCCGTCGACACCGAGCCGACCCAGCAGCGCGCCGACCAGCTCGCCGACGACGGAGCCCGCGGGCACGCCGACGACGAGACCCACCTGACCTACCGGGCCGCCGCGGTCTACGTCACGGGCAAGGTGTACGACGAAGCCCTCACGACCAGCGACCCGGCCGCGACGCTCGACGACATCGCCGACCACCTGGCCGAGGTCATGCCCCAGGTGTTCCAGGAGATGGGCACCGCCCCCGACCTCGCTGCGGTCCTGCTGCCCGAGGTCAAAGACCGTATGTGGGCCTTCACCGTCGTCGAACACGCCCGCGCCGAGGTCGGCAACGACTACGGATACCTCTTCGACGTCATGGCGGACGCCCTGAAGCGCGGCGCAAACACGCAGGCCATCAGGGGCGACGTGCCCCGCGTCGTCAAGCGGCTCCGCGCCGAGGACACCCTGCACCGGATCCGGGAGGCCCGCGAGGGAGCTGACGGCCCGTGGGCGGAGATCCTCGACATCGTCCTCGACCAGATCGGAGATGGCTCCGACCCGCAGGAGGTCATGGACCAGGTTCTCGACCTGATGCGCCAGGCCCGCGCCGAGCGCACCGAGGCGGGTGCCCTCTGATGCGCGCGATCAAGTGGGAGTCCGCCGACCTCGACGCCGGCATCCCCGTCATGTACCGCGACTTCGGAGACCGTGGTGTGAGGGCCGCGTACGACCCCGAGCAGATCTCGTTCGAGCGCGCTCAGGTGCTCCTCGTGATCTTCTGCCCTCAGTCCGTCGAGGCCCGCGCGTGACCACGCGCGCGTAGCCCATCCAAGACGGCCCCGGGCTCGGCGACCCTACCGCCGGCCCGGGGCCTCGATCCGAACCCTGATCCAACCAGGAGCAGACCGTGCCCAACACCGTACCCATCTGCGGGAGCACGTCCACACCCGTCACCCACACGAACACCAGCGACCTCAACAGCGCCATCCGCGTCGCCCAGCGCATGCTCGCCGAGTACGGCGACATCGACATCCGCGACCTCGGCCGCCTCAACCAGGCCTACGGCGCCCACCGCGAAGCCCTCCGGATCCTGCTGCGCGCCCTCGGCGCCGAGCCCGTCGACGAGCAGGAAGCCATCCGCCGCTCCGTCGACGCCCAGTTCCCCGCCGTCGCCGCATTCCTCGCCGACGAGCGAGGTGAGGGCAAGTGAGCACCGAGCCCCGCACCGTCACGGTCCACACCCTCGACCACGGCGACGTCACCGTCACCTGCCCCGCCTGGTGCCGCAGCGACCACGAGCCGAACGGCTACCGCGCCGACATCCTCCACAGCGGCCCGGACATCGCCCTCGTCTTCCACGGCCACACCATCGGCGACGCGAGCCTCGTGCAGTCCCCGTACGCCGAACGCCTCGGCCGCGAGGTCGGAGTCTCGGTCAGCCTGCTCGGTCAGACCCTCGACTCCGTGGGCCTGTACGACTTCGCGGCCACGCTCGACGCGCACGCCGATCGCCTCCGCGACCTCGCCGACCAACTGCACGCGTTCCTTGCCGGGGGTGCGTAATGGCTGCGATGTCTCGTACGACCCGCCGGATCGTCGTGCACCACCTCACCGAGCGCGGCATGACACCCGCGAAGATCGCTGATGAGCTGGACGTTTCCGCCGACACCGTGCGCAGGGACCTCCGCGAATCGCCCCCGGCATCCGTTGCTCAGACGGCAACGGCTGCGGCACCTCCTACGCCCGGTCTGCTGCTGCCCGAGAGCACGCAACTGCGGCAGGACCTGAACCTACTCGCCGCCTCGTACAAGGCGCAGCGAGAGGACGTCGCGCGCTTTGCGATCCACCAGGCTGCGGAGGCGATCCGCCAGCGCATGCAGGCCCGGTTCGCGGCCGCCGACACACGGCAGGAGGCCCGTTCATGAGGTGGATCCTGTTCGGCGCGCTGCTCGGTCTGCTGTGGGTGTTGTGTCCGGCGCTCATCCTCGGCCTCGCCGCGAGCCCCGTCGTCGTCGCGTTCGGGTTGGGCTTCGCCCTCCGGCCGGCCGTGGCCCGCCGCGTGCGGGGGTGGGCAGCGTGATCGAGCCCTCTCCTCTCGACAAGGCGGAGGCCGCGGTCAGAGAGGCGGCCTCCAACACGGGCGTCGTCGAACTGGCCATGGCCGCGCTGGAGGTGGCGAAGCTCGCCGCCAGCCAGCAGCAGCCGACGTGCCAGCACGCGCCGCCACAGCAGTTCGACGTGCGGAAGTGGCTCACGATCGGAGGCCTCGCGATCGTCGGCGGGTGTGTCGCCTGCGCGCTCGCGTTGGCGTTCGCCGTCGCCATGACCGCGATCGCCATCGGCGGCGTGTGCGCGACCGCCTGTCTGCTCGTCCTGCGCTCGATGTGGCGCGACTACCAGAAGAACCGCTGACCGCCGTCCAGGGAGCATCTGTGAACGAGTCCACCCGCCGGCGCAGGCGCCGGGCAGCCTGCCGCGCCCTTCTGACTGCCGCCCTGGCCGCCCTCGCCATGGCGGCCTGCGCCCTGTCGCCCGGCCCCGCCGGAACCGTGGTCGGCAAGCCCAAGCACATCAGCTGCCAGCTCATCGGCGGACGCCAGCAGTGCGCGTGGAAGTACCGGCTGACGACCCGCGACGACGACGGCGACCACACGTTCCCCGTCTCCCGCGACGACTACAACGACTGCCCCGACCAGGCCGCCTACCCGGCGTGCACGGAGGACTGACCCATGGCTGCCGACGACATTAAGTTCTCCGACTTCACCACCGGGGAGAAGCTCCGCATCGTCGCCCTGGGCGTCCGTATGGCCAAGCGCGGTCTGGCCGACGACGGCAGCGGCAACGTCGACATCAGCGACCTGCAGCGCCGCGTGCAGCGCATCGAGGACGGCGCTCTGCGCCGCAACCGCAAGAAGTAGCGACACCCCGGGGACGGCCATCAACCACCAAGTCACCGGCCGTCCCCGGGCATCCCGCAGCCCATCAAGGAGCAGGAAGACCCCAGCATGACCGTGGACCTGATCAAAACGCCACAGGACGCGCACAGCGCCCCGGCGGCGGATCCCGCCAACTCCGCACCCCAGCCCGCCGATTCTCCCGCACGCTCCCGCCGACGACTCCGCATCGACCACCTGCGCCGCGTCGTCGTCGAGGCCCGCGAGCACACCGCATACCGGGCCGCGGTACGGCACAGCGCCTACGTGTTTGGCGGGTCCCGCATCGTCGCCCGCCGCACCTGGGACGGCCGCACCGCGTCCCGCTACGAGCGCATGATCCGTGCCGCCGAAGCCGCTGGCCTCATGGACGAGGTCAAAGAGTGGGAGCAGCGCGCCCAGGTCTACCGGGCCGCCCGCCACCGCCGGCGCATGGACCTGATCCGCACCATGATCTACGCGCCCAAGGCCATCGGCTACGCCACCGCCACCGGCGCGGGCATCCTGCTTCTGCTCGGCATCCTGCTCGCGTGGGCCAACCATGACGTCCACGACGTCCTCACGCCCATCGAGACCATCATCGACCTGGTGCGCTGGGTCGCGTTCATCGGCGGCATCGTGTGGGATCCGTTCCTGTTCGCCGCCCCGTGGCTCGGCCTCGCCGCCGTGTGGGCCGTCGGTCGGCACCAGCACACCGCACCCCAGTGGGCGCTTCCCGTCCAGGACCGCGACATGGGCGGTCCCATCACCCCGTCCATCGTCGTCGTCGCCTTCCGTGACCTCGGCATCGCCGCGCTGCGCAAGGCCATTGAGGGCATGGGCGATGTGGGTGCGGCCATGTTGTCCGGGATCCGGATCGCCGGGTGCGGTGTCGAGGTCGACGTCACCCTGCCCTCCGGCGTCTCCACCGAGGAGATCCAGGGCCGCCGCCGCAAGCTCGCCGAGAACCTCAACCGGCATGAGCACGAGGTGTTCATCAGCATCCCGCCACAGCCGCGCACCGTCCGCCTGTGGATCGCCGACAGCGGCGCCCTCGACGAGCCCATCGGCGTCTCGCCGCTCATGCTCAACGAGGACGCGACCGCCGACTACTACACCGGCGCCGCACCGTGGGGGCAGAACCTGCGCGGCGACCTCGTCGACGTCTCCGTGTTCCAACGTCACATCCTGCTCACCGGCCTCTCGAACCAAGGCAAAACCGCTTCCCTGCGCGCCCTCGCCCTGTGGCTGGCCCTCGACGACACCGTGGACTTCTACATCGCCGACCTCAAGGGCGTCGGAGACTGGCGCGGCTTCCTCGGCCTCGCCCAAGTCCTCATCCAGGGCCCCACCGACGACCACGTGGCGCAGGCCACGGACGTGGTCGAGTGGGGTGTCAACGAGATGCAGAAGCGGATCGGCCTGCTCGAAGAGTCCGGCTCGACCGAGGGCGTGACCAGGGACATGGCCCGCAGGGACTCCCGCTTCCGGCCCGTCGTCATCATCGTCGACGAGGCGCAGGTCGCCTACGGGTCCACCGCCAAGAGCCCCGACGGCCGCCCCTACGGCGGCTCCAAGGCGACGTCCCGCTACTTCCAGGCCGTGAAGAAGATCCACGACCAGGGCCGCGCGGTGAACGTCACCATCTGGGAGGGCACGCAGGACCCGACCGACGAGAACCTGCCCAAGCGCAGCCGGGAGGGCAACCACATCCGCGGCTCGCTGGTGCTCGGCACCGAGTCGCAGGCCAAGATGGCGCTCGGCGAGGCCCCGGTCGAGGCCGGCGCCGCACCGCACAAGCTGCGCCGCGACCTTGACCGCGGAACCCTCGTCGTCGCGGGCGGGGTCAGGATGGAGCCGGGCCAGGTCTCCGTGACCGTGCGCACCTACTTCATCTCCGGCGGCGACGCGGTCACGCTCACCGACCGTGCGAAGGCCCGCAGGCACGGCGTCACCACCGTGCAGACGCTGGACGTCGAACGGCCCGTCGACCACCTCTCCGATATCTGCACCGTGCTCGGCGAGGACAGCCGGGTGCGCACGCAGGAGGTGCTGCACCGGCTGCGGACGCGCAACGACGCCGTGTATGCGGACTGGACGTTCGGCGATCTGAAGGCACAGCTGGAGCCGTACAGGGCCGAGCCGTACAAGAGCGACGGCGTCATGGTGGTCGCCCGCGACCGCGTCCAGGACGCCATCCTGGAGCGTCTCGCCGCCATGGAGGACGACTCCGAGGACGAGGGAGGCCACTGAGACAGAGGGAGAACTCCCTGACCGCCTCCCTGCCCTGCCTCCCTGTACATGACCTGCGGAAATGGCCAGTCAGGGAGGCGAGGGAGGCGCCTTGCGAGGTCACTCGATGACCCCGCAAACGGCCCTTCGGCTCCCCTTCACCGCCTCCCTCCCTGTCGCCAGAGGGGAGGCGATTGCCATTACACAACGCGTGTGTAATCCTGAGTGTGTAAGCGCTACACAACTCCGAACGGGGGGTTCTCGCCATGCGCATGAACATCTCAGTGCCCGACGAACTCGCCGACCAGGTCCGCGCCCGCAACCTGCCAACTTCCTCAATCTGCCAGGACGCGCTACGCGAAGCCGTCGAGACGCACGACAAGAAGGAGCGAACCATGACCGACATCCAAGCCGTCATTGAGCGACTGCGAGGCACACAAGACGAGGAGCGCCAGCGCAACCTCGACGAGGGCCGCGAACTGGGCATCCTGTGGGCCAAGGAGAACGCCACGGCGGACGAACTGCGGCAGGTCGCCAATGGGGACCGGCTCACCTTCGAGCGGAACACCCCCGAGAGCCTCATCGGCTTCTACGACGAGGTGGAGCACAACCACAACCCGGAGTACGCCGACGAGCACAACGAAGGCTTCGTTGCAGGCGCGCGCGAGGTATGGGAGGCGGTAGAGCGCCTGCTCTGACGCACGTACGACAACGGCCCCCGCCTCGGTGAGGACGGGGGCCTTCGCCATGTCCACGCGACCCACCGTCGCGTGGGGGCGGTGGGCCGCGTCAGTGTTCCCACACGTCCGGCCCGCCGCCCCGCCACTCGATCAGCCCGGAAGCGGCGACGTACGACTCGTCGACGTCCTCGATCCCCGCCCGGCGCAGGAACTCGGCGATGTCCCGCAGCCCGTACGCCCGGCCGAGGATCTCCCCGTCGACGCGCACACGCCGGCCGCCGTCCTCGCCGGGCGGGTACACGACCACGGGCATCACGGAAGCCATGCCGTCAGCCTCTCCCACGCCAGCGTCGCCCGCACCAGCGCCCCCGAGAGACGTGCCAAGCACGTGCCATCACCTTGGTAAACCCGCAGGTCACAGCCAACACACCGCATCATCTATGCGGTTGGTGGTCACCCGCGCGTGGTCACAACACGGACACACTCCCCACGCGCCGCCCTCGCACACGGAATGCTCGCCCTCTCAACTCACTCTGGGGGGACCATGGCGAGCTACAGCGACGTGCAGAAAGCCGTACGAGTCGAGAAGTTCAGGATCTGGCTCGCCTGGTTCTGCGGCGGCTTCGTCGGCCTGGCGGTGGCGAACGCGACGAAGGACATCCGGATCTGGAGCGTGGTCACGCAGGTGTTGTTCGTCGGGCTCGGAATCCTGTCGACGATCGCCGCGGTGCGGATGGCGAACGCTCTGAATCGGCGGGCCGAGGCGGCGCGGCGCGAGGTTCTGGGCAACGACTGGCAGTGATGCTGCCCAACTCGGCAAGCCCCCAGCGCAGCCGTGACGAGCCGTCTGGGGGCTTCGGCATGCGGAAGTCGACGGCCCCCGTGAGCCATAGCTTCACGGAGGCCGTGTCACCCCGGAGTCGACCGGGGGTACGTTCTGAGTGTCGAGGTCAGAACGGAGTTCAGCATGCCACACCCAACTCGCCGAGACACCGGCGGAATCGGGGCGCGTATCGAGGAAGTCAGCGCCCTGCGCGGCTACTCCCTCAGGGAACTCGGACGCCGCGCCAACGTCTCCCCGTCGATGCTCTCCCGCATCGTCAACGGCCAACGCCAAGCCAGCCCAGCCATCGTCTCCGCAGTCGCGCGCGCCCTGTCCGTCAGCATCTCCGTGCTGCACGGCCAGCCCTACATCCACCAGTTGCAGGCCGACCAGCTCGACCGGCTGATAACGCCGATCAGCGTGGCCCTGGACGACTGGGACATCCCCCTCGGCGACGGCGACCCACCGCCCCGAACACTCGCCGCCCTGCAAGCCACCGTGACCGAGCTGGAGAAGCAGCGCGCCCGCGCCGAGTACATCGAGATCGCCCACGAACTCCCCGCGCTGCTCGCCGAGGCGAACGCCCACGTCCTCACCCAACGCCCCGGGCATGCCCGGGAGCAGGCGGCGTGGCTCCAAGCGGAGCTGTGCCGCACCATCTACGTGGTCGGCCGTCAGATCGGCTTCGGAGACCTTGCCCGGCTGGCCCTGTCCCGCATGGCCGTTGCCGCCCCACACTCCGGTGACCCGCGTCAGGTCGCGATCGAGCGGTGGGACCGCGCGCAGCTGATGGCCGACGCCGCCCGCCACGACCGCGGAGTCCTCCTGGTGAAGCAGGCCTTGAAGGATCTCGACGACAACGGGGACCAGGCCACGAAGGCAGTCCGCGGCGCCCTGCACTTGAAGGGGGCCATCCTGTCCAGCCGCCAGGGCGACACGTCCGCTGCGGACGACTGGCTGTCGGCCGCCGGGGAGATCGCCAAGGAGACGGGCGAGACGCGCGACTACGGGCTCGTATTCGGCCCGGTCAACGTCGTGATCCATGGCATGTCGGCGTCCAGCGACCGGGACAAGCACGCCCGCGCGCTGGAGAAAGCACGGAAAGTACGCCTCCCGGAGGACTACCCGGAGGCGAGGGCCGGCCACTACTGGGTGGACCGGGCCCGCGCGGAGACCTGGACCGCGCGGCACGAGGACGCGTTCGTGTCGCTGTCGGAGGCTCGGAAGGTGGCGCCGCAGCAGACGCGGTATCACCCGGGCGTGCACGAGACGGTGGCGGCGCTGCTGCGGGCTCGGGCGAAGGCGTCGGGGGATCTGCTGGAGTTCGCGAACTGGTGCGGCGTGTAGCGGCCCGGCCGACTCTGGTCAAGGGGTTGGGTGTTGCCAACCTGTCAACGGTAGGGGCTTGTCAGGCCGACACGATGTGACGGTACCCACACCGTCTGTGCATGGAGTCGACCATGGTCAGCCGCAAGGCCCGGATGGAGAAGCCCGGCACCGTTGGGCTCTCACCCAAGGAAGCCCCGCCGGACATCGCCACCATGCGCGCCACCGCGGGCATACTCCTCGGCGCTGACGACGCCCCGGACGTACTGCCCGCGCTCCCCGACGAGGTCGACACGCTCACCGCCACCCTGCGCGGACACCTCGAACTCCTCGGCCCCGAAGTCGAGGAGGCCGCCGGACTCCTCCACAAGGAGAGCATCCCCCGGTTCTGCGCGCTGGCCTGCGTGGGCGAAGCACGCGGCAAACTGAGGGCCGAGCCCGGACCCGGGCAGTACGGGGCCGTGGCCTACGCCCGCCGCCTGGCTCGCGTCCTGAACGCCCTGTGCGACCACTACGAGACGCTCGGCGGCAAGCAGTGACACGCGTCTGCCGGCACTGCGACGAGCCGCTCACCGACCCGGACGACGCCGTCTATGTCGGGCATGAGCCCTCCAACTCCGGGCCTGGCTGGGAGATCTGGGCTCACCGCGCGCACGCTGCCCTCCTGCGGCCGGATCCGAAGGCGACGGAGATTCTGGCCCGGGTCCTCGTCGCGCGCGCCCTGCGGCTGGCTGATTGAGCTGGCGGCCGTCCCGCAATCCCCCGTCGGGGCGGCCGCCGTATGAACTCCCGCCTACCCTTGTACCCCGAAGCCGTTGGGGGCGGGCGGGACCGGACCCCGCCCGTCCTCACACCCCAGGCTCAAGAGGGCGGGCGGGCTACAGCCTGACGCCGCGGCGTACGTGTCTCCGCCGCTCGCGTCATCCGGTGCTCGGCTCCGGCCAGAGCACGGCCGCCCCGCCTCTCCCGTGAGCAAAGGGGCGGGGCGGCCCACAACGCCACCGGCCTGCCGTTACCGGCCGCGCGGCGGCTTGAGTGTGGCGTCGATGCCTCCGCGGGCGCGGACCTCGTTGCGGCCGACGTCCACCCACAGCTCGCCGAACTTCTGCTTGCCGATCTGAAGCTGGATCACGATCGGCTCCCCGCCCCCAGTGCCTGCCGCCGCGGCCCGCGCCGGCGCGCTGGCGCGGTGCTGTGGGGTGTTGAGCATCGACGCCCACGGTGCCGCCGCCATCCGCCGCGAGTCCGGGTTCGACCACACCCGTGACCCGGCCGGCAGATCCAGTAGCTCGGGCCCGTGTTCGCCCACCCATGTACGGTTCGAGCGGATCCCGCCCGACGCGGCGCCGACGATGCCGCCCGCAGCCTTCCCCCCCAACGCCTGCTGGAGCAGCTTCTCCATGGACTTGGCGAGGTTGTCCATGGACTTGATCAGCTTGTTCTGCTGGGCATCCAGCTTGTGCACGAGGTCGGCCTGCGCCTTGATCTGCGCCGCATACACGGCATCCGCAGTGGTCTTGCCCGCGCTGGCCGCCGCCTTCCCGATCTGCGACTGAAGGTCATTCAGGGATTTGATCTCCGACGACGACGCACCCAGCAGGGCGCCCGCCGTTTCCAGGCCGCCGCCCTCGATGCCAGCCTCGCCGATCTGCTGGATCAGCGCGGACGACAGGCCCTTTTTCTTCAGCTGCGCGAGGGCGGAGGAGAACGCGGTCGCCTTGTCGCGGGACTCGGTGAGCCCGCCCATGATCGAGGCGACGGTGATGGGTGCGCCGTTCTCGGCGTTCGCGCCGCGGGTGATGTTCGCCGAGGTGAGGACGCCGGACTTCACCGATGAGGACAGGGAAGAGGCCGCGTCCCGCAGCGAGTTCAGCTTGTCGCGCGCCTTGCTCAAGGACGCTTCGACCTTGGTGAGCTGCTTCTCCCACGCGATGAGCTTCCGGCCCGCCGAGTCGAGGGTCTTGAGGAGGCTGGACTCCTTGCCGCCGCTGAACGCCGCCTTGATCTGGCCGCGCAGCTGATTCAGGGAGGAGACGAGCGCCCCGACATCTGCGGGGGCGCCGAGCGACTTCTGGAACGGGTCCGTCGCGTACCCGGCCATCGCCCCGAAGTGACTGATCCCGAAGCTCGCCGACAGCCCCTTGCGGGCGTCCTTCTGCCCCTGCGTGAGACCGCCCTTCGCGAACTTCGGCATGTCCAACTGGCCGTCGTTGAGGCGTTGCAGGAACTTTTCGCCGTACTTCGCGACAGACGCGGCCTTGATGACGAACTCGCCGTTCGACAGCCACGGCGCGAACACGTCGTCCGAGGTTCCAGTCCCGGGTCCGACGACCGGGCCGCCCTCGGCGTACCGGAAGTTCTTGCCGGTGAACAGTCCGCCCGTCGCACCGACGACCTCGTGCACCGACTTCCTCGTGGTCGTGACGATCGTCGTCAACGACACGGTCTTGTCGTGCACCGACGCAAGCTCAGCCTTCGCCTGCCGCACCTTCGCCTGCAAGTCTGCGATGTGCGCCCGCAGCGCGGCCCGCTTCTCCGGTGGCACCGACTTCAGTTGCTCCTTCGCCGTCTCGATCTGCGACGACCAATTGTTGATGCTCAACTGAAGCTTGCCCGCCGCAAGCTTCGGCGCCGCCGACGCCGCAAAGCTACTGGCCTGCGACTCCGCCGACTCCAGACCGCCGATGAACGCGTCCCTGAAGCTGTCGAACTTCGTGTTCGCCGCCTCCAGCTTGTCGCCGATCCCCGGAATCCAGCCGAACGCCATCGCCGCACCGGACACGATCCCGTCGAACCCGGCGAGGACACCCGTCGACATCAGCCGGAACATCTCGATCACGTTCGGCACCGTGTCGATCACAGCCTCCGAAATGCTCAGCACCCCGAGACCGAACACCCGGGCGCCCTCCTGGATCGCCCCCTTGTTCCGGTCGATCGCATCCGCCAGCGACGTCAACGGCCCCGTCATGCTGGTGTAGTCGGCCGGCACGAACACCGACGCCAGCGCCGCACCCACATCCCTCAAGGTGGGCGCCACGTCCGCCGCGAAGGTGCGGATACCCCGGATACCGTTCGCCACATCGTTGAACAACGGGGCCATCATCTTCATCCTGAGCGCCAGGCCCTCGAACGCCACGCTGCCCAGATCACCCAGCAGCTTCAGTCCCTCCCCCAGCACCGGGCCGACGAGCTTCGCGAACTGGCCGGAGAACTCACCGAACGCCGGCAGCAGATTGTCGTTGACCGCGTAGGCGAGTCCGTCGATGACACTGGCCGAGCCCTTGATGCCCGGCTCCAGGCCTGCGAAGAACTTCGGCAAACCGGTGTCCATGAGCCCCGTCGCGAGCCCCGTGATGGCATCCAGGGACGGCTTCGACTTGGCACCGAAGTCCAGCAGCGACTTCACCAGCGGCCCGGTCGCCGTGGCCATCTCCTCGATCGCGCCGGTACCCAGCTGAAGGTTCTTACGCAGGTCGCCCTGGAGGCCGGAGTCTTTCATCGCCCGTCCGGCCTTCTCGGCGAGCGTCCCGAACGTGCCGCCGAGGTCGACCATCGAATCCGAGAAGATTTTGACGACCGGCTTGGCATCCTTCACGGCCTTCGTGAAGCCGGGCAACATCGCCTTCTGGACTTCCCTGCCGACCCCGGAGAACTCCTTCTTCGTACCGACGATCGCCTCGGTGAACTCCCGCTGAGCGGGGCTCATCTTCTTGAGAGCCTCGCTGTACTTCTTCTGGTCCTCACCGGCCAGCTTCACCGCATCGCCGACCCCGTTGAAGCCGAGGGCGAGCGTGCCCGCAGCAACCCCGGCACCCGCCATGAGTGGCACGAGCGCGCCGACCGCAGGCAGCAGGCTCACGCCCACCGCCGCACCCAGCGCGACCGCCGCACCCTTCAACGTGACCAGACCGCCCGCCGCGCCGCCGGCGGCCTGCGTGATCCCGCCCAGCGCAGCCGACATGATCCGCGACTCGGACACGAAACGGCCCCGCATGTCGCGCAGCTGCCCTTGCGTGTCGCGGAACGCGCGGACCGCCTGGCCGTTGTTGGCGCGGATAGTGATCTCAATGTCGTCAGACATCGTCAGCCACCTCCCCACCCAGCAGTGCACGCACCTCGGCATCGTCCCGCGCTGTCCACGCGCCCGCGTCCACGAGCCCCAGGTACTCGGCGAGCTTCAGGAAGTCGGCCTCACCCCACAGTTCCGGGTTCAGGTCGTGGCCGATCGCGGCACTCACCGCCTGGACGAGCTGCCAGATCTCCGGCGCCCGGAAATCACCCGCGCGCGCCTTCTCCTGCGCACGCCGATACTCGTCACCGGAGAAGCCCGACAGGACCACCTCGACGGACACACCCGGCGCCGTCTCGATGCGAACGGTGACCTTCCCCCCAGGACGCTCCCTGCGCGGCTTACGCGCCTTTCGCCGGCTCACCGGCCGCCACCGCCGCCCGCAGCAGCCAGCAGGTCCCGGAACAGGATGTCGTCAGCGACACCCCACCCGTCCGCAGGCGCGACCGCCCCGAGGACGGCCGCCCAAATCCGCTCCCACAGGTCCGGCTCGATGAACTCGATGCCCTGCACGTCCTGGCCCTGCTCCACGTACGCCCTGACGCGTACGAGATCCTCCGGGATCAGCCGCACATCGAGGACCATGCCGTCGAGGTAGGGGTCACCGGCGAGCTGCACGGTCATACCGTCCCCATCGGGGGCGCTCTCACTTTCCGCAATCACGTTCACCGCAGTCTCCCTTGCAGTAATGAACGACCAGTCAGTATGCAATCCCCCCGACAATGCAATTCTCTATTCATTCTATCCGCTGACCTGCACAAAAGGCCCTAGAATGAAGGCGGTTGATGCGCGGTCACGGCACAAGAGGTGAGGCCCGCTGCCCAGTCTCCCGGGCAGCGGGCCTCACCTCCGTTACCGCTCTCCTTCGACCCGATCAGAAAATCGCCGCCAGACGGCGCGCGGATGCCGAGGCACTGCCCGCGTCCGACCGCGACTCCGCACTGAACGGCGACAGCTCACCGAGCACGTCACCGCAGACCTGCTCCAGCAACCTCCCCGCCACCTGCACGCGGTCCATGGCGGCCGGATCGGGGCGACCCGCCAGCAGAGCGGGCAGGGCCTCCCGCTGCGCGCGCCGCAGCGCCCGGCCTGCGCCCGCCAGTTGGGCTGGCGCGCTCGCCTCGTACATCGCCCGGTGCTGACTCTCGCTCGGATTCATCGCCCGCCCCTTCCCGCCTTCGCGGAGCTGCGGACCTCGGCGAGCACCGCGCCCCGTCCGTTCGCTCCCGACACGGTCAGGCCCCCGGCCCCTCGCCGAGCAGCGCCCGCCTGCCAGCCTCGGCCCCCGCCCCGCCGAGCAGCGACCGGGACATGCGGGCAAGAGGATGCCGGGGCTGGTGCGCGCCCACGACCCCGGCGAGGCTGCGAGCGAGAAGGCTCGGCCCGTCGACCGGTCGCCACACCTCGCCGTCCAGGAACAGCGCCCCATCGCGCGTACCGCCCACCGCCTGGCCGTCATCGGCGTCCAGGCCGCGGGTCCGCAGGTCTGCTGCAGCCGCTCGAACGGCCTGATCATGCACGGCTACAGCGGCCAAGGCTCGGGCCATCGCAGCCTCGGCGGCCTGCACCGCGTGTACGGCCGCCTCCCGGGTCACCGACAGATGCCCGGCGGTCTCGGCCGCGCCCGCCATCGCGTCACGCTCAGCGGCAGCACGCGACTCGCGGGCAACCTGCTGGGCATCGAAGTCACGACGCAGCGTCCGGGCCCGCGCGACAGCGTGCGCGGCGGCCACCGTGGCATCGGCGAACGCCTTCTCGGCACTCATGACGGCCCTGCCGACGGCGAACGCCCGCTCAGCGTCAAGGCGCTCCTGCTCGGCCGCCTCGGCCAGGGCGTCCGCCTCGGCGAGCTGCTCGAAAGTGATGGTGATCATTGGTGTCTCCTTGGGGTCAGACTGTGGTCTCGGTCAGGGGTACGGGTGCCTGCTCGGCCTCCGGTGGGGCGATGCCGGCGAGCAGGCCGTCCGGCCGTCCGTCGAGGAAGCGGCGGCCACCGAAGTACTTCAGCGACGCCACGAGACGGTGGGCCCGACCGAGACGCGCCTCAACCACCCGGTACAGCGCCCACACCAGCAGCGTCCCGACATCAACCGTCTGCCACCACGTGCCACGGATCTGCACCCCCTCCCGGGCGCCTCCGGTCGCATGCTCGGAGCCGTCCACGAGTGCAAGGCCCCGCTCGGCCAGACCGGCCGAAGTGCCGCGCACCAGCAGGTTGTGGGCAGTTGACGCGTCGGCCAGTTCGAGGAGTGCCTGTTGCGCGGCGGCTGCCGCGGCTGAGACGCGGGTCCGCGAGGCATCGAGGCCCGCCACTGCCTCGGTGATGTACTTCGCGGCGGCCTTCTCATCCTTCGCCCGGGCGTCGGCCGCCAGGCGCTCCGCCTCAGCCTGCGGCACCTGTTCTTCGGTGACATGCACCGTCATTTTCGTTACTCCTTGATCGTCTCTACCGGTAACCCGGTGGGCACACTGCCGCCCGGGCCGCTTCCAACACCCCACGGGTACGCGCCAGTCCCGCCCCGGCGGGGCCCGCGCCTCGGTCGCTGCGCTCACCACAGCCCCGCCTCGAAATCCCCCGACTCCAGCGCGGCAGCAACCACCGCCAACTCCTCCTCGGTGAAGCCTTCGATCAGCTCGAAGATCTCCTCACCCAGCGCCCGCGCCTCCGGAGTGCCCTCCTCCAACCAGCCCGCAGCCACCGCGAACGCCTTCACCGCAGCCACCCGCCCTCAATGCCGGGAATCTCGTACGACACCGTCGAGCCAGCACTCACCAGACTCAGCCGGTACGCGTCCGCGTCCTGCCGCTCGTACGCCCGGACACCGCCGACCGACCACAGCAGCGCACCGTGCCGGGCCGCCTCCGCCAACACCGCCCGCTCACCCGGCCGGCCGTTCTCCAGCCAGTCCGCCGCCCGCCTCAGTCCGTCCATCACGCGCTCCTCCCTCCACCATCCGAAGGCGCGGCAGAGCCTGTGCCTGCCTCCAGCGCCGTACGCATCTCCCCCAGACGGCGCGGCACCACCACGGCCGCCAACTCCCGCTGCTCCACCGACAGCTCCAAGTCGTCGAGGACACCCCGAAGCAGCCCGGCCATCACCACGGCGACCCGCTCGGGCAACTCCGCCAACTCCACGTCACGCTCCAGCCGCAGCGCGGCCACCCCGAACAGGCCCGCCATCACTCCACGCTCCGAAGGTGTCGTGCAGCCGCACGCCGCGCCCGCTCCGCCTGATCCGCATCGACACCCGCCGCCTCCAACGCGGCGTTGATCGCGGACACCACCGCATCCGCCTGGCGCTCCGTCACCTGGACGAGCCGCTCGTCGATGTTCAGGCGCGCGATCGCCGAGAGCACTGTGACCGCCCGGTCCATCGCACGCTCATACAAGGCGACCTCGGCACGCAACTGCTCGGCTCCGGTGGCACCCCGATACCGGATGCCGTCGGTCAGCTGATTCACCAGCGCGGCCGTCGCCGCCTGCCAGGCCAACACCTGACCGGCCAGCTTCAGCAACGCCTCCAGCGGATCAGCGACCGAGGAGACGCCCAACTCGGCGAGAACAGCGCGGGCCTCGGTCTCGACCTGCCTGCGCACCGCCGCAGCCCTCGCCTGAGGCGCGCCGCCACCGTGGAACTTGCACACGGACTGCCCCTTCAACGGCCGGTTCCCGCACGGCTCACCGTCCGTACGGCGGGCCGAGCAGCGGCGCCGACCCATCGAAGGGTCGTCCTGCGGTGGACCTATCGAAGCTGCCATGAGGGGTGTCCTTCCTGGGATGCTGTCGGGTGGCCGGCCCCGATACCCGCGGGGCCGGCCGATGTCGTCAGGTCCAACTCAGGTGCTGGCCGGGCACGTCGAACGCGCGGATACCGTCCGGTCGTTCCCGGCCCGTCAGCGCGAAGTACAGGTCGTGGCTGGCCTCGCACCGGTGCTCGTCGCAGACCGGGATGTGGGCGATCGCCCCGGCCTGGTTCCTCACGAAGTGGAAGCCGCCGTTCTCGCCCTCGACTGTTTCGTCGATGGCGAAGGTGACGAGGGTGGCGGGCCGGGGGCATCCGTCGGGCTCGGCGCACTGGGTGCTGCGGTAGCGGGCCGGGACGCGTTCGATGCGGGTCTGGAGGATGGCGTATCCGTGGTCGCGGATGTCGTCGAGGATCGCGCCGTCCTGGCCATGGATGAGCGTGCGTTCGGTCATGGTGCTGGTTCTCCTTCGGGTTGGCCGGCCGTCGACCGGCGGCCGGAAGTTCAGAAGAGCGTCGGCGGGTTGTCGGCGAACTCGGCGATGACGTCCGCATGGCAGGCCTCGGGGGCGCACCAGCAGCCGAGGGCCTTGCCCTTGAGTTCGTGGAGCTGGTCGAGGAGCGACGGCTTGTACGGGAGGTAGTGGTTCTCGTAGTTCGCGATGACGGTGTCGCGGTCGCCGTCGGCGGGGAGCTCGAAGGGATTGCCCCAGGGGCCGCGGCGGTCGATGCGGACATAGAGGCCGCGCTGTTCGGCCCACGCGATGAGGCGTTGGTGGTGGCGCATGGAGACGACGACGGTGTCTCCGGCAGCGAGACTCTTGTGGAGGGTCCGTTCGTCGTCGGTGAAGTCGTCGAGCGGGTTGGGTGGCGGGGTGACCATCGCTTCGAACTCGGGGTCGGCGGGCTGCACCCAGTCCTCGCCCGCGAACAGGTCGTCGTTGGTGGGACGTTCCGGCGCGGGGCGCGACCCTGGGTAGGTGCCGCCCCCCTTCCTCTCGCGCTCGATGGATTGGGGAATTTCCCCAATCTCCTCAAGGGCTCGCCGCTGTGAAGCCACCGTCTTGTGGTCCACGTTCATGCGCTCGGCGTGCTGCCGGTCGGAGAGTTGCGGGTCGGCGCGGAGGGACCGGTGGATCACGTCACGCTTCTGCTCGCGGTTGAGGCTGCGGCGGTGGACGTTGACCGCGACGGCATGCGTCCGCTTCTGCTCCTCGGTCAGCCCGGCAACGGTGCGGCGCGGGCAGTCGGCGCCGAGGTCGGCGGGGTTGAAGTCGCCGATGACGTAGTCGGTGCGGTGCGGCGTGGACATGGTTTCTCCTACGCGTGGGTGGGGGCGGAACCGGATGCGCGCGGTGGTACGGGACTGGCCTGGGGACGGTTGTCGAGGTTGCGGAACCAGGCGGCGACGAGCGCGGATTGCTCCCACCCGAGACGGCGGTAGAGCGGCTCGACGGCCTTGTGCAGCTCGCTGCCTCCTGGCTGGCCGTACACGTGGCCGCGAAGGGCGGTGGCGACGTCTACGGCGCCATGCCAGGTGAGTTGTCGGGCGAGGTCTCGAGCGAGGTCGGCATAGGTGTAGCCGTCGCCTTGCCGTACGCGGTCGGCGAGTGCGAGCCAGGGCTTGACATCCACGGCCGGCCCTCAGCATCCGGGGTGCCGGTCGTGGCCGTGGCTGGCGAAGAAGGCATCGAGAGGTAGATGGCATCCGGCGCACACCGGTCCCTCGTGCACCACCGGTCCCCTCCCGAGAGAGGAGGAGGGGACCACCGGTGCTTGGGTGCCGGTCCCGGTACGGTCCGCTACCGGTCCGGGACCGCTCTCATCTGCGGTTTCTTCTTGACCGGTCCCGGCGTTCCGGACCACTCCTGTTACTGCCGGGTAGGACCGGTCTGCGGACCGGTCTTTCCGGACCCGGGCCACCTCGGTCAACTTCTCGTTGCTGGCCCGGAATGCGAGGCGCTGGCACTCGGCCTGGAGCTTCCGGCGTCCGTAGTCGCTCGGCACGTTCGCCTGGTCGAGCTGGTCGACGATCCACTCGACACTGCCCTCAGGCGCCGGACGCGGACCGTCCTGCGGCACGTCCAGGGACTCCAGCACCAGCGACGTGACCGGGCGCCCGTCGGGCTTGTACTCACCATCCAGAGAGACCTTCTTCAGCCCGAACTGGAAGTCGCCGTCCTGGTCCTCGTCCTTCTGCTTCCCGGACTTGATGGTGAGGATGGTGTTCGGGATCTTGTCGCCCTTGCGGGAGACCATCAGCTCAGACTGCAAGGTTCCCTTCACCGCGGAGGCGCCGCGGCCGTGCTCCCCGACGTGGCCCGTGTGATGGACGACGGCGACGCACGCGCCGGTCGCGGTACGCATCTGATCGAAACGGTCGACCACGCGCCCCATCTCGGTGTTCGAGTTCTCCTCGACGCCGAGCGTGACGCGGGCCTGCGTGTCGACGACGACCAGCACCGGCTGTATGCGGCGCAGCGCCTCGATCAGAGCGTCCCACTCGGGGCTCATCGCCTGGACCGGCCGGGGCAGGAAGCGCACGTTGTCCATGCGCATGCCGTAGTGCTGTTCCCATGCGCGTACGCGCTTGCGGATGCCCTGCTCGCCCTCGGCCACGAGGTAGATCACGAGGCCCTGGCGGACGTAGTGGCCGTGCCACTTCGTGCCCGTGCCCACATGCCCGCACATGTCGAGCAGCACAAACGACTTGAAGGTGCCGGACGGGCCGACGACCCGGGCCACGGTGTTCAGCGCGAGCAGGTCACCGACGAGCGGTTCGAGGGGTGGGATGCTGTCGAGGCCGTCGGTGTCGAGCAGTTGGCCGAGGAGCCTTTCGACGGCCGCCTCGAAGTACTCCTCTGACGACGTGGTCGCCGGGTCGAGGCGCTCGTCTGCGTCCTGCTCCGGGGGAGCTTCCTCGGTCGGCTCGTCGTCGTCTCGTACCTCGATCAGGTCGTTCAGCGTGGCACCTGTCGACAGGTGGTCGGACAGGTCCTTGCCCACAGCGGGAAAGTAGATTCGCCACGGGATGCCAGCACGGCCAAGAGAGGCGGCAACCTTGCGGGCGTGCTTCAGCCCCTGGCCTTCGGGGTCGCGGTCGGAGACGATGCGCACCTCGGACGCGCCCCGAAGCATGTCGGTGTACCGCTCCTGCCAGCCCATGCCGGTGCCGCCTGGCATGGTGGTGGCGACCGCGCCGGCCTTGATGGCGTTATCGGTGTCGGTCTCGCCCTCGCACAAGGTGACGACCCCGCCGTCCTGAACCTGGGCATGGACCTCGGGGAGGTAGAGCAGCACCCGTTCTTCCTTGGGAGGGCTCTTCATCTCCCCGTTGGGCAGCTCGGGCCGGAAGTCCTTGGGCAGGTACTTGTGGACGTACTGGACGACGCTCTTGTCGACGCGCTTGTACGTCCAGGTCTTGACGACCATCCCGAGACCGCCATTGCGAGGTTTCGGCTCGTCGAACAGGTCGGGCGGAGTCAGGCCGAGCGGAGTGAGGAAGTCCTCAAGCGGACACTCCTTGTGGCAGTGGACCAAGACCTTCTTGTCTGCGCCGATACCGATGGACACCGTGTCCGGGGCGTCGCCGTCGTGGCATAGGCCGCGGGTGCGGGCGGTGCCACCGCGGTGGATGACGTTCTCACCGTGGTCCCGCAGCGCGTACATGACGCGCTCGAACGCGCTCACTCGTCCACCGCCTTGATCAGGTACCGGCCGCCGGGCTGGCCGACGCAGCGGGCGCGGCGCTCCCCGAGCCGGACCGAGCCGACCCACCCGCCGGGGTGGATGTGCTGGTGATCGCAGAACGGGCAGTCGACGACGAGGAGCACCTTCGTCCGGCGCTGCGGGTCGGCTCGGTCCGGACTGGAAGTGACGACGAGCCGCGCCGTGGCGTGCCGCAGTTCGTCCGGGTCCACGCGAAACGCAGAGGGCTCCGGACTGTCCTCGTCATCGTCGCCGAACAGTGCTGGCTGCTCGGCGGTGGTGCTGCTCATGCAACGATCTCCAGGGGACGTACCGCAAGGCCCTCGCGATGGCGAGGCTCGCGGCGGTGGGGAAGTTCGTTCAGCACGCGGGCGAGACCCCCGCGTTCAGCGCTCTGCACAGGGCATTCCGCATCTCGGCGACGCCGTATGGGTTGGTGCCGATGACCTCGACGACCGCGCAGTCACGTACCGCGCCGGCGAGCAGGTCGGCGGTCCAACCGCTGCAGTGGTGGGCGTCGCCGATGTCGATGCGGAGCACGGTGCCGGCCGGGTACCGGTCGATGCCGCCGTACTGCTGCGTGGGGCTGGGGAGTCCGACGAAGCTGTGGAAGGACCGGAGTCGGAGTGCGACGACGCCGTGTACAGCGGGGCCCCGCCCGGCCGCCGAAGCGACCAGGCGAGGACGGCCGTTGCCATTGCGGGAGGTCACGACTCGCGCTCCCGCACATCTGCGGTGTCGTCGTAGCCGTGCTCCAGCCAGCCGCCGGGGTTCGGGCGGAACTGGACGACCGCGAACCCACCAGGCCCGAGCACGGGCACGCCCGACGGTCCGACGTCGACGACGGTGTAGGTCGCCATCGCCTTCAGCTCGTCGACCCTCGCGGCCTCGCACTCCTTGCGGGACAGGACTCCGTCGTCGTCGACGTCCGTGTCCGTCGGCCACGCCGTGACCGGGCTGACCCCGAGTACCGGCTCGATCCATCCCGCACAGGTCTCGCAGACGGGCAGGCACCGGCAGGGCAGCGCCCGGCTTCCTGCCGGCCGCCAGCCGTCGGGTACGGGCGTCGGGAACAGCGGGTCGTGGCAGCGGGGGCAGAGGCCGTTGCCGATGTCCGTGGTGATGACCTCGGCGACCCGGACGGACAACTCGGGGATCGCGCTGTGAAGGTCTGTCTCAAGGACCTTCTCGAAGACCTCGCGGGCTGCGGTCACGACGCACTGCGGCCGGTACGGGTGCGCACCGGAGAAGGTAAGGATCGGGAGCGTGGCGTTCGGCGGTGTGGGGGCCGTATCGTTGGCCATGGTGATGGATCCGATCTGTTACGCGTAGCCCTGGGTCGCTGGCGAGCGATGAGCCCGGGGCTTCGCTGTGTGGTCTGTTGCTGGGCCCCTCCCTCGTCGGCACTCGTAATGCCGGCGCGAGAGGGGTCGTTTCATGCGCCCCGGAGGGGGCGGATCACCGCCGAACCCTCATGGGTACAACCGCATGAGGCATGCGGTTGGGGGGCAATCGCACCCGCCGTGACCTGCGATGATCCATCGTGATGGCACAGAGATGCATCGTCCGGGGTCGGCGCGGCACCCGCTTCCGACGGGTACAGAAGAGCGACGATGTCCGCAGTGGGGATCTTGATGCAGCGACCAATACGAAGGACGCGAGTCAAGGTCCACTTACCGCGGCGGATCTCCTCGTAGAGCGTGTCCTTGTTGACGCCGAGAGCCGCAGCCAGGACCGGCACGGTTGTGGTGGGCCCCTGCGCCTCGATCCGCTCTCGCGTCCAGGCGGTCATGCTGCTGCCTCCGCGACTGCGTCGAGGAGACGGCGGTACGCGATAGCCCGGCGCATACGCGGCTTGGACTTGCCCTGCTCCCACCGAAGAACCGTCATCGGGCTCACGCCCAGCTCTTCGGCGAAGTCGCGAAGCGAAGCACCGGACGACTGCCGGATCTTGGCTCGCTCCAGAGGCGGGGGAAGCTGCGACTCACGGACCCGATCAGCAAGACCGTGTGCCACAGCAGCGGCATACGTTTCCATGTCGAGGACGGTACGCAGACGCGATACGTATGTCAATGCGGCAACATACTGTGTGGATGCTGCTGTTGCCGAAATGGGACAGCCGCGATAGCTTCGAGCCGTGGGCGACGACAACGATGAGAAGCCGCCGGCCATCCCGGCAAAGCTCGAAGACCTCGCAGTACCGGAGGGCTTCGAGCTCGGCGCGTACCGGCCAACCGACTCCATCGACGCGAAGTGGGCGGCCCGCGGGCCATACGTGATCCCGCTGAGCCTCGACGGACGTGAGTCGATCAGCTTCGAAACGCGACAGTTCTCGGGCTGGGCCTCGTACGTTTCGGATGGGTTCGAGCAGGCGCGCGCCGTACTCCTGCTCCACATCGGCCCCTGCGACAACGGACCAGATGCGCCCTACGCGATTCTCCAGGTGCGGCTGATGGCACTTCAGCCAGTCGACTTCCCTGGCAGCTCGCTGCTGCGGCTCATCCCGTGGGAACGAATCGAAGCGGCTGTCAATCAGCCGTCTCGGCGGGTAGTGCTCGCGGACTTTGTTGCCCCTCGTGCCCCGCGATATCCAAGCGACGGACCGCGAGGGAGTTTCGTCGAGTGGGCGTTCCACCGCCCCGCCGAGCCTCCGCCCGAGCCGGAACTGCACCTCGAAATTCCAGAGGGCTACCGCAAGCCGGACGCGTTCTACGCGGACGTGGCCGAGCGGTTCCTTCAGGCAGCCGCCATCAGCCCGCGGCCGGCCCAGGACTTGGCGGAGGCCAACGACGTGAAGCCGACCACCGTGCACCGGTGGATCCGGGAAGCGAAGGCGCGCGGGCTCCTCGCCCTTCCGGGCGACAGGAAGCCGCGCGCCTCAGACGACACCACATAGGGGGGTCATGAAGCCGTACAAGGCCTGCTCATGCCGGGACCCGGAGACGAAACGGCTCCTCGGCAAGAAGTGCCCGGACCTCAGCAAGAAGGGACACGGCGGCTGGTACAGCAGGTACGAGGCCCCGAAGTCCGCCGAGGGGAAACGCCGGCAACCGCGCATCGGCCCGTACGACACGGAGCGCGAATGCAAGGCCGAGCTCGGCAAGGTGCTCGGCACGGCCGCCAACCCGAAGGCCCACGACGAGCGAAAGACCACGCTCGGCCAGTACCTCGAACGCCGGTACACATGGCGCACGTCCGAGGCGGAGACGGGCGAGGGCCTGAAGAAGAGCACGCTCGACAGCGAGCGCGAGGCCATCGACCTCTACCTGAGCCCGGGCCTCGGACACATCAAGGTCGTCGACCTGAACGACGAGCACATCCGCGAGCTGTACGCAGCAATGCGGAAGATCAACCGGCCCGACGAACGCGAGGAGCGGACCGAGGTCCTGCGCCGACTGCAAGAGGTGCGCGCGACCCGTCACGGCAAGCGGCTGCACAGCCGCCCCATCTCCGAGTCCCGCATCCGCCGCGTCCATGCCGTCCTGCACGGAGCTCTCGCGGACGCGTCGAAGCTGTCGAAGATCCGGCCGGACAACCCGGCTGACGGGGTCTGGCGGTCCAAGGGCGGGAAGCGGAAGCAGGGCCGCGCGAAGCCCCTGCTGTGGACAGCCGAGCGGGTCGAGCAGTGGGAGAAGACCGGGGTCATCCCGGCGAAGGTCATGGTCTGGTCGTCCGACCAGTGCGGCGCGTTCCTCGACTTCACGGAGGCCTCGGAGGAACGCCTGTACCCCGCGTTCCATCTGGACGCGTACTACGGGCCGCGCCGCGGCGAGCTGGTCGGCGCCGAGGAGCAGGACCTGAGCCTTGAGCGCCGGCGCCTGCACGTCCTTCAGGCGCAGTCGGACGACGAACTCGACGACACCAAAACCGAGGCCGGCTACCGGCAAATCCCGCTCGACGACGAGACCGTCCGCGTCCTCAGGGCCTGGCACAAGCGGAAGCTCGAAGAGCGGCTGAAGTGGGGCGAGACGTACCAGGATGCGGGCCGCGTCTTCTGCTACGAGGACGGCACGGCGCTGAAGGCCGAGTACCTGTCGAGCCGCTTCCGGATCCTGCTGGAGCGGTACGCCAACATCCGCGCGAAGGCCGCGGAGAAGTGGTCAGTCGAGCGGATCGCCCGGAAGTTCCGGACGACCGAGGCCGCGGTCGAGGTGGCCATGAGGCTGACGCTGCCGCCGATCCGCTTCCATGATCTGCGTCACGGCGCGGCGACGATGCTGCTCGCCGCCGGCGTATCGGACAAGTTCGTGAGCGAGGTTCTCGGGCATGCGTCGAGCTCATTCACAAAAGACGTCTACGCCGTCGTGGCAGAGGAGATGGCGGAGGACGCCACACGCCGGATCGCAGCCTTCATTCCGCGCCAGAATCGCCTTTCGGCGGTTGGTGCCAGCACCGTGCCATCAGGGGGTTGAAAATGGCTCTGAACGCGACTCAGGGAGCTCGGCACAAATTGGCCGAACTCCCTGGTCAGGTGGCGGAGGCGGAGGGATTTGAACCCTCGATGGGATTGAAGTCCCAAACCGCATTAGCAGTGCGGCGCCATAGACCGGACTAGGCGACGCCTCCAGCACAACCGCCCGCGCGAGCGCGAGTGGTGCGTGCAGATGATGACACAGTCGAGCGTGGTGTCACCAATCGCCTCCCACGGTACTAGGCAGGCGGGCCGCAGAGCAAAGCCCTTGTCCGGGGTATGGGGAGGGGGCCGGGGCCGCAACATCCCTCGGCGTTCGGCGTTAGTCAGGTCATGTTGCAGGTCATCTCACGGACCGCCGTCGTGTCCGTCTCCGCGCTCGCCTCCGTCGCTTCGCTCTCCGCCTCCGCCTCCGCGGTAGCCGGACCCGCGGCAGCCCTCCCCGCCCTCCCCTCCGACCACCTCACCGTCACCGTCCGGCATGCCGGCGGCGGTGCCGATGGGACGTACGAGGTTCGGTGCCACCCGGGTGGGGGCAGTCACCCCGATGTCGGTGGCGCCTGTGGGGCCGTCGAGCGGAACACGCGGTGGGGGCGGGACGCCTTCGCGCCGGTGGCCGAGGGCAGGGTCTGCACCATGCTGTACGGCGGGCCGGCCACCGCCCATGTCACCGGGACCTGGGCCGGACGCCCCGTCGACACGACGTACGACCGCAGCGACGGGTGTCAGATCGAGCGGTGGGACCGGTTCGTGCCGCTGCTGCCCGATCTCCGTTCGCCCCGTACTCCCTCATAGGGACTCACGCATAGGGCTCAGTGAAGTCGCGCGGGGAAAACCGGAGCTGAGCCAGGTGGTCACACGTTCTGTGTCACTTCGTCGTGCGACCTCCCTCTCATCCGGCGTCGCGAGCGCAACCACTGCCCTTAGACTCCCTCGCGTGACACGCTGCGGGCCGATTGGCAAGATGGCCTATGCGGTCGGCAAGGTGCGGTAACAGGGAGGAAGCGTCTCGTGAGCAGCAGGCCATCCCGAGGCGCTGCTCGCCTCGCAGCCATACTCGACGCGCTTCCGGATGCGTTGGTCCTGGTCAACGCTAATGGAACCGTCGTCAACGCGAACACGATCGCGCTTGAGGCCTTCGAGGCGCCGGGCACGGCGCTGGTCGGGCGCGGACTGCTCGATCTGCTGCCGGAGTTCGACTCCCGGCTGATCCCGGGCTCCATGCGGCGGCCCGAGTCCATGGATCCGCGCGGGCGGACCAAGCCGACCCGGATGATCGCCCGGCGCACGGACGGCAGCCAGTTCCCCGTCGAGGTCACCAGCGCCAACCTGGAGAACGGGCAGCAGGCCTACGACGGCTCAGGCAACACCTCCGACGAGCTGCTGATGATCGTCGTACGCGACCTGTCCGGCACCGTCGACACCGAGGCCGAGCTGGCGCGTTCGCAGCGGCAGACCGAGATGATCCTGCGTGCCGCGGCCGAGGGGGTCGTGGGGACCGACACCGACGGGCGGATCGTGCTCGTCAATCCGGCCGCCGCCCAGATACTGGGTTACCGGGCCAGCGACCTCGGCGGCAAGGAACTGCACACGCTCATCGTGCACTCGCGCGCCGACGGCTCCCCCTTCCCGTACGAGGAGTCGCCGCTCGCCGACACCCTGCGCTCCGGGCGCAAGCACCGGGTGCGCGGGCAGGTGCTGTGGTCCAGGAGCGGGGACAAGGTCTCGGTCGATCTGACAACCGCGCCCGTGCGGGACGGCGACCAGCTCGTCGGCGCCGTGATGACCTTCACCGACCGGCGGCCGTACGACTCGCTCGCCGAGGAGAAGGAGACCGCGGACAAGCGGCATGCGGAGGAACTGGAGCGGCTCTCCGAGGAGCACTCCTCCGACCTCACCGCGCTGCGCCAGCGGCACGTCACCGAGGTCGAGGAGCTCACCGAGCGGCACGAGGAGGAGCTCGCGGCGGGCGACGACCGCTACGCCGCACTCGCCGAACGCGAGAAGGACCGCTTCGAGGCGCTCGCCGGACGCCACGACCAACTGCTCACCCTGCTCGGCGGTTCGTTGCGCGGGCCCCTCGACGAGCTGCGCCGCGAGCTGGCGGCACTCGCCGCGGACGACGCCGGCCAGCTGTGGCCCGAGGCCAACCAGGTGCTGCACCACCTGTCCGCCGGGTACTCGCGGATCACCCAGCTCATCGACAACGTCCTCGGGTATCAGCGGCTCGACGCCGGTACCGACGACATCTCTCGTACGAAGGTGATGCTCGACGCCGTCGTCGCGGCCGGCGTCGACGGGGCCGTGGAGCTGATCGGGCCCGGGCGCGTCCAGTTCGCCGTGCACGCGCCGCCCATCGAGGCCGAGGTCGACCCACAGCGCCTCGCCACCGCGCTCGCGCATCTCGTCGCGGACGTCGCGGGCGTCGACGCGACCGGGAACTCTCCGGTGTCCGCGGGCGGTTACATGGACAACACCGTCGTCGTGGCGGCGGCACAGCGCGGGGAAGTCGTACGGATCGAGGTGCGCGGGCCGTACACCGGGGGAGACCCGGTGCACGAGCCGATCGTGCGCGGGATCGTGCGCGCCCATGGCGGTGTGCTGCAGACGCATGAAGTGCCGGGCATGAGCGGCAGTGCCTACGTCCTTGAGGTGCCCCTCGGGGGTGGGGCGGGCGCCGTCGCGGCTCCCGCACCGGCTCCGGGCACCGAGGTCGCCCTTCCCGAGCAGGCCTCCGGTGGCGGGCGGCGGCGGGCCCGACGGTCCTCTGTCGACGCCTTCCTGGAGAGCGACGTACCCGGCGAGGGCGCCGGCTCCGAACCGGAGGGCGCGGCTCCTGGCGCGGTTCCCACCGGGCGGCGCAGGAGGCGTGCGGCCGAGGAGGCCACTGCCGCCGCCGAGGGCGTTGAGGGGTCCGGCGGTACCGGGCGGCGGCGTGGGCGGCCGTCCGACGGCGCCGGTGACGTCGACAGTACGGTCGAAGAGGCAGCCGGAGGTGTGTCCTCGGGCGCCGTGGTGACCGCCGCCGAGCAGTCCGCCGGGGCCGCCGCCTCGGGGTCCGGTCTGGGCGGGGCCGTACCGCCGCAGGGCGTTCCCGCACCCGCCGGAGGGCGCCGCGCTCGGCGCGACTCCGGTGAACAGCACGCGCTGCCGCCCGCGTTGCCCGCGGCTTCCACTCCGTCAGGGGCGGCGGCCGAGGGGCCGGACGGGCAGTCGAGCGGGCGCCGTCGACGTGCGCTGGCCGCCGCCACGGAGCGCGCCGCCGCGCAGGAGGCCGGTCCCCGCGCGGTCTTCGCCCTGCCGCCCGCCGAGGCGGACCGGACGCCGGAAAGCACGGTGCCGGCCGCCGGCCATGGGCAGAACGCCGTCGCCGTCCCCGGGCAGGGGGTTCCGGGCGCCGGGTCGTTCGACGAGGGCCGGCATGACGCCGTGCCGCATGACCAGGCCGATGACCACACGCCGCCGCAGGCACATCCCGCCAGCGCCCCGACGGGGCGACGTCGACGGGCTGTGGGGCAGCCAGGAGGAGCTGCGGTCGAGGGTGCCGGGACGCCCGCGCAGATCGGTGTGCCTGTTCAGGGTGGTCCCGGGCAGCCGCTTCAGCCTGGCGTGACCGTGCCCGCGCAGGGGGTCGCTCCGGGGCAACCGGTTGCTCCACAGACGCAACCGGTTGCCGGACAGGTGCCCCAGGGGCAACCGGTTTCCGCGCAGGCGGCCGCGACGGCCGCCCAGCAGGTCCAAGCCCCGGCGCCGGCGTCCCAGCCGCAAGGCGGACCCGTCCCCGTCCAGAACGCGACCGGGCAAGTCGCCCTGCCGGCACAGCAGCCCGCCCCCACTCCCCAACTCCCCGCGCAGGCCGTGCCCGCTCAGGGCACCCCGGGTCAGCCGGCCCCGCAGCCGTGGCCCGGCGCCGACGGCACTCCCGGCGCGGGCATGCCCGTACCGGCGAACGGCGCCGCCGCCCCCGTAGCACCGAACCCGGCCCCGAACGCGCCGCAGCCCACCCCCGCCACCACCCCGTCGGCAGGCACCCCGCTGCCGCCCGAGCAGGCGACGGGGCAGTCGCGGGCGGCCCAGCCCCTGCCCGCCGAAGCCGCGGCGGCGAGCGCGCCGGTCGATCCGAACTCCACGCAGGGGCGGGCGATCAGTGTGCGGACGCTCGGGCAGGGGGTGCCGTTCAGCCGGCAGGCCGCGCAGGTGCAGGCGCCCCAAGCGCCGCAGGCGCCCGCCGCGCAGTCGCAGTCGGCCACGCCGCCTCCGCACCAGACGAGCGGTGGCCGTCGGCGCAAGCTGGGTACGCGCCCCGATCCGGCCGGCGGGCGTCCGGACCAGGGGGCCCGTCCGCATCCGTCGGGCGAGCAGCCCGTCGCACAGCCGTCGCTGGCCGGGCAGTCGCGGCTCGCGCAGGGCAGCACCGACGGCGCCGGACGGTCGTACGCCATAGGGGCACCGGACGTGAACGCCGACGAAGGTCCCGAGCCGCTCGACGGTCCCGGCGGGGCCGTCGAGGTGGCGGACGCTCCGCGGCCGCAGCCGATGGACGACGAGCTGCCGCCGGAGCCGCTGGACAACCCGCGCCGGCTGCTGGTCTGGCCCGCGCCGGACGTCACCACGCAGCAGGCGCTGAGCGACCGCGGCTACCGGCCGGTCATCGTGCACTCGCGCGAGGAGGTCGACGCGCAGATCGCGGCGTTCCCGGCCGCGCTGTTCGTCGATCCGCTGACCGGGCCGATCACGCGGACCGCACTTCAGTCACTGCGGCAGGCCGCCGTGGCGGCCGAGGTGCCGGTGATGGTCACGGCCGGGCTCGGACAGGCGACGCGCGAGGCGGCGTACGGCGCCGATCCCGCCGTACTCCTGAAGGCGCTGGCCCCGCGGGACACCGAGCAGCACCCGCCGCGCGTGCTGCTGATCGAGGAGCACGCGGAGATCGCGCTGGCGTTGACGGCGACGTTGGAGCGGCGCGGGATGCAGGTGGCGCGGGCGGCCAGTGACGCGGATGCCGTGGCGCTGGCGGGGCAGTTCCGGCCGAACCTGGTGGTGATGGACCTGCTGCAGGTGCATCGGCGCCGGGCCGGGATCATCGACTGGCTGCGGGCGAACGGGCAGCTCAACCGCACCCCGCTCGTCGTGTACACGGCCGCCGTCGACCAGGCCGACCTGCCGCGGCTGGCGTCCGGGGAGACCGTTCTGTTCCTGGCCGAGCGGTCGACCAGCGGCGAGGTGCAGTCGCGGATCGTGGACCTGCTGGCGCGGATCGGGACCAACGGAGGGTCGGTCTCCGCCTGATTTCGTACGGTTGTTTCGTACGGCTATGACGTGCGCGTACGCCGGGCCGGGCACTCTGGGTGCCCGGCCCGGCGTACGTCTGTGTGCTGGTCGGTTGGGGGCGGTCAGAGCTGGGTTACGTCCAACTCCCCGGCCGCGTACTGCCTGCGCAGCACCTTCTTGTCGAACTTTCCGACGCTCGTCTTCGGGACCGCCTCGATGATCGTCCAGCGCTCCGGGAGCTGCCACTTGGCGATCTTGCCCTCGTCGGCGAGGAAGGCGCGCAGGGACTCGAAGCCGGCGGTGGAGCCCTCCTTGAGGACGACCGTGGCCAGCGGGCGCTCGCCCCACTTCTCGTCGGGGACGGCTACTACGGCGGCCTCGGCGACGTCCGGGTGGGACATGAGCGCGTTCTCCAGGTCGACCGAGGAGATCCACTCGCCGCCTGACTTGATGACGTCCTTGGCGCGGTCGGTGAGGGTGAGGTAGCCGTCGGGGGAGATCGTGCCGACGTCGCCCGTCTTGAGCCAGCCGTCCTCGCTGAACTTGTCGGCGGGGCGCAGGGGTTCGGCGTCGGGGCCGTTGTAGTAGGCGCCGGCGATCCAGTTGCCGCGGACCTCCAGCTCGCCGGCCGACTCGCCGTCCCAGGGGAGGCGCTCGCCGCCGGGGCCGGTGAGGCGGGCCTCGACGCCGGCCGGGAAACGGCCCTGGGTGAGGCGGTACGCGAACTCCTCGTCCGTGCCGACCACATGGGCCGGCGGGCGGGCGATGGTGCCGAGCGGGGAGGTCTCCGTCATGCCCCAGGCGTGGCAGACCCGCATGCCGAGCTCGTCGAACGCGGTCATGAGGGAGGGCGGACAGGCCGAGCCGCCGATGGTGACCTGGCCGAGGGAACTGACGTCACGCGGCTTGGCGGTCAGCTCGGTCAGCAGGCCCTGCCAGATGGTGGGGACGGCCGCGGCGTGCGTCGGCTTCTCGCTCTCGATCATCTCGGCGAGCGGGGCGGGCTGCAGGAAGCGGTCCGGCATCAGCATGTTGACGCCGGTCATGAAGGTCGCGTGCGGCAGGCCCCAGGCGTTGACATGGAACTGCGGGACCACGATGAGCGAGGTGTCCTGGTCGGTCAGGCCCATCGACTGGGCCATGTTGACCTGCATGGAGTGCAGATAGACGGAACGGTGGCTGTACACCACGCCCTTGGGGTCGCCGGTCGTCCCGGAGGTGTAGCACATGGCCGCGGCCCGGCGCTCGTCCAGCCCCGGCCAGTCGTACGTCGTCGGCTTCCCGGCGATCAGTTCCTCGTACTCGTGCACCTGCACGGACGCGCCCGCCAGCAGCGAACGGTCGCCCGGCCCCGACACGACCACGTGCTCGACCGTCTTGAGGTGCGGGAGCAGCGGGGCGAGCAGTGGCAGCAGCGAACCGTTCGCGAGCACGACCCGGTCGGCCGCGTGCCCGACGATCCAGATCAGCTGCTCGGGAGGGAGGCGGAGATTGAGCGTGTGCAGGATCGCGCCCATGGAGGGGATCGCGAAGTAGGCCTCGACGTGCTCTGCGTTGTTCCACATCAGCGTGGCCACACGCTCGTCGTCCACGACCCCGAGGTCCTCGCGCAGGGCGTGCGCCAACTGGGCCGCGCGAGCGCCGATCTCGGCGAAGGAGCGGCGCTGCGGCTCCCCCTCACCGGTCCAGGTGGTCACCTGCGACGTTCCGTGGAGCACCGACCCGTGGGTCAGGATCCTCGAGATCAGCAGCGGTACGTCCTGCATCGTGCTCAGCACGGCGTCCTCCCGGGGGCGACATTGCCTACGCGGTAGTAAGGGTTGGGCTGATTCTGCGCACATACCGCGCGGTATGTCACTAGGGCCGGGTGATCGATCACGTCACGTTGCGTTCACAGAGGTCAGCGGCTAGGGCCTGTCCGGCGGATCAGGTCGCAGGAAAGCGGCGGTGCCCCGTCATCACCGGTGAGCGGGGTCTGGTGCGTGCAGCTGCAAGGCGGAGGAGGGAGTCGACGCGGAGCGTCGGCGAGTGACGACAACGCGGCAGATGTGCGTGCCAGACCCCGCGTCTGCGACAGGATCCGCCGGACAGGCCCTAGCGGGCGAGCACCAGCTCGGGGTCCTCCCTGAGCTTGCCGAGCGCTCGCGACACCGCCGACTTCACCGTGCCGACGGACACGTCGAGCACCTCCGCCGTCTGCACCTCGCTCAGGTCCTCGTAGTACCGCAGGACGACCATCGCCCGCTGCCGGGCGGGCAGCTTCATGATCGCCCGCCACATCGCGTCGTGCAGCGCCTGCTGCTCCGCCGGGTCCTCCCCGGCGGGCAACGGCTCGGGCTCCGGCATCTCGTCGCACGCGAACTCGTCGACCTTGCGCTTACGCCACTGCGACGTACGCGTGTTCAGCAGCGCCCGGCGCACATAGCCGTCCAGCGCCCGGTGATCCTCGATCCGCTCCCACGCGACGTACGTCTTCGTGAGCGCGGTCTGCAGCAAGTCCTCCGCATCGCACGGGTTCGCGGTCAGCGACCGGGCGGTACGCAGCAGCACCGGCTGCCGCGCCTTCACGTAGGACGCGAACGACGGGTAGGTCGGGTGCTTCGGATGCGGGGTCTGCATCGCTGATGCAGCGGCGTTCGAAGCGCTGGTGCAGACGGGTGTGGTCATGGCTCCACGCTATGAGCGACCCCTCCTCCGGCGGATCGGCCGCAGGTCCCGAAGACGACTCCCCCTCAGGTTGTAGGGGTGGGGCTGGCTCCACCTCCTGAGGGTGGACGAGCGGGGTACGCCTACTACGGGTTCACCCCTGGGGGCTACTGCGGGCCTACCACGGGAGCACTCCCCCCTTGTCCATCCAGGGCAAGCACCAGCCCCGACGTCGGCACGCCCGTCCCCGCTGTCACCAGGACTCGGCCCGCGCCCGGTATTCGGTTCACGGCCGTGCCCCTCAGCTGCCGTACGCCCTCCGCGATCCCGTTCATCCCGTGCAGATACGCCTCGCCGAGCTGTCCCCCGTGTGTGTTGACCGGCAGCCGCTCCTCCGCCATGAAGTCGGCCGCCTCCCCCTTTCCGCAGAAACCGAACTCCTCCAGCTGCATCAGCACGAACGGCGTGAAGTGGTCGTACAGGATCGCCACGTCGATGTCGGCCGGGCCCAGCCCGGCGGTCCACCAGAGCTGGCGGGCCACCACGCCCATCTCCGGCAGGCCCGTCAGGTCGTCGCGGTAGAAGCTGGTCATCTGCTCCTGTGCGCGGCCCGCGCCCTGGGCCGCCGCCGCTATGACGGCCGGCGGGTGGGGCAGGTCGCGGGCCCGCTCCAGGGACGTGACGACGATGGCCTGTCCGCCGTCCGTCTCCTGGCAGCAGTCCAGCAGCCGCAGCGGCTCCACTATCCAGCGCGAGGCCGCGTGGTCGGCGAGGGTGATCGGTCTGCCGTGGAAGTACGCCGCGGGGTTCGTCGCCGCGTACTTGCGGTCCACGACCGCCACCTGCCCGAACGCCTCCGGCGTCAGTCCGTAGGTGTGCAGATAGCGCTGGGCCGCCATCGCCACCCAGGACGCCGGGGTGAGCAGCCCGAACGGCAGCGACCAGCCGAGCGCCGCCCCCTCCGCCGACGGCTCCCGGTGCTGAACCCCCGAGCCGAATCTGCGCCCCGACCGCTCGTTGAAGGCCCGGTAGCAGACGACCACCTCCGCCACCCCGGCCGCCACCGCGAGCGCCGCCTGCTGGACGGTCGCACAGGCCGCGCCGCCGCCGTAGTGAACGCGCGAGAAGAACGACAGCTCGCCCATCCCACAGGCCTGGGCCACCGTGATCTCCGGGCTGGTGTCCATCGTGAACGTGACCATCCCGTCCACGTCGGCCGCCGTCAGCCCCGCGTCCGCCAACGCGGCCCGCACCGCCTCCGCCGCCAGCCGCAGCTCACTGCGCCCCGAGTCCTTGGAGAATTCCGTGGCCCCGATACCGACGATCGCGGCCCGTCCGCCGAGGGCGTCGCGGGTGCGGGTGCTCATCCCTCGTCCTTCCTCGGCATGGCGACCGTCACTGTGCCGGTCACGTGTCTGCCGATGCCGTTGGCCCCGACCACCCGAACGTTCGCCGTGTCGCCATCCACCTCCTCGACCTTGCCCGTCAACACCATCGTGTCGCCCGGGTAGTTGGGTGCCCCGAGTCGTATGGCCACCTTGCGAAGGGTCGCTCCCGGTCCGAAGTGGTCCGTGATGTACCGGCCGACCAGGCCGTTGGTGGTCAGGATGTTCATGAAGATGTCGGGGGAGCCCTTCTGGCGCGCCAGCTCCGCGTCGTGGTGCACGTCCTGGTAGTCCCGTGACGCGATCGCGCCGGCCACGATCAGCGTACGGGTGATCTCGATCTCCAGCGGCGGCAACTCGTCACCGACCCTCACCTGCCCCATGTCCGCGCCTCCTCGCCGCTCTCCCCGCTCACGATCAACTCCCCCATTTCCTGCAGCACTTCGGCACCGCATCCCAGATACGCGTCCAGCTGCCGCCCCCACAGGAAGTGCCGGTGGACGGGATGATCGAGGTCGGCCCCCGTGCCGCCGTGCAGATGCTGGCCGGTGTGGACGACGCTCCGGCCCGCCTCGGACGCCCACCACGCGGCGGTCAGCGCCTGCGTGGCGTACGGCAGCCCCGCGTCACGCCGCCAGGCCGCCTCGTACGCGGTCACGCGTATGGCCTCCGTGTCCATGTACGCGTCGGCGGCCCGGAGTTGGACCGCCTGTTTGGCGGCCAGGGGGCGCCCGAACTGCTCCCGGGTGTTCGTGTGCGCCACGGCCCGCGCGAGCGACCCCGCACAGACCCCGGCCTGGAGACCGGCGAAGGCGGTACGGGCGGTGGCCAGGACGTCGGCGTACGCGCCCCCTCCAGCACTCTCGTCGGCGCCCCCGTCGCCGAGGAGTTCGGCCGGCGCGCCGTCGAGTGTGAGCCGCCCGGCCGACCAGGGGGCGGTCAGCTCGACCGGCTCTGTCCGGGTGGCGTCCGAGAGCGGCGCCAACCACAGCCGACGGCTGTCGTCCGCAATGAGGACATGCGTGGCGTCCCGGAGCCAGGGGACGACCGGGACGGTGCCGGTCAGTCCGCCGTCGGCAGACCCCCGTACACCCCCCTGCGCCGGAAACGCCCCGCTCACCACCACCGACCCGTCCCCGATCCCCGGCAACAACCGCTCACGCTGCTCCACCGAGCCATGGGCCGCCACCGCCAGCAGCCCGTACACGCACGTCGCCGCGAACGGCACCTGGGCCGTCACGCGCCCCTGTTCCTCCAGGAGGAGGACGAGGCCCAGCAGGCCCAACTCCTCCACCGCGCCCACCAGTCCGGACGCGCACAGGGCCTTCCAGAGCTCGGGGTCGCTGTCCGTGCCGGCGGCTCGCAGCCGCTCGTGTGTGGACAGGTCGGTGAAGATGCGGGCGGCCAGATCGCGGGCCGCGGCCTGCTCCTCCGTCGGTGTGAAGTCCATGTCAGCCCCCGCTCCCATGGCCGTCGTGAACCCGGAAGACCGGCAGCATCAGCGGGCCGTCACCGTCTCCGTCCACATCCCTGCCCCCGCCCCCGTCATCCTCGTACCGCCGGAATTCCAGCCGTACCGGCAGCCCGATGCGGACCTTGTCGTACGGCACCCCCACCACATTGCTCACCATCCGCACGCCCTCCGCGAGTTCGATCAGGCCGACCGCGTAGGGAGGGTCGAAGGCCGGGAACGGGGGGTGGTGCATGACGACGTACGAGTAGACGATGCCCTCGCCGCTCGCCTCCACCGTGTCCCAGTCCGGGCTGCCGCAGGCGTTGCAGCCCGGCAGCCAGGGAAAGCGCGGGGTGTCGCAGGACGTGCACCGCTGGATCAGGAGCCGGCGTTGCTCCACGCCCTCCCAGAAGCCGGCGTTGTCGCGGTTGACCACCGGGCGCGGGCGCCTGGCACCTCCCGAGCTCTTCGAGGTGGCCCGTCTGCCCCGCGCGGGGGCGTACTTGAGGATGCGGAAGCGGTGGGTGCCCGCCGGCTCGCCGCTCGCGCGGACGTCCATCCGTGTGGTGACGAAGTACCCGGTGCCGAGCTTGGTCGTCTTGCGGTCCGACACCGACTCGATCACCACGTCGAAGGTGATCTCGTCCCCCGGGTGCAGGGGCCGTAGATACTCCTGCTCGCAGTCGGTCGCGACCACCGAGGTGTACCCCGCCTCGTCGAGCAGGCCGAGCAGCTCGTCGTACGCCGCGCTGCGCCCCTCGTGCCCGGAGAGGCCGCCCATGGTCCATGCCTGGAGCATCGTGGGCGGGGCGACGGCGTCCGGCCCCGCGTACGCCGGGTCGGTGTCGCCCATCGCCTCGCACCAGTGCCGGATCATCGGCTCGTTGACGGGATCCTTGCCCACCGCGGCGACGGCGGCCGCCCGCCCCTCGTACGCCTTCAGCCTCGTCCCCAACTCGTCCATCTCATCTGGCTCGTCCAACTCGCCTGTCACCTCCGCCCCCTCGTCATCCCGAGCCGCATCGTCGCGACGATCTCCCGCTGCACCTCGCTCACCCCGCCCCCGAACGTGTTGATCTGCGCCGCCCTGTTCAGCCGCTCCAGCTCGCCGTCCCCGAACACCCCCGGCGACCCCGAACGCACCAGCCCCGACAGCCCGTCCGTCCCGGCGACGTGCTGACATATTCGGTACACCGCCACCGCCGATTCGGTTCCCACCACTTTCACGCCGCTCGCGTCGCCGGGGGCCAGCCGGCCCGCCCCCACGTCCGCCACCAAACGCCAGCTGAGCAGGCGCGTTGCCGCCAGCCGGGCCTGTGCCTCGGCCAGTGCCGAGCGCACCCACGGCTCGTCAACCCGGCGCCTGCCGGTCACCGGATCGGGGGTGCGCGCCGCCTGGAGCGCGGCCGCGTAGAAGTCCTCGGCCTGCATGCCGATCGCGGCGAGGGCGACCCGTTCGTGGTTGAGCTGGTTGGTGATGAGCTGCCAGCCCTCGTGGAGGGTGCCGACGAGGTTCTCCGCCGGGACGCTGACCCCGTCGTAGTAGGTGGCTGTCGTCGTCTGACCGCCCACCGTCTCGATCGGGGTCCAGGAGAAGCCGGGGGCGTCGGTGGGGACGAGGATGATCGAGATGCCGTGGTGTTTGCGGGGTGCGTCGGGGTCGGTGCGGCAGGCGAGCCATATCCAGTCGGCGTTGTGGGCGTTCGAGGTGAAGATCTTCTGGCCGTCGATCGTCCAGCCCCGCTCGTCACGCACGGCCCGGGTCCGCAGCGAGGCCAGGTCGGTACCGGCCTCCGGCTCGCTGTAGCCGATCGCGAAGACGAGCTCCCCGCGCAGGATCCGGGGCAGGAAGTAGTCCCGCTGCTCCTGGCTGCCGTAGCGCATGAGGGTCGGTCCGACCGTGTTCAGCGTGACCATCGAGACCGGGGCGCCCGCGCGGTACGCCTCGTCGAAGAACACGAACTGCTCGTCGGCGCCCCGGCCCTGGCCGGCGTACTCGACCGGCCAGCCGAGGCCGAGACGGCCGTCGGCGCCGATGCGGCGCAACAGCGCGCGCTGTCCTTGGGGGTCGTCCGCGCGGGGCGGCCCGTCGGGCATCAGGTCGCGGAAGTACGTACGGAGTTCGGCGCGCAGGCGTCGCTGGCGCTCGGTGGGGGCGAGGTGCACGGCGGCGGGCCTCCTGGACCTCGTACGAACAATGGTTTCTGACTGTCCGTCAGATACAAACCACTGTCAAGGTCGCTCCCGCACGGGATGACGGCTCACGAAAAACGTCTGCGCGGCGGCACCGAAACACCGCCGCGCAGACGCGTTACCACCCCACAGAGCACCCCCCGCAAGGGAGTTGGCGGGTTACCAGAGGCTGGCGAAGTTGATGGCCACGTTCTCGTTCCCCTGGTTGATGGCCGTGAACGCGGAGCCGTTGACCTGGGCGGTGTTGCTCTGGTTCGAGGCGCCGGAACCGATCGCCTGCTGTTGCGTGGTGGACGAGTTGCCGTTGTTGTCGTGTCCGACCCCGCTGCCGCTGACCGTCGCCACACCCGCGTTCGATCCGTCGTCCGCGAAGGCGCCGTTGTCGGCCGCCGCGACGCCGGTGAAGAGGGCGGCTGCGAGCGGCAGTGCGGAGACGGCGGCGATGACGCGGGCGGTACGGATGCTTGCCATGTTGTTCCTCCAGAACAGGCGCAGAGCTTGAAGTACGTGAAGCCAGAACTGCGGCTTCTGCCAAGGCAGTTGGCCGACCGCCTCGGTGTGCTGCACGACGTCGCGAGACCAGAGTTGCCCACCGAATCCCCGGCGAACCACCCCGGAAGCCCCTATTCCACCTCAAGTGTGATGACAAGTCGATAAACCCCCTTTGCCACCTCTGAAGCCGCAGCTCAGGGCAGTAAGGGCAGCAGCCCCCAACTGCCGCAAGGGGGGAAACGTTCCGCCACTTTTCCGGCCAATCCGACAGACCCGGCGAGTCGCACCCGCCCCCCCTTCCCTTTTTCGAACACTCGTACGAACATGGAGTCATGGCCACCACCGACCGGCAGGCCACGACGCTGGCCCTCGCACACGCCCTGTCAGCCGCGGAACGCGGACTGGCCGTCATTCCTCTGTCCCGGACGAAACTCCCGGCCCTGCGCTCCCCGCACCGAGACGACCCCGCGCCCGAGCCGTGCCACGGCGAGTGCGGCCGCCTCGGCCACGGGATCTACGACGCCTCGACCGACCCCGCGCGCATCCGCGAACTGTTCGCCGCTGCCCCCTGGGCCACCGGCTACGGCATCGCCTGCGGGCTCCCCCCACACCACCTCATCGGCGTCGACCTGGACACCAAGTCCGGCACCGACTCCTCCGCGGCCCTGCGCGAGCTCGCGCTGCGCCACCTGTTCACGATCCCCGCCACCGTGGTCGTCCTGACCCCCAGCGGCGGCCGCCACCTCTGGCTCAGCGGCCCGCCGGACACCGTCGTCCCCAACTCCGCGGGCCGCCTCGCCCCCGGCATCGACATCCGCGGCGCCGGCGGCTACCTCGTCGGCCCCGGCTCCCGCACCGAACACGGCGTGTACGGCACCGCCCCGGGCACCGCACACCTGGCCCCCGCGCCCTGCCCGCGAGCCCTGCTACGCCTCCTGCTTCCCCCGCCCCGCACCCACCACCCCACGCCCCCGTCCGCCGGCCAGCACGGCCAGGGCCTCGTCCAGTTCGTCCTCGCCGCCCACGAGGGCCAGCGCAACACCCGCCTCTACTGGGCCGCCTGCCGCGCCTACGAGAACGGCATCGGCCCCGACCTGATCGCCCCGCTGGTCGAGGCGGCCGTGAACACGGGTCTCACCGAACGCGAGGCCCGCGCGACGATCGCCTCGGCGGCCCGGATGACGGGGCAGCGTCCGTGAGAAGCGGGGCGGGCAGCGGGGCCGCAAGAACCAAGGGAACCAAAGGAACCAGATGCAAGACCGTTTCAGAGCGCCGACCATGTCGCTGGCCCGGGTCGTCCTCGCCTCCGGCCGCTCGCTCGACCTGGCCGACCTGCGGCTCTCCTCGACGTACGGCGGAACACCGGTGGGCTATCCCTGCAAGCCGGTCAACGAGCTGAAGATCAAGGGCCTGCTGCGGTCCGCCGAGCGCGCCTACCCGGCCGCGCCGGTGCACCTCGTTCCCCCTCCGCGGGAGTACCCGGACCAGTACGCGGGCGCCCTCGGCCCGGTGGAGGTGCTGCCGGCGGTGGCCTGCGTCGGCACCTTTCACTCCACACCCCTCGACCCGAACCTGGATGCCTCCCACCTGACGGTCATCTGGTTCCAGCCCACCTCGCGGATGCCGTCGGGGTGCGATGCGGAGAGCGGGCTCCGGGAAGTGGCGTGGGAGGAGCTGGCGCGAGACTACGAGCTCTGAGCGGCCCGAACCGACCGCGTTGCAGTGGCCCTTGGCCTGTCCTCAGGACTGATACGGCTGCTGCTGCGGCTGTCCGTGCGCCTGGCCGCCCTGACCGCTCGCGGTCTGCGCCTGCAGCTGCTCCGCCTGCTCCTTGGTCACCTTCGACTCCGCGCCGCAGAAGGTGCACTGCGTCGTGTACTTCGTCGAGAACGGGAACAGCGGCACGAAGAACAGGGTGAACTTCGTGACCCGCTTCCTGAGCGTGTGCGCGGCGGGGTTGCCGCACTGGCCGCAGACCAGGGTCAGTATCGCGAGCTGGTACAAGTACCCCTTGGTACCGAAGATGATCACGCCATTGGCCCTTCTTCTTGGGAATGCCGTAAGGGGTGTCCCTCCATGAGGAACACCCCTTACCGCGAGCGCGGTGGGTGTGGGATTTGAACCCACGGTCACATCGCTGCGACGACGGTTTTCAAGACCGTTCCCTTAGGCCGCTCGGGCAACCCACCCCGCGCCGGCCGGTGATCGGCGGCGCGGGGACAAGAGTAACGGGTCGGGAGTGCGGTGCGTGGGGTCAGCTGTCGCCGACGCGGGAGCCCAGGGTGAGTTCGACCGTGTTGGTCTTGCCGTCGCGCTCGTAGGTGATCTTGACCTTGTCGCCGGGCTGGTGGGTCCAGATCTCGCCGATCAGGGTGGGGCCGGAATCGATCACGTGGTCGTCGAGCTTGGTGATGACGTCGCCGGGTTTGAGGCCCGCCTCGGCGGCCGGGCCGCCCGCCTCGACGGCGTCGGAGCCGCTGGCGCCCTCTTCCGTGATCTTCGCGCCGCCGGTGCCGTCCTCCAGGGAGACCGAGGCGCCGATCTTCGCGTAGACGGGCTTGCCGGTCTTGATCAGCTGCTGGGCGACGTACTTCGCCTGGTTGATCGGGATGGCGAAGCCCAGGCCGATGGAGCCGGACTGGCTGGTGCCGCCCAGGCCGCCGCTGCTGGTGGACTGGATCGCGGAGTTGATGCCGATGACGTTGCCCTGCGCGTCGAGCAGCGGGCCTCCGGAGTTGCCCGGGTTGATCGACGCGTCGGTCTGCAGGGCGCTCATGTAGGAGGCGTTCGAACCGCTGCCGTCACTGGAGGCCACCGGGCGGTTCTTCGCGCTGATGATGCCCGTCGTGACCGTGTTGGACAGGCCGAAGGGCGCACCGATCGCGATCGTCGAGTCGCCGACGGCCACCTTGTCGGAGTCGCCCAGGGCGAGCGGCTTGAGGTTTGACGGGGCGTTCTTGAGCTTGATGACGGCGACGTCGTAGCCCTGCGCGTGGCCCACCACCTCGGCGTCGTACTTCTTGCCGTCGGGGAAGGTCGCCGTGACCTTGCCGCCGTCCACCGCGTCGGCCACCACGTGGTTGTTGGTGACGATGTGGCCCTCGGTGTCGAAGACGAAGCCGGTGCCGGTGCCGCCCTCGCCGCTGCTGCTCTCCGCCTCGATGGTGACGGTGCTCGGCAGCGCCTTCTCGGCCACGCCGGCGACCGTGTCGGCGGCGCGTTTGACCTCGCCGCCGCTGTCCGAGGCGGAGACCGTCGTCGAGCTGGAGGAGTCGTCGTTGTTCTTGGCCAGCGCGTAGCCGAGGCCACCGCCGAGGCCGCCCGCGACCAGCGCGGCCACCAGGACCGCGGCGATCAGGCCACCGCGACCGCCGCCGGGCTTGGGCGTGGGCTGTTGCTGGTACGACGCACCCCAGGCGTCGCCCGAGCCGGCGCCGCCGTCCGCGTACGCGGGCGTGGCGGGCGGCGGGGGCGGCCAGGAGGCGTCCGGGGCGGACCCCGTGCCCTCGGGCCCGTGCGGTCCGGTGGCTCCCGACGACGCGTAGGCCGGGGCGGGCCCCGCGTGCACCAGCGGCTGCTCCGGTGCGCCGGGGGCGTCCTGGGGCACCGCCGGGATCGGAGTCGTCGGCGCGCTCCCCTCGGGCGGGGCTGCGTGCGGGGAAGCTGCGGGAGTTTCCACCGGCACGGGAGGTGCGGACGGGGCCGGGGGTACCGCAGTGCCCTCGTTCTCGGTGCTCACAGCTTTTCTCCTCGATCCACGGCTGTTGTCCTCGGTCGCACTCGGTCACGCTCACTCATGCCTGTGGACGGTCCGGCGCGATTCAGCTGTGCGATTGCTTTTGTATGCCGTCAGCTTTTCCCACAGGCCGTCAGAGCACCATAAGCGGTGCCTGTGGGTCTGTGGCCAACGCTTATATGAGACCTTTCTGGCGTGACGGCCGCATTCCGACATCACCCCGATCCCCGGGATACCCCTTCTCGGTGGCACCATGACGCGGTGACCCACGCACGGCAGCACCGGATTCAAGTCGTCGCTCACCGCGGAGCCTCCGACGACGCTCCCGAGCACACCCTGGCCGCGTACAAGAAGGCGATCGAGGACGGCGCCGACGCCCTCGAGTGCGATGTACGGCTGACCGCGGACGGCCATCTGGTCTGCGTTCACGACCGTCGCGTCAACCGTACGTCCAACGGCCGCGGAGCGGTCTCGGCCCTGGAGCTCGCCGAGCTGGCCGCCCTGGACTTCGGGTCCCGCAAGAACCGCGACGTCTGGAAGACCCGCGACGAGGAGCCCGACTGGGAGCACCTGCCCGAGGATCCGGCGGAGACCTCCGTCCTCACCCTGGAGCGGCTCCTCGAGCTCGTCGCCGACGCGGGGCGCCGGGTGGAGATGGCCATCGAGACCAAGCACCCCACGCGCTGGGCGGGCCAGGTCGAGGAGCGGCTGCTGGTGCTCCTGAAGCGTTTCGGGCTTGACGCGCCGGCCTCGGCCGCCGAATCTCCCGTGCGCGTCATGAGCTTCTCCGCGCGCTCGCTGCATCGCGTGCGTGCCGCCTCGCCGACGCTGCCGACGGTCTATCTGCTGCAGTTCGTCTCGCCCCGGCTGCGTGACGGACGGCTGCCGGCGGGTGTCCGGATCGCGGGCCCCTCGATGCGGATCGTGCGCAACCATCCGGCGTACATCGAGCGCCTGAAGCGGGCCGGCCACCAGGTGCACGTGTGGACCGTGAACGAGCCCGAGGACGTCGACCTCTGCGTCGACCTGGGCGTTGACGCCATCATCACGAACCGCCCGCGCGCGGTACTGCATCAACTGGGTCGCTGATCGGTCACGGCCCTTGACCCGGCCGCCGGGCTGAAGCAGCCTGACGCCCTCGGCCACACCATCGAAATCAAGCCACTCGGCTACAGGGAGTGCTCCGGCGCGTTCGGCCCGTGTTCGATCGTTGCGAATGCGTCACCGTACCTGGGTTGGCCGGTTTCCGGTTCAGGCCAATGGGGCATCCACACCGTGGCGTGGGGCGAAGGAGGTCTCGGGGGTGGCGTTGGTGGTGGCACAGGAGGTGCCCACGTCGTCGAGCATGGCCGTAACCCATGGCCCTGCGGGCGTGGGCCAGGCAAGACACCGAATGCGTGATCAGTTGCGTACGAACGGTGTTTCGGAATCGGTCATCGACGATGCCGTACTGATCCTTTCCGAACTTTTGAGCAATGCGTGCAAACACGGTCGGCCCTTGGGTGACGCTCTGGCCGGGGACGGTGACGTCCGGGCCGCGTGGCGTGTGGACGGGGGCGGCAGGCTCACGGTCGAGGTGACGGACGGTGGCGGCCCGACCCGCCCGGCTCCGGCCACCCCCTCGGTGACCGCGCACGGCGGCCGCGGGCTGAACATCATCACGGCACTGGCCGACGACTGGGGCGTGCGGGACGACGCCCGGGGCGAGGTCACGGTGTGGGTCGTCGTCCACGACGACATGCACGACAGGGACGCCCGCCACCGTCGCGACGACTTCGCCGCGCGCGTCGTGGCCCCTCGGGTTCCGTCCATGTCGGACATGGACTTCGCGGACGCGTTCGACGACCGGGACTGAGCCGGCCCGCTGACCGAGCAGACCCCCTGCATCGGCATGGGGCGGGACAGCCGGCGCGTTGTCCACAGGCCGTGCGTTGTCCACAGGGTCCCGTCCGTCAAGGCGTGAACGGCTAGGCTCCCGCCCGTACGAGACGAGCCGTAACCGGGAGACACCCACGATGGCCAAGAAGCGACCCCAGACGAAGGCCCAGCGGCCTCAGCTCACAGACGCTGAGATCCCGGTCGTCGGTGCCCGCGAACCCTGCCCCTGCGGCAGTGGCCGCCGCTACAAGGCCTGCCACGGCCGGGCCGCCGCGCACGCCGTGACCGAGCTGGTGCAGCGCCCCTTCGAGGGCCTGCCGAGCGAGGGCGACTGGGTGGCCCTGCGCGAGCTGGTGCCGGCCGCCACGGTCGAACTGACGCTGAAGGACGGCCTTCCCGAGGGTGTCCCGTCGGTCACGCTCGCCACGGTCCTGCCGATGGCCTGGCCGGCCCTGCGCCGCGACGACGGCTCGGTGCTGCTCGGCCTGCAGAACGACACGGCGTCCGGCGACATCAGCCGCGACCTCGCCGACACCCTCCAGCGCGCCCTTGAGGCCCAGCCCGGCACTCCGATCCAGGGCCGCCGTGCCCCGGCCGAGGGTCCGCGACTGCAGGATCTGCTCGCCCCCGAAGGCGCGTTCGAGCCAGTTGTGCACGAGGGCTTCGAGTTCTGGGTCCCGGACTCGGAGAACGCCACACCGGACGTGACCGCGTCCCTGGAGCGGGCCAACGCCGCGGCGATCCCCACCGTGCGGCTGACCGGCGTGGACGCCGCCTACTGGTGCGAGACCCCGGACAAGAACCACCTGCGCTGGGTCATGCCGTACGGCGAGGAGCACCTTCTGGACGCCCTCGCGCGGCTGCACGCGGCCGGGACGTCGAGCCTCGGGGAAGGCACGCGCCTCGTGGGCTCCTTCCGTGCTCACGGGCTCACTGTGCCGGTCTGGGACCTGCCGAGCGGGGTCACCGCGGAGGACGTCGAGAAGCCGGCGGCCGAGTTCGCCGAGCGCCTCACCGCGGCGCTGGCCGTGGACGCGCCGCTGACCGCCGACGAGCGCCGCGCGCGCGGCGGCCTGACGAACCGACAGGTGACTCTCAGCTGAGTCACGGCCAAGGTCTTCGGAGCGGCTGACTGGTCGGTCAGCCGCTCAGGCCCTGGTGAATCGGGTGAGTCCAGTCACAACTCCCCTTTCTGACAGGCGAGTCGGTGGCCAATTCCCCGACCAAGCCCGGAGATCGAATTTGCGAACGGCCGATCTCTTGTTACCGTTCCAATAGCCCGGTTGCTGGTGCATCCCCCGTCGCCAGCAACCGGGTCTTTCCATGCGCCACGACTCGCGGACGGCACCCGGCCCGACCCACCGCAGGTCAACCGGTCTCAGGCTCCCCGGGATTACTCCCGGAGCGCAGCAGCAACGGTCCCCGCCCGGACGCTCCCGCGAACTCCGCGACGGCCGCATAGGCGTCCAAGTGCCCCTGAGTGCGCTCACGCGGCGTCTCACACGTCCCCGGCTCGTCCTCCGCGCCGACCGCGCAGTGCATCTGCACGGTGCGGCCTCCCGGCCCCATGAGGCTCAGTACGGAGTCCAGCGCGCCGCCGGTCACATTGCGGTAGTAGGTGCGCGCCCAGGTGTCCTCGCCCTGCGTCAGGACACAGGTCTGCGCCTCGATGCCGTCGGGGGAGGTGAGTTCGGGACCGCAGCGGGCGGCGGTGGCCAGGCCCAGGCCGAGCAGCAGCGGGGAGCCGCTGGGCTCGGCGGAGGGCGCCTTGGCGTCTTCGCGAGGGGTGGACCGTACGCCATCGGAACGTTCGGCGTCGGAACGATCGGCGGCGGGACGTACGACCGCGCGGTCGTCGTCGCCCACGGGGCCCGCGGACGCCATGGCCAGCGGCAGCGCGACCGCGCACACCACGGCGCCCGACAGGGCGAGCAGGCGAACTCTTCGGGGGTCTGGGGGTCGTCCCCCAGAATGTCGCAGCATGTAGCGGAAGATAACGAGGTTGGGCGGGCGCCCGGTTCGGCGCGCGCCCGACACCCCTACAACTCGGGCGCGCTCACACCCGTACGAGTGAGCGCCTCGACCACGGCGTCCACCACGGCCTCCACGTCCGGCACCCAGGGCGAGGCCGAGCCGGGCAGTGGTGCGCGCTCCCAGCGGATCTGGCCGTGGCCGGTCTCGGACGGGGGCAGCGCGATATAGCCGCCCTCGCCGTGGAAGCGGAGGGAGTGGGGCACGAAGTCCTTGGCGTAGAGCAGTTCGCCCAACTGCTCCATGGAGTACGGCTTCACGAGCAGCGCCCACCTGGTGGGCGAGGCGACGACCGGGCCGAGGCGCATGCCCATGCGGTCGAGCGCCTCCAGGGCGCGGGCGGCCGCGAGGGCGGGCAGGCTGACCGCGCACGGGGCCGTGCCGCCGGTCGCGAGGACGATCGGCGCGGTGGGCCGGTTGCTCCACCACCAGCGCACCATGCGCTCGTCGGTGGTGGCCGCGAGCAGGCCGGGGTCGAAGGGGTGCGCACCGGGCACCGTGCACTCCGGGTCCGGGCAGCCGCAGCGGGCGCGGCCCTGCGGGTCCGCCGCCACACCCGGGAGTACGGGCCACTGCCATTCCGTCGCGAAGGTCAGGGCAGCGCCGATCAATTCAGGCCTCCCGTCGTTTCGCTTGGGGCTCAGCTTGGAGTTCAGCTTGGACAGGAGCCTGCGTCGCCTTCCGAGCTTTCCGAGGATCTCGCGCATGAGCGCTCGTTCCTTTCCGTTGCACGCCTGGCAACACCGTGGGCTACATCACACCATGTGTCGATCACTTCACTGTGCGTACCTTTTGGCGCATCACACCCCTGTCGGAGACAAGGGGAACCCCTATGGGTCGAGCGTTGGCTGCGTCCGCTTCGTCCGCGTCCATACTGCGTCCATCAAAAGCATGGGCGTGGCGTGGGGGTGGCGAAGTCTGGCGTTTTGCCGTCCCGCGTATTTCTCTTCGCCACTGCCACGGGAGGATGGGTCACGGTCGTCGGTGGCTAAGACGCCCGGGTCCGTCGCCAGGTTCCGGGTGATTCCCAACCACCCCTGGCCTTCTCCGAGTACGTACCCATCACGACCGCTGTGACGCTCCGTGGAGCAAGCCCAGTCGACAGCAATAAGCCGTTACCTGGGTCAGTTTTAAGCCAACTTTGCCATTCGACAAGTTGGTCTGGGCCAGACCTGCGCAGAGCCCACAAGCGGCCCACGGACACCAGGAATCCCAGCAGGACAATGCTGGACATCCCCTTACGAGTGCGTGTACATGTGGAGACACTGCTAGCGGCGCAGAATGACATGGGGGTTTGCGATGCTTTTCAGCAATACGCACCGGTCGGAAAGCCGGACGCGATGAACGCCCCTCACCCTCCGAAAGTGGCTGGAATCGATGCCACGGTTCCCTCGCCCACACACACTGTCGCGCCCGCGCCCGCCGTCCCGGGCACCTCACCGGTTCCCTCCCCGACCGGTCCGGGGGCCCTTCTCCAGGACCGTCTCGCAGGCTGGGTCTCGGATCTCACCACCCTCCACGAACTCACCGAACGCCTGGTGCGCACGGACGCACTGGCCGACGCACTCCAGGAACTGCTGCGCGCCGGAGCCGCCCTCGTGGGCGCCCGGCGCGGTCTCGTAGTCCTCGAACCGGCCGACGGACTCGGCCCGGACACGACCATCGGCCTGGGCCTCGCCCGCGCGGACCTCGGTCACATCGAAACCGTGCCGCGCAGCTCCCTGTCGTACGGCACGCTCCTCGACACGCCCGCCGGACTGCCCGGCGGCGAGAGCGAGATCGTCCGGCCCGACCTGTTCGCCGAGGACGGCCTCGACCCGCGCTGCCGCGAGGTGGCCGCCCGCCTCGGCTTCGCCGCGAGCTACGCGCTGCCCCTGTCCAGCGAGGCGGCCGGCCGTCTCGGCGCCGCCGTGTGGCTGTACGACGAGCCCGCCGAGCCGGTCGAGCGCCAGCGCCACCTCGTCGGCCTGTACGCGCGTTACGCGACCGAGCACCTGGCCCGGCTGGTCGAAGTCGAGCGCACGCGCGCGTGCATGACGACGATGGCCGAGGAACTGCTCCCCTCACGGCTGCCCCGGGTGGCCGGCGTCCAGCTCGCCGCGCGGCACCGCACCGGCCCGCGCGGGGGCGGCGACTGGTACGACGCGCTGCCGCTGCCCGACGCCGCCCTCGGCCTCGCGGTGGGGTCGGTTACCGGTTCGGGGCCCAGCGCCGTCGCCGCGATGGGGCGACTGCGGGCCTCCTTGCGCGCGTACGCCGTCATGGAGGGCGAGGACCCCGTCGCCGTCCTGTCCGACCTCGAACTCCTGCTGCGGCTCACCGAGCCCGCCCGTTCGGCCACCGCCCTGTTCGCCTACTGCGAACCCGCGCTGCGCAAGATCACGCTGGCCGGCGCCGGGCACAGCCCGCCGCTGCTGATCGGCGGGCGGCGCGCCGAGTTCGTGGAGACGTCCGTCTCCGCCCCCCTCGGCATGCTCGCCTGCTGGGAGGCGCCGAGCGTGGAGTTCGAGGCGGAGCCCGGAGAGACGGTTCTGCTGTACACAGACGGGCTGCTGCACCGTACCGGCGACCCCATGGACCGTGCCTTCGCCCGGCTGCACGCGGCGGCGGCCGGCGTGCCCAAGGCGCTGCGCAACGACCCGGACGCCATCGCCGACCACGTCCTGCGGACCGTGCTGCCCGACGGGCTGGACGCGGCGGACAGCGACGAGGACGTCGTGCTGCTGGCGGCTCGCTTCGAGTAGCCGTGGCGGTGCCGCGCGTAATAGGTCTTCCGGCCCTGGGCCCCCTTCCGTACGACCGTACGATGGAGGGGGTCCAGTGCCGTATCTAGGAGGATGACCGTGGCCGACGAGCTCAACCCGGAGACCCCGGAAACTGAGTCTGAAGAGCCGATCAAGCAGCGCAAGAACGGCCTGTACCCGGGCGTTTCCGACGAGCTGGCCGACAGCATGAAGTCCGGCTGGGCCGACACGGAGCTGCGCGGCCTGGAGCTGATCCCCCAGGCCGCCGAGACCTCCGCCCGCCGCGCCGCGCTCTCCGCGCGCTTCCCGGGCGAGCGCCTGGTGATCCCCGCGGGCCATCTGAAGACCCGCTCGAACGACACCGAGTACCCGTTCCGGGCGTCCGTCGAGTACGCGTATCTGACCGGCAACCAGACCGAGGACGGCGTCCTGGTCCTGGAGCCCGCGACCGACGGCCACAAGGCGACGATCTACCTGTTGCCTCGCTCCGACCGCGAGAACGGCGAGTTCTGGCTCTCCGGCCAGGGCGAGCTGTGGGTCGGCCGCCGCAACTCCCTCACCGAGGCGGAGAAGCTCTACGGCATTCCCGCCTCCGACGTGCGCGAGCTGGCCGAGGCGCTGCGTGAGGCGACCGGTCCGGTGCGGGTCGTGCGAGGGTACGACGCCGGTATCGAGGCCGCGCTGACCGACAAGGTCACCGCCGAGCGCGACGAGGAGCTGCGGGTCTTCCTGTCCGAAGCGCGCCTGGTCAAGGACGACTTCGAGATCGGCGAGCTGCAGAAGGCCGTCGACTCGACCGTCCGCGGCTTCGAGGACGTCGTGAAGGTCCTCGACAAGGCCGAGGCGACCTCGGAGCGCTACATCGAGGGCACGTTCTTCCTCCGCGCGCGCGTGGAGGGCAACGACATCGGCTACAGCTCCATCTGCGCCGCCGGGCCGCACGCCTGCACGCTGCACTGGGTGCGCAACGATGGCCCGGTCCGGTCCGGCGAGCTGCTCCTGCTCGACGCGGGCGTCGAGACGCACACGCTGTACACCGCCGACATCACGCGCACGCTGCCGATCAACGGCCGGTTCAGCGAGATCCAGCGGAAGATCTACGACGCCGTGTACGAGGCCCAGGAGGCCGGGATCGCGGCCGTTCAGCCCGGCGGCAAGTACAAGGACTTCCACGATGCCGCGCAGCGTGTGCTGGCCGAGAAGCTGGTCGAGTGGGGGCTGGTCGAGGGGCCCGTCGAGCGTGTCCTGGAGCTCGGTCTCCAGCGGCGCTGGACGCTGCACGGAACCGGCCACATGCTTGGCCTGGATGTCCATGACTGTGCGGCCGCGCGGCGGGAGACGTATGTCGAGGGCACGTTGGAGCCTGGCATGTGCCTCACCGTTGAGCCCGGGCTGTACTTCCAGGCCGACGATCTCACCGTGCCTGAGGAGTACCGGGGTATCGGGGTTCGGATCGAGGACGACATCCTCGTCACGGAGGACGGGAACCGGAATCTTTCCGCCGGTTTGCCCCGCCGATCCGATGAGGTTGAGGCTTGGATGGCGGCTCTGAAGGGGGCGGAGAGCTGATCTGCCGTCTGCGGGTCCGTGGTGGCTGGTCGCGCCCACGCGGCGGAGCCGCATATCGATACAGCCCCGCGCCCCTAGGTGGGTTGGTGTGAGCCTGCACTGAGAGGCAGGGCGTCCAGGAACAACGCCCCCGCCAGCAGGCCCGCGCTGCCCCTTGGGCTCCACGCGCGCGTGTGGAGGTCGTCGTCCAGGGCGGCCAGGGCTTCTCGGCCCGCATCCGTCGACGTGCCGCCCGCTTCCAGGACTCCGCGGGCGCCTGCCTGGACGTGGCGTAGGCCCAACGGGCCCACCGTGTAGAGCAATTCGGTGTCCTGGAGAGTCGACATCACGGTGAGCAGGGCGTCCAGGCGGGCCTCGCCCTCGGTGGCGCCGTTGGAGCGGGACTTGGCCAGTGCGTCCAACGCCCGGCGTACGTGCGGGAATCCGGCCCTTGCCTCGCCTCGGGCGCCGGCCGCGCCGTACTTGGCCGACACCGAGGAACCGCGCGACGGGCGTCGCGGGGCGCGCTTGTCGGGGAGCGCGGCGATCCGCTTGGCGGAGGCGGCGACGTCCAGCGCCTTGGCTCGGGGGTTGAGGGCGGAGGCGGCGACCAGCAGGCCGAGCGCCCACAGGGCGCCTCGATGTCCGCCGCCCGCGAGCCCCACCGAGTGCTCGGTGGAGCGCCCGATCGAGCCCAGCTCCGCACGCAACTGCGGGGTGGGCTCGCCGGTTCGGCGGGCGGCGGCGGCCATCGCCGCGAGGCCGGGCGCGAGCGCCTTGGCCGACCAGCGCAGGGAGCAGTGGTCCAGGCGGGTGACACGGGCGTCGAGGTCGCGCGGATCGGGCAACCCCGGCTTGGGAACAAGCGCCAGCTGTCCGGTCAGTGCGTCCACGGCGGTCTGCGCCAGCGCCTCGTCCTCGCGGCAACTCATGGCCGTACCTTACGAGGAGGCCGAGGAGGCCGACGAGGACGCGGTGGCACTGTCGCTCGGGGCGTCGCTCGGCGGGGTGCCCGTCGGAGCGTCGCCGCTCGGGGGCGTGCCGCCACCGCCGCTGCCCGCGCCGGTGTTCTCGGCGTCGGGGTCGATGCCGAGGGTGATGAAGCCCTTGTAGCCCTTGGAGACGTCCGTCTTGTGGACCGGCTTCAGGGTGAGCAGGCCGCTGGAGGCGCCGCCGCCGTCGTACACCATGTCGTTGTCGAGGGTGGTGTAGCTGCCGGTGTGCTGGGAGTAGGGCTCCAGGGCGAAGATCGCCTCGGCCGCGTCGTCCGGGAAGAACAGCTGGCCGGTGAAGTTGACCGTGCCGCCCTCGTAGGTGCCGTCCTCCTTCTCGCCGCCGGTGTGCACCTTGACGTGGATGTGGCAGGTGCGCGGGGTGTACCAGCCCGGGAAGATCGTCTCGAACTTGACGACCCCGTTGGCGTTGGCGACCTGGTAGCCGCGCAGGTAGGTGTTGTCGTTGGCGGTGGAGCCGTCCTCGCTCTCGGCGGGGGCCGAACCGCCGGGGTTGGCTGTGGTGTAGCCGGAGTAGTAGCCCCAGGCGTCGCAGTGCCAGATCTCCACGGCCGCGCCAGCGACCGGGGCGCAGGACTCGGTGGTGTCCTGCACGGTGATGCGCAGCGTGAGCGGAACGCCGCTCTTGCCCTCGGTGATGTCCTTGCGCACCAGGGCGCCGTCGAGGTAGTACGGCCCCTCCGTGACGCTGGACATGAGCACGCAGGTGCCGCTGTCGGTGGAGGTGGCCGAGGCCGTCGCGGTGGCCTCCGTGTCCGTGGTGGTGGCGTCGTCGGCGAAGGCCGCCTGGTATCCGGCGACCGCGAGTCCGCCGGCCGCGACCGTGCCGCCGGTCACCGCGAGAGCGCGGCGCCGGGTGATCGATGAGTCTCTGTGGCTTCCCGTCATGATCGGGAACGTATGGACGCCGACCGTCAGAAACGTGGGGGCGGGCTGAGAACAGCCTGTGAATGCTGAGGAAGCTGAACTTCCGGATTTCGCACGGCCATCAGGGACACGTTTCACACCGCCATCAGCGGCGCGTCCTTCTTCCACTTGAGGATCTTGTCGAAACTGACCACCGCGCCGCCTCTGCCCGGTCCGCTGTCGATGCGGACGTGGTCGGCGAGTTCCTCGATGAGACACAGGCCGCGGCCGTGCTCGGCGTCGCTGTGTGCGCGGCGGGCGACCTGCGGACGGGCGAAGCCGGGGCCTGAGTCGGCAACCTCGATGCGGCACTTCTCGCCATCCAGGTAGGCGGTGACGCGGTAGGCCTCGGAGGGGCCGCCGCGCACGGTGTCCCCGCCGCCGTGCTCGACGGCGTTCGCGCAGGCCTCGCTGAGCGCCACGGAGAGGTCGTACGACACATCGGGGTCCACCCCCGCGGTCTCCATGGTGCCCAGGAGCAGGCGCCGCGCGAGCGGAACGCTCGCAGCCTCGCGCCGCAGATGGAGTGACCACCAGATGCTCATGCTCCAGCCTCCTGGCCGCGGCTCGACATACCGTTACCTATTGCCGCCAGTACCCGGTTGTAAGCGCGTCGTTGACGTGATACCGCCCATACGGGGGGTGCGCCCAGGAACGAAATCGGTGTATGTGAGGTTTCCCTGTGGCGAAAGTGAACTAACGGTTCTTTACAGAACCTTGCGGACCTGCCGTATGGCGGCGATAAGCCCAGTGCGATGATGAGCCCGCCATGACTGCCCCCCACCAGCGCGCGGCGCGCTCCGGAAGCGATCTCCGGATACTCAGGGCCACGGTGTTCGCCGCGGTCTGCGTCGTGCTGGCCGCGGCGGGGCACGCCCTCGCCTCCTGCGCCACGGTTCCGCTGTGGGCGCTGGGCGCGGGCTTCCTCGGGGTGGTTCTGGTCGCGTCACCGCTCGCCGGGCGCGAGCGCTCGCTGCCGGGGATCGCCGCACTGCTGGCGGTCGGCCAGACGGTCCTGCACACGCTGTTCGGGCTGAGCCAGCACGGCATATCGAGTACGACCACCAGTTCGACGTCCCTGTCGGACGACTCCCTGGTCGCACGCGCCGCAGGCCTCCTGTGCGGGGCAGGTACGGCGGCGATCAGCCCGGCGCAGGCCCGCCGGATCCTCATCGACGCGCGGATCGGCGTAGGCGCCGACACGGACATGAGCGCCATGCATCACCCGGCGGACGCCATGTCGACCGCGGCCGGTTCCTCCGCCTCGATGCTGCCGTCGCTGCCCATGCTGATCGGCCACCTCCTCGCCGCGATCGCCGCCGGCTGGCTGCTGCGCCACGGGGACCTGGCTCTGCTGCGGCTGACGCGGCTGTCGGCGCAGGGGGTCGCCGAGGGGGCGCTCGTACGATCCCTGCGCGGGGCGCTCGCTCTGGCGCGCGCCCTCTGTGCCGGGCTGCCAGCCATGCCGGGCGCGGGCCCGCGCTTCCCGCGCGCCGTCCTGCTCGCGCCCCCCGCGCTCCGCACCACCGCGCTCCAGCACACGGTGATCCGGCGCGGCCCGCCCGCCGCCGCGCTCGTCCTCGCCGCCTGACGCGACGCGACCACCCACCACGACCGAGCGGAGATCCGCCGGGAGGGGACGGCCGCCGTCGTGCGGCACGCGCGCGTGCGCGTTTTTTCGTGACCCGCGGGTCACCACCGCCGCGTACGCGCACCCCTCTTCATCACCGGAACCCTCTCTCGAAGTGGAGTGCTCTCTCCCATGAAGGCTTCTCGTTTCGCCGCCGCCGCTGCCGTCGCGGGCTCGGCCGTTCTCGCCCTGTCCTCGCCCGCCTTCGCGCACGTCAGCGTGGAGCCGGAGGGAACCGCCGCCAAGGGCGGTTACGCGGTCGTCGACTTCCGTGTCCCCAACGAGCGAGACAACGCCTCGACCACCAAGCTGGAGATCAGCTTCCCGACCGACCACCCGCTGGCCTCGGTGATGCCGGAGCCGATTTCCGGCTGGAGCGTCAAAGTCACCAAGTCCACGCTGGACAAGCCGGTCGAGCTGCACGGCGAGGAGATCTCCGAGGCGGTCACCAAGGTCACCTGGACCGCCACCGGCAAGGGCGTCGAGGCCGGCTACTTCCAGAAGTTCCCGGTCGCCCTGGGCCCGCTGCCCGAGGACAGCGACGAACTCGTCTTCAAGGCGATCCAGACGTACTCCAACGACGAGGTCGTGCGCTGGATCGAGGAGCAGCAGGACGGCGAGGAGGAGCCCGAGAACCCGGCCCCGGTGCTCGCGCTGTCCGCCGCCTCCGAGGACGAGCACGCGCACGGCTCCACCACGGCCGAGGACGCGTCCGACACGTCCGACGACGCCAAGGCGACCGCCGAGACCGTCGCCGCCGACTCGACCACTGCCGCCGACAGCAGCGACACCACCGCGCGCGTGCTCGCCCTGGTGGGCATCGTCGTCGGCGCCGCGGGTGTGGCGTACGGCGTTCTCGCCGGGCGTCGGCGGACCGACAACAGCTGAGGAACCCTCGTTCGCGGTGTGTACCGGGGTCCTGGCGACCCCGGTACGCGCCCGAGTTCACACATCTGGGACATTTTTCTATGCGCAAGAAGACGTTCGCCGCGGCCGCACTGCTCGCCGCCGCCACGCTGACCCTCTCCGCCTGCGGCAGCGGCGACGACAGCGGCAGCCCCATCTCCGTGGTCTCCGAGGAGGCCGGTTCGGACAAGGCCGCCACCGTTCTCGACCAGCCGTTCGAGAAGCCCGACCTCGTGCTCACCGACACCAACGGCGACAGCTACGACTTCCGCAAGGAGACCGAGGGCCGGCCGACGCTCATCTACTTCGGCTACACCAACTGCCCCGACGTCTGCCCGCTGACGATGAACAACCTCGCCGTCGCCAAGAAGCAGTTGTCCAAGGCCGACCAGGACAAGCTGCGGATCGTGTTCGTCACCACCGACCCGGATCGCGACACCCCGTCCGCACTCGGCAAGTGGCTCAAGGGCATCGACTCCCAGGTCGTCGGCCTGACCGGCGACTTCTCCACCATCCAGGCCGCCGCCCGCACCCTCGGCATCACCATCGAGGCGCCGCACAAGGACAAGAACAACAAGATCGTCTCGACGCACGGCACCCAGGTCATCGCCTTCTCGCCGAAGACCGACGGGGGTTATCTGCTCTACGGCGAGGACGCGACCGTGGACGACTACACCAAGGACCTCCCCAAGATCATCAAGGGGCAGAACCCGTGAAGCTGGTCGCTGTCGCCGCGGCCGTAGTGGGCGCCCTGGTCCTGACCGGCTGCGGCTCGGACTCCGATGAGGCCGAACTGTCCGTCAGCGCCGCCTACATGCCCCAGCCGGTCTCCGACACCATGGCCGCGGGATTCCTCACCATCACCAACAAGGGCGGCTCACAGGACGAACTGACCTCCGTCACCAGCGACGCCGGCCAGATCACCGTGCACGAGACCGTCGACTCCTCGATGGAAGAGGTCAAGAGCCTCGATGTGCCCGCACACGGTCAACTCGTGTTCAAAAGCGGCGGCAACCATCTGATGTTCGAGAAGCTGAAGCGCAAACCGACGCAGGGCGAGACGGTGTCCGTGGTCCTGCACTTCCGGAAGTCCGGCCCCGTCACGGTCGAGATGCCGGTGAAGTCCGCCACGTACAACCCGAAGACCGGTCACTGAGAACCGAGGGAGGGACCCACCTTGACGCACACCATCGCCCCGCGGCTCCGCACTCTGGTGCTGCTGCTCCTGGCCGTCACCGGCGCGCTCCTCGCGGGCGCCGGTCCGGCCTCCGCGCACGCCGCGCTGACCGGCAGCGCCCCCCAGCAGGGAGTGGTGGTCGACAAGGCGCCCTCCCAGGTGTCGCTGATCTTCTCCGAAAAGGTCGCGCTCTCCGACGACGCGCTGCGCGTGCTCGACCCCAAGGGCAAGCGCGTCGACACCGGCAAGCCGTCCAACGTGAGCGGCACGACGTACGCCGTACAGCTGCACAGCGGCCTGCCCGACGGCACGTACACCGTCACCTACCAGGTCGTGTCGGCGGACAGCCATCCCGTCGCCGGCGCCTACACCTTCTCCGTCGGCGCCCCCTCACAGACCGCCGTCTCGGTGTCCGACCAGCCGGCGGCGGGCGGCGGAGTCGTCGGCTGGCTGTACGGCTTCGGGCGCTACCTGTCGTACGCCGGCTTCATCGTGATGGTCGGCGGGGCCGCCTTCGTCCTGGCCTGCTGGCAGCGCGGCGCGGGAGTGCGGGCCGTGCAGCGGCTGGTCGTCTCCGGCTGGCTCGCGCTGACCGCCGCCACGCTCGGGCTGTTGCTCCTGCGCGGCTCCTACACCGGCTCCGGCAAGGTCGGCGACATCTTCGACCTGGACCTGCTCGGAGAAGTGCTCCAGACAAAGACGGGCGCAGCCCTCGTCTCCCGGCTGCTGCTGCTCGCCGCGGGCGCGCTGTTCATCGCGGTGCTGTTCGGGGCGTACGACAAGCGCGAGGACGAGGAGAAGCGGGACCTGACCTTCGGGCTCGCGATCGGCGGGGGCGTGGTGGCCGCCGGGCTCGCCGCGAGCTGGGCGATGGCCGAGCACGCCTCGACCGGGCTCCAGCCGGGCATCGCGATGCCGGTCGACGTCGTCCACCTGCTCGCCGTCGCCACCTGGCTCGGTGGGCTCACCGCCCTCCTTGTCGCGCTGTACCGGGCGCCCGTGGACAACCCGGTCGAGGCCTCGGCCGTGCGCCGTTTCTCGCAGGTCGCCTTCGGCAGCGTGATCGCGCTGGTCGCGACCGGCGTCTACCAGTCGTGGCGCCAGCTCGGCTCCTGGTCGGCGTTCACGGAGACGACGTACGGGCAGCTGCTGTTCGTCAAGATCGGGCTCGTGGTGCTGCTGGTGGGTATCGCGTGGATCTCCCGGCGGTGGACGACGCAACTGGCGGACGCGGCCGCCTCACGGACCAAGGTGGGCGTGCAGCGCGTGCGGGAGAAGCAACCCGTGACGACCGCAGCCGCGTCCGGGGGTGACTCCAAGCGTGCCGCCCAGCTCGCCCGGCAGCAGGCCGCCGTGGACGCCGCCCAGCAGAAGCGGCAGCGGGACGCCGACCCGAACCGCTTCGGGCTACGACGCTCGGTGCTCGCCGAGGCGTGTGTCGCCGTCGTGCTGCTCGCCGTCACCACCGCACTGACGTCGACCGAACCCGGGCGCACGGAGGAGGACGCCAAGGCGGCGACCTCGTCCTCGTCGTCCTCCGATTCCTCTTCTACGTCCCAGGGGTCCGGGGCGCTGACCCTGGTCATGTCGTTCGACACGGGCGGCGAGGACGGCAAGGGCGTCGTCAGCGTCGACATCGACCCCGCGCGCGTGGGCGGCAACGAGATGCACGTCTACGTCGAGCGGCCCAACGGACGCGCCTTCGACGTCCCCGAGGTGAAGGTCGCCTTCACCCTCGAAGCCAAGGACATCGGGCCACTGCCCGTCGTCCCCGACCACGTCACCACCGGACACTGGGCGGCGAGCGGGGTGCAGATTCCCATGGCGGGCGAATGGAAGATCGCCGTGACCGTGCGGACATCCGACATCGACCAGGTGACCGTCTCCAAGAACGCGCAGATCGGCTGAACCGCACCATGACCGACCAGTCCATCCCTCAGGCGCCTGCCCCCGAGGCCGTCACCGAGCGGTCCGCCTCGCCCGAGGGTCTGACCCGGCGCAAGCTGCTGGGCACGGCCGGGGCCACCGGGCTCGTGCTCGGCGCCGCGGGCGCGGCCGCCGGCTATGCCGCCGCGCCCGCGCAGGCGACCCCGCTGTCGTCGATCGGGGCCGATCGGGTGGTGTTTCACGTGAAACATCAGCCCGGCATCACCCAGGGCCTCCAGGCCCGCGGCCACCTCGTCGCCTTCGACCTCGCGGCCGGCGCGGGCCGCAAGGAGGCCGCCGCGCTGCTGCGCCGCTGGTCACAGACGGCCCGGCGGCTAATGGCGGGGGAGGCCGCGACTCAGGACGATACGGACGTGGCCCGGGACGCGGGGCCGTCGTCGCTGACGATCACCTTCGGGTTCGGCCACAGCTTCTTCGCGAGGACCGGCCTGGACAAGCAGCGCCCGGTCGCCCTGGATCCCCTGCCCGACTTCTCCTCCGACCATCTCGACAAGTCCCGCAGCGACGGCGATCTGTGGGTGCAGATCGGCGCGAACGACGCCCTGGTGGCCTTTCACGCTCTGCGCGCGGTCCAGAAGGACGCGGGCGGCGCCGCCAAGGTCCGCTGGCAGATGAACGGCTTCAACCGCACGCCCGGCGCCACCGCCCACCCCATGACGGCCCGCAACCTCATGGGCCAGCTGGACGGCACGCGCAATCCCAAGCCGACCGAGTCCGACTTCGACGAGCGGATCTTCGTGCCGGCCTCGGGTTCGAAGGACCCCGCCTGGATGGCGGACGGCTCCTACGCCGTCGTACGCCGTATCCGCATGCTCCTCGACGACTGGGAGAAGCTCTCGGTCAAGGCCCAGGAGGACGTCGTCGGGCGCCGCAAGTCCGACGGGGCGGCGCTGTCCGGGGGTACCGAGACGACCGAGATGGACCTGGAGAAGACGGACGCCGACGGCAACCTGGTCGTCCCCATCAACGCCCACGCACGGATCACCCGGCCCGACCAGAACGGCGGCGCGGCGATGCTCAGGCGGCCGTTCTCCTTCCACGACGGCATCGACGCCGACGGCACCCCGGACGCCGGGCTCCTCTTCGTCTGCTGGCAGGCGGATCCGCTGCGCGGCTTCGTGACCGTGCAGCGCAAGCTGGACCGCGGGGACGCGCTGTCGCGCTACATCCGGCACGAGGCGAGCGGGCTGTTCGCGGTACCGGGCGGTGCGGCGGAGGGGGAGTACGTGGGGCAGCGGTTGCTGGAGGGGTGAGGTCACTCGGATTCACCCGGTCGTGAGACGTGGACGCCGCTGTCGCAAGGGCCCATTAGGGTGAGGTCATGCCAGCCAGCTACGCGTATCTCGGTCCCGAGGGCACCTTCACCGAAGTCGCCCTGCGCACGCTTCCCGAGGCGGCCACCCGGGAGCTGATCCCGTACGTGTCCGTACAGTCCGCGCTCGACGCGGTGCGCGGCGGCGAGGCCGAGGCGGCGTTCGTGCCGATCGAGAACTCCGTCGAGGGCGGCATCACGACGACCCTCGACGAGCTGGTAGCCGGCGCCCCGCTGATGATCTACCGCGAGGTGCTGCTGTCGATCACCTTCGCGCTGCTGGTGCGGCCCGGCACGAAGCTGTCGGACATCAAGACGGTCTCCGCACATCCGGCCGCCCAGCCGCAGGTGCGCAACTGGCTCAAGAAGAACCTCCCGGACGCCCTCTGGGAGTCGGCCGCCTCGAACGCGGACGCCGCGCGCCTGGTCCAGGAGGGCCAGTACGACGCCGCCTTCGCCGGTGAGTTCGCGGCCGCCCGGTACGGGCTCGAAGCCCTGGAGACCGGGATCCACGACGCGGAGAACGCGCAGACGCGGTTCGTGCTGGTCGGCCGGCCCGCCCGGCCCGCGGCACCGACCGGTGCGGACAAGACGTCGGTGGTGCTGTGGCAGCGGGACGACCACCCCGGGGGTCTGCGCGACCTGCTGGGCGAGTTCGCCACCCGGGGCATCAACCTGATGCTGCTCCAGTCTCGGCCCACCGGCGAGGGCATCGGCAACTACTGCTTCTGCATCGATGCCGAGGGCCACATCTCCGACCGCCGGGTCGCCGAGGCCCTGATGGGGCTCAAGCGGATCTGCCTCCAGGTGCGCTTCCTCGGCTCGTACCCGCGCGCCGACGCGGCGGTGGAGGACGTACGCCCCACCTTCCCGGGGACGTCGGACGAGGAGTTCGTGGCGGCGTCGGACTGGGTGGCCCGGTGTCAGGACGGGCGGTTCTGAGCCTGCCTTCCAGGCAGGCGTACGTCGGGTTTCCCGCGGGTTGCGGACGGGTTTCCACCAGTCCTACCTGCCGATTTTCGTTATCCACAGAAGTTATCCACAGGCTTGCTTCTCGACCTGGGGACAAGTCGACAAGGAAGCGCCATCTAGTCGACAAATCGGCCTACAGCCCACAAGTTCGTCCACAGTCACTACGGTCACTCTTCGTCCACCCGTTTCCTTTGATCAATCCTTTGAGGCGACCCATTTCCACCCGAAAGTGGGTGTGCGCCTGGTTTGGATCGGGAATTCCTCGCCCCGTGGAGCCGTTTCGGAATGATCAATTCCAGCGTCCACAGATCTTCCGCACACCCTGTGGATAACTTCTCGGGGCTGTGGACTTCTGTGGATGAAGACGCCCTCAAGTTCCGTCTCCCACAAGGGAATCGAGTCAACCAGGGACACGCGCCTGATCCTCTTCAGGGAGCGTTCACCTTGAATTGACGTTGATCGACATTTCGGTCAAAACGCAACACAAGCCGCGTACTGAAATTCTGGGTCGTGGGCCCCAACCCCGCACCGGTAGCCTTGAGCGCGTGATTGACCTTCGCCTGCTCCGTGAGGACCCCGACCGTGTGCGTGCGTCGCAGCGCGCCCGTGGAGAGGACGTCGCGCTCGTCGACGCTCTCCTGTCTGCCGACGAGCGGCGCAGGTCGTCCGGCGTCCGCTTCGATGAGCTCCGCTCCGAGCAGAAGTCGCTCGGCAAGCTGATCCCCAAGGCCTCCCCGGACGAGAAGGCCGAGCTCCTCCAGCGGGCGGGCCAGCTCGCCGCCGACGTCAAGACGGCCGACGCCGAGCAGCACGAGGCGGACGAGGAGACCAAGCGCCTCCTGCTCCAACTCGGCAACCTCATCCACCCCGACGTCCCCGTCGGCGGCGAGGAGGACTTCGTCGTCCTGGAGACGCACGGCACGATCCGTGACTTCGGCGCCGAGGGCTTCGAGCCCAAGGACCACCTGGAGCTCGGCGAGGCGCTGGGCGCCATCGACGTCGAGCGCGGCGCCAAGGTGTCCGGCTCGCGCTTCTACTACCTGACGGGTGTCGGCGCCCTCCTGGAGCTCGCGCTCGTCAACGCGGCGATCGCCCAGGCCACCGAGGCCGGCTTCATCCCGATGCTCACCCCCGCGCTGGTCCGCCCGCGCGCCATGGAGGGCACCGGCTTCCTCGGCCAGGCCGCGGAGAACGTGTACCACCTGGAGAAGGACGACTACTACCTGGTCGGCACCTCCGAGGTCCCGCTCGCCGCATACCACATGGACGAGATCCTCGACGCCGACAAACTGCCGCTGCGCTACGCCGGCTTCTCGCCGTGCTTCCGCCGCGAGGCCGGCACGTACGGCAAAGACACACGCGGCATCTTCCGCGTGCACCAGTTCGACAAGGTCGAGATGTTCTCGTACGTCGACCCCGCGGACGCCGAGAACGAGCACCAGCGGCTCCTGGACTGGGAGAAGCAGTGGCTTACCGGCCTCGAACTGCCCTTCCAGGTCATCGACGTGGCCTCGGGCGACCTGGGCGCGTCCGCCTCCCGCAAGTTCGACTGCGAGGCGTGGATCCCGACCCAGGGCAAGTACCGCGAGCTGACCTCGGCCTCCAACTGCGACGGCTTCCAGGCGCGACGCCTGTCCGTCCGTATGCGCGACGGCAAGAAGGTGCAGCCGCTGGCGACGCTGAACGGCACGCTGTGCGCCGTACCGCGCACGATCGTCGCGCTGCTGGAGAACCACCAGCTGGCCGACGGCTCCGTGCGGGTGCCTGAGGTACTGCGGCCGTACCTGGGCGGGCGTGAGGTCCTGGAGCCGATCGCCAAGTGAGTGCGGCCACCGGCTTTCCCTTCAAGCTGATCGCGACCGACCTGGACGGAACGCTCCTGCGCTCCGACGAGTCGGTCTCGCCACGCACCCGTGACGCGCTCGCGGCGGCCACCGCCGCGGGCGCGGCGCACATCATCGTGACGGGCCGGGCGGTGCCCTGGACCCGGCACATCCTCGACGACCTGGGCTACGACGGACTCGCGGTCTGCGGCCAGGGCGCACAGGTGTACGACGCCGGGGCGCATCGTCTGCTGACGTCGGTGACCCTGGACCGTCAGCTGGCGGGTGTGGCCCTGGCGAAGATCGAGGCGGAGGTCGGTCCGCTGTTCCTGGCGGCCAGCCGCGACGGCCTGGACGGTGACGTGCTGGTCGGTCCCGGGTACTCGGTCACGGGCAAGCTTCCGGCGACGCCGTTCACGGACGCGGCGGATCTGTGGGCGGCCCCGCTGAACAAGATCTACATACAGCATCCGAGCCTCTCGGACGACGAGCTCGCCGAGGCCGCGCGGGTTGCCGCCGGCGGCTTCGTCGGGGTCGCCATGGCCGGTGAGGGGATCGTCGAGCTCCTCCCCCTCGGCCTGTCCAAGGCGACCGGGCTGTCACTGGCGGCCCGGCGGCTGGGTCTCAAGGCCGCGGACACGGTTGCCTTCGGTGACATGCCCAATGACATCCCGATGTTCGGTTGGGCGTCGTATGGCGTGGCTATGGCCAATGCGCACGAGGAGCTGAAGGCGGTCGCGGACGAGGTGACGTCCTCCAACGAGGAGGACGGGATCGCGGTGGTGCTGGAGCGGTTGCTGGGCTAGGGCCGACAGGCCCCGGGGTCCCGGGGCCAGTTCCTGTCGGTCAGGTCGGTCGACTGAAGCCCGCCTGCAGGGTGTGGAAGGTGACGGTGCCGCCGCCGAGCATCTCGGCCTTCTGGCGGAGCTGGTCGACGACCACCGGGCTCGGTCGTCCGTACACGTCGATGGAGTTCATGCGGATGAGCTCACGGAACCCGCGGAACTTCGGTCCACCGAGCTCCATGTGGAGCTCCAGCGACGCCGAATCGGGATGGACGGCCACCGTGGTCATCGTGGACTCGGCCTCGTCGACGTAGAAGTGGTAGGCGATCAGCTGCGGCTCGCGGGCCTCGACGAACGCGGCCAGGTCGCGCATCCCGTCCTTGACCTCCGCGAGCCTGCCCTCAAGGAGGTCCGAACGGTCGACGTAGTAGATGGGTTCCGTCATGCCGCCTGAACCTATCTTGGCGACGACGTTTTGCGGAGGATGCACGAATCGAACGTGCGCGGGCTTTCCAGGCCCGACCATGACTCGCCCTTAATTGAACACAGCGCAAGCCAGTGCCTTACCACTCGGCCAATCCTCCGGGTGGGCGGCCCACGCGAAACGCGGTGGTGCGTCGCGTGCTCGAAGCGGCCGCCCCGGGCAGCTCCCCGTGATGGGCGGGCTCGACGGAGGGGTAACTACTCCGGAGACCGCCGCGGGCTGCCCTGTGGGGAGCTGTGCGTACTGTCGTGCATGGACATCGCTCAGCTCCTCTCCCAGAACGTGGCGCCGGCTCGATCCGGCGTCGTGGACACAACCACTGTGCCGGTACACCGAGTTGAGCGCCACTGATTAAACGGCGGCCGGGGACGGCCTGGCCCTGTCCTAACGGCGGCGCCACCTGCGGCGGCGGGCCTTGCTGAAGAACCAGCCGGCGGGCGGTTCGTCGGAGCGCCAGGGCTGTGGCTCGGGCGACTCGTTGCGCCAGCGGGCGGCGAGCATCCGGGCGCGTGCGGACGGCTCGGCGGTCTCGGCGGAGCGTATGAAGTCGTCGTCCAGGACCAGCTCGTCCCAGACGTCCCCCGACTCCGCCTGCCCGCCGCCGAACGTAGCCTCTCCAGCCATCCCCGTCCTCCTAGCCTTCCATCCCCGTTTGCCCAGTGTGCCCGGGCAGGGGTGAAGTCCCTGTCAAGATCACTCCTCGCCCGCCAGGGTCAGCGAGCGCAGCTTCTGCCCGGCGTACCAGGTGGCCAGCACGGTCACCGCGACCAGCAGCACGGTCGCCGTCGTCAGTCCGACGTCCGAGGTCACCAGGTCTCCGCCGGCGACCTTGTGAGCCACCGCCAGCGACCACTGCTGGACGCTGAGCGTGCGCGCACCGGAGACCAGGGACCCGAACAGGGCCTCCCAGACGAGGGCGTAGACGAGGCCGAAGACCACCGCGTGCCGGGACACCGTGCCCAGCAGCAGGAAGAGCGCCGCGTACGCGATCGAGGCGACCAGCGCGGCCACCATGTAGGCGACGGCGATCTGCTGGCCGTTGCCGTTGAGGATCAGGCCCGCGATGAGCGTGGGCACCGCCGAGAACACCATGGTCACGGCGATCGCGACGATCAGCTTGGTGAAGATGATCGACGGCCGCTTGAGCGGCTTGGACAGCAGGTAGACGACGGAGCCGTCGTCGATTTCCGGGCCGATCGCGCCGGTGCCCGCGATGACGCCGATGATCGGCACCATCGTGGCGAGCGCGAGGCCGCCCAGCAGGTCGGACGCGGTCTGGTCGTCGGCGCCGGCGAGCCCGCGCACGACCACGGAGATCGCGATGAGCAACAGTGGCAGCGCGCCCAGGATGAGTGCCCGGCGGCGGCCGAGCAGGGCCCGGTAGGTGAGTCGGGCGACTGTGGGGTCGTACATGATTCGGCCTCCTACGCCGCGACGAGATACGAGAAGACGGACTCGAGGGACTCGTCGGACGGCGAGACCGTGAACAGCCGGATGCCGTGGTCCCTTGCCACCCGCGGCAACAGGGCTGTGAAGCGGCCGAAGTCGACGGCCTGGACGCGCAACACGCCCTCCGCCAGGTCGACTTCGATGCCGGAGGTCGACGGGTCGGCGATCAGCGCGGACGCGAGGGCGCGGTCGTCGCTGGAGCGTACGAGATAGCGGTGCGGGCGGTCGGTCATCAGGCGGCGGATCCTGCGGAAGTCGCCGCTGGCCGCGTGCCGTCCGGCGACGACGACCTCGATGTGCCAGGCGAGTTGCTCGACCTCTTCAAGGATGTGGGACGAGAACAAGACGGTGCGGCCCTCGTCGCCCATGCGCCGGAGCAGGTCCATGAGCTGCATGCGCTGGCGCGGGTCCATGCCGTTGAAGGGCTCGTCGAGCAGGAGCAGCGACGGTTCGTGGACCAGGGCGGACGCCATCTTCACGCGCTGGCGCATGCCCTTGGAGTACGTCGAGATCTTGCGGTCCTGCGCGTACTCCATCTCGACCGTGGCCAGCGCCTTCTGCGCGGCCTTGGCACCCAGCCCCTGCAACTCGGCGTTGGCGACGACGAATTCGCGGCCGGTGAGGAAGTCGTACATCGCCTCGCGCTCAGGGACGATGCCGATGTGCTTGTAGATCTCCTCGTTGCGCCACACCTGCTGTCCGTCGAGGGTGACGGTGCCGGTGGAGGGAGCCAGGAAGCCGCCCATCATGTTGATGAGGGTGGACTTTCCGGCGCCGTTGGGGCCGAGGAGGCCGGTGACGCCGGGGCCGATGGTCATGGTGATGTCGTTGACGGCGACCACGTTGCCGAACCAGCGGGAGACGTGGTCGATGCTGAGCGTGGTCACAGTCCGGCCTTTCGGTAGCGGCGCATCATGAGGCCGTAGCAGGCGGCGACGAGGCCCAGGACGACGAGGACGTAGATCACGCCCTGGCCGCTTGAGGGGCCGTGTTCGCCGGGCAGCGCCGGGGTCGCGCCCAGGAAGGCGGACTGCACGCCGTCGATGAGCGTGACGGGCGAGAACAGGCCGATCCAGGGGATGGCGCTCGTGCTGCCCTGCGAGTCGGCGATGGCCTGGAGCGTGGTGACGGCGCCGTAGGAGATGGTCAGTACGGCGATGATCGCCGCGATGCCGAAGCCGCGGCGCGGGGTGATGGCCGCGATGACCAGGCCCAGTCCGGCGAAGAGCAGTGAGAGCAGTGCCACGGAGACGAGCCCCTGTGCGAATCCCTTGGTCTGGTCGGAGAAGTCGAGCTTGGCCAGCAGCGCGCCCACATAGAGCACGAGCAGGGGAGCCGCGGTGAGGATGAACATCGCGGAGGCCAGCGCCGCGTACTTCGCGCGTACGTAGTCGGCGGTCTCGATGGGCCGCGAGAAGTACAGCGGTACGGTCTTGAAGCGCAGGTCGCGGGAGACGGACTGGGGCGCCTGCGAGGCGACGTACAGGCTGATGACGGCCTGCATGATGATCGCGTAGCGCGTGTAGTCGACGGGCAGGTCGTTGGCCTTGGTGGCGACCGCGACGGCGACCATGATGGCCGCGGGCACGCACATCACCACGAACAGCAGCATCGGCAGCACCTTGGACTTCACCGAGCGGCCGAGGCCGTAGGCGCCGCGCAGGGACTGCGAGTAGAGCGAGCGGCGGGCGTAGGCGCGGCCCAGGCGCGGGCCGTCGTAGGTGCGGTAGCCGATGTTGTGGATGCGGGTCTGGTCGCCCGGCTGAGGAACCACGGGCTGGTCAATTGCCATGGCCGACGGCCTCCTTCCGCTCTGCGTCGCTGTCGGTGAAGACCTCGGAGATGTGGTGCCTGCGCTGCTCCATGCGCACCAGGCCGAGCCCGAGGTCGACGACGAGGTCGCGCACGAGGTCGTAGGTCTCCTCGCCCTGTGCGGTGAGGAGCAGGATGTGGCCGGCGCCCGGCAGGCCGCTGCCCTCGTGGACCTCCACCCCGCGCGCGTGGAGCGCCTCGCGCACCGCGCGCGTGCCGTCCGGGTGCTCGTCGCTGTCGGTGACCTCGATCGCGATCGTGGTCGTGTTCTGGGTGAAGTCCGTGGTGGAGCTGGAGCGCAGGAGCTTGCCGCCGTCGATGACGACGACGTGGTCGCAGGTGCGCTCCAGTTCGCCCAGCAGGTGGGAGGTGACCAGGACCGAGATGCCGAAGTCGGTGTAGATGCGGCGGATCAGGCCGAGCATCTCGTCGCGGCCGACCGGGTCGAGGCCGTTGGTCGGCTCGTCCAGGAAGACCAGCTGCGGGTCGTGGACCAGGGCCTGCGCGAGCTTCACGCGCTGCTTCATGCCGGTCGAGTAGCCGCCGATGGGGCGGTATCGCTCCTCGTAGAGACCGACGTGCCGCAGGGTGTCCGCGGTGCGCTCGCGGGCGGCGGCCGGCGGGAGGCCGGACATGCGGGCCATGTGCACGACGAACTCGGTGGCCGAGACGTCGGGCGGCAGGCAGTCGTGCTCGGGCATGTACCCGACCCGCTCACGGATGTCGCCGCCCTTGGTGGCGACATCGAGTCCGAGCACTTCGGCTCGGCCCTCGGTGGCGGGGGACAGACCCAGCAGGATCTTGATCAGTGTTGACTTGCCGGCTCCGTTGGCCCCGACGAGCCCCGTCACACCGGGGCCGACGTCCACGGAGAGCCGGTCAAGAGCGGTCACCCTGGGGAACCGCTTGCTCAGGCTTTCGGTCGCGATCACAGTCACGTCTTCGAAGATAGTGACCCAGACCACGCCAGTCGTCAGACCCGAGAGCCGTCTTGGCATCCCTCTGAGGTTGTACGGGACCGTAAGGGTCACCCTGAGGTCGAACAACGGGCCCCTGGTTTTCCACATCGGCGCGGTTGTCCACAGGCCCGCACAGGCCTATTGACGCAGCCTCTAACGACTGTCACATTCGCCAGTGTCAAGTTACGGGCACGTACCGCAGTGTCAGCGTGGACGAGTGGGGCGGATTCGGCATGACGACGGCAGCGACAGGTGAACTAGCGGCGGAACTACGGGGATTCAGGCAAGTACAGCGCCTCGCCTACGAGTGCGCTCAGGCTGTGGCGGCCCGGCTGAGACCGGGAGTGACCGAGCGCGGGGCGGCGCGGATGCAGCGCGAGTGGCTGCGCGAGCGAGGGGTGCGGGACTGGTTCCATCTGCCCTTCGCGTGGTTCGGGGACCGCACGGCGTTCGTGAACTTCCGGGTGCCGCTCCAGTTCTTCCCGACCAACCGCCGACTGGAGCCGGGGATGCCGTTCATCCTGGACATGGCACCCGTCTACAAGGGCTACGCGGCGGACATCGGCTACTCCGGCTCGCTCGGCGTCAACCCGGTCCAGGACCGGCTGATGGACGACCTGGAGGCGCACCGCGAGCTGATCCTGCGCGAGGTGCGCGAGCGCCGCCCGCTGCGCACGATCTACGAGGACGTGGACCGCCTCATGGTCCGCCAGGGCTACGCCAACCGGCATCGCGCGTACCCCTTCGGCGTGATCGCGCACAAGGTCGGCCGGGTGAGGGAGAGGCCATGGTCGCCGCGGCTCTTCGGCTTCGGCACGCAGTCCCTGAAGGGGCTGGCGAGCGACGCGCTGCACGGCCACCGCGAGGGCTGGTCCCCGCTGTGGTCGCCGTACCGCTTCTCCGACCATCCGCCGAAGCCGGGCCTGTGGGCGGTCGAACCGCACCTCGGCTTCCGGGGCACGGGCGCGAAGTTCGAGGAGATCCTGGTCGTCACCGACTCCAGGGACCCCGAGCAGAGCGCGTTCTGGCTGGACGACGATCTGCCGCATGTGCGGCGCTGGGCGGAGGACAAGTGACGCCGGTGACGCTTGAGGGTGCGCGGGAGCGCCGGGTGCGCACCGGCGGGGTCGAGCTGTGCGTGGCCGAGTTGGGGGACCCGGCGCTGCCGACGGTCGTCCTCGTGCACGGCTACCCGGACAGCAAGGAGGTCTGGTCGGAGGTCGCCGTCCGCCTCGCCGAGCGCTTCCACGTCGTGCTGTACGACGTCCGGGGCCACGGCCGGTCCACGGCCCCGAAGCCGCTGCGGGGCGGGTTCACGCTGGAGAAGCTGACGGACGACTTCCTGGCCGTCGCGGACGCGGTGAGCCCGGACGAGCCGGTGCACCTGGTGGGGCACGACTGGGGCTCGGTGCAGTCCTGGGAGTTCGTCACGGTCAAGCGCACCGAGGGGCGCATCGCCTCCTTCACGTCGATGTCGGGGCCCTCCCTCGACCACCTCGGGCACTGGATCCACACGCGCGTGAAGCGCCCCACCCCGCGCCGGGTCGGCCAGCTCCTGGGCCAGGGCGCCAAGTCCTGGTACGTGTATCTGCTGCACACGCCCGTGCTGCCCGAGCTGGCCTGGCGCGGCCCGCTCGGCAAACGCTGGCCGAAGATCCTGGAGCGCGTCGAGAAGGTGCCCGTCGGCGGCTACCCGACCTCGTCGCTGCCCTCGGACGCGGCACACGGCACATGGCTGTACCGGGACAACGTCCGGGCACGGCTGAGCAGGCCGCGCACGGACGCTTACGCCCACGCGCCCGTGCAACTCATCACGCCTCTGGGGGACGCGTTCCTGTCGGAGAAGCTCTACGACGAACTGGAGCTGTGGGCGCCCCGGCTGGTCCGCCGTACACTCCCGGCGAAGCACTGGATACCGCGCACGCGACCCGATCAACTGGCGTCCTGGATCACCGAGTTCGTGACCGCCAACGAGGGCGGGAGGACGGAAGTGATCGCCACCGGTAAGCGCAAGGGCAAGTCCGCCGACAAGTACGCGGAACGCTTCGGCGGGCAGCTCGTCCTGGTCACCGGTGCCGGCAGCGGCATCGGGCGGGCCACGGCGTTCGCGTTCGCGGAGGCCGGCGCGCGCGTGGTCGCAGTCGACCGGGACGCGGAGAGCGCGGCCCGCACGGCGGAGCTGGCCCGGCTGATCGGCGCCCCCGCGGCCTGGGCGGAGACCGTGGACGTCTCCGACGCGGAGGCCATGGAGAAGCTCGCCGAGAAGGTCGCCACCGAGTACGGCGTGGTCGACGTCCTGGTGAACAACGCCGGAATCGGACTCTCCGGTTCCTTCTTCGACACGACCCCGGAGGACTGGAAGAAGGTCCTCGACGTCAATCTGTGGGGCGTGATCCACGGCTGCCGGCTCTTCGGGAAGCAGATGGCCGAGCGCGGACAGGGCGGCCACATCGTCAACACCGCGTCGGCGGCGGCGTACCAGCCCTCGAAGGCGCTGCCCGCCTACAGCACCTCCAAGGCGGCGGTGCTGATGCTCAGCGAGTGCCTGCGCGCGGAGCTGGCCGGGCAGGGGATCGGCGTCACGGCGATCTGCCCGGGGTTCGTCAACACCAACATCACCTCGACCGCGCGCTTCACGGGCGTCGACGCCGCCGAGGAGAAGCGGCGCCAGAAGCGGAGCGCGCGCCTGTACGGGCTGCGCAACTATCCGCCGGAGAAGGTCGCCGACGCGATCCTGCGGGCGGTCGTGCGGGGCGCGGCCGTCGTGCCCGTCACACCGGAGGCGCGCGGCGCGCATCTCATGTCCCGGTTCACGCCCAGGGCGTTGCGGGCGATCGCACGGCTGGAGCCACCGCTGTGAGCGCCGAGCGGCACGCCATCGCGCCACGCCGCGTGTCCTTCGACTGGTCGCGCACGCCCCTGCACTGGATCCCCGACGAGCCGACCGCCACGCACGTCATGAACGTACTGCACCTGCTGCTGCCGGCGGGGGAGCGGTGGTTCGTGAAGGTCTTCAAGGAGGGCCTGCCACTGATCCGGGACCCCGAACTCCTCAAGGACGTCAAGGGATTCATGGGCCAGGAGGCCACGCACAGCGTGCAGCACACGTACGTGCTGGAACACCTCAAGGCGCAGCGGCTGGACACTGAGGAGTTCACCAAGTACGTCGACTTCCTCTTCGAGCGGCTGCTCGGCGAGCACCCGCCGCTCGGCGCGCCGATACCCGCGCGGGAGTGGCTGCGCTTCCGGCTGTCGGTCGTCGCGGCGATCGAGCAGTTCACGGCGGTGCTCGGCGACTGGGTGCTGGCCGCCGACGGCCTGGACCGGGCGGGCACCGACGAGATCATGCTCGACCTGCTGCGCTGGCACGGCGCGGAGGAGGTCGAACACCGCGCGGTCGCCTTCGACATGTACGAGCACTGCGGTGGCCGGGGTGCGCGAAAGCGCTACGCCCGCCGCCTCGCCGGCATGACGGTCACCGCCCCCGTGATGCTCTACCTGTGGGCGTGGGGCACGGCCTACCTCATACGCCACGACCCCCAACTGGCCGGCCGCCTGCGCTATTCGCTCGCCGAGCACAACAGGGCCGTACGCAAGGGCCTGCTGCCCACCTGGCAGGAGCTCGGCGCGGCGATACCCCGCTATCTGCGGCGGTCGTACCATCCGTCGCGGGAGGGTTCGCCCGCCCGGGCGGTGGAGTATCTGCGCAGGTCACCGGCGGCGAGGGCAGCCTCGTGAGCGACGCGCGGAGTGGGCCCGACCTGCGCATAGAGGACCTGGCGCGGCTCAGCGGCGCCACCGTCCGCACCATCCGCGCCTACCAGGACCGCGGCCTGCTCCCCCGCCCCGAGCGCCGCGGTCGCGCCAATGTCTACGCGGACGCCCATCTCGCCCGCCTGCGCCAGATCGCCGACCTCCTCGACCGCGGCTACACGCTGGCCTCCATCAAGGAACTCCTGGAGGCCTACGACACGGGCCGTGGCCTGCGCGGGGTGCTCGGCCTGGTCGCCGAGGTGGGCGGACCGTGGACCGACGAGGAGGCGGTCCGGATCACCCGTGCCGAGCTGGACGAGCGGTTCGGCGGCAGCCCGGACGACGCGGCGGTCGCCGAAGCGGTCGAGCTCGGCGTGCTGGAGCCGGTGCCCGGGAACGAGGACTCCTTCCTCGTGCCGAGCCCCCAAGAACTCGCCGTGGCCGTCGAGTTGCACGCGGCCGGAGTCCCGCTGTCGGCGATCTCGGACCACCTACGGGAGTTGAGGGGCCAGGTCGAGCACATCGCCGCCCGTTTCCTGGAGTTCACGACCGAGCACGTCTTCGCCCGCTACCTCGACGGCCCGCACCGCCCGACCGACGCGGACGCGGCCGAGGCGGCATCACTCGTACGACGGCTGCGGCCGCTCGCCCAGCAGACGGTGGACGCCGAACTGGCCCGTGCCATGCGGTTGTTCGCGACCCGTCACCTGCGCCGGCACCTCGGCGGCGTGATGGCCGCACCGTCGCGCGACGAACCACGCTCCGTGCCCATACCGGCGGAGACAATGCGGGCCGTGGAGCGACTGGTTGGCTCCGGACAGGCCGCCACCTTCATCACGCTGGCCGCCGAACGTGAAGTGCGGGCACGGACCTTGGACGAGCTCGCCTCAACCCACGCCAAGTCAGATGATCTTGATCAAACCCCCTGAATCCACGGTTGGTTGTCCACAGAATCGCCAATTCCCCTGTGGATAACTGCACTTGGCTGTGGATCAAACCTGGGTACCAAAATCAAATGCGTGATCCGCGTCTCTTCCGCCACGCTGGTGAGCATGGATGAAAGACGCACCGTGAAGGTGTCGAAGTACCTCTCGAAGCACCTCCGGCATCAGCCCGAGCGGATCGGGCTAGTCCTCGACGAGGCCGGCTGGGTCGAGATCGACACGCTGATCGCGGCGTGCGCGGCGCACGGGTTCCGGTTCACGCGGGACGAGCTCGACCACGTGGTGGCCACGAACGACAAGCGGCGGTTCGCGATCGAGGGAACCAGAATCCGCGCCAGCCAGGGCCACAGCATCGAGGTCGACCTCGGCCTGCCGCCGACGCCCCCACCGCCGTACCTCTATCACGGGACCGTGGCCCGCAATCTGGACGCGATCCGCGCCGAGGGCCTCCGCCCCATGAACCGGCACGACGTACACCTCTCGCCGGACCGCGAGACCGCGACCCGCGTGGGCGCCCGCCGCGGCCGGCCCGTCGTGCTCTCGGTGGACGCGGCCGCCATGCACCGCGACGGCCATGTGTTCCGGGTCAGCGCGAACGGGGTGTGGCTCACCGAGGCCGTACCGCCGCAGTACCTGCGATTCCCCGGGTGAGCGCGCGCCTCAGCCCGTGGCCGAGCAGCCGCGCACGGTGACCGTTTCACGTGAAACACGTTGGGCCGCTCGGTCTCGAAAACACGAGTCCGCGCCTGAGCACCGCGATCCTCCCGCACCGCCGCTGGAACGAAGGGGGCCGTGAGGCATGGCAGCGCGCGGAGCAGCTGGCTGGGCACGCCGGTGACCTCAACCAAGCCCTTTTCGCCTATCGCAGCCTGACCTGGGGGAATTCGCTTTGGGCCGGGTCGGCATCAGCCGTGGGCGGCCCGCCCGGTGTCCCGACAGGCCCCTGTGCGCGCTATGCCGTTCGGCCCGATACGTAGGGACCATCCGGCCCCAGCGCGCACCGTCGACGTAACGGGATATTGATTGCGTAACTCAACGACCAGTTCGGCAGATCTCGCGCGTCGCCCCTGAAGGGACAATCATCGTGGCGATCCGAAGGCACCCGTCTCACCGCAGGGAATTCCACCTCCCGTGGCATGGCAACGGGGGTACCACTACCGCATCCGGCGAGACCACGACCGGGGAGACCCACTCCGATGGCCCGGCCGGCGGGCCCGGCGGCACATCGGCGGGCCACACTCCAGGCACGTCCGTAGTCGTGGGCGAGGGCGGCCCGAACCACGCTCGGCGCTGGTGGATCCTCGTGGTGCTCGGCGTCGCCCAGTTGATGGTGATCCTCGATTCCACGATCGTGAACATCGCACTACCCTCAGCCCAGCACGACCTCGGCTTCTCCGACAACCAACGACAGTGGGTCGTCACCGCCTACGCTCTCGCGTTCGGCAGTCTGCTGCTGCTCGGCGGGCGGATCGCCGACCTGTTCGGCCGCAAGCTGACGCTGGTCGTCGGGCTGGCCGGTTTCGCCGTCGCCTCCGCGCTCGGTGGCGCCGCCACCAGCTTCGGGATGCTGGTCACGGCCCGTGCCGCTCAGGGGCTGTGCGCCGCGCTGCTCGCCCCCGCCGTCCTCTCCCTGCTCACCACCACCTTCACCGTGGCCGCGGAACGCGACCGGGCGTTCGGCATCTACGGCGCCATCGCCGGCGCCGGCGGCGCATTCGGCCTGCTGCTCGGCGGAGTGCTCACCGAGTACCTCGACTGGCGCTGGTGTCTGTACGTCAACCTCGCCTTCGCCGCCGTCGCCCTCGTCGGCACCGCGGCCCTGCTGCCCCACACCACGGTCGAAGGGCGACCCCACCTCGACCTGCCGAGCACCGTCACCGCCAGTGCCGGTCTCTTCGCCCTCGTCTACGGCTTCGCCAACGCACAGACCCACTCCTGGAGCGCCACGAGCACCTGGGTCTTCCTGCTGGTGGGAGTCGTACTCCTGACCGTGTTCGTGATCCGGCAGACCAAGGCCGCCCACCCCTTGCTGCCCCTGCGGATCCTCCTCGACCGCAACCGCGGTGGCGCCTATCTGGCCATGTTCGTCATGGGCGTCGGGATGTTCGGGATCTTCCTGTTCCTCACTTACTACCTGCAGCAGAACCTCGGTTTCTCCCCCATCCGAACTGGCCTGGCCTTCCTGCCCCTGGTCGGCGCGACGGCCGTCGCCGCCACCTTCGCCACCAGCCTCCTGCTGTCCCGCACCGGCCCCCGTGTCCTCATCGGCGCCGGTATGCTCACGGCCGCCGGCGGCATGCTCTGGCTGACGGGAATCACCCTCCACAGCTCCTACGCGGCCGACATCCTGGCCGCCCTCATCGTCACCGGCATCGGGCTCGGCACGGCCATGGCGCCGTCGGTGAACACCGCCACCAGGGGTGTCGCCTCCCACGACGCGGGCGTCGCCTCAGCCACCGTCAACGTCGCCCAGCAGATCGGGGGATCCCTCGGCATCGCCCTGCTCAGCACCATCGCGGCCAATGCCGCCAGCAGCTACACCAAGGGCAGGACCCCCACCCCCGATACCCTCGCCAATGCTGCGATCCACAGCTACACCACCGCTTTCGCCTGGGCCGGCGCCATCTTCGCCGTCGGCGCCGTCCTCTGTGGCTTGCTCGTCCGCCCTGGAGCACCGGATACCGGCGACTCCACCGACTCCACCGCGGCCATCTCCGTGTGAGCCTTCTCGTGGGGTGCGCCGGACCGGTCCGGTGCACCCCACGGTTCCCGCCTCCGGGCCGTGGGGCCGGCGCTCCTGGCTCGCAGTCACCGGAGCTTAAGGTCGTAGGCATGCGACTGAGCACGGTAATCCTCCCCATCCACGGGTGGGGCGAGGGACAGAAGGTCTGGCAGCGAGCCGAAGACCTCGGGTTTCACACCTCCTACACCTACGACCACCTCTCCTGGCGCACCTTCCGGGACGGGCCGTGGTTCGGGGCGGTACCCACGTTGACCGCAGCGGCGACGGCTACGCAGAGTATGCGACTGGGTACTCTCGTTACCTCGCCGAACTTCCGGCACCCGGTGACCCTCGCCAAGGAACTGATCTCCCTGGACGACATCTCCGGCGGCCGGGTCACGCTCGGCATCGGGGCGGGCGGCACCGGCTTCGACGCCACCGCGCTCGGCCAGGAGCCATGGACCCCGCGCGAGCGGGCCGACCGGTTCGGGGAGTTCCTGCCGCTGCTCGACCGGCTGCTGACCGAGGACTCGGTGTCGTACGAGGGCGACTTCTACTCGGCGCACGAGGCGCGCAACATCCCGGGCTGTGTGCAGCGGCCTCGGCTGCCCTTCGCGGTGGCCGCGACCGGGCCGCGCGGGCTGAAGCTCGCGGCGCGGTACGGGCAGGCGTGGGTGACGACCGGTGACCCCAAGCTGTACGAGAACGGCACTCCCGAACAGTCGGTTCAGGCCATTCGCGGACAGGCCGAGAACCTGGCCGACGCGTGCGCCGCGATCGGCCGGGACGCGGCCGATCTCGACAAGATCCTGCTCACCGCGTTCACCCCGGACCGTGGGCGTCCGCTGGAGTCTTTGGACGCGTTCGTGGACTTCGCGGGGCGGCACCAGGAGCTGGGGTTCACCGAGATCGTGATCCACTGGCCCATCCCCGACTCGGTCTTCGCGACGGACGAGAAGATCTTCGAGGAGATCGCCATGGAGGCCCCGGCGCAGTTGGGCTGAGGGTGGCGTCTACTCACATGTGCGGACTGCCGCACGCCCGTGCGGGCATATGCGGGAGAATGGCCCGGTGACCTCAGCGACCAGACAGCCCGAGACCCCGGCCGCCTTTGTCCCGCCACGGCTGATCGCCACCGACCTGGACGGCACCCTGCTGCGCGACGACAAGTCGGTGTCCCCGCGTACGGTCGCCGCCCTGGCGTCCGCCGAGGAGGCGGGCATCGAGGTCTTCTTCGTCACCGGCCGCCCGGCCCGCTGGATGGACGTCGTCAGTGAACACGTCCACGGTCACGGCCTGGCGATCTGCGGCAACGGCGCCGCCGTGGTCGACCTGCACGGCGGCCCCGGCACCCACCGGTTCGTGAAGGTGCGCGAGCTGGCCAGACAGAACGCGCTCGACGCCGTACGACTGCTGCGTGATTCGGCGCCGGGAACGGTGTACGCGATCGAGCAGACGTACGGCTTCTACCAGGAGCCGGCCTACCCGAAGCTGCACATGGAGGTCCCCGACACCCTCGCGCCCGCCGAGAAGCTGCTGGCCCCGGACGCCCCCGGCGCCGACGAACCGGTGCTCAAGATCCTCGCCTACCACCCCGAGATGGACCCGGACGCCTTCCTCACCCTCGCCCGACTCGCGATCGGCGACCGCGCCAACGTCACCCGGTCCAGCCCCAGCGCCCTGCTGGAGATCAGCGGCCCGGGTGTCTCCAAGGCGAGCACGCTCGCCCTGTGCTGTGCCGAGCGGGGCATCTCGCACGAGGAGGTCGTCGCGTTCGGGGACATGCCGAACGACGTCGAGATGCTGACGTGGGCCGGGCAGTCGTACGCGATGGGCAACGCGCACCCCGATGTGATCGCGGCGGCGTCGGGACGGACGGTCGCCAACAACGACGACGGGGTGGCGGTCGTGATCGAGCGGATGGTGGCGGAGCGGCTGTAGCCGCCGTGGCGGTCAGAGCGGCACACCGCGCGCCGCCAGCCACGGCACCGGATCCACCGCCGACCCCAACTCCGGGGTGACCCGCACTTCGAAGTGCAGGTGCGGGCCGGTGGAGTTGCCGGAGGTGCCCGACTGGCCGATCCACTGGCCGGGAGCCACGCGGTCGCCCTGGTCGACGGTGACGGCGGCGAGGTGCGCGTACTGCGTGTAGTAGCCGCCCGCGTGCTCGATCACGATCTCGATGCCGAACGGGCCCCCGCACGAGACCCGCACGACCTGGCCCGTGCCGACCGACCGCACCGGCGTACCGATCGGCACCGCGAAGTCCTGCCCAGTGTGCCGGTTCGCCCATCGCGCACCACCGCTGCCGAAGCCCGCGGACAGCTCGTACGTCTCGACCGGCGCGACCCACGCGCGCGTGACGTCCGTTCGCGTCTGGTCGAGCCGGACGGCACCGCGGCAGGAGCCCGCCGCGACCGACGCGTCCGCCTGGCCCTGCAACTGCCAGCGCGCCTCTTCGAGCTTCTGCTGGATGGTCGTCTTGACGCCGGCGAGTTCGGCGCTCCGTTTCTCCAGTTTCTGCCAGGCCGCCGCGGCCTTCGCCTCGTCGGCGGAGAGCCGGGCCTCAGCCCTGCGGCTCTTGCCGATCGCGTTGTTGACGGCGAGATCCGCCTGCCACACGGCCCGCTGACCGCGCATCAGCTCATCGGGGCTGTCCGCGAGGATCATCTGCGCGGTGATCGGGAGCCCGCCGCCACTGCGGTACTGGGCGCGGGCGATCCGGCCCAGGTCCTCGTGCATGACGGCGGTCTCCCGCCGCTCGCGATCGAGAAGTCGCTCGAACCGCTGGGCCTGCGCCCGCTGCACCTCGGCCTCACGCCGTCCCGCCTCGTACTGCTGCGTCGCCAGCGCCGCGTCGTCGTACAACCGCGCCACCTGGACACTGAGACCGGAGTCGGAACCGGCCGCGCCACTGTTCCCGGTGCTTTCACCGTCGCCCGAGGCGTCGGTGGGCCGGGCCACGAGAACGGCGAGCGCGCACAGCAGCGCCGGAACGAGCAGTGGATGGCGGCGAGATGAGCGCATGTCAGCGATCGTGACCCGGGCCGTGGCCCCTGGTCCTGTTGAAGTCGTACGCCTGGGGGACCAGGCGCCCCGTATGGCTGACCTCACTGGGCCGACCAGGGGCATTCCATACTGAACAGGAGTATTCACCCAGCGCGTTGAGCGGTTCACTCAGAGCGGTGCCTGCCACGCCACCGTCGTACCGCCGCCGTTCTCCCCGATTCCCGGCCCGTGCCGGCTGTCGCCGCCCAGCGATTCGGCCCGCCGTTTGAGGTTCTTCAGGCCGCTGCGCCGGCGGGCGTTGGGGAGGGCCTCGCGCAGGGCGGCGATGAGGTTCTTGCCGGTGAGGTCGCCGACCACGGAGTCGACCGGACCGACGAAGCGGTGCGAGGGCTTGAACCCGAGCGGTACGGCGGCCGTGTTGATCTCGCGCAGCACGCGCTGCTTGGCCGCCTCGTACAGCCGGGCGTTGCCGACGGCGATGCCGGCTTCCGTGGCCAGCACCCGGACCATGTTGAGGTTGTAGTCGTTGAACGGCCCGCCGCGCTTCTCGGCCAGGTACAGGTTGAGGGCGCCCAGCAGCCCCTTGTGACCGTCGGGCAGTCGGGCAGTCGTCCGATCCGCCGGGCGATGTCCTCGTCGACGACGCCGATGGCCGCGTATCGGGCGTCCGCGAGGGTGGCCGCGGTCTCGCAGATCCGGTCCAGCGTGGAATGCAGTTCCAGCCCGCTCCCGACGGCCCGCATCGCATCGAGAAGTTGCGGCACCCGTATGGCCAGTTCGGCCGAGAGGCCCGGGGCGGGCGGCGGGGCATCGGGGCGCGGCGCTGAGGGCATGCCACGAGCCTAAATAGTCCTATTTGGCAAGGAAAGTCGAGATGTGGCGTGGGGCGACACAGCTCCTACACGGGCGCCGTCAGCCCGCCCCCACCAACACCTCCGACTCCGCCTCCCGCTCCGCCATCCGCCGCAACGGCCCCTCTACCGCGGCAAGCTCCGCGTACGTCCCCCGCTGCACGACGCGTCCCGCGTCCAGCACGACTACTTCGTCCACGGCCTCAAGACCGGCCAGCCGGTGGGTGATGAGCAGCGTCGTACGACCCTCGGTGGCGGCCAGCAGATCGGCGGTGAGCGCGTCGGCCGTGGGCAGGTCCAGATGTTCGGCGGGCTCGTCGAGCACGAGCACCGGGAAGTCCGCGAGCAGCGCCCGGGCGAGCGCCAGCCGCTGTCGCTGCCCGCCGGACAGCCGCGCCCCGTGCTCGCCGATCAGCGTGTCGAGGCCGTCGGGCAGGGTCTCGGCCCAGTCGAGCAGCCGCGCCCGCGCGAGCGCGCCCCGCAGTTCGGCCTCGGAGGCGTCCTTCTTCGCGAGGAGCAGGTTCTCGCGCACGGAACTGTCGAAGAGGTGCGCGTCCTGGGCGCACAGCCCGACCAGCCGCCGTACGTCGTCGCCGTCCAGCGCGTACGCGTCCACGCCGCCCAGCGTGTACGAACCGGCGTCCGCGTCCAGGAACCGCAGCAGTACCTGCGCCAGCGTCGTCTTGCCGGACCCGGACGGCCCGACCACGGCGACCCTGTGCCCCTCCTCCAAGGTCAGGTCGAGCCCGGCGAGGGCGTCCCGGTCCTGCCCGGCGTACCGGGCGGCCAGGCCCCTCACGACGACGGGGAAGGGCGTTGCGGGCGCCTGTCGCGGCCGCTCCGGCTCACGCACGGGCGCGGGGGCGTCCAGGACCTCGTACACGCGCTCCGCGCTCTTGCGGACCCGCTGCCGGTACTGCACGGCGAGCGGCAGCCCGAGGACGGCCTCGAAGGCGGCCAGCGGGGTGAGGACGACGACGGCCATCACCACACCGCTCAGCCGCCCGTCGGTGACCGCCTGGACGCCGACGAGGGCGGTGGCGGCGACGGTCAGGCCGCAGACGAGCGCGGTGAGTCCGTCGCCGAGAGCGGTCGCGGTCGCGGTGCGCGAGGCGATCCGCGTCAGGACCGCGTCGGCCTTGCGCGTCTCGGCGGTACGGGCGGGCAGGGCGCCGGCGACCGTCAGTTCCGCGGTCCCGGTGAGCAGGTCGGTCACGCGCGTCGCGAGCTCCCCGCGGGCGGGGGCCAGCCTGCGCTCGGCGCGCCGCGCCACGACGCCCGTGAGCAGCGGGACGCCTGCGCCGGCCGCCAGCAGCCCGGCCGCGAGCACTGCCCCGGCCTCGGGCAGCAGCCAGGCCGTGAAACCGACGGCCGCGGCGGACACGAACACGGCGGCACCGGTGGGCAGCAGCCAGCGCAGCCAGTAGTCCTGGAGCGCGTCCACGTCGGCGACGAGCCGCGACAGCAGATCGCCTCGGCGGGTCTGCCGCAGCCCGGCGGGCGCCAGCCGCTCCAGCCGCCGGTAGACCGCGACCCGGGTGTCGGCCAGCATCCGCAGCACGGCGTCGTGCGACACGAGCCGCTCGGCGTAGCGGAAGACGGCCCGCCCGATCCCGAAGGTCCGCGTCGCCGTCACGGCCACCATCAGATACAGCACGGGCGGCTGCTGCGAGGCCCGCGAGATGAGCCACCCGGAGGTCGCCATCAGCCCCACGGCACTGCCGAGCGCCAGACTCCCGAGCAGCAACGCGAGGGCGAGCCGGCCACGTCGGGCGGCGGACATGGCACGAACGCGGGCGAGCACGCCGACCGTGGTCTGCGCTGCCGCTGCCTCCGACTCCCCGGAAGTCCCCGCCTCCAACTCGCCGAATGCGGGATCCCCCGCCACGGCCTCCTCAATCGGCTGGGCCGCCTTGGACACGGCTTCTGCCGGAGTGTGAGCCTCGGCTTCCTCCAGCCGCACCACCCGGTCCGCCACCCCCAGCAGCGCCGGTCGATGCACCACCAGCAACACCGTCCGCCCAACGGCCAGCCGCCGTACCGCCGCCACGACCTCGGCCTCGGTCTCCCCGTCGAGCGCGGCCGTCGGTTCGTCGAGCAGCAGCACCGGCCGGTCCGCGAGGAACGCCCTTGCCAGCGCCAGCCGTTGCCGCTGCCCGGCGGACAGCCCGGCCCCGTCCTCGCCGAGCAAGGTGTCGATCCCCCGCGGCAGCGCGTCCACGAACTCCAGCGCCCCCGCGTCCCCCAACGCCCGCCGTACAGCAGCCTCGTCCGCGTCGGATCGCGCCAGCCGTACGTTCTCGGCGATCGTCCCGGCGTACAGATGCGGTCGCTGCGGAACCCACGCGATCCGCGAGCGCCACTGCTCCAGGTCGACCTCGGCGAGATCGACTCCCCCGACGCTCACCCGCCCCTCGGCCGGCCGCACGAACCCCAGAAGGGCGCTCAGCAGCGTCGACTTGCCCGCCCCGCTCGGTCCGACGAGCGCGACCGTCTCCCCGGGTTCCACGGCGAAGGAGACGTCCGACACGGCAGCCATGGACCGCCCGGGGTAGCGAACTGTCACCCCCTCGAAGGCCAAGGGCCCCGACGGCACAACACCGGTCCCCGGCACCGGCACCGGTGTCTCCAGCACCGAGAAGATCTCCTCGGCGGCCGCGAGCCCCTCCGCCGCCGCGTGGTACTGCGCACCGACCTGGCGCAGTGGGAGATACGCCTCGGGTGCGAGCACCAGGATGACCAGGCCGATGTACAGGTCCATGTCGCCGTGGACGAGCCGCATGCCGATGGTCACGGCGACCAGGGCCACGGACAGGGTGGCCAGCAACTCCAGGGCGAAGGAGGAGATGAAGGCGATCCGCAGGGTTCGCATGGTCGCCTGCCGGTACTCGCCGGTGATCCGCCGGATCGAGTCGGCCTGCGCCTTGGCCCGCCCGAACACCTTCAGGGTGGGCAGCCCCGCCACGACGTCCAGGAAGTGTCCGGAGAGCCGGGACAGCAACTGCCACTGACGGTCCATCCGCGACTGCGTGGCCCAGCCGATCAGCACCATGAAGACCGGGATGAGCGGCAGGGTACCGACGATGATGGCCGCCGACACCCAGTCCTCGGTGACGATCCGCGCCAGCACCGCCACCGGCACGACGACCGCGAGCCCCAACTGCGGCAGATAGCGCGAGAAGTAGTCGTCGAGGGCGTCGACTCCCCGCGTGGCGAGGGCGACCAGCGAACCGGTCCGCTGCCCGCTCAGCCAGCCGGGCCCCAGCGCGGCGGAACGCTCCAACAGCCGCCCCCGCAGCTCTGACTTCACCGCCGCGCTCGCCCGGTGTGCGGCGAGCTCGGTGAGCCAGGAGACCAGCGCCCGCCCACCTGCGACGGCCACCAACAGCAGCAGCGGAGTACGGAGTTCGGTGACCGACAGTCCGTGCTGGAACGCGCCCACCACGACCTCGGCGATGAGCATCGCCTGGGCGATGACCAGCGCCGCTCCGACAGCACCCAGGCCGACGACCGCCGCCAGGAAGAGGCGGGTGGCGCGGGCGTAGCGCAGCAGGCGCGGGTCGATTGGTTTCACGTGAAACACACCCTCTTGTCAACAAGCCTCAACGGAGGCCTCAAGGGGCATGTTTCACGTGAAACATGCCCCAATTGAGACTCAGTGCGCGGATCCGGCAGCCGCGTCCGCGGCGATGTGCTGCGTCCCGATCCGCTTGCGGAACACCCAGTACGTCCAACTCTGATAGAGCAACACGATCGGCGTGGCGATCCCCGCACACCAGGTCATGATCTTCAGGGTGTACGGGCTCGACGAGGCATTCGTGACCGTGAGGCTCCAGTCCGCATTGAGCGAGGACGGCATGACGTTCGGGAAGAGCGTCAGGAAGAGCATCGCGACGGCGGCGACAATGGTGACGCCGGACAGCGCGAACGACCAGCCCTCACGCCCGACCCGAATCGCCACCAGCGCCGCGACCAGCGCCAGCACGGCCACGACCAGCGCGACCAGGCTCTTGCCGTCGCCGTTCTCGACCTGCGTCCAGAGCAGGAAGATCAACGCCAACACGGCCGTGACGAGGCCGACTTGCAGCGCCAGGTTCCGTGCCCGGACCCGGATGTCCCCAACGGTCTTGAGCGCCACGAACACCGCACCGTGAAAGGTGAACAGGGTCAGCGTCACCAGGCCGCCGAGCAGGGCGTACGGGTTGAGCAGATCCCAGAAGTTGCCGGCGTACTCGAAGTTCTGGTCGATCTTCACGCCCCGCACGATGTTGCCGAAGGCGACGCCCCACAGGAACGCAGGGATCAGCGAGGTCCAGAAGATCGCCGTCTCCCAGTTGCGCTGCCAGTTCTCCTCAGGCCGCTTCGACCGGTACTCGAAGGCGACGCCCCGGACGATCAGGCAGACCAGGATGATCAGCAGAGGGAGATAGAAGCCGGAGAAGAGCGTGGCGTACCACTCGGGGAAGGCGGCGAAGGTCGCGCCGCCGGCCGTGAGCAGCCACACCTCGTTGCCGTCCCAGACGGGGCCGATGGTGTTGATCAGCACCCGCTTCTCGGTCCGGTCCCGGGCGAGCAGCTTGGTGAGGATGCCGACCCCGAAGTCGAAGCCCTCCAGGAAGAAGTAGCCGGTCCACAGGACGGCGATGAGGACGAACCAGACGTCGTGCAGTTCCATGACTGTGCAGCTCCCTCGGCCTAGTAGGAGAAGGCCATCGGCTTGTCGGCGTCACGGGAGTCGCCGCCGATCTTCGTGGGCGGATTGAGGTCGGCCTCGGTGAGCTCGGGCGGGCCGGCCTTGACGTACTTCACGAGCAGCTTGACCTCGACGACGGCGAGGATGGCGTACAGCGTGGTGAAGACGATCATCGAGGTGAGGACCTCGCCCTGGGAGACGCTGGGGGAGACCGCGTCACGGGTCTGGAAGAGGCCGTAGACGACCCACGGCTGACGGCCCATCTCGGTGAAGATCCAGCCCCAGGAGTTGGCGATCAGCGGGAAGGCCAGGGTCCAGATCGCAATGCGCCAGTACCACTTGGTGAGCGTCGGGCCGAGTGCCTTGTTCTTGAAGAGGACCAGGTGCGGCACTTCGTCGTCACCGACCCGCAGATGCTGCGGCAGCATGAACTTCTTGCGGGTCAGCCAGAGTCCGACGATGCCGATGGCGAGGGACGCCATCCCGAAACCGATCATCCAGCGGAAGGCCCAGAAGGTGACGGGGATGATCGGGCGGTAGTCGCCGGGGCCGTACTTCTCCTGCTCGGCCTTGTTGGTGTCGTTGATGCCCGGGACGTACGAGGTGAAGTCGTCGTCGGCGAGGAACGACAGTATCCCGGGGATCGACAGCTCGACGGTGTTGTGCCCCTTGCTGACATCGCCGTACGCGAAGATCGAGAACGGCGCGGAGTCCTGCCCGTCCCACAGCGCCTCGGCGGCGGCCATCTTCATCGGCTGCTGCTTGAACATGACCTTGCCGAGGGTGTCACCGCTGACCGCGGTGAGCAGTCCGCCGATGATGACGGTGATCAGACCGAGCCGCAGCGAGGTCTTCATCACCGGGATGTGCTTCTTGCGGAGCAGGTGGAACGCGGCGATGCCGACCATGAAGGCGCCGCCGGTCAGGAAGGAGGCGCTGAGCGTGTGGAACGCCTGGGCCAGTGCGGTGTTCTGGGTCAGCACGTGCCAGAAGTCGGTGAGTTCGGCACGCCCCTTCGCCTTGTTGATCTTGTAGCCGACGGGGTGCTGCATCCATGAGTTGGCCGCGAGGATGAAGTACGCCGACAGGATCGTGCCGATCGAGACCATCCAGATGCAGGCCAGATGGATCTTCTTGGGCAGCTTGTCCCAGCCGAAGATCCACAGGCCGATGAAGGTCGACTCGAAGAAGAAGGCGATCAGCGCCTCGAAGGCGAGCGGGGCGCCGAAGATGTCCCCCACGAAGCGCGAGTAGGCGGACCAGTTCATACCGAACTGGAACTCCTGCACGATGCCGGTGACGACGCCCATCGCGATGTTGATCAGGAAGAGCTTGCCCCAGAACTTGGTCGCCCTGAGGTACTTCTCGTTCTCCGTGCGCACCCAGGCGGTCTGCAGGCCGGCCGTGAGGGCCGCCAGCGAAATCGTCAGGGGGACGAAGAGGAAGTGGTAGACGGTGGTGATGCCGAACTGCCAGCGCGCCAAAGTCTCCGGCGCCAAAGCCAAATCCACGTCGTCAGTCTCCTTACGTCGCCGTGGTACTGCGGCAGTTTGCCCCTTATGTCACACGCATCATTGGAGCAACCGGGACACGCTTGTGAACGCGTTCACATTCACAAGGAATTATGGCGCATGGCCGTTCGAGGCGTGAGAGGCGGGGGGTCCCCTAACGCGACCGACCGGCCCCACCAGGGAGGGACCGGTCGGCCTATGGCGTCGAAGAGGCTCTACAGCTCCTTGCGGAACCCTTCCGCCACCTTCAGGAGGATGTCGTTCGCCTCGGTCTCCCCGATCGTCACCCGAACACCCTCGCCCGGGAACGGCCGGACCACCACGCCCGCCTGCTCGCACGCCGCCGCGAAGCCGACCGTGTGCTCCCCCAGCCGCAGCCAGACGAAGTTGGCCTGGGTCTCGGGCACGGTCCAGCCCTGGGCGCGCAGCGTGTCGACCACACGGTTGCGCTCGCCCACCAGCGAGCCGACACGGCCGAGCAGTTCGTCCTCGGCACGCAGCGAGGCGACCGCCGCGTCCTGTGCGAGCTGACTCACACCGAAGGGCACCGCCGTCTTGCGCAGCGCCGCCGCGACCGGCTCATGGGCGATCGCGAAGCCGACGCGCAGACCCGCGAGGCCGTACGCCTTGGAGAACGTCCGCAGGACACAGACGTTCGGCCGGTCGCGATACAGCGCCACACCGTCCGGCACCTCGACATCACGGTTGAACTCGCGGTACGCCTCGTCCAGCACGACCAGCACATCGCCGGGCACCCGGTCCAGGAACCGCTCCAGCTCGGCCCGCCGCACGACCGTGCCCGTCGGGTTGTTGGGGTTGCAGACGAAGATCAACCGGGTCCGGTCGGTGATCGCGTCCGCCATCGCGTCGAGGTCGTGCACATCGCCCGGCGTCAGCGGCACCTGCACGGACGTGGCACCGCTGACCTGCGTGATGATCGGGTACGCCTCGAAGGACCGCCAGGCATAGACGACCTCGTCGCCGGGTCCGCTGGTCGCCTGGACCAGCTGTTGGGCGACGCCGACCGAGCCGGTGCCGGTGGCCAGGTGGGAGACCGGCACGGCGAAACGATCGGCCAGCTCGTTCATCAGGCCCGTGCACGCCATGTCGGGATACCGGTTGAAGGAGTCGGCCGCCGCCGTCACGCTCTCCATCACGCCGGGCAGCGGCGGATACGGGTTCTCGTTGGAGGACAGCTTGTACGCCACCGGTCCGCCGGCCGCGGCGGGCCTGCCCGGCTTGTAGGTGGGGATTCCCTCCAGCTCCGCGCGCAGCTTGGGGTTCGTCTCGCTCACCGCAGTCCTCCTCGTGACCACCACCGGCTCCCGGCTTCCAATGCTCCTCACCCTATGAGGATTCGGCGCGGCTGCGTACAGGAGAGGACCGACCTCATCCGTCACATGCGCATCAGGGGCAACACCGTATGAAGGCGTACGAACCGGGGGCGCGCCGCACATATATCTATGCGCCGGTGGCTCACGCCCTGGCGCGCATCACCCGTGCAGGTGAGTTGAGACCTCTTCGAAACATCGGCGACTTGGCAGGCTTGTGCGCGCCGACAAGTCAGGCAATGCCATTGCATCGTTCAACTTCCTTTATTTCTACGGCAGTTAGCAGTAAATGACCTTGCAGAAACGTGCCTGTCAACGAGTGCATATGCGTCCGCACTACCCCACCGCATGAGCCCTACTATCGGCTCGCCATGACAGCAGCAGGGAAGCACCAGGTGAGCCGCGCGGAGACCACCCGCCGAGGCAACCGGCCGGGCCGAGCGGGCATCAGAGACGTAGCCGCCGCCGCCGGGGTCTCGATCACGACCGTCTCCGACGCCCTCAACGGCAAGGGGCGGCTCCCGGACGCCACCCGACGCCATGTCCGCGAAGTCGCCGACCGACTGGGCTATCGCCCCTCGGCCGCGGCCCGCACGCTCCGTACCGGCAAGTCGGGCCTCATCGGCCTGACCGTGACGACATACGGGGATGAACCTTTCACCTTCACCGAGTTCGCGTACTTCGCCGAGATGGCCCGCGCCGCCACGTCGGCCGCGCTCGCCCGCGGCTACGCCCTTGTCATCCTGCCCGCGACCTCGCGCCACGACGTGTGGTCGAACGTCGCCCTGGACGGCACGGTCGTCATCGACCCGTCCGACCACGACCCGGTGGTCAGCGAACTGGTCCGGCAGGGCTTACCGGTCGTCTCCGACGGCCGCCCGGCCGGCTCGCTCCCGGTGACCGCCTGGGTGGACAACGACCACGAGGCCGCGGTCCTGGGCATCCTCGACCACCTGGCCGACGCGGGCGCCCGCCGGATCGGCCTGCTCACGGGCACTACGACGGACACCTACACCCATCTGTCGACCACCGCGTACCTGCGCTGGTGCGAGCGCGTCGGCCAGGACCCGGTCTACGAGGCCTACCCGGCCCACGACCCGTGCGCGGGTGCCGTCGCCGCCGACCGGCTGCTGGCCCGCCCCGACCGTCCGGACGCCGTCTACGGCCTCTTCGACCCGAACGGCACCGACCTGCTCGCCGCCGCCCGCCGCTACGGGCTGCGCGTCCCGGAGGACCTGCTGCTCGTCTGCTGCAGCGAGTCCACCGTGTACGCCAACACCGAGCCGCCCATCACCACGCTCTCCCTGAAGCCGCGCCGCATCGGCACGGCGGTCGTCCAGCTCCTCATCGACGCCATCGAGGGAGTCGAATCGGACCAGCCGGTCGAGCAGGTGATACCGACCGAACTGATCGTGCGTACCTCGTCCCAGCGACGCCCGCCGCGTACGACCGTCAGTCCGCCGCGGTCGCCCGAAAAGGGGTAGTCCGGATCCGGGGCGAACGTCCGCGCCGGGCCCGCCCTCGGGCTCGGCGTGGAGGGGTCAATGGTTGGCCGTCGGCCGAAGCCTGAGAGTTCCCGGAGAGATCCTGACGATCGCCCGGTGGACAAAGCCCGACCCAATCGGGGCGAATGCCGCGATGAACTGGACTCTTGCTCTGATTCACCACCCCTGGGTCATCACACGGCGCGATCCGCATTCCTATGATGGGCCCACGACACCGCGGGCCGCTGCGACCAGGCAGTCCGATGCGGTGCAGATGCGGCGTGATGGTGGAGGGGTCGATGACTCAGGGGGCCGGTCAGGGACCCGAGGCGATGGGGACAGCGGCGTTGCGCGACTTCCGCGTACCCGCGTACGTCCATGAGGCCGGCCCGTACAGCCAGAGCACGCACCCCGGCGAGGTGGCCAGACCCGTGGAGGACCCGGCCGACCTCCCGGAGGGGTACACCCCGACCCAGCGCGACCTGCCCGTCATCAGCCGGGGTGACACGCTCGAGGTGGCCGTCGACCCGGAGTCCGGACCGGCCGCGCAGTCCGAGGAAGGCCCCGGCCCGCTGTTCGTCGTCGGCGACGTGCACGGGTATCTCGACGAACTGGTGGCCGCCCTGCAGGAGAAGGGGCTGATCGACGCCGGGGGCAACTGGTGCGCGGGCACCGCCCGGCTCTGGTTCCTCGGCGACTTCACCGACCGCGGCCCCGACGGCATCGGCGTCATCGACCTCGTGATGCGGCTGTCCGCCGAGGCCGCCGCGGCCGGCGGCTACTGCAAGGCCCTGATGGGCAACCACGAGCTGCTGGTGCTCGGCGCCAAGCGGTTCGGCGACACCCCCGTCAACTCCGGCGCGGGCACCGCCACCTTCCAGGCGGCCTGGCTGCTCAACGGCGGCCAGAAGACCGACATGGACCGCCTCCAGGACCACCACCTCCAGTGGATGGCCCGCCTCGACGCCGTCGAGGAGGTCGACGGGCATCTGCTCGTCCACTCCGACACCACCGCCTATCTCGACTACGGCGACTCGATCGAGGCGGTCAACGACACCGTCCGCGAGACCCTCACGCGCAACGACGCGGACGAGGTGTGGGACCTGTTCCGCAAGTTCACCAAGCGCTTCTCCTTCCGCGACGAGGGCGGCGCCGACCATGTGCGCTCCCTGCTCGATACGTACGGCGGCACCCGGATCGTTCACGGCCACAGCCCGATTCCCTATCTGCTGGGCGAAGTCGGCTCGGAGGACGGCGAGGACGCCGGGGGTCCCGTGGTCGCAGGACCCCATGTCTACGCCGACGGGCTCGCCATCGCGATGGACGGCGGCGTGACCATGGCCGGAAAGCTGCTGGTCCAGCAACTTCCTCTGGATATCTGAACGTTCACTGGGCAGACGCTCCCCGACGAAGGATCGTGCTGGCCAGGGGCCAATTTCTGCAAACCCCCTGTCACCGCGTGCCGTCGCCGCTCTACCATCGGCTTATCCGTAGCAGGCTCCCCTCCGTTTCTGCCCGACGGCTCGTCGTCATGCGAGCCCCAAGCCCTACGGAGCATCGGGGGATGCACATGAACAGCGTTCCGCAGCACCTGCACAGCGAGGACCGCCAGGAGTACGAGCGGATCCTCGACGAGGCGCTGCGCTCCGCCCCAAACCGCCCGGAACTGGCCGCTGTCGGTAAGCGGCTCAACCCGGAACAGCTGCGCACCATGGCGCTGAACGCCACCGCGATCATCACGGCGGCCGCGGCGACCGAGTACCAGCACTATGTGAAGGTCCGCGAGGAACTGCGCCACCCGGCGCCGTCCACCCCGTCCTCCGCCCGCGAACCCGGCTCCTCGGAGCCGAACGCGAGCGCGGCGGGGCTCGCCGCCACCATGGGTGAGGCCGTCGAGACCACGGGCGCGGGTGCCGTCGCCGTCGTCGCCGTCCTGACACCCGTCCTCGCCGGCACCGCCGCGGCGATCTTCCTGCTCGTGGGTTACATCCTGAGGATGCTCGACCCCGAGCAGGCGTTCGCCCGGACCATGCTCACCACGGGGTGGGTGTTCGGCGCCATGGCCGCGGCCGCGATCCTGGTCGCTGCTGTCTGCCTGCTCATCACCGCCCTGCGCAACAGGCCCTCGCTCGAAACCGGGCCCTACGGCGAGTTGAGCGGGGAGGTGGCCCGGGCCAGGGAAGCCTGGCGCGAGGCACTGCTGGAGCGCGGCATCCTGCCGTTCCTACGGGATGCACTGGCCGACCCCGGCACGCCGGCGCTGCACCGCACGCCGACACCGACGCCGACCAGCCGCATGCCGAACCTCGGCTACGGCCGCCCCGGTTTCAGCAGCCCGGACGACGGCCCCGCAGCGGGCCCCCGCCCGAGCTTCACCAGCCCGGACTACACCAGCCCGGACTTCGGGGGGCCAGAACACCAGCCGGAGTAGCCCCTCGGCTTGCGCCCCCGCCCCGGGGAGCGCAAGCCGACCGCCGGGCTACCCATGCCTCCCGCGGATCTCAGTCCGCGATCGGCAGATACACCCTGTTCCCCGCCGCCGCGAACTCCTGCGACTTCTGGGCCATACCCTCCTCGATCTCCGCCCGGGTCCCGCCGTGTTCGCGGCGGATGTCCTGGGAGATCTTCATCGAACAGAATTTCGGCCCGCACATCGAGCAGAAGTGGGCCGTCTTGGCGGGCTCGGCAGGGAGGGTCTCGTCGTGGAACTCGCGTGCCGTGTCCGGGTCCAGGGCGAGGTTGAACTGGTCCTCCCACCGGAACTCGAAGCGGGCGTCGGACAGCGCGTCATCCCACTCCTGTGCACCTGGGTGCCCCTTGGCGAGGTCGGCTGCATGGGCGGCGATCTTGTAGGTGATGACGCCGGTCTTGACGTCGTCACGGTTGGGCAGGCCCAAGTGCTCCTTGGGCGTGACATAGCAGAGCATGGCCGTGCCCCACCAGGCGATCATCGCGGCACCGATGCCGGAGGTGATGTGGTCGTACGCCGGCGCGACGTCCGTCGTCAGCGGGCCGAGCGTATAGAACGGAGCTTCATCACAGATCTCCTGCTGAAGGTCGATGTTCTCCTTGATCTTGTGCATCGGGACATGTCCCGGGCCCTCGATCATCGTCTGAACATTGAAACGCTTCGCGATCCGGTTGAGTTCCCCGAGCGTGCGCAACTCCGCGAACTGCGCCTCGTCGTTGGCGTCCGCGATCGAACCGGGCCGCAGACCGTCGCCGAGCGAGTACGTGACGTCGTAGGCGGCGAGGATCTCGCAGAGCTCCTCGAAGTTCTCGTACAAGAAGCTCTCCTGGTGGTGCGCGAGGCACCACGCGGCCATGATCGAGCCGCCGCGCGAGACGATGCCCGTCTTGCGGTTGGCGGTGAGTGGCACGAACGGGAGGCGGACGCCCGCGTGGACCGTCATGTAGTCCACGCCCTGCTCTGCCTGCTCGACGACCGTGTCCTTGTAGATCTCCCAGGTCAGTTCCTCGGCCCTGCCGTCGACCTTTTCGAGGGCCTGGTAGAGCGGCACCGTGCCGATGGGGACAGGGGAGTTGCGCAACACCCACTCGCGGGTGGTGTGGATGTTGCGGCCGGTGGACAGGTCCATGACCGTGTCGGCGCCCCAGCGGGTCGCCCAGGTCATCTTCTCGACCTCCTCCTCGATGGAGGAAGTGACCGCGGAGTTGCCGATGTTGGCGTTGACCTTCACCAGGAACCGCTTGCCGATGATCATCGGCTCGATCTCCGGGTGGTTCACGTTGGCCGGCAGAACGGCCCTGCCCGCGGCGATCTCCTCGCGGACCACCTCGGGCGAAACGTTCTCCCTGACGGCCACGAACTCCATCTCGGGCGTGACCTCGCCGCGGCGCGCGTACGCGAGTTGTGTGACCGCCTCACCGTCACGGCTGCGACGCGGCTGGCGCGGCCGTCCGGGGAAGACCGCGTCCAGGTTGCGCAGCCCGCCACGCGGCGAAGTGTGCTTGATCCCGTCGTCCTCGGGGCGGACGGGACGGCCCGCGTACTCCTCGGTGTCGCCGCGGGCGACGATCCAGTTCTCCCGCAGCGGCGCCAGACCCCGGCGGACATCGGTGTCGACGAGCGGATCGGTGTACGGGCCGGAGGTGTCGTACAGCGTGACCGACTGCCCGTTGGTGAGGTGCACCTGACGGACGGGCACCCGCAGATCGGGGCGCGTGCCCCCGACGTACCCCTTGTGCCAGCCGATGGACTTCCCGGCCTCCCCGTTCTGTGCGGAGGCAGGCGTGCGTGCGTCCTTGATGGTCATGAGACCTACTCCCTACGCCGGCATTACCCGGTAACAGGTTCATCGGTCGACGCAGCGGTTTCCGTCTGCCGATGTTTCATGTGAAACATCACTTGTTCCACGTGAAACATCGCATCTACGGAGGTCAGCGCCCTCTCAGCCCGGTGCTCCGAGCTCCCGCGTGTGCAAAGGTGTCTCCACGCTAGCGTCATTTGTGGCGCGGTGAACAGTGCGCCCTCGCCGTTCTTGCGATGATCGGGCGGTGACCACGACACAGCGTCCCTCGTTCCCCCCGCCCGAGCCGCCCCACCGGCACGGCTCCGAGGGCGGCGACAGACATGGGGACGGCGCTCACGGATCCGATGGTGGCCATGGGTCCGGCGGGGGGCACGGCTCCGGTGGCGGGCACGGCCATTCGCACAGCCATGGGCCGGCCGCCCCCGTCTCCAAGCATCTGCGCAAGGTCATCGCGGCGGTGCTCATCCCGTTCGGAGCGGCCGTCGTGGTCGGGCTCGCGGTGCTCTGGCCGGGCGGTGCCCCCGCGCACGAGCGCACGGGGGTCGGCTTCGACCGGCAGACGCAGCAGGCCACGGTCACCAAGGTCGTGAGCGTGAGCTGCAAGTCGGTGAACGCCTCGGGAGACAGCGCGACCGGTGACACCTCCACCGCGGAGGGCTCCTCCGCGCAGCAGGAGGAAGATGGCACCTGCAAGAAGGCGACGATCCGGGTCGACACCGGTGACGACAAGGGCCGTACGTTCACGGAGATCGTGCAGCCCGACCAGTCACGGCAGCTACACGAGGGCGAGAAGGTCGTGGTCGCCTACGAGCCCTCCGCGCCGAAGGATCTGCAGTACTCGGTCACCGACGTGAACCGCAGGCTGCCGATGGCCCTGCTCGCCGGTATCTTCGCGCTCGCCGTGGTGGTCGTCGGGCGGATCCGGGGAGTCATGGCGCTGGTCGCGCTGGCCATCAGCTTCCTCATCCTGAACTTCTTCATCCTGCCCGCGATCCTGCAAGGCTCGAATCCGCTGATCGTGGCGGTGGTCGGGGCGAGCGCCATCATGCTGATCGCCCTCTACATGTGCCACGGCCTCTCGGCCCGTACGTCGGTGGCGGTGATCGGCACCCTGCTCTCGCTGCTGCTGATCGGCATCCTGGGCTCGGGGTTCATCGACTGGGCGGCCCTCACCGGGAACACGGACGACAACACCGGTCTGATCCACGGCCTGTATCCGTCGATCGACATGAGCGGTCTGCTGCTCGCCGGCGTCATCATCGGTTCGCTCGGTGTCCTCGACGATGTGACGGTCACCCAGACCTCGGCGGTATGGGAGCTGCACGAGGCCAATCCGACGATGGGCTGGCGCGGGCTGTACCGCGCCGGCATCCGGATCGGCCGCGACCACATCGCGTCCGTCGTCAACACGCTGGTCCTCGCGTACGCGGGCGCCGCGCTGCCGCTGCTGCTGCTCTTCTCGATCGCGGAGAGCAGCGTGGGCACGGTCGCCAACAGCGAGCTGGTCGCCGAGGAGATCGTGCGCACACTGGTGGGATCGATCGGCCTGGTGGCGTCGGTGCCGGTCACCACCGTGCTCGCGGCCCTGGTGGTTTCGGCGGACCGGCCGGGCCCGGATGCGGCGTTGGCGGGGGCCGGTCAGGTGCCCGCCGGTGCCGGGCCGACACCGGCCCGCGGCGGGAAGGGCCGACGGCGCAAGCACTGATGTGCTCCGCGCCCCGCGGGGAGTGCGGGCGCTGCCGCACCTCGCCGGACTTCGGTGAACCTCACCGGACTTCGCCGGACTCGCTCAGGCACGCCCGCCCCCTTGTGGAGAAGCGTTCCTGCGCGGCTCCAGGCCGCCGCTGAAGCGTTCCGCCGCCCGCATCGCCGTAGGGCTTCAGCCGGCGCTCTGTTCCTCCGCCAGGATGCGGTCCAGGGCTTCGTCGAGATGGGCGTCGAAGTCGGCGTGCGCGCCCTCCTGGCCCAGCGGCACCAGCTTGTCGGTGCGGTCGAGGAAGGCCACGAGCGGTGGCGTCGAGGAGCGGAACAGCGCCTGGTCGCTGCCCACCTGAAGCCGGATCAGCACCTCGCCCAGCGACTCCGGAGCGGCCGGCGAGATCCGCACGTCCCCGTCCCCGCACGCCCGGCCCACGCCGTCGATCAGCAGCTCGCGCCCGAACGCCCAGGTCACCGGGGCGTCGCCGGGGAGATGGAAGGTCAGCCGCACGGCGTACGGATCACCGGTCTCGTAGCGCAGCTCCACCGGGATGCGGAAGGAGAGCTCCTCGGAGACGAGAAAGCTCATCATGACCTCTGCCTGTACAGACTCGCGCATCGCCTACCTCGTCACTTGCCGTCGACTGGCCGGGAATGATCCCTCTGACACTGATGGAATCTTGCTTAACGTGCTCGCGAGATCACAAGGAGTGAGTTTTCAGATGCTGATAGAGATCGAGAGTGACCCCAGCAGCTTCCCTACTTCTCGTTGCAGTTGCAGGGCCGCGGGCAGCAACCGGTCGGCCTGCTGCACGGACAGGGAAATGGCCATGGTCGCGGCCGTGTCACCCACCGTGATCGGAATCGCCGCACAGACCGTCCCCAGCGCGTACTCCTGACGCTCGATCACCGGGTCCATCCGCCGCGCCCGTTCGAGGCGCCGCAGCAGGGTGTGGTTGTCGCGCACGGTGTACGGGGTGATGGATTGCGCGGGGTAGCGGTCGAGGTGGTCCCGGCGGGCGTCCTCGTCGAGCTGGGACAGCAGGCACTGTCCGATCGCGTGCGCGTGCGCGGTCTCGCGGAAGTCGGCCCATTCCTCGACCGCCGGAGCGCCCGGGGAGTCGGAGACGCACATGACCTGGATCTCGCCGTCGCGGTAGATCGCGTAGTAGATGGGTACGCCGATCAGATCGCGCCAGTGTGCGAGCGCGTCGACGATCGTGCTGCGACGTTTCTGCTCGGCTCCACTGCCGCTCAGCCGCTCGGCCGCCTCGCCGAGGAAGAACAGCCCCTTCTCGCGCCGCAGATAGCCCTCGTGCGCGAGGGTGCGCAGCAGGTGGTACGCCGTGGGGAGCGCCAGGCCGGTCTCGCGGGCGAGCTGCTTCGCGGGGGCTCCGTACTCGTGCGCGGCGACCGCTTCCAGGAGGCGCATCGCCCGCTGCACGGAGCCGATGAGGGTCGCGGAGTGCTGCCCCGGCGGTGCCGCGGGTCGCTGTTGCCCCGGGGGGGCCGCGGAGTTCGGCTGGATGGGGAGCGTCGTCGAACGCGCGCGTCCCGGGGGCGCCGTCGCGTGCGGCTGCGCCAGGGGTGAGTGCGGGACTGCGGGTGCGGTGTCAGTCGTGGCCAAGGGGTACTCCCGAAGCGCGAGGGGGCAGCCCGTGCGGAGGAACACGGGAGGGGGTGTACGCCGCTCGCGGGGTCGCCCCCGCGTCGAATTCCGGACTCTAACCGTCTGCCACCGCTCGCATACGGTCCGTACGGAAAACTTCCCTCGCCCGAGGGAACCGGTGGTTCCTGTTACCGGCCACCGGCTCCCGGCATGCTCACCAGTCGCTGCGTGAGGAGGAGCTCGACGTGAACTTCCGTACGACGTAGACCAGTCCGCCGACCAGCGCGACGAAGACCAGCAGCTTGAAGAGCAGGCCGATCACGAATCCGACGACGGTGGCTATCAGCCCGCCGAACACCACCAGGGCGATGACAGGCACCGCGACCCACTTCACCCACCACGGAAGTCCCGTGAAGATCTCTCGCATCGCCCTCGTCCTTACCTCTCCGCCCGTTGCCCGTGCCGGGGCCTGTGCCCTCGGTCGTCCGTCCCGGGTCCATTGATGTCCTGCACTCGATGCTAGAGCCGCGAGGGGGCCGGGCGGGGCCCTCGCATCCCTTGTCCTCCCCTGACTGATCCCCTAGGGAACCCCGAGACGGAAGGTCAGCTCTCGGGCGGAGAGAAGACCACCATGACCCTCAGGTCCTCGCTGATGTGGTGGAACTTGTGGGCGACGCCGGCCGGCACGTACACGACGCTGCCGCGTGCCACCTGGGTGGTCTCCAGGCCGACGGTGATCGCGGCGCGGCCGCTCACGACGAAGTACACCTCGTCCTGGTTGTGCGGCTGCTGCGGGTCGTGCTCGCCCGCGTTGAGCGCGTACAGGCCGACCGACATGTTCTTCTCGCGCAGGAACTGCAGGTAGGCGCCGTCGTTGGCGGCACGCTCCGTCTCCAGTTCGTCCAGCCGGAATGCCTTCATCGTTCTGTCGCCCCAGCCCCACTGCTCGTATCCGATCTCTTCTGCCACGATCAGACACATGAAGAATTTCGTAGTCAAGACACTGGCCAACGCGGGCGCCCTGGCCGTCGCCGTGTGGCTGCTCGACAAGATCACCCTGACCGGTGACAGCACGGGCAAGAAGATCGGCACGCTTCTCCTGGTCGCCCTGGTCTTCGGCCTGGTGAACTTCCTGGTCAAGCCGATCGTGCAGCTGCTGACCTTCCCGCTGTTCATCCTGACGCTCGGCCTGATCACCCTGATCATCAACGCGCTGATGCTGCTGCTGACCTCGTGGCTGGCCGACGCCCTCGACCTGAGTTTCCACGTCGAGGGCTTCTGGACCGCGGTCGTGGGCGGTCTGATCATCTCGATCGTGTCCTGGGCGCTCAACGTCGTGCTGCCCGACGGGGACTGAGCACTCCATGACCTATCGCGTCTGCTTCGTCTGTACCGGCAACATCTGCCGCTCCCCGATAGCCGAGTCCGTCTTCCGCGCGCGCGTGGCGGAGGCGGGGCTCGACGACCGGGTGGAGGTCGACAGCGCCGGTACAGGCGGCTGGCACGAGGGCGACGGTGCCGACCCGCGAACCGTCGCCGTCCTGGAGGAGCACGGCTACGACGGCGGCCACACGGCCCGCCAGTTCCAGTCGTCGTGGTTCTCCCGGCTCGACCTCGTCATCGCCCTCGACTCCGGCCACCTCAGGGCGCTGCGCCGCCTCGCACCTTCTCCGCAGGACGCGGAGAAGGTCCGGCTGCTCCGCTCCTACGACCCTGCCGCCGGCGACGACGTGGACGTACCGGATCCGTACTACGGCGCTCTGGACGGCTTCGAGGAGTGCCTTGAGATGGTGGAGGCGGCGAGCACGGGTCTGCTCGCCGAGGTGCGTGAACAAGTGGAGGGACAGGCGGCATGAGTGATTCCGCTACGAGCGGCGGCGCCACCGGTGACGGCACGCGCGCGGTGCGGGCCGGGCTGCCCGAACCGGTCAAGCACGAACCGACCCTGCCCGGGCCGGTGTTCGCCGCTCACTACCATCTGCCGGGCGAGGCGACGGGCCCGTACGCCTACGGGCGCGACGACAACCCGACCTGGACGCATCTGGAGCGGGCCGTCCGCGAGCTGGAGGCGCCCGGACAGGACGGCGTCGAGACGCTCGTCTTCGCCTCCGGTATGGCCGCCATCTCCGCGGTGCTCTTCTCCCAGCTGCGCGCCGGGGACGCGGTCGTGCTGCCCAGCGACGGCTACAACCTGCTGCCCCTGGTAGGCGCCCAGCTGGAGGCGTACGGCATCGAGGTGCGCACCGCGCCGACCGGCGGCGATGCGCAGCTCGACGTTCTCGACGGGGCGAAGCTGCTGTGGATCGAGACCCCGTCGAACCCCGGACTCGACGTGTGCGACATCCGGCGGCTCGCCGAGGCGGCACACGCGCGTGGCGCCGTGGTCGCCGTCGACAACACGCTCGCGACCCCGCTCGGGCAGCGCCCGCTGGAGCTGGGCGCCGACTTCTCCGTGGCGAGCGGCACCAAACAGCTCACGGGGCACGGCGACATCCTGCTCGGCTGCGTCACCGGCCGCGACGCCGACGCCATGGTCGCCGTACGCCGCTGGCGCAAGATCGCCGGGGCCATCCCCGGGCCCATGGAGGCCTGGCTCGCGCACCGTTCGATCGCCACGCTCCATTTGCGCGTCGACCGACAGGACGCGAGCGCGCTGACCCTCGCCGAGGCCCTGCGCGAGCGGCCGGAGGTGACCGGGCTGCGCTACCCGGGGCTGCCCGACGACCCCTCGCACAAGGTCGCTTCGCAGCAGATGCGGCGCTACGGGTGCGTGGTGTCGTTCACGCTCCCCACACGCGCGCGTGCCGACCGTTTCCTCGACGCGCTGCGGCTGGTGGACGACGCCACGAGTTTCGGCGGTGTGCGGTCCACGGCCGAACGGCGTGGGCGCTGGGGCGGAGACGCGGTGCCTGAGGGCTTCATCCGCTTCTCGGTCGGCGCTGAGGACCCCGAGGACCTGGTGGCGGATGTGCTGCGTGCGCTGGACGAGTCGGCGGAGTGACGGCCTTACGCGGCGTCGGCGGGTGTCCGACTACGTACAACGGACGGTCCGAGCCTCCCCCCTCGTGGCTCGGACCGTCCCGGTTCTGCGCGCGAAGAACCGCGCGAACAAGGCTAGTTGACTCTGTGTCAGTGTCCAATCACAGTAGCGACAGAGACCTATCGACTTATTTATAGTTGGGCCCTGCCCGGGGCCGGGACAAGGGCAGGGAAGGGGAGGGCGCGTCATGGATCTGGCCTTGCTGCGCACCTTCGTGACCGTGCACCGGGCCGGTTCCTTCACCCGCGCCGCCGCCCTGCTCGGCCTCTCGCAGCCGGCCGTCACCTCCCAGATCCGCACGCTGGAGCGGCAATTGGGCCGCCCTCTGTTCCTGCGACAGGCCCGTGGAGTGACCCCCACGACGATCGGCGACGAGCTGGCACACAAAGCCGCTCCGCATCTCGACGCGCTCGTGGAGATCGCCGAGACCGGTCTCGACGACGAGTCCTCCCTGCGGACGCTCCATCTCGCAGGGCCTCCCGAGTTCATCGCCGAGCGAGCGCTGCCCGCGCTCACCGAGCTGACCGGCGAGGACGGCCAGGGGTTCGCCCTGCGCGCCTCCTTCGGGAACGCGGAGGAGATCCTGGAGGGGCTGGCCGCGGGACATCATGATCTGGCCATCTGTACGGCCCGTCCGCGCGGCGCCCTGCTCACCGCGACTCCGCTCTGCGACGAGGTGCACGTCCTGGTCGCCGCCCCGCGCTGGGCCGAGGAGATCAACGAAGGGAAGCCGCTCCGCAAGGGAGCGCACGCCCTGGAGAACCTTCCCGTGGTCGAGGTCCACGAGTCGCTGCCCTTCGTCTCCCGGTACTGGGCCTCCGTCTTCGACTCCCGCCCCGCGGCCTCGGGCACGGTGATCGTCCCCGACCTGCGCGCGGTCCTCGCCTGCGCGAGTGCGGGCGCCGGGCTGGCGGTGCTGCCCCGTTATCTGTGCGCGGCCGCGCTGGAGCGCGGTGACGTCGTCGCCCTGCACGATCCCGCGGTGCCGCCGTTGCGGACGTACTTCTTGGTGGTGCGTACCGGCACTCTGGCGATGCCGCACATCACGCGCGCCCATGAATGGCTGCTGCGGGCGGCCTCCGACTGGGGCTGAGTCCGGTTTCTCCTCCGGTTCCTCCAGGTCCACCGGCGAACTCGGCGTTTTTCCAAGGGATTCGGCCGGCTGTCACGCCCTGAGCTCGACCGGTGACGTCTCGCGATGTTTCACGTGGAACCAGCCGGGCCACATTTCTCCCATGACCGTCCGACCCGTGGTCAAGCGCACCGCCCGTGCCGTTCTGCTCGACGGCGACGCCCTGATCCTGATCAAGCGCACCAAGCCCGGTGTCGATCCCTACTGGGTCACGCCCGGTGGCGGGGTCGAACCCGAGGACACGACCGTCGTCGATGCCCTGCACCGAGAGGTGTACGAGGAGCTCGGCGCCAAGATCACCGACGTGGTGCCCTGCTTCGTGGACACCGTCGAGCACATCGGCGAGGACGGCGGCGCGACCGGCGTGAAGGTGCAGCACTTCTTCGTGTGCCACCTGGAGTCCATGGACACGTCCCTGCGGCACGGCCCCGAGGTGGACGAGCCCGCCGGCGAGTACGAGATCGTACGAGTGCCGTTCACCCGCGTCGGGATCGCCTCCGTCCATCTCGTACCGCTGTCGCTGCGGCACTATCTGGACGGCAACATCGAGGGCGTACGTGCCATGCACGCCCCGGATCTGGGCTGATACCCCGATCCGAGGTCAGTCTCCGGCGGCGACGAGTTCCTCGACGGAGTCGTGGCGTATGCGCTCCGTCGGGATGCCGATGTCCCGCAGGGCGTCCACTCCGCTGCGGATCATTCCGGGCGGGCCCGAGAGATAGGCGTCGTACTCGATCCATGGCCCGTACGCGCGTATGGCGTCGGGGAGCTGGAGGTGCGCCTGCTCGTCGACGATCGCGCGGACCGAGAGCCAGGGGTGGCTCTGCTGGAGTCTGAGCATCGTGTCGATGTCGTAGAGGTCGTGATCGGTGCGGGCGCCGTAGAAGACCTCGACCGGCCGCCGCTCGCCGTGCTCGGCGACATCCTCGACCAGGGCCTTGATGGGCGCTATGCCGGTGCCGCCGCCCAGGCAGAGCAGCCCGCTGTCGGTGGTGTGGTCGACGGTCATCGAGCCGGCTGGCGGGCCGAGGCGGATGATGTCGCCGGGGCGGGCGCGGTGCACCAGGGCGTTCGAGACCCAACCCGCCGGGACGGCCTTCACATGGAGCGACAGCAGCCCGTCGGAGCGGGGCGCCGAAGCGAAGGAGTAGTGCCGCCAGATCCGCGGCCACCACGGTGTCTCCAGGCTCGTGTACTGCCCGGCGAGGAACGGATAGGGCTGGTCGGGGCGGAGAGTGATGACGGCGACGTCCGGGGTCCTCAGGTCGTGTGTGACGATCTGCGCGTGCCACCAGGCCGGGGCGCGCAGTTCGTCCGCGGCGGCCGCGTCGATCATGACCTGGGAGATCGTCGTGTACGCCCGCACCCAGGCCGCTTCCAGTTCCGGGTCCCAGATGGCGGAGGCGTACCGGCTCAGCGCGCCGATGAGGCACTCGCCGACAGCCGGGTAGTGCTCGGCTCTCGTGCCGTACTTGCGGTGGCCTCGGCCGAGGTTCTGCAGATACGCGACCAGGACCTCGGTGTTGTCGATGTGCTCGGCTGCGGTGAGCAGGGCCTTCAGCAGCCGGTCGCGCTGGGTGTCCATCGCCGCCGGGAACAGCGACCGCAGTTCGGGGTGGCGGACGAAGAGCAGTGCGTAGAAGTACGAGGTGACCTTGTCAGCCACGGGACCGACCTCGGCCATGGTCCGGCGGATGAGAATGGCGTCCGGGGACGCGCTCTCGGCGGGGGCGGGCCGTTGGGCAGGAACGCGCTCCTCGCGAGCGGGACCGGGCTCCTCGGGAGGACGGGGGTGGGCCGGTGCGAGTGCGGGTGGGGAGGCGGGTGCTGGGGCGGGCGGCGCGGCCGGGGGTATTCGCTCCTGGTCCGGTGCGGTGGCATCCGGGGTCTGCGGGGCGGTGGGATCGGTGGGGTTCGCGGCGGCCGCCCTCCTGGGCCTGCCGACGGGTCGCAGCACGGCCGGACGGCGGCCCTCGGCCGTCTCCCGCTCGCCGCCCGGAGGCGTCTCGGGCTGCTTTCGCGGCGTGAACCAGCCGCTTCCTCCGCCGCCGGAAGTGCCGTTGTCGGCCGACATGGTGGTCGGAGCGTCCATGGTGTGCCTCGCCTCGAACATCTTTCGGTCGGTCTGCGCACTTCCTCGGTCGGAAGATGCCTGCTTTCCCCCGCAGACTGTTTGCTTTCCCCGTTCGATTCATCGGCCAATACGGCCACATTCAACCCGGATTCCGGCTCTGTACGGACAAGTAGGCGAGAGTGTGACATTGGCCGCAGTGCTCTCCCGCAGCATCCCATCCTCATCGGATGCCCCGGCCGCATAACCGGAAATAGGGGTCTTCGATCTCTCCGTCCCGTTAGGCTGCGATGCCTGCGCTCGGCACGCACACGACGGGTCGACCCCGCGCCAACGCGAACCGGAGTCGACCATACCGGCCGCCGCCCCGCACACAAGTCCACCCTTGCTCGACCACGAATTGATCGCGGCGCGAACCATCAATTCCTTCAATTAACGGGCGTGGCGCACCAATTCATAGGCATCCCACAGATCCCGCCCGACATAGGAGTGGGTCGCGAGCCCGGACAGATGGACATCCGCATTGACCGCGACGGAGACCGGTACCGCGCCGAACAGATCCTTGTCCGACAACGAGTCGCCATAGGCGACACAATCGGCCCACGCCACCCCGAACCCCTCACACAACTGGTCCGCGACCCGCACCTTGGCCGCGGCGCTCAGCACCCCGGCCGGATCCACGGGCTCGGTGAAGGGCACCGCGGGAAACCGGGATCCGTACGCCGCGTGCGCGCCCCAACCAGTGAGCCGCTCCACGAAGAAGGAGGGGGAGAGCGACACGACGGCGCAGTAGTCACCGCCCCGTCTGATCTCCGCCCACACTTCACGGATACGGGCCAGCCACGGGGCCCCTTCGAAGGCCGCGATCACATGCGCCTCGGTGAGCTCCGCCCACAGGGCGTGCACCTGTGTCGCGTATTCCGGCGGGCCTATCCGCCCCGCTGAGATCGCCCGGTCCAGCGCCACGGTCTCGGCCTCCAGTCCAAGCTGCCGTGAGATTTCCACGGGTGCGGAGGCGCCGTGCAGCAACGTGCCGTCGAGGTCGAAGAGATGGAGTCTCGCCATGGGATCCGAGGCTAGTGGGACGTGGTGGTCACCCTGCCATCGAGGCAACGGACGCACGCCGTTCGTCGATGTTTCACGTGAAACACCCCGCTTCTGTCCCCGCGCTGTGCCGATGGCCACGACATGGCCAAAAGCGCGTCCGTCTACCCGGAAACAGGTGGACGGCGAGGGCACCCGTCAGACAGCCTGACCTGCGTGTCGACTCCATCCCCCGCCGTTCTGCCCATCCGCCGTCTGACGCACCGTGATCTCGCCGCTTGCGCCGACTTGTCCCAGGACCGGGGGTGGCCACGCGAGGAGCACAAGTGGGGCTTCCTCCTCACGGCCGGGAAGGGATACGGCATCGACGACCCCGACGGCGGCCTCGTCACCGCCTGCGTCGTCACCGAGTACGGCCTTCGGGAACGCCCGGATCTGGGAGCCATCGGCATGGTGCTGGTCGCGGAACGGCACGCGCGTCAGGGCATCGGACGCCGACTGATGCTCCATGTGGTCTCAGAGATGGGCACCACACCGCTGACCCTGCATGCGACGCCGAACGGCCGTCCGCTCTACGAGGAGCTCGGTTTCAAGACCACCGGCCGGACGGAGATGCTGCGCGGGCACTTCACCCCGGGTGGGCCGGAACCCCGGATCAGCACGCGTGCGGCCACCGCCGAGGATCTCGCCGCGATCGTCCACCTCGACGAGGAGGTGTTCGGCGCCGATCGCACACACATCGTCACGCGGCTGCCCGCGTTCGCCGACCAGTTGCACGTCGCCGAGGAGGGCGGCCGGATCATCGGGTACGCGGCTGCGTGGCCCAACATGGACACCCATGTCGTGGGCCCGCTGATCGCACGCGACACGGAGACCGCAAAGGCCCTGATCGCCTCCCTCGCCGCCCACACCGACCGCCCGCTGCGCACCGACATCGACGTGCGGCACGAAGAACTGCTGGCCTGGGCGAAGGAACACGGGCTGGCCTCGATCGCGTTCAACGCCGTGATGACGTACGGGATCGCGGAGTTGCCCGGCGACTGGACTCGGCGGTTCGCCCCGCTGACGGTCGCGGCCGGCTGACAGGTTCCGGGTACGGGGAACGCCGGCTCCCGACTTTCCCGGGAACCGGCGTCTTCTTCACGGTGTCAGGTTCACGGCGTCAGACGAGTGCCTCTATCGCGGCCTGAGCGAAACCGTGGTCCTGCGCCGGTGCGCCCCCGCCGACCCCGATCGCTCCGATCAGACGGCCGTCACGGTGTACGGGAATCCCGCCCGCGATGAACAGCAGCGGCCGGTCGAGCGCGGTGGGCAGGGTGTGGAAAGGACCTCCGGGCTGGACGGTGTCGACGAGGTCGGCGGTGGCCGCGTTCAACTGCAGTGCGGTGTACGCCTTGCGAGTGCTGGTCTCGCCGGAGATCAGCACAGCCCGGTCGTCCCGCCGGAAGGCGAGCAGATGACCACCCGCGTCCAACACGGTGATGCTGACCGTGGTCCCGGCGGCCTCTGCGGCCCGATGGGCCTGGGCGACGAGAGCCTCGGCGTCCTGGATGGTCAAAGGGGCTACGGCGGTGGTGGTGCTCATGAGGGTTTCTCCTTGCGGGTGTTGCTGTTTCGTGTGTCGGGGAAATGGCCGAGTGCGGCGGCCGGACTCGGGCCTGCTCTGGCCCCGCGCTTCCCAGCTCCGGTCGGGCGGTTCAGTGGTGGACGGCGGTCCGCTGCTCGCTCGGCGCTCCGCCCGCCACGACCGCGCTGCGGGCGCCGGTGCGGCGCTCCAGGGCTGCCGAGAGGATCGCGAGGACCAGGGCAGCCGCGGCGAGGACGGCACCGACCCAGTTGGGGGCGGTGTAACCGAGTCCGGCCGCGATGACGAGGCCGCCGAGCCAGGCGGACAGCGCGTTGCCGAGGTTGAAGGCGCCGATGTTCACGGCCGAGGCCAGCGTCGGGGCGCCGTGCGCCTGGTCGAGGACCCGCTTCTGGAGCGGAGGGACGGTGGCGAAGCCCAGGGCTCCGATGAGGGCGATGGTGACGGCTGCCGCGATCTTGTTGTGCGCGGTGATCGTGAACAGCGCGAGCACGACGGACAGGGCGCCCAGCGAGACGTACAGCATGGGCATCAGGGCGCGGTCGGCGAACCTGCCGCCGACGAGGTTGCCGCCGACCATGCCGAGGCCGAAGAGAACGAGCAGCCAGGTGACGGAGCCGTCGGCGAAGCCGGCGACGTGCGTCATCATCGGCGCGATGTAGGTGATGGCCGCGAAGACGCCGCCGAAGCCGAGGACGGTCATCGCCATGGCGAGCAGGACCTGGGCGCTCTTGAAGGCTGCCAGTTCATGCCGCAGCCGCACGCCCTCCGGCTTGGGCAGGTCGGGTACGAGCTTGGCGATGCCGACCAGGCCGACCACGCCGAGGCCCGCGACGATGGTGAAGGTGACGCGCCAGCCGACGGACTGCCCGACGAGGGTGCCCAGCGGGACGCCCACGACATTGGCGACGGTCAGCCCGGTGAACATCATCGCGATCGCTCCGGCCTTCTTGTCCGGGGCGACGAGCTCGGCCGCGACGACGGATCCGATGCCGAAGAAGGCGCCGTGGGCGAGCGAGGCGACCACGCGGCCGATCAGCATCACCGCGAAGACGGGGGCGACGGCGGAGAGCAGGTTGCCGGCGATGAACAGGCCCATCAGCAGCATCAGCATCCGCTTGCGGGGGACCTTGGTGCCGAGCACGGTCATCAGTGGGGCGCCGATCACCACGCCCAACGCGTAGCCGGTCACCAGCAGTCCCGCGGTGGGGATGGAGACCCCGAAGTCGCCGGCGACCTCGGGCAGCAAGCCCATGATCACGAACTCGGTCGTGCCGATTCCGAAGGCCCCGATCGCGAGGGCCAGAAGCGCGAGAGGCATGGCGATGTAGCCTTTCCAGACGATTGCAGGAGCACTTAGCGTGCGCTCACAATAGTTGCAGACGCGGGCTAAATGCAAGCGCGGACTATTTCATCTGTGCTCTATCCTGGGTTCAGCCACTCCTGGACGGAGGAAACGCCAATGACAGCGACGGACCCCGCGCTCACCGCCCTCTCCCAGAGCTGGTGCGCCCTCTCCCTGCTGCACGGGAGGATCGAGGCACACATCGAGCGCGCGCTGCAGTCCAAGCACGACCTGAGCATGCGTGAGTACTCGCTGCTCGACGTGCTCAGCCGCCAGCACGACGGTGACGGGGGCCATCTGCAGATGAGGCAGGTCGCCGAGGCGGTCGTCCTCAGCCAGAGCGCCACCACCCGGCTGGTCACACGGCTCGAGGACCGCGGTCTGCTCGCGCGCTACCTGTGCCCGACGGACCGGCGAGGCATCTACACGAACGTCTCCCAGGCGGGCCTCACGCTGCTCGAAGAGGCCCGTCCAACCAACGACACCGCACTGCGCGAGGCACTCGACGAAGCGGCCAGGAACCCCGAGCTGGCGCCGCTGGTCCGGGTCGTGGAGTCGATGAACGCACCTGCATAGGGTGCGGTCATGGGAGATCTTGAGATACGGCCCGCGACCGCGGACGACCTACCCGCCATCGTCGCGATGCTTGCCGACGATCCGCTGGGGGCCACACGTGAGTCACCGGACGACCTGGCTCCGTACCTGGCCGCGCTGAAGCGCCTCAGCAGCGATCCGAACCAGCAACTGGTCGTGGCCGTACGGGAAGGCCGGACCGTTGGCACACTTCAGCTGACGATCGTTCCGGGGCTGTCCCGCCAGGGCGCTACCCGCTCGATCATCGAGGGCGTCCGTATCCACGCCGACGAGCGCGGCAGCGGTCTGGGCACCGGGCTGATCGAGTGGGCTATCGACGAATCCCGGCGCCAGGACTGCCAGTTGGTCCAGCTGACGTCCGATGCCAGCCGCACCGATGCCCACCGCTTCTATGAGCGGCTCGGTTTCACCGCCTCCCATGTGGGCTTCAAGCTCCCCCTCTGACGCGGGAAGCGGACTGTTCTGAAGCGGGAGGGGGTCTGTTCTGACTCGGGGAGGCGGAGTGTTTCACGTGAAACACTCCGCCTCCCCGAGCTGTCCGGCCTAACCGATCCCCCGCCACCCCTCCGGATCCACCCCGCCCGGCGCTGAAGCCCCCTCCTCGTACGGCTGACGGGTGAACACGAACGACCCGAGGTCGAGGTGGCTCACGGTCCCGTCCGGGCGCCGTACGGCCCTCAGGAGCTCTCCGGCGTAGTAGCCCTCAAGGCCGGTCCATGTGCCATCGCCGTTCGCCCGGAAGCGGGATCGGCGGCCGTTGCCGGACAGCGGCCCCAGAGAGGCGCCCCCGTCGGCCGTCAGCCGCAGGGCGAACGCATGCGTGCCCCAGTACCACTGACCGGCCAACTCCAGCGCGGCCGCGTCCACTTCGGGCAGCGGGCGCCACGGTTCGGGAATCCGGGGCTCGGCCTCGGCGAGGATGTGTACGAGATCGGCACCCAGCGTGGACACCAGGAGGCCGGAGGTGCAGTTGGTCAGCACGACCGCCGCGACGTCATCCGCCACGCTGATGGTGAGGCTCGCCAGGAAGCCCGGCAGCGAGCCCGAGTGCCCCACGAGCAGCCGGCCGTGCCGGTGCTGGATCTGCATGCCGAGGCCGTATGTGGCACCGTCCGCCACATCCGCGGCCTCCGCCGGCGCCGCGGGGGTCCGCATCTCGCGCACGCTCTCCGCGCTCAGCACCCGGTCGTCGCCCTTCGCCAGGAAAACGGCGAACCTCGCCAAGTCCCCTGTGGTGGACCACAGTTGACCGGCCGGGGCCATCCGTCCCAGATCCTCGGTGGGCTCCGGCAGCAGCACATCGGCCCAGGGGTGCACCGCCCAGCCGCCCGCGTGCGGCGCCTGCGGTGTCCCGCTCGTGCGGTCCAGGCCCAGCGGCTCCAGCACTTCGCGGCGCAGGACGTCCTCCCACGGAGCCCCTCGCAGCTCCTCGACCAGCGCGCCCAGCAGCGTGTAGCCGGGGTTGGAGTAGTGGAACCGACGGCCGACCGGATGCAGGAAGGGCTGTTCACCCAGCACATCGGCGAGTTCGGGGCGCAAGGATCCCGGAGTGCGCTCCCACCACGGGGCGGGTGACTCGGCCGCCAACCCGCCGGTGTGCGCGAGCAGTTCGGCGACGGTGACCTCCCCCGCCCCCGTACCCGGCAGATGCTTCTCCAACGGGTCGCCGAGGTCGAGCACACCCTCGTCGCGCAACCGCAGCACGAGGACAGCAGTGAAGGTCTTGGTGATCGAGCCGATCCGATACTGCACGTTGTCGTCCGGACCGTGCCCGTCGACCGAGGTGCGCGAGCCGTGCCACACCACCCGTCCGTCCCGTACGACCGCCGCGACGAGTGAGGGTGTACGTCCTTCGGCCTGGGCCACGGCGATTCGGTGCAGCAGTGCCCGACGGGTACCGGGAAGCAGCTCGTCCTGAGATGTCGTCATGCCCCCAGTCCATCGGGAGGGACATCACACGTCGAGTTCTTTTCCCCGGAAACGGCGGACACGGCGGACACGTCCGGCGGAACCCACGTTCGCGACCCCTCAGTCGAGACAGAACTCGTTGCCCTCGATGTCCTGCATCACGATGCACGACTCGTAGACGCCATCGGCACGCAGCAGTCGCTCGCGTACCGCGCCGAACGCGATCAGTCGTGCGCACTCGGCCTCGAGTGTGGCGAGTCGCTCTTCACCCACGAGCCCGGTGCCGACCCGCACGCAAAGATGCACCCGATTCTTGACGACCTTGCCTTCGGGAACGCGCTGGAAGAACAACCGCGGACCCACACCTGAGGGATCACTGCAGGCGAACGCTGCGCCCTGACGCTCAGGCGGCAGAGAGCGATCGAACTCGTCCCAACTGGCAAACCCCTCCGGCGGCGGCGGTACGACGTATCCCAACACCTCGCACCAGAAACGCGCGACGCGCTCCGGTTCTGCGCAGTCGAAGGTGACTTGGAACTGCTTGATCGACGTCATCGGTCCACCGTAATGGCGGACACGGGATCACGTCTGCGCCATATCCACGAAGCGGGAGTAGTGGCCCTGGAAGGCGACGGTGATGGTCGCCGTCGGGCCGTTTCGGTGCTTGCCCACGATGATGTCCGCCTCGCCCGCGCGCGGTGACTCCTTCTCGTACGCGTCCTCGCGGTGCAGCAGGATCACCATGTCCGCGTCCTGCTCGATCGAGCCGGATTCACGCAGGTCGGAGACCATGGGCTTCTTGTCCGTGCGCTGCTCGGGGCCACGGTTCAGCTGCGAGAGCGCGATCACCGGGACTTCCAGCTCCTTGGCCAGCAGTTTGAGGTTTCGGGACATGTCCGAGACCTCCTGCTGACGGCTCTCTGAACGCTTCGAACCACCGGCCTGCATCAGCTGCAGATAGTCGATGATCACCAGCTTGATGTCATTGCGCTGCTTGAGCCGGCGGCATTTCGCGCGGATCTCCATCATCGTCAGGTTCGGGGAGTCGTCGATGTAGAGCGGAGCCGCCGAGACCTCGGGCATCCGGCGCGCGAGCCGCGTCCAGTCCTCGTCGGTCATGGTGCCGGAGCGCATGTGGTGCAGGGCCACGCGTGCCTCCGCGGACAGCAGGCGCATCGCGATCTCGTTGCGCCCCATTTCCAGGGAGAAGATGACGCTCGGCAGGTTGTGCTTGATGGACGCGGCCCGGGCGAAGTCCAGCGCGAGGGTCGACTTGCCCATGGCGGGACGTGCGGCGATGACGATCATCTGGCCCGGGTGCAGTCCGTTGGTGAGCGAGTCGAAGTCCGTGAACCCTGTGGGCACACCGGTCATCTCGCCGCTGCGGGAGCCGATCGCCTCGATCTCGTCGAGCGCGCCCTCCATGATGTCGCCGAGCGGCAGATAGTCCTCGCTGGTGCGCTGCTCGGTGACAGCGTAGATCTCGGCCTGGGCCCGGTTGACGATCTCGTCCACGTCGTCGTCGGCCGCGTATCCCATCTGTGTGATGCGCGTACCGGCTTCGACCAGGCGGCGCAGGACGGCGCGCTCATGGACGATCTCCGCGTAGTACTCGGCGTTCGCTGCCGTCGGCACCGTCTGGACGAGGGTGTGCAGATACGATGCGCCGCCAACCTTGTTGATCTCACCGCGCTTGGTGAGTTCGGCGGCGATGGTGATCGGGTCGGCCGGCTCACCCTTGGCGTAGACGTCGAGGATCGCCTGGAAGATCGTCTCGTGTGCGGGTTTGTAGAAGTCATGGCCCTTGAGGACCTCGACCACGTCCGCGATGGCGTCCTTGGAAAGCAACATGCCGCCGAGGACGGACTGCTCCGCGTCGAGATCCTGCGGCGGTACCCGCTCGAAGGACGAACCGCCGCCCTCCCAGGCACCGCTGTCCCCTCCGCGGTCATGCTGTTCGTCGCGGCCTCGACCACCCTCGCCGCGCCGTCGGGAAGCGGGCGGACGATCACTGGGGCCGCTGTCGGCCCACGGGTCGTCCAAGGGCTCGGAAATACTCACCGAGCCACCTCCTCCCGTCCGCCGAGCGGACCTAACCGTGCCACTCTTTTCTACGGCACGGCACTGACAAATGAGAGGCCCAACTCCGCTTCAGGCACGTCGGTTTTGTGACGTTTCCGAGGCCGAAGCATGGAGCGGGCGCCGGTCCACGGTAGGCCCGCGGGCACCGTCAGCCAATCTGGTTATCCACAGGCCATGTGGACGACGGCCCGGATGCTGTGGAGAACCCCGCAAAACCTGTGCACGACCCGGTGGACAGGCCTGTGAACAAGCCATCGCCTCATTCTCCTCACCCCATCTGACCTGCCCATTTCCCGTCCACCGGCTGTGCAGAAGAAAAACTTTCCCAGTCGGACCAAGATCGCATCGAACAGTGCGCGAGAGGACACGCCACGAGAAGAGCGGTAAGGGTCATAATGGCATTGCATCTCTTACCTGTGGACGATTAGATTAGTGCTCATGACACAGGCTCCCGTGACCCCCAAGGCCACTCGGCGACAGCACGATCGAGAGATCGTCGCACTGGCCGTCCCGGCCTTCGGCGCACTGGTCGCCGAGCCCCTCTTCGTCATGGCCGACAGCGCGATCGTCGGACACCTCGGCACGCCGCAACTCGCCGGACTCGGCGTCGCCTCGGCCCTTCTCACGACAGCCGTCAGCATCTTCGTCTTCCTCGCCTACGCCACCACGGCCGCGGTCGCCCGACGCGTCGGCGGCGGCGATCTCCAGTCCGCCATCCGCCAGGGCATGGACGGCATCTGGCTGGCCCTGCTGCTCGGCGCCGCAGTCATCGCCGTGGTCCTGCCCACGGCACCCGGCCTCGTCGGACTCTTCGGCGCGTCGGACACGGCAGCCCCGTACGCGACCACGTATCTCCGTATCTCCGCCCTCGGCATTCCGGCCATGCTCGTCGTGCTCGCCTCGACCGGCGTCCTGCGGGGACTGCAGAACACGAGAACACCCCTGTACGTCGCCGTCGCCGGTTTCGTCGCCAACGCCGCCCTCAACGCGGGCCTCGTCTACGGCGCCGACCTCGGCATCGCGGGATCCGCCTGGGGCACCGTCATCGCCCAGTGCGGCATGGCCGGGGTCTATCTCGTGGTGGTGGTCCGCGGAGCCCGCCGACACGGCGCTTCGCTGCGTCCCGACCTCGCGGGGATCAGGGCTTCCGCCCAGGCCGGCGTTCCTCTCCTGGTACGCACTCTCTCCCTGCGGGCGATCCTGATGATCGCCACGGCTGTCGCGGCCCGGCTGGGTGACGCGGACATCGCGGCGCACCAGATCATCCTGTCGCTGTGGAGCCTGCTCGCCTTCGCCCTCGACGCCATCGCCATCGCCGGTCAGGCGATCATCGGACGCTACCTCGGCGCCGGCGACTCCCAGGGCGCCCGGGAGGCCTGCCGTCGGATGGTGGAGTGGGGCATCGCGGCCGGCGTCATGCTGGGCCTGTTGGTGGTAGCCGCCCGACCGCTGTTCCTGCCCCTGTTCACCAGCGACTCGGTGGTCAACGATGCAGCGCTGCCCGCCCTGCTGATGGTGGCCCTCTCCCAGCCGATCTGCGGCATCGTCTTCGTCCTGGACGGCGTCCTGATGGGCGCGGGCGACGGACCGTATCTGGCCTGGGCCATGCTGATCACCCTGGCCGTCTTCGTACCGGTCGCGCTGCTCGTCCCAGCGCTCGGCGGTGGGCTCACCGCACTCTGGGCGGCCATGACGCTGATGATGACCACGCGGATGCTGACGCTGTGGCTCCGCACCCGCTCGGGTCGGTGGATCGTCACGGGCGCAACGCGCTGACCGTCCCGGACACGCTCACCGTTTCACGTGAAACAACGCGAGTGGCATCCCGGAAAGTGTCATGTTTCACGTGAAACACGCCCAGCCGTCCACCGCCTCCGGCCACGTGAAGCACTCGGAAGAGGCACACAAGGAACGCGAAGAGGGGCCGCACCCGGCTGGGTGCGGCCCCTCTCTCAGCTATGCCGAGCGCAGCCGTCAGGCCGCGACGACCTCGATGTTGACCTTGGCGGCAACCTCGGGGTGCAGACGCACGGACGTCTCGTGGGCGCCCAGCGTCTTGATGGGCGTGCCCAACTCGATGCGGCGCTTGTCGACCTCGGGGCCACCGGAAGCCTTGATCGCCGAAGCGATGTCGGCCGGGGTGACGGAACCGAAGAGTCGACCGGCGTCGCCGGAGCGGACGGCCAGGCGGACCTTGACGCCTTCGAGCTGGGCCTTCACAGAGTTGGCCTGCTCGATGGTCTGGATCTCGTGGATCTTGCGAGCACGACGGATCTGCTCGACGTCCTTCTCGCCACCCTTGGTCCAACGGATCGCGAAGTTCCGCGGGATCAGGTAGTTGCGAGCGTAACCGTCCTTGACGTCGACGACGTCGCCCGCGGCACCGAGGCCGGAGACCTCGTGGGTGAGGATGATCTTCATTAGTCGGTCACCCTTCCCTTATCGCGCGGTGGAGGTGTAGGGCAGCAGCGCCATCTCACGGCTGTTCTTCACGGCCGTGGCGACGTCACGCTGGTGCTGCGTGCAGTTGCCGGTCACGCGGCGGGCACGGATCTTGCCGCGGTCGGAAATGAACTTCCGCAGCATGTTCGTGTCCTTGTAGTCCACGTACTGGACCTTGTCCTTGCAGAATGCGCAGACCTTCTTCTTCGGCTTGCGCACAGGCGGCTTAGCCATGTGTGTTTCTCCTGTGTGATCAAGAAGTTTGGGTACGAACCCGGCCCATCGAGGGCCCTGGCCCTAGAAGGGGGGCTCGTCCGAGTAGCCGCCGCCGGTGCTGCCGCCGGAGTTTCCACCCCAGCCGCCGCCACCGCCGCCACCCTGCTGGCCACCGGCGGGAGCGCCGGTTGCCCACGGGTCTTCGGCAGGAGCGCCGCCGCCCTGCTGGCCACCGCCGGAGTTTCCACCCCAGCTGCCGCCAGCCTGGCCGCCACCGCTACCGCCGCCGAAGCCACCACCCTGACCACCGCGGCCGGCGGTCTTGGTGACCTTGGCCGTGGCGCTCCGCAGGCTGGCGCCGACTTCCTCGACGTCCAGCTCGTAGACCGTGCGCTTGACGCCCTCACGGTCCTCGTAGGACCGCTGCTTCAGCCGGCCCTGCACAATGACGCGCATGCCTCGCTGGAGCGATTCGGCGACGTTCTCAGCCGCCTGACGCCAGACCGAGCACGTGAGGAAGAGGCTTTCGCCGTCCTTCCACTCGTTCGTCTGGCGATCGAAGGTGCGGGGAGTGGACGCGACACGGAACTTCGCGACCGCCGCACCGGAAGGGGTGAAGCGCAGCTCGGGGTCGTCGACAAGATTGCCGACGACCGTGATGACGGTCTCGCCTGCCATGGGGGAACCTCTCGGCGGGTTTGCTGCTGGCTGCTTTTGGTGCTGCTACTCGAATCCCGAGATCAGCTGAGCGGGATGCTCAGTGGGTCTCGGGGCGGAGGACCTTGGTCCGGAGGACCGACTCGTTCAGGTTCATCTGGCGGTCGAGCTCCTTGACGACCGCAGGCTCGGCCTGCAGGTCGATGACCGAGTAGATGCCCTCGGGCTTCTTCTTGATCTCGTACGAGAGACGACGACGGCCCCAGGTGTCGACCTTCTCCACCTTTCCGTTGCCCTCACGGACGACGGAGAGGAAGTTCTCGATCAGCGGAGAGACAGCACGCTCTTCGAGATCGGGGTCGAGGATGACCATCACTTCGTAGTGACGCATGTGGAACCCACCTCCTTTGGACTCAGCGGCCACGGTCGTTCCGTGGCAGGAGGGTTGTGATGCGTTCGCAACGGTATCGGCCGCCACTGACAATCGGTGCTCCCGAGCGGAAGCGCCTGCAGTGGTCAGGGCAGACACCGGTGCAGAGGGTACAGAGTACCCGCACACCGGCTTCCGGTTGAAATCCGGCCGCGTAGACCGTCAATCTGTACACATCGGGTGTGTACGGCGCTACGATGCGCCGCCTTCCGCAGGAGGTGCCCCATGGCACAAGCATTGCGACCCAACACCGCCGGATCTCTCTTCGCCACAGACGGCAAGTCCCACCCACTCCAGGACACCCTTCTGGCGGTGACCGTGGTACTCGGGGCGATCGCCTTCGTCACGGCGATGTTCCACAGCCTCCATCTGGTGAGCTCGTGGACCGGTCTGGTGGGGATCTTCACCGGCGCGTACGGACAGTGGATCTCGGTGACCACCCGCGAACGCTTCGGCCTGATCCTGGGTCTCGGCGCCGCAGCCATCGGCTTCGGCCTCGGCATGGCACACGGCGGCCTCTTCGGCGGCGTCTTCGGCTGAGGCCGGCCGCAGAGGCCACCCACATCCCTCACCGCGGAAGTACCACGCAGCCACTCGCACGGGCGCGCAAGTACCGCGGAACGCGCGCCGGAACACCTCGGCGGCCCACAGGCCGGGGCGAAGGTTCCGTACGCCCAGTCAGGGCGCTCGCAAGGCGCAGTAGGCTTCGGCGCGAGAGCCGGAGCCCCTGTACCCATGGGGACACACCAGCCCGAGGAGCGCCCCGAATGAGCCTGACCCTGAGGACCATCAGCCGAGAGCAGCATCTGGCCTACATCCAGAGCCTGCCCGCGGCGAGCCACATGCAGGTCCCGGCGTGGGCTGATGTCAAGGCGGAATGGCGCTCCGAGAACCTCGGCTGGTTCGACGAGAAGACCGGCGAGCTCGTCGGCGCGGGTCTTGTCCTCTACCGGCAGCTCCCCAAGATCAAGCGCTACCTCGCCTATCTGCCCGAAGGCCCGGTCATCAACTGGTTCGCGCCGAATCTGGACGACTGGATCCAGCCGATGCTTGCGCACCTCAAGCACCAGGGCGCCTTCTCCGTGAAGATGGGCCCGCCGGTGATCATCCGGCGCTGGGAGGCCACCTCCATCAAGGCGGGCATCCAGAACCCGGATGTGAAGCGACTGCGTGACATCGAGGCCGACTTCATCGAACCGCGCGCCTTCGAGGTCGCCGACAAGCTCCGTCGTATGGGCTGGCAGCAGGGCGAGGACGGGGGCGCCGGCTTCGGTGACGTACAACCCCGGTACGTCTACCAGGTGCCGCTGGCCAACCGGTCCCTGGAAGAGGTCCACAAGAACTTCAACCAGCTGTGGCGCCGCAACATCAAGAAGGCCGAGAAGGCCGGTGTCGAGGTCGTCCAGGGCGGCTACGAGGACCTTGCGGAATGGCAGCGGCTGTACGAGATCACGGCGGTGCGCGACCACTTCCGGCCCCGCCCGCTGTCGTACTTCCAGCGCATGTGGACGGCTCTCAACAGCGAGGACCCCAACCGGATGCGGCTGTACTTCGCCCGGCACGACGGGGTGAACCTGGCGGCGGCGACGATGCTGGTGGTCGGCGGGCACGTCTGGTACTCCTATGGCGCCTCCGACAACATCGGCCGTGAGGTCCGGCCCTCGAACGCGATGCAGTGGCGGATGCTGCGCGACGCCTACGCGCTCGGTGCCACCGTCTACGACCTGCGCGGCATCTCCGACTCGCTGGACGAGACCGATCACCTCTTCGGCCTGATCCAGTTCAAGGTGGGCACGGGCGGGCAGGCTGCCGAGTACCTGGGCGAGTGGGACTTCCCGCTGAACAAGCTGCTCCACAAGGCCCTCGACATCTACATGTCGCGCCGCTGACACAGGCACCGGTGACGCACCACAATTTGCTTTCACACCTCTGATACACCGCAGCCACCAGAAAGGTTCCAGGTCCGGCCATGGCGCTCACGCTCTACGTCGACACCGCGCGCTGGCGGGCGCATCACAAGCACGTGTCCGAGCAGTTCCCGGGGCTCGTCCCGGTCTGCAAGGGCAACGGCTACGGCTTCGGACACGAGCGGCTCGCGGAGGAGGCCACGCGGCTGGGCTCTGACGTCCTCGCCGTCGGCACGACGTACGAGGCCGCCCGGATCAAGGACTGGTTCGGCGGTGACCTGCTGGTGCTGACGCCATACCGGCGCGGCGAGGAACCCGTACCGCTGCCCGACCGCGTCATCCGCTCCGTGTCGTCGATCGACGGCGTGTACGGCCTCGTGGGCGCCCGTGTGGTCATCGAGGTGATGTCCTCGATGAAGCGGCACGGCGTGAGCGAGCGGGAACTGCCGCAACTCCACGCCGCCATAGAGAACATCCGCCTGGAGGGCTTCGCGATCCACCTGCCGCTGGACCGCACCGACGGCTCTGACGCCGTCGAGGAGGTCATCGGCTGGATGGACCGGCTGCGCGCGGCCCGGCTGCCGCTGCACACCATGTTCGTCAGCCACCTCAAGGCCGAGGAACTCGCCCGGCTGCAGCAGCAGTTCCCGCAGACCCGCTTCCGCGCGCGTATCGGCACGCGGCTGTGGCTGGGGGACCACGAGGCCACCGAGTACCGCGGTGCCGTCCTGGACGTCACGCGCGTGTCCAAGGGCGACCGCTTCGGCTACCGGCAGCAGAAGGCGGCGTCGGACGGCTATCTGGTGGTCGTGGCGGGCGGTACGTCGCACGGGGTGGGTCTGGAGGCCCCGAAGGCGCTGCACGGCGTCATGCCGCGTGCCAAGGGCGTCGCACGCGCGGGTCTCGCCACGGTCAACCGGAACCTTTCTCCGTTCGTCTGGGGCGGCAAGCAGCGCTGGTTCGCGGAGCCGCCGCACATGCAGGTCTCGATCCTGTTCGTGCCCGCGGACGCCCCCGAGCCGAAGGTCGGCGAGGAGCTGGTGGCCCATCTGCGGCACACCACCACGCAGTTCGACCGCATCGTCGACCGCTGAGCCGCGGGAAAGGCAACCGCGCGGGGCGCCGACGACAGCGAGAAGGCCGTACACGAAGATCTCGAACTCTTCGTGTACGGCCTTTCGCGTGGCCTTCCTACGATCTGTTCGCTCAGAGCGAACGGTCCTGGGCGGGTGCCGAATCCTCGCTGCCCCACTCCACCTGAGGCCCGTCGAAGTACGCGGCGTGCCGCGGGGGATGGGCTGCGGGGCCGAGGACGAAGACGTCCTCCGCGCCGTCGAGTACACCGCCCGAGGGGTCGTCGTCGCCGGCCCGGCGCACCACGTCGCGCTCCGGCATGTAGATGTCGCGCACGACCACGGCGCACAGGTACAGCGTGCCCAGCAGGTGCACGGCGATCGCCCAGTGGTAGCCGTCCTGCGGCAGTCCCTTGTGGGCGTCCCCGCTGGTCGTGTACGCGAGGTACATCCAGATCCCCAGGAAGTACGCCACCTCGCACGCCTGCCAGATCAGGAAGTCCCGCCACTTGGGTCGGGCCAGCACGGCGAGGGGGACCAGCCACAGTACGTACTGCGGCGAGTAGACCTTGTTGGTGAGGATGAAGGCGGCCACGATCAGGAAGGCCAGTTGGGCGAAGCGCGGCCGGCGCGGGGCGGTCAGCGTGAGCACAGCGATGCCCACGCAACACAGCAGCACCAGCAGCGTGGCCAGGGTGTTGACGGTGTCGGTGCTGAGCGGGTCGGTGGAGTTCTGGGCCATGATCAGCCAGAAGGAGCCGAAGTCGACGCCCCGCTCCTGGGAGAACGTGTAGAACTTCGACCAGCCGTCGAAGGCGAAGAGCATCACCGGCAGGTTCACGACCAGCCAGGCGACCGCCGTGCCCCCCAGGGCCTTCCCGAAGTCCCGCCACTTGCCCGCGCGCCAGCACAGCAGGAACAGCGGCCCCAGCAGGAACACGGGATACAGTTTGGCGGCCGTGGCGAGCCCCAGGAGGACGCCGAAGGCGAGGGGGCGACTCCGCGACCACATCAGCATCGCCGCGGCCGTCAGAGCGACCGCCAGCAGGTCCCAGTTGATGGTCGCGGTCAGCGCGAAGGCGGGCGCCAGGGCGACGAGCAGACCGTCCCAGGGGCGCCGCGCGTGCGTACGGGACACGCATACGACGATGACGACCGCGCACACCATCAGCATCCCGGCGTTGACCATCCAGTACCACTGTTCCTGGTCCTGGATGCTGCCGGTGGCGGGCGTGAGCCAGGCGGCCACCTCCATGAACACACCGGTCAGCACCGGGTATTCGAGGTACTGCATGTCGCCGGAGAGCTTGTCGAAGTACGGCACGAGCCCGTCGGCGAAGCCGCGCCCCTGGTAGAGGTGCGGGATGTCCGAGTAGCACGCGTGCGTGTACTGCGAACTCGCACCGAAGAACCAGGCGCCGTTGTAGCAGGGCGCCTTCTGGACCAGACCGAGGGCGAACATGCCGATCGCCACGAGTGCGACGACCCGTACGGGAGTCCACCAGGACGTCCCGAACAGGGCGCGCCGCCCGATCGGGCCGCCGATCAGCTCACTCCCGCTCGCGGCGACCCTGTCCTCTCTGGTCGGCCGCACCGGGTCCGGCTCGTACACGCTCGTTGGCGTCGATTCTGCGCTGGGCATGGGGCACATCCTGCCGTACGCGCCTAGGAATACGCCGAGGGCCGCCGCACCTCGTGGGTGCGACGGCCCATGTTTCACGTGAAACACCCTTGGCAGGCGATATGCCCGCCAACCGGTCGGGGCTTCGAGCTAGCCGGAATTTCCGCCGAAGATGCCTCCGTTTTGATTCCCATTGGTGGTATCAGTTTCCGTGGCCGTCGGTGTCGAGGTCACGCCACCGGTCTCCGTCCCACCGTTGCCGTTGCCGTTGCAGCCGAAGGCCGACGTGCAGGTCTCGCTCGCCGTGGCCGACGGCTGGATGACCGTCTCGCTGGGCGTCGCGCTCGGCGCCTCGGACGGCGTGGCGCTCGGCGTCTCACTGAACGTCGGGGTCGGCGACGGGGCGCCGGACTCGTCGTCGACCTTGCCGATCTTCTCGGCGTCCGGGAAGCCGGGGTCGCTGTCGCCCTTGAGTGCGGCCTTCATGTACTCAGTCCACACCGACGTCGGGATGTCACCACCGTGGATGGAGTCCACACCCGCCGTGCCGTTCATGGAGAGCAGCTTGTGGTCCTTCGGGTTCTCCCTGAACATCGCGACCGAAGTCGAGAGCTGCTGGGTGTAGCCGACGAACCAGGCCGACTTGTTGCTGTCGGTGGTACCGGTCTTGCCGGCCGCCGTACGGCCCAGGGCCTTCGCGTTCGTACCCGTACCGTTCTCGATGACGTTCTCGAGGACGTCCGTGACGTTGTTCGCCACGTTCTCCGGCATCGCCTGGGTGATCTTCGGCTTGTCGAAGCCGGAGACCGTCTCTCCGCCGGACTTGACGGCAGTCACCGAGTACGGGTCCGCCTGCTTGCCGGAGGCGGCGAACGTCGCGTAGGCGTCGGCCATGCGAATCGCGCTGGGGGTCGAGGTGCCGAGTGCGAAGGACGCGTTGAAGCCTGCGAAGGTGCTTTCCAGGATTCCGGACTTCTCCGCGACTTCCGCCACGTTCTTCATCCCCACGTCCATACCGAGCTGCACGAACGGCGTGTTGATGGACTGCTCCATCGCCTTGCGGAGGCTGATGTAGCCCCAGGGGTAGTTGCTCTCGTTCTCCTGGAAGAAGGGCGTGTTGTCCTTCTTCAGGACGTAGCTGCCGTCGTTGTTCATGACCTTGAGATGGTCGTTGCCGTTGTACTTGCTCGACGGTGAGAGCCCCTCGCCGTCAGTCTTGTACGTGCCGTAGTCCATGGCCGCGGCCAGCACGAACGGCTTCCACGTCGAACCGACGGGCACGCCCGAGCTGTCCGCGTTGTTGGTGAAGTGGTTGTTCTCGTAGCCCGCGCCGCCGTAGAGGGCGACGATCGCACCATCGTTGGGCTTCACCGACGCCGCGCCGAACTGGACGTACTTGTCCAGATCGTTCTTCTTCGGGTCGAGGCGGTCTTCCTCGATCTTCTTGACGGCCTTGCTGAGGGCGTTGACCTTGTCCTTCTCGAAGGTCGTGTAGATCTGGAAGCCGCCCTGGTCGAACTCGGTCTGCGAGATGTCGGAGTGGGCCAGGACGTACTTCTTGGCCGTGTCGACCAGGTAGCTGACCTGGCCGGTCATGCCCTTGGTCGCCTTGAGGTCATCGGGCATGGGGTACTTCTTGGTGGCCGTCTGGTACTCGGCGTCCGTCAGATGCCCGTCGTCGTGCATCTGCTCGAGGATCCAGCTCCAGCGCTCCTGGGAACGCGCCTTGTTCTTCGCCGCGGTCGCGTTGACGGCGTCGATGCCCGGGTTGCCGATCGGGTCGTAGTACGTCGCGCCCTTGAGCAGGGACGCCAGGAAGGCGCACTCGCTCGGCGTGAGTTCGACCGCGTCCTTGCCGTAGTAGGTCTGCGCGGCGGCCTGGATGCCGTACGCGTCACGGCCGTAGTACGCGGTGTTCAGGTAGCCCTGCATGATCTGGTCTTTGGTGAACTGCGTGCCCACCTTTATGGAGATGAACATCTCCTTGACCTTGCGCGTGACCGTCTGGTCCTGGCTCAGGTAGGTGTTCTTGACGAACTGCTGGGTGATCGTCGAACCACCCTGCGTCTCACCACCCCGAGCCATGTTGAGGACCGCCCTGGCGATACCCGAGGGGTCGATGCCGTTGTCGTCGTAGAAGCTCTTGTTCTCGGCCGAGACCACCGCGTACTGCATCGCCCTGGGGATCTGGTCGATGGACACGTTCTGCCGGTTGACGCCCGAGCCCGTGGCGACCATCTGGGCGCCATTGGCCCAGTAGTAGACGTTGTTCTGCGACTTCGCCGCATCGTTCTCGTTGGGGACGCCGACCATTGCGTACCCGATGCCCACCGCGGCCACCAGGCTGCCGAAGAAGAACACGCACAGGCCGGAGACGAGCTTCCAGGAGGGCACCCAGCGGCGCCATCCGTACTTGTCGAAGCGCGGATAGTCGATGATCCGCTTCTTGCCGGGCGCGGAGCGTCCTCTGCCCTGCCCGGGGCCGTTGGGACCGCCGGGACGGCGGCCGGCGGGCTCGGCCGCTCTGCGGCGCCCGCCACTGCTTCTCTGTGCCGCGCGCCGGGCCTCGGCTCGGCTGCCGTACTGAGGCTCCTCGCCTCCCGCCCCAGTGGAACCCGACCCGTAGGAGTCGGAAAGGGAACCGGTGGTGGCGCCTCGCGGTGCCGCACGGCGGCCGGAGGACGGGCCGGACTGGCCGCGTCGGGCCGCGGCACGTCCGCCTCCCTGCGGCTGCGGCGGTTTGCGACGGTGCTCGCTCATCGAACGATTACTCCTCGGGCAGGCGCACCTTTGCGCGCCTGGAAGCGGCGGCTGGTTTCCGGTCCCCCCGAAGTACGGATGTGGTCGCTTCCGCATTCACCCGTACTACACCGAGGGCGAGGACGCCCTCAGGCGTCACTCGGTTCCCGGTGGTGTGCATGCCGCACAGACTACGCACCGTCAAAACCCACCTAGCCCCGAAGTTCACCCCAAATCAGGCAACTTGCCTCCCATGAATCCTTGATGTGACGCCGTTCACCGTCCTTCCACTTGTCGCATCCGGAAGGCCGTTCTATCGTCTGGATGTATCGAGTCGATACATCAGCTCGGCATAAGGACCGTCACAGTGCGACCGCGGCAGAGAGGAGGCGACGATGAGCCGGCGTTCCGGGATCCTCGAGTTCGCCGTCCTCGGCCTGCTCCGCGAGTCGCCGATGCACGGTTATGAGCTGCGCAAACGACTCAATACGTCACTGGGCGTGTTCCGTGCGTTCAGCTACGGGACGCTCTATCCCTGCCTCAAGACGCTGGTCGCCAACGGCTGGTTGATCGAGGAGCCGGGGAACGCCCCCGAGGACGCCCTCGCCGCCTCACTCGCGGGGCGCCGCGCCAAGATCGTCTACCGGTTGACGGCGGAAGGTAAGGAACACTTCGAGGACCTGCTCTCGCAGACGGGGCCCGACGCGTACGAGGACGAACACTTCGCCGCTCGATTCGCCTTCTTCGGGCAGACGTCACGCGACGTACGCATGCGCGTACTGGAGGGCCGCCGCAGCCGGCTGGAGGAGCGCCTCGAAAAGATGCGCGCCTCCCTGGCGCGCACCCGGGAGCGCCTCGACGACTACACGCTTGAGCTCCAGCGCCACGGGATGGAGTCCGTGGAGCGCGAAGTGCGCTGGCTGAACGAGCTCATCGAAAGTGAGCGGGCGGGCCGGGACCTGAAGGGTCCCGCCCATGGAGAGCCCACTCGCGACACCACAGAGGGAGCGCCGGGCGTCCTGCCCCGGACCGGGGACAACCCCGGTCCGGATACGCCCGGCGACACCACCACGTGAGACCCCTGCCAGGGCCTCACTCGTACACACAGGGAGCAACCGGAATGGGTTCGGTTCGCGTAGCCATCGTCGGCGTGGGCAACTGCGCCGCCTCGCTGGTGCAGGGCGTCGAGTACTACAAGGACGCCGACCCGGCGGCCAAGGTGCCCGGTCTGATGCACGTCCAGTTCGGCGACTACCACGTCGGTGACGTCGAGTTCGTCGCCGCCTTCGACGTCGACGCGAAGAAGGTCGGCCTCGACCTCTCCGACGCCATCGGTGCCAGCGAGAACAACACCATCAAGATCTGCGACGTCCCGAACAAGGGCGTCACGGTCCAGCGCGGCCACACCCTCGACGGTCTCGGTAAGTACTACCGCATGACCATCGAGGAGTCCGCCGAGGAGCCGGTCGACATCGTCCAGATCCTCAAGGACCGCCAGGTCGACGTCCTCGTCTGCTACCTGCCCGTCGGTTCCGAGGACGCGGCGAAGTTCTACGCCCAGTGCGCCATCGACGCCAAGGTCGCCTTCGTCAACGCCCTTCCGGTCTTCATCGCCGGCACCAAGGAGTGGGCGGACAAGTTCACCGAGGCGGGCGTCCCGATCGTCGGCGACGACATCAAGTCGCAGGTCGGTGCCACCATCACGCACCGTGTGATGGCGAAGCTGTTCGAGGACCGCGGTGTCCGTCTTGAGCGCACCATGCAGCTCAACGTCGGCGGCAACATGGACTTCAAGAACATGCTGGAGCGCGACCGCCTGGAGTCCAAGAAGATCTCCAAGACGCAGGCCGTCACCTCGCAGATCCCGGACCGCGACCTGGGCGAGAAGAACGTCCACATCGGTCCGTCGGACTACGTGGCCTGGCTGGACGACCGCAAGTGGGCCTACGTCCGCCTCGAGGGCCGCGCGTTCGGTGACGTCCCGCTGAACCTGGAGTACAAGCTGGAGGTCTGGGACTCCCCGAACTCCGCGGGTGTCATCATCGACGCCCTGCGCGCCGCGAAGATCGCCAAGGACCGCGGCATCGGCGGCCCGATCCTCTCCGCGTCGAGCTACTTCATGAAGTCCCCGCCGGTCCAGTACTTCGACGACGAGGCCTACGCCAATGTCGAGAAGTTCATCAAGGGCGAGGTCGAGCGATAGCGAGACAGGGCACGGCGCGCTAAAGACGCTCGCTGTACCGGCTGTTGAGGGTCCCTGGGTCATACGGCCCGGGGACCCTCCCCTTATGTGAGGCTGAGCCCCATGTCCGTCGTGCGTGACCTGCGCGTCCTGCTGCGCTTCCGGGACTTCAGACGCCTGCTCGCCGTACGGCTGCTCTCCCAGGGCGCCGACGGCGTCTACCAGGTCGCGCTGGCCACCTACGTCGTCTTCTCCCCGGAGAAACAGACCTCGGCCGCCGCGATCGCCTCGGCAATGGCGGTCCTCCTCCTCCCGTACTCCTTGGTGGGCCCCTTCGCGGGCGTCCTGCTGGACCGCTGGCGCCGCCGTCAGGTCTTCCTGTACGGCAACCTGCTGCGCGTCCTGCTGGCGACGGTGACGGCCGTCCTGATGCTGAGCCACGTCCCGGACTGGCTCTTCTACGTCTCCGCCCTGTGCGTCACCGCGGTCAACCGCTTCGTCCTCTCAGGCCTGTCCGCCGCCCTCCCGCGCGTCGTCGACGCCGAGCGCCTGGTCATGGCCAACTCACTCTCCCCGACAGCCGGAACGCTCGCCGCGACCGCGGGCGGCGGCCTCGCCTTCGCCGTACGTCTGGTGGTCGCGGACTCCGACGCGGCAGTGGTGCTGCTGGGTGCCGCCCTGTACCTGTGCGCGGCCCTCGCGTCACTCCGCATGGCGGTGGAACTGCTGGGACCCGACCGCGAGTTGGTACAGACACGCCTGACGAAGGCACTCACCGGCACCGCTCGCGACCTGGCGGCAGGTGTACGACACCTCACCGCACCGCCGCGCCGGGAGGCCGCCTGGGCGCTCGCCTCGATGACGCTGATGCGGTTCTGCTACGGCGCCCTGACGGTCATGGTGCTGATGCTCTGCCGCTACGCCCTCACCTCGGACCCGGACGACGGACTCGCCCTGCTGGGCCTGGCGTTGGGCATCTCCGGTGCGGGCTTCTTCACCGCGGCCGTGGTGACCCCGTGGACCGCGGGCCGGCTCGGGCCCGGCCGCTGGATCGTCGTGTGCGCCGCGGCGGCCGCGATCCTGGTCCCCGCCCTGGGCCTGCCGTTCGCCACCGCCCCCATGCTGGTCTCGGCGTTCGTCCTGGGACTGACCACGCAAGGCGCGAAGATCGCCACGGACACCATCGTGCAGTCGTCCGTCGACGACGCCTTCCGCGGCCGTACCTTCTCCGTCTACGACGTCCTGTTCAACGTCGCCTTCGTCGGTGCCGCTGGGATGGCCGCCCTGATGCTCCCGCCGGACGGCCGCTCGTCGGTCCTGGTGGTCACAATCGCCGTCGTCTATGCGGCAGTTGCCGGGACTATGGCCCGCTTTGAACGCCAGTAAGTGTCACATCAATGCCACAGAGTCACTCCGGGCCACTGGCTTGTCACAGGCAACCGGTAGCTTTCGTGCGTCTTACTCGCGCCTTACCAAGCGTCAGGCACCAAAGTTCCAGGGGGGACTTCACATGACAACTCCGCCACCTCAGGGCCAGAACCCATTCGCCCAGGGCCAGAACCCTTACGCGCAGCAGCCGCAGGGCGAGAACCCCTACGCCCAGCAGACCCAGGGCCAGGCCCCGTACGCCCCGGTTCCGCCGCAGCAGCCCGGTCGCAAGCTCAGCTTCAAGACCATCAAGAACATCGTCGTCGGTGTGGTGGTAGTCGGCGTGGTGGTCGGTGGCTTCATAGCCAGCCGTGACGACGCAGAGACGGCAGCGGTGGGCGACTGCATGAGCATCGGCAACCCGGACAGCACCACCGACCCGGACCTTGAAGTCGTGGACTGCGGTGACTCCAAGGCCGCCTACAAGGTCGCCGAGAAGCACGACGGGACCTCGGCCAGCTGCGACCGCACCAAGTACTCCGAGTACTCGCAGAGCGGCGACGGCGACTCGTTCGTCCTGTGCCTTGAGGACTACTCGGCTTCCAAGTAACTCCCCCGCCCGAAGCGGGCGCACAGGAACGGGGCCATGTTTCACGTGAAACATGGCCCCGTCCGCTGTCCCACCCCGCATGTTTCACGTGAAACATTGACCCCGTTTCACGACCTCAGCTCTGCTCGGCCCACCACTCCTTGAGCGCCGCCACCGCCGCGTCATGCTCCATAGGCCCGTTCTCCAGGCGCAGCTCCAGCAGGAACTTGTACGCCTGGCCGATGGCCGGGCCAGGGCCGACGCCCAAGATCTCCATGATCTGGTTGCCGTCGAGGTCCGGGCGGATCGAGTCCAGCTCCTCCTGCTCCTGAAGCTGGGCGATGCGCTCCTCCAGACCGTCGTACGCCCGTGACAGTGCGGACGCCTTGCGCTTGTTCCGCGTGGTGCAGTCCGAGCGGGTCAGCTTGTGGAGACGGTCGAGCAGCGGTCCCGCGTCCCGGACATAGCGACGGACCGCGGAGTCCGTCCACTCTCCGGTGCCGTATCCGTGGAAACGCAGGTGGAGCTCGACGAGACGCGAGACGTCCTTCACCAGTTCGTTGGAGTACTTGAGCGCCAACATCCGCTTCTTGGTCATCTTCGCCCCGACCACTTCGTGGTGGTGGAAGGAGACCCCGCCGTCCTTTTCGAAGCGGCGCGTACGCGGCTTACCGATGTCGTGCAGCAGGGCGGCCAGCCGGAGGGTCAGATCGGGGTCGTTCCCCTCCAGCTCGATCGCCTGCTCCAGGACGATCAGCGAGTGCTCGTAGACGTCCTTGTGCCGGTGGTGCTCGTCGCTCTCCAGCCGCAGGGCCGGCAGCTCGGGCAGCACGTGGTCGGCGATTCCTGTATCGACGAGCAGCGTCAGACCCTTGCGCGGGTTCGCCGACAGGATCAGCTTGTTCAGCTCGCCCTGAACACGCTCGGCCGAGACGATCTCGATACGCCCGGCCATCCCCCGCATGGCTGTGACGACCTCGGGGGCCACCTCGAAGTCCAACTGGGCCGCGAATCGCGCCGCCCGCATCATCCGCAGCGGGTCGTCCGAGAAGGACTCCTCCGGCGTGCCCGGGGTGCGAAGCACCCGCGCCGCGAGGTCGTCGAGCCCGCCGTGCGGGTCGATGAACTCCTTCTCCGGAAGCGCCACGGCCATCGCGTTCACGGTGAAGTCACGCCGGACGAGGTCCTCCTCGATGGAGTCGCCGTAGGACACCTCCGGCTTGCGCGAGGTCCGGTCGTACGCCTCGGAACGGTAGGTGGTGACCTCGATCTGGTAGCCGTCCTTCTGCGCTCCGACCGTGCCGAAGGCGATCCCGACCTCCCACACGGCATCCGCCCACGGCCGCACGATCTTCAGTACGGCCTCGGGGCGGGCGTCAGTCGTGAAGTCCAGGTCGTTGCCGAGCCGGCCGAGCAGCGCGTCCCGGACCGAGCCGCCGACCAGGGCGAGTGAGAACCCGGCTTCCTGGAAGCGGCGGGCGAGGTCGTCGGCGACAGGGGCCACCGACAGCGGTTCACTCACCGCGCGGTCCTGCACCTGGCTCAGTGCACTGAGGTTCTCTTCGTTGGCGTTCGGCACAACAGAAGAGGGTACGTGGCCCGGGCAGCCGGAGGCGCCTTCATTAAACGTGCACGGACAGCTCCCTCAATACATGCACAGACGCTGCCCCTGTGACGTACACCACCGCTTCCCTTGGATACGCGCACATAGGGAACAGGTCGGCGTACTCCCCTGGTCTTGTGGAGCAGTCCGCGGCACTTCCCCTCAGCGCGCATCGTTACCATGCGTGGACGCACATTGCGACGACCACTGACGACGACGAGGGACGGGCGAGCGCGTGGCCGAGGCGGCAGACTTCCAGGGGACGAGTCCCTCACCTGCCCGCCGGTGGCTGCGGCGCACCGGAGCACTGCTCGCGGGGGCGCCTCTGCTGGCCGGCCTGCTCCAGCTGCCCGCTGCCGCGCCCGCACAGGCCGCCTCCGGCTCAAGCACGGTCGCGGTCTCCGTCAACACCCTCAGCCCGAGCGTCCCCACGGACGGGGACACCCTGACCGTCTCCGGCACGGTGACGAACAACGGCAAGCAGGCGGTCACCGACGCCCAGGTGGATCTGCTCCTGGGGTCTGTGCTGACCACCCGCTCGTCGATCGACGAAGCCGCCGAGCGCACCGACTACGAGCAGGGAGCGGACGGGACGGAGGTCGGCGGCAAGTACGTCGAGAAGTTCTCCAAGCTCACTCCGGGCGTCGCCGAGCCGTTCAGCATCTCCGTGCCGGTCGACGAGCTGGACCTCGGTGAGGACGGGGTCTACCAGCTCGGTGTCTCGCTCTCGGGCCAGACCTCCGCGCAGCCGTGGGACCAGGTGCTGGGCATCCAGCGAACGTTCCTGCCGTGGCAGCCCGACGAGGCGGACACGAAGACCAGGACGACGTATCTGTGGCCGCTCATCTCCACCGTCCACATGACGGCGGAGACGGGATCGAACGAGCAGCAGACACCGGTCTTCCTCAACGACGACCTCGCCAAGGAGATCTCCGCGGGCGGCCGTCTGGAGCAGATGCTGTCGCTGGGCAAGGACCTCGACGTCACCTGGGTGATCGATCCCGACCTGTTGGCCTCCGTCGACGCGATGACCCGCAGCTACCGGGTCCGCGTCGACGGCGACACCACCAAGGCCGGAACCCACCAGACGGTCGCCAAGGCGTGGCTGGCCGAACTCCAGCAGGCGGTGGCGGACAAGGAGGTCGTCGCCCTGCCCTTCGCCGACCCGGACCTCGCCTCCCTTGCCCACCAGGGCACGACCGTCACCGGCTCGCTGAGCCGCCTCAAGGAAGCCACCGACGTGGTCGCCAACACGGTGGAGCCGATCCTCCACGTGACGCCGAACACGGACTTCGCCTGGCCGGTGGACGGCGCCATCGACCCGTCGATCGTCAAGGTGGCCACCTCCGCGGGCGCCGACAAGGTGATCGCGCGTAGCGACAGCCTCCAGGAGACCGGCGGTCTGCCCTACACGCCCTCCGCGGCCCGCCCCATCGGCGGCGGCACCACGGCGGTGGTCGCGGACACGCGCCTGTCGACCGCCTTCCAGGGCGACCTGACGAAGGCGGGCGCCGCCACGCTCGCCGTACAGAAGTTCCTCGCCCAGAGCCTGACCCTCAACCTCCAGACGGACAAGCAGCGCAGCATCGTCGTCGCCCCGCAGCGCATGCCGTCCGCCGGCCAGGCCCAGGCGATGGCCAAGGCGCTCACCGCCCTCCAGGGCGGGACCTGGTCCCAGTCCCAGGAGCTCACCGCGGCCGCCAAGGCCGAGCCGGACTCGAGTGCCACGACGAAGGTGCCGTCAGCGTCGGCGTACCCCTCCTCGCTGCGCAAGCAGGAGCTGCCGCGGACGGCCTTCGAGCAGATCGAGAGCACCCAGGACAAGCTCGACAACTTCAAGGTCATCCTCACCGACCAGTCTCGGGTGGTGACCCCCTTCGGGCGGGCCATGAATCGCGAGATGTCCACGTCCTGGCGTGGCCGGGCCACCGAGGCGGAGAGCTTCCGCCAGGACGTGGAGTCGTACCTCGACGGCCTCACCGGCCAGGTCACACTGATCGACAAGTCCGAGACGAAGCTCTCCGGGCGCAGCGTCACGATTCCCGTGACCGTGCAGAACAACCTGGTGCAGGGTGTCGACCACCTGGTTCTGCGGCTCACCTCATCCAGCCCGAGGCGGCTCAAGATCGGCGGCGAGGCCTACGCAGAGCAGCCCGTCGCGGTCAACGGCGGCCACAGCCAGTCGGTGAAGTTCACGACGTCGGCCAATGCCAACGGCCGGGTCGGGCTGGTCGCCCAGCTGTACACGGAGGACGGCCAGAAGTACGGCAGCGAAGTCAGGTTCGATGTGAAGGTCACCGAGTTCACAGCCACCGTGATGCTGGTCATCGGCGGCGGATTCCTGCTTCTCGTCCTCGCCGGCTTCCGTATGTACACGCAGCGCAAGCGCGCGGCGGCCCGCCGGGCCGAGGACGACGGTCCCGACGAGGCGGGCGAGCCGACAGACGGCCCGGAGAACCCCGAGGGTCCCGCCAACCGTCTTACGGAGGAGTCCGGCACTCGGGCCGGGGCAGACGACCCGGAGCAGCCGAGTGACCCGACACCGGACACCCCAGCGGAAAACGCCGACCCGTCCGGCACGGGTGAGAGAGTGGACCGTTGAGGATGTCGTGGCCGGTGGGCCCGGGACGATGAGGGTGGGTAACCATGAACGCGCCGTACGACGGTGACCGCGGCCAGGCCGCGGGCAGCTCGGGCTACCCCGAGGGCCCGCCGCCCGAGCACGGCCAGGTGCCGCCGCAGCCCCCCGCGGACATGTACCTCCAGGACGCCTACGACCAGGACCCCTACCGGTCGCAGGACCTCTCCTCCCAGGACCCGGTCGCCGAGGCGCTCTACGACCGTGCCGCACATCCCCCGCCGCCCCCGGGCACGTACCAGCCGCAGCCGCCGCTCTACGCCCAGCCGTCCCAGTCGCAGTACGCCCCCGACCCGCAGGTGTGGGCCCAGACCCCGGCACCCGAGCCGGAGGGCGTGACCCAGTACCTGCCCTACGGCGACGACCCCCGCACGACCCAGTTCGTGGGCGTCGACGACCTGGTCACCCAGGCCGGCGAGGAGCGCCACGAGCCGGACGCCTTCGCACACCTCTTCAGGGACCAGCAGCAGGGCGGCCGCCCGCCGACGGAGCCCCCGGCGGTACCGGGTCCGGCCGCCGCACCGGGCGCGGGCCAGTATCCGACGGCCGGGCAGTACGCGGCGCCGACGCCGCCTCCCGTGCCCAAGGCTCCCGCCTCGCCGCCCAACCCCGTGGCCGCTGCCACCGCCGCGAAGGGCGGGCGTGCAGGGGGTCTGTTGAAGTCGAGCGCGGTGATGGCGGCGGGCACGATGGTGTCCCGTCTCACCGGGTTCATCCGCTCGGCGCTGATTGTCGCGGCACTCGGCACCGCCGTCCTGGGCGACTCCTTCCAGGTGGCCTACCAGCTGCCGACGATGATCTACATCCTCACCGTCGGCGGCGGCCTGAACTCCGTGTTCGTCCCCCAGCTCGTACGGGCCATGAAGGAGGACGAGGACGGCGGCGAGGCGTACGCCAACCGGCTGCTGACCCTCGTGATGGTGGCGCTCGCCGCGCTCACCGGCCTCGCGATGTTCGCCGCACCGCTCCTGGTGCGCGCGCTGTCGAACCCGGTGGCCAGCAACCCGGCGGCCAACGACGTCGCCGTCACCTTCACCCAGTACTTCCTGCCCTCGATCTTCTTCATGGGCGTCCATGTGGTGATGGGTCAGATCCTCAACGCCCGCGGCAAGTTCGGCGCGATGATGTGGACCCCGGTCCTCAACAACATCGTCATCATCGTCACGTTGGGCATGTTCCTCTGGGTGTACGGCACTTCGGCGGACTCGAAGATGTCCGTGGACAACATCCCGGCGGAGGGCCAGCGGCTCATCGGCATCGGCATCCTTCTCGGACTCGTCGTCCAGGCGCTCGCGATGATCCCCTACCTGCGCGAGACCGGATTCCGGCTGCGGCTGCGCTTCGACTGGAAGGGCCACGGCCTCGGCAAGGCTGCGATGCTCGCCAAGTGGACGATCCTGTTCGTCCTCGCCAACCAGGCCGGCGCGCTCGTCGTCACCCAGCTGGCCACCTCGGCGGTCGTGGACACGAACATCCCCGGCACCGGAATCAGCGCCTACGCCAACGCCCAGCTGATCTGGGGCCTGCCGCAGGCCATCATCACCGTCTCCCTCATGGCCGCCCTGCTGCCGCGCATCTCGCGCTCGGCGGCCGAGGACGACGCCGGCGCCGTACGCGACGACATCTCCCAGGGCCTGCGCACGACCGCGGTCGCGATCGTGCCCATCGCCTTCGGCTTCCTCGCGCTCGGCATCCCGATGTGCACGCTGATCTTCGGCTCCTCGGGCATCGGCGCGGCCACCAACATGGGCTACATGCTGATGGCCTTCGGCCTCGGCCTGATCCCGTTCTCCGTGCAGTACGTCGTCCTGCGTGCCTTCTACGCCTACGAGGACACCCGGACGCCCTTCTACAACACGGTCATCGTGGCCGCGGTCAACGCCAGCGCCTCGGCGCTCTGTTACTTCGTCCTCCCGGCCCGCTGGGCCGTGGTGGGCATGTCCGCCGCGTACGGGCTCGCCTACGCGATCGGTGTCGGTGTCGCCTGGAACCGGCTGCGCAAGCGGCTGGGCGGCGACCTGGACGGCGGCCGTGTGCTGCGGACGTACGCACGGCTCGGCATCGCCTCGGTGCCGGCCGCGCTCCTCAGTGGGGCGGCCTGCTACGGCATCGGGCACGCGATCGGCCAGGGTGTCCTCGGCTCGTTCGCCGCGCTCGTCGTGGGCGGGGCCGTACTGCTTGGGATCTTCTACATCGCGGCACGCCGCATGCGCATCGAGGAGCTCAACTCCCTCGTGGGCATGGTCCGCGGGCGTCTGGGGCGCTGAGGCGGAGGTAGCGCACAACCATCGTCCGCCACCGTGTGTCGTGCATACCGGCGGACTGTGGGCACAATTGGTTTCTGCGTCGGAAGCACGCAATGGATGGGGAGGCGGAACGACGGTGGCGGAACGGAGTACGGCTGCCGTCGACGTGGCAGACAACAGCGGCGACGAGCCGCTGACCGCACAGGCGGACCAGTCCACGGCCGACGGGGTGGCCCAGAACCGGGAGCGGGACACGGAACACGACGAGGCACAGGGGAGCGGCGGGACCGAGAGTCCCGGAAAGGCCTCACCGCCCGAACTGCACAGCGGCCACAAGCTCGCCAGACGGTACCGCCTCGAAGAGTGCGTCACCCGTCTGGACGGTTTCAGCAGTTGGCGTGCGGTCGACGAGAAACTCCGCCGCGCGGTCGGCGTCCACATCCTGCCGGCGGACCATGCACGGGCACGCTCCGTCCTGGCGGCGGCCCGTTCCTCGGCACTGCTCGGTGATCCGCGCTTCGTCCAGGTCCTGGACGCGGTCGAGGAGAACGACCTCGTCTACGTCGTGCACGAGTGGCTGCCGGATGCCACGGAGCTGACCCCGCTCCTCGCGAGCGCCCCTCTGGAGCCACACGACGCCTACCAGATGGTCAGCCAGATCGCCTCGGCGATGGCCGCGGCCCACCGCGAGGGCCTCGCTCATCTGCGCCTGAACCCGAACGCGGTGCTGCGCACATCGTCCGGCCAATGGCGCATCCGAGGTCTCGCCGTGAACGCCGCGCTGCGAGGCATCACCTCCGACACCCCCCAGCGCACCGACACCGAGTCGATCGGCGCCCTGCTGTACGCGGCGCTCACCCAGCGCTGGCCGTACGAGGCCGACGCCTACGGACTGTCCGGACTACCCAAGGGCGTTGGCCTCATCGCCCCCGACCAGGTGCGCGCCGGCGTCCACCGCGGCCTGTCCGAACTCGCCATGCGGGCGCTCGCCAACGACGGCGCCACCGCGTCCCGTCACGAGGCCCCCTGCACCACTCCGGAGGAGCTGGTGAAGGCGATCGGCGAGATGCCTCGCATCCGCCCGCCGGAGCCCGCGTTCACCGCACCGCCCGAGTACCAGCGCACGACGTACCAGCAGGGCACGTACGGTCGCCCCGCACCGCATCCGGGCGTCACACAGCCGCTACCGCCCCCGCCGCCCCCGCTGCAGACCCGCACCGGCAAGGTCCTCAAGTGGGCCGTCTCGGCACTGCTGATCGCCGCGCTGGGCCTCGGCAGCTGGCAACTGGCGGACGCGCTCATGGAGCAGGGCAACCAGTCCGACGACACGAACAAGACGCAGCCGACGGACGACGGGGACAAGGGTCCGACGAAGTCGGCCAGCGAGCCGATCGCTATCACCGGCGCGCGCGACTTCGACCCGTTCGGCGACGGATCCGAGAAGCCGTTCGACATACAGAAGGCCTACGACAGCAGCCCCACAACGTACTGGCAGACGGACTTCTACAAGGGCGCCGATTTCGGAAACCTGAAGCCGGGTCTCGGCCTCATCCTCGACCTCGGCAAGGTCCAGGAAGTCGGGAGCACGAGCGTTACCTTCGTGGGGGACACGTCCGTCGAACTCCTCACCGCATCCAGCGACGCGAGTTCGGAGCCCACGTCCTTCGATGCGTACACGAAGGTCGCCGAAGGCTCCGGTGCGAGCGTGGCACTCAAGCCCGACGAAACCGTGAAGACCCGCTATCTCTTGGTCTGGCTGACCGAGCTGCCGCTGACCGACGACGGCACGTACCGTGGCCGGGTGGCGGACATCAAGGTGACCGACTGAGGGCGAAGGGGGTCCGATGGCGGAAGGCGCCGGATATGACGGAGTGAGCGATCAGGAGCTGCTCGCCCGCCATGTCGAAGGTGACCCCGATGCCTTCGGTGAGCTCGTGCGGCGTCACCGTGATCGGCTCTGGGCGGTGGCGCTGCGCACCCTGGGGGACCGCGAGGAGGCCGCTGACGCCGTCCAGGACGCTCTCGTCTCCGCCTACCGGGCCGCCCACACCTTCCGTGGCCAGTCGGCCGTCACGACGTGGCTGCACCGCATCACCGTGAACGCGTGCCTGGACCGCGCCCGCAAGGCGGCCTCACGGAAGACGTCCCCGGTCGACGACACCGAGCGCCTGGAGCAGCTCCTTGAGCCGCACGAGTCGGCGTCGGCGCCCGCGGAGCGAAACGATCTGCACCGTCAGCTCATCGAGGCGCTCGGCACGCTCCCGCCCGATCAGCGGGCGGCCCTCGTCCTCGTGGACATGCAGGGCTACCCCGTCGCCGAGGCCGCCCGCATGCTCGACGTGCCGACCGGGACGGTGAAGAGCCGCTGCGCCCGCGGCAGAGCCAGACTCCTGCCACTGCTCACCCATCTGAGGCCGGAAAGTACCGGTGACGGCGAGCAGTCGGGCCCGGGACGGAACCGGGCGCAGGGGACATCCGTCCCACCCGCAGCGGGACCGCACAACGCAGGTCCACGGGATGCAGGACCAAGCGATTCAGCTGCTGTGAAGGGCGGAGGTGGGCGAGCGTGACGGCCACGACGGACACGACCGGGCACCCGGATGTCGCGGAGATCTCCGACCTCGCCGAAGGCCTGCTCCCGACCACCCGCACCTCTGATGTACGGCGACATCTGGACGAGTGCGAACTCTGCGCCGACGTCTACACCTCCCTGGAAGAGATCCGCGGACTGCTTGGCACGCTGCCGGGCCCGCCGCGCATGCCCGCCGACGTCGCGAGCCGTATCGACGCCGCCCTGGCCGCGGAAGCTCTGCTGAGCGCCACCGCTCCCGATGCCATGGACACCCCGGCGCCGTTCGGTGCGCATGTTTCACGTGAAACATCGACCACAGCGGAGCGCCCCGTCGGACAGCCGCGTACGTCCACCACCGGCCCGGGCCGCAAGAACCGCAAGCAGAGCGGACGCCGCAGGATCGCTGTCCTGGGCACGGTCTTCACTGCGGCAGCCCTGGGGCTCGGTTCCGTTCTGCTGTCCTCCCTCAACAACGGCACGCCGTCCGCAGACACTCTCTCCGAGGGAAAGCTGCAGGAGCAGGTCGCCGAGCTCCTCTCAACGACGACCAAGAAGAGCTCCGAGGGGGAATCCCGCGCCCCGGACAGCTTCGGCGTGCAGTCCACCCCCGAGGTCAGCACTCTCATTGAGCCCACGGTCGAGGTTCCCCCCTGCATCCGGCAGGGGATCGGCCGCGAGCAGGCGGCGATCGCGACCAAGGAAGGCACGTACAAGGGCAAGGATGCGCTTCTTGTGGTGCTGCCCGACGCGTCCGACAACAGTCGGGTCAATGCCTACGTCGTCGACAGTGCCTGTGTGGGGCAGTCGTCGTCCGCCGCTGCCAAGGTTCTGTTGACGCGGTCCTACGCACGTTCCTGAGCGCAGTCTCGTCGTCTCCGTCCGCCGCGGTATCCCCTGCGGTGCGGCGTCTCCGTGTGCCCGGACACACCGGGAATGTTGGCCCCTTAGGATCCGTTGGGTGGGGTGAGAGTTCTGAAAGGGGCTCCCACCGTCGTACGACGCATTCCAGAGACGAGGAAACAAGCCGTGAGCGACGTCCGAAACGTGATCATCATCGGCTCCGGGCCTGCCGGCTACACGGCGGCGCTCTACACCGCGCGCGCGTCGCTGAAGCCGCTGGTGTTCGAGGGCGCCGTCACCGCGGGTGGTGCGCTGATGAACACCACCGAGGTGGAGAACTTCCCGGGCTTCCAGGACGGCATCATGGGCCCCGAGCTCATGGACAACATGCGCGCCCAGGCCGAGCGCTTCGGTGCCGAGCTCGTCCCGGACGACGTGGTCTCCGTCGACCTGTCCGGCGAGATCAAGACCGTCACGGACACCGCTGGCACGGTGCACAAGGCGAAGGCCGTCATCGTCACCACCGGCTCCCAGCACCGCAAGCTCGGCCTGCCGAATGAGGACGCCCTCTCCGGTCGCGGTGTCTCCTGGTGTGCCACGTGCGACGGGTTCTTCTTCAAGGACCAGGACATCGCCGTGATCGGCGGCGGCGACACCGCGATGGAGGAGGCCACCTTCCTCTCCCGGTTCGCCAAGTCCGTGACGATCGTCCACCGCCGGGACTCGCTGCGCGCGTCCAAGGCGATGCAGGAGCGCGCCTTCGCCGACCCGAAGATCAAGTTCGTGTGGGACAGCGAGATTGCCGAGGTCCAAGGCGAGCAGAAGCTCGCCGGTCTGAAGCTGCGCAACGTCAAGACCGGTGAGCTCTCGGACCTAGCGGTGACGGGCCTGTTCATCGCGATCGGCCACGACCCGCGCACCGAGCTGTTCAAGGGCCAGCTGGACCTCGACGAAGAGGGTTACCTCAAGGTCGTCGCTCCCTCGACCCGGACGAACCTCACCGGTGTCTTCGGTGCCGGCGACGTAGTCGACCACACGTACCGCCAGGCGATCACCGCGGCCGGCACCGGCTGTGCAGCCGCCCTCGACGCCGAGCGCTTCCTCTCCGCCCTCGCGGACGAGGAGAAGGCCGTGTCCGAGAAGACCTCTGTCTGACCCCCATTCGCCCCACCGCACCAACCAGTTAAGGAGCCCCGCCGTGGCCGGCACCCTGAAGAACGTGACAGACGATTCCTTCGAGCAGGACGTCCTGAAGAGCGACAAGCCCGTACTGGTGGACTTCTGGGCCGCCTGGTGCGGTCCGTGCCGCCAGATCGCGCCATCCCTCGAGGCGATCGCCGCCGAGTACGGCGACAAGATCGAGATCGTCAAGCTCAACATCGACGAGAACCCGGGTACGGCCGCCAAGTACGGCGTCATGTCCATCCCGACCCTGAACGTCTACCAGGATGGTGAGGTTGCCAAGACCATCGTCGGCGCGAAGCCGAAGGCCGCGATCGTCCGCGACCTTGAGGACTTCATCGCCGAGTAGTCGATGCGGTGGACGATGTTTCACGTGAAACACGAATGGGCCAGCCCGGAAGGGCTGGCCCATTCGCTTGTCGTCAGTCCTCAGAGCGGCCGCAGCACAGGCTCCTTCTGCACTGCCCCCAGGAGCCGGTCCAGCGCCATCTCCACGTCTTCCTTCCAGGAGAGCGTCGTCCGCAACTCCAGCCGCAGTCGCGGATACGTGGGGTGGGGACGGACCGTCTTGAAGCCCACAGCCAGCAGATGGTCGGCGGGCAGTACGCAGGCGGGCTCCGACCAGCGGGCGTCGCCGAAGGCCTCGATCGCTTTGAAGCCCCTCCGCAGCAGATCCTTGGCGACCGTCTGGACCATCACCCGTCCCAGCCCCTGTCCCTGGTAGCCCGGCATGATGAACGCGGTCATCAGCTGCACGGCATCCGGTGATACAGGGCTCGTGGGGAACGCGGTCGAGCGGGGAACGTAGGCCGGGGGTGCATAGAGCACGAACCCCACGGGCGCGTCATCGACGTAGACGACCCGTCCGCAGGATCCCCAGTCGAGCAGGACGGCGGAGATCCAGGCTTCCTTCTCCAGCGCGGGGGTGCCCGCCTTTACCGCGGCTTCTCCGCTGACGGGGTCCAACTCCCAGAAGACACACGAGCGGCAACGCTTGGGAAGATCCTGGAGGTTGTCCAGCGTGAGCGGTACGAGCCGACGCCCCATGAAGGCTGTTCCTCGCTTCCTTCGCCCGCAGCGTCGCGAGCGGCTGTCAGAGCGCTTCGTTCCCTGAGCAGACTGCCGACGAACCCGCCGACCGCGCCCAGTCCCAAGCCTGCGCTCACCAGTCCGGTCCGGCTCACCGTTCGCATGACCCCCGCCTCCCCTAAGAGGTGCTGCCGGGTGGATGCGCCATTCCCCATCGCATCGTATCCACGATGGGATTCCATCGATACTGTCAGAAAGCAAAGAGCGGCCCGTGTTCCGGTACACACCGGACACGGGCCGCTCTGCTGATCGACTGAGGACGGCCACCGACGACCGCAGGCTCAGTCCTCGGTGTCCTCGGAGTCGCCGTCCAGAAGGCTCTTCTGCAGGACAGGTCCCTCCCCGGGAGCGATCGAGCCGAGGATCCGCTCAAGATCCTCTATCGACGCGAACTCAACCGTGATCTTGCCCTTCTTCTGCCCCAGATCGACCTTCACCCGCGTCTCGAAGCGGTCCGAGAGACGGGACGCCAGGTCGGTCAGCGCAGGGGAGACCCGGGCGCCGGCCCTCGGTCCCTTCGAGCGCTGGGTCGTCTGCGGCCGCGAACCCATCAGGGTCACGATCTCCTCGACGGCCCGCACCGAGAGCCCCTCGGCCACGATCCGGTGAGCCAGCCGGTCCTGTTCCTCCGAGTCATCGACGGACAGCAGAGCCCGTGCGTGCCCTGCGGAGAGGACTCCGGCGGCGACCCGGCGCTGAACGGACGGCGAGAGCTTCAGCAGACGCAGGGTGTTGGAGACCTGAGGGCGGGAACGACCGATGCGGTCCGCCAGCTGGTCGTGCGTGCAGTTGAAGTCCTTGAGCAACTGGTCGTAGGCGGCAGCCTCTTCCAGCGGGTTCAGCTGAGCCCGGTGCAGGTTCTCCAGGAGAGCGTCCAGGAGAAGCTTGTCGTCGTCCGTGGCCCGCACGATCGCCGGGATCGCATCCAGGCCGGCCTCACGGCAGGCCCGAAAACGCCGCTCGCCCATGATGAGCTCGTAGCGCGAGGGGCCGAGTTGCCGTACGACGACGGGCTGGAGAAGGCCGACTTCCTGGATGGAGGTGACAAGCTCTGCCAACGCGTCCTCGTCGAAGACCTCACGCGGCTGCCGCGGGTTCGGCGAGATGGAATCGAGGGGAAGCTCGGCGAAGTGGGCCCCGACCGGAGGGCCGGGTGTCTCCACCACGCCGAAGACCGACGGTTCCTCTGTTTCATGTGAAACAGGCGGCAGCGTGGCCACCTTGGCCGCGGCCACGCCACGGTCGGTGGTCAACACCGGCACAGCCGTGGGCGACGTGGCAGCCGCACCCCCCACCGCGGCCGGAGCCGCCGTCTTCTCCCCAGTTGGGGCAGCAGGGATCAGTGCGCCGAGACCACGGCCCAACCCCCTCCGTCGCTCGCTCACTGGATGCCCTCCACCATGTTCTGGTCGCCCTGAGCGCCGATGTGGGCGTGCGGCGCGTCATAGCTGACGCCGACACCCTTCAGCGCGATTTCCCGTGCCGCCTCTAGATAGGAGAGGGCACCGCTGGATCCTGGATCGTACGTCAGTACCGTCTGCCCATAGCTGGGCGCCTCGGAGATACGGACTGAGCGGGGAATGCTCGTCCGCAGCACCTCGTCGCCGAAGTGGGTGCGCACCTCGTCCGCAACCTGAGACGCGAGGCGCGTCCGGCCGTCGTACATGGTGAGCAGGATGGTCGACACATGCAGGGCGGGGTTGAGGTGCCCCCGCACCAGGTCGACGTTGCGCAGCAGCTGCCCCAGCCCTTCCAGCGCGTAGTACTCGCACTGGATCGGAATGAGGACCTCCTCGCCGGCCACCAAGGCATTGACCGTCAGAAGGCCGAGCGAAGGAGGGCAGTCGATGAGGACGTAGTCCAGCGGCTGCTCGTAAGCCTGGATCGCCCGCTGGAGACGGCTCTCTCGTGCCACCAGGGACACCAGCTCGATCTCCGCACCGGCGAGATCGATCGTGGCGGGGGCACAGAACAGACCCTCGACATCGGGGACTGGCTGGACGACTTCTGCAAGCGGCTTGCTCTCGACCAGCACGTCGTAGATCGAGGGGACCTCGGCATGATGGTCGATCCCCAGAGCGGTGGACGCATTGCCCTGAGGGTCGAGGTCGATCACCAGGACACGGGCGCCGTGCAGAGCGAGGGAAGCGGCAAGATTGACGGTCGTCGTCGTCTTGCCCACTCCACCCTTCTGGTTGGCGACCACCATGACTCTGGTCTGCTCCGGTCGTGGCAGGCCTTCGCCGGCACGGCCCAGAGCCTCCACCGCCAGTTGGGCAGCACGACCGATGGGAGTGTCGTCCATCGGGGGCGGTGTTTCACGTGAAACATCGTCCCCCATCGATTCGGTACGGGGACCGGGGACCGGATCGGTCATCGGTCCCGCGATGTTGGCGTCGGACCGCAAGGATTCACTCTCCTCGACTTCAGGCTCGCAATGAACAGAGCCTCCCATGCCTTCGGGGTCGTGAACCAGTGAGGCCTGTTGTTCTGTGGAGAAATCCACCTCTGTGGACAACTCCGTTACCTCTCGGAGTGACCCAAGAGGCTTCCTTTCGCGGGGTTCGGCCGCGCGACCGCGGCTGATGATGCCGTGAAGCAGTGAGCGACGTTTCACGTGAAACACGATGCACAGCAGCGGCGGCCGAACTGTCGCGACACTCCGGCATGCGTAGGTTTGCCAGCTTGTGTGGAGTACGTCTCTTCGTCAGGACGGATCAGTAACGTCACTCCGCCCACCCGGCGCTTCTCAACGACGCCTGCGTGTTCTCCCCGTACGAGCAGCCTTCGCCCGCTTCGCCGCGAAGCGCACGCCGCCAGGGCTCTCACCGACCTCGACGCGCACAACGGTGGACATCGGATCCACCACGCCTTCACCCACATGCAAGATGGACGTCTCCACGGCACCGAGCTTGCTCAGCGCCACAGCCGCGCTCTTGAGCTCTTCCTCGGCGGTGTCTCCCTTGAGCGCGAGCATCTCCCCGTACGGGCGCAGCAGCGGAACGCCCCACGCGGCCAGCCGGTCCAGCGGAGCCACGGCTCGCGCTGTAACGACGTGCACGGGCTGGACCTTTCCCATGACTTCCTCGGCGCGGCCGCGCATGACGGTCACGTGATCGAGTCCCAGCAGCTCCACGACCTCGGTCAGGAAATTGGTACGCCGCAGAAGGGGCTCCAGCAGCGTGATCTTCAGGTCCTCCCGGACGAGCGCCAGGGGAATGCCGGGCAGGCCGGCGCCCGAACCGACATCGCACACGGTCACGCCCTCGGGAACGACCTCCGAAAGCACCGCGCAGTTCAGCAGATGCCGCTCCCACAGGCGGGGCACCTCGCGTGGGCCGATCAGGCCACGCTGGACGCCCGCCTCAGCGAGCAGCTCGGCGTACCGGACCGCATCCGCGAAGCGATCTCCGAACACCTCACGCGCCACCTCGGGCGCGGGGGGAAGCTCCGCTGCCTCCGTCACGGGGGACCGTCCTTCCGTACCGCAAGAGCGCCCTCGGCGCTGACCACCAGGAGTACCAGGCTGACAAAGTTCGGCCCCGCCTGCGCAACAGACGGGGCCGGTGGAACGTATGGACCGATCAGGCGGGAAGCACAACGACGAAGCGCTGCGGCTCCTCGCCCTCTGACTCGCTGCGCAGACCTGCGGTCTTGACCGCGTCGTGCACTACCTTGCGCTCGAACGGCGTCATCGGGTTCAGCTTGACCGGCTCGCCGGTGTTCTTCACCTCGGCAGCGGCCTTCGCGCCCAGCTCGGAGAGCTCCTCGCGCTTCCTGGCGCGGTAGCCCGCGATGTCGAGCATGAGCCGACTGCGGTCGCCGGTCTCCCGGTGCACCGCCAGGCGCGTGAGCTCCTGGAGTGCCTCCAGCACCTCGCCGTCGCGCCCGACCAGCTTCTGCAGATCGCGGCCGCCGGAGTCGCTGATGATCGAGACAGCGGCGCGGTCGGCCTCGACATCCATGTCGATGTCGCCGTCGAGATCGGCGATGTCCAGCAGACCTTCGAGGTAGTCCGCCGCGATCTCGCCCTCCTGCTCCAGGCGGGACAGGGTGTCTACACCCTCGGCAGCAGCGGAGGTGGTGCCTTCCGTCACGGGATGGACTCCTTCTTACTTCTTGGACGGGGACTTGGGCCGCTGCGGACCCTTGCGCTGTCCGGACTGGGCCTTGCTGCGGGTACCGGAGCCGGGCTTCGCGGCGGGTTTGTTGGCAGCTGCGGAGGGCTTGGCATCCTCCGACTTGGCGTCCTGAGGCTCCTCGGACTTGCTCAGCGACGTCTTCGGCTTCGGCTCGGAGTCCTCGGCCGCCTTCTGAGCAGCGGACTGGCGCTGGGCCTTGGACTGACGCTTGGGCTGCTGCCGCCTGGGCGTGGCGGTCGTCGGCGTACCGTCTTCGGCGGTGGCGACAGCCGAAGCCTCGGCCTTCACCACGGTGCCGTCCGCCTGGGCCGCCAGACCCGCCTTGCTCAGGCCATTGATGAACTTGCGCTCGAACTCGTTGCGGTCACGGCCCTTGGCGACGATCGCCTTGACGATGGTGCGCTCGCTGCGGCTGCGGGTCTTGCCGTGGTGCGTGACGTGCTTGTGCAGGCGCTCCAGGTACGCGGCCTGAGCCTTGGAACCCGGCGTCGGGTTGTTGCGGATGACGTACATCTGCTGGCCCATGGTCCACACGTTGGTGGTCAGCCAGTAGACGAGGACACCGACCGGGAAGTTGATGCCGAAGACAGCGAACATGACGGGGAAGACGTACATCAGCATCTTCTGCTGCTGCATGAACGGCGTCTTCACCGTGGTGTCGACGTTCTTCGTCATCAGCTGACGCTGCGTGTAGAACTGCGACGCGGACATCAGCACGATCATGACCGCGGTGACGACCCGCACGTCGGTGAGCGAGGCACCGAGGGCCTCGACCTTCGACGCACCGTCCGTGAACTTCGCCGCCAGCGGGGCACCGAAGATGTGGGCCTTCTGCGCGCTCTCCAGCAGGCTCTTGTTGATCACGCCGATGGTGTCGCCGGTCGCGATGCCGTTGAGCACGTGGTACAGGGCGAAGAAGAACGGGGACTGCGCCAGGATGGGAAGGCACGAGGAGAGCGGGTTGGTACCCGCCTCCTTGTACATCTTCATCATCTCTTCGGACTGGCGCTGTTTGTCGTTCTTGTAGCGCTCCTGGATCTTCTTCATCTCGGGCTGCAGCGTCTGCATGGCCCGAGTCGACTTGATCTGCTTCACGAAGAGCGGGATCAAGCAGATACGGATCAGAATCACCAGGGACACGATCGACAGGCCCCAGGCCCACCCGGTGTCGGGGCCGAAGATGGCGCCGTACACCGTGTGGAACTGGACGATGACCCAGGAGACAGGTGTCGTGATGAAGCTGAAAAGACTGGCAATCGTGTCCACTAATCATGCTCCTTGGGCATGGGACGGGGTCTCTGCGGCCGGGCTCGAGGGGTTCTGCCCCTCGGTGGCCGTTTCGGCGGCGGAGGGCCCGCCCTTGCGTGCGCGCCAGGCGTTACGCAGCATTTCGTGCCACCGCGGGCGCTTGCGCGGCGGGACATGGTCCACACCGCCGAGCGACCACGGATTGCACCGCAGGATGCGCCAGGCTGTCAGGGCCGTGCCTTTGACAGCGCCGTGCCGGTCGATGGCCGTATAGCCATAGTGGGAGCACGACGGGTAGTACTTGCAGACCGGCCCGAGCAGCGGACTGATGGTCCACTGGTACAGCTTGATCAGCGCCAGTAGCGGGTACTTCATCGCGCGCCCCCTCCCAGCAGCCGCTGCAAGGCGGCATCCAGGTCTTGGGCCAGCTGTGCATGGTCGGCGTCGCCCGCACCGGGCAGCGCTCGTACGACTACCAGGCTACCGGGGGGCAACAGGGCTACCCGCTCACGCATCAGATGGCGAAGTCTGCGCTTCACTTGGTTGCGCACGACCGCGCCACCCACGGCCTTGCTCACGACGAAACCCGCACGCGTCGGGGGAGCGCTCTCCCCAGGCGCGTGCGGGTCCGTGGAACCGCTACGAAGGTGGACGACGAGAGTCGGGCGTCCAGCCCGACGTCCTCGCCGTACCGCGGTCGCGAAGTCTTCGCGCCGCCTCAGCCGATGCTCGGTAGGCAGCACGACGTCATGACCTGATCAGAATCAGGCGGACAGGCTGGCGCGACCCTTGCTGCGGCGGTTCGCGAGAATCGCGCGGCCGGCACGGGTGCGCATCCGCAGGCGGAAGCCGTGGGTCTTCGCGCGGCGACGGTTGTTCGGCTGGAAGGTGCGCTTGCTCACTCGGGGGCTCCAGAAATAAATCGTTGGTTGCGGGTGCCGTCCTGGCTGTCACCGTGCGCCCACGAGTAGCTCGCGTTACGCCCGATTGCACCGCTTCCCGATCACCCGAACGCGATCTGTGCCCATCGGAGGCAGGCGGCAGCAGCCATCGACAACTCGACCTGGTTACGGTACGCGCGGCTACGCCATCCGGTCAAACCAGCGGTCACGGCGAGACACTATCCACAGGCTGGGGACAACAACTTGAACCGCACCCGTCGCCCTGACTACCGTGGCTGGACTCCGATTCGCCCGTCCCACCCGATTTACATCCCGATACGTCCCAGAACCACACGTTCGTGGGACCCGTGAGAGAGCGTGCCCTGTGGCTGACGTACCTGCCGATCTTGCCGCAGTGTGGCCACGAGTGCTGGAACAACTCCTCGGAGAGGGTCGGGGGCAGGGCGTCGAGGGCAAGGACGAGCACTGGATCCGACGCTGCCAACCGCTGGCACTGGTGGCGGACACCGCACTGCTCGCCGTACCGAACGAATTTGCGAAGGGCGTGCTCGAAGGCCGCCTCGCGCCGATCGTCAGCGAGTCGCTGAGCCGCGAGTGCGGTCGGCCGATCCGCATCGCGATCACCGTCGACGACTCCGCCGGCGAACCCCCGCCCCCGCCGATGCCGCCGTCCCAGCCCCGCTACGAGGAGCCGGAGCCTCCGTCGTCCTCCGGAACGGGCCGCGAAGCCTACTCCCAGGGACGCGACACATACGAGGGATACGGCCGCCACCGCGCCGACCGCCGCAACGACGACCACCGGCCGTCACGCCCCGAGCAGCATTCCGGAACACCCAGCGATCAACTCCCGACCGCCCGCCCCGCCTACCCGGCGGACTACCAGCGCCCCGAGCCCGGCGCCTGGCCGCGCCCCTCGCAGGACGAGTACAGCTGGCAGCAGCAGCGGTTCGGCTTCCCCGAGCGCGACCCGTACGCGTCGCCGTCGCAGGACTCGTACGGCTCCTCGCACCAGGCCCCGTACGGAGGTTCGACACAGGACTCGTACGGCCCTCCGTCGCAGGAGTACCGCCCGCAGTCGATGGAGCGCCCGCCCTACGACCAGCAGCGCGCCGACTATGACCAGCAGCGTGCGGATTACGAGCAGAAGCGCTCCGACTACGACCAGCGCGACGCCCGCCGGGATCTGTCGGAACCCCCGTCGGCTCCCGGGCACGTCCACCGCGGCGGCCCGGTCGGCTCCTCGGCCTCCAGCGGCGCCCCGGGCCCGCTGGCCGCGAAGCCGGCGCCGGCGTCGGGTCCCGGCGAGCCGACCGCGCGACTGAATCCGAAGTACCTCTTCGACACGTTCGTGATCGGCGCCTCGAACCGTTTCGCGCACGCGGCCGCGGTCGCCGTCGCCGAGGCGCCCGCGAAGGCGTACAACCCGCTCTTCATCTACGGAGAGTCGGGGCTCGGCAAGACGCACCTGCTGCACGCGATCGGGCACTACGCGCGGAGCCTCTATCCGGGCACGCGCGTGCGGTACGTGAGCTCGGAGGAGTTCACCAACGAGTTCATCAACTCCATCCGCGACGGCAAGGGCGACAGCTTCCGCAAGCGCTACCGCGAGATGGACATCCTGCTCGTCGACGACATCCAGTTCCTCGCGGACAAGGAGTCGACGCAGGAGGAGTTCTTCCACACCTTCAACACGCTCCATAACGCGAACAAGCAGATCGTGCTGTCCTCCGACCGGCCGCCCAAGCAGCTGGTGACGCTGGAGGACAGGCTGCGGAACCGTTTCGAGTGGGGGCTGATCACCGACGTCCAGCCGCCGGAGCTGGAGACGCGCATCGCGATCCTGCGCAAGAAGGCCGTGCAGGAGCAGCTCAACGCCCCGCCGGAGGTACTGGAGTTCATCGCGTCCCGCATCTCGCGCAACATCCGCGAGCTGGAGGGCGCGCTGATCCGGGTGACGGCGTTCGCGTCGCTCAACCGGCAGCCGGTGGACCTCGGGCTGACCGAGATCGTCCTCAAGGACCTCATCCCCGGCGGCGAGGACTCGGCCCCCGAGATCACCTCGACGGCCATCATGGGCGCTACCGCCGACTACTTCGGGCTGACGGTCGAGGACCTGTGCGGCACCTCACGCGGCCGCGCACTGGTGACGGCCCGGCAGATCGCCATGTACCTGTGCCGTGAGCTGACGGACCTGTCGCTGCCGAAGATCGGCGCGCTGTTCGGCGGCCGCGACCACACGACGGTGATGCACGCCGACCGCAAGATCCGCAATCTGATGGCCGAGCGACGCTCCATCTACAACCAGGTCACCGAGCTCACGAACCGCATCAAGAACGGCTGACGACCCCACAGAGGGTCCGCAGAAGGCCCGCAGAAGGCCAGAGTTACGTCGCTGAGGGCGCCCCGGGACGAGTTCCCGAGGGCGCCCTCAGCCGTTCCCGGGTCACGCGCGGGCCGCCCACTGTTCGAATACCTGCCGCGTTACGGCCACTCTCCACAGATTCGGTGACTTTCTTCCGTCCACATCCTGGGGAGGGCGAAGTTGTCCAGATCGTGTCCACAGGCTGTGCTGTCGAAAGACCATCAGGCCAGCTCAACCGCCTGTGGATTCGTGGACGAAGGATCTCCACAGACTGTGGACAAGTGATAGATCCACAGGCTGTGCACGAAGTTGTCCACCGCCAACCCACAGGCTGCGGCCTGTTGTCCCCAGCGAATCCCACCTTCTCCACATCGCTGTCCACTGTTCGGCAACGCGACGCGCCTACTCACCGGGTCGAGTGAAAGGCGTCACACCAAGGTGTCGGGTTGGCCTGTGGGAAAGGTGGGTAAAACTGGGGACGGCACTGGGGAGAAGTCGCCTCAGCCTGTGCACGGGGTGTGCAGAACTTTCCGTTCTCCACAGACACCCCCAGTTGTCCACCGTCGTCGCCCACAGGGCCGGTGGACAAAAAATCGCCCCTGAGCTGCGAAAACGGGGTTATCCACGGTTTCCACAGCCCCTACTACTACTCCCAACTAGAGAGAGCTGGGAATCCGTTTAGAAGAGGGTCCTGTGCACAACTCGCTGTCTCGCTCCCGACTGCCCCTCGTCACGACTTGACCCCGAGGGGCACCGACTGTCAGTGCGGTGCGTCAGACTGTTCCCCGGTGTCCTTCCCCTCACAGGGACCGACCACACCGAGACAGACGACGAAGCCAGGCAGGCCGAGAAGCGCCGGCAACAGCAGGAGGCGGCAACAGTGAAGATCCGGGTGGAACGCGACGTACTCGCGGAGGCAGTGGCCTGGGCGGCCCGCAGCCTCCCGGCCCGTCCGCCGGCGCCTGTCCTCGCCGGCCTTCTGCTGAGGGCCGAGGAAGGCCAGCTGAGCCTGTCCAGCTTCGACTACGAGGTCTCGGCGCGGGTGTCTGTGGACGCGGAGATCGAGGAGGAGGGCACGGTGCTCGTCTCCGGCCGCCTGCTCGCCGACATCTGCCGCGCCCTCCCCAACCGGCCGGTGGAGATTTCCACAGACGGTGTACGGGCGACCGTGGTCTGCGGCTCCTCGCGATTCACACTCCACACCCTGCCTGTGGAGGAGTACCCGTCCCTGCCGCAGATGCCGAACGCGACGGGGACGGTCCCCGGCGAGGTCTTCGCCGCCGCGGCCGCCCAGGTCGCCATCGCGGCCGGCCGTGACGACACGCTGCCCGTCCTCACCGGTGTGCGCATCGAGATCGAGGGCGACACGGTGACGCTGGCCTCCACCGACCGCTACCGCTTCGCGGTCCGTGAGTTCCTGTGGAAGCCGGAGAACCCGGAGGCGTCCGCGGTCGCCCTGGTGCCCGCCAAGACGCTTCTGGACACCGCCAAGGCGCTCACGAGCGGCGACAGCGTGATCCTGGCGCTCTCCGGCTCCGGCGCGGGCGAGGGCCTCATCGGCTTCGAGGGCGCCGGTCGTCGTACGACGACCCGACTCCTGGAGGGCGACCTCCCGAAGTACCGCACGCTGTTCCCGACCGAGTTCAACTCCGTCGCCGTGATCGAGACCGCCCCCTTCGTGGAGGCCGTCAAGCGTGTGGCCCTGGTCGCCGAGCGCAACACCCCGGTGCGGCTCAGCTTCGAGCAGGGCGTGCTGATCCTGGAGGCCGGCTCCAGCGACGACGCACAGGCTGTGGAAAGGGTCGACGCGCAGCTGGAGGGCGACGACATCTCGATCGCCTTCAACCCGACGTTCCTGCTGGACGGTCTGAGCGCCATCGACTCTCCGGTCGCCCAGCTTTCCTTCACGACGTCCACGAAGCCCGCGCTGCTCAGCGGCAAGCCGGCGCTGGACGCGGAGGCGGACGAGGCCTACAAGTACCTGATCATGCCGGTCCGTCTGAGCGGCTGATCTTCTCCGACGAGAACACCGCAGGTGGGGGCGTACGTCTGAGCGCGTATGCCCACAGGTGTGCATGACCGTCCGGGTTTAGGCTCGGACATGGGTACGACAAGTGCCCTCATGCCACGTCGCAACCTAAGGAACAACTGATGGAGCTCGGTCTCGTCGGCCTCGGCAAGATGGGCGGCAACATGCGCGAGCGGATCCGCCGCGCAGGTCACACCGTCATCGGATACGACCGCAATCCGGACGTCGCCGACGTCTCCAGCCTGGAAGAGCTTGTGGGCAAGCTCAAGGGCCCGCGCGTGGTCTGGGTGATGGTCCCGGCGGGTGCCGCCACCCAGTCGACCGTCGACGAGCTCGCCGAGCTCCTGGAGCCGGGTGACGTCGTCGTGGACGGCGGCAACTCTCGCTGGACGGACGACGAGAAGCACGCCGAGGAGCTCGCGGCCAAGGGCATCGGCTTCGTCGACTGCGGCGTCTCCGGCGGCGTCTGGGGCCTGCAGAACGGCTACGCGCTGATGTACGGCGGCGACGCCGAGAACATCGCCAAGGTGCAGCCGGTCTTCGACGCGCTCAAGCCCGAGGGCGACTTCGGCGCCGTGCACGCGGGCAAGGTGGGCGCGGGCCACTTCTCGAAGATGGTCCACAACGGCATCGAGTACGCCATGATGCAGGCCTACGCCGAGGGCTGGGAGCTCCTGGAGAAGGTCGACTCCGTCACCGACGTGCGCGAGGTCTTCCGCTCCTGGCAGGAGGGCACGGTTATCCGCTCCTGGCTGCTCGACCTGGCCGTCAACGCTCTGAACGACGACGAGCACCTCGACAAGCTCAAGGGTTATGCACAGGACTCCGGCGAGGGCCGCTGGACTGTGGAAGCCGCCATCGACAACGCCGTGCCGCTGCCCGCGATCACGGCTTCCCTCTTCGCGCGGTTCGCGTCGCGCCAGGAGGACTCTCCGCAGATGAAGATGATCGCGGCGCTGCGCAACCAGTTCGGCGGCCACGCGGTCGAGAAGAAGTAGTCCACAGGGCCGCTCGTTCGGTCCACAACACCGGGGGAGGTCGGCGAACGACCATGCACGTCACGCATCTGTCGCTGGCCGACTTCCGCTCGTACGCCGGGGTCGAGGTTCCGCTCGATCCCGGCGTCACCGCCTTCGTGGGCCCCAATGGACAGGGGAAGACCAACCTTGTCGAGGCGGTCGGCTATCTCGCCACCCTCGGCAGCCACCGTGTCTCCTCCGACGCCCCGCTGGTCCGCATGGGCGCCGAGCGCGCGATCATCCGGGCGCAGGTCAAGCAGGGCGAACGTCAGCAGTTGGTGGAACTGGAGCTCAACCCGGGCAAGTCCAACCGCGCCCGCATCAACAGGTCCTCGCAGGTCAGACCCCGGGATGTGCTGGGCATCGTACGGAGTGTGCTGTTCGCGCCGGAGGATCTCGCCCTGGTCAAGGGCGACCCGGGCGAGCGGCGCCGGTTCCTCGACGAGCTGATCACCGCCCGATCCCCGCGCATGGCCGGCGTCCGTTCCGACTACGACCGGGTCCTCAAGCAGCGCAACACCCTCCTCAAGACGGCCGCCCTGGCCCGCCGCCACGGCGGCCGCTCCATGGACCTCTCCACGCTCGACGTGTGGGACCAGCACCTCGCGCGCGTGGGCGCCGAACTGCTCGCCCAGCGCCTCGACCTGATCGCCACGATCCAGCCGCTCGCCGACAAGGCGTACGAGCAACTGGCCCCCGGCGGCGGCCCGCTGGCCCTGGAGTACAAGCCGTCGGCGCCCGGTGAGGCACACACGCGTGATGACCTCTACGAGCAGTTGATGGCCGCCCTCGCCGAGGTCCGCAAGCAGGAGATCGAGCGGGGCGTCACTCTCGTAGGCCCCCATCGAGACGATTTGAATCTCAAACTCGGTCAGCTGCCGGCCAAGGGCTACGCCTCCCACGGCGAGTCCTGGTCCTATGCGCTGGCGCTGCGGCTGGCGTCGTACGACCTGCTGCGGGCCGAGGGGAACGAGCCGGTGCTGGTGCTCGACGATGTGTTCGCCGAGCTGGACACGCGGCGGCGTGAGCGGCTCGCGGAGCTGGTCGCGCCCGGTGAGCAGGTGCTCGTGACGGCCGCGGTCGACGACGACGTACCGCACGTACTGACGGGGACGCGGTACGTCGTGTCGGACGGGACGGTGGAGCGGGCATGAGCACCGACCGGGATCCCGAGCCCAAGAAGGCCGCCGAACCCTCCGGCGTCGACCTCGCGCGCGTGGCGCTGCGGGCGGCGAAGGAGGCGGCACGCGCGCGTGGGGACGCGGCGCAGCAGAAGAAGCAGGCGCGGCGCGGCGGCCTGCGCTCCGGCGCGCGCGCCGACGGGCGCGACCCCATGGCACTGGGCGCCGCCATCAACCGCCTCCTCACCGAGCGGGGCTGGGAGGCGCCGGCCGCGGTGGGCGGCGTCATGGGCCGCTGGCCGCAGATCGTCGGCGAGGACCTGGCCAAGCACTGCGAGCCGGAGAAGTACGACGAGGACGAGCGGGTCCTGATCGTGCGCTGCGACTCCACGGCCTGGGCGACGAACCTGCGCCTGCTCGCCCCGCAGCTGGTCGCGCGCCTGAACGAGGATCTCGGCCACGGCACGGTGAAGCTGATCAAGGTGCTCGGACCCAACGGTCCCGCCCGTCGCTACGGTCCTCTGCGCGCCCCGGGCAGCGTGGGACCCGGTGACACCTACGGGTGACTTAGATCACATGCAGGCCGCTGAGCTGTGCCCTCGCTGTCCCGGCGTACGACCGCACGCGGTTGCGAACACCGACCTGACCCCGGAGTAGCAAAGGGTTGACACCCGGAAGCGCTGAGTGCCTCCGTGAGCCTCTTTGAGCCCCGTTCCGTATATGGGGAGTCCTCCGAGGCGGGTCGAGGGCGGCACATGCGGACTCAGGTACCGGCAAACCCCCATCACTGTCGGCGCTACCGGTAGACTGGAAGCTAATCCCGCCCCAAACGTGGGGACCGCCCGGGAAAAGCTGAGCAACGCTGATCAAGGCTTACCAACGCAACATGCCGCAGCCGCTCCGGCAACCCGCCGACGAGCCTGGCTGGTGCTGTGCCAGAAAGGGCGCTTCGTGGCCGATTCCGGCAACCCCAACGAGAACATCCCGTCCACCGACGCAGGCGCGAACGGCGCGGCAATCTCCTCGAACGGCGAGGTCACCGCCTCGTACGACGCCAGCGCCATCACCGTCCTCGAGGGTCTGGACGCGGTCCGCAAGCGACCCGGTATGTACATCGGCTCGACCGGTGAGCGCGGCCTTCACCACCTGGTGCAAGAGGTCGTCGACAACTCCGTCGACGAGGCGCTGGCCGGTCACGCGGACACCATCGACGTGACGATCCTCCACGACGGCGGCGTGCGGGTCATCGACAACGGCCGCGGCATCCCGGTGGGCATCGTCCCGTCCGAGGGCAAGCCCGCCGTCGAGGTCGTGCTGACCGTGCTGCACGCGGGCGGCAAGTTCGGCGGCGGCGGCTACGCGGTCTCCGGCGGTCTGCACGGCGTGGGCGTCTCCGTCGTCAACGCGCTGTCCAGCAAGGTCGCCGTAGAGGTCAGGACCGACGGCTACCGCTGGACGCAGGACTACAAGCTGGGCGTCCCCACGGCCCCGCTCGCGCAGCACGAGGCCACGGACGAGACCGGCACGTCGGTCACCTTCTGGGCCGACCCGGACATCTTCGAGACCACCGAGTACTCCTTCGAGACGCTCTCGCGGCGCTTCCAGGAGATGGCGTTCCTCAACAAGGGTTTGACTATCAAACTCACTGATGAGCGCGAGGTGGCGAAGGCCACCATCGGGGCGGACGAGGCCGGCGCCGACGAGACGACGGACGAGGTCAAGACCGTCTCGTACCACTACGAGGGCGGCATCGTCGACTACGTGACGTACCTCAACTCCCGCAAGGGAGACGCGGTGCACCCCACGGTCATCGACCTGGAGGCCGAGGACAAGGACAAGAGCCTGTCCCTCGAGGTCGCCATGCAGTGGAACAGTGGTTACAGCGAGGGTGTGTACTCCTTCGCCAACATCATCCACACGCACGAGGGCGGTACGCACGAGGAGGGCTTCCGGGCGGCGCTGACCTCGCTGATCAACAAGTACGCGCGCGACAAGAAGCTGCTGCGGGAGAAGGACGACAACCTCACGGGCGACGACATCCGCGAGGGTCTGACCGCGATCATCTCGGTCAAGCTGAGCGAGCCCCAGTTCGAGGGCCAGACCAAGACCAAGCTGGGCAACACGGAGGCGAAGACCTTCGTCCAGAAGGCGGTCTACGAGCACCTCAACGACTGGCTGGACCGCAACCCGGTCGAGGCCACGGACATCATCCGCAAGGGCATCCAGGCGGCCACCGCGCGCGTGGCGGCCCGTAAGGCGCGCGACCTCACGCGTCGCAAGGGCCTGCTGGAGACGGCGTCCCTGCCGGGCAAGCTCTCCGACTGCCAGTCGAACGACCCCACCAAGTGCGAGATCTTCATCGTCGAGGGTGACTCCGCCGGCGGCTCGGCCAAGTCCGGCCGCAACCCGCTGATCCAGGCGATCCTCCCGATCCGCGGCAAGATCCTCAACGTCGAGAAGGCGCGGATCGACAAGATCCTGCAGAACCAGGAGATCCAGGCGCTGATCTCGGCCTTCGGCACCGGAGTCCACGAGGACTTCGACATCGAGAAGCTCCGCTATCACAAGATCATCCTGATGGCGGACGCCGACGTCGACGGCCAGCACATCAACACCCTGCTGCTGACCTTCCTGTTCCGCTTCATGCGGCCGCTGGTCGAGGCCGGACACGTGTTCCTGTCCCGTCCCCCGCTGTACAAGATCAAGTGGGGCCGTGAGGACTTCGAGTACGCGTACTCGGACCGTGAGCGCGACGCGCTGATCGAGCTGGGCAAGCAGGCCGGCAAGCGCATCAAGGACGACTCGGTCCAGCGCTTCAAGGGTCTCGGCGAGATGAACGCCGAGGAACTGCGCATCACCACCATGGACCAGGAGCACCGCGTCCTCGGCCAGGTCACCCTCGACGACGCCGCCCAGGCCGACGACCTGTTCTCGGTCCTCATGGGCGAGGACGTCGAGGCGCGCCGCCAGTTCATCCAGCGCAACGCCAAGGACGTCCGCTTCCTCGACATCTGAGTCGGTCTCAGCTGACCGCACCAGGAAGGATCTTCACCAGCAATGGCCGACGAAAACACCCCGAGCACGCCTGAGGAAGAGCAGGGCTTCCAGCTCCGCGTCGAGCCCGTCGGGCTCGAGACCGAGATGCAGCGCTCGTACCTCGACTACGCGATGTCCGTCATCGTCTCGCGCGCCCTGCCCGACGTACGGGACGGCCTCAAGCCCGTCCACCGCCGCGTCCTGTACGCCATGTACGACGGCGGCTACCGGCCCGAGAAAGGCTTCTACAAGTGCGCCCGTGTCGTCGGTGACGTCATGGGTACGTACCACCCGCACGGCGACTCCTCGATCTACGACGCGCTGGTCCGCCTCGCGCAGCCGTGGTCGATGCGGATGCCGCTGGTCGACTCCAACGGCAACTTCGGTTCTCCGGGCAACGACCCGGCCGCGGCCATGCGGTACACCGAGTGCAAGATGATGCCGCTGTCCATGGAGATGGTCCGGGACATCGACGAGGAGACCGTCGACTTCCAGGACAACTACGACGGCCGCAACCAGGAGCCGACGGTTCTGCCGGCGCGCTTCCCGAACCTGCTGATCAACGGCTCGGCGGGCATCGCGGTCGGCATGGCGACCAACATCCCCTCGCACAACCTGCGCGAGGTCGCGGCCGGCGCCCAGTGGTACCTGGAGAACCCGGAGGCCTCGCACGAGGAGCTGCTCGACGCCCTGATCGAGCGCATCAAGGGCCCCGACTTCCCGACCGGCGCCCTGGTGGTGGGCCGCAAGGGCATCGAGGAGGCCTACCGCACGGGCCGCGGCTCCATCACCATGCGCGCGGTCGTCGAGGTCGAGGAGATCCAGGGCCGCCAGTGCCTGGTGGTGACGGAACTTCCGTACCAGGTCAACCCCGACAACCTCGCGCAGAAGATCGCCGACCTGGTGAAGGACGGCAAGGTCGGCGGCATCGCGGATGTGCGCGACGAGAGCAGCTCCCGTACCGGCCAGCGTCTCGTCATCGTCCTCAAGAGGGACGCGGTCGCCAAGGTCGTACTGAACAACCTCTACAAGCACACCGATCTGCAGACGAACTTCGGCGCCAACATGCTGGCGCTGGTCGACGGCGTGCCGCGCACCCTGTCGCTCGACGCGTTCATCCGGCACTGGGTGACGCACCAGATCGAGGTCATCGTCCGTCGTACGCGCTTCAGGCTGCGCAAGGCGGAGGAGCGGGCGCACATCCTGCGCGGCCTGCTGAAGGCCCTGGACGCCATCGACGAGGTCATCGCGCTGATCCGGCGCAGTGACACCGTCGAGATCGCGCGTACCGGTCTGATGGGCCTTCTGGAGATCGACGAGATCCAGGCGAACGCCATCCTCGAGATGCAGCTGCGGCGCCTCGCCGCCCTGGAGCGTCAGAAGATCCTTCAGGAGCACGCCGAACTCCAGGCGAAGATCAACGAGTACAACGAGATCCTCGCCTCGCCGGTCCGCCAGCGCGGCATCGTCAGCGAGGAACTGGCGGCGATCGTCGAGAAGTTCGGCGACGACCGCAAGACCATGCTGGTGCCCTACGACGGTGACATGTCCATCGAGGACCTGATCGCCGAGGAGGACATCGTCGTCACGGTCACCCGCGGCGGCTACGTCAAGCGCACCAAGGCCGACGACTACCGCGCCCAGAAGCGTGGCGGCAAGGGCGTACGCGGCGCGAAGCTCAAGGAAGACGACATCGTCGACCACTTCTTCGTGTCGACCACGCACCACTGGCTGCTGTTCTTCACCAACAAGGGCCGCGTCTACCGGGCGAAGGCGTACGAGCTGCCCGACGCCGGGCGTGACGCGCGTGGACAGCACGTCGCCAACCTGCTGGCCTTCCAGCCGGACGAGGCGATCGCCGAGATCCTCGCGATCCGCGACTACGAGGCGGCGCCCTACCTGGTGCTTGCGACCAAGGGCGGTCTGGTCAAGAAGACGCCTCTGAAGGATTACGATTCTCCGCGCTCCGGCGGTGTGATCGCGATCAACCTCCGTGAGACGGAGGACGGTTCCGACGACGAACTGATCGGAGCCGAACTCGTTTCGGCCGAGGACGATCTGCTTCTGATCAGCAAGAAGGCGCAGTCGATCAGGTTCACGGCAACGGATGACGCATTGCGTCCGATGGGCCGTGCGACCTCGGGTGTCAAGGGCATGAGTTTCCGTGAGGGAGACCAGTTGCTCTCGATGAATGTTGTTCGACCCGGTACGTTCGTGTTCACTGCCACCGACGGCGGGTACGCGAAGCGGACCGCCGTCGACGAGTACCGCGTCCAGGGTCGTGGCGGCCTCGGTATCAAGGCCGCCAAGATCGTGGAGGACCGCGGATCGCTCGTCGGTGCGCTGGTGGTCGAGGAGACCGACGAGATCCTCGCCATCACGCTGGGCGGCGGTGTGATTCGTACGCGAGTCAACGAGGTCAGGGAGACGGGCCGTGACACCATGGGCGTCCAACTGATCAACCTGGGCAAGCGCGATGCCGTCGTCGGTATCGCACGTAACGCCGAGGCGGGATCCGAGGCGGAGGAGATCGACGGCGACGATGCCGTCGACGAGACCGCCGAGGGTGTCGCGACCACCGGCACGGACGAGGGCGAGGCGCCCTCGGACGAGTAACACGAGGAGTGAGTCATCGTGAGCGGAGCCACGGGCGCCGGCCCGTCCGGTACTTCGACCGGTACGGACACGGACGGCGGCGGCCGTGGCTCCGCCGCGAAAGCGACGGATTCGCACACGACCAATCTGCAAGCGATCAAGTCGCCCGCGAAAGACTCGAACTCGCCTGACACGCATGGATCCCAGGGGGGAACTGTGACGGACACCCGAGGTCCGCAGACCCAGCAGTACGCGGCTGGAGCGGGCCCGGCCGCGCCGGGCGCCCAGCCGCCGGCCCAGCCCGCGCCGCCTGCGGGTCCGCCGCCGGCGGCGCCTCCCGTGGCACCGCCCTCGCCGCTGCCGGGGGAGCGTCAGCAACAGCAGCAGCCCGCCGGGCCGTACCACCCGCCGCAGGCCTACCCGCCCGCCCAGCAGGCGACGCCCGCCGGTGCCGTACGCCTTCCGCGCACCGGCGCGCGCACCACGCCGCGCACCCGCAAGGCGCGGCTGCGCGTGTCGAAGGCCGACCCGTGGTCGGTGATGAAGGTCAGCTTCCTGCTGTCGATCGCGCTGGGCATCTGCACCATCGTCGCGTCGGCGGTGCTGTGGATGGTCATGGACGCGATGGGCGTCTTCTCGACGGTCGGCGGCACGATCTCCGAGGCGACCGGCTCCAACGAGTCCAACGGCTTCGACCTGCAGTCCTTCTTGTCGCTCCCCCACGTCCTGACGTTCACGTCGATCATCGCGGTCATCGACGTCGTCCTCGCGACGGCTCTCGCGACGCTCGGCGCGTTCATCTACAACCTCTCCGCGGGCTTCGTCGGCGGCATCGAGCTGACGCTCGCCGAAGACGAGTGACATTAACTCCGAGCGCCGTTTCAAACCTCCCCTGACGGTCCAGCGACTATCGATTTTGGGACTGCCCACGTCGTGCGCTAATCTTCAGGGGTCAGCGCGCGGGACACACACCGCAGAGCGCGGCGGGGCTATAGCTCAGTTGGTTAGAGCGCATCCCTGATAAGGATGAGGCCACAGGTTCAAATCCTGTTAGCCCCACCAGCACGAAGGCCCCCAACCGATTACGGTTGGGGGCCTTTTGCATGAGCGTGAGCGGCGTGTACGCAAGTTCGCCGTTACGTCGGGTGTGCGGGGCGCGGTCAGCGCTGGAGGGGTGCCGTCGGTTCGTCCGGGGTTGCGGTGGGGTCGCACTCGGCGTCGGGCAGGGCGGACTCGTCGGGTTCCGTGTCCGTGGGCGGGCGGTGGCGGCAGCTGGGGGACTTGCCGTGGGCCTCGGCTCGGATGCGCTGTTTCATCGTGGGGGGCAGGGACCGGGCGTAGGCCCAGGCCCAGGGGGCCATCGCCGGCACCGTCATGTTCGCGGTGGTGCTGTTGCGCGTCGTCTCGGGCTGCGGTACCGCCGCGGCGGCCGTGGTCGTGACGAGTCCGAGCGTCGTGCACAGCGCGAGGAAGGCGGTGATGATGGCCGTCCACAGCTTCATGACCTTGTTCTGGGTCATGGCCCCTCACTTTCGGGTTGGGCGATTTGCGTACTTTCCTCATGATGTGTATGGAGGCCGCGAAATCGTGGACCTGCGCCTGTGGCGCGTCGATCTTCCGATGAACACCACCCGGATGGGTGCAATGGGGTCGAGAAGTGGAGGAGAGTGGATGAGAGCACTCATAAATCACGGTCGGTAGAGGTGTGATCACCCTCCGATCGGAGCGGCTTCATCCACTTCGATTGCGCTGTTCCGGAGGGGAGTTGGAGGGCTGACGCAGGTCACCGATCGGTCTCGGTCGGTGTGTATAGTCGGGCGCCAGAGGTCCCCTACGTCAAGGAAAGACGAGGTCGCGCGGTGAAGAAGCTTCTCCTGGTCGCACTGGCCGCCATCGGCGGGCTCCTCGTGTACCGCCAGATCCAGGCGGATCGCGCCGAGCAGGATCTGTGGACGGAGGCGACTGACTCCGTGCCCACGGGTTCGTGAGTACCGACACCGACATTCTTCGGTTCTGAACAGACCCCGGCCGCCTTGCGGTCGGGGTTTTGTGTTTGCACGGATGGGGTGCGCCCGGGCGGGGCAGGATGGGCGACGGTCCGGGCGACGACGCGGGGTCGACGACGAGGGGTGGCGCGTGATGGGGCGGCGGTGTACGGCGTGGTGGCGCGTGAGGACATGGCACGGTCGTCCGCAGGCACGCGCGCGTGTGGCCGTCGTAGGAGCGGTGCTGCTGACGGCGGCGGCCCTGCCGGGGCATACCGCGCTGGCTGCCGAGACGGCGAGCCCCGCCCCGTACGCCTTCGCCGAGGACGCGCGGTCGGTCGAGGGCGCTACGACCAGCGCGGACGCCGAACTCCTGGAGCCCGGCAGCAGCTACCGCAGCTCTCTCCCGAGCAACAGCACGCTCTACTACCGCCTCGAACTCGACGCCAAGTCGACCACGTATATCTCCGCCACCGCCGTCCCGCGCGCGGGCACGACCGTCGGTGCCAACGACAGCCTCAAGGTGTCGGTCGAGGACGCCGACGGCAACTCCTGCTCCTTCGAGACCAACCGCTTCGGCGCGAGCCGTAGCCCGCATCCGATCGCGACCTGGGGGAAGCGCGACCCCGCTGCCTCCGTGTGCAGTGGCACCGGCACGTACTACGTGCTCGTCGAGCGCGTCGATACGACCGGATCCTCGCCGGACGCCTGGGACCTGGAGCTCGTCCCCGTGTCGGAACCCCCGCTGACGAAGGCCGGGCCGTCGAGCGCACCCGAGGTGTGGGACTCCGCCTCCCCCGCGGCCCTCACGGGCGAGGCCAGGCCGCGCGCGGGCGGCGCGGGCTTCGACCGGGCGAGCTCCGTGGGGCAGGGCGTCTGGGACGCCGGCATCTCGGCCGGGCAGACGCTGTTCTACAAGGTGCCGCTCGACTGGGGCCGGCAGCTCGATGTCACCGCCGAACTGGCCAGTTCGAGCAGCGGCGGCAACGGATATGTGACCAGCGCCCTGAACGTGTCCCTTTACAACCCGGTGCGCGCACCCGTCGACGACGCGAGCCGCGGCTACACCGGCACACAGCTCTCGGTCGCCCTCGACCCCCTGCCGCCCGTCGAGTACGCCAACCGCTACGCCGTTTCCCAACGGGTGAACGGCATGCGGTTCGCCGGCTCCTACTACCTCGTCGTGCATCTAGGCGCGCAGATGGCCGGCAAGTACGGTGGCGGGCCGTTCGAGCTGACGCTGCGTGTGCGGGTCGGCGGCACGGCCGAGGCCGCTCCGGGATACGCCGGGGAGTCCGAGCCGGGCGACGTCTTCGGGGTCACCGCCCAGGACCGGGAGGCCGCGACGCCGACCGGGGCCGGGGGCAGCGACACCACGATGACGCTGGTCGCGGCGGGCGGGATCGGCGCCGGGACCGTACTGCTGGCGGGACTCGGGTTGTGGACGGTCCTTGCGCGGCGGAAGCCTGCCGGCGTGTCCCGGGCGGCTTAGGGCCTGGCTCGGCTTTGGCGAGGCCCGGCTCGGTACTCACGACGCCCGGCTCGGTTCGGGCACGGTTCAGATCTGGGTCAGGGCCCAGAAACCCACGGCGTAGCAGGCCAGCGCGAGCAGCAGCACCGGGATCGCCACCTTGGCCGGTGGCCCGGGGCGGCGGCGGGCGCGGGAACGGTCGGCGTGGTGTCGCGAAATCGGCTGCGCGGGAGGCGGAACCTGCGGGCTTTGAGCGGTGTATGAAGCAGTAGAGGCGTCAGCGCGCTGGCGCGGCACCGGGGTCAGAGCCTGAGTGGGGTTCAGCGGTGTGTGCGTCTGGGGGGAGGGGAGCACATGCGTGGGGTCGTGGGGCGAGTAGGCGTAGTGGTCCTGAGCGCCCTGGTGCTGCTGTGGAGTGTGCGGATGGGGGGAGTGCTGGGGCTGCGGTGCCTGGGTGCGGACCGTCGGTGCCGTGGCCTGCGGCGGTGGGAGATGGAAGCTGCCGGTGTCCGACATGGAGGACGGCTCGGCGGGCCGCGACGGCGTGACGTCCGGCGCCGGCAGCGGACCGGTCCCCTGACGTGGATCGGCCGGTACGGCACCTGCGCCCGGACCAGGAGATCCGGAGCCTGTCCCGGCCCCGGAGGGTATGTAGCCGTTGCCAGCCCCGGACGATACATAGCCTGTGCCCGACCCGGACGGCACAGAGCCCGTGCCCGCCCCTGGGACCGAGCTGTCGGCACCCCCCGCTGCCCTGGTGTCCCGCTGTCTGTCCCTCTCCACCCCTGGCGCCGGTTTGAGCGGCCCCGAAGGTCCGAAGCCCGGTGGCAGTGGGCCGACTTGGTCGAAGATCTCGATCAGCTCGTCGTCGGGTCCGGGCTCCGGGAGGAGTTCCCTGGCCGAGGCAAGGGCCTTGCGCGCCCCCGTGGCCGTGCGGAACCGCGCCTGGGGATCCGGTTGGAGGAGATTCGCCACGACCTGCCACAGCGGCTCGGGAATGCCCTTGGGCGCGCTCGGAGTCCCGTGCGCGGCGAAGTACTGGACGAGGGCCTTCGCGTCCGGCTTGGCGCCCTCCAGCAGGTACAGGGCGACCAGTCCTACGGCGAACAGGTCGGCGGCGAAGTCCGGCTCCGCGCCCATCATCTGCTCGGGCGCGATGTAACCGGGCGTCCCCACCACGAGGTTGGTCTCGGTCAGGCGCGGCTCGCCCAGCCGCATCGCGATGCCGAAGTCGGACAGCCTCAGCCGCGGCCGCCCCGTGCCGGTGGCCTCCAGCAGCAGGTTGGCGGGCTTGACGTCACGGTGTACGACGCCTTCCGCGTGCACCGCGGACAGCCCCGACAGGAGCTGGTCCAGCAGGGTGCAGACGAACGCCGGCGGCAGCGGCCCGTAGTCCCCGATCAGATGGACCAGGGAACCGCCGGTGACCAGATCCATGGTGAACAGGACCTTGTCGTCGTCAGCGGCCCAGCTGGCCGGTGCGAGCACATGGGGGTGATCGATCCGCAGCGCCTGCTCACGGACGAAGCGCAGCAGCGAGTGCGCGTCGCTCTGCTGCAGCACCTTGGCGGCCACATAGCGGCGGCGGCGGTGATCCCAGGCACGCCAGACCGCGCCGACACCTCCGCGCCCGATCGGGTCGACCAGTTCGTACCGGCCGGCGAAGACCTCACCCATGGCTGTGCGTCGCTCCTCCCCCTTCGGCTACCCCCCTTGCTTGCCCCGTGATGAGCGATACGACTCCCCTCGCGCCCCCCGCACACAAACGTCGTGCACAACCCCCGTACAGAACTCCTCGGCGAGTGACGCGACCCCCTCGCGCCTCTCGTCGGCCTTCGGCCCGGTCGCCGAACCCCCTTCGGTGACCGGGCCGACAGCTCAGTTCTGGTGGGACTGGTAGTGCGACACCGCGTCCGAGGTGCGGCCGGCGCCGTACACCCGGAGGAACTCTGCCAGTTCGGGGTGGGTCGGGGCGAGGGTGTCAGCCGCCTCGATGATGTCTCCCGCGGCGGCCACCGAGCGCAGCAGCGACTGGATCTCGCGGACCACCCGCTTGACCGTCGGAGCTCCCGAACTGCTCGTCGTGGTCGTGGTGTTGCTGAGCACCGAGCCCCCCTGCGACTTCTTGATCTCGTCCATGCGGTCCGTCGCCTCGGCGGCGCTCACGCTGCCGTCCGCGACCTGCCCCGCCAGGTCCTGCAGCAGCTGCACCCGCTGAACCACCGCGGGATTGCCGATCTTCGCCCGCTGGCCGCTCATCAGCTGTGACAGCATCGGTGCGGACAGTCCCAGTACCCCCGCGAGACGAGCCTGGTTGAGGCCAAGATCGTCTATGAGCTTACGGAAGAGCGCCCCCAGTGGCTCTCCGTACCAGTTCCGCTGAAGCTCCCGCGCTCTGGCGGTGGCTTCCTGCTGTGCGGCGTCCATTGCGTCTCCCCATCGCTTCCCCAAGTACCGCGGTTCGCTCCAGCGAACCACGTCCCGCATCTTACGGAGAGTGGTCGTGCACGGGGACCCCCCAACTTTTTGCGAGATACCCCGGGTGACCCGGTACTCTGGTCTGCGGCGCCCACCGGTACGCGGTTCTTCCGGTTGGACGGCCATCCTCCGGGGCCTTAGCTCAGTTGGTAGAGCGCTGTCTTTGCATGGCAGATGTCAGGGGTTCGACTCCCCTAGGCTCCACACCGAAGAACCCCCTGACCTTGAAGAACGTGGTCAGGGGGTTCTTTTTCGCTCTCCGCTGTTTCACGTGAAACAGCGGAGAGCGTCGGCCTCGGTTCAGCGGCCCTCTTCGCGCTTGGCGGCCTCCTCCTCGGCCTCCTTCGCCTGGACCTCCGGGTCGAGCACGGAACGGTCGGCGCTGCCGTCCACCGACGTCAGCCGGCCCGACTCGGGGACCTCCGTCGCAGCGGGCGGTTCGACCAGCCAGTCCGGGTTGGCCTGCTTGTCCCACCACTTCCAGGCGGCGAAGGCGCCACCCGCGAGGAGGCCCAGAATGGCCAGGCCCTTCGCGATACGTCCGGCCCTCGCCCGCCGTTCGTGCTTGCGGGCCAGTTTCTGGATCTCCTCGGGCGAGACCTGACCGCGCAGCGCGGCCAGCGCGGCCGCACCGCGGGACGCGGCCTCCTCACGGACGGGGCCCGCGGCGGCCACCGCCTGCTCGATCCTCGGCCGGGAGTAGTCGGCCGCCTGCCGGGCCGCCAGGCGGGCCCGGACCGCGGCCTCATGGGCGGCCACGTCGACCTTGGGCGGCACATGGGTACGGGCCTGTTCAAGGCGCGGCACGACATGGACGTCGTACTGGACACGAGCCTGGTCGGCGGCTTGAGACACCTTGGGCGCGAGCCGTACCCGTGCCTCCTGTGCATAGTGCGCGGCCTTGTCCTTGGCCGTTTCGGCGTAGGGCGCCACCACGTCCGCGGCGTGCAGCACGCTGCCCTTCGCCGAGCCGGTCGCGGCGCGCACGCTGTCGATGCGGGTCACGGGATCCTCCTCCTCGGTGGCGTACGTTATTTCGTCTTTCCACCCTTTTACGGATCATGCATGCCAAACAGCCGGCGGGCATGTGAGGGCGGGCATCCGGGTCACGGTCAACTGCAACGATCACGTGCAATAGCGATGAATACAGGGCAACAGGAGCTTGTCGTCGACAATGCCACGGATCGCCGCGCAGCGCGCCCGCCCCGGACCCACTCGACCGGTTTTCTGCAAGGGAAGTCCGCAGATATTCGGTCGGAAGCGGTCGCCGGGCGACGCACGGCGTGGACCGTGCGAGGATCAGGGGGTCACAGGAAGACAACGGAAGGCAGATCGTGGCTGAGCAGCTTTACGCCACCCTGAAGACCAACAACGGCGACATCGAAGTCCGGCTTCTGCCGAACCACGCGCCCAAGACGGTCCAGAACTTTGTCGAGCTCGCCACCGGCGAGCGCGAATGGGTCAACCCGGCGACCGGCCAGAAGTCCACGGACAAGCTCTACGACGGCACGGTCTTCCACAGGGTGATCAGCGGTTTCATGATTCAGGGCGGTGACCCGCTGGGCAACGGCACCGGCGGCCCCGGCTACCAGTTCGAGGACGAGTTCCACCCGGACCTCCGCTTCGACAAGCCGTACCTGCTGGCGATGGCCAACGCGGGCCCGGGCACCAACGGCTCGCAGTTCTTCATCACCGTCTCCCCGACGGCCTGGCTGACCCGCAAGCACACCATCTTCGGTGAGGTCACCGACGCGGCGAGCCAGAAGGTCGTGGACGCCATCGCGGCCGCGCAGACCAACCCCCGCACCGACCGGCCGCTCAACGACGTCGTGATCGAGTCGGTCGTCGTCGAGACCCGCTGAGGTCTGAGCCCGAAGGGCCCGGTACCTCCCGTAGGGAACCAAACGCCCCGCTCATCCGTAAGGATGGGCGGGGCGGTGCATTGTGTACGACAGACAGCTTGTGCAGCGCCGTACGACGGATCTGACGGCATAGGGGACACCTCATGGACCAGGCGCCAGACAGCGAGCAGCACGCCCAGAGCCTGCCCTCCTGTTACCGCCACCCGGGCCGCGAGACCGGCGTGCGCTGCACCCGCTGCGAGCGCCCCATCTGCCCCGAGTGCATGGTCAGCGCCTCCGTCGGCTTCCAATGCCCCGAATGCGTCCGCGGCGGCTCCGGCACCGGGCACCCGCCCGCCGCCTCCCAGCCCCGCACCCTGGCAGGCGGCGCCGTCACCGCCGACCCCCGCCTGATCACCAAGATCCTCGTCGCGATCAATGTCGCGGTGTTCATCGCCGTCCACGTGTGGTCGTCACTCCTGAACGACCTGGTCCTCATCGGCGAGTGGCCCCCAGCCCCGTTCGCACCCACCGAGGGCGTCGCGGACGGCGAGTGGTACCGCATGGTGACCTCGATGTTCACCCACGAGGCCGTGTGGCACATCGGGTTCAACATGCTGAGCCTGTGGTGGCTCGGCGGCCCGCTCGAACAGGCCCTCGGCCGGGCCCGCTATCTCGCCCTCTACCTCGTCTCGGGCCTGGCGGGCAGCGCCCTGACCTATCTGCTGGAATCCCCGACCACGGCCTCGCTGGGTGCCTCGGGCGCGGTTTTCGGGCTGTTCGGTGCGACCGCGGTCCTGATGCGCCGGCTCAGGTACGACATGCGCCCGGTGATCGCCCTGCTGGCGATCAACCTGCTCTTCACCTTCAACCCGTCCTTCAACATCTCCTGGCAGGCCCACATCGGCGGCCTGGTCGGCGGTGTCGTGATCGGCTACGCCATGGTCCACGCCCCGCGCGAGCGGCGGAACCTGATCCAGTACGGCACATGTGCCCTGGTCCTGGCCGTGGTGGTGCTGGTGACCGTTCTGAGGACCCTGCAGCTCACCTGAGCTGGGGTTGTCCACAGCGGGTGGCGGATCTTGTGCATACCGTGCGGGAACAAGCGTGCCCCCTGTCGCTGACCCGAGTCTCCGCAGGTCAGGCAGGGGGCGAACAGGTATCCGAACGAGCGGTCCGACGGTCGTACCGGTGTCAACACTCCGTGGGTTATCCACAGATCGTCGTTCTTTATCCCCAGAGGGGCTGTGGAAATCTTTCCGTTCTGTGGATAACTCAGCGGATAGCCCTGGGCAGAGCTGCGTTCACCGGCAGGTGGCCGCTACTTCCACTGCGTGGAGACACCGAAACCGGCCGCGATGAAGCCGAAGCCCACCACGATGTTCCAGTTGTCCAGCCCGTCGATGGGCAGCGAGCCGTCCGTCACATAGAAAACGACGATCCAGGCCAGCCCGATGAGGAACATGGCCAGCATGACGGGTGCGACCCAGGCGCGGCTGTTCAGCTTGATCGTGGTCGCCTGCTTCGCCGGCGGCGGCGTGTAGTCGGCCTTCTTGCGGATACGTGACTTCGGCACGAGGGTCTCTCCTGTCGATGCGCTGCGTGGCCGCGCAGGGAACTGGGGCGGGCTCCGGGGCAGCGTACAAGGGGACACTTAGTGCTCCCCCGGGCGTCCGTTAGCGTAGTGCTTCCGCGGCGCCGAAGGAGATAAGGGTACGTTGAGCAATTCTGCCGACTCACCCGGGACGGGTACCAGCCCCGCCCGTGTTGGCGTCGTTCGCCGCTTTCGCCCTGTGCGCTTGCTCACGGTGGCCGTCTTCGCCCTCGCGGGGCTCATCTTCTTCACCAGTTTCAATACTGCCAAAGGCACCAATATCCGCACGGATGCCTCCTTGCTGAGGCTGTCCGACCTCATCCAGGAGCGCAGCCAGAAGAACGGTCAGCTCGACGAGTCCAACGCGACCCTGCGCGAGGACATCGAGTCGCTCGCCGGGCGCGACGACGGCAGCACCGAGGCCGAGGACAAGAAACTGGCCGCCCTGGAGAAGAACGCGGGCACCCGCCGGCTCAAGGGCGAGGCCGTCACGGTCACCCTCGACGACGCTCCGCCGAACGCCACCGCCAAACTCCCCGGCTATCCCGAGCCGCAGCCCGACTACCTGGTCATCCACCAGCAGGACCTCCAGGCCGTGGTGAACGCCCTCTGGGAGGGCGGCGCCCAGGGCATCAAGGTCATGGACCAGCGGCTGATCTCCACCAGCGCCGTGCGCTGCGTGGGCAACACCCTGATCCTCCAGGGCCGCGTCTACTCACCGCCGTACAAGATCACGGCGGTCGGTGACCCGGACAAGCTCCAGGACGCGCTCACGGCCTCTCCGGCGATCCAGAACTACATGGTCTACGTCAATGTCTACGGGCTCGGGTGGAAAGTGACCGAGGACGGGGCGGTGACTCTGCCCGGGTACTCGGGCACAGTGGATCTGCAGTACGCCCAGCCCGTGGAGTAAGCCTTTCGGGAGCCGCCGGTGCGCGTGATCGTCAGGACCGTCAGCGAGCTCTGTATCACCGTCGGCGCCGTGATCGTGTTGTTCGTGGTCTACGTGCTGTTCTGGACCGGCGTGAAGGCCGACAGCGTGATGGACGACCAGATCGACCAGCTCCAGGACCAGTGGTCGAAGGGGACGGTCCAACCGGCCCAGCCGGCGCCGACGGCGGCATCCCCCAGCGCCTCCGCCGCCCTCCAGCGGCCCGCTCCCTACGCGCAGGGCAAGCCTTTCGCGATCATGTACATCCCGCGTCTTGGTTTCACGTGGAACAAGCCCGTCCTCGAAGGCACCGCCACCGACACGCTGAAGAAGGGCCTGGGCCACTACGCGCGCACCGGGCAGCTCGGGCAGCGGGGCAACTTCTCGGTCGCCGGCCACCGGCGCACGTACGGCGATCCGTTCAAGGACTTTCCCGAGCTGCGGCGTGGGGACGCGGTGGTGCTGACGGACGGGACGACGTGGTTCACGTATCGGATCGACAAAGGGCCCTACAAAACAGTGCCCTCCGACGTTGAGGTGATCGATCCTGTGCCACGTAAGTCGGGGTACACGCGTTCGGGGCGCTATCTCACGCTGACCACGTGCGATCCGGAGTGGGGACACAGCCATCGGCTGATCGTCTGGGCCCATCTCGACTCCACACAGCCTGTGGAGGCCGGGAAACCAGACGCCCTGCGCCGTTAGTCTGGTGCGGGTACGGCGTGAGTCTGGTGCCGTGGTGCGACGGAAGGGACGGCATGTACGGCTGGATCTGGCGGAATCTGCCGGGGAACGCATGGGTGAAGGCGCTGATCTCACTCGTGCTGGTCACGGCCGTGGTCTACGTCCTTTTCCAGTACGTCTTCCCGTGGGCCGAACCGCTGCTTCCCTTCAACGATGTGACGGTGGACAACCAGTGAGCGCGCGGATTCTCGTCGTCGACAACTACGACAGCTTCGTCTTCAACCTGGTCCAGTACCTCTACCAGCTGGGCGCCGAGTGCGAGGTGCTGCGCAACGACGAGGTGTCGACGGCGCACGCCCAGGACGGTTTCGCCGGCGTCCTGCTGTCGCCGGGCCCCGGTACCCCCGAAGAGGCGGGCGTCTGCATCGAGATGGTGCGCCACTGTGCCGCGACCGGCGTCCCGGTGTTCGGCGTGTGCCTCGGCATGCAGTCGATGCAGGTGGCGTACGGCGGTGTCGTGGACCGTGCGCCCGAGTTGCTGCACGGCAAGACCTCGCTGGTCGAACACGGCGGCAAGGGCGTCTTCGCGGGCCTGCCGACGCCCTTCACGGCGACCCGCTACCACTCGCTCGCCGCCGAGCCGGAGACGGTGCCGGCCGAGCTCGAAGTGACCGCCCGCACGCACGACGGCATCATCATGGGCCTGCGCCACCGGGAACTCCCGGTCGAGGGCGTGCAGTTCCACCCGGAGTCGGTGCTGACCGAGCACGGGCACCGGATGCTGGCCAACTGGCTGGTGGAGTGCGGCGACCAGGGTGCCGTGGCGAGGTCGGCGGGGCTCGCCCCGGTGGTGGGCAGGGCCACGGCGTGACCGCCCTGCGCCCCGAGCGCGAGTCCGGCGCCTACGGGGGCGTCGGCGACCACGGGACCTCGTACGGGCAGGAGTCGTACGAGGCGCCGGGCGCGTTCGAGGAGTGGTCGTACGTGCCCCCGGCCGACGACGAGACGGTGGCCCTGCGGATACCCGATCCGCCTCCCACGACCGGCGGCGGGCCTGCATCGGCTTCTACGGCCTCTTCGGCCTCGTCTGCCACAGGAGTTGCCCCGGGCGGCCGTGCCGCCCGCAGAAAGGCCGCCAAGCGCCGTCACGGGCGTCATGGGGGCGCGGCGCCGGAGACGCAGCCGGAGGAGGGCTCGCCTCAGCAACCTCTCTCGCGTGTCGAGGCCCGCAAGCAGGCACGCGCGCGTAAGCCCGGCGCGGGGGTCATCGCGAGCCGGGCGATCGGCGAGGTGTTCATCACCACCGGCGTACTGATGCTCCTGTTCGTCACCTACCAGCTGTGGTGGACGAACATCCGGGCGCACCAGCAGGCCGGCAAGGAGGCCAGCAGCCTCCAGCAGGACTGGGCGAGCGGCAAAGGCGCCCCCGGGACCTTCGAGCCCGGGGAGGGCTTCGCCATCCTCGACATACCGAAGCTGGACGTCGTGGTGCCGATAGCCCAGGGGGTCAGCAAGAGCAAGGTGCTCGACAAGGGCATGGTCGGGCACTACAGCGAGGGCGAGCTCACCACCGCGATGCCCGACGCGAAGACCGGCAACTTCGCGCTCGCGGGCCACCGCAACACCCATGGCGAACCCTTCCGGTACATCAACAAGCTTGAGAAGGGCGACTCCATCGTCGTAGAGACACAGGACAAGTACTACGTCTACGAGATGACGTCGATCCTGCCGGTGACGTCACCGAGCAACACGGGTGTCATCGACCCCATCCCCAAGGGTTCGGGGCTCACCGAGCCGGGCCGCTACATCACTCTCACCACGTGCACCCCCGAATTCACCAGCAAGTACCGGATGATCGTCTGGGGCAAGATGGTCGAGGAACGGCCGCGCAGCAAGGGCAAGCCGGATGCGCTAGTCCAGTAAGGGCAGATGAACGTGGCAGCGACCACTGACGACGACACTCACGAGCAGACAGACGCGCCCCCGGCGCCGGCGGCACGCCGCCGCGGCATGGGCCGGATCGCCATGGCGGTCAGCGTCTTCGGCGAACTCCTCATCACGGCGGGCCTGGTGCTCGGCCTGTTCGTCGTCTACTCCCTGTGGTGGACCAACGTCCTCGCCGACCAGAAGGCCGACAAAGAGGGCGACAAGGTCCGCGACAACTGGGCCCAGGACACCGGCCCCGGCGCACTGGACACCAAGAACGGCATCGGCTTCCTGCACGTGCCCGCGATGAAGAACGGCGAGGTCCTGGTCGAGAAGGGCACCGACTCGAAGGTCCTCAACGACGGAGTCGCCGGCTACTACATCGACCCGATCAAGGCGACCCTGCCGACGTCGGACAAGAACGGCAACTTCACCCTTGCCGCCCACCGCGACGGCCATGGCGCCAAGTTCCACAACATCGACAAGATCAAGAAGGGCGACGCGATCGTCTTCGAGACGAAGGACAAGTGGTACGTCTACAAGGCGTACGCCATCCTTCCCGAGACCTCGAAGTACAACGTGAAGGTCCTCGGCTCCGTCCCGAATGAGTCCGGCAAGAAGAAGGCCGGCCACTACATCACGCTGACGACCTGCACGCCGGTGTACACCTCCCGGTACCGGTACATCGTGTGGGGCGAGCTGGTGCGGGTGGACGACGTGAACAGTGACCGGACGCCGCCGAAGGAACTGCGTTAAGAGACTCTGTAACGCCACAGAGCCCCGGCCCCCGTGAGAAGGGGGCCGGGGCTCTGTTCGTAGGAGCAGCCGGGGTCGGTCAGTCCTCCAGGCGGGCCGGTGTTCCGGTGGTGCCGCCGAAGACGACGCCTCCGGCGTTGTTGCCTCCGTTGTTGCCGCCGCTGTCGACGGCCACCAGGTTGACCGCGGTGCCCTGGGCGACCTGGGTGCCGGGTTGCGGGTCCTGGGTGAACACGGTGGCGTCGTCGTCCTGGGAACCCTGGACGTTGCCCACAGTCAGTCCGGCGTCCTCGATGGCCTGCCTGGCGTCGTCGAGGGACTGCCCGGTCACGCTCGGCACGGTGACCTGGGTGTTGGCCAGCTTGCCGATCTGGATGGTCACCGTCGAGTTCTTGTCGACCTGCGAGCCGACCTGCGGCGAGGTGGCGATGACCTTGCCGACCTGGTTCTGGTCGGTGGTGTCCACTTCGGTGCAGGTGCCGGTGAGGTCGTTGTCCTGCATCTGGGCCTGGGCCGCTTCGCAGGTTTGACCCGTGACGTCCGGGACCGTGGCCTTCTCCTCGGCCTTGGCGACGGTGAGGGTGATGGTGGAGCCCTTCTCCACCTCGTTGCCCTTGATCGGGTCCTGGTCCAGGACGGTGCCCGGTTCGTCGCTGGACTCGCGGGTCTCCGTCTTGACCGTGAACTCGTAGTCGGAGCCCTCCAGTTTCGACTTGGCCTCTTCGAGGCTCAGGCCGATGACGCTGGGCACGGTCACCTTCGGGGCGCCGGTCGACAGCACCAGAGCGACGGTGGAGCCCTTGTCGACCGTCGTGTTCTCCTTCGGGTTCTGCGAGCAGACCTTGCCCTTGGTCGTGTCCTCGCAGGGTTGTTCCTTGAAGGTCACCTTGAGGCCGACGTTGTCCGCCATCGACTGGGCCTCGGCCTCGGTGTGGTCGACGAAGGCGGGCGTACTCACCGTGTCGTTGCCCGCGCTGTTGTCGCCGCCGAAGGCCCACTTGCCGATGAGGATCGCGCCGACGAGGACCAGTACGGCGGCCACGACCAGCAGGATCGTCGAGGTGTTCGTCTTCTTCTGCTGGCGGCGCCGGCCGGGGCGGTCGTCGTAGCCGTAGCCGCCGTCGTCCGGGTTCATCGGGGGCAGCATCGACGTGGCGCCGGCGTCCGCGGTGCGCAGGGCCGTGGTCGGCTGGTCGTCGGGGTAGCCGCCGTAGCCGACCGAACCCATCGCCGCCGTGGCCGCGACGGGCTGGCCGTCGAGGCAGGCTTCGATGTCGACGCGCATCTCGTCCGCGGACTGGTAGCGGTAGTTCGGGTCCTTGGTGAGGGCCTTCAGCACGATCGCGTCCATCTCGGGCGTGATCTCGGGGTCGAAGACCGACGGGGGCTGCGGCTCCTCCCGTACGTGCTGGTACGCGACCGCGACCGGGGAGTCACCGATGAACGGCGGGCGGACCGTCAGGAGCTCGTACAGCAGACAGCCGGTCGAGTACAGGTCGGAGCGGGCGTCGACCTGCTCGCCCTTCGCCTGCTCCGGCGAGAGGTACTGCGCCGTGCCGATGACCGCGGCGGTCTGCGTCATCGTCATGCCGGCGTCGCCCATGGCGCGGGCGATGCCGAAGTCCATCACCTTGACCTGGCCGTTGCGCGTCAGCATGACGTTCGCGGGCTTGATGTCGCGGTGGACGATGCCGTTGCGGTGGGAGTACTCCAGGGCCTGGAGGATGCCGATGGTCATCTCCATGGAGCGCTCCGGCAGCAGCTTGCGGCCGCTGTGCAGAAGCTCGCGGAGCGTGGAGCCGTCGACGTACTCCATGACGATGTACGGGATCGAGACCCCGTCGACGTAGTCCTCGCCCGTGTCGTAGACCGCGACGATCGCGGGATGGTTGAGCGAGGCGGCCGACTGGGCCTCCCGGCGGAACCGGGCCTGGAAGGAAGGGTCGCGTGCGAGGTCGACACGCAGCGTCTTCACAGCCACGGTGCGGCCGAGCCGGGTGTCATGCGCGAGGTAGACCTCCGCCATGCCACCACGGCCGAGCACCTGGCCCAGCTCGTACCGGCCGCCGAGGCGACGCGGCTCTTCCATAGCTCCTACCAGCCCTCTCCGTCGGTCCCGGCCCGCACCGTTGTGCGGCCCGGAGGCTGTTTCCGGGCCTACCGTACCCGGCTAGCTTTGTGTGACCTGGCCAAGCCCGTCACCCGATACAGGACCGGTATCGCAACGTGCACCGATGTGAAGGGGACGTGATCGGGGTCACTGCTTCTGGTTGATGACCGCCTCCATCACGCTCTTCGCGATGGGGGCCGCGAGGCCACCGCCGGAGATGTCGTCGCGGCTGGCGTCCTCGTCCTCGATCACCACGGCCACGGCGACCGGCGAGCTGCCGTCGCTGAGCTTGGCGTACGAGAGGAACCAGGCGTACGGGTTCTCGCTGTTGTCGACGCCGTGCTGGGCGGTGCCGGTCTTGCCGCCGACGGTGATGCCGTTGCCGATCTGCGCGTTCTTGCCGGTGCCGTCCGTGACGACCGTCTCCATCATCGACTGAAGGATCTGCGCGTTCTTCTCGGAGAGAGGTTGGCTCATCTCCTGCGGGTCGTTCTTCTCGATGACGTCGAGGCTCGGCGCCTGGAGTTCGTCGACCATGTAGGGCTTCATCAGCGTGCCGTTGTTGGCGACGGCCGAAGCGACCATGGCCATCTGGAGCGGGGTCGCGGCGGTGTTGTACTGGCCGATGGAGGACAGCGCGGTCTGCGACTGGTTCATGCCGTCGGAGAAGACCGAGGCATTGGAGCGGACCGGGACGAACTGCTCCTCGGTGAAGCCGAACTTCTTGGCCTCTTCGAGCATCTTGTCGTTGCCGAGGTCGGAGCCGACCTTGCCGAAGACGGTGTTGCAAGACACCCGCAGCGCCTCGCGCAGCGTGGCGTTCTCGCAGGGGATGTCGCCCTCGTTCTTCAGCTCGGTCGTGGTGCCCGGCATGGTCCACGGGAGCGGCGACTTGGTGGCCACGTCCGCGGAGTCGTACAGGCCGTTCTCCAGGGCGGCGGCCGCGGTGACGACCTTGAAGGTGGAGCCCGGCGGGTAGATGTCGCGCAGCGCCCGGTTGAGCATCGGGTCGTTGGAGTTGTTCTTCTTCTGCAGCTTCGACCAGGCCGTCGCGTCCGAGTCGTCGTCGCCGGCGATCGTCGAGGGGTCGTACGACGGGTAGGAAGCCAGCGCCAGGATCTTGCCGGTGGACGGGTCGATCGCGGCTACGGCACCCTTGCCGCCCTGCGCCTTCAGGCCGTCGTAGGCGGCCTTCTGGGCGGCGGCGTTGAGGGTGGTGACGACGTTGCCGCCCTCCTTCTTCTTGCCCGTGAGCATGTCGAGCGTGTTGCGGAAGAAGAGGCGGTCGTCGTTGCCGGTGAGTATGCCGTCCTCGATCGACTCCAGCTGGTTGGCGCCGTAGACCTGGGAGACGAAGCCGGTGACGGGCGCCCACATCGCGCCGTCCTTGTAGGTGCGCTTGTACTCGAAGTCGCCCGAGTCCGACGTCGTGTGCCCGGTGATGGCCTTGCCGTCGACGATGATGTCGCCGCGCGGGCTGGCGTACCGCTCGATGGCGACGCGGCGGTTCTTGTCGTCGGTGGCAAGGGAGTCGGCCTTGAAGTACTGGAGCCAGTTGTCGCGGACGAGCAGGGCGAGGACCAGGAGGCCGCAGAAGATCGCGATCCGGCGCAGGGGCTTGTTCATGACGGGCGGACCACCTGGGTCATCTCGGCGTCGGGGTTGGGGGCGGGGGCCGGTGCCGGGCGGCGGGCGGTGTCGCTGATTCTGATCAGGATGCCGATGAGGGCCCAGTTGGCGATGACGGAGGAACCGCCGTACGCCAGGAACGGCATGGTCATGCCGGTCAGCGGGATGAGGCCCATGACGCCGCCGGCGACGACGAAGACCTGGAGGGCGAAGGCGCCGGACAGGCCGACGGCGAGGAGCTTGCCGAAGGGGTCGCGGGCGGCGAGTGCGGTGCGCACGCCGCGCTCCACGATCAGGCCGTAGAGCAGCAGGATCGCCATGACGCCGGCCAGGCCCAGTTCCTCGCCGAAGGTGGCGAGGATGAAGTCGGAGTTGGCGGCGAAGCGGATCAGCTCGGAGTGGCCCTGGCCCCAGCCGGTGCCGAGGGTGCCGCCGGAGCCGAAGGCCCACAGGGCCTGCATGGCCTGCTCGGAGTGGCCGGAGACGCCCTTCTGGCTGAGCGTGTACTCGCGCATGGGGTCGAGCCAGGCCTGGACGCGGCTCTTCACGTGCGGTTCGATGCTGGCGACGCCGACCGCGCCGGCCGCGGACATCAGCATGCCGAAGACGATCCAGCTGGTCCGCTCGGTGGCGACGTACAGCATGATGACGAACATTCCGAAGAACAGCAGCGACGTTCCGAGGTCGGTCTCGAAGACCAGGATGAGGATCGAGATCGCCCAGACGACGATGATCGGCCCGAGGTCGCGGCCGCGCGGCAGGTACAGGCCCATGAAGCGGCGGCTGGCGAGGGCGAGCGCGTCGCGCTTGACCATCAGATAGCCGGCGAAGAAGACCGCAAGGACGATCTTGGCGAACTCACCGGGCTGGATGGTGAAGCTGCCGACCTGGATCCAGATCTTGGCGCCGTAGACGTTGAGACCGAGGCCCGGGACGAGCGGGAGCAGCAGCAGGAACAGCGCGCCGACCATGGAGATGTAGGTGTAGCGCTGCAGGACGCGGTGGTCCTTGAGGAAGACCAGGACGACGACGAACAGGGTGATGCCGAGCGCCGTGTAGATCAGCTGGTTGGTGGCCTTGCCGCCGGCGACGTTGATCTGCTGCAGCAGCTTGGACTGGTCGAGCCGCCAGATGGCGACAAGTCCGAGGCCGTTCAGGAGAGTTGCCAGGGGCAGCAGCAGCGGGTCCGCGTACGGCGCGAACTTGCGTACGACTAGATGGGCGACGGCAGCCAGCAGGCCGAGGCCCAGGCCGTAGCTGAGCAGGCCGGTGGGGACCTTGTCGTCGATCGCGAGGCCTACGTTGGCGTAGGCGAAGACCGGGATGAGGACGGCGAACACCAGGAGCGCGAGTTCGGTGTTGCGCCGGCTCGGCGTGCCGATCGAGCCGATCGTGGACGTGTGCTGCGTCGACGTGTTGGTTGTACTGCTCATCGTGTGACGGGGCCTCTCACGGCTTGCCTACTGCGTACCGCACTGCGAGACGACCTTCTGCTCTTCCTCCGAGAGTGTGGGGCCGGGGCTGGGAGTGGGAGCGGTCGCGGACGTGGACGGAGACGGGGACGAGGACCCCGTGGGGCTCGGTGTTGCCTTGGACGTGAGCGAGGTGGTGGTGGTTCCCGTGGTGCCGCCGGCCTCGCCTTCGCCGGTCTTGGAGTTGTTCGCGCTCTCGGCGGCCTGCCGCTGCGACTCCTTCTTGCACGCGGAGGCCTGCACGGACAGCTCTTCGATCTTCGCCTGCGCCTTGGCCAGGCCGCCTTCGGCGATCGTGCCCTCCACCAGCTTCTGCTGGTACTGCGGCAGGTACTTGAGTTCGATGTCGGGGTGGTCCTTCTCCACCTTCGACAGCGAGACCCAGGCCAGGTCCTGGCTGATGCCCCGGTACAGCGCGACGTGCTCGCCGTTGGCACCGACGTAGTACTGCGTCTGCGTCCAGCGCCAGCCGCCGTACAGGCCGCCGCCGATCACGGCCAGCGCGAGCGCGGTGTAGAGGGATCTCTTCAGCCACTTGCGGCCGGCGCTGGGCTTCACGAAGTCGTCGTCGGTGTAGTCGCCGAAGCTGCCCGCGGGGACGTAGCCGGTGGTGTCGCCGCTGCCGGGCGGGCCGAACTCGCCCCCGCCGCCCTGTCCGGGCACCTGGCGGCCGAGGCCCGAGGCGCGGCCGGCCGGGGTCTGCATGATGCCGTTGTCGTGCATCTGGTGCTGCTGGTTCTCGGCCACGGCGCCGACGACGACCGGGGTGTCGGACAGCTGGCCCGCGAGGGTGTCACCGGTGTCGAGGTCGAGGACGTCGGCGATGATGACGGTGATGTTGTCGGGGCCGCCGCCACGCAGCGCGAGCTGGATCAGCTCCTGCACGGTCTCCTGGGGGCCCTGGTAGCTGGCGAGGGTGTCCTCCATCGTCTGGTGGGACACGACGCCGGACAGTCCGTCGGAGCAGATCAGGTAGCGGTCGCCGGCCCGGACCTCGCGGATGGAGAGGTCGGGTTCGACATGGTCGCCGCTGCCCAGCGCGCGCATGAGGAGCGACCTCTGCGGGTGGGTCGTGGCTTCCTCTTCGGTGATGCGTCCCTCGTCGACGAGGCGCTGCACCCAGGTGTGGTCCTGCGTGATCTGCGTGAGGACACCGTCGCGGAGCAGGTACGCGCGCGAGTCGCCGACGTGGACGAGCCCGAGGCGCTGTCCCGTCCACAGGAGGGCGGTGAGGGTGGTCCCCATGCCTTCGAGCTGGGGGTCCTCCTCGACCATCATCCGTAGCTGGTCGTTGGCCCGCTGTACGGCGGTGCCGAGCGAGGTGAGGATGTCGGAGCCGGGCACGTCGTCGTCGAGGGCGACGATCGTGGAGATGGCCTCGGACGAGGCGACCTCACCGGCTGCCGCGCCGCCCATGCCGTCGGCGATCGCGAGCAGCCGCGGGCCCGCGTAGCCGGAGTCCTCGTTGCCCTCGCGGATCATGCCTTTGTGCGATCCGGCGGCGAAGCGCAGTGACAGACTCATGCGCACCTCGCCCGTCGGCTCCGGGTACATCCGCACGGTGCCCACCCTCCGGTCGGGAGCGCGCCGGGGTCCGTCGTGTGGACCGCCGCTGCGTGCTCGCTCCGCTCGCGCCTAATCATGACGTAGCACTACTTCCGCAGCTCGATAACGGTCTTGCCGATGCGGATCGGCGCGCCCAGCGGAATCGGCGTGGGGGTCGTCAGCCGGGACCGGTCCAGGTACGTGCCGTTGGTGGAGCCAAGGTCCTCGACGATCCACTGGCCGTCGCGGTCCGGGTAGATCCTGGCATGGCGGCTGGAGGCGTAGTCGTCGTCCAGCACGATGGTGCTGTCGTGCGCGCGGCCCAGGGTGATGGTCTGCCCCTGGAGCGCGACCGTGGTACCGGTGAGGGTGCCTTCGGAGACGACCAGCTTGCTGGGGGCGTTGCGGCGCTGGCGGCCCGCGGCGGCCTGCTGGCGCTGCTGCGGTGGCGCCGCCTGCTGCCGGGCGGCTTGTTGCTGCCGCCCGCTTTCACGCCTGGAGCCGCGCTGAGTGACGCGCGTTCCGAACAGGTCGCTGCGGATGACCTGCACGGCCACGATCACGAACAGCCACAGTACGGCCAGGAAACCCAGCCGCATGACCGTGAGGGTCAGCTCTGACATTGCCCCCGCTTCACCCTTCGGCTTGCCGGTAAATGATGGTGGAGTTGCCCACGACGATCCGCGAGCCGTCGCGGAGCGTAGCGCGGGTGGTGTGCTGCCCGTCCACCACGATTCCGTTGGTGGACCCGAGATCCTGGATCGTCGAGGGCGTTCCGGTCCGGATCTCACAGTGCCGGCGGGATACGCCGGGGTCGTCGATCCGCACGTCGGCTTCGGTGCTGCGGCCCAGCACCAGCGTCGGGCGGGAGATCTGATGGCGGGTGCCGTTGATCTCGATCCAGTACCGCATCCGCCCTGCGGACGCCGGTGCCGCCGTCGGCCGCTGCCCGTAGGGGGAGGCGGCGGGGCGGCCGCCGGGCGGCGGGGCGGCGGGCATGGGCGGGGCGCCCGCGGCGGCCGGCGGGTAGCCGTAGCCGCCTGGGGCCGCGGGTGCAGCGGGCGCCGGCCGTCCGGCCGGAGCGGCGGACCCGGGAGCCTGCTGGTTGGTGGAGCCGGCGAGCGTACGACTGCGTACCCGGTACAGACCGGTGTCCAGGTCGTCCGCCTTCTCCAGGTGGACCTTGATGGGTCCCATGAAGGCGTATCGCTGCTGCTTGGCGTAGTCGCGGACCATGCCGGCGAGCTCGTCGCCGAGCTGGCCGGAGTAGGGGCTGAGCCGCTCGAAGTCGGGTGTGCTCAGTTCCACGATGAAGTCGTTGGGTACGACGGTCCGGTCGCGGTTCCAGATGGTCGCGTTGTTGTCGCACTCGCGCTGGAGCGCTCCGGCGATCTCCACGGGCTGGACCTCGGACTTGAACACCTTGGCGAAGGTGCCGTTGACCAGACCTTCGAGACGTTGCTCGAACTTCTTCAGGACTCCCATGGGGCACCTCCTTCGTCGTTGCCGCCGTGTCTGTGTCTGTACCTGTGCTCGTGTCTGTGCTCGTGCCTTGCCTGGTACTGCTTACTGATCGTATCCACGCGCCGGGAAATCGGCTGGTTCCCCCTGTCGGCCCGGTCGACGGATGTCGACCCCTGAGGAGTTCCCTCGGTGAGTTCCCCTCGGGGCTCCCCTTCGAACTCCTCAGGCGAGCACTCCTGTGAGTACTCCTGCCCAGGATCGTAGAGGTGGCCGCAGACCAGTGTCCCGCACCTGACTGTGGACCTTGCCCGGCTCCTGGATAGATGCGCGGGACCGGTACGAGGTTGATACGTGAACCGGTACACGTTGATACGTAGCCGGCCGCTTCGTGGGTTGGTCGGGCTCCGGGGGCCGGGTGGCCTCGCACGACGGTGGCCTCGGGGAACGTCCCGCGACGGGGAAAGGGATGTGAACCCACCCTCCCCACCGTGCTAATCTTCTGCATGTCGGAAGGCGCCAGCCCCCTAGGGGGACAAGCCCGAGGACACACCCAATGCGCGGGTGGCGGAATAGGCAGACGCGCTGGATTCAGGTTCCAGTGCCCGCAAGGGCGTGGGGGTTCAACTCCCCCCTCGCGCACAGTGAAACGGGCCTCACGAGGACGAAAGTTCTTGTGAGGCCCGTTTTCTCGTTGCCGTGATGGTGGCCGTGATCGGGGAGCGCCAGGTGGTGTGAGGTCCCTCTCATCGGCCGTCTCATCGGTGAGGTATCTCACGGGGAGTGGGGAGGCGGGTCAGAGCATGCGGCGCCGTATCGCTGTCACCGGAGCAACCGGCACTGTGGGACGCCTTGTGGCGCGACGGCTGGCCGAGCAGAACGCCGGGGAGCCGTACGACGTCACGCTGCTCACCCGGGACCCCGAGCGGGCCCGCGGTGCCGGGCTGTCCGGGCATCTCGCCGAGGTGGACTTCGAGAGCGAGGCGAGCGTCCAGGCAGGGCTCGCCGGGGTCGACACCGTCCTGGTGATCACCAACAATCCGCTGCGGCCCGATCATGACGAGAACATCGTGCTCGCCGCCCGGGCGGCCGGTGTCCGGCACCTCGTCAAACTGTCCGCCACGGCCGTCGAGGACACCGGCGCGCAGGACTTGATCACCCGCTGGCAGCGCGCGAACGAACAGCGCATCATGACGTCCGGCCTCGCCTGGACCATGCTGCGCCCCCGGTCCTTCATGACCCACGCCCTGGCCTGGCGCGAGAGCATCATCCGGGACGGCACGGTCGCGGCCCTCTACGTCGACTCGCGCAACGCCTGCATCGCTCCGGAGGACATCGCCGACGTGGCGGTACGGGTCCTCACCGGCGCCGGTCACGAGAACGAGTGCTACTCCCTGAGCGGGCCCGAGGCACTCTCCGTACGTCAGCAGACGGCCACGCTGGGCGCACTCCTCGGTCGCGAACTGCGCTGCGTGGAACTGACCCCCGAGCAGGCCCGGGAGCGGTGGCTGAGCCGCTGGCCCGAGCCGGTCGTCGAGGCGCTCGTCGCCGGCGCCGAACGGCAGCGTGCGGGTGCGAAGGGGACAGTGACGGGAGGAGTGGAGCAGGTCACCGGGCGGCCTGCGCTGTCGTTCGGGGAGTGGGCGAGGGGGCGGATTTCGGAGTTCGGCGGGTCTGGGTCACGACCCTGAGGGGCAGCGCGGCCGAGCCGGTGTTTCACGTGAAACGGGAGCTCGGGGGCGGGCGGGATGTTTCACGTGAAACCTCGCCGGGGTCGTCCCGCTCTGTCCACAGGGGCGAAGTTGTCCACAGGGTCTGACGCGTTTTGGCCACCGGCTGTACCGTCGGCACAAGTTGATGTTCGTGTGTGTTGCGGGGGAGGCGGTCGTGGTGACCGATGCCGGTGCGGTCCAAGCAGGAGTCGCGGAGGCGGGCGAGGAAGCGGCCCAGCGAGAGGTGAGCGTCGTGGCACCACACAGGCTGCCCCGGGTGCCGGGCTTCGCCGAGTGGCCCGCCACGGGGTCGCCCAGGGAAGAGGGGAAGGCGCTGCGGGAACGGGTTCCGCGTAGTGCGCACGCCGTCCTGGACCTGGACGCCACTCGCCCCGACGCGGTGACCGCGGTCGAGGAGTCCAACCAGGGCCGTATCCCCGGGCTCACGCCGATACGCGTCGGCAGAATGGCGGCCACGCCGTTCTCGTTCCTGCGCGGTTCGGCGGGTCTCATGGCCTACGACCTGGCGCGCACGCCCATGACCCGGATCCTCTCCCAGATCTGCGGTGACGCGCACGCGGCGAACTTCGGGCTGTACGGCGACGCGCGCGGCGGCCTGGTCATCGATCTGAACGACTTCGACGAGACGGTCCACGGCCCCTGGGAGTGGGACCTCAAGCGGCTCGCCGCCTCGCTCGTGCTCGCGGGCCGTGAGGCGGGCGCCGACGAGGACGCCTGTCGCAAGGCGGCGCACGACGCGGTGGGCGCGTACCGGCGCACGATGCGGCTGCTGGCCAAGCTTCCGGTCCTGGACGCGTGGAACGCGATCGCGGATGAGGAGCTCGTCTCCCACACGGACGCCCATGACCTGCTCGGTACGTTGGAGCGGGTCTCGGAGAAGGCGCGGTCCAACACCAGTGGGCGCTTCGCGGCCAAGTCGACCGAGGTCACGGCGGACGGCGGACGGCTCTTCGTCGACGCCTCGCCGGTGCTGCGGCGGGTCCCGGACGCGGAGGCCGCGGCGGTGGCGTCCTCGCTGGAGCAGTACCTGACCACGCTCTCCGAGGACCGTCTCCCCCTGCTGGCCCGCCACACGGTGCACGACGTGGCATTCCGGGTCGTCGGCACGGGCAGCGTGGGCGCGCGGTCGTACGTCGTGCTGCTTCTGGACCACCGTGGTGAGCCGCTCGTCCTCCAGGTCAAGGAGACCCGGCCCTCGGTACTGGTCCCGCATCTGGTGAGCGCCGGCTTCGACGCGCCGTTCGCCGTACACGAGGGTCGCCGGGTGGTCCTCGGCCAGAAGCGCATGCAGGTCGTCAGTGACATCCTGCTGGGCTGGACCTCGGTCGACGGACTGCCCTTCCAGGTACGGCAGTTCCGCAACCGCAAGGGCAGCGTCGACCCGGCCGCCCTCTCCGCCGACCAGATAGACGACTACGGCCGCATGACCGGCGCCCTCCTGGCCCGCGCCCACTCCCACAGCGCCGACCCCCGCCTGGTCGCCGGCTACTGCGGCAAGAACGAGGAACTGGACGAGGCGATCGCCACCTTCGCCGTCGCCTACGCCGACCGCACTGAGGCGGATCACGCCGACCTGCTGACGGCGGTACGGGCGGGGCGGATTCCGGCGGAGATGGGGGTGTGAGGGCCTTGGCGTCCGGTGCGGGGTGACGTTCGTCGACCGGAGTGGGTCGGAGCGGATTGTCCGCAGGTGTGACGGGCGAGCCTCGTTGGTCGGTCGGGTCGTGGCCTACGCTGGTCGGGTGACGAAGCCGGAAGCTGAGCAGTCCCAGCCAGAAGAGGGCGCGGCGTCCCGGCCCGAGGAGCGGCTGGAGCGGGCCGTGCGGGCCGCCGAGCAGGCGCTGATCGAGTACGAGATCGCGGTGGAGACCTTCCGTATCGAGGTCGAGAACTTCTCCCGGCTGCACCACCAGAAGCTCGGCCCGATGTACACCCGCCTCGACGAACTGGACGCCCAGATCGCCGAGGCGACGGCTGCCCGCACCGGTGACCCCGAGGACCGGCGCAAGGCGGACGAGGCGCGGGCCAGGGTCATGCCGATGCCGGGTGTCGAGGAGCTGTTCAACGGCTGGATGGACGGGGAGGGGCTGTTCCCGGAGGCCGTGGCGATGCTCACGGACCAGCAGGTCCGGCCTCCGCAGCGGGTGCGTCCCAGCGACGAGGCCCGCAAGCTCTACCGCGAGCTGGCCCGCAAGGCCCACCCCGACCTGGCTCAGGACGAGGACGAGCGCAAGCGGCGTGAGGAGTTCATCACGCGGGTCAACGGCGCCTACGGCCGTGGCGACGAGCCGCTGCTGCGGGAGCTGGCCGAGGAGTGGGCCGCGGGGCCGGCGCCGAAGGAGCGGCGCCCGAGCCCCAGCGAGGAGCTCTACGAGCGCCTCGAATGGCTTGCCCGGCGCAAGGAGATGCTTACGCTGGTCGCTCGCGAGATGGAAGAGAGCGCGATCGGGTCGATGCTCCGGATGGCTCCGGACGACCCCGACCGGTTGTTGGACGAGATCGCCGACCAGCTGCTCGCCCAGGTCGCCGAGCGCGAGTCGGAGCTGGCCGTACTGCTGGGGTAGCCGGTCACTTCGGCGTGCGTCTCGGGTAGCGTCGGGGCATGAGTTTCGGAGCTGGTGTGCCCACGGTCGAGGTCACGGACCTGAAGGACGGCGACTTCCTGCTGGACGTCCGCGAGGACGACGAGTGGCAGGCGGGTCACGCCGAAGGGGCGCTGCACATCCCGATCAGTGACTTCGTGGCCCGGTACGGGGAGTTGACCGAGGCGGCGCCGCAGGACGGGCGGGTCCATGTGATCTGCCGCTCCGGCGGGCGTTCGGCCCAGGTCACGATGTACCTCGTCCAGCAGGGTATCGACGCCGTGAACGTCGACGGCGGCATGCAGGTGTGGGCCGCCGTGGGCCGCCCGGTCACGACGGACGAGGGTCAGCAGGGCTTCGTCCTCTGAGGGACGGTCCCGTCAGCCGAGCGGGTGGGCCGCCAGTAGGTCGCCCAGTGCCTCCTCGTGCGCCGCCGCCGGGCCGAGCGACAGCTCCAGGTGCTTGGCCCAGGCGTGGTACCGGTGCAGGGGATAGTCCGTGTCGGCGCCGAATCCGCCGTGCAGATGCTGCGCGGTCTGCACGACCCGGCGTACCCCTTCGGCGGCCCAGATCTTGGCGACGGCGACGTCCCCGGAGGCGGGCAGCGCGCCCGGTGCCCCGGAAGCGATCCGCCACGCGGCCTGCCACAGCGTGACCTCCATTGCGCGCAGGTCGATGTAGCGGTCGGCGGCCTGTACGGCGACGGCCTGGAAGGTCGCGACCGGGAACCCGAACTGCTCCCGCTTGCCGGTGTATTCGCCGGTCATCCGCAGCACGTTCTCGCCGAGCCCGAGCGCCAGCGCACACGTCCCCACCGTCAGCAGATCCCGCAGCCATTCCCACGCCCCGTCGTCGTCAATGACGTACGGGGAATCGATCCGCACCGACTCCAGGCGCAGTTCGGCCAGCCGCTCACCGGCGGTCGAGAACTGCTCGGCCAGGGCGACTCCTTCGTGGACGGGAGGGACCAGGGCGAGGACGGTCCGGCCGGCGCCGGTGTGCGCGGGGACGACGACGAAGTCGGTGTTGTACGCCCAGGGCACCGCAGTCTGCACTCCGTCCAGGAGCCACGCGTCGCCGTCCTGGCGGGCGGTCACCGCGAGTTCGGCCGGGTCGTGGCCGGTGCGGCCCTGTGCGGCGACGGTCAGCACGACCTCGCCGCGGCCCGCCCGCGCGAGCAGCACGGACTTCAACTCCTCGTCCCCGTAGGCCTGTACGGCCGCCGCGGCGGCGCTGCTCTCCAGCAGCGGCACCCGTGCCAGCACCTTCGCCGACTCGCGCAGCACCAGGCACAGCGCGATGGCGTCCAGACCCGCTCCGCCGTACCCCTCGTCGAGCAGCAGGCTCAGCAGGTCCGCGTCGGCGAGCCTGGCCCACAGTTCCCGGTCGAAGTCGTCGGCGACGGCGCCGGTGGTGAGCGCGGGGCTGGGCACCCCGTCCGGCGCGACCCCGGCGAACACCCCCCGTGCCGCCTCGGACGCCGCCTGCTGCTCCTCGGTGAAGGTGAAGTCCACGGTGCCTGTCCCTCCGGCGGATCCAGTCGTCTGACGGGGCGTCAAGATAGAACAGGTTCTACAAGAAGGGAACGGCCCGTCCCCGACGGCCCGTTCCTCAAAGGCTCATCCCTCGGCGGCCTCCGCCTCAGCGGTCGAAGTCCAGCTCCACCTTCTCCGTCGCCGGATGTGACTGGCACGCCAGCACATAGCCCGCGTCCGTCTCCTCCGGCTCCAGCGCGAAGTTGCGGTCCATCCGCACCTCGCCCGAGACCAGGAAGGCCCGGCATGTCCCGCACACGCCGCCCTTGCAGGCGTAGGGCGCGTCAGGTCGGTTGCGCAGCACCGTCTCCAGGAGTGATTCGCCGTCCTGGACGGGCCAGGTTCCGCCGCGCCCGTCGAGCCGGGCGGTCACCGTGCTGTGCGCGGGAGCCGGTGACGTGGTCGGCGCGGCGACGGAGTCCACATGGAAGATCTCCTCGTGGACACGGGTCCGGGGCACCCCGAGCCCGCGCAGCGCCCGCTCGGCACCCTGCACCAGCCCGAACGGCCCGCACAGGAACCACCCGTTCACCCGCTCCACCGGCAGCAGCGCGGGCAGCAGCCCGGTCAGCCGCTCTTGGTCGAGCCGCCCGGACGGCAGCCCGGCCTGCTGCTCCTCCCGGGAGAGCACTGTCACCAGCTGGAACCGCTGCGGATAGCGGTCCTTCAGGTCGGCGACCTCCTCCAGGAACATCGTCGAGGCGGACGTCCGGTCGCTGCGTATGAGGCAGAACTCGGCCTCGGGCACCCGTGCCAGCAGCGTCGAGACGATCGACAGCACCGGGGTGATGCCGCTGCCGCCGACGATCGCCGCGTACAGGCCGGGCGTGGGTTCCAGAGTGAAACGGCCGGCCGGAGTCATCACCTCCAGCTCGTCACCGACGTTGATCTCCTTGAGCGCGTACGCCGAGAAGGCCCCGCCCTCCACAAGGCGCACCCCGACCCGCAGCGTGCGGGGCCCCTCGGTGGCGGGTGCGGGCGAGCAGATCGAGTACGTGCGCCGGATCTCCGTACCGTCGACCGTGCGCCGCAGGGCGAGGTGCTGGCCCGGTGCGTGCCGGTAGGTGTCCCTCAGCTCCGGGGGCACTGTGAGGGTGAGGGCCACGGAGTCGTCGGTGAGCCGGTCGACCGCGGCCACCTCCAGCGGGTGGAAGCGGGCCATCACAACTCCTTGAAGTGGTCGAACGGTTCACGGCAGGCAAGGCAGCGCCGCAGCGCCTTGCAGGCGGTGGAGGAGAAACGGCTCAGCAGCTCGGTCCGCGGCGACCCGCAGTGCGGGCAGCGCACCGGATCGGTGTCCCGTTCGTCCGTGGAGGTGCGCGTCGGGCCCAGGTCCAGGGCGACCGGTCCGTCCGCCGTACGCGTGCGCGGCGGGGCGATGCCGAACTCCCGCAGCTTGCGCCGTCCTTCGGCCGAGATGTCGTCGGTCGACCAGGCGGGCGCGAGCACCGTGCGGACGGTGACGTCCCGTACCCCGTGCTCGTGCAGCACCCGCTCTATGTCCACGGACATCGCCTCGACGGCCGGGCAACCGGTGTACGTCGGGGTCAGCTCGACCTCGACCGAGTCCGCGCCGCGGACATGCACCGCGCGCACGACACCCAGCTCCCGGAGGGTGAGCACGGGCAGCTCGGGGTCGAGCACCGAGCCGGCGACCTCCAGGAGTTCCGCCTCCAGAGCGGTGGCGGTCACCATGACGCCCCCGGGTGGCTGCGGTGCAGGTGCTGCATCTCGGCGAGCATCCGCCCGAAGGACTCGGTGTGCAGGTCCTGGCGGCCGGCGCCGGCCGCCCACGCTCCGGACCGAGGCCCTTCGGGGACGGTCAGCGTGGCCCGGCGCAGCACGTCCCCGACGGACTCCAGCCAGGCCGCCTCCATCCCTTCCAGCCCTTCCTGGTCGACGTCCAGGCCCTCGACCGGCTGGAACATCTCGCCGGTGAACCGCCACAGCTCCTCGCACGCCCGCCGCATCCGGTCATGGCTGACATCCGTGCCGTCACCGAGCCGCAGGGTCCACTGCTCGGCGTGGTCGCGGTGGTAGGCGACCTCCTTGACGGCCTTCGCGGCGAGGGGGGCGAACTCGCTGTCCCCGACGGCCAGTCGGGCGTACAGCAGGTGCTGGTAGGTGGAGAAGAACAGTTGGCGGACGATGGTGTGCGCGAAGTCGCCGTTCGGCTGCTCCACCAGCTGGAGGTTGCGGAAGGCGCGCTCCTCGCGCAGATACGCCAGCTCGTCCTCGTCGCCGGCCATCGACAGCAGCACCCGCGCCTGGCCCAGCAGGTCCAGCGCGATATTGGCGAGGGCGACCTCCTCCTCCAGGACGGGGGCGTGTCCCGCCCACTCCCCCAGGCGGTGCGAGAGCACCAGGGCGTCGTCGCCGAGGGCGAGAGCGGCCGCGGAAGGAACGGTGACGGTCACAGGTGCTTCACCCCTTCCGGGATCTCGTAGAACGTCGGGTGCCGGTAGGGCTTGTCGGCGGACGGTTCGAAGAACGGGTCCTTCTCGTCGGGCGAGGACGCGGTGATCGAGGTCGACGGGACGACCCAGATCGAGACGCCCTCGCCGCGCCGGGTGTACAGATCGCGCGCGTTGCGCAGGGCGAACTCCGCGTCCGGCGCGTGCAGGCTGCCGGCGTGGGTGTGCGAGAGGCCGCGGCGGGAGCGCACGAAGACCTCCCACAGGGGCCAGTCGTTGGTGGTCATCCTCACGCCTTCCCAACCGAGTTGTGTTTGTCCGCGTACGCCGCGGCCGCCTCCCGCACCCAGGCGCCCTCGTCGTGCGCGCGCCTGCGCTGGGTGATCCGCTGCTCGTTGCACGGCCCGTTGCCCTTGATGACCTCCCAGAACTCCGTCCAGTCGATCGCGCCGAAGTCGTGGTGCCCCCGCTCCTCGTTCCACTTCAGGTCGGGGTCGGGGAGGGCGAGGCCCAGCGATTCGGCCTGGGGGACGCAGATGTCGACGAAGCGCTGGCGCAGCTCGTCGTTCGAGTGGCGCTTGATCTTCCACGCCGTCGACTGCGCGGAGTGCGCGGACTCGTCGTCGGGCGGGCCGAACATCATCAGCGACGGCCACCACCAGCGGTCCACGGCGTCCTGTGCCATCGCGTGCTGCTCCGGGGTGCCGTGGCTGAGGGTCAGCAGCAGCTCGTAGCCCTGGCGCTGGTGGAAGGACTCCTCCTTGCAGACGCGGACCATCGCGCGCGCGTACGGACCGTAGGAGCAGCGGCACAGCGGGACCTGGTTGGTGATCGCGGCCCCGTCCACCAGCCAGCCGATCGCGCCGACGTCCGCCCAGGTCAGCGTCGGGTAGTTGAAGATCGAGGAGTACTTCTGGCGGCCGGTGTGGAGCTTGTCGAGCAGCTCCTCGCGTCCGGTGCCGAGGGTCTCCGCCGCGCTGTACAGATACAGCCCGTGGCCCGCCTCGTCCTGGACCTTGGCCATGAGGATGGCCTTGCGGCGCAGCGAGGGCGCGCGGGTGATCCAGTTGGCCTCCGGCTGCATGCCGATGATCTCGGAGTGGGCGTGCTGCGCGATCTGTCGCACCAGCGTCGCGCGATAGGCGTCCGGCATCCAGTCGCGCGGCTCGATGCGCTCGTCGGCGGCCACGGCCGCGTCGAAGGCGCGCTCGTAGGCATCGGTGTCGGCGGTGGCGTCCTGTCCGCCGTACGCCTGTGTGCGCGCTGTCTGGTGCGCGGCTGCTGTCGCCATGAGGCCCCCTCGACCTGCTCTCCGTTCGGAACATGCTCCCGACCGATCGTTCGGTTCGTGCGATTCCATGGTGTGCCGGGCGCCGTAAGGTGTCAACCGCTGTGGATAACCTGCGGGCGTCTCCTGTGGACAACCGCGCGGGCCGCCGGGCGTGCCGGAAGGGGCTGTGCGCGACGGGTGGGGCTGAGTACCGTTCCCGTGCGAGCGTGGTGGAGCGGTGTGTGCCGGGGCGGTGGGACGCCCTGGCGTCGGGCGGGCCGGGCAGGCCGGAAGACGGACCGGAATCGGGAACGGGGCGGAATGGACGCGTACGACGGAGGCTCGAACGCCCCGCACGGGCCGGACGAGTCGGCCGAGCCGGGGCGGGGCGAGCCGGGGCGGCCCGTCGGCCGCGCCGAGCCGGACATCCCACCCGCCCCGACCGAGACGGACGTACCGCACACCCGGACCGCCCCGGACGACCTCGCCGAGCCGCACGCCGACCCGGCCGGACCGGCCCCCGTCGAGGCCCGCACCGGTGTCGCCGCGCTCTCCCTGCGCTACCAGGTCGGCGCCGCCCTGGCGCTCGCCGTCGTCGCGGTCGCCGCCTGTGTCCACCTCGGCATGGTCTTTCTGCACGTCGCCCCGGCGAACACCCTCACCAAGCAGCACGGCAAGGCGATCGAGGAGTGGATCTACCCGGAGTTCGAGCAGAACTGGAAGCTCTTCGCGCCGAACCCGTTGCAGCAGAACATCGCCGTCCAGGTGCGCGCGCAGGTGCTGGCGGCGGACGGCACCTCGCGGACCACCGGCTGGTACGACCTGTCCGCCGAGGACGGCCAGGCGATCGACGGCAATCTGCTGCCGAGCCACACTCAGCAGAACGAGCTGCGCAGGGCCTGGGACTTCTTCGCCGGCTCGCACGGCAGCGACAACCGTCCGGTGGGCCTGCGCGGTTCGCTGTCCGAGACGTATCTGCGCCGGATCGTGGTGCTGCGCCTGGACCGTGACGACGCGGCCGGGACGGGCGGCGTCATCGAGCGCGTCCAGGTCCGCTCCCGCACCACCAATGTGGCCCCGCCGAAGTGGAGCGAGGAAAAGGTGTCGGACAAGCCCATGTACCGGCTGCTGCCCTGGTGGACGGTGCCCGCGGACGAGGCTGCGGGGGGCGTGCGGTGAACGGTTTCGCCCTGTCGGTCTCCCGCGGCATCGCGCGCGTCACCGAGGCGGCCCTCGGCCCGTACCAGACCGCCGTGGTCCGGATCGGGTTCGCCGCGACCTGGCTGCTGTTCCTGGTGCGGGAGTTCCCGCACCGCCAGGAGCTGTACGGCCCCGACGGCCCGTGGAACTGGGATCTGGCGCAGCAGCTGACCTCGACCAACGGCTCCTTCACGATCCTGATGTGGTCCGACGGCCAGTTCTGGTTCGAGGCCGTCTACGCGCTGGCCGCCCTGTCGAGCCTGCTGCTGATCGTGGGCTGGCGCACGCGCACGATGTCCGTGCTCTTCATGGTCGGCGTGCTCTCGCTGCAGAACCGCAGCATCTTCATGGGCGACGGCGGCGACAACGTCCTGCACCTGATGTGCCTCTACCTGATCTTCACGCGCTGCGGCCAGGTGTGGTCGCTGGACGCCCGGCGGGCCCGGCTCACCCGTGACGCACGCGCGCGTGGAGAGCTCGTCGTGGACCGGGTCGGGCCCGCCCTGTGGGCCGTACTGGGCGTGGTCCTCGTCGCGGTGACCTCGGCGGGCCTGCTGTCCGACGGTGACCCGCTCGTGCCCAGGCTGCTGTGGGGCGTCTGGCTCGCGCTCGCCCTGTGGTGGGCCGTCGGGCGCCTGGCCAGGAGCCCCGAGCCGCGGATACTGCTCGACGTCGTCGGCAACATCGTGCACAACGGCGCCCTGTTCGTGATCATGGCCGAGGCCTGTCTGATCTACGCGACGGCCGGCTGGTACAAGATCCAGGGCTCGCGCTGGCAGGACGGCACGGCCGTCTACTACCCGCTCCACCTGGACTACTTCTCGCCCTGGCCCGCGCTCGCCGACCTGCTGTCCGCGAACGGCGTGATGGTCATGCTCGTGACGTACGGAACGGTCGCCGTGCAGGTCGCCTTCCCGTTCACGCTGTTCAACCGGCGGGTCAAGAACGTCCTGCTCGCGGCGATGATCACCGAGCACGCGGTGATCGCCGTGGTCCTCGGGCTGCCGTTCTTCTCCCTGGCGATGATCGCGGCGGACGCCGTCTTCCTGCCGACGCCGTTCCTGCGCCGCCTGGGCGGCTGGGCGGCACGCGCGCGTGAACGCCTGCGGCCATCCCGGGACGCCCACGCCGAGGGGAAGCCGCCGCACACCCCGGAGAACGCCGAGCACACGCACGTAGGCTTCACCGCATGACCGACCCCGCCGCCGTGACCGGCCCGGATCCGGTGAGCCTGTGGCACCGGCTCGCGGGCACGTCCGTACTGCTCGACGGCTTCCACGCCCTCAAGCACGCGGTGCGCTTCGGGGCCGAGGTCCCGGTGGCGGTCGCCGTCGACCGGGCGGCCGCGCTCGCCCTCGCCGACGAGCTGGCGCGGGACGTACGGGAGACGCTGGAGGCGCTCCTGACGGAGGTCCCGGAGACGACGTACCGCGCGCTCGTGCCGCGCCCGCACCCCACCGCGGTGGCCGCCCTGGCCGTACGTCCCTCCCGCGAGGCCAACCTGGAGAAGCTGGCCCGCACACCTCGCCACACGCCTGTCGTGGTCCTCGACAACCCGCGCAACCTGGGCAACGCGGGGGCCGTGATCCGGCTGGCCGCCGGCTTCGGGGCGACCGGCGTCGTCACCACCGGCACGCTCGACGCCTGGCATCCCACGGTGGTGCGCGGCGGGGCCGGACTGCACTTCGCGACCGCCGTGGAGCGGCTGACTGTCGACGAACTGCCGCCCGGACCGGTGTTCGCCCTCGACCCGGAGGGCGAGGACATCCGGGGCACCAAGCTTCCGGACGACGCCGTCCTCGCCTTCGGCTCGGAGCGCAGCGGGCTGTCCGCCGAACTACGCGCGCGTACCGACCACTTGGTGGCGCTGCCGATGCGCCCCCAGGTCTCCAGCTACAACCTCGCGACCAGTGTGGCCATGACGCTGTACCACTGGAGCGTCACCGGGGGCGCATCGCACGTGCCCTAGGCGTCCCGCCGCACCTCAACCACCCGGAAGCGGTTGGCCACGAACGCGCCGTCGCACAGCGCCGCGTTCGCCGCCGGGTTGCCGCCCGAGCCGTGGAAGTCGGAGAAGGCTGCGGTCTGGTTGACGTACACCCCGCCGGTGAGGTTGAGCGAGAGCTGGGCGGCCTCCTCCAGGCAGACCTCCTGCACCGCCTGCTCGAACTCCTCGTCGGTCGTGTACGCGCCGACCGTCATCGCGCCCTTGTCACGGACCGTGCGCCGCAGCAGGTCCACCGCGTCCGTGGCCGAGTCGACCGCGACGGCGAAGGAGACCGGGCCGAAGCATTCGCTCAGGTAGGCGGCTTCGTCGTCTGCCCCCTCCCAGTACTTCCGCGCTCCGTCCAGCTTGACGATCACGGGCGTACGCACCACCGCGCCCGGGAACTCGGGGTTGCCGACCTCCCGTGAGGGCAGGGCGACTTCGCCGAGCCCCGCCGCGGCCTCCAGGCGGGCCTTCACGTCCGGGTTGACGATCGCGCCCAGCAGGCCGTTCGCACGCGCGTCGTCACCGAGGAGGCCGTCGACCGAGCGGGCGAGGTCGGCGACCACCTCGTCGAAGGACTTGGGGCCCTCGTCGGTGTGGATGCCGTCGCGCGGGACGAGGAGGTTCTGCGGGGTCGTGCACATCTGGCCGCTGTAGAGGGACAGCGAGAAGGCCAGGTTGGCGAGCATCCCCTTGTAGTTGCCGGTCGATTCCACGATCACCGTGTTGACGCCGGCCTTCTCCGTGTAGACCTGCGCCTGGCGGGCGTTGGCCTCCAGCCAGTCGCCGAACGCCGTCGAGCCGGTGTAGTCGATGATCCGGATCTCGGGGCGCACGGCCAGGGTCTTCGCGATGCCCTCACCGGGGCGCTCGGCGGCCAGCGCCACGAGGTTGGGGTCGAAGCCGGCCTCGGCGAGCACCTCGCGCGCGATCCGCACGGTGAGCGCGAGCGGCAGCACCGCGCGCGGGTGGGGCTTGACCAGGACCGCGTTGCCGGTGGCGAGGGAGGCGAACAGGCCCGGATAGCCGTTCCACGTCGGGAAGGTGTTGCAGCCGATGACCAGCGCGATCCCGCGCGGGACGGGCGTGAACCGCTTGGTCAGCGCGAGCGGGTCGCGCTTGCCCTGGGGCTTGGTCCACTCCGCCGTGTCGGGCGTGCGGACCTGCTCCACGTACGCGTACGCCACCGCCTCCAGGCCGCGGTCCTGGGCGTGCGGGCCGCCCGCCTGGAACGCCATCATGAACGCCTGGCCGCTGGTGTGCATGACCGCGTGCGCGAACTCGTGCGTCCGGTCGCTGATCCGCTTGAGGATCTCCAGACAGACCATGGCACGCGCCTCCGCGCCCGCGTCCCGCCACGCGCGCATGCCGGCCTGCATGGCGGGCAGCAGCACGTCGAGATCCGCGTGCGGATAACTGACGCCCAACTCGATGCCGTACGGCGAGACCTCCTCGCCCGCCCAGTCGTCGGTACCGGGCTGGCCGAGGTCGACGCGGGTGCCGAGGAGGGCGTCGAAGGCGGCCTTGCCCGCCGCCGCGTCCAGGCTGCCGCTCTCGCCGTAGGCCTTCGGGTGCTCGGGGTGTGGGGACCAGTACGCGCGCGTGCGGATCGCTTCCAGCGCCTGGTCGAGGGTGGGCCGGTGCTGGGCGATCAGCTGATGGGCGGTGAGTTCGGCGGCCATGCGGGACCAACTCCTCGTCTTGTGAACTCTTCGTCGAGCTCATGACCTGGGCAGAAACATGGGCGGAAACAGCCGGTGAGAGTTAGAGTAACCGAACGATCGGTCGGGACAAGGGGGTCCGCCGCATCTGTGGAAAACGGCGTGCGGGAGGATCGCGCACATGACAGCACTCGACCTCAGCAGCCCCGTGGCCGTCGTCGGCGCCGGCACCATGGGCCAGGGCATCGCACAGGTCGCGCTGGTCGCGGGCCATCCCGTGCGGCTGTACGACGCCGTTCCCGGGCGGGCCCGGGAGGCGACCGACGCGATCGGCGCCCGTCTCGACCGGCTCGTCGAGAAGGACCGGCTCACCGCCGCCGACCGGGACGCCGCGCGCGCCCGGCTGGTGCCCGCCGAGAGCCTCGCCGAACTCGCCGACTGCGCCCTGGTCGCCGAGGCGGTGCTGGAGCGGCTCGACGTGAAACAGCAGCTCTTCCGGGAGCTGGAGGACATCGTCGACGAGGACTGTCTGCTCGCCACCAACACCTCGTCCCTGTCGGTGACGTCCATCGGCGGCGGACTGCGCGACCCCGGCCGCCTCGTGGGCCTGCACTTCTTCAACCCGGCCCCACTGCTGCCGCTCGTCGAGGTCGTCTCCGGTCACGCCACGGACGTCACTTACGCCACGCGCGCGTACGAGACGGCCCGCGTCTGGGGCAAGACCCCCGTCGCCTGCGCCGACACCCCCGGCTTTATCGTCAACCGCATCGCGCGGCCCTTCTATGCCGAGGCCTTCGCGGTGTACGAGGCCCAGGGCGCCGACCCCGCCACCATCGACGCGATCCTGCGCGAGTCCGGCGGTTTCCGCATGGGCGCCTTCGAACTCACCGACCTCATCGGGCAGGACGTCAACGAGTCCGTCACGCACTCCGTGTGGCAGTCCTTCTTCCAGGACGTGCGCTTCACGCCCTCGCTCGCCCAGCGGCGCCTCGTCGAGTCGGGCCGGCTCGGCCGCAAGAGCGGGCACGGCTGGTACGACTACCAGGAGGGCGCCGAGCGCTCCGAACCGCACACCGCCGAGCAGGCGCAGGCGCCCGCCTACGTCGTCGCCGAGGGCGACCTGGGCCCGGCTGCCGACCTGCTCGCGCTGATCCGTGAAGCGGGCATCCCGGTGCGCGAGGAGGAAGAGGACCACGGCACGCGCCTGGTGCTGCCCGGCGGCGGCCAGCTGGCCCTGGCCGACGGCCAGACGTCCGTGGAGTTCCGGGACGTCGTCTACTTCGACCTTGCGCTCGACTACCGCAGGGCCACCCGCATCGCCCTGTCCGCCTCCCAGGACACCGCCCCGCAGACCCTCGTGGAGGCCACCGGCCTCTTCCAGGCGCTCGGCAAGAACGTCAGCATCATCGGCGACGTGCCCGGCATGATCGTCGCCCGCACGGTCGCGCGGATCGTCGACCTCGCGCACGACGCCGTCGCCAAGGGCGTGGCCACCGAGGAGGACGTCGACACCGCGATGCGCCTGGGCGTCAACTACCCCCTGGGTCCCTTCGAGTGGAGCCGCAAGCTCGGCCGCAACTGGGCGTACGCCCTCCTCGACGACCTGCACATGCGCGACCCCTCGGGGCGTTACGCGCCCTCCCTCGCGCTGTACCGCCACGCGTACGCCTCCGACAAGCGGGAGGGCAGCACCTCATGACCACCGCCAAGCGCGACACGTACACCCCGGAGACCCTGCTGTCGGTCGCCGTCCAGGTCTTCAACGAGCGCGGCTACGACGGCACCTCCATGGAGCACCTCTCCAAGGCGGCCGGTATCTCCAAGTCGTCGATCTACCACCACGTCACGGGCAAGGAGGAGCTGCTGCGCCGGGCCGTGAGCCGTGCCCTTGACGGCCTCTTCGAGATCCTCGACGAGGAGCACGCGCGCGTGGGGCGTTCCGTGGAGTGCCTGGAGTACGTCGTGCGGCGCATGGTCGAGGTGCTCATCGCCGAGCTGCCGTACGTGACGCTGCTGCTGCGCGTGCGCGGCAACACGGACACCGAGCGGTGGGCCCTGGAGCGGCGCCGCGACTTCGACCACCGGGTCGCCGAGCTGCTGAAGGCGGCGGAGGCCGACGGGGACGTACGCGAGGACGTGGACGTGCGGCTCGCGACGCGGCTCGTCTTCGGGATGATCAACTCGATCGTGGAGTGGTACCGGCCGGACGGTCGGGGCATGAACGAGCGGGAAGTCGCGGACGCGGTGGTGCAGTTGGTCTTCTCGGGGCTGCGCAGAGAGCGCTAGGACATGCCTCAGGTGCGCGCGGAGCTCACCCCTCCGGCTCCAGGTCCTCCTCCTCGAACACCAGCAGCGTGCGCGTGCTGAGCACTTCCGGGATCGCCTGGAGCCGCATGAGCACGAGTTCGCGCAGCGACCTGTTGTCGGGCGTGTGCACCAGCAGCAGGACGTCGAAGTCGCCGCCCACCAGGGCGATGTGGGAGGCCCCGGGCAGCTGTCTGAGCTGCTCGCGCACCGTGCGCCAGGAGTTCTGGACGATCTTCAGGGTGATGTACGCCGAGGTGCCCTGGCCTGCGCGTTCGTGGTCGACGCGGGCCCCGAAGCCGCGGATGACGCCGTCCTCGATGAGCCGGTTGATACGCGCGTAGGCGTTGGCCCGCGAGACATGGACGCGTTCGGCGACGGACCGGATCGAGGCACGGCCGTCCGCCTGGAGCATCTGGAGGATGTCCTGATCAATGGCGTCCAGCGGACGCGGGGGCGGCAGGGGGACGCTGCCTTCAGGGCGTTCGGCCATTTGTTCAGGTGCCATGTCCCCCCGCCTCCCTACCATGGACGTACTGCGTCCATCTCAGGCTGTGCAGAACCGTTTGTCCACAGCCTGGAGGTGCCTGTAGCCAAACTGTGCCGACGACCGAACAATCGGTAGGTGAGGCGCATCACAACCGGCGCGCCTCTCCAAGCCGCTCCCACGAGGAGGTGCCGTCATGACGGTCATGGAGCAGCGGGGCGCATATCGGCCAACGCCGCCGCCCGCCTGGCAGCCCCGTATGGACCCCGCGCCGTTGCTGCCCGACGCGGTTCCCTACCGCGTCCTCGGCACGGAGGTGGCCGCACAGGCCGACCCGGAGCTGCTGCGTCGGCTGTACGCGCAGCTGGTGCGCGGCAGGCGGTACAACGCGCAGGCCACGGCCCTCACCAAGCAGGGCAGGCTCGCCGTCTACCCGTCCAGCACCGGCCAGGAGGCCTGCGAGGTCGCCGCCGCTCTGGTCCTTGAAGAGCGCGACTGGCTCTTCCCCAGCTACCGCGACACCCTCGCCGCCGTCGCCCGGGGCCTTGACCCCGTCCAGGCACTCACCCTCCTGAGAGGCGACTGGCACACCGGCTACGACCCGCGCGAGCACCGCGTGGCCCCCCTGTGCACCCCGCTCGCCACCCAGCTCCCGCACGCCGTGGGCCTCGCGCACGCCGCCCGCCTCAAGGGCGACGACGTGGTCGCGCTCGCCATGGTCGGCGACGGCGGCTCCAGCGAGGGCGACTTCCACGAGGCGCTGAACTTCGCCGCCGTATGGCAGGCCCCGGTCGTCTTCCTGGTCCAGAACAACGGCTTCGCGATCTCCGTCCCGCTCGCCAAGCAGACCGCCGCCCCGTCGCTGGCCCACAAGGCCGTCGGCTACGGGATGCCGGGCCGCCTGGTCGACGGCAACGACGCGGCCGCCGTGCACGAGGTCCTGAGCGACGCGATGCGGCACGCGCGCGCGGGCGGCGGACCCACGCTGGTCGAGGCGATCACCTACCGCGTCGAAGCCCACACCAACGCCGACGACGCGACCCGCTACCGCGGCGACGCCGAGGTCCAGGCCTGGCGCGAGCACGACCCGATCGCCCTCCTGGAGGGCGAGCTGACCGCGCGCGGGTGGCTCGACGAGGACGGCATACGGGCCGCCCGCGACGCCGCCGAGACCATGGCCGCCGACCTGCGCGAGCGCATGAACCAGGACCCGGTGCTCGACCCCATGGACCTCTTCGCCCATGTGTACGCCGAGCCCACACCGCAACTGCGCGAACAGCGGGCCCTGTTGCGGGCCGAGCTGGAGGCCGAAGCGGAGGGGGCGCACCGATGACCACCGTCGCCCTCAAACCGGCCACCATGGCGCAGGCCCTCACGCGCGCGTTGCGCGACGCCATGGCGGCCGACCCGACCGTCCACGTCATGGGCGAGGACGTCGGCACACTCGGCGGGGTCTTCCGGGTCACCGACGGGCTCGCCGCGGAGTTCGGCGAGGACCGCTGCACGGACACCCCACTCGCCGAGGCCGGCATCCTCGGCACGGCGGTCGGCATGGCGATGTACGGCCTGAGGCCGGTCGTCGAGATGCAGTTCGACGCGTTCGCCTACCCAGCGTTCGAGCAGCTCATCAGCCATGTCGCCCGGATGCGCAACCGCACGCGCGGGGCGCTGCCGCTGCCGATCACCATCCGCGTCCCCTACGGCGGCGGCATCGGCGGCGTCGAGCACCACAGCGACTCCTCCGAGGCGTACTACATGGCGACCGCGGGGCTCCATGTCGTCACGCCCGCCACCGTCGCGGATGCCTACGGGCTGTTGCGCGCCGCCATCGCCTCCGACGACCCGGTCGTCTTCCTGGAGCCCAAGCGGCTGTACTGGTCGAAGGACTCCTGGAACCCGGAGGACCCGTCGACCGTTCAACCCATAGGCCGCGCGGTGGTGCGGCGCTCGGGCCGGAGCGCCACACTCATCACGTACGGGCCGTCCGTGCCCGTCTGCCTCGAAGCCGCCGAGGCGGCGCGGGCCGAGGGCTGGGACCTCGAAGTCGTCGATCTGCGCTCCCTGGTGCCGTTCGACGACGAGACGGTCTCCGCCTCGGTACGGCGGACCGGGCGAGCGGTCGTCGTGCACGAATCGGGCGGGTTCGGCGGCCCGGGAGGGGAGATCGCGGCCCGCGTCACGGAGCGCTGCTTCCATCATCTGGAGGCGCCGGTCCTGCGGGTGGCCGGGTTCGACATCCCGTATCCGCCGCCGATGCTGGAGCGTCACCACCTGCCCGGTGTCGACCGGATCCTGGACGCGGTGGCGCGTCTGCAATGGGAGGCCGAAAGCTGATGGCACAGGTGCTGGAGTTCAAGCTTCCCGACCTCGGGGAGGGGCTCACCGAGGCGTCGATCGTGCGCTGGCTGGTGGAGGTCGGCGAAGTCGTCGCGATCGACCAGCCGGTCGTCGAGGTCGAGACGGCCAAGGCGCTGGTCGACGTGCCCTGCCCCTACGGCGGTGTGGTCACGGCCCGCTTCGGCGAGGAGGGCACGGAACTGCCCGTCGGGGCCCCGCTGCTGACCGTGGCGGTGGGCGCGGCGGCCTCCGGCGGTGAGAGCGAGGGATCCGGAAACGTGCTGGTGGGGTACGGCACCTCGGAAGCGCCGGCGCGGCGACGCCGGGTCCTGCCGGACCAGCCCGCAGCCACGCCCGCCGGCGGGCCGAACGGGCACGTCCCGGACACCGAGGCGGCCGCCCGCACCCCCGAAACACCCGATGGCCCCGTCCCCGTCATGTCCCCGCTCGTGCGCAGGCTCGCCCGGGAGCACGGCCTGGACCTGCGGGAGCTGGCCGGTTCCGGACCCGACGGGCTGATCCTCAGGGCCGACGTCGAGTACGCCCTGCGCGCCGCCGGCACCTCCGTCGCACGACCGGCCCGGCCCGCGGCCCCACTCACACCGGTCACCGAACCGGCTCCCACGCCCGCTGAATCCCTGGTCGCACGGGTGACCCCCGTACCAGCCGGACCCCAGACCGCTCCCCTGGCCCCTCCCGCGTCCCGCTCCACCCGCATCCCCCTCAAGGGCATCCGCGGCGCCGTCGCCGACAAGCTCTCCCGCAGCCGTCGCGAGATACCGGACGCGACCTGCTGGGTGGACGCCGACGCGACGGAACTCATGCGCGCGCGGACGGCGATGAACGCCGCGGGAGGCCCGAAGATCTCCCTCCTCGCGCTCCTCGCCCGGATCTGCACGGCAGCTCTCGCCCGGTTCCCCGAGCTCAACTCCACCGTCGACACCGAGGCCAGGGAGGTCGTCCAGTTCGACCACGTCCACCTCGGCTTCGCCGCACAGACCGAGCGCGGGCTCGTCGTACCCGTCGTCCGGGACGCGCACGCACGCAACGCCGAGTCGATCGGCGCGGAGTTCGCCCGGCTGACGGAGGCCGCGCGGACAGGCACGCTCACACCCCGGGAACTCACCGGCGGGACCTTCACGTTGAACAACTACGGGGTGTTCGGGGTCGACGGCTCCACGCCGATCATCAACCACCCCGAGGCGGCCATGCTGGGCGTCGGCCGCATCGTCCCCAAGCCCTGGGTGCACGAGGGCGAGCTGGCGGTGCGGCAGGTCGTGCAGCTCTCGCTCACCTTCGACCACCGGGTGTGCGACGGCGGCACGGCGGGCGGCTTCCTGCGGTTCGTGGCGGACTGCGTGGAGCAGCCGGCGCTACTGCTGCGCACACTGTGATCACGCGGGTACACGCACGTTCCCTGTGATCACGGGGGCGCGCATACTCGGGGGGTGACCGCGTACGAGCCCCCCGGCGCCCCCGACACCGCGTACGACGCCGTCGTGCTCGCCGGTGGCGCGGCCCGGCGGCTCGGCGGCGCCGACAAGCCCGGCGTCCGGGTGGGCGGGCGTGCCCTGCTCGACCGGGTGCTCACAGCCTGCGCCGACGCCGCCGTCAGGGTCGTGGTGGCCGACCGCAGGTCCACCGCGCGACCGGTGCTGTGGGCTCGCGAGGACCCGCCCGGCGCGGGACCGGTCGCCGCGCTCGACGCCGGCCTGCGCCGCACCACGGCGGACCACGTGGTCGTGCTCTCCGCCGACCTGCCGTTCCTCGAAGCGGCCACGGTGGAGCGGCTGCTGGCCGCGCTCCGGGCGAGCGGTGCCGAAGGCGTGCTGCTCACCGACGCCGACGGCCGCGACCAGCCGCTGGTCGCCGCGTACAGCGCGCCCGCGCTGCGCCGCGAGCTGGCCTCGCTCAGCCAGGCGCAGAGCGGTCTCACCGGGCTGCCCCTGCGCCGGCTGACGGCCGGCCTCGACCTCACCCGCGTCCCCGACCCCGTCGCGTCCTTCGACTGCGACACCTGGGACGACATCGCCACTGCCAGGGCACGCATCAGGGAGCATGGTCACGTGTTGGATGAATGGATCACCGCAGTCAAGGACGAGCTGGGCATCGACCTGGACGTCGACACCGGCGTCCTGCTCGACCTCGCCCGCGACGCCGCGCACGGCGTGGCCAGGCCGGCGGCGCCGCTGACCACCTTCCTCGTCGGCTACGCGGCCGCCCAGGCACAGGGCGGCCAGGGCGGCCCCGAGGCGGTGGCCGAAGCCGCCCGCAAGGCCGCCGCGCTCGCGCTGCGCTGGGCGGACGAAACCGCCCCAGCCACCCCCGACGCCAAGCCGGACGCCGGATGACCGCCCGCTCCCTCCGGGACGGCGGGAACGCCAGGAGTGCCGAGACCGCCGACGACCTGGACGACTTCGACGTCGAGGAGGCGCTCGCCCTCGTGAAGGACGACCACGACAACGGCCACGCGCGCGAGGCCGCCGCCGTACCCGCGCCCGCCCCCCTGGGCGAACGCCAGGGCCAGGACACTTCCGGCAAACCCGGCGCCCACCACACCGCCACCCCCTGGCCCGAGGCCCGCGCGATCGCCGGAAGGGCCGCCCGCTCCTCCGCACGCCGCGCCCCCGTCTCCGTGTCCCTGGACTCCGCCCTCGGCCTCGTGCTGGCCGCCCCCCTTGACGCCCTCACCGACCTGCCCTCCTTCGACACCTCCGCCATGGACGGCTGGGCGGTCGCGGGACCCGGCCCCTGGGACGTACGGGACGAGGGCGTGCTCGCCGGCCACGCGGAGCCGCAGCCGCTCACCGACGGCGAGGCCGTCCGGATCGCCACCGGCGCCCGTATCCCCCTGGACACGACCGCCGTGATCCGCAGCGAACACGGCCGCACCGACGACAAGGGACGCCTGCACGCCACCCGCGAGCCCGGCCACGGCCAGGACATCCGCCCGCGTGGCCAGGAGTGCCGTAGCGGCGACCAGTTGCTGCCTGTCGGCACGCTGGTGACCCCGGCCGTGCTCGGCCTCGCCTCGGCCGCGGGATACGACACGCTCACCACCGTTCCCCGCCCCCGCGTCGAAGTCCTCGTCCTCGGCGACGAGTTGCTCACCGAGGGACTGCCCCACGGCGGTCTGATCCGGGACGCGCTCGGCCCGATGCTGCCGCCCTGGATGCGGGCGCTCGGTGCCGAGGTCATCGCGACGCGCAGGCTCGGCGACGACGCCAAGGCCCTGCACAAGGCGATCACGACGTCCGACGCCGACCTCATCGTCACCACCGGCGGCACCGCCGCCGGCCCGGTCGACCACGTCCACCCCACCCTGCGCCGCATCGGTGCCGAACTCCTCGTGAACGGCGTCAAGGTGCGCCCCGGCCACCCCATGCTGCTGGCCCGCACCAAGGAGAACCAGCACCTCGTCGGCCTGCCTGGCAACCCCCTCGCGGCCGTCTCCGGCCTGCTCACCCTCGCCGAACCGCTGCTGCGCACCCTCGCCGCCCACCCCGCCCCGGAGCCGTACACACTGCCACTCCAGGACGCCGTGCACGGGCATCCGCACGACACCCGGCTCATCCCCGTCGCCCTGCGCGGCGACCTCGCCATCCCGCTGCACTACAACGGCCCGGCCATGCTGCGCGGTATCGCCGCCGCCGATGCGCTCGCCGTCGTACCCCCGGGCGGCGCCAGGCAGGGTCAGGAGGCGGAACTCCTCGACCTGCCCTGGGCGTTCGCCGGAATCGGGGTGTGTTTCACGTGAAACGTCCGGGCCATGACGTGATCGCCCACCAGGCGGACGAACATCTCGTGACCCACCACGTGCGACTCCCGAAGGCGGTGGTGGACCGTCCGATCCGCCAGGTCGCCAAACGGCTGGCGATGGCCCTGCTGCTGCTCGTCGCGACGGCCCTGATCGTCTACGCCGACCACGACGGCTACAACGACAACTCCGACGGTTCCGTCGATCTCCTCGACGCCTTCTACTACGCGACCGTCAGCCTCTCCACCACCGGCTACGCCGTCACCAGCGCCAGCGCGGCCGGCCGCCTCCTCGGCCTCTCGGTGCTCAGCCCGACTGCCGGCATGGTCATGGAGGACCTCATCCAGCAGGGCAGCGGGCTCGACATGGTCGAACGGCCGGTCATAAAGGCCGAGGTGGGCAAGGGGCCGCGCGAGACGGACGACCTGGTGGTGAGCGTCGTACGAGGGCATCGGGTGCTCGGCTACGACGATCCGGCTGTCGGCGAACTCCAGTTGACGGACCGGCTGATCGCGATCGTACGGTCGTCCCACTGACGTACCCGACGAGCTACTTGCGGTTGTAGAGCCGCATCGTGACCGGGCCGAAGACCAGCACGAACAGGCCCGCCCAGCCCAGGGACCAGGCGATTTCCGCCGTCGGCCAGTCGCCGGCCATCAACTCGCGCACCGCCGAGGCGAGATGGGTGATGGGGCTGTTGTTGACGAAGGCCTGGAGCCAGCCGGGCATGGTCCTCGGGTCGACGAAGACGTTGGACAGGAAGGTCAGCGGGAAGATCACCATCATGCTGACGCCCATCACCGACTTCTCGGTGCGCAGCAGCAGCCCGAACATCGTCCAGATCCACGAGAACGCGAACGAGAAGACGACCAGCAGCGCGATTCCGGCGATCACGCCGATCACGCCGCCGTCCGGGCGGTAGCCCAGGATCACGCCGACGACGAGCATCACCAGGGACGCGATCGTGTAGCGCAGGGCGTCGCCGAGGAGATAGCCGACCATCACCGACGGCCGCCAGATGGGCAGCGAACGGAAGCGGTCGAAGACGCCCTTCTCGATGTCCGTGTTGACCGAGACACCGGTGTACATCGTGATCATCACGACCGACATCACGAGGATGCCGGGCAGCAGGAACTGGATGTACTCGCGGGGAGAGCCCGCGAGGGCGCCCCCGAACAGGTACGTGTACATCAGCACCATCATGATCGGGAACGCGGTGACGTCGAAGAGCTGCTCCGGCACGTGCTTGATCTTGAGGATCGCCCGCCAGCCGAAGGTCAGCGAGGCCGACAGGGCGCTCGGTCGCGGCGGCCGCTCCTTGGCGATCAGCAGCGCGGCCAGCGACTCGGCGCTGACGGGGGCGAGGTTCTGGGAGTCCGTGGTCGTCGCGGTGCTCATGCCGCCGCCTCGCCTTCCGTGCCGTCGGTGCTCGTCGTGGGGTGGACCCTGGTGTCGTGTCCGGTGAGGGCCAGGAACACCTCGTCCAGGCTGGGCTGGCCGAGCGAGAAGTTGTCCACGGTGATGCCGGCCCGGGCCAGCTCGCCCAGTGCCCGGGCGGCCCGCTCGGCCGCGGTGTCGCTCATCGCCGTACCGACCCGGGCCGTCAGCGACACCGGATCCGCCTCGGGCTGCACGCGCGCGTCGAGGGCCAGCCGTAGCAACTCCTCCGCCTGTGGCCGCTGCGCCGCGTCACGCAGTCGCAGATGTACGGTGCCGGCGCCGACGGACGCCTTCAGCTCGCCCTTCGTGCCCTCCGCGATCACCTTCCCGTGGTCGATGACGGCGATCCGGGAGGCCAGCTGGTCGGCCTCGTCGAGGTACTGCGTGGTCAGCAGCACGGTGGTGCCCTGGGCGACGACCGCGCGCACGATGTCCCACACCTGGTTGCGGCTGCGCGGGTCGAGGCCGGTGGTCGGCTCGTCGAGGAAGAGCAGCTCAGGGGTGTTGAGGATGGACGCGGCGATGTCGATGCGGCGCCGCATGCCGCCCGAGTAGTGCTTGACCTGCTTGGCCGCCGCGTCCGTGAGCCCGAAGGCCTCAAGGAGCTGGGCGGAGCGCTCGCGCGCGTGCTTCCTGGCGTGGCCGAGGAGGCGGGCGAGCAGGATGAGGTTCTCGGCGCCGGTGAGGTCCTCGTCCACGGACGCGTACTGGCCGGTCAGGCTGACCCGGCCGCGTACCTCGTCGGCCTCGTGGACGACGTCGTGGCCGAAGACGTGCGCCTGGCCGCCGTCCGGTCGCAGCAGGGTGGCGAGCATCTTCACGGTGGTCGTCTTGCCGGCGCCGTTCGGTCCGAGGACGCCGTACACCGTGCCGGTCGGTACGGCCAGGTCGACTCCGTCGACGGCCCTCGTCTCGCCGAACGTCTTCACCAGGCCCGCGGTCTCGATCGCGAGGTCGGACATGTGCGTGCTCATGTGTCGGGGTCCTTCCGCGTGCTTGGGGTACGCATGGGAAGACCTTTACCGTCGCGCAAACTCATCGCTCACGCCACGGGAATTCACAGGGCCGCCAGAGCCCCGTCCCGGTCTGGGAGTAGCGTCCCCGTCATGTATGCGATCACGATTCCCGAACCTGGTGGGCCCGAGGCGCTGGTGTGGGACGAGGTCCCCGATCCCGTGCCCGGTGAGGGCGAGGTCCTGGTCGAGGTGGCGGCCAGCGCCGTCAACCGGGCCGACCTTCTGCAACGGCAGGGCTTCTACAATCCGCCGCCCGGCGCGTCCCCCTACCCCGGCCTCGAATGCTCGGGCCGGATCGCCGCCCTCGGTCCCGGTGTCTCCGGCTGGTCGGTCGGCGATGAGGTGTGCGCGCTGCTCGCGGGCGGCGGCTACGCCCAGAAGGTCGCCGTCCCGGCCGGCCAGCTGCTGCCCGTGCCGCAGGGCATCGACCTCACGCGGGCCGCCGCGCTCCCCGAGGTGGTCTGCACGGTCTGGTCGAACGTCTTCATGATCTCCCACCTGCGTCCCGGCGAGACCTTCCTCGTCCACGGCGGTTCCAGCGGCATCGGCACGATGGCGATCCAGCTCGCGAAGGCGGTCGGCGCCCGGGTCGCCGTCACGGCCGGCACCAAGGAGAAACTCGACCAGTGCGCCGAGCTGGGCGCCGACATCCTGATCAACTACCGCGAGCAGGACTTCGTCGCCGAGATCGAGCGGGCCACCAACGGTGCGGGCGCCGACGTCATCCTCGACAACATGGGCGCCAAGTACCTGGACGGCAACGTCCGCTCCCTCGCCTTCAACGGCCGGCTCGCGATCATCGGCATGCAGGGCGGCATCAAGGGCGAACTGAACATCGCCATGCTCCTCAACAAGCGGGCCGCGATCAGCGCGACCTCGCTGCGCGCCCGCCCGCTCGACGAGAAGACGGCGATCGTGGCGGCCGTACGCGAGCATGTGTGGCCGCTGATCGACGCCGGCCAAGTACGGCCGATCGTCGACCGCGAGCTGCCAATGAGCGACGCGGCCGCCGCCCACCGGGTGCTGGAGGAGAGCGGGCATGTCGGAAAGGTGCTGCTGGTGGCGCCTTGACGCCGACCAACACCGAATGGCGCTACCTAACTCCGCCGCACTCGCAGGCCGACGAAGGCGAGGCCGAGCCCCAGTCCGATGAGGACCAGCCCGCTGCCCAGGGGCAGGATCCGCAGGACGGGCTCGGCTGGGCCCTGGGCACGGGCGGCGGTTCGGGGCGCGGGCGAGGCCGGGGGCTCGGGTGAGGGTGCGACGACCTCGGCTTCCGGCTCTGCGGCCGCCGATTCCTCCGCCCCTGGCTCTTCGGTCTCCGAGTCTTCCTCCTCGGCCTCTTCCTCGGCCTCTTCCTCATCCTCGGGTTCCGCAATCTCCGGCTCCTCCGCCCGCCCCGGCCGCTGCCGCCCCTCGCCCGCCCTGCTCCCGGCGCGCGACGGCTCGGCGTCCGGGGCGGAGGCGGAGGGGAGTGCGGCGAGGCCGGCCCGGACGTCGTACGACGAGCCGATCTCGTACGATGAGACGCTCCCGTACGACGGGACGGTCCCGCCGGGGAACACCGCCGTGCACGCCCCCACGACCAGCACCAGTCCCGTCGCGCGTAGTGTGCGCAGCCATGGAGTCACGGGACAAGCCTCACATTCCGCGACTATTCCGGCACCCGGGGTTCCGCCGGGGGGACGCAAGCGTCCCGGACGTAAACGGTGGATCACCCTCCATGGGGGGCAGCACGGTGGTGAGGTGTACGCGTGCGAGAGAATGGCGGCATGGAGATGCCGAGGAACGAAAGGTCGTCCGAGAACCCCCAAATTCTGGTCGTTGGCCAGGACGGGATGGCGCTCGGTGGCGGAGGAGACGAGGACTCCCGCGAGATTCCGGTGACGGACATGGTGGAGCAGCCCGCGAAGGTCATGCGGATCGGCAGCATGATCAAGCAGCTCCTTGAGGAGGTGCGTGCCGCTCCTCTCGACGAGGCGAGCCGGGTGCGGCTCAAGGAGATCCACGCCAGTTCCGTGAAGGAACTGGAGGACGGTCTGGCGCCGGAGCTGGTCGAGGAGCTGGAGCGGCTCTCCCTGCCCTTCACGGACGACGCGATCCCGAGCGACGCGGAACTGCGCATCGCGCAGGCCCAGTTGGTCGGCTGGCTGGAGGGCCTCTTCCACGGGATCCAGACCGCGCTGTTCGCCCAGCAGATGGCCGCCCGGGCCCAACTGGAGCAGATGCGCCGCGCTCTTCCGCCGGGTGTCGGCCACGACGACGAAGGCGCCGACCCGCGCACGGGAGGTCGCGCGGGCGGGCCGTACCTGTAGGACACGCCACACAAAAGACGCCCATATGAAGGGCCCGGCGACCGACTGCCGGGCCCTTTCCGTTGTCCCCGCGTTCGGGAAGTGCTCGTTCGGGTTCTTCTTCGGCACGCGCGCGTGAACTTGGACACGGCCTGGGCCGAGATAAGCGCGGTGGGAGCGTTACAGGGGCCGTACGGGCGGTACACAGAATTTGCACCACAGTGCGTGATACCGGTTGGATGGCCGGTTCATGCCCGGCCGATTCCGGCACTCATCCCGGGCCGGAGGCTTGCGCGGAGGCTGTAGCGTGGCCGACGGAGACCGTAACAACACCGCGCGCACCGCGGGCAGAAACGACGGCGAGGACTGATGGCACAGCAGCAGCGCTCTCAGGGCCCGTCCGACCCCGAGGCGACTGGCGGCGGTATGTCAGATGCGCCGGAGATGTGGGGCAATGGCGGGCTTGTCGGAGACGGCCGGTATCGGCTGACGCGCAGACTCGGCCGGGGCGGTATGGCCGAGGTGTTCGCGGCCGAGGACGTACGTCTCGGGCGGACGGTCGCGGTCAAGCTGCTCCGTTCCGATCTGGCCGAGGACCCGGTCTCCAAGGCCCGCTTCACACGCGAGGCCCAGTCGGTGGCCGGCCTCAACCACCACGCGATCGTCGCCGTGTACGACTCCGGCGAGGACTTCGTGGGCGGCCAGTCGGTGCCGTACATCGTGATGGAGATCGTCGAGGGGCGGACCATCCGCGACCTGCTCCTCAACGCGGAGGCGCCCGGCCCCGAGCAGGCCCTGATCATCGTCTCCGGTGTCCTGGAGGCGCTCGCCTACTCGCACCAGCACGGCATCGTGCACCGCGACATCAAGCCGGCGAACGTCATCATCACGCACACCGGCGCGGTCAAGGTGATGGACTTCGGCATCGCGCGCGCCCTGCACGGCGCGCAGTCGACGATGACCCAGACCGGCATGGTCATGGGCACGCCGCAGTATCTGTCGCCCGAGCAGGCGCTCGGCAAGGCGGTCGACCACCGCTCCGACCTCTACGCCACCGGCTGCCTCCTCTACGAACTCCTCGCGCTGCGGCCCCCGTTCATGGGTGAGACCCCGCTGTCCGTGGTCTACCAGCACGTCCAGGACGTCCCGACGCCCCCGTCCGAGGTCTCGGAGGTGGCGCCGCCGGAGCTCGACGGACTCGTCATGCGCTCCCTCGCCAAGGAGCCGGACGACCGCTTCCAGACCGCCGAGGAGATGCGCGGACTCGTCCAGTACGGCTTGCAGATGCTGTACGACCAGGGCAGCCACACCGGCACCTGGAACACCGGGCCCGTGACCGTGCACGACGGCCGGTACGCCTCGCAGGGCGGCTTCGCGAACACGACCGTGATGGGCCAGGGCGACTCCGCGGGCACCTCGCAGATCCCCCAGCAGATCATGCCCTCGGGCTACGGCGGCGGGGACGACGGCGGCTTCGAGGGGCACGGCAACCGGGGCAGCGGTCGCGGCAAGCTGTGGATACTGGCCGTTCTGGCGGTGATCGCCATCGCCGCGGGCGTCGCACTGGCGCTGAACAGCGGCAGCAACGGCGACGGCGGCACCGGCACCACCCAGTCGCCGACCACCTCGCAGTCCGCCACGGACGAGGCCAGCGAGACGCCGAGCGACGAGGCGAGCGACGAGGCGACGGACGACTCCACGGACGACAGCGGCAGCACGGACGGCGGCTCGGGCTACACGCCGTCGTACACCCCGTCGTACACGCCGTCCGAGACGGCCTCCAGCGAGCCCTCGTACACGCCGTCCGAGACGGCCTCCAGCGAGCCCACGGACGAGCCGACCTCGTCGGACCCGAGCACGTCGTCGGACCCGAGCAGCACGGCGACCGGCGGCGCGGACGGCGGGGCCGACGGCGGGGGCGACGGCACCTGATCGTCAGGGGTACCTGATCCGCAGGGTGGCGTCCTCCCGGGCGTCACCCCGCGAACGCCTCGCACACCGCGTCGTACTCCCGCGTCCACCACCCCGCGAGTGCCGAGGTGGCCGGGAACTGCGGGTCCGCGCGGGTGTCGCCGCGCTCGTAGTGCCAGCGCAGCATCCAGAAGTCGTTGAGGCGCTCCCACCACACGCGGTGCACGGCCGCCGCGAGCTCCGAGGGCGTGGCGCCAGCCGTGCGCCGATACGCACGCGCGTACGCCCTCACCTTGGGCAGGCTGAGGGCGCCGACGGGGCGCACGAAGAAGATCGCGGCGGCGCGTACGGCCTCCTCCGCGCGGGGGCGCACGCCGAGCCGGTCCCAGTCGACGATCGCGGCGGGCGCGTCTCCCTGGTAGAGCAGGTTGAACGGGTGGAAGTCGCCGTGCACCCAGCCCACCGAGGCGCCGCGCGGGGGCCGCCGGTCCGCGTGCTGTTCGAGGAGCGCGCGCCGCTCCAGGAGCCGGCGCAGGGCCAGGGCGTCGAAGCAGTCGGCGGGCCGGTGCCGGCGGACCTGGGCGAGCAGGTCGTCGATGAGGGCGAAGGTGTCGGCGGGGTCGGCGCTCGCCTCGGGGCGCGCGTGCGCCCGCGCCTGCGCCGGCATCACTCGCTCCAGGCTCGCGTGCACCACCCCCAGCAGCGCCCCGAGCCGCGCGCACTGCCCGGTGGTGAGCTGGCCGCCGTCGCGGTGCCGGCCGTCGATCCACGGGTGCAGGGCGTACGCGTGGCCGCCCACGACCGCCACCGTGCGCCCGTCGCGGCCGGTCAGCGGCGGGGCCACCGGGACGCCCAGGTCGGCCAGACGCTGGGTGGCCCGGTGCTGGCGGGCGATGGCGGCCGGGTCGGCGGTCTCGGGGTCGAAGTGGTGCTTGAGGAAGTAGCGGCCGCGGGTCGTGCGGAGCCGGTAGCCGCGGTTGAGCAGCCCCTGTTCGACGGGCTCGCAGGTGACGGCGGATCCGGCGCCGTAGTGGCGGAGGAGGGTGCTCAGCGGGGGCGCGTGAGACACAGGGGGTGGTACACAAGGGCGCGGCACGCGCCAGATGCTAGGGCACGAGCCGGGACCGTGAGCTGGGGCTTGTCACAGAAAGTCGCTGACTGTCACCGACAGTCGCTTTCGGTCACTGGGTGCCCTAGAAGTGGCGTTCCAGGCCGCCGTCCGTGGAATGGACGGGAGCCGTACGCCACCACGCTGCCGATGCACGCCTGGTGGTAGTCGCAGCTTCTGGGCATACGCAGCAGCAGCCGGCCGTCCACCACGATGTGCCGGGCGAAGGCCAGGAAGGGCAGCGCCCCGAAGGGGCGCGGGGAACTGCGCGACCAGCCACGATGGCGCCGCAGACGAAAGATCGAGTAGAAATACCCTGATTTTTCCATTTTTGCGGACTCGGCAAGTCTCACACCCATCCTCTTCCGGTGACCTGGGTGCTCGGGATAACGTGCCGTTGCTCCGGCCTCCTGCAAGGCTGTGACCAGCACCCCTTCGGGCTGTACCCGATTTACTTGGAAATCCAAGCAAAATCGCAGGTCAAAGGGGGTTTCACAGAAATGTGGAGCACTGGGTAACGTGATTGTTGCAGGGCGCTGGCCGGGGCACCTGTCACGCCTGTTCCGGCCGAGTGGCACCCACCCCGTGCACGGGTGCCGGACCAGGCGAGCCGCACTGGTTCACCCGGCAATCCCGGGGGCCGGACCGACGGAGGAGCACACGTGACCGTGGAGAGCACTGCCGCGCGCAAGCCGCGACGCAGCGCCGGGACCAAGAAGTCCCCGAGCACCCAGCCCGAACTCGTTCAGCTGCTGACGCCCGAGGGCAAGCGCGTCAAGAACGCCACCTACGACAAGTACGTCGCCGGCATCACTCCCGAAGAGCTCCGCGGCCTGTACCGCGACATGGTGCTCACCCGCCGCTTCGACGCCGAGGCCACCTCCCTCCAACGCCAGGGCGAGCTGGGCCTGTGGGCCTCGCTGCTCGGCCAGGAGGCCGCCCAGATCGGCTCAGGCCGCGCCACCCGGGAGGACGACTACGTCTTCCCGACCTACCGCGAGCACGGCGTCGCCTGGTGCCGCGGGGTCGACCCGGCCAACCTGCTCGGCATGTTCCGCGGCGTGAACAACGGCGGCTGGGACCCCAACAGCAACAACTTCCACCTCTACACGATCGTCATCGGCGCCCAGACACTGCACGCCACGGGCTACGCGATGGGCATCGCCAAGGACGGCGCGGACGCCGCGGTCATCGCCTACTTCGGCGACGGCGCCTCCAGCCAGGGCGACGTGGCGGAGTCGTTCACGTTCTCCGCGGTCTACAACGCGCCCGTGGTGTTCTTCTGCCAGAACAACCAGTGGGCGATCTCCGAACCGACCGAGAAGCAGACCCGCGTCCCGCTCTACCAGCGCGCGCAGGGCTTCGGCTTCCCGGGCGTCCGGGTCGACGGCAACGACGTGCTGGCCTGTCTCGCGGTCACCAAGTGGGCGCTGGAGCGCGCCCGCAACGGCGAGGGCCCGACCCTGGTCGAGGCGTTCACCTACCGCATGGGCGCCCACACCACCTCCGACGACCCGACCCGCTACCGCCACGACGACGAGCGGGTCGCCTGGGAGGCGAAGGACCCGATCGCCCGCCTGCGCACGTATCTCGAAGCCTCAAACCACGCGGACGAGGGATTTTTCGCGGAACTGGAGGCCGAGAGCGAGGCGTTGGGAAGGCGAGTGCGCGAAGCGGTCCGTGCCATGCCGGACCCGGACCGGTTCGCCATCTTCGAGCACGCGTACGCGGACGGGCACGCGCTCGTCGACGAGGAGCGCGCCCAGTTCGCCGCCTACCAGGCGTCGTTCGCGGACGTAACGGGAGAGGGGGTCTGATCATGGCTACGGAGACTGTGACGTTCAAGGCTGCATCTTTCAAAAGCATGGCCCTGGCCAAGGCGATCACCGAATCGCTGCGCCACGCCCTCGACTCCGACCCCAAGGTCCTCGTCATGGGCGAGGACGTCGGCAAACTCGGCGGCGTCTTCCGCGTCACCGACGGCCTGCAGAAGGACTTCGGCGAGGAGCGGGTCATCGACACCCCGCTGGCCGAGTCCGGCATCGTCGGCACGGCGATCGGCCTGGCCCTGCGCGGCTACCGCCCGGTCGTGGAGATCCAGTTCGACGGCTTCGTCTTCCCGGCCTACGACCAGATCGTCACGCAGCTCGCGAAGATGCACGCGCGCTCGCTGGGCAAGGTCAAACTCCCGGTCGTGGTCCGCATCCCCTACGGCGGCGGCATCGGCGCGGTGGAACACCACTCCGAGTCCCCGGAGTCCCTGTTCGCGCACGTGGCGGGCCTGAAGGTGGTGTCCCCGTCGAACGCGTCGGACGCCTACTGGATGATGCAGCAGGCCATCCAGAGCGACGACCCGGTGATCTTCTTCGAGCCCAAGCGGCGCTACTGGGACAAGGGCGAAGTCAACACCGAGGCCATCCCCGGCCCACTGCACAAGGCACGCGTCGTCCGCGAGGGCACCGACCTCACGCTCGTCGCCTACGGCCCGATGGTGAAGCTCTGCCACGAGGTCGCCGACGCGGCCGCCGAGGAGGGCAAGTCCCTGGAGGTCCTCGACCTGCGCTCGGTGTCCCCGCTCGACTTCGACTCCATCCAGGCCTCCGTCGAGAAGACCCGCCGACTGGTGGTCGTCCACGAGGCGCCGGTGTTCTTCGGCGCGGGCGCGGAGATCGCGGCCCGGATCACGGAGCGCTGCTTCTACCACCTGGAGGCCCCGGTGCTCCGGGTCGGCGGCTACCACGCCCCGTATCCGCCGGCCCGCCTGGAGGACGAGTACCTGCCGGGCCTGGACCGGGTGCTCGACGCCGTCGACCGCGCCCTGGCGTACTGAGGAGAGGGTCGTGACGACGATGACCGAAGCGTCCGTACGCGAGTTCAAGATGCCCGACGTGGGCGAGGGACTCACCGAGGCCGAGATCCTCAAGTGGTACGTCCAGCCAGGCGACACGGTGACGGACGGCCAGGTGGTGTGCGAGGTCGAGACGGCCAAGGCCGCCGTCGAACTCCCCATCCCCTACGACGGAGTCGTGACCGCGCTCCACTTCCCCGAGGGCACCACGGTGGACGTGGGCACGTCGATCATCGCCGTGGATGTGACGGGCGGCACCGCGGCTCCTGAGACCGCGACTCCGGTGGCCGAGGCTCCCGTCGCGGCCCCGGTCGCGCCCCCCGCCGAGAAGAAGCCCGAGGGCCGCACCCCGGTCCTGGTCGGCTACGGCGTGGCCACTTCCTCGACCAAGCGCCGCCCCCGCAAGGGCCCCGAGATCCCGGCCCAGGATCCGGTCCAGGAGGCGTCGAAGGCGATCCAGACCGAGCTGAACGGCCACGGCCACGGCCCCGCCCCAGCGGCAGCCCCAGCCGCCGCCCCGGCGTCGGCTTCGGTGAAGGAGCGCCCGCTGGCGAAGCCGCCGGTGCGCAAGCTGGCGAAGGACCTGGGCGTCGACCTGGCCACGGTGACCCCTTCCGGCCCGGACGGCATCATCACGCGCGAGGACGTCCACGCGGCGGTGGCTCCGCCGAAGGCCCCCGAGCCGGTGACGCCGGTGCCGGTCACCGCCCCGGCTCCGGCCCCGGTGACCACGTACGACACGGCGCGTGAGACCCGTATCCCGGTCAAGGGAGTGCGCAAGGCGACCGCGGCGGCGATGGTCGGCTCGGCGTTCACGGCGCCACATGTCACGGAGTTCGTGACGGTCGACGTGACCCGCACGATGAAGCTGGTCGAGGAGCTCAAGCAGGACAAGGAGATGCAGGGCGTGCGGGTCAACCCGCTCCTGCTGATCGCCAAGGCCCTGCTGGTCGCGATCAAACGCCACCCCGACGTCAACGCGTCCTGGGACGAGGCCAACCAGGAGATCGTGCAGAAGCACTACGTCAACCTGGGCATCGCGGCCGCCACTCCCCGAGGCCTGATCGTCCCGAACATCAAGGACGCCCACGCCAAGACGCTCCCGCAACTCGCGGAGGCGCTGAGCGAGCTGGTCGCGGTGGCCCGGGACGGCAAGACAACCCCGGCGGCGATGCAGGGCGGCACGGTGACCATCACCAACGTCGGTGTCTTCGGCGTCGACACAGGCACGCCCATCCTCCCCCCGGGCGAGGCCGCGATCCTGGCCGTCGGCGCGATCAAACTCCAGCCGTGGGTCCACAAGGGCAAGGTGAAGCCACGTCAGGTGACGACGTTGGCGCTGAGCTTCGATCACCGGTTGGTGGACGGGGAGTTGGGCTCCAAGGTCCTGGCGGATGTGGCGGCGATTCTGGAGCAGCCGAAGAAGTTGATCACCTGGGGGTGACGGTCCGGGGCGGCATAGGCGGTATAGGTTGAAGTCTGAAGGGACGGCCGCAACTTCGATTTGCGGCCGCCCCTTCATTCGTGAGGTCGGTCAGGGCTGGTTGAGCACGTACACCGGTGCCCCGTCGTCCGTCGCCCCCTGCGAGCGGATACAGGCGTGTTTGCGCAGCAGCCGCATACATTCGTTGACGCGGTGCACGGACAGACCCGTACGTGCCGCGATCGAGTCGAGCGGCTGGCGGAGCACACCCTCAGCGACGAGGACCGGGGCGATGACCACGGCCACGGTCCAGACGTCCTCCGTCACGGACAACCGCCGCCGCCAGTCGGCCAGCACGGACTCCGTCGTCGGCTGCGGACACGAGGCTGTGGTGGGCGCCGGACGGTCGAGGGCCAGCATGGCGAGCTGGTCCGCGATGCGTTCCATGGCCTGGGCCATGGTTTGCTGCGCGGTGAGGGCGGCGCGCTGCATCTCCACCATCTCCTGTTGCAGGGCGAGCGACCTGTCTTGGGCGGCGGTGAATTGTTCGTCGGCCTGCAGATTGCGCTCTTCGAGCCGGACAATGGCCTCCGCGACTTGTTCCGGCATCGCGTAGGCGATAGGGCCCTCAGGTCCGGAGGGCTGTACCTCGGCTACTGCGAGCCTGTAGGAGCCGTCCCGCTGGACCGTCTCGATCACCTCGGCGACCCACTGCTTGAAGGGCAGGCAAGTGGGCTTTGTGCACGCGTTGACCAGAAGGATCAGACCTTGGAGAGAGATGACGTTCAGGTCTCGACGCCACTCTCTACCTGCGGGAATGCTGAGACCGTAACCTCCAGTTAGGGTCTCAAGAGTTTCTCGATGGTCCTCTGGGACATGGTCGGAGAGCGCCTTCTACGGATTGGTGTGCCCCAACTGCCTGCACACATCCACCGCCGGGAACCAATGCGCCGCGTCCGGCATGGTCAGCCGTCGTACGCGGGCCCCTGTAGCCGCGTACACGAAGTCGCCGATGTCGATCGCCTCGTGCCGCATGCGCGGGTTGGGGTCGTGCTTGCTGGGTTCGATCACGTGAACCACCTCCGCCGCGGACCGTAGAGCGGAGGAAATCGAACATGCCAGCCCATGCATGAATGTTCACGATTGCGAGCGAAGATCGCCGATTTCGCTGCGCCGGACCGCCGCTGCGTGCAAGACAGACACAAGGCCCGCCGCGCTGGTGGCGGCGGGCCTTCGGGTGTTTGTTGCGAGGGACGTCAGCTGATCCTGGCGTAGCCGTAGTTGATGAGCTTCTTCACGTCCGCCGTGCGGTTGGCCGCCGAGGAGGCGGTGAGGACCGCGCCCATGACCGACTCGCCGTTGAGCGTGGCGGCGAAGACGAGGCAGTACTGGGCCGAGGTGCCGGAGCCGGTCTTGATGCCGAGCGTGCCGTTCCAGCCGAGCAGGGTGTTGGTGTTCGTCCACGGCGACATGGTGCGCGTGGAGCCGCTGCTCGTGATCGTCTTCGCCGTGTACGACTTGGTCTTCACGACGGACTTGAAGGTGGAGCTCTTCATCGTGCTGCGGGCGAGGAGCGTCAGGTCCTTCGCCGTGGAGTAGTTGGAGCCGTTGCTGATGCCGTCGAACGAGTCGAAGTGCGTGTTCGTCATGCCGAGTGCCGAAGCCTTGTTGTTCATCTTGGCGATGAAGTTCTTCGTGCGCGCGGCCACGGTCGTGCCGGTGCCGAACTTGTCGGCGAGGGCCATCGCGGCGTCGCAGCCGGACGGGAGCATCATCCCGTAGAGCAGCTGGCGGACGGTGACCTTGTCGCCGACGATCAGGTGGGCCGACGAGGCGCCCTTGGAGACGATGTAGTCGCTGTACGCCTTCTTGATCGTGACCTTGGCGTCCAGGTTCAGGTTCGACTGCGTGAGCACGACCTTCGCGGTCATGATCTTGGTGGTGGAGGCGGTGAGCCGGTGCGTTGCCGCGGTCTTGCTGAAGAGGGTCGTACCGGTGGCGCTGTTCATCAGGTACCCGCTCTTGGCGGTGATGGTGGGCGTCGTGACAGCCTGCGCCGGTGCCGCGGTGAGAGCTCCGGTGGCGAGCACTGCGCCGGCCGTGACGGCGACGGCTGCGGCTCTGCGGACACGGAAGCCCTTGATGGCGGTTATCAACTGAAATACCCCGAATACGTCGAATGCCCCAGTGGTGCGGCCGAGTTGTGAGGGGGAGAAAGTGGGGCCGCATGTGTGTGACACGTAAGTAGCACGGAAAGTTGTGCGCCTGCTGGGGCCAAGCTGAGTTCTGTGACGTGCTCGATACGGTCCCGTCCGCATGATGGACCGCTCTCCTCATGCGTACGCGTTGTATCTAACATGTGCGCATGCCTTCAGCCCCGCCCGCTGTGTCCGCCGCGTCGTCCTCTACGGCCCCTCCCACGAAGCAACCACCCGCCGCCGACCGCGTCTACACCCACGTCAAGCAAGGCGTCCTGGACCGGCGCTACGAGGGCGGCACCCTCCTCACCGAGGGCGAGCTCGCCGAGGCCGTCGGGGTCTCCCGGACCCCGGTGCGCGAGGCGCTGCTGCGGCTTGAGGTCGAGGGGCTGATCAAGCTCTACCCGAAGAAGGGCGCGCTCGTCCTGCCCGTCTCCGCGCAGGAGATAGCCGACGTCGTCGAGACCCGGCTGCTCGTGGAGGAACACGCGGCGCGCAAGGCCGTACCCGCCCCGCCGGCCCTCATCGAGCGACTCGAAGAACTCCTCGCACGCCAGAAGGAACAGGCCGCCGCCGGCGACCTCGCCGGGGCCGCCGTCACCGACCGCTGCTTCCACGCCGAGATCGTCCGCAGCGGCGGCAACGAGATCCTCTCCCGCCTCTACGACCAACTCCGCGACCGGCAACTGCGGATGGGCGTCGCCATCATGCACTCGCACCCCGACCGGATCACCAAGACGCTTGTCGAGCACGAGGAGATCCTGGACGCGCTGCGCTCCGGCGACACCGAGGCGGCCGTCGGCATCGTCCACCGGCACGTCGACTGGTTCTCGCATCTCGCCCGGGGTGAGGTCCGATGAGATCCGCCACCTCCGCCACCACCCTCCCGGGGGATCCGCCCGGCGGCCGCCGCGCCGTCGCGGTGTGGGGCATCGGCGTCTCCGTCTACTTCGTCGCCGTCATCTTCCGTACGTCCCTGGGGGTCGCCGGCCTCGACGCCGCGGACCGCTTCCACGTCAACGCCTCCGCCCTGTCCACCTTCTCGATCTTTCAGCTGCTGGTCTACGCGGGCATGCAGATACCCGTCGGGCTGCTGGTCGACCGGCTCGGCACCAAGAAGGTGCTGGGGCTGGGAGTTGTGCTGTTCACCGCCGGGCAGCTCGGCTTCGCCTTCTCCCCCTCGTACGGCACCGCGCTCGCCTCGCGCGCGCTGCTCGGGTGCGGTGACGCGATGACCTTCATCAGCGTGCTGCGGCTCGGTACCCGGTGGTTCCCGGCGCGGCGTGGACCGCTCGTCGCCCAGCTCGCGGGGCTCGCGGGCATGGCGGGCAACCTCGTCTCCACGCTGGTGCTGGCGCGGCTGCTGCACGGGGTCGGGTGGACGGCCGCGTTCGCCGGGAGCGCGGTCATGGGCGGTGTCGTGTTCGTGCTGCTCGTGCTCTTCCTCAAGGATCATCCCGAGGGGCACGAGCCTGAGCCGTTCCCGCATCAGGGGGCCGCGTACGTCCGTCGGCAGATCGCCGCGTCGTGGCGGGAGCCGGGGACCCGGCTGGGGCTGTGGGTGCACTTCACCACCCAGTTCCCGGCGATGGTGTTCCTGCTGCTGTGGGGTCTGCCGTTCCTTGTCGAGGCGCAGGGGCTGTCCCGGGCCACGGCCGGGGAACTGCTCACGCTCGTCGTGCTCTCGAACATGGTCGTCGGGCTCGTCTACGGGCAGGTCGTCGCCCGGCATCACATGGCGCGGTTGCCTCTGGCGTTGGGCACGGTCGGGGCTACGGCGGTTGTGTGGGCGGCGGTGCTGGTGTTCCCCGGTGAGCATGCGCCGATGTGGCTGTTGGTTGTGATGTGTGCGGTGCTTGGTGCTTGCGGGCCGGCTTCGATGCTCGGGTTCGACTTCGCGCGGCCCGCGAATCCGCCTGAGCGGCAGGGTACGGCGTCCGGGATCACGAACATGGGGGGCTTTGTCGCCTCGATGACGACGTTGTTCGCGATCGGGGTGCTGTTGGATGCCACGGGGGGTGACTACGCCGTGGCGTTCTCGGTGGTGTTCGTTCTTCAGGGGGTGGGGGTGAGCCAGATTCTGCGGTTGCGGAAGAGGGCGGCTCGGAGGGAGCGGGAACGGTTGGTTGCGAGCCGGGTGTCCACAGTCCACGTTCCCGCGTAGCACCGGGGGTGTTGGTGCGGGCGGTCCTGGGGGCTGCGCCCCCAGACCCCCGCTGTCGGCCCTGAACGGGCCTTGTCCTCAATCGCCGGACGGGCTGAGAATCACTGCGTCACCGTGAAGTTCCGCAGTATCCCCGCCGTGAGTTCCGGATCCCCCTCCGCCTTGATACGGTCCGCCGCCGACTCCAGGGTCACTCGGCCGCACGCCAGGCGGACGTAAGTCTCCCAGTCCAGGGTGAGGGTCGCGGCGGGGCCCAGTGCGGGGGCCGTTTCCAGGGTGCCTCGGCCCTGGATGTCCACTCGGATCGTGCGGAGGAACTCGATGGGGCCGTGGACGTCGAAGACGATCGCCGAACTGCGGGGGGCGCCCGCGTCCTTGGCCACGATCTCCGGGAGCGCGGCCAGGAGGTAGTCGCGGGCTATCTGCGCGCCGGGGGAGTCGAGGTTGCCGGGGCGGCCCAGGGCCGCGCGCAGGTCCTGTTCGTGTACCCACACGTCGAACGCGCGGTAGCGCATCGCCGCTTCGAGGGTGATCTCGGTGCCGAGCGGGCCGCGCACCTTCGTGCCGGGCTCGCGGGACTCGTTGCGCAGCTGGCGGTTGCGGCGGATGACCGTGTACTCCAGCTCGGACGTCATCTCCGGTGCCGTGTGGTGGCGGCGGACGTCGACCTGCATCTCCATGTAGCGCTGGTGCTCGTTGGTGACGTGGAACAGGTCACGGGGCAGCGTGTGGATGGGGCGCGGGTCGCCGAGCATCTCGCAGTCGAGGCCGATGACATGGGAGACGACATCGCGGACGGACCAGCCGGGGCAGGGGGTCCGCCGATTCCACTCGCCCTCCACAAGGGGTTGCACCAGCTCGGATATCGCTTCGATGGAGTGGGTCCAGGCGTCGGCGTAGGGCTGGAGAGTGGGATGCAGACTCACGGAACGGGACCCCTCGGGCGGTCGGAACTCGGGCAGGTGATGGCAGCGGGTGACGGCGGGCGACGGCTGATGTCGTCTGCTGACGGCGGTGTCGGCGGGGACGGTGAACTGTCGGCGGGTGTCTTGGAACGCTAAGTTACGCTGCTGTGAGGCACCCCGGCAGTGCTTTGGTGTGACGATCGTAGGCCCGTGTGCACGGCTCGAATGCCAGGACGGTGGTAGTGTGCTCGCCCATCTCATCCAGATCGCCGTAGACCAGGCCGAATCGGTCGATTCCCGGCGTCAGCGGGTTGCTTCGCTGGTACGGGAGCAGGCCGGCGCCGATCTCGTCGTGCTGCCGGAGTTGTGGACCACGGGTGCGTTCGCCTATCAGGAGTTCGGCAGTGAGGCCGAGCCGCTGGAGGGGCCCACCTACGAGGCCATGGCCAAGGCGGCCAGCGACGCGGGCGTTTGGTTGCACGCCGGGTCCATTCCGGAGAGGGCTGCATCCGACAGCGGCTCCGCCGCGGGTGACGGGCCCCTCTTCAACACCTCCCTCCTCTTCTCTCCCTCCGGTGATCTCGTCGCCGCCTACCGCAAGATCCACCGCTTCGGATTCGACAAGGGCGAGGCCGTGTTGATGGGTGCGGGGAGTGAGCTCGTGACCGCCCGGCTGCCCGAGACGACCCTCGGGCTCGCCACCTGCTACGACCTCCGCTTTCCCGAACTCTTCCGCGGGCTCGTCGACGCCGGCGCCGAGACCATCGTCCTGCCGGCGGGCTGGCCGGAGCGCCGCCGGGCCCACTGGACGCTGCTGGCCCAGGCGCGGGCGGTCGAGAACCAGGCGTACGTCCTTGCTTGTGGAACGGCCGGTACGCACGCGGGAGTTCCGCAGGCCGGTCACTCGATCGTGGTCGATCCGTGGGGTGAGGTGCTGGCCGAGGCCGGTGCGGGCGAGGAGATCCTCACTGTCGAGTTCGATCCCTCGAAGGTCGCTACGACACGGGAGCAGTTCCCCGTCCTCAAGGACCGGATGCTGGGGCTGGACGCGCCGCGGCGTTGAACCGGGCCGCGCCGCGTCACATCAAGTGGTCGTTGCCCAGCCGTACTCCGACCGAGCACGGCACCGGTTCCGTCACGCCCGCGCCCGTACCGTGCTCTCCCTCCGCCAGCAGGGTCGCGCCCAGCCGCCTGGCGTGCTCGCCGGAGACGACCAGTTCGACGTAGCTGCCGCTGTCCGTGGCCTCGCCGATGGTGATGTGGAACGAGACGGTGCCGTCCGGGTCCGACGAGGCGGTCACGGAGCCGTCGACCACACCGGGGATCATTGCGGGCGCTGCTGTTTTCATGCGGGTGCCTCCTCGGACGGTACTTCGGGACGTGTCAGCGCCGCTTGCAGACGGGCGCCGTACAGGCTGATCACCAGGCCCAGCAGGATCAGCAGGCCGGAGAAGATCTTGAGGGCGGGCAGGTCCTCGCCGAAGATCAGCATCGAGCCGGCCACGCCGAACAGGGGCACCAGCAGCGACAGCGGGGCGACCGTGGAGACCGGGTACTCCTTCAGGAGCCAGTTCCAGACCGCGTAGGCGAACAGGGTTGTCGGGTACGCCTGGAAGAGGATCGACGCTACGGCGGTCAGGTCCAGTTGGGTGCCCAGGTCCGTGTAGCCCGTCGTGCCGTTGACCGCCAGGTCCAGCAGGAACAGGGGAATCGGCGCGAACACGCAGGACCACACCAAGAAGGCGACCATGTCCGTCGGGGCGGCCTTCTTCAGCAATACGTTGGCCGTGCTCCAGGAGAAGGCGCCCAGGACCACCAGGGCCAGGCCCGCGGCGCTCACGCTGCCGTCCGTGAGGAGTGTCGTGCAGGCCAGGCCGCCCAGCGCGATCACGGTGCCGGTGATCTGGTGGCGGGTGAGCTTCTCGCGGAAGACGACCGCGCCCAGCATGATCGTCAGGAACGCGCTGAGCTGCAGCACCAGCGAGGCGATGCCCGCGGACACCCCGGCCTTCACGCCCAGGTTCACCACGCCCCACAGGCCCACGCCGAAGACCAGGCCGTATCCGACCAGGTAGCGCCAGGGCACGTCTGGGCGGCGGATGAACAGCACCGCGGGGAACGCGCACAGCGTGAAGCGGATGCCGGCCAGGATGAACGGGTCGACCGACTCCAGGCCGATCTTGATGACCGAGAAGTTGAAGCCCCAGATCGCGGTGATCGCGACCGCGAGGAGGACGTGTCTGGTTTTCATCGGGGCGAGTTCTCCCGCGGGTCGGGCCGGGCGCATGGTCGGGCCGGATTTGTGGTCAAGCAGGGTGGGTCGTCGTGCGGAAGTCCCGTCGGTACCAGAGCAGGGGGCCGGCGGTCCTGGCGGCGGAGTGCAGGCCCGTCAACTCGCCCACCAGGAGCTGGTGGTCGCCCACCGGTACGCGCTCCACCAGGCGGCAGCGCATCGCCGCGTGCGCGTCGACCAGGCGGGGCAGTCGGTCGCCGGGCCAGTCCTCGAAGTCGTGCTCGGCGAAACGGTCGACGTCGCGGGTGGAGAATCTGCGGGCCACGTCGGTGTGGCGCTCGCCGAGGACGTTGACCACGAAGGCGTCCGCCTCGGCGAGCGCCGGCCGGCAGCTGGAGGTGTTGGACAGGCCTACGACGACCAGCGGCGGTTCCAGGGACGCCGAGGTCACCGAGCTCGCGGTGAATCCCCAGCGTCGGCCGTCCGGGTCCCGGGTGGTGACCACGGTCAGCGGGGCGGCGAGCAGTGACATGGCCTCGCGGAAGGCCGCAGCGTCCACCGGGGCGGCGTTGCTACAGGTGAGGGTGCGCACGGGGGTCTCCTTGTCATCGACGTCGGCGATGTCATCGGGCCGGTCATGCCTTGGCCGTCGCGGGGGTCGCGTCGGGCGTCGTGTCGGGGTCCGGGAGGGCGGCCAGGGCCACGCGGAAGCTGCGGATGGTCAGCGGCATGGCGATCGCGCCGGCCACCGCCAGCAGCACCGTGAGGATCGCGACCAGCCGCTGCGGTCCGACCGAGGCGCCCAGCGTGCTGATGAGCAGGCCCCCGATCGGATACGAGGACAGGCCCACCAGGAAGAAGGGGCCCATCACCTTGCCCAGGTGGTCGGCGGGGATCACCTTGACGCGTTCGGTGCGGTTGAACACGTTGAAGTAGGCGACCCCGACCATCGCCACCACGAACCCGGTCGCGTAGAGCGAGAACGTCGGGGCGAAGGAGAGCACGAACAGCGCCACGCACTGGACGATGTAGCCGAAGATGCCCAGGAACGGCACCCCGAACCGCTTCACCAGCATCGGTGTCAGCGCCAGGTTCGCCAGGCCTGTCACCCCGACGAGCATGTTGAGCAGGGCGAACGACGACTCCGGGGCGCCCAGTTCGCCGGTGACCACGGCGGGGTTGGCGGCCAGCATGGTCGCGAAGGCCAGGTTGATGGCGAAGTTGAGGCCGGCCAGCAGCACGACGGGACGGTTCGTCACCAGCAGCCGCCAGCCGAGCCCCAGGTCGGACAGGGTCGCCCGGACGCTGCCGGCGCCGCTCGCGCTGCCCGTGCCCTTCATGCGCGGCAGGCCCTGCCAGCAGGCGGCGCCGCCCGCGAACAGCGCCGCGGCCATGCCCAGCAGCCAGATCTTGCCGAGGAGGGCCGCGGCCAGCACGGCCAGGCCGGGGCCGAGGGCGGTGGCCAGCAGCTCCATGTTCTGGAACAGGGCCTGGGTGCGCGGCAGGTCATCGCCCTTGGCGAGCTGCGGTACGACCTTCTCGACCGACATGCGCACCGCCGGCAGCACCGACGCCAGCAGTGCGCCGTTGACCATCAGCAGCGGGACGGTCCAGGACGGCTGGAGCAGGCAGAGCACGAGCGTGGCGGCCAGGACGCCCGCACGCGCGGTGTTGGCGCGTGAGAACAGGCGAGGCCCGCCGTCCCGGTCGGCCAGCAGCCCCGCGAACGGGTACATCAGCAGACAGGGCAGCCACTCCAGGGCGAAGGACAGGCCCAGGGTGGAGACCTTCCCGGTCTCCTTGTAGATGAGCAGCGGGACGGCGAACAGCACCAGCTGGTCCGCCATCAGGCCGGACACCACGCCGGTACTGAAGAAGAACCGGCGGACGCGCTCGGCGCGGGTACGGATCACCGAGTCCCCCGCTCCAACTCCCGTACCAGGGGCAGCACTCCGTGGAAGAAGTGCCGCATCTCGTCGCGCGCGGGCCAGCCGGAGAAGATGAACTGGCCCACCCCGGCCGCCTTGTACTCCATCAGATACGCGGCCACCTCGGCGTAGCTGCCCACCAGGCACAGGGCCGGTCCGCCGCGGTAGGCGACGGCCCCGGAGTAGATCATGGGGGAGAGCCAGCCGTCCTCGGACTGTTCGGCGAGCCGGAAGGAGTTGCGGACCGCGTGGGAGTCGGCGGCGGCGACGAACTTCGCCACGAACGCGCGATGGTCCTCGTCGGTGTCGCGCATCACCTCGGCGAGATCCTCCAGGGCCTCCTCGCGGGTGGCACGCGCCAACACCTGCATACGCAGGCCCACTTCACGTCCCTGCTCCAGGAACGGCTCGGTCACCTTGCCGATCTCCGCAGGCGTGTCGCCGTACCGGAACCAGCAGTCGCCGTACTTCAGCGCCATCCGCTGGGCGGGCTCGGAGGCGCCGCTGACGTAGATCTCCGGGCGCTTGCCCTCGTGCAGGCCGAGGCCCAACTGGGCGTCCTGGAGGCGGTAGTGACTGCCCTCGTACGTCAGCGGGGTCTCGCCGTTCCACATGCGGTGCAGGATGTCGAGGAACTCCTCGGCGCGGGCGTAGCGGTCGTCGTGGGCGAGGAAGTCGCCGTAATAGGCCTGCTCCACCGGGGAGATGCCCGCGACCAGGTTGAGGGCGATGCGGCCCTTGGACATCCAGGAGACGGTGTTCACCATCTGGGTGAACAGGGTCGGGGAGAGGAGGCCCGGGCGGTAGGCGAGGATGAACTTCACCCGCCTCGTCTCCCGGACCATCGCGCCGAGCAGCGGCACCGGGTCGGGCAGGCCGTAACTCTGCGCCATCAGCAGGGACTCGACGCCGAGGGAGTCCGCCTCGCGGGCGAAGTCCAGGGCGCCCTCCAGGTCCAGGATGTCGGCGCGGTACTTCTCCGTCGACTTCTTCTGGCCGCTGTCCAGCGCCGATCCCCAGTGGAACCGGAGGAGTTGGGATGTCTCGGTGCTCATGCCTGCGCTCCTTCGTGGACGCCCGCACTGGTGCGGATCCGCAGCGATGCGAACAGGCGTGCCATCCAGTCCCGGGTCTCCTCGGGGGTCGCGCCGGACGCGATGCCGGCGAGGGCCGTCTCGTGGGCGCCGTAGGTGACGTGGTCGGGGAGGTCGGCGCCGGGCGCCAGTTCCTGCCAGGTGACCGCGTGCGGGTCCGCGCGGAAGGCGTCGGCCCCGTCGAAGCCCTCGAAGACACCGGCGCCGAGGTGGTGGCCGGGGTGCACGAACCAGCCGTACCAGAGGGGTTCGGCGGGTGGCTCGGGGAGTTTGCCGGTGACGCGCTCGCCCAGCAGGACGCGCAATTCCCAGGACGGGAGGTGGACGCCGGTGCGCAGTTCGAAGGTGGCGGCCACGTCGGCGCCGCCGACCCGGTTGGCCACCTCCAGGAACACCAACTCCTGTGCGCCGTCGTCCCGGATGGCCTCCAGGTGGAAGCTGCCGTCCCGGATCTCCACGGCCGCCAGGGCGCGGTCGACCCACTCCTCGGCGCCCTCCGCGAACCGGATCTGGAACGAGCCCAGCGGCACGCCCTGCGCGTACGCGAGGCAGTTGCCCAGGTACTCGCTGGCGGTCAGGGCGACCACCCGGCCCTCCTCGACCAGCCCGTCGAAGTGCAGCACCGGACCGTCCACGAACTCCTCGACCTCGAAGCCGCTCAGGGCCTCGGCGGCGTCGGGGCCGTCCAGTTCGGCAACCCCGGAGCGGCGGTCGGTGACGGACTCGTACGCCTCCTTCGTGCTGCCGAAGACGACGACATCGACGCTGGAGGCGCCGCGGTGCGGCTTCAGCACGGTCGCGCCGGTCCACGGCACGGAGCCGGCCCGCTCCAGGAAGTCGCCGAGCGGCAGGAAGCGCGGTACGCGCAGCCCGGCCCGCTCCACGGCAGCCTTCATCAGCACCTTGTCGCGGGAGAGCAGTACTCGCTCCACGGGGGCGCCGGGCACACCGAGCCGCTCCCTGAGGCGGGCCGCGTCCAGGAGTTCGTACTCGGACATCGAGATGATCCGGTCGAACGATCGCGGGTTCCCGTCGAGCCAGGCCACCGCCTCGTCGTACGGCGTGCCCGTGCCCGCGCGTTCGACCTGCTCGCAGCGCAGGCCCGCGGGGAGGGTGGCGAGGGCGGAGCGGACGCCGAAGTACGTGACGTCGTGGTGGTCGTGGTCGATGCCCCGGTGGTACTCGATCTTGGGATACGGGACGCGGTGGAGTATCAGGATCCTCATCGGTGGGCCTCCAGCAGGGCGGTCTCGTGGGGGGTGCCGCAGGCGGCGTCGAGCGCGGCCGGCCACACCTCGCGCAGGGTGTGGACGACGTCCCGGACATCGGTGTGCGCGGAGCGCAGGACCAGGCAGCACTGGGCGGCGAAGTCGGCGTTGTCGCGGGGTACGGCGTGCAGCGCGCGGCGCTCGTCCGCGAGCCAGCCGAACTCGGTGGCGGTCAGGTCGTCGGGGGCCAGGCCGTGCCGGGCGCGGGTGGCCGCCAGGGCGTCCTCGAAGGGCGTGGCCCCCGGGCGGACGTCGGCGGGCGCGAAGTCGCGGTCGGCGCCGACGCCGAGCATCGCGGTGGCGGCGGCGCGGTCGGGGACCGGCAGCCGTGCCTCGACGGGGTGGCCGAAGGCCGCGTCGACCCACTTCTCGTACAGGTCGACGTCGTGCACCCAGCGCGCCAGGGACCAGATCTTCATGCCGGCCGGCCGCCGGTTGGGCTCGACCACGGCGGCGTGCGCGTCGTCGTCGCTGAGCTTGATCTCGTTGTGGAAGGGGCCGTCGCACTGCCCGACAAGCCAGTTCGCCAGCTCGCCCGCCCGCCGCAGCGTGGCCTGTCCTACGGGGCTCACCCGGGCCGGCAGCACCTGCGCGACCTCGACGGGGTACCGGCCGGCTGCGCTGACCTTCTCGGTGACGAAGGAGAGCGGGCCGAGGCCGTCGTAGGAGAACTCCCGCCCGTACGGGATGAGTTCCTCGCACAGCACCCCGTCCTCCACATACGGCAGGACCTCCGCGAACGCCGCGTCGAGGTCGTCGCCGGGGCGCACCAGGACGACTCCGCGGTTGTTGCCCTCCTTGGCGGGCTTGACGACGAAGCCCTCGGGGTGGCGCAGGGCGAACTCCCGTAGTTCCTCAGGGGATTCGACCCGTACGAAGTCCGGCACCATCACGCGCTGGGCCGCCAGCAGAGGGGCGTGGCGGGTCTCGGCGTCGCGGTAGGTGAGTTTGCAGAAGGCGCCCGCGGCCGGTTCCGGGGCGTCCACGCGCAGGCCGAGGCGCTCCAGCAGGTCGGCTCCGCTGTGCACCGCGTTGTCGGAGAACACGATGCCCGCCACGAACTCCTCGCGGCGCGGGCCGAGCAGCTTCTCGCCCGCCTCGGCGAAGTCCGGGTCGAGCGGGTCGAGGTCGATCGCCTCGTCACAGACGCGGGCGTCGGTCTCGTCCGGGCGGGCCCGTACGAGGGTGGTGAGCGCGCCGTGCCTCTCCCGTGCGTAGGCGCTCATGTGCTGTACGTCCTCGACGCGGCTCAGGTTGTAGTCGACGATCAGGAACCTGGGCGGGGCGGTGGACATCGTGGGTGTTCTCCTGCCTGTGGGCGATCGGGTGATCGGCTGGTCAGTCGGCGTCGGGGGTCGCCACGGGCTGGGTTTCGGTACCGGTGACGGGCTCGTAGCGCACGTCCACGGCGTGTTCGGAGGTTCGCTCCAACTCCGGGAGGAGCCGGTCGCGTTCGGTGTGCGGGAAGGCCCACAGCAGTTGGCCCAGGAACACCTCACGGGAGCGGGGTTCGACCGTCTCGCCCTCGGTGAGGAGGATCTGCGAGACGACGGGCTGGGCGGGCAGGTCGTCGGCGATGCCGATCCGCGCGATGCGGCCGGGGTCGGCGAAGAAGACGCGGAAGAAGGTGGCGTTCGGCGCCGGGCTGGTGCCGTCGGCCCGGAAGGCGAGGTGCCGCAGGCGTTCGCGCAGGCGGTCGGTCGTGCCGTCCACCGTGGCGATCAGTTGGTCCAGCCAGAGGTCCAACAGGCTGGCCTCGCCGTTGAGTTCGCGCACGCTGTGCGAGATGAGGCTGCCGCCCACCCGGGGGTTGACCTCGATCAGGTCCCACCGGGTGCCGTCGTGCCGGGCCTCGACGTGGAAGCAGCCCCAGCCCAGTTCCAGGTGGGTGAGGAGACCGGTGACCCAGGTGATGCCCTCGGCGGTCTGCGCCGGGGTGAGTGACTTCGGCGGGCTCGTGCAGGCGTTCTCCAGGACGGCCCCGTCGGTCTCCGTCACCTCGCACTTCTCGTGCACGGCGACCACGAAGGGCTCCCCGTCGGCGGCGATCACCTCGAAGCTGAACTCGCGCCCCGGCAGATAGTCCTCGATCAGGAAGGCCAGCCCCGAATCGCCGAAGGCGGACGCGTACACGGTGTCGTCCCCGGCGTCGGCGGTGATCCGCTCGATCTCCGCCCAACTCGTCGCGGCCGTCAGCGGGAAGGTGCCGTAGGACGCGATCCCGCTCACCGGCTTGACGAAGTAACGCCCGGGCCGTTCCCGGTACTCGGCGAGCGACTCCTCGGTGAGCGGCACCGCCCGCACCCCGCTCAGCCCGGCGTCGGCCAGCCGGTTGCGCAGCGCCAGTTTGTCGCGCAGCGTCAGCACCCCGTCCGGGTCGAGGTCGGACACGCCGAGCAGCGCGTTGGCCCGCGCCATCAGATGCCGGTACGCCTCCCAGACGGTGACGCAGGCCAGGACCCGCTCCCCGTCCGCGCGCAGTTCGCCGAGGTAGGCCTCGACGTCGGCGCCGGTCAGGACGTGGTCGTCGGTGGAACGTACCCGGGTCGCTTTCGCCCCGAGGTCGTGCAGCCGGGCGGGAACATGCTCCCGTTCCGGCAGGGAGGTCAGGACGTAACTCCTCAGTCCACGCGCGTCGAGCGCGGCGATCAGGTCCTCCATGAAGGAGTAACCGACATGGCTGAGCAGCAGAACGCCGCTGTCCTGGGCCGTTATCGGGTGGTTCACCTCGCTGTCCTTTCGGTACGCGTGCGTGGGTGCGGGAGTCATGGTGTGGGCCCGTTCCGGGGGCCGGCGGAGGGGACAGGCCGGCCCACGGAACGGAGCGGGATGACGCGGATCAGGCCGCCGCGGTGGCCTTCTCGGCGAGGGTGTTGGCGTAGAGCTCCTCGAAGTACAGGGCGAGCAGCCGCTGGTGCTCCTCCAGGTACTTCTTCAGCGCGGCGATGTCCTGCTCGCCACGGATCAGGAAGCGCAGCGCCGCCCAGACCTCGCCCGGGTGGTCGTCGTTGATGTCGGTGTGCGAGTGGCTGATCTGGCCGCCGATGTTGCCCTCGCCGATCGACTCCTTCAGGGCGACGAGCTTGCGCGGCTCCAGCTTCACGTTCACGTACTCGACCAGGTACGAGTAGGCGACGACGCCGAGCGGGCCCTCGTGGTCCAGGAGGTAGGAGAAGTAGCCGGTGAGCAGCTTGGTCGACAGGTACGGCTCGACCGACAGGAACTCCTCGCGGTCCACGCCGACCTTGGCCAGGTCGTCGATGAACAGCTCGTCGTGGAGCATCTCCTCCTGCTCGTAGTTGGCCCACACCTGTGCGGCCTCCGGGCTGAGCTTGGCTATCGAGGTCAGCGCCTTCGACTCGGCGACCCGCAGCAGCCGGATGCGCCAGGCCGTCTCGATCAGGTTCCGCTTGTAGTACTCGGAGTTGACGTCCTTGCCCTCTAGGTGGGCGGCGGCGGGGACGCTCGCGTACCACTCGTCGATCTGCCGGTCGATCTGTACGTCGATCTCCGCGCGCAGTTCGGCGGAGGCGGCGGCGTTGAGGAACGGGCGGCGGCTCTCGTAGCCGACGTTGACCACACGGTTGGACAGGTTGGACATGGAACTTCCTTGTCTTGTCGGTGTTTTCGGAGGTTTCGGAGTTCTCGGATTCGTGCGGTGTGCTGACGTGAGTCAGTCGGCCGCGACGCGGATCGTCGCGGAGTCCAGGAGGCGGCACTGACAGGCGAGGCGGTGCCTGCCGTCGGCCTTGCCCAGGTCTTCCAGGAAGTCGAGTTCCTCGGGGTCGCTCTCGCCGAGCGCGGCTGCGCCACCCCCGACGGCCTCGACGACCTCGACGACACAGGCCCCGCAGGCGCCGGAACGGCAGCCGAACGGAATGACGCGCTGGTCGGTCTCGTACTCGACGTCGGTCAGTGGAGAGCCCGCGGGCAGCAGGATTTCCAGGCCCTGCGGAAGCAGGGTCAGCTTCTTCAACAGCACGGCGTCACAGGCTCCCTGGGGCGGTGTGTTCCGGCGGAGTGGTGTCGGAGGAGTGCTCGGGGGCCAGCCGGCTGCCGGGGCGCAGCGCTACGGCGGCGTGGTTGACCGCGGTCGCGGCCTCGCCGAAGCCGACCGAGATCAGCGGGACTCTGCCGGGGCGGGTACAGCCGTCGCCGACGGCGTAGACCCCGGGCAGGCTGGTGGCCTGGGTCGCCGGGTCCACCAGGAACTGGCGGTTCTCCAGGTCCGCCCCCCAGTGGGCGAGCGGGCCGAGGTTGGCGGAGAAACCCAGGGCGGCGACCAGCGTCTGGGCGGGCAACTCGACTGTCCCGGCGCCGACTTCACCTTCAACGGAGGACGTGACCGTCACCCGCTCCAGCGCCCCGGCGCCATGACAGGCGGTCACCCGCGCGTCCGTGAGGATCCGCACCGGGGCGTCGTACAGCTGCTTCACGCTGTGCTCGTGCGCCCGGAACGAACCCCGCCGGTGCACCAGGGTGGTGCTGCGCGCGATCGGCGCGAGCGCCAACGCCCAGTCCACCGCGCTGTCCCCGCCGCCCACGACGACCACGTCCCGGCCACGGTGGTCGTCGGGTCGCGGCACGTGGTAGGCCGCCCCCCGGCCCAGGTAGGGCAGGGCACAGGGCAGCGCGCGGGGCGTGAACCGGCCCAGCCCGACGGCGATCACCACGGCACCGGCGTGCACGAGATGCCCCTGGTCGGTACCGACCGTCCAGCCGCCCCCGGCACGGGAGTTGAGCGTGGTCGCGCCGTGCCCGAGCAGATACCGCGGCTCGAACACCGCCGTCTGCGCCACCAGGTTGTCGACCAGCTCACGGCCCTTGACCGCGGGGTGCCCGGCGACGTCGTAGAGCGGCTTCTCCGGGTAGAGCGCGGCCACTTGACCGCCCGGCTCGTCGAGCGCGTCCACGACGGCACAGGTCAGGCCGCGGAATCCGGCGTAGTAGGCCGCGTAGAGCCCGGACGGCCCGGCTCCTACGACGGCGATGTCGACGTTCGACTCGTCGGCGCCTACCTCCCCCGTGAGTGTGTTCACCGGCCGTCCCGCTCCACGAACGGCGGGCTGTATACGGTCGGTTCGTCACGGAGCGGTGTTTCCGGGCGCGTACCGAAGTGACCTCCGATACCGCCTGTGCCGATTACCGCTGCTTTCACGATCGTTTCCTCGCTTGTGGCTGGATGTTTTTGCGGGCGTTCAGGGTGTTTCCCCGTCGGCCTTCATGGCGTCGGCCGAGTGGCATGCGGCAGTGGGAACTTTGCCATTGTGATTCGCTGCGATCCGCCGGCCGAGGCAATCCTCGGGCAGCCCGAAAACCGGCGCTGTTCAGCGACTTCCGCTATAGTTCAGGCGCTTGGCCGGTAGTCGTATGAGTCGGTATCGGTGGGGGCCGGGTGGATCACAGAAGGGGGATGTCAGTGGCGTGCTGGTCTGCTCAGCCCCAGATGATGTCGTCCGCCCCGACCTGCCCCGTGGAATCGGCCAAGCCGTGTACGCCCAGATCGGATTCGGCCAAGTTGCCGGCGGAAACCGCCGATGTCGCGCCAAGAATTCCGATAAAGGAAAGGGCGACCACGAGCGACGCTACAGCTCGATCAAAGCTCACTTTCTTCTCCCCCGTTTGTATTGAGGGGCCGGGGGGTCTCCCCGTGCCCCGACATGCAGCCTGCCGGACAGGGCTCGACAACCGCCACCAATCACTGGTGGTGACAAGTCGTAGACGACTAGTCGTCATGGCCCAGCGCCCCCCACAGTGCGAGAAACGTGAGTCAAATGGACACGGAACCGAAGCTTCCGACCCTGCGTGAGCTGCATCAACGCCTGTACCGGAGGGCGCTGGAGAGCGGAACCGTGCGTTCCGAGCGGGCCGCCGCGGAGTTCGGCGTACCGCTTGAGGAGGTGGAGGCGGCCATCGAGGACCTCCTCACCCTCCACCTCCTGCACCAGACCCAGCTCCCCGCGTTCCGCGCCCACGGCGACGGCCGGAGCACCGCAGGCGACGGCCGGTCGGCCCGCAACGCCAACTCCACCTACACGGCCAACAGCCCCGATGTCGCCGTAGCCCACCTCAACGGCCCGGTGGAGGCCCGAATACGGCAGCTCCAACGCCAGGTCGACCAGGTCAACAACCATGTGATGACCATGCGGACCGTGTTCGAGGAGGCCTGGCAGAGCCACTTCCAGCAGACCACGGCCGAGCGGCTGAACGGCCTCGACGCCATCCGGACCGTCCTGGAACGGCTCACGGTCTCCGCGACGTTCGAGATCGCCTCCGCCCACCCCTCCGTGCCCGCCCAGAAAGTCATCGACGAGGGCAGGTCACGGACCGTCGAGGCCGCCGAGCGCGGCATCCGGCTCCGTACGATCTATCCGCACTCCGTGCTCTCCCACCCCTACATGCGGCAGCACATGAGCGCGGCGGCCGACGCCGGCGTGCAGTTCCGCACCGTCGCCCACATACCGGACCGCGTCATCCTCTTCGACGCCGAGACGGCCGTCGTCACCGACCCCGACCAGCCCGACGGCGAGGGCGCGCTCGTGGTGCGGGACCCTTCCCTGGCCCGCCATCTGTACCGCTCGTGGGAGAGCGTGTGGGAGGCCGCACGCCCCTTCACGGTGGCGGACACCGACGAGAGCGCCGCGCCCAAGGACGAGATGCGCCGGGCCGTCCTGCAGATGCTCGACTCCGGCATGAAGGACGAGATGGCCGCCCGCCGGCTGTCCATGTCCACCACCACCTACCGCCGCCACGTCTCGGAACTCCTGCTCGAACTCGGCGCCCAGAGCCGCTTCCAGGCCGGCAGCTACGCCCGCAGGGTGGGCTGGCTGGAGGAGTGACAGGCGGCCGGGGTCAGTCCGACTCCCGTTCCTTGTCGGCGAGATGGATCACGCACACCGCCACCGCGATCAGCAGCGCCGGATCCGCGTCGTCCTGTACGACATCGACGCCGTACGTCTCCCGGACGCGCAGCCACCTCCGGGAGATCTGGGCGAGCAGCTCACCGTCGTAGTCGATGCCGAACTCGCGGTCGAGGATCTTCCCGCTGACGTCCAGCTCGGTACTGCCGTCCGCCAGCGTCACCCGGTAGTGGTTGCGCAACAGCGACAGCCGCTTGCGCCTGACCGTCGCCAGCGGCTCACCGTCCCGCTCGATCACCATCGTGTCCCGCAGGGCGAACATCTTCTGGCGAATGTCGATCACGACCCGCCCCAGCGTGTCCTTGAGCTCGAAGGTGTCCCGCAGCCGCATGGCCTTGCCGTCCACGAGAAACACCTTGTTGCCGTCGTCGTCCTCGATCCAGTAGTCGTCACCGATGCCGAGGAGCCGATCGCGTACGAGAAATCTCATGCCGTACGACTTCCCCGGCGGCCTGTGCGGAACCAGCCGGGTTGGGCCGATGGGATGATCACCCACCAGTCCCACGGCCGCGGAGGGCGTCCCCGCCGGCGGTTCCGAAGCGTCGCCGGTAAGCCGACGGACTGAGCCCTGTCTCGCGCCGTAGCCGGGCCCGTAGGTTCGCGGCCGTACCGAGTCCGCTCCTTGCCGCCACCACGTCGAGCCGTTCCTCTCCGCGCTCGATCAGCCGGCACGCCAGCGCCACGCGCTCCCCCGTCAGCCAGGCCAGCGGGGTCGTGCCGAGTTGGGTGCGGAAGCGGCGGTGGAGGGTGGCGGGGGACACGGCCGCGCGGGCCGCCAACTCCGCCACGGTCAACGGCTCCCCCAGCCGCTCCTGGGCCCACGCCACCAGGGGGCCGAGCGAGTCGTCGGGTACGTCCGGCACGGGTCGTTCCACGAACTGGCGTTGCCCGCCGTCCCGGTGGGCGGCGAAGACGAGGCGACGGGAGACGTGGTTGGCGACTTCGGCGCCGTGGTCGCGTCGTACGACGTGCAGCCCCAGGTCGAGCGCCGACGCGCTGCCGGATGCGGTGAGGATGTCCCCGTCGTCGACGAAGAGGACGTCCGGCTCCAGCAGTACGCGCGGGAAACGGGCCCGGAAGGACTCGGCCCACATCCAGTGGCAGGCCGCGCGCCGCCCGTCCAGCAGCCCGGCTTCGGCGATGGTGAACGCGCCCGAACAGAAACCGATCAGCCGGGCTCCACGCGCGTGTGCCCGCCGGATCACGTCGAGTACCTCACGCGCGCGTGGCGCATCGGTGTCGGGCCGGTTCGGCACGATCAGCGTGTCCGCCTCATCGGCCGCCTCCAGCCCGGCGACACCGGTGAGGGTGAAGAAGCCGTCCCGCATACGGGTGTGCGGCTCGGCCGCGCAGAGCCCGAAGTCGTACAGCTCCCGCCCCAACTCCGGCCTGCGCAGCCCGAAGACCTCGATGGCACAGCTCATCTCGAACGGGTTGGAGTTCTCGTCGACGACGAGCACGACCCGGTGCGGCTTCCCAGGACTCGATTGAGAGGATCCTTGCGGCATGTGCGATTCCTAGCACTCGCACGCCGGATACGGCACCCCGCACGATGTGCCCATGGAACCCATCTCGCTGTCCGCCGCCCTGGCCTCCTTCACGGAGCAGTGGAGCCCCCGCATCGTCACCACGGTCAACGACTACGACGTACGCGTCACGCATGTCGAGGGCGAGCACCTCTGGCACGTCCACGACGACACCGACGAGTTCTTCCTGGTCCTGGAGGGGGAACTACGCATCGCCCTGCGGGAGTCGGCCGGTGAGCGCACGGTGACGCTCGCCAAGGGCGCCGTCTTCACCGTCCCCCGAGGCATCGAGCACAAGCCGTACGCGCCCGTCCCGACCGACATCCTGCTCCTGGAACCGACCGGTACCTCGACCGTGGGCGACCGCCACGACGAGATACCGGCCCATGTGGACTCGACGACGGGCCACGCGCTGAGGTGACCGTCTGCCGGGGTCAGCGGCGGCGCGGGCGGGGCGCCAGCTTGTAGATGGCCATGCCCGCGGCGACCAGGGTGGTGGCCGTGACCATCAGCGCCATGCTGTTCAGCCACAGGCCGGTGGCGGCCAGGGTGGCGCCGCCCGCACCGGTGGTACCGGCGCCGATCACTCTTCCGTACATCGTGCTTCTCCTAGAGGTAGACAGGTTGCGGGGGGCTCATGTCGCCACCCACTTCTCCTCGCTGCGGCGGAGCAGTCCCCACAGGGAGGTGAAGTAGACGGCGTGCTGGAACAGGTCGTAGAGCATCTCGGGGATCATCAGCGCCGCGACCAGGACGGCCTTGGGCCCCGCGCGGCGTACGGAGACGGTCTTCTCGACCACGAAGATCAGGCCGATCGCCGTCCAGAACGGCGAGAAGCCGGGCCAGCCGTACAGCGTCGTGTACGTGGTCATGTAGGTGAGGTAGACGAGGAAGGACAGCGCGCCGAAGCCCATCAGGAACTGCTGGAGGAAGTAGCGGGCGGTGACCTTGGTCCAGCCGTAGTCGCGCAGGTTCTCCAGGGCGCCGCGCTGCCAGCGCAGCCGCTGGTGCCACAGTTTGCCCAGGCTGGGCATGACCTCGGTGGTGACCGCGCAGCCGGCCGGGGACATGGTCCGGTAGCCGAGCGTCTTGACCGCCTTGGTCATCTCGTCGTCCTCGGTGAGCGAGGCGAAGCTGTAGTAGCCGGTGCCGCCGCCGATGACCCCGGCGCGGCGGGCGGCGCGCACCTCGCGCAGGACGCGGGCGCGGAACATGGTGCCGGTGCCGGTGAGCACCTGGGCCTTGCCGCCGGTGCGCTCCAGCTCCCAGGCGTAGCGGTGGAACTCCATGCGCTGGAGGAGGCCGATGAAGCCGCCGCCCTGCTCGCCGTAGAAGACGCCGCCGACGGCGCCGACCTTGCGGTTGAAGGTGGCGAGGGCGGTTTCGGCGAACCATGGGTCCAGGACGGTGTCGGCGTCCTGCACGAGCAGCAGGTCCCGGTCGTCGAGGTGGGGCAGCATCCAGGCGATGGCCTGGTTGAGGGCGCCGGCCTTCTTGTGGGTGTTGCCCTGGGTGTGGAAGACCTGGGCGCCGTGCGCGGCGGCGATCTCGGCGGTTTCGTCGGTGCAGTTGTCGGCGACGACCACGATCAGGTCCGGTCGCCGGGTCTGGTCCCAGAGTCCCTCGATGGCGGCGGCGATGCGGTCCGCCTCGTTGTGGGCCGGTATCAGCACCGCGAGGCGCGGTCTGCCGACCGGTTCCTCCGGCGCGGCATGGGCGCGCCGGGCGGCGTGCCGGCGCCGCGCCCGGCCCTGCCGTACCGCCGTGTCGAGCACGAGAGCCCCCTGTCGCGCAGTGGAACAGGGCCCGGCACTGCTCACCCCCCGGGCCCTTACGACTCCCGAGTCTTCACGGAATTCACACAACCGCACAAGTCATACCGAGTAACGGACTGCTCACGGTTGTCTGTGTTTGCCCTGTGGGTCCGAGTTGACCCTCCGTCACCCTTCCAGGAACGCCACCAGCGCGTTCGCCAGCAGATGCGGGTCGTCCGCGCCGCACAACTCCCGGGCGCTGTGCATCGACAGGATCGCGACACCGATGTCGACGGTCTTGATGCCGTGCCGGGCGGCGGTGATCGGGCCGATCGTCGTGCCGCACGGCATGGAGTTGTTGGAGACGAAGGACTGGAAGGGCACGCCCGCCTTCTCACAGGCCGCGGCCCATACGGCGCGGCCCGAACCGTCCGTCGCGTAGCGCTGGTTGACGTTCACCTTGAGGATGGGGCCGCCGTTGACCCGCGGGTGGTGCGTCGGGTCGTGCCGCTCCGCGTAGTTGGGGTGGACCGCGTGGCCCGTGTCCGACGACAGACAGACGGTGCCGGCGAAGGCCCTCGCCCGGTCCTCGTACGATCCACCGCGCGCGAACACCGAGCGCTCCAGCACACTGCCTAGCAGCGGCCCGTCCGCTCCCGTGTCCGACTGCGAGCCGTTCTCCTCGTGGTCGAAGGCGACCAGGACGGGGACGTACGGCAGCTGCGCACTCGAGGTCGCGACGGCGGTCAGCGCGGCCGTGGCGGCGTGCACGGACAGCAGGTTGTCCATGCGCGGACCGGCGACCAGGTCCTGGTCGCGGCCCAGGTAGGCCGGCGGCTCCACGGAGTGCACCATCAGGTCCCAGCCGGTGACCTCGCCCGCCGGGAGGCCGGACTCCTCCTCCAGGAAGGCGATCAGGTCACCGTCGCGGACGTCGTCGCCCAGGCCCCAGATGGGCTGGAGATGGCGCTGCTTGTCGAGCTTGAGGCCCTCCGCCGACACGGAACGGTCGAGGTGGATGGCGAGTTGGGGGACGCGCAGCAGGGGCCGGTCGACGTTCACCAGGCGGGTCGAGCCGTCGCGCAGGGTCAGCCGGCCCGACATGCCCAGGTCGCGGTCGAGCCAGGAGTTGAGGAGGGGACCGCCGTAGATCTCCACTGCCACCTGGCGCCAGCCGTGCGCCCCGGTGTCGGGCAGCGGCTTGACCCGCAGGTTGGGGGAGTCGGTGTGCGCGCCGACGATCCGGAACGGCGTGTGCGGCTCGGCGCCCTCGGGGACGTACCAGGCCACGATCGCGCCACCGCGCAGCACGTACTTGCCGCCGCTCGTCCCGTCCCAGGCGTCCGTCTCGGCGACCTGTCGGAAGCCGGCCTTCTCCAGCCGCTCGGCGGCGTTCGCCACGGCGTGGTACGGCGACGGGCTCACCGCGAGGAAGGTCATCAGGTCGTCGGTGTGGCCGCGATCGAGGCGGACTGGTTCGCTCATGGGTTCACCTTAACGACGCGACAGGGCCCGTTCCCGTGAGTGGGAACGGGCCCTCGTGCGGGCAGTGTGCGGACCGGGTGCAGCTGTCCCGATGTGTCCCAGAATCCTGGAACCGTGTCAGGAACTCCCGCAACCGTGTCCTAGAACGCGGCCTCGTCGAGCTCCATCAGGTCCAGCTCGACGCCCTCGGCGAGCTTGCGCGCACCGGTGACGCCCGGCAGGACGTTCGCGGCGAAGAACTTCGCGGCCGCGATCTTGCCGGTGTAGAAGGCCACATCCCTGACAGACACAGCCTTGGCGGAGGCCGTCTCCAGCTTCTCGGCGGCCACGGCAGCGCCCTTGAGCAGCAGGTAACCGACGACGACGTCACCGGAGGCCATCAGCAGGCGGGTGGTGTTGAGGCCCACCTTGTAGATGTTCTTGACGTCCTGCTCGGTGGCGGCGAGGTCGGTGAGCATCAGGCCGACGATGGCCTCCAGCTCGACGGCGGCCTTCGCGAGGTGCTCGCGGGCGCCCGCCAGGTCCTCGCCGCCGGTGCCGAGCGCGAGGAACTTCTTGATGTCCTCGGCGAGGGAGTTCAGCGCCGCGCCCTGGTTGCGGACGATCTTCCGGAAGAAGAAGTCCTGGCCCTGGATCGCGGTCGTGCCCTCGTACAGGGTGTCGATCTTCGCGTCGCGGATGTACTGCTCGATCGGGTACTCCTGCAGGAAGCCGGAGCCGCCGAAGGTCTGCAGCGACTGGGCGAGCTGCTCGTAGCCCTTCTCGGAGCCGTAGCCCTTGACGATCGGCAGGAGGAGGTCGTTGAGCGCGTGCTCGGTCTTCGCGTCCTCGCCGTTCGTCTCCTTGACGGCGATCGCGTCCTGGATCGAGGCGGTGTACAGGACGAGGGCGCGCATGCCCTCGGCGTACGCCTTCTGCGTCATCAGCGAGCGGCGCACATCCGGGTGGTGCGTGATGGTGACCTTGGGCGCGGCCTTGTCCATGAAGTTCGCGAGGTCCGGACCCTGGACGCGCTCCTTGGCGTACTCAAGGGCGTTGAGGTAGCCGGTCGACAGCGTCGAGATGGCCTTCGTACCGACCATCATGCGAGCGAACTCGATGATCCGGAACATCTGGCGGATGCCGTCGTGCTTGTCACCGATCAGCCAGCCCTTGGCCGGGTGACGGTCGCCGAAGGTCATCTCGCAGGTGTTGGAGGCCTTGAGGCCCATCTTGTGCTCGACGTTGGTGGCGTAGGCGCCGTTGCGCTCGCCCAGCTCCCCGGTCTCGAAGTCGAAGAGGTACTTCGGGACCATGAAGAGGGACAGGCCCTTGGTGCCGGGGCCGTGGCCCTCGGGGCGGGCGAGGACGTAGTGGAGGATGTTCTCCTCCATGTCGTGCTCACCGGAGGTGATGAAGCGCTTCACGCCCTCGATGTGCCAGGAGCCGTCCTCCTGCTGGATCGCCTTGGTGCGACCGGCGCCGACGTCGGAACCGGCGTCGGGCTCGGTGAGCACCATGGTCGAACCCCAGGTCCGCTCCACGGCGATCTGGGCGATCTTCTTCTGTACGTCGTTGCCCTCGTCGAAGAGGATCCCGGCGAACGCCGGACCGGAGGAGTACATCCACACGGCCGGGTTCGCACCGAGGATCAGCTCCGCGTACGACCAGATGAGCGAGGGGGGAGCGGTGGTGCCGCCGATCTCCTCGGGGAGCCCGAGCCGCCAGTACTCGGAGTCCATGAAGGCTTTGTAGCTCTTCTTGAAGGACGCCGGGACCGGAGCGGTGTTCGTCTCCGGGTCGAACACCGGCGGGTTGCGGTCGGCGTCCGCGAAGGACTCCGCCAGCTCGTTCTCCGAGAGGCGCGTCAGCTCCTCCAGGATGCTCTTGGCGGTGTCGGTGTCCATCTCCGCGAACGGACCCGTCCCGTACAGCTTGTCGCGCCCGAGGACCTCGAAGAGGTTGAACTCGATGTCGCGGAGATTCGACTTGTAGTGCCCCATGGCGACGGCTCCGTAGAGGATCGGCGAGGCACTCACTGGCTCCTCGCGGCTGGTTCTTATTTCACGTACCAACAAGTAGCTACTGATGATGCTACCCGTCGGTAATAAGAAGCAACCCCGAACCGCCCATGTGTGACGCGTTCCGCGCCCCGGCGCATGGTGCGGGCTCAGACGGGCACCGTGAGGGTCGCCGTGTACCCCTTGTCCGTGCTGCCCTCGACCGTCGCCAGCTGCTGGTCGTAGCCGTCGCTGAAGATGTTGTCCGTGTCGATGGAGAGCTGGCTCAGGTTCTGCACGCTCTTGCTGTAGCCGTCCGTCGCGTACACCGTGTCGCAGACGTCCTTCGGGAACGCCAGCTGCGAGGTGTTCGTGATGGAGGTGGCCGCGGTGGCGTCCTCCAGGCTGCCGTAGACCTCGAAGTGGATGTGCGGCCAGCGGCCCGAGTAGCAGGCCGGGAAGATGCTGGTGAAGGTGACCTGGCCCTTGTCGTCGGTCTCCTGGACGCCTCGGAGGTAGTTCTCCTCGGTGACCCCCTCCGAGTAGAGGGAGTAGTTGCCGTCCCGGTCGCAGTGCCAGAGGTAGACGGCGGCGCCCTCCTTCGGGGTGCCGCAGCCGGAGGCGGCGTCGACGACGGTGAGCGTGATGGTCAGCGGGATGCCCTCGGCGGTGCCGCCGGCCGAGTCGCCGAAGCTCTTCGTGATGTCGCTGCGGACGACACCGCTCTCCTTGAGGACGTTCACACCGTTGGAACCGTCGCCGGGGTAGGGGCCGGCTGTTTCGTTGGGGATGACGGCGCATTCCGTGGAGGAGGAGGCGGAGGAGGAAGAGGAGGCGGCGGAGGTGGTGGAGGACGAGGTGGTGGAGGTGCTGTCGTCCTCGGCCGCGCAGCCCACCAGCGGTATGAGGCTGGCTCCCGCCAGCAGGCGGATCATGCGGCGGCGGGCGAGGACGGGGAGGTCGTAGGAGAGTCCTCTGTCGTGCTCGTGGTCCTCGCCGTCGTGGTGGTGGTGTCCGAGTCCGTGTCCGTGTCCGTGCGTGGCCATGGTGTGCCCCCTCCGGTGATTGACCGTGCTTTGCCGGTATTTGGCGAGCACTTTGATGAGGGTGACGCTATGAGCGGCCGCTGTGGGGATCCAAGGGCAAGTCTGTGAGGTTCCGATGTGTGTGCCGGGCCGGGCAGTACTTGGTACCGGCCCGGCTGGGCGGGCCGGTGGGTAGGCTGGCCGCATGTACGGATACGGCCAGCCCATGGACGGTAGCGCCGGCGCTCAGCAGGGGTACGCCCCGCCGCAGCAGAACATGCCCGGCGGTGTCGGCGGATACGGCCAGCAGCCGCCCCTCTACCCCGAGCCGTCCCCGCCCTCGCTCGCGGACGCCGTGCGCGCCTTCACGACCGGGCAGATGTCGGCCGAGGATTTCCAGCAGGTCTTCGCGACCTCGAAGGTCTACTGCCCACGCGGTGAGGGCCCCGGCTTCCTCGCCCTGCACAACACCCAGCAGCCGGTCATCCCGATGTTCACCTCGCTGAAGGAACTCCGCCGGTACGCGGGCAAGGAGTCCAAGTACTTCGTGATCACCGGGGCCGAGGTGATCGACCTGCTGCCGACCGGCTACGGCTTCGTCCTCGACATGGAGGGCGAGCACCGGGTGGTCTTCGACGCGAAGGCGGTCGAGCAGATGGTGGAGTTCGCTATGCGCAGGATGTACGGGGGTTAGGGCTGGAGCTTGGGGGAGGCTGGGGGCGGGCTTCGCCTGGGTGTGTTGGAGGCGTGGGCGTTGGGGCCGCTCGCTTCCTTGCGAGTGTCGTGCTTCCGCGAGCCGAGTAAAGGGCGCTCCCTGCGGTCGCGTCGCCTTCGGCGATGGCCCTTTGGGCCACCCTTGACACGGCTCGCTCCAGCACGGGTGAGAAGCGAGCGAGCGGCCCGGAAAGCGGGGGTCCCGGGTCGGTCTGCGTCTTGGGTGGGTTGCGCTGCGGGCCGGGGTGGACGGGCGCGCTGGCGTCTCGTGGGGTGGTGGGTGATTGGAGCCTTTGGCTCACGAATCCGAGAGCTGACCTGCGGGTTTCTTCTCGCTGCCTGGGCCGAAGGGGTCAATCACTGGGTCGCGGTAGGGGTGGAGGGAATGGCCTCCGGGCTTTTGCTGTTGGGGGGTAGCAGAAAGTTCAATGCTCAACTAAACTGGACGCACCAAGGAGGTACCGACCATGCCTGCAGTGACCGTCGAGAACCCGCTGACCCTGCCCCGTGTGGCCGCGCCGGCCGACGCCGTGGCGCGTCCCGTGCTGACCGTCACTACCGCGCCGAGCGGTTTCGAAGGTGAGGGCTTCCCGGTGCGCCGGGCGTTCGCCGGGATCAACTATCGCCACCTCGACCCGTTCATCATGATGGACCAGATGGGCGAGGTGGAGTACGCGCCGGGCGAGCCGAAGGGCACCCCCTGGCACCCGCACCGTGGCTTCGAGACCGTCACCTACATCATCGACGGCGTCTTCGACCACCAGGACTCGCACGGCGGTGGCGGCACCATCACCAACGGCGACACCCAGTGGATGACGGCGGGCTCGGGTCTGCTCCACATCGAGGCTCCGCCGGAGTCCCTCGTCCTGTCCGGCGGCCTCTTCCACGGCCTCCAGCTGTGGGTGAACCTCCCGGCCAAGGACAAGATGATGGCCCCCAAGTACCAGGACATCCGAGGCGGCCAGGTCCAGCTGCTCGCCTCCCTCGACGGCGGCGCACTCCTGCGCGTCATCGCCGGCGACCTGGACGGCCACGAGGGCCCCGGCATGACGCACACCCCGATCACGATGATCCACGCGACACTGGCGCCGGGCGCGGAACTGACCCTGCCCTGGCGCGAGGACTTCAACGGCCTGGCGTACGTGCTGGCGGGCAAGGGAAGCGTCGGTGCGGAGCGACGTCCGATCCACCTGGGCCAGACGGCCGTCTTCGGCGCCGGGTCGTCCCTGACCGTCCGCGCGGACGAGCAGCAGGACTCCCACACCCCGGACCTGGAGGTCGTGCTCTTGGGCGGCCAGCCGATCCGTGAGCCCATGGCCCACTACGGTCCCTTCGTGATGAACACCCGGGAAGAGCTTCAGCAGGCTTTCGAGGACTTCCAGAAGGGGCGGCTGGGCACGATCCCGGCCGTGCACGGGATGACCGAGGGCGGGCCGCAGGCCTGACACGGGAGATCTGAGGCCCAAGGAAGCCCCGTCTGCGTGCCGGACGGGGCTTCTTCGCGAGCCGGCCCAGTCGCCATCCCAGTCGCCGGCCCGGTCGTGCTAGGGATTTCATGTCCGGCAACCGTCGCAAGGCCCTCCTCGTCTCCGCTGCCCTCGTGGGCGGAGCCATGGACCACGGGCAGGTCATCGCGAAGGCGAAGTCGGGGATCACCTGTGTTCTGCCCGCCGCGCTTCCGACCGTGGCGTTCGGATCCGACGGCACCGAGGCGGGTCCCGCGGAGCAGGCCGTCGGCCAGGAGATCACGCTGAGTGGGAGCACCGTCGCCTACGCCGGGGTGAACCCGAAGAGCACCGGCGGAAACGGTGGCAAGGAACTGGACAGCATCCTCGTCGCCGTCGGTGACGACGACCCCAACCCGGTTTCCCTTCCGGTCGGCACCATCACGGTCGAGGACCCGATCGTCACCAACTGGCACACCGCCGCGGCGGACGCCGTTCCCTTCAGCTGAGGGAGGGTTCTTCGGTATTGCTGACTTCAGGGATGAACACTCCCTCGCGGCGTCAGCCGCACCCGTGCCGGACCCGTCGCCTGGAGGGTGATTCCGGCGGACAGGGGGACCTCGGTGTCCACCGCGTGGAGGTCGTAGGAGCGGAGGAGGGCCGCCAGGGCCAGTACCGACTCCAGCATCGAGAAGTGCTGGCCGATGCAGGCCCGGGGGCCGCCGCCGAAGGGGAACCAGGCGTAGCGGTGGCGGGCCGCTTCGCGTTCGGGGGTGAAGCGGGTTGGGTCGAAGTGTTCCGGGTTGGACCAGAGGTCCGGGTGGCGGTGGGTCACCCAGGGGAGGACCAGTACGTCGGCGCCGGCGGGGATGAGGTGGCCGTCGATCTCGGCGGGATCGACCGAGCGGCGGCCCACCACCGGGGCGGCCGGGTACAGCCGCATTGCCTCCTTCAACACCATGGTCAGATACGGGAGTTGGGCAAGGTCGGCGGCCGAGGTGCCGCTGCCGGCCGGCAGTCCGTCGACCTCCTCGTGTGCCCGCGCCCTTGCCTCCGGGTGCCGGGCCAGCAGGTGCAACGCGAACGCCATGGACGTCGCCGTCGTCTCATGGCCCGCCACCAGGAACACCAGGACCTGGTCGCGGATTTCCGTCGCGTCGAGGCTGCCGTCCTCCTCGCTGTTCGCTACCGCGAGCAACGAGAGCAGGTCGTCGCCGCCCGGGTCGCCCTTGGCTCGGCGCTCGGCGATGATTCGGTCGCAGACCGCGTATACCGCGCGCGTTGCCGCCTCGGCCCGGCGGTTGGCCGGGGTGGGCCAGGTGCGGGGTGGGTTGAGGGGTGAGTAACCGCGCCGCGTCACATAGGCGTTGACGACCGGGAAGTTGTCGTGGATGACGTCTACGGCGGCCTCGACGTCGGCGCCGAAGAGGATGCGCGAGACGGTGCGCAGGGCGAGTCGGTCCATCTCGCGTACGACGTCCACCTCGGGCCGCGTGCGCCAGCGCTCCACCGTGGCGGCGGCCTCCAGGGTGATCGCGCTCGCGTAGCTGTCCACCCTCCGCTTGGTGAACAGCGGCTGGATCAGGCGGCGTTGGCGCAGATAGTCGGCGTCCTGGCTGGTGAGCAGGCCGTTGCCGGCCGACTGGCGCAGTTCCTCGTAGAACTGGTTGTCCTTGCGGAAGTTGGCGGCTTGGGAGGCCAGTACCTGCTGGGCGCCCTCGGCGGAGAACACGCAGTGGATGACGGTACGGAGTCCGGGCGGGCCCGCGTGGATACGGACCACGTCGCCGTGCTCCCGCCGCGCACGGAGGAAGACCCCCAGCGCGTCACGCCGCATGTCGAGCGCCGAGCCGAGGATGGGGAGGCCTTTGGGGCCGGGAATCTCAGTGATGACGGTCGCCATGCCTCCATCATCGGCGCTCCGGCCCGCCGCTGGCTCCCCCTTTCGGCCCTCCTGAGGCGACACTCCGTCTGACGCATGATCAGGTGGGGCCGTGCACCTTCTCCCCGACCCCGTCCGCCGGTTCGCGGCCTGGTGCGCCGTCGTTCTGCTCGTCGCCGGCGTCGGGTGGGTCGGGGTCGTGTTGTGCGGGGAGTTGCGGACGGCCGTGGTGCCGGTGTTGCTGGCGTTGCTCGGGACCGCGCTGCTGGGGCCGCTGTACCGGCGGCTCGTCCAGGCCAAGGTCAATCGGTCCGTTGCCGCCGGGCTCACCTGCGTTGCCGTGGTCGCCGTTGTCGGTGGGGCCGTTTACATCGTCGTGGCCGCGCTCATCGACTCCGGGGAGCAGATCGTCTCCTCGCTGAGGGAGGCGGCGAAGTCGCTCACCGAGAACTTCGGGGCGGCCGGGACCTCCCTCGACGACCTCGCCACCAACTCGAAGGACCTGCTGACCAAGTTCGGCGGCACGGCCGTGTCCAACGTCATCGGCGGGGTCAGCGTCGTCGGCGAGGCCATCGCCATGGCCGTACTGGCGCTGCTGCTCGTCTTCTTCTTCCTGCGCGACTCACATCGGGCTGTCGGCGCCCTGCGCGCGATGGCTCCCCGCACGACCGGTGACATCGTGGAGGCCATGGCCCGGCGTGCCTACGAAAGTGTCGAGGGGTTCATGCGGGGGACCACCCTCATCGCCCTCATCGACGCCATCTGCATCACCGTAGGGCTGCTGATTCTGGATGTGCCGGGGGTTGTGGGGCTTGGGGCGCTCGTCTTCATCGGGGCCTATCTTCCGTATCTCGGCGCCTTCATCTCCGGCGCCGTCGCCGTACTCGTCGCGCTCGCCGACCGGGGGTTCGTCATCGCCCTGTGGGCGCTGGGGGTGGTGCTTGCCGTGCAGGTGCTGGAAGGGCATGTGCTTCAGCCCATGGTCCACAGCCGAACCGTGCAGATGCATCCGGCGGTGGTCATGCTCGCGATCACCGCGGGCGCGTCCGTGGCCGGAATCCTGGGGATGCTGCTGGCGGTGCCGTTGACGGCGGCCGCCTTCGGGGTCGTACATGAGCTTCGTACGCGTTACGCGCCGACCGAGCCTTCCGGGTCGTAGAGGAACGATCACATCAGCAAGGCCGCCTTCTTCGAGCGGTGTTTCTACGACAGCTGTGAACCGCTTGCCGGCCCCGCCCCGTCCGACTCATAGAGCTCGAACCAGATGCTCTTGCCCTCCCCCCGCGGGTCCACGCCCCAGGTGTCCGCGAGGAGTTCGATGAGGACCAGGCCGCGGCCGGAGGAGGCCAGTTCGCCGGGGCGGCGTTTGTGGGGGAGGTCGTCGCTGACGTCCGTGACCTCGACTCGCATGCGTCTCGCGCCCGGCTCGCCCGCTACCTGGGCTTGGAGGAGGGCGTCGGCGTCGGTGTGGACGAGGACGTTGGTGAGCATTTCGGAGACCAGGAGGACGGCCGAGTCGATCTGGTCGTCGCTGGGCCAGTCGTGGAGGAGTTCGCGGAGTTGCTGGCGGGCCACGGCTATGCGTTCCGGTTCGGCCTGGGCGACCGTGAGGATCGTGCGCCGTATCGGTGCCTGCTGGACCGTCACCGTGTCACCGCAGCCGCAACCGTCGCCCTCCCGGCTCAGCAGCAGTACGGCTATGTCGTCCTCGCGGCGGTCGGCCAGTGGGCCGGTGGTGTGGTGGGAGGAGGGGCCGTGGACGGCCTGGACCAGGGCGTCGGCGAGTTTCTCCAGGTCGCCCTTGTGCTCTTCGAGGATCGTACGGATGCGCTGCCAGCCGGTCTCCAGGTCGTGGCCGCCGGTCTCGATCAGGCCGTCGGTGCAGATCAGCATGGTTTCGCCGGGTTCCAGGGTGAGCCGGGTCGTCGGGTAGTCGGCGTCCGGGTCGATGCCGAGGGGGAGTCCGCCCGCGGTGGGACGGGCCAGCACCGTGCCGTCCGCCATGCGTATCGCGGGGTCGGGGTGGCCGGCGCGGGCGATCTCCAGGAGGCCGGTCGCGGGGTCGACCTCGACGTAGAGGCAGGTCGCGAAGCGCAGGTCGGCATTCTCGCCGTCGTCGGTGACGCCGTGCAGGAAGCGGGAGGCGCGGGAGAGGACGGCGTCCGGGCGGTGGCCTTCCGAGGCGTACGCCCGTAGCGCGATCCGGAGCTGGCCCATCAGGCCCGCCGCGCGGACGTCGTGGCCCTGTACGTCGCCCATGACGAGCGCGAAACGGCCGCCCCCGGAGGGGGTGCCTCCGGGCAGCGGGATCATGTCGTACCAGTCGCCGCCGACCTGGAGGCCGCCGCCGGTGGGGACGTAGCGTGCGGCGACGCTCATTCCCGGTATGCGGGGGCCGAGGGTGGGGAGCATGGAGCGCTGGAGGCCGTCGGTGAGCTCGCGCTCCGTCTCGGCCGTTCCGGCGCGGGAGAGGGCCTGGGCGAGCATCCGGGCGACCGTCGTCAGGACCGAGCGCTCGTCCGGCGTGAACGCGACCGGGTAGGTGAAGGCCGCCATCCAGGCGCCCATCGTGCGGCCTGCGACCGTCAGCGGCAGGAACGCCCAGGACTCGCGGCCGAAGTGCTGGGCGAGCGGCCAGGTGACCGGGTAGCGGGATTTGTACTCCCCGGGGCTGGAGAGGTAGACCGCGCGGCCCGTGCGGACCACCTCGGCGGCCGGGTAGTCCGTCGCCAGGGCCATGTGCGAGAAGGGGCCCTCGTCGCCGGGCTGCTGCCCGTGGTGGCCGATGATCGTCAGCCGGTCGGCCTCCACGCCGAAGACCGCGAGGCCGTCCGGCGAAAACCCCGGCATGGACAGCCCGGCCGCGACCCGCAGCACCTCGGCCGTGGACCGCGCCTCGGCCAGCGCCCGGCCCGCGTCCAGCAGGAACGCCTCCCTGGAGCGCCGCCAGTCCCCGGTTACGGCCGTCCGCCCGGCCGGGGTGCCAGGCGCCGCGTCGGTGACCTCCTGCAGGGTGCCGATCAGCTCGAAGGACCGCCGCTCGGTGTCGTAGGACGGCTTGGAACGGCTGCGGACGGTACGGATCACCCGGCCTCGCTCGTCCATGACCCGGATCCGCACCTCGGCGAGGGTGCCCTCCGCGACGGCGAGGCCGACCACGCCGGTGATCTCGTTCCAGTCGATCGGGTTCAGCCGGGCGCGCGTCTGGGCCTCCGTGAGGGTGGTCTGCCGGGCGGGCAGCCCGAGCAGCCGTGCCGCCTCGGCGTCCACGGTGACCAGGCCTGTTGCGGTGTCCCAGTGCCACAGGCCGGTCGCGAGGGCGGCGAGGACCTCCCCCACGGCGGGCAGAGGCTCACCAGTGCGCATTGGACCACTGTAAGAAGAGGTGATCGATGGGTGCCACCGAAGACGGGCCTCGGCCGCCCGCGGTTAATGGTGGGGAGGCGATCTCGGGGTGCCCGGTACCCTTGGGAGGTCCGGGCTCTGCCCGCCCGGAGATCCCCGATCGCGAAGACTGGATGAACGACGATGCATCGGTACAGGTCCCACACCTGCGGCGAGCTCCGCGCCTCTGACGTCGGCACCGACGTCCGGCTGAGCGGCTGGCTGCACAATCGGCGCGACCTGGGCGGCATCCTCTTCATCGATCTGCGCGACCACTACGGCATCACGCAGCTCGTCGCCCGCCCGGGCACCCCCGCCTACGAGGCCCTCGACAAGGTCACCAAGGAGTCGACGGTCCGTGTAGACGGCACGGTTGTTTCACGTGGAACAGACAACGTGAACCCGGACCTGCCGACCGGCGAGATCGAGGTCGAGGTCGGCGAGGTCGAGCTGCTCGGCGCGGCCCAGCCGCTGCCCTTCACGATCAACACCGAGGACGGGGTCAACGAGGAGCGGCGCCTGGAGTACCGCTTCCTGGACCTGCGCCGCGAGCGCATGCACCGCAACATCATGCTGCGTACGGCGGTCATCTCGGCGATCCGCCACAAGATGGTGACCCTCGGCTTCAACGAGATGGCGACGCCGATCCTGTCCGCCACCTCTCCCGAGGGCGCGCGCGACTACGTCGTTCCCTCCCGGGTCCACCCGGGCAAGTTCTACGCGCTGCCGCAGGCCCCGCAGCAGTTCAAGCAGCTGCTGATGATCTCCGGCTTCGACCGCTACTTCCAGATCGCACCCTGTTTCCGCGACGAGGACGCGCGCGCGGACCGTTCGCCGGGCGAGTTCTACCAGCTCGACATCGAGATGAGCTTCGTCGAGCAGGAGGACGTCTTCCAGCCGGTCGAGAAGCTGATGACGGAGCTGTTCGAGGAGTTCGGCGGCGGACGCCATGTGACGTCCCCCTTCCCCCGTATCCCGTTCCGCGAGTCGATGCTGAAGTACGGCTCCGACAAGCCGGACCTGCGGGCCCAGCTGGAGCTCGTCGACATCACCGACGTCTTCGAGGGCTCGGAGTTCAAGGCCTTCGCCGGCAAGCATGTGCGTGCGCTGGCGGTGCCGGATGTCTCCGGCCAGCCGCGGAAGTTCTTCGACCAGCTCGGCGACTTCGCCGTCACGCTGGGCGCGAAGGGCCTGGCGTGGGTGCGGGTCGCGGAGGACGGTTCGCTGACGGGCCCGATCGCGAAGTTCCTCACCGAGGACAACGTCGCGGAGCTGACCAAGCGCCTTACCCTGGCCCCCGGCCACGCGGTGTTCTTCGGCGCGGGCGAGTTCGACGAGGTCTCGAAGATCATGGGCGCGGTGCGGGTCGAGGCCGCGAAGCGCGCCGGTCACTTCGAGGAAGGCGTCTTCCGCTTCTGCTGGATCGTCGACTTCCCGATGTACGAGAAGGACGAGGAGACGGGGAAGATCGACTTCTCGCACAACCCGTTCTCCATGCCGCAGGGCGGTCTTGAGGCCCTGGAGACCCAGGACCCGCTGGACATCCTGGGCTGGCAGTACGACATCGTCTGCAACGGCGTCGAGCTCTCCTCCGGCGCGATCCGGAACCACGAGCCCGACATCATGCTCAAGGCCTTCGAGATCGCGGGCTACGACCGGGACACCGTCGAGGACAAGTTCGCCGGCATGCTGCGGGCGTTCCGCTTCGGCGCCCCGCCGCACGGCGGTATCGCGCCGGGTGTCGACCGCATCGTCATGCTCCTCGCCGACGAGCCGAACATCCGCGAGACGATCGCCTTCCCGCTCAACGGCAACGCCCAGGATCTGATGATGGGGGCGCCGACGGAGCTGGATGAGACGCGGCTGAGGGAGCTGCACTTGTCGGTGCGGAAGCCGCAGCCGAAGTAGTCAATCGGATGCCGTGAGTTCGTGAGGGTGGCTCGGAATCGACACCGATTCCGAGCCATTCTCATGTGGCCCTCACGAATCACAGTTCGTTGACAGGTTCACTTCATAGCCTCCACGGCCATGACTGATACCCCCCAACAGGCAGCAACGGAACGGGAACTGACGCGCCGTAAGGTCGTCATCGCGGGCGGCGCGATGGTCGCGGCGGCGGGCCTGGCGGCCGGCTTGGCGGCGAACGCGGAGGCCGGGACTTTGACGGCGGGTCGTCCGAGACCGTTGGACTCGTTGAGCCCGTCCGGTACCCCGGAGGCCTGCTACCTCCTGACCACGGAGACGACCGAGGGCCCGTACTACATCGACGCCGACAAGATCCGCCAGGACGTCACCGAGGACGAGGAGGGCATCCCCCTCACCCTCAAGCTCAAGGTGATCGACGCGGAGACCTGCCGACCGGTACGCAACGCCGCCGTGGACATCTGGCACTGCTCGGCGCTGGGCGTCTACTCGGGCTACGAGGACATGGGCAACGGAGGCGGCGGTGGCGGAACTCCGCCGACCGACGCCCCCACGGTTGCGCCTACGGACGCACCCACCGGCCCGCCCCCGGGCGGAGGCGGCGGCCACCAGGAGCCGACCGACGACGAGCGCTATCTACGGGGCACCTGGCGCACGGACAAACACGGTCACGTCGTCTTCCGGACCGTGTTCCCGGGCTGGTACCGGGGCCGTTGCGTGCACATCCACGTCAAGGTCCACGTCGACGGCACCTGGACGGACGCCGGCTACGAGGGCGGCCACACCTGCCATACGGGCCAGCTGTTCTTCGACGAGGAGTCGGTCCTGGCGTCGGCCGAGGTGGAGCCGTACTCCACGAACACCGCGACGCGTACAACCCTCGACGAGGACACGATCTACCCGGACAACGGCGCCGAGGGCGGCCTGCTCCATCTCCGCTACGACAAGCGCCACATCGCCCGGGGCGTCCACGCCCACCTGACGATGGGGGTGGCGCCGGACGAGACACACGACAGCACGGATACGCCGCCGGGTGCTTCGGCGACTCCTTCGGCTTCGGCATCGTAGGCCTCCGTACGTGAACGAGGGGCGCCCGGGGCCGTGGAGTTCCGGGCGTCTCGTCCTTTCGTCAGGCGTGTTCCGACGGTTCGGCGAACAGATCCATCACGTCGGTGGCGGTGACGGCTCGGTCGACGAAACGGGTGAGCGCGTCCGCGTCGGGGCACAGGTTGAGGCCTCGGAAGAGATGCTTGGAGTACTCGATGCCGCGTGTGTCCGGGATGCGCAGGACCGCTGCGGCCCAGGCCGAGAGATACCCGGAGGCGAAGCCCGCGGCCCATTGCGCGCGATCTTCCTCGCTCTCCGCCACCTCGCTGGCGCGCACCCGGGCCAGGTCCTCAATGCGAAGAACCCCGCGCTGCCTGAGACCCTCCAGCCCGAACAGGAAGTCACCGGCCACCTTCTCCTGGGGGATGCCCAGCGCGAGGCATGTCCACGAGAACCGGAAGAGGTCGAGTAACTCGGGCGGTTCGTCCTGTTGGTCGCCTGACTGGTCGTCTTGCTGGTCGGTCAATGTTCAGGCCTGTTCAGGCCTGTTCAGGACTGGGCTCCGGGTCCTCCGGGTCCTCGGCGAACAGGTCCTCGGCCTCCGTAGCCGTCAGGGAGCGGTCGAACCAGAGGGCGAGGGTGTCGAGGTCGGTGCACGAGGTGATGCGCTCCCGTGTGTCCTCGGGGACGGAAATGCCGTGCTTCTCCAGCACGCGCAGGATCAACGAGGCACGGTCTTGGGCCTGACCTTCTGCCTTGCCCTCCGCCTTGCCTTCCAGGTAGGCGGTTTCACGAACCGTCCCCCGGCCGGGGAAGTAGCTGACGAAACCCATGATTTCCTTCCATTTCTCTCCGGCTGGGGTCTTACCCAGGGTGATTTCCAAGAACTCGAAGAAGTATCCGGCGGTCTCGGGGTCCGTTTCCCGGAGTTCCTGGAGGGCGCTGCCGATTGCTTCCAGTATGGCGCCGCAGTCGGGGCGGCCGGCGTGTGCCAAGGCGGAGAGTGCGGCCAGTGCGAGATTCTTCGCCGCGGTCCGGGGATCGGTGATCACCGGTAGGTTGTCCGGCCCGGCGACCAGTGGATACACCCGCAGGGCCGTCCAGCCGCGCGTGCCGCAGTCGAAGGGGCCTGCCGCCCACTTGGCCGTGGCCCTGTCCTGACAGACCACGAGCAGCAGCACGGGCAGGCGGTACTTCGCCTGGAGGTAGGCGACGTAGTACGCCCAACTCGACGCCTTGTCCTCGTTCTTGCCCGACTGCGCCTCGATGGCGAGCAGGAAGTCGTCGCCGTCGGACGGGCCGATGCGCAGTGCGGTGTCCACTCGCCGTTCCAGCGGCCGGGACTCCGTCACGTCCGTGGTGACGGCATCTACGGTCGCCTTCGCGGATAACGGGACGCCCAGCACCCCGAACACGGGAGCCAGGATCTCGGGCCGCTCCTGGAAGATGCGGTGCATGCCCTCGTGAGCTGATGTGACCATGTGCGCAACCTAGGTGGATCAAGGGCCAGGCTGTCCGGCCGATTCGGTACGTTCACTCTTTCGAGGGGCGAAGGAACGTTCAGGCCGCGGCGGTCAGTTCGCACCAGACGTACTTGCCGGTGCCGACGATGTTCTTGACATCCCGCTGCGGAACCCAGCCCCAGGTGTCCGCGCAGCTTCCGACCAGGGCGAGGCCGCGGCCCGACTCGGCGTCCGGGGCGGGGTGTTGGGCCGGGCGGGGCGGTGTCGGGTCCGAGTCCCAGACGCCGATCCGCAGGGCGGTGCCTTCCGCGCGGAGCCTTATGGCCGCGGGGCCCGTCGTGTGCTGTACGGCGTTGGTGATCAGCTCGGTCGCCAGGAGTTCGGCGGCTTCGGTGAGGTGGGGGAGACCGTGGGCGGCGAGGATCATCCGGAGGGTGCGGCGGCAGATCGGCACGGCTCGGAGGTCGTTGGGGATGTACAGGGTGTACTCCCAGGGTTCGGGCATGGGTGACTCCTGGTCAGGGAGGGGGAGTTGGGTTGCGCGGAGCTGGGTTGGGCTGGTCTGCGGATTGGCGGGCGGTGGCTCTGTCGCGTCCGTCATGGCATGGCGGTGCGGTGCGCTTCCGGGGTCCCGGGATTTCGCAGGGTGTGCGTCGCATCACTGAAGGTAGGGCTAAATATTTAGCGTCCGCAAGTCGTTCCAGTAATCTGGCACCCGATCGGGGACGTCCAACCCCGCCCGAGACCGGCGCAATTGGGAACTGGGAGTCGAATGCCCGCCAGGATTCAGCCAACCGCTCGCCAGGTGCGCCTCGGCGTTGAGCTGCGGAAACTACGGGAGACGGCGGGCATGTCGTCCAGGGAGGCAGCGGGGCTGCTGGGCGTGGCTCCAGCCCAGATGAGTCAGTTCGAGGCCGGCAACGCGGGGATCACCGGTGAGCGAGTACGGCGGCTGGCGGCTCACTACGCCTGCACGGACTCGGAGTTGATCGAAGCTCTCGCGCAGATGGCGGCGGAACGTACCGGTGGATGGTGGGAGGAGTATCGGGGTGTACTGCCGCCCGCCTTCCTGGACTTGGCGGAGTTGGAGCACCACGCGACGTTCATCCAGGAAATCGCCACCGCGCACGTTCCGGGTGTGCTCCAGACCGAGGCCTACGCGCGGGCGGTGTTCGCCTACTGGCGGCCGGAACTCCCGGAAAGCGAACTGGGGCCGCGGGTGGCACACCGCATGCGCCGCCGAACCGTACTCACGCGGGATGAGGCGGCTCCGTACACGGCGGTTCTGCACGAGTCCGTGCTGCGTACGCGTGTCGCGGATCGCGCGGTGGCTCGGGCGCAACTCCAAGAAATCCTGCTCCTGGTGGAGCGCCCCAACATCACAGTCCGGGTGATCCCCTTCGACGTGGACGGCTTCGGCGGAGCGAGTACTGCGCTGATCTACGCGGGCGGTCCTGTCCCGGCGCTGGACACCGTTCACCGCGACACGCCTTACGGCTCGGCCTTCGTGGATGCCGCCGCCCAACTTGCCTCCATGCGAACACTTCTCCATAGGGTGGAGTCGGCAGCCCTCGACCCGGTCCGGTCGAAGGCGTACATCCACCGCCTGGAAAAGGAGCTGTGACCGTGATCGAGTGGCAGAAGTCATCCTTCTCCGGCGGCGCCGACGGCAACTCTTGCATCGAACTCGCGCAAGATGCCGGCACGTCGCTTCTGCGCGAGAGCGACGACCCCGAGCGAATACTCAACGCCGCTCCTGCCGCCCTCGCCGCCCTCCTTCACAGGATGCGGGTAACAGCGCCCGAGATCGTGAAGTCCCGGACGTTCTAAGGGACATGAGGCCGTGCCAGGAGATGCCTGGGGCGCCGGTCCAGCCCTACGACCGCCACGCCGCGACCACATCCCTCGCACCCCACACCAGATCGACAGCCCTGTCGGACACCGCGCGGGTGGTGCCCGAGAGGGACACGACCGTGAGGCCGGTGCTGCCCGGACTGAATCCGGGAACCTCGGCGGCGCCGGCCCGTAGGGCGTTCAGGTCATGCTGGTCGAACGGCGAGGTCAGCCACTTCACCGAGCCGGCGAAGTGCAGGGTCCCGGCGACGGGGGCGCGGTCCGCGCCGATCAGGTCGATCTCCGGCGAGAACTGACGGTTCCACCAGCCGCCGACGACCTCGGTGTCGGGCCAGGGGAAATCCTCGGAAGCCGCTGCGGCCAGTTCCAGCGCCTCACGGATCAGGGGCTCGACGGCTCGTCCCCGCCAGGCCGCCCAACGTCGCTCCACGATCCGGTAGGCGGCTTCGGGGCGCCCGCGCCTGGACAGTTCCTGCGCGGATCGCGTCGCGGCCAGGTAGAGCCGAAGGTTGCTGTCGGCCACGCGATAGAGGGCGGGTTTTCCGGGGCTGGTGGACAGTGGCGAGTCCGCGGCGAGCACCCGCTTCTCGACGGTCAGGCGCTTCAGCAATGGGGACAGTATCCCGGAGGGCAGCGCACCGCTCTGGCTGCCCGCGGTCGCGGCGATGTTCGCGTGCGTACGGTCTCCGCTCCCCACGGCCTCCAGAACCCGGCGTGACTGGTCGGGTGCCGGGAACTCGGCCATGAGCGCCGCCTCCGGCACCCCGAAGAGCGGCGAGGCCGGGTCGGCGCACTCGGCCTTGATGAAGTCGAGCGCCGGTGTGGCGTGCGGCCAGGCACGCAGGATGCCCGGCAGGCCGCCGGACACGAGATGGGCGTCGATGGCGTCGGCGCCGTCCAGCCCCAGCGCGTCTCCGGTCTCGGCGGGATTGAGCGGGCCGAGGACGAGGCTGTCGGCCCGCCCGTAGAAGGGGCGGTCGTAGGCCGTGAAACGCTCCATCATGTGCAGGTCGCTGCCGAGCAGTAGCAGGAGCACGGGTCTGCCGGCCAGCAGCCTGTCCCAGGCCGTCTGGAGGGCGCCGTCGAATACGGGGTCCTGCTCGGCGAGCCAGGGCAGTTCGTCGAGGACGACGATGCTGGGCGAGGCGGGCAGGGCGGCGGCGAGCATCCGGAGGGCGTCCGGCCAGTTTGTGGGGGCGGTCGTCGGCACCAGCTCGGGGGCGGTGGGGAGGGACGACTCCCTGAGCTCCGCAGTGAAGTCGGCGATTGCTTCCAGGGGGGAGGCACCCTTGGTCGCGGTGAAGAAGACGTACGGCAGCTCGGCGCTGTCGCAGAACTCCTGCACGAGCCGTGACTTTCCCACCTGCCTCCGGCCCCGTATGGCCACGGCCACGCCAGTGGTGTCCGCGGAGACGCGGGCGAGGCGCTTGCGGAGGAGGGCCAGCTCGGTCTGACGGCCGACGAAAGGGGTGGGCATGGGGGACTCCCCAGGTATGTAGATTCGTTCTACGTAGATTGAGTCTACATAAAGCCGAGCTCCCGCTTCAGCCCTGCTCGGGGTCGCCGTTCTCGACGCTGTTGTCCAGCGCCGCCCCGTCCGCTCCGCCCCACCCGTCACCCCCATGACGGCAAAACGTCCAAACCAGCAATGCCATGGTCAGATAAGGAAAGCCTTGCCTAATTCCATTATCAGAACGGGCTCGAAAACGTCGTATATTTCGGGCGTCTTTTGCACTCTCATGGAAATCCACAGTGCTTTCCCATGGTCCTGACAGTCCTCTTACCTAGCTTCTTGATCATGACGGGAAACCAGAACCAAGGACCGGCCCATAAGCGGAACATGACGCGGCGCAAGGTCGTCGTCGCAGGTGGAGCGGCTGTGGCCGCCGTGGGTGTCGGTGGTGCGATCGCCGCGTCCGCCAGTGCGAGCCAGGACGGCGCGAAGGCTTCCGCCAGTTCCTCCGCGAGTGCCGGCGAGGCCTGCTACACGCTCACCTCGGAAACCACCGAGGGGCCGTACTACATCGACGCCGACAAGCTCCGCACCGACATCACCGAGGACAAGGAGGGCATTCCGCTGACCCTCCGTCTCAAGGTGATCGACGCCGAGACGTGCAAGCCGCTGAAGAACGCGGCCGTCGACATCTGGCACTGCGACGCCCTGGGTATCTACTCCGGCTACGAGGACTCGTCCACGGGCGGCGGCGGCACCGCCCCGACCGACGCCCCCTCGGGCACGCCGACCGGTACCCCGACGGGTGAGCCCCCGTCCGGCGCGCCCTCCGGCGGTACCGGTGGCGGCCACCAGGAGCCGACCGACGACGAGCGTTACCTGCGCGGCACGTGGAAGACCGACAAGCAGGGTGTCGTCACCTTCAAGACGATCTTCCCGGGCTGGTACCAGGGCCGCTGTGTCCACATCCACACCAAGGTGCACGTGGACGGCGAGTGGACCGACGCCGGCTACGAGGGCGGCCACACCTGCCACACCGGCCAGTTCTTCTTCGACGAGGAGTCCGTCCTCGCCTCCGCCGAGGTCGACCCGTACTCGACCTCGACGACGACGCGTACCACGCTCACCGAGGACACCATCTACGACCAGTCCGGCACCACCGGTGGTCTCCTCAAGCTGAAGTACAACAAGAAGAACATCGCCAAGGGCGTCATCGGCTCCATCACGATGGGCGTCGCCCCGGACGAGACCCACGACAGCACGGACACCGTGCCGGGCGCCACGGCGTCGGCATCAGCGTCGTAGTCACCGGTAAGCAGTCACTTGTACGTGCGCGAGGGCGCCCGGGACATCAAGTCCCGGGCGCCCTCGCCATGTTCAGATCACCCAGAGCAGGCCCTCGCCGCCCAGCAGCGTGCCGCTCTGCTGCTTGAGGCCGACGGCCGGTCCCGTGATCACCTTGCTGCCGGTGCCCGTCGGGCGGGTGGAGCCGCCGGGGAGAACGAAGACCGCGCCCGTGGAGTTGTTCTCGCCCGAGGCGCCGATGAACAACTCCGGCTTGTTGTTCTTGTTCACGTCCCCCACCGAGACCGTCGTACCGAAGAAGTCGTCGGTCTCGGAAGCGCTGGGCACACCTGAAGTGTCCTGGGTGAAGGAGTACGAGCCGGTGCCCAGGGCACCCGAGGCGCGACCCGGGATCACCGTGACGCGGCCGGCTCGCTTCTTGCCGCCGGTGCTTTCGTACGGCGTGCCGACCACGATGTCCGCGAGCCCGTCCCCGTTGAGGTCGGCCACGGCCACCGCACCGCCGAACGCGTCGTACTTCTCGCTCGTGTCCGGCACGCCTGAGGTGTTCTGCGTGAGGTGGACCGGGGTGGCGTTCGCCGCGATGCCGGTGGCCGACCCGTACCAGACGGAGACCCGGCCGCCCAACGCCCCGTCCACGCCCGCGACTTCGGGCTCGTCCGGGTCGCCGACGACGAGGTCCGCGTAGCCGTCGCCGTTGAGGTCGCCGGTGGCGGAGATGAGGCCGTTGCCTTGCTGGAAGGCTTCCCCGGAGGCGGGGGTCGTGTAGATCTCGCCGCCCGTCAGCCCGCTCAGGCGGGTGGTGATGCGGACCTGGTCCGGCGTGCTGTCGCCGTTGAGGTCGCCGAGCGCCACGGACTCCAGGGACGCGATGTCCTCGTTGAAGGTGCGCGAGCCGAAGCTGCCGCTGCGGCTGAACGAGCCTTGGAAGAGCGCGGAACCGTCGTATCCGCCGACCAACACCTGTGTTTTGCCCCCCGATCCGCCGCTCAGCGCGGCGAGATCGAGTCCGTAGTACGTCGGGTCACTCGACGGCGTCGGCAGGTCCGTCCCGCCCGCCAAACCGCTCTTGCTGCCCCAAACCACCGTCACCGTCCCCGAGTTGGTGCCCTTCGTCGTGTCCTCGTAGGGAGACGAGATCACCAGGTCGGCGTACCCGTCCCGGTTCAGGTCCTCCGTGGCGGTGGCGGCGCCGAAACGGTCGTACGCCTCAGCCGTGCCCGGAATCCCGGACGTGTTCTGCGTGAGCGTCTTGCGCCGGGCCGTGGCGAGCCCTGTCGACGACCCGTACAGCACGACGACGGCACCGGCCGCCTCCTTGCCGGCGACGTTCGCACCGGGTGCGGGCAGGACGGCGTCCCGGTATCCGTCACCGTTGAAGTCACCTGGCACACCGCCGTGTACGGCGGCCGCTGGACCAGCGGGAACCAACGCGCTCCCGACCAGCGCGGCCACGACGACCGCCGCGGCTCTCCAACTCCCCCTGGACACACTGCTGCTCGCCATGCGAACCCCCTCCGCCTCGGGCGCACCACACGTGCGCTCCGACATCCCTCGCGAAGTGTAAAGGCGCCCGGGAACGTGAAGTCCCGGGCGCCCAGCGCTATTTGAGAACAGTGTTATGTGAGATCGGTCAGGAGACGGACTTGTAACCGCCCCAGCCCGTCCCGATCTTCACCCGCGCCCCGAACGACCCCTTCCCGTTCCCGGTGTTGCGCCACAGGTTCCCGCTCGTGTCGCGCGAGACCAGGTCCGCCTTGCCGTCGTCGGTGATGTCGCCGACGCCGACGACCGCGTTGTACGAGCCGCCCCAGTCGCTGAACAGCTTCACGCGGGCCTTGAAGCCGCCCGTGCCCTTGCCGTCGTAGCGGTAGAGGTTGTTCGACTTGTCCTGGGCGAGAAGGTCGCCGATGCCGTCGCCGTTGAGGTCGCCGGCGCCCACGATCTTCTTGTACGTCTTCCAGTTGTCGTAGAGCTTCACGCGGGCGGAGAGCTTGTGCGTGCTCGTTCCCTTGTAGAGGTAGACGGCGCCGGTGGACGCGTTGCGCGCGATCAGGTCCGGGCGGCCGTCGCCGCTCACGTCGCCGGGTGAGGTCAGGACGTCGTACTGCGTCCAACCGCTGGTCCCGAGAGTCGTGTACGACGTCGACGGCTTGACCGCGGCGTTGCGGCCCGGCTTGTAGAGGCGCAGGGCCCCGCTGCTCAGCCGTACGAGGACGTCGTTGTAGCGGTCGCCACTGAGGTCGCCGAAGGGGATCACCTTGACGGTCGTCGCCCAGCCGGTGCCCGTGTACTTTTCGCTGAACTTGCCCGTTCCGGTGCCGCTGTGGATCGTGAGGCCGCCGGAGGAGTTGAGGGTGAACAGGTCACCGCGGCCGTCCGGGCCGTCGGGGCTGACGAAGTCGCGGCGTACCGCCGCCCCACGGGACAGGAAGCCCTCCCCGGTGGTCACCGTGACCGGCGTCGTGGTGCCCAGGCCGGTCGCCTTCAGCGTCCACTTGAACTCGCCGTTGGGGAAGTAACTCCCGCTCTCCGTCTTGCCGTTCCAGGTCGCCGACACCCAAGCCGTGGCTGCGGAGCCGGTGATGGTGCGGGTGGCCTTGCCCGTCGCGCCGCTCTGGACCGAGGTGAAGGTCAGGGACCAGGAGGTGGCGGGGCGGGAGAGGAGCCACTGGCCGTTCCAGGGGTCCGAGGAGGGCGGTTCGGCGTAGAACTCGACCTCCGTCTCGAACGCGGTCATGGCCGACGGCGTGACGCCGGTCGTCGCGACGTGCGTCTGCTCGTACGCGCCGATCCAGGCGACCAGGCCCGTGTACTCGTCGACCGTCCACCGGAAGCGACGGTCCACGGCGAGGCCCGAGTCGGGCAGGCCGGAGGCGACGATGCGGGTGGTGCCGTCCGATGTGTCGGTCAGGACCAGTTGGTCGGCGGTGTGGTCGTGGCGCACGGTGAACCCGTCGCCGAGCAGCACGTCACCGGGCTCGACGGAGACGGCCGTAGCGGCCTTGGTGTCGTACACACCCGCCGAGGCGCTGTCGCAGGACCAGTACACCCAGCGGCCGGCCGCCTGTAGTTCGCTCGGCACGCAGCCCATGCCCGGGACGGTGACCGTGGTGAGGGTCTTCTCCAGGGGGATGCTGTACGAGGTGAGCTTGCCGGAGGTGGAGGTGGCGCTCCACAACACCGAACCGTTCAGGGCGGCGGCGCGGATGGATCTCTTCAGCTTCTGGCCCTGGCCGGACTCGCCGACGTACTGCATGGGTGTCGAACCACCGGAGTTGTAGACGGCGTAGTCGTCGGAGACGTCGACGATCGTGCCGGCCTCGGTGCCGAACTCCAGGGGGGCGTTGTAGCCGATCGTCACCAGCCGGTCCGCGTCGGTCAGGCCGCTGCCGCCGTCGTCCCCGTCGTAGAACGTGTCGAGATAGACGTCCCGGGGCGCGCTTCCCATGTTGCCCCACAGCACCGAGCAGGTGGTGTCGGCGTACGGGCACACGGGGCTGACGGAGGAGCTCTCCGTGGCGGCGGACGCGGTGAGCGTGGCGGCGCCGTCGGTGGTCAGGGTCCGCAGGGACGTGGTGTCGCTGGTGGCGGAGGGGTCGTCCTCGGCCACGCGCAGGCTGCCCCGGCTGAGGGCGAGGCCCGTCTTGGCGTTCTCCACCGCCGGGACCTGGTGCACGTTCGTCAGCTGGAGCGAGCCGTCCTCGGCCTGGCTCACGCGCTGGACCCACCAGTCGGCGGGGCCGGTGCCGCCAGTGACGAGCGCGTCGCCCCCGGATGCCTGGATCGTGTAGGCGCCGGAGAGGGCGAGCAGGGTCTTGGAGGTGCCGTCGGCGATCGAGACCGCTTTGAGGGCCTGGCCGCCGCTTCTCCTGGTGATGGGCAGCAGCAGTTGGTCGCCGACCAGGGCGGGGTTGCCGCCGAGCGTGCCCAGGTACGTCAGCTCGTTGACGTCCGGGAGGGTGATGACCTGTTCCGTGGCGGCCAGGTCCGTGCGGGACTTGAGGTGCAGCTCCGTGCCGTTGGCGTTGACCCAGCCGATCCGGTCCTCGTTCTGGACGAAGTGCGCGGTGCTCGGGACGGACGTGAACACCTCGGTGCTCACGGCCGTCGCGAGGTCGATGTAGTCGACCGTGCCGTTGTAGTCCCGGAGCACGCCGGAGGAGTCCGCGGCTTCGAGCTCGTCGTCCCCGATGCTGGTCGCCTCACCTGTGATGGCACGCTCGCGCCGCTCGCCGTCCACGAAGTCGATCAGGGTGGAGGTGGTGACGACGGTCTCCCCGGCCAGTCCCCGGTAGTAGTTGGAGCTGCTGGTGGAGGCCACGGTCTTCAGCTCGTGCGTCGCCGGGTCCCAGAGGTCGACGGCCCTCTTGGTCAGGCCCGTCGGCAGGGCGACCAGGTCGCTGTCCGAGCCGTACCAGGCCGTACGGCAGCTGGAGGCGAGGGCCGTGCAGCCCTCGCCGGGCGTGTAGACGCCGTTCGCGTCCTCGACCGTGACGGTGGTGCCGTCGTCGTAGTCCGTCCACAGCAGCCCGGCGACCCCGCTCTGCCGTTGCAGGAACCCCGTCTCGCCCGCGACGAACGGGCGGTCGGCGCGCGGAGTGTCCGTGCTCGGATCGATGAGCGTGATCTCCGTGGTGGTGGCGGTGGCCGCCTCGGCGTCGGCACCGTCCACCGAGCCGGAGAAGACATACAGGGCGCCGGCCATCAGGGCCAGCGCGGTGGTGGAGACGGCGGCGGTCAGACCGCCCCGTCCCAGGGCGTGTCTGCCCACGTCAAGTTCCCTCCCCACGAGGGTCCCCACCCTCGTACAAGTGAACGGACTTTATCAGCGCTTGGGATTTCCTTCGGATTGGCTTGGGTTTCTCAAGCGGCCTTAAGGAACCGAAAAGTTGACCCACAGGAAGGTGTCTCATGGTTGACGGATGAGCGAACCCATAGTTACGGGCGGTAGACGCGAGGCGGGGGAGTCGGCATGAACCACTTGGTGCTCGTCGCCTCCGACCTGGTCGCCATCTCCCTCCTCACCTTCGGCGTGTATTTCCCCCGCCACCACCGCCGGGACCTGGTCACCGCGTTCCTCGGCGTCAACGTCGGCGTCCTCGCGGTCGCCATGACGCTGAGCTCGGCCTCGGTCGGAATCGGCCTGGGCATGGGCCTGTTCGGAGTCCTGTCGATCATCCGCCTGCGCTCCTACGAGATCGCGCAGCATGAGATCGCCTACTACTTCTCCGCCCTCGCCCTCGGCCTGCTCGCCGGACTCCCCGAGCAGGTAGGCGTGTTGACGGCATCCCTGATGCTGCTGATCGTCGCCACGCTCTACGTCGGCGACCACCCCCACCTCTTCGGCCGCCACCGCACCCGCAGCCTCCGCCTCGACACCGCGTACACCGACGAGGACGCCCTGCGCGCCCACCTCGAAGTACTGCTCGGCGGACGCGTGGTGAACCTGTCGGTCAAGGGCATCGACCTCGTCAACGACACGACACAGGTCGAGGTCCGGTACGTGGTCGGCAGTGGCGCGAAGGTGCCGCAGGAAGCGGGCTCGCGGGACGACCAAGAGGTCCGGGCATGAGTCCCGCCGACTTCCTGACCACCCTGGTAGGAGCCCTACGGCCGATCCCGCTCGCCGAACTCGTCGACAGGGCCGAGCTGTTGACCCGCCTCGACCGCAAGTACATGCTGCCGGTCGCCGACCTGCCGCTGGTGATCGCCGGCCTCGACGAGGACGTACGCGTCCTGGAAACGGCCGACGGCCGCCGCCGCTTCGGCTACCGCTCCGTCTACTACGACACCCCCGACATGGACGGCTACCTGGCCGCCGCCCGCCGCCGACGCCGCCGCTTCAAGCTCCGCATCCGCACCTATCTCGACTCCGGCGAGCACTTCTTCGAGGTCAAGACCCGCGGCCCGCGCGGCACGACGGTCAAACAGCGGATCCCGTACGAGGGTGACGTACTGCGCCTGGACAGCACGGCCCGCGCCTACGCCGACGAAGTCCTCGGCCAGGCCGGCATCAACTCCCGCGGCCTCCGCTTCGTCCGCACCCTCACCACCCGCTACCGGCGCACGACCCTCTTCCTGCCGTCGAGCGACAGCCGCCTCACCGTCGACACCGACCTGATCTGGACCCTGCCCGACGGCACCGAACTCACCACCCCCGAGCGGGCGATCGTAGAAACGAAGGCGGGACGGGCGGGTTCGACCGCCGACCGCCTGCTGTGGTCGCTGAAACACCGCCCGATCCCGGTGTCCAAGTACGGCACGGGCCTCGCCGCCCTCCGCCCCGACCTGCCCGCCAACCGCTGGCTGCCCGTCCTGCGCCGCCACTTTCCAACCGCACCGGTACTGAACGGGAGCCTCGCGTGAGCATGAGAACGCTTAGGAAGTCGGCGGGTGCGCTGGCCTCCGTCGCCCTCGCGGCGGCGGCCCTGGCCGGTTGTTCCTCGGGTGACGATTCCAGCTCCAACTCGGGCTCGTCGTCGAGTTCATCGAGTACGACCCCTGCGGTGGACGGCGACCAGACCGCCGCCTCCGTCCTCGCCGACAACAAGGACGTCCGCGCCGAGGACGACGACATGGACTACGACGAGTCCGACGCCGTAGCCATCGAACTGACCGGTGATTCGGCGTCGGTGGACGGCGGTGGTGGGGTGGACGTGGACGGGTCCACCGTCACCATCACCTCCAGCGGCACCTACCGGCTGACCGGCACCCTCACTGACGGGCAGATCGTCGTCACCGCCCCCGAGGCGACCGTGAAGCTCGTCCTCGACGGTGTCGACATCTCCAGTTCCTCCGGCGCCGCGATCGCCGCCACGGAGGCGGACCGGCTGGTGGTCGTCTTGGCCGACGGCAGCGCGAACAAGCTCGCGGACACCGACTCCTACGCCGAGGACGCCGACGCGAACGCCGCGCTCCACAGCGCCGGCGAGCTGACGATCGGGGGCGACGGTTCGCTCACCGTGCGCGGCAACGGCAATGACGGGATCGCGAGTTCGGACGGCCTGTCGATCGTCGGCGGCACCGTCACGGTCGTCGCCGCCGACGACGGCGTACGCGGCAAGGACTACCTGGTGGTGAGCGGCGGGACGGTGAAGGTGACGGCCGGGGGCGACGGGCTGAAGTCCGACAACTCCGAGGACGCGGACGCCGGTTACATCCTCGTCGGCGAGGGGACCGTCGAGGTGACCTCCGAGGGTGACGGCGTGGACGCGGCCACCGATCTCGTCGTCACCGGGGGCGAGTTGAGCGTCAAGAGCAAGGCCGCCGACGACTCATCCGCGCACGGGCTGAAGTCGGGCGTGATCAGCGTCCTGGAGGGTGGCACCGTCACCGTCGACTCCTCCGCGGATGCCGTCCACGGGGAGGCGGCCGTGCACTTCAACGGAGCGGACGTCACGGTGGTGGCCGGCGACGACGGCGTACACGCCGAGGGCGATCTGGTCATCAGCAAGGGCTCGTTGACGATCACGGGGTCGAACGAGGGCCTCGAAGGCAAGGACATCCTGGTCAGCGGCGGCTCGACGAAGGTCACCTCCAACGACGACGGCGTCAACGCGTCCGGCAGCGACTCGACGACGTCCGAGGACCAGGGAGGCGGCCCCGGCGGAGGCGGCGGCCCGGGTGGCGGCGGCGGTGGCATGGAGACCGGCGACTACACGGCCAAGGTCACCGGCGGCACCCTCGTCATCAACTCCGACGGCGACGGCTTCGACTCCAACGGCACCGCCGAGATCACCGGCGGCACCGTCGTCGTCAACGGCCCCCAACAGGGCGGCAACGGCGCCCTCGACGTCAACGGCAGCTTCACCGTCAGCGGAGGTCTCCTCATCGCGGCCGGCAGCGCGGGCATGGCGGAGGCACCGGACACGGAATCGGCACAGGGCTGGCTGTCGACGACCCTCGACGAGGCGGTCGACGCCGGCACGACACTCCACATCGTCGACTCGGACGGCAAAGTCCTTGCGACGTACGTGACTTCGAAGACGATCCAGAACGTCGTCTACTCCTCCGTCGAGATCAAGAGCGGGGAGGAGTACCGCGTTTACGCGGGCGGCGGCGAGGGTTCGGGCGCCGGCACCGGAGGCCTGTCGGCGAAGGCGGGCGACCTGGGCGACGCGGAGCAGATCGCGACGACGACGGCGGGCGAGGCGGCGGAGGGAGGAGGAGGCTTCGGCGGGGGAAGGTAGGGGTGGTCAGGCGCTGGGGGCGGGACGTACGGATGACGGCCGGCGGCGCCGGTGCACTTCGCGGACGAGCACGCCCAGGACGACGGCGTTCACGAGCCCGCCGATCGCGATGCCCAGGTAGAAGGGGGCGTCGGTGGGGATCCAGCCGAGCACGACCATCACCGGCAGGTTCGCCGGAGCCGTCAGCAACATGGGTACGACAAAGGCCATGGACGTGTCGGCGTCGCTCACGAAAAGGCCTTCGTAGAGCGTGAATCCGGCCGTGAGGATGACTGCGGCCAGGTAGCCGCGGGACAGCCAGTTGTTCACGGCGAGAGTGAGCGCGGCGCGGATGCGGCGAGAGGAACTCACGGTGTTCTCCGATCGGTTGGTCGAGGCTGATCACCACGATGTCGGAGACGTAGGGGGCGCGGCATGGGTTCCGCTACTCAGACACGAGTGTCTCTTTGGCTTACTTGTTTGGCTTACTTGGATTCGACGTGGGCTCGCCGGCGTCGCCTCGGGGCTGTCGGGATCCAGGACCTGGCTCAGCGTCCTGGAGCTCAGATGGGCGGGCTGGATGAAGTGTGGGGCTCAGGTGTCGTAACTCCCGTCCCAGGGCGCCCCGAACCCCAGCCGGTCCGGGTACAGCTCGACCCAGTCGTCCTCCCCGTCCGCCTCGCCATCGACGACAAGCCCGAACAGCACGCCCTCGACGGTGCGTTGGAAGGGCCGTACGGCGATGTCGCCGTAGGTCGCGCCGGGCAGCGCGGCAAGAAGCTTCGCCAGATGAGCCTCGGCCCGCGCGAGTACGGCGTCCTGCGCCCACGTCCCCGCACACCAGATCTCCGAGTCGCGGTACCGGCCGTCGGCATCGAAGGTGTGCAGCACGGCGTAGAGCCGCTTGTGCTCTTCCCAGCCGTCGGCGGGGCGGTAGCCGATGGGGAAGGCGTAGGTGACGGAACCGAGGAACTGACCGTGCGCGTACCGGCCTATGGTCGCGGTGCGGTGTTCCGGTTCATGGGATATCGGGATGAGCTGTGGAATTGCCATGCCGGAACGATACGGGTCAGCTCCCGGGCGGGATGAGGGAGCCGGAGCGTATGGCGTGGAGGAGGTGCGTGAGGGGGGTGGGGGCCGCGGCCAGCTCGACGCAGGTGTCCTTTGCCAGACGGTGGATGAACTCCCGCGACGCCGCGGGGTCCAGCGACGCGCTCTCTGCCTTACGGAACAGCCCCCGGAGCTGGTCGAGTTGGGGCTGCGCGTCAGAGCCGTCACCATCTGCCGCCGAACCCTCCGCCTCATCCTGACGATGCACGGCCTGATCAACCTCGTCGACACCGCCGAGCTCCTCGCAACGGAGTTGGTCAGCAACGCCGTACGCCACACCAAGGGCCCGGCGGCTCTCCGTGTCCGTTGGTCGGCGGGCGTGCTGCGGATCGGCGCATGGGACGCGGACCCTCAACCCCCTGAGCCGCCAGGCAGGTTGGAGGACCTTACCGGTGTGGACGGCCGGGGTCTCGCACTCGTCGTCGCCTGTTCCGACCTGTGGGGCTGGCAGCCGCTGTCCAGACACGGCAACCGGGGTAAGTACGTGTGGTGCGAGCTGGTTCAGCCGAGCTTGCGGGCGACGCCGCCGTAAAAGCCGACCTCGGCGGAACGGGCCGGCGGGGTGCTGTCCGGGCGCCAGAACGGGACCTGGGCCAGGCCGGGCTCGACCAGTTCGAAGCCGTCGAAGAGCGCCTCGACCTGGGAACGGGAACGCGGGTTCATGGTGGCGGTGGCGTTGTTGTAGACGGCCGAGGCCTCGCGGCGATCGGCGAAGTCGCCCGTGGCGTGCGAGAGCACGAGGTAGCTGCCGGCCGGTAGCGCGTCGCGCAGGGTGGCGACGGTCTGCGCGGGCTTCTCGGCGTCGGTGACGAAGTGGAGAATGGCGACGAGGAGCAGAGCGACCGGCTGGTCGAAGTCGATGATCCTGCGGACATCGGGGTGCTCGATGATGGCCTGAGGGTCGCGCAGGTCGCCGAGCGCGATGCTGGTCGTGCCGGAGTTGGCGAGCAGGGCGTCGGCGTGGGCCTTCACGATGGGGTCGTTGTCGACGTACGCCACGCGTACGTCGGGCGCCGTTTCGTGGGCGATCTCGTGCACGTTCGGGGAGGTGGGCAGCCCGGTGCCTATGTCGAGGATCTGGCGGACGCCGCTGTCGACGACGTGGCGGACGGCACGGTGCATGAAGGCGCGATTGGCCCGCACGCTGACCCGCGCCTCGGGCGCCTTGGCCACGAGCGCGTCACCGGCCTGCTGATCCACCTCGTAGTTGTCCTTGCCGCCCAGCAGGTAGTCGTAGATCCGCGCAGGATGAGGCCTACTGGTGTCGATCTCCTCGGCGCCCATACCGTCCTGTGCCACGCTGCGCTCCTCTTGGCAACCGCATTGGCGCCCTCGCACTCGATCGAGTGACGACAGTTTCGCACATCAACTCCGGCGCGTATGACTGTAGTTCACTGTGCAACCCGGTCGTCAACGTGCAGTACTGGCGACCCGCGTGAGACCACGGATGTGGGTGCCCTTAAGGTGCGGCCGTTGAACACTGGCGCTCAAGGGATCAAGGGAACCGCATGAGGATTACGAGACGGCTGGACACCCCCGTGCAGCAGTGCATCGGCGACTCCAACTGCCCCGCAGCGTTCGCCACGTCCTCCGGGGACGTTGCCTTCATCGGGCGCGAGGCCTCCGCCGAGGTCCATGCGACGCTTCCGGCGGGCTCGGGGGTGGGGAGCGGCGAGAGGCTTGTGGTCGTGCCCCGGGACGTGCTCATCAGCGCCGGCTGGATCCCGCCGACCGGTTGATCCCTCAGCGCGGTTCGGCCAGATCGTCCGTCTCGGACCGTGTTGCCAGGTGCAGGATCTGGCTCTGGTAGGCCAGTTCGGCGACGTCGTAGAACTGGCGCATTCCTCCGGTGTGCGGTGTGGAACGATCGCGGGCGGCCCGTGATCGTTCCCAAAATTCCCGTATTTTGGCGCTGCTGAAAAGGTTGTGCAACTGGTTCTCGACTTCATTATCGTCGAAGTAGCCCAGTTCCCAGCACATCCACTCGAACGAAATGATCAGGTTGGCGTACATGAACTGCTTGCGCAGTTCATCGGAAATCCCTGGACCATATCCTGGCCAGACGGTCATCAACAGAGGATCGTCGAGCGCCATCTGAATCAGCCGCTGATGTTGTTCCCGGACCGCTGCCTCTGCGACGCGCCGGGTCGTTTCGTGCTGATTCTTGGCGACCTCGCGCATCAGGCGGGATTCCTCGCCCTGCTGGTGAAACGTCCGGGCGATGTAGATGAGTACGACGACCGATGCGGCGGCCGCCGCTGCCCCGAAGGCCTCTCCGGCGTATCCGCGCGCAGCGGACTGCATTCCGGAGAAGCTGGTCAGGACAATGGATAGGCCTATCGTTCCCGCGCAGGAAGTAATAGTGACGCCTATCAGGATGCAAACCTCGCGAGCACTACGAGCCCCTGTCATGGCACCCCCGATGGAAGACCCCCATTACTGGTGGGTATGTCTTCGACCCAACGGCTTTATTCCCGCGTCATGTCCATTGAAAACAGGGCGGTAGGGGCAGGGAGGGCGCATGGAGGCACGGCAGTCGGAAGAACCCCAGGAGAATGATTACTTCCGGATTCTCCTGGGGCTTTTGATAGGGGCGGGAAAACAATGGCCCCTCGGCTTTACTCGCCGCCGAAGCGCTCCTTGTACGTCTCCAGGTCCTCGTCCGTCAGCTTGGCGAAGAGGACCGGGGGGACGGTGAAGGGTGTGCCTGCCGGGACTGCCGTCAGGGACTTCGCCTCTTCCGGTGACACCCACGTTGCCGTGTCGTCAGGCAGAGCGAAAGACGTACGCATGATGGTCGCCGTCGTCGGGATGAAGGGTTCCGAGATCACCGAGTAGAGGTGGATCAGGTTCATTGCTGTGCGGAGGGTGAGGGCCGCTGCGTCCTTGTCCGTTTTGATCTCCAGCCAGGGGGCCTTTTCCTCCAGGTAGGAGTTGCCTGCTGACCAGAGCGCGCGGAGGGCTGCCGCCGCCTTGCGGAACTGGAGGGACTCCATCTGCTGCTCGTACTCCGAGAGCAGACGCGCGATCTCCTCGCCCAGCTTCGCCTCCGGCTCCCCCGGCTCCGCTCCCGCCGGGACCTCGTCGCCGAAGCGCTTGCGAGAGAAGGACAGGACCCGGTTTACGAAGTTGCCCAGGGTGTCCGCCAGGTCCTTGTTCACCGTGGCCGTGAAGTGTTCCCAGGTGAAGGACGAGTCGTCGGACTCGGGGGCGTTGGCGATGAGGAAGTGGCGCCAGTAGTCGGCCGGGAGGATCGCCAGGGCCTGGTCCGTGAAGACGCCGCGCTTCTGGGACGTGGAGAACTTTCCGCCGTAGTACGTCAGCCAGTTGAAGGCCTTGACGTAGTCGACCTTCTTCCACGGTTCGCGGACGCCGAGTTCCGTCGCCGGGAACATCACCGTGTGGAAGGGGACGTTGTCCTTGGCCATGAACTCCGTGTAGCGGACGGTCGCGTCACTCTCGTACCACCACGACTTCCAGTCCCTGTTCTCCGGGTCCTCGTCCGACCACTCCTTCGTCGCGCCGATGTACTCGATCGGGGCGTCGAACCAGACGTAGAAGACCTTGCCCTCCGCCGCCAGCTCCGGCCAGGTGTCGGCGGGGACCGGGACGCCCCAGTCCAGGTCACGGGTGATCGCGCGGTCGTGCAGGCCCTCGGTCAGCCACTTGCGGGCGATCGAGGAGGCGAGCTGGGGCCACTCGGCCTCGTGGGCCGCCACCCACTCCTCGACCTCGTTCTGGAGCTTCGACTGGAGGAGGAAGAGGTGCTTCGTCTCGCGGACCTCCAGGTCCGTGGATCCGCTGATCGCCGAGCGCGGGTTGATCAGGTCGGTCGGGTCGAGGACGCGCGTGCAGTTCTCGCACTGGTCGCCGCGGGCCTTGTCGTAGCCGCAGTGAGGGCAGGTGCCCTCTACGTAGCGGTCCGGGAGGAAGCGGCCGTCGGCGGGCGAGTAGACCTGGCGGATCGCTCGCTCTTCGATGAAGCCGTTCTCGTTGAGGCGGCGGGCGAAGTGCTGCGTGATCTCGACGTTCTGCTCGCTGGAGCTGCGGCCGAAGTAGTCGAAGGCCAGCGCGAAACCGTCGTAGACCGCCTTCTGGGCGTCGTGGGCTTGTGCGCAGAACTCGTCTACCGGGAGGCCCTGCTCCTTCGCCGCCAGTTCGGCCGGGGTGCCGTGCTCGTCCGTCGCGCAGATGTAGAGGACGTCGTGGCCGCGCTGGCGGAGGTACCGGGAGTACACGTCCGCCGGGAGCATGGACCCCACCATGTTGCCCAGGTGCTTGATCCCGTTGATGTACGGAAGGGCGCTGGTGATGAGGTGTCGAGCCATCGGGGGCTGCTCCCAGGTCGGTTTCTTGCGGCTTGCTTCTTGCGAACCTTGAAATCGTAGCCGACATGGGTATGCCGCCCGCTTCCCGTTTTATGGGGTGGGAAGCGGGCGGCATGGTGTCCGACGGTGGTGCCGGTGGGGCTTACGGGCGCCAGTCGATCAGTACGCCGTCGTAGAGCTCCGCGTCCGTGAGCTCCAGGGGGGTCGGGCCCGCGTGGAAGAAGGCCGTGTTGTCGGTCTTCAGCTTGCGGAGGTAGTCGAAGGCCTTGTTGTCGTGGTCGCCGAACGCGACGAACGAGAAGAACACCGAGGCGTGGGACTTCGCTGCGTCCGTGAGGGACTGGGTGGCCGGGGTCTTCGCGTCCGGGGCGCCGTCCGTCTGGAAGACGACTAGGGCGGGGGTGCCGGGGGTGGCGTTCTTGTCGTAGTGCGCGAGTACGGCTTGCACGGCGGCGTGGTAGCTGGTGCGGCCCATGCGGCCGAGGCCGGCGTGGGCCTCGTCGATCGCGTTCTCGGGGGAGGTGGGGGTGAGGTCGATGGTGCCGTCCACTTCCGTGGAGAAGAAGACGACGTGGACGGTGGGGGTGGGGGCCGGGTCCAGGTGGGTCGCGAGGGCGAGGGTCTGGTCGGCGAGGGCCTGGGCGGAACCGTCCTTGTAGTACGGGCGCATGCTCGCGGAGCGGTCGAGGACGAGGTAGACCTTCGCTCGGGTACCGGTGAGGTTGGCCTTGGCGAGGGCCGTGGCGGCGGAGCCGACGCCGACGGCCAACGGCTCGTCCGTCGCCTCAGCTGCGATCGGCTCCTCTGCGGCAGCGATCGGTTCCTCCGCCGCGGCCGGCTCCGGCTCCGGTACGGCAACAGGTTCGGGCTCAGGCTCGGGGGTGACCTCTGCGACCGGCTCGGGCTCGGGCTCGACCACTGCCTCCGGCTCGGGCTCGGGCTCGACCACTGCCTCCGGCTCCGGCTCCGCCTCGACCTCGATCACCGGCTCGGGCTCAGCGGCCTTGGCCACGGTCTCCGCCTCCGGCGTCACCTCCGCCGACACCGGCTCGGGCTCGACCTCAGCAACCGGCTCGACCTCGGCCTCGGCCTTGACCACCGGCTCAGGCTCAGCGATCTCCGCCACGGCCTCGGCCTCCGGCGTCACCTCGACCACCGGCTCCACCTCGGTCTCGACCACAGGCTCGACCGGCGCCTCAGCTGGCGTCTCCACCGCAGCTGGCGTCTCCACCGCAGCCGGTGTCTCCACCGCAGCCGGTGTCTCCCCCGCCCCCTCCACCGACTCCGTCGGCTTAGGCACGGTCACGTTGTTGAAAGCCGCCGCCACCAAGTCGTGCTCGGCCTGTTCCGCTTCCGACAGGCGAGGTTCCGGGACCTGGGCGGTTGCCGACGGAGTCGGTGTTGGGGCCGGAGTCGAAGCCGGCGTCGGTGCCCCCGACTGGGACGGGAGCCTTGGCTCCGTTTCCCGGAGGGAGGAGGTTTTCTGGACGGGAAGCTCCTGCGAAGGAGTCCGATCCGCACCCTCTGCTTCGGCGGCACGCCCCTTGCGTGACCTGCCGAACGCGTTCCGCAGGAGAGTGAGAATGCCCATGTGCGCAACCCTTCGCGTGAGTTGAAGCCGTCAATCCCTGGCCAGGACGGACACGTAAGGTTAGCGGCCCCGGATGGTGATCTTGGCTAGGGGCGGTTCCGTGCGTCGCTTGCGCGCGAACACCACACCAACGCCCGCCCAACACCACTGCGGCTCTTGTGGGTTCACCTTCCGTTTGCCTTGACGCCGCGTCCCCGCACATACGTACCCCTACCGTCACGCTCACACCATGGGCACCCAAGGGGAGAGTAAAGTGCGCAAGCTGCTGCCGTTGATCGGAACTCCGTCCGACTCGCATCCCGGCGGCCGGTCCGCCATGACCTGTCGTTTCCGGTGTGGTGACGCCTGCTTCCACGAGGTGCCCAACACCAGCACCAACGAGTACGTCGGTGACGTCATCGCCAGTGCGCTCAGCCGCCGCTCGGTGATGAGAGCCGCCGCTGTCGTCACCGTCGCCTCCGCGGCCGGCGCCGCCACCGTCACGGGTGCGCGTCCCGCCCAGGCAGCCACCACCGTGGCCGGCACAACCACCGCGACCAGCTCCAAGGGTGCCCGCGGCCTCCGCTTCGACGCCGTCGCCCCCAACACCACCGACGCGGTCGTCGTCCCTGAGGGTTACTCCCAGAACGTCGTCATCCGCTGGGGCGAGCCCATCCTGCGCGGTGCCCCCGCCTTCGACCCGGAGAACCAGACCGGCGCCTCCCAGGCCGCCCAGTTCGGGTACAACAACGACTTCCTCGCGCTGCTCCCGCTCCCTGGCGAGCGCGGTCGGCAGATCCTCGTCTCGAACCACGAGTACACCGACGAGGTCCTCATGTTCCGCGGCTACGACGCCGCGAACCCGACGCGGAACCAGGTCGAGGTCGCCTGGGCCGCCCACGGGCTGTCCGCCGTCGTCGTGGAAGAGGACCGCAAGACCGGCAAGCTCACCGCCGTCACCCGGCACCAGCTCAACCGCCGCGTCACCGCCACCACCGAGTTCCGGGTCACCGGTCCCGCCGCCGGGGCCGACCTGCTCAAGACCTCCGTCGACCCGACGGGTACGAAGGTTCTTGGCACGCTCAACAACTGCTCCGGTGGTACCACCCCGTGGGGCACCACGCTCCACGGCGAGGAGAACTTCAACCAGTACTTCGCCAACAGCAGCCGCACCACCGACAAGCGGTACGGCATCGGCACCGGCGCCACCGAGCGCAAGTGGGAGCGTTTCGACAAGCGGTTCGACGTCGCCCAGGAGCCCAACGAGGTGCACCGCTTCGGGTATGTCGTCGAGTTCGACCCGTACGACCCCTCCTCCACGCCCCGCAAACACACCGCCCTCGGGCGCGTGAAGCACGAAGGCGCCACCGTGCGGCTCACCGACGACGGGCGTCCCGTCGTCTACACCGGTGACGACGAGCGCTTCGACTACTTCTACAAGTTCATCGGCAGCAAGCGGATGAAGTACGGCACCTCCCGCGCCGTGCGCGAGCACAATCTCTCCCTCCTCGACGAAGGCACGCTCTACGTCGCCAAGCTCACCGGTGACTCCCCCGCCATCGAGATCGACGGGACGGGCACGCTGCCCTCCGACGGCGAGTTCGACGGCAGCGGTGAGTGGATTCCGCTGGTCACCGCCACCGCCAAGGGAGCCGTCTCGCACGTCGACGGCATGACCGCCGAGGAGGTCTGCGTCTTCACGCGGCTCGCCGGTGACAAGGTCGGCGCGACCAAGATGGACCGCCCCGAGGACATCGAGCCCTCGCCGCGCACCGGCAAGGTGTACGTCGTCCTCACCAACAACTCCAACCGCGGTCTGACCGGGTACGCGGCCGCCGACGAGGCCAACCCGCGCAACGCCAACAAGCACGGCCAGATCCTGGAGCTCACCGAGCGCTGGAACCGGGCCGACAGCACCAAGTTCGCCTGGACGCTCTTCCTCGTCGCGGGCGACCCGGACGACCCGGCCACCTACTTCGCCGGGTTCCCCAAGGACGACGTCAGCCCGATCTCCTGCCCGGACAACGTGGCGTTCGACGCGCACGGCAACCTGTGGATCTCCACCGACGGCAACCAGCTCGGCTCGCACGACGGCATGTTCGGCGTCGCGACCAAGGGCGACCGGCGCGGTGAGCTCAAGCAGTTCCTGACCGTGCCGACCGGCGCCGAGACCTGCGGGCCGATCGTCCAGGACCGCCGCGTGGTCGTCGCCGTCCAGCACCCGGGCGAGATCACCGGCGCGACCGTCGAGAACCCGGCCAGCGTCTGGCCCGACGGCGCCGGCAAGATCGTGCGCCCGGCGGTCGTGGCCGTGTGGCAGAAGAACGGCTGCGACATCGGCGTCTGAGACCGACCAGTTCGCTGAGTGTGTTGCGGGCCGCACCTGGCAGGGGGCGGCCCGCTGCAGCGCCCTGAAGGGGCGCGGGGCTGTATCCGTGCGGACCTCCACCAGGGTTTCCGCCTCCCGCACCCCTTCCGGCAACTCCCGTAGTTGGAGGGCCACTTGGGTGATCTCCGCCTCCGACGGCGGTTTCGCCCCATGCTTCACCCGCACCCTCGTCGCCGTCGTCGCGTCGACGATCCTCCCGATGGGGACTCGCGGGACATGTGCCCCTTATTTCCGCTGGTGAAGTGTGATGTCGACGAGCAGTGCGCGGTGGTCGGAGTCGGCGATGTCGAGGAAGCGGGCGGCGCTCGCGGAGAAGTCCTCGGACACGAGCACGTGGTCGATCTGGGCGCCCAGCGTCGGTGTGGTGCCCGCCGGCCAGCTCGGCGTGCGGTCGTGGCCTGCCAGGCGGGCGGCGTCGCGCAGGCCGGTGTCGAGGATGCGGCGGAAGACGGCGTGGTCCTGGGAGGCGTTGAAGTCGCCCGCGAGGATGGTGGGGGTCTTGGTGTCGGCGGCTGCGAAGTCGCGCAGGTCGCCGAGTTCGCTGCGCCAGACGTCCACCGTGCCGGGCAGCGGGGGCATGGGGTGCGCGAGTTGGAGGCGTACGTCGTGTCCGCGTACGTCGGCGACGGCGCCGGGCATGCCCATGGTGGCGGGTACGCCGTCGGTGCCCTTGAGGGGGAAGCGGCTGAGGATGACGGAGCCGACGGACCCGCCCGCCTCCACGGCCTCCCGGTACGGGTAAGTGCCGTCCAGAGCCGCCTTGAGCGCCGCGTCGCAGGTGTACTCGCACTCCTCCACGAACACGATGTCCGGCTTCTCGCGTCGCACGGCGGCGATCAGCGAGCCGGTGCCCTCCCCGAACTCGACGTTCGAGGCCAGCACCCGCACGTCGGCGAGAGCGACCCCGTGCGGCTGACCACTCTTCCCGTACGGCTCGATGAACCACGACAACAGCCCCAGGACCACGACTCCCCACACCACCCCGGCCCACCAACGCGCCGGCAGGGCGAGCAGCAGCGCGAAACCGGTGGGCACGAGCAGCCAGGGCAGAAACGCGAGCAACTGGGGGATCGGGGTGATCCCATCGGTGTCGGCGACCCGGCACCCCACGATCACACTGACCCCGGCCAGCACCAGCCCCGCACACCAGACAGCCAACCGCCGCCCGACCCGCCGCTCCCGCCCAGCACCGGACACCGCCCGCTCATCGGCCACAGTGTCCAAGTCCCGGCCTTTCGCAACAGAGGGGTGGGCATGAGGAATGGGGTGCCCGAATCATCCCTCATAGACGGGAAGGTGTGGCGGATGGTTGCCAAGGGGTCGATCAGTGCCGGCAATACGGTGGCCGTCCCCGCCGAGCTCCGCGACCATGAATCCATGGCCATCGAGATGCTCGGCAACCCGGAGATCATCAAAGCCATCGCCGCCGATCTCGGCGACTGGCGCAAGCTTGCTCAGCCGATCGCCGCTCGTTATCGCGTCGACGGGGCTGTCCAAGGGGCGGCTTTCGTGGCCGCGATCGCGGAGGCGGCCGTTGCCGGTGGGCGGGAGCCTGAGGTGAGGCTCGGGCGTGGGTTCGTCGACGTGTCCCTGGTGACTGTCGACGAGGACAACGGGGAGCGGTGGGTCACGGCGGCGGACCTCGCGCTGGCCCGGACCATCAGTGGGCTTGCTCGGGAGCGTGGGCTGGTTGCCGTGCCCGGCGAGGTGGCTCAGCTGGAGCTCGCGCTCGACACCGCCGACTACGAGGTGGTGGGGCCGTTCTGGGCGGCGCTGCTCACCGGGGATCCCGGCAACACCGTGCGGGACTCGGTCTTCGACCCGACGGACCGGGTACCCACCGTCTGGTTCCAGGGCACCGACACCCACCCGACCCCACGCCAGCGCTGGCACTTCGACCTGTGGCTGGCGCCGGAGGTGGCGGACGCGCGGATCGCGGCCGCGGTGGCGGCTGGGGGCACGGTCGTAGACGCCACGTATGCGCCTTCGTTCACGGTCCTGGCAGACCCGGACGGAAACAGGGTCTGCATCTGCACGGCCCTGGAGCGCGACTAGGACCTATGCGACCCCGTCCACCCGCGCCAGAAACTCCCCCAGCGCCGCGTTGAACTCAGCCGGCCGTTCCAGATTCGGCATATGTGCCGCCCCCTCGATCACCCGCAGCACGGAGTCGGGAAGCGCCGCGTGCATCTCCTCCGCGTCCGAGACAGGCGTATACGAGTCATCCACGCCGACCACGACCAGGGCCGGCACCGTCACCCGAGTCAACAGGCCCCGATAGTCAGGCCGTTCGGCCCGCCCCCGGAGAGCCGCGGCCGCCCCCGCAGGGTCCGTGTCCGCCATCATGCGGTGGACGTGGGCTTTGACGTCGGCGGACGCATACGGCGCCACCATCCTCTCCAGCACCTCGTCGGCGTACCCGCGCATACCCTCGCCGAGAAGCCGGTCAGCCATGACATTGCGGGCCAGCCTGCCCTCCGACGTCTCCGGCGACGGAAACGTGTCGGCGAGGACGAGACCCCGGACGCGTTCCGCGAAGCGGTCGTAGCACTCCATCACCACCTGGCCGCCCATCGACAACCCGCCGAGGACGAAGGACTCCACCTTCAGTTCGTCGAGCAGTTCCCCGATGTCCCGCGCGAACGTCGAGAGGGGCGTGATGCCGGGGACCACCGGGGAACCGCCGTAGCCGCGCAGGTCGGGGGCGATGACCCGGCGGGAGGGGGACAGGGCCGCGATCTGGGGCGCCCACATCGTGCGGTCGAAGGGGTGGCCGTGGATCAGGACGAGAGGAGGCCGACCGGAATCGGTTCCCTTGTCCTCATATGCGAGGAAGGGGGTCATGTGATCGACCCTAGAGTCGCTCAACTCCTCAGTGCAATAAGATCTTTGCCCTCGGTGCAATCCCAAGTAATCCCAAGCAATCCCACGTGAGGGGTCCTTGTCCTCGTGGACGACTACCGCCGCATTGCCGACCGCATAGCCGCCGCCATCGCAGCCGGACGGCTCGCGCCCGGTGAACGGCTGCCCCCGCAACGGGTGTTCGCCCGGCGACGCGGGATCGCCTCCTCCACGGCCGGGCGCGTCTACGGCGAACTCGTGCGGCGTGGACTGGTCGTCGGCGAGGTCGGTCGCGGCACGTTCGTCCGGGCGGCGGCTGCGCCTGGTCCCACCGGCCGCGCGCTCACTGAGCCTCCCGCATCCACCCCGACCATCAACCTCGAACTCAACTACCCATCCGCGCCAGGCCAGTCAGAACTCCTCGCCCCCGCCCTCGCCCCCCTCCTCCGCCCCGACGTCCTGACCGAGTCCCTCCGCCCGGCCGCCGCCACCGGCACCGCCCCCGCCCGTGACGCGGCCGCCGCACTCCTCGCCACCCCGGGCTGGCGCCCCGACCCGGGCCGGTTCCTCTTCGCCGGCAATGCCCGTCAGGCCATCGCCGCCACCCTCGCCTCGCTCGTCCGGCCCGGAGGGCGGGTCGGCGTCGAAGAGCTCACGTATCCGCTGGTCAAGGAGATCGCGGCCCGGCTCGGCATCGTTCTCGTGCCGCTCTTCACGGACGAGGGCGGGCTGCGCCCGGAGGCCGTGGCCGCCGCTCACCGCACCGCCCCGCTGTCCGCCCTCTACCTCCAGCCGACGCTGCACAACCCGACGGCGGTGACGACCGGTGAGGCGCGGAGAATCGAAATCGCCCGCGCTGTAAGTGATTTGGACATCCCCGTCGTCGAGGACCGCATCTGGTCGTTCCTCCACCCCCGAGCCCCCGACCCGCTCGCCGCCCACGCACCCCACCTCGTCCACCTCGTCGACGGTCTCTCCAAGCGCGTCGCGCCCGGTCTCACCGTCGGCTTTCTCGTCGTACCGCCGCAGCGGGTCGAGGCGGTGGCGGCGGCTGTCCGTTCCGGGGGGTGGAGTGCGGGGTCGTTCGCGCTGGCGGCGGCCGTGCGGTGGATGGCGGACGGGACCGTGGAGCGGCTGGTCGCAGCGAAACGGGCGGACGCGGCGCGGCGGCAGCGGTTGCTGGCCCAGCACCTCGACGGGTTCGCCGTACGGTCCGATCCGCACGCCTATTTCGCCTGGTGGGAGTTGCCGGCTCCGTGGCGGGCGGACACCTTCACCGCCGCCGCGGCGGCGCACGGGATCGCCGTGACGCCCGGGCCCGCCTTCGTCGTCGACCCGAACCGGACGCCGGATGCCGTCAGGCTTGGGCTCGCGTCGGCTGCTGAGCCGGATCTGGAGCGGGCGTTGCGGACGCTCGCCGGCGTCGTAGGAGACGGGGCAGCCGGAGGGTGCGGGTGAGCCAGGTCGTCAGGGCCACCGTCAGGCCGAGGGCGAGGAGGAGCCAGGAGGCCGTGCGGAGGGTCGCGGTGAGGGCGTCGTAGACCGCGCCGGCGGCCGGGTGGGAGACCTCGGCCGGCAGATCGGAGACCGTGAGGTGGCGGCCCACCGCGAGGGCGATGCCCAGCAGCGCGCCGCCCAGAGCCGTGCCGAGGGCGGTCGCGGTGATCGCGCGGCGGCGGTGGACGGCGAGGGCGATCCCGGCGACAGCGAAGACGACGGCCGCGACGGGGAGCCAGAAACCGGCGACTTCGAGCACGTGGAACCCCTTCCGGAGCGGGCCCAGTTCGTGGGCGGGCAGGACCGCGACCTCGGTGTGCTCGACCGGGATGCGGTGCGCCAACGGCACGTGGTCGTGGGTGAGTTGGCGTTTGAGCTGGGCGGTGACGGGGGCCAGGTCGACCGTCACCGGGCGGGCCTGGGACTCCTCCTGGAGCGCTCGCAGTATGGCGTCGTGGGTGGCCCGGTTGCCCGCGTCCCACGCCGAGCGGAAGGCCTTGGTCTGCGTGAACGAACGCACCGCGTCGTGCAGGAACGGGGCCACCGTGCTCTCCGCGGGGCCCACGTCGAGCTCGTGCATGATGCCGGTCCCGACGGTGTCCGCGACCGCGTTCCGCACGTCCGGGTCGGTGGCCAGGGGCGCCATCGTGGAGACGTACCGTCCGGTGTCGGCCAGCCCGTAGCCCGCCCAGGCCGCCAGTGCGCCGAAGGGCAGGAGGAGGCAGGAGAGGGCGATCAGTGCGGCCGACAGGGCGCTCCGGATGCGTGGGGGCACCCCTCCAGGCAAGGGGCTGGGGGTGGCGGGCGCGAGCGGTCTGACTGCATATGGGGGCATGGCGCAAGCCGAATGAGGGGCGCGCATACCCGTGCGACCGGGCCGCGCATACCCGTGCGACCGGGCCGCGCATACCCGTGCGCGAACCGTCGGATCCCTTGGCGGAACTGGGGACTCCGCTCTCCGGTGGAGGGTTCCCCCGAACGGGTGTTTCCTGGAGCTGGGGAGAAGGAGGCCGATTATGCGCACCACTCCGGCCCTGCGGACCCTGGCCGCGATCCTGCTCACCGGCGGCACCTTCGCCGCCGCTGCGGTGGGCACCACGGCAGCAGCCGCGTCTCCGCCGACCTACGCCGACGGACATGGCGGTGGCGGCGGATCCGGCGGTCCGATCTGGGGCACTGTCGTCTCCGGCACCAACCTCAATCTGAGGCAGGCGCCCACCACTCAGTCGCCTGCCGTCGGCTGGCTGTCGCCATGGAGTCAGGATCGTGTCGAGTGCAGGGTCATCGGACAGAGCGTCAATGGCAATCCGTACTGGTACTGGCTCGTCGGAGCGCAGGCCTGGGCCAGCGCCGCCTTCATAGACACCGGCGGTGCGTGGGTGCCGAATTGCTCGGACCCGTGCCCGCGATGGAAGGACGGTTCCTGGAGCAACTGGGACGACCCGTTCTGGAACGACTCGTGGGGCTCGAGTTCGTCATCGTCGTCCGGTTCCTGGAGCGCCTCGGGCTCGGGTTCGTGGAGCTGGAGCGTGTCCGGGTCCTCGGCGGACTTCTGGAACTCGCTTCCGTGAAAGGACAGGGGAGCGCGTGGGCCCCGGCGGTTGCGCCGGGGCCCACGCGCGTGTCCGAAGTGACGGGTCAGCGGATGCGGTTGCCCTCGGCGTCCTCGCGTGTGTAGTAGCGGTAGAAGAACACCATGAAGATGCCCGCCGTGACCGCAAGGCCCAGGGCCGTGGACCTCAGGATGCTCTCCCCGGTCTGGCTGTACAGGAAGCCGATCGCGGCGCCGGCGAACCCGGACTTCACCAGCGAGTGCAGCTCGCGCTTCAGCCGCGGGGCCAGTGTCGCCACGGCGATGCACAGCACGATGAACGCGATCGCGGTCACGAAGCCGAAAAGGATGTTCCAGCCGGTGATGGGACCGCCGCCGCGCCGGTTGGCCGCGGCCCAGTAGCCGTAGACGAGTCCCAGTACGACGGGTATGCCGAACCTGGCCGCCACGTGGACGCGCTCGCTGAAGATGTCGGGCGTACCGGTCCTGGATCCACCACCGGACGCGGGTGCTGCATGAGCCATGAGAGCACTCCTCTCTCTCCTCGCCCCCGCCTCCAGCGCACACCTGCGCCGGCCGCGTGGCAAGTCGGCGGAGGTAACTTCAGCCCCCAGAATGCGGCCCCCACACGGCCGTGCTTCGCTGCAAGCATGAGTGGTCGTGGGCTGAGGCCGGTCCGGTACGGCGATGTCGGCCGGCCCCCGCTCACCCGCGTGTCCGGCGCCGCGCAGCGGGATCCGCTCCAGCGGCAGCATCTGCTGCGCGTCCGCGGCCGCAGCGTCGCCTGGCTGCCGCCGCTCCTCCTGCTCATCGCCATCGCCCTGATCGACTGGAACACCACCAACGACTTCCGGATCATCTCCTGGATCGTCCTGGTCCCCGGTATCGCCGCCGCGCTCTGCGGGGTGTGGGGCACGGCCGCGTACGCCCTGCTCTCGGTGATCACGTACGTCGTCGTGGACGGCTCCTGGGAGCTGCAGGACCAGACCGGCGTGCCCGACTTCATCCTCGTCGTCTGCGGCGGCGCCCTGGCCGTGCTGGCCTGCGTGGTCCGGGTGCGCGGCGAGCGCCGGATGCTGCACATGGCGGACGTCGCCGACACCACCCGCCGCACCGTGCTGCGCCCCCTGCCCCCGGTGTGGGGCGGCCTCGACCACGCGGCCGTCTACCTCGCCGCCGACACCGACGCCCGTGTCGGCGGCGACTTCTACGACGTCCAGCCCGGCGTGCACGGCACCCGCGTCCTCGTCGGGGACGTCCAGGGCAAGGGGCTCGGCGCGGTGGAGGCGGCGGCCGCGCTGCTCGGCACGTTCCGTGAGGCGGCCTATCACGAGGCGGACCTCGCGACGGTCGCCGAACGCCTGGAGATCCGTATGCTGCGGCACTGCGTCCACACCAGCGCCCTGGGCCGGGACGACGGCGACCGTTTCGCCACCGCGGTCCTGCTCGGCTTCCCCGACTCCGACCCGGACACCGTGGAGGTCGTCAACTTCGGCCACGATCCCCCGCTGGTGGTCGGCCCCGACGGCGTACGGCGCCTGCCGCCCGGCGACGGCCTTCCCCTCGGCCTCGCCGAACTCGCGCGAACTCCCGGACCACCGCCCACCCTTCGCGTCACCGTCGGCCCCGGCGAGACCCTGCTGCTGGTCACGGACGGGGTGACGGAGGCCCGCGACGACGCCGGGGTGTTCTATCCGCTTCCGGAGCAGGTCGCCGCCGCTGCCACCACGGACCCGCGCATGGTCGAACCTCCCGTCCTCGTCGCCTTCGTGCGCGACGCCACGTTGCGGCACTGCGGCGGGCATCTCGCCGACGACACGACGATCTTCGCTGTTCGACGGGCCGGACCTTCGCGGTCCTGACATCGTGCTTTGCAGCGGCAGAGGTTACGGTGCTGACTGCTGCACACTGATGAGTTGACGATGTTGACGATGGGGGAGGGACCGATGCCCGGGACCGTGCTGCTGCTCGCGGCCTCGCCGGTGGGCAAGGGGCGGTTGGTGGACGCGGCCTCCGTGCTCCCCGTGCTCGCGGCCGTCGCGCCCGCCGTACTGTCCGGCACCGACACCGCGAACGTCGTCGAACTCGCCGACCCCGTCGAGCCGCAGGCGGTTCTCACCCGGCTCCGTGCGGTGGCCGGGGCCCCCGGTCCGCTCACCGTGTTCATCACCGGGCAACTCCAACTCGACCGCCGCCAGCACCTGCCCCACCTCGCGCTGGCCCGTGCGACGCCGCAGACCGTCCGTTACACCGGGTTGCCCTGGCAGTGGATCAGGGAGGAACTGCGGCTGCGCCCACCGGGGTCTGCGACGCTTGTGCTGGACTTGCACGCGGACGCCGAGACCTGGGCGTATCTGCGCACGAACCTGCTCGACTCCGGGCGGAACAACGCCGTTTACGGCCGTATCGCGCCGCCGCCTTCTCGTCGTACGGTGGCTGCGCCGACGTATATGAAGGCGATCGCGACGATTTTGCGAAGCGGGCACCGTCCGGCGATTGAGCAGTTGCATCAGCTGGCGTTGAGTCGACTGGGCAGCGAGGCGTATGGCGACCTGGTGTTGTCGTCATCCGGCGCTGGTGTGGCCGCCGCCCCTGGGGGCTACGCCCCCAGACCCCCGTATCGGCCTGAACGGCCTCGTCCTCAATCGCCGGACGGGCTGGGAGTAGTCGCCCCCGTCAGCCAAGAAGTTGCCGACCCTCACGCCGCCATCTCCACCGCCGTTCAAGCCCAACGCCACGACGAAGCCGACGCGCTCGCCGCCCAGCACGAGCAAGCCGCCCAGCAGGCGTACGGAACCGGCTCCCCGCAAGCCCTGCACTGGACCGAAGTCCGGGCCGATCTGGCGATGTTCGCGGGAGACCCGGCCCGGAGCTGTCGTACCTGGATGGCGGTCGCCTCCGCCCGGCTGGCCGCCGGGCAGGTGGCCGGGGATCCTGCCGTCGAGTCGGCTGTCGATCGGGCCCATCACCAGTGGGGGCAGATCGGCGACCCGGCGCGGGCCCGGGAACTCGGGCCCGCGCTGGCCGACTTGAGGATGCGGGTGCCGGGGCGGCGGGAAGGCGCGCTGCATCACATTCAGAAGCAGCTGCACCAGCTCAGTTCGTGAACGTGAAGTACTTCCAGGCGCCGTGCGTCGTCGAGTTGACCGTGTCGCCCGAGTGAAGGCCAGGCGCGGGCCGTGCGTGTTACCTGTGCGCCGCGTGTGGCGAGTGAGCGAAGACTAAGTCACGCCACCGACAACACGGCCAGCGCCCCCGACACCAGCGTCCGTACGCCCGGCGCGACCACGGACAGGTCGGGGGCGAAGTGCGGACTGTGGTTGCTGGGGACCGCCGCGAGCTTCGCCATCAGGTCGTCGCCCCCGTCCGCCGCGTCCCACACCTGGGCCGGGGTGCTCGTCACGAACCAGTAGGCGTACGGCACTCCGGCCGGCGCCAGATGGGCGAAGTCCTCGCTGCCCATGGCCGGGCCCGGGTCGAACACCGTGCCCGCGCCGAAGACCTCGCGGTGTACGTCCGCCACGCGTTCGTCGGTCGGGGCGTCGTTGACGGTCACCGGGAAGCTGCCACTGACGGTCACCTCGGGCTCGCGCGGGCAGCCCGCCGCCTGGCACTCGCCGGCCGTGATCCGGCGGATCGCCGCGAGCATCCGTGTCCGTACGTCGTCCGACTGGGTCCGCAGGTTGAGGGCGATCCGGGCCGTGGCCGGGATGATGTTGTGCCGGGTGCCCGCCTCGATCATGCCGACGGTCAGTACGGCGGAGTCGCGCGCCGCGATCTCCCGGGAGACCACCGTCTGCAGCCGCGTGACGATGTACGCGGCCGTCACCACCGGGTCGACCGTCGTCTCCGGCCGCGAACCGTGTCCGCCCCGCCCGTGCACGACGATGTCGATGTCCGTCGAGGCCGACATGATCAGACCGGGGACGTGCGGGTAGAGCCCGGCGGGGCCGGGTGCCGCGTGCTGGCCGAGCAGCACGTCGGGGCGCGGGACACGGTCGTACAGGCCGTCGGCGACCATCCGTGCCGCGCCCTGTCCCGTCTCCTCCGCCGGCTGGCCGACGACGATCAGCGTGCCGTTCCAGGTGTCCCGGCCCTCGGCCAGCGCCCGGGCCGCGCCCGACAGCCACGTCACGTGCAGGTCGTGCCCGCAGGCGTGCATGACGCCGGGTACCGAGGAGGCGTACGGCAGTCCGGTCTCCTCCCGCACCGGCAGCGCGTCCATGTCCGCGCGCAGCAGCACGGTCGGGCCGTCGCCGTTGCGGAGCAGGCCGACGACTCCGGTGCCGCCGATACCCTCCACCATCTCGTAGCCCGCCTTGGTGAGGCCCTCGGTGAGCTTGGCGGCCGTGCGGTGTTCGTTCAGGGACAGCTCGGGGTGGCGGTGCAGGTCCCGGTAGAGGTCCTCCAGGGCGGGGACCGGGAGGTCTGCGGTGAGGTCCAGCGCGGCGCGGGCTGCGGCAGAGGTCATGGGGGCAGCGTAAGCGGCACGTGTCACTCGTACGGGCGTCTCCCGCACATGGGGGTGCCGCCGGCGGGACTGGGGGGATTGTCCCGCCGGCGGCTGTTTGTGTGGCCCCCGGGTCAGAAGGCCGGGACCGCGGACGGTCGGGCCTTGTTGATGTCGCTCTGGAGGTTGCCCGTCAGCGGGAAGTTGGCCTTGCCCCACGTGGAGTTCCACAATGCGTTGCGCGGTGCGTCGGCCATGTTCTGCATGGTGACCAGCGCCGGGCGGTCCCAGCCCCCGTTGCCCCAGGCCACCGGGTTCTCGCCCCACTTGGCGAAGCGGAAGGCGTGGGTGCTCGCGCCGTCCTTGTGGTAGACGATCTTGACGCGGTTGCCGTCCATCGGCACCTCGTTGACCGGGTGGGTGCTGTAGCCGCCGTGCCGGGAGGCGGCGACGTACCGGGGCCGCTCCTCGCCCTGCTTCTGGAACACCACGACGGACTCCCAGTCGTGGCGGTGCCCGAAGGCGTCGGCGCCGTTGAGCGTCTGGTCCTTCTCGAAGTAGAGCGCGTAGACGTACGCGCACCAGCCGTTCTTGCACCATCCCTGCGAGTACGTGTTGGCCTTGCCGAGGTGTTTGGTCCGGCAGCCGCCGGTGATCGATCCGCTGTTGTTGAGGCCGCCGTTGAGCCGTCCGCTCGCGTCGACCGCTTTCTGCGGGTCTTGACTGCCTGGGACATACGGCTGTTCTCCACTTGCTCGGGATGTGGTGTGCGGGGTGCCGGAACCGACGCTGGCAGGCGGGAGGTTGACCGGCACCCCGTTCCATCAGGGCGATCAATTCCGGACATCACTGGATAGATCACTGGATCGGTCGGTGGATTGTTCGGCGGCGCGTCGCCTCGCTGTCATCAACGCCACATGCCGGAGAGGCACCGTTTGCGCCTGATCGGCGTCTTGCCGGGTGAGTCGCGTGTGACGTCGGTTTTCTCCGGTTGTGCCGTGTGGAGGTGGAGCCCGTGGGGCGTCCCGAAAGACCTGTGGACCCCGATGCCGGCCCCGTGCAGCGGCTCGCCCATGAGCTGCGGGAACTGCGCAGGGGCGCCGGGAGCCCGTCGTACCGGACCATGGCCGAGACGGCGGGCTTCTCGGCGACGACCCTGTCCGAGGCGGCGCGCGGGGAACGGCTGCCGTCGCTCGCCGTGGTCCAGGGGTACGTGCGCGCGTGCGGCGGCGACCCGGGCGAGTGGGAGCCCCGGTGGAAGGACGCCGAGACGGAGGCCGTGGGGCAGACGCGCGAGGAGCGGGACGAGGAAGACGCGGGGGCGGCGCCGTACCGGGGGCTGGCCCGCTTCGAACCGGCCGACCGGGCGCTGTTCTTCGGCCGGGACCGGCTGGTGGCGGAGCTCAGACAGCTGGTGTGCGAGCACCGCTTCGCCGTGGTCTTCGGCGCGTCCGGCAGCGGCAAGTCCTCGCTGCTGCGGGCCGGGCTGATCCCCTGCCTGCGGGAGGAGATCGCGGAGCGCGGACGCCCGGCGGTGCTGCGGGTGCTCACCCCGGGCGCGCGGCCCGCGACGACGTACGGCCATCTCCTCACCCCCGGCGAGGACGAGCCGGAGAGCTGGGTGGTGGTCGACCAGTTCGAGGAGGTCTTCACCCTGTGCAGGGACCGCGCCGAGCGGGACCGCTTCGTCGACCTGCTGCTCGCGGCGCGCGAGCCGGACAGCCGACTGCGCGTGCTCGTCGCCGTACGAGCGGACTTCTACGGCCGCTGCGCCGAGCACCGGGACCTCGCGGACGCCCTGCGCGGCGCCGGACTCCTGGTCGGCCCGATGACCGCGGACGAGCTGCGGGAGGCGGTGACCAGACCGGCGGGCACGGTCGGACTCCTCGTCGAGCGGGAGCTGACCGCGCGGATCGTGGACGACGTCCTCGACCGCCCCGGCGCGCTGCCGATGCTCTCGCACGCCCTGCTGGAGACCTGGCGGCGGCGCCGCAGCCGGCTGCTGACCCTGGCCGCCTACGAGGCGTCCGGCGGGGTCGGCGGCGCGATCGCCGCGAGCGCCGAGCACGTGTACGGGCAGCTGTCCGAGGCCGAGGCGCGGACCGCCCGGCAACTGCTGCTGCGGCTGATCGAACCCGGACAGGGCACCGCCGACACCCGGCGCCCCCTCACCCGGGCCGAACTGGAGCAGTGGACGGACCCGGCGGTGCCGGTCGTCGTGGAACGGCTGGCCCGTGCCCGCCTGCTCACCGTGGACGGGGACGGCGTCCAGGTCGCCCACGAGGCGCTGATCACCGGCTGGCCCCGGCTGCGCCGCTGGATCGAGGAGGACCGGGAACGGCTGCGCCACCACCGGCGGCTGACCGAGGCCGCGCACACCTGGCTGGAGCACGACCGCGACCCCGGCTCGCTGTACCGGGGGGCGCGGCTGGCGCGCGCGGAGGAGCTCTTCCCCGATCACGAGCGGGATACGGCCCTGACGGCGCCGGAACGGGAGTTCCTGGCCGCCACGTTCGCGGCCCGCGAGGCCGAGCGCCTGACCGCCGCCCGCCACACGCGCCGCATGCGGACCCTGACGGCCACGGTCTCCGCCGTCCTCGCGGTGGCCCTGGTGGCCGGCCTGTCCGCCTGGGCCCTGCGCCGCGACAACCAGCGCCAACGCACGGACGACGCGGCCCGCCGCATCGCCGGCGTCGCGGACGCCCTGCGTACGACCGACCCGCGCACCGCCCAGCTCCTTGGCGTCGCCGCCTGGCGGGTGGCCCACCTGCCGGAGACCCGGCGGGCGCTGCTCGGCTCACTCGGCCAGCCGGAACTGGACACCTTCAGCGATCCCGCACCGGGCGACGGCCCCGCGCGCTTCCTGACCGACTCGGGCCGTACGTTGCTCAGCGTCGAGGGGCGTATTTGGCGGACCTGGGACGTGGCCCGGCACCGGCGGACCGCCTCGGGGCGGCTTCCGGAAGACGGCAGGGTGCTCGGGGCGAGTCCGGACGGCCGCCTGCTGGCGGTCCAGGGGGACGATGACGTACGGCTGTGGGACACGGCCGCCGGACGGTGGCGCGGTGACCGGCTGCCGGTGTCGTCCGTCGTGGACTTCACCGGGCGCGACTACGTCGTCAGCGACATGGACGACGACCGGGTGCGGGTGCGTTCCGCAGCGGACGGAGCGCTGCTGTTCGAGACGCGGGCGGAGAGCGCGGCCGTGGTGGCGCCGAGCGCGGACGGCCGGCTGGTCGCGGCCTGTCCGGTCGGGGACGCGCTGCGGGTGCGGGACCCGGCGACCGGACGCACGCTGCACGGGGCCTGGGAACGGGTGGGTGACGTCTGCGGCCAGGAGCGGTCGCTGCTGGCGCTCGGCGGCGGTTCCGGCGGTGGGGAGCGGCTCGCCGCGGTGACCGGGAGCGGGGTACGCGTCTGGGACGTCCGCTCGGGGCAGCAGCTGGCCGACCTCCCCGACGCCGGGGTGAAATACGTCGCCCTCAGCAAGGACGGCGACTTCCTGGCGACCGCCGACGGGCAGGAGGTCCGGGTCTGGCGGCTGGGCGTCGCCGCCCCCGTGTTCCGGCACTCCCTCAACAGCCAGCACCTGTACGGCGGCCTGGCCTGGGACCCCGCGCGCCCGGTGCTGCGGTACCTGGAGGGCGGCACCGTGCACGCGCTGGACGTCGCGACCGCCGTCACGTCCGCCTGGCTGGACCAGCCCCTGGACAAGGTGCTGCTCAGCCCGGACGGCCGTACCGTCGCCACCGCCCGACGCACGGGCGACACCTACCGCGTCGAACTGCGCGCCACCCGAGACGGCCGACTGCTGCGGACGCCGCCGACCCCGCCGCTCCCCGTCTCCCGTGACCCGTCCCAGCCGGTGACCCCGGAGTTCACCTCCCCGCTGCTCGCGTTCGCCCCCGACGGCAAGACACTCGCGTACGGCGTCTCGGCACCCGGCAGCGAGGCGTCCCCGCAGCGCGTCACGGTCTGGGACGTCACAAGGGGCCGTGTCCGCACGACGCTGGACCTGGCGACGAGGACATCGGCAGGCGCCGTGATCACGATCGCCCTGGGCCCGGGCGCCCGTACGCTCTACGCCACCCGCACTCCGTCGGTCGGTGAGCCGGCCAACGAGGTCTGGGACGTCGCTGACCACCGCAGGACGGCGGTGTTCCCGGCCCCGGTCGGCAGCCATCTCGCGGTCCGCCCCGACGGCGGGCTCCTGGTCGGCGACAACCGTACGGCCGCCCTGCCTCGCGGCAAGGTCGCCGCACGTGATCTCGTCCAGGGCGACGAGATCGGAGCCCTCGCCTTCGCCTCGGACGGCTCGCGGCTGGTCGCCGGGGACCAGACGGGCCGGGTCGCGCTGTGGGACGGAGCGCTGGGGCAGCGGGCGGGGGTGCTGCGGAACGTCTTCCCCGCGCTCGCGGACGGCACCTACGACGCACTCTTCGGCGACACCTCGGAGGCCGTCAGCGCCCTCGCCATCAGCCCCGACGGCAACACGCTGGCGGTGGGCGGCGAGGCGGGCACGCTCCAGTTGTGGGACATCGCCACGCAGCAGCCGCTGGGCGGCCCGCTGACGACACCCGGCGAGGCGATCGACACGGTGGCGTTCGGCGCGGACAGCGGCACGGTGTACGCGGGGAGCGCGCATGTCCCGGTTCAGCGCTACACGATCGCTCCGTCACGGGCGGTCGAGTCGGTGTGCGCGCGGACGGGAGAGGGGGCGGGTGGGGGCGGCCTGACGCGGGCGCAGTGGGAGACGTACGTGCCGGAGGTGTCGTACCGGAAGGTGTGTGGAGCATGACGGCGGCGATGGGTCGGGCGATTGATTGACCTGATGGCGGGGCTGACCGGACTCACCCACACCATCCGTCCCAGCTAAGCGGGCGCCTACTGAGGCACTACTACTGGTACTACCGTTCCTGACCGAGTTGGCCAATGTTGGTCAGCTCGGTGGATTCCGGACGTGGTCCGGTTGCACCCCGAACGGTGTTGGGTGCTGGGAACAGCGCGAGTTGTCCGCCTGGGTCCCGGCAGGTCTTGTTGCCCTTGTCGGCGTGCCTGTGGTCCTGTGCGGGTTCGCGGTCCCACGCGCTCTCGGGATGAATACGGTCTGGCCGGTAGCTCTCCGCCCAGCGATCCTCTGGTCGCTGGTGGTCACACCTGGCCGACGCCGTATCCCGTGTCCGAGGGCGCGTCGTCCGATTGCCACGGCGGCACCGTGGTGCCGGGTGACGGTGGTCTTGGTCTGGTTCTGGAGCGGGGTCTGCCAGTGCTGGCCGCCCCAGCGGGAGGTGTAGGCGGGATCGACCGCGATGACGACGAGTCCGGCGTGGTGGGTCATGCCGCGCAGGCGTTCCCGAAAGCGCGCGGTCGGCATTCCGGCGACGGTGCGGCGGAACGTCTTGCCGCGTCTGCCCCGGCCCATGGTCTCGCGGCCGGTGGCGCGGGCGTCGTCGAAGCCGAGGTTTTCGATGACAATCCCGGCGCAGTCGTGCTCGCGGGCGAGGCGGATGAGCTCGGTGATCGCCGCACGGAGCCGCCCATCACGTCGGCTGGCGGGTCCGGTCAGGTCGGTGGTGATGGTCATCGGCGAGGCGACCGGGTTGCCGTGCACGTCCACAACGCAGACGGCGAGGTGGTCGGCGTTGTGGTCCACCGCGAGCAGGCGCGTGCTAGTGGCGGCCAGTTCTTCCGGCGTGGGCAGCACGGCCGCTGGGGCCGACCAGGAGGCGTCGAGGTACCAGCGGCCACGTACCGGATCACACACGATGTCGTACCGCACGGCCTGATGCCCGGTAGTCCGGTCCAGCCATTCCTCACGGCGGTGAGAGAAGGCGACGGCGCAGGTCAGCCGGTACCGGCCGCGCGGGGCGTTCGCCAGGTGCCTGAGCGGTTCGGGCAGCACGATCGTCACGCTGCCGTCAGCCGGGTCAACGGTGATCGTGTAGTTCCCGTACGGGGCTCCCGTTTCGCCATCGGCGGTCAGGAACATGCGCTCCGCGTCCCACCTGCGGCGCCAATCGTCTTGGGTGAGCTGGGCGTCGGTGAGGTGGTGGCGGACCCCGGCGAGCCGACGGCCACCCACCACGATCGTGGGACGGCCGGTTTCGATGCGCTGCTCCACGCGGGTCAGGCGGGCGGTGAGTACCCCGAGACGGCGTTGCTTCTGGGCGCGTTCGGCCTGGTCCGGGTAGCCGCGCACACCGTTGACGCGTGTACCGCACGGCACCGCGAGACGGTTCTTGATGATCCGAATAGCGCGGCGCAGGGAGGACCGCTCATCCAACAGGGCCCGCTTGGACAACTGGTACTGGTCCTCAGCGGCGCGGGTCATCGACCCCGCCCACCGCGACGACGCATGGACGGTGAGAGCCTTCTTTCGCTCGGCGCGCCGATTGTCCTTCATCGTCACGTCACCGAGGCGGACCCGCGCCGCGAGGTCCGCACGGGCGTGGTGGCCGAGATGCGAGCCGACCAGGCACAGGACCTCGGCATCGGTTGCGGGCAGGCGAAGCCGGTCCCTGATACGGGCACCGGACGGCGCGGCGACGGTGAACGGGGCGGCCAGGGTGCGCAACTCGCGCTTCTTCACTCGTCTACGTGCCACCGGCCGACCTCCTCTCAACTCATCTCCACGAGAGTATATGTGTCCAACTATGGCCTACAAGTCTGCTTCGCCGGCAGCGGACTTGACCGCCCGGGTCAACGCCCGCGCCTGCGCCGACCGGGCCCCGTACAACCGGCCCGAAAACGAGGTGACCACCGCCAGCATGTCCCGCACCAGATCGGTATCACCGGCCCCGTCCGGCTCTGCATCCCACCCGGCGATCTCCAACCGGCAGCCCCAGGAAGGAAGGACGACCTCCGCCAGCAACGCAGTCCCGAACCGGGCCAGCCGCTCCTCGTGGGTCACCAGCAGCACCGTCACCGCATCGTCCTGACATGCCCTCAAGGCGCGCCGCAGCCCTTTGCGCCTGTCCGACAGCCCCGAGGCCACATCGAAGAACTCCCCGGCAACCGTCCGCCCACCGGCAACCTCACGCAGCCGCCCCAACTGCCGGTCCAAGTCACCTGCCTGACGCTGCCGGTGGGAAGACACCCGCCCATACAGCACCACCGAGCCGGCCTCGCCCAACGCCTGCCCTCTACGTCTGGCCACACGGTCCAGATCCCCCACCCGGAAGACCCGGCGGCCACCGGGCGACCGCCTGTCCTCCAGCACCCCTTCGAGGGTGTAGCGGCGTAGCGTTCGTGTAGACACACCCAACCGCTTCGCGGCCTTACCGGCAGAGATCCAATCGTCTTCCCGCTCACTCATGTGAGGGACCCTATGACCTACAGTGGCCTACAACCGAACCAGCGGTCACCTGTCCGGGCCAGGGCTCCAAGGGCGTTCACGCCGACACCCCCGTCGCCTGGTCGGACGGCTCGCTGAAGGGCCAGTTGTACTGGGCGACCTGGAAGTGCTGACGACCCTCAGCCGAGGCCGTGCCGCGTCACCAGCCAGCTGATGGCGGTGAGGCGGCACACCGCGTAGTCGTATCCGACGGGCTCCCGCCAGTCCATCTCGTCGAGAGCGTCGAGGAACCCGAGGGCGTAGTCGGCGAGGTCCTCGCGGTGCGGCTGCCGGGGGATGAGCCCGGGGTGTTGGCGGCGAGCCGGTCCCTTATCTCCGCCACGTGCTGGTCCACGGCGGCCGTGAAGGCGGGCTCGAAGGCGAACTCCGCGAAGCGGGGCGCGAACGAGCTGCTGATTCTGGCCAGGGGGGACATGCCTCCACGGTAGGCGGGGTGTTGCCTACCATGGAGGGCGGTTCGTCATGGTTTACGTCACATGTCGTCGGCGCTGGTTTTCAGACGACGCCGATCTCCAGGACCGCCTGGCCGGTGACGGTGGTGAGCGGGTTGAGGAGACAGCCGGTCAGGCAGGACAGGGACTGGGGGGCGAAATCGTCCCAGTAGGCGGTACGGAAGACGGTGTCGCCCTCGGTGTTGGTGCACATGTCGACCAGTGCCTCGTCCTCCACTGCCGCCGACTGCGGGGTCGTGCTCAGGCCGGGAGTTAAGTCGGTGCGGTTGCTTCCCGTGCAGACCAGGTTCGCGGGTGCGGTGACGAGTACGGCGGCGGCAAGGTCCCCTGGATGCGAACCGAGTAGTTCTGCACCTCATCGCCCTGGCAGACGTAGGTCACCGTCCCGGCATGGTCCGCGTGCGCCGGGACCTGCGCGAAGGCCACCGCGAGGATGGTCGCCGCGCCGACCAGGCGACAACAGGGCGTGTGCGTGGGCGAGTTGGGTGAACCCGTCACACGAGGCCCGCGGTATGCCCCTGGCCGTTCATGCCGTCGCACTCGAACCACACCGTCTTGCTCCGCCCCGGCAGTGGATACCAGCCCCAGCGGTCGGTGACGGAATCCACGAGGAGCAGCCTGCGCCCGCCCTCCGCGAGGTCGTCGTCCACAGCTGTGGACGACGGCGGCCGGAGCGGCCGAGGGCACGAGTCGGTCACCTCCACCCGTACACCGTCCGCCCGCCGCAGCATCAGTAGCGTGGCCCGCCGGTCCGGCACATGCCGTACGACGTTCGCGAGCAGCTCGGTCAGTGCGAGCGTCGCCGCGTCGGTCAGCTCCGGCATCTCCCAGACGCCGAGGTAGGCCCGCAGGATGCGGCGCAGGTGCCGGGCCGAATGGTCACCGACGGTGAGGCTGAGGCCGTACCTGGTGTCAACGACCGCCTCTGGCTGGTCAGTTACGTGATTCACGTCATCAGATTGGAATGGAGTGATTACGCTCGGCAACAGACCGAAACCAACGCCGTCCGGCGTTCCGAACCGGGGGTGACCCGTCCCATGCCCAACATCCGCGAACTCGATCCCTGCGCCTCGCCGTTGGACTACTTCGGCTCGGAACTGCGCCGCTTCAGGGAGGCGGCGGGGCTGAAGCAGTGGCAGCTGGGTGAGATCGTCTTCTGCACGGCTTCGCTCATCGGCCAGGTAGAGACCGCCCACAAGGTCCCGACCCGCGAGTTCGCCGAGCGGATCGACGCGGCGCTGATGACGGACGGGGCGTTCTCGCGGCTGGTGGGGTTGGTTCTGCGAAGCCAACTTCCTACGTGGTTTCAGGCGTACGCGGACATGGAGGCGCGGGCGACGTACCTCTCCACGTATCAGTGCCAGTTGGTGTACGGCCTTCTCCAGACGGAGGCGTACGCGCGAGCGGTCCTGGCGACGGGGCGGCCGGACAACCTCGACGACCTGGTCGCCGCACGCTTGGAACGCCAGCGCATCCTGCGGCGAGACAAGCCGCCGGTGGGCCTGATCGTGCTCGACGAGGCGGTGCTGCACCGCCCGGTCGGCGGCCCCGAGGTCATGCGGGACCAACTCCGCCACTTGTTGGGTCTGCGGGACGAACGCTGGATCCGCCGGCGGCGACTGCGTCGAGGTCGCCGACCTCACTCCCCAGGCCGTGCCCCACATCGCCGTGCGCGACTCGAAGAACCCTGGGGTGGGCAGCCTTGCGGTCTCGCCGGGGGCGTTCGGGGCGTTTGTGGGGGCGGCTGTGCGTGGGGCGCTTTGATCTGAGCTGCCGGGTGGGTGACGGGAGTTGTGGGGTGACGCGCCGAGTTTTGGCAACGGCGTTGGCTTGACGACGGGCGCCGTCTTTGGCGTGGTCGGCGTCGGCTGTTGTCTTCTCCACGAGGGGCGGCTGAACGTCTCCGGCCTCTGCTTGTGACACAGGATTCAGAGCCGCTCGGCTTCGCCACCTTCGTGTTCGGCGATTGTAAGAGCGAGATTGCTTCGGACGGTTCGTGTCAGTGGGTGGTCTTCGCCCAGTACCCGCACGCTGTCGGTGAGGGTTTGTTCGTACAGCGGGATGGCTCGTTCCAGGTCCCCCGCGGACTCGTAGGCGCCCGCGAGGTTGTTGCGGGAGCCCAGCGTGTTGGGGTGGTCTTCGCCCAGTACCCGCACGCTGTCGGTGAGGGTTTGCTCGTGCAGTGGGATGGCTCGTTCAAGGTCTCCGGCTGACTGGTAGGCGTAGGCGAGGTTGTTGCGGGAGGTCAGCGTGTTGGGGTGGTCTTCGCCCAGTACCCGTACGCGGGCGGTGAGGGTTTGTTCGTACAGTGGGATGGCTCGTTCCAGGTCCCCCGCGGACTCGTAGGCGCCCGCGAGGTTGTTGCGGGAGTTCAGCGTGTTGGGGTGGTCTTCGCCCAGTACCTGCAGGCGGATAGTGAGGGTTTGCTCGTGCAGTGGGATGGCTTGTCCCAGGTCCCCGGCTGACTGGTAGGCGACCGCGAGGTTGTTGCGGGAGGTCAGCGTGTCGGGGTGGTCTTCGCCCAGTACCCGTACGCGGGCGGTGAGGGTTTGTTCGTACAGCGGGATGGCTCGTTCCAGGTCCCCCGCGGACTCGTAGGCGCCCGCGAGGTTGTTGCGGGAGGCCAGCGTGTCGGGGTGGTCTTCGCCCAGTACCCGCACGCAGGCAGCGAGGACACGTCGGAAGTGGCTGGTCGCGCGGGTGAGCTGGCCCTGGTTGTCGAGGAAGGCCCCGGTGTCGTTGAGGAGGCGCGCGGTGGTACCGGTGTCGGTGTCCCCGGGGGCGTGGTCGGCGAGGGCGTCGATGTGGGGGAGCAGGGTTCGCCAGGTGGGCCAGGCGGCAGGGGTGTCCCAGGTGGCGGGCACGGCGGTCTCCAGTTGGGCGGTGGCGTCCGTGCGGGCCTGGTCGACGAGGTCGGGCGCGCGGTGAGGGTCGTCGGCGTCGGGGGTGCGGGCGTAGGACTGGACGAGGCGGTGGACGGACAGGGTGGTGGTGGCGGGGTCGGGGGCGATCATGCTGTAGGCGGTCAGGAGGCCGAGCGCGGTGTTCAGGGTGGGCGGGTCGGCCAAGCCGTCCAGGAGGGTTACCGGGATCTGGTCGGGGGCGTACCAGGCCAGCACGCGCAGTAGGTCGGCGGCCTGGGGGTGGAGTTCGGTGATCCGGTCCAGGGTGACGTGCCAGATCCGGGCGATGGTGCGTTCGGGCGCGGTGATGCCTACGGCGCCGGTGCCGTACATCTCCGCCGGGTGATCGGCGAGCAGGGCGAGGTAGGCGCGGGGAGTGGTGAGCGGGTTCTGCGCGAGGTAGGCGGCTGCCTGTTCGACGGCCAGGGGCAGCCGGCCCAGTTCCGCGCACAGCTCGGCGGCGCCGTCCATGTCCCGCCCGGGTGCGGTGGCGGTGGCGGTGCGGGTGAGGAGGTCGAGGGCCTCGGCCTCGTCCAGGACGTCCAGGCGTACGACGGTGGGGACGTGGTGCCAGACGGTGGCTAGGCGGCTGGTGATCAGGAAACGGCCTTGCACGTGGGCGCGGGCCAGGAGTGGGGCGATGTCGGCGGGGTCGTTGACGTTGTCCAGGATCAGCAGCCAGCCGGTGTGGGTGGCAAGCCACTGCAGGGCCCACTCCGCGAGCGCCTCGATGGGCAGGGCGCCGGTCATCAGGGCCGGTTGGAGAGCGCCGGCCAGGTCCGCCAAACCCTGCTGCACGCCGGCGGGGGTGTCGGCGGTGATCCACCGGACGGGGGCGCAGCGGTGGGGGCGGGTGGCGGCCCAGTGCGCGGCCAGGGTGCTCTTGCCGATGCCGCCGAGGCCGTGCACGGCTTGGACGACGGCCCCGCCGGGGGTGGCGAGCGCGGCGTCGAGCCGGTCCAGTTCGCTCGTGCGGCCGACGAACAGGCCCGGGCGCACCGCCAGGGTGTCCAGCCCGGCCGGAGCGGTGACCTGGGCGGGGGGTTTCAGTGCCTCGGGGGGCAGGGACACCGCTCGGGAGTTGTCCCCGGTCAGTACGGAGGCGTAGTTGTCGCGCCCGATCGCGGCGGACCGCTCGGCGTTCGCCTCCACCCGTGTGCCGGTGCCGGTGGCTTCGATGACTTCGGTGGCGGGTGCTTCCGGTTGTGTCTCGGCCCGCCTGAACGGCCACCTCACGGCTGGGCGCCGCCAGGCTGCTCACCGGCGGACTGGTCGCCGGTGGACAGCGGGCCCGAGTTGGTTCCGCCGATGGCGATCGAACGGTTCCCGGACGCGGACACGGTGTCTGGGGCCGGTGGCGGGGCGGAGGGTTGACCGGTAGCGGGCGGGGTGGGTGAGGGCGCGGGCCGGGCGGGCGTGATGCCGTCGCCGGTGGAGACGGAACCCTGGTTGTCCCCGCCGATGGCGACGGCGCGCTCGGCCGTGGCCTGGACCGTGCCGCCGGAGGTCCCGGTCGCCGCCGGGGTCCCCGGGGTCCGGGTGGCGAAACCCTGGCCCCACAGGACGGCCAGCCCGCCCAGCAACGCGCCCAGGGCGGTGGCCACCGACCAGCGGATCGCGGGGTCCTTCAGCAGCGGCGGCAGCACGACCGCCCCGCACAGCCATACCGGCACGGCGAAGGCCGCGGCCGTCACCAGCCCCGCCACCGCCCATCTGACGTTCCGCCCCATGCCGTCCCCCGCTGTGCCGAATGCCCGTGTTCACCACCACGATGGCAGCAACACCCCGCTCCCGACCCGTACTTGCCCATACCGAGCGCACCAGGCCGGGCCACCGTTGCCGCCCCCGTCGCCGTGCGTGGCTCGGTCCGTCACCGTGAGTCTTCCGGCTGAGGTCCCTTGGTGGAACCTTTACCAGGACGTGCCCGTTGATCCGGTGAAACGACCAAGACGAGTACCGAGGTGACGTCAATGGCACTGTTCGACCGGCTCAAGGACCAGGCCAAGGCCCTGCAGCAGCAGGCGCAGGGCGGGCGCTCCACGACGACCGGCGGGCACGGACACGGTGGCGCGTCCGGCAGTGGTTCGCGCGGTGGTTCGCGGGCCCAGCTGGTGGGCGTCCTCAAGACGCAGCTCGGCTCCCTCAAGACCGAGCTGAAGAGCGGTGCGTACCGGGACGCCAGCATGGCGATGTGCGCGCTGGTCGCGGCGGCGGACGGGCAGGTGGACGCGCACGAGCAGCAGCAGATGGAGTCGCTGATCCTCAGCAACGAGGTGCTGCAGAACTTCCCGCCGGAGCAGCTGCGCACGCGCTTCCACAAGCACGTGGGTCAGCTCACCCGCGACTTCCAGCAGGGCAAGGCCGAGGCGATGCAGGAGATCGCCAAGGCCGCCAAGAAGCCGACCGAGGCCCGCGCGGTGATCCAGACCGGCATCGTGATCGCCGGTGCCGACGGCCACTTCTCCCAGGCCGAAGCGGCGGTCCTCAGGGAGGCCTGCGCGGCACTGGGCCTGTCGCCCGCGGAGTTCCAGCTCTGAGAAGCGAAGCCTGAGCCCTACACCGCTTTCGTGGGGGTGTTCGCAGGTTTGCAGGTCAGCAACGTGTCCGGTATCCGGCAGTAACAGCCTGCCCGTTCTCTTACGCCATCCGGCGCCATCGTGGCGGCCTGCGCAGGAAGAGAACGAGATGACGGACACGCAGCCCACGGGCGACACGGACACGAAGGCCGTGGCCATACCCGAGGGGTACTCCCCCCGGCTCTACAACGAGGACCTCGCCCCGGCCACCGAGCGCAAGTGGGGCGCGTTCAGCATCTTCAACGTCTGGACCTCCGACGTACACAGCCTCTTCGGCTACTTCCTCGCCGCCAGCCTGTTCCTGGTCGCGGGCAACACCTTCAAGTTCCTCATCGGCATCGGCGTCGGCTCGCTGGTCATCTACTACCTGATGACGCTGATCGGGAAGGCGGGGGTGAAGACGGGCGTGCCGTACCCGGTCCTGGCCCGCGCCTCCTTCGGCACGTTCGGCGCGAACGTCCCGGCCCTGGTCAGGGCGGTGGTCGCCACGTTCTGGTACGGCGCCCAGACGAGCGCGGCGGCGGGCGCCATCGTCGCTTTCCTCGTCCGCTACGACGGCCCGAAGAGCCTGCACGAGACGAGTCACCTCTTCGACCACAGCGGCCTTGAGGTGATCTGCTACCTCGGCGTCTGGGCGGCGCAGCTGCTGATCATCAGCAAGGGCATGGAGACGGTCCGCCGCTTCCAGGACTTCGCGGGCCCGGCGGTCTGGCTGATGATGCTGGTGCTGGCCGTGGCCCTGTCGGTGAAGGCGGGCACGCTCTCCTTCTCCGTGGACATGCCGGCCAAGGACCTCGCGGCGCTGGCGAAGAGCGCGACGGGCCTGGACGTGACGCCGGGTTCCTTCGCGGCGATCGCGGCCATCGCGGCGACCTGGGTGACGTACTTCGCCGCGCTCTTCCTGAACTTCGGCGACTTCGCCCGCTTCACCCCGGACGAGAAGACCCTGAAGAAGGGCAACGTCTGGGGCCTGCCGGTCAACCTGATCCTGTTCTCCCTGGTGGCGGCACTGACAACGGCCTCGGCGAGCAAGGTGTACGGCGAGGTCATCCTCGAACCGGCCGCGATCTCCGCGAAGTTCGACAGCGCGTTCCTGGTGTTGCTGGCCGCCTTGACCTTCGCGGTGGCGACCCTGGGCATCAACGTCGTCGCCAACTTCGTCAGCCCGGCCTTCGACTTCGCCAACGTGGCCCCGAAGCACATCACGTTCAAGCGAGGCGGCCTGATCGCGGCGGTCATCGCCCTGCTCCTCTACCCCCTCCACCCCTGGGACAACGCCCCCAGCTTCGTCAACGCCATCGGCTCGACGATGGGCCCGATCTTCGGCGTGGTCGTCGTCGACTACTACCTCCTCCGCAAGGCCCAGCTCAACGTCCCCGACCTCTACAAGGAGGACGGCGAGTTCCGCTTCCAGGGCGGCTGGAACGTACGGGCCTTCGTGGCGGCGGGCATCGGCGCGATCTTCTCCAGCATCCTGCCGACGTACGGTCCGGCGGGGTATGGGGCGGCGCTGGGGCCGTACTCCTGGTTCATCGGGGTGCTGGTCGCGGGGGCGATCTACTTCGGGGTGAGTGGGGGGAAGAGCCCGCTGGCACGCAAAGCCGCCTGATCAGTTCAGCTCGGGAAGGCTCCACAGGTTCAGTTCGCGGCGGCACCTGACCAGTGCCGCCCAGGACGCCTCCGGCTCTGCGGCGAGCTTGGCGCGGGCGGTGGTGAGGAGGTCCACGGGGCTGGGGCCCGCGGCGCGCAGCCGTTCGAGGTTGTCGGTCAGGATGGCGTCATCGGTCTGCGTGAAGTTCCACATGAGGGTGGCGCCCAGCGCGAGGAAGGTGCGCACCTGGGTCACCGCGCGCCTGGCCTCGTACTCGTCCGGCGGGACGGCCGGCGCGTTGGTGACGGCCGTCTCCCAGGTGCCGACGGTGACCGGGGCCTGCGACGCGTCGGCGATCCAGCGGGTGACGGCCGGGGCGTGATCGCCGGTGAGCGTGGTGGCGTGCCGGGTCTGCCCGGAGAGGACGGCACGGCCGTCGTCCTCGATGAGTTTCCCCATCAACTGCCGCATGTCCGTGGCGTTGCGCAGGGTGCGGTCGGTCGCGAGGCTCGTCACCGCCCGCAGCAGGTCGCGGGGTATGCCACCGGACAGCACCTGGCACAGCCACAGGTACGGCTCGGGCAGCCAGACGCCCCGCAGTTCGAGGAGCGTGCGCGCCTGGTCGAGGTCGAGGGGGCGGACGGCGACTATTCGGTCGAAGGCGCTGTCGAAGACGGTACGGACGTCGAGGACATGGCGGCCGAAGGCGGTGAGCGCGTCCTCGGAGACGGCGACGAGGAAATGACAGCCCCGGATGCCGAAGACCACCTTGAGGTCGTTGAGGAAGCGTTCGGCCTCCTGCGCGCTGCCCAGCTTGTCGAGCTCGTCGATCCCGATGACGACCCGCCCGCCCACGGCCCGCCGCTCCAGGGCGACCTGGTCGAGGAACGCACGGAAACGGGAGACCAGTTCGGGGTAGGTGAGGAGTTGCTGGGTGTGCTGGGTCTGGGCGCCGTCGGAGAGCTGAAGCCCCGCCGGTAGGGCGAGTTGGGCGTTGCGGGTGCGCATGACCGTCAACTGGTAGTGCAAGGTGCGGAGATGGAGGGCGGCCGCGGCCTCGGCGCCGTGTGGGCGGCGGGTTCGGGTGCGGAGGATCGCCCGCAGGGATCGCAGCAGGGGCCAGGCGAGTCCGGCCGCGATGAGCGTCCCGCCGACCGAGATCAGCACGATCCTCATGTGCTCCGTGATCCCCCGTGCCGCCGCGGTGAGATGGGGCCACAGCAGAGTCGCGCTGATCATCAGGACACCCACGGTCGTCGTCAACGCGGCGCCCACGTCGTGGAAACGGGTGCGGTGACGGGCCGGGTCGAAGCCCGGACGTCCGTCGTCCGCCGGACCGTCTCCGGTGACCTTGCGGCACACCTCCGCGAACAGGTGGATCAGGAACTCGCGGGGGTCGTAGGAGGTCGGGGCGGGGACCAGGACCAGCAGGTCGTCGGCGGCGGACGTGGACCCCGGGGTGCAGAACCGCTGCATCAGGCTCGACTTGCCCGCACCGCGCGGCCCGCTGACCCCGATGCTGGCACTGTCCAACTCGCGGAGGTGGAAGGCGATCTCGTCGGCGGCGGCGGTACCGACGAACTGGTCGGAGCGGCGCGACCCGGTGAGGCGGGCCGGGGCGATGGCGGGCAGGGAGGGTGTCGTACCCGTGTCGTCGGGTGCGCTCAGCCGGCCCCGGATCAGTGGCATGACGCCGTCGCGGGCCAGTGCGGTCAGCCAGGACTCGTGGGCCTGGAGGGCGACGTCGCGGTAGCGGGAGAGGGCGGAGGGGAGATCGGGCCAGTTGGCCGGGTCGTCGTCCAGGACGGCGCGGGCGCGGGCGAGGTGGGGGCGGGTGTAGAGCCAGGCCAGGGCGAAGGCGGTGGCGAGGGCTGCCGTGGTCCAGAGCACCGGTTGCCGCTGGTGCACGGGGAGCATGGGGGCCAGGAGCCCGGCGACCATCGTGTACACACCCATGAGGAGCCCAAGCCGGTAGGTCGTCAGCAGGACACGGTCCACCAGCGTTTTCTGCTTGGTCCATCTCTTGAAAAACGCCAGCGCCGTCAGGAAGAACAGGGTGAACAGCGATCCGAAGAGCGTGTTGTCCAGTGGGGGGCGGTCCGGGACGCTGATCATCCCCAAGGTCGCGTAGGCGACGCCGGTGAGGACCAGGGCCAGGAACCCGTAGCAGAGAGACGCCACCGGCAGTGCCCAGCCGGGGATGCTGACCGCGTCCCGGGTCCGTCTCCGGGCGTTCCGGTAACGCTCGTACGCCTCGAAGCCCTGGTCCGCCACGGACCGCAACTCCTCGTCGAGTACCTCGTCGGTCAGCCTTGCGACGAGCTCCGCCTCGCGGGCGTAGGCCTCGGGAGCGCCGTCCGAGGCGCGGGCCAGGTGCGCGACGGACTCCGGCAGGGTCAGGACCTCGGTGCGGATCGCCGCCCGGAACCGCACGGTGGCGCGGATGTGGGCCTGCCGGTCGGCCCCGCGGCCGCTGAGTGCCTCGCGGACCAGGTCGTGACGGAAGGCGTAGCAGCCGGCGCCGTATCCGTCGGCGGGGACGAGGAGCCCCCGCTCTTCGGCCTCGGCCAGGAAACGGCCCAGGCGCAGGGGCAGTTCACCGTCGAGGACGAGGCGGAGGTGGGCGATGCGGTAGCGACCCCAGGCGCTGCCCGTCAGCAGGGTCACGACGAAGATGCCGGCGGGCAGTGCCGCGTAGGTGGCCGCCGGGAGGCCGACGCCGTTGACCGTGAGTCGGTCCCAGGTGAAAAGGCCCAGGGGAAGGCAGGTGAGGACGGTGACCGCGTTCGATGCGAGGAGGGCGGCCCACAGGTCGCCGCGCAGATCGCCGGCCCGTCGGCCTCGGCCGGGTTCGGCGTCCGTGCCCGTTGCGGCGATCGTCGACCCGGCGAGGGCGCAGGCCACCAGTACGGCGAGCCACTCGTGGGCGGACGCCGTGTACGGGGTATCCCGCATGATGGCCGTGAGAAATAGGAAGGGGAGGGCGCCCAGAAAGGCGCCGACCCCGAGTCCGAGGAGCCGGTCAAGGACCCGATCGTCCGACAGGGAGGGGACGAACCTGGACCGACCGATGCGCCCGGGCCCCGGCGTCACGCGCTGGAGAGCGGCGAACAACAGGGAGACCGCCGGCGCCAACAAGGCGATCACCTTGGTCGTGGGTTCCAGGTCGGCCGCCATGAACAGCAGCAGGGGTATCCCCAGCAGCGCCGCGTTCAGATACCCCGTCACCCGCCACGAGCCGTACTTCTCCGCCATCCGCCACCACAGCAGCAGCCCGTCGCTCTCGCGGCCCGTCGCGTCGGTGAGCAGCTCAAGGCGGCTTCTCCCGGCCTTGCCGTACCGGCCCAGGATGTTCGCCGTGGGGTCGGCGGTGTCCAGGATCCGCTGCCGTACCGCGGCGGCGTCGGGCAGCGCCTCGCGGTCCGTCAGTTCTGCCGGATTCCGGTGCCGGGCGCCTTCGTAGCCGCTGACCGCGAGCGACAGGAGCAAGGGCGAGGAGAGGACCTCGGCCAGCGGCCCGCCCGGGTCGGCTTCGATGGCCGTCGCGACCGGCTCCCAGCGTTGTGGGGCGGCGCTGCGCAGACCGGCGGCGACGGCGTGCCCGGGCAAGGGCTGCAGCGTCACCGTCGTACCGACGTCCGTTCCCAGGAGTGCGGCCAGCTCTTGGTAGGCGGAGGCGCGGCAGGTCAGTACGTATCCATTGAACCCGGCGAGCCAGCGCGCCAACAGGGGTATCGCGGCAGGGCGTTGGGAGGTGGGGAGCTCGTCCAGACCGTCGAGTACGGGGATGATCAGTCCCCAAGTCACCAGGTTGCGGACGGTGTTCTGGCCGATTCTGTAGCGGTCGGCGACACGGGAGGTGAACCAGTCCTCCACCCCCTGGGACGCCGGATCCCATGATCTGAGGCCGACCATGACGGGCACGGGGGCTTCGGGCGACGACGTGTGTATGGCCCGTTCGGCCAGTTCGGCCGCGAGTTTGCTCACGGCGATCGTCTTCCCCGAGCCCGGGTCGCCGACGACGACGACGCGTTTGCGGTGGAGGGATTCGTAGAGCGTCACGAGGCTCTCGGAGGGCCCCGGCGAGGGTTCCGCGGGAGACGGCGGGCCGAGCCTCGCTCCCGGCATGATGCCCACGAGCCGCAGTTGCTCGGACTCGATCGTCACCACCCGCCGCCGCAGTTGCTCGGCGGTGGTGTACGCGGGAGACAGCCGACGCGCCGCACGCCGCTGCCACACCACGGCTGTACCGACCGCGACCGCGGCCGAGCCGACGACGGTCACTCCCATCAGCGGTGCGAACGAGGTGACGACCACCACGAACACGACGACCCCGCCCACCAGCAGCCGATCAGGTGTCAGGCCCCAGCGTGACCCTCTTGAGTTGACCACCGCCGCATCATCCCGGACCGCCGGATCTCATGGGGTGCCATTGCTCGCATAGCGCGACATTGGGCGGCATCAGCCAGTCAGCGCGACTGGGTCTGCGTCTGGGTCTGGGTCTGCTGCACCTGCTGGTGCTGCGGCTGCGGTGCCGGGTCCGCCGCCCGGGCCGGGCCCGCGTTCGCCGCGGCGATCAGGGCGGCGACGGCCACGACGGCGGCGCCGAGCCCTCTGGCGTAACGTGCGGAAGAGCGTTGGAGCACGGCGACCTCGCAACGGCAGTCTCGCAGCGACAAATAGGTAACTGTCGGCAGTGACGACAGTGGGCTGTTAAGCCCGGTTAATTCAGCGCTTAACCTAGGGGTCGGGGGCGTCGAACGGCAAGGGCCCCAGGGGGAGTTGGCAATGTCGGAGCGGGACGACCCGGAGATCATCGGGCGCCGGGTGCAGCAGCTGCGTGCCGAACGCGGGCTGACGCAGAAGCAGTTGGCCGAGCCGATGTACACGCCCGCCTATATCTCCACCCTGGAGGCCGGGCGGGTGCGGGCCTCCGACGGGGCGCTCAGGCATATCGCCGAGCGGCTCGGGGTGGCGTACGAGGAGTTGGTGACCGGGCGCCCGGCCCGCCTCGCCACCGAGTTGCGGCTGCGGCTCACCGAGGCGCAGCGGACGCTCTCCGCCGGTGATGCCGAGGAGGCCGCCGGACAGTACACGATCCTGCTCGCCGAGGCGGAGTCCCACGGGCTGGCCGAGGTACGGGCCGGCGCGCTGCTCGGGCTCGGCGAGTGCGGGGTGGACACCGGTGATCTGACCGCCGCCCGGCGGTACTTCGAGCGGGCCGAGGAGGCTCTCGCCGGCCAGCCCCTGCCCGCTCGGGTCCCCGCCCTGCGCGGACGTGCCGTCTCCCACTATCTCGCCGGTGAACTCCGTTACGCCGTCTACCTGTTGGAGTCCACCCTCGACGAGCTCAACCGTGCCCAACTGCACGACCCGGACGCGCTGCTCCTGCTCTACGCCAGCGCCATCGGCCCCTACATGGACATGGGCGCCCATGCCCGCGCCGCACAGGCGGCCGAGTTCGCGCTGGCGCTGGCCCCGCGGTCGGGCGACCCCGCGCTGGTGGCCCGGATGCACCGTTCCGTCGCCCGCACGCTGCTCGCCGAGGGGCGCATCGCCGAGGCCGACGCCTCACTCGCCAAGGCCGCCGAGCTCTACCGCCAGCTCCAGCTCCGTACCGAACTCGCCAACTGCCACTGGATGCGCGGCTACGTGTACGCCCAGAACGGCGAACTGGAGCGGGCCGAGGGCGAGTTGAGACAGGCGCAGACCATGCTGTCCGCCACCCGCGCCGCCCTCTACAGCAGCCAGGTCGCCGTCGAGCTGGCCGACGTACTGCACCGGCGCGGCAAGTCCGACGAGGCCGCAGCCCTCCTCCACGACGTCCTCGGCGATCTCTCCCCCGAACGCGGCGCCATCCACTCCGCCGCCGCCCACCGGCTCCTCGGCATCATCGCCGAGGACGCCCGCGACACGGAGACCGCCGAGGAGCACTACGTCCGCGCCCTGAGCCTCCTGGAGCGGGCCGGCGCGGTCGGTGACCTGGCCGACCTGTGCCGGCTGCTCGGCGATCTGCTCCGCCGTACCGGCCGAATCGAGGCGGCGCTGGACGCGTACCGGACGGGTCTTGGCCACCGTACGGCCCCCGGCACCACCACCCTCGGGCCCGCACCCGCACAGCCTCCTCTTTGACGAAGGCGGGGTGGCGCACAGCGCCGCCGGTTAGCCTCCGCTGCGAGAGGGAACAGGGACTGCCGGAGCGAGGCGCGTGGCGAATCAGGCGGATCAGCCGAATCAACGGATGGCCGTGATCGACGGTCTGCGGCTCGTCGTACGCGTGCTCGTGTACGCCGTCCTCGGCGGCGCCGCGCTCATCGCGATCGCCACCGTCGCCACCGTCCTCGGCCCGATGCTCGCCCTCGACCTCTACACCCCTCCCGTCGCGGCCTGGTGGACCGTCTTCACGGCGGTCGCCGTCCAGGCTGTTCCCTTCCTCCTGCTCGGCACGGTCGTGTCCGCGGCCATCGGCGCCTTCGTACCGGAGCGGGTCTTCACCCGGCTGCTCCCGCGCAACCAGGCACTGGCCGTTCCCCTCGCGGGCGCGGCAGGGGTCGTACTGCCGGGCTGTGAGTGCGCGTCCGTCCCCGTGGCGGGGAGCCTGATGCGGCGCGGGGTCGCCCCGGCGGCGGCCCTCGCCTTCCTCCTCTCCGCCCCCGCGATCAACCCCGTCGTCCTCGTCGCCACGTCCATCGCCTTCCCCGGCCAGCCGAAGATGGTGCTCGGCCGGCTCGTCGCCTCGCTCGCGACCGCCGTGGTCATGGGCTGGCTGTGGGCGCGCTTCGGCAAGGAGGAGTGGCTGCGGCTGCCGAAGACCCGCGTCTCCAACTCGTCCACCGGGCCGCGCGCCTTCCTCTCCGGCCTCCAGCACGACTTCCTGCACGCGGGCGGCTTCCTGGTGCTGGGCGCGGCGGCCGCGGCCACGTTCAACATCGCCGTCCCGCGGTCGGTCCTCGACCTGTTCACGGGTTCCGCCTGGCTGTCGGTGCTGCTGCTGGCCGTCCTGGCCGTCGTCCTGTGCGTGTGCAGCGAGGCCGACGCGTTCGTCGCGGCGTCGCTGAGCTCCTTCTCGCCGACCGCCCGGCTCACGTTCATGGTGGTCGGCCCGATGGTCGACCTGAAGCTGTTCGCGTTGCAGGCCGGCACGTTCGGCAGGTCCTTCGCGGTCCGCTTCTCGTCGGTCACCTGGCTGGTGGCCGTGACGAGCAGCGTCCTGGTGGGGTGGTGGCTCCTGTGAGGCGATACGGCTCCTCGGTCCTGCTGCTCCTGGTCGGCGCGGCGGTCCTGCGCATCACGCTCTTCAGCGACCTGTATCTGCGCTACGTCCAGTCGGGCCTGCGCCCCTACCTGATCGTGTCCGGCGTGGCGCTGGTGCTGCTGGGGTTGGCGACGGCGGTCATACGACGACTTTCGCCGGACCACGATGAACACGACCACGACGAGGAAGGGGACGATCACGGTCACAGCCACGGCCCCGCCGGCCCCCGCATCGCCTGGCTGCTCACCCTCCCCGCCCTCGCCCTGCTCCTCTTTCCGCCCCCGGCCCTCGGCTCCTACAGCGCCGACCGCGCGGCGGCGCAGCGCGCTGCCCAGGGGGTCGGCACCTTCCCCGCCCTCCCCGCCGGGAACCCGCTCACCCTGACCGTCGGCGAGTACAGCTCCCGCGCGATCTACGACAGCGGCCGTTCCCTCAAGGCCCGCACTCTCCGCATCACCGGCTTCGTCACCCGGGACGACGACGGCACCTGGTACGTCACCCGCCTCCTCGTCACCTGCTGCGCCGCCGACGCCGCCCCCAGCAAGGTCGAGATCCGCGACGCCGACCCACCGCCCACCGACACCTGGGTCACCGTCACCGGCACCTGGGTCCAGAAGGGCAAGCTCGGCTCCGACGCGGCCTGGCCGCCGGTCCTCGCCGCGACGACGCTCAAGCAGATCAAACAGCCGTCGGACCCGTACGAGAAGCGTTAGCCGGAGGCGGGGTTCAGGCCTGCACCCGGCTCTGCTTCTGCACCTCCGCCAGCCGCTGCGCGCCCAGTTCCGTCGCCTGCCGGGTCCAGTCGGCCGGGACCTCGCCGAGGCCTCCGTAGGTGAGGCTGATCGCGTCGTCGCCGACGCGGACGGCGGCGACGTCGAGGGTGAGGGTCTGCGGCTCGCCGTCGGCCGTCTCGCCGTCCAGGGTGACCCGCAGGCCCTGCCGGGCGTCCCCGACGGCCGGCAACCAGGCGTCGGTGACCTGGGCGCCGAGCACCGCGCCGTTCGCGGTCGCGGCCGTGAACTGGCCGCACCGCCGCGGCAGCGTCTTCAGCCAGGCCAGCGTCTTGTCCGCCTCGTGCGGGCGGTGCGCGGTGACCTGGTAGCGGAGCTGGGCCTCGTCGTAGCCGTCGTCGAGGCCGACCACCGCCCGGGTGGCGACGGACGCCCCGAACAACTCCTCGGTGTAGAGGGCGTCGAGCAGCCGCCCGCACTCGGGCTTCTCGGTCGTCGCCTTGAGCAGGCCGTCCCGCCAGGTCGCGGCGCCCTGCGTCGGCGTCCACGGCTCCCCCAGGTCGGCGTCCGAGATCAGCGCGGCCCGCGCCTGGGCCTCGGTGAGCATGGGGGCGGCGGAGGTCGACGGGGCCGGGGCGGCCGAGGTCTGCTCGACCGCGGGCGACGCGGCGGCCGCCGACGCCTTGTGGTGCCCGCCGCCCGAGCACGCGGCCACGCTCAGCAGGGCGCTCGCACAGAGCGCGGAGGCGACGAGGACGCGGGCCGGGGGACGGGCACGGGCCATGTGGGGATGCCTCCTGTTGACCTGGCGGTACGGGTGCGTGCTCCCACGGGAACATCGGTGTCGTACGCCCACCAGCGCGCCGGTCCGTCCGGGTGAGCGGCCGCCCGTAAAACCCGTCGCGCCCCCGCCCACCCCCTGTTACGGTCCCGCACATGAAGCGCGCCAAGTCGATGTCCACGACGACGCCGGAGAGTGTCCCGGCGCGCTGACAGCTGACCCAGATGTCGAAAGCCCCGGGGCGAGTGCCCCGGGGCATTGTCGTTGCCGGGTTCCTCGCCCCCCGTTCCTGAGGAGCCCGCCATGCACGACCACCGTCGCCTCGGCCGCGAACTCGACCTCTTCGACACCGACCCGCTGATGGGCGCGGGCCTGCCGTACTGGCTGCCCGACGGCGCGATCGTCCGTCACACCCTGGAGGAGTACATCCGTGAGGCGGAACGCGCGGCCGGCTACCGGCACGTGTACTCGCCGGTCCTCGGCAAGCGCGAGCTGTACGAAATCTCCGGGCACTGGTCCCACTACAGCGAGGACATGTTCCCCCCGATGCAACTCGGTGCGGAGGAGGTCGTCCTGCGCCCGTCCCTCTGCCCCCACCACGCCCTCATCTACCGCTCCCGCTCCCACAGCTACCGCGAACTCCCCTTCCGCATGGCCGAGTTGGGCGGCATGTACCGCTCCGAACTCTCCGGCGTCCTGGGCGGCCTGACCCGCGTCCGAGCCATCCACCTGAACGACGCGCACATCTTCTGCACCCTGGACCAGGCGGTGGAGGAGGCGAGGCAGGCCCTGGAACTCATCGCCCGCGCCTACGCCGACCTCGGTATCCGGGCATCCCGCCACCGCCTCTCCCTCCCGGGCGAGGGCGGCAAGTACGTCGCCGATCCACACCTGTGGAAAAAGGCGACCGCCCTCCTCAGAGAGGTCCTGGACGACAGCGGTGTCGAGTACGAGGCGGCGGAGGGCGAGGCGGCTTTCTACGGCCCCAAGATCGACGTACAGATCACCGACCCCGCCGGCCGCGAGTCCACCCTCTCCACCGTCCAGATCGACTTCCACCAGCCCGAACGCTTCGACCTCCACTACATCGGCCCCGACGGCGCGAAACACCGCCCGGTCATGGTCCACCGCAGCGTCATCGGCAGCGTGGAACGAGCGGTGGCCCACCTCATCGAGCAGCACGGGGGCGCCTTCCCGCCCTGGCTGGCGCCCGTACAACTCCTCGTCCTCCCGGTGTCGGAGGCACAGGAGGCCCAGGCCGCGGACCTCGTACGCCGGGCAGCGACCCGCGGCCTACGGGCGGAACTCGCCGCCCCCGACCAGGGCACCCTGGCCGCCCGCATCCGATCCGCCCGCCTGATCCCGTATCAGGCGGTGATCGGGGAGCGGGAGGCGAAGGACGACCTTGCAGCCGTTCGCCTGAGGGACGGCGGCCGCCCCGGACCGGTACCCGCCACCGACTTGCTGGACCGCATCGCGGCCCGCGTCGAGGCTCGTAGGGCCGAGCTCTGGGAGCCTGCGTAAGGTCACAGTCGTAGAGCCCCGTGGCCCGTGGAAAGAGGAGCACCGCCGTGACCGGTCAGCCCATCCCGGTGATCATCGACTGCGACACCGGCATCGACGACGCCCTTGCCCTGCTGTTCGCCGTCCGCCACCCGGGCCTCGACCTGCGGGCGGTGAGCTGCGTGGCCGGGAACACGGGCGTGGACCAGGTCGTACGCAACACCCTGACCGTCCTGGAACTCGCGGGCGCCGATGACATCCCCGTGGCGCGAGGCGCCGAGCGCCCGTTGATCGAACCGGCCCGCCCCGCCGAGCACGTACATGGCGTGGACGGCATGGGCGACCTGGGCCTGCCGGCACCGTCGCGCACACCGGTGGACGTGGACGCGGTGACCCTGCTGAGGCGGGAGATCCTGGCGTCTCCGAGGCCGGTCACCCTCATCCCCACAGCCCCCCTCACGAACATCGCGCTGCTCCTCCGCACGCACCCGGAGGTGGTCCGCAACATTGAGCGAATCGTCTTCATGGGCGGCGCGGTGGCCACCGGGAACGCCACGCCGGTCGCCGAGTTCAACGTCTGGCACGACCCGGAGGCGGCGGCGATCCTGCTCACCGCGGGCGTCCCGATCACGATGTACGGCCTGGACGTCTTCCAGCAGGTAGCGGTCCCGGCACCGGACGTACGCCGCCTACGTTCCGCGACGGACCCGGGCACCCGCCTGGCCGGCGACCTCCTCGCCCACCGCCCCTCCTCCCCGGACCCGGACGGTGACGACCCGGCCGGCGGCCTCGGCGACGCGGGCGCGGTCTGCGCGGTAGCCGACCCGGCGGGCCTGACCACCAGCCTGCTCCCGGTAGAGGTCCAACTCGCCCCGGGCCCGGCCCGAGGCCAGACGATCGTCGACCGCCGCCCCCGCCCCGGCGAATCGGAAATCCACGACGGCACCCGCGAACAGGCCCTGGTGGACGTGGCGTTGGCCGTGGACGTGGAGCGGTACGTGAAGCTGTGGCTGGGGGCGGTGGAGCAGTAGCAGTAGGTCCGGCGGCTGTCGGCGGGTCGCTACCGGTCGGCCCGCGGCATCCGGACCACCGCGACCCCGCCGTCCAGGTCCACCGTCGTGCGGTTCGGAGGGGCCCCGTCCTCCTCGTCGTCGCGCATCAGCAGTGCCGACTGCCGTTCCTTGAGTTCGCTCTGCTTGCCCGGTGAGAAGGTCGCGTGGAGTTGCTCGAAACCGGTCGCCGATATCTGGCCCTGCCGGGCGCTGTTGCGCCATGGCAGCATTCCGGCTCGCCCGGCTCGCAGGAGCAGTTGGTCCGTGAAGGCGACGACGGTCAGCAGGATGACGAGTCCGGGCAGGGTCATCAAGACGGCGAATCCCATGGCCCCAGTATTACTGGGTGTCGGCGCTCTGGACCGCCCACCGCTGCTCTACTTTCGCCAGCCGCCAATAGGCCACGGCCCCCGCCCACACCACCACGAACAACCCCACGATGACGTACCCCACGTTGTCGAGGTCGAGCCCCGCTATCCAGTCGGTGGTCGCGTCCGTCAGGGCGAGTTTGTCGTGGAGGACGCCGACGAGTTCGATCGTGCCGATGAAGAAGGCGACGGCGATGGAGAGGCCGGTGATGGTGAGGTTGTAGAAGACCTTGCGGACCGGGTTGGAGAAGGCCCACTGGTAGGCGAAGTTCATGAAGGTGCCGTCGAGGGTGTCGAAGAGGCTCATGCCGGCCGCGAAGAGGAGGGGGAGGCAGAGGATCGCGTACCAGGGCAGGCCCGCTGCCGCGCCCGAGCCGGCCATCACCATGAGGGTGACTTCCGTAGCAGTGTCGAAGCCGAGGCCGAAGAGGAAGCCCAGCGGGTACATCTGGCCTGGTCGCGTTATGGACTTGGTGAGGCGGCCGAGGATTCTGTTCATGAATCCCCTTGAGTCCAGGTGCTGTTCCAGTTCCTTCTCGTCGTACGTTCCCGACCTCATCGCCCGGAAGACCTTCAGGATGCCCACCAGGGCTACCAGGTTGAGGGCGGCGATCAGGTAGAGGAACGATCCCGAGATCGTCGTACCCATCACGCCCAGGAGTTGGTGGGTGCGCGAGCCGTCGTTCATGATGCGGCCCGCGAGTTGGGTGCCGCCCGCTATCAGTGCGGCGAGGATGACCACCACGCTTGAGTGGCCCAGCGCGAACCAGAACCCCACCGACACCGGGCGTTTGCCGTCGGCCATCAGCTTGCGGGTGGTGTTGTCGATCGCGGCGATGTGGTCGGCGTCGAAGGCGTGCCGCATGCCGAGCGTGTAGGCGGTGACGCCGAGGCCGATGCCGAAGGCCTTGGAGCCGACCTCGTAGTGCCCGGGGACCACCAGCAGGAACAGGATGCCGAAGGCGACGACGTGCAGGGCGGCTATCACTGCCATCAACCCCGCGGTCCTTACGGTGTCTTCGCGCCGCCAGCGAAAAGAAACGGCAGGTTCGGGCAGGGTCATACGGTCACGCTCCAGCACCTCGTGGATCACTTCGTGAGATGCCGGCAACCCGAACACCACGGCCAGGCAACGGTAACCGATGGCCAAAAGCGGCCGCCCCGCTGGTCACGGGGCGGCCGCCTTGGGAGGAGCTGGTGTTACGCGCGGGCCGAGCGGCGCCGCTTCGTCGCCACTACGATGCCCGCGCCGCCGGCGAGCAGCACGGCCGCGCCGATCGCGATCGGGCCGGTCGCGCTGGAACCGCCGGTCTCCGCGAGGTCGCCACCGCCGCCGTTCGGGGTCGCCGCCGGGGCGGTCGTGGACTCCGAGGCCTCGGGCGTCGGGGTGGACGTCGAGGGGGTCTCCGTGGCCGGAGTCGTGGTCTCCTCCGCCGGGGTCGACGGCTCCGAGGACTCCGCGGCCGGGGTCGACGGGGTCGGGGTCGCGGGGGTCGACGGCGACGGGGACTCGGACTCGGTGACCGTGCAGTCCTTCGTGCCGCCGTTCCAGGCCGCGATCAGCTTGTCCTTGATGACCGCGCCGTCGGGGCCCTTGGGGAGCGCGCCGTGCTCGAAGCCGTCGTTCGCGTCGAGCTTGCCGTCGTACTTCACGGCGCCGCGGTAGAGGTCGACCTGCGCGAAGCAGCCCGCGTCGGGGATCGAGGTGTCGAGGGTGTCGGTCTGGCCGGCCTTGACGGTCACCGTGTCCCAGTCGTGGAAGACCTGCTCGCCGGAGGTGGCGAAGGTGGCGCCGTGGGTGCGGTAGGAGGCCAGGGAGGCCGTGCAGGTGGACGCGTCGCCCGCTGTGCGGACCTTGACGTGGACCTTTCCGTCCTCCGACGGCTTGAGGTTCTGGTCGTCGACCTTGACCGAGGCGTAGAAGTTCTTGCCGTCCAGGGAGAACTCGCAGCGGTCGGTCTCGGTCTTCGAGCCGGCGCCCGTTCCGGGCTTGTAGCTGCCGCCGGACTCCCAGCCGTCACCGCCGGGGCAGTCACTGGCCCAGGCACCGGCGGCGGAGGCGGCGCAGAGGGCGAGCGTCGCGGCGCCCGTTCCCAGCAGCCGACGTGCGATGACACGACTCGCTATGGACATGCAGATCCCCATCTGGCTTGACGTAAGCAGAACCCGGGCACGGCGAGAGAGCAGCGCGCTGCTGCTGGGCCATGCCAGGGTTGAGTGGTCGAAGAAAAACACCGGGCCCATTGGTCACATGCGCCACAGTGATCCCCATCGTCGTCGTGTCATCGCGGGCCTGTCAACCTGCGGGAATGCACGGGCCGTTCAAGAGTCATCACAATTTCGCCACACGGGGAACGACCCCCTCCGGGGCGCACGGGAGCGCGGCAGGTTCGCTTTTCCGGCGTTGTGGACAGAGTTCTGCTTATCGCCCGCCCGCATGACCGCTTTGCCCGCTGACCGGTCACCGTCGACCGCTCACCGCCCGCTCACACGCACCTCAGAGGAGACCGCGTGACCGACCTTTCGTCCCGCGACCCCAACTGGTGGCGCCAGTCCGTCATCTACCAGGTCTATCCGCGCAGTTTCGCCGACGCCGACGGCGACGGGCTCGGCGACCTGAAGGGCATCGCCCAGCGCCTGACCCATCTGGCCGGCCTGGGCGTCGACGCCCTGTGGCTCAGCCCCTTCTACCCCTCCGAACTCGCCGACGGCGGCTACGACGTCGCCGACTACCGCGATGTCGACCCCCGCCTCGGCACCCTCGACGACTTCGACGCCATGGTCGCCGAGGCCCACCGCCTGGGCCTGAAGGTCATGGTCGACATCGTCCCCAACCACACCTCCCGGCAGCACGTCTGGTTCGAGGAGGCGCTGCGCGCGGCACCCGGCTCCCCCGCCCGCGACCGCTACGTCTTCCGCGACGGACGCGGCGAGCACGGCGAACTGCCGCCCACCGACTGGCAGTCCGTGTTCGGGGGCAGCGCCTGGAAGCGGGTGGACGACGGACAGTGGTTCCTGCACCTGTTCACCCCCGAGCAGCCCGACCTCAACTGGGACAACGAGGAGATCCGCGCCGACTTCCGCACCACCCTGCGCTTCTGGTCCGACCGGGGCGTCGACGGCTTCCGCATCGACGTCGCCCACGCCCTCGCCAAGGACCTCGCCGAACCGCTCCGCGACCTGGGCGCACCCGAGTTGAGCGGGGAGGCGGCCCTCGCGGAGTTCGCCCCCGGCACCCACCCCTTCTTCGACCGCGACGAGGTCCACGAGATCTACCGCGACTGGCGCAAGATCTTCGACACCTACACCCCGCCCCGCACGGCCGTCGCCGAGGCCTGGGTACCGGGCGCCCGGCGCGCCCAGTACGCTCGCCCGGACGAACTGGGCCAGGCCTTCAACTTCGAGTATCTGCAAGCGGGTTGGGACGCTGCGGAACTCCGCCAAGTCATCACCGGCTCCCTGGAGACCGCCCGCTCGGCCGGAGCCTCGGCCACCTGGGTCCTCTCCAACCACGACGTCGTACGCCACGCCTCCCGCCTCATGCTCCCGCCGGGCACGGACGACAACGCCTGGCTGCTGAGCGACGGCCAGGTCCCCGCCGTGGACGAGACCCGGGCGGCGCGCCGGGCCCGCGCGGCGACCCTGCTGATGCTCGCGCTGCCCGGCTCCTCCTACGTCTACCAGGGCGAGGAACTCGGCCTGCCCGAGGTCGCCGACCTGCCCGCCGAAGCCCTCCAGGACCCCATCTGGGAACAGACGGCCCACACCCGCAAGGGCCGCGACGGCTGCCGGGTGCCGATTCCGTGGACGTCGACGGGACCGTCGTACGGCTTCGGGGCGGGCGCCGCCTGGCTGCCGCAGCCGGAGTGGTTCGCGGCGTACGCCGTCGAGGCGCAGGACGGGGTCGAGGGCTCGACCCTGGAGCTCTACCGCAGGGCCCTGCGCCTGCGCCGCAAGCTGCTGGAGGGCGAGGCCCTGACCTGGGCGGCCTCGGCCCCCGACGGCGTGCTGGACTTCGCCCGCACGGACGGCTGGCGGTGTGTCACCAACCTGTCGGACGCGGCGGTCCCGCTGCCGCCGGGGGAGGTGCTGCTGAGCAGCGGGCCGGTCGGGGACGGGCTGCTGGGGCCGGACACGACGGTCTGGCTCGGCGGGGAGTGACCCTCTGACTCACCCCGCCGACGGAGTGGAACTGGCGCTCGCGTTCGCCCGTGGGGTGAGGACGACGACCGGGGCGCCCGGCACGGGGGCCGGCGGTGTCACGTCGTCGGAGGGCAGCTTCGGCGGGGTGGTCTGCTGGAAGAGGGCCTGGTCGAAGTTGACCAGGCCGGTCTTCTCCATGACCGTGATGTGGTCGAGGACGGTGACGTTCGCCTGGTCGGCGAGGGCGCGTACCTTGGTGTTCTTGGTGGTGGAGCGGATCTTCGCGACCGTGTTGAAGATCTGCCCATGGGTGATGCGCAGGATGTTGGCGAAGTCGGAGTCGAACTGCGTGCCCTTGGCGTCCGCGCTCAACGTGTCGATGAAGCCCTGCTGTTGGGGGCTCGGCGAGTTGGGGATCGTGATGCCGAGCTCCGGGGCGATCTTGCGGACGGTCGCGTCGAGCGCCGCGTGCCCGTCGACCAGGTGCTCCGACGCCGTGAGGACCGCCTTCGAGGTGCCCTTCTGCATCCCCATCTGACCGACCGGGTACTCCCACAGCCCCGCCGCCCGCACCTTCACCACGAAGTCCCGGTCCGCCTCCGTCAGCGGCCCGGACGAGGTGTTCGCGATGATCCGGTCCGGCGAACTGGACACCGTGCTGAGCCCCAGCATCGAGGGGTAGGCGAGAGCTGCGAGCGTCAGGCTCAGAGCACCGCCCACAAAGAGGGTTCCCGTCGCGTTCCGCGAAAAGCGCACCTTGCCTCCTGCCAAGCCAATACGTCCGTACTCCCGTTACGCGGGTACGGACGGGAGTACGGATGTAGGGGCCAGCCGAACCTTTTGGTTTCGTAAAGGATGTTCGACGAGGCCTACTTCGGCTGGAACAGCGCCGCCGGACGCCGGGAACGTATCCGCGGCCGTACGGGTGGCGGCGCGGCACCGCTCGGCCATACGGCGGCTCAGCACACGTCAGCTGCGGGAACGGGCCACGAGAATCGCACGCATGTTGACGACCAGGTCCGGGAAGTCGGCCGCAGCGATGGCCATGGCATGGGCATTGGCCGCCGCCCCGTCGGCCACCGCGCAGGGCGGTGAGTTGTGGGGCGCGGCGACGATCGTCCCCGGCCGGGCGGGAGTCGTCGAGGTCACGGGATACGCGGGGCCGCCCCTCGCCGCCGGTTCCGCGCTGAAGCTGACGGCGCCGGAGCGGGCCGAGGTCACGGCCGTGCCTCTGCGCGCCCGTGGTTACCGGGGGAGCGTCGCGGTCGACGGGAGCAGTGGGACGTACACCTTCATGTCCATGGGCGCGTCGGAGTCGTGGGCGGGCCACGGGTTCCCGTTCGTGGTGGCTGTGCCGGTCGACGCCGTGCCCGGGACCCGGCTGGCGGGCTGTTCGCTCATCCTCCGCGACGCGTCCGGCGTGGCGAGGGACGAGGGGAGCTGTGCGGTGACGGTGGGGCTGCCCGCGCCGGTGCTGGTGCGGCCTACGCCGGGCGGGATGCAGGGCGGGCGGCCGGAGATGGCGGGGACGGCGTATCCGGGGGCGCAGGTCACCGTGCGGGAGGAGATCGAGCACGGGGCGGGGCGGGAGGACGACGCGGAGGTCGAGGTCTGTTCGACGACCGCGGCTGCCGACGGCACCTGGACGTGCGTCCCGGGCCCGGCCCTCCCCACCGGCGGCCACCACCTCAGGGCGACCGCCACCCTGAACGGCGTGCACGCGCGGAGCGGCCGGACTGACGTGACTGTCCCTTAACACCCTTTTGTCGGGCGGGAGTTGGGGAACGCTTGGGTTCATTGGGGAACAGTTGACCGGTTGGCGGGAGAGTCGAGACCACCCCCAGACCTAAGTTCGCCGCATGCCCCCACTCCCCCCACGCCCACCACAGCCCCAGAGAACCGCCACCCCCCTCCCCGTCCTCCCCTACCGCAAGCCCACCAAGGGCCGCGACTACTGGGTCCTGGACGACGTCCTGCCCGACGTGGACGCCGTACGGGAGCGCTGTCTCGCCAAGGACGACTGGGTCGAGGGGTATCCGCACAAGCCGGAGGCCTGGCCCGGGCTGCGTGCGATGCCCGGCCTCGAACCCGCCGAACTCGCCCGCGTGGAACGGCTGGTGAGGAAGGAGACCGGGGCGAAGGAACTCTGGGTCCAGCGCACCCCCGGCGGCGGCACCCTCAACCACAACTGCGTCCAGGTCGTCGGCGAGGGCGAGAGCACGCCCCGCCCGCACACCGACTCGCGTTCGCTGTGCCGGTACGCGGCCGTGCTGTACCTCAACCCCAAGGTCCCCAAGGACTGCGGCACGAGCTTCTACCGCCAGTCCCTGCCCGGCGGCCGGCTCGGCGGCAACGTCGTCCAGGCCCCCCACAACAACCTGGTCGACGCACTCGGCACCCGCTTCGTGGCGCCGGACGCCTTCGAGGAGGACGTCCGAGTCCCGCACAAGTACAACCGCCTCCTCCTGTACAACGCCAACCTCGTGCACAGCGCGACCGGCTACTTCGGCGGCACGCTGGAGGACAAGCGGATGACGGCGGTGTTCTTCTGGATGGCGTGACCTGTACGGCGTAGCCCGCGTGGTGGTGGCCCCGACTTGGCCGGATGGTCGTAGGTACGACTCTTCCGTTCCTTGTCAGAGACGGGGTACCACCATGACCCAGCAGCCGCACGCGACCCAGCCGCAGGCCGGCGGGGAGCAGACGCCCCAGACGAAGCCTCCGGTGTGGGGCGATGCCCACCAGCGGGAGCCCGAGCGGCCGCCGGCCGGTGGTGGCGGCTGGGCCGTGGGCGGGGTGACCTTCGCGGGCGTCCTGATGATGATGCACGGCGTCATCGCCGTGCTCCAGGGCATCGCCGCGATCACCGAGGACGAGGTGTACGCCTCCGTCGGCGACTACATCTACCGGATCAACCTCACCGGCTGGGGCTGGATCCTGCTCTGCGTGGGCGTCTTCGCGGCGGTCACCGGCTGGGGCATCCTGATGGGCGCCGCGTGGGCCCGGGTTTCCGGCATCGTGCTGGCGAGCCTGAGCGCGATCCTCCAGTTCGTCTTCCTGCCGTATGCCCCGGTCTGGTCAGTGATCATGATCGCGATTGACGTGTTCGTCATCTGGGCGTTGGCCGTGTACCGCCCGGAGCGCACGCAGGTGTGATAGAGGCTGCGATACGGCTCTGACATGTGGAAATGGTCGGACCGCGACTGCGTCGGGTTTCTGTGCTACGTTCTTTTTTTGGTTGCAGTTGTGGTTTGGTTCCCGCATTTTTCCGGTGTACTCACCCGGACGGGGCGATCATCTCAGCGACGCGGGGTTCACACGGTGTGAATCCCCGAGCAAGTGCCCCAAGGAGAATTTGACATGGCTACCGGCACCGTGAAGTGGTTCAACGCGGAAAAGGGCTTCGGCTTCATTGAGCAGGATGGCGGCGGTCCCGACGTCTTCGCTCACTACTCGAACATCGCCACCCAGGGCTTCCGCGAGCTGCACGAGGGCCAGAAGGTGAACTTCGACATCACGCAGGGCCAGAAGGGCCCGCAGGCGGAGAACATCGTTCCCGCCTAACCCTGGCTTTTCGCAGGAACGCAGTAAATACGACGCCGGGTGCAGTGTCTGTCAAGGACATTGCATCCGGCGTCGTAGTTTTTTGTAGTCCGGTTTGTGCGGGGTCGGACGCGGGGTCACACGTGCCCCAGGCCTCCACTTCCGAAGGACCCACTCGAGCCCGGCGACCAGCGCCGTCGATGCTGATCCTCACGTCGCTTGCTGCCCGCGTGGTGGAGTTCGTACGGCATGAGCCGCTCGCTCTCCTGCTCCGCGACCGGCATCTCGTCCGGCTCCCGCATCTCCCGCATCTCGTGGACCGGGCCCGAGGCGGGCATCTTCGGCTGTTCATCCAGGCTGGGCCGTGCCGATTCCCGGTCCATGACCTTCATACCGAAGCGGACAGCCCAGACCAGGCCGCCCGCGATGAACAGGCCACCACCAAAGGCGGCAAGCACGTTGAGTACATCGCTCGACGTGGCCGCCAGCTCAAACGTCGCCGTACTCATGTCCTAATTATCGCCGATGGGGTGAGATTTGGCTCCTGGTGACGGGGAATTTCCGGCGAGGCCGTGGTCCACCGGGCCGTCCGGGTGAGTCGGGGTGACGGTTCACGAGGCCGGATGCGCGTCCGCCGCGCTGCGGTCCATCCCATGCCCCAGCATCGGGGGATGCTGCCCGGATTCCTCACCAGAGCCGTCGAACTGCTGCTCGGCAGGGAGGGCCGCTCACTGCATGTGCGGGCGGCGGGCTGGGCGACGGCGACACTGGCCGCGGTGATGGTCGCCGGCTCGTGGGCGGTGGTGGCCGTGGAGGACGGAGCGCGGGGCGCCAACCTGACGACGTACCCGAAGGCCCTGTGGTGGTCGATCGAAACGGCGACGACGGTCGGCTACGGCGACTTCTACCCGGTGACTCTCTGGGGCCGCGTCATCGGCGCGGTGGTGATGATCGTCGGCATCACGGCGTACGGGATGGTCACGGCGGCGCTGGCGACGTGGTTCGTGGGCCGGGACCAGAAGCGCCGGCACCGTCACCTGGTGCGGAGCGCGGAGGAGGGGGCGGAACGGGCGGCGCGTGAGCTGCATGAACGCTTCGACCGGCTGGAGCGGTTGCTTGAGGAGAGGGGGGCCTCGTAGCGGTGGGCGCCTAGGAAGCTCTGGGCCGGAGCCGTACGCGGCGGGACGAGGGTAGGCGTCCGCGTCCCGCCGCATGCGCGCGGCCAGGTCAGACCGACGGCGCTCCCGGTGCGGGGATGGCCGGCAGCGACGACAGGGCGCCGCCGAGGAGCCCGGTGACCACCTCGACGACGGATGACACCACACCGGTCACCGCGCCCAGTACCCCGCCCACGTCCAGCGAGGTCAGGGCCTTGATGAGGTCGTCGAGGGTGGCCTGGAGCTGGGCGACGAGGTCGGAGACGGGATCGGCGGGCGCGACACCGGCCCGCTCGCGTACCTGCTGCTGGAGGGTGGTGTTGGCGGCCTCCAGGGATTTCACGTACGCGGCGGCCTCGGTGGGCTCGAGGCGGTCGCCCTCCAGGCCGGCGACGTCGGACAGTGCGTCCAGCATCGGGCCGACGGCGGCGTCTTCGTGGTCCGCAGCCGTCAGCGTGTCGAGCTCTTCCAGTTCTCCCCACTCGTCCAGCTCATGCAGCGCGGAGATGCCCGGGGCCTCCCGGGGTATGTCGACGGCGGCAGCGGCGACACCGACCGGTCCGGCGATCAGGGCGGCGCAGACGAGGGGAGACAGCAGGAGTCCGCGGGATACAAGGGCGCGCATCACAGTCCTTTCGAAAGCTGCACTCTTTGGGCCCACGGTGAGAACCACTCCACCCCGCCGCAACCGATCACAGCGGGGCTACCCACCGCGACCAGCGGACGTCGCAGTGCTGACCTGTACGTTTAGCGGGACACACGCCTCTCCCCCTGCCGCAGGGGCATTCGGCTGTCAGGGGTGGGCAGCGGCTACTTGCGGCAGGTCACGTCATGTGCGGGCAGCCGGCCGGTGGCCAGGTAGGCGTTGACCTGGCTGTCCGCGCAGGCGTTGCCGTACTCGCCGTAGACGCCGTGCTGGTTGGCGTCGGACACGGTGATCAGCCGGGAGCGGGACCACTGGTCGCGTATCCGCTGTGCGCCGGAGTAGAGGGTCCGGGGGTCGCCCATGGCGTTGACCAGCAGTGCCGGTACGTCGTTGTCGAGTGCCGTCGGTGCCTCGGCCGGGGAGCCCCAGAACTCGCAGGGGGAGATGTTGTTCGCCAGCGGACCGGCGAAGGGGGACTCGACACGGCTGGCCTGGATGGCGTCCCAGTAGCTTTCGATTCCGCGCCGGGTGGCGACGTCCCCGCAGATGATGGCGGACTGCGCACTGGCAAGCTGCGAGCCCGCCTCGGTCGTCAGGAACGTCAGCATCTCGGCCAGCTCGGGGCCCGGGCGCACGTCGGGGTCACGGTCGGCGGCGCGTGCCAGGACCTGCGTCGTGGTGGCCAACCCGGCCCGGCGCTCGTCCAGATCGCTGCCCAGGCCGCCGAAGTAGACGACGGGTACGAAGTGTTCATCGAGCCGGAAGTCCCCGACCCTCAACGGCTCCTCGGCCGCCGCCTGTTGGATGCGCTCGACCGTGGCCACCACCGCGTCCGAGGTGTCGCCGAGGCCGTCGGTGTCGTCACGGGCGGCGGTCCAGTCGGCCCATGCCCGCAGGGCCCGCTCGTTGGCCGACTCGGTGCCCACGAGCAGGGTCTGGGTGTACCGGGCGGGGTCGACGACGCTGTCGAGCACCATGCGGTCGGTGCGTCCGGGGAACAGCCGGCTGTAGACCTCGCCGAGATAACTGCCGTACGAATACCCGAGGTAGGAGATCCGCTTCGCACCCAGCGCGGCCCGGACCACGTCCATGTCGCGGGCGGTGTTGCGGGTCGTGACGTACGGCAGCACGTCGCCGTTCGTCCGCCGGCACCGTTCCGCCAACTCGCGCTGGATGCCGACGGAACGGTCGAACGCCGCCCGGTCGCGGCCGGCGGAGAAGACGGCCGAACCGATGTCCCAACCACAGTCCAGCGGCGTGGAACGCCCGACGAACCGCGGATCCATCCCGACCAGGTCGTACTTCCCGGCCACCTTGCCCATTGCCGCCCCCACCTTGAGCGGCATCCCGAGACTCGGCCCGCCGGGCCCGCCGTCATTGAGCAGCAGCGGCCCGACCCGGTGCGCCCGGTCGGTGGCGGGAAGCCGGGACAGGGCGACGGTGATGGTCCGCCCGCCCGGGTCGGCGTAGTCCAGCGGCACGGCGAGGTCGCCACACCGGGCACCGGCCGCGTCGAGTTCCTTCCCCGTGGTGTCGTCGGGGCCGAGGGCGCAGTCGTGCCAGGAGATGTCCTGGGAGTAGTACCGCCCGAGCCCCACAGGCTCCGCCGCCGCGGCGGCGGGTAACGCCGCGGTTCCTGTGGCCAGTACCGCAGCACCGGCGATCGCGATCCGTATCCGTGTAGTCGTCCGCATCCACAGCACGCTAGGTCGCGAACGCCCTCGACATCACTGCGGATATCCACCGAATCTCCCCTGGGGCCAGCCCCAATTCCGCTGTGGTGCGCGCATCAGCTCTGATGAAGCGTGAGCGACGCGTTGCTCTAGCAGGATGCCGAGATGGGGGAACACATGTGCGTGGCCTGTGCTGAGGACCAAGGAACTGGCCGAGGCGTTCAGCCTCGCGAACGGGTTGCCTGGGCACGACGAACGGGATCCGGGCTCGGCACGCCCATCGCTGAGCCGACGCCAGGCAAGCGGTGACGCAAGCAGTCGTGCCGGTCAGGGCGCGACCCGTCACCCGGCCCTGACCTCCCCCTTACCCCCACCTGGCAGACTGTCCGGATCACGCCGTTAGGAGAGCCCCGCATGTCGATGGTCGGCAACCTGCGCAAAGTCGCCCGTCTCGCGCGCCGGGGTCGCAAGGTGGATCTCAGTCACCCCGCGCGTTCCCCGCTCGGTTCCACCGTGGTGAACTGCGTCATCTATCGCGACGGGGTGCGTGAGCCGGCCTGTGCCACGGTCGAGGAGTCCGTTGCCCGGGCGCGTAGGCATGGTGGGCGCGGGTTCGTCTGGCTGGGGTTGCATGAGCCGAGCCAGAAGGAGTTCGCGCAGGTCGCCGAGTTGTTCGGGCTGCATCCGCTGGCCGTCGAGGACGCTGTACAGGCCCATCAGCGGCCCAAGGTCGAACAGTACGGCGATGTGCTGTTCGCCGTGTTCAAGACCGTCACCTATGTCGAGCACGCCGAGCTCACCGCGACCAGTGAGGTCGTCAACACCGGGGAGATCATGGTCTTCACCGGGCCGGACTTCGTCGTGACCGTGCGGCACGGGCTGCATGGTTCGCTCGGGCCCTTGCGGGAGGGACTGGAGGACGATCCCGGGCAGCTGTCCAAGGGGCCCACCGCCGTGCTGCACGCCATCGCCGACCACGTCGTCGACGACTACCTCCACGTCACCGACGCCGTGCAGAACGACATCGACCAGGTCGAGACCCACGTCTTCTCCCTGAGCCGTCCGGGGAGCGCCGACGCCGGCCGTATCTATCAGCTCAAGCGTGAGCTGCTGGAGTTGAAGCGGGCCGTGGCGCCGCTGGCCCGGCCGCTCGCCGGGCTCGCCCTTGAGCCCACGCACACCATCGCCCCCGAGATACGGGCCTACTTCCGTGACGTGGCCGACCATCTCGCCCGCGTCACCGAGCAGATCAACGCCTTCGACGCCCTCCTCGACTCCATCCTCCAGGCCCATCTCGCGCAGGTGACCGTCGCGCAGAACGAGGACATGCGGAAGATCACGTCCTGGGCCGCGATCGTCGCCGTACCGACCATGGTGTGCGGTATCTACGGCATGAACTTCGACCACATGCCCGAACTGCACTGGACCTTCGGCTATCCGCTCGTTCTCTCCGTCATCGCCACCGTCTGTTTCCTCGTCCACCGGGGCTTCAAGCGCAACGGCTGGCTCTGAGCACCCCCGCACACCCCCGCGCAGCTCCTCGAACTTCCTCACAGTCCGCTCCGCCCCGGTGTGCGCCTACCTCTCGCCCAGGTTACGAATCCCTCAACCTCTGGTGGCATCGAGGTGAGAGGGTGACTATGGGGTCATGACTCTGGCCCAGCGCGCCCTGGAGCAACTGGAGGCCTGGCCCGATCTGACGGCCGGGCCGGCCAGCTGCGGTACGGGGCGGGCGCTCCACTCGCCGCGCAGCGAGATCGTGCACTTCCACTCCGACCGGGATGTGGACCTGCATCTCACCATCAGGGCCATCGACCGTTTCTCCGACGACCTCAGAGAGTCCACGGCCATCCGGATGGTGCCCGGTTCCCGCTGGGTGACCGTCCATCTTGACTGCGACGCGGACGTCGACCTGCTGATCAGCCTGGTGAGCGTGGCTCTTCAGGCCCATGAGACGACCGTTCCGAATGGCGTTCTGCCGTCGCCCGGGTGCAACTTCCATCGCGTCACCGTGCTGCCGCGCGACAAGGCGACATGAAAGGCGCTATGAAAGGCGCTATGAAAGGCGACATGACTGGGAGCCCCTGAGGTCATACGTTCGTAAGCCGCACCTGCGACGCTGTGGCGATGGACATGACGGCACTCGCCCGTGCGCTGCTTGAGCCGATTCCCGCGCACCGCACCGCCGGTATCGAGGTACTCCGGGCCGCCGACGGCGCCGCCGAACTCGCCACCACGACCCCCGAGGCGCTGACCAACGTCATCGGATCCCTCCACTCCAGCGGGCTCGCCGCCCTCGTCGACGCGGCCGGGCTCGGCGCGATCATCGCCGCCAGTGGGGACGCGGGCGACTTCGAGGGAGTCGTACCCCTTGGTGCGACGGCGTCCCTGGAGTTCCTCGCCCCGGCCCGCGGCCGGCTCGTCGCCGCGTGCCGGCTCAGCGACGAGGCCCTGGCAGCCGTACGACCGCTGCTGTCACGTGAGTCCGACCGGGCCCGGCTCTCCACCGAGGTGGAGGTGACCGACGAGGCGGGGGCGGTGGTGTGCCGGGGGGCGTTCCAGTGGAGTCTCCGGCGGAGGTGAACTCCCCCTGCGCCTATGTCCGGTGGATGCGGTCCACCAGGATGTCGATGACCAGCGGGGTGCGCGGGCCGAAGCTCAGCAGTACGCCGTCCTCCATGTCGACGACGCGGCGGTTCATGCCGGCCGGGGTCTGGGCGATGCCCGGGATGGCGACCAGGCCGTCGACGCCGCCCACCGAGTCCAGGCCCTTGGTCATCATCAGGATGACGTCCGGCTGGGCCGTGGCCAGGGCCTCGGTGGTGATGGGGGTGAACGGCTTGTCCAGGCCCGAGTCGACGCCCGCGTCCACCGCGCCGGCCGCCTCGATGAGTGAGTCCGCGCCCGAGCCCTTGCCGCCGATCAGATAGACGGCCGCGCTGCCGCGCATGTAGAGGAAGGCGACCGTCGGCTTGCTGCCCTTGGGCACGCCGGCACGGGCGGCGGCGAGTTCGTCGCCCATACGGTCGTTGAGGGCCTTGCCCGCGTCCGGGACGCCAAGTGCCGTGGCTATACGGGTGGTTCGGGTCGTCACGTCCGCCAACTTGGTCGCCGGGTCCAGGACCACCACCGGGATGCCGGCGTCGCGGATCTGGTCGACGGCCTCGCTCGGGCCCGTGTCCGTGTCGGCCAGCACCACCGTCGGGTCCAGCGACAGCACGCTCTCCGCACTCACGTCGTGCGCCGTCGTGACCTGCGGAAGGTCCTTCGCCTCCTCGAAGGTGGCGGTGATGTCCCGTCCTACGACGCGGTCGCCGAGCCCCAGCGTGAACACGATCTCCGCCACGCCGCCGTTGAGGGGCAGGATGCGGGACGCGTCCTCGACGGTCACCTTCCGCCCGTCGGACGAGTCGACGGTGACCGGCAACTCCGGTGTGGGCGGCTGCCCTTCGAGCGGCACGATCGTGTTCTTCGCGAGCTGCTTCTCGGCGGCGGTGGCGCGGGCGCTCGCGGAGAGAGGGGTCGTGTCCGAGGAGCCGACGGAGGAACCCGAGTCGCCCGCGCAGGCGCCCGTCAGCAGCGTGAGGGCGAGGGTCAGGGTCACGGCGGCGACGCCGTGGTGCCGCGGGAGTCGGTGAGGTCTTGCGGATGTGCGCAATGCCGGGCCCTTCGTCGGTCCTGTCATTCCTGTCGGTCCTTGTGCGTGTACTCCTGGTGCACAGCTGACCGGTAGCTTAGGTTAGCCTTACCTTCTTTATTCGTGGTGGGGGTGTTGCATGTTATGGCCAAGTAGCCTGCGTGGAAGGCGAGTTGGTGGCGCGGCCGTCGTAACTGTCGCGGCCGCCTCGATCGCCCTGGTGCTTCCGGCGGCCTCGCCGGCGATGGCCGCGGGCGCGTCGGCGACCGGACCGGAGGGGCAGAAACTCACCGTCTCCGCCTCCACCGGGCTCGATCCGGCGGGCGAAACGGTCACCGTGACCGGCTCCGGCTACAACACCGAGAAGGGCATCTACGTCGCCTTCTGCGTGGACAACGGCGCCGGCAAGACACCCACGCCCTGCATCGGCGGCGTCGACATGTCCGGCGAGTCCGGGGCCTCCGTGTGGATCTCCTCCAACCCGCCTTTGTACGGGGAGGGGTTGGCCAAGCCCTATAGCGGCAGCGGGCATGACGGGTCGTTCAGCGTGAAGCTCAAGGTGCGACAGAAGGATGCGAACACCGACTGTAGTAAGTCGGGTGTCACGTGTTCCGTCATCACCCGTAACGACCATACGCGGGGCGGGGATCAGAGCCAGACGGTGCGGATTCCGGTGACGTTCGGGGGGAGTGGGGGCGGGAGCGGCAGCGGTAGCGGTTCTTCGGCTTCGCCCAGTTCTACGGCCACTGCGAGCACTGTCGGTGGCTCCGGCTCCGGCTCCGGCTCAGGTTCCAGTGACGACTCCGGTACGTCCGACGGGCCCCTGGCCAGCACCGGATCGCTCGCCCTGCCGCTCGGGCTGACCGCGGTCGCGCTGGTCGCGGCGGGCGCCGGCACCTGGTTCTGGGCACGTCGGCGCCGGGGTGCCGGGGGCGCGGGCTGATCCAACTCCACATCCCTCAACTCCTCACCTCATAGGGAGACTTGAAGATGGCGAAGAGACCCGGTGCCGCCGTCCTGGCGGGCGGCGCGTTGATGGCGCTGCTGAGCCCGGGCGCGGCCAGTGCGCAGGACGCGGTGGCGTTCCCGCGTGAGGTGTCCGGCGGTTACGCGAGCTGGACCTCGGCGAGCGCCGCGCTGTCCGGCCGTGGCGTGTCGATGGACGTCGCCGAACCCGCCGTAGAAGGGGCTGGGGACCGGAGTTGGTTCCCGGCGACCGGTGGGGGTGCGGATCCCGAAAGTGGGGGTGCCGAGGTCGAGTTGGGCGGGGTCGCTCGGCTCAGCGGGTCTGCGGGGGCCGAGCGGCCGCTTGTGCTCGGGGCGCTGCGGCTGCGGTTGGACGGGGGCTCGGGTGCGCTGTATGTCCGTACGGCAGTCGATGGGCAGGCGCGTGAACTCGCCCTGGCCGACGTTGTGTTGGACGGTGCCGAACCCGTCGTACGGACTTCGGGTGTGACCTGGGCCGGGTTGCGGGCTTCGCTCACCGACGAGGGGGCGGCGCTGCTGGCCTCCTGGAGCGGGGAGGGGTTCGCGGCGGGGGATGGGCTGGGGATGTTCGACGTCACCGTTGGGACAGGGAGCGGTAGCGGGAGCGGTAGCGGTAGTGGGGGCGGCGGTTCGGCGGAGGACGCCGTGCCGGCCGAGAGCTCGGCGGCGGGGTCCCCGAGCGTGGACGCGCCCAAATCGCCTGAGAGCCAAGGGAGTTCGGCCGGTCCCACGGCCGCCGTCGGGCACGCGACCCTCGCCCCCGGTGCCGAACAGGAAGTCACCGGCGAGGGGTTCGAGCCCGGCGAGGTCGTGCTCGTCGCGATCGATGACGACACCCGGTATCAGGCGGTGGCCGACGCGGCGGGGCGGGTCTCGCGGAGTTTTCCCGTGTACGCGACCGCCGTCGAGGGTGAGCACACGGCCGAGTTGTACGCCGTGACGGGGGATCGGCGGGCCGTCGTGCGGTTCGGCGTTCAGGGGTCGAGCGGGTCGAGCTGACACCGGCGTGGTGTTAGCGGGGACAAATTCAGTTGAGAGGCGGGCCGGGTCGGTCCGCTCCTCGGCATGCCCAAATCCCTTGGGAAATACGGGTGTTGGGGATCTCTTTGCGTTCCGTTGACAAACTCAAGAGTGGCGTACTTAGGTTTGCCTTACCTAATTCCTTCTCGCCGAGAAAGGTGTTCCACACACCATGAGACCCATCTCCGCTCGCACCGCCGCCCGCACCGGCCTCGCCGTCGCCGCCTCCGCCGCGCTGACCCTGGGCCTGGCCACCTCGGCCTCCGCCGCGACCTCGACGCGCACGATCGTCGACGGCACCACGACCTACAACCTGTCGGTCACCGCGCCGTCCACCGCCGCCGCGTCCGGCCAGGTCATCACCGTCACGGGCTCCGGCTTCAACACCGGCCAGGGCATCTACGTCGGCCTGTGTGTAGTCGACGGGGCGGTCGGCGCCAACAAGCCGACCCCCTGCCTCGGCGGCCAGGACGAGACCGGTGCGACCGGTGCCTCGCACTGGGTCAACAACGTCTTCGGCGGCCTGTTCGCCAACAGCTCCAAGTTCGGCACCGGCGGCACCTTCAGCGCGAGCATCTACGTCAAGGCGACCCTCGACGACGGCAGCGTCTGCGGCGAGGACGTCACCTGCGCCGTCGTCACGCGCGCCGACCACACGGACGCCGAGGACCGCAACTACGACGTGCACGTCCCGATCGCCTTCCAGTAACCGCCCCCAGGGCGACAGGACCTGGGACCGGGTCCCGTACGCGCGGGACCCGGCTCTCGGCACGACCGGGGCGCCGGGCACACCCCCAAGTGAGGACATTTTCCATGGCAGTTGACAGACCCAGACCCAGACCCAGACCCAGACCCAGACCCAGACTCGGACGCCTGGCAGGCCCGGCACTGCTGGCCGCGGCCACCCTGGTCGCCGCGTCGGCCGTGGCCATCGGCGTGGTTGTCGGGTCGCCCGCGCAGGCCTCCGACACCCCCAAGTCGGCGCTCGGCAAGGACGGTCAGAAACTCACCGTCTCCGCCTCCGCCAACCTGGCCCCCGAAGGGGAGACGCTCCGCGTCACCGGCGAGGGCTACGACGCGACCAAGGCCATCTACGTCGCCCTCTGCAAGGACAACGGCGACAACCGCCTCCCCAGCCCCTGCCTCGGCGGCGCCGATACCAGCGGGGGCGGCGAGTCCTCGAAGTGGATCGTGCCCGAGGGCGACGAGTACGCGGGCGACCTCGCCGTGAACTGGGGTGCGGGCGGCACCTTCGACGTCGAGATCGCCGTCAAGGCCAAGGACAGCAGCCTGGACTGCACCCAGGTGGCGTGCTCGGTGGTCACCCGCGTCGACCACCGCAACAGCGGTGACCGCTCCCAGGACGTCCGCATCCCCGTCACCTTCGAGGGCCAGGACCCCGGTGACGGAGACGACGGCGGCGACGGCGTGGACGTGCCCGCGGGCACCGTCAGTTACGTCAGGTCGGCCGAGTTCACCGGCGCCGGAAAGCCGCTCGACCTGCTGCTGCACCCCGACTCCGGGAAGCTGTACGTCGGTTCGGACGACGTCGTCGACACCGGAGACGTCAACGAGCGCGGCCTCTACGTCCTCGACGCCGGCGACGGAACGGTCCGCAGCCACATAGCCCAGGCCCCCGGCTCCACGGGCACGCTCGCCGGCCGGGTCGCCAAGGAGATCACCGTCCCGCTCTCCGGCGACGGGGTCGTCTTCCACTACCCGCTGCGCGGCATCGGCACCGCCAAGGACGGCGACACGGCCGCGCAGGGCGTCTGGCTGACCGGCGCGACGGTCACCGCCACGGGTCCGGGTACGTCGGCGTCCACGATCCTCGTCCAGCAGGGCGCCAACCTGTCGGAGGTCGAGACCGCCACCGGCACCTTCAAGCGGACCGTGACGCTCGACGGCGGTGCCGAGCTGGGCGTCGACTCCACGCGTGGCGTCGCCTGGTCCGCGTACGGCGGCGGCCTGCTCAGCCGGGTCGACACCGGCTCCTTCGCCGTCATCGCGACGGCCCAACTCCCCGAAGGATTCCTCTCCTTCGTCGAGCCCGACCCCGCGACCGGCAACGTCTGGGTGGGCGTCGGCTACTCCGTGCTCGTCTACGACAAGGACGCCAAGCTCCTGACCACGCTTGAGGGCACGGACCGGCCGATGGCGATGGCCTTCGACACGGCCTCCCGCCGGGCGTTCGTCCTGCGCGAGGACTATGGCACCGACACGGACGGCGCGGATTACGTCGGCGCACTCGACGTCGTCGACAGCGCCACGTTCGAGAAGGCCGCCGAGTCCGTCGCCCTCCCCGGCAGCCGCACGGGTACCGGCGCCGCCGTCGCCGTGACCCCGGGCGCCACCTCCGTCTTCGTCACCAGCGTCGCCGAGAGCAAGGTCCTCAAGTTCGACGTCCGCGTCTCCCCGAAGGTCACCCAGTCCCCGACGGACCAGACCGCCACGGCCGGCGACGAGGTCACGTTCGTGGCGGCGGCCGAGGGAACGCCGGAACCGACCGTGAGCTGGCAGGTCAGCCCGGACGGTGGACAGACCTGGTCGACGATGGAGGGCGCGACGGGGAACGCGTACGCCTTCACGGCGAAGACTGCGCAGGACGGTTACCGGTACCGGGCGGAGTTCACCAACTCGGTTGGTACGACGAGGACTTCACCGATCACGTTGACGGTGACGGAGGCGGGTACAGGTACCGGTGACGGGGGTGAGGAGGAGCCCGAGGAACCGTCCGGCACGAAGACCGGCACCGGCCCCGAGGGCCAGCAGCTCACCGTCACCCCGGTCAACAACCTGGCCACCGAGGACCAGACCCTGAAGATCACCGGCTCCGGCTACGACATCGACAAGGGCATCTACGTGGCCCTGTGCGTGGACAACGGTGAGGGGGAGTTGCCCACGCCGTGCATCGGCGGGGTGGACATGACGGGAACGTCGCACAGTTCGGCCTGGATCTCCTCCAACCCGCCCGACTACGGGGAGGACTTGGCGACCCCGTACGGCGACGGCGGCACCTTCGAGGTCGAGCTGACGATCGACGCCAAGGACGACTACACCGACTGCTTCGAAGCAAAGTGCGTCCTGGCTACTCGGGCCGACCACACCCTCTCCGGCGACCGCTCGCAGGACGTGAAGGTGGCGGTGGCGTTCGTGGGGCAGGATCCGGTGGACACGGATGAGGAGACGGGCGGGGGCTCGGACGACTCGGACGACGGCAGCACGGGCACCTCGACGTCTGGATCTACGACGGGTAGTTCTACGACGGGTGGTTCTACGTCTACGTCGACGACTGGCGGCAGCCTTGCGTCCACGGGCGTGACGGTGGGCACCTTGGCCGGGCTGGCCGTGTTGCTGACGGGGGCGGGTTGGTTCGCGTATCGGCGGGCCAACGCGGGGGCGCCGAAGGGTAGTTGATTCCGGACCCGTTCCCGAGAGGGCTTCTCACCTGGCGGTGGGGAGCCCTCTCGGCGTTGCGGTCACTTGGGGGGCTTGTCCGGCCCCTTGTTGGTGGCGTGGGCGTTGGGGCCACTCGCTTCTTTGTCAGTGTCGTGCTTCCACGGCCCGCATCAAGGGCGCTCCCTGCGGTCGCGTCGCCTTCGGCGATGGCCCTGCGGGCCACCCTTGACCCGGGCCGCTCCAGCACGGGGGAGAAGCGAGCGAGCGGCCCGGAAAGCGGGGGTCCCGGGTCGGTTTGCGGGTGCGGTGGGTTGGGGTGCGGGCCGGGGTTGGCGGGCGCGGTCGCGTCTCGCCTGCACGCCGGGTGGGCTTAGCGGCGGACTGCCGGTGGGGTGGCGCGGCAGCCGGGTGGGGGTACGCCGGGTCGGCTCAGCGGCCTGCGGCCTGCGGCCTGCGGGCGGTGCGCGAGGGCTCCGCTTGCGCGCCGGGTGGGGTTGGCGGCGGAGAGCCGGTGGGTGGCGCGCATCAGCTAGGTGGCGGCAGGACCGGCGGGTGAGTATGGCAACCAGAGCGGCTGGCTACGGATCGGTGTGCAGGTCGGAGGACGTGCAGCTCTCGTCCCACCTGGCGATGTCGGTGGGGGCGGTTACCCTGCGCGGGTGATCGAGACGACGACCTATGACGACCGCCGCTTTCCACCCGCTCTGGCCGATGTGGCCCGGGTGGAGTTCGACTACGGCGACGAGGGCGAGGGTGTGGACTTCGAGCCGTACGACGCCTTCGACTCCCCTGAGGAGACCACCGACTGGCTGCGCCACTGGACCGGCAACCACGAGCTCGACGGCGGTGCCTACCGAGTCTTTGGGCAGGACGGCACCGGCGGTCTCGCCGCCATTTGGTACGCGCGACCAGGACAGCCACTCGCCGAGCAGCCCGTGGTGTTCATGGGCTCGGAGGGCGAGTGCGGGGTGGTGGCCGGAAGCCTGTCCGACTTCCTGTGGGTGCTGGCCGATGGCTTCGGGCCGGCAGAGGCCGCCTCGGACGAGGAGCGCGAGGCCCGCCCGAACACACACCTGACCCAACTCGCCGAACGCCACGCGACCACTCCCCGCCGACCCGCCCGCGAGATCATCACCGAGGCCCAGGCCGAGTTCGCGACCTTCACCGAGGACATCGACCAGCTTTGTCGCTGAGGCGGGTCAGTTCGGCTGACCGCTCGACCGTAGTGCCTCGTAACTCAGTGATTGGCCTCTTTGGACCAGACTGCGGGAGGAAAACCGCAGGTCGGCGGTCCAGGTCGTGGTCCAAAGGCTCCAATCACCCACTCCGGCGCGGCGGGTGAGGTGGCTGTGACTGAGGGGGCGAAGCGGATTCGGCGGCGTGCGGTCGGGGGCAGCTGGCGGTACCCGCACGCCAATCACTCCCCCCGACGTGACGACCGAGGCCACTGCGACAGCCGGGATCCGCCCCGGCCCCTCCCGGCCCACCCCGCCCCCCACCCCCACGGCCTCGGAATCGCCACGCACCGCCCACCCACCGCAGGCCGCTAAGCCGACCCGGCGTGCCCCCACCCGGCGTGCCGCCCCCGGACCCGGCGCGCGACCCCACCCACCGCCCGCCGCCAAGCCCACCCGGCGTGCAGGCGAGACGCGACCGCGCCCGCCAACCCCGGCCCTCAACCCAACCCACCTCACCCGCAAACCGACCCCGATGGTGTACCCCGCTACACCCCCAGTTCGGGAGTGGCCTCTCTCGTGGCCACGGGCCCCGCCCGGGATTGTTGATCTCAGAAGTTCTCGGAGTTTTTCCGAGCCTCTCCACCCCTCTGAGCTCAACGGAATCCCTGGAAGGACCCCCCGATGAAGTCGCTGTTCTCCTGGACGGTGCTCACCCTCCTCTTCGTCGTCGGCCTCGCGGCCGCCGTCGCCTCCGGTGCCGTGTTGGACGGTACGGAGAAGGACGTGGCCACCTACAGCGGCATCGCCGTCTCGCTGGTGGCGGGGTCCCGGCTGGCGAAGCGGGAGCCGATCAAGTCGTTCCTGTCCTCGCGGCCCGTGCTGTGGTTCCTGTTCCTCTTCAACGGAGCCGTCGCCGTCTCCGCCCCCTTCCTCATCGACGGCGCGCAGGGCGTCATGACCGCCGCCGGCATGGGCGTCGTAGCGCTCGGGGCGGGTTTCGGCCTGCTCGCCGGCCGCAAGAAGCCCGCCGCCGCCCACCGGGCCTGACCGGCCCCGCATACTCCTCCGTCTTCTCCGCGCCTCTTCGCGACCTCCGCCGCACCTGACTCTGGAGACTCTCCCGTGGCTACGTTCCTGCACCGACTCGGCCGCCTGGCCTTCCGGCGCCGTTGGTACTTCACCCTCCTATGGGTGGCCGTTCTGGCCGCCGTCGGCTTCGCCGCCGCCAAGGCGCCCGCCGCCCCCGACGACAACAACTCCATGCCTGGGATCGAGTCCCAGAAGGCGTTCGACCTGATGGAACAGCGCTTCCCGGGCGCCAAGGCGGACGGCGCGAGTGCCCGGATCGTCTTCGTCGCCCCGGACGGCGAGAAGATCACCGCGACCGACAACCGTGCCGCCATCGACCAGCTCGTCGACGAGGCATCCGACGGCTCGCAGGTCGCGAGTGCCGTGAGCCCCTTCAAGGCCGACGCGGTCAGTAAGGACGGTACGACCGCCTACGCCACCGTCACCTACAAGGTGGTGGCCGACGACCTCACCGACGCCACCAAGCACCACCTGGAGTCGGCCATAGACGAGGCCCGGGACGCGGGCCTGACCGTCGAGGTCGGCGGTACCGCGCTGGAGACCCAGCCCTCCGCGGGCGGCTCCGCCGAGGCGATCGGTATCGCCATCGCCGCCCTCGTCCTGCTGATCACGTTCGGTTCGCTGGCCGCGGCCGGGCTGCCGTTGCTCACCGCGGTCCTCGGCGTCGGCATCAGCATGGCCGGCATCATGGCCGTGGCCAGCACCTTCGGGCTGTCGTCCACCACCGGCACGCTCGCCACCATGCTCGGCCTCGCCTGCGGCATCGACTACGCGCTGTTCATCGTCTCCCGTTTCCGCGAGGAGCGCGCGAAGGGCCGTACGCCCCAGGAGGCGGCCGGAATGGCCACCGGCACCGCCGGATCCGCGGTCGTCTTCGCCGGTCTGACCGTCGTCATCGCCCTTGCCGGGCTGTCGGTTGTGGGCATTCCGATGCTCACCAAGATGGGCTTGGCCGCCGCCGGTGCGGTCGTTGTCGGGGTGCTCATCGCGCTGACGCTCGTCCCCGCCCTCCTCGGGTTCTGGCCGAACGCCGTCCTCTCCCGCCGCTCCCGCAAGCGCGGCCGTATCAAGGAGGCCGGTGAGAACAACGGCGGCAGCCGCTGGGCGCGGTTCGTGCTGCGTCGGCCGGTGGTCGTGCTGATGCTGAGCGTCGTCGGCCTGGGCACCCTCGCCGTCCCGGTCATGGACCTCCAACTGGGCATGCCCGGCGCCGAGGCCAAGCCCACCTCCACCACCGAACGCCGCGCCTACGACGACCTCGCCGAAGGCTTCGGCCCCGGCTTCAACGGACCTCTGACCATCGTCGTCGACGCCAAGGGCGCGGCGGATCCCAAGGCCGCCGTCACCACCATCACCGACACCATCAAGGCCACCGAAGGCGTCGTCTCCGTCTCCCCGGCGACCTTCAACACCGCCGGTGACACCGCGATCTTCTCCGCGATCCCGTCCACCGCGCCGACCGACGAGAAGACCAAGGACCTCGTCAAGACCATCAGGGCCGAACGCCCCGCCACCGAGGCCGAGTCCGGCGCCTCCTTCGAGGTCACCGGCACGACCGCGCTGAACATCGACGTCGCCCAGAAGACGCAGGACGCGCTCATCCCGTATCTGATCGTCGTGGTCGGACTCGCCATCCTCCTGCTGATGGTGGTCTTCCGCTCCGTCCTGGTACCGGTCAAGGCGGCCGTCGGCTTCCTCCTCTCGGTGCTCGCCGCGCTCGGTTCCGTCATCGCGGTCTTCCAGTGGGGCTGGGGCGCCGAACTCCTCGGCGTCGAGACCACCGGCCCGATCATGAGCCTGATGCCGATCTTCCTGGTGGGCATCGTCTTCGGACTGGCCATGGACTACGAGGTGTTCCTCGTCGCCCGGATGCGGGAGGCGTACGTCCACGGCGACCGGCCGGGGCAGGCGATCGTCACCGGGTTCCGGTACAGCGCCCGGGTGGTCGTGGCCGCCGCGCTGATCATGATGGCGGTGTTCTCCGGCTTCATCGGGGCCGGCGAGTCGATGATCAAGATGATCGGCTTCGGGCTCGCGGTCGCCGTCCTCTTCGACGCCTTCGTGGTCCGCATGGCCCTCGTGCCCGCCGTACTCGCCCTCCTCGGCAAGTCGGCCTGGTGGATGCCCCGTTGGCTGGACCGCATCCTGCCGAACATCGACGTCGAGGGCGAGGCCCTCACGCGCAAGGCGGACGCCGAGATGGCCACGGACACCCCTGCTCCCTCTTCTGAGCCGGAGCCGGTCCGTATCTGACCCCCAGAACGACGGGACCACCGAAGCGGAGGCGGTCCCGTCGCGCCGAACCCCGTGGGGACGGGGGAGCGGCGCAAGCCCCGGGCCCCGGCGGCGGATCACCCCCCTATTCCGCCGCCGGGCCCGGGCACCAACCGCGCACCACCCGACCTCACGGACCTCACGGACCTCACGGACCTCACGGACCTCACGAACCTCTCGGATCTCACGAACAAGGACAGGACAAACCGATGGCACACCACGCATACACCCGCATGGGGCTGGCCGGAGTGGGCGTCGTGTTCGGCGCGCTCTTCCTCGCCGTGACCCTCGGCGACAACGACGGCGACGACTCCGCAGCCGCGTCCACACCGACGAGGACGACCTCCGTCCACGCGCCGGCCGCGCAGTCGTACGTCGCACTCGGCGACTCCTACACCTCCGGCCCCGCCATCCCGCCGCAGACCGCCAAGCCCGCCGGGTGCGACCGCTCCGGCGCCAACTACCCCTCGCTGGTGGCGAAGAAGCTCGACATCGACGCCTCCGACTTCCGTGACATGAGCTGCAGCGGTGCCACCATCGCCGACCTCACCGGCCGCCAGTCCACCGACGACGGCGTCAACCCCGCCCAGCTGTCCGCCCTTTCGTCCACGACCGGCCTGGTCACCATCGGCGTCGGCGGCAACGACATCGGCTTCAGCAAGCTCGTCACCGAGTGCGTCAAGGCGGGCGCCATCTACGTCGCCACCGGCAGCGGCAAGTACACCGGGGACGACGCGCCCTGCCGCAGCCAGTACGTCTCCGACGGCACCGACGAGATCGAGCGGAAGATCAACACGGCCGGCGACCGCCTCACCGACACCCTCGCCGAAGTCGCCCGCCGCGCCCCGCAGGCCCACGTCTACGTCGTCGGCTACCCGGCGATCCTGCCCTCCGAAGGCACCGGCTGCGACGACGACATGACCCTCGCCCCCGACGACGCGACCTACCTCAACTACAAGGAACGCCAGCTCAACAGCGTGCTGCGCGAGCGTGCGGAGGCGGCCGGCGCCGAGTACGTCGACACGTACACGCCCTCCGTCGGGCACGACGCCTGCTCGGCCCGGGAGACCCGTTGGGTCGAGCCCTTGATGCCGAGTTCACCGGCCGCTCCGATGCATCCCAACGTGCGGGGGGAGAAGGGGATGGCCGAGGCGGTCGTACGGGCGGTGAGGGGTTCCTGAGACCAAGGCTCACCGACCTGCTGGTTGAGCCCCGGGCACGAATTGGTTGCGGCCCGGACTTCCCGCCGTACGCCCGCCACCCTTCCGGCAGCATGACGACGCATGAGCCGACCCGCGAGCCCACCCGCGAGCAGAGACCGATACGTCGACTTCCTGCGCGCGTGGGCCATCGGCCTCGTCGTGCTCGGGCACTGGCTGATCACCGCCCTGGACCGGGGCCCCGACGGCGAGATCACCGCCCCCGAACTCCTCGCCACCCTCCCCTGGACCCAGTGGCTGACCCTGGGTTTCCAGATCATGCCGCTGTTTTTCCTGGCCGGAGGCCATGCGGCGGGCGGCTCCTGGACTCGCGCTCAGGCGAGGGGCGGTACGGCCGCCGGGTGGGTCGGCGGACGGGCCCTGCGCCTGCTGCTGCCGACGGGTGTCTACGCCGCCTTGGTGCTGACGGCCGTAGCGATCTGCTCGGCGGTCGGGGCGGACCCGTACACGCTCGCCCTCGTCGGCTGGGCGATGGCGATGCAGTTCTGGTTCCTGCCGGTGTATCTGCTGCTGAGCGCCCTGACCCCGCCGCTGCACGCGGCACACCGCCGCTGGGGGCTCGCCGTCCCCGCCGCGATGGGCGCGGTCGCGGTGGCGGCCGACGCGCTGGTGGTGACGGCACACACGCCGTACGTCGGCCTCCTCAACTACGTCCTGGTCTGGGGCGTCGCCTACCAGTTGGCCTTCTGCTGGCGGGACGGCCTGGTGCGGGAGCGCGGGTGGCTCCCGGCCGCGCTCGCGACGGGCGGTGGGGTGGCTTTTGCGGCGCTGATCACGGTCGGCCCCTTCCCCGTCAGCCTGATCCTCGTGACCGGCCAGGAAGTCAGCAACACCAATCCGCCGTCGGCGGCGATGCTCGCGTGGGTGGTGGCCCAGACGGGCCTGTGCCTGCTCGCCGCCCCGGCGCTACGACGGCTGCTGGACCGCGAGCGGGTGTGGCGGGCCGTGCGCCCCGTCGCCGGGGCCAGCATGACGCTCTATCTCTGGCACATGCTGCCGGTGCTGGTGATCGCCGCCGCGTTCTACCTGACCGGCCTCGCGCCCGATCCGGCGTACGGGTCGGGGGTGTGGTGGTGGTTCAGGGTGCCGTGGCTGGTCGTGCTCGGGGTCGTACTGGTCCTGGTGGTAAGGGGGTTGGGCCCGCTGGAACGCGCGTTGACGCGACTGTACGAGCGGACCCTGCCGGACGCCGACCTGCGGCGCCCGTGGAGCTGGACGTTGTGGGCCGGGCTCACACTGGCCGTCGTAGCACTGATCCGTTTCGCCGTGCGCGGGTTCGCGTACGACGGCCGGTTCCCCGTACTCCCGGCGCTGGGGCTGGCGTTGGGGACGGCGTTGGTGATGGCCACCCGGTGGGCGGAGGTGCGTCGCGGCAGCCCGGCGGAGGCCTGGAAGGAAGCAGCCTGAGTCCGGGCGGTCAGCGTGATGCGGCCGTGGCGATGGACCAGCCCAGCGGCGGCAGGGACAGGGCCCGGGCACCGGCCGACATGAGCCCGTCGCGCCACAGATGCCCGAGCACACTGCTCTTGTTGAGGCTGAGCCCGTCGGCGGGCCGCTCCGCACTCAACCGACGCGCTGACCGCCCTCGCCGAACTTCGGGACGCCGACTCCGCTCCTGCCGTGCTCGACGCCCGACCGGGCGCCGTCGGACGGCAGGACACGGAGTAGGGACGGCCCCGTCGGGGTGTCCCTCAGGCGAAGAGCAGACGCCAGGTCAGCGGGCCCGGTGTGCCGTCGGCGTCGCCGCGGAGTTCCTTGCGGGACTTCTGGAAGTCGCGGACGTTGAGGCGGTCGGACTCGCCCCACGTCTTGCTGGGGCCGACCTTGTAGTGGTCGCCGAAGCCGCGCTTGACCAGCTGCTTGCCGAGCTGCAGGACGTACTTGTTCGAGGCGCCCTCGATGAAGTACTTGCGGCCCGGGAAGGCCGGCACCTTCGGCTTGGTGGTCGACGGCTTGGTCTCGGTCGTCGTGTCGTCGTCGTCGACGTCCAGCTCGGCCTTGGCGAGCTTCAGCACCCGGGCGAAGTCGATCGCGCCGGGGTCGCCGTGGTCGTTCTCGGGCACGTGCATGTGCCCGCAAACCCCCTTGAAGGACGACCACTTGGCGCCGGTCATCCGCTGGCCGCCGGCCTTCCCGTACGACGTCGGGTACGCGGGCCACGCCGACGGCCCGGACAGCGGCACCCCGTGCTCCTCGTGCATCCAGGCCAGGAAGCGGGCGACGCCCTGCAGCGCCCACTCGGGGGCGTCCGGCCAGTAGATGTGCTCCTGGCCGGCCTGCTGCCACTTCGCGTGCGACTTGGGGTCGCAGGTGCCGACCAGCTCCACCTGCGTGACGTTCATGGTGTTCGTCTCGACACCGCCGCGCAGGTTCGCCAGCGCCCTGGAGGAGGTCTCAATGTCGAAGTGCTGGTACCACTTCAGCTTCTTGGCGGACAGATCGGGCACCGCGGTCAGGTTCGGCGCCAGGGCACCGCCGCTGTAGCCGGGCAGCGTGCGCCCTTCGGTGGTGTGCAGGACGACGACGTTGACCTCCATCGCGTCACCGCCGAAGTCGTCCTGGTACCAGTTGGCCCGGCTGGCGCCGGGGTATCTCTGCGGTCCGGTCTTGGTGCTCATCGCATCTCCTCGGGAACAAGTGATCCAACGGCAATTAAACGTGCGGGTGTTGACAGCGGTGTCGAGGGTGGCGCAAGTGTAGATGCCCCAACTCGACAGCCGGTTCCCGAGTCCACCGCGCCGGTTCGCGGGACCATGGGAAGCGTGACGGCTGACGCGACGTACGACCGCATAGGCATCGGATACAAGCAGATCCGCCAACCCGACCCGCGTCTCGCGGAGTTGATCCACCGCGCCCTGGACGGGGCCCGCACGGTGGTCAACGTCGGTGCGGGCGCCGGTTCCTACGAGCCGCCGGACGCGGAAGTCACCGCCGTGGACCCCTCACGGGTGATGCTCGACCAGCATCCGGGCCCCGCCGAACGGAAGGTGGTGGCGGGCGCTGAGCAACTTCCCTTCTCCAACGGCGAGTTTGACGCGGCGATGGCGGTGATGACCGTGCACCACTGGCCCGACCTCCACCGCGGCCTGCGCGAACTGCGCCGCGTCTCCCGCCGCCAGGCCGTCTTCACCTGGGACCCGGCGCATGTACCGGCGCTGTGGCTGGTGGACGAGTACGTCCCGGAGATCCGTCGGATAGAACAGGCCCGCTTCACACCACTCTCCGAGGTCGTAGAGGCACTGGACGCCCACACGGTGCTGCCCTTCCCCATCCCGCACGACTTCACGGACGGCTTCCAGAGCGCGTATTGGAGACGCCCGGAGCACTACCTCGACCCCGCCGTCCGCAGGGCGAACTCCACCTTCGCCCAACTCCGGCCCTCCGTAGTCGAACCGGCGATGGAGAGACTCCGAACCGACCTGGAATCGGGTGCCTGGCAGCGCCGCCACGGCGACTTGCTGGGGCGGGAGAGCATGGACTACGGGTACCGACTTGTCATCGCGGGACGTCGGTGCGGGCGCCGGTTCCCATGAGCAGCGCCCCCACGGTGACTTGCCGGGTCACGCCGTCCCGAACGCCTTGCGCAGCACGCTGATCGCCTGCCCGATCGCCGCCTCCGCGGCGTGGGTCTCGCGGAGGGCGTTGAGCATCACGAAGTCGTGGATGATCCCCTGGTAGCGGACCGCCGTGACCGGAACCCCGGCCTCGCGGAGCTTGTTGGCGTAGGCCTCGCCCTCGTCGCGCAGGACGTCGGCCTCGGCGGTGATGACCAGGGCCGGGGGCAGGCCGGTGAGCTGGTCGGTCGTGGCGCGGAGCGGGGACGCGGTGATCTGGGCGCGGTCCGCCTCGTCGGTCGTGTACTGGTCCCAGAACCACTGCATCGCGTCCCGGCGCAGGAAGTAGCCCTCGGCGAACTGGTGGTAGGAGCCGGTGTCGAAGGCCGCGTCGGTCACCGGGTAGAACAGCACCTGCTGGACCAGGGGGACATCGCCCCGCTCCTTGGCCGTCAGGGTCAGGGCCGCCGCCATGTTGCCGCCCACGGAGTCGCCGGCCACGGCGATGCGCGTGGCGTCCAGGTTCTTCGCGGCGCCCTGCTGAACGATCCACTGCGCCACCGCGTAGTTCTGCTCGACGGCTACCGGGTAGCGGGCCTCGGGCGAGAGGTCGTACTCGGGGAAGACCACGGCCGCGCCGGTGCCGACGGCCAGTTCGCGGACCAGGCGGTCGTGGGTGTGGGCGTTGCCGAAGACCCAGCCGGCGCCGTGGATGTAGACGATCACGGGGAGGGTGCCGGTCGCTCCGGCGGGGCGGACGATGCGCGCCCGGACCTGGCCGGTGGGGCCGCCGGAGACGGTGACCCACTCCTCGTCGACCTCCGGCTTGGCGATCTCGCCCGACTGCACCTCGTCGACGGTCTTACGGCCCTCGGCGGGCCCGAGGTCGAACAGGTACGGCGGGTTCGCGGTGGCCTCGGCGAAGGCAGCGGCTGCGGGTTCGAGGACGGGGCGAGAGGCTGTGGTGTGGGTCATGGCGATCTCCTCGGATCGGGTGCCGCGGGCTGCGGTCACATCATCAAGGTAGCGCACTATTTAGTCGTGCACAACTTGTTAGGGCTCGATGCAATCGAGGGGACTTGAACTGTAGAGTGGAGATCTCCGGTTGACGGATGACGGATGAAGGACGGGCGGGACGAGGGAGGTTTCCAGTGAGCACGGCAAACAGGCCGGAATCAGCACCGATACAGACGCTGACGTCGACTCCGCCGCAGGGCGGCTCCCTGCTCCTCGACGACCAGCTCTGCTTCGCCCTCTACGCCGCCTCCCGCGCGGTCACGGCCCGCTACCGGCCGCTGCTGGACGCGCTGGGGCTCACCTATCCGCAGTACCTGGTGATGCTCGTGCTGTGGGAGCAGGACTCGATCTCCGTGCGCGACCTGGGCACGGCCCTCCAGTTGGAGTCCAGCACCCTGTCCCCGCTGCTCAAACGCCTGGAGGCGAACGGCCTGCTCCGGCGTGAGCGGCGCCCGGAGGACGAGCGCTCCGTCGCCATCCGCCTCACGGAAGAGGGCGCCCGGCTCCAAGAGAAGGCCGGCACCGTGCCGCTCGCCATCGGCGACGCGATGGGCCTGACCCCCGAGCAGGACGCCCTGGCCAAGCAACTCCTCCGCCTGCTCACGCACAACGTCACGGAGGACTGACGTCCGCGTCAGACCCCTCCCAGCATGGACACGAGGCCCCGGTCCAGAGCCGGGCCCAGGTCTTCCGCTCCCGGTTCCACCAGGTCGTAGGAGCGGAGCAGGAAGCGGTCCAAGGTGCGTGTCTGGAAGCGGAGTACGGCGATGCCGTGCGGTGAGCGGAACTCCATGACCGTTCGGGAGCGGCCGCACGGCCACACGTGCACGTCCCCGATGCCGGCGGGTGTCTCCAGCCCCTCCTCCAGGAGTGCGCGGGCGAAGGTCCAGGTCACCGGCTTGCCGCCGGCCGAAACGGAGGCGGGGAAGTCGATGTGCACGGCGAGGGGGTCGGCGGCGGCGTAGAGCAGGGTGGTGTTGACGGGGAGTTCGCGGTAGCCGGGGGTGATCAGGCGGGCGCGGGCGTGCTGTTCGAGGGAACCGAAAGTGATGTCCATGCCGTCTCGACCTTGCGGAGGGGCTGTTGATTACGCCGTTACTGGAGTTACTCCATGTGACGTGTATCACCTTCCGTGATTACTTGAGATTTTCACCAACTAGCCTTACAAACTCTTCCTCACCCCATCTCGCCCCATCCAGCAGGTAACTGGAGCGTTCCTGCCATGATCGACGGCCCCGCAATGGCATCCGCCTCAGCGACCACCACCGCCGCCTACACCCGCATCTACGAGGAACAGCAGCCGCGTCTCGTCGCGTACGCGCGTTCCCTCACCAAGAACTCCTGGGTCGCAGAGGACCTGGTCGCCGAGGCGCACTTCCGTGTGTGGAGACGCCTGTCCACGGGCCACGAGATCGACAATGTGCCCGCGTATCTCATGACGACGGTCCGGCATCTCGCCGCCACCGTGGGCAGCGCCGCGCGCGAGACCCCGAGGGATCCGGCGGCGGAGGAGCAGGCCGGAGCGGTCGCGCACGCCACCCACGGTGACGACGACCCGGCCGAACAGGTCTCCGAGGTCGACCTGTTGGTGCGGGTCCTTGGCCAACTCCCCGAACGCTGGGTCAAGGCGCTGTGGCTCGCGGAGGCGGAAGGGCAGCCCCTGGCCGCGATCGGGCCGCAGATCGGCACCAAGCAGGGCGCCACCGCCGTACTCCTGCACCGGGCCCGCGAAGGCATGCGCCAGGCGTTCCTGCGGACCCAGCCGGGCGTTCCGGACGACCCGGCGTGCGAGCCGTACTGGGGGCGCATACCCGCGTACGTCCGCGGCACCGCCACCGCCCGCCAGTCCGAGCAGCTGCTCGGCCACGTCGACACGTGCGACGACTGCCGCCACCGGCTCGCGGTCCTGATGCGCACCAACGACCGCCTCCCCGCGCTCATCGGCCCGGCCCTGCTCATTTTCCTGGTGGGCGGCGCGGGCAAGTACCTGCTGTCGTTCGCGGCCGGCTCCGCCGGTGCGGTCGTCGGCGCCAGTGGTGCCGGCGGCGGGGGCGTGGGCGGAGTGCTGCACGCGGCCCGCCATGCCGCCACCAGCGGTTCGAAGGCGGCCAAGGCCTCTACGGCGGGCGCGCTCGGCGTGGCCGTCGCGGCCGCCGTCGCGGTCACCATCGCCCTCGGCTCCACCGACCCCTCTCCGATATCGCCGGACCGCATGCCGCTGGCGGCGGGGCCGAGCGCGGCTTCACCGGTGGGGGAGCCTGTGGAAGCGCCGGGTATGTCGGTCGATGTGGCCGACCAGACGGAGGGCGGGAGCACTCCCTCGGAGGACTTCGGGGCGGCCGACACCGGTGGCGCGGTTCAGGTGGACACGGATACGGGTACGAGGGTGAGCTCCGGGGGGTCTACGGCGGACCCGGCACCCCCGGTCGCCGAGAGCCCGGCACCGGAACCCCCGGAGGCCAATGACCCGGCCCCGGAACCCTCCGAGCCGCAAGCCCCGGAACCCCCGGAAGCCGACGACCCGGTGACGCCGGCGCCGGAGCCCAAGCCCAAGCCCAAGCCCAAGCCCGACGAGCCGAGCCCTCCGACTCCCGTGGATCCCACGCCTGTTGAGGAGACTCCGGTCCCGACGGAGCCGACGGAGCCGACAGAGCCGACCACCCCGACGGAGCCCACCGAGCCGACCCCGGATCCGACCGAGCCGACTCCGGAGACGCCCACCCCAACTCCCGAGGACCCAACCCCCGCGGATCCCACGCCTGTTGAGGAGCCCCCCACCACAACCGAGCCCGACCCCACCACCCCGCAGCCCACGCCCACGAACCCGGGCGGCGACTGCGAGGACGACGGGAGCGGGCCCGGATCGTCGCGCCAGGCCGGCGGCAACACTCCCTCATAGCCGCCGGACGTCGGACTCGCGATGATGCGCCGGGAGGCAGCGGTGATCGGTGCTGGAGCCGTTGTGGCGGGAGGGCTGCTGTCCGTGATTCCGCTGGTGCTGCTGGGCCTCGGGTTCCTCGAACGGCCTTGGCCGGCGGGGCCGTTGTGGCTCGCGCCCGCTCTCGCGCTGCTGGTCGTCAGCACCGCTTTCCTCACCGTCGAACTGCCCACCCGGCAGGCGCTGCGGACGGCCCCGGCGGACGCGCTCGCGGTGCGGGAGTGAGGACGTCAGCCGGTGAAGTCGGCGATCACCGCGAGGAGTTGCTCGGGCGTCTCGATCTGGGGCAGGTGGCCGGAGCGGGGGAGCGGCTCGAAGCGGGCGTCCGGGACGGCTGCCGCGTAGGCGCGTCCGTAGTCGACATCGACGACCCGGTCGCTCTCGCCCCAGGCCACGAGGGTCGGGTGGGTGACCTTGGCCAGGCGCTCGCGGAGGGTGGGGTCGGCCATGGCGTGCGGGCCCGAATACACCTCCAGGGCGGCCCGGTTGGCGGCCATGACCGTGCGCTGGGCGTCGGGGATGGTGGCCGGGTCGACGGCCATGGGGGAGGCCGCCGGGTCGTGGAAGGAGAGGCGGGAGAGCTCGGCGGGGGTGAGGGAGAAGGTGTCGGCGACGGGGTGGCCGGGGACCTCGATGCCGACCGCGTTGACGAGGACGACGCCGCTGATGCGGGCGCTGCCGAGGAGGGCCAGCTCGGCGGCGATCCAGCCGCCTATGGAGTTGCCGACGACGGTGACGTCTGTCAGGCCGAGGGTGTCGAGCAGGTGGTCGTAGAGCCGGGCCAGGGCGGGGACGTCGGTCAGTCCGTCGGGGCGTGCGGTGCCGCCGAAGCCGGGGTGGACGGGGGTGAGGACCCTGGCCGGGTGCCGCTCGGCGAGCAGGCCGGCGAACGACGCGACGGTCTGCGGGCCACCGCCGCCGTGCAGGAGCAGGAAGGGGCGGCCCTGGCCCTGGTCGTCGACCGTGACATCGACGGTCGTGCTTTGGGCTGTGAAGGGGAGGGTGTGGACGGTGCTGGTCATGTGGCATGTCTCCTCGGATGAGGCGGATGAGGCGGATGGATCGGACGGGTCCGTCAGGCGAAGTCGGTCGCCGGGACCGTGGCGTAGCGGCTCATCACCTCGACGGTCGACTCGGCCGTCAGCTCCCGGCCGCCGGCGACCATGTCCCGCAGGTCGCGGAAGTACCGCACGTACAGGTCGGGCGTGAAGGTGTTGAGCAGCACCGCCGGTTCGTCGCCGCGGTTGGCGAAGGTGTGCGGGGCGCCGGGCGGGATCATCGCGAGGGTGCCCGCCGGGGCCGTGTGCGTGGTGTCGCCGATGGTGAAGTGGACGGTGCCGGAAACGACGTAGAAGCCCTCGTCGCTGCCTCCATCACTGCCTCCTCCTTCGCGCTTCGTGAGAGTGCGCTCTCAGGAAGGAGGTTATGGGAGTCTACCCTCTTCGTGCAAGTGAACTCTCACGACGAGGGTGAACTCTTGGTAGAGTGCGGGCGTGAGGCAGGACAGAAGGACCCGCGGGAGCGAGGACGTACCGATGGCGCAGACGCCGACCGACACCGGCCGCACCAACCAGAAGAAGCGCACCCGCGCGGCGATCGTCGAGGCCGCCCGCGAACTCGTCGGCACCGGCGCCGAGGTGACCATGCCCGCGATCGCCCGCGCGGCACTGCTCTCCGAGGCCACCGCCTACCGGTACTTCCCCGACCTGCCGTCACTGATCGGCGAGGCCCTGACCGGCGAATGGCCTACCCCCGAGGACGCGCTCCGCCCGGTCGAGGACTCCCGCGACCCGGTCGAACGCGTCGCCCACGCCTGCGAGTTCCTGCTCCGCGGCGTCCTCGCCCGGCAGGGGGCGGTACGCGCGATGATCGCGGCCACCATCACACGGCCCGAGGCGGCGGCCACCCGGCCCGGTATCCGCTTCGGCCTCATCGACCACGCGCTGAAGCCCCTTGAGGGCACCCTGGGGGCGACGGATCCCGACGCCTTCGCCCAGCTCAAGCGGGACTTGGCCGTGGCCGTCAGCGCGGAGGCCCTGTTCGTCCTCACCGACCTGTGCGGGCTCGGCCCCGACGAGGCGGTCGCCAGCGCGGTCCACACGGCGCGGACACTGACCGAGGCCGCTGCCCCTGCTTCCGCTACTTCTTCGTAGAGCCGGGCGCTTCCTGCGCGGCGCGGCGGTACTCGGCGTTGATGCGCTGCGCCTCCTCCAACTGGTCCTCAAGGATGACGATGCGGCACGCGGCCTCGATCGGGGTGCCCTTGTCGACGAGTTCGCGGGCGCGGGCCGCGATCCGCAACTGGTAGCGGGAGTACCGGCGGTGTCCGCCCTCCGAGCGGAGCGGGGTGATCAGACGCGCCTCGCCGATGGCACGGAGGAAGCCCGGGGTGGTGCCGAGCATCTCCGCGGCCCGGCCCATCGTGTACGCGGGATAGTCGTCGTCGGCCAGGCGATCACCGAGCGGACTGTCTGCTGTCATGTCACCTCGTAGTGCAACGCGTCCGGGACCCGCCGTACCCCGCCTGGGCCCCAGGGAAATTCAACACCATCCCCGGGCGCGCAAGAGCCCGGTGCGGGCCGTCGGGAACGGTCCCACACCGGGCTACGGAGTTTCCGGAGCTCAGCGCCTCAGAACTGCTGCTCCTCCAGCGGAACGGCGACCGGACCGGCCGGGCCGCCGAGCATGGCCGACGCCGTCTCGACCGACGAAGGGGCGGCCTGCGCGGGGGCGACGGTCTCCTCGCCGGTGCGGCAGGTGAAGCCCAGGGCGGTCATGGCCCGGATGACCTCGCCCGCGGAGAAGTCACGCCGGTCCTGGCGGGTGATGACCTCGCCCACCTGCTTGACCGGGTAGGTACGGCGCCCGATGATCACGGACGCACCCGCCGTGAGGGGCTCGGGCTTCACGCCCTCCAGCTTGGCGATGACTTCGTCCTTGGAGAAGTCGAACGGGAACCGGGCGATGACAAAGCGCATGGAGGCCTCACAGACAGTCAGACGGAGGGAGTGGAGCGGAGACGGATGAGCCTTGCGATCACGCGGCTCGGGAACGCCGGTTCGCTGTGGCGTTCGACGATGCCGACGACGTGGACCGGCCTCGGGAGGTGCGGCCGCCACGGCGGCTGCGGGAAGACGTAGAGGAAGAGGCGTTGCGGCGGGGGCTCTCGACGACCGGCACGCTGATCGTGACAGGCACGCCCGAGGGGACCTGCGCTCCCGTGATACGGGTCAATTCTGCCTCGCCCGAGCGCACTTGAGTGGTCGTCGGAGTGATCCCGGCGGAAACCATCAGTCGGCTCATGTCGCGTCGCTGGTCAGGCGTCACCAGGGTGACGACACTGCCGGACTCGCCCGCACGGGCCGTACGGCCGCCGCGGTGCAGGTAGTCCTTGGGGTCGGTCGGCGGATCGACGTTCACGACCAGGTCGAGGTTGTCTACGTGGATGCCGCGCGCCGCGACATTGGTCGCCACCAGCGCCGTCACATGCCCGTCCTTGAACTGGGCGAGCGTGCGGGTGCGCTGCGGCTGGGACTTGCCGCCGTGCAGGCCGGCCGCGCGGACACCGCTGCTCAGCAGGTGCTTGACCAGCCGGTCCACCGCGTGCTTGGTGTCCAGGAACATGATCACCCGGCCTTCGCGGGCCGCGATCTCGGTGGTCGTCTGACGCTTGTCCGCGTCGTGCACGTGGAGGATGTGGTGCTCCATCGTGGTGACCGCGCCCGCGGACGGGTCGACGGAGTGGACGACCGGGTCGGACAGGTAACGCCGGACCAGCAGGTCGACGTTGCGGTCCAGGGTGGCCGAGAACAGCATCCGCTGTCCGCCGGGCCGCACCTGGTCGAGCAGCGCGGTGACCTGCGGCATGAAGCCCATGTCGGCCATCTGGTCGGCCTCGTCGAGGACGGTGATGGCGACCTGGTCCAGCCGGCAGTCGGCACGGTCGATGAGGTCCTTGAGCCGCCCGGGCGTCGCTACGACGATCTCGGCGCCGCCGCGCAGAGCGCTGGCCTGCTTGCCGATCGACATACCGCCGACCACCGTGGTCAGGCGCAGCTTCACGGCGCGGGCGTACGGGGTGAGCGCGACGGTGACCTGCTGGGCGAGCTCGCGGGTCGGTACGAGGACCAGACCGAGCGGCTGGCGAGGTTCAGCACGTCGCCCCGCGGTACGGGCCAGCAGGGCCAGGCCGAAGGCGAGCGTCTTGCCCGAGCCGGTGCGGCCACGGCCCAGCACGTCACGGCCGGCCAGCGAGTTCGGCAGGGTCGCGCCCTGGATGGGGAACGGTACGGTCACGCCCTCCGTGCCGAGCGCGGCCAGCATCGGCGCCGGCAGGTCGAGGTCGGCGAACGCCTCGACGGCGGGCAGCGCGGGGGTGATCGTCTCCGGCAGGGCGAACTCGCCCTGCAGCGCGACGGGTCGGCGGCCCTGGCCCTTGCCCTTGCCGTTGCCCTTCGAGCGGTTGGGGGCGGCGGAGCGGCCGGCGCCCGTGCCCCGGCCGGAGCCGGAACGGCCCGAGCCGGCGGAGCCGCCGGAACCGGCGGAATTACTGGTGGTGCGGGTGCGGGCGAAGCGGTCGCTGGTGCGCCTGCTGCGGTCCATGTGGAACCTTCCTTGATACGGCACGCATCAAGGAATTCCCGCAGCGAATGAACAGCGCAGAGAATTGCAAGAACGAGCCGGAGTAATGCGGGGGCGAATCGCGGAGAATTCCCGTGTTGAACGGGCGCCCGGAAAAAGCAGCGAGCTGGGGCCCGCACCCCAAGGTGCGGGCCCCAGCTGCGAAGTGCGTGCTGATCAGGCGGGAGTGATGTTCTCCGCCGTCGGGCCCTTCTGGCCCTGCGCGATGTCGAAGGTCACCTTCTGGCCTTCCTGAAGCTCGCGGAAGCCCTGGGCGGCGATGTTCGAGTAGTGGGCGAAGACGTCGGGGCCGCCGCCGTCCTGCTCGATGAAGCCGAAGCCCTTTTCCGCGTTGAACCACTTAACGGTACCGGCAGCCATGTCTAATCTCCTTGGGACAGAGCGTCGGAGCCCACCGTGTGCGGACTCCGAGTCGCCGCGATGATTGCCCCGCCGGAAACTAAACCGGTTTGCAAGCGCTTCGGGAACCACAACTGCAACTGACGTCGACGGTAGCACGGACGCGACCCGTCACGGACGGTGAACAAAGCTGCCCCGCCTGCCGAATAACCAACCTTCACCGCACGTGGAACAAAATTCTCACGTCACGACGACAGATTTTGCCCCGCGGCGGCGATTGGCCGTTCTCCGTGGCGGGCAACGAGGGGGCGGGCCGCCCGGTGCTGTGGTGGTCCTGGCCGGGGCTGTGTGAAGTCCTGTGAGTCTGATCACTGTTGAGTGCGTGCTGAGTACACTCCGTGACCTGGCACACCGCCCGCTCCTCCCGGATTCAGCCGGTACGGCGGTGTCCCCGGCGGACGGCATGGCGGCCCAGGGCGATCACGGCTGCGACCTTGACGAGGACGATCACCAGGACCGCCCCGACTACCCAGCCCGTCCAACCCGGTACGGCGAGGGCGGCGCCGCCGAGGCCGATGTGCGCGGCGACGACCAGGGCTCCGAGGAGCGCGATGCCCGCCCAGGCGCGCTTGCTTCGACGCGGGGGTGTCGGTGGGGTGTGGGTGTTCCTGGTGGGGACGGTGGGCTCCGTGGTCGGCTCCGGCGGCAGCCAGCCGACCTTCAGTTCGTCCCGCCTGCCGAACCTGCCCAGGTGCGAGGTGAGCAGGGCCTGGATCCGGTGCAGGCCCTCGTCGTCGTCCGCCTCGGCCCGCAGGACCAGCGTGCCCGGGACGGCCCGCATGGTGCAGCGGCCCCAGGGGAGACGGACCATCCCCTCGGTCTCGGACCATTCGACGTGGATCTGGTCCGGCGGTGTGTCGCGCGGTACGTCACCGCCTTCATGGCGGCGTGGGCGGTGACCGGTCAGGTGCCGGCCCTTGTTGTCGAAGTGTCGGCACAGCTGGACGAGGTACCGGCTAGGTCGCTCGGTCTCGACTCGGGCTTCGGCGATCGGCATGTCGGCCAGCCTTATCGATACACACTGTCTCTGTCAATACACTCTGTATCGATAGCGTCGAGCTGTACGGTGGACCGGTGCCGAAGCTGTGGAACGAGACGATCGAGGGGCACCGCCGGGCCGTGCGGGACGCGGTGCTGGAGGCCACGGCGGCACTGGTGACGGAGCAGGGGCTGCGGTCGGTCACGATGTCGCGGATCGCGGAGGAGACCGGGATCGGCCGGGCCACGCTGTACAAGTACTTCCCGGACGTCGAGTCGATCATGGTCGCCTGGCATGAGCGCCAGGTCATGGACCACCTGCACCAGCTCGCCGAACTCCGCGACGGGACCGACGCCCCCGGGAAACGGCTGGCGGCCGTCCTGGAGACGTACGCGTTCATCCAGCAACGGCGGCACGGTCACGGCCCCGAACTCGGCGCCCTGCTGCACCGGGGCGAACACGTCGACCAGGCGCAACAGCATCTCCACCGCTTCGTCCGGGATCTCCTCGCCGAGTGCGCCGAGGCCGGCGAGGTCCGGGACGACGTCTCACCGGACGAGCTGGCGGGCTTCTGCCTCTACGCGCTCGCGGGGGCGGGCGGCCTGCCGTCCCAGGCCGCGGTACGTCGGCTCGTCGCGGTCACTTTGGCGGGGCTGCGTCCCGAGAACTGACGGGGCGGTCGTGTCCGCGTACGCATGCGCGGCACGACCGCCCGGCTCGGTCAGTTCTTGCCGGACTATCCGAGGAGCTTGTTCATCTCGACGATCTCGGCCTTCTGGGCGGTGACGATGTCGTCGGCCATCTCCTTGGCCGGGCCGTACTCGCCCTTGCTCTTCTCGGTGTCGGCCATCTCGACCGCACCCTCGTGATGCTCGACCATCATCGTCAGGAACATGGTGTCGAAGCCCTTGCCGGAGGACTTCTCCAGCTCGTCCATGTCCTGCTGATCCATCATCCCGGGCATGTCGGTGCTCGTGGAGTGGTTCATGCCCGGCATCGAGGCGGGCACGTCCTCGCCCCACGTCTTCAGCCAGCCGGTCATGGTCTCGATCTCCGGGTCCTGGGCCTTCTCGACGCGCGAGGCGAGGTCCTTGACCTGGGAGGAGGAGGCGTGGGAGGCGGCCAGCTTCGCCATCTCGATGGCCTGCTCGTGGTGCGGGATCATCTCCTGCGCGAAGGAGACGTCCTGGTCGTTGTGCGCGCTCGCGGTGGAACTGGAGCCGGAGCCGGAGCCGGAGCCGGAGCCGGTGTCGGAGTCGGTGTCGCTGCCGCAGGCGGCGAGGGCGAGGGCGGCGGTGACGGCCGTAGCGCCGAGGGCGGCGCGGCGGGTCAGGGAACGGGTGTTGCTCATGGGAACTCCTGCGGATGGTGGAAGTAGGACATGACTGACTAGGCCGCCGCTGGTGCGGCCCGGTCTTGTCCTAGATCCGCAGGAGTTGAAGTTCTGCCAGTGAAGGCGGCGCGCGTCCGCCGTCCGGGGAGACGATCACGTACGAGCCGGGCGCCCCGGCGTCGGCGGCCTGGCCGGCCGGGTCCGGCAGCAGCGCGGGCAGCACCGGCCCCGCGCCCACGGCACCGGACGCGCAGGTCGCATCGGCGTGCTGCGCGTGTCCGCCGCCGTGTCCCGCCTCGTCGCTGTCACAGACGAACTCGGCGCTGTCGGCGGCGGTGCTCATCGCCGTAGCCATGGCCATCGCCACGGCCCTATGCCGGTCTTCGGTTCCGTGATGGGCCGCGCTCACTCCGCCCGGACCGAGCGCGTGCATACCGAACAGCCCGGCCAGCATCCCGAGCACGAGCAGCGCGCGCCACCGCCGGGGCGGTCGCGTGCTCTGCTGTGGGGCGGCTGTCACGCCCACATGGTACGAGGGTGGGGTATCGACCGTTCAGCGGCTCGACCACCGGGTCCCGTTGAGGGCGAGTTCGGCCCAGACCGTCTTGCCTACTTCGCGCTTGGCGACGCCCCAGGTCGAGGCCGGCAGCGAGAGGAGCAGCAGGCGGAGCTCGAAGTCACGCCCTGGCACCCGGCCGTGGGTGACGGAGTTGGCCGCGAGCTCGGCCACGAGGTGCTGTGCGGTGTCGTTCGCGTCGGTGTCGTGCGGGTATCCCCATGCGTCGAGTTGCTGCGCGGTGAGCCTGCGGGCCAGCCGCGCGCCGCGTGGGGTGGAGCTGAGGCGCTGGGCCAGCTCCGTGGTGGAGGTGGTGGGGGTGGAGATTTCTGCGTTCACGTCACCGAGAGTGGCCGGTTGTATCTACGCTGACCAGGGGCGACTTGGCGACGCTGGGTAGCTGTACGGGTGCGGTGGGTTCGGTGTACGGGTTGTCGGGCGGGAGCGTGAGGGTGTGGGTGCGGAGACGCCGGCGGAGGCGGACGGGACGACGGGGCTGTTCACCGCCCTCGGCAAGATGCTGAAACTGCTGCGTGAGCGGAAGGGGCTCACGCAGAAGGAATTCGGGCAGATCGTCGGGTACGGGCCCGACGCGATCTCGGCGATGGAGCGGGGGGTCCGGGTGACGCAGCCCGGAGGTCAAGGAGGCGATGAAGAAGGCGCGGACGAGGCATCCGGAGTGGTATCGGAGTTATGCGGGGTTGGAGGCCGAGGCCAAGGCGCTGCACGTGTACAGCAACCAGTTGGTGCCGGGGCTGCTGCAGACCGAGGCCTACGCTCGCGCCCTGTTCTCGCAGTGGCGGCCGCTGCTGAGCGAGGAGACCGTCGAGAAGCGCGTGACCGACCGGATGGCACGCCAGCAGATCTTCGAGCCATGGCCGTCGCCGACGTTCAGCTTCGTGCTGGACGAGAGCGTGTTGCTGCGGCCCATCGGCGGGCGATCGGTGCACGCGGATCAGTTGCAGAGCCTGCTGCGCATCGGCGGCCTCCGGTCCGTTGAGCTTCAGGTGATGCCGATGGCCCGTGAGGAACAGCCAAGCATGGACGGCCCGTTCAACCTGCTGACCCTGAAGAAGGGGGAGCAGGTAGCGTACGTGGAGATCCACACGTATCCACGCCTGATCACGGACGCAGAAGAAGTACGCGTCCTGAGCGAGCGCTACGGGCTCCTCCGGGCGCAGGCCCTCAGGCCCAGCGAGTCGCTGGACCTGATCGAGAAACTGCGGGGACGGCTATGAGCGCTGACGAACCGGGTTGGTTCAAGAGCAGCTACAGCAGTGGCGGGGGCGGCGAGTGCCTCGAAGTCGCCTACACCTGGCGCAAGTCGAGCTACAGCGACGGTGAAGGCGGCCAGTGCCTCGAAGTCGCCACCTGCCCCCACACCATCCACCTCCGCGACTCCAAGAACCCCGACGGTCCCCGCATCGCCCTCTCCCCCGGCGCCTGGTCGGCCTTCGTCCCGTACGCCGTGAAGTGACCGTCGGGGCCACTCGCTTCTTTGGCAGTGTCGTGCTTCCACGGCCCGCATCAAGGGCGCTGCGCTGCGCTCCGCGTCGGCTGCGCCGATGGCCCTCCGGGCCACCCTTGACCCGGTCCGCTCCAGCACGGGTGAGAAGCGAGCGAGCGGCCCGGAAAGCGGGGGTCCCGGGTCGGCCGACGGCAGCCGTGGGTTGGGCTGTGGGCCGGGGTCGGCGGGCGCGGTCGCGCCTCGCCTGCACGCCGGGTGGGCTTGGCGGCGAACGGTGGGTGGGGGGTGCGACAGCCCGGCGTGCAGGCGAGACGCCCGCGCGCCGCCCCCATCGGCCGTTCGCTGCAGCCGGGTAGTGGGACGCGGTCAGCCGCGTAATAGCACGCGATAAACCTGACAAACCTGGCGACGTCGGCGATCGGCCCCGGGATACTGGGCGGCCATGGATGAGGTCGAAGTCGTTGTCGCCCATTCTGAGCGCGCGACTCTGCGCGTCGGTGACGTGTTCTTGAAGGTGGACGGCGATCAGGCGCGCATCGACGTCGAGGCCGAGGTGATGGCCCTGGCACCGGTTCCGACCCCGCAGGTCCTGTGGCACAAGCCGCACGTGCTCGCGATCGCCGCGCTCCCGGGGACGACGCTTGGGCGCCTCGGCGGGCCGGCGACCGGGTCGCCGGCGGCGTGGGCCGCGGCGGGCGCCGCCATCCGGAAGCTGCACGACGCGCCCCTGCCGTCCCGGACGGGCCAGGCCGGCCGGAGCATCGTCGCGCTGGCGGCGGAACTCGACGACGAGTGCGAGTTGCTCGTGACGAACGGCCTCCTGCCCGCTGACCTGGTCACCCACAACCGCCAGGTCGCCGAGGCCGCGCTCCGGCCGTGGACTCCGGCGTTCACGCACGGCGACCTGCAGATCGCGCACGTCTTCGTCGACGGCGACGAGGTCACGGGCATCATCGACTGGTCCGAGGCGGGCCAGGGCGATGCCCTGTACGACCTCGCCACGTTCACGCTCGGACACGAGGAGCGCCTCGACGACGTCATCGCCGGCTATGGCACAGACGTCGACCTCGACGTGATCCACGCGTGGTGGTCGTTGCGAAGCCTGCTGGTGATTCGCTGGCTGACCGAGCACGGCTTCGACCCGTTCGCGCCGGGCTGTGAGGTCGACGTGCTGAGATCCCGGATGTGAGCCTGCGCGGACCCGACTGCTACGCATGCGTTCTGACGCATCGAGCAGACCACCCCCTGAGGCCATCCCCTGGGGCTATCGCCCGCCCCTACTCTCGACACTCTCGACAAAGTGCGGTGCGCAGTCATCGCCAGCAGATGACGGCGCAGCCGAGGACGACGAACGCGTGGCGGATGTCGTCGCACCCCCTTGCCGGCCGTTCGCCGCTGAGCCGACCCGGCGAGCAGGCGAGGCGCGACCGCGCACGCCATCCCCGGCCGACAAGGCAGCCAACAGCACACGCAACCCACCAAGGCCACCCATCCCTCCGGGCCGCCCGCTCGCTTCTCACCCGTGCTGGAGCGCCCTTTACTCGGATCGCGGAAGCACGACACTGACCAAGAAGCGGGCGGCCCCACGCCCACCCCACCAACACACCCCCGCCCCAGCCAACCCCCCAACCCCTTCCCCGCCTCAACCTGAAACGCCCCCCACGCACACCCCCTGACCCCCCGTCAGAAATAAGCCCCCACCTCCCGACAACCCACCCCCTCCCCACACGTCTCTGACAAGTGATCCGGTTCACCGATCCGATCCGATCCGATCCGATCCGGATCTCGAAGTCTTCCCAAGTGTCAGGAGTTCAGGTGGAGTTACGCGCGAGACCCGCGAAGCCAAGGCGTGCCGTCATGGCGGCCGGGGTCGCTTCCGCGGCCCTTCTGCTGGCCGGTGTGCCGGGTGGCGGGGTGGCCCAGGGGGTGAGCGGTGACGGTGTGGTCGAGGTGGCCGGCGTCGCCAAGGGCGGCAGTACCGGCAAGGCTGTGAAGACGGTGACGCTCGTCACCGGTGACAAGGTTCTGGTGGACGCCCTCGGCAAGGTCGCCGGCGTGGTGCGGGCCGAGGGGCGGGAACGCGTGGCGTTCTCTGTCCGGGTGGTCGACGGGCATACCCGGGTCGTGCCCGGGGATGCCGAACTGCTGTTGGCGCAGGGCAAGTTGGATGCCCGGCTGTTCGACGTCACTCAGCTCGTCGCCGATGGGTACGACGACGCCGGGCGTAGCGACGTACCGCTCATCGTCACCTTCAAGGGCAAGAAGGCGCCCTCCATGACCCCCTTCACCGGGGCCGGGGCCAAGATCGGGCGGGCCCTGCCCGTCGTCAACGGCAAGGCGATGCGCCCCGCCAAGAAGCGCGGCGCCGAGTTCTGGGACGCCGTGACCGGCAAGGCCCCGGAGTCAGCAGCCGAGTTCACCGCCTCCACCTCCGTCGAGAAGCTGTGGCTCGACGGGCGGCGCAAGGCCAGCCTCGACAAGAGCGTGCCGCAGATCGGTGCGCCGACTGCCTGGGCCGCCGGTTATGACGGCAGCGGGACCAAGATTGCCGTGCTCGACACCGGCATCGACACCACCCACCCCGACCTCGCCGGACAGGTGATCGCCGAGCAGGACTTCTCCAACTCCTCCGGTACCGGCGACAAGTTCGGCCACGGCACGCACGTGGCGTCCACCGCGGCCGGTACGGGTGCCAAGGCCGGGGGCAAGTACAAGGGCGTTGCCCCGGGTGCGAAGCTGCTCAACGGCAAGGTTCTGGACGACGACGGGTACGGGTCGGACTCCGGGATCATCGCCGGCATGGAGTGGGCGGTCGCCCAGGGCGCTGACGTCGTCAACCTCAGCCTCGGCGGCACGGACACCCCCGGTATCGACCCGATGGAGGAGGCGGTCAACCGGCTCTCCGCCGAGAGCGACTCGCTCTTCGTCATCGCGGCCGGCAACGAGGGCGAGTTCGGGGAGAAGACCGTCGGCTCGCCCGGCAGCGCCGACGCCGCGCTCACCGTCGGCGCGGTCGACGACGCCGACCAGCTCGCGGACTTCTCCAGCCGTGGCCCGCGCGTCGGTGACGGCGGGGTCAAGCCCGACCTGACCGCGCCCGGCGTCGCCATCACGGCCGCCGCGGCAGCCGGCAGCATCCTGGAGGAGGGGTACCCCTCCGACATACCCGGCTACCTCACCATCGAGGGCACCTCCATGGCGACCCCGCACGTCGCGGGCGCCGCCGCCCTCCTCGCCCAGCAGCATCCCGACTGGACCGGCGAGCGCATCAAGGCGGTCCTCACGGGCTCCGCCAAGCCGGGCTCGTACAGCTCATTCCAGCAGGGAACCGGCCGTACCGATCTGGTCCGGGCGTTGGAGCAGGGTGTCGTCACCGAGCAGCAGCCGCTCGACTTCGGTCTCCAGCAGTGGCCGCACGGCGACGACGCCCCGGCGACCAAGCAGGTGACGTACCGCAACCTCGGTACGGAGCCGGTCACCCTGGACCTGTCCGTCGACGCCCTCTCGGTGGACGGAAAGCCCGCCGCCGAGGGCATGTTCGCCGTGTCGCCCAAGCAACTCACCGTCCCTGCGGGCGGCGAGGCCAGCGCCTCCGTCACCGCCGACACCCGCGCCGGAACGGTTGACGGTTCCTTCGGCGGCTCCGTCGCCGCCGTCTCCGCTGACGGCAAGACCCAGGTGCGTACCGCTGTCGGCGTGGAGCGCGAGGTGGAGTCGTACGATCTGACGGTCAAGCACCTTGACGAGAACGGTGAGCCGATCGGCGACGCCGCCACCCAAGTCAGCGGTATCGGCAGCGACTTCTACGCCGACCTCGCAGACGAGCAGGACGGCGAGCTGACCGTACGGCTGCCCAAGGGCGTCTACACCCTGAGCGGGGTGATCCACCCGGCGTTCGAGTCCGCCACCCACGCCGTGCTGGTGCAGCCGATGATGAAGCTGGACGGGGACACCACCGTCACCGTCGACGCCCGGCAGGCGCGGCCGGTTGACATCACCGTGCCCGACGCGGCGGCCGAGAACACCGAGGCCACGGTCGTCTTCACCTACGACCGGGGTGAGGAACTGGGCGCGGGCAACCTCCAGTTCATGGTGCCGACCTTCCAGGGCACACGGTTTGGGCAGCTCGGATCCGATGAGTCCGCGGACGGCATGTCCGCAGTGTTCGCCGGTGACTGGACCCGTACCGACGACGCGGGCCGGCTCGTCACCTACCACCTGGCCTGGAACCGCGCCGGGCGCCTTGACGGCTTCGCCGCCGCCGTCGAGCGGGACCAGCTCGCCAAGGTCGACCTTCAGGTGGGCGTGCCCGTCGCCGGCAGGCGTGTCCAGGTCGAGGTGTCGCCCCACGCACCGGACGGCAGCCTGATCTTCACCTACAACGACATGCGCGGCGAACTGCCGCTGAGCACCACCGAGTACGTCCTCGCAGGCGACGTCAAGTGGTCTTTCCGCACCTGGCAGACCAGCGGCGAGGGCCGCGACACGGTCTGGGAGAACTTCCTGATGCGGATGCCCAGGACCTGGGAGGCCGGACGCAACTACACCGAGCGGTTCAACGTCGGTGTCTTCGGGCCTGTTCTGCCCGCCGCCGGTGACGCCGGACCGGAACAGGGATTCCCCGGAGTCATGCGGTCCGGCAACGTCATCCGGGCCTACACGCCGCTGTTCGGCGACGGCTCCGGGCACTGGGGCCTCAGCGACTACACCTCGGTGACGAGCTCGCTCCAGGCCGACGGCAAGGAGATCCCCGACGACTACGGCTACTCGCCGATCGACCTCACCGAGTACACCGTTCCGGCCGACGACAGCGCGTACAAGCTGACCGTGGATGCGTCGCGTGACCCCGCGGTGTACCCGGTCAGCACCCGCGTCCGTACGGAGTGGACCTTCCGGTCCGCCACCACCGCCGAGGACGACTCGACCGAGCTCCCGCTGTCGGTGGTCCGCTTCTCGCCCCAACTGAGCCTGTCCAGCACGGCGAAGGCGGGTCAGTGGTTCAAGGTGCCGTTCACCGTCGAGGGTGCGGCGGCCGGACAGCGGCCCAAGAAGCTGGCCTTCGAGGTGTCGTACGACGACGGTGTCACCTGGCAGCACGCCAAGGCCGTCGGCGGTAAGCACCTGGTGCTGAAGCACCCGGCCGGGGCGGGCTCCGTCTCGCTGCGGGCCAAGCTGACCGACCGGGCCGGCAACACGCTGGTCCAGACGATCGAGCGGGCCTACCTCACCACCCAGTAATTCCCAGGTAGTTGGCGTACCTCCCGGCCCGGACAGGCCCTATGGCCGTATGCCGTATGCCGTATGCCGTACGGCCCTACTGTCCGGGCCGGGAGTCCGTCGCCGGCCGGTGGATCACCCGTCGGTGGTCGGGAAACTCGGCGGCTTCCGGATCGAGCAGCTTGGTCATCACCTGCAGCGCCCGGGCGAGGGTCTCGCCGAGCGGCGGGCCGGCCGGGTCGTCGGGCTGAAGGGCCCAGTCCTCCACCGTGATGCGCAGGGCGGCGTTCAGCATGCCCGCCTCCAGGCGGATCGCGAGGTCGTGTTCGGAGCGGTCGGTGCCGTCGGCGATCACGCGGGCGAAGACGGCCTCGGCGTCGAAGTGGGTCTCCAGCCAGACGGCACGCAGTCCGGGCTCGTCACGGGTCAGGCGTACGAGATCCCGTAGTGCACCCACGTGTTGGGTGGCGACCAGACCCGGGTCGGCCGCGTTCGCGAACGTCTCGGCGGGTGAACTGCCCTTGTGCCAGTAGGCCCGCAGACGCTCGGTCATCAGGTCCATGCCTGCCGTGAGGAGGGGGCGCGCGCACTCCTCCTTGGAGCGGAAGTAGCGCCAGAGCGTGCGGGTGGAGATCCCGGCGGCCGAGGCGATGTCCTCCGCGGTGGTCGCCGCCACGCCTTGGGTGACGAAGAGCCGTACCGCCTCGTCGGCGATCTCCATGCGTGTCGCCTGGCGGCGCCGCTCCGTCAGAGGAGGTCGCCCCATGCGGCTACCGGCCTGTCCGCCCATTCACCCCTCCTTGACATAGATATGCCAATCTTAGTTCATGTCGCACTGAGACTTTGTGGCACGGCGTGACAGGTGGTGCTACGGTGACCGCGCGCTGGTCCCTCATGTACACGCCAGACCGGTCACGAATGAGCTTGCCCCCACAGTCCGGCCCTCGTGAGCCGGCGGCCACGACGGGCCCTCCCGACGGGAGTCTCATGCCCGACAAGGTTTCCCACCAGGCCCTTTCCGCGCGGTCCGCGTCCCCCCACGCCGCGTCCCCCCACCCCGCGTCCGGCATCAGCCGTCGTCGGGCGCTCGGCGCGGCGGCCCTCGGTGCGGCCGCACTCGGCGGGGCCGTGGCCGGCACCGGCAGAGCGTCGGCCGCGGTCTCCTCGACCTCGGTGACCGCCGCCGTCACCGAGCGGCGCGTCAGGGCCGTGGTCGTGGGTACCGGCTTCGGCGGCGGCGTGACCGCGCTGCGGCTGGCGCAGGCCGGAGTCTCCACCCTGGTCCTGGAGCGCGGCCGGCGCTGGCGCACCGGCCCGAACGCCACCACGTTCTGCCGCTTCGCGAACATGGACAACCGCTCCGCCTGGCTGACCGACCACGCCATCGTCGGCGGCGGCAACCAGACCTGGGACCCCTACACCGGCGTACTCGAACCCGTCGTGGGCAACGGCATGACCGCCATGGTCGGCGCGGCGGTCGGCGGCGGCTCGATCATGTACCACGGCATGACCCTGCAGCCGACGAAGGCCAACTTCGCCAAGTCGATACCGGTGGCGGCCGGCCTCTACGACGACCTCAACCTGTGGGCGTACCCGACCGTCGCCCGGATGCTGGGCATCTCCACCATCCCCTACGACATCCTGGCCTCGGACGCGTACAAGTCGTCCCGTCTCTTCCAGGAGGTCGCGCCCCAGGCGGGTCTGACGCCGTTCAAGGTGCCGCTGCCCGTCGACTGGAGCTTCGTCCGGGGCGAGTTGACGGGTCAGTACGAGCCGACGTACTCCACCAGCGACATCGCCTTCGGCGTCAACAACGGCGGCAAGCACTCCATCGACGTCACCTACCTCGCCCAGGCGGAGTCCACCGGGCTGGTCGAGGTGGCGCCCCTGCACGTCGTGCGCGACCTCGCGATGGACGCCAGCAAGCGCTGGGTGCTGTCCGTCGACCGCATCGACACCAGCGGCACCGTCCAGGAGCAGATCCGCATCACCGCCGACGCCGTGTTCCTCAACGCCGGCTCCCCGGGCACCACCCGCCTCCTCGTCAAGTCCCGCGCCAAGAACCTGATCCCCGACCTGCCCGACGCCATCGGCACCGGGTGGGGCAACAACGGCGACCGGATCTGGGCCTGGATCAACCCGACGGCCGGCGACGCCGGAACCCAGCAGGGCGGCCCCGCCTGCATCGGCGGCACCGACGACACGAGCTCCATCCCGCTCACCGTCATCCACGCCGGCTCGCCCATCCAGAGCTCCGCCTACACCGCGCTGACCGTCGTTGGCTTCGGCATCGTCGAGGGCGCGGGCACCTGGGCCTACGACGCCGACACCGACGACGCCGTCCTGACCTGGCCCGCCGCCGCGGAGGCCGAACTGCAGGCGCAGATCGCGACCCGGATGCAGGCCATCGCGGCAGCGGGCGGCGGCATGATGATCGACACCAACGCGAGCTCCGCCTCCACCTGGCACGCCCTCGGCGGCGTCCCCATGGGCGAGGCCGTCGACCTCACCGGCCGCGTCCTGGGCCACAAGGGCCTCTACGTCCTCGACGGCGCCCGCATCCCCGGCTCCACCGGCGCCTGCAACCCCTCCATGACCATCGCAGCCCTCGCCGAACACAGCATGCAGACCATCGTCCGCAAGGACGTCGGCCGCGTTTTCTAAGGCAGGAGATGTCATGCACCTCACATTCAGGCGGGCGGCACGAGTCCGCCCGCACCTCTTAGCGGCAGCCGCACTCACCGTCCTCCCGCTCCTCCTCGGGGCCTCCTCCGCGGTCGCCGCGGAGGCCGGACCGGCCGCCCACGCGGCGGCGAGCCCGACTGTCACCGGCCCGGTGACGGGCGGCAACGGTGCCGTCGTGATGCCGGGAACAACGACGTTCGACCTCGCCACCGTTGGATACACCCAGTCCGAGTTCTTCCTCTCCGGGAACGCCGAGTCCTACGTACCGGCCGCACCCCTCGACTCCGACGGGCAGTGGCAGGTGACGCCGGCGACCATCGCGCCGTACACCACCCGGGTCGTCGTCAACCGGCCCGCCGATGCGGCCGAGTTCAACGGAACCGTCGTAGTGGAATGGCTGAACGTCAGCGGCGGAGTCGACGCGGCCCCGGAGTGGATCTACGCCCACAACGAGCTGATCCGCGAGGGCTACGCCTGGGTCGGTGTCTCCGCCCAGGCCACCGGAGTCGCCGCCACCGAGACGGCCGACCCGGTGCGCTACGCGGACCTGTCCCACCCCGGTGACAGCTACTCGTACGACATCTTCAGCCAGGCAGGACAGGCCGTACGGGACTCCGCCGCCACGCTCCTCGACGGGCTCCGCCCGCGCACGGTGCTCGCCAACGGCGAGTCGCAGTCGGCGTTCCGGCTCACCACGTACATCAACGCGATCCAGCCCCTGGTGGGCGTGTACGACGGGTTCCTCGTGCACAGCCGCCGGGACATCGGGGCGCCTCTGTCGCAGGCTCCGCAGGAGGACGTGCCGACTCCGGCGGTCGTCCGTTTCCGCACCGACCTGGACGAACCGGTGCTCACCGTGCAGACCGAGACCGACCTGATCGCGCTCGGTTCGCTGGCCGCCCGGCAGGACGACACCTCGCGCCTGCGGCTCTGGGAGGTGGCCGGCACCTCGCACGCCGACGCCTACATCGGCCTCGGCGCGCGTGACGACGGCAGCGGCGCGGTGGGCCTCGCGGGTCTCAACGCCATGCTCACTCCGCCGACCAGGACCGGCTGCGGCTCGCCGATCAACACCGGGCAGGCGCACTACGTCCTGGACACCGCCGAGTTCGCCCTGAACCGTTGGGTGACCACCGGTATCCCGCCGGCCAGGGCGCCCCGCCTCCAGGTGGACACCTCCGGCTCCGCACCCGCCTTCGTCCTCGACGCCAACGGCAATGTCGCCGGCGGCATCCGCACCCCGTCGGTCGACGCACCCCTCGCCACGCTGTCCGGTCTCGGGCAGTCGGGGGCGTCGTTCTGCTTCCTGTTCGGCACGACCACCCCGTTCAGCGCCGAGCAGTTGACGGCCCTGTACCCCACCCACGCCACCTTCGTCACGAAGTGGGCACTGGCCACCACCCGGGCGGTGAACGCGGGCTTCATCCGCCCCGCCGACGCCGCCGAACTCGTCGGCGCGGCCGTCCAGTCGGACATCGGCGGCTGACAGGCGCGCCGAATATCCTCGGCGCCGTGATGAGTGGCCTGGTCAAGCAGTTGCGCGTCTCCCTCCTGGTCGTGCTCGGACTGAGCGCCTTCGGCCTGGCGGGGGACGTCGTCGACGGAGTCCGGTCGGGGAACCTCCTGCCGGCTCTGGGCGACTCGGCCCTGACCATCGTCCTCATCTGCGCCCTCGTGGCGATCGTGCACACCGCCGTCTACGGTGCCGCACACATCGGTCGCCCCGAGGGCGCGGAAGCGCGGGGAGTCAGGGCCGGACTGCTGTCCCTCCTGCTCCTCGACCTGGGCATCGCCTGGCCCCTGTGGACCACGACCGCGGACCACTCGGGCGCGCTGTACGCGGCGGGGTGCGCAGGAGTGGCCCTGCTGCCCCCGCTCACCAGCGTCGTGGCATGGGGTTGGTCGAGGCTGCGGGGACTTGGGTCGGACGTCGCGCGGAACAGGGCCCTGTTCTTCGGGATCCTGGCCGTGCTTCCGCAGGCGCTGGCGGCCGGGGTTCTCGTCCTGGCGGTATGACGGCACACAACTGGAGGCCCGGGTCCCCGTGACCCGGGCCTTCTCCTATGCGCCCGTCGGCACCCGCCCGAGCAGGTCGGCGACGGCTTCCGGCTCGGTGATCATCAGGTCGTGGCCGGTGTCGATGTCCCACAGGCGGCCGGCCGCGCGGGCGGGCTCCAGGTCGGCCGGGGCGCGGTAGGGGAGGGTCGACGTGCACACGATCTGGGTTTGCGGGATCTTGCGCACGCTCGGCTCGTTCTCCAGGCGCAGTGGCTGGGTGAAGCACTTCCAGGGGTGGGGGGTGATCTTCGACTCCAGCCAGGCGATGTCGTCCGGGTCGGTCACGCCGTAGTACGGCATGGGGCCTTCGCCGGGGAAGTTGACGAGTTCCACACCGTCGATCACCCGGCCCAACGCGCGGGAGGCCGTCATGAGTTCCGGCGCGAGGTCGGCGAGGGACTGGCCGTTCGCGGGGGTGGCGGCGTCCAGGTAGACGAGGTGGCCGACGCGGTCCAGGGCGCGGTCGGCGACGCCGGTGATGACCATGCCGCCGTAGCTGTGGCCGACGAGGATCACGTCGTGCAGGTCCTCGTAGCGCAGGACCTGGACGATGTCGGTGATGTGGGTGTCGAGGTCGATGTCGGGCCCGAGCAGATGCGCGCGCTCGCCGAGTCCGGTCAGGGTCGGGGCGTACACCTCGTGGCCGGCCGTGCGCAGGAGGCGGGCGACGCGCTGGTAGCACCAGCCGCCGTGACTGCCGCCGTGGACGAGGACGAATGTGGCCATGGGAGCCTCTCCTGTCCGACAACTGGATCCGACAACTGTTGGATATCCATCAGGTGTTGGAAAGGATACTGTCGGGGCATGCCTGCGCAACCCCCCGACCGACGTGTTCTCCGTTCCCGCGCCGCCCTCGAAGCCGCACTGCGCGAGCTGGTCACCGAGCGGGAGCTGAGGCAGATCTCGGTCGCCGACCTCACCAAGCGGGCCGGCGTCAACCGTTCGACGTTCTACGAGCACTACGTGGACGTCCATGACCTGGCCGTTGCCGCGTGCACGGCGACCTACGACCGGCTGGTGGCCGTCGCGCCGATCCCGCGTGGGCCGCGCGAACCCGACGGCGAGCCGCTGGCCAACCCCATGCCCAGACTGTTCGCCCACGTCGCCGAGCACGCACCCCTCTACCGGGCCCTGCTCTGCGACGAGGGCAGCGCACGGATGATCAACCACCTCCTCCACCGCATCGCCCTGGCCGCCCGCATCAGCCGCGGCCTGCCCGGCGAGACCCCGCACGACCCGGTCGCCGCCTTCCTGGCGGGCGCCGTCCTCGGCACGATCATCGACTGGCTACGCCACGACTGTCCCGGCACACCGGAGGAGATCGGCGCCGCGATATGGCCGTACGCCCTTGCCTGCGCGGAGGTCTCGCACGGTCCGGCTGGGAGTGTGTGACCGGCTCGCGCGAAGCTCGGCCTTCTGCTGTCGCCAGTCGACTGTCGACGTAATGGGGCTCACAGCTCAGTCTCAGGGGACTGTTACGGTCGAGGTGTCGACACCTTATGAGGATTGATGGAGCATCGGCGTCGAGGAGCGCGCAGGGATGCGTGCCGCCAATCCCCTCAGGAGTTGTCATGAGCGCGACTTCCCCCGGTATCGGCAGAAGGACCCTTCTCGCCTTCCTCGCCCTCCCGGGCGCGACCGCCCTCCTGCGACCGACCCGCGCCGCAGCCGCGACCGCCACGGCGGCCGCTACGGCCACCGCCACGGTCGCGGGCCAGGAGCTGACCGGGATCGCCGCCAACCCTTCCTTCGTCTTCGCCACCGACCTCGCCGGAACGGTGGGCTCGGGAGAGGCCTCGCCCCTCAACACCGCCTACTGGCTGGGGACATACGAGGTCACCAACGCCCAGTACCTGGAGTTTGTCACCGACTCCGGCCAGGAAGCTCCCCCCTACTGGGACGGCGGCACGTACCCCGACGGCAAGGCCGACCACCCCGTACTGACGGTCTCCCTGGACTCCGCCACCGCCTACTGCGCCTGGCTCAACGCGCAGGCGGACGCGGATGGTTGGACCTTCCGGCTGCCCACCGAGGCCGAATGGGAGAACGCCGCCTCCGGCCCCGACGCCCTCACCTACCCCTGGGGGAACGCGGCCGGAACCACGTACTCCGACCTCGTCCTGACCAGCAACTACAACTACATGGCGGTATGCGCCGCCTACGAACTCGCCGAGCACGGCGACGAGTTGGCCACCTACACCGCCACCGCCTCCGACCTGTACGGACAGAGCTTCCCGATCTCCGAGATCCTCTCCATCGGCAGCACCGGAACCGTGGCCGGCTGGAACGTCACCGCGAGCCGCACCGGCTTCATCTACACCGACGTCTACGACGCCCTCACCGATGTCGGCGGCTACACCACCCCCGTCACCACCTACTCCGGCGGGGCCAGCGCGGACGGCGTCCTGGACCTGTGCGGCAACTGCTGGGAGTGGACCACCTCCGTCATCACCGCCACCCACGGCGGCGAGATGGGAACACAGGTCAACGCCATCCGCGGCGGCTCCTGGTACGCCAACCTCAACAGCTGCACCGCCATCTACCGAGGTGAGGGCCGCGACCCCTCGGGGCGCTATTCGACCGTCGGCTTCCGGGTCGCGGCGACGGGTCAGGCGGCGGGGTGACGAGGGTGTGCCCATCTGGTACATGGACCACTCGTGGTACATGAACTACTCTTAGTACATGTCCATGAAGCGCACGAACGTCTATGCCGACCCCGAGGACCTGGCGATCATCAAGGAGGCCGCCAAGCGCCGCGGGATAAGCGAGGCCGAGATCATCCGCCAGGGGATTCACCTCGCGGCCATGGCGAACCGCGTCTGGGACGAACCGCTGTTCTCGCGCACCTTCGAGGGGGCGGGGCGTACTCCGTCCAAGGCCGAGGTCCGTGACACAGTCGCCGACGCGGTCCGCCGTGAGGCCGACTCCGAGCCCGAGCCTGGAACCACCGCGTGATCATCGTCATCGCCGACACATCCGGCCTCTTGGCGGCCCTGGACTCCGCTCACCCGGAGCAGGCGGCGGCCAACGAGGCGATCATGGCGGCCGGGCTCCTTGTCATGTCGCCGCTGCTGCTGGCGGAGCTGGACCACGTCGCCACGCGCGAACTCGGGCGTGCGGCCGCCCTCAGCGCGGTCGACGATCTCCGGCGCTGGATGAGCCGGGGCCGCGTCGTCATGCCGGAGATCACCGAGGACCACCTGACCGCCGCCCAGTCGGTCCGCGCCCGCTACAACGCGCTGGACCTCGATCTGGCCGACGCCGTGAACGTGGCGCTGGCCGCCGACTACGACACCGACGCGATCCTCACCCTCGACCGGCGCGACTTCCGGGCCGTACGCCCGTTGAGCCGGCACAAGGCATTCAGGGTCCTGCCCGACGACCTGCCGCTCTGACGGGAGCATCCCGGTTCTGAAGCCGGGTTCGGCAGAACCATGTGGTCCGTCGTGCCTTGGTGGGAGCATGGTTGTCTGATTCTGCGTGGGGGGCATCAGATGGGCCGGACGGGGCGTTGGTTGCTGGTCGTCGTAGGGACGTTGGCGGTTTTCGCGGTGTGCGTGGTGTTGGGGGATCTGCTGCTTCCGTGGGACCAGGCGACGCGCATCGGGACGGGCGCGGGAGCCGGTGCCGTCATCGCCGGGGTGCTGGGGACCTGGGCGTCCTCCCTGATCGGTTCCTCGGCTCCGCCCGCTGGGGCGACAGCGGGTGGCCCAACGGCGTCTGGTGAGCGGGCGGTTGCCACACAGGACAATTCCGGGATCATCATCACCGGGGACAACGGCACCGTTCAGCGATGACGAACGCGCAGACACCGCCCGCCTCGGGAGGCCGCTCCGCTGCGGCCGGCCACAGCTCTGGAGTGATCGCCACAGGGGATCAGGCCCGCATCGAGCAACGGACTCTGGTCCTGCCTCCCGATGCACTCCAGGCAGCCGTTTCGGCCGAGGAGATCGGGCGACTGAACAACCTTCCCGCCCCCGACCATCGTGTCTTCAAGGGCCGGGACGAGGCACTCGCCACCCTGGATGCGCTGCCGTCGACGGGGACGGGCATCGTGGCGCAGAGTGTGCGGGGCATGGGTGGCGTCGGCAAGAGCACGCTGGTTCTGCATCACGCCCACGGCTATCTGGCGGCCGGACACGGGCCGGTTTGGTGGATCGAGGCATCGGCTGAAGCGGGGGTCATAGCCGGATTGGCCTCCTTGGCCACGGCTCTCAATCCGGTGCATGCGACGCTGCCGTTGGACGATGCCGCCGTGTGGGCCGTGAGCTGGTTGCAGGGCCGCACTGGATGGCTCCTCGTCTTCGACAACGCGGACGATCCAACAGACTTGGGCCCCTATCTGGGCCGGTTGAGCACCGGGCAGGTCCTGGTCACGACCCGGCGCGACCTTCCCTGGCGGGACCTTGGCACGCCGTTGCGCCTGGACACCCTGGCCCCTGAGGCGTCGTTGGCGGTCCTTCAGGCGATCACTGAACGTCACGGTGAGAGCGAGGCCGGCTTGTTGGCCGACCTGGCTGAGGAACTCGGGCATCTGCCGCTGGCTTTGCAGCAGGCTGGGGCCTACCTCGCACAGACTCGGACCAGCGCTGACGCCTATCTCAGGCAGTTGCGCGCGGACCCTGCCGGAGTGCTGGCCACTGCTGCGCCGGGTGACCCCCAGCAGCGGACCATCGCTCAGTTGTGGAGTGTCAGTCTCAATGCCGTGCATGATGCCGACCCCCACGCGGTGGAACTCCTGCGGGTCTTGGCCCACTTCGCGCCGGACCCGCTGCCGCGCCACGTCCTGGGCACGGCGTTGCCGACCACTCAAGCCGTCGACCATGCCTTGGGCACGCTTGCGGCTTACAGCATGGTCGCCCTCACCGATAGCGCCGTCACTGTCCACCGCCTTGTACAAACCGTCGTACGCACCGCCACGCCGGCCCACGTTCCGCCTCCCGACCCCAGAGGGGTCAGGCGCCTGCTGCGCCGAAACCCGCCTAAGGCTCCGCCACACCCCAGCCAGACCGCTCTGACGCTCCTCCATGCGGCCATGCCCCCCGACAGCCCCGAAGACGTGGTGTCCTGGCCGGAGTGGCAAAGACTGCTGCCCCACGTCCAGGCCGCGGGCAACCATCAGCTCGCCACCAGTGATGTCGCCGAACTTGCTGCCTTGCTGGGGCAAGCTGCCTTCTACCTCTGGGCCCGAGGCCAGGCAGATCAGGCGCTGCCGCTGGAGGAGCGGGCATTGCAGATCACTGAGGCCGCATTGGGCCCCGACCAGCCCGACACCGCCATGCGCCTGAACAACCTCGCCCTGACCTTCAGTGCCCTGGGGCGGTATGTCGAGGCCCTGCCGCTGGCGGAGCGGGCGTTGCAGATCACTGAGGCCGCATTGGGCCCCGACCACCCCGACACTGCCCTGCGTCTGGGCAACCTAGCATCGACCTTCGGCGCCCTGGGGCGGCACGCCGAGGCCCTGCCGTTGAAGGAGCGAGCGTTGCAGATCACTGAGGCCGCATTGGGCCCCGACCACCCCGACACTGCCCTGCGTCTGGGCAACCTAGCATCGACCTTCGGCGCCCTGGGGCGGCACGCCGAGGCCCTGCCGTTGAAGGAGCGGGCGTTGCAGATCGCCGAGGCCGCATTGGGCCCCGACCACCCCGACACTGCCCTGCGTCTGGGCAACCTCGCAGTAACTTTCAGCGATCTAGGCCGGTACGCCGAGGCCTTGCCGCTGGCGGAGCGGGCGTTGCAGATCTCTGAGGCCGCACTGGGCCCCGACCACCCCGACACCGCCTTGCGCCTGGGCAACCTCGCCCAGACCTTCAGCGATCTCGGGCGGCGCGCCGAGGCCTTGCCGCTGGCGGAGCGGGCGTTGCAGATCTCTGAGGCCGCACTGGGCCCCGACCACCCCAGCACCGCCCTGCGCGTGAACAACCTCGCAACGACCTTCAGCGCCCTGGGGCGGTACACCGAGGCCTTGCCGCTGGCAGAGCGGGCACTGCAGATCGCGGAAGCCACACTCGGCCCCGACCACCCCGACACCGAGCTATACCGGAGCAACCTCGCCAGCCTCCACCAGGAGCTGACTGACGGCACGAGCGAGCCAACGCCGTAGCCGTACCAGTATCCAGCCAGGTAGGAACCGGAGCGAAGCGCCGCATTCGGCAAGGCGTTGCGCCGTCAATCCGCGCATTCCCTGGCGGGCGCACGCTCACGCGGCGGTCAGTTCGCACCACACGTACTTGCCCCGGTTGCCGAGCCTGGACTGTGGCTGCCAGCCCCAGAGGTCGGCGCAGGCCTTGACCAGGGCGAGGCCGCGACCCTCCTCCAGGTCGGTGAGAGTGGCGAACTCGCGTGGTGGTTCCGGGGGTTCGGGGTTCGCGTCCCAGGCGCCGATGCGGAGGGTGTGGGGGGTCCAGGACACCCGTAGGGCTGCGGGGCCCTTTGTGTGGCGTACGGCGTTGGCGATCAGCTCCGTCGCGAGAAGTTCGGCGGTGTCGACGAGGTTGATCAGGCCGTGCATGGTCAGGATCAGGCGGAGGGTGCGGCGACAGACGGTGACGGCGCGAGGGTCGTGGGGGATCTGGAGGGTGTATTCCCAGGGGGCGCTTTCGGCTTCGGCTGTTTCAGGCATGGGTGAACTCCGGGTGTGGGGTGGGGAGTTGGTGTTCGGGGACGGTGGCATTGCCGCAGCCGTCGTGGCAGGGCGGAGCGGTGCGCTTCCGGTCGCCCGGCGTTCCGCAGGGTGTGCGGCGCATCACTGACGGTAGGTCTGAAACTTGCGACCGCGCAAGTCGCTCACGTAATCTCGCACCCGAACGGGGCACCCGGCACGGCGAGTTGAACCAGGGAACTGCACATGGCGACACGGCGAAACCCCACGGCAAGGCAGACGCGTCTGGGCTGCGAACTGCGCAAACTTCGGGATGCCGCAGGGCTGAAGGCCACCGAGGCAGGCGTCATGCTGGGAGTGAACTCCACCCAGATGAGTCAGATCGAGTCCGGTGTCGCCGGCGTCAGTGAAGAACGCCTGCGTCGTCTCACCGCCCATTACGCCTGCACAGACAGGGAGTTGGTCGACGCGTTGGTGACCATGGCGACAGATCGGACACGCGGATGGTGGGAGGAGTACCGGGGTCTGCTGCCCACGCCTTTCCTCGATCTGTCCGAGCTGGAGCACCACGCCATCTACCGATGGGACTTGGACTTCCTGCACATCCCGGGGCTACTCCAGACCGAGGACTACGCCCGTGCGCTCTTCTCGTTCACCACACCCGAGCTGCCCGAGAGTGAACTCAACGCCTGCGTGAATCACCGCATGCAACGGCGCGTGATCATCGACGATCCCCGACCTACCCCGTACGAGGCGGTGATCCACGAAGCGGCGCTCCGCATCAGGGTCGGCGGCCGGACCGCTTTCCGATCTCAACTGGCCAGCGTGCTGGAGCTGTCGCAGGCGGATCACGTCACCGTGCGCGTCATCCCTTTCGACCTCGACGACTTTCCCGGCGCCGGGAGCACCATGGTGTACGCGGGAGGTGCGGTCCCCGCACTGGACACTGTCGTACGCGACGCACCGCATGGCACCACGTTCATCGACTCCGCGGCCCAACTGGACCACTTTCGAACGCTCTTCCGTAAAGTGGAGGCACTGTCGCTCGACCCAGCGCGGTCGCGTGACTTCATCCACCAGCTGGCTAAGGAACTGTGAGGCGAACCATGGCCACCGTCGACAACTGGCAGAAGTCCTCCTTCTCCGGCGGAGGCGAGGGCAACGCCTGTGTGGAAGTCGGCTGGCAGAAGTCCTCCTTCTCCGGCGGCGGTGAAGGCAACGATTGTGTCGAACTCGCCGCAACCCCCACCACCATCCACCTCCGCGAGTCCGACACCCCCACCACGCACCTCACCACCACCCCCACCCGCCTCGCCCAACTCCTCCAAGCGATACGCACCGGCTCCCTCACCCCGCGCCCATAACAACCATTGGCGCCCCTCAACTCCCCTCCCCTCAGGGGCAATTCACAGGCTCCCCCTCAGAACGTGGGCCTTACGTCGCCCCACGGACCTCCGGCAGTCACCCACTGCACGCCCGCCCCGCGCAGGGTGACGGTATGAACCGTCTCACCGCACGCGGCGCCGCCGTAGCCGTTCTGGCCGGCCTCGCCCTGACGTTCGCCACCGCCCTGCCCGCGCAGGCCGCGACCGTGACCGAGGCCCAGTGGCTGTCCGACGTCGCCGCCGTCACCGGCCCCGCGCAGACCTACATCGACGGTCGTGCCGCCGCCAACACCTCGGGCGCCGACCTGGCGATCGTGCTGGACATCGACAACACGTCCCTGGCCAGCTACTTCGAGGGCGGCTACCCCACCCCCGCCACCGCGCCGGTGCTCGCGCTCGCCCAGGACGCGCACGCCAAGGGGATCAGCGTCTTCTTCGTCAGCGCCCGCACCAATCTGATCGACGTGGCGACCACGTACAACCTGACGCACGTCGGTTACACCGTCGACGGCCTCTACACGCGCTCGCTCAGCGAGATCGCGAGCATGACCGTGGAGGAGTTCAAGACCTCCCAGCGCAAGGAGATCGAGGCCGACGGCTACGACATCATCGCCAACATCGGCAACAACACGACGGACCTGTCCGGCGGTTACGCCGACACGACGTACAAGCTGCCCGACTACGACGGCCTGTTGGACTGACGGCCGGCGCGCGCCGGACCGTTCTCAGCCGGGGATGTTGGGCTCGTAGTCGTTCCGGCTCCACTCGGAGTCACCGAGCGGGTAGTAGTACGCGGGCCGCCCCACGTTCCCGCTCGTCCGGAACGGGTTGCCCTTGTCGTCGACGCGTACGACGCCGTGCTGGTCGCCGCTCGACCAGTCCAGCTCCAGGTACCAACTCACGTTGTGCGCCCGCGCGTCGGCGAAGATGTAGAAGACCTCGGGGTCGGACTCACTCACCTTGTACGGGAAGTCCCGCTGCCCGGCCTTGGGCGAGAGCGTGGGCCGCCCGGCGTCGAGGTCCACACCGAACGACGCCGTCTCCACGCCGCCACCGCACCCGACGCCCATCGCGAAGTCGTTCCATGCGAGCGGAGAGCTCTTCTCCACCACCCGCACATGCAGCGCGTCCAGGACGACCGTCGCCTCCCCGGTGCCCTGCACGGTCACCGCGAGCATCTGCTCCCCGGCGGCGACCCCGCCCAGCGCGCTGACCCATCCGCGGGCGTCCTGCTCGGCCGGCGGCGGGGGCACCTGCTCGGGTTGCCGGTCGACCAAGTAGTGCTGGCTGCACGGGCCGTCCCACTTGTACGGATTGACGGCGACGGCTGGCGCGGTGGCCCCGCCCACGGAACCGCCGCTCAGCGAGGAAGAGGTAGAGGCTGCGGCGGAGGCCGTCGGGCTGCCGCTGCGTGAGGCGGACGGTGAGGCCGACCCACCCGTCGCGTCGCCAGTCGGCTCGGAGGCGCTGGGACTGTCTCCGGCGGATTCGGAGGCGGCGGCTCCCACGGACTGCTTCCCATTTCGGTCGTCCTGGCCGTCGGCGGGTACGAGGTTCACCACGAGTGCGGCTGCGGTGGCTGCGGCGACGACGGCGGCGGAGGCGAGGACGAGGGTGCGTCGGCGTCGGGCAAGGGGAGCCTCGGCTGGGGATCCCGGCTCGACCTCAACCACGACCTCGGGAACATCCTCGGGAACGTCCGCGACCACGGCTTCGGCTGCCGCCTCAGCAGCAGGGGCGCCCGCCTTCTGGGCCTGCCCCTGCCCCCGCCGCGCATCCGCGAGAATCCACCGCCGGTGCAGCTCCACCAGTTCCTCGGGAGTCGCCTTGCACACCCGGGCGAAGCGTTCCACGGGCGCGTAATCCGTCGGTACGGCGTCCCCGTTGACGTATCGGTGAAGCGTGGACGCACTCATGTGCAGCCGCTTCCCGAGCACCCCGTAACTGAGCCCGGACCGCTCCTTCAACCGGCCGAGCAGCTCCGAGAACTCGTCCCCCGCCACTGTTCCTCCCTCTCTCCGCGTCCCGGACCGGCATTCCAGGGGGAGGTCGTTCCCCCAGGTCAGGGCCGTTGCAAGCGTCCCAGTGTCCCGGATCCCCCGGCAGTTGTGGCGGCTGGGACGGATCACCGCACAAGCTCTGGTCATCCAAGCACGCCGCCACCGGCATCCGGTCGAGCGGCCCGTGCACAGACCCGTACCTCACAGGGGGATCACCATGTCCGCACGTACCCAGCGCACCCGCCTGCTCGCCGCCGCCGCACTGACGCTCGCCACCCTCACACTGACGGCGTGCAACGACGGACTGGGCACCAAGGACGAGGGCGCGTCCACGGTGTCGGCATCCACCGGCACGTCCTCGCCCGAGGCGGACGGGGGAACGTCCACGGGGGCGGGACAGGCCGACTCCGACTCCGACTCCACCGACTCGGACTTCAAGGGCTCGACGGGTACGACGGGTTCCTCGGGTTCGTCCGGCTCCTCGGGTTCGTCTGGCTCCTCCGGCTCGGACGGCTCGGACGACTCGGAAGCCACCCTCAACCCCTGCACCACCACCTCCGCGAGGACGACCGCCACGGAGGTCACCCGACCCCTGAACCACCTCCTCCTCACCGTCACCAACACCGGCTCGAAGAACTGCGACCTGATCGGCTACCCGGCCGTCGAGTTCACCGGCGCCCAGTCCGTCCCGCCGGTCATCGAGGACTCCCAGCCCCAGGCCGTGGTCACGCTGGCCCCCGGCGAGTCGGGCTACGCGAGCGTCGTCCTCTCGGCCGCCGACGGCAGTGGCTCCGACGGCTACACGGCCAAGACCCTCGCGGTCCACTTCGACCGCACCGAAAGCGTCGCCCACCCGTCCCTGCCCTCGAAGGGTGTGTACATCGACAGCTCGATCCAGGTGTCGTACTGGCAGTCCAACATGGCCGACGCCCTGGCCTGGTGACGCACGGCGGGCTAAGCATCTGGCAGCGACGCCGCCAGATGCTCCCACGCCGCGTGCACGTCCTCCCCGACCATCCCGAACTGCGTGATCACCGCGACGCGCCGCCCGTCCTCGTCGTCGAGCTCCAGCGCCGAGGTCGGGCCGTGTGCCGCCGTGGAGCGGAGGAGGTGGCAGGCCCGGACGCTCGCGAGTAGGTGGGGACGTTCGCGTGGGCCAGTCCCTCGCGCATCTGGAGATCGGCCGGGTTCACAGCGGCGGCTCTTACCCGGACGAGCACGGAGTCGACGTGAACCTTGGGCGACTCCACCTCGGCCAGCTCCAGTACCTCCGGGCCGCCGTACCGCTGGTAGATGATCGCCTTCAAGTCAGGCTCCCGGAAAGGCCATCGGCTGGTCCATGAGGATCGTGTGGTGGAAAATGCGCCAGGCGCCGTCGATCCGGCGCAGTCGCGGTTGGTAGTAGCCGGACTCGATCGGGGTGATGGTGCCCTGTGCGCCGTACGTCCCCTCGGGCCAGCCGTCGGCCGGACGCTTGTGGCCCCGGGTGTTGAACACGACGAACTGGGCGTCGAGCGTCGCCTCGTCCCCGTCGACCTCGATAATGTGGTCGTGGGTGGTGTGGTGGCTCCACCCGCGCGGCGGGTGCGGCGCCATCAGCCCGGCGACGGCCTTGCCGATGGCCTCGGCCCCGGTGAGCTCGGCGAGCTTCTCCCGGGTTCCGCCGTTGCTGTAGAAGATCTCGGCAACAGCGTCCTCCGCGAACAGCGCGGCCATGGCCGCGCCGTCGCGGTGGTCGGCCGCTCGCACGTACCGGGCCAGCACCTGGGCCACCGCGCGCTCGTCGTCCATCTTCTCTCCTCTTGACTTCTTGTCGGTCTGAGAACGAGTCCAGCGTGCCGCCTGGTCAACGGGGAGAGCGATGCAGACTTATTCGCAGATCATTACCCTGGAGGTATGGATCGCCTTGAGGTTCGGCAGCTCGAATACTTCGTCGCAGTAGCCGAGGAACTGCACTTCAGCCGAGCCGCCGAACGGCTGGGCATCGCACCCCCGCCGCTGTCCCGTGCCATCGCGCAGTTGGAGCGGCGCCTGGGCGTCACGCTGTTCGAACGGACAAGCCGACGCGTCGACCTCACCCCCGCGGGCAAGGTCCTCCTGGTCGAGTCCCGCAACGCATTGCAGGCAATCGATCGCGCGACCCAGCGAACAATCCATGCTGCAAGCGGCGCCTTGCGGATCGCCGTCGCCCCGGGCATGGGCTCCGGGCTGCTGCGTAACCTCCACCGCCGCTACGAGACCCGCCACGGTCACGGCACGATGCACCTGCTCTTCACCCATGATCAGGCCGCGGCTGTCCGAGGCGGGCAGGCCGACGTCGCCCTGCTGTGTGTGACCGAGGCCCCCCTCGATCTTGAAAGCAGCGACATCGGCGAGGAGTACCCGGTCGCGCTGCTGCCCGCGAACCATCCCCTCGCCGGGCGCCGGGACGTCTCCCTGACTCGTCTGCGCAGCGATCCCGCCTACGTCTCCGAGCCCCCCGCGACCGGCCTGGACGAACTCACCGACCGCGTTGCACTCGGACGGCTCGTAGTCGTCGTGGGCCACAGCGTGACGGATCGCCTCGGCTCCGGCGTGGTCGGGATTCCCGTCACAGACCTGCCCCCCACCAACCTCCGGCTCGCTTGGCCGGCAGAGTCGCGGGACCGCCGGATCGCGAACCTCCTTGACCTGGCGGACAGCACCATGCCATCGGTGCCGCCGCCAACCACCGCCGAGACCACCATCACTCCCGCCGCCAGCTGAGGGCCGTCACGCACGACGGCCCTTTTCCTCCTTGCCGGGCGCCGAGCTGTCCTTTCACACAAATGCGGCCGCAGCCGTGAAACTCCCCAGGGCCGCTCGCCTTCCCCACTCGATTGCTTGCTCAACAAGCGTCGATCATGGGGCCGTCCCGTAGCCTCGATCTGGTCTACGTGTGATCACCAGACTCCGCGCCGTCTTTGGAAGACTCTCTCATCAGTCAGCGACGCGCTGTGTAAGGCGGAAAAGCGGCGGCATCGGTGAAGTCCAGGTCTGCGTCGGGCCAGCGTCGGCGCAGCAGGTCGGCTGTGCGGAGGGCCCAGCCGGTGAGGTGGGGGATGGCACGATGGGCCGTGGCGGTGCGAGCTGCGGCCTCCAGCGTCTCGACGAGCTGGGGTCTGCTGTCGTCGCCGGGCGCGCGGGTGTCGAGCAGGGCGAACCGTTGCAAACGGATGATCGCCCAGGAGATGCAGGCTGCCGCCAGGCCGAATCCGTACCGCCGGTCATCCTCGGCCTCGGGCACTCCGTCGGCCAGGGCGTGGCGGTAGTGGTCGGCAAGACCGGTGGCGATGGGGTCGCCCACGGTCATCCACGCCGGGCCCGGGACATGCAGGCAGACAGCGTCGACAAGGGCGTGGGTGTAGCCGGCGGACTCGAAGTCGATGAGGCGGGCGTCGGCGGGGCCGGATTCGTGGAGGAGGATGTTATTGGTCTCCGCGTCACCGTTACTGAGGGCCAGGAACGGGCCGGGGTCGCTCAACTCGGCGAGAGCGGCACTGAGTTCGGCCTCGGCTTGTCCGGTGATGGGTGCGCCGAGAGCTGCGGCGTGTCCATGTGCCTCGCCCCTGTGCCGGACGAGCCGACTCACGTGGTCGGTCGGCGGGTCGATCGGTCCGAGGGAGATCCGTCGCGTGCGGTAGATGTCGGCGTGGCCGACGGTCGCGGCGTTGAGTCGGCCGTAGGCGCGAGCAAAGACGGCCAACCGGTCAGCATGGGTTGCGGCGCCGTCACGGCGGAGCAGGTGATCCAGGGCAGTGCGGGGCGCAAGGTCTTCCAGGACCATGAGTCCCTCGGGAAGGTCGGCGGCGAGGACCCGAGGGGTGAGTTCCAGACCGAGGTCGTCGGAGAGGAACCGGAGTGCGGCCACTTCGGTACGGAGTCTCCAGGGTTCGGTGCGGGTTTCGCTCGGATGGCTCCGCACCCATTTGACGACGACACTTCGGGGAGTGATCGCTCCGCCGAATGTCACACGCGCAGCGGCCCAGGGTTCCAGGCGCACCCAGGTGTCGATCTTGAGCGGCGAGGAATAGAGATCCGTCAAGAGCGCTTCGACGGTGGCGCGCTGGGGGGTCGCTCCGGCGGCGGACATCAGCGCAGTTTACGACCGTCGCTCGTCCTCGCGCCGAGTTGTCCGGTCACTGTGTACGCCTGCACCTCTGGCGTGCCGCTCACGGCACGACGCGACGTCACGAATGGCGGGCGGCTATGACCCGAATTTCGTCCATTGCCCTTCGGAGACCACCTCGACGGAGCCGTCGACGACCTTGATGGCGGTTTGTTCGTCGATGGCGTAGGCCGGGACGCCGATGTCGGCGGCCCACCGCTCTGCGTCAGCCAGGGTGTTGTGCGGGAAAGCGTCCAGGTGCGGGAAGATCGAGAAGTCGACGACTCCCAGGGTGCGGTCGTCCGGCGCGGACGGCCACTCGACGAAGTACGCCCCGATCCGGGGTGTCATCACCATGCTTCCGGCGCTCACTCCCACCCAGACCGTGTCGGGCAGCGAAGGCAGCAGATCGGCCAGCCCGGACTGCCGCATCCAGTGGCACAGATAGGTCGCGTCGCCGCCGTCGACCAGGAGCACGTCGGCCTCCCGGATCCAGGGGACGTATCGCTCGGCACCGATGGTGGGCAGTGCGGTGAGCTCAAGGACACCGAGCGACGCCCAGCCCAGGCCGGACAGGTGCTGCCACGTGGGCTCGGCGGCCACGAAGCCCCGCACCGATGCCGGACCGCACATCGGGTGCCCCCACTGTGCTGTCGGGACGCAGAGGGCGTGGCACTCGGCGATCGGCTTGCCGAGAAGCTCCACGAGCGCCGAGTGGATGCTCGGGTTCGTGACGCCGCCTGACGTGAGCAAGAGCTTCAAGGTGCCTCCAAATTCGCGCGCGGAAGGTGGACGTACCTGAAGACCTGGAATCGTGCTGGAACTCATCGCAGTTCGGTCGCAAAGTTCACTCTCCGCTTGGGAAGCGACAGTGCTCGGGCGCTCTCTATCGCTCTGAGCAGCACGGATGATTCTCTGAGGGGTCGTCCTACGGGGCGCAAGTTCCGCCAGGCATACGGGAAGTAGCCGCAGGGCGTCAGCCCCGACCTTGAGTGAGGGTCCGTCAGCCTGCTGACGGACCCTCACCGCTCGTTCGCCGCCTCGGCGGTGCGCCCGGGTCCGATCGAGTGGACTCGCCGGGGCGCGTACCGCACGAGGACCCCCCACCCCGCTCCGGATGGTGCCGTTGCACCCTCAACCCCGTTGCACCCTCACCCCCGTCCCGGAAGAAGCGCCCCGACATGCGACGTACCACCACCCGACGCCTGTTCGCCGCAGCGCTGCTCGTGGCGTCTGTGCTGGCCCCGGCGGCGGCGACTCCCGCCACCGCCGCCACCGCCGTCCGCCTCGCCGGCGCCGACGGGCATGACCAGGACAAGTGCGCGCAGGAGGGCCTGGGGCGCGAGCTGAACGCCCGGCTGGACAAGGCCGTCGCGGACGTGCGCCGGGAGGCCGGCATCCCCGGTGTCACCGTCGGACTGTGGATGCCGGGCCGGGGATGCTACGTCCGCGCGACCGGGGTCGCCGACGCCGCCACCGGCAGGCCGATGACCACCGACCTGTACTCACGGATCGGCAGCGAGACCAAGACCTTCACGGTCACCGCGCTGCTCAAGCTCGTCGACGACGGGCGGATCCGGCTGGACGACCCGATCTCCCGCTACGTCCACCACGTGCCAGGCGGCCGCCGGATCACGCTGCGTCACCTCGCCGAGATGCGCAGCGGCCTGTTCCCGTACACCTCCGACAAGGACTTCGTGCACGACCTGCTGAGCGACCCGAGCCGCTCGTTCACCCCGCAGGAGGTGCTGGCGTACGGCTTCAGGCATCGCAACACCTTCAAGCCGGGCAAGCAGTTCGAGTACTCCAACACCAACCTGGTCCTCCTCGGCCTGGTGGTCGAGAGGGTCAGTGGCCACCGGATCGCCGACTTCATCGACCGGCGGGTGCTGCGCCCGGCCCGCCTCGATGACACGCTGTTCCCGGACGGCCCGAACGTCCGCGAGTTCCCCGAGCCGCACGCGCACGGCTACACCAACCAGACGCTGAGCGGCGAGGTCGCGGACTCCACCGACTGGAACCCCAGTTGGGCCTGGTCGGCGGGGGCGATGATCTCGAACCTGCACGACCTGCGCCGCTGGGCCAAGATCGTCGCCACCGGGACGCTGCTCAGCCCGGAGACCCAGAAGCAGCGGCTGAAGATGCTGCCGACCGGCTACCCCGGCACGAGTTACGGCCTCGGCATCTTCGAGAGCGGCGGCTGGATCGGGCACAACGGCTCCATCCCGGGCTACGAGAGTGTGACGGTCTACCTCCCCGCGCGGAAGGCGACCTTGGTGCTGCTGATGAACACCGACATCACACACGCCGGCCAGGAGCCGTCCTCCCTGGTCGCCCGGGCGATCACCGAGATCGTGACCCCCGGCAACGTCTACGACCGGCCGATCCCCCCGCGCTAGAAGATGCCCTGCCCCGGCACCAGCACCCCACGCGGGTCGTACGTCCGCTTCGCCGACTTCAGCCGCGGCCAGGCCGCCCCGAAGTGGGCCCGCCAGTCCGCGCGGGTGAAGGGGATGCTGCCGACCGGGTACTGGGTGCCGCCCGCCGCCGCGGCGGCCTCGTAGGCGGAGCGGTTGGCGGCCAGGAGACGCTCGACGGTGGCCGTGTCCTCGGGCGGCGTGGTCCGCAGGATCGCGAAGAGGTACGTCATCTCGTCGTCCGGCGTGGGCAGCAGCGGGGTGGTGAGGCGGTCGCTCGGGAACGGGTAGGCGAGGACGACGCCGGGGCCCACGTCGGCCGGGGTGAGGGTGGCCAGCTCCGCCGCGATGAGGGAGGCGGCGGACTTGCCGGGGAGCAGCAGGTTGAGCCAGGGGTGGGCGTACGCCCAGAGGCCGGCCGCCTTCAGGGCGGCGACGACGGGGGCCAGCCGGTCGAGGAAGTCGTAGTAGGGGAGGTCGGAGGCCTGGACGCCGGACGGGTCGTGTCGCAGGCCGCGCAGCAGGACCGTGTCGTCGGGGGTGGGGCCGACCGGAGGGCCGTAGGCCACCGCCTCCAGGGTGTAGACGTTGAAGTTCCCGTCGGCGTCGGCCGAGACCTGGCCCTCGACGTAGGCGAAGCGGCCGTCCCGGACGAGCATGTGCTGGTCGTCGAGGAAGGTCTCCAGGTCGGTGTAGGGCAGCAGATAGTGCCGTACGGTCTCGGGCGCCCGCACCAGGCGGACGGTGGCGCCGACGACGATCGCGCACTGGCCGAGGCCGGCCAGGACGGCGTCGAAGAGGTCGGCGCGCCGGGTCGGGGAGCAGCGTACGAACTCGCCGGCTCCGGTGACGACCTGGAGCTCGGCGACGTTGTCGACCTGGGCTCCGTGCTGGTGGGACTGGCCGCCAAGCCCACCCACGGACAGGGTGCCGCCGACGGAGAGTTCGAGGTAGTCGGTGAAGACGGGCGGGGTGAGCCCGTGGACGAGCGTCGCCTTGGTCACCTCGCTCCAACGGGCGCCGGCCCCGACGGTGACGGTGGTGGCGTCCGGCGTCAGGGGGCCGACGTCGGCGAGGGTCGCCGTCTCGATGACCAGGCCTCCCTGGACCTGCGCCTGCCCGAACGTGGCGTGCCCCTGACCGCGCGGCGCGACCTGGAGACGGTGCTCATTGCAGAACCGCACCATGACGACGACATCGCGGACCGAGCCCGGGCGCAGGACGGCGACGGGTCTGCGGTGCACGATGTGCCCGTAGTCGTCGGCGGCGGCGACGAGAGACGCTTCGTCGAAGACGAGCGTCCCGTCCAACGCAGGAATCCCCGCCAGCTCGCCCGAGCCGGACTCGGACTCGGCCCCGGTTACGGCCCAGCTCCGGGCGGCGGGATCGAAGCCGACCACTGTCGCACCGGCGACCGTGAGCCCGCGCAGAACGCTACGCCGTGACGGTGTGTGAGACATGAGCGCTACCACCTCGAAGCCGTGCGGAATGGTCAAATCCCCCGGAGTCTAAGGGAGTTCACCACGAAGCCGGCTCGTCGAGTTCAGCGCGTCGGCGGCTCCGACGCCGTGAAGCGTTCGAAGCCCGCGTGGAAGGCCGTGCCCTGCGGATCGGTCTCGTTGTAGTGGAAGGCGGCCACACCGCAGCCCCGCGCGTCGAAGGCGGCGCCGGTGTACGAGGCGACCCGGGTGCCGTCGACGGCGAGCTCCACCTTGATCCGGCCCTCGCCGGCCGAGGAGCAGGTCATCGCCATGTCGACCTGCTGTTGACTCTCCACCTTCAGGCCCAGGTCCGCGAGGTCGACCTCGACGACCCGGTCGTGTTGGAAGGTTCCCTTGTACCGGAACTCCCGCACGATCAGGGCCTCCTGACCTGTGGTCAGGTACGTCGTCCAGCGGGACCCCTTCCAGTAGTCCCCCGAGCCGTTGCACCACAGCCCGACCCCGCCGTCGCCCCCGTACCAGGTCGTCTGGGTGCTCAGCCGTACCGCGAACGAGGACGGCTCGAAGGGCGCCTGCGGCCACACCTCCAGCTGGGTCCTGGGATCCACCAGCATGGTCCCGCCCGCATGCGTGACCTTGCCCAGGGCCGGGTCCTTGTACGACCAGTCGCCCGAGTCGGTCAAGTCATCGGTGTACGAGAGAGGTTGGGAGCTCAGGGGTCTCCCGGACGGTGTGGACGAGGACGAGGAGGCCGAGCCGTCGGCCTGCGGGCCGTCCTCCGTCGACGATCCCCCCGAGGTGGTGCTGAGCACGATGGCCAGCAGCACGGCCGCCGCGGCACAACCGCCGGCGAACCCCCACAGCCGTAGTTGCTTGCCGCTCGTGCCGGGGTCGGGCGGCGGCGGTGGCGAGGGCGTACCCGGCTCTGTCCGCGCGCCCGCCATAGCTCTCACTTCGGCCTCCGCTTCGGCTTCCGCATCCGCCTCCGTCGCCCCCGCGAGCCGGGTGACGAGCTGGGCGGCGGTGGGACGTTGGGCCGGGTCCTTGTGCAGACAGTCGGCGATGACCGAACGGACCGGCTCCGGTACCTCCGTGAGATCCGCGTCGAGGGTGCACACGGCGACGAGTACTTCGTAGTCGCTCTCCCCGTCGAAGGGATGGCGCCCCGTCGCGGCGAAGTACAGCGTGCCGCCGAGGGAGAACACGTCGGAAGCGGCGGTGACCCGGGCCGACTTGACCTGCTCGGGCGACATGTACGCGGGCGAGCCGAGCACACTGCCCGGTGTGGTGAGCGCCGATTCGAGCAAGCGGTCGTCGCGGGCGATACCGAAGTCGATGATCCGCGGTCCGTCCGGGGAGAGCAGGATGTTGGACGGTTTGATGTCCCGGTGCACGACACTCAGCCGGTGCACCTGCGCCAACGCGTGCGCGACGGCCAGCGCCACGGACTGGAGCCGGCCGGAGGGCAGCGGGCCGCCCGCGTCCACATGCTGGTGGATCGTGGGACCCGGCACGAACTCGCTGACGATGTAAGGGTTTCGCCCGGTCAGGTCGGCGTCGAGGACCCGGGCCGTGGCCAGTTCACCGACCCGGCTCGCCGCGTCGAACTCCCGGCGTATGCGGGCGAGCGCGACCTCGTCGTACTCCTTGCCCGGCAGCAGGAACTTCACCACGACCTGCCGCCCCGACCGGTCCTTGGCGAGCCACACCACACCCTGCCCGCCTCGGCCCAGTACGCGCTCGCAGACGTATCCGCCCACCGACAACTGCATCCGCGGATCCATGCCCCCGCCCCCAGCCCCGCCCCCGGTTCATGGCCACCTTCGAGCGTATCGGCTCCCCTGGGCCTCGGCAGGCTTCTTGGCTTGGCAGCAGGGCCGGGGCTCAGCGCACCGGGAAGCCGAACGAGTAGCCCTGCTCCTTGAGCCGGGGGAGGATCAGGCGCAGGGCCTCGACGGTCTGGGAGCGGTCGCCTCCCGCGTCGTGGAAGAGGACCGTCGGCCCGCCCGGCAGCTCCTGCTCGACGGTGGCGACGATGGCGTCCGTGCCGGGCTGCTCGAAGTCCTTGGTGTCCACGTTCCAGCCCAGCGGGCGCATGCCGCGGGAGGCGGCGAGCTTGCGGCTGTACGGGGTGAAGGCCCCGCCGGGCGCCCGGTAGTACATCGGTCGTACGCCCCCGGACGCCTCGGTGATCATGTGTTCGGCGTCGAGGATCTGCTGCGACTGGTAGGCCTCGGACTTCTTGTCCATGGTGGTGTCGTGCGACACCGAGTGGTCGCACAGCCGGTGCCCGGCCGCGACCACCTGCTTCACGAGGTCCGGGTGGGCCTGCGCCTGCATCCCCACCATGCAGAACGTGGCCTTCACCCCGTACTCCCGCAGCACGTCGAGCACTTGGGGGGTCCACACGGGGTCTGGACCGTCGTCGATGGTGATGTTGACGCCGCGCGCCCCCTGGTCCGAGGCGTGCGCGATGGTCACCGAGACCGGCTTGACGTCGGGCGTGGCCGACACGGTCGCCTTCGATGGCGAGCCGCCCACGGCACCGGCCTGCGCGGTCCACATCGAGGCACCGGCGGCCAGCAACGTCACCCCGAGCGCCGCGCCCAGCACCTGGCCGTACCAGCCTCGCCCGCCGCCGTGCCGCGCCATGTCCGCTCCGCTTCCCCGCAGTTACTCGCCGATACCTTGGTCAACTCGCGACCAACTGGCAGGACGAGAAACAGCGGCCACGGGATGCGTCCGTTACCGATCAAGGACAATCCCGGGGTGGTTCCCGGACAACTGAGCGAGCGGCGGGTGGCCCTGGCCCGGAACCCGATTCCTCGTGCACGGCTATGGGAAGTTTTGGGGTGCATCGTTACCCTCCGGCCATGATTCCCACGGTGGTTTGGGGCACAGGCAACGTTGGGCGGGCGGCCGTTCGGGCTGTCGTGGCGCATCCGATGCTCAGCCTGGTGGCCGTGCTGGTGTCCAGTCCCGCCAAGGTCGGCAAGGACGCGGGCGAACTCAGCGGACTCGGCCGGCGCCTCGGGGTGGCGGCGACGGACGACGTGGACGGGGTTCTCTCCGGGGTTCTTTCCGAAGCGCCCCGCGCGGTCGTGTACGCGGCGTCCGGTGACGTCCGTATGGACGGTGCCCTCGATGACATCAGCCGCGCGATCCGCGCCGGCGCGGTGGTCGTCACGCCGTCCCTGTACGGCATGTACGACTGCACGAACGCGCCGGACGAGATCCGCGACGTACTGCTCGCATCCGTCGAGGCCGGGGGCGGCTCGCTGTTCGTGTCGGGTGTGGACCCGGGGTGGGCCAACGACGTGCTGCCGCTGTTGGCCAGTGGGCTCGGGTCCGACATCGACGCCGTCCGCTGCCAGGAGATCTTCGACTACTCGACGTACGACCAGGAGGAAGCCGTACGCCAGCTGATCGGTATGGGACATCCGCTGGACTATCAGCCGCTGATGCTCGCCGAGGGCATTCCGACGATGGTCTGGGGCGGACAGCTGCGGATGATGGCGCGGGCCCTGGGCGTCGAACTGGACGGTATCGAGGAGACCTTGGAGCGTCGTCCCCTCGAATCCTCCGTCGTGACCGACACGATGGGGGAGTTCTCGGCCGGTACCCAGGGAGCCGTGCGTTTCGAGGTGCAGGGCGTGGTGGCGGGCGAGCCCCGCATCGTCATCGAGCATGTCACCCGTATTCACGCCGCCTGTGCCCCGGACTGGCCGACGCCGTCCGACGGCGGGGCGGGCGCACATCGCGTGATCATCGAAGGGCGCCCCCGGATAGAGGTCACGGTCGAAGCCACCGACGAGGGTGGGAACAGGGCCGCCGGCGGCAACGCGACGGCGGCCGGCCGGCTGGTGAACGCCATCGACTGGCTCGTCGACGCCGAGCCGGGTCTTTTCGACGCACTCGACGTCCCGCTGCGCCCCGCGGTGGGCAGACTGGGAAAGAAGTGATCATGCGGATCGACATTCCCGAGGGCGCCGAGCCCATCCCGTACGTCTGGGGTGACATGGTGCCCAAGATCGGACACGCGGCCAGCACCTTCTCCCTGTCCGTCTACGAGTACTCGACCCTCGGGCTGCGCGAGTTCGAGGCCGCCCGCATGCGCATCGCGCAGATCAACGGCTGTCAGTTCTGCCTGGACTGGCGCACCGAACGCGACGGGCAGAAGGTCGAGGAGGGGTTCCTGAGCGCGGTCGAGCGGTGGCGTACGACGGACTCCTTCGACGAACGGACCCGGCTCGCCGCCGAGTACGCGGAGCGTTACGCCCTCGACCATCACCACCTGGACGACGAGTTCTGGGACCGGATGAAGGCCCACTACACCCAGGCCGAGATCGTGGAGCTGAGCATGAGCATCGGCTCCTGGCTGGCCTTCGGCCGGCTCAACCATGTGCTGGGCCTCGACAGTGTCTGTGTGCTTCCCTCGGCACAGGGTTCGTAAGGCGTTTCGGGATGCGGGCCGTGGCACATCGGCCACGGCCCACAGGGGTCAGAAGTCCTGGTCGATGACCTTCTCGATGTTGCGCTCGGCGAGCGCGGTGATGGTCACGAAGGGATTGACCGTGACATTGCCCGGGATCAGCGCGCCGTCCATCACGTACAGGCCCGAATAGCCGTGCAGACGGCCGTAGTTGTCAGTGGCCTTGTTGAGCACCGCGCCACCGAGCGGGTGGTACGTGAGATGGTCGCCCCAGATCTTGTAGGCGCCGAACAGGTCCGAGCGGTAGACGGTCCCCTCGGTGGAGTTGATCTTGTCGAAGATCGTCTCCGCCATGTCGATCGAGGCCTGCTTCCACGCGGTCTGCCAGTTCAGCTCCACCTTCCCCGTCGAGGCGTTCCAGGTGAACCTGGCCCGGTTGGGGTTGTTGGTGATCGACAGATAGAACGACGCATAGGTCTCGATCCCGGTCGGTAGCGGCGCGATCTCGGCGAACGCCCCGCCCGCGGCCCAGTTGTCGATCCCCGCGGTCGGCATCGACGACTGGAGCGCTCCGGTCGGGTCCCACAGATGGTTGGCCCGGCCGCACATGACGTTGCCGTTCTCGCCCCAGCCGTTGCCGATCTCGGAGTTGAGGGCGGGCAGCGCGCCCGTGGCCTTCAGTTTGACCAGCAGCTTGCTGGTGCCGACGCTGCCCGCGGCGAAGAACACCCGCGCGGCGGTGACGGTCTTGGTGGTGATGACGTTCCCGCTGGTGTCGAGCTGCTCCATGGTCACGGTGTAACCGCTGGTGGCCGGGGTCACCGAAGTGACCCTGTGCAGCGGTGAGATGGCGACCCGGCCGGTCGCGCGGGCCTGGGCGAGATAGGTCTTCTGGAGGGACTTCTTGCCGTAGTTGTTGCCGTACAGGATCTCGCCGGCCAGCGCCGACTTGGGCACCGACCCCGCGGCCTCCCGCTCCATGTAGTCCCAGTCGTAGACGCTGGGGACGAACCTGAAGGTGAAGCCGGAGCGTTGCGCGTGCTTACGGCCTACGCGCGCGTACTGGTAGCAGTCCGTCGTCTCGAACCACGCCGGGTCGATCGTGGCGGCGCCGAGCGTGCTGTTCGCGCGCGGGTAGTACACGTCGTACATCTCGTCGGCGTCGACCGAGGGGAGCACCCCGGGGAAGCGGGAGCGGTCGGGGGTCACCGCCATACCGCCGTTGACGAGGGAGCCGCCGCCGACGCCCCGCCCCTGGTACACGAGGATGCCGCCCATGTCCTCGGCGTCCAGGACGCCGGTGTACAGCGGGACGTCCTTGTCGAGCGGATAGCCGAGGAACTGGGTGACCGGCTGCTTGGTGCGGGTCCGCAGCCAGAAGGAGCGGTAGTCGGGGCTGGCGGTGTTGGCGAAGATCTTTCCGTCCGTTCCCGGGGTGTCCCACGCCATCCCCATTTCCACCATCTGCACGTCCACGCCGGCCTGCGCCAGCCGCAGCGCGGTGACGGAACCGCCGTATCCGGTGCCTATCACGAGTGCGGCTACCTGTGCGCCGGGTTCGATCGCTGCGGCGGTCGGGATGTCGAATGCGCCCAGAGCGGCGGCGCCAATAATAGAACCTGTTCCTCCAATAAGTCGACGCCGGGACAAGCCTCTTCCCTGCACTGTTTTGCCGGGTCTGGTGCCCACGTAGATCTCCTTTCGATTCCATAATCGAAACGAGTTCTACTCAGAAGGGTGAAATAAGTCACGAGAAACCTACGGGTAACTTGAGTGCCGTTCGCGAGTTTTTCGCACCAGGAATAGACCGGTGGCGCACCCCTCCCTTTGGCATCAATTCGAACCCGCGAATCATGAAGAGAGTGTCCATAACCTTCGTGATAGCGTCTAACTCGACGCTGAAGGAGGGCCGACCATGGCCGGAGCAGGGGCGACGACACCGCGCGAGCGCTACCGCACCCAGGTGCGTACGGAGGTCAAGGAGCGCGCGTGGGAGCAGATCGCCACGGCGGGCGCGTCCGCGCTCTCCCTCAACGCGATCGCCAAGCAGATGGGGATGAGCGGACCCGCCCTCTACCGCTACTTCGCCAGCCGCGACGACCTGATCACCGAGCTGATCAGGGACGCGTACCGCAGCCTCGCCGACACCCTCCGAGCGGCCCGCACGAAGGGCGCCGACCCGACCGGCCTCGCGCACGCCCTGCGCGACTGGGCCCTGACCGACCCCCACCGGTACTTCCTCGTCTACGGAACGCCGGTCCCCGGCTATCACGCCCCCGACGACATCACCGCGATCGCCTCGGAGATCATGGCGACCCTGCTCGACGCGCTCTACGCCGAACCCCCCGCCGACGGCCCGGCGACCCCGTTCGCCGCCCACCTCGCCGACCACCGCGACTGGGCGGGCGACCACCCCGCCCCACCCGCCCTACTCCACCGGGCCCTGACCTTCTGGACCCGTCTGCACGGCGTCCTTTCCCTGGAACTCGCCGGCCACTTCACCGGCATGGGCTTCGACCCCGCGCAGTTCTACGAGGCCGAGCTCGCCGACCTGCTGGGGCGGCCCACGGCGACCTGACAACCCGGGGCGACCGCTACCGCGCGGTACGACGCGGTGCCCCAGCGGATCTCGGCGCGGGGCCGGGTGGTGACCTTCCTGGTCCCGACCGGCTACGTCAACACCACACCGCACTCGGCCGTACGTCATCGCGGAGTGGCCCTGGCCGCGTTGTGCTCGGCCATCATCGCCTCGGGGCACAGCGTCGAGATCTGGTCGGGCTTCTGCAGCTACCCGAGCGCGACCGACCGCTTCGCCTCGGTGGCGGGAGGGTGACCCCCGTACGTCGGAGACCCGGCCGGTGTCAGCCGATGGGGTAGGCGCGGATCACCGTCTGCCTGAAGGTGTTGCCGGAGTGGTCCGCACCGCTCGCGCGCAGTGACGCCCATCCGCTGCCGGCGTGGGCCGCGAGGACGGCTCGCCCGGTGGCGCCCCGGGACACGAACTCCACGGACACCTCAGGTGTGTTGACCATCGAGGCGACCGCCTCGCGGATGAGCCGCGTCTTCCCGATGCCGGCCTCCCCCTCGATCACGACGAGCGCCGGTCCGTTCTCCAACACGTCGAGCAGGGCGGCGAGTTCGTCCGCACGCCCGATGAGGTCCGGGGCGCCGGAGGAGTGCGGGTGGCCGGGGGAGTGCGGGGCATCCGGATCGTTCCGGTCGTTCCGACTGGGGCGACGTGCCAATCTGCCACCTCCGAGCGCCTGCCGACCTGAGCCCCCACCCCGTATTGGCATGACCACGGCATGGACCACGGCATGGGCGCGGCAACCTTCGCTTCCTCGGCGACCACTTACGAGCCGATCCACAGTGCTCGTTCAAGGAGATCTGTCGCATGAGTGACATCAAGGACCCCGGCCTCACGGCACCTGCGGCCGCCACGCGGCGGCGACCGCGCGGCCGGCACCGCAAGCGCTGGACCGTGGCCGGCCTGCTGATCGGTGTGCCGGCGGTGCTGGGGCCGTATCTCTTGCTCTCGCAGCCGGACTCCGAGGCCGCGACGATCGACTCCACGGTCTACTACCGTCTGGTGTCGGTCGGCAGCGGCAAGGTGCTGGAAATCACGGGGAGTTCCACCGCCGACGGCGCGCAGGCCGTCCAGCGCGTCGACAACGGTGGTGAGAACCAGCAGTGGCGGCTGAAGTCCACCGACAGCGGCTACTACGAACTGGTCAACCGCAACAGCGGCAAGGTGCTGGAGGTCAAGGGCGCCTCGAAGGCGGACAAGGCCGCGGTCGACCAGGCGGCCGACTCCGCAGCCGCGCACCAGCAGTGGAAGATCACCGACCTGGCCGGCGGCGCCGTCAAGGTCGTCAACCGCAACAGCGGCAAGGCGCTGGACGTCAGGGCGCGTTCCACCGCCGACGGCGCGGGGATCATCCAGTACAAGGCCAACAGCGGCGCCAACCAGCAGTGGAAGCTGGCGCCGGTCGCCGGCACCGCCACGTCCACGGCGAGCCCGTCGGCGTCGGCCACCACTTCCGCCGCACCCTCCGCCTCCGCGTCTGTCTCCGCCTCCGCCTCTGCCTCCGCGAGCACCGCCACCACGCTCGCCCAGAAGCTCACCGTCTCCAAGGTGACGCTTCCGACGGCCTTCGGCTACCTGGAGTCCGGCTACAACCAACTCCCGCAGTGGACCCGCGTCGACACCCAGGCGGCCCCCGACGGTTCGGTGCGGGTGGCCTGGCCGGCGGCCGACGGCGTCCATGTGACCTCGCTTTCACCCACCTTGGAGCGGCAGGGCTCCGACACCGTGGTCCCGGACACGGATGAGGTCAGCGGACTGGTCGCCCACGACGACGGCTTCGCGCTGCTGACCAGGGTCCCGGACACCAACAAGTGGGGCGACACGGCCGCCGCCCTGATCCGCTACCAGAACGGCTCCGCACTCTTCAGCAAGAAGCTGACCGGCACCGCGAGCAACGACACCTCACCGGTGCTCGACGGCGCCCTGAAGTGGAACGGCAGCCAGTACGGCGCCTACTTCGTCGTGCACGGCGCGGGCGGCTTCGCCGACGGCCACTACGGCGACAAGCTGGCCTACGTCGACGACTCCGGAACTGTGAAGTCCGGTGGCTGGGACTGGGGTTGCAGCCACAACGAGGGCATCGCCCTGGCCCCGGCGGCCTCCGGCGCCTTCCCCTCCCTCTGCTTCGACGACTGGCGGTCCGGACTGTTCGTCAGCACCGGGATCGGCGCTCCGGACGACGCCCCCGTCGTGCAGCGCGAGCAGTGCTGGGCGGGTTACTGCGGTGGGGCGTACCCGAGTTCCTCCGGAGACATGGTGAAGACCTCGACCGGCGGTTACGCCACGGCCTTTGCCTCCCGGGGAGCGGCCTCGGCGGTCAAGAACACGGCGGACAGCAGCGGCCGTGGCTGGACGGTCACGCCCAAGAGGGACACCCACCAGGTGGCGGTCGCGTTCCTGAAGGACGCCTCGACACCCGGCAGTGTGGTGGCCCTGACCGACGACACCGGCACCGATCACCGCAACGTCCACATCACCCCGTACGGCAAGAACCTGCTCGTCTCCTGGGAGAGCGTCGCCAACGCCACCTGCAAGGAGGGCACCTGCACCGGCAAGTTCACCGGCACCCACCTGCGCGTCGTCGACGCCACGGGAACGCCGGTCGCGGCGGATCAGGTGGTGGACGCCCGTATCGCCGGAGACATCGCGACCCTTCCGGACGGCAGCCTCACCTGGGCCTTCGCGTCCTCCACGCCCGACTACAGCTCCGCGATGTCCGGCGCCTCCCCGACCACCACGACTCTGTCGATCGCCCACCTCACCGACTGAACCACGGGGGTTGGGGGCCGTTCCGTGATCTCTTCCCGTTACTCCTGATGGGCCTGCGTCTGCTGTTACTCTCGTGCCGCTGTGCATGGGGGGGCAGCTCGGGGGGCTGGACATTTTCGCAGCACCGCCGACGCGCGCCTGATCGGCCGCCGCCGTCCCGTCACGCCTTTTCCGTTGAGAGGCCCAGGAGTCGACGATGGCCCGTCCCACCATCACCCGTGGCGTCGTCGCTGCGTTGGCAGTCCTCGCCGTGAGCGCCGGCCCCGGCCCGCTCGCCGTCACTGCCGACGCGGCGGGCGATGTCGCGGGCACCGCCCTCACGGCGGAGAAGGTCTTCCAGGCGGATCGCTACATACCGCGCGGGGACCGGATCCACACCGCAGGACCCAGTGGCTATCTGCATGTCCAGGAGGGGAGTTCCGGCTACCTGTGGACGTCGTACGACACCGGTACGACGACCGAGCTGGGCGAACTGGCCCGACTCGAACCCACCGCGTACCTGGGATCGTCGTCCGACGTCGTGGCCGATGTGGTTTCGCGCACCGAGAAGGTCGTCCTCAGAGACGTCTCCGCCGGCACCAGCACGGACGTCGCCATCACCCACGGCACTTACATGGCCACCTTCGGCACCCATGTGCTGACCCAGGCCCGGGACGCCGAAGACAACCGCGTGCTGTGGCTCTACGGCGACGGCTCCCCCGCCGACGGCACCCTCGTCGAGGGATGGCCGACCGGAATCACGACCAACTTCAGCGTCCTGGGCGGCGACAGTGGCACTGCCGTCATCGGCTACGCGCCGGCGAGCGGCGAGCGGCACCTGGCGCTGGTGGACCTGGCCACCGCGACGGTCACCGGCGATGTGACCGTGTCCGCCGCTCCGACGGCCGTCGCGCTGAGCGCGGACCGGCTGGTCTGGTACCGGTCCGACAACCCGGTGGCACACGTCCTGGACCGCGCCGACCTCTCCGCCGCCGAGACGACGGTGACGCTGCCCGACGCGGAGGGCACCCCGTCCGTGGGCATCGCCGGACGCTGGCTGGTGGTGTCCCGTTCCATGACGCTGACCCCGAACAACCTGGTCGACAAGTCCGGGCAGCCGCTCATGGCCGTCCCGCTCACGGGCGGTGACCCGCTCACCCTGCTCCGGCACGCGAACAGTTCCCTCGTCACGGCACCGGACGGCAGTCTGCTGGCCGTCGGCGGCGCCGACGCCGGGCACTGGGCGGTACGCCGGGTCACCGACACGGGCGCGGACACCCCGACCCTGACGGAACTGACCTCCGTTCCGCCGATGGCCGCGACGATCAGCCATCTGTCGCTGCAGAACGGCACCCTGGCCACCGACGAGACCAACAGCAGCTTCATGGGCGCCTATTACACCCGGCGCATCGCCGCCGACGGAACGCCGAGCGCGCCGACCTGGCAGACCTGGGACAGCCGCGGGGAGGGGCCCTACGCCACCGGCGACGGACAGGTGGTGACGTTCGCCGCCGAGCCCGACCCCACCGTCGACTCGATCGTCCAGTCCCTCGACAACCAGGCGGGCTTCTTCCTGCCCTCGGCCGCCGGAACCGTCCTCGACATCACCGGCCGCTACGCCATCGTCAACGGCACGTCCCCCACCAAGCAGTACGTCGGCGACCTCGGCGTCTACACGGACCTGCAGCCCATCGTCACCCGCTCCGTCACGGCCGCCTCCGTCTGGGGGAGCAGCCTGTGGACGCCGGGTTCCGGTACCGGTGTCGTCACCGCCAAGGACCTGAAGACCGGCAAGACCACCGACACCGTCAGCACGGGCGCCCCGTGCGTCCCCAAGGAGCTTCAGGCGGTGGGCCGTTGGATCTACTGGTCCTGCGGCACGGCCGCGACGGCGGGCGTCTGGGACCGTACAGCGAAAAAGAACATCCCCGTCCCGTCCGGCGAGGCCCTGCTCGGCGACGGCTACCTCGTCCGGCACGACACCTCGGCCGGGACGCTCCTCCTCACCGCCTTTTCCGGCGGCACCGCGACCACCCGCAAGATCGGCGACCTGGCGGCGGGCACGTCCAGCCTGCGCGGGGTGACCTGGACGGTGGACAAGTTCGGCGGGCCCGCGGCCTACGTGGACGCGGACAAGCGGATCCACCTGGTACCGAGCGAGGTCGCCACCCAGGGGCTCGCCGCGGCCGAGTCCGAGACGGTCTACTCCTCGGAGACGAGCAGCCCGTGGTGGCAGTGGCGCGGGCTGCTCTCCAAGCCCGCCGCGTCCTGGACGGCCACGGTCACCAGCAAGGCCACCGGCGCGGTGGTCCGCACGTTCTCCGGCGGGGAGACGTCCGGCACCCTGACCACGCGCTGGGACGAGCGCGACAGCAAGGGCGCGCTTGTCCCCAACGGCACGTACACCTTCAAGTTGACGGCCCCGTCCGCCGACGGTTCGGGACCGGCGCTGACGGTGTCCAAGACGGTGAAGGTGTCCGAAGGAGCCGCCGTACGCCGCGACTTCACCAACGGCGGCACCTGGGCGCCCGACGGAATCGGCGACGCCCTGACCCTCAGCTCGTCCGGCGTCATCAGCTACCGGCCGGGCAACGGGACGGGCGCCTTCGGCACGGCCATGCAGGCCTCCGGCTGGCCCTCCTCCGTGACGCTGGTCCCGTTCGGCGACCTCAACGGCGACCGCCGCAACGACGTCCTCGTGCGGTTCAGCAGCGGCGAGCTGCGGGTCTACCGGACCATGCGCGGACAGGCCTTCATCAAGAGCACCCCGCACACCTCGCTCGGCAAGGGCTGGAACCAGTACGACGTGCTGACCGCGCCCGGGGATGTGAACGGCGACGGCCGGCCCGACCTCATCGCCCGCAACAGCTCCACCGGGGCCGTCTACCTCTACAAGGGGACATCGGCGGGGAAGCTGTCGGCGCGCGTGAAGCTCTACGCCAACTGGAAGACGTACAAGAAGATCGTGGGCGTCGGCGACCTCAACGGCGACGGCGTCGGCGACCTGATCGCCCAGGACAAGTCCAACAACCTGTACCGGTACTTCGGCAAGGGCACGGGCGGCTTCAAGGCGCGCGTGAAGCTGTTCGCGGCCTGGGGCGGTTCCTACAACGCCGTCGTCGGCGTCGGCGACATCACCGGCGACGGCAAGGCGGACATCATCTCCCGGGACACCTCCGGCAACGTGTGGCGCAACAGCGGGAACGGGAAGGGTTCGTTCGGGGGCCGCACGAAGATCGCCTCGGGGTGGCAGGCGTTCAAGGGTGTGTTCTGAGCGGTCACTTCTCGTGCACAAGCGCGGCCTAGCGTGGGCGCCCCTCCTGCGACGGAGTCAGGAGAAGAGAGGGGAACTCCCATGCGTACAGGTCTCGCCGTGCCTCAGTACGGTGTCTTCGCCACGCCCGAGGCGGTGATCGAAGTCGCCCGTGCCGCCGAGGAGTTGGGCTACGACAGTCTCTGGACCGCGGACCGCATCCTCACCCCGCGTCAGCTGAAGGACCCCTATCCGGGCGGGGACGGCACGATGCCGGAGGAATACCGCACGTTTCTCGACCCGCTCACCGTGCTGACGCTGGCCGCGGCGGTCACCGGGCGGGTGCGGCTGGGCACCAGCACGTTGAACGCCCTGTGGTACGCGCCGGTCCTGCTCGCCCGCACGCTGACCTCCCTGGACGTCGTCAGCCACGGACGCCTCGACGTCGGCATCGGCCTCGGCTGGATGCGCGACGAGTACCGGGCGGTCGGGGTGCCGTGGGAGCGGCGCGGGGAGCAGCTGGAGCAGTGGCTGGACGCGGCGGAGGCCATCTGGGGCAGCGCCGAGGTGTGTCATGACGGTGAGCGGTGGTCGATTCCGCCGTCGAGCATCGGGCCCAAGCCGGTCCAACGGCCCCGGCCGCCCCTGCTGTTCGGCGGATTCTCACCCGGCGCCCTGGAGCGGATCGGGCGGCGCGGAGACGGCTGGCTGTCGGCGGGGCTGCCGGCACCCGTGCTCACCACGCTGTGGGACACCGTGCGCCGGGCGGCCGACATGGCCGGCCGGGACGCGGACGCGCTGCGCACGGTCATCCGCGTCAACGCCAACCTGACCGACACCCCGGCGCCCGCGGACCGCGTCCCGAACGAGGGCACGGTCGCGCAGATCGCCGACTATCTGCTGAGCACGGCCGAGGCCGGCATCGGCGAGGTGGAGGCGTTCGTCGATTTCCAGCAGACCACCACCACGACCGGGCAACTCCTTGATGCCGTCGAGGAGTTGGCGAAGCGGCTGCGTCTAGGTCGAGGCCCGGGTGTGCGGTTCGGGGACCGCGGTGATCCTCGGCGCGGACACCTCGTCCCCCAACGCGAGGAGCCTGGTGCGCAGTTCCTCCGCGGTCGTGGGGTCGGCCGCGGCCAGCAGGTGCAGGGCGCGCTCCCATACGGTGCGGGCGGCGCCGGGGTCGCCGGTGGCGAGGTAGGTGTCGCCGAGGTGGCGCAGTGTCCCGGCCTCGCTGAAGGTGTCGCCGACCTCGCGGTAGAGCCGTAGCGCGCACTGGTAGCAGGCGATGGCCTGTTGGTGTTCGCCCAGGTGGTGGCGGGCGATGCCGAGGCTGGCCCAGGTGCCGGCCTCGCCGTAGCGGGTTCCGCCGAGGCCGGCGATCGCGGTCAGGGTCTCCTCGAAGTGGGCGGCGGCCCGGCGGTGGTCGCCCCGCAGGACGTGGGTCCAGCCCAGGGCGTGCAGGGCGCTGGTCGCGGCCAGGTGGTCGCCGGCCGCCCGGTAGAGGGCGAGCGCCCGGCCGGCCGCGTCCAGCGCTCCGTCGTGGTCGCCGAGCCGGTCGAGCAGCCAGCCGTGGCTGCGGTGGGCGTGGGCGAGGCCGAGGGAGTCGCCGAGTTCGGTGCACAGGCCGAGGGAGTGCCGGATGTGGGTGCGGGCGTCCTCGTACCGTTCGAGGCGGGCCGAGGCGCGGGCCAGGCCGCGGTGCAGATGCGCCTGCGCGGTGCGGTCGCCGTCGCGTACGGCCGCGTCGAGACCGGCACGGTGCAGCGCGGCGGACTCGTGCCAGTGGCCCTGCCGGTCCATGAAGCGCTCCAGCGCCCAGGCCAGCCGCCACACATGGGCGTCATGGCCCGCCTCCGCAGCCGGGGCAACGAGCGCGTGCAGGACCCGCCGCTCGGCCGTGTACCAGCGCAGCGCCTGTCCGTCGTCGGCGAAGGACTCGGGGCGGGCGCCGTCCACAGCTGTGGACAGAGAACTGGTCGTCCACCAGGGGGAGTAGCGGAGTCCGGCGGCGTACGCGGTGTGCAGACAGTGGTCGAGGAGGCGGAGCCGGGCCGCGTCCCGCTCGGCCGGCCCGTCGTCCCGCGCCGCGCGTTCCATGGCGTACGTCCGCAGCAGGTCGTGGCACGTGTATCGGCCGGGCAGGTGTTCCGTGAGCAGGTGGGCGCGGGTGAGTTCGGCCAGCAGTCGGCGGATCTCCTCCGGGGCGCGGTCCGCGACGGCCGTCGCGGCCGGCACCGTGACGTCCGGACCGGGGTGCGTCGACAGCAGCCGCAGCAGCCGCGCGGCCCCCGGGCTCAGCGCACGGTAGGACCACGACAGGACCGCCCGTACGTCACCGGCCGGGTCGGGATCCGTGAAGGCGTCCAGGCTGTCCCGGGCCTCCCGCAGGTCGGCGGCGACAGCGGCCAGCGGGAAGGCGGGGTGGGTGGCCGCCCGGGTGGCGACGACGGCCAGGGCCAGCGGCAGCCCCGCGCACCGGGCGACGATCTCCGCCACGGCGTCCGGCTCGGCCAGCACCCGGTCGGCGCCGAGCCGCCGTACGAGGGACTCCCGGGCCTCGGCGGACGAGAGCCGGTCCAGGGCGAGGGGATGCGCGGCCTCGGCGGTGACCAGGCCGAACAGCCGGTCCCGGCTGGTGACGACGACCAGGCAACCCGGGCTGCCCGGGAGCAGCGGACGGACCTGTTCGGCGTCCCGCGCGTTGTCCAGGAGGATCAGCACGCGGCGCCGGGCGAGCAGACTGCGGTAGAGACCGGTCTGGGCGTCCGTGCCGGCCGGCATCCGCTGCGGCGGCACCCCGAGCGCCTCCAGGAAGCCGCGCAGCGCCTCGCCCGGGTCCGTCGCCGCGCCGCCGGGGTCGAAGCCGCGCAGGTTGACGTACAACTGCCCGTCCGGGAAACGGTGCGCGATGCGGTACGCCCAGCGCACGGCCAGCGTGGTCTTGCCGATGCCGCCCATCCCGCTGATCACGGCGATCCGCATGCCGGGTATGTCCCTGGCCGACAGGCCTACCAGCTCGGCGAGTTCGGACCGCCGGCCCGCGAACGCGCCGAGCTCGGAAGGGAGTTGGGTCGGCCGTACGAAGGGGGCGGGCGCCGTGTGCCGCTCCGGTGCGTCGGGGACGACGGAGAGCCGGGCCGGAGAGGGAGTGGGGGGTATGGGCGTCACGGGCGTGGAAGCCGACGACTCGGGAGTCTCGGGCAAGGGCGTCGCGGGCGGCGAGTGCACCCGTAGCGCGGGCGTCACGGGCCCCGTCGGCTGCGCCGGGACGCCCGCACGCAGCACTTCCTCCTGTACGGCCCGCAGCTCGGCCCCGGGCTCGACGCCCAGCTCGGCGGCGAGCACGGCCCGGACCCGCTGCCAGGTGTCAAGGGCCGCCGCCCGCTGCCCGGTCGCCGCCAGGGCGCGCACCAGGCGGGCCTGGAGTGGCTCGTCGAGCGGATGCTCGGCCGCGGCCCGGTGCAGCACGGCGAGCAACTGCCCGACCGCACCGGCACCTACTGCCGCGCCCGCGCCCGTGCCCGTTCCCGCTCCCATCCCCGCGTCGGCCGCCTCCCTCACCACCCCCAGGTATTCCCGCTCCAACGCGACGAACGCGGGGTGCGAACGCGCCTCCACGGGCACCCCCGTCGCGACCGTACCGGTGCGCAGGTTCAGCGCCTCCAGGTACAGCGCTACGGCGGCCTCGGCACCCCCGGCCGCCCGCGCCCTCCGCACCAGCTCCCGGAACCCCAGCAGGTCCAGGGTCTCCGGCGACGCGTTCAGCCGGTAGCCGCCCGCGTCCCGGACCAGCCACCGCCCCGTCGCCCGCATCGCCAACTCCGGCTCCAGCAGCCGCCGCAGTACGCCGATGTGCCGGTACACCGCGTTCGCGGGCGAGCCCGGCGGTGCCTCGCCCCACAGCGCGAGCTGTACCTCCTCCATGGCCACCGGGCGCCCCGCGTGTGCCATCAGCAGCGCCAGCAGCAGACGTTGCTGGGCGGCGCCGAGCGGCACCTCCGCGCCGTCGCGCCACACTCGTACCGGTCCCAGAACCGCGAACCGCATCGTCACCGTCGTAGCCATCCCTCGTGCACAGTCCCCGTGGTCATTCCTCGCGCGCGGTCCCCCGTGCGGGCGCCCCGCAGCCCGGTCAGGCGGCCGGAAGCCCGTCGATCCAGCCCAGCACCAGCGCGTTGAACTCGGCCGCCCGCTCCTGGAACAGCCAGTGGCCGACCTCTTCGAGCACGACCGAAGCGCTGTACGGGTGCGTGCTCAGGGACTCCTCCCAGTCCCCGTCGATCCCCTTGGCCTTGAGGGAGTCGGCCGCCGACAGCGACAGCACCGGGCAGGCGCGGCGGGCGAGGTACGTCTCGACGCCGGGCCGCACGGTCAGCGCGACGGCGCTCTCGTCGAACAGGCCGTGGAAGACGTCCCGTACGGTCATCGGGTCCATGCCGAGGGTCCGCCTGCGGTGCCAGACGCGCAGGGCGTCCGCCTCGGGGCCGGTCGCGGCGGTGTTCTCCAGGCCGCCGAGTACCGCGGCGGCCGTACCGACCGGGTCCGGGACGCGGAAGGCGGCGGCGAGCTGCGGCGCGAACTCCGCCTCGAAGCCGTAAGAGGGGTCCACGGTGACCACCGCCCGTACCAGGGAGGGGTGTTCGACCGCGAGGACGGAGCCGACGAGAGCGCCCAGCGAGTGCCCCACGACGACCACCGGACCGGCGTCGATCTCGTCGATCAGCTCCACCAGGTCCGCCGCGAAGTCCCGCGGGCGCTGCCCGCCGGTCAGCCCGGACGACCGGCCGTGACCGCGCAGGTCGGGCGCGATCACCCGGTGCCGCGCGGCGAACGCCCCGATCTGCGCCGACCAGTCGTGTGAGTCGCAGGTCGCGCCGTGCACCAGCAGCAGGGTCTCGCCCGAACGGTCGCCCGCGGGGCCCTCGTCGGTGTGGAACAGTCGGTTTCCGTTGATCACGCTGTACGTCACTGCACACGCTCCTCGCGCAAGTTCACTGGTTCTGCGGGCCCTTCGAAGGTGGCGGGAGCGTAGGCAGGGCGCAGTGGACGAAGTGTGCCTGGCTTGTGACCACGCATGCGCTCGTCCACGCTCTCGTCGGCGCGGACGAGTTCGGTGGCGTACGCGCGCAGCAGGTCGTGGCAGCCGTATCGGCCGGGCGAGCGTTCGGTGAGCAGGTGGGCGTCGGCGAGTTCGGCGAGCAGGGACCGGGTTCGTGCGACGGGCTCGCCGGCGAGGGCGGCTGCGGCTTGGACGGTCAACTCGGCGCCCGGATGCAGCGACAGCAGCCGGAAGAGGCGGGCGGCGGCGGCCCCGAGTGCGTCGTACGACCATGAGAACACCGCCCGTACGTCGGTCGCGGGGTCGGTGTCCCGGAACGCGTCGAGCCCGCCCTGAGCCGCCCGCAACTGCCCGGCCAGCGCCGCCAGCGGAAACCCGGGGTGCGCGGCGGCGCGCGCGGCGACCATGGCCAGGGCGAGGGGGAGCCGCGCGGTGAGCGACACGATCTCCGACGCCGCCTCCGGTTCGGCGTTCACCCTGGCCGCACCGACCCGCAGGGCCAGGGCCGAGCGGGCCTCGGCCGCAGTGAGCACGTCCAGGGCGAGCGGGTGGGCGCCGTCGGCGGAGACCAGCCCGGTGAGCCGGTTGCGGCTGGTCACGAGCACCAGACAGCCGGGGGCCCCGGGGAGCAACGGCCGCACCTGCGCGCCGTCGCGTGCGTTGTCCAGCACCACCAGCACCCTGCGGCCCGCCAACAGGCTGCGGTACAGGGCGGCTTGGGCGTCGAGTCCGTCGGGTATGCGCGCGGCCGGTACGCCGAGGGCGTCCAGGAACCCCCGTAGGGCGTCCTGGGGATGCGTGGGCCGGGCGGCGTCGGGCGCGAAGCCACGGAGGCCGGCATACAGCTGCCCGTCCGGGAAGCGATCGGCCACGTCGTGGGCGAGGTGCAGGGCGAGGGCGGTCTTGCCGACGCCGGCGGGGCCGGTGATGGTGCTGATGACGGTGGAGGGCGGGGTGGTGGCAGTGGTCTCGGGACCGGGGTCGGTTTCGGTGACCAGGGCGCGCAGACGGGCCAGTTCGGCTTCCCGGCCGACGAAGACTGGGAGCGGCGCGGGGAGTTGGGCCGGCATTACGGGTGGTGTGTCGGGGGCGGACGTAGGTGAGGTCACGGAGGCGGGCGGCGTTGGGTCGCCGGACGAGTCCGCGAGAGCGGTGCCGGATTCCGTACGGCCTTCAACTCCCGGCGCGTGTGCCGCCGTGCGGGCTTCCGCATCCGCCGCGGTCGCCTCTCGCCCGGCCGCGGTCAGCTCCGACCCGGGGTCGACGCCCAGCTCGTCGGTCAGCCGGGTCGCCGCCGAGCGGAACACCTCCAGCGCCTCCGTCCGTCGGCCGGTCGCCGTGAGGGCCCGGACGAGCAGGGACTGGAGCCCCTCGTCGAGCGGGTGGCGGGTCGCGGTCTCGGTGAGGGCGGGCAGGATGCGGGTCGCCGCGCCGCAGCCGAGGGCCACGTCGGCGGCCTCGCGGACCACGGCGTCGTACTCGCGATCCAGCTCGGTGAAGACGGGATGCGGGGGAGCCTCGGCGGGGCAGCCGGCGGTCGGGCCGTGCCGTAGCGCGAGCGCGTCCGCAAACACCTCCACGGCCTGCCCGGGGTCGGGTCGCCGTAGCAACTTCCTTGCTGTGCCGACCTGTTGGCGGAACCGCGACAGATCCACCGAGTCGGTCGGCGCCAGCAGCCGATAGCCGCCTCCGCCCCGCAACAGCAGTGTGCCTGCCGCCCGGTTGGGCAGATCCGGCTCCAACAGCCGTCGTAGCGCGCCGACATGGCGATGCACCATGTTCACCGCGCGTGCGGGCTGCCGGTCCGCGCCCCAGAGCGCGTCGACGATGTCCGGCAACGGCACCGGGGAACCGGACCGGGCCAGCAGAAGGGCGAGGAGCGTGCGCCGCAGGGGCGGTCCCGGGTCCACCTCGACCTCGTCCCGCCAGACCCGTACGTCCCCGAGAACCGTGAACCGTAACGGCACCGGTGTCATCGCATCCCTCCGCCCCCGCCGACCTGGTCGTCATGCTAGGCAGCGGCGGGAACGGTACTCACGGGGCTGGACATTTCCGGCGTGGCACGGCGAGGGAACGGCGGCCGAGCTCGCGTCCTACGTGCCCGCCGCCGCGACCACCTCCGCGATCGCCCCGAGCGCGTCATGGCGCTCGAACTCCTCCCGCAACCCGGCCGCCCGCTTCCGGAACCCGGGCTCGGCCAGCACCCTTCGCACGGCGTCCCGCACGGCCTCGGGCGACGGCCGCCCGGTGCGCAGGTCGAGCCCGGTCCCGCTCCACTCCACCCGGGCCGCGACCTCCGGCTTGTCCTCCCCGTCCCCGGCCACGACGAGCGGGACGCCGTGCCGCAGGGCCTGGTGGACCCCGCCGTATCCCCCGTTGGTGACCAGGGCCGAGGCGTGCGGGAGGAGTGCGTCGAAGGGGACGTAGCCGCCGAGTCGGGTGTTCCCGGGGACGGGTCCGGCCGCCCGGATCGCGTCCGGGCCGTCCGCGCGGCCGGTCGCGGCGACGACCAGGACGTCCTCGCCGGCCAGCGCGTCGAGGGCGGGCCGCACCAGTCGTCCCAGATCACGGTTGTCGAAGGACCCCTGGGTGACCACGACGACCGGACGGTCCGAACCCACCATCTCCGCCCACCAGTCGGGAAGCGGCCGCGATCCGCTCGGCGGCGCGGCCGGCAGCGGCCCGACGAACCGGAACGACGGCGGCAGGTCGCCGCGCGGATACTCGAACCCGGGGACGGTCAGCTGGAGATAGTGGTCCGGCACGGTCACCAGGCAGTCCAGCAGGAAGCCCGGCAGCTCGGTGCCGCTCTCCCCGAAGTTGTCCTCGACGTGCCGCTGGGCGTCCGCGAAGACGTCCCTGACCTGGTCGTTCATCTCCCGGTGCCGCTTCTTCGCGCCCTCTCCGACCAGGGGCTGCATGCCGAGACCGATGGGCGGCGCGTCCTCGCTGAGCAGGGTCGGCATGGTGATGCCGAGGCTGACGGTGACCGGCCGGCGGCCCGGCGGAGCGGACAGGGCGAGCGCGGTGGCGCCCAGGAACAGCGGATCGCCGATCACGACGGACGCCGGGAAACGGCGGGCGAGCAGGCTCCGCAGCGCACGGTACTGGGCGGCGGTGGGATCGCCGAAGACGTGCTTCAGGTCGTAGTCCAGCTGCCTCGGCCCCGCCGCGAGGGCGCCGCGCTCGGGGAAGTACAGCTCCAGCCGCCGGTCGTCGAAGTCCGCGTCCGGCGGCAACGACACGTGCAGGGCACCGGCGGCCCGCACATCCTCGGCGAACCGGCTCCCGGTCAGCACGACGACCTCGTGCCCGCGCCGGACGAGATCGGCGGCCACGGTGAGGACGGGCTGAACGTGGCCGTGAAAGGGCGTTGCAGTGGCGATGACCAGTGTCACGAGGGCTCCCTGCGCTCGACGTACGGTGCGCAGGGAGCGTAGGAGCCGGGTGTGCAGAACAAGTGCGGGCCGCCTGACAGTTGCCGCGGGCCCAGCGCCAGGCCGCGCTCCGGCGGCCAGAACTCGGGCTTCGCGCCGGGGACGGGGTCGTCCCCGCCTTCCAGCCACAGCCCTTCGCCTCCGCCGGGGGTGAAGAAGGAGACCATGTACGCCTGTTCGTCGGCGAGGTTCCGGAACCGGTGCCGTGTGCCCCTCGGTACGAAGACGAAGTCACCGGCGTGCGCCATGAAGGTCTGGTCGCCGTTCAGGAATTCCAGCGAACCCGAGATGAGGTAGAAGGATTCGTCGGCGCTCTTGTGCACGTGCGCTATCGGTCCGACATCCACTTGGGCACCCTCTTCTCGGCGGGGACGTGCAGGACGCGCGGAGTGTAGTAACCCATGTCGTTTCCTCGGGAGTTGGAAGCAATAGGTTGGATGCAGGAGGTCAGTGGGCGCCGAACCGCCGTGCCTGCGCGGTGGCGGTCCGGACGCCTTCGGTGAAGGGCTCGCCGTGGCCGGGCAGCAGCAGGTCCGCCGTCAGTTCGTCGAGACGGTCGAGGGCGGTGAGCGCGGCCCGGCTGTCGTGGGTGAAGCAGCGGCTCACGATGGTGGGTCCGGTGCGGTCGGTGAAGCCGTCGGCGGTGACCAGGGCGTCGCCCGTGAAGAGCAGCCCGCGGTCGGTGAAGACGTACGCGGTGCTGCCGGGTGTGTGGCCGGGCAGTACGACGGCCTGCGGGGCGCCGGGGACGTCCTTCAGCACCTGGTCGGCGTCGAAGACCCGCGCACCCTGCACCGCGGGCGCTGTGAAGGCTCCGGAGCGGGCCAGTCGGAGGGGAAGGACGAGCGCGGAGGGCCTGCGCAGCAGGTAGGGAAGCATCGAACGCTCGGGCTTGGCGTGACGCATCGAGCTGCGCGGGCCGTCGCGCAGGATGACGGCGTCCCGCTCGTGGACCCAGAGGTCGGCGCCGGCTTCCTGGAGGGTGTGGGCCAGCCCGGTGTGGTCGGCATGGCCGTGGGTCAGGAGTACGGCACGGATGTCGGCCGGGGAGTGGCCGAGGCCGTTCAGCAGCGTGCGCAGCTGTTTGAGCTGGGCGGGCACTCCCGCGTCGACCAGGACGAGACCGTCGGGGTTCTCGATCAGGTAGAAGTTGACGGCATGATCGCCGAGACGGTGGACGCCAGGGGCGACCTGCGTGGGCGCGGGACGGGACATGCGAGCCTCCGGCGGCCGAACAGTATTCGATACAGTCGACTGTAACGGAATTGGAGGTGTGCCGATGGCGGATGGGACGCCACGCCGGTCCTACAACTCCGAGGGCCGGCGCGAGGCCGCGCGCCGCAACCGTGCCGCCGTGCTGGCGGCCTGCCGTGAGCTGCTCTTCCGGGAGGGCTACCAAGCCACGACCGTGCGCGCGGTGGCCGAGCGGGCGGGTGTCTCCGCCGAGACGGTGTACAAGTCGTTCGGCGGCAAGCCGGGCATGGTCAAGGCCCTGTGGGACATCACGCTGGCCGGGGACGACGAGCCGGTTCCGATGGGGGAACGCCCCCAGGTGCAGGAGATCCTGGGGACAAGGGAGTTGGGCGCGAAGCTCCGGCTCTACGCCGCGTACGCGCGCGGCATCCATGAACGCGTCGCCGCGCTGTTCGCCCTGCTGACCCAGGCCGGGCCGGACGTCGGGGAGGTCCTGGAGACCGCCGAGCGGGAACGGCTGACCGGCGTCACCGCGTTCGTCACGCACCTCGACGAGACCGGCGCGCTGGCCCCGGAGGCGGATCCGGCCCAGCTGGTGGACGCCGTCTGGGCCCTGGCCGGCCCCCAGCTGTACACCCAGCTCACGGCGGGGCGGGGCTGGTCCGCCGACACGTACGAGAAATGGCTGGCCGACATGCTCACGGCCACGCTCGGGTGAAGGCGTCCGCAAACCCTGGCGCCCGGTTCAGCGGCCGGGAGGTGCGCCCTCCCCTTTCCTGTCGAGGATGCCGAGCAGGATGACGTCGAGGGCGCCGTCGAGGCGGTCGCGCAGGTCGAAGGGGGCGGGCTCCACCCGGATCCAGCGCAGGACCGTGGAGAAGTAGCTGGCGGCCAGCATCGCGCCGACCTGGTCGGCGTCGACGCCTGTCCGGAGTTCTCCGCGCTGCCGTCCCCGCTCGGCGATCTTCGCCAGTTCGATCTCCAGGGAGCGGTCGTGCAGGAGGCTGCCGACCCGGGCGCCGGCGTCCATCAGGATGGTGGTCTCCGCCCGGGAAGCGATATTGAGTTCGGCCATCTCCCGTAGGTAGCGGCGCAGTTGGTCGCCCGTCGACAGGTCCTCCAGCTGGGACGAGCCGAGGATCTCCGCGACCCGCGCCCGCCGCCGGGCGCCCCACTCCTCCAGGAAGCCGACCTTCTGGGAGAAGTGGTTGAAGACGGTGGCCCGGGCGACGTCGGCGGTCTCCGCGATCTGCTCCATGGTCGTCGCCTCGTAGCCCTGGGAGACGAACAGGTCCAGCGCGGCGGCGTAGAGCTGATCGCGCACCTGTCGGCGCTTGCGCTCGCGACGTCCGGTGGGCCGGGTGTCCGCTGCGGCTGTGGCTCCTGCCTCCGGGATCTGCATGGCCCCCAGTACAGCACGGACGTGCACGGGTCTTGACCCGCCCGGACCCTTCTCTTTAGATTGCCATCCATCGGTGGACTTGAGTCCATCAATGGACTCAAGTCTTGCACTGGAGGCAGCGTGGCTTCCCTGGTTTCCCCCCTCCGTCCGGTCGATCTCGGCCGTAGCTGTCATGCGTGGATCCCGAGCGCCGGCGGCTGGGGCATGAGCAACGCCGGGCTGGTCACCGGCCGCGGCGAGTCCCTGCTCGTCGACACCCTCTTCGACCTGCACCTGACCCGGACCATGCTGGCCGCACTGGCGCCGCTGACCGGCCCCGCGCCCATCTCGACCGTGGTCAACACCCACGGCAACGGCGATCACTGGTTCGGCAACCAGCTCGTGGCCCACGCCGAGATCATCGCCGCCCGCGGATCGCTGACCGACATGCGGCAGGCGGGCCCGGCCGAGGTGCGGGCGCTGCTGGCCGAGGACAGCGACGCCGGACGATTCGCCCGCCGGATCTTCGCCCGCTTCGACCACCGCGACGTCCGCCCCGTCCTCCCGAACCGGGTCTTCGACGGAGAGACGGTCCTCGACATCGGCGGGACGGAGGTCCGGCTGATCGACGCGGGGGCCGCGCACAGCGCCGGAGACACGATCGTCCACGTCCCGAGCGCGCGGACCGTCTACACCGGTGACATCGTCTTCGCCGGCGCCACACCCGTCGTATGGCACGGCCCGCTCGCGGTCGGCCTCGCCGCCTGCGACCTGCTGTTGAGCCTCGACGTGGACACCGTCGTGCCCGGACACGGCCCGGTCACCACCAAGGCGGCCGTCCGGACCGTCCGCGACTACCTGTCGTACGTCCATGAAGAGGCCACCGCCCGCTTCACCGCCGGAATGCCGGCCGCGGACGCCGCACGGGACATCCGCCTCGGCCCCTTCGCCGGCCTGGAGGAGAGCGAACGCCTCGCGGTCAACGTGTACACGGTCTACCGCGAACTCGACCCCGGCCTGTCCCCGCTCGACGGCCCCCAGCTCTTCGGCCGCATGGCCTGCCTCGCCCACCCCTGAGCCGCACCCATCAAGGAGGAGACATGGTCTCCAGCCCCGCCTACGATCCACCCGCCGCCGCTTCCTCCGACACCCCGGCCGTCCTGCGCCCGGGCACCCTCGTCGCCGGCTGCCTGGCGGTCTGCCTCGCCCAGATAGGCCTCGTCCTGCCCGCCGCGATCAACGGCGTCATCCAGCGCTCCCTGCAGACCTCCGGCGCCGAACTCACCTGGATCAGCGACGCGTTCCTCGTGCCCGCTGCGGTCCTGGCGTTGACCTTCGGTGTCGTAGGTGACCTGTACGGTCGTAAGAAACTCCTGGTGGGCGGCGCCCTCCTGGCGGCGGTCGGCTACCTGGTCTCCGCCACCTCCGACTCTGCGGCGCAGCTGATCACCGGGCAGGCGCTGTCCGGCATCGGCGCCGCGGCCCTCTTCCCCGCCTCCCTCGCCGTGATCATCGCCGGGACCCCGACACCGGCGGCCCGCGCCAGGGGGCTGGCCTCCTGGACCACCGCGCTGTCGATGGGTGCCCTCATCGCCCCGCTGCTGTCCGGCGCGGTCGTCGAACACGCCTCCTTCCACTGGGCGTTCGCGGCCACCGGCGTCCTCGCGCTCGTCACCGCGGTCGTGGCCTGGCGGCTGACCGCCGAATCGAGCGCACCCGAAGGCCGCTCGCTGGACTGGCCGGGGCAGATCACCATCGCCCTCGCCCTGCTGGCCCTGCTCTACGGCATCATCCAGGGCCCCACCGACGGCTGGTGGTCGGTGACGGTCGTCGGCTCCTTCGTCCTCGCCGCGCTGATGCTGGGGGCGTTCATCGCGGCCGAGTCGCGCGGCAAGTCACCCATGCTGCGCCTGGAGTTGTTCCGCAACCCCGCGTTCGCGGCCTCGGCCGCCATGGCGGTGATCGGCCTGTTCGGCTTCCTGGGCGGCGCGTACGACCTGAGCATCCGGCTCGGCGTCATCCAGCACCAGAGCCCGCTGCGGGCCGCGGTGCCGTTCCTGATCATCCAGGCCGTCACCCCGCTCATCTGGCCGCTCCTTGTCCGCCTGCTCCAGCGGGTGGGGCCGGGCCCGATGCTGGTCACCGGATTCGTCTCGCTGGCCGTCGCCCAACTGTGGCTGCGTGCCGTGCCGGTGCACGAGACCGGAATTCCCGCCCTGCTGGGACCACTTGTGCTCAACGGCGTCGGCTTCGGACTCGTCGTCGCCGCCATCACCGCCGCCGCCGTCAACGTCGTACCGCCCCACCTCACCGGTATGGCCGCCGCGACCACCAGCCTGGTCCGCGACCTCGGCCAGACCCTCGGCCCTGCGGTCGTCGGCGCCGTCGCCCTCGCCGCGGCCACGGACCAACTGACCGGCAGCCTCAGTTCGGCGGCCCTCACCCCCGCCGAACACGGCACGGCCACGGCCGTCCTCGACGCGGGCGGCCCGCTCGCGCTGCACACCGCCGACCTGGGCCCGCTCAGCGCCAAGCTCGCCCCGCTCACCGAACGGGCCCTGGCGGTCGGATACGCCGACGTCCTGCTGCTCACCGCCGGCGCCTGTGTGACCGCCGCGGTGATCGCCGCCGTCTTCCTGGGAGTCAGGCCGCGCGCTGTCGCCCAGCTGGAGGGGAGCCGGTCATGAGGTTCGCGACCTTCCTGTACGGCGGCCGACGGCAGCCGGGAGTCGTGGTGGACGACCATGTCTACCCCTTCGAAGTCCCGGCAGAACTACAGGAGTTCATCAAGGCGGGAGAGGACGTGTTGCGCACGGCAGCTGCGGACGCCCTGGCCGGGACAACACCCCTGCCGCTGGCCGACGTACGACTGCTGCCCCCTCTTCAGCCGCCCACGGTGCGGGACTTCGTGACCTTCGAGCGCCATGTGGAGGGCATGGCGCGAGGACACGGCGACACCGTCCCCGAGGAGTGGTACGAGGCCCCCACCTTCTACTTCACCAACCCCTACGCGGTGATCGGCGCCCACGACGACGTGCCCGTCCCGCCCGGCTGCGAACGCTTCGACTTCGAACTGGAAGTAGCCGCAGTCATCGGCAAGGCAGGCCGCGACCTCACCCCCGACCAGGCCCGCGAGCACATCATCGGCTACACGATCCTCAACGACTGGTCCGCCCGCGACCTCCAGGCCCGCGAGATGAACGTGAGACTGGGCCCGGCCAAGGGCAAGGACTCCGCCACCACTCTCGGCCCCTGGCTGGTCACCGCGGACGAACTCGAACCCCACCGCACGGCCGACGGCTTCCTCGACCTCCACCTCACCGTCGAGGTCAACGGCGAGACCGTCGGCCAGGACAGCCTTGCCAACATGGCATGGACCTTCGAGGAGATGACGGCCTACGCCTCCCGCGGCACCTGGGTCCGCCCCGGCGACGTCCTGGGCTCCGGCACCTGCGGCAACGGCGGCTGCCTGGCCGAACTCTGGGGCCGCCACCGCGTCTTGGAACCGTCACCGCTCCATGCCGGAGACACGGTCACCATGACCGTCCAGGGCATCGGAAGCATCAGCAACACCGTCGTCGAAGGGGTGCGGCCCATACCCGTACCGCGCGCGCGTCACCGACGCTGATCACAGCGGACAGCGAAAGGACCGGGGGTGGTACTGCTGTTCCTCCCCGCGAGGCTGGTGGCTGCCGGGGTTTTGGAGGACGATCGGGCACGCGAAGCGTCCGGCGAGTTCGGTCATCGCGGCCGTCGGACCTTCATGACGTGAGATGGCGGCGCCGCCCTGCTTGTGGTCGGGCCACGTAGCGCCGCAGACCCCGCATCCGCCGCCCGGCCCCCGGCCACGGACCGCAGATCGACCAAGCGGAGGAGACCAACCGCCGGATGCTGGACTTCAATGGCCTCCGTCGACTGACGGACGCCGTGCGGTTCCCGGAGGGGCCCTCTCACGCCTCTGTGCCGGTGTCGGTGATGTCCTCACCGAAGGCCGCGGCGAGCGCCTTGGTGATCAGGCCGGGCAGTTCGGTCCGTCCGTCGTCCTCGGCCCAGCGCACCAACGCTGTGTGCATGGCGGCAAGACAGGCGCCGGCCGCCGCCTGGGCGTGGAAGGCCGTGTCGGGATCGGTGGCGTCGACCCCGAGGGCGTCGACGATCGCCTGCTGAAGGGCGTAGTGGTTGTCCAGGTGCCTGGCCCGCAGGGCCGGCGTCGAGATCATGAGCCGGAGGCGGGCCAGCAGGAACTGCTCGTCAGCCGTCAGGCCGTCGGCATGGCCGCCCCCGGTCAACGCCGTGGCCGAGTCGACGAGCGCGCCGCCGATACGGCGGACGAGGGGCTGTGCGGCGGACGACGCGACGATCCGCTCGGCGATGAGCCGACCAATCTCGTCGACGAGCACGAGGTCTTCCTTCGTGGGGAAGTGCCGGTACACGGTCATGGGGGACACCCCCGCGGCTTCGGCGACGTCGGTCACGGTCGTGGCGTCGTATCCGCGCGTGGTGAACAGCCGTACCGCGTGCGCCTGGATCACGCGCTGAGTCTCGGCTCGGCCCGGTGGAACCGCGCTCGCCGTCAGGGCGGAGCTGGGCGTGGACGACGACGTCGAGACCCTCTTCGCGGGAGTCGAGGCCGCCCTGGCCGGGCGGCCGCTCGACATCCTGGTCAACAACGCGGCGGCCGCGCCCGCCGGTCCGCTCGGAGTCACGACGCGGACGGAGTTCGACCGGCTCTTCGCGGTGAACGTGCGAGCGCCGTACTTCATCATCCAGCGGGCCCTGCCCCTGCTCCGCGACGGTGGTCGCATCGTCACGATCTCCTCCGTGGCGACCCGGATGGCCAACCCCGCCCAGACGTCCTTCGCCATGACGAAGGGCGCGGTCGAGACGATGAGCATGACCCTGGCCGGCGAGCTCGGGGTCCGGGGAATCACGGTGAACGCGGTCGCTCCCGGCGCCACCAGAACGGCGACGAACGGCGCGTTCTTCGAGGCGCCGGGCCTGGCCGAGTTCATCTCGGGCATGACGGCGCTGGATCGGCTGGGCGGGCCCGACGATGTCGCCGACGTGGTCGCGTTCCTGGCCTCCGACGAGGCGCGCTGGGTCACCGGCCAGGTCATCGATGCGAGCGGTGGCCTGTTTCTCGGCCCGCGCGTCTGATCGCGGGTTGTGGACGAGAACCCCATGCCCGACGGCGATCGCTGCCCTTGTCCTCAGTGCCCGTGTCCCGGGTCGGAGTCGTCCTTGCGGGCAGGGCACGCGGTCGGAGCCGTAGGGCCGGCCCCGCGCAGATGCCGGGCCAGGCGTGCCGGGTCGGTGTCGTCGCGAACCGCCAGCTCGCGGGCGAGCGCGGCGTGCCGGAGTTGTCGGGAGGACGGGGTCTGGGTGCTCAGCACCACGTCGCGGGGCAGCTCGGGCAAGCGGTAGCGGCCGGTGCCACTCGCGGTGGGGTCCGCGTCCCAGACCAGGATGCGGGCGGTGACGGCGGCGTCGATCAGCGGCAGCAACTCGTCCGGGGCCAGGCCCTGGACGGCGACGAGCAGGCCGACGTCCAGCCAGTCACCGTCGGCGGCGGCGTAGGCGAGCATGGTCCGTGCCGCGTCGGGCAGTTCGACGAGTCTCGCGTGCAGGATGTTGCGTACTGCCGCCGGCACCTGTGCCCTGGGCCCGGTGCGCTGCCCGGGTGGGAGCTTGAGCAGCTCGGCCAGGGCGAACGGGTGCCCCTCCGCGCGCCGGTGCAGTGCCGCCGCCTCCTCGGGCGGGACGTCCTTCTCGCCGTGCGCCGCGAGCAGTTCGGCCACGTCGTCGGTGGTCAGCGGGTCCAGGGTGAGCCAGGTCGCCCCGAGCAGGGACAGGTCGGCGAGCAGCTTGCTGGACACGGGGGCGTCGGGGTTGCGCAGGGTGCACACGAAGACGACCGGGGCCTCCCGCAGCACCTTCGCGAGCCGCCTCAGCAGGCGGTGGAAGCCCTGCGAGGCCTGGTCGAGGTCGTCGACGACACACAGCGTGGGAGCCTGGGTGAGCTCACGGACGACCGTCCCGAGCGGGTCCTGCTGCGCGACGTCGTCCTGACCGGAGTCGGTGCCGTCCTGCCGTAGCGCGTCCAGGAGTTGGACGGTGGGGCAGGTGTGGGAGAACCCGCGGTTCCCGCTGAGCGCCTGGCCGGCCCTGGTGCGGGCGACGGTGAACCCGGCCGCCGCGGCCCGGGCGGCCAGCTCCTCCGCCAGCCGGGTCTTGCCGGATCCCTGCTCCCCGTTGACCACGGCCCACTGGGGGCGGTTCGCGGACGCCGCCGACAGCAGGGCCGCCAGCCGCGTCATCTCCTCGTCCCGGCCCACGAAGGGTTCCGGCTCGGGGTGTGCGCAGGTGGTGGTGAAGTCGGGGCCCGGGGAGAGCGTCGTACCGGACGAAGCACCGGACGAAGGAGTGCCGAGGACGCCGACGTCGTGCCGCAGGATCGCGGTGTGCAGGTCCCTCAACTGGGGGCTGGGGTCCAGGCCGAGCTCCGTGGCCAGCATGTGGCGGAGCCGCTCGTACTGCCGCAGCGCCTCGACCGGCCGTCCCGCCGCGTACAGCGCACGCATCAGCAGTGCCCAGGACGTCTCCCGATGAGGGTCCTTGAGTACGAGTCTGTCGGCGACGTCGATCGCCTGTTCCGTCGCGCCCTGCTGGACGAGGATCGTGGCCTGGAGCTCCTTGGCGTCCTTGAGGGCGCCGTCGAGCCGGGTGCGCTCGCGCATCGCGAAGGCGTGCTCGCCGGCCTCGGCGAGGGCCTCGCCGCGCCACAGCCCGAGCGCCGTATCGATCTCCTGCCTGGCGGTGGGGAGTTGGCGGTTCCGCAGGGCCTCGCGGGCCCTGCTCACGGACTCCTCGAAGAGGGTCGTGTCGCGGGCTTCGCGGGGCACCTTCAGGGTGTAGCCGGCCGGGCCGCTGACCAGCATGGTGGACCGGCCCTGCCGTACCGGGTCGAGCACCGCGCGCAGCCGGCTGATGTGGGCGCGCACGGAGGAGGCGGCGCCCGTCGGCCGGTCCGTGGGCCACAGGTCGCGCAGGAGGGTGTCCTGCGAGACGGGGCGGCCGTCCTCGATGAGCAGGCGGACGAGCAGCAACCGGCGCTGCCGGGGCCCCACTTCGAGGCAGACGTCGCTGTGCCACACCTCGACGGGGCCGAGCACGCAGAACCGCATCCGCACGGCGGGTCCGGGGGCGGCTAACCAAGGGATCGTCGCTCCGTTGTCGTCCGCGTGCTGTTCGCGGCGGTCCTGGTTCATTCGGTGTCTCCCAGCGCGGTCATGGGCGTGATACGGGTGGCGCGGCGGGCGGGCAGCAGACCGGCGAGCGCGGTGAGAACCGCCAACCCCGCGAAGACCAGTAGCAGTTGGGCGCCCGGCAGTCGCAGCGGCGCGTCGGTGACGGCGGTGCGGATGAGGAGCCAGGCGTAGGGGACGCCGAGGGCCAGACCGAGGACGCCGCCGAGGACTCCGTACAGGCCCGCCTCCAGGGTGATGGTCCGACGCAGTGCGCCGCCGCTCAGCCCGAGGGCGCGCAACAGCCCGAACTCACGGGTGCGTTCGATCGCGGTCAGGCTGGTGGTGGCGGTGACGCCGACGACGGCCATGAGGACGGTCAGGGCGACGAGCCCGAGGGAGATCGTGCCCATCATGCCGACCGTGTCCTGGTTGCTGTCCCGGCCCTCCGCGAGGACGCTGATGCCGACGTCGTCCGGGTCGGGGACCTGTGCGCGGATCGTGCTCTCCAGCGCCCGCTGCGCCTCGCCACGGGCGGCGAGACCGTCCGTGGCGGCGTCGGCGAAGATGCCGCTCGCGTTCTCGGCGGCGCCCATCCGGTCGAGATCGGCGGGTGTGACGAGTACGTCCGCCAGGCCCGGACCCGTGCCGGGCAGCGTGGCGGCGACGGTCAACTGGATGTCGCCACGCCGGGAGTTGAGGGTGAGGTCGTCGCCCGCCCGTACGCCCAGGAGGTCGGCCACGTCGGCCGAGACGACCGCGCCGCCGTGGCCGAGGTCGTCGAGGGAGCCGGTGGCGGTGTCGATGGACCCGCCGGTGGGCAGGGCGTCGGGGTCCAAGTCCGACACCTCGAACTCCCGCGATCCTGCCTTGACTTGGACGGTCCGGTAGCCGGTGACATGGGCGAGCTCGGGCGCTGCGGCGAACTGTCGTACGACGGTGGCGTCCAGGCCCTTGGCGCCGGCCGCGACCCGGAAGTCGGCGGGGGCGTCGACGGCGTCGGTGCGTTCCATGTAGCCGCCCAGACAGGCGACGCAGACGAGGGCGCCGGAGACCAGGGCGACACCGAGGGCGACGACGACGGAGACGGCCGCCGCACGGCGGGGCGTGCCTCCGACGCCGCTGACGGCCAGCCTGCCGGTGGTGCCGAGGCGGCGCAGCGGCCATCCGGCCACCGCCAGGACGGGGCGGACCAGGATCGGGCCGAGGGCGATCAGCGCCAGGAAGGCGAGGACCGCGGACGCGACCGTGGCCGCCATGGCGAGGTCGCGATCCTGGCCGCGAAGTGCCGCGAGCGCCGTGGCCGTGGCCATGGCGGCGAGGAGGCCTCCGGTGATCAGACGCCCGACCTCGACACGGCGTTCGCCCGCGACGGTGCCCGCCGCGCGCAGCGCCTGGAGCGGGGACACGCGGGCAGCCGACAGGGCGGGGGCGAGGACCGCGCCGACCGTCACCAGCATGGTTCCTACGACCACGAGCACGGCGTACGTCATCGGGAAACCCGGCGCCGACAGCTCCCGTCCGGCGCTGCGGGCCACCAGGGGGGCCAGGTGCCCGGCACCCAGCGCGGACGCCACCCCGAGCGAGCCCGCGATCCCGCCCACCAGGGCGCCCTCGACGGCGAGTGCGGTCACCAGTCGGCGCTGCGAGGCGCCGATGGCGCGCAGGAGTGCCAACTGCCGTAGCCGCTGGGCGAAGACGATGCGGAAGGACGAGGTGGCGACCAGGGCCGCGGCCCCCACCGCCACGGCGAGGAACACGGAGATGAGGAGGAAGACCTCACGCAGGTCCCCGCCGACGGCCTCGCGTTCCTCCTGCGCCCGTACGGCCGTACCGGACCTGAGCGACGCGCCGTCGCCGAGCACATCGCGCACCCGCTGGGACAGTTCGCCTGCCGGGACACCGTCCTCGGCGCGGATGTCCACGTGCTGATAGCCCGGCAGATCCGCGAGGGACTCGATGTGCGCGTCGGTGGTGTATCCGCCGGGCTGCTGCTCGGCGGTGGCGGTGCTCTTCACGACCCCGATGACGGTGACGGCGACCTTGACGGTTCTCTCCGCGTCCTGCGGGTCGGGGACCAGCAGGGTCGTGCGGGAGCCGGGGGCGAGTCCCAGCTCTTCGGCGGCCCGCCGGTTGACCGCGATCTCGCCGGCCCGGTCGGGGTAGTCGCCCTCGACGAGCCGGACCAGGGACAGCGCTCCGGTGCCGGGGTCGGCGCGGAGCTCCAGCCAGCGCTCGGACGGGCCGGCGAGCGGCGCCCCGGAGTCGACGCGGCCGACGGCCTCGGCCACACCCGGCAGCGCGCGGATCCGCTGCAGCGCGGCACCGCTGATGGTGGAGTCGCCGGCGGTCGCGACCAGGCTCACGGCCTCGGGTGTGCCGCGGAAGCGGTCGAGGGTGGTGTTGGTGGCGATCTGCTGGGCCATGACCGTGGCGAAGACCACGAAGGCGGCCACCAGGACGGACAGTCCGGTCGTCAGCAAACGGCCCGGCCGGCGCAGGAGTTCGGCGAGTTGCGAGCCGAGGACGCTCGCGCGCCAGGAGGCGTTCACCGGGCCCTCCCCACGGTCCCGACGGTTCCCACGGTTTCCGCGGTCTGCGGGGCCTTCGGGGCCCGGGTGGCGTCGATGTCGTCGACGACGCGTCCGTCGGCGAGGACGAGCACGCGGTCGGCGTGGGCGGCGGCCCGCTGGTCGTGCGTCACCATGACCACGGTCTGGCCGAGGTCGCGCACGGAGCGCCGCAGCAGGTCGAGGACCTCCGCGCCGGACCGCGAGTCCAGGTTGCCGGTGGGCTCGTCGGCGAAGAGCACGACGGGCCGCGCCAGCAGGGCCCGGGCCAGCGCCACGCGCTGCTGCTGGCCGCCGGAGAGTTCACCGGGCCGGTGGGACATCCGGTCGCCGATGCCGAGCACACCGACGAGGTGGTCGAGCAGATCGTTGTCCAGGTGCCGGCCGGACAGGGTGACGGGCAGCACGATGTTCTCCAGAGCCGTCAGCTGGGGCAGCAGATTGAACGACTGGAAGACGAAGCCGACCTTGTCCCGCCGTACGCGGGTCAGCTGCCGGTCGGACAGGCCCGTCAACTCCGTGTCACCCAGGATCACTTGGCCCGAGGTGGCCGAGTCGAGACCGGCCAGGCAGTGCATCAGCGTCGACTTGCCCGAGCCCGACGGACCCACGATCGCCGTGAACCGCCCATGGGCGAAACCGACGGTCACTCCGTCCAGGGCCCTGACCTGAGCCTCGCCCTGCCGATAGACCTTGACCAGGTCCACGGCCGCGGCGATGTGCCGGCCGCCGTCCGCGTACATGGCCGGTGCTTGAGTCGTGGTCATGAGGTGAACCCCCCTTTGTCGCGGCGCGTCAGGAAGCGATCGGAGGGAATTCGAGCGTGACGTTCGCGGTCGAGCAGTGGCTGTTGGCCTCGTCCGCCACCTTCTGCAGTTCCTTCTGCGAGGGCGTGCCCTCGCCCTTCGCGTTCAGGGCCGCCCAGCCGTTGTACATCGATATGTTGGCGCCGAGATATCCGTCATCGAGCTGCGACCTGATCTGCCGCTCGCTTTTCACCCACTTCTCGATGGCCGCCTTGTCGCTGGGTATTTCCCGCGCGGAGTCGACGAGCTTCTGTGCCAGGAGGCAGTCGGTCTTCGACGCCTGGCTGGGCTGGTTGCGCTCGTTCCACCAAGAGCCGCTCGCGATCGCGGCCGCCGTGAGAATGAGCAGTGCGATGACGCCGGAAAGAATTGCCTTGCTGTGCTGCGGGCGTGCGGGAGCATTCATGATGACCTCCGAGGAATTCCGTCCGACGCTTTCGTCGTTCGGTACGGATTGATTCTCGAAGACCGGGCATCGCGGCGCATCGGCCCGCAACCTGATCCCCACGCCGCTTCTCTGCAACCGCAGTTAGAGGGCGGGACTACGACTGTGGGCTGACAAGCCCCGAGTCGAAGGCGAAGATGACGGCCTGGACGCGGTCGCGCAGCTCCAGCTTGGTCAGGATCTTGCCGAAGTGGGTCTTCACGGTCGCCTCCGCGATGAACAGACGGGCGGCGATCTCGCTGTTGGACAGGCCCTCGGCGATCAGCCCGAGTACCTCTCGTTCGCGCACGGTCAGCAGGTCAAGCCGCTCGTCGTGGCGGGACTCGGGCGCCAGCTTCCCCGCGAACCGGTCCAGGAGCTGGCGGGTGACGCGCGGGGCGACGACGGACTCGCCGGCCGCCACGACCCGGATCGCCGCCACGACCTCCTCGGGCGGGGTGTTCTTCAGCAGGAAGCCGCTCGCCCCGGCCTGGAGCGCGGCGAAGGCGTCCTCGTCGGTGTCGAAGGTGGTGAGCACCAACACTCGGGGGCTGTAGGGGAGTTCGGCAAGTCGCCGGGTCGCCTCGACCCCGTCCATGACGGGCATCCGGATGTCCATGATGACCACGTCGGCCTCGGTGCGGGCGAGCAACGCGAGGGCGTCCGCGCCGTTCTCGGCCTCCCCCACGACCTCGATGTCGCTCTGTGCGGCCAGCACCATCGCGAACCCCGCCCGGATCAGCGGCTGGTCGTCCACCACGACGACCCGGATGGGCCTGCTCATGTCATTCCCGCACTCGTCACTCATGCACTCGTCCTCACCGGAATCTCCGCGTTGACCTGCCATCCCGCGCCCAGGCGTGGCCCGGCGGTGAAGCTGCCGCCGGACACCTCCACCCGCTCGCGCATGCCCACCAGCCCGTTCCCACCGCTGACCCGCTCCGCAGCCGTCCCGGGGCCGGCCAGCTTGCCGGCCCCGTCGTCGACCACGCCGATCAGTACGACGTCCCTGTCGAACCGCAGCGTGATCTCGACCTGCGCACCGGGACCGGCATGCCGCAGCACGTTGGTCAGGCTCTCCTGGACGATCCGCAGCACGGTCAGCTCGTCCGCCGTCGAAAGCCCGCCCCGCTCACCTTCGACCACCAGGTCCACCTTCAGCCCCGCGGCCCGGGCCCGCTCGGCCACCGTCTCCAGGTCGTCCAGCGAGACCCGGCGGCGCATGGAGTCGGTGTCCTGCGCGGACTGCGCGGAGGTCCGGCCGGCCCGCAGGACCCGCACGATCCGGTGCATGTCCTCCAGTGCGTCGCGCCCGGTGTCGCCGATCGCCTTCAGTGCCGAACCCGCCTTGTCCGGGTCCGACTTGAGGGCGTACCCGGCGCCGTCCGCCTGAAGGGTCATCACGGCCAGACTGTGGGCCACCACGTCGTGCAGCTCCCGGGCGATCTCCGCGCGCTCCTCGGCGGCCGCGATCCGCACCAGATGCTCACGTTCCCGTTCGGCGGTGACGGCCCGGGCCTCCAGGCTGTCCACGTAGAGCCGGCGGGTCCGCAGGACCATGGCGGTCAGCCAGATGGCCGCGCAGATACCACTGAGGGCGGTGATGTCGGTGAGGCCCTCGCCGACGCTCTCGCCCATACCCATGACCTTCGCCGAGCCCAGCACCACGATCGCGCCCGACGTGTACGCCTGCCACATCCGCCGGGTATGGGTGACCACCGAGACCATCGCGATGAGCAGTGCCATGTCGTACGCCGCCGGGACGGACGCCATCGCGTACTGGATCAGCCCGAGCCCCGAGACCAGCCACATCACCGGCATCGGCCGGTGCCGGCGGAACACCAGTGCCAGGGCCATCGCCACGCCGACGAACCGGTCTTCCGCGCCCTCGTAGGTCAGGGTCACGGAGATCACCAGTATCGCGATCGCGATGTCGTACGCCGTGTGTATCCACGGCAGTGCCTGTATGCGGCGCAACATGGCGAACAGGCTACGACATTGCTGCGCGCCGCTTTTCCTGAAAGGAAGTCAATTCCCGACAACAAACCGACAATTCCTGAGCAACAGGCCGCCGTTACCTTCGGGATCAGCTACCCGAACCAGAAGGAACTCATGCGTAAATTGAAGTCGGTTGTCGTCAGCGCGACGATGGCGTTCGCCGGTGTCGCGGCAATGGTCGGTACCCCCGCCCAGGCGGCGACCGGAGCGGAATACGTTGCCCTGGGTGATTCGTACGCATCCGGAGTCGGCGCGGGTTCCTACGACGCCGCCAGCGGCGACTGCAAGCGGAGCACGCTCAACTACCCGCACCAGTGGGTGGCCGCGAACCCCGAGTACACGCTGAAGGACGTCACCTGCAGCGGCGCGACCATCGCCGACGTCCGCAACAACCAGCTGTCCGCCCTGAGTTCGACGACCAACTTCGTCACCCTCACGGTGGGCGGCAACGACGCCCAGTTCGCCACGGTGGCCAAGGCCTGCCTCACCGAGAGCGACAGCTACTGCAAGACGGCCACGAGCTGGATGTCGTACTACGCCCAGAACCAGCTGGTGACGGAGCTCGCCGGCCTCTACAAGGACATCAAGACCCGCGCGCCCAAGGCCCTGATCCTCGTCCTCGGCTACCCGCAGACGCTCTCCTCGACCGGCACCTGCCCCGTGATCGACCTCAGCTCCGCCAAGCGCACCGCCATGAACGGCCTGGCCGACGCCCTGGCCGAGGGCACCAAGGCCGCGACCGTCAAGGAGCCGGTCTACTTCCTCGACATGCGGGCGACGTTCACCGGCCACGGGGCGTGCGGCTCCGACTCGTGGATCAACGACCTGACCAACGCGGCCTCGGTCTTCCATCCCAACGCGGCGGGCTACACGAAGGGTTACGCCGCGAAGCTCAAGGCGACTTGGGGCTGACTCGGGGCTGACCCACGCAACCACAGGAGGACGAACTGTGTCACTGTCCGATGTCATAGGTCTCGACACGACGGCTTCCGCTGTCTACCGAGCCATGCTCGGCAACCCCGCGGCCGACGTCGCCGAGCTGAGCGACATGCTCCAGCTCACCGTGGGTGAAGTGGGGGACGCCTTGGACGCGTTGGCCGACAGCGCACTGCTGGAACCGTCGAGGGCGACCCCCGGCACATTCCGGGTCGTCGACCCGAGGGTGGCCCTGGAGCGGGCTCTCCGGCAGGAGGAGGAAGAACTCCACCGCAAGCAGCGGAAGTTGGAGGCCAGCAAGGCCAAGGCCGCACAGGTGCTGGCGGAGTTCGAGCGGCCGGGCCGGGTGGAGAGCGGTGACGAGCACCGGTCGGTCCGTATCACCGGCCTCGACGCCATTCAGAGCGAACTCGAGGTCCTGGCCCGGGGGTTGCGCTCGGATCTCCGGTCCGTCGTCCCGGGCGGCGCCCAGTCCGAGGCCGCGCTGGCCGCGGCACGCCCCCTTGACGCGGAGGTTCTCGCACGGGGCGTACGGATGCGGACGCTGTATCAGGACAGTGCCCGCAACGACGCCGCGACCATCGACCACGCGAAGTGGCTGACGGAGCATGAGGGCCAGGTCCGTACGGCGCCTCTCCTGCCGCCGCGGCTGCTGGTCTTCGACGGCCGCATCGCCATGATCCCGCTCAAACCGTCCGACACCCGGGCCGGGGCCCTGCGGACCGAGGATCCCGCCGTGGTCAAGAACCTCGTGGCGATGTTCGAGCAGGCGTGGGAGATGGCCGTACCGCTCGGTGCGGACGGGACGTCTGACGCGGGCAGTCTGACGCCGACGGAACAGGAGATCCTCAAGCTTCTCGCGAGCGGCATCACCGACGAGGCCGCATCGCGGCGGCTGGGCGTCTCCATGAGGACCGTGCGCCGCCAGATGGCGGCGCTGATGGAGCGTCTCGGCGCCTCCAGCCGCTTCGAGGCGGGAATCAACGCCGCCAGACGGGGGTGGCTGTAGGGCTCGCGCCCTCCCCCAGAGCGCGCCCGCAGATTCATCCCTCGGATCCAGCCCGCTGAGCCGGTACGCCACGGCTCAGCGGGCTGGATCGTCTGCTTCGCCCACTCCGTCTACGCCTGGAGTTCGGCAGGCACGTCGAGCCGTTGGTACGCCTGGAGCGCCGGGACGATCCGAAGGTTCTTCAGCAGACGTTCCAGACGCGAGGACGCCTCGCCGGCGTCCGTCCCCCGGAGAAACAAGTGCACCGCCAGGCCGGCGCCGTCGTCCTTCACCCTGATGTGCTGAAGAGCGTCCTCCGGTCTCGAATGCACCCAGATGGCGTCCTGGACGATCTGGGATTCCCCCGCCCCGGGCGCCAGGCCGTCGCGGCGCCCCAAGTACGTGTACGCGCAGATCACTTCATCCCCTCCTTCCCCCTCAGTCCCAGATGACGCTGCTGGTGCCGGCCTCGGCGCTGACCGTGCGGTCACCGTCGCCCCCCGCCGTCCCTGTCGCGACGTACGCGAGGCCGATGAGCACCGCGGCCGACAGGACCAGGGAGAACAGGGTTCGGGTGGTGACACGCATGGCAGATCCATTCCCTTGATTCGGGGAGGCCGGGCGGCTCCGTCTTCCGGAAACCCAGTCTGTCCCGGCCGGTGGGGTCGCGGAAGGCGAGAGGGCTGGCACCAACCGGCCTGGCCACAAGGTGACATCAACGGCACCGCGCGTGGGACCCGTGGACGCTTGCGGACAGGCCTGTTCCGACCAGCCCGCATGGCTGTCGTCCGCCGCGAACGGCCCGTAAAGATTGGCGACATCGCCGGTCGTCGGGACCGGCCCCGCCGCACTCAGGGAGAACCGATCATGGCCAACCACACTGCCTCCGCCGCCGTCCGCCCGGCCGCCACGACCGCCGTACGCGGCACCCGGGCTACGGGGACCAGCGACCGTGGCGCACGTGTCCCCGTCCTGATGGTCGCCGCGCGGCCCCGGAAGCTGAACCGGGACGACTTCGTCCTGGTCGACTGACCACGTCCGCCGAGCATTTCCCCCTCCTCTTGCCCTTCCCCACCAGCCGTCACCACGTGAACCCGAGTTAGGAGAGCCGCCTTCATGTGCCACGCACCCCAGGTCAGAGCACGCGCCGAGATCGACCTCGCCGCACTGCGCTCGAACGTGCACGCCTTGAGCGCGCGGGTCGCGCCCGGCGCCGGACTCATGGCCGTGGTGAAGGCCGACGCATACGGTCACGGCATGGTCGAGTGCGCTCGCGCCGCCCGGACGGCCGGTGCGCGATGGCTCGGCACGGCCACTCCGCACGAGGCGCTCGCCCTGCGTGCCGCGGGCATCGACGGCCCCCTCATGTGCTGGCTGTGGACACCCGGCGACCCGTGGCAGGCATGCGTCGAGGCCTCCATCGACGTATCCGTCAGCGACCTCTGGGCGCTCGCCGAGGCAGGAGCCGCCGCCCGCGCGGCGGGGCGCCCCGCACGGGTGCAGCTGAAGGCCGACACCGGACTCGGCCGCAGCGGTTGCCAGCCCGGCGACTGGGCCGAACTGGTCGACGCGGCACTCACCCGCCAAGCCGCGGGCGAACTGACCGTCACCGGCCTGTGGTCCCACTTCGCGTGCGCCGACGAGCCAGGACACCCCTCGATCGACGCACAACTCGACCTCTTCCACGAGATGATCGCGCACGCCGAGAAGGCCGGCGTCGAGCCGGAGGTCCGCCACATCGCCAACTCCGCCGCCGCGCTCACCCTCCCCGAGACACACTTCGATCTCGTACGGACAGGCATCGCCCTGTACGGAATCTCGCCCAGCCCCGAGATCGGCCGGCCCGAGGACTTCGGACTACGACCGGTGATGACGCTGTCCGCGTCACTGGCACAGGTCAAGGAGGTCCCGGACGGACACGGTGTCGGCTACGGCCACACCTACACGACCACCCACAAGACCACCCTGGGTCTCGTGCCCGTCGGATACGCCGACGGCATTCCACGCCACGCCTCCGGCCAGGGACCGCTGTTGATCGAGGGCGAGACCGCTTGGCGGCGGGTCGCCGGGCGGATCGCCATGGACCAGTTCGCGGTGGACCTGGGCGGCGACACCGTGGCGCCCGGCTCCCGGGCACTGCTCTTCGGACCGGGCGACCGGGGCGAGCCCACCGCCCAGGACTGGGCCGACGCGGCAGGCTCCATCGCGTACGAGATCGTCACCAGGGTCGGCCCACGGGTCCCGCGCGTCTTCCTGAACGCGGCGGGGGAACCGGCCTGACCGACCCGGCCAACACCGCGCACCTTTTCCCAAGGGCGTCCGCAGCACCGTGCTGCCACTCCGCCACGCCCTTGACGACAAAACCTCACTGACACCCCGGCCCTTGAGGCCGCGCGACCACTTACGGATGCCCTCATGTCTCTCGTCATGCCCAGGCGCCCCGCCACGACCGGCCGGCCCAAGGCCCAGTCCGCGTCCAGCAACGCCCCCACCAGCTCATCCAAGCGCTTCGTTCTGTACTCGGCGCTGGTCAGCTTCTTCCTGATCTCGCTCGACGGCTCGGCCATCAACGTGTCGCTGCCCGCCATCTCGCAGGACATCGGCGGCGGTATGTCGGGCCTCCAGTGGGTCATCGACGGCTACACCCTCACCTTCGCCGCGTTCATGCTGTCCGCAGGCGTGTTCTCCGACCGCCTCGGCGCCAAGCGCGTGTACGCCATCGGACTCGCCGGGTTCAGCATCGCCTCCGCCGTCTGCTTCCTGGCACCGGACCTGAACGCGCTGATCGCCGCCCGGATGGCACAGGGCCTGGCGGCGGCGCTGATGCTCCCCACCTCCCTCGCCCTGATCCGTCAGGCGTACGAGGACCAGGCGGAACGAGCACGCGCCATCGCGATATGGACAGCGGTGGGCGGTGTCGCCATCGCCCTGGGTCCCGTCATCGGAGGGGCCGTGACCTCCGCCACCGGCTGGCGGATGATCTTCCTCCTCAACGTCCCCATCGGCCTTCTGGGCCTGGCCCTCCTCAGCCGCATCGCCCGCTCGCCCCGCCGGCCCGCCCCGATCGACATCCCCAGCCAGCTGACGTTCCTCCTCGCCCTCGTCAGCGTCACGCAGGCCGTCATCACCATGGGCCACGCCGGATTCGCCTACCCCGTACCGCAGTTGCTGCTCTTCTCCGCACTGGCCTTCGGCGTCTTCTTCACCCTCCAGGCGCGCCGCGCCCAGCCGATGGTCCCCCTGAGGATCCTGCGCACCCGCCCCGCCCTGGTGACCATCGCCGCCGGATTCGCCGTCAACGCGGTCTTCTACGGGATGGTGTTCGCGCTCGGGCTCTACTTCCAGCAGGTCAACGGCTACAGCCCGGTCCTGGCCGGAGCCGTCTTCCTGCCCATGTGTGCCGTCGACCCGCTGGGCAACATCGTGGTGATGAAGCTCGAAGCCAGGTTCGGCGCCCCGGTACTCCTGGTCGTGGGCCAGCTCCTGATGGCACTCGGCGCGGGCCTCATGCTGCTGATCGACGGCACGACCCCCGCCTGGCTCACCGCGCTTCTGCTGCTTCCCCTCGGCTTCGGCGCCGGGCTCGCCGTGCCGCCCCTGACCTCCACCCTCCTGGGTGGCGTGCCGTCCGAACTCGCCGCCACCTCCGCGGCCGTACTCAACACCTGCCGCCAGGTGGGCAGTTGCTTCGCCATCGCCCTGCTCGGCGGACTCGTCAGCACGCCGGCCGGATTCCTGGACGGCCTGCACACGGGCGTCCTGACCGGTGTGGCGATCCTGACCGCCACCGCCGCCATCACGTTCCTCTTCCTGCGCCGCACGCCGGCCCCGACCGCCACCCCGGTGCTCACCGACCAGACCCAGGCCAAGGCCCTGAACCGCGACAACCTCGATCTCGCGTCGTGACCGACCGCCGGCAGTGCGCGAACGGGCTCCGCGCCGTCAGCGCGGGGTCCGGTCGGCGACGCCGAGCGGAGCAGCGGAGGGAGCCTCCCCCAGGGACGGAACCGGGACCGGGACGCGGGGGAGAGGGACGTGGACGGCGGGAGCCTGGGGATACGCGGCGGAGAAGGGCAGCGGCGGCGGGACCGGTGCCGGCGCGGGGACGGCGCGGGTCGGTGTGCGGCGACGCGCCAGCCAGAGGACGGCCGCCGTGTACAGAGCGATGCCGGCCAGGTCGACGGCCACGAGCTGCCAGGGAGCGTCCGCTGCGGTGTCATCGGTCTTGAGGCCGTCGACGACGGCGGCCGAGACCCCGAAGGCCAGGAGGTTGTTCACGGCGTGCAGTCCGATGGCCGCCTCCAGCCCGCCGGTGCGTACGGTGAGCCAGCCCGCGACCACCGCGAACACGGCCAGGTCGGCGAAGCCCCACGGGGTGCCCCAGCCGTGGGCGGCGGCGAACAGGACGGCCTGGGGCACGAGCGTCCACCAGGGAGAGCGCAGGAAACCGCCGACCGCCTGCGTGAGCCAGCCGCGGAAGACGTACTCCTCGGCGGCCGCCTGCAGCGGCACCAGGACGACCAGCATGGCGAGGGCCGGGCCGAAGACCTCCCAGCCCGCCCACCGCGACGGCGCGGCGTCGTCCATGGGCAGCAGGAACGCGGCCCCGGTGGTCATGGCGAGGACCGGGAGGGCCGCCAGCACACACAGCCCCAGCCAGCCCCACCGCAGTCCGCCCGTCACGGACGAGACCGTGCCCGCCGGGCGGCGCCCGATCCAGCGCACCGCGAGCAGGACGACGGGCAGGGCGGCGGCGATCGCCAGCAGGTCGAGGGCGGTGCCCGAGACGGGGCCGAACTCGACGGTTCCGTCGGGGGCTTCGGGGTACCCCTTGGCCGCTCCCAGGGCGGAGCCGATGCCGTAGGCCAGTGCGGCCACGAGCACGCCCGCCACGGCCACGAACCCGGTGCCCAGCACGGGCCGCCACCATCTGTGATGTGCCGAGGCGTGTGCCATCCGGTGGTAGGGCAGGAGCGCGGGCGTCGGGGCGGCGAGCGGATTCGTCATGGTGACAAGCCTCCCCGCGGGCCCATGTCCCCCACATCGGCCGCGGGCACGAACGGCGCCTCTGTCGGAAGGTAGAGAGCGGCCTCGTACCTGGGGCCGGTGCCGCGCCACAGCACCCCGCCTACGCTCGTGCCGACATGGAGACGACGATACGCAACTGGCTGCTCCCCGCCCTGCTCGCGGCCGGACAGCTCGCCTGGCTGTGGCCCGGAGCAGGCTTGGCCGGCGAGGACGTGCCCGGGGCAGCGGCACTCGTAGCCGTCCTCGGCGCGGTGGTCGTCGAGACGGCCGCGCTGGGCCGCCGACGGCAGGCGCCGGTCCGGGCCCTGGCGTGGTCCCTCGGCGCTCTCCTGCTGGGCCAAGTGGCGTGGCAGGACGGCTACTTCGGGGTGGGTGCGCCGATCGCGCTGTATTCGGTCGCGGTCCGTCGCCCCGTGCCCGTGACCGTACGGGCGCTCGCCGCGGCCGTGGGTGTCGAGTGGCTCCTGTCGATCGTCCACGTCGGGGTCCGGCCCGCGCTCGCTTCGGAGTGGGCGCTCGGCGCGCTCCTGTACGTCGTCTGCGCGGGGCTCGGTGAGGCCCGACGGCAGTGGCTCAAGGGGCGGTCGCTCGCGACCCGTCGGCTGGCCGGTGCGGAGGAGACCCGGCGGCGGGCGGGCGACACCGAACGGCGGCGGCTGGCCCGCGAGTTGCACGACGTGAGCGCGCATCACCTGACGTCCGTCGTCATCACGGCCGACGCCGCGCGACGACTCGGCGGCAGCAGGCCCGAGTTGACGGCCGAGGCACTGTCGTTCGCCGAGCGCACCGGCACCGAGACCCTGACGGCGCTGCGAAGGCTCGTAGGCCTGCTGCGCGACGTAGACCCTCCGGATCCCCGCCCGATGACCGCCCGCATCGAGGAACTCATCGCCGGATTCGGCCGGTTGGGACGTCCGATCGACGCAGTCCTCCCCGACGACCTGGCCGGTCCGGCGGCCGAGGCGGTCCACGGGATCGTCCGCGAGGCCCTGACGAACGTCCTGCGGTACGCCCCCGGCTCCGCCGCGCACGTCAGCGTCGTACGCGGGCAGGGCGTCCTGGAACTGACTGTCGACAACGCTCCCCCGCGCGGCACGGCGCCGGACGGCGTCGGTGGACTCGGTTCGGGACGCGGCGTCGCCGGGATGAAGGAGCGGGCGGCGGCCGTGGGCGGGGAACTGACGGCCGGCCCCGCACCCGGCGGCGGCTGGCGGGTGCGGGCCACACTGCCCGACGTCACGGGACCGTGGGGTCCGCCCGAGGGCGCGGGCCGGCGCGACGTGCTGCGGGAGCAGCGGCTGGCCGACCCCGCGCTGGTGTTCACGGCGACGCTCCTTCCCCTGGTGTTCGCCCTGGTCACCGTGGAGGACTGGACCGGCGCGAGCCTGCGCGCCGCGGTGCCCGGCCTGCTCGTCGTGGCCGTGCTGCTGGCCGCTCACGCGGTGCCGCTGCTGTGGCGGCGACGCGCTCCGTGGCCGGCGTTCCTCGGCGTGCTGGCCACGTCGTGGCTGTGGCCGGTGGCGGTCGCCTGGGGCGGCCTGCCGTCGCGGGTGTCCGAGTTCTTCGCCGGAGGAGCGCTCGCGGAACTGCTCGCGGTGTACGCGGTGGCGGTCTACGGCCGGGGGGCCTCCCGCACCTGGCCCGCGTGGTGCGCGGCGGCGGTCTCGCTCTCCGGGACCCTGGTCGCGACGGCGGGCGCGGACGGCGAGTTGCAGGGAGAGGGCTCCATGTGGCCCACCGCCGTGGTGATGTTCGTGCCGTTGACCGTGGTGCTCGCCGCCGTGTTCGCCGGCCTGTGGGGTGCCGGGCTCGCCGTACGCCACCGACGGCTGCGCATCCTGGCCCGGGACGACTACGCGCTGGCCGGCGCACTGTGGCACGCGGAACGGGCCGCGGACGCCGAACGGCACCGACTGGCGGCGAAGTTGCACGACGCCGTCCTGCACCCCGCAGCGGAACTGGTCGAACAGGCCCGCCAGGGACGGCTGGACGAGGTGGCCGCCGGCGCCCGCTCGGCCCTCGCCGCCATGCGCGAACTCCTGCACAGCCTGGGCAAGTCGGAGGAGGATCCCGGGCCGGGGCTCGCTCCGGCGCCCACCGCCGCAGACCTCGACACGCTGTGCCGGACGGTACGCGCGGCCGGCAGGGACGTGACACTGCGGGGCCTGCCGCAGGCCGCGCGGAACCTCCCACCCTCCGTGACCCTGTCGGCGTACCGGATAGTCGAGGCGGCGCTCACCGCGGGCGACCAGGGCCCGGCACGGGTCACACTGCGCCGACGGCGGGACACCCTGCGCGTCACGGTGACGGGCGTACCACTGGCCGTGACCGGTCCGGTGGCCGAATGCCTGAAGGCACAAGTGGGGACAGGGGCTGGACGTGTAGCCCTCGAACAGACAGGTACCGTACGGGTGTTGCTGTCGACGCGCCCGAGTCCGCGGGAGCCCGTCCAGGAGGTGTTCCCGTCACCACCACCCGCGTGATGGTCGTCGACGACCAGGCGGTGGTCCGCGCAGGATTCGCCGCCATCGTGGACGCCGAACCCGATCTGACGGTGGTCGCCGAGGCCGGTGACGGGGCGTCGGCGGTGGAACTCGCCGCAACCACGGCACCCGACCTGGTCCTGATGGACATCCGCATGCCCGGCATGGACGGCCTCACCGCGACCCGTCTCATCACCGCGCAGGAGCGCCCACCGCGAGTCCTCGTCCTGACCACCTTCGACCTGGACGCCTACGTCTACGAGGCCTTGCGCGCCGGGGCTTCCGGCTTCCTGCTCAAGGACGCCCTGCCCGAGGACCTGCTCTCCGCGATCCGCGTGGTCGCCACCGGCGAGGGCATCCTGGCCCCTACCGTGACCCGCCGCCTCATCGACACCTTCGCGCAAGGCGCCCCACAGCCACCATCGGTGACGGGCGAGCTGTCCTCCCTCACACCCCGCGAGAACGAGGTCCTCCTGCACATCGCCTCGGGCCTGACGAACGCCGAGATCGCCTCCGCCCTCGGAGTGACCACAGGCACCGTGAAGACCCACGTGAACGCCCTGCTGTCCAAGCTGGGCCTACGGGACCGGGTGCAGGCCACGATCCTGGCCTACGAGAGCGGACTGGTCAGACCACGCGGAACAGGTTGAACCCGGCTTCACAGCAGGCCGAGGTCCCGGGCACGGAGCGCCGCCTGCGTGCGGTCGCGCAGGGCGAGGCGTCTGAGGATGCGGGAGACGTGGTTCTTGACCGTGCCCTCGCTGAGGTACAGCCGCGCGGCGATCTCCCTGTTGGTGTGCCCGTGTGCCATGAGCCGCAGGATGTCCGTCTCGCGCGGGCTGAGGGAGACGGCGGGAGCCTCGGCGGCCGGTTCGGGATGAGGCAGGAAGGCGGTCAGGCGGCGGGCGACGGACGAGTCGAGCTGGGTGACGCCCGCGTGCGCCAGGCGGACCGCGTGGGCGAGGTCCTCGGCCGGCAGATCCTTGAGGAGATAGCCGTGCGCGCCGGCCCGCAGCGCCTGCACGACGTACTCCTCGTCGTCGAACGTCGTCAGCATCACGACCCGGCACTCGGGCGCCCGGTCGCGCAGGACGGCGACCGCCTCGACACCGTCCATCTTCGGCATCCGGACATCCATGAGCACGACGTCCGGCTGCCTTTCCAGAGTCTTCGCCACGGCGTCCCGGCCGTCCACGGCGGTGCCGACGACCTCGATGCCCGGCCGGATGGACAGCAGGGAGGCGATGCCGTCCCGGATGAGCCGCTGGTCGTCCACCACCAGCACCCGCACGGGCGCCGCCTGCTCCGGCTCGCCATTGTTCATGTCCCTGCCTCCCCGTTCATCGAGGACTTCGCCGTCGTCCCGCGCGGGACCGTCACCGTCACCCGGGTGCCGGCGCCCGGGCCGCTGTCGACGACGACGCTCCCCGCCACCAGATGTACCCGCTCCCGCATACCGAGCAGCCCGAACCCGGCGCCGGCCGTGTCCGGTTCGAAACCGCGACCGTCGTCCATGACCTCCAGCCGCGCGGCGTCCCCGGACAGGTGGACCACAATGGCCACCTCCGAGGCCCGCGCATGGCGGCGCGCATTGGTCACGGCCTCCTGCGCGGCCCGGTACAGCGCGGTCAGCTCGGCCACGCCGTAACCGTCCTCGTCGCCGCTCACCTCGACCGTGACCCGCGGCCGCGCCGCACCGTCCCGCGCCAGTGCGGCGAGCGCCGCCGACAGCGTGGGGCGCGTCGCCTCGTCCCGCAGAGCGCGCACCGACTGCCGTACGTCTCCCAGCGCGAGCCGCACCGATCGCCGTGCCTCGTCCAGTGCCCGCCGGGCCGCGTCGGGGTCCAGGCTCTGGAAGTCCGAGGCCATCTCCAACTGCACGGACATCGCGGTGAGATGGTGGCCGAGGCTGTCATGGATGTCCCGCGCCAGCCGGTTGCGCTCGGTGGCGGCGGACAGTTCGGCGACCCGCGCGGCATACGCCTCCAGTTCGATCCGCGCGCGCTGCTCTCCGACGGCCACCGCCGCCATCGAGATCGCCAGCACCAGCCCGACGCAGAGCATCAACAGGTCGGCCACGCGCTCCTGTTCGCGGTACCAGCCGGGCGCGGTCAGCAGGTACGCGGTGAGCAGCCCGGCCACACACAGCGCGCCCAGCGCCACCGAGACGGTGCGACCGAAGGCGAAGTAGGCGGTGAACGGCACCAGCACGAACAGCACTTGGGACAGTCCCGAAGCGTCAAGCAGCACCACCGCCCCGATCAGGGCACAGCGGGCCAGCAGCGGCGCCACCCGGGCAACGGGCCGCCGCCGCCCGACCGCCTCCAGGACGAACAGCGCACCGATCGCGACGACGAAGCCGCCCGTCCGCCAGCCCGCGAACCCGCGGCTGTCGTCCAGACCGGCCACCGCGGAATACAACCCACCCACCAGCACGACGCCGTACAGCAGCGGCGACACCCACCGCACGGGCACATACGCCACGATGCGCACCCCCTCCACCCGCTCCCGCCAGGCTAGGCCGACCCCGACCGCCACGGGACACCGGCGAGCACATCACGCCCGGATCGAGCCCGACGGCATGTGCCGAACGGCCCGGCGTCGCCCGTAGGACGGTGACTTTCGGCCGCCGACGCACGACGTCCTTCACCTCCCGACGCCGACCGGCCGCCTCCTACGGTGGCGACCTGGACCGCGGTCCGAGCAACCAACCAACCACCCACCGTCCGAACAACCGGAGCAGCCCCATGCCCTCATCCGTAACCTCATCGACAACCTCATCGACGTTCCGCGCCGGCGCCCTGTGCGGCGTGCTGGCCGGCCTGCTGATCGCCCTGCCCGGCCTGGTCGAGACGTTCACCGGAGAGACCTCGGCGACCAGCGTCCCGCTCGCCCTCGCCCCCGCGTTCGCCCTGCCTCTGCTCACCGCACTGCACCAGCGCCAGGCCCCGGCTGCCGGGAGCCTGGGAAGGACCGCCGCCACCATGAACCTCATCGGCCTCGGCCTGTTCGGCGGTGCCGCGTTCGCGTCGAACCTGGTGCTCTTCTACTTGGACGACGACATCATCGACGAGACCCTGACCGGCCCCACCGTCCCCGCGCTCATCGGTTCCGCGGCCGTCTTCGCCGTGGGCTGCGCCCTGTTCGGGGCGACCATGATCCGCGCCCGCATGTTCCCGAGGATCCCGTCGTGGGGGTACGCCGTGGTGCTGCCGATCTTCGCGTTCCTGACCGCGCTACCCGACTCCCTGCTCACCAGCGCGCTGCACGTCCTGGTCGGCATCATCCTGGTCTGGCTATCCGCCGCACTGTGGCGCACGGTCCCCAACGCGGAGCACACCACGGCCCCGAACCGGGTACCGGCCTGAGACGACGTGCGCTCCGTGAGACGAGCGGGCAGCACAAGCGGCTGCCGCTGAAGCTTCTGGCATGCTCGTTGGTCAGCTCCCCAGGATCGTCTCGCGTGCCGCTCGTGCCCAGATGCCTTGTTGGCGCGCGGTGAAGCCCATGCGGTTCCAGTGGATGAGGATGTGCCGGGCAAGGACACTGCGGGTGCCGAGGCCGAGCCGTCCCGCGTTCCCGGCCAACGCAAGGGCTTGGCCGCCGTGCCGCATTCCGGCCGTCCAATCCACGTACGGCGCGAGCCCGTTGGTGTTCGCACGGGCGAGGCTGGTATCGATCGCCAGAAGCTCGCGGAGCCTGCTGACCATGGCGGTGACACGGTCCATCGGAACGTCATCGGGCAGGGGCCGTTTCGCTTCGACGCGCGCCCACACGTCTCCCAGGTCGCTCCGCTCTTGTCCGGCGGCGCGGAGGAAGTCGCTGATGACGAGAAACGAGGTCGTCCTGGTATCGAGTATCCCGTTGTCGGCCGTACTCGTTCCGTGCAGATAGTCGAGGACACCGACACTGTCGACATGAAACAAGTCGTGGGCGATCCTGATGCCCTCCGGGCCGCCGAATGCCGTGGTCTCCGGTTCGTACAGCGTTGACCACCAGCGCTTGACCACGCCCCACGACACCGCACTGTCGAGAGCCCTGACGAGGCGCTCCGACACCTCCTCGGCTGTGGCCTCTCGGCCGGGAGTGACGCGGAGGCGCCAGCAGGGGTACGTGCGGACGAACCACCAGGACCCGACCGTCCCGGAGTCCGTCGCCTGCCGCAAGGGCGGCACCAGGTAGGTGAGGAAGGTGAGTTCGGCGGTCGGGTAGTCGGTGAACTCGATGTTCACCTCGTGCCACCCCGACGGTTCCGGACGTGTTCGGAGGGCCGTGCGTCCGGCCGCGCGGTACCGCGCGGCCGCCTCGGCGAGGAACTCGGGGGACGAGCGCGCCCAGCCGGCGGCCTCCGTGACGGGCGTACCGGTGAGGACGGCCAGGACGGCCTGCTCAGTCGTGCTGCTGTCGTGCAGGTCCATCCGGGTCCTTTCTGCTGGGTCGGTCCGGTGAGAAGCCGGGCGGCCGGTGCTGCACCGGCGGCGGCAGACGGCTTCGCCATGGGGCGATGCGGCGGTCCGGTCGTGGCGCGTGTGGAGCAGGGAGGCAGGACACCGGTGGAGTCGATGCCATGGTCGGTGAGCCCGGCCACCATCGCCCACGCACGTCATCGCGCTGGGACGCCGGTGTCCGTCGGTTCTTCGTCAGAGGGGGCATGCAGTGGGGAGCGCCTCGAACGATGGCGGGGCATCATCCGTCGGGGTGCCCGGGTCAGGGTGATTTGGCGGACGGCTTGCTGGAAGCATGAGAGAGCGGCGAGTCCCGGCAAGGCGGCTGCTGTGGTGTCGAGGAAGGTTTTGGGCGCCTGATCGACACACAAAAGGATCGCAATCGATGAAAAGAGGAGGATCATGCACCAGGAGTGCACAGTGCGGCGCTGATGCAGTGCGGCCCGAAGGATGGAGAGCGACGCAACCAGCCAAGGCCCGTACACCAGCAGAGGCCACCATGCCGCGATGCCGCTCTGCGTGCGGGACATGGCCATGACGCGCAGAGGATCGTAGGCAGCCATCCCGCTGAAAAAACTCACTGCGGAGGTGATTGCTGCGGCCAGTGCGGCAATGAAATAGCTGGTGGCTTGGTGCACGCTCAGGCGCTTGCGCTCACGAACCTTACGGTGACCACGGCGAAGTCTTTCCAAGGGCGGCAGTTCCGCCGTGATTTCTTGGAGGTTCCATAGGGGCGTGCCGGCGGGCGGGGTGGTGACCGATGTCTCGTGGCGGGTCGTGGGGATTCTTGGGAGCCGCTCCTCCATGGCGTCCTGGAGCACCCAGGCCAATTCTTCGGCCGGATCCCAGCCCGCATCTGGTGGCACCAAGGGTGCCGAGAGAAACTCGGCCGGGGCCCGGTGTCGACCCGTGCCTCCATTGTTGGGCACACCAGGGTCATCGACGGAGCGCACTCGCAGATGATCGATTCCTTCGTCGTACATGACGCAGCCTGATTATTCCGCGCCCGGGAAGGCGTAAAGACCCTCGGATTTGACCCATCGTCGAGTGAGATCAGCTTCTAGTGCGCTCATTACGTCCAGGAATTCCCGCAGAAGAGGCTCAGTAACCGCTAGCGCGACCGGAAATCCCCCTCGTGTCAGAGTGCCGTTCGCGGCCTCTGATGAGTGCATGGGGGCGGGGGTGTAGGTGTAGGGCCCCAGCGTTACCCCATTGGCTGTCCGGCTCTCCCGCTCTTGACCTGCGTGGAGGCGGCGGCGCCCTTCCATGGTTGCCACGTTCATATCCCGACTAACGTCGCCTCACTTCAACAGATGCGCGGCGAACGGGTGAAGGGGTGCCTGGTTTAAGTATTTAGTCTAGGGGCCATTCAGGCTCTATATATCCCTGTACGAAAAGAATGCATGTGGCCCCTGGGTTGCGAAAGGGAGTGAATATTTCTTATTACAGAGCGGTTGACGAGAATCGAACTAGTACTCCAACCGGACTTCTGTGCCGTCCCACGAACGTGTGCCCACGCCGCACGTAATGGCAGCGCGACGATCAGTTCGTTGTGCAGGAGTGCAGCGCCGGTACTCCGGCACGGCCGGGCGGACCGCGAATTGCCGGATCGGTGTCAGCTACGGGACGGACGAAGCCCTGGCGACCGACCGGCTGATGCGCTCCACCGAGACGCTTCGCGCGCGCAAGAAGGCCAACTACCAGCGGCAGGAGCAGATCGTCGCAAACGCCCTGGCCGAACGCCGGCCGGACCCGGAGCGGCAGCGGCGTACGCGCCGCCATCCTCTAGATAACAAGCAACCCCCAAGTCGATGACCTGGGGGTTTCTGCCGGAGCGGGTGACGAGAATCGAACTCGCGCTCTCAGCTTGGGGAGCGACGGCGCTTGGCGCACCACCAAGCCTCTGACGCGTAAATAGGTCCAGGTCAGGGGTTGTTTGGGCAGGGCTGGGCGCCCGGTGGCCGGAGGTGCTGCCGGGTGTTTGGTCGTGGGGTGGTCAGGCTGTGGCTTCCCGAGGGTTGAGGGTGACGGTGTAGCCGAGCTGGTTGAGGGCGTTGATCGCGCGGCGGGTGGCGCGTTCGGGGTCGCGCTGGGTGAAGTAGGCGCCGCCGAGCTCGCGGTAGGTGACATGGTCGGTGAGCATGTGCCAGATCGCGGTGGTGATCGAGTGTTCGACGGCGACCAGGGCCCTGAGCGGGCCGCGGCGGGCGGTGAGCCGCTTGTAACGGGCTTGCAGGTAGGTGTCTTTGGTTCTCACCGCGCCGAATGCCGCGAGTCCGAGTGCTCCCTTCAGGTAGGGATTGCCGGGGCGGACCTTGGTGTTTTTGGTGCGGCCGGCGGACTCGTGGTGGCCGGGGCAGACCCCGGCCCAGGAGGCGAGGTGCCGGGCGGAGGCGAACCGGGTCATGTCGCCGCCGGTCTCGGCGATGATCACCTCGGCGACCGCGTGGTTGATCCCGGGGATGGTGTCGAGGAGGTCGAGGGCGCCTCGAAAGGGGGCCATCGCCTCCTCGATGCGTGCATCCAGCTGTCCGACCGCATCCGTGAGCTGGTCGTAGTGGTCCAGGTGCAGCCGGACCAGGAAGGCGTGATGGTCGCGGAAGCGACCGGTCAGGGCCTCGGTGAGTTCGGGGATCTTGTTGCGGAGCTTGCGCCTGGCCAGTTCCGCGAGGGTCTGCGGTTCGCGTTCGCCCGAGACGAGAGCCTCCAGCATGGCCCGGCCGGAGACGCCCATGATGTCGGAGGCGACCGCGGCGAGCTTGATCCCGGTGTCCTCCAGCAGCTTCTCCAGGCGCTGGACGATCTGGCCGCGCTCGCGGGTGAGCTGGGTGCGGGCGCGGGTCAGGTCCCGCAGTTCACGCACGGGCTGGTCGGGTACGAACGACGGCCTGACCAGGCCGTGCGCTCCGAGCTGGGCCAGCCAGGCCGCATCGGAAACGTCGGTCTTGCGGCCGGGCAGGTTCTTGACCTGCCTCGCATTGACCAGGATCACGTCCAAGTCCTCGGCCAGCAGGTAGTAAAACGGCTTCCAGTAGTCGCTGGTGGCCTCGATCACCACCAGCGTGACCTCGGCGGCGAGCAGGTGATCCCGCAGGGCAAGGACCGCGTTCGTCGTCGAACCCCACGTCGTGGTCTCGGTGGTGAACGACCCCCGCCGCTTCGTACTCGGCGTGCGCACGCACACCTTGGCGTCCTTCTTGCTGATGTCCACACCAGCGCAGCGTTCGTGCAGCACGTCCACGGCTCTACTCCCTCCCGGACGGCAACCGGTACGCCGTTCCGGGAAGGCCAGGGTGTAACAGGAATTCTGACGCACGTGCTCACAGCAACACTCCACGGTTCCCGTGGACGGCCCTCAGCGTCACGCTGACCTGCGAGCTCACCGGCATCACAGAGACATCGACTTCGGCCGGAACGAACCCCACCAGCGTCCCGCGGAGGTATCAGCCCACGTCAGAGGCAGACAGAGGCAACCCGGCGCACGCCACAGGATTTACCACGCCCCCGGCGCGCACCGAAGGTGCGCTGGACCGCTGACCAGTGGTTTCGAGCTTTGACCGGTGCCTTGGTCCACGCCGGTGAACCGCCGGTGACCGTGGCTGTCCGCCCTGAAGGGCACGCCCAGGGCACGGAGGCGGGTTGAGCTCGCCTCCAGGCATGATTGAGCTCTTCGTCGAGACGGCCTCGTCCTCACCAGTGGCTCCCAGGAACACGGCGATCCGTCTCGCGCCGTGACAGCCATGAGGCGATCGCCTGCGAGACCGGCTGGCCGGTCTCCAACTCGACGAATCCGAACTGGCCGCCCTGATTGCACTCCAGGAACCACCAGATGCCCTCCTCGTCCTCGGCGAAGTCGAAGGCGGCGTACGCCAGTCCGGCAAGGGCGACGTACTCGTGCACCGATTTGCCGATGCGCTCGGGCACCGCGATCGCCTCCCAGGCGTGCCCGGTGTCGCCGTAGCGCCCGTCGACCTGGCCGGGTTCGGCCGTCTTGCGCGCGGCGAACAGCCGGGTGCCGACGCAGGTCAGACGAATATCTGCGCGCTTGGGTATGTACCGCTGCAGCAGCGCGGGACCGGCCGCGACGGCGGAGAAGTCCGTGTCGGGGCCGACCAGAGTGGTGGGCAGGGCCAGGGTGGGTTCACCGGGCGGCGGTCCCGAGGCGGACTTCACCACGACGTCCCCGTGCTCCTCGGCGAACTGCTGTGCCAGACGTGGGGCGGTGGTGAAAACGGTGGGCGGTACGGCGAAGCCGCTGAGGTGAGCGATCCTCAACTGCCATGGTTTCAGGCGGGCCTGATCGGCGTTGCGCGGATGGTTCATCCATCGCGTGGAGGCGGAGTGGAGCGTGCCGAACAGCGCCTGACGGGTCTCGGCGGTCAGCCACCGTGAGGGGTGTGCCGAGTGCGCGGCCGGTTCGCCGGGCCTGCGCACCCATACGGAGCGCAGACCTCCCATGCTGAGCACATGCCCGTTCACAGACAGGTGGCCCTCGAAGTCGCCGTGGGCGTATTCGGCTGACAACACGGCCTTGCCCGGCAGGTCGGCGGGGTCCAGCCGTATCACGGGTATCCCCGCCCCGTGCAGCTTGCTGACCACCATGTCGGCGGTCACGTCCTCCTCGGACGTGAGAATCAGTACGGTCATTCGGGTACCGGTCGTTCAGTCGTCGAAGTGCGTCTTGGAACCGGCGGTCGATGTCGTCGTGCCTGCCGCCAGGAGGAGGCCCGGTTCACTGACTGCCGGGCGGCCGTCGTGAAGCACGTTCAGTTGACGCGACTCGTCGAAGCGGTACGGCATCATCACGATCGGGCACCCACGGGGGAGGGTGTAGTTGAGGGTGAACGGTCGCACTCCAGACCTCCAATGTCGCATGTTGCTGCGATACGGCCCTTACGCCCTCTTCGCGTAAGGGAATTAGTCGGTTTCCGTCGCATTGGTCAAAGACCGTTACGTTTACTGCCGTTTCCTTCACATCCTTTGCAGCACCTTCATCATCAATCCCACTAACTACACAACGGATTGGGTATCGCAGGTGTCACACGGCAACCAAAGGTGAGTGCTTCCTTACTGGCAGGCAGATCCCCGTGGTCGCTTTCACATGCAAAGGGGCAGTCTGAGGTGGCCTCCCACGGCCGGTCAGTCCTTCCCCTCGATGCTCACCGGTTGGTCGTTCCTGAGCTCTCTGAAGAGCTCCTTCGCCTTCGCCTCGTCCCACTTCACGGCGCTGCCCTTCGACGTGCTGATGCCGGCTCCGGCCACGGGAACGTTGAGTTGCCTGCCGTCCCCGGACGAGACGCTCCGCATCGCCCGGAACAGCGAGACGAGGGTGCGCAGTTCCATGTCCTTGTCCACCACGAGGGTGTCCAGCACCGCACCCAGCAGGGGATACGTCCGCAGCGGATTGAGCGCGGTGCCCGGTGTCGCCGCCTTGTGGGCGAGCGCGGCGAGGAACTTCTGCTGGTTTCTGCTGCGCCCCAGGTCGCCCTGGGCCTCCTGGTGCCGCTGGCGGACGAACGCGAGTGCCTGGGCACCGTCCAGGGTGTGGCAGCCCTTCGTCAGGTCGAGACCCGACTTCTTGTCCTTGATGTTCCGGTCCACGCACATGTCCACGCCGCCGACGGCGTTCACGACACCGACGAAGCCGCCGAAGCCGATCTCCGCGTAGTGGTCGATGCGCAGGCCCGTGTTGAGCTCGACGGTCCGTACCAGCAGCCGGGCGCCGCCCAGCGAGTAGGCCGCGTTCAGCTTGTTCTTCGCCGGGTGGTGCCGCTTTCCGGTGTCGGGGTCGAGGTACGACGGGAGGGACACCCACGAGTCGCGGGGCAGGCTCACCATGGTGGTGCCGTGGGCGCCGGTGTGCAGCAGCATCATCGAGTCGGTACGTCCGCCACCGCCACCGCCTGCGTGCAGATCCTTCCTGTCCTGCTCGGACAGGCCGTCACGGCTGTCGGAGCCCACGATGAGGTACGTGGTCCCCTTCCCCTGCGGCGGACGGTCGTGGGCCTCGCCGAGGTCGACCGCCCGGTCGAGCTCGAAGTCGGCCCAGGCGTACGTGCCGCCGCCGGTGAGGAGCAGCGCGCCGAGCAGCAGCGCCAGCAGGCGTGCAATACGGCGGCGCCGGCTGGGGCGTACCCAAGGGGGGCGCGTGCCGCGGGTGTGACCACCGCGGGGCCGCGCCTCGTACGGGTCCGGGGCGGGGCCCTCGTACGGGGGGCTCGTGACAGTTTCCTCGTACGGCCGTATCTGTTCCGTGTGCGCGATGACCTGTCCCGGGATGACCAGGGGAGCCCGTGTCTCCCTGCTCCAGTCGTTCCAGTCGCTCATGCGTTCCACCCCGTGATCACCTCGACGACAACTCCCGTGCGGCGACCGGCTGTCTCAGCTGTTCCGTGGCGGCCGTACCCGAGCGCTGCATGCGGTGCCACTTCAGCCGGGTGCCGCCCAGGAGGGCGAACACGGACTGGATGACGACCAGATACATCAGCTGCCGGTAGACGAAGATCTGGAACGGCATCGACCACAGGGCCCGCAGCTTCTCCCTGTCGAGCCTCAACGCGTAACCGGCACAGAGAAGTTGGACGCCGAGAAAGGCCAGCCATATCCCGAGCGACTGCGCGGGATCGCCGAAGAGCACCCCGTACAGCGCGAACAGGTCGATGACCGGGGCGATCAGCGGCAGACACACCTGAAAGAGCATCAGGTACGTCAGCCCGCGGCGCGCGAAGCGTCCGGCGGTTCCCACTTCGAGGACGGCTCCGCGGTGCTTCCACATCGCCTGGAGCGTGCCGTAGCACCAGCGGTAGCGCTGCCGCCACAACTGCCGCAGCGAGGTGGGCACTTCGGTCCAGGCGATGGCCGACTCCTCGTAGACCACCCGCCAGCCGGCCCGCCACAGGGCCATCGTGAGGTCGGTGTCCTCGGCGAGGGTGTCCTCGCTGACTCCGCCGACGCCCATCAGCGCGTCCCGCCGGAAGGCGCCGATGGCTCCCGGAACCGTCGGCATGCACTCCAGCACCTCGAACATCCGTCGGTCGAGGTTGAAGCCGAAGACGTACTCCAGATGCTGCCATCTGCCGAGCAGCCCGCGCCGGTTGCCGACCTTGGTGTTGCCGCTGACGGCGCCGACGGCCGGGTGCGCGAGTGGCTGGATGAGCCGGTACAGGGCGTCGGGCTCGAAGACGGTGTCGGCGTCGACCATCACGACGATGTCGTACGAGGCGTACGCCAGGCCGGTGTTGAGCGCGGCCGCCTTGCCCGAGTTGGGCTGCCGGATCACCCGCACGCGCGGGTCGTTGATCCAGGTCGCGAGGTCCGCGGTCTGGTCCGTCGACCCGTCGTCGATGACGATGACCTCCAGGTGCCGGTGCGTGGACGCGAGCAGCGAACGGACGGTGGACTCGATGCCGGCCTCTTCGTTGTACGCCGGGACCAGCACCGTCACGGGTGCGCCGACCTCCCGCAGCCAGGGCGAGCCGGGACGGAAGCGGGTCAGGCGCCGGACGTGGGCGCGGGCGAACACGGTCAGCATCACCAGCCGCAGCACGCCCAGTACGCCGAGCGCGAGCAGCACCCAGGTCATGGCGTTCGTGAACGTGTGACCGGCGGTCGTGGTCCAGATCAGTGCCTTGCCCTGCCAGCGTTCGGCGGTGGACACCCGGGTGTCGGCCGGGGGCATGCCGAGCGCGTCCGTGACGGTGGTGAACCGGTCGGCGTGCGGGTTGCCGAGCAGGTCCTTCGTCTCCTGGTACGCCAGGTCCGTCTGGCTGAACTGGCGGACCGTGCCGTACTTCGGATCGCGGTCGGGCCGGTCCGCGGCGACCAGCACATAGCCGTCCGCGGCGGCGCGGCGGGCCGCCGACCACTCGGCCCCGCACAGCGTGTCCACCTGGGTGGTCAACGGCATCCGCAGCAGGTCGGTGCGGATACCCGCCGAGCCGGCGAGGGTCTGCTGGGTGAGCGTCAGCTCCATCGCGGTGCGCACGCGCGACGAGGAACCGAGGTCGGCGCCGGTGTACGTGTTCGAGCCGATCTCGTGGCCCTCGTCGAGGATTCGCCGTACCAGCTCCGGATGGCGTGCCGCCTGGGCGCCGAACAGGAAGAAGGTCGCGTGCGCATGGTGCTTGCGCAGCAGGTCGAGGAGGCGCGGGGTCCAGTAGGGATCGGGGCCGCCGTCGTACGTGAGAGCGACGGTACGGGCGGGTGCGGCCGAGGACTCGACGTTGTTCCCGCTGACACGGCGCAGGACCGGACCGCTCTCGTCCACGGCCTTGGGCGCGGGCCTGGTGCAGGGGAGGCGCGTTTTGGCGGCGTCGACCTCATGGATGGTCCAGCCCTCGAAGAGCAGGGCGGCGAAGACGACGGACAGGGTGAGGGCCAACAGCCGCCAGTGACGGCGGGGTTCGCGGGAGCGGGCGTGGCGGCGTCGTGACGAGCGGCTCACACCACGCTCCCCGGAGTGACATCAATCACAGCTGAATCGGGGGCTGCTCGGCGGGAGTCGGGGGTGGCCGTGAGTGCTCCTGGTGCGGTGCGGACGGGTGAATCGAGCTCGTGCCTGAGACCGCCCGAACCGGCGGTGGGTGTCGATCTGACGGCGCGGACAGCGACGAGTGCGGTGGCACTCCACGTGCTCTTCACGGGGGTGTCGAAGATGTCGGCACCCGATGAAGGCGCGTGCGTTATCTGCCGGTTTGTCTTCCGGCCGAGCTGTTGCATGGGCGGCGAGTGTAGCCATGAGTGAGGTCGCGGGTGTGTCTGAAAGAGAAGGACCGCCATCGCGCCACGGAGGGTGTGACGCTTGGCCCCGCCGGTGCACTGGGCTAGGTAGATAGGGGGAAGTGGGCCCTCGCGCACCCTCCCCGGCAGTGGATCGCCGGTAGGTCGGTCCCCCCTCTTCACCGACTGTTTTCGGCCAACCGGACCGTGTACGGTGCCGGGGCACCGAAGTCGGCAGAGGGAAGAACGGCCTTGTGACGACGATCCAGCACAGCCGGACGGGAAGACGGCAGGCCATGCGTCGGATCCGGCCCCGGCGTTCCCCCGCGGCACCACTGCTGGGGCTCGCCTGGACGGGCGCCGCCGCCGTGCTGTGGCTGTGGTGGCGGGACACCCCCGCGGTCGCCGCGACCACCGCCGACCGGCTGGTGAACGCGGGCCGGATCACCGGACTGCTCGCCGGCTATGCGATCGCCCTGGTGATCGCCCAGATGGCGCGCATCCCGGCCCTGGAACGCCGGGTCGGATCCGACCGCGTGGCGCGCTGGCACGCGCGAAGCGGCCGCTACGCGCTGACCCTGACCCTCGCCCACGTCGTGCTGATCCTGTACGGATACGCGCTGCAGGCGCACACCGGCATCGTGGCGCAGACGGTCTCCGTCGTCACCGAATACCCGAGGATGATCGAAGCGGCCGTCGGCATGCTCCTGCTGTTCCTCGTCGGCTTCGTGTCCGCGGGTGTCGTGCGGCGCCGTATGCGCTATGAGCTCTGGTACTACCTGCATTTGCTCACCTACGCCGCGGTCTACCTGGCCTTCTGGCACCAGCTCTCCACGGGGAGCGAGTTCGTCGGCGATGCCGCCGCCCGCGCGGCCTGGTGCGCCCTGTACCTCACGGTCGGTGCTCTGCTGCTGTGGTATCGCGTGCTCACCCCGGTACGGCTCAACTTCCGGCACCGTATGCGGGTCGAATCGGTCGTACGGGAGGCTCCGGGCGTGGTCTCCGTGCTGATCCGGGGCCGGCGCCTGCACCGGCTGGGTGCCGAGGCGGGGCAGTTCTTCCGCTGGCGGTTTCTCACCAAGGGGCTGCGGTGGAGTGCCAACCCGTACTCGCTGTCGGCGCCGCCCCGCCCCGACCTGCTGAGGATCACCGTCAAGGCCGTCGGCCGGCACAGTGCGGCGCTGGCCGGGCTGCGGCCGGGCACACGTGTGTGGGCGGAAGGGCCGTACGGGGCGATGACCGCGGCCCGCCGCAGCCGCGGCAAGGTGCTGCTGCTCGCGGGAGGGGCGGGCATCACCCCGCTGCGAGCCCTGTTCGAGACTCTGCCCGGGGCACCCGGGGACCTGACGCTGCTCTACCGGGCCCGTACCGCGGAGGAGCTGGCGCTACGGGACGAACTGGAGACGATCGCGGACGCGCGCGGGGCGCAGCTCCTGTACGCCGTGAACAAATCCGACGGCCGCCGGACGCCGATCACCGCGAAGATGCTGCGCAGGATCCTGCCGGACATCGCGCGACACGACGTGTACCTGTGCGGACCGCCCGGACTGGCCGAGGAGTCGTACGCCGCACTCCGCGAGGCAGGTGTCCCACACCGCCGTATCCACCACGAGTCCTTCGAGTTCTGAGGCGGGCCGTGACACTTCGTACCGCTGATGCGCTGGTGCTCCCGTGAGGAAGAGGCATCCGTTCCGCCACGCGCTGCTGGCCACTGTCGGCACCGTCTCGGGCATCGTGCTGCTGCTTGCGCTCAAGCCGACCACGGACCCGTCGGCGGCACTGGCCGAGCCCGCGATCACGTCGAGCGCCACCGGGTCCGCTTCCCCGTCGGCGTTCGCGCACTCCCCGTCTGTGTCACCCGCGCAGTCGAAGACGCCCAAGAAGAAGCGCCCCCCGTCCTCGGCGAGCACACAGTCGCCGCACACGGCGTCGGCCGCCCCCACGAGGACCAGCAGCGCCCCCTCCGCACCGAAGACCACCGCGGTCGCACCCACCACCCGCACCGTCACCGGGTCCACGGCCGAGACGAAGTACGGCCCGGTCCAGGTACGGATCACCCTCACCGGCAGCAGGATCACCGGGGCGACCGCCGTCCGGTCCCCCGACGAGACGGCGCGGAGCAAGGACATCAACTCCACGGCTGTCCCCAAGCTCAACCAGGAGACGCTGCAGGCACAGAGCGCGGACATCGACACGGTGTCAGGCGCCACGTACACCAGCGCGGGCTACAGACAGTCCCTGCAGAACGCTCTCGACCGGGCCGGCGTCTGATACATCGACCACATCGACCGGGGTCTCACAAGGGCGTCGATGAGGAGGGCGCGGAGGGATTCCTCGGTGACTTGGCGTGGGTTGGCGCAGAGCTGGGGCCGTGTTGCTGATTTGCCGGCTTCTGGGCCGTACCACTGGAGTGCCTGGCCGGTGACGGCGGCGATGCACTCGAAGGTCGTCGACCGGTACCCGGCCGAGGAGCAGGCGCAGGTCCTCGATGCCCTGGGCCCGATCAGCGGCGGAACGTGCGCTGTAGAAGAACCCCAGCTCGGTGACGCAACAGACGGGCGAGCGCCAGGAAAAGGCGGGGGCGGTACCGGCAAAACACAAGCCCCAGGCCGCTGACCTGGGGCTTCAAAAAGAGCGGGTGACGAGAATCGAACTCGCACTCTCAGCTTGGGAAGCGACGGCGCTTGGAAGGTCATGTGATCGTTGACCTGCGCTTTTGCTGCACGGCGGCCACCTCTCAAGAACGGGTTCGCACCGCTGTCGACGGTGGTTGTCCGCCCTTATGGGCACGCTGTGGGCACAGCTCTGAGCGCGAACATGCCCTCCGGCCGGGCCGGAGCCTCCTCGCCCCAGGTGTCGATCGCGTGCAGCACGACCTCGCTGTCGCAGCGGGTGGTGAACCGGCGCCCGAGGGCGGTCAGTTCGGACCGCAGCCGGGCGTGGTTGTAGACCTCGCCCGTGAACGCCACCGCCAGCACCGTGCGCCCGTCGCGGGCCAGGACCATGGGCTGCCGGCCGCCGACCGGGTCCACGGTGGCCAGCCGGGTGTGTCCCAGAGCCGCCGCCCCCTCGCCCCACACGCCAGAGGCGTCAGGCCCCCGGCACACCAGCGTCTCGGTCATCACCTTGAGAGGGGATCCCGAGGCCGGACCCGGTACGCCGGCCATCACCACAGAAACGATCAGGCCCCGCCCGGGTCACACCTCGTACCGGCCGGGAAGCAGCTGGGAGCGGGCGGGAACCCGTCAGTCCTGCCAGGGGGACAGGAAGGCCGAGGGCTCACCGGTGTGACCGAAGAGCGCCCGCCGGGCAGGTGTCAGCGGCTCAAGGAGTCCAGCGCCGACTGGAGTGACTGGCGGTAGCCCTCGCTGGTGTACGTGGCTCCGGAGACGGTGTCGATGTCGGCGCTCTGGGCGGTGAGCGCCTCCCTGGTCAGCTGCGGGATGGCGTAGCTGTTGATCTGCTGGTCCCTCGGGTTCTCCTGGGGATAGGTGACCGCGGTGACGTCGGTGAGTTTCCCGTCCTTCAGGGTGACGCGGACCTGGACGGGGCCGTAGCGGGTCTGGACCGAGTCGCCGGTGAGCGTCCGGGTGCCGGACGCCGTCGAAGCGCCGGCACTGCTGGTCGGCGCGGGAGAGGCCGCCGACCCGGCGACGGTCGGCGTGGTGTGCGGCTTCAGCGACAGCAGCAGCACCATCCCGGAGACGGTCGCGGCACCCGCCAGCACGACGCGGCGCAGCGGGCGGTTCTTCCTCAACGTGTGCAAGACGGCCTCACAGCTCGAAGGACTCGTGGTGGATACGGCGGTCCGGGACCCCGGCGGTGTGCAGCGCCTCGTACAGCTCCCGCGCGAACCCGTGCGGGCCGCACAGGTACACGTCGTGGGCGTCCAGGTCGGGCACGGCCGCGCGCAGGGAGTGGGCCGTGAGGTCCGGGCGCCGGCCGTCCGGGCCGTTGAGCGCGTACAGCACCTTCGCCCCGCGCCACCGTGCGATCGCCTCCAGTTCGCCGCCCAGGGCGAGGTCCTCGGCCGTACGGGCGCGGTAGAGGAGGGTGACGTCGCCGGGCAGCGTCTCGAACAGGGCCCGCAGCGGGGTGATGCCGACACCGCCCGCGATCAGCAGCGACCTGTGCGCGGTCTGCCGTTCGGCGGTCAGCGCCCCGTAGGGGCCCTCCGCCCACACCCGGGTGCCCGGCCGCAGCAGGGCGACGGCGGCACTGTGGTCGCCGAGCGCCTTGACGGTGATGCGCAGCAGGTCCGGGCGCGGCGGCGCCGACAGGGAGTACGGAGTGGAGGTCCGGCGCATGCCCTCGGTGAGGAACCGCCAGCGCAGGAACTGCCCCGGCCGCGCCCCCATCTCGTGCAGTCGTCGCCCACGGATGACGACGGAGTACACGCCCGGCGCCTCCCTGTGCACCGAGTCGACCCGCAGCCGGTGCCTCAGGTTGAGCCGGACCGGAGCGAGGATCCGGAACCACCCCACCAGGGCCGCGACGCCCAGGTACAGCACGTACCAGGCGACCTGGGCCGGCCCGTTGCCGGCGAAGTCGGAGCCCAGGGCGAGCTGGTGGCCGAAGGAGAGGAAGACCGCGGCGTACGTGAGCAGATGGACGTAGTACCAGAACTCGTGGCTGACCCGGCGGCGCACCGCGCGGGCCGAGACGATCCCGACCGCGAACAGGATGACCGTCCCGGCGGTGGCCTTGAGCATCTCCGGGTAGTCCAGGACCACGGTGAGCGTCTCGTCCACGATCGAGGAGCCGTCCTGGGCGGCGTACCCGAGAAGGATCAGCACGATGTGGGCGACCAGCAGACAGATCGTGTAGCGGCCCGCCATCGCGTGCCAGCGCGCCACCCGGTCCGACCCGATCCGCCGCTCCAGGAGCGGGACGCGGGCCATCAGAGCGACGAGGACGGCGCAGGCGTACCCGCTCAGCAGCCCCGCGATCCGCCCGGCGCCGGTCAGCCAGCCCGCGGTGCCCACCACCGACCCCGTGTCGTACCACCACAGGGCGATCACGGCGGCGGCCCCGCCCCACAGGACGGCGAGCACGGGGCCCGCGGGGGAGCGCCGTGGTGCGGGAGGCGCGGGGGCGACCCTTTGTCGCGCGTACGCCGTCGTCATCCGTAGGTCCCTTCGGCTGTCTGTCCGCACGTCCGTCGGCCGTGCGGGATGCCACTGTGCCGACGCAACCTCTGAGCCCGCTCTCAGCGGGTGGCCCGCGGCGCGGCCCCGCCGCAGGTGGGGAGGGCGGCCGGGGCGGTCCGGGGGCACGGCGGACTCAGAGCGAACTCAGAGGTCCGGGGAGCGGCCCCGAACGCGGCGAGGCCGCATCCTGGTACGTGAGATGAACGCCCACCGCCCCCGCGGCCCCGCCCGCCCCGCGCTCACCCGGACCGACGGCACCCCGCTCCGGGTCCTCGTCGTCGACGACGATCCCGACCTCGCGGAGGTCCTCTCCGGCGCCCTGCGGTACGAGGGCTGGGAGGTACGCACGGCGGGCGACGGCGTCTCGGCCGTCGCCGAGGCACGCGAACTGCTCCCCGACGCCGTCGTCCTCGACGTCATGCTCCCGGACACCGACGGCTTCGCCGTGCTGCGCTCGCTGCACGCCGTACGGCCCGACGTGTGCGTGCTCTTCCTGACCGCGCGGGACGCCGTCGAGGACCGCATCGCCGGCATCACGGCGGGCGGCGACGACTACGTGACGAAGCCGTTCAGCCTGGAGGAGGTCGTCGCCCGGCTGCGCGGACTGCTGCGCCGCGCCGGCATGGCCCGCCAGACGGAGGACGGGCCGCGGCTGACCGTCGGCGACCTCGTCATGGACGAGGAGGCCCGCGAGGTCACCCGCGGCGGCGAGCTCGTCGAGCTGTCCCCGACCGAGTTCGAACTGCTGCGCTTCCTCATGCGCAACCCGCGGCGCGTGCTCAGCAAGGCGCAGATCCTCGACCGCGTGTGGTCCTACGACTTCGGCGGCCAGGCCCATGTCGTCGAGCTGTACATCTCCTACCTGCGCAAGAAGGTGGACGCGGGCCGCCCGCCCATGATCCACACAGTGCGGGGCGCCGGATACGTACTGAAGCCGGCCGCCCGGTGAGGCCACGTCGGTGGCTCCCCCGCCTCCACACGCTGCGGGCGCGACTCACCGCCGGCCTCGTCGTGCTGCTCGCGGTCAGCTGCGCGGCCGTCGGGGTGGCGGCGGTGGTGGAGCTGAACGGCTTTCTCACCGGCCGTCTCGACCAGCAGCTGCGCGAGGCAGGCGTGCGCTTCCCGGCCAGCCTGGAGCACGGCGGGACGCTCCCGTCCGACCACGACGGCGACGAGGACGCCGACGGCGACACCCGCCGCCAGGCGGTCGGAACCTTCGGCGCCCGGCTGGTCGGCGACACGGTCACCAACGCCGCGGTGGTGCCGTCCGGCTCAGGCGCGGGCACGGTGACCGTGTCGCTCGGCGCGCAGGACAGGAGAAGGCTCGCCGGACTGCCGGCTGACGGCGAGGGGCACACGACCGAACTCTCGTCGCTGGGCGACTACCGCATGATGGCGACCGGCGGCAGGGACGGTGACGTCCTGGTCACCGGGCTGCCCATGGAGTCCGTGGAGGCCACCGTCCACCGGCTGGAACTGGTCGCCGCCATCGTCTTCGGCGCGGCGCTCGCCGTCGCCGGCGTCGCGGGAGCGATGTGGGTGCGCTGGTCGCTGCGCCCGCTCAGCAGTGTGGCCGCGACCGCCACCCGGGTCAGTGAACTCCCGCTCTCCAGCGGCGAGGTGGCCCTTCCGCCCCGCGCGCCCGAGAGCGACCCGCGCAGCGAGGTGGGACGCGTCGCCGGCGCCTTCAACGCGATGCTCGGCCACGTCGAGGACGCGCTGACCAAACGGCACGCGAGCGAGGAGAGGCTGCGCAGTTTCGCCGCCGACGCCAGCCATGAACTGCGTACGCCCGTGGCGTCGATCCGCGGCCACGCGGAACTGGCGCTGTTGCACCCGGACCCGGTGCCGCAGAAGGTCGTACGGGCCCTGGAGCGCATCGAGGCCGAGGCGGCGCGGATGGGCGAGGTGGTCGACGACCTGCTGCTCCTCGCCCGCCTGGACGCGGGCCGCCCCCTGGAACGCGGTCCCGTCGACCTGACCCGCCTCGTCCTGGACGCTGTGACGGACGCGCAGGCCGCGGGCCCCGGGCACCGCTGGACGCTGGAGCTGGCGGAGGAGCCGGTGACGGTGCCGGGCGACGCCCACCGCCTGCACCAGGTACTGGCCAACCTGCTGGCCAACGCCCGTCTGCACACACCCGCCGGGACCACGGTGACCATCTCCCTGCGGACCGACGCCGGTACGGCGGTACTGAAGGTCCACGACGACGGGCCGGGCGTCGCCGAGGACATCCGGCCCAAGGTCTTCGAACGCTTCACCCGCGCGGACCGCCGCCGCACCGAGGGCGCGGGCACCGGCACCGGCCTCGGCCTGTCCATCGTGGCGGCGGTGGCGGAGGCCCACGGCGGAGACGTCGCACTCGAAAGCCGCCCCGGATCGACCACGTTCACCGTGCGGCTCCCCATCGGCGAGAGTGACCGGCGGCACCCGTGACGCGAAGGGCGGCATCCGGCCGAGCGGACAGCGAAAAGGCCCGGCTCGATGAGCTGGGCCTTCTCCGTGGAGCGGGTGACGAGAATCGAACTCGCACTCTCAGCTTGGGAAGCGACGGCGCTTGTCCGGGGGAATGGCTTCTGACTTGGGCATACGCTGCCCGTGCCGCGTTCCGACGGCGTGGTTCGGACCGCTGCTCACCGTGGTTGTCCGGCCTTACGGGCACGCTTTGGGCACGGGCGCGCTCATCGCGCTCTCGCCAGGGCCGACTCGCCGGTGCGAACGGCTGCATTCTTCGGGCGCTGAGCGGGCGCCACGCAGGCTTGCGGATGCACACGATGGGCCGGGCGCGGAGCAGAGCGGCCGTTCAGCGCGCCCCGCGGAGGACCTGGGATCCGGTGAAGGCCCCGGTGGCGCCCCGACCCGAACGCGGGTCGGGGGCGCCGTCTCCGGGCCGGTCAGCCGGGGTTCGCGTTCCTCACGGACTGACTGTCAGCAAGTCGCGCTGTTCCTCGGGGAGTTCGACCTTGTCCGCGTACAGGAGCGCATGGGCGGGCTCGAAGACGAGGGACACCTCCCCGGAGAGTCCGCCATGGCCGCTGAGGACCTGGACGACCTGGTCGCCGAGGCGGACGTCGTACTCGTAGCGGGAGCCGACGTAGGAGCTGGTGAGGACCTGGGTCGTCAGACGGTTGGTGCCGGACGCCGTACCGGACTGCGGGACGACCTCGAGGCGTTCCGGACGGATCGCCACCGTGACGGAGTCGCCGCCCTGGACGCGCTCGTCGCTGTCGACCTGGACCACGTCGGCGCTGCAGTCGAGGAGGATCCGGTGCCGCTTGCCCTCCTGTCCGATCACCCGGCCGGTGAGGAAGTTGCAGCGGCCCACGAAGGCGGCCACCGCCGGGGCGGCCGGCCGCTCGTAGATCTCGTGCGGCGTGCCGATCTGGATCATGTTGCCGCCCTCCATGACCGCGATCCGGTCGCTGAGGGCGAGGGCCTCCTCCTGGTCATGGGTGACGTAGACGGTGGTGATGCCCAGCTCCTCCTGCAGGCGCTTGAGCCAGGCGCGGGCCTGTTCACGGAGCTTGGCGTCGAGGTTGGACAGCGGCTCGTCGAGGAGGAGGACCGTCGGGGAGTAGACCAGGGCGCGGGCGAGCGCGACCCGCTGCTGCTGGCCGCCGGAGAGCTGGTGCGGGTAGCGGCCGCTCAGCTCGGCGAGGCCGACCTTGTCGAGCGCGTCGTGGATCAGGGTCTTCTGCTGGTCCTTGGGGACCTTGCGGATGTTGAGGGGCAGCGCGAGGTTCTTGGCGATGGTCATGTGCGGCCACAGCGCGTAGGACTGGAACACCATGCCGAGATTGCGCTCCTCGGGGGGCAGGAAGACGCCGGCCGCCGTGTCGACGAAGGGCTTGCCGCCCACGGTGATGGAGCCCTCGGTGGGCTGTTCGAGCCCGGCTATGCAGTTGAGCGTCGTGGACTTCCCGCAGCCGCTGGCTCCCAGGAGGGTGAAGAACTCGCCGTCCTGGATGGTGAAGGTGACATCGCGCAGGACGGAGTTGTCCCCGAACGTCTTGGCCAGGTTCTTCACGGTCACCTCAGGCATCGTGCTTTCCCTTCATGAGCAGACCTGCGAGTGCGACGAAGACCGCGGTGATGGCGATCTGGAGGGTTGCCAGAGCGGCGACGGATCCGGCCCGGCCCTGGGTCCAGAGCCGCAGCATGGTGGTTCCCAGGATGTTGTTGTCCGCGGAGCTGATGAACACCGCGGGGGAGTATTCCTTGAGCATGATCACGAACGTGAGGATCAGCGCACCGGCGAAGGCCGGGGTGACGAGCGCCCGCAGAACGCGGAAGAACGTCATCACCCAATCGGCGCCGGAGACCCGGGCCGCGTTGTCCAGTTCGGCGCCGATCTGCATGATCGCCGGGGCGACCGAGCCGAACGCGCTGGGCAGGGCGCGTATGCCGAAGGCGATGATGACGGCGTAGATCGTGCCCTGCAGCACCGTGCCGATGCCGAACGGGGCGAGGGCGAGGGCCCAGAAGAAGCCGATACCGACGATGATGCCCGGCATCGACTGCGGGATCAGCGCGAGGTACTCCACGGCCCGGCCGAAGCGGAAGGTGGAGCGCCGGGCGACCATGACGGCGACCACCGCGAGGGCGCTGATCGTCACCGCGCCGACCCCGGCGACGATGAGGCTGTTCCAGATGGACCGGACATAGTTGTCGGACTCGAACACCATCTCGTAGTTCTTCGTGGTGACCGTCTTCAGAGGCGACTGGAGTGGGGTGAAGATCAGCGTGAAGGAGCGGAAGACCAGGCCGGCGATCGGGAGCAGGGCGCCGGCGATGATGTAGCACCAGATGAACACGATGCTCACCCACTTCAGCCAGCCCAGGTCGAGCTTGCGGGGGCGGGTCGCCTTGCCGCGCACGGACACGAACCGGGCGGCGTTCTTGAGCAGCTTGGCCTGCACCGCCACCAGACTGAGCGCGATCAGCAGGATGAGCGTGGAGGCGGCGCCCAGGACCGTGTAGTCGGGGTCCACCGACGTCAGGCCGTTGTGGTAGAGGAACGTCGAGAACACGTCGATGTTCACCGGCTGGCCGTACAGCAGCGGCACACTCAAGGTCTCGAGCGAGACGGAGAACACCAGGATGGCGCTGTAGACGATGGGCGGTCGCAGCATCGGGACGACCACCTGCACCAGGATCCGCAGCGGTCCGGCACCGCAGACCTGGGCCGCCGACTCCAGGGACGCGTCCGACTGCCGCAGCGCGCCCGCGCAGAACACGTAGGCGATCGGGGCGAGCGCCACGGCCTCCGTGAGTGCCATCCCGGGAATCGAGTAGAGGTTCCACGGCACGGAGCCGAGGACCTGCTGGACCTTGATGCTGACGAACCCGGCCGGACCGTACATGATGATCCAGCCGAAGCCCAGGATCAGCGAGGAGATGAAGAACGGCCACTGCATCGCCAGGGCGATCAGCCGGCCGCCCGGCAGCTTGGTGCGGACCACCACGACCGCCATGGGGATGGCGATGGCCAGGCTCAGCACCGTGGTCAGCAGGGCGAACAGCAGCGTGTTGAGCGCCACTTCGCCGAAGCCCGCGTCGGTGAAGAGCCTGGTGTAGCCGCTGAGGGTGAAGGCTCCCCCGGCCTCGTAGAGCGGGCGGTTGCGCACACTCTGGTAGAGGGTCGGGACGATCGGAGCCAGTACCAGGACGGCGAGGAACGCGAGTACCGCGTACTGGACGGCCTGGTCCCGTCCGATGCCGAAGGGGCGGCGGTAGCGCGGCGGCTCGAACGTCTCCGCATGTTCGTCGGCCGCTGTGCCGGGCGGTTGGGTCAGGGTTGACATGTGCTCTGGCTCCGATCGTCGCGTCAGGGGTGCCTACTTCTTGGCGAGTCCGTTGAAGCGGTCGAGCCAGGCGTCGGCGTCGTTCTTGGCGACGGGGGCGTACTCGACGGGGATGATGTTGTCCTCGCCGACCGCGTCGACGACCTCCTGGTAGGTGTGCAGGCCCTCGCCCTCGACGCCCTTCCGGTAGGACGACAGGCCGCCCTCGGCGACCGCGCGCTGGCCCTCCTCCGAGAGCGCGAAGTCCAGGAACAGCTTCGAGGTGGCCGGGTGCGGCGCCTCGGCGGCGATGCCGATGCCGCGCGGCAGGACGACGGTTCCGTCCTTCGGGAAGACGATCTTCACCAGGCCCGCGCTGTCCTCGACGACCGGGTACGCAGGGGAGGCACTGATCAGGAAGCCGGCCGTGTACTCCCCGGCTACGATCTTCTCCAGCTGCGTGCCGGAGGAGGTCTCCGGACGGGTCAGCGGGAGCATGGTCTCCAGCGCGTCCCACGCCCCGGAGTTGCCCTCGGTGAGGGCACGGGTCACCGTGAAGCCGAACGAGCCCTCCGGGTCACGGACAGTGACCTTGTTCTTGAACTTGCCCTCGTCGGCCTTCATGATCTCGGCCAGGTCGGCGATGCCGGTCGGCGCCTTCTCCAGCAGCGAGGTGTTGTAGGCGATCGTCATCGGGTCCTTCGACATCGAGTAGACGCTGGGCAGCAGTTCCGCGGATTCGCCGAGTTCGGAGAGCTCCGGGGACTTGTACTCCAGCACCGTGTCCTTGCGCCCGGAGAAGTCCGCCCAGGCGGTCGCCGCGCTGGAGATCATCACGTCCGCCGGGGACGAGCCGGCCGCGTTCTCCGAGAGGACCTTCTGGAACAGTTCGTCGCTGTCGAGTTCGTTGACATCGACGGTCTTGATGAAGTCGTACTTCTTCTTGAAGTCCCGGACGATGGGCGCCATGTTGTCGTCGCCGAGGTTGGAGTAGAGGGTGACCTTGCCGCCCTCCTTCTTGGCCGCCTCGACCAGGGCGTCGTAGTCCTTGGGGTAGTAGGCGGGCACCTCGCCCGTGGCGATCTTGTTCTCCGCCGCCTTGGGCGTGTCACTGTCGCCCCCGCAGGCGGTCAGCGCGCCGCCGAGCGTGAGCGCAAGGACAAGCGCGATCGCGGAGCGGTGGGTTCTGGCCATGGTTCTCCTCCTGGTGCATGCCCGCTGGCAGCTGTTGCCGGGAGGCTAGGAGTGACCGGGGCCACACCGGGAGTCTTGTGGGCGCAACCTGCTCTTGTGCTCACAAGCCGCGTTCTGCTCGTTGTGCCGACGCCGCGCCAACGCCGTGATGACGCTGTGACGACGAAAATGCGCCAGAGGTCTGGGCAGCGGCCTCTCGGGCGCTTACCTTGCGTTCACAACCGCGTCAATCGGATGAATCAGTCCCATGAGACGGCGGGCGACGTCGGGTGACCAGGAGAGTTGAGGTGGGCAGGTGCGGATTCCCCGGCCCCGGCGTGTCTTCGCCCAGGTGCTGGCCGTGCAACTGGCCATCACCACGGGGGTGACGATTCTCGCCACCGGCCTGTTCCTCGCCCCGTTCGGCTCTCAGCTCGACGACCAGGCGATGCGCCGGGCGCTCGCCATCGCCCAGACCGCCGCCGAGCCGGACGTCGCGCGCGATCTGGTCGCCACCGAGCCGAGTGCGTCGGGGCCGGTGCAACAGGAGGCCGAACGCATACGCCGGGCCACCAGCGCGCTGTACGTCGTCGTGATGGACACCCACGGCGTGCGCTGGTCGCACACCAACCCGGCCGAGATCGGCTACCACGTCTCCACGGATCCCGGTCGCGTGCTCGCCGGCCACGAGGTCATGGAGATCGACACCGGAACGCTCGGCCGCTCCGCCCGCGCCAAAGTGCCGCTGCGCGACGACCGGGGCGAGATCGTGGGAGCGGTCTCGGTCGGCATCGCCTACGGCAGCGTGCGCGACCAGCTGTTCGGCGCGGTTCCCGGAATGATGCTGTACGCGGGCGCCGCGCTCGCCGTCGGTGTCCTGGCCGCGCTCCTGGTCTCCCGCAGTGTGCGCCGCCGCACCCATGGCGTCGCCTTCGCCGACATCTCCGCCCTCCTCGACGAGCGCGAGGCCATGCTGCACGGCGTCCGGGAGGGCGTCGTCGCCTGCGACCGGCGCGGTCGGATCCGCCTGGTCAACGACGAGGCCAGGAGACTGCTGAACCTCGATGCGGACGCCACCGGCCGCACCCCGGACGAGGCCCTGCCCCCGGGCCGAACGGTGGACGTGCTGGCCGGACGCGTCGACGGGGCCGACCTGCTGACCGTCAGCGGCGGCCGGGTACTGGTCGCCAACCGCATGCCGACCCGGGACGGCGGGGCGGTGGTGACGCTGCGCGACCGCACCGAACTGGAACTCCTCGGCCGCGAACTGGACAGCACGCAAGGGCTGCTGGACGCGCTGCGCGCTCAGGGCCACGAACACGCCAACCGCCTGCACACCCTCCTCGGGCTGATCGAGATCGGCCGCTACGACCGGGCCGCACAGCTCATCGCCGGCGTCGCCCACACCCACCGGTCCTCCGCCGAGCAGATCGCCGAGCGGGTACGGGACCCGCTGCTGTCGGCGCTGCTGGTCGGCAAGTCCGCCGTCGCGGCCGAACGCGGCGTACCCCTGCGCCTGTCCCCCGCCACGCTGCTGGCCGAGCGGGTGGTCGACCCGCGGGACCTGGTCACCGTCCTGGGCAACCTCATCGACAACGCCCTGGACGCGGTGGCCGGGCACCGACCCTCCGGCCCCTTCGTCGAGGTGGAGCTGCGGGCCGAGGGCACCACCGCTGTCATGCGCGTGGCCGACAACGGCCCCGGCGTACCGCCCGAGATGCGCGAGCAGGTGTTCACCGAGGGCTGGTCCACCAAACCCCCGGACCACAGTCCGCACGGCCGAGGTATCGGCCTGGCCCTGGTCAGGCGACTCGCCGAGCGCTACGGCGGAACGGCCCGGGTCACCGCCCGCGCCGGCGGAGGCGCCATCTTCACCGTCGTCCTGCCCGAAGCGCTCACCCTCGACGACATCGCCGAGGAGAGCGCCGCCGTGGTCGAGCTCGCCGCCTCAGGAGAGTCCAGATGATCGATGTCCTCGTCGTGGACGACGACTTCCACGTCGCCGAGATCAACGCCACGTACGTCACCCAGCTACCCGGCTTCCGGGTCGCTGCCCGCGCCCACACCGCCGCCCACGCCCTGGCCACCCTGGAGCGCACTCACATCGACCTCGTCCTCCTCGACCACTTCCTCCCCGACGAGACCGGGCTGACCCTGGTGCGCCGCATGCGGCAACTCGGCCACCACGCCGACGTCATCATGGTGACGGCGGCCAGCGACATCGCCACCGTCCAGGCCGCCATGCGGTACGGAGCCCTCCAGTACCTCGTCAAACCCTTCACCTTCGCTGCCCTGCGCGCCAAACTCGACAGCTACACCACACTCCGCCACGCCCTCGAGGACGTCGGCGGACACGGCCGGGCGGGCCAGGACCAGGTGGATCAGATCTTCGGCGCCCTGAGATCCACCACCGAACTCAGCTCCACCCTCCCCAAGGGCTACTCCACTCCCACCATCGACATCATTCGCCGCGCCCTGGACCAGGCAGGACAGCCCCTCTCCGCCCACGAGGTCGCCGAACGCACCGGCATCAGCCGGTCCACCGCCCAGCGCTACCTCAAATACCTCGAACGTGCCGGACGCATCGGCCTCACCCTCAAGTACGGCGAGACCGGCCGCCCCGAACACCAATACGTATGGGCCGCGGACTGACACGGACAGCGGACACGGGGGCGGATCGGCGTCCCCCTTCAGGGCCCTTCAGGGCCCCTCCGGGCAGCGCATTCGCGCGACTTGGGGGCACGCGGAGGGCACGTGATGCCAAAGACGGTCCAGATGAACAACAAACCCCAGGCCGCTGGCCTGGGGTTTCATCATGGAGCGGGTGACGAGAATCGAACTCGCACTCTCAGCTTGGGAAGCGACGGCGCTTGGGCGGCAGCATGGCTGCTGACCTGTGTGGACGCGTTGTGCTGGCGTCGTTGCGTGTGCCTGGCTGGACCGCTGGTGACCGTGGTTGTCCGCTCTCAAGGGCACGCTCTGGGCACGGCTTTGCGGAAGGAGGGGCAGCGAGCCTGCGCGCACGGGCTCTGCGCTTGGCTGGGCACGCGGGGATGTCCAGTCCGGGGCGCCTTTGCGTGTGTACGCGTCTTCTGCTCGGCTCTGGCTCACTTGCCGACGACGGGGCCATACCACTGGAGTGCCCGGCCGGTGACACCGCCTGGTCCCATCTGACTGCTCACCCGCAGACCCGACAACTCCCTGCCATGCGCCACACGCCAGGGCAAGGGTGTTGCAAGAGGCATGCAAGGAAAGCATCGTGCGGACAGGGAACCCCCATGCCGTCTGTTCTACGCAGCGACGAGCGATGGGGGATCGCGTGTCTGTCCGAACAACGAAAGCAGCACTGATCGAGCAGGGGCACTGGCTGACGGTGCAGGACTGCAAGAGGGTTCTGGTGGTCATCCACACCGTGACCTTCGCCCAGCGACTGCGCGAGGTCTTCGAACTCCTGGAGACCGACCTGCGCATTCAACTGGTCTTCACGGTCGCACCACATGCCTTCGGCAACGGAGTCACCGAGTTCCTGCGGAGTCTGGGCATCGCCACGGTGTCCTGGGAAGAGGCCCTAGAGGCCGAGTTCGACCTCGCGCTCGCGGCGGGCTCCCGCGGAGTACACGGACTGCGGACTCCGGTCGTACGCATCTCGCACGGGGCAGGGCAGATCAAACTGCTCACCGACGTAACCGCGCTGGCGCCAGGAGAGCGGAGGTTGCCCGGGATGCTGAGCCGCCAGCACCTGCTGCACGAGGGGCGGCTGGTTCCCGCGGCGATCGTCTATGCCCATGACCGGGATCTGGAGGAACTCGCCCGGTCCTGCCCGGAGGCGCTTGCGGTGGCTCATGTGATGGGCGATCCGTGCGTCGACCGGATCTCGGTCGGCAGGCCCAGGCGCGATTCCTATCGCCGTGCGCTGGGAATCGAGGACGGACAGCGACTCGTGGTCGTCACCTCCACCTGGGGACCGGCCTCGACGTTCGGGCGGCTCGACTCCCTGCTGCCGCAGCTGTTGAGTCAGCTGCCCGGCGACGGCTACCGGGTCGCGATGCTGGTCCACCCCAATGTGTTCTCGGGGCACGGCAGCCGACAGGTGCACGCCTGGCTGTCCTGTTGCCAGGACCGGGGGATCGCGGTCGTCCCGCCTGAGGCCGACTGGCAGGCGCTGTTGATCGCGGCCGACTGGATCATCGGGGACCACGGATCACTGACCGCCTATGGAACGCTCACGGACGCGACGATGCTGTTGACGGCCGGATACCGGCGTGAGGTGTCGGCCTGTTCTCCGGCGGCTCTGCTGTCCGCCGTCGCGCCGGTAATCGCTCCGGGGTACCCGCTGGCGGAGCAACTAGAGTACGCGGCACAGTCGCACAGCCCGGGACAGTACGACCAGGTCGTCGCCTCGCTGTCGTCGGCGCCGGGGCAGTTCCACCGACGGATGCGTTCGGTGGTCTACCGCATGCTCGGGCTGGGAGAACCGGCCCGTCCGCCGTTCGTCGCGCCGCCCCCGCTGCCGCCGTCCCTGACGCGGTGGGAGATTTCCACGGGCAGCGGGGCGGCGCTGTGAGCGACCGGCCCGCGAACCTCGAGCTGGATGCCGGGTGGGTCACGGTGTGCTTCCGCGCGGTACGGAACGGTTGGGTATCCCGTGGTGACGGCTTCGACGACCGGTCCTCCTTCGTCGTCTGGCGTTCGGATACGGCGCACGGCCCGGCTCTCGTCCGATCCGACCCGCTGCCCTCGTCGGCGGGGGATCGCCCCTATCCGTACCCGGCGGCCTGCCCGCACGCACTCGGTCCGCTTCCCTGCGACGTCCACCTGTGGGTGCACGCGGACGGCCCGAAACGGACAGAGCTCATGGAACACGCCGATGTGCTCGTGAGCCGCGTGCCCCTGCCGCCGGTGTCGGCTCACCGGCGGGTGCGCGAGTTGCTGGCGGGCCATCCCGGATGCCTTGCCGCCGCCGTACCTGATACAGCCCTGGTGTATGTGGTCGGGGTACGGGACCGGAAGGATGCCGTGTCGTTCGTACGGCCGGATCGGTGCGGATCCGATGCTCCGGTCCCACCGCAGGTGGTCGTCTCGGTCGTCCATGCCTGGGTGGTGTCCGGAGGATCGCCCCGCGCGCTGCGTTCCATCCTTCCGATGCCGAGTCGCTGAGCGGCGGGACGGCCGGCCGTGGCGGTCACGGCTGCCGCAGCCGGTCGTCCAGACGTTGTGCGTCCTCGGGGCTCAGGCGTCGGAAGAGATCCCGGGCGGCCTCGTAGTGGCGTACCGATTCGGCATGATCGCCACGTGACTCGGCGGCCTGCCCGAGCCATTCGAGGCAGCGTGCCTCCCAGTGCTCCGACCGGGCGTCGCCCGCCTGGAAGCGCGCGAACGCCTCCCACAATCGGCGGACGCCTCCGTCGCGGTCCCCGTCGCGGTCCCCGTCGCGGTCCAGGACATGGCCGAGAAGGGCCAGGACGCGGGTCGCCTCGTACGTCTCTCCCAGCGCGTCCAACTCGGCGTGGGCCCCGCGCAGTTGCTCGGCGGCGGTGGTCAGATCGCCGTCGGCCAGGGCGGTTTCGCCGAGGCGCCGCCGGGAAAGGGCGGCCCCACGCCGGTAGCCGATCGACTCCCTCAGCCGCAGGGCGTGCTCGAAGTGGTCGCGTGCCTCGTCGAGCCGGTGGGCCAGGAGACTGATGTGTCCCAATCCGCTTATGGCCTGCGCCTGTTGGCGTACGTCACGGTCCGCCGTGGCCATCTCCAGCGCCTGCCGGTACCAGTCGGCCGCCTCCGGGTACCGGCCGGCGTTGCGCAGACCGATCGCGCCGGAGGTGAGCATGCGGCCCTCTCCCTCCCTCGATCCGCTCCGGCGTGCGGCTTCGAGACCGAGTCGGTGTGCCTCGATCCACATCTCGGACGGACGCAACCGGAGAAAGAGGGGCCACATGAGGTCCGTCAGACGCCAACAGGAAAAGTCCCAGCCCGCCCGGGCCGAGTGCCGTACGGCCCCCATCAGTCCGTTGCGGTGCGTATCCAACCAGGTGAGCGCCTCCTCGGGACCGTCGAGTGGGGTCGGAGGCACGGTTCCCGCGGGGAGGTCGTGCCCCGGCAGCCGATGGCTGGGGGTGAGGATGCCCTCCGCCGAAGCCGCGGTGGACAGGCACCAGTCGACGAAGCGGCGCAGCGCGCGTTCGCGCCCGCCGGGGTCCTCCAGCTCCTTGCCGAGCCGACGGGCGTGCGGCTGGACGAGGTCATGGAATCGACAGGTGCCCGGACCCGTCTCCTCCAGGAGATTCGCCTCCACGAGCGCGTTGACGGCGATGTCGGCGGATTGCCCGGTCCCAGGCGATCCCTCCCCGTCGTCCGCGAGGCCGGTCAGGAACGCGAGGTCGTGGCGATCAGCGGGCAGCAGTCCCATCCGGCGGTAGAGCGCGCGGCTCTCGTGCGGGAGGACGTCGTACGACATGTCGAGTGCCGTACGCATCACGGACTCCCCGTCGACGCGCAGCGCGTCGACGACACCCCGGCCTCCGGACAGGCTGTCGGCCAGGGCGGACACGGAATGGTGGGGGCGCAGGGCGAGTTGGGCGGAGGCCAGGGCCACTGCCAGCGGCAGGCGGCCGCACAGTCTGACCACTTCGCGCGCGGCGGCCGGCTCCCGCGCCACGCGCGTCCCGCCGCCGACAGCGAGGAGTTCGACGGCCGCCCCGGCGGGAAGCCCCTCCAGCCGGTGCACGGACGCGCCGTCGACGCGCAGTCCGGTCAGGTTGTTTCTGCTGGTCACCATGGTGAGGCCGGTCGGGGTACCGAGCAGCAGCGGGCGTACCTGAGCCGCCGTGAACGCGCTGTCCAGAAGGACGGCCAGCCGTAGTCCCGCGGTCAACGAACGCCACAGCGCGCTCCGTTGTGCGATCCCGGCAGGCACCGAGGACGCGCCGAGCGCGACCAGGAAGGCTTCCAAGACGACGGCAGGGGAGAGGGGCCCGTCGGCGGTCCCTCCGCCCAGGTCGGCGTAGAACTGGCCGTCGGGAAAGCCGTCGGCGTGCTCGTACAACCAGTGGGCGGCGAAGGTGGTCTTCCCGACGCCCGCGAGCCCGCTGACCACCAGGATCTGGGGTGCGTGCGCCGGTCGCCGGGCACGCAGGGTGTCGACGGTCCGCCGGTCGGCCTCCCGGTCGAGGAACCGTGCGGTCACCGGAGGCAGTTGACGGGGCACGGGGAGGCGGGGCGGGGGAGCCGGGGAGGGCGGGTGGAAGTGGATGCCCCCGTGGATGTCCCGGGCCTGCACGCTGGGGCCGTGGAGCACGGAGTCGCCACTGATGACGTTGGCGGTCGCCGAAGCCGCGGGGCCGGGTGATGTGCGGGCGGGGCCGGGATGGTGGTGCAACCACTCGGTCAGCGCCTGCTGTGTCGCCGTGTCGCGCGAGGCCAACGCGTGGATCTCTTGGGCCAGTTCCCGCCAAGACGCCGCCGCGGTCGGCTGTCCCTGCGCGGTATACGGGGGCCAGAGACGGGTCACCGACGGGTCCGCGCAGGCCGCAGTGTCCACCACTCGGGCCAGATCGCGCCACGCGCGGGACTCTGGGTCGGCGTCGCAGGCGACCATCGCCGACAGCAATGTCTCCAGTCCGTCTGGGGAGAAATCACGCACGTGGGCAACCCCTTTCGCTTCTTCGGGAGTCACTCCCCGCTCCGGACAAGATGTGAACTAATGCGGCTATTTATCGGTCAACATTGGACTCATAGCGTTCTCCTGTGGTCGTAGGTGCCAGGGGCATGACACTCTCGAATGCTCGGCAATCGCAGGCGCTACCGGCGGGGAGGACGCTGGTGGAGTTCGAGATCAGGCTTTCGGGATCGGTGGAGCTTCGGGCAGAGGGCCGCCGTAGTGACCTGGGATCGACGAAAACGAGGATCGCGCTCGCCGCCCTCGCCTGGGACGCGGGCCGTACGGTGAGTGTCGACACCCTGATCCACCGCATCTGGGACGAGCATCCGCCCGGCAAGGCGAGGGAAGCGCTCCACACCCACATCTCGCGGATCCGGGGCTCCCTGCGGATCGCGGAGGGCGACGCCCCCGCGATCGTCAGCCGTACGAACTCCTACTCTCTGGAGGTCGACCCGGACCGGGTGGACCTGCGCTGCTACACGAACTGCGTCGAGCGAGCCCGTTCCCTCAGGGACAGCGGGGACGAGGAAGCCGCCCTGCGCTTGCTGGACCGGGCGGACGGGCTCTGGCACGGTGAACCGCTGGCCGGGATCAGCGGATCCTGGGCCGAGCATCTGCGCGCCGCCATCGGTGAGACCGGCCTGGTGGCCGCGGTGACCAGGGCGGAGATCCTCCTCGACGGAGGGAAGTTCACCGACGCCGTTCCCGTGCTCCTGCCGTTGGCCGAGGCACATCCGGTGGACGAGGCCCTGGCCGAACGACTGGCCGTCGCCCTGTACGGCAGCAACCGGACGGCCGAGGCGACCAGACTGCTCCAGCGAACGCGGCAGCGAGTCGTCCGTGACATCGGTCTCGACGCCGGCCGTGGGCTGCACCGGGTCCACCAGGGAATCCTGGCGGGGACGCCCGCGGCGACCCTGCTCTCCCGCGCCGGAACCGACGGGAAGACGGCTCCGCGGCCGACGCATCGGGTTCCGGATAATCTGCCGCGCGATGTTCCGTGGGCGGGACGGCGCGACGAACTGCGGCGGCTCACGGCGGCGCTCTGCGAGGGACGGGGAGCCTCGGACATCGTCACCGTCGAGGCCATTCATGGAATGGGGGGTGTGGGGAAAAGCGCCCTGGCCGTCCATCTGGCGCATCGATTACGGGACCGGTTCCCGGACGGGCGCATTTTCCTTCACCTGGGCGGGTGTTCCGCCGACCGCACACCGCCGACGCCGGCGCGGGCACTCACCGAACTGCTGCGGCTGCTGGGCCTGGCCACCAAGGAACTACCCCGCGAACTCGACGAGTTGGTCGCACTGTGGCGTTCGGTGGCGCGCGACCGCCGGATGCTGGTGATCCTCGACGACGCGACCTCCTCCGCCCAGATCCGTCCCCTGCTTCCAGGCGCCTCCCCGACAGCGGTTCTCGTGACCAGCCGCCGACGGCTGCCCGAACTGCCCGGAGTACGGCCGGTCTCCCTCGACGCGCTGCCGCCCGAGGACGCCGCGGCGCTCTTCTCGCAGCGGCTGGGGAGAGGGCGCGAGACCGATCCGTCGGACGTGGCGGAGATCGTCCGGATTTGCGGGAATCTCCCGCTGGCCATCGAGATCGCCGCGAGCCGATTGCTTGCCCGCGCCTCGTGGACCACGTCCGACCTGTTGCGGCAACTGGCCGGCAGCGGTGGCCATCTGGCCCAACTGCACGACATGGACAGGGCGTTGGCACCCGTCTTCGCAACCTCGTACGACGCTCTGAACGCCGAGCAGCAGCTCGTCTTCCGCCGCGTCGGGCTGCATGTGGGGGTGGCGTTCGGGCCACGGGCGATCGCCGCGCTCACAGGATTCTCCCTGGAAACGGCCGAAGGCGTACTAGAGGAACTTCTGGCTCATTACCTTGTGTCCGAGCCCACGCCACACCGTTTCACCATGCATGATCTTCTGCGCGACTACGCGCGATCGCTGATCGAAACCGGCGACATCGATTCCGAGAGTGATGTCCGACAGGCCGAACAACGCCTGGTGGATCACTACGTTCATTCCGCGGACCAGGCCGACCGGCTGGCCTATCCCTTCCGCTCGCGCACGGAACTCGACACCAGAGATCCTGCCACTCCACCATGTCCGGAAATCGTCGACGCGCAGTCGGCAGAACAGTGGCTGATCGCCGAATCGGCCAATCTTCTGGACACTCTGGACTGGCTTGTACACCATGGCACGGAACGTCAACTCGCCATTTCCGTTCATGTGTTGGCGGGATTCCTGGACATGGAGGGACACCTTGCCGCGGCCGAGCCGTTGCTGCGGCGCGCCGCAGCACATTGGAGCACCGCAGGTGACAGCGCGGCCAGAGCACGAGCTCTGCTCGACCTCTGCGCCGTGTACACCCACGGCTCCCGCTACGACGAGGCGATCTCGGCCGCGCGCGAGGCGCTCGACATCGCGCGTTCCCTGCGTGACCGGGTGCTGGAGAGCGAGTGCATCCACCAACTCTCGATCTCCCTGTGGCAGACGGGTCAGTACACGCTGGCCAGGTCGCTCCAGAAGGATTCCCTGAATTTCCTCTTGCAAACTGGAAACCTCCTCCAGATCGCACGCTGTCGAAACCTGCTGGGGATAACTCACCTCCATCTGTCCGAGAACGTAGAAGCGTTGGCATGCTTTACCTCGGCCCTGGCCGATTTCACGGCAATAGGAGACGAGCGGGGAAGGTATAGCGCGCTGAACAACGCGGCGGAACTCTACAAAAGAACAGAACGTCTGGAGGCTGCGGAAGCTGCTTACCGTCAGGCGATGGTCGTGGCGGATCGGATGGGAAATCCGAGAGACAAGGCCACGCTTCAAATGAATGTGGCATCCGTTATGGAAGCGTTCGGCCGAGCCGATGAAGCCCTCGCGTTGTACGGCACGGTGCTGCCGGTGCTGCAGGCCGTCGGAGACCGGCGTGCGGAGGCGATCGCGCTCACCCGAATGGGCAGGGCACACCGCACGGCCGGCCGCACGGAGGAGGCCCTGCGGCAGCATGTCGCCGCACTTGAGGTGGCACGTGCCATTCACGCGGCGGGTGAGGAGGTCGATGTGCTCTACGACTTGGCCCTGGCCGAACGGGATGCGGGCCGCACGTCTCAGGCCGTGGCCCACTTGGAGGCCAGCGTGGCGCTCAGCCGCCGTATGGGCGCTACCGCCGAGGAGGCCCGTGCCACGGGGGTGTTGGCGGCGCTTCGTGGCGAAGCCACTGCGTAGGAAATTCGGGGTTGGTGGGCCGGAGCGCAGGGATACACGCGTAAACCGGCGCGGAGTTCAGCTGTGTTGCCGTGAGTGTGCACACGTGTCCGAGTGAGGCGCTACTGTACTCACGTCCGAGGCACTGGCGCCGCCGCTCCTGGCTGGAGTTCTGCCTCGCCCGCGTTTCAGAGGTTGTCCGCCACTTCTTGAAAGACCGAAAGGTGCAAGGCTTCGTGAGACTCTTGATCGCCGCCGTGACACTGACGTGCATAGCATATGCAATCAGTAACGGATCCGGCCCGACCTACTTGAGCATGTGAACGACCCGGTGTCCGGTATCTGTTGCTCGTGGCTCGGTACCGGACACCGGCCCCCCGGATGTGGCCGACCGCGACCGCTCCAGTGAGCGGGCGGTTCTGAGACGATGGCGTTCCGATCCGTTCGACTCCGCTGGGCCACTGGGGGTACAGGCGTGGATCCGATCTCGGCGAGCCTTCTCGTGGCGGCGGCGACCGGGGCAGGTGGTGAGATGGGCCGGCAGCTCTGGGAAGCACTGCGCGGGTTGGTCCGGAGAAATCCCCTAGAGCAAGCCACGGGATTGCTGGGCCCGGCGACCGGGGAAGTTGAACTGGCCTCTTTGTCCGAGGCTCCCCATGATGTCGACCGAGCACGGGCACTCAGTGACGCCTTGAGTCGCAGAGCGGAACAAGACCCCTTGTTCCGCGCGAACTTGACGCAATGGCAGCAGGAGGCGCAGCTGCTGCGCACCGGAGACGGGGACACGACCAACACCATCAGCGGCGGCAATCAGAGCGCGCCGGTCGTACAGGGACGTGACTTCTCCGGGATCAACTTCAATGTCCCGGGCCAGGGGTAGCGCTCTCGACACCGGTTGGCCCCTCCGCAGGAGTACGGTTCGTTCGGTGTAGTCGGTGGGCAGATGAAACTGTGGGGCCTCGCGTCGGGCGACGCCTTACCTGTACCTGCCCACGCGGTTCAGGTTCTCCCGGCCGGGGGCGGCGAGCCCGGTGCGTCGATACCGCGTACTTGTCGTTCCTGAGCTTGGTCGTCGCTGGCTGGAGGAAGAGGGATCGTTTTCTGATTGTCGGGGTGCTGTTTTGCCGCTTGCCTGGATGCGGGCGATCAGGATCACGTTCGCATCACTGGCCTGGACGGATGCTTGGGGCTTCAGGCATGGAGGGTGGCTCTGGCAAAGGTGATCAGAGCTGGCGCCGCTTGCTACGATTTAAGGAAAGCCTTAAACTTGTAGTGCTGGCGTCGAGGGGAGCCGTCTTGAGTTGGGCGGTCGAGGTCACCGATGAGTACGCGGAATGGTTCAGGCAGATGATCAAGGAGATCTCGGCTCAGCCACTCAGGTCGCCCAGGCTGTTGCCGCCCTGCGTGAGACGGGTCCCACTCTGGGGCGCCCTCTCGTGGACCGGCTCAAGGGATCGGAACTGCATCACCTGAAGGAGCTACGGCCGGGATCGGGCGGTCGGTCCGAGATCCGGGTCATCTTCGCCTTCGACCCGACGCGTTCGGCCCTCTTGCTCCTCGGAGGCGACAAGGCTGGAAACTGGGAGCGCTGGTACCGCGACAACATTCCTCTGGCTGAGCAGCTCTACCGCGACTACACCGGCGACACGGATGATTGAGGAGTGGGTATGCCCAAGAAGGCCCCGCAGGACTGGGAGACCCTGGAGCAGGAGCTGTACTCGGCCGGCGTGGATCCTGCCGAGGTGGAAGCCGGATCGCGCCGCCTCCTGGCGGAAGCCCGTGGGCACCAACTGGCTGAGGCACGCAAGCAGTACGGGCTGGCGCAGAAGGATGTCGCGGCCCGCATGGGGGTGAGTATTGCCCGCGTGTCCCAGATTGAGCACGGCGAGGTCGCCACTCTCGATGTCGTCGCGCGCTATGTCGAGGCACTCGGCGGCCGACTGGACTTGGTTGCCGATTTCGGGGATCACACGGTGCGTATGCCAGCGAGCGGTGATCAGGGCAGCGCGGCAGCGTAGTTGGCTGCACAGGCTTCCGGATGGCGCTGTGCGTCGAACCCAACAGCATTCTTCGGGGAAAGGCAGGCTGAGAGCTTCCCTGCTCGAATCTCACCATGCGCCGCGTGAATCCGCAGGTCAGCGCTGCACTGCGGCATGACACGTGGTGCGCGTGTGGCCTCCGTCAAGCCCTCGTGCCCTCCGCGTGCCCAATCTTCGGGTGCATAGCGGTGCGAAAAGGCCAAGAGGGGTAACGGCAAAAGTACAAGCCCCAGGCCGCTGACCTGGGGCTTTCGTAAGAGCGGGTGACGAGAATCGAACTCGCACTCTCAGCTTGGGAAGCGACGGCGCTTGGGGAGCTATATCGCTGCTGACCTGGTCATACGCCGTTTGAGCAGCCACGGGTCAGGGACCGTGGGAGCCGCTGTTGACCGTGGTTTACCGGTCTTATGGGCACGCTCTGGGCACGGAGTCAGCGCGGAGGCGTGTAGAGCCCCTTCCGGCAGCTGACGAACCACCGAGCCCTGGGAACGAGCGCTCGCCGGAAGGGCGCGGTTGCGAGAGCACACGGAGCGACCCCTCTCGGTAGTGCTCACCGGTAGGCGTCGTTTCCCAGGCTCATGTGTCCTGCATGCGCCCGCGTGGCTACGTGCGCGGCGGCGCCGTGCTCCCTCGAATCACGAGCTGGGTCGGTACGACCACATCGTGCTCGGTCTCTTTGCCGCCCAGGATGCTCAGCAGCATCCGCCCCGCCAACTCCCCCTGCTCCCGTACTGGTTGCCGCACGGTCGTCAGGTCCGTCAGCTCGGCCACGGGATGGTCGTCGATGCCGATGACGGACAGGTCGTCGGGGATCCGCAGGCCCGCCCGGCGCAGGGTGCGGATCGCGCCGAGGGCGACCTCGTCGGAGTGGGCGTAGACGGCGGTGGGCGGCTCGGGCTGGCTGAGGAGCTTGGCCATGGCGTCGGCGCCCTGGTCGCCGCCCCAGTCGACGGTGACGACGAGACGCTCGTCGAGGGGGATGCCCGCGGCGTCCAGCGCGGCGTAGTAGGCGTGGGAGCGGCCCGAGGGCTGGACCTCGTCCGGCTGGTCGGGGTCGACCGCCGCGATCATCGCGATCCGGCGGTGGCCCAGGAAGAGCAGGTGGTCCATGGCCTGGCGGCCCGCCGTCTCGTCGTCGATCGAGACGTTCGGATACGGCGCGTGCTGGCCGCCCGCCGCGATGACCGTGACGCCCATCAGCTCAAGGCGCCGCTGCTCCTCCTCCCCGACCGGGAAGGCCAACACGACCACCGCGTCGACCTTCCGTCGCGCCGGGAGCCGGTGGAAGAAGTCGTGCCGGTCCTCGATGCCGTCCACGTGATAGAGCAGTACGTCGAGGTCGGCCGCGCGGAGTACCGACTCCAGCCCCTCCAGTAGCGCCGCGAAGAACCACCGGGAGATGTGCGGTACGACCACCGCGACGCGGCCCGTGTCGCCGCCGGCCAGGCGTGACGCCTCGGGGGAGACGACGTAGGAGAGCTCCTCCGCGACCGCGAGCACCCGTCGCCGTGTGGACTCCGCGACGCCGCTCTCGTTGTTGAGCGCGCGGGAGGCGGTGGCCATCGAGACACCGGCCGCGCGGGCCACGTCCGCCATGTTGATCTTCTGGGAGCTCTGCGCCATGCCGGAAGGCTAACCCATTTCTGGAAACGCTTCCATGATTCTCGGAAGGGTTTCCGAAGCCTTCCGAGGTGGCGATTACCGGCAGGTAGGTCCATCTCATCGTTTCAGCACGTCAAATGCATGTTGCGGGTTCGTTACTTGACAGGCCCCTCGAGGGCCCTCGGTCTTTCGGCAACGGAAACGCTTCCGAAACCCGCTTCGTACTCCCTGCGGCCCGGACCGAGAAGCACACCGATCTCTGTCTGCCGACCACGCCTGGAACCGGCAGCTGCATGGATGCGAGGAGGCATCATGCCTGAGCAGCACCCCACCTCCCCCGCCAGAAGCGCCGGCCGCCGTCTGCGGGCCCCGCTGGCGGCCGTGGCCGCCGCGTCCGCGCTGGTCACCCTGGCCGCGTGCAGCGGCCCCGGCTCCGACTCCGGCTCCTCGGCGAACGCGACCCCGACCGCCGTGAACACCGCCGTCGGTGACACCCCGGCGACCCTGACCCTGTTCTCCGCGGCCGGTCTGGAGACCTACGAGCAGGGGCTGGCCGATGCCTTCACGGCCAAGTACCCGAAGATCAAGGTCAAGCTGCGGGTCGAGGCGGACAACAACTACAACACCGTGCTGCCGAGGCTGCTGGCCTCCGACTCCACGCCCGACATCGTCCAGCCGAGCGACCTCCTCGGCGGCGTGAAGGACGACCTGCTCACCAACCTCGACGCCTACGACAAGGCGTACGGCTGGAGCGACAAGGTCCCGGCCTCCGCGCTCGCCCCGGGCCGGGTGTCGGATGGTGTGATCGGTTCGGGCCCGCTGTACCAGGCGGGCGGCTCGGCCGGCCCCCTCGTCGGCGTCTTCTACAACAAGGAGCTGGCCGCCAAGGTCGGCATGAAGGCCGTGCCCGCCTCCGTCGCTGAGCTCGAAGACGTGATGGCCAAGGCGAAGAAGTCCGGGATCACCCCGATCGTCGCCTCCAACCAGGACGGACTGATCGGCCACCTCTACAGCCTGCTCCTCGGCGACTACATGGGCGCCGACAAGCTGAGCGACATCGTGTACCACCAGCCGGGCGCCACCCTGGACACCCCGGCGGCGGTGCAGGCCACCGAGACCCTCCAGAAGTGGATCAAGGCGGGCTACTTCGCCTCCGACGTCAACGCCCTCAACCAGGAGGCGTCGTACGGCCAGTTCACCGGGGGCAAGGGCCTGTTCTTCTTCCAGGGCAGCTGGATCACGCAGACCATCGACAAGAACTTCAAGGGCAAGTACGGCGTCTTCCCGATGCCGCCGGCCGAGGAGGGCGGCAAGTACGCGGGCATGACCAGCAACACGCTCGCCTTCTCGATCGCCGCCAAGTCGAAGAACAAGGACGCCGCCGGCCTCTTCCTGGACTTCCTCACCACGCCGGAGGCGGCGAAGGTCGCGGTCGACAGCGGATACGCGGCGCTGACCTCCGGCGCGTCGGAGGCGGCCGAGCCCTCGCTCTCCGGCACGCTGACCGAGCAGATCCAGACCGGCTACGCCGCCATCGCCGCCGACAACGGCTTCGACAGCTGGCTGCAGAACTCCGCCCCGGCCGTCAACACCAAGCTGAACCAGCAGCTCCAGCTCCTGGTCTCCGGCAAGGTCGAGCCCGCCGCGATGGTCAAGACCCTTCAGGCCACCTACGCTGACGCCCTCAAGAGCAGCTGAGCACCATGTCCTCGACCCGACCGACCAAGGAGGGCGCCGTCGCCGCCCGGAGCCGCCGCAGGCTCCGGGCCCGCCGGTGGGCCGGCTGGCTCTTCGCCCTCCCCGCCCTCGCCTTCTACGGCGTCTTCAACTTCTACCCGGTCCTGCTGTCGATCCAGTACTCCTTCTACGACTGGGACGGCATCGGAGCCTCCACCTGGGTGGGCCTGGAGAACTACACCGACGTCTTCACCGACTCGGAGCAGTTCACCACCCTGCTCCACGCCTTCTACCTGATCCTCTTCTTCACCGTCCTGCCGGTGACCCTCGCCCTGATCACCGCCTCCGTACTACGGCAGTTGGAGGGCCGCTTCACCGGCGCCCTGGCCCGCACCCTCCTGTTCCTGCCGCAGATCATCCCGGGCGCCGCCGCAGGTGTGGCCTGGACGTGGATGTACTCCGAGAACGGCGTGGTCAACCAACTCCTGCGCGCCGTCGGCCTCGACGACGTCGCCCGCCCCTGGCTGGCGGACTTCACCTGGGCCCTGACCGCGGTCGGCTTCATCGGCACCTGGCTGTCCACCGGACTGTGCACGATGCTGCTCCTGGCCGGCATCGGAAAGATCGACGGCAGCCTGTACGAGGCCGCCCGCATCGACGGCGCCGGACCGATCCGCCAGTTCTTCGCGGTCACCCTGCCCGGCCTGCGCAACGAGATCGGCGTCTGCGTCACCATCACGATCATCGCCGCCCTCGCCAGCTTCGACGTCGTCTACCTCGCCACCCAGGGCGGCCCCGGCACCCAGACCATGGTCCCCGGCGTCGCCGTCTACACCCTGGCCTTCAACGACAGCCGCCTCGGCGCGGCCTCCGCCCTCGCCGTCGTCCTCGCCCTGATCGTCATCGCGGTCGTCGTCCCGCTCCAGCGCCTGTTCCGGGAGAAGTGACCATGCCCGAACGCACGCAGACACAGACCGTACGGTCACTGCGCCGCCGCGCCCCCGGACTCATCCTCATCACGGCCGCCGCGCTCTACTCGATCGTCCCGCTGCTGAGCATGGTCAGCGCCGCCCTCGCACCCCAGGGAACCTTCCCCTCGGGCCTGAGCTGGCCGACCGACCCGCACTGGCACAACTTCGTCGACGCCTGGAACGTCGCCAACATCACGACCCTGCTGAAGTCCAGCACGCTCATCGTGCTCGGGGTGGTCCCGGTCGCGGTCCTGATCGCGACGATGGCGGCGTACGCGATCGCCGTACTGGAGATCCCACTGGGCAGGATCTTCTACATCGTCCTGGTCATGACGCTGACCCTGCCGTACGAGATCGTGATCGTCCCGCTCTACGAACAGACCAAGGCGATGGGCCTGTTGGGCACCCAGTGGGCGCTGATCCTCCCACTCATCGGGATGAACATGCCGTTCGCGGTGTTCTGGATGCGGGCGCACTTCGCCGGCGTACCGAAGGAACTGAACGAGGCGGCGGGCATGGACGGAGCAGGCCCCTGGCGCGCCCTGTTCCACATCCACCTGCCCCTGGCCCGCCCGGCGATCGCCTCCCTGGCGCTGCTGATGTTCCTGTCCACCTGGAACCAGTTCCTGCTGGCCCTGGTGCTGATCGACGACCCCGACAAGCGCACGATGGCCGGCGCGCTGCAGGCGTTCACCACCAAGTACGCCACCGACCAGGTGCTGTTGAACGCCGGCGCTCTGCTGATCATGGCCCCCACGATCCTCGTGTTCCTGTTCCTGCAACGCCACTTCGTCAAGGCGCTGCTCCAGGGCTCGGTCAAGGGCTGACCCCCACCCCCACCACTCTTCAGAAACAGTCAGGACCGAGCACCATGAGCAACCCGACCCCCACCACACCGCGCTCCGACGCCGATGCCGACTGGTGGCGCAGGGCCGCCATCTACCAGGTCTACATACGCAGCTTCGCCGACGGCGACGGTGACGGCACCGGCGACATCGCGGGCCTGCGCTCCCGCCTCCAGTACCTCGCCTACCTCGGCATCGACGCGATCTGGATCAACCCCTGGTACCCGTCCCCGCTCGCCGACGGCGGCTACGACGTCTCCGACTACCGGGACATCCACCCCGCGTACGGCACCCTCGACGAGGCGAAGCAGCTGATCGGGGAGGCGCATGAGCTGGGCCTGCGGGTGATTCTGGACATCGTCCCGAACCACACCTCCGACCAACACGCCTGGTTCCAGGAGGCGTTGGCGGCGGCGCCCGGCTCACCGGAACGCGACCGGTTCATCTTCCGCGACGGCAAGGGCGAGGACGGCAGCGAGCCCCCCAACGACTGGCACGCGGCCTTCGGCGGCCCCACCTGGACCCGCACCCCCGACGGCCAGTGGTACCTCCACCTCTTCGCCCCCGAACAGCCCGACCTCAACTGGGACAACCCCGAGGTCCGCGCCGAGTTCGAGTCGATCCTGCGCTTCTGGTTCGACCTGGGCGTCGACGGCTTCCGCATCGACGTCGCCCACGGCATGATCAAGGACCCGGCGCTCCCGGACCTCGGCCTGACCGAGTTCTCGGTCCTGACGGGGGAGGGCCAGCAGGACCACCCGCACTGGGACCGCGAGGGCCTGCACGACATCTTCCGCAGCTGGCGGGCCATCGCCGACAGCTACCCCGACCCGCGCGTCTTCGTCGCCGAGGCCCACGTCCGCCCGAGCCGCATGCCGGAGTACCTCCGGCCGGACCAGCTCCACACGGCCTTCAACTTCGACTTCCTCAAGTGCCCCTTGGACGCGGGCAAGTTGCGCGAGGTCATCGACCGCAGCATCACCAGCCTCGCCGCCGTCGGAGCCCCCGCCACCTGGGTGTTGTCCAACCACGACGAGACCCGCCACGTCACCCGTTACGGCCGCGCCGACACCGGCGTCCAGGCCCTGTTCCGGGACAAGCCCATCCCCACCGACCTCGCCCTCGGTACCCGCCGCGCCCGCGCCGCCGCCCTCCTGATGTTCGCCCTGCCCGGCGGCGCGTACGTCTACCAGGGCGAGGAGTTGGGCCTCTACGAGGTCGAGGACATCCCGGAGTCGATGTTGCAGGACCCCATCTGGGAACGCACCGGCCACACCATCCGAGGCCGCGACGGCTGCCGCGTTCCCCTCCCCTGGACCGGCGGCACCCCGCCCTTCGGCTTCAGCACCTCCCCTTCCGCCACCCCCTGGCTGCCCCAGCCCGAGGGCTGGAAGACGTACACCGCCGAAGCCAACCAGTCAGACCCCACCTCGATGCTCCAGTTCTACCGCGCCGCCCTGCGCCTGCGCCGCACCCACCCCGGCCTGCACGGTGAGCACTTCCGCTGGCTGGACAGCCCGGCCGACACGCTCCTCTTCGAACGGGGCGAGGGCCTCCTGTGCGCGGTCAACCTCTCCGACCGCCCGATCCCGCTCCCCGAAGACACCAGCCCCATCATGGCCTCGGGCCGCCTGACCGAGGACGGCCTGCTGCCGCCGAACACCACGGTCCTGCTCCAGCGCGACTGACCGAGACACCCCGGTCCACCAGGGCCTGTCCGGTACTACTCCCCGCCTACCGGACAGGCCCTGGTCCAATCCTGGGCGGCCGAACCCGCCTCTCGACCCCCAAGAGCAAGAGGCTGCCCAGCATCGCAGGCAGGAACGAGTGGCTCCGAAGGCGCGATGGGCGACCCTTCCACCTGCATGCCGACCATGACTGACAGAAGGAGGTTGCTGTCGGACCCGACATCACGTTGGACAGCACAGAGGCCCGGTCGATGACCTGGGCCTTTGTCATGGAGCGGGTGACGAGAATCGAACTCGCACTCACAGCTTGGGAAGCGACGGCGCTTGGGCGGGCTCCCGGGCTCTGACCAGCGCAGATGCCTGGCCCTTGAGGTGATCGTGTGGGCCGGATTGCACCGCTGTTGACCGTGGTTTGCCGGTCTTGAGGGCACGCCGTGGGCACGCAGTCGCGTCGGAGGCATGGAGTCCCTCTTGACGGCCGACGAGCGGCCGAGCCCTGGAAGCGAGAGCTGGTCCTGCGGAAACTCCTCTCGGTAGTTCTCACGGATCAACGCCGTTTCCCGGGCTCATGTGCCCTGGATGTGCCCTCGACCCGCTACGGGTGAAGGTCCTGGAGCCGGCCGGTGTTCGCTCCCCTCGGCGGGTCAGCCCAGGTTGGTGACTGCATCGTCGGCCGCACGGTGGTTGCCGCCGGACCCCGAGGGCCGTTGTCGCGGACCTCGCGCGAGAACGTAGAAGAACAGGACGGCCATGACCACCGCGCCGGTCCACATGGCCTGTCGCCAGCCGTCGACGAAGGACTCCTGGGCTGCTCGGATCAGTGCCTGCGCCTGGGGGCCGGCGACTTCGCCGGCGGCCGTGAGGGTGTTGGCGACGCCCTCACGGGCGGTGTCGGCGGCGTCGTCCGGCACTCCGTCGAGCCGGGAGTCGATGGCGCTGCGGTAGCCGGCGGTCAGGACCGCTCCGAGCAGCGCGACACCGAGCGCCGTGCCGAGTTCCCGGGTGACGTCGTTGAGTGCGGACGCGACACCTTGGCGTTCCCGCGGCAGAGCGGTGGTGATGGCCTCGGTGGACGGCGTCATCGTCAGACCCATGCCTGCTCCCATGACGAGCATGCCGGGGAGCACCGAGAGGTAGCCGCCGTCGACGGAGACGAAGGTGGCCATGAGGACTATCCCGGCGCAGCTCAGGAAGATCCCCGAGGCCATCGTCGAGCGGCTGCCGACGCGCACGGCAGCCCGCGGGGCGAGGCCGGAGGCGGCCATCATCAGCAGCGCCATCGGCATGAGCGCCAGGGTGGAGCGAAGGCCGGACCAGCCGAGCACCGCCTGGAAGTACGGGAAGAGGACCACGAAGATCCCTGCCTGCACGCCGAACACCGTCAGGAGCGACACGGAACCGCTCGCGAGACCGAGCTCGCGGAACAGGCGGACGTCGAGGAGCGGAGCCTGTCGGCGCAGTTCCCATGCCACGAATCCGGCAGCGGCGATGACGCCGACGAGGAGGCTCAACAGCGTCGCGGGCGCGGTCCAGCCTCGTGCGGGACCCTCGTGGAGGAAGAGGACGAGCCCGACCACCGCGACCACGGACGACAGCGAACCGACGGTGTCGAACCCGTGCACCGACGCCTCGCGAGAGTCCGGGACGAACCGCAGCGCCATGACGACGGCGACGGCGACGAGTACGACCGGAAGGACGAAGAGCCACCGCCAGCTCGCCAGGTCGACCAGGAGGGCCGACAGGTACATCCCCAGGATGCCGCCACCGCCGGCGACCCCGGTCCACACGCCGATCGCCTTGGAGCGTTCTTCGTCCGGGAAGGTCGAGGTGATGACGGCGAGGGTGACCGGCATGACCATCGACGCGCCCACGCCGCTCAGGAAGCGCGCGGCGAGCATGATCTCGGACGACGTGGCGAGGCCGGCCGCCGCACTCGCCGTTCCGAAGACGAGCAGGCCCGCGAGCAGCACCGGCCTGCGGCCCCACCGGTCGCCCAGCGCGCCGAGCGGCAGGAGCAGCGCGGCCAGAGTGACGGCGTAGATGTTGATGAACCACAGGACCTCGGTCTGCGAGGCGGCGAAGGCGACGGCGAGTTCCGACTGGGCGACGTTCAGCCCGGACACCGAGGCGATGACCGCCATGAGCGCGATGCAGACCCCGGCCAGGATCGTGCGTCGTTGTCGCGGGTCCTGGATGGTCGGGTCGGGGGCTGCCGCGACCGAGGGCCGGTTCGTGCTCATGGGAATCCTTTCAGGAAGGCAGGGGGAATCGGCGCCGGAGCCGGGGCCCTGGCGTTGTGGGACGGTGGGGCTAACGGCGTCGGGTGGCGCGCACGACGACGACGTGGAGGGGGACCGCTCGGCCCCCGTGGCCGGTGAGCGTGCGGCGGTGCTCTTCGGCGGTGACGATCTCCCACTCCGCGCCGTCCAGGCGCGCGGTGACGGCCGCCGAGGTGGCCGATGCCTCCGCGGGTGGGTGGTGCCCGTGGCCGGCGGAGCCCGAGGTGTGCAGGTGCCCCACGATGAGCAGCGTGCCGCCGGGAGCCACCCATCCGGCGATGCGGTCGTAGAACTCCAGCTGAGGCATGGCCGGGTGGGCGTAGTGGGTCATGACCAGGTCGAACCGCTCGTCCGGGCGCCAGGTGCCCAGATCCGCCTCGACCCACCGCAGGCGCTCGGCGCCGCTGCTCGTCGCCGCCCGCTCGGCAGCGCGAGCAAGGGCCTCGGACGAGATGTCGGCCGCGGTGACGGACCAGCCGTGGGAGGCGAGCCAGATCGCCTCGGCACCGCCGCCGCATCCCGCATCCAGCGCGGTTCCCGGCGCGAGGCCACCGGCCTCACGGGCGAGGTAGGGATTCGGCGGGTTGCCACCCATGGAAGCCGGGCCGTCGGCTCGCCCTTGCCGCCAGTGCCGCTCCCAGAAGTCCTTGTCGAAGTCGGATACGTACGTCACCATCCGCCCTTCTCGTTCGCGACGGTCTCTCCGACTCTCCGAGCGGGTGTGTTCCTCGGTCGTCGGTTGGTTCCGCACCGTGCCGCAGGAGAGGGCGGATGTGCAATCGTTGTTGCCGAATGGCAAAATCGGAGGGTGGACGAAGCCATTGACCGCACTCTTGACGCCGTCGGACCGAGACTGAAGCGCCTTCGGCTGCGTCGCGAGGTCACGCTCGCCGACCTCGCGGCGGAGACCGGCATCTCTGCCAGCACCTTGTCCCGGCTCGAGGCGGGCCTGCGCCGTCCGACGCTCGAGCAACTGCTTCCGCTCGCTCGCGCCTACGGGGTCACGCTCGACGAGCTCGTCGATGCGCCGCCGACCGGTGACCCCCGTATCAACATGCGTCCCATCCCCTGCAGCGACGGGTCGGTCATCCTGCCGCTCACCCGCAGGCCCGGAGGAATCCAGGCGTACAAGTTCGTCCTCCCGACCGGAAGCGACGAGACCGAACCCGACCTGCGCACCCACGAGGGCTACGACTGGGTGTACGTCCTCAACGGAACGCTCCGCCTCGTTCTCGGGGAACGCGATCTCGTCCTCAGGCCCGGGGAGGCCGCGGAGTTCGACACGCGCACCCCGCACTGGTTCGGCGCCACCGGCGCCGGTCCCGTCGAGTACCTGAGCCTCATCGGCCGACAAGGTGAACGCACGCACGTCCGGGCAGCACCGAGACCCGGCCCGGCCGAGTAGGAAGGCCGCACTCGGCCACGACTACTGACGCGGCGGCGCAGTGCTCCCCCGAATGACGAGCCGGGTCGGCACGACGACGTCCGGTTCGGTCTCCTCGCCGCCCAGGATGCCCAGCAGCATCCGCCCCGCCGACTCCCCCCTGTTCCCCACCGGTTGCCGCACAGTCGTCAGGTCCGTCGGCTCGGCCACGGGATGGTCGTCGATGCCGATGACGGACAGCTCGTCGGGGTTCCGCAGCCCCGCCCGGAGCAGGGTGCGGAGCGCGCCGAGAGCGGCCTCGTCAGAGTGGGCGTATACGGCGGTGGGCGGTTCGGGCCGGCTGAGGAGTTTGGCCATGGCGTCGACATCCTGGCACCGCCACTGCCCACGCTGAGCCTTGCGGCGCGCGGCCGATCGAGGTCCGTACCCCACGCGTGGAGACACACACTCATCCCAGGCGCACCGACACGGAAGCCGAACCCCATGACGTACCCCTCTCCCCAGGATCGGTCTGGCATCACGACAGGGCCTGCGAGGGCAGCTCGGCAGTCCGATGGAGGACGGCGACTCATACATTAATCCAGTACATGGACTAGCCTTGGTACATGTCCATGAAGCGCACGAACGTCTACGCCGACCCCGAAGACCTGGCGATCATCAAGGAGGCGGCCAAGCGGCGGGGCATAAGCGAGGCCGAGATCATCCGTCAGGGGATCCATCTCGCGGCCATGGCGAACCGGGTCTGGGACGAACCGCTCTTCTCGCGGACGTTCGAGGGGCCGGGGCGTACGCCGTCCAAGGGTGAAGTCCGTGACGCGGTCACCGATGCGGTCCGCCGCGAGACGGACTCCGGATCCGCCGCGTGATCATCGTCATCGCGGATACGTCCGGTCTCCTGGCCGCTCTCGACTCGACGCACCCGGAGCACGGAGCGGCGAACGAGGCGATCATGGCGGCCGGTCTCCTGGTCATGTCCCCGCTCCTGCTGGCGGAACTCGACCACGTGGCCACGCGCGAGTTGGGGCGCGAGGCCGCCCTGAGCGCGGTCGACGACCTGCGGCGCTGGATGAGCCGGGGCCGGGTCGTGATGCCGGAGATCACGGAGGACCACTTGGGCGCCGCGCAGTCCGTCCGAGTCCGCTACGGCGCGCTCGACCTGGACCTCGCCGACGCGGTGAACGTGGCGCTGGCCGCCGACTACGACACCGACGCGATCCTCACCCTCGACCGCCGGGACTTCCGGGCCGTACGTCCGCTGGGCCGCCACAAGGCGTTCCGGGTGCTGCCCGACGACCTCCCGCTCTGACACGAGATCCTCTGCGGTCAAGCACCTGCACTTACAAGGGACTTGTGTCCCTGACTGCCGAAGTGCGATACAGGGTGGCGTCCGGCGCAGGGCCGCAGGCGAAACGCCGAAACTGCTTACCAACAAACAAGCCCCAGGTCGCTGACCTGGGGCTTCGAAAAGAGCGGGTGACGAGAATCGAACTCGCACTCTCAGCTTGGGAAGCGACGGCGCTTGACCGGGGACATGGCTTCTGACCTGGGTGTACAGCGCTTTCGGTGCAGCTTCACGGAGTGGTTTCGCACCGCTGTTTACCGTGGTTGTCCGGTCTTATGGGCACGGCTTGGGCACAGGACGCATCCAGGGCCCCGATCGCGGTCGCCGACAAGCCCGAACCATCGTGCCGCGTCCTGCTTCATCGGGCGGCCGGAACCGGGCATTGCAGTCGCGATGGAGAGGGGCAGGTGCGTGCCGGTTCAGTTGATGATGCTGTGGAAGAAGAGCACGGCCATGGCACCGGAGCCGCACCCTGCCATGGCGCAGGTGGCGAGGTCGTTGCCGGTGAAGAACGTGAGGATCCCTGCACCGACACCGCTCAGTACTCCCAGGAGCAGGATGACAGCGGCCCGCAGCGTCAGCAGTGGGGTGCCGGAAGGATCGCGGTCGGCTGGGTTCACGGTGTGGTTCTCCATAGGTGGCGGCTGAGGTCTCGACGGGGCAGATGGGTCACGAGGGGCGTTCCTCGACGCCCTGTTGTTCGAGCTATAGGGACTCCGGTGGGGCGGGTGTGACGCCGTTTTTCAAGGTGGCCAAGATTTTTTTGAAATTCGCGTCACAGCCGGGCAACCGCCTGCCCTACAAGTGGAGTAGCTGGCTGCGGTGTCGCGGAGGGGACCGCGTAGCGACATCGCGCAGGGAGGTCGGATGAGGAGCGAGGCGTCCGGCAGCGTGTCGCGTCGCCAGCCTCAACTGGTCATGGATCCGACGACGTCGTCCGCTTCGATGGCGCTGGCCGATGTCATCCCCGGAGGCACCCTCAACCTCGAAAGTCTGACGGGGAGTTCCCCCGACCAGACCTCACGTCTCCTGGCCGATCGCGAACTGTTCGCCGAGCTCAAGAGCGACGGCTTCGTCGGCGTGCGGTACGAGATCTTCTGCAATGAACTGGCAGCGTACGGGCGGCCAGTGATGCGCCGATGGCTCATCACCGGCGAGATCTACCGGCGTTGCGCTGAACGCAACCGTCCTGTCAAAGGATGGGAGGAACTGCGCGAACTACTCCGGGAAGACATGGACGCGCGGGAGCAGTTGGCACACGACGCTGTCGCGGCCGGCTTGCAGCACTTCCACCGGCACGCGCTGAGCGGTGGACGCTGGGATCCGGAAGGCGGCGCCTCGCTGAGGAGCTACTTCGTCGGAGCGATCATCCTGGTCTTCAAGGACACGCATGCCCGGTGGGCCCGTGAGTACCAACACCGTCAGAGAGAGGTACTGGGAGGGACCGGTGCCGACATCGACACCTGGCTTCCGCTAGAGGAGGTCGGTGCCGACGTGGAGGGGGATGTCGTCGGCGAAGACATTGTGGCCGAATTCCTCAGCACCCTGGAGGAGACGAACAGGCGGATTGTCGAGCTGCGGATCGAGGGCCACGGACCTGCCGAGATCGCGTCGAGGCTTGCTTTGCCCGCGGACCGTGTGAGAGCACGCCTGTACCGCTTGCGCCGTGCCTTGCGTGGAAACCAATTGTGGGAGGAGGTCCAGCCATGACCGCAGTGCGACGTCGCCTGGACCCTGGGCTGGTGGACCGCGCAGAGGAGAGCGCGCGGCAGAGCTCGGACGCCGAAGACGCACAGCTCACCCGCACCGGCATTCGGCAGATCCAGGCTGCCGACGGCGACTGGAGCGCGCTTCCGGAAGACAGCCCTGGGCACCGGACGGGCCGGTTTCTGGATGCCTTGGACCGCTCCTCCGTCGGCAGTCGTGAAGTGCGTACGCACCAGAACCTGGACGTCTCGCCGGAGCGTGCCACGGACGCGCTCGTCAACTTGTATCGGAGCCACTACCGCTCTCTGGTAACGCTTGCGGCTCTCCTCCTCGACGACACCACCTCTTGTGAGGACGTCGTTCAAGAGGCGTTCATTCGGGTGCACTCCGGTAACAGGCGGACGCGTGACCCGGAGAAGGTCCTCACACAACTGCGGCAGACGGTTGTGAACCTTTCGCGCTCGGTACTGCGCCGACGCCTCCTCGGCCTGAAGCTGCTGTCCAAGCCGATGCCTGACATGGCGAGCGCCGAGGAGGGCGCATATGACCAGTTGGAGCGAGATTCGCTCATCAGGGCGATGAAGTCCCTTCAGCGCAGGCAGCGGGAGGTCTTGGTGCTGTGCTACTTCGTCGATATGACGGAGGCCCAGGTCGCGGAGACGCTGGGCATCAGCCTCGGAGCGGTCAAGGCGTACAGATCCCGCGGGATCGCCAGCCTGCGCGTGGCCATGGAGAGCCCGGCCTAGTCCGGTTGCTCAGGCGAGATGGTTCGCCGCTTTGTCCCGCTGGTGGGGCGACGCCCGACATGCCCGGATGGGGTCACCAACACGCTTTCTGAATATTCGTCTGGGGTTCGGGAGGGATCAGGAGGGTCCTGATCTGCGGTGGAGTGGAGTTAGGGGCAGATGACGGACGGCGCTGGACGGGGATGAATGCGTATGAGCGACTCTCCGTGACCGGACAGCCTTTGCTCAGCTCGCTGGCGGGCGGAGATCCGACCGTGAGGGGTCCGTGTGCAGGGCCGTACGCAGGACGGAGGCGGCCTGGCTGATGGCGGCGTCGGCGGCGTGGGTGCCGCGCAGGGCGTCGAGCATGACGAAGCCGTTGGTGACGCCGGCGTAGCGGACGGAGAGAACGGGGACCCCGGCGGTGCGCAGGGCACCGGCGTACGCTTCGCCCTCGTCGCGCAGGCAGTCGGCTTCGGCGGTGATGACGGTGGCCGGCGGCAGCAGGGCCAGTTCGTCCGGGCTGGTGCGCAGTGGTGCGGCGACGGGGTCGAGGCGGGCGTCCGGGTCGGGGCAGTACTGGTCCCAGAAGTCGCGGTATCCCTGGGCGCGCAGAGCGTAGCCGACGGCGAACTGCTGGTAGGAGCCGGTGTCGAAGGTGGTGTCGGTGGCGGGGTAGAACAGCAGCTGGTGGGTGAAGTCTACGCCTCCTCGGCGGGCGGCGAGCAGGGTGAGGCCGCAGGCGATGGTGGCGCCCATCTGGTCTCCTCCGACGGCCAGGGGGGCCTGGGCCTGCTTGGTCAGCCAGGTGGCGACCTTCCAGCACTCCTCCAGGGCGGTGGGGAACTTGGCCTCGGGGGAGAGGGTGTATTCAGGGAAGGCGACGGCGATGTGTGCGCCGACGGCGAGTTCGCGGACCAGGCGGTCGTGGGTGGCGGCGCTGCCCATGACCCAGCCGCCGCCGTGGACGAACAGCAGGGTAGGCAGCGGGCCGGTCACCCCTGGTGGGCGGACCATACGGACGGGGACGTCGTCGACGAGCAGCCATTCCTCCTCCACGTCGGGGCGTGGGGTGGGGCGGGCCTGGAGTTCGTCGAGCATGCGGCGCTTCTCCGAGGGCGGCACCGTGTACAGGTAGGGGATGACCTCGCCGGCCTCCACAAACGCCTGGGCCTCGGGCTCGAGGGGGAGGTCCAGCGGGTTGGCATTGCTCATCAGCGCCATGCCTTCGCGGCCAGCTGCCACTGTCTCGGTGTCATGCCGTAAGCCTCCCGGAAGACGCGGCTGAAGTGCGATGCGCTGACGAACCCCCAGGTGTAGGCCAGGTCGCGGACGCTGGTGTCGCGCGGGTCGTACTTGGCCAGCTCCAGGCGGCAGCGTTCCAGGCGGGCGCGCAGGATGAAGCGGGCCACCGTGGTGTCCTCGCCGGCGAATACCTTGTGCAGGTAGCGCAGTGAGACGTGGTGGGCGGTGGCGATCAGTTCCGGCGTGAGGTCGGGGCGGTCGAGGTGGGCGAGGATGAACGCCTTCACGCGCAGGACGAAGGTGTGGCGGGCGGCGTCGTCGCTGGGCATCTCGCGCAGGGCTTCGCCGACCAGGGTGGTCAGGATGTCGGTGACCTCGCCGACAAGCTTGTCGCGGGTCTGCGGGTGCAGCCGGGCGCCCTGGTGGGACAGTCGGGTCAGGAACGGGACGAGGAACGCCGACAGGGCGTGGTTCTGCCGCAGCGGGGTGCCGGTCAGCCGGGTCAGGTCCGTTTCCGACAGGCCGAGCGCGGACTTGGGGAACAGAAAGACCCGGGTGACGAACGCGGTCGGGGTCTCGATGTCGTAGGGGCGGGCGGAGTCGATCAGGGTGAAGTCGCCCTGTTCCAGGAACACCTCCCGGCCGTTCTGTTCGAGTCGGCTGCGGCCGGAGTCGAGGAAGGCCAACTGCAGGTTTTCGCCGGGGTCTTCGGCGATGTGCCGCCAGGTGCGGCGGGCTACGAACGGGCGTCCCTGCGGCTGGGTGACCACCAGGATGTGGGCGAATTGTTCGAAGCGGGGTTCGGGCCACGACGGCGGTAACGGATCGTTCGTCTCCCGCCGGTCCAACAGCGGCAGCGTGGCGGTCGGCTCTTCCATGCCTCCGGCTCCTGTCCCGACTGGGCCGACGCCACCGTAGCGTGACCACTGCCGCACGTTGGCGGCGTCTCCGGCATCTCACCGCACAGGGCAGGTGGCGGCGCCGGTGTGAGCGGGCGTCGCCATCGCCCGCCGGCATCGGCGGCGGCGCTGCGGATTCCCCAGTCTCCATCACAGCACGGGTTCGGCAGGCGGATTGCCTGTGCGTGCACGGGTATCGCCGCGGACAGGCAGACGTCCGGTTGTGCTGCTTACGGTGAGAAGGCACCCGCCAAGGTTCCGGACTCTCTTCCTGCAAGGGTGCATCGCGCGCTGCCGCCGACGTCAGCGCCGCCCACGACTTCTGCGCGAGGCGTGGCCCACCGGCCTGGGGCACTGCGGCCGGGTCTGCGGCTCGTCGCCGATGCACGAGTGGCCGGACGGGGCCTGAGGGTGAAAGGGGCGGGCACAGTGGTGGGGGTGGACTCGATCCAGGCGTCCGCGTGGGGCGCGTCGAAGAGCACAGCGGTCGAACTGGTCGGCCGAGACAGTGAATTGGCCCTGCTCAGACAGTGTCTCACTGCGCAGCACACCGACGAAGGGACAGCTGTCCTGCTCGTCGCAGAGGCGGGCATCGGCAAGACCGTGTTGCTGGACGCGACGACCGCCCACGCCGCGCAGGCCGGGACGCGAGTCCTGCGGGTGCGCGGCACCCAGGGGGAGGCCGACCTCGCCTTCGCCGGCCTGCACCAACTGCTGCGGCCGGTCCTCTCCCGCGCCCATGCCCTGCCTCCGCGGCAGAAGCACGCGCTGGAGGCGGCGTTCGGCCTGGAGGACGACGAAGAACAGGCCGCCCACACCCCCGACAGGCTGCTGCTGGGCCTGGCCACCCTCACCCTGCTGTCCGACCTCGCCACCGAGACGCCCCTGCTGATCGTGGTCGACGACGCGCACTGGGTCGACTCCGGCTCGCTCGACGCCCTGTCGTTCCTGGCACGCCGGTTGGACGGTGAAGCCATCGGCATCCTCGCCGCGTGCCGGCCCGAGGTCCTGCCGGAGTCCCTCTGTCAGGCCATGCGCGCCGTCGCCCTGGCCCCGCTAGACGAACCGGCCGCCCATGCGCTGCTTGACGCCCAGCCCACTCCTCCCGCGGGACGCCACCGCGCCCGCATCCTGGAGTATGCGCACGGAAATCCGCTCGCCCTCGTCGAACTGGCCCGCTGCACCGATCCCGAGCAGCTCGGCGCGGCCCCGTTGCCGATCAACCGCCGTTTGGAGGGCCTGTACGCGGCCCAGCTCGCCATGCTGCCTCCCACAACCCGCAACGTGCTGCTGATCGCTGCAGCCGCCGACGCCCCGGACCTGTCCATCGTCCTGGGCGTCGAACCCGACGCCGCCGATCCGGTGACCTGGCAGCCTGCCGAACAGGCGGACCTGATCCACATCAGCGGCAGCACCATCACCTTCCGCCATCCACTGATCCGGTCGGCGGTCTATCAGGCGGCGAGCCAGCCTGAACGCCGGCAGGCCCATCTGACCCTGGCCGAAGCCCTCAGCCAGGACTTCGACCGCAGGGCCTGGCACCTCGCGGCGGCCGCCTTCGGCCCCGACGACGACGCCGCGACGGCCCTGGAAAAGACCGCCGAACGGGCCGTCGGCCGGGGAGCGACGGAATCCGCCGCAGCCGCCCTGGAACGTGCCGCGGCCCTGAGCACCACCGCTGTTCAGCAGGCGGAACGGCTGATCAAGGCCGCCAACGTCCTGGCCGTCGACGACCATGTCGAACGTGCCGAGCGGCTCGCCGCCCGCGCCGCCGACACCTCCGTGGACGAGGGCCTGCGCCGGCAGGCCGAGATGCTGCGCGGCTGGGCACTGTCGGCCGGCCTGCGCCAGGGCGAAGCCTTCACCCACCTGATGGCCACCGCACGGTCCCTCACCAAGACCGCCCCTGAAGCCGCCCTGCAAGCACTCGCCGTCGGCGCCGCCGTCGCGAACCACGCCGGAGACGACACCTTCCGTCGAGAGGTCGATGCGGCACTGGACCGCATGCCCCACGCCTGCGGGTTACCCCGGCTGTGGGTGCGCACGGCCATCGATCCCCTGGCCTGCCGCACCGACGCGCTGGCCGCCGTCCGCGAAGCCCTCGCCCCCCGCCCGCCGGGCAGCCCCCCGCACAGTCCGAGGGAGCGGATCTGGCTGTCCGGGATGGCCTGGCTGCTCGACGAGACTGCCGCCGCACTTCACTTCGGCCGTAATTGCAACCCGCTGGCGCGCGACCGGCCGGAGTTCCGCAACCGCCAGATGGCCCTCACCTACGGCTGGGCCAGCCTCGAACACGGCTGGTGGCTCCAGACCCGCGCCGTCATCGACGAGGCCACCGCTGCTGCGGACACCCGGCCCCTCGGCCGCGCCGAGGTGTACGTGATGACGCTGGAGGCCACCTTGTGCGCCCTGCAGGGCGACACCGACCAGACCCACCACCTCGCAGGACAGGTCTTCGACCTCACCGGCGACGAGGTGGTGAACCAGATCCGGGCACGCACCCACTGGGCCGTCGGCCTCGCCTTCGCCGCAACCGACGACCACGCCGCCGCCTTCACCTCACTACGCCGCCTGTTCCGCCCCGACGGCACCCCCCTGCATTTCCACGCCTCTCCCTACGCCGTCGCCGACCTCGCCCAGGCCGCTGTACGAAGCGGCCACACCGATGATGCGCGCGTCATCCTCACCAACCTGCTGGACACCCTCCCCCGTTCGCGCTCCGCCCGGCTCGACGGACGCCTTCGGCACGCCCAGGCGCTCCTCGACAACACCGGCCGCGCCGACGACCTCTTCCGTTCGGCCCTGGCCGGCGACCGACTCGCGCCCTGGCCCTTCGAGCACGCCCAGACCTGTCTCGCCCACGGTCGATGGCTGCGCCGCAACGGCCGTATCAACGACGCCCGCGCACCCCTCACTCACGCTCTGGAGATCTTCCAGCGTCTGGGCGCCACACCCTGGACCAGCCGCACCGCCACCGAACTGCGTGCCGCCGGCGTCACTCGCGACACCCCGGCAGTCCACGCGCTGGGCGAACTGTCCGCACAACAGCAGCAGATCGTCCACCTGGCCGCCCAGGGCATGACCAACCGGGAAATCGGCGAGCGCCTCTTCCTCTCACCCCGCACCGTCAGCCACCACCTGTATCGGGTGTTCCCCAAGCTCGGCATCGCCTCCCGCCACCAACTCCGTGACCTCGTCGGGGACGACAGCTCCGCCGACTGACGTTCCGACACCTCCGCAGGGGGACCCGACGGCCGCTGCGCGGTTGCGGGACGTGTGTTCAGCCTGCCCGCGGGACAGGTCGTGCAGACCCGAAGCGGCCCCTGCCGGCTGACCGGCGACCGGCGACCGGTTCTCCGTACCGGCCGGCAGTGGGCGAGCCCCGTACCGACACGCGGCCCGGAGTGTGAGCTGCCCTGGCTGATGATGCGCTGCTCAGGGTCGGTGCAGCGGCCGTGCCGTACGCCTCCTGGGCGGTCGATCCGAGGGGACGTCCCTGGTCAGGCGGTGTCTGTCCGTGCAGAAACAGTCACGTGACAGACGCGAGCTGCGGGCTGCTCGTTCCAGGCTGTGAGGGTCCGGTCGGAGAAGTGAAGCGGGACGGGTCCGCTCGTGCCGGCCGGTCGGCGCGACCGGTTCCCCTTCCGCTGTTCTGAAGACGAGGAGGGCTCACATGGCCCCCAGTACGGTGCCCGTGGTGCTCATCCACGGGCTGTGGATCCACCCGGCGAGCTGGCAGAGCTGGATCGAACTCCTGGAGGAGGCCGGCTACGACCCGATCGCGCCGGGCTGGCCAGGTGTGGCCGACACCCCGGAGGAGACCCGGGCGCACCCGGCGGCCACCGCCGGTTTCGGGATCACCGACATCGCCGACCACTATGCCCGCATCATCGCCGACCTGCCGGTGAAGCCCGTGGTGATCGGGCATTCCTTCGGCGGCCTGATCGCACAGAACCTGCTGGGCAGGGAGCTGGTCGGGGCCGCGGTCGCGATCGACCCGGCGCCCATCAAGGGCGTGCTGCCGGTCCCGGTCTCCACACTGCGCTCGTCGTTCGTGGCGCTGGGCAATCCGGGCAACCGCTCCAAGGCCGTCTCGCTGAACGCCAAGCAGTTCCGCTACGCGTTCGGCAACGCCCTGCCCGCCGACGAGTCGGACGACCTGTACGCACGCTGGGCCGTCCCGGGACCGGCCCGGCCGCTGTTCGAGGCCGCGTTCGCCAACTTCAGCCCGTCCTCGCCCGCGCGGGTCGCCACCACCAACAGCGCGCGCGGCCCGCTGCTGTTCGTCTCCGGAGGCAAGGACCACATCGTGCCCCCGGCGGTGGTGCGGTCGGCGGCGAAGCAGTACCGGCACTCGACGGCCGTGACGGAGATCCGTGAGTTCCCCGACCGGGGCCACTCCCTGACCCTCGACCACGGCTGGCGCGAGGTCGCGGACGCGGCCGTGTCCTGGCTGGACAAGAACCGCCCCGCCTGACGATCCCGGGCGCGGCCCACCGCGACGGCCGCGCCGCGAAGCGGCTCGGCGGCGACCTCGCGAAGGCGCCGACCGAGACCGCCGTACGCCCTTGCTCGCACCCACTGTGCTGACCTGATCCGGAGGAAACACGTGTCCGTCCCTTCTTCCCCTTCCCGGCGCTCGGCGCTGGCGTTCGCCGCCGCCGCGGCGACGGCCGGCGCGGCCATGGCGGTCACTCCGCTGGCCGACGCGGTCGCCGCCACCCGCTCCACCGGCGGCGGAAACCGGCCGATGATCGTGCTGGTCCACGGCGCGTGGGCCGACGCGTCCGGCTGGAGCACGGTGGTAGGTCACCTTCAGGACGCCGGATACCCGGTGATCGCCCCCGCCGTCCCACTGAGAGGACTCTCCTCGGACGCCGCCTACCTCGCCAAGCTGCTGGAGGTGACACCGGGCCCGCTGGTGCTGGTCGGCCACTCCTACGGCGGCGCGGTCATCACCCAGGCCGCTGCCGGCAACGACCGTGTGCGGGCGCTGGTGTACGTGGCCGCCTTCATCCCCGACGCCGGTGAGAGCGCGGCGGCGCTCGCGGCGAAGTTCCCCGGCTCGCACCTGAGTGACGACCCGACCGCGCCGATCCCGACCGCGCTGCAGCCGGTGCCCTACGACGGCGGCATCGACCTGTACCTCAAGGCCGAGAAGTTCCGCGACGTCTTCCTCAGCAACCGGCTGTCGACACAGCGTGCCGCCGTGCTCGCGGCCACACAGCGTCCGGCGAGCACGATCGCGCTGGGCGAGCCCGCGCAGGCGGCTACCTGGAAGGCCGTACCGTCCTACGCGCTCGTCGCCCGCGCGGACCGCACCATCCCGCCCGCCGCCGAACGCTTCATGGCCACCCGCGCCGGTGCGCACACCGTGGAGGCCGACGCCCCGCACGCCGTCCACCTCACCCACCCCGAGACCGTCGTCCGGCTCATCCGCCGCGCAGCGAAGGAGACCAGCTGACATGCCGTACATCACCGTCGGCGAGGAAAACAGCGCCCCCATCGAGCTGTACTACGAGGACCACGGCAGCGGTCAGCCGGTCGTCCTCATCCACGGCTACCCGCTGGACGGCCACTCGTGGGAGAAGCAGCTACCCGCCCTGCTGGACGCCGGGCACCGGGTCATCACGTACGACCGACGCGGCTTCGGCCGCTCCTCCCAGGCCGCCACGGGCTACGACTACGACACCTTCGCCGCCGACCTCGACCGGTTGCTGACCACCCTGGACCTCACCGACGCCGTGCTGGTGGGTTTCTCCATGGGCACCGGTGAGGTTGGGCGTTACCTGGGCACCTACGGCTCGCGGCGGATTGCCAAGGCGGTGTTCCTGGCGTCGCTGGAGCCGTTCCTGCTCAAGAGAGACGACAACCCCACGGGCGTCGACCAAGCGGTGTTCGACGGCATCCTGGAGGCGGTCACCACCGACCGCTACGCCTACTTCACCGGCTTCTTCCAGGCGTTCTACAACCTCGACGACACCCTCGGCGAGCGGATCAGCAACGAGGCGGTGAGCGCGAGCTGGTCGGTGGCGGCCGGGTCGTCGGCCATCGCGTCGGTGGCGTGCGTGCCGACCTGGCTGACCGACTTCCGCGCCGACGTGGCCCGCATCGACGTCCCCGCGCTGATCGTGCACGGCACCGCCGACCGGATCCTTCCCGTCGACGCGACCGGCCGCCCCTTTCACGCCCTGCTGCCGTCCGCGGAGTACGTGGAGATCGACGGGGCGCCGCACGGGCTGCTCTGGACGCACGCGGCGGAGGTCAACGCCGCCTTGCTGGCCTTCCTCGCCAAGTAGCCACCGGCCGTGAGCGGCACAGGTCAGTTGCCGGGCCAGCCGGCGAGAGCCTGGTCGGCGACGCGGTGCAGGTCCTCGCGGCCCGCGCCGCCGGCGGCCTGCACCGAGATGCCCTGGCCCACGGCGGTCAGGTAGCGGGCCAGTGCATCGGCATCGGCCGACTTGGGCAGGTCCCCCTCGCGTTGCGCGCGCTCGAACCGTTCCCGCAGCGTGCCCACTCCGGCCTCGCGGCGGGCGGCGAGGTCGGCGCGGGCCGGTTCGCCCTCGGGCCCGCAGGCGAGGGCGGACTGCACCAGCAGACAGCCGCGCGGGCAGCCGGGCGTGGTGTAGGCATCCGCACAGCCGTGCAGCATCGTCTCGGCGACCTGGCGGGCCGTGGGCTGGTCGAGGGCTTCGGCGACAAATGCGCCGGGGCCTGCGAGGTAGCGGTCAACGGCCTTGCGGAACAGCTCCTCCTTGTTGCCGTAGGCGGCGTAGACGCTGCGCCGGTTGATGCCCATGGTCTCGGTGAGTTCGTTCAGCGAGGCGCCTTCGTAGCCCTCGGCCCAGAACAGGCGCATCGCTTTGTCGAGGGCCTCGTCGGTGTCGAAGGAGCGGGGCCGTCCTGTCCTGGCCATCCAAGCCTCCCGAAAAGAAGTCCGCCGCCGCGGAATGGATCGGTCGTGGCCCGTGTTCCAGCCACCACGACATAGTAACCGAACGGTTCGGAATTATGGATGTCGGAACGGAGACCACCAGTCATGACCACCCAGCTCGCAGACGCGGCCACCGCTACCGCTCACACGCCTCTCACCGGAAAGGTCGCCCTGGTGACGGGCGGCTCACGGGGGATCGGCGCCGCGATCGTGCGCCGCCTGGCCGCCGACGGCGCTGCCGTCGCCTTCACCTACTCCAGCGCCAAGGACACCGCCGAAGCCCTCGCCGAAGAGATCACCCAGCAGGGCGGCAGCGCGCTCGCGATCCAGGCGGACAGCGCGGACGAGGACGCCGTACGCGCCGCGATCACCGAGACGGTCCAGCACCTTGGAGCCTTGGACATCCTGGTGAACAACGCGGGCGTCGCCCACGTCGCACCGTTGGAGGAGTTCCCGTTGGAGGAGTTCGACCGCATGATCGCGGTCAACGTGCGTGGCGTGTTCACCGCCATCCAGGCCGCCGCCCCCCTCCTCGGCCGGGGCGGGCGGATCATCACCATCGGCAGCATCAACGCCGACCGCATCCCGGTGCCGGGCGTGGGCGTGTACTCCCTGACCAAGGCCGCTGTTGCCGGCCTTACCCGGGGCCTGGCCCGCGAGCTCGGTCCGCGCGGCATCACTGTCAACACCGTGCAGCCCGGCCCCACCGAGACCGACATGAACCCTGATGCCGGCCCGTTCGCCGAGTCCATGAAGCAGCTCATGCCGCTCGGCCACTACGCCCAGCCCGCCGACATCGCCAGCGCGGTCGCCTACCTCGCCCGCCCCGAAGCCCGGTTCATCACCGGCACCAGCTGGGACGTCGACGGCGGCTTCGCCGTCTGACCCACCCGTGCAGCAGCCGGGCGGGATTCCCCCGGCCCCGCCCGGCGCCCTCCACCCGCCATCACTTCTCATCCCCCCTCAGGGAGCACGTCATGTCCATCGGAATCATCGGAGCCGGAGCCATCGGCACGGCCCTCGCCGAGCGCCTCGTAGCCGCCGGAGAGAACGTTCTCATCAGCAACAGCCGCGGGCCCGACACCCTCGCAGGACTGGTCGGCGCGACCGGCCCCGGCCTGACCGCCGTGACGGTCAAGGAAGCCGCCGCGCAGGACGTCGTCGTCCTGGCCGTGCCCTGGAAGCGGCTGAAGGACGCCGTCGGCGCCACCGGTCTCACCGACTGGGAGGGCCGCATCGTCATCGACACCACCAACCCCCTCGGCCCGCCCGACTTCAAGGTCGCGAACCTCGGCGGGCGCACCTCCAGCGAGGTCGTCGCCGACCTCGTCCCCGGCGCCAGGCTCGTCAAAGCCTTCAACACCCTGCCGCCCCACGTCCTGGGCGCCAACCCCCGCTCCGGAAGCGGACGCCGGGTGATCTTCCTGTCCGGTGACGACGCGGGCGCCAACGACCGCATCACCCGCCTGATCGAGCGCGCCGGATGGGCCGCGGTCGACCTCGGCCCGCTGGCCGAGGGCGGCCGTCTGCAGCAGTTCCCCGGAGGCCCGCTGCCCACCCTGAGCCTGCTGAAGGAGAACTGACGTGAGCGACAGCCTCTGGTTCCTCGGCGGCACCGTCGAGGTGAAGCTCCCCGGCCACGCGGCCCAGGGCCGGGCCGCCCAGCTGGAATTCCACGACCCCGAAGAGCAGTCGCCACCCCTGCACGTCCACACCCAGGAGGACGAGATCTGGGCCGTCCTGGAAGGCGAGATCACCTTCTTCGTCGGCGATGAGCAGTACGACCTCAGCGCGGGCGACGTCGCCTTCGGCCCGCGCGGCGTCCCGCACAGCTACGTCGTCCGCAGCCCCACCTCGCGCATGCTCGTCACCTTCGCCCCCGCCGGCATCGAGGAATGGTTCACCCGCAACGGCACCCCGGTCGCCACCGCCGGCGAACTCCCCCCGCCCTTCGACCTGGACGCCGCGATCAGCAGCGCGGGCGAGTACGGCCTGAAGGTCGTCGGCCCGCCCCCAGTCCGCGTCCCACGCGCGAGCGACACCATCCCCAGCGGCAGCGCCGACCCGGAGGAACTGCGGGCCTGGAACCGGGGCATCCAAGAGGAGTTCCGCGCGAACGGCGGCAAGGTCGGGGGCGTCTTCAAGGGCGCCGACATGGCTCTGCTGACTACCACCGGCGCCAAGTCGGGCCACCCGGCCACGACCCCGATCACCTACTACCGCGACGGCGACCGCATCCTGCTCATCGCCTCCAACTTCGGCCGTACTAAGCACCCGGCTTGGTACCACAACGTGCGCAAGAACCCGACCGTCACCCTGGAGATCGACACCGAGACCCTCACCGCCCGCGCCACCTTCACCGAAGGTGACGAACGCGACCGGCTCTTCGCCGAGGTGGTAGCGCGGCAGCCGGGGTACGCCGAGTACCAGAAGCACATCGACCGGGTGATCCCCGTCGTTGCCTTCGACGTCCTTCAGAGGCGGCCCTGATGCCGAAAGCCATTCGCTTCAGTCGTTATGGCGGCCCCAACGTTCTGGAGGTCGTGGACGTCGATCGGCCCGCCCCGGGACCGGGAGAGGTGGTCGTGGCCGTGGAAACGGCCGCGATCAACCCTGGCGAGATCAGCATCCGCGAGGGTGTCTTCGCCGACATGTGGCCTGCCCGCTTCCCCGAAGGGCAGGGCAACGACTACGCAGGCGTGGTGCACGCAGTCGGGCCGGGCGTGGAAGCCTTCCAGCCCGGCGATCAGGTCATGGGCTTCCAACCGCGCGCCGCACAGGCCGAGTTCGTCCGCACCGGCGCCGACCGGCTCGCCCGCAAGCCTGCGACGCTGGGATGGCCGCAGGCAGCAGTTGTTCCGGGAGTCGGGGCCACCGCCTACGCCGAGGTGGAAGCCCTCGCACTGTCCGAGGCCGACACCGTGGTCGTCTCCGCGGGTGCCGGCGGCGTGGGCTCGATCGCCGTGCAACTCGCCCGCCTGAAGGGCGCCACCGTCCTGGCCACGGGAAGCATCAGCAGCTTTCCGTTCCTGGAATCCCTGGGCGCGATCCCGATCGAGTACGGCGACGGCCTGCCCGAGCGCATCCGTAAAGCGGTATCGGGGTCCGTGACCGCCTATCTCGACCACTTCGGACGCGGCAACGTCGCGACGGCACTGGACCTGGGCGTCCCACCGTCGAGGATCAACACCCTCGCCGACGGGACTGCTGTCGCCGGCTACGGCGTCCGCACCATCGGACAGGCCGAGGCAGACACCCCAGAGGTCTGGGAACAGCTCGCAGCGATGGCCGTAGCAGGGAACCTGGTCTTCCCGATCGACTCCATCTACCCACTCACCGACGTACGCTCCGCCTACAACAAGCTCACCAAGCGCCACACGCGAGGGAAGATCGTCCTGACCATGAGCCGGGCCGTGCAGCCCACACTGGCCGTCACGCCGCCGCCGTAGTCAGCCGACTCACTGTGGGGAGTCCGCACTCGGGGCTGACACCGCTGGAGCTGTCGCCTGGTCTGCGGCTGAGCGCAAGGGTCAGGAGGGCCGCCCTAGGCTCTGGTCATGACTACGACACCGGCGGATCCGCATGGCCAGGAAGCGACCTTGGAGCTGCTGAACAGCGAGCTGGCGTCGAGGCTGACTCGCCAGTCGGATTCCTTGGCGAAGATCGACACGAAAGCGGTCTTCTTGATCGGGTTCGCTGCGACTGCTGCTCAGTTCCTGGCGACGCATAGGCACCAGCCTGTCTTGACCTACTTGGCCTTCGCCGCATACGCGCTCGCCTTGGCAGCTGGCATGCAGACGTTTCGCGTGGCTGATCATAGGGATCTTGAAGCGCGGCCGTTGCTGGATGCCCACGCTGGTTTGCCCAAGGGGCAGGCGTTGGCCGCGTTGGCGGCGGCCCGTGTAGTGATCTTTGAAAGGAACCAGGAGCGGGAACGGCGGAAGGCCAAATGGTGGGCGATCAGTCTGTGGTCACTTGTTGTCGGGCTTGTCCTGTCCACTGCCGCACTCGTGATGCACGATTGAACTCATGAGCGACGACCAGAACGCAGGAGCGGGACACACCTCTCCCCCTCCGGCACCAGCCCCAGCCCCGCCGACGCAACCGCAGTCGAGCTTCACGGACACCCACTTCAACCCCGCCCTGGTGGGGACCGAGAAGAAGAGCGACACCCCCACCCTCAACAAGGCGGTACAGCCGCCCGGTGCCACAGAGAAGCGCTGACAGCAGGGCGTACCGGAATAGCTACTGGTACGCCCTTTCCGCGTTGTGGCTCAGGGCGACGCACAGGCGGGTTTGAGCGCTCAGCAGAGACGGCCGCTTCCTTCGGGACGCGGAAGTCACTCACGCATTCACCAAGAACCACGAAAGGCCCGGTCCACACAGCGGACCGGGCCTTTCTTGCGTGCCGTTCTGACACCTGGTCGTGCCTGACCGATCTACGGCTGCTGGGCTATTAGGGCTGGAGCAGAGCGATCTCGATGGCCAGAGCGCCGAAGGCTTCCTTCTGGGGTGGGTAGATGGCGCGGATGTTGGCCAGTTGCTCGTCGCGGGTGGCGGTCGGGTTGACGTTGGCCGCCCCCTCGCCGTCGAGCAGGGCCTCGAAGTCGGCGTACTCAGTGACTCTGATGACCCTGACTTCGCAGGTCTCGTCGCTGCCCTTGATGCGGAAACGGATCGTGTCGCCGGCGGCGAGGTCGGCGAGGTGCGGGTATCTCACCCGTACCTCGATGGTCTTCGTGCCTGCGGCAACGAGACCGAAGTACTGGCGGTAGAGGTTGAGCTCGCGGACGCGGGCGGTGGTGTCGGTCATGGCGCGGGAACGCTCCTGGGCGCTGGGGCGATCATCATGCGGCCGATCTCGGCTGCGGAGTACGAGCGGAAGAAGTGGCGGGGGTCGGACAGCATCATTTCAGTCAGGGCCAGCAGTTGGTCGGCGTACTCAGTGACGTTGCCGGGCCACTGCCGGGTGTCGAGCATCCAGTCCGCCGCGCCTGTCGGCAAGGTGGCGTGTCCTTCGCGGATCAGGGACTTGGAGAGTTTGGCGCCGGTGTCGGTGACGACCTGGGGGCAGAACAGGCGGGCGGGGAGCTGGGCGCGGGTGAGGCCAACGGCTTGGAGGGCCTCGTCGATGAGGAGGGAACCGAAGATCCAGTCGCCGCCCTTGACCATGACGTGCAAGGTGCCGCCCTCCCGCGGGTTGGTCAGAGCTAGTTCCTTGACGAGGTTGCGGTACAGGGTGGCCAGGTCGAGGTAGGCGCCGGCGGTGGGTGTGATGTCGGCCCGGTAGGGGCCGTGGTGCAGGCAGACGGCAGCGACGGTGGCTGTGCCGCGGTCGGTGAGGTGTACGCGGGTGCGCTCGGCGTGTTTCTCGGCCCAGCCGCAGCCGGGCTGGGGGCAGGGGACACGGAGGTGCGGGGTGCCCGTGGAGGGGGAGAGCCACCAGCGGGCGGCGTCGAGGCGGGGGAGCAGTCGCAGCCAGGTGTGGCGGAAGTGCTCGTCGGCCTGCTGCTGGGTGTAGGTCTCGATGCGGTACGGGATGCCCAGTCGTCGGGACAGGGTGGTGAACAGGGGCTGGTAGAGGGCGTCGACGAGGTCGGTGGCGGGCTGTGTGTCGGCGGCCTGGGCATACGCCCGCTGGTAGTGGTGACCGCTGACCGGGTCGGTGGCCAGCTGGTACGGGGCGTTGTCGAGAGCGCTGAACAGGACCTCGGTTCGGATGCCGAAGCGGTCGCGCAGGCGGGCGGCCATTGCGAAGGCCAGGGACTGCACGAGGGAGGTGCCGATGTGCGGGGCGCCGTTGATCTGAGTGCCGACGACGAGCACGATCCGCGCCGGCGGAGTGGCCAGGATGCGCGGGGTCAGCACGTCCTCGGTGCGGAGCAGGGCGTTGGCCAGGACGGTGTTCGGGGAGAGGGGGTGGGTCGTCACGGATGTCCCCTTGCGGTCGGGTCGGAACGGGGGGCGCGTGGTCGTGGCCTAGTGGGCGTCGGCCACGTACGGGTGTTGGAGCGCGGCGCGCAGGATGTCCGGGTCGGTGAGGGTGTCGTCGTCCGGCAGCTCGCACCAGCCGCCGAACCAGTCGTCCATCAGCTCCAGGCCGGGTGCCACGAGCCATGCGTTGCTGGAGAGGTGCCGGACCGGCAGGTCGTCCCATCGGTCGGCGGTGCCGGTCTGGATCGCGTAGTAGAGGCGTTCGTTGGGGCCGTCGTAGAGCACCGGGCCGATCGAGGCGCCGATGGCGCGGAGGTGGGCCAGGGCCAGGAAACCGATCTCCGCGGACGTTCGTACGAGGTCCCACTCGTCGCCGACTTGCAGCATGCGCAGTCCGGGAATGTCGCCGACCATCGGGGCGCGGCGCAGCGCGGTGCGTACGGACATCAGGTGCCTCCCTGTTGCTGGAGGCGGAAGCTGCGCTCGCTGCCTGCCGACGGCCTCGCGGAACGAACAACGATTAGACGGACGCCGGTTGCTGTTATCTGCCGCTTCCGCTCAGCGGCGACGGGCCTGGGGCCGAGATGGCCGAGCGCGGGCACCAGGACGCCGTAGGCGTCGGGCAGTTCGAGGACGTCGAGAAGACCGACGAAGGCGGGGGCACGGATGGCGACTGCCGGCTCGCGGTCGGTGAACACGCCGCACAGGGTCAGTTCGTGGCTGCGGCAGTACTCGGTGAGGCAGCCGGCGAGTGCCGTGTGGCGGGCTGTCCCTCCGGCGATGTGGCGCAGGTAGCCGAAGACGCGCGGGCCGGTGACCGGTCGGAGTTCGGTGATGGGTTCGTCGTCCATGACCAAGAGCGTCGGCCGTTGCGAACGGCCTTGAAATGACCTGCTGTTGTACTTCCGTTGCACTTCGAGCCCCACGTGGTCACCGAGAGTGCTTCCATACGTGGCGGAGGGAGGCGATCCGTGGTCAGCGTGCAGCAGTGGAGTGGCCAGGAGGCGAGCGCCCTGCGTGCCGCGCTACGCATGAGCACCCGCGCCTTCGCCGAACACCTCGGCGTCGCCCTGCGCACGGTGGCCAAATGGGAGAGCCTGGGCACCGAAACAAACCCCCGGCCCGATACTCAGGCCATCCTCGACACCGCGCTCGCCCGCGCCGACTCCGCCGCCCACGCCCGGCTCGAAGCGCTGCTGTTCCCGGAGCGGAAGAGCGCGCGGCCGGCGGACTACGAGACGTGGACCGAGGACATCGAGCGGGCCGTGGTCTGCGTGAGCCGCCAGAACTTCCCCTTCGCCTCGACGCTGCTCAACCGATGGCTGGGCAGACACGATCCCCGGGATCTCGACGACAAGGGCCTTTACCTGTACGGGCGTTCACTGGTGTTGCTCGGGGATGTGCAGCGAGACCAGGGAGCGATTCTCGGTCCGCTCTCCGCCCGCCAGTCGTACCTCACCGCGCGCTTCATGTTCTGTGAACTCGACATCCCGCGCCGGGTGGCCCAGATCGAGCTGTCCCTGGCCGTGGTGCAGGAGATGTCCGGCCAACTGGAAGCCTCCGCCCGCCACTACGAGCAGCTTGCCCGGGACGAGCGACTGAGCCGGCGCGACCGGGCGCGTGCTCGGCTGTGGGTGGGTACGGCGCTCAGCAAGGAGGGTGACAACGACTACGCCACCGAGGTCATGACGGCCGCCACCTGCGAGTTCGAGGCCCTCGGCGAGCCGGAGGACTGGTCCGTGGCACACCAGAAGCTGGCCCTGGCCCACCGCGGCGCCGGCCACCTTGACCAGGCCCTGCACTACATCGACATCGCCCGTACAACCGGCACGGTCGACTCCCCGATGCAGCGCGTGCGGTTGGACACCGCCTACGGGCACATCCTTCTGTCGGATGCGGCGACCCGCAATGATGGGCTGTCCGTCCTCGACCAGGCGGCACAGGTGGCCCAGCAGTTCGGGCTGAGCCACCAGCTGCGCAGCATCGAGGGCATCCGAAAGGGCCAGCAAGGATGAGCCAGGGAGTGCCAGTGCCGCAGCACCAGCAGCGCCAGATCACCGACGAGCAGTTCCACGACGCGACGCTGATCTGGAACTACCACCAGATGGGCCACGAGCAGCGGCCCTGTTCGGCAGCTATCGGTCTCGGCAGCCACGACCTGGGCGTCGCGACCACGGCCGCCGACCTCTACCGTGCCGGCCTCTTCCCCGTTGTGGTGTTCAGCGGCGGCAACAGCCCCACCACCCGGGCGCGTTTCCCCCGCGGGGAGGCCGTGCACTACCGGGAACATGCGTTGAGCCTGGGGGTGCCGGACGAGGCGATCCTCGTGGAGTCGAAGGCCGTGAACACCGGCCAGAACATCACGTTCTCAAGGGAGTTGCTGACCGAGGCCGACGCCCAGGTGGACTCCCTGCTGCTGATTTCTAAGCCGTACATGGAGCGCCGCTCCTACGCGACTTGCCGCAAGCTGTGGCCGGAGGCCGAGGTCATCTGTGCCTCCGAGCCACTGGAGTTGGACGACTACATCAAGTCCATCGGCGACGAGAAGCTCGTCGTCGACATGGTCGTCGGCGACCTGCAGCGGGTGATCGAGTACCCGAAGCTCGGCTTCGCCGTCGAGCAGGACGTACCGGGGGATGTGCATGACGCTTACGAGCGCCTTCTGCGGGCCGGATTCGACAGCCGCCTCATCGGCGCCTGACCCGCCACCGGGCGGGGTGTGCGCGATCCACCAGCCGAACCTCTTCCCGAGGCTGTCCACGCTGGCCAAGCTCTATGCCGCCGACCGGTGGATCGTCCTGGACGACGTCCAGTTCGCGCGCCGCGACTACCAGCACCGCGCCCGCCTCGCCGATCTGGACGAGCCCGCACGCCAGCAGTGGCTCACACTCCCCACGCATCTTCCCCAGGGGCGCTCGACGTTGATCAGCCAGGCGCGGCTCGTCGACCCCCAGCGCTCGCGCAGAACGGTCCATCTGCTCGTGCGCCAGTACTACGGCCGAAGTCCCTACTGGAAAGCCGTGTCCGATGTCCTCGACGCGGTCTTGGACATGCTCGACACCTCTGACCGCCTGGCCGACGTCGCGAAAAGATCGACGATTGCCCTGCTCACGGTCCTTGGCTGGGCAGGGGACGTGTTGAACAGCAGCGAGATCCCGACCCGCCCAGGGCGCTCCGAGCGCCTGGCGGATCTCGCGGCAGCCACCAGCAGCACCCACTACCTGTGCGGCACTGGCGGGCTGCGCTATCTCGACGCCGACGCCTTCGATGCCCACGGCATTCCCGTGCTGCGCTTCCACACCCCTGTGGATGACTTGCGCTGGCTGTGGGCCCGCCGAGCCAGCAGCCTCTGGGCGCTAAGCGCGGTCGGCCCCGGTGAACTGGCGAGCCAACTCGCCGCCCCTCGGATCGCGCCAGGTTACTCAGGAAACGAGAGGAGCGTTTCCTGAGTAAACGCTCGAACGGTTCACTCAGGAAGCGCCCGCAACGCCTGTTCCGGTTCGGAACGGGCGTTGCGCTCGCCGCAACGGCTCCGATGATCGTTCGCCAGGCCCAGGTCTCCCACTGACTTAGCCCCTCGGCCTCGGCGCGGGGGCTCTTCGTATGTCCGGAATCATCGCGCCCTGCGGGGTTGATCGTCTCGGCCCGCCAAGGGGTGGGTGACGCGGCGGTTGCCCGGGTCCGCAGTGGAGACGCGTGCGGGCATCGCGGTGGCGTCGGCGGGCAGGTCGGCCATGCGGCGCAGCCGCCACACCAGGACGTCGGTGATCGAGTCCGCGGTCGCGAGCTCCCGCCGTTCAGCGGCTTCGGCCAGGAGCCCGGCCGGGTCGTGTCCGGCTGCTTCGGCGTCGGCGAGCGTGGCGGCCAGCGCAAACCAGCCCGGCTCGGCCAGAGCCTGTTCCGCCAGCTCCGGCACTGCCTGGCGGAGGTAAGCGGCCTGTCTCTGACGAAGCGGTTGGGACAGGTGCCGACCTCGCTGGTACAGCACTGCCAGCGAGATGACGGCGGCGGCCTGGTAGGCAGCGCGTAGGTGCTCGGCGGCCTGGCGGGCGGCTGCGGCCTGCTGGGCGTGGTTCTTCTTGGCGTGCCAGTGGGCGGCGGCTGTGACGAGGAAGAACACCATGTCGATCACCATGGCGGTGGTGGCGCCGTCTTCCCCACGGCCGAGGGCGGGGCCGCTGCGGACGAGGTCGCGGGCGGCCTGACGCAGGGCGCGGTCGTGCCCGCGCGCGGCTTGGACGTGGGAGCGGGTGGCCCTCTCGAACATGAAGGCTGCCTCGCGCAGTTCGGTGCGGGTGTGGGCGGCGGAGGTCTTGGCGAGCGCGTCCAGGACCTCTCCGGCGGCGGCGATGTGCGCGGCCACCTGGGCGTCCTCACCGCGGTCGATGACCAGCATCGCCTGCCACGCGGCTGTGGCCGTTCGGCGTCGAGCCGTTGCTGGGCCGCTCGGTGCCCGGGTGGACGGCGTGTCGGTGTCCTGGCTGGAGGTGCCGTTGGAGAAGCGTTTGCGGATGCGGGGCAGGGACAGGTCGGGGGCGAGGGTGGAACCGGCGTAATAGACCGGCTCCTTGTTCCCGTTGCGATCGTCGGGCAGGGCGACCTTGTACCCCTGCAAGTCGCCGGACGGCAGCACCTTGGTACGCACGAGAAGTCCGGCGTTTCTGAGGCGGTCGAGGAACTCCTCCTCACTGCTCGCGCCGGCCACCGCGCGGCGCACGGTCTCGCGCAGTTCCTCGCGGGCGGTGCGGTCCCGGCCTTCGCGTTCGGCCTTGTGCCGTTCGGCGCTGGTGGGTGGCTTGGCGGCGGTGCCGTCCCCGGTCGGGACGCGGCGCAGGTCGTAATCGACTTCGACGCGGCGGCACTCGGCCTGGGCGCGGCGGGCCTCGTTGTGCAGGCGGGGCCGACGGCCGTCGTCACGTACGAGCGTGGCGATGATGTGGATGTGATCGTCGGCGTGCCGGACGGCCGCCCACCGGCAGGCGGCTTCGTCGCCCTCGGGAGCGATGCCGGTGGCGGCGACCATGCGGCGGGCGATGGCCGCCCAGTCCGTGTCGGACAGGACCGGGTCCTCAGGGGCAGCCCGCACCGACAGGTGCCATACGTGCTTCTCAGGGCGCTTGCCGGCGGGCAGGGCGTTGACGGGCTGGTCGAGCAGGCGCTGGAGCTGTTCGTAGGTGGCCTTCGGATCACGGCCGGGGTCGGGGGTGAGCGGGTCGAAGGCGGCCACCAGGTGCGGGTCGATGTGCTCCTCTTTGGTGCCGGGCCCGTAGAGGTAGCGGATCAGGCCGATCGTTTCGCTGCCGCGGTTGTGGATGCTGGGAATCACTCAGGGGCACCGCCGTCGCGGTGGGCGAGCAGGGCATCGGCGGCGTCCTCCATGCGGCGGGCGGCGTTGCCGACAGCCTCGGCCGCCGCGTCCAGGTGGGGTGCGTCGGCGCCTGAGTTGAGGGCCTTGGCGACCTGGTTGAACAAGCCGTGGATGCGGCCGAGGTGCCGGCGGGCGGCGAACAGCTCGTTGATGACTTCCCGTTCCGCCGCGATCTCGGCGGCGGTGCGGTTCAGGTCGCGGGCGGCCTTGTCGGCGGCGTAGGCAAGGAAGGCGGCGTTGGACATCTGGCAGTGGGCGGCGGCGTCGGTGAATCGCTTGAACTCGGTGTCGTTCATACGGCAGCTGGGCTGCTTCAGTCGCTTGCGGGACTTCGGCAGACGAGCACGCTGACGTCTGGTCGACACGGACTCGGCCTGCCGCCTCCCTGCCTGCTGCGGTCCGCCCTCGGCCGCAGCCTGACGGTCCGGTGCCCCCTGGCGCCGGGCTGTTCCCGCCACCCCAGGGGTGGGAACTCCGGAAGCATCGCTTCCGGTACAACTTGCTGCGCTGTTCAGGCCGGTGGTCATCTCCCCTTCGGGTGCAGGGAGTTCGTTCGGGTCGTGCATGGGTCGGTTCTCCGTGGGTGCTGTTGCCGGGTGCTTTGCTGTGCGCAATCCCCGTGCCCCGGGCTTGTCTGCCTGGGGCACGGGGTGAGCTGGAAGGGAGGGGCGGTCGGTGTCTTTGCGGGGCTCAGGTGGTGGCGACGGGGGCTGCGCCGCGCTGCCTCTGGCGCTCGGAGGCGGCTTCGTCGCGTCCGTCGGGAGGCTCGGTCTCGGAGCCGTCATGGGCGGCGGGATCTGGCCGGTCGGTGCGCTCGGTCTGCAGCTGGTCGCGCAGGGTGCGAGCGCGGGTCTGGCTGATCCTGAGTTCGTTGCGCAGACGCTCGGCGGTCAGCCGGTCTGGGCTCCAGTCGGCGGTCAGGCGTCGGGCTTCGTCGAGGACTTCTGTGTTGGTGCGGGTGCGGTCGGCGGCCGACTTGGTGGTGGAGGGGATCCGACCGGTCGCACGGCGTGGGGCGGCTCCGCTCGACTCAACCGTGGCGGCCGACCGGAGCGGTCGGGCAGAGCGGGCCGCCTGGTCGGCCTCGGTCGGCTTGGTCACGGGCGTCTTGGCGGCCTTTGCGGGGGCCGACTCGGTCGGCGGCTCGGGGGCCGATCGGGCCTGGTCAGAGGTCGACCGTGCGGCCTGCTCGTCGCCCTGCCGACCAACCGCTTCGGCAGAGTCGGCCGACTCGGGGTTGTGGTGCAGCACCTTCGCCACGAGGTCCGATCCGAAGTAGATCGACCCGACCGGGAGCGACGTGGCCAGCAGTACGAGGGCCCAGTTCGCCGGATCCCAGTCGGTCAGTCGGCCCCACCGGGCCGGCGTGGTGTGCAGGGCTGGGGTCAGGCCGTGTACGTAGTTCAGCAGGAGGCTGGCGATCGTGTAGGTCGCCAGGACCCGCAGGGCGAACTTCCGGTCGGCATCGGGCAGCACGAGCGTGGCGATCAGCGCGAGGGCCATCAGCCCGTCGACCACGATCGGGTAGAACAGGGCGGCGGTGGCGTCGGCGCCGATGGCGCGGGCCACGTCGGACAAGGCGTTCCACGAGACCCGGAAGGCCATGAGGACCACAGCCATTAGACCGAGGACGAGGGTGAATCGTGCACCGCGGTTCGGGCGATGACTCCCAGCTCGTACGTCTGCGCGTCGGTAGAGAGCTCGGAGCCGGGCGAAGGGGGAGCGATGGCTGTCGGCGGTGGGGATGGCGACCGGAGCTATCGGGGTGGGGGAGGGCAAGTCAGATATCTCCAGGGTGGGCGTAGGCGGGCATGAGGTGAGGTCTCCGAGGAAGCCGTCCGGGCATGGCATCGGTGCTGCCGACGGGCGGTGAAGGTGGGATTCGGGTGCGCCGGAGGGGCCGTTGGTCAGGCGCCGGCGCCGATACGACAGCGCGTCGGTCACGCGGCTTCCTGCCGGGCCAGCTTTGCCACGGCGAGGTCCACGCGGGTGGGGTGCGGCGTCGTGCGGGGTGCGTTGCCCCGGGCGTGGCCGTCGAGTCCGAGGCGTCGGCTGCGGCAGGGCTCGCCCTTGATGGCGTGGCACCACCGGCACGGGACGCTGAGAGCGTCGGGCTGTCCGGCGGCGACGGCGGCCTCGCGGGCGGCACGCGCGGGCCGGTAGGGGGCGAGTGCCGCGCGGACGGCCGGCGGGATGGACGATCCGATGGCGGCTCGGCGGGCATCGATGCCTGAGTGCGGGCCGCCGGTGAGCTGTCGGTGCGCGGAGGGCGCGGCCATGCCGGTGGCGACGGTGTGCCGTGTGCCGAGGAGTTCGGTGCGCCAGGCGGCGGGGTTGTCCGGGTCGGCGGCCGGGGTGGGATCGGTGTGCCGGTCCAGGCGGTCGCGTCGGTAGGCGCGCCACTTGCGGGCGACGTCCACCGGGAGGATCGGGTACGGGGAGTCCAGGACGTGGGCCCGTATCGCCTCGCGGACGTCCCAGCCGTGATCGGTGGCGAAGGGCACGTCGTGAAGCAGCTCGTGCCACTGGGCGATCTGATCACGGGCATCGCCCGTACCAGTGCGGGCGGCGCGGGGATCGAGGCGGCCGATGTAGGCGAGGACGGCGGCGACTTCGCGTCGGTCCAAAGGCGGGTTACTCCGTTCCGGTCGGTTCGTCGAGGGCGGCGAGAAGGGCGGCCATGTGCGCCTCGGTCCGCGTCATGCCGGTGGTCGAGGTGGGGGTGGGTGTGCCACCGGGCAGGGCGTAGAGGTTCGGGCGACCGGGGGCAGGTGTGCGTTCCCGGGCGATCCACGCGCGCCAGTCGGCGGCCCACGCGTCGGCGGTGCGGGGATCCCACGAGCTTCGGTAGGTGCGCCACTTCGCGTCGGCGGCCTGCAGGGCGTGATCGCCGAGCCGGTCGAGATGCCCGTCGTGCTGGAGCCAGGCGCGGGCGCTGTCGTCGATCTGCCACTCGGTGGCGGAGATGAGCGGGAGAGAGCTGCTGCTGCTCTTACTACCGTTCACCTTCGGTTCTCTTCTGTTCTGGGGGTCGGAATCTGCACCCCCCTCGGGTCGGAATTCGTACCCCCTGGGGGTCGGATTCTGTTCCCCGGGGTCGGATTCCGATCCCCCCGCGAAGGGCTCGGCAGGGTCGGATTCTGACCCCCCGAGGGTCGGATTCCGACCCCCTTGAGGTGCCGGATTCCGGTCCCCCTCCCGGGGCTCATCGGCGAGGAACCGGGCGGCGATTGGGAGGCGGTAGTACGTCTCTCCCCTGGGCCCCTTGCGGTCGGGAAGCTGCACCAGCTCCCCGTCGGCGATCAGCTTGGCGAGCGCATCGCGCACGGCGGTGCGGGAGGCGTTGGCGCGCTTCATGAGGGTGGGCACGGACGCGTAGGCGACGCAGTGCTGGTCGCGGCTCCGGTCGGCGATCAGGGCGAGGACCATGCGGGCGGTGCCCTTGCTGTGGCTGTGGTCCCACACCCATTCGCGGGCGTCGTAGCTCATCGGGCGGCGGCTCCTGGGGGTCAGTGCATGGAGGTGCAGTCGGCCCTTGTCGGGCGGTGCACAGGGAGGGGGTTGGCCCACCGCCCCGGCCGAAGGCGCGGGGGAGGGCTGGTGGCGTCGTATAGCCAAGACAGCCACATCCATGCCGCTCAAGTCCAGCATTCCGCCGAGAAATTCAGACAGCTGACGGCGAACACTTACTGCGAGCTAGGCATTGCCAAAATTATAAACCCGAATCGGCCGCTGCCGAAATAACGGACCGTCAGGTGAAGCCAGAAGCATCACATCGGCAAGCCGTTGACGCGCCGCCCTCGGGGAAGCTACAACACAACACCGCACGTCACAGCATCGATCGACGCATCCGTCCGCGCCCCCATCCCGGCCCCCGGAAACCTCTCCCCGGCGTACGACGCGAGCGCAACATAGCCGACGATCGCCGGTTACCAAAACCGGCGATTGAGCCTTTCAATTGGAGCCATGCCCCCACGCTCATTGGAAATCGGGCCTGCAGGAATGCAGGCGGCCCGTGCCATCGAAATCCTCCGCGCTGAACGCGGCCTGTCACAAAGGCAGTTGGCCGACCGCGTGACAGCCCTCGGCCACCCGATGTCCAACACCATGCTGTCCCGCATCGAGCGCGCCCAGCGCCGATGTGACGTCGACGACCTCATCGCGATCGCCGAGGCCCTTCACGTCCCGGCACCCGCGCTCCTGCCCGGCCGCCCCGCAGTCTGAACCGCCTTCGCCGCGCCGCAGCTCGCCCCATCCCGCACCCGAGTGAGGACTCACCGCCCTTGCGCCTGCCTGCAATACCCCCGGCTCCAGCCTGTCCCCAGCGCCTCTCCGCGACGGAGGTGATCGCGAATGGCTGACCGCCTCCTGACCGTGGCCGAGGCCGGCGAAATGCTCGGCACGGGCGAGCGCTTCGTCCGCCGCCTGATCGCCGAGCGCCGCATCCGCTACGTGAAGCTCGGCCGCCCGGTCCGCGTCCCCGAGAGCGCGATCGCCGAGTACGTCGAGGAGCGCACCGTCGAGCCGGTCCGCCGTGTCCGTACCCGCTACGGGAAGGCTGCCTGATGGCGGGACGCAAGCCGCAGCGGCGGCGCGAGTTCGGCACGACCCGCAAGCTCCCTTCCGGTCGATGGCAGGCCCGCTACATCGGCCCCGACGGGCAGCGGCACACCGCCCCGGAGACGTTCGAGACCAAGTCCGACGCCCAGGAGTGGCTCAACCTCACCCGCGCCGACATCGAGCGCGACGTGTGGCGTGACCCGGACGCGGGCGCGGTCAACTTCGAGAAGTATGCGCTCCGTTGGAAGGAGGAGCGCGGACTGGCCCCCACCACGCTCGACCGCTACGACGGGCTGCTGCGTCTGCACATCCTGCCGACCTTCGGCGGGAAGGACCTGGACGAAATCACCCCGCCGTCCGTCCGCACGTGGCGTGCCGAGCGCCTGAAGGCCACCGGCGCTACCACGGTCGCCAAGTCGTACCGCCTGCTGAAGGCCATCCTCCAGACGGCGGTCGACGACGACCTCCTGCGCAGCAACCCGTGCCGCATCAAGGGCGCCGGCAAGGAGGAGGCCGACGAACGCCCCACCGCGACCATCGAGCAGGTCTTCGACCTCGCCGATGCCATGGGCCCGCGCTGGCGCCTGATGGTGCTGCTCGGCGCCTTCGCCTCCCTGCGCCCGGAGGAGCTGGCCGAACTGCGCCGACGCAGTGTCGATCTCGTCGCATGCTCCCTGCGCGTCACACAGGCGTCCCCGGAGCTCACCAACGGCAGGCGCGTCACCGGCGACCCCAAGACCCGGGCGGGCAAGCGCACGGTCTACCTGCCGGACTTCCTGAAGCCCGAGCTACGCCGCCACTTGCAATGGTTCGCGGAGAAGGAGCCGGACGGTCTCCTCTTCGTCGGCGAGAAGGGCGCCCCGTTCCGCCGCTCCACCTTCGGCCGCAAGTGGCGCAAGGCGCGCACCAAGGTCGGGATGCCGGACAACTTCCGCTTCTACGACCTCCGCCATACCGGCAACACCCTCGCCGCCGACACCGGCGCCAAGTTGAAGGACCTCATGGTCCGCGCTGGGCAGTCCTCGGAGCGGGCTCAGCTGATCTACCAGCACTCGACGGCGAAGCACCAGCGCAGGCTCGCCAAGGGCATCGATGCCGAGGTGCGTCAGCAGTTGAAAGAGCCAGGCACCGAGCGCCGACCCGCCGAAGAGGCGTGACGACGCACATGGGCCGGACGGATCCCAGCCGGATCCGTCCAGCAAGCGACGTGGCGAAAGCCCTTGTAGCACCGGGTGTACCGGCTCGGCCTGCACCATCCCTGTGCGAACCCAACCGACCGCCTTGTGTAGAACTGGTTGCTGTCGTAGAGGCGGGTATCGAGATGGGAAACCCGCGGCCCAGCATCGGCCCGCAACTGGTTCTGCGATCTGGGTCCCGTGAAAGACCCCGGTGGTAGCTGCACGGCCGGTGCATGTTGCCGTTCCGCTTCCCGGAATCGTGCGGTGCCGGAGACAGACCGACGAACGCCGCGAGCCCGTCCCAACTGGTGGGGTCCGTCAGGTTGTTGCCGACTGCGGCGAGGAACTCGGCACTCAACAGCGGACCGATGCTGGCCAACCTGGCATCGATGAGCCGGTCGACCTCGGCGGCCCTGTCCTTAGGGTCTCGACTTCTTGGGTGAGCGTCCGAATGAACTGGACGATCACCTGCGATCCCGTCTCGCACACCAGCCAAGGTCCACGGCCAGGCCCGAGACGGTCTACGTCCGCTGCGTGTGCTGGGCCGGGGCTGACGACTGGCGGCTCGCGATGGCGTGCAGAGCGTCATGACGCGGAGGGGCGTGTCGTTGTGCGGGGGCTGACGGTCAGGCGGAAGCCGACGCCGCGTACTGCTTGGATGGTGAGGGCGTCGCCGAACTTGTGCCGCAGGGCGGAGATGTGGGTGTCGAGGGTCTTGGTGGGGCCGAACCAGTTGGCGTCCCAGACCGAGGACATGATGGTCTCGCGGGTCACCAGTACGTCCGGTTGTGCCGTGAGGAAGGCGAGCAGCGCGAACTCCCTCGGTGCCAAAGGGACTTCGGCCCCGTCGAGGAAGACGCGGTGGGCTGGGCGGTCGAGGACCACCCGGCCGTAGCGGTCGGGTCTGCGTCCGGGCGCGGGCAGGTCGATCACTACCCCGGGTCGGCCGGATTCGAAGGGTTCCGGGGCGGGCGGCGGGGCGCTCGCGCGGCGGCGTTGCACCGCGCGCATGCGGGCGATCAACTCCCGTATCAGGAAGGGCTTGACGAGGTAGTCGTCCGCGCCGAGTTCGAGGCCGACGACCTTGTCGGCCTCACTGTCCCGGGCGCTGATCATGATGAGCGGGACGTCGCTGTCGGCGCGCAACCGTCTGCAGACGTCCAGGCCGTCGATGTCCGGCAGCCCCAGGTCGAGCAGGACCAAGTCCCAGGTTGTCCCAGTGCGCAGGGCTTCTCGTCCGGTGGCGGCCCGGTGCACGGTGTGGCCGTAACGCTTCAGGCCGCGTTCCAGTGGTTCGGCGATGGCAGGGTCGTCCTCGACGAGAAGTACGTGCATGTCGGTTCCTCGCGGTCCGTCATTCGGTGGGGGGCTGGGAGGGAGGGGCCGGCCGGGGGCAGGGGAGGGCCTACGAGTCCGGATTCGTAGGCGAAGATCACGGCTTGGACGCGGGCGCGGGCTCCGATCTTGGTGAGGATTCTGCCGACGTGGGACTTGACGGTGGTCGTGGCGATGGAGAGCTGTGCGGCGATCTCGGCGTTGGACCGGCCGGAGGCGACGGCGGTCAGGACGTCGCGTTCGCGTTCGGTGAGGTCCTCCAGCCGGCCCTTGGGGACCGGGACCGCGGGTCGGGGGCCGTAACGGACGGCGTGGATGAGCGCGCCGGCCAGGCGCGGGGAGGAAGCCGTCGGCTCCGGCGCGCAGCACGTCGTAGGCGTGCTCGTCGCGGTGTGCGGAGCTGAGGACGAGGACGCGGGGCGCCGGTGAGCCGGGGACACGGGTCTGTCGGAGGCGGCGGACGGTCGTGGTGACGCCGGTGGCGGGCAGGCCGCTGCCGAGCAGGACGACGTCCGGTCGCAGGCGTTCGTGCATACGGGCTGTCTCGGCGCCGGTGGTCGCCTCGCCGACGATGGTCAGGCCGTGGCAGGAGCCGAGGAGGGTGCGCAGCCCGAGGCGGTGCAGGGCGTGGGGGTCGGCGAGGAGGACGGTGATCATGCCGGACTGCTCCAGTGTGGGGAGGGGTGTCCACCGGGTGGCGGGAGCGGTGTGCGGTGTGCGCGAGGGAGGTCCGGTCGGGCCCGGGCACGGGCGGGGTGCGCGCGTGCCCGGGGGCGTCGACGTACGGGTCAGACGTGGACGGGCTGGGGGCGGTCGTCGTTCCCCGGCCCCGAACCCGGGTCCGGGGCGGTGGACTTGGCGAGCCCCTCACCCTCGACATCCACGTTCGGCAGGATCCTGTCGAGCCAGGCGGGCAGCCACCAGGCGGACTTGCCGAGCAGGGCCAGTACGGCGGGCGCGATGGCCATGCGGACGACGAAGGCGTCGAAGAGGACGGCCACCGCGAGGCCGAAGCCGATCGTCTTGATCATGGCTCCGCTGGCGCCGATGAAGCCGGAGAACACGGCGATCATGATGATGGCAGCGGCGGTGACCACGCGCCCTCCGTCGCGGAAGCCGGTGAGGACGGCCTGGCCCGGCCCTTCGCCGTGGACGTATGCCTCCCTCATCCGGGTGACCAGGAAGACCTCGTAGTCCATGGCCAGGCCGAAGACGATGCCCACCATGAAGATCGGCATCAGGCTCATGATGGGCCCGGTCTCCTCCACTCCGATCAGGCTCGCGAGCCAGCCCCACTGGAAGACGGCGACGACCGCGCCGAGGGCGGCGAGGACCGAGAGCAGGAAGCCGAGTGCGGCCTTGAGCGGGACGAGGACGGACCGGAAGACGGCCATCAGCAGCAGGAAGGCGAGTCCGACAACCAGGGCCAGGTAGGGGACGAGGGAGTCGTTGACCTTCTGGGAGAAGTCGACGTTCACCGCCGTCTGGCCGGTGACCAGCAGCTTCGCGCCGGTTTCCTTCTCGATGGCCGTACCGGTGTCGCGGATGTGCTCGACGAGCTTCTCGGTGGCCTCGGAGGCGGGCTTGGACGACGGGACGGTCGTGACGATCGCGGTGTCTCCGGCCTGGTTGAAGCGGGCGGGGGCGACGGCGGCCACGTCGTCGAGCTTGCCGATCCGGCTGACCACCTCGGTGGCGGCCGTCTCCGGGTCCTCGCTCTTGGCCGCGTCGACCACGACGACGAGCGGGCCGTTGAAGCCGACGCCGAAGCCCTCGGAGAGCAGGTCGTAGGCGCGGCGCTGGGTGGTGTCGGTGGGCTGGGCGCCGTCGTCGGGCAGGCCCAGGGTCATGGAGGCCGTCGGGATGGCGATCACCCCGAGGCCGACGACACAGGTCAGCAGGACGGCGACCGGACGCCGGAGCACGAACTGCGCCCAGCGCACGCCCATCGGAGGCTTCGAGAACTCCGGGGGCCTCGGAGACTCCGGGGACCTCGCCGTGCCGCTCTCCGCCGCGTCGTCCGCAACAGCCCTGATGTCGCCCTTGTTCCTGCCGAACCTGCTGTTGCCGGCCTTCTTCCCGGCTTTCTTCTCGGCCTTCTTCTCGCCCTTCCTCTTGGAGAGCACCCGGTCGCCGGCGAAGCCGAGCATGGCGGGGACGAGGGTGACGGCGATGATCACCGCGATGGTGACGGATCCGGCGGCGGCGAAGCCCATCTTGGTCAGCATCGGGATGTTGACCACGGCGAGGCCGGCCAGCGCGATGATCACGGTCAGGCCCGCGAAGACCACCGCGGAGCCTGCGGTGCCCGTGGCACGGGCGGCGGCCTCCTGCCGCGGGTGCCCCTCGGCGAGTTCGGACCGGTAGCGGGAGACGATGAACAACGCGTAGTCGATACCGACCGCCAGCCCCAGCATCAGGGCCAACACCCCTGCGTTGTCGCCCAGTTCGAGGGGCGAGTTCAGCGCGGCGAGGGTGAGGAAGCCGATGCCGACGCCGATGAGCGCGGTCAGCAGCGACAGTCCGGCGGCGACCAGGGAGCCGAAGGTGATGACCAGGACGATCGCCGCGACGATCACGCCGATGACCTCGGCGGCGGCGCCGTGGGACGCCACCTTGACCGCGTTTCCGCCGGCTTCCACGGTCAGTCCGGACGCACGCGCCTGTTCCACGGTCTTGTCGAGCGCGTCGTGGGAGTCGGAGTCCACCTCGGCCGCGGTCACCTTGTAGGTGACGGAGATGTACGCGGTCGAGCCGTCCTTGCTGACGGCCCTGGCGGTGTAGGGGTCGACCGCGGAGGCCACCTGGTCGGAGCCGCTCACGATCTCCTTGGTGACCTTCTGCACCTCGGCCTTGTTGGCCGCGGTGGTCATCGTCTGTCCCTCGGGGGCCTTGAAGACGATCCGGGCGGTCGCTCCGTCCGAGGCGGAGCCGGGGAACCGCTGGTCCAGCAGGTCGAACGCCTTCTGGGACTCCGCGCCGGGCAGCGTGAAGGGCAGTGCCTTCGTGGCCGGTGCGCTGAGGGCGGCGATGATGGCCGCGCCCAGCAGGGCGAGCCAGACGAGGAGGACGACGGGGCGCCGCCGGAAGGCTGTATGCCCCAGTCTGTACAGGAATGTAGCCATGGTGGTGCTCTCTCGGTCAGGTCGTTGGGAACGCCCGTCAGGGCATGAGGGCGTGCAGGGGTACGCCGACGACGTGAGCGGTGCGCGTCAGGTGGGGGTGTGTTCAGCCGCGCGGGGGCACGGCGAGAAAGGGAGGGGCGCCTCGGCCACACGGCCGTCATTGGCCGGAGGGCAGGGCGCGGGACGCCTACGGCACGGGGAGGCCGGGGCGGGAAAGGTGTGCGGTACGCGCCGACGGTGGGGGAGGTCGGTGCGTGAGGACCCGGATCGTGAGGACTCGGATCGTGAAGACCGGATCGTGAAGACCCGGATACGGGTGGGTCAGATACCGAGTGCGGGGAAGACCAGCGCTTCCATGTTCCGCCTGAGGTCGTCCTGGGTCATCGCCGTGTCGCTCATCAGCGGGCGGGCGACGATCAGGCTGACCAGCATGGACGGGACGAGGTCCAGCGCCGGGTTGTCCGGGGCGACCTCGCCTCGTTGGACGCCGCGCTGGAGGATGGCGCCGATGTCGTCGAGGGCCGGGTTGAGCCTCACCTCTCTCAGGGTGCGACGGAGTTCGGGGTTGTTGTAGATCGCGTGGCCCACGCTCAGTTGCAGAGCGGCGTCCCGCGCGAGTTGGTTGTCGTCGGCCTGCTCCACCATCACGTACAGGTCGCCGCGCAGTGAACCGGTGTCGATCAGGTCGATCCGAGTCGGCCTGCGGAACTCCACGGCCGCGGCGACCAGTTGCGGCTTGCCGCCCCAGTCGCGGTAGAGGGTGGCCTTGCTGAACCGTGCACGGGTGGCCACGGCCTCCATCGAAAGGGCCTCGTATCCGACCTCTTGCAGGAGGTCGAGCACGGCGTCGTAGAGCTGTGCCGCGCGGAGGGGGGTGAAGCGGCTGCCCCGGGCGGTGGACTGCTCGGTCATGACCTGCTCCTTCCCTGCACAAAACGGTGCCGTTTTCTTTGGACGGCATCAGATTAGCGAGACCGCGAAGAAAACGGCACCGTTTCCTAAGTGACGTGGGTCACATGTCATCGGCGGTGTCTTCGCCCTCGGAGAGCGGGTCTTCCGGGTCGGCCGCGAAGGTCGTACAGATACCGGTCGCGGCGTCGCACCAGCCACCGTCCGGCCCGGTTTCGACGAGCAGCGGCGACGCGGGGGCCGGGGGCGTGTCAGCCATTGGCCTGCTCCCACGCCCGGTCGATGGCGTCGGCGTACTGGGGAAGGCCGGCCGTACCGGGAATGGCCAAGCGGTCGCCGAGGACCGTGAAGGGCACTCCACGGGCGCCCAGGGCCACCGCGGCGGCGTGGTCGGCCTGTACGGCGTCGGCGTAGCGGTCGGTGGCGAGCACGTCGCGGATCTCGTCGGCGGGGATGCCCAGTCTCCCGCCGAGGTGGATCAGCGTGTCGTGCCCGAACGCGTCGGGGTTCCCGCCGAACAGTTCGGCCTGCATCGCCGCCATGTACCGTGCGCCGACGCCGTGTTCGTTGCCGAGGTGGACCAGGCGCAGCATGTCGAGGGTGTTGCGCACCGGCCGGTCGAGGACGTAGGGCAGACCGTCGGCGGCGGCCTGCCCGGCGACCTCCTTCTCCATCGCACGCGCCTGGTCGGGAGTGACCCCGAACTTCTCGACCCGGTACTCCGGGATCCAGGTGACCCGGGTGGGCACGTTCGGGTCGAGCTGCCACGTGTGCATCCTCACCTCGATGCGGGCCGCGTACGGGGACTGCGCGACCGCCGTGCTCAGCCGGTGCTCGCCGACATAGCACCAGGGGCAGAGCACGTCCGCCCACACGTCGATCGTCAGTTGAGGGGACGTCATCTCGGGCACCGCCTTTCGTCAGGTGAACGGGGTTACTTGAGTGCCATCGGGGTGACGGGCGATCCGACCGAGCCGGTGATCTTGAGGCCGGGGGCGCACAGGAGGAACTCCCAGACGCCGTCCTGGGCACAGTCGGCGGCGAGCGCCTCGAAGTCCCACATCTCGCCGAGGGTGAGGCCCATGTCCCGGATCGCGACCTGGTGGAACGGGGCGTAGGTGCCTTCGACCGGCGACGGGTAGACCTCGACGGCCCAGTTGTCCACGGCTACGGCGGCGACCTCGACGTCGTGCAGCCAGCGCAGGGTGTCCAGGCCGAGGCCGGCCTCGTTCTCGCCCATGTACCGGTCACGGTCGCCCTCGGCGAACCACCGGTGCCACCCGGTGCGGACGCAGAGGATGTCACCGGACTCCACGTGCACGCCCTGGCGTTCCTCGGCCGCCGAGAGATCGGCGGCCGTGATCTCGTAGGAATCCGGGAGCCGGTCGACGCCCTTGAGCGCGGCGATGTCCAGGAGCACCCCGCGCGAGATCGGGCGTCCGGCCACCTTGTCGAAGGAGTCCCTGGAGGCGCCCGCGAAGTTGTTCACCGCGGCGGCCGGCACGTTGTTGTAGAAGTGCCCGTCGTATCCCATGTGGGCGAGACCGTCCCACTGGGTGGCGGCCTGAAGGCTCATCACCACCAGGTCGTCGGTGCCGAACATGCCGTCGGGGGCACCGGCGCTGTCCGAGGGCAGCAGGGTCATCATGTGTTGGGGGTTGTCCCGGAAGGTGTTCGGCGTGGCCGGGCCCTCCTTGCCGAAGGACATTCCGAGGTCGAAGGTCTTTCCCGTCCTGACCAGCTGCGCCGCGGCGACGAGTTTGGCGGGCGTGACGAAGTTCAGCGTGCCGATCTCGTCGTCGGCACCCCAACGCCCCCAGTTGCTCAGCTCCTTGCCGAGTGCGTGATGCGGCCAGGTCGTGGTGTCGGTCATGGGTCTCTCCTCAAGAGGTGTACGGATGCGGGCTGTTGTCGCGCCGGAGGGCTCCGGCTGCCCGTGCGGTGGCTTCAGAGCTGGGTGTGGCCGCCGTCGACGACGAGGTCGGAGCCGGTGGTGTAGCGGTTGTCGTCGGCGGCGAGGAACAGCACGGCCGCGGCGATCTCCTCGGGCCGGCCCAGCCGGCGCAGGGGGATCATGGCGGCGAGGGCGGCGCGCAGGGCGTCCGGGTCGTCCTGCGTGTCGATGACGGGGGTGTCGATGGGCCCCGGGCTGACGGTGTTCACCCGGATCCCGCGGTCCTTCAGCTCACTGGCCCAGGTACGGGCGAAGGAGCGTACGGCGGCCTTGGTGGCGCTGTAGACGGTGCGCTCCGCCGCGCCGTTCAGGTGCCCGGCGGACGCCATCAGGACGACCGAGCCGTTGTCGTTGAGCAACGGCAGCGCCTTCTGCACGGTGAAGAACGTGCCCCGGGCGTTGACGGAGAAGAGCCGGTCGAAGTGCTCGGGCGTGGCCCGGGCCAGGGTGGACTGCTCGCCGCGACCGGCGTTGGCGACGACGATGTCGACGCCTCCCCGCTCCTCCTCGACCTGCTGCCAGAGCCGGTCGAGATCCTCCAGGCGGGAGATGTCGACCTGTATGGCTGTGACGTGGCCGCCGATCTCGGCCTGGGCCTTAATCAGTTCCTCCGCACCCAGGCCGGTGATGTAGACGTAGGCGCCCTCGGTGACGAACGTCCTCGCGGTCGCCAGACCGATCCCGCTGCTTCCGCCGGTGATGACCGCGGTCTTGCCGTCCAGCTTTCCCATGAGCACCCGACCTTTCGTGTAGCGATCGCTAAAGCGGTGAACGGCTACACTGTAACGACCGCTAAAGCAATCGGGCAACCGGCACCCGTGGCGGAGCCGGGCAAGGGAGGAGGGGTCATGCCCAGGGGAGGCAAGCGCGCCTTCGACGAGGAGGTCGCACTGGACACAGCCCTGGAGCTGTTCTGGCGCCAGGGTTACGAGGCCACCTCGATCGCCGACCTGACGGCGGCGATGGACATCCGGCCGCCCAGCCTGTACGCGGCCTTCGGAAACAAGCAGCAGCTCTTCGTGAAGGTCCTGGACCGCTACGCCCAGGCGCGCTCCCCCTTGTCGCGCGACGCGCTGGCGCAGCCCACGGCACGCGAGGTGGCACTTCGGCTGCTGACCGGCCTGGTCGAGGCGTACACCACGCCGGGCAAGCCTCGTGGCTGCCTGACGGTGCAGGCGGGACTCGCCTCGGGCGAGGACGGCCGCGCGATCGTGGAGGTGCTCAAGGCGGCCCGCAACGACTACCGCAATGCCGTCCAGGGCCGCTTCGAGAAGGCTGTGACGGACGGAGACCTGCCCGCCGGCACCGACTGCAAGGTCCTGGCACGCTTCCTCATGGCCACCGCCGAGGGTCTCGCCGTCAACGCCGCCGCCGACGCGCCCCGCGAAGAGCTGATGGCCGCCGCCGTCCTTGCTGCCCAGGTGGTACCCGTCGGCTGACAGTCGACCGGGGCGCGGGATCGCCCGTCTGTCCTCCTAGGTCTGGAGTGAATCGATTCATTATGTGGGCCAGTCGGGGCACATGATCGCTGCTCGATCTTCCCGGAAAGCAGGCAGGACGCGCCTTCGTGATCTGATCTTCCAAGCCAGAAACGTTTAAGTAACCCTATTGACTCAAGTTGCGCCCTCTCATTAGCGTGCGCCGAAACGTTCCAAACCGGCCGAGTGCTGTGGCACCTCCGGGGAGTGGGTGTCCGCGTCGTGAGGCGTGCGTGGACGCCTGTGAGCGCCTCCTGTCCCCCCACAGACCTGCCAGGCAGGTTCACTGACAAGAAGGGAACGGGCATGTCTCTCAACAGGTCAGCCACGCGTCGGCAAGTGGTGGGTTCCGCTGCCGCAGCCGTGGTCATCGGTGTGGTGAGCCCGGGGCTCGCCTACGGGTCACCGTCCACGGCCGCGTCTGCCGGAAACGACTGGACGGCGAAGTGGATCGGGCGGGACACCCCGTCGGTGGCGCCCGAGTTGGGCAAGCAGAACCCCGCACCGCTGCTGCGCCGGGTCTTCGCGCTGGGCAAGCGCGTCAAGCAGGCGAGGTTCAACATCGTCGGACTGGGCTACTACGAGGCGTGGATCAACGGCCACCGAGTGGGTGACCAGGTCCTGGACCCGCCGCCGTCGGCCTACGACCAGACCGCGTACTCGCGCTCGTTCGACGTCACGAAGTCGCTGCGCGGCGGGGACAACGCCATCGCCGTCACCCTGGGGCGCGGCTATTTCAGCACCCCGGAGACCACTCCGACGACGCTGTTCGGCCTGTCGAAGGCCCCCTGGACAGAGGAGCCCCGGTTGCTGGCGCAGTTGGACATCGTCTTCAGCGACGGCACCAGAAGCCGGGTCGTCAGCGACGGCACCTGGAAGATCACCGACGGGCCCACCCGTGACGCCCTGTACTTCGGTGAGTCGTACGACGCCCGCCTGGCCAAACCAGGTTGGACGAACGCCGCCTACGACGACTCGGCCTGGGAGACCGCACGCGTCCAGCCCGCGCCCACCAAGCAGGTGGTGCCCGCCGACATGCCACCGGTCAAGGTCACCGACACCTTCGGGCCTGTCGGCGTCACGAGGCTCACGACCGGCACCCGGGTCTACGACTTCGGCCGGACCACGGCCGGCTGGGCCCGCATCAAGGTCAGCGGCACGGCCGGAACGACGGTGACCCTCGTTTACGGCGAGCAGCTGAACGACGACGGCACCGTGTTCCAGTCGGCGATGCTCGGTCCCGCCGCGGTCACCCACCGGGATTCCTACATCCTGGGCGGCAAGGGAACGCAGACGTGGGAACCGAGCTTCACGCGGCACGGTTTCCGCTATGTCGAGGTGTCCACCTCGGCGCCGCTGACCTCGTTCGGGATCGAGGCCCGCGTCGCGCACACAGCGGTGGCGTCGACCGGCCGCTTCGACAGCGCCGACCCGCTTCTGAACAGGATCAACGCCATTCAGCGTGCGTCCCTGCTGGACAACATGTGGGGCATTCCCACCGACACCCCCTGGCGGGACCGGCAGGGCTGGACCGCCGACGCCTATCTCTACCTGGACTCTGCGGCCCTCAACTTCGATGTCGAGGGCCTGTACCGCCAGTGGCTGCGGACGTTCCGTGACTCCCAGCGGGCCGACGGCAGCCTGCCGGTGATCGCTCCGAACCCCGGCGGCTTCCCCCTGTGGAACGACCCGTCCTGGTCGGGCACGCTGATCTCCTCCGCCTGGACGCACTACCAGCACTACGGCGACGTCGGCGTGCTGTCCGACAACTATCCGGCCATGGCGCGCTGGCTCGACCTGATGCGCACCACCATCGCCGGGACGAACGGTCTGTACACCGGCTTCTCCTTCGGCGACTGGTCACCGCCCGGCGCGGAGAACGCCGCCACCGTGGCCCTCAGGCCGCCGGAGGGCTCCCTGCTGACCGCCAACGCCGACCTTTACCACGAGGCCCGTCTCCTGGCCCGGATCGCGAGGGAACTCGGTCACTCCGGCGACGCCGCCCGGTTCGACACCTTGGCCGACGCCCTCGCCGAGAAGTTCAACGAGACGTTCCTCGACGCTGACGCGGGCGTCTACCGGACGCCCGTGGAAGCCGGTTACCGTCAGACCTCCAACCTGGTGGCCCTGGCGTACGGGCTGGTCCCCGAAGAACACCGGGACGCGGTCTTCGCCAACCTGGTCAAGGACATCACCGACCGCAGCGACCACCTGAACACCGGGGCCATCGGCACCAAACTGCTGCTCCCCGTCCTGACCGGGAACGGCCGAGCCGACCTGGCCTACCGGATCGCCACCCAGACCAGCTACCCCAGCTGGGGCTACTGGGTGAAGCAGGGCGCCACCACCTCGTGGGAGACCTGGTCCATGACCAAGAAGGACCTTTCGATGAACCACCCGTTCCTGGGCACCGTGGACGACTGGTTCTACCAGCATCTGGCGGGTATCCAGGCCGCCGCTCCCGGCTACCGCAAGGTGCTCGTCGCACCGGTAGTGCCGGACGGCCTGCGGTATGCCTCGGCCCGGGTGACCACCCCGCGCGGCGAGGTCGGCGCCGGCTGGCGCCAGGAGAAGGGCCGTCTGACCCTCACGGTGAAGGTGCCCGCGAGGACACCGGCCGAGGTCCGTGTCCCGGTCCCGGACGGTGCGTGGAGCATCACTGCGGGCCGGGGCGCGACCCGAGTGGAGCAGAAGGCCGGCTACGTCGTCTACCGCGTGCAGGGCGGTACGCACGTGTTCCACGTGTCCTGACCAGGCATCGGGCCCCGAGCACGCAGACGGGGGTGGGCTTGGGGCCCGGCCGGTCCAGTCGGTTCGGTCGGTTCAGGTGGACCGGCGGACGACGACCTCCGCCGAAGCCGCGCTCTCCCAGATCGTGCGGCCGAGCGGAGTCCGCTGACTGTTCAGCTCCGCCTCCAGCCAGGCGCGCAGACCTGTGAGTCTGTCGGAATCGACCAAGCGTGTGGTCGTGAGCGCGGGGATCGCCAAGCGGCCTTCCACGGTGTCCTCGGCGCCGATGACCGCCACATCCGACGGGACCCGCAGGCCGAGATCCGCAGCAGCGGCCAGTACGGCCAGTCCATGACGGTCATCGGCCGCACAGATCGCCGAACCCTGCATCCGGCCCAGCGCGGACAGGGCGGCCACCGCCTGCGGCCGGTCGAGAGGCAGGGTGAACACCTCGGGCTGCGGCATCCCTCGCCGCCGGCATTCCTCCCGTACGCCCCGGAGCCGGTGCTCGGCCACCACTCGCCGACTCGAAGGCTCCGGGAACGCGTACCGGACCCGTTCGTATCCGCGTTCCGCCAGGTGCGCCACCTGAGCGCGGCCGATCGCCCGCTCCCAGGGCCGGTCCGCCGCCTCCGGATCGGCCTCGGCGGCAGGGAACCCGAACACGTGCCGGGCTCCGGCGGCACGTATCTCCTCATGGGTCCGTACGGTCACGAAGGCGAACAGCGCGACGCCGAAGGGCTGCAACGACCGCACCACCTTCACCGCCTCCGCCTCCTGGAGCAGCGTGTGTGTCACGACGGTGTAGCCGAGATCGGACAGGGCGCCAATGACCGCACCGTTCCAGCGCTCGCTGACATCCCCGACGAAGGTCGGGTCGAAGACCGCCAGGACGACGTTCGAATGCCCGCGGCGCAGAGCGGTACCCACGGGGTTGCGCACGTATCCGAGTTCGGAGACCGCCGCGGTCACCCGTTGCTTCGTCTCCTGACTGATCGACTGCGACTCCTTGCCGTTCAGCACATAGCTGACCGTGGCCACGGACACCCCGCTGAGCTTCGCCACGTCGCGGATCGTCGGACGGCGTATCCCGGCATCCACTCGTCCAGCCCCTCTTCTTCGACTCCAGCCAGGCTATGCGTTGCCCAACGCTGCGTGTGCAGAGTGCTCCTTGCGCTTCAGGGCCGACCGACGCCACTCCGGACGTTGACCAGCACGGCTGGGTCCTCGATCCCGCAGACGGCGGCGGCCGGTCGGGGGCGACGAGCTTCGCCCAAGGGTTGCCGGTGAGGTCGGCGGGGCTCGCGTCCGCTTCTGGGCGACCGCAGGCTCACTGCACCATGTTTCCCGGGCTCAACAACCTGATGGCGGCAATGGGTGTGTTGTCGCCACTTACGATGCACCGTCCACCTGATCTGCGTCCCAACGGTCCTCGGTAAAGCGCACTACCGGAGGGCCGCCGGTCGCTTCAGGTCGAGCGGTTTCTGCCGCCCAACAATTCACCTTTTGCGCATGCAACCCAGATGGCATTTGCTGAGCATGTGACCCGGGTCACCGAAAGTCGATCTCATCATGCGAGACATGTCAGCGGTGCGAGGTTCGGATTTCCCCCCGAGGTCCTCGAATTGGGCCCGCTGCCTCGACTTAGGGCACGCGGAGGGCACGCCACCCTCAAATTGGACTAGACAACAAACAACCCCCGGGCCAATGGCCTGGGGGTTCGTGTTGGAGCGGGTGACGAGAATCGAACTCGCACTCTCAGCTTGGGAAGCTGATGTTCTACCACTAAACTACACCCGCGTAAGACGCCGGTCGGAGCCGGTGTCCGAACGCATCGACACTTTACCTCATGTCCGGCCCCCGGCGCTGAAGCCGTGGGGCCGGAGTGCGTTTCCGGGGAGTGATGGGGCTGCAGGGGAACGGAGTTGGGGCGTACGGTGGAGACGTGGAAGAGGGTCTGGGCGGGACGGAGTGCCGCCTGGAGAGCCGTCCCTTTCATCCCGTAATGTGGCCTTTCGTCGTCCGGCGAGCAGCAGCCGGACGCGGCTCTTGGGGAAGGGACTCTAGGACTTGATGGAGCGCACCGTCGTCCGTTGTGCCGATGGGCACGTGTTCAGCACCGCTTCGTTCCCGATGCAGCAGGCAGAGCGGCTCGGTCCCGGGCGGCTCGTCCGATGTCCGCGGTGTGCGCGGCTGAGGAGTGTCGTGCCGGTCAGCCTCGAAAAGCGGTAGCGGCCAGTAATGCGTCAGCCCGCGGTCAAGCAGTACGCCAAGTAATACGCGCGCGGAGTCGTCACGATTGTGGCGGCTCCGCGCGCCTTGCGTATCCTCGGGGCGTGCTTCTCTCAGACAAGGACATCCGGGCCGAGATCGACTCCGGGCGAGTACGGATCGATCCCTACGACGAAACCATGGTGCAGCCGTCGAGCGTCGACGTGCGCCTCGACCGCTACTTCCGGGTGTTCGAGAACCACCGCTACCCCCACATCGACCCCTCCATCGAGCAGGCCGACCTGACGCGGCTCGTCGAGCCCGAGGGCGACGAGCCGTTCATCCTCCACCCCGGAGAGTTCGTCCTCGCCTCCACCTACGAGGTCATCAGCCTCCCCGACGACCTCGCCTCGCGCCTCGAAGGCAAGAGCTCCCTCGGCCGCCTCGGCCTCGTCACCCACTCCACCGCCGGTTTCATCGATCCCGGCTTCTCCGGTCACGTGACGCTGGAGCTCTCCAACCTCGCGACCCTCCCCATCAAGCTCTGGCCCGGCATGAAGATCGGCCAGCTGTGCATGTTCCGGCTCAGCTCGCCGGCCGAGTTCCCCTACGGCAGCGACCGCTACGGCTCCCGCTACCAGGGGCAGCGCGGACCCACCGCCTCCCGGTCCTTCCTCAACTTCCACCGGACGCAGGTCTGAGCATGAGCGACGTACGCGAGAATCTGACCTACGAACGGTTCGGCGTCGCCGTGCGCGAGCTCGCCCAGACCATCGCCGACGACGGCTACGAACCCGACGTCGTCCTCAGCATCGCCCGCGGCGGCGTCTTCGTCGCCGGAGGGCTCGCCTACGCCCTCGACTGCAAGAACATCAGCCTGGTAAATGTCGAGTTTTATACCGGTGTGGGCACAACGCTCGAAATGCCCGTCATGCTCGCGCCCGTCCCCAACGTCATCGACTTCTCCGACAAGAAGGTCCTGATCACCGACGACGTCGCCGACACCGGCAAGACGCTCAAGCTGGTCCGGGACTTCTGCCTCGACACCGTCGCCGAGGTCCGCAGCGCGGTCATCTACGAGAAGTCGCAGTCGCTCGTGAAGTGCGAGTACGTGTGGAAGCGGACCGATGACTGGATCAACTTTCCGTGGAGTGTCCAAGAGCCCGTGATCAAGCGGGCCGGGCAGGTGCTCGACGCCTGAGGCGTCAGCGACAAGGCGACAAGTCCAAAAAAAAGGGGGCTCCCGGCTGCCACAGCCGAGAACCCCTTTTTGCTGCTCAGTACTACTTAGAACGTCCCCAGCTTCACGATCGACAGCAACGCGATCAGCTGGATCGCCGACGCGCCCAGCGCCTTCGGCCACGGAAGGTCGTGGGACTTGGACACCATCAGGGTCAGCAGGGCGCCTGCCGCCACCCATGTCGCCCAGCCCAGGGCCTGGACGAAGGTCGCGTCGCCGCCGAAGAACATGGCGAAGACCAGGCGGGGGGCGTCGGTGAGAGACATGATCAGCATGGAGAGGCCGACCGTCGGCTGCCAGGAGCCGTCGCCGCCGAGCTGGCGGGCCAGGGTGTGGGTGACCACGCCCAGGATCAGCGAGCTCAGGACGATCGCCACGGCCGTCGTCAGGACGATCGGGACGGCGTTCGACAGTGTGGCGTTTATCGCGTCCTTGCGGGCGCCGTCGAAGCCGAAGACGGCGAGGAGGCCGTAGAGGAACGTGACGATGAGGGCCGTGCCCCACATCGAGTAGTCCCGCATCTGGAGGAAGGTCTGCCTGGGGGCAGTGAGGATGCCCTTCAGCAGGGCCTTCCAGTGCAGCCGGGGGCCGATCGGGCCGGGCGGGGCCTGGGTCGAGCCCGCGTGATAGGTCTCACCCTGGTTGTACGGGGACTCCCCTACGGAGAACGCCTGGGTGTGACCCGGGTTGTTCGCCGCGTACGGGTCAGGGCCGGCGTTGCCCTGCTGGTACGGGTCGTCGCCGCCGAAGTACTCCGGCTCGCCCTGCCCGCCGTTCGTCCCCGGCCACTGCCCACCACCGCTGCCACTGCCGCCGTACGGCTGCTGCTGCGGGTACGGCTGCGGCGCGGGAGGGTAGCCGTACGGCTGTCCCTGGGGCGCCTGCTGTCCGTACGGAGGTTGTTGCGGTCGCGCTTGCGGGGCGCGGTTGTCCCGGGCGCCCCGTCCGATCCTGAATCCAGCCACGTAATCGAACGTACCTGGTCCCACAGAGTCACGTGCCGGACCCGGCGATCCGGGTCCGGCTTTGCGGCCGAGCTGTGACATCCCCTAAGGGGAGACACAGGGAAAAACAGGGGGCCAGGGCGGCATTCCCCGGCCCGGGCGCGGGTAGCCCGACGCGGGCCGAGAACCTCAGCCGGCCAGGTCCTGGCCGAACGCTCCGCCCTGGCTGGTCGACAGGCCGAGCTTCGTCGGGCTGAAGGTCGTGGCCGTCGTCGTCGAGTACAGCGTCGACGCCGCACCCGGCAGGAACCATGCCGCGCCCGCCGGGTCGTTCTCCTCGGAGGCGATCGCCGTGAGGTCCGCGCGGCCGTCATGGTTCACGTCGGACGCGAGCAGCGTGGCGCCGAAGCCGTCGAGGGCCTCCACCGCGCCCGGGACCCCGGTGCTGTCCTGCGTCAGGTGCACCGCTCCGGTCGCGGTGAGGCCGGATGCCGAGCCCCGCATCAGGGTGATCGCGCCTGCCGAGACGACGTAGTTCGTGTCGTCGCCGAAGGACTCGCCCGGGGCGCCGACCGCGAGGTCCCCGTAGCCGTTCTTGTCGAAGTCGCCGATCGCCAGCGCCCCGCCGAAGTCGTCGCTGTACTCCGAGGAGTCCGGCACCCCGGATGTGTTCTGCGTGAACGTGACACGGCGGGTGGCGCTCGGGCCCGACCCCGTGCCGTAGACGACGTGGATCTTGCCGCCCGTCGAGGCGGACGGCTCGTCGTCCGGTTCCTCCGGGTTGCCGAGGGCGATGTCGCCGTAGCCGTCCTTGTTCAGGTCGCCGATGGCCGCCGTGGCGGCGGGGCGCAGGGTTGCCGCCTTGCTCAGGCCGCTCGCGGTGCCCTTGTAGTAGACGGCGGTGGCGAGTTGGCTGCTGTTCGGCTTCTGGCCGGTGACCACGAGGTCGGCCTTGGTGTCGCCGCTGACGCGGCCCGCCGTCAGGGCCGGATTGTCGATGCCGGGCGAGTACGAGGAGACCGACCCGGTCGAGCCGGACTTGGTGAACGGGCCGCGGATCAGCCGGATCCGGTAGGCCGGGTCCGCGGCGGAGCTCTGCGCGGAGATCGCCAGGTCGGGCTTGCCGTCGCCGGTGAAGTCCGCCGCCGCGATGCTCAGGCCGAAGTAACTGCCGTACAGGGTCTCGGGGTTCTTCACCGTCGTACCGCCGGACAGTCCGGACGACGAGCCCCATACGACGACCACCGTGCCCGCGTCCTCCGCGGATCCGGCCTTCTCGTGCTGGGCGCCGATGACGAGGTCGCTGTAACCGTCCCGGTTGAGGTCGGCGGTGGCGACCTGGTCGCCGAACTCGTCGTATGCCTCGGCCGCTCCCGGAATGCTCGCGGTGTTCTGGCTGATGATCTTCCGTTTCGCCGGGTCGAGACCGCTCGCCGAGCCGTAGACGACGGCGACCTGCCCGGCCCACTTCTTGCCGCTCACGGTGGCGGCCGGGGCGGAGATCGCCACATCGCGGTAGCCGTCTCCGTTGAAGTCGCCCTGGAGGCCGGACGGGGCGGCAAAGGCGGGGGTGGCCGCCAGGGTCAGGGGGGTGAGGCCCGCGACCGTCAGGGCGGCGAGGGCCGTGGTGGTGCGCACGGGGTGCTTCACGTCCAGGACTCCAAGTGAGTTCGTGTGAGGGGGAGTTCGTGTGAGGGTGAGTGGGTCAGTCCGCCAGCGCCGCGCCGAAGTGCGTGCGGGTGCCAAGGCCCAGGCCCTTGACGGTGAGCGTCGTCGAGCCCGTGCCCGTCGGGCCCGAGGCGGTGCCGGGGAAGAGGTGCAGACGGCCGATCTCCCATGCGGCGGCGACGAGTTCCGCACGGCCGTCGCGGTTGTAGTCGCGCAGCAGGACGGAAGCGCCGAACCAGGAGTCGCTCTCGTCCGCGGGGCGCTGGAATCCGGTGGTGGTGTAGTCGTACTGGCGGGAGTTCGTGCCGGTGAGACCGGACGTGCCGCCGCGCAGCACGGTCACGGCACCGGCGCGCCAGAACTCGCTGCCGAGTGTCTCCATCGGGGCTCCCACCGCGAGGTCCGGGTAGCCGTCGCCGTTGGTGTCCCCGGCCGAGATGTCGTAGCCGAAGTAGTCGCCGGACTCGCGGACGCCGGGCACGCCCGCGGTGTTCTGGCTGATCGACTTGGCGGTGCTGCTGAAGCCCGTGGACGTGCCCTTGCGGATGTGGACGGCCCCGCCCTTGCCGGAGCGGGAGACGCCGACGGCCAGGTCGCCGTAGCCGTTCTTGTCGAAGTCGGCGATCACAGCGCTCGTGCCGACGAGGTCGGAGGAGGCGGGCAGGCCGTACTTCTTGGGTGGTTTGACCGGGCCGCTCGCGCTGCCGCGGTAGAACCAGACGCGGTTGGTGCGGGTGTCCACGTCGTAGCCGATGACCGCGAAGTCGGTGGTGCTGTCCTTGGTGACCTTTCCGGAGACGACCAGTTCGGGCTTGATGTCCTCGCCGTCGACCGGGTCGAGGTTGGTGGCGCCGCCGCGGGAGCCGGACTTGGTGAACGGGCCGCGAAGGTACCAGATGTAGTCGTCGCCGACGGAGACCACGTCGACCTTGCCGTCGGCGTTGAAGTCACCGACGGCGACGTCCTGGGCGAAGCCGTCGTCCTTGCCGCCCGGGGCGGCGTACCAACTGCCCCTGGTCAGACCGGACTTGGAGCCCCACAGGACGGTGAACGTGCCGTGCCGGGAGCCCGCGTCCTCACCGGGTGAGGTGGCGACGACGTCCGCGTAACCGTCCTTGTTCACGTCGGCCGTGGTGACCTTCGCGCCGAAGTAGTCGTTGGCCTCCGCCGAGCCTTCGACTCCCGGGCTGTTCTGGGTGTAGACCTTGCGCGTGGCGGGATCCAGCCCCGTCGCCGTGCCCCAGACGACCACGACCGCGCCCGCCTCCTTCTTCCCGCCCACCGCGGCGGTGCGGTCGCCGAGAACGAGGTCGCGGTATCCGTCTCCGTTGAAGTCGTCCGCGTACTTCGCGGCCGCCGCGTTGGCCGGGGCTGCGAGGACGAGCGGGGTCAGGCCGGAAGCGAGGAGAGCGGCGGCGGCCAGGAGGCGGGTCCGGGGGCGGGTGGTCAAGAGGGCTCCAAGGGTCGTGGATGTCCCGGTATCACGAGGTGTCGCGATGAGGAGACACTTGGCAAGTGGCGTGGGTTGTACGGGAGTTCGGTGAACTCTTGAGTCCACTGTGACGCCAGCCGCCAGCCGCCAGCTGTCAGTCGTCTCCGAGGAACTCCGAGCTGGAGAAGGTGACCGCGGGCTCCTTCGCGACCGACCCCTTCCTGGCCCCGGGATAGACCGCCACCGTGTCCTTCGTCTCCCCCGCATACGTCCGCACCGCAAGGTCCGCCCGTCCATCACCGTCGAAGTCGCCGACCGCGAGGACGCGGGTCGTGCCCCGGGCCGGAGGCTCCACGATCACCACGTCCGCCGCCGACAGGCCGGCCGCGCGCCCCCGGAATACCTTCAACCGGGAGCCGCTGGAGACGAGTTCGCTCAGCCCGTCCCCATCCAGGTCGCCCGCGTCGAGCATCGAGCCCGGCGAGGCCAGGGTTCCGTCCGTCCCCGTCGGCAGGTCGTAGCGCAAGGACGTTTCGCCCATCGTGCCGGTCGCCGCGTCCAGCGACTTGCCCTTGCCGAAGCGGCCCAGGGCCACGTCGATTCCGGCCGGGAGCTCGGCGCCGGTACGGGTGGGGCCGTCGGGGCCGCCAAGGACGATCGCCGACTTGGCCGTGCTGTCCTGGGACTTGCGGACGAGCAGGTCGTCGTAGCCGTCGCGGTTCACGTCGGCCGACGGGCCCGTGGGGACCTCACCGGGGGACGCGAGCGGGGCGCCTGCCTCGCTGGGCGCGCCCTTGCTCGTGAACGGGCCCCGCAGATACGACAGTTGCCCTCCCGTCGCGTGCACCACCAGGTCGTTCGCGCCGTCGCCGTCGAAGTCGCCGCAGACGGGCTGGTCGGGCCAGTCGTTGCCGGCGCGGGCCTGGGCGGGGATCGTGAGGTGAACCGCCTTGCCGGTCAGGCCCTTTGGGGAGCCGAAGAGGAGCTGGAGGGGGACCGGGGGCCGGCCCTGACCGTCGTATGGGGGATCGGTCGACACCACCAGGTCGGTGAAGCCGTCGCCGTTCAGGTCGCAGCTTTCCTCCGCGTCGAAGACCGCCGGGAGTTGGCCCTGGGTTCGGGCGCCCTGTTTCGCCGGGCTCAGCAACTGCCGTGCGCCCGGCCTGAGTCCGCGCTCGCTGCCGTAGACGACGCCGATGCCCGCGTCGTCCGCGTGGCTCTCCGCCTTGACCAGGTCGCCCAGCACCAGATCGCGGTGACCGTCGCCGTTGAAGTCGTCGGGGACCTTGCTGCCCTTGCCCTGCGGGATGGGGAGTTGGGCCGGTGCCTGCGCGATCTGGAGGGGCGGTGTGTGCTGGGCGCTGTCGGGTCCGGCGCCGGATACCGGGCCGCAGGCGGCGAGCAGCAGCGTGCCGCCCAGAGCCGCCGCGGCCGTCGCAGCCGTACGCCTCCGACCGCCGCCTCTTCGCGCCCGCACCATTCACCCCTACCGCATCAACGGACAACAGCCCGCACATGATGCTCTTGTTCGAGCGACGCGGTAAGGGGTGTCGGTGCGTGACTATCCGCACGCTCAACGGACGCGGACCAGCACCGAGTACGGGCCCACGTCCTTCCGCGTGAAGTAGCCGCCCCCGAACAGCTCCTCCGGGAATGTGACCTCCCGTGCGCCGGTCACCGGGACGCGGGGGAAGCGGTGGTGGGTGAGGTCGAGGAGGTAGCCGTGGGGTGGGGGTACGGGGGCCACCGGACCCGGTGTCGCGGGCACCGCCGGTACCGGCCCCGCTTTCTCCTCCTCCGCTCCCGCCCTTCGCAGCACGAACACGTCCGGCGCCCCGAACGGATCCGCGTTCAGCCGCGCAGCGAACTGTGCCGCGTTACGCGCCGTCAGCCACCGCAGGACCTCCGCGTTGCGCCGCTCGTGCTGCCCCAGGGGGTTGGAGTAGCCGGGCGTGATCGACACGTACGCCCAGTACGGCTTCACGGCCATGAGGCGGTGTTCGTCCGTCAGGACGGTGAGGTCCTGGGCGCGGCGGTGGGGCGTGGCCGCCGTGATCGCGCGGGCCAGCGGGCCGATCCACGGGTGGTCGAGGCCGGGTTCGCGGACGCGGGCCGTGGCGCCGGGGGCGGAGCCGTCGGTGAGGGGGTAGGCCTGGCGGTGGGCCAGGTCGACCTCGTGGGTGAAGGTGCTGGTGGGGGACTGGAGTACGGAGACCGCGCATGCCGCCGCGATCAGCGCCGTAAACGGGCGGATCGAGGAGCGGTAGCGGGACGGCCAACGCCCGCGTACCGCCCGTAGCGCATCCGCCGTCGCCAGTACGCCGGCGCAGTAGAGGGCCGAGAGCAGGACCGGGTGGACGCGGAACGACAGCAGCGTCGTGTCCAGGGCGATCGCGCATTGCGACAGTACGACCCACAGGTAGCAGCAGATCACCAGCACCGTCAGGCCGCCCGCGACCGGGTTCGTCCGCGCGCGCAGCACCAGCCAGCCGACGCCCGCCAGGCAGAGCAGGCCCGCCGGGGTGGGGGTCGTCATCGGCAGGAGGTAGGTGAGCTGCTGGTAGGGCGTGAACTGGAGGGCCGTGGTGGGCGGCGAGCCGGCCAGCAGACCCGCCAGCTTGTGCGGGACCAGGACGAGACAGGTGGCGGGGAGGGCGCTCACGCCGACCAGAGCGAGGCGGCCGAGCATGACCAGCGGGCGCTGCCTGCGACGGACGGCGAGCGTCACCGTCAGGACCAGCAGCGTGAAGCCCCAGAACGCCGCCAGCATCGTGTAGACGACCAGGGCCGCGCCGAACGCCCCGCCGAGCGCGACCAGCGACCACCAGCGGGGGTTCCGCGAGCCGAGGGCCTTCAGCGCGAGCACCGTCAGCGGGGCCAGGACTCCGCCGACCAGCCAGGCGTACGGTTCGCGCACCCCCATCGACGGCTCGACGAAGGCACAGAGCGTCGTCGCCACGGCCAGCAGCACCGCCGTACGCGCCGGAACCAGCAGCCGCCACAACGCCAGCCCCAGCGCCGCGGTCAGCGCCACGGACGTGATGCCCAGCGGCTTGAACACCGTCCAGGCCGGGACGTGCAGTTCGGCGGCCAGGCGTCCGCCCGCCCAGAACCAGGCCGGCGGATACAGCGGCGGCACCCCCCGGTACGCGAAGTCCGCGAGGAAGGGGGAGGACGCCAGCCGGGTCAGGTACTCGACCCGGAAGAGGTTGTCCGAGGCCAGCCCGCCCAGGAACCAGCGCGTGCCGTGCAGGGGGATCGCGAGAAGGAGGGTGGGCAGCGCGGCGGCGAGGGCGTAACCGGCCCACGGGGTCAGCCTGGTGCGCGCGCCCGCCGCGCTGAGCAGCGCAAGGGCGGCCACTACGACCGTGACGCCGAGGGTGGTCAGTACGGCGGCCAGCAGTGACGGTTCGGGGATGGGGAGGCGCTCGATGCCGTACTGCGCGGCCACGGACGTGGCGACCGCGAGCGCGCAGCCCGCCGGGAGTTCGGCGGCGAACCGGAGGGGGGAGATCCGGAGTCCGGGCCGGCCGGCTGACATCGCCATCTGCGGCTGCCTGGTCGCTCGCGCCCGAGCCTCGGGAATACGGGAGTCGGCCCTCTCGGCCTGTTGCTCGGCCTGTTGCTCGGCCTGTTGCTCGGCCTGTTGCTCAGCCTGTTGTTCGGTCTGTTCCGGAGGCGGCGTCATCGGCCGGCTCCCCGGAGTCGCAGGACCGTCCGCAGGCCCGACGACGAGCGCAGCGCCTTGGCGAGACGTGCGCGGTGGCGTCGTAGCGTCGGGGAGGTCGCCAGGCGCAGGGCGCGGCCGCGCAGCGGCAGGCCGCCGGGGAGGGACAGGCGGGTCAGGCGGAGCATGCCGATGTGGCGGTCCGCGAACACCCGGTCCGCGGCGGGGGAGTTGAGGAAACGCTCGGCCACCGGGCGCAGGCGGGGGTTCTTCTCCGGCTGCATGCAGTACGTGATCGTCTCGACGAGCGGGCGTACGTCCGTCACGGCGAACGGGGCCCGGCCGCTGCCGTCGGGGAGGAGCTGGTCGGCGAGGACCAGGGGGATGCGGTTGCTGTTCTCGTAGGGGCGCAGGTTGCGCAGGACGCGTTCGGTGCCCAGGCGCAGGGCCGGGATGCCGTAGAGGGCCGAGGCCGTGAACAGGGCGGTGGAGAAGCAGCCGACGACCAGGCGGGGGCGCAGGCGGGTGAGCAGGACCTCGGCGAGGACCGGGGTCTCGGCGGTGAAGAAGGCCACTCCGGCTTCCGCGGCCGTCTTGCGGAGGAGGTCCATGTGGCGTCTGGGGGCTCGGGGATGCGGCTTGAAGACGACGTGGGTGCAGCCCTGGCGGGCGGCGAGGCGGACCATGTCCTGGTGCAGGGCGTCCTCCTCGGCGGCGCTGAGCAGGCCGATCTCGGCGAGGTACTGGCCCACGACGAGACCCGCGTCCTGCTGGGGCAGGCCCTCCGCCGCCAGGGGTGCGTCGGCCTCCTCGGCGAGTTCCTCGAACACGGCGCGCAGGGTCTCGGGGGGCAGGACGCTGTGCCGCGCGTCGACGGAGCTGAGGAGGAGGGGGCGCAGGCCGGTCACCAGGTCGGGGTGGATGAGCTGGCGGATACGGTCGGCGAGGTCGTTGGCCAGGTGGGCGCGGAGGGGGCCGTAGGTCATCAACCCGTCGGCGTAGACGTGGAGTTCGGCCTCGCGGAAGAGGTGGGCCAGGGTCTGGGCCGGGGGGACCTGGAGGGATTCCAGGACGAGCTGGATCGGCGCGTCCTCGGGGACCGCCCAGGATTCGCGCAGACAGCGGGCCAGCAGGGGCATGTCCTCGGCGCTGGGGCGCCACAGGTTGGGGTGGCGGGGGAAGGCGAGGGCGTTCCAGTCGACGACCCGCTCGAAGCGGCTCGCCAGGCGGCGGAAGCCGGGCAGGTCGTCCCACGCGGGCTGGGACTCGGGGACGTCCGCGTTGTTCGACGTGATCAGCAGTCGGCGTCCGCCGGGCGGCAGGGGCAGGAAGCCCGCGTCGATGGCCGCGCAGACGGAGGCGAGGCCGTAGAGCGTGGAGACCTCGACGAGTTGGACGGGGGGCTGGGTCGTCTCGGGGGTATCCATGGTCAGCGGCCCTTCCTGATCGTGGCCTTCGGGCGGTACAGCTTGAGCAGGGCGTCGCGGCGCTTGCCGTCCATGCCGTCGAGGACGGAGCGCAGGAGGTCCTGGGGGAGCGTGGCGGCCAGGTCGCGGTAGCGGGTGCGCAGCGCGCGGGCGACGGGCTTCAGCAGCCGCTCGGTGTTCTCCAGCTGGAAGTGGGTGATGCCGAGCAGCGTGCGGACCGCCTTGCGCTGCAGGGTGTCCGCCTTGGGGTGCGCGCCGGCCTCGTCGATGACCCGGCGCAGCGCGGGCAGGAAGTCCAGCTGGCGGTCGTCGCCGACGGCGGTGAGGGAGCCGCTGACGCCGCGCCGGTAGAAGAGCCCGGCCAGGTCGGCGACGGCGTAGGTCTCGGTGCGCAGATGCAGCCGCCAGGTCCACAGGCGGTCCTCGCAGGTGCGCAGTTCGGTGTCGAAGTACAGCAGGCGGTCGCGGTCGCGCAGGGCGGTGCGGAAGGCGCCGGACCAGACGTTGGGGTAGTCGACCATCGTCTCGCGCTGCTCCGAGCCGATCCCGTCGATCGAGGGCAGGGCGACTCCGCGGCGGCCGGCGGGGGCCCGGTGCAGGGTGCGCTTGCGGCCGTAGACACGCATGTGATCGACGCGTACGAAATCGGTGGCCATGCGGGCGCAGGTGGTGTCCAGGCGCGGGTAGTAGCCGGGGGCCAGCCAGTCGTCGCCGTCGAGGAAGGTGGTGTACGTGCCGGTCGCCACCTCGATTCCGGAGTTCCGGGCGGCCGAGGCACCGCGGGGTTCGGTGTGGGTGATCAGACGGGCGTTCGGAATGCGGGGGACGGCCGCCTCCAGCAACTCCCTCGAACCGTCGGTCGACCAGTCGTCGACGAAGACGAAGTCGATGCCGGGGCCTGTGTTGCGGTGGATCGAGCCCAGGCAGTCAGGGAGTTGGTCGACGACGTTTCTGCAGATGACGACGGCGGTGAGAGTCATGAAGGAGTCCTCGGTAGGAGGCAGAGTGCTCTTGAGTCACAACCCGCCTCCGGGTGACATTGAGATGAACTTCAGATATCTCTTTCAGGGCATTCGGGGCAATCCGGCATAGCCCTCTTAGACGACGAATTCCGGAAGCCAAAAACCCCGTGCCCCTGGCGTGAACCAGGGGCACGGGGTCAATCCCGAATATCGGTCGGCTACTTACCGCCTACTTCACCGGCTGCGGCTCCGGCGCGTTCTCCGCGTCCGCCTCACCCGCCGGAGGCTCCTCCTCGGCCGGTGTCTTCACGGACTCCAGGAGCAGCTGGGCCACGTCGACGACCTGGATGGACTCCTTGGCCTTGCCCCCCGCGGCGGAGCCGCTATCGGATTCAGCCTTCTTGCCGTTGACCGAGTCGGTCAGCATTACGAGGCAGAACGGGCAGGCAGTGGAAATGATGTCCGGGTTGAGGCTGAGGGCCTCGTCGACGCGCTCGTTGTTGATGCGCTTGCCGATCCGCTCCTCCATCCACATCCGCGCACCACCGGCGCCACAGCAGAAGCCGCGCTCCTTGTGGCGGTGCATCTCCTGCTGACGCAGGCCGGGGACGGCGGTCATGATCTCGCGCGGGGGCGTGTAGATCTTGTTGTGGCGGCCCAGGTAGCAGGGGTCGTGGTACGTGATGATGCCCTCGACCGGCGTGACCGGGATCAGCTTGCCCTCGTCCACCAGGTGCTGGAGCAGCTGGGTGTGGTGGATGACCTCGTAGTCGCCGCCGAGCTGCGGGTACTCGTTGCCGATGGTGTTGAGGCAGTGCGGGCAGGTGGCGACGATCTTCTTGGCCGACTTCGGCTTCTTCGTCGACTCGTCCTCGTCGTCCTCGCCGAAGGCCATGTTCAGCGCGGCGACGTTCTCCATGCCGAGCTCCTGGAAGAGGGGCTCGTTACCGAGGCGGCGGGCCGAGTCGCCGGTGCACTTCTCGTCGCCGCCCATGATCGCGAACTTGACGCCCGCGATGTGCAGCAGCTCGGCGAAGGCCTTGGTGGTCTTCTTGGCGCGGTCTTCGAGGGCGCCGGCGCAGCCGACCCAGTACAGGTACTCGACCTCGGAGAGGTCCTCGATGTCGCGGCCGACGACCGGGATCTCGAAGTCGACCTCCTTCGTCCACTCCAGGCGCTGCTTCTTGGCGAGCCCCCAGGGGTTGCCCTTCTTCTCCAGGTTCTTGAGCATCGTGCCGGCCTCGCTGGGGAAGGCGGACTCGATCATCACCTGGTAGCGGCGCATGTCGACGATGTGGTCGATGTGCTCGATGTCGACGGGGCACTGCTCGACACAGGCGCCGCAGGTGGTGCAGGACCACAGGACGTCGGGGTCGATGACGCCGTTCTCCTCGGCGGTGCCGATGAGGGGCCGCTCGGCCTCGGCGAGAGCGGCGGCCGGAACGTCCTTGAGCTGCTCCTCGCTCGCCTTCTCCTCGCCCTCCATCGACTTGCCGCCACCGGCGAGCAGATAGGGCGCCTTGGCGTGCGCGTGGTCGCGCAGCGACATGATCAGCAGCTTGGGGGAGAGCGGCTTGCCGGTGTTCCAGGCGGGGCACTGCGACTGGCAACGCCCGCACTCGGTGCAGGTGGAGAAGTCCAGCAGGCCCTTCCAGGAGAACTGCTCGACCTGGGAGACACCGAAGACGTCGTCCTCACCAGGGTCGGTGAAGTCGATGGCCTTGCCGCCGGACGTCATCGGCAGCAGGGCGCCCAGGGCCGTCTCCCCGGTCGCGTTCCGCTTGAACCAGATGTTCGGGAAGGCGAGGAAGCGGTGCCAGGCGACACCCATGTTGGTGTTGAGCGAGACGACGATCATCCAGACGAACGACGTCCCGATCTTGATCATCGCGGTGAGGTAGACGAGGTTCTGGAGCGTGGGGACGCTCAGTCCCTTGAAGGCGAGGACCAGCGGGTACGAGGCGAAGTACCCGGCCTCGTAGTGCTCGACGTGGTGGATCGCGCCTTCCAGGCCGCGCAGCACGTAGATGGCGAGGCCGATGGTGAGGATGACGTACTCGACGAAGTACGCCTGGCCCGACTTGGAGCCCGCGAAACGGGACTTGCGGCCGGCCCGGGAGGGCAGGCTCAGCAGGCGGATGACCATCAGGACGACGATGCCCAGGATGGTCATGACACCGATGAACTCGATGTACATCTCGAACGGCAGGAACTCGCCGATGACCGGCAGCGTCCAGTCGGCCTGGAAGAGCTGGCCGAAGGCCTGGGCGAGGGTCGGCGGCAGCGTCAGGAAGCCCACGGCGACGAACCAGTGGGCGAAGCCCACGATGCCCCACCGGTTCATCCGGGTGTGGCCGAGGAACTCCTTCACCAGCGTCACACTGCGCGCGTACGGGTTGTCGGTCCGGGCTCCGGCCACCACCGGCTGGCCGAGCTTGAAGTACCGGACGAATTGACCGATGGCGCGTGCGAGCAGCGCGACGCCGACCACGGTCAGAACCAGCGACACGATGATCGCGGCGAGTTGCATTTCGGGGCTCCTCGGGCCTGCGAGGGTCATTACTAAGCGGTAACTTATGCAGTCCGTCTGAGACTACCCATATCTTCCGCCGCACTGTAGCCAGGTGCACCGTGATCTGGGTCGCTGAGGGTTGCCTGAGTCGCGGGCGTCGGCGTACACAGTGGTGCGACCGATCAATGGATCACCGGAGGAGAGGGCCGTGCTGCCCAAGAGAAGAACCGTACGGTGACCCGGGTCCTACGCCGCGCAGCGGCCCTCGTCCTCGCCCTCCAGGCCCTCGACGGGATGTTCCTGGTCTGGAGTTCCACGGTAGGTGGCGGTCGGGTGGTGTGCGGGTGGGAGGCGGTCGCCGACGGCGGCGGATGTCCGACCTCGACCATCCGGTACGGCCTGTTCGCGGGAGCCGTGCTGCTCGGTCTGGCCCTGCTGATCGCGGCCGTACTGCTGGCCGAGCCGCGACTGGCCCGGCCGCTTCCCCGAGGGGCGGCCGCGGCCCTGCTCGCGCTCGCCCTGGCGGTCCAGCTGTGCCGGCTGGGCAGCTGGCTCTCCCCGGCCCGCTGGGACTACGGCTCGTCCGGGTGGGGTGACCTCGCCGAGGAGCTCGTCAGCCTGGTCGCGGCGGCGTTCGTCGCGGTGGTGTGCGCGGGGGTGGTCAGACAGGCGCTGCGCCGGTGGCGGAGGCCGGCGGGCTGACGTACGCCCCTCTCCTGATGGACATATCGACGATTCCGGGCAGACGGATCGACGATCCGATCGTGTTATTCATCCGCTTTTGCGGCATTCGCACTTAACTTGGACCCGTGCTCTACGGGATCCTCGCCGCCACCACCGCCCTCCTCCTCGCCGCTCTCCTCGCCGCCCTCCTCCGGCTGCCCGCCCTGCGCCTCGGCGTTCTCGACCGGCGGCGGGCGCGGCCGGTGCCGATGTTTGGTGGGGTGGCCGTTGTCGGGGCCACGGGGGTGGTCGCCGGGGTTGGGGAGTGGACCGGGGTTGCTCCGTTGGGGGAGGGGGTCGGCGAGTTGCTGGTCGCCGGGGGTGTCGTCGCCGGGTTCGGGCTTGTCGCGGATGTGTGGCGGCTGAAGGCTCGGTTTCTGCTTGGCGGTACGGTCGTGGCGGCCGCCTGGGTCGTGCCGTACGGCGAGATCGGGGTCGCCGGTGGGGTGTTGGCCGCGGGGTGGATCGTGTGTGTCGCGCTTGCCTTCAAAGCGCTCGATCATGCCGACGGGCTGGCCGGGACCGTGGGGGTCGTCACCGCCTTTGGGGTCGGGGCGTGTGCGGCCGTGGAAGTGATGGACGGGCTGGCCGTGTTGTTGAGCGTGCTGGCCGCCGCGCTGACCGGGTTTCTCATGCACAACTGGCATCCCGCGCGGATCGCGCTCGGGGCGTGCGGGTCTCTGTTCACCGGGTTCGTGCTCGCTGCCGCGGCGGTGATCACCCGGACCGGGCATGACCTCGCCTCCGGCGTCGGGGTGCTGTCGGCGCTCACTGTCGTGGCCGGTGCCGATGCCGTACTCGTCGTCGTGTCGCGGAGGTTGGCCGGGCGGCCGTTGCTGCGGGGCGGGCCCGATCATCTCGCGCACCGGCTGCGGCGGCTCGGGCTGACCCCGCGCGGGGCGGTGCTGTTGCTCGGGGTCGGCGCCTTTGCCGGGGTGCTCGTCGCGGTGCTCGCGCACACCGGGTGGGCCGGGGAAACGGCGCCTCTGTGGGTGGTGGCGGTGGCGCTGATGGTCGTAGGGGGACTGTTGAGGGTCTCGGTGTACGGGCCTCGGCGGCGGGTCGTGCCCGCGTCGCCGCAGGTCACAGGCCAGTTGCGTGTAAGGAACGGATAAGAGTTGAGTGCCCTCGACTCAGCTCTGTTGACCGGGCGCCGGACGTGATGCACACTTGAGTCCGTTCCACTCAAGTCAGCTGGAGGAAATCACCATGGCACGTGCGGTCGGCATCGACCTGGGCACGACGAACTCGGTCGTCAGCGTTCTGGAGGGCGGCGAGCCCACCGTCATCACCAACGCCGAGGGTGCCAGGACCACGCCGTCCGTCGTCGCCTTCGCGAAGAACGGCGAGGTGCTGGTCGGCGAGGTCGCCAAGCGCCAGGCGGTCACCAACGTGGACCGGACCATCCGCTCCGTGAAGCGCCACATGGGCACGGACTGGAAGATCGAGCTCGACGGGAAGCAGTTCAACCCGCAGCAGATGAGCGCCTTCATCCTGCAGAAGCTGAAGCGCGACGCCGAGTCCTACCTGGGCGAGAAGGTCACGGACGCGGTCATCACCGTCCCGGCCTACTTCAACGACTCCGAGCGCCAGGCGACGAAGGAAGCCGGCGAGATCGCCGGTCTCAACGTCCTTCGTATCGTCAACGAGCCCACCGCGGCCGCGCTCGCGTACGGCCTCGACAAGGACGACCAGACGATCCTCGTCTTCGACCTCGGTGGCGGCACCTTCGACGTGTCCCTGCTGGAGATCGGTGACGGCGTCGTCGAGGTCAAGGCGACCAACGGCGACAACCACCTCGGTGGTGACGACTGGGACCAGCGCGTCGTCGACTACCTGGTCAAGCAGTTCTCGGCCGGCCACGGCGTGGACCTCGGCAAGGACAAGATGGCCCTCCAGCGCCTCCGCGAGGCCGCCGAGAAGGCCAAGATCGAGCTGTCCTCGTCCACCGAGACCTCGATCAACCTGCCCTACATCACGGCCTCCGCCGAGGGCCCGCTGCACCTGGACGAGAAGCTCACGCGCGCCCAGTTCCAGCAGCTGACGGCCGACCTGCTGGAGCGCTGCAAGACGCCGTTCTTCAACGTCATGAAGGACGCCGGCGTCTCCATCAACGAGATCGACCACGTCGTCCTCGTCGGTGGCTCCACCCGTATGCCCGCCGTCGCCGAGCTCGTCCGCGAGCTGACCGGCGGCAAGGACGCCAACAAGGGCGTCAACCCGGACGAGGTCGTCGCCATCGGCGCCGCCCTGCAGGCCGGTGTCCTCAAGGGTGAGGTCAAGGACGTCCTGCTTCTCGACGTCACCCCGCTGTCGCTTGGTATCGAGACCAAGGGCGGCATCATGACCAAGCTCATCGAGCGGAACACGACGATCCCGACCAAGCGGTCCGAGATCTTCACCACCGCCGAGGACAACCAGCCCTCCGTGCAGATCCAGGTCTACCAGGGCGAGCGCGAGATCGCGGCGTACAACAAGAAGCTCGGGATGTTCGAGCTGACCGGTCTGCCGCCGGCCCCGCGCGGTGTCCCGCAGATCGAGGTCGCCTTCGACATCGACGCCAACGGCATCATGCACGTGACCGCGAAGGACCTCGGCACGGGCAAGGAGCAGAAGATGACCGTCACCGGTGGCTCCTCGCTGCCGAAGGACGAGGTCAACCGGATGCGCGAAGAGGCCGAGAAGTACGCGGAGGAGGACCACGCCCGCCGCGAGGCCGCCGAGACCCGCAACCAGGGCGAGCAGCTCGTCTACCAGACGGAGAAGTTCCTCAAGGACAACGAGGACAAGGTCCCCGGCGACATCAAGACCGAGGTCGAGGCCTCCGTCGAGGAGCTCAAGGCCGCGCTCAAGGGCGAGGACACCGCCGAGATCCGCACGGCCACCGAGAAGGTCGCGGCCGTCTCGCAGAAGCTCGGCCAGGCCATGTACGCCGACGCCCAGGCCGCGCAGGCCGCCGGTGGCGCCGACGCCGGTGCCGAGGCCCCGAAGGCCGACGACGACGTCGTGGACGCGGAGATCGTCGACGACGAGCGCAAGGACGGTGCCGCGTGACCGAGGAGACTCCGGGCTTCGAAGAGAAGCCCGACGTCCCCTCCGGCGCCACCCCCGAAGACGCCGAGCCGCAGGCCGCCTCCCCCTCCGCGGGGGAGGGGGCGGCCCCGGCCGGGGACGCAGTACAGATCGCAGGCCTGACGGCCCAGCTGGACCAGGTACGCACCGCGCTCGGTGAGCGCACCGCGGACCTCCAGCGGCTCCAGGCCGAGTACCAGAACTACCGCCGCCGCGTCGAGCGGGACCGGATCACGGTCAAGGAGATCGCCATCGCGAACCTCCTCACCGAACTCCTCCCCGTCCTCGACGACATCGGCCGCGCGCGGGATCACGGCGAACTCGTCGGCGGATTCAAGTCCGTGGGGGAGTCGCTGGAGACCGTGGCGGCGAAGCTGGGACTCCAGCAGTTCGGCAAGGAGGGCGAGCCCTTCGACCCGATGATCCACGAGGCCCTCATGCACTCGTACGCGCCGGACGTCACGGAGACGACCTGCGTGGCGATTCTGCAGCCCGGGTATCGCTTCGGTGAGCGCACCATCCGCCCCGCGCGGGTGGCGGTCGCCGAGCCGCAGCCCGGGGCCACGCAGGTGGTCAAGGCCGAGGAAGGTGCCGAGGCGGGCGAGGACAAGGACAACGGCCCTGAGGAGGGCTGACGTAAACAGCGAGTGGAAGGAGGGACGTCGGGGATGAGCACCAAGGACTTCATCGAGAAGGACTACTACAAGGTCCTCGGCGTCCCCAAGGACGCCACCGAGGCCGAGATCAAGAAGGCGTACCGGAAGCTCGCCCGCGAGTTCCACCCGGACGCCAACAAGGGCAACGCCAAGGCGGAGGAGCGGTTCAAGGAGATCTCCGAGGCGAACGACGTCCTCGGTGACCCCAAGAAGCGCAAGGAGTACGACGAGGCACGCGCCCTCTTCGGCAACGGCGGGTTCCGCCCGGGGCCGGGCGCGGGCGGCGGCAACTTCAACTTCGACCTGGGCGACCTCTTCGGAGGCGGCACCCAGGGCGGCCAGAGCCCCGGCGGCTTCGGCGGCGGGATCGGTGACGTCTTCGGGGGCCTGTTCAGCCGCGGCGGCGCGGGCACCGGCACGCGTACCCAGCCCCGGCGCGGCCAGGACATCGAGTCCGAGGTCACGCTGAGCTTCACGGAGGCCATCGAGGGCGCGACGGTTCCGCTGCGCATGTCCTCGCAGGCGCCGTGCAAGGCCTGCTCGGGCACCGGCGACAAGAACGGCACACCGCGCGTGTGCCCGACCTGCGTCGGCACCGGCCAGGTGGCGAGGGGTTCAGGCGGCGGTTTCTCTCTGACCGACCCCTGCCCGGACTGCAAGGGCCGCGGCCTGATCGCCGAGCACCCCTGCCTGGAGTGCAAGGGCAGCGGCCGGGCCAAGTCGTCCCGGACGATGCAGGTCCGGATCCCGGCGGGCGTCACCGACGGCCAGCGGATCCGCCTGCGCGGCAAGGGCGCACCGGGCGAGCGGGGCGGCCCGGCGGGCGACCTGTACGTCATGGTCCACGTCGACGCCCACCCGGTCTTCGGCCGCAGGGACGACAACCTGACGGTGACGGTCCCGGTGACGTTCGCGGAGGCGACCCTCGGCGGCGACATCCGCGTCCCGACCCTGGGCGGCCCGTCGGTCACCCTGAAGCTGCCCCCGGGCACCCCCAACGGCCGCACCATGCGCGCCCGCGGCAAGGGCGCGGTTCGCAAGGACGGCACCCGGGGCGACCTGCTGGTCACCGTAGAGGTGAGTGTCCCGAGGGACCTGACGGGGAATGCTCGTGACGCGCTGGAGGCGTATCGCGAGGCCACCGCGGACGAGGACCCGCGGGCCGAGCTGTTCCAGGCAGCGAAGGGAGCTTGATCGAGATGGACGGCCGTCGACGCAACCCTTATGAACTGACCGAGGAGACCCCGGTCTACGTCATCTCGGTGGCGGCCCAGCTCTCCGGCCTGCACCCGCAGACGCTCCGCCAGTACGACCGCCTCGGCCTGGTCTCCCCCGACCGCACCGCCGGCCGGGGCCGCCGCTACTCGGCCCGCGACATCGAACTCCTGCGCACAGTGCAGGCGTTGTCCCAGGACGAGGGCATCAACCTCGCCGGCATCAAACGCATCATCGAGCTGGAGAACCAGGTCGCGGCCCTGCAGTCGAGGGTGGCGGAACTGGAGTCGGCGTTGGACGGCGCGGCGGCGGCGATGCAGCAGCGGGAGGCGGCGGTGCATGCTTCGTATCGGCGGGACTTGGTGCCGTACCAGGAGGTACAGCAGACGAGTGCGCTGGTGGTGTGGCGGCCCAAGGGGCGGCAGTCCTCGGACTGACGGCGTGTGACATGCGAAAGGGGCCCGGAGGTTCATCGACCTCCGGGCCGCTTTCGTGTGCTCGGGATGCTCAGGGCGCCAGGGCCACCCAGGCGTCGCCGGGCTTGGATTCGGTGCCGTCGGCGTGCAGGGCGGTCACCCAGTAGAAGTGGGTGGTGCCGGCGGCGGCCGTGGTGTCGGTGTACGAGGTGCCGGTGACCGGGTCGGCGGTCAGGGGCTCGTACGCAGCGGTGGCCGGGTTCCAGCGGTAGACGCGGTAGCCGGTTATGTCGTCCCCGTAGTACGAGCTGGACAGGTTCCACGTGAGATCGACGCCGGTCGAGCCCTCGACACCGGCCTGGGCGCTCACGCTGACCAGCCAGTCCGCGGGGGTCTCCACGGTGGGCCGCAGGTCGTACTCGGTGACGGTGGTGGACACCATCTTGTCGGCCGACGTGTAGTTGGAGTTGCCCGAGGTGTCCACCGCGTCCACGAAGTACGTGTGATTCTCGCCGTCTTGGAGGTTCGCCGAGTCGACGAGCCGGCTGGTGCCCGCCTTGACCGTGCCCACGTGCGTGTACTGGGTGCCGTCGTCCACCGTGCTGAGCCGGAACACGTTGTACTCGGCCAGGTCGGCGACCGGGCTGTCGTCCCAGTCCAGGACCGTGCCGTACTCGGTGGCGGTGGCCGTGAACCCGGTGACGAGCGGCGGGGCGGTGCCGTCGCCGTAGCCGTGGGAGATGGTCTGCGAGGGAGCCGACTCCCGCCCGAGCGCGTCGACGGTCGTCACCCAGTACACGTAGAAGCCGTCGTTCGGGCTCGGCACGACCGTGGTGTCGGTGCAGGTGTAGGTGTGGCGGGTGCCGTAAGCGGTGTCGGTGAGCGTCGGGGCGCAGGGCACCACCTGCGAGTCGACGACGTCGAACGTGCCGGTCGCGTTGTCGAAGCGGCGCTCCTCGCGGTGGACCCGGAACTCGTCCGGCGCGTAGGGCGACACGTCCCAGGTCAGATCGACGCCGCCGCCGTCCTCCGGCCGGTTCTCCGACTTCCAGAAGTAGGGCACGGCGAGCGGCCGGGCGAACGACACCACCGACGAGTACCCGGTGTTGCCCGCCGCGTCGGTCGACGCGATCTTGTAGTAGGAGGTCTCCCCGTACGGGGCGGTGTCATCGACCGCGGAGTTGCCCAGGTTGGTCTCGGCCACCTCGAAGGGCCCGTTGGGCGAACCGGCCCTCAGCAGCTGCGTCGTCAGCATCGCCTCACCGGGCCACCACGTAAGGGTCACCCCGTCCAGGGCCGACTCGCCGACGACGGTCAGCTCGGTGACGGTCGGCGCGATCCGGTCCGCTGTGGTGACGAGCTGGTCGGCACTGCCCCCGGACTCCAGGCCGGCCTTGTCCACGGCCCGCACCTCGTAGTAGTGCGCGTGGCCGGAGGGCACGAGAGCCTCCGTGAACGACGTGCCGGTCAGCAGGCTGCCTCCGCTGACCAGATGCCAGTCGGTGTACCCCTTCGTCCGCCGGTAGACGCGGTAACCGGCGAGGTCCATCTCCTTGTTCTTTGCCCAGGTGAGTTTGGCCTTGCTGGCGGCCGAGTCGTACGTCACCGACGCCCCCGTCGGGGCCAGCGGCTTGACCTTGTCGACGGTGGCCGAGGTGCGGGGCGTGTACGTGAACTTGACCTTGGCGGCGCCGGTCCAGTTGACGTAGTCGACGCGGAGGGTGTGCTTGCCCTTGGGGATGGTGAGGTTGACGGTCTTCTTGACCGTCGTGGATACGTTCTTCCAGAGGCTGATCTTGCGGGTGCCGTCCAGGTAGACGCGGATGCCGTCCAGGCCCGAGGCGGTGAGGGAGAAGGGTCCGCCGGAGCCGAAGTCCCGTGTCACCGTCCAGCGGACGCCGAAGTTGTTCGACGGCAGGCCTGAGGCCGGAGCACCGCTCCAGCTCTGGTCGATCGTGCTGTCGCAGTCCGTCTTCTTCGCCGTGCCGGAGAAGGTGGTGTTGGCGAAGAACTGCCGCTTGTAGACGGGCGAGGTGCAGGTGGTCGCGGCGGAGGCCGGGACGGTGACGGCGGCGAGCAGGCCGCCGGCGGTGGCGAGCACGACGGCGGTGGCTGCCGCGGCGGTCGTGCGTCGTCTGGCTGAGTTCATTCGGTCCTTCAGTCCATGGTGGGGCGGTACGTCAGGGTTCGGTTTCAGATCACTGCGCGGGCGTGGGCGCGGTTGCCGCCCAGTCGCCCGCCGGCACGGACTCGGTGCCGTCCGCGGCCAGGGTGGTCACCCAGTAGAAGGACGTGGTGCCGCGCTGGACGCCGGTGTCGAAGTAGGAGGAGACATCGCTGCCGAGGTCGGCGATCTTCTCGTACGTCTCGGTCGCGGGGTTCCAGCGGTAGACGCGGTAGCCGGTCGTCTCCTGGGAACTGGCGCTCCAGTTCCAGTCGAGGTAGTTGCCCTCGTCGCCCTCCGCTCCGGACGCGTCCAGTTCCAGCGGGGAGCCCTCCGGAGTCGCGACGCTCGGCGTCACGTCGAGTTCCGTCGCCGTGATGATGTTGGCCTCGCCGGTCGTCTTCCAGGCGGACCACCAGTTGTCGTCGTAGGCGTCCACGAAGAGGCAGGCTTCCTCGCCGTCGGGCAGGGTCGCGTACTCGTACGACGTGGTGTCGGCGGACAGCCACTCCACCTCGTGCACGGAGCAGACCTTCTCCTCGTCGTCGCCCAGGAGCTCACCCCGGTAGACGAGGTACCGCCCGAGGTCGGGCGCCGGGTTCGGGTCCCAGGACAGGGAGAAGCCGTACTCGGTCGGCGTGGCCGTGAGCCCGGTCACCGCGGGTGGTGCGGTGCTGTCCGGGCGGGTGGCCTCGATGGCGGCGGAACGGGCGGATTCGTTGCCCGCCGCGTCCAGGGCGGTCACCCGGTAGGTGTAGGTGCTCTCCTCCACCGCCGAGGTGTCCAGGTACGTGGCCGTAGTCGCGTCCCCGATCTTGACGTACGAGCTGCTCCCGCTCGGCGCCCGGTACACGCCGTACGACGCCGCTCCGGTGACCGCGGTCCATTCGAGCCGGATTCCGCTCAGGGAGAGGGAGGTCTCCAGCCCGGTGGGCACGGCGGGGGCGGTGCGGTCGGCGGTGGTGACGGGCTTGTCGGCGGTGCCGGCGGACTCGTTGCCCGCTTTGTCGATCGCGCGGAGCTCGTAGTAGTACGTGTCGGCGCCGGTCACCGGGAGGGTGGTGTCGGTGTACGACGTGGAGGTGGTCGTGGCGAGGGGGGTGCTGCCGAATGCGGTCCCCTGCGGGCGGCGGTAGACGCGGTAGCCGGCGAGGTCCATTTCCTTGTTCTTGGACCAGGCGAGTGTGGCTTTGCCGGTGGCGGTGTCGTATGTCGCCGTGGTGCCCGTCGGGGTCAACGGTTTGACCTTGTCGACGGTGGGCGAAGTGCGGGGCGTGTACGTGAACTTGACCTTGGCGGCGCCGGTCCAGTTGACGTAGTCGATCCGCAGGGCGTGCTTGCCGGACGGGATGGTGACGTTGACGGTCTTGCTCACGGTCGTGGAGGTGTTCTTCCACAGGTTGACCTTGCGAACGCCGTCGACGTACACCCGTATCCCGTCGAGCCCGGACGCGGCAAGAGCGAAGGGCCCGCCGGAGCCGAAGTCCCGGGTCACGGTCCAGCGGACGCCGAAGCTGTTCTTCGGAAGGCCGGCGGCCGGAGCGCCGCTCCAGCTCTGGTCGACGGCGCTGTCGCAGTCGGTCTTCTTCGGGGTGCCCTTGAAGGTGGTGTTGGCGAAGAACTGCCGCTTGTAGACCGGGGAGTTGCAGGTTGTGGCGGCCGAGGCGGTCACGGCGGCGCCGCCGAGCAGGCCGCCGGCGGTGGCGAGTACGACGGCGACGGATGCGGCCGCGGTCGTACGTCTGGCTGGGTTCATTCGGTCCTTCAAGTCCTGTTATCGGGCCGGGACATGGTTGTACGGGTCAGGCGGGCAACTCGGGAGGGGGCTCCCAACGGGTTCTAGCGGGAGACCATGACCTCCACCGAACCCGCCTCGCCCGTACGGCCGTAGGCATCCACCGCGGTCACCGTGACGGTGCACGGGCCGGTGTACTGAGGGGTCCACGCGATGGTGGCCGACGTCGTCAGCTGGGTGCCGCTGGAGCCGCAGGCGCCGGAGATGTCCCAGGAGTACCCCTGCAGCACGCGACCCTCGTCACCGGCTCCCGGCTTGACGCCGACCTGGATGGGGGAACGCGTGCCCCCCTCGGAGACCACGGTCAGCTGTGGTGCGGCCGGCCCGGTCGCGGTGGCCGGGGTGAGGCGGTCGACGGTGACCTGTGCGCTGGGCACCGACTCGACGCCCGTGTCGTCGAGGGCGACGACGTAGTAGAACGCGGCCCCCTGCGGGGCGGAGGTGTCGTCGTAGGACGTGCCCGACGCCCCCGCGGTGCCCACCAGGCCCCAGGCGCCGTTGGCGGAGGTGCGGCGGTAGACGTGGAACCCGGTGACCGTGCCGTCCTCCGACGGCGTCCACGTGAGGTGGGTGGAGGCGTCGCCGGGCTCGCCCTCAAGGGCGGACGGGGCGGGCGTGGTGGACGCCACGGGGCGCGTCACCGTCACGGCTTCGGAGGACGGTGAGATGTTCCCTGCGACGTCGACGGCCTGAACGGTGTACGTGTAAGCAGTACCGGCGTCCGCGATGAGATCCGTGTACGACGTCTCGAACACGGGCTGGGGACCGTCCGGGTCACTCTGCCCCACCGGCGCGGCCCACACCTCGTAGTGGTGGACGTCCTTCGAAGAGGCCTGCCAGGAAAGGGCGTTGCCCGCGGTGGTGCCGAGCGCGGTGACCCCGGTGACCCGGTCGGGCGCCGTCAGGTCGACCGTCGTGACGGCCTTGTCGGCGGTACCCGTCGACTCGTTGCCGGCCTTGTCGTAGGCGCGAACCTCGTAGTAGTAGGTGTCGCCCGCCTTCGGGAGGGTGGTGTCGGTGTACGACGTGGAGGTGGTCGTGGCGAGGGGCGTACTGCCGAAGGTAGTCCCCTGAAGGCGGCGGTAGACGCGGTAGCCGGCGAGGTCCATTTCCTTGTTCTTCGTCCAGGTGACCTTGGCCTTGCCGGTCGTGGTGTCGTACGTCGCGGTCGGACTGGTCGGGCTGAGCGGTTTGACCTTGTCGACGGTGGCCGAAGTCCTGGGCGTGTAGGCGAACTTGACGTTGGCCTTGCCGGTGATGTTGATGAAGTCGACGCGAAGGGTGTGCTTGCCCTTGGGGATGGTGACGTTGACGGTCTTCTTGACCGTCGACGTGACGTTCTTCCAGAGGTTGATCTCGCGGGTGCCGTCGAGGTAGACGCGGATGCCGTCTTGGGCGGACGCGGTGAAGGAGAACGGCCCGCCGGAGCCGAAGTCCCGTGTCACGGTCCAGCGGACGCCGAAGTTGTTCGACGGGAGGCCAGAGGCGGGGGCGCCGGTGCCCCAGTTCTGGTCGATGGCCGAGTCGCAGTCGGTCTTCTTCGGCGTACCGGAGAGGGTGATGTTCGCGAAGAACTGCCGCTTGTAGACCGGCGATGCGCAGGTGGTCGCGGCGGTGGCGGGCGCGGCGGCGGTGGCGAGGAGCCCGCCGGCGGTGGCGAGCACGACGGTGGTGGCTGTCGTGCGGATGGTGCGGGTCATTCGGCGCTCTCCGGTTCGGTCACGGTGACGTAGGAAAAGTCTTCGCCGGTGGGGAAAAGGGAGTTGCCGGCCGTGTCCACGGCGAGGACAGCCCAGCGGACGGTCTCGCCCTGCGGCTCGTAGATCTCGTGGACGTAGGACACCAGCGGCTCGTCCTCCCAGCTCTGCTGTACGTCGTTCCACAGCTCGTACTGCCAGACGCTGTCGACCAGCACGCCCCGGTAGACGTCGTAGTGGTCGACGTCCTCCTCCGTGCTGCGCTGCCACACCAGCTCGATGTCACTGCCGTCCATGGCGCCCCGCAGCCCGTCGACGGCCGCAGGGGCGAGTCCGGTGGCCGGTGCGGTGCCGGTGACCGGGGCCGAAGGGACGGACTCGTGATCGGCGATGTCCACGGCGGTCACCGTGTACGCGTACGAGGTGCTGTGGCGGACGTCGGTGTCGGTGAAGGAGGTCTGCCTGACCGGGACTTCCTCGACGAACCAGCCGTTCCGGTAGATCCGGAAGCGCCAGAGGTCCTGGGTGACGGGAGTGGTGGCCGCTTTCCAGGTGAGGGTGACGCCCGTGTCGGCCTGTGTGGTGGCCGTCAGCACGGTGGGTGCGGACGGCGCGTGGTCGTCGCGCGAGACCCACGCGGGCGCGGACTTCGCGGACTTGTTGCCGGCGCCGTCGACGGCGGTGACCCAGTACTCGTAGCTCAGGGTCTCCTTGGCGGTGGTGTCGAGCCACGAGGTGGTCGTCACCTTCGCCACCTCGACGACGGGGTTCTCGCCGTCGTACTGCCACTGCCGGTGCACGAGGTACTGCGTCGCTCCCGGTACGGCGTTCCATGCCACCGTGATGCCCGGCTGTCCGTCGGTCGCCGTGACGCCCGAGGGGACCGCGGGCGCGGTCTTGTCCGGCGTGGTGACCGGGCGATCGGTGCTGCCCGTCGACTCGTTGCCGGCCTTGTCGTAGGCGCGGACCTCGTAGTAGTACGTGTCGCCGGTGGCGGGCGGGGTGTTGGTGTAGGAGGTTCCCGTCGTGGTGGTCAGCCGCTTCCAGCTGTCGCTGCCCTTGAGTCGGCGGTAGACGCGATAGCCGGCGAGGTCCATCTCCTTGTTCTTGGACCAGGTGAGCTTCGCCTTGCCGGTGGCGGTGTCGTACGTGGCTTTGGCGCCGGTCGGGGCGAGGGGTTTGACCTTGTCGACGGTGGCCGAAGTGCGAGGCGTGTAGGCGAACTTGACGTTCGCGGACCCGGTCCAGTTGGCGTAGTCGACGCGGAGGGTGTGCTTGCCGGAGGGGATCGTGAGGTCCACGGTCTTCTTCCGGGTGTTGGAGACGTTCTTCCAGAGGTCGATCTCGAGGCTGCCGTCGACGTAGACGCGGATGCCGTCCTGGGCTTCGGCGGCGAAGGAGAACGGGCCGCCGGAGCCGAAGTCGCGGGTGACGGTCCAGCGGACGCCGAAGTTGTTGGCGGGGAGTCCGGAGGCGGGGGCTCCGGTGCCCCAGTTCTCGGCGATCTTCGCGTCACAGTCGGTCTTCTTCGGGGTGCCGGAGAAGGTGGTGTTCGCGAAGAACTGCCGCTTGTGGACCGGCGAGGTGCAGCTGGTGGCGGCGGACGCGGACACGGCCGTACCGAGCAGGCCGGCCGCGGTGACGAGTACGACGGCGGTCGCGGTTGCGGCCGCCGTGCGTCTGGCTGGGTTCATTCGGTTCCGTTCTCAGGAGGCCGGCGGTATGGCGACGCTCACCAGGAGCGGCAGTGAGGTGGTGCCGTCCTCGCGGACGCCGACGACCTGGTACCACAGGGACGTTCCGGTCGGGACGTTCGCGTCGGTGAGCGGCGAGGAGTCCGGCAGCGCGTCGAAGGTGGCGGTCTGCGGGTTCCAGCGGGCTCCCCGGAAACTCGCGTAGTGCTCCGTGCCCGCCGGCACCCAGGCGCTCAACTGGACATTGCCGAGGGCGTTGAAATATGCGGAGGCCGCGTGGGTGGCCCCGGCCGGGGTCTCCACCGTGGGCCGCAGATCGTGCTCGGTGACGTGGACGGTGGTGCCCGCGCTGAGGTTCTCGGCGAAGTCGGCGGGCCGGACGACGTAGCAGAGGTTCTCGCCGTCCGCGAGGTTGACGTCCTGGTACGAGGTCTCGGTCACGGCGGTGTACCCGAGCTTCTCGGGGTCCGTGCACACGCCGTCGACGGTGGTGCCCCGCCACACGGTGTACTCGTCGAGGTCGGCGTCCGCCACCTTCGACCAGGTCAGGGACGTGCCCCAGTCCTCGACCGTGGCGGTCAGGGACGCCGGAACCGCGGGCGCCTGCTTGTCGGTGCCGGTGGTGGCCGCCACCTCGCCGCTGCGCAGGCCCTCCTTGTCGTTGCTGTCGTAGCCGCTGACCGCATAGCGGTAGGCGGTGTTGGTGCCCGCCGACCAGTCGGTGCAGTAGTAATGGCGGCTGCCGTCGGCGAACGTGCGCCGGGTCCAGCGGCAGCGCTCTGTCACCTCGACCCAGTCGGTGCTCGTGCCGGTGGCGCGGTAGATCCGGAAGCCCATGTAGTCACCGCCGGTCTTGGTGTCCGCGTCCCAGATCACGGTGACCGCGCCGGAGTGCGGGAAGGCCTGGCCGATCGTGGGCGCGGCCACCAGTCGGTGGGCGGTCTTGGATGTGGAGTAGGCGGTGACCCGGCCGCTCGCGTCGATCGCGGCGACCTGGTACGTGTTGTCGGCGGAACGGGTCGCGCCGGTGTCGGCCATCGACGTACCCGTGGTCACCCAGGTGGCGTCGTCATCGTCGCTGGAAGCCCAGCGCACCACTCGGTACTTGACCGCCCCGGGCACGGCGTCCCAGCCGAGGGTGACCCCGGTGTCGGTGCCGGTGGCGGTGAAGCCGGTCGGCGTGGTGACGGCGAGGCTGGTCACCGTGGCGATCGAGGTGTCGGCCGAGTAGTTGTGGGCCTTGTCGTACGCCCGCAGCAGGTACTCGTACGTCTCCCCGGTGGCTGGCGGGGTGTCGGTGTACGAGGTGGTGGTGGTCCCCAGGTGACGCAGGATCTGCCAGCCGGTGGTACCGGCCACGCGCCGGTAGAGCCGGTATTCGAGCAGGTCCATCTCGACGTTCTTCTTCCAGCTCAGTTTTGCCTGCTGGGTGGCGTCGGTGTAGGTGGCGGTGAGGCCGGCCGGGGCGAGTGGCTTGACCTTGTCCACGGTCGCGTCGGTCCGGGGTGCGTAGGTGACCTTGACCTTGGCGGTGCCGGTCCAGTTGACGTAGTCGATCCGCAGAGTGTGCTTGCCCTTGGGGATCGTCACGTTCACGGTCTTGGAGCGTGAACCGGTGGTGTTGGACCAGAGATTGATCTTGCGGCTGCCGTCCAGGAAGACGCGGATGCCGTCCGTCCCGGTGGCACTCAGAGCGAACGGCCCACCCGAGCCGAAGTCGCGCGTCACGGTCCAGCGGACGCCGAACTTGTCCTTGGGGAGCCCGGAGGCGGGGGCTCCCGTCCAGCTCTGGTCGATCGCGCTGTCGCAGTCGGTCTTCTTTGCCGTACCGGAGAGGGTGGTGTTGGCGAAGAACTGCCGCTTGTAGACCGGGGAGTTGCAGGTCGTGGCGGCGGAGACCGGGGCGGCGGTGGCGGCGAGGAGCCCGCCCGCGGCGGCGAGCACGACGGTGGCGGCTGCGGCCGTGGTCGTGCGTCTGGCTGGGTTCATTCGGTCCTTCAAGTCCTGATTGTCTACGCGTCAACGGCAGGCAAAGAGAGGCCGCCGATGATCAGGACTCGTGAAGGAGGGGGTTGGTTGTACGGGAGGTGCGTGGGTGTTCTCAGGTTATGGGCGGGGGATTGTTTTGAGGTGAGCCAGGAGGGCGGTCAGGGGCTCGGAGGTGGTGGGGATCACCGTGGTTGGGGTGTCGCTCTCGCGTAGGCGGATCGTTCCGTCGGGGGCGGTGGCGAGGTTGAGGCAGTTGCCTTCGGGGCCGCCGCTGAACGACGACTTCTGCCAGGTCAGTTCGGGCACCTGGGCCTCCTAGAGCGCGTAGAGGAGGTGCTGGATGAGGGCCAGCGAATCCTTCACGGAGTGTGCTTCCGGGGCCAACGATACGTCGATGGGTGGCAGGGCGTTCTCGGCCAGGCGGTCGAAGAGGGAGGAGTACCGCTGGAGCTGGTCCTGCTCGGTTAAGTAGTGGAAGCCGAGGGGCTGTTCGACGATCGTCGTGCTCAGCTCGGGGCTGCTCGGGACGATGTGGGTGAAGTTCCCGACGAGGGCCGAGTACGCCTGGGCGCTGAACGGGTAGATCTGGATGGTCACGTTCGGCAGGCGTCCGAGCTCAAGGAGCCGGAGCAACTGCTTGCGTACGACCTCGGTGCCGCCGAACCGCATGTGCAGGGCGGCTTCGTGGATCACGGCGTGCACCTCGGGCGGGTTCTCGCCGGTGAGGATCCGCTGCCGCTCCATCCGGAAGCTCAGCGCCTCCTCGATGTTCTCGAAGCCCAGCTTGGGGCTGGTGAAGATGGCCCGAGCGTAGTCGGCGGTCTGGAAGAGGCCCGGGATGAACGAGGGCTCGTGCGTCCGCAGCTCGACGGCGTCCGCTTCCAGTTCGGCCAGGTTGAGTGGGCCGGGGCCGAGGTGCTTCTTGTAGGCGCTCCACCAGCCCTTGCCGGTTGCCTCCGACATGGAGATCAGCGCCTCTATGTGCGTATGGCTCGTACAACCGTACAGCTCGCAGAGTGTGCGGAGGCGCTCGGTGGTGATGGCCGTACGGGCCGTCTCGATCTGGCTGAGTTGCACGCGGCCGATGCCGATGGCCGCCGCGGCTTGGCTTGCGGTCAGGCCGGCCTGCTCGCGCAGTAGTTGCAGCTCGCTGCCGAGTCGCCGCTGGCGCTCGCTGACCGTCGTACGCAGTCCCAAGGTTCACTCCTGATCGCTTCGGTCAAAGTCTGCTCTGCTTTTGGTGATTGGTCTACGGAATCTCCGTTTTGGTTGTACCTGTAATACTCCTGTGGCTACCTTTGGTGTGGCGCCGATAACCCTCCGGAACCGTACCGGAGTCCTCCAACTCCCCCTGCCCGCAAGCGAAAGAGCACCCGAACCGGCACCCGGCCGGACTCGGGCGGAGCCATCGCGGGCAGACCCCCGCACTTCACGCCACCCCCCACCAGGAGTTGACCCATCTATGGAAGCCGCCCGCCGGGCACCCCACCGGCCCGCCCAACTCGCCCACCACTACAGCCTCTTCGCCCCCGGCGACGTCACCTCCCCCCGCGTCTGCCGGGACTTCGTACGCGCCGTCCTCTTCACCCACGACCTGGAACCCCTCGTCATGCCGGCGGCCCTCTGCACCTCGGAACTCGTCACGAACGTGCACCTGCACACCAAGGGCTCCGCGATGATCCGCATCCGGCTGACCCCGGCGCGGCTGCGGGTGAGCGTGTTCGACGAGAGCCCGGATCCGCCGGTCACCTCTGGCGTCGCGGTGACTGCCTGCTGGGGGAGGGGCCTCGCGCTTGTGGAGGAGGTCGCGGACTTGTGGGGCGTTGCCGTCGATAGGGCTGGGCGGTTTGCGAAGGGGGTGTGGTTCGAGCTGAGTGGGGACGGTGGATTGTTTTTTCCTCACTCGAACGGGTGAGCCCTGGCTATCCCCCCTGGTCAGCCCAATCGTCGTACCTACCGTGATCGCGTTGCTTGTGCCCCAAGGACGCCAAGCCCACACTTGAGGAGGTGACGCCACCATGACCGCTCTTGCGCACGAGAGGCCCGAGACCATGCCTGACATCAGGACCGAGTCCGTGTCCCCGGCTGAGATCGACGCCGACCTGGACAAGGTCGTGTGGCGGGCATGGAAGGCCATGGAACTCCCCGAGGGCTACCGCGCTGAGATCATCGAGGGAGCCATCGAGGTGTCGCCCACCGGCCGCTACTCGCACAGCCAGATCATCTTCTTGCTCAAGGAGGCGCTGGGAGAGTTTCTGAGGGGTGGGGACTTCGCCGCCCGACATGACACGAACATCGTCCACGACGGCAGCGCATGGGTGCCTGACCTGTTCGTCGTCGCCAGGGACGCCGAGCGCTACGTGACGGATGACGGCCTCGGCCTCACAGCCTCGGGCGTCCGGGTCGTGTTTGAAGTCGTGTCTCCCGGAAAGCGCAACCAGGACCGCGACCGGGTCAAGAAGCGCCGCGAATACGCCCGTGCCGGCATCCCCGTCTACGTGCTCATCGATGACTACGACGACCAGGGCTCTGTCACCGTCCTCACCGAACCCCAGCCCGAGAAGGCCGACTGGATCGGGGTGCACCGCGTCCCCTACGGCACCGACGTCACCATCCCCGAAGGCCCCGCCAAGGGCTTCGTGATCGGTGAGGGGATCACGGGCCCCCGGCGGAGCTGAGGCCTGGGTCAGGGAATCAGGCCGCCGGATTTCACGGCTGGAGGATCACATGGTCGGCGCCGGGCAGGGACTGGGTGCCGTCGGCGTAGTGGGCGGTCACCCAGTAGAAGTGGGTGGTGCCCTTGGCCGCGGTGGTGTCGAAGTACCAGTTGTCGGACGTGGTCGTCAGCAGCTCGTACTGCTCGCTGACCGGGTTCCAGCGGTGGATGTCGTAACCGGTCGCGGAGTCGAGCGGCTCCCACCAGAGGTGGGTGCGGGCGTCCTCCAGGTTCCACTCGCTCGCCGTCACGGTGAGCGGTGAGCCCTCCGGGGTGGCGACGGAGGGGGTCAGGTCCAGCTCGTCCACGACAGCCCGGTTCGCTGTGCCGGTCGACATGTAGCTGGAGTTGCCCGCCTGGTCCAGGGCGTCCACGAAGTAGCACACCGACTCGCCGTCGGGGAGGGCGACATCGCGGTAGAAGCTGAGGCCGAAGGACTGCTGCGCCACCTCCGAGGCGGAGCACTCCTGCTCGCCACCCGAGTCACCGACCAGGGTGCCCCGGTAGACCACGTACCGGTACATGTCCTCCTCGGTGCTGTCGGCCCAGTCCAGCTCGATGCCGTACTCCGTCGCGGTGGCCGTGAGGCCGGTGACAGGGGCGGGCGCCGTGTCGGAGGTGAGCGTGGTGACGGTCACCGGGTCGGTGCGGAAGGACGGGGTGGTGTAGTACAGGGCCTCCACCGCGTAGTGGTAGGTCGTACCCTCCTTGGCGTCGTCGTCGGTGCAGGTGTACCGGCGGCTGCCGTCGGCGAGTTCGGTGTACGTGGTGGGGCAGATCACCCCCGACGAGCCCACCGGCAGCGTCGTCGAGCGGTACACGTGGAAGTCGGTGTACGGGGCGTCCTCCGGCTTCATCGTCCACTGGAGGGTCACGCTGCCGATGCCCGCGGACGCCGTGAGGTCGCGGGGGGTGGCGATGGGCCGGGTCACCATCTGGAGTTCGGTGTACGGCGAGACATGGCCCGAGCCGTCCACCGCGGCCACCCGGTACTTGGCGATCTCGCCGCGTTCGAGCGAGTCGTCGGTGAGGCTCACGGTGTACGCGAGATCCCAGGACTTGGTGACGGTGCCGTAGAAGTCCGTCCGCTCCACCCGGTACTTCACCGCGGCGCCGACCCCCGACCAGTTCAGCTCGGCGCCCGTGTCGGTGGCGTTCGCGGCGAACCAGGCGGGCGTCTCCAGCACGATGCTGGTGACGAGCACGTCGGCGGTGCCGGCCGACTCGTTGCCCGCCTTGTCGTGGGCGCGGACCTCGTAGTAGTAGACCTCGCCGGTCGCGGGCGGGGTGTCGGTGAGGGTCGTCGACGTGGTCGTCCCGACCTCCGCCCAGCTGGTGCTGCCCTGCAGCCGCCGGTAGAGGCGGTAGCCGGCGAGGTCCGTCTCCTGGTTCTTCGTCCAGGTCAGCTTCGCCACGTTGGTCGTCGTGTCGTACGACACCAGCGGGTCCAGTGGCGCGGCGGGCGCCGCCGTGTCGACGGTGGTGACGCCCTGGTCGGCGCTGCCGGCCGACTCGTTGCCCGCCTTGTCGTAGGCGCGGACCTCGTAGTAGTACGTCTCCCCGGTCGCGGGCGGGTTGTCCGTGTACGACGTCGAGGTCGTCGTCGCGAGCGGCGTGCTGCCGAACGCGGCCCCCTTCAGACGCCGGTAGACGCGATACCCGGCGAGGTCCATCTCCTTCTCCTTGTTCTTCGCCCAGGTCAGCTTGGCCTTGCCGGTGGCCGAGGCGTACGTCACCGACGCGCCCGTCGGCGTCAGCGGCTTGACCTTGTCGACCGTGGCCGAAGTGCGGGGTGTGTACGTGAACTTGACGTTGGCCTTGCCGGTCCAGTTGACGTAGTCGACGCGGAGGGTGTGCTTGCCCTTCGGGACGGTGATGTTCACCGTCTTCTTCACCGTCGAGGAAACGTTCTTCCACAGGTTGATCTTGCGGGCGTTCGTCGTTCCGGGGTCCAGGTAGACCCGTATGCCGTCCTGCGCGGAGGCGGCCAAGGAGAACGGGCCGCCGGAGCCGAAGTCGCGGGTGACGGTCCAGCGGACGCCGAAGTTGTTGCTCGGCAGTCCCGAAGCCGGGGCGCCCGTGCCCCAGTTCTGGTCGATCGCGCTGTCGCAGTCGGTCTTCTTCGCCGTACCGGAGAAGGTGGTGTTCGCGAAGAACTGCCGCTTGTAGACCGGCGACGCGCAGGTGGTCGCGGCCGAGGCCGGGACGGCGACGGCGGTGAGCAGGCCGCCGGCGGTGGCGAGCACGACGGCGGTCGCTGCCGCGGTCGTCGTGCGTCTGGCTGGGTTCATTCGGTCCTCTGGTCGGGATCGGAACGGCTCGGAACTGTCTGGACGAGGCTGTCGTGATCACGACTCGTGAAGAATGGTCTTGGTTGTGCGGATCTTGGTACTCCGCTTGACGGACGCGGGGTGGAGAGTCCGTAAAGGGCGTTTGGAGGGGGTTCCGCGACCCCTTCACACCCCAAACGGAACGTGATGTTGCAATCCCGTTAAGTAGTTCCGCTTGACGCCGGTGGGCGTGGCCGCGTTGGCTTTTGAGTCACCTGGGTCGCAACGCTGCACCCACGTCCTGAAGACACCAGAAGTGAGCCCCCGAAATGCGTCGTACCGCCATAGCCGCCGTGGCCGCGTCCACGATGACCCTGTCGCTCGCCGCCTGTGGCGTGCTGGACGCATCCTCCGACGCCGGCGAGGCGAGCCCGACCAAGGGCAACGACATCACCGTGGGCCTCCTGCTGCCGGAGAAGGCCAACTCCCGCTACGAGAACTTCGACTACCCGATCATCAAGAAGAAGGTCGAGTCCCTCACCAAGAACATCGGCAAGGTCGACTACGCCAACGCCGACCAGGACGCCGACAAGCAGGCCGAGCAGCTCCAGCAGATGGTCGACGAGAAGGCCGACGTGATCATCCTGGACGCCGTCGACGCGCACGCCATCGCGAGCGGGGTCAAGAAGGCCAAGGACGCCGGGATCCCGGTCATCGCCTACGACCGCCTGGCCGAAGGTCCGATCGACGCGTACATCTCCTTCGACAACGAGCTCGTCGGCGAGGTCCAGGGCCGTTCCCTCATGGAGTCCCTCGGGTCGAACGTCACCACCTCCACCAAGATCGTCATGATGAACGGCTCGTCCACCGACCCCAACGCCGCCCAGTTCAAGGAGGGCGCGCTCTCCGAGATCGACGGCAAGGTGGACATCGCCGCGACCTTCGACACCAAGGACTGGAAGCCGGAGAACGCCCAGGCCAACATGACCGAGGCGATCAACGAGTTCGGCGCGAGCAACATCAAGGCCGTCTACTCCGCCAACGACGGCATGGCCGGCGGCATCATCAAGGCCCTCCAGGCCGCGGGCGTCACCAACCTGCCGCCGATCACCGGCCAGGACGCGGAACTGGCCGCGGTGCAGCGGATCCTCACCGGCGAGCAGTACATGAGCGTCTACAAGTCGTACCCGCAGGAGGCCGAGGCCGTCGCGGAGATGGCCGTGGCCAAGGTCCAGGGCCGCGACATCCAGTTCGACTCCCTCACCCGCGACAAGGTCGACAGCCCCACCCAGAAGGACGTCCCCTCACAGCTTGTCCCCGTCGTCGCCCTGACGAAGGACAACATCAAGGAAACCGTCCTCGCGGACGACATCTACAAGCTGTCCGACATCTGCACCAACAAGTACGAGGCGGCCTGCGAGGCGGCCGGCCTGAAGTAGTTCACGGAGCCGTGACGCGGTGGGAGGGCCGGGGGTGTTCCCCCGGCCCTCCCACCGCGTCTTACGTGCCCCGTCACGCCACCCGGGTGAACTCCACCGTCACCTCCGGCGGTCCGCCCGCCACGCCCCGGTAGATGCCCTTGTGCGGGGTCACGTCGTCGTAGTCGCGGCCTCGGCCGACCACGACGTGGGACTCGTCGGCGCGGGTGCGGTTGGTGGGGTCGTAGCCGCACCAGTCGCCCGCCCAGTACTCGACCCAGGCGTGGCTCTGGCCGGCGACCGGGCGGTGCAACTCCGCCTCGCGCTCGGGGTGGAGGTAGCCGGAGACGTAGCGGGTCGGCAGGCCCAGGGAGCGGAGCAGGGCGATGGTGACGTGGGCGATGTCCTGGCAGACGCCCGCGCCCTGCTCCCAGGCCTCGGCCGCGGAAGTGTTCACGCCCGTGGCGCCGGGAATGTACGAGACCCGGTCGGCGACCAACGACGACACCGCGACCGTCGTCTCGTGCGGGTCGAGGCCGGCGGCCGCCTCCCGCGCCTTCTCCACCAGCTCCGGCGGGACGATCGTACGAGGCGTCGCGTTCGCGAATTCCAGCAGGCGGGAGTTGGCGGTGCGTTCGGCGATTTCTGCCCATTCCGGTGCCTCGGTGAGCGGGGCCGGTGGGGACGTCTCCACCAGACTCGACGCCGTGATGGTGAGGTCGGCGTGCGGGTCCATGAGCTCGAAGCCGGTGACCTGGGTGCCCCAGTAGTCCCAGTACGACCAGGTCGACGCCGCCGGACTGATGCCGACCCGGGAGTCCAGAGTCGTCTGGAAGGGCAGGGTCAGCGGGGTCATGCGGACCTCGTTGTGCGAGGAGACGGCCGCCTGGGCGTACGACACACGGGTGATGTGGCGGATACGAAGCCTACGGGTCATCTCAGGCTCCTTCCTGGGCCCACTCGACGGGCCCCTGGTACGGGAAGAACCGCTCCGCCACCGCTTCCGCCGAGGCCATACAGGCGTGCTGCAAGTCCTTGAGGAGGGAGGGGAGTTGGTCTTCCAGAGCGTGCGAGTCCAGGTATTCGAGGCGGGTGCGAAGGCGGCCTATCGGGCGGCGGGCCGGGTCATGGCGTGGACGCCCGAGGGCGGTGAGGCACTCCTCGGCCGTCGTCAGCGCGTGCAGTGCCGAGCGCGGGAAGTCCCGGTCCAGGAGCAGGAATTCGGCCACGCGCGGGCTGTCGCCGAAACCGCTGTGCACGCGCGCGTACGCCTCGTCCGCCCCGCTCGCGCTGAGCAGCGTCGTCCAGTCGGGCGCGTGGGCGGCGTCCAACACCCGTACGTTCAGCAGCCGTACGGTCATGTCCACCCGCTCCAGGCTGCGCCCCAGGACGACGAAACGCCAGCTGTCGTCCCGGCTCATGGTGGAGTCCGCGAGCCCGAAGAAGAGGGCGGCCCGGCGTCGTACGAGCTCCAGATAGGCGTACGGGCCGGTGCGGCGCGCCGCCAGACGCTGGTCGGCGAGCGCGTGCCACGTCGAGTTGAGGCACTCCCACATCTCCGAGGACACCGCCTCGCGGGCGCTGCGCGCGTTCAGCCGGGCAGCGCCGAGCGCGCCCTCGATGGAGCAGGTGGAGCGGGCGTCGAACGCCAGCTGGTCCAGGACCTGTTGCATGTCCACGCGGGCAGCGCCCGCGTCGACGCCGAGGATCGCGTACAGCGACCGGCAGGCCGCGTCCTCGTCACGCCAGGGGTCCTCCAGCATGCGGTGGAGATACGCGTCGAGGATGCGGCCGGTGATGTCCGCGCGCTCGACGTAACGGCCCGTCCACGTCAGGGCCTCGGCTATCCGGGAGAGGATCACGTCGTTCACTGCTGCGCTCCTTCCTGTACGACCGTGGGGTTGCCGTCGGGACCGAGCTGGCGGGGTGCGACCGCGGGGAGTCCGCCCTCGGCGGACACCGGGGTCGGCTGATCGGCGGGGCCTTCCGCGAGCACCCAGGTGTCCTTGGAGCCGCCGCCCTGGCTGGAGTTGACGATCAGGTTGCCCTCCTGGAGGGCGACTCGGGTGAGGCCGCCGGGGAGGACCCAGACATCGTTGCCGTCGTTGACGGCGAAGGGGCGCAGGTCGATGTGGCGTGGTGCCATGCGCTCGCCCGCGAGGGTGGGGGAGGTGGACAGGGCGACGGGCCGCTGGGCGATCCAGCCGCGCGGGTCGGCGGCGACGGCCTCACGGGTGCGCTCCAGGGTCTCCCGGTCGGCCTTCGGACCGATGACGATGCCCTGGCCGCCGGCCCCGTCGACGGGCTTGATGACCAGCTGGTCGATCTGGTCGAGGACGGCCTCCAGCTGCCCTGGTTCGTCGGGCCGGAATGACTCGACGTTGGGCAGAATCGGTTCCTCTGAGAGGTAGTAGCGGATGAGGTCGGGGACGTAGGTGTAGAGGAGCTTGTCGTCCGCGATTCCGTTCCCGACGGCGTTTGCGAGTGTGACGTTGCCGGCCTGGGCGGCGCCCATGATGCCCGGGCAGCCGATCACCGAGTCGGGGCGGAAGTGCAGCGGATCGAGGAAGTCGTCGTCCAGGCGCCGGTATACGACATGCACGGGCACCTCGCCGCGCGTGGTCCGCATCCAGACCCGGTTGTTGCGGCAGACCAGGTCGTGCCCCTCGACGAGTTGCACGCCCATCAGCCGGGCGAGCAGAGCGTGCTCGAAGTAGGCGGCGTTGCTGGGGCCGGGGGTCAGGACGACGACCCGCGGGTCCGAGGCCCCGGCGGGCGCGGCGGCGCGCAGGGCGGCGAGCAGTCTGTGCGCGTACCCGTCCACGGGCACGACGTGCTGCTCGGCGAAGAGGGAGGGGAAGATCCGGGTCATGGCGCGCCGGTTCTCGATGACGTAGGACACGCCCGAGGGCACCCGCACGTTGTCTTCCAGCACCCGGAAGTCCCCGGCCTCGTCCCGTACGAGGTCGATGCCGGCGACGTGGATCCGTACCCCGCCGGGCGGTTCGACCCCGTGGGCGGCGCGATGGAAGTGCGCGGAGTTGAGCAGCAGCCGCCAGGGCACGACACCGTCCTCGAAGGCACGGCAGTGACCGTAGGCGTCGGCGAGATAGGCCTCAAGGGCCCGGACTCTCTGGCTCACCCCCCGTTGTATGAGATCCCATTCCAGGGCGTCGAGGATCCTGGGCACCAGGTCGAGCGGCCAGGGCCGCTCCTCGCCCGCGAAGGCGTAGGTCACGCCACGGTCCGTGAACGCCCGGGCCATCTGGTCCGCCCGGAAGCGCAGTTCACTCGGTTCGATCGGCTGAAGTGCTGCCAGCACCGGCTCATAGGCGGTCCTGACCTCACCCGGCCGCTCAAACATCTCGTCCCACGCATCGGCCAACGCGTATGCGTCAAATATGTCCGCCATGACTGGACGTTAAGGGCGGTACGTAACGCGACGATCACTCCGGCATTTCCGGCAGCTCACGCGCGTACGACACATACGGGTGGGGCCGGGCAGGCCCTGGGCGGGGTGGTACCGCGGCCCCGGCCCGAGGGGGAATTCCGGCCGGGACCGCGCAGGGTGTCTTAACAGGTGCCGGACACCCGGAGGAAGCGGGTTCCACGATGCACGGGGTGGGTACGGACCACCACCATCAGCTTGTTGCAACGCGACGGACGGAGGCGGGGAAAAAGTGGTGCGTATGGGCGGATTCCGGTGTTCGCTGTGGAGGGAGCCGTGTTGCGGAGCAGGTCTGGTCCGCGCATAGTTGCGCTGCAAAAGACGCCGGAACCGGGGGTGAGATGGGCGATGGCAGGGCACGGGGCGGATGAACATCCACACGGTGCCGACCGGCTGTGCGCAGCCGGGGACCGCGTGTACTCCCGGGCCGTACGACGGGGTCGGGTGCCGCGCCTGGACGCGGAACCGGTGCCCTGTCTGCTGGAACTGGCGCTGCTGCACCCCGACCCCGACGACATGGACTGGCTGGTGCCGACCTCCCCGCAGGAGGTCATGACCCGGCTGCTGCGCGGGGTGTACGACGAGGTCAGCGCGAGTCAGCGGCGGGTGGGCTCGGCGGTGGAGGCCTTCGAGTGGTACGCGGGCCTGGGCCGGCGCCTGCCGGTGGCCCAGGCCGAGGGTACGGCGATCCGGGTCCTGGACGGTCTCGCCCGTATCCAGGCCGCGATGGACGAGGCGACCGAGGCGTGCACGGGCGAGGTCCTCACGGTCCAGCCCGGCGGCATCCGCCGCGAGCCGGAACTGTCGGAGGGCCTGCACCGGGCGATGACCCTGCGCGGCCGGGGCGTACGCATGCGGGACCTGTACACGCACGTGGCGAGGCACGGCCAGGGCCTGCTGAACTACCTGGAGCTGATGGGCGACGCGGTGGAGGCCCGGACGCTGGACGAGGTCATCGACCGCCTGATCCTCTTCGACCGCACGGTGGCGTTCATCCCAGCGAACACGGATCGCACAGTGGCCCTTGAGCTTCGCCACCCGGCGCTGGTGGAGTACCTGTTCACGGTCTTCGAACGGCTGTGGCGCCTGGCGATCCCCCTGACAGCACCTTTGCCGGACACGGGCATCGAGGGAATCTCCCACCGGGAACAGTCCATCGCCGCCCTGCTCGCGGAGGGCCACCAGGACGCGGTGATCGCGGAACGGCTGGGGATAAGCGTCCGCACCTGCCGGGCCCACATCGCCCGCCTGTCGGAGACGCTGGGGGCGGCCAGCCGTACGCAGCTGGGGGTCCGGATCGCGCAGGTCGGGCTGGACGGACCGGGGCAGGGCGGGATGGAGAGTGCGGCCGTGGCCGAGATCAGGATTCCTGTTCCGGGCTCCGGTCCTGTGGCTGGTCAAGAATCCCCGACTGTCCGATGAGGTAGCCGAGCTGGGCGCGGCTTTCGCTGCCGAGGGTGGCGGCGAGTTTGGCTATGTGGACTCGGGCGGTGCGGATGTTCATGCCGAGGCGGTCGGCTATTACGGCGTCGGTGTGGCCTTCGATGAGGAGGGCGGCGATGGCGCGTTGGCGCGGGGTGATGCCGTTCAGCGAGGGTTGGCGGGCGGCTTCGGGGTACATCGGGGTGGCGAGGCGCCAGAGGCGGTCGAAGGTGGTTGTGAGGTAGCCGACTATGGCTGGGTGGCGGACTTCCAGTGCCATCGAGGCGTCCCCGTTGGCGGGGATGAACGCGACCGCCCGGTCGATGGCTATGAGACGGTCCGTGACTTCGTCGAGCGTGCGGGCTTCTACGTCGCCTCTCAGCTGTTCGTAGCGGGAGTGGACTAGCGGCACGTGGCGCTGTGTGTGCTGGTAAATGGTGCGGATACGGCAGCTGCGGTCGAGCAGGGCCTGGTCGCGGTGCATGGCGGCGGCCTGGGCGGTCAGTCCGCGTTGATTGCTGTAGTCGGTGTGGGGCTGAATGCAGAGCATCTCCCGCGTCGCGTCGGCCATGGCCTCAGTGATGGCGAGGTTGATCCGCTCCGAACCGCTGAGGACTCTGATCGTCGGGGTGTCCGGTGCCTCGGTGCGGCGGGAGTCGATCCGCATGAGGGACTCGAAGGTCTCCGCCAGCAGGGCCTCCCGCCGCCGTTCGTCGGCGACGCGGTCCGCCGAGGAGCGCAGGAGTCGGTGGAGGGCGGCGGCCGGGGTGACGGGCTCCAGCCGGCTCAGATCGTCGACGGCCGGGTGCAGCAGCCCGAAGTCGATCAGGCAGGGTGCCGTGGCGACGTCAGCGGCGACCATGTGCCCTTCGCGCAGGGCGCGTGCGTACAGCTCCACTCCTGCTGTGCACAGTTCTTCCGCTCCGTGGCTCGGGTGTGGGGCCCCGGTCAATGCGTCGTTCCCTCCTGCTTGAGGATCCCTGATTCTGCGATGAGGTAGCCGAGTTGGGCGCGGCTTTCGCTGCCGAGGGTGGCGGCGAGTTTGGCTATGTGGACTCGGGCGGTGCGGATGTTCATGCCCAGGCGGTCGGCTATTACGGCGTCGGTGTGGCCTTCGACGAGGAGGGCGGCGATGGCCTGCTGGCGAGGGGTGATGCCGTTGAGGGACGGGCGTTGGACGGTCTCGGGGTACATGGGGGTGGCCAGGCGCCACAGTCGGTCGAAGACCGTGACGAGGAAGGCGACCAAGGCTGGGTGGCGGACCTCCAGGGCGATGGCGCGGTCCTTGCTGGCGGGGACGTAGGCGACCGTGCGGTCGATGATGATCAGACGGTCGGTGACCTCGTCGAGGGAGCGGGCTTCGACGTCGCCGCTCAGATGCTCGTAGCGGGCATGGATCGCCGGCAGGTGACGGTATGTGTGCTGGTAGAGGGTGCGGATGCGGCCGCCTCGGTCGAGCAGGGCCTGGTCGCGCTCCAAAGGAGGCCCGAGCGTTAGGTCGGGACGGCGGTGGTGGGGCTGGACGGCGAGCAGTTCACCGGAGACGGTGGCCATGGCCTGGGCGATCGCCAGGTTGATCCGGTCGAACCCGCTGAGGATGCCGATGCTCGGTGTGTCCGTCGCCGTAAGCCTCCCGTCGATCCGCATCAATGGTTCGAACATTTCGGCCAGCCGCTCCTCGCGCTGCCGCTCGTCGGCGATGCGCTCCTCGGCGGCTCGAAGCAGGCGGTGAAGAGCCGTGGCGGGCGCGACGGGTTCCAACCAGTCCAGGTTCTCGACTGAGGGATGCAGCAGACCGAAGTCGATCAGGCAGGGCGCCGCGTCGGCGTCCTCGGCTCGCACCCGCCCGTGGCGCAGGGCCTGCTCGTACACTGCCGTGCCGACGGAGCAGAGATCCTCCGCGCTGTGCTCTGGATGTGGTGCCAGGGTCACTGCGTCTCTCCCCGCTGGATTCACTGCTCCTGTCTGAGAATTCCTGACTGGGCTATGAGATAGCCGAGCTGGGCGCGGCTGCCGCTTCCCAGGGCCGTGGCCAGTTTGGCTATGTGGGCCCGGCACGTGCGCACGTTCATGCCCAGGCGGCGGGCTATGGCCTCGTCGACGTGCCCCTCCACGAGGAGCTTGGCGATGGAGTGCTGGATGTTGGTGATGCCGTCAGGGGCGGTTTCGTACGGGGCGCCGGCGCTCAGGGGGACCGCACGGTCCCACATGAACTCGAACACCTTGATCAGGTAGCGGACGAGGCCCGGATGGCGCAGTTCCAGGGCGACCTGCTGGTCATCGCGGGTGGGGATGAAGGCAACGGTCTCGTCGCAGATGATGAGGCGCTCGACCAGCTCGTCAATGGTCCGGTACTCCACCTTGCCGTTGGCGAGCTGGGCCACGTAGGCCAGCTTCTCGGGGTTGTACCGGGCCGTGTGTTGATACAGCGTCCGGATCCGCACGCCGCGTTCTATCAACGGCCTGTCGCGTTCCAGCCCCCGAAGGAGGCTGCGCTCGGAGAATCGGTCGCTCGGCTGGATCGTCAGCACCTCGGTCTGGCATTGAGTCGTGGCCAGATTGAGTGCCGCGTTGATGCGCTCACCACCCTCCAGCACCGTGATCGAGTCCGTGGTCGACGTCGTCTGGGCGCTGAGGGCCATGAACGGCTCGAAAGCATCGGCAAGTTCGATCGACAGTCGCCTGCTGTCGGTGATCTGCTGCTCTATCGGGTTGAGCCGCTGTGCCAGGGCGACCGACGGAGGAACGGGGCGCAGCCAGTCCTGGTCGTCAGGATCGGGGTGAAGCAGGGCGAAGTCCATCAGACATGGAGCGACCTCCACCTCCACACGGGCGATACGTCCCATGCGTAGAGCGTTCGCATAAAGACGGCCACCCTCCTCGCACAGCTCCGTCACCGCGTGGGGATGCGTCGCTTTAATACGATTCGTTGTCAAATCTCCACCCCCCAGGGTCCTGAACATGCAGGAACATGATGCATCGATTGTGTGGCCATGACGTGCCTGAATGAGCCATCGTCTTACTCGACGGGGGAAGTGGGGACCTTCAAGTGAGGACGAAGCCGACTATGCGTAACAGAATGCTTCGCTCGGTGCTTGTCGCCGCCTTCTCCGCCGTTGTTGTGGCCCTCGGAGTGCTGACGGGCCCCTCAGATGCGAAGAGCGACGTTCGGGCGGACACGAGCTGGCCGGGCGTGGCAGTGTCCATCGCCCCTGATGATGTGACAGATGGAGCCGGGAGCTGACATGACCACCCCGCCCGACGACCGTTCCTTCCGCCGCGAGATGGCCACGGCCTATCGCTCCGGCTGGCACTTCATCGACCTGGCCACCGCCATCCCCCACAGCGGTGACTCGTTGATGGTGACCGTCTTCGGTGAGCCGGTCGTCGTGACGCGGGACGAGAACGAAGACCTGCAGGCGTACCGGTGTCTGCGGCGGCCTCGGGGGGCGCCGCAGCCCGTCCGGTGTGCCATTCGGTACGGAATGATTTTTGTGAACCTGGACCAGCGGGACCACAGCCTCACGGGCCCCGACGTCCCGGATATAGAGACCATCTCAGCCACCCCCCGCAGTGCCTGACGCGATTCCCCCGTCGCAACAGATCGCTCAGGTGCTTCCCCCCGCAGCGGCGTCACCGTGACCTGAACACGGTGACGCCGCTGCAGTTTTGGGCGACATTTCCGGTTATCCGCCGTATCGGCGCCCACTTCTCCGTGGCCGGAAATGATCGATCAAGCCGTCAAGCCCGTCCCGTCGCCCGCTCCACCACGATCTCGATCACCACCCGCGACGGATTCACCCCCGGCGTCCGGCCGTAACGCTCCGCATACCGCCGCTCGGCCTCCGTGATCCTCCCGGGGTCCGCCGACACCGTCGCCCTCCCCTCCAGCGTGGCCCAGCGCCGCCCGTCCACCTGGCACATGGCGACCAGTGCCCCCTCCGGCCCCGCCGCCAGCACATTGCCCACCTTCTTGCTGGCCTTGTTCGCGATGACCCGAGCCAGTCGCGCGCCGGGATCGTATGTAACCCCGACAGGCACCACGTGAGGGCTGCCGTCAGGGCGGAGGGTCGTCAGGGTGCACAGGTGCCGTTCGCGCCAGAAGCTGAGGTACGACGCGTCGGGATCGCCCAGGTCTACGGGATATGTGGCCATGGCCCGGAATTTAGCCCCCCGGATGCCCCCCGGGCGCCACCTTGAGTGGAATAGACTCAACTTTATCTACGTTGCTCAAGTCAGGCTGACGCAAGGAGGAGAACGCGAAAGTGGACGCCGAGCTGACCAACCGGAGCCGGGACGCGATCAACGCGGCCACCCAGCGGGCCGTGTCCGGGGGGCACCCCGATTTCACCCCGGCCCACCTGCTCCTCGCGCTGCTCGCGGGGGAGGACAACGAGAACATCACCGACCTGCTGGCCGCCGTCGAGGCCGACCAGGCCGCCGTACGCGATGGCGCGGAGCGGGTCCTCGCCGGGCTGCCCAGCGTGACCGGGTCCACCGTCTCGCCCCCGCAGCCCAGCCGCGAGCTGCTCGCGGTGGTCCAAGACGCCGCCGAGCGGGCGAAGGAGCTCGGCGACGACTACATCTCCACCGAACACCTGCTCATCGGCATCGCCGCGAAGGGCGGCCGGTCCGGCGACGTACTCTCCCAGCAGGGGGCCAGTGCGAAGAGGCTGCTGGACGCGTTTCAGAAGAGCAGGGGAGGGCGCCGGGTGACCACACCCGACCCCGAGGGCCAGTACAAGGCCCTGGAGAAATTCGGTACGGACTTCACCGCCGCGGCGCGTGAGGGCAAGCTCGATCCGGTCATCGGGCGGGATCAGGAGATCCGGCGGGTCGTCCAGGTGCTGTCCCGCCGCACCAAGAACAACCCCGTCCTCATCGGTGAGCCGGGCGTCGGCAAGACCGCCGTCGTCGAAGGGCTCGCCCAGCGGATCGTGAAGGGCGACGTGCCCGAGTCGCTCAAGAACAAGCGGCTCGTCGCGCTCGACCTCGGCGCGATGGTTGCGGGGGCGAAGTACCGCGGTGAGTTCGAGGAGCGGCTGAAGACCGTACTCGCCGAGATCAAGGACTCCGACGGGCAGATCGTCACCTTCATCGACGAGCTGCACACGGTCGTCGGGGCTGGCGCCGGTGGTGATTCGGCCATGGACGCCGGCAACATGCTCAAGCCCATGCTCGCCCGCGGTGAGCTGCGCATGGTCGGCGCCACCACCCTCGACGAGTACCGCGAGCGGATCGAGAAGGACCCGGCGTTGGAGCGCCGTTTCCAGCAGGTGCTGGTGGCGGAGCCGAGCGTCGAGGACACGATCGCGATCCTGCGCGGACTCAAGGGCCGCTACGAGGCCCACCACAAGGTCGTCATCGCGGACAGCGCGCTCGTCGCGGCCGCAACCCTCTCCGACCGGTACATCACCTCCCGCTTCCTCCCCGACAAGGCCATCGACCTCGTCGACGAGGCCGCCTCCCGCCTCCGCATGGAGATCGACTCCTCCCCCCTGGAGATCGACGAACTCCAGCGCTCCGTCGACCGGTTGAAGATGGAGGAACTCGCCCTCAGCAAGGAGACCGACCCCGCCTCCAAGCAGCGCCTGGTGAAGCTGCGCCGCGATCTCGCCGACCGGGAGGAGGAGTTGCGCGGTCTCACCGCCCGCTGGGAGAAGGAGAAGGAGTCCCTCAACCGCGTCGGCGAGCTGAAGGAGAAGCTCGACGAACTCCGCGGCCAGGCCGAACGGGCCCAGCGCGACGGTGACTTCGACACCGCCTCCAAGCTGCTCTACGGCGAGATCCCCACCCTGGAAAGGGACTTGGAGGCAGCCTCCGAGGCCGAAGTGGAGGCCGCCAAGGGCACGATGGTGAAGGAGGAGGTCGGCCCCGACGACATCGCGGACGTGGTCGGCGCCTGGACCGGGATTCCGGCAGGACGTCTCCTCGAAGGCGAGACGCAGAAACTCCTGCGCATGGAGGAGGAGTTGGGCCGCCGGCTCATCGGCCAGCGCGAGGCCGTCCAGGCGGTGTCCGACGCCGTACGACGCACCCGCGCCGGAATCGCCGACCCGGACCGGCCCACCGGTTCCTTCCTCTTCCTCGGCCCGACGGGCGTAGGCAAGACCGAGCTCGCGAAAGCCCTCGCCGACTTCCTCTTCGACGACGAGCGGGCCATGGTCCGCATCGACATGTCGGAGTACGGCGAGAAGCACAGCGTGGCCCGCCTGGTCGGCGCCCCGCCCGGCTACGTCGGCTACGAGGAGGGCGGCCAGCTCACGGAAGCGGTGCGCCGACGCCCGTACAGCGTGGTGCTCCTCGACGAGGTGGAGAAGGCGCACCCGGAGGTCTTCGACATCCTCCTCCAGGTGCTGGACGACGGCCGCCTGACGGACGGTCAGGGCCGCACGGTCGACTTCCGCAACACGATCCTGATCCTCACCTCCAACCTGGGCAGCCAGTTCCTCGTGGAGCCGCTGACGTCGGAGGAGGAGAAGAAGCAGCAGGTACTGGAGGTGGTCCGGGCGTCCTTCAAGCCGGAGTTCCTGAACCGCCTCGACGACCTCGTCGTCTTCTCGGCCCTCGGCAAGGACGAGCTGGAGCGGATCGCCCGCCTCCAGATCGACCGCCTCGCCAAGCGCCTCGCCGAGCGTCGTCTCACCCTGGAGATCAGCGACGAGGCCCTGGCCTGGCTCGCCGACGAGGGCAACGACCCCGCCTACGGCGCCCGCCCCCTCCGCCGCCTGGTCCAGACCGCAATCGGCGACCGCCTCGCCAAGGAGATCCTCGCGGGCGAGGTCAAGGACGGCGACACGGTCCGCGTGGACGCCTTCGGCGACGGGCTGATCGTCGGCCCGGCCACGGGGAAGACGCTGTAGTCGGGCAGTGTGCGCGGGCCCGTCACCCCTGTGGGTGGCGGGCCTGTTCTTTGTCAGTTGATGGACCTAGCATGAAGTGAAGCCCAAATTGGAGATTCACTTGTTCACAAGGCCTGAAAGTGGGGTGTAAGGGGTGCTGCTGAGCTTTCGTGTGGCCAATCACGGCTCATTGCGTGAGCCGCAGGAGCTAAACCTCGTACCGGTCTATGAGGACGAGCGGCCGGCTTTGACCGTGGCGGCGATTTACGGGGCGAACGCGTCGGGGAAGTCGACGGTGCTGGACGCGTACGCGTTCTTTCGGCGGGCGGTGGAACAGTCCCAGGCCCGGTGGCTGCCGGGCGCTCCCATCGAGCGGCGGCCGTTTCTGCTGGATCACGAGAGCAGGCATGAGCCGTCGACGTACGCCGTGGATGTGCTGATTGAGGGGGTCCGCCATGTGTACGGCTTCGCGGTCTCCGATACGGAGGTCGAGGAGGAGTGGTTGTACGTCTATCCCAAGGGTCGTAGACGGGTCCTCTTCGAGCGTCGAGGCATGGACGTGACGTTTGGGAACTCACTCACCGGTGAGCGAGCCGCAGCGGAGCGGGTGATGCGGCCGAACAGCCTTTACCTGTCCGCGGCGGCGCAGACGGCGCACGAGCAGTTGGGAGCGGTCTGGGCAGAGTTGAAAGTGGCGAACGTCGTCAACGACCGCACGCGGCATGCCCTCACCGGTGTTGGCTCGTTTCTCACCGAGTTGTTCGAGAGCTTCGAGAGTTGGGGGCTCGCCAGTGGCGACGAGATCCTGGCAGCAGCCGACCTCGGAGTGCACGGTATTCGTCGAGGTTCCGAAGACGACTCGCTGGTCAGGCATTTTGCGGCCACCGAAGGGTGGGACGAAAAGTCGGCCCAAGCCAAAGATGCTATGACGAAGTCCCTGCACTTCGTGCATCGGGTCGGGGCCGAGGAGTTCCTGCTGCCGGCCAAGGACGAGTCGGCCGGTACCAAGACCTGGCTGAACCTGGTCTCCTGGGCGCTGCTTGCTCTGCCGTCGGGGCGCCAGGTCTGGATCGACGAGATCGACGTCAGCCTGCACCCCCTCCTCACGGCCAAGCTCGTCAAGCTGTTCCAGAACCCGGAGCTCAACCCGCTCGGCGCCCAGCTGATCTTCACCACCCACAGTGCCTCGCTGCTCGGCACAATGCTGGGCGAGGAGGTCCTGCGCCGGGATCAGGTCTGGTTCGTGGAGAAGAGCGCGGAGACCGGGGCCTCCGAGCTCTTCCCGCTCAGCGATTTCAAGCCGCGCAAAGGGGAGAACTTCGAGCGGCGCTATCTCGCGGGCAGCTACGGCGCTGTGCCGGTGCTGCCGGACACGGCACTGGAGGACGTGGTCAGGGAGTACTGGGGGGCACATGGCAAGGCCGTTTCCGCGTGAGGGTTCGGGCCGTCGACGTGGCCCGAACCGTAGGTCCGCCAGGACGATGCTCGTCGTCTGCGGCAGCAAGGAGACGGAACGCCAGTACCTCCAGGGATTGAGAGAGCACCTCCGCAATCCCGCGGTTTCCGTGGTCGTGCGCGGCAAGGCCTGTTCGCCGACCCAGCTCGTCGCCTATGCCAAGACGCAGCGGATCGCCGGCAAGGGCAGCTTTGACGAGGTGTGGTGCGTCTTCGACGTGGATCAGTTCGTCGACGTCGCTGAGGCCACGGTCGCCGCGCGTAAGGCAGGCATCCGGGTGGCGATATCCAACCCGTGCTTCGAGTTGTGGCTGCTGCTGCACTTCGCCTCACAGACCGCGCACGTTCCGACGTACAAGAAGTTGCTGCCGCTGCTTCAGAGGCATGTGCCGGGCTACGACAAGACACGCGTCGACTTCGCGGTCTACCGCGAGGGCCACGCCGATGCCGTGGACCGTGCGAGGAAGCTCGACCCGACGGGTGCCGACCACACGAGGAACCCCTCCACGGGCATGTGGCAGCTGACTGAACGGATGGAGGAGCGGTAGAGGCCGGGGCCCGACAACGACGGGCTGATCGTCGGCCCCGCCGCCGGGAAAACGCTCTGAGCTTAATTCCGCCAACGTGGGGTGAACCCGACCGGCAGGCGGTTGCCGGTCGGGGGCGAAGAGAGAGAGGGTGGGGTGCGTACGTCTGGTCTCAGCGATGGCCGGACGAGTCAGACGAGCGCAGGAGTGTCCAATAGTGTCCATCGACCCGTCCTCGATTCCGAACTTCGGGGGCCAGCCCGAGCCGCAGCCCCAAGGTGGACCGGCGGGCCCCGTCGTCCCGGATCAGGACCTCGTGAAGCAGCTCCTCGACCAGATGGAGCTGAAATACGTCGTCGACGACGAGGGTGACCTCGCCGCGCCGTGGGAGCAGTTCCGTACGTACTTCATGTTCCGTGGGGAAGGGGACCAGCAGGTCTTCTCCGTCCGGACGTTCTACGACCGGCCCCACAAGATCGACGAGAAGCCGCTGCTCCTGGAGTCCATCGACGACTGGAACCGGCGGACCCTGTGGCCCAAGGTCTACAGCCACACCCACGACGACGGCACGGTCCGCCTCATCGGCGAGGCCCAGATGCTGATCGGCACGGGCGTGAGCCTGGAGCACTTCGTCTCGTCGACGGTGAGCTGGGTGCGGGCGGCCATCGAGTTCGACAAGTGGCTCGTGGAGCAGCTCGGCCTGGAGCAGGAGATCAACGAGACCGAGAAGCCCGAGGACGACCAGGGCGACAAGGGCGACGAGGAGTAGATCCCAGACCTTCGGGATTCCTCAGACCTTCAGGATTTCTACAGCGGCGTGTGGGCCACTACGACCAGATACGAGCCGTATGTGAACGAGAGCCCGGCCAAGGCGCCGACCACCACGGTCGCGTGCCAGGGCCGGGCTCTCGCCGTGCGGACCACCGCCCTGGCGAGGGGCAGGAGGAGCGGGAAGGCCGGCAGCAGGAAGCGCGGCTTGGACTCGAAGAAGCCCGAGCCGCCCACCGCGATCAGCAGCAGGACCCCGCTGTAGACCAGCAACGGCAGCGGGGCGCGGTCGGCCAACAGCAGGGCGTAGAGCAGCAGCGCCGCCGCTACGATCACCATCGTCATCGGGAAGGCCAGGCGGTCGCCGTGCAGGAGCAGGTGGCGGACGAAGCCCAGTGAGCCCCGGCCGAAGTCGAAGCGTGAGCCCCACAGGCGCTGCACCTCGAAGTAGCCGCCGAGGAGGTCGCCCTTGCGGTGGCCGACCCACAGGACGTACGCCGCCCAGCCGAGCGGGGCGAGCGCCGCGCCCGTCCACAGCCTGTGGGTAACTTCTCGGCCCCGCGTGCGCCAGATCTCGTAGGCCGCCGTCGCGAGGACCGCCGCCGCGACCGCGAACCCGTTGGGCCGGGCCAGCCCCGCCAGCGCCGCCAGCCCGCCCGCCCACACCCAGCGCCCGCTGAGGACGGCGTACAGCGACCAGGCGGCGAAGGCGGTGAGCACCGGTTCGGTGTACGCCATCGACAGCACGACCGAGTGCGGGAGCAGGCCCCAGAGCAGGACGAGCGCGGTCGCCACCCCCCTGCCGTGCAGGCGGGCGCCGATCGCGTGGATGCCGGTGGCCGCTACGGCGGCTGCCGTCCACGACAGGATCAGGCCGGCCGGGGCCCCGCCCAGCGGGCTCAGCTCGGTCACGGTGCGCACCAGCGCCGGGTAGAGCGGGAAGAACGCCAGGTCGCTGTGGGTGATGTCCGGCCCGTAGTGCAGGGTGCGGCCGTATCCGTGGGCCGCGATCCCCAGGTACCAGTTCGAGTCCCAGGACCGGCCGAGCAGCCCGAGCGGATGCCGGCCGGTGGCCCAGGCGACCGCCGCGAGCACGGCCAGCCCGGTCAGCCGGGCGGCGGCGAACAGACCGAGCGCGACGGCCACCGCCGCGAGGGGCCGCCGCGAGCGGAGTGACTTCTCTCCCTGGGATACGTCGGCTGGGTCGCGCTCGGTGACGGCGGGTGGGGCGAGGGCGCTGGCGTGAGTCACATCCGCACGATGCCCAGGGAGTGGGCGCCGCGCGAGCAGTGGGCGGCCGAGTGGGTGGCAGCCCCGCCGCAGGGCTCAGCCGGCGAGCTTCTTGAGCCGCTCCACCGCCTCTTCCAGCACGTCTGTCCGCTTGCAGAACGCGAATCGTACGAAGGGGGCGCCCGCGTCCCGGTGGTCGTAGAAGACCGCGTTCGGGATCGCGACCACACCGGCCCGTTCCGGGAGGGCGCGGCAGAAGGCGAAGCCGTCCGCCTCGCCGAGTGGGCGGATGTCGGTGGTGATGAAGTACGTGCCGGCGGGCTTGAACACCTCGAAGCCCGCGTCCGCCAGTCCTGTCGCCAGCAGGTCGCGCTTGGCCAGCATGTCCTCGCGGAACGCCGTGAAGTAGCTGTCGGGGAAGGCCAGCGCCTCCGCGACCGCGTACTGGAACGGCCCGGACGCGACGTACGTCAGGAACTGTTTCGCCGAGCGGACCGCCGAGACCAGGCCGGGGGCCGCGGTCACCCAGCCGACCTTCCAGCCGGTGAAGGAGAAGGTCTTGCCGGCCGAGCCGATCGTCACCGTGCGCTCGCGCATGCCCGGGAGGGTGGCGAGGGGGATGTGCTCGGCGTCGTCGAACACCAGATGCTCGTACACCTCGTCCGTGACGACGAGGAGGTCACGTTCGACGGCCAGTTCGGCGATCGCGGTCAGCTCCTCGCGGGTGAGGACGGTGCCGGTCGGGTTGTGCGGGGTGTTGATGAGGAGGAGGCGGGTGCTGTCGGACACCGCGTCGCGCAGCTCGTCGAGGTCGAGGCGGAAGCTGCCTTCGTGCGGGCGCAGGGTGACCGGCACGCGCGTGCCGCCCGCCATCGCGATGCAGGCCGCGTAGGAGTCGTAGTACGGCTCGAAGGCGATCACCTCGTCGCCCGGTTCCAGCAGGGCGAGCAGTGTGGCGGCGATGGCCTCCGTGGCGCCGGCCGTGACGAGGACCTCGGTGTCGGGGTCGTAGGAGAGGCCGTAGCGGCGCTGCTGGTGTGCGGCGATCGCCGTGCGCAGTTCGGGGATGCCGGGGCCCGGCGGGTACTGGTTGCCGTGGCCCTCGCGCAGCGCGCGCACCGCCGCCTCGCGGATCTCCTCGGGGCCGTCCGTATCGGGGAAGCCCTGGCCGAGGTTGATCGACCCGGTCCGCAGGGCCAGGGCGGACATCTCGGCGAAGATCGTCGTCCCGAACTCGGCGAGCCGGCGGTTGAGGAGGGGGCGTGCGCTGGAGGTCATGCCGATCATCCTGCGCCCAAGCTCTGGACTTCCTCAACTCTGCTTTGGCACGTGAGACGGGCGGGCATCCCCGTTTCACGCAAGACGCGAGGCGCCCGCGGGGGGCCGCTTCGGGGGAATCGGAAGGAGGGTGACGCCATGCTCATCGGCATCGTCCTGGCGGTGGCCGCGGTCCTGATAGTGGGAGTCGTGGTGCTCAGCCTGAAGGAAGACAGCGCCGCGGCCGCGGCCCGCAGCGCCCGGGGACGCCGGCACCGCGGCAGCAGCGGCGGCGACAGCAGCGGCAGCTGGTGGACCGGCGGCGGGGGAGACAGCGGATCGTCCTGCGGAGGGAGCTCGTCGTGCGGCGGCGGGTCCTCCTGCGGGGGCGGCGGGGGCGGATGTGGTGGAGGAGGCAGCTGACACGGGGCAGCTGAGCTTCGAGCAGGGGGAATCGCATCCGGAAACGGGGGGCGGAGCGCCTGTCGGGAGAGAGCTTCCGGCAGGCGCTCCGGCGTACGCCTTCGGGGTCGGGAAGTGCGCCGTGGTTGAACAGTTGAGCTGTGGAGCCCTCTGAGGGATGGAAACGCCACGAAGTTGGGTAAAAGAGCTGTGGCGGCGCCACCGTTCATGATTCCCTCTAAAACACCAACGCAGCCCCTCGGACGTCCTGCGGATACCACTTCCTGACTGGGCTGACCGGCCGATCTCCTCGTATCGACCGGGGTGCGCCGGACCCACACCTCCCTTTTTCTTTGTGTGACTAGCGGAGCCGATCCATGCTCACGACCCTGAACACCTCGTACACCGACACGCGCGCGGCCGACCTCGCCTGGGCCCTGGGCCGCGAGCCGCTGCCCGCACTCGCCACTCTCGACCTCGAACTGGGAGGCGCGACGCTCCAGTTGAGACTGCTCGGCGCCTCGCACCAGGTCCTCCTTGAGGAGGAGCGGGGCAGCTGCTCGGAGACGGTCGCGTGCATCCCCGGCTCCAGCACACCCCTCCCGCTCGGCGTCGCCAAGCGGGTCGGGGACTGGGAGTACGAGTTCGCCGCGCGCGTCGAGGTGCTCTCCCCCGGCTCCTTCGCGGGCCGCGCCCAGGAGTTGCTGGCCCTCGTCGCCGACCACCCCAACGGCCTGGCCGGCGTCTTCCCCGGCAGCCCACACGCCTTCACGGCGCTGCTCGCCCAATACCACGAGGGCCAGGTGCACTGGCGCACCTGGCACGCGTACCCGCAGGACGGGCAGTTGGTGGCGACCCGGACCAGAGTGGGAGTACGGCTCCCGGCGCTCGCCGGCCTCAACTGAGCTGCGGCTCCACCGAGTTCGGGCCTGTGTTCGCACCCCGTCGCGGCAACGCCGCGCCGATGTAAACAGACTCCACACGTGTGGGTGACGAAGCGTGCCCGCGATGTGACGTAACGTCGCAGCGTGATCGAACCGCACGCGCCGGCCCGACCCGGCACACCGCCGCCCCGGTGCGCGCCGGCGCGGCTGCCGGTCCGCCCGGACACGGGCCGGTTCCTGGTCCTCGCCGGTGTCTTCGTCTGTGCGGCGTGCGGACTCGTGTACGAACTCGAACTCGTCGCCCTGGCCTCCTACTTGATCGGCGACTCGGTCACCCAGGCATCCGTCGTCCTGTCCGTCATGGTCTTCGCGATGGGCATCGGCTCCCTCGCCGCCAAACGCCTGCGCCGGCACGCGGCGGCCGGCTTCGGCGCGGTCGAGACGGTCCTCGCGCTCATCGGCGGCTCCAGCGCGATGGCCCTGTACGCCGTCTTCGCGTGGACCGGCGACTGGGGCGGTCTGTGGGCGAACGGCCCGCGCGTCCTCCTCGTCACCTTCTCCCTCGCGATCGGCCTGCTGATCGGCGCCGAGATCCCGCTGCTGATGGAACTGATCCAGCGCATCCGCCGCCAGGACGCGGGCGGCGCGGTGGCCGACCTGTTCGCGGCGGACTACGTGGGGGCGTTGGTCGGGGGGCTGGCGTTCCCCTTTCTCCTCCTCCCCTTCCTGGGCCAGTTGACGGGCGCGCTGCTCACCGGCGCCGTCAACCTCGTCGCCGGCGGCTCGCTCGTCCTCGGCCTGTTCCACCGCGACCTGACCCGCCGGGCCCGCTGGCTGCTCCTGATCGCCAACATCACCGTTCTCGGCCTGCTCGCCGCGGCCGCCGTACTCGTCGACGACTTCGAGAGGGCCGCACGGCACGCCGTCTACGGCCAGGACGTGCGCGTGGCGGTCCAGACCGACATCCAGGAGGTCGTCCTCACCGGCGGCACCCACGGCCGCCCCCTCGACCTCTTCCTCGACGGCCGCCTCCGGGTCGGGGGCCGCGACGAACGCCGCTACCACGAGGCGCTCGTCCACCCCGCGTTCGGCGGCGGCCGTCACGCGCGCGTGCTCATCCTCGGCGGTGGCGACGGCCTGGCCGCCCGCGAGGTGCTCCGGCATCCCGGCGTGCGGCGGGTCGACGTCGTCGAACTCGACGCGGGGGTGGTGCGGTTGGCCCGCCGGGACCCGGCGCTGTCCGCCCTGAACGGGCATGCGTACGACGATCCGCGCGTCCATGTGTCCACGGACGACGCGTTCCGCTGGCTGCGCTCGGCGGCGTCCGGTGCCTCCGAGGCGCGGGAGTCGGCGTACGACGTGGTGATCTCGGATCTGCCCGATCCCGGCATCACCGCCAGTACGAAGCTGTACTCGCAGGAGTTCTACGGCCTCGCCCGGCGGGTCCTCGCCGACGACGGGCGTCTTGTCGTGCACGCCGGGCCGGCTTCCTCGCGGCCGCGGGTCTTCTGGACGGTGGAGACGACCATCCGGGCCGCCGGGCTGCACACTGCGCCCTACTGCGTGGGCGGTCGCGATCCCGGTTTCGCGGCGGGCCCCGACCGTACGGCGGATGCGGCCTCAGCTCCGCGCGACTGGGGTTTCGTCCTGGCGACGACTGGTCCCCGGCCGCCTCTGCGCCTCGACCACCAAGAGCCGCCGCTGCGGACGCTGACCCAGGCGGGGCTGGAAGCGGATGCTCGGGCGGCGGCTCGTGCGCGGGTGACGGGGCTGGCCGCGTCGACGTTGGTGCATCCGCGGTACTGAGTCGGTGTACGAACTCGGGGTGAGTTGGGGTCAAGGGGAGGGTTTGCCCGGCGGCCACTGGGTAGGCTCGGCTGCCATGGAGCATGAGGTGTTCGTTCCGGTTCCGGCCGAGGCGCTGTGGGCGGCGCTCGGTGACCCCGAGCGGGTGGCCCGGGCGGTTCCCGGACTCCAGCAGGACGCGGGCGGTGAGCCTGTCACCGGGCGGCTGAAGGTGCGCGTCGGCAGCACGTCCATCACCTATCGGGGGTCGGTGCGGATCTCCGCCCAGGACGACGGTTCGTATGCCGTCGAGGGTGACGCCACCGAGGCGCGGGGGAGTGGGTCGGTCAAGCTTGCGCTGACGCTGCGGGTGGCTGCCGTCGAGGGTGGGGCGACGCTTGGGTTCGACGGTACGGCGGCTGCGGACGGGCGGGTCAAGGAGCTGTCCGCGGAGGCGGTGGGGGCGGCGGTTACGCGGTTGCTGAATCGGTTCGCGGAGAATTTGGCGGCGGGGGTTGGAGAGGTGGGGGACGAGTCGGAGGCTGAGGAGTCCGTCTCTGGCTTCGAGGCCGATGAGGTGGACGACATCGATGAATCTCAGGTCGCCGAAGTGGCTGAAGTCGCCGAAGTCGCTGAGGATTTCGGGGAGTCTCCGCAGCCGCCTGCCGAGGCTGCCCATGCGCGTCGGACGATGATCGGGCGTAGTGCGGAGGAGGTGGACCATGCGCCGCCGCGCGGGCGGTATGCGCCGGTTCCGGCTCCGCAGAGTGTCTCCGCGAATGCGACGCTTCGGTGGGCGGCGCCGGCGGCTGCGTTGGTGGTGGCTTCGGTGATCGTGGTGGGGCGGGCGTTGCGTAAGCGGCGGTGACCTGGGTTTTTCGCCCCCGCCGCCCCTACCAGTCCCATCCCTGGGGGCTGCGCCCCCAGACCCCCCTTTCGGCCCTGAAGGGGCCTCGTCCTCAAACTCCCCCAGAGGGGGACCCCCAGACGGGCTGAAAGTCAGCGACGGGGGCGTCCTCTTGATCCGCCCAGTAGGGTCGTGCCGTGAGTAGCGAAGACATCACGCTGACCGCGGGTGACGCGGAGGTGACCGTGCAGCCGGGGAACGGCGGCCGGGTGGGTGGGCTGCGGGTCGGTGGGGTCGAACTGCTGCGGCAGGGGGAGCGGTTCGGGTGTTTCCCGATGGTTCCCTGGTGCGGGCGGATCCGTGAAGGGCGGTTCCGGGATGGTGGGACCGTCCATCAGATGCCGCTGAACTCCCCACCGCACGCCATCCACGGCACCGTCCGCGACGGCGCCTGGCGCACGGCCCGCAGGACGGCCGACGAGGCCGTCATCACGTACGACCTGGTCGACCCCTGGCCCTACCCCGGCCGCGTCACCCAGGTCATCGCCCTCACCGCGGACTCCCTCGCCCTCACCATGGCCGTAGAGGCGCACGAGTCGTCCTTCCCGGCGCAGATCGGCTGGCATCCGTGGTTCAACCGGAAGCTTGGTGGTGAGGGGGGCGAGGACGTCGCGATCGAGTTCCACCCCCGTTGGCAGGAGGAGCGCGGCGACGATCATCTGCCCACCGGGAATCGGCTGGATCCCAAGCCCGGGCCCTGGGACGACTGCTTCGGGATGCCCGGCGGTGTCGACGTCACCCTCACCTGGCCGGGGGAGATCGAGCTGAAGGTGGCCAGCCCTGAGGAGTGGGTCGTCGTGTACGACGAGCAGGAGGCCGCCGTATGCGTGGAACCGCAGACCGGGCCGCCCGACGGGCTCAACAGCCTGCCCCGGCTCGTGACCCCCATCGAGCCTCTCGAAGCCACGACCACCTGGACTTGGCGGCGCCTGGGAGCTGTCTAAGCTGGCAGGCATGACGACGACCGACGTACGTGGCGCGCTGCTGCAGCAGATCAAGGACAAGGCCGTGGTGCACGGCAAGGTGACCCTCTCCTCGGGCCTGGAGGCCGACTACTACGTCGACCTGCGCCGCATCACCCTCGACGGCGAGGCCGCCCCGCTGGTCGGGCAGGTGCTCCTGGACCTGACCGCGGACCTCGACTTCGACGCGGTGGGCGGGCTGACCATGGGCGCCGACCCGGTGGCCGGGGCCATGCTGCACGCGGCCGCCTCGCGCGGGCAGAAGCTCGACGCCTTTGTCGTGCGCAAGGCGGCCAAGGCGCACGGTATGCAGCGGCGGGTGGAGGGGCCCGAGATCAGCGGGCGTCGCGTTCTCGTCGTCGAGGACACCTCCACCACCGGCGGTTCCCCGCTCACCGCCGTCGAGGCCGTACGGGAGGCCGGTGCCGAGGTCGTCGGCGTCGCGACGATCGTCGACCGGGCGACCGGTGCCGCCGAGAAGATCGAGGAGGGGGCGGGGGTTCCGTACCTGTTCGCGTTCTCCAAGGATGAGCTGGGGCTCGACTGAGTTATCCACAGGTTGGGACGGTGCTGCGGACCATTCGGCCAAGTCTGGAAAGATGGGGCCGACGATGACGTCGCAGCCAAGGTCTAGGTCAGGGCCGTAAGCACGAGAACGCCAACCCGCACATCACAAGGAGCGGACGAATGCCCATCGCAACCCCTGAGGTCTACAACGAGATGCTCGACCGGGCGAAGGCAGGCAAGTTCGCCTACCCGGCCATCAACGTGACCTCGACCCAGACCCTGCACGCGGCGCTGCGCGGCTTCGCCGACGCGGAGAGCGACGGCATCATCCAGATCTCGACGGGTGGCGCCGAGTTCCTGGGCGGCCAGTACAGCAAGGACATGGTCACCGGCGCCGTCGCCCTGGCCGAGTTCGCGCACATCGTCGCCGAGAAGTACCCGGTCACCGTCGCGCTGCACACGGACCACTGCCCGAAGGACAAGCTCGACGGGTACGTACGTCCGCTACTCGCGGTGTCGGAGGAGCGCGTCAAGGCCGGGCGCAACCCGCTGTTCCAGTCGCACATGTGGGACGGTTCCGCCGAGACCCTCGCCGACAACCTCTCCATCGCGCAGGAGCTGCTGGCCCGCGCCGTCGCCGCGAAGATCATCCTTGAGGTGGAGATCACGCCGACCGGTGGCGAGGAGGACGGTGTCTCGCACGAGATCAACGACTCCCTCTACACGACCGTCGACGACGCCGTGCGTACGGTCGAGGCGCTCGGCCTCGGCGAGAAGGGCCGCTACCTGCTGGCCGCGTCCTTCGGCAACGTCCACGGTGTGTACAAGCCGGGCAACGTCGTCCTGCGCCCCGACCTGCTGAAGGAGCTGAACGACGGCGTGGCCGCCAAGTACGGCAAGCCGGCCGGTTCGCAGCCCTTCGACTTCGTCTTCCACGGCGGTTCCGGCTCCAGCCCGGAGGAGATCGCGACCGCGCTGGAGAACGGCGTCGTCAAGATGAACCTCGACACGGACACGCAGTACGCCTTCACGCGTCCCGTCGCCGACCACATGCTCAAGAACTACGACGGCGTCCTCAAGGTCGACGGCGAGGTCGGCTCCAAGAAGACCTACGACCCGCGGACCTGGGGCAAGCTGGCCGAGGGTTCGATGGCCGCGCGCGTCGTCCAGGCGACGCAGGATCTGCGGTCGTCCGGCACGAAGATCAAGTAAACCGGGCGTTCAGCCTGACGGGTTGACGGTTTTGCAGTGAGCCCGGTGCTACGGCGCCGGGCTCGCTGTATACCTGGGGCATGTCGGACGTTCGGCTCGCCTCGGCCCAGGGCAAATGGATTCTGCTGACCACCGTCCTCGGCTCCAGCATGGCCATGCTGGACTCGACCGTCGTCAACGTCGCGTTGCCCCGCATCGGCCGTGATCTCGACGCCGACCTCGCCTCGCTCCAGTGGACGATCAACGCGTACATGCTCACGCTGGCCGGGCTGATCCTGCTGGGCGGATCGCTGGGCGACCGGTTCGGCCGGCGCAAGATCTTCGTGATCGGGGTCGTGTGGTTCGCCGCGGCCTCGCTGCTGTGCGGGATCGCCCCGAACGCCGGTGTCCTCATCGCCGCCCGCGCGCTGCAGGGCGTCGGCGGTGCCCTGCTCACGCCCGGCTCCCTCGCTCTCATCCAGGCGTCCTTCCATCCGGACGACCGGGGGAGGGCCGTAGGGCTGTGGTCGGGGTTCGGGGGGATCGGGGCGGCGGTCGGGCCGTTCCTGGGCGGGTGGCTGGTGGACGGGCCGGGCTGGCGCTGGGTGTTCCTGCTCAACGTCCCGCTGGCGCTGCTCTGTGCGCCGATCGCGCTGCGGCATGTCCCCGAGTCCGGGGACGGTCGTAAGCACGGCCGCTTCGATGTGCTGGGTGCCGCGCTCGGCGCGATCGCCCTCGCTCTGGTGACGTACGCGCTGATCGAGGCGCGGTCCGGTTCGCTCGCCGTCGTGGTCACGGGGGTTGCCGGGGTGGCCGCCGGCGTCGCGTTCGTCTACGTCGAGAAGCGGCGGTCCGATCCGATGATGCCGCTGGACATCTTCGCGTCCCGGCAGTTCACCGCCGTCAACCTCGTCACCCTGTGCGTGTACGCGGCGTTCGGCGGGTTCTTCTTCCTCTCCGCGCTCCAGTTCCAGGTCGTCGCCGGCTACTCGGCCCTCGGCGCCGGTACGGCCCTGCTGCCGACGACCGCCCTGATGCTGCTGCTCTCCGCCCGCTCCGGCGAACTGGCCGACCGCATCGGCCCGCGCATCCCCCTCACCGTCGGCCCGGTGCTGTGCGCGGCCGGGATGCTGCTGATGCTGCGGGTCGGGCCGGACGCGTCGTACGTCGCCGACGTACTGCCCGCCGTGCTTGTGCTCGGCCTCGGCATGGTCACCCTGGTCGCACCGCTCACCGCCACCGTGCTCGCCTCCGTGGACACCTCGCGGGCGGGCCTGGCCAGCGGCGTCAACAACGCGGCGGCCCGCGCGGCCGGCCTCATCGCCGTGGCCGCGCTGCCGCTGCTCACCGGGATGGGTCCGGAGGCCTACCGTTCGGCGGACGCATTCGACGACGCCTTCCGCCGCGCCATGCCGCTGTGCGCGGGCATCCTGCTGGTCGGGGCGGTACTGGCCTTCGCGACGGTGCGGCGACCGGCCCCGGACTGCCGACGCCCGGAGTGCCGCACCCACGGCAACGTGCTCGCCCCGCCCCTGGAGGGGCAGCGGTCGGCGGGGCGGTTGGAGGCCTAGGCCGACAGGGCCCGGGGCGGCTGTCGGGACTGATGCCGCCGGACGCTGCCGGACGAGTGGACTTCGTCCCCGATGGGCCAGACTGGAACCCATGACGATTCACGAAAACCTTCTCGGGGGCCCGCCCCCGACGCACCTCCCCGACGACCCGGAGCCGCGCGAGCTGCTCGCGAACGGCACGGCGCCCGCCGATGTGGCCGCGAAGTACCCGACGTCCTCGCTGGCCTGGGCCCAGTTGGCCGACGACGCCTTCGAGCGGGGCGCGGCCGTGGAGTCGTACGCCTATGCCCGTACGGGCTACCACCGCGGCCTGGACTCGCTGCGCCGCAGCGGCTGGAAGGGCCACGGCCCGGTCCCCTGGGAGAACGGCGCTACATGTGATCGGGTTGTTCTTGCATTCCGTGCCGCCGCCGCTGCCTGAGTGACGGCGGCACAGACGTCTCAACTGCGGTGACTACCGCTTCAGTTCGGTGTACGCCTCGGCGCTGCTGTCCTTGAGGAACTGCCAGCAACGCTCCGTCTCGTCCTTCTCGTCGATCTCGCCAGCGGCACGGGCGAGGGCGGCGAGGCAGCGCAGGAACCCGCGATTGGCCCGGTGGTCCCAAGGGATGGGGCCGTGTCCCTTCCAACCGGCGCGACGCAACGAGTCCAGACCGCGGTGATAGCCGGTGCGTGCGTAGGCGTACGACTCGATCACTCGCCCCGCCTCGAAGGCATCGTCCGCGAGCATCGCCCAGGCGAGCGAGAACGTCGGATGCTTCGCCGCGACCTCGGCCGGGGGCTGGGACTCCTCGCCCAGCAGGCGGTATGCCTCTTCGTTCTCCGGCAGGTACGTCGGGTCCGGGCCGCCGAGCAGGTTCTTGTGCGTCGTCATGTAAGCAGTCTGCCACTTGGGGATGGGTCTTCGGGACGCCGCTGCGGAATATAGGCCGTGGACCAGGTGGATATGAGAAGGGCGCTTGATGTACCTGATCGCGCCATGCGACGATCCGACGCATGGCAGCACGACGGGGGTCCTCCGGGGCCGTACAGGTGGGCATCTACACCCGGATCAGCAAGGACGACGAGGCCGAGGGGCTGGGCGTCGCGCGGCAGGAGGAGGACTGCCGACTGCACTGCGCTGCCCGGGGGTGGGAGGTCGCCAAGGTCTACGAGGACAACGACCTCTCCGCGTACAAGCGCAAGACGGTTCGTCCGGAGTTCCGGCAGATGCTGGAAGACCTGAAGGCCGGGCGGATCGACGGGGTCGTCGCCTGGGACATCGACCGTTTCACGCGCCAGCCGCGTGAACTGGAGGCATGGATCGACGAGTACGAGGATGCCGAGCGGCGGAAGCGTCACCTCGTCTTCGACTCCGTGTCGGCCTCGGACATCGACCTGTCCACGGAGAACGGCCGGTTCATCGCCCGGATCAAAGTCACCATCGCCAACAAGTCCTCGGCGGACACCTCACGGCGTACGAAGCGCAAGCACCTGGAACTGGCGACGCAGGGCAAGCTCCCCGGCGGCCGGGCGCCGTACGGATGGAACCGCGAGGACCGGCGGACGTTGGTGCCGGAAGAGGCGGAGAACCTCCGCAAGGCGGTGAAGGACTTCCTGGGCGGCATCCGCTGGGCGTCGATCGCGCGTGAGTGGCGGGACAAGGGGGTCAGGTCGCACAGCGGCGGCTTCTTCGACGACTCCAAGATCAAGCGGATGCTGATGAACCCGCGGATCTGCGGCTACCGGATGCACCAGGGTGAGCTGTTCCTGGACGAGAGCGGTGCTCCCGTCGTCGGTGACTGGGAGCCGATCATCACCCCCGACGACTGGTACCTGCTGACGGAGAAGGTCAGGCGGGAATCGGAGGGGCGTGCCGTACGGGACAACGCCACCAAGTACCTGCTCTCCGGCATCGCCCGGTGCGGGCGGTGCGGCACGAAGATGCGGGCCTTTCCGTCGTACCGGAAGTCGAAGACGTCGTCGCAGTTCAAGTACGCGTGCCCCGGGAAGAACGACGGTGGATGTGGGGGAGTGGCCAGGGCCGGTGAACCGGTCGACCGTCTCATCAGGAACGCCGTGTTCCTCAGCTCGGACAAGGCGCTGGCGAGCGTACGTGAGCGGGCGCCGGAATGGACCAAGGAGGAGCAACTGGCCGCCCTGGAAAGGGACATGGCCGAGTTCAAGCAGGCGTGGCAGGAGAAGCGCATGTCGGCCGCTCGCTACATCGCGCTCACTGAGGATCTGGAGCAGCAGATCGCGGAGCTGCTCCGGGAGCGAGCCTTGCACCGGGCCGAGGCCGCGACCTTCGCGGCGGGCCCCATCGACATACGGGGTCGGTGGGAGAACCTGGCGATCGAGCAGCAGCGCGGCGCGGTCCTCAAGGTCTTCCGCGCGGTCATCATCAAGCCCGCTTCCAACGGGCCGATCTTCGATCCGGCGGACATCGAGCCGGTGCTCAGGTGACAGGCGGAAGCCGGGCCCCGTTGTGGTGGGGGCCCGGCTTCGTTCGTTCACGACCGGTCTATGCCGAAGATGCGGAGCAGATCGTCGACCCACTCCTCGTCGCGGTCGGGGAGCTGCGCCTCTACACGGCGCAGCCACTCGTCCTCAGTCAAAGAGCCGCACCTCCCGCACCGCACCGCCGTGACCGCCGGGTGGGCGGGAACACGGCGGTGGGACACGGGGAGGGAGGGCGGCGTTCGGGCGCTGGGTCGATGCGGAGGCAGGGGGAATTGCGGGTTGGCGCAAGGGGTGGGTCCTCTTCTGGCGAGCATGGGTGCGGCAACACCGGACCGCCGGTCGATCGCTGGGGATGGGGTGAGGTGCCCGTGCTGGGGGTTTGCGGGCCCAGGACGGGAGCGGATAGAGGCCGGAGGCTACGTCTCGTCGGAGGCGCCGGCGTCGTTGCGGTGCTCGTCGGGTGACGGTCTGTACGTCTCCAGCAGGTGCTTGGTGGACGCCTCGGCCATGGCGTTGGAGACCATCACGTCCGCTTCCTCGCGGATGTCGGGGTGCTCGGTGAGGTAGGTGTCCAGGGCGTCGCGCGCCTGGGTGTAGGCGGCGTTGGCGCGCTGGGTCTCGCGGAACGCGTCCACGACGGCGTCGATGAGTTCCATTGCGCGGGCCTGGGCAGCGAGCTGCGGGGGGCCGACGAGGTTGCGCAGGTCGATGCCGAAGACCTCGGCGAAGCCGATGGCCTCGTCGAGGTTGATGCGGCGCTTGCCGTTCTCGATGCGCCAGACCGCCGACGGGTTCATCTCGAAGCCCGCCTCGTTCAGGCGGTCGGACAGAGCGTTGGTGCTCCAGCCGCGCGCCTCGCGTTCAAGCTTGATACGCACCGCGACGTTCGCCTCGCCGCTGAGTAGCACGCCCTGCGGGGCGTGTTCGTCGGTCACGGCCACCTCCTTCCGTTCGTAGCAATGCACTGCCATGTGCAGTGACCTCTAAAGAGTAGCATGCGTTCTGCGAGGTGCAGAACACTACTGCGATCGGCAATTCGTGTGGCATACTGGTAGCCCCACCTCCATAGCCCGAAGGAGTCCCCGCGGCCCACCCGACGTAGCGCCGCACGCAAAAAGCCCCCGGCTGTCACCGGGGGCCAAGCGCAAACCTCTCAACCGCCATCCCTAGCGATCGACCCGCGTGGCCGGGATTGCCGTCCCGTATGGCCCACGAGTAGAGGAGCTGATGCCCAGTATGACCGACGCCCAACCGAATACGCCATCCCAGTTCGGATACGGCCCCACGCAGCCGTCTCCGGACGAGTCCGCGCAGGCTCCTTTCAACCTGGACGCCGAGTGCGCGGTGCTCGGCGCCTGCATGCACGACAGCGGCGTCATCGACACGGTCCGGCCGATCCTGGGCGAGGACGCGTTCTACCGGCCGGCGCACGAGACCATCTGGCGGGCGTTGCTCGCCCAGCACCGCGAGGACAAGCCGACCGACCCGATCGTCCTCACCGAGCTGCTCCAGCAGCAGGGGGATCTGGTGCGTGTCGGTGACCGTGCCTACCTGCACCAGCTCGCCAGCGTGCACTACGGCACTGGAGGCGCGGAGCATCACGCGGAGATCATCCGTGAGAAGGCCAACCTCCGTCGTCTGCTCGCCTCCGCGATACGCACCGTCCAGCGCGCCCAGGAGCCGGGGGCCGACCCGGAAGCGATCCGCAGCCAGGTCGAAGCGGAGATGCGGGCCGAGCGCGAGCGGGCGCTCGCCTCGGGCCAGGGCCGTCTGAACCGCTTCGCCGTCGACGGGTGGACCTTCGTCAAGGAGACCGGCGCCGACACCGAACCCTTGTGGGGCACCCCCGAGAAGACCCTCTGGGCTTCTCGGGAGAGCCTGATGATCGTCGGTGCTCCCGGGGTCGGCAAGACCACCCTGGCCCATCAGGTGATCTTCGCCCGCCTGGGGCTGTCGGAGACGGTCCTGGAGATGCCGGTCGCCCCCAGCAGGCGGGTGCTCTACCTGGCCATGGACCGGCCCACGCAGATCGCCAAGGCCATGCGCCGCCGGGTCTTCGACACCGACGAGAAGATCCTGCGCGACCGGCTCGTCGTCTGGCAGGGCCCGCTGCCCGCCAGCCTGGACAAGGAGCCCGACCTCCTCACCGATCTCGCCGCCGCCCACCGGGCCGACACGATCGTGATCGACAGCCTCAAGGACGCGGTGAGCACGATGGTCGACGACGGCCTCGCGGTCGCCTTCCACAACGCCCGCAACCGCGCCCTGCGAGACGGCGTGGAGATCCTGGAGCTGCACCACCAGCGCAAGGCCACCGCCGACGCCCCGCGCGGCCAGCGCCCCAGCCTGGACCAGGTCTACGGCTCCACCTGGTACGTCTCCGGCGCGGGCAGCGTCCTGTTCGTCACCGGAAAGGCCGGCGACCCCGCCGTCACCCTGCACCACCTCAAGACCCCCACCGGGGAGGTCGGCCCGCTGGACGTCACCCACGACCACAGGCGCGGCACCACCACCCTCGACCCCAGCAAGGACCCCGCGGTCCTGCTGCGCACCGCCCCGAACGGGATGACCGCGCGCGAGCTGGCCGCCGTCCTGTTCGGCGGGGGCGACCCCGAGCGCGCGGAACTGGAAAAGGCACGGCGGCGCCTGGAGACCCTCGTCTCCTCCGGTCTGGCGACCAAGGCCGACGGGGCCGCCGGAGGGGCCGGTGGCGGGCAGCAGACCCGCTACTACGCCTCGGCTCGCCACCTCACCGCCGTCGGCTGAACCCCGTTTCCGCCCGCGCGGAGCGATCACGCGACCGTGCACGCGGCCCTCGCGCGCGCATGCCCCGGAAAACCGCTCACGACGTCCACGCTCGCCGCGAAACCGCAGGTCAAGCGATCACGCGAGCGTCCACGCCGTACACGCGCCCTAGCGATCACGCGCGGGGCCCCCTTTAGAAGGGGGCCCGCGTGTACGCCCCCTCCGTGAACGTCGGCCACTCCCGCCCCATAAGCCTCACTTCACCACCTGGAGCCCGCCTCTTGCACTCCCCTGCCCCGATAACCCCAGCCGCCGTTCCCGACGGCCACAGCCTCCACTCGGGCATCGCCCTGCTCCGGGGTCGCCCCGACCGCCGAGCACGCGCTGGGAGTCGTCGCATGAACCGCATGGGGCGCGGGACCCTCGTCATCGGCCTGGTGGCTGTGGTCCTCATGGCCTTCCGGGTCTCGTGGAACGCGCTGTCCGACGTGGCCCGTGCCATCGGCGCCGACCCCACCGCCGCCCTGCTCTACCCGATCGTCGTCGACGGACTGATGGCCCTCGCGCTCGTCGCCACACTCGTGCTGACTGGCACCGACCGGAGGTTCGCACTGCGAGTCCTGGCGACCTACACGATCGCCAGCCTCCTGCTGAACTACGTGCACGGCCTCATCCCGGCCCTGCACACCGAGTCGGTCCAGCAAGGCCGACTCACCGACTGGGACCCGGCGAACTGGGCCCTCGTACTGCTGGCGACCTCTCTCCCGGTCGGGTCGATCTACTTCGGATCGGACCTCGTCGCGAAGGTGCTGCACCACAACCCCGACTCGGCCGGGTCGGCCAACGTGGCCTCTGCCCAGTCGGTCGACCCGCAAGCTGACGAGTCGGCCGGCGAGCAGGCCACACGGTCGAGGTCTGACCAGGCCGAGTCGACCCCCGTGAAGGTCGACGAGGCACCGGCGACGAGGCCGACCGGAGCCGCCCCGCGTCGGGCGACCAGTCGGCGCCCCGCCAGCGCCAAGTCGACCGATGATCGCACGCGCACCGACACCGAAATCCTCAACGCAGCCCGACTCCTGACCGCTGGCTGGAGCACCGACCGGCTGACCGCCGAGAGCCTGCGCCGCGAACTACACATCGGCCAGGAACGCGCCCGCGCCCTGCGCGACCAACTACGGGCCGAGCACACCAACGCCGCCGAGCCCGTCGCCTACGAAGGCGTCGAGGGCGAGCCTCTCGACGCACTCGACGAAGCAGCCTCCCAACGGCGGAGGGGGCTCGACACGGCCCCCGTCGGTATCGCTTGACCCCCGCAAACGCGCCGATCGCTCTATCTCGTACCCCCTGTCCGACTTGCCTCTGTCCGGAGATCTGCACATGACGCACGACCAGCACCACCCCGAGAACGGTCCTGACGAGCCGCTGCCACTGACGAAGTCCCCTACGCTGATGGAGCGTTGGCGCCGTGCGTTCGGACGGGCTGCCCCGGGCGGAGCCAGTAGTACCCCGAGTCCGACTCAAGGCCGGTCTTCGGGGGTCTCCGCCCCGGGGGTGGCGGAGACGGCCCAGCGCCAGGGGGCGCCGGACCGGGGGGTCGGGGCCGAGGGCAGCCCCGACCCGGACACGCTCCATGCCGTCCAGCACGAAGTGCTGCAACCCGCCCGCGCCGCCGAGACTGATGCCGGCGCACCCGCCGTGCAGAGCGTGCAGCCCACGATCCGCCGTTTCACTGGCACCAAGCGCGTCGTCCGCGTCGGCCCCCTGCGCTTCACCGGCGACGAGCACACCCAGCTCCAGGAGGCAGCCGCCGAGCACGGCTACAAGGGCGACTCCGGCTTCGCCGCAGACATAGTCCTCGCCTTCGTCACCGGCCGGTTCACCGCCAACCTGCCCCTGTTCGAGGACCGCCGCCGCACCCATATCTTCCGCGCCCAGGTCCTGCGTCAGCTCAACCGGATCGGCGTCAACGTCAACCAGATCGCCCGCGCTCTCAACAGCGACCTCACCCCACCCGACATCCGCCAACGCCTGACCGAACTCCACCAGCTGCTGGAGCTGATCGCCGAAGCCCTGCACGAGCCCGTCGAGCCAGAGACGGAGGCAGCCGCGTGATCGCCGCCATCAAACCGGCCGGGTCCAACACCCGCGGCCTGCTCGCCTACCTCTACGGCCCCGGCCGCCACGACGAGCACCTCGATCCGCACATCGTGGCCGGATTCGCCATGCTCGGAATGCCCGATCCGGGCCGCGACGAGAACGCCACCCTCACCGAACTCGCCCGCTACCTAGACGAACCCGTCCGGCTGCGCGACAGCGAGTTCGGCAAACAGGTCACCGACCATGTCTGGCACTGCCCGGTCCGCGCCGCCCCCGAGGACCGCTACCTCTCCGACGCCGAGTGGGGCGAGATCGCCCAGCGCATCGTCCAGGCCGCTGGCATCGCTCCGGTCGGTGACGACCTGGCCTGCCGCTGGATCGCCGTACGGCACGCCGACGACCACATCCACATACTCGCCACCACCGTCCGCGAAGACGGCCGCCGCCCCAAACTCCACGACAGCGGCATCCGTGTCGGCGACACCTGCCGTGAGATCGAGAAGGACTACGGGCTGCGCCAGTTGAAGAAGGGCGATCGCACCGGCAGCCGCCGCCCCACCCAGGCCGAGATGCACAAGGCCGAACGCCTCGGCTGGGACCAGACCAGCGCCGAGTGGCTCCAGGACCGCATCCGTGCCGCCGTCCCCCACATGACCAGCGCCGAGGAATTCATCGCCTACCTGCAAGCCAGCGGCGTCGAGGTCCAGGTCAGGCGCGGCCCGTCAGGCGACCTCCTCGGCTACGCCGCCGGCCGCCCCGGCGACGTCAACGAGGCCGGCGAGCAGATCTACCACCCCGGAAGCAAGATCTCCCCCGACCTCTCCCTGCCCAAAATCAAGGCCCGCCTCGAATCCTCCCGGCCCGAAGAACACCCCACCGCCCGCCGCAACCACCCCACCACCCCGTGGCACCAAGCCACCGACGCCCTCGACGCCCTCCACCCCGACCTCGCCGACGACACCCACGCCCAAGCCAACATCACCGCCCTCGGCGAACTCCTTGAAGCCACCGCCCAGAAGGCACCCGCCCCTCTGCGCGCCGAACTCCAGGCCGCCTCCAAGGCGTTCGCCCGAGCCCAGCGTTCCCAGATCCGGGCCGAAGACCGAGCCGCCCACGCCCTGCGCAACGCGGCACGCGACATCGTGCACACCGCCACCGGCACCGACGGCAGCGCCCTGGCCGCCCTGGTCGCGGCCCTCGTCTGGGCCACCATCGTCGCCGCGCGCTGGCACGAAGCGAAGAGCCACGCCCACCAGGCCGACGCAGTTCGTCAGGCTGTCCAGCACCTGCAGATGGCTGCCGACCGCGCACTCGCCCCGACGCTAGTCGAACTCACAGCCCGGCCGCTCAGGGATCAAGCCCGCCGCGTTCTCGCCAATGATGTACGGGCAGCTGCGCCCGACCACGCCGAGCGGATCCTCACCGACCCGGCTTGGCCGGCCCTCGCCACCGTCCTTGCCGACGCCGAAGCCCGCGGCCACCAGCCTCACCAGCTCCTCAAGGAGGCCGTCGCCCAGCGCGAGTTGACCACCGCACGCCAGCCCGCCCGTGTCCTGATAGCCCGCATCCAGCACACCGGCCGGAACCCGGTGGCCAACCGCCTTGCCGAGGCCGCCCGCCTGAAGTCGACCATGGCAGGGTCGATCCCTGTCCAGCAGACCCGGAGCGGTCAGGCTCCAGTGGTGACTACGTTGCGTCCTCAACAGTCGCATCGACCGAGCCGGTAGCCGTCGTGTGGGTTCGTCCCGTACCCCGCGGCTTCGCGACGGAGAGTCGGCGGCTTCAAGCCAACGTCGTCTCGAACCCGCCCCGCGCCCTTGACGGCCCTCGAACCCTTCGGAAGCGTCGCACGCAAGAACGCGCAACCCGCTTGATCCGGGAGGGCATCGTGGACCTACAGTTCATCGGAATCGACCCCAACACCGGCGGCGAGGGGTCGCCGACGGTGTGGGTGGAAGAAGAGACGGCCGACCTGGTCCTCCAGGGGATCAAGGCCGAGGAAGTGCTGGAGGCACTGATCAGCGGTACGGAGTGGGTGGCCGGGCACGCGGTGGGAATCCCCGCCCACGAGACGGTGATCCGCATCCCCGCCCGCATGGTGCCGATTCTGAGGGAGGCGTGTGATGTCGCAGAACGGCGTGCCGAGCTTCGCTGAGTTGCTGGCCGGCACGCGCCGCAGCGCGGTGCATCTGGAGATGCGCGACGTGTACGGCGTCGGTGACGAGGCCGAGGAGTTCGAGCAGTTCAAGCGCACCGGCCACGTCGATCTCGATCCGACGGCGCGGTGGTGGCCTCAGTGGCTCGGTACCGTGCGGGAGGCCGTTGGCCGCGGCGTGGTGATGCGCCGCGCCCGGATTGTGTCCGAGCCCGTGACGGACTACATCCGGTGGGAGCACGCCGCCACCTCGCTGAACGTCGATGCGGGTGAACTGGTGCGTTGGCTGCCCCGCCGCCGGGCCGTGGACATCGCCCTGCCGGGAGCCGACTTCTGGCTGTTCGACGACCGCCTGGTGCAGTTCAACATCTTCACCGGGGACGGTGATTGGGCGGATCCGCCCAAGGAATTCAGCGAGGACCCCACCGTGGTCAAGCTCTGCTCCGACGCCTTCGAGGCCGTATGGGAGCGTGCCGTCGACCACGAGAAGTACACCGTCTGACCCGCACCTCACTCCATGCCCGCCTCCCCCTCGTCCAGCGCTCAGGCAGCGCGTGAAGCGCTCGCCGTACGCCTGACGCACCTTCGCAAGGACGCCGGCCTCACCGGGAAGGAACTGTCCGCCCGGTGCGGCTGGCATCCCGCGAAAACCACTCGCATCCAAAAAGCCGAGGTACAGCCCACCGACGGGGACATCCGCGCCTGGTGCGCTGCCTGCGCCGCCGCCGACCAGGCCGACGACCTGATCGCCACGGCCCGCGCCGTCGACTCGATGTACGTGGAATGGCGCAGGAGCCACCGGACCGGCATGCGCAAGACCCAGGAGGACATCAACGACCGCTACGCGCAGGGTGGCGTCACGCGCGCGTACGTCTCCAACGTCGTGCCCGGCTTCTTCCAGACACCCGCGTACGCCACGGCCCTCATGGAGGCCATCACCGATTTCCAGGGCACCCCCAACGACATCTCCGAGGCTGTCGCGGCCCGAGTCGCCCGGAGCCGGTTCCTGTACGAGGGCGGCCACCGGTTCGTCGTGCTCATGGAGGAGAGCGTGATGCGCTATCGGGTGGGCGACGCCGAGACGATGGCGGGACAGCTGAGGCATCTGCTGACCGTGATGCCGCTTCCTTCCGTATCGCTGGGCGTCATCCCGTTCACTGCGCAACGGACGATGTGGCCGCTGGAGGCGTTCTACCTCCATGACGGCACACGCAGTGTCGTGGAAACCCTCACCGCCGAGGTCAACGTGGTGCAGCCGCGTGAACTTGCCGACTACCGCAAGGCGTTCGGGGAGCTGGCGAAGATGGCCGTCCACGGTCACGCCGCCCGCGCCTTGATCGAGTCGGCGATCATCTCCCTGGGATGACGTTGCGCAATTCTCCGCAATTTCGTTGAGGTCAAACTCCGGCTCTCCGTACGGTCGTTGGCGTCGCCGGGCAGGTCCAGGCTCCCCTCGGCGGCAGTGGAGGAGTCCCGCTCATCCCCCATTGCGAGCGGAACATCCCAGCCCCGAGGAGACGACCCCGTGAGCGTCATGACCAGACCCACCGCAGTCGGACCGCCCGGCTACACCGAAACCCTCCCCTGCGAGCCCGAGACGGCCCGCCGTGCCCGTCGCCTTGTCTCGGTCGCGCTGAACACCTGGGGCATAGCCGAGTTGGTGGATGCGGGCACACTGATCGTCTCCGAGCTGGTGGGTAACGCGGTCCGTCATACCTCGTGCCGTCTGGTCCGGGTATCCGTCCGGCGAGTCACGGACGATCTCGTACGGATCGGCGTCACCGACAGATCCCACGCCCTGCCGAGAATGGATCTGGTTGCCGATGGCGATGAGACCGGACGCGGCCTGGTACTGGTCGACGCGCTCTCGTACCGATGGGGCTACGACGAAATGCGCTGGGGCAAGACCGTCTGGGCGGAGTTGGCGGTCTCGCAGTGCTGACCGTACGGCTGCTGCCCGAAGACGAACTGGCGGGCGTCGCCGATCCGGAGCGGTGCGTCGAGCTGGCCGTACCTCGCCGCGCCGAGGGCGCGATCACCGTCCGCGCCCTGCGGATGACGCCCGCCGACCTCGTACGGCTCCGCATAGAAACCGATCTGGCCCTGGCGGACATGCGCACCGAAGCCATGCACGCCGAGACCACCTGGCGCCAACGACTCGCGCAGTGGCACGCGGATGGGCGAGCCGCCGTCGGGGCCTATGAGCTGGATACGGCCTTGCTCTCCCGTGTCCTGCAGAGCCTGCGGGCCTCCTTGTAGCACCTACAGACTCCGCCCGGTGTACCGAAGGGAACCCCGGGCGGAACAGCGCGCGCTTGTGTCCGCCCCAGGCGGACCGGAGCCGCTCCAGATCCGCGCTGCCAGTAACCGGCACAGCGGATCCGTTCAGACCTCTCGCTCCGTCTGAGCGGGAGGAAGCCCAGAGAACAGGAGTGCACGATGCCCGAGAACACCGTCATCCAACCCGTTGAGGACGGGCTGATCGTCTCCCGGAAGTCCATCGCCGCCGCCCGCTCCCGTGCCGAGCAGCCGTCCGACGGCGGCTCGACCGGCGTCTCCGACTCCAACGACTGAGCGGAGCCGACACAAGTGACTGCCGTCTGCGCCCAGGTACTCCAGGCCGCCGATCGCACGCCGTTCTACAAGGAGCTGGCGGGCCAGGTGAAGGAGTACCTGGACGCGACATACGAAAGCACGAGGTGAGAGCGGCTCAGCGGCCAACCGACGACCAGCCCAAAGCTCTCCCGCCCGCCCTCGAATCCATGACCCTATTGGTCGCCGCCGTTATCGTCCATGTCCAGGCCACCAACCGCGTCGTCCTCCTCCAGCGCAGCCAGAACGCCAAGTTCGCCCAGGGCATATGGGACCCCTGTCGTCCAGTAAACGAACGGCATTTTGGCACCGTCCAACCGGGCACAATGAGCAGTTGAGCAGCTGGCCTACGGGCGCGTCAGTCGGGCTCCGAGGGCAAGTACCCACGCTGCACAGCATGGGCACCAGCCTGGAAGCGGCTTCGTGCACCGAGGTGCCTGAGGAGGTCTGCGGCGATTCTGCGCACTGTGCGCGCCGAGACGCCAAGGCTGTTGGCTATCGATTCATCGGTGCTTCCTTGGGCCATCAAACGCAGCACCTCGCCCTGCTGCATCGTGAGTCCACCCGGAGCCAGCCTGGGAGGAGCGCCCAACGGCGCGGCGGACTGCCATATCGTCTCGAATAGTGCGCACATCAGGGTGACTGTTCCGGGGTTCTCGATGAGAACGGCTCCTGTCCCCGTGCTCTGGCTGTCGGCCGCGACAAGCACAATCCGCCGGTCGACGATGATGACTCGGTTGGGCAACGTAGGTGTGATGCGGATCTGCGCACCGAGGCCCTGGAGCCACTCCGCATGTTCCAAGGTCGGGGGATCACGTCGAATGCTGTCGAGGTAGACCGTTCTCATCCTGACCCCTCGCTCAAGCAGTCGACGGTTGAGCGGCCGGGAAGCGGCCATGTTGGCAGCCGTCTGAGCTCCGCCCGGCGCAAGGGTCAAGAACTCGTCCCGGACCTTGCTGTTGAGCATTTCAAGATGCTCCCTGATGGCATCTATGCCCTCAACGTACTGGATGCCGGCACCAGCACCTGCGGCGTACTCCTGCCCGTACTTGGCGACAGCCTCCGCGATCACGGCCCTACTCGCCTCGACCTTTTGCTGCTGCGCCGCCAGGTCAGCTTGCTGCCGCGCGAGCAGGGCCTCCAGCCCCAGGAGTGGATTGACTGCACGCACCTGGGTCTGGTCCTCTGTCGAAGGACGAACGAGCGCGAACTCGCTCAGGCGATTGAGCGCGTCGCGCACGGCGGACTCGGGCAGGTCCACACGCGCTGCCCAGTCGGCGACACCCTCTTGCGGATACGTCAACATGACTCGGTACACCGCCTCGGCGGCCGAATCAATCCCAAGTCGGCCCAGCATCAGATCCCCCGATACCCCGTTCCACCCATCTTGAGCAGCCGAGGAAACGATATCCAATATTTCTTTTGTGCGAGCAATCCCCCGAGGAATTTTCGGCAATAGATTTCACGGTTACCGCATCTCAAGCATCCCCAAATAAACCACATTCTCATTTATTGCCCACTACACTCTTGATGAGTAAAATGGCCTATCTCGTGCACATTCATCTGACCCCGCGCGGCCTCGGCGTAGTCCTGCCCGCGCATACGGCTTCAGCAATCGCCAGCGCCGCGAACCATCCCGGGGTCCTGCATGTGGTCGCCCACCCCTTGGCCCAGCCGCACCCCGTCATTGGGCTCTACATCCGGGAGGCAACGCTCGATCGGGCCGAGGCGTCCGCACGGCAGGTGTGGCAGCACGTTATTGCTGCTCAACCATGGCTGGACTACTGGCAGTTGGCCCGGGCCGAGGTGCCGCTCATTGATCATCTCGATGAATAGGTCCGCCCTACGACTCACTGTCCTGAGGCGGACATGACCGCTTTGCTCGGCCCGGACCCCCTTCTCTCTCCCGCTGACCAGCAGCAAGACTTCAGTCACCGGCCGGCCTCGTCAAACGACAATCCACGCCTTCGGGGAGAGACGATGATGCGTTACATCAAGCTTCTGGGAGCAGCGCTGGCCGTCGCAGCGGTTCTCGGACTGAGCGGGACGAACCTGCCTGGCATCTCGGGCCCAGCACCTTCATCGCTTTCGATCCAGGCGGACTCGGGGTGGCAGGCCATCAGCACCTCTGTTTCCCCCAACAGTGACTCGGGGTGGCAGTAGAGGGTCGGGACTGGTCATCGATGCATCTTCGAGGGTCTGCCATGACAGCATCATCCACGAAGTGGGACTCCGACTACCTGCTCAGGCTCCGGGATCAACTGCACGAGGCGCCCGTGGAGACCGTCGCACTGCGAGCACTGAGGATCGCCGAATCGCCTCGCAGCACCATCGAAAATCCTGACCACACCCGCACGCTCGCTGAACTCGACGGGCCGTTGCCGCCCATCCTCGTGCATCGCGACTCGATGACGGTCATCGACGGGATTCACCGCCTCCGGGCCGCACAGCTGCAGGGGCGGACCCACATCGGTGTCCGATACTTCGAAGGCAACGCAGGAGATGGTCGGCTTCTGGCAGTGGCCTTGAACATCGCCCACGGCCTGCCGTTGTCACTCGAAGAACGCACCGCAGCGGCACAACGCGTCCTCACACTTCACCCAGAGTGGTCCGACAGGTCAGTCGCGTCCATAGCAGGTCTGGCACCGAAGAAGGCCGCAGACATCCGCCGCAGCATCCTCGGCGACACGGTGGCTGGCGATAAACGAGTGGGCCGTGACGGCCGCGCCCGTCCGCTGGACCCCTCTCAGGGGCGGGCGCTAGCAGCAATGCTGTTGAAGGTGAACCCCACCGCCTCCTTGCGGCAGATAGCAAAGGATGCCGGCATTTCTCCCACCACCGTGGCCGACGTACGAGACCGCATTGCACGCGGGGAGAGCCCGACGCTGCCCGAAGCACTCCCCCAACAGAAGAGCCCTGTGCGAGGACACCCACCGCGCCAGGCTCCAACTACCTCTTCTCCCTCGTCCGACGTCCCTGTCGCGGAACTCACCGAGATCTTGCAGCTGTTGCGACGGGACCCTTCCCTGCGTCTCAACGATGTTGGGCGGTCCATTCTCCGACTGCTCGACGCCAGTGCCGCGTTCGCCAGGAACAGGGACAGCATCGCCGCCAGCCTGCCCCCGCACTGTACGAATGCCATGGCAAAGCTGGCACGAGGCTACGCACACAGCTGGCAACTCCTCGCAGAGCAGCTGCGCGACCTCAGCGACGGCCCGTAAGAGAAAACAGCCTCGGCGCCAAGGGCGGACGACCTATCCGAGAGGCGGCCGGTTGCCGGCATCGTCATCCGTTGCCGGCAACCGCAAGGCCAAAGGGTGTCCACCGCCGAACGGTGGCTGACACCGGCCCACCTCACGCCTCTGTCTTCTCCTCCAGTCGCGGGAAGAGGACCGCGCCCTTCTTGACGGTGGCGCCCGCGGGGAGCTTGCCCCACCTGGGCTCCTCCTGGACCTTCTGGTCCGCTAGAGCGCCCAAGGACGCCTCAGCGCCCAGGGAGTCCCACAGCTTTTGTGAGGTCTCCGGCATGATGGGGTTCAGCAGGATGGCAACAGCCCGCAGCGACTCCGCCGCCGTGTAGAGGATCGTGGCCAGGCGGGCTCGGGCGTCCTCGGAGTCGTCCTTGGCCACCTTCCACGGCTGCTGCTCCGTGAGGTAGCCATTGACCTGCTTGATGAAGTCGAAGACGGCCAGGATGCCGCCCTGAAAGTCCAGCTCGTCACCGATCCGCCGGTCAGCCTCCGCCACCGCCGTACCCAGGCCGTCTTGGATCGCCTTCTCAGCCTCGCCGTCCGCCGTGGCCTCGGGCAAGGTACCGCCGAAGTACTTGCCGACCATCGCCGCCACGCGTGAGGCGAGGTTGCCGTAATCGTTGGCCAGTTCACTGGTGTAGCGGGCGGTGAAGTCCTCCCAGGAGAACGATCCGTCCTGGCCGAAGGCGATCGCGCGCAGGAAGTACCAGCGGTAAGCGTCCACGCCGAAGTGTGAGGTCAGGTCCTGCGGCTTGATGCCGGTGAGATTGGACTTCGACATCTTCTCGCCGCCAACCATCAGCCAGCCGTTGGCGGCGACCTTGCGCGGCAGCGGAAGGCCCTGAGCCATCAGCATCGCCGGCCAGATCACCGCGTGGAAGCGGAGGATGTCTTTGCCAACCAGGTGAACGTCGGCCGGAAAGGTCCTCTCGAACTTCTGCAAGTTCTCGTTGTAGCCGGCCGCCGTCGCGTAGTTCAGCAATGCGTCGACCCACACGTAGATCACGTGCTTGGGGTCCCACGGGATCGGGATGCCCCAGTCGAACGTCGAGCGGGAGATGGACAGGTCCTGCAGCCCCTGGCGGACGAAGTTCACGACCTCGTTGCGCGCCGACTCGGGCTGGATGAAGTCCGGGTTGGCCTCGTAGTGAGCGAGCAGCTTGTCGCCGTACTCGCTCAGCCTGAAGAAGTAGTTCTCCTCGCTGAGGATCTCCACCGGCTTCTTGTGGATCGAACAAACCTTCTGCCCCGCGTACTCGCCCTCGCCGTCGAGTAGCTCACCGGGGAGTTTGTACTCCTCGCAGCCCACGCAGTATGGGCCCTCGTAGCCGCCCTTGTAGATCTCACCCTTGTCGTACAGATCCTGCACGAACTCCTGGACGCGGTCTGTGTGCCGCTTCTGCGTGGTGCGGATGAAGTCGTCGTTCGCGATATCCAGATGCTCCCAGAGCGGCTTCCACGACTCCTCCACGAGCCTGTCGCACCACTCCTGTGGGGAGACTCCGTTCGCCTCGGCCGTACGCATGATCTTCTGGCCGTGCTCGTCCGTCCCCGTGAGGAACCACACGTGCTCGCCCCGCTGTCGATGCCAGCGGGTGAGCACGTCGGCCGCGACCGTGGTGTACGCGTGGCCCAGGTGAGGGGCGTCGTTGACGTAATAAATGGGCGTACTGACGTAGAACGCCTTCGCCCCGGCAGACTCGGGTTCCATGGGATTCATGACTGACAAGCCTAGTCGGGCCGTGTGACCACTGGACCGTGCGAACAGGCGTGCGCGGCAACGCCGTTGGACACCGTCGGATCCACGCCGAGGGTTTCCGGCCCGTGGCCCGACACAGACGTCGTCGGGCCACCCGGCTCATACGCTGCCCTGCGTGACAGGGAGGAGCGCGTCTCCCCGGCGTGGCGTCGTTTTCCGGTCACGGCCAATACCCGCGGTAGGAGCTTCCGCGGACCACCCTGCGACGCCTGCCCTCGGCGAGGGGGCCAGCCCGGTGGATGGTGTCGGTGTCGAACACGAGCAGCGATCCGGCGGGCGCCTGGAACGTGATGGAGCGGGACAACAGGAACGACTTGTACTGCCCGTAGAGCGTGTGAATCAGCTCTTCGGAGTACTGGTTGAAGACATCAAAACGGATCTTCTTGAAGTCGTCGGACCTCAGCCACTCGCTCTCCCGTATACGGCTGGTAGCCGGCGCGGTGCGGGGAATCGCTTGGAACGGCCCATTCTCGCGATCCACGTCGTCCAGGTAGATCAGGAACTTGAGTGAGCCCACCTCGTCGAAGTGATACGAGATGATCTCTTCGTCCGGCTTGAAGTCGTCCGTCAAGATGAGGTGCCGGTTCAGAGTGCATGGCACACCGAGATAGGAAGCCGCTACGGAAGCCATCCAGTCCTGAGTGAACACCTCGTGTGTACGTGGAAGTGCGTTCTTGAGCTCGTCACCATGGTTGTATTTGAGGTGCAGGCCCGTTCGGGTCTGCCCGTAGTGGTGGGAGATGTCCTTCCCCTCGGGCGTGAGCTGCTCAAGATCCCGGCCTTCGGCTGCGGCGAACACGCCCTCGAACTCGCCCTGAAGGGCGGCAAGTTCATCGCCCTTCAGCCAACCGGGCACGAGGGACACCCCGAACTCTTTGACCTTTTCCGTGACCTCCTGCGCGAAGTTGTCGCCCTGGCCATCCACGGTCAAGGCAGATATTCCGACACGCCCGGAAAGCAAGTCTCCGACAATCATGCGATCACCTTTCCATATTCACATTCCCCGCGGGGGGGGCCGGCCATCCACCTCTGAGCGGTGCTTGGAATTTATTGATCACGAACGTGACGTGTGGCCTTGGCGAGTGCCACCGCCCCCGGCCAAGCCGCAGCACCCAACGCGAGGCAGAGCCACCAGACGAGTGACGGGTTGATGTGGTACAGGGTGACCCCGACCGGCGCCACGACACCCGCGGCACCGATGGAGGCACCGAACGCCCCCATGTAGCCTCCGCGGCTCTCCGGAGGCGCCAGCTCCGCCACCAGCGAGGGCAGCAGCGCGGCCACCGTGATCTCACCGAAGCTCCAGACGACAACGGTGGCCATGAGAAGCGGTAGCGTGTCCGCCCACCCCGTCGCCCACAAGCCGGCACCTATGCACACAGCCCCCGCGCCCAGGCCGTGCCACTTGGGGACGCGTGTAAGCCACGGACCCACGAGAGGCTGCACCACCGCGACGAACACGCCGTTGACGGCCATCATCGCGCCGTAGTCGCGCGCCGTCAGCCCGGAGTTCAGCACGTCCACGGGAACGGCGTAGGAGGTCTGGAAGTAGGTGAAGAACACGGCCAGGGTCAGCAGGCATACACCGACGAGGGCTCCGTTCCACCGACGATCCGCCGAGGGTTTCTGGGAATCAGCCTGCGCCTTCCTGGCGAACGAACGCGGCAATCTGATCCACACGAGCGTCGCGAAGACCAGCGAGCTGGTCGCATCGAGGACGAACAACAGCGTCCAACTGCGCGTGGCGAACCAGCCGGCGCCCAGGGCTGCGACCGGAGCGGCGAGGTTCAGTGCCCAGTGCAACAGGCCGAAGGCTCGCGCTTGGTCTTTCTCTGATACTACGTCGGCGACCATGGCCTGGGCCGCCGGGCGGAAGATGTCGCCGACCAGGCCCAGCGCGAAGACCGCCACGCCGATGAGGACGGCTCCTCGGGCCAGGGCAATCAGCAGTTGACAAGCCGCCGCCGCGACAAGCCCGACGACCATGGTCTGGTGGCGCCCCATCCGGTCGGCCAGCACGCCGCCCAATGGACTGCTCAGCATGACGCCGACGCCGTAGCCCACAAGGATCGTGGTGGCTGTGCTCGATGGAAGTCCGTGATGCCCGGTGAGATAGATGGCGAGAAAGGGCGCTACGAACGTACCGGCCCGATTGACCAGCGTGCCGACCCAGAGGACGCCGAACCCGCGGGGCAATCCCCCGAACCGGGAGGACCACAGCCTCGCGGTCCAGGAGCCTCCCGTGGCCGTGGGCCTCTCTTGGTGCTTTTCGGTGGGATGCGGCATGTGCGGTGTGCCCTTCCTCAGGAGCTCAGCGCGTCGCGCCACGGGACGGTGTCCAGTCCTGGATAGCGGCTGCTCAATCCGGCCAGGACGTCCTCGTCGTAGGCGTCGTGCCCAGGTGGGGGAAAGCCGAAGAATTCGAGTTCTCGCGGTGTGGACGCCGCGGCGAAGCGCTGCCAGTCCGAAGCCATGGCGACGCGCTGGAAGCTCTGTAAGCCGAGCCAGTCGGTGCCGGCCACCTTGTAGGAGAGGTTCATCCAGATACGTGCCCCCTCAGACTCGGTCAGCTCGACCGCCCGGTGCCATATGTCCGGCGCATAGACGAGGAGGCTGCCCGCGGGCCCGGGAAAGGAGACCTCCGCCCGATACAACTCCGGGTGCGTTCCCCGCCAGACGTGATACGGCACCGGCGACATCTCTTGGGTCAGGGATCGCGGTACGAGCCGAGTGGGCGCGCACCCCTCCGTCACATCCGTCAGGTACAGGAACATCTCGACCTGCTGAGGACGGGACTTCCGCTTAGGAACCAGCAGGGTGTGCGAAGAGTAGTCAAGGTGCAAAGGCTGTTCGTAATCCCTCGCGCCGGTGTACTTCGCCCAGAGCTGGGCTTGGTAGATGCGCAGATCATCGGTACCAAGGAGAGCGGCCGCCACCTCCGTGATCCGGGGGTGGACGGTCAGCCGGTTGAGCGCCTGCCCGGTCCAGGGGAAGTCGATCTGCCCTGCGAACTGCGAGGGGTTCTGCGTGAACAGCGTTCGCTTCCCCCGCTGCCCGTCGGGAAGCCGCTGCGGGGCATGGGGATAGGCATCCGCTTGCCCCTCCGCGTACTCGGCGCCCAACGGGTAGACACGCGCCAACTCCGCCAGCGCTCCCTCCAGTTCGTCCTTCCCGAGCAGTTCAGGTATGAGGAAGAACCCGTCCTCCTCCCAGCTCCGCTTGTATTCGAGCAAGGGACAAGACTCCTTCTCATCAAGGATCATCTCGGCGCGCTCCTGACGCCGGTCGGTGCGCCCCTCGCCCAGGCTCTCAGCCGGCCTCCCAGGTCGGGGTCCGACGCAATGGTCAGGGCGAGGATTGCCGCTTCCAACTGCGTGGCGTTCTTGGGGCCGATGACGGTGCGGCTGACGGACGGGATGCTCAGGCAGAACGCGACTGCCCAGGTCGCCAGTGAGACCGACCCCACCACGGTCGTAGGCCCGGACTCCGCCATCGATTGCGCCGCGTGCGCGAAGCCCCGCCCGGCGGCCCTCAAGGCTGCCTGGACGTCGGACGGTAGGCTGGCCCGCCAATCTGTTCCCGGTGTCGGCACGAAGCCTGGGCGGGCCAGGAATCCGTAAGCCAGTGGCTGCATCGCCCACACCTCCCAGCCTCGTGCGGCGAGTCGTTCGGCCGCCGGGGCCGCGACGCGATGGTTCACCGCGTTCAGCTCGATCTGGGCGACACGCGTGCACCGTGCCGGGCAGCGCTCCGCGAATTCAGCCAGAGTTTCCGGCAGGTGACTGGCGACGCCTATTGTCGCGCCGGGGAAGCAGCTCTCCAGCGACGAGACGGCCTCGGCGAGGGTGCCGTCCGTATAGGAGCGGGCATCGGGATCCTTCACCAGGATGTAGGAGGGATCAGTTGTGAGGCTGGCGCCCTGCCCGACTTCCGCGACGAGGCCGGGAAGGCTCAGATCGCTGACCGGACCACGCTCGGTGAGTGGCCGCCCGGGTTTGGCGGCGATGCGCCACCGCCGCCCTCGGGTGCACTGCCATTGACCGACCCGTCGCAGGCCCTCTCCGGCGCCGTAGGCCGGCGCCGTGTCGACGATCCTGATTCCCGCGGCCCATGCTCGGTCCATCGTCTCGTACGCCACCTCGTCGCTGACTTCGCCGTAGGAACGGCCGGGCGGGAGGCTGCCCTGGCCCGCGAGTCCCCACGTACCAAGGACGAGGCGGTCCGCCGCCGTCTGCGCCGACATCACGCCGGGAGCGCCGGCTCGGTGGCGAGCCCGGCCAGGATGTCGTCGCGGAGCCGCGCGAGTGTCCCGGCCGACGGCGGCGGCTCGGTCACCTTCGTGGGTACCGCGGGCGGGAGATGCGCGTTGATCGTGACTGTCGCGTCGGCGGGCAGCATGACGAAGTGGTAGTCCTGCCACTCGATGCCGTAGCCCGACCCCTCTTTCAGGACCTCCCTCGAGGTACAGGTGAGCTGGGGCACGTCCTGGGATCCGGCGTTGTCGAACCGCAGGTGCTGGTAGGACCCCTTGACGATGCGCGTAGCGAACGAGCGCCGGTGGTAGTGCGGGCTGAGCGTTCCACGGCGCCAGAATTCGAGGAACCGCTCGCGGCTGAACAGGTTGATCCGGACAAGACCCACACCGTCGCGTTCAGCGACGGTCAGGACCCGGGGATCGACGTCCGGCGTCTCACCGTCGTGCCGGGCCAGACGGACTAGATCCTCGGCGTTGAGCGACGCCACGTACTCCGCGGTCTCGGCTCGCCAGTCGATGTCCGCCCTCAGCGCCGTCTCCATCTGCGGCAGCAGCGGGAGACTGCTGTCGACGCGGTCGAGAAGCGTTGCGATCGCGTTCATGCTGTCGCCTCCTGGCGCTGTTCCCGGCTCATCGCGATGATGTCGTTCTGCGTGTAATAGCGGGCCGAACCTTCGGTTTTGGCCACACTCGTCAGCAGCAGCGCCTTGGCCAGCGTCATCCGGGACTGGACCTCGTCCAATCTGCAGCTGGCATCCGCGAGGGCTTCTTCCGCCGTCGGGGCGTCGGGACCAGACAGGTCCTCGACGGCCTGCTCGAACACTCGGATGAATGCCTCATTGCACAGTGTTTCGAAGCGGTCGACTGACCGGGTCACCTCGGGTCTGCGGCCCGGAACGGTCCTGCGCCACTCGTAGGTCACTGAGGACTGCAGACCAGCGATGACCTCCTGGAACGGTGCGAAGCGTGCTGCCGCCAGTTCTGCGACTCGCTTGGCGATCGCCGTATGGGGGTCCAGGTACTCGGACGAGAGCGTCGCTCCATGGTCCCGCAAGGCTCCGTCGTGTTCGATGACCCGGTTGAGCGGCGTCCCGAAGTGCGGATCCACGGCGCTGTTCACGATGACCGGCTTCAGTTCGTCGATGTTCCGGAGGAAGTCGAGGTTTGCTCGTACCTCGGCCAACGTGGTCCGGTGGTTGAACATCATGAAGCCCGGCTGGAACGACAGCCCCAGAGACTTGATGACGCGTACCGCTTCCTGGTTCTGGCGTACGGTATGGCCCTTCCCATACAGACGCAGGGTGTCGTCGTCGCCAGTCTCCAACCCGACGAAGACGTGCTTGAGCCCCCCCTGGGCCAGCGCGGTCAGCACCCGCTCGTTCACGTTCTCGGCGCGACACGACATCGCGAACCCTACGGGCAGGTTCAGCTCCGCGAGTTCCTGCCCGATCATGAAGGCACGTTCGTGTCCGGCCTCCGTGCCGCCGAAGAACTCGTCGTCGACGATGAGCAGTTCGATGAGTCCGAAGCGCTCATGGAGGTCCGCGATTTCACTCACCGTGTGCGCGACAGACCGAGCGAGCCACCCTCCGTTGGCCAGCGGCCGATCTCGTTCGAGGCCGTAGAAGCGGGGAATGCTGCAGAAGGTACAGCGCGCGTAGCAGCCCCTGCTGGTGGACACACAGACGAGCCCGTCCAGGTCGATGATCTCTCGTGTGAGATCACGAGCCGGTGGCGCCAGCGTGTCCAGGTTGTGTACCCGCCGGGCAGGCTTCCAGCGAATGTCGCCGTCCCACCGGGCATACACGCCGGGTACCGTGCGCGGATCGCCGCCGTCGGCGACCGCACGCGCATACCCGACGATGGGGCCCTCTCCCTCGCCCGCCACCACGGCGTCGACGGCGGGGTTCGCCTCCAGAACGCGACGCGGAATGAAGGACACGGCGTGTCCGCCGATGACGATATGACCGCCGTATCCAGCCTCGCGCAGCATCCGGCATACGCGGGCGGTTCTGTCAGGGAAATGGTTGAGGATTACCGTGAAGCCGACGACATCCGGCCGCTCGTCCAGGATGCGGCGTACGGTCTCCTCCTCGCTCCAGTCGTGGAGCATCCCGTCGAGCATCGTGACGTCCAGGCCGTGGTGGCGCAGCGCGCCGGCGCAGTAAGCGATGCCCAGGCACTCCACGGGCTTGCTGAACTTGTGCAGGACGTCGACCGGTGGCCGTACGAGAACCGTCTTGCCCATGGCAGCCCTCTCAGAAAACGAACTGGGTCGTGTGGCCGAGCAGGCGCACCGGGATGTTCCATGCGCGTTCGAGATCCCCCCAGTGCCTGCCGACGAGGTCCCGTCCATGGGCGTTGAATCCGGTGGCGGGCACGAGAATCAGGTCGGGTGTGCGGCCGGTGCTCTCCTGATGCCGGACGAGAGCTGCGTGGATGTCACCGACGGTGCACATGTCCATGACCCTGATGTTGCCGCCGAGGTAGTCATTGGTGGCGACGACGAAGTCGATCCCGTCTGCATGCTCCGGCACGGAGCGCTCGATGAAGGCCCGAGCGGCGGGGAGCATGAGCGAGGAAGTCACGAGCCAGTTGTGGCGGGAACCGACCTCTTCGATCTGCTGGGCGATCCCCCGAGCGTCGCCGCTACTGATTGAGGGCGCCGTCACCACGCCGTGCGGCACGATGTACTTGCCGATGTAGGGCCCGGTGTAGGGATACGCCGACGGGCGCTCCGTGTCCAACGTCAGCTCCAGTGACTGGCCCGATCGTTGAATTCGCAGCTTTACCTGCCCCTTCACCAGCATCAGAGCGCTCACTACCTCCGACCTCGTGGTGGGACGCAGGTAACCGACACCGACGATGACATCGCCGGGCCGCAGCCCGCACGCCGCCGCAGGCGAACCGGGAATGGTGCCGATGATGCGGGCCGCCAGGGGGTCGTCGTAGAAGAAGTTCTCCTCGTACGCGCTAGGAATGGCGATGATCGGCACGTGGGTCTTCTCGCGCATGGACTGGGTCCACTCGATGACGCTGCCCCACAGGACGTCCGTGTCGAAGTCCATGGGGGAGGGGTGATCACGAGTGAAGCCCGGCTCGTTCACACGGATGAAGTTGGGGTCGAGTTCCGACACGGTCTCGATCGTGCGGGTCAGGTCCTCGAGCGGGAAGTCCGGCGTCGCCACCAGGCTCACCCCGAACGGGATCTCGTGACTGCGCAGTTCCTGCAGACAGTGCAGAGCCGTCCAGGTGCGACTGGGACGCTCATTCATCACTTCCTGACGCAGTGGCTCGTCGACCGTGTTGGTCGACACCACGAAGTGGACTGGCTTGACTTCGGCCAACTGCTCGACGATCCGCGGTGTCAGCGGGTTTCCGTTCGTGGTGAAGAAGAACGGGCGGTCCGTCGTCTTCCGCAGAGTCTTCATCACCTCCGGCAACCGGGGGTCGACGAGGAACTCGTTGAGCTCCCACTGGGCTGAGAACAGCGCACGGCGTTCCTTGGGACGGTAGTAGGCCATGCGCGTGTCCAGCTCGTCGCGGGCGATGCTCTTCTTCGCCCGCGCGATGGCCAGCGTGTCCGGGTTCCCGAACAGGTAGCAGAAGGAGCACGCCACGTTGCAAACCCGCGCCAAGTGCTCATAGACCTCTGACGGATGGCCATGTGACGGCACGACCCAGTCCGACGTGCGGCGCAGGCGGAAGCCCTCTATCTCCGTGCACTCGCCCTTCTTTGAAATCCGGATCAGCGGCACGAGGAGCGACCAGTGCCTGGAGAGGACCGGAATGGTGGGCTCGGTCTGTGACACGGAGAACAGCGGCTGCCGTCGGATAGCCGCCTTGGCGTTCTCGGTACGCTCGGCCATGGGATGTGGTTGCGCCAAGGGGCGCAGCGTGAGGGGCAAGAAGCCGTACTCGGTCAGCACTGCTGCCGGGTTCACGACCTCACCGTTCTCAAGGAGGTCGACTTCGTCCAGAACGATCTCGAGCAACGACACGACGAACGAGTGGGGGCTTGACTGCTCCTCCGCCGGCGGCACCGGGTAGGAGAAGGTGAAGTCGCCGGAGAGATCGGGGGTGTGGTCCCAGGAGCCGGAAGCGGCACCGTCGACGGTGGTCCAGTCGGCGGAGAAGAGCGGAACCTTGGCGTTCTCCGGGATAGTCAGGTCCAGCAGAGCCGTCAGGGACTCGCCGATCGGATCCTCCGGCACCGGGCGCGGTCCGGTGAGCGGCACGCCTTCGCCGAGTCCGTAGTCCGGCGCCGAATGTGGGTCCCGGCATCGCAGTCGATAGGAATTCGGGTGCAGCGACTCGCCCCGGTGGTCCTGCAGAGTCGCACCACACAATACGAGGTCGAGAATCGAGCCGATATACCGGTGAAAGGCTTCTCGGGCCCTCGGAAGCCGAACCGCCGGATCGGTTTTCAAGAGTGCCACGGGCGTCAGGTCTCCTCTATAGCGGCAAATCCATCGTGCTGGGGGCAGGGCTGGAAGTCCGTGCCTCACTGGTCTGATTCGTTCGGGTGCATTAGTGGCAGCCACCGCGGAGACACAGGAGATCGCGCCTCCGCGGCGGCAGGATGCATCAGCGGTCCGCTAAGAGACCTAGACGCCCCTTCAGACCATGTTGAGCGTGGAGATGTCCGCGGAAAGCGACCGCGTCAGCGCCTCCGCGCGCTCGAGAAGGTCTTCCCGGGTCCAGCCCTGAGCAGCGATGAGCTCCTCGGCCTTGGCCTCGTCGCTCAGCGCTTCCATGAGCTCCTCGACAGGAATGTCGAGCTTTTCTTCAAGGACCGCGACGGTGGGAGACATTAACCCTCCATTCGTTCGGCGAATACTTACCTTGCGCGATCACATTGACACAGATCGAGAAATTCGAGCAAGAGTGTCCAACTGATTACCAGGGGCATGGTGCCCCAGAAGAGGAATACGGACACCCAGGGAGCCGATACCGCACCCTGGGCGTGTCTACCGATTCATCTCCAACCACAGGGTCACGTCATGGAACTCCAAGTCTTTTCGAGACCTGCCAGTCTTTTGCGACTCTCCCGCTCCGCCACCACGGCTGCCTCGGAAAACTCTTCGCGCCACGACTCGGGAACTCGTATGTAATTGGTACGGGCCTCTAGGGCGCACCCACGCCCGACCTTCGCCTCGTAGGTCAGAGGGCCGTACTCGATACGTTTCGCTCTCACACGCTGGGCGTAAGCGATCATCTCGTAGAAGATCATGAAGAAGTATGCGGAATTTTTTTCCGCATACTCTGAGAAACCCGACATTTTGACATGCAGCTCACCGCCGTACTCGTAGCAGATGGTGAATGCCTCGGGAACCCCGTCTCGTTCCGCCACAGCCATGCGCGCCCATTGCCCCATATGGTGTGCGCTACGCCGTATTAGTCCCACGAGCCACTCGGCGGAGAAGTCATGGCCGTAACGCCGCAACTGGCGCAGATGGAGGGACGCATGGGGTAGGTCGAATTCGTCGAGCCCCGTCTCGCGGACCGTCAGGCCGGCTTGCTCGAAGGAAGCTATCTCACGCATCACCCGTGCTCTGCGCACCCGACCGCGCCGGTGAAACCGCGCGACATAGTCCTCAAGGCTGTCGCCCTCGACGGTCATCACTGCCTGGGCGAAGCTCGGCACTGCCAGGTACCCGTGATCGCCGAGGAGGGCCGCGGCAGGGTGGCCATCGGGCACGTTCAGCACGCCCGTCGAGGGGCAGGACCAGTCACGCGCTGTCTCTTCGAGGGCGGCCAAGAACGGGTTCCAGTCCGGCACCGCGTCTCCCCCGAGGAGCCCTGGAAGGTACGAGCCAGGCAGGGAGGCCGCCGCGAGCGGGAACACATCTCCGGTAGCCGCAGTCAGCGCGTTTTGATTGATGGTGGCCACCTCGTCGCCGGCCGGGTGAAACAGGCACCACAGAGGGTCACCTCCGAGGAAGCCGCCCGCGGCGATCTTTCTCACCACCATGGAACCGGGCACATCACTCCCCAGGATGTACCGCAGAGTGCTCGGATCGGCGCCACTTTCGTTGCACACGAGCCACTCGGCCGTGGCATAGAGGCTGGTGGGCCGCGAGGCCCGGACCCAGGTCTCCTCGATTCCGATGAGCGTACTGCTGGTCGTCACAAGCACGGCCGGACCTCCCGGTCGAAGGCACAGTCAGACTTGTCCTGCATCCGCAAAAATCCGGTAGCGGCGCACTCCGTAGAACCCTCGAGCAGGGAATCAAATGGCATGGCAGAAACAGAGATCCGACCTGAATGGGGCGCTGATATGCGTTGGCGGACTGTAGACCTTCCCTGACGTGTCCAACAATGTTGAGGAGACAAGCCGCGACAGTACGAAGAGACGTCGCTCCACCGCCGCGCAGGGGATGCCGCCAAGCTTCTTTGGACTCTCGGTCAAGCCGTCCACCACCTTGAACTGCTTGCTTGAAGGTGGCGCGTATGAAGTTTTGATGCATGTTCAACTGCCCACCGTGAGCAGTTGGACGACTCCCCCCCACAGGTCACCGACGTACGGCGCGGATAGCAGGACCGGCGTCGCCCAAGTACGAGCGCAGAGGCGATCCACAAGAGCGCCGAGCATCATCCCGACATCGTTCTGACTGACGTGTGGAAGCACGACAACAGGGCTTTCACTCCGGTCGCGCCCACCGTCCCGCACACCCGCACCGTCGATGTGCCGCATAACGTACGCGCCAGAGCCACCCTCCCGCCAGATCAAGCTCACCGGCTCTGGCGGCAGCGCTCGGACCCACGCCGTGGTAACGCGCGCACGGATGCAGGCAGTCATGTACGGCGGCCTGGCGGAGCTTCCGCAATTCCAACCCCGGTGACGACACCGACTCGTTGCCGGCGCCCGTGGCCGAGCTGCGCGCGGCGATCGACGGGGTGACCGGCATCCTGATCCGCACGCCGGAGTACGCGGGCACGCTGCCGGGTTCGTTCAAGAACCTGCTGGACTGGACGGTTGGCGGCACCGAGATCTGCGACAAGCCGGTTGCCTGGATCGATGCAGCCGCCCCGGGCTGCGGCCAGGGCGCGGAGGCAACGCTGCGGACGGTCCTCGGGTACACCGGCGCGCATCGTGGAGTCGGCCTGTGTAAAGATCCCGGTGGGCCTACCTGCACGACAACAAATTGACAGAGATACCCGGCGCCCTGGGAAACCTGACGCGACTGCGTTCCTCAACGTCGGCGAGAACGCCCTCACCGCCCTGCCCGAGCCTGTCTGCCGGGTGGTCGGCCTGATCGAACTTCAGGCGCAGCACAACTGGCTGACCACGCTGCCCGACAGCATCGGCCATCTGCACAGCCTGTGCGAGCTCTGGCTCCGGGGCAACGCGGTCGAAAACCTGTCGCCGTCCATAGCCGAACTCCGCGAACTGCGGCACCTGGACCTGAGGGAAAACGCCGTCGCCGAACTCCCGGAGACGCTCGCTGACCTGCCCCGACTGCGCTAGCTCGACGTGCGGAGCAACCGCCTCGCACGACCGCCGGACTGGGTCGCCGACATGCCTGCAATGGAAAAGCTGGACCTGCGCTGGAACGCCTGCGAGCCTTCGCTGCCGTTGCTGACCGAACTGGAGCGGCGAGGGTGCGTCGTTTCCTTGTAGACCGAAAGCCCCTGCTCAGCGCCACGCTGTGCGTGAGCGATGCGTGAGCGGACGATCTAGCAGAGGTCATCATGGCGTGGACCGGGCAAGTGGCAGCACCCGTCCTGACCAGGCAGTTCCGGAAACCGAAGCAGCGTCCGGAACCACCCAGCAAGATCACGCCAGGACTTTCAATCCATTGGACGTGGGTGAGCTCCTCCCGTCGGCGGCTTGTCCCCCGCCCACTCCGTGGAGCAAATCCTGGCAAGCTCCACCACCCACTCCACGTCCCGCTCCGGCAGCTGGGCCGCGAGGCTGTCCAGCCACTCCTGTTCGGTCATACCGTGCCCCCTCACGCTCTCAGGTACATCTTCCACCATTCTCCTGGGAACACGAGCCGAACCGCGGCTTCCTGCGCGCCCTGCACGCCCTCGCCCGCGCCGCCCAGGCGATCGGCGAGCAGGAGGAGTACGAGCGCTGCACGCAGTTCCTGAAGGACTCCTCGCCGACGGCGGCCCAGACGCTGGGTTAAGCCGTATTTCTGGAGTGGGCCCGTCTGGTGTGACCAGGCGGGCCTTGCGTTTTCGGCGGACCATCGAAGAGGATGCCCGGCGGGGACCGGGGCCCCCGTGTCGGAATTCGGCAGGGGCGGACCGCTACCCGGAGTACACATCAGGAGACAGCGATGTCCCACGAGGCTCATGAGGCTCAGGAGCCCGAGACCCCGCATCTCGACTTCGCCGGTACGACGCCGTACGAGGACTATGTCCAGGCGGACGTCCTCACCCACCTCCAGCACACCCTCTCCGACGACCCCGGAGAGATGGTCTTCCTGGTCACGACCCAGGTGATGGAGCTGTGGTTCACCGTCATCGTGCACGAATGGGACACCGCGGCGCGGGCCCTGCGCGAGGACCGGGTGCCGGTGGCGATCGACGCGCTGAAGCGTTCCGTACGGGAGCTGGAGGCGCTGAACGCCTCCTGGAGGCCGCTCGGCCAGCTCACCCCGGCCCAGTTCAACTCGTACCGGAGTGCCCTCGGCGAGGGCTCCGGATTCCAGTCGGCGATGTACCGGCGGATGGAGTTCCTGCTCGGCGAGAAGTCCGCGTCCATGCTGGTCCCGCACCGGGCCGCGCCGCGCGTCCACGCCGAACTGGAGAAGGCCCTGCACGAGCCCAGCATGTACGACGAGGTCCTGCGGCTGCTCGCCCGGCGCGGGCACGCGATCCCGGACGCCGTGCTGGGGCGTGACGTGTCGCGGCGGTACGAGCCTTCGGCGGACGTCGAGGCGGTGTGGACCGCCCTCTACTCGGGCGACGGCACCGATGAACTCGCCCGGCTGGGCGAGGCGTTGACCGATGTCGCCGAGCTGGTGTGGCGCTGGCGCAACGACCATCTCGTCGCCACCCGGCGCGCGATGGGCGCGAAGTCCGGGACCGGCGGCTCCGCCGGGGTGGCCTGGCTGGAGAAGCGCGCGCAGAAGAACGTCTTCCCCGAGCTGTGGACGGCGAGGTCTCATGTCTGAGTCCGAGCTCATGGCACGCGCGGGGAAGTCGGACGCCGCTGACGAACTGGCGGGCCTGCGCGCGAAGTTCGTACTCGACGATGTCGTGTACCTGGACGGGAACTCGCTCGGCGCGCTGCCGGTCGGTGTTCCCGGGCGGGTCGAGGACGTCGTACGCAGGCAGTGGGGCGAGCTGCGGATCCGTTCCTGGGACGAGAGCGGCTGGTGGACCGCGCCCGAGCGGATCGGCGACCGGATCGCTCCGCTGGTCGGGGCGGCGGCCGGGCAGATCGTCGTCGGCGACTCGACAAGTGTCAATGTTTTCAAGGCGGTTGTGGCTGCCGTGCGAATGGCGCGGCAGGGGGGAGGGGAGCAGCGGGACGAGATCGTCGTCGACGCCACCACCTTCCCCACGGACGGGTACATCGCCGAGTCCGCTGCCCGGCTGACCGGTTGCACCCTGCGGCCGGTGACCCCGGCGGAGGTGCCGGGCGTGCTCGGCGACCGTACGGCGGCCGTACTCCTCAACCACGTCGACTACCGCACCGGCCGGCTGCACGACCTGCCCGGTCTGACGGCCGCCGTGCACGAGGCGGGGGCTGTGGCGGTCTGGGACCTGTGCCACAGCGCGGGCGCGCTGCCGGTCGGGCTCGACGAGCACGGGGTCGACCTGGCCGTCGGCTGCACCTACAAGTACCTGAACGGAGGCCCGGGTTCACCCGCGTACATCTACGTGCGCCGGGAGCTCCAGGACCGCTTCGACTCCCCGCTCCCCGGCTGGAACTCGCACGCCGAACCCTTCGGCATGCGGCCCTCCTACGAACCCGCCGCCGGCGCGGTCCGAGGGCGGGTCGGTACGCCGGACATCCTGTCGATGCTCGCCCTGGAAGCGGCCCTTGAGGTCTGGGAGGGCGTGTCGATCGACGCCGTACGCGCCAAGTCCCTTGCCCTGACGGACTTTTTCCTGGAGTGCGTGGAGGCGTACGTCCCCGAGGGGCGCGTGGAGTCGGTGACTCCGGGCGCGCACGAGGAGCGCGGCAGCCAGGTCGCGCTGCGGTGTTCGGACGCCGGGGACGTGATGCGGCGGCTGATCGAGCGGGGGGTGGTCGGGGACTTCCGGCACCCGGATGTGCTGCGGTTCGGATTCACGCCGTTGTATGTGGGATACGCGGATGTGGAGCGGGCGGCTCGGGTGCTGGGGCAGATCCTGGCTTAGTACGGGTGGTGTTGAGGGTGTTGCGGGTATCGCGCGTGTAGGTGGGTGGCGTCGGCGGTTGTGGCTGTCGGCGCCACTGAACCGTTTAACCCTCACCGAGCGTGACATCCGTGTGTCCGTGCACGTCACGGGCCTGATAGCGTCCCGGCAACGGCCGCGTTCAATCCCTGGTCCGCCAAATCCTCCCCCAGTGCCGAAAGCCTGGGAGGTACCCCCATCGTCGCTGAGAGGTTGGAGCATGCCGGACGACGCCGCAGCCCGAGCCGCCGCCGAAGAGGAGTCGGCCTTCTCGCACCCGGCGGTCGACCCCGACGTCACCGCCGCGTACGGCGAACACCCCGACCAGGTGATCGACTTCTACGCCCCGCGCGGCAACGAGCCCGCCACGCCGGAGTTCCCCGCACCGCTCGTCGTCGTCCTGCACGGCGGTGCTTGGCGGGCACCGTACGACCGTCGCCACATCACCCCGTTCGCGGACTTCCTGGCCCGCCGGGGGTTCGCCGTGGCCAATGTCGAGTATCGGCGGGGTGCTCTGATTCCGGCCCAGGGCGGTGGAGTTGGCCGGGAAGACGGTGGTGGTCAGGGCGGTGGAGGCGGTCCGATCGCCGGCCGTTGGCCCGACACCTTCGACGACATCGCGGCCGCGCTCGACGCACTCCCCGCCCTCGTCCGCGAGAAGCTCCCGCAGGCCGACGCGCGCCGCATGGTCGTCACCGGGCACTCGGCGGGCGGTCAACTGGCCCTGTGGGCGGCCGCGCGACACGTACTGCCCACCGACGCGCCCTGGCGCACCGACCGGCCCGCCCCTCTTCGCGGCGTGGTCGCCCTCGCCCCGATCGCCGACTTCGCGGTCGCCGACAAACTCGATGTCTGCGGTGGCGCGGCCCGCCAACTCCTCGGCGGCCAGGACAAGTTCAGCGAACGTCAGCCGTACGCCGACCCGGCCCTCCTGCTCCCCACCGGCATCGCGACCGCCCTCGTCCAGGGCCGTACCGACATCGTCGTCCCGCACGCCGTCGCCGAGTCGTACGCGGACGCGGCGGCGAAGGCCGGCGAGGTGGTGGGCCTGACGCTCCTGGAGGACGTCGGCCACTTTCCGCTGATCGACCCGGCGGCGGACGCGTGTGCGGTGGTGGCGGAGGAGATCGCACAGCTGGCGTGGTGAGGGGGCTTGCCTGCGGCATGGTGCGTGGCTTGGCAGGTGGGTGGTCTGTTGGGTGGGTGGTCTGCCGGGTGGGGGCCTGCCCCGCCCGCAGCATGATGGGTGAGCTGCCAGCTGGGTGAGCTGCCAGCTGGGTGGCCTGCCCCGCCCCGGTGATACCCGTAATACCTGAGAGCTACGACGCAGGTGAGCTCCCTGGCGTGACGCGGACCACGGTCCTTGATCCGTAACTTCCCAACCAGAGGCGCCCGATGGCCGGGCGGACTGGGAGGGGAGACGGCTGTGGGGCTGAGGGAGGGGCTGAAGGACTGGCTGCGCGAGGGGCGGGGCGAGGGGCGGGGCGCGTGGCGGAGGGAGAAGCGCGGGCAGGCGCGGAGGGAAAGGCGCCGGGCGAGGCCGGAGGAGTGGCCGGCCGTGGTAGCGCGCGACTTTCGATCCCGTCGCGCCTCTCGCACCGACCGTGTCTCTCGGCTCGACCACGTCTCCCGGTCCGACCGCGCCTCCTGGTCTGACCGGTCCTCTCGACCAGACCGCGCCTCTCGACCGCACCGCACACGTAATTGGCGCCGCGCTCTCCTCGCCACCCTCATCACCGGTGCCGTGGTCGCCCCGCTCTCCGCGGCCGCCCGGCCCGAGATACCGGCTCCTCGCCCGGCCACCCTCGCCCCGGTCACGGCGGCCACGCTGGACGAGGCCTACGCCGCCAACCGGGCCAACGCCGCCCAGGCGTCCGACATGGCGGCCGCCCACGGCGACCACCACCGCGCCGCGGCGGACCGTGCCATGGCCGCCCCGTCCCGCCACTTCCTCGCCTTCGACGGCCGCGGCTCCGGCCAGGCCACGGAGGTGGTCGGCGACCTCGCGCACGCCACCCGCGTCGCGGTCCTCGTCCCGGGCTCGGACACCTCCCTCGACACGTACGACCGCTTCCGCGCCGGGGCGGTCGCCCTGCAGCAACGCCTCACGAAGGAGGCCCCCGTCGGCACCCACACCGCGGTCGTCGCGTGGCTCGGCTACGAGACGCCCGGCACCGTCAGCACCACCGTCGCCACGATGGGCCGGGCGGAACAAGCGGCCCCGCACCTACGGGGGTTCATACGGCAGCTGCACGGCATCGTCGGCCAGGAGGCCCGTATCTCGCTGCTCTGCCACTCCTACGGCTCGGTCGTCTGCGGACGCGCCGCCGCCGCTCTGGACGTGGACGACATAGCCCTGGTCGGCAGCCCCGGCACGGGCGCGGACTCCGCGGCGGCGCTGCGCACCCGCGCCCGGGTGTGGGCGGCACGCGGCGCGGGCGATTGGGTGGCGGACGTACCGCACGTCAGCGTCGACCTGTTCGGCGCCACCGTCGGCTTCGGCACCGACCCGGTGTCGCCCTCCTTCGGCGCCCGCGTCTTCGAGGCCGGCCACGGCGGCCACAGCGACTACTTCACCCCGGGCTCGGCCTCCCTGGCCAACCTCACCCGGATCGTCCTCGGCGACACCTCGGAGGTGACTCGTGCGTGACCTGACCGTACGGAACGGCATAGGGCCTCGCTTGCGTGGCATACGGCAGTCCGCCGACCGCATCGACGCCGCCACCCCCGCCGAACGCGACCGTGCCGTCGACGCGCTGCGCGCCTTCGCGATACTCGGCGTCGTCCTCGGCCACTGGCTGGTGACCGGCCTGGTCGCGGACGGCGGCGCCCTGCGCACAGCGAGCCCGCTGGGACACATGCCCTGGCTGGCCCCGATCTCCTGGGTCTTCCAGTCGCTCGCCGTGTTCTTTCTGGTGGGCGGGCATGTGGCGACCCGGAGTCACGCCTCGGCGCGGGCGCGCGGCACGACGTACTGGCAGTGGCTGGGCACGCGCTTGTCCAGGCTGTTCCTGCCGGTGGCAGCTGTGCTCGCGCTCTGGACGGTCGCCGCGGTCTGTCTCCTCCTGTCGGGCACGGATCTCGGCACGGTGCGGACACTCGTCAAACTGGCCCTGTCACCCTTGTGGTTCCTCGTGGTCTTCGCCGGGCTGACGGCGGCGACACCGCTGTTGGCCAGGATCAACCCGCTGTGGCCGCTGGCCGTCGTCCTCCACGTGGACCTTCTGCGCTTCGGCCTCGGCGGCCCGTCCTGGCTCGGCTGGGTGAACGTGGCGGCGGGCTGGATGGTGCCGTACACGGTGGGCGCGGCCTGGACCCGGGGCGAGTTGGAGCGGCGGCGTGCGGGCTGGGTGCTGTTCGCCGGCGGTGCGGCGGCCACGGCGGGGCTGGTCGCGTGGGCGGGTTATCCGGCGTCGATGGTGGGCGTCCCGGGCACCGGGATGTCCAACCTCGACCCGCCTACCCTGGCCGCCGTCACCTTCGGCCTCGCCCAGTGCGGTCTTGCCCTCCTGCTCCGTGAGCGGCTGCGCCGGGCGATGCGCCGGCCCATGGCGTGGGCGGTGGTGGCGCTGGTCAACCTGTCCGCTATGACGATCTTCCTGTGGCACCAGACGGCCCTGATGGCGACCACGGCCACCGGTCTGCTCGCGGGCCGCCTCCCCGGCCTGCACACCGCACCCGACGGTCTGGACTGGGTCGCGGTCCGGTTCGCCTGGCTGCCGGTGTTCGCGCTGGCGCTGGCGGTGTGCTGGGCGGCGTTCCACGGTTTCGAGAACGGGGGCGGAACACCGGCGCGGAAGGGATCACGCACATCACGGGGAACACGGGACTCGCGGGTGGTGTGGATCGGGCGGCGGCCGGAATCGGCGGGGACCAAGGCGGTGCGCGGTGCTTAGGGTGGTGCGGATGACTGGGGTTGAGAGCCGACTGGGCCGGGGGGTGCGGCTGCTCCGCGACGATCTGCTGAGCGTCGGTGTGGCCCCGTTGCCGCCGTCGGTGTGGCTGCGCTGGCTGCCGCACGGGCTGGTGATCCTGTTCGCCATCGGCACCACGCTGGGCGGCGTGGATCCGGTCGCCGAAGGCTACGGCCAGGGCGAGAACTACGCCGTGTTGTGGTCGGTGGCGCAGGGCGGGGCGGTGGCGCTGGCCCTGTGGCGGCCGGTTCCGGCGTGGTGGCTGTCGATGACGGTCATGGTGGTAGTGGCCATGGGCGCACGTTCCCAACTGATCTCGGGCCAGGCCGAGTCCAACCAGTCCTGGCCCTGGAGCGTTACCGGGCTGATCGCCCACGCCATGGTGCTGTTCCTGCTCGCGCTGCGCCTGCCCACCCGGGTCTCCGCCGAGGTCCTGGCCCTGACCGCGCTGGTCACCTACGTCATCCAGGGGCTCATCGGCAGCGCCAACTACGCGCCGACCGGCGCCCTGGCCGTGGCCCTGTTCGCCGTCGTCGTCCTTCTCGGCACCGCCCTGCGCGGCCGTCGCGAGGCCCGTACCCGACTGGTCGAGCAGGAGTCGATCACGGCGGAGGAGCGGGCCCGGCGCACGCTGCTTGAGGAGCGCAGCCGTATCGCGCGCGAACTGCACGACGTCGTCGCCCACCACATGTCGGTGATCTCCATCCAGGCCCAGGTCGCCCCGCACCTGGTGGAGAACCCGTCCGAGGAACTGACGGAGAACCTGGCGGGCATCCGCCAGAACGCCCTGGAGGCGCTCACCGAGCTGCGCCGGGTACTCGGGGTGCTGCGTTCCGATGACCCCGACGACCCGTCTGGTCCGTACGGCCTGGGCGAACCCGGCACCGCCACCGCCCCGGAGTCCCCGCAACCGACGCTCGACCGACTCGACGCCCTCATCGAGAACACGCGCGCCGCCGGGCTGCGTGTCGTCACCGAGATCAACGGCGAGGCCCGCCCTTATCCACAGGGTGTGGAACTCTCCGCGTACCGGATCGTCCAGGAGGCGCTCAGCAACGCCTTGCGGCACGCGCCGGGTTCGGAGGTGCGCGTCGAGATAACCCACTTCCCCGACGGCCTCTACCTGGGAGTCGCCAACTCCCGCCCGCAGCACCCCGTCCCACCTTCCCCGGGCGCCGGCCACGGCCTGCTCGGCATGCGCGAGCGGGCGGCGATGCTCGGCGGATTCGTCCACGCGATCCCGACGCTGCACGGCGGATTCCAGGTCACGGGCTTCCTCCCGTCTCCCTCAAGAAACCCGCCCCCGACCGGAAACCCGCCCCCGACAGGGACACAGCCCCCTCCAGGAGAAGAGAACCCATGACGAGCGGCACCGGCGGCACCATCCGCGTACTCATCGCCGACGACCAGCAGATGGTCCGGCAGGGCTTCACCGTGCTGCTCAACACCCAGCCCGACATCGACGTGATCGGGCAGGCGGTCGACGGCCTGGACGCCGTGGCCAAGGTCGCCGAACTCGCCCCGGACGTCGTCCTCATGGACATCCGCATGCCCGAGCTCGGCGGCATCGAGGCCACCCGCCGCATCACCGGCGAGACCCCGCACATCAAGGTGCTGGTGCTGACCACCTTCGATCTCGACGAGTACGTGTACGAGGCGCTGCGGGCCGGCGCGTCAGGCTTCTTGCTGAAGGACGCCTCCGCGGACCAGCTGGCCGAGGCGGTCCGGGTGGTGGCGGCCGGCGACGCGCTGCTCGCGCCCGGCATCACCCGCAGACTCATCGCCGAGTTCTCCCGCCTCGACACCACACCCCGCGCGCCCCTCAAGGAGCGGGTGGGCGACCTGACCGAACGGGAGACGGAGGTGCTGGCGCTGATCGCCCAGGGTCTGTCGAACGCGGAGATCGCCGAGCGGCTCGTGGTCGCCGAGCAGACCGTGAAGACGCACGTCGGCCGGATCCTGGTGAAGCTGGGGCTGCGGGACCGGACGCAGGCGGCGGTGTTCGCGTACGAGTCGGGGCTGGTGAGGCCGGGCAGTGCCCGCTGAGGCGGGGCGAGGGCTACCCGTAGTACCTGAGACGGATCCCGAAGGACCCCCCTCACTGGTGACGACGGCGACCCCCGTCCCCACCTACCGTTTTGAATGTGACCGATACGACCGAGACGTACAAGCCCCGCAGCCCGGAGGTCCGGGCCGCCCTGGAAGCTCTGCGCGGCCTGCGACAGGACCTGCTGAGCGATGTCTTCGCCTACCGCCCGCTGCCCCGCATGGGTGTCGGCGGCCCGATCTCCCGCCGGCTTCCCGGCCGGGCGCGGGAGTACGCGGTCTGGACACCGCACGCCGTGATCGCCGCGGCCGGCCTGCTCGCGATGCTCCTCGCCTCGGACAACGGCGATCAGGGGGCGATCCTCAATCTCTTCGTCGGTGTTCTCGCGCTGGCCCCGGTCCTGCTGACCATGGTGCGGCCGATCGCCGCCTTCTGGCTGTCGATGGCCGCGACGCCGGTCTCCTATCTGCTGGCGAACAGCCCGGACACCGAGTGGCCGTGGCCGGCCGGCAGCTTCGCCTGTCACCTCGTGGTGCTCACGGTCGTGGCCATACGCACCCGGCCGCGCACAGCGGCGTGGATGTGGCTGCTGACCGCCGCGTACGGGCTGCTGTCGACGAACGCCTTGGGCGGCGGGCACTACTTCGGCTCCAACACCATGGAGCTGCTCTTCGTTTCCGCCCTGACCTTGCTCGCCGTCACCGTTTGGCAGACCCGCCGGGCGGCCGCACAGGAGGTGACCGCCCAGCAGACGGTCACGGAACACGAGCGCTCCAAGCGCACCCTGCTGGAGGAACGCACGACGATCGCCCGCGAGTTGCACGACGTGGTCGCCCACCACATGTCGGTGGTCGCCATCCAGGCGGAGGCCGCCCCCTACCGGGTGGAGAACCCGCCGCCTGAGCTGGAGCGCGCCTTCGCCACGATCCGGGAGAACGCGGTGGCGGCGCTCACCGAACTGCGCCGCGTCCTCGGCGTCGTCCGGGCGGAGGACTACGAGGCCCCGGACGCCCCGCAGCCCACGCTCGCCGACCTCGACGCGCTGCTCGCCAATGTGCGGGACACCGGGCTGAGCGTCGACAAGACGGTCACCGGAGCGGTGCGTGAACTCCCGCAGGGCGTCGAGCTGTCGGCGTACCGCATAGTCCAGGAGGCGCTGAGCAACAGCCTGCGGCACGCACCCGGGGCGAGCGCCCGCGTCGAGATCGGGTACGTCCTCGGCGGGCTCGGCCTGCGCATAGTCAACGGCCCGCCGCCCGAGCCGTCGCTGGTGAAACCCTCGCCCGGCGCGGGACACGGCATCACCGGGATGCGGGAGCGTGTCTCCATGCTGAACGGCGAGATGACGGCGGCCCCGACGGCCGACGGAGGATATGAGGTGACCGTGTTCCTGCCGGTCGCGGCGGTCGCGGCGACGAACGAGGACAGTGCATGACGACCATCCGGGTACTGGTGGTCGACGACCAGATGATGGTGCGCGAGGGCTTCTCGGTCCTGCTGAACGCGATGCCGGACATCGAGGTGGTCGGCGAGGCCGTCAACGGCCGTGAGGCGGTCGAGCGGGTTCGGGAACTCTCCCCGGACGTCGTCCTGATGGACATCCGCATGCCCGAGCTGAACGGCATCGAGGCGACCCGGGAGATCGTCGCGACGGACACCGCGGCGAAGGTGCTGGTGCTCACGACGTTCGACCTCGACGAGTACGTGTACCAGGCGCTGCGGGCGGGAGCCTCCGGCTTCCTTCTCAAGGACGCGTCGGCACGCCAACTGGCCGACGGAGTAAGGGTGGTGGCGGCCGGCGAGGCACTCCTCGCCCCCTCGGTCACCAAGCGGCTGATCACGGAGTTCTCCAAGCTGTCCGACGCCCCACGCCTGATGCCGGGCGCGCAGGCGGCGTACGGCGATCTGACCGAACGGGAGACGGAGGTACTGGTCCTGATCGCCCAGGGCCTGTCGAACTCGGAGATAGCCTCGCGGCTGGTGGTCGCCGAGTCCACGATCAAGACCCACGTCAGCCGGATCCTGGTGAAGCTGGGCCTGCGGGACCGGACACAGGCGGCGGTGTTCGCCTACGAGGCGAGACTCGTCACGCCGGGATGAGACAGCCCTGGTCAGAGAGGGGTGGGGCGGGCTAGCGTCCGTTCATGGCAGCCACTTCCGACCTCGCTTTCGACCCCTGGGACCCGGCGTTCCTCGACGACCCGTACCCCGCCTATGCCGAGCTGCGCGCCAAGGGCCGCGTGCACTACTACGAGCCCACGAACCAGTGGCTGGTGCCGCACCACGCGGACGTCTCGGCGCTGCTGCGCGACCGGCGCCTGGGCCGGACCTACCAGCACCGCTTCACGCACGAGGACTTCGGCCGCACGGCACCTCCGCCGGAACACGAGCCGTTCCACACCCTCAACGACCACGGCATGCTCGACCTGGAGCCGCCGGACCACACCCGGATCCGGCGTCTGGTGTCGAAGGCGTTCACGCCACGCACGGTGGAGGCCCTGAAGCCCTACGTCGAGCAGCTGGCGGGGGACCTGGTGTCGGCCCTGGTGAAGGCGGGCGGCGGCGACCTGCTGACGGACGTGGCGGAGCCGCTGCCGGTCGCGGTGATCGCGGAGATGCTGGGCATCCCGGAGGCCGACCGGGCCCCGCTGCGCCCCTGGTCGGCGGACATCTGCGGCATGTACGAGCTGAAGCCGTCCGAGGACACGGCGGCGAAGGCGGTACGGGCGTCGGAGGAGTTCACGGAGTACCTGCGGGAGCTGATCGCGACCCGCCGCAAGGAGCCCGGCGAGGACCTGATCTCGGGCCTGATCGCCGCGTACGACGAGGGCGACCGCCTGACGGAACAGGAAATGATCTCGACGTGCGTCCTGCTGCTCAACGCGGGCCACGAGGCGACGGTCAACGCCACGGTGAACGGCTGGTGGGCCCTGTTCCGCAACGAGGATCAGTTGTCGGCCCTGCGCGCGGACCACTCCCTGATCCCCTCCGCCGTGGAGGAGCTGATGCGCTACGACACCCCGCTCCAGCTCTTCGAACGCTGGGTACTGGACGAGATCGAGATCGACGGAGCGGTGATCCCGAGGGGGAGCGAGGTGGCCCTGCTCTTCGGCTCGGCCAACCATGACCCGGAGGTGTTCGCGGACCCGGGCCGCCTGGACCTGACGCGGACAGAGAACCCGCACATCTCGTTCAGCGCGGGGATTCACTACTGCATCGGGGCTCCGCTGGCGCGGATCGAGCTGGCGGCGTCGATGGGGGCGCTGCTGGAGCGGGCGCCGACACTGGGGTTGGCGGCGGAGCCGGTGCGGAAGCCGAACTTTGTGATCAGGGGGTTGGAGGGGCTGAAGGTGGAGATCGGGCGGAAATAGCGGGTTGATCACTCGTTCGGATGATCAGGTGGCCGATCCGGGCACAGCACGCCCATAGCCCCGGGCGTCGGGTACCGCAGCACCGACCAGAAGCCCTTCGGCGCGAAGCTCTCGCTGCCGGCGCCCATCGGCATCGAACTCGACACCGAGGAACTCAAGCATCACGTCGACTGAGGCTGTGAGGGCTGGATCAGGGGGTCGGAGGGGCGGAGCGTCGAGATCCGAGCCGAGCTCCGAGGCCCCGTACGACGGCCCAGACGCCCAGACCGGCGGCGGTCCCGGCGAGCATCAGCAGCGGCAACTCGGCGTAGAAGACGCTCCAGTCGGGGCCCTGCTCGAAGCGCCGGACCCGGCCCTGGGCCCTGACGAACCACACCGCCAGCCCCGCGCCCACCCCGAGAGCGACGGTCAGACATCCTCCGGCGGCCTGTGCGCGTTGTCCCATGCCTGGCATGGACGCGCTCAGGCCGCCCCGGGTTCCCCGTGCCGGTCGTCAGGCCGACGTCATGTCCCGTCGGCGCAGGGCCGCGAGCCCGCCGGTCGTCAGCGCCGCTGCGATCGCCGTGAGGATCAGTACCGGCGGCCAGTTCATCTCCCCACCCGGGAGCTTGGGCAGGTGGCCGAAGGGCGAGATGTCCAGCACCGCCTGCGGAAGGTCCAGGGCCGGGCCGATCCACCCCAGGAACAGGGCCAGGCCTGCCGCGCCCCAAGCCGCGGGGGCCAGTTGAGGGGAGACCCCGTACAGCAGGACCGCCAGTGCACCCAGTGTCCAGACCGCCGGGATCTGGACCAGGCAGGCGCCGAGGATCGGGCCGAACCCGTCGCCGTAGCCGAGGGCGAGGCCGAAGCCCGCCAGCTGCATGAGTACGACCGTTCCGCCGAAGGCGATCGCCAAGTGCCCGGCGGCCCAGCGCAGTCGGCCGACCGCGTTGGCCAGGACCGGCTCGGCCCGCCCCGACGTCTCCTCGCCGTGCAGCCGTAGCACGGAGGAGACGATGTACAGCGCCGCCACCAGGCCGAACATGCCCACCATCGTGGCCAGGAAGGCGTCCGTGACGCCGGACTGACCGCCCATTCGTTCGATGATCTCGCGGGTCTTGTCGTTGTCGCCGACGAGATCGGCCGCCCCCTTGGTGACCCCGCCGAAGGCCGCCCCGCCCGCGAGGAAACCGAGCCCCCAGCCGAACAGGCTGCCGCGCTGCAGCCGCCAGGCCAGCGCACCCGCCGTTCCCAACCCGCCCTCGGCCGGTCCCGGCCGGGTCGGCAGGAAGGCGCTGCCCACGTCACGCCGCCCGGCGAGTTCGTACCCCACGAGTCCCTGGATCAGCGCCGCCGCGACGAACAGGAGGAGTACCCACCAGCGTTCGGTGGCGAAGGGCCGCAGGTTCTCCAGCCAGCCGATCGGTGAGATCCATGTCGTCACCGCCGAACCGTCCGTCGTCGACGAGTCGCCCGCCGCCCGCAGGACGAACGCCGCCCCGATCAGCCCGCCCGTCAGGCCCTTCGCCAGCCGTCCGCTCTCCGTCAGCTGCGCGATGATCGCCGCCATCGTGGCGAACACCATCCCGACGCCCGCCACGCCAAGGCCGAACGCCAGCGCGCCCGATCCGCCCTGTCCGGCGAGGCCGCCCGTGATGAGGAGTGCGAGTACGGCGTTGGCGACGAAGGCCGTCAGCAGGGCCGCCGTCAGTGGGGCGCGGCGGCCGACCATCGCCGACGAGATCAGTTCCTGGCGACCGCTCTCCTCCTCGTCGCGGGTGTGGCGTACGACGACGATCAGGCTCATGATTCCGGCGAGTACGGCCGCGTAGACGCCGATGCGCCAGGCGGTGAGGCCGCCGAGTGAGTCGTTGAACACCGGGCCGTACATGGCGCGCAGGGAGTTGTTCGTCAGCATCTGCTGGGCGATGTCGGCGCGTTCGGCGGGGGTGGAGTAGACCGACTTCAGGGAGTTGGGCAGGGAGACGACCATCAACGCCGTCACCGCCACCCAGACCGGGATCACCACCCGGTCGCGGCGCAGGTTGAACCTCAACAGGGTTCCCGTGCCCGCCAGTTGGCGTCGGCCGCCGACCCGGGGTGCGAAGCGCGCATCCGCTGCGAGGGCGGTCATCGGGTCAACGCCTCCTCGGTCGACTCGTCCTGGTAGTGCCGCAGGAACAACTCCTCCAGCGTCGGCGGCGTCGACTTCAGCGACCGCACGCCCGATTCGCTCAGCGAGCGCAGTACGGCGTCCAACTTGTCGGTGTCGACCTGGAGTCGGACCCGATTCCCCTGTACGTCGAGGTCGTGGACGCCGGGCAGATGGGACAACCCGTTGGGCGGGCCCGCGAGTTCGGCCGTCACGCTCGTCCGGGTCAGGTGGCGCAGGTCGGTGAGCGAGCCGCTCTCGACGGTCCGGCCCTTGCGGATGATGCTCACCCGGTCGCACAACTCCTCGACCTCGCTGAGGATGTGGGAGGAGAGCAGGATGGTCCTGCCCCGGTCCCGCTCCTCCTCCACACAGCGCTGGAAGACCTCCTCCATCAGCGGGTCCAGGCCCGAGGTCGGCTCGTCCATGATCAGCAGGTCGACGTCCGAGGCGAAGGCGGCCACCAGGGCGACCTTCTGCCGGTTGCCCTTCGAGTACGTCCGGCCCTTCTTGGTCGGGTCGAGTTCGAACCGTTCGATCAGGTCGGCCCGGCGCCCTTTGTCGAGGCCGCCCGCCCGTCGCCCACCACCACCCTGCCTGACGCGCTTCGCGCGACCCCCATCATGCAGACGGCCGTAGAGGTCGATGACCTCGCCGCCGGAGAGGTCGCGCCACAGGGTCACGTCGCCGGGGACGTACGCGACGCGGCGGTGCAGTTCCACCGCGTCCGCCCACGGGTCGCGGCCCAGTACCTGCGCGGCGCCCGCGTCGGCGTGCAGCAGGCCGAGGAGGACGCGGATGGTGGTGGACTTGCCGGCGCCGTTGGGGCCGAGGAAGCCGTGCACCTCACCGGTCTCGACGTCCAGGTCGAGGCCGTCCAGGGCATGCGTCTTGCCGAACGACTTGTGCAGTCCGGAGACGGTGATTGCCTTCGTCATGGTTCAGAACGTACGCTTCTTTCAGAAATTTGTGAAGTTAAGGAAGCGTATGAAGCCCCGATAGGATGGGCGCATGACGGAATCAGTCGGGGTCGGTCGGGACGCGGAGGCTGTGTCGAAGTTCGTCGAGTCCTTCGCGGCGCAGCTCGTCGAGGCGGGGATGCAGCGCATGGCAGCCAGGGTCTTCGCCGCGCTCCTGTCCTCCGACGACGGTGTGATGACCTCCGCCGAACTGGGCGAACAGCTGCAGATCAGCCCCGCTGCGGTCTCCGGGGCGGTGCGGTACCTGGCCCAGACGCACATGGTGTCGCGCGAGCGGGAGCCCGGCTCGCGCCGGGAGCGCTACCGGGTGCACGGTGACCAGTGGTACGAGGCTCTCACCAACCGCGAGGCCGTCATCAAGCGTTGGGAAGGTGCCCTGCGCGAAGGGGTCGCCAGCCTCGGGATCGACACGGCGGCCGGACGCCGCATGGCCGAGACGCTCGCCTTCTTCGAGTTCATCGAAGGCGAGATCTCGGCCATGATGGAGCGGTGGCGGGTGCACCGCCAACAGGTCTTCGGCGACTAGGAGTTACCCAACTGAGAGCTGTCGACCAGGAGTTACCGCTCCTTGGTCTCCTCCAGCACCGTGCGGCCGAGCAGTGCGTACCGCTCCGGCGAGCGGCGCTTGAGGTACTGCGCGTATCCGACGCCGCCCAGCGCGATCAGCGCGACGATCCACGGCGTCGCCTTCAGCACCAGCGAACCGGACTCCGTACCCGCCGCGACGCCCATGTTGGACACCAGGAGCACGACCACCGCGAGCATCGCGACGCCGCCGACGAGCGGGGCGGTGAAGGTCTTGAACCAGTGGCGGCTCTCGGGGTGGTTCTTGCGGAAGTAGGCGAGGACCGCGAAGGAGCACACGGCCTGGACGACGAGGATCGCCATGGTGCCGAGGATGGCGAGAAGGACGTAGAGCGCGTTGTACGGGTCCTTGCCCGCGATCCAGAACGCGCCGATCAGCACGGCGCTCACGATCGTCTGCACCAGGCCCGCGATGTGCGGGGAGCCGTGCTTGGCGTGGGTGCGGCCGATGCTGTTCTTCAGCGAGGGGATGACGCCTTCGCGGCCGAGCGCGTACATGTAGCGGGCGGCGCAGTTGTGGAAGGCCATGCCGCAGGCGAGCGAGCCGGTGATCATCAGCCACTGCATGACGTCGACGGCCCAGGCGCCCACGTACTGCTCGGTGGGGTTGAAGAAGAGGGCGAGCGGGTTGGCGGTGGCGACCTCGACGGCCTTCGACGTGCCCGTGCCCGAGATGGCCATCCAGGAGACGAAGACGTAGAAGACGCCGACACCAAGCACCGAGATCATCGTCGCCTTGGGGATGATCTTCTTCGGGTTGCGGGACTCCTCGCCGTACATCGCCGTCGACTCGAAGCCGACCCACGACCAGAAGGCGAAGAACAGCCCGAGGCCGGCGCTGGTCCCCTTGAACGCGTTGACCGGGTTGACCGGGTCGAAGCTGAAGCCCTCCGGGCCGCCGCCGTGCAGGGCGACCGAGATCGCCATCGCCGCGAGGATCGTCACCTCGGTCGCGAGAAGTACGACAAGCAGCTTCTCGGCGACGCTGACGCCGAACCAGGTGCCGGTGGCGTTGATGGCGAGCATCAGCATCGCGAACGCCCACCACGGGACGGCAAGTCCCGTCTGGTCCTCAAGAGTTGTGGTCGCGAAGACCGAGAAGATGCCGATGAGCGCGGGCTCGAAAACGGCGTACGCGAAGGTCGCGAGCAGCCCCGAGGCGAGGCCGACGGTGCGGCCGAGGCCGTAGGAGATGAAGCCGTAGAAGGCGCCCGTGGAGGTTATGTGCTTGGCCATCGAGGTGAAGCCGACGGAAAAGATCGCCAGGACGACCATTGCGACGAGGTAGCTCGCCGGGGCTCCGATGCCGTTGCCGGCCGACACCATGAAGGGCACGTTGCCGGTCATCGCGGTGATCGGCGCGGCGGTGGCCACGGCCATGAAGACCACGCCGAGCAGGCCGATCGCGTTGGGCTTGAGCCGGTGGACGGCGCCTTCCTCGCTTGTGTTCGCCGCGGGGGCGATTCCCTCATCAACTGCCATCGGGGTGGCCCCTCTCCTGTCGGTCGGCGCTGGTTGCACTGGACCGGAACTCTGTAGTTCGAATGAGTCGGTCAAGGGCATCGGCGCGTTAAATGTTTGTCAACCAGACCTTTAGAAATCTGGCGGCAACACGTGGCTCGTACGGTCGCCGACATGAGCAGCAGTACGTACTCCTCCACCCTCGGCGGCCACCGCTACCGCTTCGACTCCCTCGCGCGCCTGCTCGCCGCCGCGAGCCCCGAACGCTCCGGCGACCGCCTCGCCGGCCTCGCCGCCGCGTCGGCGCAGGAGCGGGTCGCGGCGCGCTGGGCGCTGGCGGACGTGCCGCTGGCGGCCTTCCTGGCCGAGCCGGTGATCCCGTACGAGGACGACGACGTGACCCGTCTGATCGTCGACACGCACGACACCGTGGCCTTCGCGCCGGTGGCGGGCATGTCGGTGGGCGAGTTCCGGGAATGGCTGCTGTCGGAGGCGGCGGACGCGCGGGCGCTGGCCGCCGTGTCGCCCGGGCTGACGCCGGAGATGGTCGCTGCGGTGTCCAAGCTGATGGGGAACGCCGACCTGGTCGCGGTGGCGCGGAAAGTGCGGGTGGTGACGGCGTTCCGGTCGACGATCGGGCTGCCGGGGCGGCTGGCGACCAGGTTGCAGCCGAACCATCCGACGGATGACCCGGCGGGTGTGGCCGCGGCCCTGCTGGACGGGCTGCTGCTGGGCTCCGGTGACGCGGTGATCGGCATCAACCCGGCGACCGACAGTCCCAAGGCGGTACGGGATCTGCTGGAACTCCTCGACGGGGTGATCCAGCGCTACGACATCCCCACCCAGTCCTGCGTCCTGTGCCACGTGACGACGAGCATCGACCTGATGGAACGGGGCGCTCCGGTCGACCTGGTGTTCCAGTCCATCGCCGGTACGCAGGCGGCGAACGCGTCCTTCGGCGTGACCCTGGGGCTGCTGGACGAGGCGTACGAGGCGGCGAAGGGGATGGGGCGGGGGACTGTCGGGTCGAACGCCCTCTACTTCGAGACGGGGCAGGGCAGTGCGCTGTCCGCCGACGCGCATCACGGGGTGGACCAGCAGACGGTGGAGGCGCGGGCGTACGCGGTGGCGCGGCGCTACGACCCGCTGCTGGTGAACACGGTGGTGGGCTTCATCGGCCCGGAGTACCTGTACGACGGCCGCCAGATCCTCCGCGCGGCTCTGGAGGACCACTTCTGCGGCAAGCTGCTCGGCCTGCCCATGGGCCTCGACATCTGCTACACCAACCACGCCGACGCCGATGACGACGACGTGGCCACGATGCTGACGATGCTCGGCGTCGCCGGGGCGTCCTTCGTGATCTGCACGCCGGGCGGCGACGACATCATGCTGAACTACCAGTCGGCCTCGTACCACGACGCGCTGTACCTGCGGCAGGTACTGGGGCTGCGGCCGGCGCCGGAGTTCGAGGCGTGGCTGGAACGCATCGGCCTGCTGGACGAACGGGGCGCGATCCGTGACGTGTCGGGCACGGCCGGGGCGCATCCACTGACGGCGATCGGACGGGAGCTGGCAGCATGACGGACAGTCAACTCGCTTCTCTGGTACGGGCCTTGGTGGCACCCGAGTCCGACGACGCCATGTGGGCGGCCCTACGACAGCACACTCAGGCTCGTATCGGGCTCGGCCGTGCGGGCGCCGGCCTGCCGACCCGGCACCGCCTGGAACTCCAGGCCGCGCACGCCGCCGCCCGGGATGCCGTGCACTCACCCTTCGACCCGGACGTGGTGGCGTCCGCGCTGACGGGCATCCCGACGATCCGCGTGCGCAGTGCGGCGCCCGACCGGCTGGTGTACCTCCAGCGTCCCGACCTTGGCCGCCGCCTCGATCCGGCGGACCGGGCGCATCTGCCCCGCGATGACTGGGACGTCGTCTTCGTGGTCGCCGACGGGCTGTCCAGCAGGGCCGTGCACGAGCACGCGGCGGCGATGGTGCGGGCCACGACTGCTCTGCTGCCGGGGGAGTGGCGCGTGGCCCCGGTGGTCCTGGCCGAACAGGCCCGAGTGGCCCTCGGTGACGACATCGCCCAGGCCATGGGGGCGGCGATGGTGGTGGTCCTCGTTGGCGAACGCCCCGGTATGTCGGCGGCGGACTCGCTGGGGGCGTATCTGACGTACGAGCCTGTGCCGGGCACGACGACGGATGCCGACCGCAACTGCCTGTCCAACATTCGGCCGCCGCTGGGGCTGACGTATGAGGCGGCGGCGGGGAAGTTGGGGGCGCTTATGCGGAGGGCAAGGGTGTTGGGGGCGACGGGGGTGGGTCTGAAGGACGAGTCGGACGGTCCGGCGCACCTCACCTGACCGTCGCGCTGCCCCCTGGGGACGGCGCGAAGACTACTTCGGCAACGTCAACCCCCACGCCCCCTCCCGAACCACCCACGTCCGAGTCCGCACAGGCCCGCTCACCACCGAATCCGCCCGGTATCGGAAGGCCGCCCCGGCGACGGTCACCGTCATCCCGGAGGCCCGCAGCGGGGAGGCCTCCGCCCCCACCGACACCGGCCGCACCTCGACCTCGGCCACGCCCGAGCCGCCCGGCGTCACCGACACCGACTCCACCGGCTGGTTCAGGTCCACCAGCGTGATCCCGTCGACCTCCAGCCTCAGCCGGGAGGGCCGGGAAGCGGGCAGGGCGGGTTCCCGCGCGGGCCGGGTCGGCACCAGGGTCCGTACGAGGGACTGGCAGGTCCGCAGCCAGGGACGCCCGGCCTCCGCCTCCACCGGCTCCTCCCGCGGAGCGACCGGCGGAATCCGCAACGCGCCAAGCACCACCCCGTCACTGTCGTCCACGAGCAGATCAAGCCGCCGCTCGACCCCGTCCAGCACGGCCCGCGCGGCAGCCACGGCCCCCGTGGGCACCCCGAGGGCCTGCGCCAGCGAAACCGAGCCACCACACCCCACCGGCACGAGCGAAAGCCCGCACGCGGCCAGCTCCCGCTGCCGGTGCAGCAGGGAGACGGTCCGCAGCAAAGTCCGGTCGTCCCCCACAACCACAGGCCGCCGAGAACCCCGTTTCGCCAGCGCCCGGGCAAATTCCTCAGGCCCGTCCGGCTGGCACACTTTCGTCGCCGCACCCCCGCTGAGCACGTCTTTCGCGATCCGTACGGACTCGCCGTCCGTGCGCAAAGCGACCGGGTCGATGACCACCAGAAGCTGGTCGGAAGTCGCCACCTCGGTCATGCCTCGCTTCCTCGGGTAGCATCTTTGTGCAAGAGCCCCTTGCGCTATTGCGCCAGGGGCTTCGTCTATTCCGGGGCATCCGGTCCGACGGGTTGCGGCCAACGAAGGTCGCCGGTGTGCGTACGCACCACAGGCTGTGCCCTGCACAGGCTGCGTGGCGTGCGCCCCTGACCTTGGACATGCCCCGCCCGGAAGGGGTGTACGCGCGTGCCCGCACTTGTGCTGCTCGGTGCTCAGTGGGGTGACGAAGGCAAGGGAAAGGCGACGGACCTGCTAGGCGGCTCCGTCGACTATGTGGTGCGCTACCAGGGCGGCAACAACGCCGGCCACACGGTAGTCGTGGGCGATCAGAAGTACGCCCTTCACCTTCTCCCTTCCGGGATCCTCACCCCTGAGTGCACGCCGGTCATCGGCAACGGTGTCGTCATCGACCCGTCGGTCCTGCTCTCCGAGCTGAGCGGTCTGAACGAGCGTGGCGTCGACACGTCCAAGCTGCTGATCAGCGGAAACGCCCACATCATCACGTCGTACAACGTGACTGTGGACAAGGTGACGGAACGCTTCCTCGGGAAGCGGAAGATCGGCACCACCGGCCGTGGCATCGGCCCGACCTACGCGGACAAGATCAACCGCGTCGGCATCCGCGTACAGGACCTGTACGACGAGTCGATCCTGCTCCAGAAGGTCGAGGCGGCCCTCGACGTCAAGAACCAGGTCCTCACCAAGCTCTACAACCGCCGCGCGATCACGGCCGAGCAGGTCGTCGAGGAGCTGCTGGGCTACGCCGAGCAGATCAAGCCGTACGTCGCCGACACGGTCCTGATCCTCAACCAGGCCCTCGAGGACGACAAGGTGGTCCTCTTCGAGGGCGGCCAGGGCACGCTCCTTGACATCGACCACGGGACCTATCCCTTCGTCACGTCCTCCAACCCCACCGCCGGTGGCGCGTGCACGGGCGCAGGCGTCGGCCCGACGAAGATCAGCCGGGTCATCGGCATCCTCAAGGCGTACACGACGCGCGTCGGCTCGGGCCCCTTCCCGACCGAGCTGTTCGACAAGGACGGCGAGGCGCTGCGCCGCATCGGCCACGAGCGGGGCGTCACGACGGGCCGCGACCGTCGCTGCGGCTGGTTCGACGCGGTCATCGCGCGGTACGCGACCCGGGTCAACGGTCTGACGGACTTCTTCCTCACGAAGCTGGACGTCCTGACCGGCTGGGAGCAGATCCCGGTCTGCGTCGCCTACGAGATCGACGGCAAGCGCGTCGAGGAACTCCCGTACTCCCAGACCGACTTCCACCACGCGAAGCCCGTCTACGAGTATCTCCCCGGCTGGTCGGAGAACATCACGAAGGCCAAGACCTTCGACGACCTCCCGAAGAACGCCCAGGACTACGTCAAGGCCCTGGAGGACATGTCCGGCGCTCCGATCTCCGCGATCGGCGTGGGCCCGGGCCGGGACGAGACGATCGAGATCAACTCGTTCGTCTAGTACTGACGTTCCGTACACGAGCTGGTAACACCCCATCCCCCGGCGGGCTTCGGCCCGCCGGGGGATGACTCTTACTTGACCTGGACATGGGCTCCCTCTGGTTCCGACGGGCGTTCGGCACGGCCACGATCTACGCGTGTAGTCACACTCGCCTCCGCCGTACCCCGAGCCAGCCCCAGCCCAGGAGACCCCCTATGCCCGTCAATCCGCTCAACCGCCGGGACTTCGTGAAGAAGTCGGCGGTCACCGGCGCCGCCGTGGCCGTCGCGGGATCGGTCGCGGCGCCCGCCGCGCAAGCCGCCGACCGCAAGCCGGCCAAGGCGCCGAAGACCTGGTCGTTCTCCATCCTGGGCACCACCGACCTGCACAGCCACGTCTTCGACTGGGACTACTACAAGAACGCCGCCTACAGCGACAGCAAGGGCAACAAGACGGGCGTGGCCCGTGTCGCCACGCTCATCAAGCAGCAGCGCGAGGCGAAGGGCGAGGACCGCGTGCTGCTCGTCGACGCCGGCGACATCATTCAGGGCACCTCACTGGCGTACTACTACGCGCGCGTGGACCCGATCACCGGCACGGACGGCAAGAACGGCCCCAAGCACCCGATGGCCGTGGCGATGAATGCCATGCTCTACGACGCCGCCGCCCTCGGCAACCACGAGTTCAACTACGGCATCGACCTGCTGCGCAAGTTCGAGAAGCAGTGCCACTTCCCGCTGCTCGGCGCGAACGCGCTGGACGCCAAGACGCTTCTGCCGGCCTTCCAGCCGTTCACCGTGAAGTGCATACGCGTCCCCGGCGCCCCGGACATCAAGGTCGGCATCCTCGGCCTGACCAACCCCGGAATCGCCCTGTGGGACAAGGACAACGTCAGCGGCAAGATGGTCTTCCCGGGCCTGGTCGAGCAGGCGAAGAAGTACGTCCCGCGCATGCGCGCCCTCGGCTGCGACGTCGTCTTCCTCACCGACCACTCGGGCCTGGACGGCAGTTCGTCGTACGGCGACGAACTCCCCTACGTCGAGAACGCGTCGAACCTCGTCGCCGAGCAGGTCCCCGGAATCGACGCGATCCTGGTCGGACACACGCACACCGAGGTCTCCTCCTACACGGTGAAGAACACGGAGACCGGCAAGGAAGTCATCCTCTCCGAGCCGTACTGCTGGGGCATGCGCCTGACGGTCTTCGACTTCGAGCTGGAACTCGTCCGCGGCCAGTGGAAGGTGACCAGCACCAAGGCGCAGACCCTCAACAGCAACACGGTCGAGGAGGACGCGGAGATCACCGAACTCCTCAAGGCCGACCATGACTTGGTCGTCGAGTACGTCAACACGGCCGTCGGCACGTGTACCGAGGAGCTGTCGGCCGCGGAGTCCTGCTGGAAGGACACCGCCGCCATGGACTTCGTCCACCAGGTACAGATGGACGCGGTGAAGGCGGGCCTGTCGACCTCCGACGCGGCCCTCCCGCTGATCTCCGTCGCCGCGTCCTTCAGCCGCACGGCCGACATTCCCAAGGGCGACGTGACGATCCGCGACGTCGCCGGCCTCTACATCTACGACAACACCCTGTACGGCAAGAAACTCACGGGCGCCCAGCTCAAGGACTACCTGGAGTACGCGGCGAAGTACTACCACCAGGTCCCCACCGGAACGAAGGTGGACACCGCCACCCTCACCAACGCCAACAATTTCTGGGACTACATGTACGACGCGGCCGCGGGCGTCTCGTACGACATCGACATCGCGCAGGCCGAGGGCTCCCGCATCAAGAACCTGGCCTACAACGGCACTTCGGTCACCGACGACCAGGTCTTCGTCGTCGCCGTCAACAACTACCGCGCCAACGGCGGCTCCGGCTACCCGCACATCGCGGACGCGGACATCGCGTACAGCTCCACCAACGAGGTCCGCCAGCTGATGATCGACTACGTGACGGCCAAGGGCACGCTGAACCCGGCGGACTTCGCGGTCACCAACTGGAAGCTGACGCAGGACGGGACGGCGGTGTTCTGACAGTCGTGGGACTCCGCGTCCATCGCATGTTTACGCGTTCTTGGTAACTCTTGTACCAGGCGTATTCATTGACCTCGGGGGGACCGATGGACGCGGAAGGCTGGACACGGGAGCTGGGCAGGCCGGGGAGTGTGCGGGAGCTGGGCGGCGTGTGGGTGTCCGCCGTGCGCTGCCCGGCGGTGGAGTTACGGGGCGCCGGGCTCGGTTCCCTGTCCGGTCCCCGGTATCACCTCGCACTGCTGCTGGCCGGTGCGCTCGTGCTCGAACAGGAGGGCAGGTCCACGCGGGTCGACCGCGGGGATCTGGTGCTGCTCGACGGCAGCCGTCCGTTCCGGATGGCGTTCACCGCCACCCGGAACACGGTCGTCACCGCCCATCTGCCCACGGTGCCGGGCGACCCGGCGCTCTGCGTGGCACGGGCGCTGACCGGGCGGGAGGGACCGGGCGCGCTGGTCGCCGGGTTTCTCACCGGGCTGGCGAGGGACACCACGCCGTACCGGCCCGCCGACCAGCGGCGGCTGGGCCTCGCCGTACTCGAACTCACGGGTGCGCTACTGGACTTGGGGCCGGGGGAGCAGCGGAGCGAGCCCCTCCTCCCGCGCATCCAGGCCTACGTCCTCCAGCATCTCGGCGACGGCCGCCTCACGCCCGACGACGTCGCAGCCGCGCACCACATATCCACCCGCTATCTGCACCGTCTCTTCCAGCGCCAGGGCCTGACCGTGGCCGCCTGGATCAAGGCGCAACGGCTGGAGCGGTGCCGGCGGGACCTGGCCGATCCACGCCTGGCCCAGCTGCCCGTCCATGTCGTCGCCGCACGCTGGGGATTCCCGCAACCCGCCGATTTCAGCAGGGCGTTCCGCACCGCGTACGGCATCGCCCCGACGGCTTTCCGGGTGCGCTGTCCGCCAACAAACAGTGCGCGCGCTGCCAACGACAGTCACCTCACGGCTCAGCAGACTCAGGGATAAGGGCAGGCACGGGGGTGTGCCCTGCCACGACCACATCCATGGGGGAACCGTATGGCCGAGAACGAAGCGGTCGCCGCCGCGGCGGCGAGCGAGCAGAAGCCGGTGGAACCGCGTGGCGGCGCCGGGGTGTTCGACGTCGACCCGGACCAGAGCAAGGTGAGCCAGGACCCGAAGGCCGTAGTCAAGGGCGACATCACTGCCTTCCCCGAGAACGGGGGGCTATGACATGGGATCCGTCGAGGGAATGCTCGCGCAGATGCGCAAGCTGATCGGCACCGGTGAGACTCCGCCCGGCTCGAACACCAACTTCATCACCAAGTGGTACGGCATGAACGACGCGTGGTGCGACATGACCGTCAGCTACGCCGCCGCACACTCGGACAACCTGAGCGCGGTGATGGGCAAGTTCGCGTGGACGGTCGCGCACGCGAAGGCCTTCCAGAACAAGGGCCGTTGGCACTACGGGGTCGGCGGCATCCGCGCGGGCGACATCGTGTTCTTCGACTGGAGCGGCACCCGGTCCATCAACAACATCGACCACGTCGGCGTCGTGGAGGCCGTGCACTCCAGCGGCAAGATCACCACCATCGAGGGCAACACCAGCGACAAGGTGATGCGCCGGGACCGCTACTCCTCCGAGATCGTGGGCTACGGCCGCCCCTCCTACGGCAACGCCCAGCCGCTGCCCTCCACCGACGGCATGCTGCGCCGCGGCTCGAAGGGCGCCGCCGTCAAGACCCTCCAGCAGAACCTCAACACGGTCATGGCGTCGAAGCTGGTCGTCGACGGCGACTTCGGCCCCGCCACGGAGACGGCCGTGAAGGCCTTCCAGAAGAAGTACGGCCTCTCGGTGGACGGCGTGTACGGCCCGGCCTCGGCGGCCATGATGAAGGCCGCACTAAAGGGCGGCACCAAGCCGACGCAACCCACCCCGCGCCCGCCGGCCGCCGGAAAACTCACGGTAGACGGCCAGTTCGGCCCCGCGACCTGCGCCGCACTCCAGCGCTCACTGAACTCCCACGGCGCCAAGCTCTCCGTAGACGGCTCCTTCGGCCCCCTGACGAAGAAGGCCCTCCAGAGCTACCTGAAGGTGACCGCGGACGGCGTCGTCGGCCCGAACACGATCAAGGCCCTCCAGAAGAAGGTCGGCGCGGGAGTAGACGGCCAGTGGGGTTCGGACACCACCCGCCACCTGCAACTGACGCTGAACGCGGGCAAGTTCTGACCGCAGGCCGGTAGGCCGGTAGCCCGGTAGCCCGGCAGGTCCCGCACGTCGCACTGTGCTGCGGCGTGCGGAGCCGTTTTCAGATCTGGGCGTCGTGGGTTGGTGGGGCGGTCACGTCGAAGGCACGCATGGGCATGCCCACCAGACCACTACATCCCCGAAGTTCAGGAAGCCACGGAGAGGAACGCGGCCCAGGCATCGCCGGAGAGGGTGAGGGTGGGGCCGTCGGGGTTCTTGGAGTCGCGGATGTGGATGGCGCGGGGGCCTCGGGGGCAGGCGGCGACCTCGACGCAGTTGCCGCCGCCGTCGTCGCTGTACGACGACTTGTGCCAGGCGTAGGCGACCTCGACGCAGTTGCCGCCACCGCTGTCGCTGTAGCTGGACTTGAACCACCGAAGGGTTCCGGTGCCGCTCATCGTTCCTCTCCTGCCAACCGCTCGATGAGGCTCAGCGAGTCGTCGGGACTCAGAGCCTGTGCCCGGATCCTCGCATAGCGGTGTGCCAGTTGGGAGACCTCCGAGGGATCGCTGATCAGAATGCCCTGGTCCTCGACCTCCATGTAGACGACGTGCTGGTGCTCCGAGGTCTCCACCAGCTTCATGGAACCACGGTCGCCCGCGTACGTCCCGCGCAGCCCGCGATCCAACGGCAGCACCTGCACACACACGTTGTCCCGCCGCGCGTCCTTCGCTAGCGAGCGCAGCTGCCCGCGCAGGATCTCCCAGCTCCCGAACGGCCGCCGCAGCACGCTCTCTTCGAGGATCAGCTCGATGTACGGCGCCGGATCCCGATCGAAGAGCGCCCTGCGGGCCAGCCGGGCCTCGACCAGTTCCTCGCGCTTGGCCTCGGACACCGGTGGATAGCCGCCACCGATCAACGCCCGTGCGTAGTCCTCCGTCTGGAACAGGCCGTCGACGACCAGCGTCTCGTACGACGAGAGCGTGAGCGCCCCCGCCTCCAGTTCCGAGAAGCCACGGAAGCGTGCCGGGTATTTCTCCAGCAGCATCCACTTGCGCGCCTTCTGGAAGACCTCCAGCCCGCCCCCGATCACCTCCTCCAACCTCACCAGCATCTGATCGCTCGCGGGCTGCGCACACGTCTCCATCGCGCTGATCGCCGATGCCGTGTAGCCGAGCTTCTTGCCCAACTGTTCCTGTGAAAGCCCCAGTTGCTCCCGCAGCGCTTTCGCCAGGGCGGCGACCAAGTGGGCCGTACCGCCTGCCTCCGTTTTGTTCTCCGCCCGCGCCATTGCGGTCACCCCCGAACTCAACCGAACTCAACCGGTCTCAACTGGTCGACGGCCCCACCCAACCGTGGCCGACCGACGACTCAGAGTTATGGAGAACGCTAGCCTCACCTGCCGAAACTGGCCCCATGAACACACAAAGTGACCTGGACTGGATCCCCCGTACCGGCGTCCAACTCCGCAAGGCAGGCGTCCAGTTCGACGCGGTCAGGGTGGACGGCGACGAGGGCCGAGCCGTGGCCGATCACCTCGCGCGCATCACGGGCGGTGACCCGGGGCCTGTCGTGGAGACGGCGACCGGACGCCGAGGCGTCTACTTCCTCGTCCCCGTCGGCAGCGTCTCCCACCGCCCCTGGCCGCCCGGCATCACCCGCCTCACCGCCGGCCCGGACCACGTCTCGTTCATCCCGATCCCGGCCCTCGACGGCCAGACGTGGCCGCTGACTTGGCGCTACCGCCCCACGGCCGCCGATCGCCTCGTGCACGCGTTGCTTCTGCACACCGCGCTTCACCCTATGGAGTGAAGAACGCGAACTTCCGCCCAGGAAAAGCCAGTTCCGGCTTGCAATCGTCGCTCTGCGTACCCATAGAGTCACGGCAACAAAGAACGCCCCCGCGGTGCGCCAACACCCGGGGGCCTGGCACAGGAGCAACACCTCCCATGCGTATTCATCGTACGACGCCCACGCGCGCCTTTTCGGTCTTCTCCAACGCCCTTCTCCGTGACCGGAGCATCTCCTGGTGTGCGGTCGGCGTACTGACGTACCTATTGAGTCTCCCCGACGACGCCCGCGTCACCATCCGCACGCTCGCGGACCAGCGCAAGGAGGGACGGGCGCGGATCGCTGCCGCCCTGCATGAGCTGGAGGAGTCCCGGTATCTGCGGCGGGTCGTGCGGAAGAGCCGGGAGACGGGGCAACTCTTCACCGTGTACGAGGTTTTCGATACTCCGTACGAGGACGAACCACCGGCGGGTGAAGAGGAAAAAGTCCAGAACCTGGCTTCCGGCGAGTTGGCTGTCGCGGCATCGGGCGGTCCCCCTTCGGGGGTAAAGACCAGGGAGCAAGAACCTCCCTCCCCGGCCTCGGTCCCGGCCCCGGCCCCGGTCGAGCCGGACCCGGCGCCCGAGCCGGGTGAACGCACCGCCCTCGCCGCCAAGTTGCTCGGCTCGCTCGGCCGTACCGAACCCCGGCTCACCCTCGGCGGAGCCGACGCGCTGCGGCTCGCGCCGCTCGTGGAGGCGTGGTGGGACGCGGGGGCGAGCAGCGCGCAGGTGCGGGCCGCGTTGACGGACGGGCTGCCGCGGCGGATGTACTCGGCGGGCGCCATCGTCGAGAACCGTCTGCGTCGCAAGTGCCCTGCCGCCCCTGCCGCCGGGCCGGTCACGACCGTCGAGGTCGAGCTGCGCACGCCCGGCGCGTCCGGGTATCGCGAGGCGGCGCGGCGGGGTGGCGCTGTCGCCCGTGCGTTGCTGCGTGGGCAGTTGGCGCCCGCGTAGGCACACAGACTCCCGGCCGTGCAGCCGTACGGGCGGGTCCTTCGAAAGAAACGGAGTGCCGATGACCATCGCACTCGAACGCCCTGAGACGGTATACCACCGGTATACTTTGCTCATGGCTGACACAACGATCAAGGTCGACCCCGCCGTCCGGGACCGCCTCCAGGAGCTGGCCCGCGAGCGCGGGATGACCATGCGCGATCTGATCGCCGAGCTGGCCGGGGCCACGCCCACCAAGGAAGAGCTGCGGAAGCGGTGCGAGGAGACCAAGGCGTACGTGGAGGAGCACTTCCTCGGCAGGCCGTATACCGAGGAGGACGAGAAGGCCGGCGAGAAGCTGTGGGCCGATCTTGAGGCCGGGCGCATCGGGGAGGTCCAGTGACCGGGGCTCAGGGCGAGGAGCGGTATCCGCTGCCGCGTGCCATCGTCTTCGACGACAGTGCGGCGCTCGCGCTCGGCGCCGGGAACAGCATGGCGTCCCGGCTGGTCGTCGAGGCCGAGAAGGATCCCGCGCTACGCGTCTACATCCCGGCACTCAGTCTGGCCGCCGCCGAGCGCGAGCGGGCCGGGGTCGCGGAGCACCTGGGCGCGCTGCCGTCCGTCAACATCGAAGGCCTCGACTTCGCCGCGGCGGCCGCCGTGGGCAAGCGCCTTCGGACGGCGGCCGTCGGGGAGGACGAGGAGCCGGGCGACAAGAGCGAGCCGGACTGGAGCGGTGCTCACGTGCTGCACCTCGCTCTGCCGACCGTGGAGTGGCCACGCGGCCGTCCAGTCCTGACCAGGACACCCACGCGCTATCGCGGCACCGGCATCCGCACCATCCGCATCGTCGAGCGGGGCTGACGACGATCCACGGGAAGGGCGCCTTCGGGTGCCCTTCCCCTGCCCTCACCCCCCGAACGCCCCCACATGCACCCCCACCCACTGCCCGAACGACCGCGCCGGCCTCCCCAGCAGCTTCTCCACCGTCGGAAGTACCTCCGTCCCCCGGTCGTCCTCCAGCGTGCGGCGCATGATCGCGTCCACCACCTCCGTCGGGAAGCCGTACCGCTCCATGGCCGCGCGGGCCGCCTCCGCCCCCATCTCGGTCACCCGCAGGTCGCGGTTCAGGGCCCTGCCCAGGATCGACACCTCCTCCCTCGGCGTCAGTGTCTGGGGGCCGCTCAACTCGTAGGTCGCGCCCGCGTGTTCGTTCGTGCTGGACATGAGCGCGAGCACTGCCACGTCCGCCAGGTCACCCGGGTCCACGCTCGCGGCCGGACGGTCGGCGAAGGGCATCGTCACCTCGTCGCCGGCCCGCAACTGCCCTGCCCACTGGAGCGCGTTGCTCATGAAGCGGCCGGGGCGGAGCAGCGTCCAGGCGAATGCGCGGGACGGGTCGGTCACGGAAGCCTCTGCCTCCGCGTGCCAACGGGCCACCAGGTCCGTGCCCGCCCCTCCGTCCAGCACCGACAGTTTCACCACCCGGCTCACTCCCGCCCTCGCCGCTGCCTCCGCCAGTGCGAGGTCGTGGGTCGGGCCGGGTGCCGTGCCGATCGCCTGGGCCGACATCAGGAACGCCCCGCTCGCCCCCGCGAACGCCGCGTCCAGGCTCGCCGGGTCGGCCGCGTCGCCGTACACCCGCTCCACGCCCGCCGGGAGGTCGGCCTGCGTCGGGCGGCGCGTCATCGCCCGTACCGGCTCACCGGCGCCCGCCAGTCGCCGTACCAGCTCGCCGCCCACATGCCCTGTCGCCCCGGTCACCACGATCATCGCCGTCTCCCTTCGGCATTCGCCTTTCGCCTCTCGCACCAGCGTGTGGCGGAAGGCCTTCGGCGGCATCGCACGGCAGGAGGCGGGTGCCCTGCTCCCCCGGGAGTAGTCACCTCACAAGGCTCGCGAATCGGGCATATCCTGGGGTTGGGGTTGTGCAGAGGAAGGAGAGCGTCATGCGTGTGTTGCTCAAGGCCACTCTCGACCGGGAGAGCTCGAACGAAGCCATACGGAACGGCACGTTGCCCAAGCTGATCCAGGAAACACTGGAACAAATCAAGCCGGAAGCCGCCTACTTCACCGCAGACCAGGGCGACCGCACGTGTTTCCTGGTCTTCGACATGCAGGACAGTTCCCAGATGCCGGCCATCGCCGAGCCGTTCTTCATGAACCTGGGCGCCAAGGTGTACTACACGCCGATCATGAACCTCGAAGACCTGCAGAAGGGGTTGTCCCAGCTGCACTTCAGCTGAAGATGATCATCGACCCCTGCGCCAGACTCCGCGTCGCCGCCGCGTGCAGGCCGAGCCACACATGACGCTCGCGCGCGAAGGGGCTGGGGTCGTACGGAGGCGGTACGGCGGGCTCCTCCAGCTCCGTGGGAGCTCGTGGCGGTTCCGGGGGCGCCGGGGGGTTGGTCGCGTCGATGCCGATCACGCCCGCCACGAACTCCAGCTCCCTCAGGAGAGTCTGCGACGAGCCCAACGGGCCTCCGCCCGCGAGGAGTTCGTCGCTCGACAAGGGGTGCGGGAAGTCGACCGGGACGTACGCGCCCGCGTGGTCGTAGTGCCAGACCAGGTGTGACTGCTGGGCCGTCGTCTCGAACATCTCCAGCAACTGCTCGTAGTCGCCGCCCAGTTCGTCCACCGGTGTCACGGGCAGTCCGCAGACCTGGAGGAGGTAGGCCCGGCGCAGGAAGTGCAGCGCGTCGTAGTCGAACCCGGCGACCGGAGCGACCTCGCCGGACAGGCCCGGCATGTACTGGTACACCGGCACCGGAGGCAGGCCCGCCTCGCCCAGCACCATGTTGTATTGCGCGAGTTCCTCGGCGAACGGGTTGTCTGGCGTGTGGCACAACACGTCGACGAGCGGTACCAGCCACAGGTCACAGGCCAAAAGAGGACTCCTCGCAGAGTGCGGTCAGCAGGTGGTCGAGTACGTCGTCACGTGCGTGGTCAAGGCAGAGTAATCGGTCCGGGCCAAGCTCAGCTCCCGTTGTGCAGGTCCCATACCCACACCCCGCCCGTCCACTTACCGGGACGGCCCACCAGCTTCTCCACCGCCTCGCGCAGCTTGTCGGCGTTGGTCTGCGGGGCCACCACCAGCACACCCGCGTTCCAGTACGCGAAGTCCTTCTTGGCCTGCGCCTGCCAGTTCTCGCCGATCACCGGGACCACGCCGGTGTAGCGGACGTCACGCAGCATGTTGGAGGTGTAGCGGGGGGAGGCGCCGTAGATGCCGACGCGGTCCTCGCCGTAGGGGCCGTTGAAGTAGCCGCCGGGGAGGTCGAAGCCGAGGCCGGCGACCGTCTGCCAGTGCAGTGCCTCCGCGTTGCCGGGGTCGGGCAGCGGCACCGGGACCAGTGACTCGCCCTTGCCCACATACGACCGCCACGTTCCGTCCGCGATGAACGCCGGCACCTCCGCGCGGCCCACCGCCTTCAGCGGGGCGGGGATGATCGGGAGCACCGCCAGACAGACGGCCACCAGGCCGACGTACTGCGTGCCCATGGCCCTAGTCGCCGCCAGCCGGTCGACCGCGACGGCGAGCAGGATGCCGAGTGCGGGCGCGCAGATCATCGCCAGGCGGCCCTCGATGACCGACTCGAAGAGAGGTTTGTCGGCGAGGACGGCCCACGGGCCCGAGAACACCACATCCGTGAGCGGGAACTTGATCTTCGGGCCCAGGGAGAGGAGGGCCGCGGCGACCGCCGTGAAGGCCAGCGCCTTGACGAGCGCGCGGTCCCACAGTCGTACGACGATCCCGAAGGCGAGCAGGGCCAGCGGCCAGCCGTAGAAGGCGTTCTGTTCGGTGGGGTTCAGGGACAGGGCGTTGGCCGTGTCCCGGTCGCCGAACATCCAGGAGCGTTCGGAGAAGGAGAGCAGGGCCAGGGGGCTGTTGCCCGCGTTGTCGCCGTGCAGGACGCTCTTGTAGCTCTGCGGGCCCGCGAACTGCCAGTAGAGGGGGAAGGCGACGATCGGGAGACAGACCGCGCCCGCGATCAGCAGGCCCTTGAGCAGCGGGCGCCAGGCCTCCTTCGCCACGTCCCGGCGTACGACCCCGTAGGCCGCCGCGAACATCAGCATGCCCATGGCCGCGAGCAGGAACGGCTCCTCGCCCAGGAAGACCTGGTACGCCGCCATCAGGCCGAGCACGATCCCGTCCCGGCGGACCCGGGCGCCCGTGCACAGGCGCAGGGCGCGGTCGATGATCAGCGGGATCATGAACAGGATCACGAAGTTCGGGTGCGCGTTGGCGTGGCTGACCATGGGTGGGGCGAAGGCCGCGAGCGATGCGCCGAGGAAGGCTGCGGCGCGTTGCTTTACGACCCGCTTCACTATCAGCCAGTACCAGGCCGACGCGGTGGCGGCCAGGCCCAGTGTCATGACGAGGCTCAGGGCCGTCGCCGGGCCGAACAGGAGCGTGATCGGGGTGGCGGGGACCGACAGGCCCAGCATGACCGTGTTGGCCATGAGGTTCACGCCGTCGGGGAAGCCTTGGAGGTCGGTGAAGAGGGGGTTGCGGAAGTGGCTGACGCTGTCGGCCGTGACCGCGAAGAACCACTCCCACTGGTTCTGGTCCTGGAGCGAGTCCGGGAGGTAGCGGTTCCCCGGGTCGAAGAAGCGGCCCGAGTACAGGGCCACCGCCATGAGGAGAAAGAGGATCACCGCGAAGGCGTCCGCCGGGCGCAGGCTGCGGGACTTCAGGACGGTCAGCTCGGCCAGGACACGGGCGTAGTCGAGGGGCCGTACCTTCGATCCTGACTGGTGGGACCAGCGCACCGGGACCTCGGCGACCGGCCAGTCGGAGCGGCGGAAGTGCTGGAGGACCTCTACGTCGATGCCCCAGCCGTTGAGCCGGGACGCGGCGAAGGCCTCGCGGGCCTTGTCGCCCTCGAAGAGCTTGAAGCCGCACTGGGTGTCGCGTATGCCGGGCACCGCGACCTGCCGTATGAGGAGGTTGCCTGCCCGGCCGGCCAGTTCGCGCAGCCGGTGCTGGTGGCTGTCGATGGTCGAGCCCGGTATGGAGCGGGAGCCGATCGCGGCCGCGTTTCCTTCGCCGAGTTCCTTGTCGAGCTGGTCCAACTCCTCGATGGGGGCGGCCAGATCGGCGTCCGTGACCAGGACCCGGCGGCCGACCGAGGCGGCGACGCCCAGGCGCAGGGCGGAGCCCTTGCCGCGGTTGCGCGGGCTGGTGACGAGCTGGACGCGGGGGTCGGTGCGGGCCGTCACGACCTCGCGCGTTCCGTCGGTCGAGCCGTCGTCGGCGACCACGACCTCCCACGTGCCCCAGCGGCCCTCGTTCACGCTGAGATACGCGGTCACGGCGTCGAGGGTCGGGCCCAGGCGCTGCTCTTCGTTGTAGGCGGGTATGACGACGGAGAGGTCGACGGTCCGCTGCTTTGGCCCGCTCATCCGGCGGCCAGCCGCTCGATGACGGCGAGGGACTGCTCGTTGTACGTGGCGACTATGGCCTGCGCGGTCACGAAGTCCTGGCGGGCCAGCGCGTCGACCAGTTCGGTGTGCTCCGACCACAGCTGTCCGCGCAGATCGGTGTGGTGGCGCAGGCGCTGTACCGCGCACACCCAGGACTGGACGCGCAGCCGGTGCAGGAAGTCGACGAGGTAGGGGTTGCCGAACAGGGCACTGAGCTCCCGCCAGTAGCGCAGGTCGTAGCCGATGAGGATGGTGAGGTCACCGGCGGCCGCGGCGCGCTGGGCCTCCTCGCCGCGCCGGCGCACCCCGGCGAGGGCGGCGACGGTACGGGGGTCGGCGTAGCGTGCGGCGGCGATGTGGCTGTCCTCGAAGACGCGGAACATGCCGTCCGAGACGAGGCTGCGGGCCTCGACCATGCCGCGGTAGTCGGCCAGCGAGTACTCGTGGACGCGGAACCCGCGATGCTGGTCCGCCTCCAGCAGGCCCTGTGCCGAGAGATCGACCAGCGCCTCGCGGACAGGGGTAGCGGAAACGCCGTACTGCTCGGCGATCTCCTTCACCGTGAACTCCTGGCCCGGCTGCAGCCGCCCGCCCAGCACCTCGTCACGAAGCGCGTCGGCGATCTGCTGCCGCAGGGTGTTGCGGGTCACGGCGCCGTTGCCGCTGGTGGCGGGCATGGTCGGGGCGTCTCCCTCGTCGCGGTTGGTGGCATGCTCGTAGATGCGCGCGTAGATGTCTACGAGCACGCCACCTTACGCGTTCGGATTCCCGGTCCGCCGAGGTGAGTGCGGCAACAGCCGTTTACTGCCTACTCGGTGTGCTCGTCCGCCACAGACAGTGCGATGTCGAGCGCGGCCAGCCCCTCCTTCAGCTCCGCCTCGCTCACGTTGCAGGGCGGCACGACATGGGTGCGGTTCATGTTGATGAAGGGCCACAGGCCCTGCTTCTTCGCGGCGGCGCCGAAGGCGACCATCGCCGCGTTCGCCTCACCGGCCGCGTTGTACGGCACCAGCGGCTCGCGCGTCTCCTTGTTCTTGACGAGGTCCAGCGCCCAGAACATGCCGACGCCGCGCACCTCGCCGACGGAGGGGTGGCGCTCGGCGAGCTCACGCAGGGCGGGCCCGACGACGGTGGCGCCGAGGTGCGCCGCGTTCTCCACGACACCCTCCTCGGCCATGACATTGAGCGTGGCGACGGCTGCGGCACAGGCCAGCGGGTGCCCGGAGTACGTCAGCCCGCCCGGGTACGCCCGCTTGCCGAAGGTCTCCGCGATCGCGCCCGAGATGGCGACACCGCCGAGCGGCACGTATCCGGAGTTCACGCCCTTGGCGAAGGTCATCAGGTCCGGGGTGACGTCGAACAGGTCGGCCGCGAACCACTCACCGGTCCGCCCGAACCCGGCCATCACCTCGTCGAGGATGAAGACGATCCCGTACTTGTCGCAGATCTCACGCACACCGGCGAGGTAGCCCGGCGGCGGGACCATGATCCCGGCGGTGCCCGGAATGGTCTCCAGGATGATCGCGGCGACGCTCGCGGGCCCCTCGAAGGCGATCGTCGTCTCCAGGTGCTCAAGCGCCCGGGCGCACTCCTGCTCCTCGGTCTCCGCGTAGAAGCGGGAGCGGTAGAGGTAGGGCGCCCAGAAGTGCACGACACCGGCGGTGCCGCTGTCGGAGGGCCAGCGGCGCGGGTCGCCGGTGAGGTTGATCGCCTGCTGCGTACCGCCGTGGTACGAGCGGTACGCCGCCAGCACCTTCGGGCGCCCGGTGTGCAGCCGGGCCATCCGCACCGCGTGCTCGACGGCGTCCGCGCCGGCGTTGGTGAAGAAGATCTTGTCCAGGTCACCGGGCGTCCGCTCGGCGATCAGCCGCGCCGCCTCCGAACGCGCCTCGACGGCGAAGGCGGGCGCGAAGGTCGTCATCTTCGCGGCCTGCTCCTGGATCGCCGCGACGACCTTCGGGTGCTGGTAGCCGATGTTCGTGTAGACGAGCCCGCTGGTGAAGTCCAGGTACCGCTTGCCGTCGTAGTCCCAGAAGTAGGACCCCTCCGCGCCGGCGACGGCGAGCGGGTCGATGAGCTCCTGCGCGGACCAGGAGTGGAACACATGCGCACGGTCCGCGGCCTTGACGGCGGCGCCGGCCTGGGGGTTGGGCTGAGGGGTCATGCGGGTGAGCGTAAATGTCCGCGATACGGAAGGGGAATCGGCGTCCTGTCTGTGGTCGGGGGGTTTCCGCGACAGGTTGTCGCGTGCCGGGGACGGACGGTCCGCTCCATCCCTACTCTCGGAGGAGGTCCTCGGGGGAGGGTCTCATCGGGGGTGGGTATGAAAAGGATCACCGCTGACATGCGGTCATACATGAACTCGGGTAACTGCCCGCGTTGCGGTCGGGAGATCCTCAACTTTGCCTATGCGTTCGTCAACGACGAACTGGGACTGTCCGCGTACGCCACTGGCCTGACGTTCGCGCAGAGGTTGCGGCTGGCGCCGAGCAGCGCCCCGGTGACGTTCACGTCGCCCAACACCTTCACCTGCCTTTTCTGCAGGGAGCACTGGCAGATCCGAGAGGAGGGCCCGCAGGTCCTGGCCGCCAGACTGCAACTGGGCACCGCGACCTCGCAGCTCTTCTCCACGTCCCTCGGTGCTGCCGCCCCGTCCACCCCGCCCACCCTGTCTCCGGCTCAGTTCAGCCTCTCCACCGTCGAGGAATCGGATCGCGCCGAACTCCTCGTGCGCACCGACCACAGGACCATGACCAACAACAGCTCGGCCAAGGTGACCGACTCCGACCAGTTCTCCTGCGAATGGGTCCGCTCGGTCACGGTCGAGGACCGCAGGGCGACCATCGCGGGAACCGAAGGGCGCCTGACCTTCGCCGGACTCGCCACCCTGGGCAGGACGCTGGCGAACGAACTCAGAGCCATGTACGCCGTGACCAGCCAGACGACACTGCGCCGGACCAGGACCATCGCGGTCGAGGTTCCACCCCACTCGGTGATCGAGATCGAGGCGGCCTGGAAGCTGATCCGGCAGCGCGGCATCGGCCACTTCCCCGCTCAAGGCGGTGTGTGCGTCGATCTTCCCTTCGAGGTGGACATCGACCTGGCGCTCGTGTGGACGACGCGCAACGCCTCCGGCCGCTGACGAGACCGGCCCTCCTGTTACGGAACCGTGGACACCGCTCCGCCCGGCTCGTCGTGTCCCCGCACTATTCTCGTTCTGGGTCTGTCGCACAGCGGCGTATCGGGGGATTTCGGGGGGAGGCGGCGCTGCCATGGAGAAACTGGGGGCGGCCGATCCGCAGCGGATCGGGGCGTACCGGCTGCTGGCGCGGCTCGGGGCCGGTGGGATGGGGCAGGTGTATCTGGCCCGGTCGGACCGGGGGCGGACCGTCGCCGTCAAGCTGGTGCGTGAGGAGCTGGCCGCGCAGGAGGAGTTCCGCGGGCGGTTCCGGCAGGAGGTCCAGGCCGCCCGGCGGGTCGGCGGGTACTGGACGGCGCCGGTGCTGGACGCGGACACCGAGGCCGCCGTGCCGTGGGTCGCCACCGGGTATGTCGCCGGGCCCAGCCTCCAGCAGGTCGTCGGGCACGACCACGGGCCGCTGCCCGAACGCTCGGTACGGATCCTCGCGGCCGGGCTCGCCCACGCCCTCCAGGACATCCACGCCGCCGGGATAGTCCACCGCGACCTCAAGCCGTCCAACGTGCTCGTCACCATCGACGGCCCCCGCGTCATCGACTTCGGGATCGCCCGCGCGCTGGAGACCCAGGCCGGCGACGGCCTCACCCGCACCGGTTCGCTGGTCGGCTCGCCCGGCTTCATGGCACCCGAGCAGGTACGCGGCGACCGGATCACGCCCGCCTGCGACGTCTTCTGCCTGGGCTCCGTGCTGGCCTACGCGGCGACGGGCGCGCTGCCCTTCGGCGCCGCCAACAGCGGTGTGCACGCCCTGATGTTCCGCATCGCCCAGGAGGAACCCGACCTCACGGGCGTCCCCGAGGGCATCGCCGACCTCGTCCGCGAGTGCCTGCGCAAGGACCCGGCCGCCCGCCCGCCCCTGGACCGGATCCTGGAACGCACGGGCGCGGAGGACACGGTCGCCGACGGCCGCTCACGGGACCCTTGGCTGCCGAGCGCGCTGGTGGCCCAACTCGGGCGCCACGCGGTGCGGTTGCTGGACGCGGAGGATCCGGAGGGGCCGGTTGGGGTGGGGGGATCGGCGGGCCCGGGAGGATCGGGAGGGTCGGCGGGTTCGGGAGGACGGGCGGGTTCGGCTGGATCGGTGGGCTCGGGGGGTTCGCCCGAGCACGCGCCCGCCGCCGATGAGTCCACCCCGGCACCCATCCCGGCTCAGGCTCCCGCTCCCGCCCCCTCTCCGGATCCGGTCTCGCCACCGCCCGGCACCCCACAGAGCCAGCTCCCGACGGTGGTCGCCGGACAGACCCCTCCGCCGCCACCCACCCCGGCCGCTCCGCCCCCCTCCCATCCGGCGTACGGCTATCCGCAGCAGCACCCGCAGCCCCCCGCCTACGGCTATCCACCGCAGCCCGGCACCCCGGCGCCGCAGAACCCGTACAACCCCTACAACCCGTACAGCGGCGGCGGCCTCGGGCCCACCACGCCCCACGGCCCGCCCCCGCCCGGGTCCACGACGCTGCCCTACGGCGCCCTCGCCCCCGTACCCCCTCAGGAACCGCAGCGTCGCAGCGGGCGTTCCACGGCGGTCCTCGTCATCGTCGCCCTCGTGGTCGCGCTCGCCGCCGGGGGCTCGGTCTACGCGCTGATGAACAGTGACGGCAGCGACGACAAGGCGGGCGGCGACGCTTCCGCGTCCGCGAGCACGAGTGGCGCGCCCACGACGCCGGGCCCGACCACCGGCGAACCGTCGGCGTCCGCGTCGATGTCGGCCGCCGCGGACGGCGCGATCCCGGCCGCGTTCCTCGGCACGTGGACCGCGTCCATCGACAACGACAACGGCCACAGCACCCGCCAACTGACCATCCAGCAGGGCGAGGTGGGCGACACGGTCATGTCCCTCATCGCCGAGGGGCCCACCGCGAACGGCACCTATCGCTGCGTGTTCGAGGCCGAGCTGACCGGACAGCCGGGCGCGGAGGGGCCGTTGGAGGTCGGCCCGTCCGTCGTCACCTCCGGCGAGCCGATCTCCGCGTGCACTCCCGGCGAGGCGACGGAGATCAGCCTCCTGCCGGACGGGAGCCTCCAGCGACTGAACACGGGCAACGGGGACAGCCTGACGTACACCCGGTAGTAGTAACGATCAGCAACCTCCTATCCGCCAACTGACCAGCGCCGCAACGCCATTTGACGGCTGTTGAACGTACGGCGAACTTCAGCGGACGAGACCGGAATGTCCCCGTCGGCACACGTACCGTGACCCCACACAAAATGACTCCGGGGAGCGGCGGGGGCACCCACAGTGGAGTGGCTGAGCGCAGAGAACTTCGTGGCCGTGGGCACGGCCATCCTGGGCGTCGTCGCGTCCGGCGTGATGGTCTGGTACGAACGCCGGGTGCCACGCCGTAAGCGGATCGGCTACCGCGTCCAGATGGACAACCCGATAGGCGACGACGTACGCCTCGGCCGGCTCAACGTACGGCTCGGCCTCTTCGACGAGGCCCCGGACATGTCCGACGCGACCCTGGTCCTGCTGCGCATCGAGAACGACGGCTCGCAGAGCATCGGCGACAACGACTACACGGGCCGCGAACTCCACGGCCTGACAGCGGTGTTCACCGATCGCACCATCCGCGGAGTCTCGGTCACCCAGCCGCCCGAGACCGACCACCTCATGGAGCACTTCACCCCGGCCGCCGGCTTCGGCTACGAGGGCAACACCCTGCGCATCCCCCGCGTCCCGCTGAACCAGGGCGACCACTTCAAGGTCCTGGTGCTCCTGTCCGGCGGCGACGTGGGCAGCGAGATACGGCTGCGCGGCGGCCTGCGGGACGGCGAGGTGCACCCCAACCGCAGCGCGACCCCGGACGACAAGCCGCCCCTGTTCAGCCGGGCCGCCCGGAACATCACCGTCATGCTCACGGCCAGCGTGGTCGTACTGGCGTGGCTCGTCGTCGCCAACGACGACACCCCGCCCCCGATCGTCTGCGCGAGCGGCTCCCTGACCATCACCGGCTCGACGGCTTTCGCGCCCGTGATGGAGGAGGTCGCGGGCAAGTACGAGAAGGCCTGCGAGGGTTCGTCGATCACGGTGGACCCGCACGGCTCGACGGCGGGCGTGCGGGAACTCGCCGAGGCCGGCGCCGCGTCGAAGAAGGGCTCGCCGCCGGTCATCGCCCTCTCCGACGGCCCCAAGCAGTACGGCCTGCCCGAACTGCGAGGCAACCGGGTGGCGATATCGGTGTTCGCCCTCGTCGTTAACGACGGCGTAGACGTGAAGAACCTCTCCCTTGAGGATCTGCGAAGCTTGTACCGGGGCGAGATCACGAACTGGAAGGAGTTGGGCGGCCCGGACCTGGCCGTCCACCTGGTCAGCCGCGACGCCAACTCCGGGACGAGACAGGTCTTCCAGCGAAGAGTCCTGGGCCGGGGCGAGATCGCCAACTCCTCGGTCGACTGCGTCCACAAGGACGACGCGACGGCACCGGTCATCCGCTGCGAACTCGACTCCACGGACCAGGTGTTGTCGACGGTGGCGAGACTCCGCGGCGCGATCGGCTACAGCGAACTCAACGCGGCCGCCCGGGCAAAGGGCCTCCACCGCCTCAACCTCGATCGCCACACCCCCTCCGTGGAGGCCATCGAGGACGGGACGAGCGCGTACCCGTACCGCGAGATCGAGTACGCCTACACCTACGGCCAGCCCCCGGCGGACTCCCTCTCATCGAGCTTCCTGACGTACTTGGTCCGCGGCGACGGCCAGCAGGTGATCCGCACCCACGGCCATCTGCCGTGCTACACGCCGGAGGGCATGAAGCTGTGCGCGGATGACGCGCTGCCGACCAACTCGCCCTGAGCCGGGCCCTCTTGCCTGCGTCTGGCATGTGCACGACGATGACGGCATGAGCCCCAACCTCACCCCCAGCCCCAGCAGAAGGTCGGTCCTCACGGCGACCGCGACGGCGGCGAGCGCGGTGGCGCTGGGCGCGGCGGCGGGCACCGCACAGGCGTCACCGTCGAGCCCCCGCCCCCCGGCGACGGCACAGCAGCCGAGCAGTGAACTCCGCAAGCTGCTGAGGGAGTTGGACGAGAAGCGAGTTGAGGCGACGATCCGCAAGCTGGTCTCCTTCGGAACCCGCCACACCCTCTCCTCCCAGGACGACCCGACGCGAGGCATAGGCGCGGCCCGGGACTGGATAGCGGCGGAGCTGCGTTCGTACGCGTCCCGGTCCGAAGGCCGGATGACGGTGGAGCTCCAGTCGTACATCCAGGAACCGGCGACCCGCATCCCGGTGGCGACCCGCATCACGAGCGTGGTGGCGACGCTGAGGGGTTCGGTGACCCCGGACCGCGTGTACGTCGTATCGGGCCACTACGACTCCCGGGTCACGGACGTCATGGACGCCACCTCGGACGCCCCGGGCGCGGACGACGACGCGTCGGGCGTGGCGGTGGCGATGGAGCTGGCCAGGGTGATGGCGACCCGCCGGCCGGCCGCGACGATCGTGTTCGCGGCGGTGGCGGGGGAAGAGCAGGGCCTGTACGGGGCGGCGTACATGGCGCAGCAGTTCAAGTCGGCGGGCGCGGACGTCCAGGGCATGTTCACCAACGACATCGTCGGCAGCCCGAAGGCGGACGACGGCACGGTGGACCCGTACACGATCCGCCTGTTCACAGAGGGCGTCCCCTCGTCGGAAACGGCGGAACAGGCGGCGATCCGCCGCTCGGTAGGCGGCGAGAACGACTCGGCGACCCGCCAACTGGCCCGCTTCGTAAGGGACGTGGCGGACAACGACGCCACGGGCATGCACGTCCGCGTGATCTACCGCCGGGACCGCTACCGCCGAGGCGGCGACCACATCCCCTTTCTGGAACGCGGCTACCCGGCCGCCCGCTACACAGAACCGACCGAGGACTACGCCCACCAGCACCAGGACGTACGCGTCGACGACACAGGCAAGCAGTACGGGGACCTGCCGGAGTTCTGCGACTTCCCGTACATCACGCGGGTGGCCAAGGTGAACGCGGCGACGATATGGACGCTGGCGCAAGCACCGGGAACCCCGAAGGGGGCGAAGATCGTGACGTCGACCCTCACGAACTCAACCCAGCTGGTGTGGACCCGGGGCCCGGAACCCGACCTGACGGGCTACGAAATCGTCTGGCGAGAAACAACGGCCCCGGAGTGGACCCACGTAATCGCCGCGGGCGACGTGACGACATACGAGGTGGACCTGTCGAAGGACAACGTGTTCTTCGGGGTGCGAGCGGTGAACGGGGCGGGGTTGCGGAGCCCGGTGGCGTTTCCGGACCCGCAGGTGTAGCGGTCCCGTCCCTGGGGGCTGCGCCCCCAGACCCCCGCTCCGGCCCTGAACGGGCCTTGTCCTCAATCGCCGGACGGGCTGGGATTGCCTGGACCGGCGCTGAAAAGTCCCGGCAAGATCCAGCCCGTCTCGCAAGATCCAGCCCGTCTCGCAAATTCCAGCCCGCCCGCACAATCCAGCCTGGTCCTCACAATTTCAGCCCGCCCGTACATTCCACCCCGGCCGGCAAAAATCCAGCCCCTCCGGCGTTTGAGGAGCGGGGGTCCAGGGGGCAGAGCCCCCTGGGGACGGGGTCGAAGGGGCGGCAGCCCCTGGTGATGGGACGGGTAGGGGCGGCGGGGGCGAAGAAACTCACCGCGGCTCCGGCGGCCGCTGCCGAGGCATGTTAGGCCGGGCATTCGCCCCCGGCGGCGTAGAAAACCGCCCCTGAGGGCCACCAACATCCGCCCGCCCCCCAGCCGGCACCGCCGCCTGAATCCCCAACGGCGCCGCCCCCATCCGGAACTCCACCATCCAGTCGGCCGTCTCCGTCCGCACCAGCTCCGTCACATCCTCCGAAAACCGCCGAAGCACGCCGAGACACCGCTCGGCAGCCTCACTCGCGGTCCCCTCCGTCGGCCCCAGAACCTCCCGCACACTCTCCGAAGCCCAGTCGAACTGGAGCACCTGAAGCCGCCGCTGAACCGCCTGCGCGGTAGCCACGTCCCTTATCCACCCGGAGGTCACGCCAAAAAACCGATCCCCGGCCACACAAGCCACCCCGAGCAGCAGCGCGAGATACCCCCAGGCGGCCGCCCCGCCCACAACCCCCGCAAGGTCGAGCAGAGGCAACGCGGTCCCGCACACGGCCCCGACAGCCGCCCCCACCCGCAGCCCCCGAGCCCCCCGCCGCTTCCACACCCGGTCCGCGAGATACCAGGCCGAAGTCTCCAGAGCCCCCCGCTCCACCCACCGGTACAGCTCGTCGAGCCGCTCGGCGGGCTCGCCCCAGTCCCCGAGCGGAAACTCCCGCCCGGCCAGATCACCCGGCCTCAGCCCCGCCCCGCCCTCGCCACCCCGCCCGTCCTGAGGCGGACCCTCGGGCTGCATCTCCGGCTGACCCACCCGGCACTCCCTACTGATCACGGCTCACTGATCACAGTGTGTGACGCCGCGTATGGCGTATTACGTATGGCGCCTGCGTGACGCCTGATGCCGACGCTCCGGAACCTTCCTACCGCCCAATGGGTGGCGAAGTCCCCGGTTTCGTCTCTTTTTCGCCCGGAAGAGGGCCTTGATCAGGTATGGGCGTCACGGGCGTCTCACTCGAAAGAGTGCTGGAGCGACGGCTGCGAGGACCACGTAGGCTCGTGCCAAGCGGGAAAGAACCTCGCCTGGACAGCCGTACGAAACGGAGCTGATCGTGATCCCCGGTGGTGGCCAGCCCAACATGCAGCAGCTGCTCCAGCAGGCCCAGAAGATGCAGCAGGACCTGGCGCGGGCGCAGGAGGAACTGGCGCAGACAGAGGTCGACGGCCAGGCCGGCGGCGGCCTCGTCCGGGCGACCGTGACCGGCGCCGGCGAGCTCAGGGCGCTGAAGATCGACCCGAAGGCGGTGGACCCGGATGACACGGAGACCCTCGCCGACCTGATCGTGGCGGCCGTACAGGCGGCGACGGAGAACGCGCAGACGCTCCAGCAGCAGAAGCTGGGCCCGCTGGCCCAGGGCCTTGGTGGCGGCGGCAGCGGCATCCCGGGCCTGCCGTTCTGACGTTCGCATCACGCGCCCCCCGTACCGCCTTCCTCAGGCGGGTGGTGGCCAACTACGGTACGTACATACGTACCGAAGACCCAGGAAGGGCAGGCCGTTGTACGAAGGCGTGGTCCAGGACCTCATCGACGAACTGGGGCGGCTCCCCGGCGTCGGTCCCAAGAGCGCGCAGCGGATCGCCTTCCACATCCTCCAGGCGGAACCGACGGACGTACGGCGCCTCGCGCAGTGCCTGATGGAAGTCAAGGCGAAGGTCCGCTTCTGCGCGACCTGCGGCAACGTCGCGCAGGAGGAGCTGTGCAACATCTGCCGCGACCCGCGCCGCGACCTGTCGGTGATCTGCGTGGTGGAGGAGCCGAAGGACGTGGTCGCGGTGGAGCGCACCCGCGAGTTCCGAGGCAAGTACCACGTCCTGGGCGGAGCGATCAGCCCGATCGAGGGTGTGGGCCCGGACGACCTGCGTATACGAGAACTTCTCGCGCGGTTGGCCGACGGGACGGTCACGGAGCTGATCCTGGCCACCGACCCGAACCTGGAAGGCGAGGCCACGGCCACGTACCTCGCCCGCATGATCAAGCCCATGGGCCTCAAGGTCACCCGCCTGGCCAGCGGCCTCCCGGTGGGCGGCGACCTGGAATACGCGGACGAGGTGACCCTCGGGCGCGCCTTCGAGGGGAGACGACTCCTAGATGTCTGACGCCACGCTGCACGACACGACGCAGGACCCGGACGACTTCGCGGTCCAGATCGCGGACCAGGTGGAGAGCTTCCTGGTCGCCGTCACCGAGGTCGCGAAGGGCGAGGACCCCGACTCGGCGGTCCCCTTCCTCCTCCTGGAGGTCTCCCAGCTCCTCCTGGCCGGCGGCCGCCTCGGCGCGCACGAGGACATCGTCCCCGACGAGCGCTACGAGCCCGACCTGGGCCCGGAGCCGGACGTGGACGACATCCGCGAGCGCCTCGCGGCGATGCTGGAGCCGGTGGACGTCTACTCGGAGGTCTTCGACCCCTACGAGCCCCGCAAGCCCCCGGTCCCGGCCCGCATCTCCGACGACCTGGCCGACGTCATCACCGACCTCCGCCACGGCTGGGCCCACTACCGCGCGGGCCGCACCACGGAGGCCCTGTGGTGGTGGCAGTTCTCGTACTTCTCCAACTGGGGCTCGACGGCGTCGGCGACGCTGCGTGCGCTGCAGTCCGTGGTGGCCCACGTCCGCTTGAACCAGCCCCTGGAGGAACTGGACGGCTTGGACACGGACCAGTCCGTGGGCGACGACACGCTTGAGTTCGAGGCGGGCGAGGTCATGGCGGAGGAGATCGCGGGGCCGCTGGGGCTGCGGACGGTGCAGTAAGAAAGTTTGGCGGGGTACGTACCTGCTCACTCGTTGAGCTGAAGATATAAGGATTTCCTTCTGCGTCTCTGCGTCGTACGCTGGGATGCGGAGTATGAACTGGGAGATCAACCTCCATGCATCGGTGGAGTCCTGGCTGCTCAAACTGGCGGAGGAGGACCCGGTGTCGGCGGACCTCGTCGAAGCGGCAGTCGACATGCTGGCGGAGAGCGGTCCCGCGCTGGGGCGTCCGCTCGTCGACCGGCTTTCCGGCTGCCGCACGCACAACCTCAAGGAACTGCGGCCGGGTAGCGCAGGGAGCACCGAGATTCGGATCCTGTTCGTCTTCGACCCCAAGCGGGAGGCGATCCTGCTGGTGGTCGGGGACAAGTCCGGCCGTTGGAGGGACTGGTACCGCGAGGCGGTCCCCCTCGCCGAGGCCCGGTACGACGAGTATCTGGCCGCCGCAGACGAGGCAGGAGAGGACGGGAAGGCCCGATGAGCCAGTACAGCAGCTGGGCTGAGACCAAGCGGCGGATGCGGGAGAGTCGGCCCGAGGTGTCCGACGCCGAGTGGGAGGCCCGCAAGCAGGCGGCGCGTACGGCGACCGAGGCGTATGTGGTGGGCCACCACCTCCGGGAGATCCGCGAGGAGCAAGGCCTGACGCAGACTCAGGTGGCCGCCTCGGTGGGGATTACCCAGGCCCGCGTCTCCCAGATCGAGCGGGGCGAGATCCACAACCTGGAGACGATGCGTACGTACGCGGAGGCGCTCGGGGCGAGGATCACGGTGACCATCGAGTACGGGGACCGGACGGTCGGCGCGGCCTGAGCGGCGGCGGGATCGCGGATGGGGCCGTATGACGTGGGGCGCGGCGAGTACGCTGCGCCCCACAGCGCGTGTGCGGGGGATTTCGTACGGCGGATCTCGTACGGGGATGAAGGGGGCGCCCGATGGCCGACGAGGCGTGGGCTGGGCTGGCCGAGGCGATCGGGGCGATCCGGGCGGAGCTTCAGCAGGCGGCGCGGGACGGGGCGGGTCAGGAGATCCAGTTCCGGACGGGCCCGGTGGAGATCGAGTTCGCCGTGGACGTGAAGAAGGACGGGGAAGCACGGGCGAAGGTCCCCGAATGTCTTCGGGTGTTGGGTGAGGACCATCCGACGACAAGGATTGTCCGCAAGAACTTGTTGATCGTGCGTGGGTAAGACGTGTGATCTACAAACTGCCAGCACCCATAACCGCCCGCAACCGCCCCGCCTCCACAAACGGCGCCATAACCGTAGGCTCGCTGTGCCACCGCAACGGCCACGTGTTCCCGTCCGGCACCGGAATCCTGATGTACGTGACCGTACGAGGACTCCGGCTCCGAGCCCCGCTGAACCGCTGCACCCCCAACGGCCACTCCCGCCCCCTCGTCGCCCCCGGCGCCACCAGGAAGTACCTCTAGCGGAACCCGACCGCCTCGCACACCACCGGCCCCGCGTCCCCGTCAGTCGCCTCGACGAGGTCGGCGGCGACTTGCTCTCCCCGCACCCCCTTGGATACGGACCGCGTCGAAGTAGACGCCGGGTACGCAGAGTTGGTGACCAGCCGGCGGAATCCACTCAGGCCGGTAGTGGGGAATTGCGTTCGTCATGGTCACACAGCTGCGCCCGTGAGGCTACGCTCGGTAGTGACCGAGGTCTTGAACGCCGGGGTGTCCCTGTCGGAGGTGGCGCTATGCCGAGTCCGTACAACTCCAACTCCCAGTCGCCCGCGTCTTGGCGCTACAGCGGCGACCAGATGAAACGCTGGCGCACGAAGGCGGACGTCAGCCGGGAGAAACTCGCCTCGGCCGCCAACTACTCCCCGGACACCATCGCGTCCATGGAGCGCGGCGTACGCAGGCCGACGCCACGCGCGCTCGACGTGGCGGACGAAATGTGCGGTGCGGAAGGCATGTTGAGCGCGGCCAAGGAGTTCCTGGACCGGGAGCGGTATTCGCCACGTGCGCAGGACCTCATGGATCGGGAGAAGGAGGCCACCAGCATCTGGTGGTACGAAAGCTCGCTCGTGCCGGGGCTGTTGCAGACCAAGGGGTACGCCCGTTCCCTCATCGACAACCGCATCCCGCCCCTGGACGAGGAGACGGTGGAGGAGCGCATCGCGGGCCGCATGGAGCGGCAGTCCATCCTCACCGAACGGAAACCGCCGGTCGGCCTGAGCTTCGTCCTCTACGAGGCCGTGCTGCGCGCCCCGCAGGTGGACGGCGAACAACTGCGCCACCTGCTGGACGTGGGGCGGCTGCGGAACGTCGTGTTGCAGGTGCTCCCCTTCGAACGCGCCATCCCTGCCGCACTCATGGGCCCCATGCTGCTGCTGGAGACCCACGACCACGAGCGTTTCGCCTTCATGGAGGGGCAGTTCGCCAGCGAATTGTCGGCCGATCCGGGGGTTGTCAGCAGGGTCACGGAGCGGCTTAGCATGATCCGGACGCAGGCTCTCGGACCCGACGAGTCGGCCCGTTTCATCGAGCGGATGGTGGACAGCCGTGAGTGACCAGCTGAAGTGGTTCAAGTCGAGCTACAGCGACGACGAGGGCGGCGCCTGCGTCGAAGTCGCGTTCTCCGCCCGCATCCACATCCGCGACTCCAAGGTCCCCTCCGGCCCCGAACTCCACATCCCCGCCCCCGCCTGGACGGCGTTCCTCTCCGACGTTTCCGCAGTTCAGCCCGGAGCTTGAGCCTCGGGCTTCGAGCTCTTCCCTTGGGTTTCCTGGGTTTTGGGAATGGGTGAAATCCAACCCAACCAACCAAGCCTGCACGTGAGTTGAGGCACCGTCACTCGAACGGGTGACGTTCCGTGATCGGCTTGCGCCGGAAGGTAAAGCCACTCTAGGTTCGCGGCAAACAAGCAAATAATTCGGCCCCGGTCGGTGCTACCAACACCGGCTCCGGGGCCTAGACCTACAGATCGAATGCGAGCTTCGACCGTGGCTTACGCCAACCTTAGCCCTGCCCTGCCGTCCCCGTCGCATCCCATGGCCAATTCGGGCTACGGAAAGCGCGACGTAGGTGACGAAGACCCGCACGCCGACCCGGACTTCGCACATCTGCTCCCTCGCGACGCCGAGATCGCCGTCTTCATCGACCACCTCGAAGACGGCCACGCCATGGGCTACAAGGTGATCGCGGCCGAGCACCCCCGCTACGGCCAGCAGGCCGCCCGAGTCTCGATGGGCCGCATCACCCTCGCCGGCCACCTCCGTTGGATCAAGGAGCACATAACCGTCGAGGACAACTCGATGCGGTGGGTGACGCGGACGTACTGGTCGCGTGAGAGCAGGTCGCCGGAATGGTGGGCGGACTTCGCGCGGGAGCGGCACGGCAAGGACGTGACCGAGCGCTACCAGCCGGGGCTGGCCCGGATCGAGGAAGCCGAGGACATCCCGGAACCCTCTCCGGAAGCCGAGCAGACGGACCAGGTCGAGCAGGGCGAACAGGGCGACCAGGTCGAACCCGACGGCGAGAGCGCCGGGCAGCCGAGCACTGCCTTCCAGACCCTCGCCGACCTCCCGGCAGCCGACCCGCGTATGCCGCTGTCCGACCGCGACTGCCGTTCCCTCGAATCTCTCGCCGCCGAGTGGCTGAGCCGTGGCGCGACGCCCCACGACATCACCAAGGCCCTGACCGACGGGTTGCCGCCCGCCGTCACCAACCCGGGCGGACTCGCCCGTAAGCGATTGGAGAACAAGATGCCTCCGAAGAAGGCGAAGGTGCGCCAGAAGCCCGCCCGTCGTGCCCACGTGAACCGGGTGATCATGGCCTGCGGTCTGTGCGACGCGGACGAGCGCACGGTGGAGATCGTGAGCGGGCTGTGCCGCGAGTGCATCGACCTGATCGAGGCGGAGGGGCCGGTGACGGTGTACGGGGCCGTCCCGGAGACCTTCCTTGCCGGCCCGCGCGACGGCGGAGGCGGCGGCGGTCTGCCGGGCGCCGACGAGGTCATCGATGTCACCGAGCGCGTCGACGCGCTGCGCCGGGCGGCGGGGCTGGGGCGTTGGAAGTGACCGAGAGACATGGAGCACTCGACGGGAGTGACGTATGAGCGTGCAGGACGCGCCGGTCAGGGCACCATGGAGTCGAGGAGGCGACGCCATGACCCCCAGGATCGAGAACCGGCCCCAGATGTCCGTCGAGGAGTTCGAGGAGCTGGAACACCATGCCCCCGAGACCGTGTGGCTGGAGTTCATCAATGGAAGGGTCGTGGTCAAGCCCGTGCCTGACGGCAACCACAGCGAGATCATCGCCTGGCTACAGAGGCTGTGTATGCAGCATCGTCCCGAGCTGTGGTTGCACGCGGAGCGTGGCTTGAAGACAGAGCGCTACCGCAAAGGCCGTGCTCGGGCCGACGGAGTACTCGTGCCGGTGGGCACCTTCAAGGGGCACGGTGAGTGGTCGGAAACTAAGGGTGCGCTGATGGCTGTGGAGGTGACCTCGTACGACGCCGATGCCGGCCAGCGTGATCGTGTCGAGAAGCCGGATGGCTACGCAGCGGCCGGTATCCCTGTTTACCTCCTCATCGACAGGGACGACGGCTCGGTCACCGTGTTCACCGAACCCGAGGACGGCCGCTATCGCCAGCAGGTCAACCGGCCCTTCGGCGCCACCGTCAAGCTCCCCGAGCCCGTGAACATCACCCTCGACACCGAGCCGCTCAAGGAGTTCGTGGACTGATCACAGTCCCCAAAGGCCCTTTCCCACCGTCGTCACCCCGCCCATCAGGGCAAGCAGCAACACCAGCAGGCGGGCTCGCTCCTCCGGCATGAGCGGGGCGAGCCCCCGCCCCCAACCGCGGCACCCCGTTCGTAGCGCGGCCACCCCTCCCCCGCGCATCACCAACAGCACCGGCTCGGGCAGTCTCCGGGCCGCCCGAGCAGGACGATGGCCGTCAGCAGGACCGCACCCGTCGCCCCATCCGCCATCCCACCCGTCATGGGGCAAGATCCTGCCCCGGTGTAGCCCGCTACACCACACCTTCGGGAGAGCACTCCATCGTCGCGGCGACTCGAAAACGGGATCGTTGATCACACAAGGTCAAGCACATCCCCGCCGCTCGATGACAAGGAAAATCCCCATGAAGTCGCTCCTCGCCTCCAAGCCCGTCCTCTGGTTCCTGTTCCTCTTCAACCTCACCGTCGCCGCGGTAGCACCCTTCGTCGTCGACGGCACGCAGGGGATCATGACCAGCGTGGGCATGGGCGTCGTATCGCTCGGTGCGGGCGTCAGTCTGCTGCGTGGCGCACGGTGATTCAACGTAATCAACTGATCACCCAAAGCGATTTGGTGGCGTCCTGGACGTCCCCTGTACGTCGCCTGCACGGGCCCTAACCACCCCAACGCGAGTCTGGAGTCACTCCCGCACCACCGGGAGCAACCCCCCCTGACCCGTACTGGAGTTGCGATGACCCGTCGTTCCCTAGGCAGTTCGATAAGCAAGCGCGCAGCCATCGTTACCGCTACCAGCCTCCTCATCGCCGGCACCGCCGCCGTCGGTGTCAGTGTCGCCGGGCCCGAGGCCGAGGCGAAGCCGACCAAGAAGCAGATCGCCGCCCTCTTTGATGGGTGGAATGAAGCCCTGCAGACCGGTGACTCGGACAAGGTCGCCGACCGGTACGCGAGTGACGCCGTGCTGCTGCCCACCGTCTCCAACAAGGTCCGTACCGACCGCGCCGGGATCGTCGACTACTTCGACCACTTCCTGGAGAACAAGCCGGTCGGCAAGAAGATCCAGACCATCGTCAACGTCCTCGACTCGAACTCCGCGATCGACACCGGGACTTACGAGTTCACGCTCACCGACCCGGACACCGGCGCCGAGCGCGTCGTCGAGGCCCGCTACACCTACGAGTACGAGAAGCGCAACGGCGAGTGGAAGATCGTCAACCACCACTCCTCGGCGATGCCCGAAGGGTGATCGCCACGCACAACCCGCCCTTCTCCCCGGGCGCGTCCCGCAGGGCCACGCTGCCGCCGTCGTCCGTCACCAACTGCCGTACGACGGCCAGGCCGAGGCCCGAGCCGGAGCGCCCGGTGAGGCCCTGGCCCCGCCAGAAGCGGTCGAAGGCGCGGGACTTCTCCGCGTCCGACATACCTGGGCCCTCGTCCAGGACCGAGAGCACGACCTCGTCGGCCCGGGTCTCGGTCTCCATCCGTACGGTGATCGTCGCGCCGTCCGGTGAGACCTCCAGGGCGTTGGAGAGCACGTTGTCCAGGACCTGGTCCAGGTGGCCGGGGCTGGCAAGCACCAGCAGCCGGCCGTCGGCAGCACCAGCCCCAGCCCCCTTGAGCGCGATCGTGACTCCGCGCTCGTCGGCGGCCGGCCGCCACACCGACAGACGCTCAGCCACGATCTCCTTCAGGGACAGCGGTTCCGCCGCCGTCACCTTCGCCTCCGCGCGCGCCAGCACCAGCAGGCCGTTCACCAAACGGCTCATCCTCACCACCTCCGCCGTCGCCTGTTCCACGTCCTCCCGTACGAAGTCGTCGTCCACGCCGTCCGCGATGTTGTCCAGCGAGAGCCTCAACGCCGTTAGCGGCGTGCGGAGTTGGTGGGAGGCGTCGGCCACGAAGATGCGCTGTGAGGCGATCAGGGTGTCCAGGCGTTCGCCCGCCTGATTGAGGGTCCGGGCGAGTGTCTGTGTCTCCGTCGGGCCGGTCACCGGGGAGCGGGCCGTGAGGTCGCCGTCGCTGAACTTGCTTGCCATGTCGTTGAGTTGGCGCAGGGGGCGGGTCAGCCGGCGGGCGACCACCGCGCCGATACCGGCCGCCACGGCCAGGACGCCGAACGCGAGGATCGCCCGGAAGCCCCAGATCGTCCACAGGCGGTCGGTCAGTTCCTTTGTCGGGTACGTGATGCGCACGGCGCCCACGACCTCGCCGCTGTCCGCCGTCGCCGGGACGGTCACCTTCAGCGAACCGTCGCCCCAGTGTTCGGTGTCCTCCGCCGGTGCCTCGGCGGCCGGGAGCACGTCGATCCTGCCGAGGCCCTTCTCCTCGTAGGCCTGGGTGTTGCGGGTCAGCAGCGCACGCGCCGAGGGGTCACCGTCGGCCAGCAGCACCGCCATGGTCTGCGCCTCACGCCGTACCGTCTGCTCGGTGTCCCCCCGCAGCTGCGCGGTGAGCGTGAACGCCACCGGCACGGTGAACGCGGCCAGCGCCACAGCCACCAACAGGACGTAACTGACGATCAGTTGCCGGATCATGACGTACGGTCGCCGGTCTCCTCGGTGATCTCCAGGCGGAAGCCGACCCCCCTGACCGCCTCGATCGTGATCGCGCCCGCCAACTTCCGCCGCAGCGCCGCCACATGCACGTCCAGCGTCTTCGTCGGGCCGAACCAGTTCGCGTCCCAGACCGCCTCCATGATCTGTTCCCGCGACATCAACGCCCCCGGCTCCTCGGTGAGGAAGGCCAGCAGGTCGTACTCCTTGGGGGCCAGGGACACCTCCTCGCCGTCCATCCGTACGCGGGCCGCCTTACGGTCGATCGTCAGGCGCGGGCCGTAGCGGTCGGGGCCGGACTCGGCGGTACTACGTGGTTGTACGCGCCTCATTACCGCCCTTATGCGCGCGATTACCTCTCGTACGCCGAAGGGCTTGGACACATAGTCGTCCGCGCCGAGTTCCAGGCCGACCACCCGGTCCGTCTCGTCGCTGCGGGCGCTGATCACGATGATCGGCACCTGGCCGCGCTCCCGCAGCGCCTTGCACACGTCGAGGCCGTCGGTGTCCGGCAGACCGAGATCGAGGAGTACGACGTCGTAGGCACCCTCGTAGGCGAGGGCGGCGCCGCCCGTCGTCACCCACTCCACCTCGAAGCCGTAGCGGAGCAGGCCACGTCGGAGGGATTCGGCTACCGGTTCATCGTCTTCCACCAGAAGTACGCGCACAGGCCGACCTTAGTGCTTGAAATTTAAGCCACAGGCGTCACTCCTATGCCACTTGTGACTCAAGCCACTTTTCCGCGTGGCGTCGGGTCCGCGTGGGCATGTGCCGTGCTGGGACGAGGGCCGTATATCTCACGATGCGGGAGCGCGGAGGGGAAATTCGGACGCTCGTTAGACTGAGCCGACTAAGACAAACCGAGCGAGGAGCGCACGTGGGCCTTGTCGTGCAGAAGTACGGAGGCTCCTCCGTAGCCGATGCCGAGGGCATCAAGCGCGTCGCCAAGCGGATCGTGGAAGCGAAGAAGAACGGCCACCAGGTGGTCGTCGTCGTTTCCGCGATGGGCGACACGACGGACGAGCTGATCGATCTCGCCGAGCAGGTGTCTCCGATGCCCAGCGGCCGGGAATTCGACATGCTGTTGACCGCCGGAGAGCGGATCGCCATGGCACTGCTGGCCATGGCGATCAAAAACCTGGGTCACAGCGCCCAGTCGTTCACCGGCAGCCAGGCAGGCGTCATCACCGACTCGGTCCACAACAAAGCCCGGATCATCGACGTCACGCCGGGACGGATCCGCACGGCGCTCGACGAGGGCAACATCGCCATCGTCGCCGGGTTCCAGGGCGTCAGCCAGGACAAGAAGGACATCACGACCCTGGGGCGGGGTGGGTCCGACACGACCGCCGTCGCCCTTGCCGCGGCCCTCGACGCCGAGGTGTGCGAGATCTACACCGACGTCGACGGTGTGTTCACCGCCGACCCGCGGGTGGTGAAGAAGGCGCAGAAGATCGACTGGATCGCCTTCGAGGACATGCTGGAGCTCGCCGCCTCCGGCTCCAAGGTGCTGCTCCACCGCTGTGTGGAGTACGCCCGCCGATACAACATCCCGATCCATGTGCGGTCCAGCTTCAGCGGACTTCAGGGCACCTGGGTCAGCAGTGAGCCGATTGGGGACCAGAAGGTGGAGCAGGCCATCATCTCCGGTGTCGCGCACGACACCTCCGAGGCCAAGATCACGGTCGTCGGTGTGCCGGACAAGCCGGGCGAGGCCGCCGTGATCTTCCGGACGATCGCCAACGCCGAGATCAACATCGACATGATCGTGCAGAACGTGTCCGCCGCCTCCACGGGCCTCACGGACATCTCCTTCACGCTCCCCAAGGCGGAGGGCCGCAAGGCCATCGACGCCCTGGAGAAGAACAAGGACGGCATCGGCTTCGAGTCGCTGCGCTACGACGACCAGATCGGGAAGATCTCGCTGGTCGGCGCGGGCATGAAGACGAACCCCGGGGTCACGGCCGACTTCTTCACCGCCCTGTCCGACGCCGGCGTCAACATCGAGCTGATCTCGACCTCCGAGATCCGTATCTCGGTAGTCACCCGCGCCGACGACGTCAACGAGGCCGTCCGCGCCGTGCACAGCGCCTTCGGACTCGACTCCGACAGCGACGAGGCCGTCGTCTACGGAGGCACCGGCCGCTGATGGCCGGTACCGGACAGGCCGGGCGAGCCGTGCGTCCGACGCTCGCGGTCGTGGGAGCGACCGGGGCCGTCGGCACGGTCATGCTCGAGATCCTGTCCCAGCACGCGGACATCTGGGGTGAGATCCGTCTCGTCGCCTCCCCGCGCTCGGCCGGCCGCAAGCTGGCCCTGCGCGGGGAGGAGGTCGAGGTGGTGGCGCTCACCGAGGAGGCCTTCGACGGGGCCGACGTCGCCATGTTCGACGTACCCGACGAGGTGTCCGAACACTGGGCGCCCATCGCCGCGGCCAAGGGCGTCGTCGTGGTGGACAACTCCGGCGCCTTCCGGATGGACCCGGACGTGCCGCTGGTCGTGCCCGAGGTCAATCCGCACGCGACCCGGCTGCGGCCGCGCGGGATCATCGCCAACCCCAACTGCACGACCCTCTCGATGATCGTCGCCCTGGGCGCGCTGCACGCCGAGTTCGGTCTGCGTGAGCTGGTCGTCTCCTCGTACCAGGCCGTGAGCGGAGCCGGGCGGGCCGGTGTCGAGACGCTTCGGCAGCAGCTGTCACTGGTCGCCGGGACGGAGCTGGGGACCAAACCCGGTGATGTGCGGCGGGCCGTGGGGGACAACACCGGGCCGTTCCCGGAGCCGGTCGCCCTCAACGTCGTACCGTGGGCCGGGTCGCTGCGCGAGGACGGCTGGTCGTCGGAGGAGATGAAGGTGCGGGACGAGTCCCGCAAGATCCTCGGACTGCCCGAGCTGCCCGTCGCCGTGACCTGTGTGCGCGTACCGGTGGTCACCACGCACTCGCTGACCGTCCACGCCCGCTTCCAGGGCGAGGTGACGGTGGACGGGGCCCGCGAGATTCTCGCCACCGCCCCGGGCGTCGTCCTCTTCGACGATCCGGCCGCCGGGGAGTTCCCCACGCCCGCCGATGTCGTGGGCACCGATCCCACCTGGGTGGGGCGGGTGCGACGGGCGCTCGACGACCCCACGGCGCTCGAACTCTTTGTTTGCGGGGACAATCTGCGCAAGGGTGCCGCGCTCAACACCGCTCAGATCGCGGAGCTGGTGGCGGCCGAGTTCGGGTGAGAATCGGGTAAGGCCGGGTGAGTCCGGGCGAACTTACACGCGACAATTGTCGCGTTGCGTCATCGGCGGCGAAAAAATCCTGGTCGTGGCCGGAATCGTTTGTAGGATCCATGTGCATGATGTGGCGCGGATAATGGTCCGGACCACTTGAACCGTGCCCCCTCGGCATCCGAAGATTTTGCTCCCCGCCTTCCGCAACCAAGCGGAGGGCGGGGAGCGTCTTTGCGGACGCCCTTACGGGGCGTGGGACGCATGATCCCGGCGTGGGGACGCCGTGATCCGGGCGTGGGGACGCCCTGTTCATATGGGACATACGGGAAGAGCGGGACGCATGAGGGCATGTGGTGGTGAGGCACCGCCGGTTGTTACGCCGTCGGTTGTGTCGTCGGTCGTACTGCCCGACTCGGCAACGCGGTCGGCAACGCGGTCGGCCGCGCGGTCTGACGAAAAAGTGACGCCCGGCACGTACAACCCTCATGGGGGTAGCCGTGTCCAACTGGCGTGGCAGAGGTACTCGATTTCAGAGCGGCGACGCATGGCACAGCCCTGCGCCCCCGCCGACCCCGCATGCCCGGTGTGCCCGGCGGCGGCATGCCGGTGATCGCCCCCATGCCCGCAGCGCGGCCCGCCCGCATACCGAATCCGCGCGACGGCGCCGATGACAACGTGGTCGCCGGTACCACCGTCGACCACCTCACCGAGACCTACCGCACCCACTACCGCTCGCTGCTGGGTCTCGCAGCGCTTCTCCTCGACGACACCGCGTCCTGCGAGGACGTCGTGCAGGAGGCCTTCATCCGGGTCCACTCGGCGCGCAAACGCGTCCGCGACCGGGAGAAGACGCTCGCGTACCTCCGCCAGACCGTCGTCAACCTCTCCCGCTCCGCCCTGCGCCGCCGCATCCTCGGCCTCAAGCTCCTCTCCAAGCCGATGCCCGACATGGCCAGCGCGGAGGAGGGTGCCTACGACCAGCTGGAGCGCGACTCCCTGATCAAGGCGATGAAAGGCCTCCAGCGCCGCCAGCGCGAGGTCCTCGTCCTGCGCTACTTCGCGGACATGACGGAGGCCCAGGTCGCCGAGACGCTCGGGATATCCCTGGGCTCGGTGAAGGCGTACGGCTCGCGCGGCATCGCCGCCCTCCGGATCGCGATGGAGGCGACGGCATGACGAAGTGGGCTGAGGGGAGTGACTCGGGTGACCCGAGTAACTCTCACGAACACGAGCCGTATGAATGGCATGAGCCGACAGGGCAGCACGAACAAGAGCCGACGCAATCGCACGCTGGGAACGGAACTGTGAACCACGGCCCCGACGACCAGAGCCTCGACGGGCTCGACTCGGACGAGCTGGCACTGCGCAGGATGCTGCACCAGGCGGTCCAGGAGATCGAGCCGAGTGACGGCACCCTGGACCATCTGCGCCGGGCGGTACCGGCACGGCGGGCCCGCAAGCGGCAGGCAACGGTCGGTATGGCGGCCGCCGCGATCTTCATCTGTACGGCCGTCCCGGCCCTCGTGCACGTCTCCAACTCCACCGGCGCCTCCGCCAACACCTCCAACGCCGGCCACTCCTCCCAGGCCCAGGGCGGCACCGGCACCGGCAAGGGACCCGACGGCGGCTCCAGCGCCGTCGGCGGCGGCTCGGGCAGGACCGAGTCCACGGGCCTGAGCCCCGAGACGGGCGACGGCAAGGGCACGGGCACCGGTACGGCCACCGGGTCGGCCGACGACGTCTACCCCACGGCCAGTTCGGTGAGCGGCGCCCCCATCTGCGCGGCGGACCAGCTCGGCACGGCGACCGCGACCGCCGACGCCGCCGACTCGGCCAACATCGTCTACGGCACCTTCCGCGTCACCAACATCTCCACCACCAGCTGCACCGTCGGCGGCGTCGGCAGTGTGAGCACGGTCGCGCAGGGCGCGGCGGACCCCACCAAGATCAGCGTCGTGAACCATGTCGCCGGCGACGCGGCGACCGGCCTGCCGGACCCCTCCCTCGAAGTCACCTCACTCGTCCTGCTGCCGGGTTCGGCCTACGACGTGAAGTTCGCCTGGGTGCCGTCGGAGACGTGCCCCACGGAGAGCGGCAGCAGCAGCGGCGAGACCAGCGCGACGCCGACGCCTACGGCCTCGGAGGACACCACGTCCAGTGGCACGAGCGGCTCTGACTCCGGTACGTCGACGCAGCTGCTCACGGAGGACGGCACGGTTGATGGAAGCGTGGACGTTTCCCACACCGCCGAGGCGGGATCTCCTACGGTTTCGGTGACTGTGCCGGATGCGTGTGCGGGCACGGTTTATCGGACCGGGGTGTTGGCGGCGTCGTAGGTTTTGGCACCCTGCGCGTGTCGGTGACCGTCGGCCCTGGGGGCTGCGCCCCCAGACCCCCCTTCGGCCCTGAACGGGCCTCGTCCTCAAACTCCCCCAGAGGGGGGACCCCCAGACGGGCTGAAGTTACCTGGACCGGCGTCAGAAGATGCCTGGACCGGCGTCAGACAGTGGCCGTGGGTTGTTCGTCCGGTACCAAGCCCAGCTCCGCGTCCCTTGCGAACTCGATCTCGCGGCGTAGCAGGCGGAACCACATGAAGACCACGAAGCCGGCGAAGACGAACCACTCGCCGGTGTAGCCGAGGTTCTGGAAGGCCTTGAGGTCCAGGCCGGTGTTCTGCGGGGCCGTTGCCGGTACGGCGGTCATGCCGGAGTCGGCCTTGTCGAGGGTGACCCAGGCGTCGTAGAGATCGTAGGGCACGAGGTTGACCAGTGAGGCGGCGCTGATGGCCGAGGTCTGGCCGGACGGCAGGCCGCTCTGGGCGCTGACGCCGTTCTCGCCCGGGGTCTCGGAGGCCTGGAGGGCGCCGGTGACGGTGACTTCTCCGGTGGGCGGGGACGGGGCCTTCGCCGGGTCCGCGTCGCCGGGGAGCCAGCCGCGGACTACGGGCAGGGCCTTGCCGTCGTCGGTGCGCAGGAGGGTCAGGACGTAGAAGCCGCGCTTGCCGTCCAGTTCGCGGTCAGGGACGAGCAGTTGCTTGCCGTACCGGCCGGTCGCCGTGGCGCGGTCGCCGGAGGTCTCCTGGTCGACGGGCAGCAGCTCGGCCAGTGGACGGGCCGCCGCGTTCTTGTCGGAGGAGGCCTGCTCGGTCGCGCTCCGGGAACTGTCCACCCGCGCCTCGAACCGGCTCAGCTGCCACGACCCCATGAAGACGCAGAAGGGGATGGCGAGCAGCACGAAGACGTTGATGCCCCACCAGCGGGGAGTCAGCAGAAACCGGTACACGCCGTCCACGGTACGGGGCGGGTGTGCGGGCCCCGGTCGCGGGGTCAGGTCTCCTTTCAGTACCGCTCGACCAGGTGCTCCCGGCCCGCCGGCGGCTCGTACGGCTCCGGCCAGAAGTCTGTGACGGCGGTTATACGGCCGCTCTCGTCCCCGGTGAAGAACGAGATCGCGTACATCTCCTCCAGCCCCACCGTGAACAGGGCCCAGCTGACCACCTGTCCCGGCTCGGCGACGATCCGCTCGATCCGCAGATGCCAGTCGGCCGGGTACTCCCGGTTGAACTCGACATACCGCTCCCGCCCGCTGATCCGCTCCCGCGTCTGCGGCAGCGTGTACACCACGTCCTCGGCCAGCGTGTCCGCGAACGCGTCCCAGTCCCGGGCCTCGGCGGTTGCCCAGAAGGTCTCCACTGTCTTTCGCAGATCGGTCATGCGGACGAGTCTGCACCCCGCCACTGACAATCGGCCCTGACCTGCGAAGATCTCGGATCGGCCGGGGAGTTATCCACAGGCTGGGGGCTCGCTCGACGTGATGTCTGCCCGGGCGGGCAGTATGGAGCCATGACTGAGAGCAACGGCTCCGCCTCTGCGGCGCGGAACGAGGACATGCCCGACTGGGAGAAGCGGTTCCGGGCGCCCCGGGTGTCGCTGCCCGACTGGGCGGAGGACGCACCGGACCGCTCCCTGTTCGTGTCGAACGCGACGGGGACGTATGAGCTGTATGCCTGGGACCGGGCGACGGGTGAGCAGCGCCAGGTGACGGACCGGCCGAACGGCACGACGGACGGGGTGCTCTCGCCGGACGGGGAGTTCGTCTGGTGGTTCGACGACAAGGACGGCGACGAGTTCGGGGTGTGGCGCCGGCAGCCGTTCGGCGGGGGAGAGGACGTGGCCGCCGTGCCCGGGCTCGATCCCTCCTATCCGTCGGGGCTGGCGCTCGGCCGGGATGGGCGTACGGCGGTCGTCGGGCGCTCTACGGACGAGGACGGTACGACGATCCACCTCGCGCGGACCGGCGAGGAGCCGGTGGTGATCTATCTCCACCGTGAGTCGGCGGGCGTCGGCGACCTGTCCCACGACGGTTCGCTGATCGCGGTCGAGCACACGGAGCACGGGGACGCGATGCACTCGGCGTTGCGTGTCCTGCGGCCGGACGGTTCGACGGTCGCCGAGCTCGACGACACCAAGGGCGGCACGGTCGAGCTGGGGCTTGAGGTGCTGGGCTTCGCCCCGGTCGACGGCGATACGCGGCTGCTCATCGGGCATCAGCGGCGCGGGCGTTGGGAGCCGTTGGTGTGGGACGTGGTGAGCGGTGAGGAGGCGGACCTTGCCCTTGACCTTCCCGGTGATGTGAGCGCGGAGTGGTATCCGGACGGTTCGGCTCTGCTCATCGCTCACAGCTTCGAGGCCCGGAGTGAGCTGTTCCGCTACGAGTTCGCGACGCGTGGGCTGGAGAGGGTGCCGACGCCGCCCGGCTCCGTGTCGGGAGCGACGGCCCGGCCGGACGGGAGCGTGGAGTACCTGTGGTCTTCGGCCGCCGAGCCGTCCGCCGTGCGTTCGACGACGGGCGGGGTGGTCCTGGACCCGCCGGGGATGAAGTCGCCGGGGTCGGTGGCGGTGGAGGATGTGTGGGTGGAGGGGCCGGGAGGTCGTATCCACGCGCTGGTGCAGAAGCCTGCGGGTGTGTCGGGCCCGTTCCCGACGGTCTTCGACATCCACGGGGGGCCGACCTGGCACGACAGTGACTCGTTCGCGGCGGGGCCGGCGGCCTGGGTGGACCACGGATACGCGGTCGTCCGGGTCAACTACCGCGGCTCGACGGGATACGGCCGCGAATGGACGGACGCCCTGAAGCACCGGGTCGGTCTGATCGAGCTGGAGGACATCGCGGCGGTGCGGGAGTGGGCGATCGGTTCAGGCTTGGCCGACCCCTCCCGGCTGATCCTCACCGGCGGCTCCTGGGGCGGCTACCTCACCCTTCTCGGCCTCGGGACCCAGCCGGACGCGTGGACGCTTGGCATCGCGGCGGTGCCCGTCGCCGACTACGTCACGGCCTACCACGACGAGATGGAGGCCCTCAAGGCGATGGACCGCACGCTGCTCGGCGGCACGCCTGAGGAGGTCCCGGAACGTTTCGAGGCGTCGTCGCCTCTGACGTACGTCGACAAGGTCACGGCTCCTGTCTACATCTCGGCCGGGGTCAATGATCCGCGGTGCCCGATCCGGCAGGTCGACAACTACGTCAAGCGGTTGGAGACGCGGGGGGCGACGCACGAGGTGTACCGGTATGACGCGGGGCATGGGTCGCTGGTGGTGGACGAGCGGATCAAGCAGGTGAGGCTGGAACTGGACTTCGCGGAGCGACACCTGCCCAGCTAAAAGAATCAAGCCCCGGCCGGCAAAAATTCAGCCCCTCCGGCGTTTGAGGAGCGGGGGTCCAGGGGGCAGAGCCCCCTGGGGGCGGGGTCGAAGGGGCGGCAACCCCTGGGGATGGGACGGGTAGGGGCGGCGGGGCGAGAAACCGCCACGCTCACCCCTACGTCCCCGCCCACTCCCGCCGCCGCCTCCCCAACAACTCCGCCAGCCCCCGCCGCGTAGCCGCCAACACCACCCGGTCCTCCCCCTTCAACACATACGTATCCGGCAGATCCCACACCAGCCCCGACGCCCGCACATCCTCCCCCGCCACCCCACGATCAGCCGTGTCCAGCGCCAACACCCGCCACGCCCCCGCCCGAAACGCCTCCGCCACCGTCTTCCCCTCCAACTGCGCATGCCCGCCCACACCCACCGCGGCGAACAACAACACCCGCCGCTCGACAGGAATCGCCCCCAGAATCTGCCGCCCCATCATCGCCCCGGCAAACGCGGGCGCGGCCAGATGGGACACACTGCGACTCCGGGTCTGGGCGTGGGGATGCGCGGCCCGCAGGGTGCGGTACACGGCGGTCGCGAAGTCGTCGTCGTAGAGGCGCAGGACGACCCGTAGGTCGGGCCGGACGGAGCGGGCGTAGAGCACGGCTTCGAGGTTGGTCGTGTCGGCGCTGGTCACCGCGAGCAGCGCGGACGCCCGATGGATCTTGGCGGATTCCAGGACGCCCTCCTGGGTGACGTCCCCGAGGATGACGGGCACCCGCAGTCGCCGGGCCGTGGCGAGCCCGCGGGCCTCGGGGTCGGCCTCGACGCACACCACGGGGATGTGGAGTTCACGCAGCCGAGTCAGCACACGGGTGCCGATCTTCCCGAGCCCGAGGAGGACGACATGCCCGCCCAGTCCACGCGGCGGCTTCCGCAGGGCCGACGCGCTGCGGAACGTACCGAACGCTTCGAGCGCCGCGGCCAGCAGCACCGGCAGCAGCAGCAACCCGACCAGCCCGGTGAGGAGTTGCATGACCTTGCGCCCGGCGGAGTCGTGCAGGGCGGGGTCGTTGATGGCGAAGAGGTCGAGCAGCGTCATGTAGGTGGCGTGCAGGGGGTGGTCGCCCGTCACGATCGTCAGTGCCACCGCCAGCGCCAGGACGCATCCCACCATGCCTGCCAGCGTCCAACGCAGGCGGCGTGAGAAGAGGGAGGCGAAGGGGGGTACTACACCGCGGCCGGGTGGGAGGGGAGGGCCGGCGTACGACACCTGCTCCAGGACGACCGTCCCACGCCCCGTGGCCGCCCGTACCGCCGCCGCGTCGGGCAGCAGCCGCGGCCCGTGCTCCCCGTCGATCTCCGAACCGTCCGCGCCCGCCGGGTCGTTGCTCGTGGCGGAGAGCAGCGCCAGTGTGGCCAGCCCCGGATCGGCGACCTCTCCCGGAGCCGGCGGCGGCCGCTCCACCGCGCGCAGCATCAGCCCGTCGGTCTGGACGACCTTGGTGGTGCCGGCGAGCGCGGTGGCGGCCAGCGCGGGTGCGGCCGTATCGGCGTCGGAGAGGACGGTCGTAGAGGCGTCGTCGAAGGCGGGGGCGGAGTCCGGGTCCGATCCCGGGGTGGCGCCGGTCGCCAACGCGGCCGCCTGGTCGAGGAGTTCCTCGATGTGCTGGCCCAGGCGGCGGTTGTAGAGGCGCAGGACCAGCCGTAGTCGGGGGTTGAGGCGGCGGGCGGTGAGGGCGGCGCGGATGTTGGTCTCGTCGTCGTCGTACACGAGCGCCAGTGCCGCCGCCCGTTCCACGCCCGCCTCGGCGAACGCGGCCTCGGTGGGCTCGGCGAACTCCAACAGGCGGTCGTTGCCGACGGGTTGGGTGCCGTTGGTTCCGTTGGTTCCGTTGGTTCCACTGGCTGGGGTGCCGGCGGCCCGGTTGACGGCCGCGTTCACCCACCGGTCGAGGAGCGCCGCGGATGCCGCACGAGCCCGGCCGACCACCGGTGGTCGTACACCGCGTTCGGAGGGCGGCACGACGAGCGTGACCTGTTCGCCGTACACTCCGCGCAGTTCGGCGGCGAGCCGGTGCGCGAGCCCGTCGTCGCCGCACACCACCATGTGCGCGGACGTGTCACCCGGCTGACCCTGATGACCATGCTGACCCTGAAGGCCCTGATTCGGAACGGTGTTCCCCACGAGGGGAAAGACTGCCTTACCGGGACGGGTGGTTCCAGGACCTGGTGGAACGTCGTTGAACGTCCGCTCCCGAACCGCCGTACTGAAGGAAAGACCCAATCGGGGAGGTATCCCGCCCGTGGCCATGACCAGGACAGCCCCACCGGGCGCCGACGACCGGGCCGAGGCACCCCCAGCCCCGAAAGAACCCCACGAGTCCCGGGCGCACCTCAACTCCCCCCTCGCCCTCACGATGTTGCTCCTGCTGGCCATCCTCCTCCAGGGCCCCATCCGCCGCTCCCTCTCCGCGCCCGTGATGCAGAGCTGGATGACGGTGTTCGTCGCGGTGATCGTGCAGGCGCTGCCGTTTCTCGTGCTCGGTGTGCTGCTGTCGGCGGCGATCGCGGTGTTCGTGCCGCCGTCGTTCTTCGCCCGCGCGCTGCCTAAGCGGCCCGCGCTGGCCGTACCGGTCGCCGGGATGGCGGGGGCGGTGCTGCCGGGGTGCGAGTGCGCGTCCGTGCCGGTGGCGGGCGCGCTGGTGCGCAGGGGGGTGACTCCGGCGGCGGCGCTCGCGTTCCTGCTCTCGGCGCCCGCCATCAACCCGATCGTGCTGACGGCCACGGCGGTCGCCTTCCCCCGTAACCCGGAGATGGTCCTGGCCCGCTTCGTGGCGAGTCTGCTCGTCGCGTGTGCGATGGGCTGGCTGTGGCAACGGCTCGGCCGCACCGACTGGTTGCGCCTGCCGGACCGTGGGTCGCATGACGGGCAGAGCAAGGGCGAGGCGTTCTGGGGGTCGGTCCGGCACGACGTGATGCATGCCGGGGGGTTCCTGGTCGTGGGCGCGATGGCGGCGGCCACGCTGAAGGCGGTGGTCCCGGAGGACTGGCTGCGCATGGCCGCCGGCAACCCGGCGGTGTCGGTGCTCGCCCTCGCCGTGCTCGCCGTACTGCTGTCGATCTGCTCGGAGGCGGACGCGTTCGTGGCGGCGTCGCTGACCCAGTTCTCGCTGACGGCGAAGCTGGCGTTCCTGGTCGTCGGGCCGATGATCGACCTGAAGCTGTTCGCGATGCAGGCGGGCACGTTCGGCCGCGGCTTCGCCCTGCGCTTCGCCCCCGCGACCTTCGCCCTCGCCGTGCTGGGCGCGGTCCTCGTCGGGGCGGTGCTCCTGTGAACCGCCAGGCGCAGGCGGCGCTTCTCTTCCTGACCGGCGCGGCCCTGCTGCACGCCGGCTTCACCGACCTCTACCTTCGCTACGTCAAGGCAGGCCTGCGCCCGCTGTTGCTGGCGTCCGGGGTGGTGCTGGTCGCGGCGGCGCTGGCGACGGTCTGGTACGAGCGGCGCCGCAACCGGCAGGACCAGGACCAGCACGAGCACGGGCACGTCCACCGCGAACCGCGCGTCTCCTGGCTCCTCGTCCTTCCCCTCTTCGCCCTCATCCTGGTCGCCCCGCCGGCCCTCGGCTCCTACAGCGCGATGCGCACGGGTACAGCGCTGCAACAGCCCTTCGGCTACGCCAACCTGCCCGCCGGCGAAGGCCCGTTGAAACTCAACCTCGTCGACTATGCGGGCCGCGCCGCCTACGACCATGGCCGCTCCCTCGGCGACCGCCAGATCCGCATCACCGGCTTCGTCGCCCTTGACCACGCGGGCACCCCCTACCTGGTCCGCATGGCCCTCAACTGCTGTGCCGCGGACGCCCAGCCGGTCAAGATCGGCCTGACCGGGCAGGTGCCGCCGGTCCTGCAGCCGGACGCCTGGCTGGAGATCACCGGCACCTACACGGCGAAGGAGACGAAGGACCCCGTCAACAACGCCCCGATCCCCTTCATCAAGGTCACCCGCGCGACTCCGGTGCCGGCGCCCGCGGATCCGTACGACGAGAGCTGGAACAACTGACGTAACAGGGCTGGTCGGAGAAGATCAGCAGGTCCAACGCGCGTACGTCGCCCACCTGTTCCCCAGATTTAACGTACGACCCCTTGGCTCCCCTCCTTCTACGCGCGTAACTTGAGCCGACTCAGCACCGCGGTCGGAGTCGTACTCGGTGTCGTACAAGGAGGCAGTCAGCATGTCGAAAGCCCCGCATGGCAGACCCGGTTGGCGTCGCGCCGCCTACCCGCTTCTCTCTACGGGCGTGGCCTGCGCGTTCGTTCTGACCGCGGTGCCCGGCGCCTTCGCCACCCCGTCCGCGACGGCCGTCATCGCCGAGGTGTACGGCGGTGGAGGCAACTCGGGCGCGACGCTCACCAGGGACTTCATCGAGCTCGGCAACGCCGGTTCGGCGGCGTACGACCTGTCCGGCTACAGCGTGCAGTACCTGCCGGGCTCGCCGTCCACGTCCTCCCAGTGGGGTGTTACCGCGCTCACCGGCTCGATCGCCCCCGGCGGCAGCTACCTGATCGCCGAGGCGCAGGGCACCGGCGGTACGACGGCCCTGCCCACGGCCGACGCGACCGGCACCACGGCCATGAGCGCGACCACCGGCACGATAGCCCTGGTCACCGGCACCACCGCGCTGACCTGCAAGACGGCCGCGGACTGCGCGGCCGACACCCGGATCGTCGACCTGGTGGGCTACGGCACCGCCGTCGTACGCGAGGGCAGCGGCCCGGTCACCGGCGCCTCCAACACCGCCTCCGTCGCGCGCGCCGCGACCCTGGCCGACACCGACGACAACGCCACCGACCTCACCTCGGGCACGCCCGCACCGGTCAACTCGGCCGGTGAGACGCCGGGTTCGGGCGACGGAGGCGGCGACGGTGGCGGCTCGACCGAGCCCGGCACCGTCCGCGTCCACGACATCCAGGGCACCACCCGGCTGTCCCCGCTCACCGGCCAGACGGTCACCCGCGTGCCGGGCGTCGTCACCGGCGTTCGTACGTCCGGCTCCAAGGGCTACTGGATCCAGGACGCGACGCCCGACACCGACGCCCGCACCAGCGAGGGCGTGTTCGTCTACACCGGCTCGACGACCCCGACCGTGAAGGTCGGCGACAGTGTCCTGGTCACCGGCAAGGTCGCCGAGTACTACCCGAGCAGCACCAGCCAGTCGCTGACCGAGATCACCGGCCCCACCACCACGGTCCTCACCAGCGGCAACGCGCTGCCCGACGCCGCCACCCTGGACGCGGCCACCATCCCCGCCGCCTACACGCCCACCGCGGACGGCGGCAGCATCGAGGCCCTGGCCCTCGAACCGACCACGTACGCCCTGGACTTCTACGAGTCCCTGGAAGGCATGCGCACCCAGCTCGCCGACGCACGCGTGGTCGGCGCGACCGACGCCTACGACGAGCTGTGGGTGACGGTCAAGCCCGACGAGAACGCCAGCGCTCGTGGCGGCACGCTTTACTCCTCCTACGACCAGCCCAACACCGGCCGCGTCAAGGTGGGTTCGCTCGACGACTCCGCCACGTTCCCCGCGGCGAACGTCGGCGACGCGCTGGCCGGCACCACGGCCGGCCCGCTCGACTACTCCACCTACGGCGGCTACATCCTCCAGGCCACCCAGCTCGGCACGCTGACCGACAACGCCCTGACGCACGAGACGACCCGCAAGCAGAAGCGCGATGAACTGGCGGTCGCCACGTACAACGTGGAGAACCTGGACGCGCTCGACGAGCAGGAGAAGTTCGACCGGCTGGCCGAAGGCGTCGCGGTGAGCCTCAACTCCCCTGACATCGTCGCGCTGGAGGAGATCCAGGACGACACCGGCGCCACGAACGACGCGACCCTCACCAGCGAGGCGACGCTCACCAAGTTCACCGACGCGATCGTCGCGGCGGGCGGCCCGCAGTACTCCTGGCGCTACATCGCGCCCGAGAACAACCAGGACGGCGGCGAGCCCGGCGGCAACATCCGCCAGGTCTTCCTCTTCAACGCCAAGCGGGTCTCCTTCAACGACAGCGCGGGCGGCGACGCCACCACGGCCACCGGTGTGGTGAAGACCCGCAAGGGCGTCCACCTCACCTACTCGCCGGGCCGGATCAACCCGACGAGCGACGCCTGGGCCAACAGCCGCAAGCCGCTCGCCGGCGAGTTCACCTTCCGCGGCGAGTCCGTCTTCGTCATCGCCAACCACTTCACCTCCAAGGGCGGCGACCAGTCCCTGCACGGCCGCTACCAGGAGCCGGCCCGCAGCTCGGAGACCCAGCGCCACGCCCAGGCCGCCGAGGTCAACACCTTCGTCAAGACCCTGCTGGCCGCCGACAAGCACGCCAAGGTGGTCGTCCTCGGCGACCTGAACGACTTCGAGTTCTCCGAGACGGTGACCACGATCACGGACGGTGGGGTACTGACCCCGCTGATCAGCACCCTGCCGGCCGCCGAGCGCTACACCTACGTCTACGACGGCAACTCCCAGACCCTCGACCACACCCTGACCAGCCGCGCCATCAGCGCCTTCGACTACGACGTCGTACACATCAACGCCGAGTTCAGCGACCAGGCGAGCGACCACGACCCGCAGATCCTCCGGATCGACTTCAACAGGTGCGCCAGGCACTGACCCGCTTCCGCGCTTTTACGACGTGACAGAGGCCACCCGGGACTTCCCGGGTGGCCTCCTCGGTGTACCCCGTGATCACCCGTGCTGAGCGGTACGCCTGCGGTGCCGCCGCGGTGGGAAGCGGCCGCGGCCTCCGTCGCGGTGGTCCCGTCGTTCGTCGGGGGTCGGTGAGTCGGAGCGCTCCGGTTCCACCGGCGGGGGCGGCGTGCCGCGGTTTCGGCGGCCGGGCAGGGCCGTGCTGTACCGGTGGACGGTGATTCTGTCGGCGTGCTGGGTGTTGAGGCGGTGGATCAGGTAGGCCCCTGCCGCGATGAGGATCGCGAAGGCGGTGGCCGTCAGGAAGGCGTTCATGGCGGCCACCTCACACGCCGACGACGGGGCGACCGGTCCGGGCGCCCGGACCGGTCTGTTCGGGGACGGCCGCGGACGGGCCGTGCGTGGCCTCGTCCGCTGCCATGAGTGCGCTCGCGGTCAGGGGCGGGCCGTTGTCGTCGGACGCGGCCGCCATCAGGCGGGCCGCCGACTCCGGCCCGGTCTCGGGCGGGATGATCAGAAGATCCCAGCGGCCGGTGCGGTAGGAGAGCAGCAGGAGTTTGTGCGGGTCGAGTTCATCGGTGAAGCGGCCGACCTTGACGATGTGGCCGGTCACGGGCACCTGACGGGGGACATCCGGCCAGTACTTCGGGTTGACGGCGACCCGGGTGATGCGGCCGAAGAGGAGGTCCAGTGCCTCCGTCAACGCGGGCAGCTCGCTCCGCAGATCCCGGGAGCGGGGCCACCAGGCACCGTCCAGGAGTCCGCGGGAGGCGCCGTCGGTCTTCAGGGCGAGACGCGCGGCCGGGGCTGCGACGGGCTCGGCGTGCGGCAGGATCGGGTACAGGGGCGCCGGCATGATGCGGACCCGTCTCCGAGCCGTCGTTGTTGCGGCGGCCCGGGGTTCATCGCTCGCCGAGAACGACCCGGCCTGGAAGCCGGCGTACGAAATGCCCTCGGTAATGTCCAGCGTACTCCGCGTCGCGAGTGTCCAGAGGTGTCTAGAGCTGGAGCAGTCTTTGGGTGATCTCCCGGTACTGCCTCAGTGCGAGCCGGAGTTCGTCGGACTGTGATTCGGGGTCCTGTTCCTTGTCCTGCCAGCCTGCTCGCAGGAGACTCCGCCGTTCCGCGAGGGCCTTCACGAGGTGGGCGACGGCGTCGTCGTAGGCGCCCTCGGCCTCTTCCAGCGCCTCGCGCGGGGTGTCGGCGAAGTGGTTGACGGCTCGCCCTAGGCGCCCCGCGACCTCGTCCCGTGCGTCGGCCGGGACCAGCGGCTCCGGGCCGCTGGTCCGGCGTCGGGAGGCACCGGGGGACTGGCCGGCGGGCTGCTGGGCGCGTGTCTGGTCGTACATCATCGAGTGCCGCTTCCGTTCCGCCCGAGGGCGTCTTTGGTCTTCCCCTGTTGCCAGTGACCCGGCTGTGGCGGGGAGGCGGAAGGCGTGGCCGGGTGGTCCGGCGCGGCACGGCCCTACGCCGTGCTGCCAGTCAACGTCCGGCGGCGACCCGTGTCAACGCGGTGGTCACGCCATCCGGACCGCCTCGTTTCGGGGCATGCCGGAGTACGGTGGGGGGACCGAGGGCTTGTTGCACGCCGGTGTCCGGACCGGCCGCGTCCTCGCGTTCCGTCACAGGGGCAGCCCCTGACCCCGGCCGCGCCATCCGCAGCAAGGCCGAGGAGCCATGCATGTCGCTCACTTCCTCTACGTCTACGTCCACGTTCACGACACCGATTCCGTCGGATCAAGCCCCGCCGCCCCAGGCTTACGACGGAACGTCCCCATTCCCCCCGGACGACGGCCCGGTGCCCGCGCGCGGCGGCGGGGAGCGGCTGTACGTGACGGTGACGGCGCTGATCGTCGTCCTGCCGTTCGTAGGTCTCGGCCTGGCCGGCTGGCTGCTGTGGGGGAGCCTCATCCATCCCGTCGACATCGTGCTCGCATTCGTCCTGTACGCGGTCACGGGCCTCGGTGTCACCGTCGGCTTCCACCGCGGCCTCACCCATGGCGGCTACCGGGCCGTCCGCCCCGTACGCATCGCACTCGCGGTGGCCGGTTCCCTGAGCTTCCAGGGCAACGTCATCGGCTGGGTCGCCACCCACCGCCGCCATCACGCCTTCACCGACCGGCCCGGCGACCCGCACTCCCCGTACCGCTACGGCACCCATCTGCGCGGCCAGTTGCGCGGGCTGGCGCACGCGCACGTCGGCTGGCTGTTCCGCAACGAGAGCCCACAGGCGGAGCGTTACGCCCCCGACCTGCTCGCCGACCGCGACATCAAGGCCGTAGACCGCGCCTTCCCCCTTCTGTGTCTCCTCACCCTCGCCCTGCCGTTCGGGCTGGGCTGGGCGATCGGCGGCACCTGGCTGTATGGCGTAACCGCCCTGCTGTGGGCGGGACTTGTCCGCATAGCGCTGCTCCACCACGTGACCTGGAGCGTCAACTCCCTCTGCCACATGATCGGCGACCGCCCGTTCCGCACGCGGCGCCACGACCGCGCCACCAACCTGTGGCCCCTGGCCCTGCTCTCCTTCGGCGAGAGCTGGCACAACCTCCACCACGCCGACCCCACCAGCGCCCGCCACGGCGTCGACCGCGGCCAGATCGACCCGTCGGCCGGCTTCATCCGCCTCCTCGAACGCCTCGGCTGGGTGTACGACGTGCGCTGGCCGACTCCGGACCGGGTCGCCGCCCGCCGCGCCTGACGTCAACCACTCATCCGAGCAAGGCAGTTGACAGGAACCTCATGGCCACCGCCCTGGAACCCCCGCTCCCCTCCCACCCCCTCCTCCGACTGCGCCTGGCACCCCGAGGCGGACTGCCCCGGGCCATCGACGGGGCATGGTGGCCACGCTCGTACGACCTCCTCGCCGAACTCCCGCGCCTGCTCGCCGGGTTGCCCCGCACCTGGGGTCACATCACGAGCGTCACGGTCAAGGGAGGCGTGTGGAACGCGCTGCCCGGGCGGATGCTCGTCGCCAACCAGGTCGTACGCCTCAACGGCAGCCAGACCGCATCCTCCCCGCACGCCCCGCACACCGTCGTCCTGCTCGCTCCGGGGCGGGGACGCTGGGACCTGCTGGTCGTGCCTCCAGATACGACGGCGGAGGCCGCCGAACCGCTCATGGCAGCGGCAGCGGGCGGTCACGCCTGATCCCTCCGGTGCACTACAGCGCCCCGAAAGGGGCGCGGGGCTGTGTCGATATGCGGCTCCGCCGCGATGGGGGTCCCCCCGCTCGAGCGAAGCCGAGAGTGGGGGAGCGACCAGCCCCCACCGGCCCGCGGCAAACGAACCGCCTATCCAGCGGAGCTACCGGCTGGCCTCCAGCCAGGACCGCGCCGGTTCCGCCGCACGGGAGGTATCCACGGTGAGCTGGAGACGCGTACCGCCCTCCGCGCCCGCGGGATAGCTGCGCTGCTCGGTGGCGTCGAAGCAGCGCCGGAGCACTTCCGCGACACGACGGGCGACCTCTGGGGAGGCGGCGACGATGCGTACCTCGGCGTGTCCGTCCGAGGACGTTTCCGTTGGCTGCATGGCGACCTCGCTCGCTCGGGGCGCAGATCAGCGGCCCGGATCTTTCACTGCACTCCGGCGCACCCCACAGCCCCCGCGGGTGACCAGGCGCGTGGTGGCCACGGTCCCGGAGCAGCGACGCCGAAGCGGCCCTAGACGTGGTCGGCCCGTACGTCCTTCCAGGCGTCCTCGGTACTCGCGTACCGCGGGAAACGCTCCAGCAGACCACTGGCCCGGAACACGAGACCCACACCCGTCCGGGTGTGGACCACGCGGACCCAGCCGAGCCGCTCATGACACTCCCGCCATGCCGCGCACAGCGGGGTCAGAACGCTGCCGTCCATGAACGTCACGCCGCGCAGGTCCACGATCAGGAACAGCGGCCCGGTTCCGTGGCGGGCGTCCTCCAGGTCGCGTGCGAAGGCGTCCGCGGTCGTCAGGTCCAGCTCGCCGGCGGCCCGGACCACGCGCAACTCGTCGATCAACTCGGGAAGCGGGCCCATGTGTCCCAACTCCTCAGTCGGAGGGGTGGCTTTCGCCTTGCGCAGGGCCTCTGTTGCGCGGAACGGGACTGCACGGAGAGGGCCGGGGGCACGGGCTGCCGTACGGCCAGCGTACTGCTGGGGAGTGGCCGGAGGGTCGCCCGTGCCCAGGCAATGACGAGGGGGTCGTAAGGTGTCGTTTCCCAGCCGCTGCCTGCCGACTTCCGCTCGAAGTGGACGACTACCGACGGAACATGCGGCGTGTCACTCGGACTGGGCGTGGTCAGGGGAGTGTTGTCGGGGCGCCTCCCCTGCGTGAACTGGGAGGCGGCGCTGAGCAAAAGGGAAGCATGCCCCCGCGGGCTGCGTCGGGACTGAAGCTGGAGCGGACGCCTTGAGAGCTCCGGCACAGCTTCGTGTCGATCCTGTCGGACAACGGCATCCCGCTGGAGACCATCGCCCTGTTGGTCGGTCACAGCAGTCAGGCCACCACAGAATCGCCCCCCGCAAACAACTCCGGCTCGTGATCACGAAGGGTGCCGAAGCGATGGACATGATCTTCGCTGACGATCGAGAGGAGAAGACCGCGAGAGTCTGATCGGATCTGTTCGGCGCGGCTACGTCAGCGACCCGTTCGTGATCAGTGGATGGGTCGCCGGCTCGCGGTGAGGTCCTGGTCAACTGTCCAGCAGTTGTCTGCCGAGCGCGGCTCTTGGAGGCACGAAGCGACCCTCATCTATGGCGATGGTGAGGATCAAGGAGTTCGCCCACGTTCGCACGGTTCCTACGAGTTCCAGGGCCGCCGAATCTGCTTCGGCCGGTCCCTCCAGGGCGACGAGACTCATCGCTGTGACTAGCTCACGAGCGCATTGGAGGAATTGCTCAGCAAGATCTGTAGAGGTCGGCTCGTTCTCCTGGTAGGCGTCCACCGCCCTGCCGCCTACCCTGATGGCCTAGACGCTTGGCTCACAAGTTGGCTGTAGGCGTCTCGTCGCTGTTCGCGTCGCCATCGCTCATGCTGATTCCGTCGCTGGTCTTTGTCTGTCAACCGCGCAGACCCAGCCGCCTCTGGTCCGGCAGGTGCCCAACTTCAGGAGCGCCAGGGTGGACGTTCAGAGATAGCTTGATCAAGTTCCTTTGGCTCCCTGGTTGGCCCCCCGAAGCACGACAGAGGTCCATTCGCGATCAAGCGAATGGGCCTCTGACCAGTGTCGGGGTGGCGGGATTTGAACCCGCGACCTCTTCGTCCCGAATGAGGTTCGGTTGCTGATCTTGCCAGCGCCGATGACGTTTGCCCTGGTCGCAGCGTCGGGCTGTTGTGGTCTCGGGTGGTCTCGAAGGGGGTCGGGGAGCGGGTTGGCTCCCAGATGGTTCCCAGCATCGACATCGCAGCCATGTCCGTGGACGCCCTCTCAGAAATCCAGGGCCTCCTCTTCCCAGTCGGCGTTCGCCGCGGCAGCGGTCGCTTCGACCTTATCCACAGCTGCTGGAGCGGCTGTAAGCGTCAGCTGGAGGTCGAGCAGTTGGATGTCCCCACCGATCTCCGGATCGACCAGGTCGAGCACCTCCTGGAGGAGGTTGGCGACGGTGCGGCGCGCATCTGTGGATGCCATGCTCCGATTCGGGATTTCGAGCCGGTAGCGATGGTAGTCGGCGGGCGTGCTGACAACTGGTCCCGAATGGGCGGGTTGGCTCGTAGGGCGGCTCGGAGGGCCGCTGGCGCGGCTGGGAGCCGAGCCGCTACTCGATGCCGAGCCGGAACTCGCGGTGACCTGCGCTGGCTGAGGGGAGCTGTCCGTCGTCGGCGCGGGCGCTCGGCGCAGCCGAAGTTCCAAGGAGCCGATGGACAGCTCATCGGGGGAGGCAATGTGTTGGGGTGCCCCCTCGCCGTCGATGACCTGCAAGGAATCAGATCCGGTCAGGGTCTGGTGCACGGCTCGTCGGATGTCGTCAATGGAGGGGACGAGGGGGAACGCCGGGTTCTTGTAGAACTGCTGACCTATCTCTTTCAGCGTCAGGTCGCGGGCGATTTTGGACAGCAGGGTCTTCAGGTAGGCGCCGGAGAGGCGGCCAGGGTGCACGGCGCGGCTGTGGTTGACCAAGGCGTCCCAGACGTGTCCGCCCTTGAGAGCGGTCTTGCCGTCGTCGTCGAATCGCTGCCAGTCGACTTCAGTCTGGTCGGTGCGGGTGAGATAGGCGAAGTGCTGGAATGCCTTCTGTAAATCATCGTCCACACGCTGGGCGGCGGAGCGCAGTTCGGCCTGGGCTTCGGGACGCTTGTCATCATCTTGGTCGAGTTGCGAGATGACCGAACGCCAAGCCAGTACTTCGATGACACGCTTTCGGACGGTGTCGCGCCGCTGAGTGTTGACGCACGCCACAACGCAGGAAGCGCCGTTGTCGACAGGTAGGGAATTGTCACCAACGCCGAGGAGCGCTGAGACTTCGGCTCGGGTGGGGGTGTCCCGGCCGTTATGCAGGGTCCAGCGGCTCGGATCAAGAACGACCAGCCGGGTCTTGCTGTTCTGGTCGACGTCGCTGAAGACTTGGGACAGGGGGGCACCGGGAGTGTTCGTGACGGGGATTACCTGGTCGAAAGGGCCCTGGTTGCTGCGGGCGATCGCCTTGGCCCGTTCCCACAGGTAGGCGTCGCGGTCGGATGCGGAAACGGTGCTTTTAGCCTGTTTATAGAACATTCGCAGGGTCTGGGCGATGGCCAGGTGGAACCGCGCGGTGCCGCGTCCGGAGGTGGTATCGGTCACCTCCAGGGCGCCGAGACCTTCGTCGTCGCTGATGAGGAGGTTGAAGACCTCTTCGGCAGAGTTGAATTCGACGCCTGGGCTGTAGACGCTTGCGAGGAGCTCCGGCTTGGCGGCTCCTCGCTTCGCCTGGTCTCGCGGCACCAGTGAGTAGCAGAACAGGGCGGTGGCCATCCGCAGACTCGTGAAGGGCTGTCCGGTGTCGATGCCCCGCTCGGCCAGGACGTTATCGAGGGCGCGGGCACGGCCGCGGGTGCCGTCCTTGGTCGTGATGTCGGTTGCGGCTACCTGCCGAAATCCTTGGATGACGCGTTCGTTGCCGTGTAGGAGGCCGGAGGAGAGGATGTTCTCTATGACGTTGTGAAGGGGAAGGTCGCCTATCCCGATAAGCTCAGGCGTCCATCGGCCGGCCTCGTGCTCGCGAGCCCAGTAGTAGGCGGTGGCGGAGAATATTTCCACGGTGGAACGCACCCGCTGGAAGCCGGCATGGCGCGACCAGTCGTCGCGGACCAATGCCATGACGTCGGGAGAGAACGGATAGCTGGCAGCGAGGCGTTCAGCCAGGCCACCGAGGCCGTGCCGTGCGCCGAGCCGCTCGAAGACCTGCTCTGTCCAGGCCCGTCCCGCATGCTCTGCCCAGGCAGTGGCAAGAGCGCTGACGGGCGTTGTGTCGACAGGCTGGAAGAGACGGCGCCGGATGATCGCCGAGAAGTCCTGCGGCTCGGTGACGGAGTCACCAATTCCATTGCGCTCGATGCCACTTGTCACGAAGGTACGAAGGCTTTCGGCTTCCACTGGGTAGCCGCGATCATCGCGGTCGGAGCGGATCATCACAATGACGAAGGCCACCTGAGGGACCTCGTCGACGGCGTCCATCAGGCAGTCCAGGAAGACCTTCTCGCCGGGCATCGTGGCGATGTGCTTCTTGTCCGCGAGGTCGAGGGCGTACTGCATCAACTCGTCGAGCAGGATCAGCACCGGTCCCTGAACTGCCTCCAGGGCTCGGGCCAACGCCGCCTTGTTCGATCCCTCGGCGAGGTGCTGCGTGTATCTGTCCCGGTCGCCTTGGAACAGGGCCCACAGGAACCGCTCATACAAGGTTGTTGCCGGGCCGAATTCCGGGCTCGTCGCCCCTGGGGTCATGTTGTCTGCGGACAGGACCACTACCCGGGCGCCGTCCAGGTTTAGGTGTGCCCCGTTTTGCTCGGCTTCGTCTTGTACTCGCTGGCCCAGTTCGGTCGCCAGGAATGCCTGGGGGCTGTTAGCCAGATGGTATAGACCGACCAAGGCGTGGCTCTTGCCGCCACCCATCCCCTGGTCCAGGTGAAAGAGGGCTTTTCCACCGCGGGTTCGGGTGCCGAGCCTTCGGGCGACGGTGCTCATGAACTGGACAAGCCTGGGAGTCGGCTCGGTGATCTCCGCGTAGTACACGGGATCGGTGTATGGCACGTTGCGGTCGGTGTAGACGGCGCTGTACAGAGACATCTGAAGGTCGGCGATTTGTCCGTTCGCATCTGTGATCTCGGGCCGCAGGGTGAGTACTTCGGCCCAGTGGGGATACGCAGTGGTCATCGGGCGTCCTCAGCGTCGAACAAGGTCAGACCTCGGTCGGTTTCACGAGGGGCAAGTGTTCCTGCCAGACCGCGGGCGATGTTCTTGATGGTTCCGGCGTTGCGCTGCAGGGCTACTAGCGCCTTCGCGACGGTGTCGTTGGGGGGCAGTTGGGCTGCTAGGTCCCCAATGACTGCCCAAAGATGCTCGTCGTCGACGGGGCGCTCCCACTGGGCGAGCACCACGGAGGCCGCTTCGGTACCGCCGGAGATGTAGGCGCCAGCGAGAGCGCGGGCAACGTCGAACTCGGCGCTGCCGGGGCCTACCGACGCCGGCGGGTCAAGGATCAAGCGAAAACCCTTGCCGGACTCCGCGAGAAGGTCCCCACGGACGTTCTCCAGTCGCAGCCCATCGACCTGCGCTAGGAAGATGGCCTCTCCCTTGGCAACGACGGTGCGCCCGTGCACCCTCATCCAGAACACGGCGAAGCGGGTGATCGCGTCGAAGGTCTCGATGGGGATGCGGTCCAGTCGCAGTGCGGTTGCCTCGCGGACGCAGCGGCGGGCCAAGGTCAGATACCGCTCCAGCGGGGCTGACTCGCCGTCTGGCTGGATGACCGTGGAGTACCGACCGTAGACCTCCATGGCAGGTCCGTAGGCGGCCATCATCTGGTCGGCCAGGGCCAGGCCGTCCTGTGTCCAGTTACGCACTTGCGGCCGTATCGCGTCGGCGATCTCCCTGTCGACCTGGGCGGCGGTGGCAGTCTCCCGGCCGGTGGGGGCGACGCGGCAGCCAATGGTGATGGTGACCTTGACCGAGGCCACCTTGGTGTTGGCCGACTCGGTCCGACTCGGCCATGAGCTGGTGACCACGAACCCGGCATCGTGGAGCGCCGCGAGCAGGCGCTTCCACGCGTCGGGATCGGAGTGTCCGAAGACGACTACCAGGTGCCCGTCGGGGCGCAGTACCCTGCGGCTCTCCATGAAGGCGGCGGACAGCGACGTTTCGTAGAAGTCCTTGTCGTGCCGCACCCGTCCGGGCTCGTGAACCCGGCGGACGATGATTTCGTCGTCCTTGTTCTGCAGGCCGTCACTCGTACGGATTGCCTTGGGCCCGAAGAGGTCCGGTGAGATGTCGAACAGGACGCGTTTGAGCCAGACGTACATGAGGTCGGAGGCGTCCGCGTATTCGATCATGTCGTAGTACGGAGGGTCGGTGACCACGGCGTCGACGCTCGCGTCGCGGTAGGGCAGCCGCATCGCATTCGCCTGGCGGAAGCGTGCGGGCGTGCCACGCAGGCCGCGTATGTGGGCCTCATAGGGCCGCAGGCCGGTTTTCGTCAGGGATGTCCAGGTTCCCGGTCCGGTTCCGGGGCCAGTCTCCACCCAGTCGAACTGGAACTTCAGGACCGCCTCGTTGGAGAACAGATCGGAGACCTTGTTGCCGTTGTGCCCGATACCGTCGCTCTTGCCCATTGCTTCGACAGCGCATCCTCGGGTTGCCCTGCGAAGCCGTCGAGCGAGTGTTGCTGCGGCGAAGGCGGTCAGGGCCCGGGCGTACTGCGGTGAGACGCCGGCGGTCAACGCATCATGGTGGCAGGAACGTATGGCGCGGACCAACTCGGTGAACTGCAGGGTCTGTCGAGCGTTCATCAGTTCGCCGAACGTGCGGTAGCCGTACCCGCTGGCCATCACGGTGTGCACATTGCCGGCCGCGATCACCTCATCCGGAACGGCGCTCAGCGGACCGTCAGCCTTGAGGGAGGAGAGGTCCACTGCCGTGGCGGCTTCACGTTCGTCCGGGCGCGGAGTCCGGAAGAGGCGTTTGGCCTCACCATGCGTGTCTATAGCCACCAGGAGCTCATCGCGGTACTCGCCTGCGATGCCCTTGGCCTTGACTGTCTCCAAGCTGTGAACCTGCTGGCAGAACGGGCAGCGGGCGCTCTTGCCCTTGCGCTTCCTTCCGTCGCCCAGGTCGGTCGAGGAGTAGGTAGGTGGCTGGTCCGGGGGGCCGTCGATCACTTCGGCATGCCAGGTGCCCTCGTGGACAACCAGCCGCAGAGACTGGCCGAGATCGTTGGTCCGGTGGTACGGGTGGCGCAGGACGAAGCTTCCCAGGAGCGGGAAGCGGTTGGTGCAGCCGTCGCAGGGAATGCTGATGGCCCACAAGTAGCCCCAGGGTAACGACCCGTCGGAATTGCGGGGGTAGTGCGGAGCGACCGCGATCTGTGTACGCCTGCCGATCTCCGCCAGGAAGACTTCGAGATCCGCTACCAACCGGGGAGGAGCGCCCTGACCGAACAGGGCGTCGTCCTGCGGATCAGTCTCTAGCCAGGGCAGGGCCGGCTCGGCAGACCAGTCCCGTAGGGGGTAGTCCGCCAGGACCCGGCCGGCGAGCGTGGCGACGGGACTCAGGTCCAAGCCGACGGCTTGGGCGCCGAGCCGGGCCGCCTCCAGGGCGATGATGCCGCGTCCAGAAAAGATGTCCAGGACCACGGGCCTTCCGTCGGGGTAGCGCTCGCTGATCCTGGCGGCGGTCTCGACCAAGGCCGCTGGATCGCCGCGCACTGCGCCGTCGACCAGCTGCCGAACGCTCGTACTATCCGGCAGCAGTGCCGTGGCTACAGCAGCACGGGCCTGGGCAATGGGGCGCGAGGCGAACCATGTGAAGATCGCCTTCTCCACCTGGCCGGATCCGGCCCGGTTGCTGCACGCTTCGTCGACAGCCGCGCACGGAAACCAGGTGTCGATGAGGGTGCGTCCTGAGTCGGTGGTCAACGGTTCTCCATGAGGCGCCGAAGCTGAGAGACGGGAATCTTGAAACGCTCGATACGCCGAGGCCCTGCCAGCGTCCCGGCCGGGTCCTGACAACGGATGACGACAGCCGGCCGGGTAGCGCACTGCAGGACCACGTACAGCCAGTAGTCCGGCCCGCGCTGCTGTGCCTGAGCCCATTCGTGCTGTTCGAAGAAGACTGGCCTGATCCCGGCAACAAAGCCCTTTACTTCAATCAGACGCTGGTCGGTGGTCCCGGGGCGGCGCGCGAGCAGGTCGTAGCCCAGCCCGGCGGTCTGTCGGTCGTCGACGATCCAGCCGAGTCCTTCGAGTTCCGTGACGACCTTGGCGATGGCGACCCTCTCGGAGTCCGGGTCGTGGCCCAGCTCGTTGACCCGCGCACCGCCGCTGACCTGAACCCATCCCAGCGGGGTGGGAGAGGTTTGGGTGATGTTGTCGAACAGCGCGAAGTGGGCAAGCCGGTCCGCCTTCTCGGCGGCGAACTGTTCGAGTCTGCTGCGTCTGACGTCGGCGTCTAGGGTCCTGACCTGGCGTTTGAGGCGTCGTTCGACGTCACCGAGTTGGTCGCGGCTCTTCGCTGTGACCGCCCGTTGCAGGCGCTGCATCTCGGAAGTTTCCGCCTGGACTGCTTTGCGGGCGGCGGAGTCGGCCTCGACTCGTGCGGCGGGTGAGGGTGGCTTGGAGGGGTCAGCGGTGGGGCTGAGATTCATGACCGATTCCCAAGCAGTGGCGAACGCGCCCGCACCGGAATAGCGGATGAGGAAGGGCACGGTGCGGCGGATGCGGCGGATGCCGTTGTGGTGCTCAAGTTCCGCTGCGTAGACGAACAGGGTGTAGCCGGTCAGGGAGGACACGTCCACGGCTGCGGCTCCTGCGAGTAGGTCCCCCTCACAGCGTTGAACGGCCCGCTCGACCAGTTCCTGGAACGAGTCTTCGGTGGGACCCAGGACTATGACGTCTTCGGCTCGGCGGAACTGTTCCTCCTGGGCTTTGGCGACCGTGGCAGAGTCGGCGGCGATCAGGCATTCCTGTAAGCCGCCGAAGGAGGCGGGGAGATGAGTGAGGTCGGAACGCAGGACCCGTATGCCGGGAGTGGGTCCCGTCGACACACTCCACCCTTCGACGTTGGCGGCCTGGTCGACGAAAGCGGACACGATGACCGGATTGATCGCCTGGAGGCGGTCGCTCGCGAACCTCTGCATGGCCTCGCCGTGGTCGACTGGGGTCTTGAACCGGTCTTCCTCGGCAACGATGTCCTTGGCGCGAGCCACGAGGGTCGCAGTGTCGGGTACGGCAGCGAGCACCTCGCCGACCGCAGCCGGGTCCCGGTGTGCTGCGGCCATGGCCGCGCCGAAGTTGAAGCCAGTCCGGTCGACCGTGGCGTCGAGCAAGTCGTACAGGCGCCCTTGCAGTGATGCGGAGGCTGCGGTGAGGTTCTCCAGGATGACCTGTTGGACACGCCCCTCACGGGTCTCGGGGGCCACCAGGTGATAGACGAACACCTCGTTCTGCTGACCAATTCGGTGCAGTCGGCCAGCGCGCTGTTCGAGCCGCACCAAACTCCAGGGGATGTCCCAGTCGATCATGACGTGCGCAGACTGCAGGTCGATGCCCTCGCCGCCTGCGTCGGTGGACACGAGGACCTGGAACCGGTCCTTGAGGAACCTGGCTTGCAACTCCTCGCGACCCGATTGGTCCACGCTTCCGTCCAGGACCTCGGTACTGAATCCTGCCGCGCGGAAGACCCCGGCGAGCCATCGAGCAGTGTCCGTGAACTCGCTGAAAACCAGCAACTGCCCGCTACCAGGGCTGATCTGGTGCTGCTGCATGATGTCGCGGGCTGCCTGCCACTTGGCGGCTTCGTCCCTCGATGCTAAGGACCGCTCCAGTTGGCCGATGACCACGGCGACGGCATCCAGTTCAGCTCTGCGGTCGCTGCTGCGGGCCTGGATTACGGCCGCTTCGGCGTCATGCCAGGCGTCATCGGAGTCGAGGGCAGCGCGGGCCAGGTCCTGGTTCTCAAAGCCCTCGGGCGCTACTGGAGGCACGCGGCCGGCCTGCGAGCCAGACAGAGCCGCCCGTCGGCGTCGCAAAGTTTCGAGGGCTGCTGTCACCGAGGAGGCAGCCCGCTTGCCGTAGATGGAACGGGCCAGAACCGAGTCCGAGGAATACCACGTCTCCACGTAGCCCATGACCGCGTCGTAGGCATCTGACTCAGCCGGGGTCAGGAAGACCTCGTGAGTCTGTGCATATCGGGGACGGAAGAGCAGTTCGCCGTCCAGGCCCCGTAGATCCTCCTTCATCCGCCGTAGGAAGTTGTTGGGCCCAGGGTGCATAGGGTGGTCATAGGTCTTCTCGGACGGGTCCCACCGGTAGATAGCTGGATCAAGCAGATTCAGCAGAGCTCGGAAGAAGTTCTCCTTGCCACGGTGCGGAGTGGCAGTCAGCAGAAGGAGGTGGTGGGCCACATCACCGAGCTGGCGAGCCGCGCTGAGATGCTGGGAAGTCGGGGTGAGTCGGTGGGCCTCGTCGAAGACGGCCAGAGACCAGGAGGCCCGTGAACCGACGACCTTGCGGCGGACATCGGTGTTGTAGGTGAACAGGTCAAGCGAGACAACCCAGACGTCCACGTCCGCACGCAGGTCCAGCGGTTCACGGCCGACATCGGCGGTGATTCGCTGCGCATCGATGCCGAAGAAGCGCTTGAGTTCCCCGATCCACTTGCCTACCAAGTGGGCCGGCACAACAATGACCGTCTTCCCTGGGATCAGCCCCTGCCTGCGCCCCTCCGCTAAGTACATTCCGGTCATGAGGGTTTTTCCGGTTCCTGGCTCGTCGGCCAAGAGGAATCGCAGCTTGGGTTGGGGCAACATCACACTGAAAACAGCGTCGTCCTGGTGGGCATACGGCCTTAGCGGCCGGGTGGCCAGAACAGCCGACCGGATGCGGGGGATGGCCCATCGCATCCATTGCGCCCACACCCCAGTGATCGCACGCGCGCTATCTCCGCTCCCATCGGAACTGGCCACCTTGCAGACCGGTACATCGGCGAGGAGCACGAACGCTTCGGTGAGGCCCCGAGTGGGCGACTTGATCACGCAGTTGAACCCGGTCCGCTCCTGGAAGGCAGCGACAACAGTCACCAGTTCGCCGTCGATCAGGAGTCGGTCGTTCTTGTCGATATCCATGCCAGCCCCCCCGGGCCTTCTAGTCATGGATACAAGACACGCACTTGGCCCCAGACTCAACCCCAAGTCCGTGCTGAGCTAGGGATGTTGCCTAGATGTGATCGTGCAGGCACTCTGCGACACGCCCACATGGTTGCCCGCTGGGCTCATAACAGCGCGGTGACTGCTGGTGTCTTGGCGGCGTTTTTCGGTTTCCTGGCCGTGAGCAGGCGGGCAGCGGCCCGCCGAAGCCGCAGACCGGGCCGTTCCCGGGCACTGGGAAGGCGATCGTGCGACACGAAGTCGCGCGAATTTGAGTGGACTGACCGATTGGAGAGGCGGCTGATGATGAGGCCGTAGGTGCAGTCACGGGTCCGTGTCCGTATGACCCGTCCCCGCCCCTGACGTGCGATGCCGGTAACGGCGTGGTGCGAAGCTCGGGGGAAAGCCCAAGGGCTCCTGTTCCATCCGGGAGCTACCGGCAAGGGGAAGACCGGACGGGTGAACGTAAGTGAACTCCCCTTGATGCCTCGTGATCCCAAGCCCCGTCGATGGAAGGTTCCAGCGGGGTGCATGGCTGGCCGCTGAGAAGCGGCAGGCGCTGGCCGGCAGAGGTCACTCCGGCCAGGTGGACACCGCCGCCTCGGGGTAAAGGGAGCACCCACCCCGGTCGTATCTCATTCGTGTGGAACGTGGAAACCCCGTTGGGGTCCGGGTCTTCGTGGCCCGGTAGGCCGACCGCGAGGAAGGCTCAACTCCCCAGCGGGAACAGGATGGCCCAAGAAGCCAATGCCGGAAGCCGAAAGGAAACGGGAACCCGGGGCACGATGACCGGCCTCTCCGCTGGTCGCCCCGCATAACCGTCCGGATACGGGTGCACTGCCCGGACCCGAAAGGGTGCTGACGTGGGCCGGGTGAGCCTGTGCGGACTCACTGGGCAAGGACGACTAACCGAGGGGCAAGTTGGACACCTTGACGGATATGGACGGAGCGGCTTCGTCTGTTCCGGCCGCCGTCGCGACGGTGAACGGACCTGAGGGCGAAGACCTGGACTGGGCGTCGGTCAACTGGCACCGGGTCGAGGAGGACGTACGGCGTCTGCGGCAGAGGATCTTCACGGCGTCGCAGGCGGGGGACCTGAAGAGGGTCCGCAACTTGCAGAAGCTGATGCTCCGGTCCCGGTCGAACACGCTCTTGAGCGTGCGGCGGGTCACGGAGATCAACGCGGGACGCGCGACGGCGGGAGTCGACGGGAAGGTGGTGCTGCTGTCCCGGTCCAAGGCCGCCCTGGCCGACTGGGTCCAGCACCGTGCCCGACCGTGGATACCCAAGCCCGTCAAGCGGGTGTTCATCCCCAAGCCGGGGACGACGAAGAAGCGCGGACTCGGGATTCCCGTGATCGTTGACCGGTGCCTGCAAGCTGTGGCACTCGGTGCGCTGGAACCCGAGTGGGAAGCGCGGTTCGAGCCGAAGTCGTACGGCTTCCGGCCCGGCCGCGGCTGTCATGACGCGATCGGGGCCATCTACTCCACGCTCAACGGGAAGAACCCGCAGCGTGTGTGGGTGCTCGACGCGGACCTGACGGCGGCGTTCGACCGGATCGACCACGACCGGCTGACGGCCGCGCTCGGCACCTTCCCCGCCCGGGGACTGGTCCGGCAGTGGCTGAAGGCCGGGGCGGTGGATCGAGGTCGGTTCGCCCCGACCGAAGCGGGAACTCCGCAAGGCGGAGTGATCAGCCCGTTGCTCTTCAACGTGGCCCTGCACGGGATGGAAGAAGCCGCAGGGGTCCGCTACTTCACGACCGGCAGAGACGCCGGGAGTGCGCAGAGCGGGAGCCCCGTGCTGGTGAGATACGCAGACGATTTCGTCGCGATGTGCACCAGCCGTGAACAGGCCGAGCAGGTCAAGGAACGGCTGGCCGCATGGCTGACGCCCAGGGGGCTTGCCTTCCACGAGGACAAGACACGCATCGTCCACGCGGAGAGCGGGTTCGACTTCCTGGGGTTCAACGTCCGTCGCTATCACGGCAAGCTGCTGATCAAGCCGAGCACGGCGGCTCAACGACGGATCCGGGAACGGCTGAGTACCGAGATGCTGGCCCTGCGAGGGGCCAATGCAGGTGCGGTGCTCAAGAAGATCAACCCGATCGTGCGGGGCTGGTCGGCCTACTACCGGACGGTGGTGTCCAGTGAGGTCTTCACCGCACTGGACAACCACATGTGGAAGCTCACCTACAAGTGGGCCAAGCGCAGCCACCCGAACAAGTCGAAGCACTGGATCTCCGACAAGTACTTCGGCCGGTTCAACAAGTCGAGGAAGGACCGGTGGGTGTTCGGCGACCGCGACAGCGGCGCCTACCTGCTCAAGTTCTCCTGGACGAAGATCGTCCGGCACCAGTTGGTCAAGGGCAGGGCGTCTCCAGACGACCCGGCGCTTGAGTCGTACTGGGCCGAGCGGCGTCGCAAGGGACCGCCTCCGCCGGTCGACGGCATGACCGTGCGCCTGCTCCGAGCACAGCAAGGTCGTTGCCCGATCTGCGGAGGACTCCTTCTGCACGCCGATCACCCGCCGCGAAGTCCCCAGGAATGGGAAGCGTGGCGGACCGTCATCAGGAAGTCGATCTCCAAACAGTACGTCGCACTCCTGGGCGGTGGCTCATCGGATGATCAACGGCTCCGTCTCCTGCACACCCTTTGTCAACGGCGGACTGGAGCCGCCGGGCTGACGAATCCTGCACCTTCTCCTGGCCGCGAGCCCTTGGGGCTTGCTTGAGCCGTGTGCGGTGAACATCTGCTTGCACGGTTCTGAGGGGGCGGGGACGCAGCAATGCGTCCCCGCTACCCGACTGATCATCGGCACCGGCCGGTCTGCGATCGGCACGCTCGTCGAGCGTTCGAGCCGCTCGACGCTCTTGGTCCACCTCCCGCGGCTGGAGGGCTGGGGCGAGAGACCACCCGTGAAGAACGGCCCGTCGCTCGGCGGCTACGGCGCAGCCGCGATGAACGCCGCCCTGACGGCGTCGATGACGCGCCTGCCCGAGCAGCTGCGCAAGACCCTGACCTGGGACCGCGGCAAGGAGCTGTCCGGACATGCCCAGTTCGCGCTCGAGACCGGGACGAAGGTGTTCTTCGCCGATCCGCACTCGCCCTGGCAGCGCCCGACGAACGAGAACACCAACGGGCTGCTGCGCCAGTACTTCCCGAAGGGGACCGACCTGGCCAGGTGGTCCGCCGAGGAACTCGAGGCCGTCGCCTTGGCGATCAACAACCGCCCCCGCAAGGTCCTCGGCTGGAAGACCCCAGCCGAGGTCTTCGCCGAGCAACTACGCTCGATCCGACAACCCGATGTTGCAACGACTGATTGAACCCACCCAATATGTGTCGATTCGATACACCGACCGGCTCGCGGACATCGGCGCCTCCGCGTCGGTCGGTTCCGTCGCGGACTCGTACGACAATGCCATGGCCGAGGCGCTGAACGGCACTTTCAAGGCCGAGCTGATCGAGATGCAGGGACCCTGGAAGGACCCCGCCCAGGTCGAACGGGCGATCTTCCAGTGGATCACCTGGTACAACGAAGAACGCCTACACTCCGCGCTCGACTACGTGCCACCAGCCGAGTACGAACGCGACTTCTGGCAGAGCCAGGAACGAGTCCCGCAGTCCGCCTGAAACAAGATCACCGGACTCTACGAAACTCGGGGCAGCTCAGTCAAGGGCCTCGGCGCATGGCTGCACTACAGTCGCCCCCGCTCCTTCAGGATGGTCAGCCACATGGTCATGGAAGCGACAAACGCCCCGCCCCCGGCCTTGGCGGCGGCGGTGGGCTCGTCCCCTCCCCAACTCATGACGATGCCCGTCGCCAGGGTGATAGTAAGTGAGCAGAATATGGCTACCAGCAGCCACGGGGACCTGGCTCCGGAGGATTCTGGGGGCTCGGCACCGTTGGCCCCGGAGGAATCCGGGGACTGTGATGTGCTCAACTGACCTGTTCCTTCCTGGTCTTCTTCGGCTGAACCACCGTCGCCGCCTCCTGCATGACCTGCTCAGCGAATGCAGCCCGGGAGCGCTCGACGGCTTGGGCAAAGTCGCGGTGCGCGACGATCTGCGCGTCGTAGGACCTGAGTTGGTCTCCGATACGCCGCTGCTCGTCCCACGACGGAAGAGGCACTGGGAGCTGCCGAAACGATGCGGTGCTTATCGATCCGATGGCTGTGGTGGCCGTGGAACGGATCCGGATCCATTCCACGACGGCAGGAAGGGAAAGGAAAGCGAGCAGATATTCCGGCAGAACCTCCCAAACCGGGTCGACGAGCGGACGAATACGGAGCAGGTTGCTGCCCAGGATCCAGCCGTCTTGCGGAGTGTCCACCAGCGCTGAAGGGCCGGTTGTCCCCGTTCGCACGCACAGGATGTCGCCCGCTATCACCTGGTAATTTCTCAGCCGACCCTCGGCGTGCACACGTGGCACCAGTACCTGATCCGGCGAAGCGACGATCCGGCGGTCCCGCAGATGGGTCGGCAGCAACACGGGCACATCACCTTCTGCCGATCGTGCGCTCTTGATGAGTGAGGGGGAGGGGCCTGCCTGAACCTCACAGAGTTCGCCGAGCGGCCGCTCCTCCCACTGGCCCAGCACGCTGTCACCGACCAGGGCGCGAACAAAGTCCAGCTCCCTCTGCACCTTCTTCATGCGCGCGTCTGCCTCGATCATGAAGTACCGCGCAAGGCGGACCATTTCCGCACTTTCCGCGAGCTCCTGTTCCAGGTCCTCGGCGTCGCGCGGCGCAGCCACCTCTCGCACCACATAGTCGGCCGGGTTGAGCGAATAGTCCCGGTCGCGGATGTCGTCCGGCTCGACGGCCATACTGAGACCATCGGTTCCGACCTGCGAGACCGAGTGTTCCCCGTCGGACTGCCAAGCCGCGAAGGCTTGCACAACCGCCGCCGTGTTGTCCTCGGTGAGGATCCGCCGGGTGCGCGACTGCATCACCCCCATGTGCTGCGCATCGACGAACAGGACTTGCTTGCCCCGGCCCGGGGCATACCTCAGGATCCATACGGAGACGGGGATGGCCGTCTCCCGAAAGAGTTGTTTGGGAAGCGCGATGACGCACTCCAGAGCTCCGCGTTCCACCAAGTTCCGGCGTATGTCCTGCTCCTGCCGGTTAGCGGAGGAGAGAGCGTTGTTAGGCATCAGCACGGCCGCGCGTCCGCCAGGGTTGAGCTTGCCGAGTACGTACTGAATCCAAGCGAAGTTGTCGTTGCCCGGGGGAGGCGGGCCGTAGGGCCACTGTTCCGGCTTCCTTCCGCGGATCGCGGAGGCACTCGCGTTGAACGGAGGATTGAGAAAGATCCGGTCTGAAGTACCCGAGGGCTGGTCAAGCTCGGTCCATGGTGCGGCACTGCCGGTTTCGAGCCGTGCTAGCGCTCCTTGCAGCATCAAATGCATGCCGGCGAGCCGGAGGGTGTCTTCGTGCGGGCCGGCGCCGCACACAGTCGGCAGCGCGACAGGGTGCCCGGCCTGGCACGCCACCTCGACAGCCGCTGTGAGCAGCTCACCTCCGCGCAGGTATGGATCGGAAACGGCAAGCGGCGCGCTCCCCTCGCGCATCAGTAGCTCTGCCATCATCCGCGTTATGGCACGCGGGGTGAAGAACTCACTGCTCGTCAGGCCGGCATGCTCCTCATACCGTTCGAGCAGCATTGGGAAGGCGTCGGGGCCGAGATCTCTGGAGAGACGGATTGCATGCTGGAGGTCGGCATACGAACTGGGCCTGAGCCGGTCCAGTGAGCGCCCCATTCCCGGCAGGATTCCCTCACTGCGCAGAGCGTCGTCCGCCGCCTCCCCGATGCGCTGTAGCAGCCGTTGGGCCTCTCCCCGGCTGTGACGGGGTGGGGCAGCGCGCAGCAGCCCCGTCCAGCGGGCCGGTGCACATGCCCGGAGGAAGGCAAGGGACGCAAGCAGGTTCACATAGTCGGAGACGAAGCCGCTACCCCGGACCCTCTCCGCCAGAGGCCCCATGAGTTCGGCGACGAGCTGCTGGGAATCCGGTGCGTTCCGGCTGTGATCGATGGGCTTGGCGGCGTGCCGCTGCTGTGAACCGGTGCCAGGCCGACTGCGACGCGCCCTGTCCCCGTACGTGGTCCCCGTTGTCTCATGTTGGGCCAGGAACCTGGGCGGGATGACACGAGAGTCCAGAAAGGCCAAGACGTGGCTGAGTGGAAAGCACTCCACGCCGCCCGAGTGAACGGCCGCAGGGAAGTCCGGATGGCGCCTCTGCCAGTTGTTGACGGCCGGACGCTTCACCCCTGCCAGCCGCGCTATGTCGGCACCCCTAAGCAGTGGATCGGTGGTGTTCATGGCCGTCACGGTAGGCGGCTCGCTGAAAGCTCCACAACTGCGCAGAGCACTGCGCAAAAGGTCCCAAGGGTGCGCCGCAGAGTCGACCGCCTCTTACGGCGCACCCAAGAGATCGATCTGACCTGCAAGTTCTATGCAACATGGACAGAGGGAAGCAGCCACGCCAGGCCGTTATATGTTAACCATGTTTCTTTTGTGCGGCCCAGGCTGCGTGCACACCTGGTGCTCCATGCCGGGCCAGGCAAGCTCGGCGCCGGCACGACGGCAAATACCGACCCAGCGGCGTTCAGTCGGCTCGCTCTCGACCCACAGAACTGCGCGTACGCTCCTCGCTCTTGCCAGAAGTTGGTCCTGGTAGTCCAGGATCTGCCCGAGGCCGACGCGTAGTTGTGACGACTCGTTCACCGGCGTAAGCGACTTCACTTCGCACACGGTGAGTTCGCCGTCCTGCGCACGCCACGCGAGATCGAACTCCGGGTCGGCAGGCCCAGGTGAGAGCACTTCCAGACCGCGCTCCATGGCCGCCTGCGCGAGAGCGTCCTGAAGCCGCATGTGCACAGCGAAGTTGCGGCCCACGAGATCAGGGTCGGGAGCACTTCGCCGGACAGCGACCGGTTGGGCGCGCTCGCCCACCGTCCGATAGGCACTGCCGACACGAACGTCCGCCGGTCCGGCCGATGCGACAGCCAACTTCTGTGTCTGCTGTTGAACGCCGCGGATTTCCTCCGCCTCCTGGAAGAGGTAGCGGACGACATCCCACTGTTCCCCCGACAGCCGGTGCGGATTGCCCGCGAACGGCTGGGTGGCGATGCTGGCCCCGGCCACTGTCGGCGTGTCCAGGAATCTCCGGCGAGGGATCGGCGTGTCCAGCCAGCATTCCATCTCCAACGGGACGTACCAGCGAACGCCCGGGTCCTCACTCCAGTACGAGGCATCATTGGCCGCCTCCAGCGAGGGCGGGCCTGTCAGATGACCACGCCCGACAAGGCCGCCATCAGCCCCAGAGAGCCACAGAACGAACCGATCTCCCGCCTCAAGCTCGCTCCGGAACCGATGGACACTCCATGACGTCAACTCCTGGCCGTCAAGCCGGAACCTGTCGAGATCAAATTTCCTGCGATTGCACGAGAGTAGCCAGGAATTCACCACTGCGTCCTCACTGCGTGGTCACGGGCCACGGGTACTCACCCGCAGCGCTAGGGGTGCAGAGTACGGCGCTCGCCACAGTGTGCGCGGCCCTTCCCCACGCCCTCTCTGAGCTCGAGGCCGGCGACGGTCAGCGGCTCGTCTCTCTGACATCGATCGACCCAACCTGGCAGAAGCGTCTCCAGATGACGGACCCAGCCGTCGCACCGCCAAAGCACTGGCCAGGTCGGTCGGAGTCCTGAACTCTGGTCAGCGGTCCAGCGCACCTTCGGTGCGCGCCGGGGGCGTGGTAAATCCTGTGGCGTGCGCCGGGTTGCCTCTGTCTGCCTCTGACGTGGGCTGATACCTCCGCGGGACGCTGGTGGGGTTCGTTCCGGCCGAAGTCGATGTCTCTGTGATGCCGGTGAGCTCGCAGGTCAGCGTGACGCTGAGGGCCGTCCACGGGAACCGTGGAGTGTTGCTGTGAGCACGTGCGTCAGAATTCCTGTTACACCCTGGCCTTCCCGGAACGGCGTACCGGTTGCCGTCCGGGAGGGAGTAGAGCCGTGGACGTGCTGCACGAACGCTGCGCTGGTGTGGACATCAGCAAGAAGGACGCCAAGGTGTGCGTGCGCACGCCGAGTACGAAGCGGCGGGGGTCGTTCACCACCGAGACCACGACGTGGGGTTCGACGACGAACGCGGTCCTTGCCCTGCGGGATCACCTGCTCGCCGCCGAGGTCACGCTGGTGGTGATCGAGGCCACCAGCGACTACTGGAAGCCGTTTTACTACCTGCTGGCCGAGGACTTGGACGTGATCCTGGTCAATGCGAGGCAGGTCAAGAACCTGCCCGGCCGCAAGACCGACGTTTCCGATGCGGCCTGGCTGGCCCAGCTCGGAGCGCACGGCCTGGTCAGGCCGTCGTTCGTACCCGACCAGCCCGTGCGTGAACTGCGGGACCTGACCCGCGCCCGCACCCAGCTCACCCGCGAGCGCGGCCAGATCGTCCAGCGCCTGGAGAAGCTGCTGGAGGACACCGGGATCAAGCTCGCCGCGGTCGCCTCCGACATCATGGGCGTCTCCGGCCGGGCCATGCTGGAGGCTCTCGTCTCGGGCGAACGCGAACCGCAGACCCTCGCGGAACTGGCCAGGCGCAAGCTCCGCAACAAGATCCCCGAACTCACCGAGGCCCTGACCGGTCGCTTCCGCGACCATCACGCCTTCCTGGTCCGGCTGCACCTGGACCACTACGACCAGCTCACGGATGCGGTCGGACAGCTGGATGCACGCATCGAGGAGGCGATGGCCCCCTTTCGAGGCGCCCTCGACCTCCTCGACACCATCCCCGGGATCAACCACGCGGTCGCCGAGGTGATCATCGCCGAGACCGGCGGCGACATGACCCGGTTCGCCTCCGCCCGGCACCTCGCCTCCTGGGCCGGGGTCTGCCCCGGCCACCACGAGTCCGCCGGCCGCACCAAAAACACCAAGGTCCGCCCCGGCAATCCCTACCTGAAGGGAGCACTCGGACTCGCGGCATTCGGCGCGGTGAGAACCAAAGACACCTACCTGCAAGCCCGTTACAAGCGGCTCACCGCCCGCCGCGGCCCGCTCAGGGCCCTGGTCGCCGTCGAACACTCGATCACCACCGCGATCTGGCACATGCTCACCGACCATGTCACCTACCGCGAGCTCGGCGGCGCCTACTTCACCCAGCGCGACCCCGAACGCGCCACCCGCCGCGCGATCAACGCCCTCAACCAGCTCGGCTACACCGTCACCCTCAACCCTCGGGAAGCCACAGCCTGACCACCCCACGACCAAACACCCGGCAGCACCTCCGGCCACCGGGCGCCCAGCCCTGCCCAAACAACCCCTGACCTGGACCTATTTACGCGTCAGAGTGGGAACAGGTCGTCCTGGACGTACTGGACGACCTGCTGCTGTGGGTAGAACAGGCCCAGCAGCATGAAGGTCTTGGGATGGGCCGCGATGTTGCCGACGAAGAAGTGGACGGCCCGGTTGGGCGTGAAGATCCGGTCGTACCAAGTCTCCAGCAGCTTCTCGCGGACGCCCTGGTCGCCGTACTTGCGCAGGAACTTGCGGTACGACGCCCCGGCCTCCCAGTCCTTCAGTCCCATGTCGTGACCGGTGCAGTCGCCGTCCGCGCAGCGGAAGCTGTAGCGGAAGTCCAGCGGTACCCACTCCAAGGGAGTCAGATCCTGCTCGAAGAGGTCGAGCTGATCGGCCAGCGCTGCCTTGGAGGCGGACCAGGCTTCAGCCGGGGCGAGCCGGAAAGTGACCTCGGCGGGCTGGAAGACGCCGAGGGAGGTCCCTCGTTGTTCCTGGTCCCTCTTGATGGCGCACAACGACGGCGCGACCAGAGGCTCGACGTACTGATACCGCTTCTTCCAACCACCGTCCGGCGGCACGGACCCCACGATCTCCAGGGTGGCAAGGTCGGGTCGCAGACTCTCCGGCCGCGAGTCCCGCTTCTGGCCGTGTGGCTCTACATCGACCTCGATGATCGAGTATTTCGAGAACTGGGCGTCCTCGGCGAGCAGCCGAAACGGGACGGGGAACAACCGCACGTGCTTGGGCGCCCCCTGATCCAGACGGATGCCGGCCACGCAGCTGGTCTCGCGGTACTTGTTGGACAGCTCCGGATACGTCTTGACCGTGATCATGATCCGTGCGCGCTGCCGTTTCCCGAATGCCGACGACGCCATGGTGTGCCCCCTCCATCGATCTCCCCGATCTGATTGGAAGAGAGGCATGCACCGCTGGCAAGGGCGCGTGCGAAAGCCGGGGACGAAGTCAGGCCAAGGGATTCACCGGCACTGAGACCCGGCTGCGGACCGTCTCCAGGACGACCTGCCGGTGGCAGCGGCTCTCGTCCTTCTCGAAGCACAGCACCGCGACCCGCGACGCCCGGGCGTGCTCTGCGAGCCGGTCAAGGTCGGCCTGGGCCTCCTCGGACCGCAGTAGGCCACGGAAGCGCGCCCGACCCACTTCGACGCGGCCGTCCCAGAAGGGCTCCCGATTGTCCTTCGGATTGCCCAGGCCACGCAGGTGCGTGTACTCGATGCCGGCTTCGGCCAGAGCCTCCCCGAGGCGGGTCTTGCTGAAGCCCTTCTTGCGGCTGATCGGGGTGAGCCGTACGTCCGCCACGACACTGATGCGGCTGTCGACGAGGGAGGCGACGAACGAGTCGATGTCCCGCCCTTCGTATCCGGCTGACCAAAGACCGGGTGTGACGGGCGTGACCCGGGTCGTCCGGTACAGATCATTGAGGGAGACCGCAAGAGCCTCGGCCACCGCGCCAACGGTGAAGAAACCTGGCTGGATCGCTCCCCCGCTCTCCAGACGGGCCAGCGTCCCGACGGCGACGCCCGCCTCCTTGGCCAGCCGTTCCCGCGTCCACCCGCGGTCGTCCCGTAGCGCACGTACCCGCTGGGCGAGCGCACGGGCGTGGTCGTGGGGAGGCGCTGAGCGGTGACCTGCCATGTGCGGTGTTCCTAACGACCGTTGGGGTGGCCCGCACGGGTGTTCCTGGTCAGTTACGAGCCCTGGATTCGCGAACGCCCAGGTCCGAGGGCGCGCGAGCACCGCTCTTCCTGCGGCACTGGAGACTGCTCCTGGGAGAAGCCGACCAAGATCTTCTCCCAGATTTCTCCCAAGCGATCTCCAGGAACCAATCAGGGGCCCGACCCGCTCTGCGGATCAGGCCCCTGACCTGGTACTTCACTGTCGGGGTGGCGGGATTTGAACCCACGACCTCTTCGTCCCGAACGAAGCGCGCTGCCAAGCTGCGCTACACCCCGATTGTCGCTGCTTGTCGCGGCGACGTCGTTTACTTTAGCCCACCGGTGGCTGGAGACGAAATCCGGTTTTCGCGCGGTTGCGGATGGGGTTCGGGCGGGTGTGGTCGAGGGCGATGAGGAGGGCGGCGAGGGCGTAGACGGCGAGGCCGAGGAGGAGGGCGTTGCCGAGGACGCTCTTGTAGCCGTGCAGGTCGACGTCGAGGAACGGGTAGAGATAGCGGTCCGGCGTGCCGGGGAGGAGCAGTTCTCCGCGGCCGAGGGAGAAGGCCAGGTAGGCCAGGGGGTAGAGGAGCCAGGTCGCCGCCTGGCGCAGGTGAAGGCGGCCGGGTGCGGTCAGCAGCAGCCAGTCCACCACCGCCGCGATCGGGGTCACCGTATGGAGGATCTGGTTGGTGATCGCGTGCCAGCCCGTCGGCGGCGCCGTTTCGCCGGTCATGGAGAAGGGGCTCGACGCGTTGGCCAGGAGCAGGTGGTAGACCAGGCCGGTGATCACGACGTAGAGCAGTGTCGCGCCCGTCAGGGCGGCCGGCAGGGGGCGGCGGGCCTTCCAGGCGCGGCGGGCCGAGAAGGCCAGGATCAGGGCCAGGAGGATGTTGCTCTGGATCGTGAAGTAGCTCAGGACTCGGAGCGGACTGCCGAGGAGCACGTCGATGGTCACGGCCGCGGCCGCCGCGAGGGCGACCAGCAGGCGGAAGGCGGCGGTGAGGGGGCGGCGTACGGGGGTCACCACCGCCGTGGCGGGGACGGACGAGGGCAGCAGCGCGGGCATGCCCGGGACCGCGGGGAGGTCCGGGATGTCCCTGGGTATCGGGGCGGTCATGCCCCTCACGCTAAGCAGGTCCGGCAAAAGGGGCGATACGGGCGGGCCGTGCGGGTTACCCCCGCGTCGCGACCCGCCCCACTACCGCCACCCGCCCCCTTACCGTCGCCCCCGCTACTCCTTTGCCACCAACGTCAGCAGCGTGACCTCCGGCGGGCACGCGAACCGTACCGGTGTGTACTTGTTCGTCCCGCAGCCCGCCGACACGTGCAGATACGACGTACGGCCCTCCGCCCGATGCGTGGACAGGCCCTTCACGCGGTCCGTGTCCAGGTCGCAGTTGGTGACGAGGGCGCCGTAGAAGGGGAGGCAGAGCTGGCCGCCGTGGGTGTGGCCGGCCAGGATCAGCGGGTAGCCGTCCGCCGTGTACGCGTCCAGGACCCGCAGATACGGCGCGTGCACTATGCCCATCGAGAAGTCGGAGGACGCCGACGGGCCGCCGGCCACCTGCGCGTATCGGTCCCGCTTGATGTGCGGGTCGTCCAGGCCGGTCAGCTCGACGGAGACGCCCTCGACCTTCAATACCCCGCGCGTGTTCGTGAGGTTGAGCCAGCCCGCCGAGTCGAAGCCGTCGCGCAGGTCCGTCCACGGGTTGTGGATCGCGCCTACGACGGGTGCGTTGCCGTTCAGACCGTGGCGGCCCCGGGCCTTCTCGATCAAGTAGAGGGCGGGGTTGCGGAGTTTGGGGCCGTAGTAGTCGTTGGAGCCGAAGACGTACGCGCCCGGGAACTCCATCAGGGGACCGAGCGCGTCCAGCACCTCCGGTACGCCCTCCGGGTCGGACAGGTTGTCCCCGGTGTTGATCACGAAGTCGGGGCGCAGGCCAGCCAGTGAGCGCAGCCAGCGCTGCTTCTTGCGCTGTCCGCTCACCATGTGGATGTCGGACACCTGGAGCACGCGCAGGGGGCGCATCCCCGCGGGCAGGGCAGGGACGGTCACCCGTCGGAGGCGGAAGGAACGGGCCTCGAAACCCACCGAGTAAGCCAGTCCGGCAGCCGCGACCGCCGTGATGCCAAGAGGTACTCCGTATCGCGCGCGCATACGTCCATCGTGTCAGACCGTGCCCGCGTCCCCATGCCACCCCTGTGCCGCCCCTTAAATCAACGGGCGTTCAGCTTCCCGTACCTGCGACAATCAAACCCATGACCTCCCTCAAGTCGAAGCTGCAGAACGACCTCAACACGGCGATCAAGGCGCGCGACGAGCTTCGCTCCGCGACGCTCCGGCTGACGCTCACCGCGATCACCAAGGAGGAGGTCGCGGGCACGGAGAAGCGTGAGCTGTCCGACGACGAGGTGCAGAAGGTGATCACCCGCGAGGCGAAGAAGCGCCGCGAGGCCGCGGAGGCCTTCGCCCAGGGCGGTCGTGCCGAGTCGGCCGAGCGGGAGAAGGCGGAGGGCGAGATCCTCGCCGCGTATCTGCCCAAGCAGCTCAGCGACGAGGAGCTGAGCGAGATCGTCGCCCAGGCCGTCGAGGAGGCGAAGGCGGCCGGCGCCGAGGGGCCGCGTGCCATGGGTGCGGTCATGAAGATCGTGAACCCGAAGGTCGCCGGCCTGGCGGAGGGCGGCCGCGTCGCGGCGGCGGTCAAGAAGCTGCTCGCGGGCTGAGGCCCTCCAGCCTCCGTCGGCTTCCCCGAGTTCTCCCGCCACAAGCTGCACCAGTTGCGACAACGGCCCGCACCAAACGGTGCGGGCCGTTGCTCATGTCCTGCTCAGCAACTGAACGTCAGTGTGGCGTCAGTCCCGCCCACCCGTGCCATTCCCATTGGTGTTGCCCTGGATGAAGCCCTCGGGAATCGAGTAGGTCGGCGTGGGCGTGGACGTGCCGCCGTCCGTGCCGCCGCCGGTCAGGCCGCCGATGAGACCGGTGTCGTCGTCGCCGTTGTCCCCGTCGTCATTGCCGTTCCCCCGGTCCTTGTCGGGGTCCGGGATGTTGACGAGGTTGAAGGAGGGCGCGTCCTTGCCGTCGAGGGCGCCGGTCATGGCGTCCTTCCAGATCGGGCCCGGGACCTGGCCGCCGTAGACGAGCGCGTTGTAGACACCGCCGATGGTGATGTCCCGCATCTTGACCTTCTGGGTGGCGCTGCCGACCCAGACGGCGCCCGAGAGGTTCGGCGTGTAGCCGACGAACCAGGCGTTCTTGCGCTCGTCCGTCGTACCCGTCTTACCGGCGCTCTCGCGGTCGGTGAGGCCGGCCTGCTGGCCCGTACCGGAGTCGACCACGCCGCGCAGCAGGGTGTTGACGGTGTCGGCGGTCGTCTCGCTCATCGCCCGCGAGCACGTCGACTTGGGCACTTCGAGGGACTTCTGCTTGTTGCCGACCTTCTGGGTGATCGACTCGATGGCGACCGGCGTGCAGTACATGCCCCGCGAGGCGAAGGCGGCGTATGCGGTCGCCATCGTCAGCGGGGAGAGGCCGACCGAACCGAGGGCGATGGCCGGCCGCTCGGGCAGCTTGTCGCCGTTGCCCTGGCGGACCTGGAGCTTGTCGGTCATGTTGACCACGGGGCACAGGCCGATGTCGGAGATCATCTGCACGAAGTAGGTGTTGACCGACTTGGCCATCGCCTCCTTCATCCGGTACGGGCCGACCTCCGACTCGCTCTCGTTCTCGACCTTCTCCCCGTTCCGGTTGGTCCACGGGCTGCTGCCGCACGTCTGGACGGGGCTCGGGTAGTCCATCTCGTACGGCGACGCGTACTCCTGGGTCGCCGGGAGGCCCTCCTCCAGCGCGGCCGCCGCCACGAACGGCTTGAACGTCGAACCGGTCGGGAAGCCGTAGTTGGAGCCGCCGTAGGACGCGTCGACCGAGTAGTTGTACTCCGTCTCGTTCTTGCCATAGCCGTACGGCTTCGACTGGCCCATCGCGACGATCTTGCCGGTGCCGGGCTCGACGAGGGTGGCCGCCGCGGCGACCTTGTCCGACTTGTAGACGTGCTCCTTGAGCGACTCCTGCACCGAGGCCTGCGCCTGCGGGTCGAGGGTCGTGCGGATCGTCAGACCGCCGCGGTTCCAGATCTTGGCGCGGGCTTCCTTGTTCTTGCCGAAGACCGGGTCGCTGAGGAAGACCTTCTCGACGTACTTGCAGAAGAAGCTGGCGCCCTTGACCGCGGTGATGCAGCCGTTCTTGGGCTGGCTGACCTTCAGGCCCAGCGGCGCCTTCATGGCCTTGTCGGCCTCCGCCTGGGAGACGTCGCCTGTCTCGACCATGCGCTGGAGCACGGTGTTGCGGCGCTTGGTGGCCTCCGCCTCGTCGTTGACCGGGTCGTACCGGCTGGGCGACTGGACGATGCCGGCGAGGAGGGCCGACTGCTGGAGGTTCAGCTTCTTGGCCGACCTGGAGAAGTAGCGCTGGGCGGCGGCCTCGACGCCGTAGGCCTGCTCGCCGAAGAACGTGATGTTCAGGTAGTTCTCGAGGATCTTCTTCTTGCCGAGCTCCTCCTCGACCTGGATCGCGTACTTCAGCTCCTTGATCTTGCGGCCCAGGGTCTGCTGCGTGGCCTGCGCGACCTTCGTCGGGTCGTCGCCGGCCTCCTCGACGAAGACGTTCTTCACGTACTGCTGGGTGAGCGTGGAGGCGCCCTCGGCCACTCCGCCGCTCTGCGCGTTCTTGTTGAGCGCGCGCAGGACGCCCTTCAGGTCGATAGCGCCGTGCTCGTAGAAGCGCGAGTCCTCGATCGCGACGATCGCCTTCTGCATGTACGGCGAGACGTCCTTGAGCTCCACCACCGTGCGGTCACGGGAGTAGACCGTGGCGATCTGGGCACCGTTGGCGTCGAGGATCGTGGTGCGCTGGCTCAGCGGCGGGGTCTTGAGGTTGGCCGGGATCTCGTCGAACCCCTCGACCGACCCCTTGGCCGCGAGACCGAGCGCGCCGGCCGCGGGCAGGGCGATGCCCGCCATGACGGCTCCCGCGAGCACGCTGACACCGAGGAACTTGGCGGCCTGCTGCGTCGCTGAGAGACCGCCGCCCGAGCGCTTCTTTGGCATGGGGGCAGCCTACGTTCTCATTCGCCGGACACGCGTATATGCCTTGGCCTAAGCTGCTCTCAACTGTCACAGCAGCGCGGTCACGTATCAATACGTCCGGCGACGCCGAAGCGTTCCGGATGTAGCCCATTTTTTTGCGGGCCATGTGTCCGAATCCGCCTCGTGTGTCATCTGGCGCCCGTTGTGACGCAACACAACTGTCCGGCTTTGCCGGGATGGTCACGTATGTCGCCAGCTCACTCCCCCGGGTGATCTGCCGCTTACCCATAGTCCGTTCGGGCCATTCAAGATTGGGCCCGAAGGGGGTGTTGCGCTGTGCCCACCTTCCGTAACGTCCTCAACTGGCGGCGGTGAATATGCCGCTGCCGCCGTGGGGGAGCCTCGATTCGGGAGAGGACGGCGCCGGTATGGGCTGGGTAACCGACTGGAGTGCGCAGGCGGCCTGCCGCACTACCGATCCGGATGAACTGTTCGTTCAAGGAGCAGCGCAGAACAGGGCCAAGGCGGTGTGCACCGGATGTCCGGTACGCACGGAATGCCTGGCTGACGCGCTCGACAACCGTGTCGAGTTCGGCGTGTGGGGAGGAATGACGGAGCGGGAGCGCCGCGCACTGCTGCGCAGGCGTCCGACCGTCACCTCGTGGCGCCGGCTGCTCGAAACCGCGCGTACGGAGTACGAGCGAGGGGTGGGCATCCTGCCTCTCGACGAGGAAGAGGTGTACGAGAAGTACCTGGCGGTGAGCTGAGGGGTCTCCACCCCTCGGGGAGTCGTCCTTTCCAGGGCGCTTCAGGCACTCGCCTCGGGCAGCTCCGGCCGGTTGGCCGCGAGCCGGTTCCCGATGTCCCGCAGCCCCGCGAGGTCGTGCACATCGCCGGGCAGCGCGGCCACTTCGGCCACCGCCACCTCCGGGTGGAGTGCGGTGAAGCGGTCACGCGTGCGCTGTTCGCGGGAGAGCAGCTGCATACGCTCGGCGTGCAACCTCAGCAGGCCTGCGGTGAGTTGGTCGACGGATCGCTCCGTATCCGATGCGAGGCCTGTGTCCGTGGCGGCGGGGGAGCCTTCCGCGGGGTGTTCCTCGGGACGGTCGGCGGGAGCTGATGTTTCGGAAGCGGGAGATTCTGAACTGCCGTACGTGTCGGGAGAGTTACGAAGACCAGCTTTCCCGCCCTCCTGATCCACAATGCGGGGCTCTTCAAGATTTTCCGCGGCGGCGAGCGCCCGCTCGGCCGACAGCCGGGCGGCGCCGCTGCCATGGACCCGGTTGAGCACCAGACCGGCGAGCGGCATTGTCTCGGCCGCCAGCCGCTCCACGAAGTACGCGGCCTCCCGCAGCGCGTCCCGCTCCGGCGCCGCGACCACCAGGAACGCCGTCCCGGGCGCCTGAAGCAGCTTGTACGTCGCGTCCGCGCGCGTGCGGAACCCGCCGAACATCGAGTCCATCGCGGCCACGAACGTCTGTACGTCCTTAAGCAGTTGCCCCCCGAGCAGCTTGCCCAGGGCGCCCGTCATCATCGACATCCCGACGTTCAGGAACTTCATCCCGGCCCGCCCGCCGACCTTCGCCGGCGCCAGCAGCACCCGGATCAGCTTGCCGTCGAGGAAGGACCCGAGCCGCTTGGGCGCGTCCAGGAAGTCGAGCGCGGAACGGGACGGCGGCGTATCGACGACGATCAGGTCCCACTCCTCCCGGGCCCGCAGCTGCCCCAGCTTCTCCATCGCCATGTACTCCTGCGTGCCCGCGAAGCCCGCCGAAAGCGACTGGTAGAAGGGGTTGTTGAGGATCGCCGCCGCCCGCTCGCCGTCCGCGTGCGCCTCGACGATCTCGTCGAAGGTGCGCTTCATGTCGAGCATCATCGCGTGCAGCTCACCCGGGCCTTCGACGCCCTTCACCCGGCGCGGGGTGTTGTCGAGCGAGTCGATGCCCATGGACTGGGCGAGCCGGCGGGCCGGGTCGATGGTGAGCACGACCACCTTGCGCCCGCGCTCGGCCGCCCGCAGCCCCAGCGCCGCCGCCGTGGTCGTCTTGCCGACCCCGCCCGAGCCACAGCACACCACGATGCGGGTCTCCGGATCGTCGAGCAGCGGATCGAGATCGAGCACGCGCGCGGGGGAGAGCCGATGATGCCGCCCGGAGTCGTGCGAGTGCGCCGAATGCCCGCCAGATGCGGAGCCCGAACTCATGACATCCCCTGCTTCCGCAGCTCGGTGGCCAGTTCGTACAGACCCGCCAGATCCATGCCCTCGGTGATCAACGGCAGTTCGTGCAACGGCAGCCCCAACTCGCCCAGCACCGACCGCTGCTCGTGCTCCAGCTCATACCGCTCGGCGTACTCCTCGGCCTGCCGCAGCAGCGGATCCACCAGCTTCTCCGCGTTCCCGCCGCGCCGCGCCCCACCCAGCCCGGCGGCGGACAGCGACTTGGCGACATCGGTACGCGCAGCCGCTCGTACGAGATCCAGGTCGGCCGCGTCCAGCACCTCGGGTCGCACCATGTTCACGATGATCCGCCCCACCGGCAGCCGCGCGGCCCGCAGTTCGGCGATGCCGTCCGCGGTCTCCTGGACCGGCATCTCCTCCAGCAGCGTCACCAGGTGGACAGCCGTCTCCTTCGACTTGAGCACCCGCATCACGGCCTGCGCCTGATTGTGTATCGGCCCGATCTTCGCGAGCCCGGCGACCTCGTCGTTGACGTTGAGGAACCGCGTGATGCGCCCGGTCGGCGGCGCGTCCATGACGACGTAGTCGTACACGAACCGCCCGCTCTTCTCCTTGCGCCGCACCGCCTCGCACGCCTTGCCGGTCAGGAGTACGTCCCTGAGGCCGGGCGCGACCGTGGTGGCGAAGTCGATGGCGCCGAGCTTCTTCAGAGCCCGCCCGGCGCCCCCCAGCTTGTAGAACATCTGGAGGTAGTCCAGAAGGGCCAGTTCGGGGTCGATGGCGAGGGCGAACACCTCCCCGCCCCCGGGAGCGACGGCGATCTTCCGCTCCTCATAAGGCAGCGTCTCCGTCTCGAAGAGCTGCGCGATGCCCTGCCTGCCCTCGACCTCGACGAGAAGCGTCCGCTTCCCCTCGGTCGCGAGGGCCAACGCGAGGGCCGCGGCGACCGTCGTCTTTCCGGTCCCGCCCTTACCGCTGACGACCTGGAGCCTGCTCACGTCTTCGAGCCTAACCAGTCGGCTCCCGTAGTACGCAGGAGGCTGTGGACAACGTGTGCGCGAGGCCGTCGACGCCAGCGGCTAAAGTCGGCCGCATGACCAAGTGGGAATACGCAACCGTGCCGCTGCTCGTCCATGCCACGAAGCAGATTCTGGACACCTGGGGCGAGGACGGCTGGGAGCTCGTCCAGGTCGTGCCCGGGCCGAACAACCCCGAGCAGTTGGTGGCCTACCTGAAGCGCGAGAAGCAGGCATGAGCGCCGTCGAGTCGCGGCTGGCCGAACTCGGCCTGACCCTCCCCGAGGTCGTCCCGCCGCTCGCCGCGTATCAGCCCGCCGTGCTCAGTGGCGTGTACGTCTACACCGCCGGCCAGCTCCCGATGGTGGAGGGCAAGCTTCCGGTCACCGGCAAGGTGGGCGCGGAGGTCACCGCGGAGGAGGCCAAGGAACTGGCCCGCACCTGCGCGCTCAACGGGCTCGCGGCCATCAAGTCGGTCGCCGGCGACCTGGACCGCATCGCGCGCGTGGTGAAGGTCGTGGGCTTCGTCGCCTCGGCCACCGACTTCACGGGTCAGCCCGGTGTCATCAACGGGGCCAGCGAGCTCCTCGCCGAGGTACTGGGCGAAAAGGGCGTCCACGCGCGGAGCGCGGTCGGCGTGGCGGTGCTCCCGCTGGACGCACCGGTGGAGGTCGAGTTCCAGGTGGAGCTGCTGCCCTAGGGCAGGCCCTGGCTGCGGGCACCTCTCGAACATCCGCTCACCAACGGATAGCCTCCGCCCATGGCAAACGGGCAGTGGTACCCACCGGAGTGGCCGGACCTCATCCGCGGGCTCGCGGACGGCACCCTCACCCCGGTCACCCCGAAGCGCGCGGCCACCGTCATGCTCCTCAAGGACGCCGACGCCGGCCCCGCCGTCCACATGCTGCGCAGACGCGCCTCCATGGCCTTCGCCGGAGGCGCGTACGCGTATCCGGGCGGCGGCGTCGACCCGCGCGACGACGACCACCAGATCCGCTGGGCGGGCCCCACGCGCGCGTGGTGGGCCACCCGCCTCGGCGTCGACGAGACGGCGGCCCAGGCGATCGTCTGCGCGGCCGTACGGGAGACGTACGAGGAGGCAGGCGTCCTTCTCGCGGGCCCCACCCCCGACTCCGTGGTCGGCGACACCACGGGCCCGGACTGGGAGGCGGACCGCGCGGCCCTGGTCGCCCGTGACCTGTCCTTCGCCGAGTTCCTGGACCGCCGCGGCCTGGTCCTCCGCTCGGACCTGCTGGGCGCCTGGACGCGCTGGATCACCCCCGAGTTCGAGTCCCGCCGCTACGACACGTGGTTCTTCGTGGCCGCCCTCCCCGAGGGCCAGCGCACCCGCAACGCCTCCACGGAGGCGGACCGCACGGTATGGATCCGCCCGGCGGACGCGGCAGCCTCGTACGACAAGGGCGAGCTGCTGATGATGCCGCCGACAGTCGCGACGCTGCGCCAGCTCGCCGAGTGCGCCACGGCGGCCGAGGCGCTGACATCGGCCCCCGACCGCGACATGACCCCAGTCCTGGCCAAGGCCCGCCTGGAGGAGGGCGAGATCGTCCTCGCCTGGCCGGGACACGACGAGTTCACCAAGCACATCCCGACCGGTGGAGCCCCCGCATGACGGACGCAGCAGCCCTTCCCGGCCAGCCCAGAGGTGGAGTCCTCTCCGGGCCCGCTACCGCGCGTGCCGTCAACGTTCTCGCGCCCAATGCCTCCGCGATGACCCTGGACGGCACCAACACGTGGATCGTCTCCGAGCCGGATTCCACGTTGGCGGTCGTCATCGACCCGGGCCCGCTGGACGAGGCCCATCTGCGCACCGTCGTGGACGTGGCGGAGAAGGCCGGCAAGCGGGTGGCCCTGACCCTGCTGACCCACGGCCACCCGGACCACGCGGAGGGCGCCGCACGCTTCGCCGAGCTGACGGACACGAAGGTACGGGCACTGGATCCGGCGCTGCGGCTGGGGGACGAGGGGCTGGCCGCCGGGGACGTGGTCGAGGTCGGCGGCCTGGAGCTGAGGGTCGTACCGACGCCCGGGCACACCGCGGACTCCCTGTGCTTCCACCTTCCGGCCGACCGGGCGGTCGTGACCGGCGACACGATCCTGGGCCGCGGCACGACGGTCGTGGCACACCCCGACGGCCGCCTCGGCGACTACCTGGACTCGCTGCGCAGGCTCAGGTCGCTGACGGTCGACGACGGCGTCCACACGGTGCTGCCGGGCCACGGCCCGGTCCTGGAGGACGCCCAGGGCGCCGTCGAGTTCTACCTCGCCCACCGAGCCCACCGGCTGGCCCAGATCGAGACGGCCGTGGAGAACGGCTACAAGACACCGCCCGAGGTCGTCGCCCACGTGTACGGGGACGTGGACCGCTCACTGTGGCCGGCGGCGGAGCTGTCGGTACGGGCTCAGCTGGAGTACCTGCGGGAACACGGCCTGATCTAGCTGACCTGGTCGGGCCGCGGCGCTTTGACGCCGTGCACGCGCGCGTACTCCTCGGCAAGCCAGGGCCCGAGATCATCGACGTACGACAACAGTACGTCCGCGTCCCCGCGCGGCTCGTACCCGACGACGGCCGCCGCGCGCATCTGCGTGGCGCGCTCGGGGTAGTACGCGGCGAAGGCGTCGGCCATCTCCCGCAGGTCGCTGGTCCAGCCGTTCCAACGGGGCATGACGAGCGTGAAGCCGGTGCGGACGATGTGCCGGGACATGGCGCGTACGAGGGGCCGCCGGGCCTCGTCCGAGTCCTCGGCGGCGGCGATGCGCTCGCGCCAGCGGGCCAGGAAGAGGTCCAGGTCGCCGTTGGTCTCCCGGGCGAGGAGGGCGTCGGGCCGGTAGCGCGGCAGGTACTCGGCGAGGTCCTCACCGAGCAACGGAGTGCACAGACAGGCGACGAACCACCCGAGGTCGTACGTCTCCAGATCGCTCAGCACCCGCGCCCGGCCGACCACCAGTGTCCCGCCGCCGTCGATCTGCGCGAACTCCTTGTCGACCGCCTCGTCGATCGCCCGCGCGGCCACCCGGTCCGCCTCGGTGGGCTCCTCGCGCAGCACGAGCAGCAGATCGAGATCGGAGCGCCCCACGCGCGCGGTGCCACGCGGAATCGACCCATAGAGGTACGCGCTGTTCAGCCGAGCCCCGAAGACATCGAGCAGCCGATCCCGCGCGGCGACCACGACGGGACGAAAGACGTGCGCAATGCCCCCGAGAGAGCCCTCACGTTCGATGTAGCCCTGGGCATCGAGCCCTTTACGGGGAACGGTTCCGGCCATGGGACTACTGTGCCGTGAGGGGCGCCGTCGAGCAGGTCATTTAGGGACTGCCCGGTGGTGCACTTCTCGACGCCGGTCCAGGCAATCTCAGCCCGTCCGGCGTTTGAGGACAAGGCCCCTTAAGGGCCCGAAGCGGGGGTCTGGGGGCGGCAGCCCCCGGATCCGGCCGCAACCCGAACCGAGGCGTCAGCGCGACCGCTTCGCCAGCCGCTCCACGTCCAGCAGAATCACCGCACGCGCCTCCAGCCGCAGCCACCCACGCCCCGCGAAGTCAGCCAACGCCTTGTTGACGGTCTCCCGAGACGCACCGACCAGCTGCGCCAGCTCTTCCTGCGTCAGGTCGTGGACGACATGAATGCCTTCCTCGGACTGCACACCGAAGCGCCGCGAGAGATCCAGCAGCGCACGGGCCACCCGTCCGGGAACGTCGGAGAAGACCAGGTCGGACATCGCGTCGTTGGTCTTCCGCAGCCGCCGGGCAACGGCACGCAGCAGGGCGCCGGCCACCTCGGGCCGCGCGTTCAGCCAGGGCTGAAGGTCACCGTGGCCCAGCCCCAGCAGCTTGACCTCGGTCAGCGCGGTGGCGGTCGCCGTACGCGGACCCGGGTCGAACAGCGACAGTTCACCGATGAGCTCACCGGGACCGACGACGGCCAGCATGTTCTCGCGGCCGTCGGGCGAGGTGCGGTGCAGCTTCACCTTGCCCTCGGTGACGACGTACAGCCGGTCACCCGGGTCGCCCTCGTGGAAGAGGGAGTCGCCACGCGCGAGCGTCACCTCACTCATGGAGGCGCGGAGCTCCGCGGCCTGCTCGTCATCGAGCGCCGCGAAGAGCGGATTGCGCCGCAGAACGTCGTCCACGAGTTCTCTCCTTGTCGACCTGCTCAGGGGATCTTGCTCCCCTGCGTACCAGGGGACCGTGCTCCCCATTTTGCCGGACGGTCCAAACAGTGTGATCTGTCACAAGGATGCCGCACACGTGTCCCGAGGTGAGCGGCAGGGGTCCAATTGGGGGCCGATCTTCAGGGGCCGGGGCGGATGTCAGTGCTGGGCTCTAGGCTGGCCGGGTGTCCAAATCGCCGGTGAGAGCACAGGCCAAGGGGGCTGGGCGGATGGTTGTACGTCGTGATTCCGCTGTGGGCGAACAGGGCCCTGACGGCGGAAAGGAAACGGCAAAAGCGACAAAGAAGGCTGCGGTGAAGAAGCCCCCGACCCCACCGACGCCTCCGCGCAATGAGTCGCACACCGCCCTCGTCCGTCGCGCCCGCCGCATCAACCGCGAGCTCGCCGAGGTGTACCCGTACGCCCACCCCGAGCTGGACTTCGAGAACCCGTTCCAGCTGCTGGTCGCCACCGTCCTGTCGGCCCAGACGACCGACCTGAGGGTCAACCAGACGACGCCCGCGCTGTTCGCCAAGTACCCGACCCCGGAGGACCTGGCCGTCGCCAACCCCGAGGAGGTCGAGGAGATCCTCCGCCCGACCGGCTTCTTCCGGGCCAAGACCAAGTCGGTCATAGGGCTGTCCAAGGGCCTGGTCGAGGGATTCGGCGGCGAGGTCCCCGGGCGACTCGAAGACCTCGTCAAGCTGCCCGGCGTAGGCCGCAAGACCGCCTTCGTGGTCCTGGGCAACGCCTTCGGGCGGCCCGGCATCACCGTGGACACGCACTTCCAGCGGCTGGTGCGGCGCTGGCAGTGGACCGCGGAGACCGACGCCGACAAGATCGAGGCGGCGATCGGCGGGCTCTTCCCGAAGAGCGAGTGGACGATGCTCTCCCACCACGTGATCTTCCACGGCCGCCGCATCTGCCACGCCCGCAAACCGGCTTGCGGCGCCTGTCCGATCGCCCCGCTCTGCCCGGCGTTCGGCGAGGGCGAGACGGACCCGGAGAAGGCGAAGAAGCTGCTCAAGTACGAGAAGGGCGGCTTCCCCGGCCAGCGACTCAACCCCCCGCAGTCGTATCTGGACGCGGGAGGTAAGCCGGCGCCGCCGCTGGGGGCGGGATGACGGAAGCCGTGCGCGGGGCGGAACGATCTCGGGGGCGCCGGGCGTTGGGCAGTTCAGAACGACGGGGGTGGCGATGACAGGGCGAGCGAGCGATACGCAGGGCGGTCCGGTGGTGCTCAGCAAGGAGGGCCTGCCGGGCTGGCTGGATCCGGTGGTGAGCGCCGTCGAGACGGTCGAGGGGAGCCAGCTGAGCCGGTTCCTGCCACCCAAGGACGGTGCGGGGCGCCAGTCCGCGGTGCTCATCCTCTTCGGTGAGGGCGAGCGCGGCCCCGAGCTGCTGCTCATGGAGCGGGCCAGCTCGCTGCGCTCCCATGCCGGGCAGCCCTCGTTCCCCGGTGGCGCCCTCGACCCCGAGGACGGCGACCCGCAGGCCGACGGGCCGCTGCGGGCCGCTCTCCGCGAGGCCGAGGAGGAGACCGGGCTCGACCCCGCCGGGGTCCAGCTCTTCGGCGTGCTGCCCAAGCTGTACATCCCGGTCAGCGGCTTCGTCGTGACACCTGTCCTCGGCTGGTGGCGCGAGCCGAGCCCGGTGGACGCCGTCGATCCGAACGAGACGGCACGCGTCTTCACGGTCCCCGTGGCGGATCTCACGGACCCCGCCAAGCGCGCCACCACCGTCCACCCCAGCGGCCACAGAGGTCCGGCATTCCTGGTCGAATCGGCCCTGGTGTGGGGCTTCACGGCCGGAATCATCGACAGGCTGCTGCACTACTCGGGTTGGGAGCGTCCCTGGGACCGTGACAACACGGTCCCGCTCGACTGGCGCGCATGACAGGGTGGCCCCCGTGCTGTGTCTATCTGGGGGACAACCCCCAGACCCCCGGCGGACCTATGGTGAGCGGAAGATCATGAGGCGAGGCTTGAAGCGGTGAACGTGCTGGACATCCTGCTCCTGGTCGCCGCCGTATGGTTCGCCGTCGTCGGTTATCGCCAAGGCTTCGTCGTCGGCATCCTGTCGGTGATCGGTTTCCTCGGCGGCGGTCTCGTCGCCGTCTACGTACTGCCGGTCATCTGGGACGCGTTGACCGACAACGCGGAGGTGAGTACCACCGCGGCCGTCGTCGCCGTGGTCGTCGTCATCGTCTGTGCCTCCGTCGGCCAGGCCCTGACCACCCACCTCGGCAACAAGCTGCGCCGGCACATCAGCTGGTCCCCGGCCCGCGCGCTGGACGCGATCGGCGGCGCCCTGGTCAATGTCGTCGCGATGCTCCTGGTCGCCTGGCTGATCGGCTCGGCCCTCGCGGGCACCACCCTGCCGACCCTCGGCAAGGAGGTCCGTAACTCCAAGGTGCTCCTCGGGGTGGCCAGGGCCCTGCCCGAGGCGGCCGACACCTGGTTCGCGGACTTCTCCTCGGTCCTCGCGCAGAACGGTTTCCCGCAGGTCTTCAGCCCCTTCTCCAACGAGCCGATCAACGACGTCCAGCCCCCGGACCCGGCCCTCGCCAACAGCGCCGTCGCCACCCGCGCCCAGCGCTCCATCGTCAAGGTCATGGGCACCGCCGAGAGCTGCGGCAAGGTCCTCGAAGGCACCGGATTCGTCTTCGGCGAGCGCCGCGTCATGACCAACGCGCATGTCGTCGGCGGCGTCGACGAGCCCACCGTCCAGATAGGCGGCGAGGGCAGGAAGTACGACGCGACGATCGTCCTCTACGACTGGGAGCGCGACATCGCCGTACTCGACGTACCCGATCTGAGCGCGCCCTCGCTGAAGTTCACGTCCGGGGACGCGTCGAGCGGCGACGGCGCCATCGTCGCGGGCTTCCCGGAGAACGGCTCCTACGACGTCCGTGCCGCACGCGTGCGTGCCCGCATCACGGCCAACGGCCCGGACATCTACCACCGGGGCACCGTCCGCCGGGACGTCTACTCGCTCTACGCGACCGTCCGCCAGGGCAACTCCGGCGGTCCGCTGCTCACCACCGACGGCAAGGTGTACGGCGTGGTCTTCGCGAAGTCGCTCGACGACGCCAACACGGGGTACGCGCTCACCGCGGACGAGATCCAGGCGGACATCACCGCCGGGCGCACCGCCAACCGGCAGGTGGACAGCGACAGCTGCGCGCTGTGAGCCGGTGCCGAGAAGCGGAGTGTAAGAGGGGGAGCGTCAGCCTCGGGGATGACGCAGCCGCACCGAGACCCAGCGGGCCCGACGGCGCAGGATGCGTGGGATCCCCACCCGGAGGTCCGTGCCCTCTTGCATGTGGGGGGCACCTCGCTGGTGAGAGCTCAGACCATTGGTCGAGCGGCGATTGCGTGCTGCGTCACTGTAGTCGTGCGTCCAGCCCATACCCCGACGTCTGCCCCTGCCCCAAGGTCGATAACCGTCCCCAGACCCCCCAGTTGGCCTATGCGCCGGGCAATTGGCTGTTCGTAGAACAGGTGTTCCGCTTCGGATGCCGAACGCGTCCGCGCGGTCACCGATCGGGTTCGGGATCCTTCAGCCAATTCACCAGTTCCGCGGAGAAGGCGACCGGGTCCTCCTCGTGCGGAAAATGCCCGAGTCCGTCGAACAGACGCCAGCGGTACGGGGCTTCGACGTACTCGCCCGAACCGGCCGAGCTCCTCGTCCGCATCACCGGATCCAGGGAGCCGTGCAGATGGAGGGTCGGCACGCGCACCGGGCGCTTCATCCGGCGGTTGAACTGGATGCCGTCCGGGCGGGCCAGGGAGCGGACCATCCAGCGGTAGGGCTCGATCGAGCAGTGCGCCGTCGAGGGGATGCTCATGGCGCGGCGATACGTCTCCACCACCTCGTCGTCCGGCAGGCTCGGGCCCGACCAGTCCCGGATCAGCCGGCCGACCAGCGCGGCGTCGTCTGCTAGGAGCTGCCGCTCCGGAATCCAGGGGCGCTGGAACCCCCAGATGTATGAACTCGCGGCCGTCTGCTTGACGTCCGAGAGCATCGCGTTGCGCCAGCGCCGGGGATGCGGCATTGAGGTGACCACGAGCCGCCGTACGAGCTTGGGGCGCATCACGGCCGCCGTCCATGCCAGATAACCGCCCAGGTCATGGCCGACCAGGGCGGCGTCCGGCTCGCCCAGGGAGCGGATCACGCCGGTGATGTCGAGGGCGAGGTTGGCCGGGTCGTAGCCGCGCGGGGTGCGGTCGCTGCCGCCGACGCCCCGCAGGTCCATCGCGACGGCCCGGAACCCGGCGTCGGCGAGGGCGACCATCTGGTGCCGCCACGTCCACCAGAACTGCGGGAAGCCGTGCAGGAGCAGCACCAGCGGTCCGTCGCCCAGTTCCGCCATGTGGAAGCGGGCGCCGTTGGCGGCGACGTCCCGGTGCAGCACCTTCCCGCCGGGCACATCGAGTCGTACGGCGGAAGCGGGCTGGGCCCAGGGACTGGCGGGGTCGGTCATGAGGACGAGCGTGCCACAGCTTCGAGGGCCTCGGGCACCCGGTCCTCGGCGGCGAGCTCGCGCGGGTGCGGCTTGGCCTTCTGCAGGACGCCCGCCGTCTCCTTCACCGAGGCGGCCACCTTCTGCGGGCCCTTGCCCTTCTTGGCCTTCTTCGCGAAGACGATGCCGATCAGCGCGAGGACCACCGCGACCAGTACGTTGGCCGCGAAGGACAGCAGGAAGCAGATCGCGAGGTTCCAGTGGCTCCAGGTCCGGATGCCGTACGCCAGGGCGAAGTTGAGCATCGGCAGGGAGAACAGCAGGACCACCGCGGCGACCGAGAACGCGCCGCCGCTCGCCACACCCCGCTTGACGTCCTGCTTGAGCTGCGCCTTCGCCAGCGCGATCTCGTCGTGCACCAGCGCCGACATCTCGGTCGTCGCCGACGCGAACAGCTGGCCGATGCTGCGTTCGGAGCCGACCGGGCTGCCGTCGGGTGCACTCATCACGTTCTCCCTCTTCCGCATGTGGTTTGTACCGTCTGGTCAGATCATGCCGGACCGTCGTTCTCCTTGCCCGCCCCGCCCGGCACTTCGGCAAGCCGGTGTCCTTCGGCGGCCTTCAGTTCGGCGATGCGGCGGTGCTCGGCGGCCTTGCGGTCGTAGATGTCGGCCATGCGCAGGTGGTAGGCCGGGTCGTCCTGCTCGTAGATGTCCGGCACGCCGTCGAGGTCGTCGTCGCGCTCCTCGTCGGCGCACAGCGCGCGGTACCTGGCGTTGCGGATCTTCAGCAGGACGGTCGCGCCCAGGGCCGCGATGAGGGAGCCCATCAGGACGGCCGCCTTGACCTCGTCGGTCAGCGCGGCGTCGCCGTCGAACGCGAGTTCCCCGATGAGCAGCGACACGGTGAAGCCGATGCCGGCGAGCGAGGCGACGGCGAACACGTCCGGCCAGGCCAGGTCGTCGCTGAGCGAGGCCCGGGTGAAGCGGGCGGTCAGCCAGGTCCCGCCGAAGATGCCGAGCGACTTGCCGACGACGAGACCGAGGACGACGCCGAGCGTCTCCGGCTTGGTGAATACGTCCCCGAGCGCGCCGCCGGAGAGGGAGACACCGGCACTGAACAGCGCGAACAGCGGCACGGCGAGGCCCGCCGACAGGGGACGTACGAGATGTTCGATGTGCTCGCCCGGGGAGTGCTCCTCGCCCTTGTGGGTGGTGCAGCGCAGCATCAGGCCCATGGCGACGCCCGCGATGGTGGCGTGGATGCCGCTGTTGTACATCAGCGCCCAGACGACGAGGGCGAGCGGGACGTACACGTACCAGCCGCGTACGCCCTTCCTGAGCAGCAGCCAGAAGACGACCAGGCCGACGAGCGCGCCGCCGAGCGCGGCGAAGTCGATGTCGGCGGTGAAGAAGACCGCGATGATCAGGATCGCGAACAGGTCGTCGACGACGGCGAGGGTGAGCAGGAAGGCGCGCAGGGCGCTCGGCAGGGATGTGCCGATGACCGCGAGGACGGCGAGCGCGAAGGCGATGTCGGTGGCGGTGGGGACGGCCCAGCCGTCGAGCGAGCCGCCGCCGGTGAGATTGGTGAGGGTGTAGACGAGCGCCGGCACGGCCATGCCGCACAGCGCGGCCACGACCGGCAGGGCGGCGGCCCTCGGGTCGCGCAGGTCACCGGCGACGAGTTCGCGCTTGAGCTCGATTCCGGCGACGAAGAAGAAGACCGCGAGGAGCCCGTCGGCGGCCCAGTGCTCGATGGACAGGTTCAGGCCGAGGGCCTCGGGGCCGAGGTGGAAGTGGCTGACGCTCTCGTAGCTGTCGTGCAGTGCGGGGACGTTCGCCCAGATCAGCGCGGTGACCGCGGCGACCAGCAGCAGCACACCGCCCACGGTCTCGGCGCGCAGCGCGTCCGCCACGAAGTTCCGCTCGGGCAGGGACAGACGTCCCAGAACCTTGCGGGAGTGGGTGGTGGTGCGGGGCGCGGTCACGGGGGAGACCTCCGGTCGGTGGGCAGCACAGAGCACATGCCGACCAGACTTCCCGGCGCACCTGGATCTTCGTTGTTGCTTTGCTTAGTTTACCTAAGGTGCGGGGCTGATTTGTCCGGTGATCTTCACGGTACGGGCAAAAAGGGCGCCCGGCGCGTTCGCTGCCGGGCGCCCTTCAGGGACGTACTCCTCAGTCCTCGCTGGCCGCGGCGGGCAGCTTGGTCTGGATCAGGTCCATGACCGTGGAGTCGGTCAGCGTGGTGACGTCCCCCAGCTCGCGGTTCTCGGCGACGTCCCGCAGCAGGCGCCGCATGATCTTGCCGGAGCGGGTCTTGGGCAGCTCGGCCACCGGCAGGATCCGCTTGGGCTTGGCGATCGGGCCGAGCGTCTTGCCGACGTGGTCGCGCAGATCGGCGACGAGGTGGTCGTCCTCGGCGTTGGCCGTGCCGCGCAGGATGACGAAGGCGACGATGGCCTGCCCGGTCGTCTCGTCGGCGGCACCGACGACGGCCGCCTCGGCGACGGACGGGTGGGAGACGAGGGCCGACTCGACCTCGGTGGTGGAGATGTTGTGCCCGGACACGAGCATGACGTCATCCACGCGACCGAGGAGCCAGATGTCGCCGTCGTCGTCCTTCTTGGCACCGTCGCCGGCGAAGTACTTGCCCTCGAAGCGCGACCAGTAGGTGTCGAGGAAGCGCTGGTCGTCGCCCCAGATGGTGCGCAGCATGGAGGGCCACGGCTCGGTGAGGACGAGATAGCCGCCACCGCCGTTGGGAACCTCGTTGGCCTCGTCGTCGACGACGGTCGCGGAGATGCCGGGCAGCGGCGTCTGCGCGGAGCCGGGCTTGGTCTCGGTGACGCCCGGCAGCGGGGAGATCATCATCGCGCCGGTCTCGGTCTGCCACCAGGTGTCGACGATCGGCGTCGCGTCGGCGCCGATGTGCTTGCGGTACCAGATCCACGCCTCGGGGTTGATGGGCTCGCCCACGGAGCCGAGGAGACGCAAGCTGCTGAGATCGAACTTCGCGGGGATGTCGTCGCCCCACTTCATGAACGTACGGATCGCGGTCGGCGCCGTGTACAGGATCGTCACCCCGTACTTCTGCACGATCTCCCACCAGCGGCCCTGGTGCGGGGTGTCCGGCGTGCCCTCGTACATGACCTGAGTGGCGCCGTTCGCGAGCGGCCCGTAGACGATGTACGAGTGCCCGGTGACCCAGCCGACGTCGGCCGTGCACCAGAACACGTCGGTCTCCGGCTTGAGGTCGAAGACGGCGTTGTGGGTGTAGGCGGCCTGCGTGAGGTAGCCGCCCGAGGTGTGCAGGATGCCCTTCGGCTTACCCGTCGTACCGGACGTGTAGAGGATGAAGAGGGGGTGCTCGGCGTCGAACGCCTCCGGCGTGTGCTCGGCGGACTGCCGCTCGACGATCTCGTGCCACCACACGTCGCGGCTGTCGTCCCAGGCGACGTCCTGCCCGGTACGCCGTACGACGAGCACGTGCTCGACGTTGTCCACCTTGCCGATGGCCTCGTCGACGGCCGGCTTGAGCGCGGCGGGCTTGCCGCGCCGCCAGCCTCCGTCGGTGGTGATGACGACCTTGGCGTCGGCGTCCTGGATCCGGGTGGCGAGCGCGTCCGCCGAGAAGCCGCCGAAGACGACGGAGTGCGCGGCGCCGATACGGGCGCACGCGAGCATCGCGACCGCCGTCTCGGGGATCATCGGCATGTAGACGGCGACCCGGTCGCCCTTCCGAACTCCCAGCTCCAGCAAGGCGTTCGCGGCCTTGGAGACCTCGTCCTTGAGCTCGGCGTAGGTGATGGCGCGGCTGTCGCCGGGCTCCCCCTCGAAGTGGATGGCGACCCGATCGCCGTTGCCCGCCTCGACATGCCGGTCGACGCAGTTGTACGCGATGTTCAGCTCGCCGTCCTTGAACCACTTGGCGAACGGCGGGTTCGACCAGTCCAGGGTCTCGGTCGGTTCCTTGGCCCAGGTCAGCCGACGGGCCTGCTCGGCCCAGAAGCCGAGCCTGTCAGCCTTGGCCTGCTCATACGCCTCCGCCGTGACATTGGCGTTCGCGGCCAGGTCGGCGGGGGGTGCGAACCTGCGCTCTTCCTTGAGCAGGTTGGCCAGGCTTTCGTTGCTCACGACATCTGCCTTTCCCAGGGTGTCCGTTGTGTCCCAGGCCACAGCTCATCAGACCGGGGGTGCGATGACAAGGGTCGACCGAAAATTGGTTTAGACCTATCTGTACGTCGAGTTCGACGGCCGGGGTCATCCGTACCCACGTACGTCCACCAGGCGAAGTTCAGTCCCTGTAACGCCTTTCACACTCCGGCCCAAGTACGGGTGAAGCGCCACCGACGAGAGGGGACACCGAGTGCAAGGGATACGGGGCGGGCCTGCAGCGGCGGCACGTGACCCACAGCTCTTCGAAGAGTTCTACCGGCGCCATGTGGACGCGGTGACGCGTTTCGTGGCCCGGCGTGTCGACGATGCCCACACGGTGGCGGACCTGACGGCCGAGGTCTTCCTCGCCGTCCTGGACTCCGCCCACACCTACCGCCCGGGCCTGGGCAGCGAGACGGCCTGGCTGTACGGCATCGCCCGCAACGTCGTCTCCGCCGAACGCCGGCGCGTGGCCCGCGAGATGGACCGCGATCTGCGCATCTCGGGGCGGCGGTTGCTGGAGGCCGACGACATCGCCCGCCTTGAGGACAAGCTCGACGCCGAGAGCCCGGGGCGGCGCGCACTCGCCGCACTCGACCGGCTTCCGGAGGGCGAGCGGGCCGTACTGGAGCTGATCACGGTCGACCAGCTCACGGTCACGGAGGCGGCCGCCGCACTCGGCATCCGCCAGGTCACGGCCCGGGTCCGCCTGCACCGGGCGCGCAAGACGCTCCGCGCGGAGGCCGATTCCACGGCCGCGGACACACCCACGGCACCACTGAAGTACGTAACCGAGGTAACCGAGGCGTTCGGGGGAGAGGCATGACCACGAAGACGACGTTCGAGGACCGGCTGCTGAGCGAGCTTCAGCACGAGATCGCCCTGCGCGAGGCGGCGGCGACAGCGGCCGCAACGGACCCCGCCGCGAGGCGCCGCGTGTTCACGCCGCGTCGGCTCGCCCTCGCCGCCGGGGCCTGCGCGGTCGCGGGGCTCGCGGTGGTGTTGGTACCGGGCTCACCGGCCGAGTCCAAGGCATATGCGGTGGAACACCACAGCGACGGCAGCGTCACGCTCACCCTGGATGACATGATGATCAGCCGCGACGCCCAGCAGGAACTCGCCGAGCGGCTGCGCGCCGACGGAATTCACGTGGACATCCAGAACCTCGACGGCGTCCACAAGTGCAGCCAGCCGCGGGGCGAGTCCATCCCGGGCAACTTCGACAGGGAGTCCACGCGGGCCGGTGGCTCCGAGTTCGCCTCCCGCCTGGACTCCTGGAAGGTCACCCTTCACCGCGACGACACCCTGGCCTTCGAGAACTACGCGCTCGGCAGCGAGCACGTGTACGCCCTGATCGCCTACGCGGTCAAGGGCGCCATCGAGCCCTGCGTGCAGGTGGAGCGCCCCAACCCCCTGGAAGGGGTGACCACTCACTCGTCGAAGGACTGACCCCAGCGTGCGCGGCCCCGCCGACCGGGGCCGCGCACCCGCGTCCGGGTCAGGCGGACAGGTCCGCCGCCCGCACATGGTCGAACACCTCGTCGTCGCCCGCGTCGGTGAGCAGATACGCCTGTGCCTCACCCACGTGGAAGTACATCCCCTGCAGTTCCAGCACCCCTTCCTCCAACGCCCGCGCCACGGACCCGTGCGACCGCAGATGCTCCAACTGCTGGACCACATTGGTCAGACACAGCTGCTCCACCGCGTCGGCGGGTGCCCTCCCGGCCAGTCGTGCCCAGCGCCGGCGCTCGTCGGCCATCCGCTCCAGGCTCGGCAGCCCGTGTCGCAGCCACCGCTTGAGCGGCGTCTGCACGCCCCCGGGCTCGGAGTTGAGCAGCGCCTGCATGGCCCCGCACCCGGAGTGCCCGCACACCGTGATGGACCGCACCTTCAGCACGTCCACCGCGTACTCGATCGCGGCCGCCACCGAGTCGTCCCCGCTCTCCTCGCCGGGCAGCGGCACGAGGTTGCCCACGTTGCGCACCACGAAGAGATCGCCGGGACCACTGGAGGTGATCATCGACGTGACCAGGCGCGAGTCGGCGCATGTCAGGAACAGCTGCACGGGCCGCTGCCCCTCGCGCGCCAGCCTGGCCAGCTCACCCCGCACCAGCGGTGCGGTGTTGCGCTGGAACGCGCTGATCCCACGCGCCAGTTGATGCCCACTTGGCCCGCCTGACCCGCCTGATCCGCTCGTACTGCTGGTCCTGCTCGCCCCGTTCAGCCCGCTCGGTCCCGTCGGCCTGTTGGCTCTGGTCGGCCCGTTCGGCTCGTCCCGTCCGGAGAGGTCATTCGGTCCGGAGGGGTGATTCGGCTCGTTCGGCTCGTCAGGGTGTCCGTCGAGCGGGTTGGACTGGGGGAGCTCGCAATGGTGGTTGCGCCAGGGCGTCCAGGGGCTGCAGCGGCAGTCGGCGGATCCGATGACTCCGGGAGCTTCGGCAGCTCTGATGGAGCCGGCGGGCTCGGTGCTGACTCCGGCGCGGCGGCCGGTCAGTTCGACGGAGCCGCCCTGTGCGGTGTGCGTGCTCTGCCAGTCGTGGAGCGACTCGTACGCCGCGTGGTCCATGAACGAGCCGTCCAACTCCACGACGACATCGGACCCCTGGGGTACGAGATGCAGGGCTCGGCTGAGCCTCGGCACCGCGAGGAACGTCAACTGTCCTCGTACATGTACGTGATGGACTCCTTCCTTCTCTTCGTGCGTGATCCGGGTGCGGGCGACGCGGTGCAGGGCGACGGCGACTGCCACGGCGACCCCCAGGGTCACGCCTTCCAGGACGCCGAGGAACACCACGCCGAGTGTGGTGACGGCGTACACCAGCACTTCTCGGTGGCGGGTCACCGTGCGGATGTGGTGCAGGGACACCATCTGGATGCCGACGGCCATCACCAGGGCGGCGAGTGAGGCGAGCGGGATGAGCTCCAGGATCGGGACCATCAGCAGCGCGGCGACTACTACGAAAACGCCGTGCAGCATTGTGGAGTTCCGGCTCACGGCACCCGCTTGCACATTCGCGGAACTCCGGACGGCGACCCCGGCGACGGGGAGTCCGCCGAGGGCGCCGGAGGCGATGTTGGCGGCACCCTGTCCGAGCAGTTCGCGGTTGAGATCGGAGCGGACCATGCCCGCTCGCCCGGCCGTCAGCTTGTCGACGGCGACGGCGCCGAGCAGCGACTGCACGCTGCACACCAGCGTGGTGGTCAGGACGGCGGCGGCGATGCCGAGCACCGGGCCCTCGGGCAGTCCGGCCAGGGCATGGCTGCTCCAGGACGGCAGGTCGACCTTGGGCAGGCTCAGCCCGGCGAGCGAGGCGGTCGCGGTGGCCCCGGCGACGGCGACGAGCGCGGCCGGGATCCTGCGCAGCAGTCGGCCCACCCGGCCCGGAACCCGCGGCCAGAGCAGCAGCAGGGTCAGGGTCAGCACGCTCGTCGCGACGGCGGCGGGGTGCAGCTGCGCCAACTGGGCGGGCAGGGCACGGAGGTTGTCGAGGACGGAGCTCTGCGGAGTGCCGCCGAGGACGATGTGCAGCTGGGCGACGGCGATGGTCACGCCGATGCCGGCGAGCATGCCGTGGACGACGGCGGGGCTGACCGCGAGCGCGGTGCGTGCCACGCGCAGGCAGCCCAGGCCGAGTTGGACGACACCGGCGAGCACGGTGATCGCGCAGGTCGTACGCCATCCGTAGCGGTGGATGAGGTCGGCGGTGACCACGGTCAGACCGGCGGCGGGGCCGCTGACCTGGAGCGGGGAGCCGCCGAGCCGGCCGGCGACGAGCCCGCCCACGGCGGCGGCCACAAGGCCGGCCTGGAGCGGTGCGCCGGTGGCGAGGGCGATGCCGAGGGACAGGGGCAGGGCGATCAGGAAGACGGCGATCGCGGCCGACACGTCGGCGCCCGCGATGCGGAATCGGCGGGGCGGAGGTGGTGGCGGGCTGTGGGGCTGGTGGATGCGCTTGGTCCGACTCGAGTCGGCGATGGGGGTGGGTACGCAGGCGGCCATTTTTCCCGTCTCCTCCGGGGCAGCGCGGTCGCGGAACAGGTGGTCCCCCGTGGTGGACGGGGGGCGGGTCGCGGCCGTGGGTCACGGCGTGCAGCGGCGGGATGAATCAACGCTCGGTAAACGAATCGTAATGCAGAGTAAAGGTCAAGCATGAATTTTACGGGCAAATAGGGCAAGCAGCCACTCCAATGAGTGAAGCGGCCATTTGATCGGCTTGTCGTACTAATTCCTTCTCGGTCCCGTGCGAACTTGGCGGCGCTGTCGGCATTCCCGGCACATCACCAGAAAGCGCCCTCATCGGCGTTGGCCTGAGAGAAGGAAGAAGGTGGGCGGAACATGGCCGCCACCCAGAGGATCGCCGCGGGCGCCGCGGGCGCCGTGATCGCCGCGGCCTGCGCCGCAGCGCTCGCCGGTTGCGCGATCGGCACCAACGGTGCGAAGGAAGGGGCCCCCGGCCCCCAGAAGGCGAAGCCGGCTCAGGCGCCGAAGAGCATGGTCCGCCTGATCGGCGACGGCTCCACCTCCTACACCGGAGCCCAGCCGCACCTGCCCAGGCCCGAACGCCTCAAGCCGGGTCAGCGGCCCCCCCAGTTCGTCGTCTTCTCCTGGGACGGCGCGGGCGAGGACAGCCAGAAGCTCTTCTCCCACTTCCGCAAGGTCTCCAAGGACAACCGCGCGACGATGACGTACTTCCTCAGCGGCGTGTACATGCTGCCCGAGGACAAGCGCGACCTCTACCGGCCCCCGCAGCACTCACCGGGCCGCTCCGACATCGGCTTCAACGACGAGCAGGGCATCGCCGAGACCGTGAAGCAGCTGCGCCTGGCGTGGCTGGAGGGCAACGAGATCGGCACCCACTTCAACGGCCACTTCTGCGGCAAGGGCGGCGGAGTGGGCGAGTGGTCGGTCGAGGACTGGAAGGACGAGATCGCCCAGGCGAAGAAGTTCGTGAAGTCCTGGAAGACCAACACCGGCATGAAGAAGTCCTCCCCGCTCCCCTTCGACTACGACAAGGAGCTCATCGGCGCCCGCACGCCATGCCTGGAGGGCCAGAAGAACTTCATGTCGGCCGCCCGCGAGCTGGGCTTCCGCTACGACACCAGCGGCGTCAACGACCAGCTCTGGCCCAAGAAGAAGCAGGGCCTGTGGGACCTGTCGATGCAGCTCGTGCCCTTCCCCGGGCACTCCTACGAGCAACTCACCATGGACTACAACTTCATGGTCAACCAGTCGGGCACCACGACCCAGGGCGACCCCGACAAGTACGAGTTCTGGGGCGACCAGATGCGGGACGGTCTGCTCAAGGGCTTCGACCGAGCCTACGACGGCAACCGCGCACCCCTGATCATCGGCAACCACTTCGAGTCCTGGAACGGCGGCACCTACATGCGTGCCGTCGAGGAGGTCGTCGAGCGGGTGTGCACCAAGTCCGAGGTGCGCTGCGTCTCCTTCCGTCAACTGGCCGACTGGCTGGACGCCCAGGACCCGAAGGTCCTGAACAAGCTGGCCGGCCTGAAGGTCGGTGAGACCCCGAAGGAGGGTTGGGCGACCTTCCTGTCGGGCCACCCCGCCCCGGCCCCGAAGGGCGTACCCGGGGCGCCGGCGGCCAAGCGGTAGCCGTCGCCGCAGCCGTCGTCATGCGGGGGCCGGGTCAGACGGCCGCGGTCACGCCCTCGCCGAGTACGAACCCGGGGTCGACCTGCGCCGTCAGGTCGGCCCCGGCGCGCTCGTTGGCCCAGGACTGGGCGTTCTTCAGATGGAAGTGCACCATCTGCTGCGTGTAGCGCTCCCGGTCGCGCAGTTCGTACGTGGCGTCGGCGGCCGTCCGCAGTCGGCGCAGGGCGCGGCGGTTGGTGTCCTCCAGGAGCTCGAACCGGGGCGGCCGGCCCTTCTCCATGGAGCGCACCCAGTCCGAGTGCCCGACGGTGACCAGGAGGTCGTCCCCGACCTCGGCGCGGAGGAAGTCGAGGTCGTCCTGACCCTGCACCTTGTTGCCGACGACCCTCAGAACGACGCCGAAGTCGCGGGCGTACTCCTTGTACTGGCGATAGACGGAGACCCCCTTCCGGGTCGGCTCGGCGACGAGGAACGTCATGTCGAAGCGGGTGAACAGGCCGGAGGCGAAGGAGTCAGAGCCGGCGGTCATGTCGACCACGACATACTCGTCGGGGCCGTCCACCAGGTGGTTCAGGCACAGCTCCACCGCTCCCGTCTTGGAGTGGTAGCAGGAGACCCCCAGGTCGGCATACGTGAACGGTCCCGTGACCATCAAACGGACGGCGCCGCCGTCGAGTTCCACCGGCCGGGCGCAGGCGTCGTACACCGGATTGGTCTCGCGCACCCGCAGCAGCCGTGAGCCCTCGCCGGGCGGGGTCGTCTTGATCATCGTCTCGGCGGAGGTGATGCGTGGGTTGCTGCCGCGCAGGTAGTCCTTGATCAGCGGCAGCCGCTCGCCCATCGCGGGCAGCCGGGCGGCCTCCGCCTCGTCGAGGCCGAGTGCGGCGCCCAGGTGCTGGTTGATGTCGGCGTCGAAGGCCACCAGCGGCGCTCCGGAGGCGGCGAGGTGGCGGATGAACAGGGAGGACAGCGTGGTCTTGCCGCTGCTGCCCTTCCCGACGAAAGCAATTTTCATGTTCACAAAGGGTAGTGGCGGGCTAGCTGTAGGTGGCAGGCGTACGTGAAGAAGACCACTCCTTCGTGGGGCACGCCCGCGGTGTGCGTAATGTCGTACTCATGAGTACGACAGGCGCGACCGCCGATCCGCTCGCGGCCCTGGGCTCGCTGCCCGGCGTGGCCGAGTCCGTGGAGTCCGTGCGCAAGGCCGTGGACCGGGTCTACGGGCACCGGGTCATGCGGCGCCGCAGCAATGAGATCACCTCCGAGGCGGCGCTGCGCGGAGCCCGCGGTTCGGCGGCGCTGTCCGGTGCCGACTGGGCCCTCGAAGAGGTGCGCCGGCGCACCGACTTCAGTGGCGATGACGAGGCGCGCGTGGTGGGCGCGTCCCTCCGGCTGACCGCCGAGGCGGGGCAACTCCTGTCCATCTGGCGGCAGTCGCCCCTCAGGGTGCTGGCCCGGCTGCATCTGGTGGCCGCGGCGAACAACGCCGACGAGGTCGGGCGGCCCCGGCTGGCGGGCGAAGTGGTCGACGAACCGCTGATCGAGCTGCCGCTGCCGAGCGCGGCCGAGGTCTCCGGCCGCCTGGAGGGGCTGTCCGAGCTGATCATCGCCGGAGGTTCGGCACCCGCGCTGGTGACGGCCGCCGTCGTGCACGGCGAACTGCTCGCGCTGCGCCCCTTCACCTCCCACAACGGCCTCGTCGCGCGCGCGGCCGAACGGATCGTCCTGGTCGGCAGCGGCCTCGACCCGAAGTCCATCTGCCCGGCCGAGGTGGGCCACGCCGAGCTGGGGCGAGCGGCCTGTCTGGCGGCCCTCGACGGCTATGTCTCCGGAACTCCGGCGGGCGTGGCAGCCTGGATCGCCCACTGCGGCAAGGCGATTGAGCTGGGGGCCCGCGAGTCGACAGCGGTGTGCGAGGCGCTGCAGCGCGGGGCGGCGTAACTCTCGCGCACGCTCGCGTGGCGGACGTACGGGAAAAGGCCCCCATTGAGGGGGCCTTTACAGGGTTGCGGCGGTACGAGTCTCGTACCGCCGCTGGCATGCTCACCGGGGTACCAAGCGTCCTCGAATATTGCCCATCAAGCCGGGAACTTGGCCCGTACCTGGTGCGGCTGGCCCGTAATCGACGGGTCGACGTCGCGTGGGTGCCCGGTGATCATGCTCGGTCCGTGGGGCCAACTGCGTTTTAAAGGTGATCCTCTCGGATGTCCTTGGTCTCGCGGGCCGTTGACTCCTTTGTACTCCAGACCTGGGGCAAGCGGAAGCCCTGGCTGCACTTCTTTACTTTTAGTCTCAAATAGGTGTTAAACGGGCGCCGCTAAGGTGAATAGTGCCTGGTCGCCCACAAAGTCGCAGTTCAGACGACCGTCGCCCGCCGCCGACTCGCGTACCAGACGAGGCCCGCGGTGGCCGCCGCGGCGCCTATCGCGGCCGCCGCGACAAGCGCCGGACGGGGCGGAACGGAGAGCGTGGGAATGCGCTGCTTGAGCCGCACCGGGCGATGGAAATCGAGAATTGGCCACCCGCGCGCGAGTGCCTCACGTCGCAAGGTGCGGTCCGGATTCACCGCGTGCGGATGGCCGACGGCCTCCAGCATCGGCACATCGGTCGCCGAGTCGCTGTAGGCGTAGCAGCGGTCCAGGTCGTAGCCCTCCGACTCGGCCAGCTCCCTGACCGCCTCGGCCTTCGTCGGGCCGTACGCGTAGTACTCCACCTCGCCCGTGAAGCAGCCGTCCTCGCCCACGACCATACGGGTGGCCACCACGCGGTCCGCGCCGAGCAGTTCACCGATCGGCTCGACCACCTCGGCACCCGACGTGGACACGATGACGACGTCCCGCCCGGCGGTGTGGTGCTCCTCGATGAGGGAGGCGGCCTCGTCGTAGATGATCGGGTCGATCAGGTCGTGCAGGGTCTCGGCGACGATCTCCTTCACCTGCTGGACGTTCCAGCCGCGGCACATCGCGGACAGGTACTTGCGCATCCGCTCCATCTGGTCGTGGTCGGCGCCGCCGGCGAGGAAGACGAACTGGGAGTACGCCGTTCGCAGGGCGGCCCTGCGGTTGATCAGACCGCCTTGGTAGAACGACTTGCTGAAGGTGAGCGTGCTCGACTTTGCGATGACCGTCTTGTCCAGGTCAAAGAAGGCCGCTGTGCGGGGCAAGGAGTGGTTTTCCACAACCCCGAGCATAGGTGCAGCCCATTCGGCGTAAGGTGTGGCGCGTGGGTTTGCCTGAGAGGGCCTTCGGGTACACCATGGAAGTCACGGATCGTTCGCGACCGTGCTAACCCGGCCCGGCTCCTCCCCCCCCGAGTCGTGCCGTGGAGACGACCCCCACTCTCCCCCCCGGTGGGGGTCGTCGCACGTCCGGATGCGTTTTCCCCCTCTGATTTCTCTGTAGGCGGCTGTCGAACCGCGCTGACGCGGCGATGGCCGCCTCTTTCGTATGCCCCTGAGTCGTCACCGTGTGTAGTCGGAAGGCTGCTCTCCGGGCTGCCTGTGGAAGTCGTACGGAGGGCCGCACACGGGTCACCGGTATGGGTGACGGCGATATTCACAGGCATCGAGTTGTCCACAGATTTCGACCAAGATCCACACGATTTCCCGGCTCGCTGCACCGTGATTCCAGCGCGCTCCGCTCGCGGCCAGTTCATGGCCGGATCCGATTGCGGGGCGCCAATGGCCGGTTTCTGTCGGCCGTTCATGTGGAGGCCGGTTGCCGGTTCTTCACATTTCTGGGAATCGCGGGGCCGCAGGGGCTGCGCGAGATGCAGCGAAGGGGGATGGAAACCGTGACCGGAGCCGTCACACACGAACCGCCGCCCGCCGCCGGAGGGCGACAGGGCGGGCCGTTGATCGTCACCGAGGACGCCGGACTCCTCGACGACCTGCTCCGCCTGTGCGCGGCAGCGGGCGCCACACCCGAGGTCCACCACGGGGTTCCGGAACAGAGAGGGAGCTGGGAGGCCGCGCCGCTCGTCCTCGTCGGCGACGACGCAGCGCGGCGCGTGCGCGGGGCCGCACGCCGACGCGGAGTGGTGCTGGTCGGCCGGGACCAGGACGACTCCGGGGTCTGGCGGCGGGCCGTGGAGATCGGCGCCGACCACGTCCTGATGCTGCCCGACGGTGAACAGTGGCTTGTCGACCGCATCGCCGACGTCGCCGAGGGCGTCGGCCGGCCCGCCCTCACCGTGGGCGTCATCGGCGGCCGCGGCGGGGCCGGAGCGTCCACGCTGGCCTGCGCGCTCGCCGTCACCTCCGCGCGCGAGGGCCTGCGCACGCTGCTCGTGGACGCGGATCCGCTGGGCGGCGGACTCGACGTACTCCTGGGCGGCGAGAGTGCCGACGGGCTGCGCTGGCCCGCGTTCGCCGCCTCGCGCGGCAGGGTCGGCGGCGGCGCCCTGGAGGAGTCGCTGCCCCGGCTGCACTCGCTGCGCGTCCTCAGCTGGGACCGCGGCGACCGCATCGCCGTCCCGCCCCAGGCGGTACGCGCGGTGCTCGCCGCGGCCCGACGCCGGGGCGGCACGGTTGTCGTCGATCTGCCGCGGCGCGTCGACGAAGGCGTGGCGGAGACGCTCGCCCAGCTGGACCTCGGGCTCCTGGTGGTCCCCGCCGAGCTGCGCGCCGTGGCCGCGGCCGGCCGGGTGGCGTCCGCCGTCGGCATGGTCCTGCGCGATCTGCGCGTGGCCGTACGAGGGCCGTACGCGCCCGGGCTCGACGACCGCGAGGTGGCCCGGCTGCTCGGACTGCCCCTGGCCGGTGAGGTGCCCGTGGAGTCCGGGCTGCTGCGCCCGCACGAGGGCAAGGCACCACCGGGCGCGGCCGGCCGCAGCCCACTGGCGCGCTTCTGCAAGGGGTTCTGGGAGCGGGCGCTGATCGAGGCGGGTGGCGTATGAGCACGACCGCCATGGCACTTGAACCACTGGGGCGCTCTCAGGGTCCCGGGATGCCCTCGGAGCTGCTGGACGGCGTACGGCGCCGGCTCGCCGCGAGCGGGGCCGAGCCGACACCCGCGCGCGTGGCGCAGGCGCTGCGGGAACAGGGGCGGGTGCTGGGGGACGCCGAAGTCCTCGGCGCGGCCGAACAGTTGCGGTCCGAGCTCGTCGGCAGCGGGCCGCTGGAGCGACTGCTCGCCGACCCGTCGGTGACCGACGTACTGGTGTCGGCGCCGGACCGGGTGTGGGTCGACCGGGGCGGCGGACTGGAGCTGACCGGCGTGTCCTTCCCGGACGCGGCGGCCGTACGACGCCTCGCGCAGCGGCTGGCCGCGGTGGCCGGACGGCGGCTCGACGACGCCCGGCCCTGGGTCGACGCGCGGCTGCCCGACGGGACCCGGCTGCATGCGGTGCTGCCCCCGGTCGCCGTCGGCTGCACCTGCCTGGCGCTGCGGGTCGTACGGCCACGCGCGTTCACGCTCGACGAACTCATGGTCGCGGGCACGGTGCCGCCCGGCGGGGACCGGGTGCTGCGGGCACTGCTGGAGGCGCGGCTGTCCTTTCTGATCAGCGGCGGGACGGGCACCGGCAAGACGACGCTGCTGTCCGCGTTGCTCGGGCTGGTCGGACCGGGCGAGCGGATCGTGCTCGCCGAGGACTCGGCGGAGCTGCGGCCGGACCACCCGCACGTCGTACGCCTTGAGACCAGACCCGCCAACCAGGAGGGCGCGGGGCTCGTCACCCTTCAGGACCTGGTGCGACAGGCGCTGCGCATGCGGCCCGACCGGCTTGTGGTCGGTGAGGTTCGGGGGCCCGAAGTGGTGCACCTCCTCGCCGCTTTGAATACCGGCCATGAGGGCGGCTGCGGAACGGTGCACGCCAACGCGGCCGCGGACGTACCGGCCCGGCTGGAGGCGCTAGGTACGGCGGCAGGGCTCGACCGGGCCGCCCTGCACAGTCAGTTGGCGGCCGCGCTCTCGGTGGTCCTGCATCTCGTACGTGACCGGGCCGGGCGGCGGCGGATCGCGGAGGTGCATGTGCTGGAGCGGGATCCGTCGGGGCTGGTCAGGACGGTGCCGGCGTTGCGGTGGGGGGAGGAGGCCTTCGTGTATGAGCGGGGGTGGGAGCGGCTGTTGGAGCTGCTTCGGGGTGGGTGCGAGGCGGGTTCGGGGCGGGAGGGCGTCCGGGATGGGGGCGGTGTCGGGAGTGCGAGGGGTGAGCGCGATGGGTGAGTTGTCGTGGGGTGCGGCTGTCGTGTGTGTCGGGGCGGCGGCGTGGCTGATGGGCGGGCGGCACTCCGGGGCGCGGCGGGCGCAACTGTTGCTCGCGGGCGGGGGGATGGTGGGGGCCGGGCCGCCTTCGTGGGAGCGGGCTGCGGGTGAACTGCGGCGGATCCGGGGGCGGTTGCGGGCCGAGTGGTGGTCGCTGGTCGCCGGGCTGGTGCTGGCGGTGCTGGGTACCTCGGTGCTGCCGGTCGTCGCGGGGGCGGCCGGCGTACCCCTGCTGCGGCGGGTGCGCCTGGCTGGAGAGGCGCGCCGCGCCCGGGACGGCCGAGGGGACGCGGTGATCGCGCTCTGCGCGGCGCTCGCCGGGGAGGTGCGGGCAGGACGGCAGCCGGGCGAGGCGCTGCTGCGTGCCGCCCGTGACTCCGGAGGGCTCGGTGAGGCGCGGGCGGCGGTGCTGGCGGCGGCGCGGTTCGGCGGGGACGTCCCGGGGGCGCTCGCGGCGGCGGCACGGCGGCCGGGGGCCGATGGGTTGCTCGGCCTCGCGGCGTGCTGGCGGGTGGCCGTGGACCAGGGCGCGGGCCTCGCGGCCGGACTCGACCGGCTCGAAGGGGCACTGCGGGCCGAGCGGGACCAACGTGCCGACCTTCACGCCCAGTTGGCGGGCGCCCGCTCCACGGCGGTGATGCTCGCCGGACTGCCGGCCCTGGGCCTCCTCCTCGGCACCGCCCTGGGCGCCGACCCGCTGCACGTGCTGCTGCACACCGGTGCGGGACTGGCCTGTCTGCTGATCGGCGGCCTGTTGGAGGGCGTGGGGATGTGGTGGGCGCTGCGGATTGTGCGCGGGGCTGAGGCGGTGTGAGGGCGGGAGTCGAATGTGGCGGAGAGCAGGTGGTCGTGGTGGCTGCGTCGGGCGGCTGGAGTCGAGCGAAGGAGGTGGCGGTGTGAGTGCGGAAGTTGTCCACAGGCTGGGGGTAGTTGTGGGGGTCTTGCTGGTTCTCGGGTGGCTGGTGCGGTGGCTGCGTGGGGTGCGGCGGGAGCGGCGGGTTCGGCGGCGGTTGGGTGAGTTGTCGGCTCTGGAGGTGGCGGGCTCCGGATCGCGCTTCGAGGCGTGGGGCGTTGTCCGGCGGTGGGTGCCCGTGGGCGGGGTGGTGTGTGCCGGGTGGGTGCTGGTCGGTGGGGTCGGCGGTGTCGTCGTAGGGCTGATCGCGGGGGTCGGGCTGTGGCGGTGGCGGGTTCGGCAGGCGGCTGTCGAAGGTGCGGCGGAGTTCGATGCCGCGGAGGCTTCTCGCCAACTTCCTCTCGCTGCAGATCTGTTGGCGGCCTGCATCGCGGCGGGCGCCGGTCCGGTGGTCGCGGCCCAGGCCGTGGGCGAGGCGCTGGGCGGCCCCATCGGGGAAGGGCTGGCGCGGGGTGCGGCTGAGGTGCGGCTCGGGGGTGAACCGGGGGAGGCGTGGCGGAAGTTGGCCTCGATGCCGGGTGCCGGGGCGCTGGCGCGGCTGCTGGAGCGGGCGGACGTGTCCGGGCTTCCCGCGGCCGAACCGGTCGCGCGGCTTGCAGCGGAGGCCCGCGCCGGCTGGACGCGCACCGCCACGGAGCGGGCGCGGCGGGCGGCCGTCATGGTCACCGCGCCCGTGGGGCTGTGCTTCCTGCCCGCGTTCATCACGGTCGGCGTACTGCCCGTGGTGATCGGGCTCGCCGGCGGGGTGTTGGGAGGGGGTGATCGATGAGGGGGCGCTGGACGGGTCGGTCGCAGTGATCAGTAGTCAGTAGCGAGTCGTCAACACAACCGATTCCTTACGGGGGTTGAGATGTACAAGATGGTTTGGGCGCGGATGCGTGCCCTCATGCGCAGGGACGCGGGGATGGTCACCTCGGAGTATGCGATGGGGATCGTCGCGGCGGTGGCGTTCGCGGCGATCCTCTACAAGGTGGTGACCAGTGGGCAGGTCACCACGGAGCTGCAGAACATCGTGAAGCAGGCGCTCGATGCGCGGATGTGAGCGAGGGGCGGACAAGGGGTTCGTGACGGCGGAGACGGCCGTGGTGCTGCCCGTGCTGGTGCTGTTCGCGAGCGCGCTGGTGTGGGGGCTGTTCCTGGTGGCCGCGCAGATTCAGTGCGTGGACGCGGCGCGGACAGGTGCCCGCGCGGCGGCCCGCCAGGACCCGGCCGACGAGGTCGTGGAGGTGACGCGAGGGGCTGCTCCCAAGGGCGCGACGGTCACGGTCGGCCGGGAGGGGGAGCACGTCCGCGTGGTGGTCGTGGCGAAGCCTCCGGGGTTGCACGGTCTGCCCTTCGAGATGCGAGAGGAGGCCGTGGCGGCCGTGGAGGAGACGGTGGGGGCCGGGCCATGAGGCGGGCGGGTCCGGGGGCCGCGGCGGTGCGAGGCTCGGATCGTGGCTCCGCCACCGTCCTGAGCCTCGGCGTCATCGCCCTGCTGTGTGTCGTCTTCGGTGTCGTACTCGCCATGGGGCAGGCCGTCCTGGCCCGGCACCGTGCGGCCGGGGGCGCCGACCTCGCGGCTCTCGCTGCGGCCGACCACTGGACGGAGGGCGGCCCGGCGGCCTGTGAACGGGCCGGGCGGGTGGCGCGGGCCCAGGGTTCACGGCTTGTGCGGTGCGCGATCGTCGGCGAGACGTCGGATGTGACGGCGACGTCGGGGGCGGGACCGTTCGCGGCGGAGGTGAGGGCGAGGGCGGGACCGGCGGGACCGGTTGCGCCGTCCTTGCCCGAGCGGCCGCCTCCGGTGCCGGAGAGACCCGGCGGCTAAACCCCCGTCGGCTCCTCCTCCGTACCCTGCTCCGCCTTCTCCTCCGGCGCCCCCCGCAGCAGCTCCGTGAGCAGCCTGACGGCCCCCCTCTTGTGCAGCGGATCGTTGCCGTTGCCGCACTTGGGGGACTGGATGCAGGACGGGCAGCCGGCGTCGCACTCGCAGGAGGCGATGGCCTGGCGGGTGGCGGTGAGCCAGGAGCGGGCCGTGTGGAAGGCGCGTTCCGCGAAGCCGGCGCCGCCCGGGTGGCCGTCGTAGACGAAGACCGTGGGGAGGAGGGTGTCGGGGTGGAGGGGGACGGAGACGCCGCCGATGTCCCAGCGGTCGCAGGTCGCGAAGAGGGGCAGCATGCCGATCGAGGCGTGTTCGGCGGCGTGCAGGGCGCCGCCGAGGATCTCCGGGTTGATGCGGGCGGCGTCCAGCTGGTCCTCGGTGACCGTCCACCAGACGGCGCGGGTGCGCAGCGTACGAGGAGGGAGGTCGAGTTTCGTCTCGCCCAGTACTTCACCGGTGATGACACGTCTGCGGAGGAAGGAGACGACCTGGTTGGTGACTTCGACCGAGCCGTAGCACAACCTGCCCGCGCCCCAGGGGAGTTCGACATCCGTCTCCAGGACGGAGATCGACGTCGTGTCGCGGGCGACCGTCGAATAGGGCGGGTTGGCCTCCTCGACCAAGGCGACCGAGTCGTCCAGGTCGAGGGAGCGGACCAGGAACGTGCGGCCCTGGTGCAGGTGGACCGCGCCCTCGTGGACCGTGGTGTGCGAGGCGCCCGCGTCGACCGTGCCCAGCAGCCGTCCCGTGCCCTCCTCGACGATCTGGACCGGGGTGCCGCCTGCGCCGCGGATGTCGGTGAGGTCGGCGGCCCGTTCCCGGCGCGTCCAGTGCCAGGCCTTCGTCCGGCGGCGCAGCAGTTTCGCGGCCTCCAGCTGCGGCAGCAGGGCCTCGGTCTCGGGGCCGAACAGCTCCAGGTCGTCGTCCGTCAGCGGTAGTTCCGCCGCCGCCGCGCACAGGTGCGGGGCCAGGACGTACGGGTTGTCCGGGTCGAGGACCGTGGACTCCACGGGCTGGTCGAACAGGGCCTCCGGGTGGTGGACGAGGAAGGTGTCCAGGGGGTCGTCGCGGGCGACCAGGATCGCCAGCGCGCCCTGCCCGGCCCGGCCTGCGCGGCCGGCCTGCTGCCACAGGGACGCGCGTGTGCCCGGGTAGCCGGCGATGAGTACGGCGTCCAACCCGGAGACGTCGATGCCGAGTTCGAGGGCGGTGGTCGCGGCGAGGCCGAGGAGTTCGCCGGAGTGGAGGGCCTGTTCGAGGGCGCGGCGTTCCTCGGGGAGGTAGCCGCCCCGGTAGGCGGCCACGCGTCGGGCGAGGGAGCGGTCGACCTCCGCCAGGCGTTCCTGGGCGATCACCGAGATCAGCTCGGCGCCGCGCCGGGATCGTACGAAGGCCACCGAGCGCACGCCCTGGACGGTCAGGTCCGTGAGGAGGTCGGCCGTCTCGGCGGTGGCGGTACGGCGGACCGGTGCGCCCTTCTCGCCGTGCAGCTCGGTGAGCGGGGGCTCCCAGAGGGCGAACACCAGTTCACCCCGGGGGGAGGCGTCGTCGGCGATCTCCACGACCGGGAGGCCGGTGAGGCGGCGGGCGGCGACCGCGGGCTCGGCGGCGGTCGCGGAGGCCAGCAGGAAGACGGGGGAGGCCCCGTAGCGGGCACAGAGGCGGCGCAGGCGGCGCAGGACCTGGGCGACGTGGGAGCCGAAGACGCCGCGGTAGGTGTGGCACTCGTCGATGACGACATATTTCAGCGATTTCAGGAAGGAGGACCAGCGGGCGTGTGAGGGCAATATGCCGCGGTGCAGCATGTCGGGGTTGGTCAGGACGTAGTTGGCGTACTGGCGTACCCACTCGCGTTCCTCGAACGGAGTGTCGCCGTCGTACACCGCCGGTCGAACGGCATTGCCCAGAGGTTGTGAAAGTTCCTTCACAGATCGGCGCTGATCTGCGGCCAGGGCCTTCGTCGGTGCCAGGTAGAGGGCCGTGGCGCCACGGCCGTTGGGGGCCTCCGCGCCGTCCAGGAGCGTCGAGAGGACCGGTACGAGATAAGCCAGCGACTTGCCCGACGCGGTGCCTGTGGCGACGATCACAGAGTCGCCGTCGAGGGCGTGCTCGGCGGCCAGTGCCTGGTGGGCCCAGGGGTGTTCGATGCCCGCCGCCTGGACTGCGGCGATGACCTCCGAACGAATCCGGTCAGGCCAGACGGCATGGCGACCCTCGCGCGGGGGCAAGTGCTCCGTATGAGTGATGCGCGAAGCCCGGCTCGGCCCAGAGGCGAGCCGGTCCAGGATCGTGCCCGGTGTCAGGCGGGATTCGGTGTCCGTCGAGGTTCGATCGGATCGGTGATTCTTGGCCATCGGCACCGAGTCTGTCACTGGCGTGACGGACAATGGGACCAAGGCGTCGTGCACGCCTGCCGGTAAGTGATTGAATGCCATCGCGGCTGGCGAACCGTCCTGGGGGATCTGCCGAGGTGTCCCGAGGGCTACCGCTCGATAGCAAGGTGCTGGAGGATCCGTGGACCTGTCCCTGTCGACCCGTACCGTCGGCGATCGTACGGTCGTCGAGGTCGGTGGAGAAATCGACGTATATACCGCGCCCAAGCTGCGCGAGCAGCTGGTCGAGCTGGTGAACGACGGGAGTTTTCACCTCGTCGTAGACATGGAGGGCGTGGACTTCCTCGACTCCACCGGGCTCGGCGTGCTGGTCGGCGGCCTGAAGCGGGTGCGTGCCCATGAGGGCTCGCTGCGCCTGGTCTGCAACCAGGAGCGCATTTTGAAGATCTTCCGCATCACCGGCCTCACCAAGGTGTTCCCGATCCACACCTCGGTCGAGGAAGCGGTCGCGGCCACCGACTGACCGCAGACCCCGGGCGCGTGAAGTCGTGCCCGGGACGGAAGAAGTTCATGTGGGGGGTCCGGGCTTTCGGCGGCCCGGCCCCTCGACAGCACGCCCGTATTCCGAGGGGGATGCATGGCCACCGTTGAACTCCGCTTCAGCGCGTTGCCCGAGCACGTCAGGACCGCCCGACTGGTGGCGGCAGCGGTGGCGCGCAGGGCCGGAGTGGACGAGGCCGTACTCGACGAGGTGCGGCTCGCCGTCGGCGAGGCCTGCTCCCGTGCCGTCGGACTGCATCAGAGCAGTGGCATCACGGCACCGGTGAAGGTGCTGCTGGTCGAGGAGGAGAAGCAGTTCTCCATCGAGGTCGGCGACGAGGCGCCCCGCTCGCATCCCGGGCACCGGGCGCCCGGCGCGGCGGCCGAGGACCCGGACGCGGAGACCGAGGAGGACGAGATGGGCCTCGCGGTCATCAGCGGCCTCGTCGACGACGTGGAGGTCACCGCCGGGGAGCACGGCGGATCGATCCGCATGACCTGGCCGACCACGCCCGCGGTCACGACGCTTCCCTGAACGGTTCCCCGAAGGGGTCCACCTTTCTTGCCCGAAGGGCCCTACTGAGTAGGGCCCTTCAGCATGTCCCGGCCTCGCCGCACGCCCATAGAGTGATCACGCACGGGATTTAGTGAAGGAATTCACGATCATTCGCGCGATAATTCGATCAAGCGTCAACGCTTTTGGGGCATTACCGCTTTCGGGTTCTGTGGCGTGACGTCGATCATTTGCTGAAGAGCAGGTGAAGGCTAATTCCGTTTACCGCGCACTGTTTTGATCAGGTTCCGGTACCTACAATCCGTCCACATCTTGAGCTCAGCACAGGCGTCAAGGAGGACGAATGGCGGGGCTTTCTACCCCTCAGCAGTTTGACCAACCCACAACCTTCGCAGCCGCAGTTCTGACCGATGACAATCGGCTCATCGTCATGGTCATCGGGATCGTCGCCCTGGCCGCGCTCGTGGTCGCCGGGATCCTGGTGCGCCAGGTGCTCGCGGCCGGCGAGGGCACCGACAGCATGAAGAAGATCGCGACGGCGATCCAGGAGGGCGCGAATGCCTACCTGGGTCGGCAGATGCGTACGCTCGGCGTTTTCGCCGTGCTGGTGTTCTTCCTGCTCATGTTGCTGCCCGCGGACGACTGGAATCAGCGCGCCGGACGATCTCTCTTCTTCTTGATCGGCGCGGCGTTCTCGGCGGCCACCGGCTATATCGGCATGTGGCTCGCCGTACGCAGCAATGTCCGCGTGGCCGCCGCCGCACGGGAAGCGACCCCGGCGGAGGGTGAGCCGGAAAAGGATCTCACCGCCGTCTCGCACAAAGCCATGAAGATCGCTTTCCGCACGGGCGGCGTCGTCGGCATGTTCACGGTGGGGCTCGGTCTGCTCGGCGCCTCCTGTGTGGTGCTCGTGTACGCGGCCGACGCGCCGAAGGTGCTCGAAGGCTTCGGCCTCGGGGCCGCTCTGATCGCCATGTTCATGCGCGTCGGCGGCGGAATCTTCACCAAGGCCGCCGACGTCGGCGCCGACCTGGTCGGCAAGGTCGAGCAGGGCATTCCGGAGGACGATCCGCGCAATGCCGCGACCATCGCCGACAACGTGGGCGACAACGTCGGCGACTGTGCCGGCATGGCGGCCGACCTCTTCGAGTCGTACGCCGTGACCCTGGTCGCCGCGCTGATCCTCGGGAAGGCCGCCTTCGGCGACGCGGGGCTCGCCTTCCCGCTGATCGTGCCCGCGATCGGCGTACTGACCGCGATGATCGGCATCTTCGCGGTGGCACCGAGGCGTTCCGACCGCAGCGGCATGAGCGCCATCAACCGCGGCTTCTTCATCTCCGCGGTGATCTCGCTCGTACTCGTCGCGATCGCCGTCTTCGTCTACCTGCCCTCGTCGTACGCCGATCTGGACGGGGTCACCGACACCGCGATCGCCGCCAAGGACGGCGACCCGCGGATCCTCGCGCTCCTCGCGGTGGCCATCGGCATCGTGCTGGCGGCCCTGATCCAGCAACTGACCGGCTACTTCACCGAGACGACCCGGCGTCCCGTCAAGGACATCGGCAAGAGCTCGCTCACCGGCGCGGCCACGGTCGTACTCGCCGGCATCTCCATCGGCCTCGAATCGGCCGTCTACACCGCCCTGTTGATCGGCCTCGGCGTGTACGGGGCGTTCCTGCTCGGTGGTACGTCCATCATGCTGGCGCTGTTCGCGGTGGCCCTGGCCGGCACCGGCCTGCTCACCACGGTCGGTGTGATCGTGGCGATGGACACCTTCGGGCCGGTCTCCGACAACGCGCAGGGCATCGCCGAGATGTCCGGCGACGTCGAGGGGGCGGGCGCGCAGGTGCTCACCGACCTGGACGCCGTCGGCAACACCACCAAGGCCATCACCAAGGGCATCGCCATCGCCACGGCGGTACTCGCGGCCTCGGCGCTCTTCGGCTCGTACCGGGACGCGATCCTCACGGCCGCGAACGAGGTGGGCGAGAAGGTGTCCGGCGCGGGTGCTCCGATGAACCTGATGATGGACATCTCGCAGCCCAACAACCTGGTCGGTCTCATCGCGGGCGCCGCGGTCGTCTTCCTCTTCTCGGGGCTCGCGATCAACGCCGTCTCGCGGTCGGCCGGAGCCGTGGTCTACGAGGTGCGGCGGCAGTTCCGCGAGCACCCCGGGATCATGGACTACAGCGAGAAGCCCGAGTACGGGCGCGTCGTCGACATCTGCACCAAGGACGCGCTGCGCGAACTGGCCACGCCCGGCCTGCTCGCCGTACTGACGCCGATCGCGATCGGGTTCACGCTCGGGGTCGGCGCGCTCGGCTCGTTCCTCGCCGGTGCGATCGGCACCGGCACGCTGATGGCGGTCTTCCTCGCGAACTCGGGCGGCGCCTGGGACAACGCGAAGAAGCTCGTCGAGGACGGCCACCACGGCGGCAAGGGCAGCGAGGCCCACGCCGCGACCGTGATCGGCGACACTGTCGGCGACCCCTTCAAGGACACCGCCGGTCCCGCGATCAACCCGCTGCTGAAGGTGATGAACCTGGTCGCGCTGCTCATCGCGCCCGCGGTCGTCAAGTTCAGCTACGGCGAGGACAAGAGCGTCGGCGTGCGGATCGTGATCGCCGTGCTCTCGATCCTCGTGATCGTGGCCGCGGTGTACGTCTCCAAACGGCGCGGCATCGCCGTGGGCGAGGAGGGAAACACCGAGCAGGTGGCCAAGTCCGCTGATCCTGCGGTGGTTTCGTAGGCGGTCTTACTGGGTCCCAGCTCACAGGGTGGGCGGGCGGCGCGTACGGACGCGCCGCCCGCCCACCCTGTGCTTGTTCACTCTCGTGCCGTGAGCCTTCTCTCCCTTGGTGCAAATAGCCGCAATACATTACTAAGCGGACGTTCAATATGTGATTGTCCCCCATCTGGCGTGTATGTTCCGGGGCCGAGAGCCATGGAAGGGACCAATCCGGTGAACAAGAAGCTCGCGGCCGCACTGTCCGGCGGTGCGGTACTGGTACTGGCACTGTCGGGATGCGGCAGCGACAGCAACGAAGAGCTGGATGCCTGGGCCAAGACGGTCTGCGACGCGGTGCAGCCGCAGGCGAAGAAGGTCGAAGCCGCCAACGCCGCGATCCAGAAGCAGACCTCGGACGACAGCGCGCCGGCCGACGTCCAGAAGACGGACGCGCAGGCGTTCCAGGACATGTCCGACGCCTACAAGGCGATCGGGGTGGCCGTCCAGAAGGCCGGTGCGCCGAATGTCGACAACGGAGCGAAGAAGCAGAAGGACGCCGTCGCGGAGCTCGACGACATCTCGGCGTCCTACGCGAGCCTCCAGAAGCAGGTCGACGACCTCGACACGAAGGACCAGGCGAAGTTCGCCGAAGGCCTCAAGGACATCGCCACCGCGCTGAACAAGCTCAGCCAGAGCGGGAGCGACGCGCTGAAGACCCTGGAGGAGGGTGACGTCGGCGAGGCGATGGCCAAGCAGGCGAGCTGCAAGAACGAGTCCGCCTCGGCGTCGGCCACGCAAGGCTGACGGCCGCGCGAGGAAGGCCGACGTCCGGCTCTGCGCAGCCGGTGGCGGCGGTTTTCGGGCCACAATGGAGGGCGTGAGTACTCCCAGCCTTCCCTCCTCCGACCGTCCCGACATCGCCGCCCGGCTCCGCGGCGCCCTCCTGGGCGCCGCCTTCACCGCCGACGGGCTGCTCGAACTGCTCGGCGCCCCCGCGTACGCGGCGCTGGCCCGCAGCGAGACCGTGCCGGCACTCCGGGCGACCCGCGGGGACACGCCGCTGGAGACCCTCGTACGGCTGTTCCTGTTGCAGCAGCCCGTGCCGCACGCGCGCGTGGAGGGCGTTCTGCCCGTCGCCGAGTGCGTGGAGAGCGGGTGGCTGGTGCGCGTCGGCGGAGACCCCGAGGGCGACGTGGCCGCGACCGTGGATGTACGGCCCTACGGCGGGCCTGGTGGTGAGGACTGGTTCATCGTGTCCGACCTGGGGTGCGCGGTCGGCGGCGCCGGTGGCATCGGCAGCCGAGACGAAGGCGTCGTGCTGGGGGTGGGCGGCGCGTCCACGACGCTCGCCGGCATCACCGTCCGTACGCCCGTCTCCGCCGCGCTCGACCTCGGCACCGGCTCCGGGATCCAGGCGCTGCACGCCGCCCAGCACGCCACGCGCGTGACGGCGACCGACCTCAACCCGCGCGCGCTGCACATCACCGCGCTCACGCTCGCGCTGTCCGGCGCCCCGGCCGCGGACCTGCGCGAGGGCTCGCTGTTCGAGCCGGTCCGCGACGACGAGACGTACGACCTGATCGTGTCCAACCCGCCGTTCGTGATCTCGCCGGGCGCGCGACTCACCTACCGCGACGGCGGGATGGGCGGGGACGATCTGTGCCGCACGCTCGTTCAGCAGTCGGGGGAACGGCTGCGGGAGGGCGGGTTCGCGCAGTTCCTCGCCAACTGGCAGTACGTGGAGGGGGAGGACTGGCAGGACAGGCTGAGGTCATGGGTGCCGCGCGGGTGCGACGCGTGGATCGTGCAGCGCGAGGTGCAGGACGTCATGCAGTACGCCGAGCTGTGGCTGCGGGACGCGGGCGACCACCGGGCCGACCCGGCCGAGTACCAGGCGCTCTACGACGCGTGGCTGGACGAGTTCGAGGCACGCAAGGTGAAGGGCGTGGGCTTCGGCTGGATCACCCTGCGCAGGACCGGGGCCGCCGTGCCCTCGGTCACCGTGGAGGAGTGGCCGCATCCGGTCGAGCAGCCCCTGGGTGACGCGGTCCGGGCGCACTTCGACCGCGTCGACTTCCTTCGCGGCCATGACGACGCGGCCCTCCTCGCCGGGCACTTCAGGCTCGCCGCCGAGGTCATCCAGGAGCAGGTCGGGCTGCCCGGCGCCGAGGACCCCGAGCACGTCGTGCTGCGCCAGCACCGCGGCATGCGCCGGGCCACCAAGGTGGACACGGTCGGCGCCGGGTTCGCGGGCGTCTGCGACGGCTCGCTGAGCGCGGGACGCATCCTGGACGCCATCGCCCAACTGGTCGGCGAAGATCCGGTGTTGCTGCGCGACCGTACGCCCGCGCAGATCCGGCTGCTGGTGGAGCAGGGCTTCCTGGAGCCCGCCGGCTGAGCGCTTCCGTGAGCCCGGGGCGCCGCCCCGCGCGTCACGCCTGAGGCGGGCCGGCACCCCTGGTGCGCGTGTGCCGGGTCTGGCGGGATTGCTCCGGAAAAGGTCTCCTGTCAGTGGCGCATGCGAAGCTACCTTCGAGAGACAGACTCCACGCGTTCTCGGGGGAGGCGCGGTGTCTCGGGGGAGGCGTGATGGCGGGGGAGACGCCGGATCAGGGCGAAGGCAGGATCATCAACGGCCGGTACCGGCTGCTGCGCACACTCGGCGCGGGCGGCATGGGCCGCGTCTGGCTCGCGTACGACGAGGAGTTGGCCTGCGAAGTCGCGATGAAGGAGATCGCGCTTCCGGACGTGCCGATGGACGCGGGCGAGCCCGCACAGCGCATCGCGCGCGCCCGCAGCGAGGCCCGGCACGCGGCGCGGCTGCGTGGTCATCCCCATGTGGCCACCGTGCACGACGTGGTGGTGCACGAGGGCCTGCCGTGGATCGTCATGGAGTACGTGCCGGACGCGGTCGACCTCCAGGCGGTCGTACGGAGTTCGGGTCCGTTGCCGCCCGCACAGGTGGCCCGGATCGGCCTCGCCGTCCTCGACGCCCTCACCGCCGGACACCGCATCGGCATCCTCCACAGGGATGTGAAACCGGCCAACATCCTTCTCGCGTCGGACGCTTCGGGCGACCCCTACGCACGCGTGCTGCTCACCGACTACGGCATCGCACTCCAGCCCGAGTCCCGCGAACCCCGGCTCACCGCCACGGCCGGCATCCTCGGCACGCCCGGCTATCTCGCCCCCGAGCGGGCCCGCGGCGAGCCGCCCACCCCGGCCGCCGACCTGTTCTCCCTGGGCGCCACGCTGTACGCCACCGTCGAGGGACGCGGCCCCTTCGACCGGCACGGCGACTACGCGACCCTGACGGCCCTGCTCGGCGAGGAACCCACACCGCCGGTCCGCGCGGGCGAACTGGCGCCGGTGCTGCAGGGGTTGCTCGCCAAGGACCCGGTGCGCAGGTCGGCACCGGAGGCGGTCGCGCGCGGGCTGGAGCGGGTCGTGCAGGGGGCTGCGGGTGCGGGGCTGCCACTGCCGCCGGGGTGGGGTGCGGCGCCTGGGGCGGGCGCGTTCGGGCCGCCACCGGAGGGCTTTGGCCCGGCGCCCGAGGGGTATGCCGCGACGCCCGGGACTCCGGCGACCGAGGGGCCGCCACCGGGGTACGTGGCGAGCGCGCCGCAGGGACCGGGCGGCGGCTGGAGCGGCAGTCCGCCTGCGGGCACTCCGGGGACGCCGGGCGCGCCTCCGACCCCCAACACCCCGCAGACACCGCACACTCCGCCGGGTGGACCCGCGACTCCGGGTGCGGGCGGAGCCGGTGGTGGCGGTCCGGCCACGCCCGGCCATACGCCCGGTGCGGCGCCGTACGACGTCTGGCGCCAGCCCGCCCCGCAGGGCCCGTACAGCCCGGGCAATCCCTACGCGCAGGAATCCGGGTCGCCGTACGCGAGCAGCGGCGCGCAGCCGCCGTACGGGGGCGGCAGCGCCCCTCCGCCGTACGCGGGCGGTCCTCCCGCGTCCTACACGACCGGCGGCACCCCGCAGCCGTACGGCGGCTTCCCGGGCGGTTACGGGGGTATGGGCGGGCCCGGCGCCGGAGCGCCACCTCCGTCCCCCTATTCGGGGAAGCCCTCTTCAAGGAGGCGCATCGCCCTTGTCGCCCTCGTCGTGGGTGTCGTGCTCGTCATCGCGGGCGGCGCCTGGGGGGTCGTTCAGCTGACCGGCGGGGACGGCGACGGCAAGAACAACTCCGCGACGAAGAAGTCGGCCTCGCCGAGCGCGTCGAAGGCATCGCCGTCGCCGACCGGGCCCGTGAGTCCGTACGGCGATGTGGTCGGTCTCTCCGAGCCGTTGGAGACCGGCGACTGTGTGAAGGCGGTCTGGTCGGGGACGCCCTTCGAGTCGGCGCCGAACCTCGGTGTCGTGGACTGCACCGACGACTGGCCGGACGGCCAGGTCGTGGCGGTCGACACGGCCACCGACTACGAGGACGCGCGCGTGCAGGGCGCGAAACGCTGCGAGAGCCAGAGCCGGGCGGTCGTCTCCGCGCTGCCCGACGCGGGCGGCTACGCCGTGCTGCCGACGAAGGAGGGCTTCACCGCGGCCAACGGCGGTACGGCATGTCTCGTACTCGGCCGCCATGCCGCGATAGGCGGCGAAGTGGGCACCTTCCGCGACGCGGGCACGGACTTGTGGGTCGGTCAGATGAGCGTCGGCGACTGCTGGATCTACGAGGAGCTGGACGACGGGTACAAGGCGCCTCTCACCGACTGTGCCAAGCCGCACACCGACCAGGTGATCGGGGTGGTGCAGGCCCCGAACGGGATGAGCTACAAGAAGGGCACCGACAACTCGACCAAGCTGTGCGGCAACAGGTTCGAGTCGACCTGGGCGCCCGGGCCGGAGCGGACCGTGTACGGCTGGGTGGCCGACCAGGACGACTGGGACGAAGGGTTCAACAAGGTCGTGTGCACGGTGAGCCGGACCGACAACGAGAAGACGACCGGAAAGATACCCGTGCCCGGCTCGGTCTGAGGCCGGCCGGGACCGGGAGTCCACAGCCGCGTCGGCTCTGCGTTCACCTCGGGTTCGCCCGGCCGCCGCCCGCGCGTGACAGCCTCCGAGGGCTGGGCTTGTGCGGACCGAGACGAAGGGGCACGGGAGCCATGGAGAGCGGACCGGCGGTCTTCGCGGGTGGAGTGTTCGCCCTGTTCGGAGGCGCGCTGCTGGTGTGGACGGTGGTGCGCGTGCAGCGCCGCGAACCCGTCGCGCACGGTGTGAACCCCGTCGCATCCGCGGCCCTCGCGACCGTCGCCGCGATGGTCGCGCTCGCGCTCGCCGCATGGTGCCTCACCCGCGTCTGAATCCGCGTCCCAGACCCTGGCGGGACCGCGAAGCCGGTAAGTGGGAGGTCACCCTCCGGACAGCCGCGAAAAGGCCGGTGAGGACTCCGGGCGGCAGGAATGGCGGTAGTCGGGTTACCGTTCGAGTGGCCGTTGCGGGCTTTTCCCGTTTGACACGGGGGCGGGATGTACCGTCACACTCCGCAGCGTCACCATGACCCGACCCCGGGATGAACGCCTGGGGAGGCCCCAGCGTCGACCGGAGAGAAGAGCGAAGTTGTCCCCGACCAGCGAGACCGCAAGCGGCGGCCGCCGACTCGTCATCGTCGAGTCGCCTGCCAAGGCGAAGACGATCAAGGGCTACCTCGGCCCCGGCTATATCGTCGAGGCGAGCGTCGGGCACATCCGCGACCTTCCCAACGGCGCCGCCGAGGTGCCGGACCAGTACACCGGCGAGGTCCGCCGGCTCGGCGTCGACGTCGAGCACGACTTCCAGCCGATCTACGTCGTCAACGCCGACAAGAAGGCCCAGGTCAAGAAGCTCAAGGACCTGCTCAAGGACTCCGACGAGCTCTTCCTCGCCACCGATGAGGACCGCGAGGGCGAGGCCATCGCGTGGCACCTCCTGGAGGTGCTGAAGCCCAAGGTCCCGGTCAAGCGGATGGTCTTCCACGAGATCACCAAGGACGCGATCCGCGCGGCCGTCGCCAACCCGCGCGACCTCAACCAGCGCATGGTCGACGCCCAGGAGACCCGCCGCATCCTCGACCGTCTCTACGGCTACGAGGTCTCGCCGGTCCTGTGGAAGAAGGTCATGCCGCGCCTGTCGGCGGGCCGCGTGCAGTCCGTCGCGACCCGGCTCGTCGTGGAGCGGGAACGCGAGCGCATCGCGTTTCGTTCTGCTGAGTACTGGGACCTGACGGGCACTTTCGCGACCGGCCGCGCGGGAGACTCGTCGGACCCGTCGTCGCTGGTCGCCCGTCTTCAGGCCGTCGACGGCAGGCGGGTCGCGCAGGGCCGCGACTTCGACTCCCTGGGACAACTCAAGAGCGCGAACACCCTTCACCTCGACGAGGCCAACGTCCGCGCGCTGGCCGCCGCCCTGGAGAACACCGACTTCTCCGTCCGGTCCGTCGAGTCGAAGCCGTACCGCCGCTCGCCGTACGCCCCGTTCCGTACGACGACGCTCCAGCAGGAGGCCAGCCGCAAGCTCGGCTTCGGCGCCAAGGCCACCATGCAGGTCGCCCAGAAGCTGTACGAGAACGGCTTCATCACCTACATGCGTACGGACTCCACGACGCTGAGCGACACGGCGATCTCCGCCGCCCGCGCCCAGGTCACGCAGCTGTACGGCGCCGACTACCTGCCGGCCCAGCCGCGCGTGTACGCCGGGAAGGTCAAGAACGCGCAGGAGGCCCACGAGGCGATCCGACCCTCGGGTGATCGTTTCCGCACTCCTGCCGAGACGGGCCTGACCGGCGACCAGTTCAGGCTCTACGAGCTGATCTGGAAGCGGACCGTCGCCTCCCAGATGAAGGACGCGACCGGCAACAGCGTGACCGTGAAGATCGCCGGCACCGCCGCCGACGGCCGGGACGTCGAGTTCAGCGCGTCCGGCAAGACGATCACCTTCCACGGCTTCCTCAAGGCGTACGTCGAAGGCGCCGACGACCCGAACGCCGAACTCGACGACCGCGAGCGCCGCCTGCCCCAGGTCAGCGAGGGCGACGCGCTGTCCGCCGAGGAGATCACGGTCGACGGGCACGCCACCAAGCCCCCGGCCCGCTACACCGAGGCCAGCCTGGTCAAGGAGCTCGAAGAGCGCGAGATCGGCCGCCCGTCGACGTACGCGTCGATCATCGGCACGATCCTCGACCGCGGATACGTGTTCAAGAAGGGCACGGCACTCGTCCCGTCCTTCCTGTCCTTCGCCGTGGTCAACCTCCTGGAGAAGCACTTCGGCCGGCTCGTCGACTACGACTTCACCGCCAGGATGGAGGACGACCTCGACCGCATCGCCCGCGGTGAGGCGCAGTCCGTGCCGTGGCTCAAGCGCTTCTACTTCGGCGAGGGCACGGCCGAGAGCCGCGCGGCCGACGCCGGCAACGGCGACGGGGACCACCTCGGCGGCCTCAAGGAGCTGGTGACCGACCTGGGCGCCATCGACGCGCGCGAGGTGTCGTCGTTCCCCGTGGGCGACGGCATCGTGCTGCGGGTCGGGCGCTACGGCCCGTACATCGAGCGCGGCGAGAAGGACTCCGAGAACCACCAGCGCGCGGACGTCCCCGAGGACCTGGCCCCGGACGAGCTCTCCGTGGAGTTCGCGGAGGAACTGCTCGCCAAGCCGAGCGGTGACTTCGAGCTGGGCGCCGACCCGGAGTCGGGCCACCAGATCATCGCCCGCGACGGCCGTTACGGGCCCTACGTCACCGAGGTGCTCCCCGAGGGCACCCCGAAGACCGGCAAGAACGCCGTCAAGCCGCGTACGGCCTCGCTGTTCAAGTCGATGTCCCTCGACACGGTGACGCTCCAGGACGCGCTCAAGCTGATGTCGCTGCCGCGAGTCGTCGGCGCCGACGCCGAGGGCCAGGCGATCACCGCGCAGAACGGGCGCTACGGGCCGTACCTGAAGAAGGGCACGGACTCGCGTTCGCTCCAGACCGAGGACCAGCTCTTCACGATCACGCTCCAAGAGGCGCTGGAGATCTACTCCCAGCCCAAGCAGCGCGGCCGGGCCGCCGCCAAGCCGCCGCTGAAGGAGCTGGGCGAGGACCCGGTCAGCGGGAAGCCGGTCGTCGTCAAGGACGGTCGCTTCGGGCCGTACGTCACCGACGGGGAGACCAACGCGACCCTGCGCTCCGGCGACAGCGTCGAGGAGATCACCCCGGAGCGCGGCTACGAGCTGCTCGCCGAGAAGCGAGCGAAGACGCCCGCCAAGAAGACCGCGAAGAAGGCGCCCGCCAAGAAGGCCGCCCCGGCGAAGAAGACGGCTGCCAAGAAGACCGCGGCGAAGACGACGACCGCCAAGAAGACCACAACGGCGAAGAAGACGACCGCGAAGAAGGCGGCCGCTTCCAAGGCGGCGGCCGACGACTGAAGCGACAGCGACTGAAGCGACCGAGCCCCGTCGGTGTTCGAGCGGGGGCTCGGTTCTTCACTTCCTTCTTCACTTCGGCTTCGCGAAAAGAACGTCCCGGCATCAACTTGGTGTCGGGGCGTGCGCACGTTCGGACGGGCGCCCCGGGCTGTCAGTGGCTGCCGATAGGCTGAAAGCATGACGCCCGCCGAGCAGCCAACGGCCCACAACCCGGCCCCCGACGACGCCCTTGTCGCGGACTCCCGCGAGCGCGCCGTCCGCGCCCTGCTGCGCGGCCCGCAGCTGAAACGGCTGTGGAGCGCACAGCTCGTGGGCGGAGTCGGTGACACCCTCGCCCTGTTGGTGCTGATCGTCCTGGCCCTCCAGGCGGCGATCGCCGAGGGCTCCTTCGGCGGCGGCTACCGGGGCGTGGCGTTCGCAGTGGCGACCGTCTTCGGGGCGCGCATCCTGGCGACGCTGCTCTTCGGAGCCGTACTGCTCGGGCCGCTCACCTCCCTCACCGCACAGGAAGGCCTGCTCGACCGGCGCTGGACCATGGTCGGTGCGGACGGTGTGCGGGCCGCGCTGCTGATCGTCGCCCCGCTGTGGATCGACTGGACGCCGGACGACGCGCTGGCCGTGATCCTGGTCACGGTCTTCGTGACCGGAGTCGCCGAGCGCTTCTGGACGGTGTGCCGCGAGAGCGCGGCCCCCGCCCTGCTGCCGGCCCCGCCCCTTGAGGGCGCGACGGTACGGCCGTTGCCGGACCACATGGACGCCCTGCGGCGCCTGACACTGCGTACGACCTTCGTGGCGATCCCCCTCGCGGCCGCCGCGCTCGTGGTGGCGGGGCTGCTCAACAACCTGCTGGGCACCGGGATCGACTGGTTCGCCCAGCACCAGGCGGCCCTCGGCTCATATGTCGCGGCCGGTCTGTTCGCCGCGTCGCTGTCCGTGCTGACCTTCCTGGAGCTGCCCGCCACGCGCACCCCGCGCGCGCGGTCGCCGCTCGAGGGACTGCGCCGCCCCCGCACGGGCTCGGGCGTCGACAACGGCCGGACGGGCGCGCTGCCCCTGCTGGTGCTCGCCTGCGCCGCCGTCGCCGGAGCGGTGGCGGCGGCCGTCGCCGTGTCCGTGCTGCACGCCAAGGACCTGGGCGGCGGCCCGGTGACGTACGGGCTGCTGGTGCTGGCGCTGACCGGCGGTGTCGTCGTCGGGATCCGTACGGCTCCTTCGGTGCTGCCCGCCCTGTCGCGGCGCCGGCTGCTCGCGCTGGCGATCGCCTTCACCGGGGTCGCGCTGCTCGCCGCCGGGCTCGTCCCGGACGTCACGACCGTGCTGCTGATCGTCGCCCTGGCCGGCGTTGGCGCGGGCGTGGCCGCCAACACCGGGCACACCCTGCTCGACCAGGAGACCGAGGACTACCGGCGCGCCCGCACGACGGAGCACCTGCACGCGGTCGTGCGGGTCTGCGTGGCCCTGGGTGCCCTGCTGGCGCCTGTGGTGGCGGCGGGGATCGGGCCGCACCGGCTGGAGAACGGCAAGTTCGTGTTCGCGCACGGCGGGGCCGCGTTCACGCTGATGCTGGTCGGCGCGCTGCTGCTGCCGGTGGCGGCGCTGGTGCTGGCCAAGGTCGACGACCGCTCCGGTGTGCCCCTGCGGCAGGACCTGCGGGACGCGCTGCTCGGCGGCGACGACCCCGTCACGACCCCGGCGGCCGGCGGCTTCTTCATCGCCCTGGAGGGCGGCGACGGGGCCGGGAAGTCGACGCAGGCCGAGGCGCTCGCGGAGTGGATAAGGGCCAAGGGCCACGAGGTCGTGGTGACGCGCGAGCCGGGGGCCACGCCCGTCGGCAAGCGGCTGCGGTCGATCCTGCTGGACGTGTCGTCGGCGGGGCTGTCCCACCGCGCGGAGGCGCTGCTGTACGCGGCCGACCGCGCGGAACACGTCGACACGGTGGTGCGGCCGGCGCTGGAGCGGGGTGCAGTCGTCGTCTCCGACCGGTACATCGACTCGTCGGTGGCCTACCAGGGGGCGGGCCGTGATCTGTCCCCGACCGAGATCGCCCGCATCAACCGCTGGGCGACGAACGGTCTTGTGCCGCATCTGACGGTGCTGCTGGACGTCGCGCCGGAGACCGCCCGGGAGCGGTTCACGGAGGCACCGGACCGGCTGGAGTCGGAGCCGGCGGAGTTCCACGCGCGCGTGCGGTCCGGATTCCTGACGCTGGCCGCCGCCGACCCCGGGCGCTACCTGGTCGTGGACGCGGGCCAGGAGCCCGAGGCCGTCACGACCGTCATCCGGGCCCGCCTCGACATGGTGCTGCCCCTGTCCGAGGCCGAGGTGAAGGCCCAGGAGGAGGCTCGCAAGGCCGCCGAGGAGGAGGCCCGCCGCAAGGCCGAGGAAGAGGCCGCGCGCAAGGCCGAGGAGGAGCGCCTGGAGCGCGAGCGCCTCGCGGAGCTGGAGCGACTGCGCGCCGAGGAGGAGGAGCGCAAGCGCCGCGAGCTGGAGGAGGCGCAGCGGCGCGAGGCCGAGCGGCAGGCGGAGGAGGCCCGGCAGCGGGCCGAGGAAGCGCGTCGGCGTGCCGAGGAGGAGCGGGCCCGGCTCCTCGCGGAGGAAGAGGCGCGGGCCGCCGAGGAAGCGCGCCGCAAGGCCGACGAGGACCGGCGGCGCAAGCAGGCCGAGGACGAGGCCCGACTGCGTGCCGAGGCCGAGGCGCGGCGCCTGGAGAAGCAGCGCAAGGCCGAAGAGGCGCTGGTCCGGGCCGAGGAGGCACGGCGACTGGCCGAGCAGGCCGCGGCTGCCGCGGAGGCGGGGCCGGCGGCTGATGCGCCTTCCGCGACTCCGGCCGCTCCTGTGGACGCGGCGACTGTGCCCACCCCCGTGGTGAAGCCGCCCAAGGCGACCGGTGGGTCGGCGGACGAGACGACGGTGTTGCGGCTGGTGCGGGACCGGGAGGAGACCGAGAACCGGTCCTCCGGCGTGGCCGACTCCGAGGTGACCGCCGAACTGCCGAAGCCGCCTGCCGGGGCGGCGGACGAGACTGCGGTGCTGCCGCCGGTCGTTCCCGGGGCGGCCGATGAGACGGCGGTACTTCCGCCGGTGCCTCCGGGCGCGGCGGACGAGACAGCCGTGCTCCCGCCGGTCGTTCCCGGTGCCGCCGACGAGACGGCCGTACTGCCTCCCGTACGGGGTGAGGCTCCCGTGGACCGGGTGCCGCAGGGGTTCTTCCGTGACGAGGGCGAGGACCGGACGCGGGAGTTGCCGCAGGTCGACGAGCAAGGGGCGCCGCGGCGACGGGCCCGGTCCGACTGGGCCGAGGAGACTCCGCTGGACGATCTGCCCACGCTGGCCGACGAGTTGCTCGGTCCGCGGCGGGACGACGACGGGTTCGACGACGACCGGGGGCGGGGCCGGGGCCGCGGCCGTCGGGGCTGAACCCGGGCCCGCGGCAGGCTCGTCAGCTCTCGTGGAAGGGCCGTTGGCCGGGCGGCCGGACCGCGTTGTCAGTGGGCACCCCCACAATGGAAACCCGCAGCACGAACCGTGACGAAAGGGCGGGGTGACCCATGACCGTATGGGACGACCTGGTGGGGCAGGAGAAGCTGAGCGAGACGCTCGCGGCCGCCGCCCGCGATGCCGACGCCCTCGTCACCGCCGCCACCATGGGCACGCCGCCGCCCGAGGCGTCCAAGATGACGCACGCCTGGCTCTTCACCGGCCCGCCCGGCGCAGGTGTCACCCAGGCCGCGCACGCCTTCGCCGCCGCGCTCCAGTGCGTGAGTCCCGACCGGGCGCTCGGCGGCGCCCCCGGCTGCGGCTTCTGCGACGGATGTCACACTGCCCTCATCGGCACGCACGCGGACGTCTCCACGGTCGCCGCCGTCGGCTCGCAGATCCTCGCCGACGACATGCGGGACACGGTCCGCAAGTCGTTCACCTCGCCGGCGACCGGCCGCTGGCAGATCATCCTCGTCGAGGACGCGGAGCGGCTGAACGAGAAGTCCGCCAACGCCGTCCTCAAGGCGGTCGAAGAGCCCGCCCCCCGCACGGTCTGGCTGCTTTGCGCCCCCTCGCTCGAAGACGTCCTGCCCACCATCCGCTCCCGCTGCCGTCACCTGAACCTGCTGACACCCTCGGTGGACGCGGTCGCCGACATGCTCGTACGCCGCGAGGCCATCGAACCCGCCGTCGCCGCGGCCGCCGCCCGCGCCACCCAGGGCCATGTCGACCACGCGCGCCGCCTGGCCACCGACCCGGCGGCCCGGGAGCGCAGAGCCGCGGTGCTGAAGCTGCCGCTCCGCGTCGACGACGTCGGCGGCTGCCTCCGAGCGGCGCAGGAGCTGGTCGACGCGGCCGCCGAGGACGCCAAGCAGCTCGCCGCGGAGATGGACGACAAGGAGACCGAGGAGCTGAAGGCGGCGATGGGCGCGGTCCAGGGCGGCCGGATGCCGCGCGGCACGGCGGGGGTGATGAAGGACCTGGAGGACAAGCAGAAGCGCCGAAGAACTCGGACGCAGCGCGACAGCCTCGACCTCGCCCTGACCGACCTCACCGGCTTCTACCGCGACGTCCTCGCCCTCCAGTTCGGCTCCCGCGTGGCCATCGCCAACGCGGACGCCGAGGACACCCTGGAACGGCTCGCGCGCGCCGGCTCCCCGGAGTCCACACTCCGCCGCATTGAGGCGATCGCCGCCTGCCGCGAGGCCCTCGACCGGAATGTGGCCCCGTTGCTGGCGGTGGAGGCGATGACGATGGCGCTGAGAGCGGGTTGACGGCGTAACTCGTACGAGGCACTCAACTCCACACAGAGAGCGATCGATACGTCGCACACGGTTACGCTCGCTGGATGCACATGAGGCGCACGAACCGTAAGAGGCATGCGATCCGTACCGGTGGCACCGTCTTCGCAGCCGTCGGCGCGCTGCTCGTCTCCGCCTGCTCCGCCGGGAGTTCGGCGAGTTCCGCGAGCGCGGCGGCTGAGGCGGCGCTGGTCGCGCTGCCGAAGGCCACGCCGTCCGCGCTCTCCTCGTACTACGGGCAGAAGCTGCACTGGCGCAGTTGCGGTGTCCCAGGGTTCGAGTGCACCACGATGAAGGCGCCCCTCGACTACGAGGAGCCCGCCTCCGGAGACGTCCGGCTCGCGGTCGCCCGTAAGAAGGCCACGGGACCGGGCAAGCGCATCGGCTCGCTGCTCGTGAACCCGGGCGGGCCGGGCGCTTCGGCGGTCGGCTACCTCCAGGCGTACGCGGGGATCGGCTACCCGGCGGAGGTCCGCGCGGGCTACGACATGGTCGCGGTCGACCCGCGTGGTGTCGCCCGCAGCGAGCCCGTCGAATGCCTCGACGGGCGGGAGATGGACACGTACACGCAGACGGACGTCACGCCCGACGACGAGGGGGAGGCCACCGAACTCGTCGACGCGTACAAGAAGTTCGCGGAGGGTTGCGGCGCGGACTCGCCCGATCTGCTCCGCCATGTCTCCACCGTGGAGGCGGCGCGGGACATGGACATCCTGCGGGCGGCGCTGGGCGACCGGAAGCTGAACTATGTGGGGGCCTCGTACGGCACCTTCCTCGGGGCGACGTACGCGGGGCTGTTCCCCGATCGGGCCGGCCGGCTCGTCCTGGACGGGGCGATGGACCCGTCGCTGCCCGCCCGCCGGATGAGCCTCGACCAGACGGCGGGCTTCGAGACGGCGTTCCAGTCGTTCGCGAAGGACTGCGTGCAGCAGACGGACTGTCCGCTCGGCGGCAAGGGCACGACGCCTGCCAAGGTCGGCGACAACCTCAAGGCGTTCTTCGGCAAGCTGGACGGCCGGCCCATCCCCACGGGCGACGCGGACGGCCGCAAGCTCACCGAGTCCCTCGCGACCAACGGCGCGCTCGCGGCCATGTACGACGAGGGATCGTGGGCGCAGCTGCGCGAGGCGCTGACCTCGGCGATGCGGGAGAACGACGGCGCGGGGCTCCTCTTCCTCTCCGACAGTTATTACGAGCGTGACGCCGACGGCAAGTACGCGAACCTGATGTACGCCAACACCGCCGTCAACTGCCTCGACCTGCCCGCCGCTTTCTCCACACCCGACCAGGTGCGGGACGCGCTTCCCGCCTTCGAGAAGGCGTCCCCGGTCTTCGGCGAGGGCATGGCCTGGTCTGCCCTGAACTGCGCGTACTGGCCGGTCAAGAACACGGGCGAACCCCACCGCATCGAGGCCGAGGGCGCCGCCCCGATCGTCGTGGTCGGCACGACCCGCGACCCGGCGACGCCGTACCCCTGGGCCCGTTCCCTGGCCGCCCAGCTCTCCTCGGCCCGTCTCCTCACCTACGAGGGCGACGGCCACACCGCGTACGGCCGCGGCAGCGACTGCATCGACTCCACGATCAACGCCTACCTGCTCCGCGGCACGCCTCCGACGGAGCGAAAGCACTGCTCATAGCTCTGCCGCCGGCCTCGGGACGCGGGCTCCGGGGCCGGTTCGGAGCACCCCCGGAAACTGTGTAGACTTACCGACGTTGCTGATCGCACCATAGGTGTGGGCAGCGCGCCGCCTTAGCTCAGATGGCCAGAGCAACGCACTCGTAATGCGTAGGTCTCGGGTTCGAATCCCGAAGGCGGCTCTGGGAAACCCTAGGACTCACTCGCCGTGACCTGGGGTTTTTCCTTTCCCTTTACCAATATGTGGTCTAAACCACTGCTCCATGAGGCGTGCAAGAGGCCCAATTGGGGCCCATCTGGGGCCCGAATTGGCAAAGATGGTCTTACGCATTGCAATGCGTAGGTCTCCAGTTCGAAACCCGAACGCGTCTCCAAGGTGAATCCCGGGTCGGGCCTGCGAACGGAGGCCTCCTCCTTTGAGTGACCATGGAATTCGGGTTAATTGGGCGCGCATGCCCTGCGATGGCGACAGGCGATCAGGGTGGTGCGCAGCCCTTGGATCAAGGGGCTGCCGCCCGACCGGGGTGCGGGAGAAACGGCCCGTACAGGAAACGGCCCGAAGGGGCACGCGGGGTGTGCGTGGACGCCGTGTGGGGCGCGGCAGCTGTGCTGGATCGAGGAGACGGTTCCTCTGGGGCCTGCCCGTGGTCGTGATCGGCGGGCCTGTAGGAGGCTGCTGATGACCCAGAGTCCCCGCCGGCCCTCTCACCGCGGACCGTTGATCGGCCGCGCCCGCCCGGTGACCCGTACCCGGGCATCCGCCGGGTCGATGTCGACCACCAGCTCGCTGGGGCGGCCCATGTCCTCGCCCTGCCGCAGGATGACCTTCGTTGGCTCTCGTACCAGGCCCAGGGACCGCAGGTAGCCGCCGAAGGCCGCCGCGGCCGCGCCTGTTGCCGGGTCCTCCACCACACCGCCGACCGGGAACGGGTCCCGGGCGTGGAACCGGTCGGCGGCCTCACGCCACACCAACTGCAGCGTCGTCCAGCCGTGCCGCTGCATCACCTCGGCGAGAGCGTCGAAGTCGTAGGCGAGATCCGCCAGCCGGCCACGCGTGGCGGCGGCCAGGACGAGGTGCTCCACACCGCCGAAGGCGACATGCGGCGGCAGTTGCGGGTCCAGGTCGCCTCCTTCCCAGCCCAGTGCGGCGAGCGAGGCGTCCAGCTCGTCCAGGGTGGCCGGGCGGGTGCGGGTGGGCACGCTGGTGAGCGTGGCCCGCACCGTCCCGTCGGCATCGGCGGACGTCGCCACCGGGATCTCCCCCGCCGGCGTGTCGAAGACGAAGGCGCCCGGCCCGATCCGCTCGGCGAGCGCCACCGCGGTGGCCACAGTGGCGTGCCCGCAGAACGGGACCTCGGCGAGCGGGCTGAAGTAGCGCACCCGGAATCGACTCCGCGCATCGTCGCGGACGGTGACGAACGCCGTCTCGGAGTATCCGACGCCGGCGGCGACGGCCAGCATCCCCGCGTCGTCGAGCGCCGCAGCGTCCAGGACGATGCCGGCCGGGTTGCCGCCTTCCGGGCAGGGGACCTCCGGCGTGAAAGCGGAGTAACGCAGAACGTCCAGGCTGGTTGAAAGGCTCATGTGGCTACGCTCTCACGTGACACCTATGCAGAGAATTGATGATTTCAGAAGAACGTCATCGTGATTCCCGATCGCTCAGCCTGTGGCCGGGTAGGGTCGGGCCATGGACACCCGGCTCCTGCGTACCTTCACCACTCTCGCCCGTACCGGGAACTTCACCGCCACCGCGGCCGAACTGCATCTCGCGCAGTCCACCGTCACCGTGCACATCCGGACGCTGGAGAAGGACCTGGGAGCACGGCTCTTCGACCGGCTCCCTCGCGGCGCGAAGCTCACCGACGCCGGGCGGCACCTGATCACCGACGCCGAAGCGGTACTGGACGCGGAGGCGCGGCTGCGCGCCACCGCCACCGGAAGCGGAAGCGAGGGCGGGCCGGTCTCCGGCCGGGTGGTGGTCGGTGCGGGCGAGACGCTCTGCTCGGCCCGGTTGCCCGGAGTGGTCGCCGCGCTGCTCCGCTCTCACCCCGGGATCGACGTCCACCTCCATCCCACGGGCACCGCCGAGGCCGTCGACGGGCTGCGCTCCGGGCGGCTGGATCTCGTGCTGCTGCTGGAGGAGCAGGCCGACTACGCCGACCTTGCCGCCGAACGTATCGCCGCCGAACCCCTGGTCCTCGTCGCCGCCCACGACCACCCGCTGGCCGGTCGGGACAGTGCTCCGGCCGGCTGGGAGGAACTGGCCCAGGAGCACTTCTTCCTGCACGAACAGGGCTGTTCCTACAGCGACCACCTCGCCCGGGAGCTACTCGCAGTGCCCGGTGCACGGCCCCGGATGACCAGGTTCGGCAGCATCGAGGCCGCCCGCTCCTGTGTGGCGGCCGGGCTGGGCCTGACCGTGATGCCGCGTGTCACCGTCAAGACCGCTCTGCGTGAAGGGCGCCTGACAGAGGTGGCAGGCCCCCACATCCCGGATGTCCCGGTGCATCTGGTGCGTCTGAGCAGACGCTGGCTGTCGCCAGCCGTCCGCGCCGTCGCCGAGGAACTGAAGCAGCACTTCGCTGTTGCCTGACATGCCTGTGCTTCCGCGTCCACGAAGATCCGGTGCCCACTGGCGCCGGACGGGGCGCCATGGACGCATCCGCAGGCTGGCTCAGGAGCCGGCCTCGGTCACTCGGTGCGCCGGTGAGGACACAGGGCATGGCCGTCCGGTGTCGCCCTGGCGAGTACCCGGCTGCTCTTCCGTTATGGCTCCCTCGGGTGGAGTCCCGGTGTACCGCGCCAGGTTCCCCTCACTGGTGTCGGGTACTGCGGCGATCCGCGTGGCACGTGCAGTCTTCCGGGCTGAGCAGCCCCGCACGATGCAGGGTGTCGCGCAGGAGGACGCCCGCCCAGAGCGACCCCACCCGCGTTCTGGAGCCGAAGAATCCGCTGAGGAGGATGCCTGCGCGGAGGTTGACGACTTCGTGCCACCAGCGCGCCGGGACGTAGAGCACGTCCCCCGGTTCGAGATCCACTGCGAAGAAGTCGTCACTGGCGGCCGAGGCGCCGTCGGTAGCAGCCAGCTCGGCGATGCCCACACGTGACAGCCGTGCCCAGGCGTCGTACTTGGTGGAGAGCGCTCCGGCTCGTTCGACGGTGCCGGGGCGCGCCAGGTAGAAGCGCTTCGTTCCCGCGATCTGGACGGCGAGGTTGTCCAGCAGGTCGTGGTGCAGGCCCGTGCGTGCCCGGGCAGGCCCGATCCATGTGCTGCAGGAGGCGACGGAGCCGCGCGGGAACATCCACTCATGCCTCAGATCGCCCCGAAGCCGAGGAAACTGCTTGAGCAGGTCGAACTCCTTCAAGTAGGTCTGGTCGTCACCGGCAGGGGAGTCCCTCGTCAGGGATTCAAGGTACTCACCCAGTGTGGACCGGGTGAATGCCGTACGGTCCTTCTCCCTGTTGCCCGCGACGAGTTGCACCGGCAGCGACGGGGCGAGGGAGGCGAGGTAGGGGAACGTCCAGGTGCTGACGGCCGGCCAGTCCGAGGCCGTCCCGCGGAAGACTGCCGGAGCCCCACAGCGCAGGTGGACTGCGAGAGCACCCATGGCCACCGGTAGGGGTCGGAAGTCGGAGGTCTCTGTCACTTCTTCCAGGTCCTCCCGGTCGTCCACGCCCCGCTGTCGCCGCCGTCGGCATCGCGGGCGCGCTCGCCGTCCGGTCCGGGGCCGGAGCGCTCGAAGACCCCCAAGCGGCCCAGTACGGGCATCAGCACCTCGTCGTGGTGCTCGCGGTGGAAGAGCATGTGCAGGCTCTCGTCCTGGGCGACGCGGGTGGGTGTCTGTTCGCAGACGGAGTCGCCGGAGCAGCGACCGGTGTCGCGGTGTGCGACCCGGGTGGCGCGTTCGTGGAACGACAGGTGCCCGGGCATCCCGGGTTCCCAGGCTTCTCCGCCCAGCACGCCGTTGAGGCCGGCCTCCACGACCGGTTCGAGGTCCTGCGACAGTCGGATGTCGGCGGTAGGGACAGTGGTCATACGGCTTCCCTGAGACGGTGAGGGGAACGCGCGAGCCGATTCTGCGGGCGTTCGTCGCGAGCTCGCGGAATGCCTTCCCGCTTCTGCGCGGGCGGCGAAGGGGGACCCGACGGCGACGAATCCGGGGGCATGAACGCCGCCCGCAGAATACCGGGAAATTCCATTGCGGCCGGAGAAGGTAACCGGGATCACACGCGATCCGCACCCCGAGTGAATACGAGATTTCGAATCCGTACCCGAGATGAACACCAGGTGTGCACTTTCCGTCGAGAACGCCGATGAACTTGCCCGAACGGACGATCGGTCGGGAGTATTTCGCTGCACCCAGATTCGGTTTCTCAAGAGAGCAGGGGATGCCCATGTCCAGCCCGCACCGAATGGCGCAGAGCCGTGTCGGAGGGGAATCGGATTCCGTCGCAGGTTCCGTCGGGGTCCGCTTCCTGCGGCAGGGTGATGTCGAGGCGCTCATCACGCTGGAGCAGGCGAAGTGGGAACAGGACCAGGCAGCCGGTCGCGCGGAGCTGGCCGCCCGCATCCAGGCGTATCCGCGCTTGAGCATAGGGGCGTTCGGGCCGGCGGGCGGAGCGGCACTGGCCTCGCTGTTCATGAAACCGATCACGACCGCGCAGTTGCGCTCGGCAGCCACCTGGGCCGACTGCGCCCGGGCAGAGACACCTGTAGCGGAGGCCACCAGATCTCTTTTCGGAATCAGCCTGAGCAGTGTCGACGCGGCTGCGGTGACCGCCATATTCGAGTTCTTCTGGCCGCACGCTCTCAAGCACGGTTGGCGGGACATCTATCTCGGATCCCCGATGCCCGGTCTGCGGACCTGGAAACGCGCCAACCCGGACACGCCGGCGGATGTGTATATGCGTGAAATACGTCACGGCCTCCCCCGGGACCCACAGCTGCGGTATTACCACGGCAAGGGATTCAAGGATGTCGTTTCCTGCAGACCCGGATATTTTCCGCACGCCGCGTCACTCGATCACGGAGCCGTTCTCCGCGGGCACATACCGTGGTCCGCCGGTGCCCCGCTCTGGCGTTTTGTGCCGCTGTCGTGGTTGAAGCAGATGCGGCAACTCCTTTTCCGGCTGGTGTGACCGGCATGAGCAGCGAACACACCGTCGTCATCGGAGCGGGCATGGCCGGGCTGCTGACGGCAGCGGTGATCGGGGCGACCGGCCGCCCGGTCATCGTCCTCGAACAGGACCGGAACCGCGGGGGTCCCGTCCCACGCGGCGGTGTCCCTCAGGGCCGTCAGCCGCATGTGCTGCTGCATCGCGGGCTGTGCGTGATCGAAGAGCTGCTTCCTGGACTGCGCGCGCAGTTGGTCGCCGCCGGCGGGGTGCCGCTGGACACGGGCGATCTGGCGTGGCTGGGCGAACGCGGATGGGCGCCGTTCGGCACACCCGCGTTCGAAGTGGTCTCCGCCACCCGCCCGTTGGTCGAGCACCTGGTCAGGCGGCGGGTGGCGGAGTTGCCCGGAGTGGAGCTGCGCGGCAGCGCGCGGGTGCGCGGCCTGAGCCGTACCGCCACCGCACCCGGCGGCGGCTGGCTCGTCGAGTGCTTCGACGCCCCGCCCGTAAGAGCCGGCCTCGTCGTCGACGCCTCCGGGCGCAGCTCCCGGCTGTCCGACTGGCTGACGCGGTGGGGAATCGAGGAGCCTGCGACCACCGTCGTCGACGCCGGATTCAGCTACGCGGGACGGGTCTATGCCGCACCGCCCGATCACCTCGGCCGGGTGGCGGGCATCGTCATGCTGCCGGTTCCCGGCGCACCGACCGGCGGGGTGGCGCTGCCCGTCGAGGGCGGGCGCTGGCTGGTGGCGGCGGTGGGCGCCGGAGACCACCGGCCGCCCCGCGACCCGGCCGGTTTCGACGCCTTCCTCAACCGGCTGCGGGACCCGGCGCTGGCCGACTTCGCCCGCAGCGCCCGCGCACTCGGCGACACCACGGTCCACCGCCGCACCCACAACGTGCGCCGCCACTACGACCGTCTGCCGCACAGGCCGGACGACCTCCTGGCCGTGGGTGACGCTCTGTGCGCCTTCAACCCGGTCTACGGCCAGGGCATCACCGTCGCCGCGACCCAGGCACTGCTCCTGCGGCAGACGCTGGCCGCGGGCGCCCGGCCGGGATGGGAGCGGAGGCTGATGCACCGCCTCCACCGGGCCGCGGCTCTCCCGTGGGCCATCGCCACCGGCGAGGACCTCCGCCACACCGGCGACAACCCCGCCTCGGGCATCGACGCGCTGTTCGGCCGCTGGTCGGGAGAGGTGGACCGGCTCGCCGCACACGGCAACCTGCGGGCCCAGCGCACCCTGGACCGGCTCTACCATCTCGTCGGCTCGCCGGCAGGCCTGCTCCACCCGGCGCTGCTCGCCGCCGCCGTCCGGGGATGCCTCCTCGGCCTGCCCGCCCCGTCCCCCCGGCCACCCCTCACAACCCCGCCGTGATGTCCCGGGCGGCAAGTGGCTCGGGCCGGGTCTCGGAGACTGCTTCGGCATGCGCGCCGGCCAGCTTCCTCGGCGAGCGCCTTGAGGCCGCTCAAGGTGACCTCAATGTTGGTGCGGAGCTCGGCAAGCCGGAAGGCCAGGATCTCCTCTTCCCGCTCCGGCGCACGCTCGATCGCCAGGCTGCCCCGGAACGCCCCGGTCCGATCCGCGCGACCCGCCGCAGCCTGCTGCCGGTCCCCTCCAGTTCGACCTCGAAGCGCCACGTGGCCAGGGGTCTCGAGGGGTCGAGGACCGGGTCACCGAACAGGCCGTCCGGATCGACGACCGCCCGGCCGAACACCCGCTGCTCCCCCCACTCGACGACGTGTGAGACGGTCCGCCACTCGCCGATCATCCGATGGCGGTTATACCCGGCGAAACCCGCCCCCACCGCGGGCCCCTCCGCGCCGTCGAGCCATTCCGCACGCTGCAGTTCGGGGCTCAGGCAGGCCGGCAGACCGATATCAGTCACCAGTCCCCGCACCCGCGCCGGAGCCGCTTCGACGTGGACGTCACAGCACACGCTCGGGCCCTCGGCATACCGCACCGGCGTACTTCCTTCGCAGTCCGGGCCGGAGGATCCGGCCTCATACGTGAATGTCTGCTCCATCACCGATGAGGCGTGGCTCCCGGTCAGCGCAGTCTCGCTCCTCAACTGTCGAAGTCGACGGTGAGCGTGTCGGAGGCGGCGAAGGTCTGGCAGGTGAGGACGTAGCCGGCGGAGACCTCTGCGGGTTCCAGGGCGTAGTTGCGGCGCATGTCGGCCCGGCCGTGGGTGACGAGGGCGCGGCAGGTGCCGCAGACGCCGCCCTTGCACGCGAACGGCAGGTCGGGGCGGGCCTGTTGGGCGCCGTCGAGAACGCTGCGGTGGCGCGGGGCGGAGTACGTGGTGGCCCGGCCGTCGAGGACCACGGTGACCTCGCTCGTCGGGACGTCGGCCATGGCGTCGTCCCGATCGGCAATCGGCGGGGCAGGCTGCGCGGGTGGCTCATCGTCGGCGTGGAACAGCTCCTGGTGGACGCGGTCGGCCGGGACGCCGAGGCCGGAGAGGATCGCCCGGGCGTCGCGAACCATGCCGTGCGGGCCGCACAGCCACCAGTGGCCGACCCCCTGGATGTCGACGAGGGCATCGAGCAGTGCGGTGAGCCGTCCGGTGTCGAGGCGGCCGGAGAGCAGTTCCGCTTCGCGCGGCTCGCGGGACAGGACGTGGGCGAGCTGGAAGCGGGCCGGGTACTCGTCCTTCAGGTCGGCGAGTTCGTCCGCGAACATCACGGTGCCGGTGCGCCGGTTGCCGTACAGGAGGGTGACGCGTGAGGCGCCGTCCGCGCCGAGGACCGACGCGGCGATGGACAGCATCGGCGTGATGCCGGATCCGGCGGCGACGAGCACATGGTGACTGGGTCGACCGGGGTGTCCGGCATCGGTGAGGTCGGGGGTGAAGGCGCCGGCCGGGCCCATGACGTCCAGGACGTCCCCGGGGCGTACGCCGTGGACGAGCCAGGAGGAGAACAGCCCGCCCGGTACGACGCGGACGCCGATGCGGGGCGGTGCTCCGGCCGGTGAGCAGATGGAGTACGAACGGCGCTCGTCGCGGCCGTCGATCTCGCGACGCAGGGTGAGGCACTGGCCGGGGAGGAAGGCGAACTCCTCGGCCAGGCGTTCGGGGATGTCGAAGGTGAGGGCGGCGGCGTCGGGGCACAGCAGCTCGACGGCGGCGACGCGCAGGGCGTGGAAGGCCGGACGGCGCCGGGACCGTGCCGCGACCGGTGTACGGGGATGGGGCATCAGATGTCCTTGACGTGTGGGAAGGGCTCCAGGCAGGCGCGGCAGCGTCTGAGTGCCGTGCAGGCGGTGGCGGCGAACCGCGATATCTCCTGGGTGTCCGGCGAGGCGCAGCGGGGACAGGGCACGACGGCCGGGGCCAGAGTCAGCCGGACCGGCCCCGGCGCGGAGTCCGGGTTCCGGCGTGCCCCGGGTGGCGCGACGCCGTGCTCCGTCAGCTTGCGGCGGCCTTCGGCGGTGATCCATTCGGTGGTCCACGGCGGGTCGAGCACTGTAACCACGCGGACGGCGCGAAAGCCGGCCGCGCGCAGCCGGGTGGCGACCTCGGCGCGCATCTCCGCCATCGCTGGGCAGCCCGCGTAGGTGGGGGTGAGTCGCGCGACGACCGTTCCGTCCTGCTCCACCTCGATGCCGCGGAGCACGCCGAGATCCGCGACGGTCAGCATGGGCAGCTCGGGGTCGGGGACCTCGGCGGCGATGTGGCGGGCGTGTTCCTGCGCTTCCCTGCGTCGCTCGACAGGGTCCGTCACGGTCACCATGCCGCTTCCGGGTGTGCGCGGGCGACGCTCTGCAGTTCGGCGAGGAGCGGCGCCAGATGATTCGTGTGGTCGCCGCTCCGTCCGGCGCCAGGGACGGAGGAGACGGACGCGGGTCCGAGCGGCAGAGCCTCGGACGGGTTCAGCCCGGCCTTCACGAGCACCTCGGCGAGCAGGAGCAGGGTCCGGTCGGTGACGGTGACGGTGGCGGGGTCGGCGCCGAGGTGTACCGCGGTGCGGTCGGCCAGCAGTTCGCCCAGCCAGGGCGCGATCTCGTGCAGAGCTGTTTCCATGCGGCACCGGGACTCGGCGGTCCCGTCACCGAGCCGCACGGTCCATTCGGCGGCGTAGTGACGGTGATAGGCCAGCTCCTTGACGCTCTTCGCGGCGATGGCGGCCAGCACCGGGTCCGGTGCGCCGGTCAGCGCCTCGAACTGGGCGAGTCGCCAGGTGGACGTCACCAGCAGCCGGGCGACGGTGAACGCGAAGTCGCCGCCCGGCAGTTCGGCGAGCCGTACGTTGCGGAAGTCGGCCGGATCACGGAAGTAGGCGTACGCGTCCTCGCCGCGGCCCGTGCCGTCGGCCCGGCCGGTCCTGGCATACAGCAGACGGGCCTGGCCGAGCAGGTCGAGGCCGATGTTGGCGAGCGCCAGCTCCTCCTCCAGCTCGGGCGCGCGGGTGCACCACTCGGCGAGCCGCTGGGCCGTCACCAGGGCGTCGTCGCCCAGCGCCAGACAGCAGGCGGCCAGCTCGCCGGCGTCGACGCCGTCCGGGACGGTCTGGTCCACGCCGTGCAGAGGGTCGGTGAAGCCGGTGCCGAACGCCCACCGCGTGTCGTCGTGGTCGACGTACAGGTCCTCGTCGCTCATGCGCTGCTCCTGGGTTCCTAGATGTGGGGGACGTCGTCGGGGATGTCGTAGAAGGTGGGGTGCCGGTAGACCTTGTCGGCGCTGGGGGCGAAGAAAGGGTCCTTCTCGCCGGGAGCGGAGGCGGCGATGGTGTCCGAGCGCACGGCCCAGATGCTGACGCCCTCGTTGCGCCGGGTGTACAGGTCCCGGGCATGGGTGAGGGCCATCCGGTCGTCGGCCGCGCGCAGGGAGCCGACGTGGACGTGGTTGAGGCCACGCTTGCCGCGGACGAACACCTCGTACAGGGGCCAGTCACCCTTGGTCGTCCCGCTCATGCCGCCCTACCTTCTTGCGCGCGTGCCGCCTGCTTGGCCGCGTGGGCGGTGGCCGCCTCACGCACCCAGGCGCCTTCCTCGTGGGCCGCCCGGCGCCGTGCGATCCGTTCGGCGTTGCACGGCCCGTCACCGGAGATCACCCGTTTCAGCTCCGCCCAGTCGGGGGTGCCGAAGTCGTGGTGGCCGCGCTCCTCGTTCCAGCACAGCTCGGGGTCGGGCAGGGTGACGCCCAGCTTGTCGGCCTGGGGGACGGTCATGTCGACGAAGCGTTGGCGCAGTTCGTCGTTGGTGTGCCGTTTGATCTTCCAGGCCATGGACTGCGCGGAGTTGGGCGAGTTGTCGTCGGGCGGGCCGAACATCATCAGCGACGGCCACCACCAGCGGTCGACGGCGTCCTGGACCATGGCCCGCTGTTCGTCGGTGCCGCGCATCATGGTCAGCAGCAGTTCGTAGCCCTGCCGCTGGTGGAAGGACTCCTCCTTGCAGACGCGCACCATGGCGCGTCCGTACGGCCCGTACGAACTCCGGCACAGGGGAACCTGGTTGCAGATCGCCGCCCCGTCGACGAACCAGCCGATCACGCCGACGTCGGCGAAGGTGCGGGTCGGGTAGTTGAAGATCGACGAGTACTTCTGGCGGCCCTCGATGAGGCGCTCGGTGAGGTCCGCGCGGTCGGCGCCGAGTGTCTCGGCGGCCGAGTACAGGTACAGCCCGTGGCCGGCCTCGTCCTGGACCTTGGCGAAGAGGATGGCCTTGCGGCGCAGGGAGGGCGCGCGGGTGATCCACTCGCCCTCCGGCTGCATGCCGATGATCTCCGAGTGCGCGTGCTGGGCGATCTGCCGGACCAGCGTCTTGCGGTAGCCCTCGGGCATCCAGTCGCGGGGCTCGACGCGCTGGTCGCGGGCAAGGGCGTCCTCGAAGGCCGACTCGAGGCTCTGGGGTTCCGGGGGTGCGCCGGTGGCGGCGGGTGCGTTCATGGTGTCCGTGTCCTTTCGTGCTCGCTGTGCGGGTGGGTCAGTGGCCGCGGAAGGCGGGGTTGCGGCGTTCGAGGAAGGCCGCGACGGCCTCGTGGTGGTCGTCGGTGGCGCCGAGCCGTCGCTGGATCACGGCCTCGCGCTCCAGCGCCGCCGGCAGGGGCGTGGTGGCGGCGGCCCGCAACAGTGCCTTGGTCTCCCGGTGGGCGGCGGTGGGTCCGTCGGCCAGGGAGCGGGCGAGGGCCAGCCCTTCTGCCGCGGCCGAGCCGTCCGGTACGACGCGGTGGACCAGGCCCCAGTGCTCGGCGTCCCGCGCGGAGAACTGGTCGCCCAGGAGCATGAGTCCCGCGGTCCGCGAGGGGCCCAGCTGGCGGGCGAGGGCGCGGGCGACGCCGGAGTCGGAGGCCAGCCCGATGCCGTTGAAGGCGGTCGCGAAGCGAGCACCGTCACCGGCGACCCGCACGTCGGCGCAGAGGGCGATGCCGAGTCCGGCCCCGACGCATGCTCCCTCGACGGCCACGACGAGCGGGACCGGCAGCGCGTGCAGCTCCTTGACCAGCGGGTTGTACTCGTTGGGGATGTTCGCGAAGGCTGCGGCGGGCGCGGTTTTCAGCAGCCGGGCGTGTTCCCTGAGGTCCTGGCCGACGCAGAAGTGCTTGCCGCGGGCGGTGATCAGGGCCGCTCGCACGCCGCGTGCGGTGTCCGTGGTCAGGCGCCGTGCCGCCATGAGGAGTGCGCTGCGCAGATGCGTGTCGAGGGTGTTGCCGCTCGCGGGTCCGCGCAGTTCGATGACGGCCACGGTGTCGGTGACGTCGTACGCCACCCCGTACGAGGCGGAGTACCCGCCCGCCCGGGTCTCGGTGGTGGTCGTCCCTTCGGTCACTGCCACGAGTAGAACCCCTGACCGGTCTTGCGGCCCAGTTCGCCTCGGGCGACCTTCTCCCGCAGCAGCCCGGGCGGCGTGAACCGTTCCCCGAGCGTCGCGTGCAGGTGTTCGGCGATGGCCAGCCGTACGTCGAGACCCACCACGTCGGTGAGGCGCAGCGGCCCCATCGGGTGCCGGTAGCCCAGACGCATGGCCGTGTCGATGGCCTCCGGGTCGGCGACCCCCTCCTCGACCATGCGGATCGCTTCCAGACCGAGGGCGAGGCCGAGGCGGCTGCTGGCGAATCCGGGCGAGTCCTGGACCACGACCTCCTGTTTGCCGAGGGCGTGCGTCCAGCCGACCGCCGCTGTGAGGGTCTGCCCGGTGGTGTCGGGCGCCAGGACCAGTTCGACCAGCGCGGAGACCGGCACGGGATTGAAGAAGTGCATGCCCAGGAAGCGTCCGGGGTGCTTCAGGGCCGCCGCGAGTTCGGTGACCGGCAGGGAGCTGGTGTTGGTGGCGAGCACGCACCGCTCCCCCACGGCCTGTTCGGCGGCGGCGAGCAGGCGGGCCTTGAGCGCGGCGTCCTCCGGTACCGCTTCGACGACCAGATCGGCATCGTGCGGCAGTTCGGCGATCGAGGTCACGGCGGTGACCTGGGCCGTATCGCCGTCGGCCCCCCGGCCGCCGGGCCCCCTGCGCTCGGCGGCGATCCGGTGCAGGGCGGCGGCCGCGGCCGCGCCGTCGTGCTCCACGACGACCACCGACGATCCGGCGGCCGCGAAGGACTGGGCGATACCGGCGCCCATCCGGCCTCCGCCGATCACCCCCACGACGGCGGGCGGTGCTGATGCCGAGATCATGCCCGGCCTCCGTTCTTCTGGTTCTTCTCGTTCTTCGCCAGGAAGCGCGTCATGCGCTCCTCCTTGTCGCGGCCCTCGAACAGCACGGCCTGGGCGAGGTCGTCGGCCACCGGATGGGCATCGGGAGCGTCCGTGACGAGCTTGGTCAGGCGCAGGGCGAGTGCGGAGGAGCGGGCCATGCGGTCGAGCAGGGCGTGCGCTTCGGCGGTCAGCCGGTCGGCCGGTACGACGTCCATGACCAACCCGCAGGCGAGCGCGGCAGGCGCGTCGAGGTTCCGCCCGGCGAGCAGGACCTGCTTGGCCACCGACTCGCCGACCAGCTCCCTCAGCCGCCAGCACGCCCCGGCGGCGGCGAGGATGCCCAGGCCCGGTTCGGGGTTGCCGAAGACGGCGTCCGGTCCGGCGATCCGGATGTCGCAGGCGTACGCCAGTTCGGCGCCGCCGCCGAGCGCCCAGCCGTCCACGGCGGCCACGGTGGGCATGGGCAGCCTCCGTACCCGTTCGAACAGGCGGCTGTTGATGCCCTGAAGCGCCTCGTCGCGACCGCGCCCGAGCAGTTCGGCGATGTCGGCGCCCCCGGCGAAGACTCCGCCATGGCCGGTGAGCAGCAACAGCCTGGGAGCGCGCTCCAAGTCCTCGCAGACGCGGTGCAGTTCGGCGATCATGCGGCCGCTGATGGCGTTGCGGGCCTCGGGCCGGTGCAGGGTGACGACGACCCGGTCCACGCGCTCCTCGACCAGCAAGGTGTCGTACGACGTGCTCGTGGACGTACTCGTGGACGTACTCATGGCCGCTCCACCAGCATCGCCACGCCCTGCCCGACCCCGACGCACAGGGTCGCCAGGCCCCGGCGGACGTCCTCGCGTTCCATGCGGCCGAGGAGGGTGAGCAGGATGCGGGCGCCGGAGCACCCCAGCGGGTGGCCGAGGGCGATGGCGCCGCCGTCGGCGTTGACCCGGTCCTCGTCGAGCTTCAGCCTGCGGACGACCGCCAACGCCTGGGCGGCGAAGGCCTCGTTCAGCTCGACCGCGTCCAGGTCACCGGCCGTCCAGCCGGCCCGGTCCAGCGCCTTGGCGGTGGCCGGCACGGGACCGAGCCCCATCAGGTGGGGCTCGGTCCCGGCCGAGGCGGCGGTGACGACACGGGCCCGGGGAGTGAGCCCGTACCGTTCGACCGCCGCCCCGCTCGCCACCAGCAGGGCCGCGGCCCCGTCGGACAGCGGCGAGGAGTTGCCCGCGGTCACGATTCCGTCGGCGCGGAAGACGGCGCGCAGTCCGCCTAGCTTCTCCAGCGAGGTGGAGGGCCGGGGCCCCTCGTCCTGGGTCACCTCGCCGTCCTTCACCGGCACCGGGACGATCTCCTGCGCGAAGCGGCCGGCCTGCTGGGCGGCGAGCGCCCGCCGGTGGCTGCGCAGCGCGAAGGCGTCCGCGTCGAGGCGGGTGATGCCGTCCAGGGCGGCGACCTCCTCCGCCGTCTCGCCCATCGACAGGGTGGTCGTGGCGGGGAAGCGTGGGTTGGTGAAGCGCCAGCCGATGGAGGTGTCGTGGACCTCGCCGGGCCGGGCCCAGGGCGTGCCGGGTTTGGCCATCACCCAGGGGGCGCGGGTCATCGACTCCACTCCTCCCGCCACGACCAGGTCGGCTTCCCCTGCCCGTATGGCCTGGGCGGCCGAGGCGACGGCCGTCAGCCCGGAGGCGCACAGCCGGTTGACGGTGTATCCGGGCACGGTGTGCGGCAGTCCGGCCAGCAGTACGGCCATCCGGGCCACGTCCCGGTTGTCCTCACCGGCCTGGTTCGCGGCGCCGAGGATCACCTCGTCCACGGCCTCCGCCGGGATCCCGGAGCGCCGTACCGCCTCCCCGACCACGAGGGCGGCCAGGTCGTCCGGGCGTACGGACGCCAGGGCGCCGCCGTAACGGCCCTGCGGGGTGCGGGCCCCGTCGATCAGATAGACCTCGTCAGGCATCGGCGTTCTCCTCGGCGAGTGCGGGCGCGTGGCGGCGGGACTGGACGACCGAGAAGCGGCCGGTGACGAACGCCGGGTCGGTGAGGGCGGCGTTGGCGGCGGGGTTGGCCGCGGTGCCGTGGAAGTCGCTGAAGGCGGCGGACTGGTTGACGAAGACGCCGCCGGTCAGGTTCTCGGACAGGTGGACGCCCGCTTCCAGGGCCGTGGCCCGCGCCACGTCCAGCACGGTGTCGTCCGTCGTGTACACGGAGGCGGTCAGGGCGCCGTGCCGCCGCACGGTGTCGTGCAGCAGCCGCAGACCGTGTGCGGTGGAGTCGGTGCCGATGACGAAGGAGACCGGCCCGAACCACTCACTGGTGTACGTCTTCTCGTCGGCCTCGGCGTCGAGCCGGGCCACCAGCGGTGTGCGGACGACCGCGTCCGGGTGGTCGGGGTGGGCCGGTTCGCGGGAGGGGTGGGCGGTACGGCCCAGGTCCGCCGCCTCCGCCAGACGTCCCAGTACCCCGTCGTTCACGATCGCGCCGAGGGTGGCCGCGGCGCGGCCGGGATCGCCGAGCAGCTTGTCCAGAGCGGCGCCCAGGTCGGCCGCGAACTCGTCTGCCGTACGCGGCCCTTGATCGGTCGGGAAGCCGTCGCGGGGGACGAGGATGTTCTGCGGGGTGGTGCACATCTGGCCGCTGTAGAGGGAGAGCGAGAACGCCAGGTTGCGCAGGAGCCCCGTGTAGTCGTCCGTGGAGTCGACGACGACCGTGTTGAGCCCGGACTTCTCCGTGTGTACGACGGCCTGGCGGGCATTGACCTCCAGCCAGTCGCCGAACTCGCTGGAGCCGGTGAAGTCCACGATGCGTACGTCGGGATGGGTGGCCAGGGCGGGCGCGGTGCGCTCATCGTCGCGCTCGGCGGCGAGCAGCACCACGTCCGGGTCGAATCCTGCCTCCGCCAGGACCTCGCGGGCGATGCGCACGGTGATCGCCAGCGGCAGTACGGCCCGCCGGTGCGGCTTGACCACCACCGGGTTGCCGGTGACCAGGCTCGCGAAGAGCCCCGGATAGCCGTTCCAGGTGGGGAAGGTGTTGCAGGCGATCAGCACCGCCACCCCGCGTCCGACGGGGGTGAAGGTCTTGTCCATGACGAGCGGGCCGCCCCTGCGCTGCGGCTTGCTCCAGCGGGCGGTGGCCGGATGGCGCCGCTGCTCCTGCCAGGCGTACGCGACCGCTTCGAGGCCGCGGTCCTGGGCGTGCGGGCCGCCCGCCTGGAAGGCCATGACGAAGGGCTGGCCGGTGGTGTGCTGGACGGCGTGCGCGATCTCGAAGCTCGCCGCGTTCAGCCGGGCGAGGATCTCGGCCGCGACGCCAGCCCGGGTGTCGGGGCTCGCGGCACGCCACGCCACGGCCGCGGACCTGGCCGTCGCGACGGCCACCTCGGGCACCAGGCAGGGGTAGCTGATGCCGAGGGGGAAGCCGTAGGGGGAGACCTCGGCGGCGGGGACGGTGCCGGTCGTGGGGTGCCCTTCGAGGGGGAAGGGGCGGCCGAGGAGACCACGGAAAGCGGCCTCGCCCAGCTCGGGTGCCCCGGCTCCGTACGCGGAGGTGCCGGGGGTTTCCGGGTAGGGCGACCAGTGGTCGCGGGCGGTCGCACGTTCCGCCGCCTGGTGGAGCAGATCCGTATGGCGTGCGAAGAAGTCGGGGTGTGGGTCAGCGGACACGAGGGGCTCCTGGCCGAACGTTCGGTAGGTGAGTGGGTGCGGAGCACCCAGGCGGGCGGAATGGAGCGGAATGGAGAAGGGGCCGGATCAGGCGTCGGCGAGCAGGATCGCCGGGCTCTCCACGCAGTCGGCCACATAGCGCAGGAAGCCGCCGGCCACGCCACCGTCGCAGACCCGGTGGTCGAAGCTGAGGGAGAGCTGCATGACCTTTCGGACGGCGAGCGCGCCGTCCACCACCCAGGGCTTGTCGACGATGCGGCCCGCGCCGAGCAGGGCGGCCTCCGGGTGGTTGATGATGGGCGTGGAACCGTCCACGCCGAACACGCCGTAGTTGTTGAGGGTGAATGTCCCGCCGGTCAGACGGTCGGGCGGGAGGCTCCCGTTGCGGGCGAGCTCGGTCAACCGGCTGAGTTCGGCGGCCAGTTGTACGGTCGTCATGCGGTGGGCGTCACGGACGACGGGGACGACCAGGCCGCGTTCGGTCTGGGCGGCGAAGCCGAGGTGCACCTCACCGAAGCGGACGATCTCCCGCCGCTCGGTGTCCACCGTGGAGTTCAGCTCCGGGTAGCGGCCGAGGCCGGCCACGCAGATACGGGCCAGCAGGGCCAACAGCCCGATGCGGCGGCCGGGTTCGGCGGCCTCCAGCGCCTTCTTGGCCTGGAGCAGCCCGGTCGCGTCCACGTCGACCCAGGTGGTGGCGTCGGGGATCTCGGTACGGCTGCGGGAGAGCTTGTTCGCGATGGCACCCCGTACTCCGCGCAGCGGGATCCGCTCGGGACCGTCGGGTTCCCCGCGTCCCTCGAGGGCGGGTGCCGATGCCCGCTGCGCCGGGGTGTTCGGTGCGGGGGCGGGTTCCGTCGGCACCTGCGTGGTGGCCCGGACGATGGCCTGCTCCACGTCCCGTCTCAGGACGACACCGGCGGGACCGGACGGCGCCAGACCGGCGAGGTCGACACCGTGGTCCCGGGCCATCCTCCGTACGAGGGGGGAGATCGCCCGGGGTGCGTGCGGCGGCCCTGCCACGGCCGGAGAGGGGTGGCCGTCGTGCGCCGGTGTTCCGACGCCGGTCGGAGCCTCGGCGTCAGCAGACGCGGCACCGGCGCGCGATGCGCTCGCGCCCCCGGACACCTCGCCCGTGGCCACCACGGCGGCGCGCCGACGGCGGCGGCGCGAAGTCGCCGGGCCGTGCCCGGTGCCGTAGCCGATCAGGACGTTGCCGGAACCGGCCTGTTCCTCCTCCCGGTAACGCTCCGCGGCCGCGTCGACCGACACCGGCCCGCCCGACGTCGTACCGGAGGACCCGACACCGCCGGAGGCGTCCGCGCCCACGGTGATCAGCGGCTCCCCCACCGCCAGCGCCGTACCCGCCTCCGTGTGCAGTCGCAGCACCGTGCCCGCGTACGGGACCGGTACCTCGACCGCGGCCTTGGCGGTCTCGACCTCGACGACGATCTGGTCGATCGCCACCGTGTCGCCGACCGCGACCTTCCACTCGACGATCTCGGCCTCGGCCAGTCCTTCGCCGAGGTCGGGCAGCCGGAACAACTGCTCCTGGAGCGTTGAGGTGGTCATGCGACCGCTCCCCTCAGCAGGTGCCGGGTGTCCGGCTCGTCGGCGAACTGCAGGCGGTCGACGGCGTCGAGGATCCGGTCGACGCCGGGCAGGTGCGCGTGCTCCAACTTCGGCGGCGGATACGGGATGTCGAAGCCGGTGACCCTCAGGACGGGCGCTGCCAGCGAGTGGAAACAGCGTTCCTGGACGCGGGCGGCGATCTCCGCTCCGACCCCGGCGAAGCCCTGGGCCTCCTGGACGACCAGGCAGCGCCCGGTCCGGCGTACCGATGCCGTGACCGTCTCGTCGTCGAAGGGCACCAGGGTCCGCAGGTCCACGACCTCCAGTTCGATGCCCTCGGCCGCGGCGGCTTCCGCGGCGGCCAGGGCCACCGGAACCGACGGCCCGTACGCGACGACCGTGGCGTCACGGCCCTCCCGCCGGATCGCCGCCCGCCCGAACGGCAGCGCGCCGCGCCGCTCCAGGTCGGTGTCCTCCCTCGACCAGTACAGCTTCTTCGGCTCCAGGAAGACCACCGGGTCGGGGTCGGCGACGGCGTCCCGCAGCAGCCAGTACGCGTCCTCGGCCGTCGCCGGGGTGACGACCTTGAGTCCCGGCGTGTGCGCGTAGTACGCCTCGCTGGAGTCGCAGTGGTGCTCGACTCCGCCGATGCCGCCCGCGTAGGGGATGCGGATCACCATCGGCAGCGTGAGGCGGCCCCGGGTACGGTTGCGCAGCTTGGCGACGTGCGAGGCGATCTGCTCGAAGGCGGGGTATGCGAAGGCGTCGAACTGCATCTCCACCACGGGCCGGAAGCCGCCCATCGCCATGCCGACGGCCAGTCCGACGATGCCGGCCTCGGCCAGCGGGGTGTCGAAGCACCGCTGCTCGCCGAAGTCGCGGGTCAGTCCGTCGGTGATCCGGAAGACGCCGCCGAGGGGGCCGACGTCCTCACCGAAGACGAGTACGCGCTCGTCCTCGCGCAGTGCGTCGCGCAGAGCGGTGTTCAGCGCCTGCGCCATCGTGACCTTGGCCATGGCCGTCAGTCCTCCTGAGTCTGAAGCGTGGTGGGTTCGTCGGCTTCGGCGAGCTCGGCCGCCAGCAAGGCGCGCTGTTCGCGCAGTTGCGGGGTCGGCTCGGCGTAGACGTGGTCGAAGAGCTCCAGCGGGTCGGGGACGGTTTCCGCGTTCATGCCCGCGCGCAGGTCGGCGGCCAGGGCCTCCGCCTCCTCCCGCACCGCCGCCACGTCCTCGTCGGTGAGCACGCCGCGGGCCCGCAGATGTGCCTCCAGCCGGCTGAGCGGGTCGGCGGCGCTCCACCGCTCGACCTCCTCGTCGTCCCGGTAGCGGGTGGCGTCGTCGGCGTTGGTGTGCGCGTCCATGCGGTAGGTGTGCGCCTCGACCAGGAAGGGGCCGTGCCCGGCGCGGGCGTGTTCGACGGCCGCGGTCAGCACCGCCAGCACGGCGACCAGGTCGTTGCCGTCGACCTGCTCGCAGCGCACCCCGTAGCCGATCCCCTTGTACGCGAGGGCGGGCGCCGCGGTCTGCCGGGCCAGCGGCACGGAGATCGCGTACTTGTTGTTCTGGACGAAGAAGACGACCGGCGCGCGGAAGACGGCCGCGAAGTTCAGCGCCTCGTGGAAGTCGCCCTCGCTGGTCGCGCCGTCCCCGACGAGGGCCATCGCCACGCCGTCCCCGCCCTTGCGGCGCAGTGACTCCGCCATGCCGGTGGCATGCAGCACCTGGGTGGCCAGCGGGGTGCACTGGGGAGCGACGCGGGTGGCGGCCGGGTCGTAGCCGCAGTGCCAGTCGCCGCGCAGCAGCGTCAGCACCTCGAGGGGGTCGATGCCGCGGGTGACCAGGGCCATGGAGTCCCGGTAGGTCGGGAAGAGCCAGTCGTCGGGGCGCAGCGCGAGCACGGCACCGATCTGGCAGGCCTCCTGGCCCCGGCTGGACGGGTAGACCGCGAGCCGTCCCTGCTTGGTGAGCGCGGTCGCCTGGGTGTCGAAGCGGCGGCCCAGGACCATCCGCCGGTAGGCATCGCGGAGGGTCTCGACCGGAGGCTCGGCGTATCCGGCCGGCGACTTCGCCACCGGAGTGCCGTCCTCGGCCACGAACCGCACCGGCGTGAGGGACGGCAGGAGGCCCTGGACCGCTTGTCGGAGGCTCTTCACGGACATGGAGGGCACTCACCTTCTCTGGACACTTGACAGGAGAATGGTCGCCATAACGCACTATGTGTTCAATACTTCGGATTAATCGGCGATGAACTGCCGAATCGAGTGCACGTGGAGGGCAATGTGTCCGAGGAAACCTCACCACCGGGGTCGGTGCCCGTACGAACTGCCGTTCCGCTCGACGACATCGACCGGCAGATCCTGGCCCGGCTGCTCAGGGACGGCCGGGTCTCGGTCCGGGCACTCGCGGAGGACGTGCACATCTCGCGCGCCAACGCGTACACGCGCATCGGCCGGCTGGTGGCCGAGGAGGTCATCACCGGCTTCACCGCGCAGCTCAATCCGCAGCGGGCGGGCCTCGGCACGAGCGCCTACGTGACGTTGACCATCGAGCAGAACGCCTGGCGTGACATCTCGCGCGAGCTGCGCGACATGCCGTACGTCGAGCATGTCGCCCTCGTCACGGGCGACTTCGACGTCCTGGTGCTGGTCCGTGCGCCGGACAACCTGGCGCTGCGCCGGGTCGTACTGGAAAGCATCCAGGCGGTGCCGGGGGTGCGTTCGACCCGCACCTGGCTGGTCTTCGACGAGGTGCGGGGCCGCGGGGCCGACTGGACCGCCTGACCGCCCACCGCCTGGACGGGGCCCGGGTCGCGCCCCTCAGACGTCGAGCAGTTCGGTGGCGGAGCCGACGTCCGCCATCGGGGCCGGGACCGCAGCCGGGACCACCGGGACCGCATGACGCCGGGACCGCACCACCCGGAACCGTCCCGTGACGAAGTGGGCGCCCGCTGCGGGAAGGTCCGCGCCGGCCGAGGAGGGGTCGGCGGGGAAGTCGTCCGCGAGGTTCTGCACCAGATGCACTCCGGCGTCCAGCGCCGCCGACTCGGCGACCGCCAGTACCAGCGGGTCGGTCGAGTGCACCGCTGCGTACAGTGCGCCGTGGCGGCCCACGGTGGAACGGAACAGCGCCAGGCTGTGCGAGGTCGAGTCGGTGCCCACCAGGAACGAGACCGGCCCCGGCCACTCCCGGGCGTAGATCCGCTCGTCCCGCGCCCCCAGCCGGACGAGCAGCGGGCTGCGCAGATCGGCGCCGGGACGGTCCGGATGGCGCAGCGGCCGGGACGCGGACAGCACCGCGCCGTACTGGGCGGCCTGCGCCAGTGCCGCCCGCACCTCGTCGCCGGTGATCGCGCCCAGCAGCCTCGTCACACGCGCCGGATGTCCGAGCAGCCGGTCCACGGCCTCGCCGAGGTCGGCGCCGAAATCCCTGAGGCTCTTGCGCCCCTCGTCGGTGACGATGCCCGTCTTCGGCACCAGGATGTTCTGCGGTGTGGTGCGGAGCGTGCCGCTGCACAGGCACAGGGAGTGGGCGAGGCCGCGCACCAGACCCCGATAGTCCTCGGTGGAGTCGACGATCACGGTGTTCAGGCCCGTCCGGTTGGCGAACACGGCGGCCTGGCGGGCGTGTTGCTCCAGCCAGTCGGCGAACCGCGCCGAGCCGGTGAAGTCGACGATGCGCACCGCCGGGTCCGTGGCCAGCCGCCGATGCAGCCGTTCCTCCGGTTCCGCCACAGCCAGGGTCACGATGTCCGGGGCATGACCGGCCTCCGCCAGCACCTGCCGTGCGACGCGCACGGTGATCGCCAGGGGCAGCACGGAACGCGGATGCGGGGCCACGATCACGGGGTTGCCGGTCACCAAGCTGGCGAACAGGCCCGGATACCCGTTCCAGAGCGGATAGTCGGGGCAGCCGATGAGCAGCGACACTCCGCGGGGCACCAGGGTGCAGGTGCCCCGCATCGCAAGTGGCCGGCTCCTGCGGCCGGTGCTCTCCCAGCACAGGTCCGCGGGCACGCGCGCCGACTCGGCGAAGGCATGGGCCACGACCTCCAGTGCGCGGTCCTGTGCGCGCGGCCCTGCGGCCAGGAACGCCGCCTGAGGAGGCTGGCCGGTGGTGTGGTGCACGGCGAGCGCCAGCTCATGGCTGCGGGTGTTCAGCCGGCGCAGGATCTCCACGGCCAGCCCGGCGCGCTGGTGCGGCCCGGCGGCGCGCCATCCGGCCGTCGCCCCCGCGGCCGCCCCGACCAGCGCCGCGGGGTCGCAGCGCGGGTAGCCGATGCCCATGCCTGTGCCTGTGCCATGGGTGCCTGTGCCGTAGGGGGAGGACTCGGTGGCCACCCGGCCGAGTTCTCCGGGCTGGTCGAGGTCGAAGGGCCGTCCGAGCAGGGAGCCGAAGATCTTCCCCGCCGTTCGCGTCGATCTCATGCCCGCGTCGGCGGCATCCTGTCCGGTCGCCTCCGTGAAGGGCCGACGGCATTCACCGGCCGCGAGGGCCCGTACGACTTCCTGGAGCAGCTCGCGATGCCGCTCATAGGGACTGGGGCGCATCGCCTTCAGCCTCTCCAGGTCGCCGCGAGCGCCAGCAGGGTGTCGTTCTCCTCCGGCAGACCGATCGTCACCCGGACGCCTTCGCCGAGGAACGGGCGGACCACGACTTTCCCGTCGAGGCAGTGCACGGCGAAGTCCCCGCTGCCGTCGCCGAGCGGCAGCCAGACGAAGTTGGCCTGGGAGTCCGGGACTTCGAAGCCGAGCGCGCGCAACCGCAGGGTGACGCGTTCCCGTTCGGCGACCGTGAGCGCCGCACGGCGGGCGACCTCCGCGCGCTCCCCGAGGGCGACGACGGCGGCCTCCTGGGCGAGGGCGCTGACGCTGAACGGCACTTGGGTCTTGCGTACATGGGCGGCGAGCTCCGGCGGCGCCACGCAGTAGCCGGCGCGCAGTCCCGCCAGGCCGTACGCCTTGGAGAAGGTCCGCAGCACCACCACGTTCGGCCGGTCGCCGAGCAGGCCGAGGGCGTCGGGGACCAGGGCCGGATCGGCGTACTCCCGGTAGGCCTCGTCGACGACGATCAGCACATCCTGCGGAACGCGGTCCGCGAAGTCGCGCAACGCCCGCTCGCCGACCGCGGTGGAGGTGGGGTTGTTTGGATTGCAGACGAAGACCAGCCGGGTCCGGCCGCTGATCGCCGCGGCCATGGCATCGAGGTCCAGCGCGTGGTCACGCAGCGGAACCCGCACCGCCGTACCTCCCGCCACCGCCGTGAGGATCGGGTACGCCTCGAAGGACCGCCAGCCGAAGACGACCTCGTCCCCGGGGCCGACGACCGAGTGCAGCAGCTGTCCGCAGACCTCGGAGGAGCCGGCGCCCACCGCGATCCGCTCCGGCTCGACACCGTGGTGCCCGGCTATGACCTGGACGAGTGAGGTGGCGCTCATGTCGGGGTACCGCGACACGCCCGCGGCCAGCTCCGTGAGCGTTGCGGCAACGCCGGGCAGCAGCCCGTAAGGCGATTCGTTGCTGGCCAGCACGACCGCACCGGGCAGCTTGCGGCCCGGGACGTAGGGGGGCAACTGCGCCAAGGACGAACGGACACGCACCATGCTCGACTCGCTTCTGAAGCGGTGAGGTCCCGAGGCCGTGCCTCGGGGCACTTGACAGGGAAAGAGTGAAGAGCGAACGACAAATGCTCAACGGTCTGGGGAATTAGGCGACGAATCGCCGGAATCTCCTCGGAAGCTCGGCAACCAGTCTCATGCCCGGCCCCTCCGGGTCCCCGCCACGAGACGGACGGCTCGGAGGCCGTCGGACACCGGCGGCTTCCGTTGGTCACAGGTCGGACACACGGGGCTCCCGGACCCCCGCTGCCGGCACGGTCCGCGATGACTGCTCCCCGCCCCTTCCGCGAGGTGCCCACGCCTCGCCCGCTCCGATCGAGGGAGACCATGTCCAGGACCCACGTCGCACACGGGTCGTCGACCTCACTGGCGGCGGCTCTCGCCCTGCTGACGGCCGGCTGTTCGGGAACGGCCGACGGCGCGGAGGCCGGTGGCTGCCGCGAGAACGGCGGCTGGTCGGTGAGGGAGCAGGCGCGGTGGCTGCGCCCCAGTGTGTCGTTCCCCGAGGCCACGGCCGACGGGAGAGCGGCCGATGAGGACGCGGCCGTCGTGATCCGCCCGCGCGACACGGACGACGGCGGGCCGCTGTGCGAACCGGTCACCGTACAGGTCGAGTTCTGGAAGGTCACCGCCACGACAACGGGGACGGACATGACGTCCATGCTGCGCTACCGGCTGGCCACCGACGGAACCGAGGACCGTGGCATCGGTCTCCCTCCCGGCCTTTCCGCCGGGGAACGCGGCGCCTGCACCGGCGTCCTCATGGCGGCGTACGCGGGTGCGCGTCTGACCGAGAACGAACTACCCGAGGACATCGGCCACCTGACTTCCGCCGCGACCACGGACATGGAGTTCGGCACCGACCGGATCGGCGGGTACAGGCTGCTCCCGCCGTCGGGTCCGGACCAGTGCGCCGCGGACCGGCAGCCCACGACAACCCCTCCCGCCACGCCGGCCGCGTGGCCCCCTTACCATCCGTGACCAGCGCGTACGTCGAGACTGCGGTCACCACGGCGCCCGCGAACCCCGATCCCTCCGGCACCGGGCGATCCGGGCGGGAGACGGACCAGTGAGTCACCAACGTCCCGGCTACGGCGAACACTCGGTCCACCGCGGCCTTCCGTTCCAGCGATCGTCACAACGCCCCGGCGCAGCGAAACGAACTTGATCTCGTCCGACAGGGTTCCGCATCACTACATGCGCAAAAGCGACCAGGGAATCATGCACGGCGGCGGCGCGGGCGGACGAGATGACGCCGACGCTGTCAACCGGGAGCTGTCCATCGCGCGCAAGGCGATCGGCTGGTGGCAGCGCCAGGGCTGGGTCAAAGGCGATCCGACGATCGGCATCGAGCGGCGGCCTGCACCGCCGGACCGCACCAAGGCCCTGGCCGAGAACCAGATCGCCGCCGTGTGGCGCCTGGACGTCGCCCTCCGGGAGAAGACGCAGTGGAAGATGCTCTACGAGTCCGCCGCACGGGCCGATGAGGTGCTGTGCCTGAACGTGGAAGACCTGTACCCGGCGGACAAGCTCGGCAGGATCACCGCCAAGGGCGGGGCGACCGAGTGGATTCACTGGCAGTCCGGCACCGCCCAGCTGCTGCCCCGCTTGATCCCGTCGCACCCGTGGCCCGCTGTTCCTCACCGACCGTAAGGCCCGGCCGGAACGCCAACGCTCGACGTGTGCCCGGAGACCGGCCGGGCCCGGCTCTCCTACCGCCGGGCCGAGGAGATCTTCGAGGAGAACACGCGGCTGCTGGCCAACCCGCTCGCCTCACCCGACGACGTCGAGGACCTGGACGGCTGGACACTCCACCGGCTTCGCCACATTGCCCTGACACACGACGCCGAAGGCGGAACCTCCACCCCGATGCTGCTGGCCCGCTCCCGGCACGCCTCCGTCCGCTCCCTGGAGCGATACGCCCGCCCCGGCGTCGACGCAGTCGCCCGGCACGTCGCGGAGCGCGACCCCGCCGCCCGTCGCCGGATGTGACACCCCTCGTTTGCGGCTGCTGACGATCCTGCTGGCTTATTCGGGGGTGGCTCGGTTCACGAGAACAGACAGCACTTCGACAGCGGTTCGAGAGGCACCAGGCCGGTCGGGACCGGACGGGAGGCACGAATAGCTGGGCTTCGTGCTCCTGTTGGTGTTCTCGACGTCCGGTCTCGGGGTCAGGGAGCCGGTCAACGCGTTGACGAGTTGGGCGAATTCGGTACGTTGCCGGTCGGTCAGTGTGGCGTAGAGCGGCGCCTGCAGCTCGTCGGTGAGCTGCTCGGCACGCTGCCATCGGGGGATCAGGGTTGTGGCAACGGGATGTGGCTCTTGCCAGCCGTAGCGGGTTGCCTGCTCGACGCCGAGGTTGATGACCATTGCCGCTCGGGCGCTCAGCCCGCACAGGCGCACCGCCGCCAGATGGCAGGCGCCACGGTGTTCCCGCAGTACGTGTATGCGCTGCATGGCCGCACCGACCGGGTCGTTGCCGGGGCAGGGCTGCGCGCGCCAACCGGCGAACATGGGCAGTGCGTCGGCGTCGGCGGCGTCGATCAGCTGTTGTGCCAAGCGGTTGAAGTGCTCGACGTCGGCGTCGGCGGGGATGTTGGCGTGCCCCCACGTCCGGACGGCCTGTGCGTAGCAGGCGGCGGCTTCCTCCGCCGGCATCACGGACCGTCCCACCAGCCAGCCCGCGGTGACCAGGTGGGGGCCGAGGAAGCCCTGTACCGCTTGGACCACCGGGACCGGTGCCTCGCCGAGCACCCCGAACCGTCCGCGGCAGTAGAAGCCGCGCCCTGGGGGAAACCCGGCACGCAGACCGACGGCAGCGGTCGCCTCGTCGGACATGAACTCGTCACCGAAATCGTGGATGGGCCGGGCAACCGCGGCGATGCAGTCGAAGATTTCCATGCGTTGAAGGTCGCTCACCACGACTCAACAGGTCAAGGGGATGATTTCTGACGAGAGCCTTTAGGTAATCTATCGAGTCATGCTGGATATCCGCCGTCTGCACATGCTCAAGACCGTCGCCGCCCGCGGTTCCATCGCCGCGGCCGCCCAGTCACTGGCGTTGTCCGCCGGTGCCGTGTCCCAGCAACTGTCCGCGCTGCGGCGCGACGTGGGAGTCGATCTGCTGCGCCCCGACGGGCGAACCGTGACACTGACGGAGGCGGGCCGGGTGCTCCTCGAACACGCCGACCGGATCCTCGCTGCCGTGCAGGAGGCAGAGAGCGCCGTCGCGGCGGTCAAGGGCACGGTCGGCGCCACCGCCACCCTCGCCGCGTTGCCGTCGACCGTCGCCCGGATCGTGGCCCCCGCGCTGACCGCGCTGGGATCGGACCACCCGCAGCTCACCGTGACCTGTCTTATCACCGACCAGGCGCAACTGCGGGAACTCACGCTCGGCGCCGTCGATGTGGTGCTGGGGCAGCGGTATCACCACCTGCCCGATACCGCACTCCGGGGCATCGAGGTCTCGCCGCTGCTCGACGATCCGCTGCTCGTCGTCACCGCGGCCGACCAGGCCGACGAGCGGCCTGTCGCCCTGCGGGAACTGGCCACGCACAGCCTCGTCGTGCCGCCGCCGACCACGGAGTGTGGGCAGGCCATTGTGCACGCCTGCCACCAGGCCGGCTTCACACCCATGACGCGCTACGTCACCGCCGACATTGCCGCCCAGGTCGCCCTCGCACGGACCGGCCTCGCCACCGCGCTCGTCCCCCGGACGGCCATCGACCCGGCCACACCCGGAATCCGCACGGCGCCCATCGAGGACCATCCGATCCTGCGCCTGCTGTTCGCCGCGACGCGTCACACGGAGACCGCGAACCCGACGACCACAGCCGTTGTCGCGGCGCTGCGCACGGCGGCGCGGGCGCACGTCCCGGCAGGTTAGGCCAGGTCGTCGAGCGGCCGGAGGAAGCGGCGCTCGTACCGCTTGATGCAGCGGGTACTGCGAGCCAGTTCGAACGCTTCCTGGCACTCCGGGTCGGACTTGCTGTCGGTGCGGTACTGCTCGTACGCGGCCAGGCTGGGAAAGGAGAAGAGGGCGTAGGCGATGTCGCTGTCGCCCTCACTCGCGGATGGAGATCGGGGTGGCGCCCGGGTAGTACGCCTTGTGGTCCTCGGGGCGGCTCGCGGTGGTCGCCGGCACCCAGCCCCGCCCGGCGTCGGCGGCTTCGTGGTCGCGCAGGCCGGTGCGGGCGGCGACGAGGTCGAAGACCTTGACCACCTGAATGCCGAGACTGCCCGCGAACCAGCGGCTGCCGCCGAGTGCGTTCTCGCCCGCGATCCGGCCCTGCTTGTGGGCGGTCGTCCCGAGCGGCAGCCAGGTCTTCCCGAGGAGGCGGTGGTGGGTGACGGCGCAGTCTCCGGCCGCGTACACGTCGGGCAGCGAGGTACGCATGTACTCGTCGACGTCGATCGCGCCCTTCACGCCGAGCCGGGCTCCCCCGGCGGCGGCGAGCGCGGTGTCGGGGCGCACTCCGACGACGACCAGGACGAGGTCCGCGCCGCGGGTGAACGTCCGGCCGTCCGGTCCGGTGGCCCATACGTATAGCAGGTCGCCCGAGGGATCGCGGGTGATCGCGGAGACCTGGGTGCCGGTGATCACCTCCACGCCGTGGGCGCCGAGCTCGGCGTGGACGAGTGCGCCTAGCTCGGGATCCACGGTCGGCAGGACCTCGGGCAGGGCCTCGAGCTGAGTGACGTGGATGCCGCGGGTGGTGAGGGCCTCGGCCATCTCCAGGCCGATGTAGCCGGCGCCGATGACGACGGCCGACGTCGGGCGGCGCGCGGCGAGGGTCTGCATGATTCCGAAGGTGTCGCCCATGCTGTGCACGAGGTGGACGCCGTCCTGGGGGCCGAGCGCGTCCGGTCCGCTCAGTCCCTCGATGGGCGGGCGGACGCTGACCGCGCCGGTGCCCACGATCAGCGCGTTGTACCGCAGTTCCTCGGTGCGCCCCTCGGCGCCGCGCACGGCCAGCCGCTTGCCGGGCACGTCGATGCCGGTGGCGAGGGTGTCGGTGCGCACATGCATACCGGTGGCCTTCAGGTCCGCCAGGGTGCGGTGGGCCAGATCGCTCCAGTGGCCTACCTCGCCGGAGACGTAGTACGGGATGCCGCAGATGGAGAAGTTCGGGTGGGCGTCGGCCACCACCACGGTGACCTCGCTGTCGGGATCCAGCTCGCGGGCGCGCAGGGCCGCACTGATGCCGGCGTCGCTGCCGCCGATGGCGACGATGCGTTTGCTGGCCACCGGGTACCTCCGTCGGAGATCGGTGAAAGGGAGCTCGGTGGCGGCGCTGTGGGCGCCACCACCGGCGTCGCGTGTCAGGCGAGGTGGTCGGCGAGTTCGCGTTCGAGGGCGGCCCTGGGCTTGGCGCCCACGATGCTCTGCACGACCTCGCCGCCCTGGTAGAGGTGCAGCGTCGGGATGGACATCACGCCGTACTGGGCGGCGATGGCCGGGTTCTCGTCGATCTCGATCTTGTCGCCGTGCTCGGCGGCGATCGCCTCCAGCGAGGGGGCGAGCTGGCGGCAGGGGCCGCACCAGGCGGCCCAGAAGTCGATCAGAACCGGCTTGTCGCTGGCCAGGACGTCCTGCGCGAAGGAGTCGTCGGTGACGTTCTTGAGAGCCATGTGGTTTCTCCGGGGCGTCAGGCGGCGGCTACGGCCGGTTCGCCCGCGGTGGTGTCGCTCAGGGCGGCGAGGTACCGCTCGGCGTCGAGGGCGGCGGCGCAGCCGGAGCCGGCTGCGGTGATCGCCTGGCGGTAGGTGTGGTCGACGACGTCGCCCGCGCCGAAGACGCCCGGGATGTTCGTGCGCGTTGACGGGGAGGCGGCCTTCAGGTAGCCCTCGGAGTCCAACTCCAGCTGGCCCGTGGAGAGTTCGGAGCGCGGGTCGTGGCCGATCGCGATGAACAGGCCGGTCGCGGCGAGGTCACGCGTCGCGCCGGTGCGGGTGTCGCGCAGGGTCAGGCCGGACAGCATGCCGTTGTTCTCGTGGAGTTCGGCGACCTCGCTGTCGAAGGCGAAGGAGATCTTGCCGTCGGCGAAGGCCCGGTTCTGCATCACCTGGGAGGCGCGCAGGGTCGAACGCCGGTGGACGATCGTCACCGACTTGGCGAAACGGGTGAGGAAAGTGGCTTCCTCCATCGCCGTGTCGCCGCCGCCGACCACCACGATGTCGCGGTCGCGGAAGAAGAAGCCGTCGCAGGTGGCGCACCAGGACACGCCCCGCCCGGACAGCTCGTCCTCCTTCGGGAGGCCGAGCTTGCGGTAGCCGGACCCGGTCGCGACGATCACGGTCTTCGCTCGGTGGACCGTCCCTGCGGTGTCCGTCACGGTCTTGACGTCGCCTGTCAGGTCAACGGCGACCACGTCGTCCTCGACGATCTCGGCGCCGAACCTCTCCGCCTGCGCCCGCATGTTCAGCATCAGGTCCGGGCCGTCGATGCCCTCGGGGAACCCGGGGAAGTTCTCCACCTCGGTCGTGGTCGTCAGCGAGCCGCCGACGAAGATCGCGCCGCCGAAGACGAGGGGCCTGAGCCCGGCGCGGGCCGTGTAGAGGGCGGCGGTGTAGCCCGCGGGGCCCGAGCCGATGATGATGACGTCGCGTATGTCCGCCGCGGTGCTCATGCCTGGGGCTCCGGTGCGATCTCCTTGATCAGGCCCTCGACCAGCACCTTGATCTCGTCCCGGATCGGGCGGACGGCCTCGACGCCCTGGCCCGCCGGGTCCTCCAGCTGCCAGTCCAGGTACCGCTTGCCGGGGAAGACGGGGCAGGTGTCGCCGCAGCCCATGGTGATGCAGACGTCCGACTCCTTCACCGCGTCGACGGTGAGCATCTTCGGGACCTCGGCGGAGATGTCGATGCCGACCTCGGCCATGGCTTCGACGGCGGCCGGGTTGACGCCTGCGCCCGGGTTGGAGCCGGCGGAGCGGACCTCGACACGGTCCCCGGCCAGGTGGGTCAGCCACGCGGCGGCCATCTGGGAACGGCCGGCGTTGTGGACGCAGACGAACAGCACGGAGGGCTTGTCGGACATCAGAGGTCTCTCTTGTCTCACGACGACATCAGGTACGAATGACTTCAGTACCCAGTGGTGTCAGCCACCACTGATGTGACAGTATCAGCCCATGATGACGTCAGTCGACACTGATCTGATCCGGGTTCTGGCCGACCCGCTCAGGCTCCAGATCGTGACCTTGCTCGCCAAAGAAACGCTGTGCACCACCCACCTCGTGGAGGAGACCGGTGCCAAGCAGACCAACCTCTCCAACCACATGAAGGTGCTGCGCGAAGCCGGGGTCGTCGAGACGGAGCCATGCGGCCGGTACATCTACTACCGGCTCAAGCCCGACGTCATCGCCTCACTCGCCCGTCAGTTCGCTGACCTGGCCGAGTCCGCTCGCACCGCTGCCGAGAACAAGAGGGCCTGCCCATGACCGCCGCCGAAGCCGCCCCGACCGCGGAGTCCGCGACAGCCGCTCCCGCTCCCGTCCCCGTCGCGCCCGCGCCGGGTGCCACTCCGCCGCGTACTCCCCTGGTCGCCCGGGCGGCCGCCGAACTCATAGGCACGGCGCTGCTGGTGGCGGTCGTGGTCGGCTCCGGCATCCAGGCCACCGAACTGACCAAGGACGTCGGCCTGCAGCTGCTGGCCAACTCCACGGCCACCGTCTTCGGCCTCGGCATCCTGATCCTCCTGCTCGGCCCGGTCTCCGGCGCGCACTTCAACCCGGTCGTCACGCTGGCCGAGTGGTGGACCGCCCGCCGCGGCGGCGCCGGGGTCACCCTGCGCGAGGTGGCCGTGTACCTGCCCGCGCAGATCGTGGGTGCGATCGCGGGTGCGATCCTCGCGGATGCGATGTTCGGCGAGCCGCTGGTGAAGTGGTCCACCCACGACCGCTCCGCTGGACACTTGCTCCTCGGTGAGATCGTCGCGACTGCGGGTCTGATCCTGCTGATCTTCGGCCTCGCCCGCGCCAACCGCCTGCAGTTCGCCCCCGTGGCAGTCGCCTCCTACATCGGCGCCGCCTACTGGTTCACCTCGTCGACGTCCTTCGCCAACCCGGCGGTGACGATCGGTCGCGCCTTCACCGACACCTTCGCGGGCATCGCGCCCGGCTCGCTCCTGGGCTTCATCGGCATGCAGGTCATCGGCGGCGTGGTCGGACTGGCCCTGGTGGCCCTTATCTTCATGCCCGGACGAGCGGCCGAATGAGCCACAGCACGCAGGTGGTGGTGATCGGCGGCGGCCAGGCCGGGCTGGCCGCCGGCTACCACTTGCGCCGCCTCGGCCTCGACTTCGTCATCCTCGACGCCCAGACTGCACCGGGCGGCGCCTGGCAGCACACCTGGGACTCACTGCACTTGTTCTCCCCGGACGCCTACTCCTCGCTGCCGGGACGCTTGATGCCGCCGCAGGTCGGCGAGACCTACCCCGATGCGTAGTATGTCGTGGACTACCTGGCCGACTACGAGAAGCGGTACGAGCTGCCCGTCGAGCGGCCCGTGCGCGCCCTGGGCGTCCACCGGGATGGCGGGCTCCTGCGGGTGGAGACCGACTCCGGCACGTGGCACGCCCGCGCGGTGATCAGCGCGACCGGCACCTGGTGGCGGCCGTTCCTCCCCGCGGTCCCTGGTCGCGCGGCCTTCGGGGGCCGTCAGCTGCACACGGTGAAGTACCGCAGCCCCGCCGACCTCGCAGGCCGACGAGTGATCGTGGTGGGCGGAGGCAACTCGGGCGCCCAGATCGCCGCCGACCTGGCGTACGACACGGACCTGACCTGGGTGACCCAGCGTCCGCCACGCTTCCTGGCCGACGACATCGACGGGCGCGCCCTGTTCGACGCGGCCACCGCCCGCCGCCGCGCCCTGGACCAGGGCCGCACGGACACGGGCGGCGTCGCCTCGCTCGGCGACATCGTCGCCGTCCCGCCCGTACGCGAGGCGCGAGACCGCGGCCTCCTGAAGGCGAGCCCGATGTTCTCGCGCCTCGTCCCCGGCGGCGTCGAGTGGGCCGACGGCACCCGCGCAGAGGCCGACACGATCATCTGGTGCACGGGCTTCCGGCCCGCCCTGGCCCACCTTGCCCCGCTCCAACTCCGCGGTCGACGCGGCCACATCGCCACCGAGGGCACCCGGGCGGTGGGCGAGCCGCGCCTGAACCTGCTCGGCTACGGCGACTGGACCGGCCCCGCCTCCGCCACCCTCATCGGCGTCGGGCGCCCCGCTCGCGAGGCAGCCCGCGAGATCAGCGCACTTGTTTCAAGCGGGGTGCGGTAACTGCGGCTTGGCGTGTGCCGCGTCACGGCCCCTCGTCGGTCAGCGTGAGCTGCCGGCGGTGGAAGTCGAAGTGCTGGGTCGGGTAGCGGTAGAGGTCGGCGATGGTCATGACCTCGCGGAAGAACGGGTCCCAGCGGGTGGGGTAGTGCATGGCGAGCGCGAGGTCGGCCTCCCGCTCGGTGTCGAGGCGGCGGTGCAGGTAGGTGATCACGCGGTCGAAAACGATCTCCATGCGGCGGCGCCCGAAGACCCTCGCCCCGCCGAGCGGACCCAGGTAGTTGACGACGTCGAAGGGCCTGGTCCCAGAGTTGAGCAGTACGGCGAAAGCCCGGCTGACGCCACTCGGCAGCCGTCCGAAGATCCGCAGCAAGAGGAGCAGCGGTCGGATCAGGATGTAGCCGAAGAGCATGTGGAACAGCAGCTGTTCATTGGTCCACCGGGTGCCGTCGGTGGACCGGCGCAGGTCGTCCGCGGTCGCGTCGTCGAGGAGCCGGTGGAACGTCGTCCGGGCCCGCTCAAACTCCTCGTGGATCGCCTGACGATCCACCGACGCATCGCTCATCGGACTCACCCGCTCCCCGCGGTCCGTCCAGTCGGCTCACCCCAGGCTGCCGAGCATCTGCCCCATCCCGGCGACCACCGACGGCTCCACCCGGTAGTACACCCAGGTTCCACGCCGCTCGGAAGTGAGCAGCCCGGCCTCCTTCAGCTTCTTCAGGTGATGGGAGACAGTCGGCTGGGACACGCCGACGTCGGAGATGTCGCACACGCACGCCTCGCCACCCTCGTGCGAAGCGACCAGCGAGAACAGCCTCAACCGCACCGGATCGCCGAGCGCCTTGAACATCCGGGCGGTCTTCTCCGCCTCGTCGGCTGTCAGCGGACGCTCGGTGAGCGGCGGGCAGCACGGCACCACGGCCTCGGAGACCTCGGGCTCCAGCAGCGGCAGCACCTTCGTATTCGACATGCGTCTATGTTGACATACATCGAACCAGGCGGCGAGGGGCAGTTTGGCTCGGCCGGGAGTCGTGGGCCGATATGGTCACCCGCTCCAGATTCGATGAGTGTCTATGTTGACGTCTATCGATTCAGGTGCCATGCTGGCCGCGCAAGTCATCGACAAACGTCGAAGTAAAGGGGAACCTTGTGAACGCGCTCACCATCGACCAGCTGCCCGTCGTGGTCATCGGAGCCGGCCCCATCGGCCTGGCCGCCGCCGCCCATCTCGTCGAGCGCGGCATCGAGCCCCTGGTCCTGGAGACCGGCCCGGCCGCGGGGAGCGCCGTACGCGACTGGTCCCACGTCCGCCTGTTCTCCACCTGGGGCGAGGTCATCGACCCGGCCGCCGAGAAGCTCCTCGCCCCGACCGGCTGGGTCCGCCCCGACAGCACGACCTACCCGACCGGCGGCGACTGGGCCGAGCAGTACCTGCAGCCCCTCGCCGACGCCCTCGGCGACAAGGTCCGCTACAGCACCACGGTCACCGGCGTCGCCCGCGCCGGCCGCGACCGCATCGTCGACGCGGGCCGCGACGAGCAGCCCTTCACCGTGCACTTCCAGGCCGCCGACGGCCACGAGGAGCGGATCACCGCCCGCGCCGTCATCGACGCCTCCGGCACCTGGTCCGTCCCGAGCCCGATGGGCGCGGACGGCCTACCCGCCCTCGGCGAGAAGCCAGCCGCCAGCCGAATCTCCTACCGCGTCCCCGACCTGAAGGACCCGTCCGTACGCGCCCGCTACGCGGGCAGGCGCACCGCCGTCGTCGGCTCCGGCGCCTCCGCCTTCACCGCCCTCGCTCTCCTCGCCGACCTGGCCGAGGAGGAAGGGAGCGGGACGCACGCGGTGTGGATCCTGCGGCGGGGCATCAGCTCGAACACATATGGCGGTGGCGAGGCCGATCAGCTCCCCGCCCGCGGCGCCCTCGGTCTGCGCGCCAAGGCCGCCGTCGAGGCCGGCCATGCGAGCGCGGTCACCGGATTCCGCACACAGGCCGTGGAACGCAACGGCGACCAGCTGGTCCTCGTCGCCGAGGACGGCCGCCGCCTCGACCCGGTCGACGAGGTCATCGTCCTCACCGGCTTCCGCCCCGACCTGTCCTTCCTCTCCGAGCTCCGCCTCGGCCTCGACGAGCGCCTCCAGGCCCCGACCGCCCTCGCCCCCCTCATCGACCCCAACGTCCACTCCTGCGGCACCGTCTACCCGCACGGCGTCAGCGAGCTCTCCCACCCGGAACAGGGCGTCTACCTGGTCGGCATGAAGTCCTATGGCCGCGCCCCCACGTTCCTCGCCATGACCGGCTACGAGCAGGTCCGCTCCATCACCGCCGCGATCGCAGGCGATCAGGAGGCCGCCGAGCGCGTCGAACTCACCCTCCCCGAGACCGGAGTCTGCGGTGGCGCGGGCCTGTTCGACGACCCCGACGCTGCCCAGAGCAGCGAGGGCAGCGGATGCTGCGCCGCCCCGGCCACCCTGCAGATCGGCATCGGCACCCCCGCAACCGCGTCCGGCGGCTGCTGAACTCCTCACCCTTCCCAGGAGGTTCGCCATGTCCCGCGTACAGCTCGCCCTCCGTGTCCCCGACCTCGCCGCATCCATCGCCTTCTACACGAAGCTCTTCGGTACCGAGCCCGCCAAACTCCGCGACGGCTACGCCAACTTCGCCATCGCCGAGCCCCCGCTCAAGCTCGTCCTCATCGAGGGCACCACGGGCGAGGCGACCTGCATGGATCACCTCGGCGTCGAGGTCGAGTCCACCGAGGCGGTCCACGCCGCCACCGCCCGCCTGGGCGAGACCGGCCTGGTCACCGACGTCGAGGACGACACCACCTGCTGCTACGCCGTCCAGGACAAGGTCTGGGTCCACGGCCCCGGCCAGGAACCCTGGGAGGTGTACGTCGTCAAGGCCGACGCCGACTCCCTCGCCAAGCAGCAGGGCAGCACCTGCTGCACCGGCTCGGCCGAGGCCGAAACCGGCGCGAAGGAACCGGCCGTCGCGGCCGGTTGCTGCTGATCCGCCGATGACCAACCTTCACACCAGCGCGGCCGTGACCGGCACGGGAGACCGGTCACGGCCCCGCGCCGCCCTGCCCGCCCTGTGCGCCGCCCAGATCACCAGCTGGGGAATCGTCTACTACGCCTTCCCCGTCCTCAATCCGCAGATCACCGCTGCCACCGGCTGGTCACCGACCGCCACCACCGCCGCCTTCTCGGCAGCCCTCCTCGTCTCCGCCGCCACCGGCATACCTGTCGGCCGCATCCTCGACCGCCGGGGCCCGCGTGCCGTCATGACCACCGGCTCCGTCCTGGGCGTCTTGGCCGTGCTGGCCATCGCCTACGCGCCCAACCTCGCGGCCTTCACCGCCGCCTGGCTGCTGGCCGGCATGGCCATGGCCGCCACCTTCTACCAGCCCGCCTTCGCCGCCCTCACCCGCTGGTGGGGAAACGACCGCATCCGCGCGCTCACCATCGTCACCCTCGCCGGCGGCCTGGCCTCCACCGCCTTCGCACCACTGACCGCCACGCTCGCCGAGCACCTGAGCTGGCGCAGCACCTACGCCGTGCTCGCGCTGATCCTGGCCCTCGTGACCATCCCCGCCCACGCCCTCGCACTACGAGCACCCTGGCCGCCCGCGCCGACGCAGCCCTCCCAACAGGACGCCCACAACGGCTCGGTGGTCCGCAGCCGACCGTTCCTGATGCTCGCCACCGCACTCACGCTGAACAGCTTCGCCATGTACGCCGTCGTCATCGCCCTCGTGCCCCTGTTGATCGCACGCGGCGCCAGCCCCACGGCCGCTGCCTGGGCCCTCGGCCTGGGCGGCGCCGGACAGACCCTCGGCCGCACCCTGTACGCAACGCTCGCAAGCCGCACCAGCGTCACCACCCGCACCGTCGCCCTGATCGCGCTCGGCGGGGCCACGACCGCTGCGCTCGCGATGGTCTCCGGCCCCTTCCCCCTGCTCGTAGGCATCGCGATCGCGGCCGGCATGGTGCGCGGCAACCTCACCCTGCTCCAGGCCACCGCCGTTACCGACCGATGGGGGACCACCCACTACGGGCGCCTCTCCGGGCTCCTGGCAGCCCCCGCCACCATTGCATCCGCCCTGGCTCCGTTCGCGGGAGCCGCGCTGGCTGAACCACTCGGCGGCTATCCCGCTCTGTTCGCATTGCTCGCACTCGTCTCCGCGGTCGGCGCCCTCGCCGCTGTCGCGACATTGCCACTGGACACGCCGATGCCCGGGCGGACCACAGAGCACACGGGTAAGGCCGCCACTTTAACGGCTAACCAGGCCGACTGAAGGGACCAGCGGACGATTCCCGCCCGACTATCGCGGCCAGTAGCGGGGCGGTTCTTTAGCAGGGTCAACCAGATCGAACCGCTGCTTGCTACCGGGATTCAGCCCTTTGATGTGAACAAGCTGCTGGCCCTCCGCTGTCTCAAGTTCGCGGATGAGAAGCGGCATCGAGGCGATCACTGCCCCCATCGCCAGGCCCAGTCCCGCCATGCCCTTGTGGCCATGACTGAACCGGATGTGGTGCATGCCCGACTTCTTGATGGCAGCCGTCTCCGACGGGTCCTCCAGCTGACGCCCGTCCTTCGTCAGGAAGGCGTCGAAGCCTCGCTTCGCGGCGTCAGGAAGGAGGGCGAGATCCTTCTTCCCGGACCACTTGAGCTCGCTGACGTGGCGCACCTCATGCCCAGGCAGCAGCCGCCTGAGCATCTCCAGCATCTGCACCGGAACGTTCTCGTCAATGAGGATCCGCATCAGGCAGCGCGCGGTCCCGGGCTGTAACTGTCCACGTAGAGAGCGAAGGACACAGCGTCACGGGCGGCATCCGCTGTCACGCCAGGGTAATAGTCAGCGATCTTCTCGGGAGGGATGCCGTCCTCCACGAGCTCGGCCACAGCATCGAAGGGGACACGGGTGCCGGTAATGACAGGCTGCCCGCCCTGCGTCTCAGGATCGACGCTGACATGCTGCTTGGGCCGTAGAAGGTGCGGAACGACCACGCCGGCGCGAGGCGCGAACTCCTGAAGGATGTCAGCCATCGTGGCGATCACCCGCTGCCCGGGATGCTTGACAAGATCGGTCGCATGATCGTCGTTCCTGTCGCCCACCAGGACGATGGAGTCGCCTTCGGCCACCAGGGAGTAGCTGGACAGGTGCTCGAACTCGCCGAACTGCTTCAGCGTCACCAGGGCCTTGCGGATCTTCTGCAGCGACACGTCCTGACGCAGGATCGCGAACGCGCGTAGCGCCAGCACGTCACGGAAGGAGTACAGAGCAGGCTTGGCCGCAAGCTCAGGACAAAGAACGGGACCGTTGCCACGATCCTGCCGCCAAGATCGCAGCTGCCCGGTCGTGGCCCCAGAGAGAGCCGCAGCCATACGAGTCGAGTACGCCATGGTCCACCCCCTCCGGCCTTCGTAACTTCCTCTACCCGCCAGCATCCCAGCTCCGCGCCTGAGGACGCTACAGGAAGTGGAGCGAGGGCCCCAGAACCCTGCTTCTGGCGGCGCGAAGAACCTGGCCCGTTGAATCGGGCCGATACGCCAGGACTGTGGTGCCCAGAGGGGAGACCGGTTCGTGACACCGAGTCCGGTCAACGCTGATGCGCTACATTGCCGCCACGCCGCTGACCTGCGAGAACAGTCGTCGTCTCCGCCCTGGCATAGGGGAGGAGGCCCTCTTCGGCTCTCCGCCAGCTTGGCATGGCTAGCCCGGCTATCGTCGCTTCGACGAAAGTGGGCGAGGGGCCCCGCGCGAAGACGGCCCTGCAGGACATCTGCAACGTCCAGGATGCCGTCCATAGCGGGGCGGAGCCTCTCTTCGCGTCGCAATGCCGGTGCGCTGGACGCCCCTCTTGCTGCCCGGCCCTGAACTGGAGGCCCACCCGGCTGGGGTGCGGCCAGCCCGCCGGCAGGCCATCCCTGGGGCCAGGATGGGGCCGGAAGAACAGTGAAACCCCGTGAACGATCAACACGCCCCGGATGTATCCACGCCCGTTGACCTGCATAGACGGCGAAAATAGGGACGGCCAGTGAACCCTGGGGCAATGATCTTGCGAGCTCGTAATGCGTAGGTCTCGGGTTCGAATCCCGAAGGCGGCTCCACTTGAGACCAGGTCAGATGCCCTCTGGCCTGGTCTTTTGTCTTGCGCTCCTGATGGTTGGTCAGCTCGTGGGATGCCCATGAGTGGAGGGGAGCGCAAGGGGAGCGCATTCAGGATCGATGGCCAAGGTCTGTGACCTGGGCTTTTGTGGCCAAAGCGGCAGCCATGGCGGCGATCGCGCGTCGCTGTTCCCGCGCCAAGGCCACACTCGACTTCTGGCGCTGTGAGCAGGCGCAAGACGGGGATCCAGGGACTGTCCTTCGTGCTCTCGGCGGGTATGAAGAGGTGTCACCATCACGGCCAGCCCGAAACGACCCTGTACGTGCTCGGCGGCGTCGGCCGTCGGCGGGTCGGCGACCGGCTGGGACCAGGCCCGCGAGCGTTCCGGGACACTTCGTCGTCGTTGCGCCAGGTGTGGTGCACTAGAAGGAGAACGGCAGTGACACTGAGCCGGTGCGGATGTGCGTCGTACGCAGCACACAGGAGGCCATCGTCGTGAACCTCGATGACTGCCCCTACGCACCCGCGCATGGCACGGACCCCGCCCAGAGCCGGAGGGCCCATGGGCATCCGCGTATGAACCGCCTCGGAGCCTGTGGAGCACCCACAATCATCTGACGAATCGCGCGACGCGATCTCGGGGTAACCGTCCGCAGCCGACTTCGGCTCCGGGCCCGGTCACCTGCTTCTTCCCAGGAGCCGCAACCAAGGACGGGCGATGAAGCCGCCTCCATTCACGTACTGCGATCCCGAATCCGTCGATGAGGCCGTCGCGCTCAAGAGCGAGTACGGCAACGACTCCCTCGTCCTCGCGGGAGGACAGAGCCTTCTCCCCCTGCTCAACATGCGGCTTACCAGGCCGGAGGCACTGATCGATATCAACAAGATCGGTGACCTGCAGAAGATCGAGCGCCGCGGCGACGGGCTGGAAGTCGGCGCCGGGGTTCGGCAGTACGAGCTGGAGGACCACCCGCTGGTCGGCGAACTGGTTCCGCTGCTGCCGGAGGCCACCGGCTACATCGGCCACATCGAGAACCGCCGCCGCGGCACGGTCGGCGGCAGCCTGGCGGACGCCGACTCCGCTGCCGAACTGCCGTGCACGGCGGTCGCGCTCGACGCGACGGTGGTCGTACAGGGGCCCTCGGGCACCCGCACCATCGCGGCCCAGGACTTCTTCCAGGGCTGGATGACCACGGCCCTGGAGCCGGCGGAGGTCCTCGTCGCCGTCCGCTATCCGGTGACGCCGTGGACCGCGGGCCATGGCTTCGTGGAGGTGGCCCGGCGCGTGGGCGACCTCGCGCTCGCCGGCGCCGCCGCGGTGGTGAACCTTGACGAGGACGGCCGCTTCACCTCCGTCTCCGTCGGCGTCCTGGGTATCTCCGACACGACGGTCCGCGCCTCCGCGGTGGAGAGCGCACTGATCGGTGAGGCCCCTACCGAGGAGAACATCGCCAGGGCCGCCAAGGAGATCGTGCCCTCGGTGACCTCGGGGGACGACCTGCACGCCACGCGCGCCTACCGCCGGCACCTCGCCTCCGTCGTGGTGTCGCGCGCGATCACCGCGGCCGTGGCGCGCGCCCACGAGAGGAGCAACGGGAAGTGACGACCTCGACCGCCGCCAAGTACGGCACCGCCCGCCGGACCGTGACCATGCGCGTCAACGGGCGGGACGTGACCCGCGAGGTGTCGACGCGCACCACGCTCGCCGACTTCCTGCGCGACGAACTCGACCTGGTCAGCGTGCATCTCGGATGCGAGCACGGCGTATGCGGATGCTGCAACGTCCTCTTCGACGGCCACTCCGTGCGCTCCTGCCTGATGCTGGCCGTCCAGGGGGACGGGCACACGGTCGAGACTGTCGAAAGCCTCTCCGTCGACCCGACGGAGCTGCACCCCATCCAGGAGTCCTTCGCCGAGGAGCAGGGGCTGCAGTGCGGCTTCTGCACACCCGCGATGGTGCTGCGTACCAAGGAGATCATCGAGACCGGTCATGAGCTGACCGATGCCGAGGTGCGTCACGAGATCTCCGGGATCCTGTGCCGCTGCACCGGCTACCAGAACATCGTCAACGCGGTCCGGTCCGCCGACGCCAGGCTCCGCGGCGAGGCGACGGCCGACGGCGCCGCGGGAGGTCGTTCCTGATGACCACCGAGCACACGGACACCGCCCAGAAGTCCGGCTACAAGTACATCGGCAAGGACCGCAAGCGGGTCGAGGACCCTCGGCTGCTGATCGGCCGCGGCGGGTACATCGCCGACCTCAGACTGCCGGGCATGCTGCACGCCGCGATCCTGCGCAGCCCCGTACCGCACGCGCGGATCAGGTCCGTCGACGCCACCGCGGCACTGAAGTTGCCGGGAGTCGTCGCCGTGTTCACCGGCGAGGACTGCAAGGCGAAGATGAACCCCTGCATGAACTTCGGCCCGGCCACCATCGCGCAGTACCCGCTGGCCGTGGACAAGGTCCGCTACGTCGGCGAGGCCGTGGCGGCCGTCGTCGCGGAGAGCAGGTACCTCGCCGAGGACGGCGTGGACCTGCTGGAGGTCGACTATGAGGACCTCCCGCCGGTCACCGATCCCATGGCGGCCATGGAGCCCGAGTCCGCCGTGCTGCACGAGGAGCACGGCAGCAACATCGGCTGCGAGCGGACCTTCGAGTTCGGCGATGTGAACGCCGCGTTCGCCGGGGCCGACCTCGTCGTCGAGGACACCCTGCACTGGGGCCGCTCCGCCGGAATGCCGATGGAGACCACGGGCGCGGTGGCCCAGCCCGGCTTCAACGGCGTACTGGAGATCTACTGCAACTCGCTCAACTTCAGCTACTTCGCCTTCCTGATCGCGGGCGCGCTGAGGGTTCCGTCGAACAAGCTGACCATGAAGCCGGTCCCGGCGGGCGGCAGCTTCGGCAGCAAGCTCGCCGCGCACAAGGTGCCCACCCTCGCCGGTTTCCTGGCGCTGCGGGTGGGTCGCCCGGTGTCGTACATCGAGGACCGGATCGACCACCTGGTGAACTCGGACCACCACGGGTGCGACCGCTTCTACGAAGCCCGCATGGGCTTTCGCGCCGACGGCACGATCGTCGGTCTCGACATCGACGTCGTCGACGACTACGGCGCCTACATGCAGTTCGGCGTCGGCCACCACGGCAACGCCTTCTCCCAGGTGGTCGGCCCGTACCGGTTCCGGGACGTGAGGTACCGCCTGCGGGCAGTGCTCACCAACAAGTGCCAGCAGGGCGCCTACCGCGGCTTCGGCTCCGAGGTGCACAACTGGGTGCTGGAGCGGCTGGTCGACTCCGGGGCGGCCCGGCTCGGGCTCGCTCCGGAGGAGATCCGCCGCCGCAACTTCATCCAGCCCGACCAGTTCCCGTACACGATCCCCGGCGGCAACGTCTACGACAGCGGTGACTACCCGGCCGTACTGGACAAGGCACTGTCGATGATCGACCTGGACAGGTGGCGCGCCGAACAGAAGCGGCTGCGGGCGGAGGAGGGCCGCTGCATCGGCATCGGCCTGGCCACCACCCAGGAGCGCAGCGTCTTCAGCTCCACCGAGTTCTGGTCCCTGGTGGAAAAGCCCGTCCTGCCCGTCACCTCCAGCCCCGAGAGCGCGACGGTGACGATCGACCCCACCGGGCAGTTCCAACTCCTGCTGCACTGCCAGTCGATGTGGGGCAACAGCCCCGAGACGGTGGGCGCCACCGTCCTCGCCGAGGAGTTCGGGATCCCGCCGGAGAGTGTCAACGTCCGGTATGCCGACTCCGCCCACGCGCTTCCCAGCACGGGCCCGGGCGGCAGCCGCTACACCGTCATGGTGGCCGGTGCGATTCGGGGCGCGTCACGCAAGCTGCGGAAGAAGCTCATCCGCATCGCCGCGCACACCCTCGAAGTGGCCGCGGAGGACCTCGAACTCGTCGACGCGCGCGTGCAGGTGAGAGGCGCCCCGGAGACCGGGCTGACCCTCGCGGAGCTCGCGGGCACCGCCTACTTCTTCGCGCTCAGCCTGCCCGAGGGCATGACAAGCGGACTGGAGGAGTCCTACACCTACGACCATCCGTACACGACGCTGCCGGCACCGGACGGCTCGGACTTCGGCGTCTTCTACCCGATCATGGGCCATGCCTGCCACATCGCGGCCCTGGAAATCGACCCCGACACCGGGATCCCCTCCTTCCTCGACTACGTGGCCGTGCACGACGCCGGGACGATCGTGAACCCCAGGAGCCTGGACGGCCACGTCACCGGCGGCGCCACGCAGGGCATCGGGACCGCACTCTACGAGGAGCTGGTCTACGGCGAGGACGGGCAGTTCATGTCCCCGACCTTCTGGGACTACCTGATCCCCACCGCGGGCGAGGTCCCGCCGTTCCGCATCGGGCACGTCGAGACGCCTTCGCCGTTCACCGAGTACGGCATCAAGGGCGGCGGCGAGGGCGGCCGCATGGTGGCCCCGGCGGCCGTGTCGGCGGCCATCGACGACGCCCTGCGGGAGTACGGGATGCGGGTTCGGCAGCTGCCGGTCAAGCCCTCGGACATCGTGGCAGCGGTACAGGCCGGCACCGTCCGGGCCGAGGCGGGCTGATGTCCGCCACCGCCGCCGGGCGGTCCCGCCGGCAACCTCACGAGGAGTCCGTCGGCCCGTCGGCAGGCCACACTGCTGACGATCATTTCCGCCACCGACACCACCAACCACTACCGCGTACGACTGTGCGTTCGCCGACAGATCAATGGGCGAGCGGAAGGTCCTGCTCGGTCCAGATGCATTTGCCCTCGTCGAGATGGCGAGTGCCCCACCGCTGAGAGAGAGCGGCCACCAGGTGCAGGCCCCGGCCGCCTTCGTCGGTGTATGCGGCGCGCCGGATGCGCGGGCTGGTGAGGCTGCCGTCATAGACCTCACAGATCAGCGAGCGGCTGCGCAGCAGGCGCACGCGAATGGGGCCGCTGGCATGCCGGATCACGTTGCCGACCAATTCGCTCACCAGGAGCTCGGTGGTCATGGCGAGATCGTCCAGCCCCCAGACGGCCAGCTGGCTGCGGACGTATTCCCGGGCCTGGCCGGCTGCCCGCGGGTCGTCCGGAAGGCTGCACGAGGCGACGCTGTCGACAGGTGTGCCTCGGGTGTGGGCCACGAGGAAGACTGCGTCGTCGTTGGTCTGCTCACGGTCGGGCAGCAGAGCCGAGACGACGACGTCGCAAAGGTCATTGAGACGCCTGGTGTCACCGTGCTGAGTGCCGGTCATGAAGTACGAGGGCCGGGCCACGGCCCTCGCCAGCGTCTGCCTGAGCTGAGCCAATCCCTGGTCGATGTCCCGGGTGGCGGATTCGACGAGGCCGTCCGTGCAGAACACGAGAAGGCTCTCGTCCGGCAGGTGCAGCTCGTGCGTCTCGAAGGGAGGTTCGGCGGCGCCCAGCGGCGGGTTGCTGGCCAGCTCCGGGCAGTGGACCGTCCCATCGGGATGGACGATGACAGGCGGGAGATGACCGGCCAAGGAGATCGAGCAGATACGGGTGACGGGGTCGAACACGGCGTAGGAGCAGGTGGCGTACTTGTCGTCGCCGAGGTCGGAGACGAGTTCGTTGAGGTGGCTGAGCAATTCGTCCGGACCCAGTTCGAGGTCGGCGAGGACGCGGACCGCCGTGCGTAGTTGCCCCATGACGGCGGCTTCGGCGATGCCGTGCCCCATGACGTCGCCGATCACGATGGCGACCCGATCGCCGGACAGCGGGATCAGGTCGTACCAGTCACCGCCCACCTCTTCGCCTTTCCCCGCGGGCATGTAGCGAGCGGCGGCGCAGGCGGCCGGCAGGGAGGGCAGTGTCCTGGGGAGCAGACCGCGCTGGAGTTCCTGGGCGCGGGTGTGCTCCACGTCGTACAGCCGGGCCCGCTCCAGTGCCTGCGCGATCAGCCCGCTCAGGGCTATCAGCAGGGTGCGTTCCTCCTCGCTGAAGGACCGCGGCCGGGAGAAGGAGACAACACAGCAACCGATCGCATGCCCAGAGGCGATGAGAGGCAGGAACGCCCATGCGCTCTTGGCCGACGCGGCCACAAAACCCTCGAACTGCGGATAGAGCCGGACGTACTCGGCAGGCGACTCGACGAATCCGGGAGTGCGGGAGCGGAGCGTTTCGGCGATCGCCATGTGGCTCGTGAGCGAGATCCCGTCGAGCTGACGCAGGAATTCCGGTGTGTATCCGTCGGATCCGACCACGTGCAGTCGGCCGCCCTCAAGCGCGTTCACCACCAGCCCGTCGGCGCCAATGGGCGGCAGGACACGCTCCGCGACGGCCTTTACCACGTCGCTGGATGTGACGGCTTCGGCCAGTGCCGCCGTCAGCTCACTCATCCGGGCGGTTCGCCCGGCCGCGATCCTCCCCCAGTCTCCGGCCGGGGGGACCCCCATCTCGCTTCGCTCGCCGACCGATCGCTCGGCTCCCTCTGGTCGCTCGTCGGTGACGCCGGCGAAGTAGATCGTCAGCCCGCCGCCCTGCAAGGGGACCAGCCGGACACGGCGGACACGCTGATCGGTCGGCCCGTGGAGATCGAAACCGATCGGCTTCCTCTCGGCGGACGCGCGCCGGCACTGGGCTTCGAGACCGGGTGCGCGGCCTACGGGAATATCCCAGAGAGCGCTGCCCAGCATCGTCCGGCCGGGGCCGAGAAGACGCTCGGCCTCCTCGTTGACGGAGGTGATCCGCCAGTCCCCGTCGACCGCCAGGAATCCTTCGTCCATGTCACGGAGGGCGGCGACGGCCGGATCGCACGCGGTTTGTGCGTGAGGCGGGCCCCACAGCGTGCCGACCATACGGGCAGAGGCGCCGTCCTCACCAGGCACAAGGTGGCCGCGCGCTCGCACCCACCCGAATGTGCCGTCGTCGCTGAGCTGCACTCGGTATTCGGTGTCGTGCGCCGCCCCGCTGGCGTACGCCTCACGGATGTCGGCCGTGAACGTCGGCAGATCCTCAATGCCCGGAAGATACCCACAGATGTCCGCGCTCTCGTCGAACGCTTGCAGCGACTCGCCGGACATGTCGATGACCGGTTGGGTGAGCGTTACGGAACCGGCCGCGGCGTCGTATTCCCAATGCCTGATCGCAACCGCGCGGGGCATCTCCCCACCGGGCCAATTGATCGCGGGTGGCTCCCTGGGCGCCGAGACGACACCCGGCGGCGTGTCGGGACGCTGTTCCAGGCGTCTGGCCGCCCACACCGCTACGGAGCCGAGAAAGGACCGCTGTGCGGGATCCGGCTCGTCGGGCCCTGCCGTGAGCACGGAAAGCGCACCGACTCGCCCGCTGGTACCGAGTAGCGGCACTGCCGCAGTGCCGGAGGCCCCGACCCCCAGGCTGTCCTCGGCCACCCAGACGAAGGCACCGCTGCGCAAGGCGCGTGCAGGGGGCACGTCCTCGTCCGCGCGGAGATTCGCCCATGCCGCGGCGAGTTCCGGCGCAAGCCCGCTGGCCGCCACCAAGCGCAACCGATCAGAACCGGGGTCGCGCCAGTGGGCCAAGCCGCCGAGGCCACCCAGGTCGGCGGTCACCTGCTGAAGGGCCACGTTCAGTGTCTCGGCCATCGACAGCCCGTGGTCGCTGGCCGCCAGCAACCGTAGCCGCATCGCCTCCGGCTGCTCGATGCGGCTCATGGGCCTCGCGTTCCCAGCCGTCACCGCATCTCCTGAAAGGTTGCGTGTGAACCGCCGTGGAATGCCCCACCATCGGGCACCCGTGCGGCACTGCTGTCGTGGATTGGAGATTTCCCCAATTGGCCTACATACACTGTATCGCTGGCTCTGTCCGTAATCGGTGGCAGCTGTACGTCACGTCGGGTCAGGCTGAGGGGTGCTTGAGGTCAATCGGGTGTGGCGGACATGGGCGATCCGGTCCGGGTGGTGGCGCGTCCCTGATGCCGCCGTGGCCGTACCGCGCCGAGCTGTACGACGGCCAGGACCCGACCAACTTCCTCATTGGCGTACTCGTGCCTCCGGCCGACTACTGGCCGCGAGTACGCGAGGTCCTCGACCGCCACAGCATCCTGCTCACCGTCGGCGCCGCCGGATACCTCACCAGCCGCAGCCCGGCAATTGCGTCCCCGGCCCGGAGCGCAAGTCCAGCGCGGCCCGCCAGGTGTCGAGGAGCTCGCGAGTCCTGAGCGCCGCCTCGCCTGTGCGGTCTCGACAGCCTGTGACGGCATGGTGTCGGCAAGGGGCTGTCCACGCGCTCGCATTGCTTCGCCGAGGAACGGGGAGCGCAAGGGGAGCGCGGACGCCTTTGGACCGTGCAACACGGGATGCGGACAGTCGGACCGCTGCATGTGCTCTGATCTGGGAAAACGGGATCTGGCACGACAGCATGGCACAGCCCAGCACGACCTCTGACGGCCTCGTAATGCGTAGGTCTCGGGTTCGAATCCCGAAGGCGGCTCTCTTCAAACCCCAGGTCGGGTATCTGACTTGGGGTTTTCTGTCATTCATACTGCGACGTCCGGGCCGGACCGCGGCTGTTCACCTGCGCAGGCGCAATGCGTAGGTCGGAGGTTTGTGGTGGTGTGGTTCTCGGGGGCGTGCGTGCGAGTGGCCCTCTGGCCTTGTGGTTTCGAGGTTTCGCATCTGCACGATCGGTTCTGGTTGGCAACGGAGTGCGGGAGGGGAGCGCATCGGCGCATCTGTAGTGCAGCAGCTGGCATTGATGGCGGGCGTCTGAGCGGGAAGCGCCGACTGTGGCCAGGTTGTCGATGTCGCACAACCCTGCGTAGGAGGGTCGGCTCGGTCGGTTCCGTCGGCCCGGTGATGCCGTCCGGGGCGAGGGCAGAGGTGTGAAAGCCGTACGCGCGCGAGGTGAACCGTAGTACTCCACTCCTCCCGGAGCCGCCCGGTCGGCACGAGTTGGAGGCCGACGATGCGGAGATCCTCGCGGCCGCGAACTCCGGCCACGGCGTGCCCCACCGCTCGGCTCGGTCCTGCCCGCTTCCTCATCGAAGGTCTGCCACCCCCTGGAGCGGCCTGTCGGCTCACTCCCGCCGAGCCCTCCGGGAGTCCGTCGCCTCGGCGCGCGATCCGCCGCTTCCGTTGACGTGGTCCGCCCCTGCCCGAACACCACCTGGCCGGAAGAGCCGCAGGGCGGCCCAGCGGCTCGTTCTGCGGAAGGACCGTGGAACGAGCCGGAATCCTCAACGGGCATATCGGCTGCAAAGAGCGGCACCGGTGTTCGTCTCGCGAGCGCCGGAGTCGGTCTGGTCGATCCGTGCGGCGAATAAGTGCAGCTATAATAACTGCATCTATATATTGGAGCTGGTGCTGTGGACAAGCCCGCCGAGATGTTCGACCGTGTCTTCGAATGGGCCGAGCTGACCCGGTTCGCCAACTTGCCGGGCCATCGGGCCACGCTGGGCGTGGTCTCCGGTCGCCGCCGACAGGGCAAGACCTTCCTGCTCGACGCCGTCACTCGTGCCAGTGGCGGCTTCATGTTCACCGCCACCGAGACCACCGAGGCTGACGCCCTGCGTCAGTTCGGTGAGGCACTGGCCCGTTATCGCGGGCAGCCCACTCCGTTCCGTTTCGCGCACTGGGACGAGGCGGTCACGGAACTCATGCGCATTGCTGACTCGGGCGCCCCCACTGTGGCGGTCATCGACGAGTTCCCGTTCCTCGCCAAGGCGTCTCCCTCCCTGCCTTCGATCATCCAGCGCGCTCTGGACCCTGCTGCCCAGCACACCAACACTCCCGTGCGTCTGCTGTTGTGCGGCTCCGCGCTGTCGTTCATGGGCCGGTTGCTGTCCGGCAATGCTCCGCTGCGTGGTCGAGCCGGCCTCGAACTCGTGGTCTCGACCTTGGACTTCCGGCTCGCGGCCGAGTTCTGGCAGATCGACGACCCGCGCACCGCGCTGATGACCAACGCCGTCGTCGGCGGCACGCCTGCCTACCGCCGTGAGTTCACCCAGGGCGACACCCCCGCGGGGCCGGACGACTTCGATGCCTGGGTCACCCGAGCCGTCCTCAACCCGGCCCGTCCGCTGTTCCGTGAGGCCCGCTACCTGCTCGCCGAGGAACCCGAACTCCACGACACCGCGCTCTACCACTCCGTACTGGCAGCCATCGCCGCCGGCAACGCCGCTCGTGGTGGAATCGCCGACTACCTGGGGCGCAAGTCCACCGACCTCGCCCACCCGCTGAGCGTGCTCCAGGACGTCGGCATGATCACCCACGAGGCGGATGCTTTTCGCCGCAACCGCTCCGCCTACCGCATCGCCGAGCCGCTCGTCACCTTCTACCACGCGGTCATGCGCCCGGCCTGGGGCGACCTGGAACGCCCTGGGCGGGCACCGGCCGTATGGCGCCGCGCCCAGTCCACCTTCCGCAGCAAAGTAGTCGGCCCGCACTTCGAGCAGGTCTGCAGGGAATGGGCCCGCTGGCACGCGGCACCCGACACCCACGGCGGACATGTCACACGCGTCGCCGGTGGAACCGTCAACGACCCGGCTGCCAGGACCAGCCATGAGGTCGACGTCGCAGTCCACGGCGAGAGCCACGAGGGTCGCCAAGTGCTGCTCGCCATCGGCGAAGCGAAATGGAGTGACGTGATGGGAGCCGGCCACCTGGAACGCCTCCGGCACATCCGTTCGCTCCTGACCAGGAGCGGCACGGCTACCGAGGCAACGAGGCTGTACTGCTTCAGCGGCACCGGCTTCACTGATGAACTGAAACACCTTGCACAGAACGACCCCATGATTCAACTGATCGACCTGCCCCGCCTTTACCACGGAGAGTGACTCTTGGAGGACCGGGTTGCCCCACCGGCTGACGGACCCGCATGAGGAGTTCGCCGAGGCTGCCGCACAGGGGGAGCACGCAGGACCGGCGCCGATCCAACTCGGCCGGGACGGCCTGCTGTTCTCATGCGGTCCCGTGCCGCGGGCTCGTACGACGATGAGCGATCCGTCGCCGGACGGTCAGGGTGAGCGCGGGCAGCCACCGGGACCTGTCGGCGGCAGGCCACTGAGCCTCGGCCGCGAGCGGTGCGCCGCGGTTCGGCAGTAGCGTGGCGAGGCGAGCAAAGCTGCGGACAGGCGGGGCGGATTTCATGCGGATGCGGTGCGAAGCCGAGGCCGAGGAGGAGTTCGAGGCGGCGTGCGAGCTGTTGATCGACCGGTTGGTCCGGTGGGCCGGGGAGCAGGGTCTACCGGTGGACGGGTTCCTGGTGGAGGCGGCGTTGGACTACCGCCACCGGGCGACCGCCGACGGCCGGCTGGGGTTGTGGGAGCCGCGGCATGTGGAGGAGTTGCTGCTGTCCTGGCTTCCCCAGCAGGTCACCGAGCTTCCCGGGGAGGAACGCGGCGACGGTCCGGGCACATTGCGCACCCTCCTGCGCTTTCTGCACGCCGTGCGGTTGGCGGACCCACGCGGGCCCGCGCTCGATGACTCCCTCGGCGCGGTGGACGCGGCCATGGAGCGGTATCCGGCGGCGATGGCGGACCGTACCCGCTGGGGCTTGGCGAAGTTCTGGGCGGTGACCGCTGCCGAGCAGGGCGTGGACGTTATGGACGGGGCGGCGCTTCAGCGGTTCGCGGAGCGCGCTCAGCGCGGGGACGTCGCCTACGACCAGCGGGCCCTTGACGCGATCATGGATCGGCGGTTGAACGGCCGCCTGTTGGCCGACGGGGCCCGGGCCGAGCCGCAGCTGCCTGTGGTACTGCCTTCGGACGGTGAACTGCGACGACGGGCCGAGGCGTCGACGATTGTGGCGCAGTTGCGGGGTCTTGCGGAGTGGGTGGGGCGCGAGGGGCGGGTGGTGACAGCCACGGGGCGGCTGCGGATGGCCGACGCCCGCGAGTTGGTGGACGTGCTGGGCACTGGTGACAGGACCGAGGGGGTGCGCTCCTCGAACGACCTGCCGCGGCTGGGACTGCTGGTGGAGTGGGCGAAGAAGGCGCGGCTGGTCCGGGTGGCCAAGGGCCGGTTGTACGCGGTGGCCAAGGCCCGGCCGGTGCTGGCCGACCCGCTTCAGCTCTGGTCGCGCGCCTTCGACGCTCTCTTCGAACTGCGGCAGGCCCTGATCGGGCGCGCAGCGGCTGGCATGGCGAGTCGATGCTCTTCGACATCTACGACGAGATGTTGGAGGACGTGCTGAACACGCTCTACAGCCTGCCGTACCCGATGCCCTGGTCGCGGCTGCGTGACTCCGTGCACCTGGGCTACCGGGCCCGCTTCCAACTGGACGCCGGCCCGGACCTCCAGCACCGAATGTGGTTCGAGCACGCCGACCGGGACCTGCGCTCGGTACTCGACGCGCTGGTGGACCTGGGAGCGGTCGAGCGTGAGCAGGGGATGGCCGATCCGGTGTTCCTGGAGGCCGATCTCTCCGATCTCGAAGATTCCGGACCTGAACTGCCCGCGGGCATGCCGCACGAGCTCGGGGAGTTGCTGGGAGTCATGGGGACGGCAGCGGATCCGGCGGCGGCGCGGGAGCGTGACCGCCGCCTGCGTGAGGAGCTGATCGCCGGGCCCGTCGAACTCATCCGTGTCACAGAGCTGGGCACCCGGGCCGTACGGCAGCGGCTGCTGGCGGCCGGCCGGGACGCACCGCTGGTCGGTGAGCTGATCCAGGCACCGGCGGCTGGCCTGCTGGGGGTGCTGGCCGAGGACTACGACCCGGATGCCGCCCGTACGGAACTGGCCGGATGGATGTCGGCCCACGGGGAGCGGGATGCCGCACTGCGGCAACTGACCGACGCCGTACGGACCATGGCGGGTACGGCGTTCCGAACGCGTGCCCAGGCGATGCTGGACGTGCTGGTGGTGGCGTGGCCCGACGGTGAGGGCGAGCGGCTGCTGCATGCGCTGCGCGGTGACGCCGTACTGGCTCCGCTCGTTCTGAGCGCTCTGGCGCACCGTGAACTGTTGTCCCCCGAGGACATGACTGACGCCGAGCATGTGCTGGTCCTCGCCGAGAGCCTGCTCCAGCTTGTGGAGCTGGCGGGCGGCTCGGGCGGAGCCGAGGAGGTACTGCGCGCCCAGGGGGCCGAGACCAGGGACGCGGTCGCCGGCGCTCTGGACTCCGCGCACCCGGACCGGGCCGGGCTGGAGGAACTCCGGCACCTCGCGGCCAGGACCTGGCGTACGTCCGCCGTTCGTCACGGCGGCGTCCGCGGGCGTGGGCGTTCCACGGGCGGGCGCAAGCGGCGCCGGTGACAGGGGGAGACCGATCGCTTCTGCGGGCGCGGGGACGAGGCAGGCGGGGACGGAGCGGGAACCCGGCGGTGCTCGGGGCTCTACCACTCGGTGACGCGCGTTAGCGTCGAGGCCATGGCTGAGGGATGGGACGAGGACGGGCTGCGGGCCGTGCGCGGCGCGCTGAACGGGTCGGACGGGACGGCTATGCTTGCCGCACTGCGCCGCGGACCCGTGAGCGAGGTGCTGCAGCTGGCCGGCGACGGTGTGGCCGGTGCCGCTGCTCTGGGGCTGCCCGGGGCCGCGCAGATGGCTGCCACGTTCCTCGGAGCATTGCGGGAGCGCGGTTTCCGGGGCGATGAGGCACTGGCGGACGTGTTGCGCGTGTCCGTGGGGCACGCGGTGAACCTCGCCCTTCGTCCGCTCGCAGTCGATCTGGAGATGCTCGCCATGCTGCTGGAGGGCGACCCGATCGGGTCCGGTGGTCGGATCGATCTGTCCACCGGGGAGTGCCGGCCGACCATCGCCGATGAGCTGGAGACCGGGTTCGAGAAGGCGGACGATCCCGAGCGATGGCTGTCCGTGCCGGCTCTGGGTTCCCGGGACGGTTACCAGGACATGGAGCTGTTCATCGAAACGCTCGGTGACGCCGCCCTCGCCGATCGGCTGCGGACCGCCATCCGTGGCCGAGGCGCTTTCCGGCGCTTCAAGGATGTCCTCGCCCGTGACGAGCGCGCCTGGCGCCGGTTCCACCGACTCAGCGATGAGCGACAGCTCGGCCGGGCCTGCGCCTGGCTGGCCGAAGAGGGCTGTCGTCCAAGGCTTCTGTTCCGCGGCGACGGATAGGGGCGGCCCCGACCGCGGGCCAGGAGGGGCGGGGTGGCCCGACGCCGTGCGCCGACGGTTCACCAGCCCGTGCGGTCCTCTGAGCGCCTGGTTGAGGATGCTCCTACCATGCCGCCGAGGGGCCGAGCGCGCGCCGCAGAAGTGTGGTGGCCGCTGCTCTGCCGAAGAGCTGCGAAGCAGCGGCCACGAGAGCTGTGGTCAGCGTCGAAAGCCGCGCTTGGGGTCCCGGGCGTCCGGGTATCCGAATGGCTCGAACCAGGCTGCAGCGCGCAGGTCTCCCATGCCGAGGTGTTGGTTCACGTCGCCGTCCGGGTCCTCGATGCCGTCGAGGCGGGCGTGGAACAGCATGAGTACGTCATGGTCCTGGAAGAACAGGTCGGAGCAGGCGTCCCAGTCGTAATCGTCGCGGTGTTCGGGCAAGGTGCCGTGTGCGGTGTCGCGGGTGTCGATGTCGTCCAGGTAGCCGGGCGCGTCCTCGATCGCCAGGTGCAAGGCCATCTCCTCGGCTGTGCACGAGGGTTGGGGCCATTGCCCGTGTTCCAGGTCGCCGGTCAGGTCGTCGAAGGCTCGTGCCATGCGTCGGCGCCAGTTCCGGTCGGCGGACCAGGTGAGAGAGGGGAGGCGGGTGAACAGCTCCCAGTCGCCGGGCTGTTGCTTGGTCACGGGCTGATCACGCAGGTCGTCGGCGTCGTCATAGGCCTGGTCGGCCAGAACCCTCAGCGCGGTCAGGAGCAGGTCGGCGGTGCGCGGGGTGAGTTGCCAGCCGCAGTTCTCGCAGTCCTCGTCTTCGCAGGAACACTCCTCGACCGGGAAGAGCGCGACCCAGGTTGGGCCGCTCCGGGTCGGTGTATCGGGGACTGCCTGGCGCAGTCGCCACCCGTGGTGGAAGTGGGCTGTTACCGGGACGGGGCTCCAGTCGGTGAGCTCGTCGCCATATTCGGCGCGCAGCAGTCCTGCCTCGCTCTGGTCTTCCAGGGTGTCGGCACCGGTAATCCAACTGCCGCTCTCGGTCAGGGTCATCACGGCGCCGATCAGGTCGCGAGGATCGCCCTCGCCCAACTCGGACGCGGGCAGCGGCTCCCAGCCGTCGTCGATCGCCGCGCGTATGAGTGCGTCCTCATCGGTGATGTGGAACTCGCGCAGATGAGTGGTGCGTACGACCTTGCCCGGCAGGTCTTTCAGACGCACGCCGTCAGGCGTTTCTGACCCCGGTGCGGTGGGGCCTCGTCGACTTGCGTGTCCTCGTCCTCCCTGAGGTCTTCGTCAGGTGGGCAGAACGTCGTGCCTGCGGGGGCGGGCCATGTTCCTGAGGCTGCGTGGGCCGTAGCCGTGCGCAAGGAACTGGCGGGGGCGTCGGGCAGCGCCGCTGCCAGGGCGTACAGGTCTTCAGTGACGACGGCGGTGTCGCGGGCGGCCAGCGCGCGGCGCAGCAACTGGACCGCTTGGTATGCGTGCTGCTTGTTCTTGCAGGTCAGCACTCCGGTGAGGGAACGAGCGCCGTTGTGTGGACCGATCAGGGCCATGACGCGGCTCTTGCTGAGGCTGTGTTCGCACAGGAAGTCGACGACTGGAGTGAGTTCGGGCTCGGTGGTGGCCATGCGGGAGACTCCGGGGACGCGTTGGGTGCGCAACCTTGCGGATACGCATGCGAGAGAGGAGGTTGCCGCTGGTGCCCCCGGTGCTACCGGCGGTCCGGGCTGTGCGGAAAGACAGCGTACTTCGGTGCACTGACAATGGGCGCCCGGTTGGTTGGACAAGGCTGTGCTGAGCGGCAGCGAGCCGGAGATCGCCGCTGACCCGGCATCACACGGCGGGCCGATCCTGCGGATGTGCGGCTTGGGCAAGGCCGGTGGCCGATTGCCTCGCGGGGTAGCAGGTCCTCTGCGATCACCAAACGCAACGTGACGATGCAAGCGATGATCGTGTTGCCGCTGCTCAGATGAGGGCGAACCGTGTACTCACCGTCCGCGGACGGCCGGTGGGACTCCCGTCCTCGGCCCCTCCCCGCGCCTCACCGCCTGATCTGCACCTTCCCCGCGGAGGGGCCGCACCCTACTGAAGTCCCCCGACCTGCCCCTTGGCCCACCACAGGAACGCGGCGGCGTGCTGCTGGTTGGCGAAGCCCTGGCCGACGAGGTCATTCAGGAGGTCGTTGCCCCAGAGGATGAGCCGGCCGAGGGTCCAGTTCACCGACTCGGGTGCCGGCAGCTCCAGTCCGTAGACCATCCGCGCGATCTCGCGCTTACCGCCGGCTTCCGTCGTGTACTTGAGGATCGTCAGGAACCGGTCGGGGTACATCACGCAGAGAACCCTCGTAAGGAGGGCCTCCTTGAAACCCGTCATGGCGAACGGCTTGGTGCCGTCCAACAGATGCTGGAGCCGGTCTTCGAGCGGCACCTCTTCAGGGCCGTGCAGCAGGTACTCGATCGTCTTGCGGGTCGCCTCCCCGGCTGCGGCATCGCCCATGTCGTTCCACGCGGAGTTGAAGGTGGCCTGGTTGCCGGGTCGGGCTCCAACCTCGGAGTTGGCGAAGTCCTTGAGGACTCTGGGGCCGCACGTCCACAGCCCGTCGGGGGAGAAGATCTGCTGGTACTTCGACCAGTAGGCCGCCACGTCGGGGTCGAAGTCCGGTTTGACGGCGAGGTACCGCTCCTTCAGCCGGGTCATGCGCTCCAACTGCTCGGGATCGACGTCCTCGGGTTTCGGGAAACGGGCCTTGAGGTCGTCGAAGGAGCGGAGCGGGTTCCTCTGCGGGATGGTGGGCTCCTCCTTGTGCTCCCATTCATAACCGCAACGGTGCTTCACGAGCCGACGTCCGCTGTCGAGCGTGCGGATCACCTCGATGTCCTCGTCGTCGCTGCACAGTGGACACATGGCCAACGCCATGGCTACCCCCGTTCCAACAGTGCTCGTGCCCGCACCGAGCTGATGCACTACTCCGCCCAAGCGCCGCATTCTTGCACTCGGCAAAGGCGGCCGGGATGTGGGGGCCGTCCGGCGAGACTGCGGCCGGGGACGTCCTATCCTCGGACAGCGAATCCGAGCAGGGTGTCTCTACTCGCAGGAGACCGGTATCAGCAACCCTGACGTGCGAGCCCTCGAACAGCACGCGCAAGCTTGGACGTGCGTCCGGTGTCTCTTCATCGATGTTGTCGCCGTCACCGTCGGGGCCGCCCCAGCCGTGGGCATGCAGGCGCATCTACTCGAAGACGACATTCGGACCATCATGCGCATAGCAGCTCATCAGGGCGATACCCGTCCTCCAAGAAGCGCCACACACATAGGATGCGCACACTCTTCATGCTTTCGTTCCATCAGTTCAGCGAGGTGACTCGTGCCCGTATCCGCCGTGACGCCCGACGATGTGGTCCGCCACGTCTTCCGTTACCTCGCGGAGGTGGGTGAGAGTCGCGCCAAGCCGGTGCGGACGTACGACGACGCCAGGCACCAGGTGTGGTTCGCCGACCTGCCCGGGCAGTTCGGCTCCTTCCTCATCGACGCTGTCCCCGGCGACACGCCGTTGTGGCTGCGGGCCGACCGCCCTGTACGGCACGAACCGCCGGTTCCGCCGCTGCCCCTCGCCCACTGGCTGGACGACCGGGAGATCCACGATTCGGCGAGGGAAGCGCCTCCCGAGCCGCGGGCCGAGACGGACATACCGGCGGACGAGATCTCCGCCGAGGGAAGCGCACGCACCCGGCACATCACCGTGTCCCTGGCCAACTCCCCTCAGCGGGACACCGTGTACGCCCAGTATCGTGCCTGGTCCCGTGAATGGGACGGGTGGGCACGTCGCGACCGTGCCATGAAGCCCGTCGTTCGTGCTTACGACCGCCTCTACCGCTTGTGCGTGGACGCCTCCGAACTCGGCGAAACCTTCGAACTGGTCGTCGGATTCGGCTACCTCACCTGGTCGGCGCAGAGCGAGCCGGTCCGCCGCCATCTCGTCACCTGCCGGGCCGTCATCACCATTGACACCGACACCGGAGCCATCACCGTCGGACCCGACCCCGAGCACGGCAGCCCGGTGCTGGAGGAGTCCATGCTCGACGCCGGGCAGAAGGCGCGGGCGGACACCCGCGCCCTCGTACGGCTGGAGCTGGAAGCAGCCGGCGACACCACGGATCCGCAGCTCGCCGACCATCTGCACCGGGCCCTCACCACCTGGACCATCGCGGCCCACGAAGCAGGACGTTACGATCGCACACCGAATCGGCACCGGGCAGCGGGAGACCCTGCCGTACCGGTCGTCAGCCTCGCGCCGGTGCTGCTGCTCAGAGAGCGCACCCGGCGCAGCATGCTCGAAGCGCTGCGCGGTGTCGCCCTGTCCATCGAGCAGGGCGCCGAGCCCACCGCCCTGCTGCGGGCGATCGCCGGCGCGGGCGGTGACCGGCCGCTGGGGGAACCAGACAGCGGTGACGCCGTGGGACCGCGGCCGGAGCTCTACTTCGCGTTGCCCTCCAACGACGAACAGCGCACAATCGCCGAGCGGCTGCGGGACCGGGATCTCGTCGTGGTCCAGGGGCCGCCGGGCACCGGCAAGACTCACACCATCGCCAACCTGGTCACCGACCTTCTCGCGCATGGCAACCGCGTACTGATCACCAGCCATACGGCACGGGCCCTGAAGGTCCTGAAGGACAAACTCCCCGTCGGCATCCGCGAACTGTGCGTGAGCCGTACCGACGACGGAGCCGGGCAACTGGAACTGGAGCAGTCCGTCAAGGCCATCCTCGACCGGCAGGGAGAGTTCTCCTCGCGGGCGTACCGGCGACGCATCCAGGAGCACGAGGAGCGCCTCAGATCCGCCCGGTCCGCGCAGGCGCTCGCCCTGAAGGCATTGCGTGCGCTGCGGGAGCAGGAGACGTATCACCATCCGGCCGAGATCGGCGACTACGAGGGAACCCTGGCCCGGATCGCTCAGCGGCTCGCCGAGGAACACCCGCGGTTCGGCTGGATCGGTGACGTCCCTGCCGCCGCCCCGACGCTGGACGGCGAGGTTCTCAAGCGCTTGCGCCGTGCGGCGCTCGCCTTCACCGACCGACACCGAGCTCTCGCCGCATCGGTGAGTGCCGCGCTGCCCGAGCCCGGGCAGCTGCCCACGGCGCCCACCTTCGCCGAGGCGGTCGAGACGGTCAAGACGGCGGATGCCGACCTGGCCGCACTCCGGCAGGACGGCTCTGTCTCTCGCCTCGACGACGCCGTGTCCGCCCTCAGCCCGGCCCAACAGGACCAACTGGCCACCGCGCTCGACCACTTCACCGCCGCAGCCCAGGCGGCCACCTCGATGCCGGCGGCCTGGGCCGAACTGCGCGACGGAATCCTCGCCGGGCAGGACCTCGGCGCGCGCAGCCGCCACGAGCGCACCACCGCGGCCCTGACCGCGATCGAGGAGGCAGAGCGTGCCCTCGGCTCCACGCTGGTCACTGGGCTGGAGGCCTACGACGTGCCGACGGCGCTCGGGCTGGCCGCCGCCCTCCGGGACGGGCTCGCGTCCGGCGAGAAACTGCGCGGGGCCATGGGTCTGAAGACCCGGCTGCGCAAAGCGGTCGGTACCTTCCCTGAGACCGTGCGAGTCGACGGCCGCGCCGTGGAAACAGCGACCGCCGCGTCCGCCGTGCTGCACCGCGTCACGCTGGAACGACATCTCCAGGACATCGAGCGGGAGTGGGGCGACGGCCCCGACGCATGGCAGGCCACCGCTCGACGGGCCGCCCGCCTGCGCCAGGACCTCGCCACCCTCACCACCCTGACCACCCTCGCCGACCTGCGCCACGCCGTGGTCCACGCGGCCACGACCGCGCCCGGGCTGGCAGGCATCAACTGGGGCGACCGGGGCCAGGTCGACACCGTCTGGAGCGTCCTGCGGGCCGGAGCGGCACGCCGGGCCGCAGACCCCGCCCGCGCTCTGATCGACGACGCCTTGCGCGTACTGCGCGCCGCAGCGAACCGCAGGGGAGCCTCGGTGGCCCTCGAACGGGCCTGCGTCGCGGTTGAGTCCCGCGACCTGGCGGCCTACCGCGCGGCGGTGAACGACGTGGACGACCTGCGGGAGGCGCTGGCGCGCAAGAAGGCATGCGACGACGCCTACCGGCTGGTCGCGGCCGAACTCCCGGACCTCGCAGACAGGCTGGAATCCACACCTGAGGACGACGACTGGGACACCCGGCTCACAGACTTCGACGCTGCGTGGGCATGGTCGGTCTGGTACGACCGCATGACGGAGCTGACGGACCCGGAGGCCGAGGCCCGGCAGCTGCGGCTGCTCGCCGAGGCGGATGTAGAGATCCGCATCGGCCTGGAACGGCTGGCGGCCGACAAGGCCTGGTTCAGCTGTCTGTCCCGGCTCACGGACGACCAGGCCGTAGCCCTCACCTCGTACCAGCAGAACGTCCGCAAGCTGGGCAAGGGCACCGGCAAGTACGCGGCCACGTACCGCAGACAGGCCCGGGAGAGCCTGCAGGCCAGCCAGGCGGCCGTGCCCGCCTGGATCATGCCGCTGCATCAGGTGACCGAAACCGTGCCGATGGACCGAGCCGGGCGATTCGACGTCGTGATCGTCGACGAGGCCAGCCAGTCCGGCCCCGAGACGCTGCTGCTTGCCTGGCTGGGCGCGAAGGTGATCGTCGTCGGCGATGACCAGCAGGTCAGCCCCGCCCAGGTGGGCGTGGACCACGACGAGCAGTTCGCGCTCCAGCGACGGCTCCTCGCCCAGGTGCCCGCCGCCCGTCGCAACCTGTTCACACCGACCGCCAGCCTCTTCGACATCGCGTCCGGTCTGGCTGGAGGTCGCGGCAGGCTGATGCTCCAGGAACACTTCCGGTGCATGCCGGAGATCATCGGATTCTCCAACGAGCTCTGCTACGGCGGCCGACTCCAGCCGCTACGACAGTACGGCGCCGACCGGCTGCCGCCCCTGCGCCCGGTGCACATACCCGATGGCTACGTCGAAGGCAGCGGACAGAAGCAGGTCAACCGGTCCGAGGCAGTGCGGCTGGTGGAGGAGGTCGCCCGGTGCATCGCCGACCCCGCCTACGCGGGGCGCACCATGGGTGTGATCACCCTGCTCGGCGCGGGACAGAAGTACCTCATAGAAGACCTGCTGGCCGACCGGATCCCGCTGGATCAGAGGCAGCGCCGACGCCTGCGCGTGGGTAATGCCGAGGAGTTCCAAGGCGACGAGCGCGACATCGTCTTCATCAGTACGGTCGTGTCGCTCACCGGCCCCGACGGGCCGCGCCGCACCGGCCACTTCAGCAGTTCCCTGAACCGGCAGCACCTCAACGTCGCTGCATCCCGCGCCCGCGACCAGGTGTGGTTGTTCCACAGCTTCACCCTCACCGAACTCGGCGAGACCGATCTCCGGCGGGCCTATCTGGACTGGTTCTCCCGCCCGGCCGAGGAGCAGGACGGCCTCGGACTCGGTGAGGTCCGGCCGGACGTTCCGCACGAGGCCTTCGACAGCCTCTTCGAGCAGCGTGTCTACCTGGCCCTGCGGGCCCGGGGCCACCAGGTGCGGCCGCAGTATCCGGCCGGCCGCTACCGCATCGACCTCGTCGTCGAGGGCGGCACCAGACGCCTTGCCGTGGAGTGCGACGGCGACGCGTTCCACACGGAGGAGAACGCGGACGCGGACGCGGCACGCCAGCGCGAACTCGAGCGCGTGGGATGGACGTTCGTCCGCATCCGGGGCAGCCGCTTCTTCCTCGATCCGGAGCGGGCACTCGAACCGCTGTGGGCGGAACTCGACCGACTCGGCATCGAGTCGGCAGCGCAACCACCCGCACACCGAGCCGCCGAGGACAGCCGCATCGACCCGGCCGGCGACGGCGGCACGGATCCGACAGACGACGGCGACGTCGTACCCACCGGCGACGTAGAGCCCGCCACTTTTGGTGTCCCATCCACCGGGCGAGACGACATCCGACCCGAGCCCACGCATGGCACGGACGAGGCACAGCTCCGATTCGTTACCGTGGCACGGCTGCACCGCGATGAGGTCAATGCGGCCCAGCACGCGTTCAGCCTGCGGGCGACCGTGCCCGGGGCGGCACGGTTTCTCGGGGGAGCGGGTGCGCCGGGCTTCCCGGGGGCCGACGCCGTGGACATCCTGCGCGAGGGGCGCGCCGTCGTGCGGGTCGCCCACCCCGAGGTACATGGCATGATCCGCGCCGCGATCGCCCATGCCGACGTACCCGTACTGGGAGACGACGGTCAGGTGGGGCTGGCACGGCACCACGCCCCCGGATCCTCCGGCGCTTCCGACGGCCGTACGACGGAACTGCTGCGTGCACGACCGGCGGCTGACCGGGCTCCGGCGAAGAGTCTTCCGGCTGTGCCGCGGCAGCCGGCCCGCGGCGACGAACCCGCCTCCGTGACGGGATCAGCGGTGCCCGGCGGAGCCAGGTCCTCTCTCCGTCTCCCGGTCGACCGGCTCAGCGTCAACGCCCATCGACGGGTGCAGCGCGAGCTCCAGCGCGTGCAGGACGCGCTGGACCAGCCGCTTCCGGAGATCGTGGCCGTGGACTCGTCCTCCAGGAAGGCCCAGTTGGCCGACCACGACCGGCGGCGCCGGGCACTGCAGGAGCGGCGCAGCCACCTGCGTGCCGTGCTCGACCAGGTGGTCCCTGACTCTTCCATGAAGGGCGGGGCGATGGTCGTCCCTGGATGCCTCGTCGGAGTTGAGGACCCGGACGAGCCCGGCATCACGACGTACGAGATCGCGATGCTCGCGGGTGACGAGGCGGAGCGGTTGAGCCCCGACACCCCACTGGGGAAGGCGCTGATGTGGCGCGAGGTCGGGGACGAGGTGAGCCGGCAGACGGAGCGGGGTACCGACATACGCGTCGTCGTCCGGTACATCCAGGATTGAGAGAGCAGAGGTGTGGGGCCACCCCGCGATCATGGCGTTGAGCAGCGCCGTGTGGTCATGTGCGTCGGCCGCCGAGCACAAGGAAGGCAACACGATCAGCAGGCTCTGCTGGCCAGGAAACCGGGCCCGAGGCTGTCGTGAGCCCACAAGGGCCTGGGGTGGCGGGCCCACGCGTAGCATGCGGGCCTTACGCCGTAGCTGAAGGCGACCAGGGGAGCGCAAGGGGAGCGCGGACGCTTTTGAACAGGGTGGACGGAGCTGGATAGGGCAACACTGCACACGTGCTCTGATCAGGCGAAACTGCACTGAGCGTCATGGGATGGCGCCGGGCGGTATGAACTCTGTCGCTCTCGTAATGCGTAGGTCTCGGGTTCGAATCCCGAAGGCGGCTCTGTGGAAGCCTCAGGACTCACTCGCCGTGACCTGGGGCTTTTGCTTTGGGCGTGTGCATTGGTCTTGCCCCCGTATGCCGTGCCCCGTTACCTTGCGGCGAAGTTGTGGCCTGATACGCGGTGCGGTCCGGCGTATCGGTGTTCGGCGAGTGGAACGGGCATCGGGTGACAGGTCGCGGCAAGGGGCAGTTGGAGGCGCAGTACGGTCTCCTGACGAGCATCGCCGGTGAGGCGGGGGTCTCGCTCAGTACGGTGTCGAAGGTGGTGCACCGGCGTCGGGATGTCGGCGCGGCTACGCGTGAGCGGGTCGAGGAACTGTTGGCGCTGCACGGGTTCGTGCGGCCGTGGGAGCGGGATCCCGCGACGCCCCGGCAGATCGTCGCGGTGTTCCGGGATCTGTCGGGCCCGTACACGCTGGAGGTGGTCCGCGGGATCGTGGACGCGGCCGGCGGGCTCGGGATCGACGTGGTCACCGGGACGACCAGTCGACGGTCGATCTCCGGGTGGCTGCAGGAGTGTGTGGCGCTCGGTGCGGCGGGGATCGTCATCGTGATCTCGATGCTGTCCGAGGAGGACCAGCGCCGCATCGTCGAGCAGCGGCTTCCGGTGGTCCTGATCGATCCGCTCAGCGCGCCCTCGGAGGACATACCCAGCATCGGGGTGACCAACTGGAGCGGTGCCCGGGACGCCGTGAAGCATCTGCTGGACCTCGGGCACACCCGTATCGGCATGGTCGCGGGCCGCTCGCACTCCCTGGCCGGGGCGGCGCGGGTGCACGGTTACCGGGCCGCGCTTGAGGAGGCCGGGCTGGCCTACGACCCGGCGATCGTCCGCTCGACCGACTTCGACTACGTCGAGGCGCTCGCCGCCAGCATCCAGATCCTGCGGGCGGTCGACCCGCCCACGGCCGTCTTCGCGGCCAGCGACGCGCAGGCGCTCGGCGTGCTGGAGGCGGCCCGTCAGCAGGGGCTCGCCGTGCCGGACGACCTCGCGGTGATGTCCTTCGACGACACGCTGGTCGCCGCCATGGCCTGCCCGCCGCTCAGCGCCGTACGCCAGCCCTTCGAGGAACTGGGGCGCGAGGCGACCAGGGTGCTCCTGGAGCTCGCCCAGGGACGAGCGCCCGCGTCCCCTCGTATCGAGCTGGCCACGGAGCTCGTGCTGCGGACCTCGACCTCTGTTCGCCGACGCGTCAATACCGCGTAGCCCCCGACTGTGCGAAACACTTTCGAAACGCGCCGATGACATAGCGGTGTCGGCTCCGAATACTGGGCGTCCTACCCCGCGCCCTCAACCCCCCTTATGAAACGAGGCGCGCGCTCCCCCGGGTGAAAGGAACGCCGTGCTCGTAAGACCCTTCATAGGAAAGGCTGTTGCGGCAGCGTCAGCCTTCGGCGTCAGCCTGGCATTCGCCGTCGCCATTTCCCTCGCCTCCGCGACGAGTGCGGCGGCATATCAGCCGAGCCCGGCGAATTTGTATGTGGCGGAAAATCCCACCGCGTGCAACAAGAATCCCTGCGTTCTCTACCCGAAGTCGGCCCAACTCCCGGGCGGTCGGCTCGTGGCGGCCTTCGAGAACAGTCAGACCGCTCCGGTGGGGCAGACGATGCCCATCCACAAGAGCGACGACGACGGTACGACGTGGCAGAAGCTGGCCGATGTCAAAGCCCCCGCCTACCTGTCCAGCGACGCCAAGTACGCGAAGTACACGAGCAATTGGACGAACCCCTACCTCTACGTGCTCCCGCAGAACGTCGGGAACCTGAGCGCCGGCACGCTGCTCCTCGCGAGCATCGTCTCCGGGGACGACGCCTACTACCAGGAGCAGAAAGCCGCCAACTCCAGCTGGACGCCGACCGGTGACGGCGACCGCAAGGACGTGGCGCTCGCGCTGTACTCCAGCACCGACCAGGGCGCGACCTGGAGCATCCAGAACATCATCGCCACCGGCGGATGGCAGGGCGGCAGCGCGGGCGCCATCGGACGCGTCTCGAACGCCAACACCTCCGCCCAGGTCGACCCCCTCTGGGAACCGCACCTGGTCGCCCGGGGCGGCCAACTCGTCGCCTACTACTCCGACGAGAACGACTACCTCGGCTACGACGCCACCACCGGAGTTCCCACCCTCGACCCGGCCAACGACACGGCGCCGGACTCGGGCGGCCAGATCCTCGTGCACAAGACCTGGGACGGCGGCAGCGGCACGTCCTGGAGCCAGCCCGTCGTCGACATCCCGGGCAGCACCGTGAACAACGGCGGCAAGTCGGAGATCGGCGGCGGCCGCCCGGGCATGACGACGATCGCCCCGACCACCGACGGCAAGTGGCTTCTCACATACGAGTACTGGGGCGGCGGTACGAACGTCCGCTACCGCATCGCGGACGACCCGCTGAAGTTCCACGCGGCCGGTGACGCCGCGATCACCGCACTGCCCGTGCCCTCGGGTGGCCGCACGCTGTCCACGGGCGGCAGCCCCGTCCTCCTCCCGATGCCGGACGGGCGGATCGTCTACAACGCGTCCGGCAGCGGCAACGTCTGGGTGAACGAGTCCGGTCTGAGCACCGGGACCTGGAAGGAGTACCAGACGACGATGCCGAGCGGTTACAGCCGCAATCTCCAGTACGTCCAGGGCACGGGACGCGTCCTCATCCTCCAGGCCGCGTGGAGCGGCGGGAGCGTCGGGCCCGTGAAGTACGGCGAGGTCGACCTCGGCCGGTCCGACGGCGCCTACACCACCCTCGTCAACCGCCTGACCGGACAGGTCCTCAGTCCCGACGCCGGAAAGACGCAGGACGCGAACCTCACCGGCGACGTCCCCGACCTCGTCCTCAAGTCCCGGGCCGCCACGGACGATTCGCAGCGCTGGCATCTGACGGCCAAGGGCGCCGACGTCACCCTGCTCAACAAGACCGGCGGCCGCTCGGTCGCCATCTGGACCGGCAGCGCGACAGCCGGGCAGAAGCTGGCCCAGTGGGTCGACGACGGAGCCACCGACAAGCAGTGGACCCTCGTCGCCTCGACCGACGGCTACTACAAGCTCCGCTCGGTCCGTAACACGAGCCTGTTCATGACGGGCGCGACGGCGGGCGGCTCCGTCACCGTGGCCGCGTCGACCACCGACGGCTCCCAGGACTGGCAACTCGTCCAGGACCCCCTGCCGACCGACGCGTCCTTCACACTGAAGGGCGCCAACTCCGGTCGCTGCCTTGACGTGCCGAACGCCCAGACGGGTGTCCAGGTACAGATCTGGGACTGCTCCGGGAACACAAACCAGCTCATCACGCAGACCGCCGCGGGCGAACTCCGCGTCGCCGGCAACTGCCTTGCCGCCAACGCCGACGGCACCACCGCGGGCACCAAGCTCATCCTCTGGGCCTGCAACGGCAAGTCCAGCCAGAAGTGGTGGTTCCGCCTGGACGGATCCGTCGTCAACCGCTCCAACGGCCTCGCCATCGACGTCAACAACTGGGCCACGGCCAACGGATCGCCGGTCCAACTGTGGACGGCCCTCGGCAACGCCACCCAGCGGTGGAGCCGCGCATAGGCGACAGGGAACGGCAGTAGGCGGCGCCACCGGACCAACCGGTGGCGCCGCCCGCCGATGTGAGTCACTCCCGCTCGACCGTCACAGCCACCGCGTGATGCCGTACGACCGTCGCGTCCCGTTCCTCACCGACGAGCCGGACGGCTTCCCGCACCGGTGTGTCCACGCTGGAGGAACCCGCCTGGAGCAGGATCTCGCCGGGCTCGACGATGCGCCGGCCGTTCAGACCGGTGAAGGCCAAGCGATCGGTGTGGACGTGGAAGCGGACGATCGCCTGCTCGCCGGGGGCGAGGCTGACCTTGGCGAAGCCCAACAGGGAACGCACCGGCCGGGTCACCTGGGCGACCGGATCGACGGCGTACAGCTGGACGGTTTCGGCGCCCGCGACCTCCCCGGTGTTCCGCACGCGCGCCGAGACCGTGAACTCCCCGTCCGTCGGCACCAGTTCGCGGTCGACGGCCAGCAGGTCGATCTCGAACGTCGTGTACGACAGCCCGTGGCCGAAGGGGAACGCGGGCGTCGGATCGAGGTTGGACAGCCAGCTCTGCCGGTCGCCGAGCGGCGGGTGGAGGTAGGTGTACGGCTGTCCGCCGGGCGTCGTCGGGATCTGCACGGGCAGCTTGCCGCTGAAGTTCGCCTTCCCGGAAAGGAGTTGGGCCACCGCGCGGCCGCCCTCCTCGCCGGGCAGGAATACCTGCACCATGGCCGCGGCGGCGGACGCGAACCGGCCCACCGCGTACGGCCGGCCGCTGCTGACGACCAGGACGACCGGCCGACCCGTCGCCAGCACCGCCTCGACCAGCTCCTCCTGCCTGCCCGGCAGCCGCAGATCCTCCACGTCACAGCCCTCGCCCGAGGTGCCGATGCCGAACATGCCCGGCTTGTCACCGACGACAAGGACGGTGAGGTCGGCCGCGACACAGGCTGCCACCGCGGCCGGGATCCGGGAGCGGTCCTCGTCCCGGATCGGGCAGCCTTCTGCGAACTCCCAATCCACAGCTGGGAGTTCCTCGGCCAGCGCGGTACGCAGGGACACCGCTTCGACACCGTTGCCGAGATCGTCGCGTTCGGCGAGGACGTGGTTGGGGAAGCTGTAGCAGCCGAACATGGTGCGTACGTCGTCGGCGCACGGGCCGATCAGTGCGATCCGGCCGGTGGCGGCCTGGAGGGGCAGGATCCCGTCGTTAGACAGCAGGACGACGCTCGACTGGGCCACAGCGTGGGCCAGTTGACGACTCTCCGGCTTGTCCAGGTCCAGCTCGCCCGCACGCAGGGCAGGCGGGCGCGGATCCCAGTCGGCGTCGAGCAGCCCGAGCTCGACCTTCTGCCGCAGCACCCGACGCACCGCCCGGTCGACCAACTCCTCCTCCGCCAACCCCTCCTCCACAGCGTGGACGAGCGCGTCGCCGAAGCCCCGCTGGTCGGGCAGTTCGACGTCCATCCCGGCCCGAAGCGCGAGCGCGCCCGCGTCGGGCAGGTCGGCGGCCACCCGGTGGGCGTTCACCAGGAACGGCAGGGACCAGTAGTCGGAGACGACGGTGCCCTCGAAACCCCACTGCTCGCGCAGCACTTCGGTCAGCAGCCACCGGCTCGCGGCGGGAGCCTCGCCGTCGATATCGGCGTACGAGTTCATGACGGACCGCACGCCCGCGGCGACGAGCCGTTCGAAGGGCGGGAGGATGACGTCGAAGAGTTCGCGACGGCCGAGTCGCGCCGGGGCGTGGTTGCGGCCGCCCATCGAGGCGGAGTACCCGGCGAAGTGCTTGAGGGTGGCGAACACCCCGGCGCTCTGCAGTCCGGTGACGTACGCCTCCGCCAACTCGCCGACCAGGTACGGGTCTTCGCCGAAGGTTTCCTCGCAGCGGCCCCAGCGGTAGTCGCGGATGACGTCGACGACGGGGGAGAGTCCCTGGTGGACCCCTGCCTCGGCCATGTCGGACCCGATGGCCTCGCCCACTCTGCGGATCAGGTCGGGGTCGAAGGTGGCCGCCATGCCCAGTGAGGTGGGATAGATGGTGGCGCCGTAGGCGGTGAAGCCGGTCAGGCACTCGTCGTGGGCCATGGCCGGGATGGCGAATCTGCTCTGCGCCATGACCTGCCGCTGGTGGTCGGCGAGGAGGCGGGCGTGTTCGAGCGCGGGTCGGGGCAAGGTGCCGTAGGGGCGGGTGAGTTGGCCGAGGCCGTGGCGGGCGGTTTCGTCGAGGTCGCCGACTCGGCCGAAGTGGTTGCTGCCAGGGGCCACTTCAGGGCCGTCGGCCTCGATGTCCTCCCAGGTGCTGCTGAGTTGGGCGACCTTCTCGGGCAGGGTGAGCCGGGCGAGCAGCGCCTCGACGCGTTCGGCGGAGGAGAGGGCGGGGTCGGTCCAGGGGCGGTCGTCTTCCCTCTGGGGAAGGCCCTCCTGGGGAAGGCCCCTCTGGGGGAGGCCGCCGTGGTCGGGCATGGTGGTCGTCATTCACGACTCCTCGGGGATGTGCGCGGGCACGCCGACGAGACCGGGCGGTCGGCCCGGCCGTCGTACGGGGTGAACTGCCCGGTGGTGGGGGCTACTTGGAGAATCCGGCGGTGAGGCCGGCGACGAGCTGACGGCGGGCGAGGATGAACAGCGCCAGCATCGGAAGGGTGGAGAGCACCACCGCGGCCATCGTGGCCGGTACGTCGATGCCGAACTGGCCCCGGTAGAGGGTCAGTGCCAGTGGCAGCACCGCCTTGTCGCCGCTCTGGGTGAGGATGAGCGGGAAGAGGAAGCCGTTCCAGACCTGCAGTCCGTCGTAGACGGCGACCGTCATCAGCGCCGGGCGGGCCAGCGGTGCCGCCAGGGACCAGAGCATCCGCCAGTCTCCGGCGCCGTCGACGATCATCGCCTCGAACAACGACCTGGGCACATCCCGCAAGAAGCTCACCAGGATCATCACGGTGATCGGCAGCGCGAACGCCGCCGAGGGCAGGACGATCGCGAGCAGGCTGTCGTACAACTGCATCCTGATGATCAGCAGGTACACGGGGATGATCACCGCCTGCAGCGGGATCGCCAGGCCCAGCAGGAACAGTCGGAAGGACAGCCGGGAGAAGCGGCTGCCCGCGTTGCGGACGATCGCGAAAGCGGCCATGAGGGCGATGGCGACGGCCAGGACGACCGTCCCCGCGGTGACCACCACGCTGTTGAGCAGGTAGGTCGTGAAGTCGCCGTCCAGGACGGTTCGGTAGTTGTCGAGGGTGGGGTGGCCGGGCAGGGCGAGCGGGCTGTCGGTCGTGAAGTCGGCTCGGGTGCGCAGGCTGGTGACGACCAGCCAGTAGACGGGTACGACGACGATCGCCGTCCAGAGGAGGGTGGCGCTGCCGGTGAGGGCGCGGCGGACGAACCCTGGCACGGGGTTCCGTCCTGGCGTGACCGGTCTGGGGACAGGGACCTCCACCCGTCCGGTGGTGGCGACGCGGGTCTTGGTCACGGTGGTGCTCACATGCCCTCCTGCCGGCTGTCCATCCGGGTGAAGCCGGACAGTCGGGTGGTCAGCAGCGACAGGCCGAGGCCGAAGACCACCAGGAGGGTGGCGACGGCGCTGGCCCGGCCCATGTCGTGGGCCTGGAATCCGGTGATGTACATGGAGAGGGGGAGGACGCGGGTGGCGGTGCCGGGGCCGCCGGTGCCGCCGGACAGGACGAAGATCAGGTCGAAGTAGGTCAGCGAGCCGACGAGCATCAGCGTGCTGGACGTGACCATCGTGTACTTCAGCTGCGGCAGGGTGATGTGCAGGAAGCGGGTCATGGGCCCGGCGCCGTCGAGGGCGGCGGCCTCGTAGAGGGCGGTCGGGATCTGTCGTATGCCCGCTTGGTAGAGCAGGGCGTGGAACGGCACGAACTGCCACGCGATCACGAAGATAACTGTGTACAGGGCCAGTTCGGGCGAGCCGAGCAGCGGCTTCGCCAGCCAGTGCAGGCCGGGAGTCGCGCCGATGCCGAAGGACGGGTCGAGCAGCGCCTGCCAGGTCAGGCCGATCGCCACCGCCGAGAGCAGCAGCGGGAGGAAGAACAGCACGGCGAGCAGCGCGCGCAGCCGTCCCCTGGGCGCCTGGAAGACACCGAGCGCCAGGGCGATGGGCGTCTGGATCAGCCAGCTGACCAGCATCACCTTGACGGTGAGCCACAGCGACTGCCAGGTGGCGCCGTCGGTCAGGACACCGCTCCAGTTGCCGCCGCCGGCCCAGCCGACGGAGCCCAGGCCGTCCCAGCGGGCGAGGCTGAGCACCGCCACGCCCACCAGGGGGACGAGACCGAACAGGCCGAAGAGGAGCAGCGCGGGGGCGGCCATGAGGAGGCCGCTGCCTCCCCTTCGGCGTACGGGTGTGGTGGTGACCGTCACGAGCCCGCCTTGCTCATGTTCGTACCGAACTCGGCGGGCGCGATCTGCCGCAGGAACGACTTGTCGGTGTTCGTCAGCAGCGGATCGGCCTGGTCGGACGGCAGGGCCTGGTCCCAGGAGAGCTGGAAGCCCGGTGCCTGGTCCACGAGGTTGTAGACGAACGTGAGCCACTCCTGGTCGGTCTGCACCGCCGCCAGCTTCGACTCCAGGCCCTTGACCGGCGGCACGCTGCCGGCCGCGAGGTAGGCGTCGACCTGGGAGTCGTTGAGGACGTAGTCCTTCAGGTACTTCAGCGCCTCCGCCTTGTGGCTGGTCGACGAGTTCAGCGACAGGAAGTTCGACGGGTTGCCGACGATGCTCTTCGGGTCGCCGGAGCCGCCGGTGAGCGCCGGGAACGCGGTGTAGCCCAGGTCGCTCTTCAGGAAGTCGGGCGCGGCCTTGGCGATGTTGGCGTACTCCCAGGTGCCCATCACCTCCATCGCCGCCTTGCCCGTGTAGAGGAGGGCGGTGGAGGAGCCCTGGTCGTAGTTGACGGAGGAGGCGTTGTCCCCGAAGGCGCCCGCCTTCGCCAGGTCCTGGAGCTTCTGGTTGGCCTCGGTGACCGACGGGTCCTTCCAGGCGGCGGAGTCACCGGCGGCGATCTTCGAGAACACCTCGGCGCCGCCCGTACGGTCGAGCAGGTACTCCAGGTACATCAGCGTCGGCCACTTGGAGTTGGCGGCGAGGGACAGCGGCACGACGTCCTTGGCCTTGAGCTTCTTCACCGCCGCCAGCAGATCGTCGTACGTCTTCGGCGGCTCGACGCCCGCGTCGGCCAGCACCTTCTTGTTGTAGTAGAGGACGACCGGGGCGAGGCCGTTGGCGGGTACGCCGTAGACCTTGCCGTCGAAGGTGGCGCTCTGCATCACGCTCGGGGTGTACCGGTCCGTGTTCACGTCCGACGCGGTGAGCGCGTCGACCTTGCCCGCCTTGACGTAGTCGTTCAGGGCGCCGCCGCCCCAGTTGAAGAAGAGGTCCGGGGCCTGGTCCGCGCCGAAGGCCACGCGCAGCTTCTGCTTGTAGTCGTCATTGGCGAACAGGCGCAGGGTTATCTTCGCGTCCGGGTGGTCCTTGTTGTAGGCGTCGACGGACTCCTTGAGGATCGTCTGGTCGTTCAGCGCCCACATCGTCAGGCCCTTCTCCGACGAGGTCGCGGACGGGCCCGAACTCCCGCAGGCGGTAAGGCTCGTGGCCGCCGCCAGGGTGACGGCGGACGCGACGACGCGTCGAATTCTCGGGCTTCCGCGCATGGTGTGCCTCTCTTCTTCGGCATGCCGTAGGTGAGCGAGGCAGCTCGGAAACGAAACCGGTCCGAAAGGCTTTCGGATGCCCCACCGCGGGTGGCCTGCCTGCTGGCGGGGACACTGACACGGAATTCACACCCAGGACAAGCATGGGAAATTCCTCGGTTACGAAAGACTTTCGTACTCCGAGGCCGCCCGGCTACTGAGAGCGTGGGTCAGTGCTTCGTCCAGGTCTGGTTGTCCCTGCCGTTGCATTCCCAGAGGACCGCGCCCGTTCCGCTCGCGCCCCCGAAGATGTCGACGCACTTCTGTGACTGGTCGGCCAGCAATTGCGTACCGGAGAGGTGGAACAGCTGGCTGGAGTCGCCGTCGCAGCCGCTCAGCTGGATCTCGGTTCGGTCTTCGGTCGATCCTCCGGCCACGGTCATGCACTTCCCCGACGATCGGAGGGTCCCGCCCGACCCGGTCTGCCATTGCTGTGCCGCGGAGCCGTCGCACGTGGCCTGGAACAGCTGGATCCCCTCGGTGCCGGCGCCTCTGCTCAGGCACTTCGCCGAGGCGGCGACCACCAGGGTGTAGCCGGCCGGGGCGACCGAGGAGTCGGCACCGCTGTTCGTGGACGGGGTCTCTTCCTCGGGTTCCGTGTCGGAACCCCCTTGTCCGGCCTGGGGCGTCGAATTCCGCGAGGGGGTGTTCGTCGTCGGCGACGTGACGCCGGCACTCGGAGAGCTCGACGGTGAGGAGGAGGCGGAGGATGCCGTCGGCGTGTTCGCGGACCGCGAGATCGAGGGGTCGCCGGCTGGGAGGGAGGCGGTCGACTCCGTGGCTTTGTCGGTGTTCTTGTCCGCCGTCATGTTGACCAGTAACGCGGTTGTGATCAGTACCGCCGAAAGGGACGCTGCGGCAAGCGCGATCAGCTTCTTCGAAGGGCTCTTTCGAACCGAGTGGTCCGAATAGCCCGGGGGTCGCGGGGCCTGCACGTCGGTCGTTGCGTTTTGCGGGGGTTCTGAGGCCAGGTCGGCGGCGGATGTCTTGTTTGTCCCGCGCCCCGAGTTCGGCTCGGGTTCCGGCTCCGGCTTCGCCGCCGCAGCCGGAGCGTCGATGGCCGCCGTAGCGGGGGGTGGGGCGATGGCGGCCGGGGTGGAGGAGGAGCCCATCCTGCGTATTTGTCGCGGATCGGCGCCCGGTGTCCGCAGCAAGCGCTCGGCGTCCTCGGCCGATATTCGTTCGGCCGGGTCGGAGGCGAGCAGAGCCTGGATCAGCGGGGCAAGCGGCCCGGCGCTCCGGACCTCGGGGGCCGGGCCCATGGCGATGGCGTAGATCGTCTCCGTCACGCTGCCCCGGAGGAACGGTGAGCGCCCGTCCACCGCCTGGAACAGCGTCGCGCCCAGCGCCCACAGGTCGGCCTCCGGGCCCGGCTTGGCGCCCATGAGGCGCTCGGGGGCCATGAAGTCGATCGATCCCACCAACTGGCCGGTGCGGGTGAGGGCCGAGCTCTCGGCGGCCTGGGCGATACCGAAGTCGGTGAGGACCACCCGCCCGCCCTCGCCGAGGAGTACGTTCGCCGGCTTCACGTCCCGGTGCAGGACCCCCGCCCGATGCGCCGCCCGCAACGCGGCGATCACGCCACGGCCGATCCTGGCGGCCTCCGCGGGCGGGACCGGGCCATGATCCGCGATCAGTTCAGCGAGGTTTATCGAGGGCACGTACTCCATGACGATGACGGGCACGCCCTCGTCGTCCACGACATCGTGAACGACGACGACATTGGGGTGCCTGATCCGGGCGGTGCTGCGGGCCTCGCGGCGGGTGCGCTCGTAGAGGGTGGTGAGTTCGGTGTCGTCGAGATGCGGCTGGGGATGGAGCTTCTTGACGGCGACCTCGCGGCCGAGGAGATCGTCGTGAGCGCGCCATACGGTGGCCATACCGCCTCGGCCGAGACGGTCGAGGATGCGGTAACGGCCGGCGATCAGCCGTCCTTTGTCGGACACCGTGGTTTCCTTTCAGCTGTTGCAGGACCGATCCGGCTGGCGGCGCCATGCAACACGTCCGGCCGACCCCTCCGGTCCCCAACTACCCCTCATTCACTGCTTTTTGAGGAGTTCCTGTCAGTCGAAGGGGGCCGATCATACTGTGGCCGGGTAACACTTCCGCATGGGCCGATTCGGCGATCCGCCGCCGGATAATTTCTGAATTTCCGTCAATGACGAGTCTGAATTTCCGTCAATTTCGAGGTGCCGAAGCTCCGGGGGGATCACGACGCGATGACAGCCGACCCGCGCCCGTTCACCGAGGCCGCCGAGGGCACAGGGCCGGCGGAACTCGACTACCGGGGCCCGCAGGGCTGGGCCACGGTGGTTCACCGCGCCCACCAGGGATCCTTCACCCTGACCGGAGGCGATGGCACCTGGCTGGTCAGGATGTTCGATCCGGGGGAGCCGCGCACCGGGGAGCCGCGCACCCGGGAGTACAAGGTGGGTCTGTCGGGGCCGCAGCGGCTGCGCGTCGAGGCGGCCGAGCAGTGGTCGATCTCCGTCACCCCGCTGGAGGCGGACGAGGTCGAGGACAGCGGGGTCTGGTCCCGCACGGGGATCGGGAACCAGACGGTCGAGATCGTCAAGCCCGACCCGGAGAGAGCGGCGATTCTAGAGTTCACCAAGGTCGTCGGCGACCCCTTCACGGAACCGGCCCTGTACCGGATCACGGACTCCGGTTACCGGCTGGACCTGTTGAGCCACAGGATCGCGGACGGCACCGACCGCACAAGGTTCCTGATCGATCACCCCGTCGGGCCCGCCCGCCCGGTCACCGGCCGGGTCGAGATCGTCAGCGCCCACAACTGCGAATGGCGGCTGCGGGTCCTGCCGCTGTCCGCCGCCCGCCCCTTGGAGACCACCGCGACCGGCACCGGCGAGGATGTCCTCGTCTACTCGGGGCCACCGGCCGTCCTCACCCTGCGGCAGGTGAAGAGCTGGTCGCCCGTCGAAGTGATGGGCGACGACATCGAGTCCGGCCAGGGCCGCATCAGCCTGTCGACCACACCCCTGTGCCCGTCCCGAGCGAGTGTCATCGGGATCGACCCGGAGCCGACGCTCCTCCAGACCACCGGCGGGGGCGGCTGGGAACTGCGCCTCACCCCGCTCGACGAACTGCGCACCTTCGACCGGGAGATCAGCGGCACGCTCGGGGAGGTGGTCCGCTACACAGGGCCTCCCGCCGCCGCACGGGTCAGCACCCGGTCGTGGCAAGGGTGGGTCGGCAACGCCGAATTCGGCACTCTCACGGCCGAGTTCTCGCGGAAGGGCTCGGTCGTCGCCCGGGGTGGTCCGCTCGCCCGCTTCAGGCACAACGGCCTGGATCTGCTCCCCGGAATGCTGGTGAGGGTCGACGCTCCCGACAACGGGGCCGGTTGGCGGATCCGGCTGATGGATCCGCCACAAGATCAACGCTGGCCCCTGCGCCGGGAGGGCTACGACGGGACAGCGACCTGACCCGCCGAGCCGCTGTCAGTCCACGTACCGAGGCGCGGGCGGGTAGAAGTCGCCGTATTCGCCCAACCACCGTTCGTGCAGGGCGCGGAGTCCACCCGAGGTGTGCAGGCGGGCCAGGACGCCGTTGACGAAGCGGACGAGTTCCGGTGAGTCCTTCGCGACGGCGATGCCGTGTGGCTCGTAGGTGAACCGGGGGCCGATGATGCGGGTCGCGGGGTCCTGGGCACTGAGCCCGGCGAGGACGTTGTCGGTGGTCGACACGGCGGCCACGTCGCCCAGTTGGAGAAGGACCAGGCAGTCGGTCCAGTCGGCGACGACAACCGGCCGAACCGTCGGACGGGCCCGGCGCAGCTCGGTCAGTGAGGTGGTGCCCTGGGCCGTGCACACGTCCTGTCCGGCGAGGTCGGCCAGGCTCTCCGCCGGGGACGTGTCGGGGACGAGGACGCGTTGGCCGGAGTCGAGGTAGTCGCTGCTGAACAGCACCCGCTCCATGCGCTCGCAGGTGATGGTCATCGAGTGGGCGACCAGGTCGACTTCACCGCGTTCCAGCACCTCGATACGCCGCCGGGACGGCACGGTCTTGAACTGCACCCGGTCCGGCCGTCCGAACAGCGCCTTGGAGATCTCCCGCACCAAGTCGATGTCGAGGCCGTCCAGTTGCCCGGTGGTGGGGTCGCGGTAGCCGAAGAGGTACGTGTTCTGGTCCACGCCCACGATCAGGCGTCCGCGTTCGACGATCCGCTCCATCGCCGTACCGCTCGGCATCCGGCCGCCCGGCTCCGGCATCGGCTCCGGCGGCTTCAGGGACCGCAGGGGGTCACAGTCCTCGGCCTCTGCTCGCGTGACCGTGGACGCGGTGTCGGCGGACTCCCGTGTGTCGATGGGCAGTTGGTGGGCCGGGGGACGTGCGTCCGCCGTGGACGCCGTGAGGGCCAGGGCGACCAGCGGGGCCATGACCAGAGGCAGAACGCGCAGGCGTAATCGGACCCGGCCGGACATCCCCGGACCGGGTGTGTGCTGTGAGCGCCCGTTGTCTCCCACGCACTGCCCCTCTGCTGCCGTGGTGTGACGGTTGCTTTCAGTTGCTCGCCAGTGAGTTGGGACGCTCCGTGCACGAGAGGCGGTTCCGCCAAGACGAACCCGGCCTTCACAGTGACCCCAGTACCTTCCTCTCCACCGCGTCCGACGACAAAACCGCCCCGATGACCCCGAGGTCCGCTCCAGTGACCCGGGCGACCTCCCGTACCACCGCGACGTCCTTGCGCATCAGGTCCGCCAACCGTTCCGCCACCGCCTCGACCGAACCGCCCCGGGCGACGATGCCCAGGGCACGGCTGGCGCCGGAGCCCTGTTGTACGGCGCTGAGGATCGTCTCCTCGTCGATGCCCAGCGAGCCCGCCAGCCGTACCGCGTCGATAGCGAGCCCCACCTGCGCGACGAACAGGGCGTTGTTCACGAGCTTGATGCGCTGGCCGTTGCCGGGCGGGCCGACCCACATGATCGGTGAGGCGTACGTCGCCAGCAGTGGACGTACCTCTTCGAGATGGCCCTCGTCCGCGCCGACCCACAGCGTGAGCGCGCCGGCGGCGATGTCGTGCGGGCTGCCTGAGAGGGCGGCGTCGAGGACCCTGATGCCGCCCACCGCCCCTGCCTCCACGAGGAGTTGGGCGGTCGTGGGGTCGGAGGTGGTGTGCTGGATGAGTGTCGCCCCCGGTTTCATGGCGGCCAGGGCACCGTCCGGGCCCAGGCACACCGACCGCACCTGCTCGTCCGTCAGTACGACGACGAACACCGCGTCGGCGCCCCGCACCGTCTCCGCCACCGTCCCGGCCCAGGTCAGACCGTCCGCCTCGGCAGCCGCGCGGGCCGCTGGACGTCGTACGAGAACAGTGACCTCGTGACCCGCGGCCGTCAGACGGTCGAGTATCGGGCGGCCCATGCGGCCCGCCCCGATGAAACCGAGCTTCATTTCTCCTCCGGGACGAGCATCGCGCGGGGGCCGGGCGTGCCGTCGAGGTTGGCGTTGACGCGTTCGGCGATGCGCCAGCCCTGTGCGGTGCGCACCCAGCGCCAGGTGTTGGCGGAGACCTGGAAGACCCAGAAGCGGCCGGCGTCGGCGTCCCAGCGGAGGTGGAGGGCGTGGCTGCGGCCGGTGGCCCGGTCGCCGTCGACGACGATGTGAGGGGTTGTCAGGACGTGGCCGCAGCCGTTCTGGATCACGCTCTGGTGGCCCGTGCCGTGGACCATGCCGAGGATCTCGTCCCGGCCGCGCATCCTCCGGTGGGGGATCGCGTCGAAGAGGCCGTCCTCGGTCCAGAGCTCCGCCGTGGCCTCCCCGGAGCCGCTGTCGACGTCGGGCCCGTACTGTGCGACGAGCTGCATGATGTCGACCTGGTCCTGAAGGGTGCGGACCTGTGCCGCCAACTGCTCGACGGTGGCGCGCAGTTCGTCGATCTCGCTCGTACTCGTGTGGCTCATGTGGCTCATGTGGGCCCTTTCCGAGGGCTGTTCAGGATCTGTCCAGGTGTCCGTCCAGGCGTCCCTTCAGGGCACTACGACAATGCGGGCCGGGCCGTCCGCGTCGCGGGCGGCGTTCAACGCGGCGGGTACCTCGTGGAGGCCCACCGTTCCGCCGAGCATCGGGCCTACATCGAGGCTCCCCGAGCAGACCGCCTCGAACGCCTCGTCCCAGTGGGCCATCGAAGGGCCGCCGCCGAACTGGATGTTGAGGCCCTTCCGCTTGGCGGTCAGGGTGTGCAGCTGGTCGCCCTCCGGGGGACCACCGACGGAGAAGATCCGGGTGCCGCGCTCGCACCCCTTGATGATCGAGTCGAGGACGCCGGGGACTCCGACACACTCGAACACGACGCACCCCGGCAGGCCGGCCGTGGTCATCGCCATGAGCTCCTTCGTCGACTCGGTAGGGCCGTACGCCACCTCACGCCACGCCTGGTACGGCGAGATCGCGGCGGGGTCGACGATCACGTCGGCCCCCATCGCCAGCGCGGTCTCGCGACGCGAGGCCACGAAGTCGACCGCCACGACCGGTCCCACCCCAAGGCGCCTGAGCCGGGCGATCACCGACAGGGCGACCGCGCCGCAGCCGATGACCAACGGCACCTCTCCGGCCGCAAGTTGGGCCCGCGACGCGGTCGACCAGCCCACCGAGATCGCGTCGGCGACGCAGACGACCTCGCTTGGCAGGTCGGAGGCCACGACCCGGGTCATGGCCTCGGTGAGCAGGAGATACTCGCCGAATCCGCCGGGCGACTCGGGGTTCTGCCCGATGATCCTGCGCCCGGCGGCGGTGGCCAGCACGGGCAGCGAGCTCACCCGTGCGCCGACCGGTATCCGGCGCTCGGTGCCAGGCCCGTGGTCCACGACCTCGGCGCAGTACTCGTGCCCCATGACGATGTCGACATCCTGGTCGTACGTCGACATCCCGCTGTCGTCGTCGGCGCCCGCCTCCGGATGGTCCATGAAGTGGAGGTCCGAGGCGCAGATCCCACACGCGAGCGACCGCACGAGGAGCTGGCCCGGTCCGGGAACCGGATCGCCGACGACTCGCGTCTCGACCGTCCCGCCTCGCAGCACCGCAGCGCGCATCGGATTCTCCTCACCGAGAAGATGGTTCTCATCCTGTCATGGGACTGTAGTGACGCCGTACGAGTTATAGAAGACCGTCTCCTGAAAAGAGCTATGCGTACCCGGTCACTACGGGCACCACGGTCCTACGATGGCCGGCATGACCGAGTCCGCCCGGCGCCCGGGTCGCCCGCGCGACACGAGCATCGACGAGCGGGCCCTCGCGGCGACGCGCGAACTGCTCGTCCGGCGCGGCTTCGACGCGACGACGATCCAGGCCGTCGCCGAGCACTCCGGCGTACACGCGTCCGCCATCTACCGGCGCTGGCCGTCACGGATCGAGCTGATCGAGGAGGCCACGTTCGCCGGGCTCAGCCCCCTCGGCGTCCGGCCGACGGGAGACCTCCGGCGCGACCTCCGTCGGTTCGTCCGCGCCTACCTCGCGGCCTTCGCCGCCCCCGCGGCACGCGCCGCCGCGGCGGGTCTCCTCGCACACCGCCAGTCGTCGGCCCACCCCCGTCCCCCGGAGATGTACCTCCGGGTGTCGGCACGCCCCCAGTTCCAGGACATCCTCCGCGCCGCCCCACCCGGCACCGTCGACCCCACGGTGGACCCGGACGACGTCTTCGACATGCTCCTGGGCGCGGTCCTGACCCGCACCCTCCTCTCAACGGCCATAGCGCGCCCCCGGCCGATGGAGCGCACGGTGGAGATGGTTCTGCGGTTGCTGCGGCCGATCGACGGCGACGGCAGCTCATGACCTAGTCAGAAAGCACGAGGCAAACATGAACGAACCCACTGCCGCCACCGGGGGATATTCGTCCACCCCCCTCGCCAAAAAGCTCGGCATCAAACCCACCCACCGACTCCACCTCACCCACGCCCCCACCCCCTGGACCATCCCCGACCTCCCCGAAGGCTGCGAAGTCACCGCCGGCGGCCCCCGAGGAGCGGACGTCACCGTCGCCTTCTACCGCGCCCACGCCGATCTGGCCGCCGAAGCCCCCATCCTGACCGCGGATCTCGCCGACGACGCCATGCTCTGGATCGCCTGGCCCCGCAAGGCCGCCGGACATGTCAGTGACATCACCGAGAACGACCTGCGGGATCTCTTCCTCCCTCTCGGTGTCGTCGACGTGAAGGTCGCCGCGCTCGGGGATGACTGGTCGGGGCTGAAGTTTGTCCGGCGGAGGGAAAACCGGGGCAAAAAAGCAGCAAAGTAAGGCCACTTAGGACCAACCACCGCACTCGGGGCAACATCTTGGTGAACGACAGGTAGCCATGGCAGGGTCGCGGGTGCCGTCGTCGGCCGGATGGGGTGAGGGACGTGGTGGAGCCGAAGATCGCCGTTGCCGTGGTGACCATGGGCAACCGGCCCGACAGGATCGACGCCCTGCTGGAGTCCGTGGCCAAGCAGGACCTCGCCCCGGCCCGCATCGTGATCGTCGGCAACGGCTGCCGGCTGCCTCGGTTCACGGACCGGCTGTCCCTCCCCGGTGAGGTCACCGTCGTGGAAGTCGAGGAGAACCTCGGCTGCCCCGGCGGGCGGAACGTGGCCATCGACCGGCTCCGCCGCTTCGGCGACGTGGACGTCGTGGTCGAGCTCGACGACGACGGGCTGCTCGTCGACGCCGATATGCTGCGCCGCGTACGGGACTTGTACGCCGCCGACCCCCGCCTCGGCATCGTCGGCTTCCGCATCGCCGACGAGCACGGCGAGACCCAGCGGCGCCATGTGCCCCGGGTCGGTGCGGCCGATCCGCTGCGGGGCGGCTATGTCACCGGGTTCCTCGGCGGCGGGCACGCCCTGCGCATGGCGATGCTCGACGAGACCGGAGACTGGCCCGCCGAGTTCTTCTTCGCACACGAGGAGATCGACCTGGCTTGGCGGGCCGTAGACGCCGGCTGGCGGATCCTGTACGCGCCCGAACTGCTCCTCCAGCACCCGAAGACCTCGCCCGCCCGGCACGCCATCTACTACCGCGTCACCGCCCGCAACCGGGTCTGGCTCGTCCGGCGCAGGCTGCCGCTCGCGCTCATCCCCGTTCACCTGGGGATCTGGGTGGCGCTCACCCTCGTACGCACCCGGTCCTCCGCCGGATTGCGGGCGTGGTTCGGCGGGTTCGCGGAAGGGCTGCGTGAGCCGTGCGGTGAGCGGCGGGCCATGCGCTGGCGGACGGTGTGGCAACTCAGCAGGCTGGGACGGCCACCCGTCATCTGACCGCCGGGACGGACGGGGGCCCCGGTCGGTCACCTCCGCCGACCAGGGCCCTCCCGCGTCCCGGATCCAGCCGCGGCGGCGACACTCCCCCGAGTTACGCGTCGTACGCGCGCACCGTCGGGCCAGATCCGATGAAGTGATCACATCAGGTCGCACCAACGGATCGCTAACATGTCGCCAACGGCTCTTCGTTGGACCATCCGTTGATGGGCTCTGATTGGCGTGAAGTCGCCGGTCAGCGGCGGGCGAATCATGGCGGACGGCCGGAACGGTAGCGGATTCCGGCGGAAGCCGGGCAGACACAGGTGGCGGGAAACCGCCTTCACGAGGGCGGAAATCCGCCAAGAGCGGTGGGACGGCGTGACGCGGTACGAGCTGCGGTTCGGGCTGCTGGGGCCGACGGTCCTGTACGAGGCCGGGGGCTACGACGGTTGCGAGGGGCAGGCGTACGACGTCCAGGGCCGAGGCGTCCCGGAGGCGTACGGCGTCCGCGCCATCGGCAGCCCCAAGGTGCGGGCCCTGCTCGCCGCCCTGCTGCTCGAAGCCGGCCATGTCGTCCCGGTCGAGTCGCTCAAGGACGTGCTGTGGGGCGGCGCGCCGCCCGCCTCCGCGCATGCCTCGCTGCACAACCAGGTGACCCGCCTGCGTCGGCTCCTCGACGACCCCGAGCGGCTGCGGGCCGTGCCGCCCGGGTATCTACTGCGGGTCGACGAGGGCGAGTTGGACGTCCACGTGTTCGAGGGCCACGTCGCCGCCGCCCGCGGTGCGCACGCCGTCCGAGACTGGGTGCAGGTTGTACACGCCTGCACGGCCGCCCTCGCCCTGTGGCGCGGCACACCGCTGAGCGGGCTCCCGTCCGAACTCGGCGGGTACGCCTTCGTCCAGCGCCTGGAGGAGGCCCGACTGCTCCTCCTGGAGTGGCGCTACGACGCCGAGCTCGCCGTCGGGGGAGCCCGACTCGCCGCTCTCGTACCGGAGTTGGCGGAACTGGTCGCCGAGCACCCGCTGCGCGAGGCCTACCACCGCCAGCTGATGCTCGCCCTCCACCGCACCGACCGTCGCGCCGAGGCCCTCGCCGTCCACCGCGACCTGCGCACCCGCCTTGTCGAGGAACTCGGCGTGGAACCGGGCCCGGCGGTGCGGGAGGCGCATGTGGAGGTGCTGCGGGGGATCACTCATGAGGACGACGCCGCATACGACGCCTCAAGCGACCCCTGGGGTGAGACCCCGGACGACCGTGGCACCACCGAGCCCGCGTCCTCCACCGAGTCCCCGTCCTCCCGGGACGCAGCCCCTCCCTCCTACGCCACCCCGACCGACACTCCCCGGTCCCCCCAGTCCCCCCGCCCCGCCCAACTCCCCCCACCCCCGGCCCACTTCACCGGCCGCTCACCCGAACTCCACGCCCTCCACCGCACACTGGCCCTCGCCTCGACCGCCCCCGGCCCCGCCGTCGCCGTCATCAGCGGCATGGCCGGCGTCGGCAAGAGCGCCCTCGCGCTGCACGTCGCCCACGGCCTGCGGGACCACTTCCCCGACGGCCAGCTGTACGTCAACCTGCGCAGCGCCACCCCGGGCATGCCCCCGCTCACGCCCGCCCAGGCACTCCGCGCGCTCCTGCGGGACCTGGGCGCCGAGCCCCGCGCCATCCCCGAACACCCGGACGCGGCAGCCGCGTTGCTCCGCTCCCTGCTTTCCCCGACCCGCACGCTGATGCTCCTGGACGACGCCGAAAGCGCCGCCCAGGTACGGCCGTTGCTGCCGGCCGGCGTCGGCTGCGCGGTGCTCGTCACCAGCCGTTCGCCGCTGACCGCCCTCGACGGGGCAAGCCGCTTCCCGCTCGCGCCGCTGACCGACGAGGACAGCGCGGAGCTGCTGCGCACCGTCTCCGGCCGCGACGGCTCCGACGGCCGTGAGGGCATCGACGCCGCCCACCCCCTCGTCGAACTCACCGGCCGCCTCCCGCTCGCCCTGCGCGTCGTCGCGGCCCGCCTCGCCGCCCGCCGCGCACTCACCCCGGACGCGCTCGCCGGTCAACTCGCCGCAACCGAAGGCCGGTTGCACCATCTGGAATACGACGACCTGAGCGTCCGCCGCTCCCTCGCCGTCGCCCATGACGCCCTAGCCGCGTCCGACCGCGAGGCCGACCGGAACGCCGCCCTCGCCCTGCGCCGCATCGGCGCCCTCGACCTCCCGGCCTACGGCGCCCCCCTCCTCGCCCGCCTCACCGGCACCGACGAACGCCGCGCCGAGGCCGCCCTCGACCGCCTCGTCGACGTGGCCCTCCTGGAGGAGACGGCGTACGGCCGCTACGCTCCCCACGATCTGGTCCGCGACTTCGCCCGCGAACTCGCGGGCGGGGGAGGGGGAGGGGGAGAAGGGAGAGGGCAGGGGGACAGGGACGGCGTCGACCCTGCCGAAGCTGCCCTGACCTGGTACGCGGCCGTAGCCGAACGCGCCCTCACCGCGATCATCGAGCCGGGTTACGACCAGGACGACCGCTGCCGCCCCACGGCCGCGCAACCCCCCGAGCACGCGGCCCACGTCGACGCCACCGACCCCTTTGACAGCCCCGAACACGCCTTCGCCTGGGGCGATCTGGAGCTGGAGAACGTCGTCGCGCTGGTCGGCCGCTACGCCGACCCGGCCGTCGACCGCCGCAAGGCCGCCCACGTCTCCACCCTCGTCCGCCTCCTCTTCCCGTATGTCCAACGCAGCGGCCGCTTCGCCGAGATGGAGCTCCTGGGCCGGGCCGGCCTCGGCGTGGCGCGACGGCTCGGCGACGAGGCGGCGGAGGCGTACGCGCTGGGCGACCTCGCCGCCCTGCACTTCCTGACCGGCCGGCAGAACGACGCCCTCACCCTCAACGACCAGGCCCTGGCCATCTGGCGACGCCTCGGCGCCCTCTCCTGGGCGCGCCGCTGCCTCAACAACCGCGGGCTGCTCCTCGAAGGCCTGGGCCGCTACGCCGAGTCGGGCCAGGCGCTGCGCCAGAGCCTGGAGTACTCACGGGAGTTGAACGACCCGCACGGCGAGGCCGTCACCCACAGCCACCTCGGCAACCTCTACGAGCACACCGACCCCCGCGCCGCCATCGAGCAGCACCGGCGCTCGCTGGCGATCGGGGACGCGCTCGGCGCCGTCATCGTGCAGCTCTCCGCGCACTGCAACATCGGCTACGCCCACCTCACCCTCGGCGAACCGGCCGCCGCGCTCCCGCACTTCGAGGAGAGCCTGCGCATCCTCGGCAGCCTCGGCGACTGGCACGGCGAGTCCCAGACCCGCCTCGGCCTCGTCCGGGCCCTGCGCCTCCTCGGTCGCGCCGAACGGGCCGGCCTCGAATGCGCGGAGCTGCTCCGCCGCGCGGACGCCCGCGCTGACCACTACATGGGCGGCCTCGCCCGCCACCAGCACGGACTTCTGCTGCGTGAGCAGGGGCGCCCGGAGTCGGCGTACGCGGAATGGCGCTCGGCCCTCGCCGCACTGGACGGGACGGACGAGAAGGCGGTCGTCGAGGAGCTCCGCACCCTGCTCGCCGAGGTCGACGCGCGTTGACCCCCGCCCCCATGTCTCCCCCTCACTTCGCGTCCGCGTAGCACTCCACCACCGCCGTACTGAACGGGAACCGCACCGGCGTCTTACCGAACGTCAGCCGCCCCGCCAGCTCCGACGCCTCCCGGATCGCCGCCACGACCGTCTCGGCCTCCTCCTCGGGACAGTGCACGATCACCTCGTCGTGCTGGAAGAACACCAGCTCGGCCGCCAGGTCCGCACAGCTCTGCCGCAGCGCCGCGAGCAGCAGCAGCGCCCAGTCGGCGGCGCTGCCCTGGACGACGAAGTTACGGGCGAAGCGGCCGCGGGCCCGGGAGTTGGTGGAGGCGTACCCCGGCACCCACCCGTCTCCGCCGGACGCCTCCACCGGGTCGTCCTGCGGAATGCCGGCCTCCTCGGTCGCGTCGCCGGTCTGCCCCGCCGCCGGAGGGCAGGTCCGCCCCAGCCATGTCCGCACGAGCCGCCCCTCCTCACCGGCCCGGGCCGCGTCGTCGACGTACGCGACGGCCTTGGGGAAACGGCGTCTGAGCGCGGCGAGGTTCTTGAGCCCGTCGCCGGACGTCTGGCCGTAGACCGCGCCCAGCACCGCGAGCTTGGCCTGGGCGCGGTCGCCGGAGAAGGCGCGGTCTGAGACCGACTGGTACAGGTCGCTCTCCCGCCCGGCGACCTCCATGAGCCCGGGGTCGCGTGAGATGGCCGCCAGTACGCGCGGCTCCATCTGGTCGGCGTCGGCGACGACGAGTCGCCAGCCGGGGTCGGCGACCACGGCACGCCGGATCACCTTGGGGATCTGCAGGGCGCCCCCGCCGTTGGTGACCCAGCGGCCGGTGACCGTCCCGCCCGCCTGGAACTCCGGCCGGAACCGCCCGTCCCGCACCCAGTCCTGGAGCCAGGACCAGCCGTGCGCGACCCAGATCCGGTACAGCTTCTTGTACTCGACCAGCGGCTTCACGGCCGGGTGGTCGAGGGACTCGATCTCCCAGCGGCGGGTCGAGGTGACCTTGATCCCGGCCTGGGCGAAGGCCTTGATGACGTCGGCGGGCAGATCGGGCCGCACCCGGCGCCCGAACGCGGCGGACACCTCGTCGGCGAGCTCGGCCAGGCGGCGGGGCTCGCCACCGCCCGCGTACCGGTCGCCGAGCAGTTCGTGCAGCACCTCGCGGTGGACGTCAGCGCTCCACGGCAGGCCAGAGCGGTTCATCTCGGCGGCCACCAGCATCCCCGCCGACTCGACCGCCGTGAGCAGCCGCATTCGGTCGGGGTGTGCGGTCGCCTCGTGCCGGCGCTGCTGCTCGGCGTAGACCGCGACGAGGTCGGTGAGGGGCAGGTGGACGCCCTGGGGCTCGAAGAGCGAGGACTGCGAGCCGGGTTCGGCGGACCGCTGGGGCGGGTCGGGTGGTACGGGGCCGCCCCGCAGCCGGGCCAGGGCGGCGGCCGCCGAGCGGGGTTCGCCGGACCGCCCCTCATGGCCGAGCAGGAGCGTCTCCGCGTCCTCGATGTCGTAGCACCGCTCCACTCGCACCCCCGTGGCGAGCAGCCGCGGATAGACCTCGGGGGTGGACCGCCAGACCCACCGCGCGACGTCGGGCCGGCCGCGCACCGCCTCCGCGAGGTCCGCCTCCCGCACCACCGGCCCCGAGGGCAGCCCGTCGGCACCGAGGGGGGCGATCTCCACGCCACCGTCCTCGGCCGGAGCGAGAGCCCAGCGGTCGGCCATGTCTGCGAGTGTGGCAGGAGGGTCTGACAACGGCCTCGGCTCAGCTCTGCCCGTCGAACTTCACCGAGATCTTGGCGAGCACCGCCGTGATGTTCTCCTCCACCGCCGGCTTGGTGACGCCCAGGCCCGAGAGCACCCCCTCGCCGTTCTCGAACTCCAGCAGGGCCAGCAGGATGTGCTCGGTGCCGATGTAGTTGTGGCCGAGGCGCAGGGCCTCGCGGAAGGTGAGTTCGAGGACCTTCTTGGCGTCGGAGCCGTAGGGGACGAGCTCCGGTGTCTCCTCGGCGGCCGGCGGCAGGGCGGCGGTGGCGGCCTGTCGCACGGTGTCGAGGAGGACGCCCTGCGCGGTGATCGCCTTGGCGGCCAGGCCCTCCGGTTCGGCGAGCAGGCCGAGGACGAGGTGCTCGGGGCGGCCCTCGGTGTTGCGGGCGGCGATGGCCTCGTTGTGGGCGGCCATCACCACGTTGCGGGCGCGCGTGGTGTAGCGGCCGAAGCCCTGGCTGGGGTCGAGGTCGGCGGACTCCTTCGGCACGAAGCGCTTCTGCGCGGCCTGCCGGGTGACGCCCATGCTCTTGCCGATGTCGGTCCAGGAGGCCCCCGAGCGGCGGGCCTGGTCCACGAAGTGGCCGATCAGATGGTCGGCCACCTCGCCGAGGTGGTCCGCCGCGATCACCGCGTCCTGGAGCTGGTCGAGTGGCTCGGGGTGAACCGTCTTGATGGCCGCGATGAGGTCGTCGAGGCGTACGGATGACGTGATGTTGGGGTTCGTCGTCATGCGTCAACCGTAGGTTGACACCCGTTAGCCGTCAACCCTTGGTTGACACCAAAAGCCCTCCACGCGCACGTGCCTACTTCGGCGTCACCGCCAGCCGCACCGCCAGCCCCGTGAACACCGTCCCGCTGAAGATGTTGAGTCCCCGAGCCACCCGCCGGCTGCGCCGCAGCAGGGCGGCGAGCTTCCCGGACAGCAGCCCGATCGAACCGTCGACTGCGAAGCCCATCACCACGATCGTGACCCCGAGCACCAGGAACTGCCCCGGCACATGCCCAAGGCCGGGATCCACGAACTGCGGCAGGAAGGCGACGTTGAAGAGGATCACCTTGGGATTGAGCAGATTGGTCACGGCCCCCTGCCAGAAGGCCCGCCGCATCCCCGACCCCGACACCGTCCCCTCGCCCACCGGCGAACGGTCCCGGAACGCCTTCACCGCGAGGTACAGCAGATACGCCGCGCCAACCCAGCGCAGCACGTGATACAGCGTCGGCAGGGCCAGGAACAGCGCCGACAGCCCGAGCGCCGCGGCGACCGTGTGCACGAACATCGCGCAGGCCACCCCGAACGCCGCCATCACCCCCGTGGCGGGTCCGCCCCGTCCGCCCATCGCCACGATGAACATCATGTCGGGACCGGGAGTGACACAGAGCGCGAAGGCGGCGACGAGGAACGCCGCGTACAGAGACATGTCCACCATGCGGGCCATGCTCGAAGCCACCCCGGCCGGGGAGCGACCGATTTTCGGGGAGTGAGACGCCCCATGACACGATCGACGCGTGAGCAGCACGACCAGCACCGTCGAACGAGCCTTCCAGGCCACCCTCTACGACGACACCCACGACGCCCTCGACACGGGAGCCTCCCTCCTCGCGGCCGACCCCTCGGCCGACGCCGAACTCGCGCGGCGGGGCGAGGAGTTCGTGGCGGCCGCGTGGCGCCGTGGCTGGCAGCCGGCGGACGTCGTACGCATCGTGCGGCGCGACCTGGACGACGTACACGTACGCCTCGTAGCGGCCCTGATCCGCGCGCAGGTGCCGCAGGACCGCCCGCGCGGCCCCCGCTGGAGCGCCCAGCTCGACGAACTGCCCGCCGAGGCCCCGCCCGCCACCGACCGCTTCTCGCACGCCACCACGGTCCTGGAGCTGTACCGCCTGCTGCTGCGCCTGCCCGCGCTGGAGCCGCTGGACGAGCCGGTACGGCAGGACCGGCGGCCGGAGTCCCGCATGCTCACCCGGATCCGCGCGCTGCTCGCGAAGGCGGAGGCGACCGGGTTCCCGGAGGAGGCGGAGGCGCTGAGCGCCAAGGCGCAGGAGCTGATGGCACGGCACAGCGTCGACGAGGCGCTGCTGGCCGCCGGTTCACCGTCGAAGGACGCGCCCGGCGCCTGCCGTATCGGGGTCGAGCCGCCGTACGAGCAGGCCAAGGCGGTGCTGCTGGACGCCGTCGCCACCGCCAACCACTGCCGCGCCGTGTGGAACGAACCCCTCGCCTTCTCCACCGTCGTCGGCTTCGAACCCGACCTGGAGTCGGTCGAACTTCTCTACACCTCGCTCCTCGTGCAGGCCACGACCGCGATGACGAAGGCGGAGGCGGCCCAGCGCGCGGGCGGACGCAAGCGGACCAAGTCGTTCCGGCAGTCCTTCCTCGCGGCCTACGCCCACCGCATCGGCACCCGCCTCACGACGGCCGCCGAGACCCAGGTGACCGCGGACCTGCTCCCGGTCCTCGCCACCCGCGACGTCGCGGTCACCGACCGCCTGGACACCATGTTCCCGGACACCACCACGACCCGCCTGCGCGGCGTGAACGACGAGGCGGGCTGGACGGAGGGATGGGAGGCCGCGGAACGCGCGCAGGTCGCCGGCCGCAGGGGCGTCAGTCCCCGGCCTGGGCGAAGGCGCTGACCGAGGCGTTCGCGGCACCCTGGTTGCCGTCCTCCGTCTGGACCGGCCCGTAGGACCACTTGAAATTCTTGTCCTCACCGCCACCCGGCAGGGCGACGTTGAACGACTTCACGTCAAGGCTCGCCTCGCCACCGGCCTCGCCCCGCACGTACGTGATGGTGAAGGTGGCGATGGCGTCCTTGGTCAGGGTCAGCTTCCGGGACTTGGCGCCCTCCTCCGGCGAGACGGAGGTCGACGTGTCCGCGGCGTTCAGATCGATGCCGGGGAAGCCCTCGATCGTGCACTCGGAGCCGCTGTTGGTGAGGGTGACGGTGACGTTGCCCGTGTCTCCGGCGGCCGGGGCGGCGCCGGCGGCGACCTGCGTGTCGAACTGGTCGATCGAGCAGACGGTGCCGCCCGAGCCGGCTGTGCTGTCGCTGCTCTGGTCACCACCGTCACCGCCATCACTGCAGCTGGTCAGGAGGAGGGCCGCGGCGAGGGCGGTGACGGTGATCGGAATGGCGCGCATGAGTGGGTCCCCTGGGATCGTGACGATGCTCATGGATCATCACGCACGGAACTGTGACCCGGTTGCCCGACCCTCCACAGCTCCGAGGTTCCGAGGGCTACGACGGTTACGAACCCAGAGTCGCCGTGGGCAGCCCGGACGGCAGCTTCCCGCCCTCCGCCTTGGTGTACGTCTCCTCGCCGATGTCGCCGCCCGACCAACTCACCTTCAGCGACGTCTTGTCGACGGAGGAGACCATCCCGGTCTTGCGGTCCTTGCTGCCGTCCGTGCACGTGAGGTGGATCATCCGCATGCCCGCCTCCTTGCCCGCCGTACCGCTGCACACGGTCCCGCCCGTCGAGAAGAGCCCGGCGTCCTTGCCGGTGATCACCAGCGCCACGGCCTTGCCGTCGGTCGTGGCGAGCCAGCTCCCCACCAGCTCGTCGGACGCGGCGGTCACGCCACCGCTGCCACCGCCCGTGTCGGCGGAAGCGCTCGCGGAGGCGCTCGCGCTCGCCGACGCACTCCCACCGGACGAGGAACTGCCCGTGGAATCGGAGCTGGAATCGCCGTCACCGCTGCATGCGGTCAGCACGAGCGCGCCCACGAGCCCCGCGGCCGCCGCCGCGATCCGCAACGGACGCGAGTACGTCACCGTAGTCACTGCAAGCTCCCAAGCTGTAGCCGGTCGTCGGCCCCGTCGTGAAGGACCTCGGCAAGCTACCAGCACTTCCCAGGAGCCTTCCCAGACGACTACCAGGACGACTTACGAACTCCCGGCAAGTACCCGGCATGCGCCTGCTCACGCAGCCCCACCCGGGACAGCCCGAACGCCCTGAAGTAGCCACGGGGCCGCCCGTCCACCTGGTCGCGGTTGCGCACGCGCGTGGCGCTCGCGTCCCGCGGCTGACTGCGCAACTCCCGCTGGGCGGCGAGCCGTTCGGCCTCCGTCGAGGAGGGCCGCCGGAGGATCTCCTTCAGCTCGGCCCGCCGTGCGGCGTATCGGGCGACGATCTCCTGCCGCTGCTCGTTCTTCACGATCTTGCTCTTCTTCGCCATCAGACCCGCACCACCCGGGCGCGGATCCGCGCCACAGCCGCTTCTACGCCGATCACGTCGACGGTCTTGATCCCTCTGGCGCTCAGCCGCAGCCGTACGTACCGGCCCTCGCTCGGCAGCCAGAAGCGCTTGGACTGGATGTTGGGGTCGAAACGGCGGGACGTGCGCCGGTGCGAGTGGGAGATGTTGTTGCCGAAGCGGGGTTGGGCCCCGGTCAGCATGCAGTGGGCGGACAAGGGTGACGCACCTCTCTCGATGGGGTGATGCAAATGGAAGTCATTTTCAGTAAGATACCAGCATGGCACGCAACGAACTCCGCCCGGTCATCAAGCTCCGGTCCACGGCGGGGACCGGCTTCACCTACGTCACCCGCAAGAACCGCCGCAACGACCCGGACCGTATGACCCTCCGCAAGTACGACCCGGTCGCCGGCCGCCACGTCGACTTCCGAGAGGAGCGCTGACCACCACCATGCGCAAGGGAATCCACCCGTCCTACGGCCCCGTCGTCTTCCGGGACCGCGCCGCCGACTACGCCTTCCTCACCCGCTCGACGATGACGAGCACGAAGACGATCGAGTGGGAGGACGGCAACACGTACCCGGTCGTGGACGTCGAGATCTCGGACGTCAGCCACCCCTTCTACACGGGCACCGCCCGAGTCCTGGACACCGCCGGACGCGTCGAGCGCTTCGAACGCCGGTACGGAAAGGCCTAGTTCTGTGGCTGAGTCTTCTGGACTCCCCGTCGTGATCGTCGCCGGCCTGCACGCCGACGCCCGCAAGGCGACCGTCGCACGCCTGCTCGCCGACGTGCCCGGCAGCGTCGTACTCCACCACGACCTGTCGACGGCCGCGGCGGGCACGGTCGTACGAACGGTCCGCGACGCGACGGGAATCCTTTCCGCCGGCGAAACACCCCTGGTCAACGACTGCGCGTGCTGCGCGCTGCGTGAAGACCTGGTGCCGGAACTACGACGCCTCGCGGACGCGGCCCTGACCCGGCTGGCGATCGTCGAACTATGGGACTCTGTCGAACCAAAGGCGATGGCCGAGGTGATCACGGCCGGCGGCTTGACGGTCACCGGCGTGATCACGGCCGTAGACCCGGCACTCCTCCTGCCCTACCTCGGCAACGGCGACGACCTCGCGGAACGCGGCCTCGCCGCCGCGGCCACCGACCAGCGCACGGTCGCGGACACGTTCGCCCGCCAACTGGAGTACGCCCCTGTGCTGGCCGTCGCTTCGTCCCCGGAGGCCGATGACGAGGACCGCGAGCTGCTTGCCCAACTGCATCCGACGGCCCGTCAAGTCCCTATCGAGGACGGCCACCTGGGAGACTTGGCGGGCGCATCCGGCATGCCTGGCCCGGCGGCGGACGGCTTCGACGCGCGGCGGACGATCGGCGGCCCCGACGCGGGGGCGGCCGGTGAAGGCGCCGGATCAGAGCGGGCGCCCAATGGCCTCGACCTGGGGGCGTCGGGCGAGGGCGCTGACTTGGGGCGGGCGACTGGCGGCTCGGCCCCTGGGTCGGCAGACGACGGTGTGGGATCAGAGTGGGCGTCCAACGGCCTCGTCCCGGAGTCGGCAGGCGGCGGTGCTGGCTCGGGGCAGGTGCCCGATGCCTTCGGCCCCTGGCGGGCGACCGGCAGCCCCGACCGGGAGTTGGCGGGCGGCGGTGCTGGCTTGGGGCAGGCGCCCCAGGCCTTCGAGCCCTGGCGGGCGACCGACAGCCCAAACCCGGAGTCGGCAGGCGGCGGTGCTGGCTTGGGGCAGGTGCCCGATGCCTTCGGCCCCTGGCGGGCGACCGGCAGCCCCGGCCCGGAGTTGGGGGCCGACGGTGCCCGCCCGGGGCAGGCGCCCGACGGCTTCGACCCGTGGCAGTGGGCGGGAGGCCGGCCCGGTCACCCGCGTCCCGGCCGGAGGCCCTCCGCCCTCGCCGAGGCCGCCCTCGCCGGTTTCGACGTCGAGGCGGCCGCCGCTGCCCAGCACCCGGCGTGCGCGTTGCTGCCCGCCGAGGCGGACGCGCACGGGGTGGCCACGTTCGTCTGGCACCGGTGCCGGCCCTTCCATCCGGAGCGGCTCTACGAGGCTCTCGAAGACCTCACCTGCGCCGCCGCTCGTAGCCGGGGCCGTTTCTGGCTCGCCGACAAGCCGGACACGTTGCTCCACTGGGACGCGGCGGGTGGGGCGTTGTGCGTGGAGAGCGCGGGTCCGTGGATGGCCTCGTTGCCGGACGCGGCCTGGGAGATGGTTCCGCCGATACGCCGGGCCGCCGCCGCCCTCGACTGGCACCCGGAGCACGGCGACTGCTGCCAGCACCTCGTCTTCACTTCCCCCGGCCTCGACCGCGACGGGCTCGAACGGCTCCTGGAGTCCTGCCTGTTGACCGACGCCGAGTACGCCGCCGGCCGCGCCGCCTGGAAGCGGCTGCCGCCCGCCTTCGACACCCTCCTGGAGGTCTGACCCGCATGGCCCGCAAGCCCGAACGCAAGCCTGCCAAGTCCCGCCCCAACCCGCTGGACCAGGCCAAGATCACGTACGTCGACTACAAGGACACCGACCTGCTGCGGAAATTCATCTCCGACCGCGGCAAGATCCGCAGCCGCCGGGTCACTCGCGTGACGGCCCAGCAGCAGCGGCAGCTGGCCCGCGCGATCAAGAACGCGCGGGAGATGGCGCTGCTGCCGTACTCCAGCCGCTGAGCGCGCCCGCTTGACAGGGCTTGATGGGTAGGGGATTCCCTACGGTTGACGCGTAGGAAATCCCCTACCTATCATCGCCTCCATGGACATCACTCACGCCTCCTTCGTCACCCTCCCCGTCACCGACCAGGACCGGGCCCTGCGCTTCTACACGGAGGTGCTGGGCTTCGAGGTCACCGCCCACCTGGACATGCCGCCGGGGCGCTGGCTCCAGGTCGCACCCAAGGGGGCGCAGACCGTCTTCACGCTCTCCGGGCCGGGGATGGGAGATTTCGTGCCCGGCTCGACCCGGGGGATCATGTTGCTCACGACCGATGTCGACGCCGACTGTGCGCGGCTGGCCGAGGCGGGAGTTCCCGTCGACGGTCCCGACGACCTCCCCTGGGGCCGGATGGCCGCATTCCGGGACCCCGACGGCAACGGTCTGATGCTGCTCACGGAGGCTCAGCACTAGGGCACTGGGAAGGGCGGGTATGGCCACGACCGAGACGGGCGCGACCCGGGCCGAAGCTGACGGGGCTCGGGAGGACCGCCTCTTCGCCGCGCTCGCCAACGCCACCCGGCGTGAGGTGCTCCGGCTGCTGCGCGACGAGGGGCCCCAGCCGGTCCAGGTCCTGGCCGACCACTTCGACATGCGCCGCCCCAGTCTCTCCGAGCACCTCAAGGTGCTCCGTGACGCCGGCCTGGTCTCCGAGCAGCGGTCGGGCCGGCAGCGCATCTACCGCCTCGAAGCGGCACCGCTCGCCGACGTACAGGACTGGCTGCATCCCTACGAGCGGTTCTGGCGCGAGCGGCTCAAGGGCCTCGGTGAACTCCTCGACCGCATGCCCGACCGTGACGAAGACCGCGCCCCGCGCGATGAAGAGACATGAGCACCGCACCCGCACCCGAGCCCGACGACGACCTCACCACCATCCGCGTCGACCAGTTCTTCCCGCACCCGCCCGCGAAGGTCTGGCGCGCCCTCACCGACCCCAATCTGCTCGTGCAGTGGCAGATGCAGGGGTCCGAGCACTTCCGGCTCGAAGTGGGGTACCGCTATACCGTGACCGCCGTACCGCGCCCCAACGCGAACTTCTCCGGCACCGTTGACGTGCGGGTTCTCGCCTATGACGTCGAGCGGATGCTGCGTGTCCAGTGGACCGACAAGGATCCGGCCAATCCCACGGACTGGACCATCACGTGGACGTTGGAACATGAGGGCCGTGGAACGCGTCTCTTCCTAGTGCATGAGGGATTCGATCCGGACGACCCGGCGCAGCTGATGGCGCGGAAGATCATGGACGGGGGCTGGAGGTCGCATGTTCTGCGAGCTCTGGGGCACACGCTGGAACGACTTCGGTGAATCGGTCGTCAAAGCTGTAACCGCAGGACCACCCCGCGTGCACGTGCATCTGCCCATGCATCTGCACATGAACAGGGTTATGATCCGGATCAGTTGACCAATGCACCAATGGCCACACCAGCCAGTGCACCACCGGGGAGCGACCTGTGGACCACGACGTTGACGGCGTGTACGTGGGGCACGCCGACGTGCATAACGGCATGACTGCCACGCGGCTGAACGGAGTGGCGTGGCAGAAGAGCAGGCACAGTAACTCGCAGGGATCCTGCGTGGAGTTCGCCCGGCTGCCGGGCGGGGAGGTGGCGGTGCGCAACTCCCGCTTCCCCGACGGTCCCGCGCTCGTCTACACGCGCGCGGAGATCGAGGCGATGCTGCTGGGCATCAAGGACGGCGAGTTCGATCACCTGATAGTGGGTTGACGCCCACCTGAGCCCGGGGCAACTCGGGGCAATCGGCACCTAACTCGCCGTAACGCGCGTAGAACCGCGGCGCCAAAGGACGCCGCGGTTCCTCATTCGCCGGGCTGGAGCCTGAACAGCGCCCAGACCACCTTGCCGTTGAGCGTGCCGGCCAGCGGGTGCCAGCCCCAGCCGTCGCTGAAGGAGTCGACGAGGAACAGGCCGCGGCCCGACTCCGCCGAGAAGTCCTCGTCCGATTCGCGCGCGACGGGACTGTCGTGACTGGGGTCGCGCACCGCGCACACCAGCCGCTCGGTCCACCGCATCAGATGCAGCCGCACGGGCGGGTTCTGCTGGCCGTTGCATGGCGCGTTGCCCGGCAGGGCGTGCCGCAGAGCGTTGGTGACCAGTTCGGAGACGACCAGACCGACGTCGTCGAAGCGGTCGCCTATGTCCCACTGGTCGAGCGTTCTACGGGTGAACTGCCGTGCCTCGCGCACCGCTTCGAGGCGGGCGGGCAGAGCGCAGGAGGCGGCGTTGGACACGGCCGCGGGATCCAGCGGCGGAAGGCCCTGCCGTAACGGCTCGAGCATGGTCGATCCATTCGTCCCCATGCGAGGCACTCCCGGGAATTCGCGGTCGATGCGATGCAGCAGAGGTTGCGATGCAGCGGTGGCGCGAGACCATGGTTTCCGATGACCACGGCAGATGCAAGGGCAGATGCACGTGCACGCGACCGAATTGGACCCTCCCGTACCGCTTCTTGGTCATTTTTTCCGCCATCTTCTCGCCCAGTACTTGCCTTCTGGCACCCGGTCCTGTGAGAAAACTTTGGCGTCTTTCCATCTCTGTAATCGGACGAGTACTGCTCGGAGTGTTTTAGTGGCAGACTTCGGCCCCTGAAGACGTTGGGGAGGCTGGCGAACGTGAGCGCGGGAGAGCCAGGATCGGTGGTGCGGCGCATGCTGCTCGGCTCGCAACTCAGGCGACTGCGTGAAGCACGCGGGGTCACACGAGAGGCGGCGGGGTACTCCATCCGCGCCTCGGAGTCGAAGATCAGCCGTATGGAGCTGGGACGGGTGAGCTTCAAGACGAGGGATGTCGAGGATCTGCTGACGTTGTACGGCATCACGGACGAGGCGGAGCGCACCTCACTCCTCTCCCTCGCTAAGGAAGCCAACGTCGCGGGCTGGTGGCACAGTTACTCGGATGTTCTGCCCAGCTGGTTCCCCACCTATGTGGGCCTGGAGGGCGCGGCCGCCCTGATCCGCGCGTACGAAGTGCAGTTCGTGCACGGCCTGTTGCAGACCGAGGCGTACGCGCGCGCGGTCGTACGCCGTGGCATGAAGGGCGCGAGCCCGGCCGACATCGAACGGCGGATCGCGCTGCGCCTGGAGCGGCAGAAGTACCTCCTGGCCGCGAACGCCCCCGACTTCCACATCGTCCTCGACGAGGCGTCCCTGCGCCGCCCCTACGGCGACCGCGAGGTGATGCGCGGTCAGCTCCAGCACCTGATCGAGATCTCCGAGCGGCCCAACGTACGGCTGCAGATCATGCCGTTCAGCTTCGGCGGCCACTCCGGCGAGAGCGGCGCCTTCACCATCCTCAGCTTCCCCGAGTCCGATCTTTCGGACGTGGTCTACCTGGAGCAGCTGACCAGTGCGCTGTATCTGGACAAGGCCGAGGACGTGGCCCAGTACGAGAAGGCGCTGAAGGAGCTGCAACAGGACAGCCCCGGGCCGGCCGAGAGCCGTGACCTGCTCCGCGGACTGCTCCAGCTCTCCTAGATCCAACTGCCTTAGGGAAATCCCTCGCGTGACCGGGGTGCGCCTTCAACTCCCTTGAAACACAAGTACGATGACTTGTGATCAGACCGTGAAGTCGATCAGGTGTCTGCTTCGTCTGTTTCGGCAGTAAGGGATTGAGGGATCACATGACGTCCTACTTCACCGACCTTGCCCAGCAGTACATCGACGGTGAGTGGCGCCCGGGCACAGGCTCCTGGGACATCATCGACTTCAACCCGTACGACGGTGAGAAGCTCGCGTCGATCACCATCGCCACGATCGACGAGGTGGACGACGCCTACAAGGCCGCCGCCCGCGCCCAGAAGGAATGGGCCGCGACCAACCCGTACGCCCGCCGCGGCGTCTTCGAGAGGGCCCTGCGCCTCATAGAGGACCGCGAGCAGGAGATCTCCGAGGTGATCATCGCCGAGCTCGGCGGCACGCGCCTCAAGGCGGGCTTCGAACTCCACCTCGTCAAGGAGTTCCTGCGCGAGGCGATCAACCTGGCGCTGCGCCCCGAGGGCAAGATCATCCCCTCGCCGATCGACGGCAAGGAGAACCGCGTCTACCGCGTCCCGGTCGGCGTCGTCGGCGTGATCAGCCCCTTCAACTTCCCCCTCCTCCTGTCGATCAAGTCGGTCGCCCCGGCGCTGGCGCTCGGCAACGCCGTCGTACTGAAGCCGCACCAGAACACCCCGATCGTCGGCGGTTCCCTGGTCGCGAAGATCTTCGAGGACGCGGGCCTGCCCGCCGGTCTCCTCAACGTCGTCATCACCGACATCGCGGAGATCGGCGACGCCTTCATCGAGCACCCGATCCCGAAGGTCATCTCCTTCACCGGCTCCGACAAGGTCGGCCGCCACGTCGCCACCGTCTGCGCCTCCAACTTCAAGCGCTCGATCCTCGAACTGGGCGGCAACAGCGCCCTGGTGGTCCTCGACGACGCCGACATCGACTACGCGGTCGACGCGGCGGTCTTCAGCCGGTACGTCCATCAGGGCCAGGTCTGCATGGCCGCCAACCGCGTCCTGGTGGACCGCTCGATCGCGGACGAGTTCACCGAGAAGTTCGTCGCCAAGGTCAAGACCCTCAAGGTGGGCGACCCGCGCGACCCGCAGACCGTCATCGGCCCGGTGATCAACTCCTCGCAGGCGGACGCCATTTCGGGCGTCGTCGAGCAGGCGATCGCCGAGGGCGCGACGGCCCTGGTGCACGGCACGACGACGGACAACCTGGTGGCACCCTCGGTCCTCACGGACGTCCCCGCCGGCTCGGCCCTGCTCCGGCAGGAGGTCTTCGGCCCGGTCGCCTTCCTCATCCCCTTCGACGGCGAGGAGGAGGCGGTCCGCATCGTCAACGACACCTCGTACGGCCTGAGCGGCGCCGTCCACACCGGTGACATCGAGCGCGGCGTGAACTTCGCCAAGAAGGCCGACACCGGCATGTTCCACGTCAACGACGGCACCGTCCACGACGAGCCGATCGTCCCCTTCGGCGGCGAGAAGAGCTCGGGGATCGGCCGCCTGAACGGCGACACGATGCTGGACGCCTTCACCACGATGAAGTGGATCTCGGTGCAGCACGGCCGCAGCGGCTTCCCGTTCTAGACGGTCCGGACGGAGTTTTTCCCTACGTTTTTCCTGCGGGCCATTGAGGACAGAACCTGACCTCAATGGCCCGTAGCTTCGTCGGTGTCAGGGGGAAACCCCCGCAAGAACCCGACGAAAGGCGGCCGGTCATGGTCACTCACGTTCCCGCAGAGGCCCAGGGCGACGAGCGCGGAGCACTGCTCTCCTTCATCGAGGAGCAGCGCGGCGGCATCCGCCGGGCCCTGCTCGGGCTCACGGACGAGCAGGCCGCGAGCAAGCCGAGCGCCAGCGAGTTGTCCCTGTCGGGGCTGCTCAAGCATGTCGCCGAGGTCGAGCAGGGCTGGATCGCGCGGGCCAAGCAGGAGCCGCCGGCGATCCAGCGGGACCAGACCAACTGGCACGAGACGTTCCAGCTCGTCGAGGGCGAGAGTGTCGAGTCCCAGCTCGCGTACTGGGAGAAGGTCGCCGCCGAGACGGAGGCGTACGTCCGCTCGGTGCCGAGCCTGGACGACACCTTCCCGCTCCCGGACCAGCCCTGGTTCCCGCCGGAGGGCCGCGTGTCCGTGCGCTGGGTCTGTCTGCACCTGATCCGCGAGACCGCCCGGCACGCCGGTCACGCCGACATCATCCGGGAGTCCCTGGACGGCGCCACCGCCTTCGAGCTGGTCGCCAAGGAGCAGGGCACGAGCTGGGGGTGACGTCAAGGGTCCTACGCTGGCCCCATGTCAGCGATCCGTCTCCTCGTGCTCGGCGCGGTCCGCCAGCACGGGCGGGCCCATGGCTACCAGGTGCGCAACGACCTGGAGTACTGGGGCGCGCACGAGTGGTCCAACGCCAAGCCCGGCTCGATCTATCACGCGCTCAAGCAGATGGCGAAGCAGGGCCTGCTGCACGCGCACGAGATCGCCCCGTCCACGGCCGGCGGCCCGCCGCGCACGGAGTACGAGATCACCGACTGGGGCACCGAGGAGTTCCTCCGGCTGCTGCGCGAGGCGCTGACCTCCTACGACCAGAAGATGGACGTGAAGTCGGCGGCCATCGGCTTCATCGTGGACCTGCCGAGGGCCGAGGCGGTGGCCCTCCTCAAGGAGCGCACCCGGCGGATCGAGGAGTGGCGCGGGGCCGTCACCGAGCACTACGTGCCCGAGGACGGCCCCGAACAGCTCGGCCACATCGGCGAGATCATGAACCTCTGGATCCACACCGCCGACGCCGAGGCCGAGTGGACCCGGGGCCTGATCAGCCGGGTCGAGGGCGGCGCCTACACCTTCGCCGGCGAGGGCGAGCCGTTCGTCGGCGTCCTGGCCGAGGGCGAGGAGAACCCGTACGCGACGGGGGAGCGGCATCCGGGAGACGCGGACTAATCAAGTTTGGCCAATCATCGAGGGGCGTCGCTTTGGAGCAGTAGTCAAGTTTGAATAGCTCGACCCCTGCCCCAGCGCACCGGCCACGACGTAACCGGGCGGCGAACCGGGAGACGTCTGGGCGGCGGACCTAGTGATGGAACCCCGTGGCCGCCCCCTTGTCCCGGGTCATCGGATGCGGCTGCCTGCGCAGCTCGGGCAGCAGGCGGCCCAGGTCCTCCACGAAGAGTTCGGCGAGGTCGGTCGAGAAGCCGTTGCGGCAGACGACGCGCAGGACGGACAGGTCCTCGCGGTTCGGCGGGAAGGTGTACGCGGGCAGCAGCCAGCCCCGCTCGCGCATCCGCCGGGAGACGTCGAACACGTCGTACGCGCTCACGTCCGGCCCGGTCGTGAAGGCGAAGACGGGCAGCTCGTCGCCCCGGGTCAGCAGCCGGAAGTCGCCGAGCGCCTCCACGCCCTTGGCGAGCCGGCCGGCCACGTCCCGGGTGGTCTGCTGCACGGCCCGGTAGCCCTCGCGGCCCAGCCGCAGGAACGTGTAGTACTGCGCGACGACCTGGGCGCCGGGGCGCGAGAAGTTGAGGGCGAAGGTCGGCATGTCGCCGCCCAGGTAGTTGACGCGGAAGACGAGCTCCTCGGGCAGCGCCTCCTTGTCGCGCCACAACGCCCAGCCGACGCCCGGGTAGACCAGCCCGTACTTGTGCCCCGAGGTGTTGATCGAGGCCACGCGCGCGAGGCGGAAGTCCCACACCAGGTCCTCGTCGAGGAAGGGCGCGACCATGGCGCCGGACGCGCCGTCCACGTGCACCGGGATGTCGAGGCCGGTCCGCTCCTGGAGGGCGTCCAGGGCCGCGCACAGGTCGGCGATGGGCTCGTAGGAGCCGTCGAAGGTGGAGCCGAGGATGCCGACGACCCCGATGGTGTTCTCGTCGCACAGCTCGGCGGCGGCCTGCGGATCGAGGTGGAACCGGTCGCCCTCCATGGGCACTTGGCGGGCCTCCACCTCCCAGAAGTTGCAGAACTTGTCCCAGCAGACCTGGACGTTGACGCCCATGACGAGGTTCGGGCGGGCGCCGGGAGTGGTGTTCCGCTTGCTCCAGCGGCGTTTCAGCGCCATCCCGGCGAGCATGCAGGCCTCGCTCGACCCGGTCGTCGAACAGCCCACGGCCGCCGCCGGATCGGGCGCGTTCCACAGATCGGCGAGCATCGCCACACAGCGCCGCTCCAGCTCGGCGGTGCGCGGGTACTCGTCCTTGTCGATCATGTTCTTGTCCCGGCACTCCGCCATCAGGACGCCGGCCTGCGGCTCCATCCACGTGGTGACGAACGTGGCCAGGTTCAGCCGCGAGTTCCCGTCCAGCATCAGTTCGTCGTGGACGACCTGGTACGCCGTCATCGGCGGGAGCGGCGCGTCCGGCAGCCGGTGTTTGGGCGGGGCCTCGGTCATCCCGCCGACCGGATTGGCCTCCCCGAAGAACGGGTTGACGGACACGGGGCGCTCGTCGCGCTTGTCGGGACCTTTGTGGAGCGGCATCGAAGTCTCCTACCTGATCGGGAAGTTCAGCGGACCGGGGTTCCGTCCGCGCGCAACTGCATCTGCGGCCGTCCCGTCACCAGCAGCCAGGCGGGCAGCGACGCGATGCAGAGCAGGGCGAGTATCGAGGGGGAGGCCACCAGCACGGCCGCGGTGAACAGGCTCACCCAGCCGTGCCGGGTGATGGCGAGGAGCATGCCCAGCACTCCCGTGGCGACACCGACCGCCGGATGGACGTCCGGCACGAGCGCGTGGGCGCACAGACCGAGCGCCGTACCGACGAAGACGGCCGGGAAGATCCGCCCGCCCCGGAAGCCGCAGGAGGTGGCGACGAGCAGCGCGGCCAGTTTCACCACCGTCATCGTCGCGAACTCGCCCGCCGTCCAGCCGTCGGGATCGCCCGCCAGCTCCTCGGCCTCGTCCAGCCCCTTGAAGAGCGTCAGATGGCCGCCCAGGGCCCCCAGGAGCCCCAGGACGAGCCCACCGACCGGAAGCGCCACCATCGGGTGCTTGAGGCGGGCGAAGGCGCCATGGACGTACGGGAAGACGTAAACGGCGCACATGCCGAGCAGCGCGGCCACGGAAGCGACCACCAGCGCGGCCAACAGATCGCCCCAGCCGGGTCGGCCGAACGGGGGCAGATCCAGGTCGAACGTCGGATGGGCCACCAGAGTGGCCGTCAGGGCGCCGACCGCGGCCGCGACGAGCGGCGCGAAGACGTTGTCCCACAGGGCCCCCTTGAGCTGCCGCCCGGCCAGCGCCTCGGAGATGAGCAGCGCCGCCGCCACCGGCGTACCGAACAGCGCCCCGATCGTCGCGGCTTCCGCCAGCACCGCCCACAGTCCGCCCGGCATACGGGGGAGCAGCCGGCGCCCCAGCCAGAAGGCCAGCCCGACGTTCACGGCGATGATCGGGTTCTCCGGCCCCAGACTCGGCCCGCCCGCGAGCATCAGCGCGGTAGCCAGCAGCAGCCCCGGCAGCACGGCGGGCGGCAGCACGGGGGCGTCAAGGCCGGTGGTGGCCGGGTCGGGCCCGGCATGCCCAGGCACCTTCCACACCACGAGCCCCACCAGAACGCCCGTACCGGTGAGCATGACGAGCATCCACAGCACGGAATACCGCCCGACCCCCAAGGCATCCGGCAGGTCCTGCCACAACACGTCCTGGAGTCTCTCGGCCAGCCCGCTCACCGCGAGGAAGAGCAGGCTCGCGCCCACGCCTACGACGAGAGCGGGGAGGATCAGCGGCAGCAACGCGCGCGCGGGAGTCGCCGGAGCGGCGGGTGCCGGTTGCGCGGTGTCCTGGGCCACGTGCTCACGATAAGGGGGCGAAACGGACAGGACATCCCGAGGATCAGGTCGGATGCGGGCTTGCACCTCACGTCGCGTGAGGCCTCAGCGTGGAGGACGTACCGAGAAGGGAGCGGGAGAAGTGAGCTACTCCGTAGGACAGGTCGCCGGCTTCGCGTCGGTCACGGTGCGCACCCTGCACCACTACGACGACATCGGCCTGCTCGTCCCGAGCGAGCGCAGCCACGCGGGCCACCGGCGCTACAGCGACGCCGACCTCGACCGGCTGCAGCGGATCCTGTTCTACCGGGAACTCGGCTTCCCCCTCGACGAGGTCGCGGCCCTGCTCGACGACCCGGACACGGACCCGCGCGCACACCTGCGCCGGCAGCACGACCTGCTGACCGCCCGGATCGAGAAGCTGCAGAAGATGGCAGAGGCCGTGGAACACGCCATGGAGGCACGCAGAATGGGCATCAACCTCACGCCCGAGGAGAAGTTCGAGGTCTTCGGCGACAAGGACCCCGAGCAGTACGCCGAGGAGGCGGAACAGCGCTGGGGCGGCACCGAGACATACGCCGAGTCACAGCGCCGCGCCGCCCGCTACACCAAGGACGACTGGAAACGCATGCAGGCCGAGGTGGCCTCCTGGAGCGAGCGCTACGACGCCCTCATGGCCGCCGGTGAGCCACCGGCCGGCGAGGCGGCCATGGACCTGGCCGAGGAACACCGGCGGCACATCACCAAGTGGTTCTACGAGTGCACGTACGAGATCCACCAGGGCCTGGCCGAGATGTACGTCACCGACGAGCGCTTCAAGGAGTTCTACGACTCCATGCGCCCAGGGCTCGCCGAGCACTTGAGGGACGCGATCGGAGCGAACGCCGCCCGGCACTCCCCGGGAGTTTGACGGTAAGGGGCGCCGCGCAAGGGCAGGCGCCCCTTACCGACGTGCGCTACTCCTTGACCAGCACGACGGCCGTCCCGTACGCGCACACCTCGGTGCCCACGTCCGCCGCCTCCGTCACGTCGAAGCGGAACGCCAGCACCGCGTTCGCCCCACGCGCGCGTGCCTGCTCGATCAGCCGCTCCATGGCCTGGTTACGGGTCTCCACCAGCGTCTTGGTGAGCCCCTTGAGCTCACCGCCGATCATCGACTTGAGCCCCGCGCCGATCTGACTGCCGAGATGCCGGGACCGCACGGTCAGCCCGAACACCTCGCCGATGACCTGCTCGACGCGGTACCCGGGTACGTCGTTCGTGGTGACGACCAACACATCCGCCTGAGGCCACTGGCCTCCGCCGTACTCCTCGATTCCCATGGCTCACAGCTTTGTCCCAGTCGGTCCACAGTGCATCCTGGAGACACCGGTGGAACCTGGGGCGGACACATTGCGTTGATAGCTTTGTCCGGCCGAGCTGGACGCCGTACCTCCCACACCCTCAGGAGCCCGGAACCGTGATGACGCTTGCCCTCGGACCGAGCTGGCTGGATCCGAACTACCTGCTCGACACCTACAGCATCTGGGGCCTGCTCCTCATCGTGTTCGCGGAGTCGGGCCTGCTGATCGGTTTCTTCCTGCCGGGTGACTCCCTGCTGTTCACGGCCGGCCTGCTGATCACCGCGGGCACCCTGGACTTCCCGCTGTGGGCGGCCATCGCCCTGATCTGCGTCGCCGCGATCGCCGGCGACCAGGCGGGCTACCTGTTCGGCAAGAAGGTCGGCCCGTCCCTCTTCACGCGCCCCGACTCCCGCCTCTTCAAGCAGGAGAACGTGGTCAAGGCGCACGAGTTCTTCGAGAAGTACGGCCCCAAGTCCCTGGTGCTTGCCCGCTTCGTGCCCATCGTGCGCACGTTCACGCCGATCATCGCGGGCGTCAGCGGCATGCGGTACCGCTCGTTCATCACGTACAACATCATCGGCGGCGTGCTCTGGGGCGCGGGCGTCACCCTGCTGGGCTCCTGGCTCGGCAACATCGAGTTCGTCCACAAGAACATCGAAGCGATCCTCATCCTGATCGTCTTCATCTCGGTGATCCCGATCCTCATCGAGTTCCTCAGGGCCCGCTCCAAGTCCAAGAAGACCCCGCCCCAGCCCCCGGCGGCCCCCCAGGCAATGGACGACGCGACGACCCAACTCCGCCGCATCCCGCCGGAGCAGCCGTACGGCAACAACCACCCGGGCCAGAACGAGTACTACGGCCAGCAGCAGTACCCCCAGCAGACCTACCAGCAGCAGCCGTACGCAGGCGGTCAGCAGGGCTACGAGCAGAACGGCCAGTACCCCCACAACCAGGGGTATCCGCAGAACTGACTCAGAACCCCCGAGTCCGCTTAGCCGCCCGGCGCCCCCCGGCGGAGCCACCCGGCACACGCAGAAACAGCCGAGAGATCTCCGACCCCAGATTGACCCCAATAGCAATGGCCATGGCCAGCGACGCAGCCTTGGCCAACGACACAAGCCCCCCGTCGATGTCGTTCTGGGCAATCGACAACAGCCCGAAATACGTGGCCGACCCCGGCAACAGGGGCCCGATCGCCGCGGTCGTGTACGGCAGCGCAGACGCGAACCGGTACCGGGACAGCAACTGCCCGAACAGTCCAACCAAGCCCGCCGCCACGGCCGTAGAAGCAACCGGCGAGAGGCCGCCGGCATAGTGCATCGCGCCGTACACCGACCATGCGACACCCCCGTTGAGGGTCACGGCGAACACGGTGGACCGTTCCTGCTGGAGCAGCACGGCGAAGGTCAGGGACACCAGCATCGAGGCGCCGATCTGCCACAGGGGCCGTTCGGCGATGCTGAGGGCGGCGTCGGGGTTGAGCTCGGCACCCAGCTTCACGCCGAAGTACAGGACGACGAGCACCCCGACGACGATGCCGACGAAGAAGTACATGACCTCCAACAGCCGCGCGGCAGCGGTGATGTAGAACCCGGTCAGCCCGTCCTGCACGCCCGCCACCAGCGCCCGCCCGGGCAACAGCGCGAACAGCCCACCGGTGATGACGGCGGACGCCTTCACGTCGACGTCGGCGACGTTGAGCGCGACCCCTATCGCGGCCGGCGGCATCGCGGCAATCAGGAACTGGTAGAACTCCGGCAGCCCGCGCCCGGCACACAGCCACGCCAGCCGGTCACCGAGCATCGCGCCGAGCGCGGCGGCGAAGAACACGATCACGTCACCGCCGACGAGCACGGAGGCCGCGCCCGCCAGCAGCCCGCTCGCGGAGGTCAGCACCCAGGTGGGGTACGGGTGCCGGTTGCGGCGCATCTCGGCGAGGCGCCCGTAGGCCTCCTCCAGGGAGATCGTGGTCTCCGGGTCGCTGAGGTCGTCGACGAGCCGGAAGACGGCCGCGAGGCGCGTGTAGTCCGTTCCCCGGCGGCGTACGGTCCGTGACGCGGTCACCGGATCGTCCACCAGGGACGGCTGGTACGAGATCGACAGCAGGGTGAAGGTGACGTTCGGCTCGCAGCGGTCGAGGCCGTAGGAGCGGCAGACCGCGAACATCGCGGCCTCGACGTCCTCGGCGCCCTCCCCGCCCGCCAGCAGCAACTCGCCGATACGCAGCGTCAGGTCCAGCACGCGCGGGACGGCCGGCCCCGACTCGTCGACGGCCTTCTGCGGGGGCTCCGGCGCGGGCCGCTCGGCCACCGGCATACGCAGCATCGTGCGCATCCGGTCCTGCCAGGGGACGTCCTTGGTCAGACTGACCATGGGAATCCCGGTCGCCGGGGTGAACGCGGGAGGGGCGTTCCTGGCGCTGTAGGTGCGCGGCGGAGTGAACGCCGACCCTTCGTCGTCGGCCGACTGCCCGACGTCGAGCCCCTTGGGAACGGCGAACTCGGACGTCGTGGACGACTCGTCCTCGCCGGCGGTGACCCCCACGGGCTGAGTGAACGCGCTCCTCGCCTCGTCCGACTGCGGCTTGCGGTCCTCCGCGTCCGTCACTGTCGTATCGCTCCCTGAACGTACGCGTCTTCAGTACGCCTCAGTATGAGCACAGGCACACGAACGGGCCGCACGCGCACGCGTGCGGCCCGATTGCGCGGGGGAGAGCTCAGTGGCCGCCCTGCTCCTTGAGGCGCTTGTACGACCGCTCGATCTCGGCCTCGGCCTCGACGCGGCCCACCCAGTTGGCGCCCTCGACGGACTTGCCGGGCTCCAGGTCCTTGTAGACCTCGAAGAAGTGCTGGATCTCCAGGCGGTCGAACTCCGACACGTGGTGGATGTCGCGCAGGTGCTCCACGCGCGGGTCGGACGCCGGGACGCACAGCAGCTTGTCGTCGCCACCGGCCTCGTCGGTCATCCGGAACATGCCGATCGCGCGGCACTTGATGAGGCAGCCGGGGAAGGTCGGCTCCTCCAGGATGACCAGCGCGTCCAGCGGGTCGCCGTCCTCGCCGAGGGTGTTCTCGACAAAGCCGTAGTCGGCCGGGTAACTGGTCGAGGTGAAGAGTCGACGGTCCAGGCGGATCCGGCCGGTCTCGTGGTCCACCTCGTACTTGTTCCGCGAACCCTTCGGGATCTCGATCGTGACGTCGAACTCCACCGGTGGCTCCTCCATGATCAGCACATAGTTCTGGTGGTTAAGTGTCCCTCACGCAGGTGTGTGATCGCGAAAGGGGCTGGTGGTCGTGCCAGAGCTGAAGGCTTGGCGGGCCGCGAGACCGCACGTGGTGCGGGTCGTCAAGGCCGTACGACCGCGTCTCGAGCGTGCCAGGGACGCCGTGAAACCGCAGGTCGTGCGGGTCGGGCAGGCCATGGCACCGCAGGTCGCGCGGATCGTGCGTCCCAAGACCGTCAAGACCTGGCAGTACACCGCGGGCGCCGCCACGGCCGGGCTGGCACTGGCCGCCGGTGTGGCGACCGCCGCCGGTCCCTGGGACTCCTCCGGTCAGCGTACGGCCGAGCGGGACCGCGCCGCCGCCCAGGAGCTCGCGGGTGGCACAGATCACGGGCGTAATTCCGGTACGTCCGATACCTCCGGTACGTCGGCGAACGCGCCCGCTCCTGCGCCGAGCGCCGCATCCGTCCTGACCGGCCTCTCAGGCGCCGCGAACACCGTGAAGTCGGCCCCGGTCGGCCCGGCCCTCGCGGACGTCCTCAACCCCCTCCTGGCGGCCCTCGGCACCGAGCACGCGGCCGCCGTCGTCGACGTGGCCACCGGCAAGCGCCTCTACGGCTCCGGCGCCGACGACTCCCTGACCCCCGCCTCCACCACCAAGATCGCCACCGGGGTCGCCGTCCTGTCCGCGATGGGCGCCGACCACCGCCTCACCACCAGCGCGGCCCTGGAGCCCGACACGAAGGAACTGGTCCTCGTCGGCGGCGGCGACCCGACCCTGACGGCACACAAGGACGGTGGGGGCACCTCCCGCTCGAGCGAAGCCGAGAGTGGGGGAGGGTGGGCGAGCCTGCGGGAGCTGGCCGAGGAGACGGCCACCGCCCTGAAGAAGGCCGGCACGCGCGCGGTGACGCTCTCGTACGACACCACGCTGTACGCCGGTTCCGAGGTCCACCCCATCGGGGTCAACGGCAACCTCGCCCCCGTCAGTGCCCTGATGGTCGACGAGGCCCGTACGGACGACTCGGCCAGCGGTCCCGTCACGCGCGTGGCGGATCCGGCGGGGGACGCGGCCCGCAAGTTCGCCGGGTTCCTCCAGGAGGACGGCATCAAGACCACGGTCCCCGGCCCCTCCAAGGCGACGAGCCGCGCCGACACGCTGGCGAGCGTGCAGTCGCCCCCCATGTCGGCCCTGGTCGAACGTATGTTGACCAACAGCGACAACGACATCGCGGAGGCCCTGGCCCGCCAGACCGCCGTCGCGATGGGCAAGCAGGCGAGCTTCGACGGCGGCGCGGCCGCGATCGCCGCCCAGCTGAAGAAGCTCGAACTCCCGCTCGGCGGGGCCGACTTCCACGACGGCAGCGGCCTGAACCGCGACGACAGACTCACCGCCGACCTCCTCACGGCCCTGCTGGTCAAGGCCGGCGACCCCGCCCACCCCGAACTCCGTCCGGTCCTCACGGGCCTCCCGGTGGCCGGCTTCACCGGCACCCTGACCAGCCGTTACACGGACGGCGCGGCAGGGGTCGTACGGGCGAAGACGGGAACCCTGACGGGCGTGAACACGTTGGCGGGAACAGTGGTCGACCAGGACGGGCGGCTGCTGGCGTTCGCGTTCCTGGCGTCGAACACGACGAACGCGCTGACGGCGCAGTCGGCGCTGGACCGGACGGCGACGGCACTGGCGGCCTGCGGCTGCCGCTGACGGCCGCCGCCTCCGCGGAGCTCCGCGGCCTGCCCCAAGTGGGAACGCTCACGTACCGTTGACGCATGACGAGCATCGGTGGTGCAGAGATGGTCGACTGGAATCTCGCGGTGGCGACCGCGACCCGGCTCGTGCGGCCGGGCCCCGAGGTGAGCCGCGACGAGGCCAGGGCCGTCGTCGCCGAGCTGCGCCGGCATGCCAAGGCCTCGGAGGAACACGTCCGGGGCTTCACCCGTATGGGCACCGAGGACACCCACGACACCCCCGTCCTGGTGGTCGACCGCGCGGGCTGGGTCCGGGCGAACGTCGCCGGGTTCCGCGAGGTCCTCAAGCCGCTGCTCGACAAGATGCAGGAGCGGCGCGGCAGCACACCCGGCGGGGCGGTCCTGGGCGCCGTCGGCGGCAAGGTCACCGGCGTCGAACTGGGGATGCTGCTGTCGTTCCTGGCCTCGCGCGTCCTCGGCCAGTACGAGACGTTCGCCCCGGCGACCCGGGAGCTCCCGGCCGGAGCCAACGGCGGCGGGCGGCTGCTGCTCGTCGCGCCGAACATCGTCCACGTGGAGCGCGAACTCGACGTACAGCCCCACGACTTCCGCCTGTGGGTGTGCCTGCACGAGGAGACGCACCGCACGCAGTTCACGGCGGTGCCCTGGCTGCGGGACCACCTGGAGGGCGAAATCCAGTCGTTCCTGGGGGAGACCGAGGTCGACCCCATGACCGTCCTGGAGCGCATCAGGGAGGCCGCCCAGTCCCTCGCGGGCGGGCGTCCCGAGGGCGAGGAGGACGACGGCGGCCGCTCCCTCGTGGAGATCGTGCAGACGCCCGCCCAGCGGGAGATCCTCGGCCGTCTCACCGCCGTGATGTCCCTCCTGGAGGGACACGCCGACTTCGTGATGGACGGCGTCGGCCCGGCCGTGGTGCCGTCCGTCGCGGAGATCCGCGAGAAGTTCCAGCAGCGTCGCGCCAAGGGCGCCTCCCGGCTGGACACGGCGCTGCGCAAGCTGCTCGGTCTGGACGCCAAACTCAGGCAGTACCGGGACGGCGAGCGGTTCGTGCGGGCCGTCGTCGGCGAGGTGGGCATGGACGGCTTCAACCGTGTGTGGACGTCCCCGAACACCCTCCCGACCAAGGCGGAGATCGCCAAACCGGCGGACTGGGTCGCGCGGGTGCACCGCAAGACCGAGTCGTGAAAGCCCTGAGCGCGTCGTGAAACGAATCCGGCCGACGGCAGGCGAACGCCCCTTCAATCACCCGTCCGAGGGACCGTGAGCCATGGGTAGGCGTGCAATGCTCGGGGAACGGCCCGGTTCTGTCACCATCTACACACTCTGAGTGACCGAACCTCGGGCTCACCCCCGAAAACTTCATGAAGGGAACCGGACATGGGTCCCCATCCTGCGGTCGCGGCGATACGCCTGGCGGTTCGCCGCGCCCTCCACGACATTCTCAGCGAGCACACCCGCATCACCGGCTCCGCTGACACCGCACATGACACCCCGCACGAGCGCCCGGCCTCGCCGCTCGTGCTCGTGGCGTGCTCCGGCGGCGCCGACTCCATGGCCCTCGCCTCGGCCCTCGCCTTCGAGGCCCCCAAGCTCGGCATCCGCGCGGGCGGCGTCACCGTCGACCACGGACTCCAGCCCGGCTCCGACCTGCGCGCCGACGAGGTCGTCCTGCGCCTCACCGAACTCGGCCTGGATCCGGTCGAGTCCATCGCCGTGACCGTCGGCCGCGACGGCGGCCCCGAGGCCGCCGCCCGGGACGCCCGCTACGCCGCCCTCGACGCCGCCGCGGCCCGCCACGGCGCCACCGCGATCCTGCTCGGCCACACCCGCGACGACCAGGCCGAAACCGTCCTGCTCGGCCTCGCCCGCGGCTCCGGCATCCGCTCCCTGTCCGGCATGGCGGCTGTCTCCGGAGGACCTGGGGCCCCCGGCCGCTACCGCCGCCCCTTCCTCCAGGTCGACCGCCAGACCGCCCGCAAGGCCTGCATGGTCCAGTCCCTGCCTGTCTGGGACGACCCGCACAACGCCGACCCGGCCTACACCCGCTCCCGCCTCCGGCACGAAGGCCTGCCCGCCCTGGAGAAGGCGCTCGGCAAAGGCGTCGTCGAGGCGCTCGCCCGTACGGCCCAGCTCTCGCGCGACGACGCCGACGCCCTCGACGCCTGGGCCGGCCAGGCCGAGGCCTCCGTACGCGACGCGGCCGGCCTTCTGGAGTGCGCCAAGCTCTACGCCCTGCCGCCCGCCGTACGCCGCCGTATCCTGCGCCGCGCCGCCATCGAGGCGGGCGCCCCGGCCGGTTCGCTGTTCGCCCGCCACATCGAGGAAGTCGACCGGCTGATCACCGGCTGGCGCGGCCAGGGAGCCATCAATCTCCCGGGCAAGGTCGTCGCCCAGCGGCAGGGTGGCAGACTGGTGATTCGGCAAGGCTGAATCGATACCCCCCTCCGGACCTCCGGGGGTGGGACCAGGTAGCCGGTGGACGACCGAAAGTGATGCGGGTGGACGCGAAAGACATGGGTGCCGACCTCAAGTCGGTACTCATCACCAAGGAAGAGATCGACGCGAAGCTGGCTGAGCTGGCCGCGAAGATCGACGCGGAGTACGCGGGCAAGGACCTGCTGATCGTCGGCGTCCTCAAGGGCGCGGTGATGGTCATGGCGGACCTGGCGCGTGCGCTGTCCACCCCCGTCACGATGGACTGGATGGCGGTGTCCTCGTACGGCGCGGGCACCCAGTCGTCCGGCGTCGTGCGGATCCTCAAGGACCTCGACACCGACATCAAGGGCAAGCACGTCCTCATCGTCGAGGACATCATCGACTCCGGGCTGACCCTGTCCTGGCTGATCTCCAACCTCGGCTCCCGCGAGCCCGAGACGCTGAAGATCTGCACCCTGCTGCGCAAGCCGGAGGCGGCCAAGGTCGCGATCGACGTGGAGTGGGTCGGCTTCGACATTCCCAACGAGTTCGTCGTGGGCTACGGCCTCGATTACGCCGAGAAGTACCGCAACCTCCCGTTCGTCGGTACGCTCGCGCCTCACGTCTACGGCGGCTGAACCCCTGCCCCGCGGGGACTGAACCCCAAAGGGCCCAAGGCTCGTAAGACGATCGGGAACCCCAGCGGGTTTCGCGCCGTTGGAGCATGCAGAGACGGGAACGCCAGCAGTCCCGTGCGACTTCGGGCGACAATGCTGGGGTACCGTCAGAAGAACTGTCTTTATCAAACTCACTATGGCAGGAGGGACGGAGCGGGTTCCGCTCCGTATGGATGGACGTGAAGCGATACTTCCGTGGGCCGGTCATGTGGATCGTGCTGGCCGTCCTTGCCGTGGTCGTGTTGATGCAGGTCGTCGGCTCGTCCGGCGGCTACAAGACGGTGGACACCGGCCAGGTCGTCCAGGCGATCAATGAGAACAAGGTCGAGTCGGCCAAGCTGACCACCGGCGACGAGCAGATCATCAAGGTCCAGCTCAAGGACGGCGAAAAGGTCGAGGGCAGCTCGAAGATCCAGGCGAGCTACATCGGCGACCAGGGCGTGACCATCGCCGGCACGCTGCAGACGAAATTCCAGGACAAGCAGATCCCGGACGGCTATACCGTCGCGCCGTCCAAGCAGAACCCCTTCCTGAGCATCCTGCTCTCCCTGCTCCCCTTCGTCCTCATCGTGGTCGTCTTCCTGTTCCTGATGAATCAGATGCAGGGCGGCGGCTCCCGGGTCATGAACTTCGGGAAGTCCAAGGCGAAGCTCATCACCAAGGACACCCCGAAGACGACGTTCTCGGACGTCGCCGGCTCGGACGAGGCCGTCGAGGAGCTCCAGGAGATCAAGGAGTTCCTCCAGGAACCGGCGAAGTTCCAGGCCGTCGGGGCGAAGATCCCCAAGGGCGTACTGCTGTACGGCCCTCCCGGCACCGGCAAGACCCTGCTCGCGCGAGCTGTCGCGGGCGAGGCGGGCGTGCCGTTCTACTCGATCTCCGGTTCCGACTTCGTCGAGATGTTCGTCGGTGTCGGTGCCTCCCGAGTCCGTGACCTCTTCGAGCAGGCCAAGGCGAACGCCCCGGCGATCGTCTTCGTCGACGAGATCGACGCGGTCGGCCGCCATCGCGGCGCCGGCCTCGGCGGTGGTCACGACGAGCGCGAGCAGACCCTCAACCAGCTGCTCGTCGAGATGGACGGCTTCGACGTGAAGGGCGGCGTCATCCTGATCGCCGCCACGAACCGGCCCGACATCCTCGACCCGGCCCTTCTGCGCCCCGGCCGCTTCGACCGCCAGATCGCGGTCGACCGCCCGGACATGCAGGGCCGTCTGGAGATCCTCAAGGTTCACCAGAAGGGCAAGCCGGTCGCTCCGGACGTCGACCTGTCGGCCGTCGCCCGCCGCACGCCGGGCTTCACCGGCGCGGACCTGAGCAACGTCCTCAACGAGGCCGCACTGCTCACCGCCCGCAGCGACAAGAAGCTGATCGACAACTCCATGCTGGACGAGGCGATCGACCGCGTGGTCGCGGGCCCGCAGAAGCGGACCCGGATCATGTCGGACAAGGAGAAGAAGATCACCGCGTACCACGAGGGCGGCCACGCCCTGGTCGCGGCGGCTTCCCCCAACTCCGACCCGGTCCACAAGATCACGATCCTGTCGCGTGGCCGTGCCCTCGGCTACACGATGGTCCTGCCGGACGAGGACAAGTACTCCACGACGCGCAACGAGATGCTGGACCAGCTGGCCTACATGCTGGGCGGCCGCGCGGCCGAGGAGCTCGTCTTCCACGACCCGACCACGGGCGCTGCGAACGACATCGAGAAGGCCACCGCAACGGCCCGCGCGATGGTCACGCAGTACGGCATGACCGAGCGTCTCGGCGCGATCAAGTTCGGCGGCGACAACACCGAGCCCTTCCTGGGCCGGGAGATGTCGCACCCGCGTGACTACTCGGAAGAGGTCGCCGCGCTCGTCGACGAAGAGGTCAAGAAGCTCATCGAGAACGCGCACAACGAGGCCTGGGAGATCCTGGTCGAGAACCGCGACGTGCTCGACGCGCTGGTGCTCCAGCTGCTGGAGAAGGAGACGCTGAACAAGGAGCAGATCGCCGAGGTCTTCGCTCCCATCGTCAAGCGCCCGGCCCGCCCCGCGTGGACCGGATCCTCCCGGCGTACGCCGTCCACCCGTCCGCCGGTGCTCTCCCCCAAGGAGCTGCAGCTGACGAACGGTGCGAACGGCGCCGCCCCGGCGATCACCGCCAACGCCGCCGTGGAGTCATCCCCGGCGACGGAAGCGGTGCCGGAGGACCGCCCGGAGAGCTGAACCGCTCCTGAGCCCCGGTGACCTCACCGGGCCTGGAATGAATGCCGCGCCCCCCTGGTTTTAGCCTGGGGGGCGCGGCGCGTTGTTATGCCCGCAGATGACACGCGTGGCCCACACGCGCGACCCGCACAGGAACGAGGCAGCCAGATGACCGACCCCGTGACGCTTGACGGCGAGGGATCGATCGGCGATTTCGACGAGAAGCGCGCCGAGAACGCCGTACGTGAGCTGCTGATCGCCGTTGGCGAGGACCCGGACCGTGAGGGGCTGAGGGAGACGCCGGCGCGGGTGGCGCGGGCGTACCGGGAGATATTCGCGGGGCTGTGGCAGAAGCCCGAGGACGTGCTGACGACGACGTTCGACCTGGGGCACGACGAGATGGTGCTGGTGAAGGACATCGAGGTCCTGAGCTCCTGCGAACACCACTTGGTGCCGTTCGTCGGAGTCGCCCATGTCGGCTACATCCCGTCCGTAGACGGCAAGATCACCGGCCTGTCGAAGCTGGCCAGGCTCGTCGACGTGTATGCCCGCCGGCCTCAGGTGCAGGAACGACTCACCACGCAGATCGCCGACTCCCTGATGGAGATCCTGGAGCCGCGCGGTGTGATCGTCGTGGTCGAGTGCGAGCACATGTGCATGTCGATGCGCGGAGTGCGCAAGCCCGGGGCCAAGACCATCACCTCTGCGGTGCGCGGCCAACTGCGTGACTCCGCCACCCGCAATGAGGCGATGAGCCTGATCATGGCGCGCTGACCGGCGTCACGCCGCCGATGCGGCCCCGGTGTTGTGGTCGTCGTCGTCCTCCGGGAGCTTGCAGACGCGCTCCAGGAAGAACGCCGCCGCTATGACGGCGATGCCGGCCAGGACGGAGAAGCCCGCGTACCAGGCCTGGTCCCGGCGGGCCGGGTTGTCCAGGGACTCCAGGAGGAAGGCGCCCGTGCCGCCGTACATACCGGCGACGAGGGCGGCCACCAGGGCGCTGGCCTGGCCGAAGACGACCGCGCGGGCCGCCATCAGGGGGTCGACGCCCTTGGCGCCGGGGCGGCGCTCGCGCTGGGCCTTGAGGCGGGCGCGCAGCGAGAGCGCCGTGGCCAGCAGGACGACGGCGATCAGGGCCAGGACGATGGGGGCGGCCAGGGGGACGCGGGGGAGTGTCCCCACCGCGTTCCACAAGCGGGCGCCCGCCCAGGACAGCACTCCGGCGACGACGAACACGCCGACCAGCATCCTGATGCGCAGCTCTCTCACGGTGCCCCTTCAGCTCCCCCGGACGGACGGTGGTCGTGTTGACCTGTCCAGCACCTTAACGACTACTCGGGCAGCCGGAGTTCCAGGTCCTTGCGCGGCGCGACACCCTCCCGGGTGAGGGAGTCCAGGAGACCGGCGACCGGACCGCGGCCGGGGAGCTGGGCGTCGGGCTCCACGTCGTGCCACGGGGCCAGGACGAAGGCCCGCTCGTGGGCGCGCGGGTGAGGGAGGGTGAGGACCGGGTCGTCGGAGACCACATCGGCGTACGCGACGATGTCGACGTCGATCGTGCGCGGGCCCCAGCGCTCGTCCCGTACCCGGTTGAAGGCCTCCTCGACCGCGTGCGCCCGCTCAAGCAGGGAGGACGGCGGCAGGGTGGTCCTGAGGACGACGACCGCGTTGAAGTACGACGGCTGGCTGCCGGGCGCCACGCCCCACGGCTCCGTCTCGTAGACCGGGGAGACCAGCTTGACGCGCACGCCGGGCGTGTCCTCCAGCGCGTCGATGGCGCCCTGGATGGTCTCCAGGCGGTTGCCGAGGTTCGAGCCGAGGGAGAGCACGGCCCGCTTCGGGTTCTGCAGCGTCGTGTCGGCGGCGTCGACCCGCTCGACGACGGAGGCGGGCACCGGCTGTACGGTCGGGTCGCTGTGACCGTCGGTGAACGAGGCAGTCATACTCGGCTCCGGGTGATGGTGACGGTGACGTCGTCGAAGGGGACCGTGATCGGTGCGTCGGGTTTGTGGACGCGGACCTCGACCTCCTCTACCCCTTCGTGCTTCAGACAGGCCTGTGCGATGCGCTCGGCGAGCGTCTCGATGAGGTTGACGGGCTCGCCCTCGACGACGGCCACGACTTCCTCCGCCACGATGCCGTAGTGCACGGTCTTCGCCAGGTCGTCGTCGGCGGCGGCCGGCCGGGTGTCCAGGCCAAGGACGAGGTCCACGATGAAGGTCTGGCCCTCCTCGCGCTCCTTGGGGAACACACCGTGATGCCCGCGAGCCCTCAGGCCGCTCAGCGCGACACGATCCACGCGAATCACTCCTGCAATCGTCGGTAGCGGCCGGTTACTGCCGTGTGCGGGCGGCACACCGGCCTCGAACGAATCTACCTGCGAGCACTGACAGAGCCGGGCCGCACAGGCGCTGGGCGGGCCGGGGCCAGGAGGTTTCATCGCGTGTTTCCCCTGGGGAACCCGGCGGCTCACGGGCTGGTAGCCGTCCCTACCCGCGAGTCCGTGATTCCAACCACTTCTTGGTCCCGCTGGCCCCGCAGGAGTGCGCCTACCCACTCAGGAGGGTGTGTCGTCGCTTTCGTCCTCTTCGGTTTCGGCCAGAACGGGGGAGGCGTGGTGCGACCAGAGCTTCCAGCCCTCGGAGGTGCGCCGGAACACGTTCGTGGCGACGACGAGCTGGCCGACGAGCGGTCCGAGTTCGTCGCTGTCCGCGGGGGCGGGGCCGCCGCTGAGGATGTTCTCGGTGCAGGTCACCAGGGCGGTGTCGCCGGTGACCGAGACGTGCACGTCGGTGAGGAAGAACTGGATGTAGTCGGTGTTCGCCATGATCAGCGCGTACGACCTGAGGACCTCGCCGCGGCCGGTGAGCACGGGCCAGCCGGGGTGCACGCAGGAGATCACGCCGACGTCCGCCGGGTCGTGGAACTGCTCGTCGACGCCCAGGTCGGCCGGGGTCAGCCAGAGCGAGGACAGCTCTTCGAAGTCGCCCCGCTCCAGCGTCTCGTAGAACGCGGTGTTGGCGAGTTCGACCTGCTCGACGTCGGTGTGGGGGGCGCTCACCGGGCTCCTTCTGCGCCGCTGGCTCCCTCTGTCCGCGCCGGGCGGGTGTCGTCGGCGCTCGCGCCTGGCGTGCGCTCTGATTCGCGCGCCCCCTCTACCGCGCGCGCGACCCGCACCGCGTCCGCGGTGGCGCGCACCTCGTGCACGCGCACCGCCCACGCGCCGGCGTGCGCCGCGAGCGCGGAGACGGCGGCCGTGGCGGCGTCGCGCTCGCGTGCGGGTGGCGGCGCGCCCTGCGGGCCGGCCAGGACGCGCCCCAGGAACCGCTTGCGGGAGGCGGCGACGAGCAGCGGGTGGCCGAGGGCGTGCAGGCGGTCGAGGTGGGCGAGGAGGACGAGGTCGTGCTCGGCCTCCTTGGAGAAGCCGAGGCCGGGGTCGACGACGATGCGTTCGGGGGCGATGCCGCCGGCCAGGACGGCCTCCACGCGTGCGTGCAGTTCGTCGACGACTTCGGTGACGACGTCGGCGTACACGCCCTTGACGTTGCCGCCCTCCAGGAAGCCGCGCCAGTGCATGACGACGAAGGGTGCGCCGGAGGCCGCGACGACCGGGATCATCGCGGGGTCGGCGAGGCCGCCGCTGACGTCGTTGACGAGGGCGGCGCCGGCCGCGAGGGCCTGCTCGGCGACGGAGGCGCGCATGGTGTCGACGGAGACCGTGACGCCCTCGGAGGCCAGGCCGCGGACGACGGGGATGACGCGCTTGAGTTCCTCGGCCTCGTCGACGCGGGTGGCGCCGGGGCGGGTGGACTCGCCGCCGACGTCGACCAGGTCGGCGCCTTCGGCGACGAGTTCGAGGCCGTGTTTGACCGCGGCCGTCGTGTCGAACCAGCGGCCGCCGTCGGAGAAGGAATCGGGGGTCACGTTCACGACTCCCATGACCGCGCAGCGGTCCCATGCCGGAAGCCCGGCCACCTGACCGCGTCCGCTCTGCTTGCTCATACGTTCAGCCTAGGCCTAGGAGCAGGCCCGCAGACCCGGTGGTCCGAGCGGTAGGTGTGCGGCCCGGGCGGAAGCCCCAGGGCTGGGGCGGGGCTTCCGCCCGGGCCTGCTCCGGTCACGCCGCGCGGACGTCCCGTTCCGCCATGGCGTGGGCGCACGGGCGGGGAGCGGCTGGGCGGCGGCGCAGGAAGCGCGGGAGGGGGAGGGCGAGGTTGACGAAGCCCTCGGCCTGCATGGCGGCGATGCCGATGCGGGGCAGGTCGCCGGAGGCCCGGTAGACGACGAAGCGCGGCTCCCAGCGGGGGCGGAACTTCGCGTTGAACTTGTACAGGGACTCGATCTGGAACCAGCGGGACAGGAACACCAGCAGCCCGCGCCAGGCGCGCAGCACCGGGCCCGCGCCGATCTTCTCGCCGCGCGCCAGCGCCGAGCGGAACATGGCGAAGTTCAGCGACACGCGCGCGATGCCGAGCCGGGGGGCCGCTTCCAGCGCCGCGACGATGAGCAGTTCGTTCATGCCGGGGTCGGCCGAGCGGTCGCGCCGCATCAGGTCCAGGGAGACCCCGTCGGTGCCCCACGGCACGAAGTGGAGGACCGCCTTCAGGTCGCCGTACGGGCCCGGCTCGGCGTCCGCCCGCCCGTCTCCCACCACCGCCCTACCTGAGGCGCTTGGCGCCGCCCCTTCAATTCTGTGCGCGGTGGCGATGAGGCAGTCGCCGTCGGAAGGGTCGCCGATGCGGCCCAGCGCCATGGAGAAGCCGCGCTCGGTGTCGGTGCCGCGCCAGTCCTCCGCGGCCCGCCGGATCCGCTCCAGTTCGCCCTCGCCGAGGTCACGGATGCGCCGGACCCGGGTCTCGTAACCGGCGCGCTCGATGCGTTTCACCATTTGCCGCACGTTGCGCATCGCGCGGCCGGCGAGGGAGAAATCCGCGACGTCCACCACCGCCTCGTCACCCAGTTCGAGGGCGTCCAGACCGGTCTCGCGGGTCCACACCTCGCCGCCCGTCTCGGAGCAGCCCATGACGGCCGGGGTCCAGGAGTGGGCCTTGGCCTCGTCCATGAAGCGCTCGATGGCGCCCGGCCAGGCCTCGACGTCACCGATCGGGTCACCACTGGCGAGCATCACGCCGGAGACCACGCGGTACGTCACCGCCGCCTTGCCGCTGGGCGAGAAGACGACCGCCTTGTCGCGGCGCAGCGCGAAGTGGCCGAGCGAGTCGCGGCGCCCGTGCTTGTCCAGCAGGGCCCGCAGGTGTTCCTCGTCCTCGTGGGTGAGGTGCGCGGCGGGGTGTTCGGGGCGCAGGGCGAGGTAGATCGTGGTCACCGCGGTGAGCAGGCCGAGGGCGCCCAGCGAGAAGGCGACCGTCCACGACGTGGTGCCCTGGTAGTCGACCGGGCCCTCGAAGCCGAACAGGCCGTACAGGACGTGCGTAATGCGATCGGCCAGGCTCGGGTCGCCGACCATGCGTTTCGGGTGGACGCTGACGATGACCAGTCCGAGGACGAGGGAACCGGCGCCCATGAGGACGAAGTTGGCGAGCGCGCGCCAGCGGCTGCGCGGGTCGGGCAGGGCCGTGAACTCGGCGCGGTGGCGCACCAGGGGCGCGAGCAGCGCGAGCGAGAGGACCACCCCGATGAGGGAGTGCCGGTACGCGAACTGCGCCACCGCGCCCGCAGGCAGCAGCGCGACCGCGGCACGCCACGCCCGGCGCTTGCGCCGCCTGAGCCCGTGCGCGAGCAGCAGCAACAGCACGCCGGTGCTGAGCGCGAGCGCCGCCGCGAACGGTCCGAGCGCGCCGGGCAGCACCTCCGCGATGGTGTGCATACGGCTGTGACGGAAGCGCGGGAAGACACCCGCGGCGATGTCCACCAGGCCCACGAGGGCACATGCTCTGGCGACCAGCGTGGGGACGGCCTCGGGGCGCGGACCGCGGAGTACGCGCCGTGCACGACTTGATCGGCTCGGAACCCCGACCGACATTTCCACATCTGTCCTGACAGACATCGCATCCCGTAGTTCTGCGAGAGACCTTGAATCCGGTGCCGATTCGGGCATCCGGCGACATTGCGCCCTCTAGGACGGTGTCTCGGGGAGTGAGGTTCACTCACCTCCCCAAAGCCCCTTCAAAGGCCAAGGAAAGTCCGGGACAAGCCCTCGCGAAGGTGCGGCGGGCCCGGGCGGAAAGCGCAGGCGGATCAGCCCATGGGTCTCACGAGCAACAACGCTCTGCTGCTGGCAATCTCGTCCGCCGTGCTGCTGTTCGTCGGCACGGTCTGGCTGTGGCCCCGGCTGGCCCGGCGCACCTGGCGGGCCGTCAGCGGGCGCGTAGGCCTGCTCCTCGCAACCCAGTTGGCGCTCTTCGTCTCCCTGGGCCTCGCCGCCAACCAGGCCTTCGGGTTCTACGCCAGCTGGGCGGACCTGTTCGGCCAGGAGACCGACCAGGGCGTCGTCGTGGACCACACGGCGAGCGCCGGCTCCGGCGGACCGCTCCAGGTGGTCGACACGAGCCGGGTGAACGAGTCGGGGTCCGCGCGGCCGATGACGGCCGGACAGATCCAGAAGGTCGACATCGTCGGCCGTACGACGCACATCGCCACGCCCGCGTACGTCTACCTGCCGCCGGAGTACTTCCAGTCCCGCTACCGCGCGCGTACCTTCCCCGCGGCCGTCGTCCTCACCGGCTACCCCGGCACCGCCAAGGCGCTCATCGACAAGCTGCACTACCCGCGCACCGCCCAACAGCTCGCCAAGGACGGCCTTATGCAGCCGATGATCCTGGTGATGCTGCGGCCGACGGTGGCGCCGCCGCGCGACACGGAGTGCGTGGACGTCCCGGGCGGCCCGCAGACCGAGTCGTTCTTCGCGAAGGACCTGCCCGAGGCCGTGACGGACCACTACAGGGTCGGCGAGAAGCCCGGCAGCTGGGGCGTCATCGGCGACTCGACGGGCGGCTACTGTGCGCTGAAGCTCGCCCTGCACCACCCCGAGGTGTACGCGGCGGGGGCCGGCCTCTCGGCGTACTACGCGGCGCCCACCGACCCGACGACGGGCGATCTCTTCCACGGCGACCGGGAACTGCGTCATCGTGCCGATCTGTGGTGGTGTCTCAAGCACCGGCCCGCCGCCGACACCTCACTGCTCGTCAGCAGCAGCAAGATCGGCGAATCCAACTACCGGGACACACTGAGGTTCATCGCGCGCGTGAAGGCCACGAACCTGACCCGGATCTCGTCGATCATCCTCGACAGCGGCGGGCACAACTTCAACACCTGGCGCCGCGAGATCCCGGCGACGCTGCAGTGGGTGAGCGGGCGGCTCGACGACCGCTAGGGCCTGTCCGGCGGATCCGCGTCTGCGACAGGATCCGCCGGACAGGCCCTAGCCCGGAAACTGGTCCGAGAAACAGTCCCGAAACTCCTCGGGCTGTAGGAAGGCTGCGGTATAGCTGTGTTTTTACGGGGCGGGGCTCCAAGATTCGCCTACGCGCGGTAAGTTTCTGGCCATGCCACGTGGACGTCACCGCCATTCCCCGCCGTTGCATCGGCTGTTGCCGCCTTCGGCGATAGCAGGCGTGTCGCTCGTCTGCGCCTTCGGCCCCTGGATCTTCGCGGATACGGCCGTGCTCCGAGTCGTCGCCGCGGTCGCCGCCGCGACCGCGCTCGTCGGGGCCGCCGTCATGCGCCGCTGGGACACCCAGGCGGGCAAACAGGTCGCGGACCTCACGCGCGCGCGTGCGAGCGACGAGTGGCGCTACGAGGAGCGGGTCGCCGAGCTGGAGACCGACCTCGACGAGTCGCGCGAACTGCGCGTCAAGCTGGAGCACAAACTCCGGGCGAAGCGTACGGAGCTGGCGGGCCTGCGCAACGAGCACGCCGCGCTGCTGCGGCGGTACGCCACGGCGGAGACCGAGCGCGCGACCGCCTTGGAGGGCCGTCGGCTGCTGGAACTCGAGGCGTCTCCGACGCGGGCGCTGCCGCCCGTGCCGGCGGCCGGGACCGACCTCGCCGAGGCCGAGCCCCAGGACGCGGTGGATGCCGACGTGACCGACGCCGACGTGACGGACGAGGCTGTGGCTGCCCCGGCCGGGACCGACGCGGAAGCCGATACGGACGTCGACGCTGATGCCGACGCGGACGCGGACACCGAGGGCGTCGAGGAGGAGCCGGAGACTCCGGCGATCTTCTCGCCCGAGGGTTCCCAGCTGTTCCTGCGGGCGAAGGCGGCGCTGAATCGGTTCGACGAGGACAGTGACGGTCCCGCGAAGAACGACGCTTCCGTGACGGACGAGCCCCTGGACGAGCCCGTGGAGTCCGGCTCCCCGGCAGCCGAGGACACCGGCGGCACCGAGGCGGAGGCCGCGCAGGAGGACGAAGCACAGGGGAAGCCCGAGGCGGTCGACGGGCATTCGCGCGCGGCCGCCGTCACCACGGTCGCCGAGACCGACGCGTCCGCCCAGGCCCCGGCGAAGCACACGCAGTCCGCACAGCCCGTGCGGCAGCCCTCCGGGCACTTCGCCGTGCCGACCGCCGTGGCCGTCGTACCGGCCGCTCCCGCGCGGCGCCCGTCGGTCGAGGGCGGGTTCGACTTCTTCGGTACGCAGAAGGAGTCGTCGTCCGAGGCGATGGACGCCGTGCAGAACGAGGACCTCGCCGATGTCGTCGGCCAGGAGGCGCTCGCGCTGCACAAGGCCGAGGCCGAGGCGCAGTTCAAGCAGGCGGACGAGGCGGCGCGCGCCGTCGGTCAGGTGATCGACCTGACGGCGCACGACGAGACCGAGCAGATCGACATGCAGGGCCTGCGGAGCGCGGCGTCCTGAAGGGGCGCGTGGGCGTCTGAGGGGCGCTCAGACGCCCTTGCCGGGTGAGAGGCGCTCAGGACATCCACCTGTCCGGTCGCGCGTCCCTGCGGCCCGTCCGTGACCTTTCCGCCTGCGACCGCAGCAGTTCCGCGGCCTCCTCGGCGTCCCGCAGGCGCGCGGTGACCGTCTTGTTCGCCCCGGTGTCCACATGGACGTCCGCGACCCGCCTGGCCCGCTCCCACGGCCCCTGCGTCAACCGCACGCTCTGCACCTTCGCGTGCGGCACCAGCGACAGGCTCCGGCGCAGCAGCCCGTGCCGCGCCGCGAACACGGTGTCGGTGACGGCGATGCCGTAGCCCCGCCACCACAGCGGCATGCACCACCCGGCCCGGCGCGGCGGGCGGGACAGCGACGGCGGGACCGTCACCCCGGGCAGCACGCGCGCGATGACGGATTCGGCGACCGCGCGCGGAGCGACCGGCACGAGCACGGAGTTCGACGACCCGGCCACGTCCAGCTCCACCCGCACCCAGCCGCGCCGCCGCCACAGCAGCGGCTCCACGATCCGCACGGTCTGCACCCGCCCCGGCGGCACCGTCTCGTGGGTGCGGTCCAGGAGTCCGTGGTCGATCCGCAGCCCGTCCGGGGACTCGCCCACCGTCCAGTCGTACTCGGCCACGAACCGCCCCACGCTGCTCGCGCCCGCCGCACCGAGCAGCGGCACGCCGGTCGCCAGGACCGTCCACACGCTGTGGGTGGCGAACCACAGCAGCGGCGGTACGACGAGTGCGGCGGCCAGGGAGCCCCAGGTGGCGCCCGTCAGCACCAGGGAGAGCGCGAGGCCGCCGGGGGGTACGCGCAGCAGCTCGCGCGCCGGAGCCTCGCCGACCTCGTGCGCCGTCTCGGGCGCGAACCCGGCGGCGCGCGCGAGGAGTTCCGCGCGGAGCGCACGTGCCTCGCGCTCCCCGAGGAAGGCGAGTTCGTCCTTCTTGTCCGTGCCTATGACGTCGAGCTTCAGCTTGGCGACGCCCGCCACGCGTGCGAGGAGCGGCTGCGTCACGTCGATCGCCTGGATCCGTTCCAGCCGGATGTGCGCGGCGCGCCGGAACAACAGGCCGGTACGGATGCGCAGTTCGGTGTCGGTCACCGCGAAGTGCGTGAACCACCAGGTCAGAAAGCCGTAGAGAGCGCCACCCAGGACGCACACGGCGAGCCCCGCCAGCAACGTGGTCGCGGTCAGCCGCGTCAGCTGCCGCTGCGCCTGGTCGGGGTCGTGCAGCGCCCACCCGATGAGCACGGCGACCGGCGCCCACGCCCGCCGCAAGGGCGTCACGGGGTGCAGCCGCCGCTCGACGACCGGCCGCTGTTCCCGGGCCGGCTCATCGCCCCGTACGTCCTTGTCGGCTTCCGGTATGGCCTTGTCGGCGCCCGGCGTCGTCACAGTCCCGCCGATCGGGCCTCGCCGAGCTCCGTGAGCCGGTCGCGCAGCCGTTCCGCCTCAGCCGGGTCGAGCCCCGGAATCGTCGCGTCGGTCGCCGCGGCCGCCGTGTGCAGCTGCACGCTCGCCAGCCCGAAGTGCCGCTCCACGGGCCCGGAGGTGACCTCGACGAGCTGCATCCGCCCGTACGGCACGACGGTCTCCTCGCGCCACAGCACACCCCGGCTGATCAGCAGGTCGTCGGCGCGCTCGGCGTACCGCCAGGAGCGCCAGTTGCGGCCCAGCATCACCCAGCCCCAGAGCATCAGCGCCAGCGGCAGCAGCGCGAGTGCGGCCCAGGCCGGACCGGCCAGCAGGTCCAGCAGCAGGGTCGTGCCGAGGGTGAGCAGCCCCAGCCACACCACGAGCAACAGCCGACGCATGCGCAGCAGCCCCGGCGGCAGCCCGGTCCACACCGGCTCGGCCCCCACGGTTCCCGCGTTCTCCTGGCTCCCCGTCTCCATACGGCCAGCGTACGTAGGACAGACTGTGTCCATGACTCCTACGACGGAGACCATGGTCGGGATCGGCGGCGCCGCGGAGAGCACCGACATGGTGCTCAACATCGGCCCCCAGCACCCCTCCACGCACGGTGTGCTGCGGCTGCGGCTGGTGCTGGACGGCGAGCGCATCACGCGCGCGGAGCCGGTGATCGGCTATATGCACCGCGGCGCGGAGAAGCTCTTCGAGGCGCGCGACTACCGCCAGATCATCATGCTCGCCAACCGCCACGACTGGCTGTCGGCGTTCTCCAACGAGCTGGGCGTGGTCCTCGCCGTGGAGCGCATGCTCGGCATGGAGGTCCCTCAGCGCGCGGTGTGGACGCGCACGCTGCTCGCCGAGCTGAACCGGGTCCTCAACCACCTGATGTTCCTGGGTTCGTACCCGCTGGAGCTCGGTGGCATCACCCCGATCTTCTACGCCTTCACCGAGCGCGAGGAACTCCAGCACGTCATGGAGGAGGTCTCCGGCGGGCGCATGCACTACATGTTCAACCGCGTCGGCGGCCTCAAGGAGGACCTCCCGGCCGGATGGACCACGCGCGCGCGTGCCTCCGTCGCGAGCCTGCGCTCCCGCATGGACCGCTTCGACGACCTGGTGCTCGGCAACGAGATCTTCCGGGGGCGCACGCGGGGCGTGGGCGCCCTCGCGCCGGAGGCCGTGCACGCCTACGGAGTGAGCGGGCCGATCGCGCGCGCCTCGGGTGTCGACTTCGACCTGCGCCGCGACGAGCCGTACCTCGCCTACGGGGAACTCCAGGACACCCTCAAGGTCGTCACCCGGCGGGAGGGCGACTGCCTCGCCCGCTTCGAGTGCCTCCTGGAGCAGACCCACAACTCCCTCGACCTCGCCGACGCCTGTCTCGACCGGCTCGCCGAACTGCCGCCCGGGCCGATCAACCAACGGCTCCCGAAGGTCCTCAAGGCGCCCGAGGGCCACACCTACGCGTGGACCGAGAACCCGCTCGGAATCAACGGCTACTACCTCGTCAGCAAGGGCGAGAAGACGCCGTACCGGCTGAAGCTGCGCTCGGCCTCGTTCAACAACATCCAGGCGCTGGCCGTGCTGCTGCCGGGGACGCTGGTCGCGGACATGGTGGCGATCCTGGGGTCACTGTTCTTCGTGGTCGGGGACATCGACAAGTAGGGCGGCGAGCGGGCCGGCCAGAGGTGCGTCCAGAATTCCGACCGGCTGCAGGAGCCAGCCGAAGTCGCCCAGTCCGCCCGGCGCGATGAGCTCGGCGGCCTCGCCGGCGCTCGCGAGGGCCCGCACGTAGGCCGAGGGGTTCGTCGACGCGAGCGCGAGCGGGGGGCGTGCGCCCGCGATGCCCAGGGCGCGCAGCGCGGCGCGTTGGGGGAGCAGGCGTGCGCCGGGGAGCGCGCACGCGTCCAGTGCGACGTGCGCCGTGATGTCGCACGCCCCGTCGGGCACGGGCGTCGTCTCGCGCCCCTCCCGGAAGCCGATGAGCGTGCCGAACGGGGGGCGCGCGCCCGCCGCGTGCGCGTAGTCCGCGGCCACCGCGAGCCCCCTGTCGAGCGTGGAGACGGCGGAAGCCCAGGCTTCATCCCTGGGCAGACCGATCTCGGCGCGCAGCCCCTCCTCCGGCGCGAGCGGCCACCACCGCGCCAGCCACTCCGCCTCCGCGCCGGCCACCGGTTCCCCGAGCCGCTCTGTCCCGTCCTCCCGGACGAGCACCCGCCGGGGTACGCCCGCGGAGTCCACCTCCGCGACCTCCACCGGCACGTTGTCCAGCCACTCGTTGGCGAACAGCAGCCCGGTGACGCCCTTCGGGGGCTCGGTCAGCCACTCGATCCGGTCGTCGAGGCCCGCGGGGCGGTCGGCGAGCTCGACGGCGTACCCGCGCGCGCGGGCGGCCACGTCGGCGGGCAGCGCCCCGAGCACCCCGGTGACGAGCTCGCCGCGCCCGGCCGCCATGTCGACGAAGTCGAGCGACTCGGGTCGGCCCAGTGCCTCGTCGACCCCGCACAGCAGCCGGGCCACGGCGTGCGCGAAGAGCGGCGAGGCGTGCACGGATGTACGGAAGTGCCCGGCCGGGCCCTCGGGCCTGCGATAGAAGCCGCCGGGCCCGTAGAGGGCGGCCCGGGTCGCCGCCCGCCACCCCCGCCACCCGCCTGCCGCCCCGCCCACTGTCGCGTCCGTCACTTCGCCAGACTAGGCGCACAGGTGAACAGGGCCTCCACCTTGGGGAGTACGCGCGTCGGCTCGGGATCGGTCCTCCGGTTGACCCCTGCACGCATCCCGCTTCCCTACTCTGGGTTACGTGCAGCGCCTCTATGACTTTCTCCGCAGACACCCGACATGGGTCGACAGCTTCTGGGCCGTCGTCCTGCTCGGGCTGAGCGGCGTGGGCATCCTGAGCGCCGACGGGGCGTCGGGCCAGCGCCCATCGTCCGCGGCGGGGTTCGCGGTGTCCGTCGTGATGTGTGTGGCGATCGCGCTGCGCCGCCGCTGGCCGGAGAAGATGCTCGTCCTGGCCGGGGCGACGGGCCTCGCACAGCTGGTCCTCGACATCGAGCCCGTGGTGGCCGACTTCGCCATGCTGGTGATCGTCTACACGGTCGCCGCAGTCGGCGCCCGCTGGGCCTCCCGCTTCGCCCTGGCCGCCGGCCTGTGCGCGGCGACCCTGGCGCAGATCCGCTGGCCCCAGGAGCACACCAGTTCCCTCGGGCTGATCGCGCTGGCGATCTTCCAGACGGTGCCGTTCGCGCTCGCCTGGGTGCTCGGCGACTCGATCCGCACCCGGCGCGCCTACTTCGCGCAGCTGGAGGAGCGCGCCGCCCGGCTGGAGAAGGAGCGCGAGGCGCAGTCCAAGGTCGCGGTCGCCGCCGAGCGCGCCCGGATCGCCCGCGAACTGCACGACGTGGTCGCGCACAACGTGTCGGTGATGGTGGTGCAGGCCGACGGCGCCGCCTACGTCCTCGACTCCGCGCCCGACCAGGCCAAGAAGGCCCTGGAGACCATCTCCTCCACCGGCCGCCAGGCCCTCGCCGAGATGCGCCGCCTGCTGGGCGTACTGCGCACCGGCGAGCACAAGGAGGTCGGGGAGTACGTTCCGCAGCCCGACGTCGAGCAGATCGACGAGCTGATCGAGCAGTGCCGCACCTCAGGGCTGCCCGTCGACTTCAAGGTCGAGGGCACCCCGCGCCCGCTGCCCAGCGGCGTCGAGCTCACCGCGTACCGGATCGTGCAGGAGGCGCTCACCAACACCCGCAAGCACGGCGGGCCGAACACGGGTGCCAGCGTGCGCCTGGTCTACTTCGACGACGGTCTCGGCCTGCTCGTCGAGGACGACGGCAAGGGCGCCCCGCACGAGCTGTACGAGGAGGGCGGCGCCGACGGCCAGGGGCACGGCCTGATCGGTATGCGGGAGCGGGTCGGCATGGTCGGCGGCACCCTGGACGCGGGCCCGCGCCCCGGCGGGGGATTCCGGATCAGCGTCCTGCTCCCACTCAAACCCGCACACTGACGTCGACACACGCCCCCTGTTGACACCTGTCACGACACCTGAGAAACGGAAGAGGCCCCGATGACGATCCGCGTGATGCTCGTCGACGACCAGGTGCTGCTGCGCACCGGGTTCCGGATGGTGCTGGCGGCCCAGCCGGACATGGAGGTCGTCGCGGAGGCGGGGGACGGCGTTGAGGCGCTTGAGGTGCTGCGCTCGACCGATGTCGACGTGGTGCTGATGGACGTACGCATGCCGAAGCTCGACGGCGTGGAGACCACCCGCCGCATCTGCTCGGAGGACGACCCGCCGAAGGTGCTGATCCTGACCACCTTCGACCTCGACGAGTACGCCTTCTCGGGGCTGAAGGCGGGCGCCTCCGGCTTCATGCTGAAGGACGTGCCGCCCGGGGAGCTCCTGGCCGCGATCCGGTCCGTGCACAGCGGCGACGCCGTCGTGGCGCCGTCGACGACCCGGCGGCTGCTCGACCGGTTCGCTCCCATGCTGCCCTCGGCCGGCAAGGGGCCCCAGCACAAGGAGCTGGAGCGGCTCACCGACCGTGAGCGCGAGGTCATGGTGCTCGTCGCGCAGGGTCTGTCCAACGGTGAGATCGCGGCCCGGCTGGTGCTGTCCGAGGCGACCGTCAAGACGCACGTGGGCCGCATCCTCACCAAGCTCGGGCTGCGCGACCGGGTCCAGGTCGTCGTCCTCGCCTATGAGACCGGTCTGGTCCGGGCGGGCGGCCACGGCTGAACCCGGCGGATGTGACTCGCGCGTAACCGGCGCCCACTAGGGTCTGCGCATGCTCCTGTGGATCAACGGCCCTTTCGGGGGCGGCAAGACACAGACCGCGCACGAGATCCAGCGCCGGCTGCGGGGCAGCGTCATCTGCGACCCCGAGCACGCCGGCTTCGGTCTGCGCCGCATGATGCCGCCCGAACTGCGCGGAGACTTCCAGGATCTGACGTCCTGGCGGCAGGGAGTGGTCGAGGTCCTCGACCTCGCGCTCACCAAGCACGAGGGCGTGGTCATCGTCCCGATGACGGTCACCGACACGGGCTACTACGACGAGACGGTCGGACGGCTGCGCGAACTCGGCCACGACATACGCCACTTCACCCTCCTCGCCCAGCGCGAGACCGTGCTGAGGCGGCTGAGCGAGCGCGGCTTCGGACACCTCCTCCAGTACGTCGCCCGCAAGGAAACCCCGCTGCGCAGGGAGAGCTGGGCCGTGCAACAGCTCGACCACTGCCTGGAGCGGCTGAGCGAGCCCGAGTTCGCCGAGCACCTGTGGACGGACCACTCGACCGTGCCCAAGACCGCGGACCGGATCGCCGTCCTGGCCGGGCTGACCCTCGCCCCGAACAAGGACGGCGCGCTGCGGACCCGGCTCAGGCAGGCGCGGGTCGGGATCAAGCACATCCGCTTCGACTGACGCGGCCGCCCGCTATCTGAGCAGTGCTTCCAGGAAGTCGCTGCCGAGCCGGGCCACGGCCGTGACGTCCAGCTGGTACAGGACGTAGCGCCCGCGTCGGCGTGTGGTGATCAGGCCCGCCTTCTTCAGCACGCTGAGATGGCGGGATATCTCGGGGGCTGTCATGCCGTGGATCTGCACGAGTTCGCTTGTGGTGTACGTGCTTCGGGCCAGGTTCCGGCACAGCTGCATGCGCACCGGGTGGGACAGCGCGGTCATCCGCAGGGCCAGCTGCTCGACCGAGGGCGGCGCGGCGAGCTCCGGGAAGCCCACCGGGTAGTGCAGGACCGGCTGCCAGTCGTGCCGGTGCAGCACCATCAGATGAGGCCAACCCAGACTCGTCGGCACGAGCAGGAGGCTGCGGTCGCGAATGACGCTGTGGCCCTGCCGCAGCTTGTCGATGGTGATGCGTCCGGCGGCCTCGTCCAGCACCACCGCTGAGGACACCGCGGTCAGCGCCTGGCCCAGTCCCTTGTGCCGCAGCAGATCGGTCTTGTGGCGGGCGTCGGCCGCGAGCTGGTGGTGCAGCCGCGACCAGGCGTCCGCGAAGAACGCCTCGTCGCAGTCCTCCAGAAACTGGCGCAACCAGGCCCGAATCCGCGGCGGATCGTCCATCAGCCGTCGGCTGAACCGCAGCTGTTGCGGCCCGCGCGCGGCGGCCAGCTCCAAGGCCCGCTGACGCAACTCGGCATCGGCGAGGGCGGAGGGGCCCTGCACGGCGTACGGCAGCGCGCAGGTGAACTCCAGGGCCGCGTCCACGAACTGTTCGTCCGTGAGCTTGTCCAACAGGTCCAGTTCCTCGGCGAGCGTCGCGCCCGGGAGCGCGGCCCCGCCGGGGATGCCCGCGTATGGCAGGAACAGGTCCGAGAACGTCGTCCGCCACAGGAAGTCTGCCTCGCACATCCGGTCGGCCAGATGAGGGTCGAGACGGGCGGTCACGCCGGTCACCCACCCCTGCAGGCCGGGATGATGCCCGGGCTCGGCCAGCGCATGCAGCGCCATGCCGAGCTCGGCCAGGGGCGAGGGGACGACAGCGACCCTCTCCGGCCGCAGCCCCGCGATGTCGATGCTCACGCTCATGCCCTCATGGTGCACCCCGCCACTGACAACGCTCCCGCCGATTGACTGCCGCCGTCAATCGACGCGACTTCACGGCCGCAGGGGCGCAACCTGGGATCACCGGGGCAGCCGCGGAGCCCGATTCCCACGTCTCACACGTCTCCTACGTCCCGAGAAGGCGACCCGCCATGAGCATCACCCAGCAGTACTACCTCGACACCTACCGTGCCCAGCGGCTCGGCGAGCCCGGCCATGGGCGGATACGGCGATCCCTGGGCCGCCTGCTGCACCTGCCCCCGCGCGCTACCCGCTGACCTCCCCGGTCAGCCGGGAGACGAAGTCCGCGACCGCCGCCCGCACGTCGTCGGCGCTCCACTCCAGGCCGGCCGCCCGGACGTAGACCTCGGTGAAGGCCAGTCCCGGGCCCTTCTGCTCCCAGCCGTTGGCGAACAGGGCGGTCCCCGTCTCCTCGATATGCCGGACGGCGGCCTCCGCGACGGTGTCGGCGTCGTACGGCAGCCAGACCTGGAACTCGTGGGTGTGCGGCTCCTCGGGGTGTACGCGCATCCACGGCACGCCGGACGCGGCGAAGCCCTCGCGCAGCGCGGCGGCCACCACGCGCGCGTGGGCCACGTACTCGGGCAGCCGGGGCAGCTCCCGCTCCAGGCCGGCGAGCGCCGACAGCGCGGTCGGGAACTGCTGGAACACCATGCCGCCGTAGCGGTGTCGCCAGGTCTTCGCCTCGTCGATCAGTGCCTTCGGGCCGGTGAGCGCCGCGCCGCCGAAGCCGTCGAGGGACTTGTAGAAGGACACGTAGACGCTGTCCGCGAGGTCCGCGATCTCGTCCAGGGGGCGGCCGAAGTGGACGGTGGACTCCCACAGGCGGGCCCCGTCGAAGTGGACTACCGCGTCGCGCTCGCGCGCGGCCTCCACCACCTCCGTGAGCTCCTCCCAGGAGGGCAGGACGAAACCGGCGTCCCTGAGGGGCAGTTCGAGCATCAGCGCGCCGAAGGGCTCCTCGAAGTCGCGCACCTCGGCGGCGGTCGGCAGCCGGGGCTCGCTCGTCACACGGACCGGGCGCAGGCCGCTGACCTGGCTGAACGCGTTCCGCTCGTGGACCTCGGGGTGGGCCAGCGCGTGCAGGGCGACGACCGGGTTGCCGGTGCGGCCCGCCCAGCAGCGCAGGGCGACCTGCTGGGCCATCGTGCCCGTCGGGAAGAAGGCGGCGGTCTCCTTGCCGAGCAGGCCGGCGGTCTTCTCCTCCAGGGCCTCGACTACGCCGCTGCCGTAGATGTCCGACGACTCGTCCAGGTCGTACAGGTCCCCGGCCTCGTCGAGCAGCGCCAGCCGCTCCCGGAGCGTGCCGGAGAACCCGGGGCGCGCGAGTGCGCGTTGCGCGCCCCGGTACGCGGCCTGGCGCCGTTCTCGGCGCCGTTTGCGCCGCTCGTCCTCGGAGGGGGGCTCCGCCAGGTGCTCCGGCGTCTGCTCCGCTTCCCGCGCGCCCTGTTCCGCCGTATCGCTCATGCCCCGGATCATCCCGCGCGCGGGTCGGGGCGGGCACCCGGATTTCCACAGGCCCCCCGGGATCCGGACGGTCAGGAACACCCACAGCCTGTGGACAACCGGACGCCCCTCGAACCGATCGCGTTAACATGACGAGAAATCGTCCGGTACCCGGAGCGGACTGGAACGGGAAGGCCGCCGTCGCGTGAGTACATTCCAACAGCCAGACCCCAGGGACCGCCCCGCGCGGCTCACCGTCGGCGTCGTCGGCGCCGGACGTGTGGGTCCCGCGCTGGCCGCGTCCCTCCAGCTCGCCGGGCACCGCCCGGTGGCCGTCTCCGGGGTCTCCGACGCCTCCAGGCGGCGGGCCGCGCTGCTGCTCCCCGACGTGCCGGTCGTCACCCCCGCCCAGGTCCTGGAGCGCGCCGACCTGGTCCTGCTGACCGTCCCGGACGACACCCTGCCCGGTCTCGTCGAGGGGCTCGCCGAGACCGGGGCCGTGCGGCCGGGACAACTGCTCGTGCACACCTCCGGGCGATACGGCGCGAAGGTCCTGGACCCCGCCCTGCGCGCCGGCGCGCTGCCGCTGGCCCTGCACCCCGCGATGACCTTCACCGGCACCCCCGTGGACGTCCAGCGGCTCGCGGGGTGCTCCTTCGGAGTCACCGCGCCCGTCGAACTGCGGCTGGCCGCCGAGGCCCTCGTCATCGAGATGGGCGGTGAGCCGGAGTGGATCGCCGAGGAGAGCCGCCCGCTCTATCACGCGGCCCTCGCGCTGGGCGCCAACCACCTCGTGACGCTGGTCGCCCAATCCATGGAGCTGCTGCGCACGGCCGGTGTCGAGGCCCCGGACCGGATGCTCGGCCCGCTCCTCGGCGCTGCCCTCGACAACGCCCTGCGTTCCGGTGACGCCGCCCTCACCGGCCCCGTCGCGCGCGGGGACGCGGGCACGGTCGCCGCGCACGTCGCCGAGCTGCGCAAACACGCCCCGCAGACCGTCGCCGGCTATCTGGCGATGGCCCGCGCGACCGCCGACCGCGCCCTCGCCCACGGGCTGTTGAAGCCGGAGCTCGCCGAAGACCTCCTGGGTGTACTCGCCAACGGGAGCGAGGGAGACGCCCGATGACCACCTCTGTCCTGCGTACCGCCGGTGAACTGCACGCACGCGCGCGTGGGGGCCGCCGTGCCGTCGTGATGACCATGGGGGCCCTGCACGAGGGCCACGCCACCCTCGTCCGCACCGCGCGCGAGATCGCCGGACCGGACGGCGAGGTCGTCGTCACGGTCTTCGTGAACCCGCTCCAGTTCGGCGAGGGCGAGGACCTCGACCGCTACCCGCGCACCCTCGACGCCGACGTCAAGATCGCCGAAGAGTCCGGCGCCGACGTCGTGTTCGCGCCGTCCGCGGACGAGGTGTACCCGGGCGGCGAACCCCAGGTGCGCATCAGCGCGGGCCCCATGGGCGAACGCCTGGAGGGCGCGTCCCGCCCCGGTCACTTCGACGGCATGCTCACCGTCGTCGCCAAGCTGCTGCACCTCACCCGCCCCGACGCGGCCCTCTTCGGCCAGAAGGACGCCCAGCAGCTGGCCCTGATCCGCCGCATGGTGCGCGACCTGAACTTCGGCGTCGAGATCGTCGGCGTACCGACCGTGCGGGAGCCCGACGGGCTCGCCCTGTCCAGCCGCAACCGCTATCTGGCCCCCCAGGAGCGGCGCACCGCGCTTGCGCTGTCCCAGGCGCTCTTCGCCGGCCTCGACCGGCACGCCGCCCAGGAGGCGCTGCACGCGCGTGCCCTCGAAGTGCCCGCCACGCATGCGCGTGCCGAAGCGCTCAGCGCCATAGGGGAGTCCCGCGCGGCCGCCGACGCCCACGCCGTCGCCAAGGCCGTCCCGGGTGCCCCGGCGGACGTCCGCGCGGCCGCCCGCCTGATCCTCGACGACGCCGCCCGCCTCGATCCCCCGCTCGCCCTGGACTACCTCGCCCTGATCGACCCCTCCGACTTCACCGAGGTCGGGGACGACTTCACCGGTGAAGCCGTGCTCGCCGTCGCCGCCCGGGTCGGGACGACCCGGCTGATCGACAACATCCCCCTGACATTCGGAACCCTCGGAGCCGCCTCGTGACCAGCACAGGCATACGCCCGCCCGTCGCCCACCACCACCCTCAAACGAGAGCGCTTCGCGCGCGCCCCCGCTTGTATGCGCCCGCCCCAGGATGGTCCATCGCCGCGGACGTGGTGGTCGTCGGCTCCGGCGTCGCCGGCCTCACCGCGGCCCTGCGCTGCGAGGCCGCCGGCCTCGCGACGGTCGTCGTCACCAAGGCCCGCCTCGACGACGGCTCCACCCGCTGGGCGCAGGGCGGCATCGCCGCGGCCCTCGGCGACGGCGACACCCCCGAACAGCACCTGGACGACACGCTGGTGGCGGGCGCGGGCCTCTGCGACGAGGAGGCGGTACGGATCCTCGTCACCGAGGGCCCCGACGCCGTACGCCGCCTGATCGAGACCGGCGCGCACTTCGACGAGTCCTCCGAAGGCCGCCTTGAGCTCACCCGCGAGGGCGGCCACCACCGCCGCCGTATCGCGCACGCCGGTGGCGACGCGACCGGCGCCGAGATCTCCCGCGCGCTCGTCGAGGCGGTACGCGCGCGTGGCCTGCGCACGGTCGAGAACGCGCTCGTCCTGGACCTGCTGACGGACGCCGACGGCCGCACCGCGGGCGTAACCCTGCACGTCATGGGAGAGGGCCAGCACGACGGCGTGGGCGCCGTGCACGCCCCCACCGTGATCCTCGCGACCGGCGGCATGGGCCAGGTGTTCTCCGCGACCACCAACCCGTCCGTGTCGACGGGCGACGGCGTGGCGCTCGCCCTCCGCGCCGGCGCGGAGATCTCCGACCTGGAGTTCGTGCAGTTCCACCCCACCGTGCTGTTCCTCGGCCCGGACGCCGAGGGCCAGCAGCCCCTGGTCTCCGAGGCGGTCCGCGGCGAGGGCGCCCACCTGGTCGACGCCGACGGCGTCCGCTTCATGGTCGGGCAGCACGAACTCGCCGAACTGGCGCCCCGGGACATCGTCGCCAAGGGCATCATGCGGCGCATGCAGGAGCAGGACGCCGAGCACATGTTCCTCGACGCCAGGCACTTCGGCGCCGACATGTGGGAGCACCGCTTCCCGACCATCCTCGCCGCCTGCCGCGCCAACGGCATCGACCCCATCCACGAGCCCGTCCCGGTCGCCCCGGCCGCCCACTACGCCTCAGGCGGCGTCCGCACGGACTCCCGGGGCCGTACGACCGTCCCCGGCCTGTACGCGTGCGGCGAGGTCGCCTGCACCGGTGTGCACGGCGCCAACCGGCTCGCCTCCAACTCCCTCCTGGAAGGCCTCGTCTACGCCGAGCGCATCGTCGCCGACATAGCGGCGAGCCACGCCGACAACGCCCTCCACGCGCGCGTGCCTGCACCGGTCCCGCACCCCGAGAAGCCCGCGCACCCGCTGCTCGCGCCCGAGGCCCGCTTCGCCATCCAGCGGATCATGACCGACGGCGCGGGCGTACTGCGCTCGGCCGTGTCCCTGGCGACCGCGGCCGAGGCCCTCCAGCGACTGCACAGCGACGCCCGCGACGCGCTCGACGAGAACGGCAAGACCGCCGAACCCGGCGTCGACACCTGGGAGGCCACCAACCTCCTGTGCGTGGCCCGCGTCCTGGTCGCCGCCGCCCGGCAGCGCGAGGAGACCCGCGGCTGCCACTGGCGCGAGGACCACGCCGAGCGCGACGACAGCGACTGGCGCCGCCACATCGTCGTACGGCTGAATCCGGACCGGACGCTGGCCGTACACACCACGGACACCGCAGACTTCCCCCCGACCCAGCAGCAGCCCCTTCAGGAGCAGTGACAGCAGTGAGCACCCCCGACCTTCCCCTCGCCCAGAGCGACGGCTGCGGCGACGGCTGCGCGTGCGGCGCCGACGGCGAGGAGGGCTACCCCGAGTACGCCGAGTACGCGGAGTGCGGGCTCGACCCCGCGCTCGCCGAGCTCCTCACCGACGCCGGACTCGACCCCCTGGAGGTCGAGGACGTCGCCAACATCGCCATCCAGGAGGACCTCGACCACGGCGTGGACGTGACGACCGTCGCGACCATCTCCGAGGAGGCCGTGGCCACGGCCGACTTCACCGCGCGCGAGGCGGGCGTCGTGGCCGGCCTCAGGGTCGCCGAGGCGGTCATCTCCGTGGTCTGCTCCGACGAGTTCGAGGTCGAGCGGCACGTCGAGGACGGCGACCGCGTGGAGGCGGGCCAGCAGCTGCTGTCGGTCACCACACGCACGCGTGACCTGCTGACCGCCGAGCGCAGCGCGCTCAACCTGCTGTGCCGGCTGTCGGGCATCGCGACCGCCACGCGCGCGTGGGCGGACGTTCTGGAGGACTCGAAGGCACGCGTGCGTGACACCCGCAAGACCACGCCGGGGCTGCGCTCCCTGGAGAAGTTCGCGGTCCGCTGCGGCGGTGGCGTCAACCACCGCATGTCGCTCTCCGACGCCGCCCTGGTCAAGGACAACCACGTGGTCGCCGCGGGCGGTGTGGCGCAGGCCTTCGAGGCCGTACGGGCGACCTTCCCGGAGGTGCCGATCGAGGTCGAGGTCGACACCCTGCACCAGCTGCGCGAGGCCGTGGACGCCGGGGCCGACCTGATCCTTCTGGACAACTTCACGCCCGGCGAGTGCGCGGAGGCGGTGGCCATCGTGCAGGGCCGCGCGGCCCTTGAGGCGTCCGGCCGGCTCACCCTGGACAACGCGAAGGCGTACGCCGACACGGGCGTGGACTACCTCGCCGTCGGAGCCCTGACCCACTCCTCGCCGATCCTGGACATCGGCCTGGATCTGCGAGCGGCGGAGTAGGGAGCAGGACCGGCCATGCTGCTGACGATCGACGTAGGGAACACGCACACCGTCCTGGGGCTGTTCGACGGGGAGGACATCGTCGAGCACTGGCGCATCTCCACGGACGCGCGGCGCACGGCGGACGAACTCGCGGTGCTGTTGCAGGGCCTCATGGGCATGCATCCGCTCCTCGGAGAGGAGCTGGGCGACGGCATCGACGGGATCGCGATCTGCGCGACCGTGCCGTCCGTGCTGCACGAGCTGCGTGAGGTGACGCGGCGGTACTACGGCGACGTGCCCGCGGTGCTCGTCGAACCGGGCGTGAAGACGGGCGTGCCGATCCTGACGGACAACCCGAAGGAGGTCGGCGCGGACCGCATCATCAACGCGGTGGCGGCCGTCGAGCTCTACGGCGGGCCGGCGATCGTCGTCGACTTCGGTACGGCGACGACGTTCGACGCGGTGAGTGCGCGCGGGGAGTATGTCGGCGGGGTCATCGCGCCCGGGATCGAGATCTCCGTCGAGGCGCTCGGGGTGAAGGGGGCGCAGCTTCGGAAGATCGAGGTGGCTCGGCCGCGGAGTGTGATCGGGAAGAACACGGTCGAGGCGATGCAGTCGGGGATCGTGTACGGGTTCGCCGGGCAGGTGGACGGTGTGGTGAACCGGATGACTCGGGAGCTTGCGGAGGATCCGGAGGACGTGACCGTCATCGCTACGGGGGGATTGGCGCCGATGGTGCTGGGGGAGTCCTCGGTGATCGACGAGCACGAGCCGTGGCTGACGTTGATCGGGTTGCGGCTGGTCTACGAGCGGAACGTCTCGCGTATGTGACTCGCGCCGGGTTTCCTCGCCCCGCCGCCCCTACCCGTCCCATCCCCAGGGGCTGCCGCCCCTTCGACCCCGCCCCCAGGGGGCTCTGCCCCCTGGACCCCCGCTCCTCAAACGCCGGAGGGGCTGAAATTGCGGGCCGGGGTTGATTGCGCGGAGGGGCTGGATTTGCGGACCAGGGATTGTGCGGAGGCGTCGAATTGTGCAGACCGGCCTGGATTTTCGTGACGAGGCCGGGTTGTGCGGGCGGGCTGGAGTTTTGAGGCCGGACTGGATTCTGCCGACCAGGCTGGGTTCTGCCGACCGGGCTCGAGTCTTGCGGCGGGACTGGATCTTGTCGGCCGGGCTGGTTTCGTCGACGGGCTGGAGAGCGTCGGGGCATTTCAGCGCCGGTCCAGGCAATCCCAGCCCGTCCGGCGTTTGAGGACAAGGCCCGTTCAGGGCCGTAGGGGGGTCTGGGGGCGCAGCCCCCAGGGGTCGGCGGCGGCGTCCTTGCACCTCAGGCCGCGCGTCCGCCTGGGTGGCTTGGCGCGCCACACCCGTTCGGTATAGCGGAGTTTGTCTGATTAGCGCGTATCGTCGCCGCATGCCCACGCCATACGGATCCCGCGGCGGCATGGCGTTCGGCGTGGAGGAGCTGCGTGTGCTCCGTCGCGCTCTCGCCCTCGCCCTTCACTCAAGCCCCGCCTCGGCCGAAGACGTCCAGGACTGTCTCAGGCTCGCCGAATCCGTCGACGAGGCCGTGCGCGAGGGCGCTCGGCTGCGCGCCTTCCTGGTGGCCGACCTCGCCCGCTACCGTGCCGCCCTGCCCGGCGCCGCGGCCGGCTATCTCACGCTCCTGGAGGAGGCGCTGGGGACCGGGTGCCTGCCGAACCCCGACGACCTCGCCGCACTTCGAGCGCTGCGCGGCAATCCCGTCGCGGCCGTGCTGCTGGATCGTTGTCAGACGGTCGCCGAACGGGACGTACGCGCCCGTCTGGCCTGCGGTAGGGGTCGACCGGCCGTTGAGGTCGAGCCGACCGTTCCCGCGTCCCGTACGCGCCTCCTGGCCCTTCCTGGTGGTCTTTCCGGTGGGGAGGGGGAGCCGGTGAAGAAGCCCGCCGAAAAGCCCGCCGAGAAGCCGGCCGAGCGTCCCGCCGAACCCAAGCCGTCCCGGCCCATTCCGACCCCGGGCGAGGTCTTTCCCCGCCGCAAGCCCGACCGGCCCCCGGCGGGGAGTCCGTCCCAACACCTCGCTGCCGGGTAGGGGAAGGGGCCCCGCCCCCTTCCGTCATCCCGCCGTGGCTACCCTGGGTCCATGGACTACGTCTCCGCGCTCGTGCCCCCGGTCGTCATGGCCGTGTTCTTCATCGGTGTGATCCGGGTGATCGTGAAGACCCAGGGCGGGGCCAACAAGGCCAAGGAGGACGCCGCCGTCGACGCCGCCATCGCGCGCGCGGAGAGTGCGCGGCAGGCCTCCGGTGGTACCGACGTCTAACTTTCCGAGTCGTACGCCCCTTTTTGTCGCTGTTTGTCAGTGAAAGCGCACGTTCGGTACGTCGTTGGCGAGATCTCCCACTATTGTGCTGAGTGTGCCTCGCCCATTGGGAGAACTCGAAGACTCGGTCATGACGCGGGTGTGGAAGTGGAACCGCCCGGTGACCGTTCGAGAAGTCCTGGAAGACCTTCAGCAGGAACGGTCCATCGCGTACACCACTGTGATGACCGTTTTGGACAATCTCCATCAGAAGGGCTGGGTGCGCCGAGAGGCGGAAGGCCGGGCCTATCGATATGAGGCGGTCTCCACACGCGCCGCCTACGCCGCCGCCCTGATGAACGACGCCTGGTCCCAGAGCGACAACCCGGCCGCCGCTCTCGTCGCCTTCTTCGGCATGATGAGCGAGGAACAGCGACAGGCGCTCACGGATGCCGTACGGATGGTGCAAGGCCCGGAAACGCCCGCACCCCCGCTACCCGCGGAAGCCGCCGGCGGCGATAGCGGCGAGGAGAACCCCGGCTCCGCGCGGGGCGACAGCGGGCGATAGCGTCCGCTCATGTCAGCAGAGCGCCCCGAAGTCACCGCTAAAGCCATCACCGTCCGGCGGGCCCGCACCGGCGATGTCCCGGTGGTACGCCGTCTCCTTGACGCCTACGTCCGTGACCGCATCCTGCTCGACAAAGCGACGGTGACGCTTTACGAGGACATCCAGGAGTTCTGGGTCGCCGAACGCGACGACAACGCAGAGGTGGTCGGCTGTGGCGCTCTGCATGTGATGTGGGAAGACCTCGCGGAAGTACGCACTCTCGCCGTCAAGCCGGGCCTGAAGGGTGCCGGTGTCGGGCATCAGTTGCTGGAGAAGTTGCTGCACACCGCGCGTTGGCTGGGCGTTCGTCGCGTTTTCTGTCTGACCTTCGAAGTGGACTTCTTCTCGAAGCACGGGTTCGTGGAGATCGGTGAGACACCTGTTGACACCGATGTCTACGCAGAGTTGCTGCGTTCCTATGACGAGGGCGTCGCAGAGTTCCTCGGACTCGAACGAGTGAAACCGAACACCTTGGGCAACAGGCGGATGCTTCTGCATCTGTGATCGCCGAGGAGACTGCCGAGCAGACATATTTCGGCGAGCGGGCCTGCCCAGGTTCCCTATGTCCGAAACGCGCATGTTTCCGGACCGAGGGGTCTCCCTCAGTCTCTCCCGGGGGTTTGTGTTTTTCCGGCAAAAGCGGTTTGCTTTCCGACGTACTGCAGTACTGCATATAACAGGGGACGGTGAAACGGCAGACGCCGCAGACCCCAGGCCCTCAAGTTATCGATGAAAGGAAATCCGGTGGCACAGAAGGTTCAGGTCCTTCTTGTCGACGACCTCGACGGCGGCGAGGCGGACGAGACCGTGACGTTCGCGCTGGACGGCAAGACGTACGAGATCGATCTCACCACCGCGAATGCGGACAAGCTCCGTGGCCTTCTCGAGCCTTACGTGAAGGGCGGCCGGCGTACCGGTGGCCGTGCCGCGGGTGGCCGTGGAAAGGCGCGCGCCGCATCCGGTGGCAGCCAGGACACCGCGCTGATCCGTGCCTGGGCCAAGGAGAACGGTCACGAGGTCAACGACCGAGGTCGTGTTCCCGCGGCCATTCGCGAGGCCTACGAGAAGGCCAACGGCTGAGCGCACGCGCGTGACAGCCTTACTCGGTGGCATTGCGCTGCCATCGTGTCGACGAGTCGTACGAGATCAGGGGCGCCCCCAACGCCCCCCACGGCCGACAATTTCGGCAGCGAGGCCTCGACCTCGCACCCCGGCTCGGGGGGCCGCAGCCATACGGCGGCCCCCTGCAAGGGACCGGGCAGCGGTGTTCTTCCCGCGGCCCCCGCCGGCCCTTGCGGCCCTGTCGCCCCGAATTCCGGAGGCGACGGCGCGTCCATGAGAGCGCCCGCGCCTAGCGCCACCAGATCCAGCGCCAGCGCGCCCCACTCCAGCCAGTCCAGCAGCCCCGGCAATTCCTCCGCGCTGCCCGCCGCCACCAGCAGCCGCATCCTCTCGCCCTGCACCGCCACCGGAGAGCCCGGCCCCAGCCGCCGCAGCGCCGCGAAGCCCGCCTCGACCGGCACGTCCAGGACGTCGAAGCGCAGGCCCACGGAAAGTCGTAGTGGAGTGCCTGTTGTGGCTGCTGTGCCAGGTGTTCCCGGTGTTGGGGGTGTCCCGGGCACTGTCTGCCACCCCAGTTCGTTCTCGTACCACCGACGGACCTGATCGCTCGGATCTACCTGATCGAGCGGCCGGCGGGGAGAGGGGAGCGTGGGACTTGTCGGGCCTGTGCCAACCATGCCAAGCGCAACCGTCCAAGAGGCGTGCGAGTTACGCTGGGTGGTCCGGTGAATGCGCAGAGTGTCGAAAGTGGGGGCGCTCGGTGGAGTCGGGTGGCGCAAGGTTGTTCGCCCATAGCGGAGGGAACCGGGCTGAGCGGCATGGAGTGTCAGTCCGTACGGGTAAGACATCCCTAGTGGGAGGGGGCGACACGCAGAAATGGCCGTCTCACGTTCGCCATCGGCGTACTGATGGTGGGGGTAACTGCCTGGCCTGCGGGAACATCGTCTCGCACCATCGGGTTGGAGCAGATGTCGGCGTTCGGGGTCAGGAGGCCAAGGACATGGTGTCGGCAGTTGGAATGAGCGGTCCCCGCTTGCGGGACTAAGCTGCGGAAGGACAGGGAGGGGAGCGTCCCCTTACTGCCTGACCGCTCTGAGGAGCGATTAACGATGTTCGAGAGGTTCACCGACCGCGCGCGGCGGGTTGTCGTCCTGGCTCAGGAAGAAGCCCGGATGCTCAACCACAACTACATCGGCACCGAGCACATCCTCCTGGGTCTCATCCACGAGGGTGAGGGTGTCGCCGCTAAGGCCCTGGAGAGCCTCGGGATTTCGCTCGAGGCGGTCCGCCAGCAGGTGGAGGAGATCATCGGGCAGGGGCAGCAGGCCCCGTCCGGGCACATCCCCTTCACCCCCCGTGCCAAGAAGGTCCTGGAGCTGTCGCTCCGCGAGGCCCTTCAGCTGGGCCACAACTACATCGGCACGGAGCACATCCTGCTCGGCCTGATCCGTGAGGGCGAGGGCGTCGCCGCCCAGGTCCTGGTCAAGCTGGGCGCAGATCTCAACCGGGTGCGGCAGCAGGTCATCCAGCTGCTCTCCGGTTACCAGGGCAAGGAGACCGCCACCGCCGGCGGCCCTGCCGAGGGCACCCCCTCGACGTCCCTGGTTCTCGACCAGTTCGGCCGGAACCTCACCCAGGCCGCTCGTGAGTCCAAGCTCGACCCGGTCATCGGGCGCGAGAAGGAGATCGAGCGGGTCATGCAGGTGCTGTCCCGCCGTACCAAGAACAACCCGGTCCTCATCGGTGAGCCCGGCGTCGGTAAGACGGCGGTTGTCGAGGGACTGGCTCAGGCGATCGTCAAGGGCGAGGTGCCTGAGACGCTGAAGGACAAGCACCTCTACACGCTTGACCTCGGCGCGCTGGTCGCCGGCTCCCGCTACCGCGGTGACTTCGAGGAGCGCCTGAAGAAGGTCCTCAAGGAGATCCGCACCCGCGGCGACATCATCCTGTTCATCGACGAGCTGCACACGCTGGTCGGTGCCGGTGCCGCCGAGGGCGCCATCGACGCCGCGAGCATCCTCAAGCCGATGCTGGCCCGTGGTGAGCTGCAGACCATCGGTGCGACCACGCTGGACGAGTACCGCAAGCACCTTGAGAAGGACGCGGCCCTCGAGCGCCGCTTCCAGCCGATCCAGGTGGCGGAGCCTTCCCTCCCCCACACGATCGAGATCCTCAAGGGCCTGCGCGACCGCTACGAGGCCCACCACCGCGTCTCCATCACGGACGAGGCCCTGGTGCAGGCGGCGACGCTCGCCGACCGCTACATCTCGGACCGCTTCCTGCCCGACAAGGCGATCGACCTGATCGACGAGGCGGGCTCGCGGATGCGCATCCGCCGGATGACCGCGCCGCCGGACCTGCGCGAGTTCGACGAGAAGATCGCCGGTGTCCGCAGGGACAAGGAGTCCGCGATCGACTCGCAGGACTTCGAGAAGGCCGCCTCTCTCCGTGACAAGGAGAAGCAGCTCCTCGCCGCGAAGGCCAAGCGGGAGAAGGAGTGGAAGGCCGGCGACATGGACGTCGTCGCCGAGGTCGACGGCGAGCTGATCGCCGAGGTCCTCGCGACCGCCACCGGCATCCCGGTCTTCAAGCTGACCGAGGAGGAGTCGAGCCGCCTGCTGCGTATGGAGGACGAGCTCCACAAGCGGGTCATCGGCCAGAAGGACGCCGTCAAGGCGCTCTCGAAGGCGATCCGCCGTACGCGTGCCGGCCTCAAGGACCCGAAGCGTCCAGGTGGTTCGTTCATCTTCGCCGGTCCGTCCGGTGTCGGTAAGACCGAACTCTCCAAGGCCCTCGCCGAGTTCCTCTTCGGTGACGAGGACGCGCTGATCTCCCTCGACATGTCGGAGTTCAGCGAGAAGCACACGGTCTCGCGTCTCTTCGGTTCGCCCCCCGGATACGTGGGCTACGAAGAGGGCGGCCAGCTGACGGAGAAGGTGCGGCGCAAGCCGTTCTCGGTGGTCCTCTTCGACGAGGTCGAAAAGGCGCACCCGGACATCTTCAACTCGCTGCTCCAGATCCTGGAGGACGGTCGCCTGACCGACTCCCAGGGCCGGGTCGTGGACTTCAAGAACACGGTCATCATCATGACGACCAACCTCGGCACCCGGGACATCTCCAAGGGCTTCAACCTGGGCTTCGCGGCCACGGGTGACACGAAGTCCAACTACGAGCGCATGAAGAACAAGGTCTCGGACGAGCTCAAGCAGCACTTCCGCCCCGAGTTCCTCAACCGCGTCGACGACGTGGTCGTCTTCCCGCAGCTGACGCAGGACGACATCCTCAAGATCGTCGACCTGATGGTCGGCAAGGTCGACGAGCGCCTCAAGGACCGGGACATGGGCATCGAGCTCTCCCATGCCGCCAAGGAGCTGCTGTCCAAGAAGGGTTACGACCCCGTCATGGGCGCCCGTCCGCTGCGTCGCACGATCCAGCGCGAGATCGAGGACACGCTCTCGGAGAAGATCCTCTTCGGCGAGCTGCGCCCCGGTCACATCGTGGTCGTCGACACGGAGGGCGAGGGCGACGCCGCGACCTTCACCTTCCGCGGTGAGGAGAAGTCGGCACTGCCCGACGTCCCGCCGATCGAGCAGGCGGCCGGCGGAGCCGGACCGAACCTGAGCAAGGAGGCGTGACCCTCCGGGGTTGAGCCGATGAAAGGGGCCGGTGCTTTTCAGCACCGGCCCCTGTCGCATGCCCTGACGACTTACGACAGCTGGCCGTCGTAGTCCGGGAGCTTGTACGTCTTCTCGGCGTGGCCGCCCGAGAGGTCGGTGGCGCTGTTCCCGATGTTCGCGATGATCGTGTAGCCCTTGGACTCGATGTCGACGCGCTGGGCGGTCTTGTAGGCGGCGACGTCCTTGAAGAGGTCGATCAGGTTGCGGACGTAGAGGCCGTCGACTTCGTAGCCGACGTGCTCCAGGTTGTACTCGGTGGGCAGGTAGATGATGCCCGGGCGGGCGGTCACGAAGAAGAGGTCTACGCCGTGCTCCTGGGCGTACTTGGCGACCTCCAGGACCGGCTTGTTGGCCGGCTGCGGGTAGCTGAAGCCGAAGTCGGTCTCCAGGGTGGTGTTGTCGATGTCGAAGACGATCGCCTGCTTCTCGCCCGGCTTGGTGGCGGCGATGCGCTGCTTCAGGTACGGGAGCGCGTCGTTCATCACCGTCTGGCAGTCCGCCTGCCAGGTGGCGTAGTCGACGTCTTCGGCGGCGGCTGCGGCGGTGGCGGAGCTGGTGGCCGTCGCGGCCTGGGCGCCGGTGGGGACGGCCATCGCTGTGACGGCGACCGCGGCGACGGCGGTCATGCCTATGCGGCGCGTCCAGGTGCCTGTCGTCATGTGTGGGGGTCCTCTCGCGGGATCCGTGCGCTGCCGGGTGTCGGGGGGATGTTCCTTGGCGAGGGTTGCGTGAGAGGAAACTCTAGGGTTACTGGAGGGTAGTTCAGCTAGAGAGGTGCGTCACACCACTCCGTACGCCGTGGTGATGGTGGGGGTTACGGGGAGGGGTGCGAGGACGTCTTCCGGTACGGAGGTCACGTCCCGGGCGAGGGTGATACCGACCGTGCGCAGATTGGGGAAGAGATCCGGGATGCGTGAGATGTCCTCGGTGCCCCGGAAGTTGGCCAGCCACAGCGTGGTGATGCCGGGCAGCGGAGGGTAGCCCAGGCCGGGAGCCTGCCAGTTGACGCGCAGATCCTCGAGCTTGGGAAGGCGGGCGATCTCCTCCCAGTCCTCGGAGGAGAGTTTCGTGAGCGGGCTGAACAGGCCCAGGTGGTTCAGCGAGCGCATTCGGTGCAGGCCGCGCAGGCCCGTGTACGTGATGGCGTTCTTGGTGAGGCGCAGACCGCGCAGTGGCAGTTCCGGGAGAGCGGCGTCTAGGGACTCGGCCCCCAGCGCCATGCCGAGGTGGAGCTGCTCCAGGGTCGCCGAGCCGGCGAGCACGGCCAGGGCGCCCGGTCGCTCCAGACCGTGCATGTAGTCCAAGGACAGTGTGGACAGGGGCAGTCGGGCCAGCGGCGTGAGGTCATACACACCATGGCAATTGGTGAACTCCAGAAAAGTCAGCCTGTGCAGCGATGACAGGCAGCTCAGGTCGCGGAGCTTGTTGTTGTCGCCGATGACGAGTTTGTTCACCTTGTCGGACGGCAGAGCGGTTCTCATTTCGGCGGGGTCGATGTCCCCGGCGAGCTGAAGAGCCTTCCTGCCACCCAGCTCGTGCAGAAAACGTAGGTGTTCCCGCGAGTGCGCGGTGAAGTAGAGCCCATCCTCTTGTAGATGGGCGACGACCTCCTGACCGTACTTCCGTGTCGCGAACCGCTTCCAGGTCCAGATGAGTTGGGCGCGTACGTCCACGCTTGGATGGGAGCTGAACCGGGCCAGCACCGGCAGCGCGGCCTCCGTCCCGATCAGCGACGCCGTGATGACCACCGCCCGGGCCTCCGCGTCGGTCAGCCCCTCCGGGCCGGGCAGCAGCTCCAGGGCGAGCGGGCCTACAGAGGCCAGGGCGCGGGCCTCCTCGGTCGTCCGTGGCGGGATCAGCGCGGCCGCGTTCCGCTCGACGGCTGCTCGCACCGTCGGGTCGAGCTGCGTCGCGTGCTCCAGGGACGCGAGGGCGAGGAGTCGTACGCGCGTCCCTTGGGCCCCCTCCAGATGCTCGGCCGACTCGCTCAAGTCCCGCAGCAGCTCGGCCCGTTCACGCGGCCGCGCATGCGCCACCGCCATCCGGAAGACGTCCGCCCACTGTTCGTCCGCGGCACCCCGCACCAGTAGGCCGAAGTCGCCGTCCTCCACCGCGGCCTTGGCGCCGAGGTAGTCCTGGAAGGTGCGGTGGACGAACTCCACTGTCCCGGCGGTGGGTTCGCGGAGCAGGCCGCTGCGGATGAGGAGGTGGCGCAGGATCGCGGTGGCGTCGCCCTGGGAGGAGGCCGCCGGGAGGGACGGGAGGACGTCGGCGATGATGCGTTCGGCGCGGTCGCGGTCCATTTCGGACTGGTTGTTGCGGATCAGCCAGTACGCGAGGCGCTGGAGCAGCTGGATCTGGGGGAGTTCGCTGAGGTGGACGCCGTCGTCGTCGAGGCCGCCACGGGTGTACATGTCCCGTTCCTCGTCGCGGCGGGACAGCAGCATCGACAGGGCGGCGTCGTACAACTCCTGGCGGCCGTGCGGGAGATAGCCGCGCCGGTCGCGGTGCAGGGCGCAGATCAGGCCGCACATCAGGGGGTTGGTGGCGAGGCGGCCGAGGTCGGGCTTGGTCTGGACGGCGTCGAGGAGGGTGCGCTCGTAGCCGTCGAGGCGTTCCAGCTCCGCCTCCGGTGCGTCCGTGCGGGCCGCGGTGTGCCAGCGGGCGACGAACGCGGTCACGTCGTCCCGGCTCATGGGGGTGAGCGCGAGTTCGGTGAAGCCGTCGGGGGCGAGCCAGTCCTCACGTACGGCGGAGGGGCGGGAGGTGACCAGCCACTGGTTGCCGGGGTAGACGTCGAGCAGGTCGCGCAGCCAGCGGCGGGTGCGCTCCCGTTCGCGCTCGGGGATCTCGTCGATGCCGTCGACGAGGAGCAGGCCGCGGCGGGCGCCGAGCACCCGGTCCGCCCAGCCGGCGGGTTGGGTGGCGTGGAAGGGGACGCGTACGGCGGCCAGGAAGGCGTCCGGCGCGGGGAGGCCGTCGGGGCGGCGGACGAGGGTGCGCAGGGGGAGGACGAAGGGGATGCGGTCGCCGCGCTCGCCGCGGGACGCGGTCACCGCGAGCCACTGGACGAGCGTGGTCTTGCCGGAGCCGGCGACCCCGCGCAGCAGCACCAAGTCGTGCTCGGCGAGGGCCTGTTCGGCGGGCAGCGTGGCCGCGGCGGAGGCGATGCGCAGACCGCCGGGGCCGGTCGTGTCGTCGTCCTCGGCGGGGCCCAGCGCCTGGAGGCTGAGGTAGGCGGCGTCGAGGGGCCAGCGGTCGGGGGTGTTGGCCAGGTCGATGCCGTAGATGGTCAGTTGGCTGTGCTTGGTGGCGACGTAGGCGAGGTAGCGCTGTTCGAAGACGGGGTCGGTGCCGCCGGTGGGCGGGGTGCGGGCGATCAACTCGTCGATCTTCGCTATGAGTTCGCGCTGGCGGCGGGTCTGCTCGACGAGGGTGCGGGCCACGAAGGTGGAGCGCTGGGTGAAGAAGTGCAGGATGTGCAGGCAGGCCGTGGTGAGCAGGCTGCCGAAGAAGAGACTCTCGTCGAAGGAGAGGGCCCGGTCCATGTTGCCGCTCGCGTGGCGGAGGGCGTCGGCCAGGTACTCGGGACCGAGCTCCACCGCCTGTACGTCCGTCATGGTGAGGTTGCCGAGCGCGAACAGACTGTCGGCCAGGGCGAAACAGACGGCTTCCTCCGCGTCGGTGGAGATGGCCCGCTCGCCGCCCTTCAGCGCGCGGCGGACCAGCTCGGCGGAGAGTTTCTCCAGGTCGGCGTAGGTGAGGGTGCTTTTCTCACCCTTGAAGGAGACATAGCCCGAGATGCGGACCGGCTTGTCCACCAGCCCGGCGCCGGATCCCTCGGCGACGAACAGCTTCCTGACAAGCGGCGTGACCACGCTCGACGCCAACTTGACGCCTGCGGCAGCCGGTTCCATAGATGCTCCCCCGTGGGCATGACGGCTTTCCCGACCAGCGTACGCAGCGGCGCACGCAAACTCGCGTCGCCCTCAGAGCAGTTGACGGAGATGACCCGGGGCTACGCTTGAGAGATGGCGGGGGTCGAGGGGACGCGGGCGCGTGCGGAGTACGTCGCTGACGTGGCGTGGCTGGTGATCGCCCTGGTGCTGTTGGCGCTGGCCGCCTTCTTCGTGGTCGGGGGTGTGTACGGGCTGGGCCTTGCGGGGCGGCAGGAGAGCGTCACGCTCACCGAGTGCCGGCGGGACAACGGGCGGGGCGGCGAGAAGGTCGAATGCGTCGGGATCCCCTACGAGTCCAACGCGTCCCAGGAGTCCCACGCGTCCTACGCCGTGAAGGCCGACCGGTCCGACTGGAACGGGGACGTCGTGTCCGTCGTAGAGCTGCCCTGGGGTACGCACCAGGTCGTGGCCTCGCGGGGTGCGTCCATGTGGATCGGGTATGTGTTCCTGGCCCTGTTCGTGCTCGCCGGGGTCGGATTGCCGGCCTGGGTGGTGTGGTGGCGGTTTTGGCGTAGTCCCCGTCACATTCGCGGAGCCCCGGATCTTGGCGGCCGGTGACATGCCGCACAGGCGATTTGTCCGTTACTAGGGCGGGTAGTGGAGAGGGCGTTTCGGGCAAAAAGGACTTATGTCCTAGAATCCCTGGCCCTGTTTCTGCATCCTGGGTGGATTCATGCGGGATGAGCTGGATGGGGCTTCTGTCAAGAAGCGGGAAGTTTTGGGGTCAAGTACTAGGTTCCGTCGTAGAACGCGGCTTTTGGTGTCTGGGGGAGTCGGGGTTACCAAGGGATGCGCCATCCGGTGGGTGTCCGTCCGCCGGGTGGTTTCTCTGTCCCCGTCCCAATGAGGTTTCGATGTCCCAGCGCTTCACGTCCCGCTCCTTCCGCACGTCCCCGCTCCGCATGCGTGCCGCCGTCCTGGCCGTTGGCCTGGGGGCGTCGGTCGTACTGGGGGCCGGGGTCGCGAACGCCGCCGGCACCACCGCCGTCACCGCCACGCCCGTCACCGCCAAGACCGCCGCGGCGAAGACGGCCGCCTCCTGGGTCGACCCGGTGAAGAAGTACACGCTCTCCGCTGCCTTCAATCAGGCCGGCAGCATGTGGCAGTCCACCCACTCCGGTCAGGACTTCGCCGTGCCGAGCGGCACCAAGGTCGTGGCCGCGCACGGCGGCACGGTCGTCAAGGCCGGCGGCAACGGCGCCGGTGACGGGTCCGCGTACGGCAATGCCATCGTCATCAAGCACAGCAGCGGTACGTACTCCCAGTACGCCCACCTCTCGAAGATCAAGGTGAAGGTCGGCCAGGTCGTCGCCACCGGGCAGAACATCGCCCTGTCCGGCAACACCGGCAACTCCAGCGGGCCGCACCTGCACTTCGAGATCCGTACGACCGCGAACTACGGCTCCGCGATCGACCCCGTCGCGTTTCTGCGGGCCAAGGGTGTGACCGTCTAAGAGGCGTGGTCGGTCAAGACGCCTGATCGTCGGGCGTCTTCGAGCCGCCGTGCGCCCTGGTGATCAGGTCGGTCGCGACCTCCAGGACCGCCTTGCGCTTCTGCTCGGCGTCGCCCTCCAGGTCCTGGAGCACGAACATGCCGGCGTGCATCGTGAACAGGGCGCTGATGCAGCGGACCTGGTCGACCAGGTCGGCGTCCGGGTCGATGATGATGTCGCGCATGCCCATCATGCGGTTCTTGAACATATGGCCGATGCTCAGGTCCCGTACGGTCGCCTGGTTCTCCTGCATGAAGCGGAACAGGGGAGCCGCCTCGGTCAGGGCCTCGCTGTAGCGCCGTACGATGTCCTGCTTGGTCGCCAGGGTGTGCGGCTGCTGCTTGCCCCACTCGATCAGGTCCTCGATCGGCTTCGTCAGGTCCTCGAAGAGGCTGACGATGATCTCTTCCTTGGTCTTGAAGTGGTAGTAGAGCGCCGCCTTGGTGACGTCCAGGCGCTCGGCGATCTCGCGCAGGGACGTCTTCTCGTAGCCCTGCTCGGCGAAGAGTTCGAGGGCCACGTCCTGGATGCGCTGGCGGGTGTCCCCGCGGCGTCGCTGCTTGGTGCCGTCCATGGTGCCGCCCATCCTCGTACTCCTCGGCTTTCCAAGAAACTTACTTGACGCCCGGCTAGTTACGCCTCTACCTTCCTCAGTGTAGACAACTAGCCGGGCGTCAAGTAAGTAGCGGAGCTGGGGGAGTGGGAAAGATGGCGGACACAGAGACCGTCACGCCGGATGCGGCGGGGGCGGCGGACGTAGAAGAGAAGCAGCCGAAGAGCGTGCGGGTCGTTCTGCTCGCGCTGATGATCACGATGATGCTCGCGATGCTCGACAACATGATCGTGGGCACGGCGATGCCGACGATCGTGGGTGAACTGGGCGGGCTTGAGCACCTGTCGTGGGTCGTGACCGCGTACACGCTCGCCACCGCGGCCTCCACTCCGCTGTGGGGCAAGCTCGGTGACATGTACGGGCGCAAGGGCGCCTTCATGACCTCGATCGTGATCTTCCTGATCGGGTCGGCGCTCAGCGGTATGGCCCAGGACATGGGGCAGCTGATCGGGTTCCGGGCGATCCAGGGCCTCGGCGCCGGTGGTCTGATGGTCGGCGTCATGGCGATCATCGGTGACCTCATTCCGCCGCGGGAGCGCGGTAAGTACCAGGGCATGATGGCCGGCGTCATGGCGCTCGCGATGATCGGCGGACCGCTGGTCGGCGGCACCATCACCGACAACTGGGGCTGGCGCTGGTCCTTCTACATCAACCTGCCGCTGGGTGTCGTGGCGCTCGCCGCGATCAGTGCGGTGCTGCATCTGCCGAAGAAGCGGGCGCAGGCGCGGATCGACTACCTCGGTGCCGGGCTGCTGACCGTCGGCATCACCTCCATCGTGCTGGTCACCACGTGGGGCGGTTCGGAGTACGCGTGGAGCTCCGCCCGCATCATGGAGCTCATCGCGATCGGTGTCGCCTCGCTCGTCGGGTTCGTGTTCTGGCAGACCAAGGCCGCCGAGCCGGTCGTGCCGCTGCACATCTTCCGCAGCCGGAACTTCACGCTGATGGCGATCATCGGCTTCATCACCGGGTTCGTGATGTTCGGTGCGACCCTCTTCCTGCCGCTGTACCAGCAGTCCGTGCAGGGCGCGTCCGCGACCAACTCCGGGTTGCTGCTGCTGCCGATGCTCGGTGCGATGCTCGTGACGTCGATGATCGCGGGGCGGGTGACCACGAACACCGGGCGGTACAAGATCTTCCCGGTCGCCGGTGGGCTGCTGATGGTCGTCGGGCTGTATCTGCTGTCGCTGATGGACACCGACACGAGCCGGTTCACGTCCGGTGTGTACATGGCTGTCGTCGGGCTCGGTATGGGCTGCCTCATGCAGATCACCATGCTGGTCGCGCAGAACAGCGTGCAGATGAAGGACATGGGCGTCGCGTCGTCGACCTCGACCCTCTCCCGTACGCTCGGCTCCTCCTTCGGTGTCGCGATCATGGGTGCGCTGTTCAATCACCGGGTGCAGGACGTCATGGCCGAGCGGGCCGGGGCGGTGGGGTCGAAGATCACCGAGCAGTCCGCGCAACTGGATGCGGCGAGTCTGGCGAAGCTGCCGGCGGTGGCTCGGGAGGCTTATCAGCATGCGGTGTCCGCAGGGACGCATACGGCGTTTCTGCTGGGGGCTGCGGTGGCTGCGATCGCGTTGGTGGCGGCGGTGTTCGTGAAGGAGGTTCCGCTGAAGGGGGCGGGGTCGGCTGCGCCTACGCCTGACGGGGACGCGGTGAGTGAGGTTCCCTCGAAGGGGAGTGTGGCGGAGACCGTCTGATTGTGCGGGATTCCGTAGTGAGCTGAAGGCCCCCGGCTGGTGTCCGCCCCGGGGGTCTTCGCTTTTGGGTTCTTCGCCCGGCGGGGGCGATCTCAACCTGGGTCGGTATCGCGAGGTGCGTGTCACCATCGGTCGCATGGAGAAGGTGCGGCAGTTGCGGCTGGCCAAAGACGCCATGGATCGGGACTGGGCCGATCCGGCGCTCGATCTGGATGCCGTTGCCGCGTACGCCGGGTACTCCCGGTATCACTTTGTACGGGCCTTCAAGGCGGCGTACGGCGAGACGCCCGGGCAGTATCTGTCGCATCGGCGGATCGAGCGGGCCGAGGATCTGCTGCGTACCGCGAATCTGTCCGTGACGGAGATCTGTCATCTCGTCGGGTTCAGCAGCCTGGGGACGTTTTCGGCGCGGTTCAAGGCGTTGACCGGGCTGACGCCGACCGAGTACCGGGCTAAGCATGTGGGGCGTGGGACCGCTCTCATACCTGGGTGCTACGTCATGCACTGGGCCGGCGGCTTCAGGTCCGCCTCCGGTGGAACAGAGCGCAATTCTGGAGAAGCGGACTGACAGTGCCGCCGCCTACGGTGACATGGCAAGCGCGAACGGCAGTCGACAGGAGCACGCCATGATCAAGGGTCTCGCCATCTCTACCGTCTGGGTCCTTGACCAGGACCGGGCCAAGGAGTTCTACACCGAGAAGCTGGGCCTTGAGGTCCGTACGGACATGACGATGGGTGAGGGCGGCATGCGCTGGCTCACCGTCGGTTCCCCGAACCAGCCCGACGTCGAGCTCACGCTGATGCTGCCGAACGGGCCCGGGATGGACCCCGAGTCCGCCGAGATGATCAGGAAGCTGGTGTCCAAGGGGGCACTCGGCGCGGGCGTGCTGACCACCGACGACATCCACGGCGACTACAAGAAGCTCAAGGACCGCGGCGTGGAGTTCCTGCAGGAGCCGCATGAGCGTCCGTACGGTACGGAGGCGCTGTTCCGCGACGACTCCGGGAACTGGTTCTCCTTCACCCAGCCGCGCGAGGGCGGCCTCGACCCGGCGCAGGACTGGGCTTGCTGACAGCTCCGGCTCTCGCGTGCCTCTACGGCAGCATCGGGTAGCTTCCCGTGTTCGTCGGCGCGTGTTCCGGTAGCCACAGGACCGCCACCGCGCCCTCCGCCGGTATGTGTTCCGGTGCGCCCGCCGGGCGTACGTTGCGGAAGGTCAGGCGGGCGCCCAGGACCCGGGCCTGGCCTGCCGCGATGGTCAGGCCGAGGCCGTGGCCGTGGCCGGAGCGGTCGCTGCTGCCGGTGCGGAAGCGGCTCGGGCCGTCCGCGAGGAGTTCTTCGGGGAAGCCGGGGCCGTGGTCGCGGACGCGGATGACCCGGCCCTCGACGGAGACCTCTATCGGCGGCTTGCCGTGCCGTGCGGCGTTGGCCAGCAGGTTGAACAGGACGCGTTCCAGGCGCCGCGGGTCGGTCGTGACCATCGACTCGTGGACCACCTGTATCCGGGCGGCCGGGTCCTTCGCCGTGACCCGGCGGGTGACGAACTCGCCCAGCAGTATGTCCTGCAACTCCGCCCGCTCCGAGGCGCTGTCCAGCCGCGCGACCTCCAGGACGTCCTCCACGAGCGTGCGCATGGCCTTCGCCCGGTCCAGGACCAGCTCCGTCGGGCGACCCGGCGGCAGGAGTTCGGCGGCGGTGAGCAGGCCGGTCACCGGTGTGCGCAGTTCGTGCGCGATGTCGGCCGTGACCCTGCGTTCCGCCTCAAGGCGCTGCTGCAGCGTGTCCGCCATCGCGTCCACCGCCCGTGCGAGGTCGTCGGTCTCGTCCCGTACGACCCCGCCGATGGCGTCCCGCACCCGTACGTCCGTCTCGCCCCTGGCGACCTGGTTCGCCGCGGCCGCCGCCTTCCGCAGTCGCCGCGAGAACTGCCCGCCGATGAGCACGCCGAGCGCGCTGCCGCCGAGGACGACCGCGATCGAGCCGATGATCAGGGCCTGGTCGAGGTCCTTGAGGATGTCCGCGCTGCGGTAGGTGAATCCGGTGTGGACGGAGAGGATCCTGCCGTCCTTGGCCGGCACGGCCGCCCATATGTCGGGCGAGCTGCCCCCGTTGTCGGTGACATAGGTCGCCCGCCGCCCCTGTTCGACCTTCGCCCGCAGCGCCGCCGGCAGCCGCGGGTCGTCGATCTTGACGTCGGGGAAGTTGGGCCGGGTGGACAGCTCGTAGTTGCGCTGGGCGATCCGGACGCGTTCGTCCGCGAGTTCACGTGCGTTGTCCAGCATCGAGACCCGGGCGGCGTTGTGCACGACCAGGCTGAGCGCGATCGCCACCAGCGCGCCGACCAGCGCGATGGCCGCGCTGAGCTTCCATCTGAGTCCGGTGCGGATGCCCGTGAGCTCCATCCGGGTCGGCATCAGGCGCCGTACGCGCCGAGAGTTCTCCCGCATACCCCGCCGTATCCCCCGCTCAGGCCTTCAACTTGTAGCCGAAGCCGCGGACCGTCTCGATGCGGTCCTGGCCGATCTTCGTACGCAGTCGCTGCACATGGACGTCGACGACGCGCGTGTCACCGCCCCAGCCGTAGTCCCACACGCGCTCCAGGAGCTTGTCGCGGGAGAGCACGGTGCCGGGCGCCGAGGAGAACTCCAGGAGCAGCCGCATCTCGGTCGGCGTCAGCGCCACCGGCCGACCCGCCTTGCGTACCTCCATGCCCTCGGTGTCGATCTCCAGGTCGCCGAAGGTCAGCACACCGCCGGCCACCGGGGCGGCCGTCTCGTCCGCGCGGTCGCCGCCGCTCGCGTGGCCGAAGCGGCGCAGCACAGCGCGGATGCGCGCGACCAGGACCGCGCCGTCGAACGGCTTCGTCACGTAGTCGTCCGCGCCCGCCTCCAGGCCCAGTACGACGTCGATCGAGTCGGCGCGCGCCGACAGCATGATCACCGGCACGGTCGACTCGTCCCGGATGCGCCGGCACAGGCTCACGCCGTCCAGGCCGGGAACCATGACGTCCAGGAGCGCGATGTCGGGGCGGTCCGCCCGGAACGCCTCCAGGCCCGACAGCCCGTCGGGCATCGCGGTCACCGCGAAGCCGTCCCGCTCCAGGGCGAGTTGGGTGGCCTCACGGATGACGTCGTCGTCCTCGACGAACAGGACATGGGTCTGGTCTGCCATCCCGCTGCTCTCAGTCTTTGTCTTTGGTCGTTGTGGGGGTCTCGTCGGGTGGTGCGTCTGTGCGTGGTGCGTATGTACGTCGGTTGTACATCGGTTCTCGTGGGGCGTTCGGTTCACGTGACGCGTTCAGTTGGTGTCCGGCACCGCCGACGCGTCGCCGCCGACCGCGTTGCTGTAGTCGTGATGCGTCCGGTACTCCTCGGCGAAGCGGCCCGCGACCCAGCGGTACGTGATCACGTCCTCGCTCGACGGGCTCGACACCGGGTCGCCCTTCTCGTACACCTGCTTGGTCACCACCAGGTCGCCGCGGTCTATGTCGGAGTAGACCGGCGGCTCCTCGGCCCGGAACACGTTCTTGTACGTGCCGTTCTGCTCGCGGTACACATACGAGCCGATACCGATCGCTTCGCCGCAGCTCAGGACGTTGACGACCACGTCGCTCGCGACCCCGCCGGTGAGATTGCCGTAGAACACGTCGACCGGGTAGTCCTTGCCGCACGGCTTCAGCTCGCGCTTGACCGCCGCGGAGACCTGCGGGTCGGCCATGACGAGCTTGACCGCGTTCACGCGGTCCAGGGTGGCGGAGGGGGAAGGGGTGGGGGACGGCGTCGCCGCGGCGCCCTCCACCGTCGATGCCGACGCGTGTGCCGCGCCCTCGTCGCGGGTGCCGGTGCCGCCGGTGGAGCAGGCGCTGACGAAAAGGGCGACGGCGGCGAACACGGCCCCTGCCGTGATCACCGCCTGAAAGGTCACCCGGGCCCGGTTGGGCCCAGCGCCGGTTAGGCCGCGCAACGCTCCCGCTCCTCACGCTCCAGCGCGCGTGCGTCCAGATCGCGGCTCTCCAGCTCCTCGCGGAGCCGGGCGAGCGCCCGGTGCAGCGTGCTCTTGACCGTTCCGGCCGACATGCCGAGTGCGGCGGCCGTCTCCTCCGTGGACATCTGCTCCCAGTGTCGCAGTACGACGACGCTGCGCTGCTTGGGGGCGAGCACCTTCATGATGTCCATCAGGAGTTCGCGGTCCGCGTGCTGGTCGGTGGAGTCGTCGACGCACGCGTCCGGGAGCTGCTCGGTGGGCACTTCCTCCAGCTTGCGCGCCCGCCACCACTCGGTCCGGGTGTTGATCATCACGCGGCGCAGGTAGGCGTCGGCGAGCCGCTTGTCGGCTATACCGTCCCAGCGGCCGTACGTCCGTACCAGCGCCGTCTGGAGCAGGTCCTGGGCGTCCACCGGGTCCGGGACCAGGCGGCGGGCGCTGCGCAGCAGCGCGTCCTGCCGGGTGCGGACGTACTCCTCGAACTCAAGCACCTCGGCCACCTCGCCCTGCGCCATGATCAACCGCCTCCATCCCCGTTTCCGACCCGCCCGCTGCCGGCGCCACTGCCCGTGGTCTGTAGCTGTCGCGCCCCCGTCGGGCACAGAACCGAAGCTACGGAGGGGTTGTCACGGGCCTGTGCGGAGCAGCCTGCGAGAAACGCTCGGCTGTCCGTCGGTTGTGTAACGGAAGTAGGAGCGGGCTAAAGAGACTGGGTGGATGGGGTGGGAATGGGGCGGTTTGGGTGGGCGGTGGTGGCTGTGAGGAAGCCCGTACGGCTGTGACTTTCCTGTACGTCGGGTCAGCGGGAGGTCGTGTGGCTGGTCGGCGGGACGCTTTGCATCAGGTCAGCGGAAGCCGGTATCGGCCGTCCGGCAGAGGTTCGACCAAGCCGTCGGCCACCAGGCCGTCCAATGCGCGGGCCCGCTGGACCGGTTCGTGCCACACGCGGTCCAGAGCCGCCTGCGGTACGGGGGTGTGTGCCTCGCGGAGTACGGCCAGCAGCTTGCCGCGGACCTGGCGGTCGGTGCCCGCGTAGGTCTGGCCGCGGCGGGGCGGGCCCTCGTGCTCCGGCTTGCCCGCGAGCTGCCAGGCGCACTGGGCGGCGATCGGGCAGCGCTGGCACGTCTCGTTCTTGGCCGTGCAGACGAGCGCGCCCAGTTCCATCGAGGCGGCGGCCCAGCGGGCGGCGGTGCCCTCGTCCTCCGGGAGCAGGGCGCGGGCGAGTTTGCGTTCGGCGGCGGTCGTGGCGTTCGGGGGGTACTGGACGCCGGTGACCGCTCGGGCGAAGACGCGGCGGACGTTCGTGTCCAGGACGGGGTGCCGCTGGCCGTAGGCGAAGGAGGCTACGGCCGCGGCCGTGTACTCGCCGATGCCGGGGAGGGCGAGGAGCTGGGCGTGGTCGGTGGGTACGTCGCCGCCGTGCCGTTCCGTTATGGCGACCGCGGCGCCGTGCAGACGTAGGGCGCGGCGGGGGTAGCCGAGGCGGCCCCAGGCCCGTACGGCCTCGCCCGGGGCCTCCTTGGCGAGGTCGGCGGGGCGGGGCCAGCGGGCCAGCCACTGTTCGTAGACCGGGAGGACGCGGTTGACCGGGGTCTGCTGGAGCATGAACTCGCTGACCATCACGCCCCAGGGGCCGGCCTCCGGGCGTCGCCAGGGGAGGTCGCGGGCGTGTGCGTCGAACCAGGCGATCACGGGGGTGTGGAGGGGGTCGCCGAGGGCGCGGTCGGAGGGGGTGTGTGTGGGCGCAGTCATGGCGTTCCGATCCTGCCATGCGGGGGCGGGGGTGTGTGCGATGTGCCGTGCGCGTCCTGGTTGTGCGGTTCCTTGTAGGGGCAGGCGTGGTCCGGTGCGGGGCGGCTGGCTGACGCTGCGTCGCCGCGCGGCCTCCGCCCTGTGGGGGTGCGCGTAGCGCCTTGCGGTTCGTCGTGGGTCGGGGCCGCGCCGGGGTATCCGTCCTCGGTCTGGCGCGGAATCGGCTGCTCACCAACATGCCGGTGTTGACACGCCATCCGCTGCGGGCGGACACCCCCCCCGGCACGTCCCCTTCCCGCCGTACGCGGCTTTCGGGCCGTCCCGGGGGCGCGGATGGGCGTCCTGGTCTGCCCCGGTGCCGGAATGATGATCCGGAAAAGTTGAGATCGGGGCGGCGGGTGGGGCAAGTTCGTGTGCCGATCTCTCGTACAGTTTGCGCCGTGGGATCTCTGCGCAATCCGGTCGGGCCGCTTCCCTCCTCCATCTACTGGCGACGGAGGGTTGTAATGCTGTCTGTGGTCGCGGTGTTGGCGCTGCTGGTCACCTGGGTCGTCAACTCCGGTGGCGGAGGCGGTAGCAACGACGCGGACGGCTCCAACGGGAAGAATCCCGTCCCCTCCACCATCACGCCCGGGCCGTCCGATTCCGGGCCCGCCATCAGTCAAGCCCCGGGCGGGCGTGACGAGTCGAGCGATGGCGGCAGCAGTGGTAGCGGTAGTGGTGGTGGTAGCAGTAGCGGTGGGGAGTCGAGTGGGGCCGGGGAATCCGGTGGGACCTCTGGCTCCGGTGATGGGGTCAACGGGGACGGTGGGGGTACGGGGGACACGCTGCCGGCGAATTCGACCCTGCCCAACTGCACGGCCGGCGTTGTCACTTTGAGTGTGCGGAGTGCTCGTAACACGTATGCGCCTGGTGAGACGCCCACTCTTGAGTTGACGGCCAAGAACTCGTCCGGGAGTGACTGCAAGGTTGATCTCGGGCCCAAGAGTGCGGTGGTGACGATCACTCAGGCCGGGAGCAGTGATGACTTCTGGGCTTCCGACGACTGCCCCAAGGGAGCCGGCAGTCTTCTGTACCGGGTGTCCGCGGGTGCCGGTGTTACGTACGCCGTGGAGTGGGACCGCAAGCCGAGTGCGCCGGAGTGTGCCACGCCTCCGGCGGGGGTGGCCGGGGCGGGGACTTATCTGGTTGAGGTGAAGACAGCCGGGTTTGGCAAGGTGCAGACGTCGTTCGTGTTGGAGAACGACTAGACGTAACGCTCCAGGATTGACGATTCCGCCAGGCGGGAGAGGCCTTCCCGGACGCTTCGGGCGCGGGCCTCGCCTACGCCGTCCACCGTCTGGAGGTCGTCGACGCTCGCGGCCAGCAGTTTTTGGAGGCCGCCGAAGTGTTCGACCAGGCGGTCGATGATCGCGCCGGGGAGGCGGGGGACCTTGGCCAGGAGGCGGAATCCGCGGGGGGAGACCGCCGAGTCGAGGGCCTCGGGGGAGCCGGTGTAGCCCAAGGCTCGGGCCACTGTGGGCAGTTCGAGGAGTTCCGCGTGGGAGAGGGCGTCGAGCTCGGCTAGGGCCTCGTCCACAGTGCGGGAGCGTTTGGCGGTGGGCTCGGGGACGTAGTCGCGGACCACGAGTTCGCGCTCTGGTTCCACGCCTGCGATCAACTCGTCCAGCTGGAGGGCCAGGAGACGGCCGTCGGTGCCCAGTTCGACCACGTATTCGGCGATTTCGGTGGCGATGAGGCGGACCATTTCGAGGCGTTGGACCACTGCGGAGACATCGCGGACCGTCACCAGGTCCTCGATCTCCAGCGCTGACAACGTTCCCGCGACCTCGTCCAGGCGGAGCTTGTAGCGCTCCAGGGTCGCCAGGGCCTGGTTGGCGCGGGAGAGGATCGCCGCCGAGTCCTCCAGGACGCGGCGCTGGCCGTCGACGTAGAGCGCGATCAGGCGCATCGACTGGGAGACCGAGACGACCGGGAAGCCGACCTGTTTGCTGACGCGGTCCGCGGTGCGGTGGCGGGTGCCTGTCTCCTCTGTGGGGATCATCGGGTCGGGGACCAGTTGGACGCCCGCGCGGAGGATCTTTGAGAGGTCCGAGGAGACGACGATGCCGCCGTCGAGCTTGCACAGCTCGCGCAGGCGCGTCGCTGTGAACTCGACGTCCAGGACGAAACCGCCCGTGCACATCGCCTCTACGGTCTTGTCGGAGCCGAGCACGATGAGCCCGCCCGTGTTGCCGCGGAGAATCCTCTCCAGGCCGTCGCGCAGGGCCGTGCCGGGTGCCACGGCGCTCAATGAGGCGCGCATCAGGCCATCGGCACCGGAGCTCCCGCCGGACTTTCCGGGAGCTGACGCCCGGTCGTTGGCTGCCACTGCACTCCTCCGGTCGCGGGTTCTGGGACGCTCCCGTTTCGCACACTCGGTTCGTACGGACGGGCGAGACCAGGGCAAAGTCTACCGGCGGTCCTCGTCGTCCCGTGGGGCCTCTCGGCGACGCGAGCGTGGAAGGACCCTCAGGGCGTCCCCTATGTCCGCGACTTCCAGGACCTTCATACCGTCGGGGATCTTGCCCGGGTCGCCCGGAACCAGGGCGTGTGTGAAGCCCAGACGGTGTGCTTCCGAGAGCCTGCGCTGGACGCCCGTGACCCGTCTGACCTCGCCCGCGAGGCCGACCTCGCCGATCGCGACCAGGTTCTTGGGGAGGGGGGTGTCGCTGGCCGCGGAGGCCAGCGCGAGGGCGATGGCCAGATCTGCCGCCGGTTCCGAGAGTTTTACTCCGCCGACCGTCGCCGAGTAGATGTCCCGCTTGCCCAGGGCGCTGATCCGGCCCCGCTGCTCCAGGACCGCGAGCATCATCGAGACGCGGGAGGTCTCCAGGCCGGAGGTGGTGCGGCGGGGGGAGGGGATCTGGGAGTCGACGGTGAGGGCCTGGACCTCGGCCACCAGCGGCCGGCGGCCCTCCAGAGTCACGGTCAGGCACGTGCCGGGGACCGGCTCGGCGCGGCGGGTCAGGAACAGGCCGCTCGGATCGGCGAGGCCCGTGATGCCCTCGTCGTGCAGCTCGAAGCAGCCGACCTCGTCCGTCGCGCCGTAGCGGTTCTTGACGCCCCGTACGAGACGCAGGCGCGCGTGGCGGTCGCCTTCGAAGGACAGGACGACGTCCACCAGGTGTTCCAGGAGGCGGGGGCCCGCGATGGCGCCGTCCTTGGTGACATGGCCCACCAGGAGGGTGGACATGCCGCGCTCCTTGGAGGCGCGGATCAGGGCGCCGGCGACCTCGCGGACCTGGGCCATGCCGCCGGGCGCGCCGTCGATCTCGGGGGAGGCGACGGTCTGGACCGAGTCGAGGATCAGGAGGGACGGCTTCACCGCGTCCAAGTGGCCGAGCACGGCGGACAGATCGGTTTCCGCTGCGAGGTAGAGGTGGTCGTCGATCGCCTTGATGCGGTCGGCGCGCATGCGGACCTGGCTGGCCGACTCCTCGCCCGTGACATAGAGCGTGCGATGTTCGTCACTCGCCGACTTGGCCGCCACGTCGAGCAGGAGCGTCGACTTGCCGACGCCGGGTTCGCCCGCGAGGAGGACCACCGCACCGGGGACCAGCCCGCCGCCCAGGACACGGTCCAGCTCGGGCACACCGGTCGAGCGGGCCGTCGCCTGGCGGCCGTCCACCTGGCCGATGGGCACGGCGGAGGTGGTGACCCGCCCCGGCGTCGTCGTACGGACAGCGGGCGCGCCGTACTCCTCGATCGTCCCCCAGGCCTGGCACTCGGGGCAGCGACCGAGCCACTTGGCCGTCTGCCAGCCGCACTCGGTGCAGCGGTAGGACGGCCGGTCCTTCGTGGTCTTCGTACGGGCAGCCATGGGGAAGACCGTAGTCGCCGCCACTGACAACGCTGACCGCCGGCAGTCACACCCCTCGTGAACCAGCCACGCCCCGTCAGGAACGAGCCACGAAATCGCGGGTTCCTGTCCCCTATTGAGGGATCGTTTCACCCGTACGGATTAAAAGTGTTCAAGGTGGAGGAAGGGGCCATCTCACGCCGCCTACGGTCCACGGATGATGAGCAGCAGTCCGGAGACATCGACCCGCACCACCGGCGCACATCGGGCGCACCGGGAGGCGCGTGATCGTGCTGCCGCGCGCACTCTGGCGCAGCGGCCACCCGCGCGCTACGAGCCCTATCTGGACGGCGTGTTCACGTACTGCCTGTCCGTGCTGTGCGACCACGACGCGGCGACCGCCGCCCTCGGTGACGTCCTCGCGCTCGCCGAGCGGCGCGGTCAGCGTGGCCCCGAGGCGGCCGGCGACCGCAGGGCCTGGCTGTACGCGCTGGCCCGCTGGGCCTGTCTGCGCAAGCTGGCCGAGGCCAAGCAGAAACGTCAGGGCACGCACGCCGCCCACCCGGGGGGCCGCCACGGCGGCGACCGGCAGCGGGCCGCGCAGCCCACCGGGCCCGCCGTCTCCGAGGACGTCCAGGAGCAGCGCCGGCGCGAACTGGCCCTGCTCGCCTGGCCGGAGGCCGCCGGCACCACCCCCGAGCAGCGCGAGGCGCTCGAACTCGCCGTGCGCCACCATCTCGCCGCCCACGAGGTCGCCGCGGTCCTCGGTATGGAACTCGCCGCCGCCCGCGAGCTGCTGGCCTCCGCGGCCTGCGAGGTCGAGCGCACGCGCGCGGCGCTCGCCGTCGTCGAGACCGGCAGCTGCCCCAGCGTGGCCCGGCTGACCGGCGACAACCAGCTCGTCCTCAGCACCACCCTGCGCCGCGAGCTCGTCCGGCACGTCGACGACTGCCCGCGCTGCCGTCGTACCGCCGAGCGCGCGGTCCCCGGCTGCTGGCCCGGCGCCGGTGTCACCGGCGTCACACCCGCCGAGCTGCACGTCCTGGAGGCCCCGCGCGCGGCCCTGCACGCCGCCATGGCGTACCTCCCACGCGCGCGTGGCATGGCCGCCCCGCGCTTCGACCGGCGCGGCTTCCCGATGGACCCCAAGGACCGCGCCGCCCGACGGGACCGCCTACGCGCGCGTGCCGTCACGACGACCGTCGTCGCCACCGTAGTAGCGGCGCCCGTGCTGGCCCTGTGGGCCGCCTACCGGGGCGCCCCGCTGGCCGGCGAGGGCGAGCGGGTGAGCGGCTCGGCCACCGCGAGCGAGACCCACGGCACCGGCGACCTCGGCGGCGCTGCGGCGGGTGACGACTACGAGAACGCCGGAAACGCCAGCACCAGGCCCGACCGGTTCGCCGACGGCAACAAGCCGGACGTCTCCGTGGAGGTCGTCAGTGTCGCGGGCGCAGGCCAGAAGGGCGCCGGACGCCTGGACGTGGCGGCCGACAACAGCGGCGACACCACGCTCATCACCCTGACCGCCTCCGGATCCGCCCCGGTCCACTGGTCCGCGACCACGGGCGCCGCCTGGCTCTATCTCAGCAAGTCCTCGGGAACGCTCAGACCCGGCGAATCGTTCACGATCAAGGTGTACGTCGACCATCTGCGCGAGCCCTCCGGGTACTGGAGCGCACACGTGGCGATCTCACCCGCCGGCGCCGTCGTCTCCATCGAGGGGTACGGCACGGCACCCAGCCCCTCCGACCCCGGCCCCAGCAGCCCGGGCACCCCCGCGGACCCGCCCCCCTCGTCCGGCCCGGACCCGACGCCCACGCCCACGGCGCCCACCGAGCCGACGCCCTCGGACTCCACGCCCTCCGACCCGACCGACCCGACGCCGAGCAACCCGCCCTCGTCGCCCGAGCCGGAACCCCCGCCCGCCGACCCGCCCCCATCCGAACCGGCGGACTCGTCGCCACCGCCCAGCGAGAGCGGCGACCCGAGCCCGTCAGTGTCGTAGACGTAGCAGACGCCGAAGTCGTCGTGGATCCGTGGCCTCAGCTCACCGGATCCGCCGGATGCGGTGCCAGCAGCGGCAGCTGCGAGGCCAGTCGCTCCTCGCACAGCTCGACCAGACGGTCGTAGCCGGCTTTGCCCATCAGCTCGGTCAGCTCGGGCCTGTAGGACACGTACACCGGGTCGCCCGCGCCGTGCGCCGAGGTCGCCGACGTGCACCACCAGTGCAGGTCGTGGCCGCCCGGACCCCAGCCCCGGCGGTCGTACTCACCGATCGACACCTGCAGCACGCGCGTGTCGTCGGGCCGGTCGATCCAGTCGTAGGTCCGCCGCACCGGCAGCTGCCAGCAGACGTCCGGCTTGGTCTCCAGCGGCTCCCGGCCCTCCTTCACGGCCAGGATGTGCAGCGAGCAGCCCGCGCCGCCCGCGAAACCGGGCCGGTTCTGGAAGATGCACGAGCCCTGGTACGGGCGGGTCTGCCGGTCGCCGTCCTCGTCCTGCGAGACCCAGCCGGTCTTGGTGCCCACGTCATGGTGCTGCCACATGTCCGGCGTGAGCCTCGCCACATGTTCCGCGACCCGCTTCTCGTCGTCCTCGTCGGAGAAGTGGGCACCCAGCGTGCAGCACCCGTCGTCCGCGCGGCCCGCCTGGATGCCCTGGCAGCCGCTTCCGAAGATGCAGTTCCAGCGAGAGGTCAGCCATGTCAGATCGCACCGGAAGACCTGCTCGTCGTCCGCCGGATCAGGGAATTCCACCCACGCGCGTGCGAAGTCGAGCCCCTTCTCGTCGCCTGCCAGGGCCTTCTTCGACTTCTTCGGTGACTTCACCTGCGAAGAAGCCGCGGCCGAACCCGTGGCTGTCTCAGCGGGTTTGGTCGACTTGGCCGACTTGTTGTCCTTCGCCTTTTTCGTCTTTGGCACGCACCCAGGGTAAGTCGCCGAAAGGCTCTTCAGGGACCGCACGGGTGTCTGTCCACGTCTCCGCTGGCAGTAGCGTTTCTTACATGAGACTCGGTGTCCTCGACGTGGGATCGAACACGGTGCATCTGCTGGTGGTGGACGCACACCCGGGCGCGCGCCCCTTGCCCGCGCATTCGCACAAGGCGGAGCTGCGCCTTGCCCAACTCCTGGACGGGGACGGGGCCATCGGCCCCGAGGGCGTCGACAAACTCGTCGGCGTCATCCAGGAGGCGCTCCAGGCCGCCGAGGACAAGGGCGTAGAGGAACTGCTGCCCTTCGCGACCTCCGCCGTGCGCGAGGCCAGCAACGCCGACGATGTCCTCGCGCGCGTGCAGGCCGATACCGGCGCCGAGCTCCAGGTCCTCACGGGCGCAGAAGAGGCCCGACTCACCTTCCTCGCCGCCCGCCGCTGGTTCGGCTGGTCCGCAGGCAAGCTCCTCGTCCTCGACATCGGCGGCGGCTCCCTGGAGATCGCCTACGGCATCGACGAGGAGCCCGACGCGGCCGTCTCCCTGCCGCTCGGCGCGGGTCGGCTGACCGCGGGCTGGCTGCCCGGTGACCCGCCCGACCCGGAGGCCATACGGACGCTGCGCCGCCATGTCCGCGCCCAGATCGCCCGCACGGTCGGCGAGTTCAGCCGCTTCGGCGCCCCCGACCACGTGGTCGCCACCTCCAAGACCTTCAAGCAACTGGCCCGCCTCGCCGGCGCCGCCCGCTCCACGGACGGCCTCTACGTCCAGCGCGAACTCAAGCGCGAATCCCTGGAAGCCTGGGTCCCCCGCCTAGCCGCCATGCCCACCGCCGAACGCGCGATACTCCCGGGAGTCTCGGAGGGCCGAGCGGCCCAGCTCCTCGCCGGCGCCCTGGTGGCAGAGGGCGCGATGGACCTGTTCGGCGTGGACAAGCTGGAAATCTGCCCGTGGGCGTTGAGGGAGGGCGTGATCTTGCGACGCTTGGATCACATGGGTTCCGCATAAAGCGGACATTAGGGGCAGTGTCGCGGGGGGCGCGGGGAACTGCGCGACCAGCCACAGCCAACCCGCACCCGCCCATGACGAGACAGCCCGATGGCGAATAGGCGAACACCGACTCCGGCCCACTTCCCAAGCCGCGTAACCTGTCCCCGTGGCAAACCCAGTCGTACGGATCCCGGATGCGAAGGTCGCCCTCTCCACGGCGTCCGTGTACCCGGAGTCGACGGCGACGGCCTTCGAGATCGCCGCGCGCCTCGGCTACGACGGCGTCGAGGTCATGGTGTGGACGGACCCGGTCAGCCAGGACATCGAGGCCCTGCGCCGCCTCTCCGACTACCACCAGGTCCCGATCCTCGCCGTCCACGCCCCCTGCCTGCTCATCACCCAGCGCGTCTGGTCCACCGACCCCTGGATCAAGCTCCAGCGCGCCCAGGCGGCCGCCGAGAAGCTGGGCGCGACCACGGTCGTCGTACACCCCCCGTTCCGCTGGCAGCGCCAGTACGCGCGTGACTTCGTGACCGGGATCTGGCGGATGGCGAACGAGACGGATGTGCGGTTCGCCGTCGAGAACATGTACCCCTGGCGCTACCGCGACCGCGAGATGCTCGCCTACGCCCCCGACTGGGACGTGACGAAGGACGACTACCGGCACTTCACGATCGACCTCAGTCACACCGCGACGGCCCGCACGGACGCGATCCACATGATCGACCGCATGGGCGACCGCCTCGGCCACGTCCACCTCGCCGACGGCGGCGGCTCCAACAAGGACGAGCACCTCGTCCCCGGCCGCGGCACCCAGCCCTGCGCCGAGCTCCTGGAGCGTCTCGCCCTGACCGGTTTCGACGGCCATGTCGTCATCGAGGTCAACACCCGGCGCGCGATGTCCAGCGCCGAACGCGAGGCCGACCTCGCGGAGGCCCTGGCCTACACCCGCCTCCATCTGGCGTCCGCGGTGAAGGTGCCCAGGCGATGACCGACGCGACCGCGCGGAAACGGGGCCGACCCCCTCGTACGGAATCGGCCGACACCCGCGACCGCATCCTGACCGCGGCCCGCGAGGAGTTCTCCGAGCGCGGCTACGAGAAGACGTCGGTGCGCGGGATCGCGAAGGCCGCCGGGGTCGACTCCGCCCTGGTCCACCACTACTTCGGCACCAAGGAGCAGGTCTTCGAGGCGGCCGTCGCGGTCGCCGCGGCCCCTGCGCTGAGCGCGCCGGACGCGGTCGCCGAGGGTCCCTTGGAGGACGTCGGCGAGCGCCTCACGCGTTTTTTCTACGGCGTCTGGGAGAACCCGGCCACCCGTATGCCCCTGCTGGCGATCGCCCGCTCGGCGGTGAACAACGAGACCGCGGCCGCCGTCTTCCGCCGCCTCGTCGCCTCCCAGCTGCTGCGCCGCATCGCCGACCAGGTCGACCTGCCGGACGCGGAGCTGCGCGTCGAGCTGGCGTTGGCACAGCTGGTGGGTTCGGCCATGCTCCGGTACGTCATCAAGGTGGAGCCGCTGGCGTCGGCGGACGTGGAGCAGATCATCGCGCGGGTGGCGCCGGTGGTGCAGGGGCATCTGACGGGGCCGTAGGGCTCAGCAGCGCTCAGCCGATCTAAGGTGAGACGCGCATCCCGCATTTCGGACACTCCGTCCGCCCTCTGGATGACCGGCGTACGCTCGTTAGCAGCCAGAATTCTCTGATCGCAGTCTCTGAAGGAGCGAGCGACGATGCCCGAGCTGAGGTCCCGCACAGTCACCCACGGCCGCAACATGGCGGGCGCACGCGCCCTTATGCGCGCCTCCGGTGTACCGGGCGCGGACATCGGCCGCAAGCCGATCATCGCGGTCGCCAACAGCTTCACCGAGTTCGTGCCCGGCCACACCCACCTCCAGCCGGTGGGCCGTATCGTCAGCGAGGCGATCACCGAGGCCGGCGGCATCCCGCGCGAGTTCAACACCATCGCGGTGGACGACGGCATCGCGATGGGCCACGGCGGCATGCTGTACTCCCTGCCCTCCCGCGACCTGATCGCGGACAGCGTGGAGTACATGGTCGAGGCCCACTGCGCCGACGCCCTGATCTGCATCTCCAACTGCGACAAGATCACCCCGGGCATGCTGAACGCGGCCCTGCGCCTGAACATCCCCACGGTCTTCGTCTCCGGCGGCCCGATGGAGTCCGGCCGCGCCACCCTCGTGGACGGCACGGTCCGCACGCTCGACCTGGTCGACGCGATCTCCGACGCCGTGAACGACAAGATCTCGGACGAGGACATCCTCCGTATCGAGGAGAACGCCTGTCCGACCTGCGGCAGCTGCTCCGGAATGTTCACCGCCAACTCGATGAACTGCCTGACCGAGGCCATCGGCCTCTCCCTCCCCGGCAACGGCTCGGTCCTGGCCACGCACACGGCCCGCAAGGGGCTGTACGTCGATGCCGCCCGCGCTGTGATGGACATCACCCGGCGCTACTACGAGCAGGACGACGAGACGGTCCTGCCCCGCAACATCGCCACCATCGCGGCCTTCGAGAACGCCATGGCCCTCGACATCGCGATGGGCGGCTCCACCAACACGATCCTGCACCTGCTGGCGGCGGCCCAGGAGGCGGAGATCCCCTTCGGCCTGGAGCAGATCAACGAGGTCTCGCGCCGCGTGCCGTGCCTCGCGAAGGTTGCGCCCAACGTCGCGAAGAACCGCACGTACTACATGGAGGACGTGCACCGCGCGGGCGGCATCCCGGCCCTGCTGGGCGAGCTGCACCGCGCCGGCCTGCTGAACGAGGACGTCCACTCGGTCCACAGCCCCTCGCTCGCGGACTGGCTGAAGACGTGGGACGTCCGCGGCGGCTCCCCTTCCGCCGAGGCGATCGAACTGTGGCACGCGGCCCCGGGCTGCGTCCGCTCCGCCGAGGCCTTCTCCCAGTCCGAGCGCTGGGAGGCGCTGGACGAGGACGCCGAGGGCGGCTGCATCCGCTCGGCCGAGCACGCGTACTCCAAGGACGGCGGCCTCGCGGTCCTGCGCGGCAACCTCGCCGTGGACGGCTGCGTCGTGAAGACGGCCGGCGTCGACGAGTCGATCTGGACCTTCGAGGGCCCCGCGGTCGTCTGCGAGTCGCAGGAGGAAGCCGTCGAGAAGATCCTCAACAAACAGGTCACGGACGGCGACGTGGTCGTCATCCGCTACGAGGGTCCCAAGGGCGGCCCGGGTATGCAGGAGATGCTCTACCCGACGTCGTTCCTGAAGGGCCGCGGCCTGGGCAAGACCTGCGCCCTGATCACCGACGGCCGCTTCTCGGGCGGCACGTCGGGTCTGTCGATCGGCCACGCGTCCCCCGAGGCGGCGTCAGGCGGCACGATCGCCCTCGTCGAGGACGGCGACCGCATCCGCATCGACATCCCCAATCGCTCGATCGAGTTGCTCGTCGACGACGCGGAACTCTCGCGCCGCGAGCAGGCGTTGAACGGGGCGTACGCCCCGAAGAACCGCGAGCGCAAGGTGTCGGCCGCGCTGCGCGCCTACGCGGCGATGGCGACCAGCGCGGACAAGGGCGCGGTGCGGGATGTGAGCAAGCTGGGCTGAGGGTTTTCCTCGGCTTCGGCTTCGAGCCTTTGAGGGCCGCCTCCTTCGGTTTGGGGGCGGCCCTTTTGCGTGCGGGTTACCAGGCTGATGGGTTGTCGGCGTCTACGGCGAAGACGGTGCCGTCGGGGGCGGTGGTGTAGATGTGGCCGTTGATGATGACGGGCTCGTTCAGCGAACCGAGGATTCCGTCCGAGTCGGTACCGAGCCGCGGCGATGTCTGCCCGACGAGTGTCCCCGCACGGGCGTCCACCGCGAGCAGCCGCCCGTCGGCAGCGGTGAAGTACACATGACCGTCGTCGGTGACGGGCGCGGAACTCCGGCTCACCGAGGTCTGGATATGCCACAGCTGCTTTCGCGCGTTCATGTCGATGGCCTCCAGGGAACCCCCTGAGGCCAGGACGTAGACACGGTTCCCGCGCACGGTGGCGTGGGCCCCGGTTCGCGGGACGGACAGGGCCACGCGGCGCGATGCCTTGGACTCCGGGGTGTAGCGGACCACGGCGTTCGTGGCGCTGTAGTCCTGGTCGGTGTTGAGGAAGAAGACGGATCCGTCCGTGGCGCCGAAAGGCTTCAGCAGCCCATCAAGCCGTGCGTCCCACCGCACGTCACCCGTGACGGGATCCACGGCTGTGACACGCGTACTCGACCCGTCGTCGGACGACCTCGTCGCGTACGCCAACGAGTCCCCGGTGAACGTGTCGAAATACGGCACTTTCTGACCGGGTATCCGGTGGCTCCACTTCACCTCTCCCGAAGCGCTGTCCACACCGGTGACCGTCCCACTGGCGCCGGTGAGCAGGAGCATGCCGCCGGCCTGCTGTATCCCGGTGTACGCCGGAACGTTCCGCTGCCAACGCGTCCCGCCCGAGGCGGGGTCGAGCGCCAGCAGACTTCGGCCTTCGTCCATCCCCGGCTGGACGAGGCCGCCGGACACGAACGGTGGTCCGCTCGTGTGCGTCTTGGCGATGGGCTGCTTCCAGAGCAGGGTTCCGTCGGACGGGTCGAGGGCGAAGAGCAGCCCCGGCTGCGAGCAGATCAACTTCCCTGCCCCGTCGGCGCATTGGGCCAGCCCCGCGCCATCGCCCCCGGGGCTCGCCTCCCACGCGCTGAACTTGGCCGCCGTACTCTGGGACGTCGCGCCCTTCGCCGGAGGGTCACCGTCGCCGAGCAACTGAACCGACGCGACCGTGCCGCCCACGACAAGGCCCAGCGCCCCGGCCGCCATTGCCGCCTGCTTGCGGAGGCGTTTCCCGGGGCGTCGTTCCCGCTGCCCGACGAGCGGCTCGGGCCTCGCCCCATCCCCCGTGCGCTGCGCAGGCACGAACACCTGCGTGTCGTACGAGGCCGCCACGGACCTCAGTTCCCGCATGAGTTCGTCCGGTGTGGGTCGGTCGTCCGGCTCCTTGGCGAGACAACGCACCACCAGCGGTACGAGATCCTCCGGTACGCCGGTCAGATCCGGCTCGTCATGCACCACCTGGTAGGCGACGACGTATGGGCTGTCGGAGTCGAACGGCCCGCGCCCGGTCGCCGCATGCACCAGCACGGACCCGAGCGCGAAGATGTCGGCGGCAGGTCCGACCTCCCGGGGCCGCCGGAACTGTTCGGGTGCCATGAACGGCGGCGTACCGATCAACTTCCCGGTCTCGGTGCGCAGTTCGCTGTCCTTTGGCCGGGAAATGCCGAAGTCGATGACCTTCGGCCCGTCCTCGGCGAGTAGCACGTTGCTCGGCTTCAGATCCCGGTGCACGACGCCGACCCGATGGATGTCGCGCAGCGCCTCGGCGAGCCCGGCCATCAGTCGGCGCAACTGGGCCGGGGCCATGGGCCCATTCCGCTTCACCTGTTCGGACAGGGTCGGACCCGGGATGAACAGCGTGGCCATCCAGGGCCGTTCGGCCTCCGGATCGGCATCGACGACGGACGCGGTGAAGGCACCGCTGACCCTCCGGGCCGCAGCCACCTCCTGCCGAAAACGCCCCCTGAACTCGGGATCCCTCGCGAACTCGGCATGTACGACCTTCACCGCGAGCTTCATCCCCGAGGTACTGCGCGCCAGATGGACCACGCCCATGCCGCCGGAGCCCAGGCAGGACTCCAGGCGGTAGTGACCGGCGTACTCGGGAAGTTCCGCTTCCGCGCCCGCTCCGGTGTTGCGCTGTGGCGCCATGGAACCACCCCCGTGCTGTTCGTCCGCGCGCGCGACGCACGGAGCCTAGTCGATGACACGTACGAGACGGAGGCGGCTTGCTAGCCTCCCTGTGCGAGTTACGCATATGTGTTTCATGGCGTGTTTTAGGGGAATCAACGGGACCCCATGGCAGTCATGGGGTCCAACGGGGGAGGCTTTTCATGTCTGTTGACCGAACTGAGGCCACAGCGGGCGGCGAGGAAGAGGCCGTCACGACACTGGCGGCCGCGGCCGTGCGCACCTACCCGGTCGCACCGGGCGTCCGTCTCAACGTCCGCCGGGGGCCCGGCACCAACTACACCGTCGTCCGCGTCCTGCCCGAGGGCGCGCGCGTCCCGATCTTCTGCCAGACACCCGGCACGACGGTCACGGGCCCGTACGGCACGAGCAAGATCTGGGACAACATCGACGACGGCGAGTACGTCTCGGACGCCTACGTGAACACGGGAAGCGACGGTTACGTCACCGACCGCTGCGCCTGATCAGACCGACAACGGGGAGACCACATGACACTCCGCAGACGCTTGTCCATCCTGCTCGTGGCCGCCACCGGCGCCTTTCTCCTGGTGCTCGGCGTGTCACCGACCGCCACCGCGGCCAACACCTACTCGGTCGCACCGGGCTACCGGTTGAACGTCCGCAGCGGCCCCGGCACCACCTACACCATCGTCCGCGTCCTGCCGGAGGGCGCCAAAGTCACGATCTACTGCCAGCGGCCGGGTGAGACGGTGACGGGTCCGTACGGCACGTCGAACATCTGGGACAACATCGACAACGGCGAGTACGTCTCGGACGCCTATGTGAACACCGGCAGCGACGGCTACGTAGCCGCCCGCTGCTCCTGAGCCCAGAGGGAGCCCGCGGCCCACCCGGAGCCATAATCGTCCCGTGAGCGACGAAATCGGCACCCCGGCAACCCCCGCGGGCTCCACCGGCACCCCCACCGGCCCCCGCCCCGAACCCCTCCGCTTCTTCGGCACCACCTGGCTGAACCACGACAACGGCTACAACGGCTACACCCCCCGCCGCATCGCCGCAGCCGTCGGCTCTCTCGCCGCCGCAGCCGCCTCCTGCCTCGTCCTCCGTTTCGCCTACGACGACCTCCAGATCGCGGACGTCGGCAGCCTCGTGACGCTCCTGGTCGTCGTCATGTTCGCCGTGTGCAGCGCGCTGGCCTTCCGCCACACCTGGGACAGCTTCGGCAAGCGCCCCGACCCCGACCGCCAGGGCCAGGCCTCTCTCCGCGGCCTCCTGGCCATCGGCTTCGTCGGCTCCCTCCTCGCGTACTTCTTCCGCTCCCTCACGGAGGCCCCCGGCGAGAAGCTGCGCCGCGAGGAGTACGAGACGGCCAAGGCCCAGTACGACAAGCGCAGCAAACGCCGCACCGGCAACCCGTCGAAGAAGCGCCGCCGCTCCTGACCGCGACCGGCGGGCACGTAATCCCGGAATCCCGCCATCCCGTCGGTCCATCCCGTCGCTTCTTACCGAAAACCGCCTGCCCCTCTTACTCCACTCCCACCACCATGGCCGTATGACGGTCTCGTCCCACGCCACCCGGGCCCACTCCTTCAACGCCGCCGCGGCCCAGTACGCGGCGAACCGCCCCTCCTACCCTCCCGCCCTCCTCGACGCCGTCGAAGACCTGGCCGGCCGCCCCCTCGCCGCCTCCCGCGTCGCGGACGTCGGCGCCGGTACCGGCATAGCGACCGCCCTCCTGCACGCCCGCGGCGCCGAGGTCATCGCCGTCGAACCCGGAGACGGCATGGCGGCCCAGTTCCGCCGCACCCTCCCCGACGTGCCGATCGTCCGCGGCAGCGGCAACGCCCTCCCGCTGGCCGACGCTTCCGTCGACTTCCTCACCTACGCCCAGGCCTGGCACTGGACCGACCCGGACCACGCGGTGCCGGAGGCGCAGCGCGTCCTGCGCCCGGGCGGGGCGCTCGCCCTGTGGTGGAACACGTATGCCCGGGACGTCCCGTGGATCAACGAACAGATCCACCGCGTCGAGCGCTTCTTCGGCACCGACTCCGACTCCCTGGTCGCGACGAACGGGGCCATCACCCGCGCCGCCGACCCCTCCGGCCGCCTCGACTTCACCCGCCGCCTGGTCCGCTGGAGCCGCCGCGTCCCCGTCGACACGCACCTGGCGAACATGGGCAGCCACTCGATGTTCCTGGTCCACGACAAGGAGGCCGGCGCGGCTTTCCTCGCCGAGGAGCGCGACCACCTGCGCACGGTCTTCCCGGACGGAGTCGTGGAGGAGACCTACGACGTGGACCTGCTGGTCGCCACCAACGCGTGACCACCCGGCCCAACACCCCCCAACTCCTGCCCCCGCCCCGCGGCCCACCCCTCCAACGCCGCCGCACACGCATGGTCCACATGCCGCAGCCCGCCCAACTCCAGCCGCACCTCCCGGTCGTGCGGCAACGCCTCCAACGCGTCCAACAGTTTCGGCAGCCGCAGAAACGTCGCGTGCCCCAGCACCCGTACGACGATCCCCGCCTCGCCCCGGTCCTCGGTCTCCACGTGCACATGGCTGATGTCCCACGCGGTCTTCGCCACGGCCAGCGCCAGCCCGACCAACACCCCCTCGAACAGATTCCCGACCATGGTCGCGACGGCCGTCACCCCCAGCACGACCACCTCTCCCCGATGCCCACGCCACAGCCCCCGCACCTCCCGCACCGGCACGACTTTGCACCCGGCGTGCACGAGCAGCCCGGCCAGCGCGGCCACCGGAATCACCCCGAGGGCACCGGGCACCACGGCTGCGAAGAGCAGCAGCCACACCCCGTGCAGCACCCGCGGAACCTTGGTCCGCGCCCTGGCGTGCACTCCCCCAGCGGGGGGACCCCCAGCCGCACTCCACACGATCACCGCGGTCATCGGCAACGCGCCCAGCAGCCCACACACCGAGTTCCCAGCGCCCTGCGCCATCAACTCCCGGTCGTAGTCCGCCGAGGCGATCAGCGCGAACGCCACGACCGTCCCGATCACCCCCACTTCCGTCAGTCGCCCGAAATCGCCCACCGAAGGCACCCGCACGGCCTCCAGTAGCCCCCGCACCTCCACCCGTCGCACATCCAGGTCGAACACCCCGGTCACCGCCGCCGCCAGCCCCACCGCGACGAGCGGCCCGGGCACCAGCCGAGCCCCCCGCCGCGACAGCGGCCACAGCAGCAGTACGACGATGGTGGCACCCCCCACTGACAACGCCACCGGATCCACCCGCCCGGGCAGCGACACCAGCCCGGCGAGCTTCCCGAGCCCGCTCGCCGGCGCGGCCACGTCGCCCAGCGCGTACACCTGACCGGCGACCAGTACGAGCCCGATCCCGGCGAGCATCCCCTGCACGACGGCCGCGGACACGGCCCGGAACCACCGCCCGAGCCGCAGTGCCCCCAGCCCGAGCTGCACCAGCCCGGCCGCGAACACCAGCACCCCGAGCGCCTCGACGCCGTACGCCCGCACGGCCTCGTACACGAGCACGGTCAGCCCCGCCGCCGGCCCGCTCACCTGGAGGCTGCTGCCGGGCAGCACCCCGGCGACCAGCCCGCCGACGATCCCGGTGACCAGCCCCAGTTCGGCCGGCACTCCGGAGGCTATGGCGACGCCCACACATAGCGGCAGCGCGACGAGGAACACGACCAGGGAAGCGGACAGATCTGCTTTCCGTACGGCACAGCTCATGACAAAAGCACCTCCAGAGATCAGGGGAGATGCGTGGGCGCCGGGCCGGGGGAGGGCACGGCAACTGAAATCCATTGTCAGGAAAGGGGGTTGGTCGCGCAGCGGATTCGCGCCGCTGCTCGGGGCATCCGGAGGCGTCCGGACCGGATCCCCCGCTTCCGATCACCCCGCCACACGCCTGCGCCGCCGAATGCACCCTGCTTGACGGCACACCGGTCCGAGAGGATTATTCATCGCATGGTGAATTACAAGTCTCCTGCCACCTCCCCACCGGCCGTCCGCGCCGCCGGCCTCACCGTCGTCCGCGGCCCCCGCACCGTCCTGCGCGGCCTCGACTTCACTGTCCCGCGCGGCCAGATCACCGGCCTGCTCGGCCCCTCCGGATGCGGCAAGTCGACCCTCATGCGCGCGATCGTCGGCACCCAGGCCAAGGTCACCGGCACCCTGAACGTCCTAGGCCAATCCGCCGGCCACCCCACCCTCCGCACCCGCATCGGCTACGTCACCCAAGCCCCCTCCGTCTACGACGACCTGACCGTCCGCCAGAACCTCGCCTACTTCGCCGCGATCCTCGACCCCGGCCGCGCCGCCGCCGACCGCCGCCGCGCCGACGTCACCCGAGTCATCACCGAAGTCGACCTCACCTCCCACGCCGACTCCCTCGCCGGCAACCTCTCCGGCGGCCAACGCAGCCGCGTCTCCCTCGCGGTCGCCCTGCTCGGCACCCCCGAACTCCTGGTCCTCGACGAACCCACCGTCGGCCTCGACCCGGTCCTGCGCCGCGACCTGTGGAACCTCTTCCACGACATCGCCGCCACCCGCGGCGCGACCCTCCTCATCTCCTCCCACGTCATGGACGAGGCCGAGCGCTGCCACCGCCTCCTCCTGATGCGCGAGGGCGAGATCCTCGCCGACGACACCCCGGACGCCCTCCGCACCCGTACCGGCTCGGAGACCGTCGAAGCGGCATTCCTGCACCTGGTCGACGAAGCGATCGCGGCCGCCCACGACAAGGAGACGGCCCGATGAGTACGACGAGCACATCGACTACGACGATGACGCCGGCGCCGGCCCCCAGCACCGCCCTCAACGCCTCTCGCACCACCGCCACCGCGGCCCGGGTCCTCGGCCAGCTCCGCCACGACCCGCGCACGATCGCGATGATGATCCTGATCCCCTGCGTGATGCTGCTCCTGCTGCGCTACGTCTTCGACGGCAGCCCACACACGTTCGACAGCATCGGCGCCTCACTCCTCGGGATCTTCCCGCTGATCACGATGTTCCTGGTCACGTCCATCGCCACCCTGCGCGAACGAACCTCCGGCACCCTCGAACGCCTCCTCGCCATGCCCCTCGGCAAAGGCGACCTCATCGCCGGCTACGCACTCGCGTTCGGCACGCTCGCCATCATCCAGTCGGCCCTGGCGACCGGCCTGGCGGTGTGGTTCCTCGGCCTGGACGTCACCGGCTCCCCCTGGCTCCTGCTGCTGGTCGCCCTCCTCGACGCCCTTCTCGGCACCGCCCTCGGTCTCTTCGTCTCCGCCTTCGCGTCCTCGGAGTTCCAGGCGGTCCAGTTCATGCCGGCCGTGATCTTCCCCCAACTCCTCCTCTGCGGCCTGTTCACCCCCCGCTCCAACATGCACCCCGTCCTGGAGGCCATCTCCAACGTCCTCCCCATGTCCTACGCAGTCGACGGCATGAACGAGGTCCTCAAGCACACCGACATGACCGCCAACTTCGTACGCGACGCCCTGATCGTGGCGGGCTGCGCGCTGCTCGTACTGGGACTGGGCGCGGCCACCCTCAGGAGGCGCACGGCGTAGCCGCGTTCCGCCAGCCGGACAGCCACCTCCGGCCCCGCACCGCCAGTGCGAGGATGAACCCATGACCCAGAAAGTCGCAGTCCTCGGCACCGGCAAGATCGGCGAAGCCCTGCTCAGCGGAATGATCCGGGGCGGCTGGGCGCCGGCCGACCTCCTGGTCACCGCCCGCCGCCAGGAGCGGGCCAATGAACTCCGCGCCCGCTACGGAGTCACCCCGGTCACCAACCCGGAAGCCGCCAAGACCGCCGACACCCTGATCCTCACGGTCAAACCGCAGGACATGGGCACCCTCCTCGACGAACTCGCCCCCCACGTCCCCGCCGACCGCCTGATCATCAGCGGCGCCGCGGGCATCCCCACCTCCTTCTTCGAGGAGCGCCTCGCCGCCGGCACTCCGGTCGTCCGTGTAATGACGAACACCCCCGCCCTCGTCGACGAGGCCATGTCCGTCATCTCCGCCGGCAGCCACGCCACCGAGGCCCACCTCGCCCACGCCGAGGAGATCTTCGGCGCAGTCGGCAAGACGCTCCGCGTCCCCGAGTCCCAGCAGGACGCCTGCACCGCCCTCTCCGGCTCGGGCCCGGCGTACTTCTTCTACCTGGTCGAAGCCATGACCGACGCCGGCATCCTCCTCGGCCTGCCCCGCGACAAGGCCCACGACCTGATCGTCCAGTCCGCGATCGGCGCGGCCGTCATGCTCCGCGACAGCGGCGAACACCCGGTCAAGCTCCGCGAGAACGTCACCTCCCCAGCCGGCACCACCATCAACGCCATCCGCGAACTCGAGAACCACGGCGTACGAGCAGCCCTCATCGCCGCCCTCGAAGCCGCCCGCGACCGCAGCCGCCAACTGGCCTCCGGCAACAGCTGACACCCGGGGCGCGGCGGCAGGTCACGCCGCCGCGTCCACGATCTCCTTCGTGGTCACCACGCGCGCGAAGCCGCCCCCGTGCAGGCTCACCGCACTCGCCTGAGCGATCTCCTCGGCACTCCGCCGCCAGCCGAACGGCCCCTCCAGGTCGAAGGTGTACGTCGCGTCGTACGCGAAAAGCACGTCGTACCCGAGATTCCCGCCCATCCGAGCCGTCGTCTCGGCGCACATGTTCGTCTGGATTCCGGCCACCACGATCTGGGAGATCCCGGCTGCCCGCAGCCAGTCGCCCAGATCCGGCGTCCCGAGAAACGCCGAGTTCACCGTCTTGGTCACCAGCAGCTCGGCACCGCCTCCCTTCCCCCTCCGCTGTTCCACGTACTCCTTGAACCCGTTGCCCTCATACCCCGGCCGCAACGGCGACCCCGGCTGCGACGAGTCGTGCCGTACGAACACGACCGGCCGCTCGGTCGCCTGCCATACGTCGATCAGCGACCCGATGTTGTCGTCCGCCGCCGGATTGTTCCGCGGCCCCCAGAAGCCGAGCTCCTCGAAGCCCTTCTGCACGTCCACGACCACCAACGCTGCGTTCTCTGCGATGTCCATGACCTCGATCGTGCCGCCCCGGCCCGGCCGCTCCCAGCACTACCGAAGTCATCGATCGATGGTTTACTGCCAGACGTGGACAGTGCGTACCGCGTGGCCCTCGTCGCCTTCCCCGGCATCCGTGCCTTCGACGTCTCCGTCATCACCGAGGTCTGGGGCAACGACCGCACCGACCGCGGCGCCCCCGCCTTCGACCTGCGCCGAGTCGCCGTCGACACCACCACACCGATCCCGATGCGCGGCGGCCTCACCCTCCTTCCCGACCGCACCCTCACCTGGCTGTCCCGCGCCGACCTCATCGTGATCCCCGGCCTCGACGACCACCTCACACCCGCACCCACCCCCGTCCTCGACGCCCTACATCGCGCCCACACCCGCGGCACCACCATCGCCGCCCTCTGCGGCGGCGCCTTCACCCTCGCCCAGGCCGGCCTCCTCGACGGACGCCGCGCGATCACCCACTGGAGCCTCGTCGACCTCCTCCGCACCCATCACCCCCACGTCACCGTCGTCCCCGACGCCCTGTTCATCGAGGACGACAACATCTGGACCGCTGCCGGCACAGCCGCCGGCATCGACCTCTGCCTCCACCTGGTACGCACCGCCCACGGAGCCGAGTCCGCCGCCACCATCGCCCGCTCCATGGTCACGGCCCCCTTCCGCACCGGAACCCAGGCACAGTTCATCGAGCACGCCACCCCACGTGCGGACCGCGACGCCGACACCCTCGCCGCCGTACGCGAACACGCTCTGCGCCACCTCCACGAACCACTCACCGTCGCCGATCTGGCCGCCCACGCCGGCATGTCCGCGCGCTCCTTCGCCCGCCACTTCACCGCGGAGACCGGCACGACCCCGCTCCGCTGGCTCCTCGACCAGCGCATCGCCGCCGCACAGAAGCTCCTGGAACGCACCGACCTCCCTATGCCCGAGGTCGCCCGCCGCGCAGGCTTCGGCAGCGAGGTCACCATGCGCCAGCACTTCGCATCGCGCCTCGCCACCAGCCCACGCGCCTACCGCACCGCGTTCACCACGACACCGGCACCGCGAGCGGCGGTATCCGATCCGGTCGACGGCAGCAGCCCGATCGCGCGATAGGCGGTATCCACGGTCGGCCGCGCCATCGCCCGAGCCCGCTCCGCACCATCCCGAAGCACCCCCTCCACATAGCCAGGATCCGCGCACAACGCCTTGTGCCTTTCCTGTACGGGCCTGAGGAGCTCGACCACGGCCTCTGCGGTGTCCCTCTTCAAAGATCCGTACGACTCATATACACCGCTCAGATCCGATGGGTTCCCATCCGTGCACGCCGCGAGGATCTCCAGCAGATTCGCCACCCCGGGCCGCCCCTCCCGGTCGTACACGACGTCCTGCCCGCTGTCGGTCACCGCCCGCATGACCTTCTTCCGCACCACACCCGGCTCATCCAGCAAATAGACGATCCCGGGCCCGGCGTCATCGCTCTTCCCCATCTTCGACCTGGGCTCCTGAAGGTTCATGACCCGCGCGCCCACCTTCGGATGCGTGGCCCGAGGCACCACAAACGTGTGCCCGTACCGCTGGTTGAACCGCATCGCCAGATCCCGGGTCAGTTCCACATGCTGGGTCTGGTCGTCACCGACAGGCACCTCATCGGTCCCGTAGGCCAGAATGTCCGCCGCCATCAGCACGGGATACGTCAACAGCGACAGCCGCACACTCCCGCCCCGCGCCCGCTCCCGCTCGGCCTTCTCCTTGTACTGGATCATCCGCCGCATCTCGCCGTCGCCGGCCACGCACTCCAGCACGTACGACAGCCGCGCGTGCTCGTCCACATGACTCTGTACGAACACGGTGCACAGCTCCGGATCCAGCCCGGCCGCCAGCAACAGCGTCGCCGCCTGCCGACTGAGTCGCCGCACCCGCGCCGGATCATGGTCCACGGTCAGGGCATGCAGATCGACGATGCAGAACAGGGAGTCGGCCTGGTGCTGGTCCACGGCCGCCCACTGCCGCATGGCCCCCAGGTAGTTCCCCAGCGTCAGGTGCCCGGTCGGCTTGATCCCACTGAAGACCCGCGTCATCTCTTTCTCCACTCTCCTGGTCAGGACCGCCACACCGGCCGGCCGACCCCCTGGAGAGAGAAACAAGAACGGCCGCCGAAGCGGCGGCCGTTGAGTACATACGTGTGTACGGCCGCCGTCAGGCGGCCCACCACTGATGGGTGCACGTACGCGAAGTCATGTGGACCAGGTTACGCCTCCAGGGGGCCGTCCGGAGCGGAGTTGACACGCCTCTACCCGGTCCGTACTGTTCTCCGAGTTGTCCGACGTGAGCGCCGACCCCGGTCGGTCCCCGGACAGCCATTCCGCAAGTACCAGCCAACACTCGACGACCAGTCGGTCATTCGATCTGTCGTCGTGTCATTGCCGTGCGTATTCGCGAAATGAGGAATCCGCGTTCGAAAGGACGCAGCCCCCGATTAGCTCGGGAGCGAGGAATCCGCTAAAGTCTCACTCGTCGGAACGGCCCAACGGCCGGGAAGTCAAGCCCCGCTGACTGGGAATCAGGCCCGAAAGGATCTGATAGAGTCGGAAACGCAAGACCGAAGGGAAGCGCCCGGAGGAAAGCCACGAGAGATTCTCTCGGGTGAGTACAAAGGAAGCGTCCGTTCCTTGAGAACTCAACAGCGTGCCAAAAATCAACGCCAGATATGTTGATGCCCCGTCCATCGGATTCTTCCGGTGGCGAGGTTCCTTTGAAGAAAACACAGCGAGGACGCTGTGAACGGCCGGGCTTATTCCGCCTGGCTGTTCCGCTCTCGTGATGTGTGCACCGGATTACCGGTAAACATTCACGGAGAGTTTGATCCTGGCTCAGGACGAACGCTGGCGGCGTGCTTAACACATGCAAGTCGAACGATGAACCGCTTCGGTGGGGATTAGTGGCGAACGGGTGAGTAACACGTGGGCAATCTGCCCTGCACTCTGGGACAAGCCCTGGAAACGGGGTCTAATACCGGATAACACCGTCTCGGGCATCTGGGATGGTTGAAAGCTCCGGCGGTGCAGGATGAGCCCGCGGCCTATCAGCTTGTTGGTGAGGTAGTGGCTCACCAAGGCGACGACGGGTAGCCGGCCTGAGAGGGCGACCGGCCACACTGGGACTGAGACACGGCCCAGACTCCTACGGGAGGCAGCAGTGGGGAATATTGCACAATGGGCGAAAGCCTGATGCAGCGACGCCGCGTGAGGGATGACGGCCTTCGGGTTGTAAACCTCTTTCAGCAGGGAAGAAGCGCAAGTGACGGTACCTGCAGAAGAAGCGCCGGCTAACTACGTGCCAGCAGCCGCGGTAATACGTAGGGCGCAAGCGTTGTCCGGAATTATTGGGCGTAAAGAGCTCGTAGGCGGTCTGTCGCGTCGGATGTGAAAGCCCGGGGCTTAACCCCGGGTCTGCATTCGATACGGGCAGACTAGAGTGTGGTAGGGGAGATCGGAATTCCTGGTGTAGCGGTGAAATGCGCAGATATCAGGAGGAACACCGGTGGCGAAGGCGGATCTCTGGGCCATTACTGACGCTGAGGAGCGAAAGCGTGGGGAGCGAACAGGATTAGATACCCTGGTAGTCCACGCCGTAAACGGTGGGAACTAGGTGTTGGCGACATTCCACGTCGTCGGTGCCGCAGCTAACGCATTAAGTTCCCCGCCTGGGGAGTACGGCCGCAAGGCTAAAACTCAAAGGAATTGACGGGGGCCCGCACAAGCAGCGGAGCATGTGGCTTAATTCGACGCAACGCGAAGAACCTTACCAAGGCTTGACATACACCGGAAAGCATCAGAGATGGTGCCCCCCTTGTGGTCGGTGTACAGGTGGTGCATGGCTGTCGTCAGCTCGTGTCGTGAGATGTTGGGTTAAGTCCCGCAACGAGCGCAACCCTTGTTCTGTGTTGCCAGCATGCCCTTCGGGGTGATGGGGACTCACAGGAGACCGCCGGGGTCAACTCGGAGGAAGGTGGGGACGACGTCAAGTCATCATGCCCCTTATGTCTTGGGCTGCACACGTGCTACAATGGCAGGTACAATGAGCTGCGATGCCGTGAGGCGGAGCGAATCTCAAAAAGCCTGTCTCAGTTCGGATTGGGGTCTGCAACTCGACCCCATGAAGTCGGAGTTGCTAGTAATCGCAGATCAGCATTGCTGCGGTGAATACGTTCCCGGGCCTTGTACACACCGCCCGTCACGTCACGAAAGTCGGTAACACCCGAAGCCGGTGGCCCAACCCCCTTGCGGGGAGGGAGCTGTCGAAGGTGGGACTGGCGATTGGGACGAAGTCGTAACAAGGTAGCCGTACCGGAAGGTGCGGCTGGATCACCTCCTTTCTAAGGAGCACTTCTCACCGACTCCGGTTGGTCAGAGGCCAGTACATCGGCGTACGTCCGATGCTGGTTGCTCATGGGTGGAACGTTGATTATTCGGCACCGTCAGTCATCTCGGGCTGTGAGTACTGTCCTTCGGGGCGTGGAAAGCTGATCACGAGTGGCGGGGGTGTCGGGCACGCTGTTGGGTGTCTGAGGGTACGGCCGATGAGGCTGCCTTCAGTGCCGGCCCCAGTGAACTCGCCGAGTAGGGCGGGGTGATGGGTGGTTGGTCGTTGTTTGAGAACTGCACAGTGGACGCGAGCATCTGTGGCCAAGTTTTTAAGGGCGCACGGTGGATGCCTTGGCACCAGGAACCGATGAAGGACGTGGGAGGCCACGATAGTCCCCGGGGAGTCGTCAACCAGGCTTTGATCCGGGGGTTTCCGAATGGGGAAACCCGGCAGTCGTCATGGGCTGTCACCCATACCTGAACACATAGGGTATGTGGAGGGAACGCGGGGAAGTGAAACATCTCAGTACCCGCAGGAAGAGAAAACAACCGTGATTCCGGGAGTAGTGGCGAGCGAAACCGGATGAGGCCAAACCGTATACGTGTGAGACCCGGCAGGGGTTGCGTGTGCGGGGTTGTGGGATCTCTCTTTCACAGTCTGCCGGCTGTGAGACGAGTCAGAAACCGTTGATGTAGGCGAAGGACATGCGAAAGGTCCGGCGTAGAGGGTAAGACCCCCGTAGTCGAAACGTCAGCGGCTCGTTTGAGAGACACCCAAGTAGCACGGGGCCCGAGAAATCCCGTGTGAATCTGGCGGGACCACCCGTTAAGCCTAAATATTCCCTGGTGACCGATAGCGGATAGTACCGTGAGGGAATGGTGAAAAGTACCGCGGGAGCGGAGTGAAATAGTACCTGAAACCGTGTGCCTACAAGCCGTGGGAGCGTCGGGATGGAGCTTGCTCCATCCTCGTGACTGCGTGCCTTTTGAAGAATGAGCCTGCGAGTTTGCGGTGTGTTGCGAGGTTAACCCGTGTGGGGAAGCCGTAGCGAAAGCGAGTCCGAACAGGGCGGTACAGTAGCGCGCTCAAGACCCGAAGCGGAGTGATCTAGCCATGGGCAGGTTGAAGCGGAGGTAAGACTTCGTGGAGGACCGAACCCACCAGGGTTGAAAACCTGGGGGATGACCTGTGGTTAGGGGTGAAAGGCCAATCAAACTCCGTGATAGCTGGTTCTCCCCGAAATGCATTTAGGTGCAGCGTCGTGTGTTTCTTGCCGGAGGTAGAGCACTGGATAGGCGATGGGCCCTACCGGGTTACTGACCTTAGCCAAACTCCGAATGCCGGTAAGTGAGAGCGCGGCAGTGAGACTGTGGGGGATAAGCTCCATGGTCGAGAGGGAAACAGCCCAGAGCATCGACTAAGGCCCCTAAGCGTACGCTAAGTGGGAAAGGATGTGGAGTCGCAGAGACAACCAGGAGGTTGGCTTAGAAGCAGCCACCCTTGAAAGAGTGCGTAATAGCTCACTGGTCTAGTGATTCCGCGCCGACAATGTAGCGGGGCTCAAGCGTACCGCCGAAGTCGTGTCATTCCAGCAATACGCCCAACGGCGGCTGGGATGGGTAGGGGAGCGTCGTGTGCCGGGTGAAGCCGCAGCGGAAGCTAGTGGTGGACGGTTCACGAGTGAGAATGCAGGCATGAGTAGCGATACACACGTGGGAAACGTGTGCGCCGATTGACTAAGGGTTCCTGGGTCAAGCTGATCTGCCCAGGGTAAGTCGGGACCTAAGGCGAGGCCGACAGGCGTAGTCGATGGATAACCGGTTGATATTCCGGTACCCGCTGTGAAGCGTCAAACATCGAGCCCATTAATGCTAAGGCCGTGAAGCCGCCCTGATCTCTTCGGAGTTGAGGGGAGTGGTGGAGCCGCCGGCCCAAGGTGGTAGTAGGTGAGTGATGGGGTGACGCAGGAAGGTAGTCCAGCCCGGGCGGTGGTTGTCCCGGGGTAAGGGTGTAGCCCGAGTGGTAGGCAAATCCGCCACTCGTATAAGGGTGAGACCTGATGCCGAGCCGATTGTGGTGAAGTGGATGATCCTATGCTGTCGAGAAAAGCCTCTAGCGAGTTTCATGGCGGCCCGTACCCTAAACCGACTCAGGTGGTCAGGTAGAGAATACCGAGGCGTTCGGGTGAACTATGGTTAAGGAACTCGGCAAAATGCCCCCGTAACTTCGGGAGAAGGGGGGCCATCACTGGTGAGGGGACTTGCTCTCCGAGCTGGGGGTGGCCGCAGAGACCAGCGAGAAGCGACTGTTTACTAAAAACACAGGTCCGTGCGAAGCCGTAAGGCGATGTATACGGACTGACGCCTGCCCGGTGCTGGAACGTTAAGGGGACCGGTTAGTCAAGATTCGTCTTGGCGAAGCTGAGAACTTAAGCGCCAGTAAACGGCGGTGGTAACTATAACCATCCTAAGGTAGCGAAATTCCTTGTCGGGTAAGTTCCGACCTGCACGAATGGCGTAACGACTTCTCGACTGTCTCAACCATAGGCCCGGTGAAATTGCACTACGAGTAAAGATGCTCGTTTCGCGCAGCAGGACGGAAAGACCCCGGGACCTTTACTACAGTTTGATATTGGTGTTCGGTTCGGCTTGTGTAGGATAGCTGGGAGACTTTGAGCTCTGGACGCCAGTTCAGGGGGAGTCGTCGTTGAAATACCAGTCTGGTCGTGCTGGATGTCTAACCTGGGTCCGTGATCCGGATCAGGGACAGTGTCTGATGGGTAGTTTAACTGGGGCGGTTGCCTCCTAAAGAGTAACGGAGGCGCCCAAAGGTTCCCTCAGCCTGGTTGGCAATCAGGTGTTGAGTGTAAGTGCACAAGGGAGCTTGACTGTGAGACCGACGGGTCGAGCAGGGACGAAAGTCGGGACTAGTGATCCGGCGGTGGCTTGTGGAAGCGCCGTCGCTCAACGGATAAAAGGTACCCCGGGGATAACAGGCTGATCTTCCCCAAGAGTCCATATCGACGGGATGGTTTGGCACCTCGATGTCGGCTCGTCGCATCCTGGGGCTGGAGTCGGTCCCAAGGGTTGGGCTGTTCGCCCATTAAAGCGGTACGCGAGCTGGGTTTAGAACGTCGTGAGACAGTTCGGTCCCTATCCGCTGCGCGCGCAGGAATATTGAGAAGGGCTGTCCCTAGTACGAGAGGACCGGGACGGACGAACCTCTGGTGTGCCAGTTGTTCTGCCAAGGGCATGGCTGGTTGGCTACGTTCGGGAGGGATAACCGCTGAAAGCATCTAAGCGGGAAGCCTGCTTCGAGATGAGTATTCCCACCCCCATGAGGGGTTAAGGCTCCCAGTAGACGACTGGGTTGATAGGCCAGATCTGGAAGCCCGGTAACGGGTGGAGGTGACTGGTACTAATAGGCCGAGGGCTTGTCCTCAGTTGCTCGCGTCCACTGTGTTGGTTCTGAAACCACGAACAACCCCGTTGTCACGGTCACGGCAGCGGTGCGGTTGTCTGTTTCATAGTGTTTCGGTGGTCATAGCGTGAGGGAAACGCCCGGTTACATTCCGAACCCGGAAGCTAAGCCTTACAGCGCCGATGGTACTGCAGGGGGGACCCTGTGGGAGAGTAGGACACCGCCGAACAAATATTGCGAAAGGCCCACACCTTTATGGTGTGGGCCTTTTTGCGTTTAGGCTCTTGGTCATGCGCTATGACCTCGTGATTTTCGACAATGACGGTGTCCTCGTCGACAGTGAGCCGATCTCCAACAAGCTCCTGGCGGCCTATCTCACCGAGCTCGGGTATCCGACCTCGTACGAGGACTCCCTTCGCGACTACATGGGCGCCGCCATGCACCGCGTGCACGATCTGGTCGAGGAGCGGACCGGGGAGCGGTTGCCGGGGGACTTCGATGACGTATTTCATGCGCGGGTTTTTGCTGCCTTTGAGCGCGAGCTTGAGCCGGTGGACGGGGCTGTCGGGGTGCTGGAGAAGCTTGTGGCGGACGGGGTGCCCTACTGTGTGGCGTCTTCCGGGAGTCATGAGCGGATTCGGGTGGGGCATCGGACGACCGGGCTGGATCGGTGGTTCGAGGAGGGGCGGATCTTCAGTTCGGAGGATGTGGGGCGGGGGAAGCCGGCGCCGGATCTGTTCCTGTACGCCGCCGAGCGGATGGGCGTACCGCCGGAGAAGTGTGCGGTCGTCGAGGACAGTCCGCTCGGGGTGCAGGCTGCCGTGGCGGCGGGGATGGATGTCTATGGGTTCACTGCCATGACACCTGCGGCCAGGCTCGCTGATGCCACTCAACTCTTCTCCGACATGGGGGAGTTGGCGGACCTGCTCGTCTGACATTTGTCATGCCGAGCTCCGGACGATCGTTTCTACTGGCGGGTGGGGGGCTGCCGCGACGCTTGGTGCATGACGACGACGAAGACGAACGCACGTAAGAACCTCATGCCGCTGGTTGTCGATGTGGCGGTGCCGGTCGGGTCGTATTACCTGTTCAAGGACGGGTTCGGGATGAGCACGCTCCTGGCGCTCGGGCTCAGTAGCGTCGCGCCGGCCGTGCGGACCGGGTGGGGGCTGGTCAGGGAGCGGACGCTCAATGGGCTGGCCGCGCTCATCCTCTTTGTGAACCTCGCCGGCGTGCTGCTCAGCTTTGTCGCCGGGGATCCGCGGCTGATGCTTGCCAAGGACAGTGCGGTCAGCAGTGTCATCGGGGTTGGGGTGTTGGTGTCCGTGGTGGTCGGGAAGCCGATGATGACGGCTGGGATGAAGCCGTGGCTCGTGAAGGGGGACGCGGCGCGGGAGGCCGCGTGGGGGCGGTTGCAGGGTGGGTCCGCGGAGTTTCGGAGGGCCGAGCGCGTCTTCTCCGTGGTGTGGGGTGTGGTGCTGCTCGGGGAGTGTGTGGTGCGGGTTGTCGGCGCTTACACGCTGCCCGTGGAGACCATGGTGTGGCTCGGGTCCGTGATTCTGGCCGTCGCGATGGGGCTCGCGTTTGTCGTGAGTGGGGCTCTTGCCGCCGCGCCTGTGGCGCACATGATCGCCGCTGAGCTGGCCTCTTGCGACTCCCGAGCGTCGTCCGCAGAGCCGGCGGCCGTCGTCGCCGGGTAAAGCTGAGGGAAATTCATCTTTGGCTGGATCTACCCACCAGTACGTTGGGGCCCTACGCTCGCCGCCATGACAGATGTGCTGCGGCGCGGTAGGGCCTCGCTGGCGTTCGGCTTCTTCGCACAGGGTGTGGCTTTCGCGCTGCTCGTGACGCGTATCCCCGCCATCCAGGACCGGTACGGCGTCTCCGACGCGTTGCTGCCCGTCTTCCTCGCCGCCGTGCCGATCCTCGCCGGCGTCGGGAGCGTCTCGACCGAGCAGTTGGTGAAGCGAATACCGCCCAGCCGGGTGCTGCGCTGGTCCCAGCCCGTCGTGCTCCTGGCGCTGCTCGGGGTGGGGCTCGGGGATCGGACGGCCGAGCTGGGAGTCGCGCTCGGTGCCTTCGGGCTGGCCGTCGGTGCGCTCGACGCCTCGATGAACATGCTCGGGGTCAGTCTGCAGCGGACGTATGGGCGAAGCATCATGCTCAGCTTCCATGCCGTGTTCAGCCTGGGTGGGATCGTGGGGGCCTCGCTCGCCTGGGTGGGGGCGCACTGGCATCTCGCGTTGTGGGTGTCGTATCTGCCGGTTGTGGCGGTGCTGCTGCCGCTCGCTCTGGTCGGGAGTCGGTGGTACGTCGACGGGGGTGCCGCTGAGAGCGATGGCGCCGGCAAGGATGGCGTCGAGGGTGGGCCCGTCGTCTTCAAGTTGTTGTTGCCGCTGTGCCTGGTGATGACCTTCGCCTATATCGGCGATTCGACCGTTTCCAACTGGAGCGCCAAGTATTTGCAGGACGTGCTCGGGAGTTCTGAGCAGCTGGCCACCGTTCCGTACAACGTCTACATGGTCACCACGCTGCTCGGGCGGGCCATCGGGGACTTCGGGGTGCGGCGGTTCGGGGCCGTGGCGGTTGTGCGGGTGGGGGCCGTTGTGGCGGCGGGCGGGTTCGGTGTGGTGGCGGTGGCGCCGGGGGCCTGGGTCGGGATGCTCGGGTTCACCTTGCTGGGGCTGGGGTTGTGTGTGCTGGTGCCGCAGACCTTCGCAGCGGCCGGGCGGTTGTTCCCCGGGGCTTCTGATACGGCCATTGCGCGGCTGAATATCTTCAACTATGTCGGGTTTCTGATCGGTTCGCCGTTGGTGGGGGCGTTGGGGGACGCGTGGAGCTATCGCGGGGCCATGGTCGTGCCGATGGTGTTGGTGCTGGTGACGTTGGTGTACGCCAGGTCGTTCGCCGCTCAACCGGACCGATACGGTGACGGGCATGAGCGGCCGCGCACAGCTGATGTGGGACGAGGCAGTAACGGGCTATGACTTCGGTCCGGACCATCCGATGGATCCGGTTCGGCTCGCCCTGACGCGACGACTGGTGGAGGCTTTTGGGCTCGACCGTGACGTTGACGTCGTGGCGGCCAAGCCTGCCGGGGAGTCGACCTTGCGGCTCGTTCATCGGGAGGACTACGTCGAGGCCGTAAAGGCCGCCTCGTTGGATCCCGGGGCGGCTGACTCGGCGTACGGGCTGGGGACGTTGGACGATCCTGCCTTCGCCGGGATGCATGAGGTGTCGGCGCTCATCGCCGGGCAGTCCGTGGGGGCGGCGGAGGCGGTGTGGCACGGGGATGTGCTGCATGCGGTGAACTTCGCGGGTGGGTTGCATCATGCGATGCCGGGGGGCGCGTCCGGGTTCTGTATCTACAACGATGCCTCGCTGGCCATTGCGCGGTTGCTGGAGCTTGGGGCCGAGCGGGTCGCGTATGTGGATGTCGATGTGCATCACGGGGACGGGGTGCAGGCGGCGTTCTGGGAGGATCCTCGGGTTCTGACGATCTCCTTGCATGAGCATCCTCGTACGTTGTTTCCGCAGACCGGGTGGCCGGAGGAGACCGGGGCGGAGGGGGACGCGGCGGGGTCGGCTGTGAATGTCGCTCTGCCTGCGGGGACCGGGGATGCGGGGTGGGTGCGGGCGTTTCATGCCGTCGTGCCTGAGCTGATCGCGGACTTTCGGCCTGATGTGCTGGTTACTCAGCATGGGGCCGATACGCATTTCGAGGATCCGTTGGCGCATCTTGCCGTTTCGTTGGATGCGCAGCGGGCTGTGCAGGTGGCGTGTCATGAGTTGGCGCATGAGTACGCCGGGGGGAAGTGGGTCGCGTTGGGTGGGGGTGGGTACGCGGTGGTGGATGTGGTGCCGCGGTCCTGGACTCATCTGGTGGGGATTGCCGCGGGGCGGGAGATTGCTCCGGAGGCGGTGATTCCGGAGGGGTGGCGGGCGGAAGTGTTCGCTCGTACGCGGCAGTTGGCGCCGGTGCGGATGACTGATGGGCGGTGGCCTGTTTCCTGGGCCGCGTGGGATGCGGGGTACGACCCTGCGGATCGGCTGGATCAGGCGGTGCTGGCGGCTCGGCGGGCTGTGTTTCCGTTGCGGGGGTTGTTGGCGTAGGGGTTTCCTCGCCCCCGCCGCCCCTACCCGTCCCATCACCAGGGGCTGTAGCCCCTTCGACCCCGCCCCCAGGGGGCTCTGCCCCCTGGACCCCCGCTCCTCAAACGCCGGAGGGGCTGGATTTTTGCCGGCCAGAGCTGAGAGGCGCAGGCCTCTGCGGGTGGGCGGGGGATTGGGATGGCTTCCCTCGTCGTCACGCGTCGGACGGGCTGGAAGGCATGCGGGCCGGCGCTGAGAGGCGCAGGTCGCTGCAGGTGGGTGGGCTGCGGGACATGAGGGTCAGTCCCCGGGCCTGTGCTGCGAGGCTGCAGATCAGTTACTCCAACCGTGCCTAGTTTCTCCCGTTCCCGGCGCGGGGGTCTGTACCGTCCGTCAGCATCGCTTTCGTGTTGAGCATCGGCGCGCTGCGCGCTCATCTCCTGGCTGCCCGGCTTGCTGGGGTGGTGGCTACCTCTCGGGAAGAGAGTCTGCGGAGTTATCGGTTGTTCGCGGCTCGGGATCCTCGGGTGTTGATCGGGCTGGATCCTGAGTGGAGTTGGCAGCAGCGGGATTTGATCGCGTTGATGGCCGACAAATGTGGGGTTTCGGCCGATCCTCAGTGTGTCTCCGGCCATGATGTGATCGATCCTGAGCGGACTTTGGCCGCCCTTGACGCCTTCGCCGAGAGGCTCGCTTTCGTCGCTCGGAGTGGTGGATCTGTGTTGATCGGGACTGGGCATCCGCATCGGCTGCTCGGGTTCTACGCCGCTCTGGCGGACGCATTGTCGGCGGCGGGGTGTACCGTCCTCACCCCTGCGCATGGTCGCTGTGTCGACATAACGACCCGGTTCGGTCTACGCACGTACAACCTTGACTACGTACAAGGAGTCGCGCTCGTCCGGGATCCCGCCGCTTCCCGCCCCGGTTGTGCGACCGGCGCACACACGCACTCGCCGCTCCCGGTTCGTACCGTGCTGGCCGCGGCCGCCGAGGCCGGCGGGCCGCTTCCCGAGTTGGTCATCGGGGATCACGGGTGGGTCTGCGGGGCAGGTCAGCTGGGGTTTGAGGCCATTGGTCTGGCCGATACGGACGACCCCGCCCTCTTCGTCGGCGAGGCCGAGGGGCGGGTGTCCGTCGTCGTTCCACTTGATGACGCTGTGCGGTCTGATTACTACCGGCCGCTTACCCGCTACGTACTCAATCGAGCGTGTCTGTCACAGTAGGCCGCCGATGGGTGCACCTCTTCCCCACTCGCATCACCCGCCCCTACATTGGGGAGTGAGCACGCAACGACGAAGAGTCACCGGAAGGGGAAGCCGGTGGCCGTCGAGTGCGGAAGGTTCAGGTGTGTCATGGCTGCAGCTGGCGAGAGGCCTCTGAACGAGGTTCAGTTCCTTACCGTGGCGGAGGTCGCCTCGGTGATGCGAGTGTCGAAGATGACCGTGTACCGACTGGTGCACAGTGGTCATCTGCCCGCTATCCGGGTGGGGCGGTCCTTCCGCGTCCCCGAGCAAGCGGTACACGAGTACCTCCGCGAGAGTTATGTGGGGGTGGAGACAGCCTGAGGGCTATATCCGGGACCACCCGGAGCACCTCGATTACAACCTCAGCGCTCGGACGGGTAGGCTGGCCCCTTGTAGGTCGTATGGGCCCATGGCGCCCAACGCCGAGTGATGAGAAGTGAGCGAGGGTAGTCGTGGGCTCTGTTATCAAGAAGCGGCGCAAGCGGATGGCTAAGAAGAAGCACCGCAAGCTGCTGAAGCGCACGCGCGTGCAGCGTCGCAACAAGAAGTAGGCGACGCGACACAGCGAGAGCGTCTTCCTGTGGCCCCTCACCGCATTTGGTGGGGGGCCACAGTTATGTTCGGGTCATGTGAGGCGCGCGTACGCGTGCCCCGCAGGTGGCTGGGTCTGGTCGTACGACCACGGGGACTCGTGACTTCGTGCATCAGGCGGTCATCACACAGCAACACCGACCCGCTAAGTTGGCCGCACACGGGTAACTGGAAGAAAGGCGCTGATCTTGGGGAAGGTCGTGCTCGTGACCGGAGTGGCCCGTCAGCTGGGGGGCCGGTTCGTACGACGGATCCAGCGTGACCCACAGGTCGACCGGGTGGTCGCCGTGGACGCGATCCCGCCCGAGCATCATCTGGGCGGAGCCGACTTCATCCAGGCGGACATCCGGCAGCCCACCATCGCGCGTGTGCTCGCGGAGACGGCCGCCGACACGGTCGTCCACCTGGATGTGACGGGGACCGCGCTGGGCAGCGGCAGCCGGACCACGGTGAAAGAGACCAACGTCATCGGGACCATGCAGCTGCTCGGCGCCTGCCAGAAGTCGCCGACCGTGAAGCGGCTCGTGGTGAAGTCCAGTACGAACGTGTACGGGTCCGCGCCGCGTGATCCCGCCGTCTTCACCGAGACGACGCCGCCCAAGTCCCTGCCCAGCGGCGGCTTCGCCAAGGACACGGTTGAGGTTGAGGGGTATGTGCGGGGGTTCGCCCGGCGGCGGCCTGACGTTGCCGTCTGTGTGCTGCGGTTCGCCAATATTCTTGGGCCGACCGCCGATTCGCCGCTCGCTTCATATTTCTCGCTGCCCGTCCTGCCTACCGTTTTCGGGTACGACCCCCGGCTCCAGTTCGTCCACGAGGACGACGTGATCGACGTACTGCGGATCGCCTCGCACGAGCCGGAGCGGGGCACGCTCAACAGCGGCACGTTCAACATCGCCGGCGACGGCGTCCTGCTGCTCTCCCAGTGTTCGCGGAGGCTCGGGCGACCCACCGTGCCGTTGCTGCTGCCCGCGGTCACCTGGGCGGGCTCGGCGGTGCGTACGCTGGGCATGACGGACTTCTCGCCCGAGCAGATCCGGCTGTTGACGCACGGCCGGGTCGTGGCGACGGTCCAGATGCGCGAGACGCTGGGATTCAAGCCGAAGTACACGACCGCGGAGACCTTCGCGGACTTCGCGCGCAGCCGAGGGCCCGGACTCCTGCCCCCTGAGGCCCTTGCGGGGGCCGTCGACCGGATCGCCGCGCTGCCCTACCTGGGCGGCGGCCACCCCCCGACGCAGAGCGCCAACTGAGGAGCGCATCAACGATGGCGGATGCCAAGGTCATTCCGTTCGATGACGACCGGTCCCGTGGGAGCGCCGTACAGCGGCCGCCGCGGCGCCGGAGCGCGGGGAGCCGGCGCAAGGGCGAACCCGTGGTGGTACGTGAGGTCCAGCCCCTGCCCAGCAGGGCACTCGCGCAGGATGATGTTCCTGTGACGCGTGAGGAACAGCCGGTCGAGGGGCCGGAGGACGACGGCGGCCTGGAGCGGCGTATCGCCGGCGGCCTGGCCTTTCTGCGGCGCCGTCTCACCGGTGACTACGAGATCGACGACTTCGGGTACGACGAGGAGCTCACCGACCAGGTTCTGATGCCGGCGCTGCGCCCGATGTACGAGAAGTACTTCCGGGTCGAGGTGAAGGGCATTGAGAACATCCCGGCGGAGGGCGGCGCCCTGATCGTCGCCAACCACTCCGGGACGCTTCCGTTGGACGGCGTGATGATGCAGATCGCCGTCCACGACAACCACCCCGCGAGCCGCCACCTGCGCCTGCTGGCGGCGGACCTGGTGTTCATGCTGCCTGTCGTCAACGAGCTGGCCCGCAAGGCCGGCCACACCCTCGCCTGCGCCGAGGACGCCGAACGGCTGCTGGGGCGCGGTGAGCTGGTCGGTGTGATGCCGGAGGGTTTCAAGGGCATCGGCAAGCCGTTCAGTGAGCGCTACAAGCTTCAGCGGTTCGGCCGTGGCGGGTTCGTCTCCACGGCTCTGCGGCAGGGCACGCCGATCATTCCGTGCTCGATCGTCGGGGCCGAGGAGATCTATCCGATGATCGGCAACTCCAAGACCCTTGCCCGGCTGCTCGGGTTCCCGTACTTCCCGATCACGCCGACTTTCCCTTGGCTTGGGCCGCTTGGTGCGGTTCCGTTGCCCACGAAGTGGACGATCCAGTTCGGGGAGCCGATCCCGACGGATGGGTATCCGCCGGAGGCGGCCGAGGATCCGATGCTGATGTTCAACCTGACTGATCAGGTGCGGGAACAGATTCAGCACACGCTGTACAAGTTGCTTGTACAGCGGCGGTCGGTGTTTTTCTAGGCGCTTCGCCGTCGGGTGGGTGCTGCGCCGTCGTGGCTGGTCGCGCAGTTCCCCGCGCCCCTTAGGGCGTCAGGGGCGCCCCTCGTTGGAGGGGCGCCCCTGAGCCTTAACCCGCGTCCTCGCTGTCGATGCCCAAGCCCGGGAGCAGGCCTGGGAGTAGCGGCGGGATCGTGACGTCCGGGTCCGTTGTCGACGGGCTGGTGGACGGGGATGCCGTGCCGGTGGACTTGGGTGGGTCCAGGAGGCCGCCTGTGTTGCCGCCCAGGAGGCCCTCGCCGTCCGTGCTGGAGCCCGTCGAACCGCTGGGGGTGCTGGAGCCGCTGCCGGTCGAGGAGCCGCTGCCGGTGCTGGGGGCCGTCGAGCGGTTGGAGTCGGATGTCGAGCCCGTCGACGCCGAGCCGGAACCCTGGCCTTGGCCCGCGCCGCCGCCCTGGGGTGGGGGCACCGGCAGCAGGGACTGGAGCGGGGCGACCTCTTCGTCTATGGCGTCGAACACCGACGACACCTGGTCGCTCACGTCCCCGAGCTGGACGGGCAGCCGCTCGCGCAGTGCGCCCCAGACCTCGCGGTGGGACTGCGAGAAGGCGGAGAGGGCCTGGATGGGGCCGAGGGAGTCCGGGTCGCGCTCGTACGCCTCGTGGAGGAGGCGGTGGCCCTCGGCCGCGTCGTAGTGCATGCCGGACAGGGCGCGACGGATCTCGCCCAGGGACTCATGGTCGAGCTGTCCGCCGCGGTCGCGCTCCAGTAGCCGGCGGGCTTCGCTGAGGCGGGTGGAGGCCTGGTCGAGATAGCCCTCCCCGCGCTCGCTGTCCCCGTCGGACAGATAGTTGAGCCGGAAGTCCTCGATGCCGCGCTTGAGGCCGTAGAGCGAGTCACCGGGCAGTGCGTCCGAGCTGGCGGCGGCGACTCCGCCGAAGGCGCTCGCCGCGACACCGACGCTGAGCCCGCCCGCGGCGAGGCCCTTCGTCAGCCGGGAACGGGGTCGCAGTTTGCCCAGCGGGCTCGCCCGGTGGGAGCCTCGCGCCCGGTGTGAGCGCTGCTCGGGTACCGAAGGGTCGCTCGCCTCGCCGCCCGGAACAGTGCCGTCCCGGAGCATGGCCTCCATCGCGGCCACCAGCTGGGCGCGATGGACGACCTTGACCTCCGGGTCGAGCTCTGGCTTGGGCAGCTCGCCGAGACCGGAGGCGAGGGCCAACAGACGGCCCCGCTCGGTCTGTTCCGCAGCAGCCGGGGCCGGTGCCGGTCCTTCGGACTGCTCGGCCGCCGGGCCCCGGTCGGACAGCTCCTCCAGGGCCTGGGCGAAGGCGTTCGCCCGCCGGTGCGCCGATACGTTCGCGATCACTGGCGGCACCTCCTCTCGTCATGACGGTCGACTCCCCAGGGGGTCCTGAGGGTTGCACACCCTGACCACATGCACACGATCGAGTGATCGAAGACGGCCAGGGTGTGACCACAGGGAGCCTGTATCCCGCACAACGAGCGGCTCGGCACTTGGGTTACGGACGACGGATGATCGGACCGGGAAGTCAACGGACTTTCACTGTCGGTGAGTTGACCATCGCCGAGGGTGTCCGTCAGCGGGCGTCTTCGGGCAGGAGCCGGGCCAGGGTGCGTACGGCCCGGTACTGCAGGGTCTTGATGGCGCCCTCGTTCTTGCCCATGACCCGGGCGGTCTCGGCGACGGAGAGGCCCTGGAGGAAGCGGAGTGTCACGCACTCCTGCTGCTGGGGGTTGAGCCGCTTCACGGCGTCGAGGAGGGCGGCGTTGGAGAGGGACTCCAGGACGGAGTCCTCGGGGGAGCGCTCGACCTCGTTGGCGTCGAGCATCTCGCCGGTCGTGATCTCCAGGCGGAACCGGCTGGACTTGAAGTGGTCGGCGACCAGGTTGCGGGCGATGGTCACCAGCCAGGCGCCGAAGTCGCGGCCCTGCCAGGTGAAGGTGCCGATGCGGCGCAGTGCCCGCAGGAACGTCTCGCTGGTGAGGTCCTCGGCGGTCGCCTTCCCTCCCACGCGGTAGTAGATGTACCGGTACACGGTGTCGCTGTACTGGTCGTAGAGGCGGCCGAAGGCGTCGGCCTCGCCGGCCTGGGCACGTTCGACGAGGTCCATCATCCGGGCGCTGTCGCTGTCCGCGGCCGGTCGGCGCGCGGTGGTGGCGGCAGTTCCGGGCGCGCGCCCTCGTCTGCCGACCGCGGCGCTGCCGTCGGCCAGTGCGTAGCAAGGACCGAGCGGTGCGGCGGTGGCGAATGCGGGGCCGGCGTACGCGGTGGGGACGAAGCCGCGCAACAGGTCGAGGACCGTTGCGCGCAGCGTAGCCAGGCCCGAGGCGTCAACCCCGACGTGTGGGTACACGGGACTCCCAGAGGCAGAGCTTCCATCACGTGCAGTACCGGAACGTTCACCCGTCGTAGCGACGGACGGGCACCGGATTGCGTCTGAGGAGAATAACGCTTCGTGCAGGCCCTGCTACACCCAGTTGCTCAAATCATCGATTACGTCGCTTCTGTAACCTATTGACGCGCAATCAAGTACCGCAGAGTGACCGGTTGTTGATCGAAGAAGGTCACGTTCCGTCTGGGTGCGGGGCGTGTTGTGAGTGTGTGCGGACAACAGGACTGGCCGGGGCCCTGCGCGGGTACGACCAGTGGATTGGCGTGTTGAGCCCCGTTATCGCCGACGTCGGTGCAGCGCGATCGCCGCCGCCGTGCCGCCTGCCACCGCGCCGACGCCGGCCGCCGCAGGGATGCCGACCTTCGCCGCCTTGCGGCCCGTGCGGTAGTCGCGCAGCCGCCAGTCCAGGTTCCGGGCGTGCTTGCGGAGCTTGGTGTCCGGGTTGATGGCGTAGGGGTGGCCGACCAGCGACAGCATCGGGATGTCGTTGTGCGAGTCGCTGTAGGCCGCGCAGCGGGTCAGGTCCAGGCCCTCCGCCGCCGCCAGCGCGCGGACCGCCTCCGCCTTCGCGGGGCCGTGCAGGGGCTCGCCGACCAACTGGCCCGTGTACACGCCGTCGACCGATTCGGACACGGTGCCCAGCGCGCCCGTGAAACCGAGCCGCCGTGCGATCACCGTGGCGATCTCGACGGGGGCAGCGGTGACGAGCCACACCTTCTGGCCGGCGTCGAGGTGGGCCTGGGCGAGTGCGCGGGTGCCGGGCCAGATGCGGTCGGCCAGGTACTCGTCGTAGATCTCCTCGCCGATCGTCATCAGCTCGGCCACGCGGTGGCCCTTGACGATGGAGAGCGCCGAGTCGCGCGCGTCCTGCATGTGCTCGGGGTCCTCGACCCCGGCAAGCCTGAACCACGCCTGCTGCCAGGCGAACTTGGCGAGGTCGCGGGTCTCGAAGAACTTCCGCTTGTACAGGCCCCGGCCGAAGTGGAAGAGGGCGGCGCCCTGCATCACCGTGTTGTCCAGGTCGAAGAACGCGGCGGCCTTGTCGTCGCCGAGGACCGGGAACTGCGGTTCCTGGTCGGTGACATCAGCGCCGGCGTCCGCCGAGACATCGTGAGCCTCCTGCGCTTCCTGCAGTTCCTGCGAGGTCTTGCGGGCTGCCTCCGCCGAGGCCTCGCCTGCCAACACGCTCCGCGCAGTGGCGGAGCGCCTACGGGGAGTGAGCCATCCGAGAGCGGCCATGTCGTGAGCATAGCCAGTCTGTTCGGTGGTTCCGGAGTCGGGAGGTTTGGTGGCTGTGAACTCTCCGCGACCGCGCCGTTAAAGAACTGATCCGACCGGCGCGTCGCGAAACGGGCCGCTCGTGGAGCGGGCGCGGGAGAATGGCCGACATGAGTCCCATCTTCCGCCGCAAGCCCCCGAAGGCACCCGGGGACCGGCTCGTCACGCTTGTCCGTAAGCCCGGCTGTCATCTGTGTGATGACGCACAACTCGTGGTCGAGAAGGTGTGTGCCGATCTCGGTGTCCCCTGGGAGCAGAAGGACATCACCCAGGACGCCGAACTCCACGACCGATACTGGGAACAGATCCCCGTCGTACTGGTCGACGGTGAACAGCACACGTTCTGGCGCGTGAACGAGGAACGGTTGCGCAAGGCCCTGACTGACTAGTCCAACTGGTCCGATCGGTCGCTTAGGATCGATGGTGACCAGGCCTTGGGGGGCGGGATTTATGAGGAGCGTGTGCTGTTTTGCCCCCGAGAGAGACGTGCGTGACCCCGGTCACGTTGGCCGGGCAAATCGGACACCATCTTTGTGCACGCGTTCACAAAGACATAGCCTGCATTCGACGGGGCGGTCTAGGTACGTGTGACCGCCTGCAGCCCCGCTCTACCCGCAGGAGCACCGTGGCAACTGGCCGAACTCACCGACCGGCGACCCGCAGCCGAGGGATTCCCGAGGCCACCGTCGCCCGGCTTCCGCTGTACCTCCGAGCCCTCACCGCACTGTCGGAGCGCTCGGTACCCACGGTCTCCTCGGAGGAGCTCGCGGCCGCTGCGGGGGTCAACTCCGCGAAGCTGCGCAAGGATTTCTCGTACCTCGGCTCCTATGGGACGCGTGGTGTGGGGTACGACGTCGAGTATCTCGTCTATCAGATCTCGCGCGAACTGGGCCTGACCCAGGACTGGCCGGTTGTGATCGTCGGCATCGGCAACCTCGGCGCAGCGCTCGCCAATTACGGCGGGTTCGCCTCCCGCGGGTTCCGGGTCGCCGCGCTCATCGACGCCGATCCCGCGATGGCCGGGAAGCCCGTCGCCGGGATCCCGGTGCAGCACTCCGACGACCTCGAAAAGATCATCACGGACAACGGCGTCTCCATCGGCGTCATCGCGACGCCCGCCGGTGCCGCCCAGCCGGTCTGCGACCGGCTCGTGGCCGCCGGGGTCACGTCCATCCTGAACTTCGCGCCGACCGTGCTGACCGTCCCGGACGGCGTCGACGTGCGCAAGGTCGACCTCTCCATCGAGCTGCAGATCCTCGCCTTCCACGAGCAGCGCAAGGCCGGCGAGGAGGCCGCGTCTACCGACGGCACCGGCCCGGTTGCCGCCGTGCGCGCCGAGTCCGCCGACAAAGGGCCTGACGGGGATGTCCCCGCCGTGATGCCGGCATGAGTCTTCTCGTCGTGGGGCTGAGCCATCGCAGCGCTCCGGTCAGCGTCCTGGAGCGGGCCGCGCTGGCCGCGGACGCCCAGATCAAGCTGCTCCAGGACACGGTCGCCGCCGAACCGGCCACCGAGGCCGCCGTCCTCGCGACCTGCAACCGCATCGAGCTCTACGCCGACGTCGACAAGTTCCACGCCGGAGTCGCCGAGTTGTCCACGCTGCTCACCCAGCACAGCGGGGTCGGACTCGACGAGCTCACCCCTTATCTGTACGTGCACTACGAGGACCGCGCCGTCCACCATCTGTTCTCCGTGGCCTGCGGCCTGGACTCCATGGTCGTCGGCGAGGGCCAGATCCTCGGTCAGATCAAGGACTCCCTGGCCAAGACGCAGGAGCTGCACACCGCCGGGCGCCTCCTCAACGACCTGTTCCAGCAGGCGCTCCGGGTCGGCAAGCGCGCTCACTCCGAGACCGGAATCGACCGCGCCGGACAGTCCCTGGTCACCTTCGGCCTCCAGCAGCTGTCCGACGGTACGGACGTCAACGCCTGGGCCAAGGGCAAGAAGGCCCTCGTCATCGGCGCCGGCTCGATGTCCTCGCTGGCCGCCGCGACGCTCGCGCGTGCCGGGGTCGCCGAGATCGTGATCGCCAACCGCACCGACGACCGCGCCGAGCGCCTCGTACAGATCCTCACCGAGGGCGACGACACGGACGTACTGGCCCGCGCGGTACCGATGGACGCGCTGCCGGTGGAACTGACACGTGCCGATGTCGCGATCTCCTGTACCGGCGCGACCGGCCTGGTCCTCACGGCCGACCTGGTCGTCACGGCGGTCGAGGGCCGGGTGCCCGAGGGCGCCTGGGCCGGTCGCAGGGCCGCCGAGGACGTCGTACGAGATGACGTACGGGAAGACCTGCGGGGGGAGCTGCCGCCCACCAGCGTCGGGACCGACGAGAACTGTCCGCTCGATCTGACCGCCGTGCAGGGTGCGGCCCGCTTCTCCGTGATGGGGGAGGCCGCGGTCGCCGGGATGGACGCGGCGACGCTGGAGCAGCATGCCGCGTGGGCCGGCGGGAGTGCCGTGGACCGGCGGGATGCCGCCCGGCGCGGTCCCGAGGCCGATGCCGAGCTGATCAGCGCGCTCGCCGCGACCGTGGCCACCGTCGGGCGGATTCCCGAGCGGCGCAGGCCCGAGCCGGTCGCCGTGATTCCGCGCCCGACCCCGGTGCTCTCGCTCCTCGACCTCGCCATGCCGCGTGACATCGACGCCGCCGTGCACCGGCTGCCCGGGGTGCGGCTGGTCGACATCGAGTCGCTCGCCGAGGCCTCGGCGGACGCTCCGATGGCGGCCGATGTGGACCAGGTACGGCGTATCGTCTCCGACGAGGTCGAGGCCTTCGGGGCGGCCCTGCGGGCCGCGCACATCACGCCGACCGTGGTCGCCCTGCGCACCATGGCCGCCGACGTCGTCGCGAGCGAGATCGCCCGGCTCGACGGACGGCTGCCCGGGCTCGACGAGAAGCACCGGGCAGAGATCACGCAGACCGTGCGACGCGTGGTCGACAAGCTCCTGCACGCACCGACGGTACGGGTCAAGCAGCTCGCGGCCGAACCCGGCGGCGCCGGGTACGCGGACGCGCTGCGCACCCTGTTCGACCTCGACCAGGAGACGGTGGCCGCCGTGTCCAGGGCCGAGAACAGCACCGAAGAGAACGCCAAGAACCGAGGGCCGGCATGAACGAGCCGCGTGAGCCGCAGGGGCGCGCCGGTGTTGAGGGACCGAGCGCGCGGAGGCCCGAAGGGCTGAGCACGGTCGGGCACTCGACACCGGCTGGAGCGCCCCGGAGGCGGGCAAATGAAGAGGGGCCTTTGAGGCTGGGTACTAGGCGAAGCAAACTCGCCCTGGCCCAGTCCGGGCAGGTGGCGGAAGCCGTGAGCCAGGTGACCGGACGGCCCGTCGAGCTCGTCGAGATCACCACGTACGGGGACACCTCCCGCGAGCAGCTCGCGCAGATCGGCGGCACGGGCGTTTTCGTGACCGCCCTGCGGGACGCCTTGCTGCGCGGTGAGGTCGACTTCGCGGTTCATTCGCTGAAGGACCTGCCCACGACGCAGCCCGAGGACCTGGCGCTGGCCGCCGTCCCCGAGCGCGAGGACCCGCGCGATGTGCTCATCGCCCGCGACGCCCTCAAATTCACCGACCTGCCCCGCGGGGCGCGCATCGGCACCGGCTCGCCGCGCCGCATGGCGCAGCTGAACGCGTACGCGCGCGGCCACGGGCTGGACATCGAAACGGTTCCGATCCGGGGGAACGTGGATACTCGGATCGGGTTCGTGCGGGATGGTGAACTGGACGCGGTCGTGCTGGCCGCGGCCGGCCTCAACCGCATCGGCCGTAGCGACGAAGTGACCGACTTCCTGTCGGTCGACACGGTTTTGCCCGCCCCCGGCCAGGGGGCCCTTGCGATCGAGTGTGCCGCGGACAACGCGGACCTCGTCGCGGCGCTCGGCGAGCTCGACGACCCGTTCACGCGGGTCGCCGTAACCGCCGAGCGGTCACTGCTCGCCGCCCTGGAGGCCGGTTGCAGCGCACCTGTGGGTGCGCTCGCCGACCTGCTGGCCGACGGGCAGATTGTCAAGGAAATGCGCCTGCGCGGCGTCGTCGGCACGACCGACGGCTCGCGGATGGTGCAGTTGTCCACCACCGGTCCCGTGCCCGAGACGTACGACCAAGCAATGGCGCTCGGCCGTGAACTCGCTGCCGAGATGCTTGCCCAGGGCGCGGCCGGTCTGATGGGGGAGCGAGCACATTGAGCCCCACCAACCTTCCCGCCGGTCCGGAACACGGGCACGTCACCTTCCTTGGTGCCGGACCCGGGGATCCGGGACTACTGACTCTGCGCGCCGTCGAGGCGCTGGCGAACGCGGACGTTCTCGTCGCCGAGCACGAGGTGCTCGACGTCGTACGCGCTCATGCCAGGTCCGGCGTCGCCGTCGTGAACACGGACAGCGGTCCGTCTTCCGACCCGATTCCGGGCACAGGCACGCCCCAGCTAACGGTTGTTGACGGCGCGTCAACAACCGTTGGGGTCCCCGCCGTGCGGGATGCCGCACATCTTGTCATGGAGGCCGCGCGGGGCGGCAGGCGGGTCGTACGTGCGGTGTCCGGGGACCCGGGACTTGATACGTACGCCGCCGAGGAAATGCTCGCCTGCGTCGCCGCGGGTGTTCCGTTCGAGGTCGTGCCCGGTGTGGCCGCCGCGGTGGGCGTGCCCGCCTATGCGGGTGTGCCGCTGCGGGACGCTCAGGGTGCCGATGTGCGGTTCGTGGATGCGCGGACGGCTTCCGATCGGTGCTGGACCGAGGTCGGGGCGTCCGACGGCACGGTTGTCGTGTCGACGACGCTCGATTCCGTCGGGGCGGCTGCTGGTGAGCTGGTCTCTTCCGGGCGTAAGCCCGATACGCCCATGACCGTCACTGTCGGTGGTACGACCACTCGTCAGCGGACGTGGACGGCGACCCTGGGCACGATCGCCCAGACGCTCAAGCAGGCCAAGGTCCTCCCGTCTCCGGACGGAGGGCGGTCGGTGATAGCCGTGGTCGGTGAGCGTTCCGCCGCGGCTCAGCGTGAGCAGTTGTCGTGGTTCGAGAACAAGCCGCTCTTCGGGTGGCGCGTTCTTGTGCCGCGTACCAAGGAGCAGGCGGCTTCGCTCTCCGACCAGTTGCAGTCCTACGGGGCTGTACCGCACGAGGTTCCGACGATCGCCGTCGAGCCGCCGCGGACGCCTCAGCAGATGGAGCGGGCCGTCAAGGGGCTCGTCACCGGGCGGTACGAGTGGATCGCCTTCACGTCGGTCAACGCGGTGAAGGCTGTTCGGGAGAAGTTCGAGGAGTACGGGCTTGATGCGCGGGCGTTCGCCGGTATCAAGGTCGCCGCAGTGGGGGAGCAGACGGCCAAGGCGCTTGTTGCCTTTGGCGTGAAGCCGGATCTGGTGCCTAGCGGGGAGCAGTCCGCTGCTGGGTTGTTGGAGGACTGGCCTCCTTACGATCCCGTCTTCGATCCGATTGATCGGGTGTTCCTGCCTCGGGCGGATATTGCTACGGAGACCCTGGTCGCCGGGCTTATCGAGCTGGGCTGGGAGGTCGACGACGTCACGGCCTATCGGACCGTGCGGGCCTCGCCGCCGCCTGCGGATACGCGGGAGGCGATCAAGGGGGGTGGCTTCGATGCCGTTCTCTTTACGTCTTCGTCCACTGTGCGGAACCTCGTGGGGATTGCTGGGAAGCCGCACAACGTGACCGTGATCGCGTGTATTGGGCCGGCTACCGCGAAGACTGCCGAGGAGCATGGGCTTCGGGTGGATGTGATGGCTCCGGAGCCGTCTGTGCACAAGTTGGCTGAGGCGTTGGCCGAGTTCGGGCTTCGGCGGAGGGCTTCGGCGCTTGAGGCTGGGGATCCGGTGACTCGGCCCAGTGAGCGGAGGCCGGGGGCTCGGCGGCGTCGTACGACCTGAGGTTCGGTGGGGGTGGCTGTCCCTGGGGGCTGCCGCCCCCAGACCCCCGCTTCGGCCCGAAGGGCCTCGTCCTCAAACTCCCCCAGAGGGGGGACCCCCAGACGGGCTGGGGGTTGGCGTCACCGTATGGCCGTAGCGCAGCAGGTTTGCCGGGTCGTACGTCCCCTTTGTGCGGCGTAGGCGGGTGTAGACCTCCGGGGTCCAGGCTCGGGCCCTGTCCCTCTCGTCGCCGGGGGTGCCGTGGATGTTGACCATGGTTCTGCCTGTGCCGTACGGAGACATTGCCGTGTTCAGGGCTGTCGTTGCGGCCTCCACCGACTCCGCTGCTTCCGGGCTTGCCAGGATGGCCACCGTTTCCAGGAAGTAGTCCGCGTCTCGGGCGCAGATGGCGTCCTCCGTGGGGGCGGGGCGGGAGAGTTCGGCGCCCAGGTGGCGGAGTTCGACCAGGAGGAGCGGGTAGTCGGGGGGTGCTGCCGGGCCTGCCTGGGCAAGGAATGTTGCTATCGCCTCTGGGGAGAGGTCCCTGAGCAGGGCGCAGGATTCTCTTGCGGGGAAGGGGTCCTGGGGTTCCGCGTAGATCTGGTCGACGTCCGTGTAGGGCATGTCCGCCACGGTGTCGATGACCGGGGGTGCGGCCTCTCGGAGTGGCGCCAGGAGGCGGTTTCCCTCGGTCGGGTTGCCGGTCCAGGCGACCGCTATGCGGGACCAGAAGCCGCCTCGCAGGGGTTCCGGGATCATGGGGAGTGGGGGGAGGCGGAGCAGGCTGTACGCCGTGCACATCTCGGGTGGGACCGTGGTGGTCCAGTCCCGCCAGGCGCGGAGAACCGGCTCGGCGTCCGTGCCCGCGAAGTAGATCGCGCCGCCCAGGATGCGGTGGAACGGCAGCAGGTCGCAGACCAGGGATGTCACCACGCCTACGTTGCCCTTGCCGCCGCGCAGCGCCCAGAAGAGGTCTGGCTCGTGGGTGGGGTCCGTCTCGCGCAGGGTGCCGTCGGGGGTGACGACCTGGAAGGAACGTACGAGGTCGGCCGCATAGCCGTAGGCCCGGCCGAGGACCGGGAGGCCGCCGCCCAGGGTGTAGCCGACGACGCCGACGTCCGTGGAGGTGCCGTTGAGGGCGGACAGGCCGTGCGGGGTCGATGCCGCCAGGACGTGGCTCCACTTCGCGCCGGCGGCGACCGTCGCGTGTCGTTCGACGGGGTCGATCTGTACGTCCGTCATACGGGCCGTGTTGAGCAACAGGCCGTTGGTTATCGGGAAGTTCGCTCCGTGGCCGGTCGCCTGGACCGTGACCGGGGTGTCCGTCGCCGTTGCCCAGCGGAGGGCGGCCACCACGTCGTCCACGCCGGTCGCGCCCACGACCACGTCCGGGGTGTGTCTCGCGGCCAGGTTGAAGCCGGTGACCTCGGCGGCGTAGCCCTCGTCGGTGGGGCGTAGGACCGGGCCGCGGATGTCGGACAGGGCGAACAGGTCCGGGGTGTTGTGGTGGGTGGCGGTCATCACGTTCTCCCTCCTCTCACCAGGATGGACCCGTGGGGTGGGGGTTGCATGTGGGGGAGAAGGGGCGGGGGAGGGGAAGGGTGGGGTCCCGGTGGGGCCGTTTCCGTCCGACGGGGCGTCGGTAAAGGTGCTACTGAGTCGGGCGTAGCGTAGGTGTATGTCGAAGTACGGATCCTTTCCCGGTTCGCGTCCACGGCGGCTGCGGACCACCCCCGTCATGCGGCGCATGGTCGCCGAGACCCGGCTGCATCCGGCCGACTTCATCCTTCCCGCGTTCGTGCGGGAGGGCGTGAGTGAGCCGGTGCCGATCTCCGCGATGCCCGGGGTTGTGCAGCACACGCGGGACAGTCTGAAGAAGGCCGCCGCTGAGGCCGTGGCCGCCGGGATCTCCGGGATCATGCTCTTCGGGGTGCCGGAGGAGTCGAAGAAGGACGCGGTCGGAACGCCGGGGACGGATCCGGACGGGATTCTTCAGGTCGCGCTGCGTGATGTGCGGGCCGAGGTGGGTGACGAGCTGCTCGTCATGTCCGACCTGTGCCTCGACGAGACGACCGATCACGGGCACTGCGGGGTGCTGGACGCCGAGGGGCGCGTCGACAACGACGCCACCCTTGAGCGGTACGCCGAGATGGCCCAGGTGCAGGCCGACGCCGGGGCGCATGTCGTGGGGCCCAGCGGGATGATGGACGGGCAGATCGGCGTCGTCCGGGACGCGCTGGACCAGATCGGGCGGGAGGACGTCGCCGTCCTCGCCTACACCGTCAAGTACTCGTCCGCCTTCTACGGGCCCTTCCGGGAGGCCGTCGGTTCCTCGTTGCAGGGGGATCGCAAGACCTACCAGCAGGACCCGGCCAACATGCGTGAGTCCATGCGGGAGTTGGCGCTCGACCTGGAGGAGGGCGCCGACATGGTCATGGTCAAGCCGGCCGGGCCCTACCTCGACATCCTCGCCCGCGTCGCCGACGCCGTGGACGTGCCCGTGGCCGCCTACCAGATCTCCGGCGAGTACTCGATGATCGAGGCCGCCGCGGAGAAGGGCTGGGTCGACCGGGACCGGGCGATCTTCGAAACGCTGACCGGGATCAAGCGGGCGGGGGCGCGGAACATCCTTACGTACTGGGCGGTTGAGGCGGCGCTGAAGTTGCGGTAGGGGGCTGGGGGAGGGCTGGGCTTCGGTGGTCTTGCCTCGTGGTCTGGCCCGGGGGTCTTCAGTCCCACCAGTTGAAGAGCAGGTCGCTCAGTACGTCGGGGCGCCAGTAACGGATGTCGGCGAGTTCGCCTTCCGACAGTTCGCTGATGTCCACCTCGGACATCGGCGTGCTCAACTCCTGGACGGGCAGGGGACGTAGACCGATCGCGGTGAAGCTGTCGGCCCACGGTGGCGGGTCGACGAAGCCCGACAGGTCCTGGCCCGACACGGGCGGGGTGTCGGTGAAGGCGACCATCGGCAGGCGGGTGTGGCACAGGACGACGTGTGCGCCCGTCCGTCCGGTGACGGTGACCGCGCGGAAGCTGGACACCCCGACGAAGGTCAACTCGTCGACGCGGCCCCCGATCCGTCTCGCGGCTTCCCAGCAGGCGCCCAGGAAGATCTTCACGTCCGTATGCGGGAGCTGTTCATCAGCAGTGGATGCCATCAGGGGGCCTTTTGCTTCCTTGAGGTCTTCCTCGGCGGTACGGAGCGTCCGGATTGTGGAATTGCGTGTGTAGACGGCATCCAACTTCTAGGGTACGGGCACGAGTCGTGCCCGTAGCGTCGAAGGAGTCGTCCCATGGTCGCCATAGCCACATCGACCGCCGCCGTTCCGGCCCTCGCCGCGCGGGCGTCGGCGATCGGGGGTTCTCCCGTACGGGACATTCTCGCCGTCACGGCCCGGCCTGAGGTGATCAACTTCGCGGGTGGGCTGCCGGCGCCGGAGTTCTTCGACGTGGAGGGGATTGCCGCCGCCTATCAGGCTGTTCTCACCGAGGTGCCGGGGCGGGCGCTCCAGTACGCCACGACGGAGGGCGAGCCGGCGTTGCGGGCCGCGCTCGCCGGCCGTAACACCGTGCGCGGGCTCGCCACCGATGCCGACGACCTCCTCGTCACCACCGGTTCGCAGCAGGCGCTGTCCCTGCTCGCCACCGCGCTGCTCGAACCCGGGGACGTCGTCCTCGTCGAAGACCCCTGTTATCTGGCGGCACTTCAGGTCTTCGGCCTCGCGGGCGCGCGGGTCGTCGCCGTGCCCGGGGACGCGGACGGGCTCGACCCCGATGCCCTGGCGGAGCTCGTGGTGCGGGAGCGGCCCAAGCTGCTCTACACCGTCCCCACCTTCCAGAACCCGACCGGACGGACCCTGCCCGGCGAGCGCCGCGCGGCCATCGCCTCCGTCGCAGCCCGCCTCGGCCTGTGGATCGTCGAGGACGACCCCTACGGCGAACTCCGCTTCGAGGGCGAGAGGGTGCCCTGGATCGCCTCCTACGACGGTGCCGGCGACCGGACCGTCCTGCTCGGCTCCTTCTCCAAGGTGATGGCACCCGGCCTGCGCCTCGGCTGGCTGCGCGCCCCGGCCGCACTGCGCCGCGCCTGCGTCGTCGCCAAGCAGGCAGCCGACCTGCACACCCCGACCGTCAACCAGCTCGCCGCGGCCCGGTACTTGGCCGACAACGACCTCGACGCCCACGTGGCGCGTGTCGCGGCCGTGTACGGGGAGCGCCGCGACGCCATGCTCGCCGGGCTGGCCCACGCCCTCCCGGCCGGTTCCACCTGGGGCCGTCCCGAGGGCGGCATGTTCCTCTGGGCCCGGCTTCCGGAGTCGTACGACACGACGGAGCTGCTGTCGCGGGTCGTGCGGCACGACGTGGCCTACGTGCCGGGCGCGCCCTTCTACGCGGGTACGCCGGACACGTCGACGATGCGGCTGTGCTTTGTGACGCAGACGCCGGGGGAGATCGGGGAGGGGTTGCGGAGGTTGGGGGCGGGGCTGGGGCTGGGGCGAGGCTGAGGTCGGGGTTGGGCGGTCAGTCCCTCACCCTCAGTCCCACCAGAAGGACCACGTCTGCTTGCCCAAGAGTTCGTGCTCGGCGTACGCGCGGAGCGTCTCGTGGTGGCCCTGGGTGATGTTGTCCGGGCAGAAGGCGAAGTGTTCGGCGGCTATCGCCTCTGCCTCGGCGGGTGTGGTGGGCGGGGCCGCCACGGACAGCACCAGTTGGTTGAAGGTGAGGGCGAGGACGCGTATGCCGAAGCGGTCCTCCCAGGAGCGTAGGACCGCGCAGAGGCGGGCGACGTCACCCTCGTAGTTCGCCGGGCCCGACCAGCCGATGGCGGCGGGGAGGTCGGCGGAGCGGCGGGCGGGGACGAGGGCGAGGCGGGGCTCCTTCAGCCAGGAGCCCGGGCCCAGGAGGGCGTCGGCGAGCGAGGCGAGCAGAGCGTCGGCGTCCCCCGCACCGCCGGCGGCGGTGGGAGTGGCGAGGCCGGGCCAGTCTTCGTCCTCCGCCGCGTACTCCTCCCAGAACTCGGCGAGGACCTCCTCGGGGTCGTGGTCCCCGGGATACGACGTCTCGCCCGGCATCAACTCCCACTCCTCCGGCCCGCCTTGACCGCCCCCGACGTCTATGACGACCGGGAGGAGTCCGGCCGCCCGGCAGGCGTCATGGTGCGCTGCCCAGTCTCCGGGTGACGCGGGCGCGTCCGCGTACCAGAGCAGGGGTTCGTGCCACGGCCCGTCGTCGGTCGCGTCGATCAGTCTCCCGGCGGGGAGTCGCAGTCCGAGCGCGCCTCCGCTCGGGTCGGCCGCCATTACGGGCAGCGGGTTGGGAAGTGTCGCCATGCCAGTGACTGTAGGGGCACCCACTGACAACGGGCCTGCCCAGAGCAACAGTTCGAACTCGGTCCGGCGTCGAAACTGCGTACGGCGGGACACGGATCGCATACGGTTCGGCGGCGGTGGAGTCTCGGTGCCGTGAACGCCGGGTGGGCGCGGCCGCAGCGTCGGTGACCTTGTGTTGATCTGTCCTGAAAACGAGGGCTGTCCATTGTCAATGATCTGTAAAGCGGGCACGGATGGCCTGTTGAGGGGTGGTCACTTTCCGCGTTGACGAGGTCTCGTCAGGCTCCGTACCTTCTGCCTCTGGCCTGATCCGAACGGTGAGGCTCGCCGTCGATCCCTGGGGGACGCAATGAACTACTTTCTCGATGTCGTCAAGAAGTACGCCGTGTTCAGCGGGCGGGCGCGCCGCAAGGAATACTGGATGTACGTGCTGTTCTACATGATCGTCGCCGTCGTGCTGATGGTCATCGACCTGGCGGTCCTGGACTCGCAGATCCTCACCTACGCCCTCGGCCTCGGGCTCTTCCTGCCGAGCCTGGGTGTCACCGTGCGCCGCCTGCACGACACTGGCCGCACGGGCTGGTGGGTACTGATCTCGTTCGTCCCGTTCGTCGGCGGGATCGTGCTGCTTGTCTTCCTTTGCCTGGACGGCGAGCAGGCCAACCAGTACGGCGAGAACCCGAAGCTCGTTCCGGCGACCGTCTGACGTTCGCCCACGCCTGGCCGCCCGGTTTCCTCCGGGCGGCTTTTGCGTTGCCGCAACTAGCGGGTGGCGTACGCCGTGAACGCGGCCCAGGCCTGGCGGGAGGCGGTGAGGGTGGGGCCGTCTTCGGGGGTGTTCTTGGAGTCGCGTATGTGGATGGTGTGAGGGCAGGCGGCGACTTCCACGCACTGGCCGCCCTCGTCGCTGCTGTAGCTGGACTTCCGCCAGGCGTAGGCCACTTCGAGGCACGCCCCGCCCTCGTCGCTGCTGTAGCTCGACTTGAACCACTCAAGTGCGGTGCTCATTTATCTCCTAGCAGGCGGTCGAGCAAGCCCTTGGACTCCTGCGGAGACAGGGCCTGTGACCGCAGCATCGCATATTTGCGCGCCAGGATGGACACCTCGTCGGGGTCGGAAACCCACTGGCTGCCGCGCTGGCTCTCGGTGTAGGCCAGGTGCAGGTGGTCTGGCGTCTCCAGGATGATGAAGGGGCCGGCCAGACCGGCGTGCGAGGGCGTGTTCATCGGCAGGAACTGGAGTGCCAGGCCCGGGAGTTCGGCGCACTCCCGCAGGTGGCGGAGCTGGTCGCGTCGTACCTTCGGGCCTCCGATGCCGAGGTGGAGCACCGGCTCCCACACGATGAAACTCATCGTCGGCGGACACTTGCGGTGCAGGATCTCCTGGCGCTCGATGCGGGCCGCTGTCATCGTCGCGATCTCGTCCTCGTCGAACGCCGGAACGCGCTCGGACAGCACCGCGCGGGCGTACGGCTCGGTCTGGAGCAGGCCGGGGATGACCGCGTTGTCGTACCAGGACAGGGCGACGGCCTCGCGCTCGTGCGCCATGTACTGCTCGGCGAACAGCGGGAACTGGTCGAACTCCGGCATGTTCTCGACGCCCACCGCCAACATGTCCTTGGTGTCCAGGATTTGGTCCAGCGTCACGGCGAGTGGTGGCAGGAGTGGTCGCCTGCCCTGTTCGATCGAGGCGATCGTCTCCTCGTCCACGAGAGCCACGACGCTGAGGGCGCGTTGCGTGTAGCCCGCCGCCTTGCGGGCCACCTGCAACTGCGCGCCGATCATGCGCATGGTGGAGAGGTTCTTCCTGCGCGGCAGCTTCTTTGCGTTCATGTTCGTCTAACTCCCCGCACCCACCCGTACCGGACCCCGTGTGAACCCGTACAAAATCCGAGTACGGGTTCACTGGGTGATCCACGGTAGTAACTGTGCGCAACTCTCGTACCGTGAATGAGACAACCCAACTACCGCCCCTGCGCGAGAAGTTCTTCCGCCGCGAACGCCGGTCCATCCCCGCCGCCCGGCAGTTCGTCCACGAGTTCCTGGCCGGCCGGGGACTGGCCGACACCGAACTCGCCCCCGACGTACTGCTCTGTGTGAGCGAGCTGGCGACCAACGCGCTCGTGCACGGCGTGCCGGCCGGGCGGCAGTTCCTTGTGCATCTGCGGTACGACGGGCGCGTACTGCGGGTGGAAGTGCATGACAGTGGTGGCGGCACCCCGCGTATCGCCGATCACGCCGACGAAGGTGGGCGTGGGCTGCTGCTTGTGGCGGCGCTCAGTGACAAGTGGGGGGTGGGGGAGCGGGAGTTGGGCAAGGTGGTGTGGTGCGAATGGGGCTGAGACTGGATTGCCGTACCCGCTGTCAGGGCTGGATGTTCTCCAGGTCCTCCAGGAGGCTCGGGTGCTTCGGTTCCCAGCCGAGTGTCTGGCGGGTGTGGGTGCTGGATGCGGGCTGGTCGGTTGCGAAGATCGGGCCGAGGGGGCCGTAGGTCTCCTCCGGGACCGGCTTGACCGGCAGGTTCAGTCGGCGGCCGATGACCGTCGCTATGTCACGCACCGGGTCTCCTTCGTCGGCCACGGCGTGCCAGGAGGTGCCGGATTCCGCCTGTTCCAGGGCGAGCCGGAAGAGGACTGCCGCGTCGAGCGCGTGTACGGCCGGCCAGCGCTGTGTGCCGTCGCCCGGGTAGCCGGACACTCCGGTCCGGCGTGCGATGTCGGTCAGTAGGCCGGCGAATCCGCCCGTGCCCTGGTTGTGCACGGTGCGCGGCAGGCGTATGGCCGTGCTTCGGGCGCCGCGCGAGGCCAGGCCCAGGATCTCCGTGACCGTGCGGCCGCGACCGCCGACCGGGCCGTCGGTCGGCAGCGGGTCGGTCTCGGTGGAGGCGCGGCCCCGTGTCCAGGGGGTGCCCGAGACGGTGACGAGGGGGCGGTCGCTGCCGGCGAGTTCCGCGCCGAGGGTCGTGAGGGCGGCGGTTTCCTCGGCGACCGCCTTCGCGAGGGCCTCGGGGCTGCTGAAGTCGTTGGCGAACGCCAGGTGGATCACCCCGTCGGCCTGGGCGACGCCGGCGCGCAGGACGTCCAGGTCGGCGAGAGATCCCCGGAGCGGCTCGGCCCAGGCCGCCTGGGCGGCCAGCGCGGACGCGTCGGAGCGGGCGAGTGCGAGGACGGTGTGGCCGTTGCCGAGGAGTTCGGCGACGACCGCGGAACCGATGAGGCCGGTGCCGCCGGTGACGAAGACGCGCATGGAACTCTCCCTCAAGTGATGGGACCTTTGTCTCATGACTCTAGCAGGGTGATGGGACAAAGGTCCCATCGCTATGATGGGCCCATGGGTCGATGGGAACCGGGAGCGCGCGAACGCCTCGTCATGGCTGCCGTCGACCTCTTCACCGAGCAGGGGTACGACGCCACGACGGTCGCGCAGATCGCCGAGCGCGCCGGGGTCACCAAAAGCACCTTCTTCCGGCACTTCCCCGACAAGCGCGAGCTGCTGGTGGCCGGGCAGGAGACGTTGAGCCGGCTGCTGAGTGAGGGGATCGCCGAGGCGCCCGGTGACGCCAGCCCGCTGGAGGCGGTCGCCGCCGGTCTTGAGCGCGCCTCGGGCGCGATGGGCCCCATGAATCGCGAGTTCGCCCCTCGCGTGAAGGCGGCCGTCGCCGCCAGCGCCGAACTCCAGGAGCGTGACGCCCTCAAGAGCGTCAGCCTCGCGGCCGCGATGACAACCGCCCTGGTCGCCCGCGGTGTGCCCGGCCCGACCGCGGCTCTCGCGGGCGAGCTGGGCGTCCTCGCCTTCAAGCGCGGGTTCGCCGAGTGGTCCGAGGGTGACCGTGACGGCAAGGACGAGCTCGCCGGGTACGCCCTGGCGGCGCTGGACGAGCTGCGTGCGGCTAGCGCGTCGCTGGGCTGACCTGACGGCCGGAAGACCGGATGACCGGAGCGACCTCATGCGCTCGGCGGTGCGTTGGGCGGCCGGTGCAGTTCACATGCCCCTCTCGGGGCTGCCCATCCTCCTCAGTCCCCCATCAGGCCCCCGGACTGCCGCGACATCAGCCTGACCGCCTCGTTGCGTGGCATCGCCCCCAAGTGGCCGACGCTCGCGCGGAGTTGTTCGCCCACGAACCAGGTCGGGCCGTTCGTCAGGTTGGTGAGGGCCTCGGTCACTACCTCGGCCGGGGTGGCGGCGCCCGGGATCGGGGCCGGGTCGTCCTCGGACTTGAGGGTGCCGCGGGCGGCCAGCAGGCGGCGTAGGGCCGGGGTGTCGGTGGCGCCCAGTACCAGGCCCAGGACGTCCACGCCCTGGCCTTGCAGCTCCGCCCACAGGGCCTCGGCCATCACCATGTCGAAGGCCTTCGAGGCGGCGTAGCCGACCATGTTGGGGGCGCCGAACAGGCCGGCGGCCGAGGAGACGAGGACGAGGGCGCCCTTGCCGCGAGCCGCCATCGGGGCGGCGAAGTGGTGGCAGACCTGGAGGGGCACTACGCAGTTGCGGTGGACCAGGCTCAGGGGGACCTCGACCGGGTTGGCCAGGAACGGCTGGAAGTTGGGGTCTGCTCCGGCGCAGTACATGACCATTCCGACGTCGAGGTCGGCCGTGGCCGTGACGATCCTCTGCATGGCGTCATGCTCGGACAGGTCTACCGCGACGGTGCGGACGCCGACGCCGGTGTCGGCGTGGATGGCCGCGGCCACCTTGTCGAGCTTCTCCTGGCGACGGGCCAGGAGTACGACGTTGAGGCCGCGCTCGGCCATCGCGTGGGCGTAGGCGGCGCCGACCCCTTCCGAGGCGCCGAGGATCAGGGCCCACGGGCCGTAGCGGTCGGCGAAGTCGGCAGCAGGGGGTGCGTTCACGGGAGCCTCCCGGGCGGGGTGGGGGGTCTATGGCTGAGGCGGCTGGGGGTCAACACCGTTGACCCCCAACTCGCAGTCAACAGCTGTCACTTGGCGGTGTCAACGGTGTTGACCCCCCAGGCATACTGGCCCGATGCCCCTTTCAGACACCCGGGAAGCCATCGCCCGGCACGCGCGCGAGATGTTCGACCAGCGGGGTTACGCGGCCACGTCGGTCCGGGCCGTCGCGGGTGCCGTCGGCTGCGACCCGGCCCTCGTCATCCGCTACTTCGGGTCCAAGGAGGAGTTGTTTCTCCGCGTCATGGGGCTCGGCGACGAGATCGGCCCCATGCTCGACGGGCCGACGGCCACCCTCGGGCAACGGCTCATCGCCGAGATCCTGGGGCCCGAGGGCGCCGCACTGCGCCGTAACCTCACCACTCTGCTGCGGGCGGCGGACCACGTCCGGGTGCGCACCACACTCCGGGAGACCAACGGCCGCCTCTTCGTCGAGAAGCTGGCGGCCCGACTGGAGGGGCCCGACGCCGAGTTGAGAGCACGGTTGGTCGCGGCCCAGCTCGGGGGGATCATCCAGGCGTGGACCACCACCGGGGACGAGTATCTGGTGGAAGCGGACCTGGGGCGGGTCGTGGAGTTGTATGGGCGGGCGGTGCAGCAGCTGATCGACGCGCCAAGCCTGAGCACTGGGTAAATGGGCAGGCGTTCTCGGCCCCGATGTCAGTGCGCGCGGCTACTCTGTGTGAAGGATCGCCTGATGACGGTGACGGGTGACACTAGGGGGACGGGATGGCCGACGGGCCGGTGCTCGCTGACCTGCATTTCGGGCGCGAGGATGCCGAACGGGACGTGACGGACGGGCTGTTGCTGCGGGGCGGATTTCTGGCCACGGCCGCGTACCGGGCATCGGTGGCCGGACGGAAGATGCTGATCATCGGCCGCAAGGGGTCCGGCAAGAGCGCCATCTGCATGCAGTTGATGGCGGACGGTGGGCATGACGGCGGGAAGGCGCTTGTCAGTCCCGACGAGGCCGCCGGGGAGGAGATCCGGCGCTTCGAGTTGCAGGGGCTGCCCGGGGACTCGGCGAAGGCGCTGATCTGGCGGCACGTGTTTGCCGTACACGCGGCCCGGCATCTGGTGACCCACGCCAAGGAGGCACACGGGCGCAGGCCCGACTCGGTGAAGGTGCTGAGCCGGTTCCTCAAGCAGAACGGGGAGTCGGTGGAGTCCGGGGACGGCGAGCGGCTGGGGGACCGGCTGGCACAGGGGGTACGGGGGTTACAGAGCTCACTGTCCCTGGAGGCGTTCGGCGTCAAGGCGAGCGTCGATCTGGGGCAGACGCCGTCCGAAGGGGCGCGGGCGGCACGGCAGTTGGACGTCGTCGAGCAGGGCGTGGCCAGGGCGCTGGCCGAGCTGGGCTGCGACAACGGGGCGCACGGGCCGCTGCTGCTCATGGTCGACCAGCTGGAGCAGGTGTGGTCGGCCGAGCCCGACAGCAACTCCATGGTGATCGGGCTGCTGCTGGCGGCCAAGCACGCCGCGAGCCCGCGTCTGTACGGGCGGTCCGTGCGGATCCTGCTCTTCCTGCGCGCCGACATCTACGACTCGCTGTCCTTCGGCGAGGGCGACAAGTTCCACGGCGACGAGCTGCGGATCGTATGGACGGAACACGCCCTGCGCGACCTCGCCCTGGCCCGCGCGCGGGCGTCCGCCGGGGCCGAGCTGACGGAGGAGGTGCTGTGGCGTGAGGTCTTTCCGCCGCGGGTGGCGGGTGAGGACACCGCCACCTATCTCTTCAGCCGCTGTCTGCCACGGCCTCGCGACGCCATCCAGTTCCTCAACCTGTGCCAGGAGACCGCCTGGTTGAGCAACGGGCGGGAGCGGATCACCGAGGCGGACGTCCTCCAGGCGAGCCGACAGTTCTCCGCCTGGAAACTCAAGGACCTGACGCTGGAGTACCTGGTCGCCCACCCCTTCCTCAAGCACCTCTTCCCGCTCTTCCAGAACACGGGATACGTCGTCACCCGGTCGGCACTCGGTGCGCGCTTCGACGCGGCCGCCGAGACCCTCCACCGCCTGTTCCCCGCGTACGCCGACGCGCTCACACCCTCCGGAGTCGTCGACATCCTGCACGGAGTGGGCTTCCTCGGCGTGCGGCGCGGCAACGACATCGTGTTCGCCGGTGACGACGACCTGCCGGTGCAACCGCACGAGAGGGAGTTCCACGTCCACCGGTGCTTCCGGGAGGCGCTCGGGGCGACCGCGGCGATCGACATCCGCCGGTACGAGCCGATGGTGGCGGGGGCACGCATCGCCTCCGGCAACTTCAGCCCGCAGGCCTCCTCGACGACCCCCCTCAACCGTGACTACCTGCTCCTTGAGGAGCTGAGCCGCTCCTGCCACTCCATCCTCGCCCAGGTCAGCCGGGCGGTGACGCTGGCGCCGGAGGCCGGGGACGAGATCAGACAGCAGATCAACCACGTACTCGACGACATCACCGTCGGCGGGTACGGCACCGTGCCCCACGACGTCGACAGCCATCTCCTCTCCACCGCCCACTACTTCACCACCCTCTCCCATCAACTCCTCGCCAGCGGCCTGGACAACACCGCGGGAACCGGAGGCGTCGCCGGGCGCATCGAGGAGGAGGCGCGGCGGCTGCGGCGTATCGCCGGGGGATCCTACGGGAGTTCGAGCAACTCGTCGGGAACCTGAGCGTGGCGCGGGGGCGTGAGTAAGAGGACAACGGCTTGGGAGGGAGGGCACGGGTGCAGGGCGAACTGCTCGCCGGACGGTTCCGGATCAGGGAACGGGTCGGCGTGGGTGGCATGGGAGAGGTCTGGGCCGCACAGGACGAGCGGATGCGGCGCGAGGTGGCCGTCAAGCTCGTCCACGCCCTCCCCTTCATGAGCGAGGCGGAGACGCAGGCCAGGTTCGAGCGGGAGGTACAGCTGGCGGGACGGCTCTCCCACCCGAACATCGTCACCGTGCACGACTGGGGTGACGTGGAGGTCGGCGGGCGCCGGACCCTCTACTTCGTGATGGAACTCGTCCCCGGGGTCTCGCTCCGCGAACGGCTCAAGGAATCGACCCCGCCCTGGCCGCGCGCCGTCGGCTGGGCCGCCCAGATCGCGCACGCGCTGCACGCCGCGAGCCTTGAGGGCGTCGTCCACCGGGACATCAAGCCCGCGAACGTTCTGATCACACCCGACGGAACGGCGAAAGTCCTCGACTTCGGGGTCGCGAAGATCATCGGTGACACCCTGAACGCCTACGAACTCACGGCTACCGGTGCGGTGTTGGGCTCACCGCCGTACATGTCTCCCGAACAGGCCGGGGGCCAGCGGGAGATCGACCACCGTAGCGATCTCTACTCCCTGGGCTGCCTCCTTTACCACGCGGTGACGGGTCGGCCGCCCTTCATCGGTGAGAACCAACTCGCCGTCCTGCGCATGCAGATGGATGACCTGCCGGTGGAGCCGGGGACCCACGTCAAGGAACTCCCCAGCCTGCTCAACGACCTCATCATGAGCCTGCTCGCCAAGAGCCCCGAGCACCGTCCACAGCAAGCCACCGCTGTGTACAACGCCCTGTGCACGGTGCTGGTCGACCACGCCCTCACGTCCGCCGACGGGAATTTCCTCGACGTCGCCGTACCGGGCCTCGCCGGCGGCCTCGCCGGGCGGATGCTCCGGGAGACCTGGCAGCGGGCCAAGGTGCACTTGGGGATATCGGAAGCGGAGGCCTATCGGATACTTGACGAGGCCCACGCGGAGGCCGAGCGACTACGGGAGGTCGCGGCCAAGGAGAGGGCCGAAGCGGAGAGTCTCCTCGACGGCGCCCGTACGGAGGCTGCCGCGATCCGGGCCGAAGTGGGAGTCGGCGCGGAAGCCCAGCAACAGGTCCGCGCCTTCGAGGACCACGACGAGGGGCAGCCGCGGGTACTGAGCGTCTTCCAGCTGGTGCGGCGGGGCTATGACCCGGGGCAGGTGGACGACGACATCGCGAAGCTCGTTTCCGACCGTGACGCCGCGCTGGCCCATGCCGACTTGCTGGAAAGGGAGATCGCGAACATGTCCTTCGGTGCGGATCGCCTCATCGACCGCACCCACGCTTCGGTCGAGCGCGAGCTCCTGGAGCGCCAAATTCCCGCCCCGCAGGCCTCCGACACCTCGCCGTTCGCCTTCCAGCTGGTGCGGCGCGGCTACGACCGGGGGCAGGTGGACGAGCACATTGCCCAGCTCGTTTCCGAACGTCACCGGGCTCGGGCGCTCGTGGCCGCGCTGAAGGAGGTACACGCCGACCTGGACATGCCCGCCCAGGAATGACCCGAGCCGGGCATGTCGCACGTACCCATCAGAGCCGCTCAGGCGTCCTGATGCCCAGCAGCGCCATCCCCTTGTGCAGGGTGCGGGCCGTCAGGTCGCACAGGAACAGGCGGTTCTCCGTCTGCTCCGCCGTGTCGGCCTTCAGCACCGGGCACTGGTCGTAGAACGTCGTGTACAGCGACGCCAGTTGGTACAGGTACGCCGCCAGCTTGTGCGGGGCGTACTCCGCCGTCGCCTCCGCCAGCAGCTCGCCGAACGCGTCCAGGTGCAGGCCCAACGCCCGCTCCGCCGGGGCGAGTTCCAGCTCCGGGTGGGCGACCGGGCCCGCGACCTCGGCCTTGCGGAGGATCGACTTGATGCGGGCGTACGCGTACTGGAGGTAGACCGACGTGTCGCCGTTCAGCGACACCATCTGGTCCAGGTCGAACTTGTAGTCCCGGTTCGCCGACGTCGACAGGTCCGCGTACTTCACGGCGCCGATCCCGACGTACCGACCGTTCTCGACGATCTCCTCCTCGCTCAGGCCCACCTTCTCGGCCTTCTCGCGTACGACCGCCGTAGCCCGCTCGGCCGCCTCGTCGAGGAGGTCCTCCAGCTTCACCGTCTCGCCCTCACGCGTCTTGAACGGCTTGCCGTCCGCGCCGAGCACCGTGCCGTAGCCCATGTTGTGCGCGGTGACGTGATCACCCAGCCAGCCCGCCCTGCGAGCCGTCTCGAAGACCATCTTGAAGTGCAGGGACTGGCGTACGTCCACGACGTAGAGCAGCGTCGTCGCGTGCAGGTCGAAGACGCGGTTGCGGATCGCGGAGAGGTCGGAGGCCGCGTAACCGAAGCCGCCGTCCGCCTTCTGCACGATCAGCGGCACCGGCTGGTCGTCCTTGCCGCGGATCTCGTCGAAGAAGACCACCAGCGCGCCCTCGGAGCGCACCGCGACACCGGACTCCTCAAGCAGCCGCGCCGTCTCCGGCATCAGGTCGTTGTACGCGGACTCGCCGACGATCTCGTCGTCCCTGACCTCCATGTCCAGCTTCTCGAAGACCGAGTAGAAGTAGACCTTCGACTCGTCCACGAACCGCTGCCACAGGTCGAGGGTCTCCTTGTCGCCGGACTGCAGGGCTACGACCCTCTTCCGCGCCCGCTCCTTGAACTCCTCGTCGGAGTCGAAGACCGCCCGCGACGCCTTGTACACCCGGTTCAGGTTCGACATGGCCTGCTCGCCGTCGACATCCGCCGCCGGGGCCAGCTCGCCGGGGTGCTCGATCAGGTGCTGGATGAGCATGCCGAACTGGGTGCCCCAGTCGCCGATGTGGTGCCGGCCGATCGTCTTCTCGCCGGTGAAGTCGAGCATGCCGCGGAGGGCATCGCCGATCACCGCGGACCTCAGGTGGCCTACGTGCATCTCCTTCGCCACGTTCGGCTGGGCGTAGTCGATGACCGTGACGCCCGGGGTCTCCTTCTGCGGGACGCCGAGGCGGGCCGTGTCTGCGTAGCGCGCGGCGAGGTTCTCGGTGATCGCCTTGTCCGCGATCGTGATGTTCAGGAAGCCGGGGCCGGAGACCTCGATGTCCTTGATCACGTCGCCGGTGACGATGTTGCCGACGACCTGCGTAGCCAGCTCCCTCGGGTTCGCCTTCGCCTTCTTCGCGAGGGCCAGGATCCCGTTCGCCTGGAAGTCCGCGCGGTCACTGCGTCGCAGCAGCGGGTCGACTCCGTCGGCTTCCGGGTGGGCGGAAGTGAGGGCGTCGGTGAGGCGCTGGTTGACGAGGTCGGTGAGGGACGTGACCGGGGCCATGGGGTGGGAGCCGTTCTCCTCGTGGGATTGATAGACACGGTCAGTATCCCATGGGGGGTGTAGCGGTTTTTTTGGCCGCGGGCCGGTGGGGGCTTGTCGCGCCCCGCGGCGGAGCCGCAAATCGATACAGCCCCGCGCCCCCAAAAAGGCGGCTGTGCCGCCTATCGGGTCTGTGACAATGGAGCCGTCAGTCGTTGACCGTACGGCTGGCTGCCCCTTGCCAGAAAGAAGGACGTGCCGACGTGGCTCAGAGCACCGAGACCACCGACTGGGTCTCCCGTTTCGCGGATGAGGTCATCGAGGAGTCGGAGCGTCGGGCCCCGGGCAAACCCGTTGTCGTCGCGTCCGGGCTGTCCCCGTCCGGGCCCATTCACCTCGGGAACCTGCGCGAGGTCATGACCCCGCATCTCGTCGCCGACGAGATCCGCCGCCGTGGATACCAGGTCCGGCACCTCATCTCCTGGGACGACTACGACCGGTACCGCAAGGTCCCGAACGGCGTCGCCGGCACCGACACGTCCTGGGGCGAGCACATCGGCAAGCCCCTCACCTCCGTCCCCGCCCCCAAGGGCTCGGCCTACCCGAACTGGGCCGAGCACTTCAAGGCCGCGATGACCGAGGCGCTCGCCGAGCTCGGTGTGGAGTTCGACGGCATCAGCCAGACCGCCCAGTACACCTCCGGCGTCTACCGCGAGCAGATCCTGCACGCCATGAAGCACCGGGGCGACATCGACGCGATCCTCGACCAGTACCGCACCAAGAAGGCCCCCGCCAGGAAGCAGCAGTCGCAGAAGCCGGTCGACGAGGCCGAGCTGGAGGCCGCCGAGGGCTCCGGCGCCGCCGAGGAGGACGACGGCTCCTCCGGCTCCGCCGGCTACTTCCCGTACAAGCCCTACTGCGGCAACTGCGAGAAGGACCTGACCACCGTCACCTCCTACGACGACGACACCACCGAGCTGTCCTACACGTGCGACGCGTGCGGCTTCTCGGAGGACGTCCGGCTCAGCGAGTTCAACCGCGGCAAGCTGGTCTGGAAGGTCGACTGGCCCATGCGCTGGGCCTACGAAGGGGTCGTGTTCGAGCCGAGCGGTGTCGACCACTCCTCTCCCGGCTCCTCCTTCCAGGTCGGGGGGCAGATCGTCGGGATCTTCGGCGGCAAGCAGCCCATCGGGCCCATGTACGCCTTCGTCGGCATCAGCGGCATGGCCAAGATGTCCAGCAGCAAGGGCGGGGTCCCCACTCCGGGCGACGCGCTGAAGATCATGGAGCCGCAGATCCTGCGCTGGCTCTACGCCCGCCGCCGGCCCAACCAGTCCTTCAAGATCGCCTTCGACCAGGAGATCCAGCGCCTCTACGACGAGTGGGACAAGCTCGACGCCAAGGTCGCCGACGGCTCCGCCCTCCCGGCGGACATCGCCGCACACGCCCGTGCGGTGGGCACGGCCGGCGGTGAACTGCCGCGTACCCCGCGCCCGATGCCGTACCGGACCCTCGCGTCCGTCGCCGACATCACCGCCGGGCACGAGGACCAGACCCTGCGCATCCTCACCGAACTCGACCCGGCCAACCCCGTCGGCTCCCTCGACGAGGTACGCCCCCGGTTCGACAAGGCCGAGGCCTGGATCAACACCCAGGTCCCCGCCGACCAACGCACCATCGTCCGCGACGAACCCGACACCGACCTCCTGAAGTCCCTCGACGAGGCCTCCCAGCAGTCGCTGCGCCTGCTCCTCGACGGACTGGAGGTGAACTGGTCCCTGGACGGCCTCAGCCACCTCGTCTACGGCGTCCCCAAGGTCCAGGCCGGCTTCTCCGCCGACGCCACCCCCAAGGAACTCCCGCCGGAGATCAAGACCGCCCAGCGCACCTTCTTCGCCCTGCTCTACCACCTGCTCGTCGGCCGCGACACCGGCCCCCGCCTCCCCACCCTGCTCCTCGCCGTCGGCCAGGACCGGGTGCGGACCCTGCTCGGGGAGTAAGCAGCTCTTCTACGACGATGGGGGCGCCCGGTGATCATCACCGGGCGCCCCCATCGTCGTAACCAATCCGCCTACGCGATGTGGTCCTCCTGCAGCTCCGCCGTGTGGCGGTTGGTGAAGCGGTTCACCATGCGGTCCGCCTCGCGCTGCGGGAGCGTCGTGCCGTACGTCGCCTCCACGTCACCCCTGAACTGGCCCGAGGTCGGATAGCTGCCGTCTATCGACTTCTTGAAGACCAGGTAGTAGTCCTCCTCGGTCGGCTCCGGAGGACCTCCGCCCGCACCCAGCTCACGGGTGCGGCCCGGGCCGGACGGGATCGGGAAGGTACCCGTGTCCTCCATGGAGGGCTCCGGGGCGGGCGCCGGCGGCTCCTCGTATTGCTGCGGGAACGCCTGCTGCTCGAACCGCTGCCGGTCGAACCGCTCCTGCTCGAAGCGCTGCTGCTCCTCGAACTGCTGCTGAGCCTGGAACTGCTCGGCCTGCTGCTGCTCCGAGTACCACTGGGCGTACGCGTTCTCCGGGTCGTACGTCGGGTCGTAGCCGCCCTGATACGCGATGGTCTGCGGGTCCCTCGCATGGAGCCAGGGATTCTGGGCTTCGGCCTCGGCCTCGGCGTAGTCCGGCTGCTCGGGGGGCTCGTTGCCCTCCGGAGCGGGGCGCTGCTCACGGCGAGCAGGTGCCACCTCGCCCTGTACGGCGGGCGCGGCCTCCGAGGTGGCCGCCTCCAGGACCGGCTGCGGCGCCGGCGGAAGCAGCGCCGGCTCTATCCCCGCCGCCGCCAGACCCGACGGGGCCGTCTCGGCGAGGGGGACGCCATAACGAGCCAGACGCAGCGGCATCAGGGACTCCACCGGGGCCTTGCGGCGCCAAGCCCGGCCGAAGCGGGCGTGCAGACGGGCCTGGTAGACCAGGCGCTCCTGCTCCAGCTTGATGACCTGCTCGTAGGAACGCAGCTCCCACAGCTTCATCCGCCGCCACAGCAGGAACGTCGGGATCGGCGAGAGCATCCAACGCGTCAGCCGGACACCCTCCATGTGCTTGTCCGCCGTGATGTCCGCGATCCGGCCGATCGCATGCCGGGCCGCCTCCACCGACACCACGAACAGGATCGGGATCACCGCGTGCATCCCCACACCCAGCGGATCCGGCCAGGCCGCCGCGCCGTTGAACGCGATCGTCGCGATCGTCAGCAGCCACGCCGTCTGACGCAGCAGCGGGAACGGGATCCTGATCCAGGTGAGGAGCAGATCCAGGGCCAGCAGGACACAGATACCCGCGTCGATGCCGATCGGGAACACATACGAGAAGTTCCCGAAGCCCTTCTTGATGGCCAGCTCACGGACGGCCGCGTACGAACCGGCGAAGCCGATACCGGCGATGACCACCGCTCCGGCGACGACCACTCCGATGAGAATGCGGTGCGTCCGTGTCAGCTGAACTGGCGCTGCCACCCGTACTCCCCTCCCCTTGCCTGTTGTTGCGCGCAACAGGGTGGCACATGTGTGCGGCCTCTGCGTTGCCGGTACGTGAGAGCCCGGTCCCTGAGGGGGACCGGGCTCCGTCAAAATGCTGGGCTGAGCTGCGAGTTGAGACCCAGTCGGCGTCCAGTCGAGACCGTCAGCTCTTCTTCGAAGCCGACTTGGAAGGAGACGGGCTCGCCGACTTCGACGCCGACTTGGAGGCGGACTTCGAAGCCGACGGGGACGGGGACGTCGTACTCGAACCGTCGCCGTTCTCCGTAGCCACCGAGGCCACTGCCTCCTTGGCCGCCTTCACCGCCAGCTTCTGCAACGTGTCGGCGCTCGGCGTCTTGTCGCCCGCCAGACCCGCACCGTTGTAGTCGAGGGTGACCACCACGTTCTCCACCCGCACCACAACCGACTGCTGCTTGAAGGTGCCTTCCTTCTTCTTCAGGTCGTAACGCACCACCGTCGCCGCGTCACCCACCCCGGTGACCGGCTCCGACCGCGTGTTCTTCGCACCGTCCACGGCCTGGACGTCCTGAACCTGCTCGTCGTAGTACTTCTGCGCCAGCTTCTCGCCCTCGCCACGCGTCACATCCGACTCGAAGCGCAGCAACGACACGTTCAGCCAGCGGAACTGCGAACCCTTCACACCGTTGTTGTCGAGACTGTTCCAGGAACAGCTGCCCCGCGACGCCGTGTCGTCCGAAGAACCCTCCTTGCCCGACTTGACCCCCTTCGGGACCAACGACGTCAAGGTCTTCTTCGACAACACCGCACACGGCTCCGGCAAACTCCCGTACGCAGCCACCTGCACCGTCGGCGACGCGCTCACCGAAGCCTTCGCGCTGCTCTGAGCAGCATTGGCCGCGTCGTCACCGGAGCCGGAGTCCGAGGAACATCCGGCCACGACCAGCGTCACAGGCACCACCGCCGCGCAGACAAGAACGCGGCTGAGGCGCCTGGCTCGCTGGTGACTGTGCTCTCGCTGTGCTGGTCGCTGCATGGTTCCTTCACTCATGACGCTCGTGCTTCCTGCCGTCGGATCGGTTCCGAGGACGCTGAGGTTCCTGCGGCCGGATCAGGTCCGAGGGGCCACGGTACGCGGTGAAGAAGCTGTGCGGTCCCGCTTCGCACGCTTTGAGAACAGTCACGGAACCCCCACCGACAGCCCCCACTAAGCCAGCGCGTCAGCCAGCTTCGCCGCCAGATTCCGCGCCCTGTCCTGCATTTCCTTGCTGTCCGGAACCACACCGACCGTCGCCGGCTGCTCCTCGTACTCGATCGTCACGATCACATTGGACGTGCGGAACGCCACAGTCACCGTGCGCTGCTGCGCCGTCGAGCCGGAGTTGGTCAGCGCGTCATCCAGGAACGCCTCGTCACCGAGATCCGCGAGCGTGCGGGGCTCAAGGCCGGAGGGGGTGGCGGAGGACGAGGAGGAAGAGGAAGGGGAGGAGGAGTCGGAAGCGGAGGGTGAGGCGGAGGGCGACGAGGACGACGAGGGGGAGGCGGACGAACTGCTCGACGCCGTGCTCGACGCCGAGTTCGATACCGTCGGCTCCGGGAGATCGGCCGCCGTCTCCTTCGTCGCGAAGAGGGTCTGCGCCTGACTGTCGTCGCTCACGGAGTTCTCGTACGACACCACCCGCTCGAAATCGACCAACAGGTGGTCCGTGGCGTCCGTGGACTCCACCTTCCAACGGCAGCCGACCTTCCGGTCCGTGTCGTACGTCAGCGTCGCCTCGCCCTCGTACGCCTTCTCTCGCTGGTCCTGGTCGGTGATCTCCTTGATGCCGGGCAGGAGCGAGTCCAGGGTGTCCTGGCCGACCACGCCGCAGGGCTCCGGGAGCGTGCGGTACTTGCCCGGCTGGGCCGCCGCCGTCGCCGTACCGGCGTCACCCGAGTTCGAGTTGTCCGCCGACCCCTCGTCCGACGAGCTGCCGGTGCAGCCGGCCAGCAGCACCGCGAGGAGTGCGGCGACGCCGGGTACATACGCCTTCCGCTGCACGGTCAGGTTCCTCTCGACGGTGTTCCGTTGGTCGTTCATACGGTCGTTCATCCAGTGTCCCCGCTGGTTATTCGCTTGCCGCGCGGGGGCGTCCCCTGGAGACAATGTGTATCGCACGCACTGCCGTGGACGCCGGTCCGTTGTCCCATTCGTTGACCTTGGCGCCGGTTTTGCGATTTATGACTTCTGTTGGTTTCCGGGGGAATGAGGACAATATGTCGTACGTGGAGATGCCGGGCGCGAAGATACCGATCCGCATGTGGACCGACCCGACGTCGGTCGAGGAGGTCGCACTGCAGCAGCTGCGCAACGTCGCGACCCTGCCGTGGATCAAGGGCCTGGCGGTCATGCCGGACGTGCACTACGGCAAGGGCGCGACGGTCGGGTCCGTCATCGCCATGCAGGGGGCTGTCTGCCCTGCGGCGGTGGGGGTGGACATCGGGTGCGGGATGTCAGCGGTGAAGACGTCACTGACGGCGAACGATCTGCCCGGCGATCTGTCTCGGCTGAGGTCGAAGATCGAGCAGGCGATTCCGGTGGGGCGGGGGATGCATGACACTGCCGTTGAGCCTGGGCGGTTCCATGGATTGGCGACTGCAGGGTGGGATGACTTCTGGGGGCGGTTCGATGGGGTTGCGGAGGCGGTGAAGTTCCGGCGGGGGCGGGCCGGTTTGCAGATGGGGACACTTGGCTCGGGGAATCATTTTGCGGAAATCTGTATAGATATGCAGAATTCGGTGTGGCTGATGCTCCACTCCGGTTCCCGGAACATCGGCAAGGAACTGGCCGAGTATCACATCGGTGTGGCCCAGAAACTTCCGCAGAACCAGGGTCTGATCGACCGTGATCTCGCCGTCTTCGTCGCGGACACCCCGCAGATGGCGGCGTACGAGAACGACTTGTACTGGGCGCAAGAGTATGCGAAGTACAACCGGGCGATCATGATGGCTCTCTTCAAGGACGTCATCCGCAAGGAGTTCAAGAAGGCCAGGGTCATCTTCGAAGATGAGGTGAGCTGCCATCACAACTACGTGAGCCGCGAGCGCTACGAGGGTATGGACCTGCTCGTCACGCGCAAGGGTGCGATCAGCGCCAAGTCCGGGGAGTACGGCATCATTCCGGGCTCGATGGGCACCGGTTCGTACATCGTGAAGGGCCTCGGCAACGAGAAGTCCTTCAACTCGGCCTCGCACGGCGCCGGTCGGCGTATGAGCCGTACAGCGGCCAGGCGCCGCTTCTCGACGAAGGACCTGGAGGAGCAGACGCGGGGCGTGGAGTGCCGCAAGGACTCCGGTGTCGTGGACGAGATCCCGGGTGCGTACAAGCCGATCGAGCAGGTCATCGATCAGCAGCGCGATCTGGTTGAGGTCGTGGCGAAGCTCAAGCAGGTCATTTGCGTGAAGGGGTGATCTGCGGGATTGAAGGAGAGGGCCTGGTCAGGGGTGACCAGGCCCTCTGTCCTTGCTGCGGCTATGCGACAGCGATCTCCGGGGCTGCCGTGCGCCACACGGGAATGACCGTCGTGGGTTCGAAGCGGTGGGATCCCTTGGTGCCGGGGAGGATGATCACGGAGTCCAGCAAGTCGAAGAGAGCTCCGCGCTTTGCGCTGATGCTCAGACTCTTCCAGCGGGCCTGAGCGTCGACGTGCCCATGCGCATCGGGATCGTGTCTGACCAGCCAGCTCTGCTGATCATTGAAAAGCCGCTTGATCTCGGTCTCCTCGTGTTTGAGCTGTGCGAAGTATTCGGAGTCGTCGATCTCGCCGGCGTACCACCGCTCTTGCAGGACAGCCTTGCTTTGCTGGGCGATCTCCAGCTCGCGAGTGCCGGGCCAGGCGATGGCGGGCCAAGCGCCGCGTGTGACGTGCTGGGCCAGCGCCGTGAGGGCGCATTGACTGACCAACTCGTCGACTGCGGGGCCCTGGCGGCTCACTCGACCACAGCCTCCGTCCAACGCGGGGCGGCAGCGGTACACGTACGACGTGGTGGTGGGGTGTCCGTGCATAGGCGCACCACAGCGCTGTCCGTCGTCGGCAAGTGGTCGTCCGCAGCGCACCAGACCAGTGAGCAGATACGCTGCCTCTTCGCGAGGCTGGACACCGGTCCTCTTCCAGCCCCCGGGGTGGCGCTGCCTGTTCAAGGTTTCCGTGACCCCGTGCCACTCCTCGGGCGACACGATGGGCTCCCACTGGCCGAGCACCGGCGTCCCGTCGGCATCGAGAACGAGAGCTCCGTCGAGTTTCCGGTATCCGCAGATGCGGGGATTGCGCAGGAGGTGCTTGACCGTCTGGCGCTGCCAGGCGTTTCCCAGGCTGCTCGTGTAGCCGGAGGCGACGAAGTCCTGAGTGACGGCAGTCAGTGTCTTTCCTTCGAGCAGGCTCCTGACTCCGTGTCGCACGATCTCCGACTCGCCAGGGTGCAGCGTGACTTTGTCGGCGTTCCAGCCCAATGGCCTGCGAGTCCCCACTGGCTCGCCCCGCTCCGCGCGAGCACGATGGTTCAGTTTCGCCCGGTGCTGTTGTTTCGTGCTCTCAGCGCGTGCGGCAGCCGCCCACAGAAGACCGCGCTGCGTTGCGTCCTCGCCGTAGAGGTCGTACGACCCGAGTCCGTCGGCGTACGTACCTGCGGGATGTGTGGTGAAACACCCCAGGAAGCGCTGGTAGGTGTGGATGTCTCGGTAGAGCCGGTCGTCAGAGACGCACACCACCCCGTCGATCGGGTATCCGGCTTCCGTGGACCCGCTCGTGAGAGCGCTGAGCATCGCGTTGAATTCAGGCCGTTCGACGCGCACTTTGGAAGCCGACTTGTCGTTGTCGACGTACCGGTGTACGACGATCATGCGGTTGTGAGCTGCAATGCGGGCGCAGTGCTTCGCCTGATCTGCGACGCCATGACCGTCCTTCTTGTGCCTGTCGGTCGAGATTCGGCAGTAGGCGACGACCAGGCGCCAGCCGGCATCACGGAGTGCCAGCGCCTCCGGCAGCGTGGGAGTGCTGCCGGGAATGCCGCGAAGTCCGTTGAGCAGGAGTTCCACGTCGGAGGCTGGAGATGGCATCCCTGAGCGTCGCTTGATCGGTGCTTTCGGATGCGCGCTAGGCTCGCAATCGGCCATGAGGAAGCTGATCCTTCCTTGCTGGTCAGGCCCTCGGTCGGGATGCCAGTCCCGGTCGAGGGCCGTCGATTTGATGTTGTGCCGTGAGCCTAGATCGCCAGTTCAGCGGCCGTTCGGGTGATCGATGATGTTCACTCGTGTGAGTTAATCGAGCCGCTTCTCCAGCAGTGTCACCGCGTACGGGCTGCCCAACCCGCCGTCCTTTGCCCGCTGTTCGCCTACCACCGTGTAGCCCGCTGCCTCGTAGTACTCGCGGAGGCGGGGGTTGGAGGAGAGGCAGTCCAGGCGGGCGTATGGGCGGCCGGAGTTCGCGATGCGGGACTCCGCGTGGGTCAGGAGGTTGGCGCCCGTGCCCGGTGGGGACGTGTGTGGGGTTGTCATTAGGCGGTGGATGTAGCCCGCGTCGGGTGGGCGGGGGCCCCAGGCTGCCGGGTCGGTCCACCAGAGTTCGTAGGCGCCGGACAGTGTGTCGCCCGTGTGCGCCAGCCAGACCTCGCCCTCCTTCATGCGCTTGTGGAAGTGGGACTCGTCCTTTTCTCCCGGCTTCCATTGGTCGATTCCTCGGGCCAGTTGCCACAGCGCTGCCGTGTCTCGGAGGCGGACCAGTGATTCCGCGTCCGCCTTCTCCGCCTTGCGGTAACTCAGCGGCGGCCAATTGGTTGGCCGGGGCTCAAGTAGCTTGTCCCGCAGGGTGTTTGAGAGGGCCGTTGCATCCATCGACAGGGCCCTTGTCACGTAGCCCTCTATCGAGCCGTAGCGCTTCCTCAGCGATGACAGGAACAGGCGCATCACCGATTCCGGGGCTCGGGCGAAGCCGAGCCAGGTTGGCTGGCGGCCTTCGTTTCGTCGGCTCCAGTCGGACCGCAAGGCCGGTGCGGCCAGTTCCGTGAGGCTGTAGTCCTCGATGATCGTCGTGTCCGGGATTCCGAGCAGGCCCAGGATCAGGGCCGCCAGTTCGCCCGTGCGGTCCTTGCCCGACGCGCAGTGGAAGACCAGGGGGGAGTCGCGCTCGGCTGCCTTCGCCACCAGCTCCAGGGCCTGGCCGATTTCCTTTGTGCCGTCCTCCGCCACCTCCATGTAGCGCTCGGCCAGGTACGGGCCCGGGTCGATGTCGGGGGGCAACGCCGGTTGGTTGTACGGGCGGTGCTCGATGCTCAGGTTGTGGTAGCTGAAGGAACCGTGCTCCGGTACGCGGCCCCTGTCCTCGATCTCCCACGGGTGGCGGAGGTCGATCACCGTGCCGATGCCCAGGGACAGGAAGCGGGTCCAGTCGTCCGTGTTCACCGTCAGCTTGCCCAGGGAGTCCGCTCGGTACAGGCGGGCCGGGCGGATGCGGTGGCCGTCCGGGGTTGGGTAGCCGCCCAGGTCGCGGAAGTTGTGCAGGCCTTCGAACGGTATGTGTCTGTTCACTGGCCCTTTTTACTTCTTCCCGCTTCTGCCTACTTCTTCGGCGCGTGTGTCACCGCGTAGATCATCACGAAGGCGACGATGTGGATGCCGAAGAGGAAGTAGGCGAGGAAGTACCAGACTTGGCGTTCGTTCTTCGTCTCCTGGGCCAGGCGGCGCTTTTCGAGAGACTCGGCCGGGGAGTCGTCCGGCTGCTGTTCCGGCATCACAGCTCCCTGTGGACCTTGGTGTTGGACGCCTGTGCGCGGGGGCGGACTACCAGCAGGTCGATGTTGACGTGGCTGGGGCGGGTGACCGTCCAGGTGATCGTGTCGGCCACATCGTCGGCCGTCAGGGGCTCGGCGACGCCCTGGTAGACCTTCGCCGCCTTCTCCTCGTCGCCGCCGAAGCGGGTGACCGCGAACTCGTCCGTCTTCACCATGCCGGGGGCGATCTCGATGACGCGGACGGGGGTGCCGACGATCTCCAGGCGGAGGGTCTCGGCGAGGACGTGGGCGCCGTGCTTGGCGGCGACGTAGCCCGCGCCGCCCTCGTAGGTGGCGTGGCCGGCCGTCGATGACACGACCACGATCGTGCCGTCGCCGCTTGCCGTCAGGGCGGGGAGGAGGGCCTGGGTGAGGTTCAGGGTGCCGATGACGTTCGTCTCGTACATCTGGCGCCAGTCGGCCGGGTCGCCGGTCGCGACCGGGTCGGCGCCCAGGGCGCCGCCGGCGTTGTTGACCAGGACGCCGATCGTCTTGAACGCGGAAGCGAACTCGTCCACGGCCGCGCGGTCGGTGACGTCGAGGGGGTACGCCGTCGCCTGGTGGCCGGCCGCGTTGATCTCCTCGGCGAGGGTCTCGATGCGGTCCTTGCGGCGGGCGGTGAGGACGACGCGGTAGCCGGCCGCGGCGAGCTGCCGGGCCGTGGCGGCGCCGATTCCGCTGCTCGCACCGGTGACGACGGCGATGCGGGAGGCTGCGGACGGGGCGGCGGTGGCCATGGGCTGCTCCTTGGACGTGGCAGGGGCTGACGGTCGAAACCGTGTGCGGCCAGGATAGTCGTGGGAAAATGAGGTGGGTGATCCTCCGAAGTGGAGGTGGATCATGGGACAGGCGCGTGAGGTCATGGACCGGCTCACCGAGGCGCTGACCACGAAGCTGGACGTCAAGGTCGTCGGCGAGCTGTACGCGGCGGACGCGGTCGCGGTCACGCCGGACGCCGGAGAGATCCACGGGCGCGACAACATCGTCGGCTACTGGCAGCAGATGACGGACGCGATCACCGAATCCCGGTACGAGCCCGTCTTCTCGTACGAGATCGGTGACACCGCGATCGACGAGGGGTTCTACAACGGAAAGAACACCGGGCCGATCCTGCTGCCCTCCGGGGAGTCGTTGCCCGCGACGGGGAAGGATGTCCGGATCCGCGGGGTCGACTTCGCGACGGCGCGGGACGGGCGGATCGTCAGCTATCGGCTGTACTTCGACCAGATGGACTTCCTGGAGCAGCTCGGTCTGCTGCCCGACGACATGCCCGGTTGAGCGCGTGACGGCCTGAGTGTTCTACGTCAGTTTCCTCGCGGCGCGTACATGATCACGGTCATGCCCGCGAGGCAGATCAGTGCGCCCGTCACGTCCCAGCGGTCGGGGCGGTAGCCGTCGGCGACCATGCCCCAGGCGATGGAGCCGGCGACGAAGATGCCGCCGTACGCGGCGAGGATGCGGCCGAAGTGGGCGTCCGGCTGGAAGGTGGCGACGAAGCCGTAGGCGCCGAGGGAGAGGATGCCGCCGGCGATCCAGAGCCAGCCGCGGTGTTCCCGTATGCCCTGCCAGACCAGCCAGGCGCCGCCGATCTCGAAGAGGGCGGCGACGACGAAGAGGACGGCGGAGCGGGCGATCAGCATGGGGGGAAGTTTTTCACGGGCGGGTCTGTCACCTGTTGGAGGGCGCCTGTCGTTCGCCGTGCGTGGGATACATCCCTGCGACGCCGGTGGAGCGAGGAGTGGGTGGCATGCGGATGCGGGTGTGGCGGGTTCTTGCGGTGTGGGCCGGTGTGCTGGGGGCGGTCGGTGGTGCCGTTTCGGCGGCTCGGGCGGCGGACGGGCCCGAGGCCGATCTGGCCTATCACGGGTCGGCGGCCATGGCGGGCGGGCAGGTCGACGTGCGGATGACGCCGCGCAATCACGGGCCGTCGGCCGTGCCGGACGCGACGGTCCGGCTGCGCTGGTCGGTGCCGCTGGCGGACCGGCAGGAGCTGCCGGGCGGGTGTGCGCGCTCGGGGAAGCAGGTTGTGGTGTGCCGGACGGGGGCGCTGGCCGCGGACGGGCTGGGCGAGCGGATCGGGCTGCGGGTACGGCTGCGGGGCGAGCCGTCGGAGGTGCTGCTGGAGATCGACACGGTGTGGGGCGGCGGCGCGGTGGACCGGAACCGGGCCAATGACCGGCAGCGGGTGCTGGTGCTGGACACGGGGGACGCGTACTACTTCTGAGCCGTGTCCGTTTTGCCGCCGGGGCCGATGGCGGTGCCTTCTACGTCGTACGCTCTGGGGCCTCTGTTCCTCGGGAGCAGCAGCGGAGTCGCCAGGAGCAGGACGCCCGCCGTGGCGATCGCGGTGCGGGGGCCGGTGGCGGCGGCCAGCAGGCCCCACAGTGCGGTCAGCGCGGCGGTGGTGGCCTTGCTGGTGACCGACCAGGCGGAGAGGGTGCGGGCGATCCGGTCGGGCGGGGTGTGTTCGAGGCGGTAGGTGGCGGAGACCGGGCTGAAGAGGCCCGAGCAGGCGATCAGCCCGAATTCCACGGCCATGACGAGTACGAGTCCGGCGGCGCCGGGGCCGACGAAGGTCAGGCCGACTGACCAGCACGCGCGCAGTTTTCCGGCGGTGAGCAGGACCCGGTGCTGTCCGTATCGGGCGACGAGCGGGCGGGCCAGCCGGGCGCCGAGCAGGCCGCCGGCGCAGGGCACGGCGAAGGCGAGGCCGTACTGCCAGGGGGCGAAGCCGAGCGGGCCGAGCATGAGGACGGCGAGCGGGGGTGCGGTGGCCATGATCAGGCCGTTGACCAGGATGGTGTTGAGGAACAGGGGGCGCAGGGTGGGGTGGGCGAGGATGGTGCGCCAGCCGTCGAGGAGGTCGCCGGGGCGCAGGCGGGGCGTGTCCCGTCGTGCGGGACGTGCTTCCTTGGCGTCTGCGCTTGCGCCGCCGATCGCGCGGATGCCCGCTGCCGACAGCAGGAAGCTGGCCGCGTTGGCGAGGACTGTCGTGACGGGGCCGAGGATGCCGATGGCGGCGCCGCCGAGGGGTGGGCCGAGCATGGTCGCGGTCCACATCGTGGATTCGAAGCGGCCGTTGGCGGTGAGCAGGTCGGAGGGCGGTACGAGGGATTTCAGGTAGGCGCCGCTGGCCGCGTTGAAGGTGATGTCCGCGGCCGCCACGACGATCGACACCAGCAGGAGTTGGGTGAAGGTGAGGCCGCCGAGGGCGTAGGCGGCGGGGACGGTCAGCAGGGCGGTGAAGCGGACGAGGTCCATGGTGATCATCACGGGCCGTTTGCGGCGGAACTCCACCCATGGTCCGAGTGGCACCGCCACCAGCGCTCCCACCGCGAGTCCGGCGGCGGCCAGCGCCGACACCTGGGCCGGTCCGGAGTGCAGGACGAGGACCGCGATCAGCGGGAACGCGTCGAAGGCGAGCCAGGTGCCGAGCAGACTGACGCTGTACGCCGCCCACAGCCAGCCGAACGGCCGCCCCAGTCCTCGGCGTTCTCGGCGTTCAGCTGTCGGCGTCGTAGTGCTCCCGCGCGGCATGGACCTCCTCGATGTGGTGCTCCGCCCAGTCCTTCACGGCGGTCAGCAGCACGGCGAGGCTCTGGCCGAGGAGGGTCAGCTCGTAGTCGACGCGGACCGGGACGGACGGGGTGACTGTACGGGAGAGGATGCCGTCGCGTTCGAGGGTGCGCAGGGTCTGCGTGAGCATCTTGGGGCTGACGCCGGCGATCCTGCGGCCGAGGTCGCTGTAGCGCATCGGGCCGGTGGAGAGGGCGGCGACGACGAGGCTGACCCACTTGTCGCTCAGGCGGTCGAGGAGCTCGTTGGTGGGGCAGCCGCGGAGGAACGCGTCGTACTTGACGCGCGCATGGTCGCGCTGCTGGGCCGCGGTCTTGGTGGCCATGGCTCTCCTCCGGGTGGGTTAGGCACTTTCAGGTAACTACTTACCAGCGGATAGTAACTCTTCCTAGGGTTGTTGGAGTAAGTGAGGAAACACCCCAGGCATCTCAAATGCCTTGGAAATCAGGAGAGTTGACATGCGTGCTGTTGTGGTGACGGAGTTCGGCGGGCCCGAGGTCGTCCAGATCGTGGAGACCGAGGTGCCCGAGCCGGGTGCGCGGCAGGTGCGGATCAAGGTGGCGGCGGCCGCGCTGAACCCGGTGGACGCCGGGGTGCGGTCCGGTGTCTTCGGCGGCGCGGGCGAGCGGATCGGGCTCGGCTGGGACGTCGCCGGGACGGTCGACGCGAACGGCGAGGGTGGGGGTGCCCCCTCTGGGGGACCGTGGAGCGTCGGCGACCAGGTGGTGGCCCTGTTCCCCGGCTTGGTGCGGCCGCTGGGGACGCACGCCGAGTACGTCGTCGTGGACGCGGACGCGGTGGCCAGGACGCCGGCGAGCGTCGACGCCGTGCACGCGGCCACGCTGCCGCTGAACGCCCTGACCGCCGTACAGGCCCTGGATCTCCTGGAGTTGACGCCGGGCCAGTCCCTCCTGGTCACCGGCGCGGCGGGCGCGCTCGGCGGGTACGCCGTCCAACTCGCCGCCCACCGGGGGATATCGGTGACCGCACTCGCCCGTGAGGCGGACACGGATCTCGTACGTTCCCTGGGGGCGACCCCCGCGGTGACCGGCGCCGTCGAGCCGGGCAGCGTCGACGCCGTGCTGGACGCCGCGATCCTCGGCGAGACGGCCCTGGAGTGGGTGCGGGACGGCGGCGTCTTCGTCGGCGTCATCCCGGGGGCGGCACCGGCGCCGGTGCGCGGGATCCGGACGGTGGCGGTCGGGGTTACGGCGGATGGCGCCCGCCTGGCGGAGCTGGCCGGTCTCGTGGACGAGGGTGTGCTGACGCTCCGGGTGGCGGGGACGTACGCCCTGGACGACGCGGCCAAGGCGCACGCCCGGCTCGCGGAGGGCGGGGTGCGGGGCCGGCTGGTCCTGGTCCCCTGACCTGCGTGGCCGTGGGGCGGCGACGGTGGCGGCGGCGGTGGCTCAGCGCACGCCATGGGCATACACCGTGGGCGGTACTCCCACCGTCGCCGTGAAGTCCCGCACCAGGTGGGCCTGGTCGGCGTAGCCGAGGCGGGCGGCCAGGTCGGCCCAGCCGACCGCGTCCGAGGTCTCGGCGGCCTCCAGGGCCTCGTGGATGCGGTGGCGGAGGATGACCCACTTGGGGCCGACGCCGACGTATCCGGCGAAGAGGCGCTGCAGCAGTCGTACGGACATGCCCTCGGCGCGTGCGAAGTCGGTGACCCGGCGGATCGTGCGGTCGGTGCGGATGCGGTCGACGAGGGTGGCCGCCAGTTCCGCCTGGGGGTCGGGGCGGGGGTCGTGGGCCAGGAGGAAGGCGTCCATGGCGGCCAGGCGGGCGCTCTCGTCGGCCGGGGCGAGGATCGTCGTGGGGTCGGTGTCCGGGTAGACCTCGGGCCGGCGCACCCGGCGGCCCGTCCACTCGGTCACCGGTGTCTCCGGGGCGAAGGCGCGGAAGCCGCCCGGCCGGAACTTGATGCCGCAGACCCGTCCCCGTCCCTCCAGTTTCTGGGTGAAGAGGGCGTGCGGGATGCCGGCGACCTCGACGAAGGGTTCCTCGCCCTGGAACCGCTGGAAGACGATGTGGACCGACGGGTGCGGGACCACGTGGGAGACGTAGGGCTGTGTGAGGTCCCAGTCGATCAGCCAGTAGTGCTCGACGTAGGGGCGCAGGGGCTCGGCGGGCAGCGGGCGGCGGAAGTCCACCTGGGTGAGGAACTCCGCGGCGCCGACGATGCCTCGGGTGTCGCCTGGGTCACGGCTGGGGGCGGCCATGTGGGGATCGTAGGGCGGGGTACTGACAGTGGGCGGAATACCGTCGAGGGCGAGGTCGTTTGTGGGTATAGTTGAACAGTCAACAACCTGGAGGGTGAGCGACCATGCAGTTCGGGATCTTCAGCGTCGGCGATGTGACCCCCGACCCGACCACGGGCCGGACGCCGACCGAGCGTGAGCGCATCAAGGCCATGGTCGCCATCGCGCTGAAGGCCGAGGAAGTCGGGCTCGACGTGTTCGCCACCGGCGAGCACCACAATCCGCCCTTCGTGCCCTCGTCGCCGACCACGATGCTCGGCTACATCGCGGCGCGGACGGAGAGGCTGATCCTCTCCACCTCCACGACCCTCATCACCACCAACGACCCGGTGAAGATCGCCGAGGACTTCGCGATGCTCCAGCAGCTCGCGGACGGGCGCGTCGACCTGATGATGGGGCGCGGCAACACCGGCCCGGTGTACCCCTGGTTCGGCCAGGACATCCGGCAGGGCATCAACCTCGCCATCGAGAACTACGCCCTGCTGCACCGCCTGTGGCGCGAGGACGTCGTGAACTGGGAGGGGAAGTTCCGGACGCCCTTGCAGGGGTTCACCTCCACCCCGCGCCCGCTGGACGACGTACCGCCCTTCGTCTGGCACGGCTCCATCCGCTCGCCCGAGATCGCCGAGCAGGCGGCCTACTACGGCGACGGCTTCTTCCACAACAACATCTTCTGGCCGGCCGACCACACCAAGAAGATGGTCGAGCTGTACCGGGAGCGGTACGCGCACTACGGGCACGGCACGGCCGAGCAGGCGATCGTCGGCCTTGGCGGTCAGGTCTTCATGAGGAAGAACTCGCAGGACGCGGTGCGTGAGTTCCGCCCCTACTTCGACAACGCGCCGGTCTACGGGCACGGGCCCTCCCTGGAGGACTTCACCGACCAGACCCCGCTGACCGTCGGCTCCCCGCAGGAGGTCATAGAGAAGACCCTCGCCTTCCGCGACTACGCCGGTGACTACCAGCGCCAGCTGTTCCTCCTCGACCACGCCGGGCTGCCGCTGAAGACCGTCCTTGAGCAGCTCGACATGCTCGGCGAGGAGGTCGTGCCGGTGCTGCGCGAGGAATTCGCGAAGGGGCGCCCGGCGGACGTGCCGGAGGCGCCTACGCACGCGTCGCTGCTCAAGGCCCGGGAGGTCGCCGTATGAGCCGTATGAAACTCGTGGTCGTCTCGGCCGGGCTGAGTGTCCCGTCCTCCACACGGCTGCTGGCCGACCGGCTGGCCGCCGCCGTGGAACGGCAGACCCAGGTCGACGTCCCGGTCGACATCCAGGTCGTGGAGCTGCGCGAGCTCGCCGTGGAGATCGCGCACAACTTCACCAGCGGGTTTCCGGGGCGGGCCCTCGCCGCCGCGATCGACTCCGTCACGGAGGCGGACGGGCTGATCGTCGTGACGCCGGTGTTCTCGGCGTCGTACAGCGGGCTGTTCAAGTCCTTCTTCGATGTGCTCGACAAGGACGCGCTGGCGGGCAAGCCGGTGCTGATCGCCGCGACTGGCGGCAGCGCGCGTCACTCGCTGGTACTGGAGCACGCCCTGCGCCCGCTCTTCGCCTATCTGCGGGCCGTGATCGTCCCTACGGCTGTGTACGCGGCCTCGGAGGACTGGGGCGGCACGGACGGGCTGCCTGAGCGGATCGAGCGGGCGGCGGGGGAGCTGGTAGGGCTGATGACGGGGTTGGCGGGGGTGAAGCCTGTGTCCGCCGAGGTGCGGGTGGTGCCGTTCGAGGAGCGGTTGGCGGCAATCAGCCCGTCCGGCGTTTGAGGACGAGGCCGTTCAGGCCGAAGCGGGGGTCTGGGGGCGGCAGCCCCCAGGTCGTTGCGGCACCTGTGACGGTGTGAGCCAAGTAAGAAGGGCGACCCCAAACGCCGCTCACCCGGCCATACCGCCGGAGGCATTGGCAGACTGGGGGGCGTGTCCCCGACTGTGCTGCTCGCCGAAGACGACCGCGCCATCCGCCACGCCCTGGAGCGGGCCCTGACTCTGGAGGGCTACGAGGTGACGGCGGTCGCCGACGGTGTCGAGGCGCTGGCGCAGGCGCACCGCACCCCGCCGGACGTGCTGGTCCTCGATGTGATGATGCCCGGCATCGACGGCCTCCAGGTCTGCCGGGTGCTGCGTGCCGAGGGCGACAACACGCCGATCCTGATGCTGACGGCGCTGGTGGAGACCGCGGACCGGATCGCGGGCCTGGACGCGGGCGCCGACGACTACGTGGTGAAGCCGTTCGACGTCGAGGAGGTCTTCGCCCGTCTGCGTGCCCTCCTGCGCCGCACCAGCCCGGTGCCCGCGGGCGCCGCCGCCCCCGCCGACGTATCGCCGAAGCAGCAGCTCTCCGACCGCATGATCGAGGCAGCCGGGATGCGCATGGACCTCCAGGCGCGGCGCGCCTGGCGGGGCGAGCGCGAGCTTGAGCTGACCCGCACCGAGTTCGAGCTGCTTGAGCTGCTGGTGCGCAACGCCGGGATCGTCCTCGACCACTCCACGATCTACGACCGTATCTGGGGCTACGACTTCGGCCCCGGCTCCAAGAACCTCGCCGTCTACGTCGGCTACCTGCGCCGCAAGCTCGACGAGCCGGGCGCGCCGCAGCTGATCCACACCGTGCGGGGCGTGGGTTATGTGCTGCGGGAGGACTGAGTGGCCCCGGGCCACCGGACCCCTCTGGCCCGCGTGACGCGGCTGGTGGCGAGACGCAGGCCGCGGCTGCTGTCGCTGCGGACCACGTTCGCGGTGTCGTTCGCGGCGGTCGCGGCCGGGGTCACCGTGCTCGTCGGCATCCTGTCGTACAGCGCCGCCGCACGGCTCGTCCGCGTGGACCAGCAGTCGGTGTTCACGCAGGTCGTGCAGGACGTGCAGGACGAGGTGCGGCAGCACAGGATGACGCCGGACGACTTCTCCTCCTCCCGCCCCGGCCACGAACTCGTCCGGCCCGCGCGTACCGACGTCCAGGTGCTCGGCGCCGACGGTGGGATCGTCGACCATGGCAGCCCCGTCCTCCCGGTCACCGACGCCGACCGGTCGACGGCGGCCGCGAAGAAGGCCGGGCAGACGGTCGAGCACAAGGAGGTCGGCGTCGGCGCGGACGTGTACCGGGTCGCCACGGTCGCGCTCGGCAGCGGGCGGGGCGCGGTGCAGGTGGCGCAGGAGTTCAGCGACACCGAGGACCTCCTGACGGCGCTGCAGCAGCGGACGCTGATCCTGATGGCCGCCGTCGTGACCGCCGCGGGCCTGTTCGGCTGGTGGCTGGCCCGCCGGATCACCCGCCGCCTGGTCGTCCTCACCTCTGCCGCCGAGGACGTCGCCCGCACTCGCCGCCTCGGCATCGAGGTGCCGGTCGCCGGCTACGACGAGGTGGGCCGCCTCGGCCGCTCCTTCGACCGCATGCTGGGCCGCCTCGCTCAGTCGGAGGAGGACCAGCGCCGCCTGGTCCAGGACGCGGGCCACGAACTCCGCACCCCGCTGACCTCACTGCGTACGAACATCTCCCTGCTCCGCCGTATAGACGAACTCCCGCCCGCCACCCGCGAGGAACTCGTCGCGGACCTGAGCCAGGAGGCACGCGAACTGACCGACCTGGTCAACGAGTTGGTGGACCTGGCGGCCGGCCAGTCCGACACCGAGCCTCCGCAGAGCGTCGACATCGCCGACATCGCCGAGGACGTCGCGGGCCTGGCCCGACGCCGTACCGGACGCGAGATCGTGGTCCGCGCGACCGGCGACACGACGACGGACGGCCGCCCGGGCCTCCTCCAACGCGCCCTCTCCAACCTCGTGGAGAACGCCGCGAAGTTCGACCGCGACGGCAAGACCCCGATCGAGATCGCGGTCACCGCCTCCAACCGCACCGGCACCGTCCGCGTCGAGGTCCTCGACCGCGGCCCCGGCATCGCCGACGCCGACCTCGTCCGCATCTTCGACCGCTTCTACCGCGCGGCGGACGCCCGCTCGCTGCCGGGTTCGGGCCTCGGCCTGTCCATCGTGCGGGAGGTGGCCCTCTCGCACGGCGGGGCCCCGTTCGCGTTCCGGAGGGACGGGGGCGGGTCGGTGATCGGGTTCACGGTGGGCGGCCATGACGGGGCTTGAGGCATCCGCCGAGGGCCATCTGGTCTGGGCGGCCCAGGCCGCCGGCGTGCGGATCTTCCGCCACGGGACCGCCGTGGCCGTGGCGAGCCCGTCGCTCTCCGGCCGGGACCGGATCGCGGTGGCGGGCGAGGAAGGGGACGCGATTCCCCTCGTACGGGATGTACTGCGGGAAGTCGGACCGACGTATCGCCCCTTCGGGGAGGCGGGACTGGTCGGCGCGCTGGTGCGGGAGATCGACGGGCTGGAGCCGGGCGGGCGGCCGTTCTGGTGGATGGAGACGGCGGACGCCCCCGGGATTACGATGGACGTGGGGTGGCTGGACGAGGCCGGTGAGAAGGAGGCCTCCGGGTTGCTCGACCGCTACTTCCCCGACTCCTACGCCCAGCCCGGCCGCGCGGGAGTACGCCGCTGGGCGGGGACGTACGACGATGAGGGCTGGCTGCTCGCGGTGGCCGCGGACGCGTGGTCCGCGGCCCGGTGCGGATTCCTGGCCGGGGTCGTGACCCACCCGAGGGCGCGGGGGCGGGGTCTCGGGGTGGCCGTGTCCCGTTTCGTCGTGGACGCGCTCGTACGGGATCACGGGCGGGCCGCGTTGATGGTGGACGCCGACAACGGGCGCGCGGTCGCGGCGTATGAGCGGGTGGGGATGGGGAAGGTGCTGTTCGCGGCAGCCGCGGCGGCTTGAACAGTTTGGGCGACCTGATCAGCGGCCGAAGCAGCGCTCCAGCTCATCGAGGTCGTAGAAGTAACTGCCCTTGGAGACGGGTCGGCAGCCGGTCTTGAAGGCGGTCTCCTTCTCGTTGTAGAGCATGCGGACGAGGTAGGTGTCGCCCTTGCGGAACACGTCCCACTGGATGTTCGCCCCGAGCGGCGCCACGGCCGAGCCGCGCCAGGAGTTGGTGGCGTACGTGTACGGCTGCTCGGCGGTGACCGGCTGCGTGCTTCCCGGCAGGCCCATCAGCGCGGCGAGCGGAATGATCTCCTCGGCGTGGGTGAAGCGCAGTTCGGCACCGAGGTCGCTGGTCCCGTCCCGTTTGGCCTCGACCTGCTTGAAGAGGTCGTCGAGGAGCACGTCGGCCATCTTGTAGGTGATGTCGCTATCGGCGAAGCCGGGCCCCTTCTCGTAGAAGTCCTCGGCGTCCCCGAGATACCCGAACCAGGCGGCATCGCGCGCAGCGATGTACCGCTCCATGCCCCAGCCCTTGCCGCCGGGGCTCTCCTCGCGCATGGCGGGCGCGATGGCGTACAGGTTGTAGACCGCCTCGGCGGCCTCGACGGCGCTGCCGATGCTCGCGAACTCACCGCTGACGATCCGGTCCACGAAGGCCGGCTTGAAGATCTTCTTCAGTACGTTGCGGGCGGCGCGGTCGGTCGCGGGCTGCTCGGTGATGGTCTTGAGGGTGGCGGCGAGGCGCTGGTCGTTGTCGATGTAGTCGCGGTAGGCGGCCCCACCGGCGGCCTTGTGGAAGTAGAGCAGGTCCTTGTCGGTGCGGGTGGCCCCGATCAGAGACGTGAGGTCGGGGTCGGAGGCGGCGAGCGCGGAGGCGAACTGGTTCGCGCTGTCGATGGCACGCCCCTGCCCCGAGCTGACGACGTCGATGGGCTCGCCGTCCTCGGCGATCTCCTTGAACAGCCCCGGCAGCCGCTGAGCCATCCGCGTCGCGGTGTCCCGCATCTCCTCCTTGCCGCGTCCGCTGAGGTTGCCGTACCCCACGGTGTTCATGGCGTCGAGGAGTGCCTGCACCTTCGGCCCGAACTCCCGCCCCTGCCACGTGAGTTGCCCCTCGCTGTTCGCCTTCTCCCACAGGGCGAGGATCAGATCCCCGTCCTCGCTGTCGCTCGCGGCACGCGAGCCGTGCCGGGAGACGTTCTCGGTGAAGACGGCGGTGAAACCGGCGGGGGCCCGGTGATAGGTGCGCGGGTTCTGCTCGGCGGCGTACGGGGCCTTGGTCCCGTAGCTGGTGGAGTCCGAGGACCCGGGGTGCGCGGCCGCGACCTGGGCGGGGAGCAGAACGGCGAGGCCAAGGGCCAGGGCGGGGGTGAGACGTCTCATGGCCGCATGCTTTGTGAGGGACGTGAACGGTGGGTGGCGGTGAGGTTGGCGGCTGATCAAGTTCGGTGCGGTGGGGCGGGCGGGGTGCGGTAGGCGGGTGCGGCGGGCGGTCCGTGACTTGGTGATTGGCCCCTTTGGACCAGGCGGCGAGGGGAAAAGCGCAGGTCAGCTCTGCCGGGCGTGGCCCAAAGGCTCCAATCTCCTACGCCCGGTCGACGCGAGCGCGAGCAGCAGCGCCCCGGCCGCGGCGGCCACGGCCACCAGCAGGGCGCCCTCGCTGCCGTGGCTCTCCGCGAGGGTGCCGGAGGCCGCCTGGCCGACGGCGGTTCCCAGGGGGCCGCCCGCGCACAGGACGGTCATGGCGAACGCGGCCCGTTCGGCGGGGGCGAGGCGGTCGGTGAGGGCGTACAGGCTGATGAGGTGGGGCGCCACGGTGAAGCTCGCCGGCAGGACCGCGACCGGGAGGGAGACCAGCCGGGCGCCGGCGAAGAGCACCAGCATCCCGACGAACGAAGCACGTCATCGACGCCCGCGTGGGCCTGGAGGCCCGACGCCTCCTCGCCCACACCGACGACCCGGTCGCGATCGTCGCCCGCCGACTCGGCTTCAGCGAGCCCACCAACTTCGGCAAGTTCTTCACCCGCCTCACCGGGACGACGCCGGGGGACTTCCGGCGGGCTCAGTGCGGAGGGGGCGCCTGATGGTCGATCGGGGACATCGGGGACATCGGGGACATCGGGTCACCGGTCGAGGTCTTCGTACTCCTGAGTCGGTACGCCGACGGAGGTGAAGATGTCCAAGGCTTGCTGCCTCATCAGTCCGGCGGCGGCGTTGTCGGTCATCCGGTGGGCGCGGGCGAGGGCCATGAAGGTGCGGGCTTCGCCGAGCCGGTGGCCGGTCTCGCGGTGTATTGCCAGTGCCTCGTGGCCGAGGGCGACGGCTGTGGTGTGGGCCGACTCGGACTCCGCCAAGTCGCACATGACCGTCAGGGCCTGCGCCTCCACCACACGGAAAGCATGGTCACGGGCCAGGGTCAGCGCCTGCTCGGCGTGGCTGTGGGCTTGGTTGTGCCTGCCCGCCTGATGGTGTGTGAGGGCGAGTCCCAGGAGGCTGTCCACCTCGGCGCGTCTGAACCCCGCCTCGCGGGCCAGGGCGAGAGCCTGACCGTCGGCCTCGGCCGCTCGGTCGAGATGCGCCAGCTTTCGGTGGGCGGCGGCGACCGTGCTGAGGATGCCGGCCTGGACCCAGCGCCGTCCCGCGTCCTTGACCATGGCGACGGCACTCTCGGCCTGCACGAGCGCCTCGTCCTGGCGGCCGAGCTCGATATTGATCTTCGCGATGGCGTCGAGCATCATCGCGCGGCCGTCGCGCAAACCGGCCCGCTTGTCGGAGGTCACCTCGGGAGCGAGGACGTCAAGTCCGTCGGTGAGGCGGCCGAGTTCCCAGTACACCCCGCCCAGAATCTGCAGAGCCAGGCTGTCGTCCCACCAGCTGATCTCTTCAGTGGGGTTCATGGCGCGTTCGAGGTGCTCGGCGGCCTCGCGCAGCCGGCCCAGGTCGCGGCAGGTCATGCCGAGGCCGACTCGCCCAAAGCCTTCGAAGTAGCGATTTCCGGTTTCCCGGAAGAGGTCCAGGCCTGCGGTGAAATGCTCGTGCGCACTGTCGAGACGCGCCATGCTCCATTGCACGAAGCCTCCGACGCCGAAAGCCGCTGCTCTGCCTGCCGGCCAGCCGAGTTCCCGACTGATGTCCCGTATCCGTATGTGATGGTCCATCGCCTGCCGGACATGCCCTCGGTCCCACCGGATCACTCCGAGGCTGAGGTGCATGGCTGCCTGGCCGTACAGGTCGCCTTCAGTCGTGGCCGCGTCCAGTGCCGTCTGCGCGGTGGCCTGCCAGGTCGCCCGCGGCATATGGAGCCAGAAGTTTCCGAACAGCGCCCCGGACAGATGCCAGGCGACGGGACGAGGACCGTGGCGGGCGGCGTGGTTGATGACGGCGAGCAGATTGGCGCGCTCCGCCTCCAGCCACTGTTCGGCTCCGGCTGGGGACGGCAGGCCCGGCAGTTCACCGGAGTCGAAGCTTCTGGGCAGCTCCGGGAAGAGCCAGGTCCCCGCGGCGGCGCGAGTGGCGTGCGTGTACCAGAGCAGGACGCGTTTCAGCGCGGCGTCACGGTCCTCCGCCCGTTCCTCCAGCTGCGCCCTCTCCTGCGCGTACTCGCGAAGGAGATCGTGGAAGCGGTACCGGCCCACCGTCGTGGGTTCGATCAGGTGGGCGGTGGCCAGGGCGCTGAGCAGACGCCGGGCCTGCGCGAGCGGCGAGCACAGGAGGGCCGCCGCGACCTCGGCGGTGAACTCCGGTCCGGGAAACAGCCCGAGCAGCCGGAACAGCCGACGCGCCGCAGGCGCCAGCACCCGGTACGACGCGGAAAAGGCCGTGCGCAAGGGGGAGTTGTCGTCACTGTCCGGCTCCAGTGCCTCCAGCCGATTGCCCTCGGACATCTCGGTAACCAGGTCGCCCAGGCCCAGGCCTGGATCGCCCGCCAGCCTCGCGGCGGCCACGCGCAGCGCCAGCGGAAGGCTGCCGCACAGCCGTATCAGTTCGTCGACCGCGAGCGGTTCGGCGGACAGCCGGTCCGTGCCAAGTGCCTCGCCCAGCAGCGCGCCGGCCTCGGCCGGCAGGAGGAGGTCCAGCGGCAGGGCGTGTGCCCCGTCGCGGGCCACGAGGTCGCCGAGACGGTTGCGGCTGGTGACGATGACGCAGCAGGACGGGCTGCCCGGGAGCAGTGGCCGGACCTGCTCCGCCGAAGCGGCGTTGTCCAGCAGGACGAGGAGGCGACGGCCGGCCAGCAGCGACCGGTACACGCGCGCTTGCGCCTCGTCGTTGGCGGGGATCTCCGACACGACGAGCCCCAGACTCCGCAGCAGCAACTCAAGGGCCTCGCCGGGCTTGAGCGGTTGCCGGTCGTGGTCGAAGCCGTGCAGGTTGACGTAGAGCTGGCCGTCCGGGAAGCGATCGCGTACCTGGTGTGCCCAGTGGACGGCCAGAGCGGTCTTGCCGATGCCTGCGGCACCGCCGATGGCGGAGATGACCACAGTGTTTGTCGGACCCTGGCCCTGGCCCTGACCCTGCTCGGGCGGAAGCAGCGCGTGCAGTCTGGCGAGTTCGTCGGTGCGGCCGGCGAATCCCGCGGCGTCGTGGGGGAGTTCGGCGGGCGTGGGCGGCGAGCCCGCAGCCGGGACGGACTTGGAGCTGGCGGCGGGCGTCTGCACGGGAGGAGCCGCCGGACTCAAGAGATAGGCGTCGTCCTGCCGCAGTACCGCTTCATGGGTACGGCGCAACTCCTCACCGGGATCGACGCCGAGTTCGTCCCGCAGCCGTACGCGCATCTCCTGATAGGCGTTGAGGGCGTCCGCCTGACGTTCGCAGCCGTACAGAGCCCGCATGCGCAACGCCCATAGCGGCTCGTCGTACCGGTCGGACACCGACAGGTCGGCGAGGTCGTCGAGGGCGTCGCCGAACCGTCGTAGCAGAACCAGGCACTTGAGCCGCTCAAGGCGGAGGGTTCGCCGACGCTCCCAGAACCGTTGCCGCTCGTCCTGCGCAAAGGGTCCGGGCAGGTTGGCCAGGGGCTCGCCACGGAAAAGTTCGAGCGCCGCGGACAACTGATCGGCCGCGGTGGCCAGTTCGCCGGAGGCCACCGTGCGCAGCGCCTCGTCGCCCCGCCCGGCCAGGTCCGTCGTATCGAGCCGGACTCCCTCGACGACGAAGCGGTACCAGCCCTTGCCGCTGCGGATCACCGACTCCGTGGGGCGGGCGCCTTCCGCGTCTAGCGCCCTGCGCAGGGAGTTGACGTGCGTCGGCAGCACCTTGGACGCGGGTGGTTCCGACCCCCACACCCCGTCGAGCAGTTGTTCATGGCTCACCACAGAGCCCTGGCGGAGCAGCAACGCGGCGAGCACGGCCTGTCGCTTGAGAGGCCCCAGATTCAGCGGTGATCCGCCCCGCCATGCCCGTAACGGCCCGAGCACCTCGATCCGAAGCAGCTCAGGAGTTCCGCCGTCCACCCGAAGCCTCCGCCTCCGCTGTCGCACACATCATCGGAATTTCATCGACATTGCAGCACCCCCGGGCAGGGTTGCGGACACGACATCGCACAACTCGCACAACTGAAGGGGGTCCAGTGACCGAGGTGGAGTCGGTGGCCATCGCGCTGGCCACAGGAGCGGCGGCCGGACTCACACATTCCGCGACCGGAGCCGTCCACGACCGCTACATCGGGCTCAGGGAGGCGGTCCGCCGACGGTTGGCCACAGTCGCGGACAGGGGCTACGGCGTACGGGTGCTGGACGCGTACGAGACGGACCCCGACGTGTGGTGGACCCGACTGCTCCAGGTCCTGACAGGCTCCGGCGTGGAGGCGGACGAGGAAATCCTCACGGCGGCCCGCGCCGTACTCCGCGCGGAACGCCGGACGGGGTACGTCACCGAGGGCGCCCGGCCCTAAGGGCGACCGGCACCGTCCGCCGGGGCGAAGAGCTGGGCCAGGCCCTGCCACAGGGGCATGACGGTGATGGCGGTGGCCGGGGTCCTGCGTTCCGGGCCGGGGGTGGCGGATGCTGGTCGGCCGGTACGGGCCGTGCTGGTCGTTGCGATGGTGGTGTGCGGCATGGCGAGACGCTCCTGATGGGTGTCAAAGGGACCGGGACGATCGAAGTGCCGGAGAGGCGATCAGGCCTGCTGCCCGCGGCCCTTGTACAGCGCGGCCCCCGCCCCGAGGGACACGACCGCCATACCGATGCTCGTCGCGATGCCCTGAGCGCTGTCGTCGATGAGCGGGGCGGCGATGGCGACGGTGAGGTTGAACAGGAACAGGAACCACAGAACGGGGCGGGAGGAGAGGAGCGCCTTCACGGGAGTCTGCCTTTCGGGGGGACGTTGACCTTGTGAGATCAACGATCCCGTCCCGGGCCTTCCGCCACGAGAGAGTGCGGTCCCCGATCGGGGGTGTAGCCCGCTCCACCCTCCCGGGTCACAGGCTGTGGGCGATGGGGTGCAGCGGTTCGTACAGCGGCAGTTCGGCGCCGCTGGGGAGCCGGATCGCAGTCAGCTTGCCCCAGCGCTGTTCGCTGACCGGGCGGGTGATCTCGACGCCCTGCGCGCGGAACTCGCCGAGCTGGGCGTCAAGGTCGTCGCACATCAGGAAGAACTCGTGCTGGGGCGGGCCGTCGGTCGGGTGCACGGCCACCTCGGCCGGGGGCAACTTGAAGATGAGCCAGCCGCCGCCCGCGTCGACGCCGGGAAAGCCGAGGACGTCGCGGAGGAAGGCGCGGTCCGCCTCGGCGTCCTGGCTGTAGAGGATGGCATGTGCACCGCTGATCATGGCTTGCTCCTGCCCCTTCGACGTGCGCGCGGTCGCGTCCTCGGCATCCTGGCACGCTCAGGACCAAGAAGACCTTCGACTGCATTCGACGACACGACGACTGAGTTGCATGGCAGCGACACCACACCAGGCAAAACGTCTGATGCCCCGCAGGCACCGGCACACTTGCCAAAGCTGTACGTCGAGCACGACCGCCCCGGTCGGGAACGCTTCGGTGTGACAGTGGCTTACGAACTTACGAGTTCACGGCCAAACCAAGCAGTACGGCTGATGTCCCGCCTCATGCAACCGATGCGAGAAGTCCTGCCACTCATGCAGCAACTGATACACGTTGAACGCGTCCCGAGGCCCACCCCGGTCCGGCACCGTGGACCAGATGAACGCCGCCGCGCCCACCGCCTCCTCGCCGATGCCCCGTAGCGGGTCCACGACGGTCATCGGGAGTTTCACCACCGCGTAGTCGGGGTGCAGGACGACCAGTTCCAGTGGCGGCACCTTGTTGAGGGGGACGCCCTCGATGCCGGTGAGGACCATCGCGGCCATCGTCTCCGGCTTGATCTTGGTGAACATGCCGTTCATGCCGAGCTCGTCGCCGCCGAGTTCCTCGGGACGCATCGAGATCGGGACCCGGGCCGCGGTCGCGCCGTCAGGTGCGCCGAAGTATTTGTACGTCACCCCCACCCGACCACCATTCCTGCTCTCGGCCCGCAGGCGCTCGACCCGACGGTCGAGCCGCTCGGACTCACTCGGTACACCCTGCCCCTGACGTGCTGCCTCTGCGGCTTCCTCCGCGTCGCGCCGGTGCTTTCCCCGCCGGGCACGTCGAGGACCCAGATCGTCAGTCCCCTCGCCCAGCCCGCCACCGCGATGCATATCTCCACCCGACTGCTTTTCTAGGACGCGTGGCCCCCGCCGCGCAACCCGATCATCGTGTCAGTGACCTCCCCCACGGCCGCCCGACGAAACGTGCGTTGAAACACCTGTCCGCAGGATCTTCGCAGGCTCTGAACACCCGCGCCCGTATGAGCTGTATCTCCTTGTGTGTATCAGGTCTCAGTTTCGCAGATGGCCGGAGCCGACGCCCCACGTCCCTCCGCCTACCCTGAGGAAGGTGTCCAAGCCGCCGGAGTCCCATAGGTCCGAGAAGTCGGAGAAGTCGCAGGTCATGAGCGAACTGCCATATTCATACGAAGCGCCCGTCTCGCAGGGGCTGTTCGACCGTGCGTCGGTCGTCACGCCGGGCGGCGTGAACTCCCCGGTGCGCGCCTTCCGTGCCGTGGGCGGCACGCCCCGGTTCATGGTGTCCGGGAGTGGGCCCTATCTCACCGACGCCGACGGGCGCGAGTACGTCGACCTGGTGTGTTCCTGGGGTCCGATGATCCTCGGGCACTCCCACCCCGATGTCATCGCCGCCGTGCACGACGCCGTTTCGCGCGGTACGTCCTTCGGGACGCCCGGCGAGGGCGAGGTCGCGCTCGCCGAGGAGATCGTCGCGCGCGTGGAGCCCGTCGAGCAGGTGCGGCTGGTGTCCAGCGGGACCGAGGCCACCATGTCGGCGATCCGGCTCGCCCGCGGATTCACCCAGCGCGCCAAGGTGATCAAGTTCGCCGGGTGTTACCACGGTCACGTCGATTCCCTCCTCGCCGCCGCCGGGTCCGGTCTTGCCACCTTCGCCCTGCCCGACACCCCCGGCGTCACCGGCGCCCAGGCCGGCGACACCATCGTCCTGCCCTACAACGACCTCGACGCCGTGCACGCCGCGTTCGCCGCCCACCCCGGCGAGATCGCCTGCCTCATCACCGAGGCCTCGCCCGGCAACATGGGCGTCGTGCCGCCGGACCCCGGCTTCAACCAGGGGCTCAAGGACGCCTGCGCCGCGAACGGGGCCCTCTACATCTCCGACGAGGTCATGACCGGCTTCCGGACCAGCAAGGCCGGCTGGTACGGCATCGACGGCGTCCGGCCCGACCTCATGACCTTCGGCAAGGTGATGGGCGGCGGCTTCCCGGCCGCGGCCTTCGGCGGTCGCGCCGACGTCATGGGGCACCTCGCCCCCGCCGGGCCCGTCTACCAGGCCGGCACCCTCTCCGGGAACCCGGTCGCAACCGCCGCCGGGCTCGCCCAGCTGCGACTGCTCGACGACGCGGCCTACGCCAAGGTCAACGCCGTATCGGAGCATCTGCAGTCGCTGGTCTCCGAGTCCCTCACCAAGGAGGGCGTCGCGCACACCGTGCAGAGCGCCTCCAACATGTTCTCGGTCTTCTTCCTCGACCGGCCCGTCCGCGACTACGAGGACGCCAAGGCGCAGGAGTCGTACCGCTTCACCGCGTTCTTCCACTCGCTGCTGGCGAACGGCGTCTATCTGCCGCCCTCGTCCTTCGAGTCCTGGTTCGTGTCCACGGCCCACGACGAGCGGGCCGTCCAGCGCATCGCCGACGCCCTTCCGGCGGCCGCCCGAGCTGCCGCGGAGGCCACGGCATGAGCAACGACAACACGATCAGCAACGGCGACATCACCGTCGTACACGTCATGCGGCACGGCGAGGTCGCCAACCCGGACGGGATTCTGTACGGGCGGCTGCCCGGCTACCACCTGTCCGAGCTCGGGCGGCAGATGGCCGACCGGGTCGCCGAGCACCTCTCCTCGCGTGACGTCACGCATGTCGTCGCCTCCCCGCTGGAGCGGGCGCAGGAGACGGCGACGCCCATCGCCAAGGCGCACGGGCTCGATCTCGTCACCGACGGGCGGCTCATCGAGGCCGGGAACGTCTTCCAGGGCAAGACCTTCGGGGTCGGGGACGGGGCGCTGCGGCGGCCCGAGAACTGGAAGCATCTCGTCAATCCGTTCAAGCCGTCGTGGGGCGAGCCCTACGTCGACCAGGTCGTCCGGATGGTCGCGGCGCTGGACGCCGCCAAGGACGCCGCCCGGGGGCACGAGGCCGTGCTGGTCAGTCATCAGCTGCCCATCTGGATCGTGCGGTCCTACGTCGAGCGGCGGCGCCTGTGGCACGACCCGCGCAAGCGGCAGTGCACGCTCGCCTCGCTGACCACCTTCACCTACCAGGGCGACAAGATCGTGTCCGTCGGCTACACCGAGCCGGCCATCGACCTCGTCCCCGCTCATCTCCGCGCGGGCGCCAAGCCGGTGAAGGGCAAGGACAAGGCCTTCGGCGCCTGATCAATGGCCTTGCCTGTCACTCCTGTTCCTCTATGACACGCTCGTGACATTTGTTGCCATAAGCGTGTGATCAAGAGGAACCCTCCCCCTCGTCACGTCCTCTGACTGGATGACCACCGGAGAACGTGACGAAGGGGGACGCAGTGCGCCATCTCACCCGTAGGGGAATGCTCGGTCTCGGCGCGGGCGCCGCGGCCACCGTCGGACTCGCGGGGTGCGGCACCCTCAGGCCGTTCGACGACGCGTCGCACGCCGGCGGTTCCGGAAAGGGGGCCGGCGGCGGTCCCACGGCCACCGCCCGACCCCTCGGTGACGGTTCGACCTCCTTCACGGGCAAGCAGCCCCACCAGCCGGCGAAGCCCGTGCCGCTCGAACCGGGCCAGACCCCACCGCAGTTCGTGATCTTCTCCTGGGACGGGGCGGGGGAGGTCGGCAACGGCCTCTTCCCGCGCTTCCTCGATCTCGCCAAGGAGCACGAGGCGCACATGACCTTCTTCCTCTCCGGGCTGTATCTGCTGCCCGAGAGCAAGAAGCGCCTCTACGACCCCCCGAACAACCCGCGCGGCGCCTCCGACATCGGCTACCTCACCGACGAGCACGTCAAGGCGACGCTCACCAACGTCCGCCGCGCCTGGCTCGAAGGGCACGAGATCGGCACCCACTTCAACGGCCACTTCTGCTCCGGCTACGGCACGGTCGGCAACTGGACGCCCCAGCAGTGGCGCAGCGAGATCGACCAGGCGAAGTCCTTCGTGAAGGAGTGGCGCACCAACACGGGCTGGACCGCCCTGCCCGCCCTGCCCTTCGACTACGACAAGGAGCTCGTCGGCGGCCGTACGCCCTGTCTGCTCGGCCAGAACAACCTGCTGCCCACCGCCCGCGAACTCGGCTGGCGCTACGACGCCTCCTCGCCCGGCGGCCAGCAGATCTGGCCGGCCAGGCAGCAGGGCATCTGGGATCTGCCGCTTCAGCAGATACCTTTCCCCGGCCACAGCTTCGAGGTCCTGTCCATGGACTACAACATGCTGGCCAACCAGTCGATCAACTCCACCAACGCGCCCGCCTACAACTACCCGGGCTGGCGCGAGCAGGCCTCCGGCTCCTACATAGCGGGCTTCAAGCGGGCATACGAGACAAACCGCGCGCCCTTCTTCATCGGCAACCACTTCGAGCACTGGAACGGCGGCATCTACATGGACGCCGTCGAGAACGCGTTCAAGTACATCGCCGCCGAGCGGGAGGCGGGCGAGGACGTACGGCTGGTCTCCTTCCGGCAGTTCGTCGACTGGCTGGACGTACAGAAGCCCGAGGTCCTCGCCAAGCTGCGGACCCTCGGCGTCGGACAGGCGCCGGTCGGTGGCTGGAAGGAGTTCCTGAAGGACGCCGTCACCTCCACCGCCACCAGCTCCTCCTCACCCTCCACAAACGCCGCCTGAAATGCGGGTTTCCGCCCGCAAGGGGGGTGCGCAAGATCCCCGGAACGGACATGCGAAACTTTTCACATGAGTGCCGCCAGTCGAGTCCGTCGCCGCGCCGCCCTGACCACCGCAGGTGTCGCGGTCGCCGCGCTGCTCCTGTCCGCGTGCGGTTCGGGAGGCACCTCCGGGGGAGGCGGCAGCACCAACTTCGTCATGGGCGAGGACGGCATCGCCACGGTGAAGAAGGGGCAGCGGACCGCGGCCCCCGACCTGTCCGGCAAGACCGTCGACGGCAAGCAACTCGACGTCGACTCCTACCAGGGCAAGATCGTCGTACTGAACGTATGGGGCTCCTGGTGTGCCCCCTGCCGGGCCGAGGCACCCAACTTCGAGAAGGTCTACAACGACCTCAAGGCCCAGGGTGTGCAGTTCGTCGGCATCAACACCCGTGACACCAGCACCAACAACGCCCTCGCCTTCGAGAAGCAGCAGGGCGTCACCTACCCCAGCCTGTACGACCCGACCGGCAAACTGATGCTCCGCTTCGCGAAGGGCACGCTCAACCCGCAGGCCATTCCCTCCACACTCGTCCTCGACCGGGACGGGAAGATCGCGGCCCGCTCGCTGGCCGCGCTCAGCGAGGAGAAGCTGCGCGGAATGATCGCCCCGGTCCTCGCGGAGAAGTGACGTGAGCGCGCTGTCCACGCTCGCCGAGACGGGCTACAACGGCACGGTGCTCAACGGCGCCCTGCTGGTCGCCCTGCCCATCGCACTGCTCGGCGGCCTCGTCTCCTTCTTCTCGCCCTGCGTCCTGCCACTCGTCCCCGGCTATCTGTCCTACGTCACCGGCGTCGCCGGCACCGACCTGGCCGAGGCCCGGCGCGGAAGGATGATCGCGGGCGCCTCCCTGTTCGTGCTCGGCTTCACGGCCGTGTTCGTGTCGTCCGGCGCCCTGTTCGGGTACTTCGGTGACACGCTCCAGCTCCACAAGGGCGTGCTGTCCAAGGTGTTGGGCGTACTCATGATCCTCATGGGTGTCTTCTTCATGGGGCTGATGCCCTGGATGACCCAGCGGGAGTTCCGCTTCCACAAGCGGCCCACGGCCGGACTGATCGGCGCCCCCTTCCTCGGCGCGCTGTTCGGCATCGGGTGGACGCCGTGCATCGGCCCGACCCTCGCCTCGGTGATCGCGCTCTCCTCCCAGCAGGGCAGTGCGGGCCGCGGGGCCATACTGACCGTCGCCTACTGCCTCGGTCTCGGTGTGCCGTTCGTCCTCACCGCGGTCGCGTTCCGCAAGGCGCTCGGTGCCTTCGGGTGGGTCAAGCGCCACTATGTCTGGGTGATGCGGATCGGCGGCACCATGATGATCGTGACCGGCCTGCTGCTGCTGACCGGCGCCTGGGACAGCATGGTGCAGCAGATGCAGACCTGGTCCAACGGCTTCACTGTGGGGATCTGATCGATGAGCAACACCACGTCCGACACCGCCCGGGACCGGGCCGAGGACCAGGATCTGGGCGCCGCCGGCTCCCAACTGTCCACGGCCCCCAAGGAGGAGCTGCCCAACCTGCCCTCCATGGGCGTCATCGGCTGGGCCCGCTGGTTCTGGCGCCAACTCACCTCCATGCGGGTCGCCCTGCTGCTCCTGCTGATGGTGGCGCTCGGTTCGATCCCCGGCTCGCTGATCCCGCAGACCGGCACCGACGCGACGAAGGTCGCCGACTTCCGGGACCGGCACGACATCCTCGCGCCGATCTACGACAAGCTCGGCCTCTTCCACGTCTACAGCTCGGTGTGGTTCTCGGCGATCTACATCCTGCTGTTCGTCTCCCTCATCGGCTGCATCATCCCCCGCACCTGGCAGTTCGTCGGCCAGCTGCGCGGCCGCCCGCCCGGCGCCCCCAAGCGGCTGACCCGGCTGCCCGCGTACGCGACCTGGCGCACCGACGCCGAGCCCGAGCAGGTCCGCGAGGCGGCGCTCACGCTGCTCAAGAAGCGCCGCTACCGCGCCCACCTCGCCGGTGACGCCGTCGCCGCCGAGAAGGGCTACCTCCGCGAGGTCGGCAACCTCGCCTTCCACATCGCCCTGATCGTGATGCTGACCGCCTTCGCCTGGGGCCAGCTCTTCAAGTCCGAGGGCAACAAACTGGTCGTCGAGGGCGACGGCTTCTCCAACACCCTCATCTCCTACGACGACTTCAAGTCCGGCAACCTCTTCAGCACCGACGACCTGGTGCCGTTCAGCTTCACCCTGAACAAGTTCACCGGAACCTACGAGACCTCCGGCCCCAACAAGGGCACCCCACGTCTCTACCAGGCCGCCATCACCTACTCCGAGGGCGCCTACGGCAAGGACAACAAGACCCTCGTCAAGGTCAACGAGCCGCTGGAGATCGGCGACTCGAAGGTCTACCTCACCGCCCACGGCTACGCCCCCGTCATGACCGTCCGCGACGGCAAGGGCAACGTCGTCTACAGCGACGCCGTACCGCTGCTCCCGCTCGACTCCAACGTCACCTCCACCGGCGTGATCAAGGTCCTCGACGGCTACAAGAACGCCAAGGACGTCAGCGAACAACTCGGCTTCCAGGCCTTCTTCCTGCCGACCTACACCAAGGGCAACGAGGTCTCCTCCACCTTTCCGGCCCTGAACAACCCGGTGCTGAACCTCGCCGCCTACCACGGTGACCTGGGCGTCGACTCGGGCATCCCGCAGAGCGTGTACCAGCTCGACAAGTCGCACATGAAGGCGTTCAAGGACTCCAAGGGCGACCTGCTCAGGGAGAACCTGAAGCCCGGCGAGACCATGCAGCTCCCGAACGGCGCGGGTTCGATCACCTACGAGGGCACCAAGCAGTGGGCGAACTTCCAGGTCGTCCAGCAGCCCGCCAGTGGCTGGGCGCTCGCCGGCGCCACCGCCGCGATCTTCGGCCTCGCAGGCTCCCTCTTCATCCAGCGCCGCCGCGTCTGGGTGCGGGCGGTGGCCGGCCCCGACGGCGTCACCGTCGTCGAGATGGCGGGCCTGGGCCGCAGCGAGTCCGCGAAACTCCCCGAGGAACTGAGCGACCTGGCCGCACTCGTGCACGACCGGGCGCCCACCAAGACCGACCCCGATCCGGACGCCGACCCCGACGCCGAACCCCCCGTAACTGCCGAAGGGGCTGTGAAGAAGTGACCCTCGCCGCCACCACCAACGAACACCTCGCGAACATCAGCAACACGCTGATCTACTCCGCGATGGCCGTCTACACCCTGGCCTTCTTCGCGTACATCGCCGAATGGATCTTCGGCAGCCGCAGCAAGATCGGTCGTACGGCCGCCGCGCTGACCAGCACCGGGAAGGCGGCGGCTCCGGCCGTCACCGTCAAGAAGGCCGGGGGCACCACCGTCCTGGAGCGTCCCGAGGTCGTCGTCCGGACCGCGGCCGGCACCCGTGACGTACCCGACGGGCCGGGCGCGCACGGCGGGGACGAGCAGGGCGACCTCTACGGCCGTATCGCCGTGTCCCTCACCGCGCTCGCGTTCCTAATCGAGCTCGGCGGTGTCATCGCCCGCGCGGCCTCCGTGCAGCGGGCGCCGTGGGGCAACATGTACGAGTTCAACATCACCTTCTCCACCGTCGCCGTCGGCGTGTACCTCACGCTGCTCGCGCTGAAGAAGAACGTCCGCTGGCTCGGCCTCTTCCTGGTCACGACGGTCCTCCTCGATCTCGGTCTCGCCGTCACTGTCTTGTACACCGCCAGCGACCAGTTGGTTCCCGCCCTTCACTCGTACTGGCTGTGGATCCACGTCTCCACGGCGATCCTGTGCGGCGCGGTCTTCTACGTCGGCGCGGTCGGCACGATCCTCTACCTCTTCAAGGACTCCTACGAGGCCAAGCTGGCGAGCGGCGGAAAGCCCGGCAAGTTCGCCACCTCGGTCCTGGAGCGGCTGCCCGCCTCCTCGTCCCTGGACAAGTTCTCCTACCGTGTCAACGCGGCCGTCTTCCCCCTGTGGACGTTCACGATCATCGCGGGCGCGATCTGGGCGGGCGACGCGTGGGGCCGCTACTGGGGCTGGGACCCCAAGGAGACCTGGGCGTTCATCACCTGGGTCGCCTACGCCTGCTACCTCCACGCCCGCGCCACGGCCGGCTGGAAGGGCCGCAAGGCCGCGTACATCGCCCTCATCGCCTTCGGCTGCTGGCTGTTCAACTACTACGGCGTCAACATCTTCGTCTCCGGCAAGCACTCGTACGCCGGCGTCTGACCCCGCAACGCCGGAAACCCTCCGTAACCACGTGCGGAACGCCGCTCCCCGGGTCAGGCTGGTGTCATGACCGGATCCATCGAACAGGGCACCAGCCAGACCCACGGGAACACGCACATACTGCACTTCCTGGTACGTCTGCCCCGTCCCATGGAGCAGGTCTGGCCGGCCCTCGCCACCCCGGAGGGGCTCGCGGGCTGGTTCACCACCGCCGACGTCCTCGAACCCCGGCTCGGCGGCGCGGTCACCCTGCGTGACCTCGGGGCCGGGCGGGTCACGGCCTGGGACGTGGAGCGGGTCGCCGAGTACACCGTGGAGGGCGGCGGCCGCATCCGCTTCCACCTGGAGCGAGACGGCGACACGGGCAGCGCCCTCCGCTTCACCCACGAGTTCCAGGGCGAGACGGAGACGGAGCCGCGCTGGCGGGCCCGCTTCGAGCGGCTGATCGGGATCCTTGAAAGCTAGCTAGTTCTGCGCGGGCGGCAGACACTCCTTCGCCGGCGGCTTTCCCTCCGGCCAGGCGATCCGTACGAAGCGGGAGCCGCCCTTGGGGGTGAGTTCCACGATCGGTACGGCCTTGTCGTACGGGTTTCCGTGGACGTCGAGGCAGATCCAGCCGCTCGTTCCGCTCACCTTCAACGAGCCCTTGATCTGCGGCCATTGCAGGCCCACGTCCGTCAGCGGCGGCACGGACTTGCCCTCGGGTGTGGCCTCGCGGATGCCGTGGACGGCGAGTTGCATGGCGTCGTAGGCGATGAAGAGCTGGCCGTCGTCCAGGGAGACCGGGCCGATCGGGCCGATGGAGCCGACGGGCTTGCGCTTCGCCTCGGTGAGGAGGCCGTTGAGGACCGCCGAGTCCGCGGGCGAGCCGCCTGTCTTCGCGGTGTCCTTCACCCAGGCGTCCGGGTGCGCGAGGGAGGTGTAGCGGACGGAGATGCCGTGTTCGAGGGCGCTGGTGAGGGACTTGTCGGCGGCGAGATACGAGCCCTCGTCCCCGGTGAGCACGGTGAACTCCCGGTCCTGGCAGCCGCGTCGGCCCAGTGCGCCGATGAACTGCGCCAACTGCGTGTGCCGTCCGGCGAAGAAGACGGTGTCCGTGCTGTCGGGCGTGTCACAGAGCAGGAGGGCGATCTGCCGGAAGGTGTTGGCGGTCGATCCCGCCGGCTTGGTGCGGTCGGGCAGCGGGGTGAAGGGCTGCGCCTCGTACGGCGATCCCTCGGTCAGCTTCTCGAACGCCTTCTGGAGCGTGTACGTGTACGGGTCGCCGTGTTTCTTGTCGCCGCCGAGCTTGTCGTAGACCAGCATGGCCCGGCCCGCCGACACCTTGGCGAAGGAGGCCAGCGCGCGGGCCTCGTCGGTGTTGGTGGGGGAGACGCGGGCGAGGCCGGGGAAGGGGTCCTTGCCGTTCTGCCCGTTGGCGAGGTCGTCGGCGGTGATGGAGGTGCCGATCACCGGAATGCCGCGCCGCGTCAGCTCCTTGACGGCCTTCTTGTTGTTCCCGGTGCTCAGCCCTATCCCCGTCACCGCCCGCAGCCGGTCCTCGCCGGTCGTCATCCGCTCCAGCTGGTCGACGACCTGCTCCCAATGCTCGCCGCCTGCCCCGGGGTTGGCGAGCACGAGCCGGATCGTCGGGGTCTCGCCGTTGGAGTCGTGGTTGGCCTGCCACTGCGCCAGATACGTGCCCTGGAGTTCGTGCAGTACGTCGGTGAGGTTGTCGGAGTCGCGCGCGGTGAAGGGCTCGAAGAGGGCGACGGTGACATAGGTGCCGGGCTTGAGTTCGGCGTTCTCGCGGTCGATCGCCGCGATCGTGTCGCGCAGCCGCTTCTGCCCGAAGTCGAACGCAGTCGTCGAGACGCCCACGCATTCGTCACTGCTCTCGGGGCGTTCGACCCCCGTGGCGCAGGAGCGGTCCTCGGGCGCGAAGAACACCGCGTCGACGGCGAAGCCAAGCCCGGTCGCGATCGCCGCCGTGATCAGGATGGCCGCGACCCGGCGCAGCGGGATCGACCAGATGTCCTCGCGCAGCCACACCCAGACGCCTCTGCCCGCCATCAACTCTCCTCATCCTGGCCGTTGTCGGTGCCGGACAGCGGCCGCCCGGCGAGGGCGTCGGCCGGCCAGTCCCGGGAGGCCCGCCACAGCAGCGCGTTGCCGGCGGGCCGCAGATTGGACAGCTGCTCCAGCTCGAACCGCAGCCGGTCGCACACCAGCCGGTCGGGCAGCACCAGCGGGTCGGTCAGTTGCCACACCGCGTGCAGCAGCCGTCGTATGCGCAGATGCAGTACGACGTCCACGCCGTCCGGCGGCACATGGTCGGCGTCCGTGCGGCCCAGCGCGACGGCGGCCCGCCGGTCGGGGTGTCCGCCGAAGTCGTGGCCCTCGGCGTCGTGGGCGTGGAAGTAGGGCGCGGAGGCGATGAAGTGGAGGGTGTCGAGCCAGGTGCGGGTGTCGAGGGTGGGGAAGGTGTCGCGGAGGTGGGCGACGGCCGAATCGGCGGTGCCCAGGGCGAGTTGGTGGTGGAGGCGGTAGCGGGCGGCCTCCTCCCGGTCGCTGTCCCCGTCGGTTCCGTCGGCGGGCGCGTAGTAGCGGATGAGTGTCTCGTGGGCCTGGCGCCACTGGCCGTGGCCCGGGTCGCGGTGGTGCAGGCGGATCAGCAGCAGCGTCCGTACGAAGGGGTCGCCGACGAACTGGCCCGGCACGTCCGGCAGTCCCTCCTGGGCCAGCCGCGCCTGCAACGCCCGTATGTCCGCGGGCCCGAAGTCGTCGGGGAGGAGGGCCTCGGCGAGCGCACAGGCCGAGGCGTGGGCGGCGGCCAGCACGGTCAGTTCGTCCAGGTGGTCGGCGGGGACGAGCAGGTCGAGGAGTTCGCGGTAGGTGGGGGCGCCGTCGCGCTCCTCGTGCAGGCGAATGTCCGCCGTGAGCAGCTCGCCGAGCGAGGTGGCGCCGGGCAGGTGCTGGGCGGCGGACTCGGCGAGCAGGGCGATGCCGAGCGGGTTGCCGCCGGTCAACCGGCGGGTGGCGTGCGGGAATTGGGGCGGCACGGGCACGTTGTCGCAGACCGCGCCGACGATGTGCAGGGTGTCGTCGGGGGAGAGCGGCGGCAGGGCGACGAGCAGGGCGCGGGAGGACACGGAGGCCACGTCCGGTACCCACCCGCTGTGCCGCGCGACTTCGGGAAGGTCACGTCGTACGGCATGCCGCAGCTGCATGGCCGGACGGCCGTCGCCGCGCAACGCGCCGATGAACACGACCTGTTCGGCGATTCCGTCGGTACGGTCGCGCAGCACGGCGTCGACGAGACCGGGCCCCGGGGATGTCTGCGCGTTGTCGACGAGAACAAGAGGCCGGCCCAGGCGCTGCATGCGCGGCAGCACCCCCGTGTAGGCCTCGGTGAGGTCGGCGACCATGGCCCGAACGAGATACCGCTCGGCGTGCTCGCGGGAGACCCCGCCGGCCCTGAAGTGGCTGGACAGCAGCATGAGTCCGCGCCGGGCGTTGCCGCCCGCGTTCGGATAGTCGCGGTACCAGGTGGACGCCTTCTGGTGCTTGCGGTGCACGAAGCTGTCCGACATCGACTCCAGGGTCGCCTCGATCGCCGCCGACAGCAGCTGGCCGGTGCCGGTCGTGGCGGCCACGACTTTGGCGGCGACCCTGCCTGCCCACCGCCCGGCGGCCCCGGCGATCCACGATCCGCTCTCGTTCAGCAGCAGGATCCGCTCCACCTCGCGCCGGATGCGTTCGGAGTCGGCGTCGCCCCAGCCACCGGCCGCGACCGCGACCAGCCCCGACATCAGCCGCGGGAACTGGATCCGCCCCGCCCCGGTCACCGGCTCCGCCAGCTGCTCGGCGACCACCAGCAGCGCCTGCGAGAGCGGCGACCAGGAATCGGCGTGCTGACCGGCGGGGGGCGCCGCGAACTGCCCGGCCTCGCAGTCGATCAGCGCGACCGGGGTGTGCCCTTTGTAGGCCTCGCGCAGCTCCCCGAGCACCGTGCTCTTGCCCAGCCCCCGGGCGCCCGTGAGCAGCACGAGGGGTAGCTCCTTGGGATGCTCGGGCGGGCTGGCACGGTGCTGATAGGGGCGTAGACCGACGAGCCGCGGTACGAGCCCGGCCGGATCTGTGTCGAACAGCGCCCCGCGCCCGTGCAACCGTCTACCCAACGCTGCTCCCCCGTCCCCCCAAGCGTCCCAAATACCAGGTTAATGAGGGGGAGTTGCTTCGGACTAGATCGCGTCGTGTCTGTTGGGTTACGAAACTGTCGGACCGTCAGTCGACCGTGATCGAGTCCAGCTTCTCCCGCAGGTAGGCGTGCGAGTCGACGGGCTCGTACGCCACCCGCCCGACCGGCGCCGGCAGGGACTCGACGAGGGTGCCCGGGGTGCACTCGCCGAAGTAGACGAGGGACATCAACTCCTCGGCGGGTGCGTCGGCGGGCGGCGGCAGGACGCGATGCCGTCCCGAACGCCACCGATCTCCGGTCCAACGGGCAAGCAGATCACCGATGTTGATGGTGAAGGCCTCGGGGTCGAACGGCGCGTCCTCCCATCCTCCCTCGTCCGTGAACACCTGGAGCCCGCCCTTCCCGGCCTGCCGGTCGAGGATCGTGACGGTCCCGAAATCGGTGTGCGGGCCGATCCGGAATTGCCCCGGCTGCGGCTCGCCGATCACCTCGGTCCCCGGATACCAGTTGATGTTGAAGCCGTACGTCGGATGGTCCATGTGCTTGGAGAAGAAGTCGGCGTCGAGCCCGAGGGCCTCGCCGAGGAGGGACAGCAGCTCCTTCTCCAGTTCGGCCATCCGCGCGAGGTACTCCTCGCACAGCTGCTGGAGTTCCGGGATCTCCGCGGGCCAGATGTTCGGCGCGTACCACTCGGCGTTGATCTCGGGGTCCTCGAAGGGCTCGTGTGTGGCGAAGGTGAGCGACTCCTTCAGATCCGGCGGGGTTTCGGTCCCCTCCGAGTAACCGTTGGCCTCGGCACCGGGTCCCAGCCACCCGCGCCCCCCGACCTTGGCGCTGTACGGCTCCTTGGCATCGACGGGAAGGACGAAGAAGGCACGCGCGGCCTCCCGGATCCGGGACCGCAGCGCCGGATCGACGCCATGCCCAGTGACCAGCAGGAATCCGGCGGTCTGGAGGGCCTCGTCGACGGTACGGGCGATGGCGGCGCGGGTGTCGGGGTCGCCGCCGATCCAGGGCTTGAGATCGATGGTCGGGATACGCGGGATACGCGGGGCATGGGCGGCACGGGGCGCCGTAGGGGTGCTACTCACCGATGTCCTCATTCCACAGGGCCGGATTGTTCTTGATGAAGTCGCGCATCATCTCGACGCACTCGGGATCGTCGAGCAGCACGATCTCCACGCCGTGCTCGGCCAGCCAGTCGTGCCCGCCGTGGAAGGTGGCGGCCTCGCCGACCACGACCCGGGAGATGCCGAACTGGCGGACCAGCCCGCTGCAGTACCAGCAGGGCGAGAGGGTCGTCACCATGGTCGTTCCCCGGTACGACCGCTGCCGTCCCGCCGCCCGGAAGGCGGACGTCTCCGCGTGCATGGACGGGTCGTCGTCCTGGACGCGCAGATTGTGGCCGCGACCCAGCAGGGTGCCGTCGGCTCCGTAGAGCGCGGCGCCGATGGGGATGCCGCCCTCGGCGAGCCCGGCGCGGGCCTCCTCGACGGCGGTGGCGAGCCAGGTGCGTGCCAGTGCCTGATCCATGAGCTCCATGTCTTCACTCTCCTGTGGCCGAAACACGAGGGCAACGTGCGGAAAGTACTCTCCGGGCATCCCGCCGCCGGACGAACTGTCAGCGCCCTGGAGGTACCCGTGCCCGCGCTCACCCTCCGTGAAGTACTGGCCCTCGACCCGGTCCGATCCGCCGAGCCCGAGCTGCTCGCAGGCGAGAGCGCCCTGGACCGCCCGGTGCGCTGGGTGCACTCCAGCGAGGTGTACGAGGGCGCGAACTTCCTCGACGGCGGCGAACTCCTGCTGACCAACGGCTTCGGCCTGATTGACGCGGACGAGGGGATCCGTCGGCGGTACGTCCGGGAGCTGGCGGCCCGGGACGCGGCCGGACTCGCGGTCGAGGTGGGCCGCTCCCTGCCGTCGATGCCGCCCGAGGTGACCGACGAGGCCCGCCGCCTGGGCCTGCCCCTCCTCGCTCTCCACCGCGTCGTGCCCTTCGTCCGCATCACGGAGGCGGCGAACCGCGCGATCGTGGCGCGGGGGTTGTCGGGCCGGCATTCCGTCGTACGGCCATGGGGCGACGACCACACGGCGGCGCTGCTGGCCGATCTCGCGGACCGTCAGGCCCTGAACCAGCCGGAGGTGGAGGCGCGGGCGGCGCTGGCCGGCTTCCACCCCGGGCCGGGGGCGCGGCTGATCGGCGTATCGCTGCACGGCACGCGCGAGGTCGGCACGGTCGATCGGGCGGTACGGCTGCTGGGCGGGGCGGGAGTGCTGCGGGCCGCCTTTCCCGGCGACGTACTCGCCCTGCTCGCGCTGCCCGGCGCGGAGTCCCGCCCGGGCAGCGCGCGGGATCCCGTACGGGCGGTGCAGGACGCGTTCCGCGCGGCGGCCGACCCGGGCGTGACCGTCGCGGTCGGCCATGCCGTGGCCGCCGGCAGCGGCTGGCTGCGCTGGAGCGACACGCTGCGGGCGGCCCGTACGACGCTGGAGCTGGCACTCACGGTCCCGGCCGCCGAACCAGCCGCCCCCGAGGGCCCGTTGGTGACGTCGTCCCGCGCGCTGGCCCTGGAACGGGAGCTGACCCGCGGCGGCGTCGACGCCAACCGCGACCGCCTCGCCCGCCTGGTCCAGCACGCGCTGGGGCCGCTCCTGGCGTGGGAGGCGGCGCATCCGAGCGACCTGGTGCGGACGCTGGAAGTACATCTGCGGCACGGCTGCTCGCCTACGCGGACGGCGGCGCTGCTGCACATAGGCCGGCAGTCGCTGTATCAGCGGCTGGAGCGGATCGAGTCCCTGCTGGGCCTGGAGATCGGCGATCCGGATCTGCTGGGGGAGTTGCTGGCGGCGGCTTGCGCGCATCGGGTGGTGCGGGGGATGGGGGCGGCTTCGGCGGGGGGCGGGTTGCGGACGGTGGCCTGAGACCGGGCGGTCTGGGACACTCCGGACAGCGGCATCCGACGGGCGCGCCCAGACGCCCCGAGGAACGGGGGGAGTCGCGATGGAAACGGGCCACGTGTTCCTGATCGCCGGAGGGGCTTTCGTCCTTCTCCTGCTGATCTGCCTCCGGACTGTTCCACAGGCCACCAGCGCCGTCGTCGAGCGCTTCGGCCGCTACACGCGGACGCTCAACGCGGGCCTCAACATCGTGGTGCCGCTCCTCGACACAGTCCGTAACCGCATCGACCTCCGCGAACAGATCGTGCCGTTCCCGCCCCAAGAGTTCCTCACCCAGGACAACGTGGTCCTCAGCGTCGACAGCGTCGTCTACTTCCAAGTGACCGACCCGCGGTCTGCCACGTACGAAGTCACCAGCCATGTCGAGGCCATCGAGCAGCTCGTCACCACCACCCTGCACCAGATCTTGGGCGGCATGGACCTGGAGCGCGTCCTGTCCTCCCGTATGGAGATCAACGCGGCCCTGCACGGCGTCCTTTTCGAGGCCACCGGTAAGTGGGGCACCCGCGTCAACCGCATCGAGCTCAAGACCATCGAGCTGCCCGCCGCAGCCCGCAAGGCGACGGAGAAGGAGATGCGCGCTTACACCGACAAGCGCGTCGCGATCCTGCGGGCCGAAGGCGAGCGACAGGCCGCGCTGCTGCGGGCGCGGACGGAGCGGGACGTGGCCGACATCCTTGCCGACCGCGACGGGATATGAGCACCGGGTGAGATGAAAACTCCGTACGGCTGTCCACCGATCCCGTACCGTGAACACACGGAAGCGCACGTGAACGGCCGTCACGGGGGAGGCGGTTATGGCAGGCCTGTCCCCGCAGCGCACCGCAGTCCTCCTCGCCGCGGCCGGCACCGCGTTCGGGATCTACGTCCTGGTCGTCACCTCACCCGACCGGTATGAGGACTCCACCTCGACGCTGTTCTCGGGGGCTGTCGGCGGGCTGTACCTCGGGGCCGGCTTGCTGGCGCGGCTGCGGCGGCCCGGGAACGTGGTCGGACTGCTGATGCTGCTCGTCGGCATCGGCTGGTTCGCGGAGGACCTCCAGATCTCCACCGACCCGCTGACACACACCGTCGGCCTGTTCCTGCGCTCCGCGTCCACCGGCTTCCTGATCCCGCTGCTGTTGGTGTTTCCCTACGGCCGGCTGCGCACCCGTGAGGACGACGGCGCGGTCGCCGCCGTCGCCGACCGGGTGCTGCTCGTCGTCGGCTGCGGGGTGGCCTTCGTCCTCCAACCGGCCGGGGTGTTCTTCCACGATTCGGTGACCGAGAACCTGCTGCTGGTGCACTACGTGCCGTGGCTCGGCCGGTTGACCGACGCGGTGCAGCTCGTCGTCAGCGCGGCCGTGGTCGCCGTACTGCTGTGGCGCTGGGCGAAGGCATCCCGGCCCTACCGCCGCGAACTCGCCCCGCTGCTCGCTGTCGGCCTGGTGGGCGGTCTCGCCTCCGGGCTCGACGCGGCGCTCGGCGCCGACCGGGAGTGGTCGCACCCCGCGCTGCTGACGGCCGCGCATCTGTCGGTGCTGTGCCTGCCGCTCGCCTTCCTCGCCGGCGTGTGGCGGATCCGGCTGGGCCGGACCGCCGTGGCCGAACTGCTGCGCCGGCTGCCGCTCGCCTCCCACCGTCATCTGCGCGACGAACTCGCCAGGACCCTCGACGACGAGTCGCTCCAGCTGGGCTTCCCCGCACCCGACGGGGACGGTTACGTCGACACCGACGGCAGGCCCCTGACCGCCGGGCCCGGGCAGTGGACCAGCGTCCTGGAGCGCGGCGGGCGGCGGGTCGGCATCCTCGTCCACGACCCGGCGCTGCGGGAGGACCGGTACGTCCTGGAGGCGGTCGTCTCCGCCGCCGCACTGGAGCTGGACAACCAGACCCTGGTCGCCGAACTCCGCACCTCCCGCCGCCGTGTCATCGAGGCCGGCGACGAGCAGCGGCGCGAGGTCGAGCGGGCCCTGCACGACGGGGCCCAGCAGAAGTTCATCAACCTGGGCCTCCAACTGCGCATCGCCCGCCGCCGGTTGGACCGAGAGGCGAGCGGTTCGGAGGCGGTGGCCGGGATGTTGGACGACGCGCTCGCCACGCTGGAGCAGGGGCACGCCGAACTCCGCGTGGCCGCCCGCGGTATCCACCCCGTGGTGCTGAGCGAGGCCGGGCTGCTGCCGGCCCTGCGCTCGCTGACCGCCGACCTGCCCCTGCCCGTCGACCTGCACGCCGACGGACTGCCCGAGCTGCCGGAGCCGGTCGAACTCACCGCGTACTACGTCGTGAAGGAGGCGATCAGCAATGTGCTCAAGCACGCCGACGCCGCCGCCGTCCGCGTCGACCTCCAGCACGCCGACGGAGTGCTGAGCCTGAGCGTCACCGACGACGGCGTCGGCGGCGCGGACCCGGCGGACGGTGGCACCGGCCTGCTCGGACTGCGCCACCGGGTCTCCGCGTACGACGGCAGACTGACCGTCCGCTCCCGCCCCGGCGAGGGCACGGTCGTCGCCGTAACCCTGCCCACCAGGGCCATGAGAGAGAAGGGCGAGCTGGTATGACGGCTGACACGGTTTCCCGGGGGCTGCGCATCGTGCTGGCCGACGACGACCCGGTCTACCTGCGGGGACTCGCGATCATCCTGGAGGAAGAGGGCCACGAGATCGCCGCGCGGGCCGGGGACGCGCGCGGACTGCGGACCGCGGTCGCCGACACCCTGCCCGACCTCGCCGTCGTCGACATCAGAATGCCGCCCACGCACACCCTGGAAGGGTTACGGGCGGCCGTGGAGATCCGCCGCGCCCATCCGTCGGTGGGCATCCTGCTGCTGTCCAAGGACATGGAGCTGACCCATCTGCGGCAACTCCTTGAGGCCGGGCCCGCGGCCGCCGCCGGAGGCATCGGCTACCAGCTCAAGTCGCGGGTCACCGGAGCGGACTTCGTCACCGAGGTCGTGGACGAGGTCGGCGCCGGCCGATACGCCATCGACGGCGAGATCCAGCGCGCCCTCTACCGCACCCCACGCCGCCGCGACCGCCTGGCCGACCTCACCGAGCAGCAGCTCAAGGTGCTCGAACTCATGGCACGCGGGCTGTCCAACTCGGCGCTCGCGGCACGACTGTCGATCAGCAAGAGGACGGTGGAGGACCACGTCAACACCGTCTTCGACAAGCTGGGCCTGAGGCCCGAGGCCAAGGAGATGTACGACCGCCGGGTGCGCGCGGTGCTGATGTACCTGGCCTCCGACGACTGAACCGACGTTCAGCGTCTGCCGGGCGCGACCAGCCGCGTCAGCGCCGCCGCCGACAGCCGTTCCTTCGCGAGGAACCCCACAGCCGGGGACCGGGCGATCCGCTCCCCGTACAACTCGGCCTCCCGCGCCGAACACAGCACCACCGCCGTCGTCGGAGCCACCCCGTGCAGAGCCCGGCACACGGCGAAGCCATCCTCGAAGCCGTCCCCCTCCGACAGCCCGATGTCCAGCAGCACCGCATCCGGCCGCTCCCGCACCACGGCGACGAGCGCCTCGGCCCCCGAACCCGCCTCCGCCGCCGCGAAGTCGCCGTCCGCTTCCAGCAACACCCGTGCCACGGCTCTGAATCCGGGGTCGTCGTCGACGATCAGCACGGTGCGCGGCATGGGCCCATGGTCACCGCCGACGACCGGCCGCGTCATCCGTGCGGGCACGGATCCCTGCCCCGCGGATCCCGTGCGGACCACGATGTGCCCGCCCCCGCCAGGCACCCACACTGGCGTGACCGTTCGCCGACCTGCGACATGGAAGGAGCCAGAAGGAAGACCATGAAACGCAAACGGGGGAGGGGACGTACGGCCATCGCGCTCGCGCTGGTTCTGGCCGTCCTCGGCATGCTGGCTGCAAGGTGCGACAAGGTCGCCGTACGCGCCGTCGCGCGCGGAGTGACGAGCCCGGCGCCCTTCTTTGTGCGGCTCGGCACCGACATCGCCATCGGGGTGGCGATGGACTACATCGCGGGGGAGATAGGTGGCGGCGCCCCGGGTCTGTACGGGGGGACCCGGGACGCCGGCCACTGCGACAAGGCGAAGCTCGTCGAGTTCCTGGAGAAGCCGGAGAACCGGGGCAAGGCCAAGGAGTGGGCCGACGTCGAGGGCCTGGACGACGTCGGCGAGATCAGGGGCTTCGTGAAGAACCTGACACCGGTCCTGCTGCGCGCCGACACCCTGGTCAAGAACCACGACTTCAAGAAGGGCAAGGCCGACGCCTTCGACGCGCTGCTGGAGGCGGGAATCGCCGTCCTGGTCGACCAGTTGGGGTGGCCGGCCGTCCAGTGCAGCTGCGGCAACCCGCTGTCCTCGTTCGAGGACGACATCGACGCCGCCGACGTGAAGTTCGACGACCGCAACAAGAAATGGCCGTCGTACGACTCGAAGAAGGTGGCCAAGGTCAAGGCGGCGCCGGAGGAAGACCCGGTCGAGGTCTTCCAACTCGTCGATGTCGAGGACCAGGACACCGGACTGGCCCGGGAGGCGGGCTCCGACGGCACGGAGGACGAGGTCCTGTCGGAGGCGCCGAACCCGGACGACGAGTCCGTCGCGCCCACCGACTCGCCCACGCCTACGTCTACGGCTTCGTCGACCTCTACGGCGGAGACGGTCACGGTCCCCGACGTACGGGGCCAACTCCTCGTAGACGCGCAACTCGCCCTGGAGGCCCAGGGCTTCCAGGTCACCACGACCGAGGAGGTGACCGACACGGCGGCGCCCGGCACGGTCATCGCACAGAGCCCGGAGGAGGGGACCGAGGCTCCGGCGGACTCCCTGGTGACGCTGACCGTCGCGAGTGACGGTATCGGCACGGTCACCCCGGAACCCACGGGGGACATCGGGGGCGGCGACAGCAGCGGGGAGACCGGCGGTCCGTCCGCCGGCGGCTGACGCCGGGAGCGGGGCGATGGCACCGTCGCCTCAGCCGGGTGCGGGGGCCACGTGGTTGTGCATGAGGCGGGGGGAGTTCTCGAAGCCCCAGCGGGCGTAGGCGGGGATCGCGCGAGGGCTTGAATGCACGGTGACCCGTTGGACGCCGGCTGCGCGGGCGTTGGCGAGTACGGCGTCGATGAGCCGCCCGCCCAGGCCGCCGTCCCGCTCCTCCGGTACGACGTACACGCACTGGAGATCGCCCGAAGCCCGGTGCAGGGCGCGGGGGGTGGGCACGCGCTGGAGGATGGCCAGCCATGCCATGCCGATGACGACGCCGCCGCGGGTGAGGACGGTGCAGGTGTGCGAGGAGGCGTTGTCGCGGGCCCAGGTGGCGAAGTGGCGTACGAAGTCGTCGTGTTCGGTGTCGGACGTGTCCTTGATGTCGCGGTTCTCGGTGATCCACTGCCATCGGAGTTCGGCTACGGCGGCCATGTCCTCGGGGCCGGCGGGCCGGATCGTGATGTTGTCCATGTATCAATTGTGGGGTGAACGGCGGCCTGCGCGGGGTGAGTTGAGGGTGGTGCGCTGGCAGTGCCGATCATCCACGGGTGGGCGACTGAAACGGGGGCACTTCAATGACATACCGGCGCGCGGCGATACCAGCACTGGTCGGAGCTCTGCTGCTCACGGTGCTTCTGTGGTGGGCGGGGGCGAGTGCGGAGGCGTTGCACCTGCCGGGCAGCACCGGCGTGCTCGGCATCGAGGCCGACGCGGAGCTTGAGCGCTGGCTGACCCCTTGGTCGTACGATCCTTCGACCTCGGTCCAGTATCTCGGGCTGTACCACACCGCGTTGCAGATCCGGTTCGCCGCGGTCTTCGTCTTCTTCGTGCCCGGGGCTCTGCTCCTGGTCCGCAGTCTGCCGCCGGTGGAGGGTCGGATGCCGGCCGCGCTGCTCGCGGTGTGGGCCTGGGGCTTGGTGGCCGGGACCCTGGCGGTGACGGTCTCCGCGCCTTGGCTGATCGCCTCGCAGGGGCACGGCAGTTACCGCTTCCTTCCCCAACTGGCGAGCGTGATCTCTTCCGGGCGGCAGATCGTGGTGGTGACCGGGTTGGTCGCGGCGGTGGGGACGGTGCTTGTGGCGCGGGTCACTGCCAAGGACGCCGGCGTGGCGTCGCGGGGGACCGTCCCGGCGCGCGCCGCCCGGCTGGCCGCCACCGTCGGGACGGTGGTGATCGCGCTGTCCCTGGTGGTCCTCTCGTACGAGTCGGTCGCGGCCGCCATCCAGACGGCTTTCACGGGCGGCAGGCTGTTCGCCGAACCGGGTGACCTTCTGCGGCAGTGGCTGCTGCTCGGCGCCTGGGCGGGACCGGCGGGCGCGCCGCTCAGCGACTGGTTGCTGTACCGGGCCGCCGACGTGCTGCTGCTCGCCGTGGTGTGGTGGGCGCTGCGGCTGCTGCCGGGCCTGGTCTCCCGGGCCACGGTTCCGGTGATGGCGGTTGGTGCGGTCTGCGCGACCGTCCTCGGGCTGCTGGCGAGCCAACTTCTGCGGATGGTGACGGACGGGACGAGCCTGAGCTACGGCTGGCTGCACCTGTTCGCCGGCCTGGGCGGCGGGGTACCGGCCGCGGTGACCTTCGGTCTGGCGGCGGGGGTCGCGGCTGCGGTGACGCTGCGGTTGGCGGCGGGCCGTGCGGAGACCGCCGACGACGCGACGGACTCCGTCGCGGTGAGCTGATCAGGGCAGTTGCCAGACGGTCACCGTGACGTTGATGTGATCGGCGTCCGGGATGCCGGTCGCCTTGAAGAAGCCGACGCGCTTCCCGGCCGTACCGAGACAGCCGATGCGCAGCGCCCTTGACGCGGATCGCGGAAGCACGACACTGACCAAGAAGCGGGCGGCCCCACGCCCACGCCACCAACCGGCGATCAGCCCAGCCAACCCCCCGGGCCGTCAACTCCCGGCCCGCCAATCCTCCCCCCGGCCCAAGTAAGCGCAACCCCGGCCCACGGCGTATAGGGAGTGTGAAGGAGCTGGAGTTCGCGGAGTTTTACAGCAGTAGCCGGGACGTGTGCCTCAGGGCCGTGCTTGCCGGTGTGGGGGAGCGGCAGCTTGCCGAGGATTTGGTTGCCGAGGCGTTCACGCGGGCGTGGATGGCGTGGGCGAAGGTCGGCCGGCATCCCGCGCCGAGGGCGTGGGTCGTCCGTACGGCGTTCAACACCCGTATCTCTTGGTGGCGCCGGCGACGGCGCGAGGTCGCGCTCGGCGACGGGTACGACGTCGCCGACATCCCTCCCGATGAGTCCGGCCTCGATCCGGCGCTGATGGTGCTGCTGCGTCAACTACCGTGCCGCCAGCGGGAGGTGATCGCATTCCGGGTCTTCCTCGACCTCGACACTGAGGCGACGGCGAAGGCCCTGGGTATCGCCCCGGGCACGGTAACCGCCCACCTCTCACGGGCCGTCGCGACCCTGCGCGGCCACCTCGTCCCCACCACCGACACCCCGGAGGCCGGCACATGAGCATGAGGGATCAGGACAACGACGTACTCGTACTGGAAGCGTTGACGGAATCGTTGAGGGACTCTCTGAGCGATGTCACTCTCGACACTCCCGTCGAGCTGATCGTCGCCGAGGGACGGGCGCGGCGACGCAGGCGGCGGGTCGTCGCCGTGGCGGGTGTGGCGGCCGTGGTCGGGCTGGCGCTCGGCGTGCCGACGTACGGCAACCCGTCCACCCCGCCCCCGTCGTCGGACGAGATCGCCACCGGGGCGGGCACGATCCACGTGCGTACGGCCGCCTACACCGTGGACAGCCTCAAGAACGGCTCGGTCCGGGTGAGTTGGGACAAACAGGCCTACTTCGAGGACCACACCGGGCTGGAGAAGGCGCTGGACGACGCAGGGTTCCCGGTGCTCATCAAGGAGGGCGAGTTCTGCAAGGGGCCCGACGACCCGGCCACGCTGGACAGGCACGGCTCCGGACCCGGCGTCGAGAACGTGCGCACGGCTCACCGAGAGGGCGACGACCGGGTCGTCTTCGACTTCGATCCCGCCGCCATGCCCGCCGGGAAGCAGCTCTTCATCGGGTATCTGTCGGCCGCCCAGCTGGAGATCACCCAGGGGCGTCCGGGTTCCGTGGAGCGGATCGTGCCCAAGGACACCCCGCTGGAATGCAGCACCGACCTGCCGAAGTTCGGCTGACCCGGCGCAAGCCCTCACTGTGACTCCAGCACCGCGTAATCGGCGAAGCTACGGCGATAACGGGTGTGGCCGGTCTCCTGGGTGTGCCTGCGCTGCCACTCCTCGACGTCCGCCGGGTCGGCGCAACGCCCGGAAACGGCACCGCAGTCGGCGTCGTCGCCCGACACGCAACGGGCCTCGTACTCGGGTTCCGCGGCCGGGTCCTGCACGATCGCGTACGGCACGTACCGGAAGATCCGGCGGGGGCGGTAGCCCAGTCTTTCGTCGGCTCCTCCGCCGACGTGGTCCCGCCGCCCGTGCCTGCGCAGCAGGACGTTCGCGTCGGTCTCGGCGGTGCCGTCGCCACGGGCGCGGGCGTCGTCCCGGAGCGCGGCGAGGTCGGCGCAGGCGGGGCAGTCGGGGACGGGGGAGGGGGGCGTGCCGATGTCCACCGTGTTCTCCGGTGCCGAATTCCCGCTCCCTGAACGTGAGTTGGCCGCCCGTACGCTCGCGCTCAGCCGTTCCTCCGGTGTCGCCGGGCGGATCCGCGCCGGGTCGGCCTCCCACTCCCGGCCGCCCCCGAGCGGGCGCAGCATCGCGAACGGGCCTGTCCTGTCCAGGTATTCGCCCACCTTGCGCGTCTGAGGGTCGTAGACGATCGTTCCCGGTTCCATTCACGTACCTTTCGTAACTCTGGGTGTATCGAGCGTCGCGCATGGGAACGGTCCGTATCAACGCTTGACGCGTGCCACTGGGCCACTGTCACGGAGGGGGAGGCTGGTTCTGTGACCCGACGTAATGCCGAAGGGGCGGGCGGGGCCGGTAACGGCGTCCTGTTCGGCGACCTGTTACGGCACTTCCGCGAGGCTGCGTTCCTCACGCAGGAGGCGCTGTCGAAAGAGGTCCCGTGCGACCGGTCCCACGTGGCCCGGGTCGAGGCGGGGACACGGGTGCCGACGGAGGCGTTCGCCAAGAAGTGCGACGAAGTCCTGGGTACGGGTGGGGTGTTGGCCAAGATGTGGGGCCGCATCGACTGGTATCCGGAGGTGCAGCATCCGGACTGGTTCGAGCGCCGGGCCGAGATGGATGCGAAGGCGGTGGCGCTGCGGGAGTATCAGGAGCGGGTCATCCCAGGCATGTTGCAGACACCTAGCTACGCGCACGCACTGTTCTCCCGGATCGCGAGCGGTGACGAGGTGGAGGAGCGCGTTCGTGCCAGGCTCAGCCGCCAACCGCGCTTCTTCGCCGAGGACGGTCCGCTGTACGTCGCCGTCCTGGACGAGAGTTGTCTGCGCAACGCGGTAGGAGGGTCGGAGGTCATGCGTGACCAGTGTGCCCATCTGCTCAGCGTTGGGCGACGCCCCAACATCCGCATCCAGGTGGCCCCTGCGAGCTATCCCGAACTTCTGCGCCCTAACGTTTCCATGTCGTTGATCGAGCTGGCCGACGGGCACCGGTGGGTGTACTCGGAGTCGCTGGACCGTGGCCATTTCAACGACGATCCGGGAGGCTTCGCGCGCCATAGCCAGACCTATGATGTGCTCAGGGCGGACATCCCGTCAGCCCGCGAATCCGCCGCTCTGATCAGCGACGTGATGGAGGAGTACGAGCACCATGGACAGGCACGAACTCGGCGCGGCGACCTGGATCAAGAGCAGCTACAGCGGCGAGAACGGCGGCAACTGCGTGGAAATCGCCCCCGGTTTCCCCGCCGTAGTCCCCGTCCGTGACAGCAAGGCAGCCCCCGGCGGCCCGGTCCTGATCGTCACCAACTCCGCCTGGACGGCGTTCACTTCGGCTCTGCGCTGACCGACAGCCAGATCCGCTCCGGCAGGACCGCGTGGCCTTCACCCGGCGGCTTGCTCCATGGCGTTGTCCAGATGGGCGATGACCGCTGGCACGTCATCGCTCTCCGTCCTCCGGATCAACTCCAGGGCCGGCCGGACCAGGAGGCCCGGGCGCGTTATCAACCGGGCGAGCACGGCGGCCCGGATGTCGAGGCGCTTGATGGTGGCCTCGCGCTCCTCTTCGTTCTGGCCGGCCAGCAGTACGGCGTTGTACCAGGCCTCCTCGCGGGACTGACGGACGCTGAAGTCGAGGATCTGCTCGTCGGTGCGGGCGCCGACCTTGTCCAGCAGTGACAGGAGTGGTGAGAGGGCGCCGACCGAGTCCTCCAGGACCAGTACCACCCGCGCGAGGATGTCGTTGATCAGCAGGAAGTCGTGCCGTAGCTCGTGGATGGCCTTGCCCGGGCTGGTCCGCGCGGCGGCGACGGCCAGGTCGAGGTTGATGTGCGCGTTCACGCCGAGTATCAGGTGCTGGACGATGACGGTGTCGGAGTCGTCGAGCAGCCCGAACGTCTCGCGCCAGCAGCGCGGCCCGCTCCGGTCGCGGCGCCAGGCGTCGTACGCCTCGAAGTAGCGGTTGCCGAAGTGCGTGTCGAAACGGTCCATTCGGGCGCCGTCGTCGAACAGCTCGGCGTGGATGGCCGTACGGACCTCGACGGTCACCTGGCGGTACAGCGCCGCGAAGTACCCGACCCGGTCACTGTCGCGGCCGGCCTCCCGCACGATCCCGGCAAGCCCGTCCACGACCTCGTCGATGTTCTTTGCTTCCATGCCCAACTCCCTTTCAGGGTCCCCTAGTTCGGCCCGCACGCTCCGACTGCTGCGCGCAGTGTTGATTAAAGCCCCGTCCGGCCACCGCCACCGGCGAACGGAACTACGCGTGGGGCCATGGGGGTTGGACGACAGGCGGGCGGCCTGCGGCGGACGTCCAGGTGAACTCGTAATCCGGAAAAAGCCACCTTTTGCCACAGTCGCGTAACAGTCGCCACACAGGGGGCAACTCGCGCCCCGCCCCGCCGGTCGAACCTGATGCGTCGCACACCCGCGCCGCGGCGGAACCGGTGCCGCTCGGCGCAACTTCTCCAGTCCCGACCAAACTCGGAGTTGACCCGTGCCCAGAACGTCCCTGCCGACGCGCCTTGCCGCAGCCGCCGCGCTCCTGCTCGCCGCGGGCGCACTGTCCGCGCCCGCCGCCTCGGCGGAGTCCTCGGATGCCGCCCCCGGTGACACCTACGTGCTGACCGTGAGCACCAACCCGACCAGCACCGACTTCGACAACCGCCACGTCGACGTCACCGGCACCGTCACCAAGGCCGACGGCACCCCGGCGCCCAACATCCCCGTCACCATCCAGGAAGTCGTCCGCTTCACCACCTGGAACCCGTGGGGCGACCCGATCGACCCCACGTACTACGAGCCGCGCGACCTGGGCAAGCCGGTCACGGACGCCACCGGGAAGTTCACCATCCCCGACGTCAACATCGACCACGTGAGCGGCAGCAGCCTCCTCAACGTCCAGCACGAGGTACAGATCACGGCCCTCTACGACGAGGACGGCGACCTCAACACCCCGCAGGACGGCTACTACGCGGACACCACCGTGGCCGCCAACGCCCAGTCCAGCTCCGTCAGTTACAAGGTCAACAAGAAGAGGGTGAAGGCCGGCGACATCCTCACCGTCCAGGGCAAGGTCACCCTCCCCAAGGGCGTCGAGCCCCAGGGCACCGAGATCTTCCTGCAGACCTACTGGGAGAGCGAGTACGACGTGAAGACGACCGCCGAGGAGGACGGCTTCTTCGTGATGTCCGTACGCGTCTCGGGCTACGACGACACATTCGCACTCCGCATGGCCCCGACGGACCTCTACGTGGCGGGCGTACACAAGCCCCTCCCGATCACCAACACCTCACTCCCTCGCCCGTAGCCCTTCACGCCTCCACGGGTCACCCTCGCGCGACGCGGAGGTGACCCGTACGAGCCCGTGCTCACGTCACGCCGTCACCCTGAGCAGCAACTTCCCGGTACTCGCCCGCGCCCCCATCACCCGATGCGCCTCCCCCGCCTCCTCCAACCCGAACTCCGCCGTCACCGGCAGCGAAACCGTCCCGTCCGCCACAGTCGCGAAGGCCCGCTCAGTCAACCTCCGCAGCTCCGCCGGGGCCGTCTTCGCCAGCGACAGGATCGAGAAGCCGCTCACCGAGAGTCCCGTCGGGTACAGGTCCGGCTGGCCCACGCTCCACGGCTCCGCCGAGCTCGCGTTGCCGAAGGAGACCAGTCGGCCGAAGACCGACAGTGAAGCCAGACCGGCTCGCAGGGTCTCGCCGCCCACCGGGTCCAGGGCCAGGTCGACTCCCCGGCCGGCCGTCGCCTCCCGTACCGGAGCCGCGAAGTCGCCGACGAACACCTCGTCGTAGCCGTACTCCCGCGCATACGACGCCTTCGCCGCGCTCGACACCACGCCGTAGACCGTGCCCGCGCCCGCCGCCTTCGCCAACTGCCCCGCCACCGTGCCGATTCCGCCCGCCGCGCCCTGCACGAGGACCGTCTCGCCGGGTTGGAGCCGGCCCACCGTGTGGATGAGGGCGTACGCCGTTGGCAGGACCGTCGGGAGGGTCGCCGCCGTGCGGAGGTCCATGCCCCCGGGGACAGCAAAGACCGTCGCCGCCTCTGCCACCGCCACGTCCGCGTACGCGCCCCTCTCCGTCAGGGCCGCCACCTCCTGGCCGACGGTCACCCCCTCGACGCCCGCGCCGACCGCCCGTACCCGCCCGGAGACCTCAAGCCCGGGGCGGAAGGGCAGCGAAGGCACCCGGTAGCCCTCCGACCGTGCCTTCAGGTCGGCGAAGTTCACGCCCGTGTACGCCACGTCGATGCTCACCTGCCCGGGGCCCGGCTCGGGGACGGTCACCTCCACCGTCTTGAGGACCTCGGGACCGCCGTACTCCTGGATCTCGACCGCGCGCATGCCGGACTCTCCGCTCGACTGTTCAATGGAAAGCGAACACTCGTGACTGTATGGTTTTCATCGAACACTCCGCAACCCCGTGAGGGAGGCCCGCGTGGCACAGAGCACCGGCACCGGTCATCGGGCCGCCCCCCAGCACACCCACCCCGACGACGTCCCCGTCCAGACCGCGCTCGCCGCGCTCGCCGACCCCGTACGCCTCACCCTCGTAAGGGAGTTGGCCGCGTCGGAGGACTGGTCGCGCAGTTGCGGCACCTTCGATGTGCCCGTCGGCAAGGCGGCCCTCAGTCATCACTTCTCGGTGCTGCGCGCTGCCGGGGTCGTCGAGCAGCGGGACGAGGGGCCCAAGCGGGTCAACCGGCTGCGGCGGGACGAGTTCGACGCCCGTTTTCCCGGTCTCCTCGCACTCGTTCTGCACGAGGACGACGTCAGCTGAACGTCTCCGTCCCTTCCGGCGTCACAGTGCCGACCGACCGAAAGGGACGGAGGGGGACATGGAGAACAAGGGGAATAAGAGGTACCGCATCTGGGCTTCCGCGGCCGCCGTCACGGTGGTGACGGTGGGCGCCGCCTTTTACGTCGATGCCCTGGAGACCGGCCACAGCGAGGGTGGCCTCAAAGCCGAGCCCGTGGCGGCGGCGAAGACCTGCGTCGGCACTCGGCCCGCGCCTACGGGTAGCGGCACCGCATCCGCTGCCGACAACCCCGATAATCCCGACGACACCCCGCTCTTTCGGACGCTCTTCTACATCCAAAAGGCGGGCGACAAGCAGCACTCCGCCGTCTTCACCGGTCTCTCCGTCGACCAGCACGACAACGCCGCCGACGTCTACCGCATACCCTCCACCGCCTTCGACGCCGACGTCTGCGCCGCCGCCGAGAAGGGCGTCACCCTGCGCCTGCACGACACCGACGCCAACCGCAAGGACCTCGACGGCCTCGCCGACCGGATCAGCGAGGACATGCACCGCTGGGACGGCACCTTCCAGCTGCGCGAAGTCGGTGTGGACGAGCGGGGGTACGTCCATGTCGGCGTCGACGACCCGGACAAGGCCGAGCCCGTCATCGAGGCGGAGTTCGGCGGCCGTCACATCAAGGTCCGGCACGTGGAACAGGCGCAGGACGACGCCGGAACGTAGGAGTTGACGAACCGGGAGGTAAGCGGTCGAACCGTCTTATGGGGGACGGGGTTTCGAGCTGCCCGTCATCAAGTCCCTCTATGCTGTACGCGCCCGCACAGGCCGCCGGAGTCACGGCAACCCCACTCATCGCCGTGGCCAGGGAGGCGGCAGAGTACGTCGGGGACGCACCCTGGAGGGATTTGTGGCAGCGCTGGAGCCGGGAGACCCGCGCGCCGTCGGGGACTACCAGGTGCTGAGCCGGCTCGGCACGGGCGGCATGGGCCGGGTCTTCCTCGGCCGGTCCCCGGGCGGACGGCTCGTCGCGGTCAAGGTGGTGCACGCCGAACTGCTCCGGCGTCCCGAGTTCCGCCCCCGCTTCCGCCGCGAGGTGGCGGCGGCCCGGATGGTCAGCGGGGCCTTCACCGCCCCGGTGGTCGACGCGGACCCGGACGCGGACCTGCCGTGGCTGGTCACCAGCTACATCGCCGGGCCCTCCCTTGAGCAGGCGGTCGACGAACAGGGGCCCTTCGCCTCGGCCACCGTGCTGGCCCTCGCCGCCGGGCTCGCCGAGGCGCTCAGGTCGATCCACGCCACGAGCCTCGTCCACCGCGACCTCAAACCCTCCAACGTGCTGCTCGCCGAGGACGGACCCAGGGTCATCGACTTCGGGATCGCCCGCACCATCGAGGCCGACTCCCTCACCAGGACCGGGCACTTGACCGGTTCGCCGGGATTCATGTCCCCCGAGCAGGTCGCAGGCGCCGAGATCACCCCGGCCAGCGACGTCTTCAGCCTGGGCACGGTCCTGTGCTTCGCGGCAACCGGCCGCAACCCCTTCGGCGCCGGGCCGGCCCCCGCCCTCCTGTACCGCGTGGTCCACAACGAACCCGACACCGAGGCGATCGACGACCCGGCCCTACGTTCCCTGATCTCGGCCTGCCTCGCCAAGGACCCGGCCCTGCGCCCCACACCCCGGGACATCCTCGCCACGGTCGGCCGCCCGGACGCGACCGCCGGACACTGGCCGACCGCCGCCGACCCCACCCACGCCCACGCCCATGCCCACGCCGGCACGCCCGTGGATCCCCGGGTGGCCTCCTATCCGCCGGTGGCCTCACATTCTCGTACGGCCGCGGGTTCTGACTCGACCACGGTCCGGAACCCGGCAGCCCCTCACCCGCACGAGGCGCACCCGGATCACCCGAACCACCCGTCCACGCAGGTGGATACGGCCCCCACCCCGGCCCCGACACCGCCCGCCACGCCGACCGGCCCGAGCGCCTCAGCGCCGGCTCCCGGCCGCCGTGGCCGCCGCGCCTTCCTGGTCTCCGGAGCCGTCACCGTCGCAGCTCTCGGCACCGGAGCCGGGTTCTGGCTCAGCCGGTCCGAGCGCGGAGACCAAGTCGACGGCAAGGGCGCCGACGGCAAGCAGGCCACCGGCAGCGCCTCCGCCTCCGCCACCGTCCGTCGCGCGGAAGCCGTGGCCGTCTGGCCGCTCGACGAGGCCTCCGGCACCGTCGCGAGGGACACCGTCGGCGGCGACGACGGCACCGCCACGAACGTTCTGTGGCGGGCCGGCCAGGACGGCGCCGCCGAGTTCGACGGGAAGACCAGCCAGATCGTCACCGCCGGCGAGGTGCTGAGGACCGGGCCCGGCCGCAGCTTCACCGTCGCGGCCTGGGTCTGCCTTTCCACCGAACCGGAGTTCTTCGCCACCGCCGTCAGCCAGGAAGTCCCCGGCGACAGCGGTGGCAGCGGCTTCTTCCTCCAGTACGCGAAAGCCGAGAACCGCTGGGCCTTCGCCCGCCCCGGACTCCGCGCGGTCGGCTACACCGTCCCCGCCCCGGGCACCTGGACGCACCTTGCGGGCGTCTGCGACGGCGCCACCCGCAAACTGCGGCTGTACGTCAACGGCGTCCTCGAAGTCGAGGTCGACGACACCAACCCGACCGCCGCCACCGGCCCCCTGGTGATCGGCCGCGCGAAATACGCCGGGCAGCCCAGCGGATTCTTCGTCGGCGCCATCAAGGACGTACGGGTCTTCGGGCAGGCCCTGACCGCCGCTCGGATCAAGACACTCAAGACACTTCAGCAGTGACCCGCGATCGCGCCTTCAGCGCCCAGTACAGCCCCGCGCTCACCACGAACCCGACCAGACACGTGATGTCACCGAACGCCGGCCAGTTCTCCGGAACCCAGCCCACGTACTTCTCCTGGTTCGAGAAGAGCGGGACGGACACCGCGATGCCGATCAACATGGCCGCCAGGCCCGACCAGTTGGCGTACGAGGTGTCCCCGAGCCGCGCTTCCAGCTCCGCCACCGGCGTCCGCGCCTGAAGCCAGCGCTCCACCAGCACGACCCCCAGCCACGGGCCCACCCAGTACGCGATCACCAGCAGGAACGCCTCGTACGCGTGCCCCGCGTCGTCCAGGGACGCCCACGCCGCCGCCGTACCCGCGACACCGGCCAGCACGACGATCGCGCTGCGGCCCAGCCAGGCGGGGAGCTTGAGGCCCAGGGCCGTGATCGACATCGCCGACGAGTAGACGTTGATGGCGTTCGCGGAGATCGCGCCCAGGATGATCGCCAACAGGACCAGGTTGGTCAGCCAGCCAGGGAGGTGGCCCGTGAAGGCCGCCGTCGGGGTCGCGTCCTGCGGGGCGACGATCGTCGCCGAGGCCGCGCCGATGACCGAGACGATCGCGATCGACACGAACAGACCCACCGCCGGGTACACGATCGTCCGCAGCTTGTTCGCCGTGCGCGGCAGATAGCGGGAGTAGTCCGACGAGCCCGGGTTCCAGCCCGCCGCGTAGCCCCACGCCGTGCTGAACGCCAGCAGGAAGCCGCCGATGCCGCCGCCCGTGCCGCCCCCGCCGAGGTTCGCCTCCTTGAACGTCCACACGCCGGCCAGCAGGAAGATGACCGCCAGCACCGGGAACGCGTACTTCTCGAAGGCGTGCACGAAGTTGTGGCCGATGAAGCCGATCACGACCTCCGCCGCCACCACGAGAAGCAGGGAGGGGAGCGGGTTCAGACCGGTGAGGGTGTCGAGCGCGAAGGCCGCGCTCACACTGTTCACCGCGAACCAACCGACCCCCGACACAAGGGCGTTGAAGCCCGACGGGAGGAGGTTGCCCTTGTAGCCGAAGGAGAAGCGGCCTATCACCATCTGCGGGACGCCGAACTTCGGGCCGTCCAGCGACAGGATCCCCTGGGTCAGCGATCCCAGCGCCGTGCCCAGCAGCAGCGCCGCCGTCGCCTCCCAGAAGCTCAGGCCGAAGAAGAGGACCGAGATCACACCGATGTAGACGGTAGCGAACTCGATGTTCGGCGAGGCCCACGTCCACAGCAACTGGAGTGGGCTGCCGTGCCGTTCGGCATCGGGGATGGGTTCCGAGCCCGCCGTCTCTACGGCGATGACCTTGTCACCGTATTCGGGGGCGATGGTGCCGGCGGAGTCGGCGGGTGCAGTCGTCATGCGAGGTAAGTGTCCGGCCCGGGCAGGGCGCGGCCCAGGGGCGCATTGTCCGCTTCGGGAGGCTCGTCGGCGTACAACCTGTCAGTCGGTCTTACGACCTGTCAGTCGGCTTTGGGTTCCTCGCCGCGTTCCTTCTTGTCCTCCTCGTCCCTGAGGGACTTGAGGAACTCCGGGTTGTCGTCGGGCGCGACGAACCCGGTGTTGCGGCGGCCCGGAGAGAAGGGAGTCGTGCCGCTGCCCGGTCCGCGCCGCACCTTGCCCGCCACCAGCCACGCGACCGGGCCGACCAGCACCTCGCCGAAGAGCAGGATGATGATCACCCAGACCACCTTCGGCAGGCCCTTCACGTCCTGCTCGGGTGTGTTCAGGCAGTCGATGAACGCGTAGATCCACAGGGCCAGGACCAGCAGGAGGGGCAGATACCTGAGCATGATGGCGGCGACCCCCAGAAGGCGGCGACAGGGCGTGGAACGGCCCCGGTGACGGGGCCAGGGTAGCGGGTGGCCGATACTGGGACACATGGCTTACGACGATCTTCGCTCCCTGCTCCGGGCGCTGGAGCGCGAGGGCGACCTCAAGCGCATCAAGGCCGAGGTCGACCCGTATCTGGAGGTCGGGGAGATCGTCGACCGGGTCCAGAAGGCGGGCGGCCCGGCACTGCTCTTCGAGAACGTGCGCGGGTCGAGCATGCCCCTCGCCATGAACGTCTTCGGGACCGACCGCCGACTGTTGAAGTCCCTCGGCCTGAAGTCCTACGCGGACATCAGCGACAAGATCGGCGGCCTGCTCCGCCCCGAACTGCCGCACGGCTTCGTGGGCGTGCGGGAAGCCTTCGGCAAACTCGGCGCGATGACCCACGTACCGCCGAAGAAGGTGAAGTCCGAGAGCGCGCCCGTACAGGACGTCGTCCTCTACGGCGACGAGGTCGACCTCGACGCCCTGCCCGCCCTCTTCACCTGGCCGCAGGACGGCGGCTCCTTCTTCAACCTGGGGCTCACCCACACCAAGGACCCGGAGAACGGCGTCCGCAATCTCGGCCTCTACCGGCTCCAGCGCCACGACAAGCGCACCATCGGCATGCACTGGCAGATCCACAAGGACAGCCGCAACCACTACCAGGTCGCGGCGCGCAAGGGCGAGCGGCTGCCGGTCGCCATCGCCTTCGGCTGCCCGCCGGCCGTCACCTACGCCTCCACCGCCCCCCTCCCCGGTGACATCGACGAGTACCTCTTCGCCGGGTTCATCGCCGGCAAGCGGATCGAGATGGTGGACTGCAAGACGGTGCCGCTGCAGGTGCCGGCGCAGGCCGAGGTGGTGTTGGAGGGGTGGCTGGAGCCCGGCGAGATGCTCCCCGAAGGCCCCTTCGGCGACCACACCGGGTTCTACACCCCGCAGGAGCCCTTCCCGGCACTCACGATCGACTGCGTGACGATGCGGAAGCGGCCACTCCTGCAGTCGATCGTCGTAGGGCGCCCCCCGACGGAGGACGGACCGCTGGGCCGTGCAACGGAACGCTTCTTCCTCCCGCTGCTGAAGATCATCGTGCCGGACATCGTGGACTACCACCTGCCCGAAGCGGGCGGTTTCCACAACTGCGCGATCGTCTCCATCGAGAAGAAGTACCCCAAGCACGCCCAAAAGGTGATGCACGCTGTCTGGGGGGCACACATGATGTCCCTGACCAAGCTGATCGTGGTCGTCGACGCCGACTGCGACGTCCACGATCTGCACGAGGTCGCGTGGCGGGCCCTGGGCAACACGGACTACGCCCGCGACCTCTCGGTCGTGGAAGGTCCCGTCGACCATCTCGACCATGCCTCCTACCAGCAGTTCTGGGGCGGCAAGGCGGGCATCGACGCGACGAGGAAGTGGCCCGAGGAGGGCTACACGCGGGACGGCGGCTGGCCCGAGATGGTTCTGTCAGACCCGGAGACATCCGAACGGGTGACGAAGCGGTGGAAGGAGTACGGGCTGTGAGTTCGCGGGACATCGTGGTCAGCGGTCGCCCCGGCGCGGGTTGTCCCCGCCGACGCGGGGGTGGTCCGGTCGATCGCCGCTGGACGGAGTACGGCCTGTGAGCAGCGCGTCTGCCGCTCTCCCGCAACCGGGACGTACCAAGGCGTTTCTGCGCCTGGTGATGATCGAGCACTCCGTCTTCGCCCTGCCCTTCGCCTACATCGCGGCGCTGACCGCGATGTTCATGTGGGACGGCAACATCCACTGGGGCCGGCTGCTCCTGGTCACCATCTGCATGGTGGGGCTGCGGACCTTCGCGATGGCGGTCAACCGGATCATCGACCGGGAGATCGACGCCCGTAATCCCCGCACCGCCCACCGCGAGCTGGTCACCGGTGCGATGTCGGTGAAGCACGCCTGGACGGGTGCCCTCATCGCCGTCGTGATCTTCCTGGGCTCGGCGGCCCTGCTCAACCCCCTCTGTCTCGCCCTCGCCCCCGTCGCGGTCATCCCGATGGTCGTGTACCCCTACGGCAAGCGGTTCACGAACTTCCCCCAGGCCATCCTCGGCCTCGCCCAGGCGATGGGCCCGGTCGGCGGCTGGCTGGCGATCACCGGCGAGTGGTCCTGGGACGCGGTCATCCTGGGCCTCGCCGTCGGTATCTGGATCGGCGGCTTCGACCTCATCTACGCCTGCCAGGACGTCGACACCGACCGCGAGATCGGCGTCATGTCGGTCCCGGCCCGCTTCGGCATCCCGGCGGCGATCTGGGGCGCGCGCGTCTGCCACGCCGTGACGACGATCCTCTTCGTCTGGTACGCCATCGCCACCGACGCCGGTACGTTCTTCTGGTTCGGCCTGCTGATCGTCGCGGGTGCGTTCGTCTACGAGCACAGCATTGTGCGGCCGCACGACCTGTCCCGCCTCAACCGGGCGTTCTTCTCGACCAACGGCTTCATCGGGATCAGCCTGTTCGTGTGTGCGCTGCTTGATTTGCTGGTGCGGGGACTGACCATCTAGGCCATGCGGTTTGTTGTCTGCGGGCCGGTGGGGGCTGGTCGCGCCCACGCGGCGGAGCCGCATATCAGATACAGCCCCGCGCCCCTAAAAGCGGCGCGGTTCCGCACCCGGCTTCAACAAGTCCGGCCTAGCCAAGCCCGGCCTAGCCGAGCGCCGGCGTCGTGGCGGCCCGGCGCCTGAACAGGAACGCCGCTGCCACCCCCGACACCAGCCCGACCAGGTGGCCCTGCCAGCTGATGCCCGTCTGGGTCGGGGCCAGCCCCGCCAATATCGCGCCGCCCCAGACCGCGCCGATCAGCATGCCGGCGAGGACGCCGAGCGGGCGGCGCTCGGCGAAGCCGCTCACCAGCAGGAAGCCGAAGAGGCCGAATATGAGGCCGGAGGCGCCCGCAGTGTTGCTGTTCGCCGGGGATATCAGCCAGACGCCCAGACCGTCGGCGACGATGACCATCGCGCAGACCATGGCGAACCGGCGCAGGCCGCCGAGGGCCGCGATGAAGCCGAAGACCAGCAACGGCACCGTGTTGGCGGCGACATGGGCGAAGCCGAAGTGGATGAAGGCGGCGGGGACGACGTCGACCAGCTCGGAGGGGGTGCGGGGCGTGATGCCCAGGCCGTCCAGCGCGTGGCCGCTCGCCACGTCGATCACTTCGAGCAGCCACAGCAGAGCCACCCAGCCCACCATCAACTTCGCCGCGGCCTTCGCGCGGTCGCCCCGCGACCACTCCGTCCGCTCGATCCGCATACCTGACATGGCATCCCCCACCACTCGGCCCGTCCACCATGGAAACGGCCGGGCCCCCTTGCCCGGTTCCCACCCCGCGACGCCGGATAGGCTCGGACTCGTGAACCGAGTCAAGCCAGGAGAGACGGCGCGTACGCCTTGGATCGTAGGGGTGTCCGGCGCCTCCGGCACCCCGTATGCCGCTGCCGTGCTGCGTGCGCTCCTAGACGCGGGTGAGAGCGTCGACCTCATCGTGTCCCGGGCCTCCCGGCTGACCCTCCTTGACGAGACCGGCATCTCCTTCCGGGACGCCCACTGGCAGGACGACCTGCGGGAATGGCTGTCCCGGGGGGCCGACGGCAAGCCCGGTACCTTCGACGTGGATCTCGACCGTGTACGGCACTGGAGCGCCGGGGACCTGGCGGCCGGGCCCTCGTCGGGGTCGTACCGCTCGAAAGGCATGATCGTCGTGCCCGCCTCGACGGCCTGTGTCGCAGGAGTCGCGCTCGGGCTGAGCAAGGATCTGCTCCAGCGGGCGGCGAGCGTGACCCTCAAGGAGAAGCGGACGCTGGTCGTCACCGTGCGGGAGACCCCCCTGAACGGGCAGACGCTCCGCCACCTGGTCACACTGGACGACGCCGGCGCGAGCGTCGTGCCTGCCTCGCCCGCCTTCTACGCGGGGGCGACGCACATCCAGGACCTGGTGGACTTCGTCGCCGGGCGGGTCCTCGACGCGGCGGGCGTCGGGCACGGGCTCTACCGGCGGTGGGAGGGCGAGCTCGGGGGTGGCTCACGTACGTGATCCGTATGTGAGCGCACGCATCAGCGAGCCGCGGTACCACTCATCACTTTGCAGGAACTCGTCAACTCTTCAGACCACGTTAGACCTCTTCAGACCTCTTCATCGGAAGGCTTCGATCGCATGGACGCGGTGGACAGGCAGCTCATCCAGGCCCTGAGAGAGAACGGCCGGGCCTCCTACGCGGAGCTAGGGCGCCTCGTCGGCCTGTCGGGACCCAGTGTCACCGACCGCATCAACCGGCTGGAGGCGGCCGGTGTCATCACCGGCTACCGTGCCACCGTCGACGCCACCTCTCTCGGCCTCGGCGTCACGGCCCTGATCGGCATCTCGCTCTCCGACGCCGCCGACCACGAGGACGTGGCACGTCGGCTGAAGGACCTCTCGGAGATCGAGGACTGCTGGTTCATCGCGGGCGACGACTCGTTCATGCTCAAGGTGCGGTCGTCGGACGTCGACGGGCTGGAGAAGACCATCCGGCGGCTGTCCGGGACCAAGGGGGTCTCCCGGACTCGTACCACCATCGTTCTCTCCACGAAGTGGGAGAACCGGGTCGGAGAGCTGCCCGAGGAGCAGTAACAGAGCAGTAGTGGTGTAGGCGTACGGTTGACCAGGTCGTCGTAGGAAGTCGGAAGAGGTAGAGGCATGGACGTCGGGCTCAAGCGCGAGCTGGAGGCGAAGGTCCGCTCCGGTGAGCGGCTGACTCGCGAGGACGGCATCGCGCTGTACGAGTCGGACGACCTGGCCTGGCTGGGCGGGCTCGCCCACGAGGTGCGGACGCGGAAGAACGGTGACGTCGTCCACTTCAACGTCAACCGGCACCTCAACATGACCAACGTGTGCACCGCCTCCTGCGCCTACTGCTCCTTCCAGCGCAAGCCGGGCGAGAAGGACGCGTACACGATGCGCATCGAGGAGGCGGTCCGGCTCGCCAAGACGATGGAGGGCGAGAACCTCACCGAGCTGCACATCGTCAACGGGCTGCACCCGAGCCTGCCGTGGCGCTACTACCCGCGTTCCCTGCGCGAGCTGAAGGCCGCCCTGCCGAACGTCGGGCTCAAGGCGTTCACCGCCACCGAGATCCACCACTTCGAGACCATCTCGGGGCTGACCGCCTCCGAGATCCTCGACGAGCTCATCGACGCCGGCCTTGAGTCCCTCACCGGCGGCGGCGCCGAGATCTTCGACTGGGAGATCCGGCAGCACATCGTCGACCACCGCACCCACTGGGAGGACTGGTCGCGCATCCACCGCCTCGCGCACGAGAAGGGTCTCAAGACCCCGTGCACCATGCTCTACGGCCACATCGAGGAGCCCCGGCACCGGGTGGACCACGTCCTGCGCCTGCGCGAACTCCAGGACGAGACCGGTGGCTTCCAGGTCTTCATCCCGCTGCGCTACCAGCACGACTTCGTGGACATGAAGGACGGCAAGGTCCGTAACCGCCTTCAGGCGCGCACGCAGATGGCCACCGGCGCGGAGGCGTTGAAGACCTTCGCGGTGTCGAGGCTGTTGTTCGACAACGTCCCGCACGTCAAGGTCTTCTGGGTCATGCACGGCGTCCAGACCGCCCAACTGGCCCTCCAGCACGGCGCCGACGACATGGACGGCTCGGTCGTCGAGTACAAGATCACGCATGACGCCGACAACTACGGCACCCCGAACAAGCTGACCCGCGAGGACCTCCTCGACCTCATCCGCGACGCCGGCTTCCGGCCCGTGGAGCGCAACACGCGGTACGAGATCATCCGCGAGTACGACGGCCCGGACCCGGCGCGGCGGGAGTCGCCGCAGCCGATGCGGGTGTGAGCCGGTGTCGTTGTCGTTCGAGCTGGACCCGGCGGTCTCGCCCGCCCTTCGGGACGACGTGCTCGCGCTGTGGGCGGACGTGTCGAACGCGGGCGGCTCGGTCGGCTTTGTGTCGCCGGTGACCGCGGAGGATATACGCCCCGAGCTGGCGAAGCACCTTGCGGCCATGGCCGAGGGCCGCACCCGGCTGCTCGTGGGCCGGGACGAGGCGGGCACGGTCGCCGCGACCGCGTTCATCTCCCACAACACCCACCGGCTGATGACCCACTGGGTGTGGCTCTACACGGTGATGATTCACCCGCGGCACCAGGGCAAGGGCTATGGCCGTGACCTTCTCGCCGCCGCCGAGGACGCCGCCCGCGGCCTCGACGGCATCGAGGCGATCCGGCTCACCTGCCGGGGCGGGAACGGCCTGGAGCGGTTCTACGGCTCCTGCGGCTACAAGGAGGTCGGCCGGGTGCCCGGCGCGATCCGCGTCGCCCCCGGGGACGACCGGGACGACATTTTCATGCTGCTGCCCCTGACCTGATGTCCCTGACCTGATGTCCCTGAGCTGATGCCCTTGAGCCGAGCCGCGCACCCCCCTCCAAGATCTGCCGCGGCGCGTGCTTCACTGGACGGGACTGTTTGGATGGGCCTTTTTCGTTACGGAAGAGTGGATTGAGATGTTCCGCTACACACTGATGCGCCTCGGTATTTTCGCGGGTTGCCTCGTGGTCGTCTGGGGCCTCGTCTACTCCGGCGTCGTCCCGCGCGGCCTCGGCGACTCCAACGGCATGTGGGTCGTCCTGCTCGCCCTGGTGATCTCGGCCCCGATCAGCTTCGTCGCCCTGCGCAAGGAGCGCGACCGGGCCTCCGTCCAGGTCGTGCGGCGGGTGGACCGCATGAAGGCCAACCTGGACGCGAACCGCAGCCAGGAGGACGAGGCCGTCGACGCCGCCGATGCCATCGACGAAGCAGCCCGGGCGCACGGGGCGCAGGGCCAGACCTCCTAGCGGACCCTCTGGCAGCCCTGTCTTCCGACGAGCCCAACTAGGCTTGCCCCATGGGTGCCGTGAAGACGAAACGGATGCCGCGGGCCGTTCGGGAGCAGCAGATGCTGGACGCTGCCGTGCGGACCTTCGGGCAGCGGGGGTACATGGCCGCGTCGATGGACGAGATCGCCGAACTGGCGGGCGTGTCCAAGCCGTTGGTCTATCTGTACCTGAACTCCAAGGAGGACCTGTTCACCGCCTGCATCCGGCGTGAGGCGAAGACACTCACCGAGGCCATCCGAGCCGGGGTCCAACCCGATATGTCTGCCGACCGCCAACTCTGGGACGGGCTGCGGGCGTTCTTCACGCACACCGCGCAGAACCCGGACGGCTGGGCGGTGTTGCACCTCCAGGCCCGCACCCACGGGGAGCCCTTCGCGGCCGAGGTCGCCGCGATGCGTGAGGAGATCGTCGAGTTCGTGACGCAGCTGATCGTCGTCGCGGCCCGCGAGGCCCACCGCGATCCGGACCTCGCCGAGCGGGAGGTCGCCGGCCTCGCCGAGGCCCTGGTCGGCGCCGCCGAGTCCCTCGCGGCCTGGGCCAACGCCACCCCCGGCACCACGGCCCGCCAGGCGGCGGCGACCCTGATGAACTTCGCGTGGGCGGGCCTGGGCAACCTCATGGAGGGCAGCCCCTGGTCACCGCCGCCCGAGACGGACCCGACGGCGGCTCACACCGGCTGATCACCGCCGGCCGAGACGGACGAGGCGGTGACGAGGCGGTGACGAGGCGGTGGCTCACACCCGCTGAACCGTCCCGCTCACGTGCACCCGCTCCCCGCTCCGCAACTCGAACCGCCCGCCCTCCGCCGCGTACGTCACCGTCCCCGGCAGCAGCACCGGCGCCCTGAACTCCGCCCGCACCAGGGCCGCTTCGGGCGTACCGTGCGCGGCCAGACACCGGGCCACCGTCCACATGCCGTGCGCGATGGCCCGGGGGAAGCCGAAGAGGCGGGCGGTGAGGGGGTGGAGGTGGATCGGGTTACGATCGCCGGACGCGGCACCGTACCGCCGCCCGATGTCCCCACCGAGCCGCCACTCGGCGACGACCGGCAGCTCCTCGTGAGCCTCCGCATCCTCTACCGGCGTGGTGTCCTGGGTCCGGTGCCGCGCGAGATACGTGCTCCGCGACTCCCATACGACCTTCCCGTCGACCCGCGCCTCCGTCGCCACCGTCGCTTCGGTCCCGCGTCGGTGCGGCGCCAATCCGCCGACGTGCACGGCGAGTTCGTACTCCCCGGTGGCCGTGAGGGGAGTGTGTCGGGTGATCTCGATCGACGTGTGGACGAGCCCGAGCAGCGGGAGCGGAAAGCGGCGGCCGCTCATCAGCCGCATGGCCAGCGGGAATCCGAGCACATGTGGATACGTCACCGGCAGGGCGTCCTCCCCGGTGGCGAACCCGCACACCCGCTCGTAGGCGGCGAGGCGGGCGAGGTCCACTCGTACGCCGGGCAGCAGGAGTGTGGTGCGCGGGAAGTCCGCGTCCGGGCGCGGGCGCCGTTTGAAGGGCGACAGCAGGGCGCCGCGCGCGAGGAGGGGCGTGAGGGCGGGCGCGCCCGGCAGGACGCTCGGCATGGTCGGCTCCCGGCTCGGTGACTTACTTGATGGCTGGCTCGATGGCTTGCTGACTCTCAAGTAAAGTTACCCCAGGTAAGGCGAGTTCAAAGGGCCCGGACACGGCCGGTAGACGTGAGGATTCCTCACCTTGGGCCACTTCCAACCACCGTGTAAATTGGGGAGATTGAGGGAGTGTCGGGAACCCCCTGTGTGATCGCCGAGGTTGCACAGCCCCGGCCCCAGACCACCCCGGAACCCGCACGAACTCCACACCTGGGCCCCGTACGATCTGCCACCTAACCAGCGGTAACACCCCTGGCCGCACTCCGCTGGTGAACGCCTCAGTACGCGCCGCGCGTACCTCATGCTGAGCAGTGGTTTGCTGCGCGCCCCAGGAGCCGCCCCATGTCGATCCCGCAAGCGTCCTCGTCCGGCTACACGCCCGACTCCGGCTTCGATCTGGACTTCGACGGTGGGCCCGTGCTCGTGGAACCGGAGATACGGCGGCTGGACGGGGTCGTCCGCGAGGTCTCCGTACCGCCGCTGGTCGCGCCGGCGGTCCACGGCTCGCTGGGCGACGTGCCGTTCGAGAACGCGGACGAGGCCCCGGACCATGTCGTCCTCAGCCGCAAGACGCCGGACGGCCGCTGGGTGGACGTGACGGCGGCGGAGTTCGCGGCGCAGGTGCAGGCCGTGGCGAAGGGCCTGATCGGGGAGGGGCTCGTCCCCGGCGACCGGATCGCGATCATGGCGCGGACGATGTACGAATGGACGCTGCTGGACTTCGCGGCCTGGGCGGCGGGCCTGGTCACCGTCCCCGTATACCCCACCTCATCCGTCTACCAAGTCCGCTGGATCCTCCAGGACTCGGGCGCGGTCGCCCTGGTCACCGAGACCGTCGCCCAGGCCTCCGCCCTCGGCCCCGAGCGCGACCGCCTGCCCGACCTCCAGCACATGTGGGTCATCGAGAAGGGCCACGTGGAGCGGCTCGGGGCACTCGGCGAGCAGGTCCCGGACGCCGAAGTGGCCATCCGCCGGGGGATGTTGGTCCCCGACACCCTGGCCACCCTCATCTACACCTCGGGCACGACCGGCCGCCCCAAGGGCTGCGCGCTCACGCACGGCAACTTCTTCGCCGAGGTCGACAACGCGATCGAACTCCTCTACCCGGTCTTCAAGTCGGACACGGCGGCCGACGACCTGTCGGTCCTCCTCTTCCTGCCGATGTCGCACGTCTTCGGCAGGATGGTCGCGATCGCCTGCATCAGGGCGAAGGTGCGGCTGGGCCACGCCCCGAGCATCAAGGCGGACGAACTCCTCCCGGATCTGGCGACGTTCAAGCCCACCTGCCTCCTGGCCATCCCGTACATGTTGGAGAAGACCTTCAACACCGCCCGCGCCCGCGCCGAGTCGGGCGGCCGGGTCTCCGCCTTCGACCGCGCGGTGAACGTGGCCATCAGGTACGGCGAGGCCATGGAGGCGAAACACGCCGGCACGGGCCCCGGCCCCAACCGCGCCCTGAAGGTCGCTCGTTCCTTCTACGACCCCCTCGTCTACCGCCGCATCCGCACCGCCATGGGCGGCCGCGTCCGCCACGCGATCTGCGGCGGCTCCCCGCTCGGCCGCCGGCTCGCCGCGTTCTACGCCGGTGCGGGCATCGAGATCTACGAGGGGTACGGCCTGACGGAGACGACCGCCGCGGCCACGGTCACGCCACCGCTCAAACCCCGCCTGGGCACGGTGGGTTGGCCCATGCCCGGCACTAAGGTCCGCATCGCGAACGACGGCGAGATCCTCCTCTCCGGCGACCATGTCCTACGCGGCTACTGGGACCCGGCGGCAGGAGGAGTGGTCCCGGCGGCCCCGGACGGCTGGCTCCCGACGGGTGACATAGGCGCCCTGGACGACGAGGGCTACCTGACGATCACCGGCCGCAAGAAGGAACTCCTGATCACGTCAGGCGGCAAGAGCGTCGCCCCGGCCCCCATGGAGAACTGGCTCCGCTCCCACCCCCTGATCTCCCAGGTCATGGTCGTCGGCGACGGCCGCCCCTACGTCAGCGCCCTGATCACCCTCGACATCCAGGGCATCACCCACTGGCGCCAGATGAACGGCAAACACCCGGTCCCGGCGGAACTCCTGATGCACGACGAGGAGTTGCGCGCCATCCTCCAACGAGCGGTGGACGAGGCCAACAAGCTGGTCTCCCGCCCCGAGTCGATCAAACGCTTCACGATCCTCCCCGTCGACTTCACGGAGGAGGCAGGCCACTTGACGCCGTCGATGAAGCTGCGACGGGAGGCGATCATGGGGGACTTCGGGGCGGAGGTGGAGGGGTTGTACGAGCGGTAGCGGAGGGGCTGTACGAGCGGTAATCGGATGGCGGGGGACGGCTGCGCCTGGCGAGGATGACGCCCATGAACCGCGTCACCTTCCTCCACCACCCGCGCGCCGAGAACCCCTCGGCCATCCTGTGGGGCATCCGGATCGACGACACCGACCTGCGCGAGTACGTGGCCGAGGCGACGCGGGGGCTGTGGCGCGAGGAATTCGGGGAGGAGACGCCGGGGAAGGAGACGCCGGAGGAGGAGGACCGCTCGCTGCTCTCGCAGCATGAGGGCATTCCGGTTGGGGACATCCCGGCTCCCGGGCACCACTTCACGAACGGCCCTGCCCCCACCCCTGTCCTCGGCTGCGGTTGCGGCATCTGGGAATGCGGGCCGCTGTTCACCCGTATCACCACCACGCCGACGACGGTCGCATGGTCCGCCTTCAGCGCATACGAGGGATGGGGTGAACTGGCCATGGGCCCCTACGTCTTCCCCCGCGAGGCCTACGAGGCAGCCCTCGCGCATCCGCTGGTACTCGACGAGGACCCGCTGGCCGCACGGCTGACGTAGGTCCGGCGGGTGACGCTCTACTTCAACCCGCCGGCCGTACTGACGGAGGGCGACCGCGGGGTCTTCGGAGGCCGCTGGGAAGACCGGTTGTGGCTCAACGTGCCCGGTCCCTTCTACGGCGCCATGACCGACAACCACTGGACGGGCAGGACCCTGGCACCGGCCCAAGTGCTGTACGGCGGTGAGTACTTCACGGAGTAGGTGTACCGCCAGCCCCGTACGCCGCGGGAGACTGACCGGTTGGTCGAAGCGGCGGGCATCGAGACCTTCTTCGGGTACGCGTGTGACGGTGACGCTCGAGTGGGACAAGGGCGACGCGGAAAACCCGGGCCAGGGCGTGGCCGCGGCCGTTCGTGACTTCGAGGCCAATATCGGCGGGGGCCTGGCGACCGACCTGCGGATCTACGTCTATTGGCTGGAGGAGGGCCGGTCACCGAGCCCGGAGGACCGGTTGCCCGAGCTCTAGCCCCCGCACGCGACGGCTGCGGCCGACTGCGCCTACGTCGACCAACGCCTGGCCCGCTGCCGCCGCGACCTCACCGACCCCACCCTCCACAACGTCCCCGTCCACGCGATCGGCGCCCGCCGGGCCGCTACCGCCGTGGCGCCGGACAACAAACGAGCAATTACTGAGCAATCGCCGACTGCTTGACTGCTGATGTCCCGAAGTTGCGTGGACCTGACAAGCCGAACGGAATCGGAGAGATCAACCATGGTGGACATCCCGCATGTCCGACTCGGTCGATTGCTGACCCTCATCGCGACCATCACAGCCGCTGCCCTGCTGCTCGGCGGCATCGACCCGCCCGCGGCGCGAGCCGATTCGTCGATCACCGACCAAGTCTTCACCTACGACTTCCAGGACGCGGACATGGCCGACGACGTCCGCCAGGAATTCACCGCGATCGACGAATCGGGAAAGACCCTCGGTGACGTGCTTGAGGCGCAGACCGAGGGCCGCCTGCACGACGTCCTGCCCGATCTGAGGTACCTCGACTTCGAGCACGACTGGACGGTCGAGGGCACGGTCCTGACCGTCACCGCCACGGCGCCCGAGGTCGAGGTGGACGCGTCGTTCTGGCAGGGCGTGTGGATTGTCGTGGGCGCCGTCGCGATCGGCGCTCTCTCGGGCGGCCTCTGCAAGCGGGCAGGCGGACCGGTCTCCGCCTGTATCGGTTTCGGTGCGTTCATGGGGGAGTTCGCGAACGGATTCTTCACCCAGTGGGCCGACCACAAGCTGAACGACTCCGAGGAATGGTCCAAGACCATGGGGAAGGCGATCGGCGCGGGCTTGACGATGTTCCTGATCAGCTGGGCCGGGACGGACCAGGCGCTAGCCTGGTTCACAGCGGCCAAGAACAAGATCGTTCTGGTGGCTCGAACCATGGAGCGCCTCTTCGGCGGTGCGGGAGCCGCCGACACCGTCGAGGACATCCTCAACAAGATCGAGGGGTTCCTTCCGGGATGGCTGCGCTCCGGCGTCGGGGTCACCGGCACCTGCCGTGAGCCCGCCGGTGACGGCTCGGCGAGCGAGTGGACCTCGCTGGGCCAGATCGTGGACAGCGCTGACAGCGCGCAGACCCGGTTCACGGACCTCGACGGCGACGGCGACGGCGATCGCACCATGAGCGGCTCCGACGGCAAGCTCTACACCTGGGTGAACGCCGGGTGCGGCACGGAAGGCGAGCGGGTCTGGCTCCCGTTTGGCGACACCGCCCCGGCCGCCGCCACCGAGCTGCCGAAGACGGCCTACTTCGGCGACCTCGACCGTGACGGCCGCGACGAGCTGGTCAACTTCCTGAGCGCGAGCGAGTCCGGGACCGGCTTCGCCGCCATGCGTGTCTGGCGCAACGAGTCCACCAGCACCGACATCAAGTGGGCCGACCCGGTCATCGTCGCGAACGACCTGGGCGTCGGAGAGCCCGTCTTCGCCGACATGGACGGCGACAAGGACGACGACCTCCTCCTCGTGGACCGGAACAACTTCGTGACCGCCTGGGAGAACACGGCGACCGGGATCCCCACCCCCGGCGACTGGGACGAGATCACCGGCTTCACGCACCCGGCCGAAGGCCCCGTCGGACAGCTCTACTTCACCGACATCACCGGCGACGGCCTCGCCGACACGGTCGTCGTCCAGTACATGACCGGCGACGTGCTCGCCTGGAAGAACACCGGCGACGGCACCTGGACCTCCACGTCCTCGCTGTCGACCCAGCTGGTCCGCACGGCCGAGACCGCCGATGTCTCCGGCTGGGAGTCGCTCGGCACCGTCCGCTCCGGCGACGCGTTCGGCGGTTCCGTCGGCGCCTTCTCCGACCTCGACGTCGACAAGGTCTCCGACTTCCTGCTGTTCAACAGCACCAGCAACGGCGTCGACGCCTGGCGGCTGCCCAACGCCGGTGACACCAGCACCGAGGCCCTCGACTGGGACGAGTCCGGCTCCGAGGCCGGCGTCCCGGGAGAGCGGGTGGCGTACTTCAACTCCTGGTCGATCTACGCCAACCAGTACTACCTGAAGACGCTGGACCAGAACGGCACCGCCGCCAAGCTGACCAAGCTCAACTACGCCTTCCAGAACATCGACCCGGTCAACCTCACCTGCATGGCGGCCAACAAGTCCGGCACGAGCGACGAGAGCAGCACGGACGGCAACGACGGCGCGAGCGACGCCTGGGCCGACTACCAGAAGAGCTTCACCGCCGAGGAGAGCGTCGACGGCGTCGCCGACTCGTGGGGCAACTCGCTGAAGGGCAACTTCAACCAGATCAAGAAGCTCAAGGCGAAGCACCCGAACCTGAAGGTCCTGGTCTCGATCGGCGGCTGGACGTACTCGAAGTACTTCTCGGACGCGGCCGCGACCGACGCCTCCCGCAAGAAGTTCGTCAAGTCCTGCGTCGACATGTTCATCAAGGGCAACCTGCCGAAGCTCGGTGACGATCCCGCCGGTGGCGACGGCGCCGCCGCGGGCGTGTTCGACGGCATCGACATCGACTGGGAGTTCCCGGCCAGCGCCGACGGCCACACCGGCAACCACTACGGCGCGCAGGACACGGCCAACTTCACCGCGCTGCTCGCCGAGTTCCGCGCCCAGCTCGGCTCCGACAAGCTGCTCACCGCCGCGCTGCCGGCCGGCCCGAGCAAGATCAGCAAGGTCGAGGTGGGGCAGATCGCGCAGTACCTGGATCTCGGCAACATCATGACCTACGACATGCACGGCGCCTGGGAGGGCACCGGACCGACCAACTTCAACGCCCCGCTGTACCGTTCCGCGGCGGACCCGGCCGACGGGACCGGTATGACCGCGGACGACGCCATCACGACGTACCTCGGCAAGGGCTTCCCGGCCGGCAAGATCACCCTCGGCGTGCCGTTCTACGCACGCGGGTGGACCGGGGTGGAAAGCGGCGGCAAGAACGGGCTCTACCAGCCGGCGACCGGTGCTCCGGCGGCGTACCCCTTGTCGCAGGCTCCCGGCGTCGCCTTCTACAAGGAGCTCAAGTCGGCGGGCAAGCTGACCGACGAGACGGTCTTCTGGGACAGCAGGACGAAGACCACCTGGATGTACGACGGCAGCACGTTCTTCGGCGTCGAGACCCCGAAGTCGATGACGGCCAAGCGGCAGTACATCAAGAACAAGGGCCTGGCCGGCGTGATGATCTACTCCCTTGAGGGAGATGACGCCCAGACCAGCCTGCTCAACGCGTCGACCGGCTTGAACTGACTGAGCCGGTGACCCGAAGCGCCGGAACCGGGACCAGGGTTCCGGCGCTTCGGCCACTACCGCCGGCGGTGGGTCACGGCATTGCCGCGAATGCCTCCCGGTGGTCGCGTGCCCACTGCTCGAACGTGCCCGCCGGCCGGCCGAGCACCCGCGGCACGTGGTCGGTGACGTAGTCCGCACCGCCGGCGCGCGCCCAGCCGATGCCAGTGATCATCCCGGCCGGCAACTGGTCGAGCGAGCTCGCGTCGGTGATCTTGACCGGCCGTTCCAGCACGCGCTCCAGGATCGCCGCCTGGTCGGTGAACGTCAGCAACTCTGGCCCGGTCAGGTCGTACCGCTGCCCGTCGTGCGCATCGCTGGTCAGGGCGGCGACGGCGATCGCGGCCACGTCCCTCGGGTCGACGATGGCCTGCCGTGAGTCGCCGACCAGGTTCGGGATCGGCTCTCCGGCCTGGATCAGCGCCCGGTACCACAAGAAGTTCGAGGCGAAGCTCGGCGGGCGGAGCATCGTCCACACGAGCCCACTGGCCTCGATCGCCTCCTCCGCGGCGAGGTGCCACGCGCCGACGGTCGCCCCGTCGAACCGCTCGCCGCTGCCGATCGCGGACAGTTTGACGATCTTGCGGACGCCCACCGCCCGCGCGGCGGTCACCAGGGCGATGTCGTGGTCCGCGGTCGGCACGGGCGGCGCGGTCAGCAGGAAGACCGTGTCGACGCCGGCCACCGCGCCCGCCAGCGACGTCGGGTCGTCGAAGTCGGCCCGCACCCCTCCGGGCCGCTCGCGGCGGGACATCGCTCGGAACGGCACGCCCCGTTCGGTGAGCAGACGGACGACGTGACTGCCGATGGTGCCGGTGGCACCGGTAACAAGGATCATGCTCCGACGATCGCAGCGCTCTCACGCCGCGTGATAGGAAGTTTCGGCACTATCGTGGACCGCGTGAGCTCTCTCGTCGTGCCGCCCGCCCTTCTGCGTTGGGTGGCCGGGATCGAAGTCGCTACGGCAGCACAGCCGACGGCGCTCGTGGGCCGACCTGGGACCCCCGCGTTTCGGGCCGCTCGCTCGCTTCTCACCCGTGCTGGAGCGGGCCGGGTCAAGGGTGGCCCGGAGGGCCATCGCCGCAGGCGACGCGACCGTAGGGAGCGCCCTTGATGCGGGCCGTGGAAGCACGACACTGACAAAGAAGCGGGCGGCCCCGACGGTCACTTCACGGCGTGCGGGACGAAGGCCGACCAGGCGCCGGGGGAGAGGGCGATGCGGGGACCGTCGGGGTTCTTGGAGTCGCGGAGGTGGATGGTGTGGGGGCAGGTGGCGACTTCGAGGCATTCGCCGCCTTCGCCGTCGCTGTAGCTCGACTTGCGCCAGGTGTAGGCGGCTTCGAGGCACTCACCGCCCTCGCCGCTGCTGTAGCTGGCCTTGAACCAGGTGAGTTCCTCGCTGCTCATTGCTCCTCCAGCTTCGCTTCGATCAAGGCCCGGGTCTCCATGGGGTTGAGCGCCAGAGCCCGCAGGAAACCATAGCGGTCGGCGATCTTTCGGACCTCCTCTCGATCGGTGATCAACCGGGGATGCCCCTGTGCCTCCGTGTACGCCACTTGCTCATGCCCTTTCGGCACCAGCAGGTTGAAGGCGCTGTCCAGGTTTGGGTGTTCCTCGCGACGGGTCGGCATGACCTGGATCTCGACGTTCCGCATGCTGCCGACGCGCAGCAGATTCCGCAGCTGGTCCCTGGAAATGAGAGACCCGCCGATTGGCCGGTCCAGCAAGACCTCTTCGAGTACGTAACTCACGACGGGCGGCGGCCAGCGATCGAAGACCTGCTGTCGCGAGAGGCGGTCGGCGACCCGTTTCTCGATGGTCTCCTCGCTCAGGAACGGCCGCCGTTGGCGAAAGACGGCGCGTGCGTAGTCTTCCGTCTGCAACAGTCCCGGCATTGCCTGGTTGGCATAGACGTGCAGCTCAACCGCCTCCGCCTCCAGCCCCGCATAACTCCGGTACCACTCCGGATGTCTCGTCCGAGCCTTCTTCATCGCCTCCTTGACCTCAGGGATCGCCTCCTTCAACAACCCCCCGGCGTCCAGGACTTCGTCGGCCTTGAGCAAGAGCTCGGGTTGTGTCACCCGCACGCCCCGCTCCATCGCCGAGATCGCGTCGGGCCCGTACCCGACGATCTGCCCGAACTCCTTCTGCGTGAGCCCCTTCCGCTCACGCAACAGCTTCAGCATCTTGCCCAGGGCGGTGAACAACCCCGTCGTCCCGTCCGCCTCCGCCGGCGTCTCCGCACCCACACCCTCACACTCCCGCCCGACAACCCGTACACCGAACCCACCGCACCCGCACAGCTACCCAGCGTCGCCAAGTCGCCCCTGGCCAGCGTAGATACAACCGGCCACTCTCGGTGACGTGAACGCAGAAATCTCCACCCCCACAACCCCCACCACGGAGCTGACCCAGCGCCTCAGCTCCACCCCACGCGGCGCGCGGCTGGCCCGCAGGCTCACCGCGCAGCAACTCGACGCATGGGGATACCCGCACGACACCGACGCGAACGACACCGCACAGCACCTCGTGGCCGAGCTCGCGGCCAACGCCGTCACCCACGGCCGGGTGCCAGGGCGTGACTTCGAGCTCCGCCTGCTGCTCCTCCCGGAGGACACGCTGCGCATCGAGGTGAGCGACGCGCGAAGTGACCGGCGACTGCGGTTCGTGACGGAACCGGACGGAGAGGGAGGCCGAGGCCTGCTGCTCCTCTCGCTGCTGGCCTCGACCTGGGGCGTCGCCGAACGCGAAGTGGGCAAGACGGTCTGGGCCGAACTCGCCCTGAAAGAGACCGCTACAGAGACCGCTAAAGAGCCTCTGCCACCGTGTCCGCGAAGGCCCGCGCCGACGGACTGAGCGCGTCCCAGCGACGCACGGCCCAGCCGACGGACAGGGGGCGGAGGGCGGGCAGCGGAATCAGGCGGAGTTGTCCGGTGTCGCCGGAGCCGGAACCGGACAGCCCCGGCAACGCCGGCACCACCGCCCGTCCCAGTCCCAACTCCGCCAGCAGCAGAGCCGTATCCCAGTCGGCGACGCTCGTGTCGAAGCCGAAGGTCACGCCCAACTCGGCGCAGGCGGCGTCGAGATGGGCCGCGGATGTCGAGTTCGGCGGCAGGCGGATCAGCCGTAGGTCACTCAGGTCGGCTACATCGACGTACGACCGCCCGGCGAGCGCGTCATCCGCACGTACCGCCAGCACCCATGGCAACTCCGCCACCGGCCGCTGCTCGATACCCCGCACCGGCGGACCAAGTGTGATCCACGCCAGGTCCAGGTCGCTGTCGGTCAGCGCGTCGAAGCAGCCGCGGCTGGAGTTCTCCGTTCTGAACTCCAGGCTGACCTTGGGGTGTTGACGGCGGAACGTGACGACCGCGTCCGCCATGAAGTGCCGTACGGTCGTTGCCCCCGTCGCCACCCGCACGGATCCGCTCTCCCCGTCCACCAGATCCCGTAGGCGCCGGAGCGCGACGTCCAGCCCGCCGATGCCTTCTGCCGCGGCCGCCTCCAGTACCCGGCCCGCCCGCGTCGGGACGACACCCCGGGGCTGTCGCTCCAACAGGCTGACGCCCGTTTCCCGTTCCAGCCGCTTCACGTGCTGGCTCACCGCCGACTGCGTACACGCGAGATCCCGCGCCACCGCACTGAGGCTCCCGGCCCGGCACACGGCCACGAAAACCCGCAGGTCATCCAGAGTCATGGCCTCTAAGCTAACACTTGAGGGTCATCACAAAATCCAAGGATTGACTCACCTCAAGCCCTCCGCGACGATCTCCTCAGGGCCCGGGCGGCAACCCGCTCCACGCACCTCCCGCACGGATCCGGACCATCGGCGGGGGAGGGAGCGGGTGCCGACCCAAACGCAGGAGAACTGAAGAGAAGGGCGCCGGAGTGATCAACACCACCGCTCAAGCCGACGCGTTTCTATGCCAGTTGGGCGCGGCCACCCTCCAACACCCCGGCGGCACCCTCCTCGTCCACCTCCGCCGGGTACGCGCACAACTCGCTGCCTGGGACGCCCGTCCCGCCCTTCAGCTCGCCGGGCTCTGCCACGCCTGCTACGGGACCGATGGCTTCCCCGCCGCTCTCCTCGGGCTCGATCGTCGTACCGAGCTCGCGACCGTGATCGGTGCCGAGGCCGAGGCGATCGTTTACCTGTACGCGAGTTGCGACCGCAAGGCCACCCACCCGTCCCTCGCCGTGCCCGGCTCCGCCTTCCACAACCGCTTCACCGGCCGGACCCATGTACCGGACCTGCGTCAACGCCAGGACTTCGCCGAGCTGACCGCCGCCAACGAGCTCGACCTCGCCCGCACCGACCCCGCCTTCCGCGAACGCTGGGGCCCCGACCTCCTCGCCCTGTTCACCGGCTTCCGCCCGCTACTGAGCCCTCCGGCCTGGCAGGACTGCCTCACCGTGCTGACCGGGCGAGGACCCCGGCACGGCTCTTGACTTCACAAGACCCCCGCGCGACATTCCCCACCCCTTACCCCTTGTTCGCCGTCGGGCTGGAGCGGTCATGACCTCAGGCACGGAGAACTCAGGCACGGACGAGTCTGCTAGACGTACGGACCCCGTCAGACGTACGGAACTCCCCTCCCGGAGACGGGTGTTGGCGGGTGCGGCCAGCGCTGTCGCCGGTGCCGGGCTGGCCGTCGCGGCTGGAGTGCAGCACGGTGCCCACGCCGCCGACCTCCCCCTCCTCGGCACCTACGACGTCGTCGTCATCGGCTCCGGTGCCGCCGGGATGACCGCCGCGCTGACCGCCGCCAAGCAGGGGCTCAGCTGTGTTGTCGTAGAGAAGGCGCCTACGTTCGGGGGTTCCGCCGCCCGTTCCGGGGCTGGGATCTGGATTCCCAACAACCCCGTCATCCTGGCCGCCGGTGTTCCGGACACGCCCGCCAAGGCCGCCGCCTATCTCGCCGCCGTCGTTGGCTCCGATGTGCCCGTCGCTCGCCAACAGGCCTTCCTCGCTCACGGGCCCGCCATGATCTCCTTCGTCATGGCGAACAGTCCTCTTCGCTTCCGTTGGATGGAGGGGTACAGCGACTACTACCCGGAGTTGGCGGGAGGGCTTCCCAACGGCCGTTCCATCGAGCCCGATCAGCTCGACGGGAACATCCTCGGTGCCGAACTCGCCCACCTCAATCCGCCGTATCTGGAAGTTCCCGACGGCATGGTCGTCTTCAGCGCCGACTACAAGTGGCTCGCCCTGACTGCCGTGAGCGCGAAGGGAGTTGCCGTCGCCATCGAGTGTCTGGCGCGCGGCACCAGAGCTGCCCTCCTTGGACAGACGCCCCTCACCATGGGGCAGTCGTTGGCCGCCGGACTGCGCGCGGGGCTGCTGAGCGCCCAGGTTCCGGTCTGGCTCAACACCCCTCTGACGGAGTTGTATTCGGAGAGCGGGGCCGTGGTCGGGGCTGTCGTCACCCGCGACGGCAGCCCCGGGCTCGTCCGCGCCCGGCGTGGCGTCATCGTCGGGTCCGGCGGCTTCGAGCACAACGCCGCCATGCGCAACCAGTACCAGCAGCAGCCGATCACCACCGAATGGACCGTCGGCGCCAAGGAGAACACGGGCGACGGCATCAGGGCGGGGGCGCAGGCCGGCGGTGCCCTCGCCCTGATGGAGGACGCCTGGTGGGGTCCCGCCATCCCGCTCCCCGGCGAGCCCTACTTCTGCCTCGCCGAACGCACCCTCCCCGGCGGCCTGTTGGTCAACGCCGCCGGCAGCCGCTTCGTCAACGAGGCCGCCCCCTACAGCGACGTCGTCCACACCATGTACGAGCGCAACGCCACCGACCCCGACATCCCGGCCTGGCTGATCGTCGACCAGAACTATCGCAACCGGTACCTCTTCAAGGACGTGGCCGCGACCTTCGTCCTCCCCGACGACTGGTACAGCTCCGGTGCCGCCTACAAGGCCTGGACCCTCGACGCCCTCGCCACCGCGATCGGCGTCCCGGCGGCCGCCCTCCGCTCCACCGTCGACCGTTTCAACTCCCTTGCCCGCAGCGGCACCGACACCGACTTCCACCGCGGTGACAGTGCCTACGACCACTACTACACGGACCCCGCCGTCCTTCCGAACTCCTGCCTCGCCCCCCTCTGGCTTCCTCCGTACTACGCCTTCCGCATCGTTCCCGGCGACCTCGGCACCAAGGGTGGGTTGCGGACCGATGCCCGGGCGCGGGTGCTGCGGGCCGATGGTTCGGTGATCCCGGGGCTGTACGCCGCGGGGAACGCCAGTGCCGCCGTCATGGGGCACAGTTACGCGGGCGCGGGCTCGACGATCGGGCCGGCGATGACGTTCGGTTATGTCGCGGCGCGGGACCTTGCTGGAGTGCTCTGAGCGTTCCGCCGTCGATCGGGTGCGGCGCCGTCGTGGCTGGTCGCGCAGTTCCCCGCGCCCCTTGCGGGGCGCTGCCGCCGCGGCTGGTTAGAGCTTGCGGGCGATCAAGGACGCCTGCGGGCTTGTCTCGTTGGGGGCGGGTTCGCGTTCCGTTCGCGAGACGAGCGCGAACCCGGCCGTCTCCAGCAGACCGGTGATCTGCTCCGGGCGTCGGCGCTCGAAGTCCAGCGACACCGGGTGGCCCCAGGGACGGTCGTGGTGCTTGGGCTCGTCGCCGACCTGGAAGCCGAGGAGCAGGTGCCCGCCCGGTGCGAGCACCCGTCCGAACTCCGCGAAGAGGGAAGGGAGTTTGTCCACAGGGGTGTGGATGGTCGAGTACCAGGACACGACACCCGCGAGCCCGCCGTCCGGCAGGTCCAGCTCCAGCATCGAACCCTGCTCGAACCGCAGTTCCGGATGCTCGCGCCGGGCGACCGCGAGCATCGACTCCGACAGGTCGAGCCCGAACACGGACAGGCCGAGGGAGGCGAGGTACGCGGTCACCCGCCCGGGCCCGCACCCGAGGTCGGCCACTGCCCCGCCCTCCCCGACGAGTTCGGCGTACGCGTTCATCACCGCTCGGTCCAGGGGCGTCGCCGCCAAAATGCCCTGGAACCGTTCGGCGTAGTCCTCGGCGATGGCGTCGTAGAAGGTCCGGGTGGTCGTCACAAATGAAGGGGTGTCGGTCATGGCCAGGGACCCTAACCGCCCCCACTGACAACCGACCCGAGCAGCCGTCTCACGCCACCCCCGCCGCCCGCAGCCCCGCCGTCGCCCCCGCCGCCCCCAGCACCACTACCGCGAACGGCGCCCGCCGCCACGCCAGTACGCCTCCCACCAGCACCCCACCCGGTCGCGCCCACCCCGCGAACCCGCCGCCCTCGGTCAACGCCCCCGTCGCCAGCAGCGCGACCAGCAGCACCACCGCACCGGCGGACAGCAACTCCTGGAGGCTGGGCGGGAGTTCCACCCAGCCGTGCAGCATCGGGCCAGCCAGTCGGAAGGCGTACGTCCCCACCGCCAGCGCCAGGATCATGGCGACCGTCGCGCTCACGTCGCCGGCTTCTTCCGTCGGCCGTAGAGACCTAGCCCCGCCAGTGCCAGCAGTACCGGCACTCCGGCCGGTACGGCAGGCGTCGCCGCCAGTGCCAGTGCGGCGCCGGGTAGCGCGGATCGTCGTACGGCCGCGTTCTCGCGCAGGACGGGCAGCACCAGAGCCATGAGTACGGCGGGGAAGGCGGCGTCCAGGCCGTACCGGGCGGTGTCGCCCAATGTGCCCCCGGCGAGCGCTCCGACCAGGACACCCGCGTTCCACACGGCGAACAGGCCGAGCCCCGAGACCCAGAACGCCACCCGGCGTCGTAGCGGATCCGTTTGTGTGAGCGTGAAGGCCACCGTCTCATCGGTCACGAGGTGGGCGCCTAGGAAGCGGGTCAGGCGGCCTCGGTCGAGGACATCGGCGACGGCGAGGCTGAAGGCGGCTGTGCGGGTGTTGAGGAGGAGGCCGGTGGCTGCGGCGGCGAGTGGGCCGCCGCCTGCCAGCAGGACGCCCACCGCGCTGAATTGGGCCGAGCCCGCGTACACGATCAGTGACATGAGTACCGGGACCCAGGCCGGCAGGCCGCCGGCCACCGCGATCGCGCCGAACGAGACACCTACGATGCCGCCGGCCGCGCAGACCAGTGCCACGTCCCGGAGTAGTTCCCGGTCCACTCCTCCAGCTTTTTCTGTTCGCTGTGCCGAACGCATGTTTTCTATAGTGGACAATAGTTGTTCTGTTCGTCAAGGCGAACGATCGTACCGATGGAGCGAACGTCATCATGGCCGATACGCCGACCCCGTCCCGCCTGCCCCTCGACTGGATCGCCGCGTGTCTGCGTCGTGAACGCACCCGTGCCGGGCTCTCCCTCTCCGAGCTCGCCAAGCGGGCCGGGATCGCGAAGTCCACGCTCTCCCAGTTGGAGGCGGCCAGTGGGAATCCGAGTATGGAGACGATCTGGGCGTTGGCCGTGGCGCTCGGGGTGCCGTTCAGTGCGCTGGTGGAACCGCCGGCGCCTGCGGTGCAGGTGATTCGGGCGGGGGAGGGGCCCACCGTTCACTCCGACCAGTCCAGCTATACCGCCACGCTGCTCTCCGCCAGCCCGCCGGGGGCGCGGCGCGACATCTATTACGTGTGGCTGGAGCCCGGGACCGTGCGGGATTCGGAACCGCATATTCCGGGGACCGTGGAGCATCTGGTCGTGAGCTCGGGGCGCGTCAAGGCTGGGCCGGCGGGGGAGGGCGTCGAGCTCGGGCCCGGGGATTACATGTCGTATCGCGGGGATGTGCCGCACGCGTACGAGGCGCTCGTGCCCGGGACCATGTTCGTGCTCGTCATGCAGCATGCGTGAACGGGTCGGGAGTAAAAGGCAGGAGCCCCTTTGCCTTGCGGCTAGGGGCTCCTTGGGTACTGCTCTCAGTTCCGGATCAAAGCATCGGACTCAAGTGAGCCGAAGACTTAGAGCGGCGTGACGTTCTCCGCCTGCGGGCCCTTCGGGCCCTGGGTCACGTCGAAGGAAACCGACTGGTTCTCCTCGAGCGAACGGAAGCCGTTCGCGTTGATCGCGGAGTAGTGGACGAAGACGTCGGGGCCGCCGCCCTCCTGGGCGATGAAGCCAAAGCCCTTTTCGGCGTTGAACCACTTCACGGTTCCGGTAGCCATAAGCCCTCCTTGGGCCCAAAGGGTTGCCCTGCTCCAGAACCTGCAAGTGTGAAAACAAAGTCCCAACAACTGCATACGTCTGAAAACGACTAGAGCCTGCGGTTACATGCTCCGCAGGCTCTGTACTGCAAGGGAAACCAAACTGCAACTTGCGGCGAGCCTAGCATGCGGGCAGGGGAAAGCAATAGGGGCCAAGATCACGTCACTCGGACGTTTGAGGACCCGCGTCAGAGGTTGACGGGCCGGCGGGGACCAGAGGGGCCACCCGGAGCCTGCACCGTACCTCATGGGGTCTAGTGTCGCGATGTGGACAATTCTCGCACCCGGCCGCGCGTCGGCCACATCCAGTTCCTGAACTGCCTGCCCCTGTACTGGGGGCTCGCGAGAACGGGCACGCTCCTCGACTTCGAGCTCACGAAGGACACCCCGGAGAAGCTCAGCGAGAAGCTGGTGCAGGGAGACCTCGACATAGGGCCCATCACCCTCGTCGAGTTCCTCAAGAACGCGGACGACCTGGTCGCCTTCCCCGACATCGCGGTGGGGTGCGACGGCCCGGTGATGTCCTGCGTGATCGTCTCGCAGGTCCCCCTGGACCAGCTGGACGGGCGCCGGGTCGCCCTCGGCTCGACCTCGCGCACCTCCGTCCGGCTCGCCCAGCTGCTGCTCGCCGACCGTTACGGCGTCCAGCCCGACTACTACACATGCCCGCCGGACCTCAGCCTGATGATGCAGGAGGCGGAGGCGGCGGTGCTCATCGGAGACGCCGCGCTGCGCGCCAACCTGCTGGACGGCCCGCGCTTCGGCCTCACCGTGCACGACCTCGGCGCGCTCTGGAAGGAGTGGACCGGCCTGCCCTTCGTTTTCGCGGTGTGGGCGGCCCGGCGCGACTACCTGGAGCGCGAGCCGGTCATCACCCGCAAGGTCCACGAGGCCTTCCTCGCCTCCCGCAACCTCTCCTTGGAGGAGGTGAGCAAGGTCGCCGAACAGGCGGCCCGCTGGGAGGCCTTCGACGAGGAGGTCCTGGAGCGGTACTTCACCACGCTCGACTTCCGTTTCGGGGCCGCGCAGTTGGCGGCGGTCGCGGAGTTCGCGCGGAGGGTGGGGTCGACGACGGGTTTCGCCAGGGACGTGAAGGTGGAACTGCTCCAGCCCTAACCTGCATCTGAACCTTATGGGGGAGGCCAGCATGCAGTCGCTCGGAGTCGACGAGCCCACCACCATCGGGCCCTACCGGCTGCTCGGCCGGCTCGGCTCCGGCGGCATGGGCCGCGTCTACCTGGGCCGCAACGCCGGCGGCCGCACGGTCGCGGTCAAGATCGTGCACCCGCACTTCGCCCTCGACGAGGAGTTCCGCGCCCGCTTCCGCCGCGAGGTCGAGGCCGCGCGGCGGGTGGGCGGCGCCTGGACCGCGCCGGTGCTGGACGCGGACCCGGAGGCGGCGGTCCCGTGGGTCGCCACCGCGTACGCCGCCGGCCCCTCGCTCACGGCAGCGGTCACCAGCGGCATGGGTCCGCTGCCCGCCCATTCCGTACGGGTGTTGGGTGCGGGTCTGGGTGAGGCGCTGGAGGCGGTGCACGAACTGGGGCTCGTCCACCGGGACGTGAAGCCGTCCAACGTGCTTCTCACCCTCGACGGGCCCTTGTTGATCGACTTCGGCATCGCGCGCGCCACGGACGGTACCGCGTCCCTGACCTCCACCGGCGTCTCGATCGGCTCGCCCGGTTACATGTCCCCTGAGCAGATCCTCGGCAAGTCGGTCACGGGAGCGGCCGACGTCTTCTCGCTGGGGGCCGTGCTGGCGTACGCGGCGACCGGCGCACCGCCGTTCCGCGGGGACTCCTCGGCGGCCCTGCTCTACAAGGTCGTGCACGAACAGCCCGAACTCGACTCCCTGGGCGGCGAGTTGCGGGAGCTGGTCGAGGAGTGCCTCGCCAAGGATCCGGGTGGGCGGCCGGCGCCCGGTGAGGTGGCCCGGCGGTTGGCTCCGGAGGGCGCGGCCCGGCTGGTCGCGGGCGGGTGGCTGCCGGGGGCGCTGGTCGAGCAGGTCAGCCGAAGTGCCGTACAGCTACTGAATCTTGAGGCGACGGGGGAGATGCCGCCGCCGTCCGGGCCCGTGGGGTTCAGCAGTCCTTCGGTGGGGGAGGTGGGGGAGTTCGGGCCGCCGCCCGTCATGGCTCCCGTGCCGTCGCCGTCTCCGCGCATGGCTCCTACGCCGCCTTCCGTTTCCCCTTCTGTTTCCGTGCCCGAGCCGCGTGATGCCGTGCCCGTGCCTACGTCGGCGCCCGGCAAGGTTTCCGTCTCCGTGGCGGCCACCACGGTGCCGGGGGACGGTGGGCGGGGGCGGAAGTTGAGCTGCACGGTGGCCCTTGCGGTCGCGGGGGCGTTGGCGGCGGTGACGGTCGGGTCGGTGTTCGTGTTCGACCTGTTGCCGGGCGGCGGGGGTGACGACACTTCGAGTGACTCCGGCCCTTCCTATGCCTACTCCCAACCGCCCAGCAGCCAGCAGTCCGGTAGCCAGTCGGGCAACGTGCCCGCCGCCTACCTCGGCACCTGGGAAGGACAGGCCCTCGGGCTCGACGGTGCCCTGCCCATGGGGACGTTCCGGCTCACTGTCCAACAGGCGGTCGTGGGGGAGGAGTTGGGCAGGATGCGGCAGACGGATCAGATCGGCGCCGTCTGTCTCGACGTACTGACTCTGAAGAAGGTGACCGAGAAGCAGCTCGTCGCGACGTCCGTGGGTGCCGAGTCGAACCACAGCGGGTGCAGTCAGGCTGCCGCGACCGTTCTCATCACGCGGGTCGGCGACGACCTCAACTACGAGTCGGACAGCGAGGCTTCGGGGCGTCCCACGGCTCGGCTGTCGAAGATCAAGTAGCGCCGCCCATGGCGAGTGGCGAACCTGTTGGTTTCGGAGGACTTCCGTTGAGTAATGGGCGCCGATGACTGCGTACTGCTAAGAAGCGGTTACACGAATGAATCTGTCGGCGTCGAGAAAGCGGTTGTCGAGTGAGGAAAGCGCGGCTGACGTCCTTGACCAGCAACTGGCGGGTGGCCCGGCGGCTGCGCGCCATTCTGCTCATTCCCGTCATGGTCACGCTGGTGTTCGGCGGCTTCCGGGTGAAGGCTGCCGCGGACACCTGGCGGGACGCGGACGACGCGGTCCGGGTGGCCGAACTGGTGCAGGCCGCCAACAAGTTCGCCAGCGACGCGATCAACGAACGGGATCTGTCGGTCGTTCCTCTGCTTCAGGGAGACACCTCCTCCAGCGTCATCGCCAAGGCCCGCGAGATCACAGACCAGGACATGGCGGCCTTCGACAAGGCGGTGGAGCGCATGCCGCAGAGCGCGCGCCTGCTCAGGAGGGTCGCGGTGGTCCAGAGCGGCGAGAAGCAGCTGGCCGGCCTGCGCGCCGACGCGTTCACCGACAAGCTTCCCGGTGTGCAGACCGAGGAGAAGTACCACCTGGTCCAGCACCCGTTGATGGAGATCGCGAACGAACTCGGCTACGGCAGCAGCAACCAGGCCAGCTTCGGCCGGGCGCTGTACGCCATCTCCCTCACCCAGGCCTGTGAGTCCCTGACCCGGGCCATCGGAACGCACGTCCTGACCGAGGACCGCAGCACCCTCGCGGCCGGTGAACTCCAGACCCAGCTCGCCTCCTTCGCCTCGTACGCCTATCTCCTCCAGGTCGCGCTCCAGGAGTTCGCCGGTGCCGCCACCGCCGAGGACACGGCCCAACTGCAGAAGGCGCTGGCCGCGGCGCAGACCGAGGGAGAACGGCAGATCGCCGAGGCCGCCGCACAGGCCGAGGCGGCCGGGGAGACCTTCGTGGCTCCGCCGACCATGACGACGATGATCAGTGAGATCGCCTCGGGGAAGTCGGCCACGGAACTCGCCGCCGAGGGCATCACGACCGAGTCGTTCTTCGCCGCGTCCACCCTCGGCTTCAACGCGTATCGCGACGTCGAGGTCTACCTCACCGACACCGCGCTCGCCAATGCCAGGGACATCGCCGACGACGCGCGCCGTGACGCCATCGTCATCGCCGCTGTCGTCCTGGTCGCCGTCCTCGCCGCGCTCATCGTCGCCGCCGCCGTGGCCCGTTCGATGAGCACCCGGATGCGGGTGCTGCGCACCTCGGCGTTCCAGATCTCGGGGCAGCGGCTGCCGGCGCTGCTCGCCCAGCTCTCCCGTTCCGATCCCGGCCGGGTCGACACGCGTATCGAACCGATTCCGGTCAACACCAGGGACGAGATCGGCGAGGTCGCCCGCGCCTTCGACCAGGTTCACCGCGAGGCGGTCCGGCTGGCCGCCGAGCAGGCTCTGCTGCGGGGCAACATCAACACGATCTTCACCAACCTGTCGCGCCGCAACCAGGCCCTGATCGAGGGCCAGTTGACCCTGATCACCGACCTGGAGAACAACGAGGCCGACCCGGACCAACTGCAGAACCTCTTCCGCCTCGACCACCTCGCGACCCGTATGCGCCGCAACGGCGAGAACCTCCTGGTCCTCGCCGGTGTGGAGGCCCACCAGCCGTGGGTGCGGCCGCTTCCGCTGGTCGACGTGCTGCGAGCCGCGTCCTCCGAGGTCGAGCAGTACGAGCGCATCGAGCTGGACGGCATCCCCGAGGCCGAGATCCACGGCCGTGCCGTCAGCGACCTCGCGCACATGCTGGCCGAACTCCTGGAGAACGCCACCGCGTTCTCCTCGCCGCAGACCAAGGTCCGTGTCACCGCGGCCTGTCTGCCCGACGGCCGGATCATGATCGAGATCCACGACAAGGGCATCGGTCTGACCACCGACGACTTCGCCGCCATCAACCACAAGCTGGCCAACCCGCCCACCGTGGACGCCAACATCTCCCGGAACATGGGCCTGTTCGTGGTCGGCCAGCTCGCCGACCGGCACGGCATCCGCGTCCAGTTGCGTCCGTCGCGCGAGCAGACGGGCACCACGTCGCTGGCCATGCTGCCCCACACGATCATCCAGGGAGCGACGGAGATGCCGACCTTCGACGACCCCATCGAATCCGTCGGCACTCTGGACGAGGCCCAGCAGCACTTCGCCGCACTCGCCGCGGCCACCACGGAGTCGTACACGGAGAACGCCCTTGGCCGTCACGAGTCCTGGGACGAGCCGCCGAGGGATCCGAGGGGCCGGTCCTTCCCACGCTAGCCTGCACGCCCTTGAGCGCTCGCCGGGGCGACGACCAACTCGGTGTCCGGGTCGTGGGCGATCCGCGGAGGGCCGGCGACGATCATGGTGGCTCGGGTCCACGGCTGTTCTCGTGACATGAACGGCAGTTCCTCCAGCAGCCAGTTCGCCACGTGCGCCAGTTGCTCGGGGGAGCCACCGTCGCGGGCGGCCAGCAGGCGCTCCTGCTCGTCGAGGTCACTCTGCATCCACACCGAGGCGTCCAACCACGGGGCGAGCTCCTCGCGGATGACGCCCGTGCCCTCGACCCAGATGAAGCCGGCACCGGCGGGGACGGTGATCGATCCGGGCCGGCCGTGGCTGATCCAGGCATCGGGGCGGAAATCGACGGCCTCACCCCGCCGCAGGGGCTGCAGGATGTGCTCGACGAGCATGGCGCCCCAGTCGAAGCAGGCGTGGTTCCAGGCGATGTCGTCGGTGTGCACGATGGCGGAGCCGGGCACCGCCTTGCGCAGCCGCTCGGCCAGGCTCGTCTTGCCGGCGCCGCCCCGACCGTCGATCGCGATCACCCGCGGACGTCCGGTGACGCCGGGTGACGCATCGCGTAGCTGCCGGACGGCTTGGAGCAGGGGCACCACCCGCCAGCCGACGGCTTCGGTCTCACCTGGATGCAGACGCATCGATCCACTTTACGGAAGAGCGTTCGAAAGGCGTCGAGTTGGGAAGTACGTCTGGTGCGACCTGGCCTAGTCTGGCGGCATGGGTGTCGACCTCTTCGCGGGCATTCCGGTCAACGACTACGCGGCCGCGCTGGCCTGGTACGAGCGGCTGTTCGGCTCGTCGCCGGCGTTCTTTCCGAACGACACGGAGGCCGTGTGGGAGATCGCGGAGCATCGGTATGTGTACATCGAGCACCGGCCGGGGCGGGCGGGGAACGCCCTGCACACCCTCTTCGTCGACGATCTCGATGACCGTGTCGCCGCGATCGCCGACCGCGGCCTGAAGCCCACGCAGCGCGAGACCTACTCCAACGGCGTCCGGAAGATCACGTACCACGATCCGGACGGGAACGAGATCGGGTTCGGCGGTGGTCCGCTCTGACCGGCCTCCTCGTGATCGCCGCCGCGCTGTGGGGTGCGGCGACAGCGACGCTCCTTCCCCGCGCGGCCTACCGGTTCTCCGTACCCTCCGGTGAGGACTGGCGGGACCAGTGCCCCGGCGGGCATCCGATCCGGGGGTGGATCGGGCCCGGTCGGTGCGGGGACTGCACAGCCGTAGGGGACGTAGAAGTCGTAGAGGAGAAGTCGTACGGGCCCAGCGCCCCCGTCCTCGCCACCGTCACCGCCCTCCTCTGCGCCGCTCTCGCCGCCGCCACCGACACCCGGCCCGAGCTGGCCGTCTGGCTGTTGCTCGCGCCCGTCGGTGTGCTGCTCGCCGTCGTCGACCTGCGGGTGCAGCGGTTGCCCGATGCGCTGACCCTGCCGCTCGCGGCCGCCGCGCTCGTGCTGCTCGGGCTGGTCGCGCTGGTGCCCGAGCACGCCGGGAACTGGACGACCGCGCTGCTCGGCGCGCTCGCGCTCGGCGGCGGCTACTTCGTGCTGTTCCTCATCAACCCCGGCGGCATGGGCTTCGGCGATGTGAAGCTGGCGCTCGGGGCGGGCGCCGTTCTGGGTTGGTACGGCTGGGCGACCCTGCTGCTCGGCACCTTCGCCGGGTTCCTGTCCGGGGCCCTGTACGGCGGTGCCCTCGTCGTCGCGCGGCGGGCGGAGCGCAAGGCGACGATCCCGTTCGGGCCGTTCCTGATCGCGGGGGCCTTTCTGGGGCTGCTGATCGGGGCGTATGCCGCCTGACGTCGGGCTTGTCACAGGGCTGGCGTAGGCTGGCTGCGTCCGCCCACCCGTCTCCCACCACCACCCTTATTTCGAGCGCTACGCGCACTCCTTTTGATTCCTTGACGAAAGGGACGCTCCCGGTGACCGAGAAGGCCGACCTTCAGTCCGTCCTCGACCGTGCCGCCGACGGTGGACGTATCACCCCGGAGGAGGCGCTCGACCTCTACCGTGACGCCCCGCTGCACGCGCTGGGCGCCGCCGCCGACGCCGTGCGACGCCGGAAGTACGCCGGGATCGAGCACATCGCGACGTACATCATCGAGCGCAACATCAACTACACGAACGTGTGCGTCACGGCGTGCAGGTTCTGCGCCTTCTACGCGGCGCCCAAGGACACGGACAAGGGCTGGACCCGCGACCTGGACGACATCCTGCGCCGGTGCGCGGAGACCGTCGAGCTCGGCGGTACGCAGATCATGTTCCAGGGCGGCCACCACCCGGACTACGGCGTCGAGTACTACGAGAAGCACTTCTCCGCCATCAAGTCCGCCTTCCCACAGCTCGTCATCCACTCGCTGGGCGCGTCCGAGGTCGAGCACATGGCCCGGATCAGCAAGGTGTCGGTGGAAGAGGCCATCACGCGGATCCACGCCGCCGGCCTCGACTCCTTCGCCGGCGCCGGCGCCGAGCTGCTCCCCGCGCGGCCGCGCAAGGCCATCGCGCCGCTCAAGGAGTCCGGCGAGCGCTGGCTGGAGATCATGGAGACCGCGCACAACCTCGGCGTCGAGTCCACGTCGACCATGCTCATGGGCACCGGCGAGACCAACGCCGAGCGCATCGAGCACCTGCGGATGATCCGTGACGTACAGGACCGCACCGGTGGCTTCCGGGCCTTCATCCCGTACACCTACCAGCCCGAGAACAACCACCTGAAGGGCCGCACGCAGGCCACGCTCTTCGAGTACCTGCGGATGATCGCGATCGCCCGGCTGTTCATGGACAACATCCAGCACATCCAGGGCTCCTGGCTGACCACCGGCAAGGAGGTCGGCCAACTGTCCATGCACTACGGCGCGGACGACCTCGGCTCGATCATGCTGGAGGAGAACGTCGTCTCCAGCGCGGGCGCCAAGCACCGCTCCAACCGCATGGAGATCATCGACCTCATCCGCAAGGCGGGGCGGGTCCCGGCCCAGCGGACCACGACGTACGAGCACATCGTCGTCCACGACGACCCGGCGAACGACCCCGTCGACGAGCGGGTCATGTCCCACATCTCGTCCACGGCGATCGCGGGCGGCACGGCTCACCCGGAGCTGAAGCTCCTCGCGTCCAACTGACGTCCCTGTGCGGACGATTCACGCCGCCGACGAGCTGCGGTACGGGTGGGACGACGGCTCGGAGCCGGTGCGGGGCGGCGCCGTCGCCGTGGAGTCCAACCGGGTCGTCGGCATGGGGACGCTGGCCGAGGTCCAGGAACAGTTTCCGGACGCCAGGGTGCGGCGCTGGCCCGGCGTCCTGGGCCCCGCCTTCCTCCATCAGGGCCCGCTCCCGGACGCGCCGACACCGCGGGAGCGCATGCACGCGGTGCTGAAACTGGGGGCGACGGCCGTCTTCGAGGAGCACGTCGACACCCCCGAACTGCGGGCCGCGGCCGCCCGGAACGACATCATCGTGGTGCCGCCGACCATGCCCGTCCGCCGCCGGTACGGCTTCATCCACGCCGGCCGCGCCGACCTCGCCGTCCTCGACGAGACCGGGGAGTGCATCGCGACGGTGTTGGCGGGCCGGCTGGTGTACCGCAGGCGTTAGCCGGCCGGCGGATCAGGCCTAGTTCTCGGAGAACGCCTCCGCGAACGCCCCCGAACTCTGCTCCACCCCACTGCAGTTGGTCAGCGCGTCGTCCTCGTCGGAGTTGCCCTCCTCGCACTGCTGGTCGCGGAAGGTCGACCACATCGACACCCAGGCGATCTCCTTCTCCTCCGCGAACGTCCGCACCTGAGCGGCGTCGGAGAGCGTGAACGTCTCGCCGTCGACGTCGTTGGTGCCGATCATCGAGGTGAGGGCCATGCCCTGCCACGCCACGGCGTCGGACGTCCCGAAGACGTCCATCAGCTGCGTGTGCGCGGCCTTCGCCGCGGTGATCGCGTAGTCGCCCATGTCGTCGTCGTAGGACTCGCCGTAGTTCATGGTCATGAGGTTGATCGTGGAGACCTGTACGGCGTTGTCGTTGGCGGACTCCAGCAGCGCGAGGCTGTCGTCGTCGAGCCCCGACGGCATCACCGGCAGCGTGAAGGAGACGGCCAGGTCACTCCGTTCCTCCTGGAGCAACGCGATCGCCTCCGAGCGCAGGTCGACCGAGTCGGAGTCGGTCAGGGTGTCGCCCTCGATGTCGAAGTCGGCCTGGGAGGAGTCGGCGGCGTCGAGCGCCTCGCCGTACGCCGCCGCGAGCTCGGACGCGCTGTCACACGTCTCCGCCAGCTCCTTGCCGGACGCCCCGCCGAAGGAGACGCGCACGGTCGCGCCCGACTCCTTGAGCGCGGAGATACGGGACTTCACGGTCGTATCGTCGATGGTGTGCGTGCCGTTCCACTCCGGTGTGCAGTCGCTGCTGTCGGAGATCACGAACGCCAGGTTGTACGTCGTGGGAGAGCCCGACGAGTCCATGTCCGCGGCCTCGGTCGCGCTCACGTAGGGGGCGTACGACGTGCTCGACGACGTGGACTCGGTGGACGACTCGGACGGGGCGGCCTCCGTCTGCGAGGGAGTCGAGGACGACTGGTCCGAGGAGTCGTCCGAGCCCGAGGAGCACCCCGCGGTGGCCAGGGCAAACAGGCAGGTGAGCCCGGCGGCCGGCCTCAGGAAACGCCTCATTGCGTATGCACCCGCTCTCGTGATTTCTGTCTCAGGATGGAAACAAAGTGTGTTTCTCACGTGGAAATGTCTCACACGATCCTGAGCTTCATGAGGACAGTGCCGGCACAGGGTATGCATGGTTTTGGGCGCATGAACCGGGCGATTCGGGCGGGCTAATGGTGCATTCAACTCCTTTCTCTCGCGCCTGGATTGCGCATGCGTTCATGGAATCTCTCAGGAAAGAGACAGGTTAAGGTGTTTCTCATGGGCGTCTCACATGGATTTCCGGGATTCAGACACATAAAGACTGCCTAATGTCTGGGGAATGCATTCCGAGCCTGCCATCGAAAACCGAGCCGCCGAGGGCGGTCGCCGCCGTAAGAGCGGCAACGGGTCCGAAGACGGTCCCGTGTTCGTTGACAACTCCGGACGCCGGGCGAAGCTGTTGCGCCGGTTCGGCATCCTTCTGGGTGTCGGCTGCCTCGGGTACGCGGTCGTACTCGGCATGGCCTTCATGGGCTGGGGCACCTCGCTGACGCCGTCCTCACTGCTGCCCTTCGGCGGCAACCAGGCCGCCCCCGGCGGCACCACGGGACCCGGCGGCAACCTTCAGCCGCAGGGCGGTTTCGTCCCCACGGGCGCCCCGAGTGGCGCCCCGACCGGCACCCCGCCCAGCTCTGTCCCGACCGCGACCGCCACCGCGGCCGCCAACTGACCGGAGCGCAGCCACACTTATGACCACGACGACGTCCTCACGCGGCCGCAGGCGAGCGCCCTCGAAGGTGCAGCGGGCCGCAGGCAAGGCCGCGGCGCTGCAGAAGCCGCGCGTCATCCTCGCCATGCTGCTCCTGCTCGGGCTGACCAGCGTGATGCTGCTCGACGGCTATCTGCGCGCAGAGGTCGGCGGCGATGAGCGGGTGCGCGACGGAGCCAGCGCCAGCAAGGTTCCCGACAAGATCATCGACGGCGGTCCGATCGTCACCTTCCGGGGCGGACAGGCCACCACCCTGTCCGTGCCGAAGAAGACCATCGCCCTCACCTTCGACGACGGCCCGAACCCCACGTACACGCCCAAGGTCCTCGACATCCTGGAGAAGTACGACGTCCCGGCGACGTTCTTCGTGGTCGGCTCGATGGTCTCGCGCTACCCGAGCATCGTGAAGGACCTGGTCGAGCAGGGCAACGAGATCGGCATCCACACCTTCACGCACGTCGACCTCTCCTACCAGAGCGACGCCCGCGTCAACCGTGAGATGCAGCAGACCCAGCTCGCGCTGGCGGGTGCGGCCGGCATCACGACCACGCTGTTCCGTGCCCCGTACTCCTCGGAGACGGACGCCATCGACAACTACAGCTGGCCCGTCTACAAGAAGCTCGGCAAGGAGGGCTACACCAGCGTCTTCGTCGACACCGACAGCGACGACTGGAAGCAGCCGGGCGTCTCGAAGATCGTCAAGTGGGCCACCCCGTCCAAGAACAAGGGCGCGTCGGTCCTCTTCCACGACGCGGGCGGTGTGCGCGATCAGACGATCAAGGCGCTGCCGAAGTACATCGAGAAGATGAAGGCGAAGGGCTACACCTTCACCACCATCAGCGGTGTCATCGAGGAGCAGCAGGCGGGCAATCAGTCGGCGGGCAACCAGCAGGCGGGCAACCAGCAGGCGGGCAACCAGCAGGCGGGTGCCGGCGCCAGTGCCGGTGCCAGCACGGCGCCGGGCGCGGACGGCCAGCAGCCCGGCGGCCAGCCGAACGGTCAGGGCGCGGGCGGCCAGGGCACCAACGGTCAAGGCGCCAACGGCCAGGGCGCGGGCGGCACTTCGACCCTCCAGGCCGCCCACCGCACCGCCACCGGCGCCACCCTCTACGAGGGCAAGGCACTCCTGGCCGCCGTCACGGTCGCCGAGTGGGCCGTACCGGCGCTCTCGGTCGGGTTGCTGGTCGTCGGTGTGGCCGTCATGGGGCGGTTCGGGATGATGCTGATCCTCGCGCGCGCCCACTACAGAAAACGCAACAAACGCAGGTTCAGTTGGGGGCCGACGGTCACCCAGCCGGTGAGCGTGATCGTCCCGGCGTACAACGAGAAGGAGTGCATCGCCAACACCCTCAAGTCGCTGGCGAAGAGCACCCATCCGATCGAGATCATCGTCGTCGACGACGGTTCGACCGACGGCACGTCCGAGATCGCCCGCAACGCCGCCGACGAGCTCGGCATGACGAACGTCCGCGTCATCCGCCAGGAGAACGCGGGCAAGCCCGCCGCCCTCAACAACGGTGTGCGCAGCGCCCGTTACGACATCGTCGTGATGATGGACGGCGACACCGTCTTCGAGCCGGAGGCCGTGCACCAGCTGGTGCAGCCGTTCGCCGATCCGGAGGTCGGCGCGGTCGCGGGCAACGCCAAGGTCGGCAACCGCAACACGATCATCGGCGCCTGGCAGCACATCGAGTACGTGATGGGCTTCAACCTCGACCGCCGTATGTACGACCTGCTGCGCTGCATGCCCACCATCCCGGGCGCCATCGGCGCGTTCCGCCGCAACGCGGTCCTGGAGGTCGGCGGCATGAGCGAGGACACCCTTGCCGAGGACACCGACATCACCATCGCGATGCACCGCGGTGGCTGGCGGGTCGTCTACCAGGAGCACGCCATCGCCTGGACGGAGGCGCCCGGTTCGCTCAAGCAGCTGTGGTCCCAGCGCTACCGCTGGTCCTACGGCACCATGCAGGCGCTGTGGAAGCACCGCAAGTCCCTTACGGACAAGGGTCCTTCGGGCCGCTTCGGCCGGATCGGCATGCCGCTGGTCGTGATCTTCCAGATCATCACGCCGGTCTTCGCCCCGCTCATCGACGTGTTCACCATCTACTCGATGATCTTCGTCGACTTCCAGGCCGCCCTGCTCGCGTGGTTCGCGGTGCTGGGGATCCAGCTCTTCTGCGCGGCGTACGCCTTCCGTCTGGACCGCGAGAAATACCGGTACCTGCTGATGATGCCTCTGCAGCAACTGGCCTACCGCCAGATGATGTACCTCGTCCTCATCCACTCCTGCATCACCGCCCTCACCGGCGGCCGCCTGCGCTGGCAGAAGCTCAAGCGCACCGGCGAGGTCGGCACTCCTGCGGGGGCCAGCTGATGAGCTGGGGCGCGGAGCAGCAACAGGGATATCCGCAGCAGGGGTACCCGCAACAACAGGGGTATCCCCAGCAGGGCTATCCGCAACAGGGCTATCCGCAACAGAGCTATCCGCAACAGGGGTACCCGCAGCAAGGGCACGACGGCTATGGATACGGCTACCCACAACAGCAGCAACAGCAGCCGTATCCGCAGCAGTACGTCGACTACGGGCAGGGGCAAGGGCAGGGCCAGGCGGCTGAATCGACCGCCACCCTGCCCGTGATGGAAGAGCCGAGGCCGGAATCGGAGCCCGTGGTGGCGCCGGAGGCCGAGGCTGCTGTCGGGGCGGAGGAGGAGAAGCCTCCGCCACCGGCGCAACCTGCGGGTCGCGACCGCTACTTCGACACCCTGCGTGCCGTCGCCCTCGTCCGCGTCGTCACCTATCACACCTTCGGGTGGGCCTGGTGCGGCATGGTCTTCCCGTCCATGGGCATCATGTTCGCGCTGGCCGGCACGCTGATGGCGAAGTCCCTGGAACGCCCCGCGTTCAAGGTGGTCAAGAGCCGGATGCGCCGGCTCCTGCCGCCGTTCTGGTTCTGGGGCTTCTTCGTGGTGACCGCGATGCTGATCCACGACTGGATGCCGGGCTGGCAGATCGTCTTCTGGGTCGTGCCGCTGGGCGACCCGCCGGGCAACCAGTGGGGCGTCCAGGCCTGGGAGATCCTCTGGTACCTGCGCACGTACCTCTGGTTCGTCCTGCTCTCCCCGGCCCTGCTGTGGATCTTCCGCAAGGCGCCGATCCCGGTGCTGGTGCTGACCCTCGCGCCGATCGTGATCCTGAAGTACGTGTGGTCGGGACCGGACAACCGGCTCGGCAACGAGATGTGGGACCTGTCGACGTACCTCTTCTGCTGGGTGCTCGGCTTCGCCCACCGCGACGGTGTGCTGCAGAAGATGAAGCCGTTCCTGGTGGTCGTCCTGTCGCTCGCCGCGATCGCCTTCGGCGGCTGGTACGCCTTCACGCACCAGGCCGAGGCGGGCACCTACGACCTGGACGAGAACCCGCTCGCCCAGACGTACTGGTCGGCCGGCTACGTGATGCTGCTGATGTGGGCCAAGTCCTACTTCAACATCGACTTTGCCGGCCTGACCCGATTCCGCCGCGTCGACCGGCTCGTCACGGTCTTCAACGCCCGCGCGGTCACGATCTACCTCTGGCACGAGATCGCCCTGATCCTCGCCGTCCCGCTGATCGACCAGTTCTGGAACGTACCGGCCTTCGAGAAGTGGCTGCCACTGGAGAGCCAGTGGTTCATGTTCGGCATCGGCTGGATCCTGATCGCGGTCTTCGTCCTGCTGTGCGGCTGGGTGGAGGACGTGGCCGCCAAGAAGAAGCCGAGGCTTCTTCCCTAGACGTGTGCTGCAAGAATGGGCCCGTGACCCGCGCTTCCCTGAACAAGCAGCCGCACGAAGTCGCCTCGATGTTCGACGACGTGGCGGAACGGTACGACCTGACGAACGACGTGCTGTCGCTCGGCCAGGACCGGCGCTGGCGCAAGGAGGTCGCTCGGGCGGTCGACGCCCGGCCCGCGCAGAAGATCCTGGACCTCGCGGCCGGTACGGCGACCTCGTCGCTGCCCTTCGCCCGCACGGGCGCGTACGTCGTCCCGTGCGACTTCTCCATCGGCATGCTCCAGGTGGGCAAGAAGCGCAACGCCTGGCTGCCGTTCACGGCCGGCGACGCGACGAAGCTGCCCTTCAAGGACGACACCTTCGACGCGGTGACGATCTCCTTCGGCCTGCGCAACGTCCAGGACACGGACACCGCCCTGCGCGAGATGTACCGGGTGACCAGGCCCGGTGGCCGCGTCGTGATCTGCGAGTTCTCGCACCCGACCTGGGCGCCCTTCCGTACGGTCTACACCGAGTACCTGATGCGCGCCCTGCCCCCGGTCGCCCGCGCGGTCTCCTCGAACCCCGACGCGTACGTCTACCTCGCCGAGTCCATCCGCGCATGGCCCGACCAGCCCGCGCTGGCCGAGCGGCTGTGCAAGGCCGGCTGGTCGAAGGTGGCCTGGCGGAACCTGTCCGGCGGAATCGTGGCCCTGCACCGGGGCTTCAAGCAGGCCTGAGGCATCTCGCCGACCGGTCTTCCTCGGTCTTCCTTGATCACCTGATCATTTCGAAGGCGTCTCCCGGCTCGTCGAGCTCACGCTGCAGCCCGCCCCTGGGTGGGTTCGGAATGCGCGGCTCACGCACGCCCGCGCCTCCGCCGCCCTCCCCCTCGCCGAGGTCGAACCACACGGTGATCACGGCGCCGCGCGGTACCTCGGCCCCGGGTGGCGGGTACTGCCGTACGACGTAGTCCACGACGGCGAGATGGAAGTCGGGCCGGTCGGGCGCGGCGAGCAGCACGCCTTGCGCCTCGGCCGTCTGGCGCGCGTCCATGGCCATCAGGCCGACAAGCCGTGGTACGCGCACTTCGGGTGTTTTGGGTGGTATGCGCACAGATGTCACCCCCAGCGGTACTGGCAGGGTAACCCCCGCCACGCGCCTGCCGGAAGCGCCAAGTGTCTTTCTGTAGCAGGTAGTTACTGTGCGTTACAGATCAAGTCGGTAGCAGTTCCCTTGCCTCTTCGGCTCCGACGTCGTGAAGACCTCGGTGAGACGCATGCCCAGCCGCCTGGTGACCTCGATCGAGCGGGTGTTGTCGGCCTGGACCATCGCCACCACACTCCGCACGCCCGCCGAGCGCACTCGCTCCAGCGTCATCTGCGCGGCCGCCGTGGCGTATCCCCTGCCCCAGAAGTCCCGCCCCAGCCGCCAGCCGATCTCGATCTCGCCCTTGGGTCCCCACTCGCCCGGCCACGGCTGGGCACCGGTGAAGCCGATGACCCGGCCGGACTCGTCGAGCATGGTCCACAGACAGAAGCCGTGCTCGGCGTCGTGCCGCCGCTGGCGGGCGGTGAGCTCCTCGTAGACGGACAGCTCGGCCGACCGGCCGCCGTGGAACTCCATGACGTCCGGGTCGTCGAAGACCCTGTGCCACGCGACGGCGTCCTCGTCGGTGGGAACACGCAGCCGGACTATGGGGAGAGCTCGGTTCACTGGGGCAGCCCTTCAGCCGGGTGATCAGTACCGCTGAATAGACTGCCCATGTCCAGTGCCCGTCGGCACGTAGTTTCCGAACCTTGGGGAGATCCCGTCGTGACCGAGCCCCTCTCCGAAAACACCGCCGATGTCATCGTCGTCGGCGCGGGGCCAGCAGGCTCCACCACCGCGTACTACCTCGCGAAGGCCGGGCTCGACGTACTGCTGCTGGAGAAGACCAGCTTCCCGCGCGAGAAGGTGTGCGGTGACGGCCTGACCCCGCGAGCCACCAAGCAGCTCGTCTCGATGGGCATCGACATCTCCGAGGAGGCCGGCTGGCTCCGCAACAAGGGCCTGCGGATCATCGGCGGCGGCTCCCGCCTCCAGCTGGACTGGCCGGAACTCGCCTCCTTCCCCGACTACGGTCTCGTCCGCAAGCGCGACGACTTCGACGAGCAACTCGCCCGCCAGGCCCAGAAGGCGGGCGCCCGCCTCCACGAGCGCTGCAACGTCGGCGCCCCGATCATCGACGACCGCACCGGCCGCATCACGGGCGTGCACGCGAAACTCGGCGAGGACAAGCGGGAGGTCACCTTCCACGCGCCGCTCGTCGTGGCCGCCGACGGCAACTCCACGCGCCTGTCCCTGGCGATGGGCCTGCACCGCCGCGAGGACCGCCCGATGGGCGTCGCGGTCCGCACGTACTTCACCTCCCCGCGCCACGAGGACGACTACTTGGAGTCCTGGCTGGAACTGTGGGACCGCCGCGGCCCCGAGGACCGCCTCCTGCCCGGCTACGGCTGGATCTTCGGCATGGGCGACGGCACGTCCAACGTCGGCCTGGGTGTCCTGAACACCTCGGACTCCTTCAAGGAACTGGACTGGCGCGAGGTCCTGAAGGCCTGGTGCGCGTCGATGCCGGAGGACTGGGGCTACACGCCGGAGAACATGACCGGCCCCATTCGCGGCGCGGCCCTCCCGATGGCCTTCAACCGCCAGCCCCACTACACGAAGGGCCTGCTGCTGGTCGGCGACGCGGGCGGCCTGGTGAACCCCTTCAACGGCGAGGGCATCGCCTACGCCATGGAGTCCGGCCAGATCGCCGCCGACGTCATCGTCCAGGCCCACGCGCGCGCGACGCCGGCCCAGCGAGAGATCGCCCTCCAGCGCTACCCGCGCGTCCTCAAGGACACCTACGGCGGCTACTACACACTGGGCCGCGCCTTCGTGAAGCTCATCGGCAATCCCCAGGTCATGAAGATCGCGACCCAACGCGGCCTGACCCACCCGCTGCTGATGAAGTTCACGCTGAAGATGCTCGCGAACCTGACCGACCCGACGGGCGGCGACGCGATGGACCGCATCATCAACGGCCTGAGCAAGGTGGCCCCGAAGGCGTAAGCGGCCCGTGGCCGTGACCGTGCCCGTGCTCATGGGCGTGTGTTGTGAGGATGCTGTGGTGGCCGGGAAGCGGGGTTCCGGCCTCCGCCGCCCCTCCCTACCCTCCCGTAGTCATGACAACAGAACACCCGCAGCACCCCCAGGACCCACAGGAGCGGACCGAGCAGTCCGGCCACACCCGTAGACGCTTCCTGGCCGCCGCCGGGGGAGCGGTGGGCGCCACCGCCTTATGGCCGGCCGGGAGCGCGTCCGCGGCCCCCTCGGGCCCCCGCGTCGCCGTCCTCGGCGGCGGAGTCTCCGGCCTCAGCGCCGCCCACGAACTCGCCGAGCGCGGCTACGCGGTGACCGTCTACGAGTACTACGACGTCCTGGGCGGCAAGGCCCGCTCGATGGACTTTCCCGGCACGGGCGCGGACGGCCGCAACCCCCTGCCCGCCGAACACGGCTTCCGCTTCTTCCCCGGCTTCTACCGGAACCTGCCCGACACCATGCGCCGCATCCCCTTCGCCGGAAACGCCGACGGTGTCCGCGGCAACCTCCGCGGCGGCACGGAGGCCCTCTTCGCCCGCTCCGGCGGCCGCCCCGACCTCCACTTCCCGCTCCGCCGCCTGACCACCCCGCCCGCCCCCGGAGACCTCACCCCGTCCTGGATCCGCGACCAGCTGCTGTCCGTCCTGGACCTGGGCACCCGCCTCCCCGCCCACGAGGCCGCCTACTTCGCCGACCGGCTCCTGGTCCACCTCACCAGCTGCGACGCCCGCCGCGAGGACCAGTGGGAGAAGGTCTCCTGGTGGGACTTCATCCGTGCCGAGGAGATGAGTGAGGAGTACCAGACGCTCCTCGGCATCGGACAGACCCGCAACCTCGTCGCCACGCGCGCGGAGGTCGCCTCGACCCGGACCGTCGGCCGCGTCATCATCGAGGCCCTGCTGCTGTGGGGCCTGCTCGGCCGCGGCATGGACGGCGACGCCGACGTCGACCGCGTCCTCAACGCCCCCACGAGCGAGGCGTGGATCGACCCCTGGGAGACGCACCTGCGCTCCCTCGGCGTCGAGTTCGTCCTCGGCACCCGGGTCCAGGAGGTCCTCTACGAGGGCGGCCGGGTGACCGGCGTACGGGTCTCGGCCCGCGAGGGCGGCCAGGAGCGCACCGTCACCGCCGACCACTACGTCTCCGCCCTGCCCGTCGAACACGCCCGCCGCACCTGGGGATCCGCCCTGCGCGCGGCCGACCCGCAGCTCGCCAGGTGCGACGCGCTCCAGACGGACTGGATGGTCGGCGTGATGTTCTATCTGCGCACGCCCACACCCGTCGTGCACGGCCACATCAACTGCCTCGACTCACCGTGGTCCGTGACCGGCATCGGACAGGCGCAGTTCTGGGACGTACGGGACTTTTCGGCGGACTACGGCGACGGCGCCGCCCACGACTGTCTGTCGACGATCATCTCGGAGTGGGACAAGCCCGGGATCCTGTACGGCAAGACGGCCCGTGAGTGCACCAAGGACGAGATCGTGGCCGAGTTGTGGGCCCAGCTGAAGGACGGCCTCAACGACTCCGCCAAGACGACGCTCACGGACGACGACCGCCTCGGCTGGTTCATGGACCCGGCGGTGACGGGCCTCGGCGGCCCCGACCCGCAGAACCGCGAGCAACTCCTGATCCACCCGACGGGCACGCTCTACAACCGCCCCTCGGCCGCCACGAAGGTGCCGAACTTCTTCCTCGCCGGCGACTACGTCCGCACCGACGTGGACCTGGCGACCATGGAGGGCGCCAACGAGTCCGCCCGCCGCGCCGTCAACGCCCTGCTGGACGCGGACAATTCGGGCGCCGAGCGCTGTGGGATCCAGGAGCTGTACCGGCCCTCGGAGATGGAACCGCTGAAACGCGTCGACGAACTCCGCTACCGCCTGGGCCTGCCCAACACCTTCGACCTGGGATGACTGGGTACAGCATGACTGGGTGCGTCATGACCGGGTAGGGGGAAGGGCCGCTGCCCCCGAGCGGCTGCGGCCCTTCACTCCTTACGGCGCTACAGCGCGCGTCGCTCGTCAGAGCACGCGCACCGCGCCCGTCGCCGGGTACCCGGAGAGGTCCTGGATGACGACGCCCTTGGAGGGGTTCGCCGCGTCGAGGTACTGGCCGTCCCCGATGTACACGCCCACGTGGTACGCCGAGCCCGCGGAGCCCCAGTACAGGATGTCGCCGACCTGGACGTTGGAGAGGGAGACCGGCGTACCGGCCGTCGACTGGTCCTGCGAGACGCGCGGCAGGTCGACGCCGACCTGCTTGAACGCGGCCTGGACGAGACCGGAGCAGTCCCACGCGTTGGGGCCGGTGCCTCCGCTGATGTAGGCGTCGCCCACCTGCGCCTTGAGGAAGGCGATGACCGTCGCGACGCTGCCGCTGGCCGGCGCGGACGCGGTCGTGCTGGTGGACGTGAGAGTGGTCCGCTCGGCGGACCGGGAGGCGGCAGCGGCGGCTGCCTTGCGGGCCGCTTCGGCCTTCCTCGTGGCCTCGGCCTTCGCCTTGGCCTCGGCGAGGTTCTTCTTGGCCTGCTGGGCGGCGTCGGCGGCGGCCGCGTCGCGCTCGGCCTGGAGCTCGTACTGCGCCGCGGCCAGCTGGGTGGCGTCCGCGGACTGTGCTACCTGGGCGGCCAGGTCGGCCGTGAGGGCGGGCAGTTCGAGCGTCTGCGTCGTCTCGGCAGCGCTCGCCGAACCCGACGCGGCAGCCACTGCCATGGTGCTGAGAACGCCACCGGCAACTCCTGCCCGCATCGCGATTTTCGACGCGCTGCGGCGGGGCTTCCGGTGGCTGCGTATGTGAGCGGTGTGGGGCATGAGAACAACCGGTATCAGGGGCTCCTCCATACCTTCAAGAAACGTGTGCTGCGCCACAATTGTTCAACCGGCACCCCGAATTCCTCACCCGTCACTCTTTATTGACGCCGTAACGGACATAGCGGACCTGGCGGATCAAGCCTGTGATCATGACCTTTCGTCGTTACGTCCGAATTGTCTGACGCCTACCACCTGTTGAGCTGGGTGGCCAAGCCCCGTTCTCATCCGGCTCTCACGGTGTGGTGCAGGTCACGGAACGGTCACCGCGAGGGTGGCGTCACGCGCGTAGATCCGACCTGACTCGCTCGTGAACGCGCGCACGCGTCCACATCCCGCCGCGCGGGTCCCCCTCATGTGTGAATGCGGCTCACTATCAAGGCGCCGAGTCCAGCACCAATTTGCATGCAGAGGAACTCTCTTGATATTGAGACTCCTCCCGAAACCCGCAGCAACGAGCGGAAATGTCACCTCTGGTGATCACTCGGACGCTTCTCGTGTGAAGATCACCGCTCGTCCGACTTCATGATCCATCGTCAGGTGGTGGAGATCACAAAGCTTGTGTAATACCCCGTGTCGCAGATCACAGAGCGGCGGGCATAAGATGCGAGGCAGTTGGGCTTGTGACCTGCTTCACATGTTCGCGATCTTCGTCGGGACGAATGGAGTTCGTGGGGCGGATGAGACGGGTGTGAAGTCCGATGCCATCGCCAGCAGTCAGTGCCGACTGAGAGGAGCGAGGAGCGGTGAACGCGTATGCGCCCATCCTCGTACTGGGAGCCCTCGGGGCAGGCTTTGCGATCTTCTCCGTGGTCATGGCCACGCTGATCGGTCCGAAGCGATACAACCGGGCCAAGCTCGAGGCCTACGAGTGCGGGATCGAGCCGACCCCTACGCCGGCCGGCGGCGGGCGCTTCCCCATCAAGTACTACCTGACGGCGATGCTCTTCATCGTCTTCGACATCGAGATCGTCTTCCTCTACCCCTGGGCCGTCACCTTCGACGCCCTGGGTGTTTTCGGGCTCGTGGAGATGTTGCTCTTCGTGCTCACCGTCTTCGTCGCCTACGCGTACGTATGGCGGCGCGGCGGCCTGGAATGGGACTGAGAGGCCTTTAACTCATGGGACTCGAAGAAAAGCTGCCGAGCGGCTTCCTGCTGACCACCGTCGAGCAGGCCGCGGGCTGGGTGCGCAAGGCGTCCGTCTTCCCCGCCACGTTCGGCCTCGCCTGCTGCGCCATCGAGATGATGACCACCGGCGCGGGCCGCTACGACCTGGCGCGCTTCGGCATGGAGGTCTTCCGCGGATCTCCCCGCCAGGCGGACCTGATGATCGTCGCCGGCCGGGTGAGCCAGAAGATGGCGCCCGTGCTGCGGCAGGTCTACGACCAGATGCCGAATCCCAAGTGGGTGATCTCCATGGGGGTCTGCGCCTCGTCGGGCGGCATGTTCAACAACTACGCGATCGTGCAGGGCGTCGACCACATCGTCCCGGTCGACATCTATCTGCCCGGCTGCCCGCCGCGGCCCGAGATGCTGTTGGACGCGATTCTCAAGCTCCATCAGAAGATCCAGACCTCCAAGCTCGGCGTGAACGCCGAGGAGGCGGCCCGCGAGGCGGAGGAAGCGGCTCTCAAGGCACTCCCCACGATCGAGATGAAGGGGCTGCTGCAGTGAGTGACGCGAACGGCACCAACGGAGTCAACCCGGAGAAGGACCTGGGTACCTCCAACCTCCCCGGACAGCGCGGCGAGGGCGGTGAGGAGATCCGCGTCCAGCGCGGCATGTTCGGTGCCAACAACGGCGGCGACACCTCCGGCTACGGCGGCCTGGTCCGCTCGGTCCGCCTCCCGGGACCGGCGAGCAGGCCCTACGGCGGCTGGTACGACGAGGTCGCCGACGAGCTGGAAGGCGCCCTGGAGGAACAGGGCCTGCTGCCCGAGAACGCGATCGAGAAGACGATCGTCGACCGCGACGAGCTCACCTTCCACATCGAACGCGAGCACCTGCTCCGCGTCGCCCGCACCCTGCGCGACGACCCGGCCCTGCGCTTCGAACTCTGCACCGGGGTCAGCGGCGTCCACTACCTGCAGGACAAGGGCCGCGAGCTGCACGCCGTCTACCACCTGCGCTCGATCACCCACAACCGGCTGATCCGCCTCGAAGTCAGCGCCCCGGACGCCGACCCGCACATCCCGTCCCTGGTCTCCGTCTATCCGACGAACGACTGGCACGAGCGCGAGACGTACGACTTCTTCGGCATCGTCTTCGACGGCCACCCGGCCCTGACGCGGATCATGATGCCGGACGACTGGCCGGGCCACCCGCAGCGCAAGGACTATCCGCTCGGCGGCATCCCCGTCGAGTACAAGGGCGCCCAGATCCCGGCTCCGGACCAGCGGAGGTCGTACTCATGAGCACGCAGTCAGCATCCGCCCGTGAAACGACCGAGGGCACTGTATATACGGTCACCGGCGGCGACTGGGACGAGGTCGTCCAGTCCGCGGCCCGTGCCGACGACGAGCGCATCGTCGTCAACATGGGCCCCCAGCACCCGTCCACCCACGGCGTGCTCCGCCTGATCCTGGAGATCGAGGGCGAGACGGTCACCGAGGCCCGCTGCGGCATCGGCTATCTCCACACCGGCATCGAGAAGAACCTCGAGTTCCGCACGTGGACGCAGGGCACCACCTTCGTCACACGCATGGACTACCTGACGTCCTTCTTCAACGAGACCGCCTACTGTCTCGCCGTCGAGAAGCTCCTCGGCATCGAGGACCAGATCCCCGACCGGGCCACCCTCATCCGTGTGCTCCTGATGGAGCTCAACCGGCTCTCCTCCCACCTGGTGTGCATCGCCACCGGCGGCATGGAGCTCGGCGCCACCACGATCATGATCTACGGATTCCGTGATCGTGAAATGATTCTCGATATCTACGAGCTCATCACGGGCCTGCGGATGAACCACGCGTACATCCGCCCCGGCGGACTCGCCCAGGACCTGCCGCCCGGCGCGGTGGACCAGATCCGCGAGTTCGTGAAGAAGATGCGGAAGAACCTTCCCGAGTACGACAAGCTCGCCACCGGGAACCCCATCTTCAAGGCCCGTATGCAGGACGTCGGTTACCTCGACCTGGCCGGCTGCATGGCCCTCGGCGCCACCGGCCCGATCCTGCGCTCCACCGGCCTCCCGCACGACCTGCGCAAGGCGCAGCCCTACTGCGGCTACGAGAACTTCGACTTCGACGTCCCCACCGCCGACTCCTGTGACTCCTACGGCCGCTTCCTGATCCGCCTGGAGGAGATGCGGCAGTCGCTCAGGATCGTCGAGCAGTGTCTGGACCGGCTGCAGCCCGGGCCGGTCATGGTCGCCGACAAGAAGATCGCCTGGCCGGCCCAGCTGGCCCTGGGACCGGACGGCCTGGGCAACTCCCTGGACCACATCAAGAAGATCATGGGCACCTCCATGGAGGCCCTGATCCACCACTTCAAGCTGGTGACCGAGGGCTTCCGCGTCCCGCCGGGACAGGCGTACGCGGCGGTCGAGTCACCCAAGGGCGAACTCGGGGTGCACGCCGTGTCCGACGGAGGCACCCGCCCCTACCGGGTCCACTTCCGGGACCCGTCCTTCACCAACCTGCAGGCCATGGCGGCGATGTGCGAGGGCGGCCAGGTCGCCGACGTCATCGTCGCCGTCGCGTCCATCGACCCCGTGATGGGAGGCGTCGACCGGTGACCACCACCCCCGAGGGCGTCAGCCTGGGCATGCCCCAACTGCCCGCGCCCGCCTACCCGGACGACGTTCGAGCCCGGCTCGAAACGGACGCGCGCGAGGTCATCGCCCGCTACCCGGACTCCCGGTCCGCCCTGCTGCCGTTGCTGCATCTCGTGCAGGCGGAGGAGGGCCATGTCACGCGCACCGGGATGCAGTTCTGCGCGGACATGCTGGACCTGACCACCGCCGAGGTCACCGCGGTCGCGACCTTCTACACCATGTACCGGCGCGGGCCGAGCGGTGACTACCAGGTCGGCGTCTGCACCAACACCCTGTGTGCGGTGATGGGCGGCGACGCGATCTTCGAGCAGCTCCAGGAGCACCTGGGTGTCGGCAACGGTGAGACCACCGACGACGGCAAGGTCACCCTGGAGCACATCGAGTGCAACGCGGCCTGCGACTTCGCGCCGGTCGTGATGGTCAACTGGGAGTTCTTCGACAACCAGACCCCGGCGAGCGCCAAGCGTCTCGTCGACGACCTCCGCGCGGGACGGCCGGTCGAGCCCACGCGCGGGGCGCCGCTGTGCACCTTCAAGGAGACCGCCCGGATCCTGGCGGGCTTCCCCGACGAACGCGACGGGGCCGTGGAGGCGAGCGGCAGCGCGGGGCCGGCATCACTCATCGGGCTGCGTCTGGCCAAGGGCGAGACGCATGCTGCGCGCGTAGTACATCCGCGTGGTGAGGGCCCCCAGGGTGAGCGGTCGGCCGACCGGGCCACTGAGGAGGGGGAGTGATGACCTTGGCACCCGAGATCAAGGACACGAGTCCGGAGAAGCTGCTCGCACCCGTGCTGTCGGCCTTCTGGGACGAGGACAGGTCCTGGACGCTGGACGTCTACCGAAGGCACGACGGATACGAGGGGCTCCGCAAGGCGCTCGCCATGTCGCCGGACGACCTCATCGCGTACGTCAAGGAGTCCGGTCTGCGCGGCCGGGGCGGCGCGGGATTCCCCACGGGAATGAAATGGCAATTCATTCCCCAAGGGGATGGCAAGCCTCACTATCTAGTTGTCAACGCCGACGAATCGGAGCCCGGAACGTGTAAGGACATTCCGCTCCTCTTCGCGAACCCGCATAGCCTCGTCGAGGGCATTGTCATCGCGTGTTATGCCATCAGGTCGTCGCATGCCTTCATCTATCTGCGTGGTGAAGTCGTCCCAGTGCTGCGGCGGTTGCACGAGGCCGTGCGCGAGGCCTACGCGGCCGGCTACCTCGGCGAGAACATCCTGGGCAGCGGGCTCAACCTTGAGCTCACCGTGCACGCGGGCGCGGGCGCGTACATCTGCGGTGAGGAGACCGCACTACTCGACTCGCTCGAAGGCCGCCGGGGTCAACCGCGGCTCCGTCCCCCCTTTCCTGCCGTCGCAGGGCTCTATGCGTGCCCAACTGTTGTAAATAACGTCGAGTCGATCGCGTCAGTTCCCGCGATCCTGCACAAAGGAAAAGAGTGGTTCAGGTCGATGGGCAGCGAGAAGTCCCCGGGCTTCACGCTCTACTCGCTCAGCGGCCACGTCACCAACCCCGGTCAGTACGAGGCCCCGCTCGGCATCACGCTCCGCCAGCTCCTGGAGATGAGCGGCGGCATGCGGGCCGGCCACCGGCTCAAGTTCTGGACACCGGGTGGTTCCTCGACGCCGATGTTCACCGAGGAGCACCTCGACGTCCCTCTTGATTACGAAGGAGTGGGCGCTGCGGGTTCCATGCTCGGCACAAAAGCTCTCCAGTGCTTCGACGAGACCACGTGCGTCGTCCGTGCCGTCACCCGCTGGACCGAGTTCTACGCCCACGAGTCCTGCGGCAAGTGCACGCCGTGCCGTGAAGGGACGTACTGGCTCGTGCAGTTGCTGCGCGACATCGAGGCCGGCAAGGGCGTCATGTCCGACCTCGACAAGCTGAACGACATCGCCGACAACATCAACGGCAAGTCCTTCTGCGCCCTCGGCGACGGCGCCGCCTCGCCGATCTTCTCCTCGCTCAAGTACTTCCGCGAGGAGTACGAGCAGCACATCACCGGCCGGGGCTGCCCCTTCGACCCGGCCAAGTCGACGGTGTGGGCCGACCGCACGGAGGTGAACGCATGACTGTGACCACCAGCGCTCCCTCCGGTGGGGGAGAGGCGGCGGTTCCGCCGGAAGATCTCGTCTCGCTGACGATCGACGGTGTCGAGATCAGCGTGCCCAAGGGCACCCTGGTCATCCGGGCCGCCGAGCAGCTCGGCATCGAGATCCCCCGCTTCTGCGACCACCCCCTCCTCGACCCGGCCGGCGCCTGCCGCCAGTGCATCGTCGAGGTCGAGGGCCAGCGCAAGCCCATGGCGTCCTGCACGATCACCTGTACGGACGGGATGGTCGTCAAGACTCACCTCACCTCGCCCGTCGCCGAAAAGGCCCAGCACGGTGTGATGGAGCTGCTCCTCATCAACCACCCGCTGGACTGCCCGGTCTGCGACAAGGGCGGCGAGTGCCCCCTGCAGAACCAGGCCATGTCGCACGGCCAGTCGGAGTCCCGCTTCGAGGGCAAGAAGCGGACGTACGAGAAGCCCGTCCCGATCTCCACCCAGGTGCTGCTCGATCGCGAGCGGTGCGTGCTGTGCGCCCGCTGCACCCGCTTCTCCAACCAGATCGCGGGCGACCCGATGATCGAGCTGCTGGAGCGGGGCGCGCTCCAGCAGGTGGGCACCGGTGAGGGCGACCCCTTCGAGTCGTACTTCTCCGGGAACACCATCCAGATCTGCCCGGTCGGCGCGCTCACGTCTGCGGCATACCGCTTCCGCTCCCGCCCCTTCGACCTCGTCTCCTCGCACTCCGTGTGCGAGCACTGCTCCGGCGGCTGCGCCACACGCACCGACCACCGGCGCGGCAAGGTCATGCGCCGCCTCGCGTCCACCGACCCCGAGGTCAACGAGGAGTGGATCTGCGACAAGGGGCGGTTCGGGTTCCGGTACGCGCAGCAGCGGGACCGGCTCCAGACGCCTCTGGTGCGTAACGCCGAGGGGGAACTGGAGCCTGCCTCCTGGCCGGAGGCCCTGCAGATCGCCGCTCAGGGGCTCCTCGCGTCGCGCGGGCGTACCGGCGTCCTGACCGGCGGGCGGCTCACCGTCGAGGACGCCTACGCCTACAGCAAGTTCGCGCGCGTGGCGCTCGACACGAACGACATCGACTTCCGCGCGCGCGTGCACAGCAGCGAGGAGGCCGACTTCCTGGCCGCCCGGATCGCCGGCCGCGGCCGTGACCTCGACGGTACGGGCGTCACGTACACCTCCCTGGAGAAGGCACCGGCCGTTCTGTTGGCCGGGTTCGAGTCCGAGGAGGAGGCGCCCGGCGTCTTCCTGCGGCTGCGCAAGGCCTGGCGGGGGCACGGACAGAAGGTCTACTCGCTGGCCACGCACGCGACGCGCGGCCTGGAGAAGGCCGGCGGCACGCTGCTGCCGGCCGCTCCCGGCACCGAGACCGAGTGGCTGGACGCGCTCGCGAGCGGGTTCGGCCTGGAGGGCGACGGCGCGAAGGCCGCCGAGGCGCTGCGCGCCGAGGGCGCGGTGATCCTCGTGGGCGAGCGGCTGGCGGCCGTGGCAGGCGGGCTGACCGCCGCCGTACGAGCCTCTGCGGCGACCGGCGCCCAGCTGGTGTGGATCCCGCGCCGGGCGGGGGAGCGCGGTGCCGTGGAGGCGGGCGCGCTGCCCTCGCTGCTGCCGGGCGGGCGTCCGGCTACCGACCCGCGCGCGCGGGACGAGGTCGCCGCCGTGTGGGGCCTCGCCGAACTCCCGCACCGCTACGGGCGTGACACCGGCCAGATCGTCGAGGACGCCGCCGGCGGTGAGCTTCAGGCGTTGCTCGTCGCGGGCGTGGACATCGACGACCTGCCCGATCCGGCACGCGCGCGTGAAGCACTTCACGAGGTGGGCTTCCTGGTGTCGCTAGAGCTGCGGCCCAGCGAGGTCACCGAACTCGCCGATGTCGTCCTGCCTGTCGCCGCGGTCGCCGAGAAGGCCGGTACCTTCCTCAACTGGGAGGGCCGGGTCCGCCTCTTCGAGGCCGCGCTCAAGCCCGAGCAGATGACCCGCCGCCTCGCGCCGACCGACGCGCGTGCGCTGCAGATGCTGGCCGACGCCATGGACGTACACCTGGGTCTGCCGGATCTGCGCACCGCGCGCGCGGAGTTGGACCGGCTCGGCGCCTGGGACGGGCCCCGGGCCACCGACCCCCTCGAAACCGCCGCCCAGTTGCCGCGGCCGGCCGCCGGTGAAGCCGTGCTCGCCGGGCACCGGCTGCTGCTCGACCGGGGGCGCCTCCAGGAGGGCGACGAGGCGCTCGCCGGGACCCGGCACGCGGCACACGCGCGCGTGTCGGCGGCGACGGCCGCGGAGGCGGGCGTCAAGGACGGTGACGTCCTCGCGGTGACCGGATCCGCGGGAACCGTCGAACTGCCCCTCGCGATCACCGAGATGCCCGACCGGGTGGTCTGGCTCCCGCTGAACTCCGTCGGCGGCGGCGTCGCCTCCGACACCGGGGCGCGACCCGGCTCCCTCGTCCGCATCGGCCCGGCGACGCTCGCCGCCGACGCTCCCAAGGAGGTGGAGGCATGAGCCCGTACCTCGCAGCTGAAGACCTCTCGATGTTCGGCACCGACCCCTGGTGGCTGGTCGTCGTCAAGGCGGTCTTCTGCTTCGCCTTCCTGATGGTGACCGTGCTGTTCTCCATCGTGTGGGAGCGCAAGGTCGTCGCCTGGATGCAGCTGCGCATCGGCCCAAACCGGCACGGCCCCTGGGGCATGCTCCAGTCGCTCGCCGACGGCGTGAAACTGATGCTCAAGGAAGACCTCATCGTCAAACGCGCGGACAAGGTGGTCTACGTCCTCGCGCCGATCGTCGCGGCCATCCCGGCCTTCATGGCGATCGCGGTGATCCCCTTCGGGCCGGCCGGCAACGAGGTCTCGATCTTCGGCCACCGCACCACGATGCAGCTCACCGATCTGCCGATCGCGATGCTGTACATCCTCGCGGTCGCCTCGGTGGGCATCTACGGCATCGTCCTCGCGGGTTGGAGTTCTGGATCCACCTATCCGCTCCTCGGCGGCCTGCGCTCCTGCGCGCAGATGATCTCGTACGAGATCGCGATGGGCGCCGCGTTCGCCTCGGTTTTCCTCTACTCGGGTTCGATGTCGACGTCGACGATCGTCGAGCAGCAGCAGGACCGCTGGTACATCGTCCTGCTGCCGGTCTCCTTCGTGATCTACATCGTGACGATGGTCGGCGAGACCAACCGCGCCCCCTTCGACATGCCGGAGTCCGAGGGCGACCTGGTCGGCGGCTTCAACACCGAGTACTCGTCGATCAAGTTCGCGCTGTTCATGCTCGCCGAGTACGTGAACATGGTGACGGTCTCGGCCGTGTCGATCACGCTCTTCCTGGGCGGCTGGCGGGCCCCCTGGCCGGTCAGCACCTTCTGGGAGGGCGCGAACCACGGCTGGTGGCCGATGCTCTGGTTCACGATCAAGGTCCAGTTGCTGCTGTTCTTCTTCATCTGGCTGCGCGGCACGCTCCCACGCGTCCGCTACGACCAGCTGATGAAGCTCGGCTGGAAGGTCCTCATCCCGGTCTCCGTGGTCTGGCTGATGCTCGTCGCGACCGTGCGGACCCTCAGGAACGAGAACTACGACTTCGCCGACATCGCCCTCTACATCGGCGGCGGCGTCCTCGCCCTGCTGCTGATCTCCTTCATCGCCGACATGTTCCGCGACCGCGGCAAGGCTCAGGAGCCGCCCGCCGAGGCGGCGGCCTTCGACCCGATGGCGGGCGGGTTCCCCGTACCGCCGCTGCCGGGACAGGAGTTGCCGGCGGTGCCGCGGCGCGGTGCGCGCCGGGAGCGGGAGCTGATTGTCAGTGGTGGGTCGGATACTGCGAGTGACGGATCGATTGGCGGATCTCGTGATGGAAAGGAGGCGTCCGATGGCTGAGGAGCCAAAGGAGACCGGGCAGACGAAGCCTGGCTTCCAGAACCCCGTGGCCGGCTTCGGCGTGACCTTCAAGGCCATGTTCAAGAAGCGGCTGACCGAGCAGTACCCCGAGCAGCAGAAGACCACCGCTCCGCGATTCCACGGACGGCACCAGCTCAACCGCCATCCGGACGGCCTGGAGAAGTGCGTCGGCTGCGAGCTGTGCGCCTGGGCCTGCCCCGCCGACGCCATCTATGTGGAGGGCGCCGACAACACGGAGGAGGAGCGCTACTCCCCGGGCGAGCGGTACGGGCGGGTCTACCAGATCAACTACGCCCGCTGCATCCTGTGCGGCCTGTGCATCGAGGCGTGCCCCACGCGCGCGTTGACGATGACGAACGAGTTCGAGCTCGCCGACAGCAGCCGCGCCAACCTCATCTACACCAAGGAACAGCTGCTGGCCGGCCTTGAAGAGGGCATGGTCGACTCGCCGCACGCCATCTACCCGGGGATGGACGAGCAGGACTACTACCGGGGCCTGGTGACGGAGGCCGCGCCCGGCACGGAGCCGCAAGTCGCCGTCTCCAAGGGCGAGAAGCCCGAAGAAGAGGGGGTGGGAGCATGAGCGCGCAGCTCGCCGCCTACTCCACCTCCACGGGTGAGGCCTTCCAGTTCTGGGTCCTGGGCACGGTCGCGGTGATCGGCGCCCTGTGCACCGTCTTCATGAAGAAGACCGTGCACAGCGCGCTCAGCCTCGCCGGGACCATGATCATCCTGGCGGTGTTCTACCTCGCGAACGGCGCCTACTTCCTGGGCGTCGTGCAGATCATCGTCTACACCGGCGCGATCATGATGCTGTTCCTCTTCGTGGTGATGCTGGTCGGCGTGACGGCCGCGGACTCGCTGAAGGAGACCATCAAGGGCCAGCGCTGGCTGGCCCTTGTCTGTGGGCTCGGCTTCGGCATCCTCCTGGTCGCGGGCATCGGCAACGCGTCCCTCACGGAGTTCAACGGCCTGGCGCAGGCGAACGCGAACGGCAACGTGGAGGGCCTGGCGACCCTCATCTTCACCAAGTACGTCTTCGCCTTCGAAATCACCGGCGCCCTGCTGATCACGGCCGCCGTCGGCGCCATGGTGCTCACGCACCGCGAGCGCACCGAGCGCCCCAAGACCCAGCGCGAACTGTCCGAGCAGCGGGTCCGCGAGGGCAAGCACGTACCGCCGCTGCCGGCGCCGGGTGTGTACGCCCGGCACAACGCGGTGGACATCGCGGGCCTGTTGCCCGACGGCACGACGTCCGAGCTCACCGTCAGCAAGACGCTGCGCGAGCGCGGGCAGATCCGTGACGTGTCCACCGACGCGATCAACGACCTGCGGGCCCTGGAGCAGCGCTCCGAGGAGCGCCTGGAGCGCACGAACAGCGGGGAGGCGTCGAAGTGAACCCGGTCAACTACCTCTATCTCGCCGCCCTGTTGTTCACGATCGGTGCCACCGGCGTGCTGATCAGGCGCAACGCGATCGTCGTCTTCATGTGCATCGAGCTCATGCTCAACGCCTGCAACCTCGCGTTCGTCGCCTTCTCCCGTATGCACGGCAATCTCGACGGCCAGATCATCGCCTTCTTCACGATGGTCGTCGCCGCCGCGGAGGTCGTGGTGGGGTTGGCGATCATCGTGTCCCTGTTCCGTTCCCGCCACTCGGCCTCGGTCGACGACGCCAGCCTGATGAAGCTCTGAGGGGTCGCTGAATCGTGGAGAACCTGATTGCGCTGCTGGTGGCGGCGCCACTGCTCGGAGCGGCCGTACTGCTGTGCGGCGGTCGGCGCCTGGACGCCGTCGGTCACTGGATCGGCACGGCCCTGGCGGCCGCCTCCTTCGTGATCGGCCTCGTCCTCTTCGCCGACCTGCTCGGCAAGGACGCCGAGAACCGGACGCTGACCCAGCACCTGTTCAGCTGGATCCCGGTCGAGGGCTTCCAGGCGGACGTCGCCTTCCAACTCGACCAGCTGTCGATGACGTTCGTGCTGTTGATCAGCGGCGTCGGCTCGCTGATCCACCTGTACTCGGTCGGGTACATGGAGCACGACGAGCGGCGCCGCCGCTTCTTCGGCTACCTGAACCTGTTTCTCGCGGCGATGCTGCTGCTGGTCCTCGCCGACAACTACCTCCTGCTGTACGTCGGCTGGGAGGGCGTCGGCCTGGCGTCCTACCTCCTGATCGGCTTCTGGCAGCACAAGCCCAGCGCGGCGACCGCGGCCAAGAAGGCCTTCCTGGTCAACCGGGTCGGCGACATGGGCCTGTCGATCGCGATCATGCTGATGTTCACGACGTTCGGGACCTTCGCCTTCGGCCCGGTGCTCGGCACCCACGAAGAGGCGGGGCTCGTCGGCGACACGAGCGAGGGCAAGCTCACCGCCATCGCCCTGATGCTGCTGCTCGCCGCCTGCGGCAAGTCCGCCCAGGTGCCGCTGCAGTCCTGGCTCGGGGACGCGATGGAGGGCCCGACCCCGGTCTCGGCCCTCATCCACGCCGCGACCATGGTGACCGCGGGCGTGTACCTGATTGTCCGCTCGGGAGCCGTCTTCAACGGCGCGCCCGACGCGCAGCTGGCGGTCACCGTCGTCGGTGCCGTCACGCTCCTCTTCGGTGCGATCGTCGGTTGCGCGAAGGACGACATCAAGAAGGCACTGGCCGGCTCGACCATGTCGCAGATCGGCTACATGGTCCTCGCCGCGGGCCTCGGCCCCATCGGCTACGTCTTCGCGATCATGCACCTGGTGACGCACGGCTTCTTCAAGGCCGGGCTGTTCCTCGGCGCCGGTTCGGTCATGCACGGCATGAACGACGAGGTCGACATGAGGAAGTACGGCGGCCTCCGCAAGTACATGCCGGTCACCTTCATCACCTTCGGCCTCGGCTACCTCGCCATCATCGGCTTCCCCGGTCTGTCCGGCTTCTTCTCCAAGGACAAGATCATCGAAGCGGCCTTCGCCAAGGGCGGCACCGAGGGCTGGATCCTCGGCGGCGCGGCCCTGCTCGGCGCGGCCATCACCGCGTACTACATGACGCGCGTGATGCTGATGACGTTCTTCGGCGAGAAGCGCTGGCAGCCCGACGGGGACGGCCACGAGCCGCACCCGCACGAGTCGCCGAAGTCCATGACGATCCCGATGATCGTGCTGGCCTTCGGATCGGTCTTCGCCGGCGCCTTGTTCAGCGCCGGCGACCGCTTCCTGAACTGGCTGGAGCCCGTCACCGGGCACGACCACGGCGACGCGCCGATCAGCGCGACGACGGTCACGCTGGCCACGATGGTCGTGCTCGTCCTCGGAGTGGCCGCCGCCTACGGCCAGTACGGCCGCCGCCCGGTCCCGGTCGTCGCCCCGCGCGGGTCGCTGCTCACCCGGGCCGCCCGCCGCGACCTGCTCCAGGACGACTTCAACCACGTCGTCCTCGTCCGCGGCGGAGAGCACCTCACGCGCTCCCTGGTGTACGTCGATCACACCCTGGTCGACGGCGTCGTCAACGGCACAGCGGCCTCGATGGGTGGCCTCTCCGGACGGCTGCGCAAGCTGCAGAACGGCTATGCGCGCAGTTACGCGGTCTCGATGTTCGGCGGTGCGGCCATCCTCGTCGCCGCGACCCTGCTGATGAGGGCGGTCTGATACCGATGTCCTTTCCCCTCCTGACAGCGACGGCGGTGCTCCCGGCGATCGGGGCGATCGCCACGGCCGCCGTGCCGGCCACGCGGCGCACCGCAGCCAAGTGGCTGGCGCTACTCGTCTCGCTCGCCACCCTCGCCCTCGCCATCACCGTCCTGGTGCGTTTCGACCCGGACGGCGACCGCTACCAGCTCACCGAGTCCCACGCCTGGATCGCGGACTTCGGGGTCAAGTACGAGCTGGGCGTGGACGGCATCGCGGTGGCGCTCGTCGCGCTGACCGCCCTGCTGATCCCGTTCATCATCCTGGCGGGCTGGCACGACGCCGACCCGCTGGAGACCGGGAGCAAGCGCTGGCGGCCCACTCAGGGCTTCTTCGCCCTGATCCTGGGCGTCGAGGCGATGGTGATCATCTCCTTCGAGGCCACCGACGTCTTCCTCTTCTACATCTTCTTCGAAGCCATGCTGATCCCGATGTACTTCCTCATCGGCGGCTTCGGGGACCGTGCCCACGAGCACGGCGAGGAGACGGCGTCGACGCAACGGTCGTACGCGGCCGTGAAGTTCCTTCTCTACAACCTGGTCGGCGGCCTCATCATGCTGGCCGCGGTGATCGGCCTCTATGTGGTGGCCGGGAACTTCTCGCTCCAGGAGATCGCCGAGGCGCGGGCCAACGGCACGCTCGACATGGCGACCAACACCGAGCGCTGGCTGTTCCTCGGCTTCTTCTTCGCCTTCGCGGTGAAGGCCCCGCTGTGGCCGCTGCACACCTGGCTGCCCAACGCCATGGGGGAGGCCACCGCCCCGGTGGCCGTGCTGATCACGGCGGTCGTCGACAAGGTGGGCACCTTCGCGATGCTTCGCTTCTGCCTCCAGCTGTTCCCGGAGGCCTCGAAGTGGGCGACGCCCGTCATCCTCGTACTGGCGCTGATCAGCATCGTCTACGGGGCGCTGCTCGCGGTCGGCCAGCGGGACATCAAGCGGCTGGTGGCGTACGCGTCGATCTCGCACTTCGGGTTCATCATCATGGGCATCTTCGCGATGACCAGCCAGGGCCAGTCGGGCGCGACGCTCTACATGGTCAACCACGGCATTTCCACGGCCGCGTTGATGCTGGTCGCCGGCTTCCTGATCTCCCGGCGCGGTTCGCGGCTCATCGCGGACTACGGGGGCGTGCAGAAGGTCGCCCCGGTGCTCGCCGGCACATTCCTGGTGGGCAGCCTCGCGACGCTCTCGCTGCCTGGGCTCGCGCCCTTCGTGAGTGAATTCCTGGTCCTGGTCGGCACGTTCGCGCGCTACCCGGCGATCGGCATCATCGCCACCTTCGGCATCGTCCTCGCCGCGCTTTACACCCTCGTCCTCTACCAGAGGACGATGACGGGCCCGGTGAAGGCGGAGGTCGCCGAGATGCCGGACCTGCGGGTGCGGGAGCTCCTGGTCGTGGCACCGCTGATCGCGCTGCTGATCTTCCTGGGCGTCTACCCGAAGCCCGTCACGGACATCGTCAACCCGGCGGTCGAACAGACCATGTCCGACGTACACAAGAAGGACCCCCAGCCCGAGGTGGAGGCCGCCAAGTGAGCGCAACAGTCGTCCACAGCCTGTGGACAACCGCGGCCGATCCGATCTCGAAGATCGACACGCCGAAGATCGAATACGCGCAATTGTCACCCACGCTGATCGTCGTCGGTGCGGCGGTCCTCGGGGTGCTGGTCGAGGCGTTCGTCCCGCGCAAGCAGCGTTACTACGCCCAGGTGTTCCTGTCCGTCGTCGCGCTCGTCGCCGCCTTCGCGGCGGTCGTCGCGCTCGCGGCGGACGGGTACGGCACGACCAAGGCGGGCATCGCGGCCATGGGCGCGATCGCCGTCGACGGGCCGGCCCTCTTCCTGCAGGGCACGATCCTGCTGGCAGGCCTGGTCGGCCTGTTCACCTTCGCCGAGCGGCGGCTGGACCCGGAGGCGCACGGCAACCGGGTCGACTCGTTCGCCGCGCAGGCCGCGTCCGTGCCGGGCAGCGACAGCGAAAAGGCCGCGGTCAAGGCCGGGTTCACCACCACCGAGGTGTTCCCGCTGCTGCTGTTCGCGATCGCCGGCATGTTGGTCTTCCCCTCGGCCAACGACCTGCTGACCCTCTTCATCGCTCTGGAAGTCTTCTCGCTCCCGCTGTACCTGATGTGCGCCCTGGCCCGCCGCAAGCGGCTCATGTCGCAGGAGGCCGCGGTCAAGTACTTCCTGCTCGGCTCGTTCGCCTCCGCGTTCACCCTGTTCGGCATCGCGCTGCTCTACGGGTACGCCGGCTCGGTGTCGTACGCGACGATCGCGCAGGTCGTCGACGGGACCGTCACCACCGTCGACCCGGCGCTCGTGGACACCATGGGCAACGACGCGCTGCTGCTCATCGGCGGCGCGATGATCGTCATGGGCCTGCTGTTCAAGGTGGGCGCCGTCCCGTTCCACATGTGGACGCCCGACGTCTACCAGGGCGCACCGACTCCGGTCACCGGATTCATGGCGGCGGCGACGAAGGTGGCGGCGTTCGGCGCCCTGCTCAGGCTCCTCTACGTCGTGCTGCCGGGCCTGCGCTGGGACTGGCGGCCGGTCATGTGGGCCGTCGCGATCGTCACCATGCTGGGCGGTGCGATCGTCGCGATCACGCAGACCGACATCAAGCGGCTGCTGGCGTACTCGTCGATCGCGCACGCGGGCTTCATCCTCGCGGGCGTCATCGCGACCACGCCGGACGGTGTCTCGTCCGTCCTCTTCTATCTGGCCGCGTACTCGTTCGTGACGATCGGCGCGTTCGCGGTCGTCACGCTCGTCCGGGACGCGGGCGGCGAGGCGACGCACCTGTCCAAGTGGGCGGGGCTCGGGCGCCGTTCGCCGCTGGTCGCGGCCGTGTTCGCGGTGTTCCTGCTGGCCTTCGCCGGCATTCCGCTGACCTCCGGCTTCGCCGGGAAGTTCGCCGTGTTCAAGGCGGCGGCGGAAGGCGGGGCGGCCCCGCTGGTCGTGGTCGGTGTGATCTCGTCCGCGATCGCCGCGTTCTTCTACATCCGCGTGATCGTGCTCATGTTCTTCAGCGAGCCACGGCCCGACGGCCCGACGGTCGCCGTGCCGTCGCCGCTGACGATGACGGCGATCGGGGTGGGCGTCGCGGTCACGCTGGTGCTCGGTGTGGCGCCGCAGTACTTCCTGGATCTGGCCAACCAGGCAGGGGTGTTCGTGCGCTGACCTGCGGTGCTTGTGCGGTGGGCCCCGGTTTCCCTGGTGGGAGCCGGGGCCCGCGTCTGTGCCCGGTCAGGTTGTCGGGCACGTCACCGCGGGATTGAAGCCCTTGAACAGCCCGTCGGGGTTGGACTTGTAGATCCACGCGTGCAGGGTGAAGTGACCGGGCAGCTGGTCCTCGTCGAACTTCCTGCCGAACAGCTCGGGCGTGGCCTGGCCCGTGTCCTCGACGACCCACTCCACGGCGATCAACTTGCGGCCGTACGGCCCGTCCTCGTACAGCACGGCGGCCGGGGTGGCCGGGTCCAGGGAGTTGATGTACTCCGGGTTGACGTAGTGGTAGCCCATCTTCGGGACGCACTCGTCCGTGTGCTCGTACCCGTCATTGATGGCGAGCGGTTCGTACCCGTACGACCCCGTCGCCGTGTACGTCTCCGTCAGCTCCGTCCATACGAACGGGTCAGGGTCGGGGCTCTGCGCGGCATGCGCCGGTACGGCGGTCAGCGCGAAGGGCGCGGCTAGCGCGACGGTGAGGGCGGCCTTGAGGGACCGAGAGGGCATGGTGTGACTCCTTGAGCGGGAGAGACGCGCTCGTACGGCGCGCTGTCAGTCGAGAGGGCGGGCCTCCCCAGCCCGCCCGAGCAGCATGTCCCCGCCCGCGTAAGCCCTGCCAGGTGACAGGGGCCATTGGACTGAGCACGGAACGTCACCGGGGCCGACCTGTGGATAACTCGGGCGCTGTCGGTGCGGACCCCTATCGTGGAGGCAGTGGTCGAGGCGCGACGTACGGGGGACGGAACGATGGGTGGGACGGGTGGGATCGGTGCGATGACAGCGGTAGCCGAGAGCAGCGAGGCGTTGGCCACGCTGCACAGGGTCTTCGGATACGACGCGTTCCGAGGCGAGCAGGAAGCGGTCATCGAGCATGTGGTGGCCGGCGGGGACGCGGTCGTCCTCATGCCGACCGGCGGCGGCAAGTCGCTGTGCTACCAGATTCCGTCCCTGGTCAGACCCGGTACGGGGATCGTCGTCTCCCCGCTCATCGCCCTGATGCAGGACCAGGTGGACGCGCTGCGGGCGCTGGGCGTGAACGCCGGGTTCATGAACTCCACGCAGGACTTCGACCAGCGGCGGGTGGTGGAGGCCGAGTTCCTGGCCGGCGAGCTGGACCTGCTCTATCTGGCACCGGAGCGGCTGCGCCTCGACTCCACCCTGGAGCTGCTCTCGCGCGGCAAGATCGCGGTCTTCGCGATCGACGAGGCGCACTGCGTGTCCCAGTGGGGCCACGACTTCCGCCCCGACTATCTGGCCCTGTCGCTGCTCGGCGAGCGCTGGCCGGACGTCCCACGGGTCGCGCTCACGGCCACGGCCACGGACGCGACCCACAAGGAGATCACCCAGCGGCTGGGCATGCCGACGGCCCGGCACTTCGTGGCGAGCTTCGACCGGCCCAACATCCAGTACCGGATCGTGCCCAAGGCGGACCCCAAGAAGCAGCTGCTGAGCTTCCTGCGGGAGGAGCACGCGGGCGACGCGGGCATCGTCTACTGCCTCTCGCGCAAGTCGGTTGAGGCGACGGCCGAGTTCCTCTCCCGAAACGGCATCGAGGCGGTCCCGTACCACGCGGGCCTGGACTCGGGCACCCGCGCGGCGCACCAGTCCCGCTTCCTGCGGGAAGAGGGTCTGATCGTGGTGGCGACCATCGCCTTCGGGATGGGCATCGACAAGCCGGACGTCCGATTCGTCGCCCACCTCGACCTGCCCAAGTCGGTCGAGGGCTACTACCAGGAGACGGGCCGCGCCGGCCGCGACGGACTGCCCTCCACGGCCTGGATGGCGTACGGCCTCAACGACGTCATACAGCAGCGCAAGATGATCCAGTCGGGCGAGGGCGACGAGGCGTTCCGGCGCCGGGCCGCCGCGCACCTGGACTCGATGCTGGCGCTGTGCGAGACGGCCCAGTGCCGACGGGGCCAACTGCTCGCCTACTTCGGCCAGGACCCGGATCCCGCGGGCTGCGGCAACTGCGACACCTGCCTCACCCCGCCGGAGACCTGGGACGGCACCGTCGCGGCGCAGAAGGTGCTGTCGACGGTGGTGCGCCTCCAGCGGGAGCGCGGGCAGAAGTTCGGCGCGGTGCAGATCGTCGACATCCTGATGGGCAAGCGCACCGGCAAGGTGATCCAGTTCGACCATGACCAGCTGTCCGTGTTCGGTATCGGTGAGGACCTCGCCGAGGGTGAATGGCGCGGTGTCGTACGGCAGTTGCTGGCGCAGGGGCTGCTGTCGGTCGAGGGGGAGTACGGCACGCTGGTGCTGACGGAGGCCAGCGGATCGGTGCTGCGGCGTGAGCGCGAGGTGCCGCTGCGCAAGGAACCGAAGAAGCCGGCCTCGGCGAAGTCGGCCGGGTCCTCTTCCGGCAGGGGCGACCGCAAGCCCAAGGCCGCCGCGGCCGAGCTGCCCGAGGCGCTGCTCCCCGCCTTCGAGGCCCTGCGTGCCTGGCGTGCGGAGCAGGCCCGTGAGCAGGGCGTCCCGGCGTACGTCATCTTCCACGACGCCACGCTGAGAGAGATCGCCACGGTCTGGCCGAAGTCGGTGGCGGAGCTCGGCGGCATCAGCGGCGTCGGCGAGAAGAAGCTGGTGACCTACGGCGAGGGGGTCCTCGGGGTGCTGGCGTCGCTGGGCGGGGTGCCCGGAGGCGCCGCGGCCCAGGCGGGCGGCGACGCGGTGTCCGAGGACCCTGACTGGCCGGAGATGGACATGGAGCCGGAGCCGGAGGACTGGATATAGAGGACTGGATATAGAGGGTCGCGGCCAGGCGGGGGCGGTGGCCTCCCCGGCCCCCGCACCTCCCCGCGCCCTCGGCTACGTCAGTGCCGTAAGCCCCGGTCCGAAAGCGATCAGCAGGGGCAGCAGCGGGACCAGTGCCGCTGCCGTCGTCGTGATGGCTCTGCGCCTGCGGTTCAGCCTCGGCGGGGGTTCCAGGAGGCGGTCGACGCGTTCGCCGAGCAGGTGGCGGCTGGACTCGCAGGACAGGACCCCGCGGTGCTGGTTGAGTTCGATCAGGGCCAGCGCGGTGGTGAGGTGGCCGCAGCGGCGGGAGGCAGTGTCGTCGGCGGCCAACTCGACGAGGCGGTGGGTCTGGTCGCAGAAGTGGGCGAACAGCGGGACGCGCGGGAAGCCCGTGGCCAGCGCGGTCGACAGGTGCAGCAGCCAGTCGTGGTGGGCGCGGGCGTGACCGCGTTCGTGGGCCAGGACCGCGTCGATCTGGTGACCGGTGAGGCGGTGCAGGGCGCCGGTGGTGACGATGAGCTGGGGCGGGTGACCGGGCATCCACCAGGCGTCGGGGTATTCGTCCTCCAGCACCAGCAGCGGTCCGCGCGCTGCAGGAAGGCCCGCGGGCAGGTCGGGGGCACGTTCGCGCAGGTGGGCCCTTCGTTGCATGCGGCGCCTGCGGGCCTCGGCGAGTTCGCGGGCGAGCATCGCGGTCGTCCAGGCGGCGCCGCAGGCCAGCAGCAGGGTGAGGGCGGCGGCCCAGGCCGGGGCCGCGGAGAGGTCGTACGCGGCGGTCACTGCGGGCGGCGCGGGGGCGAAGACATGGGAGCGGACGGTGTGGAAGACGGAGGTGGTGCCCAGGACGAGGGCCGCGAGACAGCACAGCAGGACGGTGGCGACCAGGCACTGCCACACCCACAGCGCGACCACGGGTTCCCGCTCCGGCCACACGGCTCGGGTCAGGGTGCGGGGTGCCGGCACAGCGGCCGCCAGGGCGACGACGCTCAGCAGGAGCAGGCAGACGGTCATGCCACGGGCTCCGGATCATGGTCGAGGAGGGGTGCGGGTGTCAGGGGGAGTGCTGGGCGTACTTGGCCTACTCGGAGTGCTTGGGGTGTTCGGGCTGCTCTCCGGGGCGGCGAGTGCGGTGCGCGGTACATGCGATGTGTGGTGCGTGGGGAGCGCGGTGCGTGCCGCCCGCCGTCAGTATGACGGTGCCGGGCGCCGGAGTCAGGGGGCAAAGAGAAGTAGAAGCCGCGCGGACGCCCCCCTGCCTCCTCGCCCCGGCTCACCCCACGTACTCGCCGATCGCCTCCCACACAGCCGCCACCACCGCACCGTCATCGACCCCCAGCGCCCGCGCCTCCGTCACGAACCTCCGTGCCAGTGCGGCCAGTTCGGCGGGATCCGGGCGTTGGAGATCCTCCGGGAGGGGAGCCACCCGGGTCCCCGCTCCCCGCCGGGTCCGGATTAGGGATGCCGCCTCCAGCTCGCGGTATGCCCGTGCCACCGTCCCCGCCGCGAGGCCGAGGTCGGCGGCCAGTTGCCGTACCGTCGGCAGGCGTTCGCCCTCGGGGAGGCGGCCCGAGGTGATCAGAGCGGCGAGTTGGGCTCGGATCTGTTCGTACGGCGGGACCGGGCTGGCGGTGTCGACGCGTACGGCGGCGTCGCTCATCGGCGGGCCTTCCCCGCCCGGGGCGAGATGATCGTGACCAGCGACCACGGCACCGTGATCAGCGCGAGCAGGGCCAGCGGCCACAGCAGCCAGTTGGCCACGGTCCCCGCCGTCCCGTCGCAGGTCGTGCCCATCAGCGCGCCTGATGCTGAAGAGGCTGCTCCCGCGAGAGAGGAGGAGACCACCAGGCCCCACGCCGCGACGATCGCCAGCGTCCGGTCGCGGCGGGAGTCCTCGTCGCCGGGGCGGGTCGCGATCCGCCGAAGTGCCCAGCCACAGGCGGCGGTTGAGACGGCGAGGGAGGCCAGCATCGGGGTGCCGTAGTACAGGCCGGGCCAGGGGCCGTGTGACTCGGTCACGCCCCGGCAGGTGACCGCGAACGCGCGGCCCGCCCGCCCCAGGTCGTCCGGCGACGCCACCACCGCGGCCGCCGCCAGCAGGACGATCAGCGTGGCCGCGAGCCCGAGCAACAGGCGGGTCATCCGCGGCGGTACGTAGTCACGGACCCGTCGCGGGGCGAGGCCGGCCGTGCGGACGGTGCCCTGCCGTGGAGCCGTCAGTGCGTCGCCGACCAGTACTCCGGCCACCGCGCACAGTCCGAACACGGGGATGGCGTACAGGATGCCCTCACCGTGGACCAGGGGCGCCAGCCAGCTGGAGGCGAGCGCCCCGACGACCAGGCCGGTCCAGCGGGCGTAGCGGTCGACGGGTGCGCGGGAGGCTGGCGGTGACTTGGCTGCCGGTGACCCGAGTTCGAGCATGAGAGACCCCCGTGGAGACGAGCCGTGCGGGTGAGTACAGCCACGACCTGCACAGCTGTGTGCGCCTGCTTGTATCAAGTGGTGAGTACAAGATGTGTCCCGGCGGCACTTGTGTCAACCCCTTGATACAACTCGTTGCTGCAACGCCTCGCTGCAACGCCTCGCTACAAAGCCCCGGCGATCCGCCCCGTCACCTCACCCAGTCCCACCCGTGTCCCGCCCGCCCCCGGCGCCCATGCCGACAGCGTCACGACATCCCCGTCCTCCAGGAACGTCCGCTTGCCGTCCGGGAGTTCGAGGGCATCCCGCCCGTTCCAGGTCAGCTCCAGCAGGGAGCCGCGCTGAGTCTCGGCCGGACCGCTCACCGTGCCGGAGCCGTACAGGTCGCCGGTGCGCAGGGAGGCGCCGTTCACGGTCATGTGGGCCAACTGCTGAGCGGCCGTCCAGTACATGGTGGAGAAAGGAGGCTCGGACACCACATGTCCGTTGATGGCGACGGAGATCCGCAGGTCGTAGCCGCCGGGTTCCTCCTCCGCGTCGTCGAGATACGGCAGCAGCGCGTGTGTCCGCTCCGGCGGTGCCACTCGCGCTGCCTCCAGTGCGTCCAGTGGTGTGATCCACGCCGACACCGACGTGGCGAAGGACTTGCCGAGGAACGGCCCGAGAGGGACGTACTCCCAGGCCTGGATGTCGCGCGCGGACCAGTCGTTGAGCAGGCACAGCCCGAAGACGTGGTCCCGGAAGCCGCCAAGACCCACCGGCCGGCCCCGCTCCGAGGGTGCCCCGACCACGAAGCCGACCTCGGCCTCGATGTCCAGGCGGACGGAAGGGCCGAAGACGGGAGCCGCGTCCGTGGGGGCCTTCCGCTGGCCCGACGGGCGTACGACATCCGTGCCCGACACCACCACCGTGCCGGAGCGGCCGTGGTAACCGATCGGCAGGTGCTTCCAGTTGGGGGTCAGGGAGTCGGCGGCGTCCGGGCGGAAGATGCGGCCGACGTTCCGGGCGTGGTTCTCGGAGGCGTAGAAATCGACGTAGTCCGCGACCTCGAAGGGGAGGTGCAGGGATACGGATGAGAGCGGGTGGAACAGGGGCTCGATGACCTCGCGGTGGGACGGGACCGTCACCCACGCCGTCAGCGCGCGCCGGACGTCCGACCAGGCCGTGCTGCCCGCCGCAAGGAGCGGGTTGAGGGTCGGCCGCGCGAGCAGGGAGGCGTACGGCGAGCCGAGCGCGTGTGCCGCCGCGCCCGCGTCGAGGACGTGGTCGCCGAGGCGGACGCCGACGGTTCGCTCCTGCGAGCCGGTGGAGAAGATGCCGTAGGGAAGGTTGTGCGGACCGAAGGGGTCGCCTTCGGGGACATCGAAGGGGGGCATGGGGTGCTGCCTCACTCTCGTGCGTCGTTCCGTCTGTCAGGCCGTCTGTCAGGTGACCGGGATGTCATGTGGTCGCGCCACACGTTACGGCCGAGTTGCCTGTCCTGGGCAGGGTGGGCAGTGTCTAAAGAGTTCGCAATGTCCGAATAAGCCTTGTCGGAGGCGGCAATTCCGGCTTAGCGTCCTTTGGGGACGCGGGCGGGGTGGGTCCGGTCCATAGGGGGGACACGTGGGGGGACCCGTGGCCAGGAGCACCAGTGGGCTGCCATTCGCGACGAACCGGGATGTACCGGGCCTGATCGTCAAGTTCGGCGACTACCCGCTGCACCACGGCGGCGTGGGCGCCATCCGCAGTCTGGGCCGCCTCGGCGTCCCCATGTATGCGATCACGGAGGACCGTTACACGCCGGCGGCCGTCTCGCGTTATCTGCGCCGCGCGTTCGTCTGGCCGACGACCGGGACGGAGGAACCGGAGCGCCTTGTCGACGGTCTGCTGCGCATCGGCCACCGGATAGGGCGCCCCACCGTCCTCATCCCCACCGACGAGGAGGCCGCGGTCCTGATCGCCGAGCACCAGGACGAGCTCGGGGACCTCTTCCTCTTCCCGCGCGTCGACGCCGAACTCCCGCGCCGCCTCGCCAGCAAGCAGGACCTGCACGAACTCTGCGTGGAACACGGCATCCCCAGCCCGTCCGCCGCGTTCCCCGAGTCCTACGACGACATCGTCGCCTTCGCCGAGAAGGCCCGCTTCCCGGTGGTGGCGAAGAACCGCGAGGCGTTCGTACGACGTTCCCGGCCCGCCGTGAACGGGACGACGAGGATCGCCACCCGCGAGGGCCTCCTGACCCTCGCCCGCGACTGGGGCGAGCACCCCGGTGTGATCCTCCAGGAGTACCTGCCCAGGGAGTCGGCCGAGGACTGGATCGTGCACGCCTACTTCGACGCGGATTCGACCCCGCTCGCGATGTTCACGGGCGTGAAGGTCCGCTCCTGGCCGCCGCATGCCGGAATGACCGCGAATGCATACGTCGTCGACAATCCGGAACTCGCGGACCTCGCCGCACGTTTCATCAAACAGATCGGCTTCACCGGAATCATCGACCTCGACCTGCGCTTCGACCGGCGCGACGGACAGTACAAGCTCCTCGACTTCAACCCCCGCATGGGCGCCCAGTTCCGGCTCTTCGAGAACGAGTCGGGGGTGGACGTCGTCCGCGCCATGCACCTCGACCTGACCGGCCGCTCCGTCCCGGAGGGGGAACAGCGCGCCGGCCACCGGTACATCGTGGAGAACATCGACCTGCCCGCCCTTCTCGCCTACCGCCGCAGCGGCTATACGACGCCGCACGCGCCGACGCGGGCGAGCGGGACGGAGCTGGCCTGGCTCGCGGGTGACGACCTGCGGCCGTTCTTCACGATGCTCGCGCGCTTCGTGCGGCCGGGCGCGAAGCACCTGTATCAGCTGTGGCGGACCAACCGCCGCGGCGGCGGCACCAGCAGCGGTACCAGCAGTAGCTCCAGCACGAAGTGACGAATTGACGTCCTGGGGAGGGACTTCGTGATCCAACCGGTAGCAGTCATCGGCGCCGGACCGTTCGGCCTGTCCACCGCCGCGCATCTGCGGGCGCGCGGCCTACCCGTCCGCGTCTTCGGCGAACCCATGGTGAGCTGGCGCGACCACATGCCCGCCGGGATGCTCCTGAAGTCGACTCCGGTGGCCTCCAACATCGACGCCCCGCAGCGCGGCCACGCCCTCGTCGACTACTGCGACGCGGCGGGCATACCCAGGCTGGTCACGGACGAGGACATCATCCCGGTCGAGACCTTCATCGCCTACGGAGAGTGGTTCCAGCAGCGGCTGGTGCCCGAGCTGGAGCAGGTGCGGGTCGTGTCCGTGGACCGCAGGAGCGGGGGCGCCGGCTTCGAACTGAAGCTGGATTCGGGGGAGTTGTTCACGGCCCGGGCGGTCGTGGTGGCGACGGGCCTGTCCGGCCTCGCGCACCTGCCCCCGGAGCTCGCCGGAGCGGCGGCGGACGGACCCACCCCCACGGGCCCTGTCTCCCACAGTTCCCAGCACCACGACCTGAACCGGTTCGCCGGCCAGGAGCTGATCGTCGTCGGCGCGGGCCAGTCCGCGCTGGAGACGGCGGTGCTGGCCGCGGAGGCGGGCGCGCGGGTACGGGTGGTGTCCCGGGGCCGCGGCAGGGTCGCCTTCGGCTCACCCCCGTGGCAGCAGCCGAAACTGCGCCCGGAGTCACCGTTCGGGCGGGCCTGGTCGCTGTGGGCGCTGAGCTACTACCCGCATCCCTACCGCTACCTCCCGGCCGAGGCCCGCCACTACCTGGTCCGCCAGGTCCTCGGTCCGCTGGGCGCGTGGTGGCTGCGCGACCGCTTCGAGGGAAAGGTGCAGGTCAGTGAGGTCGCCCGGATCATACGGGCGGACGCGCCGGACGGCCGCCGCCCGACGCTGACGGTCACCGACCGCGCCGGCGGCACACAGGAATTGTCCGCCGACCACGTCATAGCGGCGACGGGCTACCGCGTCGACATCGTCGCCATGGATTTCCTCGGGCACGAGCTGCGCACCCGGCTCGCGGTGAGCCGCGGCACCCCGAAGCTCGGCGCCGGGTACATGTCGTCCGTACCCGGGCTGTACTTCACCGGGCTGCCGTCGGCGTCCTCGTACGGCCCGGTGATGCGCTTCGTGTGCGGCACGGAGTTCGCGTCACCGCGGCTGGCCAAGCACCTGGTGGCGGCACACGGGTAGGGGCACGCTCGCGGAAAGCGTCCCGGAAAACGTCCCGACGGTCTGTCACAACGACGGCCCCCGCTTCGTCAGTGGAGTGAGCAAGCAACCAGACCACTGACCCAGGAGGCAGCACCATGAAGGCACGGATGACGAACCCGGCGTACGTCCTTCCGACCGCGATGAAGGGAATCGGCAGTCTCGTTCAGGCGATCGGCGAGGGCGGGCTGTCGCAGGAGCTCGGGGAGGTCGTCGCGCTGCGCGCCAGCCAGATCAACGGGTGCAGCGCGTGTGTCCACGGGCATGTGCACAACCTGCGGAAGGCCGGCACGAGCGAGGACCGGATCGCGGCTGTGGCCGTCTGGCGCGAGGCGCCCTGGTTCACGGACGCGGAGCGCGCCGCACTGCAGTTGACCGAGGTGATGACGCGGCTCGCCGACCGTTCGCAGGACTCCGTGCCGGACGCCCTGTGGGACGAGATCGCCGACCACTTCGACGAGAAGGAACTGTCCGCGCTGATCCTCACGATCTCCCTCACGAACATGTTCAACCGCATCAACACCACCATCAGGGAGCCCGCGGGCACCACTTGGGGATGAACCGCGTGGGGCGGCCGGGACGGCAGTGAGCGTCGCTGTCGTCCGGTTCGCGCCGAGTCGGTGGGGCGTCCTGTCCGTATTCTCTGATCATGGCCGCACCCATCGCATATTCACTCATCGCCACTGACCTGGACGGAACGCTGCTGCGCGGCGACGACACCCTCTCCGACCGGTCCCTTTCCGTGCTGGCGAGGGTGGTTGAAGCCGGTGCGCAGCACCTCGTCGTGACCGGACGGCCGGCGCCGAGAGTGCGCCCGCTGCTCGATGACCTCGGCAGCGGGGGGCTCGCGGTGTGCGGGCAGGGCGCGCAGTTGTACGACGCCGGCGCGGACCGTCTGCTGTGGTCCGTCACCCTGGACCGGGAGTTGGCCGAGACCGCGCTGGGCAAGATCGAGGCCGAGGTCGGGCAGGTGTACGCGGCCGTCGACCAGGACGGCGTCGACGGGCTCACGCTCATCGAACCGGGGTATCTGATGCCCCATCCGACGCTGCCCGCGGTACAGGTCGGGAAGCGTGACGACCTCTGGGGCGAGCCCATCAGCAAGGTCCTGCTGCGCCACCCGTCCCTGTCCGACGACGAGTTGGCGTCGACGGCGCGCGGAGTGGTGGGTTCCCTCGCCACCGTCACGATGTCGGGGCCCGGGACCGTCGAACTCCAGCCATGCGGCATCACCAAGGCGACGGGGCTGGCGCTGGCGGCCCGGCACCTGGGCCTGAGCCCGGACCGGACGATCGCCTTCGGGGACATGCCCAACGACATCCCGATGTTCGACTGGGCCGCCCACGGCGTCGCCATGGCCAACGCCCATCCCGAACTCAAGGCGGTGGCCGACGAGATCACCCTGTCGAACGAGGACGACGGCATCGCCGTAGTCCTGGAAAGACTGTTCCCGCAGCTCTGAAACCCCCGAACCCCCGAAGCCCCGAAGGCCCGAAGGGCCCAAGGGGCGCGGGGAACTGCGCGACCAGCCACGACGAAGCCGCAGACGCAAGACGACACATCCCGGCACCACCCATCGCGGCTCTACCGGCGGAGCTAGTACGCCCCGTAGACGTTGTCGATCGAGCCGTACCGCGCCGCCGCGTAGTTGCAGGCCGCGGTGATGTTCGCGACCGGGTCGTAGGAGTCCCACGACGTGCCGGCCACGTGGTAGGCGTTGAAGGTCGGGTCGATCACCTGGAGCAGGCCCTTGGACGGGGTGCCGGCGGCCGCGTTGGAGTCCCAGTTGTTGATGGCGTACGGGTTGCCCGAGGACTCACGGATGACGTTGCGATAGATGCCGTCGTACGTCCCGGGGATTCCGTTCTGCGCCATGACCTGGAGGGAGGCCCGGATCCAGCCGTCGAGGTTGTTCGCGTATCCCAGCGAGGTGGCCGTGACCGTGGTCGTGGTGGCCGCGGACGCGGTGGTCGCGCCGATGAGCGGGAGGGCCAGTACGGCGGCTCCGGTGCCGAGGACGGCGAGCTTGCGGGCGAGGCGGTTGGGGCGCTTGAGACGGTATTGAGCGGCAGCGGGCATGGCGGATTTCCTCTCCGGCGCCTGCGAGGTGAGCTGTCGGGTGCGGGCTGGGAGGTGCCCGGCCGTGCCGCCGTAGAGCGACACGACTTAACCCCAAGCCGTACCGGTATGTCCGAAGACGTCCGGGTCCGGCGACTTACCTGGGTCCCCCGCTCCTGCCGTGCGAGTGGTCGTCGATGAGTGTGTGGCGAGCGGCGGCAGGATTCGGCGTTCCGCCCGACAGGCCGGGAACGTATGCGACAGCACATGTCCGGAACAAGTACCGGATTCACAGAACATGCCTGTTGACCTTGTTGTGAGGCTTATGCGGTGCTTGATCCTTTGCGGTCGCCAAGCCTCAATTGCCCATCGGCGCAAGGGGAGGGGCGGGTTCCGGTGCATGAAAGCGTGAATGCCCGTGAGTGACCCAACTCACGGGCGTTCGCAAGAGCGGCAAATCGGGCAATGAAGCCCAAGTAGTGGTTAACCGGCTGTCCGTGGGATCCGCTTCTCCCATGTCCGGTGAAAGACGACCTCGCCGCCCTCCGTGCAGACCACCTCGTTGGAGGTGACGAAGGCCGTCGCGTCGCAGGCGATCTCCGAGCGAGTGGTGACCGTCGTGTCCCAGGCCATCTCGGGGCGGTGCAGCCGGATCGACCAGTCCGAGCGGGTGCGGGCCGACAGGGGGTCCGACTCGTTGATCGTGTACGTCTCCAGCGCGTCCTCGGTGAATTCCAGACCGTCGGGGTACACGCGCGTACCGCCGTAGCGCGGGTCGACCTCCAGGCGCCACTCGCCCTTCGCGACATCGCGGACGACCAGTCGCTCGGGGCGCGGTTCGTCCAGCGTGGCCGGGTAGTTCACGCCGATCGGCTCCGCCTCCTCCGGTTCCTCGAAGCGGATCCCCGGCGTCAACTCGTGGTTTCGTACCGGCAGTTCCAGCGCACTGCCCGCCGGATCCAGCGTGAAGCCCGCCGCCGACTCCGGCTGGGGCCAGATCCACGGCCAGTACGCCGAGGAGACCGCGAGGCGGATGCGGTGCCCCGGCGGGAAGACGTGACCGATGCCGTTGAGCTCGAAGGTCACCTCCTCCGTGGCGCCCGGCGGCCACGCCACGGCCCGGTCGCGCCCCTGCCGCGCCGACAGGTTCAGCACACCCCGGGTGACCAGGGTCGACGAGCCGTCCGGCGCCACGTCGCAGACCCGGGCGACCACCTGGCCGCGCCCCACCTCCGACGTCAGCCGCAGCCGCACCCTCGGCCGCCCCAACACCCAGGCCTCCTCCGGCACTTCGAACTCGAAGCAGACCGACCTCGCGTCCTCGTCCCGCTGGTCCGGCGGCAGGTCGCCGTCGTTGCCGAAGGGAAAGAAGCGGCCCGCGTCGACGCCCGTGTGCATGGGGGAACGGACCGGAAGAGGGGCGCCCTGAAGGCCGTACGAGATGGTCGTGACGTTGGGGGAGGGCCAGGCCGGTTCGCCCACCCAGCGGCCCGGGAGGGTCTCGTAGACCGTCGCCGGGGGGTGCGAGTCGCTGATGTACGCGCGCAGGAGGGACTCGGACATGATGCCGGTGTCGATGCCCTTCAGGTGCTGGTCCCACCAGCGCAGGGTCTCCTGGAGGAAGCCGATCGCCGGGCCGGGCGGGAGGCCGCGGTCGGGGTACTGGTGCGACCAGGGGCCGATCAGGCCGCGTACGCGGTCCGGCGGGAGGTGTTCGACCAGGCGCAGGACCGTGTCGCGGTACGGGTCGTGCCAGCCGCCCACGGCCAGGACGGCGGCGTCGATCGCGCCGTAGTCCTCGCAGACGCTGCCGTGGCGCCAGTAGTCGTCCCGCGTCTGGTGGGCCAGCCAGGTGTGCAGGAAGGGGTCCACCCGCTCCAGGCGCTTGAGCCACATGTCGCGCCAGGACTCGCCGACGTAGTGCGGGTCGGGCGGCCGGGACACGAAGGCGAGCATGGTCGCCGCCCACGCGTGCATGTCCACGGCGAGGACGGAACCTCCCGTGTAGTGCACGTCGTTGTCATAGCGGTCGTCCGTCGAGCAGACCGTGACGATCGCCTTGAGCGGCTCGGGCGCGAGGGCCGCGATCTGGAGGGAGTTGAAGCCGCCCCAGGAGATGCCGAACATGCCGACCCGCCCGGAGCACCAGGGCTGCGCCGCCAGCCAGTTCACCACCTCGACCCCGTCGGCCAGCTCCTGCCCGTCGTACTCGTCGCCCGGCATGCCCTCGCTGTTGCCGTGCCCGCGGATGTCGACCCGGACGGAGGCGTAGCCGTGGCCCGCGTACCAGGGGTGGCGCTGGAAGTCGCGTGGGGCTGTCCAGTCGGTCAGGCGGTACGGGAGGTACTCCAGGAGCGCCGGCACGGGTTCGTCCGTCAGAGGGCGCCACACGCGCGCGTAGAGGAGTGTTCCTCCCCCACTGCCGAAAGCGTGGGAGGTGCCCCCAGCCAGCGGGATGACGAGGTCCTCGTGAGTGGTCTCGTAGGGGAAGGACGTACGGATGTGCATGCTCATCCCAGTTGCCTCAGTGGGCGGGTTGCCTCAGTGGACGGGGTGCATCGTGCGGCGCAGCCATGGGGCGGCGGCCATCACGGCGAGGCCCGCGGCGACCGCGATCTTGTTGGAGGCGTGCGGCTGGCCGTGGCCCATGCGGACCCAGAGCGCGGCCACGAAGGGCGCCAGACCCACCTCGAAGGCGCCCAGCGCGGAGGCGTACCAGCTGGCCGGGAAGTCGAGGCCGAGGATCGTCGTCTCGGCGTTCGAGGCGGCCAGCAGCGTCATCGTCGAGTACGCCTGGAAGAGGATGAAGTTGAAGACCGTAGAAGCCAGGAACAGGACGATGTACGGGCGCAGGCGGCCGCGTTCGGCGGGCGTCACGCGCGGGCTCCCGAACATCACCGCGAAGTAGACGACCGGGGCGATCACCGAGATGAGGGTGAGCAGGTCGACGAAGCGGTCCATGGTCAGCCAGCCGGCGGCGGCGAGGGCTGTCGCCACGACCGCTACGGCCATGACGCCCACGACGATCAGGCGGACCGCGCGGCGCATCGCTTCCGGAGCCAGGGCGAATTCGGCGGCGTTCCTGCGCCCGGCCAGGTGACGGCGGCCCGCGACGTACTGGATCAGGCCGAACGTCATGCCGATCGCGGCCGCCGAGAAACCCCTGTGCCAGCCCTGGCGGTCGCCGAGCCAGCCGGTGATCAGCGGGCCCGCGAAGGCGCCGATGTTGATCGCCATGTAGTAGAGCGCGAAAACGGCGTCACGGCGGTCGTCGTCGGTGCGGTAGAGCTTGCCGACCATGGTGGCCACGTTGGGCTTCAGCAGGCCGGTGCCCGCACTGATCAGCCCCAGGCCCGCCCAGGTCATGGTGGAGGTGGGGACAGCCATGCTGTAGTGGCCACAGGCGATCAGGATGCCGCCCCACAGAACCGCCCGGTACGAGCCGAGCATGCGGTCGGCCAGCCAGCCGCCCGCGACCGAGACGAGGTAGACCAGGGTGCCGTAGGCCGCGGAGACGGAGGCCGCGGTGCCGGAGGACATGCCCATGCCGCCGTTGGCGACGGTGTCGGCGAAGTAGAGGACGAGGATGGCCTGCATACCGAGGAACGAGAAGCGCTCCCAGACCTCCGGGCCGGAGAGCGTGAGCAGGCCCTTCGGCCGGCCGAAGAAGGCCTTGTCGTCCTCGGGCGGGGGCTGACCGCCGGGCTCGACATCCACCGTGGTTCGGGACACGGATCACTACTTCCCTGTAAGTCGATAAATGTCCGTTCTTATGGGCTGATCAGAAACATACCGGTCGTGATCCAATACCGCCCGGGGTGGACCGGTGGGCGGCCTCGGTGATCGAAACCGAACCGGATACGCTGACTTGAGTGAAGGCAGCGACCTATCGACATACCGCGTAACCGCCAGTAGACACCAGCAGACAGGAGACCCCTCGTGACCGTCGTCGGGCCGTTCGGGCTGAGCGTGCGGGACCAGGCTCTGGAAGCCGATGTCCAGGCCGGATTGGCGGCTGTCGAGGAGGGCCTGCTCGAAGCGACCAAGAGCGAGGTCCCCTTCATCACGGAGGCCGCCCAGCACCTCGTGCGCGCGGGCGGGAAGCGGTTCAGGCCGCTGCTCGTGATGCTCGCCGCGCAGTTCGGGGATCCGTACGCGCCGGGGGTCGTGCCGTCGGCGGTGGTGGTGGAGCTGACCCACCTCGCGACGCTGTACCACGACGACGTGATGGACGAGGCGGCCGTGCGGCGCGGGGTGCCCAGCGCCAACATCCGCTGGGGCAACTCGGTCGCGGTCCTCACCGGGGACTTTCTGTTCGCCCGTGCCTCGCACACGCTGGCCGACCTCGGGCCGGAGGCGGTGCGGGTGCAGGCCGAGGCGTTCGAGCGGCTCGTGACCGGGCAGATCCTGGAGACGGCGGGGCCGTCCGACGGGCGGGATCCCGTCGACCACTACCTCGATGTGCTCGGCGGCAAGACCGGATCGCTGGTCGCCGTGTCGTGCCGGTTCGGGGCGATGATGTCCGGGGCCGACGAGACGGTTGTGGATGTGCTGACGCAGTACGGCGAGCGGCTCGGGGTCGCCTTCCAGCTCGCGGACGACGTGCTGGACATCGCGTCCGACTCGCACGAGTCCGGGAAGACGCCGGGGACGGATCTTCGGGAGGGGATCCCGACGTTGCCGGTGCTGCGGCTGCGGGAGCGGGCGGCTCGGTTGGGGCTTGCGGAGGACATCGCGCTGTGTGAGCTGCTGGATTCCGATCTGAGTGACGATGCGCGGCTCTCCGAGGCGTTGGCGGGGCTGCGGGCGCATCCCGCGTTGGAGCAGGCTCGGCGGGACACCGTGCGGTATGCGGAGGAGGCTCGGTCGGCTCTTGCTCCGCTCCGGGAGTGTGATGCCAAGGCGGCGCTGGTGGAGTTGTGCGACGCGGTGGTCCATCGGGCCGGGTGATTTCGCCCCCTCCGCCCCTTCCCGTCCCGTCCCTGGGGGCTGCGCCCCCAGCCCCCCTTTCGGCCCTGAACGGGCCTTGTCCTCAAACGCCGGACGGGCTGGAAGGTGTGACGTAGGTCACGATTGTGGGCTGAGTTCAATCTCGGATTTCTTCCGTATCCATGCCGGAAGCCGACGCAGGGGGCGTCGGCCGCAAAAACGGGAGAAAAAAGAATGCGTAAGAGCCTGGCCGTCACCGCTGCCGTTCTGGCCGTCGCCGGTGGTGTCGCCGCCTCAGTGACTCCCGCCTTCGCCGCCGAAGACACCGGCACCGCCACCATCCTGGCCACCAGCCTCAGCGGCGCCAACGAGGTGCCCGTCGGGGACGAGGATGGGGCCGCGCTGGAGTTCGTCAAGGTCGAGGGGGACAAGGTGTCCGTCGCCGTGAAGTGGCGCGGCATCGGCAAGCCGACCTCGCTGCACATTCACCAGGGCGCCAAGGGCACCAACGGCGGCGTCAAGATCGACTTCAGCAAGGTGCTCACCGGCAAGAAGGGCAAGGGTCACACCGTCACCGGGACCGTCAAGGTCGAGGACGCCGCCCTGCTCGAATCGCTGACCTCCGACCCCGGTTCCTTCTACGCCAACCTGCACACGGCCGAGTTCCCGGGCGGTGCCGTCCGCGGTCAGCTGCACAAGGTCACCGTCGCCGCCTTCGACTTCCGCGACGCCCTGCACAACTTCCAGGCGTCGGTGATCAAGGGCAAGCAGATCTACGAGTGCAAGGCGGTCGAGGGCGGCGGCTACGCCTTCGGTCAGCGGGACGTCAGTGCCGTGCTCGCCGGACGTATCGCGCACTCCTTCGTGGCGCCCAACTCCGGTACCCCGCAGTGGATCGCGCCCGACGGCAGCGCGGTCACCGGCGCGGTCCTCACCAGGACGCCCAACGGCACGGGGAACATCCCGGAGCTCGACATCAAGGCCACCCAGTCCGGCAAGGACCGCGGGCTGCTCGCCCACGCCACCGAGATCCTGCGCCTGAACACCGTCGGCGGCGTCGCCCCGGCCGGCTCCTGTACGCCGGGCGACATCGTCGGCGTGCCGTACCAGGCCGACTACGTGTTCCTGCAGGGCTGAGGCGGTAGTTCGGCCCTTCGCGCAGACAGGCGGCGCCTCCCCCACGTACCAACCCCTACGGGTTGGGGGAGGCGCCGCCTCCTCATGTCATCCCGTGGGTGTACGCGGAGTTGAGCCCGCGGTCTGACGTTTCCCGGCGGCCGATTTGGTCAACTGGAGACCACGGGAAACACCACTCCTCGCCGATTCGGGTGAGAATGGCGGCTCAGGGTGGGACGAGTTCGACGAGTTCGAGGACGCGAGTCGAGAGGTACAGCCGCCGCCGACGACGGAGGTAAGGCACACATGGCACCGTACGAATCCGACGACAGCACCAGCGCCGGGGAGGTCGACGACCTCCGGGCCGGGCGGCGCACAGCGGCGCGATACGTCGTTCCGGTCACCGTGATGGGAGTGGCGGCGGCAGCCATCGGGCTCGTCCCGGCGCTGGCCGACTCCGGCGACCCCGACCTGCCGAAGATCACCGCACAGCAACTCATCGAGAAGATCGCCGATTCGGGCGTGGAGCAGCTGTCCGGCACGGTGAAGATCAGCACCGATCTGGGTCTGCCCGACCTCGGCGGGCTGGAGAGCAGCCTGGGCTCCGGGCTCGCGCAGTCCGGGGGCGACGGATCGTCCGCCGATCCGACGTCCAAGCTCATGGAGCTGGCCACCGGCACGCACACCGTGCGCGTCGCGGCCGACGGCCCGGAGAAGACGAAGATCTCGCTGCTGGAGGACGCCGCCGAGTACAGCCTCATCCACAACGGCAAGGACGTCTGGGGCTACGACAGCGAGTCCAACGAGGTCTACCACGCCACCGTCTCCGACAGCGCGGCGAAGGACGGGGCGGACGAGGCTCCGGCCACGCCCAAGGACCTCACCGAGGAAGCCCTCAAGTCGGTCGACGACACCACCTCCGTCACCGTCGACGGCACCGTGCAGGTCGCGGGCCGGGACGCCTACAAGCTGCTCATCAAGCCGAAGCAGTCCGGTTCCACGGTCGGTGCGATCAGCGTGGCCGTGGATGCCAAGACGGGGCTGCCACTGAAGTTCACGCTGACCCCGGCGAGCGGCGGTGCCGCGGTCGTGGACGCGGGCTTCACCCAGGTCACCTTCGCCAAGCCGGCCGCGTCGACCTTCGACTTCACCCCGCCCAAGGGCGCGAAGGTGACGGAGGACGGCGAGATCGCGGCCGGGGACCACTCCGACAAGGCTGACAAGACCGACAGGTCCGGCGCGGAGATGTCCGAGGGCCTCGAAGGGCTCAAGGTCATCGGCGAGGGCTGGAACTCCGTCGCCACCTTCGACACCGGCGGCGAGGGCATGCCCTCCGGCTCCGAGGTCGGCGGCCAGTTCGGCGGCTTCCTCGACTCGCTCGGCGACAAGGTGAGCGGCAAGTTCGGCTCGGGCACGGTCTTCAAGACCCGCCTGGTCAACGCCCTGATCACCGACGACGGCAAGGTCTACGTCGGCACGGTCACCAAGGACGCCCTGGTGAAGGCGGCCAACGCGGGGAAGTAAGAACGGTCGGCAGCGGCCGGTAAGTACCGTACGAGCACTGCGAATACGACGAATCGGGGGAGCCGATGGGCGAACCGTCCGCCACGGAGCAGCAGGAGAGTGACGCGGCCGGCAGTGTCAGCGACGTAGGCGACGCTGTCATCCACACCCGCGGGCTCACCAAGCGATTCCGCGGCGGGCAGCTCGCCGTCGACGGTCTCGACCTGACCGTCCCGGCGGGCAGCGTCTTCGGCTTCCTCGGTCCCAACGGCTCCGGCAAGACCACCACCATCCGCATGCTGATGGGCCTCATCGCGCCCACATCCGGCACGGCACGCGTACTGGGGCGCCCCATGCCCCGCTCCTCGCGCGCCGTGCTGCCGCATGTCGGCGCCCTCATCGAGGGCCCCGCCCTGTACGGCTTCCTCTCCGGCCGCGACAACCTCATCCGCTACGACGCCGCCGACCCGACCGCCGACCCGCGCACCCGGCGTATCCGCGTCGCGGCCGCGCTGGACCGGGTGGGCCTGACGGCCGCCGCGGGCAAGAAGGCGAAGGCGTACTCCCTGGGGATGAAGCAACGCCTTGGACTGGCCGCGGCCCTGCTCCAGCCGCGCCGACTGCTCGTGCTCGACGAGCCGACCAACGGGCTCGACCCGCAGGGCATGCGCGAAATCCGCTCCCTGGTCAGGGAGTTGGCGTCCGACGGCACGACCGTCTTCCTCTCCTCCCACCTCCTGGACGAGATCGAGCAGGTCTGCACGCACGCGGCCGTGATGGCACAGGGGCGGCTCATCATCCAGGGCGCGGTCGCGGACCTGGCGGCGGGCGCGCGGGGCCGGCTGGTCGTCACGACCCCGGACACGGGGGAGGCGGCGCGGGTACTGAAGGAGCAGGGGACGTCGGACGTGGTCATCACCGAGGACAGGGTGACCACAGAGCCACCGGACCGCGAACTGGCCGACCTGAACGCCGCGTTGGTGAAGGCAGGCGTCCGCGTCAGAGGCTTCGGAGTCGAACGAGCCTCACTGGAAGACGCCTTCGTGGCCCTGACGGGGGAGGGCTTCGATGTCGCAGGTTGAGTCGCAGGTCGAGCTGGTCGGGTCCAGTGAGGCGCCCGATCTCCAAGTGCCTCGTAAGGCAAGCCCGTTGTGGACCCTCGGGCTCTTCCGCAGCGAGCTCGTCACGACCTTCAGGCGCTGGCGGACCCTCGCGCTGCTCGGCGTGCTGGCCGCCGTGCCGGTCCTGGTCGGGATCGCCGTGAAGATCGAGACGGGCGACGACGGTTCGGGCGGGGGCCCGGGCGGGGGCGGCGGAGGCCAGGGCCCGGCCTTCATCTCGCAGATCACCAACAATGGGCTGTTCCTCGTGTTCACCGCGCTGGCCGCGACCCTCCCGTTCTTCCTGCCGATGGCGATCGGCGTCATAGCGGGCGACGCGATCGCGGGCGAGGCCAACGCGGGCACGCTCCGCTATCTCCTGGTCGCACCCGCCGGCCGTACCCGCCTCCTGCTCACCAAGTACGCGACGACGATGACCTTCTGCCTGGTCGCCACCCTCGTGGTCGCGGTCTCGGCGCTGGCGGTCGGCGCCATCCTCTTCCCACTCGGTGATCTGACGACCATCTCCGGCACCCGGATCAGCTTCGCCGAGGGCCTGGCCCGGGCCCTGTTGATCGCCCTGGTCGTCGCCGCCTCACTGGTCGGTGTCGCGGCGCTCGGCCTGTTCATCTCGACGCTGACCAACAGCGGCATCGCGGCGATGGCGACCACCGTAGGCCTGCTGATCACCATCCAGATCCTCGACCAGATACCCCAACTCCACGCGATACAGCCGTACTTCTTCTCCCACTACTGGCTGTCCTTCGCCGACCTCATGCGCGAACCGGTCTACTGGGACGACCTGGTCAAGAACCTCGGCCTGCAAGGCCTGTACGCGGCGGTGTTCGGTTCGGCGGCCTGGGCGCGGTTCTCGGCGAAGGACATCACGACGTAAGAGCTAGGCCTCCTCGTGCGGGAAGCGGGCGAGCGGTGCCTCCTGCGCGAAGAACGTCTTCGCGCGTGTCAGCGCCTCCGTGTCCTTCAGCACGTCGCCGGCCTTGCTGCCGTTGCCGAGCAGGACCCCGCCGAAGCGCATCTTCATGTACGCGGCCGAGTTGTTGAGCGTGCCGATCAGCGGGGCCGCGACCGCCGGCTCGTCGTCCGCGAGGACGGTGACGCCCCAGAGGGTACGCCTGGCCAGGGTCGCCTTGAAGTCGATGCCCGGGGTGCGCAGCCAGCCCGACCAGTAGTCCAGGTAGCGCTTGGTCTGGCCGGACACCGAGTACCAGTACAGCGGCGACACGATCACGATGTCCGTCGCCGCGAGCGTGGCGTCGAGGAGCAGTGCCGCGGGCCCTTCGTGGGGTCGGACGTGATCGCTGTCGTGCCGCAGGTCCTGGAAGTCGGGGGGCGCGAGCGTGGAGAGGTCCAGCCACTGCTGCTCCACGTCCGGGGGCAGCTGCTCGGCGGCGTGACGGGCGAGCAGCTCGGTGTTGCCCTCGCGGCGGGCGCTGCCCAGTACGAACAGGAAACGGCGGTTCATGGCATCCCCCAGATGATGGGCGTACGAGGATTGCACGCATGTGCATTATATGCGCGCGCATTCATCTGTCCAGGGGGATATCCGCGGCCCCGTCTACCTGCCCGTGAGGCGGGCCAGCGGCTGCGTCTCGCGGGGTGGCCGGCCGCTGAGGTCGTTGATGCGCCAGGCCGGTACCCACGGGACGCGGTAGACGTCTATGAGCGACTCGATCAGCTTCATCTGCTCGGCGAGTTGACGCGGCAGCCGCCCGGGCGCGTCCACGACGAGCACGACGGCGTCGAGGTCGAGCCCCGGTGGCGCCTCCCCCCGCCGGAACACCTCCAGGGTGCGCAGCACGGACGCCAGCCCGGCGGCATGCGTCCGCGCGACGAGCAGTACCGAGGTCGGGTCCTGGGGCCCGGGCCAGTCACGTCCGCAGTCGTGACCGCCGTAGACGGCGGCGAGCGTGGTGGCGCCCGCGCCGCCGTGGGTGGCGACCCAGGAGAACTGCCGTGCGGAGGGCGAGGCGGCTCGGCCGGAGGCCCCGTCGAGTCCTACCGGTCCGGCCTGTCCGTCCGGTCCCTCCGGATTTACCGGTCCGCGGAGCCAGATCTCCGGACCCTGTCGCGCGTCCGTCCCCATGGCGCTCTCCTTACTCGTCGTCCCCGATCATCACGGCTGCGGACATGATCGCGTCATGGGGAATCGGCAGCTGGGACGAGCCTGTGACGCTGTGGTGACGTGAGTACCAGGAGGGGGCGGGGAGACTCGACAGTACGGGTACGACACCTGTACGAGACGATCTTGACGCCGGGGAGCGGAAGCCCGACGGTCGGAGGGAGCACCATGGAACCCGAACACGCCGTGCGCCGCCCGACCGACGCATCCGAGTGAGGGAACCGATGTCTCGACTCAGCCGCGAGCAGAAGCGGGAACAGAAGCGAGCCGCCCGTTCCGCGACCCCCGCGGTCGCGCCGATCGACGTCCACGTGCCACGCGGCGCGGGCCCGGGCGCCGGCAGCGCGTCGCTCGGTGGCGTCCCCGTCGTCGCGGCGTCCGGCGAGGAGATCCAGCACGCCGTCCTGAACCACCTCCACCGCATCGCCCTCGCCACCGGCCGCCCCGTCCTCGCCAACATCCACGACGAGCGCATCGGCTACGTCGTTCCGCTCCAGGTGGACCCGGACGGCACCAGCAGCTTCACGGGGGAGCCGGCGCCGATGGGAGCGCCGGGCGAGACGCCGGCGGCCCGGCCCGAGCCGGCGGGACCGCCACCGCCCCCGGCACTGCTGCCGCCGCCCCCGCCCGCACCCACGCCGGCTTTGCCGCCCGGGGTGCCCGCAGGGGCCGTAGAGCCGCAGGGGGCGCGAGAAGTGCGGGAGCCGCAGGATGCGCCGGCGCCGAAGTGGGCGGCGCCCGAGGTGGGGTCGGGGGTGCGTCCGGCGCCGCAGTTGGAGCCGGTGCGGGAAGCGGCTCCGACGTTCCGGTTCCGGGCGTTGGCGGAGCCGAAGCAGTTGGGGGAGGCCTCGCCCACGTTTCCGCTGCGGACGGTGGCGGAATCGGTTCAGGACGTGGCGCCGGGTACGGTCCAGGCGCCGACGGGCGAGTTCGGCCCGCCGCCGGTCATGGACGCGAGGCCGGACGTGGCTCCGGCACCGCTGCCGTTGCCGCTGCCCGTTGCCACTCCTGCACCCACTCCCGCTCCGGTCCGCGATCCCGAACTCGGCCTGGACCGCGAGCCGGACCCCACCCCGACCCCGGCCCGTGGCTTCGACGCGGTGGCCGAGGCCCTTCTCGGGGACGAGCCGATGACCGCCACCGGAGAAGGCGCCGCGTTCCTCACCGAGCCGCTGGCGCGGATCAACGAGGCCGTGCAGGCGGGCCGGATCGAGGCGGCCTCGGAGTTGGCCGAGCGGACCGTGACGGACGCGTCCGGGGCGCTGGGGCCGGAGCACCCCGAGGTGCTCCGGCTGCGCGAACTCACCGCGTACATCGCCTACTTGAACGACGAACCCCTCCACGCCTTCCGGCTCTCCGTGGACGTGGCCAGGATCCGCCGCCGCGCGCTGGACGCCGATGCCGCGTACGGCAACATCCAGAGCGCGGCCGCCGCCTGGCGCGCGGTGCGCGACCCGGAGCAGGGGCTCGACCTCGGCCGTGAACTGATCGGCCTGTGGACCGAGTTGACGGCCGAGGAAGGCCCCGCGGCCGACGAGATCGAGAAACTGGAGTCGGCGCGGGCGCGGATGGGCCGGCTGGCTGAGCGCGCCCGCAAGTCGGGTTCGTAGACGGGGAGTTGCGGACGGGGGAGTTGCGGCCTTACTGCGACAACTGCCACACCGCGTAGGCGATGGCGTCGCTGTTGCGGTCCAGCGCGGTGTCGTTGATGTTGGACGTCGTGTCGCAGGAGGAGTGGTAGCAGCGGTCGAAGGCCAGCCCCGACGTACCGCCCCACTTGGTCGCCTGCGCGGTCGTCTTCGTGTAGTCGGCGCCGCTGAACAGGCCGCCGACCGGGACGCCCACGTTCTTGAAGGGCGCGTGGTCGCTGCGGCCGTCGCCCTCGGTCTCGATCTCGGTCGCGATGCCGAGGCCCGCGTAGTAGTCCTTGAAGGTCTGCTCGATCGTCGGGTCGTCGTCGTAGACGAAGTAGCCGGGGTTCGGCGAGCCGATCATGTCGAAGTTCAGATAGCCGCTGATGCGTGAACGGTTCGCGGTGGAGAGGTTGTTGACGTAGTAGCGCGAGCCGACCAGGCCCAGCTCCTCCGCGCCCCACCAGGCGAAACGCAGATGCTTTGTGGGCTGGAAGCCGGCGCGGGAGACGGCGAGCGCGGTCTCCAGGACCGCCGCCGAACCGGACCCGTTGTCGTTGATCCCGGCCCCGGACGTGACGCTGTCCAGGTGGGAGCCGGACATGACGACCTGGTCGGTGTCACCGCCGGGCCAGTCGGCGATCAGGTTGTAGCCGGTGCGGCTTGAGGACGTGAACTGCTGGATGGTGGTGGTGAATCCGGCGGCGTCCAGCTTGGCCTTCACATAGTCGAGGGAGGCCTTGTAGCCGGTGCGGCCGTGCGCGCGGTTGCCGCCGTTGGCGGTGGCGATGGACTGCAGCTGGGTGAGATGGGCCTTGACGTTGGCCACGGGGATGTCGGGCGCGGCGACCGCTACGACGGGCTCGGACGCGGGTGCCGCGCCGGCTATGGATCCGCCGGCCAGCAGCGTGAGGGCCGCGACGACGGCAGCCGTCGTCGTACGCCCGGAAACGGAGAGCTTCATGTGGGGGGCTCCGAATTCCTTGGGAATCACAGGGATTCCACAGTGAATGGGGTGCCAGGATCGTGAAGCTGAGGCCAACTCTCCGTCAAGAGCGCTATTTGGACAGGGAGTTCGAATAGCGGTGCAGGGTCTGTGGGTGGGGCGGCTGCTACTGCACGCAGAACTCGTTCCCCTCCGGATCGGCCATCACCACCCACTCGCCGCCCGGCTCCTTCACCTCCCGCACCACACTCGCCCCCAGCCCCACCAGCCGCGCGACCTCACCCGAGCGCCGCTCCCCGCCCACATGCAGATCGAGATGCAGCCGGTTCTTGACGGTCTTCGCCTCCGGCACCCGCTGGAACAGCAGCCGCCGCCCCAGCCCGGTCCCGCTGTCCTTGTCGTACGGGTCGTCCGGATGCCGTACGGCGATCAGGTCCCGGAAGGCCGGGCGGCCATGGAACTCGACGGTGGCCGCACCCGGCAGCGCGCCGAGCTCCAGCAGCCGTTCGACGAGCGCGCTGTTGTCCTCGGCCTCGTAGTGGAGCGCGGCGGCCCAGAAGTCGGCCTGGGTGTGCGGGTCGCCGGCGTCGATGACGAGCTTCCAGTGCAGGGGCGTGGGTGTGGGTGTCTGCGTCATGGCAACCACTCTTAGTGGCTACGGGAGCGAGCGTGCAATGGACTCGCCGGGACAGCGCCCCGGCACCTCGCCTGCGCCTCCGGCTACGGCGTGGAATCCAGCGGAGCCGGAGTCGGCCCCGATCCCGAAGCCACGGGCGCGGCATCCCGTACGGCGCTGACAGCCCCCGTCGGAGTCACCTCGGCCCGCGCCCGGGCCGCCCGACGCGCGGAGCGCCACGCGTCGGCGGTCAGCAGCGACAACGCCAGCCACACCAGCGCGAAACCGGCCCACCGCTCGGGCGGCATCGACTCGTGGAAGTAGAGGACGCCGAGCAGGAACTGGAAGACCGGCGCCAGATACTGCAGCAGCCCCAGCGTCGACAGGGGTACTCGGATCGCGGCCGCGCCGAAGCAGACGAGGGGGAGTGCGGTGACGATGCCGGTCGAGGCGAGCAGGGCGGCGTGCCCCGCGCCCTCGGTGCCGAAGGTCGAGTCACCGTGTCCCGCGAGCCACAGCAGATAGCCGAGCGCGGGCAGGAACTGGATCGCGGTCTCGGCGGCCAGCGACTCGACGCCGCCGAGGTTGACCTTCTTCTTCACCAGCCCGTAGGTGGCGAAGGAGAAGGCGAGGGTGAGGGAGATCCACGGCGGGCGCCCGTACCCGATCGTGAGCACGAGTACGGCGCTGAAACCGACGCCGACGGCGGCCCACTGCACGGGCCGCAGCCGTTCCTTGAGGAGGAGCACGCCGATCGCGATGGTGACCAGCGGGTTGATGAAGTACCCGAGCGAGGCCTCGACCACCTGCCCGTTGTTCACGGCCCAGATGTAGACGCCCCAGTTGACGGTGATGACCGCGGCGGCGACGGTGACCAGCGCCAGCTTGCGCGGCTGCCGCAGCAGCTCGCCGACCCAGGCCCAGCGTCGTACGACGACGAGCGCGACGGCGACGAAGGCGAGCGACCACACCATCCGGTGGGCCAGGATCTCCGCCGCCCCGGCGGGCTTGAGCAGGGGCCAGAACAGCGGGACAAGGCCCCACATCCCGTATGCCGCGAAGCCGTTCAGCAGACCTATGTGCCGCTCGCCCCTCGACTTCCCGGTCACGGGTCCTCCTTCTCACGTCGTCCTCGCCCGCAAGAAGGTAACGCCGAGCGCCCCCGCCTGTCATGCCCGTTTCGGCATACGGTCATGACAGGCGGGGGTCGGGTACTGCCGGGCCCCCACCAGGGGAGTAAGCCGGTGCCGTCAGCCCTTGAGCGCGGCGGTGATCGACTCGGCGATCGGGGTGGTCGGACGCCCGGTCAGCCGGGAGAGGTCACCGGAGGCGACGACCAGTTCGCCCTTCTCGATGGACTTGTCCACGCCCGCGAGGATGATGGCGAACACCTCGGGCAGCCCTGCACCGGTGAGGATGCCGACGAGTGCCTCGGCGGGAACGGAGTTGTGGGCGATCTCCTTGCCGGTCTGCTTGCTCAGCTCGGCCGCGTACTCGGCGAAGCCCCAGGCCTCGTCGCCGCCCAGCTCATACGTCTTGTTCTCGTGCCCCTCGCCGGTCAGCACCGCGACCGCGGCACCCGCGTAGTCGGCGCGGGAGGCGGAGGAGACCTTGCCGTCACCGGCGGCGTTGACCACGGCGCTGTGCTCCAGCACGGGGGCCAGCTGCTCGGTGTAGTTCTCGTTGTACCAACCGTTGCGCAGCAGGGTGTACGGCACGCCCGACTCCAGGATCACCTGCTCGGTGCCCCGGTGGTCGTCGGCCAGGGCGGCGGTCAGGCTGCCGGGGGCGCTGGTGTAGGCGAGGAGCGCGACGCCGGCGGCCTTGGCGGCGTTGAGAACGACCGTGTGCTGCCCGACGCGGCCCTTGTCGAACTCGCTGCCGGAGATCAGCAGCACCTTGTCGCCGGCGGCGAACAGGCCGTCGAAGGTCTCGGGGGCGTTGTAGTCGGCGACGGCGATCTTCACGCCGCGGGCCGCGAAGTCGGCGGCCTTGGCCTCGTCGCGGACGACGGCGGTGACCTGGTCGGCCGGAACCTTCTCCAGCAACTGCTCTATGACGTGCTTGCCGAGGTGTCCCGTGGCTCCGGTAACGACGATGCTCATGATTCGGCTCTCCTTGTGGGCTGCGTCTGCCACTAACCCTAGGAGAAGCGCTAACTCTGCGAAAGTACCCACTTTGAAGTAAGGTACTGGCATGGCCGTAAGCGCAGAGGCAGTGACCAAGCAGCCGATCAGGTACGTCGCGGGCGAGGCGATGTGCCCGTACCGCCTGGTCCTGGAACACGTGACGTCCCGCTGGGGCGTCCTGATCCTGATCGAGCTCCTCGACCGTCCCTACCGCTTCAGCGAGCTGCGCCGGGCGATCGGCCGCGTCAGCGAAAAGATGCTGGCGCAGACCCTGCAAACCCTGGAACGAGACGGCCTGATCCACCGCGACGCCAAGCCGGTGATCCCGCCAAGGGTCGACTACTCCCTGACCGACCTGGGCCGCGAGGCGGCTGAACAGGTGCGGGGGCTGGCGATGTGGACCCAGCGGCGGATGGGGGAGGTGCTGGAGGCGCGGGAGGTGTATGACGCGGCGAAGGGGCGGGCTGAACAGGGATGACGTCTCTGGTCGGGGCCCACTGAATGAATGCGGACGGCGCTCGCTGGGCACACGAAAGTCAGGGCGTCGGTTGACATGAGCGGTACGTCCACCCATGCGCCCCCTCTCCGCCTCCCGCGCCGACTTGAGCCGCCGGGCATGCTGGAGGCGGATTTCGTGTCCATCGCGCACCCGGTCTCGCGTTGCTCGCACGTCTGCGGGCAAGAGGTTGGATGCCTGATACGGGGGTTGACATGCCCACTCTGATACGTCCTCTGCGGCGGATCGGTTCTGCGATGCGGATCGGGTTCAGTCGACGCCGGCACCAAGAGGAACTCGTCCGGGGCCTCGTGCGGGAGTTGGCGCGTCTGAGGCACGAGATCCACCATGCGAATTTGATCCAGTACCACCGCTTGGTCATCGCCCAGTCGAGTCAGGCCATGGATGACCCCGCGCTCGCGGAGACGTTGAGTACGCTCAAGGCGGTGACCGAGCGGCAGCGGCGACAGCTGCTCTTCGCAAACCGCGAGTATGCGACGGTTGTGCTGGCGCACCGCATCGGCATGTTCGACTGGGACGAGTTGATCGGCCACCTGAGGGTGCTCGGCCGTAACCCGGTGTTCGCTGACTACTGGCGTCGCACGGCGGAACATCGACTCAGCCTGCCGCCGGATTCCCTGGAGGCCAAGGTGGGGCAGGCTGTGGACGTCCTGATGGAAGAGCTGGCAGATGATCCGGATGAGTGGTGGGTTGTCGGCCCCGAATCCTCGTCGGGCTCGACAGCGTGAGTGTGGTGATGCCCCAGACGGGTGTCGACATGCAGACATGGTTACTATGAGTTACGTAATTTCACCGACGCGTGCATACTGTGACGGTCGGCTGGGCATCATGGTGCGCCTCCGCGGAAACGCGGACGGCGCTTTTCCTATCCCCTGCTGACGCCAAGTCAGATTCAGTGGTCCTTCCACTGCGTGCTGTCCTCCCTCGTCGCTTGGTGGGAGCGGACAAGTGCGTTGTGGCAAGGGGGTGAGCCCAAAGGGAGCCCGTGTGTCCTTGAGAATCGTCCGTCGTATCGGGGATTCGCCCCGTCAGCGAGGCAGCGTCACCGGAGAGACCTGCCCGGACATCTTCGAGCTGAGTGACGGAAGTTTTGCCGTGATCGGCACGGACAAGACCGAGGACATGGACGCCCTCCTCCCCGCCGACGCGGCCCGCGCCGATTATGAGCGCATCGTCGTGATCACCCGTGACACACTCCTCCGTGCCAAGAGAGACATCCCCGACGCGTGACACCGCACATGACCGAGGGCCTGGGTGCCAGCCCGCACCCAGGCCCTCGGTCGCGTGGTCAACCGCCGCTCAGCCCACGACAGTCCAGGTATCCCCGCCCGCCAGCAGAGCCGCCAGGTCACCCTTCCCGTTCTGCTCAATCGCCGAATCCAACTGGTCCGACATCTGCGTGTCATACACCGCCCGCTCCACCGACCGCAGCACCCCGATCGGCGTGTGATGCAGCGTGTCCGGGTCGGCCAGGCGGGACAGGGCGAAGGCGGTGGTCGGGGATGTGGCGTGGGCGTCGTGGATGAGGACCTGGTCTTCGTTCTGCGGCGTCACCGTGACCACCTTCAGGTCACCCGTCGCCGCATCCCGCACCACGCCCCGCGAACCGTCCGCCCCGAACCGGATCGGCTCGCCGTGCTTCAGGCGGATCACCGCCTCCTCCGCCGACTGCCTGTCCTTCAGGGCCTCGAAGGCGCCGTCGTTGAAGATGTTGCAGTTCTGGTAGATCTCGACCAGAGCGGTGCCGGGGTGGGCGGCAGCCTCGCGCAGCACCTCTGTCAGGTGCTTGCGGTCGGAGTCGATCGTGCGGGCCACGAAGGACGCCTCCGCGCCGATCGCGAGGGACACGGGGTTGAAGGGCGCGTCCAGGGAGCCCATCGGTGTCGACTTCGTGATCTTGCCGACCTCGGAGGTCGGGGAGTACTGGCCCTTCGTCAGGCCGTAGATCCGGTTGTTGAAGAGGAGGATCTTCAGGTTGACGTTCCGGCGCAGGGCGTGGATCAGGTGGTTGCCGCCGATCGACAGCGCGTCGCCGTCACCGGTCACCACCCACACGCTCAAGTCCCGCCTGCTGGAGGCGAGTCCGGTCGCGATCGCGGGTGCGCGGCCGTGGATGGAGTGCATGCCGTACGTGTTCATGTAGTACGGGAAACGGGACGAGCAGCCGATGCCCGAGACGAAGACGATGTTCTCCTTGGCCAGCCCCAGTTCCGGCATGAAGCCCTGGACGGCGGCCAGGATCGCGTAGTCACCGCAGCCGGGGCACCAGCGCACTTCCTGATCGGACTTGAAGTCCTTCATGGACTGGCGGGCCTCGGCCTTGGGAACGAGCGAAAGCGCCTCGATCGTGCCCGTGCCTTCCGTGGACGTCTCAGCCATCGATGGCCTCCTTGAGAGCCGTGGCGAGCTGCTCAGCCTTGAACGGCATACCGTTCACCTGGTTGTACGAGTGCGCGTCCACCAGGAACTTCGCCCGGACCAGGGTGGCGAGCTGACCGAGGTTCATCTCGGGGATCACCACCTTGTCGTAGGCCTTCAGGACCGCGCCGAGGTTGTGCGGGAAGGGGTTGAGGTGGCGCAGATGGGCCTGCGCGATCGACTCCCCGGCCCCGCGCAGACGTCGTACGGCCGCCGTGATCGGTCCGTACGTCGAGCCCCAGCCCAGAACCAGGGTCCGCGCCCCGTGCGGGTCGTCGACCTCCAGATCCGGTACGTCGATGCCGTCGATCTTGGCCTGGCGGGTGCGGACCATGAGCTCGTGGTTGGCGGGGTCGTAGGAGATGTTGCCCGAGCCGTCCTGCTTCTCGATGCCGCCGATGCGGTGTTCGAGGCCCGGCGTGCCGGGGATCGCCCACGGGCGGGCGAGGGTCTGCGGGTCGCGTTTGTACGGCCAGAAGACCTCGGTGCCGTCGTCGAGGGTGTGGTTCGGGCCCTGGGCGAACTGCACGCGCAGGTCCGGGAGTTCGTCGACGTCCGGGATGCGCCAGGGCTCGCTGCCGTTGGCCAGGTAGCCGTCCGAGAGCAGGAACACGGGCGTGCGGTACGACAGCGCGATCCGCGCCGCCTCCAGCGCCGCGTCGAAGCAGTCGGCCGGGGTGCGCGGCGCGATCACCGGGACCGGCGCCTCGCCGTTGCGGCCGAACATGGCCTGGAGGAGGTCCGCCTGCTCGGTCTTGGTCGGCAGACCGGTGGAGGGCCCGCCGCGCTGGATGTCGATGACGAGCAGGGGCAGTTCGAGGGAGACGGCGAGTCCGATGGTCTCGGACTTCAGCGCCACGCCCGGACCGGAGGTGGTGGTGATGGCCAGCGAGCCGCCGAAGGCCGCGCCCAGGGCGGCGCCGATGCCCGCGATCTCGTCCTCGGCCTGGAAGGTCCGTACGCCGAAGTTCTTGTGCCGGCTCAGCTCGTGCAGGATGTCGGAGGCCGGGGTGATCGGGTACGAGCCGAGGAACAGCGGCAGGTCCGCCTGTCGGGACGCGGCGACCAGTCCGTAGGACAGGGCGAGGTTCCCGGAGATGTTGCGATAGGTGCCGACGGGGAATGCGGTGGCGGCCGGCGCGACCTCGTAGGAGACGGCGAAGTCCTCGGTCGTCTCGCCGAAGTTCCAGCCCGCGCGGAACGCGGCGATGTTCGCGGCCGCGATGTCGGGCTTCTTGGCGAACTTGGACTTCAGGAACTTCTCGGTGCCCTCGGTGGGCCGGTGGTACATCCAGCTGAGCAGCCCGAGCGCGAACATGTTCTTGCTGCGCTCGGCCTCCTTGCGCGTGAGGTCGAACTCCTTCAGGGCCTCGACCGTCAGCGTCGTCAGCGGCACCGGGTGCAGGTGGTAGCCGTCGAGGGAGCCGTCCTCCAGGGGGTTGGCCGCGTAACCGACCTTCTGCATCGCCCGCTTGGTGAACTCGTCCGTGTTGACGATGATCTCCGCCCCGCGCGGCAGGTCCTCGATGTTCGCCTTCAGCGCGGCGGGGTTCATCGCCACCAGCACGTTCGGCGCGTCGCCCGGAGTGAGGATGTCGTGGTCGGCGAAATGCAGCTGGAAAGACGAAACGCCCGGCAGGGTGCCTGCGGGCGCTCGGATCTCGGCGGGGAAGTTGGGAAGGGTCGAAAGGTCGTTCCCGAAGGACGCGGTCTCGGAGGTGAAACGATCACCCGTGAGCTGCATCCCGTCACCGGAGTCCCCCGCGAACCGGATGATCACCCGGTCGAGGCGGCGTACGTCCTTCGCCCCGGCCGGTTTGCGCTGCTCTCCTACGAGTGTTTCGTCGGCCTGTTCCGCTGGGCTGCTGACCTGGCTGGTCACTGAACTGGACCTCCCTCGGGGCGGCTGTCGGGGAGCGGCCCTCCCGCAGGCCTTCCCAGGATCAACCCTACGTCCGTAAGGGTCGCCTTCCCTCGGACGTTCGCATGATGGATGGCGTTTTGAGACGGCCTGTCGCCCTGACTTGTCATGATTTCTCGCCCCCCGGCGCTTCCTTTGAAGACGCTCCCCGCTGCTGGATGGTTCTTCGGTTGGACTTCGTCTGGTCTTCGGCTCTCAGGTCTCTTCGAGTGACACGCTGTCAGGCGGTCAGGAGTTCAGATAGGTGAGAACGGCCAGAACGCGCCGGTGATCCCCGTCACTTTGCGACAGTCCCAGCTTCAGGAAGATGTTGCTGACGTGCTTTTCGACCGCCCCGTCGCTCACGACCAGCTGTTTCGCGATCGCCGAGTTCGTACGCCCTTCGGCCATCAGCCCCAGCACCTCCCGCTCCCGCGGGGTGAGCCGCACGAGCACGTCCTGCTTCCGGCTGCGTCCGAGCAGCTGGGCGACCACCTCCGGGTCCAGTGCGGTACCTCCCCGGGCCACCCGCACCACCGCGTCCACGAACTCCCGCACCTCGGCCACCCGGTCCTTGAGCAGGTATCCCACGCCATGGCTGGAACCGGCCAGCAGTTCGGTGGCGTACTGCTCCTCCACATACTGTGACAACACGAGCACACCGAGTCCGGGATGCGCCTTGCGCAGCTGTACGGCCGCCCGCACCCCCTCGTCCGTGTGCGTAGGCGGCATCCGTACGTCCGCCACGACGACGTCCGGCAGCGCGCTCTGCGCGTCCAGGTCGGCAATGGTCTTGATCAGCGCCTCGGCGTCCCCGACCCCCGCCACGACATCGTGCCCACGGTCGGTCAACAACCGGGTCAGGCCCTCCCTGAGCAGCACTGAATCCTCGGCGATGACCACCCGCACCCTGTCCTCCACGATGATTCGGCCCCCCATAGCCCACGCCCACCCACACGACCCGCCCAAACGGCACAGTCCAGCATTCCAGCATTCGGACGCGGGTGCGCCTGGGCAACGGGATTAGGCCGCAAATCCAGCCCCTCCGGCGTTTGAGGAGCGGGGGTCCAGAGGGCGGGGTCCAGGGGGCGGGGTCGAAGGGGCGGGGTCGAAGGGGCGCCGCCCCTGGAGGATGGGACGGGTGAGGGCGGCGGGGGCGCAAACCTCCCGCCGCCCACCTCAATGCGTCACCCCCGCCAAGGCAACTCCGCGGTGACCCTCGTCGGCCCCCCGACCGGCGAGTCCACCACCAGAATCCCGTCCACCGCGTCGAGCCGCCCCGCAAGCCCCGCCAGCCCGGAGCCGGCGCCCGCATCCGCACCGCCCACCCCGTTGTCCACGACCTGCAACATCAGCCGGTTCTCCACCCGCCACACATCCACGCCCGCCCACGTGGCCCTGGAATGCTTACTGATGTTCTGCAACAGCTCGGACACCGTGAAGTACGCGATCCCCTCGATGGCCGGCGCCGGCCGCTGAGGCAGATCCACCTCCACCTGTACCGGCACAGTGCAACGCGACGCCACCGCGGAGAGCGCCGCATCCAGCCCCCGATCCGTCAGCACCGCAGGATGAATCCCCCGCGCCAGATCCCGCAGCTCCTGCAACGCCGTCTTCACCTCACCATGCGCCTCGTCCACCATCCGAGCCGCCGCCTCCGGATCCTCCGCCAGCTTCTCCTTCGCCAGCCCCAGATCCATGGCCAACGCCACTAGCCGAGCCTGCGCCCCATCATGCAGATCCCGCTCGATACGCCGCAGGTCAGCGGCCGCGGCGTCCACGACCACGCCCCGGTCGGACTCCAGCTCGACCACCCGCGTCGCCAGCCGCGACGGCCCGAGCAGCCCGTGCACCATCACCCGGTCCACCATCGTCAAGGCCCGCACGATCCACGGCGTGGCCAGCGTGAACAACAGCCCCACCAACGCGGTCACGCCGATCTCGAAGGGGTTGTCGAGATAGATCCGGTGGGTCTGGTCGCCGTAGAGCTGCAGTCCGTCCTGCCCGCCGTACATGGGGAAAAGCCAGAACCACAGCGGATACGTCAGCAGCGCCCAGCCGTACACCCAGAAGTTCACGGCGACGGCGAAGGAGAACACCGCCCAGGGCAGGTGCAGCACCGCGTACAGCAGGTTCCGCCACGACGTGCCGCTCTTGAGGACGGCCCCCATCCAGGCCATCAGGCCGTTCTTCCGCACCCGCAAGGGCTCCGGCTCGGCCACCTCAAGGCCAAGCAGCCGGCGCGCCCGCGCCCGCTCCACCGCCCCGAACCCCCGGCACCCGGCCAGCCCCGCCGCCAGCACCGGGATCCCGAGGAACGTCACCAGCAGCCCCGCCCCCAACGACACCATCGTGACGGCGAACGTGAAGAGCAGGACGCTGATCGGCAGGCTCAGCAGCACGTACGAGAACTCACGCCAGGTGCGCGCCTCGAACGGTGCCCGAAGCCCGGCGGGAATCCGGTGCCGCGGCTCCCCGGCGCCCGCCTCGCGGAATCCGGGCCCACCGAATCCGGGCCCGTCCTGGTACCCGTACCCCTGTCCCTGTCCGTACTCCGTGGCCATCGGCGTCGTCCGTTCTAGTCGTCGTGCGGCTGTGGTGTCGTACCTCCACACTGCTGGGCGTCGGCGGCGCGGACCATGGAGTTCGTCGGCGTCTTGGGCGGGGGGTTTTCCCTACCTGCCGCTAGTAGATCTCCCGCTCTCGCCAGGGCAGCTCCGCGGTGACGGTCGTAGGGCCGCCGGGCGGTGATTCGAGGACGAACAGGCCGTCGACCGCGTCCAGGCGGTCGGCGAGGCCCTTCATGCCGGTGCCGCCGTCGAGGCGCGCGCCGCCGCGGCCGTCGTCCCACACCTGGATGAGCAGCCGGTCGTCCGAGCGCCACACATCGACCGAGGCGGACCTCGCCGCGCTGTGCTTGCTGATGTTCTGGAGGAGCTCGGAAACGGTGAAGTAGGCGATGCCCTCGATCGCGGCGGCCGGTCTGGCATCCAGGTCGGCGGTCACCTTGACCGGCACGGTGCAGCGGGAGGCGACCGCGGACAGGGCGGCGTCCAGGCCCCGGTCCGTCAGCACCGCGGGATGGATGCCGCGCGCGAGGTCGCGCAGTTCCTGCAACGCGAGTTTCACCTCGCCGTGCGCCTCCGAGACCATGACGGCGGCCGCGTCGGGGTCCTCCAGGAGTTTCTCCTTGGCGAGGCCGAGCCCCATGGCCAGGTTGACGAGGCGGGCCTGCGCGCCGTCGTGCAGGTCGCGTTCGATGCGCCGCAGATCGGCGGCGGCCGTGTCGACGACGACCCCCCGGTCGGACTCCAACTCGGCGATACGCCGCTCCAGTTCGTCGGAGGGCGACAGCAGCCCGCGCACCATCGCCCGGTCGGCGTTGGTGAGCCCGCGCGCGATGAACGGCAGCACCGGCCACGCCACGAACAGCGAGGTCAGCGCGACGGTGAAGGTGACGATGCCCCAGGGCAGCCGTATCAGGTCGTACAGCACCGTGCGCCAGCCGACCGGGTCCTTCACCATCATCCACAGCTGCTGCAGGGTCCCGCCGCTCTTGCGGAGCGGCAACGGGCTCGGCTCGTCGATCCGCAGCCCGAGCAGCATCCTCGCCCGCCCCCGCTCGAACTTGCCGATCTGCCGTGCGCCCATCAGACCGGCCGCGAGCAGCGGGAACCCGATGACCGTGAAGGTCAGCCAGGCGCCCGTGGACACCACGGTCACCACGTAGACGAAGCCGAACAGCGCCATCGGCAGGTTGGCCAGCAGATACGCGATCTCCTTCCAGGTGTGTCCGTCGTAGGCGAAACGGACCGGCGGAAGGCGGTCGGAGGCGCCGGAGCCGGCTGTGCCGGTGGCGGGGATGCGTGCGGTCATATGGGCTAGCGTGCCGCGCGGCGCGCCCCGGCGCCATGAGGTCGACCGCAGGGATCGACGGGGGAAAACCCCACCCCCGCATACCGAGGTGTGACGGCCTGCTTACCGTCTCTTTATCAGGGCCTAGACTCCCGTGCGTACAGATCGTCGAACGCAGGGTTCACCTGGGTCACGTGAGTCACGAGGTCAGGGAGTGAGGGACGGACGTGCGGACGGACGTGCGTGATTCGACCGTCGTAGTCGCGACGGAGTACTTCCAGTCCTACTCGGTCGTCGGGTTGCTCGCCGTGGTCGGCGTACTGTTCGTCGCCGTCGCGTTCGGAGCCGGCCGTCTGCTGCGGCCCGTGGTCCCCACCCCCGAGAAGCTCCTGACGTACGAGTGCGGAGTCGACCCCGTCGGCGAGGGCTGGGCCCACACCCAGGTCCGCTACTACGTCTACGCCTTCCTGTACGTCATCTTCGCCGTCGACTCGATCTTCCTCTTCCCCTGGGCAACGGTCTTCGCCGCCGACGGCTACGGCGCGACGACCCTCGTCGAGATGTTCATCTTCCTCGGCTTCCTGGCCGTGGGCCTGCTGTACGCATACAAGAAGGGCGTCCTGGCATGGACGTGACGCCAGAAGCGACTCCAGCGACTCCTCCGGAGCCCGTGCTGCTTCCGGAGCCGAAACGGCTGGGCGCCCTCGCCCGCCTGGCCCCCGAGCCCATGAAGGTCGTCCTCAACTGGGGCCGCCGCTACTCGCTCTGGGTCTTCAACTTCGGCCTCGCCTGCTGCGCGATCGAGTTCATCGCGGCCTCCATGGCCCGCCACGACTTCATCCGCCTCGGCGTCATCCCCTTCGCGCCCGGCCCGCGCCAGGCCGACCTGATGGTGGTGTCGGGCACGGTCACGGACAAGATGGCGCCGGCCGTGAAGCGCCTGTACGAGCAGATGCCCGAGCCGAAGTACGTCATCTCCTTCGGCGCCTGCAGCAACTGCGGCGGCCCGTACTGGGACTCCTACTCCGTGACGAAGGGCGTCGACCAGATCATCCCGGTCGACGTCTACGTCCCCGGCTGCCCGCCCCGCCCGGAAGCCCTGCTCCAGGGAATCCTGAAACTCCAGGAGAAGATCGCCCGGGAGTCCCTGGCGGAGCGGTACGGCAGCGGCTCCGGCGCGACCCGCCCGTCGGCGGCCGCCCTCCAGAGCGACCTGGTGCGGCCCCCGGCCGAGGCCGGGACCGCGTCGCCGATCGCGGGGGAGGAGCGATGACGTCCGTCGGCTGGCTGCCGGCCCCCGCCGAGGAACTCTTCGGCCCGAACGCCACGGCCGAGGAGTCCTACGACATCCTCACGGTCGACGTACCTCCCACCTCCTGGACCGACGCCCTGCGCATCGCCCGCGACGACCTGTCCTGCACCTACTTCGACTGGCTGAGCGCGGTCGACGAACCGGGCACGGGTTTCCGCGTCTCGGCCCATGTCGTGGCCCTGTCGCCGGTCCGCCGTCTTCTCGTACGTACGACAGTCCCGCACGAATCCCCGGTACTCCCTTCTCTCGTCGACGTGTACGCGGGCGCGGCCTGGCACGAGCGCGAGACCCACGAGATGTTCGGCGTGCGTTTCGAGGGCCACCCGGCCCTGGACCACCTCCTCCTCCCGGAGAACTTCGAAGGCCACCCCCTCCGCAAGGACTTCGTCCTCGCCGCCCGCGTAGTCAAGGCCTGGCCCGGCGCCAAGGAACCGGGCGAGTCGGAACACGGCGCCCCCAAACGCCGCCAAATGCTCCCCCCAGGCGTCCCCGACCCGAACGAATGGGGACCCCAAAAGGGCCAACTTCCCCCGGCCCCGGCCCGCCCAGCCCGAGGCCCGGCCCGCGCGGCCGGCGATCGTCCCGCCCGCACACCCGGCGAGCGTCCGGTGCGTGCGGCCGGCGAGCGTCCGGTGCGCCGCGCCCGCACGGCTTCGGAGGGCTCGGCCAGCCAGACGGCGGGTACGCCGGCAACAGAGGGGACGGCGGGGGAGGGTTCGTTGGGTCCGGCCTCGGGAGGGGAGGGTTCGGGGAACTCGGTCGTGGGACGGGAAGGTGTGGTGAACCCGGCCGCGGTGACGGAGGGTTCGGTGGACCAGGCTCCGGTGACAGAGGTCCGGGTGACGGAGACCTCGGCGACGGATGCCCCGGCGACGGAGGCCGCAGTCACCGACACCTCGGCGTCGGAGGCCCTGGTGGCCGAGACCCCGGCGACGGAAGCCCCGGCGACGGAGGAGACCAGCAGCCCCAAGCCGCCGACGGCCCCCCGCAGCGCGGACGCCCCCTGGCACCACGCCCGGCCCGCCTTCGACGAACCCGAGCCGAAGTCCGCCGAGCCGACCCCGGCGTCGCGCCATGCGGAGCAACCGCCGACGGAGACCACGCCGACACCAGCCCCGTCGCCGAAGGCCACCCCGGCCCCGACACCGTCGACCGACGCCGAATCCCCTACCGAGGAGCCGGCTACCGAAGAACCGGCCACCGAGGAACCCGACTCCGAGGGGCCGACCGCCGAGGGCCGGAACACTGAGGTCCAGGGCATCGAGAACGGGACGGCTCCCGAGAACCCGACCGTCGACGACCGGGTTCCAGCAGACCGGAGCCCCAAAGCCCCGGCCACCGAGGCGCCGGCCACCGAAGCCCCGGCCCCCGACTCCTCACCCCCCGAGCCCCCCAAGCCTTCCAAACCCCGCACCCCCGACGACCCTCCAGGAGGCCCGCAGTGAACGACGCGCTCGACGTCACCCTGCGACTCCTGATCGTCTTCGTCGTCTTCCTCACCTTCCCCCTGATCGTCGGTCAGACCGAGCACAAGGTGATGGCCCACATGCAGGGCCGCCTCGGCCCGATGTACGCCGGCGGCTTCCACGGCTGGGCCCAACTCGTCGCGGACGGCGTGAAGTTCGCGCAGAAGGAGGACGTGGTCCCGGCCGGCGCGGACCGACGTATCTTCCAACTCGCCCCCGCCGTAGCCCTCCTCCCGTACCTCCTCGTCCTTCTCGCCATCCCGATCGGCCCGGGCGAGGGCGCGGTCGGGGAGGTCGTCGATGCCGGCATCTTCTTCGTGCTCGCCGTCATGGGCGTGGGCGTCCTCGGCTCCCTCATGGCCGGCTGGGCGTCGGCCAACAAGTTCTCCCTCCTCGGCGGCCTCCGCACGGCCGCCCAACTCCTTGCCTACGAACTCCCGATGCTGCTCACCGCCGCCTCCGTCGCCATGGCGGCCGGCACGGTCTCCCTCCCCGGCATCGTCGCCGCCTTCGAGTGGTGGTGGCTGCCCTGGCAGATCGTCGGCGCAATCGTCTTCTTCGTAGCCGGCCTCGCCGAGTTGCAACGCCCTCCCTTCGACATGCCCGTCGCCGACTCGGAGATCATCTTCGGCGCGTACACCGAATACACCGGCCTCCGCTTCGCTCTGTTCCTCCTCGCGGAGTACGCCGGAATCGTCGTCCTGTGCGGCCTGACCACCGTCCTCTTCCTGGGCGGCTGGCACGGCCCCTGGGGTGCTGACGGCCTCGGCTGGGTCTGGACCCTGCTGAAGACGGCCGTACTCGCCTTCGTTGTGATCTGGCTGCGCGTCACCTACCCCCGTCTGCGTGAGGACCAGCTCCAGAAGCTCGCCTGGACCCTCCTTGTCCCCCTTTCTCTCGCCCAGATCGCGCTCACCGGCATCGTGAAGGTGGTGTTCCTCTGATGGCCTCGATCCCCGGTGCGGGCCTCGCCAAGGGCCTGGCCGTCACCCTCCGCACGATGACGAAGAAGACCGTCACCGCTCAGTACCCGGACACCCAGCCCGACCTACCGCCCCGCACCCGAGGCGTCATCGGCCTGTTCGAGGAGAACTGCACGGTCTGCATGCTGTGCGCCCGCGAGTGCCCGGACTGGTGCATCTACATCGACTCCCACAAGGAGACGGTCCCGCCCGCCGCCCCCGGTGGCCGCGAGCGCAGCCGCAACGTCCTCGACCGCTTCGCCATCGACTTCGCCCTGTGCATGTACTGCGGTATCTGCATCGAGGTCTGTCCTTTCGACGCCCTGTTCTGGTCCCCGGAGTTCGAGTACGCGGAGACCGACATCCACGAACTCACCCACGAGCGCGACAAACTCCGCGAGTGGATGTGGACGGTCCCGGCCCCGCCCGCCCTCGACCCCGCCGCCGAGGAACCCAAGGAGCTCGCCGCCGCCCGCAAGACCGCCGAGAAGCTGGCGGCCGCGCTGGCCGAGCCGACCGAGTCGACCGAGCCACAGGAGGGACAGTCGTGACCCTCGCCGCAGCAACCGTGACCGCCACCGCCCCGCACGGCTTCCTCTCCCCGACCGGTGTCGAGATCGCCTTCCTCCTCGTCGGCCTGGTCACCTTCGGCGCCGCACTCGTCACCGTCACCACCAAGCAGCTGGTGCACGCCGCTCTGTGGCTCGTGGTGGCCCTCGGCGGCATCGCCGTCGAATACCTCCTGCTCACGGCCGAGTTCATCGCCTGGGTGCAAGTCCTCATCTACGTCGGTTCCGTCGTCGTCCTCCTTCTCTTCGGTCTGATGCTCACCAAGGCCCCCATCGGCCGTTCCCCGGACGCCGACTCCGGCAACCGCTGGGCCGCCCTCACCGTGGCCGTCGCCGCCGCGGCCGCCCTGGTGTGGGTCGTCGTCGATGCCTTCCGCGCCACCTGGATCGACCTGGACGGTCCGGCCGCCGGCTCCACCGAGGCCACCGGCGCGAGCCTCTTCCAGAACTGGGTCCTCCCCTTCGAAGCCCTCTCCGTCCTCCTCCTCGCCGCGCTGGTCGGGGCGATCGTCCTGTCCCGCAAGGCGAAGGCGGAGTCAAGCTCTCCCCCTGTGAACTCCCGAGCCGTGACCGGCAGTTCCCCATCTGTCCCGGATTCCCGGAATCACCCGATCGAGCGAAACAAGCCGGTCGAGCGAAACAAGCCGGTCGAGGGAACCAACCCGGTCGAGCAGGAAGGCGCCCGCTGATGCACCTCGCCTATCCCGCCGTGCTCTCCGCCCTTCTCTTCTGCACGGGCCTGTACGGAGTCCTCGCCCGCCGCAACGCGATCCTCGTCCTGATGTCCGTCGAGCTGATGCTCAACGCCGTCAATCTGAACCTCGTCGCTTTCGACGTCTGGCTCAGCAAGGCCGCCGCGGAGACCCTGCACTCCGGCCAGGCCCTGACCCTGTTCACCATCGCCATCGCCGCCGCCGAGATCGGCATCGGCCTGGCGATCGTCCTCGCCGTCCACCGCAACCGCGGCACCGCGGACATCGACAAGCTCCGCGACACCGCCGAGGGCCACGAATCCGAGGGCCACGAATCCGACGGCCCGGCAGCCGGCGCGGCCGAGAAGGCTGAGGCCACCGCGTGACCACGACCACCCTCGCCGTCCTCGTCCCCCTTCTCCCGTTCCTGGGAGCCGCGGCCGGCCTACTGCTCGGCCGCACGGCCCCCGGCTTCGTCCGCCCGCTCGCCGTCCTGCCGACGCTCGCGGCCCTCGCCCTCGCCGCGGTCGTCGCCGTACGCCAGAGCGGCGACCAGGCCATCGACGCCGCCACCGAGCTCACGCCCACCGGCTCGATCCCCATCGAACTCGCCCTGCACATCGACGGCTACGCCGCCCTCGTCGCCGTCCTCGTCGGCCTCGTCGCCACCTGCGTGCAGCTCTACTCGACCGGCTACCTGCGCGACGACCCGCGCTACCCCTCGTACGCCGCCCTCGTCTCCCTCTTCACCTCCGCGATGCTCCTGGTCGTCTACTCAGGCGACCTGATCGTGCTGCTGGTCGGCTGGGAAATCATGGGCATCTGCTCCTACTTCCTGGTCGGCCACTACTGGGAGACCCCCGAGGCACGCGCCGCCTCCATCAAGGCCTTCCTGGTCACCAAGCTCGGCGATGTCCCCTTCCTCATCGGCTTGTTCGCCCTTGCCACCGACGCGGGGTCCTTCCGCATCACGAAGGTCCTCGGTTCCGTCGCGACCGGCGGCATCGACCACCCGACGCTGATCGCCCTGCTGCTCCTGGCCGGCGTGGCGGGCAAGTCGGCGCAGTTCCCGCTGCACACCTGGCTCCCCGACGCGATGGCGGGCCCCACGCCCGTCTCCGCGCTGATCCACGCCGCGACGATGGTCGCCGCCGGTGTCTACTTCGTCGCCCGTCTCCTCCCGGTCTTCGAGGCCTCCTCGGCCGCGATGGTCGTCCTCGCCGTCATGGCCGCCGTCACGATGGCCGGCTCGGCGCTCGCCGCACTCGCCCAGGACGACATCAAGCGCGTCCTCGCCTACTCGACGATCGGCCAACTCGGCTACATGACCGGCGCCCTCGCCGTCGGCGACCGTGGCGCCGCCGTCTTCCACCTCCTGTCCCACGGCGCCTTCAAGGCGCTGCTGTTCCTCGCGGCCGGCGTGATCATCCACGCCGCCGGCACCAACTCGTTGGCCGCCATGTCCCGCATGGGCAACCTGCGCGCCCGCGTCCCCGACGCCTACTGGACGATGACCGTGGCGCTCCTCGCGCTCGCCGCGATCCCGCCGTTCAGCGGCTTCTTCTCCAAGGAGTCCGTCCTCGGCGCCGCCGAACACGTCGCCACCGGCCACGCCGACGGCATCCCCGGCGCAGCGGGCTGGATCGTCCTCATCGCAGGCCTGCTCACGGCGCTGCTCACCGCCGCGTACGCGATGCGCCTGTGGCTGCTCGCCTTCCGGGGCCGGGGCGCCGAGGCCCCCGATCACGGCAGGCAGCCGGTGGTCATGAACGCCGTGCTGTGGGTGCTCGCCGTGCCCTCCCTCGCACTCGGCGCTCTCGCCTACGGCGCGCTCCCCGACTGGTTCGACGACCGCGACCTCGCCCCGACGCTGACCACCTCCGTCCTCGGCACGGGCGTGGCCCTGGTCGGCGGCATCCTCACCTACGGAGCCTGGCGGCACACCACCGAGCTCGCGGCCCGCGTGCCCCTGGGCGCGGTCGCCGCTCACCCCGAAGGCGACGCCGGACTGGTCGAGGCGGAGGCCATCGCCAGTCACGCCCCCGCATACGGCGATGTGGCCTCGGCGCCCGACCCGGCGGACCCGGGCCGCCTCCTGCTCGGCCCGCTGCACCGCCACGCGGCCGTCGGCTTCCACCTCGACGCCGTGTACGCGGCGCTGTTCGTCCGGCCGGTCCAGGCCGGCGCGAGCCTCGTCCGGTTCCTCGACCGCGAGGTCGTCGACACCTACGTACGCGGCGCCGGCGCCGCACCCCGCCTGCTGGGTGCCCTCGTACGGCGGGCCCAGACCGGCAATCTGCAGACCTATGTGAGCGCGCTGCTCGCCGGCACCGTCGTCCTGACGGTCGCCGTCGTCCTCGTCGCCACGGGAGCGTGAGCAGGCGTGATCGATATCAACGAGTCCGTGATGCAGTTCCTTCTGGCATTCATCGTCGTCGGCCCGCTCCTCGGCGCCGCCGCCGCTCTCCTGCCTGCCCCGCCCGGGCTGAAGGGGAAGTCGCCCGAGCAGGCGGTGCTCCGCCACGGCGTGACCGTCACCGGTGCCGTGCTCATCGCCGCGATCGTCCTGGCGCTCGGCTTCGACCACGACCACCCGTCGAAGATGCAGGCCAGCACGGACATCAGCTGGATCCCCGCACTCGACGTGCGCATCCACCTCGGCATCGACGGCATCTCCCTCCCCCTTCTGGTCCTGACCGCGCTCCTGACCTTCCTCTGCGCGCTCTACTCCTACTTCAAGATGCCTGCGGGCCCGTCCCCGAAGGCCTTCGTCGCACTGCTGCTCGTCCTTGAGGCCGGCACCCTCGCCACCTTCGCCGTCCTCGACCTGCTTCTCTTCTTCCTCGCCTTCGAGATGGTCCTCATCCCGATGTACTTCCTCATCGCCCGCTGGGGCGGTGAGCAACGGACCCAGGCCGCCTGGAAGTTCATCCTCTTCACGCTGCTCGGTTCCGTGGTCATGCTGCTCGGCCTGCTCCTGATCGGAATCAAGGCGGGCACATTCGACATGGTGGCACTCGCCACTGACAACGGCCGGTCGCTGACCACATCCGTGCAGGTCATCGCCGTTCTGGCGATCGGAATCGGGCTCGCGGTCAAGACGCCGATGTGGCCGCTGCACAGCTGGCTGCCCGACGCCCACACCGCAGCACCGACCGTCGGCTCGGTCCTGCTGGCCGGCGTCCTGCTGAAGATGGGCACCTACGGGTTCGTCCGCATTCTCCTGCCGATCACGCCCGACGGGATGCGGACCTTCGCGCCGTATCTCGCAGCCTTCGCCGTCGTCGGAATCATCTACGGATCCCTGGCCTGCCTGGCCCTCGCCAAGGAAGGCGCGAAGGGCGACCTCAAGCGCCTGATCGCCTACTCCTCCGTCGGCCACATGGGTTTCGTCCTGCTCGGCATCGCCACGATGACCCCGACCGGCGTGAACGGCGCGCTCTTCGCCAACATCGCCCACGGCCTCATCACCGGCCTCCTCTTCTTCCTGGTAGGCGCGCTGAAGGACCGCACGGGCACGACCGACCTCGACGCCCTCGCCGACAAGACCGGCGCCGCGCTCTACGGCAAGGCCCCCCGCCTCGGCGGCCTGGTCGCCTTCGCCGCCGTCGCCTCACTCGGCCTGCCGGGCCTGGCCGGGTTCTGGGGCGAGATGCTCGCGCTGTTCGGCGCGTTCAAGCCCGCCCCCGACCTCAGCCGCCCCGCGTTCCTCACTTTCATGACGATCGCCGCGTTCGGCACCCTCCTCACCGCCGCGTACATGCTCGTCGTGGTCCGCCGCGTCTGCATGGGCGCCGCCCAGCACGAAGGACCGAAACTCGCCGACATCCAGACGTACGAGTTCGCGGCCTGGACCCCGCTCGTCGCCCTTACCGTCGTCGCAGGGCTGTGGCCGAAGGCCCTTCTCGGCCTGACCGACCCGGCCGTGCAGCAGCTCCTCGCAGGAGGCCCCCGATGAGCTCCCTGGCCCAGACCGCGGCGGAGCCCCTGGCCCAGTCCGTGGTCCAGTCCGTCGACTGGCTCGCCATCGCGCCGCCCACCATCGCGGCGGTCGTCGGACTCGTCGTCCTGGTGGCCGACCTGTTCGTCGGCGACGCCAAGAAGCCGCTGCTCGGCTGGGCCTCGGTCGCCGGCCTTGCCGTATCCGCCCTGACGCTGCTGCCTCTCCTGGACGCCGACCGCTCCACGTTCTGCCTGACCGGCGAGGCGAACGTCTGCAGCTACACCGCCGACCGCTTCACCCTCGTCATCCAGTTCCTGGTCCTCGGCGGAGCCCTTCTCGCGGCCATCCTCTCGGTCACCGCCATGAAGGACGCCAACAAGGGACTCCCCGAAGGGGAGTTCTGGTTCCTGCTGCTCTCCTCCGCCGCGGGCGCCGCCCTCCTGCCCGCCTCCCGCGACCTCGCGACCCTCGTCGTCGCACTGGAAGTCGCCTCCCTGCCCGCCTTCGCACTCGTCGGCATCCGGCACGGCGACCGGAAGTCCTCAGAAGCGGCCCTGAAGTTCTTCCTGTCATCCGTGACGGCGACCGCGGTCAGTCTGATGGGCATCAGCTTCGTGTACGCCTCCACGGGCACCCTGTACCTCGCCCAGGTCGCCGACCGGATCCAGCACGTCGACGGACAACTCCACACGCTCGCCCAGACCGGCGTCGTCCTCACCCTCATCGGCTTCGCCTTCAAGACGGCCGCCGTCCCCTTCCACTTCTGGGTCCCCGACACCTACGTGGGAGCGCCCCTCCCGGTCGCCGCCTACCTGTCGGTCGTCGGCAAGGCGGTCGGCTTCTCCGGCCTGATCCTGGTGACGGTCGTCGCCTTCCCGTCGTACGCCGATGTCTGGGGCCCGGCACTGGCAGTGCTGGCTGCCCTCACCATGACCGTCGGCAACGTCGGAGCCCTGCGCCAGCAAGCCACGCGCGCGTACAGCGCGGTACGGCTGCTCGCCTGGTCGTCCGTCGGCCAGGCCGGCTACCTCCTGGTGCCGATCGCGGCCGCCGGCTACTCCGAGGACGCCGAGAAGTCGATCGGCTCCACCGTCGCGTACGCCCTCATGTACGCCGCCGTGAACCTCGGCGCCTTCGCGGTGGCCGCACTGGTGGGCCGTACGAGCTCCCTCAACCGCATCACCGACTACCGCGGCCTGTACGCGACCAACCCCCTGGCCGCCCTCCTCCTGGCCTTCTTCCTGCTCTGCCTCGCCGGACTCCCGCCCGGCATCATCGGCCTCTTCGCGAAGGTCACCGTCTTCTCCGCGGCCGTCGACGCGGGCCTGGGCTGGCTCGCGGTGGTCATGGCCGTCAACGTCGTGATCGCGCTCTTCTACTACCTCCAGTGGACGGCCCTACTGTTCCGCGCCCCCGAGGGCGAGCCCGCGAAGCACCGGGTCCCGGCCCCCCTCACGGCCGCGATCGCCCTCACCGGCGTCCTCAGCATCGCCCTGTCCGGAGCACCCCAGCTGGTCCTGCGCTTCGCCGACACCGGCCTGTTCTGAGCCCGCCTGCCGCTTCCCTCACGCGCGCGTGAGCCGTAGATCCCTCACGCGCGCGTGCAGGCCAGCACCCCCGTCACCCGGACGGCCCACCCGGGCGCCCGCACGCACAAGGGAACTAGTGGCTCTCGCCTGGCGTTGACCAGTACGGGAGGGTCCACTGGACGTGACACCACGGCACCAGTGGCATGACAGATCAGCAAGCAAAGGGTTCCCCTGCTGCACGACTTGGAGGGCGTACCGTGCACCGCCGGCACAACGGGCTCAGGACCGCAGTACTCCTCGGGGGACTGTCCGCACTCATCATCGTCATCGGCAGCTTCTTCGGCCGCATGGGGCTCGTCGTCGCTGTCCTGATCGCGCTGGGCACCAACGCGTACGCGTACTGGAACAGCGACAAGCTGGCGCTACGCGCGATGCGCGCCCGCCCGGTCAGCGAATTCGAGGCCCCGGCGCTGTATCGCATAGTCCGCGAGCTCTCCACACAGGCCCGCCAGCCCATGCCGCGTCTGTACATCTCCCCGACGGAAGCGCCCAACGCGTTCGCGACGGGCCGCAACCCGCGCAACGCCGCCGTGTGCTGCACCGAAGGCATCCTGCGGATCCTGGACGAGCGTGAGCTGCGCGGCGTCATCGGCCACGAGCTGAGCCACGTCTACAACCGCGACATCCTGATCTCGTCGGTGGCCGGCGCCCTCGCCTCCGTGATCATGTTCCTGGTCAACTTCGCGTGGCTGATCCCGATCGGCCGGTCGAACGACGACGACGGCCCGGGCATCCTGGGCATGCTGATGATCATGATCCTCGGGCCGCTCGCGGCCTCCCTCATCCAACTGGCCATCAGCCGCTCCAGGGAGTACGAGGCCGACGCGTCCGGCGCCCAACTCACCGGCGACCCGCTCGCCCTCGCCAGCGCCCTGCGCAAACTCGAAGCGGGCACCAAGCAACTCCCGCTGCCCCCCGAGCCCCGTATCGAGACCGCGAGCCACATGATGATCGCGAACCCCTTCCGCCCGGGGCAGGGACTCTCCAAGATGTTCTCGACACACCCGCCGATGGCGGAGCGGATCGCCCGGCTCGAGAAGATGGCAGGTCGCCACCAGTGAAAACCATTCTGAACGTCATCTGGCTCGTCATCAGCGGCTTCTGGCTGTTCCTCGGATACATGCTGGCGGGCGCGCTGCTCTGCATCACGATCATCGGCATTCCGTTTGGCATTGCCGCATTTCGTATCGGCGTATACGCCCTGTGGCCATTCGGGTACACGACCGTCGAGCGCCGTGACGCGGGCGCCCCCTCCTGCGTCGGCAACGTCCTGTGGCTGGTCCTCGCGGGCTGGTGGCTGGCCCTCGCGCACATCGTCACCGGCATCGCCCTGTGCATCACGATCATCGGCATCCCGTTCGGCATCGCAAACTTTAAGCTGATCCCGATCTCGCTGCTCCCGCTGGGCCGCGAAATCGTGCCTACGGACCAGCCGTTCGCCTCGCGCTGACGGAGGCTTCGGGGGGTGGCGGCGCCAAAGTACGTCCTGCTGGCGTACGACGGAGAGGCCGAGTCCAACGGCGACGGAGGGCGAATTGCGGGCCTGGATCCCCTCCGCGCGCGGCCCGGGCCTCGTCGACCTCACGCTCGACCCGTGGTCGGAGAGACCCCCGCTCGCGGCCCGCGGGGTATGGAACCTGTGGGAGGACGGCCGCCCCTGCGAACCCAACCGCTGGGCCGGGTGCGACGCCGAGGGTCGCCAGTTCTGGCTCCACACAGCCAGGGAGAACCACGTCTACGGCCAGCAGGACCAACCGCCGGGCACCGTCTTCCATCTCGACGGCCGGCACATCACCGACAAGCCCGGCTTCTTCTGCGCCATCGGCGAGGCCGTGAACGGACCGGGCGGCTACTTCGGCTGGGCCTTGGACGCCCTGCGGGACTGCCTCTGCGGGCACTGGGGCGCCGCCCCGCCGTTCACCCTGATCTGGCACGACGCCGAGGTAGCCCGTACCTGCCTCGGCGCCACCCCGCAGACCGACCACCGCCCGCCCGTCTTCGAGGAACTGCTAGCCGTCCTCACCGAGAAGGGCGTCGACGTCCGCCTCGCGTGACGGGTTGTCCACAGCCCGTCGGTTGTCCACAGGCCGGCCCGAGTGTCAGTGCCGACCTGCATGATGAATCCATGACCGAGATCGAGCAGTTGCTGACACGGGTGGAGGCCAAGGCCCACAACACCCGTCCATGGGGCTGGCCTTCACTTCCCGAGCCCGTGGACACCGCCACGCTGGCCGTCGCCGAGGCCACTCTGGGCTTCCGCCTGGCCCCGTTGCTCGCCGAGCTCTACCTCCGCATAGGGGACGGCGGATTCGGTCCGGAGTACGGCCTGTTGCCCCTGCTCGACAGCCCGCCCGCCGGCGAGCCCGCCGCTGTCCGCCAGTACCTCGCCAACCGCGAGAGCGGCCGCCGGGACCCCGAGTGGCCCTGGCCCGAAGGCGTCCTGCCGATATCCCACTGGGGCTGCGCCATGTACGCGTGCGTGGACTGCCTCGCCCCGGAGCCCACCGTCCTGCTCTTCGAGCCGAACGCCGACGACGCCGACCACGCCTGGCTGGTGGACGCGCCCTGTCTCAAGGACTGGCTGAGCGCATGGGTCGACGGCAGAGGCTGGTACGAGGAGATGAACGAGGAACTGGAGATGGCCCCTTGGGCCGACTTCCGGATACGCACGGCCCAGGCGGACGCGCCGTAGCCATAACGGTGGCCGCAACCGTGGCGTCCCGCATGCGCCACCCTCTCGGTTCCCGATGAACATCCCACGAAGGCCCCGCCAACCAGCCGGAGCCGGCGGGCGATCTCACGACGCCCCGCGACGCCCCAGCACCCACCGCCGTACGCCATACGCGACCACGCCAACCGCCAGCACACCCGCGCCCACGACGACCGAAACCCCCGGCAGCGCGAAGGCCAGCGTCACGCACCCGACAAGACCCACCGCCGGCACCACCCGCGTCGCCGGAGCCGAACCGAGCGTCCAGGCCGACGCGTTGGCCACCGCGTAGTACGCCAGCACACCGAAGGAGGAGAAGCCGATAGCGCCCCGCACGTCCACCGTCGCGGCGAGCGCGACGACCACCGCGCCCACGGCCAGCTCCGCCCGGTGCGGCACCTGGAAGCGCGGATGGACGGCGGCCAGCGCCCCGGGCAGATGCCGGTCCCGGGCCATGGCCAACGTCGTCCGCGAGACGCCGAGGATCAGCGCGAGCAGTGAACCGAGCGCGGCCACGGCGGCACCGACCCGCACCACGGGCACCAACCCCGGCACGCCCGCGGCTCGCACCGCGTCGGCCAGCGGCGCACCGGCGAGCCCGAGACCACCCGACCCCAGAACGGAAAGGACAGCCACCGCCACACACACGTACACCGCCAGCGCGATGCCCAGAGCCAACGGGATCGCCCGGGGGATGGTGCGCGCGGGATCCCGTACCTCCTCACCGAGGGTCGCGATCCGCGCATAGCCGGCGAACGCGAAGAACAGCAGCCCGGCCGCCTGCAGTACACCGCCCACCCCGCCCGAGGTCCCGACGTCCAGCCGCCCGGCGTCGGACTCCCCGGACCCGAGACATACGACGACCACGGAAGCGAGGACCGCCAGCACCACCGCCACGATCGCCCGCGTCAGCCAGGCCGACTTCTGGACGCCGCCGTAGTTCACCGCGGTCAGCGCGACCACGGCCGCGACCGCCACCGCGTGCGCCTGCTCCGGCCAGACGTACGCCCCCACCGTCAGCGCCATCGCCGCACAGGAGGCCGTTTTACCGACGACGAACGACCAGCCCGCGAGATAACCCCAGAACGCGCCGAGCCGCTCGCGCCCGTAGACATACGTGCCGCCCGAAGCCGGATACAGGGCGGCCAGCCGTGCCGACGACGTGGCGTTGCAGTAGGCGACCACGGCGGCGACCGCGAGCCCGAGCAGCAGTCCAGACCCGGCCGCGCGTGCCGCGGGTGCCAGGGCGGCGAAGATCCCTGCCCCGACCATCGAACCGAGCCCGATGACCACCGCGTCCCCGACCCCGAGAGTGCGCCGCAGTTCAGAACCGGACTGTGTCATGAGGCGCACCCTACTGATCAGTGCAACCGCAGGGCGCAGCCGTGACGTCCTTCTTCACGACACGCCATGACACGGCACGGCACGGCACTAAGACGCGTAGGACAGCGACCGACGAGCAACAACCGCACAGCCTGCCCGGACAGAAATCACAGTGCTGGGACAGTTCGGGCACAGCGTGGGAGGGCAGGTTCACGGCATGGGCATCATCGGCTGGATCATTCTGGGGCTGTTGGCCGGAGCCATCGCCAAATTCCTGCTGCCGGGCCGCGACCCGGGCGGCTTCATCGGAACGACCGTCATCGGCATCGCGGGCGCGTTCATCGGCGGCTGGATATCCGCCCGCTGGCTGGACCACCCGATCACCAAGAACTTCTACGACGGCACCACATGGGCGGCGGCGATCGGCGGCTCGCTCGTCCTCCTGGTCGCCTATCGCCTCCTGTTCGGCAACTCGCGCGACTGAGCACACCCCCGGACCGCAGCCAGCAGGCGAGAAGGGTGGGCACCCGGCGGTGCCCACCCTTCCTCGTACGCGCAACGAGCAACGTGCCGGAACCGTCGAGCGGTTCCCGCGGACCTAGCGGTAGTTCACGAACTGCAGGGCGAAGTCGAAGTCCTTGCCCTTCAGAAGGGCGATCACGGCCTGGAGGTCGTCGCGGCTCTTCGAGCTGACGCGCAGCTCGTCGCCCTGCACCTGGGCCTTGATGCCCTTGGGACCCTCGTCACGGATGATCTTCGCCACCTTCTTCGCGTTGTCCTGGGAGATGCCCTCCTCGATCGACGCGAAGATCTTGTACTCCTTGCCGGACAGCTGGGGCTCGCCCGCGTCCAGCGCCTTCAGGGAGATGCCGCGCTTGATCAGCTTGGACTCGAAGACGTCGAGGACAGCCTTCACCCGGTCCTCGGAGTTCGCCTCCATGAGGATTTTCTCACCGGACCACGCGATCGAGGCTCCCACGCCCTTGAAGTCGTAGCGCTGGGAGATCTCCTTGGCGGTCTGGTTGAGGGCGTTGTCGACCTCCTGCCGCTCGACCTTCGAGACGATGTCGAAACTGGAGTCGGCCATGTCCTTTGGCTCCTTGTATCGGGGTGCGTATCGGGGTGCGTATCGGCGTACGTGGGGGACCGCCGAGCCCGGCGTAGTCCCGGGCCGCATCCGGCTAAGCCTAGCCACCCGCTCCCCTCCGAGTGCTGATCAATCGAGTGGCGAAGCACCCCGGTGCATCAGGTATCGTTTACGTCGTTGCCACGGAGCACCGCCAAAAAGCGGTTCGAAGGGCATCAACCCAGGCGGTGTGCCCGAGCGGCCAAAGGGAGCAGACTGTAAATCTGCCGGCTTCGCCTTCCCAGGTTCGAATCCTGGCGCCGCCACACTGGGGAAGACCCCCTCCGAACTGCGGAAACGCAGAGCGGAGGGGGTCTCTTCGTTTGCGTGGACCTGGGCTGATCCCCTGTGGGCGGAAGCGGGGCGGATCATGCGGCGCGGGGCCCGGCCCGTCCGCAGCGCCTCGCGAGAGGGCGTCGCCGCAGATGTCCCCGCCCGGGGCACACTGACCCCATGTCCACTCGTCGCAGACTCTGCCCCGAATGTCGTCGCGAGATCGCTGTCGTCGCGGGACGGTTCGCGCGGCATGATCCGCCCGGGGCGCGGGAGAGCGGGGAGCTCGTGTCCTGCCCGGGGTCGCGGAGGCAGGCGCAACTCGGGGCTGCTCAGCCGTCGTTGGACGGGTATGTCGTCGCCGAGTTTCCCGGGCAGCTGCCGCTCTTCTGAGGCGCCCACGAGGGGCGCGACCGTCCGATGCTCAGGGCTCCCGGACGTCCATCCGCGTCACCAGCCCGTCCCCGTCGAAGCGGTACACATGCTCGACCGGCCGGTCCGCCCACAGGTCGTCGCCCGCGCCGTCGCGCAGGCCAGGACGTACGGTCGCCACCACCGCCTCGCCGTCCTCGTCAAGGCGCAGGCCCTCCAGTCGTACGAGCGGATGGCCGGCCGCGAACTGCCGGGCCCAGTACGCCCGTACCTCCTCGCGGCCGTGCAGCCGGACGCCGTCCAGGACGTTCGGCCAGTCCACGTCCGGCGCCAGGCAGCGCGGGACGAAGGCGTCGCGCTCGTCGGTCGAGAAGACCTCGTACATCCGCCGCAGCAAAGCCTCCCGCGCGGCCGGTACCCCCTCGGACATCAATCCCCAGCCACCTTCAGCACCCTCAGTTCCCGGCCACCGACTTCACCGCCACCGACACCGGCGTCGACCCGCCGATCAACTCCAGCGTCAGGCCGGCCGTCGCCGGAGAGTCCACCAACTCCGCCAGTACGGCCGCCACGTCGTCCCGCGGGATCGCGCCGCGGCCGGTCTGGGCCTCCAGACGTACGAGGCCCGTGCCGGCGTCGTTCGTCAGTGCACCCGGGCGCAGGACCGTCCAGTCCAGGGCGTCCAGGGCGCTGACGTACGCGTCGGCCTCGCCCTTGGCGCGCAGGTACACGTCGAAGACGTCGTTCCCCTCGTGCGCAGGATCCGCGCCCATCGACGACACGACGACGAAACGCCGTACCCCCGCCCGGACCGCGGCGTCCGCGAACAGCACCGCTGCCCCCCGGTCCACCGTGTCCTTGCGGGCCACGCCGCTGCCCGGGCCCGCGCCCGCCGCGAAAACCGCCGCGTCAGCGCCCTGGAGATGCGCCGCGGCCTCCTCGACCGAGGCCGATTCTAGGTCGAGCAGGACCGGTTCCGCGCCGGCCGCCCGTAGATCGCCTCCCTGTTCGGAACGGCGGATGATCCCCGCAACCTCGTCTCCGCGCGCGGCGAGCAGCCGCTCCAGCCGCAGCGCGATCTGACCATGACCTCCGGCGATGACAATGCGCATGTCTTCGACCGTACGCCCGGACGACCGCATCCGCCGCACGACTTCAGCCACGCCTCGCCACGCCTCGCGGCGCACGCTCCATGGTTCAAGCCTCTCGGCGCACGCTCCACGGCGCACGCGTCACTGCTCAGGCCTCACAGCGCGCGCCTGACGGCGGACATCTGAATTCCCACGCCCCAAGGCACACGCCCCCAGCGCACCCCAGCACCACGCGCCCCAAGCCGCACCACGCGACCCCAACTCCAGCGCCCACCACCCCCACCCGGTCTCGCGCGCCGCCCTACACGCCGGTCTCACGCGCCCGTCCCACACGCCCCCTCAAGACACATCCCCACGCCCCTGCCGAGGCAGCCCCAACTCCGCCGCGGCCGCCGAGTCGCAGTACTCCCGCACCGCGCTCGTCCGCGCCACCACGCGCCCCCGATGCACCACGATCCGGCTGTAGCCCAACGACAGCGCCCCCGCCAACCCCTCCCCGCGCACCGCCAGCAGTTCGGCGGGGAAGCCCGCCTCCACCCGTACCTCGGGCAGGCCCAGGACCGCCCGTGCCGACGTGCTCACCGCGTCGTACGCGTCCTCGGGACGCAGCCCGTATCGCGAGGCCAGCAGGTACGCCGCCTCCAAGGGGTCGCCGCGGCCCACCGGATTCGACACGTCCCGCAGGGCCCCGCTGCCCGCCGCGACCCGTACCCCGGCCGCGCGCAGCAGCCGTACGGGAGCCGTGCCGCGTCGGTCGACGGCCCCGCAGCCGCCCTGCGGCAGGCACACCACCGTCACCCCGGCCGCCGCGAGTTGGTCGGCGATGCGCGAGGCCGCCTCGGCGGGCAGGCGGTCGAGACCGCCGCACGGGCCCAGCGTCACCCTGGGGCGCAGACCGCCCGCCATCGCCGCCAGCCGGGCCAGGCGGGCCGGGTCGGCGGCGTCCGTGTGCAGGTCGACGGGACAGCCGTGTTCGGAGGCGACCTCCAGGACCGCCTCCACGTAGCCCGTCGGATCGGGGTCCAGATCAGGACAACCACCCACCACGGTCGCGCCCATTTTCACCGCGTCCCGCAGCATCGACAGCCCGTCGGCCCCCGCCACCCCGGTCAGCACCCGAGGCATCGCCACAGCCGTCAACTCGGCGAGCCCGCGCAGCGAACGCCGCGCCTGCAAAACGGCGGCCAGCGCGCCCAGCCCCTGGACGTCGCCCACGCGCACGTGGCCCCGCAGCGCGGTCGCCCCATGCGCGAGCTGGACCAGCGCGGCCTCCGTCACCCGGCGCTGGACGTCATCGGGTTCGTACGAGACCGGTCCGTCGGCGTCGGCCGACAGCGCGGTGTCGCCGTGGGCGTGCGGTTCGGCCGGGGACGGCAGGAGGAGATAGCCGCGGAGGTCCACCCGGGCCCCACTGCCACCCGCCCCGCCCACCGCCAGACTGCCGGCCGTGCCGACCGCCTCGATACGCCCGCCGCTCAGCCGTACGTCCACGGTCCGGCCGTCGGTGAGCCGCGCTCCGCACAGCAAGAGGGCGGCCGGGTCGGTCTGTCCGAAGACGGCCGGGTCGATCTGCCCGGACGAGCCTGTCGACCCGGATGAGCTGGATGAGCCGGATGAGTCAGATGAGGACGACGACGAGGGGGAGGAGCCGGACGAATGGGGCGGCTGCGGCTGGCTGTCGGGCATCGCGCTCCAGGGGCTCGGGGACTGCGCCGGGGGACGCAAGATCACGCAGAGTGAGTCGAGCCTAGGGCGGTGATCAGCGCGTGGCGGGGAGGAAGGCAATAGTCGTACCGGTGTGGTCCTCGCCTTGCGAGCGCTGCGCGAGTGGCGGCCGATGCCCCTGTGAGACTTGGGGAACGAGGCACGAACGGAGCTCGGAACAGGCCGGGCCCGGTGCCACGAAACGGATTTGGGTGAACGGCGGCCGAGCGTGTAATGTCTTCATCGCTCGCCCCAATAGCTCAGTCGGTAGAGCGTCTCCATGGTAAGGAGAAGGTCTACGGTTCGATTCCGTATTGGGGCTCTGGTGTGAGAGGTTCCTTCCGCAAGGTGGGAACCGATCGCATCACAGCGGTGTAGCTCAGTCGGTAGAGCAAGCGGCTCATAATCGCTGTGTCACCGGTTCAAGTCCGGTCACCGCTACTGACAGTAGCCGATTGTGGGGTCGGTCCTTCGATCGGCTACTCTTTTATGCGTTCATCGTCCCATCCGTTCGTCAAGGAGCACTCCTGTGGCTGCCACCGACGTCCGCCCGAAGATCACGCTGGCCTGCGTGGAGTGCAAGGAGCGGAACTACATCACCAAGAAGAACCGGCGTAACAACCCGGACCGACTGGAGATGAAGAAGCACTGCCCGCGTTGCAATGCGCACACCGCGCACCGCGAAACGCGATAAATCAGGCTCGTACGCGAGGCCGCCCCCGCAGTCGGGGGGCGGCCTCGCGTCGTTCCGGCCCCGGTTACCGGCCGGTCAACCGCAGTAGACATCAGGAGGTGCCGGGCCATGGCGCTCGACCAGTCCTTCGTGGGGCGGAGCTACCCGCCCACCGACCCCTACGAGGTGGGCCGGGAGAAGATCCGTGAGTTCGCGGAGGCAGTGGGGGACGCCAACCCCGCGTACACGGACCCGGAGGCCGCCAAGGCGCTCGGGCATCCCGATGTGATCGCACCCCCGACCTTCGTGTTCTCGATCACCTTCAAGGCCGCGGGACAGGTCGTCCAGGACCCCCAGCTCGGCCTGGACTACAGCCGGGTGGTGCACGGCGACCAGAAGTTCGCCTACACCCGCCCGGTGCGCGCGGGCGACCGGCTCGCCGTCACCTCGACCATCGAGGCCATCAAGTCCATGGCGGGCAACGACATCATCGACATCCGCGGCGAAGTCCACGACGAGGCCGGCGAGCACGTCGTCACCGCCTGGACCAAGCTCGTGGCCCGCGCGGCGGAGACCGAAGCAGCGGCGAAGACTGAGGAAGCGGCGAAGACTGAGGAAGCTGCGGCGACCGAGGATGCGGCGAAGACCGCGGAAGGGGCGGCGTGACCGGATGACTGCCAAGATCCAGTACGCGGACGTCGAGGTCGGCACCGAACTCCCCGCCCAGACCTTCTCCGTCACCCGCGCCACCCTCGTCCAATACGCGGGCGCCTCCGGGGACTTCAACCCGATCCACTGGAACGAGAAGTTCGCCAAGGGGGTCGGCCTGCCGGACGTCATCGCGCACGGCATGTTCACCATGGCGGAGGCGGTCCGCGTGATCACCGACTGGGCAGGCGACCCCGGCGCGGTCATCGAGTACGGCGTCCGCTTCACCAAGCCGGTTGTCGTCCCGAACGACGACCAGGGCGCGACCATCGAGGTCAGCGGCAAGGTCGCGGCCAAGCTCGACGACAACACGGTCCGCGTCGACCTGACGGCGACGAGCGCCGGACAGAAGGTGCTGGGCATGTCCCGGGCGGTCGTGCGGCTGGGCTGAGCGCGGCCGGCCAACGGGTTCGGGTCAAGTAAGGGGTGCCCTCCATCGTGGGGTGCCCCTTACTTGGATCAGGTCCCCTACCAGCCACAACGTCCTCGGCGCCGGCTGGGTTCCGTAAGGCACCGTAAGCCCATCCGTAAGTCCTTCCGTAAGCCCTTGACGTAGTTAGTGATTGAGTACTAACTTACTCACATGGCCAGGATGAGCGCAGAAGAGAGGCGCGAGAGCGTCATTCGCGCGGCGATCGCCGAGTTCGCGCAGAGGGGCTACTACGGCACCTCCACCGAGGCGATCGCCAAGCGGGTCGGTGTCTCGCAGCCGTATCTCTTCCGGCTCTTCCCGGGCAAGAAGGCGATCTTCGCCGCAGCCTCGCGGAGGTGCATGGACGACACGTGCCGGGTCTTCGAGGAAGCGGCCGAGGGGCTGCAGGGCGAGGAAGCCCTGCATGCCATGGCGAACGCGTACGTACAGCTGATCACGGAGCACCCCGAGAGGCTCCAGATGCAGATGCAGACGTACATCGCGGTCGCCGCCGCCGAAGCGGAAGGGGAGCCTGAGTTCGGTGAGGTCGTACGGGCCGGCTGGATGAAGCTCTGGGACACCGTGCATCTGCCGCTGGGGGCCGACATCAACGAGACGACGACCTTCCTGGCGTACGGAATGCTCATCAACACCCTGATGGCCATGGGTTTTCCGCCCGAGCATCAGGTCTGGCAGGGGATGTATCCGTCGGCTCGGCTCAAGGGTCGGCTGGAGGCGTAGGGGAGCGGGGAAGTGGATTTCCGCGCTTCTTCATGATCGTGAAAGTTAGTAATCAATAACTAACCATCGCTGGTGAGAACCCTCTGGGGGAGAGATGTCACAGCAGACCGCACACCCGGAACAGCCCGGACAGTCAGAACCGACCGCGCGTCCCACCCGTCGCGGGGGAATGGCCTGGGCCCTCGTCATCACAAGCGTCGCCGGATTCATGGCGGCCCTCGACAACCTGGTCGTCACCACCGCCCTGCCCTCCATCCGCAAGGATCTCGGAGGAGCGCTGGACGACCTGGAATGGACCGTGAGCGCCTACACGCTCACCTTCGCCGTCCTGCTGATGTTCGGCGCGGCGCTCGGCGACCGCTTCGGGCGCCGTCGGCTCTTCCTCGCCGGCATCACCGTCTTCACCGGCGCCTCAGCCGCCGCGGCCATGGCGCCCGGGATCGACTCCCTGATCGCTGCCCGCGCGGTCCAGGGCGTCGGCGCGGCGATCATGATGCCGCTCACGCTGACCCTGCTCACGGCAGCGGTTCCCGCCGCCAAGCGCGGGATGGCGTACGGCATCTGGGGCGCGGTGAACGGACTCGCGGTCGCCTCCGGACCCCTCATCGGCGGCAGCCTCACCGAGCACATCTCCTGGCAGTGGATCTTCTGGCTGAACGTGCCGCTGGGCGTGGCCCTGCTGCCGCTGGCCCGCCTCCGCCTCGCCGAGTCGCACGGCACCGGCGCCCCGCTCGACGTCACCGGCACCCTGCTCGCCAGCGGCGGCCTCTTCGGGATCGTCTACGGCCTGGTCCGCGGCCCCGCCGACGGCTGGACCGACTCCGTTGTCCTGACCGGCCTGTTCGCGGGCGGCGCGCTGCTCACCGGCTTCGTCCTGCACGGCATGCACGCCAAGAACCCCATGCTGCCCATGCGGCTGTTCCGCTCTCGTGCCTTCGCCGGCATCAACGCGGCCAGCCTGCTGATGTTCCTCGGCATGTTCGGTTCGATCTTCCTGCTCAGCCAGTACATGCAGGGCGTCCTCGGCTACTCGCCCACCGAGGCGGGCCTCAGGATGCTGCCCTGGACCGGTATGCCGATGCTCGTCGCGCCGATCGCCGGCATCCTCTCCGACCGCATCGGCGGCCGCCCGGTCGTCGCCGCCGGCCTCTTCCTCCAGGCCGCCGGCCTCGGCTACATGGCCTCCGTGGTCACCGCCGATGCCTCCTACGCCATCCAGCTGCCCGGCCTGATCATCAGCGGCATCGGAATGGCCCTCTACTTCGCCCCCGCCGCCAACCTGGTGATGTCCAGCGTCCGCCCCAGCGAACAGGGCATCGCCTCCGGCGCCAACAACGCCCTGCGCGAGGTCGGCGGCGCCCTCGGTATCGCCGTCATGGCGTCGATCTTCGCGGCCCAGGGCGGCTACGAGACCGGCCAGACCTTCGTCGACGGCCTGAAGCCCGCCCTGGTCACCGGGGCCGGCGTGGTGGCCCTCGCCGGGATCGCGGCCCTGCTGATCCCGACCAGGCGCCGCGCGGCGCAACTCGTCACCGAATCCGAGGAAGCCCCGGCGCCCGCCCTGGAGACGGCCGCCCACTGAACCGCGTACGACAGCCCACATCCCGCTACGACCCACCAGAACGGCCCCGACCGGAGAGTGACCGGCGGGGCCGTTCGCGCGCGTGCCGGGAGTGTCAGTGGCTTCTCGTAGTCTTGGGCGCGTGCAGGAAATCCACGACGCCCCCCTCGCCCCGCTGACCACCTTCCGGCTGGGTGGTCCCGCGACCCGGCTCATCACCGCGACGACCGACGCCGAGGTGATCGACGCCGTCCGCGAGGCCGACGACAGCGGGACGCCGCTGCTGGTCATCGGCGGCGGTTCGAACCTGGTCATCGGCGACAAGGGCTTCGCGGGCACCGCGCTCGTCATCGCCACCAAGGGCTTCGACCTCGACGGCACCCGGCTGGAGCTCGCGGCAGGCGAGGTGTGGACCGACGCCGTCGCCCGCAGCGTCGAGGCCGGGCTCGCGGGCATCGAGTGCCTGGCCGGCATCCCCGGCTCGGCCGGTGCGACCCCGATCCAGAACGTAGGGGCCTACGGCCAGGAGGTCTCGTCCACGATCACCGAGGTGATCGCCTACGACCGCGAGAGCCGCGAGACGGTCACCCTCGCGAACGCCGAGTGCGCCTTCTCCTACCGCCACAGCCGCTTCAAGGCCGACCCCGAGCGCCATGTCGTCCTGCGCATCCGCTTCGAGCTGGAGGACGCGCAAGGGCTCTCCGCCCCCGTCAAGTACGCCGAGACCGCCCGGGCACTCGGCGTGGAAGCCGGCGATCGCGTGCCGCTCGCCGCAGCCCGCGAGACCGTGCTGAAGCTGCGCTCGGGCAAGGGCATGGTCCTGGACCCCGAGGACCACGACACCTGGTCGGCCGGTTCCTTCTTCACCAACCCGATCCTCACCCAGGACCAGTTCACCGAGTTCCACGCGCGCGTGCGGGAGCGGCTCGGCGACGGCGCGGAGCCCCCGGCCTACCCGGCGGGGGAGGGCCACACCAAGACCTCCGCGGCCTGGCTGATCGACAAGGCGGGCTTCACCAAGGGCTACGGCACCGGCCCCGCCCGCATCTCCACCAAGCACACCCTCGCCCTCACCAACCGCGGCGCGGCAACCACGGAGGACCTGCTCACGCTGGCCCGCGAGGTCGTCGCCGGCGTCCACGAGGCCTTCGGGATCACCCTGGTCAACGAACCGGTGACGGTCGGCGTCAGCCTCTAGCGGGCCCGCTCGCCTTCGTCGCCCACTCACGGCACCGCTCTATTGCCTGGACCGGCACTGAAATCCGAGGCGCCTACGCGGGCCCACCCGCCAGCCAGGCATCCACCCCCGACAACAGCTTCGCCTTCACGTCCTCCGGCGCTGCCGACCCACGTACCGACTGCCGGGCCAGTTCCGCCAGTTCCGCGTCAGTGAAGTCGTGGTAGCGGCGGGCGATCTCGTACTGGGCGGCCAGGCGGGAGCCGAACAGCAGTGGGTCGTCGGCGCCCAGGGCCAGCGGGACACCTGCCTCGAAGAGCGTCCTCAGCGGGACGTCCTCCGGCTTCTCGTAGACGCCCAGTGCGACATTCGACGCCGGGCACACCTCGCACGTCACCTGCCGGTCCGCCAGGCGCTTCATCAGGCGGGGGTCCTCCGCCGCCCGTACACCGTGCCCGATGCGCGAGGCGTGCAGGTCGTCCAGGCAGTCACGGACCGACGCCGGGCCAGTCAGCTCGCCGCCGTGCGGCGCCGCCAGCAGACCCCCCTCGCGCGCGATCGCGAACGCGCGGTCGAAGTCCCGCGCCATGCCCCGCCGTTCGTCGTTGGAGAGCCCGAACCCGATGATGCCCCGGTCCGCGTACCGCACCGCAAGGCGGGCCAGCGTGCGCGCGTCCAGCGGATGCTTCATCCGGTTCGCGGCCACCAGCACCCGCATCCCAAGGCCGGTCTCCCGCACCGTCGTGTCCACCGCGTCGAGGATGACCTCCAGCGCCGGGATGAGACCGCCCAGGCGTGGTGCGTACGACGTCGGGTCCACCTGGATCTCCAGCCAACCCGAACCGTCTCGCAGGTCCTCCTCCGCGGCCTCCCGCACCAGCCGCTGAATGTCCTCCGGCTGCCGCACACACGACCGCGCCGCGTCGTACAGCCGCTGGAAGCGGAACCAGCCCCGCTCATCGGTCGCCCGAAGCCTCGGCGGCTCCCCGCTGGTCAGCGCCTCGATGAGCGCCTCGGGCAGTCTCACGCCGTACTTGTCGGCGAGTTCCAGCACGGTGGTGGCCCGCATCGACCCGGTGAAGTGCAGGTGCAGATGGGCTTTCGGCAGCTCAGAGAGATCACGTACGCGCTCCATTCCAGGATCCTGCCGTACGTTCCCGCCGTCCCGGTACCGCTTTCCCCGATCGTGGTCTTGCTCGCACGAAGAAGCGGGCCGCCTCCCCGAAGGGAAACGGCCCGCACGCGCGCGTAGAGGCACGAAAACGTCAGTCCGTGGCCTCCGCCAGGAGCTTCTGGATGCGGCTCACGCCCTCGACGAGATCCTCGTCACCCAGCGCGTACGACAGTCGCACATAGCCCGGAGTGCCGAAGGCCTCGCCCGGAACGACCGCGACCTCGACCTCTTCCAGGATCAGCGCGGCCAGCTCGACCGTGTCCTGGGGACGCTTCCCGCGGATCTCCTTGCCCAGCAGACCCTTCACCGACGGGTACGCGTAGAAGGCGCCCTCCGGCTCCGGGCACACCACGCCGTCGATCTCGTTGAGCATCCGCACGATCGTCTTGCGGCGCCGGTCGAAGGCCTCACGCATCTTCGCGACCGCCTCCAGGTCACCCGAGACGGCGGCGAGGGCGGCGACCTGCGCGACGTTCGACACGTTGGACGTGGCGTGCGACTGGAGGTTCGTCGCGGCCTTGACGACGTCCTTCGGGCCGATGAGCCAGCCCACCCGCCAGCCGGTCATCGCGTACGTCTTGGCGACACCGTTGACGACGATGCACTTGTCGGCCAGCTCGGGCACGACCACCGGCAGCGAGTGGAACTCCGCGTCGCCGTACACAAGGTGCTCGTAGATTTCGTCGGTCAGGACCCACAGGCCCTTCTCGGCGGCCCAGCGGCCGATCTCCTCGATCTGCTCGCGCGTGTAGACGGCGCCGGTCGGGTTGGAGGGCGAGACGAAGAGAAGGACCTTCGTGTTCTCCGTCCGCGCCGCCTCCAGCTGCTCGACCGAGACCCGGTAACCCGTCGTCTCGTCCGCGACCACATCCACCGGGACACCGCCGGCGAGGCGGATCGACTCCGGGTACGTCGTCCAGTACGGGGCCGGGACGATGACCTCGTCGCCCGGGTCGAGGATCGCGGCGAAGGCCTCGTAGATGGCCTGCTTGCCGCCGTTGGTGACCAGGACCTGGGCCGCCTCCACCTCATAGCCGGAGTCGCGCAGCGTCTTCGCGGCGATCGCGGCCTTCAGCTCGGGCAGACCGCCGGCCGGGGTGTAGCGGTGGTACTTCGGGTTCGAGCAGGCCTCGATGGCGGCCTGGACGATGTAGTCCGGCGTCGGGAAGTCGGGCTCGCCGGCGCCGAAGCCGATCACCGGGCGCCCGGCGGCCTTGAGGGCCTTGGCCTTGGCGTCCACGGCGAGGGTGGCGGACTCGGAGATCGCGCCGACTCGGGCGGAGACCCGGCGCTCGGTGGGAGGGGTTGCAGGGCTCATGGGCCCATCGTTTCAGACCGGAAACGCCCCCGGCACACCGGTTTCACAGACTGAACAGAACCGTGGACAGCACTGAACAACAGTCCGGAACCGGGCCGCGGCCTGCGCGATCTTCGCCGCCCGCCAGGCGATCTTCCGTGAACAAGGCCCCTACGGGCGCTTTCTGTTCGACGACCGGCCCCGAAGCACGTACACTCTCACCTCGTTGGCCTTCAACAGTCCACAGCCATCCGGTGCACACCGTGCACCCGGGCGGATGCGGTACGTTGGGGGACACACAAAGGGTCGTAGCTCAATTGGTAGAGCACTGGTCTCCAAAACCAGCGGTTGGGGGTTCAAGTCCCTCCGGCCCTGCTACACACACCTTCGCCAGGATGTGTGCGCATGTACGTCCAGCAATGCACTGCCGTGCGGCTCAGACCGGGCGCGGCACGGCCACGACCCGGAATCAGGTGAGGACGAGTGACGGACGCCGTGGGCTCCATCGACATGCCTGATGCCCAAGATGAGGCTCCGGAGTCGAAGAAGACCCGCAAGGGTGGCAAGCGTGCCAAGAAGGGCCCGCTGAAGCGCCTTGCTCTCTTCTACCGCCAGATCGTCGCGGAACTCCGCAAGGTCGTCTGGCCGACGCGTAACCAGCTGACGACGTACACGACAGTGGTGATTGTCTTCGTCGTCATCATGATCGGCCTGGTGACCGTGATTGACTATGGGCTCGACCACGCCGCCAAGTACGTATTCGGCTGAGCCTAGAGCGAAGGGCGCCGAGGTAACCGGCGCCCCTTTCGCATGTTCCACCCCTATGTATCCAGGAAGAAGCAGCCACCGTGTCTGACCAGAACCTGAACGACGCCGTCGAGCCGGACGAGTCAGTGGATGACGAGCTCGACATCGTCGAGGGCGCGGACGAGGACCTGGACGAGGTCGAGGCTGCCGACGCCGAAGCGGGCGAGCCCGCCGAGGAAGCCGCACTCCACGTCGAGGACGAGGACGCCGAGGAAGAGTCCGGCGGAGACATCGAGGCCGTCGAGGATGCGGAAGAGGACGTCGAGGAAGAGCCGGCCGAGCCGGTCGACCCCGTCACCGCCCTCCGCGAGGAACTCCGCACGCTGCCCGGCGAGTGGTACGTGATCCACACCTACGCCGGCTACGAGAACCGTGTGAAGACCAACCTGGAGCAGCGCGCCGTCTCGCTGAACGTCGAGGACTACATCTTCGCGGCCGAGGTGCCGCAGGAAGAGGTCGTCCAGATCAAGAACGGCGACCGCAAGACGATCCGCCAGAACAAGCTCCCCGGCTACGTCCTCGTCCGCATGGACCTGACGAACGAGTCCTGGGGCGTCGTCCGCAACACCCCCGGCGTAACCGGCTTCGTGGGCAACGCCTACGACCCGTACCCGCTGACCCTGGACGAGATCGTCAAGATGCTCGCCCCGGAGGCCGAGGAGAAGGCCGCTCGTGAGGCCGCCGAGGCCGAGGGCAAGCCGGTTCCGCAGCGCAAGGTCGAGGTCCAGGTGCTGGACTTCGAGGTCGGCGACTCGGTCACCGTCACCGACGGCCCGTTCGCCACGCTGCAGGCCACCATCAACGAGATCAACGCCGACTCGAAGAAGGTCAAGGGTCTGGTGGAGATCTTCGGTCGCGAGACTCCGGTCGAGCTTTCGTTCGATCAGATTCAGAAGAACTAGTACTTCGGCCGCGGGTGCGTGGGGGCTGGTCGCGCAGTTCCCCGCGCCCCTGGGTGGGTCAGGTCAGGCGGGCTCAAAGGAGCCCCCTGACCTTTCTCGTTTTTGGCCACGCGCTAATACCCGTTATCGTTGTGCGGTATGCCTGCAGCCGGGACGCGACCCGGAGGCGGGTAGACCCGAATCGAAAGGACCCGGAGAGCAATGCCTCCCAAGAAGAAGAAGGTCACGGGGCTTATCAAGCTCCAGATCCAGGCCGGTGCGGCCAACCCGGCGCCGCCGGTCGGTCCCGCGCTGGGCCAGCACGGCGTCAACATCATGGAGTTCTGCAAGGCCTACAACGCCGCGACCGAGTCGCAGCGTGGCTGGGTCATCCCGGTGGAGATCACGGTCTACGAGGACCGTTCCTTCACCTTCGTGACCAAGACTCCGCCGGCCGCCAAGATGATCCTCAAGGCCGCGGGTATCGAGAAGGGCTCCGGCGAGCCGCACAAGACCAAGGTCGCCAAGATCACCCAGGCGCAGGTCCGCGAGATCGCCACCACCAAGATGCCCGACCTCAACGCCAACGACCTGGACGCCGCCGCGAAGATCATCGCCGGCACCGCGCGTTCCATGGGCGTCACGGTCGAGGGCTGAGCCCCAACCTCGTAAGTCTTCGGTAGTACGTGGCAGGGCCTGCTCGGCCCGTACCACGACTCCTCAGAACACACAGGAGCAGTAGTGAGCAAGCGCAGCAAGTCTCTCCGCGCTGCGGACGCCAAGATCGACCGGGACAAGCTCTACGCCCCGCTCGAGGCCGTCCGTCTCGCCAAGGAGACCTCCACGACCAAGTTCGACGGCACCGTCGAGGTCGCCTTCCGTCTGGGTGTCGACCCGCGCAAGGCCGACCAGATGGTCCGTGGCACCGTGAACCTGCCGCACGGCACCGGCAAGACCGCCCGGGTCCTGGTCTTCGCGACCGGTGACCGTGCTGCGGCCGCGGAGGCCGCGGGCGCCGACATCGTCGGCTCCGACGAACTGATCGACGAGGTCGCGAAGGGGCGTCTGGACTTCGACGCCGTCGTCGCCACCCCGGACCTCATGGGCAAGGTCGGCCGCCTCGGCCGCGTGCTCGGTCCCCGTGGTCTCATGCCGAACCCCAAGACCGGCACCGTGACCCCGGACGTCGCCAAGGCTGTCACCGAGATCAAGGGTGGCAAGATCGAGTTCCGCGTCGACAAGCACTCGAACCTGCACTTCATCATCGGCAAGTCGTCCTTCGACGACACCCAGCTGGTGGAGAACTACGGCGCCGCGCTGGAGGAGATCCTCCGTCTGAAGCCGTCCGCCGCCAAGGGTCGCTACATCAAGAAGGCCGCGATCAGCACCACGATCGGCCCTGGCATTCCGGTCGACCCGAACCGCACCCGCAACCTCCTCGTCGAGGAGGACCCGGCCGCCGTCTGAGTTAGGGCCTGTCCGGCGGATCAGGTCGCAGGAAGGCGACAACGCGGCAGATGTGCGTGCCAGACCCCGCGTCTGCGACAGGATCCGCCGGACAGGCCCTAAGCGCTCACCCCGGTAGCCGCGTCGCGTACGCGTCTTACGAGCACGGGCCCCGCAACCTTCCCAGGTGCGGGGCCCGTTGCCTTTTCCGGGGAGGAGGGTGCCTTTGTCCGGGCCCGGGGTTAGCGTGACGATCACGGGCCGCACAAGGGGGGTACGGATGACGCACAGGATCGCGGGGCCGATGATCTTCGCGGTCGTGCTCGCGACGGCGGCCGCGTGCACCCTCTCGGACGGCTCGCAGGGGCATGACGACGACAGGCGCGGTAGCGCGGACCCCGCCTCGGTGGCCGCGCTCCGAGCCGTCCGGACCGCCACCGGAAAGGCCGGCTCCGCCCGGATCACCTCCACGACGGTCATGGGCGACATGCTCTCCATGACGACCGACGGCACCCTCGGCTGGGCCGACGGCTCGACCGGCAGGCTCACCATCACCTACACCGGCGGCCAACTCGCCGACGCCATGCGCAAGGTGAGCAGCACCTCGATGGAGGCCCGGCTGCTGCCCGACGCCTACTACGCCAAGGTCGGCGACCGGTTCTCCCAGCAGATGCGCGGCAAGCACTGGGTCAGGTACGCCTACGCCGACCTGGCCGGCCTCCCGGGCGGCTCGGGGACGTACCTCAAGGAGCAGTTGCAGAACACCGCGCCCGTCCAGCCGGTCAAACTCCTGCTTGCCTCCGGGGACCTCCACAAGGTCGGCGAGGAGCGGGTGCGTGGCAAGCTCACCACGCACTACACCGGCACGGTGGACGTGGCCGACCTCAAGGAAACCGACGCCCTGCGCCAACAGTTGGAGCAGGCCGGGGTCACCTCCGAGACCGTCGACATCTGGGTCGACGGCCGTGACCTGCTGGTCAAGAAGGTCGAGAGGGGCGAGTTCACGACCGGCCGGATGTCCTCCACGGCGTACTACGGCGACTACGGCGTGCGCGTCGTGGTGGAGCGGCCCCAGGCCTCGGACACCGCCGACTTCGAGGACCTGATGGTCACGCCCACAAGCACGCCCACAGCCACGCCGGGCGCGTAGGGCGGAGACGTCCAGGGGTGAGCCGTACGGGCGGATTTGCTTGACAGTGATGCGTTCGCGTACGCTTCCCCAGAAGCCAAAGACCGCTGGTCGTTGCCGTGTGCTCGTGAGAGGGCTCGGTGACCGAAGGATCCGCTGAACTGCGGACGACCCGCGCAGGTGAATGTGGAAGTTGCTCCCAGATCTGCTCCGCTCGCGGAGTTCGTCCGGTCGAGTCACGCCCCGTGCGCCTGCGCCGGGGCGTTTTGTTTGTCCCAGCCCCTTCTGAGCGGTCCTCATCACCCGGAAGGAGGCCGACGCTCTATGGCAAGGCCCGACAAGGCTGCCGCGGTAGCCGAGCTCACGGAGCAGTTCCGTAGCTCGAACGCTGCTGTGCTGACCGAGTACCGGGGTCTCACCGTGGCGCAGCTCAAGACGCTGCGTCGTTCGCTCGGTGAGAACGCCCAGTACGCCGTGGTGAAGAACACGCTGACCAAGATTGCGGCCAACGAGGCCGGGATCACGACGCTCGACGACCTGTTCAACGGTCCGACGGCGGTCGCCTTCGTCACCGGTGACCCGGTGGAGTCGGCCAAGGGTCTTCGTGACTTCGCCAAGGACAACCCGAACCTCGTCATCAAGGGCGGTGTCCTTGACGGCAAGGCGCTGTCCGCCGACGAGATCAAGAAGCTTGCGGACCTCGAGTCCCGCGAGGTTCTGCTCGCCAAGCTGGCGGGCGCCTTCAAGGGCAAGCAGACTCAGGCTGCTCAGGTCTTCCAGGCGCTCCCGTCGAAGCTCGTCCGCACTGTGGACGCCCTTCGCGCCAAGCAGGCCGAGCAGGGCGGTGCCGAGTAATTCGGCGCTCGAAATGACCGCGGCCGCCTGAGGCGACGAAGGCAGCGACGGTCGTAGCGGGCCCGAACGTACGCCCGCCAGACATGTACACACGGCACCAGCCGAATTAGTGGAAGGATCGCCCACCATGGCGAAGCTCAGCCAGGATGACCTGCTCGCGCAGTTCGAAGAGATGACCCTCATCGAGCTCTCCGAGTTCGTGAAGGCCTTCGAGGAGAAGTTCGACGTCACCGCCGCCGCGGCCGTCGCCGTCGCCGGCCCGGCCGGCCCGGCCGCCGCCGCCGAGGCCGTCGAGGAGCAGGACGAGTTCGACGTCATCCTCACGGGTGCCGGCGAGAAGAAGATCCAGGTCATCAAGGTCGTGCGTGAGCTGACCTCCCTGGGTCTGAAGGAGGCCAAGGACCTCGTGGACGGCGCCCCGAAGCCCGTTCTCGAGAAGGTCGCCAAGGAGGCCGCCGAGAAGGCTGCCGAGTCCCTCAAGGGCGCCGGCGCCTCCGTCGAGGTCAAGTAACACCTCTCGGGTCCGTATGGATCCGGCGCGCGCTGTTGCGGCCCTAGGGCTGTAACGCTGACGCACCGAAGAGCGATCATCCATCTGGGTGGTCGCTCTTCGGCGTTCCGGGGACTGGCGCGGCGGCTCCCTTGCGGGGACGGCCGCGGGGGGTATCGTGATCTTCGTTGTGCCTCCAAGGGCCCCTGGCAGTCGGCTGCACGTGACGATGGCAGCACCCGGTTTGGGCAAGAGAGGCCTTGACGAACCGCAGTCAGCGCGCAATTCTCAGGACGCGTCGTCACAACGATCCGGATCCGAGGCATGGATCGACGACGAAGAGGGCAGTATCAACGTGCATTGAGGGCGTGGGCTTGCGCAGGTGTCGAGAACGACGAGGGTCTCGAAAAACCCGCACTGGACATCAGTGTGCCGAGTGGCTACACTGACCCTTTGCGCTGCCTGTTAGCTGTCCCCTGCCCGTCACCAGGGGCATGCCCTCGCTTGAACACCGACGACCGAACCGTCCCTGACCTGGCCTTTTGACCAATCAGGGCAGTCTGTCTCTGTGTCCGAGTATGGGGACCGGTACGCGCGTAGTGAGTCCGAGCCCTCGGAAGGACCCCCTCTTGGCCGCCTCGCGCACTGCCTCGACCGCGAATATGAACAACGGCGCCAGCACCGCCCCGCTGCGCATCTCCTTTGCAAAGATCAAGGAGCCCCTCGAGGTTCCGAACCTGCTCGCGCTGCAGACCGAGAGCTTTGACTGGCTGCTCGGGAACACCGCCTGGCAGAGTCGGGTCGAGGCGGCTCTGGAGTCCGGTCAGGACGTCCCCACCAAGTCCGGTCTGGAGGAGATCTTCGAGGAGATCTCTCCGATCGAGGACTTCTCCGGGTCGATGTCGCTGACCTTCCGCGACCACCGTTTCGAGCCTCCCAAGAACAGCATCGACGAGTGCAAGGAACGCGACTTCACGTACGCGGCCCCGCTCTTCGTCACCGCCGAGTTCACCAACAACGAGACCGGCGAGATCAAGTCCCAGACGGTCTTCATGGGCGACTTCCCGCTCATGACCAACAAGGGCACCTTCGTCATCAACGGCACCGAGCGTGTCGTGGTGTCCCAGCTGGTCCGTTCGCCGGGTGTCTACTTCGACTCCTCCATCGACAAGACGTCCGACAAGGACATCTTCTCGGCCAAGGTCATCCCCTCCCGGGGTGCCTGGCTGGAGCTGGAGATCGACAAGCGCGACATGGTCGGTGTCCGCATCGACCGCAAGCGCAAGCAGTCCGTCACCGTCCTGCTCAAGGCTCTCGGTTGGACCACCGAGCAGATCCTGGAGGAGTTCGGCGAGTACGAGTCCATGCGCGCCACCCTGGAGAAGGACCACACCCAGGGCCAGGACGACGCGCTGTTGGACATCTACCGCAAGCTGCGTCCGGGCGAGCCCCCGACCCGCGAGGCCGCGCAGACGCTTCTTGAGAACCTCTACTTCAACCCGAAGCGTTACGACCTCGCCAAGGTCGGCCGCTACAAGGTCAACAAGAAGCTGGGCAGCGAGGCTCCGCTGGACGCCGGTGTCCTGACCGTCGAGGACGTCATCTCGACGATCAAGTACCTGGTGAAGCTGCACGCCGGTGAGACCGAGACCGTTGGCGACAACGGCAACTCGATCGTCGTCGAGACCGACGACATCGACCACTTCGGCAACCGCCGTCTGCGCAATGTCGGCGAGCTCATCCAGAACCAGGTCCGTACGGGTCTGGCACGTATGGAGCGCGTGGTCCGCGAGCGGATGACGACTCAGGACGTCGAGGCGATCACGCCGCAGACCCTGATCAACATCCGGCCGGTCGTCGCCTCCATCAAGGAGTTCTTCGGCACCAGCCAGCTGTCGCAGTTCATGGACCAGAACAACCCGCTGTCGGGTCTCACCCACAAGCGCCGTCTGTCGGCTCTTGGCCCGGGTGGTCTCTCCCGTGAGCGGGCCGGCTTCGAGGTCCGTGACGTGCACCCCTCGCACTACGGCCGCATGTGTCCGATCGAGACCCCTGAAGGCCCGAACATCGGTCTGATCGGCTCGCTCGCCTCCTACGGCCGCGTCAACGCGTTCGGTTTCGTCGAGACCCCGTACCGCAAGGTCACCGGCGGTGTCGTCACCGACGAGGTCGACTACCTCACGGCTGACGAAGAGGACCGATTCGTCATCGCGCAGGCCAACGCGATCCTCACCGACGACATGCGCTTCGAGGAGTCCCGCGTCCTGGTCCGCCGCCGTGGCGGAGAGATCGACTACATCCCGGGCGACGACGTCGACTACATGGACGTCTCGCCGCGCCAGATGGTGTCCGTCGCCACCGCGATGATCCCCTTCCTGGAGCACGACGACGCCAACCGTGCCCTCATGGGCGCGAACATGATGCGCCAGGCCGTGCCGCTGATCACCGCCGAGGCCCCCCTCGTCGGTACGGGCATGGAGTACCGCTGCGCCGTCGACGCCGGCGACGTCATCAAGGCCGAGAAGGCGGGTGTGGTCCAGGAGGTCTCCGCGGACTACGTCACCGTCGCCAACGACGACGGCACGTACACCACGTACCGCGTCGCGAAGTTCTCGCGCTCCAACCAGGGCACCTCGGTCAACCAGAAGGTTGTCGTGGACGAGGGCGACCGGGTCGTCGAGAACCAGGTTCTCGCCGACGGTCCGGCCACCCAGGAAGGCGAGATGGCGCTGGGCAAGAACCTGCTCGTCGCCTTCATGCCGTGGGAGGGTCACAACTACGAGGACGCGATCATCCTGTCGCAGCGCCTCGTCCAGGACGACGTCCTCTCCTCGATCCACATCGAGGAGCACGAGGTCGACGCCCGTGACACCAAGCTCGGCCCCGAGGAGATCACCCGGGACATCCCGAACGTCTCCGAGGAGGTCCTCGCCGACCTCGACGAGCGCGGCATCATCCGTATCGGTGCCGAGGTCGTCGCCGGCGACATCCTCGTCGGCAAGGTCACGCCCAAGGGCGAGACCGAGCTGACGCCCGAGGAGCGCCTGCTCCGCGCGATCTTCGGTGAGAAGGCGCGCGAGGTGCGCGACACCTCGCTGAAGGTGCCGCACGGTGAGATCGGCAAGGTCATCGGCGTCCGCGTCTTCGACCGTGAAGAGGGCGACGAGCTGCCGCCGGGCGTGAACCAGCTGGTTCGTGTCTACGTGGCGCAGAAGCGCAAGATCACGGACGGTGACAAGCTCGCCGGCCGCCACGGCAACAAGGGCGTCATCTCGAAGATCCTGCCGATCGAGGACATGCCGTTCCTGGAGGACGGCACCCCGGTCGACATCATCCTCAACCCGCTGGGTGTCCCGTCCCGAATGAACCCGGGACAGGTCCTGGAGATCCACCTCGGCTGGCTCGCCAGCCGCGGCTGGGACGTCTCCGGACTCGGGGACGAGTGGGCGCAGCGCCTGCAGGCGATCGAGGCCGACGTGGTCGCCCCCGGCACCAACGTCGCCACCCCGGTCTTCGACGGTGCGCGTGAGGACGAGCTCGCGGGTCTGCTGCAGCACACGATCCCGAACCGCGACGGCGAGCGCATGGTGCTCCCGACCGGTAAGGCGCCGCTGTTCGACGGCCGCTCCGGCGAGCCGTTCCCGGAGCCGATCTCGGTCGGCTACATGTACATCCTCAAGCTCCACCACCTGGTCGACGACAAGCTGCACGCCCGCTCGACCGGTCCGTACTCGATGATCACCCAGCAGCCGCTGGGTGGTAAGGCCCAGTTCGGTGGCCAGCGCTTCGGTGAGATGGAGGTGTGGGCGCTGGAGGCGTACGGCGCCGCTTACGCCCTCCAGGAGCTGCTGACCATCAAGTCCGACGACGTCACCGGCCGCGTGAAGGTCTACGAGGCCATCGTCAAGGGCGAGAACATCCCCGAGCCCGGCATCCCCGAGTCCTTCAAGGTGCTCATCAAGGAGATGCAGTCCCTGTGCCTCAACGTGGAGGTGCTGTCCTCGGACGGCATGTCCATCGAGATGCGCGACACCGACGAGGACGTCTTCCGCGCGGCGGAAGAGCTCGGCATCGACCTGTCCCGGCGCGAGCCGAGCAGCGTCGAAGAGGTCTGACGGGAGTCCGGAGACCTGTGCCTCACAGGTCTCCGGCCCCTGGACCCCCGTATCAGACCCCTAAGACTTACAACCCTGAGAGGGATTGACGCATAGTGCTCGACGTCAACTTCTTCGATGAGCTCCGGATCGGTCTGGCCACCGCTGACGACATCCGTCAGTGGAGCCACGGCGAGGTCAAGAAGCCCGAGACCATCAACTACCGCACCCTCAAGCCCGAAAAGGACGGACTCTTCTGCGAGAAGATCTTCGGTCCGACCCGGGACTGGGAGTGCTACTGCGGCAAGTACAAGCGTGTCCGGTTCAAGGGCATCATCTGTGAGCGCTGCGGCGTCGAGGTCACTCGCGCCAAGGTGCGTCGTGAGCGGATGGGCCACATCGAACTGGCCGCCCCCGTCACGCACATCTGGTACTTCAAGGGCGTTCCGTCGCGCCTCGGCTACCTGCTCGACCTCGCCCCGAAGGACCTGGAGAAGGTCATCTACTTCGCGGCGTACATGATCACGTACGTCGACGACGAGCGTCGCACCCGCGACCTGCCCTCGCTGGAGGCCCACGTCTCCGTCGAGCGTCAGCAGGTCGAGAACCGCCGCGACTCCGACCTCGAAGCCCGCGCCAAGAAGCTGGAAAGCGACCTGGGCGAGCTGGAGGCCGAGGGCGCCAAGGCCGACGTGCGCCGCAAGGTGCGCGAAGGTGCCGAGCGGGAGATGAAGCAGCTGCGCGACCGTTCGCAGCGCGAGATCGACCGTCTCGACGAGGTCTGGACCCGGTTCAAGAACCTCAAGGTCCAGGACCTGGAGGGCGACGAGCTCCTCTACCGCGAGCTGCGTGACCGCTTCGGCACGTACTTCGACGGTTCGATGGGTGCCGCGGCGCTGCAGAAGCGCCTGGAGTCCTTCGACCTGGACGAGGAGGCCGAGCGCCTCCGCGAGATCATCCGTACCGGCAAGGGCCAGAAGAAGACCCGTGCGCTGAAGCGGCTGAAGGTCGTGTCTGCCTTCCTGCAGACCTCCAACAGCCCCAAGGGCATGGTCCTCGACTGCGTCCCGGTCATCCCGCCGGACCTTCGCCCGATGGTGCAGCTGGACGGTGGCCGCTTCGCGACCTCCGACCTGAACGACCTGTACCGCCGTGTGATCAACCGCAACAACCGTCTGAAGCGACTCCTTGACCTCGGTGCTCCCGAGATCATCGTGAACAACGAGAAGCGCATGCTTCAGGAGGCCGTCGACGCGCTCTTCGACAACGGCCGTCGTGGTCGCCCGGTCACGGGCCCCGGCAACCGTCCGCTGAAGTCGCTGTCCGACATGCTCAAGGGCAAGCAGGGTCGATTCCGTCAGAACCTGCTCGGCAAGCGCGTGGACTACTCCGCGCGTTCCGTGATCGTCGTCGGTCCGCAGCTCAAGCTGCACCAGTGCGGTCTGCCGAAGGCGATGGCGCTGGAGCTCTTCAAGCCGTTCGTGATGAAGCGGCTCGTGGACCTCAACCACGCGCAGAACATCAAGAGCGCGAAGCGCATGGTCGAGCGCGGCCGCACGGTCGTGTACGACGTCCTCGAAGAGGTCATCGCCGAGCACCCGGTTCTGCTGAACCGTGCGCCCACCCTGCACCGCCTGGGCATCCAGGCCTTCGAGCCGCAGCTGGTCGAGGGCAAGGCCATCCAGATCCACCCGCTCGTCTGCACCGCGTTCAACGCGGACTTCGACGGTGACCAGATGGCCGTACACCTTCCGCTCTCCGCGGAGGCGCAGGCCGAGGCCCGCATCCTGATGCTGTCCTCGAACAACATCCTCAAGCCGGCCGACGGCCGTCCGGTGACGATGCCGACCCAGGACATGGTCCTCGGTCTGTTCTTCCTCACCACCGACGGCGAGATGCGGAACGTGAAGGGCGAAGAGCGCTCCTTCTCCTCCGTGGCCGAGGCGATCATGGCGTTCGACTCGGGCGAGCTCTCGCTGCAGTCGCGCGTGGACATCCGCTTCCCGGTGGGCACCATCCCGCCGCGCGGCTGGACCCCGCCGACGCAGGAGGAGGGCGAGCCGGAGTGGCAGCAGGGTGACTCGTTCCGGCTGCGGACGACCCTGGGCCGCGCGCTCTTCAACGAGCTGCTGCCCGAGGACTACCCGTTCGTCGACTACGAGGTCGGCAAGAAGCAGCTCTCCGAGATCGTCAACGACCTCGCCGAGCGCTACCCCAAGGTCATCGTGGCGGCGACGCTCGACAACCTGAAGGCGGCCGGCTTCTTCTGGGCGACCCGTTCCGGCGTCACCGTGGCCATCTCCGACGTCGTCGTTCCCGAGGCGAAGAAGGCGATCGTCGCCGGGTACGAGGCCAAGGACGAGAAGGTCCAGAAGCAGTACGAGCGCGGTCTGATCACCAAGGAAGAGCGCACACAGGAGCTCATCCAGATCTGGACCCAGGCGACCAACGAGGTCGCCGAGGCGATGAACGAGAACTTCCCGAAGACCAACCCGATCTTCATGATGGTGAACTCGGGTGCACGAGGCAACATGATGCAGATGCGTCAGATCGCCGGTATGCGTGGTCTCGTGTCGAACGCCAAGAACGAGACGATCCCTCGTCCCATCAAGGCCTCGTTCCGTGAGGGTCTGTCCGTCCTGGAGTACTTCATCTCCACGCACGGTGCCCGAAAGGGTCTGGCCGACACCGCCCTGCGTACCGCCGACTCGGGTTACCTGACCCGTCGTCTGGTGGACGTCTCGCAGGACGTCATCATCCGCGAGGAGGACTGCGGCACCGAGCGCGGTCTGAAGCTGCGGATCGCCTCGAAGGACGCCAGCGGCGTGCTGCGCAAGGCGGACGACGTCGAGACCAGCGTCTACGCCCGCATGCTCGCCGAGGACGTCGTCATCGACGGCAAGGTGATCGCGCCGGCCAACGTCGACCTCGGCGATGTCCTCATCGACCAGCTGGTGCACCACGGTGTCGAGGAGGTCAAGACCCGTTCGATCCTGACCTGCGAGTCCCAGGTCGGCACCTGCGCCATGTGCTACGGCCGCTCGCTGGCCACCGGCAAGCTGGTCGACATCGGTGAGGCGGTCGGCATCATCGCCGCCCAGTCCATCGGTGAGCCCGGTACCCAGCTGACGATGCGTACCTTCCACACCGGTGGTGTGGCCGGTGACGACATCACCCAGGGTCTGCCCCGTGTCGTCGAGCTCTTCGAGGCTCGTACGCCCAAGGGTGTCGCCCCGATCTCCGAGGCCCAGGGCCGCATCCGGATCGAGGAGACCGAGAAGACCAAGAAGATCGTCGTCACCCCGGACGACGGCAGCGACGAGACGGCGTTCCCGATCTCGAAGCGTGCCCGTCTTCTGGTCAGCGAGGGCGAGCACGTCGAGGTGGGCCAGAAGCTCACCGTGGGTGCCACCAACCCGCACGACGTGCTGCGCATTCTGGGTCAGCGTGCCGTCCAGGTCCACCTGGTCGGCGAGGTCCAGAAGGTCTACAACTCGCAGGGTGTGTCGATCCACGACAAGCACATCGAGATCATCATCCGGCAGATGCTGCGCCGAGTGACGATCATCGAGTCGGGCGACGCCGAGCTGCTCCCGGGCGAGCTCGTCGAGCGCGGCCGCTTCGAGACCGAGAACCGTCGTGTGGTGCAGGAAGGCGGCCACCCGGCCTCCGGCCGTCCGCAGCTGATGGGTATCACCAAGGCCTCGCTGGCGACCGAGTCGTGGCTGTCGGCGGCGTCCTTCCAGGAGACGACCAGGGTTCTGACGGACGCGGCGATCAACGCCAAGTCCGACTCCCTGATCGGCCTCAAGGAGAACGTCATCATCGGTAAGCTCATCCCGGCCGGTACGGGCCTGTCCCGCTACCGCAACATCCGGGTCGAGCCGACCGAAGAGGCCAAGGCCGCGATGTACTCGGCCGTCGGCTACGACGACATCGACTACTCGCCGTTCGGCACGGGCTCCGGCCAGGCCGTTCCGCTGGAGGACTACGACTACGGTCCGTACAACCAGTGAGTGGTTGAACTGAGTTGAAGGGCGGCCACCCCGTTTCGTACGGGGTGGCCGCCCTTCGGCGTTTCTCTTCCTAGCGGCCGGTCAGTTCTACGACGGCCACGGCGGCGGTGGTGAGCGCGGCGACGACGCCGACGCTGGCGAGGGGCCAGCGGGAGCGCTCCAGCGCGTCCAACCGCTGTTCGTGGTCGGCGAGTTGCCTGTCGGTCTGGTCGCTGCGCTGCACCAGGAGGGCCAGGGAGCCGTCGACGCGGGCGAAGCCCGCCTCCAAGGTGCCGCGCAGCCGCTCCAGTTCCAGGGCGACGGCGATCGGGTCGTTCGGATCCGGGTCACCCATCCGCGCCTCCTGAGGCGTAGGGCACCTTGAGCGCGGCCCAGGACTTGGCGCCCGGCCAGCCGTCGGCGGCGGTGCCGGTGTAGCCGAGCTTGCGCTGCCACCTGGCGTACGACTTGCGGTCGGCTTCGGTCCACTGGGGGCCGGGGCCGGACGCGTAGGCGGAGCAGCCGACGGCTGTCAGTCGCTTGCCCATCGCCGTGATGACGGGGGACTTGGGGGTGTTTTTGAACCAGGCTGTGCCGGGGAAGGGTTGGTAGGCGGGGGAAGCGGTGACCTTCTTGTCGAGCCGCGCCGTGATCCGGGAGCGCAGGTCCGCCATCGCGAAGCCGCGTGGGTCGATCTTGGCGCTGGTCCACTCCTTGTGGCCGATCACGGACCGGGCGCTCCAGCCGTGCGCCCGGCACAGGGCGGCGGAGGCCCGCACGACGGCCTCCAGCTGGGCCGCCGGCCACGGGTCCTTGCCGTCGCCGAGGTTGACGCACTCGAAGCCGTAGAAGTGGACGTTGCCGTCGGTATCGTTCTCGTTGGGCGCGGGCAGGGTGGCGCTCTCGGCGATGACGGCGTTCAGGACGTCGCCGTCGCCGCTGCCCGCGTGGTTGGCGCGGCCGTTGCCCACGAGGTGGACCGTGCCGTCCTTGGCGATCACGCCGTGGCAGAGGGGGCCGGGCAGGTCGGAGCGGCCGTCGAAGCAGAGGTTGACGGTGGCGGTGGTGCCGGAGGTGACGGTGTGGTGGACGACGACGCCGTTGACCGGACCCCAACTTCCCTTGTGATTGCGGTTGTTGGTGCGCCAGCCGGCGTGCTCGACGACGGTGACGCCCTCGGCCCGCAAGGCGGACACGAGGGCGTCGGCGGAGAGGGGGTTGGCCATGGGCGGTGCCTCCTGGGGGAGTTCGGGCATGAGAAAACCCCGGCCGGGAGCGGCTCGGGGCGATGTGGTGCGGCGGTGCGTCAGGTGGTGGTGGCAGCTTCCGTGTCCGTTTCCGGGTCCGGGGTGCTCGGGCTTGTCCAAGTGGCGCACAGGGCCGCGTACTTCGCCGTGTTCGCCTGGAAGTCGGCGACCGCGGTGGTCACGGCCGTCTGCGCGGCGGTCCGGTCGGGGGTGACCGGGTCCGTGCCCGTGGGGGAGATGCTGACGCGGCCGTATCCGCGCAGGACAACGCCGTTGCCGCCGGTTTCGGTGAACTGGGCGGTGACGCTGACGGTCGGGTACCTGCCGGTCATCGAGTCGGGTTCGATGATGTTGCTGAGACTGTCGTCGGTGATGTTGATGTGGATGGTGTGGCCGGCCTCGGCGAGCGTGGCGCGGCCCGCGTAGTCGATGGCGATGCCCCAGGGCTGTGTCGTGTCGATGTCCATGCGATGCCTTCCTCGGGGTCAGCTCTGGCGGCCGTACATGAGTTGTGGTTGGACGTAGACCGTGCCGGAGGTGGACGTCACCATGGCCTGGATCTCGAACGTGAGCCGGGTGCCGAAGACGGTGGCGAAGTCGCCGGGGATCGCGTCGCTGTGGTCGAGAGCCGAGCCGGCGGCGACGGTGTCGCCCCACTGGCTGCCGTCGACGAGCACCCGTACCGAGCCGGTGGCGCCGGAACTGACCGAGGTGGCGACGATGAGCCGCATCTTCGGCTGCCACACGATGTTGTACGACCTCGCGACCGTCGTCCACGAGGTCGAGGTGGTCTGCGGCCAGCGGCTCGGCGTCAGATCCTGCGGGGGCAGCATCGCCAGCCAGGGCCGGGCGAGGCCGCCGGTGTCGATGTCGTCGGAGAAGATCTCGCGGCCGTTGACATCGTGGACCCGCAGCGGCTGCTGGGAGGTGCTGGTGCCGTCGCCGTTGTACACGCTCAGGGCCAGCTTGCCGGTCTGGCGGCGGATCGCGAGGCCGAACTCGTCGTTCGTCCACTTGCCGACCCGGAACACCTCGGAGCTGTTGTCCGGGGTCCGTACGGAGATGTAACCGCCCGCGCCGGAGCCCTTGTTGAGGGCGGGCAGGCCGTTGACGGCGGTGGACAGCTGCTGGATGCGGCGTTCCATCTGGGTGAGCCGGTCGATGATGTCCTCGGGGAGCTGGGGCATCAGACCTCCTCCAGGTAGAGATCGGCGGTGTCGGGGCGGCCGCGCTGGGCCGGGCTCACCTTGACGCCGATGATCCGGTAGCGGGCGTCCAGGCCCTCGGCCCACCACTCGTCGTCGATGCGGATACGGACGGTCCGGCCGAGCAGGGCGGGCGGGACCAGGTCGTCGAGGCGGACGCTGATCTCCGGGATCACCACAGCCGCGGTGGCCGACGCCAGTTCGGCCTTGGCCAGCGAGTTCAGGGTGTCCTTGCTGGTGACCTCGGTGTGGTCGGAGGACAGGTCGATGCGCGGGTAGCCCGCCTTGGTGATCAGGTCGCCGGCGGTCTGTATGTCGGAGCACTGCGGGTAGGACTCCGCGGCCTGGTTGTCGTTGACCGAGGCCCCGCGCGTCCGGGCGGTGGTTCCGCCGCGGGTGGCGTCGCGCGGAAAGGAGTACGACAGGATCGTCCCCGGCCGGTCCATCAGGAGGTCGGTGGTTCCGATCCGGATCTGCGGGCTGCCCAGCCGCAGCCGGCGCACCCGCGCTCCGGTGGACGGGTCGCGGTAGACGGCGATGTGGTGCTCGAAGCCGTTGTCCACGGCGGCGAGCGCGTCGAGCGCCTCCAAGTAGACCGCCTCGTCGCCGTCGCGGTAGGAGACGGTGGCGGTCTGCGCGGAGGTCTCGTCCCCGGTCGTGACGCCGATGTCGCCGCCGACCTCGGTGGGTTCGGCGGCGGCGTCGACGGTTCCGGTCTGGAGGTGCCGCCACAGCTTGCGGGCCACCTCCAGCTGGTCCTCGCCGCTGAACGCGAGATCCTCGCGGATGCGGCGGCGGCCCGCGTACGACTCGAAGGTGGCCGCCTGGATGCCGAGGCTGAGGACGCCCCGGGTGTCGCTCTGCAGGGTGGACGTCCAGATGATGCCGCCCCACCACAGGTCGTCGCCGCGCTGGAGATAGACCGAGGTGCGGCCCTCCTCGATGCGGCGGGCGCGGGCGGCCAGCTCGGCGTTGGGGAGGGGGACGGTGCCGGAGAGGGAACCGGCCTTGCCGATGTAGTCGTCGACGGTGACGTCCCGTAGGGGCAGGATGTCGATGGGGCGGTCGGTGAGCAGGTCGCAGAAGATCGCGCGGTACGGGGTGTTCGTGCTGGTCGTGCTCATGCGGCGGCCTCGTAGGTGACGGTGCCGCGGATGGCGTAACTGCTGGCCCAGGTCCAGGGCGAAAGGGCGTCCACGGCACCGGTCTTGGTGAACGCGACGGCGCTGGGCTGGCCCGAGGAGATCATCAGTCCGAAGGTGCTGGTGGTGGCGCAGAGCACCCGAGAGATGGCCCGGTTGTCGTTGGTCGCGCCGAGGTCGGCGAAGCCGATGCAGGAGCGGGCCGTCGACGCGGCCACCGGCAGGGAGAACCGCCACTTGTCCGAGACGGTGGGGCTGGTGCCGAAGTTGGTGGTGCTGCCGAACTGGATCACGAAGCTGGCGTGCACGGTCGTACCGAATTTCACGTACCGGCAGTCGACCGTGGCGTCGCCGTACGACGGCGTCGCGTTGCCCGTGCTGGTCGTCCACGTGGGCGTCCAGCTCTGCCAGGTCGGCAGGACCGGGTAGTCGGTCCAGGCGGTGCCGCTCCAGCGCTGGAGCTGGCCGTTGGCATCGCGGTACTGGCCCGGGTAGGAGCCGATGGCGGTGTCGGTGGTGACGGGGAGGATGCCGCCCACGCCGACCGTGGCGGTGCGCCGGCCGACGAGGGCGGTGCTCCAGGCGATGCCGCCGGTGCCCGCGCTCGTGCCGGCCGGCACGGTGACCTCGTACAGCGGGAGCGACAGGTCCGGGACGGCGGGCACGGTCGGGAGGGCGGCCGGGGTGCCCTTGATGATCTCGATGACGGCCTCGGTGCGGCCGGAGCCGTCGTAGGCGTCGTCGTAGACGCGCAGCACGAGCAGGTCGATCCGGCCCTGGGCGTCGCCGTCGGCGAAGACGATGTTCTGGTACTCGGTCATCGCGAGTGGGTAGGCGCCTCGGGCGTCGGTGGACTGTATGACGGCGCGGCCGGGGCTGACCGAGGCGTTCATGGTGCCCGTGCTGCCGGTCAGGGTGAAGCCGGAGATGCGGTACTGGCCGGTGGCCGACCCCGGCAGGACGCCGGAGCGGGTCGCGACGGGGGAGGACGGGGTGAGGGCACCGAGCGAGGTGAGCCTGGTGGTCTCGCGGGTCTGGCCGTCCGGGGACAGCCAGCCGGAACGTATGGCCATGGGGTGACTCCTTTCGGGAGGGGAGGGTCAGCCGACGGGCTCGGCGCGCAGGTAGATGTTGTCGAAATGGCAGATGACCGCCGCGTCGCTGGAGCGGTGCATGGCGGTCACCGTGTAGCTCGTGCCGGGTGTGAGCGCGCCCACCCGCCGTACCGTCGAGACCGACGAGTAGACGGTGCCTCCGTGGGAGGCGCAGTTCTCGTCGTCCGCGCTGAGCACGACAGTGCTGCCCTGGGTGACCTGCGGGGCCATGAACGCCGTGGCGGTGGTGCTGCCCTGGGTCAGCATGCGCGCGCCGTAGTGGAGCAGTACGGCGCCGGTGGGCGGAGCGGTGAAGGTGAGAGTGAGCGCGGTGATGGCGCTCTCGGTGAGGGCGGCCGTGTAGGTGGTGGACGTGGTGTAGCCGGCGTCCAGGGACTGCGCGAACGGCAAAGGAATGACCGCCGTCGTCCACGCCGAGCCGTTCCAGCGCTGGAGGACGCCGGAGGCGGAGTCGCGGTACTGGCCGGTGTAACTGCCCATGGTGACCGCGCCGTTGGGCGCGATGCCGCCGATCGCCTTCGGATACCTGACCCACTCGGTGCCGTTCCACCGCTGGAGGTAACCGGAGCTGTCGTCGTCCTGGTACTGGCCGGGGTAACTCCCGGCCACCGCCGCGTTGTTGTAGACCGGGAGGATGCCGCCGGTCGAAACCAGCGTGGTACGCAGGTCGGTGAGGGCGGTCGCCCAGGCGATGCCGCCGCTGCCCGCGCTGGTTCCGGCCGGGACGGAGACCTGGAACAGCGGCAGCGCCAGGTTCGGGACGGCCGGTGCGGCGGGGGTGGCGGTCGGGGTGCCCTGGACGATCTCGACGACGGCCTCGGTGCGGCCGGAACCGTCGTAGGCGTCGTCGTAGACCCGCAGGACCACCAGGTCGATACGGCCGTTCAGCGCGTCGCCGTCGGCGAACGTGATGGTGATGTCCTCGTCGAGGGCGACCGGGTAGGCACCCTGAGTGGTGGTGCCCTGGATGACGGCCCTGCCGTGGTAGACGACGGCGGACATCGTGCCCGTCTTGCCGCTCATCCACAGGGCGCCGACCCGGTACTTCCCGTCGTAGGTCCCCGGCAGGATGCCGGAGCGGGACTGGAGAGGGCCGGCCGGGGTGGTGGCGCCGAGGGCGGTGTGGCGGGTGGCTTGTCTGGTCTGGCCGGTGGGGCTCAGCCAGCCGGAGTGCAGTGTCATGGTCGGAGAGTCCTTCGCTCGGTCTGCGGGCTGTGTCGGCTCAGGCGGCGGACTCGTACGTGCCGTGGATCGACAGCACGTCCCCGGTGGCCCACTCGAAGGGGTACGACTTGTCCCAGATGTCGACGGCGATCTTCAGGGAGTCCCGCAGCGAACGGGCCACGCCGCCGTTGTTCAGCGAGAGCAGCGAGCTGCCCTGGTAGAAGAGGCTCGCGGAGCTGTCGAAGCCGAGGACGGTGAGCACACGTCCGTCCAGCTTCCAGTCCTTGGCGGACGGCGCCGCCGGCAGCGAGAAGTACCAGTTCCCGTTGGCGTCCATGGCGGACAGGTTCGTCGTCGAGCCGATCTTCAGATAGATCCGCACGTGGACGAGCGTGCCCATCTTCACGTACGAGCCCGCCAGCGTTCCGTTGCCGATGACGGGCGCGGTGCCGGCCTCCGCGCCCCACACCGGTGTGTAGTCGGTCCAGGTCGGCACCGGCTGGAACGGCAGCGCCCAGGTCGAGCCGTTCCAGCGCTGGAGGTACCCGGCGGAACTGTCCCGGTACTGGCCGGTGTAGCCGGCCGTGGTGACCGCGCCGACCGGGGCGATGCCGCCGAGGGCACTCGGGTAGGAGACCCACGCGGACCCGTCCCAGCGCTGCAGTGTGCCGCCGGAGTCGCGGTACTGGCCGGGGTAGGCGCCGTTGCCGGTCTCCCCGTACGCCGGGAGGATGCCGCCGATGGCGACGACGGTCGTCCGCAGGTCCTCGACGTCGTTGTTCCAGTTGACGCCGCCGGTGCCGGCGCTGATGCCGGCCCGCACGGTGACCCGGTAGATCGGCAGCGCGATGTCCGGGAGCGCGGGTTCGACGGGGGTCGCGGACGGGGTGCCCTTGATGATCTCGACGGCGGCCTTGGTGAAGCCGGAGTCGTCGTACAGGTCGTCGTAGATACGGAGTACGACGAGGTCGAAGCGGGCGTTGGAGGCGTCGCCGTCGGAGAAGGTGAGGGACAGCGTCTCGGGGAGGGTGACCGGGTAGGCGCCCTGGTTGCCGTCGGCCTGGATGACCGCCCGGCCCTCGTGCACGGTCGCCTTCATGGTGCCGGCGGTGCCCTCCATCCAGAAGCCGGAGGCGCGGTACTGGCCGTCGTAGGACCCGGGCAGGATGCCGGAGCGGACCTCGATGGGGTTGCTCGGGGTCGTCGCGCCCAGCTGGGTGAGGCGGGTGTCTTCGCGGGTCTGGCCGGTCTCGGCCACCCATGAGCTGCGCAGGTTCATGCGTGTTCTCCTCTGGGCTGGATCACGGGCTGGATCACGGGCTGGGGCACGGGGTGGGTCACCATTCGGCGTCGCGCCAGCGGACGGTCATCCGGGCGCCGGTGTCGTACTCGTCCGGCCGGAACGCCAGCTGCGCGCGGCCCGGTTCGAAGGCGAACAGTTCCTCGGGGCTGCTGTCGGCGGCCGCGGTGTGGCGGCGCGAGGCGGTGCCGTTGAGGGTGACCGTGCCGGCCGCGGTGTCGACGACCAGCTCGTCACCGGCGGCGAGGGAGATGTCGTAGCGCAGGCGGCGGGTCGAGGTGCGGTCGGTGACGGTCGGGTTGGCGCAGGGGCCGTTGAAGGTGAGCACCGGGTGGGTGGGGGCCGAGCCGGTGTTGTCGGCGTTGACGTCTCCGGTGGAGGACGCCTGGCCCCAGTACAGCGGCCAGGTCAGCGGCCAGGTGAGGCCGCTCTCGGGCTGCGGGGCGCCGGTGACCGCGGTCTGTTCGGTGACCGAGTAGCGGCGCGGGTCGGTGGCGTACCACTGCACGGACGCCTTGGACACGCCCTGTGTGGTGTATGTCCGGTCGGCGGCCAGCACGCGCTGGCTGACCCGGGCCCGCACGGCCAGCGTCTCGCCGTGCAGCCGCACCGCCAGCCAGCGCTCCGCGTCGCCGAGCAGCAGGGCCTGGCGCAGGACGCGCATCGCGGCGAGCGAGGACTCGGTGCCGTTCTCCGGCGGAACGGTCCACAGGGTGCCGGCGACCTTGCGGGGCTTGGCGTAGCGGGTGCCCGGCCAGGCGCCGTGCGCGGTGGGGTGGTCGGCGTCGGAGGTGTCGTACTCGGGCAGGTCCTCCCAGCCGCTGAGGCCGCCGCGGTCGATCTCGTACGGCGTGCCGGGGCCGAGCAGCAGTCCGGCCCACTGCATCTGCCCGTCGCGGGTGATGAGTGAGCCGGGGGGTACGTCGTCGGTGTATGCGGTTGTGGTTATGTCGGCCATGGGGCCGTCACCTCATTCTCGGGTTCAGGTACGTGCGTATGCCCTCGCGAGGAAGAGAAGGTCCTCGGCGGTGCCTCGGGGGCCCGCGCCCGCGCTCTCGTGGAACTCCCGGACGTGGTGAGGGAGTTGGGACCGGGACCGGTGCCGCCGGGCGAGTGCCCGCTGCCGCTCCAGGGCGGTGAGCGGCAGCACCCGGCCCGCCCGGCGGGAGGCGCCGGGGATCGCGACGCCGCCCTCGGCGAGCATCGGGATCTTGTCCAGGTCGACGCCGAACTTCTTGCCGAGGATCGAGAAGCTCAGGCTGTTGAGCCCGTCGATGACCCGGTTGGCGAAGGCGATGAGCCCGCTGATCGGGCCCTTGACGACACCGGCGACGGTCTGCGCGCCCGTGGTGACGAACTTCCCTATCGCGCCCAGGGTGTTGGAGGTCGCCTCCTTGATCCGGGTGAACATCCGGGGGATGTCCTTGGTGATCCAGTCCAGCGCCGGCCTGACCGCGTCCTTGAACCCCCGCCACAGCGACGACACCTTGCCGCTGAGTGCGCGGGTGTCGCCGGTGGCGAGCGCCCTGACGGCGGCGAAGGCGGTGCCGAGGAGCGTGCTGATGGCGGAGATCGCGGTCGTGATGAGGAGCAGATAGCCGGTGACGTACGTGTTCACCGCGCTCGCGATCGCTTTGAGCAGCGGGGTCATGAGGGTCAAGTAGCCCTCGACGTACGTCAGTACGAGCTTGGCGAGCTGCTCCATGAGGCGCTGGCCGGTCTCGGAGTTCATCGCGAGGTCCAGCAGCCAGGCGGCGACCGGGAGCAGCAGGCCGGTGACGAAACCGATGGGGTTGGCGCGGGTGAGGGCGTTGATGACGAGCATGACGCCGGAGCCGATGGTCATGGCGGTGCCGAAGGCGCCCATGAGGTCGCCGACGATGCCGGCGATGTCGATGAGACCGGCGGCCAGCGCCAGGATGCCGCCGGCGGTGGACGTGAGCCTGCCGAGGGTCTTCCCGGAGCGCTTGGCGCCGCTGCCGGCCGCCTTGATCCCGGGTGCGGCGGTGGTGGCGGTCTGCCCGGCCTTGGTGACGGAACGGGCGGCGGCGTCGGCGTTCGTCTTGACCTGGCGCAAGGTGGCGGCGCCCTGGTCGGCGGCGGGACGGATGCGGTCTACGGCGGTGGCGGCGCCCTTGAGGCGGTCGGTGAGGGTGCGGAGGCCGGCCTGGGTCTGGGTCACCTTCGTCCGGAAGGAGGTGATGACCGGCGTGACTCCGGCGAACGGATTGGCCGGCAGGGCCACGCCGCCCGCCGATATGGAGGCGGCACTCATCCGCGGGCCTTCGCCAGGAACATCAGGGCGTCGGCGGTGCGCTGGGGGCTGCTGGTCTCGGCGGCGTAGTAGTGCTCGATGTGCAGTGCGCCTCCGGTTCCGGCCGCGCCGCCGTACGCAGAACCCTGTGCCGCGGCCCGCTTCAGCAGCCGGTCCAGCTTGCTCAGCGGCAGTACGGCCTCCGCCTCACCGGCCTCGGCGAGGATCGCCGGCACGCCGCCGGAACGCGGCATGACGACACCGCCGGTCGCCAGCGCGGGGATCTTCGGCAGGCTGACGCCGAAGGTCTTGCCGCCGACCATCGGGACCCAGCCGGGGATGGACACCTTGATGCGGTTGAGGGCGCCGATCGCGGAGTTGACGATGCCGATGACGGCGTTGATCGGGCCCTTCACCGCACTCTTGATGCCGTCGAAGGCCCGGCTCGCGATGCCCTTCAGCCCGCCCCAGACGCTGGACAGCTTGTCCTTGACGGCGCGGAAGGCGTTGGGGATCGCGGACTTGATCCAGTTGACGACGGGCGAGATGACGGCCTTGATGCCCTTCCACACGCCTGAGACGACCGTCTTGATGGCCTTCAGCGCGGTGCTGATGACCTTCTTCCAGATGCCGACGTAGGTCTTGATGACGGTGGCCACGGCCTTGACGACGGCCGAGATCGCCTTCTTGATCCCGCTCCAGACCGACTTGATCAGCTTGGCGGCGTTCTTCATGATCGGCCCGATGGCCTTCATGACGCTGCTGATCACGGACTTGATGGCACCGAACGCCGTCTTGAGGACCTTCTGCATGGTCTTCGACTTGGTCGCCATCTCGACGACCTTCTCGATCAGCGGCATCAGCAGATCCATGAGCATGCCGAAGAAGTTGCCCTTCATCGACTTGTTCATCTTGTCCTGGCCCTTGGCCGCCTTGCTGGCCCCGGACTCGTACTTGCCTAGGTTCTTGCCGGCGGTAGAGCCGGTTTTACCGGCCTTGCTGATGGACTTCTCGGCTTGGTCAGAGGCCGTTTTGAGGTCCTTGAGCTCCTTTCCGGAGCCGTCGGCGGCTGTCTTGAGGGCCTTGAGCTGGGTGGCTCCGGCCTGACCGGCGGTTCCGATCCCCTTGGCGGCGGTCGCGGCGCTGGATGCCTTGGACTTGAAGTCTTGTAGGGATCCGGATGCCTTCTTCAACGAACCTACGAGCGACATTTCAATCCTCCCTTGCTCGGCCGGATCACGCAGCACCTGGAGAAAGTGCCTGCGATGCCTCTTGCAGGCGCTGTCGGAGTCCTGCCATGTCGGTAGTCAAATTGCGAGCGGCCGATGCGGTTGCGTTCAACCTCTCCGCATCCGGTAGCTTGTTATGCGGGAAATCACGCAGGGAGCCGCCGAGGCGGGCAATTGCTGGCGAAAGCTTCTCCGCAGCTTTAGAAGTTGCCTTCATGGTTCTGGCTGACGGCAATTCGCGAGCGTTGGAGTTGTATGTGTGAACCTCCTCGTTCAGTTGCTGTATGGCCCGCTTAACCTGGTTGACGGCATCAAGTGAGGGGAGATTTGTTTGAAGTGGTTGCTCCGGTGCCGCCAAGGTCATGCGGCCACCGTCGTTTGTTGTGAATTCTCTCCCGCCCGTGCGGTTACGGGTAAATGCGGCGAACGCCTTCTTGACGTCGAGGAACTGTAGACCGATGACGGAGAACAGGGCCTTCACGGCGACCACGGTGAGAATTAGTCCGGCCACCCATCCGTCAATTGCTTTGAAAAGCGCAAGGAGCTCTTTGAAGATTGGAATCTCTCCGAGAGCGTCCTTCCAGTCCTTGGCTTTTTCCTTCGGACCTTCCTCGATCGCTGTCTTGAGTTTGGCCACCTGATCGTTGAGTTCTTTCGTGGTGACGGCCTGCGAGCCGCCGCCACTGGGAAGTTTGTCCACCTTCTCATCGATAGATACGGCTTTGTCGTACACCTCATCTATTGTGTGACCGGCCATTTGCTGCACTTCCTTTTCGTGGGGTAATTGGTGGTGTATGGTGCTGCGCGTTGCGTTTTCCGTTCAGGGGGGTGGAACTCTTTATGCTCGCGGTTGTTGCAGCAAGTGACACCACGGTGGTGGCAAGAATCCTCGGCCTGGCTCTGGGGGCGGTCGGATTTCTTTGTGTGGTGTTCTTCGGGGCGTTCATTTTCTTGGCGAGAGAACGCAAGGTCGCGGAGGATCCGCAGGGTCTGGCGCGGATGCGTAAGCAGGCTGTAATTTCTGCCCTGCTTGCCGTTGTTCTGCTTGGTGCCGATTTCTATGTGTGGGTCATGTGAGGCGGTTCGATGTGATCCAGCACAAAATGACAGGTGTCGTTATCGCAGCCGTTGTTGCTGCCACCCGCTGCTGAAATCCGCTCTGTCGAAGCTGACCCAAAGTGGAGTCGGAGGACAGGCGAACGGCTCGTAGGACCTCTCGCGGAGTCCGGCGACGATGGGTGCGGTGGCCGGCGGAGCGGAGTCCGTTCTCGCGGAGCTGCGCAAGGTGGCCACGCTCTCGGGGGCCTTCCTCGGATGCTGCCGGCTTTGGCAGCCGTGTTACGGCCTCGGCCATCTTCGCCGGTGATCCGCTGCGACGCCGGGCCGCTGGGTTTTGAAAGTTCGCGTGATCGGCACGGCAGTCGCTGGGACCGTTTGCTGCGGTGCGTTGGCGCGCCTGAACCGCCGTACTCCTACGGTTCCCTTCGCAGCCGGCCTGTCCCCAGGGCGCCCGTGAACTCCGTCCACGCCTCTCGTCCCACCGAGGCACAGGGCAGTTCCGGGCGCTTGGAGTCGCGTATGGCGATGCGGTGTCCGGCGTTGGCGCGGCGGTGGGGGTGGCACCGTACTGGCTTCGACGAGAAGCAGGTCTGGTGCACCTTCGCCCTCGCGGCGGATCCGTGTCACCCTCGGCCCTGGTGAGGGGCTATGCCCGCCGCGCCTCCGTCAGCGCGTCCGTCCAGCCGGCCGCGTAGGCACGGGACTCCCGGGTGAGCAGCTCCTCGTACACCTGGTCGAGCAGGACCTCGCGGCTGGGTGTGGGGGCGTGCAGGAGGTGGGCGAGGCGGGTGTAGGTGTCCGTCGGCTGTTGCGGGTGGTTGCTCGTGCCAGTCGTCGCCATTTCGGCCTGCTTTCCGGTGTGTCCGCTGGACGCGTGTTCGAACTAGTGTACGAGTCATCCTGTGGTGCCGTCCCGTGTTTGCCGAGGAGTCTCCGTCCCGCACGGTCCGGACCTGCGGTGATGCATGAACCGGTGAAGGTTCTGTCAGGTTCGTGGAGTAGGATCCGGCCGTTCTCGCCGTCGGTGAATGCAGCGTGAACAGTCAGGCCCGCAAAGGGAACTGAGGGTCTGGCATACGACGGTGGACGGCTGCCGACGGCCGTTCTCGCGGCGGGGGGGCGCGATGGGGCAGGGGACGAGAGCAAGGCCTACGGGGTGGATGCGGACGCGAGCAACGCGCGGCACGAGCATGTGATCGACTGGCTGGAACAGTCCGCCGATCTGCCGCATCTCATCGCCCGGGTCTCCGAACTCGTCCACCGACTCGGTTACGACCCCCAGGACCTCATCGTCCTTCCCCGGGCCGAACTCGACCGGCGCGAACTGGGCGCCTACGGCGCGGCCTGGGCCGACGTGGTCGCGGAGCAACTCCCCGGCATACGGCGTGCCTACGAGGAACGGATCACGGCCGCGTACGTCCAGGGCCACGACGACGCGCGCATCGGCCGCCGGCCGCGCCGCACCAGGCGGCCCGAGGGTGAGCGGGGCGGCGAGGTCATCCCGCTGCCGTACCTCCAACTCCTGCGTCCTCCTTCGGAGATGACGCGGGTAGAGGAGCGGGGCGAGCGGGAGCGGTCGGTGGTCGACGGGGTGCCGGCGCCGAGAAACAGGCGTGAGGAGTCGTCGTACGACGATGCCGGTGAGGGTGTGCGTGACTCCGCCCAGGTTGTGCCACCCGAGCCTGGGCCCGAGGTAGAGCCAGAGTTCGAACCGGGACCCGGGCCCGACAGCGTGCCCCCGGCCGACATCCTGATCTCCGCCCGCGACGTGCGGGAGAAGCGCTCGGCGCCTGTCGACCGGCGACCGGTCGTGCGGCGCAACGGGCGGCCCAGCGTGCCCCCGCTGGCACGTGCCGGCGACGGCGGCGTCGTACGGGACAAAGGCCGGCGTCAGCAGGAGCAGCCCGACGCGCCAGGGCCCCGGGACGAGGATCGCCCCCGGCTCTCGGACAAGGCCCGAGTCCTCGCCGACGAGTTGGAAGGCAAGGGCAGGGCCACGGGCCGGAACCGGGGTGCGCTGGACGAGCGGGACGGGCGGGACGAATAGACGCGAGGGCCCCGTTGAGCCGGGGCCCCGCCCCAATCAGGCGAAGAACCGGGCGAGTTGGACCGCGGACGGCGTCGAACCGTCTCCCGGTGTTCCCCGATCGTCGGCCGGCGATCGCCCCACCTCGAACCCGCCCTGTTCTCCTTCTTCTCCCTCTCCCCGTTCCTCCCCTTCCTCCTCCGCCGCATCGCCCGGGCGCGGGACCGGTACCGGGGGCTCCGGCTGGTCACCGTCCTCGGATGAGTTGACGCACATGAACATCCAGTTGGCGGCGGCCAGATGGTCCACGGTCGCGGCCAGCAGATGGTCCGTCACCGACCACTCGGCGGCCTCACCGTGCAGGTCCCGGTTGAGGGCACTGTCGCGCGGCAGGTGTTTGACGAGCACCGCGAGCCGGCGGGAGGAGAGCCGATCGCGGTGCCAGTCGAGGAGGTCGATGCCGTAGTAGCGGAGCAGGTCCGCCTCCAGGGCCTCGGCGTGTTCGTCAACGAACCCGACGAGGCTCAGCCTTCCCCCAGGCCGAGCCCCGTCTCCTTGCCGTAGGCCTCCAGGATGGCGGCGATGTCCTGCATGGTGATCTCGTACCGTTCGAAGCGGGCGAACTGCTGCTCACCCATGAGCAGTCCGAGCAGCCCGTCCACGTCGTTGTCGTCGAGCTTGCGCAGGGCTCGGGCGGTGGCCCGGGTCAGTTCGGTGGGCAGGGTGAAGGTCTCGCCGTCGAGCTCGAACGACCAGGTGCGGCCGAGGGCTTCGAGGCGCTGGGCGCGGGCTGCGTTGACGTCGAATCGGGCCATGGTGATGCGTACTCCTTGGAGTCCGTGAAGTCTTTGAAGGCTGGTGAATGGTGCGGGGGCCCGGGGTGGGGCGGGTCGGCGCCCGCCCCACCCCGGTGGGTCAGGCCGCCGCGTACGAGGCGTCCTTCATCACGAAGCTGGCGAGCGCCGAACCGTCGGCGGCCGCCATCGCCGTGTAGGTGATGCCGAGCTGGGCCGCGGACTTGCGGGCCAGCTTGATGTCGTCCGCCGCCGTGACCTGGCCGCGCGGGATGCCGAAGCGGTAGGTCACGGTGGTGCCGTCGCTGGCGCGGACGTCGGTGAACTCCAGGCCGAGGGCGCGTACGTCGGCGTACGGGCGGTCGGCGATGTCGTACTTGTAGACGCCCGTCGAACCGGTGACGGCCTCGACCGCGCCGCCGCCCATGAAGAACGGCAGCGTGTCCTCGTTGAACTGCATCAGCGAGAACTTCAGCGTCAGGTCCCGGTCCGAGTACACGAAGTGCACAGGGCTGACGGCCTGCCACACGTCGACCGGCTCCAGCTTGTCCTTCTTGCTGAAGGTGACGCCCTCACCGGAGGTGAAGCCGAGGTTCTTCCAGCCGGTCGCCCAGTCGGTGGTGGTGTCGGTGGAGAAGGTGGTCGGGACGTCGGTGTCGGCGGTGGCGACATAGAGGCGGCCTACGCCGGCGATGCGGATCTCGGAGGAGTTGGTGCCTGCCATGGCGGGTTCTCCTTATATAGGGGGTTGGTGGTGCGAGGTGTCGTCCCCGGTGGTCCGGGTACGGCGAAGGCCCCGCCGGGTGGGTGGCGGGGCCTTCGGTCTGGGGTGCGGCGAGTGCTGTATCGGGTCGTGCGTCAGCCGGTGTCTCAGTGCACGTTTCAGTACACGTTCAGGAACACCTTGAGCACGCACACGTAGCGGTTCGCCGCGGAGTAGAGGTAGTCGGGCAGCCAGCGCGGGCCGTCCTGTTCCTCCACCTCGGTGATGACGTTCGTGCCGTACGTGTTGCCGGCCGCGGCCATCAGAGCGCGCCGGGCCGCGTTGGCCAGCACGTGCGCCTCCTGCTTGGTCGGGCCGTACACCTCCAGCTCGATGAGCGGCTGGTCGACGTGCAGCTCACCGATCCAGGCACCGCCGCGCCGGTTGACCAGGACGGCGGCGGTCGTCCCGGCGAAGTCCGACGGCGGATCGACGGCGACAAGGGCCGTGGAGAGGGTGGAGTCGGCCTCCAGGATGTCGACGACCAGGGCCTCGACGTCGGGGAAGGCACTCGGTGGAGTGGGTGTGGTCATGCCGAAGTCACCTCGTCGTGAGAAGGGGGAAGGACGCCGGGCGGGCGCCGCGAGGGGGCGGCGGGGGGAAGCGGCGCCTCGGCCCGGCGTACGGCGACGGGTGCGATCCCGCGTTGCGGGCGCAGCTCCGCCGCTGCACCAACTGTGACAGATGAGCGTGCGCGCACGCAACTAAATTGGCGAGGTGATTGTGAGGGGAGGGGGAAGAGCGAGGGCGGGGGAGGTGGGGGAGTAGTGGGGGGGAGGGGTCTACATACGACTCCGCGCACCCGTCGGCCCACGGGTGCCCTTGAACGACGTACCGCCGGAGAAGCGTCAGTCGGAGCTCGCGGAAGTCCCCGTCGCCGCCTCCGCCGCCATCCGCGCTTCCGGGCGGGCGTGGCTCTGCCTCACACCCGCGGTCTCGGCGACGGTGCCGGCACCGGCACCCGTCCCGGCCTCCGTCTCGTTCGGCAGGAACTGCTCCACCACCCTGACGAACATGTCCCGTCGGTCGGCCGGTACGCCCAGCAGGTCCGCGACCTCCTCCAGGGTGGGGCGGCGGCCGAACTCCGCGCTCGGGGCGGGGGCGGCCAAGTAGGTGTGGGGATCGGCCAGTTCCTCCGCGGTCAGGCGGCCGGAGCGGATGAGCATGTCGCGGACCGGTACGCCGAGCACGCGGGCCAGCCGGCGGGTGGTTTCGAGGTCCGGCATGCTCTGGCGCTGGAGCAGACGGGTTACGGCGGCGCGGTGGACGCCCGCCTCGTCCGCGATCTTGGACTTGCCGCCGCCGCGTGGGCTGTCGATGTCGTAGCCGCGGTCGCGCATCAGGGCCTCGACCCACGCCGCGAACGCGTCCAGATCCTGGCTGGTCATGTCTGCTCGCTTTCTTCGGGGGTGAGGCGAGTTTAGCTTGCTTGCGCGCACGGAATTACGTGCTCTCGTGCAAGCAATGCGGAAAATCGCCGCGGTTCGAGCGATTCGGGCGGTTGTGTGGTCGGGCGCATCCGGAGCGTGATCGAAATGCATTGCGCGCGCGCACGCAATCTGTAACTGTAGGGGGCGTTCACTTCGTACGGCTCGTTCACGCCGACAGGGAGGCTCCATGTCCCTAGCCAGTTCCTGCCCACCGGTTCGCCGGCCGGGTTGGCAGTCCGCGGCTGCCTGCGCCGGGTTCTCCCCGCGGGTCGTCTTCGCCAAGAAGGCCAAGGAGGCCGCCCCCGCACTGGCCGCCTGCGCGGTCTGCCCCGTCCGTCGTGCCTGCGAGGAGGTGGTGGCCCCGGCCGAGAACGGGTTCGACGGCGTCTGCGGCGGCCGCCTCTGGCGCTCAGGCCGCCCGGTCGACGTACCGGCACACCTGCTCCCGCCCGCGCTCGCCGCACTCCGGGGAGACTCACTTGCCTGAGGAACGCTCGACCGGCGACCGCCCCACCGCCCACGCCGCCCTCTGGATAACCACCCTGCTCCAGCAGTTCCCGGAACTCTCCGCCGAACTCGTCCCCGGCCGCACCTCACCCGCCCGCCGCCCCTCCACCCCAGTCCCCGCCGACCTCGGCGCCCGCCTCCGCGAGGAGCGCGAGGAAGCCCTGCTCCTCCAGCAGTGCCACGGCCTCGTAGCCCCCGGGCATACCTCGGCCCCTCTCCGACTGCACGTCTCCGACGCCATCCGCGACATCACCGACGGGGTGATCGAACTGGAGGAGGCCGTGTGTGACCGGCTCGGTCTGCCCCGACCGCGCCGTTCCCCCGTGCCCGAGCGGTTGCGTCGTATCGAGGCTCTCCTCGACGACATCGCGGCCGACGCCTCCCTGGCCGCGCACGTACGTGACGAGACCCGGCGCATGGCCCGCCGCTGTGCGCGCACATTGGGGGACACCGAAACAGTCGTACGGGTGTCCGGGCGCTGCCCCTGGTGCGACTCGGTCTCTCTACGGGCGTTCCCCGATCGCCGAGCCGTCCTCTGTATCAACCCGGCGTGCCGTTGCACGGACCCCGACTGCGGCTGCCACGACGATCCCGCCCATCGGCACACCTGGGCCGAGGGGGAGTGGGAGCGGGCCGACCGATGAGTACGCCGATGAATGCACCGACGAATGCACCGATGGGTACGCCGTCCCGGGATGGTCGTCCCGCCCTCATACCCGGCCCTCTGGCCGCCGGCGAGGTCGGCGTCGCCCCCGCCACCATCCGCAAGTGGGTCCAGCTCGGCCATCTCAAGGCCGCCGGCCGGGCGGGTCGTGCGCAGCTCTTCCGCCTTGAGGATGTCTTCGCCGCCGAGCGGGCCGCTCGGGGGCGCGACCGGAATTAGCCGGGAACCTCTCTCGGTGACCGCTTGTGGGAACCGGTGCCGATTCGCGCGCGTTGGAGCATTATGGAGGCATTCAGCGCCCGGGGGGTGGCCGTGTCGTACCCGTCGCAGTGGCAGCCAGGCCAGGCAGGACAGCCGTGGCAAGGGCAGAACCGTCCGCATGTCCAGCAGGGGCAGAGCAGCCCGTCGATGCTCGCCTCGTCCGCCGACCGAGAGCGCACCGTTGACGTGCTCAGGGCGGGCTTCGGCGAAGGGCGGCTGGAGCAGGACGAGTTCGAGCAGCGGACCGCGAGAGCGTACAAGGCGCGCACGGTGGGTGAGCTGGCGCTCCTCGTCGCCGACCTGCCGCAGGGCCCCGCGCCGCTGCTCGCGGCGAACGCGCCGGTGCCCCACACGTTCCTGCCCGCCCCGGCGCCGCCCACGAACGGCAAGGCCATCGGCTCGCTGGTCTGCGGGGTGCTCACCATGGCGACGTTCGGCCTCACCGGCCTGCCCGCCGTGATCCTGGGACATGTGGCCCGCACCGAGATACGCCGCAAGGGCGAGGGCGGTGACGGGCTCGCGTTGACCGGTCTCGTCCTCGGCTGGCTGTCCGTCGCGGCCTGGGGCGTGTTCCTGGCGGTCCTCTTCGTGGCGGCGGTCGCATCGGCGTCCGGCTGAAGCGCAGCGGGGTGACGAGCGGGCCAGGGATGGCCGAATAGCAGGCGGCGGGGCAGTGGACGTACGGCATGCGCCGCTCGATAAACCCGGTGCCGCCCATTTGTTTTGACCGGAGTCATTGCGGTAGGTACGCTCAGACCTTGTGCCTGGGGTGTGCCCTGGCTTCCGTGCGTGCCTTCAAACCGCACTTTGGGAGCCGTCACTGGCCACCGCAATCCGCGCCCTTCCCGCCTCGCGGCGGGATTCTGCGGGATTCGACACACCCGACCGCGTGGGTCGGCGACGTTCCAGGTTAGCTTCACCATCGGCACACAGAAACCGGAGAAGTAGTGCCTACGATCCAGCAGCTGGTCCGGAAGGGCCGGCAGGACAAGGTCGAGAAGAACAAGACGCCCGCACTCGAGGGTTCCCCTCAGCGTCGCGGCGTCTGCACGCGTGTGTTCACGACCACCCCGAAGAAGCCGAACTCGGCCCTGCGCAAGGTCGCGCGTGTGCGTCTGACCAGCGGGATCGAGGTCACCGCTTACATTCCGGGTGAGGGACACAACCTGCAGGAGCACTCCATCGTGCTCGTGCGTGGTGGCCGTGTGAAGGACCTGCCGGGTGTTCGCTACAAGATCATCCGCGGTTCCCTTGACACCCAGGGTGTGAAGAACCGCAAGCAGGCCCGCAGCCGCTACGGCGCCAAGAAGGAGAAGTAGAAAATGCCTCGTAAGGGCCCCGCCCCGAAGCGCCCGGTCATCATCGACCCGGTCTACGGTTCCCCTCTGGTGACCTCCCTGATCAACAAGGTGCTGCTGAACGGCAAGCGCTCCACCGCCGAGCGCATCGTCTACGGCGCCATGGAGGGTCTGCGTGAGAAGACGGGCAACGACCCGATCATCACGCTGAAGCGCGCGCTGGAGAACATCAAGCCGACCCTTGAGGTCAAGTCCCGCCGTGTCGGTGGTGCGACGTACCAGGTTCCGATCGAGGTCAAGCCCGGTCGCGCCAACACGCTCGCGCTGCGCTGGCTGGTCGGTTACTCCCGTGCCCGTCGTGAGAAGACCATGACGGAGCGCCTGCTCAACGAGCTCCTCGACGCCTCCAACGGCCTCGGTGCCGCTGTGAAGAAGCGCGAGGACACCCACAAGATGGCCGAGTCCAACAAGGCCTTCGCGCACTACCGCTGGTAGTCGCTACCCACATCGAGACCGAGAGAAGACTGAAGCCTTATGGCTACCACTTCACTTGACCTGGCCAGGGTCCGGAACATCGGGATCATGGCCCACATCGACGCGGGCAAGACGACCACCACCGAGCGGATCCTCTTCTACACCGGCGTCAGCTACAAGATCGGTGAAGTCCACGACGGCGCCGCCACCATGGACTGGATGGAGCAGGAGCAGGAGCGTGGCATCACGATCACCTCTGCTGCCACCACCTGTCACTGGCCGCTTGAGGACAACGACTACACGATCAACATCATCGACACCCCCGGGCACGTCGACTTCACGGTCGAGGTGGAGCGTTCGCTCCGCGTCCTCGACGGTGCCGTCACGGTGTTCGACGGTGTCGCCGGTGTCGAGCCGCAGTCCGAGACGGTGTGGCGTCAGGCCGACCGTTACGGCGTGCCGCGCATCTGCTTCGTGAACAAGCTGGACCGTACCGGCGCCGAGTTCCACCGCTGCGTGGACATGATCTCGGACCGCCTGGGCGCCCAGCCGCTCGTCATGCAGCTGCCGATCGGCGCCGAGATGGACTTCAAGGGCGTTGTGGACCTGGTCCGCATGAAGGCGCTCGTGTGGTCCGCCGAGGCCGCCAAGGGCGAGATGTACGACGTCGTCGACATCCCGGCCACGCACATCGAGGCTGCCGAGGAGTACCGCGGCAAGCTGATCGAGGGCGTCGCCGAGAACGACGAAGAGATCATGGAGCTGTACCTGGAGGGCCAGGAGCCCACCGAGGAGCAGCTGTACGCCGCGATCCGTCGCATCACCATCGCGTCCGGCAAGTCCAACGACACCACGGTCACCCCGGTGTTCTGTGGCACCGCGTTCAAGAACAAGGGCGTTCAGCCCCTGCTCGACGCGGTCGTGCGCTACCTGCCGACCCCGCTCGACGTCGAGGCCATCGAGGGCCACGACGTGAAGGACCCCGAGCTGGTCGTCAAGCGCAAGCCGTCCGACGACGAGCCGCTGTCCGCGCTGGCGTTCAAGATCATGAGCGACCCGCACCTCGGCAAGCTCACCTTCGTCCGGGTCTACTCGGGCCGCCTGGAGTCCGGCACCGCCGTGCTGAACTCCGTCAAGGGCAAGAAGGAGCGCATCGGCAAGATCTACCGCATGCACGCGAACAAGCGTGAGGAGATCGAGTCGGTGGGCGCCGGTGACATCGTCGCCGTCATGGGCCTGAAGCAGACCACCACCGGTGAGACGCTGTCCGACGACAAGAACCCGGTCATCCTGGAGTCCATGGACTTCCCGGCGCCGGTCATTCAGGTCGCCATCGAGCCCAAGTCCAAGGGTGACCAGGAGAAGCTGGGTGTAGCCATCCAGCGTCTCGCGGAGGAGGACCCCTCCTTCCAGGTTCACTCGGACGAGGAGACCGGCCAGACCATCATCGGTGGTATGGGCGAGCTGCACCTCGAGGTGCTGGTCGACCGTATGCGCCGTGAGTTCAAGGTCGAGGCCAACGTCGGCAAGCCGCAGGTCGCGTACCGCGAGACGATCCGCAAGGCCGTCGAGCGCGTGGACTACACCCACAAGAAGCAGACCGGTGGTACCGGTCAGTTCGCCAAGGTGCAGATCGCGATCGAGCCGATCACCGAGACCGACGGTCCGGCGTACGAGTTCGTGAACAAGGTCACCGGTGGCCGTATCCCGCGGGAGTACATCCCGTCGGTGGACGCCGGTGCGCAGGAGGCCATGCAGTTCGGCATCCTGGCCGGCTACGAGATGACGGGCGTCCGCGTCACGCTTCTCGACGGTGCCTACCACGAGGTCGACTCCTCCGAGCTCGCGTTCAAGATCGCCGGTTCGCAGGCCTTCAAGGAGGCCGCGCGCAAGGCTTCGCCCGTACTTCTTGAGCCGATGATGGCCGTCGAGGTCACCACGCCCGAGGACTACATGGGTGAGGTCATCGGCGACATCAACTCCCGCCGTGGTCAGATCCAGGCCATGGAGGAGCGTGCCGGTGCCCGCGTCGTGAAGGGCCTCGTGCCCCTCTCGGAGATGTTCGGCTACGTCGGTGACCTCCGCAGCAAGACCTCGGGTCGCGCAAGCTACTCGATGCAGTTCGACTCCTACGCCGAGGTTCCCCGGAACGTCGCCGAGGAGATCATCGCGAAGGCCAAGGGCGAGTAACACACCCCGTTTACACGCTTTAGGCTTGACACCGACCGCCGGGGATGACCCGGGAGGGAAAACCCCGGCGGGCGGCATCCCAGCAAAGATCACCTGGCGCCGATGAGTAAGGCGTACCAGAACCACTCCACAGGAGGACCCAGTGGCGAAGGCGAAGTTCGAGCGGACTAAGCCGCACGTCAACATCGGCACCATCGGTCACATCGACCACGGTAAGACGACCCTCACGGCCGCCATTACCAAGGTGCTGCACGACGCGTACCCGGACCTGAACGAGGCCTCGGCCTTCGACCAGATCGACAAGGCTCCTGAGGAGCGCCAGCGCGGTATCACGATCTCCATCGCGCACGTCGAGTACCAGACGGAGACGCGTCACTACGCCCACGTCGACTGCCCCGGTCACGCGGACTACATCAAGAACATGATCACGGGTGCGGCGCAGATGGACGGCGCCATCCTCGTTGTCGCCGCCACCGACGGCCCGATGCCGCAGACCAAGGAGCACGTGCTCCTGGCCCGCCAGGTCGGCGTTCCGTACATCGTCGTCGCCCTGAACAAGGCCGACATGGTGGACGACGAGGAGATCCTGGAGCTCGTCGAGCTCGAGGTCCGTGAGCTCCTCTCCGAGTACGAGTTCCCGGGCGACGACCTGCCGGTCGTCAAGGTCTCGGCGCTCAAGGCTCTTGAGGGCGACAAGGAGTGGGGCGAGTCGGTCCTCAACCTGATGGCCGCCGTCGACGAGTCGATCCCGACCCCCGAGCGTGACGTCGACAAGCCGTTCCTCATGCCCGTCGAGGACGTCTTCACGATCACCGGTCGCGGTACGGTCGTCACCGGCCGTATCGAGCGTGGTGTCCTGAAGGTCAACGAGACCGTTGACATCATCGGCATCAAGCAGGAGAAGACCACCACCACGGTCACCGGCATCGAGATGTTCCGCAAGCTGCTCGACGAGGGCCAGGCGGGCGAGAACGTCGGTCTGCTCCTCCGTGGCATCAAGCGCGAGGACGTCGAGCGCGGCCAGGTCATCATCAAGCCCGGTTCGGTCACGCCGCACACCGAGTTCGAGGCCCAGGCCTACATCCTGTCCAAGGACGAGGGTGGCCGCCACACGCCGTTCTTCAACAACTACCGTCCGCAGTTCTACTTCCGTACGACGGACGTGACCGGCGTCGTGACCCTCCCCGAGGGCACCGAGATGGTCATGCCGGGTGACAACACCGAGATGAAGGTGGAGCTCATCCAGCCCGTCGCCATGGAAGAGGGCCTGAAGTTCGCCATCCGCGAGGGTGGCCGGACCGTGGGCGCCGGCCAGGTCATCAAGATCACGAAGTGATCTTGGACTGACCCGACCGGTCTCTGACTGGTAGGTCTCGAAGGGGCCCGCACGACTTCGGTCGTACGGGCCCTTTTGCTGTCGAGTCTGCGGGGCCATCACGCACAGTGCACGGCAAGTGAACGTTCAGGAAACGCCAATGGGTCACACAGGAATAACTCGGCGAAGGTCCTGTGGTCGTCGATCGATTCCTTCCCAAAGTTTCCTATGAGAAGCCTGATACGGCCGTAGTCTGAGTCGTTCCGGGGCCCGGGGGGCCGATGACGGACTCGTGAGGATGGCTTGTTGATGGGCGGCTTTGACAGCCGATCGTGGATTCCCGTACAGCGTGCGGACAGGTTCCAGCAGCCGTTGCCGGTGGCCGCGGAGACGGCGGGCCGGCCGGGCGGGGTCGCGGTGGCCGACCGCCCACCAGGGTCCGGGCCGAAGCGACCCCAGGGCTCCGTCGTGCCCCGCCGCCGGGAAGCGCGGCCCCGGCTGTACGTCATCGACGGCATACGCCTGGTCGCCGCCCTGATGGTGGCCGTACACCACTACGCGGGCACCGCCAGGGTCAACCGGCCGCACAACCTGATCTGGGAGCGGCCCGTCTCCGAGATCATGCCGACGGTGTTCCACGTCGCGACCTACGGCTGGATCGGCGTCGAGATCTTCTTCGTGATCAGCGGCTTCGTGATCTGCATGTCGTGCTGGGGGCGCACCCCGCGGCAGTTCTTCGTCTCCCGCGTGATCCGGCTCTACCCGGCCTACTGGTTCGCCATCGTGTTCACCACGGCCGTCCTGTTCGCGCTGCCGGGGGTGTGGGAGCGGCTACGGCTGCGCGAGGTCCTGCTCAACTTCACGATGCTGCAAGCCGGTTCGGGCGTCGCCAACGTCGACTCGGTCTACTGGACGCTCTGGTCGGAGCTCCGCTTCTACCTCCTCTTCCTGGTCGTCGTCGCGACGGGGCTGACGTACCGCAAGGTCGTCACGTTCTGCTGCGTGTGGGGCGCCGCCGCGATGCTCGCGCCGGTGTCACAGCTGCACCTGCTGGAGCTGGCCGCCAACCCGGACGGCGCCTGGTACTTCATCGCCGGCCTCGCCCTCTACCTCATGTACCGCTTCGGCCAGGACCTGCTCCTGTGGGGCATCCTCGGCATGGCCTGGCTGATGGGCCAGATGGAACTGGGCCACCGGATCGACACGGTCGAGCACGTGTCGGGCTGGCGCGGAGCCACGGTGATCTTCACGGTGTTCCTGCTCTTCATGGTCGCCGTCGCCCTGGGCTACACCGACCGCATCCAGTGGAAATGGCTGGTCACGGCAGGCGCGCTGACCTATCCGCTCTACCTGATGCACTACGCGGCCGGCACGACCCTGATCAACCGCCTCAAGGACACGATGGACGCCCGCCTGGTGGTCGTGGTCGTGATCGCCGGCTTCCTGGCCCTGAGCTGGGCCGTCCACCGCTTCGTGGAAGCGCCGCTGGCACGGGTGGTGAAGAGGGGACTGGACACGTCGTTCGCACGGCTGCGGAACGCGGGGGGTTAGGCGGGCTGCGGCCCGTCGTACGGCCGGTCCAGCTCTACGGCTGTCCGCCGCCCTTGGTCTCGGCCGTGTAGCGGGGCACGTCCTCCGTCGAGTCCTTGCGCGTGGCGTAGCGGGGGCCGTCGGGGGTCGGGTGGATGTCGGAGAGGACGGCGCCTGTGCCGGTGCGGGGGTCGAAGATCGCGTACAGCGGGATGCCGATCAGGGGGTAGTCGCGCAGTTTGGTGACCCGGTCGTTGTCCGGGTTGGAGCGGGATACGACTTCGATGGCGGCGATCAGCGTGCGCGGATCGAAGGAGCCAGGGACATCCATGTCTGACCAGGCGATCGCTACGACGTCGGGACGGCGCATGATGCCCTCGGATTCGGCCTCCACGTCCGGTGTCCCGGAGTGGGCGACCAGCTCTTCCGGCATGACTGTCTCCAGCCGTTTGCGGAGGGTCAGCCGGGTCAGCTCGTGAGGGGCGTTCGGCGTCAGGAGGTCGTGGATGATCCCCTCCTTGGTGATCTCGAACCTGCCGGGGAGGGTGTCGTCCATCGATTGAACGGCATCCCGCATGGCTCGGTAGAGGTGGGGCGAGCTCATGCTAGGCGGCCCCCAGGAGATCGGATCGGCAGTCGCGGCAGCGGCCGGGTTCGGGTGAGCGGAAGGCGCGGTCGCAGGCGTCGCAGTTGCGGAGTGGGTGTCGGGCGGGCGGTGGTGATGCCGGGGCCCGGAACGGGGGTGGGGGTGGCAGCTGGGCGGCGAGGCGGTGGGCCAGGAGGGCTGCCGGGCGGCACAGGGGCTCCGGGAGGTCCGTGGTCAGGGCTTGGCGTACGGCGTTGGGGCTGACGTCGCGCTCCAGCCAGGCGGCCACACCGGGGGCCAGGTGCTCCGCGTCGGTGGTGGAGAGGAAGAGGCCGGGGGCGTCGCGGCGGAGGCCGGCGAGGAGGTCGGTGGCCTGCTGGAGGAGGGTGGGGGAGGGGTACGCGGGCTGCGGTACGGCGGGGAGGGCCTTGCGGGGTGCGGGCTTCCTCGGCGTCCTGCGGACGGTGGGGGCCTCGTCGCGGTGGCGTCCGGGTTGGTTGCAGGAGATCGTGCGGCTGATGATGCGGCCGCCGGGGGTGCGTTTCCGTTCGCGGCGCAGGTAGCCGTGGGTTTCGAGTTCGCGCAGGGCGGCGGCGATGCGGGTGGTGCCCTCGGGGAAGCGGGCGGCGAGGGTTTTGATGTCGACGCGGGCACCTGTGGGGAGGGACTGGATGTAGACGGCCAGTCCGATCGCGAGGCCCGACAGCGACGGGTGTTGGGCCAGGTGGTTGCCGATCACCGTGAAGCGGGTGGTGTGGCGGGTGTGGTCGTGTTCCAGGCCGCCCGCGTGGGGGTGGTTTTTGCCCGTGACACCGGGCTGGGCGTGCGGGGGCACGCTAAGGTCTTGCGTATCCATCGGGAAGCTTCGCTCTTCCTTGGTGGTCAGGCCCTCGCACTGGGATTGCCGTCCCGGCGAGGGCCGTTGCATGTCTGCGGTTGTGTTGCGGCGAGCGTAAGGCAAGCAACCGGGCCGAAATCCAGCTGAGTTGGTGATGTTCACCCGTGAGGGTGACGCGGTGACATGGGCGGGAGGGAGGGGTGGGGTTTGGCGGGGTTCTTTAACCCTCGTGGTCCTTGGGAAAGGTCGCCCCTCGCACCGGAGCACGCGTTTCTGGGGACCGGTGGCAGGTCGACCTCGGCCTATACGGTTTTGCGGGGTGCCGGTCCTTCGGCCACTCCCCAGCGGTCGGCCAGGGCGTCGACGAGGAGGAGACCACGGCCTGACTCGGTGTCTGCGGTGGGGTGTTGAGACGTAGGACCGAGATCGCCCCGTGCTCCGCCGGGTCCGACGGGAGGCCCCAGTCGATGAGTTGTCGCACTGCCAGCAGGCGGGCCTGACGGGCTCCGCGGGGTGTGGGTGGCAGGAGTGCGCTGAAGTTGCGGATGGGGTTGGCGAGTTGGGCCTCGGGCTCGACGGTTTCTTGATTCATGTCACTCAGCGTGGCCGACCGTGTTTGCCTTGACGTGCGATGACGCCTGTACGTATCCGCGCTGTCTCGTCGTTGTCTTGCCTTGTCTCGGCTGTCTCGGACGACGTACGGGTACGGGTGCGCGTTGGAGGTGGGTGGCCATGAGTGACGAAAGCGTGAGCAACGAGAACGACGGTGTCGACGAAGCTGGCTGGGATCTCCAACCCGGCGACGAGAGCGCGCCGTTAGTGGAGGCCGTGGGGCGGCTCGTCAAGTTCTGCCGGGAACAGGCCCGGATGACGGTGGCCGAATTCGCCGACGTCATGGGGTACGGCGAGGACATGATCCGCAAGATCGAACGCGGGGAGCGGATTCCCCGGGTGGAGTTCCTGGACCGCGCCGACGATGTTCTGAACGCGGGTGGGCATCTGCGGGCGTTCATGAAGGACGTGGAGAAGGCCCAGTACCCGAAGAAGGTGCGGGACCTGAAGAAGCAGGAGGACAAGGCGGTCGAGGTGTTGCTTTACAGCAACCACAACATCCATGGACTGTTGCAGACGCCGGAGTACGCGCGAGCACTGCTGGGTGTGAGGCGGCCCGCGTACTCACCGGACGAGTTGGATCGGCTGGTCGCTGCACGTGTGCAGCGCCATTCCATCTACGAGCGGTCACCTGCGCCTGAACTGAGCTTCATTCAGGAACAGGCGACGCTTGAGCGCCCGATCGGCGGCACAATGGTGCTGCGTCGGCAGCTCGAACACCTCCTGGAGGTAGGCAAGTTGTCGAACGTCGAGCTCCAGGTGATGCCCACAAAGCACGAGGGACACCCGGGCATGAGTGGGCTGATCGAGCTGCTGAAGTTCAAGGACGGCTCGGCGGTGGGGCGCTCCGACGGCGCGTTCAACGGGCGCCCGGTCTCGGACCTCAGGCAGCTCCGGATCCTTGAACTTCGGTATGGCATCATCCGAGCTCAGGCTCTCTCACCAGCGGAGTCGAGAGCCTTCATTCAGCAAGCGCTGGGAGCCCTATGAGCACCTCCGAACTGCACTGGTTCAAGAGCAGCTTCAGCAGCAGCAGTGAAGGCGACGACTGCGTCGAGATAGCCACCACCCCGCACACCATCCACGTCCGCGACTCCAAGCACACCCAGGGCCCCCGCCTCGCCCTCGCCCCGGCCGCGTGGGCGGACTTCGTGTCGTACGCCGGTCACCAGGACGGTGGCAAGTAGTACCAGACCTCCTTGTTCGGGTCGTCGATGCGGGCTCGGCTGTCCTGGGTCAGCGGGTGGTCCGGGCCGAGTGAGCGTTCGCAGTCGGCGGCCAACTCCCGGAAGGACGCGGTGGATTCGGCGGACCACAGCGCTTGCTGATGGCGGCCGGCGAGGGTGAGGACGTGGTCGTGGCCCAGGGCCCGGGTCATGTCCTCGACGGCAGGTGACAGAAGAGCCAGCGCGGCGGAGTGCTGCCCCGCCGTACCCGTCCATGCGGCCAGCTCAAGACGGCCAGTGAAGGTCCACGCTTGATCGTGGCCGTAGATGAGGCCCCGGACCTCGACGACCTCGGACAGCAGGTCCAGCGCCGCTGGGATGTCGCCGGTCTCGCGTACGGCGGACGAGAGGTTCCAGCGGGCGTCATGCCTGAGATCGCTGTATACACCGCCCAGCAGCCGCTCCGCGTCGCCGACCAGTGCGCTCCAGAGTCGGACGGCCTCGGCGAACCGACCGTTCAGCTGGGTCATGACCGCGACCTCGAAGCGCCAGGAGAGGGTCATGGGATCGTTGGAGCCTAGGACACGCAGGGAGCGTTCCTGCGCGGCGAGGGCGAGGTCCAACGCCTCCTGGGGCCGCCCGGAGTGACCTGTCCACCGGACTACACCCAGCGCTGTCTCCAGGGTTTCCCGGTGGTCGTCCCCGTACTTTCGCCGGGCCTCGTCGTGCAGGGCGGTGGCCAGGTCGAGGGCCTCCTGCGTGTTCCCCGCCTGTCCGGTCCGCCAGGCCAGCGCCGAGCGCAACGCGAACAGGACTTCCGGGTCGGTGTCCGCCGGGGCCGAGCCGAGCGCGGTACGCAGCAACCGGCAGGCGTCTTCGTGCCGCAGCGCGTCCCCGAGGGCGCGCGCCAGGCCGATGGCTGCTGTCCGCACCCCGTTGTCCCATGCCTTCTGGAATGCCTCCTCGGCCGCCGAAGGTCTGGCCCGGTAGGTCGCCGCCCACCCGATGTCCTCGCACAGCTCCGGGTCCGCCGCAGCGATCAGCAACCCCCACGTGCCCTCCAGCACAGGTGTGTCCACCTCGGTGGCGTCGGCCAGGTAGTCGAAGACGTAGTAGCTCTCCTCCGGCGAGTCCTGAGGCAGGAGCAGGCTGCTAGTCGCGTACAGCGGCGTGGTCGCCCACGCGAGCGCCTCCTCCCACCCCTCGGGACGCAGCGCGGCCCCGCCTCGCGCGGCGAGATGCTGCTCGTGAAGCTCCCGCAGCAGCGCGGCCGGAAGCGGTCGGTGCCACCCCGCCCAACGGGCCTCCACCGCCGCGGCGACCAGCGCGGCCCCGCGCACATGCCGCCCTTCCGGAGCCCAGGCGTCCTGCCATGCCGCCAGCAACTGCGGCCCCGCGGCCAGGAACTCGGCGATGCCGTAGCGCCCGGCGCTGCCGACCGCCCGGACCAGGCGGTCGTCCTGCCCGTACTCCCGGGCCCGCGCCACCTCGCCCTCCCGCCAGCGCCGGTCGAGCCGGATCTCGTATGCCTGGGCCAGGACGTCCCGCCCGGTCCGCCCGCGCGGGCCGTCGGTCCCCTCGCGCGCCAGGGGCTGTACGTCCATGTACTGGGCCCGCTCCTGAGCCCTGATCGTCGCGAGGACGATTCCCGTCCGGGTGAGCTCGCGGAGTAGGTAGGGAGTGAGGCCGCCGGTGCCCAGGTACCTTTCGACGTCGTCCAGCCACACGACGGAGTCGCGCTCGCCCCGCAGCGCGGCCGCCGCAGATCGGAGTGCCGTCGGCTCGGCGGGATCGGGGACGACGAAGGCAGCCCGGGGGAGCACCCTGCGGGCCGCCTCGAAAGCCGCCCGTGACTTGCCCGCGGTGGATTCACCGACGATCAGTACAAAGCGGTGCGTGCGCAGGGCCTCCTCGATCTCGGCGCTGCGGTCACGGCGTACGAACGGCGGAACCCTCGCGCCGGCCACGTCCGTGGCGCCCGCTGGGGCCGCAGGGTGGACGCCGATCGCGATCAGATCCTCGACGTCCTCGACCCGCGGCACCCGGCCTCGCCGGTCCAGCATGAGCTTCGTCCGGACCTCGGCGGCCCGGCGTGTCCCCTCCTCGACGAGTTGCTGCCCGCGCTGCGCCAGAACCCCTCCCACCGTCGCGGCCATGGCGACCACCGCTCCGCCGACCACTCCCGGCAGCAGCCTGGACAACCCGGACACCGTCGACACCCCGACAGCGACGCCAACGAGCAGCCACCAGCCGCTCGGGCGGGTCCCCCATCTCCGCATACGGTCCATGAGAGCACCGGGCTTCGGGGTGTGGCTACAGAGCGATCACGAGGCGCTCATAGAGTCCTCTGCTTCCGTTACCGGCGGGTACTGTCCTCGTGGCCCGCGCAGAGGGCCCGGAGCCGGCAGGGAGGCCGTATGTCCGTCGCGTCCGTCCGGTGGCGGCCCGCGTTGTGGTGGCGTGTGGCGATCGTGTTGTCGGCCGGGCTCGGGCTGGTGCTCGATACCAGTTCGCTCGTGTATTTCACCGTCGAGAGCAATGTCATCGTGCTCGGCTACTTCATCGGCGCCGTGTACTGGATGCTGCGGCGCGGTACGACCGAGGCGCCCGCTCCCCGGCTGCGGGGTGCTGCCGTGCTGTACATCTCGATCACCGGGCTCGTCGCGCACTTCGTGCTGAATCACGGGGTCAGTCCGCTGCCCGGGCTGGTCTCAGGGTCGGATCTGCGGCGGAACTGGGCGTTGTTCTTCGTGCACTACACCACTCCGGTGCTCGTGCTCCTCGACTGGCTGTTGCTGAAGCCGCGCAACGCCTCGCGGTGGAGGGACGTGCCCTTGTGGCTCTGCTTCCCGCTCGGCTACGCGGCTCTGGTCCTCGTGCGCGCCGCGCTCTTCCCGGACTTCCCGTCGGCGTACCCGTACTTCTTCCTGGATCCGACCAGCAAGGGTTACGGCTGGGTGTTCGGCCAAGTCGCCCTGCTGACCGTCGAGTTCACGGTGATCGCGGCGGCCGTCGTGGGGCTTGACCGGCTCGGGACTCGGGCGATGGGGAGGGTCGGGCCGGCCTTGGATCCGCGCGCCGACACCCCGTAGGGGGCCCACGGGGTTTGACCTGCGTCACTCCCGGGGTATTCTCTCCGGCTCGATTGGCCAGCCCCCTGCCCCATATGGCAGACTGTCGGAGTTGCTCGGTCGAGTGTCAATGTTGCGCGCCTCCCGCCGGGAGGACCGGAAGCGAGTCCCACAGTACTCGTCGCCCTAACTGCCTGCTGGCAGCGCTGGGGCGGACGTACGGGAATCTTTCGGGAAGTGTCAGCGGGGCACCGGCCAGGCGCCCGGTGGGTACGCGTTTCATTAAATACAGCGCCCCCGGTCCTGCGGTTGCTTTCGGGCGAGCCGCGTCCCTCGTAGGGAAATCCGTTAGCGGATATCTGTGCGGCAGGAGCGCGACACACCCGACCGCGTGGGTCGGAGGACGGGACGCGAACCCCCAGGTTCCAGAGCGTTTTCACTAGACAAAGGACTACTGAGTAGCCATGGCGGGACAGAAGATCCGCATCCGGCTCAAGGCCTACGACCACGAGGTCATCGACTCCTCGGCGAAGAAGATCGTCGAGACGGTGACGCGCACTGGTGCGTCGGTCGCGGGCCCGGTGCCGCTGCCCACTGAGAAGAACGTGTACTGCGTCATCAAGTCGCCGCACAAGTACAAGGACTCGCGCGAGCACTTCGAGATGCGCACGCACAAGCGTCTGATCGACATTCTCGACCCGACCCCCAAGACCGTTGACTCTCTGATGCGACTCGACCTCCCGGCCGGCGTCGACATCGAGATCAAGCTCTAGGGATCGGTGATCTGAGAATGGCTAAGCAGATCAAGGGCATCCTGGGCGAGAAGCTCGGCATGACGCAGGTGTGGGACGAGAACAACCGTGTTGTTCCCGTCACCGTCGTCAAGGCCGGCCCCAACGTCGTGACCCAGGTGCGTACCAACGACAGTGACGGCTACGAGTCGGTCCAGATCGCCTTCGGCGAGATCGACCCGCGCAAGGTGAACAAGCCCCTCAAGGGTCACTTCGCCAAGGCCGATGTCACGCCGCGTCGCCACCTCGTCGAGATCCGCACCGCGGACGCCTCCGAGTACACGCTCGGCCAGGAGATCACCGCTGAGGTGTTCGAGGCCGGCGTCAAGGTCGACGTGACGGGCAAGAGCAAGGGCAAGGGCTTCGCCGGTGTCATGAAGCGTCACAACTTCAAGGGCCTCGGCGCCGGTCACGGCACCCAGCGCAAGCACCGCTCTCCCGGTTCCATCGGTGGCTGCGCCACCCCGGGCCGTGTGTTCAAGGGCCTCCGCATGGCGGGTCGTATGGGCAACGAGCGGGTCACCACCCAGAACCTGACCGTTCACGCCGTTGACGCGGAGAAGGGCCTGCTCCTCATCAAGGGCGCGGTTCCTGGTCCGAACGGCGGCCTCGTCCTGGTCCGCACCGCGGCCAAGGGGGCCTGAGGACTATGAGCACCATTGACATTCTGTCGCCCTCCGGCGACACCGCCGGGACCATTGAGCTCCCGGCCGAGATCTTCGACGTAGAGAAGATCAGCGTTCCGCTGCTTCACCAGGTCGTCGTCGCGCAGCTGGCCGCCGCCCGTCAGGGCACGCACAAGGTCAAGCGTCGTGGCGAGGTCCGCGGTGGTGGTAAGAAGCCTTACCGCCAGAAGGGCACCGGCCGCGCGCGCCAGGGTTCGACCCGTGCGCCGCAGTTCGCCGGCGGTGGCGTCGTCCACGGCCCCACGCCGCGTGACTACTCGCAGCGGACCCCGAAGAAGATGAAGGCCGCGGCCCTGCGCCACGCCCTCACCGACCGGGCCCGCAACGCTCGCATCCACGTCATCACCGGCGTGATCGAGGGCGAGACCCCCTCCACCAAGGCCGCCAAGAGCTTCCTCGGCAAGGTCAGCGAGCGCAAGAACGTGCTCCTGGTCATCGAGCGCTCCGACGAGGCCGCGCTGCTTTCCGCGCGCAACCTGCCCCAGGTCCACATCCTGGAGCCGGGCCAGCTGAACACGTACGACGTTCTCGTCTCGGACGACGTGGTCTTCACCCAGGCCGCTTTCGAGTCCTTCGTGTCTGGCCCCCAGGCCGCTGACACCGAAGGGAGCGAAGCCTGATGGCTACGCGTCACCCGAGCATCGCCTCCAAGGCGGCCAAGGCCGCCAAGGCCGCGCGCGTCGCCAAGGCGAAGCGCCACGAGGCCGAGGGCAAGAACACCGTCGTCACCCCGATCAGCAAGTCGTACACGGACCCCCGTGACGTGCTGCTGAAGCCGGTGGTGTCGGAGAAGAGCTACGCGCTCCTCGACGAGGGCAAGTACACCTTCATCGTCGCGCCCGGCGCCAACAAGACCCAGATCAAGCAGGCCGTCCAGGCGGTCTTCTCGGTCAAGGTCACCGGGGTCAACACGATCAACCGCCAGGGCAAGCGCAAGCGCACCAAGACCGGTTTCGGTCAGCGCGCTTCCACCAAGCGCGCGATCGTAACCCTCGCTGAGGGCGACCGTATCGACATCTTCGGCGGTCCGACCGCGTAAGCGGGTCGGATCGTCCGATATCGGACGAGGACTGAGAAATGGGAATCCGCAAGTACAAGCCGACTACGCCGGGCCGTCGTGGCTCCAGCGTCGCCGACTTCGTCGAGGTCACGCGGTCCACGCCGGAGAAGTCGCTGGTCCGCCCGCTGCACAGCAAGGGCGGCCGTAACAACGCCGGTCGTGTGACCGTTCGCCACCAGGGTGGCGGACACAAGCGCGCCTACCGAGTGATCGACTTCCGTCGTCACGACAAGGACGGCGTGCCGGCGAAGGTCGCGCACATCGAGTACGACCCCAACCGCACCGCGCGCATCGCGCTGCTGCACTACGCGGACGGCGAGAAGCGCTACATCCTCGCCCCGCGCAACCTGCAGCAGGGTGACCGCGTCGAGAACGGTCCCGGGGCCGACATCAAGCCGGGCAACAACCTGGCGCTCCGCAACATCCCGGTCGGTACCACGATCCACGCGATCGAGATCCGTCCCGGTGGCGGCGCCAAGTTCGCCCGCTCCGCCGGTGCCTCCGTGCAGCTGCTCGCGAAGGAGGGCTCGATGGCCCACCTCCGCATGCCCTCCGGTGAGATCCGCCTGGTCGACCAGCGCTGCCGCGCCACGGTCGGCGAGGTCGGCAACGCCGAGCAGTCCAACATCAACTGGGGCAAGGCCGGCCGTAAGCGCTGGCTGGGCGTTCGTCCGACCGTTCGCGGTGTGGCGATGAACCCGGTCGACCACCCGCACGGTGGTGGTGAGGGCAAGACCTCCGGTGGTCGCCACCCGGTCTCCCCGTGGGGTCAGAAGGAGGGTCGTACTCGTTCGCCGAAGAAGGCTTCGAACAAGTACATCGTCCGCCGCCGCAAGACGAACAAGAAGCGCTAGGAGCGGGTTTAGATGCCGCGCAGTCTCAAGAAGGGGCCCTTCGTCGACGACCACCTGATCAAGAAGGTGGATGTCCAGAACGAAGCCGGCACCAAGAACGTCATCAAGACCTGGTCCCGTCGCTCGATGATCGTCCCGGCCATGCTCGGCCACACGATCGCGGTGCACAACGGCAAGACCCACATTCCGGTGTTTGTCACCGAGTCGATGGTCGGCCACAAGCTCGGCGAGTTCTCGCCGACGCGCACCTTCCGGGGTCACGTCAAGGACGACCGGAAGTCGAAGCGCCGCTAACGCGGGGTGGAATGACCATGACAGACACTGGAAGGACAACCATGGAAGCCAGGGCCCAGGCGCGGTACATCCGCGTTACGCCCATGAAGGCCCGCCGCGTGGTGGACCTTATCCGTGGCATGGATGCCACGGAGGCTCAGGCGGTCCTGCGTTTCGCCCCGCAGGCCGCGAGCGTGCCGGTCGGCAAGGTGCTTGACAGCGCCATCGCCAACGCCGCGCACAACTACGACCACACCGACGCCGACAGCCTCTTCATCTCCGAGGCGTACGTCGACGAGGGTCCGACCCTGAAGCGGTTCCGTCCGCGCGCCCAGGGCCGTGCCTACCGGATCCGCAAGCGGACCAGCCACATCACCGTGGTCGTCAGCAGCAAGGAAGGAACCCGGTAATGGGCCAGAAGGTTAACCCGCATGGGTTCCGGCTCGGCATCACCACGGACTTCAAGTCCCGTTGGTACGCCGACAAGCTGTACAAGGACTACGTCAAGGAAGACGTCGCCATCCGTCGGATGATGACGTCCGGCATGGAGCGCGCCGGCATCTCGAAGGTTGAGATCGAGCGCACCCGTGACCGCGTCCGCGTCGACATCCACACCGCGCGTCCGGGCATCGTCATCGGCCGCCGTGGCGCCGAGGCCGACCGTATCCGCGGCGACCTGGAGAAGCTGACCGGCAAGCAGGTCCAGCTCAACATCCTTGAGGTCAAGAACCCGGAGACGGACGCTCAGCTGGTGGCCCAGGCCGTCGCCGAGCAGCTGTCCTCCCGCGTCTCCTTCCGCCGCGCCATGCGTAAGAGCATGCAGTCGGCGATGAAGGCCGGCGCCAAGGGCATCAAGATCCAGTGCGGTGGCCGCCTCGGCGGCGCCGAGATGTCCCGCTCGGAGTTCTACCGCGAGGGCCGCGTGCCCCTGCACACGCTCCGCGCGAACGTCGACTACGGCTTCTTCGAGGCCAAGACGACCTTCGGCCGTATCGGTGTGAAGGTCTGGATCTACAAGGGCGACGTCAAGAACATCGCCGAGGTCCGCGCCGAGAACGCCGCGGCCCGTGCGGGTAACCGCCCGGCCCGTGGTGGTGCCGGTGGCGGCGGCGACCGCCCGGCCCGTGGTGGTGGCCGTGGTGGCGAGCGTGGCGGCCGCGGCCGCAAGCCGCAGCAGCAGTCCGCGCCGGCAGCCGAGGCCCCCAAGGCCGACGCTCCCGCCGCCGCTGCCGCTCCGGCTGAGAGCACCGGAACGGAGGCCTGAGGGACATGCTGATCCCCCGTAGGGTCAAGCACCGCAAGCAGCACCACCCCAAGCGCCGCGGTCAGGCCAAGGGTGGTACGACGGTCGCGTTCGGCGAGTACGGCATTCAGGCCCTCACGCCGGCGTACGTGACCAACCGCCAGATCGAGGCGGCTCGTATCGCGATGACCCGCCACATCAAGCGTGGCGGCAAGGTCTGGATCAACATCTACCCGGACCGCCCGCTCACGAAGAAGCCTGCCGAGACCCGCATGGGTTCCGGTAAGGGTTCTCCCGAGTGGTGGATCGCGAACGTGCACCCGGGACGGGTCATGTTCGAGCTGTCCTACCCCAACGAGAAGATCGCCCGTGAGGCCCTCACTCGCGCAGCGCACAAGCTGCCGATGAAGTGCCGGATCGTCAAGCGCGAGGCAGGTGAAGCGTGATGTCGGCCGGTACCAAGGCGTCCGAGCTGCGCGAACTGGGTGACGAGGAGCTTCTCGCGAAGCTCCGCGAAGCCAAGGAAGAGCTGTTCAACCTCCGCTTCCAGGCGGCGACCGGTCAGCTCGAGAACCACGGTCGGCTGAAGGCCGTCCGCAAGGACATCGCGCGGATCTACACCCTGATGCGTGAGCGCGAGCTGGGCATCGAAACGGTGGAGAGCGCCTGATGAGTGAGAACAACGTGACTGAGCAGACTGCAGAGGCCCGCGGCTTCCGCAAGACCCGTGAGGGTCTCGTCGTCAGCGACAAGATGGACAAGACCGTCGTCGTCGCCGTCGAGGACCGCGTCAAGCACGCGCTGTACGGCAAGGTCATCCGCCGTACGAACAAGCTCAAGGCGCACGACGAGCAGAACGCTGCCGGCGTCGGCGACCGCGTCCTCATCATGGAGACGCGTCCGCTGTCGGCGAGCAAGCGCTGGCGCATCGTCGAGATCCTCGAGAAGGCCAAGTAATTTCCTGCGGGGCTAACCCCGCAGGTCAGTTCCGCCAGGCTCGGGGCGAGTCAGTTGCTTACTGAGTAGCTGACTCGCCCCGGGAACCGGCAGACAAACAGGAGATAGACGTGATCCAGCAGGAGTCGCGACTGCGTGTCGCCGACAACACTGGTGCGAAGGAAATCCTTTGCATCCGTGTCCTCGGTGGCTCCGGTCGCCGCTACGCGGGCATCGGTGACGTCATCGTCGCCACCGTCAAGGACGCGATCCCCGGTGGCAACGTGAAGAAGGGTGACGTCATCAAGGCCGTCATCGTTCGCACCGTCAAGGAGCGCCGTCGTCCGGACGGCTCGTACATCCGCTTCGACGAGAACGCCGCTGTTGTTCTGAAGAACGACGGCGACCCTCGTGGCACCCGTATCTTCGGCCCGGTGGGCCGGGAGCTGCGCGAGAAGAAGTTCATGAAGATCATCTCGCTCGCGCCGGAGGTGCTGTAAGCATGAAGATCAAGAAGGGCGACCTGGTCCAGGTCATCACCGGTAAGGACAAGGGCAAGCAGGGCAAGGTCATCGCGGCCTTCCCCCGCGAGGACCGTGTCCTGGTCGAGGGTGTCAACCGGGTCAAGAAGCACACCAAGGCCGGCCCGACCGCTCGCGGTTCGCAGGCCGGTGGCATCGTCACGACCGAGGCGCCGATCCACGTCTCCAACGTCCAGCTGGTCGTTGAGAAGGACGGCAACAAGGTCGTCACGCGTGTCGGTTACCGCTTCGACGACGAGGGCAACAAGATCCGCGTTGCCAAGCGGACGGGTGAGGACATCTGATGGCTACCACCACGACTCCGCGTCTCAAGACGAAGTACCGCGAGGAGATCTCGGCGAAGCTGCAGGAGGAGTTCTCCTACGAGAACGTCATGCAGATTCCCGGCCTCGTCAAGATCGTGGTCAACATGGGTGTCGGCGACGCCGCCCGTGACTCCAAGCTCATGGACGGTGCCGTCCGTGACCTGACCACGATCACCGGTCAGAAGCCGGCCATCACCAAGGCCCGCAAGTCCATCGCGCAGTTCAAGCTGCGCGAGGGTCAGCCGATCGGTGCCCACGTCACCCTCCGTGGCGACCGCATGTGGGAGTTCCTGGACCGCACCCTGTCGCTCGCGCTTCCGCGCATCCGCGACTTCCGCGGTCTGTCCCCCAAGCAGTTCGACGGGCGTGGCAACTACACCTTCGGTCTCACGGAGCAGGTCATGTTCCACGAGATCGACCAGGACAAGATCGACCGTGTCCGGGGTATGGACATCACCGTGGTCACCACGGCGACCAACGACGCTGAGGGCCGCGCGCTCCTTCGTCACCTCGGCTTCCCCTTCAAGGAGGCGTGAGCGAGATGGCGAAGAAGTCACTGATCGCGAAGGCTGCTCGCAAGCCTAAGTTCGCCGTGCGTGCGTACACCCGCTGCCAGCGGTGTGGCCGTCCGCACTCCGTGTACCGCAAGTTCGGCCTGTGCCGCGTGTGCCTTCGTGAGATGGCTCACCGTGGCGAGCTGCCGGGCGTGACCAAGAGCTCCTGGTAATCCCTGTAATCAGGGACTCCCAGGGCTCTCGGTAAGCAAAGGGCTCGGTCAGGTGCCCACCCCTTCATGGCTTAGGCTAGGAGGGTTGGGCGCCTGACTGTCGCCCATACGACTTACTACGCCGTAGGTCCACCGTGCCGCACCCGCCCCGTCTCGGATCGGGGAGAGGGATGGCGCACCAGGAAACCACGGCGAGAGAGGCCGAAGGCCAATTCATGACCATGACTGATCCGATCGCAGACATGCTGACGCGTCTGCGTAACGCGAACTCGGCATACCACGACTCCGTGACGATGCCGGCGTCGAAGATCAAGTCTCACATCGCGGAGATCCTCCAGCAGGAGGGCTTCATCACAGGCTGGAAGGTCGAGGACGCCGAGGTCGGCAAGAACCTCGTTCTCGAGCTGAAGTTCGGCCCGAACCGTGAGCGCTCCATCGCGGGCATCAAGCGGATCTCCAAGCCCGGTCTCCGGGTGTACGCGAAGTCCACCAACCTGCCCAAGGTTCTGGGTGGCCTCGGCGTGGCGATCATCTCCACGTCGCACGGTCTCCTGACCGACAAGCAGGCCGGCAAGAAGGGCGTAGGCGGAGAAGTTCTCGCCTACGTCTGGTAGCGGAAGGGAACAGGAGGAAACAGCTATGTCGCGTATTGGCAAGCTCCCCATCACGGTTCCCGCCGGCGTGGACGTCACCATCGACGGCCGTACGGTTTCGGTGAAGGGCCCCAAGGGGACCCTGAGCCACACCGTTGCCGCGCCGATCGACATCGCCAAGGGTGAGGACGGCGTTCTCAACGTCACCCGCCCCAACGACGAGCGTCAGAACAAGGCCCTGCACGGCCTGTCCCGCACGCTGGTGGCGAACATGATCACCGGCGTGACCGAGGGTTACGTGAAGAAGCTCGAAATCAGTGGTGTCGGTTACCGCGTTCAGGCCAAGGGATCGAACCTCGAGTTCGCTCTCGGCTACAGCCACCCGATCACCGTCGAAGCGCCCGAGGGCATCAGCTTCAAGGTCGAGAACCCGACGCGGTTCTCGGTCGAGGGCATCGACAAGCAGAAGGTCGGCGAGGTTGCGGCCAACATCCGCAAGCTGCGCAAGCCCGACCCGTACAAGGCCAAGGGCGTCAAGTACGAAGGCGAAGTCATCCGCCGCAAGGTCGGAAAGGCGGGTAAGTAAGCCATGGCATACGGTGTCAAGATTGCTAAGGGCGACGCTTACAAGCGTGCTGCCATCAAGCGTCGTCACATCCGGATCCGTAAGCACATCTCGGGTACGGCTGAGCGTCCGCGCCTGGTCGTGACGCGCTCCAACCGCCACATCGTGGCCCAGGTCATCGACGACGTTAAGGGTCACACCCTCGCGTCGGCGTCGACCCTGGACACCACGATCCGTGGCGGCGAGGGCGACAAGTCCGCGCAGGCCAAGTCGGTCGGGGCCCTGGTCGCCGAGCGCGCCAAGGCCGCCGGTGTCGAGGCTGTCGTATTCGACCGTGGTGGTAACCAGTACGCCGGGCGCATCGCCGCCCTGGCGGACGCCGCCCGCGAAGCCGGACTCAAGTTCTGAGCCGCTTCCGTAGCTAGCGGAAACAGAGAGAGGTAATCCAATGGCTGGACCCCAGCGCCGTGGAAGCGGTGCCGGTGGCGGCGAGCGGCGGGACCGGAAGGGTCGCGACGGTGGCGCTGCTGCTGCCGAGAAGACCGCCTACGTTGAGCGCGTCGTCGCGATCAACCGCGTTGCCAAGGTTGTGAAGGGTGGTCGTCGCTTCAGCTTCACTGCGCTCGTCGTAGTGGGCGATGGTGACGGCACCGTCGGTGTCGGTTACGGCAAGGCCAAGGAGGTGCCGGCCGCCATCGCCAAGGGTGTTGAGGAGGCCAAGAAGCACTTCTTCAAGGTCCCCCGTATCCAGGGCACCATCCCGCACCCGATCCAGGGTGAGAAGGCTGCCGGCGTCGTGCTGCTCAAGCCCGCGTCCCCCGGTACCGGCGTTATCGCCGGTGGCCCGGTGCGTGCCGTGCTCGAGTGCGCCGGCGTTCACGACATCCTGTCGAAGTCCCTGGGCTCCGACAACGCGATCAACATCGTGCACGCGACCGTGGCGGCCCTCAAGGGCCTGCAGCGTCCCGAGGAGATCGCGGCCCGCCGCGGTCTGCCCCTCGAGGACGTCGCCCCCGCGGCTCTCCTTCGTGCACGTGCCGGGGCGGGTGCGTAATGGCTCGCCTCAAGGTCACGCAGACGAAGTCGTACATCGGCAGCAAGCAGAACCACCGTGACACCCTGCGGTCCCTTGGTCTCAAGGGGATCAACACCGTGGTCGTCAAGGAGGACCGCCCCGAGTTCCGCGGAATGGTGCACACCGTCCGCCACCTCGTGACGGTTGAGGAGGTCGACTGATCATGGCGGAGAACAACCCGCTCAAGATCCACAACCTCCGTCCCGCCCCGGGCGCCAAGACCGCCAAGACCCGTGTGGGTCGTGGTGAGGCGTCGAAGGGTAAGACGGCCGGTCGTGGTACCAAGGGCACCAAGGCCCGTTACCAGGTTCCGGAGCGCTTCGAGGGTGGCCAGATGCCCCTCCACATGCGTCTCCCGAAGCTCAAGGGCTTCAAGAACCCGTTCAAGACCGAGTACCAGGTCGTGAACCTCGACAAGCTGGGCGCGCTGTACCCGGAGGGTGGCGAGGTCACCGTCGAGGGTCTCGTCGCCAAGGGTGCCGTTCGCAAGAACAGCCTCGTCAAGGTCCTCGGCCAGGGCGAGATCTCCGTGGCGCTGCAGGTGACGGTCGACGCCGTCTCCGGCTCCGCCAAGGAGAAGATCACCGCCGCCGGCGGTACCGTCACCGAGCTCCTCTGAACGCAATAGGCGTCTCGATGACCTGAGCGATCCCGACCGGGGATACCCCTACAAATGGGGTATCCCCGGTTGGTCGTTCCAAGGGGGGCAGTCCCGCCGGTAAGGTGGCCTGCACTGCCCACTTTCATCGGGTGCTTCACATGGGGCACCCACAGCGGCAGTTGACCGTTACCTAATTGTCGAACCTCAAGACCGTCACCTCTGACGCAGTAGCGCGGGGGTCGCAGGAGGCACCGTGCTCACCGCGTTCGCCCGGGCGTTCAGGACGCCCGACCTGCGCAAGAAGCTGCTCTTCACACTCGGGATCATCGTGGTCTACCGGGTCGGTACGCATGTACCGATCCCGGGCGTCGACTACAAGAGTGTCCAGCAGTGTGTCGATGAAGCATCCGGCAACCAGGGCCTGTTCGGTCTGGTCAACATGTTCAGCGGTGGCGCCCTGCTGCAGATCACGATCTTCGCGCTGGGCATCATGCCGTACATCACGGCGAGCATCATTCTCCAGCTGCTGACCGTGGTGATCCCGCGCCTGGAAGCCCTCAAGAAGGAGGGCCAGGCGGGTACGGCGAGGATCACGCAGTACACGCGTTACCTCACCGTGGCGCTCGCCATCCTGCAGGGCACCGGCCTGGTGGCCACCGCCCGCAGCGGCGCGCTCTTCTCCGGCTGCTCGGCCGCGTCGAGCATCGTCCCGGACCGCGCGATCTTCACCACGATCACGATGGTCGTCTGCATGACCGCCGGTACGGCCGTGGTCATGTGGCTCGGCGAGCTCATCACGGACCGCGGTATCGGCAACGGCATGTCGATCCTCATGTTCATCTCGATCGCCGCGACCTTCCCGTCCGCGCTGTGGGCCATCAAGAAGCAGGGCACCCTCGCCGACGGCTGGATCGAGTTCGGCACCGTCATCGCCGTCGGCCTGGTCATGGTCGGCCTGGTGGTCTTCGTCGAGCAGGCCCAGCGCCGCATCCCGGTCCAGTACGCGAAGCGCATGATCGGCCGCCGTTCCTACGGCGGTACGTCCACTTACATCCCGTTGAAGGTGAACCAGGCGGGTGTGATTCCCGTCATCTTCGCTTCGTCGCTGCTCTACATCCCGGCACTGATCGCGCAGTTCTCCAGCGGCACTTCGGGCTGGAAGACCTGGATCGAGGCCAATCTCGTCAAGGGTGACCACCCCATTTACATCAGCATGTACTTCTTGCTGATCGTTTTCTTCGCGTTCTTCTACGTGGCGATCTCCTTCAACCCCGAGGAAGTCGCCGACAACATGAAGAAGTATGGTGGCTTCATCCCGGGCATCCGGGCTGGCCGACCGACCGCTGAGTACCTGAGTTACGTGCTCAACCGGATCACCTGGCCGGGTTCGCTGTATCTGGGCCTGATCGCTCTCGTTCCGACGGTCGCGTTGGTCGGCTTCGGGGCAAGCCAGAACTTCCCGTTCGGCGGGACCAGCATCCTCATCATCGTGGGTGTCGGCCTGGAGACCGTGAAGCAGATCGAGAGCCAGCTCCAGCAGCGCAATTACGAAGGGTTCCTCCGCTGATGCGTATCGTCCTCGTCGGGCCGCCGGGTGCCGGTAAGGGAACGCAGGCCGCGTTCCTCGCCAAGAACCTGTCGATCCCGCACATCTCCACGGGCGACCTGTTCCGGGCCAACATCAGCAAGCAGACGGAACTCGGGAAACTGGCCAAGTCCTACATGGACGCGGGCAATCTGGTGCCGGACGAGGTCACCATCGCCATGGCCAAGGACCGCATGGAGCAGAAGGACGCCGAGAACGGCTTCCTGCTCGACGGTTTCCCGCGCAATGTCTCGCAGGCCGAGGCGCTCGACGAGATGCTGAAGAACGAGGGCATGAAGCTCGACGGGGTCCTCGACCTCGAGGTCCCCGAGGAAGAGGTGGTCAAGCGCATCGCCGGCCGCCGAATCTGCCGTAACGACTCGGCGCACGTCTTCCACGTCACGTACAAGGCGCCGAAGACCGAGGGCGTCTGTGACGTCTGCGGTGGCGAGCTGTACCAGCGCGACGACGACTCCGAGGAGACCGTCCGCAAGCGCCTTGAGGTCTACCACACGCAGACCGAGCCGATCATCGATTACTACAAGGCGCAGGGACTGGTGGTCACCATCTCCGCGCTGGGCAAGGTCGAAGAGGTCACGGCCCGGGCGATGGAAGCGCTCAAGCGTGAGGACGACGGCAAGTAGTCAGTACGTCGTCGCAGCCGCGGTTCCCCGTCGGGGGGCCGCGGCTGCTGCGTGGAGGCGGGTGAGGACGTCCCCGTATCGTTGAGGTGTCCGTACTCTTTTCCCTACCTTTCCGTACCCCGGTCCAAGAAAGGCCATCGCCCCCATGGTGCAGATCAAGACCCCCGAGCAGATCGCCAAGATGCGTGAGGCGGGGCTGGTCGTCGCCGCCATTCATGCGGCGACCCGGGAGGCGGCCGTGCCGGGTGCCTCCACGAAGGACATCGACGAGGTCGCCCGCAAGGTGATCGCGGAGCACGGGGCGAAGTCGAACTTCCTCGGATACGGCGGTTTCCCGGCCACCATCTGCACCTCGGTCAACGAGGTGGTCGTCCACGGCATCCCCTCCGACACCGTGGTCCTCAAGGACGGCGACATCATCTCGATCGACGCCGGCGCGATCATCGACGGCTGGCACGGTGACGCGGCCTACACCGCCTTCGTGGGCTCCGGTCACGCTCCGGAGCTCATCGAGCTGTCCCGGGTGACCGAAGAGTCCATGTGGGCCGGCATCGCCGCCATGAAGGCCGGCAACCGGCTCGTCGACGTCTCCCGCGCCATCGAGACGTACATCCGCCGCCAGCCGAAGCCCGGCGGTGGCAAGTACGGGATCATCGAGGACTACGGCGGCCACGGCATCGGCACCGAGATGCACATGGACCCGCACCTGCTGAACTACGTCGAGAAGCGGCGGGGGAAGGGGCCGAAGCTGGTCCCCGGCTTCTGCCTGGCCATCGAGCCGATGGTGTCCTTGGGCACGCCGAAGACCGAGGTACTGGAGGACGACTGGACCGTCATCACGACGGACGGGACGTGGTCCTCGCACTGGGAGCACTCGGTTGCCCTGACCGACCAGGGGCCGCTGGTGCTGACGGCTCCTGATGGGGGTAAGGCGAAGCTGGCGGAGTTCGGGATCACCGTGGCGCCGGATCCGTTGGCCTGATGACGGCCCGAGCCATGACCGCCGGTCGGAGGCCGGCGCAGCCGCTCGAAGCTTGCGAGGCGCCCCCGGCGCATCGCCCGCGAGAGGGGCGTGGAAAATCGGTCGACTGGACCGTCATCACGACGGACGGGACGTGGTCCTCGCACTGCGAGCGTTCCGTTGCCCTGACTGAGCAGGGGCCGCTGGTGCTGACCGCTGTCGACGGCGGCAAGGCGAAGCTGGCGGAGTTCGGGATCACCGTGGCGCCGGATCCGTTGGCATAGGTTGCTTAATGATCTTTGTCTTGGGGCATTCTTCCTCGATTCGTCTTTCAGGGTGCGCTGACGTAGACTGACTCGTCGGCTCTCGTGCACCCGCATGTCCGCATGCGCCCGTAAGGGACGCAGGGGAGTCGATCAAGGTAGTCGATTCGAAGGGCGAAGCGTGGCCAAGAAGCAAGGTGCCATCGAGATCGAGGGCACTGTCGTCGAGTCTCTTCCGAACGCGATGTTCAAGGTAGAGCTCCAGAACGGCCACCAGGTTCTGGCACACATCAGCGGCAAGATGCGTATGCACTACATCCGCATCCTCCCTGACGACCGGGTCGTGGTGGAGCTGTCTCCGTACGACCTGACGCGTGGCCGGATCGTCTACCGGTACAAGTAGATCTTGCCTGTTCCCCGTTCCGGCGGGGTGGTGGGCACTGACCCGGAGAACCTCACCAATGAAGGTCAAGCCGAGCGTCAAGAAGATCTGCGACAAGTGCAGGGTGATCCGCCGTCACGGTCGGGTCATGGTCATCTGCGAGAACCCGCGCCACAAGCAGCGCCAGGGCTGACGCACGACCGAACCTCTGCATCCGCAGAACTTCGCGCGACGCAAGTAGCAGTACATGTTCATACGCAGGACCCAGGCCATCGCTGAGATCGCCTGATACCCCCGGTCGGAGGCCGGGGACCTGGGTTGTACCAACTCTTTGAAATAGAAGAGGCCGGCAGCTGGGAATCGGTTCTGTGGAAGACCTCCGAACGACAACTGGAGCCATTGAATGGCACGCGTTTCCGGTGTTGACATCCCGCGCGAAAAGCGTGTGGAGGTCGCCCTCACCTACGTGTTCGGCATTGGCCGGACCCTTTCCCAGCTGACGCTGGCGGAGACGGGCATCGACCCGAACACCCGTGTTCGGGACCTCTCCGAGGAGCAGCTCGTCGCGATCCGCGAGTACGTGGACGCCAACATCAAGACCGAGGGTGACCTCCGTCGCGAGATCCAGGCCGACATCCGTCGCAAGGTCGAGATCGGCTGCTACCAGGGTCTGCGTCACCGTCGTGGCCTGCCCGTCCGCGGTCAGCGCACCAGCACGAACGCTCGTACCCGCAAGGGCCCGCGTCGCGCCATCGCCGGTAAGAAGAAGCCGGGCAAGAAGTAGTCCTCAGCGGACAACGCTTCATCAGCGGTCTTCGCTGTAGGACCGACCACCTCCCCGTAGGAGTAATAGATGCCCCCCAAGGGTCGTCAGGGCGCTGCCAAGAAGGTGCGCCGCAAGGAAAAGAAGAACGTCGCTCACGGCCACGCGCACATCAAGAGCACGTTCAACAACACGATCGTCTCGATCACGGACCCCTCGGGCAACGTGATCTCCTGGGCCTCCGCCGGCCACGTCGGCTTCAAGGGCTCGCGCAAGTCCACCCCCTTCGCCGCGCAGATGGCCGCCGAGTCGGCTGCCCGTCGCGCGCAGGAGCACGGCATGCGCAAGGTCGACGTCTTCGTGAAGGGCCCGGGCTCCGGTCGCGAGACCGCGATCCGCTCCCTCCAGGCCACCGGTCTTGAGGTCGGCTCCATCCAGGACGTCACCCCCACCCCGCACAACGGCTGCCGTCCGCCCAAGCGCCGTCGCGTCTGATCTGACCTGCGGCTGCTTGGTCTGAGGTTTTCGGGCGGTATGGCTCTTCGGGGCCATATCGCCCGTACCCTTGTAGTACTCAAGGGCGTCAAATAGCGGGCGCCCATGACTGAAGGATCGCAACATGCTGATTGCTCAGCGTCCCTCGTTGACCGAAGAGGTCGTCGACGAGTTCCGCTCCCGGTTCGTGATCGAGCCGCTGGAGCCGGGCTTCGGCTACACCCTCGGCAACTCCCTCCGCCGGACTCTTCTGTCCTCGATTCCGGGTGCGGCTGTCACGTCCATCCGTATCGACGGTGTCCTGCACGAGTTCACCACCGTGCCGGGTGTCAAGGAAGACGTCACCGACCTCATCCTCAACATCAAGCAGCTCGTGGTCAGCAGTGAGCACGATGAGCCCGTGGTCATGTACCTGCGCAAGCAGGGACCCGGTCTCGTCACCGCCGCTGACATCGCGCCGCCGGCCGGTGTGGAGGTGCACAACCCCGACCTGGTCCTGGCCACGCTCAACGGCAAGGGCAAGCTGGAGATGGAGCTGACCGTCGAGCGCGGTCGCGGCTACGTCTCCGCCGTGCAGAACAAGCAGGTGGGCCAGGAGATCGGTCGTATTCCGGTCGACTCCATCTACTCGCCGGTTCTGAAGGTCACCTACAAGGTCGAGGCGACGCGTGTCGAGCAGCGCACCGACTTCGACAAGCTGATCGTCGACGTCGAGACCAAGCAGGCGATGCGTCCGCGTGACGCCATGGCTTCTGCCGGTAAGACGCTGGTCGAGCTGTTCGGGCTGGCCCGTGAGCTCAACATCGACGCCGAGGGCATCGACATGGGTCCGTCCCCGACGGACGCCGCCCTCGCTGCCGATCTGGCGCTGCCGATCGAGGAGCTTGAGCTCACCGTTCGGTCGTACAACTGCCTCAAGCGTGAGGGCATCCACTCCGTGGGTGAGCTCGTGGCTCGTTCCGAGGCCGACCTGCTCGACATTCGTAACTTCGGTGCGAAGTCGATCGACGAGGTCAAGGCGAAGCTGGCCGGTATGGGCCTGGCCCTGAAGGACAGCCCGCCTGGATTTGACCCGACGGCCGCGGCGGACGCCTTTGGTGCGGACGATGACGCGGACGCCGGTTTCGTGGAGACCGAGCAGTACTAGGCGCTCCGCGAGGACGCCGGATTTTTGGCTGCGGACCGGCTGTGGCTGGTCGCGCAGTTCCCCGCGCCCCTTACGGGGCGCGGATCCCGCCCCTCCTTTGGGAGGAGCTGGTTGTTGCCGATGAGCGCCCGCTCATTGGGTCCTGACCCCGGTACCTCATACGGCCGGGGCAGATGCCAAGGAGATAGAAATGCCGAAGCCCACCAAGGGTGCCCGTCTGGGCGGCAGTGCCGCGCACGAGAAGCTGCTCCTCGCGAACCTCGCGAAGTCGCTCTTCGAGCACGGTCGTATCACCACGACCGAGGCGAAGGCCCGCAAGCTGCGGCCGTACGCCGAGCGTCTGGTCACCAAGGCGAAGAAGGGTGACCTTCACAACCGCCGTCAGGTGCTCCAGGTCATCACGGACAAGAGCGTCGTCCACACGCTCTTCACCGAGATTGGCCCGCGCTACGAGAACCGCCCGGGTGGTTACACCCGTATCACCAAGATCGGTAACCGTCGTGGCGACAACGCGCCCATGGCTGTCATCGAGCTGGTGGAGGCCCTGACCGTGGCCCAGCAGGCCACCGGTGAGGCCGAGGCGGCGACCAAGCGTGCCGTCAAGGAAGACGTTCTCAAGAAGGACGAGGCCGTTGAGGCCAAGGCCGACGAGGTCGTCGAGGACGCCAAGCCGGTTGAGGCCGACGAGGAGTCCAAGGAGGCGTAAGCCGTCCTTGAGCGGGTCCGTTCCTTTCGAGGGGCGGGCCCGCTTTTGTGTTCTTGAGAGGATCTCCGTGTGAGTGACGAAGTACAGCCAGGGTTCGTTCGTGTCCGGCTCGATCTTTCCTACGACGGGACCTCGTTCTCCGGGTGGGCCAAGCAGGCCGGGGGGCGGCGGACCGTGCAGGGGGAGATCGAGGATGCCCTGCGGACTGTTACGCGGTCCCAGGACACGACGTATGAGCTGACCGTGGCCGGGCGGACCGATGCCGGGGTGCATGCGCGGGGGCAGGTGGCTCATGTGGATCTGCCCGAGGCGGTCTGGCGTGAGCATCACGAGAAGTTGCTGAAGCGGCTTGCCGGGCGGCTGGACAAGGATGTGCGGGTGTGGGCGCTTCGGGAGGCTCCCAGTGGCTTCAACGCCCGGTTCTCGGCGATCTGGCGGCGGTACGCGTATCGCGTCACCGACAATCCCGGCGGTGTTGATCCGCTGTTGCGCAGTCATGTCCTCTGGCACGACTGGCCGCTCGACGTCGACGCCATGAACGAAGCCGCCCAACGGCTGCTGGGGGAGCATGACTTCGCCGCCTACTGCAAGAAGCGTGAAGGTGCGACCACCATTCGTACTCTGCAGGAGCTGAGCCTCGTGCGGGGGGATGACGGGATCGTCACCGCCACCGTGCGGGCCGACGCCTTCTGCCACAACATGGTGCGGTCGCTGATCGGGGCGTTGTTGTTCGTCGGGGACGGGCATCGGGGGGCCGAGTGGCCGGGGAAGGTGCTCGCCGCCGGGGTGCGGGACTCCGCTGTGCATGTCGTGCGGCCGCACGGGCTGACGTTGGAGGAAGTCGGTTACCCCGCTGACGAGTTGCTGGCCGCGCGGAACAAGGAGGCGCGGAACAAGCGGACGTTGCCGTCGGCGGGGTGCTGCTGAGCCGCAGGAAAAGAAGAAATGACCTGGGGGTGTCAATCCCCGCCTGCCCCTTGTGAGTTTACTTTCACCAGGGCCACATTGGACCCTTACAATGCGATCACAAGGGCGATATTGGGGGAGGGGTCATTTTGAACAGGGGCAGCAAGGGTTCCGCTTCGTTGGGGCGGCGCTCGGCATTGCGTGTCATGGGGCTCGGCGGTCTGGCCACGGCGGGCGGGGTCGGTGCGCTGGGTATGGCTTCCCCGGCTAGCGCTGCCCCCGCGGATGGTTTGACGGTGCCGACGTACGCCCCGACCGGACGACGTCCGCGCTATCGCAGGGCGACCTGGAGCCAGCAGTTCCAGTCGGGGCACGGCTGGTTGGCCGGCGGCGGGGGCACCGCCTCGTCGAACCCGGGCGACACCGAGGTGTTCACGCGCGGCACCAGCTCGGTCCGCGTGACCACCGCCGGCAGCGGGGTCCAGTCGTACGTGCGCAAGACCGGCATGGACGCCATGGACCTCACCGGCAAGATGATCCGGATCATCTTCCGCGTGGCGGACGTCACCCATCTCAGCAGGCTGGCCTTCTACGTGGGCACCGGTGCGCTGAAGAACGCCTTCAGCTGGCGTTTCCACACCCACTCGGCGACCGGGACCAACTACGTCCAGTCCGGGGAATGGGTGACGGTCCATCTCCAGTGGGCCGACGTCCTCGCCGCGTCCGGCACGTTCACGCTCTCCGCGCAGGGTGACCCGTCCGTGCGGTCGGGCTTCACCGACATGTCGTTCGCGGTCTACGACGACGCCGCAGGCCCCGTGACGTACCACCTGCAATCGATCGAGCTGGTGCCCGACACCACGTCGGTCTTCCCCCAGGGCGCGGTGTCCATCACCTTCGACGACTCGCACGTATCCGTCCACGACCTGGCCCGCCCGGTGATGGACCCGCGTGGAATGCCGGGCACCCTCTACAACATCGCCGACGCGATAGGTACCGGTTCCTTCCTGGGAATTGGGCAGATGCGTTCCCTCCAGGATTCCTCCGGCTGGGAAATGGCCGGGCACGCGTACGCCAACTCGGCGCACACGGTGAGCTATGCCAAGCTGACCGCGCAACAGGTCGACGACGATTTCCGGATGCTCCGGGAGTGGCTGGTCGGCAATGGATTCACCAGCGAGCACTTCGCCTATCCGCACGGTGCTTTTCAGAAGACCACCGACGGTGTGCCCGTCGATCTGCTCGCCGCCCGTCACTTCACCACGGCCCGCTCCATCGTTTCCGAGACGATCGAGAGCTTCGCGCCGGCCATGCCGTACCGGCTCAAGGCGTTGACCGGTATCACCGACGGGTCGGGCGTGGGGGGCACGGCGCTGACCAAGGTGATCGCCGAGGGCGGGCCGCTCGACCGCTGTGCCCGCAGCGGTGACTGGCTCATCCTCTGCCTGCACAGGATCGTCGCGGGTACGCCCACGGCGAGCACCGAGATCAGTCAGACGGGCCTCAGTCAGCTGATGACGGAGATCGAGAAGCGGGGCATCCCGGTGCTCACCGTGCAGGAAGCGATGGCGTACTACACCTGACAGGCCCTGGGGCCTAGCGGCGGTCGCCGAACCAGCCGTCCTGCCCGTACGCCTCTTCCTCGGGCGCCCAGTGCTGTTGACCGTCTCCCTGAGGCTGCTGAGGCTGCTGGGGGTACGGGCCCTGAGGCTGCTGCGGGATGTGCGGGACATAGGGGGCCTGGCTCTGCCCCTGCCACTGGTCGTAAGCCTGTGCGGGCTGCTGGTGGTGGTAGGGGTTCTGCACGAAACCGGGGTTCGGGTCCTGGACCTGCGTCACGCCGTTCCACGCCACCGGCTGCTGGGGCACGTTCCGGCCCAGTTCCCGCAACTCGCCCTGGGTGCGGGCGTCATAGGCAGGGGCCTCCGCCATGCCGTTCGGGTTTCTCCGGGACGCGTGCGGGGCCGTGCGGGCCAGTGCGATGCCCTCCAGGCGCATCATCTCGATCGTCGAGGAGACCTGCTGTGACGAGTACTCGTCCTCTTCCTCCCAGACCGCCGAGACGTCCTGCTCGTGGTCGCCGGCGACCGACACCTCGACGCCGCCCTGACGGGTGCCCCAGCTGCCCTTGTGCAGGGTGAGCAGGGCGTAGAAGCGCAGCGGGGTCAGCAGGACCAGCTGGATGACGCCGTACAGCGGAGCGAGGAGGAACATGCCGAACCGCTTGATGAAGCCCATGCCGCGGCGCGGGAAGTCGAGATACCGGACGTTGCGCAGGTACCCCATGAGGACCATGAAGATCAGGTAGTCGCCGATGTGGTGGACGAACTGCTCCGGGCGCATGATCGGCAGGATGACCATGGAGTAGAACATCGCCGACCCGAAGATCAGCCACAGCGCGAGTTCCATACAGGTCAGCCAGAAGGCGGGCCGGTACTTCTTCTGGTGGGTGAACGCCCACAGGGACTCACGGAAGAAGGACTTGTTCCAGCGGACCTGCTGGCGCAGGAAGTGCGGCAGCTTCTCCGGTACGGCGGTGTAGCCGACGGCCGTCTCCTGGAAGACGACCTGGCCTTCGATCAGGCAGTAGTTGGTCATCCGTCGGTCGTCGCCGAAGACGGCCGGCTTGCCGAGGAACTGCTGGTTGAGGAAGTCCGGCAGGTATTTGCGCACCAGGGTGCCGCGGTACACGGAGAGCGCGCCGCAGCAGCACAGCACCGACTTCAGCCGGGAGTACGCGGCCCGCTCGAAGAGGAACGAGTTGCCGTACCGCAGGTCCTGGAGGCGGGTGAAGATGTTGCTGTCGTGGTTGAGCGCGAGCACCATGCCCGTGGAGGCCATGATCTTCGGGTTGGCCATGGGCAGCAGCAGCTCACGGACCGTGTCCCGGGACAGGATGGTGTCGGAGTCGACGCACAGGAACAGGTCGGAGTAGGGCGCCGCCTCGAAGCCGAGGGCGAGTGCCTCGCGCTTTCCCTTGTTCACCGGCTGCACGCTCACGGTGTACTTGACGCCCTTGGCCTCGAACTCACGGCGCAGCTTCTTGGCCGCCTGGATGCCGGAGGGGTTGGCGCTGCAGTCGTCGATGATGTGGATCTCGTTGGGGAGCCGGCTCTGCGCGAGGAGGCTGCGCATGCCCTGCTCGAACATCACCGGGTCCTCGTTGTAGATCGGGATGACCGCGGTGACCCACGAGTTGTCCAGCAGCAGCAGTTCCTCGCGGTCGGCCTTGGCGGGCCGGTAGAAGAGCGCGCCGAACATCTTCAGGGCCAGCAGCCCCATCGCGCCGAACGAGTACAGATGGAGGGAGTCCGGGTCCAGCTGGCCGAGGATCACGGCGGCGATGGCGACGAAGAAGAAGTACGAGACCTTCAGGTGCCGTCTGCGCCGGTGCCCCCGGCGACCTTCGGCGCCGACGGCGCCCGGTATGTAGATGTCGCTCACAGCTTGACCACCTGCGGGTGGTCGGCCGACTTGCCGCGCGTGTCGAAGAGCAGGCGGGTGTGGTCGGCCAGCTTGTCGAGGTCGATCTCGCTGTGCTGCTGGAGGAGGATCGTCAGGTCCGCCTGCTCCGCGCCCGCGAGGTAGTCGTCGACGCGGGGCACCGCGGTGCCCTCGACGGTCCAGTTCTCGACGCGGGGGTCGAAGTAGGAGAGATCGGCGCCGCGTTCGAGCAGCAGCTCGGCCACGTCCATGGCAGGGCTTTCCCTCTGGTCGGAGATGTCCGGCTTGTAGGTCACGCCGAGCAGCAGTACGCGCGAGCCGCGGATCGGCTTGCCTCGCTGGTTGAGGAGATCGGCGGCGCGAGACACGACATGGGCGGGCATCCGCTGGTTGATCTCCTGGGCCAGTTCCACGAAACGGAACGGGATGCCGAGCGAACGCACCTTGTACGACAGGTAGTTGGGGTCGATCGGGATGCAGTGGCCGCCGACACCGGGGCCGGGGTAGAAGGGCGCGAAGCCGAAGGGCTTGCTGGAGGCACAGCGGATGGCGTCCCACAGGTCGACGCCGATCTCGCGGCAGAACATCGCCATCTCGTTGACGAGGGCGATGTTCACGTGCCGGTAGGTGTTCTCCAGGAGCTTGGCCATCTCGGCCTCACGGGTGCCCCTGGCCTCCACCACGCTGCCCACGAAGCGCTCGTACAGGGCGCGGGCGGCCTTGGTGCAGTCCGGGGTGGTGCCACCGACCACCTTTGGCGTGTTCTCCAGACCGAAGAGCGGGTTGCCCGGATCGATGCGCTCGGGGGAGAAGGCGAGGTAGAAGTCGACGCCTGCCTTCAGGCCGCCGGCCTCCAGCCGGGGGCGGACGACCTCGTCGGTGGTGCCGGGGTAGGTCGTGGACTCGAGGACGACCAGAGTACCGGGGGTGAGGTGGCTCGCGATGTCCTCGACGGCGGCGTCCACCGCTCCGAGGTTGGGCGCGCCGTGCTCGGTCAGCGGGGTGGGCACACAGATGACGACCGCCGCCGCGTCCGCGATGACCTCGGGTGAGTCGACCGCGCGGAAACCCTGTTCGAGCATGGTGCGCACATCGGCGTCGCTGATGTCATCGATGTGCGAGGACCCCGCCGACAGGCCCTGGACCACCGGCAGGCTGCGGTCGAGGCCGACGACCTTGAGGCCGGAGGCGCTCGCGGCGCGGGCCAGCGGCAGCCCGACGTATCCGAGCCCGATGATCACCAGATCGACAGTGGCGTTTCTGCTCACGACAATGCATCCCCCGTCGGTGCCACCCCCCAAGAGCTCCGATGGCAACACGCACAGTTGTTATTCGAATACAGGCGCGGGAATCGTAACAGTGTCCCCATGAGTCCTCCATGACTCGCTCACAGTCGTGTTTCTCACCCAACTCGCGTACAACCCTTGGCTGTTGTCGTGAGTCGACCCGATTGTCATCGGGGCGATGTCTGAACATGTCCATGACGGCGAACGTGGTGACTAGTACCCTGTGCCGACCCATTCGCCGGTCGCATCCCCCCGCGCCCTGAAGGAGTGTCCGTGGCGTCCCCTCGCCGTGAGCCCCGCCGCAGTCGTACAGCACGCACGTTCAAGGCACTGCTGGTGGTGACAGTCCTCGTCGGAGCCGGTCTGGCCGCCCGGCCGCTGTGGCGCCAGGTCCATCCGGAGCCGCCGGAGCTCACTGTCCGGTACCGGACGGCCGCCGCGGCCGATGCCGACGCCGTCCGGCCGTGGCTGGAGGTCTTCAACACCTCCGAGAAGCCCGTGTCGCTGAGCGAGGTCGCGCTGCGGTACTACTTCACGGCCGACGGGGACGCGTCGTACGCCTTCAACTGCGTGGAAGCGGCGGTGGGTTGCTCGAACGTGACGGGGACGGTGGTCGCCATGGACGAACCCCACGAGGGCGCTGATCACTACCTGGAGCTCGGGTTCACCGAGAAGGCGGGGACGCTGAAGCCCGGCGCGAACAGCCGAGGGCTGGAGATCCAGCTCTTCAGGACCGACCACAAGTCCGTACGGCAGGACGGCGACTGGTCCTTCGACGCCTCCAAGCGCACGTACGAGAACTCCGACCGGATCCCCGCCTACAAGCGTGGCACCCTGGTGTGGGGTGAGGAACCCGGCGGCGAGGGCGCCGACTCCACGGCCGCGCCCGTCACCAGGGCCGTGGCCGAACTCCCCGACGGCGGGTTCTTCGACGACTTCAACTACCGCGGCCCGAAGGACACCGCGCTGTTCAAGCACGGCTGGCTGGTGCGGACCAGTGAGGGAGGCCCCGGTATCGAGGGCACCTGGACGGCGCAGGGCGTCTCGTTCCCCGCCGACGACAAGGCGCTCGGCGGCCAGGTTCTGCAGCTGCGCGCTTCCACCGACGGCACGAAGGCCGGCACCCGGCAGGCCGCCCTCGGCACGAAGGAAGCCAAGTTCCGCACCGGCACCTACGCGGCCCGCATCCACTTCACCGACAAGCCGACGAACGGCGAGAACGGTGACCCCATCAACCAGACGTTCTTCACCATCGGCGGCTCGGGCGCCAAGTACAGCGAACTCGACAACGAGTACATGCCGAACGGCGGTTGGGGTGCGCCCGGACCGAAGCTGGACACCACCACCTGGCGGAACGCCGATGAGGGCGACCGCGTCACCCGCAAGACGGAGAAGAGCCTGGCCGGCTGGCACACCATGCTGATGACGGTCGAGAAGGACTCGGTCACTTACAGCATCGACGGCAAGACCCTCTACCGCAGCGGGGCGGACTACGCGCCGCGCGCCGACATGGCGATCAACTTCAACACCTGGTTCGTCGAACTGCCCTTCACCGGCGATCGGACCTGGGACATGCAGATCGACTGGATCTACCAGCAGTCCGGCGAGTCGCTTTCGGCCAAGGAGGCCGAGCAGGCCGCCAAGAAGTTCCAGAGCAGTGGCGTGAGCTACTTCGACACACTGCCCGCCGCCTGAGCGGACGCCGGACGCCGGCCGCCCGCGATGCGGGCGGTCAGCCCGCCGCCGCCGAAGCCTGCGCCTCGCCGCGCCGCCGGATCTGGCGGAACGTGAACGTGGCGAGGTCGTCGCCGGTGGAGAAGACCTTCGTGTCCTTCGCCGTCACGTCCTTGCCGTTGGTGAAACCGGTGATCGTGAAGTAGGCGTAGCGGCCGTAGGAGTTGGTGGTCGTGCGGCAGATGGCGGAGGTGCAGAAGGACTTGACGCCGGTGCCGGCGAGCGACTTGACGATGCTCTTCGTGTCGGCCTGGCCCTTGGCCTGGAGGGCCTTCGCCTCGGTGTCGAAGACGGCCACGCCGACCGTCACCGCCACGCCGTCCTTGGTGTAGGTGACGCGCAGGAGGCGGGTGCAGTCGTTCGCGGTGAGGATCTTGGGGAGCGTGCCCTGGGCGACCGAGGCGCAGTTCTTCGTGTCGGCCGTCGGGCCCTTCTTGTACACGGTCTCGCCCATGGTCAGCTGCGTGCCAGGGAAGAGGATGTCCGCGCTGAGCGCGGCCGTGTCCTTCGTCTTGCTGGAGATGAAGTCCTTCGGGTCCAGCGGGGGCGGAGCGCTGGTCGGCTCGAACGACGGCGCCGCCTCGGTGGTGCTGCCCGGTATGTCCGCGGTGGCCGGCAGCTGCGAGGTCTGGTTGCCGGCGGTGTCGCTGCCGCCGTTCGCGTTCACCACGGCCACCGCGACGGCAGCGGCCACCGCGACGGTGGCGACCGCGCCGCCGCCGATGAACAGCAGTCTGCGCCGCTTGTTGCGCGTCTCGGACTGCTCGGCGAGCGCCGCCCAGTCCGGGGTCTGGTCGCTGCCACCGTTGTCCCAAGGCGGCTGCTGCTGCGAATTCGGTGTCCAGGGATCCCACTGGGACTGAGGTCCCCCCTGCCCAAAGCTCATGAGCCGCATCTTAGACGGGGGAAGGGGGGTGCTGGTGAGTCTCATCAGGCTCTGGAATCACCGGTGTTCGTTGGGTGGGGGAGGGTAAAAGCGACATCTCGGGGTGGTTGGTGCGGAGGGAGTCCGGGGCTAATATCGAACGCGTGTGCTAGCAAATATGCGTTCATGCAGCATGTACGGCCATACGGCGATGACAACGGCCCCGCACCGCTCCCGTGTCCCTTCTCACCTGGTGGAAGCGGACCCGTTTTGACCCGTCCGGGGCCGCGCGGGTACTCTTGCAGTTCGTTATGCGTATTGGCTTGGTCGTTCTCAGGCGAGAGGCCCATACGTAGGTTCCCTGGAGCAGTTACCAGTGGGCGGCATACGGGCAGCGTTCCCGGCACTGTCGTCCCCAGCTGCACGATCGCTTCAGTGATGCCATGTGTCAGCACCCATCCACTGAAGAAGAAGGCTGCGAAGTGCGTACGTACAGCCCCAAGCCCGGCGATGTGACTCGCCAGTGGCACGTCATTGACGCTCAGGACATCGTCCTGGGCCGTCTGGCTACCACTGCCGCGAACCTCCTCCGTGGCAAGCACAAGCCGACCTATGCCCCGCATATGGACATGGGCGACTTCGTCATCATCATCAACGCCGACAAGGTTCACCTGTCCGGCAACAAGAAGACCCAGAAGCTGGCGTACCGCCACTCCGGCTACCCGGGTGGTCTGCGCTCCGTCCGTTACGACGAGCTGCTGGCGAAGAACCCCGAGAAGGCCGTCGAGAAGGCCATCAAGGGCATGATCCCCAAGAACACCCTGGGCCGTCAGATGCTCTCGAAGCTGAAGGTCTACTCGGGCGACCAGCACCCCCACGCTGCGCAGCAGCCGGTGCCGTTCGAGATCACCCAGGTCGCGCAGTAGTTCCGGCCACACCCCTAAACAGAAAAGAATCTGAGGAGAACCGTGGCCGAGACCACCGTTGAGCAGCCGGTCGAAGAGACCGAGACCGAGCTCGTCGACATCGAGAGCTACACCACCGAGTCCGAGGTCCCCGTCGAGGGCGAGTACACCTCGGAGTCCCTCGCCGGCCGCTTCGGCGACCCGCAGCCGGCCGCCGGCCTGGGCCGTCGCAAGAACGCCATCGCCCGCGTCCGGATCATCCCGGGCACCGGCAAGTGGAAGATCAACGGTCGCACCCTTGAGGACTACTTCCCCAACAAGGTGCACCAGCAGGAAGTCAACGAGCCCTTCAAGGTGCTCGAGCTCGACGGCCGCTACGACGTCATCGCCCGCATCGCGGGTGGCGGTGTCTCCGGTCAGGCCGGTGCGCTCCGTCTCGGTGTCGCCCGCGCGCTGAACGAGGCGGACGTGGACAACAACCGCGGCGCCCTGAAGAAGGCCGGATTCCTCCGTCGCGACGACCGTGCGGTCGAGCGCAAGAAGGCCGGTCTGAAGAAGGCCCGTAAGGCCCCGCAGTACAGCAAGCGTTAATCTCCGCTGCCAGCTGTACTCCGAACGCCCCGGCGGCACGCCATTGTGCCGCCGGGGCGTTCGTTTGTCACAGGCTTGGGCGTATAACGGCACAAGGCGCTCAATGGCTTGTGTGATCGGATGTCCCGGCATGGAATGCCTGGGACGCAGGAGCCGCGGGACAACGGCAGCCCGCTTCCGAAACTGACGCTTCCTCAGGAGGACAAGTGGGACGACTCTTCGGTACGGACGGCGTGCGCGGTGTCGCCAACGCGGATCTGACGGCCGAGATGGCACTCGGCCTCTCCGTCGCCGCGGCGCACGTGCTGGCCGAGGCGGGCTCGTTCGAGGGCCACCGGCCGACGGCCGTGGTCGGACGGGACCCGCGCGCGTCCGGGGAGTTCCTGGAGGCCGCCGTGGTCGCGGGCCTGGCCAGCGCGGGAGTGGACGTGCTCCGCGTCGGCGTGCTGCCCACCCCGGCGGTCGCGTACCTCACCGGCGCACTCGGCGCCGACCTCGGCGTGATGCTCTCCGCGAGCCACAACGCCATGCCCGACAACGGCATCAAGTTCCTGGCGCGCGGCGGGCACAAGCTCGACGACGCGCTGGAGGAGCGGATCGAGAAGGTCTACGAGGAGCACCGCACCGGCGCTCCCTGGGACCGGCCCACCGGTGGCGGCGTCGGCCGCGTGAAGTCGTACAACGAAGGCTTCGACCAGTACGTCGCCCACCTCCTCGGCGTCCTCCCGAACCGGCTCGACGGGCTGAAGATCGTCCTCGACGAGGCGCACGGCGCTGCCGCCCGGGTCTCGCCCGAGGCGTTCTCGCGGGCCGGCGCCGAGATCATCACGATCGGCGCGGAGCCCGACGGGCTCAACATCAACGACGGCTACGGCTCCACCCACCTGGGCCCGCTGAAAGCCGCCGTCGTCGAGCACGGCGCCCACCTCGGCATCGCGCACGACGGTGACGCCGACCGCTGCCTGGCCGTGGACCACACCGGTGAGGAGGTGGACGGCGACCAGATCATGGCCGTGATCGCGCTTGCGATGCGGGAGCGTTCCGCACTGCGCTCCGACACCGTTGTCGCGACCGTCATGTCGAATCTGGGCTTCAAGCTGGCCATGGAGCGGGCAGGGCTGAAGATCGTCCAGACCGCCGTGGGCGACCGGTACGTCCTGGAGGAGATGAAGGAGCACGGCTACGCCCTCGGAGGCGAGCAGTCCGGCCACGTCATCATCCTCGACCACGCCACCACCGGCGACGGCACGCTGACCGGCCTGCTGCTGGCGGCGGAGGTCGCCCGCACCGGTCGTACGCTCCAGGACCTCGCGTCCGTCATGGAGCGCCTGCCGCAGGTCCTCATCAACGTGCCCGACGTGGACCGCGCCCGGGTCGGCACCTCCGCGGAACTAGCGGCCGCGGTCGCCGAGGCCGAGCGCGAACTCGGCTCCACGGGACGGGTGTTGCTGCGTCCGTCGGGTACGGAGCCGCTGGTACGCGTGATGGTCGAGGCCGCCGACATCGACCAGGCGCGGTCGGTCGCCGGACGGCTGGCCGATGTCGTGAAGTCGGCGCTGGGCTGAGTCTCGGTCCCGCCCCCCTTGGACAGACCGACGTGACGGTTCGACGTGGCGGTCCGGCGATGATCGCGTTCGGCCGCGGCGGCAGTCCGTGATCGTTACGATCAACGGTCTGACGACAGTCGTCTGAGCGCCTTGGGGGGCCGGGATGAGTACGGAACAGCAGTCGGGCAGCGGCACGAGACGCCGGAAGTTCCTGGCGGGGGCCGTCACCGGGCTGGCCGGTGCGGCGATCACGGTGGGCAGCGCGACGCCCGCCGCGGCGGTCGGGGCCGCGGACTGGTTCGACGTCAAGGACGCGGCGTACGGAGCGATCGGTGACGGCATCACCGATGACACCGCCGCGATCCAGAAGGCGATCGACGCCGCGGCGGCCCACGGCGACCCCGAGGGGGCCCACGGCGGCACCGTCTTCTTCCCCACGGGCGAGTACCTGGTCAAGCCCTCGGGCGACACTCCCGCCCTGACGGTCACCGGCGACAACGTCCGTCTCGTGGGTGTGAACAGCAAGGCCGCGATGCTCAAGAAGGGCGCCGACGGAATCCTTCTGCGCATGTCGGGGACCGGCTCCTCCGGGAACGGCGCGACGCACCGGCGCTACTGCTCGATCGACAACCTCGGCTTCAACGGCAACAGCCTCACCGGTCTGCTGCTGGAGCTCTACTACACGGACAACTGCTACTTCCGCGACGTCTTCATGACGAGCAACCTGGACATCTGCATCGACGCCGTGGAGTTCTGGGACTCCCGCTTCTACAACCTGGCGATCGAGGCGTCCACGGGGCCCGCGGGCAGCACCGCCCACCCCAACATCTGGCTGCGCAACACCTCAACGGCCACCGCGGGGGCATGGGGACACAGCACCGACAACATCAACCAGATCCACTTCACCGGCTGCCGCCTGGAGGCGTTCGGGACCGGCGCGCTGTGGATCACCCAGGGGCCGGCCGCCACCAACAGCCCCAACGGCATCCACCTGACGGACTGCAAGTTCGAGACGTCACAGATGAAGGGCGGCCCGCACCTGAAGGTCGACGCCTCCTGCAAGCACGTCCACGCCAGCAACATCTACGCCTTCGCGGGCGGCTTCGCCAGCGGCTACTCGACCGCGCAGAACATCATCGCCTGGGCCGGCATCGCCAGTTCGCTGGAGAACGTCCTCATCGCCAACGGCTCCACGGCCACCGTCAACTCCGGCGTCGATCTCTACGCCGGATCCGGCACGACCGCCGTCCTGCGGGACGTCGTCGGCCTCTACGGCACCAAGCCGACCGGCGCCCACATCTACTACGAGGCGAGCAGCGCCGGCGACTTCCTGGTGGAGAACTGCTACGGCAACACCGGCACCCAGTCGAGCGGCACGATCCCGACCCGCAACCAGCCGGGACCCCGGCTGCGCCTGGTCGCCGGCGCCGTCAGCGACTCCTCCTTCACCCGGACGCCTCTCGACGGGACGATGGCGGTCGACACGACCAACGACCGGCTCTACGTGCGGGTGGGCGGCAGTTGGATGTGGTCGCAGCTCAACTCGTAACGCCCCGGCGGTGAGCCAGTAGCGGGTCCAGCGGCTCAGAACTTCCCTGCTTTCGCCGTACGTTCGCGCTGTCTGGCCCAGAACCACTTCTGGGCCAGGAGCGTGAGCGTGCCGGCCAGGATGATGCCGAGCAGGTTGAGGAGGAGCTGGTTCGTCGAGCCGGCGGTCTGTTCCGTGTCGCCGTAGCTGAGTGCCACGGCGGCGTTGGCGGCGGCCGGGACCGTGGTCACCGAGATGGCCACGCCGACCAGGAGGCCCGACTTCGCCGAGGTCAGGGAGAGGGTGCCCGCGATGCCGGCCAGGACCGCCACGACGAACGAGAACGCGTCGGGGGCGTAGACGAAGCTGGTGTTGGGGCGTTCGGCCTCCAACTGGGCCTCGCTGAAGAGGTCCAGCGCGTCCATCAGCCAGCTGAAGCCGACCGTCGCCGCCATGGCGATCGCGAAGCCCGCGATGAGTGCGATCAGCGAGCGCAGAGCCAGGCGCGGGTGGCGCTGGACGATCGCCGTGCTGAAGCCCGCCAGTGGGCCGAACTCCGGGCCCACCGCCATCGCGCCCACGATCAGGATCGCGTTGTCGAGGACCACACCGCAGGCCGCGATCATCGTGGCGAGCGTGATGAAGGCGACGTAGGTGAAGGAGAGGGTGGACTCCTCGTGCGTCGCGTCCGCCAGGTGCTCCCACAGCACCGCGTCCGCACCCTCGCCCGGCGCCTCGTCCTCGGCCTTGTCCGCGCGCTTGGAGATCGACAGGTCGATGTTCTCCACGGCGATGGAGCCGGTCTTGTCGAGGTCCAACGCCCTTAGCGCACCGATGAGTTCGTCGCCCGCCTCACGAGCGACGTCGCACATGACGACATCGCCGGCGGGGTTGCGGGCAGCGCCCGGCATGACGACGAGGTGCGTGGTGCCGACCGTCTTCTCGATCAGGCGGACTACGTCGTCGGTCCTGTCGGCCGGGGTGATCAGGCGCAGATGCAGCATGACGCCTTTCTAACAGGCGCCGGTGACATCGAGTGTGCTGCTACAGCTTGCGCAGGCTCAGGCGCCTCACCTTGTGGTCCGGGCCCTTGCGGATGACGAGGGTGGCGCGGCCTCGGGTGGGGGCGATGTTCTCCACCAGGTTGGGGCGGTTGATGGTGCGCCACAGGCCGCGGGCGTAGTCGACGGCCTCCTCTTCGGAGACCTGGGTGTACTTGCGGAAGTACGAGTTGGGGTTCTGGAAGGCGGTGTCGCGCAGCTTCTTGAACCTGTTGAGGTACCAGCGCTCGATGTCCTCGGCGCTGGCATCGACGTACACACTGAAGTCGAAGTAGTCGGCGAGGCCGACGCGGGTGCGGCCGTCGCTGCCGGGGAGGGCGGGCTGCAGGACGTTGAGGCCCTCGACGATCAGGATGTCGGGGCGGCGGACCGTGAGCCGCTGGTCCGGGACGATGTCGTAGATGAGGTGGGAGTAGACGGGTGCCGTCACCTCGTCCTTGCCGGCCTTGATGTCGGCGACGAAGCGGGTCAGAGCCCGGCGGTCGTACGACTCGGGGAAGCCCTTCCTCGACATCAGGCCGCGGGCCTGGAGCTCCTTGGTGGGCAGCAGGAAGCCGTCCGTCGTCACCAGCTCGACGCGCGGGTGCTCGGGCCAGCGGGAGAGCAGGGCCTGGAGGAGGCGGGCGACCGTCGACTTTCCTACGGCCACGGAGCCGGCGACCCCTATGACGAACGGCGTGCCCGACTGGGAGCCCTTCTCACCGAGGAAGGTGTTCAGCGCCCCTCTGAGGCCGTCCGTGGCACCGACGTAGAGGTTGAGGAGGCGGGAGAGCGGGAGGTAGATGTCCCGGACCTCGTCCAGGTCGATGACGTCGCCGAGGCCGCGCAGCTTCTCCACCTCCTCGGCGGTGAGCGGCAGCGGTGTCTTCTCGCGCAGCGCGCTCCACTCGGCGCGGGTGAGGTCGACGTAGGGAGTCGCCTCCGGCCTGTGCCGGTGGGCGCTCCGGGGCATCGGGGAGACCGGAGAGATCACAGTCCATTGTTAACGGAGTTTGAACGGGATGGCGGGTGGGGTCGGTCACGTGGTCATGTGAAGTCCGCGTAGGCGAGGTGGGCCCCGCAGACCCGGCATCGGAAGAGACACGCGGTCGGCTGGTCGTCCTTGTCCAGCGAGTCGAGAAACTCCTCGACCTGGTCGGGCGGCCACTTCCACGTCACCGTAGTGCGTCAGCCAGTACGGGGCAGCACACGCATGCCTCGTCGGAGGTGGCTACGGAGCCGGTGGCCACCGGGTTGGGGTGGTACGGGAACTGCGGGAGGGCGGGGCGTCGGCGGGGTTCCGGTTGCGGGTTGATGACCTGCGCGATCGCCTGTCCGGTCAGGGACGCGGGGGGTATCACGATCGCTTCCCCCCGGAGGCTCTCCGGAAGGTGTTTCCGATCGGCCTCGCTCGGCAGGATCGCCGGGCAGTCCAGCGGCATGACCACCGCGCCGGTCCGGCGGGCGAGTTCGGCCACGAGGTCGAGGATGCGTCCGGTGGCGAAGCGGCTGAACGTGAGTCCGCGGGCATCACCGTAGACCTCTGCTCCTCCGCCGTCCTCGGCTTCGAGATCCCAGGACTCCGGGAGACCGGCGGCCGGCATTCCGCCCAGGGTGACGGGGCTGAGGACTTCCCGTATCGCGGTCTCGTCCATCGGGGCGGGCTCGCGGTCGACGAACCGCCACATGTACATGGTGTAACTCACGGTGCCCCTTTCCACGAGGGGATTGGTCATGATCCAGTCAAGCGGGCACGTTACTTCAGGCAGGTGCCGAGGGGCTTGGGCGAGGGGCTGACCGCCGTCGCGATTTCCGAAATCGGGCACGAAGTGCCGTGTTCGGGCGGCTTTTCGAGCCTAGGCTGCGGCGCATGTGCGGAATCGTGGGATATGTGGGGGCGCAGTCGGCGCTCGATGTCGTGATGGCCGGGCTGAAGCGGCTGGAGTACCGGGGGTACGACTCGGCGGGTGTCGCCGTGTTGGCGGATGGGGGGATGGCTGCCGCGAAACGGGCCGGGAAGCTGGTCAATCTGGAGAAGGAGCTGGTGGAGCGGCCGCTGCCGGCGGGCTCGACGGGTATCGGGCATACGCGGTGGGCCACGCATGGCGGGCCGACCGATGCCAACGCCCATCCCCATCTCGACAACGCGGGGCGTGTCGCCGTCGTGCACAACGGGATCATCGAGAACTTCGCCTGTCTGCGGGCCGAGTTGGAGGAGCGGGGGCACCGGCTCGGCTCCGAGACCGACACCGAGGTTGTCGCCCATCTGCTCGCCGAGGAGTTCTCGGACTGCGCCGATCTGGCGGAGGCGATGCGGATGGTGTGTCGGCGGCTCGAAGGGGCGTTCACGCTGGTGGCCCTGCATGCGGATGCGCCCGATGTGGTCGTCGGGGCGCGGCGGAACTCGCCGCTCGTGGTGGGCGTTGGAGAGGGCGAGGCCTTTCTCGCCTCGGACGTCGCCGCGTTCATCGCCCACACGCGGTCGGCGATCGAGCTGGGTCAGGACCAGGTGGTGGAGCTGCGCCGGGACGGGGTCACGGTGACGGGCTTCGACGGCCGTCCGGCCGAAGTGCGCTCGTATCACGTCGACTGGGATGTGTCGGCCGCGGAAAAGGGGGGCCATGACTACTTCATGCTCAAGGAGATCGCCGAGCAGCCCAAGGCTGTCGCCGATACCTTGCTGGGGCGTATCGACGCGTCCGGTTCACTGACGCTCGACGAGGTGCGGATCCCTGCCGGGGAGCTGCGGGAGGTCGACAAGGTCGTCGTCGTGGCCTGCGGTACGGCCTTCCACGCCGGGTTGATCGCCAAGTACGCCATCGAGCACTGGACGCGTGTGCCGTGCGAGGTGGAGTTGGCGAGCGAGTTCCGGTACCGGGATCCGATCCTGGACCCGCGCACTCTGGTCATCGCCATCTCGCAGTCCGGCGAGACCATGGACACTCTGATGGCACTCCGGCACGCCCGTGAGCAGGGTGCGAAGGTGCTGGCCATCTGCAACACCAACGGTTCGACGATTCCTCGTGAGTCGGATGCGGTGCTGTACACGCATGCGGGGCCCGAGGTCGCCGTCGCCTCGACCAAGGCGTTTCTGACGCAACTGGTCGCCTGCTATCTCGTCGCGCTGTATCTGGGGCAGGTGCGGGGCACCAAGTGGGGCGATGAGATCGGGGCCGTCATTCGGGACCTGTCGCAGATCTCCGGTGAGGTCGAGCAGGTCCTGGAGACCATGGAGCCGGTGCGGGAGCTGGCCCGTTCGCTCGCCGACAAGAACACGGTGCTGTTCCTGGGGCGACACGTGGGGTATCCGGTCGCGCTGGAGGGTGCGCTCAAGCTGAAGGAGCTCGCGTACATGCACGCCGAGGGCTTCGCGGCGGGCGAGCTGAAGCATGGGCCGATCGCTCTGATCGAGGACGACTTGCCGGTGGTCGTGGTCGTGCCCTCACCTCGGGGGCGGTCCGTCCTCCACGACAAGATCGTGTCCAACATTCAGGAGATCCGGGCGCGGGGTGCGCGGACGATCGTGATCGCGGAGGAGGGGGATGAGGCGGTTGTGCCGTACGCGGATCACTTGATCCGGATTCCGGCTACGCCGACCTTGCTGCAGCCGCTGGTGGCCACGGTGCCGTTGCAGGTGTTCGCTTGCGAGCTGGCTACGGCTCGGGGGAACGAGGTGGATCAGCCTCGGAACCTGGCGAAGTCGGTGACGGTGGAGTAGGGCGGGGGCGGCTTGAGGGCCGCGACGAAGGTGGTGAAGGCTCCGGTCGGGAAGGCGAGGGTGGCCCTGGCCGGGGTCTTCGTGTCGCGGACGGCGACGTGGGTGGGGGAGTTCGCTATCTCCACGCATTCGTTGCCGTCGCCCGGGCCGGAGTAGGACGACTTCCGCCAGTTGTCGGGGGTGGTTGGGCATCCCCGAGGGCAAGGCGGCGGGCGACTTCGATGTCACCGAGTCGGATGAGGGGCTCGCCAGGGTCCGGGCCTGCGTCGACTTGTGGTGGCTTGGGTGCGACTCGCATCCTGCGAACAGATCACCACAGGGTCCGCGCATCTGTACGATTCGCAACATCAACAGGCCTTGCCGGGGGGATAGTTCGGCGGGGCCTCTCGACGTCACTGTGGGGGATCACATGCGTATGCGTGCTGCGGCCGTCGTTCTTTCCGGCGCTGTCGTTCTTTCGGCTCTCGCTCTTCCGGCCGCCGCCCAGGCGTCGGTGCGTCCGGGTGCGTCGGCGGATCTCAGAGCCTTCTCCGCTACGACCGTTCAGCCGAGGGACGCGCTGGGCGGCACCACCTTCTCGGACGCGGTCATCAACGGCGGCAAGGACATCGTCCTCGGCACGACCACCAAGAAGTCCGTCACCGTCACGTACACCGCCAAGGACGAGGACGGCGTCGCCCTCACCGTGGCCTTCCTGTGGCAGGGCACCGACAGTTCGAGCACGGACACCATCACCGGTTCCCTGGGGACTGACGAGGACGCCACCTGCACGGAGTCGACGACCGAGCAGGGCGTCTACAGCTGCAAGGCGGTCTTCAACATCGACGCCGCGAGCGACTTCAAGGACGGCAACGGCGTTGCCGGGACCTGGAAGTTCTTCCTCGGCGCCTACGACCTCTACGCGAACGCCAGCTACAACGACGACGTCGCCAGGACCAAGATCAAGCGTGCCGCCAAGCTGACCGCCAACGCCTCTCCCGAGCCGGTGACGAAGGGCAAGACCATCACGGTCACCGGCAAGCTGAGCCGCGCCAACTGGACCACGGGCAAGTACGCGGGTTACGCGACCCAGCCGGTGGTGCTGCAGTTCCGCAAGAAGGGCACCACCACCTACACGAACGTCAAGGGGATCAAGTCCTCCTCGACGGGCGCCCTGAAGACCACGACCAAGGCGACCGTCGACGGCTACTACCGCTTCGCCTTCGCCGGCACCGCCACCACCGGCAAGGCGACGGCGACCGGTGACTTCATCGACGTCAGGTAGGTAGACGTCAAGTAGGTAGGTCCTGCCCCGAAAGACGCTCCCCGTGCCCGTAAGGTGCCCGGCATGAGCATCATCGGGGTCGGAATCGACGTGGCCGAGATCGACCGGTTCCGGGCGTCCCTGGAGCGAACGCCCGGACTGGCCGAACGGCTGTTTCTGAAGAGCGAGTTGCTGCTGCCCAGCGGCGAGCGTCGGGGGGTTGCCTCGCTTGCCGCTCGCTTCGCGGCCAAGGAGGCCCTGGCCAAGGCGCTGGGTGCGCCGGCCGGGCTGCACTGGACCGACGCCGAGGTCTTCGTCGAGGACAGCGGGCAGCCGCGCCTGCGGGTGACGGGGACGGTGGCGGCCCGCGCGGCGGAGCTCGGGGTGCGGTCCTGGCACGTCTCGCTGAGCCACGACGCGGGGGTGGCGTCGGCGGTGGTGGTGGCGGAGGGGTAGCCACCCGCGAGCCCTCTCTGCCCCCGCCGGGGAAGCGGTGGCCGTGAAGAAGTGACCGTTTCGAGAGAGACTCGGCTTCATGCGTACTGCGTACAGCGTGGAGACGGTCAGGGCCGCTGAGCGGGAGCTGATGGCTCGCCTGCCCGAGGGTGCACTCATGCAGCGGGCGGCGGCCGGACTGGCAGTCGCCTGTGGGCAGTTGATGGGGCGGGTGTACGGCAGTCGGGTCGTACTGCTCGTCGGGAGCGGGGACAACGGGGGCGACGCGTTGTACGCCGGGGCGCGGCTTGCCCGGCGGGGGGCGGGGGTTGCGGCCGTGCTGCTCGCGCCCGAGCGGGTGCATGCGGGTGGGCTGGCTGCCCTGCGGCGGGTGGGGGGCCGGGTTGTCGCCGGTACGGCGGCCGGTGCCGAGGAGTTGATCGAGGGGGCCGATCTCGTCGTCGACGGCATTGTCGGGATCGGGGGGCGGGGCGGGTTGCGGCCGGATGCGGCGCGGCTCGCCGACGTGGTTCGTAGGGCCCGTGCCGCCGTCGTCGCCGTCGATCTGCCCAGTGGCGTCGAGGCGGACAGTGGTGAGGTGCGGGGGGTGGCCGTACGGGCTGACCTGACCGTCACCTTCGGGACGCACAAGCCGGGGCTGCTGGTCGATCCGGCTCGGGAGTATGCCGGGTCGGTGCGGCTTGTCGATATCGGGCTTGGGGATGTCCTTCCTGTCGAGGCCGAGGTGGAGGCCTTGCAGCATGTTGATGTCGCGGGGTTGCTGCCTGTGCCGGGGGCGGCGAGCGACAAGTATCGGCGGGGGGTTGTGGGGGTTGCTGCCGGGTCCGCTCGATATCCCGGGGCCGCCGTGCTTGCCGTCGCCGGGGCCTTGCGGGGTGGGGCTGGGGCCGTGCGGTATGTGGGGCCGGCGGGGGGTGCGGTGATCTCGCGGTTTCCCGAGACATTGGTGTCCGACCGGGGGGCCAAGCAGGCCGGGCGGGTGCAGGCGTGGGTTGTGGGGCCTGGGGCGGGCGATGATGCTTCGGCTGTGGGGGAGGTGCTGGGGATGGATGTGCCGGTGCTGGTGGACGCGGACGGGTTGCGGCTGGCGGAGGTGGCGGCTGTGCGGGGGCGTACCGCGCCGACCTTGATGACTCCCCATGCGGGGGAGGCGGCGGCGTTGTTGGGGGTTTCGCGGGGGGAGGTCGAGGGGGCTCGGCTGGATTCGGTGCGGGAGTTGGCTGGGCGGTATGGGGCGACGGTGCTGCTCAAGGGGTCGACCACGTTGGTGGCTGACTCCGGGGGTGGGGCGGTGCGGGTTAATCCGACCGGGACGGCTTGGTTGGCTACGGCCGGGAGTGGGGACGTGCTGTCCGGACTCGCGGGGTCCTTGTTGGCGGCGGGGCTTTCGGCTGTGGATGCGGGGAGTGTGGCGGCGTATTTGCATGGGCTGGCCGGGAGGTTTGCGGCTGATGGGGCGCCGGTGGGGGCGCATGATGTGGCGGATGCGATTCCGGGGGCTTGGCGGGATGTTCGGGGGTGAGTGGGTGGTGGGGGTGAACGTGGCGGTTTCTCGCCCCCGCCGCCCCTACCCGTCCCATCCCTGGGGGCTGCGCCCCCAGACCCCCCTTTCGGCCCTGAAGGGGCCTTGTCCTCAAACTCCCCCAGAGGGGGGACCCCCAGACGGGCTGAAAACACCGACCGGTATCTAGAAGTGCGGGGTCAGCGAGTGGCCCCACGGCCGCGCCACAACCAGCGTCCACCGCAACCCCGCCCCTCACTCCCCGAACTGCGTACGTACGAGTGACCTCTCAGCGCGGCTCCTCCCGGCGCCCCGCCGGGCCACGTTTCTCTGATCGCATGATCAGCAGACGTATCGCCTCCCGGAGTCTCGCGGTGGTGCTTGCCGCGGTGACCCTTCTCCCCGTTGGTGCCGTCGGGATCGCGCACGCCGAACCCGTACCCCCCGTATCCCCCGTACCCCCCGTACCTCCTGCATCCCTCGCCCCCGCCCCCGCCCCCGGCCCCGAAGCCCAGCTCGTCCCCGGCGTAGCCCTCCGCCCCCATCAGCCCTGGCAGATCGACACGCCCGACCAGCTCCTCGCGCCCAAGGTGTACGTCCCCACCGCCCAAGAGGACGCCGTCGAGCCCAGGGACGCGACCGAGGGGACGTATGACCTCATCGAATACGTGCCTCTCGGGGACGCTGCCGCGCGCGTGGCCTGCAGTAATCAGGTCGGGCCCTATCAGCGGCAGGTCGAGCGGTGGCTGAAGCTCAAGGTCGATGGGAAGCAGTCGGGCGCTGACTGCGAGGTCATTCGGGCGTTTCAGGTGAAGCAGAAGATCAAGCCTGCGATTGGGTTCGCGGGGCCCGTTACCTGGTATCGGATGATGCTCATGTCCGCGATGAAGAATCCCAATGCCGGGAAGAAGTGTCCGGTGCGGACGTACCGCGTCGCTTGTGTCGATCTCAATCGGCAGGTGACCTGGGTGCAGAAGGGGAAGAAGGTCGTCTTCGGGCCGGTGCCCATGCGGAGTGGGCGGGCTGGGTACGGGACGCGGCTGGGGTGGCACAAGATCTTCTGGAAGCACAAGAACCACGTGTCGACGATCTACGGCACCGCCATGCCCTACTCCCAGTTCTTTGATGGCGGGCAGGCCTTCCACGCCGTCTACGGCAGCATCTACACCACCGTCGGGTCGTGGGGGTGCGTCAATCTGCGGATCGGTGACGCCCGGAAGCTTTGGGGTGTGCTGAAGACCGGCGACCGGGTTTACGTCTGGGGGCATCGGACCGGCACGTAGACGGACGTCATCCCTGTGCTGTCGGACCCCTCTGAGACACTGGGGGCGCTATGAACGAGACAGCACCTCCGCCGACCGGAACCGCGCCCTTGCGGGCCCGCGCCGAGATCGACCTGGCCGCCCTGCGAGCCAACGTGCGGGCCTTGCGTGCCCTGGCGCCCGGCGCTGCCCTCATGGCCGTCGTCAAGTCCGACGCGTACGGGCATGGGGCCGTGCCTTGTGCCCGGGCGGCCGTCGAGGCCGGAGCCTCCTGGCTTGGTACCGCCACGCCGGAAGAAGCCCTCGCGCTGCGTGCCGCAGGTCTTTCCGGGCGCATCATGTGCTGGCTCTGGACTCCCGGGGGGCCTTGGAAGGAAGCCGTCGAGGCCGATCTCGACATCTCCGTCAGCGGGATGTGGGCCCTCAGGGAAGTGAGAGAAGGGGCGCTTGCCGCCGGGCTCGCCGCCCGGATCCAGCTCAAGGCCGACACCGGGCTCGGGCGCAACGGGTGCCAGCCCGGCCGCGATTGGGCCGAACTCGTCGACGCCGCCCTGCTCGCCGAACGCGACGGGCTCGTCCGTGTCACCGGGCTGTGGTCCCACTTCGCCCGCGCCGACGAGCCCGGGCATCCCTCCATCGACGCCCAGCTCGCCCTCTTCCGGGAGATGGCGTCGTATGCGGAAGAGAAGGGCCTGCGGCCCGAGGTGCGGCACATCGCCAACTCGCCCGCCACTCTCACCCGTCCCGACACCCACTTCGACCTCGTCCGCACCGGCATCGCCGTCTACGGCATCTCGCCCAGCCCCGAGATCGGTGCCCCCGCCGACTTCGGGCTGCGGCCGGTGATGACGCTGGCCGCGTCGCTCGCGCTGGTGAAGCACGTTCCGGGGGGTCACGGCGTCAGTTACGGGCATCACTACGTCACCCCCGGCGACACCACCCTGGGCCTCGTGCCCGTCGGTTACGCGGATGGCATTCCGCGGCACGCCTCCGGTACCGGACCCGTGTTGGTCGGTGGGAAGTGGCGGACCGTTGCCGGGCGGATCGCGATGGATCAGTTCGCCGTCGATCTGGGGGGCGACGAGCCCGAGGCGGGTGCGGAGGCCGTTCTGTTCGGGCCCGGTGACCGTGGGGAGCCCACCGCCGAGGACTGGGCGCAGGCGGCGGGGACCATCGCGTACGAGATTGTCACGCGCATCGGAACACGTGTTCCGCGCGTCTATGCGAATGAGGGGTACGAGAACAAGGGGCACGAGAACAACGGGGACGAGGCAGCCGACGGAGTGCGGAGCCCAGACGCCAAGAGGAGCGGTACGTGAGCGAGAGCAGCGCGGAGGTCGTCGCGGACGCAGCCTCGGCGGTCGTCGCCTCCGCCACGGGGGCGGCCCAGAACTGGCGCAGGGCGACCGGTGTCGTGGGGGTCGCGATAGGCGTGGTCGCCGCGGGTGCCGCCGCCGGTGTCGCCATAGAGCGGATGACCGTCGGGCGCGGGATGCGACAGAAGGCGCGGCTCGCCCTCGACTCGACCGGGCCGTACGGGTCGCTGCGCGGGACCCCGGGCAAGGCGTACGCCGATGACGGCACCGAGTTGTACTTCGAGGTCGACGACATCGACCCGGAGGCCGTGCCCGCGCTCACCCCGCGCCGGCGTCGGCTCTTCGGGCGCAAGGCCCCGGCCCCCGTCACCGTCGTCTTCAGTCACGGGTACTGCCTGAACCAGGACTCCTGGCACTTCCAGCGGGCGGCGCTGCGTGGCGTCGTACGGACCGTGCACTGGGACCAGCGCAGTCACGGGCGTTCCGGGCGCGGGGTCGCGCAGGAGCGGGACGACGTGCCGGTCAGCATCGACCAGTTGGGGCGTGACCTGAAGGCCGTTCTCGACGCGGCCGTGCCCGAGGGGCCGATCGTGCTGGTCGGGCACTCCATGGGCGGGATGACCGTCATGGCCCTTGCCGATCAGTATCCCGAGCTCATCCGGGAGCGCGTGGTCGCCGTCGCCCTCGTCGGTACGTCTTCGGGGCGGCTCGGTGAGGTGAACTTCGGGCTGCCGGTGGCAGGGGTCAATGCCGTGCGGCGGGTTCTACCCGGTGTGCTGAAGGCGCTCGGGCAGCAGGCCGCGCTGGTGGAGCGGGGGCGGCGGGCCACCGCCGATCTGTTCGCCGGGATCATCAAGCGGTACTCGTTCGCGTCCCGGGACGTCGACCCGGCCGTCGCCCGGTTCGCCGAGCGGATGATCGAGAGCACGCCCATCGATGTCGTCGCCGAGTTCTATCCGGCCTTCACCGACCACGACAAGACCGAGGCCATCGCCGGCTTCGCGGACATGCCGGTGCTCGTGCTGGCCGGGATCGGCGATCTCGTCACGCCCAGTGAGCACAGCGAGGCCATCGCCGACCTGCTGCCCGACGCCGAGCTCGTGCTCGTACCGGACGCCGGGCACCTGGTCATGCTGGAACACCCGGAAGTGGTCACCGACCGCCTCGCCGACCTGCTCACCCGCGCGGGTGCCGTGCCGGCAGGGGCTACCGTAAGTGGCTATGGAAGCACCAGCGGCACCGCACGACCCGGCTGAGTCGTCAGCCGAGTCAGCCGAGCCAGCCGAGACATCAGCAGTGCAGATCACCGTCAATTCGCCTGAATCCATGCGGGAGTTGGGCCGCCGACTCGCCAAACTGCTGCGGGCCGGCGACCTCGTGATGCTGACCGGGGAACTCGGCGCGGGCAAGACGACGCTCACGCGCGGGCTCGGCGAGGGGATGGGCGTGCGCGGCGCCGTCACGTCCCCGACCTTCGTCATCGCCCGCGTCCACCCCTCCCTCGGCGAGGGTCCGCCCCTCGTCCACGTCGACGCGTACCGGCTCGGCGGCGGTCTGCACGAGATGGAGGACCTCGACCTCGACGTCTCGCTGCCGGAGTCCGTGATCGTCGTCGAGTGGGGCGAGGGCAAGGTCGAGGAGCTGACCGACGACCGGTTGCAGGTCCTCATTCACCGGGCTGTCGGGGACACCACGGACGAGGTACGGCACGTGACGGTTGCCGGGCTCGGGGAGCGGTGGGCGAGCGTCGATCTGAGCGTGCTCTCGGCCTGAGAGCCCGTGACAGCCCTGAGAGGTCCGTGAACGTTCCGACAAGACGTCGGCAAGTTGTTGCTTTCGGGGTCTTGCGCGTGGTCACATGGTATCCAGTCCGTAGTTAGGTCTGCCTAACTACGTCCGCCCCCGGCCCCCAGGAGGCGTCCATGTCAGCCACGGAACGAGACAAGGCGCGGCCTCGCGCGCTGTCCGGGGTGTCCATGCGTGACCTGCTGGCCTCCTGCGCCGCCGCGAACGCGATCTCGACGCCGCCGCGCGCACCGGATCGGACCACTCCCGAGAAGCCGGCCGCGCGGCCCAAAGCCGCGTGAGCGCTCCGCTGGTTACGCGGTTCGTCTGCTGCGGGCCGGTGGGGGCTGGTCGCGCAGTTCCCCGCGCCCCTTACGGGTGCTGCAGTACCGTGGCGGACTTCGCCGAGGCAGCCCGGGCCCCGTTCTCTACCGGATCACTACGACCGTCTCGCCGATCGTCGCGAAGTCCCACATCGCGTCGCCGTCCGGGCGGGATTCGCGGATGCCGCCCGTCTTCACGGTCGGGTCGGCTGTCGGTGTCGAGCCCTCCACCGCCGCGCTGAAGCCGATGACCACGCCGTCGACGCTGGTGAAGCGGACGACGTGTTCGATGGGCGTGCCGTCGGAGCCGGTGACCGACTTCGAGCGGGACGTGACCGCGTAGGTGCCGGGGAGTGGGTCGACGTCGCTGGGCGTGACCTGGAACGTGCGCTTCACCCTGTTTCCGGCGTCCACCAGCCACACCCGGTCGTCGTCCACCGAGTACACGACCCGCTGACCCGCGCCGGAATGGGCGGGCAGGGCGGCGGGGCGCGTCTTGTCCCGGGGGGCCTTCGCGGCGGTGGCCAGGGGTGAGGCGCTCGCGTGGTGCTCGCCGAAGGTGGCCGGGGCCGTGGCGGAGGCCTGATAGGCGAGGAAGCCGACTGTCGCGAGGGCCGCCGCGGTCAACCCGGCGACGATCTCCGTGCTGCCGGCCATCGGCGCCCACCTCTTCCTCGTATGACTGCGTATGACTCTTACATCCTGATTTTGGTGACCGCAGGTGACGGTAGCAGTCGGCGTACGCCCCACCAGCACGGCAGTGCCGCCGCCTGCGGAGCCGTAGGCTGTTTGCGTGCTCTTGCTCGCTCTGGATACCGCCACTCCCGCCGTCACCGTCGCTCTGCACGACGGCACGGACGTCATCGCCTCGTCGAGCCAGGTCGACGCGCGTCGGCACGGGGAGCTGCTGCTGCCGGCCGTGGACCGGGTGCTCGCCGAGGCCGGGCTCAGGCTGGACGCCGTCACCGGGATCGTCGTCGGGGTCGGGCCCGGCCCGTACACCGGGCTGCGCGTCGGGCTGATGACCGCCGACACCTTCGGACTCGCGCTCGGCGTCCCCGTGTACGGCGTGTGCACGCTGGACGGCCTCGCCTACGCGTCCGACATCGCGAAGGGGCCCTTCGTCGTGGCCACCGACGCGCGGCGCAAGGAGGTCTACTGGGCTCGGTACGCCGACTCGCGGACCAGACTCACCGAGCCCGCCGTCGACCGGCCCGCCGACATCGCCGACCAGGTCGCGGGCCTGCCCGCCGTCGGTGCGGGCGCGCTGCTCTACCCCGATACCTTCCCCTACGTCCACGAGCCCGAGCACGTCTCCGCGGCCGCCCTCGCCTCGCTCGCCGCCGAGCGGCTGGCGGCCGGCGAGGAACTTGCCGAGCCCCGGCCGCTGTATCTGCGCCGCCCCGACGCGCAGGTGCCCAAGAACTACAAGGTGGTCACCCCCAAGTGACCGAATCCGTGACGCCGCGGCTGCGCGAGATGCGCTGGTGGGACATCGATCCCGTCCTGGCGCTGGAGAAGGACCTCTTTCCCGAGGACGCCTGGTCCCGGGGCATGTTCTGGTCCGAACTCGCCCACGCGCGCGGGGCGGGCGCGACCCGGCGGTACGTCGTCGCCGAGGACGACGGCCGGCTCGTCGGGTACGCCGGCCTCGCCGCCTCCGGTGACCTGGCCGACGTACAGACCATCGCCGTCGCCCGCGACCACTGGGGTACCGGGCTCGGCGCACGGCTGCTGACCGAACTGCTGCGGGCCGCGACCGCCTTCGAGTGCGCCGAAGTGATGCTGGAGTGCCGGATCGACAACATCCGCGCCCAGAAGCTGTACGAACGCTTCGGCTTCGAAGGCATCGGCTTCCGGCGCGGCTACTACCAACCGGGGAACGTTGACGCTCTCGTGATGCGCCTGACCGACCCCACCACTTCACTCAACGGCGTACAAGGAACCGAGATCCATGGCTGACTCCCGGGACGAGCCGCTCGCCCTCGGCATCGAGACCTCCTGCGACGAGACCGGCGTCGGCATCGTCCGCGGGCACACCCTGTTGGCGGACGCGGTCGCGTCCAGCGTCGACGAGCACGCCCGTTTCGGCGGGGTCGTGCCGGAGGTGGCCAGCAGGGCGCACCTGGAGGCGATGGTGCCGACCATCGAGCGGGCGCTGAAGGACGCGGGCGTCAGCGCCAAGGACCTGGACGGGATCGCGGTCACCGCCGGGCCCGGTCTCGCCGGTGCGCTGCTCGTAGGGGTCTCGGCGGCGAAGGCGTACGCCTACGCGCTCGGCAAGCCGCTGTACGGCGTCAACCACCTCGCATCCCATATCTGCGTCGACCAGCTGGAGCACGGCGCGCTGCCCGAGCCGACGATGGCCCTGCTGGTGTCCGGCGGGCACTCCTCGCTGCTGCTGTCCACGGACATCACCTCCGACGTACGTCCCCTGGGCGCGACCATCGACGACGCGGCCGGCGAGGCCTTCGACAAGATCGCGCGCGTGCTCAACCTCGGCTTCCCCGGCGGTCCCGTCATCGACCGGTACGCGAAGGAGGGCGACCCGTCGGCGATCGCCTTTCCACGCGGGCTCACCGGGCCCCGCGATCCCGCCTACGACTTCTCCTTCTCCGGGCTCAAGACGTCCGTGGCCCGCTGGATCGAGGCCAAGCGGGCGGCGGGGGAGGACGTCCCCGTACGGGATGTCGCCGCGTCCTTCCAGGAGGCGGTCGTGGACGTGCTGACCCGCAAGGCCGTACGGGCCTGCAAGGACGAGGGCGTCGACCACCTGATGATCGGCGGTGGCGTGGCCGCCAACTCACGGCTGCGGGTGCTCGCCCAGGAGCGGTGCGAGGCGGCCGGGATCCAACTCCGGGTGCCGCGGCCCAAGTTGTGCACCGACAACGGGGCGATGGTCGCGGCGCTGGGTGCGGAGATGGTGGCGCGGAATCGGTCGGTCTCCGACTGGGACCTGTCGGCGGACTCCTCGCTGCCGGTCACGGAGACGCACGTGCCCGGACAAGGTCACGATCATGTGCACGAGGCCGGCGAGGGGAACCTCTACTCGTGACTGTCGCCCTGATGTGGGAGGCCCGGGCGGTCGACGGGCGCGGGGGCGAGCTGCTGACCTGGGCCCGGGCGCAGGAGCTCCCGGGCGAGCCGCTGCGCCGGGAGACCTTCCGGGCCCCTCAGGACCGGGTGCTGGTCATCACCTGGTGGGACGCCGACTACGACGCCGTACTCCCCGAACTCCCGGAGCCCGACGGGGAGTTGGTGACCCGGGCCGTGCACCGGTGGCGGTTCGAGTCCGTGGACTAGGCGCGCTGCGCGACCGAGTACGACAGCTTCCACGGCTCGTCGGGGTCGTGCCCCCGCCACAGCAGTACGCCGTGCCTGCGTTCCGTCACCCCACCCCCGAGACCCCCGTCTCGCAGCGCAGCCGCCGGTCCGGCCCCAGCACCCGTTCCGGGCCCGTCAGTTGGAGCCGTGCCGTGTGCCGTACGTCCGCGCTCGATGCCGCCAACCGTAGTTCCAGCACGCCCGGTTCGACCACCCTTCGGCCGGAACGGCCGGTGAAGGCCGAGAGGTCCGCGTGGAAGCGGAAGGTGACTCGGCGCGACTCTCCCGGCTCCAACTCCACCCGCTGGTAGCCGATCAGGCGCATGTCCGGCCTGGTCACCGTGGCCACCGGGTCGTGCAGATACAGCTGGACGACCTCCGCGCCCGCGTGGTCGCCCGTGTTGCGGACCGTGACAGAGAGGTCGTAGGAGCCGTCCGTGGTGATCTGTGGAGTCGTCCCCCGGAAGTCCTCCCACGTGAACTCCGTGTACGAGCGCCCGTGTCCGAAGGCGTACAGCGGGGTCGGGTCCAGGCTGCTGACCTCGCCCGCCAGGCCCAGGGGCGGTTGCAGGTACGTCCACGGCTGGCCCCCGGGGACGTGCGGGACGCTCACCGGGAGGCGGCCGGACGGGTTGACGCGGCCCGACAGCACTCCCGCGACCGCCGGGCCGCCCTCCTCTCCCGGGAAGAAAGCCTGGACAGCTGCGCCCAGTTGGCCCTGCCAACGGCCGAGCGCGTAGGGGCGGCCGGTGAGCAGGACCAGGACCACCGGGACGCCCGTCGCGATCAGCGCGTCCAGCAACTCGCCCTGCACGCCCGGGAGTCGGAGGTCCGCCACATCGCAGCCCTCGCCCGAGGTGCCCCTGCCGAACAGGCCCGCACGGTCGCCGAGCACCGCCACGCACACATCCGCCTCCGAGGCGCGGGCCACCGCCTCCTCGAAGCCGGCCGGGTCCGGGTCCGAGGTGTCGCAGCCCTCGGCGAACGTCACCTTGGCGTCCGGGAGTTCGGCGCGCAGCGACTCCAGGACGGTGGGGATCGCGATGCCCAGGGGGGTGTCGGGGTGGTGGGGGAGCACGTGGGAGGGGAAGGAGTAGCAGCCCAGCATCGCCAGCGCGTCCGCCGCCCGCGGGCCCACCACCGCGATCCGGGTGTCCGGGGCCAGCGGAAGCAGGCCGTCGGGGTTGTCCAGCAGGACCACCGACTCCTCCGCCAACTGCCGGGCGAGGGCCCGGTTTTCCGCCGAGTCCAGGTCGATCGACTCCGTGGCCTCCGGCTGCCAGCTCTCGTCCAGCAGACCCAGCTCGCACTTCTGGAGCAGGACCCGCCGCGCCGCCCTGTCGATCAGATCCTCCGGGATCGCACCCGCCCGTACCGCCGCGATCAGCGGCCTTCCGTAGCACTTCAGCGTCGGCAGTTCCACGTCGATCCCGGCCGCGAGCGCCGCGTGCGCCGCCTCCGTGGGGCTGCCCGCCACCCGATGCAGGGTCTCCAGGAAGCCGATGCCGAAGTAGTCGGAGACCACCGTGCCGGTGAAACCCCAGTCCTCGCGCAGGAGTTGGGTGAGCAGATCCGGGTCCGCCGAGGCCGGGACCCCGTCCGTCTCGTTGTACGCCGCCATCACCGAGCGCGCGCCGGCCTCCCGCAGCACCAGCTCGAACGGCGGCAGCGTCACGTCCGCGAACTCCCGTACGCCCGCCCGCACCGGCGCCTGATTGCGGGCACCGACCGAGGACGCGTACCCCGCGAAGTGCTTCAGCGTGGCGATGACCCCGGCCGACTCCAGCCCCCGCACATAGGCCGCGCCGATCGTGCCCACCAGGTACGGGTCCTCGCCGATCGTCTCCTCGACCCGGCCCCAGCGCGGATCCCGTACGACGTCCAGGACGGGGGCGAGGCCCTGGTGGACGCCGACCGCGCGCAGGTCGCGGCCGATGCGCCGGGCCATCTCCTCGACGAGGGAAGGGTCGAAGCTCGCGCCCCACGCGAGCGGCACGGGGTACGCCGTCGCGCCCCACGCCGTGAAACCGGCCAGGCACTCCTCGTGCGCCAATGCCGGGATGCCGAAGCGGCCCGCCGCGGCGATCCGGCGCTGGGCGCGGGCCAGTGACTGCGCACCGAGCGCCGGGTCCACGGGGGCCGTGCCGAAGGGGCGGGTGAGCTGGCCGAGGCCGTGGGTGATCAGTTCGTCCCACTCGTAGTCGATCGTCATGTCGTGCTGGTGCGGGGCGACTCCGTCGCCGTCCGTGGCGGCGCCCACCCACACGCCGTAGAGCTGGGCGGTCTTCTCCTCCAGGGTCATCCGGGAGAGGAGGTCGTCGACGCGGGCGGCGGCGGGGAGAGAGGGGTCGCGCCAGGGAGCGGTGGTCATGAAACTCCTGTCGGGATGCGTGGGTTCAGCTGCCGCGGGCGAATGTTTCGGGGTTATTGTCGAATGTTCCGGGAACCTATGGCGGTGCAGGGGGTTCGTCAAGAGTTCGCGCAGGGATACGATCGCCGCCATGACACCCCCGGACTCCGCTGAATCCCAGACGGCAGGGCGGTCAAGCCAGACCGCGACGCTCGCCGAGATCGCCCGCGAGGCCGGCGTCTCGGCGCCGACTGTTTCGAAGGTCCTCAACGGTCGCGCCGACGTCGCCCCGGCCACCCGTAGCCGCGTCGAGGACCTGCTGCGTGCGTACGGCTATCGGCGGCGCCGGGCCGAGGCGAGCCGTTCGCCCCTGATCGACCTGGTCTTCCACGAGCTGGAGAGCGCCTGGGCGATGGAGGTCATCCGGGGTGTGGAGAACGTGGCGCGGGACGCCGGGCTGAGCGTCGTGCTGAGCGAGAGCGCCGGGCGGCTCACGCCGGGGCGGACCTGGGCCGACCAGGTCGCCGCCCGCCGCCCGCACGGGGTCATCCTGGTGCTGTCCGGGCTCGACGAGTCCCAGCGCGCTCTGCTGACCAGCCGGTCCATCCCGTTCGTGGTGATGGACCCGGCCGGCGACCCGGGCACCGACGTACCCTCGATCGGCGCCACCAACTGGCAGGGCGGGCTCGCCGCCACCCGGCACCTGGTCGAGCTCGGGCACACCCGGATCGGCGCGATCAGCGGGCCCTCGCAGATGATGTGCAGCCGCGCCCGGGTGGACGGCTACCGGGCGGCCCTTGAGACCGCCGGACTGCCGGTCGACCTCACGCTGATCGCCACCGGCGACTTCCACCACGAGGCCGGCTACCGGCACGGCCTCGAACTCCTGCGCCGCCCCGACCGGCCCACCGCGGTCTTCGCCGGCAACGACCTCCAGGCGCTGGGGCTCTACGAGGCCGCGCGCGAGCTGGGGCTGCGGATCCCGGAGGACCTGAGCGTCGTCGGGTTCGACGATCTGCCGGTCGCGCGTTGGGTGGGGCCGCCGCTGACGACCGTACGGCAGCCGCTGATGGAGATGGCCGAGGCGGCGGCGAAGCTGGTGCTGGAGCTGGGGCGCGAGGAGGAGTCGACGGCGGCTCGGCGGGTGGAGCTGGCCACGAGTCTGGTGGTGCGGAGCAGTACGGGGGCGCCGCCCGGGCGCGTTTCGTGACCGGGGTGGCCGGAAGTTGACGTATTGACGGGTGGGGCAAGCGTCTCCACACTCCTCCGAAGCCAATCGGTTGTTCAACCGAAACTTTCGGAGGCACCCGCAATGAGATCTCTGAGAACCGGCTTGTCCCTGCTTTTCCTGGGCGCGCTCCTGGCCACGGCCCCCGCCGCCCACGCCGCCGACACCCCGTTGCGCGACCTCGCCGCAGCGAAGGGCAAGGTCATCGGCACCGCCGTCACCGGCTCCAAGCTCACCGGCACCTACGGGGACATCGCCGGGGCGCAGTTCAACTCGCTCACCCCGGGCAACGCCATGAAGTGGGGGTCGGTCGAGCCCAGCCAGGGCACCTTCAACTGGGCCGAGGCCGACCAGATCGTCGCCTTCGCGCAGGCCCACAGTCAGCAGGTGCGCGGCCACACCCTCGTATGGCACAGCCAGAACCCGGGCTGGCTGACTGGCGGGAGTTGGACGCCGGCCCAGCTCAGCAGTCTGCTGCAGAACCACATCAGCACCGAAGTCGGCCGCTACGCGGGCAAGTTGGCCGCCTGGGACGTGGTCAACGAGCCCTTCAACGAGGACGGCACCTACCGCTCGACCCTCTGGTACAACGGCCTCGGCGCCGACTACATCGCCCAGGCCCTCACCTGGGCGCGGGCCGCCGACCCGAGCGCCAAGCTCTACATCAACGACTACAACGTCGAGGGCGTCAACGCGAAGAGCACCGCCCTCTACAACCTGGTCAAGTCGCTGAAGGACCGCGGCATCCCGATCGACGGGGTGGGATTGCAGGCCCATCTGATCCTCGGGCAGGTCCCGTCGACCCTCCAGCAGAACATCCAGCGCTTCGCCGACCTGGGCGTCGACGTGGCGATCACCGAGCTGGACATCCGGATGGCGCTGCCGGCGGACACCACGAAGCTGACCCGGCAGGCCGCCGACTACAAGGCCGTCATGAACGCCTGCGTCGCCGTGACCCGGTGCACCGGCGTCACCGTCTGGGGCTTCACCGACTCCGACTCCTGGATCCCCGGCGTCTTCCCGGGCTACGGGGCGGCGACACCGTACGACGAGAACTACGCGCCGAAACCGGCGTACTACGCGATCTCGGAGGCGCTCGGCGGGACGACGACCACGCCTCCGACGGGCGCGTGCACGGCGACGTACAGCGTCAGCAACCAGTGGAACACCGGGTTCACGGGCCAGGTGACCATCGCCTGCTCGGGCGCCTCGCTGGCGTCCTGGAAGGTGGGCTGGACGTTCGGTGCGGGTCAGCAGATCAGCCAGGCCTGGAACGCGACCTGCACGCAGTCGGGCGCGGTGGTCAGCTGCGTCAACGCCTCCTACAACGGGGCGGTCGCGGACGGCGGTTCGGTGAGCTTCGGGTTCAACGCGTCGTGGAGCGGGAGCAATCCGGTGCCGACCGTGACCCTGGGCTGAGGGTTGTGGTGCGTGGGCTGAGGTCATCCTGAGAAGTCCGACCGCCGCGCTGAGGCCGGAGTGAGAAGTCTGAGATTTCCCGAAGAATGGCGGTCTCGGGTCCCCGCTCGTAATAATTCGGACTTACGTTCCTGCCCGTGACTGGAGAAGACGAACACGAGGACGACAACGGGGGAACGGAAAGACGCGTGCGCCGGCGGTCCCGCCTGCTGATGGCCGCCGGCATCACGCTCGCCGGCGCCCTCGTGCTCGGCGTCGGCGCGGGCGGCTGGGCCTACTGGCACCTGAACGGCAACATCAAGAGCGTCGACATCGACAGCGCGCTCGGCGACAACCGCCCGGCGAAGTCGGTGACGACCCCGACACCGAACGCCTCGGCCTCCGCCTCCCCGCTGCCCACCGAGGCGGTGAACATCCTGGTCCTGGGCTCGGACTCGCGCAGTGGCAAGGAGAACCAGGCGCTCGGCGGCGGCAGCAGCTCGGGCGCCCGTTCCGACACGGCGATGATCTTCCACATCGACGCGGGGCGGACCGAGGCCACGGTGGTCAGCATCCCGCGCGACACGCTCGTCACGCGTCCGTCCTGCCCCTTGTCGTCGGGGGGTTCTACGGCGGTGGCGTACAACGCGATGTTCAACAGCGCCTACTCGGTGGGCGGTCCGGTCTGTGCGGTGAAGACCGTCGAGTCGATCACCGACGTCCGCATGGATCACTACATCGAGATCGACTTCTCCGGATTCGCGAAGCTGGTCAACGCCCTCGGCGGGGTCACGGTCACCACGGACGAGGACATCGACGACGAGGACAGCCACCTGACGCTCAAGGCGGGCACCCACCACCTCAATGGCACGCAGGCCCTCGCCCTGGCCCGCACCCGGCACGGCATAGGCGACGGCAGCGACCTCGGCCGCATAGGCCTCCAGCAGAAACTGGTGAAGGCCCTGCTGGAGCAGATCGCCTCGACCAGCCTCCTCACCGACCCCGCCGAGCTCTACGAGGTCGCCGACGCGGTAACCGACAGCCTCACCACGGACACCGGCCTCGACTCCCTCAGCGAACTGATCAGCCTGGCCAAGAGCCTGCGGGGCCTGTCCTCGGACAGCGTGAAGACGGTGATGATGCCGGTGGTGACCGCCCCCTCGGACGCCAACCGGGTGGTCGCGGACGAGCCGGAGGCGAGCGAGCTGTGGGCTTCGCTGAAGTAACGGGTTGGGTCGCGGTTCTGGCGTGGGCACAACCAACGGCGGCGGAGGTACGTCTCGTTCGGTGACAGTGTCGCCGTAACGAGGAGGTCGGCCGGTGTTCTCCGTGCGTTCGCATGCTCGTTGGGTGCGGCCTCTCGCGGCTGCGGGTCTGCTCTCCGTCGGCGCGGTGCCCGCCCTCGCCTGCGACCAGGGATCGACGGACACCCGCGCGACCGCCTCCGCGACCACCCTCGCCCCGCCGGCCGTCGCCGCCCACGACGACGACTTCAACGGTGACGGCTATCAGGACCTCGCTGTCGGCGCCCCGAAAGCCACCGTCGCGGGCAAGGCCAAGGCGGGCTACGTGGCGGTCATGTACGGCGGCCCGCACGGGCTGTCCCCGAACCGACGGACCGTCATCACCCGTTCCACGGACGGCATTCCGGGCAGCGCGACCGCCGGCCAGGGCTTCGGCACCCAGCTCTCCCTGGCCGACCTGAACGGCGACGGCCGCACGGACCTGGTCATCGGGATCGCCGCACGGTCGGGCGACGCGGTCGTCGTCTGGGGCGGCTCACGGGGTCTGACGGGCGACAGCACGTCGATCCCCGCCACGAACACCCAGGCCGGCGACTTCGACGGCGACGGCAAGGCCGACCTGGCGCTGTTCCGCACGGGTGCCTCCGCGGGCGACGACCCCCTGGGCACCACCGCCACCGTCTGGACCGGCCCGGTCGGCCGTGGCGGCACCCCGGCCGCGAAGACAGCCCTCGACCCCGACCGCCTGCGCTCCTACGACGTGGTCGACGGCGCCACCGGGGACGTCGACGGCGACGGCCGTGACGAGCTTGCCCTGCGCGTCTACTGCGGCGACGGCGTCTACTGCACCCGCTTCTACACCCCCTCCGCCACGGGCCTGACCAACCAGGAAGCCGCCATCCCCCAGGGCGACGGCGATGTGGCGCTGGGCGACCTCAACGGCGACGGGTACGACGACGTCGCCGTCGGCCTCACCTACGACGAACGGGTCCAGGTCGCCTACGGCTCGGCCGCAGGCGTGACCCCCTCCACCGCCTGGAAGTCGTACTCGCAGAACACCCCGGGCGTGCCGGGCACGGGCGAGTCGAACGAAGGCTTCGGCACGGCGTTGGCCACCGGCGACATCAACGGCGACGGCATCGACGACCTCGCCGTGGGCGCCCCCGGCGAGGAACTCGGCTACGACGACGGGGCCGGCGCCGTCGACATCCTGCGCGGGAGCCGCACCGGCCTGACCGGCACCGGCGCCCAGGCCTTCACCCAGGACACGCGGGGAATCCCGGGAACCGCAGAGCTGTACGACTCCTTCGGCGCCACGGTCCACCTCCTCGACACCAACGGCAACGGCCACGCCGACCTGGCAGTCGCGGCCCCGGGCGAGGACACCGGCAACGGTGCGGTCTGGCTCCTACGGGGCCGCCCGACGGGCCTCGTCACGGACGCGGCCCTGGCCTTCGGCGGACGCCGGATCGGGGCGCCGTACGCGAAGGCGGGGTTCGGGTACGAGCTCAACTAGCCTCGGGAACGGGGATGTTGTGCTCACCGAGGGCGACAACTGCGCGTGGCAGGGCGTAACAAGAAGGCTAGCGAGGTGCCGCGAGTACGTCCCGGAGTACGTTCGCGAGCGTGACGCGGGCCAGCTCGTGTCTCAGGGTCTCCTCGATGCCCTCGTAGATGCTCTGCATCGCCGGCTGGATGCCGTGACCCACCACGCATCCCTGGTCCGGGGTGGTGCGGTGCATTGCGAACAGCGGGCCGGGTTCCACTGCCTCGTACACGTCGAGCAGGGTCATCGACTCCAGCTCGCGTGCCAGTGACCAGCCCGCGCCCACGCCCCGCCGGGACTCCACGAGCCCGGCCCTGCGCAGCTCGCCGAGCAGCCGTCTGATCACCACGGGGTTGGTGTTCGCGCTGGTCGCGATCTGCTCGGAGGTGGCGACCTCATGGCCCTGGCGCTGGTAGAGACCGATCCAGGCCAGCGCGTGGGCGGCGATGGTCAGCCTGCTGTTGGCGCTCATGGACTCCTCCTCTCGGTCGCAACGCTTCATGTTACGCGTAGTCGTAACAGTGAAGGTTGCAACAGGGTGTCGTAACAATTAGCGTTACGACTGCCGCGAAGGGTCAATCAACGAGGTGAGAAGAATGAGCAAGCCACTCATGGGCAAGGTCGCCCTGGTCACCGGGGGGTCGCGCGGACTGGGAGCCGCGACCGTACGGCTGCTGGCCGAGCAGGGCGCCGACGTCGCCTTGACCTACGTCAGCTCCGAGAAGCAGGCGCAGGCCGTCGTCGACGAGGTGCACGGCAAGGGAGCCAAGGCCGTCGCCCTCCAGTCCGACCAGGCGGACACGAGCCGGGCGCGGGCGCTGATCGACGACGTGGTCGCGCACTTCGGCGGCCTGGACATCCTCGTCAACAACGCGGCGATCTCGGTGGAGCAGGGCCGCACGGTGGACGACCCGGACGCCGACACCGCCGCACTGGACCGGATGCACGCCACCAACTACCTCGGCGTGATCGCCGTCATCCGGGCCGCCTCCCGAGTGCTGCGCACGGGCGGCCGCATCATCACGGTGAGTTCCGGACTGGGCTCCCGGGTCGGCGCCCCCGGCCTTGCCGACTACTCGGCGACCAAGTCCGGGATCGAGAGGTACACCATGGGCGTCGCACGCGACCTCGGGCCGCGGAACATCACGGCCAACGTCGTGGAGGCCGGACTGATGGAGGGCGGCATGCAACCGCCGGACCCCGAGACGCTCAAGGCCCTGGTCGGCTCGCTGTCCCTGCAACGCATGGGGCACCCCGACGAAATCGCCGCGGCGATCGCCTTCCTGGCGAGCCCCGCCGCGTCGTACGTCACGGGCGCGGTGCTGGACGCCCACGGCGGCTACAACGCCTGAACCCGAACCCCTGCCGCGCCCCGAAGGACATCGCGCCTTCGGGGCGCGCACCACCGACGACCCGCGACAACGCGTACGACTCGAAGGCTGTGCGCGGTGAGCTGCGGAAACAAATTCTCGAAGAAATCCGGCGAGCGTGTCGATCCGCCCCGTCCCCGTTCGACGCACAGGGTGAGAGGCGGGAACAGCCCCGCCCGACTACCGAGGGAGTCACCATGCCCCGCTACCTGTCGCTCGTGAAGATCGACGAGAAGACCGCGCCCGCCGAGGGACCCAGCCCCGAGCTGATGCAGCGGATGGGGGAGCTGATCGAGGAGATCACCAAGGCCGGGGTGATGCTCGACACCGCCGGGCTCACGCCGTCCGCGCAGGGGACCCGGGTGCACTGGGAGGGCGGGAACATCTCCGTCACCGATGGGCCCTTCACCGAGTCCAAGGAGGTCGTCGGCGGCTACGCGATCATGCAGTGCAAGGACATGGCCGAGGCGCTGGAGTGGACGAAGCGGTTCCTGAAGGTGCACGAGGAGTTCTGGACGGTGACCTGCGAGGTGCGGGAGATCGCGGAGGGCTGACACCTCCTTGGCCTGATCCTTGGCCTGAGGCCACGCCGGGTGTTGCATGGGGGGTTGTGGAACCACAGCCCACCGCCTCCCGTGCCACCCCGTCCCCGGCCACCGTCGCCATCGAAACCGTCTTCCGTATCGAGTCCCCCCGCGTCATCGCCGCAGTCGCCCGCATCGTCCGTGACATCGGTATCGCCGAGGAACTCGCCCAGGACGCCCTGGTCGCCGCCCTGGAGCAGTGGCCGCGTGACGGTGTCCCCGACAACCCGGGCGCCTGGCTCATGGCCACCGCCAGGCACCGCGCCGTCGACCTGGTCCGGCGCCGGGAGAACTACGCCCGCAAGCTGGCCGAGATCGGCCGCACCCTGGAGACGACGGCCCCGCCGGAGGAGCCGGCCGACCCGGACGACATCGACGACGACCTGCTCCGCCTCGTCTTCACGACCTGCCACCCGATCCTCTCCGCCGAGGCCCGCATCGCCCTCACACTCCGTCTCCTCGGCGGTCTGACCACGGCCGAGATCGCCCGCGCGTTCCTCGCCCCCGAGCCGACGATCGCCCAGCGCATCGTCCGCGCCAAACGCACCCTCGCGACGAAGAACGTCGCCTTCGAAGTGCCGTACGGCCCCGAGCGCGAGGCCCGCCTCGGCTCCGTACTCGACGTCATCTACCTCATCTTCAACGAGGGTTACGCCGCCACGGCCGGCGACGACTGGCTGCGCCCCGCCCTGTGCGAGGACGCGTTGCGGCTGGCCCGGCAGCTGGCCGGGCTTATGCCGAAGGAACCCGAAGTGCACGCGCTGGCCTCGCTGTTGGAGTTCCAGGCGTCCCGCACGGCCGCCCGCACCGGCCCGTCCGGCGAACCCGTCCTCCTGCGCGACCAGAACCGCCGCCGCTGGAACCGCATGCTCATCGCCCGCGGCATCACCGCTCTGCACCACGCCGAGGCCACTGCGACCGGCGCCCCCGGCCCGTACGCCCTCCAGGCTGCGATCGCGGCCTGCCACGCGCACGCGTACACCTACGAGGAGACGGACTGGCCGAGCATCGCGACCCTCTACGGCCTGCTCGCCGCCCGCGCCCCGTCCCCGGTCGTCGAACTCAACCGCGCGGTCGCCGTGTCGATGGTCGACGGCCCGGTCGCGGCCCTGGAGCTCGTCGACGCCCTGGCCGCCGAACCGGCCCTGCGTGACTACCACTTGCTTCCCAGCGTGCGCGGGGATCTGCTGGTCCGGCTTGGGCGTACGGCGGAGGCGCGGGCGGAGTTCGAGCGGGCGGCGGGGCTGACGGGGAACGAGAGGGAGCGGGAGATGTTGCGGAGACGGGCGGCCGACTGACGTACCGCACAAGGGGTTTCAGACGCGACGCCCACTGTCAGAATCACAGGAGTCGTACAGACGGGCAGGGGGGTCTGTGTCTCTGGCGAGTGAGTCCTTGGCGCTGGACAGCGCATCCGTCGTCACCGCGCTGAGCGGACTGCTGGTCGCTCTGATCGCGGCGGCGGTGGCGTTGTGGCAGGTGCACCGGGTGCAGAACCTGGAGCGGGAGAAGATCCACCTCGAACTGGCCTCCCAGATGCGCCTGAAAGAGCAGGAGTGGGACCACGAACGCCAACTGACGGAGCGGGAGCGCCGCCGCGCCGAACGGGAGGCGGAGCAGGAGCGGGAGCGGGCCGCTGAGCGGGTGGCAGCCCGTCGCTCCACTCTGGACGCCGGGGCGGCGGCCTACTGCGGGCGTCTGGTGCAGGAGTTGTCGACCCTGCGCATCCTCGACATGTCCCGGCCGCTGCGGCTGGAGCGGCTGTACGTCCAGGTGGGCGTCCAGGAGCAGCAGCCGCTGCGGTTCATCTCCGCCGACGAACTCGACAGGCGGGCCCGCCGTGCGGAGACGGAGCGGTTCGCCCGGCGTATGAACGAGGCGGGACGGGCTGTCGGCGGCCGCCCCTCCTCGCCGGAGGACCCGGAGCAGCGCCGCCGTACAGAGGAGGAGCGGGCGGAGGCCGCGGCCGCCGCCGACGCCCAGACGTCCGCCGTTCACACCTACGCACCCGTCGACGCCCTCCAGCGCTACCGGCGGATCGTGGTCGTCGGCGACCCCGGCGCAGGCAAGACGACCATGCTCCGGCACCTGGCCCTCCGCATGGCCACCCAGTCCGAGCATGAGACCCTGCCCGAACTCCCGGCGTACGTCGAGCTGTTCCGGTTCATCGAGAGCGGTCACGAGTCGTTGCTCGACCACCTCGCCGAGCACTGGGCCGACCAGTACGGCTTCGAGGACGCCCGCGACTACATCGTGGGCAAACTCGCCGACGGCAGCGCCGCGTTGCTGCTGGACGGCCTGGACGAGGTACTGGGCGGGGAGAGCGCCCGGGAGGCCGAGAGCGCGTACCGCCGGGTCACCACCGAACTGGCCCGACTGGCAACGCGGTTCCCCCGCGCGACGATCGCCGCGACCTGCCGCCGGCAGGGCTGGCGGGGCGGGCTGCCGCAGTTCCAGGTGCTGGAGGCGCTGGACTTCGAGTGGCCGCAGATCGAGACGTTCGTCGCCAACTGGTTCGGCCCCGGCGACAGCCGCCGGGCGGGTCTCGTCCGCGCCCTCTCGGCGAACGGCCGTCTGCAGACCCTGGCCGCCAACCCGCTGTTGCTCAGCCTGATCGCGATCGTCTACGAACGAGACCTCGAACTCCCCGAGCGCCGGGCGGCGTTGTACCAGCGGTGCGTCGAGGTCCTGCTCCGCGAATGGGACGCGCACCGCAAGATCACGCGTTACAGCCGTTTCACCACCGACCGCAAACAGGACCTCCTGAAGGAGATCGCTCGCCACTACCACCGGCGCGGCTTGCGCTACTTCCCCGAGGACGACCTCCTCGACCAGATTGGCCGTTTCCTGCCCACCATCGATCTCGCTCCTGAGGACAGCCGCGCCATCCTCGACGAGATCGCCGCCCAGTACGGCCTGCTCAAACCGCAGGCGCACGGCTGGTACGGCTTCCTGCACCTCACCCTCCAGGAGCACTTCACCGCCGCAGCCCTCCTGGAGCGGGGCGCGGAGGGGACCCGGCAGGCGGTGAACGCGCGGTACGACCCGTGGTGGGAGGAGGTGATCCTGCTGCTCGCGGGGGCGCTGCCGGATGCGACGCCGCTGTTGGAAGGCGTGCTGCAACTCGGCCCGAACCGCCCCTCCGATCTGCTGGATCTGCCCGACGACGACCTCTTCCACACGGACCTGCTGCTCGCGGCGCGTTGTCTGACGGGGAGCCCGCGCGTGGCCGACGTCGCGCTGCGGCGGCAGATCGGGGCCGCGGTGTGGGACCTGCTGGACCGGTCCCCGTACCCGGACGAGAAGCGGCGGACCGCCGAGGCGCTGGTGGGCGTACTGCGCTCCGACGAACAACTGGACGAGGTCGTCGCCTACATCTGTGACCACCGGCGTGCCGAGGAGGCGAGGCTGGCCCTGGTCAACGCCCTTGCCGCGCACGGCGGTCGGCGGGTGGGGGAGCGGTTGCTGGGCGCCTTCGCCCTGGGCCGCGCCGGGCTGCGGGGCGCGCTGATCACCGCGCTGGGTGCGCTGCGGGTGGAGGCGGCGGTGCCGGTGCTGCGTGCCGAACTGGAGCGGGAGCTGGAGCCGGTGGCCGCCGGCGTCGGTGACGACTGGGGGCAGGGCGAACGCGTCGCCCTGGTCGTCCGGGCGCTCGGCGCTGCGGGGGCGCCCGCCGAGGTCGCCCTGCGGGCGCTGGAGACGTGCGCGGACCTTCCGGGCCGTCAGGTCGAGGCGGCGGTCCGTGACGCGCTCAAGGACGTACGGGAACCCGGCCTGGCCGAACGGCTGTTGGACCACCTCAACTGGGCCTCCTCCAAGGCCGTCGCCGGGGCCTATTTGGACGCGGCCGGTGACGCCGGGGTGCCAGTCCTGCTCGACCTGGCCCGCGCCCAGCAGGCTTCCCTCGGGCCGATCACCGCGGTCCGGGACCACCTCGCCGAGGGCCACGGCCACGCCCACCGCGAGGGCCTGCTCGCCCTCGCCCACGACGACACGGTGAGCGGCCTGACCCGCAGCATGGCGCTCGAATGCCTGGACCACAGCCCCGGCAATCCCGGTGAACTCAACGCGCTCCTCACGCACTTCGACGCGCGGGTACGGGTGTCCGCCGCCGCGACCCTGGTCGCGTGGGGAGCGCCGGTGGGCCTCGACGTGATCCGCCTGGCGGTCCTGCGCGGCGAGGTGGAGCCGGGGGAGCGGTGGGCCGGCATCGAGTCCGGGATCACCGGCCGCGTCACCGCCGCGCTGACACCGTACGGCGTCGAGGACATCGTGGCGGAGCTGCGCGTGCGGGCCTGGCGGCGGGACAACGAGGGGCCGGCCGCCGCCTGGCTGTACGTCTTCTCCCCCGAGGACGAGGTGGACCGCTGTCTGAACCGGTGGGGCAGGGGCGAGCATCTGGATCCCGGTCAGGTACCCGACCGCGTCCCGCCCTCCCGGGTCCACACGGTCTTCCAGTACTTCCAGCAGACCCCGAGCACCGGCTACGGCGGCCTCCGCAGGGATTACGAGAAACTCCTGACGGCCACCGCCGTCGCGGCCGAGGGCGCCGAAGCGGTCGCCTGGCTGATCCGCTTCCTCCCCGGCGGCGACCTCGCCGGCGCCCACTTCCCGTTGGCCCACCACCACGCTTATGAAGTCAGCCGTCGCGCCCAGGTCAGAGTCCTGCGCGACGGCACCCTGCAACCGCTCTCCCGCACACGGGACGCCCCACCAGCATCACCGGCGCCCCCGCCACCCGAGTGAGGAAGACGGTGGCCGATCCGGCCCCCCTAAGCCTTGACCTTCTTCCGAAGCTCGTCGGACTCAACGGCGGACCCCCGCTTCTTGACGGTGAGAGTCCCGACCCCACGCTCCCGCAGCAGCGCCTTCGGCTTCTTGACATTGAACGGCAGTTGATCGGTGATCTCGTACGGCGAGGCGAACGGCGTCTTGAGGAGCTGGTCGGAGGTTACGTAGGCGATGCGCTCGTCGATGTGCCCCTTTTCTCCAGGAGTTTTGCGACATCGGCGACCAAGTGGGCCCGGATGACGCCCCCGTCGGGCTCGTACAGATGCCGCCCGAGAGCCGTACGCCCGGCTCCTGCCCTGGAGATCGTCGACGCCCTCGCCGCCGAACCGGCCTTCCGCGACTACCACTTGCTGCCCAGCGTGCGCGGCGATCTGCTGGCCCGCCTGGGCCGTACGGCTCAGGCCCGCGGGGAGTTTGTACGGGCGGCCGAGCTGGCCCGTAACGAGCGGGAGCGGGAGGTCTTGCTGGCCAGGGCGGAGGAGTGAGGCGCACAAGGCGGATGGGGTCGGCTGTTCATCAGATAACCGGAGGGTGCCCCGTCCTTCAGGGCGGGGAGGAATCCGGCTTCCCGCGTAGCGGGGCGGGGGAAGGAGAGTCGCCGTCAGGGCGATTCCTCGTCCACTCCGGCGGCGCGGAGGCCGACCTCCAACATGTAGACCAGCTCAGAGTTGAGGGACCGCCGCTCGGACTTGGCATGGGCGGCAAGCCGGTTACGGAGTTCTTCGGGGAGTCGCAAAGTCATGCGTACCTCGTTATCCATGGTGCTATTATGACACCGTGAAGACACTAAAGGAAACGGGAGAGGCCGGGCACGCCCGGTGGACCTTCCGCATCCGCGTGTCGTCCACCGCCCTTGCCGATCTACTCGCGGAATGGGACCGGTGCCGGTGGGTCTGGAACGAGTGCCGCACGAAGTCCAGGCAGACCCACCTGTGGAACAAGGACCGGCCCGAGGGTACGGACAGACGGACCTGCGGCCCGGCTCAGCTCGACAAGATGCTGACCCAGGCCCGGAAGACCACGCCTTGGCTCCGCGAAGGCAGCAGCGTTCCTCAGCAGCAGATCATCCGCGACTTCGGAAAGTCCAAGGCCAAGGCGCAGAAGGACATTCGGGAGCGTCTGCCGATGCGGCAGCGTGCCGGGATGCCGAAGTACAAGAAGAAGCGGGAAGCGCTCCCGAGCCTGAACTACAACCGGAACGGGTTCCGCCTCAAGGACGGCCGTCTGCACCTGGCGGGCGGAATCGCCTTGACGGTGGTGTGGTCGCGCGACCTGCCCGCCGATCCGTCCAGCGTGCGTGTCTATCAGGACAGCGTCGGACATTGGTACTGCTCGTTCGTCGTGCCCGCCGAGACCCAGCCGCTCCCCGAAACGGGCGCGGTGATCGGTATCGACTGGGGTGTGAAGGAGACCGCGACCACCACATCCGACACACATGACCTGCCACACGCCGAGCACGGCAGGAAAGCCAAGACCAAGCTGACTCGGTACGACCGGATGATGGCCCGGCGCAAGCCGAAGATGGGGCAGGCCGCTTCGAAGGGCTACCGAGAAGCGAAGAAGCTGCGGTCAAAGGCATGCAAGAAGGTGGCCCGGCAGCGGCAGGACACCGGCCGCAAATGGGCCAAGTCCGTGGTCCGCGACCACGACGCCATCGCTGTGGAGGACTTCCGGCCGAAGTTCCTGGCCAAGTCCACCATGGCCAGGAAGGCCGCCGACTCGGCGATCGGTGCCACCAAGCAGGCCTTGATCGAGATGGGCCGCAAGCACGGCAGGATCGTGCGCCTGGTACACCCCGCGCACACCACGATGGACTGTGCGCAGTGCGGAGCGAGAACCAAGCACGCACTACCTCTCTCAGAACGAACGTATGCCTGCACCGCGTGCGGAGCCGTATCCCCCAGGGACAAGAACTCCGCACGCGTCATGCTGGTCCGGGCAGGTCTCAACCCGGCTGGTACCGATGGCGGAAGGCCTCCTGGAGCGCTGCTCCAGGAGGTGGCCTGAGCCAGGAATCCCCTCTTTTCAGGGAGGGGAGGATTCAATCGTAACTCTGTTCTCATCGCCGCTCGTTGGGCACTACAGTTACCCAGCCGCTGTGGTGCGGCTGTGAAGTCGACGGGGGGACACGCGTCGACCCGGCTCGGCCCGCGCGCGGCATTTCTGACGACTTCCGATGGACGACTTCCGATCCTGGGGGGATCGCATCTTGAGACAGATCACGCGCCGCCGTGCCGCGGCGCTCGCGACCGCCGCGGTGTTCGCCGCTGTGGGGACCCTGACCACCGCGTCCGGTGCCGTCGCCGATGACGCCGGGCCCTGGCCGGGGACCGAGGGGAAGATTCTCACCGATGGGCCGCTGCTGATCGACCCGGCCACCGGCAAGGCGACCCAAGTGCCCAATCAGGGTGGGAGTTACGCCGCTTGGGCGCCGGACGGCAGTCGGCTCATCACCAGTGCCGGGCAGATCTCCAGCATCCGGCCCGCCGGGTCCTCGAAGATCACTCTGCCCTGGGCGGAGGGGATGCGGGCCAGTGCCACCTACGAGGACCTGGCCTTCTGGTGGGGCGGGCGGTATGTCGTCTTCTCCAGCGATGGTCAGCTCGCCTACGGGCCCTCGGACGGCGCGTACGCAGCCCGCCCGCTGCTGACTACTGCCCTGGAGCCGGCCAGCGTCTGCGACAACGATCCGACCGTGAGTCCCGCGGGTCTGGTCGCGTTCGAGCGTCGTATCAACTACGGCTGCTACGACAACGCCGGTGTCTACGTCTACGACCCGTCCGCGAAGACCGTCAAGCGTGTCCTCACCGACGCCTCGCAGCCCGCCTACTCGCCGGACGGCACCAAGCTGGCGTTCGTCCGCGACGACACCGACGGCAACTCCCAGATCTTCACGGCGAACGCCGACGGCACCGACGTCAAGCAGATCACCACCGGGCCCCGCCAGCACGCCAACCCGTCCTGGTCGCCCACCGGCACCCGGATCGTCCTCGACGCCCACACCTCGCCGAACAGCGACGACGTACACACCATCGAGTACGTCGACCTGGGCACCGGCGAGCTCACCAAGGTCGCGGACACCGAGGGCAGCAACTTCGGCACCAACCCCAGCTGGCAGCCGCTGCGCAAGAACAGCACCGGCCGGGTCTGGGGCAGCAACGCCTACAACACCACCCTCGCGTCCTCCCGTTGGACCTGGAACAAGCTCGGCGAGAGCGTGCCGGGCCTGATGAACGCCAAGTCGGCCGTGCTGCTCAACCAGGACAGCACCGCGTACTCGCTGACCGCGCCCGCACTGGCCGGCAAGAAGCAGGGGCCGGTGCTGACGACGCCGAAGAGCGGGCTGTCCTCGGCGGTCAAGACCGAGCTCAAGCGGACGCTGAAGGCGGGCGCGAGTGTCTATCTCGTCGGCGGCACATCCATCCTCGGCACGAATGTCGCCGCGCAGCTCAGGACGCTCGGCTATGTCCCGAAGCGGCTGTCCGGCGCCGACCGTTACGAGACCTCGGTCAAGGTGGCCAAGTCCGTCACCACTGCCCCGAAGTACGTGTTCCTGGCCAGCGGCACCGACTACAAGGCGGCCCTCCCGGCGGCCGCCGCGGCCGGTGCCGACGGCGCGAGCAGTGCGGGCAGCCTGATCCTCACCAACGGCAAGAAGCTGACGGCGTCGGTGAAGTCGTACCTCAACAGCCTCAACCCCGACAAGACTATGGTCATCCCGGTCGGGGCCGACGCCAAGTACGCGGTGACGCACACGAGTTTCTCGAAGTGGCCGTCGACGTACTACTACTACCCGATCACCGCGAGCACCGACGCGGGCCTGTCCGTGGCCGTCGCCAAGTTCTGGTGGACCGGCCCGAATTCGGTCGGCCTGGCCTACGCCGGCTCTTGGCGTGACGGCCTGTCGGCGGGTGCGGCGATGAATGTCTTCGGGCCCGTCCTGTGGACCTCACGCCCCACTCTGTCGAGCGAGGTCAAGAGCTACCTGCTGCGCCAGTCGGCCGCCACGCAGTCCACGATCGCGTTCGGCCCCACCGCCTCGGTCACCGCGGGAGCCCTCAACACGGCGGGCGGCTCGATCAGCGCGAGCGGCAGCCAGTTCGTGTACCGCCCCTACTACAACGGCACGGTGCCCACGACCACGAGCACCCAGCTGAGCCCCTACAGCGTGCTGCGCACCAACGACGGCCAGCCCGCCACGGTGGCCAGGTCCGGCCCGGTCGGCGCCGACCCGCACCTGGACTCCGTCAAGACGGTCCAGCACCAGTAGGCGGCATCGCGGGGGCGCCGACGAGCATGGTCGGCGCCCCCGCGACCCGCGTCAGGAACACGGTGGCCGAGTTGGGCCCCTGAGGCTTGACCTTCTTCCTCAGCTCCTCCGGCTCGACGGCCGACCCCCGCTTCTTCACGGTCAGGATCCCGACGCCCCGCTCCCGCAGCAGCGCCTTCAACTTCTTGACGTTGAAGGGCAGTTGGTCGGTGATCTCATAGGCGGAGGCATACGCCGTAGGAACCAGCCGGTCCGCCGTCACATACGCGATGGTCTCGTCGACGAGCCCGCCACCGACCTCCTCCGCGACCTCGGCGACCAGATGGGCCCGGATGACGGCGCCGTCGGGTTCGTACAAGTACCGTCCCAGAGGCCGGACTTCGGGATTGGGAAGCCCGCGCGAGAGCAGACTGCGCGGCCCCGGCAGCAGCGTCGCCCGTACCACTCCCGGCCCGGTTCCGAACCACAGCACCGCCTCCTTCACATCCCCGCCGTCCGAGATCCACTCGGCCTCGGCGTCGGCGGGAACGGCCTCGTGCGGAATCCCAGGCGCGACCTTCAGCGCGGCGCGCGGAGCCTTCGCGGCGGCCTGCACGGCCCAGGACAGGGGCGGAGAGTAGGCCTCGGGATCGAAGATCCGCCCCCGCCCGCCCCGCCGGCCCGGGTCGACGAACACGGCGTCGTACGGGGATGTGTCGACGTCGGTGACATCCGCTTCCCGTACCTCCACCAGATCCGAGATCCCCAGCGCGTCGAAGTTGGCGCGAGCGACGGCCACGGTCAGTGGATCCCGGTCGACCGCGAGCACCCGGATCCCGGCCCGGGCGAGCGCGATGGCGTCGCCCCCGATCCCGCAGCACAGGTCGGCGACGGAGGTCACGCCCAGTTCCCGCATCCGCCCCGCCCGATAGGCGGCCACGCTCGCCCGGGTCGACTGCTCGACCCCGTTCGGCGTGAAGAACATCCGCTCCGCGTCCCCGGCCCCGAACTTCACCGCCGCCCGCTGCCGCAGCCGGGCCTGCCCGATCGCCGCCGACACGAGCTCGGCGGGGTGTTCGCGGCGCAGCCGGGTGGCGACGGCGAGCTCGTCGGCGGGGCCGGTGCCACGCACCTCGTCGAGGAGGGCGCGGCCCTCGGGGGTGAGGAGGGCGGAGAACGGGAGGGAGACGTGGTCGTTCACCGCCTCATTGTGGGCCAGTCGGAGGACGGTCCGCCTCCGGCGGCGGTGTCGGCCGGAGTCCGGCGCGGTGTCCTGCGAGGATCCGGCCCCATGGGAGTAGTAGGACAAAATTACAAAAACGGTGCGAATGGACGGGTTTCCAGGGCCCGCACCCGCATCGCCCTAGCAGCCCTCACGACGGCAGCGATCGCCTCGGGCTGTGCACAGGGGCAGGGGCAGGGGCAGGGGCAGGCCGGCCGCGCCACCGACGTACGCCCGGCCCCCGGCCAGCAGCCCCTCCAGGCGCTCCCGGCCCGCGCCCTGGACGCGTACGCCTCGAAACTGCACGCCGCGTACACCGCCAGGCTCGCCGCCACCAAACGCTGGCGCCTGGCGAAGGTCCCCCTGACACCCCCGGCGCCCCCCTCGAAGAAGCCGAGGATCACGACCCGCAAGGGCTTCGAGGTGGACGGCCACGAGGAACAGGGACTCCCGCCCGTCTTCACGACGATCCCCACCAAGCAGAAGATCGTCTTCCTCACGATCGACGACGGCGCCGAGAAGGACCCGGCGTTCCTGCGGATGATGAGCGACCTGAAGATCCCGTACACGGCCTTCCTCAGCGACTACCTGGTGAAGGAGAACTACGGCTACTTCAAGCAGATGCAGGACAGGGGCGTGGGCCTGAACAACCACACCCTCCACCACCCCTACCTGCCTGGCCTGTCCTACGACCGTCAGAAGCGCGAGATCTGCGGCATGCAGGACGTGATCGAGAAGCGCTACGGCAAACGCCCGACCCTCTTCCGCCCGCCCTTCGGCAACTACGACGAGGACACCCTGCGCGCCGCCAAGGCCTGCGGCATCAAGTACGCGCCCATCTGGAACGAAGAGGTCTTCGTCGACCACTGGGACTACCGCGAGTGGGACCGGGACATCCACCCCGGCGACATCGTCCTCAGCCACTTCCGCGGCAAGGACGACTGGAGGGGCACGATGCCGGACATGATCCGCCGCTTCATGAACAAGATCACGGACAAGGGGTACGCGGTGGCCCGACTGGAGGACTACCTGTGAGCCTGCGGGGGCCGGCCGCATCCGTCCTCGCGGCGGCACTCGCGGGGACCGTACTGCTGACCGGCTGCGCCCAGTCCGTCGATCCGATCGAACGGCTGGGCAAGAAGGCGGCCCAGCGGGTACGGACGCACAGCCCGGCGGGGGAGCGGCCGTACCGAGAGTGGGGCCTGAGAGCCCCGCTGCCCCGGCCTCCGCGGCCACCGGCGGACCCCCCGGCCCTGACGGCCGGCCCAGGCCTGCCCCCGGTCGTGGACCGCGTCCCCACCTCCGACAAGGTCGTCTTCCTCACCTACGACGACGGGGCCGAGAAGGACCCACGGTTCGTCGACATGGTCCGTGAACTACGGCTCCCCGTCGGCATGTTCCTCACGGACAGCGTCGTCGGCCCGGGCTACGGCCACTTCGCCCGCCTCCAGTCGGTAGGCGCGAGCGTCCAGAACCACACCCTCGACCACCCCTCCCTGCGCGGCCTGCCCTACGCCGGCCAGCGCGCCGAGATCTGCGGCCAACAGGACAAACTCAAGTCCCGCTTCGGAATCCGCCCCCACCTCCTCCGCCCGCCCTACGGCACCTACGACACGACGACGCGGAGAGCGGCGGCCGAATGCGGAGTCTCGGCGCTCGTCCTGTGGACCTCCACGGACACCGAGTCCAAGTCCTTGCACGCGGGCGACATCATCCTCGTAGGGCCAGACGAGGCGACGGACCTGCCGCTGTGGAAACGGACGGTGCGGGTGCTGCGGAGGGTCCAGGAGGCGGGCCTGACGGTGGGAAAGCTGGAGGACTACCTGTAGGTGATTTCAGCCCGTCCGTCGTTTGAGGACGAGGCCCTTCGGGCCGAAGGGGGGTCTGGGGGGCGCAGCCCCCAGGGGTCGGTCACCTGAACCCACGGCACCCAGAACCCGGCGCCGCGCCGCAGGCAATTGGCACTCCGCTTGACCGAGTGCTAATCGCAGTCATAGTCTCGGCTCTGGCACTCCCCACTGGAGAGTGCCAACAGCGACGGGCAGGTCCGGCACCCGCGACGACGGATCCACCTGGTCGCCACCTCAGACAGTTAACCCCGTGAGATCTCCGAAGGGGGAGGTCGGATCGTGACGACCACCAGCTCCAAGGTTGCCATCAAGCCGCTCGAGGACCGCATTGTGGTCCAGCCGCTCGACGCCGAGCAGACCACGGCCTCTGGCCTGGTCATCCCGGACACCGCCAAGGAGAAGCCCCAGGAGGGCGTCGTCCTGGCCGTGGGCCCGGGCCGCTTCGAGGACGGTAACCGTCTTCCGCTCGACGTCGCCGTCGGCGACATCGTGCTCTACAGCAAGTACGGCGGCACCGAGGTGAAGTACAACGGCGAGGAGTACCTCGTCCTCTCGGCTCGCGACGTGCTCGCGATCATCGAGAAGTAATTCACCAAGTTTCGCAGTGAGCTGCGCCCCTGGCCCCCGCTACCTCCAAGAAGCCGGGCGCTGGGGGCGCGGTTCGTTTTCACCCAAAGTTTCCGAGAGGGCTGAATCGCTCCCATGGCGAAGATCCTGAAGTTCGACGAGGACGCCCGTCGCGCCCTTGAGCGCGGCGTCAACAAGCTTGCCGACACGGTGAAGGTGACGATCGGCCCCAAGGGCCGCAACGTCGTCATCGACAAGAAGTTCGGCGCCCCCACCATCACCAACGACGGTGTCACGATCGCCCGCGAGGTCGAGATCGACGACCCGTACGAGAACCTCGGTGCCCAGCTGGTGAAGGAGGTGGCGACCAAGACCAACGACATCGCGGGTGACGGTACGACCACCGCCACCGTGCTGGCCCAGGCGCTCGTCCGCGAGGGCCTGCGCAACGTCGCCGCGGGTGCCTCGCCGGCCTCCCTGAAGAAGGGCATCGACGCCGCCGTCGCCGCGATCTCCGAGGAGCTCCTCGCGACCGCGCGCCCGATCGACGACAAGGCCGACATCGCGGCCGTCGCCGGTCTGTCCGCCCAGGACACGCAGGTCGGCGAGCTCATCGCCGAGGCGATGGACAAGGTCGGCAAGGACGGTGTCATCACCGTCGAGGAGTCCAACACCTTCGGTCTTGAGCTGGACTTCACCGAGGGCATGGCCTTCGACAAGGGCTACCTGTCGCCGTACTTCGTGACGGACCAGGAGCGCATGGAGGCCGTCCTCGACGAGCCGTACATCCTCATCAACCAGGGCAAGGTCTCCTCCATCCAGGACCTGCTGCCGCTGCTGGAGAAGGTCATCCAGGGCGGTGCCTCCAAGCCGCTGCTGATCATCGCCGAGGACGTCGAGGGCGAGGCCCTGTCGACCCTGGTCGTGAACAAGATCCGCGGCACCTTCAACGCGGTCGCCGTCAAGGCCCCCGGCTTCGGTGACCGTCGCAAGGCGATGCTGCAGGACCTCGCGGTCCTCACCGGCGCCACGGTCGTCTCCGAGGAGGTCGGCCTCAAGCTCGACCAGGTCGGTCTGGACGTGCTCGGCTCCGCCCGCCGCGTCACCATCACCAAGGACGACACGACGGTCGTCGACGGCGCCGGCAACCACGAGGACGTCGTGGGCCGCGTCGGCCAGATCAAGGCCGAGATCGAGAACACGGACTCCGACTGGGACCGCGAGAAGCTCCAGGAGCGCCTCGCGAAGCTGGCCGGCGGCGTGTGCGTGATCAAGGTCGGCGCCGCCACCGAGGTGGAGCTGAAGGAGAAGAAGCACCGTCTGGAGGACGCCATCTCCGCGACCCGCGCCGCGGTCGAGGAGGGCATCGTCTCCGGTGGTGGCTCCGCTCTGGTGCACGCCGCCAAGGTCCTGGAGGGCAACCTCGACAAGACCGGCGACGAGGCCACCGGTGTCGCGGTCGTGCGCCGCGCGGTCGTCGAGCCGCTGCGCTGGATCGCCGAGAACGCCGGCCTCGAGGGCTACGTCATCACGGCCAAGGTCGCCGAGCTCGACAAGGGCCAGGGCTTCAACGCCGCGACCGGTGAGTACGGCGACCTGGTCAAGGCCGGCGTCATCGACCCGGTCAAGGTCACCCGCTCCGCCCTGGAGAACGCCGCGTCCATCGCCTCCCTGCTCCTGACGACCGAGACCCTGGTCGTCGAGAAGCCGGCGGAGGAGGAGGCCGAGGCGGGCCACGGCCACGGTCACGGCCACGCCCACTGAGGCACCGGCACACCGAGCCTGACGGAAGCCCCCGTTCCTTTCGAGGAACGGGGGCTTTCTCCCGTGCGGTCGCGCAGTGGTCGTACCCGGAACTACTGCTCCAGCGCGTCCAGCGCCCCGAGTTGGGCCATCAGCCCCAGCCGGTCGTACTGCCACCAGCCCTCGGCGATCTTCCCGTCGGAGGTGCACCGGTGAATGGTGCACCCGGACATGGAGACCGTCTTTCCGCTGGCCGGAATCCCCACGAAGTCGCCCTTCTGGGTCCCGGTCCAGGTCCACCGGGTGCATACGCGGTCACCCTGGGCGATCTGGTCCTCGACCCTGAACGTCATGGTGAACGCGCTCCGCCACTCCCCGCACGCACGCCGGAACGCGTCCAGGCCGATGACGTCCGGATCGTTGGAGGGATCGTGGTCGTGGTAGTCCTCGACGAGCAGATCGTTCAGCGGCGGCAGTTCACCCTGGGTCGTGATGGTCTCCAGGAACCGCCGCGCGGTGGCCGCGTACAACTGCTCGTCCCGTACGACGTCCAGATCGGTGAACGTCGGCATCTCGTCGCAGAGCGCGACCATCTCCCGGAAGATCTTGTCGGTCTCCGGAAGGTTCGAGTTCCGCATCGCCTCTTCGTACGACGAGAACTCCACGATCTCGATGAAGTGCGACGAGTCCGACCGGTCCTTGCCGATCACACTGTGCGTCGCGGTCCGCTTCCCCTTGGTCTGGTCGACCCACGTGTCCATCAGCCGGTTCATCTCGTCGAACCGGCTGGTCTTGCAGTCGATGAGCTGTACGAACGTCATGACGCCGCCTCCCGATCCTCCTGGGTTCGGTGGATATGTCCATCTTCCCACCGGTACGACGGCGTCACCCCTCTACTGCGGCCCGTACTTGCGCCCCGTCTTCGACGTGATCCCGCCCAGCAGCGAGCGCGGAGCCACCTTCACCAGTCCCATCAGGGCCTTGTAACGCGGATCCGGGATCGACAGCGACTTTCCGCGCGCGAGATCCGTCAGCGCCGCCGCGACCAGCTTGTCGGCGTCCAGCCACATCCAGTTCGGGATGTTGTCCGTGCCCATCCCGGCCCGCTGGTGGAACTCCGTGCGCACGAACCCGGGGCACAGCGCCATCAGCCGCACCCCGCTCCCGGCCAGATCCCGCGCCGCACCCTGCGTGAACTGCACGACCCACGCCTTCGACGCCCCGTACGTCCCCCGCGGCACGAAGGCCGCCACCGACGCGACGTTGACGACCCCGCCCCGGCCCCGCTCCCGCATCCCCTCGGTCGCCGCCGACGTCAGCCGCAGCACCGCCTCGCAGTGCACCTTGAGCATCTTCAGTTCGTCGTCCATGGATACGTCGAGATAGCGGCCTTTGTTGCCGAAGCCGGCGTTGTTGACCAGCAGGTCGACCGGGTTCCTGCGGTCGCCGAGCCGGGCGGCCACCGCCTCGATGCCGTCGTCCGTCGCCAGGTCGGCCGTCAGCACCTCGGCCTCGATGCCGTGCCGGTCGTGCAGTTCGGTCGCCTGGTCCTGAAGCCGCTTGGTGTCCCGGGCCACCAGCACCAGGTTGTGCCCGTCGGCGGCCAGCCGCCGCGCGAACGCGGCACCGATACCAGCGGTCGATCCCGTAATAAGAGCCGTTGTCATGGCGCAAGCGTAGTTACCCGGACTGTGCACATCCGATCTCTGCACAGCCCCTCCCGATCGGTGACGATCAGGTGTCGAACAGGGTCGAGCAGGTCGGTGACGCCCCGGTGACGCCCCGTCAGGCCTCGTGCTTCTCGCCGTACTTCTCGACGTACTTCCGCGCCTCGTCCAGTGACTCCGGATGCAGTGCCTCGCCCGCCGCGAGCAGGCGCGGCAGCAGTTTCCGCTCGGTCGTGGACGCGCGGAACTGCAGGGCGACGGTCACGTCGTGGTCCGGCCGGTGCACGATCTCGACCGGATCGTCCGCGCGGATCTCCCCGGGCTCGATCACCCGCAGATACGCCCCCGGCGCACCCCGCTCCGTGAATCGCCGCACCCACCTCTTCTCACCCATATGGGCCTGGAAGGTGGCGCACGGAATGCGACCGCAGGTGACCTCAAGGACCAGGTCGGCCCCGATCCGCCAGCGCTCGCCGATCAGCGCGTTTCCCTGCGGGGCTGTCGCGGCTTGCGTAACCTGGCTGGGCCATGGTGTGAGCCTTAAGGCACGAACCGGCTTGCCGGGGACCACGGTTGGGGCGTTGAGTTCCATGGCGTCACCACGCTGTTCGGCGTGGTGTGGGCCCGCGCCGTCATGCCCGTACTGGGGTGCTCCCGGTAGATGCGGCCCGTACGTCGCAGCCAGCGATGGGCAGGAGCTGCGATCTCGGCGTGCCGTACTCGGTCTCGACCGGGTGTGTACGGCCGAGAAGGCGGCAGACAGAAGCTTCATGAGCTTCCGGGGAGGCCCGCTAGGCGCACGGGGTCAAAGCCTGGCCCGTGAAATGCCGGGCCTCCCCAAGTCGCCCTTATGCTCGAAGGATGATCGAGGCCCGTCATCTCCGCGTCCTGCGTGCCGTCGCCGCCACCGGTTCCTTCTCGGCGGCCGGGCGCGAGCTCGGCTGCACCCAGCCCGCCGTCAGTCAGCAGATGAAGGCGCTGGAGTCGTCGGTCGGCACCCCACTGCTGATCCGCAGTGGCCGTGAGATGCGTCTGACGCAGGCGGGCGAGGCCCTGGTGCGGCACGCCAACGGGATCCTCGCCGGGCTCACCGCCGCCGAGGAGGAGGTCGCCGCGATCGCGGGCCTGCGCGCGGGCCGGGTCCGGCTGGTCTCCTTCCCCAGCGGCAGTTCGACGCTGGTCCCCACGGCCCTGGCCGCCCTGCGCGCGGCGCACCCCGGCACCCGGGTCTCCCTGGAGGAGGCCGAGCCGCCGGCCTCCGTCGAACTGCTCCGCGAGGGCGACTGCGACGTGGCACTCGCCTTCCGGTACGCGGGCGCGCCGGACGCCGAGGAGTGGGACGACCTGGTGGTACGTCCGCTGCTCAGCGACCGGCTCGTCGCCCTGCTGCCCGAACGGCACCGGCACGCGCGTGCCGAGTCGGTCGCCCTCGGCGAACTCGCCGCCGAGCCCTGGATCGCGGGCTGCCCGCGCTGTCGCGGCCAGCTCGTCCAGGCCTGTGAGAGCGCCGGCTTCACCCCGCGCATCGACTTCGCGACCGACGACTACCCGGCGGTCGTCGGCCTGGTGGGCGCGGGCCTGGGCGTGGCCGTACTGCCCCAGCTCGCCATCGAGTCCGTACGGCCCAGGGGCGCACGCGTGGTGACGCTGGAACCGGCGGTCCGGCGCGAGATCGTCGCGCTCACGCTGCCCGATCTGGCCCAGGTGCCGGCGGTGGCGGCGACGCTGGACCAGCTGGCGCGGGCGGCGGGCAGGCCGTAGGGCCCGCTGTTAGGTCATGCTGTTGCGCAGAAACGTTCCTTCAATCATTCAGTCCCTCGACGAGCCGTCTACACCGCCGGCTGATGCCGTCACCAGCCGGTGGCGTGCCCGTCCCATGAGCTCTTCGCGCTCGTCCTCGGTCAGCCCGCCCCAGACGCCGTACGGCTCGCGGACCGCCAGCGCGTGTGCCGCGCACTGGGCGCGGACCGGGCACCTCATGCAGACCTCCTTGGCCGAGTTCTCGCGAGCGCTCCGAGCCGCCCCGCGCTCACCCTCCGGATGAAAGAAGAGCGAGCTGTCGACCCCGCGGCAGGCGGCCAGAAGCTGCCAGTCCCACAGGTCCGCGTTCGGTCCGGGAAGGCGGGAGAAATCTGCCATTACGTGACCCCTTGTAGCCGTGCTGGGCGGATACGGTGGCAACGACCGTACATCTACTATCTAAGGAGATGAAAATATGACTCATTGCGAATCTAGCCTCAGACGCCAATAGAAGGGAAGAAATGGGTCTAAATGGGGCATCGGTTGTGATGAAACGTTGAGGGTCTGCCGTCATGTCTGCACCGTGTCCGCGCCCTCACGTAGAGTGCCGAAGATGGCACACGGCCCCGTAACTCTTTCGAGTGACCGTCGTTGAGAGTGCGAGGCGGTTGGAAGTACCAAGCGCTCGGGCAGGCGTCCGAGACGGTCGACCGCACAGGTGACGATTTCGTACCAGCCTGGAGGCTCAAGGTGACGCGCATCAGCTGCGGAGGACGGCCATGACATCCGTCCTCGTCTGCGACGACTCCCCGCTTGCCCGAGAGGCGCTCCGCCGCGCGGTCGCGACCGTGCCCGGTGTCGAGCGCGTGACGACGGCGGCCAACGGCGAGGAAGTCCTCCGCCGCTGGGGTGCCGACCGTTCGGACCTCATTCTGATGGACGTACGCATGCCCGGACTGGGCGGCGTCGAGACCGTCCGGCGGCTGCTGTCCGCCGACCCCGGTGCGCGCATCATCATGCTCACCGTCGCCGAGGACCTGGACGGAGTGGCCCTCGCGGTCGCCGCCGGAGCCCGCGGCTATCTGCACAAGGACGCCTCGCGTGCCGAACTGCGCGCGACCGTCACCCAGGCCCTCGCCGACCCGACCTGGCGGCTCGCCCCGCGCAGACTGCGCTCGGCCGAGATGGGCGCCGCGCCCACGCTCACCGCGCGTGAGATCCAGGTCCTGGAGGGCATGAGCCACGGCCGCTCCAACGCGGAGATCGGCCGTGAGCTGTTCCTCTCCGAGGACACCGTCAAGACGCACGCCCGACGGCTGTTCAAGAAACTCGGCGCCTCGGACCGGGCGCACGCGGTGGCGCTCGGATTCCGCTGGGGCCTGGTCCGTTAGGCCATTCGGTGTGTCCTAGCGGGGGCTTTGGAACATCCGGGAATCCCCGCCTACCGCACGGTGGGCGGGGGTGGCAAACGGGCCCGCCGGGTGCCCGCTGCTCGTTTCGGCGCGGATGCCGCATCCTTGAGATGTGGAGTCTCTCGGGGACGAGTCGGTCGAGCGGAAGGGGAGGGCGCAGGGGATGAGTTCCAGCGCACCTGCTCATAACGCTTCGGTGCACAACCACGGACGCGGTGCCACGGACCAGACGGCCGCAAGGCACCATGGACCGATGCGCGATGACGAGGCTGCCCGTGCCCATGGGGCGTTTGGAGCGCTCGTTCATCTCGCGGTCGACGGGGACGAGCAGGCCACGCACGACCTGCTCGCCCATGTTCACCCCTTGGCGCTGCGCTACTGCCGCACCCGTCTGTCCCGGCTCCCGGGCGACGCACGGCACTTCGTCGAGGACCTGGCCCAGGAGGTCTGTGTCGCCGTCCTCCTCGCGCTGCCGCGCTACAAGGACACCGGCCGCCCCTTCGAGGCGTTCGTGTTCGCCATCGCCGCCCACAAGGTCGCCGACCTCCAGCGTGCGGCGATGCGCCACCCAGGCTCGACGGCGGTCCCCTCCGACGAGATGCCCGAGCGGCCCGACGACTCCCTCGGCCCCGAGGAGCGCGCGCTGCTGAGCAGCGATGCCGAATGGGCGAAGAAACTCATGGCCAACCTCCCCGAGAACCAGCGCGAACTGCTGCTGCTGCGCATCGCGGTGGGCCTCACCGCCGAGGAGACCGGCCAGATGTTGGGAATGTCACCCGGCGCGGTCCGGGTCGCCCAGCACCGGGCACTCAGCCGCCTGCGGGCGCTCGCCGAGCAGTAGGGCCCTGGGCCGCGGCGCCCTCGTTGAACAAGCGGCCGACCGGTCACGTACGAACATACGAAGCCCGGAGCCAGCCGTAACCGTGGAATTTGGGACCCCTGCTTCCCGTTAGCATGGACATCCGCACCGATCAAGGCCATTTGGGGAAGGTGTCATGACTGCCAACGTCGACGGAGTGCCCGCCAAATTCGCGACACTCGGGCTGACCTACGACGACGTGCTGCTGCTGCCGGGCGCCTCCGACGTGCTCCCGAACGCGGTCGACACCTCGTCCCGCATCTCTCGCAACGTCCGGGTCAACATCCCGCTGCTCTCTGCGGCCATGGACAAGGTGACCGAGTCCCGCATGGCGATCGCGATGGCCCGCCAGGGCGGCGTCGGCGTGCTGCACCGCAACCTGTCCGTCGAGGACCAGGTCAACCAGGTCGACCTCGTGAAGCGCTCCGAGTCCGGCATGGTCACCGACCCGATCACCGTGCACCCGGACGCCACGCTCGCCGAGGCCGACGCCCTGTGCGCCAAGTTCCGCATCAGCGGTGTCCCGGTGACGGACGGCAACGGCAAGCTGCTCGGCATCGTCACCAACCGCGACATGGCCTTCGAGACCGACCGCTCCCGTCAGGTGCGCGAGGTCATGACCCCGATGCCGCTCGTCACCGGCAAGGTCGGCATCTCCGGCGCCGACGCCATGCAGCTGCTGCGCCGGCACAAGATCGAGAAGCTGCCCCTGGTCGACGAGGCGGGCATCCTCAAGGGCCTCATCACGGTCAAGGACTTCGTCAAGGCCGAGCAGTACCCCAACGCCGCCAAGGACTCCGAGGGCCGGCTGATCGTCGGCGCCGCCGTGGGCGCCAGCCCCGAGGCGCTGGAGCGCGCCCAGGGGCTCGCCGAGGCCGGTGTGGACTTCCTGGTCGTCGACACCTCGCACGGCCACAACAGCAACGCCCTCGACTGGATGGCGAAGATCAAGTCGAGCGTGGGCGTCGATGTGATCGGCGGCAATGTCGCCACGCGCGACGGCGCCCAGGCCCTGATCGACGCCGGTGTCGACGGCATCAAGGTCGGCGTGGGCCCCGGCTCGATCTGTACGACCCGCGTGGTGGCCGGCATCGGCGTCCCGCAGGTCACCGCCATCTACGAGGCCTCCCTCGCCGCCCGCGCGGCCGGCGTCCCGCTGATCGGCGACGGCGGTCTGCAGTACTCCGGCGACATCGGCAAGGCGCTGGCCGCCGGCGCCGACACGGTGATGCTGGGCAGCCTTCTCGCGGGCTGTGAGGAGTCCCCGGGCGAGCTGCAGTTCATCAACGGCAAGCAGTTCAAGTCCTACCGCGGCATGGGCTCGCTCGGCGCCATGCAGTCGCGCGGCCAGGGACGGTCGTACTCGAAGGACCGCTACTTCCAGGCCGAGGTCGCCGCCGACGACAAGCTCGTGCCCGAGGGCATCGAGGGCCAGGTGCCCTACCGGGGCCCGCTGGCCAACGTGCTGCACCAGCTCGTCGGCGGTCTGCGCCAGACCATGGGCTATGTGGGCGCGGCCACCATCGCTGAGATGGAGTCCAAGGGGCGCTTCGTGCGGATCACCTCCGCGGGCCTCAAGGAGAGCCACCCGCACGACATCCAGATGACCGTCGAGGCGCCGAACTACAGCCGCAACAAGTAGTCGGCGGGCACTCGCCAGGCTTCCCGAGGGCGGCCCCGGAGCATCCGGGGCCGCCCTTGTCGTACCCGTCGGGGATACTGGGAGGCGCAGAAGCGAAGAGGGAAAGGCCACACACGTGACTGAGATCGAGATCGGGCGCGGCAAGCGCGGCCGCCGGGCGTACGCATTCGACGACATCGCCGTCGTCCCCAGCCGTCGTACGCGCGACCCGAAGGAGGTCTCGATCGCCTGGCAGATCGACGCCTATCGCTTCGAGCTGCCCTTCCTGGCCGCCCCCATGGACTCGGTCGTCTCCCCGGCCACCGCGATCCGTATCGGCGAGCTGGGCGGCCTGGGCGTACTGAACCTCGAAGGCCTGTGGACGCGGTACGAGGACCCGCAGCCGCTGCTCGACGAGATCACCGAGCTGGACGCGGAGACGGCCACGCGCCGCCTCCAGGAGATCTACTCCGCCCCCATCAAGGAGGAGCTGATCGGCGCCCGCATCAAGGAGGTGCGCGACTCCGGCGTGGTCACGGCGGCCGCGCTCTCCCCGCAGCGCACGGCCCAGTTCTCCAAGGCCGTCGTGGACGCGGGCGTGGACATCTTCGTGATTCGCGGTACGACGGTTTCGGCGGAGCATGTCTCCGGCTCGCACGAGCCGCTGAACCTGAAGCAGTTCATCTACGAGCTGGACGTCCCGGTGATTGTCGGCGGCTGCGCCACGTACACCGCGGCCCTGCACCTGATGCGCACCGGCGCGGCGGGCGTGCTCGTCGGCTTCGGCGGCGGCGCGGCGCACACCACGCGCAACGTGCTGGGCATCCAGGTCCCGATGGCGACCGCTGTCGCGGACGTGGCCGCTGCCCGCCGCGACTACATGGACGAGTCCGGCGGCCGGTACGCGCACGTGATCGCGGACGGCGGTGTCGGCTGGTCCGGCGACATCCCCAAGGCGATCGCCTGCGGCGCGGACGCCGTGATGATGGGCTCCCCGCTCGCGCGTGCGACGGACGCGCCGGGCAAGGGCCACCACTGGGGCATGGAGGCCGTCAACGAGGAGCTCCCGCGCGGCAAGAAGGTCGACCTCGGCACGGTCGGCACGATCGAGGAGGTCCTGGCGGGCCCGTCGCACACTCCGGACGGCTCGATGAACCTCTTCGGCGCGCTTCGGCGGGCGATGGCCACGACCGGCTACAGCGAGCTGAAGGAGTTCCAGCGCGTCGAGGTGACCGTCGCGGACTCGCAGCACAAGCGGTGACGTCGAGCTGAGCTTGCGCGAAAGGGCCCGTCCACCCAGGTGGACGGGCCCTTTCCCGTACGGATTCCCATACGGACACCGGCGTGATCAGGCCGCGGCCTTCTTGGCGCCCGAGAACGCGGCGAACGCGCCGATCGCGAGGAACAGGAACGTCATCGCGTCGGCCGTCTCGCTCCAGCCCTCGGTCAGCAGGCCGAAGTGCTCGGTGAACATCGTGGTCGCGGAGATGCCCGCGATGTCGGCGCCGATCATCGCGATGCCGATGAGCTGGCCCAGGTAGACGGCGCCCAGGGACAGGGCCGCGCTCACCACGGGCAGCACCGGGTTGGCGCCGCCGACCTTGCCGGCGGCGAAGCCGATGAGAAGGCCGACGCCGACCGCCGCGTAGCCGATCTCGTACTCGGTGGCCCCGACGATGGCGCCGTAGACGCCGGCCGCGACCAGAGCCACGACGACTGCGGCGACCAGACCGAGCCCGATGTTGTTGCGCACCGGCGCGGGCGCGGGTGCTGCTGGGGCCGGCGGTACGGCGCCCGCCTGAGCGGCGAACGGATTGCCGTCCGCCGGCTGCTGGGCGTACGGGTTGCCTTCGACCGGCTGCTGCTGCGGCGGCGTGGCTGACTCGCTCATGACAGAGATCCCCCCATGGGACGTGACTCCGGGCGCGTCGGACGGTCCGGATGGTGAAGCAGAGGTGCGTGCGCACGAGTGTGCGACTGGATGGGGGGAGGTTAGCAGGCGCCGGTGGCCGAGCTACCTGCCTTTTTGGCTCAGGGGCGGTGCAGCCCTTTGGGGGTCCAAGTGGCCAGGTGGGGGCGCGTTTTGCGGCAAGGGGGCGCACGGTTGCGTTCGGGGCGAATACGCGTCTGACAGTCGTATCGGGGCGTTAGTGTCCTTGATCGGCGACCCAATTCTCTTGGGCGCCCCCTTCCAAGGAGCACGAATCCGGACCCCGGGCGTCGGGGCCCGGCCCGAGTTCCGACGTGCCGTCTACCGGGTCAATGGGCGGCGTCGTGGAAGGGGGCGCCTATGGGCCGCCACCGCAAGCCCACCCGCTGGGACCGACTCCGTCTGCGGATGGTGAAGTGCCGGAGGAGGTGGATCTTGCGGATTTTCGGATGGTGAGCGGCCGCCCCCAAGAGAGGTAGGGGCGGACACTCCGTGAACCATCCAGGAGCCTGCCGCAGTGACCCCTGCGGTGGGCTCCACCTTGTTGGTGGGATGGTGAGCGGCCGTCCCTACGAGAACTAGGGGCGGGCACTCCATCGTCCATCCACGAGCCTGCCGCAGTACCCGCTGCGGTGGGCTCCACCTGTTTCTGTACGGTACCGGCGCGGAGCGCCCCGTGCCACCAGCCCCAGGGGCTCGGTCCACCCCGCGCGCCCCCCTTCACAACCGATGCGCCGCCCCCGTAGGCGTAGCCCCCCGTGTGTCCAGCAGTAGCTGTGCCTTCACGGACAGGGCCTGGAGGTCGTACGTCCGGTGTTGCTGGAGCAGGATCGTCAGGTCCGCGTCGGCCGCCGCCTCGTAGAGGGAGTCGGCGCGCGGGACCGGGCGGTCGAGGACGCTCCAGGACGGGATGTGGGGGTCGTGGTAGCTGACGGAGGCGCCCAGTTCCATCAGGCGGATCGCGATCTCCTGGGCGGGGGCGGCCTGTTGGTCGGCCAGGTCGGGCTTGTAGGTGACGCCGAGGAGGAGGACGCGGGCGCCTCGGGCCGATTTTCCGTGCTCGTTCAGCAGGGTCGCGGCGCGCTGGATGACGTAGCGGGGCATTCGGCTGTTGACCTGCTGGGCGAGTTCCACCATGCGCAGGGTGCGGCCCGCGTGGCCGGTCAGGTCCTGGGGGACGGCGTGGCCGCCGACGCCGGGGCCGGGGCGGAAGGCCTGGAAGCCGAAGGGTTTTGTTTCGGCGCAGCGGATGACGTCCCACAGGTCTACGCCCAAGTCGTGGCAGAGGACGGCCATTTCGTTGACGAGGGCGATGTTGACGTGCCGGAAGTTCGTCTCCAGGAGCTGTACGGTTTCCGCTTCGCGCAGGCCACGCGCGCGTACCACCTTGTCGGTGAGGCGGCCGTAGAAGGCGGCGGCCGACTCGGTGCAGGCGGGGGTGAGGCCGCCGATGACCTTGGGGGTGTTGGCCGGGGTGAAGTCGCGGTTGCCGGGGTCGACGCGGCTGGGGGAGTAGGCGAGGTGGAAGTCGCGGCCGGCGCGCAGGCCCGAGCCCTCTTCGAGAAGAGGGCGGAGGAACTCCCCGGTCGTGCCCGGGTGCACGGGTGACTCCAGGATCACCGTGGTGTGCGGGCGCAGCCGCTGGGCCAGGGTGCGGGCGGCCGCCTCCACCTGGCTGAGGTCGAGTCCGCCGTCCGCGCCCCGGGGCGTTGGTGCGCAGATGACGGCGGTGCGTACGCGGCCGAGTTCGGCCGGGCTGGTGGCCGGCCGGAAGCCCCCCGAGAGCATCCGGCGCACTTCGGCGGGGGTGAGGGAGCCGCCTTCCGGCCCGGTCTTGTAGCCGACCGTGGGGATGCCGGCGGCGACGGCGGCCTGGGCCAGGGGCAGGCCGAGAGGACCGAGGCCGATGACGGCGAGATCAGCGGGCATGGCGTGGGCCGTCCTTCCCAATAACCGAAGCGGGACAGGTGCGCAAGCCCTGTGGACAGAACGGGCGAGCGCAATGTCAGACTAGGAGTAAATATGACCGATATGCGGGATTGGTCGGCTGTGTTTTCTCGTGGGTCCGTGAATGTTGTCCACAGGCTGGGGGTGAGTGGTGGCTGAAGTCGGGCAAGCCGGTCAGAATTTGGGCAGGGGGAAACGAACCGGTCTCGCCACGGGTGTGGCCGGCGCGACCTACAGCGGGAGGCAGCGGTGAGGACAGCGACACTGGGGCCGGAGCAGCGGGCCGAGTCACTGGCGGGAATGGCCGAGCGCGAACTGGATGTGCTGGTCGTGGGCGGCGGTGTGGTCGGTGCGGGCACCGCCCTCGACGCTGTGACCCGCGGCCTGTCCACCGGACTGGTCGAGGCACGCGACTGGGCCTCGGGCACCTCCAGCAGGTCGAGCAAGCTCATCCACGGCGGACTGCGCTATCTGGAGATGCTCGACTTCGCGCTCGTACGGGAGGCGCTGAAGGAACGCGGGCTGCTGCTGGATCGCCTGGCGCCGCACCTGGTCAAGCCCGTGCCGTTCCTGTACCCGCTCCAGCACCAGGGCTGGGAGCGCCTGTACGCCGGTTCGGGCGTCGCGCTCTACGACGCCATGTCGATGGCCCGTGGCCACGGGCGGGGCCTGCCCATGCACCGCCACCTGAGCCGCCGTCACGCCCTGCGCGTCGCCCCCGCCTTGAAGAAGGAGGCGCTGGTCGGCGCGTTGCAGTATTACGACGCCCAGATGGACGACGCCCGCTATGTGGCGACGCTGGTGCGCACGGCCGCGTCGTACGGCGCGAAGGCTGCCAACCGCGCGCGCGTGACCGGATTTCTGCGGGAGGGGGAGCGGGTCGTGGGGGCCCGGGTGCAGGACGTCGAGGCGGGCGGCGAGTACGAGATCCGGGCCAAGCAGGTCGTCAACGCCACCGGGGTGTGGACCGACGACACCCAGGCGATGGTGGGGGAGCGGGGGCAGTTCCACGTCCGGGCCTCCAAGGGCATCCACCTCGTCGTGCCCAAGGACCGCATCAACTCCTCGACCGGGCTGATCCTGCGCACCGAGAAGTCCGTGCTCTTCGTCATCCCCTGGGGCCGGCACTGGATCGTCGGGACGACGGACACCGGCTGGGACCTCGACAAGGCCCACCCCGCCGCGTCCAGCGCGGACATCGACTATCTGCTGGAGCACGTCAACTCGGTGCTCGCGGTGCCGCTCTCGCGCGACGACGTCCAGGGCGTGTACGCGGGGCTGCGTCCGCTGCTCGCCGGGGAATCGGACGCCACCAGCAAGCTGTCGCGCGAGCACACCGTGGCGCATCCGGTACCGGGGCTGGTGGTCGTGGCTGGCGGCAAGTACACGACGTACCGGGTGATGGCCAAGGACGCGGTCGACGAGGCGGTGCACGGGCTCGACCAGCGGGTCGCCGAGTGCGTCACCGAGGACGTGCCGCTGCTGGGCGCGGAGGGGTACCGGGCGCTGTGGAACGCGCGAGCGCGGATCGCGGCGCGTACCGGACTCCATGTGGTGCGTGTGGAGCACCTGTTGAACCGGTACGGCTCGATGGCGGAGGAGGTCCTGGACCTGATCGCCGGGGACGCCACGCTGGGCGAGCCCCTCCAGGCCGCCGACGACTATCTGCGCGCCGAGGTCGTGTACGCCGCCTCGCACGAGGGGGCCCGGCACCTGGACGACGTGCTGACCCGGCGGACGCGCATCTCGATCGAGACGTTCGACCGGGGGACGCGCAGTGCCCGGGAGGCGGCCGAGCTGATGGCGCCGGTGCTGGGCTGGGACAAGGACCATGTGGAGCGCGAGGTCGAGCACTACGAGAAGCGGGTGGAGGCCGAGCGGGAGTCCCAGCTCCAGCCCGATGACCTGACGGCGGACGCGGCGCGGTTGGGGGCGCCGGACATCGTGCCGTTGTAGGCATCACCGGTATCACGGCACCATCGGCGTCACTCGAACGAGTGTCGCGAACCGGGATCTTTTTCCGGAACTCGGCCGTTCTACGAGGTGCGGGGGCAGAACTCGGCGGCGAGCAGGGCCGGTTCGAGGTCGGGGTCCGCTACCGCGGTCGTGTTCACGCGGAAGGTGAGGACACGGCGGCCGTCGACGGTGGCTGCGGTGCGCACGTAGCTGCCGGTTATTCGGCCGTTGTGCCCCCACACCGTGATGCCGCACGGCAGTTTCACAGGGAAGAGCCCCATGCCGTACACGCCGTGTGTGGTGTGGGTGTCGCGCATCTCGCGCAGCCAGTGCGGGGGCAGGAGTTCACCGCCGAGCAGGGCCGAGTAGAAGCGGTCGAGGTCGGCGAGCGTCGTCACAAGCTCTCCCGCCGCGCCGGCGACCCGCGGGTCGAGATCGGTGACGTCGGTTCCGTCGGCGGTGTAGGCGCGGCCGTGCGGGGAGGGAAGCGTGGTGCGGGATCCGGGGAAGGAGGTGCCCGTCAGGCGGAGGGGAGAGAGGATGCGGCGCTCGGCTTCGGTGGCGTAGGAGTGGCCGGTGACCTGCTTGATGACCATGCCGAGCAATACGTAGTTGGTGTTCGAGTAGTAGTAGCGGCCGGGGCCGGCCGGAGGGTGGGTGAGTGCGATGCGTACGGCTTGAAGCGGGGAGAGGGGGACCAAGCCCTTGGTGTTCACGGTGAAGTCGTTCAGGCCGCTGGTGTGGGTGAGCAGGGAACGCAGGGTCATCGTGCGTCCGTCGTTGCCGCTTCCGCGCACCAGGCCGGGCAGGTGCTGCTCCACGGTGTCGGACAGGGAGAGCCGGTGTTCCGCGGCCAGTTGGAGGACCACCGTCGCGATGAAGGTCTTCGTGATGCTGCCGGCGCGGAAGTGGTCGACGCGGGCGATTTCCGGCCCGGCTTGGGCGTAGTGGGTGCCGGTTTCCTCGCGGGCCAGCAGAGCCGTGGCCGGAGCTTCGCCCCCTGTGACCAGCAGCGGGAGGATCGTGTCCGTGGGCGGGGTGGTGGAGCGGGCCTGTGAGGCGGTCGGGGCCAGGCCGAGGAGTGCCAAGGACACAGCTATGGCCAGTAGTGTCCGAAGCGGCGGCATTTTCCGGGTCCTCCCTTGTCAGCCCGTGGCGGCCCATCATGCAGGGCGGCGGAACGCGGGCGTCACTCGGTCCCCGTCCGTGCGGCCCCTGTGCTCGGTGAGGGGGCCCCAGGGCGTCGGGCACTTGTCGGGTGAGGGACAATGGAGGCTCTGTCAGGGCGGGTTGTTTGAGGGGACGCATGTCGGAGGCGGAGCGGGCGGGAGCATCCCGTCAGGACAAGAGCGGTCGTCTCCTCGCCGGGCGGTACCGGTTGGGAGCAGTGCTCGGCCGCGGCGGCATGGGCACGGTGTGGCGTGCCGAGGACGAGACCCTGGGCCGGACGGTCGCGGTCAAGGAGCTGCGGTTCCCGTCGAGCATCGACGAGGAAGAGAAGCGGCGGCTGATCACGCGGACGTTGCGCGAGGCCAAGGCGATCGCGCGGATCCGCAACAACAGCGCGGTGACGGTCTTCGACGTGGTCGACGAGGACGACCGGCCGTGGATCGTGATGGAGCTCGTCGAGGGCAAGTCGCTCGCCGAGGTCATCCGTGAGGACGGGCTGCTCGAACCGAAGCGCGCGGCGGAGGTGGGCCTCGCGATTCTCGACGTGCTGCGGTCCGCGCACCGCGAGGGCATCCTGCACCGCGACGTGAAGCCGTCGAACGTGCTGATCTCCAGGGAGGACGGCCGCGTCGTCCTCACCGACTTCGGCATCGCGCAGGTTGAGGGCGACCCGTCCATCACCTCGACGGGCATGCTCGTCGGCGCGCCCTCCTACATCTCCCCGGAGCGTGCCCGCGGGCACAAGCCGGGGCCGGCCGCCGACCTGTGGTCGCTGGGCGGGCTGCTGTACGCGTCGGTCGAAGGCGTGCCGCCGTACGACAAGGGGTCCGCGATCGCGACACTCACGGCGGTGATGACCGAGCCGCTGGAGGAGCCGAAGAACGCGGGACCGCTGAAGGACGTCATCTACGGCCTGCTCAACAAGGATCCCGACCAGCGGCTGGACGACACGGGTGCGCGGTCGATGCTCAACGCGGTGATCTACGCGCCCGAGCCCAAGGAGGTCGAGCCCGAGCCGCCCGCGGACGCCACGAGGGTCGTGCCGTTGCCGGCGCAGCCGGACGAGCCGGCGGACAAGGGGAGTTCGGCGGGGGCCGGGAGCAAGCGGGGCGAGGAAGCGGGCGAGCGGCTGCGCGGGGCGCTGCGGTCCATGCGGAAGGCCGCGGTGTCGGTGGGGGCTGCCACTACGGCGGGTGCGGCTCGTACCAAGTCCGGGAGTTCCGGCAGCTCCGGGAGTGATGCGGCTGGTTCGGGGGGCGGCGGTGCCGTGTCGGCGGGGGCGACGGAGGCGGCTGCTTCGGCTTCCGCGCCGGCTGCCCCGTCGGCTCCGACTGCTTCGGCCAGTCCGCCTGCGTCGTCGGCTCCGGCTGCTTCGGCCACTCCGTCTGCCCCCTCGGCTGCTTCGGCATCCGTGTCGCCGACTTCGCGTGCGGACTCCGGTCTCGGGGATCGTGACCGTGAGTCGGGTGGGCAAGGGGCGAACGCCGGGGCGGGTGTGCGTAGTTCGGGGTGGCCCGTTGTGCCGCCGCCGGATCTGCCGCCGAGGCCTGTGCCGAGGGCGCCGCTTACCGATGTGGTGCCTCGGCGGACGTTTGTGATCATCGCCGTGATCCTGGTGCTCGCGGTGATCGGTACGGTGCTGGCCCTCACGCTCGGTGGCGACGAGAGTGACTCCGACGGGGCCAAGGGCAGCAGCGGTGGCGGCAAGGCCGTGGCCAGTGCCAGCGCGAGTGCCAGTACCAAGGAGGACACGGGCGACAGTGCCCGTACGGACGGTGGTGAGTCGGCCTCCGCGGCGGCGGGCGGGTCGTCGGAGAGCACGCCGAGTGCCAGTGTGAGCGCGTCCGGTGGCAGTGGTGCCGTGGCGGACAGTGCGGTGGTGAAGACGCACCAGGGCAGTCAGGGGTACTCGATCGGGCTGCCCGCCGGGTGGAGTTATCAGTCCGCCGGGTCGGCGGGGGACCGGTTCACCGGGCCCGACGGGCAGAAGCTGCTCATCGCCTGGACGACCACGCCGAAGGACGACCCGGTCGCGGACTGGAAGAACCAGGAGCGGTACATGACGCGCTCCGGGTACAAGCGGATTCGAATAGAGGAGGTGGACTACCGCGGCTGGAACACGGCCGACTGGGAGTTCACCTACACCGAGAGCGGGACGAAATACCGCACCATCGACCGTGGATTCGTCGTCAACGACCATCTCGGATATGCCTTGATGTACACCGCGAAAGCCTCGAACTGGGGCACTGAGCTGCGCAAGAGCACGTGGCAGACGCTGGCGAAGACCTTCGAAGCCAAGTCGTGAAGTAGACGTGCGGTAGACAGTCCGGGGTTTGGGGCAGGACTTCTGGCATCAACTCTTTGCGGGTTGCCAACGGCACGTATCGTGAGTGGTTGCGGACCGTACGCATCCAGGTATGTATGCAGAACGGGGCGCAAGGCGAACGGAATTGACCAACCGGGCGGCCGGGGGAGGCAACGTGGACGACTATGCGGGTCGGGTTCTCGCCGACCGCTACCGCCTGCCGTTGCCGCCGTCGGATGAGTACGAACTCACCGAGACACGCGCCTTCGACACCTACAGCGGGCAGGAAGTCCTGGTCCGGCAGGTGCCGTTGCCGGAGGTCGTCGAGGCGGAGGTGCTCGACTCGGAGGGGCTGCCCGACGGGTTCACCGCGCGGGACCGTGGAGCGCGGGAGCGCGGGGCACGACGGCCCCCGGCGCGGGCGGCCACGCGGCGGCCCACCGATCCCGCGGTACGGCGTGCGGTCGAGGCCGCGCAGGCAGCGGCCCGCATACCCGACCATCCCCGGCTCGACCAGGTCTTCGACGTGTTCGCCGAGGGCGGTTCGCTGTGGATCGTCAGCGAGTTGGTGTCCGCGCGGCCGCTGGCGGCACTGCTCGCCGAGAAGCCGCTGACGCCGTACCGGGCGGCCGAGGTCGCCTCCGACGTCCTCATGGCGTTGCGGGTGCTGCACGCGCACGGCTGGGTGCATCGGAACATCACCGCGCGCACGGTGCTCGTCTGCGACGACGGCCGGGTGATGCTGACCGGCTTGGCGGTCGGGGCGGCGGAGGAGGCGCTGTGCGGGTACGACCCGGTGCCGGTCGAGGACGGCGGCGAGGCCCAAGGTCGGCAGGGCCAGCACGGCCGGCAGAGTCAGCAGGGTCAGGGGTACCCGCCGGGTGGGGGCAGTGGCGGTGGCTCCGGTGCCGGGCGTGCTGAGCAGCGGCCTGCTCTCGGGGGTTCCGGTGGTTTTGGCGGTGCCGGTGCGGTGGATCCCGATGCCGCTCGGCGGGCCGCCATCGAAGCGCGTGAGGCCGGGGGGTTGCCGCCGGTCGACGGAGTGGGCAAGTCGCGGGGGTCGGCCGAGCTCGCCCCCCGGGCCGTTGACACCGGTGGGGACATCCGGGCGGCGCGTGCCGGGGCGATCGCCGCGTATCGCGCGGGGGCTCGGGCCGCGGCCCGGGTTCAGGAGGCTCAGCAGGGCGGGCGGGCGGCTCTGCCCGGCCCACGGCCCGGCCCGGACGGAGACCAGGCTCCGCGTGCCAACGGCTCGGCACAGCAGTCGTCGTACACCCCCGGAAACGGACTTGAGCAGCCGCCCAGCATCTCGCCGCCGGGGCAGATAGCCGACCCGTACGGTGTGCGTCCCGGCGGTGCCTCCTGGCATGGGGCCGCGCCTCGTGGCGGGGTCGGCGGTGCCGCTCCGGTGGTGGGGAACGGGCAGGGACACGGGTCTGGGCAAGGACATGGGCCGGGGCCGGCGGGTCCTCCGCCGGGAGCTCCGCCGCCCGGAGGCCTGCCGCCAGGGGCCCTTCCGCCCGGCGGGGCAGGTGCCGGGACACCGCCCGGCGGTGCGTCCGCCTTCGGCGCAGACCTGGGTGCCAGCACGCCCGGTACCACTCTGAACCCCGATTACGGCATGCCCGGCACCAGCACTGGCCACGGCGTCGGCTACGGCACGCCCGCCCCCGGTACTCCTACCCCCGGTGCCCCCGCCCTCAGTGGCGCCCCCTCCCCGTCCGCTCCCGGCAACGCCTCCTTGGCGCCGACCAGTTGGGACGAGCTCGTGGCCGGTGCGCCGCCCGCTCGGCGTGGGCCGGCCACCGCGCTCGCTGCCGAGAGGGCGCGGCAGGCGCGGATGACCGTGGTCGGACCGGTGACCGAGCGGTGGGCGCCGGAGCAGGCCGGGCCCGTGCACGAGAACTGGCAGTTGGCCGCGCCCATCGGGCCCGCGACCGACCTGTGGGCGTTGGGGGCGTTGCTCTTCAGGGCCGTACAGGGGCATGCGCCGTATCCCGAGGAGTCGACGGCCGAGCTGGTGCAGTTGGTGTGTGCGGAGCCGCCCGCCTTCGCCGAGGAGTGCGGGCCGCTGCGGCCGGTCGTGGAGTCGTTGCTGCGGCAGGACCCCACCGAGCGGCTGGAGTTCGAGGAACTGCGGGGCTGGCTGCGTTCGTTGGTGCGGTCCGCGCCCGAGCCGGACGCCGGTGCGCAGGTCGTCGCCGCGCCGCCCACCGATCCGCGCCGGCTGCCGATCGTGCGCCGCAAGGGCGAGTTGGTGCGCAGGAGGCGCGCCGGGCTGCCCGCTCACCATGGGCGGCACAAGCGGGCCAAGCAGGAGGTCAAGTCGCCGCGTCGGCTCGGCCGCACCCTGCTTCTGCTGATCCTGCTCATGCTGGCCGCGGTGATCGCGTACGCCCTGCTCTTCATGCCGAAGACCGGCGACAGCGCATCGGACGACACCGGCCGTACGGGGTCGGCGGGCGAGGTGAGTCAGGAGCCCGGGCAGTCGCCGGAGGCGAGCAGTGAGCCCCGGCCCGAGCAGACCTCGCCCGAGGCGAGCAACAGCCCCTCGGAGACGGCCGGTTCCGACCAGACACAGACGACCGGCGGCCCCGACGTCGCCGACGGCTTCACCCTGCGCACGGATCCGGACGGCTTCAGCGTCGCCGTCGCGAAGGGCTGGCAGCGCACGCCCAGGAACGGCAACGCCCAAGTGATCTACTCCAAGGGCGACTTCGAGCTGATCGTCGTGGCCGGCCGGGACACCGTGCTGCAGTACGGCGAGGACCCGATGACGTACCAGCGCGAGGACGAGCGCGAGACCCAGCCCTACCGTGACTCCAGTTGGGCCACCTCCGGCGGGCTGCGGACGATCGAGGTCGGCGGGCGGGTCATGGCCGAGGGGCAGTTCACCTGGACGGCCGGGGACGGCACCGAACTGTTCGTGCGCAATCTCGCGATCCTCATCAACGGGCGGTACCACGTGGTGCAGGTGCGCGGCCCGGAGGCGGAGCGGGACGAGGTGACCCGGCTGTACGAGCAGGCCTCGGCCACCTATGAGTACACCGGCTGACTAGCTGCGGTTAGTACACCGGCTGACTGCCCCGGTTCGCCGGTTCCCTCCCTTTCCAAGAAGCGACAACTGTCACAGTGCCGTCTCCTTGGCACCCCGCTGGTTCCCTGGACCGGGGCCGGTCCTTACGCTGAGCCTGTCAAGAGCATTGCGGGGAAACGTGAATCAGATGCAGGGCCTGCTCATCGCGGGGCGCTATCGGCTCGTCGACTCCATCGGCAGTGGCGGTATGGGCCGGGTGTGGCGCGCCCACGACGAGGTGTTGCACCGGGCCGTCGCGATCAAGGAGTTGACCGCCGCGCTCTACGTTTCCGAGGTCGAACAGGAGCGGCTCCTCGCCCGCACCCGGGCCGAGGCGCGCGCGGCGGCGCGGATCAACCACTCGGCCGTCGTCACCGTGCACGACGTACTCGAACACGACGGCCGCCCCTGGATCGTGATGGAGCTGGTCGAGGGCAACTCGCTGGCCGACGAGGTCAAGGAGCAGGGGCGCGTCGAGCCGGCGGAAGCGGCGCGGATCGGCCTGTGGGTGCTGCGTGCGCTGTCCGCCGCACACGCCGCCGGGGTGCTGCACCGCGACGTCAAGCCCGGCAACGTCCTCCTCGCCCGCGACGGGCGGGTGCTGCTCACCGACTTCGGCATCGCGCAGGTCGAGGGCGACACCACGATCACGCGTACGGGAGAGATCGTCGGGTCGGTCGACTACCTGGCCCCCGAGCGTGTGCGCGGCCACGATCCGGGGCCGTCGTCCGACCTGTGGGCGTTGGGCGCGACGTTGTACACGGCGGTGGAGGGCAGGTCGCCGTTCCGCCGTACCTCCCCGCTGACCACCATGCAGGCGGTCGTCGAGGAGGAGCCCGCCGAGCCGACACAGGCCGGCCCGCTCGGACCCGTCATCACCGCGCTGCTGGACAAGAATCCAGCCGTACGACCGGACGCGGCCGCGGCGGAGCAGATGCTCGCCGAGGCGGCGGAGGGGCGGCGGTCGAACTCGGCGCAGATGTATGTGCCGACGCAACATGTGCCGACTCGACATGTGGGCCCGCAACATGAAACCGGGTCTCAGCATGGCTATGGGACCGGCTCTCAGCACGGCACCGGGGCTCAGTACTGGAGCGGGGCCCAGCAGGGTTCCGCGGCTCACTACGGTCCGGAGACAGCCACGCCCCCGCACGTCGTGACCGGGGTGACGAACATCGGGCCGTCGTCCTCGTCGGCGGTGGCCGCGCCGCCCAAGAGCCGCCGACTGCGCACGCTCGCGCTCGTCGTCGTCCTCGCCGCGCTCGTCGGCGGCGGCACCGCCGTAGCGCTGCAGAAGTGGGACGAGCACCGGAACAGTTCGGCCACCTCGCCCTCGTCCTCGTCGTCCGCCTCGTCCTCACCGTCGCCGTCGCCCTCCGCCTCGCAGACCTCCCCGGGGAGCGGCGACGGCACGCAGGGCTCCGTACCGGACGGCTGGGTGCAGGTCGAGGACCCCCTGGGCTTCAGCCTCATGCTGCCGAAGGGCTGGACGCGGACGGACGCCACCACCACGGCCGACCTTCCGCAGATCGACTACTCACCCGACGGCGGCGAGCACTTCGTACGCATCGCCGTCGACGAGTCTCCCGACTTCGCCAAGCCGTACGACCATCAGGTCGACCTGGAGCAGCAGCTCCAGAAGCTCGTCGACTACCGGACGGTCCAGTTGCAGGAGAACGTCTACCGCGACCGCCCCGGCTCCCTCTGGGAGTACACATGGACCGCGCTGGCGAAGGACACGGAGTTCCCGGGGCCGCGCCGGGCCATCGAGGAGACGTACATCGCCCGGGACGGCGTCGAGTACGCGATCTACATGTCCTCGCCGGCGGCGGACTGGGCGACGACGAGCACGCAGTTCAGGGCGATTTTGCAGGGCTGGGGGCCGTAGGCCGGGGCGCACCGGGGCCGAGGGGCGCACCACGGGCCTCGCGGAACGCGCCGGTTACGTCGGTTGTCGGCCACCCGCTCACCGGTGCTCCAGAGGGAAACCGACCCTTGCGGCATGATGGGGCGCATGGGGACCGAGGGGGCCAGCTTCCGTGTCATCGCGGGCCGTTACCGCCTGGAGGCGAGGCTCGGCCGCGGCGGTATGGGCGTCGTCTGGCGCGCGACCGACCAACTCCTCGGCAGACAGGTCGCGGTCAAGGAGCTCGCCCAGGACGACTCCCTCTCGGTGGAGGAGGCCCGGCGGTACCGGGACCGCACCCTGCGCGAGGCACGCGCGGTCGCCCAGTTGCGCCACCCGCACATCATCGTCGTCCACGACGTCGTCGAGGAGGACGAACGCCCGTACATCGTCATGGAGTTGATCGACGGCGGCTCGCTCGCCGACCGCGTCTCCGCCCGCGGCCCCGTCGACGCGCCCGAGGCCGCCCGCATCGGCATAGGCCTGCTCGGCGCGCTGCGCACCGCCCACGCCGCGGGTGTCCTGCACCGCGACATCAAGCCCGCGAACGTCCTGCTGGAGGCCGGCACCGACCGGGTCGTCCTCACCGACTTCGGGATCGCCCAGGTCGCGGGCGCGACGACGCTCACCGAGTCCGGCGCGTTCGTCGGCTCGCCCGAGTACACGGCCCCCGAGCGGATGTCCGGGGCCCGGACCGGCCCCGAGTCCGACCTGTGGTCGCTGGGGGCGCTGCTGTGCACGGCCCTGAGCGGTGAGTCGCCGTTCCGGCGCGACTCGTTGGGCGGCATCCTGCACGCGGTGGTCTTCGACGAGATCCGGCCGCCCGCGCAGGTCGCGCCGATCCTTCCCGTCGTACGAGGGCTGCTGGAGCGCGATCCGGACCGGCGGCTCGACGCGGCCGAGGCGGAGCGGATGCTGCGCGCCTTCCGGGACACGGGCCGTACGCCGCAGCTGACGGCCGGGTACACACCGACGCAGCGGGACGTGCCCCGGGGGACCCCGGTGCCCGACTCCCCTCCGCCGGCACCGTCCCGTACGGCGGATCGGGTTGGGGATCAGCCCGCCAGGCACTCCACGCGGGGCATCCTGATCGCCGCGCTGCTGGTCGCCGCGATGGCGGGGGCCGGAGTGTCCGCGGCGGCGCTGCTCATGAACAGGGACGACGGCGGGGGCACGAACAGGGGCGGTGCGCCGGGGAGTTCGGCAACGCGGGACCCCGCCGCTACGTCCGTCACGTCATCCGCGCCCGCCTCCACGCCGTCCATCACCCGCACCGCGCCCTCCGGTTACCGCATCGCCGACGACCCGGCCGGGTTCTCCCTCGCGGTGCCGGAGGGGTTCATCCGTGAGCCACAGGGCAAGCGGGTCTTCTACATGTCGCCGGGCGAGATCTTCCGCATCGGCATCAAGGTCACTGCCCCCGGCACCGGCGGCCCGCTCGCGGTGATGCGGCGCTCGCACGCCGAGGGGCCGTCCTCGTACCCCGGCTACCACGACGGCAAGGTCACCGACACCACGCACGCCGGACACCCCGCCGCACTCTGGGAGTTCACCTGGAACGGGTTCAGCACGGCGGAGGGCCCCCGGCACACCTACGACGTGTGCTGGGAGGAGGACGGGCGGATGTACGACATGTGGGTGTCGGCGCCGGTCGGCAGGGTGCGGGAGGCGAAGGAGTACTTCGATGTCGCGCTGGCGATGTTCGTGCGGACGTGAATCCGTAGGCCCAACTCCTTATGTGTACAAAGGGGAAATAGGTGGCGTGCTGGGTCACGGCTCTGTGACCGGAAAGCGCTGGAGGTGGTAGCGGGAGCGCCTGGCGCGATAGAGATGGACGTATGAGCAGCAACGGGGGAGCCTTTTACGGGTCCGACGAGCCGACGAGTTTCGATCTGCAACCACCGAGACCGATGAATGTGCCCGCGCCCGCGCCGGTACCCGACAACCCTTATGCGGCACCTGCTCAGGATCCTGGTGCCGGACGGCTCATCGCCGGTCGGTACCGGCTGCTGAGCAAGCTCGGGCATGGCGGCATGGGGACGGTGTGGCGGGCCAAGGACGAGACTGTGGACCGGGAGGTCGCCGTCAAGGAGCCCAGGCTGCCGGACCATCTTCCCGAACGTGAACGTGCCAACGCCTTCGAGCGAATGCGCCGCGAGGCACGCGCAGCCGCCCGGCTCGACCACCCCTCCGTCGTGAACGTGCACGACGTCGCGGTCGTGGACGGCCAGCCGTGGATCGTGATGGAGCTGGTGTCGGGCCGTTCGCTGGGCGACGCGTTGCAGGAGGGCACCCTCGGGGCCCGGGAGGCGGCGCGCGTCGGCCTCGAAGTGCTCGGCGCGCTGGAGGCCGCGCACGCGGCGGGGATCCTGCACCGCGACGTCAAGCCGGACAACGTCCTGCTCGGCCGGCACGACCGCGTCGTCCTCACCGACTTCGGCATCGCCCAGATCGAGGGCGAGACCAACCTGACCGACACGGGCGGCTTCGTCGGCTCGCCCGAATACATCGCCCCCGAGCGGGTGTTGGGCCAGCGCCCCGGACCGGCCTCCGACCTCTGGTCGCTGGGCGTGGTGCTGTACGCGGCGACGGAGGGCGTCTCCCCGTTCCGCCGCAGCAACACCCCCGCGACCCTCCAGTCGGTCCTGAACGCCACGCCCGCCCCGCCGGCCTCCGCACAGGGCCCCCTCGCCGAGGCCATCAACGGCCTGCTCCAGAAGGACCCGGCCCGCCGCCCGAACGCCGCGCAGGTCCGCACGCTCCTGGAGGCGACGGCCAATCCGCCGGTCCAAACGCCCACGCAGGTAGTGCAGTTCGCGGATCCCGGCATCGGTGGCGATGGCGGTGGCGATGGCGGAGGCGATAACGATGGCGGTGGCCGTACGGGAGTCTGGCTGGGCCGCAAGGTCTGGCTCGGCCTTGGCGCCGTGGTTGTCGCGGTCGCGGTGGCGTCGTACCTGGTGATCGCCGACCCGTTCGCGGGCCCGCTGCCGGACCACTGGACCAAGCTGGCGCACCCGAGGCTGGGCGCGACGCTGGCGGTGCCGGACGGATACAAGAAGTCCGTGCCGGACAAGAAGACGGACAAGACCCACTGGGTGAGCTACACCGACGCGAGCGGCAGCATCTCGATCGTCCTCAGCCTGGCGAAGAAGTCCGAGGACACCGCCAACTACATCGCGGACTCCGCGGCGGCCGAAATGTACGACGACAACGCCGACTTCAAGGAGAGCGGCGCCTACAACCTGGACATGCCGGAGGGCGCGAGGACGGTGACGGACGGCGGGACGACGTACAAGGGCAAGAAGGCCGCCGAGATCACGGTCACCTACGACACCGACGACAGCCAGAATCCGCTGCCCCGCGAAGTGAGGATCTTCTACTACAAGACCTCCAAGGCCGCCGGCGGCAACATGTACAAGCTCACGATCGCCTACCCGGGCAAGGGCGACTTCACGGAGCGGGGGCGTGAGGTGGCGCGGACGGCGATCGCCAACCTGGACATCAACAAGCTCTGACGTCGACGACCAGGAGAGCCGGCCCGCGTCGACAAAGTCCCGCCCCGCACGGTACTCATGGGACATGAGTGAGGTCGGCGAACAACCGCACGGCGAACGTCAGATCGACGGAAGGGTGCCCGTGGGGCGGCTCGTCGGCGGGCGTTACCGGCTGATCGAGCGCATCGGTTCCGGCGGCATGGGTACCGTGTGGCGGGCGCTCGACGAGCTCGTGGAGCGGGAAGTCGCCGTCAAGCAGCCGCGGTTGCCCGGCGACCCGGAGGGCGACGCCCATCAGCGGGCCGCCCACCGGCTCTACCGCGAGGCCCGGGCAGCCGCCCGCGTCGACCATCCCGCAGCCGTCTCCATCCACGACGTCGTCGTCGAGGAGGACGGACTCCCTTGGATCGTCATGGAGTTGATCCGCGGCGAGTCCATGCACGAGCTCCTCCAACGCGGCCCCCTGGCTCCCGCCGAGTCCGCCCGTATCGGCCTCGCCGTCCTCGGTGCCCTGCGCGCCGCCCACGCCGTCGGCATCGTGCACCGGGACGTGAAACCCGCGAACGTCCTCCTCGGCGCCCACCACCGCGTCGTCCTCACCGACTTCGGCATCGCACACGTCCAGGGCGAGGAATCCCTCACCATGAGCGGGGAGTTCGTCGGCTCGCTCGAATTCATCGCGCCCGAGCGGATGTCGGGCCGGGGCGCGGGCCCTGCCTCCGACCTGTGGTCGCTGGGTGTGCTGCTGTACGCGGCCGTCGAAGGATGGTCCCCTTTCCGTCGTACGACCCTGGAATCCACCCTCGCCGCGATCCTCGCCACCGATCCGCCCGAGCCCAAACAGGCGGGGCCGCTCGGGCCGTTGATCGTGGGGTTGCTGGCGAAGGATCCCGAGCGGCGGCCGGGGCCGGAGGAGGTCGCCAAGGCCCTGGAAGCGGTGGCCCAGGGGTGGCCCGTAGCGGCGCCGGATCGGATGTCGGGCCGGATGGCGGCGGAGGCGGCGGAGGCCCAGGACGTCTCAGGGCTGCGGGAGTTCGCGGACGACGTGGGGACCGTACGGCTGGGAGGGGCCATACCGGCGCAGAGAGCCGAGGAGCCGATAGCCGAGGAGCCGATAGCCGAGGCGTCGAAAGCCGCGAGGCCGAGAGTCAAAGAGCTGGAAACCACTCCGGCGCCCGTCGCGCCACCTCCACCACCCCCGCCCCCAGCCCCCACCCCGAGACGTCACCCCCTACTCGGCCCCCTCCCCGTCGCGGGGCTCTGCCTCCTTCTCCTGTTCGGCGCATGGCTCTGCGCGGTCTACTTCACTGATTCCGGGCCCGGTGGATCCACGGAGCGCACCGCCACGCACACCGAATCCCCCGCCTCCTGGACGCCCCACCGCGAATCGGCCATGAACGCCGTCCTCTCCCTCCCCTCCGTCTACGAGGTGTCCGCCCGGCAGGGCAGCGCGAGCGAGCAGCCCCGCATCGTCGAATACGACGACGGAGTCGACGTCCGCGTCCGCCTCACCCAGTGGGACAAGGCCCCCCGCGGCCCGATGGCCCAGGCGAAGGAGGCCCACGCCACCTGGGACAGCTACCACGGGGACGCCACCACGCAGTACACCCGCACCAGCTTCCAGGACTACGACGCCGTCCTCGCCGACACCACCTACGGCACCGACGACTCCCCGACCCGCGTCATGGAGCTGATGATCCTCACCGACGACGGCCGCATGTACGAGCTGCGCGTGGACATGCCCAAGGGGACGACGGACGAGAAACAAGGCACGGCGGTGTTCAAGGGAGCCCGGGACCGGCTGGAGATCGCGGAGAGCGGAATCGTCCCGGTGCCCGCCACGAAATCCCCCTGATCGTCCCGCCCGACGCCCTGATCAGCGCGTTCGTTGCCAGTGATCGCTGGCGGCATGTGTGTACTCGGTGAATCCCGATTACCGGCGGGTACCCAAAGCCTCCGCTCCGGCATACCCTGCGGCACATGACCGACTCGCAGGCCCCGGAAATGACCGGCAACGACGCCAAGACGGGCACGAACCCCTTGGCCCCCGCCCCCACAGGCGCCCGTACCGCAGCCGACGTGGTGACGCCCGAGCTGGTCGCCCAGCTCACCAAGGGCGTGGCCGGTTCCGGTCGTACGGCCAACCACACGCCGTTCACCGGCGAGAAGCTGGCCGACCTGCCCGAGTCCACGCCCGAGGACGTACAGAAGGCGTTCGAGGCGGCCCGCGCCGCCCAGGCAGTCTGGGCACAGACGCCGGTGCGGCAGCGCGCCGCCGTCCTCCTCCGCTTCCACGACCTGGTCCTCGCCCGCCAGGCCGAGGTCCTCGACCTGATCCAGCTGGAGACCGGCAAGGCGCGGCTGCACGCGCACGAGGAGGTCCAGGCCGTCGCCGTGGCCGCCCGCCACTACGGCCGCAAGGCCCCCGCCTACCTCCGTCCCAAGCGGCACACCGGCGCCGTGCCCACCCTCACGAAGGTCACCGAACTGCGCCACCCGCGCGGAGTCGTAGGCCAGATCGCCCCCTGGAACTACCCGCTCGAACTGTCCGTCGGCGACGCGCTGCCCGCCTTCGTCGCCGGCAACGCCGTCGTCATGAAGCCGGACACCGAGACCTGCCTCACCGCGCTCTGGGCCCGCGACCTCCTCATCGAGGCAGGCCTGCCCGCCGAGGTCTTCCAGGTCGTCCTCGGTGAGGGTCCGGTCATCGGCCCGGAGGTCGTCAAGCACGCCGACTACGTCTCCTTCACCGGCTCCACCCGCACCGGCCGCGAGGTCGCGCAGGGCGCCGCCGCCCGTCTGGTCGGCGTCTCCCTCGAACTCGGCGGCAAGAACGCCATGTTGGTGCTGGAGGACGCGGACATCGACAAGGCGGCGGCGGGCGCGGTCCGCGCGTGCTTCTCCTCCGCGGGTCAACTCTGCATCTCCATCGAGCGGTTGTACGTCCACGAGTCCATCGCGGACACCTTCCTGGAGCGCTTCGCCGCCCGCACGAAGGCGATACGCCTCGGCACGTCCCTCGCCTACGGCGCCGACATGGGCTCGCTGGTGGGCGAACGCCAGCTGGAGACCGTGACGAAGCACGTCGACGAGGCGATCGCCAAGGGCGCCAAGGTCGTCGCCGGCGGCACGGCCCGCCCGGACATCGGCCCGTACTTCTACGAGCCCACCATCCTGGACGGCGTAGAGGCCCCCATGTCGGTGTGCACGGAGGAGACTTTCGGCCCGGTCGTCTCCATCTACCGTTTCAAGACGGAGGACGAGGCGGTCGAGCTCGCCAACTCCACCCCGTACGGCCTGAATTCCTCGGTCTGGACGAAGGACGGCAAGCGGGGCCGCGCGATCGCCTCCCGGGTACGCGCCGGCACCGTCAACGTCAACGAGGGCTACGCCTCCGCCTACGGCAGCGTCCAGTCCCCCATGGGCGGCATGAAGGACTCCGGCCTCGGCCGCCGCCACGGCTCCGAGGGCATCCTCAAGTACACGGAGGCCCAGACGGTGGCCCAGCAGCGCTTGCTGCCGATGGCTCCCTCGCTGGGGATGGACGACGAGAAGTACGCGCAGTTCATGAGCCGCAGTCTCCGCCTGATGAAGGCATTCCGGCTGCGGTAACCGGCCTGTTTTTTGGGGGATCGGGGAACTGCGCGAGCAACCACACTCAACCCGCACGGACACTCAACGAGGAGCACACGTGCCTCAGGACACCTACGACTACGACGTCATCGTCGTCGGATCAGGCTTCGGCGGATCGGTAACAGCCCTACGCCTGACGGAAAAGGGCTACCGCGTAGGTGTCCTGGAGGCAGGCCGCCGCTTCACCCGAGAGTCCCTCCCCAAGAACTCCTGGGACCTGAAGAACTACCTCTGGGCCCCCAAGCTGGGCATGTACGGCATCCAGCGCATCCACCTGCTCGGCAACGTGATGGTCCTGGCCGGCGCAGGCGTAGGCGGCGGCTCCCTCAACTACGCCAACACCCTCTACGTACCGCCGAAGCCGTTCTTCGAAGACCCCCAGTGGCGCGACATCACCGACTGGCAGGAGGAGTTGAGCCCGTACTACGACCAGGCCCGGCGCATGCTCGGCGTACGGCTCAACCCGACCATGACCCCGTCCGACGTCCATCTGAAGGCGGCGGCCGAGCGGATGGGCGTAGGCGACAGCTTCCACATGGCACCGGTCGGCGTCTTCTTCGGCGACGGCGAGGACGCGGACGGCGGCGCTGCGAAGGCCGGCCCCGGCGAACAGGTGAAGGACCCGTACTTCGGCGGGGCGGGCCCGGACCGCAAGGCCTGTACCGAGTGCGGGGAGTGCATGACGGGCTGCCGGCACGGTGCGAAGAACACCCTCAACGAGAACTACCTCTACCTCGCGGAGAAGTCCGGCGCGACCGTGCACCCGATGACGACGGTCGTCTCCGTCACGGACGACTCGCGCGGCGGATACGCCATCGCCACGCTCCCGACGGACGACCGCCGCAAGGCCGGGGGCCGCACCTTCACGGCCCGCCGGGTCGTCCTCGCCGCCGGCACATACGGCACCCAGACCCTGCTGCACCGCATGAAGGCGGGCGGCCAACTGCCGTATATCTCGGAGAAGTTGGGCGAGCTGACCCGCACCAACTCCGAGGCGCTGGTCGGCGCGCAGACCAACAACCGCCGCTATCGCAAGGTCACCGGCGAGGCGAAGGTCGACTTCACGCAGGGCGTCGCCATCACGTCCTCGATCCACCCCGACGCGAACACCCACATCGAGCCGGTCCGCTACGGCAAGGGTTCCAACTCGATGGGCGGGCTCTCGATCCTCCAAGTCCCGTACGCGGAAGGCGCGTCGAGAGTCGCGGCCTGGCTGCGCAACGCCGCCCGGCACCCGAGCCTGGTCCTGCGCTCCCTCTCCAACCACCGCTGGTCGGAGCGGACCATCATCGGCCTGGTGATGCAGTCCCTGGACAACTCGCTCACGACCCATCTGAAGCAGGATGGTGTGGGCAAGGGCCTGCTGACGGCACGTCAGGGTCATGGCGCCCCCAACCCCAAGCAGATCAAGGCGGCTTCGGAGAGCGCCTCGGCCATCGCCGCCGAGATCAACGGCTTCGCGGGTTCGAACGTGGGCGAGCTGATGGGTACCCCGCTCACCGCCCACTTCCTCGGCGGCTGCCCGATCGGCGACTCGCGCGACACGGGCGTCATCGACCCGTACCACCGCCTCTACGGCCACCCCGGCATCTCGGTCGTCGACGGCGCCGCGGTCTCCGCCAACCTGGGAGTGAACCCGTCCCTCACCATCACGGCGCAGGCCGAGCGCGCGATGTCGTACTGGCCCAACAAGGGCGAGCCCGACCCGCGTCCGGCGCAGGGAGCGACGTACGAACGCCTGAAGCCGGTCGAGCCGAGGAACCCGGCGGTCCCGGCGGAAGCGTTCGGCGCGCTGAGGCTGCCGTTCCTGGGGATGCCGACGGTCCCGCCGAAGAAGTAGGGGACAGACGGAGCAAGTAGGAGATGGGCAAGAAGAAGGACCTGCACCCCCCTCCGAGCGCAGGTCCTTCTTTTCTTGCGTAAAGCCTTGTGCGGCGCGCTGCTTACGCCTGCGCGCCGGCCTTACGACGCCGCATCGCGAACACCGCTCCGGCGCCGGCGACGAGGGCGATACCGCTCATCAGGCCGATCGTCGGCAGCGCCGAACTGGCGCCGGTGTCGGCGAGGTTGCCGGTCGGCAGGTCGGAGACGCTGCCCTGCGGCTTCTTCACCGAGTCCTTGTCACCGGTGTCGCTCGGCGTGGCGGTGCCCGGGTCCGGGTTGGCGGAGCCGGCCTTCAGCACCGTGAAGTCGTACTGTGCCCAGCCTTCGGCGATGCAGTCCTGTCCGTCGACGTTGTCGATGTAGGCGCCGGAGCCGAAGGAGTAGGCGTCGCCCGCGGGGGCCTTGGAGCTGATGCTGACGCGCAGGTCGACCGACTTGCTTGCCTTCGCCTTGAGGTTCTCGACGTAGAAGAAGTAGTCGCCGGCCCAGTCGTCGTTGCCGATGCGGTCCCAGGAGCCGGTCTCGGGGTTCTTGAACTCCAGGTCGACGTACGGGCTGAGGTACTTCGACTCGTCGAGCTCGTAGTTCTCGACCTCGGCGTAGAAGGCGACACCGTCGACGGTGGTCGTCGACTCGTTGGTGACGACCAGCTTGAACTTGTGGAACCCGTCGCCGGCGACGATCTTGCCCGGCAGGCCCTTGATGTCGGCGGACACCTTGGCGTCGGTGTAGTCCTCGTCCAGATCCTCGCAGAAGGGGACGTCCGGATCCGTCGGCGCCTCGCTCGGGTCGCTCGACTCGGACGGCTCGGGCGAGCTCGACTCGGTCGTGCTGTCGCTGGGCGCGGGCGCCGTGTCCGAGGGCGTGTCACTGGGCAGGGCCGTGTCGCTCGGCAGACCGGTGTCCGACGGGGTCGGGGTGGCCGACTCGGTCGCGGACTCGGTCGAAGTCGCGGACACGGTGTCGGTCGGGGTCGGCGAGGACGACTCCTCCGCGAACGCGGCGGGAGCGGACAGCAGTGCGAGCGGGGCTATGACAGCCGTCGCGGCCGCCACTGCCATGGCACGGCCAAGCTTCATGCAGACCTCGGGAAGTCCGGTGAGCTGCGGTGTCGCAGCGCATGGTGGGGGGAGACCTCCGCGTTCGAAGCGTTCGGACACGGAAGTGACCCTTGGTTCTGCAGGTTTGATCGGTGAAGGCTGTGAATGGTTGCACTCGCACTCACAGAATTCTTATGTGGCCTGCGTCACAAGGGAGTCCAGGGGAGTCCAGGGGGAGGTCGGGCACCCGTGGGCGCATGCAGAAGGGCCCCGCGGGACGGAGCCGCGGGGCCCTTCTCCGTCAGCACCGACGTCAGGGCAGCGCCGGTGCCTGGGGAGCGGCGCCGGGGGGTTGCGCCGCTGGCCCTTGTGCCTGGGTCGCCGCCCCGGCGCACATGGGGCGCACGGATGGTCTGGACCTCTGGCAGTGAATAGCCGTGGTGGAGCGGTGGAGCGGAGAATCAAATCAATGCACTGCAATGCGGTTGACTGCTTTGGGACTTGGGGCTTTCCACGCATCGTGCTGGATGGACGCGGCCTCCGCAACCGTTTGACCCAGCATTGTGCATTTTTGCAGTTTCCGCCGGTCGGCCCCGGGCGTCCCCGGAGCCGGCCGTTCTCTTGAGTGACCGGGCCGGCTGTCCCCTGCCGTCCGGTCACAACCCTGGAGCGAGGTCCCACGACGCACGGCACGAGCCGTGCGCCTCATCGCTCCAGCGAGCCACGCGTGGTTCTTTCGGGCCCGCCCCTGGCTGACACGGACATCGGGACCAACGAAGCGGTTCGCGAGGCGGTCACGCGCCGTACGGGTGAGAGCGGGCCCGAACTCAGATACGCCCCCTGGACAGTTCGAGGAGCGTCATCGCGAGGGAGGTGCCGGGCTTGCCGAGCGCGTCGCTGTAGCGGCTGAGGATCTCGTTCTCACGGGACAGGTTCACGCGCCGCCCGCCGGAGGCGATCCGTGCCTCCTGGACGACGGCGGACACGGCGACCCGTTCCTGGATCAGACCGATGATCCGGTCGTCGAGAGCGTCGATGCGCCCGCGGGCGTCGGTGATCGTCTGCTCGGTCGTGGTGGTGGTCATAAGGGGGCTCCTCGTCGGAAAGGCGGCCCCGGAGCGACACGACCCGGGAAACGACAGACGCCCCGGGCCTTGTCGGCCCGGGGCGCCTGGGAAGTCGCTTGTCAGTTGCTCAAGCAGCACGACCATGGCAGCCGGTGGGCCGGTTGCCATAGGTAAAGAGGAAGGTCGAGTGCGCGAACATGGGGCCAGTATGCCACGGCACTTCTCTGTACCGACCGAGACGGGTGGTGGGTGGGCATAGGCCCGGGGGTCTGGGGGCGGAGCCCCCAGGAGACGGGAGGTGTCTCACGCGAGCCCCGTTAGAATCGGTACCAAGACCCCCGCCCAACCGCCGGAAGGCCCCCGTGTCAGCAGCGACCCCCGCCCCCGACACCGTCCTGGTCGTCGACTTCGGCGCGCAGTACGCCCAGCTCATCGCCCGCCGCGTCCGCGAGGCCCGGGTCTACAGCGAGATCGTGCCGAGCACCATGCCGGTCGCGGAGATGCTCGCCAAGAACCCGGCGGCGATCATCCTCTCCGGCGGCCCCTCGTCGGTGTACGCGGAGGGCGCCCCCCGCCTGGACCGCGCGCTCTTCGACTCCGGCGTCCCCGTCTTCGGCATGTGCTACGGCTTCCAGCTGATGGCCACGACCCTCGGCGGCACGGTCGACAACACCGGCGCCCGCGAGTACGGCCGTACGCCACTGCACGTCTCCAAGGCGTCCTCCACCCTCTTCGAAGGCACCCCCGACGAGCAGTCCGTCTGGATGTCGCACGGCGACGCATGCTCCGCCGCCCCCGAGGGCTTCACGGTGACGGCCTCCACGGACGTCGTCCCGGTCGCCGCCTTCGAGAACGACGAGAAGAAGCTCTACGGCGTCCAGTACCACCCCGAGGTCATGCACTCCACGCACGGCCAGCAGGTCCTGGAGCACTTCCTCTACCGGGGCGCGGGCCTGGCCCCGTCCTGGACCACGGGCAACGTCATCGACGAGCAGGTCGTGGCCATCCGCGAGCAGGTCGGCGACAAGCGCGCGATCTGCGGTCTGTCGGGCGGCGTGGACTCCGCCGTGGCCGCCGCGCTCGTCGCACGCGCCATCGGCGACCAGCTGACCTGCGTGTACGTCGACCACGGCCTGATGCGCAAGGGCGAGACCGAGCAGGTCGAGAAGGACTTCGTGGCCGCGACCGGCGTCAAGCTCGTCGTCGTGGACGCCGAGGAGCGCTTCCTCACCGCGCTCAAGGGTGTCTCCGACCCCGAGGAGAAGCGGAAGATCATCGGCCGCGAGTTCATCCGCGTCTTCGAGCAGGCGCAGGCGGAGATCATCGCGGACGAGGGCCCCGAGGTGGCCTTCCTGGTCCAGGGCACCCTCTACCCGGACGTGGTCGAGTCCGGTGGCGGTACCGGCACGGCCAACATCAAGTCCCACCACAACGTGGGCGGACTGCCGGAAGACCTTGAGTTCAAGCTGATCGAGCCTCTCCGCAAGCTCTTCAAGGACGAGGTCCGGATGGTCGGCCAGGAGCTCGGACTGCCGGAGGAGATCGTCCAGCGCCAGCCGTTCCCCGGCCCCGGCCTGGGCATCCGTATCGTCGGCGAGGTCACCAAGGACCGCCTCGACCTGCTCCGCGAGGCCGACGCCATCGCCCGCGAGGAGCTCACGGCGGCCGGCCTCGACCGCGAGATCTGGCAGTGCCCGGTCGTCCTGCTCGCGGACGTCCGCAGCGTCGGCGTCCAGGGCGACGGCCGGACCTACGGCCACCCGATCGTCCTGCGCCCGGTCTCGTCCGAGGACGCCATGACGGCCGACTGGTCGCGCCTGCCGTACGACGTGCTCGCGAAGATCTCGACCCGTATCACCAACGAGGTCGCCGACGTCAACCGAGTCGTCCTCGACGTGACCTCGAAGCCCCCGGGCACCATCGAGTGGGAGTGAGCCTGCTCAGGCTCAGGTCCGCTTGAGAGTCCGCACCGGCTCTCCGGGCCGCCAGACCTGGACGACCAGGTACTTCTCGTCCTCGACATAGGTCCGTACGACCTCCGTCAGCTCGGTGCGGAAGAGGTGGAACTGCCCCGGCGGTTCCACCTCTTCGCCGTACCGGGCCTTGGTCGCCGGATCGTCGACCTCGACCGCCCGCCCGGCGATCCGTACGTCGCCCCCGCCCATCTCCGTCCCCGGCCCCGGGTTCGCCTGGAGCGCGAAGCGCGGGTCGCGGCGCAGGTCGAGCGCCTTGACCGAGCCGGGCATCATGCCGAGCCACAGCTCGCCGTTCAGGAAACGCACTTCGAGCCCGGTCGTGCGGGGCGAGCCGTCCTTGCGGAGGGTCGCGAGGATGTGGTGCGTGAAGGCGCCGAAGCGGCCCTCGACGGTCCTGGCGAGATCGGGTTCGGCGGTGGCGAAGTCTGCCCAGTTCGATGCCATACGGAGAGTGTGGCGCCGATACCCGACATCTCCTGTCGTATATCGCGGGCCGCTACCGGGGCGTCGATCCGCCGCCTTCCGGTCCGCCGCAAGTAACGGTTGCGCAGTCTCTTCACGGAACGGCTCTGTTCTCCTGCGCTGACCGAGGGTAACTTCCGCCCGTAAAGCAACCCAGTGCTGGAGGACCTATGCACGGGCCCACTCCGCCCATGCCCCTGCCCACGGACCAGCTGCGGTTCGCGATGCCACCGATGCACGAGTCGGTCGACGACGAACGCCGCCACCGCAAGGAACGGCTCGCGGGCGCGCTGCGGATCTTCGGGCGGCTCGGATTCGAGGACGGGGTCTCGGGGCACATCACCGCGCGCGACCCGGAGTACAGCAACTGCTTCTGGGTCAACCCGTTCGGGATGCCGTTCAAGCACGTCACCGTCAGTGATCTGGTGATGGCCAACCAGGACGGCCAGGTGATCGAGGGCCGCTACCACGTCAACCAGGCCGCCTTCACCGTCCACGCCCAGGTCCATGCCGCCCGCCCGGACGTCGTCGCGGTCGCCCACTGCCACTCGGTGAACGGCCGCGCCCTGTCCGCGCTCGGCGACCTCCTCGACCCGATCACGCAGGAGAGCTGCGCCTTCTACGAGGACCACGCCCTCTACGACGCCTACACCGGCGTGGCCGTCGACGCCGAGGAGGGCCGCCGCATCGCCTCCGCGCTCAGCTCGCACAAGGCCCTCGTCCTGCGCAACCACGGGCTGCTCACCGTAGGCGACTCGGTGGACGCGGCGGCCTGGTGGTTCCTGTCCATGGAACGCTCCTGCCAGGTCCAGCTGACGGCACGGGCGGCCGGCCGCCCGATCCTGATCGACCACAGGGCGGCGGTGTCGACCCGGGAACAACTCGGCGGCGACCTGGTCGCATGGATCAACTACCAACCCCTGTGGCAGGACATCAGCCGCAGCGAACCGGACCTCCTCAGCTGACGTGGCCGGCAGCCTCGTAGCCTAGAAACCTCGTAACACCGCGGCCTTGGTCATCGCGAACTCCTCGTCCGTGAGCACCCCGTCCCGGTGCAGCTCGCCCAACTCCCTCAGCCTGCGCAGGAGTACGTCGTGATGGTCGGCCTGGGGCGGCACGGTGGCCGTCGGCCGATCCCGGTCCCGGTCCGTGTACTCGCCGCCCGTGCGGGTGGACGGGTGCGGCAGCCGGGCCGTCACCGCGGTGGCGACGAGCGCGGTGAGCAGATCGCGGCGGGCGCTGCCCCACAGGTCGAGGGCGTACGGATCCTTCTCGGGCGGCAGTTTGGAGAACACCGTCTCCCGGGTCACGAAACGCAGAAAACCGTCCTCGTAGCCGGAGTTGGGCAGCCACTCGACCTGGACGAGATCGCCCACGGCGATGATGCGCGGGCCGGTCGCACGCTTGACGCGGTCGGACGTGTCGGCCCAGTCGATACGGACCTGGGTGCCGTCGAAGGAGGCCGTGCCGTCGGAGGAACGGACGGAGACCGGGACCGGCGGGCCGGGCAGCAGATAGGCCTTGGTCGGCTCCTTCGGGATCTGGTCGAGGAGCAGGGCGTGGCGGATCTCCTCGGCGACGTACTCGGCGACCCCGGAACGGTCCATGTCCACGACCAGCCGATAGGGATCGGACGCGTCGGGCAGCCGTCCGCCGGTCGCCTGGAGAAGCGGGTCGGCGCCCTCGCGCAGCCGCATACGCAGCCGGCCGCGCTTTCGCTCGGGTTCGTAGACGACGCCCGCCACGGCTTCGAGCGGCACGGCGATCTCTCCGTACGTCTGCCGGAACAGTGCCACGGAGCGGTGGAGACCAGGCGTGATTCTGACCGTCGTACCGTCGAAGGCCCAGGTCCCGTCGCGCTGGATGATCTCGGCCATAGGGAAATTCTCGCAACCGGGTCAACACTGCGGCCGCCACTTCACCCGCGCTGACCAGACCTGCCGAACGCGGCCCGTGTCAGGTAGGGCACAATTCGCTGTCATCGCACGGGAGTTAGAGCGGTAGTTGGCACGGTAGTCAGAGGGCGGCGCCCGGATTGTTCACTGGGGCGTCCGCCGCCGATCGAGTCGTGGGGAAGGCGGGCATCGGGCGTGGCGGTGCAGGAGGCTAGACAGGGCGCGGAAGTCGGCGCGCACACAGGGGGCTGCACCTGCGGGGACTGTCCGCACGGGGCGCGGGCCGGGCATCGGCGGGCGGTCGCCGCGTTCCTGCTGAAGCGGGACGAGTTCGCGGCCGGCCAGGGGCTGCCGGCGGCGGTCGCCCACTCGGCGTCCGCCTCCCGCCAGTGGGTCTCGGACGAACTCACCCAGTCCGCGGACGTCGTCGCCGAACGCGGCCGCGCCGAGGGCGAGGCCTGGCTGACCCGCCTGTGGCGCAGCACGGCCTGCACGGTGTGGGCGCTGATCGTGCTGTTGCTGCTCGTCCAGTCCCTCACCGCGATCGGCACGGGCTGGACCTCGGCCCGCACCGCCGGACTGCTCGCCGCGCTGCTCGTGGGCGGCGCGCTGACCACCGCGTCCTGGTTCCACCGGGCCCGCGGTGGGGTGCTGGCCCCCGTCATCGGCGAGGACAACCGCCTCTCCACCTCCCGCGCCGTCGCCGCGGCCTGGGTGCTGCTGGTGGCCTACGCGGTACTGGTCCTGGTGGGCCGACTCGCCGCGGCCTCCAGCCACGAGGAACGCGACGCCCTCATCGCCGGCCTCGAACTCGCCCGCGGCGCCGGAATGGTGACCGTCCTCGCCGTGGTCTGCGCGATCGCGGTCCTGGTCCGTCGCGTGGTCGGCCTCCGCGTCCTCGGCCAGCGCCTGCAGAAGGTACGCGCCCACCGCCCCCGCGCCGCCGACCTCCTGACCGACGACGCCGGCCGCGGCACCTTCGCCGACATCCAGTACGTCGTGATAAGCGCCGTGGCCCTCGTCTTCGCGGCGGTACGGCTGGCCCGCCGCCCCGACCAGCTCCCCGACCTGCCCTGGGGACTCGCGGTGGTTGTCCTGGTGTCGGCCGCGACCTACGTGGCCGGCAAGTACGCCGAGGGCGGCAAGCCCGTGATCCTCTCCGTGGTCCGCGCCCGCGAGGCCGGCGACCTGGACGCCCCCATCCGCACGGGTGACGACATCGAGATCCGCGGCGCCGGCTTCGTCCCCCCGGGCGCCCAGGGCGCGGACCGTCTGTCCCGGATGGTGGTCCGCATCGGCCCCGTCCACGTCCACGTCCCCCTCGTCCCGGTCACCGGCGGCTTCAACAACCCCACGGACACCGTCCTCACCGTCCCCGTACCGGCCGATGTGGAACCGGGCCGGGTCGAGGTGCAGGTCGTCACTGCAGCGGGCGTCGAGACCAACCGGGTCCCGATCGACGTGACGGACTGACCCGCGCGCGTCCGCCCGGCGGCGACCGGGAGGTCCAGGTGGAAAAATGGCTGTCGCGGGACTGAGTGACGGCTCCCCGATGTACGTATCGTCTGTCGAGGGGCCACGTCACGGCGGGCGAGAGGCGGCTACGAGCGATGACTCACGGCATTCGTACGGACACACACCCCCCATATTTCGACGGCGACCGGAGCTGGCGGGACACCGCCACCCGCTACGCCCTCCTTCCTCTACGCGTCTTCCTCGGCGTCACCTTCATCTACGCCGGCGTGGACAAACTCACCGACAGCGCCTTCCTGAAGGACTCGGGAGCCGGCTCCATCGGCGACCTGATGCGCACTGTCCGCGACTCCTCGGCGATCCCGGCCCTGGTCGACCTGGCCCTGAAGAACCCCGTCGGTTTCGGCTACGCCATCGCCTTCGGTGAACTGGCCGTCGGCATCGGCACCCTGATCGGCCTGCTCGCCCGCCTCGCCGCGTTCGGCGGCGCGCTGATCTCGCTCAGCCTGTGGCTGACCGTGAGCTGGGCCTCCGACCCGTACTACTACGGCAACGACCTGGCCTACCTGATGGCCTGGCTGCCCCTCGTCCTCGCGGGCGCCTCGGTGTTCTCCCTGGACGCGGCGATCCGCGGGCGGCGACGACAGCGGTCATCGGCGGCCACGGGCAGCTGGGGCGATTACCGGTAGACGCGAGGCGCTCCGCTGGACGTGCCGCGATGTGCCGTGCCGTCGTTTGTCTGCGGCCCCGTCGTGGCTGGTCGCGCCCCGCGGCGGAGCCGCATATCGACACAGCCCCGCGCCCCTTAGGTTGGGCAGCGGCCCTGGGGCGCAAGCTGCGGCCGGTCGGTGACTCTGCGGACGTCTGCCACCCTCACCTGCCCCCCCGCCTGCCGTCAGCCCGGTATCTCCGGCCCCGGTGCGGCCGTACCCACGCGTCTCGCCCCTCTGCGCCGCCGTATCGCCCGCGTCACGCCGGCCGTCACCCCGGCCAGGGAGAGGCCGATGACGAGCAGGGGGATCACCGCGAACCACGGGGTCTCCCAGGCGCCGCCCGCGTCACCGGCGTAGGTGATGCCCGCGATGGTGAGGAAGACGCCGGCGACCAGCTTTCCGGGCTGGAACTCATGACGTAGCACGGCTCACCTCCGCCTGTCCCACGCCGACCTGGAGGTCGATGTCGAGGGTGCCGGCGTTCTTGGCGTCCTTCGTCGGCGTCAGGGTCACCTCCTTGTACTTGCCCGGCTCCACGTCCACGTCCTGTTCCTTGTCCCCCGGCAGCTGGATGTCGCCCAGCCCCACGTCGATGTGCAGTTTCACGGTCACGTCCGGCGGCACGACCAGCTTCAGCCGGCCCGCCCCCACCTCGACCTCCGTCGTGACCGTCTGTCCCTTCGCGACATTCAGCCGGGTCAGATCCAGCGTCCCGACGCCCGTGCCGAGGTCGTACTTCTGCTGGACCTCCGCGACCGCCGTGGGCTGCCACGTCGTGCGTATCCACTCCGTGCCGATGTCCTTGGGCAGCGCGGCCGCGCCCGCGAGCAGTGCGGCTGTGATGATCGCCAGGAACACCGACCCCGCTCCGGTGCGCCCCAGGAACGCGCTGACCGTGATCCCGACGCCGAAGACGATGAGCGCGCAGGCCAGACCCGTCTGCAGGCTGGTGCCGAGCGGGTGCTCGTCCCAGGTGCCGGCGATGCCCAGGCCGCCCGCGAGGAGGGCGAACAGGAACACCCAGCCGCCGATCCAGCGGGGGCCGCGCGGCCTCGGCTGCGGGATGCGCGGGGTGCGTATGTCCTCGCGGCCCCGGTCGTGGGTGCCGAGGCTGATGTTGACCGCCGCCGCGATGTCCCGGTCACGCGAGTCCCGGGGGCCCCACAGATAACCGGTGCCGCCGACGTGGCTGCCGTCCTTGACGATGGGGTCGCGCCACCAGGAGGGGTAGGCGGCGGGAACCGGCGGAGCCTGGGCCTCCGGCGGGGCGTCGGCGACGGCCTGTGCGGCCAGTGGGTCGGGGTCGGGGGTGCCGCGCTGCCGCGACCAGTACCCGGCGCCCGCCAGGAGCAGGGAGAGGACGACGGCGAAGGCCAGCACCCCGCCGTTGTTCAACAGGGTCAGGAACACCCCGCAGCCGACCAGCGCGAACAGCACGCCGGTCAGCGCCTGGCCGTCGACGCGGCCGGTGAGCAGCTTGCGCACCTCGTTCTGCTCCTCGTCGTCGTACGGGACGAAGAGCCAGGCGAAGCCGTAGAAGATGAGGCCGATACCACCGGTCGCGGCCAGCACCGCCAGGGTGATCCGGAAGATCACCGGATCCATGTCGCACTGCCGCCCCAGCCCGGCACACACCCCGGCGAGCATCTTGTGCCGCCGGTCGCGCCGGAACTTGTGCGGAAGCCCGGCCCCGCCAGCGCTGGCCGGGGCGTCCTCGACCGGGGCCGCCGCCCCTGCCGCTTCGGCCTCCAGCCGAGTCACGTCCTCTGCTCCGCCCGCGCCCGCCCGTCCGTGCGCACCCGCCCGCTCGTGCGCGCGCGGCTCCTTTCCTGTGGAGGCCGCGGCACCCGAGTCGGACGGGGCGCCCGCGTCGGGCACGGCATCCGCGGCGTGCTGGTGATCTGTCATGAGTCCATGGTGACGGCCGTGCCGCCGCAGCGGCAGTCGGAATGACCCTGGACGAACCCTGATATCGGCCCTGAGCCGCCGCGGGGGATGCGTTCGACGGACCCGCCGTTCGAAGATCAGGGGAGTCTCGGGGGTCGACCCTGATGCCCTGGAACTCCCGCCGTGTGAACATCGATGGCATGCCGGAAGCCGCAGCAGCGCCACTCGTGGAACCGCGGCCGCCGCGCAAGCTCTACCGCAGCAGTGACGGACGCTGGCTCGGTGGCGTGGCGCGGGGGCTCGCCGGGCATCTCGGGCTGCCCGTGATCTGGGTGCGGCTCGTGTTCGTCGGCCTGTTCATGGCGGACGGACTCGGCGCCCTGCTGTACGCCGCGTTCTGGTTCTTCGTGCCGCTCGGCGTCGGCGGCGTCGGCACCGACCGACCTCCCACCCTCGTCAGCACCGAGGCGGCGCCGGACGGCCGCCGCAAACTCGTCGCCCGCAAGCCGGACAAGGGCCAGATCGTCGCCCTGCTCCTCATGGTCATCGTGGCCATGGTCTTCGTCAGCAGCGTCAATCTGGGCAGCGGAGCCAAGGCCTACCTCCTGCCCGCGGTCCTCGTCGGCGCGGGCGTGGCCCTGGTCTGGCGCCAGGCGGACAACGCACGCCGGGCCCGCTGGGTCGAGGTCGGCAGCCGCCGCCGCACCCTCAGCCTGGTCCGGGCCGGAGGCGGCGTCCTGCTGGTCACGGCCGGCGTCTCCGGCATCTTCGTCCTGCAAGGCTCGGCCGCCCACCTCGGCTCGGTCCTCCAGGCCGCTCTGGCGGTCCTCGTCGGCATAACGCTCCTCGCCGGCCCCTACCTCGTCCGTATGACCCAGGACCTCTCCGAGGAGCGACTGATGCGCATCCGCGCCCAGGAGCGGGCGGAGGTCGCCGCCCATGTCCACGACTCGGTGCTGCACACCCTGACCCTGATCCAGCGCAACGCGGACAACGCGAGCGAGGTGCGCCGCCTGGCCCGCGCCCAGGAGCGCGACCTGCGCACCTGGCTCTACAAACCGGAGGGCACCGGCAAGGACGAGGCCGAGGAACCGGACACACTCGCCGAGGCCGTGCGGCGCAACGCGGCGGAGGTGGAGGACAAACACGGCGTCCCCATAGAAGTCGTCATAGTCGGCGACTGCGAGCTCGACGAGAGAATCGGCGCACAGATGCAGGCCGCGCGCGAAGCGATGGTGAACGCCGCGAAGTACGGTGGCGAGGGCGGCGCCGTGCAGGTCTACGCCGAAGTCGAGGGCAGGACGGTCTTCGTGTCCGTCCGTGACCGCGGCCCGGGCTTCGACCTCGACTCGATACCCGCCGACCGCATGGGCGTCAGAGAATCGATCATCGGCCGCATGGAGCGACACGGCGGCACGGCGCGACTGCGCGCGGTGCCGGACGGCGGCACGGAGGTCGAGCTGGAGATGGAGAGGGCGGAGAAGACGTCATGAGCGAGGCGAACGAGACGGCGGGGGCGGCCGAAACGGCGGGGGCGGCGGAGTCTGCCGGCAGTGGCTCCGGCGAGCGCCGCGTGCGCGTGGTCCTCGTCGACGACCACCGCATGTTCCGTACGGGCGTGCAGGCGGAGATCGGACAGACCGAGCAGACCGGCGTCGAGGTCGTCGGCGAGGCCGCGGACGTCGACCAGGCGGTCACGGTCATCACCGCGACCCGGCCCGAGGTGGTCCTCCTCGACGTCCACCTCCCGGGTGGTGGCGGCGTCGAAGTCCTGCGCCGCTGCGCCCCGTTGATGGCCGACGCCGAGCAGCCCGTCCGCTTCCTCGCGCTGTCCGTCTCGGACGCGGCGGAGGACGTGATCGGCGTGATCCGCGGTGGTGCGCGGGGCTACGTCACGAAGACGATCACCGGCACGGACCTGGTCAACTCCGTCTTCCGGGTGCAGGAGGGCGACGCAGTGTTCTCGCCGCGGCTCGCCGGGTTCGTCCTGGACGCGTTCGCGTCTACGGACGCCCCGCCCGTGGACGAGGACCTCGACCGCCTCACCCAGCGCGAGCGCGAGGTGCTGCGGCTGATCGCCCGCGGCTATGCGTACAAGGAGATCGCCAAGCAGCTGTTCATCTCCGTGAAGACGGTGGAGTCGCATGTCTCGGCGGTCCTGAGGAAGCTCCAGCTGTCCAACCGCCACGAGCTGACGCGGTGGGCGACGGCACGGCGGCTGGTGTGACCGCCGGCCGAGCCCGCAGGACAGGCTGACGGTCTCACACCACCCTCGTGGCCCCGGCGAACGGCATCTCGTCGATCGGGGCCAGCCGCACCGGGGCCGAAGGGTTCGGGGCGTGGATCATCTGGCCGTTGCCGACATAGAGGCCGACGTGGCTGATGGCCGAGTAGAAGAACACGAGGTCACCGGGGAGGAGTTCGGAGCGGGAGACACGACGTCCGGCGTCGATCTGGGCGTAGGTCGTGCGGGGCAGGGAGATGCCCGCGGAGCGGTAGGCGGCCTGGGTGAGGCCCGAGCAGTCGAAGGCGTCCGGCCCGGTCGCGCCCCAGACGTAGGGGCTGCCGAGCTTCTGGTAGGCGTACGAAACGGCGGCCGCGGCGCGGGAGTTGGGGGCCGGTACGGATCCGGAGGTCCCGAGTGAGTCCCGGGTGCCCCCGGCCGACCGCGAGGCACGCTCGGTGGTGCCGCCCGCCGCGCCGGCGAGCTGGGTGCGCTCCTCGGCGGTCAGTCGGGTCAGTAGTTGCCGTGCCGTGTTCAGCTTTCCGGTGATCGTCTTCTTGTGCCGGTTCAGCTCCGCCTGCCGCGACTTGAGGGAAGCAAGTTCGACGTGGGCGGCCCCGCGCAGTTGCTCGATCTCCCGCAGCTGATTGCGCACGCGGGCGACGGCGCCCGCTTGCCGGTCGCCGACCCGTTCGGCGAGCGCGGCTCCTTCCAGATACTGGCTTGGGTCGTCGGAGAGCGCGAGTTGCAGCGCGGGGTCGAGTCCGCCGCTGCGGTACTGGGCCGAGGCGATCGAACCCAGCGCGTCCCGCGCCGAGTTGAGCCGTTCCTCCTTGCGCGCCGCCTCGTCCCTCAGCGTCTCAAGGCGTTGCTCGGCCGCATCCGCCTTCTCCCTGGCGCCGTTGTACTTCTCGGTGGCCTCCTCGGCCTCCTGGTACAGCTTGTTCACCTTGGCCTTCACCTGCGCCGGCGTCAGCTGCGGCTCGGCGTGTCCGATCCCGTCGAAGCCCGTCGCGGTCGCCGCGCCCGCAAGGGCGATGGTGGCGGCCGTACGGGCGGTATTGCCGCTGAGCGAGCGCTGTCGGGGCTTGCGGTGCGCTGCCACGTGGCGTGCACGTCCTTTCGTACGACCGCCTCATCCGTACGACCGCCAGGGGAAGCGGCCCTACGACCGCCAAGGGCGGTTACGCGTCCGGCGGCGGCCCGCACAGGGGGAGCGGGCCGCCGCCGGACCTTTCTCGGCGGTGGTGTCCGACTGCCGCCCCTGGCCCGGGCGGCGGTGGGGAGCCGGTCACCTGGTGGAGGACGCTAAACCTGGCTGTAGTCGCTTGGTAACGCCTTGTGCGGAAGTGGCGCCAGGGGATCGCCGGATGACCGTAAGTGGCCGTGATCCGGGTCTGCCGCCGCCGACTTCACGCAGGGCGCTGACCGATGCGGCGGTTTACCGGGCGGCCGTGGGCGGGGGAGTGCTATGGACCGCATATATGCAAGATCCGCCGGATGTGGCAGGCCGGTGTCGGGCGCTTCCCGTGCCCCTGGCTAGGCTCCGGCCTCATGGACGTACTCATCCATCTCTTCGTCGGCCTGCACATCATCGGCATCGCCTCGCTGCTGGGCGGCTTTCTCACCCAGATGAAGGCGATGGGCCAGGGCACGGCCCGCTTCGTCCCGGCGATGCTGCACGGCGCGCTGACCATGCTGGTCACCGGCGTGATCCTGGTCGGCCTCAACCAGGCCGACGACCAGCCGGTCAACAACATCAAGATCGGGGTGAAGCTGGCCCTGCTGGTCGTGATCCTCGGTCTCGTCTACGTGAAGCGCGACGACGAGAAGGTCGACAAGAGCCTGTTCGGCCTGGTGGGCCTGCTGACCACGGCGAACATCTTCATCGCGGTGCTGTGGACCTGAGGCTCGCCCGCGCCGCGGACACCGCCCCCGCCGCAACGGCCAGCCACGCCGCCACCGCGATCCACAGCAGCACCTCCCCGGGGCTCCTCAGCCACGAGGCGTCGACGGCCGCCGCGACCGCCAGAGTCGCCGCCGCCGTCATCCCCAGCGGGAACACCGTCGACCAGCGGCGCACGTCGTAGCGCAGCCGCGGGCGGAGCAACTCGGCGACGAGCAGTACGACGTACCAGGCCAGGTCGAGCACCAGCAGCGCGACGGTCACCGCGCGCAGGACGCCTCGGTCGTCGTCGTTCCACAGGTACAGGCTCGCGCTGTCGGCGGCGATCAGCTTCGCGCCGGCCAGCGCCGACATGGCGAGCGCGCCGCCCGCGACCCAGTGGTCCCCGGCCCCTTCGATCACCTGCCGCAGATCGAAGTGGGCGAGCGCGAAGCCGTAGAGGACCAGTCCGAGCCAGAACAGCACCAGCGCCGCGTGCGCGAGCCAGGCCGTGCCCTCGGCCTGGGCGAGCGTGGCCCCGAGCACGGCGAGCCCCTGCGTGGCCACACAGACCAGGAACACCGCCCCGGGCATACGGCGCCGCCAGTGCCGTACGACATCGACGAGCAGCCCTGGCCACAGCACGGCGGCCAGCGCCAGCAGCGCCTGAGCCACGGTCTGCCAGCCGGCCGCGGAGAAACGGGTCCCGAGCACTGTGGTCGCGGCGACACCGGTCAGCGCGCCGAGCGTCCCCGCCTCCGACAGCCAGCGCGCCCGCTCCCGCGCCAGCCGTACGACGAAGTCAGCGGCCAGGGCCAGCCAGGCGGCGCAGGCCACCGCGAGCGCGATACGGGACAGCACCTCGTACCCCGTCAGATGCAGGCCGACCGAGATGATGCCGGTCGCCATCACGGCGGCCCCGGCCGCCGGCGGACGCTGCGCCCACCAGGCGCCGAGGGGGGAGATACCGGACATGGGGCCGATGCTAAGGAGCTTCGCGCGCGTTGCGAGCGGGGCACGCGCGCGGGCGCCCGGAAAAGCGTGCTGGCGCGGGGTGGGGGCGCGCACGCCTGGCACGAACAAGTGCGCCTCGGCCCGCAAAACAGCCACGCGCGCGTGCCGCCCCGAAAGGCAGCTCGCGCGCGCGTGGCGACAGAACTCCGTGTGTCAGGTCCGCTTGTCCATTCCGAGTGTCAGGCGGGCCGGACCACGCTGTAGATCGACGACTCGCCGTCGTAGTAGATCGACTCCTCGCGGACGTACGCGCCGGGCTTCGGGGCGTGGATCATCATGCCGTTGCCGATGTAGAGGCCGACATGGCTGATGTCGTCGTAGAAGAAGACCAGGTCGCCCGGCTGGATGTTGGAGAGGGAGACCGTCGTGCCCGCGTCCACCTGGAGGTAGGTGGTGCGGGGCAGGGTCACGCCGGCGGCCTTCCAGGCGGCCTGGGTGAGGCCGGAGCAGTCGTAGGAGTCGGGGCCGGTGGCGCCCCAGACGTACGGCTTGCCGATCTGGGCGCGGGCGAAGGCGAGCGCCTTCTCGGCCTTGGTGGCGTAGGACGAGTCTGTGGCGGTGGCGGTCGAGGCGCTGGTGTCCGCCTCCTGGGCGGCCTGCGCGGCGGCCTCGGCCTGCTGCTGGGCGAGCTGGGCCGCCTTGCGCTCGGCCTCCTCCTGCTTCTGCCTCTCGATCTCCGCGAGCCGCGCCTTCTCCTCGGCGGTCAGCTGCGACAGGAGTACGCGCGCGTCGGAGAGTTTCTGCTGGACGGTGGCCTTGGCCGTTTTCAGGTCGCTCTGCGACTCGGTGAGCGTCGAGAGGCTCTCGGTGGCCTCCTGGCGCTTCTGCATCGTCGCGGACTGCTCGGTGATGTACTCGTCGACCGCTTCCTTCTGACGGCCGGTCATCCGGTCCATCAGCTGGGCCTGGTCGAAGTAGTCCTGCGGCGAGTCGGCGAGCAGGAAGGTAGCCGTGTCGGGTGCGGAGGCCCCGGTCCGGTACTGGGCCGCGGCGTACGAACCCAGCTCCTCCCGCGCCTCGTTGAGCTTCTGCGTGCGCTTGGCGACGTCGTCGAGGAGAGTGTCGACCTGCTTGCTCTGCTTGGCGGTCTTCTCCTTGGCCGCGTTGTACTTGTCGGTCGCCGACTCCGCCTGGCGGTAGAGGTCGTCGACCTTCTTCTCGACTTCCTCAAGACTGGGCTTGTCGTCGGTCGAGGGTGCTGCGGTGGCTGTTTGGGACAGCAGGGCCACGGACGTCAGGGCCGCCGTGGCGAGGGCGGGGGTCCGTATGCCTGCGACGCGCGTGCCCGTGGGACGCGCTTTGCGGTGCGACGACGCCAAGAGAGGCGACTCCTTCCATATTCCGCCTACCGAGTTAGCTGTCGGGTTCGGGCGGGTGGATCGGAAGGGTTGCCCTACGGTCCTTGTCCCGGACGGGAGTTGGACCGATTCACCCCAAGGTCGGTGTGGGTCCCCGGTTCCGGCTGCCTTGGGGCGCACCGGATTCGGCGGAGGCCGAGCGGCCCGGCGACGGTTCGCCGGTGGGGGTCGTACGGCCTGATGAGCACGGTAGCCAACTCGTGTGGCCCCTGTGAAGGTTGATGGGTGATATGCCCGATACATTTTCGTGACCTTATTCATGCGTGTCACCAAGGGTGGCCGATCCGGAGTGATCTGTGGTGACTTGTGCGGAGTTACGGCGTCCGCCCGCTTCCGGGGGCTAACTTCCAGCCAGTCACGGTCTGGAGCCGTGGCAGGTGAGGGAGGTACGGCATGCGGAAGCGCACAGCACTCGTCGTCGCCACAGGAGTCGCACTCGCCGCCAGCGCGGGTATCGGCCCCGCGACCGCCACGGGCACGGACAGCGGTCACGCGGGCGGCAAACCGGTCGTCCGCGTGATCGCGAAGGGGCTCGACAACCCGCGACAGCTCTCGTACGACAACGGACATGTGTACGTCGCCGAAGCCGGACGCGGCGGCAAGAAGTGCATCGGGGAGGGTCCGGAGGGTACGACCTGCATCGGGCTCACCTCGGCGGTCACCAAGATCTACTGGGACGGGAACGCCTGGCGGCACTACCGGATCGTCGAGGGCCTGCCCTCCGGAGCCGCGCCCGACGGCGGCTTCGCGACCGGTGTGGACGGCGTCTCCGCGCTCGACGGCTGCGTCTGGGGCGTGGAGACCTTCGCCCCGCCGGAGGCCGGCGTGCCCACCACCCCACCCTGGAACAAGCTCGGCAAGCTGCTGTCCGTCGCCGACGGCAAGGCGAGGATCGCCGCCGACATCTCCGCCGTGGAGTACAAGTACAACCCGCACAAGACGGCGCTGGAGTCCAACCCGTACGCCGTCCTCGCGCTCCCCGACGGCCGCAGGATCGTCGCCGACGCGGCCGGCAACGACCTGATCGAGGTCTCGCCGTCCGGGAAGGCCCGCCCCTTCACCGTCTTCCCCGACCATGACAAACACGAGTCCGTCCCGACCTCGCTCGCCCTCGGACCCGACGGAAAGCTCTACGTCGGCGACCTGAACGGCGAGCCCACGAAGCCCACCGCGCGCGTGTGGCGGGTTGACCCCTGGACCGGCAAGGTCCTCGGCTGGAAGTCCGGCTTCGGCTCGATCACCGGTATCGCCTTCAACAACAGCGGCGACCTGTACGTCAGCCAGCTCTTCGCGGGCCAGGTGACCAAGGTCTCGCACGGCAAACGTACGAGCGTGAAGGTGCCGTTCCCGGCGGGCGTCGCCGTCGACCCGTACGACGGCAAGGTCTACGTCTCGGCCTGGTCGATCGCGGACCGTGACGGCACGGACCTGGGGCAGGGGAAGACACCGGGTGGCCAGGTCTGGAAGATCCTCGGATTCTGAGAGACGGACGATCACAGGAAGATCGTTCGGTATCGGGAACGGGCGATGTTCTCAGGGCGGCGGCGGGTTGTCAGTGGGGCACCCTAGACTCGGAGAGCGATGACAGGCCTCTTTGATGACAGCTTCCTGGCGGATCTCCAGGGCCCCCGGGCCCATGAGGAGGAACACCCGCCGCCGCCCGAGGACGAGCACGTACCGGAGCCGGTTCCGGACGATCTGTTCGGCGGGAAGTTCGACGTGCCGCCGAGCCGGGACGCGTACTACCGGGACGGTGCCCCGCGCCCGGTCGTGGACGCGGCCGCCCTGCTGGACGGGTTGAACGAGAACCAGCGCGCCGCCGTCGTGCACTCCCACACGCCCCTGCTCATCGTGGCCGGCGCCGGCTCCGGCAAGACGCGCGTGCTGACGCACCGCATCGCGTATCTGCTCGGCGAGCGGAACGTGCATCCGGGCCAGATCCTCGCCATCACCTTCACCAACAAGGCCGCCGGCGAGATGAAGGAGCGCGTCGAGCACCTCGTCGGCCCGCGCGCGAACGCGATGTGGGTGATGACCTTCCACAGCGCGTGCGTGCGGATCCTGCGGCGGGAGAGCAAGAAGCTCGGCTTCACGTCGTCGTTCTCGATCTACGACGCGGCCGACTCCAAGCGTCTGATGGCCCTGGTCTGCCGTGACCTGGACCTCGACCCCAAGCGTTTCCCGCCCAAGTCCTTCAGCGCCAAGATCTCGAACCTGAAGAACGAGCTGATCGACGAGGAGGACTTCGCCGCCCAGGCGACCGACGGCTTCGAGAAGACCCTCGCCCAGGCGTACGCGATGTACCAGTCGCGGCTGCGCGAGGCCAACGCCCTCGACTTCGACGACCTCATCATGACGACGGTCAACCTGCTGCGCGCCTTCCCGGACGTTGCCGAGCACTACCGCCGCCGCTTCCGTCATGTCCTCGTCGACGAGTACCAGGACACCAACCACGCGCAGTACGCTCTCGTGCGCGAACTCGTCGGCACCGCGGAACACGACGAGGACGTACCGCCCAGCGAGCACGACCTCCAGCCCGCCGAACTGTGCGTGGTGGGCGACGCCGACCAGTCCATCTACGCCTTCCGCGGCGCGACGATCCGCAACATCCTCCAGTTCGAGGAGGACTACCCGGACGCGACGACGATCCTGCTGGAGCAGAACTACCGCTCCACCCAGACGATCCTCTCCGCCGCCAACGCGGTCATCGAGCGCAACGAGTCCCGCCGCCCCAAGAACCTGTGGACCAACGCGGGCGCGGGCGCGAACATCACCGGCTATGTCGCCGACACCGAGCACGACGAGGCGCAGTTCGTCGCCGAGGAGATAGACCGACTGACGGACGCGGGCGAGGCCAAGGCCGGTGACGTCGCGGTCTTCTACCGTACGAACGCCCAGTCCCGTGTCTTCGAAGAGATCTTCATCCGCGTCGGCCTGCCCTACAAGGTCGTCGGCGGCGTCCGCTTCTACGAGCGCAAGGAGGTCCGGGACGTCCTGGCCTACCTGCGGGTGCTGGCGAACCCTGAGGACTCGGTACCGATGCGCCGGATCCTCAACGTCCCCAAGCGCGGTATCGGCGACCGTGCCGAGGCGATGATCGACGCCCTGGCCCAGCGGGAGAAGATCAGCTTCACGCAGGCGCTGCGGCGCGTCGACGAGGCGTACGGGATGGCCGCGCGGTCCACCAACGCCGTCAAGCGGTTCAACACGCTGATGGAGGACCTCCGTACGATCGTCGAGTCCGGCGCCGGACCGGCCACCGTCCTTGAGGCGGTGCTCGAACGCACGGGCTATCTCGCCGAGTTGCAGGCCTCCACCGACCCGCAGGACGAGACCCGGATCGAGAACCTCCAGGAACTCGCCGCCGTGGCCCTGGAGTTCGAGCAGGAATCCGGGCAGGCAGAGGAGCCCGTAGAGGGTGCGGCGGCGGCCCCGGTCGGGCTCGCCGCGTTCCTTGAGAGGGTCGCCCTGGTCGCCGACTCCGACCAGATCCCCGACGAGGAGGAGGACGGCTCCGGCGTCATCACGCTGATGACCCTGCACACCGCCAAGGGCCTTGAGTTTCCTGTGGTGTTCCTGACGGGCATGGAGGACGGAGTCTTCCCGCACATGCGCGCCCTCGGCCAGACCAAGGAACTGGAGGAGGAGCGGCGCCTGGCGTACGTCGGCATCACACGCGCGCGTGAACGGCTTTATCTGACGCGGTCGTCGATGCGAAGCGCATGGGGGCAGCCATCGTACAACCCGCCCTCGCGCTTCCTGGAGGAGATCCCGGCGACTTATCTGGACTGGAAGCGGACGGGTGCGACCGCCCCCGTCTCCTCCGGGCCGGTCTCCGGGGTGGCGTCCTCGCTGTCGTCCTCGCGCTCGCGTTCGTCGGCCTCGGGCGCGTCCGGCTTCGCCACGCGGCGGACGTCGGAGAAGCCGGTGGTGGCGCTGGCCGTCGGCGACCGGGTCACGCACGACCAGTTCGGGCTCGGCACGGTGGTCGGGGTGAAGGGCACGGGTGCGAACACGGAGGCGACGGTCGACTTCGGGGACACCAAGCCGAAGCGGCTGCTGCTGCGGTACGCGCCGGTGGAGAAGCTGTAGTCCGGGGATTACGCCGGGAGTCCGGCGCCTACGTCGGGTCGAGCCCGTGGCTGCGCAGCCACGGGAGCGGGTCGATCGCCGAGCCGCCGGCCGGCCGTACCTCGAAGTGGAGGTGCGGGCCGGTCGAGTTGCCGGAGTTCCCGGAGTACGCGATCGGGTCGCCGGCCTTCACGGTCGTACCGGAGGCGACGCGGTAGCTGGAGAGGTGGCAGTACCACGTCTCCGTGCCGTCCTTCGCGGTCACGATCATCATGTTGCCGTAGGAGCTGTTCCACTGCGTACGGACGGTGCCGTCGGTCGCGGCCATCACCGTCGTCCCGTACGACACCGGGAAGTCGATGCCGGTGTGGACGGACATCCAGTTGACGCCGGCCTGGCCGAAGTAGGCGCTGAGCCCCCTCTGCGCGACCGGCAGGGCGTACTTGGGGCGCAGCCGCTCCTTGCGGGCCGCCTCCGCCGCCGCCTTCTTCTTCTCGGCCTCCTGCTCGGCCTTGAGGTCGATGCGCTCCTGCGTACGACTGGCCCGGTCGGCGAAGTCGTCGGCGCCGGCCGAGAGGCTTTCGAGCTGGGTGTCCAGCTTGTTGTTGGCGGCGGACGGTTTCACCGCGGTGCCGTCCGACGCGGAAGTCGTCGTCTCCTGGCTGTCGCCGCTAAAGCTGCCCGCGGAGGCGGCCGCGATCCCGGCGACGCCCATCACACAGGCCGAGGGCACGGCGATGGTCAGTAGCGCGGAGCGCTTGGGGGGCGTACGGCGCCGGGAGCGGGAGCCGTTGCGGGAGGCCGCGCGTGACGCCGGGGCCGGGGTGGCTTCCTCCTGGTCGTCGAGGAGTGGGGCGGCACCGGGCAGTTCGCCGGCGGTGTCCAACTCGTCGCCGTCCAGGGCGGGTTCGTCGTACGCGACATGCTCGAAGGCCGCGGTCGCCTGCTGGTCGAAGGGGGCGGCCTGGTGCTCGTACTCTTCCGGCGCTGTTACGGCTGTGCCGTCCGAGTTCCACTGCGTGGCGTCGTATGCGCCGGTGTCGAAGGCCTGCGCGCCCCATCCCCAGTGCTGGGTCTGGTCGGCCGGGGCGTTCGTCTGGTCGGGCTGCAGCCAGGTCGTCGCGTCCCACTGGCCGCTGTGCTCGGCGCCGGTGGCCTGCGGCGGGATGACGGACAGGTGCTGCTGGCCGGCCGTCCAGGCGGTGGTGTCGTACGCGCCGGTGTCGTAGGCGGCGTGGTGCTGGGCCGCGTACGCGTCGTAGTTCAGGGTCTGTTGACTGCCCGTGGACCAGGTCGTGGAGTCGTACGAGCCGGTGCCGTAGTCGTCGCCCGGCATGTTGCCGAAGAGGGGGTCGGAGTCGAAGCTCGGGGTCGCGTAGGCGCCGGTGTGTGTTCCCGTGCCCGTGCCCGCGTCGAAACCGTTGGCCGAGTAGCCGTCGTACGTGGTGAAGTCGCCATAGGGGGCTTCCTGGGTGCCGTACGGCGCGTAGTGCGCGGACGCGGCATCGGAGGCCGGAGTCGGGGTGGTCATCGTCCCCGACGGGTGGCGGTCGTTCACCAACTTCTCTTTCGCCTCGACAACAGGGGCTGCCAGAGCAGTGCGGTGACTGTACCCGGCGGTACGCGGGCGCGACAATCTTCGTCAGGTTTCGCGCCCGCAGGAAACGGGCATTCGGCCGTGTTTCGGGGGACTGCGGGCGCGAGTTTGGCCTTTTGTTCGAGAAGTGTTCGAGTCGGGGGTGGCTGTTCGGGGCCGTTAGACGGGCCGTCGTCACGCCACTGTCAGGCCGCCGGCGCGGGTGGCGGTGTGCGCGGAAGTGTGGGTGGCGGACCCGGTTTCCGGCCGTGCCATGTCGAGGGCCTGCCGTATCCCGGCCGCGACGGCGGGGTGCACGGGCAGGGCGAGGTGTCCGATGCCGCTGACCCGGACGTTCTGCGCGGCCAGGTCTGGGTGCTCGACGCAGGCCGTCTCCAGCGGGTCCATCAGCTGGTCGAGGTCGCTCCAGAAGCTGACGAACTGCGTACGGCAGCCGGGCGCGGGCCGGGTCAGCTCCTCGATCACCTCCGAGCCGGGGCGCATCTGGCGCACGATCGGGTGCGCGTCCGCCAGCGGCGCGACCCGGGTGCCGGAGTGCGGGGTGCCCAGGGTCACCAGGGTCCGGACGCGGAGGTCACCGCCGAGACGCTGCACGTAGTAGCGCGCGATCAGCCCGCCGAGACTGTGCCCGACTATGTCGACCTCCTTGCTGCCCGTGCGCTCGCAGATCTCCTCTATGTGCCGGCCCAGCAGTTCGGCTGCGGTGCGTATGTCGCAGGTCAGCGGAGAGTAGTTGAGCGACTCGACCTGCTGCCTGCCGTGCTGGGCGAGGGAACGGCGCAGCAGGACGAAGACCGAGCGGTTGTCTATGAAGCCGTGCAGGAGAACGACCGGGGGCTTGGTCTCGGTCGGTAGCTGTGCGTCGGCGTCCGCGCCCGGGGAGGGCGGGTTCGGATCGCGGCTTTCCTGGGTCACGCCCGAGGGGTAGAGGAGGAGGTGTCCCGCGAGGATCGCGATCTCCAGCACGGTCGCTTTCAGGAGGGTCAGGGGGAGTCCGGCCAGTCTGCTCGGGAGCAGGCGCTGGCAGAGCGGGAGAAAGGGCAGCATCGCCCGAGTGACCTTCATGGCCGACCTCCTGTCGGCACGCTGAGGACGGCTCTGTCCCCCGTGTGCCCTCGTGGGAGTCGCGACGAAGGCGCCGACGATGCGCCCTTCGGAGACCTCGCTGCGGCTCCTCCTGCGCGGTTCCTCCCGTGACCCCTGAGTCACGAGAACGCGGAACGTTGCGCGGTGAACTTGTCCCATCGTGTGATTTCCCCCTCGGTCTGTACCGCGAAACTGCCGGTTGCGGGATGGTGGAGATAACGTTCGTTCACTTTCTCGACCGGTGCTGTGTGAGGTTCCGTAGCGTGATGTGTGCGGTACTTGTCGTTACGGATGGATGTAGTGGACGTAGTCGCTTCATGGAGGCAGTGATGGGTGTGGCAGCCGGTCCGATCCGCGTGGTGGTGGCCAAGCCGGGGCTCGACGGTCACGACCGTGGCGCCAAGGTGATCGCGCGGGCGCTGCGCGATGCCGGCATGGAGGTCATCTACACCGGGCTCCATCAGACGCCCGAGCAGATCGTCGACACCGCGATCCAGGAGGACGCCGACGCGATCGGGCTCTCTATTCTCTCCGGCGCGCACAACACGCTCTTCGCGGCGGTGATCGGGCTGCTCAAGGAGCGTGACGCGGAGGACATCCTCGTGTTCGGCGGGGGGATCATTCCCGAGGCGGACATCGCGCCGCTGAAGGAGAAGGGCGTCGCGGAGATCTTCACGCCCGGGGCGACTACGGCTTCGATCGTGGACTGGGTACGGGTTAACGTGCGTCAGCCGGCAGGGGCTTAGGTCGGTTTCCGGTGCGGGTTGGCTGGGGTGCCGTTGCTGGGGGCTCTGCCCCCAGACCCCCGTTCGGCCCGAAGGGCCTCGTCCTCAAACGCCGGACGGGCTGGATGGTGGCGGCCAGCGCTGGAGGGTGGCGGCGGGCGTCCATCCTCCTCAAAACGCCGGACGGTTGGGGAGTTGCACCTCCTCCAATTCCTCCTGCATCGCCGCACGCAACCGCAACGTCGTGACCAACCGCTGAAACGCCTCCGCCCAATAGCCCCCGGCACCGGGTGACGCATCCTCCCCTTCGTCCGGTATCGCCAGGAGTGCGTCCAGGCGGCTTACCTCGGTCGGGGCAAGGCAGCGCTCCGCCAAGCCCATCACTCCGCTGAAGCTCCAGGGGTAACTTCCCGCGTCCCTCGCGATGTTGAGGGCGTCCACGACCGCCCGCCCCAGCGGCGCAGCCCACGGCACCGCGCAGACGCCGAGCAGTTGGAACGCCTCGGAAAGGCCGTGTGTCGCTATGAACCCGGCGACCCACTCCGCCCGTTCGGTGGGGGCCAGGATGCCCAGGAGCTTGGCGCGCTCGGCCAGGGACACCGCGCCGGGGCCGCCCGCCTCGGGGGCCGAGGGTGGGCCGAGGAGGGCGCGGGCCCAGTCGGAGTCCCGCTGGCGCACCGCCGCCCGGCACCATGAGCCGTGCAGTTCGCTCTGCCAGTCGTCCGTCACCGGCAGTGCCACGATCTCGTGGGGTGTACGTCCGCCCAACCGCCGTGACCAGGTGGTGAGTGGTGTGGCCTCCACCAACTGGCCGAACCACCAGGACCGTTCACCACGGCCCGCCGGGGCCTTGGCCACCACGCCGTCGCGTTCCATGCCCGCGTCGCACTCGTGCGGTGCCTCGATGGTGAGGGCCGGTGCGGACCGGGTGTGGTCGACGGCCACGCAGGCCGCGGCCCGGACCGCCATGCGCGCGGCCAGCGCCGAGCCCGGGAGCGCGGACAGCAGCTCCGCCGCCGTCGCCCGAACGTTGCGGCTCCGGTCGGACAACGCCTGCTCCAGGAACGGCTCGTCCTCCGCGTCCAGGCCCGTGCGCAGCGAGTCGAGGAACATCAGGCGGTCCTCCGCCCGTTCCGTCGCCCAGGTCGTCGCGAGCAGCTCGCGTGCCGCCGAGGGCTCGCGGGCGCGTACGGCAGTGAGGAGCGCGACTCGTTCCGCGAACAGGCCTTCCTGCCACAGCCGTTGAGTCGTGGCGGTGTCCGTCGGGTCCGGCAGCGCGGCGCCCCCGCCCGGTGTCGCGCGCAGAGCGAACCGCCAGTCCGGGTTCAGCCGGGCCAGCCACAGGGCACGCGGCCCCGCGAACGCCAGCACCGCCGCCCGCAGATCCGTACGCCCCCGAGCCGCGTCCAGCAGCGCGGGCAGCGACTGCGTAGGCGCCGCGAAGCCACGGCCGTTCGCCGCCGCGAGCCACTGGGGCAGCAGCTCCATGAGGTCCGGTGCCGTGCCCCTACGGCCGCCGCTGCCCGTGCCGGGGCGGTCGGCCAGCAGCATCGCGAGCCTGTGGGCCGCCGCCGCGGGCAGCGCGGGGCGCGGGTCCTCGGGGGCGGGCTCCGGGCGTGGCGCCGCCTGCGCCGGACGCAGTCCCGCCCGGCGGCGTACGGTCGCCACCGCCGCGGCGTCCAGCAGCGCCACCGGTGCTTCCCTGCCCGGCGCGGCACCCGGAGGTGTCCGCCTGTCCGTGCCGAGCAGGGCCGCGGTGACCAGTGCCTCCCAGTCGCCCGCCAGGGGCGAATCGACTGGAGCGGAGGGCCTGTTCATGAAGGTCCTTTCCGTCGGTCTCTGGATGAGTGGATGAGTGGATGAGTGGATGAATGGGGGTGGCGGCCCAGGCCCTCAGCACAGAGGCACCGCCTCGCCCGGGCCCTCCGGCCAGGCCGTCAGTGGGGTGAAACCGCGGTGGCCGCACTCGCCGAAGACCTTGACGGGGGCGCCGCCCGAGAGGGCCGCCAGGCGCCACAGGCCCGGGCGGGCGCGTGCCGTCGGGGTGAGGGGGAGTGCCGAATCCTCGTCGGCGTCCGCCAGTTGCCAGGAGTCGCCGTCGGGGGTCGGTATGACGCGGTCCAGGGTCACTGGGACTGAGTCCAGCCAGGGGTCGTCCCGGAGGGCCTCGCCGTAGCGGGTGGCCGCCTGGGACGTCGTGACTCCTGGCGGTCGTACGGGTGTGGCGGTCGGTGGGGCGAACTGTTCGCCCAGGGCCGCCCGCAGCTGGCCCCCGCCGGGGTAGGCGGACACCTCCGCCTCCAGGGTCAGGCCGACCGGCAGTGCGAGCTTGGGGGCGCGGCCGGCGGCGCCGTAGGAGAGGAGGAGGGCGGTGCGGTGCGAGTCGGCGCCGTGCAGCCAGATTCTGCGCGTCGTCAGTTTCGGGTCCGTCGTGTCGTACTGGGCGAGGACTAGCCAGCGATCGCGGATCGGCGGGCCGTCCGCCGAGCCGGGCAGGCCGATGCGTGAACGGACCGTCGCCGCCAGGCTGTCCGGCACCAGCTCGCGACGCAGCCAGCCCTGGTCGAGGAGGTGGAGCAACGCGCACTCCTCCAGCAGACGCACCGGCCAGCCCGGGCCCGAGGACGGGATGGCACCCAACTCCCTTACCCAGGCGGCCAGTCCAGGAGCCTGGGCGTCGACCATGCGGGCCGCCGTCTCCTCCCACAGTGCGTACCCCGCCTGCTCCGCCGTGGCCAGGCCGCCACGCAGCAGGTCCGTCAGGCGCTGCTCCAGCTCCACGGCCCCCGCCGTGATCCGTTCGGCCCGGCGCTCCGCCCTGCGCCGCGCCGCCTCGGGATCACCGGACGCGGACGGGGAACCCGGCGTCCCCGCCGCCCGTTTCTCCTCCGACCGCTTTCGCCTGTCCGCCGTCCACTGCTCCGCCCAGTCCGGCGCCTGCCCCCGCGGCACCGCGCCGTCCCCGCCGGCCCAGAGCAGCAGCAGCCCGAGTGCGTGTTTGCACGGGAACTTCCGGCTCGGGCAACTGCACTTGTACGCCGGACCGGATGCGTCCGCAATGTCGATGACCGTCTGATACGGCTTGCTGCCACTGCCCTTGCACAGCCCCCACACCGTCCCCTCGTCAGAACTGCCCGCCTCGGACCACGGCCCGGCCGCCCCGAGTTTGCTTCCCGCCTTGCGTGACGCTGCGTCAGGCGCCAGTGCCAGCACCTGATCAGCCGTCCAGCGCACCCCCTGCTGAGTCATGACATCGAAGGTAGATCCCACCACTGACAATCGGTCCGGACGAACCATTTGTGCAGGTCAGAGCGATTGTCAGTGGCGTGGTGCACGGTGGACACCAGATCCGAACCGGCCGAACCGGAGGGGGACCGAGCCATGCCTGTGTCCGTTGAACCGACATCCGTCGACCTGAGCGAGAACACGTCCGCGCCCGAAGCGGAGGAGCTGCGGCCGCACGCCGAACAGGCCTTCGCCGATGAACTCGCGGCGCTGGCGGCGCAGGACGACCGACCGCGCCCGGCACGCTGGAAGCTGTCGCCGTGGGCGGTCGCCACCTACCTGCTCGGCGGCACGCTGCCCGACGGCACGGTGATCACACCGAAATACGTGGGACCGCGTCGCATCGTCGAGGTCGCCGTCACGACGCTGGCGACCGACCGCGCCCTGCTCCTGCTCGGCGTGCCCGGCACCGCCAAGACCTGGGTGTCCGAGCACCTCGCCGCGGCGGTGAGCGGCGACTCGACCCTGCTCGTGCAGGGCACGGCCGGCACGCCGGAGGAGGCGATCCGGTACGGGTGGAACTACGCGCGGCTGCTCGCGCACGGCCCGAGCAGGGACGCGTTGGTGCCCAGCCCGGTGATGCGGGCCATGGCGGAGGGGATGACCGCGCGAGTCGAGGAGCTGACCCGCATCCCGGCCGACGTACAGGACACCCTGATCACGATCCTGTCGGAGAAGACGCTGCCCATACCGGAGTTGGGGCAGGAGGTGCAGGCCGTCCGCGGCTTCAACCTCATCGCCACGGCCAACGACCGCGACCGCGGGGTCAACGACCTCTCCAGCGCCCTGCGCCGCCGTTTCAACACCGTGGTGCTGCCGCTGCCGGAGAGCGCCGACGCCGAGGTCGACATCGTCTCGCGCCGCGTCGACCAGATCGGCCGCTCCCTGGACCTGCCGGCCGCGCCCGACGGCATCGACGAGATCCGCCGCGTCGTCACCGTCTTCCGCGAGCTGCGCGACGGGGTCACCTCCGACGGCCGTACGAAGCTGAAGTCGCCCAGCGGCACGCTGTCCACCGCCGAGGCCATCTCCGTCGTCACCAACGGGCTGGCGCTGGCCGCCCACTTCGGCGACGGCGTGCTGCGGCCGAGCGACGTCGCCGCGGGCATCCTCGGCGCCGTCGTCCGCGACCCCGCGGCCGACCGGGTCATCTGGCAGGAGTACCTGGAGGCGGTCGTCCGCGAGCGCGACGGCTGGAAGGACTTCTACCGGGCCTGCCGGGAGGTGAGCGCGTGACCGGCACCGGGTGGGGGCTTCGGGGGACCTGGTACGGGGATCCGGCGGTCGGCGGGGCTGTGCTTGCCGCGCGTCGCCGTGAGCGGGGCGTGGGTGGCGACGACTCGACTTGGGGCCGGTTGCGACGGGGGCGAGTGGGATGCGCGGGACTAGGGGGACGGTGTGACAGGTACTGACAGGGACGGGAGCGGTGCCTTCGGTGCGGCGCCGCTGTTGCTCGGTGTGCGTCATCACGGGCCCGGGTCGGCGCGAGCTGTGCGGGCGGCGCTCGCGGCGGCCCGGCCGGGGGTCGTGCTGATCGAGGGTCCGCCCGAGGCCGACGCGTTGATTCCGCTGGCCGCCGACGAGGACATGCGGCCGCCGGTGGCCCTGCTGGCCCACGCCGTGGACGAGCCCGGCCGCTCGGCGTTCTGGCCGCTCGCCGAGTTCTCCCCGGAGTGGGTCGCCATCCGCTGGGCCCTGGAGCACGACGTCCCGGCCCGCTTCATCGACCTGCCGGCCACGCACACGCTGGCGTGGGGGAGGGACGGCCAGGAGGAGGCCGAAGGGGAGAAGGGGGAGAGGCAGGAGGAGGGGCGGGCGACCGACGGCGATACGGCGGACCCGCCGACCCTCGACGCCGACGTGCGCGTCGATCCGCTCGGCGTGCTCGCCGAGGCCGCGGGTTACGACGATGCCGAGCGCTGGTGGGAGGACGTCGTCGAGCACCGGGGTGTGGGGGAGGGGGACGCGTTCGCGCCGTTCACCGCGCTGGAGGAGGCCATGGGGGCGCTGCGCGAGACGTACGGGGCCTGCGGGCACGACCGGGATCTCGTGCGCGAGGCGTACATGCGGCTCCAGATGCGGGCGGCGCAGCGGGAGTTCGGGGACGCGGTGGCCGTGGTGTGCGGGGCCTGGCACGTGCCCGCGCTGCGGCAGAAGGTCGCCGTCGCCGCCGACCGGGCGTTGCTGAAGGGGCTGCCCAAGGTCAAGGCGGACATGACGTGGGTGCCGTGGACGTATCGCAGACTGTCGCGGGTCAGCGGGTATGGCGCGGGCATCGATTCGCCGGGGTGGTACGGGCATCTGTTCGGTGCGCCGGACCGGCCGGTCGAGCGGTGGATGACCAAGGTGGCGGGGCTGTTGCGGGCCGAGGACCGGCTCGTCTCCTCGGCGCATGTCATCGAAGCGGTGCGGCTGGCGCAGACGCTCGCCGCGATGCGGGGCCGCCCGCTGCCGGGTCTCGGCGAGACGACCGACGCCGTGCGGGCCGTGATGTGCGAGGGCTCGGACGTGCCGTTGGCGCTGGTGCGGGACCGGCTGGTCGTCGGGGACGTGCTGGGGGAGGTGCCGGCGGCGGCGCCGGCCGTGCCGTTGCAGCGGGACATCGACCGGGCCCAGCGGCGGCTGCGGCTCAAACCGGAGGCGCTGGAGCGGGAGTTGGAGCTCGATCTGCGCAAAGAGACCGACGCCGGACGCAGCAGGTTGCTGCACCGGCTGCGGCTGCTGGGCGTCGGATGGGGTGAGGTGGCCGCGTCGCGTGGGAGCACGGGGACATTTCGGGAGACCTGGCGGCTGCGCTGGGAGCCCGAGTTGGCGGTGCGGGTCGCCGAGGCCGGTGTGTGGGGGACGACCGTCGTCGCCGCCGCGACCGCCAAGGCGGAGGCCGACGCCGTTGCCGCGCGGCACCTCGCCGACGTCACCGGGCTCGCCGAGCAGTGCCTGCTGGCGGAACTGCCGGACGCGCTCCCCGTGGTGATGCGGATCCTCGCCGACCGCGCGGCGCTCGACGCGGACGTCGGCCATCTCGCCCAGGCCCTCCCGGCCCTGGTCCGTTCCCTGCGCTACGGCGATGTGCGCGGCACGGACACCGCGGCCCTGGCCGAGGTCGCCGCGGGCCTGGCCGAACGCGTCTTCGTCGGCCTGCCCCCGGCCTGCGCCGCGCTCGACACGGACGCGGCCGAAGAGATGCGCCGGCATGTGGACGCGGTGCACGGCGCGGTGGGGTTGCTGGCGGCCGGTGCCGGTGCCGGTGCCGTTGGCGTGGGCGGCATCCCCGCGCCAGACAGCAACGACGGAGACGCGGGCCCCGCGCCCGAGTCGGCGGCCGCCACCGGCCATACCGCCCCCACCGGCCACCCCGCCCACGGCGACCTGCGTGCCCGCTGGCATTCCGTGCTCCGGGTGCTGTCCACGCGGGACACCGTGCCCGGTGTCGTACGGGGCCGGGCCGTGCGACTGCTGCTGGACGACGGGGAGTTGGGGCAGGACGAGGCGGCCCTGCTCATGGGGCTCGTGCTGTCGCCGGGGACGCCGCCCGCTGATGCGGCCGCGTGGATCGAGGGCTTCGTCGGCGGAGGCTCTGGCGGCGGGATGCTGCTCGTGCATGACGAGCGGCTGCTCGGGCTGGTGGACGCGTGGCTGACCGGGGTGCCGACGGAGGCGTTCACGGACGTACTGCCGTTGCTGCGGCGAACGTTCTCGGCGTATGAGCCCGGAGTGCGGAGGACCCTCGGCGAACTGGTGCGGCGCGGGCCGGGGGAGCGGGGGAGTACGGCGGGCGCCGGCTCCGGCATACCGGGCTTCGCGCCCGACCTGGACAGAGACCGCGCGGACGCCGTACTGCCGGTGGTGCGGCTGCTGCTCGGCCTGGACGGCGACGGCCAGGAAAACGTTGACGACAACGGCCTTGTGGGGGTGGCTGGATGACGACCGACGCACTGAGGAAGCCAGGGGAGAGGGCGGCCGAAACGGCGGCTGACGCCAAGGACGGACGCGGGCGCCGAGTGGAATGCAGGCCAACGACGACCGTACCGGTGATCCCGCTCTGGGACCGGAAGCGTACGGAGGCCCGCGGATGACGACGGAGCGGACGATGGAGCGGGTGATTAGGGAGCCGACCGACCCGGCACAAGAGCGGCTCCGGCGGTGGCGGTTGGTGCTCGGGGGTCATGCGGCGGACGGTACCGGGTGTGTGCTGTCGGGGCGGGATGCCGCGATGGACGGGGCGCTGACCTCGCTCTATGGGAAGGGGGACAAACCGCGGTCGGGGCAGGACCGTTCGGCGGGGCTCGGGGCGTCGGCGCCGTCCGTCGCGCGCTGGCTCGGGGACATACGGACGTACTTCCCCTCCTCCGTCGTCCAGGTCATGCAGCGGGACGCCATTGACCGGCTCGGGCTCTCCGCGCTGCTCCTCGAACCGGAGATGCTGGAGGCGGTGGAGGCCGACGTGCACCTCGTCGGCACGCTGCTCTCCCTCAACAAGGCGATGCCGGAGACGACGAAGGAGACGGCACGGGCCGTCGTACGCAAGGTCGTCGAGGATCTGGAGAAGCGGCTCGCCACCCGCACCCGGGCCACCCTCACCGGCGCCCTCGACCGCAGCGCCCGTATCAACCGGCCGCGCCACCACGACATCGACTGGAACCGCACGATCGCGGCCAACCTCAAGCACTACCTGCCGGAGTACCGGACGATCGTGCCGGAGCGGCTCATCGGGTATGGGCGTGCTTCCCAGTCCGTCAAGAAGGAGGTCATCCTCTGCATCGACCAGTCCGGGTCGATGGCGGCATCCGTCGTCTACGCCTCCGTGTTCGGCGCGGTGCTGGCGTCCATGCGGTCGATCAACACGCGGCTCGTCGTCTTCGACACGGCGGTCGTCGATCTCACCGACCAGCTCGACGACCCCGTCGACGTGCTCTTCGGGACGCAGCTCGGGGGCGGTACGGACATCAACCGGGCGCTCGCGTACTGCCAGTCGCAGATCACCCGGCCCGCCGAGACGGTGGTCGTGCTGATCAGCGACCTCTATGAGGGGGGTATACGCAACGAGATGCTCAAGCGGGTCGCGGCGATGAAGGCGTCGGGGGTGCAGTTCGTGACGCTGCTCGCGCTGTCGGACGAAGGGGCGCCCGCATACGACAGGGAGCACGCGGCCGCGCTCGCGGCGCTGGACGCACCGGCGTTCGCCTGCACACCCGATCTCTTCCCGGAGGTGATGGCGGCGGCGATCGAGAAGCGCCCGTTGCCGATACCGGACACCACATGACGAACAAGGGGCTACCCGATGACTGTGGCAGCAAAGGGGACATGACTACCCATCGGTAACGGGGGGCTTGCGCAACCTCGGGAGTGGCATGCAAGGATCGAGACCTCGTCAGCGGAGCGCACGCGCCCCGCTCACCCGAACTCGCCCGAACCGCGTCGCTCCGACACGTGACTCGTTCCGTCGCACGGGAAGATGCTCCCCCTCTTGACCTGGTCAGCCGCACTGCCCGGTGCCGCTGTACGCGTGACGCGTACGGCGGTTGGGCGGCGTGCGCTGCAAGTGGTGCTGTTGGTGGGCGGGTTGTTCGCGCTCGGGTTCCTCTGCGGAGGGCAGGCGCAGGCGGCGGACGGTACGGCGACCACGACCACCTCCATATCCACTGCCTCGGCGCCCACGTCGGCGTCCGGGGTCGTGCCGTCGGATTCCGCGGACGGCGTCGGGTCGTTGCTGAGGGGCGTCGTCGAGCAGGTGGTGAGCCCGGATCTCGACGCGGGCTCCGAGGCCGACGCCGACGCCAAGCCCCCGCTCCCGAAGCCGTCCCCCGACCAGGTCCTGCGCCCGGTGGCCGATCACGTCATCGAGACGGTCAACGAACGTGTCGTGAAGCCGGTCGACGACGGCGTCGTAGAACCGGTCAACGAGGGCGCCGTAGCGCCGGTCAATGACGGCGCCGTAGAACCCATCAACGACAACGTCGTGGAACCCATCAACGACGGCGTCGTGAAGCCGGTCAACGGCGATGTCGTCGACCCGGTCGGGGACCTCGTGGAGACGGTGAACGCCGGGCTGGCAGAGGTGCAGGCGGCCTTGCCGCCGCTCGTGTCGCTGCCCGCGCTGCCGATTCTGCCCGCGCTTCCCGAGCTTCCGACCGTTCCCGAGATACCCGCGCTCCCCACCCTCCCGACCATCCCCAGCCTGCCCACGCTTCCGGGTCTGCCCGTGTTGCCGGGGCAGACGTTGCCGGCGCCGGTCACCTCCGTGCCCCAGCAGCCGGGGACCTCGTCGGACGATGGACAGGACTCCGTCGGACAGGCCGGCGGGGCGGCGGGCGTGACGTACGGGCCGCGCTTCACCGGTGATGCCGCCGGGTGGACCGCTGGCGCCGACGGCGCCGGGCACCGTGCCGTGTCCTCGTCGTACGCGCCCGTGCACCAGGCACCCGGCGGTGACCCGAACGGTTCGCTGGGCACCAGGCCGGCCGCCGACAGTGGTACCTCGCGGCACGGCGACGCACACGCCGTGACCCAGAACGACCGGGCGCCGCTCAGGCTCGTGCCCGGCAGTGCCGCGCGCGTCGACGCGGCCGAGACCCGGGACAGGTTCCGGGACATTCCCGTTTTCCCCGGCTAGAGCCGGCCTTTCCCCCGCCGTAGACCTGCCGCGCGGGGGCGGAACAGGTCTGCCCGCCCGTCCGGACGCCCCTCACCTCCCGGACGGAAGTCGCCGGGGCCGTTCCGATTCCGCTGGTCCGCAGCTTGCCGGCCCTGAGCCCTTTCGGCTCCCCGGCTGCCGAGCTTCCGGACCGCGAACGGAACCGTCGCCGGAACGTCTCCAAGCCTTCCCGGGGCTCGGCCCTCCCGAGTCCCGGAATCCCTAAGGATTTGACGCACGCATGAACAAGAACATCCGCCGCTCCATAGTCATAGCCGCCGGCGTCACCGGCGCATGGGCGCTCGGTTCCACCGTCGCCAGCGCCGACGAACTGCCCGCCTCGTCGCTCTCCGCCTCGGACACGACCACCGACGCCACCGCCGACGTCACCGACACCCTCGACTCGGTCACCGGCGCGCTCACCGACACGGTCGACGGCGTTGTCTCCGGCGTCCAGGACACCGTCTCCGGTGTGACCGACGGCAGCGTGACCGACGGTGCGACGGCGACCGTCGCGGACACCGCCGGCAAGGCGACCTCCACGGCCACAGACACCGCCGCCTCCGCCAAGAAGGCGGCCTCCGTCGACGCCACGGACCAGGCCCGCCGGTATGTCGATGCCGACGTCACCGTCCCGGCAGCGGTCAAGACCAAGGTCAAGGGCGCCCAGGCGATCCGGGGCGCCCAGGCCGCCCGCGCCGCGAAGGCCAAGGCCGATGCCGTCACGGGTACGGTCGCGACCGTCGCCGAGGCCACCACCTCCGACACGACCGACCCGCAGGGCGGGATCGACTACCTCTTCGGCCCGCTGGCGGTGTTCGCGCCCGAGCTGGAGCAGGCACTGGCGGCCGCGCAGACCAAGCTCCAGGGCGTCCAGACGGCCACCCGCACCCAGGCGCAGGGCGTCGACGGCGTGGTGCGCACCAAGGTTCAGCGCACGGTCGCCGGCGCGGGCCGCACCGCGGCGGGCGTGACCGGCGCGGCCCAGTACACGGTCGCCGGCATCGACACCCGTACCGCGGGCGCGGTCACCACGGCCCAGGGCCAGGCAACGACCGTCACCACCGCGGCCCAGGCCACCGTCTCAGGCGTCCCGAGCCACATCACCGGCACGGTGGACGGCGTTCAGCAGCACGTCGTCGGCACCGTCACCGGCACGGTCGCCGGGATCCACCACCACCTCACCCACACCGTCAACGGCGTCGAGCAGCAGGCCCTCGGCACCGTGGCCGCCGTCCCCGGCACCGTCGCCCAGGTCGTCGACGAGACCGCCGACGCCGTCGTCCCGCCCCTGGTGACCTCCGCCGTGAACGGTGTCGTGCCGGTCGCCGGTCAGGCCGTCGCGGGCGTGGCGCCCGTCGCCGGGAACGTCGTCGACGGAGTCGTGCCCGTGGTGTCGTACGCCGTGGACGGGGTGAGCCCGGTCGCCGGTCACGTCGTCGGCGGGGTGGTTCCCGTGGCCCAGGGTGCCGTGAGCGGTGTCGTGCCGGTCGTCGGGCATGCCGTCGGTGCCGCGACCGAGTTGGCGTACGGGGTCGTCGCCGATGTCCAGCCCGTCGTGGGCGGCGTCGTGCAGGGCGTGCAGCCGGTCGCCGCCGGTGTGGTCGGGGACGTCCAGCCGGTCGTGGGCGGGGTCGTCGAGGGCGTTCAGCCCGTCGTCGGTGGAGTGGTCGCGGATGTGCCCGCGTACGCCACGGGGCTCGTCGCGGACCTGCCCCCTTATGCCACCGGGCTCGTCGGCCAGGTCGCCGACGACGCCGTGGACTCCGTACTGCCGCCCGTCGCCGGCACCGTCGTGCACGGCGTGGTCCCCGTCGCCGGGCAGGCCGTCGCGGACGCGGGCGGGCTGGCGTACGGCGTCGTCGGCGACGTCGCTCCCTTCGCGGGCGGTGTCGTCGGCGCCGTACCGCCGCTGGCGTACGGAGTCACCGGGCAGGTGGGTCCCCTCGCGCAGGGTGTCGTGGACGAGGTGCCGCAGTTCGCGTACGGCGTCACCGGCGCTGTGCAGCCCGTCGTCGACCTCGTCACCGAGACCGTCCAGCCGGTCGTCCAGGGCGTCGGCGACAGCGTCACGACTCTGGCGTACGGCGTGGTGGGCGACGTCGCTCCCTTCGCGTACGGCGTCACCGGACAGGTGGCCCCCTTCGCCCAGGGCATCGTCGGCCAGGTCGCGCCCTTCGCGCAGGACCTGACCGGCACCGTCCAGGCCACCGCGGGCCCGCTCGCCGACCACGCGGTCACCGGCGTCGAGGGCGTCGTCGACTCGGTCACCCCGGGCCACCTGCCGAACGCGCACTACGGCAGCCCGTACAGCGTCTGATCCCGCGCTCACGCCGCACAGGAAGCCGCACGCAAGCAATGAGTGCGGCGCCGCGGCGCACAGGACCGACTCCGCGGGGCCAAGGCCCCGGACAGCCGAAAGCCATCGGATTGTCCGACCGAAATCCCGCGGGTGGGGTGGGTGATCCCCATTGGGGTGGGGACCAGCCACTTCGGGCCCCCTAGGGGCTGTTCAAGGGGTCTCACCGGGCCAACCCCAGCCCGGTGAGACCCTGCTCGGACGGCACGCCGTGCCAGTGAGAGCGGCATCATGTGACAGGTATCACCGCTCAGGTGTGACCCTCGATTTAGGGGCCCCCTGAAAGCAGCGATAACCTGCGAGACGGACATGCCGCGTGCTCGGACACCGTGTGCGCCTCCCTTGTGACAGCGGACGTCACGTTGCCCTTCGCGGCACGCCCACGCATCCAACGAACCGCGAGATCACTGAGGACGGAAGCGCGTGGACCTGTTCGAGTATCAGGCGAGGGACCTCTTCGCCAAGCACGATGTACCGGTGCTGGCCGGTGAAGTCATCGACACGCCTGAGGCGGCCCGCGCAGCCACTGAGCGTCTCGGTGGCAAGTCCGTCGTCAAGGCCCAGGTGAAGGTCGGCGGCCGTGGCAAGGCCGGTGGCGTGAAGCTCGCCGCCACCCCGGACGAGGCCGTCGCGCGTGCGACGGACATCCTCGGCATGGACATCAAGGGCCACACGGTCCACAAGGTGATGATCGCCGAGACCGCGCCCGAGATCGTCGAGGAGTACTACGTCTCGTACCTCCTCGACCGCACCAACCGCACCTTCCTCGCCATGGCGTCCGTCCAGGGCGGCGTGGAGATCGAGGTCGTCGCGGAGGAGAACCCCGACGCCCTCGCGAAGGTCCCGGTCGACGCCAACGAGGGCGTCTCGATCGAGAAGGCCCGCGAGATCGTCGCCCAGGCGAAGTTCCCGGCCGACGTCGCCGAGCAGGTCGCCGAGATCCTCGTGACGCTGTGGGACACCTTCATCAAGGAGGACGCCCTCCTCGTCGAGGTCAACCCCCTCGCGAAGGTCGCCTCCGGCAAGGTCATCGCCCTCGACGGCAAGGTCTCGCTGGACGAGAACGCCGAGTTCCGCCAGCCGGACCACGAGGCGCTGATCGACCACGACTCCGCCAACCCGCTTGAGGCCGCCGCCAAGGCCAAGAACCTCAACTACGTCAAGCTCGACGGCGAGGTCGGCATCATCGGCAACGGCGCGGGTCTCGTCATGAGCACCCTGGACGTCGTCGCGTACGCCGGTGAGGCCCACGGTGGCGTGAAGCCGGCCAACTTCCTCGACATCGGCGGCGGCGCGTCCGCGGCCGTGATGGCGAACGGCCTGGAGATCATCCTCGGCGACCCGGACGTCAAGTCGGTGTTCGTCAACGTCTTCGGCGGCATCACCGCCTGCGACGAGGTCGCCAACGGCATCGTGCAGGCGCTGCAGCTGCTCGCGGACCGGGGCGAGGAAGTCACCAAGCCCCTCGTCGTCCGCCTCGACGGCAACAACGCCGAGCTGGGTCGCAAGATCCTCTCCGACGCCAACCACCCGCTGGTCCAGCGCGTGGACACCATGGACGGCGCGGCCGACAAGGCCGCCGAGCTCGCGGCTGCGAAGTAAGGGAAGAGGGACAGACACAGCCATGGCTATCTTCCTCAACAAGGACAGCAAGGTCATCGTCCAGGGCATGACCGGCTCCACGGGCATGAAGCACACCAAGCTCATGCTCGCCGACGGCACCAACATCGTCGGCGGCGTCAACCCGCGCAAGGCGGGCACGACGGTCGACGTCGACGGCACCGAGATCCCGGTCTTCGGCACGGTCGCCGAGGCGATCGAGAAGACGGGCGCCAACGTATCCGTCCTCTTCGTCCCGCCGGCCTTCTCCAAGGCCGCCGTGGTCGAGGCGATCGACGCCGAGATCCCCCTCGCGGTCGTCATCACCGAGGGCATCGCGGTCCACGACTCCGCCGCCTTCTGGGCGTACGCGAAGGCGAAGGGCAACAAGACCCGCATCATCGGCCCGAACTGCCCCGGTCTCATCACCCCGGGTCAGTCGAACGCCGGCATCATCCCGGGCGACATCACGAAGCCGGGCCGCATCGGTCTGGTCTCGAAGTCCGGCACGCTGACGTACCAGATGATGTACGAGCTCCGTGACATCGGCTTCTCGTCGGCCGTCGGCATCGGTGGCGACCCGGTCATCGGCACCACGCACATCGACGCGCTCGCCGCGTTCGAGGCCGACCCCGACACCGACCTGATCGTGATGATCGGCGAGATCGGCGGCGACGCCGAGGAGCGTGCGGCGGACTTCATCGCGAAGAACGTGACGAAGCCGGTCGTCGGCTACGTCGCCGGCTTCACCGCGCCCGAGGGCAAGACCATGGGCCACGCCGGCGCCATCGTCTCCGGCTCCTCCGGCACGGCCGCCGCGAAGAAGGAGGCCCTGGAGGCCGCGGGCGTCAAGGTCGGCAAGACCCCGACCGAGACGGCGAAGCTTGCGCGGGAGATCCTCGCCGGCTGAACGGTACCCAGCTGAACGTTGGTGGGCTCGCTCCGTGGGTTGGGGCGGGCCCATCGCGCGTTACGGGGTGCCGGGTCGGGTTGTTCGGCGGCTGCGGGTGCGTCGTGGCTGGTCGCGCAGTTCCCCGCGCCCCTGAAAACTCGGGCCCGCCCTGTTCTTTTAGGGGCGCGGGGAACTGCGCGACCAGCCCCCACCGGCCTGCAGTCAACGACTCAGCGGTACCAACCTCTCAGGCCCGCTCACCGTCTCCTCCCGCAGCTTGGCCCGAAGCTCCAGTTCCGCATCCGACAACGGCCCTTGCGCCGCTCTCGGCGGCACCCCCTGCACCGTCGCTCCCGGGGCCACGGGCGGCTCGTAATGCGTGGGAGCCGTCCGCACGGTGAGTGTCGTCGCACCGATGAGGGCGACCGTGAAGGCGATGGCGGCCCGCGTCCAGAACCGCGCCCTTCGCTCACTGCCGACCCGCACAGTCACCGGCCTCGCGGCACGCAACCGCTCCGTGGCGGCCAGTTCGGCCAGCCGCCGGTTGAGCTCGGCGGGTTCGGCCAGTTCGGGCAGGCGCGCGGTCACCGCATCCCTCGCGTGCAGCAGCCGGTTCGCCGCCACCGGAGTGCTCGCCTCCGTCTCCGCCGCCGTCTCCGGCAGACCGAGGCCGACACCGTCGTAGAGGAGGAGGGTGCGGCGTCGCGGTGGCGGCAGTTTCAGGAGTACGGCCATCAGCGCGCGGTCGGACACGTTGGCGGGCGGGGGTTCCGGGTGGCGGTAGCGGGGGCGGAGGCGGTGCCAGGGAGAGAGGGCGTACTCGTACGCCGCCGCCCGCACCCAGCCCGCCGGATCCCGGTCCCGGGCCACCTCGGGCCAGCGCTGCCAAGCCAGTTGGAAGGCCCGCTCGACGGATTCGCGCGCGAGCTCGCGCCGCCCGGTGAGCAGATACGTCTGCCGGACGAGGGCGGGGGCACAGAACGCGTACAGCGCGTCGAAGGCCTGAGCGGGTGTCAGGGGGGCGGCGGCCGGTGCCTCGTCGGGTTCGGGTTCGGGTTCGGGTTTGGGTTCGGGCGTGGGCTCTTTTTGAGGCGCCGTCACCTCGGCCTCCCGGTCGTCCTGCTCCGACAGGGTGTCCAGCAGCTTCGCGTACGCCTCCCGTTTCCGGCCGCGCGGGCTCGTGCGGCCGGACTCCCACGAGCGCACCGTCGCGCTGGTGACACCCACCCGTTCGGCGATCTGAGCCTGCGTCAACGAGCCTGCCTCGCGCAGGCGTCGGCGTTCCTTGGGCGGGGGGAGGGGGGTTGCAGCGCTCTGCGCCATTACAGGGCACCCCTTCGTACGAAAAAGTACATAATCATATATTGAGCGACACTTCGGGGGTTCGCCTGTTACGACGAGAAAGCGCGTGTCGTTGGGAGCATGGCGGGCGTGATCCAGATGACCGCTCGCCGACCGTCGTTGTCGCCCCTGCTCACCCGGATGCGCGACCGATCGCCTGGGTTGGCCGCGAGCCTGTCGGGTGGTGCGCTCGCGGCGGGGCTGGGGCTCGGTTCGTTCGCCGTGCTCGTGATGGTGCTGTGGATCAGTTCGCCGTATCCCGACAGCGGGCCCGGGGGCGCGCTGCATGTCGCCGCGGCGCTGTGGCTGCTGGCGCACGGGGTCGAACTGGTCCGCACCGACACGCTCTCCGGCGTCCCCGCGCCCGTCGGTGTCACCCCCTTGCTGCTGCTCGCGCTGCCGGTGTGGCTGGTGCGGCGGGCCGCGCGGGACGCGGTGGACGCGGGCGAATCCCCCGACGAACGGCCCCGGGTGTCCGCCTGGACCGCATGGGCGGGCGTCGTCCTCGGCTACCTCGCCGTCGGTGCGGCGGCCGCGCTGTACGCGTCGAGTGGAGACCTTCGGCCCTCGTGGGCGTGGACGGGGGTGTGCGTACCGGTTGTTGTGGCGGGTGCGGCGGGGGTGGGGGTGTGGATCGGGTACGGCCGTCCGCGCGCGGTCGTGTTGAGCGTGCTCGTGCTGTTGCCGGCGGGGGTGCGGCGGCTTGTCCTCGGGCCTGGCGCGCGGGTGAGGCTCGGCACCGCCGTCCGGGCCGCAGCTGCGGGGGTCGCCGTGTTCGTCGGGGGTGGGGCTCTGTTGCTGGCGGCTTCGTTGGTGTGGCACGGCGGGGAGGCGTGGGGGGCCTTTCTTCAACTGACGGAGGGGTGGTCGGGGCGGTTCGCGGTCCTGCTGCTGTGCGTGGCGCTTGTGCCGAACGCGGCGGTGTGGGGGGCGGCGTATGGGCTGGGGCCGGGCTTCGTGTTGGGCGCGGGGCATGTGGTGGGGCCGCTGTCCTCGGCACCGGCCCCGTTGCTGCCACCGTTTCCGCTGCTGGCGGCGGTGCCGGAGGCGGGGGTTGGGGGACTGGTCAATTGGGGGGCGGGGGTGGTGCCGGTGGTGGCTGGGGCGGTGGTGGGGTGGTTTGTGGTGGGGCGGGAGGAGTCGGGGGGTGAGCGGCTTTCAGAACAGGGGGGCGAGCGCTTGTCAACGCCGGTCCAGGTAACCCCAGCCCGTCTGCGGGTCCCCCCTCTGGGGGAGTTTGAGGACGAGGCCCCTTCAGGGCCGAAGGGGGGTCTGGGGGCGCAGCCCCCAGGAGGCACCGCAACCACAGCCGCCGCGGCGGCCGGACTCTGCGCGGTCACACTCGCGGCGCTCACCGCGCTGTCCGGCGGAGCCCTCGGCGTTGGCGCCCTCGCCTCGTTCGGGCCGGTGTGGTGGCAGACGGGTGCGGCGGCGCTGGTGTGGGTGGCGGGGGTGGCGATCCCTACGGCGTTGGCGCTGCGGGCGTGGCGGTGTCGGGAACGCCGGGTTCGGGGGAGCGTGCCGAAGATTGGCAAGCCGCGGGTTGAGGTGCCGGAGGCTACGGGGCGCCGACTCCGGGAAGTGCTGTCGTCGCCGCGCGGATGGTTCGGTCGGCGGAGGGAAACTGGGCCCTCGATGCCTGTGCCCGCGGTCGGGCCGTACAGCCCCTACGACTCCCTCGGCGACGACGACCCGGAGTTCGAGCCGTACGACTTCCTGCCGGAATCCCCGCCCTGGAACGACGACGACTCCCCGGAGACCCGCTGGGCGGCACAGAAGGAGGCGGCCACGCCGACGGAGACCCCAGACGGCGACTGACCCGGGTGTTTCTTCGCCCCCGTCGCCCCTACCCGTCCCATCCCTGGGGGCTGCGCCCCCAGACCCCCCTTTCGGCCCTGAACGGGCCTCGTCCTCAAACTCCCCTAGAGGGGGGACCCCCAGACGGGCTGGAATTACCGGGCCGGCGTTGACAGGTGCGGCCCCAGCGGGTGGGTGGAGGATCGGCTGAAGTTACCTGGACCGGCGCTGAAGCTACCCGTTCGTCCCCAGAACCCCCCGCAACTCCTCCGGCAGAAGCTCATTGCACGACTGCTTCGCCTCGTTGGTCAGCGCGTCGCTCGTGCATGTGTAGTAGTCGCTGTAGACCATCTGGGCCGTGAAGGTGGCCGCGACCAGGGCGATGGCCAGGGAGGCCGTGACCAGGCCGCTGATCGCTGCCGTCGTCTGGGGGCGGTTGCCAGGGTCGGGCGGGGTGTCCGGGTTGGGGGTGGACGGCTTGGCGCGTAGGGCGCTGATTCCCCAGTACAGGGCGAGGGCGCCCAGGAGCAGGGCTACGTAGGGCCAGCTGAAGAGGGCGAAGAAGAAGGCCCACATGCCGCAGAGGAGGGCGTAGCGGGCGCGGCGTTGGGAGGGGTCTGTGGGGTCCCAGCGCATACCCGTGTTGGGGCCGTTGCCGCCTGATGGGCCCTCGGGGGAGTTCTGGCCGGCGGGGCGGTCGCCGAAGCCGCCGGGGGAGCGGCCGGGCTGGCGGTCGCTCCACTGGCTGCCCCACGGGGAAGGGGAGTCGCCGTCCTGGGAGCCCTGCGAGTCGTCGGAACCCTCGCCGGACGCCGGTCGCCGGGGTTGCCAGGGTCGGTCCGGGGTGCCCTCCGGCGGGGGCGCGAAGGGGTTGTCCTCGTCGCCGCTCTTCTTGCCCGAGGGCGCGTCCGGCGGCGAGGCGGGGCGCTCCCGCAGCAGCACGGTGCCGCGCTCCCCTCCCCGCGCCGACTGCGGAGGGAGGGTGAGGAGTCGCAGACTGCGGTCCGGCATCAAATGAGCGTCTTCCCCTTGGTGATACGACCTGGTGGTTACGACCTGCTGATTACTGAACGCACCGCACGGCAACCGCGTTCCCGTCCCGGCTCCTCCCAGACGCTACCTTCCGGCCACGCCCCCGTCCCGTGGGGGGCCGTCCGGTGTGCCGGTATCGTTGCTGACGGTCGGCCGCTTCGTAGACTTCCCCGTATCCCGGGGCGCGAAGCATTCGTACGACCATACAAACGCTCCCCCGAGAAAGGGCCCCGTCGTGGCCGCCAAGCCCGTGGCCAAGCGCCTCGTCGTGCTGGTCTCCGGATCCGGCACCAATCTGCAGGCACTCCTCGATGCCATCGCCGAGGATGGGGCCGAGGCCTACGGGGCCCAGATCGTGGCTGTCGGCGCCGACCGCGACGGCATCGAGGGGCTCGCGCGTGCGGAGCGTGCCGGGCTGCCGACCTTCGTGACGAAGGTGAGGGACTTCGAGACCCGCGAGGAGTGGGACGCCGCCCTCGCCGACGCCGTCTCCGCGTACGAGCCCGACCTCGTCGTGTCCGCCGGGTTCATGAAGATCGTGGGCAAGGAGTTCCTCGCTCGGTTCGGCGGGCGGTTCGTCAACACGCATCCCGCCCTTCTCCCCAGTTTTCCCGGGGCCCACGGCGTCCGCGACGCGCTCGCGTACGGCGCCAGGGTCACCGGCTGCACCGTCCACTTCGTCGACGACGGCGTCGACACCGGGCCGATCATCGCTCAGGGCGTGGTCGAGATCCGGGACGAGGACGACGAGAGCGCTCTGCACGAGCGCATCAAGGAAGTCGAGCGAAGGCTGCTCGTCGATGTCGTGGGGCGGCTCGCCCGCAACGGCTATCGCATTGAGGGACGAAAGGTAGTTATCCAGTGACCGCCGACAGCACTGTCACGGCCGAGAGCGGCAACGAGAGCGGCAAGCGGGCCATCCGTCGCGCGCTTGTCAGCGTCTATGACAAGACCGGGCTCGAAGAGCTCGCCCGCGGACTGCACGAGGCCGGTGTCGAGCTCGTCTCCACCGGGTCCACCGCGTCGCGTATCGCCGCCGCCGGCGTGCCCGTCACCAAGGTCGAGGAGCTGACCGGGTTCCCCGAGTGCCTGGACGGCCGCGTCAAGACGCTGCACCCCAAGGTCCACGCGGGCATCCTCGCCGACCTGCGCCTCCCCGACCACCAGCGGCAGCTGGCCGAGCTGGGTGTGGAGCCGTTCGACCTCGTCGTCGTCAACCTCTACCCCTTCCGCGAGACCGTGGCCTCCGGGGCCTCCCCTGACGAGTGCGTCGAGCAGATCGACATCGGCGGTCCGTCGATGGTCCGCGCCGCCGCCAAGAACCACCCGTCGGTGGCCGTCGTCACCAGCCCGGCCCGCTACGGCGATGTCCTCGCGGCCGTAGCCTCCGGCGGCTTCGACCTCTCCACCCGCAAGCGGCTCGCCGCCGAGGCCTTCCAGCACACGGCCGCGTACGACGTGGCGGTCGCCTCCTGGTTCGCCTCCTCCTACGCCCCCGTGGACGAGTCGCGGTTCCCGGACTTCCTCGGCGCCACCTGGGAGCGCGCGCACACCCTGCGCTACGGCGAGAACCCGCACCAGCCCGCCGCGCTCTACGTCGACGGCAGCGGTGGCGGCCTCGCCGAGGCCGAGCAGCTGCACGGCAAGGAGATGTCGTACAACAACTACACGGACACGGACGCCGCCCGCCGTGCCGCGTACGACCACGACGAGCCGTGTGTCGCGATCATCAAGCACGCCAACCCCTGTGGGATCGCGGTCGGTTCGGATGTCGCCGAGGCGCATCGCAAGGCGCACGCCTGTGACCCGCTGTCGGCCTTCGGCGGCGTGATCGCGGTCAACCGGCCGGTCAGCAAGGAGATGGCGGAGCAGGTCGCCGAGATCTTCACCGAGGTCATCGTCGCGCCGGATTACGAGGAGGGGGCACTTGAGGCCCTCGCCAAGAAGAAGAACATCCGCGTGCTCAAGGCGGCCGGCGCCCCCGCCAACCCCGTCGAGGTCAAGCCCGTCGACGGCGGCGTCCTGCTCCAGGTCACCGACCGCCTCCAGGCCGACGGCGACGACCCCGCCAACTGGACCCTCGCGACGGGCGAGGCGCTGAGCCCCGCCGAACTGGCCGAGCTCTCCTTCGCCTGGAAGGCCTGCCGGGCCGTCAAGTCCAACGCGATCCTGCTGGCCAAGGGCGGCGCCTCGGTCGGCGTCGGCATGGGGCAGGTCAACCGCGTCGACTCCGCGAAGCTGGCCGTCGAGCGTGCCGGTGCCGAGCGCGCGCAGGGGTCGTATGCCGCGTCGGACGCCTTCTTCCCCTTCCCTGACGGGCTGGAGATCCTGACCGCCGCCGGCGTCAAGGCCGTGGTCCAGCCCGGTGGTTCGGTGCGGGACGAGCTCGTCGTCGAGGCCGCGAAGAAGGCGGGCGTCACCATGTACTTCACGGGGACGCGGCACTTCTTCCACTGACGCGCGGTGCGATGACGTGAACGGGTGAGGGCCCGCCGGTCGGTGACCGGCGGGCCCTCCTCATGCCCGACGCTCCGAGCACCAGCATGCCGTGCCCTCCTCGTGGCAGTCGTGCTGCCAGTGGGCGTTAGTTGCAGGTGCGGCTGGTGTACGAGAGGTATCGGTAGGCGCCGTCCATGTAGATGCTGTATTTTCCGGTGCTGCTGCGGTACACGTAGAAGTTGGCCCGTGAACCGTCGTACGTCAGCCGGTACTTCCGCTGGCTGTCGTAGTTGACGAACTTGGAGTCCGTCAGCTTGTCACCCGCCTTCGTGAAGGTCTTCTTGCCCACCAGCCCGTCGGCGCTCAGGCCCCAGCGAGACTGCAGCTTCTTGGTGGCGTAGGTGGTGTTGGCACCGAAGATGCCGTCGATGTCGGCGTAGTCGTACTGGGTGCCGTTCTGCTCGGTGGCACCCTCCGCGTACAGGACGTACTGCCAGAGGCAGGAGGCGTTGGACTTGTAGTGCGAGGAGCTGGACAGGGTGCCCTCGTCGTCCCAGTCGTCGTAGGTGAGACCGCTGCCGCTGATGTACCCGTTCGAGGCTGCGGCGGAGGCCGGCGAGGTACCGAGGGCGAGTATGCCCGCCATGGCGGTGCCGATGGTGGCGGTGGCCAGACGGGCCCGAGTGGTACGGAAGTTCATGGTGTTCCTTCCCCGTTGGATAGGTGCGCAGGTGTTGCAGGTGTGACGGCGGGACATGCGAGGTGTGCGCGGAACCTCGAACGTTTCAGGGTGCGAGGGGGCCGGCAGAAGACCCCGCCCCGACTCGTCGTCCGCCAGGTGGAAGCTGCCGCCGATGACGCCGGAGCCGTTGAACCCGCTGCCGTTGCCGGGTCAGGCGCAGGCGGCCACGGCCGGTCTCAGCTCCGTACGACGGGCACAGTAGCCCGGCCCGGTCGCTGAGTGTGCCGGTCGTTTGCCCCACAAGGAACGGCCGCCTCACACACTGGAATACGCGCAAGGCCGATGCCTTCATCGCACCGAGGCCGGAGGTGAATGGGCGTTCTACCTTGATCGTGGGTCAACTACCCTTGTTTCCATGCGGCACGGGGGACGCAAGGAGAACGAGGACGGAGCCGCTGAGTCGGCAGACGGGCCCAGATCCAGCGAGCGCTTGGTGATCCTGGCCCTCGAGCGGTTCGGGGTGTGGCTGCGGTCCACAGTGGTCTGTCTGTGCGGTGCGCTGGGCGTCGTTTCGGCGGACGTGGCGGAGATTCCCCTGGCGATGTCCCTGCTGGCGCCCGCTCTCCTCGCCTGCGGTGTGCGCCTCTACGCGCTGCGCCGCCCGCTCCCGGTCGCCCTGCTGTGGACGTTGGACGCTGCCGTGGTGATGCTGACGGGGCTGTCTCAGCCGGTGCTCGGCGGCGACGGTGCGGATGTGATGGTGGAGGCGATGGTCGGCATCTGCGCCATCACTTTCCAGCACGAGTGGGCGACGCGACCCCTGGCCGGGGCTGCCCTGGCCGCGCTGGGGGCCGTCGCCTGTGCGCTCGGCGACGCCCTCTCCTCGCCCGGGCACAGCCCGGAGTTGATACCCCTGGTGCGGATGCTTTTCCTGGCGGGTCTGTCGAGGGCCGCTTACCTCATCGTCCGAGCGCGGGCCAGGGTCGCTGACCGGTCGGCCGCGCTGAGGGCGGCGGCGCGCCGGGAGGCCGAGGTCGCCGCCGCACGGAGAGGAGCCGAGCGCGAGTACCTGGCGACCCTGCACGACACGGCGAGCGCGACGCTGTTGATGGTCTCCCAGGGCGACGGGCGGGACTGGTCGTGGCTGGCTCCACGTGCCAGACAGGATCTGGAGGCACTGTCCGCCGTGCCCGGATTCGAGACGGGGAGCGTCGACCTCCGGGCACTTCTCGGCTGCGTGCCCGAGGGCGAGGGACAGGCCAGGGTGCGGCTCAAGACCATCATTGAGGGCCCGCTCGTGATTCCGTCCGGCCCTGGGCTCGCGATATTCAACGGGGTCCGGGAGGCCGTCACCAACGTGGCACGCCATGCCGGGGTGCGGGAAGCGGAGCTCAGGGCGTGGACGGAGGAGGGCGGCGCCGTCGTCGAACTGTCCGACGCGGGACGGGGCTTCGACCCGGAGTCCGTCCCCGCGCGGCGCCGGGGCATCTCCGGTTCCATCATCGGCAGGATGCACGCGGTCGGAGGCTCCGCCACGGTCACCTCGCAACCGGGCGCCGGGACCCGCGTGCAGTGGCGCTGGCACGGCAGGGCCCGGGAGTCACAGGCAGGGGACGGACCGCAGGCGGCGGGCATACCGCGCCCGCCCCGCGCCCGGGCACACACGGCCGTCGTCAGGCTCATCCGCAGGCAGCTGCTGCACGGGGCCCAACTGGCCGCACTGCTGATCAGCCTGCTGTCGCAGTTCACCCTCTCGCTGCACCAACTCACCGCCTACCAGGGCGTGTACCGCCCCGCGTGGGCACAGACGGCGGCCTTCGTCTGCCTCGCCGCCGTCGCGGCGACCGGGGGCGCCTGTCTGCTGCGTGGCAGACAGATCCCGCCGAGGGTGCGCTGGTGGAGCCTGGGCGCGGTGCTGGCCGTTTCGGCGGTAGGCGCGTTCACGCTCCCGCCGGAGCGGTTGACCGGTGCGGAGGACTGGGCGTTCGGACTGGTCGGCTGGCATGCGCTGTTCCTGCTGGCAGACCTGCGGGTCGGAGCGTTCGCGGCATTCCTCGGGGCGCATATCGGGCTCAACGCGATCGCTGTGTTCCTGTCGGGGGCGCCGACCGCCGCGGAGTCGGCCGTCATAGGGATCGCCGCGATATCCAACTGCGGCTTCCAGCTCTCCGTCGGTGTACTGCTGACGCGCCTGCTCCACGGTACGGCGCCGGCAGCGGGGACCGCGGCCGCACGGGAGGAAGAATTGCGTACCCGGGAACGCATCCACGAGGACATGCAGCGTGATCACAAGGAGCGCTACCGCGCCCTGACGGCGACTACGGTGCCGCTGCTCGTGGGCCTTGGCCACGGTGTGCTGAGCCCGCACGACGAGGAGGTCAGGCTGCGGTGCGGGGTGGAGGCCGCCCGTATGCGCCGCCTGTTCGCGGAGAGCGATGGCGTCTTGGACCCGCTGCTGAACGAGTTGCGGGCGTGCGTTGAGGTGGCCGAGCACCAGGGGGTGACGGTGAACCTGGCCGTACGAGGCCAGGGGGGTGAGGTGCCTGTGGAGGTACGCAGGGAGCTGATCGACCCGGTGGCGGTGGTACTGGGCCGTACCCGCTCGATCGCGCGGGTGACCGTCGTATGGACGCCCCGCGCGGTACGTGTGAGCGTGGTCAGCGAGGACTGCGCCGGCGGCCGCGGCACGGGAGAGGCCGCTCAGGCACCCGGCCGTGCCACGGACGCGAAGGTGACCGTGGCCAGAACAACGCGCGGCGGAAGTGTGTGGGTTGAGGCAGGCTGGAGACGATCGGCGGCTCCGGGAGTTGACCTGACATGAGTGACAACGCACCGGTCAGCGTGGTCGTCGTCGACGACCATCCCGCCATCCTCTCGGGCGTAGAGGCGTGGTACGCCGCATCCCGCCGGCCCATCACGGTGGTCGCGGCCGGCGGCTCCGTACGCGAAGCCTGGACCGCACCGGGCAGCACCGCCGACGTCGTCATCCTGGACCTGCAACTGGGCGAGGACGGCCCCGCCTTCGGTAGCCTTCGAAGACTTGTCGACGCCGGACGGCAGGTCGTCGTCTACTCGATGCGGGACGACGAGAAGACAGCGCTCAGCTGCCTGGACCTGGGAGCCGCGACCTTCCTGACCAAGAGCGAGGGCCGAGACCACCTGGTCGAGGCGACGCTGGCAGCCGCCGATGAGCGGCCCTATATGCCGCCCGCACTGGCCGGCGCGCTGGGAACGAACACCCGCGCCGACCGCCCCCAGCTCTCCGCGCGCGAGGAGAACGTACTCATCGAGTGGTTCCAGTCGGAGTCGAAGGAGTTGGTCGCGCAGCGCCTCGGCATCTCCGTACGGACGGTCAACTCGTATCTGGACCGGGTCAGGATCAAATACGCGAACGTCGGCCGCCCCGCGCGGACCAAGGCAAGCCTGGTCGCCCGCGCCATCCAGGACAGGCTGGTCGACGTGGACGACCTCTGAGCGCGGGCAAAGGGACGGATGTCCGAACAACAACCACCCCGATCACGTCGAACTGCGCAGCGCCGCCCAGGTGTTGGGGCCGACCTGGCCGTCGACCTCCAGCCCCTTGTCGCTCTGGAAGTTCCTGACCGCCGCGTCGGTGTCCTTGCCGAAGTCCCCGTCCACGCCGGAACTGCCCACGCTGTAGCCGCGCTTGGTGAGCATGCACTGCACCTGTACGACGCGCTGGCCGGTGTCGCCGTAGTCCGTCAGCTCGGTGCCGGAGTAGTACGTGCACTGGGAGATCCACGCGGGGGTGGCCGGAGCGGCCGTCACCGTCTTGGTCGGGGCCGCGCTCGTGGCGGTGCCGCCACCGCCGCCGCCCGCCGCCGGGGTCTCCGGGTCGTCGGGTGTGGCCTGTGCGCCGCCGCCCGAGCCGGCACCGGAACCGGCGGAACCGCCGTTGGTCCCTTGCCCGTTGCCCGCCGCCTCGTCGTTGTCCTTGTCTTTGTCCTTCGCGGATTTGGTGGCGGATGCGGAGGGGGAAGGCGGGCCCGAGGGGGCGGGCGGGAATGCCGGGCCCTGGTCCCCCGGGGCCGTGGTCGCGGCCGCGGGAGTCGTTGCCGCGGTGTCGGCGGGGGCGGGGCGGGTGAGCAGGAACGCGCTGACGACCACGGCGCACACGGCGAGCCCCGCGGTGAAGGCGGCATACGGCTTCCAGCGCTTGTGCCGGTCGCCGCCCGCCACGGTGTCGTGCTGGGCGACCGAGCCCGACCGCTCGGGCGGCGCGGGGGTGGGGTAGGCGACCGGGGGTGAGCGGAAGTGGCCGCCCTGTTCGGCCGAGGTGCGCTCCACCTCCTCGTATCCCTGTCGTCGGGCGAGCAGATGGGCGCCCAGGGGCTCCTGCCAGGAGGGTGCGCGGTCGTGTCCTGAGGTGGCGGCCGCGTCCGTGAGCTGTCGCGGGGTGGGGCGTCCGGCGGGGTCCTTGGCAAGGCAGGCGGACAGCAGCCTGGCCAACGCCGGGTCGACTTCGGCGACTTCGGCCATGACGTCCGGCTTGGGCTCCTCGAACGCGACGCGGTGCATGACGTCCACGCCGGTTCCGTCGCCGAACGGGGCGTTCCCGGTCGCGGCGTAGACGAGCGTGCAGGCCAGCGAGAACACGTCGGAGGCGGTGTCGCAGCTGCCCTCGCGCAGGTACTCGGGCGACATGAAGGCCGGGGTGCCGACCCGGGCCCCGGTCATGGTGATCGCACTGCTGTCCGCGGCCTGCGAGATGCCGAAGTCGATGACGTGCGCGCCCCGCAGGGACACGATCACGTTGGACGGCTTGAGATCGCGGTGTACGATCCCGGCCGCGGCCAGCGCCTCCAGGGCCTTGCCGAGTTCCGCCACCAGCCGCCACATCCCGGCCGCGTCCAGGCTGCCGCAGTCACGGACGGCGTCGGCGAGGTTGAGCCCGGGCAGGAACTGCGTGGCCATCCACAGCACCGAGTCCTCGAACCCGGTGCCCAGCAGCTGCGGCGCGTACGGCATGAGGATCCGGGCGTGCACGGCCGCTTCCCGCTCGAACCGCTTCCGGAACTGCGGGTCCTCGGCGTACTCGGGCCGTATCACCTTCACCGCGGCGAGCCCCGCGCCACCGTCGGCGGGGCGCGCCAGATAAACCCGCCCCATGCCGCCCCTGCCGAGCAGCCCGAGCGGTATGTAGGGTCCGATGAGCCCCGGATCACCGGGCTGTAACGGCGTCGCCCCCGCCTGCCGCAGCGCGGCGTCGCCGGACGCCGGAGTGTTCGGCGAACTGGGCCGCTGGTCGGTCATGGGTTTCCCCCGAAGGCTCTTCCTGCTCAACTTGCCCGTGCGTCTCGCCGGTTGACGAGAGGCTACCGTCCGGGCGGGAGAGGGACTCGGAGATGGAGGGAAGCGCGACTGCCGGTTCAGCAGTCCGTCACCCATTCGTGGGAGCGGAGGTTCCAACCGCCCGGGGCGTTGACCTTGGCGTTGGCCTGGATGCAGTCGATGGGACGGTCCATGCCGACCGACTGGAAGAGCTGCACGTCGTTGAGCGGGTCGCCGTCGTAGCCGTTGTCGAAGGCCGACTTGGGGGTGGTGGTCTTCCTCCAGTCGCACGTGATGATCCCGCTGAGCCAGTCGGCGTCGGTCGTACCAGGCGCACATCTCGCCCTGGCCGTCCGCCTTCGTGAAGAAGCAGACGTCTCCCCGGTCGCAGCCCGCGTACCCCTGCGGGGCAGGTTCGCGCAGTGCGAAGAGGCCGGCCGTGGCCAGTGACGCGACCGCGACCAGGGCCAGGCCGCCGAGCAGGGCCGGATGGGGACCCCGCCTCGGTGTGAGGCGGGGAAGCCGTGGGGAACGGGCGGCCCCGGCCGCGGTCTCGACCCGGCGGAGCAGGGCCTGCGCGGTGTGCGGGGCGCGGGCGGCGTGCGTAGGTGTGTACGGTCTGCTCGACAAGAGCGACTACAACAAGGGGCGTAAGGCGCCGGGTACGAACACCAATGGCTCTACGCAGCCTCCGGGGATGGACGAGATCCGGTCCCAGGGCTACGACCCTGCCAACGGGCACCTGATTCCCGCTGCGGCGTCGGGTTCCGGAATCGACCTGCGGAACCTGGTGGCGCCACGGGACCGTGGAAGACGGCAACATGAAGCACTGTGTGATCACGCAATCGCCTACGGGTGGGACCACCCGAGGCAGCGCTGACTGCCCGAAGAGGTGACGGCGATGAAGGAGAACCACCTCGCACGCGTGCTGGAGATGCTCGGTGAGCCGTCATGGCGGTACCGGGATCCCGAGGCGTGGCGCAAACTCGAGAGTGAACTGGGGGTGAGCTTCCCGGCGGACTATAGGGAAATCGTCGATGCCTATGCCCCCGTCCACATCAACGGTCACCTGTCCTTGAAGCACCCAGCGACCGAACGCTGGAACCTGGGCGAGGGGATCCGCAGGACGTCCGAGGCCTGGTCGCAGATTGACTGGGACTGGGCCGAACCCGAGGGTGACCCGCGCCTCTCCCTCGGCATTCCCGAGTTGGTCTTCGGCACTCCGGATGGTCTGATTCCGATCGCTTCGACAGACCGCGGGGAGACAATCTTCTATGCCCCTCGGGGAGCGTTGGGGGCGGGGGCGCTTTTCGTTGAAAACGAGGGCGAGTTCTTCGAGTACTCGTTCTCGTTCGCCGAGTGGCTCTACCTCTGGCTCGTCGGCGAGGAAGTGACGGGGCCGGGCGGTTCCGCCTTCTACCCGGGCCCCGTGGCCCTTCAGGACCTGCCCATGTCTCCGGGCGAGCGACCGGAGACTCGGTACGGGCCGCCCCGTGGAATGTGACGGAAGTGATCTTGAGCGGGATAGGAGGCCGGGGCGGTAACGAAGGGCAAAACCCGTGGTCGGTGTCGCTCTGTACAGCCACGGCCATGGTCGCCCTGTGCATGGCCGGGTGCTCGGCCAGTGGCGACGAGGGGGCCGACGAGCCGACAGGCGTGAGGCGCTCGCAGACGGGTTCCGCGACTGTGAGCCCCACAAGGAGCGGCACTCCCTCGCCGTCCTCCGCCCCGAGTCGCACCGTGCGGTCCTCTCCGGCGTCCACACCGTCGAAGACCGTGTCCGCGCGTCCGAAGGCGACTTCGTCCTCCGGTACGTCAACCGGTGCCGGCACGGTGGTGGAGGGGACGAGCGACTCAGACGCCGTACCCCAGAACCCCATCCGCGGCTCGACCCCGCCGCCCGCTCCGGCTCGGCCGTCCCCCACGCCGGAGTGGAGCTCGGGGGAGTGGCGACCTGGGGACCCGGGCGAGGCAACCGCTCCGGTCTCGGTTCCTCATCACGGCTGAGGTACGCTCTGGCCGCCCAACAGCCCAGTCACAGAAAGGCAATTGGCGTCGTGGCCGACAGACCGACGGGGGACCGCGGAGACGGATCCCCGATATCCGACGCGGAGTGGGAGAAGTTCCTCAGGGACGCCGAGCACGAGGCTCATGCCTCGGACGCGCCGAAGGAGCCCTCCGCCCGCGCCCGCATGGTGACCGAGCGGCTGCGGCGGGAGGAGGCGCGGGGTGTGCAGCCCGAGGGGTGGCGTACCGGGCCGGTCTCGCGGGAGACGGACGGGCGTGCGGGGCGGCGTCGGCGGGTGTGGGGGGTCCTCGGGGTGGTCGTCGCGATCGCCGTGGCCGTCGTGGCCGTACGGCCGTCGCTGCTGCCCGGCGATCCCTTCGGCACCGGGGAGCAGGACGCCGTAGCGGAGTCGACGCTACCGGCGGAGACCGCCGCGCCGACCGCGCCGCCCGCGTCGGCGGACCCCGAAGTGCCCACGCTGGAGCGGCCGTTCGCGGGGTCGCCGGCATTGCGGTGGGCCGACGGTGCGGCCGGGATCGTGGTGCCGGAGGCGAAGGCGGTCGGGTCGTTTTCGAAGGGGCAGGTGGACGCGGTGTTGCGGCGGACCAGGACGCTGCTGGTCGACGCGAACCTCGACCCGGGCACCCTGCGCGGCGAGCGCCCGGCCACCGCCCTCGGAGTCATCGAGCCGCAGCAGACCGAGCTGATCGACTTCCTGAACACCTCCCTGCGCAAGCCGGACAAGAAGCACGATCCCTTGTCGATGTTCAGCCGTTTCGACCCCGATGAGCTGCGACTTGTCGGTGACGTGGTCAAGACGCGTGGGCGTATGACGTTCAAGGCGGGGGAGCAGGCCTCCGTCGTCGTGCACGCCGACTACACCTTCGTCTACCCGCTGGTGCGTACAGAGGATGGGGCGACCGAGGTGGCCCGCACCATCGTGCGGCGCATCCTGGACATCGAACTCTCCGATCCGGCCAAGTACCGGGTCACCGCGGGGAAGATCGCCGTCGTGCTCTACGACCAGGAGATCGGCAACTCGGCCTGCGATGTCTACGACGGCTTCCTGCACCCGCAGTTCGACTCGGAGGCTCCGACGGGCACCCAGCCCAGCGGGCCCGGCGTCGACCCCTACGACCGCAGCGACACCCCGGACCCGAACCGTACCGAGGGCTGCGGGACCGTCACCCGTACCTGAGCATGCCCAAAACAACACCAGGGCCGTGTCCCCCCGTTCGTCGGGTGGACACGGCCCTTGGTGTGGAGGAGCGGGATCCGCAGGCTCAGGGCTGGATCACCATCGTGCTCGCCGCCTTGTCGTGCCAGCCCTGCTGGCGGCCCGACTTGTCCCAGAACGGGGACAGGTAGACGACGAGCTGGCCTATACCGCAGGCGAAGCCGCCGACGACCGGGATGATCCAGCGGATGAACGACGCGCCCAGGCCCGGCTTCTGGCCCGTTTCGACCTTCACCACGCGCAGGCCGACGGCCATCTTGCCCAGGGTCGCGCCGACCAGACCGACCATCAGCCACTCGTAGAGCAGACCGCAGATCATCAGGGCGCCGACGACCGCGAAGGCCGCGGCCGCGACGCCGCCGGCCGCGTCGTTGACGCAGCTGTCGTAGTCGGCGGAGTTCGGGTCGCAGTCGCTGATGCTGGTGGCCGAGCCGGCGATGCCCGCGAAGGAGAGGACGAGGTAGACGACCGTGAGGATCACCCCGTCGATCATGCGGGCGCCGAAGCGGCGGCCCATCGAGGCGACGCGGGGCATACCGGGCATTCCGGGACCGCCCGGGTAGCCCCCCGGGTAACCGGGATAACCCGGCTGCTGGGGATAGCCGTAGCCCGGCTGGCCGCCCTGCGGGTAGCCCGGGTAACCCTGCTGGGGCGGGACGCCCTGCGGGGCCTGCGGGTAGCCGTATCCGGGCTGGCCCTGCGGCGGGCCCTGCGGTGCGCCCTGCTGGGGGTAGCCGTAACCCGGCTGTCCCTGCGGGGAGTTCGGGGGCTGCGGCGGGTTCTTGGGCTGCCCGTAAGGGTTGTTGGGGTCGCCGAAACTCATGGCGAGGTTTCCTCCGTTGCACTGTCACATATGGGGACGATGCGGGTGCGCGGAGGAACGTCCTGGCTGAAGCGGTTTGCCCCCCGAACATGAACCGCGAGTACTGCGCCGTTCATGCTCGTTCGGGTGGCCAGTTTTTGTCCAGTCCGATTCCCTGTGCGTTGTGCAAGTGCAACATCATGCTCACTGAGTGACAGAACTGTTCCGTACTGGACGCGCGAACCACGCCGTGCCGCTGGGGACCACCGGGGCCGCCGTGATGACGGCGCCGAACACGACCCACAGGAGCGGGAAGACGACCGCAGAGGCCATCCCGGAGTCGAGGCCCACGAACAGGCCGAACAGGCCGACGATCGTGCCGAGCGCGCCGTAGACCACCGTGGTGATACGGATGCCCTGGCCGCCCCTGCCGAGCCGCACGCCCAGCGTGATGGACAGCGCGGCGAGACCGAGGGCGACGAGCGCGATGAACACCAGCACACCGAACGCCGCGTCACTGCCGTCGCCGAGCGACTCGAAGGGGTTGTCGGAGGTGGCGGAGTTGGAGTCGTCCGCCGTGTCCGCGATGTCGTCGACGAAGGCCGCGACGTACAGCCACGCCATACCGACCAGGATCTGCACCGCCGAGATGACGAACAGGAAGACGCGGGCCGTCACGAGCAGGCCCGGCATCGACCGCGGCTGCGGGGCCGTCATGGGGTACCCCGGGTAGCCGGGGTACGCGGACTGCTGGGGGTAGGGGTAGCCGTAACCCTGTTGCGGGTATCCGGGCGGGGCCGGGGGCTGCTGGGGAGGTTGCCCGTAGGGGTTGTTCGGGTCGCCGTAACTCATGGCGGCTTTCCCCCGTCTGCCTTGAGGAGTGAGCGGACGACGCGCGGCACTGCGCCCTCATCATGCGCCAGGCAGGTACCGGATTGGAACCAGGGCCCGGTCATCCGCGAGGATGGGGGCATGACCGCCCAGATTCTCGATGGCAAGGCCACCGCAGCCGCGATCAAGTCCGACCTGACCGCCCGCGTGGCGGCGCTGAAGGAGAAGGGCGTCACGCCCGGCCTCGGCACGATCCTGGTCGGGGACGACCCCGGCAGCCAGAAGTACGTCGCCGGCAAGCATCGCGACTGCGCCCAGGTCGGTATCGCGTCGATCCAGCGCGAACTGCCCGCCACGGCGACGCAGGACGAGATCGAGGCGGTCGTACGGGAACTCAACGAGGACCCGGAGTGCACCGGCTACATCGTCCAGCTGCCGTTGCCCAAGGGCATCGACGAGAACCGGATCCTGGAGCTGATGGACCCGGACAAGGACGCCGACGGGCTGCACCCCATGAACCTCGGCCGCCTCGTCCTCAACGAGCCCGCGCCGCTGCCCTGCACCCCCAACGGCGTCCTGACCCTGCTGCGGCGCTACGGCGTCGAGACCAAGGGTGCCGAGGTCGTGGTCGTCGGCCGTGGCGTGACCATCGGGCGGCCGATGCCGCTGCTGATGACGCGGCGCAGTGAGAACGCCACGGTGACCCAGTGCCACACCGGCACCCGTGACCTCTCGTCCCACCTCAAGCGGGCCGACATCATCGTCGCCGCCGCCGGATCGGCCCACCTGATCCGCGCCGAGGACGTGAAGCCGGGCGCCGCCGTCCTCGACGTCGGGGTCTCCCGCAGCGCCGAGGGCAAGATCGTGGGCGACGTCCACCCGGACGTCGCCGAGGTCGCCGGCTTCATCTCCCCGAACCCCGGCGGGGTCGGCCCGATGACCCGCGCGCAACTGCTCGTCAACGTGGTCGAGGCGGCCGAGCGCAGTGTCGGCTGACGGCAACGGCATCAACACCGAGAAGGTCGCGTCCGTCGACGCCGGCGACGACCTCGACGTACGGGACGCCGTCAGCGCGCCCGACGCCGAGGGCCACCCCCGGCGCACCACCCGCCGCTTTCCGGAACGCACGGAGGACACCGCGCGGCCCGAGGGCGGCGGCCGTGCCGCGCCCGGCGACGCACCGGCGCCCGCCCGGCAGTGGCCGATCCTCACCGTGCTGGGCATGGTCGGGGTCGGGCTGCTGCTCACCGCGCTGGACCAGTTCCGCGTCGGGACCCTGCTGATCGGCGTCGCGCTGCTGCTCGGCGGCATCCTGCGTTGGTTCCTGCCCCGCGTCGGCATGCTCGCCGTCCGCTCCCGTTTCACGGACATCGCCACGTACGGGGTGCTCGGCGTCGCGATCGTCCTGCTGGCGCTGATGATCCAGCCGGACCCGTGGCTGGTCATCCCGTTCCTGAAGAACACGCTGCACTTCTCGGTCAGCAGCTAAGGGTCAGCAGTCAGGGCCTGGCGGTCCGGTCAGCAGGACGGCGGTCCATCCCCTCCCCCGAGTAAGGACGGGCCGCCGCCGAGAACCACCCTCCTGTACTGAGAACTGGCTGTTCAACGGCTGTCAGTGCGCTGTGGCATGGAAGTGACAGTTCCGGTACGTGGCGGCTGGGTGGTCTGAATTGCCCTGTGACGTACGAGGTTGAGTACGTGTGTCCGGTGTGTCGATGTCTTGACAAGTTCGCGGATGTGACACGAATGCGCTCCACATCGGAGCTAACGTGGTCAATCGGGACGGTCCGGGGCGTCCCGAACGTCTGTGTGGCCGACCGGATTTCGGCAGAGGGTGCCGCCGGTGGAAGACTGGACCACAGACCAAAAGGCGTGCAACGGTGCATGCCCGCACCCGAAACGCTCCCGTGCGCCCCCTCCCCGGGAACTGAGATCCCAGCTGGGCGCATCCCTGTGGGTAGCCAGAACGGGGACTCGGCAGAGGGCACCATGCGCGGGTAACAGCCAGCACGCACAGCCAGCACGTACCGGGGGGAAAGAGGGGGGAAGCAATGCCTCGTTGGAGGGCCTTGCCGGATGAACTCGATCCGCAGGTCAGGGAGTTCGCGAGCCAGCTGCGTCGGCTCGTGGACCGCAGCGGCCTGAGCGTCGCGGCGGTGGCCGACCGCACGGGCTACAGCAAGACGTCCTGGGAGCGTTACCTCAACGGCCGGCTCCTCGCACCCAAGGGCGCGATCGTCGCCCTGGCCGAGGTCACCGGCACCAATCCCATCCATCTGACGACCATGTGGGAGCTCGCCGAACGCGCCTGGAGCCGTTCGGAGATGCGCCACGACATGACCATGGAGGCGATCCGGATCTCCCAAGCGCGCGCCGCGCTGGGGGAGTTCGGGGCGCCTCCGGCGAACGCCAAGGGGGGCAGCAAGACCGCCCGCAAGGGCGGCAGCGCGACCGCCACCCCGGGGATCGCGGGACCGGCCGGCGTGGCACCCACGGTGCCGCCGCAGCCGACGGCGCCGGACGCGGAGGCACGGGAGAGTGCCGCCCGTTCCGCCGCCGCCCCGGCCGGCAACAGCTGGGGCCTCGCCGGATACGCGGGACCGGCGCAGCCCGGCGCCCACGCCTCCGGGACCAACGCCCCGGCGTCCGACGGTCCCGGCCGGCCGCCGGGGACCCCGAGCCCGTACGGCCAAGCACCGCAGGGCTTCGGCCCCGCGGGTCCGGTCGGTCCGGTCGACGGTTCGTCCGGCGGGCGGGGCGGGGCCGGTGGCAAGCGGCGGCTGACGATGTTCCTCGCGGGCGTCGTCGGCGTGCTCGTCGTCATAGCCGCCGCCTACTTCCTCACCAACAAGGGCGGGGAGAAGGAGAACGAGGGCGGTGGCGCCGTCAAGTCGCCCTCGCCGTCGGCCACCACCAACCCCGACCTGCCGGCCGGGGTCAAGTGCAGCGGCGCCGACTGCACCGGCAAGGACGCCGAGACCATGGGGTGCAGCGGTGACCTGGTCACCACCGCCAAGACCGCGACCGTCGGCGCCACCGTCGTCGAGGTCCGCTACAGCGAGACCTGCGGTGCCGCGTGGGGGCGCATCACCCAGGCCGTCGACGGTGACGAGGTCAAGGTGACCGTCGGGACGACCGAGCAGGTCGGGACGATCACGGCGGCCGGCGACACCATCGCGTACACGCCGATGGTGGCCGTGAAGGACGCGGGCGAGGCCATTGCCTGCGCGACGCTGGCGTCCGGGGAGAACGGGTGCACGCAGTAATCGGTAACGAGCGGTAATCGGTAACAAGCGGTAATCGGTGGCGAATCGCCGTACGGGGGAATGCCTGCCCCGATCCGGGGCAGGCGGACGGTACCCCCACGGGAGTCCGGCTGAGTCGGTACCCCCACAAGGCGGCCGCCCAGGCCATTCCTCTCCCGAGGCCTGGGCGGCCGCCCCCTTTGCGGGACTCTTCCAGGGCTGTTACGGGACTCTTCCTGGACTCTGTGGGGCGGGCCACACGGACCCGCGCATCCGGGATCCCGGATGCGCGATAGCCTGACCGCTGGATCTCTCTTGACGCCAAGAGATCGATCATCTGAACCCCCGGGGCAGCGAAGCCCCACCGCCAGCTGTCATACGGAGAACGCCATGACCCGCACTCCCGTGAACGTCACCGTCACCGGCGCGGCCGGCCAGATCGGTTACGCCCTCCTCTTCCGCATCGCCTCCGGCCAGCTGCTCGGCGCGGACGTGCCGGTCAAGCTGCGCCTCCTGGAGATCACCCCGGCGCTCAAGGCCGCCGAGGGCACGGCCATGGAGCTGGACGACTGCGCGTTCCCGCTGCTCCAGGGCATCGACATCTCGGACGACCCGAACGTCGCCTTCGACGGCGCCAACGTCGCCCTCCTCGTGGGCGCCCGCCCGCGCACCAAGGGCATGGAGCGCGGCGACCTGCTCTCCGCCAACGGCGGCATCTTCAAGCCGCAGGGCAAGGCCATCAACGACAACGCCGCGGACGACATCAAGGTCCTCGTCGTCGGCAACCCGGCCAACACCAACGCGCTCATCGCGCAGGCCGCCGCCCCGGACGTACCGGCCGAGCGCTTCACCGCGATGACCCGCCTGGACCACAACCGCGCGCTGACCCAGCTCGCGAAGAAGACGGGCACCACGGTCGCCGACATCAAGCGCCTGACCATCTGGGGCAACCACTCCGCCACCCAGTACCCCGACATCTTCCACGCCACGGTCGCCGGCAAGAACGCCGCCGAGACCGTGAACGACGAGAAGTGGCTGGCCGAGGACTTCATCCCGACCGTCGCCAAGCGCGGCGCCGCGATCATCGAGGCCCGTGGCGCGTCGTCGGCCGCGTCCGCCGCCAACGCCGCCATCGACCACGTCCACACCTGGGTCAACGGCACGGCGGACGGCGACTGGACCTCCATGGGCATCCCGTCGGACGGCTCCTACGGCGTCCCCGAGGGCCTCATCTCCTCCTTCCCGGTCACCACGAAGGACGGCGTCTACGAGATCGTCCAGGGCCTGGAGATCAACGACTTCTCCCGCGCCCGTATCGACGCGTCGGTGAAGGAGCTGGAGGAGGAGCGCGAGGCGGTCCGCGCCCTCGGCCTCATCTGAGCCACTTCATCTGAGCTCTCCCGAATCTTCTCCACGGTTCTGTCACGAGCCTGCACAGGCCCTGTTCCGGTTGCGACCGGAGCGGGGCCTGTGGCCGTTGTCGCCGCTACCTTCGAAACCGGTGCCGTGATCGGTGCCGTACAGGGCGATTCGGGGGGTTCGCTATGAGCGGCGGATGGAACGAGCGAGAGCCGAGCGAGGAGAGAGGCCAGGCCGTCTGGGCGGCGGGCGCGGGGGAGCAGGGTTCCGCGCCGCCGTGGGCGTCGGCGGAGACGCAGACGTTCTCCGCCTCCCCGTTCGTGCCGGCCCCGGTACCGGTTTTCGGTCCCGCGCCTCCTCCCGCTCCCCGTCCCCACCGCCTCCTCGCCGTACTCCTCCTCGCGGTCGTGATCGGCGCGAGCGTGGGAGTGGGGGTGTGGGTACTCACCCGGGACCGCACGGACGGGGCCGGGGGATCCCCGGCCGGCATCGCGTCCCCGTCCGCCGGTTACCGCACCGCCCAGGACCCCATCGGCTACACGGTCACCGTCCCCGAGGACTGGACCCGCCGGCAGAAGCAGGGCCAACTGGCCCCGGTGGTCTACTACGACGCCCCGGCCGGCGACGGCCGACAACTCCAGATCTTCCAACTCGCCGAGAACTCCCCGGCCCTCTCCCTGGACCTGGCGGAGAACGACCCCGGCTACGGCTTCGCCCTCCAGCCCGGCTACCAGGTCCTCGACCGCGGCGCCGGCGCCGACTGGTCCGAGCTCGTCTACCGCTACGACGACGAGGACAAGGGCCCGCGCCACGTCATCGACCACCGCTTCCGCGCGACGGACGGCAAGCTCTACGCGATCCGCCTCAACGGCCCCGAGGACCTGTCCCCGGAGCAGGTCCGCGAGCCCCTCACCACGGCGGTGACTTCGTTCTGCCCGGCGGACGGGAACTGCGGCTGACGCCTGCTTTGACGGAGCCGAATTCACCGAATCATGTGTCCCGCGCCGGAGGCGATGGGCACGCTGGGTGCATGAGTGATTACCAGGACCGGGTCCCGGCCTACCTGACGATCCGTGTCACCCAACAGGAGGGTCCGATCGCCGCCTTCGCCGAGCAGGAGGCGTGGGAGGCGACGAAGCGGTATCCGCAGCTGATGGGGATCGGGCTCGGGGAGTTCTTCCACGCCAGGGAGTGCGAGACGGGCGGCTGGGAGCTGCTGGGATACGGCAGCGACACTCCGCAGGGATCCAGGGACTCGCTCGGCTCGCACTTCCGGATGCGCGCGAAGGAGGCCGGCGACGCCGGTGACGAGACGGTCCAGGGCAAGTGGATGGCGGCCGCGCGGAGGATGGACCGGGAGGTGGTCAACGAGGTCCGGGTGCGGGGCGAACGCTTCCGGATCGTCCGGGCAAGCCGCTTCATTCGCATGGGGCAGAGCGGCCCCGAACCGCCCCGCCCGTCCGACCCCGACCCGGCCGAGGTGGGCGAGGCCTACAAGCTCGGCCCGAGCGCGCGGGGCTTCGTGGTCGACCCGTTCATCGGTACGGGCATGTCCAACGGCATCCTGAAACTGGAACTGACGGACTTCGTCGGCGTCTCGTCGGACGCCCCGCCGGACGTCCTTGAGCAGGCGCGGCGAGCCCGCAGGGAGTACCCGGGCGGGGTGCTCCTCCCGGCTGTCTTCGCGGTCTCGGAGCGGGAGGACGGCGAGTGGAAGTCCTTCAACCCGGGAGCCAATCACTCCACACCCCAGGGCGCCCGCGACTCCCTGGCCTCCTGGCTGCGCGTGATGGCTCCCTTCACCCTGCGCCTGAGTGAGGAGGAACGCGCGGTGTACGCCCGAGCGGCCGACCGACTCGACGAGACCCGCTCCAACGTCACCACGGTCGCCGGCATCCGCTACCGCGTCACCCGCGTCGAACGCCTGGTCCGCATCGGCCCCGACGGACCCGAGGGGCCACGCCCCTCCGACTACGACCCGGACCCACCCGTCGACGTCCAGGTTCGCCAACTCAAGGAACAGGGCCTGTGGAAGGAAGACGAGGACGACTCGGCGGACGAGGCCGCCGAACCCGACGAACGCCAGGAGGAGTTCAGGCGGCTGTGGGAGGCGGAGCAGGAAAGGGTGCAGAAGCTGCGCGGGAAACGTGCGGGGAAGGGAGGGGACGACGATACGAAGTGACCCAAGTCACACATGTGCCCTATGCTGGTTGATCCTGCCCAGGTCAACCCCCTTGCGTGAAGGGGCAGTTGTCCCTGGCGGGGAATTTCGGCAACAGCCATGACTGGTTCTGCATCGGGGGACGATCCATGACCCAGCCGCAACTACCGCCCCAGCGTGCGGAAGCGCCCAGACCCGGAGCGCGTCATCCGGTCGACCCGTCGCGGAGCGAGGCCTCCCGGCTACTGTGCGCGGGCACGTATCTGCACGCCGGCTACCGGGACGCGGTGATCGACGAACTGTACGTGCACCGTGAGCGGTTCGCCGCACCCTCCTACGGCTTCGACGCGGCCCGCGTCCTCGCCCATGCCCTGCGTGCCCGCCGGCAGGAGGTGGCATGGGCCGCCGGCATGATCGGCCTGTGGGTGGTCGTGGCGATGCTCACCAAGGGGCTGGTCGGGCTGGTGATCTGGCCCATCCTCCTGATCGCGCTGGGCCGTCGGCTGGCCGGCAGCCGCGACACCGACGCGCAACTCCCGCAGGTCGGTGCGCTGCGGCGCTTCGTCGCCTTCGTCGCGCGCTGGTACGGGCGCCTCTTCCTGTTCTCCACGTACCTCTTCCTGCTCTGGCTGCTCTTCGAGGGCCGCGACGAGTACGGATCCGACCCCTTCAGTGGTTCCGGCGACAGCATCCTCGGTGGCCCCCTGGACCTGTTGGGCGTGAACCTCACGGGCGCCGTCAACCGCTTCTCCGCCGGGTGCCTGCTCGTACTGCCGCTGCTGCTCGCGCTGCTCAGCGTGGGGCAGCGCGGTCAGTTCGCGCGGACGATCGCGGGCGAGCTGTCCAAAAAGCGCTTCGGGAACATCGCCGACGACCCGGCGGAGGCGGCGACCGGATTTCGGTTCCACGAACTGAGCCGACGTATCCGCCAGGAGCAGCACGCGCCGCTGATCCTGTACGCGAAGCCCGATCCGTTCCGCGGTGCGGGGCTGCCCTTCGAACCATGGTCCCTCTCGATCGAGCTGCGCCCCCGCGCGACGAGCGAGGGCGACTCTCCTCTCGACGTCCTGGCCAAGTCCGTACGGCCGTCCGCACAGCCGTCTGTGCCGACGCCTCCCGAACCGCTCGACAACCAGGCGGTCCTGCTCAAGATCGCACCGCTGCTGGAACAACTGCGGGAGCCGTCGCCGCGCAGTTCCCCGCGGGCGGCCGACGCCGTGATCGACCGGCTGCGCGAACTGGTCGTGGACGAGTGCGTGTTCCTGCCCGCAGAAGGGCTGCCGGGCCGGATGGCCTTCCCGTACACGGTGGACACGTATGCGATGCATCGCGCCGAGGCCGTGGAGGAAGGCGGCGAGCAGCGACGGCACTTCCTGCGCGTTCGCGTCGGTGGCTGGGACGAGGAGGTCGTCGTCACCGTCTTCGTCCGCGTCCACACACAGGGCGGGATGCTGATGCTGGAGGTCGCGCCACACGTACTGCCGCCGGTCAACCCGCTGTTCGGGGCCGCCGACCGGCTGGCCCACGAGCATCTGCACCGCGGCGGTTTCGGCCGCTACGTCTTCGCGCTGCTGCGTGTCCCGGCCGCCACCGGCGACGCCCTGCGCGTCCTGGTCCGCGCCGTCGCCCAGCAGTGGCGGCAGCTCACCGACGTTCACGCGGACACGCTGCCGGACGGACCCGGCGTCTCCGTACGGGAGTTGGGCGCGGACGACCAGGCGACCCTCTTCCAGGAAATGGACATCTTCCGCTATCTGAAGTCCATCCAGGACCGGATCGCGGGCGGGGTGCGCCAGGCGCTGTGGCACGCGGGCTACGACATCGCCGAGTTCGAGCAGAAGGTCACCAACGTGTTCAACAACTTCGGGAACGCCGTCGGAGGCTCCGTCGTGGGCAACGGGATCGCCATCGGCGACAACAGCAAGGCCACTTCGTCGGGCGGCGGGACACCCAAGGCGCCGTCCACAGGCGCCGGTGGCGCGTCGAAGTAGCAGTCGAAGCAGCAGTCGAAGTACCAGGAGCCGGCACAACGGAGGATGACATGAACCAATCGCCAGCGGGCGACGGACACAACTCCGGTACGTACGTCGGGGGTTCCGTCACCGGCAACGGCATCGCGGTCGGTGCCGGCGCCAGTGCGAGCTACACGTCGACACCGGGCCCGGCCGACGCGTCGTACCAGGCGCTGCTCCAGGCCGTCCGCGACCTCAGCGAGGACCTGACGAGATACCCGGTCACGTCCGAGACGCAGGACCTCTCCGCGCGCCTGGCGGAGACCGAGCGGCAGGTGACCACCACCGGCACCGCCCAGCCCGGCGTACTCGACCGGCTCCGCAGCGCCCTCGACGCGGCGAGCGGTGTCCTCGGTGCGATCACCTCCGCCACGGCCCTCGGCACGGCCGTGGCCGGAATCATCGGGGGCTGAGCGATGGGCGGCGGGGGCGCCGGCGAGGTTCGGTGGAACAAGGACACGCAGTCGTGGGAGCGGGTGGCGGGCGCGGGCGGTCACCCCGCCCCGCCTCCACCGCCGGTGAGACCCGCCTGGCCACCGACGGCCGGGGGGACGACGCCCGACTCCGGTGGCGGGGCGCCGGGACAATGGTGGGCCGGGGACACGGCGGGCGGCGCGGTCCCGACCGACTGGCCGCAGCCGCCCCCCGTACCGCCCGGTGATCCGCGCGGACGCCGGGGCAGGGTCATCGCCGCCGCGGTCGCCGCGGCGGTCGTGGTCACCGCGCTGGCGTCCTGGCTCGCGGTCGATCTGGCGGGGGACGACGGTGACGACACGGCGGGCGCCGCCTCGTCGAGCCCGCCCGGCGTGTCCCAGATCCAGACGCCGACGGACACCCCGACGGACGGCGACTCGCCCTCCGAGACCCCGTTCACCGACGCGTCCGAGTCGCCGGACGTACCCGCCGGATACCTGGCGGTCGACGACCCCTCGGGTTTCTCCACCGTCGTCCCCGAGACCTGGACCCGCAGCGAGCGGGACGGCGGAGCCGTCGTCTTCTACACCTCGCCCGACGAGAGCAGCCTGCTGCAGATCTTCGAGGTGGTCGAAGCGGGCTACACCCCCGACGCCGCCCTCGACGTCGCCGTCGACAGCCTCTCCGCGCAGCCGGGCTTCGCGGAGATCAGCCGGGGTTCCGTCCCCGAGGAGACGTACGCGAGCGAACTCGTCTACGAGTACGACAGCGAGGAGATCGGCGAGCGGGTGAGGGCCGTCGACCGGGTCTTCCAGACGGACGACGGCCGCCTCTACGCGATGGTCGTCCGAGGCACCACAGCCGACTGGCCCGCGACGCAGGAGGTACTCCAGAACGCCAGAGCGGCGTTCACACCGAGCTGACTGAAGCGGCCCCAGGCATCCGCTTCTCAGTCCAACCCCCGCTTGCCCGGCGCCCAGAACGGCTTGGTGAGTACGGATCGCCGGTCCCAGCCCAACTCCCGTACGAGCAACTGCCGTACGGACTGCACGGTCCGTGCCTCCCCGGCGACATAGGCCACCCCGCCGGACGCGGGAGCCAGCTGCCGTACGGCGTCCGGCAGTGAAGTGCCTCCTCGTACCGCCCAGTTAAGCCGCTCGGCGTGCTGGAGCGGCAGTCGGTCGGACACTGTTTCCGTCTCCACGCATCCGGAGACGTGGGCTCCGTCCGGCAGTGCCGCGAGCATCGCGCCGAAGGCGACCGACGCGGTTTCCTCGCCGACGAAGACGTGGTGCGTGGCGTCCGGCCGCAGGACGAACGACCCCTCGGGCTTGCCGAGATGGAGCTCGTCGCCGACCTTCACGCTCCGCCCCCACCGTGCCCCGGGCCCCGCCTCCGCATGGTCCAGCACGCACAACTCGACGGCGCCCGAGGGGTCGTAGCGCCACACGGAGTACGTCCGCAGGGTCGTGGGGGAGAAACGGGAAGAGGACGGCGACATGAGCCGGAACGCCCGCACGGGCTGAGGGGTCCAGTCGGTCACGCCACGCTCGAACAGCAGGTTCTGCCTCGGGGACCCTCACGATGAGTCCCGACTGCCCTGCTTGAAACGCACCGGAGTCGTCGCCTGCTTACGATCGCGGCCGCTCGAACTGGGGTTGGCCTGGCATCCGTGGCATGACGCCGATCCCACCCCCGCATGGCAACGGGGCTACCCGGCCCACGGCCGGACAGCCCCGTCACAACACCTTCAGTGATCCTCTAGCCGATGGCTCCGACGGTGAGGGTCTTACCGGTGGAGGTGGTGGCGCTGATGCCGGTGGCCGTGCCGTCGAGGCGGTAGAGGAGGCCGGCGGGGGTGAGGGCCCAGATGTCGGGGAGGTCGGTGCTGGTCATGCCGGGGCTGCCGTAGAGGTAGGGGTAGGTGGCGGTGGTGAAGCCGCCCTCGGCGTAGAGGTCGTCGCCGTCGAGGCTGACGGCGGAGCTGGCCAGGGTGGCCCAGTCGGTGGTGCCGGTGGAGGTGGCTGCGGAGTGGCGGAGCCAGAGGTTGCCCGCGGCGGTACGGAAGATCATGTCGGTGGTGCCGTCGGCGTTGAAGTCGGCGAGGGTGACGATGTCGCGGTCCACCCAGGCGCTGGCGGAGAGCCGGGTGGCGGTGGCGAAGCTGCCGCCGCTGTAACCGGAGAAGATCCACAGGGCGTCGCCGGAGACGGCGAGGAGTTCGGGTTGTTCGTCGGCGTTGGCGTCGCCCATCGACTTGATCTCGGTGAGGGTGGCGGGGTCGGGGGCGTTCGAGGGGAGCTGGATCTTCTGGCGCTGGGAGACGTCGGTGCCGCCGTATCCGTCGCCGGGGTAGAGGTAGAGGTCGCCGTCCGGGGTGCGGACGATGAAGTCGGTGATGCCGTCGCCGGGGGCGAAGTCGCCGTTGTGGGTGATGAGGGCGTAGGTGCTGCTGCCGTTCCACCAGTGGCCGATGGAGGTGGAGGCGGTGAGGAGGGTGCCCTCGTCGTGGGTGGTCTGGGCGGAGGCGACGTGGGTGCCGGTGTTGGTGATGTTCTCGATGTAGAGCCGGCCGTCGGTGCGGATGGTGGCGAAGTCGGGGATCTGGTCGCCGGTGTAGTCGGCGGCGCCGTCCGGTACGGCCTTGGGGGTGACGTAGAAGACGTACTTGCGGGCGTTGGAGGGGTTGCCGGCGGCGTCGTACGCCATCACGTAGAGGACGTTGGGGCCGGCCAGGGTGGGACTGCCGGTGACGGTCTTCGAGGTGACGGCGGTGGAGCAGGAGGCGGTGGGGCCGCCGGTGGTGCCGGAGGTGGAGGCGCAGACCCAGTTGGCGTACGTGGTGGTGTTGAAGGAGTACGCGAACTTCACCACGTCGGTGTCGGTGGTGGAGAAGGTGAAGGCGCCGGAGGTGCCGAAGGTGACCGTCGACCAGATGCTGCCGTTCGCGCTGTTGCCCTTGGCATCGACGTCCTCGGGGAAGACGGTGGAGACGACCCCGGGGGTGGTGGGCAGGGAGGTGTCGTAGTGGAAGCGGCAGACGCTGTCACCGGAGGTGGGGGCCCAGCCGGAGTCGGTGCCGTCGTCGTCCTCGGCCCTTACCCGCCAGGAGTAGTCGTAGCCGGTGTGGAAGTTGGAGGCGGTGATCGCCCAGGATGCGGCGCCGGTGGTGGTGGCGGCCGTCACGGTCTTGGTGACCTTGGTGGTGGTGCTGTAACCGGTGCGCCAGTACTCGAAGTAGAGGGAGGCGAGGTCACCGTCGGGGTCGGTGGCCTTGGCGGACAGGGTGATGGTGCTCTGCTTGCCGATGTTGATGTAGGGGCTGGTCGAGGTGTCGCAGGTGCCGGCGGTGATGGCCAGGTTGGTGGGGGTGTTCGGGGCGCGGAGGTAGTTGATGGACAGGGCGGGGGCACTGGATCCCTCGGCCTTGAACTTCTTCCAGGTGTAGGCGTCGGTCTCGGCGGTTGAGCCGGAGGCGGAGTTGGCGCGCAGCCCGATGGTGAAGGAGGTCCAGCCGCCGTTGGCGGCGGACTGGGCCAGGGACTTGATGCTGAAGTTGACGTAGGCGTCCGGGCAGCTGCTGGACTTGTAGCCGTGTGCGAAGGACTGCTCGGTGATGAGCGTCTTCCAGGACGGCTGATTGTTCCAGGTGGTGGACGAGGAGATGCCGCCCGTGTGCCACAACTCGACCTGGCGGGCCGAGCACGACCAGGAATGGGTCTCCAGGACCTTCACGGTGGCGGACTGGACGGTGGCGCCCTTGATCGCTTTCTTGAGCTTGAGCCTGAAGAAGGAGCGGGCGGTGCCCCAGGTGTCGGACTCGTAGCCGACACGGGCCTCGGTGGTGCCGGTGTTGTAGTTCGCGCCGTCGAAGAAGCTGGAGGACGGGTACTTCTTGTAGGCGGTGGTCCAGGCGTCGGTGACACCGGAGACCGAGGGGTCGATGAAGACCGGGTACGTGGTGTCGGGCGAGGTGAGGAGCTTGGTGTCTGCCTGCACGGTGAGGTAGGCGCCGTCGGTCAGGAGGGCCTCGGCGGTGGCGGCGTGCGTGCCGGGGACGGGGCCGGCCAGACCCTGCAGGGCCAGGGTGTCGGCTGTGGACAGGCCGGCCGGGACCGCGCGGGTGAAGCTCGCGGGCTCGGCGCCGGCGGTCTCGGTGTCGTCGCCCGTACCGGCTTCGGGGGAAGCGGTCGCGGACGTTGATCCGCTGTCCGGGGTGGCCTCCTCCGGGATGACGGCCTCGTCGTTCTCGCCCTCGGTGATGGTCTCCTCGTCCGACTCCTCCGAGGCCGACGCGCTGGGCTCGGCCTCGGTGGCCTCGTCGGCGGGTTCGGGGTCGTCGCCGATCGTGGTGTCGGGGGTGCCCGCGGAATCCCACATCAGAGGGGTGGGGGAGACGGCGACCTCGGTGCCGTCGGAGGTGTGAGCGGTGACCGTGTCGGTGGCCGGGTCGATCTGGAAGCTGAGGTCGGGAGAGGTCAGCCGGTAGGTCAGCTCGGTCAGGGCCTCGTCGGCCGCCGCCTCGGGGGTGTGGACGATCAGCACGTGGGAGAAGCCGCTGTCACGGGCGGTCAGCAGGAGGTCCACGTCGGGAAGGACGTCCTGGTAGAGGGCCTGGGAGTCGGTGATGACGGGCTCGGGCAGGGCGCCCGGCCAGGACACGGTCAGTTCGTGTCCGCCGGTGGTGAGGGTGACCAGGTCCGACCAGGTGGTCGGGATGGTGGGGGTCGCCGGGTCCTCCTCGGTGGACCCGGTGCCCGTCTCGTCGTCGGCGGCGTACGCGGCCTGCCGTGCACTGGTGTAGGCGGCGTGCTGTGGACCGGTGTAACTGGCCTGCCGCAGGCCCGACTTGACCACGCCGCCGTTGTCGTCGCCGTTGCTCTTGCCGGAGTCGCCGGCGGAGAAGGTGACCGGGGTCGGAGAGGCCGTGGTGGCCCATCCCTCTTCGGTGGCGACCAGGCTGGTGTCGATGTCCTGCCACTGCCCGTCGGCGTTCTTCGCGCGGATCGGCTGGGCGTGGGTGGTGAGGGTGAAGGTTCCGTCGGGGTTGGCGTAGGTCGTGGACGACTCGTCGCGCAGCGCGGTCACCTCGACCTTCTTGCCGGTGGCGCGGGCCTTGTCCTGGGCGGTGTCCTCGCTCACCAACTTGACCTTGGCGGCGGGCTTCTCCGCTCCTGCGTCGGAAGTGCCGAAGCCGAGGTCGGACTCCAACAGGGCCAGGCCCAGAGCGGTCGCCGTGACTGCGGCGACCAGCGCCACAAGTGGCTTGGTCCGCCGGTGGCCGGCTCTCTTGGTGGGTTGCTCGTCCACGGTGTTTCCCGTCCCCTCACGCATGTCTCTGAACTCCGCCCCGAATTCCTCTCCGGCCGTTTTCGGACACACCACGGGCAAGAGGATCGCTGGGGAAGTATCACCCCTCCTGTGAACAGAGTTTGAAGACGCATCAAATGCTGTGGAGAACCTGTGGGTGCGCGACGGCGTGGGGGAAATGCCTGAAGGGGCGCGTCAACTCTCGCCGTGCGGCGGGGAGATCGGACATGAGGTGACGAATTGGGTGAATGTGCAGGTCAAGTTACCCGTATTTTGCCTGTTCCATGCCAAATGAATAGTTCCTCTTGGGTTGTGCTGTTGCGAGGAAATAGCCCATTCCTGCGCACGGTTGAGCCCTTTTTCTCCTCGCATGCTAATTGTGCAGTGATCTATCCGTTATAAAGGCTGGCCGGTATTGACCGAAGATCCTCACGGCATGTACAAATCGCGCTCGTATCAATCGTGTTGTGACGCCGCCTGCCCAAACACCGTGCTGTCGAGGGTGTTTCGGGATTCCGGGATTGCGTGGGTTGAAGAGGGCGGGGTCGGCGGTGCGCAGTGCTTCCTGGTGTGGGCGCGGGACGTTGAGAACGACGCGGGCGCGGCGGGTGCGGCGCACGCGGGCCCGACTTGCGGTGGTGGCCGGCCTGTTCCTGGCGCTGATGCTGGGGGCCTCGCCGGTGGCCTATGCCGTGCCCGCCACGGACGACGCCCGTACCGGGGTGGACCTGGAGGAGCTGCCCGAGGCCGACGCACTGGCCGAGGACAGCGCCACGGCGACTTCACTTGAGTCTCTGGAGACGGTGACCTCTACCGAAGTCGACGACTTCCAGGCCCTGAACACCGACCCCATCGAGGGCGGTTCGGCCGCGGCCAGTCTGACCGGTCTTGAGGCCGGGGAGCTGGTGAAGGTCACCGCCACGGACGGTACGGTCCCGGTCGAGATCGGCGCGCCGGAGGACGCGACCGCCGCGGAGGCCACAGCCCTTGAGGGCAGCTGGTCGGTGGGGATGGCCTCGGACGCGGAGGCGGACGCCGCCGGTGTGGAGGGCGTGGTCCTGGAGGTCGCACCGCCCACCACGGCGACGGGCGACGCGGTCATCGCGCTGGACGCGGCGGACTTCTCGCAGAACTACGGCGCGGAGTGGATGGACCGCCTGGACTTCTGGATGTACCCGTCCTGCTTCCTCACCACCCCCGATGTGGAGGGCTGTTCGCAGCCGACCGCGGTGCCCACCGAGGTGGTGTACGACGAGGTCGCCACCACCATCACCGACACGACCGTCGACGAGGACACCGGGCAGAGCACCACCACCCAGAAGGCGAGCACCGACCTCGCGCCGACCGTCCGCGTCACGGTGGACGTGGCGGCACTGGTGGCCGACCCGACCGCCACCACGTCCACGGCGACGACGGCCGCCGCGACCGGTACGGGGTCGGTGTCCAACGCCCTCTACACCCCCACGGACGACTCCGACTCCGACTCCGGCATCCGCACCATCGCGAGCGGCTCGTCGGGTTCGGGCACGCTGGTGGGTACCTCCTCGGGATCCGGCGCGGGCGGTGACTTCGCCGCGACCCCGTTGCCCGCCTCCGGTTCGTGGTCGGCGGGGTCCTCCTCGGGCGCCTTCACCTACTCCTATCCGTTGGCCGGTCCCGCGGTGCCGAACGGCCCGACGCCGAACGTGGCCTTCTCGTACAACTCGCAGTCGGTGGACGGCAAGACGTCCTCGACGAACAATCAGGCGTCCGGGATCGGCGAGGGCTGGTCCTGGGACCCGGGCAGCATCACCCGGACGTACACCAACTGCATGCTGGACGCGACCACGGGAGCGAACAACAAGGGCAAGACGTCCGCCGACCTGTGCTACGGCACCAAGAACGCGACGCTCACCCTCAACGGGACGACCACCGAGCTGGTCTACCAGTCCGGGGTGTGGAAGACCGCCAACGGCGACAACACCAAGATCGAGCTGCTGACAGACACCTCGAAGGCCAACGGGGACGACGACGGCGAGTACTGGCGCATCACCGACACGGCGGGCACCCAGTACTACTACGGGCTGAACCACCTCCCCAACTGGGCATCCGGCGACGAGACCACCGACTCGGTGTTCACCGTGCCGGTCGCCTCCAACCACGACGGTGAGCCCGGCTACAACGCCACCTTCAAGAACTCCTTCCAGGACCAGGCCTGGAAGTGGAACCTGGACTACGTCGTCGACCTCAACGGCAACGCCATGTCCCTGTGGTGGGCGTCGGAGACCAACCACTACGCCCAGGCCTTCGACTTCGACAGCCCCGTCGCCTACGAGCGCGGCGGCTACCTCAAGCGCATCGACTACGGACAGCGCTCCGACACGATGTACTCCGCCGAGCCGCTGGCCCGGATGACCTTCACCGCGGACGAGCGGTGCCTGGAGACCGAGGCCGAGTGCACCTCGGACCACTTCACCTCCGGCAACTGGTCGGAGAACTACGTCTGGTACGACACCCCCGCCGACCTGTACTGCGGCTCCTCAGGCGAGTGCATGACCCCCTCGCCGACCTTCTGGTCCCGCAAGCTGATCACCCAGGTGACCTCCTGCACCCAGCGGGTCCAGGGCGCCTCCCTGACCCCGTGGAACTCGACGACCGAGACCGGCGACCGGCACGCCTGCGCCCTGTCGGGGGAGACCAGCACCCCGCTGGCCAAGGTGGACAAGTGGTCGCTGAAGCAGTCCTTCCCTTGGGACAAGACCGGGCACTACACCGCCCTGTGGCTGGAGTCGATCACCAGGACGGGATACGGGATCGACGGGTCCACCGCGACCCTGAACCCGGTGTCCTTCCACAGCAAGCTTCTGCCCAACCGGATACCCACCAGCTCCACCGACGACGGCCCGACCTTCGACCGGCTGCGGATCGACACGGTGGTCTCGGAGTACGGCGGCGAAACCCAGGTCACCTACTCCACGCCCAAGGGGGCCTGCGCCACGGGCACCGGCTTCCCCGACTACGACGAGAACCAGCTGCTGTGCTTCCCGGTGTACTGGCACGCCGACCCCGAACTGTCCGACGAGAAGATCTCCTGGTTCCAGAAGTACGTGGTCGACAAGGTCGTCGAGATGCCGAACATGACCGGCGTCGCAGACAAGACCACCACCTACGTCTACGCCACCTTCGGTGACGCGGTCGACGGGGCGCTGTGGGCCTACAACCGGGCCGAGGGCACCCGGAAGAAGACCCGCACCTGGGACCAGTGGCGCGGCTATGTCCGGGTCACCGTCACCGTTGGCTCGGACATCGCCGACGGTTCCTCCAAGGCCACCAAGACCGCCACCCGCTACTTCCGCGGGATGGACGACGACCTGTACGTCTCCGGCAGCGGGACCAGCGCGGTGTGGAAGACGCGTGACATCACCATGGTGGACGCCGCCGGATCGACCATCAAGGCGGACAAAGAGGCGTACGCGGGCATGGCCGCCGAGGCGCTCGTCTACGCGGACGGGTCCTCCGCCGCGGACTGGGTGTCGCGGACGGTCAACATCCCCGACGACCCGACGGTCCTCGCCACCCGTGTCCGAGGGGTCGCCGACACCGACACCACCCGTGTGATCACCGACGACCCCGACCTGTACGCCTGGCGGGTCACCCTCGACACCACCAAGACGGTCACCAGGTCCTCGGGCCTGGGCGACGACGACTCCCCCCTGCGCACGGTCTCCACCCAGACCGACTACGACTCCTACGGCCTGCCCACCAAGGTCGTCTCCAACGGCGACCTCGGGGTGACCGGCGACGAGTCCTGCACCTACACGTCCTACGTCAACGACACCTCGCTGAACCTGATCGGCCTGGTCTCCTCTACGATCTCGGTGAGCGGGACGACCTGCGCGACCAGCCTGTCCTCGTCGACCGCGTCGACCCTGCTGTCGGCCTCGAAAATGGCGTACGACGGGGCGACCGCGGCCTCGACCAGCCAGACCCTGACCAAGGGCCAGGTCACCAAGGTGTGGGACCCCGTCGCGGCCGGCACCTCCTGGAACACCATCCCGTCCTCCACCACGGGCTATGACCCCTACGGGCGGGTGATCTCCTCCAAGGACTACCAGGACAACAAGGACACCATCACCTTCACCCCGGACGAGGGGCAGGTGTACTCGGTCACCTCGACCAACGCCAAGACCCAGTCCTCGACCTCCACCCTGGACCCGGGCCGCGGGGTGGGGCTGACCGAGAAGGACGCCAACAACAACATCTCCTACGTCGCCTACGACCCGCTGGGCCGGGTGTGCGCGGGCTGGGAGGCCGGCACCACCCCGAACACCACCTACGGGCCGGTGTGCGAGGAGGACCTGCCGCCCCTCGCCGACGAGGACGAGACCCCCAGGACCTGGGACGAGCAGACCACCGGCAAGCCGAACGCGACCTTCGTCTACAACACCGACCCCAACAAGCCCGTCTCGGTGGTCACTTCGGGCCTGAAGGACGACGGCACCTACACCGACACCACCGTCATCTACGACGGCCTCGGCCGGGTACGCCAGGAGCAGACCGGCGCGGTCGGCGGCAAGGGCCGCCTGATCACCGACACCCTCTACAACGGCAACGGCCAGATCAGCTCGACCAACAACGCCTACTACACCGACGGCACCCCCGACACCTCGGTCTTCGCCGCCCTCTCCACCGCGACCATCCCCAACGCCACCCAGTACACGTACGACGGCCTGGGACGCACCACCACCATCACCCCCGTCTACAACTCGTACGTCCAGGACGGCACCACCGACACCGACGGCACGAAGACCGAGAACCGCACCACCACCTACCTCTACGGCCTGGACTACACCACCGTCGTCCAGCCGACCGGCTCGGCCTCCTCGCGCACCTGGGTGGACGGCCTGGGCCGCACCACGCGGATGGACACCTTCTCCTCGAAGTCCGCCGCCGCGGCCAACTCCTTCACCGCCGCCGACTTCAACTCCACCCGCTACGCCTACGACGCGCGCGGCGACCAGACCACCGTCACCGACAGTGCCGGAAACGTCTGGAAGACCACCTACAACGCGATCGGCCAGCCGCTCACCTCCACCGACCCCGACACCGGCACCACCACCCTCACCTACGACACCCTGGGCCGGGTCGAGACCTCGAAGAACCAGACGGGGTTCACCACCAGGACCAGCTACGACGTCCTGGACCGCCCCCTTCTGGTCGAGGACGACACCACCGGCACCGACCTGCTGTCGTACACCTACGACGACACGACGGTCGCCAACGGGGTGGGCCAGCTGGCCAAGGCGACCCGCTACACCGACGGCAAGGCGTACACCACCTCGGTCGGCGGGTACACCCTGGACGGCAACCCGACGGCCAAGACCCTGACCATGCCCGCGGTGGCGTCGGGCCTGACCTCGACCGCGGAGGGCTTCGCCACCACCTACACCACCACCTACGCGTACACCGACTCCGGGCAGCTGGCCTCCTACACCACCCCCGCGATGGGCGGCCTGCCCGAGGAGAAGGTGATCGTCCGCTACAACGCCGACGGGCTGCCCGTCTCCACCTCCGGCACCGACTGGTACACCTCCCAGACCTCCTACAGCGTGTACGGAGAGGTCCTGCGCACCACCTCCGGCGAGCAGGGCTCGCGGGTGTGGACGACCAACCTGTTCGACGAGGCGACCGGACAGGCCGAGACGACCCTGGTGGACCGCGAGTCGACCTCGGACGCGACCTCGGGCCTGACCGGGCACCGGGTCAACGCCCGTACCTACGCCTACGACCTGTCGGGCAACATCACCTCCACCACCGACACCTACGCGGCCGTCGTGGACCGCCAGTGCTTCACCTACGACGGGATCGGCCAGCTCACCGAGGCCTGGACCACCCAGCGCACCGAGTGCACGGTGCCGGTCGCCACCGACGGCACGGTGAATGTGACCGCCGCCAACGCCGGGTACTGGCAGTCGTACACCTACGACGAACTGGGCAACCGCAAGACCCTCAACACCCACAACGCCAAGGTGTCGTTCCTGCTGGACGGGTCGGTGAACACCGCCGCCGACTCCACCACCTCCTACGTCTACGGCACCGAGGACGCCACGTCGGGCTCGGGAGTGGCCCAGCCGCACACCCTGACCTCGATGCAGTCCACGTACACCAACGCGGCCGGTTCGAAGGTGACCGCGGCATCCGCCCTGGAGTACGACGACCTGGGGCAGACCACCTCCCGCACGATCGGCGGCGACGAGCAGGGCATCACCTGGACCTGGGACGGCAAGGCGCAGACGGTCACGGGCTTCGGGGCCGCCGGCAAGGGCGCCTACACCTCGGGGCTGAACGCGGGCATGTGCATGGACCTCTCCTCGGGGTCCACCACGACCGGCACCGCGATCCAGATGTGGCCGTGCAACGGCACCAAGGCCGAGCAGTTCCGCATCGAGGACGCGGTCACCACCGACACCGCCACCACGGGCGCGCTGCAGGTGGTCGGGGTGTGCGTCCAGCCCGCGGGCAAGGCCACCGCGGCCGGTACCGCGGTCGTCGTCGCGGCCTGCGACGACACCGCCGCCCAGCAGTGGACGGTCACCTCCACCGGGGCCCTGAAGTACGCGGCCACCTCGATGTGCCTCGTCTCCCCGTCCAACTCCACCACCACCGGCGTCGACCTCGTCCTGGGCGCCTGCGACAGCAGCACCGCCCAGGCCTGGAACCCGGCCGACGAGACGTCCTACCTGTACGACGCGTTCGGCAACCGGATCATCTCCACCACCGCCAACGACCGGACCCTGTACCTGGACGACACCACCCTCTCGCTGCGCTCCACGGGTGCGGTGAATTACGTCGAGCGGTCCTACGCCCAGCCGGGCGCGCCCACGGTGATCCGCCGGGGTACGGGTGAGTCGAACCTGTACGCCCTGGTCACCGACCATCACGGCACGCCGATGGCCGAGATCAAGCTCACCACCGGCAACCAGACCCAATTCTCAAGGCTCGACCCGTACGGCAACGAACGCACGGAGAGCGCCAACTTCCACACCAACACGGGCTATGTCGGCGGCACCGACGACAACACGACGGGCCTGACCCACCTGGGGGCGCGCGAGTACGACCCAACGACGGGCCGCTTCCTCTCCGCCGACCCGGTCCTGGACCTCACGGATCCCCTCCAGGCCAACGGCTACAACTACTCCAACAACAACCCCGTCACCCACGCGGACCCCACCGGCCTGACCTCTACCGCCTCCACCTTCGACGCGGCCGAGGCGGCGCTGGACGCCCAGATCGCCGCCCAGGAGAAGATCCTGTCCGGGTCCGTCACGGACATCGTGCGGACCTACGGATGGGCCCTGTTCAAGGAGTTCATCGGCTGGAACGACGTCGTCAGCTGCTTCACCCAGGGCGACCTGTGGGCCTGCGGCTCCCTCCTGATCGACGCCATCCCCTGGGCGAAGGTCTTCAAGCTCGCCTACAAGGTCGCCAAGGTCGTCGACCGCATCATCAGCGGCATCAAGGCCCTGAACAAGGCGAAGGACGTAGCCCGCAAGACCATCGCCAGCCTCAAGGCCGCGAAGGCCGCCATCAAACGAGCCAAGGCCGAAGCAAAACGCAAGGCCGCCGAGGCCTTGAAGAAGGCCAAGGAGAAAGCCCTGGCGGCCAAGGCCGCCGCGAAGAAGAAAACCGGCACCGGCTCCAAGGGCACGGCCGGCAAGGCCGAACAGACCAAGGCATCCGCCGGCGCCAAGTCCAATGGCGCGAAGAAGGCGAAGGACAACCACGCCGACGGCGGGGACAGCACGGACGTCGACGACAGCGGATCGGGCGGGTCCTGCGAAAGGAAGCACAGCTTCCTGCCCGGCACCAAGGTGTTGATGGCCGACGGCACGACGAAGCCGATCGAGGAGGTCAAGAACGGCGACCAGGTGGCCTCCAACGACCCCGAGACCTCGACGACCTCGGGCACCGAGACCGCCACGGCCACCATCACCACCTACGACGACAAGGACTTCACCGTCCTGACCGTCAAGACGGCCGACGGCACGACGTCGAAGCTGACGACCACCGACACCCACCCCTTCTGGGTCACCGACCCCGCCGCCGATCCCACCGACGGCACCTGGGTGGAGGGCGAGGACCTGAAGTCGGGCCAGTGGCTCCAGACCAGCACCGGCACCCACGTCCAGATCACCGCGATCGCTCGGTATACCAAGACCCAGGTCACGCACGACCTGACTGTCAGCAACGTCCACACGTACTATGTGCTGGCGGGCGCCGCACCGGTACTCGTCCACAACTGCGATCTGTCTGATCGTGCAAGCGAAATCCATTCCGCGGAGCCAGATGAGTTCGTCCGGGATAACGTCAGCACTGTGGCTGTGGTGCGGGTGCAAACTCCTCACGGTCGAGTAGACCTGATTGCTGGCAGTGGAGATGGTTTGACACCTGCCCAGATGTCCGTTCCTCTCCGTCCAGGCGAGATGCACGTGCCCAACATTCCGGGAACGCATGCTGAGCAGAATGCCTTGTTGTACGCAAAGGCGTTTGGATACACGCCGATCGCCGGAGGGACGTCGAGAAATGTGTGTCTCAGGATTTGTGCTGCGTTCATCCGAGGGGAAGGCGGCAAGATGATGGGTAACATCTTCCCGGGTAGCTTCAAGACCACGACGCGCCAGAGGAGTTTCGAATGGTAGTGGACGCGGCGGTTGCAGAATCCCTGAGAGGTAGCGAGCGTGTCAGGCTTGCTGTGTTCGTTGCGAGCTGTACCGAGCGGATGGCGCAGCTCTTCACGGGACTTCGGGGTACAGATCCCAGCCGTGCCGAGGATGTCGATCTCTATCTGGAAGTCCTGGAAGAAATTTGGACCCTCGACCAGCCGGACAGTGAATTCTCCCCTCGCGTGGAAGCACTGCAGAGGTTTGCAGAACTTCAGCCCTCTGAAGAGGGGCTCGTGAACGTAGATGATATCTACTCCTTCTACGGGGTTCTTTGTATGCGCTATGCGGCCCTTTGTCGCGCCAATGGTGATGCCGAGGACGCGGTGCGTTGTGCCCATGCCAGCCTCACTGCACTGGGGCAGCTGGACAGGAATATTCCGCAAGGGACCTTCTTTGAAGGTGAACGCGAATATCAGCGTCGAGCGATGCTCGTTGATGTCGATATCGATGGTTCGCTCATCCAGCTCCGAGACAGCGATCGCGCTGCCAGTCGCGAGCGGCTGCTTGTGGTGAATTCAAGGATGCGGAAGTAGCGTCGCGCGGCAACGCCGACGGCAACAAGGGCGTGGCGTGAGAACAGGTTTGGCTGGCGGCGTGTCAGCCATGGGCAGTACGACAGGGAAAGCGAACAAAGCACATCGTGAACAACTCCGGCATACGCCACCCTCGCTCCACCGCCCGCGCCCGTACGAGTGCCCTGGCCGCTTCCGCCCTGGTGTCCCTCGCGGTGCTCACCGGCTGTGGCGGTTCCGACAGCGGTGACTCCGGCAGCTCCGCTGCCACCGATGTCTCCCCGTCGGCGTCCGCTGCCGAGATCTCCGCTGCCGCCTCCGCCGTCAAGCCGCTGACCGCCGCGGAGTTGGAGACGGCGGCGCTGGTGAAGGCGGATCTGACGGGGTATGAGGTGGCCACTCCCACCAAGGCCGAGATCACGGCCGCGGATGGGGTGAAGGTGAGCGGGGAGGAGTGTGCGCCGTTGGGGCGTGCGGTGGCCGGGACCGCCGTGGGGGAGCCCGCGGCGACCGTTCACCGGCGGGTGACCAGTGCCGCCTCCGAAGCAGCGTCATTGGACATCAACACCGGCATGGTGACCCTCGCCTCCTACGCGAGCGCCGACGAGGCCACCGCCGCGTTGAAGGCCGTCGCCGACGCGGTCACCGCGTGCTCGGGCGGCTTCCAATGGACTGCCGGTGGCGAGCAGTTGGACGCGAGCAAGGTCACCAAGGGCACCGCGCCGAAGGCCGGTGAAGACGCGGTCGCGTTCACCGCGGTCACCCCGGTCGACGGCGTCGACGCCCCATGGAAGGTGGTCGTCTTCCGCGACGGCGCCACCCTCGCCCACTTCACGGTGGCCAACGTGGCCGCCATGACCTCCGGCGAGGACTTCACCTTCCCCACCGACCTCGTGACCGCCCAGGCCGACAAGCTGGCCTGACCGGCTCACGGTTCGGGAGCGAGGAGAGGGAAGATGCGAAGAAGTGCTGTGCGGCGGGGCGGAGTTGCGGTGGCCGGAGTGCTGGCGCTGGCCTTGGTGACGGGTTGTTCGGAGTCCGAGAGCAACACGGACGGTGACGACGTGGCGGCCGCTGTTTCCGTGGAGGCGTCGGTGTCGGCCGCGGCGGGCGGGGACGCGAGTGCGGGGGTGGTGGCTCTGTCGCCGGAGGGGCTGGAGGCTGTCGCGCTGGCGGATGGGGACGTGGTCGCCGGGGGGACGGTGACGGCGCAGGTGTCGGACCTGGACTTCCCCAATGCCGGGACGGTGGTCGCGAAGAAGGCGGTGTGTACGCCGCTGGCCGCAGTGCAGGCCGGGTCGGTGCTGGGGGCGCCGGTGTCGGTGGTGCGGCGGATGTGGATCGGGCCGCAGGAGACGTCCGGGGCGGACCTGGATGCGACGACTTCCTTCGTTTCGCTGGCCTCGTACGAGCAGGAGGCGGCGGCGAAGGCCGTGATGACCGGGATCGGCCGGGCGGTGCGGGAGTGTGCGGGCGGGTTCGTGTACACGGTGGCGGGCGGAAACCCGGTGAAGACCGTCAAGGCCGAGAAGACGGCAGCGCCGGCCGGCACCGACGGCGCGGACGACGTGATCGCGGCAACTCTGACCGTCGCCGTCGACGGGACGAACGGGCCCGTGCAGGTGGTCGTGGTTCGGGAAGGCGGGACTATCGGCTACTTCCCCGCCACGAATCTGGCTTCCCAGGCCACCGGGGACGCCTTCACCCTCCCCGCCGCCCTGGTCCAGGCCCAACTCGCCGAGCTCACCCCGCAGTCCTAACGGGGACCTGTCAGCCGCTTCTCGAACCAGTGGTGGGCGTAGACATGGTCGACGTACGCCGGGATCTCCCGGTAGCCGCTCGCCCGGTACATCGCCTGCGCCTCGGTGAGCGTGGCGTGTGTGTCGAGGCGTACCACGTTCAACTCCCGGGCAGCGGCCTCCCGTTCCAGTTCGCCGAGGATCCGCCTTGCCAGCCCGAGGCGGCGGGCCTCCGGGTGTACCCACACGTGGCGGATCTCGCCGACGCCGGGTTCCAGGCGCCGTAGCGCCCCGCAGGCCACCGCCCGGCCCTCCTCGTACGCCACGAAGAACGCCCCGGCGGTTCCCGACACCTCCTCCGGGCGGACCAGGTCGGACTTGTCGAAGCCCTCGGGGAAGCGGGCGTCGATGTCGGCGGCGTAGGCGTCCAGGCAGGCACGGGCGTCGTCCGAGGCGCCGGCGACGAGTTCTACGGTGATGCCGGCCAGGCGTAGGAGGCGTTCCGTGACGGCCATCGCCTCGGTCAGCTGCTTGCGTTCGTCCGCGCTCAGCCCGCCCAGCAGGCCTGCCGTGAGGGCGTTGGCCCGGCGTTGCTGTTCCTTCAGTTCGACCTGTCCGGCCGGGGTCGGTTCGATGATCCGCAGGCGGTTGTCGGCCGGGTGCACGGTGACGCGGACCATGCCCTGGGTCTCCAGCGACTTCGTCATCCGGCTCAAGTAGCCCGCGTCCAGGCCGAGTCGGCTCCTCAGCTCGCGCAGGGACACCCCGTCGCCGATCTCGAACAGCAGACGGGCCTCGCCGAGCGGGCGGTCCTGGCCGAGGTAGTGGTCGTCCAGCGCACCGATGCGGCGCGTGAAGTAGCGGTTGAAGCGACGGAAGGCCGCGACGTGGTCCGCCGATACGGGTTCCGATACTGGCTCCATAATTCTTTGACCCTAGTCAAAGAATCTCGGGTCTACAAGGTCTGCAACTCCTCCAGGAGCTTCCCCACGTCCACCGTCTCGTCCGGCGACGGTGTCTCCGACGGGACCGGCTCGTCGTACTCCGAGAACGCCAGGGTCATGTCCGTGCCGTCGCCCTTCATCGTGGCCTCGACCAGGCGGTGCGGGGAGTCCGAAGTGACGTACAGGGTCGCCTTGTTGCCGTCCTCCGTGCTGTTCAGGGGGATCACCTTGGTGTCGTCGAGGGTCGTCTCCTCGCCCTTCGTCAGGGACTTGCCGCCGGAGGACCCGGTGTCGAGGTCCTGCTGGAAGGCGTCCAGGTCGCAGGTGTCGGCCATGCCCTTGAGCATGGCGTCGCTGGTGGAGCCGTGGATGTAGCGGTTCTTGAAGAGCTTGGCCACCGTGTCGCCCCCGCCGCCCGGTATCTGGGTCTTCCAGAACGCGGCGTCCGGCTTCATCCACACCTCGTCGCCCTGCTTGATGATCTCGACGCTGCCGCCGTCCGCGCCCATGTCCATCGAGCCGACGCAGTTGCCGTCCCGGTCGAGCGAGAGCTCCATCGACGTCGGCTGGGTGGTGCTGGTGCTCGTGTCCGCGCCGCGGTCCGTCAGCTTCAGGTGGACGGACTTCGCGTCGACGAGGTTGTCCTTCGCCTGCTCGGAGAGTTCCTGGGCGGTCAGGTCGGCCCCGTCGTCCGCTGCGGCCAGAGCAGGGGACAGGGCGAGGACCACGCTTGCCGCCACGCAGGTCAGCGTTCGACTGGCCATGGCGTCACCTCCGTGGTGCGCATCACTCCTCAGGCTACGGTTCGCCCCATTTGCCCGCATGTGCAGTCGGCTGGAGGCCTGCTACGAGGCCTGCCGCGATCTCCCGCACCGCGGCATCGGCCCGCCTCTGGAGCCCCGCCCCGAAGGTGACCCGGTCGGCCCCTCGCTCCCCGAGCTCGGCGGGCGAGGGGCCCGCACCCGGCCGGGCGAACATATTGACCGGCCCCTGGATACCGGACCGCAGCAGCGGCAGTACGTCGACGGGGGCGCCGATCGGATAGACGCAGTCGGCACCGGCGGCGACGTACAACGCGGCCCGCTCGATGGCCCGTTCGGGATCGCTGTCGCCGTACTCGAAGACGTCGATACGAGCGTTCACGAACAGCAGGTCCCCGGCTTCGGCCCGCACCTCGGCGAGCCAATCGGCATGCGCCCGCGGGTCCTTGAGCACCCCGCCCTCGGAGTCCTCCAGATTGCAGCCCACGGCCCCCGTCTGAAGGATCCGCTCCACCAACTCCTTGGGCGCGAGGCCGTATCCACCCTCGACGTCCGCCGACACCGGCACATCCACGGCCCGTACGATCCGCGCGACCGCCGCGAACATCTCGTCGGCCGGAGTCGCCCCGTCCGCGTACCCGAGCGAGGCGGCGACCCCTGCACTGGGCGTGGCGAGCGCCGGGAAACCGGCCTCGGCGAACGCCCGGGCGCTGGCGGCGTCCCAGGGGCCGGGCAGCACGAGCGGATCACCCGGGGACCGGCGCCGGTGCAGGGCCCGGAAGGCGTCCACCTCGCGGACCGGCAGGGCGCCGACCGTCACTTGTGGTCCCCGGCGGTGTAGTGCCCCGGGACCATACGACAGGTCACCCCGAACCGGTTCCACGCGTTGATCACCGTGATCGCGGCGATCAGCTGCGCCAGCTCGGCCTCCTCGAAGTGCTTGGCGGCGGTGTCGTACACCTCGTCGGGCACGAACCCGTCGGTCAGGACGGTCACGGCCTCCGTCAGCTCGATCGCCGCGAGCTCCTTCTCGGTGTAGAAGTGCCGGGACTCCTCCCAGGCGGCGAGCTGGACGATCCGCTCGACGCTCTCGCCGGCCGCCAGCGCGTCCTTGCTGTGCATGTCGAGGCAGAACGCGCAGTGGTTGAGCTGCGAGGCACGGATCTTGACCAGTTCGAGCAGCTTCGGGTCGAGCCCCCGCCGGGAGGCCGCGTCCAGCCGGACCATGGCCTTGTAGACCTCGGGGGCATGCTCGGCCCAGCTGAGGCGGGGGGCGTGTTCAGGGGCGTATGGAATGGTCTCGTCTGTGCTCATACTCCGGACCCTATGAGCGAGGCGGCCCAGGAGTATGGTCCATTTCCATGTTGAATTCCTGGGCCACTCTGGGTGTGGACCTGTACCTGGAGCGGACGGGTGCGGGCGTCCGCCGCGGCCTCACCGACGCCCTGCGCGAAGCCGTCCGCACCGGCCGCCTGGCCCCCGGAACCCGCCTCCCCTCCTCCCGCTCCCTAGCCGTCGACCTCGCGATCGCCCGCAATACGGTCGCCGAGGCCTACGCCGACCTGGTCGCCGAGGGCTGGCTCACCGCCCGCCAGGGCTCGGGCACACGGGTGGCCGAGAATCCGGTTCCGCAACCCACACCCCCCGCGCCACGCCGCCGCGCTCAGCCCGGCCCCACCTACAACCTGGCCCCCGGCACCCCCGACCTCGCCTCCTTCCCCCGCACCGAGTGGCTCAAGGCGGCCCGCCGCGCCCTCACCGCGGCCCCGTACCAGGCCCTCGACTACGGCGATCCCCGCGGCCGCATCGAACTGCGCATCGCCCTCGCCGGCTACCTCGCCCGGGCCCGGGGCGTGCGCGTCGAACCCGAACGCGTGCTGGTCTGCGCCGGCATCTCGCACGGACTGCGCATCCTCGCCTCGGTGCTGCGGGCGCGCGGAGGGAGCACGGTCGCGGTGGAGTCGTACGGCCTCTACGAGCAGTGGAACCTGCTGGCGGGCGCCGGACTGCGCACGGTCCCGCTGCCGTTCGACGAACGGGGCACGAATCCGGGGGAGTTGACCGGCGAGGCCGCGGTCCTGCTCACCCCCGCCCACCAGTTCCCGATGGGCGGCACCCTGCACCGTGACCGCCGGGCGGCCGTCGTCGACTGGGCGCGGCGCACCGGCGGCCTGGTCGTCGAGGACGACTACGACGGCGAGTTTCGCTACGACCGCCAGCCCGTCGGCGCCCTCCAGGGCCTCGACCCCGACCGCGTCGTCTACGCGGGCACCGCCAGCAAGTCCCTCGCCCCCGGCCTCCGGCTGGCCTGGCTGGCACTGCCGCCGGACCTCGCCGAGGAGGCGACGAAGGCCAAGGGAGGGGTGGACAGCTGCGGGGTCCTCGACCAGCTGACGCTCGCCGAGTTCATCGTCTCCGGCGCCTACGACCGCCATGTGCGCGCCGCCCGGCTGCGCTACCGGCGCCGACGCGACGCGCTGATCGCCGAACTCGCACGCCGGGCCCCGCAGGTCCACGCCACCGGCATCGCGGCCGGCCTGCACGTCGTGCTGCGCCTCCCGCCGGGCACCGAGCAGGCGGCGCTGCGGGCGGCGGCCTGGCAGGGCCTCGCCGTGCACGGGCTGCACCGATACCGGCACCCGGAAGCGACGGTCGAGCGGCAGGACGCGCTCGTCGTCGGCTACGGGACACCGCCGGACCATGCGTGGACGGGTGCGCTGGACGCCCTTTCCCGCTGTTTCCCATTTCCCATTCCCTAATACGGCCGCAAGGACAGAACCGCACGGATAGAGTCGCCCCATGACCAATAGCGATTCCTCTTCCATATCCCGTGTGGCCCTGAAGAAGGTAACCCCGGACGTGTCCGCGGCGATGGGCTCCCTGCATGCCGCCGCCGTTTCCGCGGCCCAGGACGCCAAGGTCGAACCGGAACTCCTGGAACTGATCAGGATCCGCGCCTCGCAGATCAACGGCTGCGCGTTCTGCCTCGACATGCACACCAAGGACGCCCGCGCGGCGGACGAGACCGAGCAGCGGATCTACGCCCTGAACGCCTGGCGGGAGACGCCCTTCTTCACCGAACGCGAGCGCGCGGCACTTGCGTTGACCGAGGCCGTGACCCTGGTCCACGACGGACACGTCCCGGACGCGGTCTACGCCGAGGCCGCCGAGGTCTTCGACGAGGCGCAGATCGCGGCACTGATCTGGGCGGCCACCGTCATCAACGCGTACAACCGCATCGCCATCGCGACGCGAATGGTGCCGGGGGCTTATCAGCCAAAGAAGTAGCGCAGAATGCGGGCATCGGTATCAATTATCGGTGCCCGTAATTCGCGTTACCTGCTCCCCTGTTTCGCTTCCCTAATTCTCCGGCAGCGGCTCCATGAGCGAGTCCAGCCATTTCCGCCATTCCTCCGCCCGCACCACCGGAGGCTCGGCCGCGATCGTTCCTCCCGTCCAGCCCGTCACCGGACGGATTCCGTGCAGCGCGTTGACCAGCCACACCTCATGGCCGTCAAGGCCGGTCACGGTCCGCTGGCGGTGGGCGACGCGGATGCCGTCGCGGCGGGCGCGTTCCTGGATGAGGGCGACCGTCACTCCGGGCAGGAGGGGCAGCAGCGGGGGAGGCAGGCACAGGATGTCGTCCTCCCACCACAGCACGCTCGCGGTGGCCGACTCAAGGACCACACCCGAGGGCGCGACGAGCACCGCCTCCTGGGCACCCTCGCCGGAGGCCCGCCTGCGGACCCGGGCCAGGGTCTCCAGGTCCGGGCCCTTGCGGCGAGGGACGGTACGCGGATCGGACTGGCCCTCCGCCCAGACCCGTATGCCCGTCCCGAGCGGCGGCGCGTGCCGCAGCAGCAGCCGCAACTCCAGGGAACCGGCGACGAGTTCGACCCGGGGAAACCACTCGCCCGTCCGCGGCAGCGCGGCCGTCACGTCCCGCCAGAACTCCAGCAGCCGGCGCAACGGCGGTCCGCCGCACTCGCCGCAGGACCGCAGGAAGCGCTCCCGGTGCCGTTCGAGGCCGCGCACCCTGCCGTCCCGCACCAGCCAGGAGTCCGCGACGAGCAGCCGCCCCTCGGACGACTGGGCCGGGGTCAGCCCGTTGGCCGGTGTCCAGGCCAACAGCCCTTCTGCGATGGCAGGTTGTGACACAGCCGTTCCTCCTCAGTATTTGCCGCCGGCGATCACCGGGGCACCGTTCCGCGGCCCGTACGGCGCGCGCTCCAGCCACGCCCCGCACCACGGCAGCACGGGCGCGAGCAGCGCCGCCGCACGCTGTCTGGCCCGGACGATCCGGCGCCGTGGCCGCAGATGGTCGAGCGCGGTCCCGGCGGCGGCGCTGTTGAACAGGCCTGCCTGGCGCCGCACTTCGGCGAACTCGGCCACCGCCTCCGCCGTCCCCGCCGCGATCGCCTTCGCAGCGGCAGCCGCGTCCGCGATCCCGCTGTTCATGCCACGCGCTCCGAACGGCGGGAAGAGATGAGCGGCCTCCCCGACCAGCAGCACGCGCCGGTGCGGATCCGCGAACGAGGCCGCCACCATGCGCAGAAAACGGTACGTCGACACCCACAGGAGCCGCTCGACGTACGCGTCCCCCACGACCGCCGGCAGCCACCGCCGTACGGCCTCCCGAGTGCCGAAGTCCTCCTGCGCGTCGTCGTCCCGGCACTGCAGGTCGACCTGGAAGCCCCCGGTGAACGGCACCCGCATCACACTGCGGCCGCCGACGCCCGGATGCCCGTAGTGGAAGACCCGCTCCAACGGCAGCTCGGTATCCGGGAGTTCGGCCACATCGACGACCACATGGAACCCCTCGCCCCGCTCGCCCTCCATGGCGATGCCCAGCGCGCGCCGGACGGCGGAGCGGGCGCCGTCGGCGGCCACGGCGTAGGCGCAGTTCCACTCCCGCCCGTCCGCGCAGACCAGCGAGACACCCGCCGGCGTCGTGCGGACGCCGGTCACCCGCGCGTCCCACACGAACTCCACCCCGGCCCGCTCGGCGGCGGCCCGCAGGAAGCGTTCGGTGTCCGTCTGGCGCAGGCTGGTGAAGGGCGGCGGGCCGGACGGGGGCGGGAAGGTGCGGGAGTACACCTCGCGGCCCCGGAAGAGGGTCCGGTTCGTCTGCCAGGTCCGGCCGAACCGCGTGATCTCGCCGGCCAGCCCCGGCCGCATCCCGTCGAGCAGCGCGAGCGTCTCGCGGTGTACGAACAGGGCCCGACTGCCCGGCCGCACACGGTCCTTGGGCTCCGCCTCCAGCAACACCACCGGCAGCCCGTGCGCGCGCAGAGCGAGCGCGGAGGACAGTCCGGCGGGTCCGGCGCCGACGACCACGGCAGGGTTCACGCGCGGGCACCCTGGGCCAGCATCCGGGTGATCTCCACCCGCTTCACCTTCCAGGTCGCGGTCATCGGCAGTTCCTCGAACCGCCATTGCCGGGGCTCGGCCATCGCGGGCAGATCGGCCGTCGCCTCCCGCCAGCGCTCCGGATCCAGCGGCCGCTCACCGCGCACGCACACCACCGGCACCGGCTCCCGGTCCGCACCCGGCACGATGACGACCTCGCGCAACTCTTCCAGCCGGTCCATCAGCGTGTCCTCGACCTCCAGATTGCTGTGCACGGAGTCGATCTGGTCGATCTCACGGTCGATCAGATACAGCGCGCCCAGCCGGCTCCGGTACCCCATGTCGCCCATCTGCCACCACTCGCCGTCGAGTTGACGCTCGTACTGCTCCCGCGCGCCGAGGTAGGTGAGGATGCGGCCCCTGGTGCGGGCCTCGATCCGCCCGGCCGCACCGGACGGCAGCCGTTCCCCGTCGGGGCCCGTGACGCGCACCCGCGTGAAGCCGGGAATGCCGGTGCCCACCCGCCGTCCGTCCGCTCGGGCCGCACTGCGCCGCGTGAACCACTGGAAGGCGACCGGCCCGGTCTCGCTCTGCCCGTACAGCTGGATCAGCCAGGGCGTACGGCGCTTCGAGGCGTCCAGCAGCCGCCGTACCGTACGCGGGTGGATCGCGTCGAACGTCGAGCCGTAGGACCGGACTTGGGACAGCGGCGCGCCGGGCGCGTCGGCCAACTCCTCCCACAGCACGAAGGTGTTGGGGTGGGTCTCTACGATGCCGGGCCGGTGCCGGACCAGCAGCGGTCCCACCTTGGCCGGGTCCGGGTCGGTGATCAGCACGAGCGGGCTGCCGAAGTGCAGCAGGACGCCGAGCAGATGGTAGAAGCGCGAGTGCACGAACGACATGTGCAGCGCCGCGGTCTCGCCGCGCGTGGGCCAGCCCATCGCCTTCTGCGGTACGAGCCTGTTCCACATGGTGTTCGCGCAGTGCACGGCGAGTTTGGGGACGCCGGTGGTGCCCGAACTGTGGGTGATCAGGGCGGGTTCACGGGGGTGAAGCCTGACGGGGGCGGGGTGTTGGGCACCGGCGTACTTCTCCAGGGGTTCGGCGCCGGGGGCGTCGCCCACGGACAGGACGCGCCGCACGGGAAGCTCGACCCCCTTCAGCGGCCCCTCCAGCTTGGCCCGGTCGGTCACCAGCCACGGCTGCCGCAGCCGTCCGACCAATTGACCGACCACGGGTCCGGCCAGTGCGGGGGAGAGCAGCACGGGCACGGCGCCGATGAGGGAGACCGCGCAGGTCAGCAGCACGATGTCGACGTTGTCCGACTTGTGGACGACGACCTGTTCGGAGGGCCGTACGCCCGCGTCCCACAGCCTGCCGGACAGGTCCTCCACGACGTCCGCGAGGGACGCGTAGGTGAGGTCGACGCCGAGGGAGGGGTGGGTGTCCAGCGGCCGGTCCAGGGTGACGAAGACGGCCCCGTGACGGTCGGCTGCCCGCCGGAACACCGGGCCCAGATAGAACCCCCGGTCGGCGAGGGGGCGTTGCTGCTCTCGCATGTGCCCGTTCCCTTCTGTGATGTTCCGTGACGGTCGGTAAATGTCCTGTGGGGAGGTCACCAGGCGCCCTGTCGGACCAGGTGGCGGCGGAGCTTGCCGGTCGGAGTGCGGGGGAGGGACGGGACGAAGCTCACGCTCCGCGGGACCTTGAACGCGGCCAACTGCTCGCGGGCCAGCCTCAGTAGCTCGTCCTGGAGGCCGTCGTGGACAGGCGGAAGGGCTACGACGAAGGCGCGCAGTCGGCTCGCCCCGCTCTCGTCGGTGACGGCGGCGACCACGACCTCCTTCACCGCAGGGTGGGTCCGCAGTACGGCCTCCACCTCCAGCGGGGAGACGGTGATGCCGCCGACCAGCTCCATGTCGTCGGCGCGGCCCAAGTGCCGGAAGGTGCCGTCCGGTTGGCGGACCGCCCGGTCGTGCGTGGCGAGCCAGCCGCCGACGAGGGTGCGTTCCGTCTCCTCGTGCCGGTTCAGATAGCCGGGGGTCACCGTCGGCCCGCGCACCCACAGTTCGCCTTCCTTGCCGTCCGGCACGGGGAGGCCGGCACGATCGCGCAGCTCCACCTCGAAGCCGGGGACGGGGCGGCCGACGGTGCCCGGATGGTTGTGGTCGAAGCTGTTGGCGCAGAACGCGTGACCGGCCTCGGTGGAGCCGATCTGCTCCAGTACCGGCGCACCCAGCAACTCGGTGACCTGCCTCCCGAGCCCCGCCGGCATGCCCTCGCCGGCCGACACCGCGGCCCGTACGGAGGTGAAACAGGCCTCGTGACCGCTGCCCCGGTCGGCGACCAGCGCGGCGTACGCGGACGGCACGGAGTAGAGCAGCGTCACCCGGTGCCGGGCGACGAGCTCGTCGACGGCGGCCGGGGTCGGACGCCGGTCCACGAGCACGGCGGAGGAGCCGGAGAACAGCGGGAAGACGAAGGCGTTGCCGAAGCCGTAGGCGAAGTACAGCTTCGACACGGAGAGGGTGACGTCGTCACGGGTGATCCGCAGCAGCCGTCGCCCGATCAGGTCGTGATACGTCTTCGGGTCGCCGTGCGTGTGCACGACACCCTTGGGGCGGCCGGTGGTGCCGGAGGTGTACTGGACGTAGAGCGGGCTGTGCGCGTCGACCGGGTGGGCGGGGGCGGGCTCGGCGGCGGCGGTGAGGGCGAGCAGATGATCGGCACCGAGTCCGGCGGCCCGGTCGGTGAAACGATCCTCCAGGCCCGGGCCGGTCACGCACAGCACCGCCTCGGTGTCCTCGGCCATGAACGCGTGGTCGGCGGGCGGTAGTTCGGGATTGACCAGGACGGCCACCGCTCCCAGCCGGGCGGTGGCGAGGAAGGCCGTCACCCAGGCGATCCCGTCGGGCAGCGCCAGCACCACCCGGTCGCCGGGGCGCACCCCACGACCGGCGAGCACGGTGGCCGCGCGGGCCGAGAGCTCGTGCACCTCGCCGTGGGTCCAGGCCCGGTGGCCCTGCCGGAAGGCGGCCAGGTCGGTCCACCCGCGCCGCTCGGCCAGATCGGCGAGCTGGGCGGCGAGATTGCCGGGGGCGTCGACGTCGGCCGGAGTCAGAGGGGTCTCCGTCGCCTGCGTCGTCTGCTGAGTGGTCATCGCACCGGCTCCTCACTGCCCGTGTGCTGCCGGCGGACGTCGGTGCGGGCCGCCGTGTGCTCGCGCTCCTCCCGGATCCGCTCCACGGTGTGCTCCCGCAGGGCCCGCATCTGGGCGGCGGTCTTCAGCAGCATCTCGTCGTACTCGGCGACCGGATCGGAGTCGAGGACGATCGCGCCACCGGCGCCCAGTTGCATCAGCCCGTCGGCGAACACCGCCGTACGGATGACGATGTTGAGATCCGCACCGCCACCGCACCCCAGATAGCCGAGCGCGCCGGAGTACACACCACGCGCCTCGGTCTCCAGCTCGTCGATGATCTCCATCGTGCGCAGCTTCGGCGCCCCGGTCATCGAACCGCCGGGAAAACAGGCCCGCACACAGTCCACCGCGTCCGTGCCGTCCCGCAGCCGTCCCTCGACGGTGGAGACGAGCTGGTGCACGGTCGCGTACGTCTCGGTGGCCATCAGCCGGGTCACCCGCACCGAACCGGTCCGGCTCACGCGCCCCAGGTCGTTGCGGAGCAGATCGACGATCATCAGGTTCTCGGCCCGCGTCTTGGCGTCCGCCGCCAGCGCGTCCCGCAGCCGGGCATCCTCCTCGGGCCCGTCCCCGCGCGGCGCGGTCCCCTTGATGGGCCGGGCCTCGGCGACCCCGTCCGGGGTGATCCGCAGGAACCGCTCGGGCGAAGAACCGGCCACGTCGACGTCCCCGAAGCGCAGGAAGGCCGCGTACGGGGCCGGGTTGACCCGGCGCAGGACCCGGTAGAACTCGTAGGGGTCGGGCGGGGCGGGTAAGCGGGCGGCGTTCGTCAGACAGATCTCGTAACTGGTGCCAGCTCGCAACTCCCGCCGACAGGCGTCGATATCGGTGAGATACGTCGCCCGGTCCCGCGTCAGCCAGGGCTCGGCGGCATCGAGGTCGGGCTCGGAGGTGGCGGGCGACGGCGGCGGCTCCGGGGCCGCGGAGACGCAGGTCAGCTGGGCCAGCGTGCTCTCCAGCCAGTCCTCGGCCTCCCGGGCGGCCTGCGCGGAGTCCTCGGCCAGACAGACCGCGTAGGTGAACCCCCGCAGATGATCCACGGCGACGATCCGGTCCGCGAACAGCCAGCAGGCGTCGGGCACTTCGGAGGAATGCCGGTTGGGCGTGCTCGTCGAGTCGCAGTCGGCCTTCAACTCGTAGCCGAAGTAGCCGACATACCCCCCGGTGAAGTCGAAGGGCAGCCCGGAGGCATCCACCCGCCGGCTCGCCAACTGCCGCTTCAGATAGTCGAAGACACTCGCGGCGACCTTGCGCGTGGGCCGCCCCGGCCGCTCGATCTCGCACCGCCCGCTCTCGACGTCGTACCGCACGAACTCAGCGAGCGGACCGCTGTCGTCACCGAAGAACGAGAACCGCGACAGCCCCTCGTCGACCAGCGAACTGTCCAGCCAGAACGCCCGCTCGGACGCCCCGTACATCCGCGTGAACGCGGCCTCCGTGTCGACCGCCCCGGCGATACGCCGGGTATGCAGCCGGTAGCCGGGTCCGGCGGCCCGCCGGGGCCGGGGGACGGCCGGCAGGGGGCCGGGGATCGCCGCGGCGGCCGGGGTGACGGCAGTGTTCTTCGTACGGGTCCTACGAGCCCGTTCCGCCGTGAGATTGCGGAAGTTGACGAGCATCCGATGGCCGTACTCGGTGAGGACCGACTCCGGATGGAACTGCACGCCCCACAGCGGTCGGCTGCGGTGCCGCAACCCCATCAGGACACCGTCCTCGGCCCAGGCAACGGCCTCAAGACTCTCCGGCAGCGGCTCGGACACGGCGAGCGAGTGGTAGCGGACGGCCGTGAAGTCCTGCGGCAGCCCCAGGAACAGGTCCTGTCCGTCGTGCCGGACCGTGGACAGATGCCCGTGCCGAGGCTCCGGCGCGAACGTCACCCACCCCGACTCCCCGAGCGCGATGCCCTGATGCCCCAGGCAGACGCCGAGCACGGGGATCGTGGACTCCGCGAGCACGGAGGCACTGAGGCCGAAATCGCGCGGCTCGGCCGGGTGTCCGGGCCCGGGAGACACGACGACATTGTCGAATTCCGAGAGATCAGGAATGCCGGCGGCGACATCATTCAACACCACAACCGGTTCCTGGCCGTTGACCTCGGCGATCAGCTGGAACAGGTTGTACGTGTAGGAGTCGTAATTGTCGATGAGCAGGGTCTTCACCCGCCCACCTCCCTAGGTTCGTTCCGGGCCCAAACAGACCGAAGTCGTCCTACGCGGTCCGTCTTTTATGCCGGCCCCGGAGCGCCTGGAGCGACGGATACAGCCATTTCTTGAAGAAACGCTGGAGCCGGGGCATGAGAATCCAGGTGACGAGGGCCGTGACACACAGGCACAACAGCAGCGTGCGGATGAGCGGATTGAGTCCCCCGAGATAAGGCAGAACGATCAGATTGAACAGCAGCACGGGCGGAAAAACCGCGCTCATGTTCACAAACCAGAGTTTCCATTTCGCCGGCGGGGCGGGCGCCTTGGGCGTGGTCGTCTGTGAGTCGAACCACATCTTGGAGCCGCGCACGCTCCTGCGCTCGGTCTGCCGGGCGACGCCCACCGCCCGGGCGTCCCACTGAGCCCGCGCGGCCGAGTCCTCCCAGGCCCGGGCCGTTCCCTCGCTGGCGAAGCGATAGACCACATGCCACTCCGCCTCTCGGTCGACAAGGACGCCACCCCCCAGAAAGCCCGGCTGCTGCGCGCTCGCGCCCAGCATCGCCCACCCCCACGAGTGGAAGTCGGCCTCACGGCCCGGCGTCACCTGAAAGGCAACGGTGACGGTGACGGGATTACTGGTCACGCCGTCGAGTACGCGAAACCTCCACAGCACGTTCAAATTTTGAACGAAGTTCTGTGAAGTTGTTTCAGGTGTCCGGATGATGACTCTTTATCAGCCTTTCATCGCTCTTGACGCACTCTATCGGACCGTACTGGAGGTAACTTTCCCGAAATTCGGTGAAGCGCTTGCCGGACGGACCGAAAGGGCTGCACGATCGATTTCCCCGACCGAAGGAGACTCATGTCCAGGTACGACTGGGATATGAACAACAAGGGCCACGAGGGAATTGACAGGGCCCGCTCCGTGATCGAATCGGCGCGAAAAGAAGTAACCGCCCACCCCATTTACCAGCGCATAAACAGCCGCGAGGACATGGCCACCTTCATGGCCCACCACGTCTTCGCGGTATGGGACTTCATGTCCCTCCTCAAGTCGCTCCAGCGCGACCTGACCTGCGTCGAGGTCCCCTGGGTGCCGCGCGGTTCGGAGGTGAGCCGGCGACTCATCAACGACATAGTCCTGGTGGAGGAGAGCGACGAGCTGAACGGCGGCTTCACCAGCCACTTCGAGCTCTACCGCGCCGCCATGGACGAGGCGTCGGCCGACACCACCCGCATCGACACCTTCCTCGACCTCCTGGTGGAGGGCCACGGCATCCCGGCGGCCCTACGCGCCGCCCAAGTCCCCGCCCCCGCCAACGAGTTCGTCCGCACAACCTTCGCCATCATCGAGGACCGCCCCCTGCACTGCCGCGCCGCCGCCTTCGCCTTCTCCCGCGAGGACCTGATCCCCGACATGTTCGACCAGGTCATCAAGAAGGAGGGCACGGAACACTTCCCCCTCTTCCGCGACTACCTCGCCCGCCACATCGAGGTCGACGGCGAGGAACACACCCCTATGGCCATGCAGATGGTGGCCGACCTGTGCGGCACGGACGACGTGCGCTGGGAACAGGCGGTGGAGACGGCGATCCTGGCCTTGGAGGCGCGGTCGCGACTGTGGGACGGGATCGCGGAGGCGATGACGTGAGGGGGGTGTTGGCGGGAGGCGGTTGAGGGGTCGGTGGGGAAGGTGGGCTGGATGATGTGAGGGAGCTGATGTGGGTGAGGGGCTGATCGCGTGCGAGGACGACGACCGCCACCCCGAACCCCCACCCACCCCGAAGAGGCCGCACTTCTCAGCGCCGGTCCAGGCAAATTCAGCCCGTCTGGGGGTCCCCCCTCTGGGGGAGTTTGAGGACGAGGCCCTTCGGGCCGAAGGGGGGGTCTGGGGGCGCAGCCCCCAGGACGGTCACCCCGAGACACCCGCACGCCCCCCACCCCGACCGCCGGAGGCACCCGCACGATCCTCGGCCCCACCGCCGGAGGCCGGCGCTTCCCCGAACCGCGCCAGAGCCAACGCGCCCCCAACAGCGACGCAGAACCCCACCACCGCCAGCCACGTCAGCCCGTCCCGCGTACGGTCCCCGAGCCACACCACGCCCACCGCCGCCGGCCCGATCGTCTCGCCGATCACCATCCCGGCGGTAGCCGTGGTGACCGAGCCCCGCTGAAGGGCCGAGGTCAGCAACAAAAAGGCCGCACCCCCACCGACCAGCAGGGCATACGTCGCCGGATTGGCGAGCAGCTCCGGCACCTCGAGCGAGTCGATCAACCGCACCGACACCTCCACCACCCCGAACCCGAACCCGGCCCCCAGCCCAAGCACCAACGCCCGCCCCCGCCCGGACCACCGCCCACCGACCAGCCCGAGCAACAACACACCGACGGCAACGGCGAACATCGCCCACTTCAACTCAGTCGACCCCGCCCGATCCCCCTCCGCCCCGGACGCCAGCCCCAACATCGCGAGCCCGGCGCACACCACCCCCACCGCACCCCACTCCACCCCGCTCAACCGCACCCGCAGCAGCCACGCCGCGACCACCCCCGTCACCGCGAGACTGGACGCGAGGGCCGCCGCGACCGCGTAGATGGGGATCGACCGCAGCGCCGCGATCTGGAACACGAACCCCACCCCGTCCAACCCCAGCCCGACGAGATACCGCCACTGCCGCAACGCCCGCAGCAACAGCGCGACGTCCCCACCCGCCCCGGTACTCGCGGCCCGCGCGGCGACCGCCTGCAACACCGTCGCAGTACCGAAGCAGACCGCCGCCCCAAGGGCACACACCATCCCGAAGATCACAAAGCGACTGTAGGGGAGGGGACGGGGCGACCGTCCCTTCCGGACTCGCGGAACGCACCCCGGGTGGTGACCTCACCCCCCGGACAGCACCCCCCGCAATTGGTCCAACCCCCAGTCCAGATCCTCCTTCCCGATCACCAACGGCGGCGCGATCCGGATCGTCGCCCCATGTGTGTCCTTCACCAGCACGCCCCGATCCATCAACTTCTCGGAGACCTCCCGCCCGCTGCCGTACGCCGCAGCGATGTCGACCCCCGCCCACAGCCCGCGCCCGCGCACGGCGGTGACCGGGCCCGTGCCGGCCAGCGCGCCAAGCTCCCGGTGCAGATGCTCGCCCAGCTCAGCGGCCCGCGCCTGGTACTCGCCGGTCCGCAGCATCGCGATCACCTCCAACGCCACCGCACAGGCCAGCGGATTCCCGCCGAACGTCGACCCGTGCTCGCCCGGCCGGAACACCCCCAGCACCTCCGCACTCGACACCACGGCCGACACGGGCACGACCCCGCCACCGAGCGCCTTCCCGAGGACATACACATCGGGTACGACCCCCTCGTGCTCGCACGCGAAGGTGCGTCCCGTCCGCCCCAGCCCCGACTGGATCTCGTCGGCGACGAACAGCACGTTCCGCTCCCGGGTCAGCTCCCGTACCGCCGGCAGATAACCGGCCGGCGGCACGATCACCCCCGACTCGCCCTGGATCGGCTCAAGCAGCACCGCCACCGTGTTCTCGGTCATCGCCTCCCGCATCGCCGTCAGATCCCCGTACGGCACGATCGCGAACCCCGGCGTGTACGGCCCGAAGTCCGCCCGCGCCTCCAGGTCCGTGGAGAAGCTGATGATCGTCGTCGTACGGCCGTGGAAGTTGTTGCCCGCGACCACGATCTTCGCCCGCTCCGGCGGCACGCCCTTGACCCGGTACCCCCACTTCCTGGCCGTCTTCAGGGCCGTCTCCACCGCCTCCGTACCGGTGTTCATCGGCAGCACCAGCTCCATCCCGCACAGCTCGGCCAACTGCTCGCAGAACGCCGCGAACCGGTCGTGATGAAACGCCCGCGACGTCAGCGTCACCCGATCCAGCTGCGCCTTCGCCGCCTCGATCAGCCGCCGGTTGCGGTGCCCGAAGTTGAGCGCCGAGTAACCGGCCAGCAGATCCAGATACCGGCGCCCCTCCACATCGGTCATCCACGCACCGTCGGCGGTGGCGACGACCACCGGCAGCGGGTGGTAGGTGTGCGCGCTGTGCGCGTCGGCTGCGGCGATGAGTGCTTCCGTAGCGGTCACGGCGTCTCCCGGGTGTGAGGGTGACTCCCTTCTTATCGTCGCCCGCATGGTGGACGCAGGAGCCGCACCGTTCGGCACGCCCGGTAGGCTGACCGGCGGGCCGTGACTGGCGCGCTGGGATGGGACCGACCATCGGGGAGCGGCCCGAGCTGCAATGTGTGCCGTGCGCCTGGGCCGTACCGTGAACGCCGAACGCCACGTCCGGAGGTCCCCGATGCCCGACAATTCTGTGCCTCTCTCCGCCCTCTCCAACGAGTCCACCGCCTTCCGTGCCGCCCTCGATGTGATCCGTGCCGTCGAGCCGCGCGTCGCCGACGCCATCGGCCAGGAGGTCGCCGACCAGCGCGAGATGCTCAAGCTGATCGCCTCCGAGAACTACGCCTCCCCGGCCACCCTGCTCGCCATGGGCAACTGGTTCAGCGACAAGTACGCCGAGGGCACCATCGGCCGCCGCTTCTACGCCGGCTGTCGCAATGTCGACACCGTCGAGTCCCTCGCCGCCGAACACGCCAAGGAACTCTTCGGCGCCCGCCACGCCTACGTCCAGCCGCACTCCGGCATCGACGCCAACCTCGTCGCCTTCTGGTCCGTCCTGGCCCAGCGAGTCGAGGTCCCCGCCCTGGAGAAGGCCGGCGTCCGCCAGGTCAACGACCTCTCCGAGGCCGACTGGGCCGAACTTCGCCAGGCCTTCGGCAACCAGCGCATGCTCGGCATGTCCCTGGACGCCGGCGGCCACCTCACCCACGGCTTCCGCCCGAACATCTCCGGCAAGATGTTCGACCAGCGCTCCTACGGCACCGACCAGGCCACCGGCTTGATCGACTACGAGGCGCTGCGGGTGTCCGCCCGCGAGTTCAAGCCGCTGATCATCGTCGCCGGCTACTCCGCCTACCCCCGTCTCGTGAACTTCCGCATCATGCGCGAGATCGCCGACGAGGTCGGTGCCACGCTCATGGTCGACATGGCGCACTTCGCCGGTCTCGTCGCCGGCAAGGTCCTGAACGGCGACTTCGACCCGGTCCCGCACGCCCAGATCGTCACCACGACCACCCACAAGTCGCTGCGCGGCCCGCGCGGCGGCATGGTCCTGTGCGACGACTCCCTCAAGGACCAGGTCGACCGCGGCTGCCCGATGGTCCTCGGCGGCCCGCTCCCGCATGTCATGGCCGCCAAGGCCGTCGCCCTCGCCGAGGCCCGTCAGCCCTCCTTCCAGGACTACGCCCAGCGCATCGTCGACAACTCCCGCGCCCTGGCAGAGGGTCTGATGCGCCGCGGCGCCATCCTCGTCACCGGCGGCACGGACAACCACCTCAACCTGATCGACGTCGCCTCCTCCTACGGCCTCACCGGCCGTCAGGCCGAGGCCGCCCTGCTCGACTCGGGCATCGTCACCAACCGCAACGCCATCCCGGCCGACCCCAACGGCGCCTGGTACACCTCCGGCATCCGCATCGGCACCCCCGCCCTGACCACCCGTGGCCTGGGCACCGCCGAGATGGACGAGGTCGCGGGCCTCATCGACCGCGTCCTCACCACCACCGAGGCGGGCACCACCAAGTCCGGCGCCCCCTCCAAGGCCGCTCACGTCCTCGACCCGAAGATCGCGGACGAGATCTCCCACCGGGCAACCGACCTCGTGGCCGCCTTCCCGCTCTACCCGGAGATCGACCTCGGCTGACCTCCAGACCACTGGTCGTAGCTCCACCCGCGGCGGTCCGGCTTCATGCCGGGCCGCCGCGTGGCGTATCAGCAGCTGTCGCCGATGCCGGCTCACCCGCCCCGCAGCTCCTGTGCTGGGCTCACACGTCCCGCAACTCCCGCCGGGGGCCCGGCTCCCGAGCCCGCCGCCACCGGTCCAACGGCAACTGTGAGGCGAACGGCCGCAGCACCAACGCCAGTACGGCTCCGGCCGCCAAGCCTGGTATCGCCCACCACCAGTCGGTGCCGCCGCCCGATCCCGGTGGGGTGGCCGCCGTCTCGGTGGTCGTCACGTCCTCCGTGTCGGCGTCTGACGCCTCCGGCGCCGACTGCAAGGGGGTCGGGCGGATGCCGGAGTTCCCCTGGGACGAGGGCTTGCCCATGACGCCCAGTTCCTTGAACAGGGTGCGCAGTTCGCCAGGGCGCTCAGCGCGGTGCCAGTAACCCTTCGAGAGCTCGGGGAGCTGTGTCGCCGTATGGATCCAGACGGCGTTGGAGTCGGACGCCGGGTATACGCGGTCGAACCGCCAGGGCGACACATCGTGCACCAACCACGTGACGTTGATCTGCCGGGAGTTCATCACATCGACCTCCGGCGGCCTGTCGCCGATGCCGGTGCCGGGTGGGCCGAGCAACTGCTCCAGCTCCAGGTACTCCTCGTCGGAGTAGTACAGCGACGCCGTCTCCGTGCTCACCGGCGAGGCCACCAGCACACTCGTCGGCCCGCCCGCCGCCGCGGACCACGCACCCCACACCATCAGAGCGAGCGTGACCGCCAACGCCCCGATCACCGCCGTCAGTTCACGAACCCTGCCTCTCCGCATCCCATCCCCCAACCGGTCGAGCCCAGTCCGGCCCGCTCGCGAGCCGCGTGTCACTTCTGGTACACCGCCCGACGCGGCGGGGTTCCCACCCCACGCGCACAATTTCGGGGATTCCCCGACCCCTCACCGAGGGCACATCAGGCTCGCTGGTCATGTTGGAGGGGGTGATTGGAGCGTTCGGGCCAGCTCGGCGGCAGCCGACCTGCGGCTTTCCCCTCGCCGCCTGGCCAAGGGGCCCAATCGCCGGGATGGGATACCCCCCACCAGCGGGCTCAGCGGCCCAGCCGGCCGAGAACCAGCAGAAACCGCTTAGCCGAAGGCCTCCCCATCAAGGGACTTCGCGATCCCCACCGCCCGCTCCTTCGACGCCACACCTTCGAGGCGGAGCGTCACGTCCCCGCTGCCCGGGTCATGCATCCACAGCAGGGTCGGCCCGGCGGTCCGCTGCTCGCGCGTGTAATGAGACCCGTCCCGGTCCACCAGCCAGAAACTCAGCAGGTGAGGCCGTGGAAACCACAGCGCGATGTCGTTCGGCGAGCCGATGCCCGAGGAGTCCCCGCCCAGCGGGATCCACTCCGGCTGTTCGCGCACGCTCTTGGCGAAGCTGACGTCCAGGCCTGCCGGATACTCGTCGAGCCGTATCGTCTTCCCCTGCTCGCGCCAGCACAGGCTCACCAGATATCGCCCTCGCGGCTCCCCAGTCACCGTCACCGCGTCCGGCGTGCCCAGCGCGTCCGGCACCACAGGCGCGAACCCGGCCTGCCGCTCCGCCTGCGCGAGCGAGACCGCCCGCCCACAGCCGGGCACCCCCGCCCCCGGCGAGGGCGTCGCCGTCGGGTCGTACCGCACCTCGACCCCGCCGAAGCCGAACCAGTCGACCACCGCCGCCCGCACCGGAGGCGTGAGCACGAGGACCGTCACCAGGCCGCACAGCACAGCGGTCAGTGAGCGCCACCGCACCCGAGTCCACTGGCCCACTGCTCCCAGCCGCGCACCGGCCCTTCGCGGCTCGGCCACCGGCACCGGCAGCCGCTCGGCGAGTATCTGCTCCAGCACCCGCTCGACCATCGACTCGGAGCCCGAGGCCCCGTCCGCCCCCGGCCCGTCCAGTGAGCGCCCGAGCGCCCGCAGCTCCTCGGGCAGCCAGGAGGCCTCCGAGCGCCGACGCCGCTCGCCGCCCTCACCGTCGTAGGACTCCTGTCCGCCACTCACATCCCGTCCGTCACCCACGCTCATCACCCCCTTCTCCATCCCGCCCTTCCCGAGGCCGGAAATCCGGCAGCAGTCGGCCCAGCCTGCGCAGGGCGCGGTTGAGCCGGGACTTCACCGTGCCGCGGGGCCAGCCCAGGGCCTGGGCGGTCTCGGGCTCGTCCATCTCCAGGAGATAGCGGTAGGTGACGACCAGGCGGTGCTCCTCGCTCAGCTGCTCCAGGGCGGCCAGCAGCGCCGCGCGGCGCTCCGTCTCCAGCGTGGCGACCGCCGGGTCCGCCGATTCCGGTATCAGCGGCTCCGCCTCAACGAAGGCCGCCTCACGACCGGCGAGCGTGCGCTGACGGGCAGCCGTCCGCACTGTGTTCCTCGTCTCATTGGCGACGATCGAGAGCAGCCACGGCTTGAAGGCCGAGCCGTCCCGAAATCTGCCCAGCGCGCAGTACGCCTTCACGAAGGCCTGCTGCACCACGTCCTCCGCGTCCGCACCCGCCCCGAGCGCCGCCGCCGCACGCAGTGCGATGCCCGTATGGGCCCGCACCAGCTCCGCGTACGCCTCCGGCTCTCCGGCGCGTACGCGTGCGATCACCGCGGCCTCATCGACGATGCGGCCCCCCTCCCGCGTCCTCACACTCTTGTTACACCGCCGGAGGCAGATCGGTTCCCACCTGTTTCCGAAGAGTCCGCGACCCGTTCCGGATCGGGCCCCAACACCTGAGAGAATGGGGCCATGGCCTCTGACCGACCCCGCGTGCTCTCCGGAATCCAGCCCACCGCAGGCTCGTTCCACCTCGGCAACTACCTCGGCGCCGTCCGCCAGTGGGTGGCCCTGCAGGAGTCCCACGACGCGTTCTACATGGTCGTCGACCTGCACGCGATCACGGTGCCGCAGGACCCGGCGGAGCTGCGCGCGAACACCCGCCTGGCCACCGCACAGCTCCTCGCGGCCGGCCTCGACCCGGAGCGCTGCACGCTCTTCGTCCAGAGCCACGTCCCCGAGCACGCCCAGCTCGCCTGGGTCATGAACTGCCTCACCGGCTTCGGCGAGGCCTCCCGCATGACCCAGTTCAAGGACAAGTCCGCCAAGCAGGGTGCCGACCGGGCGAGCGTCGGGCTGTTCACGTACCCGATCCTCCAGGTCGCCGACATCCTGCTGTACCAGGCCAACGAGGTGCCGGTCGGCGAGGACCAGCGCCAGCACATCGAGCTCACCCGCGACCTCGCCGAGCGTTTCAACGGCCGGTTCGGGCAGACCTTCACGATCCCGAAGCCGTACATCCTCAAGGAGACGGCGAAGATCTACGACCTCCAGGACCCGTCGATCAAGATGAGCAAGTCGGCGTCCACGCCGAAGGGCCTGATCAACCTCCTGGACGACCCGAAGACCACCGCCAAGAAGGTCAAGAGCGCGGTCACCGACACGGACACAGTCATCCGCTACGACGCCGTGGAGAAGCCGGGCGTCAGCAACCTGCTCACCATCTACTCGACCCTCACCGGCACCGGTGTCCCGGAACTGGAGCAGAGGTACGAGGGGAAGGGCTACGGTGCGCTCAAGACGGACCTCGCCGAGGTCATGGTCGAGTTCGTGACGCCGTTCAGGGAGCGCACCCAGCAGTACCTGGACGACCCGGAGACGCTCGACTCGATCCTGGCCAAGGGCGCGGAGAAGGCCCGCTCGGTCGCCGCGGAGACGCTCTCGCAGACGTACGACAGGGTGGGCTTCCTGCCCGCCAAGCACTGACGCCGCCGGACACCGGCACGCACCTCGCACACACACGTACCACCGGGCAGAGCGCTGCACATCACTACGCCTGCGCCTGCCCACAGCACAGCCGTGGCCGTACAGTCGATAGCCGGACGGCTGGGAACGAATCCGACAGGGATGACTCCGCCAGGGATGGCAGGGACGACAGGAGACGACGTGGGGACCGTAACGATCGGCGTGTCGATCGCGGTCCCGGAGCCTCACGGCAGCCTGCTCCAGGAGCGGCGCGCGGGCTTCGGCGACGCCGCGGCTCACGGCATCCCCACCCATGTCACCCTGCTGCCGCCGACGGAGGTCGACGACAGCGCCCTGCCGGCCATCGAGGCACACCTCACGGAGGTCGCCGGGACGGGCCGCCCCTTCCTGATGCGGCTGTCCGGCACCGGCACCTTCCGCCCGCTGTCGCCGGTCGTGTACGTCCGGGTCGTCGAGGGCGCCGAGGCCTGCACCTGGCTGCAGAAGCAGGTCCGCGACGCGTCCGGCCCCGTGGCACGTGAGCTGCAGTTTCCGTACCACCCGCATGTCACGGTGGCGCACGGCATCGACGACGACCTGATGGACCGCGCCTTCGCGGAACTCGCCGACTACACGGCCCAGTGGCCCTGCGCCGGCTTCGCGCTCTACGAGCAGGGCGCCGACGGGGTGTGGCGCAAACTGCGTGAGTTCGCCTTCGGGTCACCGGTGGTGCCGACGCAGGCGACGCATGTCGACCGGGGCTCGATCCCCACGTCTTAGCTCCGCACCGGCAGGCGTCAGGTTGTTCGTTCGGCGCGGGCCGGTGGGGGCTTGTCACGCAGTTCCCCGCACCCCCAAAAAGCAAGGGGCGCTGTGCCTCGCCGGAGTTCACCAGCACCGTCTAGATCGGCAGTCGCCTGAATACCCCCCGCGGCACATGCCGCAGCGCCGACATCACCAGCCTTAGTGCCCCTGGCACCCACACCGTCTCCGAGCGGCGCCGCAGTCCCAGTTCGATCGCCGTCGCTACCGCCTCCGGGGTGGTCGCGAGTGGTGCCTCCGGGAGGCCGGCCGTCATCTTCGAGTGGACGAAGCCGGGGCGTACGACCATGACGTGGACGCCCGTGCCGTGCAGGGCGTCGCCCAGGCCCTGGGCGAAGGCGTCCAGGCCGGCCTTGCTGGAGCCGTAGATGAAGTTGGAGCGGCGGGCGCGCTCGCCGGCGACCGAGGAGAGGACGACCAGGGAGCCGTGGCCCTGGGTCTGCAGCGCGCGTGCGCTGACCAGGCCGGCCGAGACCGCGCCCGTGTAGTTGGTCTGGGCGACCCGCACCGCGGCGGCCGGTTCGCGCTCGTCGTGCGCCTGGTCGCCGAGGACGCCGAAGGCGAGCAGCACCATGTCGACATCGCCCTCGGCGAAGACCTTGCCGAGCGTCGTCTCGTGGGAGTCGGGGTCGAGCGCGTCGAAGGCGACGGTGCGGACGTCGGCGCCCAGGGCGCGTAGATCGGCCGCGGACTGCTCCAGCGCGGGTGAGGGGCGCCCCGCCAGCCACACCGTGCGGGTGCGGCGGGCGATCAGGCGGCGGGCGGTGGCCAGGGCGATCTCGGACGTACCGCCGAGGACGAGCAGGGACTGGGGGATGCCGAAGGCGTCCTTCACGACAGGAGCTCCTAGAGGGCGAGACGGCGGGACAGGTCCGACACGAAGAGCCCGCGCGGATCCAGCTCCGCGCGCAGTGCGCGGAAGTCGTCGAGGCGCGGGTACATGGCGGCGAGGAGTTCGGGGCGCAGGCGGGAGTCCTTGGCGAGGTAGACGCGTCCGCCCGCGGCGGCCACCTCTTCGTCCAGTTCGTCGAGGAAGACGCCGAGTCCTGGCAGGCTCGCCGGGATGTCCAGGGCCAGCGTCCAGCCGGGCACGGGGAAGGACAGCCAGCCGGGGTCGGCTTCCCCGAAGCGCTTGAGGACGGCCAGGAAGGACGGGCACCGCTGCTCGGAGATGCGCCGCACGATCCGGCGCAGGGCGTCCTCCTGGCCGTATCCGACGGCGAACTGGTACTGCACGAAGCCGCTGCGGCCGTAGACGCGGTTCCAGTGGGGGACGCCGTCCAGGGGGTGGAAGAAGGTGGAGATCCGCTGGAGTTCGCCGGTACGCGCGCGTGGGGCCTTGCGGTACCAGAGCTCATTGAAGAGGCCCACTGTCGTACGGCCGAGCAGGCCCTCCGGGAGGAAGGTCGGGGCGGCCGGGAGCCGGGTGGTGCGGAAGGCCAGCGGGGCGCTACGCGCGCGTGTGCCTTCGGGGAGCGCGTCCAGGGGCGCGTGGTCGCCGCGTGTGAGGACCGCGCGTCCGGTCGCCGTGCCGCGTGCCAGCAGGTCGATCCAGGCGACCGAGTAGCGGTAGCGGTGGTCGGTGGCGGTGAGGCGGGCCATCAGGTCGTCGAGGTCGGTCGCGCGCTCGGAGTCGACCGACATCAGCGACGTCTCCACGGGCTGGAGGCGGATCGTCGCGGTCAGGATCACGCCGGTCAGGCCCATGCCGCCGGCGGTCGCGTCGAACAGGGGCGTGCCGTGGGCGGCGGTGCGGATCTCGCCGTCGGCGGTGAGGAGTTCGAGGGAGAGGACGTGGCGGGCGAAGGAGCCCGAGACGTGGTGGTTCTTGCCGTGGATGTCCGCGCCGATCGCGCCGCCGACCGTCACATAGCGGGTGCCGGGTGTGACGGGGACGAACCAGCCCAGCGGCAGGAGGACTTCCATCAGGCGGTGCAGCGAGACGCCGGCGTCGCACAGCACGGTGCCGCCGTCGGCGTCGATCGCGTGGATCCGGTCCAGGCCCGTCATGTCGAACACGGCCCCGCCGGCGTTCTGCGCCGCGTCGCCGTACGCCCGTCCCAGGCCCCGCGGGATGCCCCCGCGGGCCCCGCAGTCCCGGACGGCGGCCGCGGCCTCCTCGTACGTCCGTGGGCGAATCAGACGGGCGGCGGTGGGAGCGGTGCGGCCCCATCCCGTGACGGAAACGGTGTCGGCAGGCATATCGGTGACCGTATCGCCCCTATATCAACGATTGGTTCTAAAACATCAGCACACTCACCGAAATGGGTGATTAATGGGATGTCGCTCAATATTGCCGGAGTCGGGGCGGTGTCGGCGTGAACAGTGGGTCCACGTGGACGAATTCGACGACCTCGAAAACAAGCTCGACCTCGACACCATGGAACCCCGGACCATGGACCACCGAATCCTTTCGGCAATCCACGCATACGGCGCCGACCCGCGCGTGGCCGCCGCCGCGCGCACCCTGTCCCGGGCGGGCGAACACGGCGCCCTGTGGATCGCGGCGGGCCTCGCCGGAGCCGCCGCGGACGGCGCGCGACGCGGCGCGTGGTTGCGCGGAACGGCGCTCACGGCGGGCGCGCACGTCGCCAGCATGGGCGTGAAGCGCGTCGTGCGCCGTGCACGCCCCGTGCACGTCGCGCCCCTCGTGCGCACCGCCGGCCGGCACTCCTTCCCCAGCTCGCACGCCACCTCCGCGGCCGCCGCGGCCGTCGCGTACGGCGCCCTGGGCGCCCCCCTGATCCCGACACTCGCCGTCGCCATGTGCCTCTCCCGCATGGTCGTCGGCGTGCACTACCCCTCCGACGTGGCGGCGGGCGCCGCGCTCGGCGCACTCACCGCGCGGCTCGGCGCCCGCTGGATGACGGGAGGCCGGGCGCATGCCTGAAACGATTCTCCTGGAACAGCGCACCCACGCCCACGAACCCGCACCCACCCGCAAAGGCGGCCTCCTGGGCGGCCTGCTGCGCACCGCGCGCCCCAAGCAGTGGGTCAAGAACGTCCTGGTCGTCGCCGCCCCGGCCGCCGCCGGCCGGCTCTTCTCGGCCCACGCCGCCACCCAACTCGCCCTCGTCTTCGCCCTGTTCACCGCCTGCGCCGCCGCCGTCTACCTGGTCAACGACGCCCGCGACGCCGAGGCCGACCGCGCGCACCCCACCAAGCGGCGCCGCCCGGTCGCCGCCGGCCAGGTCCCCGTACCGCTCGCCTACGCCGTCGGCGGCACCCTCGCCGTCCTCGCTCCGGCCGCCGCGGCCTGGCTCACCACGCCCGCCGTCGCGGCCCTGCTGACCGCCTACATCGGCATGCAACTGGCCTACTGCGTCAGCCTCAAGCACGTCCTGGTCGTCGACCTCGTCGTCGTCACGACCGGCTTCCTGATGCGGGCGGTGATCGGCGGACTCGCGCTCGGCATCCCGCTCTCGCGCTGGTTCCTGATCACCACCGGGTTCGGCGCGCTGTTCATGGTGTCGGCCAAGCGCTACTCCGAAGCCGTCCAGATGGCCGGAAAGGCGGGCGCCACGCGCGCGTTGCTCACCGAGTACACCACGGGCTACCTGCGCTTCGTCTGGCAGCTGGCCGCCGGGGTCGCCGTCCTCGGCTACTGCCTGTGGGCCCTGGAGGCGGGCGGTGTCCCGCAGGCCGGCGTGCTGCCCTGGCGCCAGCTGTCCATGGTCGCCTTCATCCTCGCGATCCTCAGATACGCCGTCTTCGCCGACCGCGGCACCGCGGGCGAGCCCGAGGACGTCGTCCTGCGCGACCGCGCGCTCGCCCTCATCGGCCTGGCGTGGGTGGCGATGTACGGCCTGGCGGTGGCCAATTGGTGAGCCAGGCGGCGGGGCGGGCGCCACGCGCGCGTGCACCACGCGCGCGTGAGCTGCTCGGTTTCGCCGCCGCCGGCCTCGCCGCCTACGCCGCCGACCTCGCCCTGTTCACCTGGCTGCGCGGCCCCGTCGGCCTCGACCCGCTCACCGCCAAGACGCTCTCCTTCCTGGCGGGCTGCTCGGTCGCCTACGCGGGCAACGCGCTCGGCACCTACCGGGACGCCAGACCCCGCGGCCTGCGCCCCTACGCCGTGTTCTTCGCGGTGAACGTCGCGGGCGCCCTCGTACAACTCCTCTGCCTGGCCGTCAGCCACTACGCCCTCGGCCTCACCTCGCAGCGCGCGGACACCGTCTCCGGCGCCGGAATCGGCATGGCGCTCGCCACTGTCCTGCGCTTTTGGGGTACTCGCACATTGGTGTTCCGCAACGAGGGCAGAGTCGGATCATGGACTGGCTGAAGAAGCTCCCCGTCATCGGGCCGTTGGTGAGCCGCCTGATGACCACGCACGCGTGGCGGTCGTACGAGCGCCTTGACCGCGTGAAGTGGACGCGGCTGGCCGCCGCCATGACGTTCATCAGCTTTGTCGCGCTCTTCCCGCTGCTCACCGTGGCCGCCGCGATCGCCGCCGCCACGCTCAGCGAGTCACGGCAGAACGAGCTGGAGGACAAGATCGCCGAGCAGGTGCCCGGCATCGCCGACCAGCTGAACATCGACGGCCTGGTCGCGAACGCCGGCACCGTCGGCGTCATCGCGGGCGCCGTGCTCCTGTTCACCGGCATCGGCTGGGTCGGCGCGATGCGCGACTGTCTGCGCGCGGTGTGGGAGCTGCCGGACAGCGAGGAGAACCCGATCCTGGTCAAGGCGAAGGACACGGGCGTCCTCGTCGGCCTCGGCGGCGCCGTGCTGGCCACGATCGCCGTCTCCACCGTCGCCACCGCGATGATCGGCTGGATCACCGACGAACTCGGCATCGACAAGGGCGGCTGGGGCGGATTCCTGCTGCGCGTCGCCGCGTTCGCCGTCGCCGTAGCGGCCGACTTCCTGCTGCTCCTCTACGTCCTCACCCTGCTGCCCGGCGTCGAGCCGCCGCGCCGCCGCCTCCTGGTCGCCGCCCTGATGGGCGCGATCGGCTTCGAACTGCTGAAGCTGCTGCTCAGCAGCTATATGCAGGACGTGGCCGCGAAGAGCATGTACGGCGCGTTCGGCGTCCCCGTCGCCCTGCTGCTCTGGATCAACTTCACGTCGAAACTGGTGCTGTTCTGCGCCTCATGGACGGCGACGGGCAGCGCGGAGAAGACGGAGGAAGCCGAGGAGTCGGAGCAGCCGGACGAGCCCGACGTCAGCGACGGCGACGTACCAGGTCAGGCAGCGGCCACCGGCGGTTGACCAGGAAGGCGCCCGCCGCGAGCAGCACCAGCAGACCGCCCGTGATCGCGAGCGCGATCCCGACGCCGCTGGAGCCGTCCTCGGCGGAGGCGTTCGCCACCGGCTTCGTCGACGGGCTGGCGTCCTGCGTGCCGTCCGCCTCGCCGGAGGCGTTGGCGCCGGGCTGTGCGCTCGCGCTCGCCTGGGCGGTGCCCTTCGGCGCGACCAGCTCGCCCACCGGTGTCACCTTGCCGGCCGCCTTGAAGCCCCAGTCGAAAAGAGCCGCGGTCTCTTTGTAGACCTCGTTGTGATCGTCCTTCGACGGGTTCATGACGGTGACAAGGAGCACCCTGCCGTCGCGCTCGGCGACGCCGGTGAAGGTGGCGCCCGCGTTGGTGGTGTTGCCGTTCTTGACGCCCGCGATGCCCTGGTACACGGAGATGTCCGTGTCGCCGCTGAGCAGCCGGTTGGTGTTCTGGATCTCGAAGGACCCGCGGGTCGTCTTGCCCTTCTTCTTCGTCGTCTCGCCCGGGAACTTGGCCGAAACCGTCGAGCAGTACTCGCGGAAGTCCTTCTTCTGCAGCCCGGAGCGGGCGATGAGGGTGAGGTCGTACGCCGACGAGACCTGCCGGGGAGAGTCGTAGCCGTCGGGGCTGACCACGTTCGTGTCGAGGGCCTGGAGCTCCTCGGCGTGCTCGTTCATCTCCTTGACGGTGTTGGCCACGCCGTCGTTCATCGCGGACAGCACGTGGACCGCGTCGTTGCCGGAGCGCAGGAAGACGCCGAGCCACAGGTCGTGGACCGTGTACGTCTCGCCTTCCTTTATCCCGACCATGCTGGAGCCGGAGCCGATGCCCGCCAGGTCCGAGGGCACGACCTTGTGCTTCGTCGACGCCGGGAACCTCGGCAGCACCGTGTCGGCGAACAGCATCTTCAGGGTGCTCGCCGGGGGCAGCCGCCAGTGCGCGTTGTTCGCGGCGAGCACCTCACCCGACTCGGCGTCCGCGACGATCCACGAGCGGGCGCTCAGATCCTTGGGCAGCACCGGGGCGCCGGTGCCGAGGTCGACCTGCGCACCGGCCTGGCCGAGGCGGGTGCCCCCGACGCTCGACATGTTCGCCGGGGGAGTGGCCGACGGACTGGTCGAGGGACTGGCCGAGGAACTCGGGCTCGGGGCCGCGAGGACGGGACCGGCGGTCAGCGCGAGGGACAACAACGAGGCGGAAGTGACCAGCAAGGATCGCCTGCCGGTCTTTGTGGGTGCGGACACGGTCGAGAACGTACATGTAGCGGGCCGTGAAGTCCCGCCGCCCACCCCACCCCGGCCACGGAGCCGGACGTACGGCGGCGATACTGAACTCATGAAGCTCAGCCGCCCCGTCTCCTGGTTCCTGCTCGCCTTCGGGGTGTGGAGCTGGGTCATTTGGGTCACTTTCGTAAAGAACCTGGTCAAAGACGGCAGCGGGCTCGCCTTCGACGACGCGGGCGACCCGACAGCGTACTTCTGGGTGCATCTGACGCTCGCCGTCGTCTCCTTCGTATTGGGGACGGTCGTCGGCGGCATCGGGTTGCGCTCGGTGCGCGCACTGCGCCGCACGTCATAGCGAGGGACGGAAAAGACAAACAGTGGTCATTCTCCTGCTGCTTGCCGTGGTGGCCGTGCTCGGCCTCGGGCACTGGTACCTCTGGCGCCGCCTGGTCCGCGACACGACCCGCGGCCCGGGCGTTGCCCGCCGGGCCGGCACCGTGCTGTTCGTCGCCGCACCCGTCCTGATGGTCACGGCCCTGATCGCCGAGCGCGGTGGCGCGCCCTTCTGGCTCCAGCAGACCCTGGCCTGGCCGGGCTTCCTGTGGATAGCGCTGTTGATGTACCTGTTCCTCGCGGTCGCGGTGGGGGAGGTCGTACGACCACTGCTGCGGAGGTTCCTGGAGCGGCGGGCGCGGGTGGAGGCGGCCGTACCGGAGCGGGAGCCGGAGCCGGTACCGGCGGGGGCGGCACAGCCGCACGCACCGGAATCCGAGGCGCCACCTCGCCTGATCGCGGCCCCTTCCCGCCGCCTGTTCGTCTCCCGTGTCGTCGGCGGTGCCGCGGCGGCGGCCGCTGTCGGGACCGTCGGCTACGGCACGTACGGCGTGCTGCGCGGCCCGCGCGTGAAGCGGGTGACGGTTCCGCTGACCAAGCTGCCGCGCGCGGCGCACGGTTACCGGATCGCGGTGGTCAGCGACATCCACCTGGGCCCGGTCCTCGGCCGGGGTTTCGCCCAGAAGGTCGTAGACACGATCAACTCGACGCAACCGGATCTGATCGCGGTCGTAGGCGACCTGGTCGACGGCAGCGTGAAGGACCTGGGACCGGCGGCGGCACCCCTGTCCCAACTCAAGGCCCGCCACGGCTCGTTCTTCGTCACCGGCAACCACGAGTACTTCTCCGGTGCCGAGCAGTGGGTCGAGGAGGTACGGCGCCTTGGCATCCTCCCGCTGGAGAACGAGCGCAAGGAGCTGGCGTGGTTCGACCTCGCCGGTGTCAACGACATCGCGGGCGAGAGCGAGGGCCAGGGCCCCGACTTCACCAAGGCCCTCGGCGACCGGGACACGACACGCGCGTGCGTCCTCCTGGCCCACCAGCCCGTCCAGATCGACGATGCCGTCACCCACGGCGTAGACCTCCAACTCTCCGGCCACACCCACGGCGGCCAACTCTGGCCCGGCAACTTCGTCGCCTCAGCGGCCAACCCAACCCTGTCCGGCCTGGACCGCTACGGCGACACCCAGCTCTACGTCAGCCGCGGCGCGGGCGCCTGGGGCCCGCCGACCAGGGTGGGCGCCCCATCGGACATCACGCTGATCCAACTGGCCTCGCGGCAGGCGTGAGGGGGCCTCGCCCGTCAACTCCGGCCCGGTGTAGGCCTGTTCGGCCGGAGGCCATCAGATGCCCGTGGAGAACGCCAGGTGAGGCACCTGTGCGCTTGCTGTGAAACTCGCCGGTAACAGACCCTCGGTAAGTTCTTTCCCATCTCAACAGATAACTCTTCCCCCAGGTGAAACCGCTGTGGTTAGGTGAGCCCGCCACCAGGGGGGTGGCATATGCGCTGGGGCCTGGGGAGGGCACCGATGCGATCGGTTCGCATGCGGATTCTTGCGACGCTGCTGGTGTTGGCGGCGATCGGTGTGGGCGGCTGGCAGTTAATGCCGTCGGGGGGTGACAAGAACAAGACCATCAGGGTCGGCACGTCGGACAACGTGACGTCGCTCGACCCGGCCGGCGCCTATGACGCCGGCTCCTGGGCCCTGTTCAGCAACGTCTTCCAGTCACTGCTGACCTTCGAACCGGGCGCCGCCTCACCCGTGCCGGACGCGGCGAAGAGCTGCACCTTCACGGACAGCGCCCTGCGCACCTACCGCTGTGAGCTGCGCGAGGGCCTCACCTTCCCGAGCGGCCGCGAGATGACCGCCGAGGACGTGAAGTACTCCTTCGACCGGGTCCTGAAGATCAACTCCCCGGTCGGCCCCGCCCCATTGCTGTCCACGCTCGCCTCGGTCGACGCGAGCGATCTCGTCGTCACCTTCCACCTCAAGTCGGCCGACGCCACCTTCCCGTTCAAGGTGGCCACCGGCGCCGGCTCGATCGTCGACCACACCAAGTACGCGAGGAACAGCCTCCGCACCGACGCCGGCGCCGACGGCACCGGACTGTACGAACTGACGTCGTACAAGCGGAACAAGAAGGCCGTCCTCGCCCCCAACGGAAACTACCAGGGCGCTGTCGACGGCACCGGCCGGCCCATCGAACTCCTCTATTACAAGGACGCGGACACCCTCAACAAGGCCTGGAACGCGAAGCAGTTCGACGTCGCCACCCGCCAACTGCCCCCCGACGTCCTCGCCGACCTCTCGCCGAGCGACCCCGGCCAGCGCGTCTCGGAGGTCGACAGCTCCGAGACCCGCAACCTGTACCTCAACGTCCGCGCGTCCTCGGCCCTGCACGACCCCCGCGTACGCCGGGCGATGGCCTGGCTGATCGACCGCGGCTCGCTCGCCGCGGACGTGTACGAGGGCACCGTCGACCCCCTGTACTCGCTGATCCCGACCGGCATCCTCGGCCACACCACATCCTTCTTCGACGCCTACCCGAACCCCAGCGTCAAGAAGGCCCGCGCCCTGCTCGAAGAGGCCGGCGTGAGCCTCCCGGTCACCTTCACCTACGGTTACGGCGAGGGCAGCGGCGTCGCCGACCAGGAAGCCGCCGAACTCAAGCGGCAGTTGGAGGCCGGCGGCCTGTTCAAGGTGAAGGTCGAGGGCTACGAGTGGACCTCGTTCCAGAAGCTCTGGGCCACCGGAAAACTCGACGCCTACGCGGTCGGCTGGGTCGCCGACTTCCCCGACGCGGACACCTACGGCGGCCCCCTCGTCGGCACCGGCGGCTCGATGAGCACCGGATACAGCAGCAAGGAGGTCGACCGGCTGATTCAGGTCAGTCAGGGCTTCGACGACCGCACCCAGGCTTCGGACTACTTCCGTGAACTCCAGTCGAACGTGGCACGCGATGTGCCCGTCATCCCGCTGTGGCAGCGCAAGGAGTACGTCGTGAGCAGCGAGGACATCGGCGGCAGCCAGTATCTTTCGGACGGCACCGGGGTCTTCAGGCTCTGGCGCCTCGACTGGCTGTGACGGGATCTGACGGAATCCGACGGGATCTGACGCGATCTCGTGGGCGGAACATTCGCCCAAGTGACGCCGGGAAGCATCCCGACGCAGCACCATGTGACGGAGGTGTGCGCGGGGTGAGGAGCAAACGTGCTGAGACGCAACTCCTTCCGGCTGCCCCGGCATCCGGCTTCCGTCGGTCTCGCCCGGCGCCGGGTACGCGACCACCTGACCGACTGGGGCCACGGCCCCGGCGATCCGGCCATCGAGGACGTCGTGCTCCTGGTCTCCGAACTGGCCACCAACGTCGTACGCCACGGCCCGCTCCTGGAGCGCGAGTTCGAGGTCGCGGTCACCGCCCTGGCCGACGGCTCCTGTCTCATAGAGGTCTCCGACGAGGGCCAACTGGAGCCCCGCCTGAGGGTGGTGGGCGACTGGGAGGAAGCCGGCCGAGGCCTGCACCTGGTGGAGAACATCGCCGCGGCCTGGGGCGTCTGGAGCCGCGGCCGCCACGGAAAGACGGTCTGGGCCCTGGTACCGGCCGACTCCCGACCGCTGTGACAGCGGCAAGTGGCTCTACTGGTTCTACTACTTCTACTGGTTCTACGACGGTATCGGCGCCCGCGCCGGCAGCGTGACCGTCACCGCCAGCCCCTCGCCCGGCGCCGTCCGTACCGCCACCTCACCGCCGTGCGCCAGGACGACCCCCTGCACGATCGCCATGCCGAGCCCGCTGCCCGCGCCGCCGCCGGCCCGGAAGAACCGGTCGAAGATGCGCGCCGCGTCATCCTCCCCGAGCCCGGGACCCTTGTCCTCGACACACAGCCGTACGACCCCGTCCTCCCGCTCCACCCCGAGCCGCACCGGCACGTCGGCGGGCGTGTGTGTGCGCACGTTGCCCACCAGGTTCCCGAGTATCTGCCGCAGCCCCGACTCGTCGGCGTGGACAAGGAGCGCGCCGTCGGCGCCGACCGTGACGGGCCGCTGCGGCTGCTGCACCCGAAGATCCTCGGCCGCGTCCCGCACCAGGCAGCTCAAGTCGACGTTCCGGAAGCGCAGTTGGGGCTCCTGGTCGAGGCGGGCGAGGCACAGCAGCTCCTCGACCAGCCGGCCCATCCGGTCGGCCTCCGACATGACTCGCTCCCACGCGCGCGTGCGCTCGGCCGGTTCGGTCAGCATCCCCTTGTCGTACAGCTGGAGGTAGCCGCGTATCGCGGACAGCGGGGTGCGCAGCTCGTGGGAGGCGTCGGCGACGAAGCGGCGCAGCTGGGCCGCGGTGCGCTCGCGCGTGCGGTAGGCCGACTCGACCTGGTGGAGCATCGAGTTGAGGGCGAGCCGCAGCTGCTCCACCTCAAGGGAGGCCTCGCGGCTGGACGGGACGCGCCGGGTGAGGTCCCCCTCGGCGATCGCCGACGAGGTCTCCACCATGTCCTCCAGCGGCTGCATCCGGCGGCCGACGCTGAACATCGTGAGCACCGCGAGCAGCATCAACAGCATGGTGCCGACGGCGAGATCGAGCCTGAGCGCCTTGCTGAGGACCCCGTGCAGGGTGCTGGTCGAGGTGGCGAGCAGCACGGTCGTACCGTCGGCGAGCCGGGTGGCCGTGACCCGGTAGGGGTCGCCCTTCACCCTGATGTCGTGCGGTTCGGCGTCGCGGGCGAGGGCGGCCGGGTCGTCCACCGCGTCGGCGAGCGCCCGCTGGTTGGCGGTCGGCGCGAAACCGGCGACGGAGGCGGGGTGTCCCTGCTTGTCCACGACCGTGAAGATGCCGTTGGACACCAGATCGTCGGCGTCCGTGGCGGAGGAGCCGGAGGAGTCAGAGTCGGAGGCGCCGCCCGCGAACCTGTCCTTCATGGCGATCAGGACGCTCAGCGAGTCGATCTGGTCCAGCGTGAGCCGGGAATCGCCGATCGAGTCGCGGGTGCTCATCAGCTCCGTGTCGACGCTGTCGAGCAGATAGACCCGCATGCCCATCACGCTCACGGCGGTCGCCACGACGATGCCGAGGGCGAGCAGCACGACGTTCGCCAGCGTGAGCTTCACCCGCAGCGAGTGGATCCCGCGCTTGCAACGGAAGGGTCGCAGCCAGTGGGCGCCGGGATGCGGATATGGATGCGGATGGGGTCGCCTCATGCCAGCCCGTATCCGACGCCCCGCCGCGTGGTGATCACGGGCGCTCCGAGCGCGTCCAGCTTGCGCCGCAGATAGCTGATGTAGGTCTCGACGACGGTCGACTCCGGCGGCGTGTGCTCGTACTGCCAGACATGGCGCAGGAGTTGCTCCTTTGGCACGATCCGGCCGCTGTTGCGCACCAGGAAGCGCAGCAGCGCGTACTCGGTGGGGGTGAGTTCGACCGAGCGGCCCTCGCGGTGCACCGAGTACGTCGTCTCGTCCAGCTCCAGATCGCCGTAGCGCAGGGGCGGGCGCTGCGGGAGGACGTCGTCGGGGCGGGTGCGCCGCAGGACGGCCGTGATCCGGGCGACGACCTCGTCGATGTTGAACGGCTTGGTGATGTAGTCGTCGCCGAAGCCGAGGGCGCCGACGATCTCTGCGGGCGCGTCCCGCGCGGTCAGGAAGACGAGTGCCAGGTCGGGGCGGCGGGCGCGCAGTTCGCGGCCCAGGGCGCGGCCGTCGCCGTCCGGGAGCATGACGTCTAGCAGCGCGATGTCGGGCCGGGTCCGCTCGGCGAGGGCGAGGGCCTCGCGGACGGTGCCCGCGGTCATCACCTCGAAGTGGTGGTAGCGCAGGGCGATGGTGAGGACGTCCGCGATGCTCGGTTCGTCCTCCACCACCAGCACGGTGCCTGGAGCCGTCATGCCCCCAGTATCGGCGGGGCCACTGACAGTGGGGCCCGTTCGGTGCTTTGGAGTTCCTTGAGAGTCATGGCCGGGTCATGTCCACGCACGCGTGCCACCGCCAATGCTGTTGCCCAGGACCTGGGGGACCAACCGATCAACTCGTCACTGATGAAGGAGTGTTGAGCGTGGCGGCATTGGCACGGTGGTGCTATCGGCACCGGCTGGTGGTCCTGTTGCTGTGGGTGGGGGCGCTGTTCGGACTGGGCTTCGCGGGTTCGGCCGCGGGCACGAACTACGCGGACACCTTCTCTCTTCCCAACACGGACTCCAAGAGTGCGTACGACCTGATGGAGAAGGCCTTCCCGGAGCGGGCGGGCGACACCGACACGGTGGTGTGGAAGGTTGACAGCGGATCGGTGCGGGACGAGTCCGTACGGTCCCGGATCGAACCCGCGCTCGTCGAGATCGGCAAGATGAAGGGTGTCGGCGACGTCACCGATCCGTACGCGGCGGGGGGCGCCGCGCAGATCAGTGAGGACGGGCGGATCGCCTACGCCCAGGTCACCTTCGCCGAGCAGGCGAATGCGGTGCCCAAGGAACTGGTCCAGGACGTCGTCGACACCGCGCAGGACGCCGAACGCGCCGGCCTCGACGTGGAGTTGGGCGGTCAGGCGATCCAGCGCGTCCAGGAGCCGCCGACCGGCCTCGCCGAGCTGGTGGGCGTCGCGGCGGCCGCGATCGTCCTGTACCTGGCCTTCGGCTCGTTCCTCGCGATGCTGCTGCCGATCGGCATCGCCATCTTCGGCGTGGGAACCGGCATGTTCTCGACCCAGCTCCTCAGCCATGTCACGAACGTGCCCGAACTCGCCTCGCTGCTTGCCACGTTGATCGGCCTCGGCGTCGGCATCGACTACGCGCTGTTCATCGTCACCCGGCACCGGCGCGGCCTCATGCGCGGCGAGAAGCCGGAGGACGCGGCGGTCAAGGCCCTCAACACCTCGGGCCGGGCAGTGCTGTTCGCGGGTGGCACGGTGGTCATCGCGCTCGCCGGAATGCTGGTGATGAACATGCGCTTCCTGGACGGTGTGGTCGTCGGCACGGCGGTCACCGTCGTGCTGAGCGTCCTCGCGGCGGTCACCCTGCTGCCCGCGCTGCTCGGCCTGCTCGGCACCCGGGTGCTCAGCCGCCGCCAGCGGCGCAGGCTCGCCGCCGAGGGACCGCAGCCGGAGCGTACGAGCGGCCTGGCGGTGCGCTGGTCCGCGAACGTCGAGCGGAACCCGCGGAAGGTCGCCGCGCTTGCCGTCGTCGTCATGGCGGTCCTCGCGCTGCCTCTGCTGTCGCTCCGGCTCGGTACGACCGACCAGGGCAACGACGACGCGTCCACGACGACCCGGCAGGCCTACGACCTGCTGGCCGAGGGCTTCGGTCCCGGCTTCAACGGCCCCCTGCAGGTGGTCACGGAGAGCCCCGACACCGCCGGCCTGGTCACGAGCATCCGCGCGACCGAGGGAGTCGCCCAGGTGGTCGCCCTGCCGCCCGGCCAGGGTGTCACGGTGATCCAGGTCGTGCCGACCACGTCCCCGCAGTCCGTCGAGACGGACGAGCTCATCGACACCCTGCGCGACCAGGTGATCCCGGACGCGGGCGTCACCGCCCACGTCGGCGGCGTGACAGCGGTCTCCAAGGACTTCTCGTCCGTGACCGCGGACCGGCTGCCGTACTTCGTCCTGGCCATCATCGGCCTGGGCTTCCTGCTCCTCATGGTCGCCTTCCGCTCGATCGTCGTACCGCTGACAGCCGCGGTGATGAACCTGATCGCCGCGGCCGCGTCCTTCGGCGTACTCGTGGCGGTCTTCCAGTACGGCTGGGGCCTGGACCTACTGGGCCTCGGCAAGGAAGGCCCGATCAACTCCTTCCTGCCCGTCATCATGCTCTCGCTCCTCTTCGGCCTCTCGATGGACTACCAGGTGTTCCTGGTGAGCCGGATGCACGAGGAATGGGTGCACACGAAGGACAACGCGCGGGCGGTCCGCGTCGGCCTGGCGGAAACCAGCCGGGTCATCAACTCCGCCGCCCTGATCATGGTCTGCGTCTTCCTGGCCTTCGTACTGAGCGGTGACACGGGTGCCGCGATGGCCGGCGTCGGCCTGGCGGCAGCGGTAGCCCTGGACGCCTTCATTCTCCGTACGGCCCTGGTCCCGGCCGCGATGCACCTGCTGGGCAACTCCAACTGGTGGCTGCCCGTCGGCCTGGAGAAGCGGCTTCCGCACCTGGCGGTGGAGCCGAAGGAGGACGCGGAGACCGAGGCGCCGGCCGCGTCGGAGGGCGGCGCGTCGGTGGTCCACGGCTTCATCCGCACCGGCGACGGCGACCCCGTCGAGGGCGCGTCGGTGACCCTCCTCACGAAGGGCGGCCGCCAACTGGACCACGTGACGTCCCTGGCGGACGGCTCGTACATCCTGTCGGTCCCGGCACCGGGCGCCTATCTGCTGTCGGCCACGTCACCGTCGTACGGCTCACGCGCGCGGAACGTCGTCGTCGACGGCGAACCGCTGGTGTACGACGTGGAGTTGGTGGAGGGAGAGGTGGACGCGGTGAACTGAGCCGTCGCTCAACTCCGCTCGGCCTGATCGCCCTTCCCGGTCGTCCCGTTCTCCTCGGACGGCTCGGGAAGGGCGTTGGTCATGCCCGGCAGGAAGTCGCTGAACAGGTCGTGGACCTCGCGGACGAGCGGGCGCAGGACGCGGAAACGGGCCAGCGCGACACCGCGCGTGGTGAGCCGGGCGCCGCGTCCGGCGAGCCGGTAGGTGCGCTCGCGGCCTTCTGTACGGTCGTAGATCCAGTACATGACGAGGCCCATCTGGGACAGCCACATCAACTCGGGCAGCACGTCCCGCAGTTCCTCCGGGACCTTCGCCTTCGATCCGGCGAGCACCTCCCGGTGCACGTTGATGGCCTGCACGCGCGCGTGCTCCGACTCGGCGGAGAAGGGGCTGAGCGGGCTGTTCGGATCGGCGGCGGTCTTGAAGAACTGCACCGCGAACTCGTGGTAGGGCGCGGCCACATCGAGCCAGGCCCGGTGCACCCCCGCGAGCCGGGCCTCCAGGTCGGTCTCCCGTTCCAGGACCTCCCGCGCGGCCACCTCGTACTCGCCGGCGAGCTGGTCGTAGAAGCCCTGGATCAGGTGTTCCTTGCCGCCGAAGTAGTAGTACGCGTTGCCGACGGAGACCCCGGCCTCCTGGGCGATGGCCCGCATGGTCGTCTTCTCGTACCCGCGCTCCTTGAACAGCCGCATGGCCGTCTCCAGGATCAGCGCACGGGTCTGCTCACTCTTGGCGGGAGTACGTCCGGGAGCGTCGGAGGGGCCGGGGCTGTCTTTCGGTGCTGGCACGGGAAGGAGCCTAACCAGTGGAGCAGGTACCGCTGTCACAGCCCGGCGGGGTGTGGGTCCACCCGAGGCTGGGATCGTACGACCACCCGTCGCTCCGCCGGTACACGCGCGTGCCGCCCTTGTCGGCACCCGACTGGGCGCCGCGCCACTTGGCGGCGGCGAGAACGGCACCCTTGGCGAGCCGGGCCCCGGCCGGGGTGGCGAACCGATGGGCGAGGGGCCGGTGCTCGCGCAAGGCCCACAGCACGACGACCCAGGCGCCGGTTCCGCGATAGACCTGCCCGGCGTCCCCTACGACGGTGATGTCGTCGAGGGTGGCGGAGTGATCGAGGGTCGGAAACAGCCTCCGTGCCCGCTCCGAACCCGCCGGAACCATCGCCAGCGGCACCAGCTGCGGCTGCCGTTCGAGCCAGCCGCGCACGAAGGTGCACAGGTCACACTCGGCGTCGTACAGGACGGTGAGCCGGCGGACCGGAACGCCCCCCGTGGCGTCCCGGTCCGCGCGGGCAGTGGTGTCCCCCGACCCCACCGCGTTCATGTGGCTCATCGTTCTCACGCCCCGGTCGTGGGGGCGACCCAGCCCTGCGGGGCGACGGGCGGCAGCTGCTCCCGCTCCATGACGCCCCGGCGCCGGATCTTGTTGAGGACGTAGACGTTCCCGAGGTGCATGACACCGAGCACGAGCAACACGACGCCGACCTTGGTGGAGAGGGCTTCGAAGATCCCCCGGGTGTCGTCGATGGCCCCGTCGCCGCTCAGGTAGAGGGCGACGAACCCGAGGTTGACGAGGTAGAAGCCCACCACCAGAAGGTGGTTGACGGCCTCGGCGAGCTTCTCGTTCCCGCGCAGTACGTCGGCCAGGAAGACCCGTCCGTTGCGACTGAGCGTGCGCGCCACCCAGACGGTCAGACTGATGCTGACCAGCAGATAGATGACGTAGGCGATGACCGTGAGGTCCATTGTTCCCCCACCCTTCTTGAAGCCGCGCGAAGCCACTCGAAGCATCGTGGGGCTTCTTGAACGCGTTCAAAACTCTGTCGGGACTGACTGTAGCCCTGTTTTTGAACACGTTCAACGAGGGGGGTGAGGTGGTGGGGGTGACGTGGCTCACGCGGTGCGGCGACCCAGCTCCGGACGCTTGGAGTAGTCCGTGAAGCCGATGACGTTTCCCCATGGATCGGCGACCTCGACGGTCCATCCGGTCGCGACGGAGAGGGGTGCGTCGAGGAGTTCGACACCGGCCGCGATGAGTGCCCGCCCGGCCGCCCGGGCGTCCGGCACCTCCACCCACACGCGCGGGGAGGGCCAGGGCGGCGGCCGACGTCCGAGTCCGTCCTCGACCCGCAGCAGAATCCCTGGCGTCTCGGCCCCGACCTTCAGTGACGCGATCCCGGCCTCGTCGAGCCGGAACCCCACGGTGAACCCGGCCCGCTCGTAGAACCCGACGGCCTCGCCGAGATCCCCGACGGGCAGCAGGATGTTGTCGAAGCCGAGCAGCTCGTACGACTGGTTTTCTGACATACCGTCAGAATAGGTGCCCGACCGGCCGGAACGAGTGATTGTCAGTGGCGGCCTCTACTGTCGGCGGCATGGGAATCGTGACGTTCGTCGACGAGACGACATCGGGGGACCGGGGTGCGGGCTGGGGGCTCGAAATCACCGAGGAGCGGCTCGCGCTGCGCGAGTTGGTCCGGCGTCGGGTGTTCCAGGAGGTCGTCGAGTACAACGCGCGTACGCCGGGGGTGTTCCAGGGGCTCGTGCAGCCCGAGGACACGGAGCGGGTGCTGAACGGGTATGCGCTGCGGACACCCCGCCGAATAGACCCGGAGGTCCAGACCGAGCTGGCGCTCAAGGCCTTCGCGGGCAACGGTTTCCTGGTGCTGGTGGGGGAGCGTCAGCTGACGGACCTGGACGAGGAGATCGAGCTGGTGCTGGGCACCGAGGTGACGTTTCTGAAGCTTGTTCCGCTGGTGGGGGGATGACGATGGGCCACGTACAGAACTGCAAGGACCTGATCAAGCAGCGGGCCGCCGGCGGTGACCTGGAGGAGCTGGCCGCCGACCTGCTCAAGGCCGCGGCCATCAACAACGGCAACTGGACCGGCCTGTGGGACGGCGTGCTGGACCGGCTGTGCGAACTGCCGCCGGACGCGCGGTCGCGGGTCGCCGACGGCCTCGTGACCCAGTACCACTCGGAAAGGGCGGGTCCGATCGCCCGGCAGAACGCGCTGATCCTGCTGGGCATCGTCTCCCGCGGCCTGCCGCCCCACGACCGCCTCGTCGCGGAACGCATCTCCCTGCTCGACGAGATCTCCCGCCGGCACTCCTTCTGGTACGGCGCCCGCTACGAGAACCTCATCGAGGCCGAGCTGGCCGCGGGCCGCCCGATCGCGCCCGGCGTCGTCGCCACCGTTCGCCGCTCCGTCCTCCACGCCTACCAGAACGAGGACCTGCCCAAGACGGCGAAGAAGCTGACCGAGCCGGCACTCAACGTCGGTGAGGAGTGGGCCGAACAGGCTCTGCGGGACGCCGAGGCAGACCCCGTCTGGCAGGATCTGCTCGCCCACACGGCGACCGCCACCGCTGCCAAGCCATCCCCCAAGTGGGACAAACGGGCCACCGAACTGGTCACGACGCTCGGCCCCGAGCACGTCCGCGAGGCGGTGCTCCGCTGGTTCCCCCTCGTCGGCCGCCCCCGCACCTTCGAGCTGGAGCGCGGGGAGTACGAGCCCGACATCAACAGCGCCTACGACCCCTACAACGCGAACGCTCTCCGTGGCCTCACCTGGCTGCTCTCCCTCCTCCCGCCCCACCCGGACACGGCCCGCGCCCTCGGCGCCCTCGTCGAGACCTCCCTCAGGAAGGTCGCCGGAATGGGCCCGCGCAACCCGAAGGTCGCCAACGCCGCGGTCAACGCCCTCGCCCGTACCGACGGCGAGGCGGCCCTCGGCGAACTGGCCCGCCTCGCCACCCGCGTCACCTTCAAGGGCACGCTGAAACTGCTCGACGCGGCACTGGAGTCCCGGGCCCAGGCGATGGGCCTCAGCCGCGAGGAGATCGAGGAACTCGCCGTGCCCGCCTACGGTTTGACGGAGGTGGGCCGAGCGCGCCACGAACTCGGCGATGTCACCGCCCTGTTGGAGATCCAGGGCACCAAGGCCGTCCTCGGCTGGCGCAACACGTCTGGCAAGACCGTCAAGAGCGTGCCCGCCGCCGTGAAGCGCGACCACGCCGAAGAACTCAAGGAGCTGAAGGCGGCGGTCAAGGACATCGACAAGATGCTCACCGCCCAGAGCGAGCGACTGGACCGCCAGTTCCTGGCGAGGCGGACCTGGCCGTACGAGGCCTGGCGCGAGCGCTACCTCGACCACCCGCTGGTCGGTGCCCTGGCCCGACGCCTCCTGTGGACGGTCGACGGCGCGACGGTCGGATACGCGAACGGAACCCTGCGCACCCTCACGGACGACCCGGTCGAGAAAGGCGCCGAGGTCAAGCTCTGGCACCCGGTCGGCCACGACCCCGCCGAGGTCGTCGCCTGGCGCGACTGGCTGGAACGGCACGAGATCACCCAGCCGTTCAAACAGGCCCACCGCGAGGTGTACCTGCTGACGGACGCAGAGCGAAGGACGTCCACGTACTCCAACCGCTTCGCGGCCCACGTCGTGCGCCAGCACCAGTTCCACTCCCTGGCCGCGATCCGCGGCTGGCGCAACAAACTGCGCCTGATGGTCGACGACGAGGCCCCGCCGGTCACGCGCGAGCTGCCCCAGTGGGGCCTGCGCGCGGAGTACTGGACAGAGGGCGACGGAACGGAATACGGCGAGGACACCTCGGAGTCGGGCAGCTACCTGCGCCTACGCACCGACCAGGTCCGCTTCTACCCGATCGACGCCCCGGAGAACTCGGCGCACTGCTGCGGCGGCGAGTACAGGATGTGGCTGCGAGACGGAGCGCCCCCGGTCGCCCCGTTGCGTCTGGAGGACATCCCACCCATCGTGCTCTCCGAAGTCCTGCGCGACGTAGACCTGTTCGTGGGCGTCGCGAGCGTCGGCAACGACCCGACCTGGCAGGACGGCGGCCCCGACGGCCGCTTCCGCGAGTACTGGACGTCGTACGGCTTCGGCGACCTGACCCAGAGCGCGGAAACGCGCCGCGCCCTCCTGGAACGCCTGATCCCCCGCCTGGCGATAGCCAACCGCTGCACCATCGAAGGCCGCTTCCTCCACGTCAAGGGAGAACGCCACACCTACAAAATCCACCTGGGCTCAGGCAACATCCTCATGACCCCGAACGACCAGTACCTGTGCATCGTCCCGAAGTCATCGACAACCGGCCCACAGACCGGTTACCTGCCCTTCGAGGGGGACCGGATGCTGGCGGTGATCCTGAGCAAGGCGATGCTGCTGGCGGACGACATGAGCATCACGGATCGGACGATCCTGAGTCAGTTGTAGTCCCGCGCAGGCGTTTGCAGCCTCCCCGGTCCACGTCTAATCGTTGCGCGAGCTGGTGACCAGCCAGTTCGGCATTGAAAGGGTGAATGGGTGGACATCCGTCGCTCCCTCGACGCCACCATTTCTCACGGACTGGTGATCGAACTGACCGTTTTCGACGCCGCCCAGGTCAAGCTGTCCGAGTGTGCGGTTCAGTGGCTCACGGAAGGCGCGCGGCAAGGGGTCTACGCGCTTTCCTGTCATGAGTCCGCGCTGCGGGTCCAACAGGTGGGGGTGCGTCGATGTGGCGCAGCAGGGCACGTTCGAGGTCCGCTACAACCCCTACACCCCGGATGTCCTGCCGTGGCTGAGGCAAGTCGTCGACGACCGGGCCGAGTCGGTTTCCGTGACGAGCGGGGTGTTCACGCAGGATGGGGACATCGGCAACTCAGACGTCTCGGTCTCGGCCGTATTCGACGAGGAACTCCCCGAATATGTGAAGTTGGTTGTGCGTCTGGACGAGCGAGAACTGCTCAACCCGGCGAGCGGGCCAGCGGTGCAAGACGGTCTCCTGCGGGCCGTCCGGTGGGCCTGCGACCGATATGACGTGGTCTTCGGGCACGTCTCCTACCGGCACGCCGGCGAGGAGACGGAACTGGAGTACTTCCTTAAGGGTTACGACAGCGACCCGGCGACCAACACACCCCGATGGCGTTCGCATTTGCGTGGCTACTCCTGGCTCATGGTCGTGCCCGACGAGATCGCCCGCGTGCTGGGCGGCGCCGACGTCCTTCGCGCCTCGGGTGCCTTCCATTCCGTTGACGTCCTGCCCAACGGGGCACTACTGCTTCAGGCCACCCCGACGTTTCGGGAGTACGGTGACGAGGCCGTGGCGAACGTCCATCGTGTGGTGCAGGACGTGTTGATCAGCGGCGAGTTCCGTAAGCCAGCCCCCCTTGACCGGCCTGCCGCCGACTCGCATGGTTGTCCTGCCAGACTGAACGGCGGGAGTTCAGTCGGAGGTGGGGCGGAAGTTTTGCGTGAAGTCGAAGCGCTAGCGGCGATCCGGGCGGCGGTTGGGAACCGTCCTTACCTTGTGGGATGGCGCGAAGAGTCCCGGATCCGTCAGGTGTTGGATGACTTCGGATTTCAAGTCCTTGAGATCGAGGTTTCCGTCGATACGGATCTTGAGGTCATGATCTCAAGTCTCAGCGAAGTGCTGGGATTTCCGAATCCCCCGGCGCGCTCCTGGTATGAGTTCAACGATTATTTTCAAGACGTTGAGCGTCTTGGGCGGAGCTCAATTGCCATTCTGATTAGAAATGCAGATGCCCTCCTGGAGGGTGATCTTCAAGGGTTCGTCTCGGCTATTTACACTCTCCTGTCGATTTCGGAAGATATCGGGCCATGGTCAAATTCCACCGTGAGGGTTGAGTATTTCTTCATGAGTAATTGGAGTAGTCGGGCCTCTTGAGGTTCAAGGAGATGCATGCGGGGATAGAGCGCTGGGGACCCGGAACTGGTGCGATGCCCGATCAGGTCTTCCGGCTGCGGAAAGCGGACCCGCTTATCCCCTCAGGTCTGAGGGCGCGTATCAGTGCGCCGAGTTGGCGAGAGCCAGTCGCGACGATGCTTTCCGGGGCGTCGCTTTCGCGGAGGAGGATCGTTCCGGTGGGGGTGGTGGCGACGTAGACGCAGGAGGAGGCTTCCTCGCTGTAGGTGGACTTCTGCCAGGTGGGTTCGGTGGTGGTCATGGCTCGGCTTTCAGGTGTCTTGGGCGATGCGGTGGATGAGGTCGCGGGAGGCGTCGGGTTCCAGGGTGGCCTCCTCCATGCGGTCCAGGATCAGTCGGTATTTCGTCAACTGTGCTACCGCGTCGATGAGTTCGCTGCCGTGTGCGGCGTCGAGCTGTGCCGTGTCGAGCGCGGGGACGAGGCCGTACGCGTAGTCCAGTCCATGGCCGACGGTGGGGAACGCGGTGCCGTCGAAGGGGATCACCCGGAGTGTGACGTGTGGCTGTTCGCTCATCTTGGTGAGGTGGTCCAGCTGGGCGCGGGCTACCTCGCTGCCGCCGAACCGCATGCACAGCGCGGCCTCGTGGATGATCGCCGTGTACTGCGGTGGCTGCTCGCGGTGGAGGATGGCCTGGCGCTTGATGCGGTGGGAGATGCGGTACTCGATCTCGTGCGGGTGGAGTTTCGGGACCGCCTGGCGGAAGAGGGTGCGGGCGTGCTCCGGGGTCTGGAGCAGGCCGGGGATGTTGATGACCTGGGCCACGCGTAGGGCGACTGCGTGGTGCTCCATTTCTGCGACGTCCAGGAAGCGGGGCGGGAGCGTGTCCCGGTACTCCTCCCACCAGCCGCGCTCGCGGTGCGCCGCCATGGCTACGAGCGCGTCGATGAGCGGCTCGTCGGTGCAGTCGTAGTTGTGGGCGAGGGTGCGGACGCGCTGTTCGCTGAGGCCGAAGCGGCCCGTCTCGATGTTGCTGATGCGCGCCTGGTTGGCGGCCAGCATCTCGCCGGCTTCACGGGCGGTGAGGCCCGCGTGCTCACGCAGTTTCCGCAGTTCGGCGCCCAGGCGGATCTGGCGTGCCGTGGGTGTCTGCCGTGGCGGCATGTCCGTCCGCTCCCTTGTTTTGTGCCCTGCGTGGTCACCCACACGAGTGGACCGTCGGATGTATTCGCAGGTTTCGTAGAATCCATCCTACTTACGTCGCTACGGTGAGTCCCGAACCGCCCAACTGGCCCTGCCCGTAAGTCGGAAGCGCACCGCACCACTCGCGCGGCATTGCCACCGCTGGCCAGGCCGACGAGCGAGTCGAACGAACTAAGTCCCCCCACCGCAGGAGGCGTTCATGGTCACCGTATCCCCGTCCTTGCCGTCGCAGTGCGAAGCGCCCCCAACTTGGGCGTACGCCCTCCAACTGCCCCACGATCCACGTGCGGCGAGCATCGCCCGCGTTACCCTGCGTGCGATCCTTGCCGGTCACGGTATGAAGCAACTCACGGACGCTGCCACCCTGTTGGCCTCCGAGCTCGTCACCAACGCCTATCGCTACTCCACTGGCTCCGCGACTCTCCGCTTGCGCGGCCTCGGCGGCAGTCGTCTCCGGGTGAGCGTCTGGGATGCCAACCCCCACGTCCCTCCACCTTTCGACAAGCGGCCAGGCCCCCTCCACCCGGTCCCGGTCGAGGCCGACGGCGGGCGCGGGCTATTCCTGGTATGCCACTATGCGGACGCATGGGGCGGCTACCCGCTCGGGGACGACCTCTTCGGGCGGGGCGGGAAGCTGCTGTGGTTTGAGGTCGGGCCGTCGGTCGCCGATGAGGCGAGGGCTGCCGCGTGATCGGGCTCCCGGCTCCGTCTCACCGCTCGCCCGGCATACTGCTGTCGTGGCCGAGTACACACACGGAAGCAGTCGTCCCCCCTCTGGGTGGGGATATGGCGCGGAGCGCCTTTCGGGGACGCTGGACGAGCTCGACGGACCCGAGAGCGGGTGTGTCGAGCTGCCGTTGCGCCTGGCGTGGTCGGGGCTGCGTGTCTTCGACATCAGCGACGTGAAGCTGTTGCTCGGCCTCTATCGGATCGTTCTCAACAACGGCTCCCGGGACGACTTCGTGGGCTACCTCAATGGTGGGCTTCTCGTCCGCCACTGGCCCATCCTGCGCAAGATGCTGGGGCGCGGTGTGCGCGGCACGTGGGAGGGAGCCTTTCCCGAACTCCGTCGCTCCCGCTCCGACGCGGTATGAAGCTGCCCGAACCCCATCGCCGTCTGCTGACGGATGCGCTGGACGCGGCCGGTGAGTACGAGCTTGCCCCGGCCGGTGGATACGCCGTTCAGGCGCATGGACTGGTCAGCCGCCCGAGTCAGGACCTGGTCGTCGACCTTGAGGACCTGGTGGTCATGAAGGTGCACGCGCTCGGCGAGCGTGGTCTGCCGCGGGACGTGATCGACGTGCATGTGGCATGCCACTACTACTCCGTGATCGAACTTGAGCAGTTGGGGCTGCGTGACGGGACGGAGTTCGAACTCGCCGAGCTGCGCGACCGACTGGAGAGCGTCGTCTGGGTGAGTGACGAAGAGTTCGGCGCCTACGGACTGGGCCCGGAGGAGATCGCCGAGCTGCGGCAGTGGGCTCTGGAATGGGAGTCCGATCTGGGGCTCCGGCTTGCCGAGGAATACGACGATCCCGACGACGGCCTCGGCCATCCAGAGGAGCGAGGCTGAGGCACTGTAGTCCCGGCAGGCATGAGTCGTGATCCGTGGCCCGTGACCTGCGCGATCGCGATCCGTTCCTCGTATGCCGCTACGCGGTCGCGTGGGAATGGACGTTCCTCAAGCGAATGGCCCCTTTGGACCACCGGCAACCCCAGTCACGCCTGCTCACGGTCGTCGAAGCCGGCCCGAACAGGCCAATCGCCGATCCAGGAGAAGGCCGGAACCACACGGCTGGCCGGCTCGCGCCCCGGTCGGCTTCGAGTTCGACACCCCGGAGTTCGTCGTGCGAGCCCCGGAGACCGACTCCGGGGCTCAGCCCTGACGACGGGGCGCAACGCCCGTACTACTGCGGGAGGTTGGCCCGCAGCAACAGCTCCGTGGCTCCGGTCGTCGTGATGCCGGTCGTGCTGGCCCGGAGCAGGATGCTCGCGGTGTTGTTGTCCGAGGCGAGGAGGTCCGCGTCGCCGTCCGGTCGAGGTCGCGGAGGCGGACGTAAAGGCCGAGCATGGCGTACTCGGTAGCGGTGCCCGGGACGCCCGCGGTCGTGCGGGTGAACCACTGGGAATTCGTGCCGGTCAGGCCCGACTTGCCGCCGCGCAGGACGTGCACGCCGCCCGCGTTGTCGACGGAGCCGACTTTCTCCTCCGGGACGCCGACCGCGAGGTCCGGGTAGCCGTCGCGGTTGGTGTCGCCGGCGGAGAGCGCGTGGCCGAAGCCGTCGTGCTTCGTGGCGGCGGTGGCGACGCCTGTAGTGGACTGGCTGCGTCGGTAACTGGTGGTGGGGCCGCTCGCACCGCCACGGAGGATCACGACGGAGCCCGCGCCGTTGTTGCGCGGGGTGTCGCTGACGGCCAGGTCGCCGTAGCCGTTCTTGTCGAAGTCCGCGATGACGCCCGCCGGGCTGTAGTCCGGTGACGAGCCGTTGTACGTCGTGAACTTGCCGGACTTGACCGTAGAGCCGCCGCGCAGGAACCAGGCGGCCCGCGTCATCTTGTCGTTCTTGTAGCCCTGGCCGAGGACGTACAGGTCGGTGGCCTTGTCCTTGTTGACCTTTCCGGCGACGAGTCCGGTCGGTTCGAGGATGTCGGCCACGCTCGGGCTCGGGACGTGCTTGGTCACCTTGCCCGTCGTGCCGGACCTGGTGAAGCCGCCGCGGTAGATGTACGTCGTCTCGACGTGGTCGGCGACCGCCAAGTCCACCTTGCCGTCGCCGTTGAAGTCGCCGGCGGCGAGGGAGTCGCCGAATCCGTAGTGCGAGTGGTGGGTGACGGAGAGACGGGTCGCCGACGATCCCAGCCCGGACGACGATCCCCACACGATGGTGACCGCGCCCGCCGCGACCTTGCCGCTCACCTTCTCGGTGTGGTCGCCGACGGCGAGGTCGGCGTATCCGTCGCGGTTGAAGTCGGCGTTCGCGAGGGCGTCGCCGAACCCGTCGGAGTACCCTCCGGCGTCACCGGCCGTGCCGGGAATCCCCGCGCTCTTCTGGCTGAACGTCTTCACCACGGTGCCGGGGCCCGTCGCGGTCCCGTACGTCACCGTGACCGAACCGCTGTCGCCGACCGGCGCGTCGCGATTCTTATCAACTGCGTGCGTCTCCTGCCATGCGCGGGGCCATCGGCTGCCCGCAGGGGGCTTGGACGCCTGTCCTGGGACGGGAGTACAGAGGAGACTCGTGGTGGGACGTGAGGGTTGTACGAGGTGCCGATGTCCGCTCAATCGCCCTTCGGCTGCCCGGCCTTGAGGATCTCCGCCACGTCGAGGGTGACCTTGGCGCCGATGGAGTCGGGGAGGGTGACGAGTTCGCCGGGGGCGTGGACGCGGTGGTTGCCGTATTCGCCCTTGCCCGGGTCCGTGAGGACGTGGAGGCGTTGGTGCTTGCGGTCGACGATGACGTACACCGGCACATTCGCACTGGCGTAGGCGGCGACCTTGGTTCGCAGGTCGCTCTGGTAGTTGCTGGACGTGACTTCCAGGACGAGGCGGAAGGCGATCGGGTCGTAGCAGTTGTTCTCGACGAGGTGTTCTTGAAAGTCGGCGTCCACCAGCGTGAGGTCAGGGACGGCGTAGTCCTCGGTACCGGTGGGCAGCCAGAGCCCGATGCCCTGGAGAACCCGTGACTCCGCTCCGTGCAATCCGGCTGCAAGGAAGGGAACCATGAGGTCGGTCAGGGCGCTGGCGTGGGCACCGTCCGGGGGCGGGGACACGAGGATCTGGCCTCCGATGATCTCGACGCGGTAGCCCGGGTTGCGGTCCATGAGACGGTTCGCCTCCGCGATCAGCGGACGGTCGCCGTGGGGCCGCTCGACGGATGCTGCGGACATCGCGTGCCTCCTGTGGGCTGGTGTCGAGAACATCATCGTAGGGCGGGTGGGCGCGGCATGTCCTGTACCGGCAGCTTCACCCGATCGTGGACCGGACACGCACGTGGGCCCCGCTCCCACCAGGAACGGGGCCCACGCCGACGTACAGCAAAAGACGTCAGATGCGTCGAGTGATCAGTGCCCTCTTCACTTCCTGGATCGCCTTCGTGACCTCGATGCCGCGCGGGCACGCGTCCGTGCAGTTGAACGTCGTGCGGCAACGCCAGACACCGTCACGGTCGTTCAGGATCTCCAGGCGCTGCTCCCCGGCCTCGTCGCGCGAGTCGAAGATGAAGCGGTGGGCGTTGACGATCGCCGCCGGGCCGAAGTACTGGCCGTCGTTCCAGAAGACCGGGCACGAGGACGTGCAGGCGGCGCAGAGGATGCACTTCGTCGTGTCGTCGAAGCGTTCGCGGTCCTCCGCCGACTGGAGGCGTTCCCGGGTCGGCTCGTTCGTGTCCTTCGTGATCAGGAACGGCATCACGTCGCGGTACGCCTGGAAGAACGGGTCCATGTCGACGACCAGGTCCTTCAGGACCGTCAGACCCTTGATGGGCTCGACCGTGATCGGCTTCTCGGGGCTGAGGTCCTTGATCAGGGTCTTGCAGGCGAGACGGTTCTTGCCGTTGATCCGCATGGCGTCCGAGCCGCAGATGCCGTGCGCGCAGGAGCGGCGGAAGGTCAGGGTGCCGTCCTGGTCCCACTTGATCTTGTGGAGGGCGTCGAGGACACGCTCCTTCGGGTCGATCTCCAGCTGGAAGTCTTCCCAGGTCGCTTCCGCCGAGACCTCGGAGTTGAAGCGGCGGATGCGGAACGTGGCCGTGATGTACGGGGAGTCGCCGAAGCCGGGCTCGGGCTCGCCGGCCGCGTCCTTCTTGTCCAGAACAGGGGTTGCCATCAGTACTTACGCTCCATCGGCTGGTAGCGGGTCTGGACGACCGGCTTGTAGTCGAGACGGATGGACTCGGTGCCGTCGTCGCCCACCTCGCGGTACGCCATGGTGTGGCGCATGAAGTTGACGTCGTCGCGGTTGGGGTAGTCCTCGCGGTAGTGACCGCCGCGGGACTCCTTGCGGGCCAGGGCCGACACCGCCATGACCTCGGCCAGGTCGAGCAGGTTGCCCAGCTCGATGGCCTCCAGGAGGTCGGTGTTGAAGCGCCGGCCCTTGTCCTGGATCCCGACGTTCCGGTAGCGCTCGCGGAGTTCCGCGATCTTCTCCACCGCCGTCTTGATCGTCTGCTCGGTGCGGAACACCATGACGTTGGCGTCCATGGTCTCCTGGAGCTCGCGGCGCAGATCCGCCACCCGCTCCGTGCCCGAGGAGTCGCGCAGGTTCTCGACCTGGGCGATCACCTGCTCCGCCGGGTTCTCCGGCAGCTCGACGTAGTCCGCCTTCTGGCTGTACTCCGCCGCCGCGATACCCGCACGACGCCCGAACACGTTGATGTCCAGGAGGCTGTTCGTGCCCAGACGGTTCGCACCGTGGACCGAGACGCAGGCGACCTCGCCGGCCGCGTACAGGCCCGGGACCACCGTGGTGTTGTCGCTCAGCACCTCACCCTCGACGTTCGTCGGGATGCCGCCCATCGCGTAGTGCGCGGTGGGCTGGATCGGGATCGGGTCCGTGTACGGCTCGATGCCCAGGTACGTGCGCGCGAACTCCGTGATGTCGGGCAGTTTCGCGTCCAGCTGCTCCGGCGGGAGGTGGGTCAGGTCCAGGTACACGTGGTCGCCCTCGGGGCCACAGCCACGCCCCTCGCGGATCTCCGTGTAGATGGACCGCGATACGACGTCACGCGACGCGAGGTCCTTCATCACCGGCGCGTACTTCTCCATGAAGCGCTCGCCGTCCTTGTTGCGGAGGATGCCGCCCTCACCACGGGCGCCCTCCGTCAGCAGGATGCCCATGCGCCAGATGCCGGTCGGGTGGAACTGGAAGAACTCCATGTCCTCCAGCGGCAGACCACGGCGGTATACGGCGGCCTGGCCGTCGCCCGTCAGGGTGTGCGCGTTGGACGTCACCTTGAAGAACTTGCCGCAGCCGCCGGACGCGTAGATCACGGCCTTCGCCTGGAAGACGTGGATCTCGCCGGTGGCCAGTTCATACGCGACCACACCCGCGGACCGCTTCACACCATCGACCTCGGTGATCAGCTGGTCGAGGACGTAGAACTCGTTGAAGAACTCCACGCCCTCCTTCACGCAGTTCTGGTACAGCGTCTGGAGGATCATGTGGCCCGTGCGGTCCGCCGCGTAGCAGGACCGGCGGACGGGCGCCTCACCGTGGTTGCGGGAGTGGCCACCGAATCGCCGCTGGTCGATCGTCCCGTCGGGCGTCCGGTTGAACGGCAGGCCCATCTTCTCCAGGTCGAGGACCGAGTCGATGGCCTCCTTCGCCAGGATCTCGGCGGCGTCCTGGTCGACCAGGTAGTCACCGCCCTTGACCGTGTCGAAGGTGTGCCACTCCCAGTTGTCCTCCTCCACGTTGGCGAGCGCGGCGGCCATACCGCCCTGCGCGGCGCCCGTGTGGGAGCGGGTCGGGTAGAGCTTCGTCAGGACGGCCGTGCGGCTGCGCTTCGTGGACTCGATGGCCGCGCGCATGCCCGCGCCACCGGCGCCGACGATGACTGTGTCGTACTTGTGGATCTTCATGAGTGTTTCTCTCAGTCCCTCAGTCCCGTGCGCCTAGCGGATGTTCGGGTCGAAGGTGAAGATCACCAGCGTGCCCAGCAGGATGGTGAACACCGTGGCGGTGTAGAGCAGGCCCTTGAGCCACAGCCGGGTGTTCGCGCGCTCCGCGTAGTCGTTGATGACCGTGCGCAGGCCGTTGGCGCCGTGCAGCATCGCGAGCCAGAGCATGAGGAGGTCCCAGACCTGCCAGAACGGGCTCGCCCAGCGGCCCGCCACGAAGGCGAAACCGATCTTCGACACGCCGCCGTCCAGCACGAGCTGGATCAGCAGGTGGCCCAGGACCAGGACGACCAGCACGACGCCGGACAGGCGCATGAAGAGCCAGCCGTACATCTCGAAGTTGCCCCGGGTGGACTTCGGGGTCTTCTTGGTCCGCTTGCGCGGGGCCTCGATGACGGGGGCCGGGTTGTCCACGCTGTACGCGGACACGCCCTCGCCCTCGACCGGGCCGATGCCGGTAGCGGTTGTTTCGGTGGTGGACATACGCGTCAGCTCCCGAACAATTCACGAGCGGCGTGCCCGAGGACGGGGTAGAGCGCCCCGACCATCAGCACGAGCCACAGGCCTACGACGGACCAGAGCATCTGCTTCTGGTAGCGCGGGCCCTTCGACCAGAAGTCGACGGCGATGACACGCAGGCCGTTGAGCGCGTGGAAGAGGATTGCGGCGACGAGGCCGTACTCCAGCAGCGCGACGATCGGCGTCTTGTACGTGGCTACGACCTTGTCGTAGTCCTCGGGGGAGACACGGACGAGAGCGGTGTCCAGCACGTGTACGAACAGGAAGAAGAAGATGAGGACGCCGGTGACTCGATGAGCCACCCAGGACCACATTCCTTCCCGGCCGCGGTACAGCGTTCCAGCCGGCACGGAAAACCCTCCGGGAGCGGGGATTGGGGCCGCGCCGGCTTGGGTGTCGGTCGGGCCCGGCCGGGTACGGTCCTCCGGCCCCCAGCATCGTAGCGACGCGCTGGCGCTGGGCTTAAGCCGGGCCTACCTGTGTGATCAAAATGGCACTCAAAGGTGCACGTACGGGCTAGTAACGGGCGGCTACCGAGGTGGGGGCTTGTCTGGTTTGCCGGGTTCAGGCTGTTTGTGGCTTGTCGCGCAGTTCCCCGCGCCCCTGACCGTGTTGACCAAACGCCCTCTTGCCAGGCGTCGCAATTCTTCCGCCGTCAGTACCCGTTCCTCCTCCGGGTCGTTCGTCAGGCGTGAACGGATGGCTGCCAGTACCCGGTCGAGGATCTCGTCCGGGGGGACGTCGTCCACGCAGATGACGAACACGTGGCCGAACCTCGCCTCGTACGCCGCATGCGCCGCGCTCAGTGCCATGTGGGCCGCGCCGTACGTGTCGTCCGGCAGGACCGGCAACGACTCACCCGCCAGCGCCTCCGCCAGGTCCCCCGCGGTCAGGTCGTACGCCGCCTCGTCGGATGCGGCCAGCAGGGAGTCCAGGTCGGGGTAGGGGCGGTGGTCGGTGATGCGGCGGGCCCAGCGGAGGCTGCGTAGGCAGGTGAGGAGGGTGCGCTGGGCGTCGTCGGTGGGCGCGGTGTTGAAACCGTCCAGTTGGTTTGGCGGTGTACCGCGGGTCTGCTCGGGGAGTGCCGGTATGGCTACTCGGCCGGGGAGGTCTGGGAGACGATGCGCTGGCAGCGTGGGTCCTAGTGGGCGTTACGTGTGTGTGGTTTGGCTGGGGATGCAGTGAGGGGTGTGTCACCACGTTATCGAGAGGTGTCATCACGCGTCCGTCGCATGCCTGAATTTCACCCGAACGGGAGAGTTTCGGAACGTGTGGTGGACAGTTGGCGTCGCCGCCGGGGCCCTAGGTTGGGTTCGTGAGTCAGCACAGGCGTCGTGTTTCGGCGCAGGACGTGAAGAAGAGGCGGGTGCTCATCGGGGCCACGGTCGCCGTGGTCGCGGTCGGGCTGAGCCTTGGGCTCTGGGCCGCCTCGGGGGATGAGGGCAGTAGTAGTACGGAGGGTTCGGCGCCGCAGGCCTCTGAGGGCGGGTCCATCGACTCCTCCTCCTCTTCCTCCGCCGGCTCGCGCTCGCCCAGCGCCAGTCCCAGCCCCACCCGCTCCTACGCCCTCTCCTCCACCCCGCGCACCATCCCCGCCGTCCGCGCCCACACCCCCGCACGCGGGCCCGGCTGGCGTCCCGCCTCCGGCAACCGTGTCGTCGTCGACGACTCGGAACTCGTCGACGAGGGGCGGCTCATCGCCGGTGAGCTCGGGCTGACGTACGCCGGTGAGCAGGGCGACGTGCGGGCCGGGGACGTACGGCTGGCGCTGAGTGATGACGAAGGCGCGGACCCGGAGTCGTACACCATGACCGTGCGCGGTGGGCGGGTGAACATCAGCGGGCCCGCCGACTCGGGCGTGTTCTACGGCACCCGCACCCTCAAGCAGGAGGTCCACGGCGGCGGTACGGCGCCGGAGGGCGTCGTACGGGACGGGCCGGCCAAGCCGCAGCGCGGGCTCATGCTGGACATCGCGCGTAAGCACTTCACGGCGAAGTGGATCGAGGACCGGGTGCGGGAGCTCGGGGATCTCAAGTTCAACCAGCTCGGGCTCCATTTCTCCGACGATCAGGGCTTTCGTATCGAGTCCGACACGCATCCGGAGATCGTGTCCAAGGAGCATCTGACCAAGGCCGAGGTCAAGGCGATCGTCCAGCTTGCCGACTCGCGGCACATCGCCGTCGTGCCCGAGATCGACTCGCCCGGGCATCTGGGGGCCGTGATCGCCGCGCATCCCGATCTGCAGCTGCGCAATGCGCAGGGCGTGGCCGCGCGCGGGGCCGTCGATATCTCGAAGGACGCCTCCGCCACCATCGTCGACGATCTGCTCGACGAGTACGCCGACCTCTTTCCCGGTGCGTACTGGAATCTCGGCGGTGACGAGTACCGGGCCCTGACCGTGTCCAACCCCGAGGCCTCCTACCCGCAGCTCGCCACCGCCGCCAAGAACGCCTACGGCTCCGGCGCCACCGTCGCCGACCTCACCACGGGCTGGCTCAACGACCGCGCCGACACCGTCCGCGCCCACGACCGGACCATGCGGGTGTGGAACGACGGCTTCTTCCGGGGTACGTCCGTGCAGCCCGCGAAGGATCTCCAGGTCGCCTACTGGACGGGCAAGGAGATCGGCGCGCGCCAGCCCGTGGAGTATCTGAGCGCGGGGCGCCAACTCATCAACTACAACGACGAGTTCCTCTACTACGTCCTGGGGCAGCCGAACAACTTCGTCTATCCCACCGGTGAGCGGATCTACGAGTCGTGGACGCCGCGTGTGGTGCGTGGGACGCAGGCCGTGTCCGCCAAGTACGACGACCAGATCCTGGGCGGGTCGTTCGCCGTGTGGTGCGATCTCGCGAACTCGCAGACGCAGGATCAGGTGGCTTCCGGGATTCGGATGCCGCTGCGGGCGACGGTCCAGAAGCTGTGGGATCCCGGCAAACCCGACCTTTCCTGGGTGCAGTTCGCGGAGCTTGCCGATCGGCTTGGGTGAGCGGCTTGAGCGAGTGGCTTCGGCGACACGCCAGTTGTGTCCTATCGGTGGCGGACTTCGTTGTGCCTGTGGTGTATTCGGGCCGAGTCAACGCTGAGACGCCGGGGGGACGGCATGGGGTACTGGGGCTATTACGTCGTGGGCCGGAGCGAGCGGCCGCTCGCCGAGTTCGATGCCCTCGGTGGGGCGCGCGACGGGCTGACCGAGCGCGAGCGGCGTGACGACGGGTGGCAGGTGTGGGAGTTCCCGGGTGGCGAGGGTGACGTCGGCAGCATGAACGCGCTCGCCGCCGAGACCGGGGCGCCCGCGCTCTTCGGGTACGTCATGGACAGTGACTGCGTGGTGCTGGAGGCCGCCGGCCCGGAAAGCGGGGGGTGGACCACGTGTCTCGCTCGCGCCGCCATGGCCGGGTACCTCGGCGCCGACAAGGAAGGGCTCACCCTTGAGGACTACTTCCTTGAACCCCATGACGCCGCCGACCGGGCCGTCGAGTGGGCCGCCGAGGCCGGCCACACCGTGCCCGCCGAGCCGCTCGTGGACGTGCTGACCTCCGAACCTGACCCGTTGGCCGAAAACCTGTTCTTCCGCTTCCTCGATCGGCTGGGCGTCCTGCCCCTGTGACACTCCCGCGTCGTCGCGCGCAGTAAGGGGAAGTGCGGGCTCCGTAAAGGTCGGAGCCTCGGCGAGGGAGGCTTCGATGAGCCTGGTGGAACTGATCGCTCAGGCCGACGAACGCGGACTGGCTGCCGGTGGGCTGGCTTGTTTGGATCGGTGTGTGCCGTTGCTGGGCGGGGACGACGAGGTTCTTCGGCCGTTGTGGGGCGACCTCGCGGACGCCGTCGACAGCGGTGCGTGGGGTGAGTGCCTTGAGCAGGTGCGGGGGAAGCTGGACGGCGGGCCCGGGGACGAGGCTGGGCTGCTTGCCCGTCGGATGCTTGACGCTGCGCCTGCTGTGCGGTCCGGGTCCGGGTCCGAGCTGCGGGCTTGGGCCGACGGTTGCTCTGTCGCTTCGCTGCGGATACATCGGCTTCTTGACCCGGCTGAGGATGCCTCCTCGGTCGACTCTCGCCGTGAAGGGCGTACGGAGGGGATGTCGCCCCTTGTCGCCGCCGAGCTGCGGCGGCAGGTCGCCGTGCTGGAACTTCTTGCCGCCCATGGCGCGGGTGGGCTGCGGCCCGCGCTGGACGTGACTACCGAGGGGCGGCGGGTTTTGCGGGCGGTGGTGTCGCGTCGGGCACGGACGCGGACGCTCCGCGGGTAGGGCCGTGATGGGTTGTTCGTTGTCTGCGGGTGCGTTGTGGCTGGTCGCGCCCACGCGGCGGAGCCGCATATCGATACGGCCCCGCGCCCCTTGCCGGCGTTGCCCATAGGCACGTTTCAGGGTCCCGCGATCTTTAGCGCACCAGTCTCTTCACCACCGCGTCTCCGTACTCCGCCGTTCTTGCGTAGAACGCCGTCAAATCTCTGTGCGCCGACTCGAAGACGCAGCGTGTCTCGGGCTCCGCGGACTTGCCGCCGTAGCGTCGGAGTAGGTCTTCGCGGGCCGGGTGCCACAGAGCGTCGAAGTCGGATGTCGTGAGGAAGGTGGCGACCCTCGTCACCTGGGCCGCCGTGAGCAGGACGAACGGGGGCTCGTCCCGGTCGGAGGGGAAGGCGTGGCGGCCGCCCAGGACCACGTGGGTGCGTGGGCCGTCCTCGGCCTTGTGCGGGGGTGTGCCGGTGTAGAGGAGTTCGTGGTCCAGGTACCGCCTGTCGAGGAGTTCTTCGCGGTGGCGGTCCAGTCGGTGCCGCACGGTGTCCCAGTCGTCCTCGAACAGCCGTCGCAGCCAGGTCACGCTGTTGCGCAGTGCCGCGGGGGGCACCGCCCGGAGATGGAAGTACACGTTCATCAGTGAGTGGAGCGCACGGGAGTGCCGAAGTATCACTCTCGCGTCAACCCTCGTCGCTGAGGGAATCGTGTGACCGTCCCGGGGTGGACGTGACGGACGTGGGGCGGTCCTGCGCCGGTCTCGGCGAAGGGGCCGAATTCGGGTGACGAAACGGATCGGCGCTGCGCTTCTGGGTGTGTGACGACTCAGTACGAGACCAGGCCCTCAGCTGCGGCGAAGCCCCTGCGGTGGGCGGCGGACACGGTCGCGACCATGCGCGAGGGTGCGCGGCTGCGGCTCGACTACACGGCGCAGAGTCTGTGGAGCGTCGACCGGATGATCGACGACATACGCCGGGAGAGCCCGCCGTACGCCGCCGTGGAGGCGGTCCTGCGCGGCTTCGGGGCCTACGCCGGTGAGGTGATCGTGCGCCAGACCGGCGCCGAGTGGTGGGCGGGGGGCGGTGACCACTGGGTGCGTACCCCCGACGGGCGGATGTGGGATCCCATCGACGAGGCCCGGCGTTGCTTCGGCGGGCACGGGTCGCTGCGGCTGCTGTGCCGGGACGCCACGTACGGCGGCGCGAGCGGCGGGGCAAAATCGGCGTAATAAGAGACGCTGGCGTTCCCAAGTGATGGGTTTCCGGAGGAACATGAGAGTGGTCGCCTGACTCGGGAGGCTCCTCATGGCCGACAACCGTCGTTGGTGGGCGCTCGTCGTCATCGCGCTCGCCCAGCTGATGGTCGTGCTCGACATGACCATCGTGAACATCGCCCTGCCGTCCGCCCAGGCCGACCTGAACATGTCGGACGGCAACCGGCAGTGGGTCATCACCGCGTACACGCTCGCCTTCGGCGGACTGCTGCTGCTCGGCGGCCGGATCGCCGACCTCATGGGGCGCCGGAACACCTTCATGATCGGGTTGCTCGGGTTCGCCGCCGCGTCCGCGCTCGGCGGTGCCGCGGCCAACTCCGGGATGCTGTTCGGGGCCCGCGCCCTCCAGGGCGTCTTCGCCGCGCTGCTCGCGCCCTCCGCGCTGTCGCTGCTCGCGACGACGTTCACCGACCCGAAGGACCGCAGCCGGGCCTTCGGCGTGTTCGGCGCGATCGTCGGCGCCGGAGCGGCGATCGGGCTGCTCGCGGGCGGCTTCCTCACCGAGTACCTGGACTGGCGCTGGTGCCTGTACGTCAACGTGCCGATCGCGCTGGTCGCGTTCGCCGGCGCGTGGGCGCTCCTCGCGCCCGGCGAACGCCACCCCGACGCCCACCTAGACGTGCCCGGCGCGCTGCTCGGCTCGGCCGGGATGCTCTCGCTGGTGTACGGCTTCTCCGAGGCGGAGTCGCGCAGTTGGGGCGACGGGCTGGTGCTGACGCTGCTCGGCGGCGGTGTCGTACTCCTCGGCGCCTTCGCCTTCTGGCAGACCCGGGCCCGCGTTCCGCTGCTGCCGGTCTCGGTGGTGAAGGACCGTCAGCGCGTGGGGGCGTTCCTGACCACGCTGCTCGTCACGATCGGCATGTTCGGCGTCTTCCTCTTCCTGACCTACTACATGCAGGGCGTCCTCGGATACTCGCCGGTCAAGACGGGTCTCGCCTATCTCCCCATCACGGTCGGCATGATCGTCGGCTCCACGCAGATCGCGGCGCGGGGGCTGAACAAGTTCCCGCCCCGCGTCCTGATGGTGCCGGGCCTGCTGGTGGCGGCGGGCGCGCTGGCGCTCATCGCCCAGGTCGGCGTGGAACCCGCGTACGCCTCCCACATCCTGCCCGGCATGCTGATGCTCGGCCTCGGCATGGGCACGGCGATGATGACCTCCGTCTCCCTGGCCACCGGCAGCGTCGCCCCGCGCGACTCCGGCGCCGCCTCGGCGACCTTCAACACGGCCCAGCAGGTGGGCGGTTCGATCGGTACGGCCCTGCTGAACACGATCGCCGCGACCGTCACCGCCCGCTACCTGACCGCCCACGCCGGCCCCGGAGTCGACCAACGGCAACTCGCCTCCGAGGCCACCGTGCACGGCTTCAACGTCGCCACCTGGTGGGCGATGGGCTCGCTGCTGCTGGCCGCCCTCATCGCCGGCGTGGTGATCAACGCCGACCGGGCGCCCGCACCGCCGGGGCGCACGGAGGCGGCGCCTGAGCCGGTGGACACCCGGACCTGAAGAAGTAGTGAGTCGTCCCCTTCCTGTCCCTTCCTGTGTGACGTTCCTGAGCCGGAATGCGCTTGGTGAGGAGGGAGGGGACGGATTCATGGAACAAGTTGTGAACAAGGTGACCGACACTGCACCCCGTGCGAGCGGAATGCGGGCGTGTGCGACCGACTTCGTCGCCCGCGTCACCGCCCGCAGCCGGCTGCCGCTCGACTACTCCGTGGCCAGCCTGCGGGTCGTCGACTTCCTGATCGACGGGCTGCGCAAGGGCGGCGCCGACCGGGAGAGGGCCCGGGACACGCTCTTCGGGCTCGGCGCCTACGTCGGTGAGGTGCTGGTGCGCCGGGCGGGCGCGGCCTGGGTGGACTTCGACGCCGATCAGCGGGCCTACTTCGGCCAGCCGGCCGGCGTACGCATGCCGGACGGCCGGGTCTGGAACCCCGTCGGCAAGGTCCACAACCGCTTCGAGGCGGGCGGGCCCGGGGAGTCGCTCCAGACCTTCTATCTGATGCTGCACGGGAGGGCGCGCAAGGGCCCGGGCCACCTGGCGCGCTGTGACACTTCGGTGCGGTCCGGCGCTGATGATCGTGGGGGACGTGAACAAGGGCGGTCGCACCCGCGCGGTGCGGACTCGCCATGAACTCGGTACGGACGAGGACAGTTCTTGGGCCAGCGAGGGGAACCCCGCCGCGTGCAGCCGCACGATGCGGAACTGGGCGCGGCCGTCGCGCGAGCCCAGGAAGGCGACGAGGCCGCCTTCGCGGTCGCGTACCGGATCGTGCAGCCCGGACTGCTCGGTTATCTGCGCGGCCTGGTCGGCGCCGACGCCGAGGACGTGGCCTCCGACGCCTGGCTGGAGATCGCCCGCGACCTGGGGCGGTTCAAGGGCGACGGGGCGGGCTTCCGCGGCTGGACGGCGACCATCGCCCGGCACCGGGCGCTCGACCATCTGCGGCGGCTGCGGGTACGGCCCCGGGCGTCGGGGCTGGAGCAGGACGACGTACTGGATCTGCCGGGCCCGCACAGCACGTACGACCAGGCGCTGGAGTCCATCTCCACCGAGCGGGCCCTGGACCTGGTCCGCGGGCTGCCGCGCGACCAGGCCGAGGCCGTGCTGCTGCGTGTTGTCGTCGGTCTCGACGGCCCCGCCGCCGCGCGCGTTCTCGGTAAGCGCCCGGGCGCGGTACGCACCGCCGCGCACCGGGGGCTGAAGCGCCTCGCCCGGCAGTTGGGCGTCGAAGGTGTGACGGATGAGGGTCCCCGAACGCTGGGGGAGTCGAAATGAACGAAAGCGGAAGCGGAAGCCGCAGCAGTGGGCGCGGCAAGGGCAGTGTGTCGTCGGACAGGGACGGATACGGACATGGGTGAACGGCAGAGCGGCGAGGGAGCTTCCGGCCATCGGCGTGCGCTCCCTGGCGGCGCCGTGCCCGGGCCGGTGTCCGGCAGTGGCGGTCTGGAGGCGCTGCTCGCCGCCGCCGTGCGCGTCGAGGGTGCCGTCGTCGACCCCGAGGCGGAGGGGCGGGCCGTGGCCGCGTTCCTGGCCGCCCGTGACGCCGGGGAGCACCAGGCGCGCACCCGGCGCCGTGACGACTGGCGGCCCCGGGAGCGGCGGCACTGGGCCGGGCGCCCGGCGAAGGCCACGTTCGCCGTGGTCCTGGGCAGCCTCACGCTGGGCGGCGTCGCGGTCGCGGCGATCGGATCGAGCGGCTCCTCCACGGACGACGCCGACTCGGGGCGCTCGCGTTCCTCGGTGAGCGCACCGGCCGAGCGGTCCTCCACTGCGGGCCCCTCCCGGGCCGGCTCGGCGCCCTCGGACCGCCCCTCCACCGCCAAGGACACCGAGGCCCACTGCCGCGCCTACGAGCAGGTCAAGGACCGCGGCAACGTCCTGAACTCCACGGTCTGGAAGCGGCTCGTCACCGCCGCGGGCGGCGAGGGGAACGTCGCCGCGTACTGCGCCGGACAGCTCGCCCAGCCCACACCGACCACACCTGGCAAGGCGACCGAGAATCCGGGCAGCACGAAGAAGCCGACCGAGGCGCCGACGGAAGCAGCGGCCGAAAAGGCCAAGGGAAAGAACAACTAGCCGAACCGCCCTCACGAACGGGTCTTCAGGCCGTCCAGGGTGAGGTCGAGCAGGCGTTCGGCCCGTTCCCGCTGCTCGGGTTTGGCCGAGGTGAGGGCGATGCCTTCGAGGGCGGCAGCCATGTCGTTCGGGCTGATGTCGGTGCGGATCGTCCCGGCGGCCGCACATGCGTCCATCAGCGCGGTGATGGCGGCCTGGATCATGTCCCGGCTCTGGCCGTAGGGGTTGCTTCCCGCCGCGGCGATGGCACGCAAGGCGTCGATCATGCCGGACTTGGTGGTGACGTAGTCCAGGAAGAGGCGTGTCCAGGCGTGCAGGGCTTCGTAGGGTGGTTTCGCCGCGAGCAGACCGGGGACGGCGTCGCACAGCTGGGCGAGCTCGTTGCGGTAGACCGCCTCGATCAGAGCCTCCCGGGTGGGGAAGTTGCGGTACAGGGTCGCGCTGCCCACGCCCGCCTCTTTGGCGATGCGTTCCAGGTGCGTGTCCAGCCCCTCCTCGGCGAACACGCGCACCGCAGCCGTGAGGATCTTCTCTCTGTTACGCCGTGCGTCAGCTCGCAACGGGCGTGGTGCCCTGTCGGCCATCAGCGGTCGCCATTCCCCTCTCCGGTTCCCTTCGCTTGCTAAACGGAGGCGCCCCCACTTAGTCTGACGTAAGTGGGGGATTCCCCAGTTCCACTGTAGGTCATGGGCTGACCTGCGCACATCCTCCTTGGAAGGACGTTGATCATGTCAGGTATCGAGGGCAAGGTCATAGCGATCACCGGTGCCAGCAGCGGCATCGGAGCGGCGACGGCGACCTACCTCGCCGAGAAAGGGGCCCGGCTCGTGCTCGGGGCCCGACGGGAGGACCGACTGAACGCGGTGGTGGACCAGATCACGGCGAAGGGCGGCTCGGCCGTCGGGACCGTCATCGACGTGACGCGCCGCGAGGACCTCAAGCGCCTGACGGACACGGCGGTCGACCGGTTCGGCCGGCTCGATGTCCTGGTCTCCAACGCCGGCACGATGGCGGTGTCACCCTTCGACGAGCTGCGTCAGGACGACTGGGACGCCATGGTCGCCACCCATGTCACCGGCCTGCTGAACGGTATCGGGGCGGCACTTCCCGTCTTCCGGCGGCAGCGCTCGGGCCACTTCGTCAACGTCGCCTCCACCGCCGCCTACGTCGTGAAGTCCCCGCAGGGCGTCTACGCGGCCACCAAGACCGCGGTGAAGGTGCTGACCGAGGGCCTGCGGCAGGAGTCGGGACCCGACCTGCGTGTCACCCTCGTCTCACCGGGGTTCACCAACACCGAGGGCGTGGGCAAGGGGGCGAGCCCCGAAGTGGCGGCGGCGTTCGTCCGGCAGCGCGACGAGATCGCCATCCCGCCCTCCGCCATCGCGTCCGCGATCGGTTACGCGATCGAGCAGCCTGCCGGCATCGACATCAGCGAGATCGTCGTCCGGCCCACCGTGCAGGCCTGACGCCCAGCACATCGAGCTCGTCATGCGGCCAACCGTCGGGTGTCGAAGCTCAGGGGTAAATCCAGTGCGACGATTTTGTCGAAGTACCCTCGCCGACCCTGTCATCCGCTTCAACCAGCTCATCACCCTCCCGCAGGCCGCCGCCGTGGAGCAGGGGTTCGCCGAGCAGGTGTGGCAGCAGGCCGCTCCGACCTTCAACTCCAAGATCCTCGGGCCGCAGTTCGAGGACCTGGCCCGCGACTTCACCCGCCGTTACGCCCACACCCTGTTGCCTGATGGACTGCCCGGCCCGGTCGGCACCACCGAGGTCGCCGACCAGAGCGCCCGGACGAAGCACGAGGTCGATGTCATCGCCCTGGCCGCCGGCGAGCGCCCACAGGCTCCCCGCGCGAGGATCGCGCTGCTGGGCGAGGCCAGAGCGACCGCCGCGTCGCCGGCACCCCTTGGTGAGCACCACGGTGCCGGTCGCGGCGAGTACGGCCATGACACCCGAGTTGCCGTCCTGACCCTGTCGCCAAGGGGTTCTGAACCGCGGTGTCGATCTCACTCAACCCTCCGGTCCGGCGCCGTGGACCAGCCGATGAGGGCGCCGCGCAGTGCGGCCACGAGGCGTGAGGCGGCCTCGTCCTCGGTGTGTCCGCTCTTGATGAGGTCGAGGATGTCGCGGGGGTCGAACAGGGCGTTCCACAGGTACAGGGCTTCGTCACCGAGATCGCCGAGGCCGAGGTCCTCGGTGGTCTGCCGCAGGGGCTCGGTGAGCGCCTCGGCCTGCGGAGCGAGATAGCCGGTGCCCTCCCGCAGCCGCTCCAGATAGCCACGGTGCGACCGCATCTGCGCCATCGCTCCCCCGTGTTCGAGGACGAGCGACACCCAGTAGCGGGATACCGTCTCCAGCCGCTGCATGCCGCGGGTCGTCTGCGCCGTGCTGAAGTCCCGCAGTTCGGAGCCGACTTGAGCCCGGAAGGCGTGCAGGACGTCCTCGACGGAGGAGAAGTGCCGGTATGCCGTGGCGGTGGACACCTCGGCGCGTTTGGCGATCTCGGCGAGGCTGACCGGGGTCGGCGAGTTCTCGAACAACTCTGCCGCGGCCTTGATGAGTTGCCTGCGATTGCGCTGGGTGTCACTGCGCATGGGTCGACCCCCCGTTTGCGTGGCGGCGGCGTTCACCGAAGGGCCGCGAGACCGTGAGCCAGACGACGGACGCCCTCGGTGATGGAATCCGCGTCGGCAGCGTACGACAGCCGCAGATGCCCCTCGCCCGAGGCGCCGAACTCGCCGCCGGGCCGCACGGCCACCCCGTACGTCGTGCGCAGTGCCGCTACGACCTCGACCGACGGCAGATCGAGGTCGTAGCGGGGGAACTGGTAGAACGCGCCTTCAGGGGAACTCAGCGTGAGGCCCGGGATCTGGGCGAGTTCCGCCCGCATGATCTCGCGGCGTGCCTCGTACTCCGCCCGCATCCTCGCGATGTCGGCCTCGCAGGTCCGCACGGCGACGAGCGCGGCGTCCTGGATGAACGTGTTCACCGAGCCGTTGAAGGTGTTGTGGATGCGTGCGGCAGCCTGGATCAGCGGCGTGGGGCCCCAGAGGTAGCCCACGCGCCAGCCGGTCATCGCGTAACTCTTGGAGAAGGTCTGGCAGTAGACCGTACGGTCGCGCAGGCCGTCGAGCGAGATCGTCGAGGTGAACGGTCGGCCGGTGAAGTCGAGGTCGGCGTACGCCTCGTCGGAGATGACGAGGGTGGGTGTGCCGTCGAGCAGGTCGGCGAGCGCCTCCAACTCGGCCCGGCTGTGCACGATTCCGGTCGGGTTGCTCGGGTTGCAGAACACGAAGAGCTTCGCCCCGTGGAGGGCGTCGGCCAGTCGGTCGAGGTCCCAGTGCAGGTCGGGGGCGAGCGGGACGGGGACGACGACTCCGCCGGCCATGTTCACCAGGTCGGCGTAGAGGGAGTACGTGGGGTCGGGGATGACCACCTTGTCGCCGGGGTCGACGATGCCGAGGATCGACGCGGCGAGACCGGCGGTGCCGCCCTGGGTGATCAGGATGTCGGCGGGGGAAGCGGGCGCGCCGGCGATGCCCGTCAGCTTCTCGGCCAGCGCTTCGCGCAACGCCGGCTCGCCCAGCAGCGGCGAGTAGTGGGTGCGGCCTGCGCGCAGCGAGGCTTCCGCCGCCTCGGTGACCTGCTGTGGTGTGTCGAAGTCGGGTTCGCCCATGGCGAGGGAGACGAGGTCGCCTCCGGACTGCGGTTGCTGCGTCCGGCGGGAGGCGGTGGCGATCCGGGCGACGGCCGCGGCGGGCGCGAACGCGAGCGGCGGGGCGGTGGTGGTGACGGTGGGCGGCATGCGCTCCTCCTGAAAGGTGGGGGTGATCAGTCCTGGGCGCCGGCGGGAGCGCCCGCCCAGCGGCTGATCTCAAGGTCGGCCGAGGTGTCGCGCTGCCGGGTCGGGGCGACGACGATCTCCTGGAGGACGACCCGCTGGGGCAGCGTGACCGCGAGGCGGATGGCCTCCGCCACGTCCTCCGGCTGGAGCATGTGGGCGCGTTCCTCCGCCACCGGCGGCCGGGCGCGGTTGTCGAGGATGGGGGTGTCCGCCTCGCCGGGCAGCACGGTGATGGCCCGCAGGCCCACATTGCGGAAGGTGTTGTGCAGGAAGGTCATGAAGTTGCGGACCCCGGCCTTGGCCGCTCCGTAGGCCGCTCCGCCGAGCAGGTTGGGGTTGACGGCGGCGAGCGAGGAGACCGTGACGATCGTTCCGCCGCGGCCGAGCATGTCGGGCAGCACGGCCTGGGTGAGCTGAAAGACGGCCGTGAGGTTCACGTCCAGGACCTGGCGCCATTCCTCGTGCGGCAGCCACCGCGGGTTGAGCACCGACGAGGAGCTTCCCGCGTTGTTGACGAGGATGTCGACCGGGCCGAGTTCGGCGTGGATCCGGTCGATGACGCGGGTCACGTCGTCGGCGCGGGTGATGTCCGCCGCGAGGGCGAGGGCCGTCCCTCCCTCGGCGTGGATCGCCGCCCCGGCCTTGTCGAGCGCCTCCTGCCGGCGGCCGACGAGGACGACGGCGATGCCGTCCCGGGCGAGCAGGCGGGCGGTCTCCAGGCCCATTCCGCTGCCGGCGCCTGTGATGAGCGCGGTCCGCGTCACCGTTCCTCCTCCAGGTGAGATGTCCGTATCGAGACATCCGTATCAAGTGAGAATAGTTTCTCATCTATTGGTGGATCAAGTGCCCCGTGAAACCGAGCGCGCCGAAGGCCTCGGCCGTCGCCAGCTCCAGCGCCCGCAGCGCGCTCTCCCGCTCCGTGGACCGGCGCACCGAGGTCTCCCGGTCCACCCACCGGAACCGCAGCTCCCGACCCGGCCCGGCCTGCCCGAGCAGCGGGAGCGACGCCTGCGAGGCGACTCCGACAATCGGGTAGCCCGCCGTCAGACTCCGGTAGCGGCCGAGCACGATCAGCTCGTCCGCGTGCGGGATCTGGAGCGCCCCGATCGGCACCCCGTGCGACACGATCTCGGCGTCCGTGTCCGGGTGCAGCACCGGTCCGTCGAGCCGCAGGCCGACGTGGTTCGAGCGGGCGGTGACGACGTACGACGACACCGCGATCAGCTCACGGACCCCGGGGATCGCGCGGGCGCCGTAGCTCTCGACGACGTCGACGACCCAGGGCCCCGCCGGGCGGCGTGGGACGGGGACCGGAAGCCGGAAGAACGGGGGACTGAAGTGACTGCGCCCGAATCCCCGGAACCCGGACTCCAGCAGGACCCGCGCCCCGAGGGCCTGCGCGAACCCCATGCGCGGGTCCGGGGCGGCGCTGCCCAGCAGGGTCTCCGCCGCGAGCACTCCGCTCACTGCCAGGTAGGTCCGGGCACCGAGGCCCATGTCGCCGCGCACGCGGATCTCCTGGCCCGCCGGCACCACCACCGGCGACCAGCTGTCGACGGGCGCGCCGCCGACGGTGACCAGGCCGGGGGCGCCGGTCACGGCGACCAGGACGTCGGCGTCGGGCACGAAGGCCGGCTCGCCCCCGAGGTTTTCGATCAACGTGGCGCCCCGCGGGTTGCCCACGAGGACGTTCGCCACGGCCGCCGAGTGCTGGTCGGCCGCGCCGCCGGTGGGAACTCCACGGCGTTCGCTGTCGCGCCGGCCGAGGTCCTGGAACGTCGTGACCCACCCGGTGCCGGTGATGTCGAGGCCCACGGTTCTCATACGGGCACCTCCACCGGCATCAGGAAGCCCGCGCCCAGCGCCGCCGCCTCGTCCCGCGTGACCGGCACGAACCGCACGATGTCACCCGTGCCGAACGACACGGGGTCCGGGCGGGAGATGTCGACGATGGTGTGCGGAGTGCGCCCGACCACCCGCCAGCCGGTCGGGCCCGGGAACGGCTGGATGATCGCGTTGGTGCCCGCGATCATGATCGCCCCCGGGGTCACGTCGGTACGCGGCTCGGCCCGTCGCCGTACCGGCCGGGGCACCTGGAGCCCGTCCATCATCGGGGCCATCGCCGCGCCCAGGAGAGAGATCGTGAACGTGGACTCCGCGATCGCGTCGACCACTTCGGCGGGCGCCAGGCCCACCTCCTCGGCGACGGACAGCAGATCGGGTCCCGTCTCCTCGTCGAACACGACCGGAATGGCGAACCGGCGAGCCGTACGCGCGCGTGCGGACCGCTGCTCGGCCGGCGGCCGCTCCGCGAGCAGCCGTATCGCGTACTCGACGTGCTGGGGTGCGGTGGCCAGCGGGTCGTACTCGACGAGCAGCGACTCCAGGCCGGAGACGACATCCAGCACGCCGGGCGGGCGGTGCGCCAGGAACCGCTCGCGGAAGGCGACGATCGCGGTCCGGCGGACCACCGGGTCGGGGTGGGGGACGGTCACCATCACCGCCGAGTCCCCGAAGGGCTCGACGGTGACGGCGGGGAACTGTGCGGCAGCCATGGGGTGTTCAGACCAGTGCCTTCGCCTTCTCGGCCAACACGTCCTTCAGACCTGTGACGTTGACACCCGCCGCGTCCAACCCGGCCCGCAGGGCGGTGCCGTTGGCGAGTACGGACGGGTGGTCGCCGTGCAGCAGGAGTACGTCGACGTCGTGGCCGAGCGGTACGACGTTGCCGTCCACCGAGCGCACGGTGCCTTCCCGCGCGACCTGCACGCAGCGCTCGCCGATGAGCTCGGGGTCGTAGATGAGGCCCTGTTCGTGCGAGCGCGGGACGGGCATGCCGTCGTCGCCGTAGCCGCGGTCGGCGAGGAAGACGTACCCCACGTCGAGGCCGCGCTTGTACGACTCCTCGGCGAGCAGGCCGCGTTGACAGATGACGATGTACTCCCTGTTGTACGCGGCGATCGCGTCCGTGATGGCGCGGGCGTGCTTGGCGTCGGTCTGCGCTATCGAGCCCATACGGCCGTGCGGGGCGACATGGCTGATCGTGCCGCCGTGCACGCGCGCGAAGGCGTCGAGCGCGCCGAGCTGGTAGAGGACGTCGGTGCGGATCTCCTCCTCCGTCGCCTCGATGAGCCGGCGGCCGAACCCGACAAGGTCGGGGTAGCCGGGGTGGGCGCCCAGTTCGATGCCGCGCTCGACGCAGTCGGCGACGGTCCGGTCCATGATGCGCGGGTCGCCGGCGTGGAAGCCGCACGCGATGTTCGACGCGGTGACGAGGCCGAGCAGGGCGGCGTCGTCGCCGATCGTGTAGTTGCCGAAGCTCTCGCCGAGGTCGGCGACGACTGCCACCGAGTTGATTCCGGATGTCATGAGGTGTCTCCCGAAGTGCGGTTCGGTTCAGTGGGCCGCGAGCGGCTGCCCCTTGGTCTCCCGCAGGAACGCCACGGTGACCAGGGTGATCGATGCGGTGATGATCGCGGCGAACGCCGGTATGAGGTTGGACCCCGTCGACTCGATGAGCTCGGTCATCACGAGCGGGGCGCTGCCGCCGAAGATGATCGTCGAGATGCTGAACCCGATGCTGTACGCGGAGTAGCGCACGCTGGTCGGGAACATCTCGGCGAGCACGGTGTGCACCACGGCGGCGTGGCCGGAGAAGGCGATCGCGAGGACGACCGTGCCGATACAGGCGAGGCCGAACTCGCCGGTGGTGATGAGCAGGAACATGGGGTAGGAGACCACGGCCATGGCGACGGCGGAGATGGCCAGCACGGGCTTGCGGCCGATGCGGTCCGACAGCCGCGCCATGAGCGGAATGCTGATCACGATCGCGATCAGGCTGCACGCGGTGACCATGAGCGCCCGCACCATCGAGAAGTTGTGGTCGCCGAGCGAGGTCTTCAGATACGTCGGCATGTAGGCGAACAGCAGGTAGTAGCCGGGGCCGTTGAGCGCGGGCAGGAAGATCGTGAGCGCGATCGCCTTCAGGTGCCGCTTGGAGGTCAGCGCCTCTCTGAGCGGGTTGCGGGCGACGGTCTTCTGCTCCCGCAGCGCCGTGAAGTGCGGGGTCTCCTCCAGCTTGCTACGGATGTAGAAGCCGACGTAGCCGAGTGGTACGGCGACCAGGAACGGGACCCGCCACGCCCAGGAGGTCATCGCGTCGTCGCCGAGCGCCGTGATGAGGACGGCGGAGAGGGTGCTGCCGAACATGAGGGCCACGAACGAGCCGACGGCGATGAAGCTCATCATGAAGTTGCGGCGCGCGTCCGGTGCGTACTCGCCGACGAACGACATGGCGCCCGCCACCTCGCCGCCCGCCGAGAAGCCCTGGAGCACCCGGAGCAGGACCAGAAGGACGGGCGCGCCGACCCCGATCGCGGTGTGGGAGGGGATGAGGCCGATCGCCGCCGTCGCCCCGGAGATGAGCACCAGCAGAGTAGCCAGGAGCGTCTTGCGCCCCAGCTTGTCCCCGAGGTACCCGCAGATCACGCTGCCGAAGGGGCGCGCGAGGAAGCTGATCAGGAAACCGACGTTGGTGAGGAAGAGCCCTCCGGCACCGGCGTCGCCCATGATGTTGAGCGCGAGATAGGTGACGAGCAGGCCGTAGATGCCGTAGTCGTACCACTCCACGAACGAGCCGATCGCTCCCGCGACGGTGGCCTTGCGGACAACCTTGTCCTGTGCGGTGACGGCCGGCGCCTCTGGCTGGTTTGACGTGGTGTGGAGCCGATCTGACGTTGCCATAGCTTCAACTTTCGGTGTCGCGGACTGCCGAAGCGGTGTCCTGGGGACCGGCGGAGAGGTACTGCTCCAAGCTGCGACTCGAATCGCGAATGAGAATAGGTTCGCATTCTCGGGGTGGTCAAGGGCTGGAGTTGCGTCCGTGTCAACCTTGCGATTCCGTCATGTTTCCCCGGTTGTTCCAGCAGGTCCGGCAGTTGTCACCCCTTGCCTGGTGGCGCGGATGGCTGCAGACTGGTGCGTCGAAACGCGAAAGAGTTCGCATTTTTTGGAAGGGGCTCTCGATGACCCAGGACAACGTGCGCGTCGGTACGGGGTGGGAACGTGTCGACCGGCACGTGCTCGATCAGTTCCGCGAGCACTCGGTGGCCAACCTCGGCGACGCCCTCGACCGGCTGAATATCGTCGACGGGGGCATCGCGCCCGTGTGGAACGGGGCCCGGGCCGTCGGCACCGCGCTCCCCGTGCTCACCGTCGCGGGCGACAACAAGGCCGTGATCGCCGCGCTCGAACACATCCGCCCCGGCGACATCCTCGTCATCAACGCCTTCGGCTACGAGGGCCGCGCCATCGTCGGCGACAACCTCGCCCAGCGGTTCGACGTGTACGGCGCCGTCGGTGCGGTCGTCGACGGCTATGTGCGCGACGGCGCGATCATCGAGAAGCTCGGCGTGCCCGTCTTCGCGCGCGGGCTGACGCCCGCCGGACCCTTCAAGAACGGGCCGGGCACGATCGGCGAACCCGTCGCCATCGGCGGGGTGGTGGTGAACCCCGGCGACATCGTCGCCGCCGACGCCGACGGCGTGATCGTGATTCCCCCGCACCGCGCCGAGGAGGCGCTCGCGGCGGTCAGGGAGATCGTCGCCCGCGAGGCCGACCTGGACTCCGAGGTCGAGGCCCTGCGGAAGCAGGTCGCCTGATGGGAAAGGCGGGCCGGCTCCGGGTCGCCGTCGCCGCACCGCTGTCCGAGGAGAACCGCGCGCGCATCCGGGAGTTGGAGCCGCGGATCGATATCGTCGTCGACCATGCGCTCCTCCCGCCCATGCGCTGGCCCGCCGACTTCGCAGGCGACCCGGCCTGGCGGCGCACGCCGCGACAGCAGCGCGCGTACGAGGTGCTTCTCGACTCCGCCGACGCGCTGTACGGCATCCCCGACGTGGACCCGTCCGCGCTGGCGCGAGCGGTCCGCGCCAACGAGCGGCTGCGCTGGGTCCACACCATGGCGGCCGGCGGCGGCAGCCAGGTCAAGGCGGCGGGACTCGGCGCCGCAGAGCTCGACCGGGTCGCCTTCACCACCTCGGCCGGGGTGCACGGACAGCCGCTCGCCGAGTTCGCCGTCCTCGGCGTGCTCGCGGGAGCCAAGGACCTGCCCCGCCTGATCCGCCGGCAGCGCGACCACGAGTGGAGCGGCCGCTGGACGATGAAGCAGGTGAGCGAGCAGACCGTGCTCGTGCTCGGCCTCGGCGGGATCGGCCGGGTCGTCGCCGGGAAACTGCACGCGCTGGGCGCGAGGGTCGTCGGTACGAGCAGGCGGGACATCGATGTCCCAGGCGTGGCCGAGATTGTGCATCCCGACCGGCTCGTCGAGGTGGCACCCACCGTGGACGCTGTTGTCAACACGCTCCCCGGCACCGCGGCGACCGAGCACTTGCTCGGCAAGCGGTTCTTCGACGCCCTCCGGCCCGGCGCGACCCTTGTCAATGTCGGGCGTGGGAATGTCGTAGACGAAGCCGCCCTGATCGACGCCCTCGACCACGGCCGGGTCGGCTTCGCCGCGCTGGACGTCTTCGAGACGGAACCGCTGCCCGCCGACAGTCCGCTCTGGGACCACGACCACGTGCTGGTGAGCCCCCACACCGCCGCTCTCAACGCCGCGGAGGACCGTCTCATCGCCGAACTCTTCGCCGCCAACGCCAGCCGGCTCCTCGACGGACACGGCCTGCTCAACCGCGTGAACACCGTCGAGTTCTACTGACCAGGAAGACGACTCAGCAGACGACTGGCGGCGGATCGTCGACACCGAACTCACCGGCAAGGGCCCAGCTGAAAGGGCCGGCGATCCGGTGTTCGGGAGGGCTCAGCGCATCGTCCCAGGTCAGATGGGGTAAACCGTGGCAACGGCCGGGGCCGCCACCCCCCACAGGAGAGGCCCCGGCCGTCGCGCGGCACGGGCCGCGCGGCGGCCCGTACTTCCTTCAGCGCCATGACTGCGTTTTCTGTCACACCCCACCGCGTCACGAGGTGGTTGCACGTTGTACGGACATGGACGAGGGCCACTTTGACGCCGTAACGTGCCTTTCGCTACGGGCCATGGACGTTCACGTCCGCCGAGGCCTGAGACCGCAACCATTCATTGAGCAACCACAACGGAGAGCACCCGGTCCGCGAGAGCGGCGCCGGTTTAGGCGCAAGGATGGGCGTGCTGGGGGACGACGCGGAGCTGACCGCCGCGGTGCTTGCGGCACAGGACGGGGACGAGACCGCGTTCCGGACTGTGTACCGCGCCGTGCACCCACGCCTGCTCGGATACGTCCGGACGCTGGTCGGCGACCCGGACGCCGAGGACGTCACGTCCGAGGCCTGGCTGCAGATCGCCCGTGACCTGGAGCGCTTCAGCGGGGACGCCGACCGGTTCCGCGGCTGGGCCGCCCGGATCGCCCGCAACCGCGCCCTGGACCACATACGGATGCGCGGTCGCCGCCCCGCGATAGGCGGCGACGAGACCGAGCTGACCGGCCGGGCCGCCGAGTCCGACACGGCCGGCGAGGCCATCGAGGCCCTGGTCACCGACAGCACCCTCTCCCTCATCGCCCAGCTGCCGCAGGACCAGGCCGAGGCCGTCGTCCTACGGGTGGTCGTGGGCCTCGACGCAAAGACCGCCGCCGAGACGCTCGGGAAACGGCCGGGAGCCGTACGTACCGCCGCGCACCGCGGTCTGAAGCGGCTCGCGGAACTGCTCGGCGGCGATCCGGAATCCGCCGGCGTACTCGACGCGCTGCCGGCCCCGCGCGAACCGCGCGAACGCACGGTGACGTCCGCCACTGTGACGCATACGCGTTCGCGGACGCAGAAGGACATGTGATGGCCGACGAGCAGTACAGATGGCTGGACCGCGAAACGGCGGAGAGTTTGCTGCGCGGAGAGTCACTGGAAGCTGTCGATGCCGCCTCCCGGGACCAGGCGGAACGGCTCGCCAAAACCCTGGGCGCGCTGTCCGTCGAGCCCTCCTCCGTCAGCGCCGAACTCCCGGGCGAGGCAGCCGCGTTGGCCGCGTTCCGTACGGCACGTTCGGACCGGGCCGGCGAGCGGGCCGCCCTCGGGCACCCCACCCACACGCGGTCCTCCGACGCCGGGCTCGTCCGTATCGCCCGCCACGCCAGTCCCCCGCGCCGCCCTCGCTGGGGCCGCCCCGTGCGGTTCGGGCTGTCCGCCGCGCTGGCCGTCGGCATGGTCGGCGGGGTCGCGGTGGCGGCCGGCATCGGGGTCCTGCCGACTCCGTTCGGCGACGATGAACCGGGCCCCGCGGCCTCGGTCTCGGCCGCGGTCACACCGGAGCGCCCGCTCACCGAACCGTCCGGCGGCACCTCCGGCACCGGCTCGACCACGCCCGGCAGCACCGGCGGCGGTTCCGGCGGCGACGCCTCGCGCGAGGCGGCCGGGGGCGGCTCGGACACGGGCGACGACAAGGACAACAACGGCTCCGGTGACAAGTCCGCGTCGCGCGGCGACATGTGGAGCGGGGCCCCCTCGGCCTGCAGTGACATGCGCGACGGCAAGGAACTCGGCGCGAGCCGCAAGCACACGCTGGAGAGCGAGGCGGGCGGCTCCTCGCACGTGTGGACGTACTGCAAGGGCGTTCTGTCGTCCGTCGAGGACACCACGGAGGACGAGTCCGGCAACGGCAACGGTCAGAGTGACGACGAAGTGCAGGGCGAGGAGAACGGCAACAGCGGCGACGAACAGGGCATAGCTCCCGGTGGCGGCAACGACCACCACGGGGACGGCGTATCGGACTCGCCGTCGCCCTCGTCCCCGTCGTCCTACGCGCCCTTCCTGCCCAGGCAGGAGTCGCCCTCGCCGGAGCCGTCCCCGGAATCGTCACCGTCCTCGGACTCCGCGCAGCCGACGCCGAGCCCGACGTACAGCGCGCTCTGAGAGCCGTCCGAGGCGTCCCATACGTCTCCGACCTGCGATTTCGTAACTCGTGAAACTTTTTTCGCGCCGGGTGTGACACTTTCGGGCGCCCGGGCGCAGTACTCAGTGAGCCGACTGGTCATCGGCCGTCGCACAGAGCCGGGGTTCCCCCCGTACCCACGGCTCGTGCACCTCGGCGCGGGCGGGACACGTTCCCCCGGTCCCGCCCGCGCCCCAAACCCTTCCGCCGTTCACCAGTGGACGACGACCTTGTCGCCGACCCTCACCTGCGCGAACAGGTCCGCGATAGCCGCCTCGTCCCGAACGTTGACGCAACCGTGCGAGGCACCGGCGTAACCGCGCATCGCGAAGTCGGACGAGAAATGGACGGCCTGGCCCCCGCTGAAGAACATGGCGTAGGGCATGGGCGAGTCATAGAGGGTCGACACATGGTGACGTGACTTCCAGTAGATCTGGAACACACCTTCGCGGGTGGGTGTGTACTGCGCGCCGAACCGCACCGACACCGTCGACAGGGTCTGCCCGTCCACCATCCAGCGCAGCGTCCGGCTCGACTTGCTGATGCACAGCACCCGCCCGGTCAGACAACGCGCGTCCGGCGCGTCGGCCGGCTGCCCGCCCATCAGATACAGCTCCCACCGGCCCGGCTCGTGCGTCATCCGCAGCAGCCGCTGCCAGGTGACGGCGTCGGTCTTCCCCGTCTTCGGCAGCCCGCGCTTTCCCTGGAAGCCCTTGACCGCCTGCTCGGTCAGATCGTCGTACGACCCTGTCGGACCGTCGAAGAGCCAGGCGACCTGGCGCAGCCTGGCCTGGAGTTCGCGGACGCCCTTGCCCGAGTCGCCGCGGGTCCAGAGCACCTTGGGGGCGGCGGGCGTGGGCGTGGCGGACGGCTTGCCGTCGGCGGGGGCGGAGGAGGACTTGGTGCTCGGTTCGCTGCTGGGGAGCTCTATGCGCACGGGCGACTGGTGCTTGCCGTCTCCGTCGGCGGCCTGGACGGTGCAGCCGCACAGGGCGGCCAGGGCCGTCAGGGCCGCCACCGCGGCAAACGATCTCCCCATGCCCTTAGTACGCATTACGGACCCCCGTCGTCTCACCGTCGTCTCACCGATGTGCACTGACGTCACCTGAGATGTGTTCCCCGGATGACTGGTTGCGAACGACGCGGCATTGTGGGGACATGACGCGCGAGTCGGAATCCGGACTGCCCATCGACCCGGTCTACGGACCGGAGGCCCTGGCGGGTTGGGACCCGTCGCAGAAGCTGGGTGAGCCCGGCGCCTACCCCTTCACGCGCGGCGTCTACGGGTCGATGTACACGGGCCGTCCCTGGACGATGCGCCAGTACGCCGGCTTCGGCACGGCGACGGAGTCCAACGCCCGCTATCGGCAGCTGATCGCCCACGGCACGACGGGCCTGTCCGTCGCCTTCGACCTGCCCACCCAGATGGGCCACGACAGCGACGCCCCGATCGCGCACGGCGAGGTCGGCAAGGTGGGGGTGGCGATCGACTCGGTGGAGGACATGCGGGTGCTGTTCGGCGGCATCCCGCTGGACCAGGTCTCCACGTCGATGACGATCAACGCCCCCGCGGCTCTCCTCCTGCTGATGTACCAGCTGGTGGGGGAGGAGCAGGGCGTACAGGCAGGGCAGCTGACGGGCACGATCCAGAACGACGTACTGAAGGAGTACATCGCGCGGGGAACGTACATCTTCCCGCCGAAGCCCTCCCTCCGTCTGATCGCGGACATCTTCAAGTACTGCAAGACCGAGATCCCGAAGTGGAACACCATCTCGATCTCCGGCTACCACATGGCGGAGGCGGGCGCGTCCCCCGCACAGGAGATCGCCTTCACGCTGGCGGACGGCATCGAGTACGTCCGCACGGCGGTCGCGGCGGGCATGGACGTCGACGACTTCGGCCCGCGTCTCTCCTTCTTCTTCGTAGCCCGTACGACGATCCTGGAGGAGGTCGCCAAGTTCCGCGCCGCACGCAGGATTTGGGCCAGGGTGATGCGGGAGGAGTTCGGCGCGAGGAACCCGAAATCCCTGATGCTCCGCTTCCACACCCAGACGGCGGGCGTCCAACTGACGGCCCAGCAGCCCGAGGTGAACCTGGTCCGGGTCGCGCTGCAGGGCCTGGGCGCGGTCCTCGGCGGCACGCAGTCATTGCACACGAACAGCTTCGACGAGGCGATCGCGCTGCCGACTGACAAGAGCGCGCGACTGGCACTCCGCACCCAGCAGGTCCTGGCGTACGAGACGGACGTGACGGCGACGGTGGATCCGTTCGCGGGCTCGTACGCCGTCGAGAGGATGACGGACGAGGTGGAGGCGGCGGCGGTCGAGTTGATGACGAAGGTGGAGGAGCTCGGCGGGGCGGTGTCGGCCATCGAGCACGGCTTCCAGAAGGGCGAGATCGAGCGCAACGCGTACCGGATCGCCCAGGAGACGGACTCGGGCGAGCGGGTGGTCGTCGGCGTCAACCGCTTCCAGCTGGACGAGGAGGAACCGTACGAGCCCCTCCGCGTGGACCCTGCCATCGAGGCCCAACAGGCGGAACGCCTCGCGAAGCTACGGGCCGGGCGCGACCAAGGTGCGGTGGATTCGGCACTGGCGGCGCTGACGAAGGCGGCCGAGGGCACGGACAACGTCCTGTACCCGATGAAGGACGCACTGCGCGCACGGGCGACGGTGGGGGAGGTGTGCAATGCCCTCCGGGGGATTTGGGGGACTTACGTACCGACGGATGCCTTCTGAGCAGGGCGGTCGTTCCGTCTGGCAAAACATGGAGGCTGAGTGTCGTACCCCCGTGCGACACTCCTTTTCATGTTCGGTGTCATCGATCTCCCCACCTATCTGGCAGGACTCGTCCTGATCGTCCTGCTGCCCGGTCCCAACTCCCTCTACGTCCTTTCCGTCGCCGCCCGCCGAGGGATCCGCACCGGGTACACGGCCGCGGCCGGTGTTTGGTGTGGGGACGCCGCATTGATGACGCTCTCCGCGGCCGGGGTCGCTTCGCTGCTCCAGGCGAACGCCTTGTTGTTCGGGATCGTGAAGTACGCCGGTGCCGGTTATCTGACCTGGCTGGCGATAGGGATGTTGAGGGCCGCCTGGGGGATGTGGCGGACCCGGCGGGAAGAAGCCGAAGTCCACGAGGCGCCCGCCGCCACCGACGAGCGGCCCTTCCGGCGTGCTCTTGTCGTCAGTCTCTTCAATCCGAAGGCGATTCTCTTCTTCGTCGCCTTCTTCGTGCAGTTCGTCGACCCGGGGTACGCCTACCCCGCCCTCTCCTTCGTCGTCCTCGGCGTCTTCGCCCAGCTCGCGAGCTTCCTGTACCTCTCCGCGCTGATATTCGGCGGCACCAAGCTGGCCGCGGCCTTCCGCCGCCGTCGGCGCCTGTCGGCGGGGGCGACCTCGGCGGCGGGGGCGTTGTTCATCGGGTTCGCGGTGAAGTTGTCGCTGGCGAGTTCGTAGCTGTCAGGGCTTCGTCGAGCGGGTCGTCGAGCGCCTCGCGGTTCGGATCGCGCGGGTGAGGACCGGTGGCATCAGGTCGACGGCGACTCGGCGGGTGCGGCTGCGGCCGGGGCTGTGACCCTGGGGGAGGGTCGGGCGTGCTTCCTCCTCCGCCTCCGGCGTCTCCGTGTGGTGCCGTGAGAGCGGGAAGTCCGGAGCCCGCATCCCCTTCGACTTGAAGCGGACGATCCGGTGCCCCGCCGCCTGCTGCACGCTGACGTGGCAGTCCTCCCGCTTCCGCACCATCGCCACCAGCTCCTCCTGGACGGACTTGGGGTCGTCCCACGTCCCGTACAGCTTCTGCGTGCTCAGGCAGATGGGGTGCAGGCCACCGTTGAGTACGGCCTCCCACGCGGCGATGGAGACGCCGGGCGTGTGCTCGGAACGGAAGTCGTCCAGGACGACGATGCCGCCGGGCAGCAGTACGTCACGGGCGGCGCCGATATCGCCGTACACATGCTTGTAGAGGTGCGAGCCGTCGATGTGGACGAACCGGCAGGAGCCGGGTTTCACCTCGGTGGGCACGATCTCGCTGGGGCCCTGGAGGACACGCGGGAGTTCGTCGTGGAAGGAGAGGTAGTTCTCCTCGAACCGCTCCCGGGTGAGCGCGTGGTAGGACTTCGTCGACTCGGCGCGGTTGGCGTGGTCCGGTGCGTCGCCCTCGAAGAGGTCGCACACGGTGTAGCGCTCGCCCTCCCGCAGGTGCCGCCCGAGGAAGATCGCGCTCTTCCCCATGTAGACGCCGATCTCCAGCAGGTCACCGCGCGTTCCCGCGGATTCCTGCCGGTCCAGGAGCCAGTCGAAGAGCACTTGGTCGAGAGCGGGGAACCAGCCGGGGACGTCGTCCAGTCCTCGGGGCGGTCGGTTGGTGTTCGGTACGGCGGCCATGAGGAGGGGACACTCCTTTGTCCGGACGAGGCGCACAGACTCTGAGCCGAGGAGCCGTTCAGGCCCAGAAGTCTGTGCCTTGTCTGTGGCGCGGTCTAGGGCTAGGGCGCGTCTGCCCTCGCTGACGATTCCAAACCCGGGGCTTTTGCCACGGCTCCCACGCGGTGCGCGTACTCCGTCAGCCCTACCGCCGTCTCGCCCGCCCATCCCACGTAACCGTCGGGCCGGACGAGGAAGACGCCCGTGCCGTATGCCGCGTATGCCGGGATTCGCGTCGTGGGGACGGGAAGCGGGGGCAGTTCGGTGTCCGTGCCCACCGTCAGCAGCGTCCAGTGCGGGCCGCGGAACCTGTCGAAGAGCCGTACGCCGTCCACCGTGCCGTCCGGTGCGCGGTCGCCCGCGTGGACCGGGCCCGGGGTCGTGCGGGTCTCCGCCGCCAGTGATGAGTCCCGGTAGCCGAGGCCGAGCTGCCGGGTCGCCTCGCCGCGCCTGACCTCGCCCCGGTGGACGCCCGTGGAGATGCCGAGCATCTGCGCGGCGATGGGGCGCCTCTCCTCCTCGTAGGTGTTCAGGAGTGCCTCCGGTGCGTCGCCCGCCAGCACCGCCCCCAGCTTCCAGCCCAGGTTGTACGCGTCCTGGACGCTCGTGTTCAGGCCCTGGCCGCCGGCGGGGGAGTGGACGTGTGCAGCGTCCCCGGCGAGGAACACCCGGCCCGAGCGGAAGCTGTCCGCCAGTGCCGCCCTGGGGCGGAAGTCCGAGGCCCAGCGCACCTCGGTCACGTCCTCGGCGGCGAGGTGCGAGCGGGCGGTCACCGTCTTCCGTATGGCATCCAGGGAGAGGTCGACGGCGGCGCCCTCCGGGAACTGGGCCACCAGTTGGAAGTCCTCCGTCCCCGCGAGCGGGCAGATCGCCATGAAGCCGTCGCCGTCCCCGCTCGGCGGGAAGACGTGCCAGTTGACCCGGTCCAGGCCGGTGATCCGGACGTCCGCCACCAGGATCGGGTTCGGGTCGACCGTCTCGCCCGTCATGCCGATGTCCAGCGCCCGGCGGATCACCGAGCGGCCGCCGTCGGCGGCGACGACGTACCGTGCGCGGACCGGTTCGCCGGCGGCGAAGGCGACCGTCACGCCCTCCTCGTCCTGGTCGAACCCCACGACCTCCCGGCTGAACGCCACCCGCCCGCCCAGCTCCTCAAGCCGCGCGAACAGGATCTCCTGGGTCCGCCACTGCGGCACCATCAACGGCTCGGCGGCGTACGGCGACTCCTCGCTCGCCTCGGCCGGGTCGAACATCTGGTGCTCGCCGACCCGCTCGCCGTTCTGCCAGATCATCCCGACCGGATAGGGGCCGCCCGCCGCGCGGATCGCGTCCAGGACGCCGAGGTCGTCGAAGACCTCCATCGTGCGGGGCTGGATCCCCTTGCCGCGCGAGCCGGGGAACAGCGCGTCGGCCCGCTCCACGACCAGCGCGTCCACCCCGCGCCGGGCGAGGTCGACGCCGAGGGCGAGTCCGGTGGGGCCCGCGCCGACGATCAGTACATCCACGTACGACTGTGCACCCATGATCCACTCTCCTTAACGTTGTTAAGTTCCGTCCCCTTCGGAGGATGGCCTTAACGGTGTTAAGTTGTCAAGGTGAATACGGAAGAACGACGGGCACCCCGCGCCCCCCTCGACCGCAAGCGCGTCGCGGACACCGCCCTCAGGCTGCTGAACGACGTCGGTCTGGACGGCCTGAGCCTGCGCGCCATCGCCAAGGAGCTGGACGTCAAGGCGCCCGCCCTGTACTGGCACTTCAAGGACAAACAGGCCCTGCTCGACGAGATGGCCACGGAGATGTACCGCCGGATGATCGCCCAGGGCTCCCTCGACCCGGCCGACACCTGGCAGGAGCGGCTGCTCAAGTCCAACCGCGGGCTGCGCGCGTCGCTGCTCGGCTACCGCGACGGAGCCAAGGTGTTCAGCGGCTCCCGCTTCACCGGCATCGAGCACGCGGAGCAGATGGAGGACAACCTGCGCCTCTTCGCGGCCGCCGGCTTCACCCTCGCCCAGGGAGCGCGCGCGGCCTCGACGACGTACTTTTACACCCTCGGGTTCGTCACCGAGGAGCAAGGCGTCCAGCCCTTGCCCGGCGAGCGCCGTGAGGGATACGACGTGGAGGAGCGGGCCCGGTTGATGGCAGAGTTCCCCCTGTCGGCCGCGGCCGGCGCGGAGATTTTCCTCGACTACGACAGGCATTTCGAGGACGGTCTTGGACTCGTGATCGCCGGGATCGAGGCGCGGTACCGAACGGAATGAGAAGCGGGTGGGAGACGGGGTGCCGAATGGGGCGAAAGGGACTCAGGGCTCGAACACGAGCCCACCATTTGCCCGCAAGTACACGGCGGTTCATCTTCCCGTCGCCTTGGTTTCTTATCGTTCTCCGACTCCCCCCTTGCCTCACACGGCCTGGACGTCGTCGCAATAGCTAGAGCAGGAGAACCATGACGAGGGTTCGCAGTAGATGGTCACGTCCCCGACCCGGAGGTTCCGCGTCGGCACCCTCGGACGGCGGCCCACCGACCGCGCAGGTCACCCCGGCGGATGTGGAGGACTGTCTGCGCGCCTGCGCCGTGCACAGCGGCAAGCTCGTGGGGAGCCTCGACACCAAGCGAATAGCCCTGGCCGAGCAACTGCGCAAGGTGCTCGCCCTCTGGGCCGAGCAGGGGCAGCCCGAGTCGGCGGCGCCCTCCGCGGCCAGCCTGCTGCGGCGCGGCACGAAGGCGGCGGGCGGCGGCGGTCTGAGCAACGAACTGCTCGACCAGCTCCTCACCGTCGCCAACAAGGCGATGGACAGCGGCTATGACGACGAGCTGAACCTGGCCCTGCTCATCAGTGACACGGTCCTGACCGCGCGCAAGAACTCCCGCGCCGGCTGGCGGTTCCGCGGCCGTCTCCTGGAGGCCCTGGGCCGCCCGGACGACTCGGTCGAGGCCTTCGAGAAGTACCTGGCACTGACCACGGAGGACGGCTTCGGCGTCCGCGCCAAGGTCGCCGGTATCCGCGAGGCGCAGAGCAAGCGGGGCGAGCTGCTCAAGCTCCTGGAGCGCGGCACCCCGGCCGCGGCGCAGTTCAGCGCCGGCCCGGCGACCGACGTATGGGCCGAGGGCCTTCAGGCGAACGCCGACGGCGACTGGGACGGCGCGCAGGCCCGGCTGGTCGGTTCGCTCATCGCCATGGACCGCGCGGAGAGCCCCGAGCAGGACTTCCAGGAGGCGCTCAGCCAGTACCTGGACCTCGCGACCGGCATCCAGAGTCGCCCGACGCCCGAGCTGCTCCAGCTCGTCGGCCTCTTCGCCGAGCAGCGCCGCAACCGGATGCGCGGCCCCCTCAACGACCCCCTCTTCGGCGGTCTTGAGTGGCTGAGCCTGGGCGAGTTCCGCAACCAGATCGCGGGCAAGTCGATCTGTCTGATCGCCAACTCCGGCAAGGTCGGCGAGAGTTCGATGGGCGCCGAGATCGACGCCTACGACCTGGTCGTGCGCTTCAACTCGTACAAGATCGACGCGGCCAACACCGGCAAGCGGACCGACATCCACGTCTCCATCCACAAGCACGGCTTCAACTGGGAGAAGCCGGTGCACACCCGGCTCATCTTCGGCGGGATCTCGGGCGACTGGAAGTACTCCCTGCGCAACCGGATCGTGCCCGGCGCCCAGAAGTACATGGGCGACGAGTCGCTGCGCTGGCCCCTGCGCAACATCGGCCGGGTCAGCTCCGAGGTGTGGTCGTCGATCCCGACCACCGGCTTCAACATGCTGTTCCTGCTCGACTTCCTCGACGTCAGCCCCAAGCTCGACCTCATCGGCTTCGACTTCTACGAGAGCGGTGCCTACCGCATCGACGCCGCGATGAAGATGCCCATCACGTCCGTGCACGAATACACCAGCGAGAAGGCGTGGGTCATGGAACGGGCCCAGAGCGTCTCCGGCATGAGGATCTCCCTGCGATGACCGCGACCCGCATATCCAGCGCCCCCGCCCAGGCAGCGGGGGAGTCCGCCAGCGCGCTCACCGGCAAGCGCCGTATCGCCTTCGCCAGCTTCGTCGACGAGAACTACCTGCCCGGGTTCCTCGTCCTGCTGCGCTCGCTGGCGCTGTCCAACCCGGACGTGTGCGAGGACTTCATCGTCCTCCACGACGACCTGCGTCCCTCGTCGATCGCCAAGATCCGCGCCCTGCACCCGCGCATCACCCTGCGCCGCGTCGACGCCGACCACTACGACACGTACGCCAAGGGCGACCAGGAGAACTACCTGGTCCGCAAGGCGTACTTCATCCTCGACGTGTTCCGCATCCGGGACTACGACACCGTCATCACCCTGGACACCGACATGGTCGTCCTCGGTCACCTCGGTGAGCTGCTGAAGCTGCGCGAGGGCCTGGCGGCCGTGCCGCAGTTCTTCTACGGGCAGCACAAGCTCAACAGCGGCCTGCTGGTCATCCAGAAGGAATACCTGAGCGACGAGTTCTGCGCGAAGATCGACAAGGTCGGCCAGTCCGGCGCCTACGAGCTCGACAAGCACGACCAGGGCATCCTGAACGCCGTACTCGACGGCGACTTCGTGCGCATCGACCCGCGCTTCAACTTCGTCAAGCGCCGCCTGTCCGGGGACCTTCCGGTGCCCGAGGACACGGCGATCCTGCACTTCACCGGCCGCCACAAGCCGTGGCAGGGCGGCGAGTCCGGGTACGGCCAGGCGCAGGACCGCTGGGCCGAGTTCGACATCAGCGACGCCGAACTGCAGACCGAGTACTGCACCCGTGGCGGCACCACCCACCGCGACCTGCTCGTGCACTTCGGCACGCCGTACGTGCAGCGCACCGGGGACGTCGACATCGCCCGCCGAATAGCCCTCGCGCACATAGGCGGGGGCGACTACCAATCGGCCGTCGACATCATGGAGCAGGTGCACATACCCATCGACGAGGCCTGGCCGCACGAGGTCTACGGCCACGCCCTGATGAGCGTCTCCCGCTACGACGAGGCCAGGGCCCAGCTCCTGCTGGCCACTTCGGCACCCAACCGGGCCGCCACCGCCTTCGCCCGGCTCGCCCAGATCGAATGGGTCCACGGCAAGGACGACGTCGCGCAGAAGTACGCGATGTCCGGTCTCACCGTCGACCCGACCCACCGGGCCAGCCGCCTCTGGAACCAGCGCACCATGGGCATGCCGGCCCAGCCGGCGGGCGTCCCCGAGGACCAGCTCGCGCACGTCGCGTTCTTCATGGACCGCCAGGGCAACGCCGGCGACAAGCTCCTCCCGGAGAGCGTCCGCCTCGCGTTCAACCCCGACACCACCTCCCGCCGCTGGCTCTCCGTGCACGCCCACCGCCTCTTCGACGAGGAGGCCCTGGAGCGGGTCAACGCCCGCAAGGGTCTGGTCATCGGCGGCGGCGGCCTGTTCATCCCAGACACCATGCCCAACGGCAACAGCGCCTGGCAGTGGAACGTCCCGGACGACCTGATGCGCCGCATCGACGTACCGATCGCGATCTACGCGGTGGGCTTCAACGCCTTCGACGGCCAGTCGTACCGCGCCAACCGCTTCCGCGAGTCGCTGCGCCTGCTGGTGGAGAAGTCGAGCTTCTTCGGCCTGCGCAACTACGGCTCGATCGAGAAGGTCCGTGGCATGCTCCCGGCCCACCTGCACGACAAGGTGCGCTTCCAGCCCTGCCCGACGACGGTGACGCGCCAACTGGTGGACGGCTGGCAGGACCCGGCGGGCCGCGACGACACCATCCTCCTCAACGCGGCGTACGACCGCGCGAGCCTGCGCTTCGGCCACGACTACGCCCACTTCCTCGCGCAGATGGCGGAGGCCTACCGAGGCCTCAGCAAGCTCGCCGAGGTCCAGTGCGTGGCCCACTCGCTGGACGACGAGAAGATGGCGTTCGACCTGCGACGCGAGCACGGCATCTCGATGCCCGTCATCCCGATGTACGACTTCGAGAACGACGAGATCCGCGACCTGTACGCCCGCACCAAGCTGGTCATCGGCATGCGCGGCCACGCCGGAATGATCCCGTTCGGCTGCGGCACGCCCATCATCAGCCTCATCTCGCACCCGAAGATGGCGTACTTCCTGCGCGACATCGAACGCCCCGAGTGGGGCGTCTCGGTCCACGACCGCAACCTCGGCGCGGTGCTGGTGGAGCGGGCGCAGGGCCTGCTCGCCGACCACGCCGCGACGGTCGCGGACGTGCACGGCCGCCAGCAGGAACTGTGGAAGGTGACCGAGGCGAACGCCGCCGATCTCCGCGCCATCCTGGGCGGCTGATTAACCGCTGACGGCATTACCGACGCTCCCGTGGCCTCCTGGTCGCGGGAGCGTCGTCGCTCGCGCTCAACTGACGGCAGACCCAAACCACTTGGCCAGGTGGCCGACCAGATCCTGCTGATCGTCGCCGACCCACGCCACGTGGCCGTCCGGCCGCAACAGCACTGCGGGCGCGTCCAGTTCCTCGCTGACGTCGACGACGTGATCGACCCGGTCTGCCCAGCCGGTCACCGAGAGCTGTCCGGTCTGGTCGAGGAGGAGGCCGCGTCCGTCGTGCATCAGCTCGAAGAGGCGTCCGCGCTTCAGCTGTACGTCCCGCAGTCGCCGGCCGACTAGTTCGTGGCCCTCATCCTCTCCGCCGCCGAAGTCGTAGCGAACGTCGACCGCGGTGATCATCCCGGTCACGTACAGGTTCACCTCCTCGAATTCCATCAGCTTCGAGAACAGCTCCCGCAGGGCGGTCGGACCCGGGTCGGTCCCCAGCAGGGTGATCTGTGCGCGGGTGTTGTCCAGTACGCGGGCGCCCACTGGGTGCCGTTCGGCGTGGTAGGTGTCGAGGAGGCCCTCGGGGGCCCAGCCGTTGACCGCGGCGGCCAACTTCCAGCCGAGGTTGAACGCGTCCTGCACGCCGATGTTGAGCCCCTGGCCGCCGGTCGGTGGGTGGACGTGGGCCGCGTCGCCGGCCAGCAGTGCCCGGCCGACGCGGTAGCGCTCGGCCTGGCGGGTGGCGTCGCCGAAGCGGGACAGCCAGCGGGGCGAGTGGATGCCGAAGTCGGTGCCGGCGACGGCTCGCAGCTGCTGCTTGAACTCGTCGAGGGTCGGCGAGGTCGCACGGTCCTCGGCCACATCGTCGGCGGGCACGCCGATGCGGTACGAGCCGTCCTCCTGGGGGATGGCTCCGAACCGGAGTTGGGTCTTGCGGACCTCCGCGACTACGGTGGCGACCGTCTCCGGATCCTCCGTCAACTCCATGTCACCCAACAGCGTCCAGACCTTGGCGGGCACACCGGGGAAACCGACGCCGAGCAGCTTGCGCACCGTGCTGCGGCCGCCGTCGCACCCGACGAGGTAGCGCGAGCGCAACTGCGTTCCGTCCGCCAGCTCGACGGTCACCTCAGCCTCGTCCTGACTCAACCCGACCACTTCGCAGCCGCGCCGGATCTCGGTGCCGAGTTCGAGGGCACGCTCGTTGAGCAGCCGCTCGGTGACCGGTTGCGGGTGGGCGAGGCCGTACGGGTGCCCCGTGTCCAACCGGTCCGGCCACGGCTTCATGATGCCGCCGAAGAGACCGCCGACCTGGAACTTCTCACTGACCGCGAGGAACCGGTCAAGCATGCCGCGCTGATCCATCACCTCGACACTGCGCGCGTGCAGCCCCTGCCCCCGGGTCTCCTTGGTCGGTTCGGCCAACCTCTCCAACACGACCACGTGCACACCGTGCAGCCGCAACTCGCAGGCCAGCATCAGCCCGGTCGGTCCGCCGCCGACCACAATCACGTCGATCATTAAAAATTCCCCCATAACCGCAGCTCCTGGGCTTCGATGGGAGATTCTGCAGCACCCCCGGGGCCTTGCCGCAAGCCCCCCGGTGCGCTATATGTTGAGAGTGGCAAGGAGTGAGTGACCTCCTTGCCTTTGTTTTTTGAGCGCGACCACTCTCATGCCGCTACATGTCGTCAGGCAGCAGCCGGAACGCGTCGTGCCCGGTCAGTGGACGGACCATACGGAAGTGCTGGTCCGAGGTGAACACGACGTCAGTTCGATAGGCCGCGGCCAGGGCGACGTTCATGGCGTCGGCCATTCCGATGCCCTTGCCACCGTCTGCGTCCGCATACCCTTCCGCGACAGCGATGGCGGAGCTGAGGTGGGGGCCGACTGCCGGCACCTCGAATCGGCGAGTGGCGACGTTGCGTTCGATGAACCGCGCAGCCGTCAGAGCCTTGCGGGCTCCGGCTCTCGATGTGATCAAGTAGTCCAACTCGGCCAACACGAGTGGGGAGATGACGAGGTGGCTGATCGTGGCGAGAGCCTTCTTGTGCGCCTCGTGGCCGGTGAGCTTCGGGTCGAGGAGCCGGTAGAGGGCATTGGTGTCGGCTACGGCGATCAGACTCAAGACCCCATCCCCTTGAGCGTGTCCTCGATCTCCTCGTCGGTCAGGTCGGGAAGCCCGAGGTCGGGGAGTTCGATCTCGCCCATCGGATCGGTGGGGTACGGAGGGATGTCGTCCTCGGAGATCGGCACGACACGTGCGACGGCCACGCCATTCTTGGTGACTGTGACCGTCTCGCCGCGAGCCGCCGCGGCGAGGATCTGCGAGGACTTCTGGTTGAAGTCACGGGCGGTAGCTTCCATGTAGTACATGTTACTACGGTCTGGGTGGTCGCTCCCGTCCCTGTACCGTCGCCCACAGGCAAGATCACGACCTGCAGCTGTGGAGTGTCAAGGGCGGCGATAGATCGTGATCGAGTGGCCGACCTCGTCAACCGCCCTGCTGCTGTCGATCAGCGCGGCCAGTGGGGCCTCTGCCGTGGCGGCCATGGAGTCCGATACGACGAGCAGTCCGTGCACCTTGTCCGGGGAGACCGTCAACGGGTCGGAGGCATGGATGCCGTAGTAGGAGGGCTCGGCGGCGCCCTTGTAGGCCAGCCAGACCGTGTCGTGCGGGTAGCGCTGACGCAGGTGGTCGGCGAGCCGCCCGAGGTCCTGGCCCCAGTCGACGTTCGAGTCGTGCAGCCACAGGTGGCTCTTCGCGGTTCCGCCGAACGCCTCGTTCGCGTACGGCAGGTAGTACGGGTATGTGCTGAGCGAGCTGACGCCGACGAACGCGACCAGCGCCGCCGTCACGGCGTACGCCCATCGCCGCCGGACGGCGATGACGGCCACTGCCGCGACGGCTAGGAAGAACGGCATGAAGATCGCGTACCGGACGCCGAGGTCGCGGTCGCCGGTCATGGCCGCGGCGAGTAGAACGGCCGTGGGCAGTAGCACGTACGGCACCGCGGGCCGCAGTTGCCGGATCGCGCACAGGGCCGCGGCACCGGCCGCCCACAGGGCGAGCATGCCGAGCGGCGTCTTCACCAGCAGGGCGGCCGGCAGGTAGTACCAGCGTGCGCCGTAGTAGGACTTGCCGTAGAGGAAGCCGGCCCGCTCGATCTCCTCCTTGCCGAACTGGATCAGCATCCCGTCCCGGTACTCGCGGGGGAGCGGCAGCCAGTCGGCGGCGATGGCCCGCAGCCCGTGCACCGCCGGCACGTCCGCGGGCATGGTCCAGTTCAGCCGCGGGTCGACGACGAGGTAGGTGGCCCACACCACGGCGACCGCGATCAGCGCCGTCCCGGTCGCCCATACGACGCCGAGTGCGAGCGGTCGCGCCATGCGGCGCGGGGCGTGCCAGGGGGTTTGCCGCGCGGCCAGGACGGACAGCACGGCGAGGAGGAGCACCACGGGAACGGCCGCCAGCGTGTTCATCTTGGTGGCCAGGGCCGCACCGAGCGCCACGCCCGCCAGGGGCAGGTACACCCCTGGGCGTCGGCGCGCCCGCCACGTCAGCCAGACCGACGTCAGCACGAAGCCCGCCGCGGGCACGTCGAGGGTGGCCAGTGACCCGTTGGCGATGACGTCGGGCGAGAAGGCGTACAGCGCGAGCGCGACCAGGGCGCCCACGCGGCCGGTGAGGTCGCGGGCGAACGCGCAGACCACCAGCCCGAACAGCAGCGTCAGGACGATCATCGGCAGGCGGGCCCACAGCAGTAGATGCCCCGGGTCGTTGCCGGTTTCGAACAGCAGGTGGCGTCCGAGCCTGCTCTGGTCGCCGCGGAAGCCGGGTTCGAGGTGCGGGTCGGCGATGAGCACACCGGTCGCGATGATGAGTTTGCCCAGCGGCGGATGCTCCGGGTTGTACCGCAGGCTGTGCTCTTTCAGGTAGACCGTGGCCGTACCGATGTAGACCGGCTCGTCGATGGTGGGAGTCTGCTGCACGGCCGCCGTGACCATGGCGACCGCCATCTGAGCGAGGAGTGCCACGACGGCGAGCGCGAACACCAGCCGCCGGTGTCGGCGCAGCGCCGCGAGACGGCCGGGGAGCCTTCGGGGCTGCCCGGCCGTCTCCGCGGCTCTGTCCGCCAGGGTTTCTGTCACGCCTTTCGGACCAGTCGCTTGAGCCGCCGCTTGATCGCCGAGCCTCGGGGCGTCCCGCGGTCGCCCTCGTACGCCTTGCGCAGCTGCGCGAAGTGGTCCTTGCGGGTGCGGCTCAGGTACTCGTCGTCGACCAGCGGCTTGGCGATGGACCACGCCTGCTTGTGCTTGCCGTCATAGTGGGCGACGAAGGCCTTGGCCAGCTCCAGCACCGACTTGAAGGGGATGCCGCCGGTGTGGTCGCGGTCGATCTGCTCCTGGACCGCCGAGATCAGGGCGAGCTTCTCGTCGTAGGAGAAGCTGTCCTCCGAGATCGCCGTCAGGACGTCCTGCGGGATCGGCTTGACCACCTCGAAGGCGAGTGTGGAGCGGATCGGGGGGCCCGCGATCTCTATGTAGGGGAGCAGGGCGCCCGTGCTGTAATGCAGCCACGGGAGGCGCGGGCCCGCGAAGTCCTGGTGGAGGACTACCGAACCGGGCTGGAGGCGGCTCAGGAAGCGTTCCGACACGCACTTGAAGACCCTTGCCGTCTTCGCGATGTCGATGTGCAGGAATTCGACCGGGGAGTGGTCGTTCGGGTCGGACGTCTGCCAGAGGTCGCCCGCGTGGATCTCCAGGAAGGGGAGGAAGGGGTCCAGGCGGTTCTTGAAGTCGTTCAGGAAGGAGTTGTCGCCCTCCGGTGCCGCGCCCCCGTCGAAGAACTTCTCCGTGGCGAAGGTGCCCTTGCCCACGTGGAAGAAGTCGTACGCGTGCAGCCGGCCCGTCTTCTGGTCGAAGACCGGGCTCTCGCTCAGGCCCATGGCCAGCGCGTACGTCGATCCGCCGCCGCCGGAACCCAGCTCCACCAGTCGGTCCTTGCCCGAGAGGTGGTGACGTCCCAGCAGGTACAGGAACTTCAGCTCCCAGCTGCTCACCTGCGTGTAGGGGAGGTTGTCGGGCAGCTGGACTTCGTCCATGAGCGGGTAGAGCCGGCCGAGCTTCGTCATTGAGTGCCTCACGGGATGGGATTGGTGATGCTTGCGCAGACCATGGGGGCGGCTGTTCGAGATCCTAGGGTCACCAACAGCCACCCCACCATGGATTCAAAGGAGTAACGCGAAGGCGTACCCTTGTTTCCTTTGGCTTTCCCGGGGGTTAACGCTCCATTCGCCTAGCGGCGGACCGCCTTGCGCAGCGCCTTCGCTCGGCGCACCACCCGGCGTGCGGTGGCGCTGCGCGGGAGGAAGCCGAGGCGTTCCGGGATGCCTCCGGGCAGGCCCAGGGACGTCAGGCGGCGGCGCTTGAAGTAGCGGTGGGTGCGCGGGGCGAAGTGCTTCGTCAGGTACGCCTCCGCCGCCGGGCGGAGCGTCGGGTACAGCTGCGGCTGCATCACGAAGCCGACCGTGGTCACCAAGCCGGTCAGAGTGTCGGCCGGGATCCCGTCGCCCTCGCCCCCCGCACCCTCCAGGTCCGGCAGCAGCGCGTCCACCAACGTGAGCGGGACGCGGTTGCTGTTCTGGTACGGCGACAGCCGGTCCAGCAGCGGTTCCGTGCCGATGCGGGCGACGGGAAGGTCGTAGAACGCCCGCGCCGTGAACAGTGCCGTCGAGAAGCAGCCCACGACCAGTCCGGGTCGGCCTCGTTCGAACAGCACCTCCGCCAGTACCGGTGTGTCCAGGACCGTGAGGTCCACTCCCAGCTTCTCCGCCTCGGCCTCAAGTGCGTTGCTGTAGCGGGCCGGTGCGGTCGGGTGCGGCTTGAAGACGATCGCGCGATGGCCCCGGGCCACCGCCCCGCGCATCATCCGCACATGCAGGTCCTCTTCCTCCTCCGCCGAGATGATGCCGAGGGTGGAGAGGTACTGGCCCAGGAGGAGTGCGGCGTTCTCGGGCAGGGGCGCGAGTTCCGGGACCGTCTCCGCCAGGCGGCCCATCACCTTCAGGAACGCCGATGTCGGGACGATGTGCGCCGGCACCTCGAACTCGGTCAGGAGTATCGGGGTGAGGCCCGGCACGAGGTCCAGGTGCAGCAGCCTGCGCACCCGGGTGCCGACCAGGGGGTCGAGCTTGCTGCGGGTGGGGCCGTAGCTCATCAGGCCGTCGGCGTAGACCTGGATGGGCGCCCCGGTGAACACCTGCGCCACCGTCATCGCCGGGCTGACCTGGATGGATTCCAGGATCAGCTCCACCTTGTCGTCCCCGAGGTCCCAGAGCAGGCGCAGATAGCGCTCGAAGAGGGGGAGGTCGTCGGGGCGGGGGATCCAGGCGCCGGGGTGGAAGGGGCGGATCGCCTCGTTGTACGACAGCACCTCGTCGAAGTGGTCGCCCAGGGCGGCGAAGCCGGGCATCTGGTCCACCGACGGCGTGGTCTCCGGGGTCGCGGAGTTGTTGAAGACCAGGAGGAGTCGGCGGTCCGCCGCCTCGAAGCAGTCGGACTCGATCGCGGCGGCCAGGGTGGCGACGCCGTAGAGCGTGGAGGCGCAGAAGATCTGAGTGGTTCTCCGTGTGCTCTGTGTGCTGTGTGACATCAGGCAGCCGCCTTCGCTGTGGTGATCCGGCGCCGCAGCCGCCGCAGTTTGGAGGAGCGCTTCAGGTCCATCGTGTCGAGTACGTCACCGAGCGCGTCCTGCGGCAGACGCTGTATGGCCGCCGCGCTCATCGTCAGCAGCTGCTTGGCGACCTCCGGCTCGAACTTCTCGATGCCGTCGAGGTGGTGGGCGATGATCGCGCAGTAGGTGCGCACCGCCTTGGGCAGGAGGCGGTCGGCGTCCACATCGCCCGCGGTCTCCTCGATCACCTGATCGAAGGCTCGGATGAAGTCGAGTTGACGGACGTCACCGATCTGGGTGAGGGAGGAGGCGACGCCGCGACGGTAGAAGACGCCCAGCAGGTTGACCACGGCGAAGGATTCCGCCTCGCGGTGCAGCTTCCAGATCCACGGCCGGTCCTCGGCGGTGCGCAGTCCGTCGGTGAAGTGCAGCAGCCCCTTGTCGAACAGCCGGCGGTGGTAGGCGCCGGCCCAGGCGTAGGCGTAGTCCACGGAGGTCGTGCGGTCGGCGGGCAGGATCGCGTCGCGCGGGTTCATCACTTCTTCGCGCCGGCCGTGCGGAACACGGTGCACGGTGCGGGCGCGGGCGCTGGTCTGTACGTGGTCGGTGCGGATGAAGTCGCAGCCCAACTCCTCGATCGAGGAGAGGAGTTCGGCAAGATAGCCCGGAGCCAGCCAGTCGTCGCCGTCCAGGAAGGTCAGGTAGTCGCCCTTCGCCGCGTCGAGGCCGGTGTTGCGGGCGGTGGCGAGCCCCCCGTTGACCTCGTGGCGGATGTATGTGACCTCGGCCACATCCGAAAGCTCCTCGGCCGCCCGTTCGAGAATGGCGGGGGTCTCATCCTTCGAATGGTCGTCCACGAGCACGAACTCGAAGTCTCGTCTGGCGTTCATCCGAAGACTTCTGAGGGTGTCCGGGGCGTATTGCTGGACGTTGTAGAACGGCACGATCACGGAGAGCTTTGGCACCTGCGAAAGGCTAGGCGGCCCCCCAGCAGCCGAAATTTCCGATGAGCATACGGTGGGTGAACTCAGTGTGTCGGATCGGTGCATCCCGTGTACTTTCTGGGCTTCGACGGGCCAGTTCGGCTCTACGAGGGCTGCTGTTAACTTTTTGTTGAGATGGGGTTGGGCTACGCCTTGGAAATGGTTCCTAGCGTCTTCGATGTGCCACCAGTTACGCCGACAAGCACAACGAACCCCCTGCGGATCGCCGTACTCGCGGACTCCGACACCCGCTGGAAATGGGGTGCGCTGACCGCGAGCCGGATCGCGCCGGGCCCGACCATCGAAGCCGCAGCGCGAGCCGACGCGCAAGTCGGTCCTGCCCTCAGCGGCTTTCTGCTGCGCGGCCGGGCCACGCCCACGGCACGCCAGCTCGCCGAAGTGGGCGTCGAGGCCGACTCCCTGCGCGAGGTCACGGCCGTGGAGTTCCTGCGCGCGATGGAGCAGGAGTCGTACGACATAGTCGTGATCGCCCTCGTGGGCGGTGGCGTCCAGGCGATGCTGCACGGCCTCGCCCGGGTCTGGGCGGGGCGCAAGAAACGTCCCGTCGTCGTCACCGGCTATGTCGGCGTCGTCTATGAGAAGCTCGCCGACGGCCTGCTGCTGCGGCATGGCGCGGACCTCGTCCTCGCCAACTCCCGTCAGGACGCCGAGCGTTTCACGGCGGTCTACGAGGGGGTGGGCGCCGACGCCTCGTCGGTGACCGAGGTGGCACTGCCGTTCCTCGGGGGAGCCGCCTACGCCGGGGAGAACGACCCGTACACGGTCGTGTTCGCCGCGCAGCCCTCCGTGCCGGAGAGCCGCAAGGACCGTACGTACCTGCTGAACCGGCTGATCCAGCACGCGCGGCTGCACCCCGAGCGCGAGGTGCTGCTGAAGCTGCGTTCCAAGCCTGGTGAGCACACCACCCATATTGAGGAACTGCCCTATCAGAAGCTTGTGCAGCGGGCCGATCCGCCGTCCAACTTCCGTCTGGTATATGGGCATATGGGCGAGGTCCTGGACCGTACCGACCTCCTGGTGACGGTCAGTTCCACGGCCGCCCTCGAAGCACTGCACCGCCGTATTCCCACGGTCGTCCTGACCGACCTGGGCGTCCGTGAGGCGCTCGGCAACCACCACTTCACCGGCTCCGGGTGCCTGGCCTCCTGGGACCAGCTCGACGCCGGTCACCGGCCGGCGCCCGACGAGGAGTGGGTGGCACGGCAGGGGGTGGCCGCCGATGGCTCGTACGAGACCGCCTTCGACGCGGCTCGCGAGCGGATCGGCAAGTTGCTCGCCGGGGCCGAGCTGCCGCCGCTGAGCCCGTACTACACACCGGTCACCGCGCCCGGTTACCTGCCCGGCATCCTCGCCCGCCACCACCTCGGTCCGGACGGGACCCCGCTGCCCGGTGCGCCCGCGGCCGACAAGGAGCCCGGCCCGGTCCGGCAGATCGTGCGCCGGGCGGCGCGCGGCGCCTACCGGCACGGGGTACAGCGCGTGGCGCCCGTCATCCGACGGATGGGAGAGCTGTGAGCCGCCTGATTCCAAGCCCAGCACGTCAAGGAGTTCAGCCCATGTCCAACCCGGAAGCGGGTCGAGGCGCTTCGGTGCGCCGCGTGCTCGCGGTGATTCCCGCGCGCGGCGGCTCCAAGGGCGTGCCCGCGAAGAACCTCGCCCCCGTCGGCGGCGTACCGCTGGTGGCCCGCGCCGTGCGCGAGTGCCGCGCGACCCGGCTGGTGACCGACGTCGTCGTCTCCACGGACGACCAGGCGATCGCCGCCGCCGCCCGCCAGGCCGGCGCCGAGGTCGTGCTGCGGCCCGCCGCCATCGCCGGTGACACCGCCACCTCCGAGGCCGCCGTCCTGCACGCCATGGACGCCCACGAGGCCCTGCACGGCTCGCCGGTGGACGTCGTGCTGCTCGTGCAGTGCACCAGCCCCTTCATCCTCCGCGAGGACGTCGACGGCGTCGCCGGCGCGGTCGTGGAGAACGGCGCGGACACCGCGGTGACCGTGGCTCCCTTCCACGGCTTCATCTGGCGGGACGCCTCCGACGACCCGGCCGCCGTGGACACCCAGACCACCGCGGCCGTCGGCGGAGCGGTGGCCGTCGCCAACGCCACCGTCACGGCGGGCGGCTACGGCGTCAACCACGACAAGTCCTTCCGCCCGCGCCGCCAGGACCGGCCCCAGGACCTCCTGGAGACCGGCGCCGCCTACGCGATGAACGCCGCCGGCTTCCGCGAGCACAAGCACCGCTTCTTCGGCCGCACCGAGCTGGTCCGCACCGACCCGGCGCGCGTCCTGGAGATCGACGACCCGCACGAGCTGGCGCGGGCGCGCGCCCTGGCCCCGCTGTTCGACGCGGACCGGCCGGGCGCCCTGCCGACCGCCGACGACATCGACGCGGTCGTCCTCGACTTCGACGGCACCCAGACCGACGACAGGGTGCTGATCGACTCCGACGGAAAGGAGTTCGTCTCCGTGCACCGCGGAGACGGCCTCGGCATCGCCGCCCTGCGCAAGAGCGGCCTGAAGATGCTGATCCTGTCCACGGAGCAGAACCCGGTCGTCGCCGCCCGGGCCCGGAAACTACAGATTCCGGTCCTCCACGGCATCGACCGGAAAGACCTCGCGCTGAAGCAGTGGTGCGAGGAACAGGGCATCGCGCCCGAGCGCGTGCTCTACGTCGGCAACGACGTCAACGACCTCCCGTGCTTCGCCCTCGTGGGCTGGCCCGTGGCGGTCGCGAGCGCCCACGACGTCGTGCGCGGCGCCGCACGCGCGGTCACCACCATCCCCGGCGGCGACGGCGCGATCCGAGAGATCGCCAGCTGGATCCTCGGCCCCTCTCTCGATTCCCTCACCAAGTAAGGAAACCCGCAGTCATGAGCAACTCCCGCCTCCGTTCGTTCGGTTCCTCCCGCATCGCCGGTCCGGGTCACCCCGTCTACATCTGCGGCGAGATCGGCATCAACCACAACGGCGACCTCGAGAACGCCTTCAAGCTGATCGACGTGGCCGCGGAAGCCGGCTGCGACGCGGTCAAGTTCCAGAAGCGCACGCCGGAGATCTGCACCCCGCGCGACCAGTGGGACATCGAGCGCGACACCCCCTGGGGCCGCATGACCTACATCGACTACCGCCACCGTGTGGAGTTCGGTGAGGACGACTACGCGAAGATCGACGAGCACTGCAAGAAGCAGGGCATCGCCTGGTTCGCCTCCCCGTGGGACACCGAGGCCGTCGCCTTCCTGGAGAAGTTCGACGTGCCCGCCCACAAGGTCGCCTCCGCGTCCCTGACCGACGACGAGCTGCTGAAGTCGCTGCGCGCGACGGGCCGCACCGTCATCCTCTCCACGGGCATGTCGACCCCGAAGCAGATCCGCCACGCGGTCGAGGTCCTGGGCAGCGACAACATCCTGCTCTGCCACGCCACTTCGACCTACCCGGCGAAGGCGGAGGAGCTCAACCTCCGCGTCATCAACACCCTCCAGGCCGAGTACCCGAACGTCCCGATCGGCTACTCCGGCCACGAGACGGGCCTGCAGACCACCCTCGCCGCGGTCGCGCTCGGCGCCACCTTCGTCGAGCGTCACATCACCCTCGACCGCGCCATGTGGGGCTCGGACCAGGCCGCTTCGGTCGAGCCGCAGGGCCTCGTCCGCCTCGTCCGCGACATCCGTACCATTGAGGCGTCCCTTGGGGATGGTGTGAAGAAGGTGTACGAGTCCGAGCTCGGCCCGATGAAGAAGCTCCGCCGTGTCACCGGTGTCGTCGCCGAGGCGGAGATCGCCGCCGCGGCGGGCGAGCCGGTCTCGGTCTGAGCAAGGGCACGTCAACGAGCAAGTTACGACGGGACGGTCGTACGACAATGAGCCTCCGCGCCGGCAGAGCCGGCTCCCACACTCTCGCGTTCGTCGAGAGTCCGGTACAGCTGTTGAACGTGCTGGAGTGGGCGCACGAGCATGCCCCCGGTGCGGGGGACTCCGCCGACGGGCGTGCCGCGTCCGCCGACCGGAGTGCGGTGTCCGGCGCGGGGCTCACTCTCGTGGTTCTGTCCCCGACCGACCCCATGACCCGCGGCCAGCTGCGCCGCATGGCCGAGCTGGCCCGCGGTGAGGGATACGAGGTCCGCTGGGAGGAGGCGCGAGGCGGTACGGCCGCGCCCTTCCAGACCATCGGCGGGCTGGCCCCGCTGCTGCGCCGGGCCCGACAGGTGGTCATGGGCGACCCCTTCTCGCGCTATGTGCAGCTGCTGCTGACGATCACCCGGGCCCGCGACCTGGTCGTCGTGGACGACGGCACGGCGACGATGGAGTTCGTCGCCCAGCTCGCCCGCGGCGAACGCCTGGTCCGCTGGCACCGCAAGGGCGGCCGACCGGGCCCCCGTGACCTGCTCTTCGCGCCGGTCTCGGCCTCGGCCCGGCGCCGGCTGACGCCGCACGGGGACCGCCGGGTGCAGGTCTTCTCGTCCATGCCGATCGAGGAGGCGCCGGACGGGGTGACGGTCACGGCGAACACCTTCGCCTGGACCCGCACCCGCTTCGGCCCGCCCCGCATCACCAAGGGCGCGGACATGGTCGGCACGTCGCTCGTGGAGACGGGCGTGGTGGACGGCGACCGCTACCTGGAAGCCGTACGCGGCCTGGCCAAGGCCCATGGCACGACCCGCTACTTCGCCCACCGCCGGGAGAGCACGGACAAGCTCCACCGGCTGGCGACCGAAACGGGCCTGGAGATCGTCCGCCCCGACCTCCCCCTGGAACTGATCGCCCGCCGCGGCCCCATCGGCCGCACGATCCTCAGCTTCCCCTCCACGGTGGTCCACACCCTCCCCCTCGCCCTCGTCGGCACGGACGTCCGCGTCTCGGTCTGCGACATCGACCCGAGCTGGCTGGCGGAGAACGCGTCGCCGCGGGCACAGGGTTTCCTGTCGGGGGTCACGGGGACGGCACGGGATGTGCATCGGCTGGCGGCGGTGACCTTGGCGTAGGGCGGGGCGGACCAGCTCACTGGACCGGCTTGCGCGCGAGGAGGTAGGCGCGGGGCCGCTTCTCCTCGTCCTGGGCTTCACGCACGGTCCGGGCGTAGATCTGGAGGCCGGCCTTCTGGAGGAGGGCGGCCACCGAGTCAGGGGTGCGCCAGTAGTAATCGAGCGAGATGTCCTGCCCGAAGCGCTCGGCCAGATGTACGTGATCGCTCTCGTCGCCCGACTGGAACGCAAGCAGCACGCATCCTCCCGGCACCAGCACACGTCGAAACTCGGCGAAGGCCGTGGGCAGGTGCTCGTCCGGCACATGAATGATCGAGAACAACGCGACGACCCCACCGACCGACTCGTCCGCCAGATCCAGGTCCGTCATCGACCCGACCTGGAACCGGAGAGAGGGATGCGCGCGCCCGGCAAGCGCCACCATGCGCGGCGAGAGGTCGATGCCAAATGCCGGCACACCCATGGCGTCGAGCCGCGCGGTGACATATCCGGGCCCGCTGCCGATATCGGCGACAGGAGCGGCGGTGGCCGCCCGGACGAGCGCGACGAAGCCGGTGAGCAGGGCCAGATCGAAGGGGTTGGCGGCGAAACCGTCGGCGAAGCGCTCGGCGTAGGCGTCGGCGATGGCGTCGTACGACGTCCTGGTGTCCTGGATGAAGTCGGCGCTCGGTATGAGGTTTGCGTTGGGGTCGGTCACGGGGGCGGAGCCTAGTGGGGGCGTGCGGAGCGTTGGAATGCCCCCGCCCGATTGGCATGTACTCGACCACATTGCTCCCGTGATCATTATCACTTCACACTAAGAGTGGCGTGTGGGGCCCTTGTGAACTTTCACAAACATCTCTTAAAAATCTCCTCATTCTTGCTTAACGAATGTGGGGGGTCCCGTGCGTCCGGCACGTCCACTTGTTGTTGCCGTCGCCTTCGCGATGGCCGTCCTGGCTGGTACCGAGCAGGCCGCGCTGGCGCTCGGTCAGCAGGCCGCGGGTTCCTCCGCGGACGCTCCGGACCAGTCGTGGGGTTCCGCCGCCGGGCGCGGTCACACCGCGTCCGCGAACGCGACCGACGCTGCTGCGAAGGGCGGCAATGACGGGGCGCTGACCGGTCGTGGGGAGCTGCCCGCGGAGCAGGCGGACAGTGTCACCAGGCTCCCCAGTACGGCCAGGATGCCCAAGGCCGGCCCGGTCCGTGAGGCCAAGGCACCGGGCGCGGTCACGCCGCAGGGCTTCGACTCCAAGCGCAGCAAGGAGATCAAGAGCAAGCGCGCCGAACGGGAGCGTACCTACCTCAACCCGGACGGCACCTACACCACCCGCTTCTACAACGAGCCGGTCAACTTCCGTGCCAAGGACGGCTCCTGGAAGTCCATAGACACCTCGCTGGTGCCGCAGGACAGCACCGGTCCGGGCACGATGAGCGTCGGCGAGGACGGCTTCGAGACTGAATCGACCGAGGCGCAGATCGAGTTCGGGGGGACCGCAGACGCCGATCCGGTTGTGCGCATGGCCGTCGATGAGGGTGTTTCGGTCGGGTACGGCGTCGACGACGCCAGTGCCGCCGCCGGGCAGGCCGACGGCAGCATCCTGACCTATGAGGACGCGCGTCCCAGCTCTGATGTGGAGTTCGTCGCGGGCAGTGACTCGGTCAAGGAGACGCTGGTCCTCAAGGACGCGGACGCGCCGACTGAGTGGCGGTTCCCGCTGGTCTTGCAGGGGCTTACGGCGGGGATCGACGCTTACGGCAATGTCGTGTTCAGCGATGGCGACGGCATCGTGCGTGCCTGGACGCCGGCCGGCTGGATGCAGGACTCGAACCTCGCTCCGGACTCCAACGAGGGCGTGATCTCCTCCGGCGTCGCCTACAGCCTGACCGAGGAGGGCGGCCGTCAGGTCCTGGTCGTCAAGCTCGACAAGGAGTGGCTGTCCGCGCCCGAGCGGGTCTTTCCCGTGCGTGTCGACCCGTCGGTGAAGTCCGTCGTTGCCACCTCCGGCACCTACGTCGAGTACCCGTACAACGCCAATTTCGCTTCGGACCAGCTCCTCAAGGTCGGCACGTACGACGGCGGCAGTCACAAGGCGGCGGCGTTCCTGCGCTTCACCGGTCTGGAGACCACTCTCAAGAACGCCTATGTGCTGGGCGCCAACCTCGCGCTGTACAACTCCTGGTCGCAGTCGTGCACCGCGCGCCCCGTGACGGTGCACCCGATCACGTCGAACTGGGCGGAGTCCACGACCTCGAAGTGGCCTGGTCCGTCCACGGGTTCGTCTCTGGCGTCGAAGAGCTTCGCGCACGGTTGGAAGCCTGCCGGTACGGATACCTGGTCGTGCGGTCCGGCCTGGTCGACGATCAAACTCGGCTCGGCGGGCCGGAAACTGGTCGACGACTGGACGCACGCCCGGAAGAAGAACGACGGCCTGGCGGTGAAGGCGTCCTCGACCGACTCCAAGGGCTGGAAGCACTTCGGCTCCGACGACTACCCGGAGGGCAAGCCCAGTCTGGACGTCACCTGGACCGCGTACGGAGCCACCTACAAGCTCGGCGACTTCACTGCTCCGGTGACCGCGACCACCGAGGGCGTGGAGAAGGTCACCGTCACCAACCAGGGGCAGTCGACCTGGCCCGCGGGCGGTGACTACAAGCTGCGTTACAACCTGTTCGACGCGGACGGCAAGGAGATCACCAGCAGCGACAAGATCGCGTACACGGAGATGCCGCAGGCGGTGTCGCCCGGCGAGAGTGTGACCGTGGACGCGAAGATCGCGCCGCTGACGCCTGCCACGTACACCGTGGTGTGGACGATGACCCACTACGGGCACGCCCGCTTCACCGATGTAGGCGTGCCAGGCTCTGGCGTCAAGATCTCCTCGGTGAACATCCCGCCGCAGCTCACGGCAGAGTCCCCGGGCAACGGCGTCACCGTCGACACGCTCACACCGACCCTGTGGGCCAAGGGCACCGACGCCGACAGTTACCCGAAGGCACAACTGCAGTACTCCTTCGAGGTCTGCGAGGTCGAGGGCAACAATCTGCGCAAGAACTGCAAGACCGGTTCCCGTAGCGCCGAGCAGCAGTGGGCGGTGCCCTCCGGCTGGCTGTCGTGGAACAAGACGTACGCCTGGTACGGGTATGCCTACGACGGCTCCGCCACGTCCACCCGCCCCGGCGCGGCGCTGCTGACCACGCAGGTCCCGCAGCCGAACGTGACCAGCCACCTCGGCGGCTCGGACGACGGCAAGGAGATCGGCACCCGCGAGGGCAACTACGTCACCGCCGCCACCGACGCGGCGATCTCCACCGTGGGCCCGGAGCTGGCGGTCACCCGCACCTACAACTCCCTCGACCCGCGCCGTGACAACGCCTTCGGCAGCGGCTGGTCGACCCGCTGGGACATGCACCTGCGTGAGGAGACCGGCTCGTCGACGGTGCTGGTGACCCTCTCCGACGGTTCGCAGATCCGGTTCGGCCGGAACGCCGATGGCACCTACTCCGGCCCGCCCGGCGGGACGTACACGCTGACGCAGCAAGCCGAGAGCTGGACGCTGCGGGAGCGGTCCGGCAGCACGTATGTGTTCATGGTGACCGGCGTGGTTGCCTCGGCCACGGACAGCGCCGGCCGCGTCCAGCAGCTCACCTACGAGTCCGAGGATGGCGGCGACCTGCGCAAGGTCACCGATGCGATGTCGGGCCGCTCCCTGTCCTTCACCTGGTCCGGCGGTCACGTCGCCACGGTGACCACGAGCGCGGTGGACGTCAACACCGCTGGTCTTACCTGGACTTACACCTACTCCGGCGACCGGCTCGCCACCGTCTGCCCGCCGACCTCGACCACCAAGTGCACGGTGTACGACTACGCCGACGGCTCGGTCTACCGCAGCGGCGTGCTGGACTCGGCCCCCACGTCTTACTGGCGCCTCGGCGAGAGCGAGGGCTCCACGGCCGCGAGCGAGGCGGTCTCGCGGACCGGCCTGAACGACGCTGTGCACCGCGATACCCAGTTGGGCGCCGATGCGGCGATCGCCGGCACCGCCGACACGTCGGCCGCCTTCGATGGCACCGACTCGGTCGTCGAGCTGCCCACGGACACCCTCAAGACCGCGGCGTCCCCGACGATCGAGCTGTGGTTCAAGACGAGCACACCCTCCGGTGTCCTCGTCGGGTTCCAGGACGCCGAACTGGGCGAGAAGCCCACGTCGTGGCGGCCGGTGCTGAATGTCGACGGCTCGGGCAAACTGCGTGGCGAGTTCTACACGTCCGGCGGTGCCACGCCCATCGTGTCCTCGCAGGCGGTGACCGACGGCAACTGGCACCACGCCGTGCTGACGGCCGCGGCGAACACCCAGACCCTCTACCTCGACGGTGCGAAGGTCGGCTCGCTGGACGGTGTCCTGACCGAACAGTCCCGTGACTACGCCTACCTCGGCGCCGGTTACGGCAGCTCCGGCTGGATGGGCCTGGCCAACGGCGAGTACCGCTTCAAGGGCCAGATGGACGAGGTCGCCTTCTACGACCACACACTGGACCCCGCGACCATCGCCGAGCACTATGCCGCGCGGACTGCGATCGGGCAGATGACGAAGGCCACCCTTCCGTCGGGCCGGGTGCACGCCACCGCCGTCTACAACTCGGTGAGTGGGCGCCTGTCCCAGCACACCGATGAGAACGGTGGGACCTGGAAGGTGTCCGCGCCCACTTACTCGACGTCCTCGTCCTCCTACGCGGACACCATCCAACGAAGTGGCCCGACGGGTTACTGGCGTCTGGGTGAGCGTGGAGGCGCAGAGGCCGTCAGCCCACTCGGGGACGACTACGCGGGGAGCTACCTGGACGGTGCGCGTCTGGGCAGCGCCGGCATCTTCGCCGACGGCGACGACACTGCCGTGAGCTTCACCGGTGACGGCGCGGTCGAGATGCCCGTCGAGACGCTGGGCACCAACACGGCCATGACGGTGGAGCTCTGGTTCAAGACCAAGGATCCGGGCGTGCTGGTCACCAACCAGAACGCCGACTTCGCGGACACGCCGACCGGTTGGCGGCCGATGCTGTTGATCGACGCTGACGGCAAGCTGCGCGGCAGGTTCTGGGGCAGCAACCCCAGCCTGCTGTCCAAGCAGGCCGTCACCGACGGCAAGTGGCACCACGTGCTGCTCACCGGCAACGCGAGCATGCAAGGGCTGTTCCTGGACGGTGACTACCAGGGCGGCACGGACACCGGCGTCGTCGCGAGCCGCTACAACCATGTGTTCGTCGGTGGCGGCTACTCCTCCACCGGCTGGGACGACCAGGCCGGCGGGTACCGCAACTTCACCGGCCAGATCGACGAGGTCGCCTTCTACGACAAGCCGCTGGTGACCTTCGTGAACACCGGCTCCGGCGTGACCTACGTCCCCGTGGCCCCGGGGCAGATCGATGCCATCAACAAGCACATCCAGGCGCGCCGCAGCCTCGTCTCCGGCCGGGGCGACCAGTACGACGGCGTCGCGCTCGCCGACGCGCCTGCCGCGTACTGGCGGCTCGGCGAGGCCGAGGGCACCGCGCTCGGCAGCGAGGTCGGCGGCACCGCGATGGGTGCCACCTTCCGGCCCGACGCGAGCGGTGTATCGCAGGTGGACCAGACCGGCGTGTTCGGTGCGGGCGACAACCGGGCCGTGAAGCTCAGCGGCGGCGGAACCGTCGAAATACCCGGCTCGATCCTCGCCGGTACCACCACCGACCTGTCCGCCGAGATGTGGTTCCGCACCGCCACCGCGTCGGCCGTCCTGTTGGGCTTCCAGAACGCGGCCATCGGGCAGACCCCGACGTCCTGGCGCCCGGTGCTGAACATCGACGGCGACGGCAAGCTGCGCGGTCAGTTCTACACGTCCGGCGGGGCCACACCCATCGTGTCCACCCAGACGGTGACCGACAACGAGTGGCACCACGTCGCCCTGTCCGGCTCCGGCACGACGCAGACCCTCTACCTGGACGGCGTCAAGATCGGATCCCTGGACGGCACGATCGTCGACCAGTCACGTACGTATGCCTACATCGGCGGCGGATACGGCAGTTCCGGCTGGATGGGCCTTGCCTCCAACACCTACTACCTCAACGGGCAGTTGGATGAGGTCGCCCTGTACCGCAGCCCGCTGACCGCCGACCAGGTCTCCGCCCACTACCGGGCCCAGGCCGAGGCCGTCGACTCCGGCCTGACTTCCACGGTGACGCTCACCGACCCGCAGGAGCGCACCAGCACTGTCAGCTATGACGCCCTGCGCGGCCAGCGCGTCATCGCCCAGAAGGACGCCACCGGCGCCGTCACCTCGTACGCCTACGACAACGGCGGCAACCTGCACACGGTGACCGACCCCAACGGCCATGCCACGGTGACCGGTCACGACGCGCGCGGCAATGTGGTGTCGACGACGACATGCCGGGACGCGGACTCGTGCTGGACGAGTTTCTCCTCGTACTACCTGAACGCGAGCGACCCGCTAGACCCGCGCAACGACAAGCCGCTGACCTTCCGTGACCAGCGCTCCAGCGACTACCGGGACGACCGCTACCGCACCGCGTACAGCTACAACACGCTGGGCCTGCCGCTGACCGTGGTCCGTGCGGACAACAGCACCGCCTCGACCACCTACACGGCAGGCACCGAGGCGGCGGTCGGCGGCGGCACCGCCCCGGCGGGCCTGATGCTGACCGAGACCACGCCGGGCGGCGCGAAGACGTCGTACGGCTATTACGCCAACGGAGACCTCGCCAAGGTCACCTCGCCGTCCGGACTTGCCACCTCCTGGACGTACGACGGCCTGGGCCGGAAGCTGTCGGAGAAGCAGGTCTCCGACAGCTTCCCGGACGGGGTGACGACCAGCTACGGCTATGACAAGGCCTCGAACGTCGTCGCCGAGGCCGGCGCCGGGGTGAAGAACGAGATCACCGGCACCACCCACACCGCGAAGATCACCCGCGCTTACGACGAGGACGGCAACCTGCTGTCCGAGACGACGGCGGACACGACCGGCGGCGACACCACCCGTGCGACGGCCTACCACTACGACGAGCACGGACTGAACGACACCGTCACCGACGCCGAGCAGAACACCACTTCGCTCGAACACGACGAGTTCGGCAGCGTCAGCGGCATGACGGACCCGGCCGGTACACACTTCACGTACACCTACACCGCCCGGGGCCAGCACGCCACGACGGTTCTCGACGACTGGACCGGCGATCCGTCGGGCACGGTTCGGGACCTGACGGTGGTCTCCAACGCCTACGACCCGGCCGGTCGCCTGGCGTCCACGACCGACGCGATGGGCGCGACGACCGCGTACACCTACTTCGACGACGGCCTCGCGGCCACGACCACGGCCAAGCAGGTCACCCAGTCCGACGGCACGAAGCACGACATCGTCCAGGAGGCCAACGCCTACGACCCGGCGGGCAACCTGACCAAGCAGGTCACCGGTGGTGGCAAGACCACCCAGACGTTCACGGTGGACGCGCTGGGCCGCACCGCGACCAGTGTCCTCGATCCCAGCGGCCTGAACCGGACCAGCACGTTCGGCTACGACGCCGACGACCGCGTGAAGGAGCAGACGCAGTCCATCACCGGTGACAAGAAGCAGACCCTCTCGTCGGAGTACGACGCCGCGGGCAACGTCACCAAGCAGACGGTCACCGACGGCACCAGCACACACATCACCACCGGCACCTACGACGACCGTGGTCTGCTACTGACCACGGTCAGCCCGCGCGGCAACGTCACCGGAGCCGACGCAACCGCGTACACCACCACCTACCGGTACGACGCGCTGGGCCGCCTGGTGCAGGAGACCGCCCCGTCGGTGCAGGCCGAGGAGAACGGCGGCAGCGCGGCAAGCGCCAAGCCGGCCACTGTGACCGGCTACAACACCTTCGGTGAGGCCACCGACGCCAAGGACGCCCGCGGCAAGGCGACGCGCACCGAGGTCAACCGCCTCGGCCGGACCACCGCGGTGACCCTGCCCGACTACACCCCGCCGAACTCCACCACCGCGCTGACGGCGACCACCCGCACCACCTACAACCTGCTGGGCCTGCCGCAGACGGTCACCGACCCGCTGGGCCGCGTCACCAGCTACGGCTACGACCAGTTCGGCCAGCTCACCACCCAGACCGATCCGGCACCGGACGCCATTGCTGCGGCCTTCGAAGCGGACACCGACCTGACCGCGGAGACCCTGGAGAGCACGAGCGCGGGCGGCGTGACCCTTTACACGTGGACGCCGACCGGCTTGCAGCTGTCGGCCACGGACCCAACGGGCGCCCGCACCGAGACCACCTACGACGAGCTGGGCCGACAGCTCACCGCCACCACGGTCGAGCGCTACCCCGCCCTCACCAACCTCACCAGCCGCTACACCTGGGACGACGCGGACAACCAGACCGCGTCGGTGACCGCGGGCGGCCTCACCGCCAGTGCCACCTACAACCCGGCGGGCGAGACACTCACGCTCACCGACCCGGCCGGCACGACCCGGTTCGGCTATGACGGCCTGGGCCGCCAGACCGAGACCACCGACGCCACCAATCGCCGTACGACCACGACGTACGACGCGCTGGGCAACGCCACGGCGAGCACCGACTACGGCACCGGCACCACGGCCCTGCGTACCGCGTCCGCGGAGTTCGACGTCGACGGCAACCGCACCGCGGTCGTCTCCGCGCAGACCAAGGCCCGCACGACGTACACGTACGACGCGCTGGGCCGGATGACGACACAGGTCGAGCCGGTCTCGGACACCGCGTCGATCACCACGTCGTTCGGCTACGACGCGGCGGGAAACCAGACCCGGATGACCGACGGACGCGGCAACAAGTCCGTCTACACCTTCAACAGTTGGGGCCTGCCCGAGTCCACCATCGAGCCGTCCACCACCGCGCACCCGAACGCGGCCGACCGCACCTGGACCACGGTCTACGACCAGGCGGGCCAGGCGGTGACGGAACTCCTGCCGGGCGGGGTCAAGCGCGAACGCACCTACGACGCGCTGGGCCGCATGGTGGGAGAGACCGGCTCGGGAGCGGAGGCGGCAACGGTGAACCGCTCCCTCGGCTACGACCTGGCCGGCCGCCTCACCTCGGCCGCCACGGCCGACGGGGCCACCAAGAACACGTACACCTACAACGACCGAGGCCAGCTCCTGACCGCGGCCGGTCCCGGAGGAACGTCGAGCTACACCTACAACACCGACGGCAACATGACCGAGCGCCGCACTGACGACGGCTCCAGCAACTACGGCTACGACAACGCCGGGCGCATCGACTGGGCGTGGGACTCCGCCACCGGCAAGGACATCTGGTACGACTTCGACGCCGCCGGGCGGCCGAGGCTGGAGCAGTACGCGACGAAGGCCGCCGGCGGTACGTCGTACACGGTCACGGGAAAGCGCACCTACACCTACGACGACCTCGGACGCCTCAGCGGTGACAGCGTCACCGACTCCGGCGGCTCGACGACGGTCGCTTCGATCACGTACGGCTACGACCTCGACGACAACCAGACGTCGAAGAAGACGACGGGTACGGCGGGATCCGGCACGAACACCTACTCCTACGACCTCGCGAACCGCCTCACGTCCTGGACGAAGGACGCGACGACGGTGTCCTACGAGTGGGACGCCTCAGGCAACCGCACCAAGTCCGGCTCCACCACGTCCACCTTCGACGCCCGCAACCGCCAACTCACCGACGGCACGACGAAGTTCACCTACACGGCACGCGGCACGATGGCATCAGTGGACACCGGCACCGTCCGAGCCCTGACCTTCGACGCCTTCGAGCGGAAGATCACGGATGGGGGGACCGCGTACACGTACGACTCCCTCGACCGCGTCCAGACCCGCGGCACGACGACCTTCACCTACGACGGAGGCTCCAACAACCTCGCGAACGACGGCTCCACGACCTATAACCGCACCCCCGGAGGCGATCTGCTCTCCCTGTCCACGGGCACGACCAAGCAACTGGCGGTGACCGACCAGCACACCGACCTGGTGGCCGCACTGAACGCGGATGCCACCCAGGTCACCGGCTCCACCGCTTACGACCCCTTCGGCAAGGAGTCCGCCACCAGCGGCATCACACAGGCCGTGGGTTACCAGTCCGGCTGGACCGACCCGGCCACCGGCGACGTCAACTCGGCCGCCCGCTGGTACCAGCCCGGCACCGGCACCTTCACCTCACGCGACACCTGGCAACTCGACTCGATGCCGTCGGGCCAGGCCAACCGCTACCTCTATGCCAACGGCCAGCCCCTCAACGGAACCGACACCACAGGACATGCCTTCGACCCACGAGGCGGGGGCGGCGGTGGCCGCGGCGGCCTGAGCGTGGGGCGGGGTAGCGGCGGGGGCCGCGGAAGCACGGGAGTGAGAGGTAGAGCGAGGGCAGGGTCAGGCAAGAGCACCAAACGTTCCAAGAGCGTGACCAAGTACCGTGATCCTCGCAGCGACATGTGCAGCTCTTCGCGCTGCGGTTTCAACCGCGCTCGCCCGAACTCGTCGCCCCGCGCAACGCCGACCAAATCATCCGGAACCGGTAAAGGCCTCTACCGCGGGGGCAACACGGGCCGCGGCGGCAACACGGGCCGAGGTTCCAGCGCCACGCGCCCCGCAACCGCCAACCCGCCCCGCCAGAACCCCAACAGCGGCTCCAACCCCAGGCCTGCTCCGGCACGCCCGGCGCCCAAGGCGAGGCCGGATACGGCTCGCATCCAGCAGCGGGCGCTGGAACGGGCTGTGGTGGTGGACAAGGGCGCGATGATCGACCTTGTCATCAACGTTGACTCCGTCCTGGAGCCGCAGGAGGCGTCTGAAACGGATCCCGGGAGCGGCAGTGACTCGGACACCAGTGGGAGCAATGGGGCTGACTGCCGTAGGGGCGGTGCCGGTTGGGTGGACTACGGGAACGTCGACAGCGCCAATGGTGGCCGGGCGACTGGTGTCGAGGCGTGTCTTGACAGCGCCTACCTCGCTGCTAATCCGGGCTCAGCGACGGAGCCGGACAAGGTGACACCTCCTGGATACCAGTGGGGTCGGGCGTATGCCGGGTACCTCGGCAACCGGCCGCCCGGTCAGTGGGTCAATGCTTGCCATCTGCTCGGCGCTGACCTGGGCGGTGACGGCACCAATCCGGAGAACCTCTCGACCTGCGCGCGGTCGGCCAACGCCAACCGAGTCGCCGCGGACGACCCGGGGGTGTCCGAGCATATGTACTACTTCGAGCGGCAGGTGAGGGACGCGATCGGCAGCGGGCAGACCGTGCACTACCAGGTGACTCCCGTGTATGCGGGCGCGAGGACCGTACCGGTCGCATACGAGATGAGCGCACAAGGAGTCATGAACGGCAAGCCGGGACTCATGCTGAACGATGTCGTTCCGAACATGATGTACAGCAATAAGTTCGATAGTTGGCGCAACATTGGGCTCGTCTCCCTCAAGGGGCAGCCCGTGCCGCTGGCCGGCACGCCATAGGGCGGAGGGAACCATGAACAATGCGTTCGCACAGCTGACCGAGGTCGTCACCCCATTGCACGTGGCGGGGGACGAGGTGGACTGGGCCGCGGCTGCGGCCGGGCTCGGCGTGGTGTCCTTCCCTGGCGACTACCGGGAATTCATCATGGCCTTCGGCGCGGGAACGATCGAGGACACCCTCTATGTGTCGATGCCGCGCCCGGGCGAGCCGACCGCACCACTGACCGTGGGGCGGCTGCCGTCGGACACCCTGCGAGCGGATTCCATGCACGACTGGCGGCTGCCGGGCCAGAGCTCGCAGTATCGCTTGGAGGACATGCTTGTGTGGGGGCAGACCAACGGCGCGGACACTCTGTGCTGGGTCACCTCGGCCCCGGACCCGGACCGCTGGCCCGTGGCAGTGTGGGCGCGCCAGTGGGGTGGCTGGACCGTCTACGACTGCGGCATGGTCGAGTTTCTCTTGCGCCTCCTACGGGCCGACTTCGAAAACTGCCCAATCAGCGTCGCGACTCTGTGGGGCAAGGGAATGGCTCGCTTCCTGAACTCTCGGCAGGAGGACAGGCTCCGCGACGAGGGCCTGGATCCCTGGACCGGCGAGCCGGACCCGTTTGCGGGGATGGAATTCGACAGATGACTCGACCGGCGAACGAACCGGCTGACACGCGACTGGCCAGCCGCAGAGCCCACAGCATGCGGTCGGTGTTGCTGGGGACAGCCACAGCCATCGCTGCCCTGTGGGAGGCCGGATGCTCGGCCAGTGGCGACGAGGTCGCCGACGAACCGGCAGGCGTGAGGCGCTCGCATACGAGTTCCGCGACGGTGAGCCCCACGAGCCATACTGCTTCACCGACTTCCGCCCCGAGCCACTCCGTGCAGGCCTCACTGGTTTCTGCACCGCCGAAGACCGTAGCCGCGCGGTCAACGTCGACTTCGGCGCCGCGGACGAGCGGCTCAGACGTCATACTCCAGAACCCCAACCGTGGCTCGAGCCCGCCACTCGCTCCGGATCGACCGTCACCCGTGCCGGAATGGAGCTCGGGGGAGTAGCGGCCCGGGGACCCGGTCGAGACGACACCTTCCGGCTCGGCGCCTGGTCAAGGCTGAGGTACGCTCCTCCGCCCAACAGCCCAGTCACAGATAACTGCTGGAAGGGGTGAAACGGATATGTCGGCGCTGCATGACCTGAACCGGATCCTTGGAGCCTCTCCGTGGACTGAAGGGCGGAGCTTCGTGGAGGTCGAGCGTGAATGGGGAATTTCCATTCCGTCGGATTTCAAGAAGGTGGGTCTGCTCTATGGTGACGTCTTGATCAGTGGATTCCTTTTTATCTTCGGATCGAAATCTATGGTTCCGAAGGGGGAGTGGATGAGCAATTACGTGAGTGACGGAAATTCGCGAAAGATTCCACGCCCTGTTCTTCCCGTGTCAGGTGGCATGCTCCATTGGGGTCACTCCATCGATGGTGACAGATTGTTTCTCGAAGATCGAGGAAATGGGCTGTGGACCGTGTCTGCGTTTCGTCGCGATTGGGGAGACTGGTATGAATCCGACCTTCCGGTCGCTGACTGGTTGGTGGAGGTGCTGACCGGGCGACTGGCGACGGATTGGATGCCTGAGTGGCCCGCCGCTCATTGGTTCGAGACTTGAGGAAGTTCTTGATGCCCCACCCCGCGATTTCCCGGCTCCAGCAACTACTTCCGCCTCCCCCGTCCGGTGGTGACCCAATTGACTGGGAGGGGCTGTTCCGTGAGGCTGCGTTGGCGCTGCCGTCGGATTACCGCGCATTTGTCGAGGCGTACGGCGGCGGAGAGATCGATGAATGCCTATCTGTCAGCACGCCGCCGGTCCCGGAATCTGCCTACGGTGATCTGCTTGACGGGACAGATCCGGCACTCCGCCCGGAGGATCGGGCTGAACTGGCGAGATACTTCCTGGGGGGTGTTGAGCCTCGGCTACTACCCTTCGGTGCTACTGCGAGCGGTGACGTCGTGTTCTGGCTGTGTGAGGGAGTCGCGGACGCGTGGAAAGTCGCGGTATTCAAGAGGCAAGCGCTGCATGGCGTGAGTCCCTGGACCGTTTTCGATGGCGGTATGGCCGAGTTCTTGCTGGCTGTATTTGCAGGGACACTTGAACCATTCAGTGATGGTTCTCTCTCGCGGGCATCGCATCACTATCTAAGTTGGCGGGACGAGTGACGATCTAATCTCGAAGCCTTCGCGATGGAACATGAAACCGGCATCGGTCAGTTGTTCTGCATATTGACGGGCAAGAGCGTCGTGAAGTGCTTCTTCTGCGGGACGTCTTACCTATGTAATTGATCCGCTTTTCTGTTCTCCCCGGGAAGACGCCGATTGGCAGCCCGGGCCAATACGAGGTGTGCAATGAAAGATCGTTCCCGGGCTCATGGTCGGCGGCCGGTGGTTCTGGGGCTGGCAGCGGTGCTGACCGCTCTGTCTGTGACCGGGTGTGCAGCTGGCGTCCGTGCGAGCACCGAGCAGCAGGTGGGCACGACCCCCTCCGCCTCTGAAACGCCCACCGGTTCCCGCCCCTTCGCCGGGACACCGGCCGAGAAGTGGGTCACGGGTGCGGCTGCCATCGAGGTGCCGAAGGCCAAGGCTGTCGGCGGGGTTTCGGCCGCCGACGTCGAGGAGGGGCTGCGGCTCACGAAGGAGTTCCTGGTTGCCGCCAACCTCGATCGCGAGGTGCTGTACGGGGGCGAGCCGAAGAAGGCCCTTGCGCTCATCGACCCGTTGCAGAAGGACTATCTGGCCGATCTGCGGTCCGCGTTGAGCAAGCCCACCGTGAAGAACGACCCCAAGTGGGAGTTCGCCCGCTTCGATCCCGACGAGGTCGAGCTGGTGGGCACCGATGTGCGGGTTCGCGGGCGTATGACCGTCGAGAAGGGTGAACAGTCCGGGCGGGCGCTCATCCGGGCCGACTACACCTTCGTGTATCCCGTGGCCAAGGCGGATGGCGACAGCGAGATGGCCCGCGTGATCGTCCGCCGGATCGTCGAAGTGGACGTTTCGGATCTCGCCAAGTTCGAGGGAACCAAGGGGTACATCTGGGTGGCTTATTCCAACGGCGAGATCTCCAACGACCTCTGCGACAAGGGCGACGGATTCATCCACCCGCAGTTCGAGGAGGACCTGTACGGCACCTCCGAGGCGACGGGGGAGGAGCGCGATCCGTACGACCGTGACCTGGAGTTGGACGACTCCGCGGAATGCGGCACGGCGTCCCGCACATGATGGCGACGCCAGTCCAGTGCGGCCTGCGCTCGGTGGCGCTGCGGGCGGTCGTGGTTCTGGCCGCCCTGTGTGTGGTCGGGTGCTCGGCCGGCGACGACGGTGACACCGCCGAGCCGACGAGTTCGGCGACGCGGGGATCGGAACCCGCGAGCGACGAGCCTTCGGTGAGTCCCTCTCCGAGCGGCCCGGGGGCGGTGTCCCCGACGCCGACGCCCACGAAGTCCCCGGTGGTGCGGCGGACACCGGCGGCGTCTTCGGGGAGTGGATCTGGGGGATCGACCGGTTCCGGTGGGTCTGGCGGTGGGTCCGACGCCGTCCCGCAGAACCCCAACCGCGGCTCGACACCTCCACCGGCCCCGGCTCGGCCCTCTCCCACGCCGGAGTGGAGCTCGGGGGAGTGGCAGCCGGGGGATCCTGTCGAGACGACGGCTCCGGCTGTGGTGCCCAGTTCAACTTCGGAGGTCGGTGGAGTGCGGTGACTTCAGGGCCTCTATGAAGGGGGTGAAGGCTCCGGTGGGGACGGTGAGGGTTCCGCGGCTGCGGCCTTTGGAGTCGCGTATGGCTACGCGCGTGCGGTTGTTCGCGATCTCCACACAGGGTCGCCGTCGCCCGTGCCCGAGTAGGACGACTTCCGCCAGTTGTCGGCTGTGGTCATGCGTCCTTCAGAGCTTCTATGAAGGCGGTGAAGGCCTTGGTTGGGAAGGTGAGGGGGGTCCTGGCCGGGGTCTTGGAGTCGCGGATGGCTATGTGGGTGGGGCGGGCGGTGATCTCCACGCAGTTGTTGCCGTCGCCGCCGCCGGAGTAGGACGACTTCCGCCAGTTGTCGGAGGTGGTCACGGTGCGCCTCACAGTTCCTTGGCCAGCTTGGAGATGACGTCACGCGAACGCGCGGGGTCGAGTGATACCGCTTCTACTCTACGGAAGAGTGTTCGAAAGACGCTGAGTTGGGCCTCGGAATCGATGAATGCGGTGCCGTGGGGGGCGTCGCGCACGGCGGTGTCCAGCTTGGGCACGGCGCCGTCTGCCAGCATGACGGGGCTCCAGGTGCCGCCGAAGCCGTCCAGGTCGAAAGGGATGACCCGCACGGTGATGTGATCTGCCTCGGAAAGTTCCAGGACGCGGGCGAGCTGGGCTCGTGAGGTGGTGCGGTTGCCGACCCTGATGCGTAGTGCAGCCTCGTGGATGATCGCCTCGTACGGGGTGGCGATCTGCTGGCGTGCCATTCGGTGCCGGACGCGCAGTTCGAGCTCTTCGTGGGGGAGTTCGGGGATCCGGGAGGAGAAGGCGGCTCGGGCGTAGTCGTCTGTCTGAAGCAGGCCGGGGATGAAGAGGAGTTCCACGTCGCGCCGATAGGTGGAGTGGTGTTCCAACTCGGCGATGTCAAGGAAGGGTGTGGGGAGCAGGCCCCGGTATGCCTCCCACCAGCCGCGCGTCCGGTCGGCTGCCCACGCGACCAAGGCGTCGATGAACTCGCCGTCCGTGCACGCGTAGTTGGACGCAAGGCGGCGCAGTCGCTTCTCGCTAACACCTGCTAGGCCGGCCTCGATCTGGCTGATCTGTGCGGAGCTCACCCCGAGCAGTGCCGCCGCCTCGCGAGTTGTGAGGCCCGCCGCGTCACGGAGTTTTCGGAGCTCGACCGCCAGACGCATCTGACGTGCCGTTGGCTCGCTCCTCAGCGCCATTGACAGTTCCTCCCAACACGCCTGTAGGCACGACTCGTTCGGGGGTAGGTTACGCGATCCGCTTGCGGAACTTAAACGGTTAGACCTACCTTCGGTGATGCGGCACACACGCTGCGGAAGTGCACCGCTCCGTCCTGCCATGGCGGATGCGGCAACGCCACTGCAGCCAACCCCCCTTCACCTGAACGGAGTTCACGCATGCCCGAAACCGAACCCTGGGAGTACACCCTCTACATCCCGAACGACCCCCGAGCCGTCACCGTAAGCCGCCGCACCCTCCGCCTAATCCTCACCATGCACGGCCTGATCCGCCTCGTCGAAGTCGCCGAGCTCCTCGCGGCGGAGCTGGTGAGCAACGCCGTACGCCACACCAGAGGGCCCGCTGCCCTGCGCGTCCGCTGGGTGGAGGGCGTGTTGCGGATCGGGGCGTGGGATGCCGATCCCGAGCCCCCGGAACCGCCGCGGGCGTTCGAGCAACTCGCCGAGTCGGAGGAGGGGCGCGGGCTGGCGATGGTGCGGGCCTGTGCGGATCTGTGGGGGTGGCAGCCGTTGTCGAGGGACGGCAAGCGGGGGAAGTACGTGTGGTGTGAGCTGGCCGCGGCTTGAGGGGTGGGCGTTCGGTGATTGGACCCTTTGGCCCACCCGCCGACGCCATCACCCCATGTCACGGGCGGCCGCGCTGGCCCAAACGCTCCAATCTCTCCCCACCCCCACCCCCACCCCCACCCTCAGCGGGGGTCCTCCGTCGTCCAGGTGAACCCGTCCAGCGACCCCTGTGCGGGTTCCTCGACCGTCACTGGCGGATGCCTCCACCACGTGACCAGTGACACCACCGACGTCAGCAGCAAGCCCGCCAGGATCATCACGACCAGGGTCGCCAGGATCAGCCCAGCCATCCCCAGGAATCCGAATTTCGCCAGCATCCAGGGGATCTGGTCCTCACCGCAGCCGCATGCCTCCATGGGAGTCTTCATGAGGGGAGCGTGCCCCGGAGGAGGGTGGTTGTTGCGCTGTGTGGCGGGAACGTCGCGCGGTGGTGATGATTCCGGGACCTGGGCGGGCTTCGATGGAGCCTCAGTCCGACAAGCGGTCCGACCAGTGAACGGATCCGCGGTGATCGTGCGCGGTGTGGTATCGGTTGAGAATTCCGACGAGTTTACCCATCCTGGTAATCAGCTATGCGTCGGACGGTCGGATTTTCTTCCCCTAACGGGTTGAACTTTTGTTGATCGAGGGGCAGTTGGCCACTCGATCGCCCTACCCTTCAGAGGGTGAACCAATTGATGTCCTCAGAGTCCGAGGCCGATCTTCCCGGGGAAACCGTGCTCCCCGGCGCGCTGCCCGAGGCACTGCGCGCCGAACTCGTGGCCTTCCGGCGCGACGTGCACATGCACCCCGAGCTCGGCAACCAGGAGTTCCGCACCACCGCGGCCATCAAGGCCCGGCTGGAGAAGGCCGGACTCAAGCCGCGTGTGCTCGCCATCGGGACCGGGCTCATCTGTGACATCGGGGTCGAGGACGGCTGGGAGGGCGGGGCCACCATGCTCGCCCTGCGCGCCGACATCGACGCCCTCCCCATCCCGGACACGAAGAGTGAGTGCTCGTACCGCTCTACCGTGCCCAATCGCGCCCACGCCTGCGGACACGACGTACACACGACCGTCGTCCTGGGTGCCGGGCTCGTGCTCGCGCAGCTGCACGAGCAGGGGCTGCTGCCGAGGCCGGTGCGGCTGATCTTCCAGCCCGCCGAGGAGGTGCTCCCCGGGGGCGCTTCCGACGCCATCGAGTGCGGGGTGCTGGACGGGGTCGGGCGGATCATCGCCGTGCACTGCGACCCGAAGGTCGACGCCGGGCGGATCGGACTGCGGTACGGGGCCATCACCTCCGCCTGCGACCGGCTGGAGGTCGCGCTGGACGGGCCTGGCGGGCACACCGCGCGACCGCACCTGACGACCGACCTCGTCACCGCCGTGGCCCGGGTCGTCACCGACGTGCCCGCGCTCGTGGCCCGGCGCGTCGACGCCCGCAGTGGGCTCTCCGTGACCTGGGGCCGTATCGAATCCGGCCACGCGCCCAACGTCATCCCGCAGCACGCCGAGCTGTCCGGAACCGTACGGTGCCTGGACCTCGACACGTGGCGGCTGGCGCCCGACGTGGTGCACGCGGCCATCGACGAGATCGCCGGCCTGTACCGCGCCAAGTCCGAGATCAACTACGTGCGCGGGGTCCCGCCCGTCGTCAACGACCCGGTGATCACCGACCTGTTGCGGGACGCCATGGTCGCCCGGCGCGGGGCGCACTCCGTGGAGGACACCGAGCAGAGCCTGGGCGGCGAGGACTTCTCCTGGTATCTGGAGCACGTGCCCGGGGCCATGGCCAGGCTCGGCGTGCGCACGCCGGGGGAGCGGACCGTGCGGGATCTGCACCAGGGCGACTTCGACGCCGACGAGTCGGCGATCACGGTCGGCGTGGAGATGTTCACCGCGGCCGCGCTGATCGACGGAGTGAGCTGAGGGACGCCAGGGCCTGCCCTGCGAAGGGGCGCCCCCATTCGCGCCCCTTTGTCCCCTTGCGTATCTCGGACGTAACCGACAGCGCGCAAACGTAACCCGATGTCGGCACGGTTCGATAACGGCCACGAGAAACCCCGTTCCCCTCCCCTTCTACGCGCGTTACTGTCCGCTGAAATCGCCACCTGAGGCGGCACATTGGGGAAGCGGGCCGGTGACGGTGCCGTGGGGACGAAGGGGTGCGCTGTGCGTCTTATATCTCGGAGGACGAGGTTCTCCCAAGCAGCGGTGACCGTCGCGGTCATCGCCCTCGCGGCCACCGGCTGCGGCGAGTCCAGCACGAAGGCCGGCAGCGACGAGTCCTCGTCGTCCTCGTCCGGCACCTACACGGGCAAGGGCATCGGCCTCGCGTACGACATCGGCGGCAAGGGCGACCAGTCCTTCAACGACGCCGCGTACGCCGGCTTCCAGAAGGCCGAGAAGGAATTCAACATCACCGGCCGGGACATCGAGCCGCAGGACGGCGAGTCCGACGCCGACAAGGTGCAGCGCCTGACCCAGCTCGCCCAGGCCGGCTACAACCCGGTGATCGGCGTCGGCTACATCTACGCGCCGGCCGTCAAGGAGGTTGCCGCCAAGTTCCCGAAGATCACCTTCGGTGTCATCGACGACGAGCAGGTCAAGGCGGACAACGTCGCCGACCTCGTCTTCCACGAGGAGCAGGCCTCCTACCTCGCCGGTGTCGCGGCCGCCCTGACGACCAAGACGAACACCGTCGGCTTCATCGGCGGCGTCGACATCCCGCTGATCCACAAGTTCGGGGCCGGCTTCGAGCAGGGCGTCAAGGACACCAAGAGCGGTGTCACGGTCAAGTCGCAGTACCTGACCGAGACCGCCCAGGAAGGCGGCTTCTCCAGCCCCGACAAGGGCAAGGACGCGGCCAGCGGCCAGATCGAGGCCGGCGCGGACGTCATCTACCACGCCGCCGGTCTGTCCGGTCAGGGCGTCATCTCCGAGGCCGCCTCCAAGAAGGTGTGGGCCATCGGCGTCGACTCCGACCAGTACTCCCAGGAGGCCCTCGCCCCCTACAAGGACTACATCCTCGGCTCGGCCCTGAAGAACGTCGGCGGCGCGGTCTACGACCTGGTCAAGTCGGTCTACGAGGGCAAGCCGCTGACCGGCGTCGTCCGCGGCGGCCTCGACAACGACGGCGTCGGCTTCGCGGACACCAACCCGAAGTACAAGGCCATGACGGAGGTCGTCGCGGCCGTCGACAAGGCCAAGCAGGAGATCATCGACGGCACGATCACCGTCAAGACGGAGTAGCTCGCTCGATTCCCACCGGCCCGCGCTGAACGAACCGCCCATTCGGCGGAGCGCGTCGCATCGTCGCAGCCCATGCGCCCCTTGCCTCCCGCAAGGGGCGCTTTGCTGTCCGTAGTCTGTCCACCATTCGTGGCCACAGCTCGATAACGGACCGGACAGTTGGGGTTTTCCGTCTGGTCTACGCGCGTTACGCTGCGGCGGAACCAGCGCCTGGTTTGGGCGCTTGCACAAAGGAGTCTCGTTCCATGCGCCGGGTGTCCCGAATCACGGTTGCGGGCGTTGCGACCGCTTCCCTTGCACTTGCCCTGTCCGCCTGTGGCGGATCCTCCAGCGACGCCTCCAGCGAGAGCAGCGGAAAGGACCTCGGCCTCGCCCTGGCGTACGACGTCGGCGGCAAGGGCGACCAGTCGTTCAACGACGCCGCCACCGCCGGCATGGACAAGGCCGACGCCGAGTTCGGCTACAAGAGCACCGCCGTCGAGCCCCAGGACGGCGAGTCCGACGCCGACAAGGTGCAGCGTCTGGAGACGCTCGCCAAGCAGGGCTACAACCCGGTGATCGGTGTCGGCTTCGCCTTCGCCCCCGCCATGAAGGAAGCCCACGCGAAGTACCCGGACACCACGTTCGGCATCGTCGACGACGAGCAGATCCAGGCGGACAACGTCGCCGACCTCGTCTTCCATGAGGAGGAGGCCTCCTACCTCGCCGGTGTCGCGGCCGCGCTGACGACCAAGACGAACACCGTCGGCTTCATCGGCGGCGTGGACGTCCCGCTGATCCACAAGTTCGAGGCCGGCTACAAGCAGGGCGTCGAGGACACCAAGAAGGGCGTCACGGTCAAGTCGCAGTACCTGACCGAGACCGCCGCCGAGGGTGGCTTCTCCAGCCCCGACAAGGGTGAGACCGCCGCCGAGGGCCAGATCGACGCCGGCGCCGACGTCGTCTACGCCGCCGCAGGTCTGTCCGGCCAGGGTGTCATCAAGGCCGCCAGCGCCAACAAGATCTGGGCGATCGGCGTCGACTCCGACCAGTACAACCAGGACGCGCTGAAGGCGTACAAGGACTCGATCCTGACCTCCGCCCTCAAGAACGTCGAGGGCGCGGTCTACGAGCTCGCCAAGTCGGTCCACGACGGCAAGCCCGAGACCGGCGTGGTCCGCGGCAGCCTCGCCAACGGTGGCGTCGGCCTGGCCGACTCCAACCCGACCTTCAAGGACAACGCGGAGCTGCAGGCCGCGATCGAGAAGGCCAAGCAGGGCATCATCGACGGCACCATCAAGGTCAAGACCTCCTGACCTGACCCCTGAAACAGGGGCCCTGGTACAGGGCTTGGCCAAAAGGGCGCTGTAATGACAGCGTTACGGCCACGGAACGGGGTGCGGGTTGGATGACCTGTCTGCACCCCGTTCGCGCGGCAGAATGCTCGGAACGGATCGTTGCCGAAACTTGAGCGATCAGGTCCGGGCACTATTTAAAGCAGGGGCGCTACGCGCGTAGAGCGGCCCCTTTCCCAAGGAGAGTGCGCCATCGACGCGTCCAGCAGCCCTCCGCTCACCGCACAGTCGACGATCGCGGTAGAGCTGGCGGGGATCACCAAACGCTTCCCCGGTGTCGTCGCCAACCACGACATCCACCTCAGTGTCCGAAAGGGCACCGTGCACGCCCTCGTCGGCGAGAACGGCGCCGGCAAGTCGACGCTGATGAAGATCCTCTACGGCATGCAGAAGCCGGACGAGGGCACGATCGCGGTCGACGGCGAGCAGGCCACCTTCTCCTCGCCGGCCGACGCCATCGCCCGCGGCATCGGCATGGTCCACCAGCACTTCATGCTCGCCGACAACCTCACCGTCCTGGAGAACGTCGTCCTGGGCAGCGAGAAGCTCCACGGCATCGGCGGCGCCGCCCGTAAGAAGATCAAGGAGATCTCCGACCGGTACGGCCTCGGCGTACGCCCCGACGTCCTGGTCGAGGACCTCGGTGTCGCCGACCGGCAGCGCGTCGAGATCCTCAAGGTGCTCTTCCGCGGCGCCCAGATCCTGATCCTCGACGAGCCGACCGCCGTACTCGTACCGCAGGAGGTCGACGCACTCTTCGACAACCTGCGCGAGCTCAAGTCCGAGGGCCTGTCGGTCATCTTCATCTCGCACAAGCTGGGCGAGGTGCTGTCCGTCGCCGACGAGATCACCGTCATCCGCCGCGGTACGACCGTCGGGACCGCCGTCCCCTCCGAGACCACGCCGCGTCAGCTCGCCGAGATGATGGTCGGCAGCGAGCTGCCCACCCCCGAGACCGCCGAGTCCACGGTCACCGACAAGCCCGTCATCGAGGTCGCCGACCTCACCGTCTATGCGAGCGGCGGCGCCTCCCTCGGCGAGCTCTCCGAGCCCGCGGCACCGGGCGCGTCCGGCGGTGTGACCGGCGTGACCCTCGCGGACACGGTCGCCGGCGATGTCAAGCGCGTCCTCGACGACGTCACCTTCACCATCCACGCCGGCGAGATCATGGGCATCGCCGGCGTCGAGGGCAACGGCCAGACCGAGCTCATCGACGCGCTGATCGGCCTGAAGAGCGCCGACTCCGGCACCATCCGCTTCCTGGGCGACGACATCACCCCCTGGGCCACCCGCAAGCGCCGCGAGTCGGGCATCGGCTACATCCCCGAGGACCGCCACCGCCACGGCCTCCTCCTGGAAGCCCCGCTCTGGGAGAACCGCATCCTCGGCCACGTCACCGAGAAGCCCAACAGTCGCGGTAGTCGGGGTTTCTGGCTCGACATCAAGGGCGCCCAGGCCGACACCCGCCGCATCGTCGAGGAGTACGACGTCCGTACCCCCGGCATCGACGTGACGGCCGCCTCCCTGTCCGGCGGCAACCAGCAGAAGCTGATCGTCGGCCGCGAGATGAGCCACAGGCCGAAGTTCCTGATCGCCGCCCACCCCACCCGCGGTGTGGACGTCGGCGCGCAGGCCGCGATCTGGGACCACATCCGCGAGGCCCGCCGCGAGGGCCTGGCCGTCCTGCTGATCTCCGCCGACCTGGACGAGCTCATCGGCCTGTCGGACACCCTGCGGGTCATCTACAACGGCAGGCTGGTCGCCGACGCCGACCCCGCCACGGTCACCCCGGAGGAGCTCGGCTCGGCCATGACCGGCGCCGCGTCCGGGCACCTGGAGCACGTCGAGGAAGAAGCAGAATCCGCCCCGGAGGACGAGGCCCGATGAAGAAGTTCGACAAGGAGCGCGTGCTCCTCGCGGTGGCCGGCCCGGTCATCGCGCTCGTCGCGGCGATCCTGCTGACCTCGGTCGTGCTGATCGCCTCGGGCAAGAGCCCGATCGAGCCGTACAGCCTGATGCTGGAGCAGGCGTCGTACTCCGACGTCCAGGTCCTGATCATCAACCAGGCGTCCATGTACTACGTGGCGGCGCTCGCGGTGGCCGTCGGCTTCCGCATGAACCTGTTCAACATCGGCGTCGACGGCCAGTACCGCCTCGGCGCGATGATGACCGCCGTCGTCGGCGCGCACATCGCCCTGCCCGGCTTCCTCCAGGTCCCGCTGCTGCTGCTCGTCGGCCTGCTCACCGGCGCCTTCTGGGCCGGCATCGCGGGCGTCCTGAAGGTCACCCGGGGCGTGAGCGAGGTCGTCTCGACGATCATGCTCAACGCGATCGCCACCAGCGTCATCGGCTACCTCACCCTCGACAACATCTGGGGCGTGCAGGTCGGCAACAACAACACGACCGGCATCATGAAGGACTCCGGCTGGGTCCCCGGCATCGACCTGGGCAGCGACGTCGGCGAGATCTACGGCCTGGTCTTCCTCGCCATCCTGCTGGGCGTCGTCTACTGGGTCGTCCTCAACCGCACCCGCTTCGGCTTCGACCTGCGCGCCACCGGCGCCTCTGAGACCGCCGCCGCGGCCTCCGGCGTCGACGCCAAGAAGATGGTGCTCACCGCGATGCTGATCTCCGGCGGAGTCGCGGGCATGTCCGGCCTCCCGCTGCTGCTCGGCGACGCCCACACCTACAGCCTGAGCTTCCCGACGGGTCTTGGCTTCACCGGCATCACCATCGCCCTGCTCGGCCGCAACAGCCCGGTCGGCGTCGCCTTCGCCGCCCTGCTCATCGCCTTCCTCGACAAGGCCTCCCCGGCCCTCGACTACGCGGTCCCGGTGGCGTACGAGAAGGAGATCGCCACCATCATGCAGGGCCTGATCGTCTTCGCGGTCGTCATCTCGTACGAGGCCGTACGCCAGTGGGGTCTGCGCCGCCAGCAGAAGCAGGTCGGCGCCGAGCTCGCCGCCGCTCAGAACAACTCCGAGAAGAAGGAGGTGGCGGCCCGATGAGCACCGCGACCATCGCCAAGCCGCAGGCGAAGCCCGGCAAGGGCGGCCGCCGATTCTCGCTCCCGGTACTCCTGCTCGTCATCGCGGGCGTGCTGGTCCTGACCTCGGTCGTCCGCCTGATCACGGGTGCCGACGGCATCACCTCGACCGGCCAGATGTCCACCGCGCTGCGCCTGGCCGTCCCGATCGGCCTGGCCGGTCTCGGCGGTCTGTGGGCCGAGCGCGCGGGCGTCGTCAACATCGGCCTCGAAGGCATGATGATCCTCGGCACCTGGTTCGGCGCCTGGGCCGGCTACCAGTGGGGCCCGTGGGTCGGCATTGTGTTCGGCATCATCGGCGGCGCGCTGGGCGCGATCCTCCACGCGATCGCGACCGTCACCTTCAACGTCAACCACATCGTCTCCGGTGTGGCCATCAACATCCTGGCTCTGGGCACCACCCGCTACCTGTCGAAGTTCACCTTCGAGGAGGCCGAGGGGGGCTCCTCCAAGCAGTCCCCACCGATCGAGTCGCTGGGCACCTTCGACATTCCAGGGCTGTCCAGTTGGCTCGACACGCTCAACCAGAAGCACTGGTTCCTGATCTCCGACATCGCCGGCCTCGTCGGCGGTCTGATCACCGACCTGTCGCCGCTCACCGTCATCGCGGTGGCCCTCGTACCGATCACCTGGTGGGTGCTGTGGCGCACGGCCTTCGGGCTGCGGCTGCGCTCCTGCGGTGAGAACCCGGTGGCGGCGGAGTCGCTGGGCGTGAACGTCTACAAGTACAAGTACATCGCCGTGATCATCAGCGGCGGCTTCGCCGGCCTCGGCGGCGCCTTCCTCTCCATCGTCGCGTCGAACGTGTACCTGGACGGCCAGACCGCAGGCCGCGGCTACATCGGTCTCGCCGCGATGATCTTCGGCAACTGGATGCCGGGCGGACTCGCCCTCGGCGCGGGCCTGTTCGGCTACACCGACAGCCTCAACCTGCGCGGCGGCACGACCAACGTCCACGCGCTGATCCTGCTGATCGCGATCCTGCTCGTGTTCGGCGCGGCCTACCTGGCGTGGAAGAAGCGGTACACCGCCGCGCTGTCCACCCTCGTCACCTCGGCCGTGATGTTCTTCTGGTACCTCAGCACCGACGAGGTCCCGCGCCAGGTCGTCACGGCGGCCCCGTACGTCGTCACCCTGCTGGTGCTGTCGCTGTCCGCGCAGCACCTGCGGATGCCGAAGGCGGACGGCCTGCCGTACCGGAGGGGTGAAGGGAAGTGACCTCCGCGGTGGACGTCGACTGGGACAAGCTGCGGGCGACGGCACGGGACGCCATGTCCCGCGCCTACGCCCCGTACTCCGGCTATCCGGTCGGCGTCGCCGCCCTGGTCGACGACGGGCGGACGGTCTCCGGCTGCAACGTCGAGAACGCCTCGTACGGACTCGGGCTGTGCGCCGAGTGCGGCCTGGTCTCCGACCTCCAGAACAGCGGGGGCGGCCGGCTGACGCACTTCACCTGCGTCGACGGCAAGGGCGACATCCTCGTCCCGTGCGGCCGCTGCCGACAGCTGTTGTACGAGTTCGGCGGCCCCGACCTGCTTCTGGAGACCCCGGCGGGAATCCTGCCGCTGTCCGAGATGCTGCCGCAGGCCTTCGGGCCGGGGCATCTCACCAAGTAACTCCCGTGCGGCCCCTTCGAGTTGAATCGGAGGGGTCGCGCACTTTTTGAACGTTCGGAAGGAAAGCCATGGGCATGGACGCCGTCTCCGTCATCCGCACCAAGCGCGACCGCGGTGAACTCAGCGACGAGCAGATCGACTGGGTCATCGACGCGTACACCCGTGGGGAGGTCGCCGACTACCAGATGGCCGCCCTCAACATGGCGATCCTGCTCAACGGCATGAACCGCGGCGAGATCGCCCGCTGGACCGCCGCGATGATCGCCTCCGGCGAGCGCATGGACTTCTCCACGCTGTCCCGCCCGACGGCCGACAAGCACTCCACGGGCGGCGTCGGCGACAAGATAACGCTCCCGCTGGCCCCGCTCGTCGCCGCGTGCGGCGCGGCCGTCCCCCAGCTCTCGGGCCGCGGCCTCGGCCACACCGGCGGCACCCTGGACAAGCTGGAGTCGATCCCCGGCTGGCGCGCACTGCTCTCCAACGAGGAGATGCTCGCCGTACTGGAGGGGACGGGCGCGGTGATCTGCGCGGCGGGCGACGGCCTGGCCCCGGCGGACAAGAAGCTGTACGCGCTGCGGGACGTGACGGGAACGGTGGAGGCGATCCCGCTGATCGCCTCGTCGATCATGTCGAAGAAGATCGCGGAGGGTACGGGCTCGCTTGTCCTGGACGTGAAGGTCGGGACCGGAGCCTTCATGAAGACTCTGGCCGACGCGCGGGAACTGGCGTCGACCATGGTGGGCCTCGGCACCGACCACGGCGTGAAGACGGTCGCCCTGCTGACCGACATGTCGACCCCGCTCGGCCTGACGGCGGGCAACGCCCTTGAGGTCCGGGAGTCGGTGGAGGTCCTGGCGGGCGGCGGCCCGTCGGACGTGGTGGAGCTGACGCTGGCCCTGGCCCGCGAAATGCTGGACGCGGCGGGCATCAAGGACGCGGACCCGGCGAAGGCCCTGGCCGACGGCTCGGCGATGGACGTGTGGCGCCGCATGATCACCGCCCAGGGCGGGGACCCGGACGCCGAACTGCCGGTGGCACGCGAGCAGCACGTGGTGAAGGCGGGAGCCTCGGGCGTCCTGACCCGCCTCGACGCCTACGACATCGGCATCGCCGCCTGGCGCCTGGGTGCGGGGCGTGCCCGCAAGGAGGACCCGGTCCAGGCGGGCGCGGGAGTCGAGATGCACGCCAAGCCGGGCGACACGGTGACGGAGGGCCAGCCCCTGCTGACCCTGCACACGGACACCCCGGAGCGCTTCGAGTACGCGCTGCAGGCGGTCGAGGGGTCGTACGACATCGGTGCGGCGGGGACGGACTTCACGGCGTCGCCGGTGGTGCTGGAGCGGATCGCCTGAGGCGGGTGAGGGGGGAGGGGCGGGCCTTTCGGGTTGGCTGCGGGTGAGTGGGGGGGCTGGTCGCGCAGTTACGGGGACTTGGGACTGACGGCAGCCGCACCTACCCAGGGGCGCGGGGAACTGCGCGACCAGCCCCCACCGGCCCGCAGGTAAAACCGTGCCCCCCCGCGGAGCGCGGCGCGGCTAGCCGAGCAGGGCGGCGACGACCACGAGCACCGGCACCGCCAACACCGTAGACACCAGGATCGAGTCCCGGGCCAACTGTTCGCCCACGCTGTAGCGCGAAGCGTATGTGTACAGGTTCTGCGCGGCCGGGAGCGCCGACGTCACCACCACGTCGAGGAGTGGGGCTCCGTGCAGACCGAAGACCCCCGCCGCCAGGGCCCAGGCGGCCGCGGGCTGGCCCACCGACTTCAACGCGACGGAGAGCAGGACCAGTTGGCGGTCCGCGCCCCGGCCCGGCATCGTGCTGCCGCACAGGGAGATACCGAAGGCCAGCAGGACCGCCGGGACGGACATGCCGCCGATCAGGGTCACCGGGTCCATGACGGCGGACGGGATGTGGACGCCGGTCGCCGAGACCGCGACTCCGGCCAGCGAGCCCACCGCGATCGGGTTCCGCAACGGCGTCAGCAGCCGCTGCCACAGCGGGAGCTTCCCGTCCCGGCCTGCCAGATCCAGGATCGTCAGCGCGACCGGGGTGAGCAGGAGGAGCTGGAACAACAGCACCGGCGCCACCAGCGAGGCGTCGCCCAGGACGTACACGGCGATCGGGATACCGAGGTTGCCCGAGTTGACGTAACTGGAGCAGAGCGCGCCGATCGTCGTACGGCCCACACCCCAGCCGCGTACGACGCCCACCGCGACGAAGACGCCGGCCGCCGCGGCCGTACTCAGCGCGGTCACGAGCAGGCGGCTGGAGAAGATCACCGACAGGTCGGCCTGTGCCAGCGTCGTGAAGAGCAGGGCCGGTGAGGCGACATGGAAGGCGAGCTTGGTCAGCACCTCGCGGCCGTGCTCGCCGAGGTAACCGCGTAGGCCGATGAGATAGCCGACGCCGATGACGACGGCGATGACCGCGAAGCCGGTCAGCACTCCCTGCACGGAGCCTCCTCAGAGGTGAGGAGTGCGTGCGGTATCCAGGGCGGTGCTGATCCGTGGGGCATACAGCCAACCCTCGGGGGCAGGCCATCACCAGGTCAATGTGATCTCGGAGGGTGGTCATTGGCCGCGCCCGATGAGTCCCCGCTGCGTCCGGCGCTGAGTCCCCCGATGAGTTACGCCCTCCCCGCCGGTCTACCGCTCGTGGACGCCATGACACCTGCCGTACTCGTGCTGGACGGCCCCGTCACCCGGGAAGAGGTGACGGGGCTGTGCGACGAGTTGCGGGCGCTGCTTGACATGGCCGGTGACGGAGTCGTCGTGGTCGATGTCGCGGGGCTCGGGCCGCCGGGGCTGTCCGCCGTGGACCTGCTGGCGCGGCTGGAGCTGGCCGCGCGGCGGGCCGGGGGACGGATCCGGTTGCGCGATCCCGTGCCCGCCCTACACGCCCTCCTCGATCTCGTCGGCCTGCGTTTCGAGCTGGAGGGGCAGCCCGAACAGCGGGAACCAGCGCTTGGTGTCGAGGAAGCAGTGGAACCCGGTGATCCGTCCGTCTGAGATCTCCAGGACCTGCACCGCCCACGCCGTGAAGCCGTCCCCCTCCTCGTCCGGCTTGTAGTGGGCGAAGCCGGGCAGGCCGTTGACCTGGACCGGCCGCAGGCGCGAACCCGCACACCCTGCCCCGAGTGTCGTCATGAAGCCCGTGATGTCGTCGTGGCCGGTCAGCCACAGGTCGAACGGCGGCATCGTCATGATGGCGTCCTCGTGCAGCAACGCCGTCAGCGCCGTCATGTCGTAGCCCTCGAACGCGGCCACATAACGCTCAAGGAGCTTCTGCTGCTCCTCGTCCAGCGGATCCGACACCGACGCCCCGGCGCCCGGCTCCTCCCGCTCGGCCAGCGTCGCCCGGGCCCGCTGCAGCGCGCTGTTGACCGACGGGACCGAGGTGCCGAGCAGCTCGGCGACCTCGCTCGCCTTCCATGCCAGGACCTCGCGCAGGATCAGCACCGCCCGCTGCTTGGGCGGCAGTTGCTGCAGGGTGGCCATGAAGGCGAGCCGCACGGACTCCTTGGCGACGGCCGCCTCCGCCGGGTCCTCGACGGTCGGCAGCACGCGCGCGTCCGGCATCGGCTCCAGCCAGGTGTGGTCCGGGCGGGGGGACAGTGCGGCCTGGGCGAGCGGTGTGGGGTCGGTCAGGTCCATGGGCCTGGCCCGCTTGTTGCCCGCGGTCAGCATGTCCAGGCATACGTTCGTCGCGATGCGGTACAGCCAGGAGCGGAGGCTGGAGCGGCCCTCGAACTTCTCGTAACTCCGCCAGGCGCGGACCATGGTGTCCTGCACCGCGTCCTCGGCCTCGAAGGACGAGCCGAGCATGCGGTAGCAGTACCCGGTCAGTTCGACCCGGTGTTTCTCCAGCCGTAGATCGAGATCCGTAGTCGTAGCTGTGCCGTCGCTCATCGTCCACCCACCCCTGTGGCCGTTCTGTGTCGCGCCTTTGCGCCCAGCACGTTCGAAGCTATCGCAGGGCACTGACAATGGCGTGCGGAGTGGAGGAACGTGCAGGTCAGCTGGGGGCTGCGCCCCCAGACCCCCGCTGCCGGCCCTGAACGGGCCTTGTCCTCAAACGCCGGACGGGCTGAAAAAACTCAGCCCCTCCGGCGTTTGAGGAGCGGGGGTCCAGGGGGCAGAGCCCCCTGGGGGCGGGGTCGAAGGGGCGGCAGCCCCTGGGGATGGGACGGGTAGGGGCGGCGGGGGCGAAGAACCCTCCCTCAGTGCGCAGCCACCGGTACCCGCCGCGCAGCGACCCGCGCTGCCGCCACCGAGCCGAACACCGTGAGCGTCACCACTCCCAGCACCGCCAGCAGCCCCACACCCACGGTCCCGGCCCAGCCCCCGGCGTGGAAGGCGATCGCCCCCACCGTGCTGCCCGCGCTGGAGCCTATGTAGTACGCCGACTGGTACAGCGCCGAAGCCTGCGCCCGCCCCTTCGTCGCCGTCTTGCTGACCGCCGACGACGCCACCGCGTGCCCCGCGAAGAAGCCGCCCGTGATCAGCACCAGGCCCAGCAGGACCGGCACCAAGGAGTCCGAGAGCGACAGCAGCAGGCCCGTCGCCGTCGTGCCGCCCGCCAGGTACAGGGCCCCGCGGCGGCCAAGGCGACCCACCAGCCGACCGGCCGTGGAAGCCGAAACCGTGCCGACCAGGTACACCAGGAAGATCGAGCCGATCACGCCCTGGGGGAGCGAGAACGGCGCCTCCGTCAGGCGGTAGCCGATCACCGTGTACACGCCGCCGAACACCGTCATGAACAGGGCGCCGATCGCGTACAGGCGCCGCAGCAGCGGGTCGGACAGGTGGTCGCGGACCGTGCGGGCAAGGACACGCGGCTTCAGTGAGCCCTGCTTGAAGTGCCGCGGTGCCGGGAGCAGGAGGCGGAAGGCGACCGCGCAGGCCACCGCGACCGCGCCGATCACACCGACGGCGACCCGCCAGCCCCATTCCTGCGCGACCCAGCCGGTGATGACCCGGCCGCTCATCCCGCCGACGCTGTTGCCGGCCACGAACAGACCGATCGCCGTGACCAGGGCCTTCGGCCGGACCTCCTCCGCCAGATACGCCGTCGCCGACGCCGGCAGCCCGGCCAGTGCCGCGCCCTGTACCGCCCGCAGGGCGACCAGCACCGGAAGCGAGGGGGCGAAGGGGACCAGAAGACCGACCGTCACCGCGATCGCGAGGGACGCCGTCATGACCGTACGCCGTCCGAACCGTTCCGACAGGGCGCTCATCGGGAGGACGAACACCGCGAGCCCGCCGGTCGCGGCCGCCACCGTCCAGCTCGCCGCGCTCGCCGTGACCCCGAGGTCGCCGGAGATCAGCGGCAGGAGGGCCTGGGTGGAGTAGAGGAGCGCGAAGGTCGCGACACCGGCGAGGAAGAGGGCGAAGCTCATCCGGCGGTAGCCGGGGCCGCCGGGGGTCAGTCGGGAGTCGGCGGCGGGGACGGTGGTGGCGGCGCCCACGATCGTGGACGCCCCGGTACTGGCGGGAGACATGCCACGAAACTACGTACGCTCCTGGTCATCCGTCCAATGCATGGATTCGCCATAATCGTTCCCATGGAGCATCAGCAGAGGTCACAGACGCGCCTGTCACCATCCAGTGACACAGAAGACATGGTGATGTTGCTGGCCCCCCGGCTCGCCTACTTCGCCGGTGTGGCCCGCACCGAGCACGTCACGCGGGCCGCACAGGAACTCCAGGTGCCCCAGTCGACGCTCTCCCGGGCGATGGTCCGCCTCGAACAGGACCTGGGCGTCGACCTGTTCGCCCGCATCGGCCGCACGGTCTCCCTCACCCCCGCCGGCCGCACCTTCCTCTCCTCCGTCGAACGCGCCCTCGCCGAGATCGAACGCGCCGCCGACGAGGTCCGCGCCGACGCCGACCCGGCCACCGGCAAGGTCGCGTTCGGCTTCCTGCACACCATGGGCGCGGAAACTGTCCCGGGCCTCATCCACGCCTTCCGCGCCGACCACCCACGCGTCCGCTTCAGCCTCGTCCAGACCTACGGCGAGGCGATGCTGGAGAAGCTCCGCGCGGGCGAACTCGACCTCTGCCTCACCTCCCCGGTCCCGGACGCCCCCGACCTGGTGGCCCGCCGCCTCGACGAACAAAAACTCCGCCTGGTCGTCCCCGCCGACCACCGCCTCGCCGCACGCAAAAGAGTCCGCCTGGCAGAAGCGGCCGACGAAACCTTCGTCACCCTCGAACCCGGCTACGGCCTCCGCCGCATCACCGACGACCTCTGCAAGCAGGCCGGCTTCAAACCCCGCATCGCCTTCGAGGGCGAGGAGGCGGAGACGCTGAGGGGCTTGGTGGCGGCGGGCCTGGGGGTGGCCCTCCTGCCCCCACCGGCCTTCCCCCGCCCGGGAGTCGAGGAACTGACGGTCACGGCCCCAAGAGCGGCAAGAGAGATCGGCGTGGCATGGCTGGACGGCCACCCGGATACTCCGCCGGTGGCAGCCTTCAAGAAGTTCCTGCTGTCAAGACGCGGGAGTCTACTTACGTAGGGGCGCGGGGAACTGCGCGACCAGCCACATCGCACCCGCACCCCGAAACGATGCCTCAACCCCTACGAATCGACCGCCCGAAGCCGGAGGCAAGCGGCATCCTCAACCCCAAAGGTGGCGGAGCCGCAAACGCATCCTCGACAGGCCGGGACATCGCACGCCCGAACAACGCCCCCATCACGAAGTCCTCGGCAAGGGCCAGGACTTCATCCCGATGCTGATGCAGCCGATGCCCATCGGAGTGCACCTCGAACCGGCACACGTCCCGGTTCGACTTCTTCGCCCGCGCCGCCAGCCGGAACGACAACTCGGGATCGGTCCGTTCGTCGTTCGTGCCGTGCACGATCATCACCCGCCGCCCGGCGAGCTGCTTCACCGGTTCGGGTGGCGCCGCCACGTCCTCCTCGGGCAGCCACGGGGCAAGCGCCAGTACGGAGTTGACCGCGTCGTGTCCACCCGCGTGCAGGGCCGCCCGGCCGCCCATGTCGACTCCGGCGAGGCAGACGGGGACGTCGCCGTAGCGTCGTACGACCTCGGAGGTCGCCCAGGACGCGTCGCGTGCGAGATGGGCCTCGCTGCCGTTCCAGCCGCGATAGCGGTAGTGCACGACATGCGCGACCAGGCCGTCGTCCCGCCCCGCGCGCGCGAGCCGGCGCCCGAGGGTGCGGACGGAGGCGGTCGCCAGCATGGAGGACGGCCTGCGGTCGGAGGTCTCGTCGCCGCTGGGGAGCAGCAGTACCGCCCCGCTCACCGCCGTCGGTTCGGGACCGAGCGATCTCCCCAGCCGGGCCGCGCGGACCGGCATCGCTTGCTGTGCCATGACAGAACAGTGTCAGAAGCGAGGGTGTACCTGACCCGTCCGTGCGGTCACCGTTACGTATCGACGGAAACGTACAACAGGCGATCTACGCGCGTAGGAGTTAGAGTGCGGAAATGACGAGCCAGACTGACCGGATGGGGAACACCCCGAGCTCGGACCAGATCCGCCGGGCGCCCAAGGTTCTGCTGCACGATCACCTCGACGGTGGGCTGCGCCCCGGCACCATCGTCGAGCTGGCCCGGGACACCGGGTATGCCCAACTCCCCGAGACCGACCCGGACAAGCTCGGCCTCTGGTTCCGCGAGGCCGCCGACTCCGGCTCGCTGGAACGGTACTTGGAGACCTTCTCCCACACCGTCGGCGTCATGCAGACCCGCGACGCGCTCGTCCGGGTCGCCGCCGAGTGCGCCGAGGACCTCGCCGCGGACGGTGTCGTATACGCCGAGGTGCGTTATGCGCCCGAGCAGCACCTCGACGGCGGGCTCAGCCTCGAAGAGGTCGTCGAAGCCGTCAACGAGGGCTTCCGGGAAGGCGAGAACCTCGCCCGCGCGAACGGCAACCGCATCCGCGTCGGCGCCCTGCTGACCGCCATGCGGCACGCCGCCCGCGCCCTGGAGATCGCCGAACTCGCCAACCGCTACCGGGACCTGGGCGTGGTGGGCTTCGACATCGCGGGCGCCGAGGCCGGCTTCCCGCCCACCCGGCACCTCGACGCCTTCGAGTATCTGAAGCGCGAGAACAACCACTTCACCATCCACGCCGGCGAGGCCTTCGGGCTCCCGTCCATCTGGCAGGCCCTCCAATGGTGCGGCGCCGACCGGCTCGGCCACGGCGTGCGCATCATCGACGACATCGAGGTCAAGGGGGACGGCAGCGTGAAACTCGGCCGCCTCGCCTCGTACGTACGGGACAAGCGCATCCCCCTCGAACTGTGCCCCAGCTCCAACCTCCAGACGGGTGCCGCCGACTCGTACGCCGAGCATCCGATCGGACTGCTGCGGCGGCTGCACTTCCGGGCCACCGTGAACACCGACAACCGGCTGATGTCCGGGACGAGCATGAGCCGCGAATTCGAGCACCTTGTCGAGGCGTTCGGTTATTCGCTCGACGACATGCAGTGGTTCTCGGTCAATGCTATGAAGTCAGCATTCATTCCTTTCGATGAACGACTCGCGATGATCAATGACGTCATCAAGCCCGGATATGCCGAGCTGAAGTCCGAATGGCTGTTCCAGCAGACCGCCTCCACCAGCGGTTCTGTGGAATCCTAGGGCTGACCGGGGGAGTTGGCGGGAGCGGAATGCGGATGGGTATTCACAACCCGTCCGCATTTCGATGTTTGCGGCAGGTGGTCTGGCATGTTTACGGTCGTGAACCGCTCATATCCCCGTCAACGCATTCAAGGACGCATTCCATATGAAGCAGTCTGCTGCCAAGACCCTCGGTGTCGCCGCCCTCGGTGCCGCCTTCGCCGCGGCCGGTACGGGTGCCGCCACCGCCGCGCCGGCCCTGCCGGACGCCGGCTCGGCGCTGGGGAGTGTCACTCAGCTGGACAACGTCGCCCAGACGCTCCCGGTGCAGAACCTCTCCCAGGCGCTGCCGGGTGCGGGCGAGGTGGTCGCCCAGGGGCAGACCGCGCTCGGCGCGAGCGTGGCCGCCGCGCAGCCGGTCGCCGAGAAGGTCCTCGCCGACGGCCCGACCGCGCCGGTCGCCGGCCTGCTGGGCGGCCTCCCGGTGGGCAAGGGTCTGCCCACGCACGGCCTGCCGGTGAACGGCCTCCCGATCGGCTGAGACCGCGGGCCTGGGCCCACCGCTCAACGCGTCGATGGGGCGCACTCCTTGGACAAGGGGTGCGCCCCATCGACGTGAGCATGGCTACCAGGAAAGCGTTACCAGGAAGCCGTACGCGCCGCCTTGTCCTCCGAGGGCAGGAAGATCCACAGCGCTATGTAGAGCAGGAACTGCGGGCCCGGAAGCAGGCAGGAGAGCAGGAAGATCACGCGCATCGTCGTCGCGGAGGTGCCGAAGCGCCGCGCCAGCGCAGCGCACACTCCGCCGATCATGCGGCCGTTGGTGGGGCGGGCAAGGGCGGTCATTGCGGCTCCTTCGTGAGCGTCGGTCGGGGCGTCCACAGCGGCCTCCCCATCTGCCTACAACGCTACGGATCCGCGCCGGACCAGGCGTCGCTCTACGGAGCGATCCCGACCCTGGGAATCGTCGGGGTCCGACCCTGAGCCGCGTCCTCCCGACGGAGGGCCGCACGGCGCCGGCGCTCCGACCTGCGGAGCCACGAACGGGCCGCGGGCACGACGGCGACGTGGGCGAGCGCCACCCCCACCGTGTTGAGAAGCAGCGAGTCGACGTCCACGACCTGGCCGGGCACGCCGGTCTGGAGGAGTTCGATGCCGAGCGAGATCAGGGCGCCGGCGGCCGTCGTACGAATCAGGGACGCGAGCGGTGAGGCGGTCAGCCGGCCGCCCACCATCGGAAGCAGCACGCCCAGCGGCGCGAGCAGGCCAAGACCCGCGGCGATCCGGCGGGCCGCCTCCGGCCCGCCCAGGGCCAGATCGGCGCGGATCCCGGCGAACGGCCGGAAATTGGCGGGCATCACCCAGGGGACGTCCAGCGGGCGCAGCGTGAGCCAGGCGACGAGCACAAGGTGTGCGACGAGGAGGACACCTCCCGTCACACGGATGCGGATCGCGGCGCTGCCGCCGATGGAGCCTTGACGCTGCACGCCCCACTAGACGCGGCCTCCGGCACGATCGGTTCCGGGTTACCCAGAGGTACGGGCATGAGGCCTGCACCACACCCCTCTTTTTAGGGCTCGGTTCGCCTCCGGGGCGCCGCAGTGCCAAATTTGCGGCTACCGCCGCGTGGCTGTGTCGAGAGCCCGACCGTGCTCAGCCCTTCGGCTCACTCGCCGGTGACTTCCGTGGACGGCGGCTCATTCGTTCCCGGCCTTGATCGCACCTCGTCGGTGCACTCGTAGCGGCGCAGTGGCGTGGTGTCCGGGCCGCCGAGGATGACGGAGCCGTCGCCCTCGGCCGCCGCCGAGTCGGAGAACGTACAGACGATCTGGGCGAGCGCGAACGACGTGAGTTCGTCGGGCGGGGTGCTCAGCCGCAGCGTGTCGTCGGGGTCGCCGGCGTGCGAACCCTCCACGCTCATGCCGCCGCGCACATCCGTCTCGTACCCGGCCTCCTGCTCGCCGGCCGACGGCGACTCGGCGAGCTGGTCCAGCAGCCCCTGTGCCACCAGCACCCGCCGCTCGGCATCCGCCGTACCGTCCGGCACGCGCACGGCCCGGTCGACGGCCACCAGCGACGAGCCGCACAGCAGGAAGACCTGGACCGGGACACCACCGCGCGCGGACTGCGAGGAGACGTCCGGCTCGGCGAGGGAGCACAGGACGTGGGAGGGGGCGGGCCCGAAGTCGGTCGGCACCTCCGTGGCGCGGATGCCGCAGCCGGTGAGCAGGGCGGCGAGGAGGGGCAGGGCGAGCAGATGGCGGCGGGCGAACGTGTTCGCGCCGATCGTGTTCGCGCCGGACGTGTTCGTCCCGAACGTGTTCGTCCCGAACGTGTTCGTCATCGGGCGTCCCCCCTGGAGCCGTCGCTCTTGGCCTTCTCAGGCTCCCCCTCGGGATCCTCCGTAAGTGACGACGCGTCCCGGGGTAGCCGCAGCGTGAAGACCGCGCCACCCTCGGACGAGTTCGCGGCGGTGATCTCGCCGCCGTGGATGTGGGCGTTCTCCAGGGCGATGGACAGGCCGAGGCCGCTGCCCTCGGAGCGGGGGCGGGAGGCGCTCGCCTTGTAGAAGCGGTCGAAGACGTGGGGGAGTACGTCCTCGGGGATGCCGGGCCCGTGGTCCCGCACCTCGATGAGGAGGTCCTCGTCCGCCAGTCGCACGGCGACCCGCACCGGGGAGCCGCCGTGCTTGAGGGCGTTGCCGATGAGGTTGGCCAGGATCACGTCCAGGCGGCGCGGGTCGAGGCGTACGTGGATACCGCGTTCGGCGTCCAGGTCCACCGCGTCCAGCCAGGCCCGGGCGTCGATGCAGGCGGTGATCTGGTCGGAGATGTCGACGTCGTCGAGGACGAGCCGGGCGGTGCCCGCGTCGAAGCGGGTGACCTCCATGAGGTTCTCGACGAGGTCGTTCAGCCGTCGCGTCTCACTCACGACGAGCCGCACGGCGGGCTCGATCATCGGATCGATGCTGCCCACCTCGGGGTCCAGCTCCTCCTCCAGCACCTCGGTGACGGCGGTGATGGCCGTGAGCGGGGTACGCAGTTCATGGCTCATGTCGGCGACGAACCGCCGGGACGCCTCGTCGCGCGCGGCCATGTCCTGGACCCGCTTCTCCAGCGACTCGGCCGTCCGGTTGAACGTCCGTGACAGCTCGGCGAGTTCGTCGGTCCCGGAGACCCGCAGCCGGGTGTCCAGCTTGCCCTCACCGAGCCGCCGGGCGGCGACCCCGAGCCGGTGCACCGGCTTGAGTACGGTCGTGGCGGCGGCCTGCGCGAGCAGCGCGGAGCCGATCAGCGCGAGGCCGGTGGCGATACCGAGGGACCAGGCGAGCGAGTTGAGGTCCTTGGCCTCCGGCTCAAGGGACTTGAGCATGTAACCGGTCGGCCCGCCACCGATGACCCGGGTACCCGCCACGAGGTACGGGGTGTCGTGGTCGACGATCCGCTGCCAGTAGAGGTGGTACTCGTCGTCCTCGTCGCCGGAGGTCGCGTGCTTCTTGTTGACCGCCGCGCGCAGGGACTTGGGTACGTCCTCCAGCGAAAAACCGTCCATGGCACCGGAGTTGCCGTACAGCGTCGTGCCGTTGTCGTCCTCGGCGACGAGCAGCACGCTGAAACGCTGGCTGCTGTTCGCCATCTGCCCGGCGGTGCGCTGGAGTTCGTCCTGCGAGGGAGACTCGGGCAGCGTGCCCGCGCGGTTCTGCATCTGCTGCTGGAAGTCGCCGAGGACCGCGTCCTGGGTGCGGGTGAGCACGGCCTCGCGGTTGAGCCAGTAGGCGATCGCGGACGCGGACACGGCCGCGGTCAGCGCGACGAGCCCGAAGACCACGACCAGCCGCAGCCGCAGACTGGTGAACCGCACCCGCCACAGCATTCCCTTGCGCGCCGCGAACCAGCCGCGGAGCCCCCCGTGCGCATCGGTCACTGAGGACTGTCCAGCCGGTAACCGACTCCTCGGACGGTACGGATCAGCGTCGGCGACGACGGTACGTCCTCGACCTTGGCACGCAGCCGCTGCACACACGCGTCCACGAGCCGGGAATCGCCGAGATAGTCGTGCTCCCAGACGAGCCGCAGCAGTTGCTGCCGCGACAGGGCCTGACCCGGACGCCGGCTCAGTTCGAGCAGCAGCCGCAGCTCGGTAGGCGTGAGCTGCAGATCCTCGCCGTTCTTCGTCACGGTCATCGCCGCACGGTCGATGACCAGCGAGCCGAACGTGGCGGCGTCGCTGGCCTCCCGTTCCCCGCGCCGCAGCACGGCCCGGATCCGGGCGTCGAGCACCCGCCCCTGCACCGGCTTGACGACATAGTCGTCGGCGCCGGACTCCAGGCCCACCACCACATCGATGTCGTCACTCCGCGCGGTGAGCAGAATGATCGGCAGTTGGTCCGTGCGCCGGATGCGCCGGCACACCTCGAACCCATCGATGCCGGGCAGCATCACGTCCAGCACGATCAGATCCGGCCGCTGCTCCCGCAGCAGCTTCAGACCGTCCTCACCGGTGGCAGCGGTGGCAACCCGGTGACCCTGGCGCGTAAGAGACAGCTCCAGGGCCGTACGGATGGCGTCGTCGTCCTCGATCAGCAACAGGGAAGGCACGGGCTCATTCTGGCCCATGGAGGGGGTGTGGTTCGACCTGTGGGTCTGTCTCGTGCGGGATGGGGTGGGGGTGGGGGCGTGTAGATGCCGCATTCCGGCTCAGAAGACAGGTCTCGCGGCGGCCGTCGCCGCGTGCGCGTCCCTGCAACTCTCTTCCACGGAGCCGCCGGAGGCCTCGTTCGTACATCGAAGTGTCCGTCCGGTTGAAGATGATCTGGGCGGTGTTGTCGGGCAAGTCCTTGTTCCAGCCGACGATGAGACCATCCATGGTGCACATCAAGAACGTCGCCGACTCGCCGTTTGAGAGCACAAATCCTGCGAAGCACCGAACGTCGGTTGACCATGAATCCTCCGTACTGATGTCGATCGGGAATCGCCACTGACGGTCTGCGAGTCTGCTGGGCGCGCGAACGATCGAGGCCAATCGGGGGCTGCCTGCTTTATGCCGCCGCGCTGAAGCGGCCGGGCCCGCGCTGTCGTGGTGCCTGTCGCCGACCGACGACGGGCACCGCGACTCCTGCTGTTCCTACTGTTCGATTGCGGTACGGGCCAGTGAGATCAGCGTGGTCTCGTTCACGAGCGAGCCGTCCCACAGGGCGGTGAGGCGGGTGATCTTGCCCCAGCGGTCCAGTTCGAGGGCGATGATGCCTCGGGGGACCGCGCTGTTGGACGCCGTCCATTCGTAGCCGCCTCCCACGGCGCTGCCGACGATGTGACTGACCGCCGTACCGGCGCCGGTGTAGGGCAGGAGGGAAGCGGTGTCGGTGAGGTAGGTGCCGATGCTTCGGGGGCCGACGATCTGTATGTGGGCCGGCATGTCCTCGAAGACGGCGCCGGGCGCGAAGAGTTCGGCGGCGCTGGTGCCGTCGCCGTGCCGCAGGGCCTGCGCGAGTTTGTTCACGACGTGCTTCATGGCGGCCGCCGCGGTTTCTCCGACGGTGGACTCTCCGTAGTCGGTCACGGGCCCGGTCGAATATGCGGCGAGGGCGGCCTTGTTGGCTATGCCGAAGTGGCGGCCGTCCCAGTAGTCGATCTGCCGGGTGATCTTGCGGTCGTGGAAGTTGATGACGCAGGCCGCACGGATTTCGGAGGGGCCGAACAGGCCGGCGGTGTCGGTGAAGAACACGAGGGCGCTGGTCGCGTTGCCCAGGATCCGGGTGGGGTAGGACTTGCCGTCGGCGGGCCAGGTGGGCACGAATCCGGCAAGGCCGTCCCGCAGTGCGTTCCAGCTGTAGTAGGCCGCGTCCACGACCGCGTCGATGTAGGTGAGTGGATCGCGGGAGAAGTAGGACATCCAGCCGTCCAGGTCGTGCGCGCTCTTGCGGGCGAAGTAGCGCTGGAGCAGTACGGCTGCCTCCGGGGTGGCGTGGGAGGTGTCGATGACGACATCGACGCCGGGGAAGACGAGCCCGTCGCCGGCGTTGGAGGCCGCCGCGCTTCCGGGTGTGAGCAGGGAGGCCGCGGCGATTCCGGTCCCGCCGAGTACCGCACCACGCAGCAGCGCACGTCTGGTCGTCTGGTTCGGCATCTGCACGTTCCGTTCCATTACATGCCTTTCGAATCGCGGATCGTTCGGTCAGAGGGGGGATCAGAGGAGGACGGTCGACTGCCAGCTGACGACCCTCCAGGCGTCACCGTCCGGCGCCCACACGATGGTGAAGCGGCTCCGGGTTTCGAGGAGGTGCCCGCCGATGTCGGCCTTGACGGCCGTGACTCCGACGAGGAAGGCGAGACCGCCGTGAAAGCGGATGGTCTCGTCGGCGCTGTCGATGGCGAGGTATTTGGTCCGTCCCGAGCCGATGCTGCTCAGCAGGCCCTGCTTGGTGTCCGCGTTGCCGTTGCCGTGGATCCACACCAGGTCGTCGGCGAACAGGGCGGTGAGGGTGGGGATGTCGGCGTGGATCATGGCTTCGCGACGGGCCCGGTCGAGTTCGAGGACGGTGACGGGGGCGGGGTCGGTCATGGTGTCGCTCCTGGCTGCTTGCCGGTGATGGCCGGCCATGGTGGTGGGCCGGGGTCGGGAGTGGTCTGTGACGGTCTCAGCGGATCTCGCCGGCGGTGCGTACGCCGCTCCAGCGGCTGACCTCGGCTGCCAGGTCCAGGCGTTCGATGGGCACAGTGGTTGCGTACGCGTCCCACTGGTCGCGCGGGAGCATCCACATGACCTCGAATTCATTGCCGTCGGGGTCGGCGCCGTAGACGCTCTTGGTGGTGCCGCTGTGGCTGGACTCTCCGGTGTACGCGCCAACCTCGGCCAGTACTGCGCGGACCTGCTGGAGGTCGTCGATGGTGTCGACCTGCCAGGCCAGGTGGTAGAGCCCGATCCCACCGTGGCGCTTGGGTGGCGCGGACGTGCCGACGCCCATGAGGCCGAGATCGTGATCGTGGACGGAACGTGGCAGCCGTAGGAACACCGCGTTGGCCCGGGGTTCGCGCAGGACGACGTCCATGCCGAAGACTTCGGTGTAGAACCGTTCCGATCGTGCCGGATCGGCGACGAACAGCACGGCGTGGTTGAGCCGCACCGGACCGATACCCATCGGAGTTCTCCTTTGTCGTGACCGCTCGGTGGCGGTGGCGGTGTCAGTAGGTGAGGGTGAAGCCGCCGGCCCAGGAGGTCTTCTCGCCGACGGCGAGGGTGAGTTGGAGGAAGCCGATCGCCTCCAGTTCCCGGGCCCGCTTGAGGTGGCCCGCGTCCACGGGGCGCAGTCCGGCGGCGCTGATCACGAGGGAGAGCGTCGTCTTGGCGTCCGTGTCGTCACCGGCGAGCAGTACGGTCGCGGGCCGCCCGTCCACCGCGCCGGTGGCGAGCGTGCCGGCGAAGTTGGTGTTGAACGCCTTGATCACCCGCGACTCGGGCAGCGCGGCGGCGATCTCGGCGGCAGCGGAGCTGTCGGCCGGGACGGTCAGCGAGTCGAAGGTCTCGAAGTTCAGCGGGTTCGAGACGTCGACGACGACCTTGCCGGCCAACTGCGCGCCCCGCTGGGCGACGACCTGCGCGAGGGCCGGGTACGGCACTGCGAGCACCACGATGTCGCCGGTGATCTCCCGGTCCGCGTCGGAGCTGCCGAGGAGCTCCACGCTCTCGCCGCTCTTGCCGACAAGGCCGGCGATGGCCTGCCCCATGTTCCCGCTGCCGATGATGCTGATGTGCGCCATGACAACCTCCATTAGTTGTAGCTACAACCATGCCATGCAGGATTGGTTGTAGCAACAACTATTTCTGCGCTGACATAATGCGGACGTGGAGACGCGATGGCTCGACCGGGAGCAACTGGCGGCATGGCTGCGACTGGCCGCCGTGCTGGAACTGCTGCCGACTGCCCTGGACAGCCAGCTGCGACGCGACGCCCAGCTGACCCACTTCGACTACCAGGTGCTCGCGATGCTCTCCGAGGCGCCCGAACGCACCATGCGGATGGCGAAGCTCGCCGAAGGCACCATCGCCACCCTCGCCCGGCTCTCCCATGTGGTGCAGCGCCTCGAAACCCGCGGCCTGCTGGAGCGCGTCCCCTGCCCGACGGACCGGCGCGCCACCAACGCCCGCCTCACCGAGGCTGGCTGGCAAAAGGTGCGGGAGGCCGCCCCGGGGCACGTGACCTTCGTCCGGGACAACGTCATCGACGCCCTCACCCCCGAGCAGATCACCCAGCTCGCCGACATCAGCCAGGCCATCCTGCGCAGGCTCGACCCCGACGCCGGCCGGGCGGGCATGTACCAGTGGTACGACTCCTCGGCGAACTAGCGCCGCTCAGCTGTGCGGTACAGGGCCGTGAGCGGTTCGACCGCCGCCTGGATGGCGGGGGTGCGGGTCGGCCCGCCACCCAGGCGAGGCGTACGGCGACGGGTTCGGTGCCGCGGACCGGCGGGTAGGCGAAGCCGGGCCTGGGGTACTGGGGCGGCCACAGGTCCGCGCTCGTGGTGCCGGTCCGCCGGGCGATCAGCAGGGTGCGCCCGGCGAGGTCCGCGAGCCGGACCGGACGACGCCCGGCCGGGGGATCATCGGCGGCCGGCGCACACAGCCAGCGCTCCAGCCCGACGACGGTGGAGTTGATTCGGGCACCCGCGCGAATCGTTGCTGTGTGCGAACTCGGCTGGTGGCAACGGCTGTTGAGGTCTCGACGATAGACCTGGAGCGGGTCGCTCCGGCAGGCTTACGCGCTTCTCGATCCGCGGGCGGTACGGCCGTACATCCGACCTCTGTGTATCGGCTGTGCGGCTGGTGTGGACGACCCCTGTGACAGATTGGTGACAGTCGGCGGACACGGCCATGAAGTGGCCCGGGCAAGCTCTTCATCACAAGCAAGGAAGCAAGACGAAACCGGGAAGTCCACGACGGGGGGCGCGAGATGAACACGCTGCACAGCACGAGCGCAAGCGCAGTTGTCACGCGTCTGCACGACGTCACCCGGGGTTCCGAGAAGTCCGGTGCCGTGAGCGGGCGGGGGTGCGCTCGCGGCACCGGGCGTCAGCACACCGCGTACATGACGGTGGTTGACGCACACACGGGGGAAACGCACGGGGGAACCGCGTACGGGGAGGCCACGGGGGAGCGTCGTTCGCTGACGGAGGCGGAGTTCACCGCCTACGTCCAGGAGCGCCGCGCCTCCCTGTACGCAACCGCCTATCACCTCACCGGTGACCGCTTCGAGGCCGAGGACCTGCTCCAGAGCGCGCTGTTCTCGACGTACAAGGCGTGGGACCGGATCAGTGACAAGGCCGCTGTCGGGGGTTACCTGCGACGGACGATGACCAATCTCCACATCAGCGCGTGGCGCCGCCGCAAGCTGAACGAGTACCCGACCGAGGAACTGCCGGAGACGCCCGGCGACACGGACGCGATGCGCGGCACCGAACTGCGCGCGGTCCTGTGGCAGGCGCTGGCCCGGCTGCCCGAACTCCAGCGCACGATGCTGGTCCTTCGTTACTACGAGGGCCGCACCGACCCGGAGATCGCGGAGATCCTCGACATCAGTGTCGGCACGGTGAAGTCGAGCATCTGGCGGTCGCTCCGCCGGATGCGTGAGGACGAGGTCCTCAGCTTCGGCCGTGACGAGGAAGACGCCTTCGGGGAGCTTGTCGCCTGAGGGTTGTGGGGGGAAGCAAGTAGTAAGTGGTAAGTAGCAAGTTGCAGGTCACGGGGGTAGTACGGGGGAGCGGTACCGGGGGGACCAACGGGGTCACGGGGGACCACGGGGGTAGCACGACGGGGGAAGCACGGGGGAGCACAAAAGAAGCGGGACTGGAGGGCCGGGGGGTCCATCCAGTCCCGCTTCTCGTGTGCGTGCCTACATGCCTACATGCCTACATGCCTACGTGCTTACCGCCTACGCCCGTCACGCCGCCGTCCTCGGCTGCACGCGCCGGCCCACCGCCGCCGCGGCCATCCTGCTCAGCGCCTCGTCGCGGTCGCAGGCGCGGGCGCCCAGGGAGGTCTGGCGGGCGATGATCGACCGCTCCGCGCGCATCAGGCGCCAGCCGCGACGGAGGAGGAACGGGACCGACTTGCGGCCCTCCTTCAGGTCGCGCAGGAAGCGGCGGCGGAACGTCTGCACCGGGCCGCGGGTCAGGCACAGCGCGTCCGCCAGTACGCCCAGTTCGCGGCAGCGGTCCACTATCTCCGCCGCGAAGATGCCCTCCGCGATGAACAGCGGGGTACGGCCTATGTGCAGCGCCTCCTCGCCGGTACGGGCGCTCAGCGAGATGTCGTACTCCGGAATCGTCGTACTGCCCGTGGCGCACAGTGAGGCGATCGCCTTGACCGCGACCTCCGCGTCCCAGGACAGCGGGTGGTCCCAGTCGATGTCGGAGCTTCCCTCGACCAGCGGCAGCGTCGGGTCGTCGCCCTCTTTGTAGAAGTCGTCGAGGCGCAGCACGGGCAGGCCCGAGCGGGCGGCGACGAGGGACTTGCCCGAGCCCGAGGGGCCGCAGAGCAGCACGACGCGGGCCGGTTGATGGGGATGGATGCTCACGGGACACCAGTCTGACCTATTACGTGCCCGGTTGCCGACCCCGCGGGTCGGCTTTGGAGCGCGCATCACACCTCAACTACCCTTCGTGTCGACCTGATTACCCTGCGCTCCAGAAGGTGACACCAACCATGGCACGAGACGCGTCCCCCCAGAACACCACCGGCCGGCGCGCCCTGGTCGCCCTCGCGACGGCGGGCGTGGCCCTCGGCGCGGGCGCGACGACGGCTGCCGCCGCGGACAGCGAGCCCGTGCTGGACGTGGTCAGTACGCGGCCCGCCTCGCTCGGCAAGATCGACCCGCAGACCGGCCTCCAGGGGCTCACGGGCGCGGTCGGCTATGTCACCGGGTCGGTCGCGGGCCTCAAGCCCAACCCGCTCGCCGGCACGGGCGTCGACCCGCTCGACAACGGGGTCGGTACACAGCTCGCCGACTTCCCGCCGATGACTTCGCAGATGCTGACCAGGCCCGTCGCGCAGGCGCAGTCGATCGGGAGTGTGCCGGTCGTGGGGCAGGCGTTGGGGGTGCTCGGGGGGTGAGTCGCGGGGTGGTTCGGGGAACTGCGGTCTCGTTGCCGGCTGCGAGTCCGTTGTGGCTGGTCGCGCAGTTCCCCGTGCCCTCAGAAAACAGAGGCGTTTAGTACGACGAGCCCGACGCGCCCAGTGAACCCGTCGGATGCCAGACCGTCTTCGTCTCCAGGAAGGCCGTCAGGCGCTCGGTGCCCGGCGTCTCGGAGTAATCCACAGGCTGTGGACGAAGAACCCGCTTGAGGTTGTCCGCCGCCGCGACCTCCAGTTCCTTCGCCAGTACGTCGTCGTCGGCGGCGCCCGCCAGATCGATCGCGTTGACATCCTGGTGCGCGGCCAGCGGGGTCGCGATCTCCGCCGTTTTGCCGGAGAGGACGTTGACGACACCGCCCGGCAGGTCGGAGGTCGCCAGGACCTCGCCCAGGGACAGTGCCGGGAGCGGGGAGTTCTCGCTCGCGATCACGATCGCCGTGTTGCCGGTCGCGATCACCGGGGCGACGACCGAGACCAGGCCCAGGAAGGACGACTCCTGCGGGGCCAGGACCACGACCACGCCGGTCGGTTCGGGCGTCGACAGGTTGAAGTACGGGCCCGCCACGGGGTTGGCGCCGCCCACCACCTGGGCGATCTTGTCGGTCCAGCCCGCGTACCAGACCCAGCGGTCGATCGCCGCGTCGACGACCGCGGCCGCCTTCGACTTCGACAGCCCTTCCGCGTCGGCGACTTCGCGAACGAACTGCTCCTTGCGGCCCTCCAGCATCTCGGCGATGCGGTAGAGGATCTGGCCCCGGTTGTACGCCGTCGCGCCCGCCCAGCCGCCGAACGCCTTGCGGGCCGCCACTACGGCGTCACGGGCGTCCTTGCGGGAGGAAAGGGGCGCGTTCGCCAGCCACTTGCCCTTGGAGTCGGTCACCTCGTACACCCGGCCGCTCTCAGAACGCGGGAACTTCCCGCCGACGTACAGCTTGTAGGTCTTGAAGACCGACAGGCGCGGCTCGGTCTTCTCGTTCTTCTCAGACATCGAGGTACGCCTCCAGGCCGTGGCGACCGCCCTCGCGGCCGAAGCCCGACTCCTTGTAACCGCCGAACGGCGAGGTCGGGTCGAACTTGTTGAACGTGTTGGACCAGATGACGCCCGCGCGCAGCTTGCCCGCGACCGCGAGGATGCGCGAGCCCTTCTCGGTCCAGATGCCCGCCGAGAGGCCGTACTGGCTGTTGTTGGCCTTGGCGACGGCCTCGTCCGGAGTGCGGAAGGTCAGCACCGACAGCACCGGGCCGAAGATCTCGTCCCTCGCGATGGTGTGCGCCTGGGTGACGTTCGTGAAGAGCGTCGGGGCGAACCAGTAGCCGGCGGAGGGGAGTTCGCAGGGCGCGGACCAGCGCTCGGCGCCCTCCGCCTCGCCCTGTTCCGTCAGTGCGGTGATCCGGGCGAGCTGCTCGGCGGAGTTGATCGCGCCGATGTCGGTGTTCTTGTCCAGCGGGTCGCCCAGACGAAGCGTGGAGAGCCTGCGCTTGAGCGAGTCAAGCAGCTCCTCGTGGATCGACTCCTGGACCAGGAGCCGGCTGCCCGCGCAGCACACTTGGCCCTGGTTGAAGAAGATGCCGCTCACGATGCCCTCGACGGCCTGGTCGATCGGGGCGTCGTCGAAGACGATGTTGGCGCCCTTGCCGCCCAGTTCGAGGGTGACCTTCTTCTTCGTCCCCGCGATGGTCCGCGCGATCTCCTTGCCGACGGCCGTCGATCCCGTGAACGCGACCTTGTTGACATCCGGGTGCGCGATGAGCGCGGCGCCCGTGTCGCCGTATCCGGGAAGGATGTTGACGACGCCCTTGGGGAGGCCGGCCTGACGGCAGACGTCCGCGAAGAAGAGTGCGGAGAGGGGGGTCGTCTCGGCCGGCTTGAGCACGACCGTGTTGCCCGTCGCCAGTGCCGGGGCGATCTTCCACGCCAGCATCAGCAGCGGGAAGTTCCAGGGGATGACCTGGCCGGCGACGCCCAGCGGCCGCGGGTTCGTGCCGAGGCCGGCGTGGTCGAGCTTGTCGGCCCAGCCCGCGTAGTAGAAGAAGTGCGCGGCCACGAGGGGGAGGTCGGCGTCCCTCGTCTCCTTGATGGGCTTGCCGTTGTCCAGCGTTTCCAGGACCGCCAGTTCGCGGCTGCGCTCCTGGATGATCCGGGCGATGCGGAACAGGTACTTGGCGCGCTCGGAGCCGGGCAGCGCCGACCACTTCTCGAAGGCCTTGCGAGCCGCCTTCACGGCACGGTCCACGTCCGCCTCGCCCGCCTGGGCGATCTCGGACAGCACCTCTTCGGTGGACGGTGAGACGGTCTTGAAGACCTTGCCGTCCGCGGCCTCGGTGAACTCGCCGTCGATGAACAGGCCGTAGGACGGGGCGATGTCGACGACCGAGCGGGACTCGGGTGCGGGGGCGTATTCGAATACAGCAGCCATGGTGATCAGTCCACCGTCACGTAGTCGGGGCCGGAGTAGCGGCCGGTGGCCAGCTTCTGACGCTGCATGAGCAGGTCGTTCAGGAGCGAGGAGGCGCCGAAGCGGAACCAGTGGTTGTCCAGCCAGTCCTCGCCGACGGTCTCGTTGACCACGACCAGGAACTTCACGGCGTCCTTGGTGGTGCGGATGCCGCCCGCTGGCTTCACACCGACCTGGACGCCGGTCTGGGCGCGGAAGTCACGCACCGCCTCCAGCATCAACAGGGTGTTCGCGGGCGTCGCGTTGACGGCGACCTTGCCGGTCGACGTCTTGATGAAGTCGGCCCCGGCGATCATGCCGAGCCAGCTCGCGCGGCGGATGTTGTCGTACGTCGACAGCTCGCCCGTCTCGAAGATGACCTTGAGGCGGGCGCTCGTCCCGCAGGCCTCCTTCACGGCGACGATCTCGTCGTACACCTTCATGTAGTTGCCCGCGAGGAACGCCCCGCGGTCGATGACCATGTCGATCTCGTCGGCGCCCGCGGCGACCGCGTCGCGCACGTCGGCCAGCTTCACACCGAGCGCGGCGCGGCCCGCCGGGAAGGCGGTGGCGACGGAGGCGACCTTGACCGTGGAGCCGGCGACGGCCTCCTTCGCGACGGCCACCATGTCGGGGTAGACACAGACGGCCGCTGTCGCGGGGGTCGTACGGTCGGTCGGGTCGGGGCGGACCGCCTTGGCGCCGAGCGCCCGGACCTTGCCCGGGGTGTCCGCGCCTTCCAGCGTCGTCAGGTCGACCATCGAGATGGCCAGGTCGATGGCGTACGCCTTCGCGGTGGTCTTGATGGAACGCGTACCGAGCGAGGCGGCACGCGCCTCCAGGCCGACCGCGTCGACGCCGGGCAGCCCGTGAAGGAAGCGGCGCAGCGTGCCGTCGGACGCGGTCACGTCCCTGAGTGCGTGTGCGGAGGGTGCAGTGGTGGGCATGGTCACAAGCCGAGCATATCTACGCGCGTAGCGGCTGTACACCCCGGGAGACGGTTCTTGCCGACGCAGGGGGCTCGACCCACCTAGGGGCGCGGGGAACTGCGCGACCAGCCACACACGACCTGCACTCGCGCACATGCAGCCGCCTCCCATGGCGCCTAGGCGATCGGCCCAGCCCCACAGCCGTGCGGCAGAATCGGACTATGACGACCCCGGACCACCAGCCACCCCCAGCGCAGCCCCCGGTACCCGAGCCCAAGGACCGCGTCCACCGCTCGAACGCCGCCATCGCCGGAGGCATCCTGCTGCTGGCCATCGTCGGCTGGCTCGGCATCGACGCGCTGGTCTCCGGTCACGACCGCACCCCTTGGCTGGCCCTCGCCGGACTGATCCTCGTCGTCCCGCTGGTCGTCGCTTTCACCCTCCGCCCGGCCGTCCACGTGAGCCCGGACCGGCTCCGCATCCGCAACCCGTTCCGCCTCGTCGTGCTGCCCTGGGGCCAGGTCAAGGAGTTCCGCTCCGCTTACTCCAACGAGGTCGTCGACAAGTCGGACCGGAAGTTCCAGCTGTGGGCGCTGCCGGTCTCGCTGCGGGCCCGCAAGAAGGCCATGCGACAGGAGGCCCGGCAGACGGCCGCGCAGAGTCGTGGTGAGGGGGCCCGCCTGGGCAAGAGCGGGTCGCTCGGCGGCGGCATGGGCGGCCTCGGCGGTCTGCTGCCCGCGTCCACCGGACCCACGCGCGCGGAGAACGACCAGCACATGGACGATCTGCGCCAGCTGCTGGAGGAGCGGGGACGGGCGGAGAGCGCACAGGGCGAGGCGACGGTCCGCTGGGCCTGGGAGATCCTGGGGCCGGCGCTGGCCGGGGCGGTGCTGCTCACGGTTCTGCTCGCGATCAGCTGACGGGCCTTACCGGCTGACCAGCCCGTTCACAGATTTCTCGGTCATCATCGGCGTCGTTGTTCTTGCGTGGTCCGAGAGTCTGGGAAGTCATGTTTCGAGGCGGGCGGCGACGGGGCGGCCGTACGGCAGTGGCGCGCGGGGTGGCTCGACCGGCTCGTGCTGGCGGTGTTGGTGTTGTGGGTCGGCGGCAACCTGGTCGACAACACCGGCTTCCTTCGGTACGGCCTCGGTTGCGTCATGCAAGCGGCGGGACTTCGACAAGTGGTTCGTGAACGCACCCCGCTGGCCGTCGCTGGAGCGCCGCTTCGGCCTGATCCACCCGTACGAGCGCACGGCCGCCGAAATCGCGTCACTGCGGCGGAATCCGGACGCGCGGCCGACCGGTGTGAGCAGCCGTCGGCAACGGGGGCTGCCGCTGTGGCCGCTCGCCGTGGTGCTCGCGCTCGGGTGGACCGCGCTGCTGATCCTGTTGCCCTGACGCGCCTACGCGGACTCAGGGCGCGCTGGGCCACACCAGCAGCATGTACGCACCGCAGTAGGCCGACCCCAGCACCGCCACCGTCAGCGCCGCCACGGTGTGCCGGCGCGAGGCGCGGGCCAGGCGCAGGGCCACCGGGAGCAGCAGCGGGAACGCCGGGAGGAGGAAGCGGGCCCGCGGAAAGTAGACCCCGCCGCTGCCGAGCACGATCGCCAGCAGCACGCCGGTGAACACCAGCAGCGGCAACGGCTGCCGGTCCCACACCGCCAGCACGAACAGCGCGACGGACGCCAGCAGCGTGCCGGTCACCATGATCAGGAACAGCTCGGGCGTGGAGTCGTACACCAGCAGATCCCGCAGCCGCCGCAAGGTCTCCAGGCCGCCGTCCAGATCGTTGTGCCACAGCCGCTGTACGGCGAAGTAGCCGTCCCAGCGGCCCAGGCGTACGCCCACCCAGCCGACGTACGCGCACCAGCCGAGCGGGGCCAGGACGGCGGCCGCGAGAGTGCGGGCGCGGAAGCGGTGGCGCAGGGCGAGCAGTGCGGGGACGGTCACGGCGGCGGCGACCGCGATGCCGGTCGGGCGGGTCAGGCCCGCGAGGACGGCGAGCGCGGCCGCCCCGAGCCGGCGGCCGGTGAGGACGGCGTACAGCGCCCAGGCCGCCAGTGCCGTGAACAGGGACTCGGTGTAGCCCATCCACTGCACCAGGCCCACCGGGAGCGCGGCCCACAGGGTGGCCGCCAGGACGCCCACACGGCGGCCGTACAGCCGGTCGGCGACCGCGAAGACGCCCCAGGCCGCGCAGAAGGAGGCCAGGACGGCGATGCCGAGGCCGGTGCTCGCGCGGGTGCCGGGGGTGACGGCGGCGACGGCCTTGACCAGGACCGGGTAGAGCGGGAAGAACGCGAGGTTGTTCGCGTCGTACGCCGTGCCCAGCTCGTGCGTGTACCCGTGGTCGGCGATCCCGAGATACCACTCGGCGTCCCACTGCGCCGCGATCGTCGGCCACACGCCGTGGTGCCTGCGGTGCGCCCAGAGGGCGAGGACGAGCAGACCGGTGAGGCGTACCCCGACGTAGGCGAGGAGCGCGGGGGCCGCGTGGCGCAGGGCGGTGGTGGCCGCGGTCGTCGTCCGGGGTGTCGGGGAGGTCGTCCGGAGGGCGGTCGAGGACACGGCGGCGGCTCCAGGGCTGGCTCGGTGGTGCGCTTCCGGTCCACCGTTGCGGGTGGGGCGGGGCGCGCCGTGGAGCGTGCGTCAGCTGCCCTGGGGAATTCACCCGATGGGGTGCCCCTGCGGCCTGCGGCTGAGGGACACCCCATCGAGTAAGGCGCTACGGGTCAGATGCCGGCCGCCGCCGACAGGTCCCGCTTGATCGTCGTCAGCAGCTCGGTCGCCTTCGCGCGGGCCGCGGGCAGCTCGGCGTGCGCGCCGACGGGGACCACGACCTCCAGGTAGCACTTGAGCTTCGGCTCGGTCCCGCTGGGCCGGACGATCACCCGGGCGCCGTCCAGCGTGTACCGCAGACCGTCGGTGGGCGGCAGCTTCTCCGTGCCCAGGGTGAGGTCCTCGGCCTTCGTGATCGGCAGCCCGGCCAGCTCGGACGGGGGCCGCTCGCGCAGGCGCCGCATGGCGTCCGCGATGACCGACAGATCCTCGACGCGCACGGAGAGCTGGTCGGTGGCGTGCAGACCGTGCTCTACGGCGATGTCGTCGAGGAGGTCGAGCAGCGAACGCCCCTCCTCCTTCAGCCCGGACGCCAGTTCGGTGATGAGGAGGGCTGCGGTGATGCCGTCCTTGTCGCGTACGCCGTCGGGGTCGACGCAGTAGCCGAGGGCCTCTTCGTAGCCGTAGCGCAGGCCCTCGACGCGGGCGATCCACTTGAAGCCGGTCAGGGTCTCCTCGTAGGGGAGGTTCGCCTTCTCGGCGATACGGCCGAGGAGGGAGGAGGAGACGATCGACTCGGCGAACGTGCCGCGCGCTCCGCGGTTCACGAGGTGGGTGGCGAGGAGGGCGCCGACCTCGTCGCCCCGGAGCATGCGCCAGTCGGCGCCGGGCACGGGGACGGCCGCGGCGCAGCGGTCGGCGTCGGGGTCGTTCGCGATGATCAGGTCCGGGGACGTCTCGCGGGCCTTCGCGAAGGCGAGGTCCATCGCGCCGGGCTCTTCCGGGTTGGGGAAGGCGACGGTCGGGAAGTCGGGGTCGGGTTCGGCCTGTTCGGCGACGAGCGCGGGCTCCGGGAAACCGGCCCGGGCGAAGGCGGCCAGGAGGGTGTCCTTGCCGACGCCGTGCATGGCCGTGTAGACGGTACGGGCCGTGCGGGGCGAGTCGGGGGAGAGGACGGCGTCCGTGCGGGCGAGGTAGGCGTCCAGGACGGTGTCGTCGAGGGTCTGCCAGCCGGTGGTGGGCCGGGGAACGTCGTTGAGACTCCGGATGGCGTCGATCTCGGCGGCGATCTCCGCGTCGGCGGGCGGGACGATCTGGGAACCGTCGCCGAGGTAGACCTTGTAGCCGTTGTCGCGGGGCGGGTTGTGGCTGGCGGTGACCTCCACGCCCGCGATGGCGCCGAGATGCCTTATGGCGAAGGCGAGGACGGGGGTGGGGAGGGGGCGGGGAAGGACGGCCGCGCGGAGACCGGCGCCGGTCATCACCGCGGCGGTGTCGCGGGCGAAGTCGGCGGACTTGTGGCGGGCGTCGTAGCCGATGACGACCAGGCCGTCGGTGTTGCCCTTCGCCTTGAGGTAGGCGGCGAGGCCGGCCGCGGCGCGGATGACGACCGTGCGGTTCATGCGCATGGGACCGGCACCGAGTTCGCCTCGTAGGCCGGCCGTGCCGAACTGGAGGGTGCCGCTGAAGCGTGCGGCGAGCTCGGTGACGTCCTCGGCGTCGAGGAGCTTGGCGAGTTCCTCACGGGTCTCCGCGTCGGGGTCCTCGGCCAGCCACGCCTTGGCCCGTGCGATGAGATCGTCGTGCACGTCGGGTCAACCTCTCGTTGTGGTGAGCGCCCCCGCCGCCCCTACCCGTCCCATCCCTGGGGCTCCGCCCCAGACCCCGCTCCTCAAACGCCGGAGGGGCTGAGTTTTTCCAGCCTGTCCGGCGTTTGAGGACAAGGCCCCTTCAGGGCCGGAGGGGGGTCTGGGGGCGCAGCCCCCAGTGATGGGACGGGTAGGGGCGGCGGGGGCGAGGAAAACTACAGTCGGTCCAGCACCTGCGCCAGCAGCGAACCCATCCGCGTAGCGGAATCCCGGCCCGCCTGCAGAACCTCCTCGTGGTTCAGCGGCTCGCCCGTCATCCCGGCGGCGAGGTTCGTCACCAGCGAGATACCGAGCACCTCGGCCCCCGCCTCCCGCGCCGCGATCGCCTCCAGCACCGTCGACATACCCACCAGGTCCGCCCCGATGACCCGAGCCATCCGGATCTCGGCCGGCGTCTCGTAGTGCGGCCCGGGGAACTGCGCGTACACACCCTCCTCCAACGACGCGTCGATGTCCTTGCACAGGGCGCGCAGACGCGGCGAGTACAGGTCCGTGAGATCGACGAAGTTCGCCCCGACGATCGGAGACGTCGCGGTGAGGTTGATGTGGTCGCTGATCAGGACCGGCTGGCCAGGGCGCATGCCCTCACGCAGGCCGCCGCAGCCGTTCGTGAGCACGATGGTCTTGCTGCCGGCGGCAACGGCGGTACGCACGCCATGCGCGACGGCGGCCACCCCGCGCCCCTCGTAGTAGTGCGTGCGGCCAAGAAAGACGAGAGCGCGCTTGTCACCGATCTGGTACGAGCGGATCTTGCCGCCGTGTCCCTCGACGGCGGCCGGCGGAAAGCCGGGCAGCTCGGTGACGGGAAACTCGGCGTCGGGGGCGCCGAGCGCGTCCACGGCCGGTCCCCAGCCGGAGCCCATCACGAGGGCGACGTCGTGGGTCTCGGCGCCGGTCAGTTCGCGCAGGCGCGAGGCGGCGGCGTCGGCGGCGGCGTGGGGGTCGCCCTGGATGTCGTCCGGAAGAAGAGATGCGTTCACGCGGTTGAGGGTAGCTGGTCTGGGCCTACGCGCGTAGATGACGGAGGTCACCAGATCGGGATCGTTGTCTTGTCGTTTCCAACGAGATTTGGGGCGGACGTGGCTTGTGGGACTCGCTGTAGTCCACCTCAGAGCCCCGCCCGCGCCCTCAACAAGGGCGTTTCCGCAGCTCCATCACATAGTCGTGCGGTGCCCCCGCCGATTCCGCCGCGTCGGCGAGTTCGCCCAGATAGCGGGCGGAGGGCAGACCGCCCTCGTAGCTGTTCAGTACGTACACCCACGCGGACTCCTCGCCCTCCAGGGTGTGGATGCGTACGCGCATACGACGGTAGATGTCGAGGCCCACGCCCTCCCAGCGGTCCATGGAGTCCTCGTCCGGCGGCGCGATCTCGTACAGCGCGACGAAGACCTGGGAGCCCGGCGCTTCGACGATCGTCGCCAGCGCGCCCTCCCAGCCCATGTGCTCGCCGCCGAAGGTCAGCCGCCAGTCGTTCAGCCAGCCCGTGGCACGCAGGGGTGAGTGTGGAGCGCGGCGGGTCATCAGCCGCGCGTCGAGGTTGCCCGCGTACGCGGCGTAGAGCGACATGGTCCGAGGGTACGGCAGTGAACCACTCGCCTCTCCCGCCTCATCTCCCGCCCCGGATGTGCCCTGCCGGGCCCCGGGGCGGTAGCACCTTGAAGCGTGCGGGACAATGGGGTACGTGACTCGGATCGTGATCATCGGTGGCGGACCCGGCGGCTATGAAGCGGCGCTGGTTGCCGCGCAGCTCGGCGCGGAGGTGACCGTCGTCGACTGCGACGGTCTGGGCGGGGCGTCGGTGCTCACCGACTGCGTGCCGTCGAAGACCCTTATCGCTACGGCCGAGGTGATGACCACCTTCGACTCGTCGTACGAGGAACTCGGCATCATCGTCGCCGACGACACCCCACCCCTGGAGCAGGCCGCTCGGGTCGTGGGCGTGGACCTGGGGAAGGTCAACCGGCGTGTGAAGCGGCTCGCGCTGGCGCAGTCGCACGACATCACCGCCTCCGTGACCCGGGCCGGCGCGCGGGTCATGCGCGGGCGCGGGCGACTCGACGGCATGCAGGCCATCGACGGCTCCCGGAAGGTCGTCGTGCGGACGGCGGACGGGAACGAGGAGACGCTCGTCGCGGACGCCGTGCTGATCGCCACCGGCGGTCATCCCCGTGAGGTGCCCGACGCGCAGCCCGACGGGGAGCGAATTCTCAACTGGACCCAGGTCTACGACCTCAACGAGCTCCCCGAGGAGCTCATCGTGGTGGGTTCCGGTGTCACCGGTGCCGAGTTCGCCGGCGCCTACCAGGCCCTCGGCTCCAAGGTCACCCTCGTCTCCTCCCGCGACCGTGTGCTGCCCGGCGAGGACCCGGACGCCGCCGCCGTCCTGGAGGACGTCTTCCGGCGCCGCGGCATGAACGTCATGGCCCGCTCCCGCGCCGCCTCCGCCAAGCGGGTCGGCGACCGGGTCGAGGTCACCCTCGACGACGGGCGTGTCATCAGCGGCTCGCACTGCCTCATGGCCGTCGGCGCCATCCCCAACAGCGAGGGCATGGGCCTTGAGGAGGCGGGCGTCAGGCTCCGCGAGTCCGGGCACATCTGGACCGACAAGGTCTCCCGCACCTCCGCCCCCGGCGTGTACGCGGCCGGTGACGTGACCGGCGTCTTCGCGCTCGCGTCCGTCGCCGCCATGCAGGGCCGTATCGCCATGTACCACTTCCTCGGCGACGCGGTGGCCCCCCTCAACCTGAAGACCGTCTCCTCCAACGTCTTCACCGACCCCGAGATCGCCACCGTCGGCTACACCCAGGCCGACGTCGACGGCGGCAAGATCGACGCCGTGGTGGTGAAGCTGCCGCTGCTGCGCAACCCGCGCGCCAAGATGCAGGGCATCCGGGACGGCTTCGTCAAGCTCTTCTGCCGCCCGGGCACGGGGATCGTCGTGGGCGGTGTGGTCGTCTCGCCGCGCGCTTCGGAACTGATCCATCCGATCTCGATCGCCGTCGACAACAATCTGACGGTCGAACAGATCGCGAACGCGTTCACCGTCTACCCGTCCCTTTCGGGGTCGATCGCAGAGGTGGCCCGACAGCTCCACACCCGTAAGACGAGCGGCAGCAACTAGGGCCCTCCGGCGTCCGAAAGCGACTCCCCGCTGGTCACGGGGAGTTGCCGACCATTCGTACGGCATAGGCGGCGGGCGTAACCCCTATACCACTTCTCGCCTTCCTGTACGAACAACTTCCGTTATTCGGCGCAAACAGCTGAAAGCAGACGGTCGTTGGGGTTACTGTCAGTTTCGTGTTCGCTGCAGAACGTCGCCAATTGATCCTCGAAATGGTGCGAGCGAATGGGGCCGTGTCGCTCCGTGAGCTCGCCCGCGTCGTCCAGACCTCCGAAGTGACCGTACGGCGGGACGTGCGCGCACTGGAGGCAGAAGGACTCCTCGACCGCCGGCACGGCGGTGCGGTATTGCCGGGCGGGTTCACGCGGGAGTCCGGCTTTCCGCAGAAGTCACATCTCGCGACCGCCGAGAAGACGGCCATCGCCGATCTCGCCGCGAGCTTCGTCGAAGAGGGCGAGGCCATCGTGGTCGGGGCGGGAACCACCACGCAGGAGCTGGCACGCCGGCTCGCGCGGGTGCCCGGGCTGACCGTCGTCACCAACTCCCTGCTGGTGGCACAGGCGTTGGCCCACGCCAACCGCGTCGAGGTCGTGATGACCGGCGGCACCCTGCGCGGTTCCAACTACGCCCTCGTCGGGAGCGGTGCGGAGCAGTCCCTGCAGGGGTTGCGGGTCTCGCGGGCCTTCCTCTCCGGGAGCGGGCTCACCGCCGAGCGCGGGCTGTCCACGTCCAACATGCTGTCGGCGTCCGTCGACCGGGCGTTGGTGCAGGCTGCCTCGGAGGTCGTCGTCCTCGCCGATCACACCAAGCTCGGTACGGACACGATGTTCCAGACCGTGCCTACGGATGTGATCACCCGGCTTGTGACTGACGAGCCGCCTGCTCACGACGATCGTGCGGGTACCGAGTTGCAGGCCCTTGCCGATCAAGGGGTGCAGATCGCTGTCGCTGGACAGTCGGGAAACTCGGGGGGCGGTGATCCTGGCCCGGCGCGCCAACAGCGTCGGGACGTGCCCCTGCCGGGGCCTCGGCGGGTGTCTGGTGGGGGGCCGGGGTTGCGGGCTTCCACGGTGTTGGGGGAACCGGGGGCTGAGCGGGCGCGGGTTGCTGATCTGCGGCGGCGTTAGGTTCGCCTATTCGCCGTCGGGGGTCGCTTCGGCTCGCGGGTGCGGGTTCATTGTGGCTGGTCGCGCAGTTCCCCGCGCCCCTTAACTCCGGTAGCCCTAACCTGCTTTCAAGCCCCGTAGGGTCAGCATCAGTAGTCTGTCCGCCAGTTCTGGGTCCCCCGGGGTCTCCTCCGCCGCCAACGCGATTGCGTTGGTCAGTTGGAGGAGGTCGGTGATCTCTACGTCTTGGCGGACCGTGCCCGCCTCCTGGGCGCGGGCCAGAAGGGCTCCGCCCGCCTGCCTGATCGGGTCGCTGCAGCTGGCCAGGGGTGAGGTGTTGTCGTAGGAGACGGACATCAGGGCTCGGGCCAGGCCGCGGTACTCGCCGGCGTGGGTGATGATCTCGCGTAGCCAGGTGACCAGGGCTGTGCAGGGTTCCGGGGCTTGGCGGAGTTCGCGTGAGCGGGACAGCAGGTCGCTCACCGCGTCCTCGAAGACCGCGCTCATCAGGGCGTGGCGGTTGGGGAAGTGGCGGTAGAGGGTGCCGATGCCTACGCCGGCCCGGCGGGCCACGTCCTCCAGGGACGCGTCCGTGCCGTGTTCGGCGAAGGCGGCACGGGCCTCGTCGAGCAGCCGCTCGTAGTTGCGCCGGGCGTCGGCACGCATGACGCGCGGCACCCCGACCGCACCCGGATACCCGGCGGCCTCCCCTGTGGTCGCGCCCACCATGGCTGCCACCTGCTTTCTCCGCTGCCACCGACTGCATCCAGGATGCCATCGGGCTTGGCCGACCGGGGGCCGTGGGTGGCGTGGAGGCCGTAGCGTCTTCTCAGGCGGGAACAGCGCCGGGGGTGTGTGTATGGAGATCAGCGGCGCGGACGCGCGGTCCGTGCAGGTACTCGTACGGGGGCTGGAAGCCTCCGCGTCCGTCGAGGAGTTTCACGAGCGGGCCCTGGCCGAACTGCTGGAGCTGTTGTCGGCCGACGCCGCGCAGTGCTACCGACTCTCGGTCGACGGGACCGGCATCTCCGCCCTCACACTCCCCGAGGACTCCTTCCACGACGACCCGATGGTCATCTACGACCATCCACTCGACCACCCCCTCACCGAGATCATGCTCCAGACGCCGACCTCCGGTGCCTGGCGGGTCAGCGACGTGGCCGCCGACCTCCAGTGGCGGCGCACCCACTGCTACAACCTCGACTTCCGCCCGTTCGGCATGCACCGGCACCTCGTCGCGTCGGCCGGCTCCGACCTGACCGCCGTCGAGGGGTACGCACTGGTCCGCTCCGGCCGCGACTTCACCGAGCGGGAACGTGACCTGCTGAGCCTCGCCCAGTTCCAACTCGCCACCGTGGAGCGGCTGGTGGGGGAGCGGGCGCGGCTGCGGGCCCTGTCCGACATCGCCCTGGAGCTCGTCGGCGGCAACCTCCGGGGCGTCGCCGCGATCGGCGCCGACGGCCGCCCCGAACCGCTGAACACGGTCGCCGCCGACCTCCTCCCCGCCGTGTGCCACGACCCCCGTCTGACCAGCGGTACGTCCTTCACCGCCCGGGACGTCGAGGTGCGCCATATCCCTCCGGCCGCGCCCGGACTGCCCGCGATGCTCCTCCTGCGCGACCTGGCCCGCCCCCGCGCCGTGGCCCGCCTGTTCGGGGTGACCGAGCAGGAGCACCGCACGCTGGTCCACCTCCACAGCGGCTGTACGGCGACGGAGGCGGCCCGGCGGATGGGCCTGTCGCCGGTCACCGTGCGGGGCTACATCGCCGCCCTGCACCGGAAGCTGGAGGCGGGCCACACGGCGGCGCTGCTGCGCCGGGGACGGGACCTCGGGCTGCTCACCGACTGAACAGGCGTAACACGGGCGAGTGGCGATATGTCGCGACCCGTCAGAATTGACGGATGGTCATCGGCCACGCCCGGTCGCTTCACTGGCGGGAGGCGCCCCGCACGGGGGCAGGCCGCCAAGGGGGACTCTCATGACCACGACGCCGTCACGCGCGCAGACACCAGCGGAGGACACCGGCCCGGCGCCCGGCTTGGGGCGCGTTCTCATGGGGGTCATCACGGCGCTCGGCCCGCTCCTGTACGCCGTGGCGTTCGTCATCCAGCCGTACGGGACCGCCGACTCCAGCAAGGAGATAGCCAGGAAGATCGCCACGCATCAGACGGCCACCCAACTCACTGTCTGGGGCTGGATGCTGGGGTCGATCGCCCTCGTGGCCGGCACCGTGGTCGTCGGGCTGCTCGCCATGCGGTACCGCTACAAGCTCGGCCTGTGGGGCCTGCTCGTGTTCGGCACCGGGGTGGTGGCGGTCACCGCCACTCCCTCCATGGACGCGGTCGCCCTCGGCGGGTTCGACGAGGGTGTGAGTCAGGAGACCCTGATCAAGGTCGCGGACGGTCTGTTCGCGTTGCCCGTGGTCGCCGTTCCGACCCTCTATTTCGTCGTCGCCCACGTCGTCGGCGCGATCCTGCTCGGCGTCGCACTGCTGAGGGGCCGGGTGATCCCGGCCTGGGCCGCCTGGGTGCTGATCCTGTCCATGCCGCTCAACGTCGTCGGCTACGCGGGCGGCATCATGCCCGTCACCGCGCTGTCCTTCGTGATGCTGGCCATCGGCTTCGGCGCGGCGGGCCTCGCCGTCACCCGCCACGGCATCGGCTGGACCCGCGCCACATAGAGGCCACCGTCACGGGGGACGGGGCAAGAAACGAGGCGCCCGGCGGACTCTGCTCCATTCCGCCGGGCGCCTCGGGACGTCGTAGAACTCAGTCCTTGATCTCGCAGATCGCGGCACCGGAGGTCACCGACGCGCCGACCTCCGCGGCCAGGCCCTTGACGGTGCCGGAGCGGTGCGCGTTCAGCGGCTGTTCCATCTTCATCGCTTCGAGTACGACGATGAGGTCGCCCTCCTTGACCTCCTGGCCCTCCTCGACCGCCACCTTGACGATGGTGCCCTGCATCGGGGAGGCGAGGGTGTCGCCGGAGGCCATCGGGCCCGACTTCTTCGCCGCGCGGCGCTTGGGCTTGGCGCCCGCCGCGAGGCCCGTGCGGGCCAGGGACATGCCGAGCGAGACCGGGAGGGAGACCTCCAGGCGCTTGCCGCCGACCTCGACGACGATCGTCTCGCGGTCCGAGTCGTCCTCGGCCTCGGTGTCGGCGGGGGCGGCGAAGGCGGGGATGTCGTTGACGAACTCGGTCTCGATCCAGCGGGTGTGGACCGTGAACGGGGCGTCGGAGCCGGTCAGTTCGGGCGCGAACGCCGGGTCCTTGACCACCGCGCGGTGGAACGGGATGGCCGTGGCCATGCCCTCCACCTGGAACTCCGCCAGCGCGCGGGCGGCCCGCTGGAGCGCCTGCTCGCGGGTGACGCCGGTGACGATCAGCTTGGCGAGGAGGGAGTCCCAGGCCGGGCCGATGACCGAGCCGGACTCGACACCGGCGTCCAGGCGGACACCCGGGCCGGACGGCGGGGCGAACGTGGTGACCGTGCCGGGCGCGGGCAGGAAGCCCCGACCCGGGTCCTCGCCGTTGATGCGGAACTCGAAGGAGTGGCCGCGCAGTTCGGGGTCGCCGTAGCCGAGTTCCTCGCCGTCGGCGATGCGGAACATCTCGCGTACGAGGTCGATGCCGGCGACCTCCTCGGTGACCGGGTGCTCCACCTGGAGGCGGGTGTTGACCTCCAGGAAGGAGATCGTGCCGTCCGTGCCGACGAGGAACTCGACGGTGCCGGCGCCGACGTAGCCGGCCTCCTTGAGGATCGCCTTGGAGGAGGAGTACAGCTCCTCGACCTGGGCGTCGGAGAGGAAGGGCGCGGGCGCCTCCTCGACCAGCTTCTGGTGGCGGCGCTGGAGGGAGCAGTCACGCGTCGACACGACGACGACGTTGCCGTGGCTGTCGGCCAGGCACTGTGTCTCCACGTGCCGCGGCTTGTCCAGGTAGCGCTCGACGAAGCACTCACCGCGCCCGAAGGCGGCGACGGCCTCGCGGACCGCCGACTCGTAGAGCTCGGGCACCTCTTCGAGGGTGCGGGCGACCTTCAGACCGCGGCCACCGCCACCGAACGCTGCCTTGATCGCGATGGGCAGGCCGTGCTGCTCGGCGAAGGCGACGACCTCGTCGGCGCCCGAGACCGGGTCCGGCGTGCCGGCCACCAGCGGGGCACCGGCGCGCTGGGCGATGTGCCGGGCGGCGACCTTGTCACCGAGGTCGCGGATGGCCTGCGGGGGCGGGCCGATCCAGATCAGGCCCGCGTCCAGGACCGCCTGCGCGAAGTCGGCGTTCTCCGAGAGGAAGCCGTAACCGGGGTGGATCGCGTCCGCCCCGGAGTCCTTGGCGGCCTGGAGCACCTTGGCGATGTCGAGGTAGCTCGTCGCCGGGGTGTCACCGCCCAGGGCGAACGCCTCATCCGCGGCGCGGACATGCAGAGCGTCCCGGTCCGGGTCGGCGTACACGGCCACGCTCGCGATCCCGGCATCCCGGCAGGCCCGGGCAACGCGGACAGCGATTTCGCCACGGTTGGCGATGAGCACCTTCTGCACGATTGAGGCTCCCTCCTTCAAACAAGCCGAGTTTAGGGACTGCCGACACGGCGCATCGACCCGTCCCCATTGGTGAGCTTGCCCACACACAGCGTGATCCGAGGCCCGCTCACCCGGCGAAATCCCTTGTCGCACCTCGGTACGCAGGACTCCTCCCGAAAACCCTAGCCCCCCGATGTGGTCAAGGTCTCTGTGAGAGCGTGCTGCGGCCCACTCCGTTTCTTTGTGGAGTCCCTACGAATGGCCCAACGATTCTTTGCCCACGCGAGAACCCTTGTACCGCGGTTTACCCGTTAGTAGCGTTCCCGAAGTACCGAACGTACTTGGGGTAACGGCAATCTTGCTCGGACAGGCTCGGACGGCAGTCGAAAGTGGGTGGGGCCGGTGGTGCGCAGACCGGTGGCATGGGTCGTGGCGGTCGTGCTCTTCGTGGAGGCGGTCGGCATCGCGGCGCTCAACTGGTTCCTGGGAACGGTCGTCGATCGCCAGGACATGTCCCTGGCCGGCCTCGACCCGGACATGATGGCCACGTCCTCGAAGATCGGCGGCGTGGTCTTCGGCCTCTACTTCGCGTTCTGCGGCCTGGTCGCGCTGCTCGTCGCCCTGCGCGACCGCGCCCCGGCCGGCCTCGGCCGCATCCTGCTGATCAGCGTCGCCGTGGTGCACGGCCTGCTGGGCGCGTTCACCTGGGGCCTGGTGGGGCCGGGCGCGTTCCTGTTCATGGTGGTGGTACTCGGCCTGATCGTGCTGCTCCTGATGACGTACGACCGTCAGGAGGGGCCCGCGTCGACAACGCCGGCACCCGAGGACGACGCCCCCAAGGGGGGCAACAACGGCCCGGCGCCGATCACTCCGCCGGCGCCCACAACTCCGTGATCCCCACGCCCAGTTTGGCCAGCAGGCGCCGTACGAGGGGCAGGCTGATGCCGATCACGTTGCCGTGGTCGCCGTCGATGCCGTCGATGAACGGTGCCGAACGGCCGTCGAGGGTGAACGCCCCGGCAACGTAGAGGGGTTCGCCCGAGGCGACGTACGCGGCGATCTCGGCGTCGGTCGGCTCGCCGAAGCGGACGACGGTGGACGCGGTGGCGGAGGCGTGGCGTCCGCTCACCGTGTCCCAGACGCAGTGGCCGGTCTGGAGCGTGCCGGCCCGGCCGCGCATCGCCTTCCAGCGCGCGGTGGCCTCCTCGGCGTCCGCCGGCTTGCCCAGCGCCTCGCCGTCCAGGTCGAGCACCGAGTCGCAGCCGATCACCAACGCGCCCTTGACCTCCGGCTTCGCGGCCACGACGGAGGCCTTCGCCTCTGCCAGTGCAAGGGCCAGTTCGGCTGGGGTTTGTGCGGTGACGGCGTCCTCGTCCACGCCGCTGACGATCACCTCGGGGGTCAGGCCGGCCTGCCTGAGCAGGGCCAGGCGGGCGGGGGACTGGGAGGCGAGGATGAGTCTGCGGCGCGGCTGATCGGTCATGCGGTCAGGGTATCGGCGGCGTGGGTGTACTTCAGATCAGGCCGATCACCAGCATCGCCAGCACCATGCCGAGGGCCATGAGAACGCCGAGTCGCCGGAGCATCTCCTGCATGTCGCGGAGTTCCTTCGGCGGCTCGTTCTCAGGGTCGGACCACAGCATGCCACCAGCGTGGGGCTTGGCCGGGGAGGGTGCCTGAGTATGCGTACTCAAATTGGTGCCCGGTGCTGCACTTAGGTGCGCGGTTCCTCGCGCCCCTGAGGAGATGCTCTCACCCGGGCCAGAAAGTGCGGGTCCATGTCGCCGGGCCCGGCTGGGGCAGTCTGCGCGTCGCGATGCGCGCCGGGTCGGACCACGCGTCCCTGTCTCCTGGCGCGCCGGACGGCTCGGCTGTCGCCGTCGCGGCGCGGGCCCTGACCACCGCCAGGGCGGCAGCCAGCTCCTCCGGGGTCGGGTTGCCCCGTACGACCTTGATCGTCATGGTGGGCTCCTAGAGGGGGATGTTGCCGTGCTTCTTCGGGGGCAGGGACTCCCGCTTGGTGCGGAGTTGGCGCAGGCCGCGTACGACGTGGCGGCGGGTGTCGGAGGGCATGATCACGGCGTCGATGTAGCCGTTCTCGGCCGCGATGTAGGGGTTGAGGAGGGCGTCCTCGTACTCGCGGATCAGCCGGGCGCGGACCGCCTCAGTGTTTTCTGCGTTCTCCCCGCCCGCCTCCGCCTCCGCGATCGTGCGGCGGTGCAGGATGTTGACCGCGCCCTGGGCGCCCATGACGGCGATCTGGGCGGTCGGCCAGGCGAGGTTGAGGTCCGCGCCCAGGTGCTTGGAGCCCATGACGTCGTAGGCGCCGCCGAAGGCCTTGCGGGTGATCACCGTGATGAGCGGGACCGTCGCCTCCGCGTAGGCGTAGATCAGCTTGGCGCCGCGGCGGATGATGCCGTCGTGCTCCTGGTCGACGCCGGGGAGGAAGCCCGGCACGTCCACGAAGGTGATGACGGGGACGTTGAACGCGTCGCAGGTGCGGACGAAGCGCGCGGCCTTCTCGGACGCCGTGATGTCCAGGCAACCCGCGAACTGCATCGGCTGGTTGGCGACGATGCCCACCGGTCGGCCCTCCACCCGGCCGAAGCCGGTGAGGATGTTCGGGGCGAACAGCGCCTGCGTCTCGAAGAACTCGGCGTCGTCCAGGATGTGTTCGATCACCGTGTGCATGTCGTACGGCTGGTTCGCGCTGTCGGGGACCAGCGTGTCCAGCTCCAGGTCCTCGTCGGTGACGGCGAGGTCCGCCTCCTCCGGGAACACCGGGGGCTCGCTGAGGTTGTTGGACGGCAGGTACGACAGCAGCTGCTTGACGTACTCGATGGCGTCCTTCTCGTCGCCCGCCATGTGATGCGCCACGCCGGACACGGAGTTGTGGGTCCTGGCCCCGCCCAGCTCCTCGAAGCCGACGTCCTCGCCGGTGACCGTCTTGATGACGTCCGGGCCGGTGATGAACATGTGCGAGGTCTGGTCGACCATGACCGTGAAGTCGGTGATGGCGGGGGAGTAGACCGCGCCGCCCGCGCACGGGCCGACGACCAGGCTGATCTGCGGGATCACCCCGGACGCGTGGGTGTTGCGGCGGAAGATCTCGCCGTACGCGCCCAGCGAGGCCACACCCTCCTGGATGCGGGCGCCGCCCGAGTCGTTGATGCCGATGACCGGGCAGCCGGTCTTCAGGGCGAAGTCCATGACCTTGACGATCTTCTGGCCGTAGACCTCGCCGAGGGCGCCGCCGAACACCGTGAAGTCCTGGGAGAAGACGGCCACCGGACGTCCGTCGACCGTCCCGTACCCGCTCACCACGCCGTCGCCGTACGGCCGGTTCTTCTCGAGCCCGAAGTTGGTGCTGCGGTGCCGCGCGAACTCGTCGAACTCGACGAAGGACCCCTCGTCGAGCAGCAGCTCGATCCGCTCACGGGCCGTCAACTTGCCCTTGGCGTGCTGCTTTTCGACGGCGCGTGCCGAGCCGGCGTGCGTCGCCTCCTGGAAACGGCGCTGCAGATCCGCGAGCTTCCCCGCGGTCGTGTGAATGTCTGCCTGCTGAGGCTCTTCCGGCTCGGACATCGGGATGCGGCTCCCTGGGGGTGCTCAGACGTGGGGACGGTTACTCATCCGTAGCGTAGTGGCGCGCCTACCGATCGGCAGTGCGGTGTTTACCACACCTAATGTGGGTTGCATGACGCCGCGAGATGCCTCAGACGCGAACGACAACCGGTGGTCCGACCTGGACCGACCGCCCCTCAACGCTACGGCCCTGCGCAGGGCGCTGGTGCGGGACGGTGGGCACGGGGGCCTGTACTGCGATGTGGAGGTGGTGCCGCGCACCGGCTCCACCAACTCCGACCTGGTGGCGCTCGCCGTCTCGGGCGTCGCGGAGGAGGGCGCGGTCCTCGTCGCCGAGGAGCAGACGGCCGGCCGGGGCCGCCTGGACCGCCAGTGGACGGCTCCGGCCCGCTCCGGCCTCTTCTTCTCCGTCCTCCTGCGGCCCGCCGGGGTCCCGGTGTCCCGCTGGGGCTGGCTGCCGCTGCTGACCGGTGTGGCGGTGGCGACGGGGCTGTCGCGGGCGGCGGGCGTCGATACGGCACTCAAGTGGCCCAACGACCTGCTGGTGACCGTCGGCGGCGAGGAACGCAAGGCCGGCGGAATCCTGGCGGAGCGGGCCGGTGACGACGCGGTGGTGGTCGGCGTAGGCATCAACGTCACCCTGCGCGAGGACGAACTGCCGGTCCCGACGGCGGGCTCCCTGGCACTGGCCGGTGCGGTGAGCACGGATCGTGACCCCTTGCTGCGGGCAGTGCTGCGGTCACTGGAGCAGTGGTACGGGAAATGGCGCGAGGTAGGCGGCGACCCGGCACGCAGCGGCCTCCAGGAGACGTACGCGGCGGGTTGCGCGACGCTGGGAAGGACGGTGCGGGCGGAACTGCCGGGGGATAGCTCGATCACGGGTGAGGCGGTCGCGGTAGACGGGGACGGACGCCTGGTGATCGCTACGCAGGAGGGCGTACAGGAGCCGGTGGGAGCGGGAGACATCATCCACTTGCGACCGGCGTGAGTGGAGATACCCAGGGGCGCGGGGCTGTGACATTAGCGGCTCCGCCGCGGGGCGCGACCAGCCCCCACCGGCCCGCACCCGGCAACGAACCATCAAGCCCCCCTCTCGACGCCGGAAAGGAGTGAGCTACCGCACACCTGCCGTAAAGTGAAGGCCGGTCGATACCTGACCACGGCAGATCGGAAGGGCAGCAGGCGTGACCGTCGACGACACGGGTTCCGGCGAGGACACGAACGCCGCCGCCCCCGGAGGGAACCCGCACCCTCTCGCCGTGCGTCTCGAACAGCTCATCCTCGGCGCCGAGCGCCGCTACACGCCCTTCCAGGCGGCCCGTACCGCCGGTGTCTCCATGGAGCTGGCCACCCGTTTCTGGCGGGCCATGGGCTTCGCGGACGTCGGCCAGGCCAAGGCGTTCACGGAGGCCGACGTCCTCGCGCTGCGCCGCCTCGCCGGTCTCGTCGAGGCGGGGCTGCTGAGCGAGGCCATGGCCGTGCAGGTGGCGCGCTCCACGGGGCAGACCACGGCCCGCCTCGCCGAGTGGCAGATCGACTCCTTCCTGGAGGGCCTGACCGAGCCCCCGGAACCCGGCATGAGCCGCACCGAGGTGACGTACCCGATCATCGAGCTGCTCCTGCCCGAGCTGGAGGAGTTCCTCGTCTACGTCTGGCGCCGTCAGCTCTCCGCCTCCGCCGGCCGGGTCGTGCAGGCCGCCGACGACGAGGAGATGGTGGACCGCCGCCTCGCCGTCGGCTTCGCCGACCTTGTCGGGTTCACGCGGCTGACCCGTCGTATGGAGGAGGAGGAACTCGGCGAACTCGTCGAGGCCTTCGAGACCACCGCCGCCGACCTGGTCGCCGCGCACGGCGGGCGGCTCATCAAGACCCTCGGCGACGAGGTGCTGTACGCGGCCGACGACGCGGCCATCGCCGCGGAGATCGCGCTGCGGCTGATCGACACGATGTCGAACGACGAGACCATGCCCGAGCTGCGGGTCGGGATCGCCTTCGGCACGGTGACGACTCGTATGGGCGACGTGTTCGGTACGACCGTGAACCTTGCCTCCCGGTTGACCTCGATAGCTCCACGGGATGCTGTCCTCGTCGACAGCGCGTTCGCGGAGGAGCTGATCCGGAGCGGAGAGGCTCCCGCCTCGGAGGCAGCGGCGGCCGAGGCGGCAGCCACTGCGGAGAAGGAGGGGGAGGAGCCGCCCAAGTACCGGTTCGCTCTTCAGCCGATGTGGCAGCGGCCGGTGCGTGGGCTTGGGGTGGTCGAGCCCTGGTTGCTTACCCGGCGGGGTGGCCAGCCGGTCTAGGTGGTTCGTTGGCCGCGGGCCCGGTGGGGGCTTGTCGCGCAGTTCCCCGCGCCCCTGAAGGGGCGCTGTCCGGCAGGCCCTATTTTCTGGGTGCTGTCAGTGGGTCCACACAGAGGCCGATGATCGGCACGCAGATGCCGGACTGATGGGGCTGTGGCGCCGGGGAGTGGCTTGTCTGGCTCGGTGTTGGTGTTGGTGTCGGCGTGGGCGTCTGTGTTGGTTGAGGGGTAGCGATAGCGGTCGCGGGCGTGGTCGTCGGCGGTGGGGGTGTGGGGCTGTTCGTCGTCCCGGGAATGGTCGTCGCGCCGGGAACGACGGTCGCGGGCGGTGTCGTCGGTACGAGGCTCACCCTCGGGCCCGGGGTCGGTGTGGTGCTCGCGCCGCCCATGACGGACGTCGCCGTGGGCATGGTGGTGGCGATGGTCGCGGCCGCGTTGTCCGGGCGGGCGGAGGCGAAAGCGTCTCCGGGGGCGAGGCGGGGTTCGGCCTCGGTGGTGCCGGTGCCGCCGCCGAGGCCGGAATCGGGAGACAGTCGTACGAGACTGAGCACACCGGCGGCCAGTGCGAGGCCGCCTGCTGCGAACAGGATCTTGCGGGGCCGGGGCCGGCGATGACGGCCACGCCTGCGTTGCTGTCCCTCCGCCGCCGCTTCCGTGTCCGTCATGATGATCCCCTCCCCGCCGTGGCGGACGCACGCTATGCGCTCCCGTTGGCGGTGCGGCGGGAGTTGGGAGTGGCGTCACCCGAACGGGTCTGGCCGAGTTTGCCCGCAACTCCTCAGTCGGAGGCTGCCGTTGTGGACGCGTCGAGCCGCTGGCTTCCGATGACCGAGAGCAGCCGGAGCTTGTCGTGGTCCTCCGTGCCGGGGATCGCCGTGAACACCAGCAGCGACTGGGCCTGGTCCGGGTCGACGAGTGTCTGGCAGTGCAGGGAGACCATTCCGACCTGCGGGTGCAGGATTCTCTTGCGGTTGGTGTAGGAGATACCGATTTCGTGCCGGGCCCACAGTTCCGCGAACTCGGGGCTCTCCGCGCACAGTCGGTCGGCGAGCGCGGCGGCGTGTGAGTCGCGGCCTTCGCGGGAGGCGATCGTGCGGAGCTGGGCCACGTAGACGCGGCTGTGCGTCGGGTGGTCGTCCGGTACGTAGTTCGTTCGCTCGCTCGGGTCGGTGAACCAGCGGTAGATGACGCTTCGCGCGAGCCCGGTGAATCGGGTCTGGTCGCCGAGCAGGGCCACTGCGAGCGGGGTCTGGACGATCGTCTCGCCGGTGCCGGTGACGACCTGTGCGGGGGTGTCCTCAAGGCGGTCGAGGATGCGCATCATGCCGGCGTTGACGTGGTCGTCGCGTGTGGTGCGGGCCGGTGCGTTGTGGCCGGCGAGGACGAAGAGGTGGTCGCGTTCGTCGAGGGTGAGCCGGAGCCCACGGGCGATCGCGGTGATCATCTGCTCCGAGGGCTGTGGTCCGCGGCCGCGTTCGAGACGGCTGTAGTAGTCCGTCGACATGCCGCACAGCGCGGCCACTTCCTCGCGTCGCAGCCCGGGCGTGCGTCGGCGCTGCCCCCGAGGAACGCCGACGTCGTCGGGTTGCAGCGCCTCCCGACGCCTACGGAGAAATGTCGCCAGGCCGCTCTGATCCATATCGCCACTGTGCCTCACCCGGATACGGCTATCCACTGTCTGCCGATCCCAGGCTGAGCCCCCAGCCTGGGACCGCCGGACAGTGGACAAGCAGGCACTGGATGGCTTCTCGGATCGCGCGTCAACTGGTCATCGGGTTCGGCACAGCATCCCTGTTTCGGAGCGAACCCCTGTTGAGCCACCAAGGAGTCATCGTGAGCACCATCCCGAAGATCGCCGTCATCACCGGAGCCAACCGGGGCCTGGGACGCGCCTACGCGCTGCACCTCGCCCGGGCGGGCGTGGACGTCGTAGTGACTTACCGAAGCAACCGGGCCGAGGCCGAGGAGGTCGTGTCCGCCCTCACCGACCTGGGGCGTTCCTCCGTCGCGCTGCGGCTCGACACCAGCGTCGTGAACACCTTCGCGGACTTCGCCGAGCGGCTCGGCGCCGAGCTCCGGGCGCGCTGGGGCAGGAGCACGTTCGACTTCCTCGTCAACAACGCCGGCACCGACCTGACCGCCCCGTTCGCCGAGACGACGGAGAAGGACTTCGACGACCTGGTGGACGTACACCTCAAGGGCGTCTTCTTCCTGACGCAGACCCTGCTGCCGGTGCTTGCCGACGGCGGCGCCATCGTGAACGTCTCCAGCGGTCTGACCCGTTTCGCCGTCCCGGGGCATTCCGCCTACGGCGCCGTGAAGGGCGCGGTCGAGGTCCTCACCCGTTATCAGGCCAAGGAGCTCGGCGGCCGCGGCATCCGCGTGAACACCGTCGCGCCCGGGGCGACCGCGACCGACTTCGGCGGCGGCATGATGCACGACCCCCAGGTCCGCGGCTACCTCACCTCGCAGGTCGCGCTGGGACGCGTGGGCGAGCCCGACGACATCGCGGGCGCGGTGACGGCACTCCTCTCGGATGCGAACCAGTGGGTCACCGCACAGCGCATCGAGATCTCCGGCGGACAGAGCCCGTGATCCCCGTGACTGATCCGACGAGTGATCCCACGACCGACCTGACCGGGAAGACGGCCGTGGTCACGGGCTCCGCCCGCGGCATCGGCAAGGCGATCGCCCTGCGCTACGCACGCCTCGGCGCGAACATCGTGGTCAACTACGCCTCCAGCGCGAAGGAGGCCGACGCGACAGTCGCGGAGATCGAGCGTCTGGGCGCGGCGGCGATCGCCGTACAGGCCGACGTGTCCGTCGTACCCGACATCCAGCGCCTCTTCGCCGAGGCCGCCGGGCATTTCGGGCGGATCGACATCGCCGTCGCCAACGCGGGTGTCGAGCTCATCGGCATCGACTTCCTCGACATCGCCGAGGAGCAGTTCGACCGTCTCTTCGCCATCAACACCAAGGGCACCTTCTTCACCCTCCAGACGGCAGCGCGGCACGTCGTGGACGGCGGCCGGATCATCTACGTCGGTTCGAGCACGACGACCGTGCCGGTCCGGGGCGAGGGACTGTACGGGTCGAGCAAGACGGCACCGCGCTACGCCGTCCAGGTCCTGGCACAGGAACTCGCCGACCGCGGGGTCACCGTCAACACGATCCTTCCCACGGCGATCGAGGGCGCCGGCGTGTTCACCGAGCCGGACCCGAACCCGGACCAACCGCACCACCCAGTACGGCAGTTCGTGGCTCAGCCCGGGCGTATCGGCCGCCGGATGGGGACCGTCGACGACGTCGCGGACGCCGCCGAGTACCTCGCCTCCGGCCTCGCGGCCTGGGTCAGCGGACAGAGCCTGCTGATCAGCGGGGGTGCGCTCCAGTGACCTTTCCGAACACCCACCGATCGGAGCTCGACCATGACCGCGACCGTGACTGACGCGCTTCGCACCCCCGCCCGGCTCGGCTGGGCGAGCCTCGTCTCGGCCGACCCGCAGACCGTCGCTTCCTTCTACGGGGCCCTGCTGGGCTGGGCCGTCACGGAGACCGACGGCCGCCTGATCGCATCCGCCGCGGGCACGCCGGTTGCCGACATCAGCGGTATCACCGACATCGCCACGGCCGACGGGCCCCCTGGATGGCTCGTCCACTTCGACGTCGACGAGCTCGACACCGCGCTGACCGCCGTCTCCAAGGCCGCGGGCACGGTCACCGGCGACTCCGCCGTCGTCGCCGACCCCAACGGAACCCGGTTCGCGCTCCGCACCCCCGCCACACAGCACCGCGAGCGACGGCCGGCACCCGGCACCCTCGCATGGGCCGAACTGATCACCGACGACGTCGACGTGTCCGAGGCGTTCTACCGCGAGGCCTTCGGATGGGAACTCACGGAGCCGAGCGGTCCCCTCGGCCGCCGCGAGTGGCAGGCGTACGGCAGGTCGTTCGCCGGGCTCCTGCCACGGCCGCCGGCGATGCCTGCCGAGATGCCCGCGTACTGGGACGTGTACTTCGCCGTCGACGACATCGAGGCCGCCGCGAAGGTCGCCACCGAACAGGGCGGCACTCTGCTCATGCCGCCGACACCGGTCGGGATCGGCACGATCGCGGTCTTCCTCGACCCGGCGGGCGCCGTCTTCACCCTCGTCCAACTCGCCACCGAGGAGGCCGACGCATGACCACCAGCACCGACAACAGGCGCGACAAGACGGGCAGGGTCGGGCTCGTCACCGGTGCCGGATCCGGCCTCGGCGAGGCGGCCGCCAGACGACTCGCGGCGGACGGCGCGCGCATCGTCGTAGCCGATCGCGATGCGGGGGCCGCCGAACGCGTCGCCGCGGAACTCCGCGCCGCCGGACACCTCGCGTCCGCGTTCGCCGCGGATGTCACGTCGTTCGACGACACCGAGCGGCTCGTCGCGTTCACCGTCGCGACCTATGGCGCCCTCGACCTCGCCTTCAACAACGCCGGCATCACGCCCGGCCTGGTCGAGGTCCACGACATCGCTCTCGACGACTGGAACGAAGTCATCGCCGTCAACCTGACCGGCGTCTTCCACAGCATGAAGGCCGAGATCGCCCACATGCTCGAAGCCGGCGGTGGGGCCATCCTCAACATGGCCTCCACCGCCGGAGTGATGGCCCACGCCGGGCGGGCCGCGTACGCGGCCTCCAAGCACGGCATCGTCGGACTCACCCGCTCGGCCGCCGTCGAATACGCGCAGCGCGGCATCCGCGTCAACGCCGTCGCACCCGGTCCGATCGACGCCCCGTCGGCACGGGCGCTCCCGCCGGAGGTCCGCGCCTCCATCGCAGCGAAAACCGCGATGGGCCGCGTGGGCCAGGTCGACGAGGTCGCGGCCGTGGCCAGCTTCCTGCTCTCGGACGAGGCCGCCTTCGTCACAGGTTCCGTCTACGAGGTCAACGGCGGCCAGACCCAGCTCTGAAGGGCCTTTCCTCGGCGGGGTCCGGCTGGGATGATCGGGGAGACGGTAGTTAACCCGCGTTAACCGGAGGGTGTCATGAGCGAGGAACGGTTCGGGGAGTTCGTGCTGGTGCGACGGCGCGAGTACGTCGCGGAGCTCGTCCTGGACCGGCCCAAGGCCATGAACGCCGTCTCCACCGAGATGGCCCGGTCGATCGCCGGGGCGTGTGCCGCGCTGGGCGCGGACCGGGACGTACGGGTGGTCGTACTGACGTCGACGCACGAGCGGGCGTTCTGTGTCGGGGCGGATCTGAAGGAGCGGAACTCTTTCAGCGACGCGGACCTGGTGCGCCAGCGCCCGGTCACGCGCGGGGCCTACACGGGTGTGCTGGAGCTGCCCGTACCGACGATCGCGGCGGTCCACGGTTTCGCACTGGGCGGCGGCTTCGAGATCGCCCTGGCCTGCGACCTGATCGTGGCCGACCGCACGGCGGTGGTGGGGCTGCCGGAGGTGTCGGTAGGCGTGATCCCGGGCGGCGGCGGCACCCAGCTGCTCCCACGCCGGGTGGGCGCCGCCCGCGCGGCCGAACTGGTCTTCACCGCGAGGCGCGTGGAGGCGGCGGAGGCAAGGGAGTTGGGGTTGGTGGACGAGCTGGTGGAGGCGGGCCGGGACCGGGAAGCGGCACTGGAACTGGCGGCCCGCATCGCGGCCAACTCACCGGTGGGGCTGCGGGCGGCGAAGCGAGCGATGCGGTTGGGGCATGGCCTGGACTTGCGGGCCGGGTTGGAGGTGGAGGACGCGGCATGGAGGTCGGTGGCGTTCTCGGGCGACCGGGCGGAGGGCGTGGCGGCATTCAACGAGAAGCGGCCACCCAACTGGCCGGGTGAGTAGGGCACCCTCAGCCCGTCCGGCGTTTGAGGACGAGGCCCTTCGGGCCGAAGCGGGGGTGTGGGGGCGGCGGCCCCCACGGACAGTAATCACCATCCACCCGCACGCCGCATGAACAGCACAAATCACACTAAACCTTCCTAACCTGGAGTGATGGGTGAGGACAGACGGCTCAGGGCCGTGGTCGAGCTGGCGCAGGACATGGCCGCCGCACACACGCCACGTGAGTCATGGCACGCCGCAGCCCGCGGAGCGACCCGCGCGCTCGGCGGAAGCTTCGCCGCGCTCTCCGTCTGGGAGCGCGAGCGCGGCCGTCTCCGCGTCCTCGTGAACGTGGGGGAGCGCGCCCCCGACGAGGACGAGTTCCCCGACGCCGAGGCCTACCCCGTGCACCAGTTCCCGGAGATCACCGAGTTCCTGCACGAACGCTGGGCCAGGGGCGGTGGGCCCAACGCCTGGGTCGAGACCGCCGAGGGCCCGGCGGCCGGCCGGCCCGGATACGTCCATCAGCGCGTCGCGGCCCTACGTCGCCGAGGCCGCGGCTGCTGCGTCGTCGCCCCGATCGTGCTGCACGGCCGCGCCTGGGGCGAGCTGTATGTAGCCCGCCCGGCCGGCACCCCCGTCTTCGACCGGGCCGACGCCGACTTCGCCACCGTACTGGCCTCCGTCGTGGCCGCCGGGATCGCCCAGACCGAGCGTCTGGAGGAGGCCAGGCGGCTCGCCTTCACGGACGCGCTCACGGGTCTCGCCAACCGCCGTGCCGTGGACGTACGTCTCGACGAGGCGGTCGAGCGGCACCGGAAGGACGGGGTCGTCGTCAGCCTCGTCGTCTGCGATCTCAACGGGCTCAAGCGCGTCAACGACACCCAGGGGCACGCTGTGGGCGACCGCCTCCTCGAACGCTTCGGGTCGGTGCTGTCCCTGTGCGGGGCCATGCTGCCGGGCGCGCTCGCCGCCCGCCTCGGCGGCGACGAGTTCTGCCTCCTCGCCGTCGGCCCGCCCGCCGACGAGGTCGTCCGGGCGGCCGGTGAACTCTGCCGCCGCGCCGCCGAGTTGGAGCTCGGCGAGGGCGTCGCGTGCGGGGTCGCGTCCACCGAGGACCCGATCGGGCCCGTACGTTCCGGCCGCCGCCTCTTCCGGCTCGCGGACGCCGCCCAGTACCAGGCCAAGGCCCTGCGCGCGGACGAGCCGGTCGTCGCCGGTCGCGAGGGCCCCGACGATCCGGTCGTACGGCTCGCGGACACACCCTCCCCCGAGCTGCCCGCCGAGCGCCGCCGCTTCCGGGGCCGCCGCACCTGACGTAAGGGTCACAACCGCCACCCGGTAGTGACATCATCGTCTTCACTGCGTACGCTCCTGAATATGGATATGCACACTGTGGTGGTGGGGACGTCCGGGGTGACCGCGTCCGACGTTCTCGCCGTGGCGCGCGCCGGCGCCCGCATCGAGCTCTCGCCGGAGGCACTCGCGGCCCTCGCCGCGGCCCGCGGGATCGTGGACGCGCTGGCGGCCAAGCCCGAACCCGTCTACGGCGTGAGCACCGGCTTCGGCGCCCTGGCCTCCCGGCACATCAGCCCGGAGCTGCGCGCCCAGCTGCAGCGCAACATCGTCCGCTCGCACGCCGCCGGCATGGGGCCGCGCGTCGAGCGGGAGGTCGTACGGGCCCTGATGTTCCTGCGGCTGAAGACCGTCTGCTCGGGGCACACCGGCGTCCGGCCCGAGGTCGCGCAGACCATGGCCGACATCCTCAACGCCCAGATCACCCCGGTCGTGCACGAGTACGGCTCGCTCGGCTGCTCCGGCGACCTGGCCCCGCTGTCCCACTGCGCGCTGACCCTCATGGGCGAGGGCGACGCCGAGGGCCCGGACGGGGTGGTGCGCCCCGCCGCCGACCTCCTCGCCGAGGCCGGCATCGCGCCCGTCGAACTGCGCGAGAAGGAGGGCCTCGCCCTGCTCAACGGCACCGACGGCATGCTCGGCATGCTGGTCATGGCCCTCGCCGACCTGGACAGGCTCTACAAGTCCGCCGACGTCACCGCGGCCCTCAGCCTCGAAGCCCTCCTCGGCACCGACAAGGTGCTCGCCCCCGAACTGCACACCATCCGCCCGCACCCGGGACAGGGCGCCAGCGCCGCCAACATGCTCGCCGTGCTGAAGGGTTCGGCCCTCACCGGGCACCACCAGGACGACGCGCCGCGCGTCCAGGACGCCTACTCGGTGCGCTGCGCCCCGCAGGTCGCCGGCGCCGGACGGGACACCATGGCGCACGCCCGGCTCGTCGCCGAGCGGGAGCTGGCGTCGGCCGTGGACAACCCCGTCGTGCTGCCCGACGGGCGCGTCGAGTCCAACGGCAACTTCCATGGCGCTCCGGTGGCGTACGTCCTCGACTTCCTCGCCATCGCCGCCGCCGACCTGGGGTCGATCGCCGAGCGCCGTACCGACCGGCTGCTCGACAAGAACCGCTCGCACGGCCTCCCGCCCTTTCTCGCGGACGACCCCGGTGTGGACAGCGGGCTGATGATCGCCCAGTACACGCAGGCCGCGCTGGTCAGCGAGATGAAGCGGCTCGCCGTACCGGCCTCCGCGGACTCGATCCCGTCCTCCGCGATGCAGGAGGACCACGTCTCCATGGGCTGGTCGGCGGCGCGCAAGCTGCGCACGGCCGTCGACAACCTCACGCGCATCGTCGCGATCGAGCTGTACGCCGCAACGCGCGCGATCGAGCTGCGCGAGGGCCTGGCCCCGGCTCCGGCGTCGCAGGCCGTCATCGACGCCGTACGGGCGGCCGGGGTCGAAGGTGCCGGTCCGGACCGCTTCCTGGCGCCCGACCTCGCGGCGGCGGACGCGTTCGTGCGGGACGGGAAGCTCGTCGCGGCTGTCGAGACTGTGACGGGTCCGCTCGCCTGACCGCTATAGACAGCAAGGGGCCGCCGTCGCTCTCCCCCGCGACGGCGGCCCTCCTGCTGTCCGGTGCCTGTTGCCTGCTACTTGAGCTTGGCGGCCTGGCCCTCGATGATCTCGGCGGGGATGGTGTACGCCTTCGTCTCGCCGCTGAAGGCGGCCAGGCTGATCGAGTAGTACGTGGCGACAGTGCTGCCGTGGCGCACCGCCTCGCCGTGGACCAACACCGCTTCACCCTCGGCCTCGGCCGTCACCCCGAACGCCACCGACTCGTCACCGGTCCCGGAGCCCTTCTCCGCGGCGACCTTCGTGAACTTCTGGGTGTCCTCGCCCTTCGCGGAGACCGTGAACCCGCCCGTGCAGCCGCTGACGGCGTCGGTGAAGGACTTCATGGTCTCCGCGGCGGCCTCACCCTCGTAGGAGGAGAGCGAGACGATCGTCATCGTGGCGCCCAGGGCGTCCTCAAGGGAGTCCGGGCTCTCCGTCGTCGTCTCGGCGGCCGGCAGGACCTGGCGGTTGACGTACGCCGACTCGTCGCCCGGCGCGAAGCCGGTCAGCACGTACGCGATCGGCGCGCACTTGGCGTCGGCGACCGTGACGGCGTCCTTGGAATCCGCGAACTTGTCGGAGTCGGTGCTCGGAGTGGCCTCGTAGCCCTTCACATCGCCCGTGGCGATGATCAGCTTCTCCAACTCCGCGGCGCTGAACGCCTTCGCGGCCGCGGTGGTGGCCGCGTCCGTCGACTTGTCCGTCCCCTTGGAGTCCGTGGACTCCGAATCCCCGCCGCAGCCCGTGAGGAGGGCGAGCGACAACGCGCTCACAGCCGCCGTGGCGCCTATGCGCGCCCCCGTAGATCTATTCATGGGCGGACTATGAAGGTTGAGTCAAGCAAACGTCAAGTAGGTTAAAAACCAAGCCGTTCACGACGTACCGAATACACCACGAACCCGGCTCCCAGCCCCAGGAAAAGGGTGCCGCCGACGAGGTAGGGAGTGGTGTCGAAGCTTCCCGTGTCGGCGAGTTGGACGCTGTCCTCGGACTCGGAGCTGTCGACGGTCGTCGCCCTCGCCTGCTGGGTGACCTGCGACGTAGGGGTCGCCGAAGGTTCCGATCTCGCCGGGTCGTCCCCCGTCGCGTTCGCGGAGGGGACGAACCACAGGGCACCCAGGAGGGTCCCCGCGGCGGTGGCGGTCAGCAACGGACGGCGAGCGGATGACACGGAATATCGATCCCCTTGTGACGCTGGCGAATTGGCCGTGTGGACCGATGCTAATGAAAGTCGCGGGTCGTGGGAAAGTCGTGGGAGCTGTGGGCCGTACGCTCCGAGGCATGAGCACTGAAGAGACATCACGTTTTGTACGGCTTCGGGTGGAACTCGTCCTCGAAGTCGACGACGCCGACGCCGTCACCAAGGCCGCGCTGGGCCGTATCGCGCGGGACCCGGAGATTCCCGCCGACGAGCGGGTGCATGCCGAGGCCGCTGTGACGGAAGACACTTCGGAGGCCCTCGCCTATCTCGTGGACCCGTTCGACCTGGTGGGGGAGGTGCCGGGCGTAGAACTGGCGCAGGCCTCCTGGAGCAGCGAGCCCATCGACTACGACCCCGATTCGCCGGACTGGGATCTCGACGAGGATGATGACCGCGACGACGGCGACGAGGCCGAGTTGGTCGGTAAGGACGGCGTCGCCTGACGCGGCTTGGGAAAATCGTGACCCCGGGCGGAAACCGCTGCCCGGGGTTTCTTCGTCTCAGGGGACGCAGTGACCGAGATCCGCACCAGCCGCCCCGGCGGACGTGGTGTGCCCCACACCTTCAGGGAATGTGGAACGGGACGAAGCGGTCGTAGCGTTGAAAGCATTTACGGGGACTCTCGGGCTTTGGGGATTCGGCAACGATGGAGAAGCGTGTGATGACGGACAGTAAGCGGCGCAGGGGCCTGAAGGTCGCGTCCGTACTGCTCGGCGGTGTGCTGGTGCTCTCTGCGTGTTCCGGGGGTGACGAAAGCGCCGCCGACTCGGGCACCGACACCTCGCAGGCCAAGGCCGACGAGGCGGCGGCCAAGAAGACCTCCGAGGCCCAGATCAAGATCACACCGGCGGACGGCTCCGACAACGCCTCCATCAACAACTCGGCCGCCGTCACCGTCAGCAAGGGCACGCTGACGGAGGTGGAGATGACGACCGCCGACGGCACCGCCGTCGAGGGCGCGATATCCACCGACAAGACCAGTTGGAAGCCCAGTGGCCAGCTGGAGCGCTCCACCACCTACAAGGTGACGGCCGAGGCCAAGGACTCCGACGGCCGCGTCGCCCATGAGAACGCCTCGTTCACCACGGTCTCCCCGTCCAACAGCTTCCTCGGCTACTTCACGCCGGACGACGGCTCCACCGTCGGCGTTGGCATGCCCGTGTCGATCAACTTCGACAAGGCGATCACCAACAAGGCCGCCGTCCAGAAGGGCATCACGGTCTCGTCCAGCAGCGGCCAGGAGGTCGTCTGCCACTGGTTCAGCACCAACCGCATGGACTGCCGGCCGGACGAGTACTGGCAGGAAGGCTCCACCGTCACCCTGAAGCTGGCGCTCGACGGAGTCGAGGGCGCCGAGGGCGTCTACGGCGTCCAGCAGAAGACGGTCACCTTCACCATCGGCCGCAACCAGGTCACCTACGTCGACGCCTCGACCAAGACGATGAAGGTCACGCAGGACGGCAAGACCGTCAAGACCATCCCGATCTCCGCCGGTTCGCCCGAGAACAAGACGTACGAGGGCCAGATGGTGATCTCCGAGAAGTTCACGGAGACCCGGATGAACGGCGCGACGGTCGGCTTCACCGACGACGACGGCAAGGGCGAGTACGACATCAAGGACGTACCGCACGCCATGCGTCTGACCAACTCCGGCACCTTCGTGCACGGCAACTACTGGGCCGCCAAGTCCATCTTCGGCAGCGTGAACACCAGCCACGGCTGCGTGGGCCTGTCGGACACCAAGGGCGCGAAGGACACCGGCACGGCGGGCTACTGGTTCTACACCAACTCGATCATCGGTGACGTCGTGGTCGTCCAGAACACCGGAGACACCACGGTCGACCCGGCCAACGGCCTCAACGGCTGGAACATGAGCTGGGCCGACTGGAAGGCCGGCTCCGCCGTCTGACCGACCGCCAGTTCACAGCTTTCCGATGCCGCCCTCAGGGGCGGCATCGGTGTTTCTGGGCTTCACCACAGCCTTCTCATGCTTCTCTTATTTCGGCCTTATCCAGTAATCACGCGCCGTACCTACGTTGCGGCCATGTTCTTCACCTACCTGAGGCGCGAACTGCGCCGCCGCAGAAAGGCGGCCCTCGTCGTCGCCTCCGGGCTCGCGCTCGGCATCGCGCTGGTCATCGTGGTCAACTCCGTGTCCTCGGGCATGGGGAAGGCCCAGGACAAGGTTCTCCAGTCGCTGTACGGCCTCGGCACCGACATGACCGTCACCAAGGCGGCCGCCGCGCCCACGGACGACGCCTCCGGACGTCCGCGCTTCGAGTTCGACGCGCAGGACAACGACTCCGACGAAGAGCAGAGCAGCGACCGCGTCATGGTCCAGGGCTTCCAGACCCTGGCCAGCAGCACGGTGACCAAGGTCGGTACCCAGAACGGCGTTTCGGACGCCGTCGGCGGACTCAGCCTCCAGGTCATCAAGGTCAGCGGCCAGTTCACCCGCGGCCAGTTCCAGCAGGACCAGAACAGCGGCGGCAACCAGCAGGGCGGCCCGGGTGGCGCCACCGGAGCGCCGCAGGGCGAAGTCCAGGGCGGCGGCGCCAACTTCGACGTCAACAACTACTCGGTCTACGGCACGGACGTCACCAAGCCGGCCCTCGGCCCGCTGACCTCCTCGAAGATCACCAAGGGCCGTACCTTCAAGTCCTCCGAGACCAACGCCAAGGTCGTCGTCGCCGACGCGTCCTACGCCAAGGAGAAGAAGTACGCCGTCGGTGACACCGTCACCATCAAGAGCGTCAAGTTCAAGGTGATCGGCATCGCCACGCCCGACAGCGGCGACGCGGCGGCCAACCTCTACATCCCGCTCACCCAGGCGCAGACGCTCAGCGACTCGAAGAACAAGGTCACCACGATCTACGTCAAGGCGACCGACTCGCAGCAGATCAACAGCGTCAAGTCGACCATCCAGAAGAACATCTCCGGTACGACCGTCACGACCTCCGCGGACCTCGCGGACACCGTCTCCGGCTCCCTCTCCACCGCCTCCGACCTGGCCACCAGCGTCGGCAAGTGGCTGTCCATCGCGGTGCTGATCGCCGCGTTCCTGGTCGCCGGTCTGCTCACCTCCTCGGCCGTGTCCCGCCGGGTCCGTGAATTCGGCACGCTCAAGGCGCTCGGCTGGAAGTCGCGCCGGGTGACCGGGCAGGTCGTCGGCGAGGCCATCGTCAACGGTCTGGTCGGCGGCGCCCTCGGTATCGCGCTCGGCCTGGCCGGCGCCTACGTCGTCACCGCGATCAGCCCCAGCCTGGAGGCCCAGATCGGCTCCACCGGCGGCGGTGGTGGCGGCTTCGGCGGCGGTGGCCCGGGCGGCGGCGGTCCCGGCGCCCAGCAGGCCTCCTCCAACGCGCTGGAGGTCGCGCTCACCGCGCCCGTCAGCGCCACCACCATCGTCCTCGCCGTGGGCCTGGCCGTGGCCGGTGGCCTCATCGCCGGCGCCTTCGGCGGCTGGCGCGCCTCGCGGCTCCGCCCGGCGGACGCCCTGCGCCGCGTCGAGTAGGACCCCAGCCGCCTTAAAATCCACGGGAGTTGCACCACACATGTACGAACTCAGAGGCGTCACCAAGCTCTATTCGCGGGGCAAGGACACCGTCCACGCCCTCGCCGGGGTCGACCTGACCATCGCCGACGGCGACCGGCTCGTCATCCAGGGCCCCACCGGCGGCGGCAAGTCCACGCTGCTGCAGATGATCGGCGGTCTGGACCGGCCCACCTCCGGTGAGATCGTCCTCGACGGCATCGATCTGGCCAAGCTGTCCGAGGCCAAGCTCACCAAGGTGCGCAGCGAGAACATCGGCTTCGTCTTCCAGTCCTTCAACCTGATCCCGACGCTCACCGCGCAGGAGAACGTCGAGACCGCCCTCGTACCGCTCGGTGTGAAGACCAAGGAACGCCGCGAACGGGCCGCCGCCGCACTGGAGTCGGTCGGTCTCGGCGAGCGGCTCGGGCACCTGCCCGGCGAGATGTCCGGCGGCCAGCAGCAGCGTGTGGCCATCGCCCGCGCGCTGGTCAAGCAGCCGAAGGTACTGCTCGCCGACGAGCCCACCGGCAACCTCGACGAGTCGATGCGCGACGAGATCATGGACGTACTGGAATCCATGTGGAAGGAGCACGGGCTCACTTTCATCATGGTCACCCACGATTCCGCGATCGCGAAGAAGGCGCCGCGACTGGCCACCATTCGCAAGGGAAAGATCACGGTGAAGGAGAACGCGACCTCCTGACCAAACATCAACTCCCAGCCAAACCACGGTAGTTCGACACGCCCGCGTCCGGACTATTGAGCGAACTGATCACCCCCCGGCATACTTCGGGTACCGGGGGGTGTACGCGCTTGCGTACGGGACTCCTCCCGGCCGGGTGAAAGGGGAATATCACCCGGTACCTCAGCTAGGGGGAGTTTTGCGCAGACAAGTGAAAAAGGCGTGCGCGGCAACCATTGCCTCCGCGGCCGCTGTCGTCCTCGCCGCGGGCCTGACCAGCCCGGCGTCGGCCGATGCCGCACAGGACGCCGGCAGTTCCACCAGTTCCGCGGCGCTGAAGGCCAAGCACCGCATCACGCTGATCACCGGTGACCGGGTCGCCGTGGACGCGAAGGGCCAAGTAGTCGGCCTGGAGCGGGCGAAGGGGCGCGAGGGCATACCCGTCTCGCTCCGCAAGGTGGATGGACACACGCTCCTGATACCCGCCGACGCGGCCCGACTGGTCGCCACCGGCAAGCTGGACCAGCGGCTGTTCGACATCACCGAGCTCAACAAGTCGGCGACGCGCACGTCCCAGAAGGCCGGCCTGAAGGTCATCGTCGGCTACAAGGGAGCCGCCACGGCCACCAAGGCCGACGTCCGGGACGCGGGCACGCTCCGCAGGGCCCTGAAGTCCCTGAACGCGGACGCGGTGCAGACACCGAAGAGCGAGACGGCCGAGCTGTGGGACGCGGTCACCAACGGTGACGCGACGGCCTCCGGCATCGCGCACGTCTGGCTGGACGGCGTCCGCAAGGCCAGCCTCGACAAGTCCGTGCCGCAGATCGGCGCCCCCACCGCGTGGGCGGCCGGTTACGACGGCAAGGGCGTGAAGATCGCCGTACTGGACACGGGAGTCGACGCCACCCACCCGGACCTCAAGGACCAGGTGGTCGCGGAGAAGAACTTCTCCACCTCGGCCGACGCGACCGACCACTTCGGCCACGGCACGCACGTCGCGTCCATCGCGGCGGGCACCGGCGCCAAGTCCGGCGGCAAGTACAAGGGCGTCGCGCCCGGCGCCGAGCTGATCAGCGGCAAGGTGCTCAGCGACGAGGGCTACGGCGACGACTCCGGCATCCTCGCCGGTATGGAGTGGGCGGCCGAACAGGGCGCCGACATCGTGAACCTGAGCCTGGGCGGCGGCGACACCCCGGAGATCGACCCGCTCGAAGCCGAGGTCAACAAGCTCTCGGCGGACAAGGGCATCCTCTTCGCGATCGCGGCCGGCAACTCCGGCGACTTCGGCGAGCAGACGATCGGCTCCCCGGGCAGCGCGGCCGCCGCGCTCACCGTCGGCGCCGTCGACGACGCCGACAAGCTGGCGTCCTTCTCCAGCACAGGGCCCGGCCTCGACGGCCAGATCAAGCCCGATGTCACCGCCCCCGGCGTGGACATCACGGCTGCCGCGGCCCCGGGCAGCGTCATCGAGCAGGAGGTCGGCCAGAACCCGGACGGCTACCTGACGATTTCCGGTACGTCCATGGCGACCCCGCATGTCGCGGGCGCCGCCGCCATCCTGAAGCAGCAGCACCCGGACTGGACGTACACCGAGCTCAAGGGCGCGCTGACCGCCTCCACCAAGGGCGGCAAGTACACGCCGTTCCAGCAGGGTTCGGGCCGCATCCAGGTCGACAAGGCCATCAAGCAGACCGTGATCGCCGACCCGGTGTCGGTGAGCTTCGGTGCGCAGCAGTGGCCGCACACCGATGACACGCCGGTCACCAAGGACGTCGTCTACCGCAACCTCGGTACGGCCGACGTCACGCTCGACCTCACGGTCTCGGCGACCGACCCCAAGGGCCAGACGGCTCCTTCGGGCTTCTTCACGCTGGGCGCGACGAAGGTGACGGTCCCGGCGGGCGGCACGGCGTCGGTCCCCCTCACCGTCAACACCAAGCTGGGCGGCACGCTCGACGGCGCGTACTCCGCGTACGTGACGGCGACCGGCGGCGGCCAGACGGTGCGCACGGCCTCGGCGGTGCAGCGCGAGGTGGAGTCGTACGACCTCACCCTCAAGAACATCGGTCGGGACGGCAACGCGGCGGAGTTCTACTTCGACTCCCTGATCGGTGTCTCCGGCCTCGCCCAGGACAAGTGGTTCTCGCCGTACGACAAGGACGGCACCGTCACGGTCCGTGTCCCCAAGGGTCGTTACGTCCTCGACGCCTCGGTCTTCGCGGACCCGGAGGACTCCACCAAGGGCATCGACTGGCTCGCCCGTCCCAAGCTGATCGTCGACAAGGACCTGACGCTCACGGTGGACGCGCGCAAGGCCAAGCCGGTCGACATCACCGTGCCGGACACCAACGCCAAGTCGGTCTTCGCGTCGCCGATGTACTCGGTCGAGGTGGGCAACGGCAGCTACGGGTTCGGCTGGTTCCTGGAGACGTACGACAACTTCCACAGCGCGCACCTCGGTCCGAAGCTCACCGACGGTTCGCTGTCCCAGCAGTGGGACGGGCACTGGACCGTGGGTGAGAACACGGAGTACGACACCACCATCGGTTCCGTCGTCGAGCAGCTCGCCACCGGCTACACCAAGCACTACAAGGCGAGCGAACTGGCCAAGGTGAAGGCCAACCTGGGTGCCGCGGCCGGCGGCAAGAAGGGTGCCATCACCGCCTGGGGCTATCTGCCGGGCAGCTTCGGCGGCTCCGCCGTCGGCATCTCGCAGACCCTCCCGGGCGCCCGCACGCTGTACCTGTCCACGGCGGGCGGCGTGAAGTGGAGCTTCGACTTCGAGCAGTACGGCGGGGTCGACTCGGAAGGCTTCCCGATCAGCGAGGCGTACTACACGCTCGGCAACCCGCAGACCTTCAAGGCGGGCCAGAGCTACGGGAAGACCTTCAACACGGCGGTCTTCGGCCCGCACCTGAACAAGGAATTCGGCCTGTACCGCTCCGGCAACAGCATCTCGGGCTACATCCCGCTGTTCGCCGACGGCAAGACGCACGCCGGTTCCTCGCTCTTCACCTCGGTCACCACGACCCTCTACCGCAACGGCACCAAGGTCGGCTCCAACGACGACCCGCTGTTCGGTGAGAAGGAGTTCAAGGTCCCGGCCGCCAACGCCTCCTACAAGCTGACGACTTCGGTCAAGCGCAGCGTGAAGGTCGCCGCGGCATCCACCCGGATCGACGCCAGCTGGACGTTCAACTCGAAGAAGCCGACGGGCGACGCGGCGGCCAAGCTGCCCGCCTCCACGGTTCGCTTCGCGGCGAACACGGACCTCTCCAGCCGGGTCACCGCGGACCGTACGGCCACCTTCCCGGTGGTCGTCGAGGGCGCGGCCAAGGGCAGCAACCTCAAGTCCCTCGCGGTGTACGTGTCGTACGACTACGGCCAGACCTGGAAGAAGGTCACCGTGACGAACGGCAAGATCACCGTGAAGAACCCGGCGAAGGGGAAGGCCATCTCCTTCCACGCCAAGATCACCGACAAGCAGAACAACAAGTCGACGATCTCGATCTACAACGCGTACTACGGCAAGTGAGCAAGAGGTAGTCCGCGGTGAGTGAGCGGCCTGTCCGGGGCGATTGTCCTGGGCGGGCCGCTTTCTTGTTTCGGTGAATGAGGGCGAATGACGGCGAGTGAGGGAATGACGGAGAACCTGGAGCGCATCACCCCCTGGTGGGACCGTCGAGTGATGGGCGCTTTCCCCGTCGCGACCTTCCCTGTGACGCTGATCGTCGGGTTCTCCCAGCCGACGCCCGAAGTGAGCGTGTCGGGGATCTTGGTGGTCGTCGCTCTGTGGCTCGTGGCCGTCTGGTTGGTACGCGTTCACTTCGTGACGTCCGTATCCGTGAGCGCCACCACCCTGGTGATCCGGAATGTGTACGCCCGGTACGAGATCCCCTGGCAGGTGGTGTCAGGCATCGACTTCCAACCCCGGGAAGGCGCGATCTTCCTCGACCTGGCGAACGGCCTGCGGGTGCGGGTCGAGGCGTTCAGCCGGTGGCCGTCGTTCGGCCGCCACCGGAAGGTGATCGCGATCCTGGAAGAGGGCCGTCGCCAGGCGGCGACAGACCCTGCGGCGGACGAGGTGCGCGTCACCGAGACCTCGGGAATCACCGAATTCCTCCTGGCACTCGCCTTCGGGGCCACCGTGGTGGCGCTGGTGGTCAGGGGCATCATCGTGCTCGTGAGCTGATGCGGGGTGTCTTAGTGGAAGACGAAGAGTTCGACAGCCACCACGAGGGCCGCGGCGGTACCCACACCGGGCTGTCCGCCGCTCTCCTGGCCGGCGACCGGTGCCTTCCGCGCGCCGGCTCCGGTACTGCCGCCCGGCGCATTCATCAATCTGGGTGAAAGGTAGTCAAAGAACACAAAGTCGATGACGGTCCCCCTACTGTCCGTATCCACACCACAACGAGGGGGACGAACAGTGGCGACCAATCACTTAACGGTTCAAGTCCGGGTGCAGGAAGGTGTGTTGTGGGTGGCGAGTGAGGCCTACCCGTTGCGCACCATCTCTCATGTCGGGCAGAGGGTGCTTGAGGTCGACAAGAAGGCGGCCTGGAAGCGATTCATTCTGCGCACTCTCCTCTGCCTGTTCTTCGGCGGAATCCTGGCCGCTTCCGCGGGAACGGTCGGGGTGCTCCTGCTGCTCGCCGTGGAGGGACTGCTGATCTGGCGGCTCGTCGCGGCCATCGGCAAACCACCGCTGTACGGCCTGGTCATCAACACCGCCGGTACGCAGCACGATGCCGTGTGGTCGACGGAACGAAACGAAGTCCAGTACCTCATCGGCGAGATCACGAAGGCCATCGGCCACCCGGATATCGCGCAGCTCAACTACAACATCAACGCCGTGGAGGGCGACCTCATCCAGCAGTACGGGGCCGGCAGCATCGGCAAGGCGCAGCACGGCGGCTCCGGCAACATCGTGGCCTCATGACGGGCGGCGACCACATCCAGCAGTACGGGCCCGGCAGCATCGGCAAGGCCCAGCACAGCGGCTCCGGGGACATCGTGGCCGGAGGCAAGCACGTCACCGGCTCGGGTTCGGAGAAGTCGGCGATCGACGATCTCCTCCGGGAAATACAGGCGCTGAGGCAGCACTTGGACGCCGGTGATCGGGCGGAGGTGGACGCGGCCGCGGAAGAGATCAGCTCGAACCCTTCCGAGGAACGCTTCAACAAACTGCTCAAGAAGATCGCCGGAATCGCGACCTTCGTCGGGGAAGCGGGAACGCCGGTCATCATCGCCATCAAGGCGCTGCTGGGTTCTCCGTAGAAGCAGGGCATGAGCCAAGGGCCCGCCGGAAGGGAAACTTCCGGCGGGCCCTCCTTTCATGCGGTGTGCGCTACCCGAAGATCCCGACGCACACGGCGTGCAGTGGTACGAAGACCCACGCTCCTTTGAGGACGACGCCGCGCAAGCGGCTTTCCTCCCGCTGCTCGAAGTAGTACTCGACAGCCTGGACAAGGAGCACCGGGATCACCACTCCCGCGAGTACGCCCTCCAGAAACGGCGTACGAGACTCCGCGGAGTCTTCCATCCCCCAGTTCACCGCCAGAACGCCCAGCAGGACGTACCGGAAGGGAAGGTCGGTGACCATCTTCTTGTTGGCGAGGGAGAGCCCGGCAATGCCAAGCAACTCGACCGCCATGACAGCGAACAGGGCTATGTCCAACACGCCGACAACGAACCTTTCTCCAGTAAACGGACCGGTCACCAGGCCTTACGGCAAGCGGTCTTGATGTCGTTCCACCCGAAGTACAGGGTGAAGATTCCCTGGACCACCGAGTTGGAGTTGAGCCCTTCGCCGCGAAGCACCCGCTTGACGACGCGGATGATTCGCTTCGCGCGCTTGATGTTCTTCGAGATCCGGTACGCGATCGTCACGATCTTGGTCCACGCCGTCCAGGGAATGACGCTGAGGATCAGCATCCCGACGAGCATGATGCACCGCCGTTTCCAGTACCAGCTGCTCCACCAGCTCGTACCGGCGAGGTCGTACATCATGACCGGGTCGACAGGGTAGCCGTAGTGGTTCGGCGAGCCCTCGGGGACCGAGTCGACCTGGAGGAACCGCCCCGTGGACGGGTCGTACAGCCGGACCCCCATCAGCGTGTAGCCGCTGAGCGTGTCGCCGGAGCGCTGCTTGGCGCCGATCCAGCCGTAGCGGGTGGCCGCCGTGTCGTCGAGGACGTTGCCGTACTCGTCGTAGTGCTGGACGGTGGCCGCGACGGTGGTGTCCAGCGGGAGCTGGACGGCGATGTCGCCGTGCAGGTTGGCGAGTTGCAGGACGGCGTTGCCGTCGACGCCGGTGGTGGCCGCGAGGTCCCCGGTGAGGTCCTTGGCGTTGCGGGTGACCGTGCCGCCGGTATTCGTCCAGGTCGGGCTGTCGCAGCCGCAGCCGTAGTGGTTGGTCGTAGTGCTGCCGGTGCTCCAGGTGCCGTCGGTGGCCTGGGTCTGGGCGCTCTGGACGGCGAGGCGTCCGGCGGCGTCCAGGGTCCAGGTGTTGCGGCTGGTTCCGAGGGTCTCGGAGGCGACCAGGTCGTTGGTGTAGTACGCCAGGGTTGTGTCGCCGCTGGTGGTGGTGCGGCCGAACGCGTCATAGGCGTAGCCGGAGTTCACCAGGCGGTCGGCCGAGTCGTAGGTGTACGACGTGGTCGTCGACGTCGCGTCGGAGGTGCTGCTGTCGCAGTCGTCCGAAGTCGTCGCCAGGGCCGTGCGGTTGCTGTTCGCGTCGAAGGTGTAGGCGCGGGTGGTGCAGCCGGCGGCGGTGGTGTCGGCGGCCTGAGTGAGGCGGCCGGCACTGTCATAGGTGTAGGCCGTTTCCGTCGTCGAGCCGTCGGTCTGGGTGTGGCCGGACTGGTGTCCGGTGACCGTGTATCCGGCGGTGTCGGAGGCGACGGTGGTGCCGTCGGAGGTGGTGTATTCGCGGCCGGTCTCCTGGCCGGTCGGGTCGGTGGTGATGGTCAGGCTGTAGTCGCCGGGCAGGGTCTCGGAGACGAGGGTGCCGTCGGCGTCGTAGGTGCCGGTGAAGGTGCCCGCGACCGAGTCGGTCAGGGTCTTCATGTGGCCGGCGGTGCCGTAGGTGTAGGTCACCGTGGACGGTGCCGAGTCGGTGGCCTTCACCGGGCGGTCCAGGACGTCGTACGCGGTGGTGCTGGTGTTGCCCGCGCCGTCGGAGTACGAGGTCTGACGGCCCAGGTCGTCGTAGCCGAGCGTGATGGTCTGGCCGTTGGACGCCTGGGTGGCGATCTGCCCGTTGGACTCGTCGTAGGTGAGGGTGGTGGCGGGGGTGTCCGTGCCCGTGCCTCCGGTGACCGCCGTCTTGGTCACACGGCCGGCCGCGTCCACCGTGTTGGTGGTGGTGCGGGTCACGCTGTTGGCGGTCTCCGCCTTGCTCGCGGCCTGGCCCCAGCGGTCGTAGGTGTAGACGGTAGTGACCGCCTCGGTGGGGTTGGACCCGCCACCGGTGATCGCCGCAGCAGGCGCGGTCCTGCAGAGCAGGCCGTCCCACGCGACCGAGGCGCAGGTGCCGGTGGCGTCCGCGTCGTAGTACGTGTACGCGAGTGTGCCGGCGTCCGAGCCGGACGAGCCCGCGGTGCGGGTGGTGGCCACCCGGCCCGCGTCGTCGTACGTCGTCACGAGCCCCGTGGTCTCACCGCCCTCGGTTGCCTTCGCCTGGCCGGTGGACCAGTCGTAGGTCGTGGTCACCGTGGTGGTGTCGGCGTCGGTGGCGTAGCCCGCGATGGACGCGCCGGTGACCGTCGAGGTGGCCAGGTTGGAGACCGCGGCGTCGGTGGGCTTGTTCTCGTCGTAGGTGTACGCGGTGTGGGCGCGGGCCGGGACCACCGTGCCCGCGGCCAGCGTGGACTCGGTGGTGGTGCCGGTCAGTTCCTCCGTGAGGGTGACGGCGTGCAGGGGGCCGTACTCGTCGGTGAGGCGTTCGCCGTCCGTCGAGAACTCCGAGACCGTGGCCAGCAGTTGGGCGCGGTCGGCGGTGGACAGGTCGGTCAGGCCGAGTGCGGCCAGCTCGTCGGCGGAACCGCCGAGCGCCAGTTCGCGGTTGGCCGCGGTCAGGTCGGCGACCGTGTTGCCGTACTCGTCGTACTCGGTCGTGGTGATCGAGCCGCTGGGCTTGGCGGTGTTGGTCTCCTCGCCGCTCGCGTTGATGTACGTGATGGTGGCCCGGTCGTACGCCGACGACGTCAGGTCACCGCCGGTGGAGGAGGCGGGGACGCTGTCCGCCGGGAAGACGGCGGTGGCGTCGGTCGGTGCCTCGTCCTGCGCCCAGGTGGCGACCGTGTCGGCGTCCATCTGGTGCGGGGCGGTGGTGCCGGAGAGCGGGACGTCGTAGACGACGGTGGTGACCGCCGTCCCGGACGTGGTGCTGTCCGAACCCTCAGCCAGGGCCGCGCGGGTGGCCTTCAGCAGCATGCCCGCGCCTGCGGTCAGGGCGGAGCCGGCCTCGCCGTAGGTGAAGGTCCAGGGCAGCTCACCCGGTTCGGTGAGCGTCTCCACCCGGCCGTCGGAGTCGTAGGTGTACTCCGTCTTCAGCGCGGGGCTGATCCGCGGGTCCCAGACCTGGCGGAGCTTGCCCGTGGAGCCGTAGGCGTACGACGTGATGGTCTCGGCGGTGGCGGTGGAGGCACCCGGAGTGGTGGCCCACAGCTTGATCGCCTTGACCTGGCCCGCGTAGTCACCGAGCGCCGAGCTGGTGGCGGTGGTGGTGGAGGCGTAGACGAACTCCATGACCCGGCAGCCCTTGGTGGCGGGCGTCGCCTGGCAGGTGGCCGCGGTGACCGCGCCGGTCGGCGAGATCACGTACTTCGGGCGGGCCAGGGTCTCGCTGCCCGAGGTGACGGTCTCCGAGACGGTGGTGACCGTGGTGTCGTCGACCGCCGTGGCGGAGGAGGACAGCGTCCAGGTCGTCGCCGCGGTGGCCGCCTTGGCGAACACCGTGGTGTTGGCGTCCGTGTCGATGAGCGTGAACGTCGTGCCGGTCAGCGAGCCCGTCAGCGTGAGGGACTCGGCACCCGTCTCCGGCTGCCAGCCGCCGCTCGACGTCGCGGTGAACGCGATTGCGCTGCCGTCTGCGGAGAGCAGTTCGACGGAGGTGTCGGAGGTCTTGCGGATCTGCGTGTAGTCGCTCGTCGCGCCCGTGACGGACGAGGTCCAGCCGGGGCCGAAGATCCCGGCCTGGCCTTCGTCGTCGGTGTCGTTGGCACGGGAGGAGTACGTGCGCTCCACGCTCGCCGCGAACGCCGAGGCGTCGGAGGCCGAGAGCGTGTAGTCACCGGTCAGCTGGTTCACCGTACCGGGTCCGACCGCGGCGCTCGGGGCGGTGCCGGCGTCGCGGTCGAGGGTGACCTCGACGGTCTGCGAGTGGCCGGTGGTGGTGCCGTCGGTGAAGGCGGCGCGCAGCTCGATCGCCCCGTCCTCGGACAGTGAACTGACCGTGTTCCACACCAGCTTGGTCGCGGTGCCGGAGGTGACGGCGACCGGCCAGCTGGAGACCGCGTTGCCGGAGGCGGTGACGTCACCGACCGGGACGGTGTGCCAGGAGTCGGTCTCGCCACGGCGGTACTGCCAGGTCACTCCCGTGTAGGAGGTCAGGCCGGTGGCCGCGAGGGTCAGGCGGCGGGCGGTGGTGTCACCGGCCTGCGGCGAGAGGATCGCCGCGCCGTCGGCACCTACACCGAAGGAGTACTGGGTGGTGGCCGTCGACAGGTTGCCGCCGGAGTCGACCGTGCGGGCATACAGCGTGTGCCAGCCGTTCGCCGGGTCGATGGAGACGGTCGCGGAGTCGCCGCCGGTGCCGTTGGTGGTGTCCAGCTTCTTGTTCGGCAGGCTGCTGTTGTCCAGGCCCCAGTAGTAGCCGGCGCCGTCCGTGGAGGAGGTGTCGATGGTGCAGGACACCGCGTCATCGGCCTTCGCCGTCCAGCTGCTCGCCGTGTACGTGTCACAGGTGACCGTCGGCGCGGCGGGGAGGCCGGTGTTCATGGTGAACGTGGTGTAGCCGGTCCAGGCGCCGTAGTCCGTGCCGTCGTAGGCCCGCACCCGGTAGCGCAGATGCGTACCGGCCGGGAGCGCGGAGGCCGACGGGATCGTCAGCTTCGCCGTGGAGCCGGAGGAGACGGACGAGGACGTGCCGGTGTAGGAGTAGGTGGTGTCCGCGTACGCCGGGTCCGCGGTGACCTCGAACTGGCCCTTGGTGCTGGAGCCGTCCGGGTCGGTCACCTTCGCCGACAGGGTCGGGGTCAGCGAGGTCACGTAGCGGGTGCCGTTGTAGGTGTTGACCTGCGAGGGCGAGATCGCCAGCGAACTCGGCGTGGAGGGGTAGGAGTTGTAGGTGACCGTCAGCTTCGGCGCGTAGCCGGAGGTGGTGTAGTTCGCCGAGCGCCAGCGGCGCCAGGTCAGCGAGTCGGTCTCGTCGGTGCCGTAGACCATCAGGCCGTAGTTGGTGGTGCCGTCGGCCCAGGCCTGGACGATGGTGTCGATGTCCCAGTTGGACCAGGCCGCCGGGCAGGACGAGGAGTAGCCGTGCGGCACCAGGTTGATGACGGCGCCGGTGCCCGAGGAGGAGGGCCGGGTGGCCCAGGTCAGCGTCGAGGAGGACCAGGAGGAGGTGATCCGGCGGACCGTGGTGCCCGATCCGCTGCTGGAGCAGGTCGAGGAGTAGTAGTTGTACAGGGCGAAGTTGGTGTCGGTGATGTGCTTGCCGACGAACTTCGACACGTCGAACTTCAGGTACGAACGGGCCTTGTCCGTCCCCGAGTCGTAGGTGCCCGACTTCAACTCCTGCGAACTGAGCTGGGAGTCGGGGTAGTCCGGGGTCTGGATCCAGGTGTCCGTGGTGACCGCGAGGGTGGTCGTCGGGTCGACCGTCACCGGGTAGGTCGCGGTGGCCAGGAACGTGGGGTCCGGGGTCAGGACGAGGGTCTGCGAACCGTCGGCGGCCGTCTCGATCTCGGTCGCGACCTGCTCCTGGTGGGCGGACTCACCCGAGAGCTTGTCCTTGGTCGCGTCCCACATCATCGGCGCCGACGCCTCGGCGACCAGCTTGCCGTCGTCGTCCTTCAGCAGCAGGTGCCCGGAGTCGGCCTGGGACAGCTTCAGCCCGTCCAGGTTCAACGGCATCCGGTAGACGGCCGCGCCGTCCGGCTGCCGATCGAGCGTCAGATACTGCGAGAAGCCCTGCGCCAGCGCGGTCACCGACAGCGTCTGCCCGTCGCCGAGGTCGTAGGAGGCGGTGCCGTCCTTCACCTCGGGTGCGGGCAGCTTGTCCTCCCAGCCCAGACCGAAGGACTCACTGCCCTTGCTCACCGACGCCAACTGCCGGTCACCGCCGTCGGAGACGGCGATATCGGCGACCGTCGCGGCCGGCGTCAGCTCGGATCCCGTGTCGGACAGGGAGGTGTCGATATCCCTCCATACCCCGTCCTGCTTCACCCGGATCGGACCCGCGTACGCCGACGTCTGCAACTCCCCGCTGGGCAGCGCGTACGTCGTCGAATCCGCCGTCCGCTGCGACAGCACCTCGATCTTCCGGCCCTGCACACGGGCCATCAGCTGCGCCGCCGCGACCGAATCGGCCGACGCAGCCGCCGACTTGGTGGCGGCGGCCGACAACTCGGTCACCTGGGTGGTGCCGGAGTCGGCGGCGAACGCCTCCCCCGACTCCAGTGACACCAGCGCGGCCTCCGCCGCCAGCACGGCGGCCAGCGACAATGCCGTACGCCTCAGAAAAGTGCGCGAGGATCTCGCGCGCCCCCCTGAGACCGGGAAGAGCATTCTCCCCATATGTCTCATCAACACTCCCGTGTTCACACCGTGACGCCCCCTGCGCCACGATTGGCGTGATCAAAGGGCAGGAAGCTGTGAAGGGAAGCGCACGGAACTCTTACCGTTTTCATACGGTGACCTTGGCTGGGGTCAACAGCTCTTGACAGGTGTTTGGTTACCAGCCGCAGCCCGGCACCACCTGTGAGTAAGCCGCGAATCCCCTTTGTGAACGACGATGCAAACTGGACGAAGTCGCTCCAACTTCCCTGCCTACGCCGTTGAGCTGACCCTTCGTAATTGTTAGTCACCTGTGATCGCCCGAGGCCGCCCGTGTGGCTGGTTCTCGCCCTGGATCGCAACGCGGTCCGGCCGGGCCGGAGTCCGGCCCGCCACCGCCGCCGACGTGGCCCAAACGCTCCAATTGCCGCCTCCAGCATGGCGAGTGGGCCTGATGTGGATGCTGGGGGGCGCTCTTGGTGGGGCGTTCCGGGCTTTGCCGGTCACCCGGGCGGTCGGTCTTCCGTCCGCGCCAGGGAATGGGCGTCACGTGGCGGACAGACTCCACGTCCCGGACGAGCGCACCTGGTAATAGCCGCGGCCCGGCCACTGGAACGCAAGCTCCCCGTCCTGGCCCTCGGCCACCGTCACCCAGTAGGCGAGGCGGTCGTCCAGAGCCTCGAGCTGGATCTGGCTCGGGCCCGTGTACTGCAGGACGCCCGGGCCCGGTTCCCCTCGGTAGTGCACGACATCGGATCCGGTGCCGCTGATCGAGTCCTGGAAGCGTGGGACTTCCCGCAGCGGTGCCGCGGTCGCCGTCCACGCCTCCCGATCGCCGTTGGCGAACACTCGGAAGGCGATCGTCTTGCTCCCCTCCGGCAGCGGGATCCGGGCGGTGACGGGGGTGCCGTCGCCGGACAGCCGGTAGAGGCGCGAGGAGCGTCCCTTCTTGCCCTCGAAGCGCAGGTGGATCCGTGCCTGTCCGTTCGTCGAGAAGACCAACACGGCCGGGCGGTACGACGGCATCGCCAGCTGATGCGTCTGCTCACCGTCGCCGCCCTTCCCGCCGACCTGCGGCTGCGGGGCGTTCACCGGCGTTGTCGTGCGAGGTCTGGCCTGGCGCGGCTGTGCGGGGACTGTCCTGCGCGGGCCCGGCGGCGGAGTGATCCGGCCCGGGCTCTCCGTCAGACGGACCGCGTCCGCCGCGCACACGGCGATGTTGCGGGCGACGCCCCCGGGGGGCGCCCAGCCGACCTGCCGGGTGGCTCGCCCGTGCCGGGCGTCGAAGAAGCACAGCGGCATGTGCTGCGGCCGCGGCCGGCCGGCGAGCAGGGCATCCAGACAGGCCAGCGCGTGCCTGCCCTCGTCCAGTGAGCGCAGGGCGTCGAGCGCGTCCGCCCGGGTCCGGTCGCCGACGAAGTCCCGCTTCGCCTGCTCGTACGCGTCCAGGGCCCGCGCCAGCTCGGCCCGCATCTCCTCGGTGGCACCTGGCTGGCCGGGGCTGAAGGAATGGGCGTTCAGCGCCTCACCGAAAGCGGTGATCTCGGCCTCGATCTCGACAAGTGCCGAGTCGTCGCGCCCACGCCACGGCCACAGTCGGCGGAGCCCCCCGCCCACCCCTCTATGCATGCCCGCAATCATGCCGTACGACCGCAAAGGAGATTCAGGTTCTCGGGTACGGAGTACATCGCGGACGTCGAGGCCCATTTCCGGCTACCTCGTGGTTGTCTGGGCGGCATGACGACTCAGACGGTCGAGTACATCCGCTACCGCATCCCTGAGCAGCAGTCCGCCGAGTTTCTCGCGGCCTACACGAGGGCGGCCAGGCAGCTCGCCGCCGCGCCGCAGTGCGTGGACTACGAACTGACGCGCTGTGAGGAGGACTTCGAGCATTTCATCCTGCGTATCACCTGGACCTCGACCGAGGCGCACCTCGAAGGGTTCCGGAAGTCGGAGCTGTTCGCCGCCTTTCTCGCCGAGATCCGGCCGTACGTCGGGAGCATCGAGGAGATGCGGCACTACACGCCGACCTCGGTGCACGGGCGCGGCGCCTCCGTGCCGACGCTCTACTCCTGGGCGGGCGGCGCCGAAGCCTTCTCTCGGCTCACCGAGGTGTTCTACGGCAAGGTCCTCAAGGACGAGATCCTGGCGCCGGTGTTCGACGGACTGGCCCCGGAACACTCCGCGCACGTCGCGGCGTGGCTCGGGGAGGTGTTCGGCGGGCCGGCCGCCTACTCCGAGCACCAGGGCGGCCACGGGCACATGGTCGCCAAGCACATGGGGCGCAACATCACCGAGGTGCAGAGGCGTCGCTGGGTCAACCTCATCCAGGACGCGGCGGATGACGCCGGTCTGCCCACGGACGCGGAGTTCCGCTCGGCGTTCCTCGCCTATGTGGAGTGGGGGACACGCCTCGCCGTGTACTTCTCCGGGCCGGACGCCAAGCCGCCGGCCGAGCAGCCGGTACCCCGGTGGAACTGGGGTGCGGCACCGCCGTATCAGCCCTCCTAGACCACGCGGCTCACCTGGACACCCTGGTCGCGTCCGTCCCCCAGCTCGCCAGCAGCCGCAGCGCCTCCGCCGTCGGGGAACCCGGCTCCGCGTGGTAGATGACCAACGCCTGGTCGCTGTCGTCGGGGAGCCTGAACGACTCGAACTGGAGGGCCAGCGCGCCCACCAGCGGATGGTGCAGCTGCTTGAGGCCGTGGTTCTTCTCCTTGACGTCGTGGGTGGCCCACAGGCGCCGGAAGTCCTCGCTCTTGACGGAGAGTTCGCCGACCAGGGCCGACAGACGCGGGTCGTCGGGGTAGCAGCCGGCGTCCATGCGCAGGGTGCAGACGATGTCGATCGCCTTCTGCTCCCAGTCGATGAACAGGTCGCGGTACTCGGGGCGCAGGAACACCATCCGCGCCCAGTTGCGGTCCTGCGGCGCGAGCTCCGACCAGTCGCCGAAGACCGCCGCCGCCATCCGGTTCCACGCCAGGATCTCCGAACGCCGCCCCACGACGTACGCCGGAATCCCGTCCATCGTGTCCAGCAGCTGGGCCAGCGACGCCCGCACCTGCTGGGGCCGTGCGGTCTGCTTCTTCTTGTGCTTCGGCTTCGCCAGGTGGGTGAGGTGCGCGTGCTCGGCGTCGTTCAGCCGCAGCGCGCGGGCGATCGCGTCGAGGACCTCCGCCGAGACGTTCCGCCCGTTGCCCTGCTCCAGACGCGTGTAGTACGCCACCGACACCCCGGCCAGCTGAGCCAGCTCCTCGCGCCGCAGCCCGGGCACCCTGCGGTGCCGGCCGAAGTCGGGCAGTCCCACGTCCTCCGGCTTCAGCCGGGCCCGCCGGGTGCGCAGGAACTCGCTGAGCTCGGCACGCCGGTCCAGGGCCGGGCCGCTCCCGGCTCCGGGCGCCTGCGCGGGTTCGGGCTGTTCGTCCATGCCTCAAGTATTCACGGTCGTACGTCCACGAGCCTGACCCCGCCAGTAGTAGGACCAGTGAACGTACACAGAGCCGTGACCTGGGTGGACCCTGGGCTGTCCGGCATGCTGGACACCGTGCCCGGTCGGAGGCCGAAAGTTCAGGCCGAAAGTTCAGAAGGCAGCCGGGCGCGCCACCCCCTAGGAGAATCCGGCATGACCACTGTTGCTGCGTACGCCGCCCCCGCCGCCAAGGCGCCGCTGGAGCGCACCACGATCGAACGCCGCGAGGTCGGTGAGTTCGATGTCCTGATCGACATCAAGTTCGCCGGTATCTGCCACTCCGACATCCACCAGGCCCAGGAGGGCTGGGGCGAGGCCATCTTCCCGATGGTGCCCGGCCACGAGATCGCGGGCATCGTCTCCGAGGTCGGCTCGGGCGTCACCAAGTTCGCCGTCGGCGACCGCGTGGGCGTCGGCTGCATGGTCGACTCGTGCCGCGAGTGCGACAACTGCAAGGCCGGCCTGGAGCAGTACTGCACCGCCGGCAACGTCGGCACGTACAACGCTCTCGACAAGAACGGCGAGCCGACCTACGGCGGCTACTCCGAGAAGATCGTCGTCGACGAGAACTACACCGTCCGCATCCCCGACGGCCTCTCTCTCGATGTGGCCGCGCCCCTGCTCTGCGCCGGCATCACCACGTACTCCCCGCTGAGGCACTGGAACGCCGGCCCCGGCAAGAAGGTCGCCATCGTCGGCATGGGCGGCCTCGGCCACATGGGCGTCAAGATCGCGGCCGCGCTCGGCGCCGAGGTCACGGTCCTCTCGCAGTCCCTGCGCAAGAAGGACGACGGCCTGAAGCTGGGCGCCGAGCACTACTACGCCACCAGCGACGAGAACACCTTCAAGGAGCTGGCCGGCACCTTCGACCTGATCGTCTCCACGGTCTCGGCCCCGCTCGACTTCGGCGCGTACCTGTCGCTGCTGAAGACGGACGGCGCGCTGGTGAACGTGGGCGCCCCCGAGGAGCCCATCTCCCTCAACCTCTTCTCGGTGATCGGCGGCCGCAAGACCCTCGCGGGTTCCGGCATCGGCGGCATCCAGGAGACCCAGGAAATGCTGGACTTCTGCGCGGAGCACAACCTCGGCGCGGAGATCGAGCTGATCAGCGCCTCCGAGATCAACGAGGCGTACGACCGGGTGCTGGCGAGTGACGTCCGCTACCGGTTCGTGATCGACACCGCGACCATCTGATCGTCTCGTCCACCACAAGACCGAGGGCCCCGGAGCCGCACTGCTCCGGGGCCCTCACCGCACCGCCGTACGCCGGCCCAGCAGCCACAGCAGATACGGCCCGCCGACCAGCGAGGTGAACGCCCCGACCGGGACCTCCAGCGGCGACAGCAGCGTACGGGCGGCGAGGTCGGCGGCCACGATGACGACCGAGCCCGTCAACGCGGCTCCCAGCAAAGGAAGTTGGGGCGTACGGGTGAGCCGCCGGGCCAACTGCGGCGCGGTGAGCGCGACGAACCCGATCGGCCCGGCCGCGCCGGTCGCCGTGGCCGCGAGGACGACACCGAGGACGGTGAGCCCGAGCCGCGTACGGTCCACCCGCACACCGAGCGCGGCGGCCGTCTCCGCGTCCAGGCCCAGCGGACGCATGGCCCGGCTCGCCCACACCAGCGCGGGCAACGACAGCAGGAGTACGACGGCCAGCGGGCCGGCCTGCTCCCAGCCACGCCCGTTGAGGCTGCCGGTCAGCCAGAGCTTGACCTGCTCGGCCGCCTCCAACTCGCTGTCCGTGAGATAGAGCTGCACTACGGCCGACAGCGCGACGCCGATACCAACACCCGTGAGAACAAAGCGACTTGGCTGCATCCCGTGCCGCCAAGCCAGCGCGTACACGAGGGCGGCGGCAGCGAGCCCGCCCACGACGGAGATGACGGGCATCGCCCCGGGCGACGTCACGACCCCGGTGGCCAGTGCGATCACGGTCGCGGCAGCCGCTCCATGTCCCACGCCGATCACATCGGGACTGGCCAGCGGATTCCGCGTCACGGTCTGCACCAGCGCCCCCGACAGCCCGAGCGCCGCCCCGACCAACGCCCCGAGCACGATCCGCGGCACCCGCAACTCGTTCACGACCAGGTCGTAGGGGCCCGGTTCGCCCCGCACGGTCCGCCACACCTCACCGGGCGACACGAAGATCTGCCCGAGACAGGCGGAAGCGAACATGACACCGGCGAGCAGCAGGAGGAGGGCTACGGCCACTGCGGCGGAGCGGCGGTGGAGAAGGAGGGAGACGGAGGGGGAGGGGCGGAGGACGGTGAGCCCGGCGGTCAGGCCCCGGGTGTCTGTCACGTCGTCGCCCCCTTCCGCCGCACTAGCACCACCAGCACCGGCACCCCCACCAACGCCGTCATCACCCCGGCCGGCACCTCCGCCGGGGCCCGCACCACCCGCCCCGCCACATCGGCGGCGGTCAGCAGGGCCGCGCCGAGCAGCGCGGACAGGGGGAGGAGGCGACGGTGGCCGCCGGACGGGGTGAGGCGGCGGGCCAGGTGGGGGACGGCCAGGCCCACGAAGGCGATCGGGCCCGCCGCGGCGACCGCGGCCGCCGTCAGCAGGGTCGCGCCGAGCGCCGCCGAGGAACGGATCAGGGTGACCCGGTGTCCCAGCGCCTTCGCCGTCTCGTCCCCCAGCGCCAGCGCGTCGAGCCCCCGCGCACAGGCCAGCACCAGCAGCGCCCCGGCCGCCAGGAACGGCAGCATGCGTACGACCGTGTCGGCGTCGCGCCCGCTCAGCGTGCCCACCTGCCAGAAACGGAACTGGTCCAGGGTGGCCGAGCTGGAGGTGAGGACGACGGTCGTGGCCCCGGCCGTCATCGCCGACAGTGCGGTCCCGGCCAGCGCCAGCTTCACCGGGGAGGCGCCACCCCGGCCGCGCGCCGCGATGCCGTACACCAGCAGGGCGGCCACGACGGCGCCGGCGAAGGCGTACCAGACGTAGCCGCCGAAGCCGTATCCAAGGCCGAAGGCGATGGCGAAGACCACGCCGGCCGCCGCGCCCTGGCTCAGCCCGAGGATGCCGGGGTCGGCGAGCGGATTGCGGGTGACCGCCTGGAGTGCCGCCCCGGCGAGGCCGAGGGCCGCGCCGGCGGTCAGTCCGATCTCGGTGCGGGGCAGTCGCAGCGACCGTACGACGAGGGCGTCCGGTGAACTCCCGCCGTGCAGCAGGGCGTCGAGCACCGCGGCCGGCGGGACCGGGCGGGTGCCCACGGCGAGGCTGAGCACGGCGACGGCCGCCACCCCCAGGACAGCGAGGAGGGCGGCGGCCGGACCGGCGAGATACCGGCTCACTTGCCGATGTGCTCGGCGAGCTGTCGTACGACCAGACGCGCGGCGGTGGGACCGGCGTTGAGGTACCAGGGGTCGTCGTCGACCTTGATCGCCTTGCCCGCCTTGACGGCCTTCATCGACTTCCACAGGGGCCCGGCGAGCACACTGGCCGCGTCGGTCTCGTCGGGGTCGCCCTGGACCGAGTAGAAGATCCAGTCACCGTCGGCGGTGTCGATGCTCTCCGCGCCGATGTCCTCCGAAATGTCGTTGAACTGCTGCGACTTGGGGCGGGAGAGGCCCATGTCGACGGCGATCGAGCCGGTGAAGGAGGAGACGCCGAACATGCGCGTGCGGCCCGGGGTGAAGCGGACCATGGACACGGCGGGGTCGCCGAGGTCCTGGCCCTTCTCGGTGGCCTCGTCGACGATGCCGTCGAGCAGCTTCTGCGCCTGCTCGCCCTTGCCGACCGCCTCGCCGACGAGCAGCAGGTCCCGCTTCCAGTTGATGCCGTTGCCCGCGGTGACGACGGTCGGGGCGATCTTCGACAGCTTGGGGTAGAGGTCCGCGAGGGAGTCGTTGACGAGGATCAGGTCGGGCTTGGCGGCGGCCAGGGTCTCCAGGTTGGGGGCCTGGCGGGTGCCCGCGTCGGTCATCGCGGCGAGCTGCTTCTTGTACTTGGGGAAGGCGTCCGCCAGGTAGTCCGGGACGAGTCCGGCGTTGTCGCCGCGGGTGGCGGCGGTCGGGACGACACCGAGGGTCAGCAGGTCGTCGAGCTGGCCGGTGCTGAGCGCGGCGATCTTCGTGGGCTCGGCCTTGATGGTGGTACTGCCCTCGAAGTGCTTGACCGTACGGGGGAAGGTCCCGTCCGTGTCGGTGTCCGCGCCCATGCCCTCGGCCAGGGTGCTGGGGGCCGCGGACGGCCCGACGGAGGCGCCCATGACGGGGTTGCGCCCGCTGTCGCTCTCCTTCTTGGCATCGTTGTCGGAGGCCGAGGAGCAGCCCGCCATCAGCCCTCCGACGAGGGACGCGGCCAGGACGGCCTTCCACTTCAACGCACGCACGATTACTCCGACCGGCACGGATCACTCGGATCGCTTACTAAGGCAAGGCTTACCTTAAACCGCCCGGGAGTATGTTGGTGCGTGAGGAGGCCCACACGATGACCGTTGAGCTGAACCACACCATCGTCGCCGCACACGACAAGAAGACGTCGGCCCAGTTCCTCGCTGACATCCTGGGGCTCGAAGTGAGCCCGCCCTACGGTCCGTTCATCCCGGTGCAGATCCCCAACGGGGTCACCCTGGACTACATCGACACCCCTGGCACCATCACCCCGCAGCACTACGCGTTCCTCGTGTCCGAGGACGACTTCGACGTGATCTTCGCCCGCGTCCGGGAGGCCGGGCTGACGTACTGGGCGGATCCCTTCCACCGCCTGGTCGGCGAGATCAACACCAATGACGGCGGCCGGGGCACGTACTTCGACGATCCGAACGGGCACAATCTGGAGATCCTGACCAGGCCGTATGGCAGTGGTGGGTGAGGCGGCAGGGGGCGGTACGGGGCGGGCTCGCTAGCGGGCCGGATCCGTGTCGTACGTCTGCCTGGCCTGTTCGACCCTGTCGAGGTTGTCCGTCGTCCAGTCGGCGAGGTGCGCGAAGAGGGGGCCGAGGCTGCGGCCGAGTTCGCTGATCTCGTACTCGACGCGGGGCGGGACCTCCGGGTAGTACGTGCGCACCACCAGACCGTCGCGCTCCAGTTGCCGTAGCCGCTGGGTCAGCACCTTCGGGGTGATGCCGGTGATTCGGCGTTCGAGTTCGACGAATCGCTGGCGGCCGTGGGTGTGGAGGGTCCAGAGGATCGGGGTGGTCCAGCGGCTGAAGACCATGTCCACGACGGGGGTTACGGGGCAGGCGAGTTGGGGGTCGGTGCCGGCGGGGGCGGTGCGGTTCGGGGTGCCCGTCATGTGTACCCCTTCAGGGTCGTCCGAGGTAGTCACTTTCCTCTAGGTACCCACTATATCGGCGGTGTTAGCGTCCCCGCATGGCCAACAGGGCCAAATAATCAGGGGAGTTGCTCATGATCGTAGTGACGGGGGCGACCGGGAACGTCGGCCGGACGCTCGTACAGATCCTCGCGACGGCCGGCGAGCGGGTGACCGCGGCGTCCCGGGGTATCTCGGCCGCCGACGTGCCGGAAGGTGTCCGGCACGCGCGCGCAGACCTGACCGACGCGGAGAGCCTGCGACCGCTGTTCGACGGCGCTGACGCGCTGTTCCTCCACGACGGCGCGGCCAGCGCACACCTCCTCACCCCGCGTGACATCCTCGACGTGGCGAAGGCCGGCGGTGTCGGGCGAATCGTGCTGCTCTCCTCCCAGGGGGTCGCGACCCGGCCGCACTCCGCCTCGCACGGGGGAACGCTCCGGGCCATCGAGGACGCCGTCCGCCAGTCCGGCCTGGACTGGACGATCCTGCGGCCCAACGGCTTCCACTCCAACGCGTACGCCTGGGCCGAGTCGGTCCGCACCAGCCGGATCGTGGCCGCGCCGTTCGCGGATGTCGGCCTGCCGACGGTCGATCCGGCCGACATCGCGGAGGTGGCCGCCGTGGCGCTGCGCGAGGACGGTCACACCGGACGGGCCTACGTCCTGACCGGCCCTGCCCCGACCACACCCCGGCAACGGGCGGCAGCGATCGCCGACGCCCTCGGTGAACCGGTCCGCTTCGTCGAGCAGAGCCGGGAGGAGGCCCGTACCCAGATGCTGAACTTCATGCCCGAGCCGGTGGTCGACACCACGCTGGCGGTGCTCGGCGAACCGACGCCGGACGAGCAGCGGGTCAGCCCCGACGTTGAGGGCGTTCTGGGTCGGGCGCCTGGTGCCTTCGCGGAGTGGGCTCGGCGCAATGTCGCGGCGTTCCGCTAATGCTCAGTCGATGCGGGCGCAGAGGTCGTCGCTGTTGCCGTGCAGCATGGTCAGGGTCTTGTAGCCGGTGGCGCTGATGTCCAGGGTGTACACGCCGTCGATGGTGTAGAGGCCGCGGGCCAGGGTGCCCTTGTTCTCGCCGAAGCCCACCAGGACGGGCCCGTGCACGGACCAGAACTGGGAGCCGGCGGTGCGGTACTCGACGAGGGCGCGGCCGCTGACGTCGGTGTCGTAGGAGGCCCCGGTATCGGTGTTCGTGACCCGGACGACCAGGGCGCCCTTGTACTCGACGAGTCTCGCCGAACCGTCGGGATAGGTGTCGAGCACGCGCTGAACGACCTCGTCGACGACGGGCTCACCATGGACGGGGAAGTCGCAACGGACGCCGGCGGCGACGTCCCAGGGAGAGGAGGGGGCGGGTTCCCAACTTGGGCTGGTGGTAGTGGTGTTGGTGGTGGCCGAGGCGGGGACGGTGGCTGCGGTGCCGAGGAGCACGGCAGCAAGTGCGGTGAGGGTGACGGCGGTTCGACGCATGGTGGGGTCTCTCCCTGCGGAAGTGGGCTGCTGAGGTGGGTTGTTGAAGTGAGCTGCTGAAGTGAGCTGCTGAAGTGAGCTGCTGAAGTGAACTGAGGTGTCAGCCTCGCCCCGCCCGCTGACCACATCCTCACCACGACCACGCCACCACCCTGTGGCTGGGAGGCGCACCAGGCTCTAGGCTCACCTCCGTCATGGAGTTCCAGCTGCTCGGCCCGTTCGAGGCCCGTCACGAGGGCCGGTCCGTTCCGCTGGGCAGCCGTCGCCAGGAACGGTGCCTGCTGGCGATCCTGCTGCTGCGGGCGGGGCACGTCGTGACGACCGCCCACCTCATCGACCTGCTGTGGAACGGCGCCGGGCCGGCCTCGGCGCGCGGCACGGTCCACACGTACGTCGGCAGACTGCGCGCCCGCCTCGCGCCGTACGGGCTGAACATCGGTACCAGACACGACGGTTACGTCATCGACCCCGGCCCGCATGTGATCGACGCGCGGGAGTTCCTCACCCTCGTCCGCCAGGCGTCCGGCGCCGCCCATCCCGGCGAACGGGTGCGCCGCTACGACCAGGCCCTGGGCCTGTGGCACGGCCCACTGCTCGCCGACGTGGCCGACGACCCACTGCGCGAACGGCTCGGCGGCCGGCTGGCCGAACTGCGCCTGTCCGCGCTGGAGCAGCGGGCCGAGGTCCAGCTCACCATGGGCCTGCACGAACGGGTCGTGGCGGACCTGACGCCGCTCGCCGGGGAACATCCCGGCCGGGAACGGCTGGTCCTCGCCCAGATGACGGCCTTGTACCGAAGTGGCCGCCAGGCGGAGGCACTTGAGGTGTATCGCCGCACGCGTCAGGCGCTGGTGACGGAACTGGGCATAGAACCGGGCACCGCCCTGACCACGCTGCACGACCGGATCCTCCAGGGCGATCACCGACTGGAACGGCCCCCCGCGCCCCTGTACGCGGTGCGGGTCGGCGAGGAGTGGCTGCCGTGGAGCACCAGCGGGCATCCGGCGCTGGAGTTCTGCAACACGTACGCGGGCTGGGGCGGCCCCGAACTCCCCGGCTCGGACTGGCTGCGCGCGTATTCCACGCTGGCGGTGTGGACCGGCCACCTGGACCTGGCGGACGACGGTGCGGTGACCGGCCTGCTCCGCCAGGCGGCGGAGAACCCGGCTGCCGCGGCTGCGGCCCTGGCGGAGGCCCGCGCCTTCCGCACCCACCTGTACGCCTGCCTCACCGATCCGGAAGACGGCCGCGCCTTCACCGCGGTCGCGACCCTGGCCCAGGACGCGGCGAGAACCTCCGTCCTCACCCGCACCGAAGACGGCCTGGCCCACTGGCACCTGCCCCCGTCCACAGGCCTACGCCTCCCCGTCCTCGCCGTGGCCCGCAGCGCGACAGAACTCCTCGCGGACCCACGCCGCTTCACCATCCGCAGCTGCCCGGGGGAGGACTGCGGCTGGCTGTTCCTGGACGAGAGGGGGCGGCGACGGTGGTGCAGTTTGGCTACTTGCGGGAGGGGGCGGGTCGGGGCCGGGGGACCGGCGGAGACCTCAGAGGCCGGACGGATGCGCTGAGATCCAGTGATCTCGGCTGGCTTCGCAACCCCGAGCTACCAGGGACCGACAACAGCCACTCCGCTGCGTTCCTGTACGAGCTTCACGCGGTGACCCTCAGGATCGCGTAGCCAGGCATATCGCAGACGTCCGTCCGGCGAGTCGGTCGGACTCGTCAGTGGCCCGCCTCCTGCATCGAGCGCCGTCTGATGCAGGCCGTCAACGTCGTTGCACCACAACACGACCTCACTGTTTTCCCCGTGCGTCGTCGCGATACCGAAAAGCTCGCTGCCCACGCGGGCGGAGCTGAATCCGATCCGGACGCCTGCAGCCTCCACCTCGACCTGGTGCGGCTCGCCGTCGGACGGGAAGCGGAATTTCTCCGGCATCCCTAGGCTACGGAAGAACGCTGCGCAGCGTTCCACGTCGTCGCACCACAGGTTCACCTGAACAGCCTCGAACACCGCCATGTTCATACGTTAGTCGCCCCGATGCCCCGTTCGACCAGCACGGCCAGTCATTCGGTACGCCAGCAGGCACTCAGGGACTGCCTCTTGCGACGGCGAGCTGTGGGTGGCCGCCATGGATCTCTGGCCGCTGTATGACGAGACCGACTACGCAGCCTTTGCCTGCCTCTTCGGCGTGCGCAACTACGCGGGTTTTCAACCGCTTGCACCGGACCGTGGTCTTCCCATCGATCTGTCGACTGGGATGCGCTCGCAGCTGGGTCAGCTGGGCCGAGCTTGCCTCGATCGACCCCACGACAACGCGTGATCGCTTCATCGGCCGACTGACCTGGCGCACGAAGTCGCTGCCATCAATCCTGCGTCAACAGCCAGTCTCCGACTCGTGGTCGCCGGAAGTCCTGTCCGTAGTAGGTGCGCCGCCAACCGACCTGTACGACGCAACGGGACGCGTGGAGTGGACTACCGACGAACTGACTTGCACATACGAGCCGTTGGTGGTCGGCGCGGTCCTTGGGTATGAGACTCATTGGCCCCACGTCTTCGCCGTGATGAAGGCACTGGCAGGCCGCTTCGGAGACGAAGGCGTTCGCTTGGTCGTGGCGTTCGACTGACCGCGCAGAGCCCGCTAGTTGTTGCGGGTCAGGACGTTGGTGACGGCGCATAGTGGTGGGCAAGATTGGTGGCGAGGTCGCGGAGGTGAGCCCTGGCTTCGGTGGGGCCGTGCACAGTGATGGCGTTCCCGAACGGCAGTAGTGCTCGCACGTCCTCCAGATGCAGGAAGCGGATCGTTACCTTGCGGCCGGTGGCGGATTCTTCGTGGTCGTCCGGGACGAGTCGTAGGCCAAAGATCCGTTGCGCTCGCTCGATCTGGGTCTGGTCGATGGTGGCGCTGACCTCTATCGCGTGGTTGTGTTCCCACTGATCAATGAGCGCTGCAGCGACGGTGGCCAGGGTCTGGCTCTCGCGGATCCGTCGTCGCTGGTCGACTTCTTTCCACGTCGTGATCCGTTCGAGTCGGTACATCCGTGGCACTCGGGCACAGTCGGCGACGAGGTACCAGATGCCGGCCTTGGCGAACAGCCCGTAGGGATCCACGACCAGGTCGCGTGGGCCTGACGCGCGTGGGCTGTCGTACTCGATCCGTAGCCGGCGACCTCGCCGCACTGGGCCGATCAGCGAAGCCGGAGTCGTGCCGGAAGCTCGTGCCTGACGCCAGGGACGGCTGTCCACGTGCACGACGTCGGTGAGCGGCAGGGGCTCATGAACTCGACGTGGCTGTGTAGCGACGATTTTGGAGAGCGCGCGCCGGCTTTCGGCCGATGCGTTGAGCTCCGCACGTTGCTTCTCATCCAGCCCCATGAGCGACAGATGATCACGCTCGACCGGTGTGAGTCGTGTGAGGTCGAGCCCGGACCCGGGCAGCATGGTCACGCCTCCGAGGCGGCCCCGGTGTGCGGTCACCGGCAGGCCGGCGTCGCGGAGCCAGTTCAGGTCCCGGGTGATGGTTCGAAGGGACACCCCGAGCGCTGAGGCAAGTTCCTGTGTGGTCACGGCATCCCTCGATTCGAGGAGCAGCATCAGGGTGAAGAAGCGATCTGGGGTCACCCACCAATTTTTTCAAAAATTGCGACACGATGCGGCGCATATCCCGGTCAGGCTGGCGGATGCGTACCTACGACCTGTGAGAAGGAAAAACCATGACCACATCCGTCGTGTCCATCGTCTACGTGAACGACGCTCCCGCCGCAGCTCGCTTCTACGGCGACCTCCTCGACATGAGCCCCTCGTTCGAGACCCCGGGATACATCACCTTCGACCTCGGGCCAGGCGCTGACCTCGGTGTGTGGTCTGGCCAGTTCGAGGATCTGTCACCGGACGTCCCGCGCACCAGTGAGGTTTGCCTGGCCATCGACGGTGGACCCGACGAGGTCAACGCGACCTTTGAGCAGTGGAATTCCAAGGGGGTCACGATCCTGCGCGAGCCTCATGATGCGGGGTTCGGGCTGACCTTCCTCGCAGCCGATCCTGACGGGAACCGTATCCGCGTCGCACCGCGGGACTGAAAGGCCGCAATGAGGCAGGCGCGCACGACAGGTGTCGCGCCTGACGTCGTCCGACTTCGAGAGGACGACGAGTGCCCCACGCGATGCGCCCCTGAGCGTCGAGGTCCGTAGGCGGCTCGTGAAGCGGTGCCAGACACGTCCCATCGCCCATGTCACCGCTGAGATGGCATCTCTCAACGCCCGCGAGTTCACCAGCGAGGACGCCCGGTCAGCCGCGATCACAGTGTGGAACATCCACTACAACTACCACCGGCCGCACAGTGCTGCCGCCGGCTAGTGAGCCACCCGCTGTCCTCCAAGCGCCCAACTGGTTTGCCCAGCGAGCCGACCAGCACTCCGGCGAGTATTCCGCATTGCACCACCAACAGCATGAATGCTGTCTGCGAACGCGGCTTGATGATCCACGTCAAGCCGCGCTCACAGACCTTTTCGCAAAGAGATTCCGTTCGGCTCGGTGGATCCACTTCCGCAGCAATACTCGTTCTGGTGACGAGGATTGAACTGCACGGGCGGTCGGCCGGGGCAGGACCGGGCGTGTTCCGGCCTGCCCCGTGATCGACGAACGGTTGTGGTTCTGAGCGGGGTTCAGTTCCTCGCCTCATCGGCAAGGAAGGCGATCAGACTGTCGAGGAGCATGGTGCTGCCCTGCTCGGCCATGTCGCGTTCCTCGGCGGTATCGCAGGTCTGGTGGAGCACGATCTGCGTGTGGTGGTCGCTCTGCTCGTCGAGTTCCATGGTCATGGCCGCGGGCGCGGGCTTGCCGGGTACGTCCATGCCGACCACCAGGAGGCGGTTTTCGGCGACCTCGAGATAGGAGCCGGTCAGCGGGAACTGTCCGCCGTCGGGCGTGGCCATCGTGGCCTTCCATGCTCCACCCGGCCGCACGTCCATCTCGACGGAGCCGGCAACGGCGTAAGCCCACCGGGCGTACAGCTCGGGGGTGGTCCACGCCCGCCACACCTTCACCGCGGGGGCGTCGAGCGTTCGGGTCAGCTTGTAGGAGAAGCCATCGGCCGGGGTGGTCTGCTCAGTGCTCATGCTTCGTCTCCTCGTTTTCATGCCTGGTCGGGACGGTCGCACCTGTAGACGCGCGCGGGCGCGAAGACTCATCGGTTTGCTGGGGCTTCTTTTGACCAGGGCGAGGATGCGGGTAGGGAGAGGTTCGAATGAGCGTCGTGCAAGCGCGTATGCCCAAGTGCCTGGCCGGCCAAGTCGCAGGCCCGAAGGTTGGCTCGATCTGCGCTCAGCCTGCGCTGTTCGAGCAGCGGGCGGCTTCATCCCGAGCGCGGACGGATCGCCGTACTCGCCTGTCTGCGGTTGCTGGCGACGGTAGGAGTCTGTGAACGCGGCTTGGTGACCCACGTCATCCGGTCCCGCTTCCACGCGGAGGGAAAACGGTCGTCCCGGGCGGCGGGCAGGCCGATTTCCGGGGAGTACGCCTGGTAGACGGTGATTGTGGATGGCGTAAAGGTCGCACGGATTTCGTGCTGTGGTTGTTCCATGGCGTCCGGCGTGGGGTCAACGGGGCTGAGGAGCCACTGGTTTTCGGGGTGCGCGACCTATGGCGGGGCTCGTGGGGCAGTCGTACGAGACATGGGATGGAGTGCGATGCGATGACGGTCGAGCCGCGTCTGTTCAGCGAGGCCGTTGAGGGTAGCGGGCCCGCAGTGCTCGAATACCGGGGGCCGCAGGGCTGGGCCGTGGTGGTTCACCGTGCCTACGAGGAGCAGCCCTTCTGCCTGCGCGGGCCCGACGGCAACCTGCTGGCCTATGAAGTCGGGCCGCGGGAGGCCGGTGTGGGGCGGCCGCGCATCTGGGAGTGCCGGGTGGGGCTGTCCGGGCCGCAGCGGTTGTGCATCGAGAGTGCCGAGGAGTGGTCGATGTCCGTCACGCCGCTGGAGCGGGACGACCAGGTCGAGGACGGTGGCTACTTCTCCCGCCGGGGTATCGGCTGCCAGCGGGTCGAGATCGTCAGGACCGACTCGGAGGCCACGGCGATCGTTGAGTTCATCAAGGTTGTCCGTCCTTCCGGCTATACGCGTCAGCGCCTTCATCTGGTCCTGGCCGACGGCCACGGCGTGGAGAGGTGGGGTGCCGGTGACACCGACCGCGTCCGATGGCTGCACCGGTGGGACATCGATGACGCCGCCCGTGCGGTGACCAGTCATGTCGAGGTTCGCGAAGCCGACAACCACGAATGGCGGCTGCGTGTGCTGCCGTTGTCCGCGGCGGAGCCCCTGGAGACTGTGGCGGCCGGTACCGGTACGGAAGTCTTCGCCTACGCGGGGCCGCCGGGGGCACTCACGCTGCGACATACGGGCGGCCTGGGTTTCGTCCGAGTGACGGGCGTCGACCTCACCCTGCTCTCCTACCCCGCCCGCCCGCTCACGGGAGGCGCCATCATCGGGAACGCCACGATGCCGACGCTGCTCCAGGTCACGGGCGACGGTGACTGGGAGCTGCGCGTCACGCCGCTCGACGAGGTGCGCACCTTCGACCGTCAGATCGGCGGCACGAGCGGCGAAGTGGTCCGCTACACGGGCCCGCCCACCACGGCAGAGGTCATCACCCGTCCGTGGAGCATGTCGCTGCGCCTGCTTGGCGTCCGCACCTTCACCGCCGGCCCCAACCCCGAGGAGCGGGAGTGGGTCCTCGCCCAGGGCGGCCCGCTGGCCCGTTTCCAGCGCCCGAGACTGGAGCTGCGCCCCGGCATGCTGGCGGCGATCGAGGGCTACAGCGCCCCCGGCTGGCGGATCCGCGCCAAGACCAAGAAGAAATCTCGTCTGGCGCGTTGGACAGCTGCCCTCATTTCCTCAGGCCCTTGAGCCCGTCGTAGGCGGACATCACGACCTCCAATCCCCGCATGTCGTCCGCGGGTTCGCGCATCTGATTCGTCACATACGCGACCGTCATACGGGCATCGGGCTCGACCATCACCATCGAGCCGCCCCAGCCGCCCCACCCGTAGGTGCTGCCGAACAGCCCGTAGCCCAGGCCGTAGCGCACCGGCATGCCCAGGGTGCGGTCCGCGCCGTGGAACTGCTCCTCCCACGCGCGGTCACAGCCCGCCTTCGAGAGCAGCCGCACCCCGCGCACGGTTCCTCCGCAGGCCATCACCGACTGCACGAGGGCGACCGAACGGGCGTTGCCGAATCCGCTCGCTGCGGGGATCTGCGCACGGCGCCACGCCACGCTGTTCCCGTCGCGGACCCGGATCGCCCCGGCCGCGGCGGTGGGAGCCGCGCGGCCGGGCGCACTCGCGGCGTAGTCCTCGTCCCGGGACGGCGGCGGGACCGTGAGCGCCACCCGGTCGTCGTACTCGGCGGACAGCCCGATGTGGAAGTCCGCGCCCAGCGGTCCGGCCACCTCCTCGGCGAAGAACTCGCCCAAGCTCCGGCCGGTGATACGGCGTACGACCTCGCCCACCAGGAATCCCTGGGTGAGTGAGTGGTATCCGGCCGCGCTGCCCGGTTCCCACCGCGGAGCCTGCGCGGCCAGCCGTGCCGTGGCGGACGGCCAGTCGTAGAGATCCTCGGCCGACATCGGCTCGTCCCAGTCGGGCAGGCCCGCGGTGTGCGCGAGCAGATGCCGTACCAGTACGCCCTCCTTGCCCGCCGCGGCGAACTCCGGCCAGTACCGGGCGACCGGCGCGGTCAGGTCGAGTTCGCCCCGGTCGGCCAGGACCAGCGCGCACAGCGCCGTCATCGTCTTGGTGACGGACCATACGTTGGTGAGGGTGTCCCGCTGCCAGGGGACCGTATGGTCCGCGTCGGCGAAACCGCCCCAGATGTCCACCACCGGCTCACCGTCCACGAAGACCGCCACCGAGGCGCCCACGTCTCCGTCGTCCAGCAACGCGGCCAGCGCACTGGGCACCGCGGTGAACAGGTCGTCGTACGAGCCCTGAATGTCAGCCATGCAGGGTATCCAGTCACCCCGGGCCCGCCGAGGGCAACCGAATTCCTGGCAGCCAGGAGCTATCGCACGAGCTTCAGGACCGGAAGGCGGCCCTCTGTTCCGCCCACGTAGTGGCCGCCGCCGGGCTGGTAGAACTGGTCCGGTGGTGGCCAGACGTGGAAGCCGTCCCGTACCCGCATGATTTTCATCTGGGTGGTTCCGGCCGGGTGTTCCTCGGCCGGGTAGCGCGGGTGGAGCCAGAGGCGGCGATTCTCGTCGGCCCACATGCCCCAGGGGAGCGTGTAGGCGACCTGCCCTTCCCGCATGTCCGAGATGGTCGGGGCCTGCATGTCCTCGGGCAGCGTCGCACCCTCGAACAGGGCTAGGGCGCCCCACTCAGGTCCCCCCTCGACCTGTGCCAGGTTGACAAATCCCCGGTCGAGACGTGGTCGGCCGGTTCCGCATAGCGCGACGATGAGGTTGCCCACGCCGTCCAGGACCCACTGCTTGGGGGTTTGTCGGGTACGGGCGGCGCGCATCTCGGCGCTCACGTACTTGTACAGGTCGGCTGCCGACACGTAGCCGTCGGCGTCCACGTCGGCCGCCCCGGTGTCGAGCCCCTGGACCAGCAAGGAGGTGAACACCGACATCGGGCTGCCCGCGCTGCCTGCGGTGTCCCCACCCGGGACGATCTCGAAGGCCAGTTGCATTTCGTCGGTGGCGCTGATGACGACCGTACCGCTGCCCTCGAAGGTACCGGCGAAGCCGATCCCCGCGCCCGCGCCCGAGCCGGCGCCTGGTCCTGGGCCGCCCTTCGCGCCCGGTCGGAAGGCGCCGCTGAAGCAGCAGTCGAGCAGCAGGATCTTCCGGTCGGCCCGGCAGCGCCGGAGCTGCCTGCTGACGAACTCCGCCGACACGGCGTAGGACTCCACGAGGCCCGGCTCTCTTACGGTGTCCGTGCCGGCGAAGTAGAGCAGTTCGTCGTAGTCCTTGATGCCGTGGCAGGAGAAGTAGACGAGCAGGTCGTCGTCACGTTCCGCTTCGTTGAAGAAGCTCTGCAGCGCCCGCTGGATCGAGGGGGCCGGATGGTCCACGACCTGGGTCACCTCGTAGCCGCCGATCGCGGGATCCCCCAGCACTCGGCCCAGCTCCTCGGCGTCCCGGACGGGAGCGTCCAGCGGATTCCACCGCGTGTCCTCGTAGTGCGCGGTGGCGATGAGGAGGGCCCTACGCCGCCCCATCGTCGGCGTCCTCCTCGGTCACCTCGACCGTTCTCTCCAGGAACCGGTCGATCAGCTGTTGCTGCTGCTGTCCCGAAAGCCCCGTCAACTCCAGGCTGTCCTCGCCGAGTACGAGACTGGCGCTGCGGCCTGAGGCCCGTTCGGACCAGGCCTGGACGACGGCGACCACGGCGTTGATGACGTGCGGAGTGAGGGTGACCAGCAGCGTGCCCACCAGGACGAGGTCGCCCGCCTTGCTGCCGGGCGGGGCACCACCGCCGGCGGCCGGCACCACCTTCTCGACCCGCTGCCGAAGCAGCATCTCGCGCAACTGCCGGGTGGCGTCTGCCAGTTCCCTCTCATCGGATCCTGGGCCCGTGTCGGCGACGATGCGAACCTCAGCGATTCTCATGGCGAACATCTTGGCCGAAAGGTACCGCCGGCGAGAAGAGCGCGCCCGGGTGGTTCGCCGTTCACGGCCCGTGCATCTCTTCGCGCATCCGAGGGCGGTACCGCAGCGCAGTCACTACCTTGGGGCCATGGAGACGGACGATGTGTGGCTGCGCTACCCGGAGGACCTCGCACCGAACAGTGTGTCCCGGCGGGAGGGCCGCTGTACTTGGCATGGCGACCGCGCAAATCCCTGTGCGGAAGCCCCCGTTGTAGTCGTCCGGGATCGTGCCGGGTGCAAGTGGGCCGCGTGCTCGCGAGCGGCGCGTGCCGTCGCCGCCGACCGTGGAGTTCCCCTTCCGGCCTACTTGGGCGAGTAGGGCGGGTCACCGAGCAATCCACAGGGGGGGCCGCGTGCATAGGTATCCGCTCTCCGTGAAGAGCATCACGCTGGCGTCCTCCGGTGCGAGGTACCTGGCGTCCGCGTAGGGCTCTCCGGATGAGGCCACCGGCGTGGGGGTAGGCAACCGTGGGGACGGTTGGACGAGGCACGGAATCGGCTGGAACCCTCGCGCGTTGAGGGGAGTGGGCATGGGGTGCCGGTGGTGTGCGAGCCGAGTAGCCCGAGTGATCGAGCTGACAGATATTGGAGGGCCGCAATGGCTGGGCAGACGCAGAGGGCCGTGCTGGCGGGCGGATGCTTCTGGGGCATGGAGGAGCTGATCCGCCGGCTCCCGGGCGTGACGGCGACCCGGGTCGGATACACCGGGGGTGACGTGCCGAACGCGACGTACCGTAACCACGGCACGCACGCGGAGGCCATTGAGATCCTTTTCGACCCCGAGAAGACCGACTTCCGCGCGCTCCTGGAGTTCTTCTTCCAGATCCACGACCCGAGCACCAAGAACCGCCAGGGCAACGACATCGGCCTCAGCTACCGCTCGGCGATCTACTACGTGGACGACGAGCAGAAGCGGATCGCCGAGGACACGATCGCGGATGTGGACGCCTCCGGACTGTGGCCCGGCAAGGTCGTCACCGAGGTGGAGCCGGTCGGCCCCTTCTGGGAGGCCGAGCCCGAGCACCAGGACTACCTGCAGCGTTACCCGAACGGCTACACCTGCCACTTCCCGCGCCCGGGCTGGCGACTGCCCGCCCGCACGGAGGGCTGACCAAGCGGCGGCCCGGCGGGGAGGTCGAAGGCCGACAGGCCGACCTCCGCAGCCGGGCCGTGCCTGCACTCGCGGGGCTGGAGTGCCCCACTGCTGAAGCCGTACGCCTCAGCCGTCGGTCGTGGCGACGCCGAAGGAGCAGGAGACGCCCGTCCCGGTGGGCCTGTGCTGCCATGCAACCCAACCCGAGTGCGACGGGCCGGTCCAAGCATCACCAGATCAGCGATCGAGAGGGCCTTCGCCTGAACCGGCCGCCGAGGTCTTCGTTATCGGCGAGTCCTGTCCGCCCATGTCGAGCCGGAACGGCGGGTACTCATCGGTCATCAATGCGGCGTAGGCAGTCACCCGCGCGACCCAGCGGGCCAGGCCGAGCAGGAAGTCGAAGAGGTGGACCGGGTAGCGGGCGGTGGCCGCCAGGATGACCACGGCCACCAAGGAGAGGAAGGGAATCAGGCCGCCACGCCAGCTGTCCTCTTCCCAGCCCCAGCCGCCGACGAAAATCCCCACGACGATGTACTGCGGGATCGCCAGCAGCCACCACTTCACCAGGACCAGGCCGCGGGAGAGACGCTCGGGATAGGCGATGTGGAAATGCGCCGGATAGTCGGGCACGTCCGCGAGCGTGAACGGCGGGTACCTGTCGGTGCCGAGCGCCGTGTGGGCGTAATAGCTGACACGCCAGTTCCAGCGCAGTACGCCGGCATTGAAGTCGAAGAGGGATCGAGGGTACCGGCCGGTGGACAGGATGGCGAAGAACGCGACGATGGTCACCAGCACGAAGGCCAGCCACAAGAAACACAGCACGATGTAGTGCGGGATGGCGAGGAGCCATTTCACCAGCCACAGCCATCTGGACAGCCGAGGATCGAGCGATGCCTCAAGACGCACAGATGACACGGTGACAGGGACCATGGGGCGCAACTCCTTTCGAGCGTCCAGTGGACTCAGGCTCACATGCGCGGCGGAAGCTCGCGACTGGAGGCCACCGACTTGAAGCGGTGGACCCGAAACAGGCCCCGTGCAGGAACCGGCTTCACCGACGGCTCATCACCGGCCGTTGGACCACGAAGCGCGCACCTGGGTGATTTCCGTTATGCGCTGACTGCGGAGAGTGGCGGCTGAGGCTAGCGTGGCGCCGACCGTTGTGTGATCACTGGTCCGGTCTGTGCTGGTCGTTGCCACGGAGCGGGCTGCCATGGCCGAAAAGAGCTGCCTATGTACTTCATTTCCCGCCGCACTCGCCTCCGCGGGACCGTAGCGGTGTGCGGGCTTCCGGCGTTGCTCGCCGCTTCCGTGGCGGTCAGCGGTGCCGCTGACGCCGAGCCGGGTTCCCCCGAGGACGGTCTGTCCCGCGCCGGTGCGGTCATCACGTTCACGACCGCCAAGGTCGGCGCCCCCGGTAATCCTTCGGTGGGCGTCGTCCCGTTCAAGGACGCCCTGTACCGCTCGTGCGCCGACGCCCCCTCACCGGGGAAGTGTCTGATGGCCGGAGGCGTGCGCTATCGCTACGAGATCGGGCAGCTCGAAGTCACCGTCGGACAGTGGGTGGCGTTCCTGAACACGGTCGATCCCGAGGGAGGCAACCGCCTCGGCCTCTATCACGAGACCGAGAGCTCATCGGCGTGGCCGAAGTACGGCCAGATCAACCGTTCCCCCGGTGCCGCCAGGGGCAGGCACTACTCGGTGGCCTCTCCGGAGTGGGCGGACAAGCCGTACGGCTTCGCCAACTTCCTGAGGGCGGCACGCTTCGTCAACTCGCTCTACAACGGCGGGCTGATCTCCAAGCGGTCCGGCACCTCCGGCAGCTTCAACTACGTCACCTACCGGGTCAGACTGTCGGCGCGGACCGAGCGCGGGATGTACGACCTCACCCGGCGGAACGCGACCCGAGCACATCATTCCGGCTTCGTCGTGCCGAGCCAGGACGAGTGGATCAAGGCGGCCTACTACGACCCGCGCGGCGGCGGCACCTACTCCTACTGGAAGTACCCGACCAACCCGGGAACCTTCGGCGACGGCGACGCGAGCGCCCCCCGTCCCACGATCCTCAACCCCACCACCGGCGATGTCACCAACGCGGCGACTCAGCCACTGGCCTCCTACCACGCCGACGGCCTGCCGGCACCAAGCTGGTGTCCCAAGGAGGTACAGCCTGCCGCCTGCTCCACGGTCAACCCGTTCGGCTTGGATCCCCTCGCCTACGCCGCCCTCTACCAAGGCAGCCTGAGCACGGTCGGCCAGGCGAGGACCACCTCGCCGTGGGGCACTCGCGACCAGGGCGGCAATGCGGTCGAGTGGACCGACACGATCACACCGCCCCCGGCCGGACTCGGCTCGGGGCGGGTCTGGCGGCGGTTGCACGGCGGGATCTCCAACGCGCCCGCCTACCAGATGTGGCCCTCGGCGGTAGGACTGCAACCGCAGGACAACGTGTTCTACAACCACACCTATCCGTGGCTGGGCATCCGACTCGGGGTGATCGGCAACCTGAAGCCCGGCAAGTCCTGAGTCGGGACAACGCCAGGGCAAGCCCTCCCGCCTTTGCGTGGGAGGTGTCCCCGTCTCTTGAGGGCGGCGGGTGTCGCGCGCTCGGTCAGTCGTCCATTGCCTCCGACGCCGGAGCGATGCCCGTCGGGCAGGACGCCCCCCAGTTCGTCTCGAACGGGTCACCCAACTTGACGCCCGTCCCGGCGGGCCTGTGCTGCCATGTCACCCCACCGCTCCAAGGGCGACAGAGTCCGTCATGAGCCGTCCCACAGTCCCAGCCGACGTAGGCGGCGCTGCCGGGCTCTCTCGTGCAACGCCGTCAGGCCGACGATCCCGCCGAGCAGGACGCCCCCGACCGGCGCGATGACGAAGTCCGACGGCTGCACTCCTGGCAGCAGCAGGAAGTAGGCGGCCCAAACCGTTCCCACGACAAGCGTCAGGAGCACCGGATGCCGGGCCGCGAATTTCTGTGCACGTGTGGGCGGGCGCTCACCGCCCAGGAAGCGGTCCACGGCCCAGAAGACGCGCACGAGTCTTCGCCCTACCTCCGACATGGCGAGAGCGTATCGCGCGCCGATCAGTCCTCGACCGGCACGATGCCCGTCGGGCAGGACGCCCCCCGGTCCGTCTCGAACGGGTCACCCAGCTTGACGCCCGTCCCACCCAGCCCGCAATACCCGCCCGGGTTCTTGCTGTCCGAAAGATACTGCTGGTGATACCCCTCCGCCGGATAGAACGTCCGTCCCTCTGCCGGAAGGATCTCCGTGGTGATCGTGCCGTAGCCCGCCCCCGTCAGGACCTTCTGGTAGGCCTCGCGGGAGGTGTCCGCGGTGGTCGCCTGGGCCGGGGTGTGGGTGTAGATCGCCGAGCGGTACTGGGTGCCGACGTCGTTGCCCTGGCGGAAGCCCTGTGTCGGGTTGTGGGACTCCCAGAACGTCTTCAGGAGGCTCTCGTACGAGATCACCTCGGGGTCGTAGACCACGCGGACCGCCTCCGTGTGGCCGGTCAGGCCCGAGCAGACCTCCTCGTACACGGGGTGCTCGGTGTGGCCGCCCTGGTAGCCGACCAGGGTCGTCCACACGCCCGCCGGGAGCTGCCAGAACTTGCGCTCGGCGCCCCAGAAGCAGCCCAGACCGAAGTCGGCGATCTCCAGGCCCTCGGGGTAGGGGCCGAGGAGGGGGTTGCCGAGGACGGTGTGGCGGTCGGGGACCGCGTACGGGAGTGCGGGCCGCCCCTTGAGCGCCTGCTCGGGGGTGGGCAGCTGCGGGAGCGGGGTGCGGGCGAAGAACATGGGGTTCTCCCTTGGTCCGGTGGTCCTTGGTCCGGTGGTCGGCTTCTCCGTGCTGGGCGGCACCCGGGGCAACACCTTCGGTGGCGCCCCGCATTCCGTCGCGAAGAACAGCTCAGGCCGCCCCCTCCGCCCCCTCCGACGCCACCGCCCGTGCCGTCAGGTTCCGGATGCGGCAGTACCGCGCCGCCATCCCGTCCCCGTGATAACGCCACGGCAGCGCGTTCACATAACCGTCGACGAGCTTGAACTGCTCCAGCGCCGCCTCGTCCCGGTCCTGGAGCGACAGGTAGAACGCCAGCAGATGTCGCAGCTCCGGCAGCCGCGGATGCGCCGGGTCGGCCGCCGCCGCGTCGGCGAGGCCCGCGTCCACGCGGGCCACCATCGTGGGTGTGCGGTCGGCGGTGTTGTCGTCCGACTCGTCGTGCTCGTAGTGGGCGATGAGTGGGAGGACCGTGAGCAGGCCGCCCAGCGGTGCCGCGGCCGCAGCCCGCTCGGCGAACTCGGTGGCGAGCTGCTCGGAGCCGCGCCACTTCTTGCACCAGTACTGCAGCGCAGAGAAGTGGGCCTCGTAGTGGTGCGGGGCGCGGTTGGTGATCTCCGACCACAGCTTGTCCATCTCGGAGTGCGGATAGCCGAGCCCGAGCGCGACCCAGATCTCCGTGATGTACGGGGTGGGGTCGTCGGGGTTGAGCGCGGCCGCCTTGGCTATCTCCTCGCGGGACTGCTGGAGCATCCGGTGGAAGCCCGCGAACTGCTCGTTCGTCGTGTACTTGGCCCGCTTGCCGCCCCGGATGTCCCAGGCGAGGATCACCGTGCTGCGGGCGCGGACCACGGCGGCGTCCGGGTCGTCGGGCCGGTCGCCCTCCCAGGCGAGCAGCCAGCCGTCCTCCTTGGCCGCGATCTCGGCGAGCAGATACGCGGCCGCGGAACGGCGTTCCCAGTCCCGGCCGATGCCCGCCATCAGGTCGGCGGCCGCCTTCCAGTCCCCGCCGCGCACGGCACCGAGCGCCGCCTCCCAGCCGGCGGGCAGCGGGCCTGCGTACTCCGTGTTCTGTCGTTCGGCGGGCAGCAGCCCGAGCTTCTCGGCGGCGGCCGCACCGGCGCCGTCGTCGGTGTCGCCGCTGGGGGAGAAGAACTCCTTCAGGAACACCCCGCCCAGCCACACGACGATGATCAGTGTGGGCACGGCCAGGATGCCCAGGATCCACAGCAGTACGGTCATCGGGGGGCGTCCGTTTCTCGGGGGGAGCGGGGAGCGGGGGGAAGCAGGGCGCGCAGCGGCGCGGTGTCGGGGTGGTCGGCGAGCGCGGCGTCCACGGCGGCGGCGACCACGGCGTCGATGTCTCCCTCGGCCTCGGTCGCCGCGTCGGCCCGCGCCGGCAGGATGCGGGCGGTGGCCGCCTGCTCCCAGGAGAACTCCCAGCGCACCAGGGACCGGGTGTTGAACTCCGCCATCAGCATGCTCTGCAGCGACTGCGTCAGGGTCGGCCGGACGAACTCGCGGAAGGCGCGGCCCTTCGCCTCGGCCGCCTGGTCCGACAGTGGCAGCCGCCGCGCCAGCTGCCACAACTGGCCGTTGTCGATGAGTGTGAGCAGGGCCGGCAGGGTCGGGCGGTCCTTGGTGTACAGGGCCAGCGCCCGGTGCAGCGGCGTGTTGAGCGAGGTGAGGGCCTCGGCCATCGCGTCGTCGAGCAGTTCCTGCCAGCCGGAGCTGCGCCGAAACCGTCGTATCTCCTCCGAAAGGACCGCGTCCTCCAGGGCCGTGAGAGTGTGCTCCGGGTCGGACAGGAGGGCGATGGCCGCGCCACGCGCCTCGTCCGCGCGCCCGTCGGCGGGCAGCGCCTCGACGCGGCGGACGCGGTCGGCGATCGGCGGATGGGAGTTGTACGGCGATACGGACTCGGTGGGCAACTCGCTGCGCAGTCCCGCCAGTTCGAGCTGGCGGGCGGTCAGCATCCGGCCGAAGCCGCCGAACACCTCGCCGCGCGGGGGCAAGAGCTCGGTGTCGTAGCCCAGGTTGGCGTAGCTGCTCAGGTAGAACCCGAACGCGCCGTCCAGCACCGGGATCTCGCGCAGCGCGGACGCGGTCGCCTCGCGTCCGGCGATCCGGGCGGCAGCGGCGTCGGCGGCGAACTCCTGGCGGCGGGAGACGGAGAGCGTCGCGCGGAAGTACAGCTTGGCGTAAGCCGTGTAGATCCAGGCCATCGCGCGGTAGGTGATGCCTGCGCGGCCCGTGTCGATCTCCTGGCTCTCCTTGCCCTTGGCCTCGGCCCTGGCGTTCTTCTTCTCCTGCCGGGCCCGCTCACGCTCCGCGCTCAGGCCCGCCCGCTCTTCGAAGTGCCCTATGGTGCGCAGCACTTGGGCCCGGCCGCGCACGGTGAGGGCGGCGAGGCGGGTGTCGGAGTTGGAGTAGTGGCCGAGCTCGTGGGCGAGGACCGCGCGCAACTGGGCCTCGGTCAGGCCCTGCATGAGAGGTACGCCGAGGTAGAGCCGGCGCTTTCCGGGCAGCAGGCCGAGCAGGCGGGCGTCCTCGGCCACGGCGGCGTTGACGTCGGCCGCCAGGACGATGCGGGACGGGGCGCGCGTGCCGACCCGGTCGGCCAACTCGCGTACCGTGCGCCACAGTTCCGGCTCGTCGGCCTCGGTGACGGGCAGCCCAGGGGGCTCCTCGCCCTTCGGCGTGCGCAGCATGAACAGGCCGCGGACCAGCGGGATCGCCAGCAGTACGGAGACGAGGAGCAGCTTCAGCGCGATACTCGCCGGGGCGTGCAGCAGGACCAGGAAGTCGGCGCCGGCGAGTACCGCCAGCAGCAGGACGCCGAGCAGATAGAAGCCGGCGAGCAGTACGAGAGCGCGCAGCGCGCGCAGGGTCGAGCCCATCGGGCCGGGATCCCCCCACGGGAAACGGGAACGGTCGGAACAGCGAAACGGAACTGCAAAACGGAACAGCGAACAGCACAGGGGACTGCGAAGGGGACAGCGGGAACAGCTGAGGGGCACTCGGTCGCGAGGCGGGGTCGTGACCGGTGGTCGTGGGGGGAAACGGAGTATCGCCTACCCGAACCGAGACAGGCAAGGCATGCTCATGGCGCCCCCTCCCGCACCCCCGCAAACGCTTGCTTCAGCGCAGCAGCGTCGCCGGGTTCCCCCCGTTCGCCTCGTACCCCGCCACCGCCAGCGCCCGGTACACCGCGAACTCCGCCGCCGGGTCGGCGGACAGGGTCCAGGGCAGGGCGCCCACATGGCCGTCGACGTGTATCAGCTGGTTCATGGCCTCCGCCCAGCGCTCGGCGCGGACCAGGAAGAAGACGAGCAGGTGGCGGACGTGCGCCAGCATCGGGTCGTCGGGGCGGGCCGCGTGCACCGCGAAGAGCGCGCCGTGGATCGCCTTGGTCACGACCGCGCTCTGGTAGAAGCCGCTGACCAGGTTGACCTCGGGCAGGTGCTCGAAGACCGCGAACAGCGGCATGGCCGCCAGCAGCGAGCCCTGCGGGGCCCGGGCCGCGGCCGCCTCCGCGAAGGAGTTCGCCAGCTCGCGCGAACCGTGCCACTTCTCGCACCAGTAGTGGAGCGCCGCGAGGTGCGCGCCCATGTGCGCCGGGGCACGGTCCAGGATCTTCAGCCACAGCTGCTCGAACTCCGGTTGGCTGTACGCCAGTCCGCGCGCCACCGACAACTCGACGATGTACGGGATCGGGTCACCGGGAGCGAGCAGCGCCGCCTCCCCGCACGCCGTCCGCGCCTCCTCCATGATGATCCGGAACTCGTCGGTCCCGGGCGTCGACGTGCGCCACGCCTGCTGCACCAAGAACTCCGCGTGTACGGCCGCACCGCCCGCGTCCTTGGGCGCCTCGGCCCGCCACACCCGCAGCCACTGGCTGCCCGGCGTCTCGCTGACCCCGCCCGGCCGCTGCCGCAGTTCCAGGGAAGCGGCGCCCGCGAAGGCCTGTACACGCTGCCAGCGCCGCTCGCCCGCCGCCTCCGTGCCGGCCAGGAGCTGCGCGGCCGCCCGGTAGTCCTGGGTGCGCTGCACCAGGTCGAGGACGTCCAGCAGGTCCTGGTCGGCGCCGGGCATACGGATGTCCAGCTCCTCCTGCCGCACGAAGCCGTAGGCCGCCGGGTCCGCGGCGTCCGGGTGGCCGGGGTGCACCTGCTCGATCATGCCGCGCCTGCGCCGCAGATACGGAAGCAGCACGAAGCCGAGCAGGACCAGCGCCATCAGGACCCAGAGAATCTCCATGCCTCAAGCGAACCAGACGGGTCCGACAATTGGCCAACCCGCTCCCCGGCCTGTGGATAACCCGCCCGTCCGGCACCTGCCGCTCTCGCGCACTACCCTCGGTACCCATGAGCGACAGGCACATCAGTCAGCACTTCGAGACCCTGGCGATCCACGCGGGCAACACCGCGGATCCCCTCACCGGCGCGGTCGTCCCGCCGATCTACCAGGTCTCGACCTACAAGCAGGACGGCGTCGGCGGTCTGCGCGGCGGTTACGAGTACAGCCGCAGCGCCAACCCCACCAGGACCGCCCTCGAAGAGAACCTCGCCGCCCTGGAGGGCGGCCGCCGCGGCCTCGCGTTCGCGTCCGGACTGGCGGCCGAGGACTGCCTGTTGCGTACGCTGCTCAGCCCCGGCGACCACGTGGTCATCCCCAACGACGCGTACGGCGGCACGTTCCGCCTCTTCGCGAAGGTCGTCTCCCGCTGGGGGGTGGAGTGGTCGGTCGCCGACACCAGCGATCCCGCCGCCGTGCGGGCCGCCATCACCCCCAAGACCAAGGTGGTATGGGTGGAGACTCCCTCCAACCCGCTCCTCGGTATCACCGACATCGCCGCCGTCGCCCAGATCGCCCGTGACGCGGGCGCGCGGCTCGTCGTCGACAACACCTTCGCCACGCCCTACCTCCAGCAGCCGCTGTCCCTGGGCGCGGACGTCGTGGTGCACTCCCTGACCAAGTACATGGGCGGCCACTCGGACGTCGTCGGCGGCGCGCTGATCGTCGGCGACCCGGAACTGGGCGAGGAACTGGCGTACCACCAGAACGCGATGGGCGCCGTCGCCGGTCCCTTCGACTCGTGGCTGGTGCTGCGCGGCGCCAAGACGCTGTCGGTGCGCATGGACCGGCACAGCGAGAACGCCACCAAGGTCGCCGACATGCTGACCCGGCACGCGCGCGTGACGCGTGTGCTGTACCCGGGTCTGCCGGAGCACCCCGGCCACGAGGTCGCCGCCAAGCAGATGAAGGCGTTCGGCGGCATGGTCTCCTTCCAGGTCGAGGGCGGCGAGGAGGCGGCCGTCGAGGTCTGCAACCGCGCCAAGGTGTTCACGCTCGGCGAGTCCCTGGGCGGCGTCGAGTCGCTGATCGAGCACCCGGGCCGGATGACCCACGCGTCCGTGGCCGGTTCGGCCCTGGAGGTCCCGGCCGACCTCGTGCGCCTCTCGGTGGGCATCGAGAACGTGGAGGACCTCCTGGAGGACCTTCAGCAGGCCCTCGGCAGCTAGGGCTACCTCACCAGCCGGTCAGGGGTGGAGTCGTCTCCGACGGCGGTTCCACCCACGGTTGGGTCGTCAGCGCCCACACCGTGAACGCCAGCGCCGCGGCGCACAGCACCAGCCACATCAGACGGCGGGCCGCCGTCCTGCGGCGGAGCATCCGGCTGCCACGCCGTACGGCCTCCCCGTAGAGCTCGGGCGGCACCGGCGGCGGCGTCTGCTCCATCAGCCGCCGTACGGCCGCCTCGGCGTCGGGCCGGCTCATGACGGCGCCACCTTCGCCACCGGCACCGCAGGGGCCGGACCCCGCGGCGGGTGCAACAGGATGGTCGTCGCCCGGTCGCAGATCGCCTGGACGCGCTCCGCGGGCAGGCCGAGCAGGGCCGCCGTCTGTTCCTCGGCGACACCCTCGTACAGCCTCAGGACCAGGATCAGTCGCTCCTGCGGGCTGAGCCGGGCCAGCGGGCTGGCGGGGTGGGGGCGGGCCCGGCCGAGGCCGCCGTACTGGTGCCAGGCCCCGTGTGCGAAGCGGGTGGCCAGGTACTGGCGGGCGAGGTCGTAGGGGTCCTCCCCGCGCAGCCGGTCCCAACACGCGTACGTGTGCGCGAGGGCGAGTGTCAGCAGGCGTCGCGCGCGCGGGTTGTCGTCCGGGGCCTCCGCGGTGAGCAGCGTGGCGGTGTGCAGCAGCCGGCCAGCCGCGCCCGCGACGAACGCCTGGAACTCCCGGGCCCGGCGGGCGCCTTGGGACGCATGCCGTTCTCGCACCGCGCCTCCCGCCTGAGAGTGACCGTGAGCGATGAGGGGCCCCGGCCCAGGCGCGTGGCCGCCTGCGACGAGGACCCGGTCTCATAGGAGGCCAGGGGCGGCCTTTCGGTCAAGAGTCAGGCAGCACGCGCGCGTAGACGTACGCGAGCCGAAGGCCGCTTGCGAGGGCGGTACCTGGCTCAGGAGGACGTCGGGGGCTCCGCGCCCGGCAGCCCCTGGGCGGCCATTCGTGAGGAGAGCGCGCTGTTGAAGCGCGTGAGGAGCGTGCAGAACGCCTCGCGCTCCTCCGGCGCCCAGTCGTGTGTCAGCTCGGCCATCAACTGACGCCGCGACGAGCGCACTTCCTCCAGCCGTGACTGCCCGCGCGGGGACAACTGGAGTACCACCGCCCGCCCGTCCTCGGGGTGCGAGGTGCGCTTGACGAGCCCGGTGTCGACGAGCGGAGCCACCTGCCGGGTGACCGTCGAGGAGTCGATTCCCATGCTCGCGGCGAGCGCCTTGACGCCCATCGGGCCCTCTTTGTCGAGGCGGTTGAGCAGCAGATACGCGGCGCGGTCCATGGAGTTGCGCACCTGTCCGACTCCGCCGAGCCGGGTCTGTTCGGCACGACGGGCGAACACCGCCACCTCGTGCTGCAGCGTGTCGAGAAGACCGGTGTCACCGACGATCGTCATGTCCATCGACATTTCAGGTGTTGTGGGCATGGCCGGAGGCTCACTTCATGAAGGGGTGCTGGATGTGGGGGACAGGGTACGCGGCCGGGAGGCGGGCCGTACCGGCGCTGCGCAAACCGGTCTCGGAGGTTGGTCACAGCGGGAGCCCGCGCTTGTGAACTGCGAGACTTGAGTCATGAGCTATGGCACGGCTGACCTCTCGCGACCCGTCACCCTCGACGACGTACGCGGCGCCCAGAAGATGCTCATCGGTGTCGCGCGCGTGACCGCGATGGAGGGCAGCAGGTACCTGTCCCAGCTGGTCGGCGCGCCGGTGCACCTCAAGTGCGAGAACCTCCAGCGGACCGGGTCGTTCAAGCTGCGCGGCGCGTACATCCGTATCGCCGGACTGCTGCCCGAGGAGCGCGCGGCCGGTGTCGTCGCCGCGAGCGCGGGCAACCACGCCCAGGGCGTTGCCCTTGCCTCCGCGCTGCTGGGCGTGCGTTCCACGGTGTTCATGCCCAAGGGCGCCCCGCTGCCGAAGATCAGCGCCACCAAGGACTACGGCGCCGAAGTGCGCCTGTACGGGCAGGTGGTCGACGAGACGCTGGCCGCGGCGCAGGAGTACGCGGAGCGGACGGGCGCGGTGTTCATCCACCCCTTCGACCACCCCGACGTCATCGCCGGTCAGGGCACGGTCGGCCTGGAGATCCTGGAGCAGTGCCCCGAGGTGCGCACCATCGTTCTCGGGATCGGCGGCGGCGGTCTCGCGGCCGGGGTCGCGGTCGCGGTGAAGGCGCTCAGGCCGGACGTGCGGATCGTGGGCGTACAGGCGGCGGGTGCGGCCGCATACCCGCCCTCGCTGGCGGCCGGGCGCCCGGTGGCGATCGAGAACCCGACGACGATGGCCGACGGCATGAAGGTCGGGCGGCCCGGCGATGTGCCGTTCGAAATCGTTGGCAAGCTGGTCGACGAGGTGCGTACGGTGTCGGAGGACGAGCTGTCCGCTGCCCTGCTGCTGTGCCTGGAGCGGGCCAAACTGGTCGTCGAGCCGGCCGGTGCGAGCCCGGTCGCGGCGCTGCTGAGCGATCCGGACGCCTTCGAGGGACCGGTCGTGGCGGTGCTGTCCGGCGGCAACGTCGACCCGGTGCTGATGGAGCGCGTCCTGCGGCACGGCATGGCCGCACAGGGCCGATACCTGGCCGTACGTCTCAGGCTGACGGACCGACCGGGTGCCCTCGCGACGCTCCTGGGGGTGTTGTCAGTGGTCGACGCTAACGTCCTCGATGTGAGCCACGTACGGACCGATCCCCGGCTCGGACTCACGGAGGCGGAGGTCGAGCTGCACCTGGAGACGAAGGGTCCGGTGCACTGCGCCGAGGTCGGCCAGGCCCTGCGCGACGCGGGGTACACGGTCATCGACTGAGGTCGGGGGCGTTCGGTTCACCCGTTCGAGTAATTCTCTTGAGAGACGCGATACATCGCGTTATGGTGTGTCTCGCGTCACCCGCCCAGCGGGAGTATGCGCACAATCCTAGGTTTTTCGAAGATTCCCGACGACGTGGAGACTGATATGCCAGGCGCCATCTATGCCGAAGGCCTGGTGAAGACCTTCGGCGACGTAAGGGCTCTGGACGGCGTCGACCTGGATGTCCCGGAGGGCACGGTTCTGGGCCTGCTCGGGCCGAACGGCGCGGGCAAGACCACCACCGTCCGCTGCCTCACCACCCTGCTGCGCCCCGACAGCGGCAGGCTGGTCGTCGCCGGCCTCGATGTGCTCAAGCACCCCAACGAGGTGCGGCGGTCGATAGGCCTGTCCGGGCAGTTCGCCGCGGTCGACGAGTACCTGACCGGACGCGAGAACCTCCAGATGGTCGGCCAGCTCTACCAGATGAAGGCCCTGGCCGCCAGGGCCCGTGCCGTGGAGCTGCTCGACCAGTTCGGCCTTACGGACGCCGCCGACCGCACCGCGAAGACCTACTCCGGAGGCATGCGCCGCCGCCTCGACCTGGCCGCCGCGCTGGTCGTCCGCCCACCCGTGATGTTCATGGACGAACCGACGACCGGCCTCGACCCGCGCAACCGCCAACTCCTGTGGGAGGTCATCAAGCAGCTGGTCTCCGGCGGCACGACGCTGCTGCTGACCACCCAGTACCTCGAAGAGGCCGACCACCTCGCGCACGACATCGCGGTCGTCGACCATGGCCGGGTCATCGCCCGCGGCACCTCCGACCAGCTCAAGGCCCGCACCGGCGGAGAGCGCGTCGAGGTCGTCGTGCACGAGCGCGAGCACATGGCGCCCGCCGGGGAGGTGCTGCGCGGCTTCGGCAAGGGCGAGCTCACCGTCGAGGACCACACCCGCAAGCTCACCGTGCCCGTCACCGGCGGCGCGAAGCTCCTCGCCGAGGTGATCCGGGAGCTGGACACCCGCGGCATCGAGATCGACGACATCGGCCTGCGCCGCCCCACCCTCGACGACGTCTTCCTGTCCCTCACGGGCCATGTGGCCGAGGTGCGGGACGAGAGCAACGGCGCGACGAACGCGGACGCCGAGCGCCGCAAGCCCAAGAAGGAGGAGGCCAAGTGAGCGCCATCACCGACACCGCGCCCATCTCGGCGCCCTCGAACCCGATCAGCCAGTCCGTCCGGGACTCACTGGTCGTCGCGAAGCGCAACTTGATTCGCATGTCCAGGATCCCCGAGATGATCATTTTCGGGCTGATCCAGCCAATTATGTTCGTCGTGCTGTTCAGCTATGTGTTCGGCGGCTCGATGAACATCGGCGGGACCACGGAGTCCTCCGTCTATCGCGAGTTCCTGATGGCGGGCATCTTCGCGCAGACCGTCACCTTCGCCACCGCCGGCGCCGGTGCGGGCATCGCGGACGACATGCACAAGGGCCTCATCGACCGCTTCCGCTCCCTGCCTATGGCACGCGGGGCGGTGCTCACCGGGCGCACGCTCGCCGACCTGGTGCAGACCGCCCTCACCCTGCTGGTCCTCGCGATAGTCGCCCTCCTGGTCGGCTGGCGCACCCACACCAGCATCGGCGAGGTGCTCGGCGCCTTCGGCCTGCTGCTGCTCGCCGGGTACGCGTTCACCTGGATCGGCGCACTGATCGGCCTGTCCGTCCGCACTCCCGAGGCGGCGACCTCCGGCGGACTGATCTGGCTCTTCCCGGTCACGTTCATCTCGAACGCGTTCGTGGACTCCAGCAGGATGACCCCCTGGCTGCAGCACGTGGCCGACTGGAACCCGTTCAGCGCCACGGTGCAGGCCTGTCGCGAGCTGTTCGGCAACCCCGGCGTCTCGCAGTCGGACGCCTGGCCCATGCAGCACCCGGTCTGGGCCTCGCTGATCTACTCGGTCCTGATCGTCCTCATATTCCGTACGCTGGCGGTGCGGAAGTACCGCTCGGCGACGGCGTGAGGGCCTGAAGGCATGACGAAACCCCCGGCGTCGGTGAGACGCCGGGGGTCCGCCAAGGACGAGTAGGCCGAAAGGGCGGTCGGGATCAGCCGCTGTACGGCACGGCCTTGAGGATCGTCACCGAGGCCTTCTTGCCGTTGGGCAGCTCGTACTCGGCGTCCTCGCCGACCTTGTGGCCCATCACGCCGGAGCCGAGCGGGGACTGCGGCGAGTAGGTCTCGATGTCGGAGCTCGCGTACTCGCGCGAGGCGAGCAGGAACGTCGTCGTGTCGTCCTCGTCACCGTCGAAGGCGATCGTCACGACCATGCCGGGCGCCACCGCGCCGTCCGCCGATGCCGGCGCCTCGCCGACCTTGGCCTTCTCCAGGAGCTGGGTCAGCTGGCGGATGCGGAGCTCCTGCTTGCCCTGCTCCTCCTTGGCCGCGTGGTACCCGCCGTTCTCGCGCAGGTCGCCCTCCTCGCGAGCGGCCGCGATCTTCACGGTGATCTCGGCGCGCGCGGGACCAGACAGGTACTCCAGCTCGTCCTTGAGCTTGGTGTACGCCTCCTGCGTGAGCCAGGTGACGTCTTCGCTGGTCTGGGTCACAGGTGCTCCTCGTAGGTACTGGGAATACAAAGCATCGCCCTACCCAGAAGAATGTTCCTCCATGGATGGGCGAAACCACGAGCCTAACAATTCCACGGCTGAAGGGGGAGGACATAAGCCGTCAGAAATACGTATGCACTGGTCAGCACCTACGTATCGAGGGTGGGGTCAGTCGGCGTGACAGCCGAGGAGCTCGGCCGTGGTCCCCTGCGCCGTGGTCCGGAGCGTGACGACCTTGTCGATACGGGTGGCGGACCCGTCGAAGTGGAAGTCCGCCCGGCCGACCTCGGCACCGTTCTCGGCCTGGGACCGCACGGTGCAGTAGCCGCTGGCGCCGGCGTCCTTGCGGACCTCCAGATGCACCTTGACCGAGTCCGCGGAGGCGTCGAAGGTGATCACCTCGGCGCTGATCTTGGTCTGGAAGACATAGTGGTAGCCGAAGAAGCCGACCAGGGCGAGCACTGCCGCCGCGAGGACGGCTCCGACGACCTTGAGCGTGCGGTCGGCGCGCTCGTCCGAGGAGCGCCCGTAGCGGCCCTCGGGCAGCCGCGTGCTCGCCGTACTCATGATCGTCCTCTCGGCATGACCGGCCCCGGAATTATTCGCCCCCCGATTCGGTCACTATAGAAGCTGCCAAACGCGTCCGTTCACACAGGGCGCCGACTTGACCCGAGGATTGAGTCTTGACTGACCAGCTGCGACTGATGGCCGTGCACGCCCACCCCGACGACGAGTCGAGCAAGGGCGCGGCCACCATGGCCAAGTACGTGTCCGAGGGGGTGGACGTGCTTGTCGTGACCTGCACGGGCGGGGAGCGCGGCTCCATCCTCAACCCCAAGCTCCAGGGCGACAAGTACATCGAGGAGCACATCCACGAGGTGCGCAAGAAGGAGATGGACGAGGCCCGCGAGATCCTCGGCGTGAGCCAGGAATGGCTGGGCTTCGTCGACTCGGGGCTGCCCGAGGGTGACCCCCTGCCGCCCCTCCCCGAGGGCTGCTTCGCCCTGGAGGACGTCGACAAGGCGGCCGGCGAGCTGGTGCGGAAGATCCGCTCGTTCCGTCCGCAGGTGATCACCACGTACGACGAGAACGGCGGCTACCCGCACCCCGACCACATCATGACCCACCAGATCTCCATGGTGGCGTTCGAGGGCGCGGCGGACACCGAGAAGTACCCGGAGGAGGAGTTCGGCACCGCGTACCAGCCGCTCAAGCTCTACTACAACCAGGGCTTCAACCGCCCCCGCACCGAGGCGCTGCACCAGGCGTTGCTCGACCGGGGCATGGAGTCGCCGTACGGGGACTGGCTCAAGCGCTGGAGCGAGTTCGAGCGCACCGAGCGCACGCTCACCACGCACATCCCGTGCGCCGAGTTCTTCGAGATCCGCGACAAGGCACTGATCGCGCACGCCACCCAGATCGACCCCGACGGCGGTTGGTTCCACGTCCCGCTGGAGCTCCAGAAGGACGTCTGGCCCACCGAGGAGTACGAGCTCGCGAAGACCCTCGTCGATACCTCCCTCCCCGAGGACGACCTCTTTGCGGGCATCCGCGACAATGCCTGACATGAGCGCAAGCGCAAGCCTGGCAATGACGCATCTCGTCCCTCTCGCCAAGGAGGTCGACGAGAACAAGGTCACCCCCGGCGTCCTCGGCTTCATCGTGTTCGCGGTGATGGCCCTGGCGGTGTGGGGCCTGATGAAGTCGATGAGCAAGCACATGAACAAGATCGACTTCAAAGAGGCCCCGGATCCGAAGGCGGACGCCTCCGGCAACACGAGCGCCGAGTCCGGGAACGCGCCCACAGCGAAGAGCTGACCCGCGCCGCTCCCGTCACGGCCTCGTCATCGGGAGTGGTCGGCCAGCGACAGCAGCAGATGTGCTGACTCCGGCCGCACATGGTCGGAGTGGGCGCCCGACAAGCCGCGTTTGTCGACGAACACCTCGCCCGCGTCCACGCTGACGAACCGGTGGTCGAGGACGGCGCGTGGATACGGTTCGCCGACGCCGAGCATCCTGATGCCGGAAACGGGCGCGGGCGCGGTGCCGATGCCCGCGTGGCCGACGCCCGCCCGTTTCTCGGCGCGCTCGTGCAGGAAACCGGTGGCACGGTCGTGGTGCGAGTACGTGGCCACGACCGGGCCGTGCAGCGGGGCCTCGTCGAGCGCGGTGAACAGCGTCGCGAAGGCGTCCCGAGGCGCGGCCATCTGGAACAGCAGCATGGAATCCACGGTGAACGGCCGGTCCGGCGGCCGCGGCGTGCTCCAGCCCAGGGTGTCCGGCCCCTCGGCCGCCCACTGCACCGCCTCGCACAGCACACGGCAGCCGAAGGAGTGCCCGAGGAGGTGCAGGTACTGCCCGTCGCGGCCGACGAGTACGGGTGGCGCGGCCGGGTCGCCGCGCTCTCCGTCCAGGTACCCCAGCAGCTGCCCGATGACCCGGGCCGCATGCCCCCGCGTGCTCAGTGCATGAGCCCGGTCACGGAAACGCCGGTACTCGCCCATGGTCCTCCGCCGGCCCGACGGCCAGCAGACCAGCACCGTCCAGGGCCGCCAGGCGGGTAGGTGTGGATACGTCACCCGGTACCGCTCGTATTGAGCGGCCGTCAGCGCGAGCAGTCCATCGACCGTTGCCCGGGCGGACTCCGGTTCCGTCCGCCAGCCGTGTGCGTAGACGAGTAGGTCGGTCGCCCAGGCGGGCGGGGTCAGCTCCTCGGCGAAGTGGTCGAGCAGCCGGTCGGCGGGCACGGGGCGAAGGCCGTGGGCCGTCTCCTCCAGCAGCCAGCCGTCGGGGCCGAGCGACACCGTGTGTACGGACGGGCTCGGGCTCGGCCCGCTCATACGGTGATCTCCTGATCGGTGTCGGAGGCGGGCGCGGCGGCGCGTTCCAGCCGGGTGTCCATGCCGTGGTGCAGGGCGTAGGCGAAGCCCAGGGGGTTGTGCAGGGCGTCGGCGAAGTGCCGGGCCACGGCGTGGGCGATGCTGCCCGCCGTCTCGACGCCGTCCAGATAGCGGGTCAGGAACTCCAGCGCGTACTCGGCCGCGAAGATCTGCGGCATCTCGATCTGCGGCCCGAGAACACCGCGCGCGCCCGCGTCGATCAGCGCCCGGCTCAGGAACTTGGGGTCGCCGCCGCCCTCGGGTATGCCGGCGTGGCAGGCGTTGAGCATGACGAAGGGCTGGAACGGGGTGTCGTTGCCGAGGTGGCGCCGCCGGTCGCGCACCGTGTGGGCGTCGATGGTCTGTCGGTCGGTCAGCCGGACGGCGAGGGCGGGTGGCTCGGATCCGTTGGGGACGAAGTGGCCGTGGCACCAGAAGTACATCAGGTGCTCGCACAGATCGGCCTTCCCCAGCGCGCTGACCAGTTCACTCCGTTTCGTGCGCTCCACGATCCGGGTGCCCTTCGCGAGCACGGCGGCGACGTCCACGGCTCGGGTATGGCCCTTGCGGTCGAGCCGGGTGTCGTGGTTGAGGCTGACTGACGGTGTCTCGGGGGCGTCGCGCTGATCGAAGAGCCGGGTATAGGCGCCGCCCGTCTGCTCGATCTGGTGGCGATATCCGAGGAAACGGCCGAACAAGGAGGACAGCAGGGGAGTCTCAGGGTCCGTCGAGGGCTGCGGCTGAGCCGGCGGCAGGTCATCGGGGCCCAGGCAAACCATGGACCAGGGCACGTGCAGGTCCGCGTCGAAGCGGACTCTCAGCCCCTCGCGACGGGTGAGTGTCTCGATCAGATGGAGGCGGAACCGTTTGACGTGCGGGTCCGCTCCGGCGAGGAGCGTTCCGTAGAGCAACTCCGAGCCAGCTAGCGCGAGTTCGTCGACGATGTCGTACAACTCCCGGACCGGGCGGGCGCGCAGATCCACCAGGGAGGTGTACGGGGTCTCGGGTTCGCCGGTCATGGGGAGGCCGTCGTCCGTCAACGGCCGGTGGTCGATGAGGAGTTCCTTCCACAGGCGGCACAGCCGGGCCGCGGCGGAGCGCACCTCGGCCGGGCTCACCGCGAGATCCACCTTGTGCTCGGTGCCGTGCAGTGAGGGCACGGCAGGTCCGTAGAGTCGTGCTCTGATCCGGCCGTTCCACATGCTGTCCAGGCACACGGTGACGTCGGGCTTGAGGTCGTCACCCCATGCTTCGAACTCCCGGCTCGGATCCTGGACAATGCGTACGGGGAGGTCTGTGCCCATGTGCGGCTACCGCCCGCGGTGCGTGACGGCGTGGGGCGCCACGTGGCCGCCGATCTGATCGTTGTCGAGGATGTCGAGCTCTGTCTCCACCTGCTGCAGGACCGTTCCGGTGTGATCGAGGGCGATGGTGAATCGGATGCGGTGCAATCCGGTGCGGTGCGGTGTGAAGTCGAACTCGGCGCCGCGTTCCGCCTGTTCGGAAGGCCGTAACAAAGCGGTCGCCGGCTCGACGGAGGCCTGCGTCAGCGGCACGGAGACGGCGGACAGCCATGGCGGTTCTCTGTCCCGGTCCGCCCAGGGGTGGCCGCGCTCCGGTACGACGCGCAGCAGGAGGCGGGCGGTCGCGCCGGCGGACGGGGACTCGTCGAGGAGGGTGATGCGGACGTGGCAGCGGCGGGCGGCTGTGCGGGGTCTGCTCACGAACTCGGGTGTCGGGCGGGTGACCACGAGGTCGCGGGCGTGGAAGGGGGTGACACGGCCCCCGTGGATGCCGCCGCCCTCGCAGAACTTCACCATGTCCTGGATCAGTTGATCCTTGCCGGGCGTTCCCGGTGGCAATTCGACTGCGAGAGCGCCGCTGGAGTCGAGAGGGATCGGCGGCAGGCTGCGTGTGGCGCGGAGGGTCTTCACCCAGGCGAGGCCGTGCGCGTCGTCCAGGATCCGGAAGTCGGACTCCGCCGTGGACAGCAGGGCCTCCGTGGTGGACGGGTCGCGGAATCGCGCCGCGAGTTCCAGGGTCGTCCACGCTCGCCCCAATGTGCAGTCGATCTCGACGAACTCCTGGTGGACAGCGAGCCATCTGTTCGCCGTGGCATCGCCGGACTGGCTGGCGGGGGGCAAGAGCAACGTGTGTCGGTGATGAGTCCACGCCGCGCCGAGCGCGTCCCCACAGACTGCGAAGTCCCGATCGGCGGTGGACAGAAGAGCGACCGCCGCTCCGATTTCGCCCGGCTTCATCTCGGCAAGCGCGAGATTCAGATGTGTCCAGGCGATGCCACGGCGATTCTCGGCGGCGATGTGCCCCGCCAAGGGGTCCAATTTCTTGACCTTGTATGTCGTCTTGGAGGCGCGGCCCGGCGCGGTGAATCGGATCCACTCCGTGGCCACCCAGTTCTGTCCGTGAACGTCCCCACGGACAGAAGAGCCTGGTCGGCCTGCCGCAGCAAGTGCTCTGCCTCGGAGTTCAGGCCGCGCAGCAGGCATGCGCGGGCCAGGTACAGCAGAGCCCAGCCCCGGCCGCGGGGGCACCCGGCCACCCGGTGCAGTTCAGCGGCCCTCCGCAGTACCCGGTCAGCCTCCAGCGCCTTGCCCTGGTCGCACAACACGGCGCCGCGTACCAGCAGTTGCCAGGCGGCGTGCGCGTCCTCAGAGGCGGGTTCCTCGCCCAGGCCGGCCAGGGCGGAGCCCAGTCGGCCCAACTGGTGACGGTTGGCGGCCGTTTCGTAGACGACGTACGCACTGGTGTCACCGTCGAGCAGCGACTGGGCCCGCGCCGGCATGCCCAGATCCCGTACGAGGGAACCCAGAGCCCGGCGCACGGACGCGCTGCCGGGCGAGCCGTGGTGCAGTGCCACGAGCCGGTGGGCGTCCGTGCGGGTGGCCAGGAGCAGGGCCAGCGCGTCCGCGATCTCTTCCTTCTGCTGCTTCGGGTGCCGGTTGTCGGCGAGCAGATCCATGAACTCGTCCACGCGCGCGGCGAGTTCATGGGGAGCGATCCTGTCTGGCTGCCATCCGTCGGGCCGATGCGGACGCGCTCTGCCGTCCAGGAGGCTCGCCGTGTCCTGCAGGTCCTGCCCGGCGGCCTTGGCCACGTCCCGTGCCACCTGACGGGCCAGCCTCCGCCACGCGCGCGGTGGTGTGCGGCGCCGCACCCAGTCGGCCACCGGCGCCGAAAGGCAGAAAGCCTCGTTGCCGCGCCACTGCTGCACCAGTTCGCGGTTGAGCAGCCCGCTGAGGACGACCGGTACATCGGCCGGGTCGGTGTCCCGCTGAAACAGCGACTCCACCGTACGGGCGGTGAAGGGAGCACCTGATGAGCGTGCCGCGAGGTTCCTCAGCACGCGCAGTTCATCGGGGCTGCACCGATCGAGGGCGAGTGCGACGAGCTCGTCCGGCCCTGCCACGTTCCTGAGCAGGCCGGGTGGCACTTCGGCCGCCAGAGAGCCGACGAGCCGTGCGAGCGGGGGCACCCCCTGTGCGGCCGTCAGCAGCTCGCCCAGCGGCTGGGGAACGGCCCACCCGTCAGCAGTCAGCCGCGTGGAGCAGCTCGCGGCGAGAGCCACGGCATGCGCGGTGTGCAACGGCCGAACGGCGTACAGCCGGGCCCCGGTGCCAGTCCAGCCGTACCTCTGACGCGAGGTGACGATCACCGTCAGCTCGCGGCATTGCCGCAGCACGGCGAGCAGGGAACGGCCGACCGAAGGACCTACGTCGTCCAGGACCACGATGCGGCCCCGGACGAACACCTCGCACTGACTCAACAGCTCACGCTGGAACGCACTTCCGCCCGCCAACGCCGCCCGGACGATGGGGCGTCGCGGCGCCCCGCACTCGGCGAGTAGCCGCAGCAGCGTGCGCTCCACTCCTGCGTGGCCACCGAGGGCGATCCAGTGCACCTGAGGGGAGGAGCCCGACGACGTCGTCCGTCTGGCCATGAGATACCTGGAGATCCCCGCGGCCAGGGCTGACTTGCCGATGCCCGGCGGCCCGTGCAGGACCAGCCGGACCGGGGGCTTTCGCTCCGTGGCCTTCAGCGCCGCAAGAAGGTTCGGCTCATCGGGCTCCCCCAGGTCCGGGAGCCCTGTCGGTCCCCTCAATCCATGCCGCATCGAACCTCCCCCCGAACCAGTCGACGCCCCACCACGTTTCCACTTGAAGGCCTTCGCCGCCAGCAGAACCGCACAACCCGGACGAGTACGGCCCCCTCACCCCCGCCCCACCGCAGCCACCGCCACCCCCATGACCTCCCGAGCATGCCGCCCCGGCACCATCCCCAACCGCCAAGCCTGCCACCCGGCCTCCAGATTCACCCCCCGTTCCAGGAGCAGCTGGTACGCCTCGACGAACTCGTCCAGCTTCTCGTCCCGCCCCTCATGGCGCCCCCGCTCCAACTGCGCCAACTCCTCCTGAGCCACAGCCGTCCCGACGTCGACACCGCCCGGTGCCGCATACGGCAGCAACGTGCAGCGCAGGAACCGCGCCCAGTCCTCGCCCCGCCGGTCCCCGTACGACGCGAACAAGCCCACCGCCTCGTCGCACAACGCCAGCGCCTGCTGCGTACGGGTGTTGCCCGCCTCCACCACCGCCAGCTCCAGGCATGTCCACGCCTCGCCATGGGCGACGCCGATGCGCTGGAAGTCCGCGCGGGCGTCCACCAGCAACTGCCGCGCGAAGCCCGAGTTCCGCAACGAGCCTGTCTGGACCGCCCGTTGGTCGCGCGTCACCCGGGCCGAGTGATGCCGGGCGCACGCCAGCCCGTACACGTCCCGCATCCGCGAGAACATCGTCCGCGAGCGCTCCAGTTCACGGACCGCGAGGTCCAGGTTGCCCGTCTCCTCCAGGGCTTGGCCCAGGTAGTACACCGTCCACGCCTCCCCCCGCGCGTCCTCGTTCTCGCGGTGCCGGGCGGCCGCCTGGCGTAGGCCGTCCACCGCAGGGGACGGGTCGCCGGCGACCAGGCGGGTGCGGGCCAGTTGGGTCAGGGCCCAGGCCTCGCCGCGGGCGTCGCGGGTGCGGGCGTACAGATCGAGGGCCGTGCGGAGTTCGGACTCCGCCCTGGGTACGTCGCCCATGCGCAGGCTCAGTTGGCCGAGCTGGAAGTGGGCCCAGGCCTCGCCGTGCACGGACTCGCCCGCGCGGTGCAGGACCAGGGAGCGGGTCAGCAGGTCGAGGGCCTCGGAGACGCGGCCCCGGTCCCGCTCCACCGCCGCCAGCGCGTGCATCGTCCAGGCGCGGTCCGTCGCCAGCTGCTCCGGCGCCTGCAGGTCCAGCGCCTCCCGCAGTTTCGCCGCCGCCTCGGTCAGGTTGCCCTGGTGGTGGAGGGTGATGCCAAGCGAGCACAGGGCCCGGGCCGCGCCCGCATCGTGCTGGGCCTCCATGTACAGGTCCACCACGGACGTCAACGTCGTGCGCGCCTTGTCCAGTTCACCGAGCTGACGGGCCGCGATACCCGTACGCCACTGCACCGAGCGGACCAGCAGGCCCTGGTCGACGGACTGGGCGAGTTCGCTGATCTCGCCCAGGCGGTAGAGGTCGCCGCGCAGCAGGCAGTAGTCGCACAGGGCGCCGAGCAGGTTCAGGACCGCCGCCTGGTTCACGCCCTCCGCCTGCCGCAGCGCCGACGTGATGAAGCTGGACTCGTCGTCCAGCCAGCGCAACGCCTCGTCCAGGGACGTGAATCCGTGCGGGCTGAAACGGTCCGAGCGGGTCGACATGTTGCCGTCCACCAGACGCAGCACCGAGTCCGCCAGATCCGCGTAGTTCACGATCAGACGTTCCTGCGCGGCCGTACGCTCCGACGGTTCCTCCTCGTCGAGGAGGCGGGCCTGGGCGAAGGCGCGGACCAGGTCGTGCAGGCGGTAGCGGTTGCCGCGTACATGGTCGATCAGGCCCGCCCGGGAGAGCGCCCCGAGCTGCTTGGTCGCCTCCGCCTCGTCCGTGGCCAGCAGCGACGCCGCAGCCGCCGCGCCCAGCGAGGCCCGCCCCGCCAGCGCCAGCCGCCGCAGCAGCCGCCGGCCCGTATCCGGCTGGTCCGTGTAGCGCAGCCACAGTGCGCGTTCGACCGGTTCCACCGGGCCGTACGCCGCCAGGTCCGTCGCCAGGACGCGCGGGGTGCGCGGGCCCAGGGCCGAGCCCGCGATACGCAGCGCCAACGGCAGCCCGCCGCACAACTCCCTGATCCGGTCGGCGGATTCGGCGTCGTAGGGGCCGTGCTCCTGCTGCGCCGCCGCGCTCAGCAGCTCCTCCGCACCCGCCGCGTCCAGGGGCTCGACGGCCAGCTGGTGCACCCAGGCCGGCAGGTCCTCGGGCAGGTCCAAGGGCTTGCGGGCGGTGACGATCACCAGACTGTCGGAGCGCTCGGGGATCAGGGTGCGGACCTGTTCGGCGTCCGAGGCGTCGTCGAGGACGATCGTGACCGGCAGGCCCGTCAGATACTGGTGATACAGCTCGGCCAGCCGCCGCAGATGCTGTTCGGGGGAGGAGCGCTCACGGAACAGGAGCTGTTCGCGGGGCGCGCCGAGCCGGTTCAGGAGGTGCAGGAGGGCGTCGCGGGTGGACAGCGGCGGCTCCTCCGCGCTGTCGCCGCGCAGATCAACGACGCACGCGCCCCGGAACTGGTCCTTCAGGTCGTGGGTGGCGTGGATCGCGAGTGCCGTACGACCGCTGCCGGGCGCCCCGTGCAGCACGACGACCGTCGGACGGGTCTGCGTGCTCGCGCGCGCCGCCTGCACCCACTGCCGGATCCGCGCCAGCTCCTGCCGCCGGCCCGCGAACGGGTCGTCCGGCTCGGGGAGTTGACCGAACGACTGCTCAAGCACCGTCCGCCTGCGGGCCGCCGCGCTCTTGTCGGTGCCGCGCAGCGCGGGCCCCGCGGACTTCTTCTTCGGGCCCGTGGACGCGGTGATCACCCGCTGCTGGTCCAGGTACGGGCGGATGCCGCGCACCTCCAGCGCGGTCAGCCACTGCAGGCGCAGCTGCTCGAGCCCGCCGGGCTGGCCCACGGCACCGGCACGATGGTGTGCCGCGGGCACATGGGAGGCGGTCACCTTCACGACGGTGGCCGCGGCGCCGACCACGCCCACGGTCACACCCGCACCGACGGCCGTACTCGCCCCCGTACCGAGCACCAGGTCGGCCACCGCGGCCGCGACCGCCGCAACGCCCGCCACCAGCAACGGAGTTCCGGCCCCCTCCCGGGCATACCGCTGCCCGAAACTGAGCTGCCCCGCCGCCGCCTCGTCCAGCGCCCGCATATACGCCTCGTACTCCTCGACGGCACTCTCCGCGATCGCGTCCAGCGCGGCCCGCGCCCGCGTCAGCAGCACGGCCCCGTCGCCGCGCCCACCCGAGCGCCGCACCTCTTCCTCCACGGCCCGGGCCAACAGCCTCTCGGCCTCCGCCCGATGGCTGTCACGCATGTCACGTCCCCCTCGGTCGGATACAGCCGCGGCAACGGCTTTCTTGGTCAAGTGTGCTGCGGGCAGTCCATGGGCGCGAGGGTGCCGACGTCTTTGATCGCGGTACGCCTGACGGGTTTGGGACCGGGTACTGCGGCAGGATGGACCCCATGCCGAACCGACTGGCCCATGAGACGTCCCCCTATCTCCTCCAGCACGCCGAGAACCCCGTCGACTGGTGGCCCTGGTCGGCCGCGGCGTTCGAGGAGGCCCGCGAACGGGGCGTGCCGGTGCTGCTCAGCGTCGGATACAGCAGCTGCCACTGGTGCCATGTGATGGCGCACGAGTCCTTCGAGGACCAGGAGACCGCCGACTTCCTCAACGCGCGCTTCGTCAGCGTCAAGGTCGACCGCGAGGAGCGCCCCGACGTAGACGCCGTCTACATGGAAGCCGTACAGGCCGCCACCGGCCAGGGCGGCTGGCCCATGACCGTGTTCCTCACTCCCGACGCCGAGCCCTTCTACTTCGGCACCTACTTCCCGCCGGCCCCCCGCCACGGCTCGCCCTCCTTCCGGCAGGTGCTCGAAGGCGTCCACAGCGCCTGGACCGACCGGCGGGACGAGGTCGCCGAGGTCGCCGGGAAGATCGTGCGGGACCTGGCCGGGCGGGAGATCTCCTACGGCGGCTCCGACGCACCCGGCGAGGAGGAGCTCGCGCAGGCCCTGCTCGGGCTCACCCGGGAGTACGACCCGCAGCGCGGCGGATTCGGCGGGGCGCCCAAGTTCCCGCCGTCCATGGTCGTGGAGTTTTTGTTGCGCCACAGCGCCCGCACCGGTTCCGAGGGCGCTCTGCAGATGGCCGCCGACACCTGCGAGCGGATGGCCCGCGGTGGCATCTACGACCAGCTCGGCGGCGGGTTCGCCCGTTACTCCGTGGACCGGGAGTGGGTCGTCCCGCACTTCGAGAAGATGCTCTACGACAACGCCCTGCTCTGCCGCGTCTACGCCCACCTCTGGCGCAGCACCGGCTCCGAGCTGGCCCGGCGCGTCGCCCTGGAGACCGCCGACTTCATGGTCCGCGAACTCCGCACCGCCGAGGGCGGTTTCGCCTCCGCGCTCGACGCCGACAGCGACGACGGGACCGGCAGGCATGTCGAGGGTGCCTACTACGTCTGGACGTCCGAGCAGCTCCGCGAGGTGCTCGGGGACGATGCCGAACTCGCCGCGCACTACTTCGGTGTGACCGAGGAGGGCACCTTCGAGCACGGCTCGTCCGTTCTCCAGCTCCCGCAGCAGGAGGTCGTGTTCGACGCCGAGAGGATCGCGTCCGTCAAGAGCCGTCTCCTCGCGGCCCGTTCAGGCCGTCCCGCCCCCGGCCGCGACGACAAGATCGTGGCCGCCTGGAACGGGCTCGCCGTCGCCGCGCTGGCCGAGACCGGCGCCTACTTCGACCGCCCCGACCTGGTCGAGGCCGCCGTCACCGCCGCCGATCTCCTCGTACGACTGCACCTGGACGACCAGGCCCGTCTCGCCCGCACCAGCAAGGACGGCCAAGTCGGCGCCAACTCCGGGGTGTTGGAGGACTACGCCGATGTCGCCGAGGGCTTCCTCGCGCTGGCCTCCGTCACGGGGGAGGGGGTGTGGCTCGAATTCGCCGGGTTCCTTCTCGATCACGTTCTCGCCCGGTTCGTCGATCCGGAGTCGGGTGCGCTCTTCGACACCGCCTCCGATGCCGAGGAGCTCATCCGGCGGCCCCAGGACCCGACCGACAACGCCGCCCCCTCCGGCTGGACCGCCGCCGCGGGTGCGCTGCTCGGCTATGCGGCCCAGACCGGGGCGGAGCCCCACCGCACCGCCGCCGAGCGGGCGTTGGGTGTGGTGAAGGCGCTCGGGCCGCGCGTCCCCCGTTTCATCGGCTGGGGGCTCGCCGTCGCCGAGGCGCTGCTGGACGGGCCGAGGGAGGTCGCGATCGTGGGGCCGTCCCTCGACGACGAGGGCACAAAGGCCTTGCACCGTACGGCACTTATGGGGCTCGCCCCGGGCGCGGTGGTCGCCGTGGGGACTCCGGAGAGTGACGAGCTGCCGTTGCTCGTCGGCCGTCCTCTCGTCGACGGTGAACCAACTGCATACGTCTGCCGTAACTTCACCTGTGACGCCCCGACGACCGACCCGGAGCGGCTGCGTGCGGTGCTGAGCGGCTGAAACGGAAGGGGAGGCGGACATTCCGCCACTCCGAATTGGTCTTGTGTTCGGATACATCCCGGTAGTCACCCCACCAAACCGAAACAAGCTATTTATCGGAACTGCCCCCCGGCTTCACAGTTCCCCCATAGTGTCTGCACCGTGACGCGACAGGAGTGACTCACTGTCGCGACAGGGGTTTTGGGGATCTGGGGGGATCTGTTGCTTACGTCTGTCTTCATCGCTGCCGTTTCGCTTGCCCTTTTCTGGATGGCGGCCTTCACCTTGTGGTGGCAGATGCACGCCTGGCGCACGCCAGAGGTGCTCGCGGCCACCCGTTTCAGCAGACCGGACGGCGGTGAACAGCGGTCGTTCTCGCTGCTGTTGCCGGCCCGGCACGAACAGGCCGTCCTGGATCACACGATCCAGCGGCTGCTCGAATCCACGCACACGGATTTCGAGATCATCGTCATCGTCGGGCACGACGACCCGGAGACCACAGCGGTCGCCAACAGCGCCGCGGAGCGCGATCCGCGCGTCCGCGTCGTCGTCGACACCCACGAGAAGAAGAACAAGCCGAAGGCCATGAACACGGCGCTCCCGCACTGCCGCGGCGATGTCGTCGGGGTCTTCGACGCCGAGGACCAGGTGCATCCCGAGCTGCTCGCGCACGTCGACCACGCCTTCCGGTCGACCGGCGCGGACGTCGTCCAGGGCGGCGTCCAGCTCATCAACTTCCACTCCAGCTGGTACAGCCTGCGCAACTGCCTGGAGTACTTCTTCTGGTTCCGCTCGCGGCTCCATCTGCACGCGCAGAAGGGGTTCATCCCGCTCGGCGGCAACACGGTCTTCGTGCGGACCGACGTGCTGCGTGAAGCGGACGGCTGGGACCCCAACTGCCTTGCCGAGGACTGCGATCTGGGTGTGCGGCTGTCCAGCGTCGGCAAGAAGGTCGTCGTCGCCTACGACTCCGACATGGTGACCCGGGAGGAGACCCCCGGCTCGCTGATGTCGCTGCTCAAGCAGCGCACCCGCTGGAACCAGGGCTTCCTCCAGGTCTACCGGAAGAAGGACTGGAAGCAGCTCCCCGGCTTCGGTCAGCGGCTGCTCGCCCGCTACACCCTGATGACGCCGTTCCTGCAGGCGTTCTCCGGCGTGATCATCCCGCTGAACGCGGCGGTCGCGCTCTTCCTGGACGTGCCCGTCGGGGTCGCGTTCCTCACCTTCCTGCCGCTGGTCACCGCGGCGGTCACCTTCGTGTTCGAGGTCGTCGGACTGCACGACTTCGGCAAGCAGTACGGGCTTCGCGTCCGCCTCGTCCACTACGCGAAGCTCGTCGTGGGCGGCCCCTTCTATCAGGTGCTCCTCGCCGGGGCCGCGATCCGCGCCGTCTGGCGTGAGCAACGCGGCCGCAACGACTGGGAGTTGACCACCCATACCGGCGCGCATCTCAGCGAAGTGATCCGAGAGGACGTTCCTGCGTGACCTCCACCCTTCCCGCGGTGACCAGCACCAAGGTCCCCGCGCAGCGGCAGCCTGCGCCTGAAACCGGTTCGACCAGTCGAACAACTCCGCCGAGCCGGCTCAGGTCCTCCCGATCCGACCTCCTCCTGTGCGGCGCCCTCCTGGTGGCGATCCTCGTCGTCCAGGGCTGGAACATCGCCGACTACCCGACGCTCAGCGACGACGAGGGCACCTACCTCGCCCAGGCCTGGGCGGTCCAGGAGGGCAGGGGCCTGGCCCACTACACCTACTGGTACGACCACCCGCCCCTCGGCTGGATACAGCTGGCCGTACTCACCTGGATACCGTCCCTGCTCAGCCCCGAGTCGATGACCGTCGGCTCGATGCGGGTCATGATGCTGCTGATCAGCGCCATCAGCGCGGTCCTCGTCTACGTGCTGGGCCGCCGTCTCTCCCTCCCGCGCTGGGCGGCCGGCCTCGGCATGGCCCTCTTCGGTCTCTCGCCGCTCTCCGTCGTCCTCCAGCGGGAGATCTTCCTCGACAACATCGCCGTCATGTGGATGCTGCTGGCGTTCTGCCTCGCCGCCTCCCCGAGCCGGCACCTGTGGCACCACTTCGGCGCGGGCATCGCGGCCGCCACGGCCGTCCTGACCAAGGAGACGATGCTCATCGTTCTGCCGGCGCTCCTGGTCACCATGTGGCGCCATGGCCACCGCGACACCAGGAAGTTCGCGCTCACCGGCGCGATCACGGCCTGCGTCCTGATCGGCTTCGCCTACCCCCTCTTCGCCCTGCTCAAGGGCGAGTTGCTGCCGGGCGGCGGCCATGTCTCGCTCTGGGACGGCATCCAGTACCAGATGACCAGGCCCGGCTCGGGCTTCATCCTCGACCAGGGGTCCGGCTCGTACGGCGTCCTGCAGTCGTGGCTCTACTACGACCGTGTCCTGCCCCTGGGCGGCCTAGTCGGCGCGGTCCTGCTGCTGGCCACCTGGCGCTGGTCGGTCACCGCCCGCGCGCTCGCGGGACCGGCGCTCACCGTGGCGATCCTCGCCGTGCTGGCCCTGCGCCCGAACGGCTATCTGCCCGCGATGTACGTCATCCAGGCCCTGCCCTTCCTCGCCCTCGTCCTCGCCGGCGGCACCGCGTCCGTCACCCACGCCGTGCTGCGCAGGTGGCGCGGGGAGCACGAGAAACGTCCGGTGACCGGCGGGCGGTACGCGCTGGCGGCCGTACTGGCCATCGCCGCCGGCGCCTACGTAGTACCGCACTGGTACGACGGTGACCGCACCGCCGTCACCGCCGACGCCAACGCCCCCTACCGGGGCGCCTCGAAGTGGCTGACCACCGAGGTGGCCGACCCCGAGGACACCCGGGTCCTGGTCGACGACGCGCTCTGGCTGGACCTGGTGCACGCCGGGTACGAGCCCGGGCTCGGCGTCATCTGGTTCTACAAGGCCGACCTCGACCCCGCGGTGACCAAGACGATGCCGAACGGCTGGCGCGACCTGGACTACGTCGTCGCCTCGCCGACCGTACGACGCGACGCGGTCGACCTGCCCGGCGTCAAGTCCGCCATCGAGCACTCGACGCCGGTCGCCGTCTTCGGCACCGGTGAGGACCGCATCGAGATCCGCCAGATCCAGACAACCGGCTCCGCCGCGGGAGGCGACCGATGACAAGCTACGAGTACACAGCCCCCGGCGAGCTTGGTGATCCGGCCGTACGCGGTTCCGAGGTTCCGGAACCCGGGGCCGTCACCATCGTCGTACCGACCTTCAACGAGTCCGCCAACATCCGCGAACTCCTGCACCTGATCACCGAGTCGGTGCCCGCAAGGCTGCCCTGCGAGGTCGTCTTCGTGGACGACTCCACCGACGACACCCCCGAGGTCATCCACGAGGCCGCGAGGGACTGCCCCTTCCCGGTCACCGTGCTGCACCGCGAGGAACCGGTCGGCGGGCTCGGCGGCGCGGTCGTCGAGGGCATCAAGGCGGCCGGGTCGGACTGGATCGTCGTCATGGACGGCGACTGCCAGCATCCGCCGTCCCTGGTGCCGGAGTTGGTGGCCACTGGCGAGCGCGCGAACGCCGGCCTCGTCGTCGCCTCCCGCTACATCAAGGGCGGCAGCCGCGCCGGACTCGCCGACAACTACCGGGTGGCGGTGTCGCGTTGCGCGACCTGGCTCACCAAGTCCCTGTTCCCGCGCAAGCTGCACGGCATCAGCGACCCGATGAGCGGCTTCTTCGCCATCCGCCGCAGCGCCGTCACCGCCGACGTCCTCCAGCCGCTCGGCTACAAGATCCTCCTCGAACTCGCGGTCCGCAGCCGCCCCCGCGAGGTCACCGAGGTCCCCTTCGTCTTCCAGGACCGCTTCGCCGGCGAGTCCAAGTCGAGTGCGCAGGAGGGCTTCCGCTTCCTGCGCCACCTGGTGGGCCTGCGCACCGCCTCCCCGGTCGCCCGCATGGTCGGCTTCGGCCTCATCGGCGCCTCCGGCTTCCTCCCGAACCTGCTCGGCCTGTACGTCCTCACCGTCCTCGGCATGCACTACGTACCGGCCGAGATCCTCGCCAACCAGCTCGGCGTCGCCTGGAACTTCGTGCTCATCGAGCACCTTCTGTTCCGCGACCGGCGCGGGCACCGGCGCTGGTGGGACCGCGTCGGCAGGTTCGCGCTGCTCGCCAACGCCGACCTGGTGCTGCGGATCCCGCTGATCGCGGTCTTCGTGCACCGGTTCGGGATGGGCGCGCTGTCCGCCACCGCGCTCGCGCTGGCGGTGACGTTCGTCCTGCGCTTCGTCGGGACCGAAGCGCTGGTCTATCTGCCGCGCAGGCGTGAGACGCGCGGGAGCCGCACAGCAAGGAGAGCCGTGTGAACAAGCCGAACAGACCGAACAGGCTGAACAAGCACCGAAGAAGGACCGCACTTGTGGGGGTGGGCGCGCTGACCGCCGGCCTGCTCCTCACCTCGCCCCAGCCCGCCTCCGCCGCCAACCTCGTCCTCAACCCCGGCTTCGAGACGGCCGGCACGGGCGACATGCCGTACTGCTGGGAGAAATCCGGCTGGGGCGACAACGACTTCACGTTCGCGACCACCAGTGACGCCCACAGCGGCAGCAAGGCCATGAAGGTCTCGCTGACCCGCCGGGTGAGCGGCGACCGCAAGGCGCTGATCACCGAGGACACGACCTGCGCGCCCGTGGTGACGGCGGGCAAGCAGTACGACCTCGGGCTCTACTACAAGACGACGACACCGGACGCGGCCATCACCGTCTTCCGGCACGACACCACCGCCGGCTGGCAGTACTGGACCGACCTCAAGACCCTGGACATGCAGGGCAGTTGGACCCAGGCCACGGTCCGCACCCCGGAGGTTCCGGCGGGCACCGACCGCATCACCTGGGGTGTGTCGGTGTACGGCACGGGCTCGGCGACCACCGACGACTACACGATGGAACAGGTCGCCGACACCCTCCCGCCCGCGACCTGCACGGGCACGGCCGAGCAGTGCGCGAACGGCAAGTGGGACGTCCTGCCCACGCAGAACCCGGTCCGCTCCATGCACTCCGTCGTCCTCAACAACGGCAAGGTGCTGCTGATCGCGGGCTCCGGCAACAGCGAGGAGCAGTTCAACGCGGGCACGTTCACCAGCGCGGTGTACGACCCGGCGAACGGCAGCTACAAGGTCATCCCCACGCCGAAGGACATGTTCTGCTCCGGGCACGTGCAACTGCAGGACGGGCGCGTGCTGGTGATGAGCGGCAACAAGGCGTACCCGGTCGTGGGCGGGCACGGCTACGAGGGCTACAAGGACTCGTACATCTTCGACCCGGTCACCGAGACGTACAGCAAGACCAACGACATGAACGACGGCCACTGGTACCCGTCGGCGACCGAGCTCGGCAACGGTGACGTCATCTCCTTCGGCGGGCTGCGCGAGGACTCGACCGGCTCGGTGACCGCCGAGTACTGGTCGGACGCCGAGCAGAAGTGGCTGGCGCTGTGGCAGGTCAACCAGACCTGGTCGTACTGGGGTCTGTACCCGTCGATGATCCTGATGCAGGACGGCCGCCTCTTCTACTCGGGCAGCCATGTCTTCGGCAACGGCACCCCGGGCACCGGATCGGCGATCTACGACTACAACGCCAACACGGTCACCTCGGTCTCCGGCCTGCAGAACAAGGACGAGCGCGACCAGTCCGCGAGCGTGCTGCTGCCCCCGGCCCAGGACCAGAAGGTCCTCACGATCGGCGGCGGCAACATCGACTCCAACCCGGATGCCAACCGCCTCACCGACGTCATCGACCTCAAGACGGCCAACCCGTCCTACGTCGCCGGTCCGCCGCTTCCGCAGGGCACCGTCGACGTGGGCAACGGCCAGGTGGCCGAGACCGGCAACCAGGGCAAGATGTACGTCTCCGCCGTACTCCTGCCCGACGGCAAGGTCCTGGAGACGGGCGGCGCGCTGCACAACCGGGCCGATCCGGTGTACGAGTCGTCGATCTACGACCCGGACACGAACACGTTCGACCCGGTGGCCGCCGATCCGGAGGCCCGTGGCTACCACTCGTCCTCGTTCCTGCTCCCGGACGGCCGGGTGATGTCGACGAGTGACAACCCGGGCAACGGCACCTGGAACCCCGACGTGTCGATCTACACCCCGCCGTATCTCCTCAAGGGGACGCGTCCGACGATCACTTCGGTGATCGACACCGAGTGGACGTACGGCGACACCCAGCGCATCACGGTCGACCGGCCCATCGCCAAGGCCGAGTTGATCCGCCCGGCGGCGGTGACGCACTCGTCCGACCCGAACCAGCGCTTCGTGGATCTGCCGCTGTCGGTGGACGGCAACAACGTCGACCTGAACGTGACGAGCAACCCCAACCTGGCCCCGCCCGGCTGGTACATGCTCTTCGCGGTCGACGCCAACGGTGTGCCGTCGGTGGCCAAGTGGGTCCACCTCCAGGGCCCGACGGCCCTGAGCGCGACGGACGCCTCGGCGCACGTCCACTCCTTCGCCGACTCCCTGGAGGGGACGGTGACGGGTCCCGGCAAGAAGCGGACGTCGCAGAAGGTCAGCGTCACGGTCTCCGGCTGCGACCGCCACTACGGCTCGATCAACGTCTGCGTACCGACCGCCTTCCCGGCGGAGGTCAAGAAGACGACGACCGCAAGGTGCGCCTGGCTGAAGAAGAACGACTACGGCCGCTTGAAGGTCAACGGCAAGGACGACCCCTTGTCCCTCGACCGCAACAAGGACGGAATCGCCTGCGGAAAGGCGGACCTGACGAGGCGTTAGCCCCGCGCGGGGAACTCACCGAGGGCGCGCTCCACGATGGCCACCAGCTGGTCGTGGTGCGCGCCCTTCCAGTACGCCCGCCCGCACTCCTGGCATTGCGCGAAGACGTCGTACGTCTTCTGCGTGCCGCCCTTCAACTGGTCCGCCACCTCAGCCCTGGTGGCCTCCTTCAGCAGGCCGTTGCAGGCGGTGCAGCGGGTCCAGGGCCGCAGTTCGGGGCGGAACCGGTCCAGGACGTCCCGGAGTTGGTCCTCGGGGCTGGTGCTGTAGACGAACGCCCCCGCCCACAGCTCACGGCGGCGCAGCAGGCCCCGGTCGCGGCTGAGCATGACCCGCTTCTCGGCCGCCGAGAGCGCGGCGAGCGCCGGGTCGCCGAGGTCCGTCGACTCGTACGCCGTGTCCACACCGAGCAGGCGCAGGCGGCGGGCGAGGGTGCCGAGGTGGACGTCGAGGAGGAAGCGGAGAGGCGCGCCCGGGATCTGTTGGGGGCGGGCGACCGGCCGGACCTCCACACGGTCGCCCGCGGCGGGGACGTACGACGTCGGCACCTCGCGGCCGTCGACCCACAGCGGCCCGACCTCGGTGAGCGGAACGCCCGCCGACTCGACGACATGGCCCAGGGACGAGACGCCGTCGGTGACGAGCGTGCGGTGCCGCTCGCGGACGAACGGGGCCAGGTCGGGGGCGAACTCGACATGGATCTCGGGACCGTTCACCGGTTCAGGATCTCACGCGCCCCACCAGTGGCCTCAGGGATTTCGGGCCGGCAGGCCGTGGGCCAGGACGTCCACCGTGCGGTCGACGAGTTCGTAGAGCTCGTCCCTGAAGTCGTTCTCGGCCCAGTACAGGGAGATCTCCCCGAAGCCGCTGATGAGGGACATCGTGTAGACCCGTACCTCCAGGCTGTCCTTGTGCCAGCCGGAGCGCTCGGCGATGGCCTCGGCGAGCATGCGGCTGGTGACCGCGATGTGCTCCCGCATCCGGGCGCGCACCGCGGGGACCTGGACCAGCAGATGGGACCGCAGCCGGGTGATCTCGGGCTCCTGTTCGAGCCCGAAGAGGACGGCCTTCTTCATCACGTACCGCACCGACTCGATCCACTGCTCGTCCTCCGGCCGGTTGCGCAGTTCCTCCAGGATGATCGGGTCGAACTCGTCCGTGAGGACGATGTCCTCCTTGGTGGGGAAGTAGCGGAAGACCGTGGACGGCGACACCTCGGCACGCTCGGCGATCTGCTCGATCGTGGTGGCGTCGTAGCCCTGTTCCTTGATCAGCGCGTATGTCGCGTCGCGGATCGCCGTCCGGGTCTTGATCTTCTTCCGCTCGCGAAGTCCCAGCTGAGGGGCGTCACCGAGGGGGAGGGAGCGTGCGGGTGTCATAGGGGTCATTGTCGTGCATCGGCCTGCTCGACTGCCATGTCCGGGGCGGTGGAGGTCTTGGCCGGGCGGGGCGTGCCCGGCAGGAACGCGGCCGCGAGCAGCGCCGAGACGAGCGCCGCGATCCCGCAGACCAGCATGACGACGCCCATGCCGTGGATGTAGGCGCTGTTCGCGGAGGCCAGCAGATCGGCCGAGCCGGTCCTCTCGGCGACGATGTGGGCCGCGACCACGGACTCCCCGGCGGTGTCGGCCGCCTGCGCCGGCAGTCCGGTGACGTCCAGCCGGTCCCGGAAGGTGCTCGCGAGCAGGCTGCCCAGTAGGGCGATACCGATCGCGCCGCCGACCTGGCGCATCGTCATCAACAGCCCGGAGCCGCTGCCGGCGCGGTCGCGGGGCAGGGCGCCGAGGGCGCCGGCCATGGCGGGCATGAGCGAGAAGCCGAAGCCGAGACCGGTGACGGAGAGCCACAGCGCGGTGAAGCCGTAGCCGGAGTCGACCGTCGTACGGCTGGCGAGGAGCGCGGAGAAGGCCAGGATCACCAGACCGGCGCTGACTGTGGCGCGGGCGCCGAAGCGGGCGGTGGCCTGCGGGGCGGTGCGGGAGGCGATCAGGATCCCGCCCATCATCGGCAGCAGCCGTACACCGGTGCCGAAGGCGTCGTTGCCGAGGACGGCCTGGAGGTAGGGCGGCAGCACGAACAGCAGGCCCGACAGGACGAACATCACCAGGGTCGCGGCGATCGTGTTGAGGAGGAAGCCGCGGTGGGCGAGCAGGGTCATGTCGAGCATGGGGCGCTCGACCCGGCGTTCGCGCACGACCAGGGCGGCGATGAGTGCGACGGCCGCCGTGAGCATGGCCAGGACCAGCGGGTCGCCCCAGCCTCGGGAGGGCGCCTCGATGATCGCGTAGACGAGGGCGCCGAGGCCGGTCGCGGTGAACGCGGTGGAGACGGTGTCGACCTTGGGGGTCGCGGGGTCGCGGGTCTCGGGGAGCAGGAAGACGCAGGCGGCGATGCCGATCGCGGCCATCGGGACGTTGACCAGGAAGACCGAGCCCCACCAGAAGTGGTTCAGCAGCCAGCCGCCGATGATCGGGCCGAGCGGCAGGCCGAGCGCGGAGGCCGCGGAGACGATGGCGGTTGCCTTGGGCTGCTCGTCGCGGGCGAAGAGCGTGGGCAGGACGGAGAGCGCGAGCGGGGTGATCAGGGCGGCGCCGACGCCCATCAGAGCGCGGGCGGCGATGACCCAGTTCACGTCCCCGGCCAGGGCGCCCACCAGCGAACCGGCGACGAAGACGCCGAGTCCGACGATCAGCATCAGCCGCCGTCCGAAGCGGTCGCCGAGCAGTCCGGCGGGGAGCATCAGGGCCGCGAAGACGATGACGTACGCGTCCGCCATCCACTGCTGCTGGCCGGTGGAGGCGCCGAGATCGGCGGCCATCGTGGGCAGCGCCACGTTGAGGATCGTCGTGTCGAAGCCGAGGGTCAGCATGCTCGCGACGAGGGCGCCGAGAGCCCACCAGCGGCGGGGATCGGGAGTGATAGTTTCCATGAAATGAGAGTAGCTCTCAAAAGGTGGTTACTGTCAATAGGGATCCTCTGTCGGCATGCGAAAAAGGGCCATGGCTCGAAAGCCATGGCCCTGAAGGTGGGGAGGAGTACTACCCGTGCTGGTAGGCCACCAGCGAGATCCCGACGTAGTGGACGACGAACGCGGCCAGCGTGAGGGAGTGGAACACCTCGTGGAAGCCGAAGTAGCGCGGTGAGGGGTTGGGGCGCTTGATGCCGTAGATCACGCCGCCCGCGCTGTAGAGGAGTCCGCCGACGATGACCAGGACGAGTACGGCGATGCCGCCCGAGCGCATGAAGTCGGGCAGGAAGAAGACGGCCGCCCAGCCCATCGCGATGTAGCAGGGGGTGTAGAGCCACCGTGGGGCGCCGACCCAGAACACCCGGAAGGCGATGCCCGCGGCGGCGGCCGCCCAGATGCCCCACAGGAGCAACTGCCCCTTGGCCTCCGGCAGCAGCAGCATGGTCAGCGGTGTGTAGGTGCCCGCGATGATCAGGAAGATATTGGCGTGATCCAGTCTGCGCAGGATGCCGTCCATGCGCGGGCTCCAGTTGCCCCGGTGGTACAGGGCGCTGACGCCGAAGAGCAGGCATGCCGTCAGCGTGAAGATCCCGCAGGCGATGCGGCCGCGTGAGGAGTCGGCTAGAGCGGTGAGTACCAGACCCGAGATGAGTACGGCCGGAAACATTCCGAGATGCAGCCAGCCCCGGAGCTTGGGCTTGATCTCGTTCGACAAGGCGTGCGCGACAGAGACATGGCCGGCGGCCGGCGACTCCGTGGGCGCGTCGGGGACGGACGCAGTCATGCAGGGCATCGTACCTACGGAACCGTAAGTTACGTATCAGTCCGCCGAGATGAGGGGCCCGAAGTGGCCATGGTCTCACGTGTACCCGTCGGCGGAATACCCCGGGTGAAGCGGTGGTGACGCTCGGAAAACATGTGAATGAGTGGCGATGCTCACTCTGCTCGTCTGTGAGGCCCTCTGGACATATGGGCGCGACGGTCGGATGATCAAATGAGTGCGGTCGGCACCGGATGAGCGCCAAGGTCACCACCACGAAGCATCCGGGCCGCAGCCCCCACGGGGCCCCCAACAAAAAATCCCTCATTTAGGAGCAATCGTGGCGCGCGACATCGCGGCTCCCCCCGTCATCCCCACCAACCACAAGGAACTGGTCTCGTGGGTGAACGAGATCGCAGAACTGACGCAGCCGGACAGCGTGGTCTGGTGTGACGGATCAGAGGCCGAGTACGAGCGACTGTGCGAGGAGCTCGTAGCCAAGGGCACCTTCAAGAAGCTCGACCCGATCAAGCGCCCCAACTCCTACTACGCGGCCTCCGACCCGACCGACGTCGCGCGCGTCGAGGACCGCACCTTCATCTGCTCCGAGAAGGAGGAGGACGCGGGCCCGACCAACCACTGGAAGGCCCCCGCCGAGATGCGGGAGATCTTCTCGGGCGAGGCCGGCAAGGGCGGCATCTTCCGCGGCTCGATGAAGGGCCGGACGATGTACGTCGTCCCGTTCTGCATGGGCCCCCTCGGCTCGGACCTCTCCGCGATCGGCGTCGAGATCACCGACTCCGCCTACGTCGCCGTGTCGATGCGCACGATGACGCGCATGGGGCAGCCCGTCCTGGACGAGCTCGGCACCGACGGCTTCTTCGTGCGTGCAGTGCACACGCTCGGGGCGCCGCTGGAGGCGGGCGAGGCCGACGTCCCCTGGCCGTGCAACACCACCAAGTACATCTCGCACTTCCCGGAGTCCCGCGAGATCTGGTCCTACGGCTCGGGTTACGGCGGCAACGCGCTGCTCGGCAAGAAGTGCTACGCCCTGCGTATCGCCTCCGTCATGGCCCGCGACGAGGGCTGGCTGGCCGAGCACATGCTGATCCTCAAACTCACGCCCCCGCAGGGCGAGTCGAAGTACGTGGCCGCGGCCTTCCCGTCGGCCTGCGGCAAGACGAACCTCGCGATGCTGGAGCCGACGGTCGGCGGCTGGACCGTCGAGACGATCGGCGACGACATCGCCTGGATGCGCTTCGGCGAGGATGGCCGGCTCTACGCCATCAACCCCGAGGCCGGTTTCTTCGGCGTTGCGCCCGGCACCGGTGAGCACACCAACGCCAACGCGATGAAGACGCTGTGGGGCAACTCCGTCTTCACCAACGTCGCGCTCACCGACGACAACGACATCTGGTGGGAGGGCATGACGGAGGAGACTCCGGCCCACCTGACGGACTGGAAGGGCAACGACTGGACGCCGAAGTCCGACGCGCCCGCCGCCCACCCCAACGCCCGCTTCACCGTCCCGGCATCCCAGTGCCCGATCATCGCGCCGGAGTGGGAGGACCCCAAGGGCGTGCCGATCTCGGCGATCCTCTTCGGCGGCCGTCGCGCCACCGCCGTACCGCTGGTGACCGAGTCATTCGACTGGAACCACGGCGTCTTCCTCGGCGCCAACGTGGCCTCCGAGAAGACCGCCGCCGCCGAGGGCAAGGTCGGCGAGCTGCGCCGCGACCCCTTCGCCATGCTGCCGTTCTGCGGCTACAACATGGGCGACTACATGGGGCACTGGATCGACGTGGCCAAGGACAAGGACCAGTCCAAGCTGCCGAAGATCTACTACGTCAACTGGTTCCGCAAGAACGACGAGGGCAAGTTCGTCTGGCCCGGCTTCGGCGAGAACAGCCGTGTCCTGAAGTGGATCGTGGACCGCCTGGACGGCAGGGCCGAGGGCGTCGAGACCCCCATCGGCATCCTGCCGACCAAGGAGGCACTGGACACCAAGGGCCTCGAACTCGCCGAGTCCGACCTGGACTTCCTCCTCACCGTCGACAAGGAGGTCTGGCGCGAGGAGGCCGCCCTGGTCCCCGAACACCTCAACACCTTCGGCGAGCACACCCCGAAGGAACTGTGGGACGAATACCGCGCACTGGTGCAGCGCCTGGGCTGAGCAGGCCCACTGAAGCTCCGCGGCCGACCGAGTTGCCCTGACCTGCGACGTCGTCAAGGCCGGCCGCGGTGACCACGGCACCCGCAACGGGCCCCGCACAACGGCGTGCGGGGCCCTTTCCTCAGGTGTTGCGGTCCTCCAGATAGCGCGTGTGCGTCTCCTGGCGGCGCGCCTCCGTCTCGCGCAGGCTCGACGCCAGTCGACCCGCCTCCTCGTGCAGCAGCCCCAGCTGCCGCTCAAGGTGCCGTTCCGGAGGCTCGGTGCCCGGCGCCATCCGGGACCACCACCGCGTCCGTACGAACGTGTCGACCGCCTCCGGAATGTCCTGCCGTACGGTCCGCGAGAGCGTGTGCACGCCCTCCGGGTCCTGGGCCAGCACCTCGGCGACCCAGCCGGGATCCAGCAGGGCGGTGAGGAGTTCGGTCAGCTCGGCGAGCCGGCCGGCCGCGGCGGGCGGCAGCTCGACGCCCGCCAGGTACTCCCGGAGTTTGCCGAAGTCGCCCCGCAGTTCGTCCAGTTGGGCGGACGGGTCCGGGAAGTCGGGCAGCGGGGGCCGCTCGGGCGGGGCGATCAGCGCGCCAGCGCCGTAGAGACCGGCGACGACGACGGGCCAGTACGAGCCCGCCACGCCCACGAAGGTCAGCACCAGCCCCACGAGCCCGCAGACACTCCCGGTGATGTTCTTGCGGGACTCCAGATACCCGACGAAGCGCTTACTGGTAGCCACGGATCTCCTTGAAGGCGCCGTCCAGCGAGCCCTTCCGGGCGTCGAAGAGACGGCCGCCGGTCAGCTCGGCGATGTGTTCCAGCTCGGAACGGTCGGAGTCGCCGAAGTAGATGGGGAAGACGGGTATCTCCCGCTGATACGCGGTCAGTTGCCGGTAGAAGCCGTCGAACTCGGCCGCCTTCGCGCCCGCCGTGTTCTCGCCGTCCGTCATCAGCACGATCGAGGTGAAGGTGTCGCGGTCGGTGCCGAGTCGCTCGTACGCCTTCTCCAGCGAGGTGTAGATGGCGGTGTCGCCCTCGGCGGTGAGCGCGTCGGTGTCCCGGCGGATCGCGTCGAGCCCGCGCTGCGGATCGGTGGCGCTCACGACATGCGTGCGGACGCTCTTCACGTCCGACCCGAACGGCATCAGCGTGACCTCCTCGCGGTGCCGGAAGTCCCCCGTGAGGCCGGCGAGCGCCGACTTCAGCCCGGCCAGCCGGTGGCCCTCCATCGAGCCCGAGGTGTCGAGGACGTAGACCGTCCGGGACGGGCGGCGCAGCACGTTCTCGTACGAGTCGAGGAGGCCGTCGGCGACGGATCGGCTGCCGGGGAAGGGGAGTTCGCGACGACGGCTGGTGTCGAGGCCGACCGCGGGCGGCACGGACGCGATGACCGGGCGCCGGTGGGTGACCCTGGTGATCTCGCGCTGGATCGCCGGGGTGCGCAGGGCCTCGGCCAGCCGGCCGACGTCTTGGCGGGTCGTGGCGTTCGTCGACGCGAGGGAGGAGAGCGGGTAGTCGGCGGTGACGACGCCGTCGCGCGGGCGGATCACCGTGAGGCCGGGGATGCCCTTGAGGACGGACTCGTAGTTCAGCAGGGCGTCGATGGTGCCGCTCCGGTCGTAGGCGGCGGCCAGCCAGCCGGACGAACCCGAGGTCAGCTTCTGCCCCTTGAAGAACTCCTTCAGCTGCGGGGTGGCCTTCGCGACATCCGCGTCGGTGAGCGCGGACTGGGCGCCGGACAGCCCCGAGGCGACCGAAACCAGCGTGGAGAAGCCGGAGTTGGAGCGCGCGGGGTCGGTCATCCCGTACGTCAGTTTCCCGGCCCGGACGGCCTGCTCGACCTGCGACCAGGTGACCTGCTCCGGCGTCCACCCCAGCGCCTTCACGGTGGCGTTCTTGACGCCGATGGCGACCGGGCTCGACATGACCGGGGTCTCGGAGACGACCTTCTTCGCCGCGTTCGGGCGCAGCCGCAGATAGTCGTTGGAGGAGAGCCACAGGGCGTCGTACTTGCCGTCGGTCGTGCCGTTCTCCAGCATGTCGACGGCGTCGATGGTGCCGATGTAGGTGGGCCGGACCTCGATACCGGTCTTCTTGCGGACCTGTTCGAGGAGCGGCTTCATGTCGGCGAGCTCGCTGGAGGCGAGAACGCGGAGAGTGCCGGGGCGGGGGGAGCCGTCATCGAAGAGGGGCTCCGGCTCCTGCGTTGTCGTGCATGCACTCAGCAGGGTGGCGGCGACCACGGCGAGGGCGGCGAGGGCGGCGAGCGGACGTCTCGCACTCAGGATCGCGCTCGGCTTCACGTTCATATGGAGGTCCCGCCTTCCAGGGCGCCCTGGGACCGGCTGCGCTCCAAGTAGGTGCTGGCGTTCTGGAGTTCGGAGGTCAGCGACTCCACGGTCGCGGCCATGGCGTCGGTCGCCTGGACCTTGTAGGTGTCGATGGCGTCGAGGGTGCGGTAGATCTGCTGGAAGGCGGTCCGAAGGGTCTCCGCCCCGACGGCGGGGTCGGCGGCGATCCGCTGGATCTCCCCGCTCTGCGTGGCCAGCATCTCCGCGTTGCCCCGGATGAGTTCCTCGGTCGTCCCGCGCAGGGCGTTGACCTGGTCGACGACCTTGCGCTGGTTGTCGAGGGCGGAGGCGAGCATCACGGAGATACGCAGCGCGGACACGGTCGTCGTGGCCGCGCGGTCGACGCCCTTGATCAGCTCCTCGTTGTTGCGCCGCACGACATCCATGGCCAGGTATCCCTGTGCGCACACCGCGAGTTGGGTGAGCAGGTCCTGGTGCTTCTGCCGGACGGGGAAGAGGACGTCGGCGCGCAGGCTGTCGGCGTCCACCGGATCAGTGGCCTCGACGCCGGTGATGTGCTGCTCGACGGCGGAGTCGAGGGCCTCCGTCAGGACGACGTACTCCTGGAGCTTGCCCATGGTCTCCCACAGGCGGACCCGCTCGGTCTGCAACGCGGCGTTGTCCCGGCGCAGTTCGTCCTGGCCGCCGCGCAGCGAGCCCACGATCTTGTTGAGAGTCCCTTGTGCGGAGGCGTACTTGGCGACGTGGTCGCGCAGCTTGTTGCCGCCGGGCAGCTTGGACAGGAACTTCCGCCCCTTGGAGGCGGGCAGGTCACGCGGGTCCAAGTCCTCGACCACGCGCCGGAGTTCGACGAGGGAGCCGGCGACCTGCGACGAGGCGTCCCCGCCCTTGCTGGGCAGACTGCGCACGGTCCTCTCCAGCATGCGGTTGGACTGGGCGGCGGCCGTGCGCATCTCACCGGCGCCGAGGCCGGTGATCTCACCGACCCGGCCGGCGAACTCGGGCGACCGGGCGTCGAGGGCGGCGAGCTGCCCGACGTACTCGGCGGCCTTGCGCGCCATGTCCGTACGGACGCTGTCGTCGACGGGAACGAGCCCGCCTGCCTTCTCGCGCGGAACGGCCGAGACGGGCTCGGGCGGGGTGAGCGTGAAGATGTCGTCACCGCTGAGAGTGCGCTGCTGGCTGCTGTTCTGGCTGGTGTTCTCGAAAGTCATGTGGGTCCCCCCTGGGATGTGTCTAACTCCGGGTCCGGCGCGCCATCTCGTGCAGCACCGTGGAGGTGGGCACGGGCGCCTGCCGGACGCCGGTCAGCTTCTGGTTGAGATAGGCGGCGCGGTCGGCGGTGGCCGCGATGAACTCGGCGGTGTCGCCCTGTGGCCGGAATCCGTGCCGGACGGCGAGCTTCCGCAACACCGGGTCGTCGCTGAGGAGTTCACCGAGCGCGCGCCCGTCATCGGTCAGCGGTACGACGGTGTGGTCGCTGTTGGCCGTGGTGTCCGGGTAGAGGACGGTGAGGTCACCGGCGTCGCCCTTCTGCTCGCGCAGCAGCGAGGCCACCTGGGACTCGTAGACGAGGACGAGCGGGTTGCCCGCCCCGCTGATGAAGTCCCGGAACGTCGCGTCCGTGCTGGACTGCTGGGCGCCCTGGACACTGACCAGCTTGCGCATCAGCGGCGCGGTGCGGTCGACGTCGGCGTCGCTCGCCGCCACCCGGCCGCCGTTCGCCACATAGCTGGCGGCGGCGAGGTAGAGGGCGCCGGAGTTGGAGGTCTCCGGGTCGGTGGTGGCGACGTAGAGGGTGCCGGTCAACTCCCCATATTTGTCAGCGCCCTTGAGCTGCTGCCAGGTGCGGTCCTCGCCGGCGGCGTCGAGGAAGGGGGCCATCTTGAGGGTGCCGCGGTTCTTGTCGAGCGTGGCGAGCCCGTTGCCCGCCAGCACCTCGGCGGCGTTGCGGTGGGCCACGACGACGAGGGGCGAGTAGAAGGGCCGCGGCAGGGGCTGCCGTGACTTGTACTTGGCGGCGAGCTCGTCGGCCGGGGCCTGACTGGAAGGAAAGGCGAAGTCGAACCCCTCCAGGTCCAGCCCCTCCATGGCCCACGACCCCGAGGTCTCCGTCTCCACGGTGTAGCCCTTGGCGGCAAGGGCCTTCACCACGTCGGGATCGGCGAAGAACTCGGCCTTCTCCGACCCGATCACTCCACGCACGGTCTTCGTTGCCGTGCCCTGGTCCCCGTTGTCCCGGCCCGCTACGACGGCTGCCACCACTCCGCCGATCAGCAGAACCGCGAGGAAGATTCCCGCTATTCGTCTCACGCGGGGAGAGTGCTCGCGGAACCCAACATTCCCCGGCGGGGGCGATGAACGGGGGGTGAAGCACCCGTCCCGGAACAACACGGGCGACTGCAACGCCGGTAGGGGCGCGGGGAACTGCGCGACCAGCCACAACGAACCAGCAGCCGCAAGACGACAGGAACATGGCACCCGGTCCGCGCGACGCTGCGGGTGCACGCGGACCGGGGCCGTCGGGGGGAGCCCGACGGGGCTCAGTGGGCGGCGAGTTCGCGGGGATCCAGGGCCGCCGCGTGGGCGTCCATACGCTCGGCGGCCAGAATTGCGGCCGCCGTATCGGCGTTGGAGGCGGCGACAACGAGGGCCCGCCCAGCGAGGGTGTGGGCACGCTGATGCAGGATCGCGACCTCGGCGGTCGTAGGCAGGGCTTCGGCGCGCGACACTCCGCCGCGCAGCCGCGTCACCTGCTCAACCAACCGCTCCGCCGCAGCGTCCAGGTCGGCGCTAGAAGCCAACGCGCGCAACTCATCCGTCACGGCGAGCAGCGCAGCGAGATGCCCCGCGAGCTGAATGTCCAGCTCCTCCTCACGGGACCGGTGCGGAAAGTCGGAGGTGGTGCCGGCCATCGTGCTGTGGACCGACTGCCTGCGGATCGGCTCGTACATGGGGATGGCCTCCTGTGCTTCGACAGAAGACATCCTAGCTTAGATTTCGTCTAAAGTTGAGCGGGTCACAGAACCGGACGGCCTGTACACCGTGCGTGAGCCCCACGGGTCCTACGGCTGGCTGTAACCGTCCAGGAAGTTCCCGATCCGGCCCACCGCGTCCCGTAGATCCCCGACCGAAGGCAGCGTCACGACCCGGAAGTGGTCCGACTCCGGCCAGTTGAAGCCGGTGCCCTGCACGACCATGATCTTCTCGCGGCGCAGCAGGTCCAGGACCATCCGCCGATCGTCCTTGATCTTGAAGACCTTGGGATCCAGGCGCGGGAAGAGATACAGCGCCCCCTTCGGCCGTACGCACGTCACACCCGGAATCTGCGTCAGCAGTTCATAGGCGACGTCCATCTGTTCCTTCAGCCGCCCGCCCGGCAACACCAGGTCGTTGATGGTCTGGCGCCCGCTCAACGCGGCGACCACCCCGTGCTGCCCCGGCATGTTCGCGCACAGCCGCATGTTCGCCAGGATCGTCAGACCCTCGATATAGGAATCGGCGTGCGCACGCGGACCGGAGATCGACATCCACCCGACCCGGTAACCGGCCACCCGGTACGCCTTCGACATGCCGTTGAAGGTCAGCGTCAGCAGGTCGGGCGCGATCTTCGCCGTCGCCGTGTGCGTGGCACCGTCGTACAGGATCTTGTCGTAGATCTCGTCCGAGCAGACCAGCAGGTTGTGGCGCCGGGCGATGTCGGTGAGCCCCTTGAGCATCGCCTCGTCGTACACCGCGCCCGTCGGGTTGTTCGGGTTGATGATGACGATCGCCTTGGTGCGGTCGGTGACCTTCCGCTCCACGTCCGCGAGGTCGGGCATCCAGTCGGACTGCTCGTCGCAGCGGTAGTGGACGGCCGTACCGCCGGAGAGTGAGACGGCGGCGGTCCACAGCGGGTAGTCGGGCGCGGGGATGAGCACCTCGTCGCCGTCGTCCAGCAGGCCCTGCATTGCCATCACGATGAGCTCGGAGGCGCCGTTGCCGATGAAGACGTGCTCGACGTCCGTCTCGATGCCGAGGGTCTGGTTGTGCATGACGACGGCCCGCCGCGCGGCCAGCAGGCCCTTCGCGTCGCCGTAACCATGGGCCGACGACACGTTGCGGAGGATGTCCTCCAGAATCTCGGGCGGGCACTCGAAGCCGAACGCGGCCGGGTTGCCGGTGTTCAGCTTGAGGATCCGATGCCCTGCCGCCTCAAGCCGCATCGCCTCTTCGAGAACCGGCCCCCGGATCTCGTAACAGACATTGGCGAGCTTGGTCGACTGGATCAGCTGCATGTCGGCGAGCTTACGGCCCGGTAACGCCCTCCGGGCCGTGTTTTCCACCACGTGAGACGCGGCGGTTTGGACGGTTATCGCCGGTAGCTGTCTCGGCGGCCCCTCCCGTCTCTACAATGCGCGGCCATGTCCAGCCATCCGCAGTACGAAAGCGGTCCGTACGACGTCCACGGGGCGCACCCGGAAACCGGCGAGCCGCCGAACGTGTACCACCCGCACGCCGACACGACCCCGGCGTACGACGCGTACGCGGACCCGGCGGCCGCCCACGGCTGGGAGAACAACGCCTACGACGACACGACCCAGCTGCCTCCGGTGCGGGAGGCCGCCGATCACCGGGCCGGCCACGGCCGACGCGCCCGCCCCAAGCCGGGCTGGGGCCCCTGGCGCTCGCGCCGCGTCGTGGTCGCCGCCGGCGCGCTGGGAGCCGTGACCGTCGCCGCGCTGATCGGGGCGTTCTCCTTCTCCGGGGACTCCGGGGGTTCCGGGGACGGCCAGGACGGCAAGGGGGTGCGCACCGGGGCCACGGCGGGGGAGAGCGGTGAGTCGGGCGACGCGGGCACCTTCGCCGATACGGCGACCCCTGGGGCGTCGGACACCGGGGGACCGTCGTCCGGAGCCGCGTCGGCGAGTCCGGGCGCGTCGAAGAGCGGATCCACGTCCGGCGAGGAGTCTGAGAAGCCGTCGGCGTCCACCACCGGCACCGCGCCCACCCCCACGCCGACCCAGACCACCACGGCCCCCGGCAACGCGAACGGCAACCCGGGGCACGGCCAGGGCAGCACGAAGCGGCCCAAGTAGGTCTGAGGAAGGTCAGCTCTGGGTTGTCTTCCGGGTGTTCGGCGCCTCGCCGGGCAGGGTGACGACACCGGCGATCTCCTGGGTGACGCGGGCGTGCCCTTTGAGGAACGCGAGCCGGTTCAGCAGGCTGTACCCCTCGCACAGTACGGTCTCGTGGCCGTCGTACGACTCCAGGTTGAGCACGGCTGCCTCCACCTGAACGATCTCGCTGACCAGCATCGGAATGCCGGGGTGGCCAAGTGCGTGCGCGGCGCCGGCGCGTTCGTGCAGCACGGGGACGAGCGCGGATCCACTGGCGTCGGCGATGGTCGCCGCGGAGCTGTCGCTCAGCCGGCGCAGCTGCGTGCGGGCGTGGAAGGTGACGCGCTCGATCGCCGCGAGCTCGTCGGGGGTGATCTCGAAGGCCGGCGAGGGCTGCGACGGGGTGGAGGCGGCAGTGGAGGCGGCGGCCCGCTTGGGACGTCTTCGCAGGATCGACAGGATCGACATCGAGCAGGGACTCCTCACGGACGCGGGTCAGGTGGCGTGGGGAGACCGGGGCGACCCTTTTGACAGGGGTAAGCGCTGTCAAGGATAGAGAGAAATCGGCTTCATGATCGCTTGCGGGAGATCACGGATGAGTGACGGCTTGTTCATGTCGTTCAGACCGTGAACCTGACGGCTGTCAGCCAGAGCGTGTCGTCCATCGTGCCGCCGGTGACGTAGTTGCCCTCAGCCTGGCCCTCGGGTTTGTCGCAGGCCAGACCGACCCAGCCGTGGCCGCTGACGGCCGCGTTCTCGCAGACGGCGCCGTCACCGACGTTGATGACGAAGCCGAGCATGTACGGGTAGCCCGCCTTGGTGCTGCCGATGTAGTTGTCGACGCCGTCGACCGCGCTGTTCCACGGCGTCTTCCAGTGGTCGTTGTGGACGTAGGCGTTGGCGGCGGTGCCCTTGGTACCGGACACCGCGATGTTGAGGGACTTGATCTTCTGGGTCGCGTTCACGCGTCCGGCGGTGACGCCGTCGCACGCCGGCTTCTGCCAGCCGTCCTTCGCGAAGTACACGCGGTAGCAGATGTGCCGCCCGGGAGAGCTGGCCGCCAGCTTCGAGACGGCTTCGGCGGCGGTTTCCTTGTGGGGCTTGGGCGTCTTCGTCGGCTCGGGTACCCCTTCGCCGTCTTTCTTCGTGGCCGAGGGCTTGGGGGAAGGCTTGGCGGAAGGGGTCTTCGTCGGGCTGGGCGAGCCGCTGGCGCCGCTGGCCGTGGGGGTGGGCTCGGCCGTCGGCGAGGGGGAGGTGGTTACGTCCCTGGGCAACGGCACCGGGACCTCCGGGGCCTCGTCCGTGCTTCTGACCGAGCCGGCGGCTTGGTCCCGCGTGTCGTCGCCGTCCGAGCCGGTGCCGCTCACGATCAGCGGGATGACGATCAGTAGAGCCATGACGACGCCTGCTGTCCCGACGATCAGCGGCCTCTTGAGTAGGCCGGGGGGCTGGTACTCGTAATCCGACTGACGGCGGGGCTTGGTGGGGGCGGAGGGCATGGCAGGGGGAGGGGTGGGCTGCTGTTCCACCAGCCTGCTGGAACCGTCCGGGGAGACCTCGACGATCGCCACGTACTCGGCGGACGGATCTGAAATGGCTGCCGTGACAGGGGTGTTGCGCTTGCGCGCGTGACCGTGCAGCGCGTCGAGGATCGCGGCATCGACTGCCTTTCCCGCCGCCATCGGCACGGGCACACCATCGATTACGGCAGCTCCGTCGGCCGCGATGACCACGGGAATGCGTCCCTTATCCGACGTGCCCCGCCCGTCAGCCTCTTTACCCAGACTCATGCCGACACAACGGGCACCGAGAGGAAGCGGTTCAACCGTCGGCCGGGACAGTCGTAAGGGGGCCGCGGGTTCGCCCGCCCGTTGGAGGCGTGGTCGTCGGGGCCGCCCGCTTCCTTGTCAGTGTCGTGCTTCCGCGGCCCGGAAAGCGGGGGTCCCGGGTAGGTTGGCGGCAGCCGTCGGCCGTGCGCCTGGCCGGAGTTGACGGTCGCGGTCGCGCCTCGCCTGCACGCCGGGTCGGCTCAGCGGCGAACGGCCGGTGGGGTGGGGCGGGGTGAGGTGGGTGATTGGAGCGTTCGGCCCAGGGCAGGGGGTGCCGACCTGCGGTTTTCCTCTTGCCGTCTGGGCCGAAGAGGCCAATCACGACACGTCCCACCGCCCCAACTCCCGCAGCCAAGCCCGCGCGTTGCCGTCCGACGGTGCTCGCCAGTCGCCGCGCGGCGAGAGGGAACCGCCGGCGGAGACCTTGGGACCGTTGGGCATGGCGGAGCGTTTGAACTGGGCGAAGGCGAAGAAGCGGCGGCAGAAGACCTCCAGCCAGTGCCAGATCTCCGGGAGGTCGTAGGAGACCTGCTTGGAGCCGGGGAAGTCCGGGGGCCACGCGCCCGTGTCCTGGTCACGCCAGGCGTGCCAGGCCAGGAAGCCGATCTTTGACGGGCGGAAGCCGTGGCGCAGTACGTAGTAGAGGGTGAAGTCGTGCAGTGCGTACGGGCCGATCCTGGACTCCGTCGACTGCAGTTCCTCGCCCGGTACCAGCTCCGGGCTGATCTCCGTGTCGAGGATCGCGGTGAGGGTCCGGCCGGTCTCCTCGTCGAACTGGCCGCTGCTGACGACCCAGCGGATCAGGTGCTGGATGAGGGTTTTCGGGGCGCCTGTGTTGACGTTGTAGTGGCTCATCTGGTCGCCGACGCCGTAGGTGCACCAGCCGAGGGCGAGTTCGGACAGGTCGCCTGTGCCGAGGACGATGCCGCCGTGCTGGTTGGCGAGGCGGAAGAGGTAATCGGTGCGGAGGCCGGCCTGGACGTTCTCGAAGGTGACGTCGTAGACCGGCTCGCCGGAAGAGAAGGGGTGGCCCATCTCCTGGAGCATCAGGCGTGCGGTCGGCTTGATGTCCAGCTCGGCCGCCGTGACGCCGAGTGCGCGCATCAGGCGGTGGGCGTTGCCCTTCGTGTGGTCGCTGGTGGCGAATCCGGGGAGGGTGTAGGCCAGGATGTCGCTGCGCGGGCGGCCCGCGCGGTCCATGGCGCGGGCGGCGACGATCAGCGCGTGCGTGGAGTCCAGGCCGCCGGAGACTCCGATGACTACCTTCGGGCCGCCGATCTCCGCCAGGCGCTGCTGCAGGCCCGCGACCTGGATGTTGTACGCCTCGTAGCAGTCCTGGGCGAGTCGGTCGGGGTCGGCCGGTACGAACGGGAACCGCTCGACCCGGCGGCGCAGGCCGAGGTCGGTGGTCGGTGGTGCCAGGTGGAACGGCACCTGCCTGAAACCGTCGGTGCGGGCGGCGTGGGCGCGGCGGTTGTCGTCGAACGTGCCCATCCGCAGGCGCTCCTGCATCAGCAGGTCCAGGTCGATGTCGGCCACCGCGCTCTGGTCGTCCAGGGGGAAGCGCTCGGTTTCTGCGAGCAGGGTCCCGTTCTCGTAGATCAGGGTCTGGCCGTCCCAGGACAGGTCGGTCGTTGACTCGCCCGGGCCGGCCGCCGCGTAGACGTAGGCCGCCAGACAGCGCGCCGACGCCGAGCGGCACAGCAGCTTGCGGTCCTCGGCCCGGCCTACGGTGATCGGGCTGCCCGAGAGGTTGACCAGTACGGTCGCGCCTGCCAGCGCCGCCTCCGCGCTCGGTGGCACCGGCACCCACATGTCCTCGCAGATCTCCGCGTGCAGCACCAGACCGGGTACGTCGTCCGCCGCGAAGAGCAGATCGACGCCGAAGGGCACGCTCGCGCCGCCGATCCGGATCGTGCCGCCGCGCTCGCCGTCGCCCGCCGCGATCTGCCGGCGCTCGTACAGTTCGCGGTAGTTGGGCACGTACGACTTGGGTACGACGCCCAGGATCCGCCCGCGGTGCACGATCACCGCGCAGTTGTGGACGCGGTTGCGGTACCGCAGCGGGGCGCCGACGACGAGCACCGTCAGGAGGTCGGCCGAGCCGGCCACGACCGTTTCCAGCGCGGTCTCGACCTCGTCGAGCACGACGTCCTGGAGGAGGAGGTCCTCGATCGAGTAACCGGTCAGGGTGAGCTCGGGGAATACGGCCACTGCTACCCCGTCGTCGGCGCAGCGGCGGGCCTGGCGCAGCACCGACTCGGCGTTGGCGGGCGGGTCGGCGAGGGAGACGTGGCCGGTGCACGCGGCGATGCGTGCGAAGCCGTGCTGGTAGATGGAGCGGATGTTCATCGGGCTTCCGCCTTCAGCGTCTCGTACAGCCCCGGGCGCTCGCTGATCATGGGGCCCTTCCCTTCCTTCGGACATCGTCGTACGGCGAACCTAATCGATCGTTGGGGATGGCATGAATTGCGCCCTGCCGACCGCGCCTCGCGAATACGCCAACTCCCGCCCGGAAACAAGTCCTTGTCCAGGAACCCCTCTGCGATCACAATGCACATGACAACGCGGCGGGCGGCCGGAAGATCTCCGGTCACCCACGTCGCAGCATCCCAGAGGGGACCCCCACATGAACAAGCCTCTCCTTGCCACGCTCGCAGCCCTGGTGATCACCGGGGCGGGCGCGGCACCCGCTGTCGCCACCACCAAGGAGGCGGCGGCGCCCACGCTCCAGGCCGTCACCCTGGCCGGGACCGTGGCGCTCAGCAACTGCTCCGGATCGGTCATCCGCTTCCCGAACTCCCTGGACACCGACCCGGCGCTCGTGCTCAGCAACGGCCACTGCCTGACGACCGGCTTCCCGGAGCCGGGCGAGGTCCTCACCAACACCGCCTCCAGCCGGACCTTCGGCCTGCTCAACTCCGCCGGCACCCGGGTCGCGACCCTGCGCGCCAGCAAGCTCGCCTACGCGACGATGACCGACACGGACGTCTCGATCTACCAGCTCACCAGCACGTACGCGACGATCAAGAGCGCGACGGGCATCTCCCCGCTGACCGTGCAGGACACGCACCCGACCGCCGGAACCGCCATCACCGTGGCCTCCGGCTACTGGAAGACGCTCTACAACTGCAGCATCGACGGGTTCGCCTACCGCCTCAAGGAGGGCGACTGGACCTGGAAGGACTCGGTCCGCTACACCTCCGCCTGCCAGACCATCGGCGGCACCTCGGGCTCGCCGGTGATCGACGTGGCGACAGGGAAGGTCGTCGCCGTCAACAACACCGGCAACGAGGACGGCGGGACCTGCACGGAGAACAACCCGTGCGAGGTCGACGAGAGCGGCAACGTCACCGTCCGCGAGGGCATCAACTACGCCCAGGAGATCTACAACATCCCGGCCTGCTTCACGACCGGCAACCAGCTCAACCTCAGCGCCAGCGCTTGCACCCTGCCGAAGCCGTAGCAGCAGCAGTAGCAGCAGCAGTTCTACGGTTGTGAGGGCGGCGTTCCGTCACATGGGACTGCGACGGACCGCCCGCCCCGCCAACACGTCCGTGCGCCGGCCTTCCTCGATCACGAACCTCCCGTCGATCAGGACGTGCGGGATGCCTGTCGGGAGGACTCGGGGATTGTCGAAGGTGGAGCCCGCTGCCACCGTCTCCGGGTCGAACAGGACCAGGTCGGCGCGGTAGCCCTCGCGGACCAGGCCACGGTCCGGGAGACGTAGGCGGGAGGCCGGGCGGCCGGTCAGGTGGGCGACGCATTCCTCCAGGGACAGGACGCCCAACTCCCTTACGTACCGGCCGAGATAGTGGGGGAAGGTGCCGTACGCCCGTGGGTGCGGCTTGCTGCCCTGGAGTACGCCGTCGGAGCCGCCCGTGTGGACGCGGTGGCGCATGATCTGCTGGACGTTCTCCTCGTGGCCCACGTGCTGGAGGATCGTCGAGCCGAGTCGGTCGTCGAGGAGCAGGCGGCGGGCGGTTGTCCAGGGGGCCTGGCCGCGTGCATTCGCCGACTCCTGGACCGTATGGCCGACGAAGTCCGCGAAGGCCGGGTCGCTTACGCCCGAGATCTCGATCGTGTTCCACTCGATCGGCACGCCGTGGCAGCCGTCCGCGCCGATGACCTCCAGGTGGTGGCGGATGCGTTCGGCCGTCTCGTCGTCGGCCAGGCGCTTGAGGATCTGCTCCGGGCCGCCCTCGCTCGCCCAACTCGGCAGCATTGCCACGAGAGTTGTGCAGCCGGGGGTGTAGGGGTACGTGTCGAGGCTGATGTCCGCGCCGGATGCCAGTGCCTCGTCCAGGAGTGCCAGCAGTTCGGGTGCCCGGCCCTTGTTCACGCCGAAGTTCATGGTGGCGTGGGCGAGGTGGAGAGAGCAGCCTGCCTCGCGGGTCAGGGTCATCATTTCCTCGTACGCCTGCAGCGCGCCCGCCCCGTAGGAGCGGTGGTGCGGGCAGTAGTAGCCGCCGTAGCGGGCCACCACCCGGCACAGTTCGGTCAGTTCGGCGTCCTTGGCGTACATGCCGGGGGTGTAGGTCAGGCCGGACGACATGCCTAGCGCGCCCTGCTCCATGCCCTCCGCGACCAACTGCCGCATACGGTCCAGCTCCTGGGGCGTGGCCTCGCGGTCGTCCCAGCCGACGGCCAGCATGCGGACCGTGCCCTGGGGGATCAGGTACGCGGCGTTGACGGCGATCCCGCGGTCCAGCCGGTCCAGGTACTCGCCCACCGAACGCCAGTCGAAGTCGATGTCGTCGCCGTGGCCGTTCCAGCCCGTGATGGCACGGCGGACCTCTGCCAGGGTGCGGTCGTCGACCGGGGCGTACGACAGCCCGTCCTGGCCGAGGACTTCGAGCGTGACCCCCTGTGCGGCCTTGGCGCTGTGGTCCGGGTCGCGGAGGAGGGCCAGGTCGCTGTGGGCGTGCATGTCGATGAAGCCGGGGGAGAGGACGAGGCCGTCTGCGTCCAACTCACGGCGGGCGGTTGGGCGTTGGCAGCCGGACGCCGCGGCCTCCTGGACGATCGAGACGATCCGGCCGCCGTCCACGACGACATCCGCGCGGTAGGCGGGAGTGCCGGTGCCGTCGACTACGTCCGCGTCGCGGATGACTAGCTCTTCCATGCGAGGCCCCCTAGAAGAACGTACGGATGTAGTCGACGACCGTGCCGTCCGCCTCGGCCACCGGGATCAGCTGCCACTTGTCGAAGGACGTGCACGGGTGGGACAGGCCCAGGCCGAGCCAGTCGCCCACCTCCAGGTCCGCCTCCGGAGTCGTCCGCACCCAGGCGTGCTGGTCGGAGAGGCCGGTCACCTCGATGCCGGTGGCCGGGCGCTCGGTGCCGTCCCGGCGGACCACTTGGGGGAGGGGGAGGTCCAGGTCGTAGGCCGCGTCGCGCTTGCCCGCGTTCGTGAAGGCCTGCTCGGGGGAGGGGCGGGAGACGACCTGTGTCCACAGGCGGAAGGCGGGCTCCAGGGCGCCCTCTTCCGGGACCCGGTTGAAGGGCGTCAGCTTGCGGTAGTGGCCGTCGTCGTGCGAGACGTAGGCGCCCGAGCGCAGCAACTTCAGTACGGGGAGCGAGAGTTCCGGGATCTCCGCGAACACGTCGGCCACCGCGTCGAACCAGGCGCTGCCACCCGCGCTGATGACAATCTCGTCCGTGTCGGCAAAACGTCCGGCCTTGTCGAACTCCGTGGCCAGGGACACCAGCCGGCGCAGCCAGGTGTGCACCCGCTCCGGGGTCGCCTGCGGGACCTCGCCCTCGTAGCCCGCGACGCCGACGAGTCGCAGGGTCTGGGTGGCGGCAACGGCATCCGCGACCGCCGCGCACTCCGCCTCCGTACGGACGCCGGTGCGGGCGCCCTCGCCGGCGGCGAGTTCGACGACTACGTCCAGGGGGCGGGCGGCGCCACGCAGAGCCGCGTCCATCAGCTCGACTCCGCGCACGGAGTCGACGTAACAGATGAGCTGGAAGCCGTCTCCCAGCTGGGAGGAGATCCAGCGCAGGGCCGCCGGGTCGACGAGTTCGTTGGCGAGGAAGACCCGCTCGATGCCGAACGCCCGTGCCACCCGCACCTGGTGGGGGACCGCGAGGGTGATGCCCCAGGCGCCGTGCTCGATCTGGCGGTGAAAGAGCTGGGGGGCCATGGAGGTCTTGCCGTGCGGGGCGAAGGCGAGGCCGTGGCGGGTCGCGTACGTCTCCATCAGGCGGAGGTTGTGTTCCAGGCGCTCGGCGGAGAGGGCGAGGACGGGGGTTGTGAAGCCGTCTGTGAAGAGGTTGCGGCGCTGGGCGGCCAGCTCGGCGACGGTCAGGCCGTCGGCGTCCGGGGGGAGGCCCTTGAAGCGGTGGTCGACGCGGTCCTCTGCGAGGCGGGCGAGCGCTTCGGTGCCGGTGTCGGGGGACACGGGACCTCCCTGGTCAGGTGTGTTGTTGCATTGCTTGCAACGGCCATTGCGTATATCGCTTAATGCTGTCTAACATCCAGGCCAATGCCGGGTCAATGGAGCCGCCGCGACCCGAGACGACGAGGAGCTACGACCATCGTGAATGCCCCCGACGTCTTGGACGTCGTCGCGCTCGGCGAGTCCATGGTCACGTTCCTTCCCACTGTCCCCGGCCGCCTCGCCGACGTTCCCTCGTTCGACCGGAGCATCGGGGGCGCGGAGTCGAACGTCGCGTGCGGGTTGGCTGCCGCCGGTCATGCCGTGAAGTGGGTGAGCCGGGTGGGGGCCGACGGGTTCGGGCAGCATCTGGTGGAGCGGATCGCCGGGTACGGGGTCGATGTGAGCGCCGTGCACCGGGACCCTGACCGGCCGACGGGCATCTACTTCCGTACGGCGGGTGACCGGTCCACCGACGCTCACGAGGTGGCGTACTACCGGGCGGGGTCGGCGGCCTCGGCGATGTCGGTGGACAACGTGGACCTCGGCGCGGTGCGCGCGGGGCGGGTGCTTCATCTGTCCGGGATCACGGCGGCACTGTCCGACGACTGTCTGGGGCTGCTGCGGGAGCTGACCGCTCCCCGGCGGGGGCGCCCGCTTGTCTCCTTCGACGTCAATCACCGGCCCGGGTTGTGGGCCGACGTCGACGGTCCGCGCGTGCTGCTGGAGTTGGCGCGGGGTGCCGACATCGTGTTTGTGGGGGAGGACGAGGCGGAGGAGGCGTGGGGGTGCGTGGGCGGGCCGGAGGCGGTCCGGGAACTGCTTCCCGAGCCGGGCTTGTTGGTGGTCAAGCAAGGAGGGGTGGGGGCTACAGCATTCGTGTCGGCTGCGGGCCGGTGGGGGCTGGTCGCGCAGTTCCCCGCGCCCCTCAGGTTGGGCAGCGGCCCTGGGTCGCAAGCTGCGGCCCGGGTGAGCGACACCCACTCCCGCCCAGCTCCCACCCACCGCACCTGCGTACCCGCCCTGCACGTCGACGTCGTAGCCACCACCGGAGCCGGCGACGCCTTCGCCGCTGGCTTCCTCTCCGCGACCCTCCGTGACCTTCCCCTGAAGGCCCGCCTTCGCCACGGCCACCTCTGGGCCGCCGCCGCCCTCACCGCCCCCGGCGACGTGGCGACACCCCCCAGCCGCGACACCACCGACCGCCTGGCCGCCGTGGCAGACGACACGTGGGGGACACTTCGACTCGGCCCCGGCTGGACGAACCAGCGGGCCGAGGAGGAGGTACGTACGCCATGAGCCAGACCGTCGACCGTGCGCTGAGCATTCTGCCGTTGCTCGCGGAGGGCCCCGCCGACCTCGGGCAGGTCGCCGAGCGGCTCGGCGTCCACAAGTCCACGGCCCTGCGTCTCCTGCGGACCCTCCATGAACACGGGCTCGTCTACCGCCAGTCCGACCAGCGCTACCGCCTCGGCGCCCGGCTCTTCGCCCTCGCCCAGGAGGCCGTCGAGAACCTGGACATCCGGGAGATCGCCCATCCTCACCTCGTAGGGCTCAACGAGCAGTGCGGGCACACCGTCCACCTCGCCGTGTACGAGGAGAACGAGGTCCTCTACATCGACAAGGTGGAGAGCCGGTACCCGGTGCGGATGTACTCGCGGATCGGGAAGCCGGTCGCCATCACCGTCGCGGCCGTCGCGAAACTCCTCCTCGCCGACCTGCCGGAGACGGAGCGGCGGGTGCTCGCCGACAAGCTCGACTACCCCATGTACACGGCCCGTTCCACCCCCAACGCCCCCGCGTTCCTACGGGAGTTGGAGAAGGTGCGCGAACAGGGCTGGGCCACCGACCTCGGCGGCCACGAGGAGTCCATCAACTGCGTCGCCGCGCCGATCCGGGGCACCGACGGCCGGGTCGTCGCCGCGATGTCGGTCTCCGCGCCCAACGTCGTCGTCACCGCCGACGAACTCCTCACCCTCCTCCCGCTGGTGCGCCGTACGGCGGACGCCATCAGCGGCGAGTACTCCGGCAGGACACCAGGACCCCAGTAACGGACCCGCATGAAGGACCTCGGATGAAGGACTCCGTATGACAGACAAGATCGCGATCACTCCGAAGACCCACACCGCCCCGCCCGCGAAGTTCTCGCACGGCGTCCGGAAGGGGAACATCCTTCAGGTCGCCGGCCAGGTCGGCTTCCTCCCGGCCGAGGAGGGCAAGCCGCCCACGCCCGCCGGTCCCACCCTGCGCGAGCAGACCCTCCAGACCCTCGCCAACGTCAAGGCGATCCTGGAGGAGGGCGGCGCGAGCTGGGACGACGTGATGATGATCCGCGTCTATCTGACGGACGTGGACCACTTCGCCGAGATGAACGCCATCTACAACACCTACTTCGAGGAGCAGGCCCTCACGGCTCCTCCGGCCGCCCGTACGACGGTCTACGTCGGCCTTCCCGCCGGGCTCCTCATCGAGATCGACGCCCTGGCCGTCCTGGGCTGAGCCCGCCTGACGGTCCCTCAACTCCCGCACGCCGTAAACGGCATGGCGCCCCTCGGGGTGCCATGCCGCGATCCCCCCTGCCCGAAAGCTCCATGTACTTACGCAGAGGACCCCCAAATGTCCTATCCGCTCGCCGCAACCGCCCCCACCGAAACCCCACCCCACACCGGAGGCCTGCTCCTCCTCATCGACGGCACCGCAGGCCTCCTGACGGTCGCCGCCATCGGAATCGCCCTCCTCCTCTTCCTGATCATCAAGGCGAGACTCCAGCCGTTCGTGGCGCTGCTCGCCGTCTCGATAGCCGTCGGCCTGATGGCCGGCCTCTCGGTGACCGAACTCTTCGGCACGGTCCAGCGTTCGGACGCGGTGTCGACCATCGAGTCGGGCATGGGCGGCATCCTCGGCCATGTCGCGATCATCATCGGCCTCGGTACGATGCTGGGCGCGATCCTCGAAGTCAGCGGCGGGGCCGAGGTGTTGGCGTCCAGGCTGCTGAACTTGTTCGGCGAGAAGCGGTCGCCGTTGGCGATGGGGTTGACCGGCCTCATCTTCGGCATCCCGGTCTTCTTCGACGTGGGCATCTTCGTCCTCGCCCCGATCGTGTACGCGGCGGCGAAGAGAAGCGGCAAGTCGATCCTGCTCTACTGCCTGCCCCTGCTGGCGGGCCTGTCGGTGACGCACGCGTTCCTGCCGCCGCACCCCGGCCCGGTGGCCGCCGCCGGACTCCTCCACGTCGACCTCGGCTGGGTCATCCTCATGGGCGTGGTCTGCGGCCTGCCCGCCGTGGCCGCCGCCTGGGTCTACTCCGCGTGGATCGGCAAGCGGATCTTCGTCGCCGTACCGCAGGACATGGTCGAGGCGGCGGCGGAAGCCAAGCTCGCCGTGATCAACGAGCAGCGCGAGCAGGGCGTGGAGCCGCGCGAGACACCGGTGCCGCTGGGCACGGTCCTCGGCATCATCGGTACGCCGCTGGTGCTGATCCTCGCGTCCACGTTCTCGTCGATCGCCCTGGACCCGTCCACCGGCCGCTCGGTGATCGAGTTCTTCGGCAGCCCCTTCGTCGCCCTGACGATCGCGCTGCTCCTGGCGTACTACTTGCTGGGCATCCGGCGTGACTGGTCCCGCAGGTCCCTGGAAACGGTCTCGACCTCGTCCCTCAAGCCCGTCGGCAACATCCTGCTGGTCGTCGGCGCGGGCGGTATCTTCGGCGCGATCCTCAAGGCGGGCGGCGTGGCCCAGGCCCTGTCGGACACCTTCAACGACGTGGGCCTCCCGGTGATCGTCCTGTCGTACCTGATCTCGGTGGTCCTGCGGGTCGCCCAGGGCTCGGCGACGGTCGCGATCGTGACGACGGCGGGCATCGTGGCGCCGCTGCTCTCGGAGGGCGACCACTCCCAGGCCTTCGTCGCCCTGGTCATCATGGCCATCTCGGCAGGCTCGATCTTCGCCTCGCACGTCAATGACGGCGGCTTCTGGATGGTCGCGAAGTACTTCGGCATCAGCGAACGGGACACGCTGAAGACGTGGACCGTGCTGGAGACGGTGCTGTCCGTGGCTGGGTTTGCGGTGGCGGCGGTGCTGAGTTTGGTCGTGTAGGCGGTACGGCGGCCGACGGGGCCGGTGAGGAGGCGATGGCCCCTCACCGGCCCGGAGGCTCAGGCGTCGTCTTCCGTGAAGAGTTCTGTGACGGAGGTGGCGGTCAGGGCGCGGGTGAGCCAGGTGTCAAGAAGCTCGGCGTCGGTACAGCTGGTGATCCGCTCGCGAGCTTCGTCGGGTACGGCGATGCCGCGCTGCTCCAGGACGCGCAGTATCGCGTGGGCGTGGCCTTGGGCCATGCCTTCGGCGCGCCCTTTCTCGCGGCCTTCTTCGCGGATCTCTTCCGCGAGGTATGACTTGTAGAAGGAAAGATCCACAGCCACCAGGTTCCTCCAGAGTTCTGCGGCCCGGCGGTTGCCGCCGATACCTTGCGCGATGAATTCGACGATGGGGTCTACGACGGCTTCCGGTTCGTCCCGCAGAGCGGCGGACAATGCCTTCAGTATCCCATCGATGACCGGTTCCTTCGCGTGAGTGATGGCGGACAGTGCGGCAAGCGCCGGGTCGGCGTGCGCCTCGGCCGGGTCGGTGATCACCGGCATGTTGTGCGGCCCCGCCACGAGCGGGCGCAGGGTGAGTCCGGGCCACTGCCGGGGACCGAGGGACACCGGCCGAGCGGCCCACTCGGCCGTGGCCCGGTCCTGGGAGACGACCAGCAACAGGACCGGGAGTTTGTACTTGGTGCTGAGGAAGGACAGGTAGTAGGCCCAGCTGGAGGGCTTGTCGGGATCCTTCGCGCGCTGGGACTCGATGGCCAGCAGAAACGAGTCCTCGCCGTCGGACTCGAAGCGCAGCAGCGTGTCCACGCGGCGTTCGACGGGCCGGGTCTCGGTGAGGTCGGTCGGCAGGATCGTGACGGAGCTGGGCTGAGCGAATTCGAGGTCGAGGGCTTGGGCGACGCCGGAGAACAGGCGGGGGTACTCCTGGAAGATGCGGTGCATCGCCTCATGGGGCGGGCTGACCATGCGGTTCCTTCGTGCTCAAGGGGTGTGGTGCCGGGGGAGGAGGGCGGTTGGATGCTGTAGACCCTCCAGCGCACGCAGTGCGGCGGTGATGCGGGTCGTGCCCGGGTGTGGTCGTGTTCGAGGCCGCCGGAGTGGGGGTGGTCTTTGCCCGCGATACGGGACTGGGCGCGCGAGGGCGCGCTAAGGTTTTGCGTATCCATCGGGAAGCTGATCTCTTCCTTGGTGGTGAGGCCCTCGCACTGGGATTGCCGTCCCGGCGAGGGCCGTTGCATGTTTGCGGTTGTGTTGCGGCGAGCGTAAGGCAAGCAACCGGGCCGAAATCCAGCTGAGTTGGTGATGTTCACCCGTGAGGGTGACGGTGCGGCGGGATGGTCACCTCGGCCCACACCGTCTTACGAGGTCGCAGTCCCGGCGCCACGCCCCAGCGGTCGGCCAGCGCGTCCACGAGGAGTAGTCCGCGACCCGACTCGGCATCGTCGGCGGGGTGTTGGGGGTGCGGTACGCGGTCGTCGCGCGTGTCCGTGACCTCGATGCGCAGGGTGTCGGCGACGACATAGAGCGTCAGGCGGAAGTCGCGTCCCGGTACGCGGCCGTGGGTCGCCGCGTTGGCCGCGAGCTCGGCCACGATGTGCTCCGCCGGGTCCAACGGGACGTCCCAGGTGCGGAGTTGCTCCGTCGCGAGCAGTCGGGCTAGGCGGGCTCCGCGCGGTGTGGGGGACAGGAGCACGCTGAAGTTTCGGATGCCGGTTTCTTGGATCACGTCACTCAGCGTGGCCGTGCGTGCTTACCGTTAACAGTGACATCGCCGTTGCGTACGGTGACTGTCCAGAGCTTGTCCGGTGGTGTCCGGGCTGTCGGGGGCGGTCGTACGGGTAGGGGCGGTGCGGCACGGTCGTACGACGGAGGGGTGCGGGATGTCGGCTGAGGGTGACGCGGGGCGGCTCAAGACCGAGGCGGACGAGCCGGGTTGGGAGGTTGATCCCGACGATGAGTGGGGAGTCGCGGTGATCGCCACGGTGGGGCGGCAGTTGAAGTTGCGGCGGGAGGCTGTGGGGATGCGGGCCGCCGACTTCGGGCTGGCGGTCGGTTATGGGGAGGACCTGGTCTACAAGATCGAGGGCGGGACGCGGATTCCTCGACAGGAGTACCTGTACAAGGCCGACAAGGTGTTGAAGGCGGGTGGGCTCATCGCCGCGACCTGGGAGGACGTGAAGAAGGTCCGGTACCCGAAGAAGGTGCGGGAGCTTGGGAAGTTGGAGGCGCAGGCGGTCGAGATCGGCGTGTACGAGTGCAACATCATCGCCGGGCTGTTGCAGACGCCGGAGCACGCACGGGCCGTGATCTCAGCGGCGCAGCCGCCGTACTCACCGGACGACGTGGAACGTATGGTGGCCGCCCGTCTGGCCCGGCAGTCGGTCTTCGAACGCGACCCGGCTCCGTCGATCCACTTCGTGCTGGAGGAGGCACCACTGCGCCGACAGGTTGGGGGCACAATGGTGTGGCGACGGCAGCTCGAACATCTGCTGGAGGTGGGGCGCTTGCACAACGTCACACTTCAGGTCATGCCGACGAACACCGAGGCCCATCCGGGGCTGGACGGCAGGATCGAGCTGCTGAAGTTCTCGGACGGGACGGCGGTGGGGCGCTCCGACGGTGCGTTCAACGGGCGGCCGATCACCGACCCGAAGCAGCTGCGCATCATTGAGCTGCGATATGGCACCATCCGGGCGCAGGCCTTCCCGCCACGGGAGTCGCTGGCCTTCATCGAGCAACTGCTGGGAGAAACATGACCGAGCTGAAGTGGTTCAAGAGCAGCTACAGCGGCGGCACCGACGGCGAGTCCTGCGTCGAGATCGCCACCACTTCCGGCAGTGTCCACATCCGCGACTCCAAGAACACCGCCGGCCCCCAGCTCGCCCTACTCCCGGAATCCTGGACGGAGTTCGTGGCGTACGCCTCCGAGGTCCCCTAGCCACCTAGAGCTTGCTGAGTGCCTGCATCGCATCGCGTTCGATGCGCGCGAGCTCGTGGAGGATGGCGCCCGCCTGCGTGAGTTCCTTCGCGTCACCGGATTCGCCCGCTGCAGCGACTTGCGCGGCCACCTGGGTCCAGAGGTTGGCGGCCTCCGTGTACAGGCTGTGGCCAGTCCGCAGGTGGCTGTTGTCGATCAGCTGGGCGCACTCGGCGAGGAAGTCCCGGTAGAGGTTGCGGAACAGGGCTCCGCCGGTGCCGGCCTTCTCCATGAGGAGGGCGGCCTGTGACAAGTCCTCCCGCGGATTCTCGGTGCGCTGCAGCCACTTCGGCACTTGCTTCGCGGTCTTCTCGATGCCCCGGTGGCCCAGGTTCGCGATGGGTGGGTTGAGGAAGGCGTCGGCGCAGGCCTTGATCGCGGGGATGATCCGGTCCTGCGGTGAAGGCAGGCCGCTGGGCGCGGTGATGGTGAAGGAGCGGTGCTTGGCGGTCATGGGGCCGCGTTCGGCTCGGGCTCTGGCCAGGGCGGCGAGGCTGGTGGTGACGGCTCCGCCTTGCGGGGCAGTGTCCACCAGGTAGGCGTCCTGGTCGTCGTAGCCGTACATCGCCACGACGTGTCCGCCGAAGTGCACCTTGGTGCTGAAGTAGTCCAGGTGGTAGCTGTCGAGCTGAAGGCCGACCGGCCGGCCGGCGTCGATCGGTTCCGCCACGTTCTGCCATGCCTTGCGCGGGGAGGTGGTCTCCCCGACCAGCAGCTCAAGCCCGAGTACGTCGGTCAGGTTCCTGGTGAGTTGGAACGGCTTGAGCCGACCTCCCAGGAAGGGAAAGCCCATGGCCTTGCTGTCCCAGTAGATGAAGGACAGCCCGGCGCCGAGCCCGAACAGCATGGGCTCGGACAGGTCGAGTCCCTCATGCCGCAGCAGCACGCCCAGCGCGGTCGTCTCGCAGTGCTGCATACCGCGGACATCAATGCCCTTCACCATGGTCATGCCGCTGACCCTATTCGGGGCACATTCCGCGCGTAGTGAGACGAGTACCCCTCGCCCCGTCCGTCCCCTGAGAAGCCTCGCCCCCGGCGCCCCACGGCACAGCTTCGTCCGCCATACTTCCGGCTGTGGAGCAGCGCATAGGTTCGAGCAGCCAGCCCCTGGAGGGCGCCGGATTCGACCCGGCCTTCATCCCCGGGCTCACCTCACCCGCGTCCGGCGAGCCGGCGGAAGCCGAGTTGGCGGACGACTCCGTCGAGGCGGAGGCCAAGGCCGAGGTGTCCGAGGGCCCCTCTCTCGACAAGGCCGACAAGGCCGAGGGGGGAGCGGAGACCGCGGCGACTGAGGAGGCCGAGGAGGACGAGGAGGACGAGGAGGACGAGGAGGACGAAGCCCCCGACGGGCCCGTCTTCGAGGCCTCCGACCGCCGCGCGAAGATCGTCGCCGACCACAAGGGCGTACGTCTCGCCCTGGACGACCAGGCCTGCGAGTTCCGCTGGGACGAGATCGGCGCCGTAGAGACGGAGTCCCCCCGCTTCGGCAAGCGTTTCACCATCACGGTGCACACGCCGGACCGCCGCTGGTACCCGATCGAGATCGAGGCGACGTCCAGAAGCCGCTTCGGCGAGTGGGAAACGCAGCTCGACGAGGTCCTGGACGCCTACTTCGAGGAAGAAACAGACGGCGACGGAGACGCCGAGTAGGGGCGCGGGGAACTGCGCGACCAGCCACAACCGGCCCGCAGTTCCCCGACTACCGGATCTACCGGATCACCCCGGACCTACTAGCAGTACGTCGATTCCTTGCCGATCGACCGATACATGCAGTCCGCGTTCTCCAGCAACTGCAGCACCGCGTCCCGGTTCCGGGCCGTCTCCCGGGAGATGACCTCGTCGGGCGGGTAGAAGCCGCCCCCGGAACTCGACGTCGGGTACATCTCGAAGGTGTACGCGAAGATCTTCTGCGAACCCCAGAGATAGTCGTCGATCGACCCGTCGGTGATGTACAGGTCGCTGGACTGCTCCGGCGTGTACCCGTTGCTGTCGGCCATGCTCGTGCCGACGGCCGCGAAGGCGTTGCGGTCGTCGGTCGTCATGCCGGTCGTGGTGTTGGCCGTCGTGTACCCGAAGGGCCACAGCACGAGCTCGCTGTACGTGTGGAAGTCGATGCCCGCCTTGATCTGCTGGACGCCGCCGACGACCCGGCTGCGTACGAAGTTGGCGACCACCTTGACCTCGGGTGCGGACTCGGCCGCCGTACCCCGGTAGGTCTCCGAGGACGTCGACCCGGAGGAACCGCCGCAGCAGCCCCACCTGTAGTCCCAGTTCCGGTTGAGGTCCGTGCCGACGTACGACGAACCGCTGTTGGGCTGACGGTTCTTGCGCCACGAGCGGTACGCGCCGCTCGCGATGTCGTACTCGCCGCCGTCCGGGTTGAGGTCCGGGACGATCCAGATCTCGCGGTTGTTCACCATGCTGGTGACGCGGGAGTCGGTGCCGTAGTCGGACGTCAGCTCGGCCAGCAGATACAGAGCCATCTCGACGGTGAGGTGCTCACGGGCGTGCTGGTGGTGGGTGAACAGCACCTCGGGCTCGGCCTCGTCCGTGCCGACGTTGTCGCTGATCTTGATGGCGACGATGTTCCGGCCGGAGTACGAGGTGCCGATGACGCGCTGGCTGACGATGCTCGGGTAGGCCGCGACGGCGGCGTTGATCTGGCTCGTCATCTCCGCGTAGTTGTGGTACTGCGAGTCGGCCGACGGGAAGTCGTAGAGCCGGATGTCGTCCGCGGCGGACGAGCGGTCCGGTGCCGAGCCCAACAGCGAGACCTCGTAGCCCTGTTGCTTGAGCTTCTTGATCTGGTCGGCGCGGCCGGAGACGACCACCGTCTCCTCGTCGGCCTCGTCCACGGACACGCCGGACGTGGCGATGGCGGTGCGGGTGACCGGGGTGCTGTGGTCGACGTGGATCTCGTACTGGCGGATGTCGTCGGCCGAGGGTGCCGCCTTCGGGGCGCTGTCGGCCGTCGCGGAGATGGGGGCCGCGAGGGCGATGGCCATCAGGGCGGCGAGAGCGGCGGTTCGTCTGCCGCTGCGGACGCCTGAGCCGCGTATGCGAAGTCGCATGAAATCTCCTTGGTTGGAGCTGGGGGGTGGTTCATTGCGACGTACGTGTGCGGGTGTTACGCGCACGTGGTGCGTGCGCGTGTGGCGCTCATCGTGCGGGCGTGACATGGTCAGGTCAAGAGTGGATAAAGAGACGCTGGCCGAAACCGGCCGAATTTTCGGTTGCGCAGTGTACGCGTGCCGGTACTCGCTGAGGCGCTCCCCGGCAAAGTGCACCCGCGGGTGTGAGCGTCGCGTGCATATATGTGGCGCACGGGAGAGGGTGAGGGTTCGCGCAAGAGGAGCCACACCCTCCGGCTTCTCGGACGACACCCCAGAGGACTGGCTGATCATGGGCGGATCAGCGCCACGACGGGACACCCGGCTACCGGTGGAGACGACCAGTTTCGTCGACCGGCGGGACGAACAGGCCGAGGGCCGCGAGCTGTTGGCCAGGGCCCGACTGGTCACGCTGACCGGGCCCGGCGGCGTCGGCAAGACGCGCCTCGCCGCACGTATCGCGGCCCGGGTCGAACCTGCCTTCCCGGACGGCGTGCGCTTCGTGCACCTCTCCGGACTGCACGACCCGGCGCTCGTCCCGCTCGCCGTCGCCGACGCGCTCGGGCTGCACGATCACTCGATCGGCCCGCCGCTGGACGCGCTGGTGGCCCAGGTCCGTGACCGGCGACTGCTCCTGGTCGTCGACAACTGCGAACACCTGCTGCGGGCCTGCGCCGATCTGGCGGCGGCGCTGTTGCGCGGCACGACCGGCGTCCGCGTCCTCGCCACCAGCCGCCACCGCCTCGGCCTCACCGAGGAGCACCTCATGGACGTACGACCCCTGCCCGTCCCCGATCCGGACGGCGACCTCTCCGCCGCCGCCAACCCGGCCCTCGCCCTCTTCGCCGACCGCGCCGCGGCCGTCGTCCCCGGCTTCCGGCTCACCGCCGCCAACAAGCAGGCGGTGGCCCGCCTTTGCCGCCGCCTCGACGGCCTCCCCCTCGCCATCGAACTCGCCGCCGTCCGCATGCGCGTCCTCGGCGTCGAACAACTCCTGGAACGCGTCGACGACCGCTACCGCCTCCTCACCGCCGGCAGCCCCGCGGTCCCACCCCGCCACCAGACGCTCCGCGCGACCGTCGACTGGAGCCACGAACTCTGCACCGAACAGGAGCAGTTGGTGTGGGCCCGGCTGTCGGTACTGGCGGGGAGCTTCGACCTGGAGACGGCGGAGGCGGTGTGCGCGGACGGGGTGGAGGGGGCGGAGGGAGTGGATGGGACGGCCGATCGGGCAGGCGGGGCCGGTGGGAGCCGTGGAGTCCGTGAAGGCGGCGAAGGTGGCGGGGGGCGTGAAAGCGACGGGGTCGGCAGTCTCGGTGCGACCCGCGAGGACTGCGAGTGCGGCGGCGTTCCCCGAACGGGCGGCGAGGGCACCCGATTCCGCCAGGGCGGCAGGCGCTCCGAATCTCACCAGGGTCGCGAGGGCGCCGGACCCTGGCAGGGCGGCGAACTCCGGCAGGGCGGCGACGCCGTACCGCCGCACGGCGACGTGCCGCCCCGCGACTGCGTCGTGCGGCCCGCGCCTCCGACCGCGGTCGGCATGGTCGGCGCGCCCCCGGCTGTCGTCGGCACGCCCGGCGTAAGCCCACCGCCCCGTGTCCAGTCGTACGAGGTCCTCGAAGCCGTCGCCGGGCTTGTCGACAAGTCGGTGCTGTGCAGGGAGACGGGGCCCGGGGGCGGAGTGCGTTACCGGCTGCTCGACACCCTTCGGCACTACGGCGTCGACCGGCTGCGGGAGATGCCGGGGGAGGAGGACGCGGCCCGGCGGCGGCAGTTGGCGTGGACGCAGGCGCGGGCCGCCGACTGTGAGCGGGCCTGGTTCGGGCCCGGGCAGCGGGAGATCGTCGCGCGGCTGCGTGTCGACCAGGACAACCTGCGCGGCGCCCTCGAATTCGGCCTCACCGCACCCGGCGAGGCGCTCTCCGCGCTGCGGCTCGCCGGGACCCTCTGGTTCTACTGGCATGCCTGCGGCGCACCCCGCGAGGGCCGTTACTGGCTCGACCGGGCCCTCGACGCCAACCCGGAGGAGACTCCCGAGCGGGCCCGCGCCCTGTGGATCGCCGGCCTCCTCGCCGGTTCCCCCGAGGACCTCACCCGGGGCCTGCGCCGCGCCGAGGATGCTCGTGCCCTGGCCCTCCGGCTCGGGGACGCGGCCGAGGCCGCCCACGCCGAGTACGTCATCGGGGTCATCCGCCTGTTCAGCGACGACCTTCTCGCCGCCCTGGAGCACTTCCGGGCCACCGTCGCGCGTGGCCGCGTCCCCGGTCAGCACCTCAGCCTCGTCGGCCTTGACCGCGTCGAACTCGCCTGCGCGCTCGGCCTGTTGGGCGAGGCCGACCAGGCCATCGCCGTCTGCGAGGACACCCGCCGGCTGTGCGAGGAGCACGGCGAGGAGTGGGTGCTCTCCTACGTCCTGCGGATGCTCGCCCTCGCCCACACCGTGAAGGGCAACCGGGCGGAGGCCGAACACCACGCCCGACACGCCCTGCGGCTCAAGCTCGCGATGAACGACGTCACCGGCATCGGACTCACCCTCGACCTGCTCGCCCAGATCGTGCTCCTGGGTGACGCCCACGAACGCGCCGCCGTCCTGCTCGGCGGAGCCGACCGGGTCTGGGCCGACGTCGACCACAACCGCTGGGGCTCGGACTTCCTCAACGCCCGGCGGCGCGACAGCGAGGCACGAGCACGCGAGGCCCTCGGCCCACACGTCTTCGAGCGGCTCTACGGACATGGCGGCCGACTCGGCCTCGCGGAGATCGTCGGCTACGCACTGAGCGAGCGCCGGCCCGAACAGGCCGAACAAGCCGTAGAAGAGAGCCCGTTGAGGGAATCCGCGGCATCCGGGCCATCCGTACCCGCCCCACCTCCCGCGAACGGCGTCCGGCTCACCACCCGCGAGACCCAGGTCGCCGCACTCGTCGCCGAGGGACTCGCGAACCAGCAGATCGCCGACCGCCTGGTGATCGCCCGACGCACCGCCGAAGGCCATGTGGAACGCATCCTCAGCAAGCTCGGCTTCAGCAACCGCAGCCAGATCGCCACCTGGGTGACGGCACAGCGCTGACCCGATCCCCACCCTCACCAAGACGGACGTACGAAGGCGTACGACAGAAGGGGGCCGCATGACCGACCAACCCACCTCCACGCAGGGCGCGTTCGACCACCGTATGGCCGTGTTCGGCTCGGAAGACGAGTTCGTCGCCGCCGCACTGCCCTTCCTCGCCGAAGGACTCGCGGCCGACGGCGAACCGCCACCCGTGGCCATCGCGGAGCCCGGCAAACTCGACCTCCTGCGCGACGCGCTCGGCGGTGACGCGAAGGGCGTCGGCTTCGTCCCGCACACCGAGTGGTACTCCGGGTCCGCCGCCAACGCCGTTGCCCAGAGCGCCGGTTACCTCGCCGCGCACGCCGGACCCGGCGGCCGTATCCACCTCCTCATGGAACCGGTGTGGAGCGGCCGCGCGGGCCGGTCCCCGCGCGAGGCCGCCGAGTGGATCCGCTACGAGGCTCTCGCCAACCTCCTCTTCGCGCCGACGGTGGCCACGGCCCTGTGCGCCTACGACACCCGTACCGCGGGCCCCGTCCTCGTCGACGCGGCCCGTCGTGCCCACCCCGGCAGCGGCGTGTACGAGGATCCGGCCCGGCTGGCCGCCGAACTCGACTCCGTGCCGCTGCCACGGCCCCCGTTCGACGCCATCCCGCTCGCGGACGTCAGCCACGACGCCGTCTGCGCCTGGGCCGCCGTCCATGGACTCGGCGCCGCGGACGCGGAGTTGTTCGCCGAGGCCGTCACCGCGGCGACGGCCCTCGGCCCGGTCACCGGCGCCCTGCTGTGGGGCGAGGCCCCCGCCTGCGTCTGTGAACTGCGCCTCGCCGCCCGCGTCGACGACCCCCTGGCCGGCTTCGTCCCGCCGCCCGTCGACGAACTGGAGCCCGGCCAGGGCCTGTGGTTCACCCGGCAGGTCTGCGCGTACGTCGACGTCCGCCCCGACGGAGGGGGCACGACGGTACGCGTCCAGTACGCGTAGCCGGCGTCCCCGTACGCGGGTATGGAAACAGGTAGTCCTCCCCGTGTGCCGTACACCCGGGGAGGTCATCCTGGGATCATGCTGCGACATTCCGGGGTGCGGTTCCCGGATCCCGGTCCCCTGACTGTCGAGTACGACCCCCGCCCCTCCGCGGTCCGCGAGGCCCGTCAGGAGGTGCGCAGGCATCTGGAGGGCTGGGGCCCGGCGGAGCCGGACGAGTTGGCGGAGCTGGTGGACACGGCGGAACTCCTGGTCAGCGAGCTGGCCACCAACGCCCTGCTGCACTCCGCCGGTCCCTTCCGGCTCACCCTGACCGTCGCCGACGCCATCCTGCGCTGCGAAGTCGCCGACCTGGACCACCGTTCGCCGCGGGTACTGGGCGTGGACACCTCGGGGAGCGGGGGGCACGGAATGTTCCTGGTGGACGCGCTCGCGAAGCGCTGGGGCTGTGAGCAGGACGGGGCGGGCAAGACGGTCTGGTTCGAACTCGACTGCGGGTAACGGGGCAGCCACACGCCCTCTTGTAAGACACCGCGCTTTGCGCTTTGTTGACCCGCATGTCCGACACCACGGGAAACCCCACGGAAACTCAGGCCCCAGGCCATCCCGACTCCTCCCCCCGCAAGTCCAGTTGGAAGTACATCTGCCCCGGCATCGTCGTGGCCGCGACCGGCGTCGGTGCCGGTGACCTGGTCGCCACCCTCATCGCGGGCAGCAACTTCGGCTACACCCTGCTGTGGGCCGCGGTCATCGGCTGCCTGGTGAAGATCTCCCTCGCCGAGGCGGCCGGCCGCTGGCATCTGTCCACCGGCCGCACCCTGTTCGACGGCTGGGCGAGCCTCGGCCGCTGGACGTCGTGGTTCTTCGTCGTCTACGCCGTGATCTGGGGCTTCGTATACGGCGCGGCGGCGATGTCGTCGAGCGCCCTGCCGCTGCAGGCCCTCTTCCCGGACGTGATGGACCTCAAGGCGTGGGCGATCGCCTGCGGCCTGGTGGGTCTGGTCTTCGTCTGGTTCAACAAGTACGCGGTCTTCGAGAAGGTCATGACCGTCCTGGTCGGCGTCATGTTCGTGGTGACGGTCTATCTGGCGATCCGCGTCACCCCGAACCTCGGCGACGCGTTCGCGGGCCTGCTCCCCGTCCTCCCCGACGAGAAGGACTCGATCCTCAACACCCTCGGCCTTATCGGCGGCGTCGGCGGCACCATCACCCTTGCCGCGTACGGCTATTGGGTCAACGCCAAGGGCTGGACGAACACCGGCTGGATGAAGGTGATGCGCTTCGACAACCGCGTCGCGTACGCCACGACCGGCATCTTCGTCGTCGCCATGCTCTTCGTCGGCGCGGAACTTCTCCACTCCGCGAACGTGGCCATCGCCAGCGGCGACAAGGGCCTCATCCAGCTGAGCGACATCCTGGAGGCGGAGTACGGCACGGCGACCGCGAAGTTCTTCCTGATCGGCTTCTTCGCCACCTCCTTCACCTCCCTGATCGGCGTCTGGCACGGCGTGAGCCTGATGTTCGCGGACTTCGTGGCCCGCTTCCGGGCGGGAACGGACACGGCGACGGGCGAGGAGGTCGCCTCAGGCGCCCGCGAACGGTCCTGGCCGTTCCGCGCGTACCTGCTGTGGCTGACCTTCCCGCCCATCGTCCTGCTCTTCCAGGGCCAGCCCTTCCGGCTGATCATCCTGTACGGCGTCCTCGGCGCGGCGTTCCTCCCCTTCCTCGCGGGGACGCTGATGTGGCTCCTCAACTCCTCACGCACGCTCAGGGAATGGCGCAACGGTCCGCTGAGCAACGCGATGCTCGCGATCGCCGGACTGCTGTTCCTGGTGCTGTGCGTGAAGCAGGTGTGGGATCAGCCGTGGTCGGAGTTCTTCTGACCTGCCGCCGAGCTACTGCGACCGAGGGGCTACTGCCACCGAGAGCTACCGCCACTGAGGGCTGAGCGCGATCTCCCTCAACTGCTTCATCGTCAGGGCCGGCTTCTCGCGGGAGGGCGCGCCGTGCTGGTCGCCCGCGTTGAAGGCGCTGATCACGACACGCAGGCCGTCGGTCCGCAGGGTGTCGACGGTCCACATGACGACGCCCTCCACGCCCTTGTCGCCGCCTGTCACACGGGTGGTGACGAGGGTGCCGTCGTCGAGGGTCTCGGCGCCGCTGAAGATGGCGTCGTCGGCGAGGTCCCCGAAGCCGGGCTGCACGTTGATCTCGACGAGGCTCTTGCCCTTGCCGTCGTTCACGACGACATAGCCCCAGCCGCCATCGTCGTTGTTGCCCGCTGAGACCACGTCGACAGTGTCGGGGAGGAGGTTGACGAGCGCCTTGCGGATGTCGACGCCGGTCATGCCGCTCTCCTCCGGGGCAGGCGCCCCGGCGTCCCCGGTGTCCTGGGGGATGGAGTCGACCGCGGTCAGCCACGCCGGTGCGGTCACCAGCTCCTTCAACTGCTCTCCGTTCAGGGGCGGGTTGGGTCGGCTGACCGGCGCCCCCTTCTCGGCCATGGAGTTCCACTCGCTCACCGACACGTGCTGCCCCGTGGCGGTGACCAGGTCGGCGGTCCACCACTTCGTTTCCTCGCGCTTGTCGGGGTACTCGTACCCCTGGAAGACCTTGAGCAGCGAGCCGTTGGGCAGCCTGCTGGTCTTGCAACTGTCGTAAGGCGTCTGCGTCTTCGACGGGCACGTGGTCCACTCACGGGCCTGTGAACTGCCCGGCTCGATCCGGCCCAGGTTCACGGAGACGAGGGCATCTCCGTTCCCGTCGTCCCACACGAGCTGTGCGTACGGCCCCAACTCGTCCGCCGTGCCCCGGCCGGCCTCCTCGGTGAACTTCCCGTTCCCGAGCAGCTCTTCGAGCGTCTGGATCAGCTCCTGGTCGGACACCGGCTTCGCCGACGCGGACGCGCTCGGCTTCGCCGCCACCGAGGACTCCCGCGCGCTGTCGTCCCCGGGCAGGACGAGCAGCGTCCCGCCCACCGCGACAAGCGCGAGGGAGGCAGTGCCGCCCACGACGGCGGCCCGACGCCGCAGCCGCAACCGCCGCCCACGGGCCAGACCGGCCGCGGCGAGCGCGGTCCCGTCGGGGTGGAAGGCGGAGCCGGCATCGCGCAGCTCGGCGGCGACGCGGTCCTCGAAGGGATCGCTGTGCTGTTGAACGGGCATGGCAAACCACCGTTTCCGCGAGGTCTGTAGTGATGGGAAGTCGTGGGGGTGGGGTCGTGGGGATGTGACCGGAGATGGAGATGTGACTGGAGGTGGGGATGTGGTCAGAAGCGCGCGTACTCGCCGAGGTCCTCGCCCAGCAGCTCCCGCAGCCGGCCCAGGGCCCGGGTGCATCGGGTCCGTACCGCCGACGAACTGGCGTTCATCGCGTCGGCGGTCTCCTCGATCGACCGGTCCTCCCAGTAACGCAGGACGACCACGGCCCGGTCCTTGGCGGGCAGCCGGGCGAGCGCCTGCAACAGGGTCAGCCGCAGCGGTACGTCGCCGTGGTCGGCGTAGGCCTGGTCCGGCAGTACGTCGGTGGCGCGTTCCTTGCTGCTGCGGCGCCGATGGTGGGCGAGGAAGGTGCGGGTGAGCACCGTCTGCGCGTACCCGGCCGGGTTCCCCACCCGGCTCACCCGTTGCCAGCTGATGTACAGCCGGCCCAGGGTCTCCTGCACCAAGTCCTCGGCGAGGTGCGTGTCGCCGGCGGTGAGCAGACACGCGGAGCGGTAGAGATGCCCCGCGCGTGCCGCCGCGAACTCCGCGTACTGGTCCGCAAGGACCTGTCTCATGTGATCCCCCTGCTTCTGGGCGCTGCTCGCACCGTCCTCACTTCACTGATGCGGTGGACCCCGGGAAATGTTTCACACGAATCGCAGGGCAGGGTGAAGGCATTGACACAGATGGGGCCCGGGGAGAGACTCACACAGCCCCTGACCAGGGCGTTCGGTATCCCAGGGCGGTGTCAGGGGATATCAGGGGGTGTCTTGCCACAACGCCGTGGCGGAAAGCGAGAACTTGCTGTGGCCCCGACCGACCACACCTTCAGGGCCGTCGCCCCGGTCATCGCCCTGTGCTGGCTGGCCCTGTTCTTCGACGGCATGGACGCGATGCTCTACGGCGCGACGATGCCGCACCTGCTGGCCGACCCGTCCCTCGGCTTCACCCACGCCCCCGCCGGAACGATCGGCAGCTGGACGACTTTCGGCATGCTGATCGGAGCGTTGGCGACGGGTTCCCTGACGGACTGGCTGGGCCGGAAGCCGCTGGTCACGGCGAGCGTGGTGCTGTTCTCGCTGGGCTCGGCGGTGTGCGCACTGGCCCCGGACACCGGGATGTTCGCCGCGGGCCGCTTCGTGTCGGGCCTGGGTCTGGGCGGCCTGATGCCGCTGGCTCTGGCGATCGTCGCGGAGTTCGCCCCTCCTCGCCGGGCGGCCCTGGCCATGGGCCTGATGATGACGTCGTACCACGCGGGCGGCATGGCGGCGACGGGCGTGGGCCTGGCCATCGGCCCCGGCCAGGGCTGGCGCTGGGCCTTCTGGATCGGCGCGCTGCCGGCGCTGATCGCGGTACCGGCGGCACTGAGATGGCTGCCGGAGTCCCCGGCCGTACTACTGGCGAAGGGCCGCCAGCAGCAGTCGTACGAGATATCGGACCGCTACGGCCTGCCCCGCCCGGGCGGCAGGACTGAGGCACCGCGTCGGATTGCGGCGATCACGGGTCTTTTCGCCCGGGAGACCCGCCTGGCGACCCCACTCCTCTGGATCGCGTCCTTCGCCGGCCTGCTGCTGGTCTTCGGCGTCTCGATGTGGCTGCCGGAGCTGATGCGGAGCTCGGGCTACTCGCTCTCCTCCTCGGTCACGTTCCTGATGGTGATCAATGCGGGCGGAATCGTAGGCATGCTGATCGCGGGCCGCACGGCGGACCGTTTCGGCCCGGTACGGGTGTCGGCGCTGTGGTTCCTGCTGACGGCATGCGGCACGTACGCCCTGAGGGCCCAACTGCCGCTGACAGCCGCGTATGCGGTCGTCTTCGTGACGGGCATCTGGCTCTACAGCGCCCAGGCGATGGTCTACGCAGCCACGGCTCGCGTACACGCGGCCCCCGAACGCGCCACTGGCCTCGGCTGGGTCACCGGCATGGGGCGGCTGGGCGGGGTGGTCGGCCCGACCCTGGGCGGCACGGTCCTCGCATCCGGTAATGCGTCGCTCGGCTTCACGACATTCGCGGTGACGGCGGTGTTGGGGGCGGCGGCGATCGGGCTGGTGCCGGTGGCGACGCGGGGAGGGCGTCGGCGGGTGCGGAGGATGGCTCACGCCCTGGTGACGGCAGCGGGCTGATGCGGGGCGATTATCTTTCGCCAAGGACCAGACCGAGGCACGGGGGACCGACACCGATGACCAACCAGCCGCCGCCTCAGCCGCAGCTTCCGCCTCTGCCGAGCGCGCCCCCACCGGCTCCACCGGGTTTCGGCCCACCGCCACCGCAGTACGCGTACCCGCAGCCCGCGGCAAGACCCTCATGATGGCCGTCATCCACATCAACGGCAGGTTCTACGAGTGCGTCGTCGACGCGAAGAGTCGAGACCTGGTGGCGCAGTGGTTCGCTCAACTGGCGCCGGTGCTGGGGTATTTCCGGCCGATGGGGTAGCCGCGTCGAACGGTTGCTGACCGGCAACTCCTGGCCTACCGCAAGAGCTTCGCCTGGCGCCAACCCCTGGCCGGCCTCGGTACCAGCTCGTCCTGCGTGGCGTAGGACACGCTGATTACAGGATTGCGTTGGGGAAAGTTCAGGGAAGTCATAGGGGCGCCCATGATTGCCGTGAAGGGATGACCGTGACGTCCACCGCGCCTCGCCCCATACCCCGAGCTGCAGGATCGTTTCCGCTCATCGGCCACGCTCTGAAAATGCGCGACAACCTCGGCTTCATCGACTCGCTGCGCGACACACGGGAACCACTCGTCGAGATCACCCTGCAACCCGGGACGCGCACCGTCGTGGTCCAGGACCCCGCCCTGATCCACCAGATGCTCAAAGCCCTGGGGCCCAGCCTCGACAAGGGTCGGCTCTACGACAAGTTGGGGCAGCTGCTGGGCGACAGTGTCGTCACCGCCGTCGGCCGGAACCACGTACGCAAACGCCGCCAGCTGCAACCGGCGTTCGCCCACACCGAGATCAGCCGGTACGTCGACATCATGCGCGCCGAGGTGACGGCCACGGTCGCCGGCTGGGAACCCGGGCGAACCCTCGACGTACGCGAGGCGATGGTCGGGCTCAGCCTCGACATGCTGGCCAAGACGGTGTTCGCCGGCAGCCTCGACGACGCCGTCTTCCGCCGGCTGCGCAGCGACCTGTCGGTGGTGTTGAACGACGTCGGTGTGCGCATCATGCTGCCCGACTGGGCCGAGCGCCTGCCGCTGCCCTTCAACCGCCGCTTCGACCGGGCCCGGGCCGGCGTACGCGCCACCATCAACACCGCCGTCGACGAACTGCAGGCCTCCGGGCACGACACCGGGGACATGCTCTCCATGCTGCTGCGCGCCGTCGACGAGGAGACCGGCGAGCCGCTGACCGGGCATCAGATCTGCTCCGAGATCCTCACCCTGGCCGTGGCGGGCACCGAGACCACCGCGTCGGTGCTGTCCTGGACCCTGTACGAACTCGCCCGCCACCCGGAGATCGAGGCCCGCATCCTCGCCGAGCTGGACGAGGTCGTCGGTGAGCGGCCGGTCGCCCTCGACGACGTGACCCGGCTGCCGTACCTGAACCGGGTGATCACCGAGACCCTGCGGCTGCACCACCCCGGCTGGCTGGTCACCCGCCGCACCACCGAGGAGACCCGGCTCGGCGAGTGGACGATGCCCGCCGGCACCGAACTGGCCTACTGCCAGCACGCCCTGCACCGCGACCCCGAGCGCTTCCCCGACCCGCACACCTTCGACCCGGACCGGTGGACCGACCCCGCGCAGCAGCCTCCGCCGGGCGCGTTCCTGCCCTTCGGGGACGGCAAGCACAAGTGCATGGGGGACCGTCTCGCCCTCACCGAGATGGTCACGGCGCTCGCGACGATGCTGCGTTCGGTACGGCTGGAACTCTCCGAGGGCCAGGTCATCCGCCAGGTCGCCCGGCTCACCGTACGGCCACGCACCCTACGGATGACCGTCCGCCCCCGAAACCGCCCCTGAGCCGGGGTCGGGCGCTAGCGCGTGGGAGGGGGTGATCGGAGCGTTTGGCCCACGCTGGCGGCAGCCGACCTGCGGTTTTCCCCTCGCCGCTTGGCCCAAAGGAGCCGATCGCCGGGACTGACCCCCACCGGAAACCGGCTAGCCGCGAAGGCCCCCGCCAAGCGGCGCGATCCCCGCCCGCCTGGCCCGAGCCATGCGCTCCTTGTCGCGGGCGATCTCCCCGTACAGTTCCGGTGGCGTCCGCGCACCCCGCTCCAGTGTCATGAAGTCCGTGGCCCCCGGCGCCGCGATCACCCCGCCGAACTCGGGGTCGCCTGCGAACCAGGCGCCGTGCTCCAGCTCGCCCGTCCAGCGCTTCCTCTGGAGCGGGTTGACCGCCCGCATGGTCTTGGACCAGTCGCCGTCCGCGTCGGTCCGCACGCGCACGGGGAGTGCCATCGTGTCCCTGACGCCGGGGGTGGGACGTATGGATGCGCGGTACTCCCAGGGGTACTCCCGAAGAACCCTCCGGATCCTCCGTAGCCGGAGGATGGGCCCCACCGAGTACAGCGCGAAGGCGAAGACGAACGGGGCCGCGACGACACACACGAGGCCCGCGACGCGCATCCACAACGGCTGCGTCCCGGGCCGGTCCCCGAGCATCCCCATCACCACCAGGGTCGCGAGCAGCAACATCACGACCGGCGGCAGAACCGCCCCCGCGCGCAGTCGCGCGAGCTGCCAGTTCCGCCGAGTCTCGGGGTGATCGAAGGCGCACGTGTCCGTGGGGACCTGCACGGGGCGTGTCATCTGGCCGGCTCCTGCTTCGGGGTTCCGAGACTAGGACATCCTTTCTCCGTGTCGCCCTTTTGAACGTGTTCAAATCTGCGCTAGGCTCCTCCCTGTCAACCAAGGGGAGCCCGATGAAGTACGTCATACCCGGTGGAACCGGGCAGGTCGGCACGATCCTGACCCTCGAGCTGACCGCCGCCGGCCATGAAGTCGTGGTCCTGACCCGACACCCGACACGCGACCATGAGATCTCCTGGGACGGCGAGACCCTCGGCCCCTGGGTCGAGGCGATCGACGGCAGCGATGTCGTCGTCAACCTGGCCGGTCGCAGCGTCAGTTGTCGCTACACCGATGCCAACCTGCGGGAAATGATGGACTCGCGCGTCCACTCCGCCCGAGTCGTCGGCGAGGCGATCTCCGCCGCCGCCCGGCCGCCACGGCTGTGGCTGCAGATGAGCACCGCCACCGTCTACGCCCACCGCTTCGACGCCCCCAACGACGAGGCCACCGGCGTGATCGGAGGCACCGAACCCGACGTCCCCGACTACTGGTCCTACAGCGTCGAGATCGCCAAGGCCTGGGAGCAGGCGCAGGAGAAGGCCGAGACCCCCTTCACCCGCAAGGTCGCCCTCCGCGCCGCCATGGTGATGAGCCCCGATCGCGGCGGCGTCCTCGACGTCCTGCTGCGGCTCGCCCGGCTGGGGCTCGGCGGTCCCGTCGCGGGCGGTGCGCAGTACGTGTCCTGGATCCACGACCGCGATTTCGTCCGCGCCGTCGAGTTTCTCGTCGACCGGGACGACCTCACCGGGGCAGTGAATCTCGCCGCTCCCGTTCCCCTGCCGCAGCGCGAGTTCATGCGTGGGCTCCGCTCCGCCTGGGGCGTCCCGGTGGGCCTGCCCGCGACGAAGTGGATGGCGGAACTCGGTGCCTTCGCGCTCCGCTCGGACACCGAACTCCTCCTGAAGAGCCGCCGAGTCGTCCCCGGCCGCCTCCTCGAAGCGGGCTTCACCTTCGACCACGCCCAGTGGCCGGACGCCGCCGCCGACCTCGTGGGTCGCGTGCGCGGCGGGTCCGGCCACACCAGGTGAGCCCGATTAACTGCTACGGCAGTGCATGCACATGCGCCCCCACCGAGTTCGACCACGCATTCCCAGCCGCCGCATCCCAGTTCGTCGACCACGTCATCGCGCCCCGCAGGTCGGGATACGTCCTCGACGGCTTGAAGGAGCCGCAACTCGTCCCCGCCGTAAGGCAGTCGAGGGCGTTGTTCACCACCGAAGGTGACACATACCCGCTCCCCGCCCCGCTCGTCGAGGCCGGCAGCCCCAACCCCACCTGGGACGGGGACAGTCCGCCCTCCAGTTGGATGCAGGCGAGGGCCGTCAGGAAGTCCACCGAACCCTGCGAGTACACCTTGCCGTCGCAGCCCAGCATCGAACCGCTGTTGTAGTACTGCATGTTGACGACCGTGAGGATGTCCTTCACGTTGAGGGCCGTCTGGAAGTACGCGTTGGACGTGGACTGCATGTCGATCGTCTGCGGAGCCATCGTGATGACCAGCGACGAGCCCGCCAGCGAGGACAGTGAGCGCAACGCCTGGGTCATGTAGGTGGCGTTGAGACCGTTCTCCAGGTCGATGTCGACGCCGTCGAAGCCGTACGTCTGCATCAGCGAGTACACCGAGTTGGCGAAGTTCGTCGCCGACGCCGAGTCGCTCACCGACACCGTGCCGTTCTGGCCGCCGATCGAGATGACGACCTTCTTGCCGGCCGCCTTCTTCGCCGCGATGTCCGTCTTGAACTGGGCCACCGTGTAGCCGCCGAGACCGGCCGAGTCGAGGGTGAAGCTCACCGCGCCCGGTGTCGTCGTCGCGTCGGCGAAGGCGACCGCGATGATGTCGTAGGCGGACTGGACGTCGGAGATCTTCTGGACGGTCGCGCCGTTGTTGAAGTTCTGCCAGTAGCCGGTCACGGCGTGCTTCGGCAGCGCGCTGCCCCCGCCCCCTCCGCTCGCCGTCGTCGTGCCCGTCACCGCCGCCGACTTCGTCGACTCGCCCGCCGAGTTGGTCGCGGTGACCTGGAAGGAGTACGACGTCGACGCCGCGAGCCCGGTCACGGTCGCCGAAGTGCCGGTCACCGCCGTCACCTTCGTACCGTCGCGGTAGATGTTGTAGCCGGTCGCGCCCGAGACGGTGTTCCAGGCCAGCGACACGGACGAGGACGTCGTGCCCGAGACCGACAGGCCGGCCGGTGCCGACGGGATCGTCGGGAGCGGGTCGGTGCCGCCGCCCCCGTCGGGGCCGTACACGGAGACGTCGTCGGCGTAGTACGCCGGCTGTCCGTACCAGCCGTGTGTGTACACCGTCACCGAGGTCGTCGACGCGCCCGTGGTGAAGGTCGTCGACAGCTGCTTCCAGGCCGTCGAGTCCGGCGTCCACGTCGACACGTCCGTGGTGCCGGTGCCGGTCACGCCCAGGTAGGCGTAGCCGCCCTGCACCCAACTGCTCAGTGTGTACGTCGAGTTCGGCTGGACCGCGACCGACTGGGTGCACTTGGCGTTGTCCTGGCCGGCCGGCGTCCCCTTCAGCGCGGCCGAGCCGCCGTGCACCGGTGAGGAGACCGTCGTACCGCTGCTCGCGGTGCAGGTCCAGTTGGTCAGGCCCGACTCGAAGCCGGCGTTCTTGGCGTTGTTGACGTCCGCGGCGGATGCCTGGCCGGTGCCCGCGAAGGTGAGGGCGAGGGCTGCTGTGACGGCTCCTGCCCAGAGCCGTGCCGATCTTCTGTATCTGGACATGACAATAAGCTGGTCCAGACCAATCCATCTGTCAAGAGGTCTGGGCCAATGGGTCCGTCAAGAGGTCCAGACCAGCTTGTCCAGCAACAGCCCCGCCGTGCATCCCGCCAGCAGTACCGCCGCCGACATCCAGGACGCGGATTCCGCGAACCCCGTCCCCTCCCACCCCAGGGGCAGCGCCAGGAGTTGGGCCGCCACCGGCACCGCGCACGCCGCCGCCACCTGCCGGGCCGGAATCTCCCGCCACGGCTCGGGGTACGCCCGCGCCGCCGCCCACGTGGCCAGGGCGACGCAGGCCAGGTGGGGCAGGTGGATCAGGGCGAGGGTCGCGCCGAAGGAGTCGGTGCCGTCCGGGGCGACCATGGTGTCGTGGATCAGCTTCATCTGGACGTACTCGGTGAACAGGAGGATGACGAGGCCCACCGCCCAGGACCGCGCGAGCGCCGGCATCGAATCCATCGCCTCCGAAGATCTACGTGAACGGCGAAAGCGAGCGTATGTGCGGACCGGGCCCGGATGCCTGGGCCCGGGGACCCAAACAGGGACCCAGTCGGAGGCCCAGGTGGAGACCCAGGCCGGTCCCACTGGCGCCGGGCGACGCATTCGGACCGGACGCGATGCGCAACCTGCCCCGTTTTGACGTGGCTTGTGAGATGTCGGTTGCTCCACAGCTACAGATTTGCTGTTCTCCGGTCACAGAGGCGTGGATACAGTGCTGAGGTAGTCACGCTGTGAAGTCGACTCGGTAGGCCGGAGTAACGCCGGCGGGTGCCGACGGGCGGGAGACGGGGAGCTGCGCGTGCCAACAGCCGTTGCCGTGACCAGTGCCGACATGGCGCTGCCGCCGCAGGACGAACGAACCGTGCCCGCAGTCGTCCTGCCGGACCTGGACAGGGAGCCGCTGGACCGGTCGCTGGCGGCCATCCAGACGCTGATCGACCAGCACGGGCATGTGATCGTCGTGTCCTCGCGGGCCGCCCCGGCCGGCGTGGAGCGGAGGCTGCATACCGTCCGCTCCATCCTGGAGAGCGACCGTATCGCCCTGTTCCGTCCCGAACTGCCCCCACTCGGACTCGCCGTCCTGGCCCGCCAGTTGAGGCAGCTCGCGTCCTGCGACCTCAGTCCGGGCGTCCTCGCCTCGGCGGGCCGGCTGCTCACCCACTACATCCACGCCGGGGCCGTACTCAACTCCGTGGCCAAGCTGGACCGCGTCCCCGTCGGCCTCAAACAGCACGCCAAGTCCTGGGTCCCCGGCAGCCAGTTCGCCGTACTCGCCCATCCCGAGCCGCAATTGGTGAAGATCGCGCCCGGAGCCGCCCTCGCCGGGCCGGAGTTCGGCACCTGGATGCTCGTGGCGAAGGGGCAGCTCCAGTCCGACTGGGTGGGAAGCGCGCTCGCCCCCGCCTGGAGTGTCCAAGGGCTGAGAGAGGCGCCACTTCCGGCCGAATCCGCGAACTGGTGGGGTACGAACAAGCTGATCGAGTTCTGCAGTTACCTGCCGGACCTGTCCGTCCTCTACCAACTGGTCACGTCGGTGCGGCAGAACATCTGCCACTGGTGTGGCATCGACGTCATCGGCGACCGCTGCGTCTTCTGTTCGGCCACCCCGCCCGTCTACGAGAACCAAGCCCCCACCGGGTGAGTCCTGAACCACAGAAACCCCGTACGCGAATTTCCTGTCCGCTCGACCGATATCCCCAATGAGGTTGCACGGTTCATGAACTCCCGTCAGCGCCGCGGCGTGATACTCCTGCTCCTGTCGGTCGTCTGCGCCCTCGGCGCGTTCGCCGGCGTCCTCTCCGTCATCAGTGACGTGAAGTCCAAGGTCGGCCCCGAGGTCACCGCCTACCGGCTCAAGGCCGACGTGGAGCCGTACCGGACACTCACCGCGGGCCAGTTCGAGAAGATCGAGATGCCGAAGCGCTGGCTGTCGGCGAACGCGATCACCAGTCTGCGTCAGATCGAGGGCAAGATCGCGGTGACGACCCTCAAGAAGGGCTCTCTGCTGCAGAGCGACATGATCGTCGACCAGCCGGCCCTGCAGGCAGGGGAGCAGGAGGTCGCCATCATGATCGACGCGGCGACCGGCGTGGCCGGCAAGATCACGCCGGGTTCCACGGTCAACGTGTACGCCACCTTCGAGGGCGCGACTGACGGCGCCCCCGATCAGTCGAAGATCATCGTGACGAACGCCCGAGTCCTCGACGTCGGTCAGCTCACCGCCCTCGAACCCGACCAGAACAACCGGAACCAGCAGCCCACGGACGCCGTCCCGATCACCTTCGCACTGTCCACCATCGACGCCCAACGCATCACGTACGCCGAGTCGTTCGCCCAGCGGGTCCGCCTCGCGCTGGTGGCACCGGGCAGCGACACCACGGTCCCCGAGTCGGACCGCACGTACGAACTCGCGAAGGACAAGTGAGAGGCCCGCATGCCCACGAGGATCCTCCCGGCGGTCGGCGACCCGGACGCGGTCCGGTCCATCACGACCCTGCTCAGCCAGCTCCCGGACGCCGAGCCGGTCGCCCCCGTCGCCGACTCGACCCAGCTCATCGACACCCTCGCGCACCTCGCCGCCGAGTCCGTCGACGAACTGCCCGAGGTCGTGGTCGTGCACGAGCGCATCGGCCCGGTCCCCGCACTGGAACTGATCCGCGAAGTGGCCCTGCGCTTCCCCGCCGTCGGCGTCATCCTCGTCACGACAGACGCCGGCCCCCTCCTCTTCCAGGCCGCCATGGACTCCGGCGCCCGCGGCCTGGTCGCCCTCCCGCTCTCCTACGAGGAACTCGCCACCCGCGTCCACGCGGTCGCCCAGTGGTCGGTGGGCGTACGGCGCCATCTGGGCCACGGCGCCGACGTGTTCACCGGCGTCGGCGGAACGGTCGCCACGGTCAGCGGCGCGAAGGGGGGAGTGGGGGCCACCCTCACCGCCATCCAACTCGCCCTCGCCGCCCAGGCGTCGGGCCGCTCCACCGCCCTCGTCGACATGGACCTCCAGACCGGCGACATCGCCTCCTACCTGGACATCCAGTTCCGCCGCTCGGTCGTCGACCTCGCCGCCATCACCGACATCTCGCCCCGCGTCCTCGCCGACGCCGTCTTCCGCCACGACACGGGCATCGCCCTGCTCCTCGCCCCCGGCGAGGGCGAACGCGGCGAGGAGGTCACCGACCGCGCCGCCCGCCAGATCGTCAGCGCCCTGCGCTCCCGCTACGAGGTCGTCGTCATCGACTGCGGCGCCCAGATGAGCGGCGCGAGCGCGACGGCCGTGGAGATGGCCGACACCGCCCTGCTCCTCACGACCCCGGACGTGGTGGCGGTCCGGGCCGCCAAGCGCACGGTACGGATGTGGGACCGGCTGCAGATCCGCAAGGCCGAGGAGACGACGGTCGTCGTCAACCGCCACACGCGCGGTACGGAGATCCAGCCCGCCCTGATCCAGCGCATCACCGGCACAGCGGTCGCCGCCACCGCCATCCCCGCCAACTTCAAGGAACTCCAAGGCGCGGTGGACGCGGGCCGCATCCACCTCCTGGACAACCGCAGCACGGTCAAACAGGCCCTGTGGGGCCTCGCGAGCGAACTCGGGCTGATGAACGTCCCCGAGGGCGCCCAGAAGAGCGGCAGCAGGGTGCGGGGCGCGGACCGCGGCTCGGTGAGCATGCGGCGGCGCAGGGAGATAGGGGGGTAGCCATGAGACACCGGGACGACCGCGGCCAGGTCACCATCGAGTTCCTCGGCATGACACCGCTGATCATTCTGACGCTGGTACTGCTGTGGCAGTTCGTCCTTGTGGGGTACACGTTCACCCTCGCGGGGAACGCTGCGGATGAGGCGGTGCGGGCGGGGACGGCGGCGACACGGGGCGAGCGGAAGGCCGCGTGTAGCCAGGCGGGCCTGGACAAGCTGCCGGACGCATGGGGGGGAGAAGTGGACTGCGGCGGAGAGGGTTTCGTTACGGCCACCGTCAGGCTTCAGGTGCCCGTCCTCTTCCCGGGCTCGATCGGCTTCCCGTTCACGGTCGAGGGCCACGCCGGGGCCGTAGAAGAGGAGAAGCACTGAGATGTCGTACCGACTCTTCTACGACCGTAAAGGCGGCGCCCGCCGCGACCTCGGCCAAGTCGCCATCGAGTACCTCGGGTTCATCCCGATCCTGATGCTCGTCGCCATGGCGGGCGTACAGATCGGGATGATCGCGTACGTCGGGCAGCAGGCGGGCACGGCGGCCCGGGCCGGAGCGCGCAGTGCCTCGCTCGACGGGAACGCCCAACAGGCCTGCCAGCAGGCGGTCAGCGACTGGCTGTCCGGCGGGACCACCTGCGCCCCGGCGTTCGCGGGCGACGAGGTCACCGTCACCGCCACCGTCGACATCCCGCAGGTCTTCCCCATCTGGGACTTCGGGCAGGCCCAGAAGAAGGCCACCATGCCGATCGACCACTGAGGAATGAACGACCGAGGAGCACGGAACCCATGAGCCTTCGGGCACGCATCAACTCCCCCGAGGAGAACGGCAGTCGGGGCGAGGACGGCCACATGGTCGCCTCCTACCGGGCCAAACTCCTGGAGGAGATCGACCTCGCGGAGATGTCCGCACTGGCCGCGGCCGAACGCCGGGCCCGGCTGGAGCGCGTGCTCGGGCACATCATCAGCCGTGAGGGTCCGGTCCTGTCGACGGGTGAGCGGGCGCAGTTGATCCGCCGGGTGGTGGACGAGGCGCTGGGCCTCGGCATCCTGGAGCCGCTGCTCGAAGACGCGTCGATCACGGAGATCATGGTGAACGGCCCGGATGCGATCTTCGTCGAACGAGGCGGCCGTGTCGAGCAGTTGCCGCTCCGCTTCCCCTCCCACGACCAGCTGATGCAGACCATCGAACGCATCGTCTCGACGGTCAACCGTCGCGTCGACGAGTCGAACCCGATGGTCGACGCCCGCCTCCCCTCCGGCGAGCGCGTGAACGTGATCATCCCGCCCCTGTCCCTCACCGGCGCCACCCTCACGATCCGCCGCTTCCCGCGTTCCTTCACGCTCCAGGAGATGATCGGCCTCGGCTCGCTCGACGAGCACATGCTGCTTCTGCTGGCCGGCCTGGTGCAGGCGAAGTTCAACATCATCGTCTCGGGCGCCACGGGCACCGGGAAAACGACCCTCCTCAACGCCCTCTCCGGTCTGATCCCCTCCTCCGAGCGCATCATCACGATCGAGGACTCGGCGGAACTCCAGCTCCAGCAGTCCCATGTGATCCGCCTGGAGGCCCGCCCCCCGAACGTCGAGGGCAAGGGCCAGATCACGATCCGCGACCTGGTCCGCAACTCGCTCCGGATGCGCCCCGACCGCATCGTCGTCGGTGAGGTCCGAGGCGGCGAGTCCCTCGACATGCTCCAGGCGATGTCGACGGGCCACGACGGCTCGCTCGCCACCGTCCACGCCAACAGCGCGGAGGACGCGCTGATGCGGCTGCAGACCCTGGCCTCCATGTCGGAGGTCGAGGTCCCGTTCGTAGCGCTGCACGACCAGATCAACAGTGCCGTCGACGTCATCGTCCAGCTCACCCGTTTCGCCGACGGCGCCCGTCGCATCACCGAGATCGCGATCCTCGACAGCCACGGCGGTGAGCAGTACCGGCTGGCGACCGTCGCCCGCTACGACGCCCAGCCGATGGCGGCGGACGGCCGGATCTACGGCACCTTCCAGTACTACCCGCTCCCGCGCCGCACCGCCGACCGCCTCTACATGGCGAACCAGCCCATCCCCCAGGCCTACGGCGTCGCCCAGACCGCCGGTCAGCTGGCCATCCGAGAAGCCAGGTAGGTAGGTACCGTCCCCATGCCACTGCAAACAGTCGTCCAGCTGACCACCGGCGTCACCCTGCTGACCTGCGTGCTCGCCGTGATGGGCCTGCACTCCTACGCCCAGGGCAGGGCCCAGCGCGCGGCACTGGTGGAGCGCCTGTCGTCGACGGGCCACATGCCGATGGGCCGCCGACGCCGCTTCCGCAACCTGGACCGCCGGCTGCGCGGTACGAAGCTGGGCAGGAAGCTGGAACTGAGGCTGGTGGCAACGGGGTTGGACGTGACCCCCGGCGAGTTCTTCGCGTACATGATGGCGGGGGTCGCGGGACTGTGGCTGGTCGGCCAGGCGACCCTGGCCCCCTTCTTCGGCCCGATCGCGGGCCTGTTGGGCATCTGGGCGGCGTGGCAGTTCCTCAACTGGCAGCGGCAGAAACGCATCGAGAAGTTCATCAACCAACTCCCCGAACTGGCCCGCATCCTGGCCAACGCCACCCAGGCCGGCCTTGCCCTGCGCACCGCGATCGGCATGGCGGCGGAGGAACTGGAAGCCCCGGCCGGCGAGGAACTGGCCAAGGTGGCCAACCAGTTGGCGGTCGGCCAGTCGATGGACGACGCGCTGGGGGAGCTGGCGGAACGCCTCCCGTCACGCGAACTGGTCGTCCTGGTCACGACACTTGTGCTCTCAAACCGGGCGGGCGGCCAGGTGGTGGGCGCGCTGCGCAACCTCACGGAGACCCTGGAGGAGCGAAAGGAGACGCGCCGCGAGGTCCGCACCCAGCTCTCCCAGGTCAGCATGACCTCGTACGCGGTCCCGGTCATGGGCGTAGGCGCCCTGTTCCTGATGAACGGTGTGAAGGACGGCGCCCTGGACCGTATGACAGGCTCGCCGATCGGCCAGGCCTGCGTGGTCATCGCGTTCTCGCTGTACGCCGTCGGCTTCTTCCTCATCCGCCGCATGTCGCGAATCGACGTCTGAGGCAGGGAAAGGGAAGGGGTCGCAGTCATGGATACGGATATGGGTATGGCACTGCCACTGCTTCTGGCACTCGTGATGGGCCTCAGCGTCTGGGGCGTCTTCGCCGGCATCCGCATGTACCGCGCGGACACCAAGCTGCCCACCGACCTGGCCCTGGCCCTGGAGGTCGGCGCCACGCGCACGGGCCGGGTGGACTCGCTGGTGGACCGCATGGGCATGAGGTACGCCCCCTCCGTACTCCGCCTGATGGGCCCCAAACAGGTGGCCAAGTACCGCCGAAAGATCGACCTGGCGGGCAACCCTGGCGGCCTGACGATCGACCGCTACGCGGCACGCCGAGCGGTGTACGGAGCCCTGGGCGGCATAGGCGGCCTGCTCTTCCTCATGCAGGGCAACATCCTGCTGGCCCTCGTCCTCTTCGCCTTCGGCGCGTTCTGGACGGAGGTCGGCATCTGGTCGGCGATCCGCATCCGCAGGGACGTCATCGAACGGACGCTGCCGGACTTCCTGGACGTGTTGGCGGTGGTGGTGAGCGCGGGCCTGGGCTTCCGCCAGGCGCTGGACAGGGTGGCGTCGAGGTACGAGGGCCCGTGGGCGGACGAACTCCGCATCACCCTCCGCCAGATGGACCTCGGCATGAGCCGCCGCCAGGCCTTCGCGGAACTACGGCGGAGGAACGACTCCGAGCAAGTGGCCATGTTCGTCACGGCGTTGCAGCAGGGCGAGGAGCTGGGCGCGCCGATCGTCGACACCCTCGTCGCCATCGCCAAGGACATGCGCCGTACGGACGCCCAGAACGCCCGCCGCAAGGCCGCCCGCGCGGTACCCAAGGCCACGCTCATGATCACGACGTTCATGGTCCCGGCCACGATGCTGCTCCTGGGCGCGGGCCTACTCCTCGGCTCCGGCACGGACTTCGGCACGATCACGGGCAAGTAGGGGAGAGGCGGCGAGGGGAATGACGGCAACCGGCGAACCCACGCGACGGCTACGACGACGCCCGAAAACCCCGGAGATCACGACTCCGCCGGCGGGGACGGTCCTCCCGGCTCATTCGCGCACGGGCGCATCGGACGTCCCGGTGACGACGGTGACGCCGGCGCTGCCGCCGGGGTGGGTGGCGGCGTCGCGGCCGTTACGGGGGCGGCTGGAGCTGACGGCAGGGGAAAGTACGGAGCCGACGACGCAGGGCCGCACGGAGCCGCCGGCGCCACGGTCGGCCGCCGATGGCGCGCAGCCCCCACAGGGGCCACCCGCACCCGACAACGAAAGTAGTACGGGTGGTGCGGGTGGGAAATCAATCCCGGCCGAAGGCCGGGAGCCCCACAACGAACGCGCACCGACAATCCCGATCCAGGTGAACGCCCTCCAAGCCATGTGCCGCCAGGTATTCGGCTTCCGCCTGGCAATGATCGCCCTGGCAGCCCCCGCAGCCCTCCTCAACGCCAAACCAGGAACAGGCGCAACCCTCGTAGGCGCAGCGGTAGTAGTCACCTTCATGGGCTCCTACGTCCTCTTCAGAGACTGGGAACGCTTCGGCCCCCTACTACTCCGCCACCCCACCCTCCTGGCAGTGGACACCCTCTTCGGCTCCCTACTCCTGGTCTCCGCAGGCCCGGATACAACACTCGCCTACGTCAGCGTCTGCACCCCCCTCCTCGCCGGCATCGTCTACGGCTGGCGAGGCGCCGCCTGCTTCGCATCCCTCCAGTCCCTGATCCTCGTCATGGTCTACGCGGCCAGAGAAGACCTGCACGCGAGCATCGCGGAGGCAACCCTCCTCCCCGGCCTCTGCGTAATCGTCGGCGCGGTGGGCTCGGCCCTGCGCAACCTGATGCTGCGCTTCGGCGCGGCGACCCAGGCCCTGACCACGGTCCAGGCCCGCCTGGCGGTGACGGAGGCGGTAGGAGCCGAACGCGCCCGCCTGGCAAGGGAGATGCACGACTCGGTGGCGAAGACGCTCCACGGCGTGGCTTTGGCGGCAGACGGCCTGGCGGGCTCGGCAGGCGCCCCCCGCCTGGACGCGGCGTTGGTGAAACAACAGGCGGAACTGGTGGCCCGTTCAGCCCGTAGGGCCGCAGCCGAGTCGCGAGAACTCCTCACAGACCTGCGCCGAGAATCGGACCCGACCCAGACCACGGACGTCCTGGTAGAACTGGCCGCCCGCACAAGGGACTTCAGTACCCGAACAGGCCTCCCGGCGATATACCGCCCGACAGGAGAACACGCGGTACCACCCGTCCCGCCCGCGGTGGCCCGCCAACTCCTCACGATCGCCACGGAAGCGATGGAGAACGCCCACCGCCACGCCTCCCCGGCCCGGGTCGACGTACAGGCAGGTGTCCACGGCGACCTGCTCCGCATCAGCGTCTACGACGACGGCCGAGGCCTACCCCCCGGCACGACCCTCGAACAACTCCGCAGGGCAGGCCACTTCGGCCTGGTGGGCATGGTCGAACGCTCGGCCTCGGTCGGCGCCCGCATCCGCATAGGCCGCGGCAACCACGCGAAGGGCACGGAAGTCCGCCTGGAACTCCCGCTGGGAGCGCTGGAAACCCTGACCTGACCACCTAGAACTCATGACCTTGAACGAATGACCTCGAACGAATGACCGGAAGGGAGGCCGCCCGATGGCGCAGCCACCACCACAATCGCCACCACCACCGTCACCACCGCACAGCCCGTTCGACGATTTCCCGGCGACCGCACAGCCCACCCCCCTACGGGTGGTCGTGGCCGACGACAACCCCGTGGTCCGCGCGGGCCTCACGGCGCTGCTCTCGGGCCGCGAGGACATCACGGTCGTAGCGGAGGCGGCGGACGGCCGTCAGGCATACGAGGCGGCGGCCCACCACCGCCCCGACGTAGTCCTGTTGGACGTCCGCATGCCCGGAGTGGACGGCATCGCGGCCCTCCCGCACCTGGTGCCGATCGCCCCGGTGGTGATGCTGACGTACAGCAGGGAGTCGGAGATAGTCCACGAGGCCCTGCGCCGGGGAGCGGGCGGCTACCTGGTCCATGGCGAGTTCACGGCGGACCAACTGGTCGCGGCGGTGCGGGACATCAAGGAGGGCAGGGCCCACTTCACTCCGACGGCGGCGGGAGCGTTGCTGTCGCAACTACGAGAAGGGCAGGCCCCGGGGGCCGCGGTACTCCCGGAGGGCTTGGGTGCAACGCCGCAGTTGCAGGCATCCTCGCCCCACGCCCTACCTATTTCTTCACAAAACCTTTCGCGAGTGCAATCATCTGTGAGACAGTCGGACAGGTCGCGGTTCCAACTGAGCGCGAGGGAGGTGGAGATCATGGATCTCATCGCATCGGGCATGAGCAACCAGCAGATCGCCGCCGCCTTGTTCATCAGCGAGAAGACCGTCAAGAACCACATCAACCGCATCTTCGCCAAACTCCACAGCACCAACCGCTCCGAAGCAGCAGCCAAGTGGCTAGGCACGGCCCCCGGTTCGGGCCGAGGGCTGGGGTGAGCGGCCATGCCCCGGACACGTGGTTGGGCGTCGGATTGGGCCCAGGATTGGGTCCTGGGACCCTCTGTTGCGCGGGGTGTTCCCCCGTACGGTTCTCCCACAGAGACTCGTACCGGAGGGGAACACCATGAACAACTGGATCAACACCACCGTTGCGTACCTTCAGACCCGCGTCGCGAAGAGCGACAAGGGGCAGACGGCGGTCGAGTACCTGGGCATCATCGCGGTGGTCGTGGCGATCGTGCTGGCGATCACGGGTACGTCCATCGGGCAGTCGATCTTCAACGCCATCAGCAACAAGATCATCCAGGTAGTCGGCGTTTGATTCGGTCCCGTAGGTACGGCGACGCAGGGCAGGCCTTCCCCATCTACATCACGGTGGTGGCGGGCCTGCTCTTTCTCGCGTTCGCTTATCTCGCGGTCGGCCAGGCCGCAGTGACTCGGAACGGGGCCCAGACGGCGGCTGACGCGGCAGCGCTCGCCGCGGCGCAGGACACCCGGGACCAACTCGCGGGCGAGTGGCTGGACGTCGTACTCGACCCGACGAAGTGGCAGGACATTCTCGACGGTGACGCGGCGGTGTTCGGCGGATGCCAGCGCGCATATCAGCTGGCAGCGCAGAACGACGCGCAGGCGGATTGTAATCAGAGGCCTGAGATCCTGGGCTACACGGTGGAAGCCACGACGATCAAGACCGTCGGAGATTCCATCGTCCCCAACACAGAGGACGTGCACGCGAAGGCATCCGCCACTGCCGTGATCGATCCGCTCTGCCAACCCCCCGGTGAGGACGCCGGGGACGACGTACTGCCGCAGCTCACCTGCGATGGTGTGACCTGGGATCTGGACCCGGACGACCTCACCGATCTACCGGGACCCGAGGACCTCTTCGACGTCCATCTGGCCGACTGACAAGCGAACGATGAGGGAAGAAGGAGGCGGAGTCATGAGCATTCGGTGCACTACGAAGGCCCGCAGGGGGATGGTCGCACTGACCGTTGCGGCCGGACTGGCCCTCGGGGTGGCCGGCTGTGGCAGTGGCGACGATGGCGAGAAGCCGGACACGTCCGCGTCCGCTTCCAATTCCAAGGACGGCGGATCCAACCCGAGTGCTCAGGAAGGGGAAGAGGCCCAGCCTCTTGCCGAACTCAAGGGACCGGACGGACTTCTCCTTCAACTGACCGAGGCCAAGCGGGACTCGGGCGGCTTCGTCACCGTGAACGGCAGTCTGAAGAACGACGGGGCCAAGACGGTCGGCGTACCTGCCCAGTTGAGTGGCGACGAGACCGAGATCGTCCGGCATGGCGTTTCGCTCGGCGGCGCCACCCTTGTGGATTCCGAGGGTAAGAAGCGTTACTACGTACTGCGTGACACTGACGGTCGCCCGTTGACCACTACTGGCTTCCCGCCCATCAAGCCGGGTGAATCGATCGGCGTCTTCATGCAGTTCCCGTCGCCACCCACCAGCACGGCCGAAGTGACCTTCCAGCTGCCGCAGTTCCCTGCCGCCACCATCCAGATCACCGGGTGAGGCCGATCATGACCGCCACCCGAACCCCGACCCGAGCGGGCGTCCCACGCCTCGCCCTCACCCTCACCGCCGCCTCGGTCATGGTCGCCACCAACATCCTCGGCGCCACGACCGCCCGAGCCGACGAAAGCCCGAGCGTCCCCCCGGGCACCGAACCCTCGGCCTCGGCCCCGGTTCAAGTGGACGCGAACGACCCGGACTTGAAGCTCCCCGAGGGCGCCACCCTGGCCAATGCCAAGGTGTTGGACATCAAGTCGGTCGTAGAGGACCAGTCCGGCGACGAACGCCGCGAGGACACCAACTCGGACGTGAAGTTCGCGCTCCAGGCCGAGGTCCTGTTCAGCAAGGACAGCGCGAAACTGAGCAGCGAGGCCAAGTCCCGTATCGCGGCGATCGCGGCCGAGATCAAGACGCAGAACGCCACGAACATCCGAGTCTTCGGCTTCACGGACAACCTCGGCTCCTCGGCCCACGGCGACGTCCTCTCCAAGCAGCGCGCCGACGCCGTACAGGGCGTCCTGGAACAGGAGTTGAACGACTCGAACATCACCTTCGAGGTCCGCGGCTACGGCGAGCAGTACCCGATCTCCTCCAACGCGACGGAGTCGGGCCGCAAGAAGAACCGAAGGGTCGAGGTCTCCTTCCCACGCACGGAGAGCTGACCCGTGCCTAGAGGATCCATTCCAGGGCCGGGCGGTCGACCCGAGGGTGGACTCTCTGAACTGCGGCGAAGTGCGCCGGGGTATCCGCTGCGACACAGAGTGCGTCGGAGGAGGCGTGTCGGGCGCGGCCGAAGACGGCCCGCCACGCGGAGCTACAGGTCGTACGGCAGCAGCTCAAACGAGGGGACGTGGTTGGGCCGTACGACGCTGAAGTGCCGCCGGTCGACGGTGGCCACCTGCTTCGCCTGCCAGCGTTCCGCGATGGCGACAACGCACGCGTCCGTGCCCCCGAGTGGCAGGCTGGCGTACTGCCGCACGAGGTGGGCCATGCGCTCGATGTCGTCGGGCACGACGCCCGTGACGGTGCCGAGCTGCCCCGCCGCGAGCGCGTCCAGGAACGCGGCCTCCACCTGGGCGCCGCAGCGCGTACCGATGAGGTGGCAGGCTTCCGCGATGAGCGGCGCGGGGATCACGAGGTTGCGGGGGTGGACGCTGTCGTACCAGCGTGCGCACGCCGCGTGGTGGCCGTCGTCGGCGTCCGCCAGGGCCACGAGCGGACCCGGGTCGACCACGATCACTCGCCGAACCCTGTCTCCCGCAGAATCTCATCCGCGCGCGCGGACGTGTCGGAGTGCCCGGACCGGCCCATGCCGATGAACGAGGGGCGCGCCGGACGGGTAGCGGGCCCTATGAATGGCCGCAGGCTCTGCGCCACGGCGTCGATGACGTCCTCTGGCACGCGGTCGATGAGCGCATGCAGCTCTTCCCGTGTCGTCATGGTCCCAGGGTAGCCGTGGGGGTCCGGCGTACGCGGCGTGTGGCTTTTTCCATCCCTTCAGGGATCCGCGACATCCGCCACGCCGGCGGTTTCCCCGGTCGGCGCAGTCGAGCACGCAAGCACGACGCGGGAGGCAGCCGACGTATACGTCACGTATACTCGTGGCATGTCCGACGTCATGATCCGAGTGCCCGCCGAAGTCCGTGACCAGCTTGCCGCCGTGGCGGAGGCGAGGGGGACCAGCCTCCGGGCCCTGATGGGGGAAATCGCCGCTCAGACTCTGACTCCCGAGCAGATCAAGGAACGTGCCGATCGCACCCGCGCACTGCTCGCCGAGCGGTTCGGGCACTACGTGACGGACGAGGAGTCGGCGGACATGCGCCGCAAGATGCGCGAGGCCACCGCAGCTCACCGGGCCGCGCTCACGGAGGCGAAGCCGTCCCGTTGAACCTGGCCGAACACTACGTACTCGACACGCCCACGATCCTCGCCATGGGCGGCAACAAGCAGGTCTCAGGCCTGATCCACGCCGCGGCGGCCAGCGATGACGTCCGTTTGTGGGCGCCCGTACTGTGTCTCCTGGAGGCAGAGCGCGAGCGTCCCGGGATCGTCGCGCACGTCGGCGTGGTGCTTGACGTCGTCCGTGTGATCGACGACGACTACGCCATGGCCGCGACCGTTGCCGAGTTGCACCGAGACGACGTCCCCTTCGGCGTCGCGGCGGCCGTACACGCGGCCCGACCGAACACGACGCTCCCCGAAGGGGCCCTGGTGGCCACCGTCGAGCCGGAGACGTACGACAGACTCGGCGTCGGTGTCATGGACTTGAACCGCTGACCGTCGCTCGATGGCAGAGGGAGTGATTGGAGCCTTCGGGCCACGGCCGGGACAGCCGACCTGCGACTTTCCTCCCACCGCCTGGCCCGAAGGGGCCAATCACTCGGGCCAGCGGGTCGGTGACGAAGGTTCCGCGGCCGTGAACGGTCTCGATGAGCCCCCGGTCGCGCAGGACCTGGGCGGCTCGCCGGACGGTGAGGTAGGCGACGCCGTACTTCTGCGCGATATCCCGCTCTGCGGGCAGGCGTGCACTGGGCTGGAGCTCCCCGGCGCGGACCCTCGCCTCGATGTGGTCGGCTACGGCGACGTAGATGAGCTGGGAACCCTGCGGGTTGAAGTCGGGTACCTCGCGCTGATGACAGTGAGCGTTATCCACGCGCTGCTGCGCTGGATCCTGGACGTGCGCGTGCCCGGTACCGGCAGGCGGAGGGCGGGTGTGCGCCCCGCCGTGCAGATTCTCGCCGGGGAGCCGGAGACGCCCAACCCCGTTGCCGTACGGTGATCGTCCTCGCGTCGGCCGCTCGTGGACCTGCCCGCCCTCAGCCCGCCCGGATCAGACAGAACTCATTGCCCTCGGGATCACCCAGAAGGACGTGATCCGCGTACCGGGCCCGAACGGTCGCCCCAAGTCCGCTCAAGCGCCGTATCTCTGCCTCCGTGTCATCGGCGACCAGATCCAGATGCACCCGGTTCTTCACGACCTTCGCCTCCGGCACAAGCTGGAAGAACAGCCGAGGCCCGCCGCCCACCGGCTCGACGAGCACGGTCGGGTCGTCCTCGGTGCTGGTGATGCCCAGGGCGCGCAAGCGGGCCAACTCCGCATCGTCGTATGGAGCCACGGCATAGCCCGTCAGGGCCGCGGCCCAGAAACGGGCGGTAGCGGCGGGGTGGGCACAGTCGAAGACGATGTCACGAAGGCGCGCCATCCCTCCATCATGTCGCCTCGGGGGCAAAGGGTTTGGGTGCGGAATTGGGCCCACGGGCCCATGTCCGCCCGACGACCGGTCCCTAGCCTCTTGAACCTCATCCCGCCCTGTGGGTCAACGCCGGGGAGACCGAGGTGAGTTGACGAGGGGGAGGGCATGGCATCGATCGGGGGAGAGTTCGGGGCGGGGTGGCCGGCGGGACGTGGTGGGCGTCGGGACATGCCCGGCCCGCTCACGTACGCGCTCGTGCTCGTCCACACGCTGTTCGCCGTCACGGTCGTAGGCGGGCTCGGTCTCCTGCTCACCGCGGCGCAGTACGACGCCCTCGACGGCGAGGTCCTCGCCCTCATCGCCTACGCGGCCGCGCCCGGCACCCTCGGCTGGTGGCTCGCCCGGCGGAGTTGGGAGGGCGGGGTCCGGATCTGGCGGGGACTCGTCGCCGTACAGGCGTGGCTGATCCTCGGCTCGATCGCGAACATCGTCCAGGGTTCACCACGCGGCTTCACCCAACTCCTCCTCCCCATCCTGATCCTGTACTTCCTCACCCGCCCCGACAGCCGCGACTGGTACCGCCTCTCCGAGCCGGACAGACAGGAACGCCGCCCGTTCTCCCTGTCCCGGATGATCCGCTGGCGCCGGGACGAAGGCCAGACGTCCGTGGAGTACGCGGGGATGGTCGCGGTCGTCGCGGCGATCATCGCGGCCCTCCTTGTGAGCGGCCTGGGCACACAGGTCCTCACCGGCATCCAGTCCCAGATCTGCCGCGTCACCGGCATGGCATGCCCCGCCCCTGCGGGCAGCGACGGGGTCACGGCCGGCGACGGCAACGGCGACGACGGCGAGGATGAGGGCGCCAACGGCGGTGACACCGGGGGCACTTCGGCCGGTGGCACTGCCAGCGGGGGGACTTCGACTGGGGGTGGCGACACCACTGGCGGTGGATCCACCGGCGGCGGCGACTCCGGCGGTACGAACCCCGGCACGGACGACCCCTCCGTCGTAGACCCCGTAGACCCCGTAGACCCTGTTAATCCCGTAGACCCGGTCGCCGACGCGGACGAGATCGACGAGCCGCCTTACGAGGACCCGACCGCCGACGACGGTGGGGACGGTGGCGACGACGATGGCGAGGGCTGTTTCTCCGGCTTCGGGGCGTTCTTCGGGTGTGCCGGTGACCAGGTCAAGCAGGTCGGCGAGGGACTCTTCGTCGACGGCATCTGGGGGGATGTGACAGGGCTGTGGAACACGGTCATCCACCCCGCCGACACCTGGAACGGCCTGATGGACTACGGCCGTTCGCTGGGCGATGAGTGGTGGGACAACAGTGCGGGCGCCCGTGACAAGTGGGGCGACGGCGACTATCTCGGCGCGATTCTGGACTGGGGCGGCGCCTCGCTGCAGACCGGCGGCACGGTCCTGTTCGACATGTTCATCGGCGACGACGTCGTGGACCAGTGGAACAGCGGCAACCAGACCCGGGCCGTCACCACCGTCATCTGGAACGTCGGCTCGCTGTTCATCCCCGGCTACGGCGAAGCCAAGATCGCCGAGAAGATCGGCGCCCTCGGCAGGCTGAGCAAGCTCGTCGACAACGCGGCGGAAGCGGTGCAGGACGCCCGGCGGGCGGCCAAGGCGGGCGATCTCGACGCGCTGGAGGACGCGGCGAAGCGGGCCGACGACGCGGCGGACGAAGCGGAGGACGCGGCCCGCAAGACGGGCTGCACCATCTCCGCTCCGGCCCGCGAGATCCCGTACGACACACAGGTCCCGCAGGAGGACGGCCCGGCCCCCGGTCTCAGCGGCGGCACCGGAACGGGCACCACCGTCCTCGCCGCAGCCGCCTCCCAGGCCCGGACCCCCTACGTCGTCCTCGCGGAAGGCGGCTGCGACGAGGAGGCCAGGGAGGAGGCTCGGCAGGCCCGTGAGCACGAGCGCGAGGCCTACCTGGAGCGCAAGCGAGCGGAGGAGCCGGACCGCGCGAGGCAGGCCCTGGAGAACCGGAAGCAGTGGCCCGACCCCGAGCACGGCGACACGGGCGACCCGCGCAACTACGACCCGCCGGACTGGGCCGACGACCTGAACACCCGTACCTACGGCGACGCCGACGCCGGCGACGGGTTCTGGGCCGGCCGTGACCGCAACCCCGAGCCCAACTGGCGCAACGAGTCCTGGCTGCGCTACCAGGAGCAGGTCACCGGCACGCAGCGCGGATACGAGTACGTCGTCCCGCACCCCGACCCGGACGTACCGGATGTCGAGTTCGACGGCTGGGACGCCTCCCGGCAGACATACCTGGAAGCCAAGAACGGCTACGACAGCTTCCTGAGCGCCGACCGGACCGAACTCACCCCGTCCGGCAGGGAGCGACTGCTCGCCGAGGCCCGCCGCCAGACCGAGGCCGCGCGGGGCAAGGGCGTCGAGTGGCACTTCTCCAACGAGGAGGTCGCCGACGCGGCCAGGGACGCGTTCGAGGACGCGGGCCTGGACATCGAGGTGGTCCACACCTCGCCCGAGCCGGTCGCGGGCGACAGGAAGCCCGAGGCGTTCAACTGACGGAGTCGACGGCGTCCCGGTGTCCCTAAGGTGGTGGCAGCAGCCGTATGCGCGACGAGAGCCCAGGCAAGAGGCAGGGGAGTAGGGACATGCGACGAGTGGTGCGGGGCTTCTGGGGCCCTCGGCAGGAGTCGGTGGAGGCGCTCGCCGGCCGCTGGAGCGCGACGCTGGCCCAGTTCGCCCGACTTCTCCAAGAAGCCGGGGCGAGCGCGGAGTGGAAGTGGCGGACCGTTCCCGCCTCCGGGCCGTCCGTGGAGGTCGGGCCGGACGAGGCGTCCCTCGTCGGCGCGCTGCGTGCGGCTCAGGCGGCCGACGGCTGGTCGGCGGCGAACGGTACGTCGCTGCGGCTGCTGGCCGAGAGCGCTCCGGACTGGAAGGTGGAGATCGCCGGACTCGCGGGCGGCACCCCGGAGTTCCTGCTTCAGTCGCTGGTGGCCACCCTTGTGTCCCCGGACGACGCGGACGTGCCCGACACCGGACTCCTCACCGCCGTGGCCGAGGAGTGGCAGCCGGACTTCGGCGACGTGAGCGACCGGGCCGTCACGGCCGCCCTGAAGAAAGAGGCCGGCTTCAAGGTCGGTACGCCATCGGTCGGTTGGGCCGGTTACCTGTCCCCGGGGCGCGCGGCCCGTATCCCGGACGAACTGGCGACCTCCCGCAAGGAGATCCCGGGCGCCGGGGTGCTCCTGGACATCGCACCCCCCGCCGACACCGCCACGGTGGTGCACACCTACCAGGCGCTGAAGGCCGCCGGAGCCCTGGAGCCACTGCCCCGCCCGATGGACAGGCCGACCCTGTGACCGCCCGCCACGGGCAGACCTGGGACACGGCCCGAGCCATGGCCGACATCGAGGCCCTTCTGACCGAGCCCCTCCCGGCAACGGGGCCGACGGTCGACGAGGGCGAGCCGGAGACGGGCGAGTGGACCGTGACGAGGGGAGAGGGCTTCCTGCTCACTCCCCTCTGGGAGGGCGATGCCCTGACCGGCGTATACGGCGATGAGTGGAGCGCGGCCGAGGATGCGGCCCGGGGTCATCTGGCCGCTCTGGTAGGGAAGTTGGACGGTCGCTGGGGCGCCCATCGCGAGGTCGGCATGCGCGTGCCCCTGTTCCGAAAGCAGGCGGGCGAACCCCTCCCCGAGCCGTTCCAGGCACTGAGCGACAACGACTGCTACGGCGACCTGGCGCTATGGGGCCCGGTGACCACGGACTCGGCCCCTGCCCCCAGATGGCTCGCCGTCTCCCTCAACCAGTCCGACGGTGACGCCCCGATGATCCTGACGGCTGTCGTGAGCGACAGCCCTATCGACGAGCTGGAAGAACCGGAAGAACCGGAAGAACCGGAAGAACACGAGTGACGAGGCCGTGACGGCTGCCCCCCATTACGGTCTACGGTCTACTCCGTCTCGACGATCACCCGAACCCCGACCCGCAACCCCCACCCCTCCACAGCCCCCGCCTCCGCCTCCAACACATGCCGAGCCCGAAGCCGAGGCAGCCCCAACCGCCCCGGCTTCATGGTCCGTACGGCGATGACGACCAGGTGGCGATCGAGATAGGCGACGTCGATGGGGATGCGCATCCGGAAGGTGTGCACGCTGTTGGCCGGGGAGAGCAGGAGCGCCCCGTCGACGGAGTCCCGGCCGAGCAGCCCCTTCGTACGGGCGCGGTACGAGGCCGCGATCTCCAGCGGCACGGTCACCGGCGCCGCGCCGCCGCCGTCGCCACCGCCGCCCCCGTGAACGACCAGCTTCCCCCGCCCGTCCCGCCAGCGCGCCATACCCAGGCCACCTCCCTGCCCCGACGTCCAATGTGCGAGACCGTATCCGCAAGGCAGCGGACCCCGCGCCCTCCGAGAGGTGATCGACCATGCGAAAGATCGTCCTGATGATGTCCGTGTCCCTCGACGGCTATATCGAGGGCCCCGGTCGCGACATCGGGTGGCACCGGGTCGACGCCGAGCTGCACCAGCACATGAACGACACCATCGGACAGATGGGCGCCCTGCTGCACGGCCGGGTCGTCTACGAGCTCATGGCCGACTTCTGGCCCACGGCCGACGCCGATCCGGATGCCGACGCGATCACCGTGGAGTTCGCCCGTATCTGGCGGGAGATGCCGAAGATCGTGTACTCGCGGACCCTGGATCACGCCGACTGGAACTCCACCGTCGTCCGGGACGTCGTCCCCGAGGAGGTCAGAGCGCTGAAGGAGCAGCCGGGTGGTGACATGGGGCTCGGCGGGGCCGATATCGCCGCCGCGTTCCTACGGCAGGACCTCGTCGACGAGTTCCGGATCTACGTCCATCCCGTCCTCGTCGGCAGCGGCAAACCCCTGTTCCCGGCGGGCGGCACGCTGACCTCCCTCCGGCTCATCGAGTCGCGGACCTTCGGGAATGGCGTCGTACTCCTGCGCTACGAGCGTGACGACACCGGCGACGCGTAGTCGATAACCCGTTGTTCGGTGCGGGCGCGCTGGGTAGGAAAGGGGACATGACTGGACTCGGCGCTGTCTTCCGGCCCCAACTGCCCCCCGAGCGACTGCGTGCGGTGGCCCGCCTCGCGGACGACACGGGGCTCGACGAACTCTGGCTGTGGGAGGACTGCTTCCGTGAGGGCGGTATCTCGGCGGCCGCCGCTGCCCTCGCCTGGACCGAACATGTTCGTGTCGGCATCGGGCTGCTGCCCGTGCCGCTGCGGAATGTCGCCATCACCGCGATGGAAGCGGCCACGCTTCATCGCATGTTCCCAGGGCGCGCGATCATCGGCGTCGGGCACGGTGTGCAGGACTGGATGGGGCAGGTCGGGGCGCGGGTCGAGTCGCCGGTGACGTTGCTGCGGGAGCATCTCGACGCGTTGCGTGCCTTGCTCCGTGGGGAGCGGGTCACCACGTCCGGGCGGTACGTCACGCTCGACGACGTTGCCCTCGACTGGCCGCCGGAGGGTGAGGTCAAGGTGCTTGCCGGGGCCACCGGGCCGCGTTCGCTGCGGCTTGCCGGTGAGGCGGCCGACGGGACCGTTCTGACCGCGAGCACCCCGCCCGAGCTTGTCCGGCGGGCCCGTCAACTCATCGACGAGGGACGGAAGTCGGCCGATCGTCTCGATCCGCACGAGGTGGTCGTCTACCTCCTCACCGCCACCGGGGACGACGCCGCCGAGCGGCTCCACGCGGAGCTTGTCGCCGAGGGGCTCGGAGCGGTGCCCGATCTCGGGGTCGCGGGAGACGCGGCCGCCGTTGCCGACGCGGTTCAGCGGCTCGTGGATGCCGGGGCCGACACGGTGATCCTTCAGCCGACGGGGGACGAACCTGATCCTGAGGGGTTCGTGCGGTTCGCGGCGTCAGCCGTGCGGCCGCTGGTGGGGTGAACGTCCCGGCGTTTGTATCGCCCCCGCCGCCCCTACCCGTCCCATCCCTGGGGGCTGCGCCCCCAGACCCCTCTTTCGGCCCCGAAAGGGCCTCGTCCTCAAACTCCCCCAGAGGGGGGACCCCAGACGGGCTGAAGTTACCTGGACCGGCGCTGAGAAGTGGCCCTGAGAAACGGCCCCGAGAAACGGCCCCGAGAAGCAGACGTGCAACACAGCCGCCCAGCCCTCGAAAACCGGTGGAGGCCCCTCACAACCCCCTGCCAAGATCCCCCTATGCTGCCGAACCACCCCCGCCCCTTCGAAGACCTCGTCGCCGAAGGGGCCTCCGTCCCCACCGCCGGCTGGGACTTCTCCTGGTTCGAGGGGCGGGCCACCGAGGCGCGGCCCTCCTGGGGGTACGCCACGGCCAAGGCCGAGCGGCTGGCCGGCGCCACCGCCGCGCTCGACATCCAGACCGGGGGAGGCGAGGTTCTCGACTTCGCCCTCGGCCGGGCGACGAAGGCACCCGCCCTCACCGTCGCCACCGAGGGCTGGCCGCCCAACGTCGCCAAGGCCACCGCCCTCCTCCGCCCGCGCGGCGTCGCAGTCGTCGCCTCGACCGAGGACGCGCCGCTGCCCTTCGCGGACGAGGCCTTCGACCTCGTCACGAGCCGGCACCCCGTCACCCCGCACTGGCGGGAGATCGCCCGCGTCCTCCAGCCCGGCGGCACGTACTTCGCCCAGCACGTGGGCCCCAACAGCGTCTACGAACTCGTCGAGTACTTCCTCGGCCCGCAACCCGAGGCCCTGCGCAACGCCCGCCACCCCGACCGCGACCGCGCCGGTGCCGAAGCCGCCGGCCTCGACATCGTGGACCTGCGCGCCGAACGGCTGTGTATCGAGTTCCTCGACATCGCCGCCGTCGTCCACTTCCTGCGCAAGGTGGTGTGGATGGTCCCGGACTTCACCGTCGAGAAGTACGACCCCCAACTCCGCTCCCTGCACCAGCAGATCGAGTCCGAGGGCCCCTTCATCGCCCACAGCACCCGCCACCTCTTCGAGGCCCGCAAGCCGAAGCAGCCGCCTCAGGCGTGAGGCCCCGTGGGATTGTCCAGGAACTGTCGTTCCGGGCGGCGTGCGCTTGCCTCGTTCCATGTGGTGCGCGGGGGCAGGGGGCGACGCCAAGCCCGCACGAGGTCCGTTTGTGACCTACCGCACAGGGACGTTTGCTGCGGCCTCCGAGCGCACTTTGCTGGCAAATCGGACGATCAGTGCATTCGCGAACGGATCACCCCTGAATCTCCACGAGTTGTCCACATCGTTACCCCGAGCGGCTCGCATCGCCCGCGAGGCTGAAGTAAGTTCAGACCAAGGTAATTCGCGTAAGCAAAGCTGCGCGGGCGGTACCGCGCAGTGGAGGGGGCTGCGCGGTGCCGCGAAACCGGCGCCCGCGTCAAGCGGGCGTTCGCGGTCGGGGTAGTCCTTGCGGGGGACACCGGGGCCGACTCGCCGGGCGGTCCCCGGTTGGCTCAATACAGTCCGGACCCCTCCACGCTCACCCCGATTTCTCGGGATTCTGCTGTGAATCAGCCATGATCAGGCCCCGAATCGGCCCTTTCGAGCCCCCTGACGCGTCGCCGTCCGACTCCGGAGAGTAGTTATCCGGCGCCAATGCACACGGCATCACTTACAAAGGGTTATGGTGGAAACCCCCCCTCGGGCCGGTCCATCTCCCCCCCATGGACCGGCCCGATTTTTTGTGCCCAGATATATGCGCAAGGGGACGCGTCATCGGGCGTCGGCAGCAGCGCCCCTAAGGGGCGCGGGGCTGTGTCGATATGCGGCTCCGCCGCGCGGGCGCGACCAGCCCCCACGCACCGGTACTCCCGAACGCACCGGATCCACCCCCAACCGAGGGCCCCCAAACCGACCCCCACCCCATAACCCCGCCCAAGCCCCACAGGGGTAAGCTGCCCAACCCGGGGACCGAACCCGCACGGAGGGGCTGACAACACGTGAACCCGCGCGACACCCTGCGCCGCCTGCTGGTGCGGTTCTACACACGCAGGGTGGAAGGCCACCTCGACCACGCCCAGGTGCCCAAGCACATCGGCGTCATCATGGACGGCAACCGTCGCTGGGCGAAGGCGGCCGGCTCCACCACCGTCCACGGTCACCGGGCCGGTGCGGACAAGATCGAGGAGTTCCTCGGCTGGTGCTCCGAGACGGACGTGGAGGTCGTCACCCTCTGGCTGCTGTCGACGGACAACTTCGACCGCCCCCAGGACGAGCTCGGCCCGCTCCTCGACATCATCGAGAACGTCGTGAAGTCCCTCGCCGCGGACGGCCGCTGGCGCGTGCACCACGTCGGTACGTCCGACCTGCTGCCGTCCGGGATGCAGACCACCCTCAAGGAAGCCGAGGAGTCGACCGCGCACGTCGACGGGATACTCGTCAACGTCGCCATCGGCTACGGCGGCCGCCAGGAGATCGCCGACGCGGTCCGCTCGATGATCCTCGACGCCGCCGACAAGGGCACCTCCCTTGAGGACCTCGCCGACAACGTGGACGTGGACCTCATCGGCAGCCACCTCTACACCGGAGACCAGCCCGACCCCGACCTCGTGATCCGCACCAGCGGCGAACAGCGGCTGTCCGGATTCATGCTGTGGCAGACGGCGCACTCCGAGTACTACTTCTGCGAGGTCTTCTGGCCGGCCTTCCGCAAGGTCGACTTCCTGCGCGCCCTGCGTGATTACGCGGCGCGTCACCGCCGTTACGGCGGCTGACCGGCAGCGCCGATATGAGGCGAAGGTCACCCACTTTGGTGCGGAAGTAACAAAGAGTTCACCAGCGCGCCGTCGTATGGCGTGGCATGGCGGCGCATGTTCGAGGGCATAAGCCAAGCAGGTCGATGCCCGAACCACGGGTGTCGGATCTCAGCGGGCGGCTCGGGGCCGTCCGCCCGGGAGGCCCTTTGCACCAGCACGATCGTGCGGTCACAGCACGGACGAAGCAGCGGAGGGCCGGTTCTCGGCCCGTGCATCGCGGCCGTCAACCGGTCCAGCTCCTCTCCGTCGCTCCCCGACCTCTTCCGAGGGGGTACGTCCTTCCGTGGTGACCAGCACAAAGCGCCACAAGCCAGACCGGCGCACTTATGTTCTCGACACCAGCGTCCTGCTGGCCGACCCGAACGCTCTGAGCCGCTTCGAAGAGCACGAGGTCGTGCTCCCGATCGTTGTGGTCACGGAGTTGGAGGCCAAAAGGCACCATCCCGAACTCGGATACTTCGCCCGGCAGGCTCTGCGCCTGCTGGACGACTTCCGGGTCCGGCACGGTCGCCTCGACGCCCCCATCCCCGTCGGGGAGCTGGGCGGGACCGTCCGTGTCGAGCTCAACCACTCGGACCCCAGCGTGCTGCCCAGCGGCTACCGCCTGGGGGACAACGACTCCCGCATCCTCGCGGTCGCCCGCAATCTGCAGGCGGAGGGATTCGACGTCACCGTCGTGTCGAAGGACCTCCCGCTGCGGATCAAGGCCTCGTCCGTCGGTCTCCTCGCCGAGGAGTACCGCGCCGAACTCGCCATCACGGACTCCTCCGGCTGGACCGGAATGTCCGAACTGACGCTGGCCGGCGAACAGGTGGACATCCTCTTCGAGGAAGGGCACGCCTATGTGCCCGAGGCCGCCGAGCTGCCCGTGCACACCGGGCTGATGATCCAGTCCGAGCGCGGCAAGGCGCTCGGCCGGGTCACACCCGAGGGCAACGTCCGCCTCGTGCGCGGCGACCGGGAGGTCTTCGGCATCAAGGGCCGCAGCGCCGAGCAGCGCATCGCGCTGGATCTGCTGCTCGACCCGGACGTCGGGATCGTGTCGATGGGTGGCCGGGCAGGCACCGGCAAGTCGGCGCTCGCGCTGTGCGCGGGCCTGGAGGCGGTCCTGGAGCGCCGCCAGCACCAGAAGGTGATGGTCTTCCGTCCGCTGTACGCGGTGGGCGGGCAGGAACTCGGCTATCTGCCCGGTTCCGAGGCCGAGAAGATGGGCCCCTGGGCACAGGCGGTCTTCGACACGCTGTCCGCGGTCACCAGCCGCGAGGTCATCGAGGAGATCACCGCGCGCGGGATGCTGGAAGTCCTCCCGCTCACCCACATCCGCGGCCGTTCACTGCACGACGCGTTCGTGATCGTGGACGAGGCGCAGTCACTGGAGAGGAACGTACTTCTGACCGTTCTGTCCCGAATCGGCGCCAATTCGCGGGTGGTTCTCACCCATGACGTGGCCCAGCGGGACAACCTGAGGGTCGGGCGGTACGACGGTGTCGTCGCCGTCGTCGAGAAGCTGAAGGGGCATCCGCTCTTCGCGCACGTCACGCTGACCCGGTCCGAGAGGTCCCAGATCGCGGCCCTTGTGACCGAAATGCTGGAGGATGTGCAGATCTGAGTTCCCCTGCCCCAAGTGCTCAACTTGAGGTAGCTACTCATTAGTTGGCGCCGTTCGGAAAGGCAGTAAGCCTATCCGGGCGGCGCCTTCGCGTGTCGCGGTTTCTCAAAATCCCCGGGGGTAAACGGGATGTGAGCTTTCACACGCAACTCAGAATTGCCTTGCGACGTCTGGGTGCGGCAGAGTCTCACTCCTGTCAGGCCCCGCATACGACACATCTGCACCCCCAGCGGTGCAGCACCACAGCAACATCACAGCCAACTCCATACCGACGTCGTATGCCGCCCGCGCACCACGCGGCGCTCCCCTCGCGGGAGTTGCCCACCGGGCCCGTGCCTCCCGTGACCCCGCAGTTGGGAGGCCAGCGTTCAGGGGCACGATTGCGTCCGCCAGGGTCACCGAAGCGGGCGATGCTGGAAGGAAACCGTGTGAGCCGGATTTCGGTCCGGGGATTCGCAGTGGCCTCGGCCACCGCGGTCACCGCAGTCGGAAGCGTCGTCGGCGTTGCCTCGGGCAGCGTCGCGCAGAACAACGACGCCGAGGCGGCGGCAACCGACCTGACGCTGCTCGCGGACATACCCGCGGGCCAGCAGGCCCAGGTCCAGACCGCGTCCCTGACGCAGCAGGCCGAAGTACAGGCCATCGCGGCCGACGCCACCGCCAAGAAGGACGCGGAGGAGTCGGCGCGCAAGAAGGCCGCCAAGGACGCGGTCGCCAAGAAGGAAGCCGCGGAGCAGGCCGCCAAGGAGCGTGCGGAGGCGGAAGCCGCCAGCCGTTCCGCGACCAAGAGCGCCTCCGACTTCGCTGTCCAGAGCTCGTACTCCGTCGCCGAGATCCAGGCGATGGCCCGCTCGATGGTGGCCAGCGACCAGTTCCAGTGCTTCAGCAACATCGTGGACCACGAGTCCAGCTGGAACTACACGGCCGTCAACGCCTCCTCCGGCGCCTACGGTCTCTTCCAGGCCCTGCCGGGCTCCAAGATGTCGTCCGCCGGTTCCGACTGGCAGACCAACCCCGCCACCCAGATCAAGTGGGGCCTCAACTACATGGACAGCCGCTACGGCAGCCCGTGCGAGGCCTGGTCGTTCTGGCAGGCGAACCACTGGTATTAGGCCGACGCTGAGCCGCGTTTTTCCACGCGGCCGCTCAACCTTGCGAAGCCCCTCCCCGTCATAGGGGGAGGGGCTTTCGCCATGTACGGTCGGACGGGACGACTCCGGGGGGAGTGGTGGGGAAGGACGGGGGAAAGGGACGGATCATGTCGCGAGTGCTAGGGTGGCTCGGTCGGCTCGGCGCCGGACTGACGGAAATGGGTGAGCGGCTGGACGAGCGCCGCGCCGAGGTCGACCGGGAGCAGACGGAGCCCGAACCGCCGCAGCGGCCGCCGGACCCACCGAGCGCACCGAGCGCGAGCGACACCCACGACCACGTCCCATCCCCACCACTGCCGGCCTACGCCCCCGTCGTCCCCGCCCGCCCCCGCCCCGACCCCGTGCAGGCCGTCCCGTGGGGCGTCCGCGTCGCCGCCGAGGCCGGCTGGCGGCTGCTCGTACTGGCGGGCACGCTCTGGGTGCTCATGCGGGTCATCAGCGCCGTACAGCTGGTGGTACTCGCCTTCGTCTCCGCCCTGCTCATCACCGCCCTGCTCCAGCCCGCGGTCGCCCGCCTCACCCGCCACGGCGTCCCGCGCGGCCTGGCCACCGCGCTCACCGCGATCCTCGGCTTCGTCATCATGGGCCTGATCGGCTGGTTCGTGACCTGGCAGGTCATGGAGAACATCGACAACCTCTCCGACCAGGTCCAGGACGGCATCGACGAGTTGCGCAACTGGCTGCTCAACTCGCCGTTCCACGTCACCGACAAGCAGATCAACGAGATCGCCGAGAACCTCCGCGACGCGATCGGCGCCAACACCGACCAGATCACCTCCGCGGGTCTGGAGGGCGTGACGGTCGTCGTCGAGGCGCTGACCGGGATCCTGCTCGCCGTCTTCTCGACGCTCTTCCTGCTGTACGACGGCAAGCGGATCTGGGAGTGGACGCTGAAGCTGGTGCCCGCGGCGGCTCGGCCGGGGGTGGCCGGTGCCGGCCCGCGCGCGTGGCGCACGCTCACGGCCTACGTCCGCGGCACGGTGGTCGTCGCCCTCATCGACGCGGTCTTCATCGGCCTCGGCATCTACTTCCTCGACGTCCCGATGGCCGTACCGCTGGCCGTCTTCATCTTCCTGTTCGCCTTCATCCCGCTGGTGGGTGCGGTGGCCTCCGGGGCGTTGGCGGTGGTGGTCGCGCTGGTCACGCAAGGCGTGTTCACGGCGGTGCTGGCGCTGGCGGTCGTGCTCGCGGTGCAGCAGATCGAGGGCCACATCCTTCAGCCCTTCATTCTTGGGCGTGCGGTGCGGGTCCATCCACTGGCGGTGGTGCTTTCGGTGGCGGCCGGGGGGATGGTGGCGGGGATCGGGGGTGCGATCGTCGCGGTGCCGTTGGTGGCGGTGACGAACACGGTGGTCAGCTATCTGAAGTCGTATGCGGCAAATCCAGCAACACCGTTTCCGCCTCCAACGTCACCCCCACCGCCTGTACCACCGACGCGATCTTGAAGGCCTCCTGGATCACCTCGCGGCTCACGCCCGCCTTGCGCAGCACCTGCTCGTGCGAGTCGAGACACGCGCCGCAGGCGTTGATGGCGGACACGGCGAACGCCCACAGCTCGTAGTCGACCTTGTCGACCCCAGGGTCGCCGATGACGTTCATCCGCAGGCCCGCCCGCAGGGTGCCGTACTCGTGGTCCGACAACAGGTGCCGCGTCCGGAAGAAGACGTTGCTCAGCGCCATCGCGGCCGCCGCGGCCTTCGCCGCCGTGTACGCCTCCGGCGACAGGTTCACCCTCGCCTCGGGCGCCAGCTCGCGCAGCACGATCGGCGACCGTGACGCGATCGCGGTGGCCAGCACCGTGCCCCACAGCTGCTGCGCCGGGAGCTGGGAGTCGCCGATGACCGAACCCAGGTTGCGCTTCAGCTCCTTGGCGTAGTCCGGCACGGCGGACTTCAGGGAATCCAACGACATCTCAGCTCACTCCAGGGGTTCTCAATCGGTCAAATGAGCGCCGAACACATCTATTTTAATCGCTCGCCTTTTCAACTTCCGTCAGCTGGCGGCAGCTAGCGATATCCCGGCCGGAATATGCGCTCGGACTGATACACATACCCCCTCAGTGCTACGCATAAGGCGTGTGTGCGAAATGCCCAGGGGGAGTGATGTCGGGCGTTCGGGATTCCCTGGGGCGGGTCGGTTACGACCGGCTGGCGCGCGCCCTGACCGCCTGTGGGCGCGAGGAGTTCACGGGGGAACTGCGGGTGTCCGGGTCACCCGGCGGCAGCTTTCATCTGCGGGACGGGCTCGTCGTAGCGGTCGAGAGCCCAGGGTCTCCCGGGCCGGAGGCGCTGCTGCTGCGCTCCGGCCGGGTCGGCGGGGAGCAGTGGGCCGAGCTGGTGCGGGAGTGCGGGGGCGCGCGCTGGCCGTCCGCCGGTCTGATCGCCCGTGGATACGCCGGAGCCGCCCAGCTCCGGGTCGTGTGTGTGATGGCGCTCCAGGACGCGGCCTTCGCCGTCGTCGCGGGCCGGGTCGACGACTGTGAACACGCCGCCGGCGGTGAGCCGTTCGCCCCGGTCGCCGTAGGTGAGACGCCTGCCCGGCTGTTGCAGGACGCGGCCCGCAAACTGGCCGCCGTCGCCGCCCTGCCGCACCCCGTACGCCCCGAACGGGAGCGGCCCGCCTCCGTCGCCTCCATCGCGGACGACCGGCTCACCGCCCTGCAACGGGAGTTGATCACCCACGCCGACGGCCGCCGCACCGCCCGCGACCTCGCCTTCCTCACCGGCCGCGGCGTCTACACCGTCACCGTCGAACTCGCGCGGATGCTCGGCGAGGGGCTCGTGGAGTGCGCCGGGGTGCCCGCGCCGATCCCGGTCGCCGTCCACGTACCGCGCGCCGTGCGCCACCGCGAGCCGCCGCCTCCCGTGCCGGCGGAGCGGCCCGGCCCTCCCGCCGCCCTCCCGCACCGGAAACCGGGCGCCAGCGGCATCACCGAATCCCTCACTTCAGGAAAGGGCGGACCGAGTTGGAAAGGGTTCTTCCGTCTGCGGAACGGAACCGCGAAATGAAGAAGACGAACAAGAAGAAGACGAACAAAAGAAATCAGTCATAGGGGAGTTGATTACATGGATCACCAAGCCCTGGCGCTGGAAATGCGCGGGCTGCGTGAGCAGGTATCCGGAATCACCGACACCGCCCTCGCGGCGGCCGACGGGCTGCTCATCGCGGCGGATACCGCCGACACGATCGACCCGGAGGGCCTCGCCGCTCTCGCGGCGGCCGGTCTCGGCCTCGCCCAGCGCACCGCCGCCGCGACCGCACGCGGCACCTTGCGCCGAACAGTCACCTACGGCAGCCACGGCTGTGCCGCCTTCTACGCCGTCGGCGACACCGCGCTGATGGTCGTACTCGGAGACGAGGGCATCGACCTCGACCGGTTGCACCACGCGACACAACCGACGCTCGACCGCATCGGCTCGATTCTCCAGGGAGTGTGAAGGGATGGCGACGAAACGCATGACTCCAGGCTTCTCCGACCAGGTGATGGGCCTGGTCAAGTCCCTCCGTACCGACGCCCCGGACTGTGTGGCCTCGGGTGTGGTCGACATGTCGACCGGCATGCTGCTCTCGTACGAGACCGTCGACAACCACCCGCCGGAGGTCCTGGACCTGCTGGCGGGCGCGACCCTCGACCTGTTCCAGGGCCGTACGGTCGTGATGATCGAGGACGTCTTCAAGGAACGCCGGGGGATCACCAGTGAGCACCATTTCTTCCAGGAGATCCTGGTCAACAGCGAGAACCTCACCCATCTGTTCGTCCGCATGACCGAGCAGCAGGACGTGGTCGCCGTGGTCGTCTGCCGCAAGTCGGTGAATGTGGGGATGCTCTTCGCCCAAGTGCGAAGGGTGGTACGGGAGTACGGCCTCTGACGGAACCGAGGGACTGACAGGCAACACGGCAGTGGGCCCCTCCCGGTCGGGAAGGGCCCACCCGTGCGACCGACTGCCGTCTACCGCCTATTCCGTGCGAAGGCCGTCCGGGCGCATCAGCCGCAGCAGCGGCGGCAGGCTGAACAGCGTCACGACGAGGACGACCGCCGCGCCGATCCCGGTCATCGACAGGACGCTCGCCCAGTCGACGCTCACCGCGGTGTCGGTCATCTTCAGCAGGACCGCGCCCAGCGTCAGGCCCACCACGGACGCCAGCAGCAGACCCAGCGCGATCGGGATCGCCGTCTGCCACAGCACCGACAGGCTCAGCGTGCGCCGCCGGGTGCCGAAGGCGACCAGCGCCGACAGCAGCTTCCGGCGCTCGCGCAACTGCTCCAGCTGCGAGACCAGCAGGCTCGCGCCGATCAGCGCCAGTACACAGGCCGCGCCGACGAACAGGCCGGTGCGGATGGAGGCGTACTGATCGGACTCGTCGCTGTTCGACCACAGCATGGCGTCGGCGAGCGGATCGACGGCCGCCGCCGTGTTCCGGACGTGCTCCAGCACGTCGGGTACGGACCTGTCCAGGTCGAGGTAGACCTGTCCGTCCAGGGCCGGCGCGACAGCGGCGGGCAGCGCGCCCGGGGTGAGCAGGAAGCCGCCGCGCTCGTAATCCGTCATGTCCGGACGGGACTTGGCCTCCAGCACACCCTGCGGCACGGTCCAGGAGACCTCCTGGTTCTTGGGGGAGTCCTCGTAGCTCGGGTCCAGATACAGGGTCCGGCCGGCCTTCGCCAGCTTGGCCGTGTCGTCCTCGAATTCGTCGCCCCGGATGGCGAAGATGTCGCCGTCGCGGCACGAGGGCAGGTCCGCCAGGGTGCGCAGGGACGCGCAGTCGCCGACGGTGAACGAGGCGGTGGTCTCGGGGTCCTTGCGCTTCTCGCCGAGGTAGCCCTCGGAGTACGCGTAGACCTCGCGCACGCCCTTGGTCTGCCGGAACTCGCCGGTGGCGGTGGCGAGCGGCACCTGGCTCGGCACGGACACCTGCATCTGCGCCCGGGTGGTGTCGTACCCCGTGGACTTCGTGTAGTCGCTCTGGACGCCGGCGAACAGCATCTGGAGCGCGATCGCGCCGGCCACCGCCACCGCGATCCCGTTGACCATGCGGGCCGCCGTACCGCTGCTCAACTGGAGCCTGCGCACGGCGAGTTGCCAGGCGACTCCGCCGGCGCCGAGCCGGACGACGACCGCCTCGACGATCCACGGCAGCAGCGCGGTCACGCCGACCAGCAGCAGCATGACGCCGCCGATGACCAGGTACTGGTTGAAGTCCCCGTTGGTGGCGCCCTTGCCGATCATCGGGTAGAGCATCGCGAGCCCGGCCAGCGGCACCAGCAGCCGCCACCACAGCCGGCGCCGCGGGGGCTTCGCCGTACGGACCACGCCGAGCGGCTCGATCACCACCCCGCGCAGCGCGAACAGCGTGACCAGCACCGCCGCGGCCGGCACCGCGAGGCCGACCAACAGGGCAAGTGCGGGGGAGGGGTTGAGATAGCTCGGGAACACACTGACGTCGAAGACCTCCATGGAGCCCGCGATCTGACGGCCGATCAGGAAGAAGGCCGTACCGAAGACCAGACCGAGGACCGCGCCCGCGAGCGCCTCCCCGGCCGCGATCCGCTTCGTCATCCGGCTGTCGGAACCCACCAGCCGCAGTGCCGCGAGCCGTCGGTCGCGCCGCTCGCCGCCGAACCGCACGGCCGTCGCGATGAAGACGCCGACCGGCATCAGCAGCACCACGAAGACGACCAGGACCAGCAGGAGCAGGACGGGGTCCATCTCCTCCTCGGACGTCGTGCCCTGGTCCCCGAACCGGTCGATACGGGTCACCCGGGCGCCGTTTATCTGCGCCGCGAGTCCCTCCCCGCCCTCGTAGAAGGCGAGTTCGGCCGAGCCGATCAGACCGCTCTCGGCGATGGTGCCGACGATCCGCTCCGGCAGCCGCTCCCGCAGCAGCTTCCCGGAGTCCGACTCCAGCAGCTCCTTCAGCGCGGGGGAGACGACCATCTCGCCCACCGCCGGGAACTTCTCCACCCCCGGCGGCAGCGGCGCCTTCGGCCCCTCGGGCTCCAGCGCCCGCCCTCGGACGTCCTTGTTGCGGAACGTCGTACCGACGCTCGCGACCACCAGGGTGTCGTCCGCCTTCGGGACCACGGTCTGGCTCATGGTGAAGTCGGTGCGTGCGCTCTCCCGCTCGCGCCGGGCGTCCAACGCGCTCGGTATCGCCGTCGTGAGCAGCAGCAGCGCCACCCCGAGGCCGACACCGACGGCCGTCAGCAGGGCCCGGACCCACCCCTCGCGCCCGCCGGTGAAGGCGAACCGGACCCCCATGGCCAGATCTCTGGACCACTGCCGTGTGTTCACGCGATCCGCTCCATGTCCCGGGACTTGCCGTCCCGTACGACGATCTCGCGGTCGGAGTACGCGGCGACCCGGGCCTCGTGCGTGACGAGGACGACCGCGGCGTTCGTCGACCGGGCGGCCTCCGTCAGCAGCTCCATCACCCGCTCGCCGTTGAGGGAGTCGAGCGCGCCCGTCGGCTCGTCCGCGAACAGCACCCGCGGGCCGGTGACCAGCGACCGGGCCACGGCCACCCGCTGCCCCTGACCGCCGGACACCTCACCGGGCCGCTTGCCCTTGAGGTCGTCGACCTCAAGCCGCTCCATCCAGGACAGCGCGGCCCGCTCGGCCTCCTTGCGGGAGGTCCCGTTGAGCCGCAGCGGCAGGGCCACGTTCTCGACGCAGGTCAGCTCGGGCACCAACTGGCCGAACTGGAAGACGAACCCGAAGTCGCTCCGCCGCAGCGCACTGCGCTGAGCGTCGCTCATGGTCGCCATCTCCCGCCCGTTGTACGTGATCGACCCCGAGTCGGGCGTCACGATCCCGGCGAGACAGTGCAGCAGGGTCGACTTGCCCGACCCGGAGGGCCCCATCACGGCGACGACCTCACCGGGATGGATGGAGAACTCGGCGCCGTCGAGCGCGGTCGTGGGCCCGTAGGCCTTGCGCAGCTCCTCGGCCGCGAGCAGGGAACCAGGGGGAGGAGTCATCGGGCCACCGCCTCGGCGAGTTTGCCGAGCCGCGCGGCTGTCAGTTCCAGCCAGCGCAGATCGGCTTCGAGATGGAACAGGGCGTGGTCGCAGATCAACTGGTCCGCGAGATCGCCCTTGCGCTTGCGGTCGGTGAGGATCCGCATCATCCGCAGGTGCTCGGCGCGCTGGGTGTCGAGTATCTCGCCGGCGTCGCGGTGGGTGAGCAGGGCGAGGACGACCTTGGTGTACAGGGTCGACTGGAGATACGGCTCGGGCTTCTCCGGCGTCGCGAGCCACCGCTGTACGTCGGTGACCCCCGCCTCGGTGATCGCGTACCGCTTCCGGTCGGGCCCGTCGCCCGCCTCGATGCCGTCGACTTCGACGAGCCCGTTCTTCAACAGGCGCGACATCGTCGAGTAGACCTGGCCGTAGTGCAGCGGCCGGTCATGACCGAACTTCTCGTCGAAGGCCCGCTTCAGGTCGTAACCGTGACGGGGCCCGGACTCCAGGAGTCCCAGGAGTGTGTGACCGATGGACATGGAGAGGACTGTACACAGGGCGTATACCTCGTGTGTATACGCCGAGTGTGTAGACCGCTGGTGGAGCTACGACGGTGCAGGTGGGGGCCGATTGTCACGGTTCTGCTACTGCGGCGGTCGTAACACTTTGCGCGTCCCTGGCAACCCTCAACCCCTCTCATGGGTCGGTTCCACTGGGACGGGTGCTGATTGTCACGTCCGTAAAAGACCGGATCACGGCACGTTTGTCATATAGAGCGGTGTTAGTTTGCTGAGCTGACCTGAGCCACGAACCTGTGTGACACCCGATAACGGAGCGGAGCAGACGGACCCATGGGGCGAGCGGATGAGAGACGAGCGCGACAGCGTGGTGGCCACCGCGCGGCGCCCAAAGGCCGCTCCTCGGACGGGAAGGCCGGGGCGACCGGGAAGGGCCGGATACGCAGGCTGTTCACCTGGAAGAAGATGCTCGGCACCTTCCTCGGGCTGTGTGTGCTCGGCATGGGTGCCTTCATCGTGCTGTACATGATGATCGACATCCCGGAGGGCAACGCCGACGCGAAGCTGCAGAGCAACGTCTACAAGTACAGCGACGGCGCGGTCCTGACCCGCGACGGCAAGGTCAACCGCGAGATCGTGGGCCTCGACAAGGTCCCCGCGGCCGTCCAGAAGACCTTCGTCGCCGCCGAGAACAAGACCTTCTACAAGGACGCCGGCGTCGACCTCAAGGGCACCGCCCGAGGTCTGTACAACACGCTCTCCGGCAAGGGCGCGCAGGGCGGTTCGACGATCACCCAGCAGTACGTCAAGAACTACTACCTGACCCAGGACCAGACCGTCACGCGCAAGCTGAAGGAACTGGTCATCTCGCTGAAGCTGGACCGCGAGAAGTCCAAGGACTACATCCTCGCCGGCTACATCAACACCAGCTACTACGGCCGCGGCTGCTACGGCATCCAGGCCGCGGCGCAGGCCTACTACCGGGTCGACGCCGAGAAGCTCACGGTCGCGCAGGGCGCGTACCTCGCCGCGCTGCTCCAGGCGCCGAGCCAGTACGACTGGGCGGTCGCGTCCAAGGACGGCAGGGCGCTGGTGAAGGCCCGCTGGAACTACGTACTCGACAACATGGTCGAGGAAGGCTGGCTGGACTCCTCCGAGCGCGCGGACATGACGTTCCCGGTGCCCAAGGAGCCCAAGGGCTCGGCCGGTATGGAGGGGCAGACCGGCTACCTGGTGGAGGCGGCCGACGCGGCGCTGGAGAAGCAGCTCGTGGCCCAGGGCACGGCAGCCGACAGCGACGAGGCGCAGGCGCTGGTCGACGCCGGCGGCTGGACCATCACGCTCAACATCGACAAGAAGAAGCAGGCCCAGCTGGAGAAGTCCGTCAAGGCGCAGCTGACCAGCAAGCTCGACAAGAAGAAGCGCGACGTCGACGCGGACATCCAGGCCGGCGCGGTGTCCGTCGACCCGAAGACGGGCGCGGTCGTCGCGATGTACGGCGGCGTTGACTACCTCCAGCACTTCCGGAACAACGCGACCCGCACCGACTACCAGCCCGCCTCCACCTTCAAGCCGGTGATCCTGGCGGCCGCCTTCGACGAGGGCGCCGAGACGCGCAGCGGGAAGGCGATCACGGCGAACACGATCTACGACGGCACGAGCAAGCGCCAGGTCCTCGACAGTGACGGCGACAAGGTCGGCTTCGCCCCGGAGAACGAGGACGACCAGAACTACGGCAACGTCACCGTGCAGACCGGCATGAACAAGTCGATCAACTCCGTCTACGCGCAGATGGGCGTCGACGTCGGCATGGACAAGGTCCTGGAGACCGCCGGCAAGCTCGGCATGGACACCAAGGATCTGCAGGCGGTGCCCGCGCAGACCCTCGGCACCATGGGCGCGAGCCCTCTCCAGATGGCCGGCGTGTACGCCACGCTCGACAACCACGGCAAGAAGGTCACCCCGGCGATCATCAAGTCGGTCGAGCACAACTCCAAGACGGTCGAGCTCCCGGACCCGATCGGCGACCAGGTCATCAGCCGCGAGGCCGCCGACTCGGTCACCTCGGTACTGACCGGCGTGGTCGACGACGGTACGGCCAAGACGTCCGTGCGGGACAACTCGGCCCGCAACGGCCAGCAGGTCGCCGGCAAGACGGGTACCTCCGACGAGAACAAGTCGGCCTGGTTCACCGGCTACACGCCCGACCTGGTCACCTCGGTGGGCCTGTTCGGCGAGGACGCGAAGACCGGCTCCCAGGTGTCGATGTACAAGGCGGGCGGCTTCGAGCGGATCAACGGTGGTGGATTCCCGGCGCAGATCTGGGCGGCGTACACCTTCGGCGTGACGAAGAAGGCCAAGTTCGACCTGGACACCGACCAGGGCGCGGCCGTACAGCCGACCTACACGCCGTCGTCCACACCGACGCCGACCAGGTCGACCCCGTCCGAGACGCCGACCACCGAGGAGCCGACGACCGCGGCACCCACGACGTCGGCGCCGGAGACCCCCACCGAGGAACCGACGACGGAGGAACCGTCCGAGACGCCGACGACCGTGGAGCCCACGGACGGGGCGACGACGGCGCCGGAGGATCCGCTGGAGGACTTCGGCAGCCAGTGACCGCAGGAAACGGGGGCGCCCGGTGTCCGAAAGACACCGGGCGCCCCCGTTTCGCGCTTTCCTGGTCGGCTCAGCTGTGGTTCAGCTCGAACCAGACGACCTTCCCCGTACTCAGCCGCGTCGCACCCCACCGCCTGGCCAGCCGGTTCACCAGGTAGAGGCCGCGCCCGCCCTCGTCCGTGGCGCGCGCCTGCCGCAGGCGCGGCAGTTGTGGCACGTCGTCGCCGACCTCGCAGCGCAGTACGTCGGTGCGCAGCAGGCGGAGCGTGATGGGCCGGGAGGCGTACCGCACGGCATTGGTCACGACCTCGCTGACCAGCAGCTCGACGGAGTCGGTGAGATCCTCCATGCCCCACCGCTCCAGCGCGCGCCGGGCCAGCCGGCGGGCCTTGCCGGGCGCCATCTCCTCCGGCTCCAGGAACCAGTACGCCACATCGCTCGGCGCGATCCCGTCGAAGCGGGCGGCGAGCAGCGCGATGTCGTCGTCCCGGTCGCCCGGGCCGAGCATGTCGAGCACCTCGTCGCACAGCGCCTCAAGGGGCGGCGGATGGTCGGGCCCGGTCAGCTGCGCGGTAGCGGCGAGCTTCTCGCGCAGCTGCTCTATCCCGGTCCACACGTCCCGCAGACGCGACTCGACAAGCCCGTCGGTGTAGAGGAACAGGGTCGCTCCTGCGGGCGCGTCGAGTTCTACGGCCTCGAAGTCGACGCCTCCGACACCGATCGGCGCGCCTGGCGGCACCCGCAGCACCTCCGCCCTGCCGCCCAGGTGCAGCAGCACGGGCGGGGGATGGCCGGCGTTGGCGATGGTGATCCGATGCGATACCGGGTCGTAGACCGCGTAGAGGCAGGTCGCCATGCGGTCGGTGCCCAGGCGCTGGGCCTGCTCGTCGAGGTGGTGCAGGACCTCCTGCGGGGGCAGGTCGAGGCCGGCGAGGGTCTGCGCGGTGGTGCGCAGCTGGCCCATGATCGCGGCGGAGGTCATGGAGTGGCCCATGACGTCGCCGACGACCAGGGCGACCCGGCTGCCGGGCAGCGGGATGGCGTCGTACCAGTCGCCGCCGACGCGCGCGGTCTCGGCGGCGGGCAGGTAGCGGGACGCGAGGCGTACGCCGGTCGGCCTCGGGAGCGTCTCCGGCAGCATGGTGCGCTGCAGCTCGTCCGCGATGTAGGCCTCGCGGCCGTACAGCACGGCCTTGTCGATGCCGAGGGCGCTGTGCGTGGCCAGCTGGGCGGCGACCAGGAGGTCGTCGGCCTCGAAGGCCATGCGCTCGGGGCGGCGCAGGAAGAGCGCGGCTCCGATGACCCGGCGGCGGCCGCGCAGCGGCGCGAGGATGGCGCGCTGTCCGTCCGGCACGATCGACTCGCCGCCCTCACCGAGGAGTTCGGGCAGTGCGGCGCGGGCGGCGGGGGAGTCGGCGAACACCGGCCGTACACCCCGCAGCACCTCGTTGAGCGCGCCGCCGGGCCGCACCTCGCACAGTTCGGCGGTGACCGCGGACAGGTCGGCGAGCTCCGACGGCTCCGGCTCCGGCCCCGAGATGGGCATGAAGCCACCCTCGGTGTCCCGGTCCTCCGGAATCCGGTCGGTGCGGCGCAGGCGCAGCACGACGGGCCCGGTGGGCCGTTCGTCGCCGACCGGCAGCGGGTCGCGCAGATAGACGAGGATCGCGTCCGAGAAGGTCGGTACGGTCGCCCGGCACAGCCCCATCACGATCTCGTCGAGGTCGATGCCCCGCGCGATCCGCCGGGTCGCGGCGCCGACGAACCGCAGCCGGTCCCCGTCCCGCCGCATGGGCACGGGACGGCCGGGCTGCAGTCCCTGCCCCTTACGGCGCTCCTGGCCGGAAGCGGCCTTCGACGCCCGCGCCGGCTCGCCGCCACCGCCCGCCTGGACCGGAATGCCCTCGGCGGCCGGCGCGGGCCGCGGACGGAGAGTGTCCGGCTCGACGGGGGCGGACGGCTGGGAATGCTCGGAGCCGTTACCGCTCAAGGACGGGTCCGGGACGTCTTGTCGCTCTTTCTCCTTGTCGCCCTGATCGGGTAAACCGACGCCACCGGAGCCGCCGCCCGGTCGCGAGGACTCCGGGGTACGCAGGAGCGCCCCGCGGGGGTCCGTGGGGTCGGCGCCCGGCTGGGGGCGCTCGTAGGAGATGGGGTGCTCCGTCACGCGTGTCGAATCCGTCCGTCCGGGGCTGCGCACCGTGCACGCAGTTCGTCCCGCCGAAATCCCGATACCCGGAATACTTGCCCCAGGAACAGAATTCCAGCGTGGTCAGAGGCTGTTCCTGTGTCACCGGCGAACCGTCTGCTGTTCGTACCGGTGTTGCCCTCGTACCCCTCGCTCACGTCCTGCCGCCCCTCGGTGACGTACGGTCAAGCCCGGTGCATGTTCCGGGAGTTACTGCTGTGTGCGCTTGCGGAGGACGATCCTACGGTTGTGGACCGGGGGCGCATCAAGGGTCTCATGTGGACAAGTGCGCGGGCGTGCGGTCCCAGTCCTCCGGAAGTGAAGGTACAGCCCAGGACGGATCCGGGCGCCAATACTGCCAGCCGTCCGAGAACGGCGGCCCCCAGGCGCGGATCACCTCCACCGCCGACAGCCCCGCCGCCCGTACCTTTTCCGCGAGTTCGGGGTCCATCAGCCCGTCCCGCTGGGCCTGCGCGAACTCGTCCTCGTCGAGCCAGGACCAACTCCCGTCCGGGTGGACGGAGATGTCCAGGAAGTGATCCTCGGAATCGACCCCGCCGCCCCAACGGGCCAGCGGTTCCTCAAGATTCACATACCAGTTCTTGAACTCCCAGCCGGGTCCCCAGAACAGCCACACCGACCACGGCTCACCGGGGCGCGCGAGCTTCAGCACCCCGGTCCCGAACCACCGGTCCAGCTGCACGGTCCGCGGCTTGGTGTACCGCGACTCCAGCGGCTCCCCATGCACGGGCGTACCGTCGGCGAGCACCGGCTTCACGCACTCGGTACCGGGCGCCATCCAGACGGCGAGCAGCTCGTCGTCATCCCGGACGACGGTGACGGGGCGCGCGATATGGAAACCCGCGCCGCCGTTCTCCCGGTATCGCCACAGGATCTGACTCCCGGGCGCCCAGTACACGGTCGACGTGTCCGTCCCCGTTCTCACGCGTCGTCTCACCGCTCCACCGTCTGCCATGGACAGATATTAGGTGCCATAGGCATACGACGCTGCGGTGCGCGTCACGGTTCACGCCCCGGTCGTGATCGTTTACGGATGCGTCATACGCAGGACATCCAGAGCCTCGTCGAGCTGCTGGAGGGTGAGGGCGCCACGCTCCACATACCCGCCGTCCAGGACGACTTGGCGGATGGTCCTGCGCTCGGCGAGGGCCTTCTTGGCGACCTTGGCGGCCTCCTCGTACCCGATGTACTTGTTGAGCGGAGTGACGACGGAGGGCGAGGACTCGGCGTACTCGCGGGCCCGCTCCCGATGCGCGACGATCCCGTCGACGGTCCGGTCGGCGAGCAGCCGGGAGACGTTGGCGAGCAGCCGGATGGATTCGAGGACATTCCTGGCGATGACGGGCAGCATCACATTGAGCTCGAAGTTGCCGGCCGCGCCGGCGGTGGCGACGGTGGCGTCATTGCCGATGACCTGGGCGGAGACCATGAGCACGGCCTCGGGAATGACGGGATTGACCTTGCCGGGCATGATCGAGGACCCGGGCTGAAGGTCGGGGAGGGAGATCTCGGCGAGCCCGGTGCGAGGCCCGGAAGCCATCCACCGCAGATCATTGGCGATCTTGGTCAGCCCTACGGCAATGGTCCGCAGCTGCCCACTGGTCTCGACGATGCCGTCCCGGGCCCCCTGCGCCTCGAAGTGGTCGCGGGCCTCCGTGAGGGGGAGGCCGGTGGCGTGGGCGACCTCGGCGATGACGGCGGCGGAGAAGCCGGGGGGCGTGTTGATGCCGGTGCCGACGGCCGTGCCGCCCAGGGGCAGTTCGGCGAGCCGGGGCAGGGAGGATTGGAGCCGCTCGACGCCGTACCGCACCTGGGCGGCATAGCCGCCGAACTCCTGCCCCAGCGTCACGGGCGTGGCGTCCATCAGATGTGTCCGCCCGGACTTGACGACGTCGGCGAACTCCACGGCCTTGCGGTCGAGGGAGTCGGCGAGATGGCCGAGCGCGGGGATGAGATCGCGGGTGACGGCGGCGGTGGCGGCGATGTGGATCGAGGAGGGGAAGACGTCGTTGGAGGACTGGGAGGCGTTGACGTGATCGTTGGGATGCACGTCCCTGCCGAGCCGCTCGGTGGCCAGCGTGGCGATGACCTCGTTGGTGTTCATGTTGGACGAGGTACCGGAACCGGTCTGGAACACGTCGACCGGAAAGTGCTCGTCCCACTTCCCCTCGGCCACCTCCCCGGCCGCCTCCTCGATCGCGTCGGCGATGTCCTTGTCGAGCACCCCGAGCCCGGCGTTGACCTTCGCCGCGGCTCCCTTGATCCGGGCGAGGGCCTCGATGTGGGCCCGTTCGATGCGCTGTCCGGAGATGGGGAAGTTCTCCACGGCCCGCTGCGTCTGGGCCCGCCACTTGGCCTCCGTGGGGACGCGTACCTCGCCCATGGAGTCGTGCTCGATCCGGTATTCGCTCATGTCCTGTCCAGCGATCGGGACGGCCGGAATGTTCCGGGATCCGGGCGGGGTCAGCCACACGGGTGACGCTCTGTGACCCAGGTCTCATCGCGGCCGTGCAGCAGAAGCGGGCGTGTCCACGTCGAGGAGGGGTGACAGGAAGGGAGGAGCGTGTGGAGAGGGACTTCCAGGAATTCGTGGCCGCTCGATCGACCGCGCTGTTCCGGGGCGCGCTGGTCCTCACGGGAAACCGAGAGGCGGCGGAGGACCTGGTCCAGGAGACCCTGGAGAAGGCATGCCGCAAGTGGCGCGTCATCGCAGCGAAGGACGCTCCGGACGCCTACGTCCGGCGGATCATGGTGAACCTGGCCAATGACCGCCGGCGGAGATTCCGCCGACTGACCACGACTCACCACCCCGAAGGCGGCGACACCGTCGCCCCGGGGGACGAGTTCGGGCAGGTCGACAGCAGGGACCAGTTGGTGCGCGCGTTGCAGCAACTGCCCATGCGGATGCGGACAGTGGTGGTGCTGCGATACTTCGACGATCTCTCGGACAGCGAGATAGCGGCCGACCTCGGCATCACGCCGAGCACGGTCCGCTCCCAGCTGGCCCGGGGGATCGAGAAGCTCAGAAGTCAGTTCCCCGCACTCTCCGGCCCTTCACCGCGGCGGCACACGGAAGGAATCCGATGACCTCGTACGGCGATGCACGGCCTTCCAGCCGCACACCTTTCGAAGAGGAACTGACGCACGCCATGAACCGATTCGCGAACTCCGCCAAGACCCCCGACTTCGATGCGCCGCAGATCCTGCGCCGCACCCGTCGCCGTCGGACCATCGGCGTCGCCGCCGTCGCCGCCGCCCTCATCGCGGTGGGCGGCGGGACGGCCCTGGCCACCTCGGTCGCGAGCAACAACAGCTCGACCCCGGCGGCGACCAGCACGGCCACCAAGAGCGACGACGCCACCACCCTGCTCTACGTCTTCAGTGACGGTACGACCACGCGGCTCCCCCTCGCGGGCCTCAGCCTGGACATGGCCAAGCCGGTTCTCGAAAAGACGCAGACGAAACTCGGCACCGTCACCAAGAAGGCCCTCAAGGGCTGCAAGCCGAACTCGGTGCTCGAAGTGACCCCGCACGCCCCGAAGACCATCAAGCCGGGCGACACGGTCGACTTCACCATCTGCGCCGGCTGACCGGGCCCTGACCTGACAACGACGCCCGCCCCTGCGTCAATCAGGGGCGGGCGTCCGTCACAGGATCACACGCATCACACCAGACCCGACCCCCGCACCGGAATGCTCGTGAACGTCGGCTGCGGCGCCCGATTCTGGAAGAAGTCGTTCGACTTGTTCGGCTTACGGCACCACTCAGCCCGTCCGGCGTTTGAGGACGAGGCCCTTCGGGCCGATGGGGTCCGGGGCGGAGCCCCAGCGGGGTCGAAGGGGCGGAGCCCCTGGAGATGGGACGGGTAGGGGCGGCGGGGGCGAGAAGTGTCCCCGCCGCACCCGAGGACTACGCGAGCCCGGGGCCCCGCACAGGGATGGAGGTGAACGTCGGCGCGGGCGCGGGATCTTGGAAGAAGTCGTTCCCCTTGTCATCGACCACGATGAACGCCGGGAAGTCCTCGACCTCGATCTTCCACACGGCCTCCATGCCGAGCTCCTCGTACTCGACGACCTCGACCTTCTTGATGCAGTCCTGGGCGAGCCGCGCGGCCGGGCCGCCGATGGAGCCGAGGTAGAAGCCGCCGTGGGCGTCGCACGCGTTGGTGACCTGCGCGGACCGATTCCCCTTGGCCAGCATCACCTTGGAGCCGCCCGCCGCCTGGAACTGCTCGACGTAGGAGTCCATGCGCCCGGCGGTCGTAGGCCCGAAGGACCCCGACGCGTACCCCTCGGGCGTCTTCGCGGGACCGGCGTAGTACACCGGGTGGTCCTTCAGGTACTGCGGCATCTCCTCACCCGCGTCCAGCCGCTCCTTGATCTTGGCGTGAGCGATGTCACGGGCGACGACCAGCGGCCCGGACAGGGACAACCGCGTCTTGACCGAGTACTTGGTCAGCTCGGCGAGGATGTCGTCCATCGGCTGGTTCAGATCGATCTCGACCACGTCCGACGCCTCGTCGAGGTGCTCGTCCGTCGTCTCCGGCAGGAACCGCGCCGGGTCGGTCTCCAACTGCTCAAGGAAGACACCCTCGGCCGTGATCTTCGCGAGGGCCTGCCGGTCGGCCGAGCAGGAGACGGCGATCGCGACCGGGCAGGACGCACCATGCCGCGGCAACCGCACCACCCGTACGTCATGGCAGAAGTACTTGCCGCCGAACTGCGCACCGATACCGATCCTCTGCGTCAGCTCGAAGACCTTCTGCTCAAGATCCTTGTCCCGGAACCCGTGCCCGAGCTCCGAGCCCTCCGCCGGAACCTCGTCCAGGTAGTGCGCGGAGGCGTACTTCGCCGTCTTCAGCGCGTACTCCGCGCTCGTGCCACCGACGACGATCGCCAGGTGGTACGGCGGACAGGCGGCCGTACCCAGCGAACGGATCTTCTCCTCCAGGAACTTCATCATGGAGGCCTCGTTCAGAACGGCCTTCGTCTCCTGGTAGAGGAAGCTCTTGTTCGCGGACCCGCCGCCCTTGGCCATGAACAGGAACTTGTACGCGCCCCCGTCCGTCGCGTACAGCTCGATCTGGGCCGGGAGGTTGGACCCGGTGTTCTTCTCCTCCCACATGGTGAGCGGAGCCATCTGGGAGTAGCGCAGGTTCAGGTTCAGATAGGCGTCGTAGATGCCGCGCGACAGGGCGGCCTCGTCGCCACCCTCGGTCAGCACGTTCTGCCCGCGCTTGCCCATCACGATCGCCGTACCGGTGTCCTGGCACATGGGGAGGACGCCCGCCGCCGCGATGTTCGCGTTCTTCAGCAGGTCGAGGGCGACGAACTTGTCGTTGTTCGAAGCCTCGGGGTCGTCGATGATCCGCCGCAGCTGGGCGAGGTGCGCGGGCCGCAGATAGTGCTGGATGTCGTGGATGGCCTCGGCGGCCAGCTTGCGCAGCGCCTCCGGCTCGACCTTGAGGAAGGTGCGCCCGTCGGCCTCGAAGGTGGAGACACCCTCGGAGGTCACCAGCCGATAGGGGGTGGTGTCCTCTCCCATGGGGAGCAGATCGGTGTACACGAACTCAGGCATGAGCGCCCATTCCTCACTTGAAAGACAGCGCGGCCCAGCCTCCATCGGCGGGCTCCACCAGCGTAGAACCTGCCGATGACAACGGTCTTGTTAGGTAGGACTCAGTTCGACGCCCGACCCGATGTCCGACCGATGCCCGGACGATCTCCGACAGGGGTGTCGCGATCTATCGTGTTTGGGTACGCTTCTGCCGTGGACCTTCAGAAGCACGCCCAGCCAAGGGGCGAGGCGCCGCGCGTCTCCGAACTCCGCGCCTCGGACGCCGACCGCGACCGCGTCGCCGACATCCTGCGCGACGCCCTCGCGGAGGGACGGCTCACCGCCGAGGAGCACGCCGAGCGCGTCGAGGGCGTGCTGGCCACCAAGACGGTCGGCGAACTGGACGTCTTCATACACGACCTCCCCGCCGCGCACCGCCACCCGGCCACGCCCTCCTACACCCACGCGCCGGGCCGCCCCACGGACGCGATACCGCACGACGCCGACGACAACGTGGTGGCGGTCTTCAGCAGCGCCGTGCGCAAGGGACGCTGGCGCGCGGGACGCAGGCTGCACGCGTACGCGGTCTTCGGCAGCGTCGAGATCGACCTCAGCGAGGCGATCTTCGAGTACCAGCACGTCGTGATCAAGGCGATATCGGTCTTCGGCAACGTCGAGGTCCGTGTCCCGGAGAACGTGTCGCTGCGCGGCACCGGCGGCGGCGTCCTCGGCAACTTCGAGGTGACCACCGTGGACGCGGAAGACCCCGAGGCGCCCGTCGTGTACGTCGACGGGTGGGCCGTACTGGGCAATATCGAGGCGAAGCCCAAGCGGGGCAAGCTCGTTGTGGACATCCTCGATCGTGTCCAGCACAAGGTCGACAAGGCTTTGCGCAAGCACTTGGATCGTTGACGGTTGTGAATTCGGGCGTGGGCGAAGGGGGCTGGCGGCGCGCACAAGCCCACTGAATCCAGCGGTTGCGAACACAGTGCATAGGCGCGCGCACAGCGGGTAGGCCTTGCTGCATCGTCTCTCGCTCGCGAAGCCGTCGTCAGGAGTAGACCGTGCTGCAACCGCCGCATTCGTCCCTGCAGGTAGCTGCCGTTCCGGCCCAGCGGGTGCCAGTGCGAGACAGGGATCAAGACGCGCCTTGGCACACCGAGGCGGTGTGCCGGCGCGACGAGGCCGGCCTGTTCTTCGCACCCTCCAAGGAACCCACCGCCGCCCGGCTCTCCCGCGAGGAGGCGGCCAAGCGCGTCTGTGCGCGCTGCCCGGTCATGGTCGAGTGCCGGGAACACGCACTGCTGCAACCAGAGCCCTACGGCGTCTGGGGCGGCCTCACCGCCGCAGAACGCCGAGTAGTCCTGGCCAGGCGCCGCCGCCGCGACCTGGAACTCAAGAAGGCGGCCCGAGCAACGGGGGGCCGCATAGCGGGCTAGTACGGCAAGAAGGGCGCCCTCTCCGCACCAGAGGGCGCCCTGCTTGTTGACGCCGGTCAAGCTGATTGGCCTTAAGGGGCGCGGGGAACTGCGCGACCAGCCACGACGCACCCGCACTCGCCGACGGTCCGCAGCACCCCACCGCTTAGGCGGATCCAGCGGATCTACTTGGCCCGATCGAAGTCAATCGCGCTGTAAGCCCGCAGCTTGCTGAGCCGATGCTCAGAGTCGATCCGCCGCACCGTCCCCGACTTCGACCGCATCACGATCGAGTCGGTCGTAGCCGTCTGCGCGCGATACCGCACACCACGCAACAACTCCCCGTCGGTGATCCCGGTGGCCACGAAGAAGACGTTCTCGCCGGAGACGAGGTCATCTGTGGTCAGCACCCGGTCAAGATCATGCCCCGCGTCGATCGCCCTCTGCCGCTCCTCGTCGTCCTTGGGCCACAACTTGCCCTGAATCGTGCCGCCCAGACACTTGACGGCACAGGCCGAGATGATGCCCTCGGGCGTACCGCCGACGCCGAGCAGCAGATCGACGCCGGTGCCCTCGCGCAGCGCCAGGATCGAGCCGGCGACATCGCCGTCGGAGATCAGCTTGATGCGCGCACCGGTCTCCCGGATCTCCTTGATGATCCCGTCGTGTCGCGGCCGGTCCAGGACGACGACGGTGACGTCCTCGGGCGTGACCCTCTTGGCCTTGGCGATCCGGCGGATGTTCACCGAGATCGGGGCCTCGATGTCGACGAACTCGGCGGCCTCGGGCCCGGTGACCAGCTTGTCCATGTAGAAGACCGCGGACGGGTCGAACATCGAACCGCGGTCGGCGGCGGCCAGCACCGCGATCGCGTTCGGCATGCCCTTGGCGTTGAGCGTGGTCCCGTCGATCGGATCGACGGCGATGTCGCACTCGGGCCCAGTGCCATCCCCGACGCGCTCTCCGTTGAAGAGCATCGGGGCCTCGTCCTTCTCGCCCTCACCGATGACGACGACGCCGTTCATCGAGACGGTGGATACGAGGGTCCGCATGGCCCGGACCGCGGCCCCGTCGGCGCCGTTCTTGTCGCCGCGACCTACCCAGCGGCCCGCGGCCATCGCCGCGGCTTCGGTCACCCGGACGAGTTCTAGGGCGAGGTTGCGGTCGGGGGCTTCGGAGGGGACTTCGAGTTCGGACGGCAAGTGATGCTCGGTCATCGGAGCGCACCTTTCTGATACGACGACGGCCGGATGAGGGTGTTGCCGTCGACTCTATCGTTAGGCTGACAAAATGAGCAGGGGGCCCCACGGATGAGCGGACCAGGGCACCTGCGACGATAGGGACGTGGCAGGTTCGAACGGCAAGCAGAAAACGGTCCGGGACATGATCCTTTCCCTGGGCCTGATCGGGCTCATGGCGGGAGTCATCTACGTCTTCATCCCGCACGACGACTCCGCTCCCGATCTCAAACGGGTCGACTACCGCGTCGAGCTGCTCACGGCGCGCCGCGCGGCGTCGTACCCGGTGGCCGCGCCCGAGGGCCTGCCGCAGAGCTGGAAGGCGACCTCGGTCCGCTACCAGGGCGATGCCTTCGAGGCGTGGCACCTGGGCTTCCATGACCCCGACGGTGAATACGTCGCGATCGAGCAGTCCACTCAGAAGCGGTCCACGTTCGTCGACGAGGCGAGTCAGGGCGCGAAGGAGACGAAGGCCACCGAGAAGATCGGTGACCGGACGTGGACGCGCTACGACGGCGACCAGTACGACGCCCTCGTGCTCCAGGGCACCGACGGCTCGACGACGGTGGTGACCGGCACGGCGTCGTTCGCGCAGCTGACGAAGATGGCGGCGGCGCTGAAGCTGGCGTGACAGCAAGCACGACGTACGACCGAGGCCCCCGGCGGTGCCGGGGGCCTCGGTCATGTCCTGCGTGTCCGAGTCAGACGGTGGTGACGACGTCGTCGTACGCCAGGCGCGGGGAGCGCGGGAACCAGGCGTCGTCGCCCGGCTTGCCGATGTTGACGACCATCAGCGGGGAGTGGTCGTCGTCCAGGAACTCCTTCTGGACGCCGGCGAAGTCGAGACCGGTCATCGGACCGGCGGCGAGGCCGGCGGCGCGGACGCCGATGATGAAGTAGGCGGCCTGGAGGGCGGCGTTCAGCGCGGCGTTGGTCTCACGGACCGCGCGGTCGCCGAAGACGGCGTCCTTGGCCTGCGGGAAGTGCGGGAACAGGGCGGGCAGCTCCTCGTGGAACTCGTTGTCCGCGGAGAGGATGGCGACCAGCGGGGCGCCGGCCGTCTTCGGCTGGTTGCCCTCGGCCATGTGCTTCACCAGGCGCTCGCGGGCCTCGGCGGAGCGGACCAGGGTGACGCGCAGGGGCGACTGGTTCATGGAGGTCGGGCCGAACTTGACCAGGTCGTAGATCGCCTGCACCTGCTCGTCCGTCACCGGCTCGTCGGTGAACGTGTTCGCGGTGCGGGCCTCGCGGAACAGCAGGTCCTGGGCGGCGGCGTCGAGAACGAGAGACATGCGTGAACTTCCTCGGGGGGTGGTCTGAACCGGTGAACCGGTGAACCGGACCGCGGTCCGGATCGACTGACGGCACGACGGTACGCCAGGGAAGCTTCAAGGTTCAACAAAAAACGGAATGAGGTGATCTGCTTCACAGCAGACCACCGATCTCCTACTCGCCGTCCGCGTCTTCCGCGGCCTCTTCTTCCTCCGCGAGCGCCGCGTCCAGCCGCGCCCGCGCCCCGTCCAGCCACCGCCGGCACACCTTGGCCAGCTCCTCGCCCCGCTCCCAGAGCGCGAGCGACTCCTCCAGCGTCGTACCGCCCGCCTCCAGCCGCCGCACGACCTCGATGAGCTCGTCCCGCGCCTGCTCGTACCCGAGCGCCTCTTCCGTCACCTTGCTGGTCATTCGCTCACCCTATGCATCGACTGCATCGACTCGAACTGTGAACTCGCCCTCGGCGACCCGTGCGCGCAGCGTCTCGTCAGCGGTTACCTCTTCCGGGTCCCGGACGACATGCCCGTCGGACTTCTGCAGCACCGCGTACCCCCGTTTCAAGGTCGCGGCGGGGGAGAGGGCCACCACGCGCGCGCGCGTGTGGGTCAGCTCGGAGTCGGCGCGGTCCAGGAGGTGTCCGAGGGTGCGCCGGCTCCGGTCGAGGAGAGTAGCGACGTGATCCGCCCGCTCGTCGATCATCCGGTGCGGATCCTCTATCGAGGGCCGCGCGAGCGCATGGGCGAGTCCGCGCTCCTCCCGCTCGATGAGCGCCTCCACGCACCGCCGCGCCCGGTTCCGCAGCAACTGCACCCGCTCGTACTCCTCGCCCACGTCCGGTACGACCTTCTTCGCCGCGTCCGTGGGCGTGGAGGCGCGCAGGTCGGCCACATAGTCAAGGAGCGGAGTGTCCGGCTCGTGCCCGATGGCCGACACGACGGGCGTACGACAGGCCGCCACCGCCCGTACGAGCTGCTCGTCGGAGAACGGCAGCAGGTCCTCCACGCTGCCGCCGCCCCGCGCCACGATGATCACGTCCACGTCGTCGAGCGCGTCCAACTCCTTCACCGCCTGCACGACCTGCGGCACCGCGTGCACCCCCTGCACGGGCACGTTGCGCACCTCGAAACGGACGGCCGGCCAGCGGTGCCGTGCGTTCTCCAGCACGTCCCGCTCGGCGGCCGAAGCCCGCCCGCACACCAGCCCGACCAACTGCGGCAGGAAGGGCAGCGGCTTCTTCCGTTCGGCCGCGAACAGCCCCTCCGCGGCCAGCGACTTCTTCAACTGCTCAAGCCGCGCGAGCAGTTCACCCACCCCCACGGGCCTGATCTCCGCGGCCCGCAACGACAGCTGCCCACGCGGCGCATACCACTCCGGTTTCGCGTGTACGACGACCCGGGCGCCCTCCGTGACGACGTCGGCGACCGCGTCGAACACCTGCCGATAGCAGGTGACGCCTACGGAGATGTCGTACGACGGGTCGCGCAGCGTCAGGAACACGACGCCGGCACCCGGGCGTCGTGACAGCTGGGTGATCTGACCCTCGACCCATACCGCGCCGAGTCGGTCGATCCAACCCCCGATGAGCCGCGAGACCTCTCCGACGGGGAGGGGTGCTTCCGCGGACGTGTTCGCAGCCATGCGCCGAGCGTAACGGCCGGGTCCGACATCGCCTCGCCTCTGGGGGCTGCCGCCCCCAGACCCCCGCTTCGGCCTGAACGGCCTCGTCCTCAAACGCCGGACGGGCCATTGGTGCCAGCCTGCGTCATCAAAACCGCCAGTCCGATCCCGAACCACACCACCCCCGCTTCCGTACCGCGAACCAGCCCACCACGCTCGCGTGCAGCAACGTGAAGGCGGTGAGGGCGCCGACGTCGACCACCGAGACCAGGTGGTCCATGCCGTCGTCCCGGCGGGCTGCCCATACCGCGGCGATGAGCGTGATGATCGCCGCCCAGAGGAGGGCTACCCGCGGCACACCGGAGTCCGTCTTCGACAGCGCGCGTGGCAACCGTCGGTCGCGGGCCATCGCGAAGAGCAGGCGCCGGCGATTCCGGAGAACAGGTAGGCGACCGCGGGGATCAGCAGGTAGTCAAGGATCGCCATCCAGCCCGCGATGAAACCGGACTCCTTGCCGAGCGCCACGCGCGCGTAGGCGAACACCGAGCCCCGACGTAGACGAGCGCGACCGCTCCGTGCGACTTGGCGTCCAGGGTGCCGAACACGCCGACGGGAGCCATGGAGGCGACGAAAAGCAGACCGTAGACGACCAGATCCCGGAATCCGAGGCTGCGCCGCAGGTCATGGCCCTCGTGCTCCTCCTCGGCCGTGCGTGCCGCCGTGCCGGTGTCGGACATCAGTGCCTCCGCGAGTCGCGTCCTGCCCCACCCCTTCCAGCTCAGGGCCAGTCCCCCCAAGGACGCGATCTTTGACCCGCCGAGCGCGGCCTTACGATGGGAGGCATGACTGCTTCGCCTGGCCGCCGTGTCCTGCTCGCCGCCCCCCGGGGCTACTGCGCGGGTGTGGACCGCGCCGTGATCGCCGTCGAGAAAGCCCTGGAGCAGTACGGGGCCCCGATCTATGTCCGGCACGAGATCGTGCACAACAAGTACGTCGTGCAGACCCTGGAGAACAAGGGCGCCATCTTCGTCGAACGGACGGAGGAGGTCCCCGAGGGCAACATCGTCATGTTCTCCGCCCACGGTGTCGCACCCGTGGTCCACGAGGAGGCCGCGCGCGGCAAGCTCGCCACCATCGACGCGACCTGCCCGCTGGTCACCAAGGTCCACAAGGAAGCCGTCCGCTTCGCGAACGAGGACTACGACATCCTCCTGATCGGCCACGAGGGCCACGAGGAGGTCATCGGCACCTCCGGCGAGGCCCCCGACCACATCACCCTCGTCGACGGCCCGGCCGATGTCGCCAAGGTCGAGGTCCGCGATGAGTCCAAGGTCGTCTGGCTCTCCCAGACCACGCTGAGCGTGGACGAGACCATGGAGACCGTCGATGCCCTGAAGGAGAAGTTCCCGCAGCTCATCTCGCCCCCCAGCGACGACATCTGCTATGCCACGCAGAACCGTCAGCTCGCGGTGAAGAAGCTCGCCGAGGACGCTCAGCTGGTGATCGTGGTGGGCTCGAAGAACTCCTCGAACTCGATCCGGATGGTCGAGGTCGCGCTGGACGCGGGCGTCCCCGCCGCACACCTGGTGGACTTCGCCTCCGAGATCGACGAGGCGTGGTTGGAGGGCGTCACCACGGTCGGTCTGACCTCCGGCGCCTCGGTCCCGGACGTGCTGGTGGACGAGGTGCTGGAGTGGCTGGGCGAGCGTGGCTACGGGGACGTGGAGACGGTGAAGACGGCCGAGGAGTCCATCACCTTCTCGCTGCCCAAGGAACTCCGCCGCGACCTGCGGGAACAGGCGGCGGCCCTGGTCGCGGAGCGCACCGGCTCCGGGTCCTCGGCTGAGTGACTGTCAGCCCAACGTCGTAACGTAAGGCCATGCAGATCTTCGGCGTGGACATCGGCGGATCCGGTATCAAGGGCGCCCCTGTGGACCTGGACAGGGGCGACCTCGCGGAGGAGCGCTTCAAAGTGCTCACTCCGCACCCGGCCACGCCCGACGGGGTGGCGGACGGTGTGAAGCAGGTCATCGACCACTACGGGTGGACGGGACCGGTCGGGCTCACCTTCCCGGGCGTGGTCAATGGCGGAGCCACGATCCGTACGGCGGCCAACGTCGACAAGAGCTGGATCGACATGGACGCGCGCGCGTTGTTCAGCGAGCGGCTCGACGGGCTCCCGGTGACGGTGGTCAACGACGCGGACGCGGCGGGCGTCGCCGAGATGGCGTTCGGCGCCGGCCGTGACCGGCGGGGCACCGTCGTCGTCCTCACCTTCGGCACCGGCATCGGCAGCGCGCTCTTCGTCGAGGGCGTTCTTGTCCCCAACACCGAGCTGGGCCACCTGGAGCTGAGCGGCCACGACGCGGAGAAGCGCGCCTCCAGCAAGGCCAAGGAGGACGGCGAGCTGACGTGGGAGCACTGGGCCCACCGCGTCCAGAAGTACCTCGCCCACGTCGAGATGCTCCTCTCGCCCGAGCTGTTCATCATCGGCGGGGGCGTCAGCCGCAAGTCCGAGAAGTTCCTGCACTTCATCGAGGACATCAAGGCGGAGATCGTCCCGGCGCAGCTGCAGAACAACGCGGGGATCGTGGGGGCGGCGATGCGAGCGGCGAAGGACGGGTAGAGGGCACGTACGAGGGGGGCTACGCCCGGCGTCGCCGGTTCATCAGGCGAACCCTCCGTACGGTCACGATCAACCCCGTGATGAGCGTCCCCCCGTACAGCCACCCCGCCTGCGTGGCGAGTGCCGTGAGGAGGCCCATCAGGCGTCCGCCGGTGCCGCCGCTGTCGTCGGCCACGGGCAGGAGCCCTGCGGCGAAGGCGATCGGCACGATGACCGGCGCGGTCAGCAGGTCGGCCCGGCGCACCCACACCGCGGTCAGTACGCACACCGGCAGGAACAGCACGCCGTACACCGTGAGCGACGCCCCGAACAACAGCTGGTCCAGGCAGCCCAGCGCGAACATCAGCGCCCCGCAGAACAGACCGCCGCCCAGCCCGGTGAGCCGAGGGTTCGGCATCCGGCGTACGGCCTGGACCACGGGCGGGGCGGGTCGTCGTACCACTGCCGGACGGCGCTGAGGCGGAGCGGCCCGCCCCGCCTGCGGGGGCAGCCGCGGTGCGCCGCCTCGCGTTCCGTTCTGCCGGGGTCGCGTCCTGTGTTGCTCCACTGGACCAACTTAGGTCGGTTTATGTGCCCAATGGCCCCTCAGACACGCCGTAGGACGGAGCTTGGCCATGCGTTCGATACGCGGCCGGGAGGGGCACACGGCAGCCCGTAGACTGAGGGATCGTCTGAACCCTCCTCACCCTCCTCTCGTACGGGAAGTCGTAACGTGTCGCTCACGATCGGAATCGTCGGTCTGCCCAATGTCGGCAAGTCGACCATGTTCAACGCCCTCACCAAGAACGACGTGCTCGCGGCCAACTACCCGTTCGCCACGATCGAGCCCAACGTCGGTGTCGTGGGCGTCCCCGACGCGCGCCTCACCAAGCTGGCCGAGATCTTCGGTTCGCAGAAGATCCTTCCGGCGACCGTCGACTTCGTCGACATCGCGGGCATCGTGCGCGGCGCCAGCGAGGGTGAGGGCCTGGGCAACAAGTTCCTCGCGAACATCCGCGAGTCCGACGCGATCTGCCAGGTCATCCGCGCCTTCCAGGACGAGAACGTCGTGCACGTCGACGGCAAGGTCTCACCCAAGGACGACATCGAGACGATCAACACCGAGCTGATCCTCGCGGACCTCCAGACGATCGAGAAGGTCCTGCCGCGCCTCCAGCGGGAGTCGCGCATCAAGAAGGACATCGGCCCGAAGGTCGCGGCGGTCGAGGCGGCCCAGGCGATCCTGGAGAAGGGCGAGACCCTCTTCAGCGCCGGTATCGTCCAGGGCTCCGGCAAGGAGGAGCTGCTGCACGACCTGCACCTGCTCACCGTCAAGCCGTTCCTGTACGTCTTCAACGTCGACGAGGACGAGCTGGTCGACGACGACTTCAAGGCCGCGCAGCGCACCCTGGTCGCCCCCGCCGAGGCGATCTTCCTCAACGCCAAGCTGGAGGCGGACCTCGCCGAGCTGGACGAGGAGGAGGCGATGGAGCTCCTGGAGTCGGTCGGCGTCGAGGAGCCCGGCATGGCGACCCTGGCCCGCGTCGGCTTCGACACCCTCGGCCTCCAGACCTACCTGACGGCCGGCCCCAAGGAATCCCGAGCCTGGACCATCAAGAAGGGCGCCACGGCCCCCGAGGCGGCCGGTGTGATCCACACCGACTTCCAGAAGGGCTTCATCAAGGCCGAGGTCATCTCCTTCGCCGACCTGGTGGAAACCGGCTCGGTCGCCGAGGCCCGCGCCAAGGGCAAGGCGCGTATGGAGGGCAAGGACTATGTCATGCAGGACGGGGATGTCGTGGAGTTCAGGTTCAATGTGTAGTTTCGTGCGTACTGTGCGTTAACTGATCGGTAAACGTGCAGGTCGGGAGGGGGCAGGCTCCGGTGAGTATCCCGATGCGGACTGTTACTGACGTAGGAGTGACGCCCACGGCTGTCCTGCGTGAGGTTGACCGGTTGGCCGGCGGTGGCATCCTGACTGATCGCCGAGTGGGGCGCAGCCGCCTCGTCAAGGCCCGTACGGATACTCCGCTGTACCGTCCGCTGAGCGATCTCATGTCCGTCTCCTTTGGCCCCGTGCCCCTGCTCACCGATGCCCTGGCGGGACTCGAAGGCGTGCGGCGGGCCTATATCTACGGCTCTTGGGCCGCTCGGTACAACGGCGAGCCCGGGCCGCCGCCTGCCGATGTGGATGTCCTCGTTGTGGGTGATCCCGACGCCGACGCGCTCTTCGACCTAGCCGAGGAGGCATCCCGACGGCTGCGTCGTGAGGTCAACGTCCATCGGGTCTCCGTCGAGGCTTGGGAGTCCCGCACGGACGATCCGTTTCTCACCAGCGTTCGCGAACGTCCCCTGGTACAGCTGAACCTTGACCTGGAGGCGCAATGACGCGCTGGAACCAAGGGCGGTCGACGGTCGACGCGCTCATCGGCGACGGCGGGCTTGAACGCGTACCTGCCTCTCAGCAGGCTGGATATCGCTCCTCCTGCCGATGACCCCGGCCCGGTGGAGGCACCTTGCGCCAGGTGATCGGATCACGCTGTACGAGTGTGCTGTGGCCGGCGGGACGGCAGTGATCCTGGAGGTGCAGCCTCCGGAGGTGCAGTCCTCGAAGGCGCTGGGCGGGTGGCCGGCCTGAGTGGAGGGCCGTGGGAGAGGGGTGGGGCGCGTGGGGCGGGTTGAGCGGGATGTGGTGGCGAGGGGGACTGGACTGTACGAGGCGGCTCAGGCCGTCGTCGGTGATCACCGTAGGGCTGTCGAAGCCGTTGCCGTCGCTCTCAAGCCGATTCATGACGCGGCGGTGGAACGGGAGCTCGGTGCCATTCCCGTTGCCCGACTGCAGGAGGTCACTGAGGGGCGGCTGCGGCTGGGGGCGATAGAGGCGACCGGGCTGCGTACCGTCGGGCAGGTGCTCGACGCGGGGCCCTACCGGCTGCGGCAGATTCCCGGCGTCGGGAAGCGCACCGTCGATCATGTCCTCGGCGCCGTCGGGCGGTTGGCCGAGGCCGTGCAGGAGACCGTCGCCGTTCATATCGACGTGGACCGGCCGGAACCGCGGACGACCGCGCTCGTCATGGCCCTGCATGTGCTCGTGGAGGCCGGTCCGGACGCCCGGCGTGCGGTCGATACCGCCGCCGGTCTGGCGCGACGGCTCGGTCCGCTGCTGGCCGATGCCAGGCCCGCCGCCGGGTGGGTGCGGATGCTGCTCGCCGGACAGGACAAGCGGGCACGTGCGCTGGCCGCGGTCGCGGAGATCCGGGCGCTGGTGAGTGAGGCGGAGCAGGCCGGCGTACCCGGGTTGCTCGCCCAGGCGTCGGTGGATTTGCTGCGCGGGCCCTCTACCGACATCGCGGCCTGGGTCGACTTCGAGCTGCGCTCCGCCGAGTACTACAGCCTGCTCGCGGAGATCTCCGGGCGGGCGCCCGACGCTGCCGCCGCCGAGGGCTTCCTGCCCGACGAGATCGCCGAGCGGGTCCGGGGGCAGGATCTCGACGACTCCCTGCGGCGGGTCTCCCTGCGTGGCTACCAGGCGTTCGGCGCACGGTTCGCCCTGGCCCAGCGCAAGGTGATACTCGGCGACGAGATGGGGCTCGGCAAGACCATCCAGGCGATCGCCGCTCTGACGCACCTGGCCGCCGAGGGCCAGAGCCACTTCATGGTCGTATGCCCGGCGAGCGTCCTGGTGAACTGGGTGCGCGAGATCGAGGCGCGGAGCACGCTGCGGGCCGCGCTTCTGCACGGTCCCGACCGGCGTGACGCGTTCGCCGACTGGAAGGGGCGCGGCGGGGTCGGTGTGACCACCTTCGACGCGTTGCGCGGTTTCCCCGCACCGGGCGGCGGAGAGGTCGGCATGCTCGTCGTCGACGAGGCGCACACCGTGAAGAACCCGAAGGCGCAGCGGTCCCAGGCGGTCGCCCAATGGGCGGAGCACTGCGATCGCAGCCTGTTCATGTCCGGCACGCCGATGGAGAACCGGGTCTCCGAGTTCCGCAACCTGGTCCGGATGCTCGATCCGCGGCTCGCGGAATCCCTCGAAGAGGGGGACGCGCCCGCCGGGTCGGTCGCCTTCCGCAAGGCCGTCGCCCCGGTCTATCTGCGGCGCAACCAGGTGGACGTACTGACGGAACTGCCCAGTCTCCAACAGACGGACGAGTGGGAGGAGTTGAGCGCCTCGGACGAGGAGTGCTACCGCGAGGCCGTGCGGGCCGGCAACTTCATGGCGATGCGCAGGGCCGCGTACATGAGACCCGAGAAGTCGGCGAAACTGGGCCGGCTGCGGGAGATCGTCCAGGAGGCCGGCGAGAACGGGCAGAAGACTGTGGTCTTCTCCAACTTCAAGGACGTGCTGGGTGTGGTGCGGGAAGCGGTCGGTGCCGAACTCGCCGACGGCATCCCGTTGTTCGGCCCGCTCACCGGCGGCGTTCAGCCCGCCCGGCGGCAGCAGGTCGTCGACGACTTCACGGACGCCCCGGGTCCTGCCGTACTGCTGGCGCAGATCCAGGCAGGGGGCGTCGGCCTCAACATGCAGGCCGCCTCCGTCGTCGTCATCTGCGAACCCCAGATCAAGCCGACCCTCGAACACCAGGCGGTCGCCCGGGCCCACCGCATGGGCCAGGTCAGGCCGGTCCGCGTGTACCGTCTCCTCGCCACCGGCGGGGTGGACGAGCGCATGGTGAGGATGCTGGAGAACAAGACCCGCCTGTTCGACGCCTACGCCCGCCGCAGCGCCGTCGCCGAAGCCACCCCGGACGCGGTCGATGTGTCGGACACCGAGATCGCCCGCCGCATCGTCGAGGAGGAACAGGCACGCCTGGGCATGGCGGACGAGAGGCTCACCGAGCCCGAGTGAGGCTCTGCATGACCGCCTTCGCGGCGTCAGCGACTGCGGAGCGAGGTCGTCCCCGGGCTTGAGGTGCCCGGGGACGACCTCGTGTGTCAGGGCCGTCAGCTGACGCGGCCCTGCTGCACCAAGTAGGCGCCGCTGCACTTCCCGTTGTCGCTCCAGATCTTGACGGCGTCGACATCGTTCGCCCAGGTGGTGCCGTTGGGATGGGCGTAGTCGCCGAGGTTGACGGCTGTGTTCCGCGGGATGCAGATGGATCCGGGCGCACCTGGCTGATCCCGATCTGTCGGCGGCACGGATAGCCGCCGCACACGACATCTCCGTACGTCACCTCTACGTTGTGCTGTCCCGGTCGGGCATCAGCCTCGGAGACTGGATCCGTACACACCGCCTGGCCGAATGCAGGCGAGAGCTGGCCGGCCCTGACGGCCGACTGCGGACCACCGCGGCGATAGGACGGAGATGGGGCTTCGTGGACGCGACCCACTTCAGCAAGGTGTTCAAACAGGCATACGGAATCTCGCCTCGGGCCTGGCGCGACCAGAACCACCCCCGCCCCTCCGCGTGATGGTCTCCGCGCGGCCGCGTTTCGCGTGAACTGAACCGTCACCCTCCCGCCAGCCCCGTCTTCACCCCCGCCCCGCACAACGGCACCACCCCCGACCGCCTCCCCAGCACCCCCTCCCGCACCGCCGCCCAGCACGCCACCCCCGTCGACTCCACGTACAGCCCCATCGACGCCAGATCCCGCTGCGCGTGCCGGAGTTGATCCTCCGTCACCGTCAGGACGGACCCGCCCGACTCCCGTACCGCCCGCAGGATCTGGCGGGCCCGGGGCGGGTGGGGGACGGCGATGCCCTCGGCGAGGGTGGGGGCCCAGGGAGTCGTGGCGCTCAGGTCGGTCGCGCCTTCCGCCCAGGCGTGCGCCAGTGGGGCGACCGCCGCCGACTGGACCGCGTAGAGGGCGGGGCGCCGGTCCAGGAGGCCCGCGCCGTGCAGTTCGGCGACCGCCAGGGCCGCGCCCAGCAGCAGCGTTCCGTTGCCGACGGGGAGGACGAGGACGTCGGGGAGGCGGCCGCCGAGGTCCTCCCACAGTTCGTGGACGTAGGTCTTGGTGCCGTGCAGGAAGTACGGGTTGTAGACGTGCGAGGCGTAGAAGGTGCCCGGCTCGTCCGCCGCCTCGCGGGCCGCCGTCGCGGTCGCCTCCCGGTCCCCGTCGATCACCCGCACCCGCGCCCCGTGCGCCCCGATCTGCTCCAGCTTCTTGGCCGACGTGCCCTCGGGGACGTATACCGTGCAGGGCAGACGCGCGCGTGCGCAGTACGCGGCGATCGCCGTGCCCGCGTTCCCGCTGCTGTCGGCCAGGACGCGGCGCGGTTCCAGCCGTAGCGCCAGCTCGGCGAGCAGCACCGCGCCCCGGTCCTTGAAGGACAGCGTCGGCATCAGGAAGTCCAGCTTGGCCAAGACGGTGTCCGTCAGCGGGACCAGCGGGGTGCGGCCTTCGCCGAGCGACACCGTCGGCGCGGCGAGCGGGAGTGTCTCGGCGTACCGCCACAGTGAATTGACGCGTCCGGCAAGGGACTTGAGGGTCGCCGGGGTGGGGGAGAAGTCCAGGTCCAGCGGGCCGCGGCAGACCGGGCAGCACCAGGCGGGCGCGGCGGTGGGGACGCGGGTGCCGTCCATCGGGCAGAAGCGATCCGGCAGTGAGCTCATGGTGGGCAGGTTAGATGGGGTGTTTGGTGGTGTTGTGTCATGACCGGTGCATGGCGCGTTTGTTACGTCCACGCGGGGGCCCTTGTGGATTCCCTGTGGAAGCCCCAATCTTTCGGCTGACGCACAGAATAGGCACAGGAAATTGGCATGATCATGTCTGCCGGTGTCTCTACGCGCGTGCACCACCCCCCACCAGCGCACCACCGATTGAGGAGGATCCCTCAGATGGCAGTGATGCGACACACCCGGCGAAGACTGGCCGCGCTCAGCGCCGCGGCCACCGCGGCACTCGCCGCGAGCCTCGTCTCCGCCCTCCCCGCCGGAGCGGCAACGACCGCTCCCGAAGGCCGCGTTCAGTACGCGGGCGCCGCGAACGCGGTCGCGGACAGCTACATCGTGACCCTCAAGACGGGCGCGGCCCGCGCGGGCTCCGCCGCGGGTCGCGCCCTGGCCAAGGAGTACGGCGCCACCATCGAGCGCACGTACAAGAAGGCCCTGAACGGCTACGCGATCGAGGCCACCGCGACCGAGGCGAAACGTCTCGCCGCCGACCCGGCCGTCGCCTCCGTCGTCCAGAACCGCACCTTCCATATCGCCGCGACCCAGACCAACCCGCCCTCCTGGGGCCTGGACCGCATCGACCAGAAGGCCCTCCCGCTCAACAGCACGTACACCTACCCGGATTCGGCCGGGTCCGGCGTGACGGCGTACATCATCGACACCGGTGTCCGCATCACCCACAGCACCTTCGGCGGCCGCGCCTCCTACGGCTACGACGCCGTCGACAACGACAACACCGCCCAGGACGGCAACGGCCACGGCACCCACGTCGCCGGCACGGTGGCCGGCGCCACCTACGGTGTAGCCAAGGCGGCGAAGATCGTCGGCGTGCGCGTCCTCGACAACGCCGGCTCCGGAACGACCGCAGGGGTCGTCGCCGGAATCGACTGGGTCGCCGACAACGCCGTCAAGCCGGCCGTCGCCAACATGTCGCTCGGCGGCGGCGCGGACTCGACCCTCGACGCGGCCGTGCGCGGCGCCATCGCCGCAGGCGTCACCTTCGCCGTCGCGGCCGGCAACGACAGCGCCAACGCGTCGAGTTACTCGCCGGCCCGGGTGACCGAGGCGATCACCGTCGGCTCGACCACGAGCACCGACGCCCGCTCCAGCTTCTCCAACTACGGCTCGGTGCTGGACATCTTCGCCCCGGGCTCGTCCATCACTTCCTCCTGGAACACCAGCGACTCGGCCACGAACACCATCTCCGGTACGTCGATGGCGACCCCGCACGTCACCGGCGCAGCGGCCGTCTACCTGGGCGCCAACCCCACCGCCACGCCCGCCCAGGTGGCGACGGGCCTGGTGAACGCGTCCAGCACGGGCGTCGTGACCAGCCCGGGCACCGGCTCGCCCAACCGGCTCCTCAACGTGACCGGCGGCACCACCACCCCGCCGCCCACCGGCTCACGCTTCGAGAACACCGGGGACTACGCGATCAGCGACAACGCCACGGTCGAGTCCCCGATCACGGTCTCCGGCGTCACGGGCAACGCGCCCGCCGCGCTGGCCGTCGAGGTCCACATCGTCCACACGTACATCGGCGACCTCCAGGTCCAGCTGATCGCCCCCGACGGCAGTGCCTACACCCTCAAGGCGTACAGCACCGGCGGGAGTTCGGACAACATCGACACCACGTACTCCGTGAACGCCTCCTCCGAGGTCGCCAACGGCACATGGAAACTACGGGTCAGCGACAACGCGGCGATAGACACCGGGCGCATCGATGCCTGGGCGCTGCAGTTCTGACGCAGAGTCACTTCTGATCTGAAACACGTCCTCGCGGCAGGGCCTGGGGTAGGTGACCGGGTCCGCCGCGAGGACGTGGCATGTCTCCTCGCGGGCGGCGAGGAGACCGGAGGGGCGCCCGAATCATCACGTTCGCAACCGGCGTTCCGTCCCCACCCGTACCGCGCTTACCATGCGCGTACACCCCCCGTCGTACGCCAGTTCTGCATCGCCCTTCTGAACCGCCCGAACCAGGAGCACGGTACTCGTGTCCATACCTCCGCCCCCTGGGCCCCAAGACCAGTACCCGCAGCCTCCCCACGCCCAGATGCCGCCGTACCAGACCTGGGGCCACGCCTACTACACCCCGCCCAACCCACCGGCGCCCGTCAACGGCCTCGCCATCTCCGCCCTGGTGCTCGGCCTCCTCTGCTTCCTCCCCGCCGTCGGCCTCGTGCTGGGGCTGATCGCGCTGGCGCAGATCAACAAGCGGGGCGAGCGGGGCAAGGCCATGGCCATCGCCGGGACCGTGCTCTCCTCCATCGGGCTCGCGTTCTGGGTGCTGATCCTCACGACCAGCGCCGCGTCCGACTTCTGGGACGGCTTCCAGGAGGCCGCCAACGACAGCGCGAGCCTCTCCGTAGCCAAGGGCGAGTGCTTCGACTCGTCGAGCGGCTCGCTGGAGGGCCTGACCTACGACGTCGACGAGGTGCCCTGCGCGGGCAGGCACGACGGCGAGGTTTTCGCCACCGTCACGCTGCCGGGCGGGAGTTACCCCGGCGAGGACCACCTCGCGGGCGTCGCCGACGACAAGTGCTACGCGCTGCAGCCGGACTACGCCATGGACAGCTGGGCCCTGCCCGGCGACGTGGACGTGTACCACCTGACCCCGACCTCGGAGAGCTGGCGCTACGGCGACCGCGAGATCACCTGCGTGTTCGGCAACACGGACTCCAAGGGCACGCTGACCGGCTCGCTGCGCGCCGACGAGACGACGCTCGACACGGACCAGGTGGCCTTCCTGAAAGCGTCGAACGCCGTGGACGAGGTCCTGGAGGCGGAGCCCGGGGTGTACGCCGAGGACAACCTGCCGGGAGCCCGGACCTGGGCGGGCAAGGTCGAGGACGTGCTCGGCGAGCAGGCGGCGGCGCTGGGCAGCCACCCCTGGCGGTCCGACGTCAGCAAGCCCGTGGCGGACGTGGTGAAGGACCTGGAGGCCGCCCGCAAGGAGTGGGCAAAGGCGGCCGCCGCCACCGACGCGGACGCCTACTACGAGCACTACGACAAGGGGTACGAGCTCATCGACGGCTCGACCACGGTCACCGCGCGCAAGGCTCTGGGCCTCGGCACGACCCCGCCCTGGGAGGACGGGGACGAGGGCGGCGCGGACGACGGCGCGGGTGACGCCGGCGTCGATGTGTGAACGCGGCCATAGCGGGGAGAAAGTGCCTGCGTAAAGGCCTCACCCGGCAGATGTCATCACATCGAGTGATTCTCTGGCCTTTGCTTGCAAGGCTCAACCCACGGTTGCCAGGCTGTAGCTGTCTGTACAACCTGATGGGAGCGGCCTGTGACATTCGGTGAGCAGCCTGCGTATCTGCGCGTCGCGGGTGATCTCCGTAAGAAGATCACCGACGGCTCGCTGCCACCGCACACCCGCCTCCCGTCCCAGGCCAGGATCCGCGAGGAGTACGGCGTCTCGGACACCGTCGCCCTGGAGGCGCGCAAGGTGCTGATGGCCGAGGGCCTGGTCGAGGGCCGCTCCGGCTCGGGCACCTATGTGCGCGAACAGCCCGTGCCCCGCCGTATCTCCCGCTCCGGATACCGCCCGCCGACCGGTGCCACGCCCTTCCGGCAGGAGCAGGCCGAGGGGGAGGCGCGCGGCACCTGGGAGTCCAGCAGCGCGCAGGCCGAGGCGAGCGTCCTGGTCGCCGAGCGGCTCGGCATCCAGCCCGGCGAGCGCGTGATGTGCACGAAGTACGTGTTCCGGGACGCCGGCGACGCGATGATGCTCTCCACCTCCTGGGAGCCCCTCGCGGTCACCGGGCGCACCCCGGTGATGCTTCCCGAGGAGGGCCCGCTCGGCGGCATGGGCGTCGTCGAGCGCATGGCCGCCATCGACGTGATCGTGGACAACGTCACCGAGGAGGTCGGAGCCCGTCCCGGTCTCGCGGAGGAACTCCTCGCGCTGGGCGGGGTTCCCGGTCATGTCGTCCTGGTCATCCAGCGGACGTACTACGCCTCGGGACGCCCGGTCGAGACGGCGGACGTAGTGATTCCGGCCGACCGCTACCGGGTCGCCTACCACCTTCCGGTGAAGTAGCGCACAGACTTCCGGCAGTTGCCCTGGTCGCCCCTTCAATCACCCGCTACCCGCACGCCGTTGGATTCCGGTCGTTCTCGCAGGTGGCCCCGGACGCGCGTAGCGGCCCCCTGACCCGAAGCGTGGAGGCGCATACACGGCGCATCCGGCGTCGTGTGCCCCGGGGTTGGGGGGTCCCGTCCTGGCCGGTTGCGTACCTCTTTGTGAAAAGACGGCTTCGCTGCGTAAAGGTTAGGCGTAGGCTCGGGCATATGCGGATTGCGGTTTCCTTAGCGGGCGGGGCAAGGCGACAGCCGCGGGCGGGAAGTGGAGGGGCGCGATGAACGACGGCACGATCACTCTTCCCTGGCTCGTCATACGGCAGGACGACAACGGCAATCGCTACCGCGTGGGCCGGTACGCGACGCGGGCCGAGGCCCAGAAGATCGCCGACAGCCTCGACAACCGCGGCCACAAGCAGCTGTATTGGGTGGAGCGCATCAGCCCGAACGGAGACGGCTCGCGCAACTGACCCACGGGACGCCCTAGTCTCCGCCCCATGACAGAACAACGGACCGTGGTCGTGGGCGCCGCCCTGCTCGACGGCGCCCGCCTGCTCGCCGCGCGCCGCAGCGCACCCCCGGACCTGGCAGGCCGCTGGGAGCTGCCCGGCGGCAAGGTCGAAAAGGGCGAGACACCCGAGGCGGCCCTGGTACGCGAGCTGAAAGAAGAGCTGGGCGTCGAGGCGGAAGTGCTCGACCGGGTCCAGGGGGAGTGGCCCCTGAGGCCGCCGTACGTCCTTCAGGTCTGGACGGCTCATCTACTCCCAGGCTCCCCGGATCCGAAGCCGTTGCAGGACCACGACGAACTCCGCTGGCTGGCTCCGGGCGAGCTCTGGGATGTGCCTTGGCTGGACCAGGATGTAGAGGCGGTCCAGAAAATCGCCGCCCTGCTGGGGCATGCCTAGGGGCGCGGGGAACTGCGCGACAAGCCACAACGAACCCGCAGCCGCAAGCCAACCGCACCCCCCGATCGAATAGGCGCCCCGCCCACTTTCAGCGCAGCGGCCCGGTACTCCCTCCTGGATATCGGGTATGTGCCCATTAACCCCATGAAACCGGACATGGGTGAGCTTCTTGGCCCGGGAAGTGATTCGGCGTGATCGACACCGAAGGCGACTGCGCCGAGTGGACCTTCCCCGCGGACCCCGGCGCCGTGCGCACCGCCCGCTCGGTCGTCCGCCGGCAACTGACCACCTGGGAGCTGGACAGCCTCGGTGACCTCACGGCCCTGCTCGTCAGCGAGCTGGTGACCAACGCGCTGCGGCACGCCACCGGCCCCATCGGCGTACGGCTGGTCCGCCCCGCGCGCCTCAGCGGCGTACTGCTGGTGGAGGTCTCCGACCCGCTCCCCGACCCGCCCCGCGAGCGCGTCGCCCGCCCCGAGGACGAGAGCGGACGCGGCCTGGCCCTGGTCGCCGGGGCCTCGCGGCGCTGGGGCACCAGACCCGGGGAGGCCGGCAAGACGGTGTGGTTCGAGCTGGCCGTACCGGGCTGAGCGGCGCCCGTCGGGGGTGTACACGGAGTGTCGCGGTGTCGGGTGACTGGTTCAGGCCAGTGGCGGTTGTCGAGTGGTGTGATTCGACTGCGTGTCCCCTGGTTAGAAGACTGTAGGTGTTGTCGCAGCCAGGACCGAAAACCGTCGGGACCGTGCTGTGATCGTGAACACCGTGTTGTGCGGCGCCGTAGTGCTGGATACTGCGGGCAGCCGCCTCCGGTGACCGGTGCCGGACGCGGTGAGCTGGAGGGGACGGTTCGCGTGAGCGAGATACCAGCGAAGGCCACGGAGTCCGAGGACCCGTCGGACGGCGCGAGGGCAAGGGCCACGGCTGATGCCGTGGCCGACAGGCCGGGCGTCGTGACGGGTCGGACAGGGCTGCCCGCTGCCGAGCTGCCGCCGGGCGACGCCATGTGGCAGAGCAGCCCGCCCGGCTCGATCTACGACTACATCAAGGTCGCGTCCTTCTCTATCGGCCCCGACGGGCTCGTGGACCAGTGGAGCCTGCGGGCGGAGCAGCTCTTCGGCATCCCCGTCGAGCGCGCAGTCGGCATGGACCCCATCGAGGCCTTCATCGACGCCGACCTGCGCGAGCGGGGCCAGCGCAAGATGGCCGAGATCCTGGACGGCCGGGAGTGGACCGGAGTCGTCCCCTTCCGGGCCAAGGGTGCGGAGGACGGCGGGAGCCGTGAGGGGCTCGCCGAGGTCTATGTGATGCCGACCCGGACCGAGGAGGGCGAGAAGGCCGCGGTCTGCATCGTCGTCGACGTCCGTACGCTGCGCAGCATCGAGACGGACCTCGCCGCCTCGCAGTCGATTTTCGGCCAATCTCCGTTCGGCTTCCTGCTGATCGACCCCGATCTGCGGATCCGGCGCGCCAACCAGCGGTTCGCCTCGATCTTCGGCGGTACCCCCGACGACCACCGGGGCCGCGGCGTCCCGGACTATTTGTCCAGGCCGGAGGCCGAGCGGGTGTCGGCGATACTGCGCCGGGTCCTGGAAACCGGCGACTCCATCACGGACATGCACGTCACGGGCTTCGTGCCGGGTTCCGAGGAGCGCCGCCACTGGTCGATCAACCTCTACCGCGTGCACAGCGGCAGCGGCCGCCCCATCGGCATCGCCTGGCTCGGAATCGACATCACCGCCCGCCGCGCCGCCGCCCGGGAAGCGGCCGCCGCGCGGCGCAATCTCGCCCTTCTGAACGAGGCCGGCGCCCGTATCGGCAACTCCCTCGACCTGGAGACCACGGCCCGAGAACTCCTGGACGTGGTGGTCCCCGGCTTCTGCGACCTGGCGACCGTCGACCTCTACCAGGGCCTCCTGGCCGGCGACGAGACCCCGCCGGGCCTCGCCGACGGCAGCGCGGAACTGCGCCGGGTCGCCTTCGCCAGCGCCGTCTCCGACATGCCCTTCGTCGTCGGCGGCGGCGACCCCGTCGCGGTCGGCGCCGTCCACCACTACCCCTTCAACTCGCCCTGCGCGGACGCCCTGCGCACGGCCCGCCCCCAGAACATCCCCGGCGAGGAGGGCGGCCTCGTCCAGTCCACGCTGGCCGTTCCGATGGTCGCCCACGACACGGTCGTAGGGCTCGCGCAGTTCGCGCGTACGAAGGGCAGCGAGCCGTTCGGGGAGCGGGACCGTGATCTGGCGGTGGAGTTGGCGGCGCGGGCGGCGGTCTGTATCGACAACGCGCGGCTGTACCGGCGTGAGCACGAGCGGGCGTTGATACTGCAGCGGTCGCTGCTGCCCCCGGGCGACCCGGTGGCCTCCGGCCTGGACATCGCCTGCCGCTATCTGCCCGGCAACTCCTCCTCCGACCGCCCGAGCGAGGTCGGCGGCGACTGGTTCGACGTCATCGAACTCCCCGGTCACCGTACGGCGTTGGTGGTGGGCGACGTGATGGGCAGAGGGCTGCGCGCGGCGGTGGCAATGGGTGAACTCCGGTCGGCGGTCCGTACGTTGGCGCTCCTGGACCTCGAACCGGCGGAAGTCCTCTCGGCGTTGGACGAGATCGCACGCGGCCTCGGGGCGCCGGGAGGCGTCCAGCAGGCGACCCGCGCGGCTCGCCGCCCCCGCGAGGCGGACCTGTCGGAGGTGTACCTCGCGACCTGCGTGTACGCGGTATACGACTCGGTGACCAGGCGCTGCACCTTCGCCAACGCGGGCCACCTGCCCCCGGTGCTGGTCGAACCCGGCGAGGCCGCCCTCATGCTCGACGTGCCGCCCGGCATGCCGCTCGGCGTCGGCGGGGAGCCCTTCGAGGAGGTGGAGGTCGAACTACCCGAAGGCGCCCTGTTGGCGCTCTACACGGATGGACTGGTCGAATCCCGCGACCATCCCCTGGACGAGGGCCTCAACGCGTTCGTAGGAGCCCTCACGGACCCCACCGAACCCCTTGAGGACGTCTGCGACCACGTCCTCAACACCCTCGACAGCCACCATGGCGAGGACGACATCGCCCTGCTGATGGCCCGCGTCCAGGGCCTGCCGGCCGACTCGGTCGGCGACTGGACCTTCCCACGCGAGCCCCGCAGCGTGGGCCGAGCCCGCGAGCAGGCCCGCAACCAGCTGCTGAGCTGGGACCTGGAGCCCCTGGTCGACACGACGGAACTCCTGGTCAGCGAGCTGGTCACCAACGCCCTGCGGTACGGCGAGGGAGAGATCAGACTGAGGCTGTTGCTGGACAGCACCCTGGTCTGCGAGGTCTGGGACTCGGGCCTGGTCCAGCCCCGCCGCCGCCGCGCCCGCGACACGGACGAGGGCGGCCGAGGCCTGCAACTGGTCGGCCTCCTGTCGGCAGGCTGGGGCTCGCGTCGGACACCGCGCGGTAAGACGGTCTGGTTCGAACTCCCGCTCCCGGACGGGGAGACGGGGCTTATGGATCCGGCGGAGGCGTTGCTGAGCCTGTTCTAGCCGGTTGGCTGCTGGGCTCGCAGGTGGCATATGAGGGCGGTGAGCCCGGTGGCGGTGGTGTGCATTACCGTGCCGGGCTCGTCGCTTTCGCGGAGGAGGAGAGCGCTGGGTGCTTGAGGGGCGGCGATCTCAAGGCAGTTGGGGGCGTCCCCGCCCTCGGAGAAGGAGGATCTCTGCCACACGAGAACGTCTGCCATGTCGTTCCTTTCAGGTCTGTCGAGCCAGGTCGTGAATGAGTTCCCTCGACTCTACGACTCCGAGCGCAGCCTTCTCCGCCTCGACGATGTCTCGCCGATACCAAGCGAGCTGGGCCTCCGCATCCAGGAAACTACCCCCGTGGGGAGCGTCTCGTAGAACGGTGTCCAGCTGTGGAACGGGACCGTCCAGCAGCAGAATCGGACTGCTGCTGGTGAAGCGATCCCTGTCGAACGGAACGACTCGAACGGTGACCTGAGGACGCTCGGACTGCTCCAGAATGTGCAGCAACTGCCGCCGGGCAACCTCGCGATCAGACTTCCTGATCCTCAGTGCCGCCTCGTGGATAACGACCTCGTAGAGGTAGTCCTCCCTGTCCAGGATCTGCTGTCGCCTCATCCGGAACGCCACGCGGAGTTCCTTCTGGTTCTCGCTCATCTCCAAGGAGGAGCCCACGTAGAGAGCTCGTACCTGCTCCTCGGACTGCAGCAACCCAGGGATGTTCACGATCTCCAACGACCTCACGTGCCGTGTGTGGTGCTCCAGTTCGGCCAGGTCGAGAAATCCTCGCGGGAGCAGTCCCCGGTATTCCTCCCACCAGCCGTGCACACGCTCGATCGCCATGGCGGCAAGTGCGTCAACGAGCGGGGTTTCGCCAGCCCTGTAGAAGTCGGCCAGGAACCGCACGCGCTCCGCGCTCACCCCAACACGCCCCGCCTCTACGTTGGAAAGCTTGCCCTCGTTGATCCCCGTTGCGCGGGCGGCCTCCCGAAGCCCCAGGCCCGCCCGTTCGCGGAGCTTGCGCAGTTCCTTGCCCAAGCGCTCCTGCCGCACGGTGATGACGCTCCTGGCGACCATCTACCCCACCTTTCCCGGAAGTTGAGAACACCATATTCCGGGTCGAGCTTGACCCGGGTCAAGCTCGACCCCTACCGTCGGTGACGTGAAGACCACTCCCCGGAGCGGAAGTGCATCGCCCTGCCCTGCCGCGGCACCCGCGACGGAGCCACCGCGCCGGTCTCATCCACCCCGTTCTCCCCACAGGAGTCACCGCATGCAGAACTGGCAGTACACCCTCTACATCCCCAACGACCCCAGAGCGGTGGGAATCTGCCGCCGGACCCTCCGAGACATCCTCACCGCCCATCACCTTCCCGCCCTCGTCGACCCGGCGCAGTTGCTGGCCACCGAGTTGCTCACCAATGCCGTCCGGCACACCGAGGGCCCGGCCGCCCTGAAACTCAGGCAGTCGGGCGATTCCCTCCGCCTCGGAGCCTGGGACACGGACCCCACACCACCAACACCCCCCATACACCGCCCCGTTGTCTCGGACGACACAGGCCGCGGCCTCCACCTCGTCCACGCGTACGCGGACGACTGGGGCTGGTTCCAGATCAACGGAGGATCGGGCAACAAGGCGGGCAAGTTCGTCTGGTGCGAGCTGGGAACGGAGCCCGACTGACTGGTTGGGCTGCGACCACTCAAGGAAGTCCGTGCCTTACGGCACAACGTCCCATTTCACTACCTGAGGCTCGACCGGATCGTTGTTGTCAATCACCACGTTGGCGGCGAGCTCAGGTGCTGCCGTTACGCGGTAGAGCCGCTGCCCAGGCATGTAACGCCGCTGGTATCGCTCGCGTACCGCATCGGGCCCAGCCATCGGGACGGCGTCACGTACCAACGCCCGTCGCTGCGCCTCTTCAGCACTGACATCGACGAAGATGCTCACATCCCAGCAGCCGCGGAGTTCCGGGCGAAGCAGGAATACGCCGTCGAACAGCAGCGCCGCGCCCTCCGGTGCCAGCCGGACCGGCTCCTCTATGGCCTCGTCGATCCGGTAGTCGAACACAGCAGTGCGATACCGGCGGTCACCATGCGGGCCCAACGGATCCAGGACTTCCCTGCGGACAGCGTCGTAGTCGAACGAGTCATGATAAAAGCCCTCGGGCGATAGGCTCCCCCGCCGGAGCCGAATGCTCCTGGGCTGGTGGAATCCGTCGATGCAGACCCGGATCACCGCACGTTTCCCGACAAGACTCTCGGCCAGTTCATCGGCCAAGGTGGTCTTGCCGGCCGCGTCCGGACCGTCCACTGCAACGCGGAGCACATGCTCCGGCCGCCTCGACATGATGAACTCGGCCAGAGCCTCGACCAGCCCGGACCGCGTCAAGCGCCCTTCCACCGCAACCACCTCCCAGGGGCGGAACCGCCACCGCGCAGCCCGTAGAGAGCTAGATGAGCTCAAGGCGATCATTGGATCCCCCCGGCACGACCAACCCAACGCCGAATCCCACCACGAATTACGGGACAGTCTTAGGGAAGTTACGGCGCGCCCGGGTCTGCCGCCCGCCGAAGCTTGCGGGCCGGCCACCGTCCGGGCTGCCGCTCAGCAGGATCCCGCCGAGGATCGCCCCTCCGGCCCCGGCGCCCCCGCTCGCGTGCTCGGCAGTCGGGGTGCCGTGGAGGCGTACGTCCTGCTCGGCGAGTTCCCGGGCCTCGTTCGCCAGATCGTCGGCGCGTATCAGGTCGCCGGGGATCGAGGTGTCGAGCAGGCTCTGGGCCGCCGCCAGGCGGGTTCGGGCCGCGGCGCCCACCGCGCCCCGGTGTGTGGTGACGAAGTCGGCCGCGGCGGCTGTGGAGCTGTGCGCGGTGAGGTGGGCGGCAGCCGCGAGGACACCGGCCCGGCTGGTGGCGAGCGGTAGGACCGCCCGTAGGGTCCGGCGGAGGACGCCCAGCGGGTCGTAGGGCTGTCCGCCGGTCAGCTCCTGCCGTACGGAGCTCAGTACGGCGTCGGCGTGCAGGAGTCGTGAGTGCAGCTCGCCCATGGGGACGTTCGGCAGGGCGTCTGGAGCGCTCGGCCTCCCCGCGTCTGAGCCGGCCGTCGCGCCCGAGGTCACCGCCCGCACCTCCGCCAACTCCGCCTCCACCCCCGTGAGTGCGGCGGCGACCATATCCGCGGCGGCCGCCAGCTGCCTCGCCAGGCGTTCGACGCCGTCGACGAAGACGCCCGCCTGGGCTGTGGCGCCCTCGGCGGCGCGCAGGTGGGCGATCGCGCGGGGGATGTCGGCCAGGTCGGCTGCCTGGCGGGACTGGTTGAGGCGGGCGGTGGCGAAGAAAAGGCGATCCTTGGCCTGTTCGATGTGACCGGTGACGGTGGCGCTTGCGGTGGGGGCGTACCGCTCGGCGAGGGCGGTGAACCTGGCCTCGGCCGTCGCCGTGCGGGCGGGCAGGTCCCGGAAACGTGCCTCCGCGATGTCCAGCGCCGCGCCCACCCCCTGTTCCAGGCCTCGCAGTTGGTCGAAGCCGGCCGCCGCGCTGTCCAGGCGCCGGCCCGCCTCCGCGCATCGGCCGACGATCCCCGCGAGGGCGTGCCGCCGGGCCGACTCCTCCTCCGGTACGCCGTCGTCGTACCGCTGCCGCATCCTGAACGCCGCCGACAGCTCGGCCTCGGCCTCCCGGAGTGCCCGGGCGAAGGGCTCCGCCTGCTCCGCGCCCGACAGCGCCTGGGCGTAGGAGAGTTCCTCGCCGCTGGTGCGTACGCAGTCGTCGGCTTCGACCAGGGCGGCCTGCGCCTGCCGGTCGAGTTCGGCCGATGTCGGGACGTAGGGCTGCGGTGGCACCACACCCGGGGTCGTTCGGGTGCGCGCCCGCCGGGTGCGCCGTATGTACCCGTATCCCGCGACCGCGACCGCCGCGGCCGCCACGAGCAGCGGCAGGACGAGGTCGGAGGCGGACGCCTCGTCCTCTTCTTCCTGAGCCTCCTGAGCCTCCTGAGCGGCGAGGCTTGGCACGGGCCCCGCCCGTGACGCCGGAACCGTATCCCCGCCATTGATCGTCATCACCGGCAACACCAGCCACACGACCCCGGCCACACCACCCAGCACGGCATGCGCCACCCGCACGGATATGTGGGAGTGGGCGCGCCGAGGCCGGCCCCGGATCAAGGATGACGTCACATTTCGGAGCGTATGGCCGTGTATGCGGGCGCGCGACCGGTGTGCGTCCGTGGTGGGGAGGCAGGGGGAGACGGGGATGGAACGCATGGGGGGTACGGGGATGGACGCGGAGCGGGAGACGGACGAGCAGCAGCCGAGGAAGACGGACGAGCGACCGCAAGCCGCCGATGGTGAGGACACCCCACAGGGGCCACCCGCACCCGACGACGAAAGTAGTTACGGGTGGTGCGGGTGGGAACGAAAACGCCGAAGGCGAAGCCGAGGCCGTACCCCCCGCCCCACCCCGGCGGAGCCGCTGGCTCCGCTGGACCGGACGCATAGCCCTGGCCGCAGTCCTCACCCTCCTCCTCTCCATCCTCGGCGCCGAAACAGCCCTGCGCGTGAACTACACAGGCGACCCGGCCCCCGGCACCCACACCAGAAACCGCGACGCGATCTGGCTGGGCCACGCCTGGGTGGACGGCCGTAAGACCGACGCGGAGGTCTCCGCACTCGCCCGCCGCCTGAAGAAGTCCGGCATCCGCGACCTGTACGTCCACGCGGGCCCCCTGGAACACGACGGCACGCTCCCCAAGTCGGCGTACCCCAAGGCAGGTTGGCTGATAGCGGCGATACACCGAGAAGCGCCCGGCATCCGCGTCCAGGCCTGGCTGGGCGACGTACTCGCCACCGAGAGCCCCGACGGCATGCGCTTGGAACGCGCCACGACCCGCGCTGCCGTGGCCGACTCCACCCGCCAGATCCTGGACGCGGGCTTCGAGGGCGCCCACTTCGACCTGGAGCCCCTCCACTCGGACGACGAGAACTACCTGTCCCTCCTCGACACCCTGCACGACCTCACCGGCGCCCGAGACGCCCAACTCTCGGTCGCCGCCCACCAGATCGACCCGCTCCCCGGCTTCCACTCCTTCTGGGACGTGACCACCGGGCACCCCAAGTGGTGGTCGCAGAAGTTCTTCGGCGAGGTGGCACGCCGGGTCGACCAGATCGCCGTCATGTCGTACGACACCATGCAGCCCCTGCAGAGCCTGTACGGCGGCTACGTCGCCCAGCAGACCTCCCTGGCCCTGGAGGTCACCCCGTCCTCGACCGACCTCCTGATGGGCCTGCCCTTCTTCCACGACAACCGCTTCGGCCACCGCGAGTCCGCCGAAACGGTCCCCGCCGCCGTCCGCGGTGTCCGCCTCGGCCTCTCCCGCACGGACCCGGACCGCGCCAACTTCGGCGTCGCCCTGTACGTGGACTTCGCGGCCGAGGAGGAGGACTGGACCGCGTACCAGCAGGGCTGGGTGTCATGATCGGGGAATGCACTGGTACTGGTACGCGCTGGGAGCGGCAGCTCTGCTCGCGCTGAGCAACGTCGCCCTCGCCGCGAGGGCAATAGCGACCGGCCGGCTGCCCCGCTGGCTGCGTTCCCGCACGCTCCGACCCGACCTGTGGGGCTACGGGGCGCTGTGCCACACCATGTCGTTCCTCGCGGTCGTGGCCTCCTGGCGGTTTGGTGCTGACGGATTCCTGTACGGCGTCTTCGCCGCCATGGTGCTCGGCATCCTCGGCAGCGTCTTCGACCACTACGCTGGCCGACCTCGTCGCAAAGCCGCCTGATGCGCGCCCCCTCCGCCCGCAAGCCCCTGAACCGCACCGACCTGACCCCCCTCGCCCAGGCCGCCGCAGGCCCCCGCCGCACCCTTTCCGGCGTGACCCGTCTACGCGGCGGCAGCAAGAAGGGCGTCTACCGGCTCATCTACGACGACGCCTCGACGGCCGTGGCCTACGTCTGGTCCCCGGACGAGGATTACTGGGCCACCGGGGACAGCGGTGACCAGCCGCCCGCCGACCCTCGCCACCCCTTCTCCCACGCCTCGGGCCTCGACCTCTTCACGGCGGCGCACGACCGCCTCTCCTCCCTCGGCGTCCGTACCCCGCGCCTCCTGCTCGCCGACCCCACCCGCACCCACCTCCCCGCGGACGCGGCCGTCGTCGAGGATCTCGCGGGTGGCAGCCTGGAGGAGGCGCTGCGGAAGGACCCCGGGAGCCTCGGGCTCGGGAGGCTGGCCGAGGCGCTGGAAGTCATGCGCGCCTGCACGGGGCCCGGCTTCGGCAAGGTGGCCGTCGTGGACAACGGCCAAGCCTCACACGGCAGTTCGTGCGAGCAGCTCGTCGTCGACCGCGCGCTGAGCGACATCGAGGAGATCGCCGTACGGGACCCACGGGCCGCCGCGGCGCGCGAGGCGTTCGCGGACGCGGTGCTAGCCCTGGCCGCCGATGTCCGCCCCCGCACCCACCACACCCTTATCCACGGCGAACTCGGCCCGGATCACGTCCTGTTGACCACCGACGGTCACCCAGCCCTGATCGACATCGAAGGTCTCATGTACTTCGACGCGGAGTGGGAGCACGTCTTCCTCCGCCTTCGCTTCGGCCCCGCCTACGACACCCTGCGCGCCCCCGGTCTCGACGAGCGACGCCTGCGCCTGTACCGCCTCGCCATGCACCTGGACCTCGTCGCAGGCCCGCTGCGTCTCCTCGACGGCGACTTCCCGGAACCGGGGCCGATGCGGGCGATCGCGGAGAACAACCTGCGCAGGGCGCTGGAGTTGGCTGCGGACCGGGGCGCGACACCGGCGGATTAACCATCTTGTCGCCCAGACGTCATGTGGGCTTTCCCCTTGCGCGTGCTCTCGTTTGTTGTGAAGGTGCTGTGTGCCGCCTAGGGTCCACATCTCCTATCGCTGTGAGGGTCACGGATTCATGCGAGCGTTCCTGAAAAGCAAGGCCGCCCGGCGCACCCTGCGCCCGATTGTCGAACTCATCGACCAGCGCGTAGAGCGCGAGGTCCGCCGTGTCATCGGGGAGACGGCCCGTGCCGACGTGACGCAGCAGGAGTTGAAGAAGCTGCGTAACCGTCAGCGGCCTCTGGAGCTGTTCTTCGACGGGACCGGGCGCGGTGCGTCACGGCTGCCGTCCGCGCCTCATCTCAACCGCACCATCACGGAGTTGGCGGAGGTGACCGGCGCGGACAGGGATGCCGCCGAGCGCAATGTGGCTCAGGCGTTCCGGCTGCTCATCGCGATGGAGGCGCTCGGCGTCGGCCGGATCGCGGGCGGCACGATGAACATCGTCGGCAAGCTCTCCGCCGTACCGCTGCTCGATCCGCCGAACGACGAGATCCTCGAAATCGGCACGCTGTACGGGATGTTCGGCGCAGGGATCATTCGGATGATGGAGCGTGCGGGGCGTGACCCGCAGCTCACCATCGTCGACCCGCTCGCGGGGACCCAGCTTCAGCCCGGCACCAGCATGAAGGGCGACGTGACCGGCACCCCCGTGCGGGAGGCCGCCGTACGCACCAACCTCGCGCTGGTCGGGGCGGCCGGTGCGGCAACCCGTATCCAGCAGGGCTTCTCCGAGGACCCCGAGGTGCGTGCCCTGGTCGCCGACCGTTCCTACGGGGTGGTCATCGTCGACGGTGACCACTCCGCGGCCGGAGTCGCCGCCGACCTGGAATGGGCCGAGCAGATCGTCGCGCCCGGCGGCATCGTCGTACTCGATGACTTCGGGCACCCCAAGTGGCCCGGAATCAAAGAGGCCTTCGAGAAGCACATGGCCGCTGCCGACACCCGGTTCACCTATCTCGGGCAGGTGGCGCACTCGGGGTATCTGCGGGCGGGGGCAGCTGCCTGACGGATCCTCAGGGGGTCGCCGGGCGGCGGCGGATCTTCGAACCCAGCCACACCAGCGGGTCGTACTTCCGGTCCACCGCCCGTTCCTTCAGCGGGATCAGCGCGTTGTCCGTGATCTTGATGCCCTCGGGGCACACCTCCGTGCAGCACTTGGTGATGTTGCAGTAGCCGAGACCGTGTTCGTCCTGGGCCGTGCGTTTGCGGTCCAGGCCGGTCTCGGCCGCCGCGTCCAGCGGATGCATGTCCAACTCGGCGACCCGCATGAGGAATCGGGGCCCCGCGAACGCCGGCTTGTTCTCCTCGTGGTCGCGGACCACATGGCAGGTGTCCTGGCACAGGAAGCACTCGATGCACTTGCGGAACTCCTGCGGCCGGTCCACGTCCTCCTGCATCATCCGGTACTCGCCAGGTGCCAGTTCGGCCGGAGGCACGAAGGACGGGACCTCCCTCGCCTTGGTGTAGTTGAAGCCCACGTCCGTCACCAGGTCCCGGACGACCGGGAAGGCGCGCAGGGGAGTGACCGTGATCGTCTCGGCCCGGTCGAACACCGACATGCGCGTCATGCACATCAGCCGGGGCCGCCCGTTGATCTCCGCCGAACACGAACCGCACTTGCCCGCCTTGCAGTTCCAGCGCACGGCGAGGTCGGGCGCCTGGGTCGCCTGGAGGCGGTGGATGATGTCCAGGACCACCTCGCCGTCGTTGACTTCGACCTGGAAGTCCTTCAGGTCCCCGCCCTTCACATCGCCCCGCCACACCTTGAAACGGGCCTCGTAGCTGCTCACTCGTACAGCTCCTCTTCGGCGAGGTACTTGACCAGCTCTTCCTTCTCGAAGAGAGCGAGCAGGTCCGGGCGGATGGGGTCGGTGCTCTCGCGGGTGAGGGTGATCTGGCCGCGGACGGGGTCCGTCGCCGCCAGGCCGCCGGTGGGGTCGGTGAGGGCGCAGAGGAGGTTGATGTTGCGCCATTTGCGGTCCATCCCGGGGTGGTCCTCGCGGGTGTGGCCGCCGCGCGACTCCGTGCGCTCCAGCGCCGCCCGCGCCACGCATTCGCTGACCAGCAGCATGTTCCGCAGGTCCAGGGCGAGATGCCAGCCCGGGTTGAACTGGCGGTGCCCCTCGACACCGGCCCGCCGCGCCCGTACGCGCAGCTCCGCGAGCTTCTCCAGCGCCTGCTCCATCTCCTTCTCGCGGCGGATGATGCCGACGAGGTCGTTCATGGTCTGCTGGAGTTCCTGGTGCAAGGTGTACGGGTTCTCCGGCGGGCGTCCGTTCTCCTCGCCCGGCTCGGGGCCCTCCGCCGAGAAGGGGCGCAGCGCCTCTGCCGACGCCAAGTCGACCTCGGTGTCGCTGATTTCGGGGCGTTCGAAGGCCAGCCCCGCCGCGTACTCGGCCGCGTGCAGGCCCGCCCGCCGCCCGAACACCAGCAGGTCGGACAGGGAGTTGCCGCCGAGCCGGTTGGAGCCGTGCATACCGCCCGCGACCTCGCCGGCCGCGTACAGGCCCTGTACGCCGCGCGCGGCGGCCGTGTCGGAGTCGACCGCGATGCCGCCCATCACGTAGTGGCAGGTCGGCCCGACCTCCATCGCCTCCGCCGTGATGTCGACGTCCGCCAGCTCCTTGAACTGGTGGTACATGGACGGCAGTCGGCGCCGGATCACCTCGGCCGGCATACGGGTGGACACGTCGAGGAAGACGCCGCCGTGCGGGGAGCCGCGGCCCGCCTTCACCTCGGAGTTGATCGCGCGGGCCACCTCGTCACGGGGGAGCAGCTCGGGTGGGCGCCGGTTGTTGGCCTGGTCCTCGTACCAGCGGTCGCCCTCCTCCTCCGACTCGGCGTACTTCTCCTTGAAGACGTCCGGGACGTAGTCGAACATGAACCGCTTGCCCTCGGAGTTGCGCAGCACACCGCCGTCCCCGCGCACGGACTCCGTGACGAGGATGCCCTTGACCGACGGCGGCCAGACCATGCCGGTCGGGTGGAACTGCACGAACTCCATGTTCAGCAGCGGCGCCCCGGCGAGCAGGGCCAGCGCGTGTCCGTCGCCCGTGTACTCCCACGAGTTCGACGTCACCTTGAAGGACTTGCCGATGCCACCGGTCGCGATCACGACGGCGGGCGCTTCCAGGACGAAGAAACGTCCGGACTCACGGTCGTAGCCGAATACGCCCGAAACCCGGCTGCCCGCGGCGGAGCCGCTATTGGGCTCAGTCTTCAACACCCGGGTTACCGTGCATTCCTGATAGACCTTCAGGCGGGACTCGTAGTCGCCGGTCTCCTTCATGTCCTGCTGCTGGAGCGAGACGATCTTCTGCTGGAGGGTCCGGATCAGTTCGAGGCCGGTGCGGTCGCCGACGTGGGCGAGGCGCGGGAACTCGTGGCCGCCGAAGTTGCGCTGGGAGATGCGGCCGTCCTTCGTGCGGTCGAACAAGGCGCCCCAGGTCTCCAACTCCCATACCCGGTCCGGGGCTTCGCGTGCGTGCAGCTCGGCCATCCGCCACTGGTTGAGGAACTTGCCGCCGCGCATGGTGTCGCGGAAGTGGACCTGCCAGTTGTCGTCGGAGTTGACGTTGCCCATCGCCGCCGCGATGCCGCCCTCGGCCATCACCGTGTGCGCCTTGCCGAACAGCGACTTGCAGATCACGGCCGTACGGGCGCCGCGCTCCCGCGCCTCGATCGCGGCACGCAGCCCGGCGCCGCCGGCGCCGACCACGACAACGTCCCACTCCTGGCGGTCGACCACGGACATCAGAACAACCTCGGATCGTCGAAGGCGCCGGAGGCGACCAGGTAGACGTAGAAGTCGGCGAGCGCCACGCTCACCAACGACGCCCAGGCGAGCAGCATGTGACGGGCATTCAGTTTCCCGACCCACTGCCAGGCCTTGTAGCGCACGGGATGCTTGGAGAAGTGCTTCAGCTTGCCGCCGACGATGTGCCGGCAGGAGTGGCAGGACAGCGTGTACGCCCAGATCAGCGTGATGTTGACCAGGAAGACGAGCGTGCCGAGGCCCATGTGGCCCCAGTCGTAGTGCTCGTCGCGGAAGGACAGCACGGTGTCGTACGTCAGGATCCCGGCGACCAGGATCGCGGCGTAGAAGAAGTACCGGTGGACGTTCTGCAGGATCAGCGGGAAGCGGGTCTCGCCCGAGTACTTCTTGTGCGGCTCGGCCACCGCGCAGGCGGGCGGGGAGGCCCAGAAGCCGCGGTAGTAGGCCTTGCGGTAGTAGTAGCAGGTCAGGCGGAAGCCGAGCGGGAAGATCAGGATGATGATCGCGGGGGAGATCCCCCACCAGCTCCCGAAGAGGTCGGCGTTCGGCCCGGCGCGCATGGTCTCGCACCGCTCCGCCAGGCAGGGGGAGTAGAACGGCGAGACGTAGGGCGCGGAGTAGTAGTCGGTGTCGGCGAACGCCCGCCAGGTCGAGTAGACGATGAACGCCAGCAGACCGGCCGCGGTGGCGGCCGGTGCCAGCCACCAGCGGTCGGTCCGCAGGTGCGGGGCGTCGATCGCGGCGCGCGTAGCGGTGCGTACGCCGCCGCCGGTGGGATGAGGTTCCGTACCAGTGGCCAACTCATGACTCCGGTCGGTTCGGGTGCTCAGGGTGCGTGGCGGTCGCGGGCGCCGAGACCTTCGTCGTCCGTGTCGATCCACAGGCTGTTGTCGTAGGGGGTGTCGGAGATGGTGACGAGATCGGGCCGCCGGGACGAGGTGGAACCGGAGGCCGTCTGGCGCAGCAGCGCGGCGCTCTCGCGCAGGTGATCGCAGTCGGTGCGGACGCGGCGGATGTCGAGCCCGCCGCTGCCCAGCTGCTGTTCCAGACGGCTCACGGACCTGGACAGGTCGTCGAGGTGGCGCTGGATGGACGTCAGTTCGTCGTGCACGGACATGACGTGACCTCACTTCCGTAGGCCGGGCGGCCCTGGGTGGCAACGTTCATGCGCCTGCGAGTGTTGCGCGTCACACCTCCCGGTGGGAAGGGACGTGCACCGATTGGCCGAGGCGTGTGGGTGCATACCGCTGTGCGTTGCGCCGCACGGGTGGGTTTCCCGGCCGTTGTCGCCGTGTCGCCCCGTGTTGCCGAATCCTTTCCTCTTCAGTGGCCGCATACATGTGATCAGCTCCATATACCGCCATAAGTGATCATAACGCCCGCGGCTCCCGGAGGTAAGCAGAGATGTCCCACGACGGCGTCAGACTGCGCGCAGTCATGCGCTCGGCCGCCTTCCTCACCGCGGGCGCGCTCGCGGTGTCCGTGCTCGCCGGGTGCAGCTCCGAGGACGAGGCGGGCAAGCCGCTCGCCAGGCAGGACATCGCTCCCGCCGCCCGCGCCCTGGTCCTCGACGGCGGCACCCTGCACTGGGCGGTGGACGCCGTGCCGGAGACGCTCAACACCTTCCAGGCGGACGCCGGCACGGCCACCACCCGGGTCGCCCAGGCCGTCCTGCCCTCGATGTACCGGCTCGACGCGAACGGGCGGCCGGAGCGCAACCCCGACTACCTGGAGTCCGCCAAGGTCGTCGAGACCGAGCCCAAGCAGGTCGTCCTCTACAAGCTCAACCAAGCCGCGGTGTGGAGCGACGGCCGAGAGATCGGCGCCGCCGACTTCGCCGCCCAGTGGCGGGCCCTGTCCGGCAAGGACAGCGCCTACTGGACCGCGCGCAACGTCGGCTACGACCGCATCGAGAAGATCCAGCGCGGCGCCGACGACCTCGAAGTCAAGGTCACCTTCAGCCGCTCCTACGCCGACTGGAAGTCGCTGTTCTCCCCGCTGTACCCGAAGGACGTCATGGGCACCCCGGACTCCTTCAACGACGGGGCGCGCAGAAAGCTCAAGGTCACCGCCGGTCCCTTCGCCCTGAAGAAGGTCGACCGCAAGAACGACGAGGTCACCCTCACCCGCAATCCCCGCTGGTGGGGCCGGGCCCCCAAGCTCTCCTCCCTCGTGCTGACCGCCGTACCCCGCGAGAAGCGCGCCGCCGCCCTCGCCGCCGGTCGGATCGACGTCGCCGAGATCGACGCCTCCGCGGCACAGCGCATCGCCCTCGCCGGCCGCGCCAAGGGCACGAGCACCCCGCTCCAGGGCGCCGGCGCCCAGCCGAAGCAGCGCAAGGCGGCCACCAAGTACGAGCGTCAGCAGGACGCCCTGCGCGGTTTCGAGGTCCGCAAGTCCCTGGAGCCCACCTACACACAGCTCGCCCTCAACGGCGTCGGCGGCCCCCTCGCCGACGAGCGGGTCCGCAGAGCCGTGGCCCGTGCCCTGGACCGCACCGAGCTGGCGAACGTCGTACTCAAGCCGCTGGGCCTGCCCGCCGTCCCGGTCGGCAGCCACCTCGCGCTCTCCGGCCAGGCCGCCTACGCCGACAACAGCGGCGCGCTCGGCGGCCAGGACACCGAGGAGGCGCAGGCGCTGCTCGCGGACGCCGGGTGGGTGCCCGGCGGGCCGGTCAAGACGCAGCCGAAGAAGGGCGAGAAGGCGGCCGGCGCCAAGGGGAAGAAGGCCGACGAGAAGTCGTCCGAGGGCGGCGACGACGGTACGTACATCGTCGGCGAGGACGACAAGGCGCTGCGCGAGGCCGAGCGGGAGAAGCGGAAGGATCCGCGGGGGCACCAGAAGTCGGGCACGTCCCAGGCTCACAAGAGCGAGGACGGTGCCAAGCATCTTGCCCAGGACGGCAAGCAGTTCACCGGCAAGCAGCTGAAGCAGGGGGGTGCGCCCGGCGCGTACGCCCCCAAGGGCACCGCCGCCCCGGTCGGCGCCGAGCGTGGGGCGCTCGCCAAGAACGGCAAGTCGCTGAGCCTGCGCTTCGTGCTGCCGTCCGGGTCCGGCTCGGAACCCCTGCGGTCCGTCGCCGACCGCATCTCGGCGATGCTGGCCAAGGTCGGTATCCGCACCGACATCAAGAAGGTCTCCGACGAGAGCTACTTCAAGGACCACATCGCGTCCGGCCAGTACGACCTCGCCCTCTACTCCTGGCCCGCCTCGGCCTTCCCCGCCACCGACGCGCGGCCCATCTACGCCAAGCCGGTGCCTGCCGCCGACGGCTCCCTGAACGTCGAGCAGAACTACACCCGGGTCGGCACCGACCAGGTCGACCAGCTCTTCGACCAGGCCATCGCCACGCTCGACGAGGACGAGTCCCGCGCGCTGGTCCGCAAGGCGGACGCCCGCATCTGGGCTGCCGCCGGCTCGATCCCCCTCTACCAGCGCCCCCAGCTCACGGCGGTGAAGAAGAACATCGCCAACGCCGGCGCCTTCGGCTTCCAGACCCCGGTCTACGAGGACATGGGGTTCCTGAAGAAGGGCGCGAAGCCTTCGGCGAGTCCGTCGGAGGGGTAGGGCGTACGATTCCGCCCAGATGATCAGCACGGCCGCCGTCCCGCATCACGCGGGGCGGCGGTCGTCGTACGGGGGGAAGGGGACCGGGCGATGCGCGGTTCGGCAGGCCGGAGCTTGGCGGCGGCGTGGGTCGTGGCGCTTGTGGCCGGAGGCTCGGCCGGGTGCACCGGTGACTCGGGCGGCACGGATGACGGCGTCAAGGGGGCGCAGGCCGTCGCCGACAAGGCGTGCGCGAACGGCACGTACACCTGGTTCAACATCGAGAAGCCGACGAGGCTGCTCGGGGTCTCCGAGGTGGAGACGCTGGGCAAGGGCGGCGGCGAGCTGAAGAACAAGGTGAAGCGGCTGGCCGGCGTCAGGACCTCGGTGCAGGCCGGGAGCGGTGCGCCGGCTGCGGAGGAGATCCTCTTCTCCCTGGGCAAGAAGATCGGCGAGATCGACTCCGACGCCGCTTCCGTGAAGGACACCGACGGCGATTCGTGGCGGTTCACAAAGGCCGGCGACACGGGACCAGAACTGAACGACGGCAGCGTGGCACCGAGCGGGTCGGGGCGGTTCGTGCAGTACGTCGCGGTACGCGTCGTCGAGGCGGACTTCCGCTACTCCTGCCCGGGGGACAAGGCCATTACCGGGCGCGCGGAGAGCTGGACCGCTGCGACAGACGGCCTCCTCGAGTGCGACACGGAGAACGACAGCGCCACGGCACAAGAGGCCGCCCGCCTCTCCTGCGGTGCGGACTCAGCCGCCGCGAAGACCGCCTGACCCCGCCCCTCCAGCCGCCCGGCAGGGCCCTGCGGAGGCCGACTCCCGCAGCGCCCCGTACCATGGGGTAAGGCCGTGGCATGTCCAGCCCGGCAGGGCCCGCGTAACACTGATGTACGCGCAGGCCGTCCTCACACTCCGGGAGAAGCGCCTCACTATGGCCACGCGCCACGACATCCGCAACGTCGCCATCGTCGCCCACGTCGACCACGGCAAGACCACTCTGGTCGACGCCATGCTCAAGCAGGCCGGTGCCTTCGCCGCGCACGCCGCCGAGTCGCTCGACGACCGCATGATGGACTCGAACGACCTGGAGCGTGAGAAGGGCATCACGATCCTGGCCAAGAACACGGCCGTGAAGTACCACCCCAAGGATGGCGGCGACGTCATCACCATCAACATCATCGACACCCCGGGCCACGCCGACTTCGGCGGCGAGGTCGAGCGCGGTCTGTCGATGGTCGACGCCGTCGTGCTGCTGGTCGACGCCTCCGAGGGGCCGCTGCCGCAGACCCGGTTCGTGCTGCGCAAGGCGCTGCAGGCCCGGCTGCCCGTCATCCTCTGTATCAACAAGACGGACCGCCCCGACTCGCGCATCGACGAGGTCGTGAACGAGGCGTACGACCTCTTCCTCGATCTCGACGCCGACGAGGAGCAGATCGAGTTCCCGATCGTCTACGCGTGTGCGCGTGACGGCGTCGCCTCGCTGACCAAGCCGGCGGACGGCACCGTCCCGGCCGACAGTGACAGCCTGGAGCCGTTCTTCTCCACGATCCTCTCGCACGTCCCGGCTCCGGAGTTCGACACCGAGGCCCCGCTCCAGGCGCACGTCACCAACCTGGACGCCGACAACTTCCTCGGCCGTATCGCGCTGCTCCGCGTCGAGCAGGGCGAGCTGCGCAAGGGCCAGACCGTCACGTGGATCAAGCGCGACGGCACGATGTCCAACGTGCGCATCACCGAGCTGCTGATGACCGAGGCGCTCACCCGCAAGCCGGCCGAGATGGCGGGCCCCGGTGACATCTGTGCCGTCGCCGGTATCCCGGACATCATGATCGGCGAGACCCTCGCGGACCCCGAGAACCCCATCCCGCTCCCGCTGATCACGGTCGACGAGCCGGCGATCTCGATGACCATCGGCACCAACACCTCGCCGCTGGTCGGCCGGGGCGGCACCGGCAAGGGCGCGGAGAACAAGGCGGCCGTCAAGGACCGCAAGGTCACCGCCCGTCAGGTCAAGGACCGCCTCGACCGCGAGCTGGTCGGTAACGTCTCGCTGCGCGTCCTGGACACCGAGCGTCCCGACGCCTGGGAGGTCCAGGGCCGTGGTGAGCTCGCGCTCGCCATCCTGGTCGAGCAGATGCGCCGCGAGGGCTTCGAGCTGACCATCGGCAAGCCGCAGGTCGTCACCCAGCAGGTCGACGGCAAGACGTACGAGCCCGTCGAGCGCATGACGATCGACGTGCCCGAGGAGCACATGGGCGCGGTCACGCAGCTCATGGGTGTCCGCAAGGGCCGGATGGACAACATGTCCAACCACGGCTCGGGTTGGGTCCGTATGGAGTTCGTGGTGCCCTCCCGCGGTCTCATCGGCTTCCGTACCGAGTTCCTCACCGGCACGCGCGGCACCGGAATCGCCCACTCCATCCACGAGGGCCACGAGCCCTGGTTCGGCGTGCTGGCGACCCGTAACAACGGCTCCCTGGTCGCCGACCGCGCCGGTGCCGTCACCGCGTTCGCGATGACGAACCTTCAGGAGCGCGGCGTGCTGTTCACCGACCCCGGCACCGAGGTGTACGAGGGCATGATCGTCGGCGAGAACTCGCGCTCCGACGACATGGACGTGAACATCACGAAGGAGAAGAAGCTCACCAACATGCGGTCGTCCTCGGCCGACTCGTTCGAGGCGATCGTGCCGCCGCGCAAGCTCTCCCTGGAGCAGTCCCTGGAGTTCTGCCGCGACGACGAGTGCGTCGAGGTCACCCCGGAGGCCGTTCGCATCCGCAAGGTGAACCTGGACGGCCGTGAGCGCGCCCGCGCCGCGAGCCGCGCCAAGAACGGCTGACGCTCCGCCAGTTGGGCCTCAGGGCCGGGCAACACCGCACACGGCGGTGTTGCCCGGCCTGTCGCGTGTCGGGGTGAGTGCGGGGGAGTGGGCTGGATCACGAGGGTGCGCGGGAAATCGTAGGGAAAACCCTCCCTCTTGGCTCAGACAGCTCACAGGCGGCTGGAATCGCACTACGCTGCTGCCTGCGTCAGCCCGCGCATCCGCGCCATGTAAGAACATTTCGGGCCACGCCGGAGCGTCACATGCTCCCTTGCACGGCGATCGCCGTCATCGCAACAGGGTTTCCACTCTTCCCCGTCCGGAATCCGGACCCCTGTGACCGATAGGTGTGTAACAAGTCCGTTTCGCAGGGATCTTTCGGCAAACCCTTTGTCCAGATTTTGGAAGATGTACGGACCAGGTGTGATCGAACCGAGACCAAATGAGTGTGGTTCGGGCGATGGCCGATGGCAGATAGTTAGGCGCGTAGAGCTCGGGTCATGCGCTGCAGGCGGCGCCGACTCACGAGCGTGGGGGCACCTGACTATCTCCGGCACCGGTGACGGTGGCGTGTCGTGTGCTCCCCCTTGCGGTGAACCAATGGACTCATGAGGAGGAACCCATGCGTGGTGCCAAGAGCGCCAAGTGGGTCGCGATAGCCGCTGTGGTGGCGCTGGCCGCGACCGCCTGTGGTGGCAGCGATGACAGTGCCGGCGACAGCGATGCCGCGATCAATGCGAATGGCACATTCACGGTCGAGTCCGGTGAGCCGCAGAACCCGCTGCAGCCGGCCAACACCATGGAGTCCTACGGCAGCATCGTGATCAACTCGCTCTTCACGGGGCTTGTTGACTACGACGCCAGCGGCAAGATCGTGTACATGAACGCCGAGTCCGTCGACTCCACGGACAACAAGACCTTCACGGTCAAGCTGAAGTCCGGCTGGAAGTTCCACGACGGCACCCCGGTCACCGCTGAGTCCTACGTCAAGGCCTGGAACTGGGCCGCGAACCCGGACAACAAGCAGACCAACAGCTTCTGGTTCTCGGACATCAAGGGCTACTCCGAGGTCGCGCCCGACGAGGGCAAGCCGACCGCGACCGAGATGTCCGGTCTGAAGGTCGTCGACGACAGCACCTTCACCATCGAGCTGACCTCGGCGATCCCGTACTTCGTCTACAAGCTCGGCTACCAGGTCTTCTCGCCGCTGCCCGAGTCCTTCTTCAAGGACCCGGCGGCCGCCGGTGAGAAGCCGGTCGGCAACGGTCCCTACGAGTTCGTCAGCTGGGACCACAAGAAGGCCATCACGGTCAAGAAGTACGCCGACTACAAGGGCTCGAACGCGGCGAAGAACGGCGGCGTGGTCTTCAAGAACTACTCCACCCCCGAGACGGCCTACGAGGACCTCAAGTCCGGCAACCTGGACGTCATCACCCAGATCGCCCCGAAGGACCTGCCCGTCTACAAGACGGACCTCGGCGACCGTGCCATCGACCAGGCCTACTCCGCGATCCAGACGATCGTCCCGGCCTTCTACACCAAGCAGTGGAAGGACATCGACCCGAAGGTCATCCAGGGCCTGTCGATGGCGATCGACCGCGACACCATCACCAAGACCGTGCTCCAGGGCACCCGTGAGCCGGCCACCGGCTGGGTCGCCAAGGGTGTCCTCGGCTACAAGCCGAACGTCGCGGGTGACGTCACCACGTACGACCCGGCCAAGGCCAAGGCGCTCATCAAGGAGGGTGGCGGCGTTCCCGGCAACGCGATCACCATCCAGTACAACACCGACGGTGGTCACAAGGAGTGGGTGGAGGCGGTCTGCAACTCCATCACCAACGCCACCGGCGTGAAGTGCGCCACCGACGCGAAGGCGGACTTCCAGGCGGACCTGGACGCTCGTGACGCGGAGGAGGTCAAGTCCATCTACCGCTCCGGCTGGGTGCTGGACTACCCGTTCATCGCGAACTTCATCCGCGACCTGTACGGCTCCAAGTCGTCGGGTAACCAGAGCGGTTTCTCCAACGCGACGATCGACAAGCTGATCACCGAGGCCGACAGCGCCGGCACGCTGGAGGAGTCGGAGGCGAAGTACCAGGAAGTCGAGGCGCAGCTCGTCAACTTCATGCCGAGCATTCCGCTCTGGTACTACAAGGTCAACGCGGGCTACTCGGAGAAGGTCTCGGGCGTCAAGTTCGGCCAGGACGGTGACCCGATCCTGACCGGCGTCGAGGTCAAAAAGTAACCGCAGACAACCGGTTGCCCGGGGCGCGCCCGTCGCGCTCCGGGCAACGGCAGCGGCTGGGGGGCCCTTTCCATGCGCATCGCGACGCGGTGCACTTGGGAAGGGCCCGACTGCTGCTGTGACTTATATGGAGGCATGATGGGGCGCTATGTCGCACGACGACTGCTCCAGATGATCCCGGTGTTCATCGGCACCACCCTGCTTATCTTCCTCATGGTCTACGCCCTGCCCGGCGACCCCGTGCGAGGCCTGTTCGGCGACAAGGCCGGCAGCCCCGCCGTGATCGCCTCCCTGAGACACCAGTACGGGCTCGACCAGCCGATCCTCGTGCAGTACTGGGACTACATGAGGGGCATCATCCTGCACGGGGACTTCGGCACGCAGATCGGCAGCGGCCGTCCCGTCACCGATGTGCTGGGCGACGCGTTCCCGGTGACCCTGCGGCTGGGCGGCTTCGCCTTCGTCATCGAGCTCGTCGTCGGCATCAGCCTCGGCGTCTTCGCCGGCCTGCGTGCTGGTCGAGCCGCCGACACCACGGTCCTGCTCATCACGCTGCTGCTGATCTCGGTCCCGGTGTTCGTCCTCGGCTTCATCCTCAAGTGGATCTTCGCCGACGAGCTGAACTGGCTCGAACCGAACGTCAGCGACCCGTCGAACTACGGTCAGTTGCTGATGCCCGCGGTCGTGCTGGCCACGGCGTCACTCGCCTATGTGTCCCGGCTCACCCGTACGTCGATCGCGGAGAACATGCGGGCCGACTACGTCCGCACGGCCATCGCCAAGGGCCTGCCCCGGCGCCGGGTGGTGACGGTCCACCTGATGCGCAACTCGATGATCCCGGTCGTCACCTACCTCGGTACCGACATCGGCGCCCTGCTCGGCGGTGCCGTCGTCACCGAGGGCATCTTCAACATCCAGGGCGTCGGCGGCACGATCTACCAGTCGATCGTCCGCCGGGAAGGCACCACCCTCGTGGGTCTGGTGACCATCCTCGTTCTCGTCTACCTCGTCGCCAGCCTCCTTGTCGACCTGCTCTACGCGGTCCTTGACCCGAGGATTCGCTATGCCTGACATGACCAAATCCGACACCGCCACCGCCACACAGGACGCCGTGGCCACCGCCACCCCGCCCAGCGCGCCGGTCAAGGCCGAGAAGGCCCGCAGCCTGTGGGGCGACGCCTGGCAGGACCTGCGCCGCAACAGGGTCTTCATCATCTCGGCGGTGCTGATCCTGCTGTTGATGACGATCACCTTCTTCCCCGGCTGGTTCACCAGCGCCGACCCGACCTACGGCGACCTGTCCAAGCACTACCTGCAGAAGCCGCAGCTCGGAAAGGTCTTCTCGCCGGAGTGGCTGGGCTACGACCAGCAGGGCCGCAGCGTCTACGCCCGGCTCATCTACGGCGCCCGCGCCTCCATAGCCGTCGGCTTCGGCACCACCGTCCTGGTGACCATCGTGGGCGGCCTGGTCGGCATGATCGCCGGCTACTTCGGCGGGGTCGTCGACTCGATCCTGTCCCGGCTCGTCGACGTGTTCTTCGGCATTCCGTTCCTGCTGGGCACCATGGTCACCCTCAACTCCTTCCCGGAGCGCACCACCTGGGTCGTCATCGGCGCCCTGGGGTTCTTCGGCTGGACCCAGCTCGCGCGTGTGATGCGCGGCGCGGTGATCACCACCAAGCAGGCCGACTACGTCCAGGCGGCCAAGGCCCTCGGTGCGAGCACCACGCGCATTCTGTTCCGCCACATCCTGCCGAACACCCTGGCCCCGGTGATCGTCGTCGCCACCATCTCGCTCGGCGTCTACATCGGCGCCGAGGCCACGCTGTCCTTCCTGGGCCTCGGCCTCAACGGCGTCTCCTGGGGCAACGACATCTCCGACGGCGGCAACCAGATCCGGGTGGCTCAGTGGATCATGCTCTATCCGTCGATCATGCTCACCATCACAGTGCTGGCGTTCATCATGCTAGGTGAGGCCGTCCGCAACGCCCTCGACCCGAAGATGCGCTGAGGGAGGCGTACGTGACCATCATCGAAGAAGTTTCCGTGCCCTCGCCGCGCGACGGCGAGACCTACGGCGGCCCGCTGCTCGAAGTGCGTGACCTGCACGTCGAGTTCAAGACCCGCGAGGGCCTGGTCAGGGCCGTCAACGGCGTCAACTACAGCGTGAGCGCCGGTGAGACGCTCGCCGTGCTCGGCGAGTCCGGCTCCGGCAAGTCCGTGACCGCGCAGGCGATCATGGGCATCCTCGACATGCCGCCGGCGAGCATCCCGCAGGGCGAGATCCTCTTCCGCGGCCAGGACATGCTGAAGATGTCCGGCGAGGAGCGCCGCCGGATCCGCGGCCGCCGTATCGCCATGATCTTCCAGGACGCGCTGTCGTCGCTGAACCCGGTGCTCAGCGTCGGCTACCAGCTCGGCGAGATGTTCCGCGTCCACCAGGGCCTCTCCAAGAAGGAGGCCAAGGCCAAGGCGATCGAGCTGATGGACCGGGTGAAGATCCCGGCGGCCTCGGCGCGGGTGAACGACTACCCGCACCAGTTCTCCGGCGGAATGCGCCAGCGCATCATGATCGCCATGGCGCTGGCCCTGGAGCCGGACCTGATCATCGCCGACGAGCCGACCACGGCCCTCGACGTCACCGTCCAGGCCCAGGTCATGGACCTGCTCGCGGAGTTGCAGCGCGAGTACCACATGGGCCTCATCCTGATCACCCACGACCTCGGTGTCGTCGCCGACGTCGCGGACAAGATCGCCGTGATGTACGCGGGCCGCATCGTGGAGCGCGCCCCGGTCCACGAGCTGTACAAGCGCCCGGCGCACCCGTACACCAGGGGTCTGCTGGACTCGATCCCGCGCCTGGACCAGAAGGGCCAGGAGCTGTACGCGATCAAGGGTCTGCCGCCCAACCTGCTCCATGTGCCGACCGGTTGCGCCTTCAACCCGCGCTGCCCCAAGGCCCAGGACGTGTGCCGGGAGCAGATCCCGGACCTGCTGCCCGTCACCGAGCAGGACGGCACCGAGCTGGTGGGCCGCGGTTCGGCGTGCCACTTCTGGAAGGAGACGCTCCATGGCTGAGCTCAGCAAGAACGACGAGCCGCAGGACGCCACGCCGAACGTCTCCGAGGTGGACGTCGTCGACGCCCGCACCGAGGAGGAGGCGGTCGCCGCCGTCGAGGCCCCGGTCGAGCGCGGCGAGCCGATCCTCCAGGTGCGCAACCTGGTGAAGCACTTCCCGCTCACCCAGGGCATCCTGTTCAAACGGCACATCGGCGCGGTCAAGGCCGTCGACGGCATCTCCTTCGACCTGTACCAGGGCGAGACCCTGGGCATCGTGGGCGAGTCCGGCTGCGGCAAGTCCACCGTCGCCAAGGTGCTGATGAACCTGGAGCGGGCGACCGCCGGCGAGGTCTTCTACAAGGGCCAGGACATCACCAAGCTGTCCGGCCGCGCCCTGAAGGCCGTACGCCGCAACATCCAGATGGTGTTCCAGGACCCGTACACCTCGCTCAACCCCCGTATGACGGTGGGCGACATCATCGGCGAGCCCTTCGACATCCACCCCGAGGTGGCCCCGAAGGGCGACCGGCGCCGCAAGGTCCAGGAACTCCTGGACGTGGTGGGCCTCAACCCGGAGTACATCAACCGCTACCCGCACCAGTTCTCGGGCGGCCAGCGTCAGCGCATCGGCATCGCCCGCGGCCTGGCCCTCAACCCCGAGATCATCATCTGCGACGAGCCGGTCTCCGCCCTGGACGTGTCCGTCCAGGCGCAGGTCATCAACCTGATGGAGCGACTCCAGGACGAGTTCAACCTCTCCTACCTCTTCATCGCGCACGACCTGTCGATCGTCCGGCACATCTCGGACCGCGTGGGCGTCATGTACCTCGGCAAGATGGCGGAGATCGGCTCCGACGAGCAGATCTACGACCACCCGACGCACCCGTACACCCAGGCACTGCTCTCCGCCGTGCCCGTCCCGGACCCGGACGCCCGTGAGCACCGCGAGCGGATCATCCTGACCGGCGACGTGCCGTCCCCGGCGAACCCGCCGTCCGGCTGCCGCTTCCGCACCCGCTGCTGGAAGGCCCAGGACAAGTGCGCCGAGGAGGTCCCCCTCCTCGCGGTCCCCGAGCGCTTCCAGGGCCAGGACACCCCGGCCGCACACGAGTCGGCGTGCCACTTCGCCGAGGAGAAGGACGTCGTCCACGCGGCCTGACGTCCGATTGGCAAGCTCTCGGTTCCCGGTACCTGTTGACCCAGGTGCCGGGAACCGGCTGAACCGCCCCGGCTCAGAGGAAGTCGAACGGCGGGATGATTCGCGTGATCGCAATGAGGCGCAGCCGGGGCACCGGCAGCGCGTAGAACCAGCCGTCGGACAGCAGCGGGATGCGGCGTACGCCGCCTGGAACTCCGTGCCGGGGTCCCTCGCCGATGTCCGTCACGTCGACGCCGACCTCGGCCAGCGCGACCAGCTCAGCCGCCAGGCGCTCGACTTCGTCGACGATGGACTGTGGGAACCCGGCTGCGACGTGCTCGGCGTCCGGGTCGTACTCCCAGCGCCAGGCCTCCTCGTCCCCCATGCCTCAGACCCCCTTGGTGCGCTCGACACCGGCCTCTACGCATGCCACGTCCAGGATCCGGCCGATCTCGGCCGCGATGGCCCGCGCTTCTTCGACGCTCTCGGTGGTAGCGGCACGTGCTTCCAGGACGCGCAGCCTGGCGGCCCGCTCGGGGTGCCGCTCCAAAGCTACGTACACCGCCCACTGGCCCACGAAGCGGCGCATCGGAGCCGCGCTGACCTGTTCGCGTGCCTGTTGGAGCGCCGTGGAGCGTTCGGCGTCGAACGTGGGCAGGGCGCCGGGCGCCAACTGTGCCAGGGCGGCCCGTAGCTCTTCCGGGGTGCTGGCTGGCTGGGGTGTGACAGAGTTGCCGGAGCCTGGGTGTGCGGCGGTGCTCATGTGCGGTCTCCTCAGGGCGATGCGGCGGTCTGCCCGTTGAACGTCAGCGTACCTGCGAGGCTGCGGTGCGGGCTGGGCCTGTGGACAACTCATGCTTCGCCCTCACTCTTCTTCGGTACGACGCTGAACCACACCGCCTTGCCGTGCAGGTAGTCCCGCACACCCCAGTGATCGGCGCACGCCTCGACGATGCCCAGTCCGCGTCCGCTCTCGTCCTCTTCCGAGGGTGCGCGGAGCGCGGGTGCGCCCGAACCGTGGTCCCACACCGTGACGCGGAAGTCCTCCGGAGTGCGTTCCATGCTGACGTAGGTCTCCTAGGTCGAGCAGCGGTAAGCGTTGGTGACGACCTCCGAGACCAGCAACTCCACGGTGTCGACGATGCAGTTGAGTCTGGCGGCGGCGAGGATGCTGCGGATCGTCGCGCGGACGACGCGGACGGCGCGCGGGTCGTGGGGGACGGTGAGGCCGTACGTCCAGAGGGGCTGGGGGGTTTCGGGCGTGCGCATGTGGCTGGTCTCCAGAACGAGTGCCTTGCGTGATTGGTGCCACACTGAAGGTAGCGGCATTGGTTGCGAACTCTCAACCTCCTTGTGGAATTGGTGCGTGGATGATTACGTGCAGGCGTGGTGATGAGGAGGACTGATGGGGCTGAGGGGCAATCCCACGTATCGGCAGCGGCGATACGGTTCCGAGATCCGGGCTCTCCGGGAAGAGGCTGGGCTCACTGCTGCGCGGGCTGCTGAGGCGATGAGTATGAATGCCTCGCACATCAGTACCGTGGAATCAGGCCGCACGGGGCTGTCGGTGGATCGACTTCGTCGGCTCGCCTCCACTGCTAGTTGCGAAGACTCCACTTATCTGGAAGCCCTGGCTGAGCTGGGGCAGGCGGACGGCAAGGGCTGGTGGACGGAGTATCGAGATCGGGTACGTCCTTCGCTGCTCGATCTGGCGGAGTTGGAGGACGCCGCAGCCGAACTCATCAACTATGAGCCGCTGTTCGTTCCGGGGCTGCTGCAGACCCGGGCGTACGCCGCTGCCATTCATCGACGCGGATACGCGCGTGCCACGCATCAGGACCACGAACTTGCCGTCGAGTTCCGCATGCAACGCCAACGTGTTCTGACCGGCGAATGTCCGGCACGTCTCCACGCGATCGTGCACGAGGCCGCCCTGCACCCATCGCTGGGCGACCCAGGGATCATGCGGGAGCAGCTGCAGCGGTTGATCGAAGTGTCCCGGTTGCCCCATGTGACGGTCCAGGTGCTGCCGTTCGACGGGCCAGTCCCCTTCGGCACGTCGTTCACACTCGTCGCTCCCTCCGCGCGACGGCTCAGCACGGTGATCGTGTCGCACATTGAGAAGTCGCTCTACTTGGGCGATGCCGAGGCCCTTGCCAGATACGAAGAGCTGTTCGCTAGCCTTCGGTCGGTGGCACTGCCTCCGGTGGACGCGGGAGTCCCGCCCGAGGGGCACGCTGCCAAGGACTCGTTGGGATTGATCCAGCGGGTCCTGTACCCGTTGCTCTAGGAAGGCGTGCATGGCCCAGCTCAGGTGGCAGAAGTCCAGCTTCAGCGAGGGGGGAGCCGACACCTGCGTCGAGGTGGCACTGGATCGAACCAGCACCCCCCACCTCCGTGAGAGCGACACCCCCGCCACAGTCATCGCCATCAGCTCCTCGGCCCTGTTCGCCTTGCTCGACCGGGTCAAGAGCGGTTCGATGACGGGCCGTTGACCGTACCGGCGTATCCCCGCATCGAGAAGTCCCCATACGTGCCCCCTGCCGAAGGGCTGGAGGTACCAGGCCCAGCTTGGGATGGCATCCCGCGTGATGGTATGCGACCTGCTCGACACCTTCCGGTGAGCCGCGCGTCCGCCTCCCATGTGGGGCACGGCTCCCGCTCCGCGCCTGGCTGACCTGCCGTCAGTACCTCGGGTGGCCCCGATCCGCCACGGTGTGGCGGTGACCTGTGCATTCCGCGTAGTTGATCGGCTACACCACCTGGTGGGACGCCATTCGACGGCTCCCTGCTGTACGCGAACGAGCGGACGCAGAAGGTGAGTGGCGGCGACGTTCCTGGGCGGTGCGGGTGGTGCGCGGGGGAGCGCCAGCGGCCGTGGATCGGCGCTCGAGACCGCAGTTTTCTAGGTCCAGCTCGGCGACAGCCCGTTGGGTTCGCCGTACGGCACCGGCCGGCCGGTGAGGGCGTCCAGGAGAATGCGGTCACCGAGCGGCTTCCGCAGCTCCACCTTCACGCTCTGTTCGGTCAGGTCAGCGCTGCAAGGGCCGGTCTGTGCCCCGGCGATGGAGGCATACAGCACAACGTTCTCGTCGGTTTCCAGCACCTTCACGACGGGGCCGTCGTCGCAGGATCCGTGAGTGGCCCTCACTGTGATGGACCGGCCGTCCAGCGCCGTCCCAGCCAGTCGGGCGACCCGCCTGAGACCGCCCGCAGACCCTTGCTGAGCTTGTTGGATCGGTGTTTTGGGAAGCTTTGACGGGGTGACGGCGACACGCTTGAGTGGGGTGTCGTAGCCGTCGAGCGTGAACAGCCAGGCGGGAACGGTGGCCGTGCCTCGGCTCGTGGTGATCGTCGTTTCGCCGAGCCTCGCTCCCGTCACGGTCAGCCGGGGTCCCTCACTGCTGTTGAGGTCGAACGACTGGTACGCCTTCTTGGCCCCCCACAGCGGGCGGTTCAGAGTGTCACCGCTTCTCCAGTCCACCTTCCCTTGCCGGGTGGTAGTGGTCGGCAGATTGCCGTGCAGGACGAAGTTCTTGGTCTCGTAGGCCTGTTCGTCCGCCTGGCTGCGCCAACCGGATTCTGGTATCTGTACCGCGTCGGCCATCGGGTAATAGCCCTCGCTCCAAGCAGCGGCGGACGCGGATTCCCGCCAGGCGTCAGCCACTTGCCGGGCGCGCTTCTCCTGCTTCTGCAGCGACTGACTGTTCACATGGCCATCGTCGGCGCCCTGATCATCGCCGCAACCGGCAAGGAGGCAGGCACCCAGGAGAGGCGCGAGTAGCAGGTTGAGGGGACGCTTCGCTTGCGTGTTCATGGAGTTCCCTTGGACGTCGCCGACGACGGATTCCCTGCTGAAAGCATGGCGCTGAGACTGGTCAACTCCTGGCGCCAGCCCCGGGTCTGCACCTTCGACGCGGAGGGGGGCATCCGGGTTCACTCACGGACTCTCGCGCCGCCTGCGGCATTCCCGTCAAGACCGCGGGCGGGGAGCGGTAGTGCGCGGCCTAATAGACCTTCAGGTCCTGCCAGGAGAGCACGAGGTAGACCGGCTCGTACCAACTGGAACGATCTGATTGGGCGTCGGAATCTCCACATGGCTCTTCGAGGTAGTTGCCGCCCGACGTGATGCCCACGGCCGTTTCACCGCTGAAGAGGACCCCTCCGCTGTCACCTTCCACGTCGCAGTTGCTCGCCTCGATCATGTGGTTGAGCTTGATGCCGTCGGTGTAGGTGACCGTTGCGTCCGTTGAGAGCACCTTGCCCACCAAGTCCTGGCTCATGGTTCCCACGCGCTTCACCTTCTCGTCCTCGAACGCAGAGGCGGAACGCGAAATCTGCCCTTCCGAGCCGTCCCTGTACTGGATCGTCCCGTACGGAGTGACGTCAGGGTTGGTGTACTCCACCACTCCGTAGTCGGACTGGTATGTATCGGTTCCGTAGCGCCAGTCGATGGCCGGTCCGAGGGGAACGCTTCCGTTCCTTCGGGACCAGTTGACAGCGCCATCTCTCATGCAATGTCCGGCAGTGAGCATGTACTTCTTGCCGTTGTCGTCCTGCACGTTGAACCCGGCGCTGCAGGTGCGTACCCAGGTCGTTCCACCGGAGGTGTATTCCGACGTTATGCCCAGACCGCCGCGCATGGCGTAGGCGGTCGATTCGATCTTGCCGGAGCGTTCCGTTATGTCGACCGCATCTCCGTATCCAGAGACGGCATTTTCAATGCGGGACCTGTCGGCGGTGGAAACCCCGTCGTAGATCTGTACGTTCACCCGGTTGCTGCTCTGGTCTATGCTCCAGGCGGTGTTGGGAATCCCTGGCAGTTGATCCAGCTTGGCTTTGGCGGAGCCGAGGTCGGCCGTGCCGTAGGTGACGACCTCTGCTATCGCGCCGGCACCTCGCACGGTTTCTGCCGCAGCCCGATCGGTGACCGCCACCACGAGTCGTCCGTACCGGTTAGTAGACACCGGCCGCACGCTCGTTGCCTAACTGACCAGCAATCGCTGCTGCCTTGGCTGGGTCGGTAAGCGGTGGCGGCGCCGCGTGGGCGGCGGTTGTGGTGGTTAGCGTGAGCACTCCGCCGATCGCCGCCGCGATCAATCCCCGGTACTCGTGACGTCTTCGCATCTCCGGCCCCCATATTCTCGAAGGATGCACCCTTGGTGATCGACACACTTCGTGCGAGGTTGGTGAATCAAGATTGCCAGATAGTGAACTGTGCATGACAATATTGTCGATGGTGGCCTATTGGCCTGAACTCGCAGACTGCGGCCAAAAGAAAACCCTGACAGCGGAGGGCCACAGCTCGTTCACACGTAGGAGATCGAGATGCTGCACCACATCGAGCTGTGGGTCCCCGATTTGCCCCGAGCGGTCCGCGAATGGGGCTGGCTGCTCGGCCGGCTCGGCTACGACCCGTACCAGGACTGGGAGCACGGTCGCAGTTGGCGGCAGGGGACGACGTACCTCGTCGTGGAGCAGTCCCCGGCGATGACAGGCGGCCCTCACGACCGGATGCGCCCGGGCCTCAACCACCTGGCGTTCCACGCCGGAAGCCGCAGCGAGCTGGACGCCCTCGCGGACGAGGCCCCCGGCAACGGCTGGGCGCCGCTCTTCGCGGAGCGGTACCCGCACGCGGGCGGCCCCGAGCACTACGCGGCCTATCTCGCCAACTCGGACGGATTCGAGGTGGAGTTGGTGGCGGAGGACGAGGGAACTACCCGGTAGCCCGAGCCCAGTGGCACGCCACCTGTGCCTCGCCGCTCCCGTCCAGCACCCCCGGGTCCTGGGTCCGGCAGGCGTCCGCGACACCCGCCCGCTCCGCCTCCCCACCCGCCAGGACCTGACACCGGACCCGGAAGCGGCAGCCGGAGGGGATGCGGGACGGATCCGGGGGCTCGCCGGCCAGGACCACCGGGTCGCCCGGTGCTTCCGGCAGGACGGACAACAGGGCCTGGGTGTACGGGTGTCGGGGCGCCGTCAGTACCTGCTCGACGGCGCCGGTCTCCACGATCCGGCCCAGGTACATCACCGCGACCCGGTCGGCGATGTTCCACGCCAGGCCGAGATCGTGGGTCACCACGAGGGCGGACAGCCCCAGTTCGGCGCGCAGCCGCAGCAGGAGGGCGAGGATCTCGCCGCGCACCGACGCGTCCAGCGAGGCCACCGGCTCGTCGGCGACGATGAGTTCGGGCCCCAGGACGAGCGCACCCGCGATGACGACACGCTGCCGCTGGCCCCCGGACAACTCGTGCGGATACCGCAGGAAGAAGCGCTCGGGCGGCCGCAGCCCGGCCCGCGAGAGCGCCTCGGCGACCGCCGCCCGCTCGTCCCCGCCGGCCCCGTGGATACGCAGCCCCTCGGCCACCGCGTCGTACACCGTGTGCCGGGGATTGAGGGACCCGGACGGATCCTGCAGCACCAGCTGCACGCGCCTGCGATAGGCCTTCAGAGCCCGCGAGGAGTACTCCAGCGGCTTCCCCCCGAAGCTGACGCGCCCGGCGGTCGGCGCCACCAGCCCGAGCAGCGAACGGGCCAACGTCGTCTTCCCGCAACCTGATTCGCCGACGAGCGCCACGATCTCCCCGGCCCGGATGTCGAGTTCGACCCCGTCGACGGCCCGGGCGGGAGCGTCCCCGTGCCGTCCGGGAAAGGTGACGTGCAGGCCCTGGGCGCTGAGGAGGGGGGCCTGCACGGCAGTAGGTGCTGTAGTCATGCGGTGCTCCTAAGCGGGCCTGGCGAATACAGGGTCAAGGGGCGCGGGGCTGTGTACATTTGCGGCTCCGCCGCGGGGCGCGATCAGCCCCCACCGGCCCGCAGCGAACGATCCACCGGAACCGCCGTCACATGCACACAGGCCGCCCGCCGCTCAGCCCCAGCATCAGCGTCTCGCAACGCCTGGTCCTCCATCTCGCACTCCGTCAACGCCACCCCACAACGAGGATGAAACGCGCACCCCGAAGGCAGCGCAGACGGATCAGGCGGATCCCCCGCAAGCCCCTGCGGGGCGAACCGAGACGCCGGGTCGCCGATACTCGGGAACGCCGACGACAGAGCCTTCGCATACGGGTGCAGCGCATCCTCGTAGACCTGTCGTGCGGGACCCTCCTCCACCACCCGCCCCGCGTACATCACCGCGAGCCGATCACACGTGTCGGCCAGCACAGCCAAGTCGTGGCTGATCATGATGAGGCTCAAGTCCTGCTCGCTGACGAGCTGTTCGATGAGCCGGAGGATCTGCGCCTGGATCATCACGTCGAGCGCGGTGGTCGGTTCGTCGGCGATGATCAGCCGGGGGTCGCAGGCCAGCGCCATGGCGATCATCGCGCGCTGCCGCTGCCCGCCGGACAGTTCATGCGGGTACGCCGCAGCCCGCGCCGCCGGCAGCCCGACCTGCTCCAGAAGCTCGCCGGTGCGCTTGCGGGCCCCGGCCGCCGTCGCCCGGCGATGCAACAGGATCGGCTCGGCGATCTGGTCGCCGATGCGGTGGACGGCGTTGAGGGAGTGCATCGCGCCCTGGAAGACGATCGAGGCGCCCGCCCAGCGGACCGCCCGCACCTGGCCCCATTTCATGGTCAGGACGTCTTCGCCGTCCAGCAGGATCTGCCCGCTGACACGGGTCCCGGCCGGTAGCAGCCGCAGCAGCGCCAGCGCCAGCGTCGACTTGCCGCAGCCCGACTCGCCCGCGATACCGAGCTTCTGGCCGGCCGCCAGCGACAGGTCGACACCGCGTACGGCGGCCGCCCCGCCCGCGTAGGTCACATTGAGGTCCCGGACCTCAAGGAGCGTCAACGGGCCACCCCCAGCCTGGGGTTGAGAACGGACTCCACCGCACGCCCGCACAGCGTGAACGCCAGCGCGACCAGGGCGATCGCGATGCCCGGCGGCACCAGATACCACCAGTCGCCGGAGCTGACCGCGCCCGCCTCGCGCGCCTCCTGGAGCAGCCCGCCCCAGGACACGACCGTCGGATCGCCGAGCCCGAGGAAGGCGAGGGTCGCCTCGGCGAGGATGGAGGAGGAGATGATCAGGGTGGCCTGCGCGAGCACCAACGGCATCACGTTGGGCAGCACATGCCGCGACATGACGTGCCAGTGCCCGCCCCCGAGCGCCTTCGCACGCTCGATGTACGGCCGTGACTCCACCGCCAGTGTCTGCGCCCGCACCAGCCGGGCCGTGGTCGGCCAGGACGTCACGCCGATCGCCAGCACGACCGTGCCAAGAGAGCGGGACATCACGGTGGCCAGGGCGATGGCCAGCACCAGCGTCGGCATCACCAGGAACCAGTCGGTGACCCGCATCATCACGGTCGCGTACGCCCCACGGAAGTGCCCGGCGGTGACGCCGACCACGGCGCCGATCCCCACGGAGATCAGGGCCGCGAGCAGCCCGACGAGCAGCGAGACCCGCGCGCCCCAGATGAGCAGGCCCAGCAGATCGCGCCCGAACCGGTCGGTGCCCAGCGGGAATTCACCGCTCGGGCTCTCCATCGGCCGGCCCGGCGCGTCCGTCACGCTCGCGACGTCCGAGCCGACCGTCAGCGGCGCGGTCAGCGCGACCAGCGCGAAGAGGGCGAGCAGGGTCAGGCCCAGGAGGCCGGCGCGGTGGGTGCGGTACCGCTTCCAGAACCGGACGACGGAGTCGCGACGCCGCTGCCGGGCGAGCTGCCGTGGACTGGCCGGCGCTTGCACGGCCGGGGGAGGAGTGGCCTCGGCAGTCATCGGCCCACCCTTGGATCGAGGAACGGATAGAGCAGATCGGCCAGCGTGTTCATCACGATCACCGCCGCCGCGAAGACGAAGAACAGCCCCTGGACCAGCGGGAGATCGGGCACGCTCAGCGCCTGGTAGAAGAGCCCGCCGAGCCCCGGCCAGGAGAAGACGGTCTCGACGAGGATCACCCCGGCGACGGTCCGGCCCAGGTTGACGAAGATCAGCGTCATCGTCGGCAGCATCGCGTTCGGCACGGCGTGCCGGCGCCGGACCAGGTCGTCCCTGAGGCCCTTGGCGCGGGCGGTCGTCAGATAGTCGCCGCCCATCTCGTCGAGCAGCGCCGAGCGGGTGACGAGGAGCGTCTGGCCGTACTCCACCGCGACCAGGGTCACCACCGGCAGGACGAGATGGTGGGCGACATCGAGGACGTACGCGAAGCCGGTCTCACCCCCCGACTCCATGCCACCGGTGGGGAACATCCCGGGGATCGGACCGATGCCCACCCCGAACACGATGATGAGCAGCAGGCCCAGCCAGAACGACGGGATCGAGTAAAGGGTCAGCGCCAGACCGGTGTTGAGGCGATCGCCGAGCCCGCCGTGCCGCCAGGCGGAGCGGGTGCCGAGGTAGACGCCGAGCACGGTGTACAGGACGAAGGCGGTGCCGGTGAGCAGCAGGGTGTTCGGCAGCGCCTCGGTGATCTTGTCGATGACGGGCGCCCGGAACTGGTACGAGGTGCCGAGGTCGCCGGTGAGCGCCTTGCCGCAATAGTCCGTGAACTGCTGCCACAGCGGCAGGTCGAGCCCGAACTCCCTGCGATAGGCGGCCAGTTGCTCGGCGGACACCTGGCGGCCGCCCGTCATGGTCTTGACCGGGTCGCCGGGGATGAGCCGGAAGAGGAAGAAGCTGGTGACGAGGACGGCGAGCAGGGAGACGGCGGCGCCGCCCAACTTGCCTGCCCCGTACCGCAGATAGGCGGTCCGGTGATGGCGCGGGCCGCGGTCCGACGGGGCGGCGAGGGCCGCCCCGTCGGGCTCCGCGACCGACGCGGATGGTGCGTCAGCGGTCATCGGTTATTCGCGGTCCTCTGCACTGGCCCGGCGGCGCATCACGAAGAAGACGGCGGCACCCGCGACGACCACGATCCCTCCGACCGTGCCCGCGATGACCCCCGTCGAACTGGAGTCGTCGGACGAGCTGTTGTCAGCGGCCGGCACCGCCGACCACCAACTCCAGTAGCCGTCCTGGCCGTAGATGTTGCCCGCCTTCTTGGGCATGGTGGTGATCGACTTGATCTGGTCCGTGCGGTAGGCCTCGACCGCGTTCGGGTACGCCATGACGTTCATGTACCCGAGGTCGTACAGGCGCGACTCCATCTGCTTGACGATGTCCGCCCGTTTGGCCGGGTCGTACTCGGCGAGCTGGCGCGCGTACAGGTCGTCGTACGTCTTGTCGCAGATGAAGTTGTCGGTCGCGCCCACGTCCTTGGGCGTGGCCGGCAGGGATCCGCAGGTGTGGATCGACAGGACGAAGTCGGGGTCGGGGTTGACGGACCAGCCGTCGAAGGCGAGGTCGTAGGTGCCGGCCAGCCACGGGTCACTGACGTTGTCCAGGCAGTCGAGCGTCACGCCGATGCCGAGGTCGCCCCACCACTCCTGGAGGTACTGGCCGACGGCCTTGTCGTTGGGGTCGGTGGCGTGGCACAAGATGCGGTAGGTGATCGGCTTGCCGTCCTTGCCGACCCGTTTGCCGTCGCCGTTCTTCTTGTAGCCGGCCTGGTCGAGGAGCCCGGCGGCCTTCGTGGGGTCGTAGGCGAGTTCCTGGCTCGCCGACGGTTTCCAGAAGTACGACGAGAAGCGCGGCGGGATGTAGCCCTCGCCCTCGACCGCGTGGCCCTGGAAGACCTTGTCGATGAGGGTTGTACGGTCGACGGCCATGAACAGGGCGTGCCGCACCTGCTCGTCGAGGAGCGAGGGGTCTCCGTCGCCGAACTTGTCGCCGTTGGCGGCCTGAGCGCCCGGGTTGGTGGCGAGGGCGTAGAAGCGGCGGCCGGGGGCGTCGTTGACGTGGATGTTCTTCACGCCCTTGAGGGACGCGGCCTGAGCGGGTGTCAGGGAGGGCGAGCCGGCGACGAAGGAGACCTCGCCCTTGCGCAGGGCGGCGACGGCGGCGTCCTGGTCCTTGTAGTAGCGGAAGACCAGCTCGTCGAACTTGGGGGCCCCGCGCCAGAAGTTCTTGTTGGCCTTGAGGCGGACGTAGCTGTCGGCCTTGTAGTCGGTGAGGACGAACGGGCCGTTGCCGACGATGGGGAAGCTCTTGTCGTTGTTGAACTTCGAGAAGTCGTCGACCTTCTCCCACACGTGCTTGGGCACGATCGGGACGTCGAGGGCGGCCATCGTGGCCTGTGGCTTCTTCAGCTTTATGACCAGCTGGGTGGGGCTGGGAGCGGTCACCGTCTCGAAGTTGCCGACGAAGCTGCCGTTCGCGGTGGCGGCGCCCTCGTCGGTCATCATCTTGTTGAAGGTCCAGGCCGCGTCCTCGGCGGTGGCCTGCTGTCCGTCCGACCACTTGGAGTCGGAGCGGATCGTGTAGGTCCAGGTGAGCTTGTCGGCGGACGGCGTCCACTTGGTGGCGAGCCCCGGGATCGTGTGGGCGTCGCCCGGGTCGTAGTTGGTCAGGTACTCGTACATCAGCCGGTGGATGCTGGTGCTCACCAGCCGGGACGCCAGGAACGGGCTGAGCGAGTCGACGCTCTGGGCGACCGCGACGGTGAGGACCTTCTCGCCCTCCGCCGCGGCGGCCTGCCGGGGCGCCGGGCCGAGCGGTGCCACGAGGGCGGCCGTCAGCGTGAGGAGGGCGGCGAGGGCGCGGGCGCGAACTCTGTGGGGGGAACCGTGCTGATCATGTCGCTTCATAGAACCTGACCTCGCGTCATCCATCGCACACGAACGGTTTCCCGGTGTCTATCAGCGCCGCTCCGGGCCCGTCAATGGCGCCTTCACCCCCGGTGGCCTGCGGAAATAACAAGTTGATATGACCGACACCCTCAGAGGTCCAGACCTGTGAAGCGCCCCTGGTGAGGGGCTGACGGCCTGTTGGGGCCCTGCGCGCACCCGGACGGGTGGATCCGGCGTGCGAATGATCCATTTGCGGATGATATTGGCCCGTAACGGACAGCGTCCCCGCACCGGCGGTACATGCCGGCACGGCGCAGTGCACGGCGCACAGATCGAGGAGGCACTCCATGCGTGGAGCCACGCACGCCAAATGGGCCGCATGCGCTGCGGCGGTAGCGCTCGCGGCGACGGCCTGCGGAGGTGGGGACAGCGACGGCGGCGGCGGTGACACCGGCGCGGTGTTCAGCTCCTCGTGGGGCGACCCGCAGAACCCGCTGGAGCCGGCCAACACCAACGAGGTGCAGGGCGGCAAGGTCCTCGACATGATCTTCCGGAGTCTGAAGAAGTACGACCCGAAGACCGGCGAGGCCAAGGACATGCTCGCCGAGAAGATCGAGACGACGGACTCGCAGAACTTCACCGTCACCGTCAAGGACGGCTGGACCTTCAGCAACGGCGAGAAGGTCACCGCCAAGTCCTTCGTGGACGCCTGGAACTACGGCGCCAGTTTGAAGAACAACCAGAAGAACGCGTACTTCTTCGGGTACATCGACGGCTACGACAAGGCGCACCCGGAGGACGGCAGCAAGCAGACGGCCGACACCCTCTCCGGTCTGAAGGTCGTCGACGACACGCACTTCACCATCAAGCTCAACCAGAAGTTCTCGACCTTCCCCGACACCCTCGGCTACCCCGCCTTCGCCCCGCTGCCGCAGGCGTTCTTCGACGACCACGACGCCTGGGTGGCCAAGCCGATCGGCAACGGCCCGTACACGATCGACTCGTACACCAAGGGCTCCCAGATGTCCCTGCGCAAGTGGGCGGAGTACCCGGGCGACGACGCTGCCGAGAACGGCGGCGTGGACCTCAAGGTCTACACCGACAACAACACCGCCTACACCGACCTGATGGCCGGCAACCTCGACCTCGTCGACGACGTCCCCGCCGCCCAGCTCAAGAACGTCGAGAGCGACCTCGGCAACCGCTACATCAACACCCCCGCCGGCATCATCCAGACGCTCGCCTTCCCGTACTACGACAGCGACTGGAGCAAGGACGGCATGGAGAAGGTCCGCACCGGTCTGTCCCGGGCGATCGACCGCGAGCAGATCACCGAGACCATCTTCAACAAGACCCGCACCCCGGCCTCCGACTGGACCTCACCGGTCCTCGGCGAGGCGGGCGGCTTCAAGGAAGGCCTGTGCGGGGACGCCTGCGAGTACGACCCGGACGCGGCGAAGAAGCTGGTCGAGGAGGGCGGCGGCCTTCCCGGCGGACAGATCAAGATCACGTACAACGCCGACACCGGCTCCCACAAGCAGTGGGTCGACGCGGTCTGCAACTCCATCAACAACGCGCTCGACAACGACAAGGCCTGCGTCGGCAACCCGGTCGGCACCTTCGCCGACTTCCGCACCCAGATCACCGACCAGAAGATGTCGGGCCCCTTCCGCGCCGGCTGGCAGATGGACTACCCCCTCATCCAGAACTTCCTCCAGCCGCTCTACTACACCAACGCCTCCTCCAACGACGGCAAGTGGTCCAACAAGGACTTCGACAAGCTCGTGGACGAGGCCAACGCCGAGAGCGACACCAGCAAGGCGGTCGGCCTCTTCCAGGACGCCGAGGAAGTCCTGCGGGACGACATGGGCGCGATCCCGCTCTGGTACCAGAACGGCAGCGCCGGCTACTCCGAACGCCTCTCGGACGTGGCCCTCAATCCCTTCAGCGTCCCCGTCTACAACGAGATCAAGGTCAGCTGAGCCCCCATGGGACGGTACGTCGTCCGGCGTCTGCTCCAGATGATCCCGGTCTTCATCGGCGCCACTCTGCTGATCTTCCTGATGGTGAACGTGATGGGCGACCCCGTCGCGGGCCTGTGCGGCGACAGACAGTGCGACCCCGCCACGGCCGCCCAGCTGAAGAAGGAGTTCGGCCTCGATAAACCGGTCTGGCAGCAGTACCTGACCTACATGGGGAACGTCTTCACCGGCGACTTCGGCACCGCGTTCAACGGTCAGGAAGTCACCGAGCTGATGGCGACGGCGTTCCCCGTGACGATCCGGCTGACCATCGTGGCGATCCTCTTCGAGATCGTCATCGGCATCACGCTGGGCGTGGTCACGGGCCTGCGCCGCGGCAGCCCGGTCGACACGTCGGTCCTGCTCCTGACCCTCGTCGTCATCTCCGTCCCCGTCTTCGTCACCGGCCTGGTGCTCCAGCTCCTCCTCGGCGTCGAGTGGGGCTGGATCAAACCGTCGGTGTCCTCGGACGCCACGTTCGGCGAGCTGATCGTCCCGGGCCTGGTCCTGGCCTCGGTCTCCCTCGCCTACGTCACCCGCCTGACCCGCACCTCCATCGCGGAGAACAGACGCTCCGACTACGTCCGTACAGCGGTCGCCAAGGGCCTGCCGCGCCGCCGGGTCATCACCCGGCACCTGCTGCGCAACTCCCTGATCCCGGTGGTCACCTTCATCGGCACGGACATCGGCGCCCTGATGGGCGGCGCGATCGTCACCGAGCGCATCTTCAACATCCACGGCGTCGGCTACCAGCTCTACCAGGGCATCCTCCGCCAGAACACCCAGACGGTCGTCGGCTTCGTGACGGTCCTGGTCCTCGTCTTCCTGGTCGCGAACCTCCTCGTAGACCTCCTGTACGCCGTACTCGACCCGAGGATCCGCTATGCCTGAGCAGCCTCTTGAGCCCGAGGGAGCGATCGCGCCGACCGGCATGGACGGCACGATGGACCTCGCGACGAGCGAAGGCGAGACCCTGGAGAAGACCCCGGGAGGCCCGGAGGGCACGGGCCCCCAGAACAAGCCCCGCTCCCTCTGGTCCGACGCCTGGCGGGACCTGCGCCGCAACCCCGTCTTCATCATCTCGGGCCTGGTCATCGTCTTCCTCGTCGTCATCTCCCTCTGGCCGTCCCTGATCGCCTCCGGCAACCCCCTCAAGTGCGACCTCGCCAAGGCCCAGGAGGGCTCCCAGCCCGGCCACCCCTTCGGCTACGACGGCCAGGGCTGCGACGTCTACACACGCACGGTCTACGGCGCCCGTACGTCCGTCACGGTCGGCGTCTGCGCCACGCTGGGCGTCGCGATCCTGGGCAGCGTGCTGGGCGGACTGGCGGGCTTCTTCGGCGGCTTCTGGGACTCGATCCTGTCCCGGATGACCGACATCTTCTTCGCGATCCCGGTCGTCCTCGGCGGCCTGGTCCTCCTCTCCGTGGTGACCAGCGCGACGGTCTGGCCGGTGATCGGGTTCATGGTGCTGCTCGGCTGGCCGCAGATCTCCCGCATCGCACGCGGCTCGGTCATCACCGCCAAACAGAACGACTACGTCCAGGCCGCGAGGGCGTTGGGCGCCTCCAACTCCCGGCTGCTGCTGAGGCACATCACACCCAACGCCGTGGCACCGGTGATCGTCGTGGCGACCATCGCGCTCGGCACCTACATCTCGCTGGAGGCGACCCTGTCGTACCTCGGCGTCGGCCTGAAGCCGCCCACGGTCAGCTGGGGCATCGACATCTCCGCCGCCTCCGCCTACATCCGCAACGCCCCGCACATGCTCCTCTGGCCGGCCGGAGCGCTCGCGGTCACCGTGCTCGCGTTCATCATGCTCGGCGACGCGGTACGCGACGCCCTCGACCCGAAGCTGAGGTGACGCCGTCATGACGCGGGAAGTGTGCGCGATGGCCGGTGGCGAACTCCCGGTCCGCGCCGGGGTTTTCCCCGGCCGTCCGGGCCGTACCGCCGGTCGGCCGGTCACGGTATCGGCGTTCGCTGTCCGCGAGGACCTGGTACGCGACGCCCTCGACCCGAAGCTGAGGTGAGCCGTCGCGATGCTGCTCGAAGTGCGTGACCTGTATGTGGAGTTCCGGACCCGGGACGGGGTCGCCAAGGCCGTCAACGGGGTCAACTACGGCGTGGACGCGGGCGAGACGCTCGCGGTGCTCGGCGAGTCCGGATCCGGCAAGTCGGTGACGGCCCAGGCCGTGATGGGGATCCTCGACATGCCGCCGGGCCGGATCGCCGGCGGCGAAATCCTCTTCCAGGGCAAGGACTTGCTGACCCTGAAGGAGGAGGAGCGGCGGAGGATCCGCGGCGCCGAGATGGCGATGATCTTCCAGGACGCGCTGTCGTCACTCAACCCGGTGCTGAGCGTCGGCGACCAGCTCGGCGAGATGTTCGTGGTCCACCGGGGAATGTCGCGAAAGGACGCGCGGGCGAAGGCGATCGAGCTGATGGACCGCGTCCGCATCCCGGGCGCGGCACAGCGCGTGCGCGACTATCCGCACCAGTTCTCCGGCGGTATGCGCCAGCGCATCATGATCGCCATGGCGCTGGCCCTGGAACCGGCGCTGATCATCGCCGACGAGCCGACCACGGCCCTGGATGTGACGGTCCAGGCCCAAGTCATGGACCTGCTGGCCGAGTTGCAGCGTGAGCTGAACATGGGCCTCATCCTCATCACCCACGACCTGGGCGTGGTCGCCGACGTCGCCGACCGGATCGCCGTGATGTACGCGGGCCGGATCGTCGAGCAGGCCCCGGTCCACGACATCTACAAGGCCCCTGCGCACCCGTACACCAGGGGCCTGCTGGAGTCGATCCCGCGCCTGGACCAGAAGGGCCAGGAGCTCTACGCCATCAAGGGCCTGCCCCCGAACCTCATGAACATCCCGCCCGGCTGCGCCTTCAACCCCCGCTGCCCGATGGCCCAGGACGTGTGCCGGACCGACGTACCGCCCCTGTACGAGGTGGACGAAGACCGCGTCAGCGCCTGCCACTTCTGGAGGGAGTGCCTGCATGGCAACGACGCCTGAGCCGACCGCCGAGCCGATTCTGGAGGTCAGGGGGCTGGTCAAGCACTACCCGCTGACCCAGGGCATCCTCTTCAAGAAGCAGGTCGGCGCGGTGAAGGCCGTGGACGGCGTGGACTTCACCCTCGCCCGGGGCGAAACCCTGGGCATCGTGGGCGAGTCGGGCTGCGGCAAGTCGACGGTCGCCAAGATGCTGGTCAACCTGGAGAAACCGACGTCGGGTTCGATCAGGTTCAAGGGCGAGGACATCACCAAGCTGTCGGCGCGTGCGCTGAAGGCCGCCCGCCGCAACATCCAGATGGTGTTCCAGGACCCGTACACCTCGCTCAACCCCCGTATGACGGTGGGCGACATCATCGGTGAGCCGTACGAGATCCACCCCGAGGTGGCCCCGAAGGGCGACCGGCGCCGGAAGGTCCAGGACCTGCTGGACGTGGTGGGCCTCAACCCGGAGTACATCAACCGCTACCCCCACCAGTTCTCCGGCGGCCAGCGCCAACGCATCGGCATCGCGAGGGGATTGGCGCTGCGCCCGGAGGTCATCGTCGCGGACGAGCCGGTCTCCGCCCTCGACGTGTCGGTCCAGGCGCAGGTGATCAACCTCCTCGACCGGCTCCAGGACGACTTCGACCTGTCGTACATCTTCATCGCCCACGACCTGTCGATCGTCCGGCACATCTCGGACCGGGTCGGGGTGATGTACCTCGGGCGGATCGTGGAGATCGGCAAGGACGAGGAGATCTACGACCACCCCACGCACCCCTACACCCAGGCGCTGCTGTCGGCCGTCCCGGTCCCCGACCCCGAGGCCAGGGAGCACCGCGAGCGGATCATCCTCTCGGGCGACGTCCCGTCCCCGACGAACATCCCCTCCGGGTGCCGCTTCCGCACCCGCTGCTGGAAGGCGCAGGAACGCTGCGCACTGGAGGTGCCGCTGCTCGCGGTACCGGCGGAGTTCAGGTTCGCGACCGGCCCGGCGGCCCATGACTCGGCGTGCCACTTCGCGGAGGAGAAGCAGGTGGTTCCGCCGGAAGAGCCCCCTTCGGAACCACCGGACGATCTTGCAGGGGGCGGGGAATAAACCCACAAACAGGCATCAATCGCGTTAACACGCAGGCAACTTAGGCGACCCGATCTCGATATACGGACGCGTCACTCTGAACAACGTACGGCCGTGCGGGTGCCGTAAACGAGCCGGGGCGCGCCATGTCGCCCCGGCTCGTTGCCGTACCTAGCCTTCGACGCCGAGCGAGCGCTTCAGGAAGTCCACCTGAAGCAGCAGCAGATTCTCGGCGACCTGCTCCTGCGGGGTCATGTGGGTCACGCCCGACAGGGGCAGCAGTTCGTGCGGGCGGCCGGCGGAGAGCAGGGCCGAGGACAGGCGTAGGGCGTGTGCGAAGACGACGTTGTCGTCGGCCGTGCCGTGGACGATCATCAGCGGGCGCTGGGGTTCGGCGGGGGAGGACAGGCCCTCGTCCGTCACCAGCGAGCTGTTCGCGTACGACTCCGGGGCCGTGGCGGGGTCGCCCAGGTACCGCTCCGTGTAGTGGGTGTCGTACAGCCGCCAGTCCGTGACCGGGGCGCCGGCGATGCCCGCGTGGAAGACGTCGGGGCGGCGCAGCACCGCGAGCCCGGCCAGCCAACCCCCGTACGACCAGCCGCGGATGGCCACGCGGGAGAGGTCGAGCGGATGGTTCTTGGCGAGGTCCTGGAGGGCCTCGATCTGGTCGTCGAGGGAGGCGGTGAAGTCCCGGTGGACGGCCTTCTCCCAGGCGGGGGAGCGTCCGGGGGTGCCGCGACCGTCGGCGACGAGCACCGCGAAACCCTGGTCGGCGAACCACTGCGAGGTGAGGTGCGCGTTGTGCGCGGCGACGACGCGGGCGGAGTGCGGACCGCCGTAAGGGTCGAGGAGGACGGGGAGCGGGTTGTCCCCGTGGTAGTCCGTAGGCATAAGCAGGGCGCACGGGATTCGCCGTGCGCCCCCCTCGGTGAGGATCATGCGCGGGGACATACCGGGATCTTCGGCGTACGACGTGACAGTCGCCGGCCGCTTTCCATCCCGCAGCACCTGCACCCGGGCGCCCGGCCGGTCGGGTGTCGCCGACGCCAGCACGGTCACGCCCCCGGCGCGCACGGCCGAGTGCACGCCGGGCTCCTGCGAGAGGCGCTCAAGGCCGAGCTCGTTGACGCGATAGACGTGCACTTCGCCGGTCTCCGGGGCGGGCGCGGCCTCCCCGGCCGACGCCGAGACGAGCACGTCGTCGTCGGAGACGTCGAGCACCGCGCGGATGTGCAACTGGGGTCCGGTCAGCGGGCGTTCGCCGACCGTGAGTACCCGCGCCCCGCCCTCGTCGGCGATGCGGACGAGCTGCCCGGAAGGGCTCCAGCACGGCACGCCAGGAAAAAGATCAAGCCATTGTTGATCTTCATCCGCGTGCACCATCCGGGTCGTCCCGGTGTCCGGATCCACGGCGAGGAAGAGCTGGCTTCGCTGGTCGCGAGCCTGGACGAGGAGGAGAGGCGCACCCGCCTCTGACCAGTGCACATGCGCGAGATAGGGGTAGCGGGCGCGGTCCCAGACGACCTCCGTACGGGCGCTTCCGCCGAGGTCGGTCACGAACAGCCGGACGTCCGCGTTGGCGGTGCCGGCCGCCGGATACGGGACGTGTTGAGGATCACGTTCCGGATGGGCGGGGTCGGAGATCCACCAGCGTGACACCGGCGTGTCGTCCACGCGGGCGACGAGCAGCCGGTCGGACTCCGGCCCCCACCAGTAGCCCCGGTAGCGCCCCATCTCCTCGGCGGCGATGAACTCGGCGAGCCCGTAGGAGACTTCCGCCGCCCCCGCCCCCGCCTCCGGGGTCTCCGGCTCGGCGAGCGCACGGTCGCCGTCACCCTCGGCGCCGACGACTCGCAGGGCGCCCTGGGCGACGTACGCGATGTGTCGTCCGTCGGGGGAGGGGCGGGGGTCGATCACCGGTCCGGGGACGGGGAGTTCCCGTGCCGTGCCGGCGCGCAGCTCCGCCGCGAAAAGCCGCCCTGACAGGGCGAAAGAGGCCAACTCGACGGCCGCATCGGTGGCGTAGGCGACGATTCCGGCACCGCCCTCGCGGGTACGTTCGCGACGGGCCCGTTCCTGAGGGGACAGGCTCTCGGAGGTGCCCCCGAGGAGGGCGCGCGGGTCGGCCGCCACGCGCTCCCCGCCCTCGGCCAGGTCGAGAACCCAGAGCGAATTCGCCCGGTCTGTGCCGGAGTTGGAGCGCAGGAAAGCGACACGGGAACCGTCGGGCGCCACGCTGAACGAGCGCGGCGCGCCGAGCGTGAAGCGCTGGGTGCGGGCGTGCCGGCGGGGGAAGGAGTCAGCCTCGGTCGTCATGCCCCGACCATATTGGCCATGCGCCCCCTTGTGCGGCAGTGCGCCGACGGATGCGCAGGTACGGATAGTTATGATCACTAGCGCTGCGTGGGTATGAACCTGCTGGCTGACGCATGGATTTACAAGTTCTCCGACGCTGTTCCCCGACTCTGTTCCCGACTCCGTTCCCGACTCTGTCTCCCCACGTCCCTGGGATCTTTGGAGGTGAGCCGCCGTGGCACTCTCGATTTCGGCGGTAGTGCTGCTGGCGATCGTCGTCTTCCTGTTGGTCAAGAAGTCAGGCTTGAAGGCCGGCCACGCGGTCGTGTGCATGCTGCTCGGCTTCTACCTGGCCACTTCGACGATCGCTCCCACCATCAGCCAATTGACGACGAGCATCGCGGGGATGATCGGCAGCATCAAGTTCTGAACCCGCCGGGCGCCTCGTAGGGTGGCTCCATGACGGAACCACCCTCCAGGCGTCTGCTGCTGGTGCACGCGCACCCGGACGACGAGTCGATCAACAACGGCGCGACCATGGCCCGGTACGCGGCCGAAGGCGCCCGCGTGACCCTGGTCACCTGCACGCTCGGTGAGGGCGGCGAGGTCATCCCGCCCGAGCTGCGCCATCTGACCGGCGCCGCGCTCGGCGAACACCGCCTGGGTGAGCTCACGGCCGCGATGCGCGAACTCGGCGTCGAGGACTTCCGTCTCCTCGGCGGCACGGGGCGCTACCGCGACTCGGGGATGATGGGCCTCCCCGACAACGACGACCCCGCCTGCTTCTGGCAGGCCGACCTCGACGAGGCCGCCGGACACCTCGTCGAGGTCATCCGCGAGGTACGTCCCCAGGTGCTCGTCACCTACGACCCGGACGGCGGCTACGGCCACCCCGACCACATCCAGGCCCACCGCGTCGCCATGCGCGCCGCCGAGCTGGCCGCCGAGGCCGGACACCCGATCCCCAAGGTCTACTGGAACCGCGTGCCGCGCCCCGTCGCCGAGGCCGCCTTCGCCCGGCTCCGGGACGCGCTGCCCGGCCTGCCCTTCGCCAAGGCCGGCGTCATCGACGACGTACCGGGTGTGGTGGACGAGGACCTGATCACCGCCGAGATCGACGGCACCGCGTACGCCGCCGCCAAGGCCGCCGCGATGCACGCCCACGCCACGCAGATCGACATCGATGTGGCCGAGCCGTACTTCGCGTTGTCGAATGAGCTCGCGCAGCCCGTATTCACCACCGAGTACTACGAGTTGGTGCGAGGAGAGCGAGGAGAGCGTGGCGGGCCCGCCGGGGAACGGGAGACCGACCTCTTCGCCGGAGTCGCCGGAATCGCCGAAGCCACCGGAACCGAGGAAGCGTCATGAATCCAGCGGACCGTGGCTCGCTGCTCGCCCAGCCCCTGCAGCGCCCCTCCGCCGGACGGATCGCGGCCTATCTGGGCCTCTTTCTCCTCGGCGTCGCCGTCGGCGTGGCCGGCTCGCTGGTGCAGGCAGGCTGGTTCCCGGGCGGGCTGCTGCTCGCGCTCGCGGGGGCGGCCGGGCTGTTCCTGGGCGGGGCGCGGGCCGCCGACAGCCGGGGCGGGGCCGTCGCGCCGGCCGCCGGCTGGATGATCTCCGTCATCCTGCTCACGGCCAGCCGCCCGGAAGGGGACTTCGTGTTCGCCGCGGGAGGCGGTTCCTATCTCTTTCTGCTCGGCGGAATGGCCCTGGCTGTGATCTGCGCCACCCTTGGCCCGGGGCGGCAACCGGACGGCGGTGGCGCCCGACTTGCCAAGTGACGTACCACTTCGCGGTATCGCGCACGTGCGAGTCCGGTGTGGGTTTCCTCAGCGGTCGTGGGATACGCGCCAGAAGTGGCCAGTATGGTGGTGCGCGCCGCCGAGCCGCCCGTGAGGTTGTGCGGGCGGCGGAGCCAACCGGGAGAACCTGCCTTGAGTCGTGAAACTGACACTCCGTCCAACGGGCCCCAAGGGCGCGGCGGAGCCGCATACCCTTCGGGCACGCCGCCGTACGGGACCCCCATGGTTTCCGAAGACGGTACGGATGCGGTCCGTTCGGCCACGCAGCCGGAGGAACGCAAGACCGAGACCACGCTGACCACCCGGATCCGGATCAACATCCCCGGGTCCCGGCCCATTCCGCCGGTCGTCGTACGGACGCCCGTCGCGGACACCGAGGGCGCCGCCGACGAAGCGGTCACCGAGACCGCACCGGCGCCTGGCCCCGCCGCGCCCACGGGCGGTGGCGAGCCCGCCGCCGAACCTCCGGCCCCGGCCGGGGAGAAGACCAGCGAGTGGTTCGCGCCCCGCAAGTCCGGCGCGCCCAAGGGCGGTCCGGGCGGCGGTTCCACCAACGGGGCCGGTATCCCCGGCGGTTCGGCCGCGCCCCCGGCGGGACCCGGTGCGCCCGGCGCGGGTCCTCGGCCCAGGTCCGGTCCGTACGGTCCGGGCGCCGGCGCTCCGTCCGGCCCGCGTCCCGGTGGCGTGGTCGGCTCCATGAGCGTGCCCGGCGGCTCCCGCCCCGGCGGCACGAACGTCTCCGGGCTCCCCAGCGGTGCCACGGGCGGCCCCGTGGCACCCGGGCACGGCGGCGGCACCGGCTCCTTCGACGTGACCGAGGCCCTGGGGGCCGGACCGCTCGGCAGCGGCAACGGGTCCCGTCCGGGCCAGGGCGGCAGCGGCCCCGAGCCGCGTCGCGACGAACTGCCGTACTTCTCCGACTTCGCGGACGACGGAAGCGGCGGCCGGCACGCTCAGAACGGCCAGAGCGCGCAGAACGGTCAGAGCGGGCCCGGCGGCCAGTCTCCCTACGGCGAATCGCCCTACGGCATTCAGGCGGGCCCGGGTGGTCCCGGCGGCCCCAACGGCTTCAACGGGCCCAACGGCGGCCCGGGCGGTCCCGGCAGGCCGGGCGGCCCCCAGGGCCCCGCGGGCCCGACCGGCGGTCCGATCACCGGCGACGGGCCGATCGTGCCGCCCATCGGCAATGGCCCCATCGGCAACGGCCCCGGCGGCATGGGCGTCCCGGGCATCGCCTCAGGGCCGGGAACCGGAACCCTCGGTCGCGGCCCCGGCGGCGGTCTGAGTGACGACACCGCGATCCTCACCCCGCAGAAGCCGGCCCCCGAACCCGGCCCGCACGGCTACGGCAACCCGGACAACGTCTCCGGCCACACCGTGACCAGCGGCATCCCGGTCGTCCCGCCCGGCGCCGCGAAGTCGCCGTTCGCACCGGGCGGCGACTTCACCGAAGGGGCGACGCCGCACACGCCCCCGAAGCTGCCCGACTCGGGGTCGCAGAGCGCGTCCCCCGCCGCTTCGAAGAAAAAGAAGAAGAAGCGCAACAAGCCCGCCCTGCTCGTCGGTGGCCTGGTCGTCATCGGCGCCGGCGTCTACGGTGCCGGGCTGCTGATGAACCACTCCGACGTGCCCAAGGGCACCACCGTGCTCGGCGTCGACATCAGCGGCACCCGCGACGAGGCCGCGCAGAAGCTCGACGACGCCTTCGGCACCCGGTCCCTGAACGCGAAGCTCAAGCTGACCGTCGACGACAAGACCGCCACCCTCAGGGCCGACCAGGCGGGCCTCCAGTTCGACATCCAGCAGACCGTCGCGAACGCCGCCGGGAGCGACTACAACCCGGTCTCCGTGATCGGCTCGCTCTTCGGCCAGAAGCGCGTCGTCGAACCGGTCATGCCGGTCGACGAGGAGAAGCTGAGGGTCGCCCTGGAGCAGGCCGCGGGCGGCTCCGGCTCGGTCACCGAGGGCACGATCAAGTTCCAGTCCGGCAAGGCCGTCGCCGTGTACGGCGAGGCGGGCAAGGGCATCAACGTCGCCCAGTCGATGCAGACGGTCGAGGAGGCGTACCGCACCCAGGTCGAGACGGGCGTGGCCGGACCGGTGAAGGTGGCCACGACCACCCAGAACCCGAAGATCACGAACGCCGAGGTCGACCGGATGATGAAGGAGTTCGCGAAGCCCGCGATGTCGGCCAACGTCATCATTCAGACCGACGCGGTGCACAGCATCCCGTTCGGTGCCCAGTCACTGCCGAAGATCCTCGGCGTCAAGGCCGTCGGTAACAAGCTCGTGGAGACGTATGACCTCAAGGCGCTCAAGGAGGCGTACGGCAGCACCTTCGACGGTGTGCAGATCGAGGGCGCGAGCGGGAAGCGTGACGTTCTGCCGCAGGACGTCGTCACCGCGCTGCGCAAGGCTCTGCGCGGCACGACGACGGCGGAGCGCACCGGAGTAATCGACACCACCCCGAGCTGAGGTCACGGGCGGCACCCCGTCGTCTGCGTGATTCCGCGAACCCGTGAAGGCCCGTCCCAGGAGGACGGGCCTTCACGGGCTTCACGCGGTCACGGACGCGTGATGCAGTACAAGGCCACGTAGCCCTTGATGCCCTGGTAGTTGATCGCGATCCAGAAGTATCCGTTGGTGTGGCCGCAGGCGGTGTAGGTTCCCCCCTCAGTGGATCCGCCGCACTCCGCCCCCGCGCCCTTGGGGAAGAGCCCGAGGGCGGTCGAGCTGGTCGACTTCGACTCCCGGATCCGTACGCTCTCCAAGGCGTGGCAGTTGATCGCCTGGACCGAGACCGTGTCCGACGAGGCCGCCTGTGCAGGGGCGGCGAAGGCGAAGCTGGCGACGGCGACCATGGCGGTGGCCGCGCCGGCAAGGAATTTACGCATCACGGCTTTCCCCCTTGTGGTGGTTGTGCCCGGCGGGTCAGGCCGAGCGGCGATCAAGCCAACCTACCCAGCGTGTTCATGCCACCACTTTTCGCATGCGCCTGGCTGTAAAGCGCCGGCCGGGGCCAGCTCACCCAGGGGCGCGGGGCTGCTTCGATTTGCGGCTCCGCCGCGTGGGCGCGACCAGCCACAAACAACCCGCACTCGCCAACTCAGTTCAACATCGCACGAGCAGACCGCGCCTGCCCCCGCACCCGCTCAGCCCCAGCCTCATCCACAGCCCCCACCACCTCCGCATACGCATCCAACTCCACAGCCCCCGCAAGAAACTCCCCACGCCGCACCAGCAACTGAGCCCGCTCATACCGCAACCGAGCCGGATGAGAAGGCAAAAGCAGCGACAACTCAACAGCCCACAGCGACACATCAGACCGCTCAGGCCGAGCCGCAGCCCACGCTCGGATGTTGTTGAGGATGCGCGACACCACCTCCACGGGCGCCGCAGGCACAAGCATCGACGGCTCCAACGAGGCCCCCGTAGCCCCCGCCACCAGCAACTCCGCATCCGCCCCCGACAAAACCCGCCCCCCATCGAACGGATCGGCCAGCACCTGCCGCTCAGGAGGCCCGAACCCCACAACAAAATGGCCCGGCAACGCAACCCCGTAGACCGGCGCCCCAGCCCGCCGAGCCACCTCCATCCACACCACCGACAGCAGAATCGGCAACCCCCTCCGCCGCAACAGCACTTGATGCAGCAACGACGACTCAAGCCGCTGATAGTCCGCGGCGGAGCCGCGAAACCCGCATCGGTCGCCGAGGAGTTCCCTCACCGCCACGGCCCACGACCGCGGCCCCCCGGGCCGGAACGGCAGCAGCCCGGCCAGCCGGTCGAGTTCCATCTGTGCGGCGTCGAGACCGGCCTCGTCGAGCGTCCCGTCCGCCTCCGCACCCACCAGCAGGCACAGCATGGACAGGTCGGGCCGTTCGGACCGCGCCTCTTCGGCGAACCGCTGCCGTAGCTCGGCGGAACGCTCCGGACCTGGGGGATAGGGGGGACGCATAGCTGGCTCGTGCCCTCTCACGGCGATCGGTACCTGCTGGGGTCGGTCATTTCGGGTCCGCGGTAGTGGTGGTACGCGTGATGCGCGCCGAAGCCCATCCCGGCGTACAGCGCCCGCGCCCCCACATTGTCCGCCTCGACCTGCAGCCACGCAGCCGACGCCCCCTCGTCGAGGGCCTGCCGGGCGAGCGCGGCCATCACCTCGGTGGCCAGCCCCCGCCGACGCTGCCCGGGGTCGACCTCGACGGCGGCGAACCCGGCCCACCGCCCGTCGACGACACACCGCCCGATGGCGGCGGGCGCCGCCCCCGCCTCCGCGCCAGGCACCGTCGCGAACCACACCGACGGCCCGCTCCCGAGAACCTTCAGCGCCACCTCGCTCACCCCCTTGCGCTGATACCGCGCCAGCCACGCCTCGTCGGCCTCCCGCGCCAACACGACCCCGGCCCCCTCGGCCCGGTCGGCGACCGGCGCAAGCCCTCCGATCCACAGCTCGGCCGTCACCTCCCGAGTCCACCCGCGCCGTTCCAGCTCCGCGCACAGCAGCTCCTGCGTGCCCTCGGCGCCGGTAGCGGTCTGGACGTAGGCGGGCAGGCCGCGTTCGCCGTACCACCGCCGTACGAAGTCGAGGGCCTCGTCGAGGGGCAGCCCGGGGTCGCCGAGCGGCAGCACGGAGTTGGCCCGTCGCGTGAAGCCGGACGCGGCCCGCAGCTCCCACTCACCGAGCCGCTCGCTCTCAACCGGCCGCCACGCGCGCGAGGCGACACGCGCCAGCTCCTCGTAGGAGGCGGCGGGTCCCCGCCGACGGGCCGGTGCGGCGGGCACGACCTTGCCCGCGACCAGCAGGGATTCCGGAATGCGGACGGACTCGCCGTCCCTCCGAGTGATCACCAGCACACCGTCGTCCCATGATGTGAGAACACCCACCGTGTCGGTGAATTTCTCCTCCGTCACCGACGGGTCGCTCAGGCGCCGTACGGAGACACGTTTGCCCACGTCAGCAGCGGTGATACGGACCTCAAGACGTCCAGCCGCAGAGATTTCCACAGGTCTGTGCACCCCTCCTGTATGGATCACGCCCCGGAACGGAGATACTAGGTGTGGGCATCGACGAGCCGCGCTCCCGCGCGCCAGGCGGCGGAGCCTGCAAAGGCCCGCCAGCGCCCTATCGAGGAGGAACGACAGCGTGACCTACGTCATCGCGCAGCCTTGTGTCGACGTCAAGGACAAGGCGTGCATCGAGGAGTGCCCGGTCGACTGCATCTACGAGGGCTCCCGGTCCTTGTACATCCACCCGGACGAATGCGTCGACTGCGGAGCCTGTGAGCCGGTGTGCCCGGTCGAGGCGATCTTCTACGAAGACGACACTCCGGAGGAGTGGAAGGACTACTACAAGGCGAACGTCGAGTTCTTCGACGAGCTCGGCTCCCCGGGCGGCGCCAGCAAGCTCGGCCTGATCGAGCGGGACCACCCGTTCATCGCCGCCCTGCCGCCGCAGAACGGCTGAGAGCGGCCGGCCCGCAGCATCCGCGCCGCCTCGGTCCCGTACGGCCTGATCATCTTCGATCGCCGTACGGGGCCGAGGCGTTTGCCGTAAGAGCGGCGCGTACGCACGTACGAGAAAGTGAGCCAGATCCCGTGTCCGCAGTCTCCGACCGCCTGCCCGCCTTCCCCTGGGACAAGCTGGAGCCGTACAAGAAGACGGCGGCCGCCCACCAGGACGGCATTGTCGACTTGTCGGTCGGCACCCCGGTCGACCCGGTCCCCGAGCTGATCCAGAAAGCGCTGGTCGCCGCGGCCGACTCCCCGGGCTATCCGACGGTCTGGGGGACGCCCGAACTGCGCGACGCGCTCACCGGCTGGGTGGAGCGCCGCCTCGGCGCCCGCGGGGTGACCCACAAGCACGTCCTGCCGATCGTCGGCTCCAAGGAACTGGTCGCCTGGCTCCCCACCCAGCTGGGCCTCGGCCCCGGCGACCGGGTCGCCTACCCGCGCCTTGCGTACCCGACGTACGAGGTCGGCGCCCGTCTCGCGCGCGCGGACTACGAGGTCTACGACGATCCGACCGACCTGGACCCGACCAACCTGAAGCTCCTCTGGCTCAACTCGCCCTCGAACCCGACGGGCAGGGTGCTGGGCAAGGACGAGCTGACCCGGATCGTGGCCTGGGCCCGGGAGCACGGCGTGCTGCTGTTCTCCGACGAGTGCTACATCGAGCTGGGCTGGGAGGCCGACCCGGTCTCGGTCATGCACCCGGACGTGAACGGCGGCTCGTACGAGGGCATCGTCTCGGTCCACTCCCTCTCCAAGCGCTCCAACCTCGCGGGCTACCGCGCCGCCTTCCTGGCCGGCGACCCGGCCGTTCTGGGCCCCCTCCTGGAGATCCGCAAGCACGGCGGCATGATGACGTCGGCGCCGACGCAGGCGGCGGTGGTGGCGGCCCTCGGCGACGAGGAGCACGTCCGCGTCCAGCGCGAGCGCTACGCGGCCCGCCGCACGGTCCTGCGCGAGGCGCTGCTGGCCCACGGCTTCCGCATCGAGCACAGCGAGGCCAGCCTCTACCTCTGGGCCACGCGGGACGAGTCCTGCTGGGACACCGTGGCCCACCTGGCCGGGAAGGGCATCCTGGTGGCACCGGGCGACTTCTACGGCGAGGCGGGCGAGAAGTTCGTACGCGTGGCTCTGACGGCGACGGACGAGCGGGTGCGGGCGGCAGTGGAACGCCTGGCGTAGCGCGCGCAAGCCAAAACGGCCGCGCGCAAGCCAAAACGGCGGGGTCCGGGGGAGCTCTCCCCGGACCCCGCCGCCATCACCTCTGGCCGGTGGTCAGCTGCCGATCGGCAGGCCCTTCAGCGGCAGGGACTCCGTCGGAAGGGTGTTGCCCTTGGTGAGGGAGTCCGTCGGCAGGTCGCCCTTCGTCGCCGTGGACGCCGTGTCACCGAGGACGTCCCCGGCGGAACCGGCCGCCTCGCCCGCGGTCTTCTGGGCCGCGGGGGTCGCCTTCTTCACGGCCTTGCCGCCGGTCTTGCCCGCGGCGGGGACCGCCTTCTGGACAGCCTTGCCGCCGGTCTCACCGGCGAGCCCGGTGACGTTCTGTGCCGCGCCGTCGACGGTGTTGCCGACACTCGCGCCGTCCAGGGCGGTCAGCCCGCCGAGGTTCGGGGTGGCGGGCACTTCGGGGGCCGCGCTGGCGGAGCCGGCCGCACCGACCCCGGCTGCCGCTCCCGCTGCGACGAGCAGTGCTGCACGGGCGATCCGGCGGGTCAGGGGGAGGGACATGATGCTCCTTTGACGGGAGGGAACGTTGTCTCGGACGCCGTGACTACCGCTCGAAGCCCACGAAGGTTGCGGACGCCCAACGTAAAGAGTTGGTAATGCGTCGCATTATCGGTTGCGGATAAAAACGGGCAAAAAGCGCCCGGTGCGAAAGTCTGCCGAATCCTTACGGCCCCTGTGATCGCAAGGGATTCAGCCCCTACGAGGGTGAGCGCACGAAAACCTGCGCACACCGTCGCTCGCGGCTGGCCTGCGTAACCCCTAAGGGTGACCCCCCGTACTTCTGACCGGTCACTGACCGGTCACCATGCGGACGGCCCCCGCGGCCTTCTCGCCGGTCGTCCGCCACTGGCTGTCGCTGCTCCCGGCGGTCCACTCCCGGCCGGCGTAGGAGACGCGCTCTATATGCAGCGCGGAGGCGTTGGCCACCGCCCAGTGCGCGAGTTGCCAGCCGCGCTCGCGGGCGGTGCGCTTGGTGCCGGTGCTCTTGTCGTCGGCGGGTACGGGCACCGTCACGGTCCGCCCGCCGGCCTTCGCCGTCACGCTCGGGGTGGGCGTCGGCGTGGCCTTGGCGCCCACCTCGGCGGCGGTTTCCTCGATCGCGTCGCGCCCGAAGTCCCGTACCAGCGCGGAGCGCACCGCGGCCGGACCGGTGGCGGTGGCAGCGACTGTGGCGTCCGGGCGGCCCTGGCAGGTCAGCGTGGCCGCGGCGCGTCCGGTGAGGGCGGCGGCGAGCAGCGTGGCGTCCGGCTCGTGCTTGGCGTACGCCTGCGGATAGCCGCTGCGCTGCACCTTCTGGGCGGCGACGGTCAGCGGGAGCTTCGTGTAGCCGGACACCTTGACGAGATGCTCGTAGAACTTGCCCGCCGCGTAGGTCGGATCGAGGATCTCATCCGTGGTGCCCCAGCCCTGCGAGGAACGCTGCTGGAACAGGCCCAGCGAATCCCGGTCGCCGTGCTGGATGTTGCGCAGCCCCGACTCCTGGATGGCGGTCGCCAGCGCGATCGTCACGGCCCGCTCGGGCAGCCCGCGCCCGGTGCCGACGGCCGCGATCGTCGCCGCGTTCACGGCCTGCTCGGGAGTGAACTCGTACGTCGTCCCGTCCCCGTCGGCCGAGACGACCTCGCAGCCCGGAGCGCCCGCGCCGCCGCTGACGTACTGCACCACGAGGTAGCCCGCGAGCGCGAGCAGGACCACGAAGCCGGCGGCGAAACGGAAGAAGCAACCGCGGCGCTTGGGGGAGGTGGACGACGCATGCATCCGTACAAGTTACTGCGAGGTTCTGTGGCCCCGCACAGGGTGTGGACAGTCCACGAACGGCGGGCGCGTTAGGGTCGACGGCATGACCGAAACACCGCTCGACCTCGCGCTGGACGCGGCCGAGGTCACCGCCTGGCTCGTCGACTTCGCCTCGGAGAGCGGCAGTGAGAAGCCCCTCGCCGACGCCATCGAGACCGCCCTGCGCGCCCTGCCGCACCTGACGGTCGACCGGTACGGCAACAACGTCGTCGCGCGTACGAACCTCGGGCGCTCCGAGCGCGTCATCCTGGCCGGCCACATCGACACGGTCCCGATCGCCGGCAACGTCCCCTCGCGCCTCGACGAGGACGGCGTCCTGTGGGGCTGCGGCACCTGCGACATGAAGTCCGGCGTAGCGGTCCAGCTCCGCATCGCGGCGATGGTGCCCGCCCCCAACCGCGACCTGACCTTCGTCTTCTACGACAACGAAGAGGTCGCCGCCGAACTGAACGGCCTCAAGCACGTGTCCGAGGTCCACCCGGAGTGGCTGGAGGGCGACTTCGCGGTCCTCCTCGAACCCTCCGACGGCCAGGTCGAGGGCGGCTGCCAGGGCACCCTGCGCGTCCTGCTGAAGACGAAGGGCGAGCGGTCCCACTCCGCGCGCAGCTGGATGGGCTCGAACGCGATCCACGCCGCGTCCCCGATCTTGGCGAAGCTCGCGGCCTACGAGCCGCGCTATCCGGTCATCGACGGCCTGGAGTACCGCGAGGGCCTGAACGCGGTCCGCATCGAGGGCGGAGTCGCCGGGAACGTGATCCCCGACGAGTGCGTAGTGACGGTCAACTTCCGCTACGCGCCCGACCGTACGGAGGCGGATGCCATCGCCCACGTGCGCGAGGTCTTCGAGGACTGCGGCGTGGAGGAGTTCGTGATCGACGACCACAGCCCCGGAGCCCTGCCCGGCCTCTCCCACCCGGCCGCCGTGGCCTTCATCGAGGTGGTCGGCGGCACCCCGATGCCCAAGTACGGCTGGACGGACGTCTCCCGCTTCAGCGCGCTGGGCGTCCCGGCGGTCAACTACGGCCCCGGCAATCCGCACTTGGCGCACAAGCGGGACGAACGGGTCGAAACGGCGAAGATCCTTGCCGGCGAGGAGCGACTGCGGAACTGGCTGACCGCGTAGCGGACACGCGCGCGTCCCTCGTCCGTAACCCGCGTAGATCTACGCTGAGGTGGAAAGACCAGCAAAACCCGCAAGACCCGCAAGCGGAGGGAGCGCACATGGCTACAGGCAACCCCGAGGGCAAGAAGCAGCCACCGGAGGAGCAGCGCCTGGGACCGGTCCTCCGCAGGCGCGGCCAGGTGACGGCGAGCACGACCGACCAGCGTCTGCTCGACGCGGGCGGCCCCTCGGACTGGGTCCACACCGACCCCTGGCGCGTCCTGCGCATCCAGTCGGAGTTCATCGAAGGCTTCGGCACCCTCGCCGAACTCCCGCCCGCGATCAGCGTGTTCGGCTCGGCCCGGACCAAGGCGGACTCCCCGGACTACGAGGCAGGCGTGCGGCTGGGCCGTGCCCTGGTCGAGGCCGGCTGGGCCGTGATCACGGGCGGCGGCCCCGGCGCGATGGAGGCGGCCAACAAGGGCGCGTGCGAGGCGAAGGGCGTCTCGGTCGGCCTGGGCATCGAGCTCCCCTTCGAACAGGGCCTCAACCCCTACGTCGACATCGGCCTGAACTTCCGCTACTTCTTCGTCAGAAAAATGATGTTTGTGAAGTACGCGCAAGGATTCGTGGTCCTCCCAGGCGGCCTCGGCACCCTCGATGAACTCTTCGAGGCCCTCACCCTGGTCCAGACCCAGAAGGTCACCCGCTTCCCGATCGTCCTCTTCGGCAGCGACTACTGGGGCGGCCTGATCGACTGGCTGAAGAACACTCTGATCGCCCAGGGCAAGGCATCGGAGAAGGACCTGCTGCTGTTCCACGTGACGGATGACGTGGACGAGGCGGTGGCGTTGGTGTCGAAGGAGGCGGGGCGGTAAATCAGGCCCTTAAATCCAGCCCTGGTCCGCAAAAATTCAGCCCCTCCGGCGTTTGAGGAGCGGGGTCTGGGGCGGAGCCCCAGGGATGGGACGGGTAGGGGCGGCGGGGGCGAGGAAGGCCCTACGCCAGCCCCCGCCGGGCGACAGCGGGAGGACGATGCCCGGCAATGGACGCCACCATGTCCAACACCTGCCGCGTCTCAGCCACCTCGTGCACCCGATACACCTGCGCCCCCAACCACGCGGAAACCGCCGTCGTAGCCAACGTCCCCACCACCCGCTCCTTCACGGGCTTGTCCAACGTCTCCCCCACAAAGTCCTTGTTGGACAACGACACCAGCACAGACCACCCCGTGGCCACCATCTCGCCCAGCCGCCGAGTCGCCTCCAGACTGTGCCGAGTCGACTTCCCGAAGTCATGCCCAGGATCGATCATGATCGACTCCCGAGGCACCCCCAGTGAGACCGCCCGCTCGGCAAGCCCCACGGTCACCCGAAGAATGTCGGCCATGACATCGTCGTACGCCACCCGATGCGGCCGAGTACGCGGCTCCGCACCCCCGGCATGCGTACACACCAGCCCCACCCCATACCGCCCGGCAACCTCCGCGAGCCGCGGATCGACACCGCCCCACGCGTCGTTCAGCAGGTCCGCCCCGGCCTCGCACACGGCCTCACCGACGTCATGCCGCCAGGTGTCCACACTGATGATCACGTCGGGAAACCGACGCCGCACCTCCGCCACGAAGCCGACGGTCCGCCGAGCCTCCTCCGCAGCCGTCACCTCTTCGCCCGGCCCGGCCTTGACCCCGCCGATGTCGATGATGGCGGCACCCTCCGCCACGGCCTGCTCCACGCGCGCGAGGGCTGGTTCGTCGCGGAACGTGGCCCCCTGGTCGTAGAAGGAGTCCGGGGTCCGGTTCACGATCGCCATGATCACCGGCTCGTGCGGTGCGAATTCCCGCCTGCCCAGCCTGAGCATCCCCTGTGACCTCTCCTAGTACGTACCGGTATTCGGCCGCCTGCGACCTTAACTGTCAGCGTCGCATGGCACGATCGGACCCTGACACATTCGGATTCGGCACACCCGAATCCCGACACCACCGAGCCCGTGGGGACCTCAGCGATGGTTATGTTCTTGTTCCTGGTCGTCGCACTCGCCGTCGTGGTCGCCGCGGTGACCCTCGCCGTGGTGGGCGGCGGTGACGGCGCGCCCCTGCCGGAGGTGGCGCCCGAGCGGCTCTCCGACCCGCTGCCGATCGACCGTCCGGTCACCCGCACGGACGTGGAGACGCTCCGCTTCCCGCTCGCCGCCCGCGGCTACCGCATGGGCGACGTGGACGACGCACTGGGCCGCCTCGGCGCCGAGCTCGCCGAGCGCGATGCCCGCATCGCCGACCTGGAGTCCGCGCTGGCCGGCGCCCAGGCCGCCCGCGTCTCCATGGACAAGCCGGTGGACGGGGACCAGACGTGAGCGACGAGGGCACGGCGCTGGCGGGACCCGACGGGGCCCTGCGCTGCCCCTGGGCCCTGTCCACGGCGGACTACGTGACGTACCACGACGAGGAGTGGGGCCGTCCGGTCCACGGCGACGACGCCCTCTTCGAGCGGCTCTCCCTGGAGGCCTTCCAGTCGGGCCTGTCCTGGATCACGATCCTGCGCCGCCGCCCCGGCTTCCGCGCCGCCTTCGCCGACTTCGAGATCACCAAGGTCGCGGCCTTCACGGACACGGACCGCGAACGCCTGCTCCTCGACGCCGGCATCATCCGCAATCGAGCCAAGATCGACGCGACGCTGGCCAACGCGCGCGTACTGGCCGACTGGACGCCGGGCGACCTGGACACCCTGATCTGGTCCCACGCCCCGACCCCGGGCCCGGCCCCGAAGACACTGGGGGACGTCCCGGCGGTAACGGAGGAGTCAACGGCCTTGTCGAAGGCTCTGAAGAAGCGGGGCTTGCGCTTCGTGGGCCCGACAACGGCGTACGCGCTGATGCAGGCATGTGGCCTGGTGAACGACCACTTGAAAACATGCGCGTCGAGAAACGCCGGTTAGGGGCGCGGGACTGTATCGATTTGCGGCTCCGCCGCGTGGGCGCGACCCGCCACGTCGGACCCGCAGTCCCCGACGGCGCTCACCGCCCCAAATACTTGGGCTTCTCCTTGTTGACGAACGCCTGCACCGCGATCGCGTGATCCTCCGAGGCCCCCGCCCGAGCCTGAAGCTCGTCCTCCTTGTCGAGGGTCTCGTCCAGGGAGTGGGTCAACCCATAGGCGACGGCTTCCTTGAGCGCGGCGTAGGCCACCGTCGGCCCCGCGGCCAGCGCACGGGCCACCTTCTCAGCCTCCACGTGCAGCTCGGCCGACGGCACGACCCGGTTGGCGATGCCGAGTTCGTACGCGTCCTGGGCTGTGATGCTCCGCGGGAAGAGGAGCAGGTCGGCGGCCCGACCGGGGCCCACGACCCGAGGCAGCGTCCAGGAGACCCCGGAGTCGGCGGTCAGCGCCACCCCGGCGAAGGACGTGTTGAAGGCCGCGGTGTCCGCGACGACCCGGTAGTCGGCGGCGAGCGCGAAACCGAGACCCGCACCGGCCGCGACGCCGTTCACCCCGGCCACCACGGGCTTGGCCATGCCCGTCAGCGCTCGCACGATGGGGTTGTAGTGCTCCTTGACCGTGCTCATGACGTGCTCCGAGCCCTTGGCCAGCAGCCCGATGTGCTCCTTGAGGTCCTGCCCCACACAGAACGCCCGCTCCCCGGCGGCGGTCAGCAGCAGGGCCCGTACGGCGTCGTCGGCCGCCGCGGACTCGACCGCCTCTCGGAGAACGACCTTCGTCGCGACATTCAGCGCGTTCATCGCCTCGGGGCGGTTCAGCGTGATCGTCGCGAGTCCGTCGCTCACCTCGTAGAGCACGGTGTCGGCCATGGTGGATCCCCTCCGGTGTCGCGGCTCGGACGTACTGGTCAGTACGTTCTGTCTCCGAAGGACAGCATGGCGGAGATCGCCGTCCACGCACCGGACCGGACGTGTGACCTGCGTCAAAGAATTCTTGTCCGTTTCCGGTCGGCGGAAGTCGGCGCGGCGGCGCAGTATCGCAGTCACATCGCCGAATTGGGTGGTTTTGCTCGCGCGCGTTGCCCAAGCGATGCCGACTGATGTTGGTCATCGGGTCGTGAGATGCGGGATAATGGCTTGGAAGCAATGTGTTCGATGCCGGTGACGCGTGTCCCACGGGGGTCGCGCGTGCCCTCCAAGGGGCCGTCGGCGAGGTGAGCTGGTTTCAGGAAGGGGAACGAGCATGGCGGCCATGAAGCCGCGAACGGGTGATGGCCCGCTCGAGGTGACCAAGGAGGGGCGGGGCATCGTCATGCGCGTTCCGCTCGAAGGCGGCGGTCGGCTCGTCGTCGAGCTGACCCCTGACGAGGCCGACGCGCTCGGCGACGCTCTCAAGAAGGTCGTCGGCTGACGCGGAAGCGCCCATACCCTTTCAGCTGCCCCGGCATCGCCATGATGCCGGGGTGGTGCTTTTTCCGGGGGTGTATCGCGGCTATCGCTTGACCGCGCAGAGCAGCCCGTCACCCACAGGCAACAGTGACGGCACCAGTTCCTGGCTCTCGCGCACCGCGCGCAGCAGCTCGCGCAGCCGCAGGACCTCCGTGGGCTGCGGACCCGAGTCCACCGTCCGGCCGTTCGCGAAGACGCCCTCGAAGACCACCACGCCCCCGGGGCGCAACAGGCGCAACGATTCAGCGAGGTAGTCCAGGAACTCCAGGCGGTCGCCGTCGCAGAAGACGAGGTCGTAGCCGGCGTCCGCGAGCCGGGGCAGTACGTCCAGGGCGCGGCCCGGGATGAAACGGGCCCGGTTGCTGGCGAAGCCGGAGGCGCGGAAGGCCTGGCGGGCGAACTGCTGGTGCTCCGGCTCGGGGTCGACCGTGGTCAGGACACCGTCCGCCCGCATTCCGCGCAGCAGATGGATGCCGGAGACGCCGGTCCCGGTCCCGATCTCCGCGACCGCCTTCGCGTCCACGGAGGCGGCGAGCAACCGCAGCGCGGCGCCCGTGCCGGGCGACACCGAGCGCAGCCCTGCCTCGCGGGCCCGGTCACGGGCCCAGCGCATCGCGTCGTCCTCGGCGACAAAGGCGTCGGCGAACGCCCAGCTCGTCTGCCGGTTGCCGGTAATGACCCTCTCCTGTCCCCGTGTGTGCCTGGGCGTGACTGTATCCGTTGCTGGCGGGAACCTGCTGATGGGACCGGGCGTTTATAGGGGTGCGAGACGACGCGGGGGGACACAGATGGATCACGATGACGAGCAAGTGCTGACGCAGCCGTATGAGCCGCATCAGCCCAGATCAAATTCTCGTAAAACCGCTTATCCGGAGCTAACGGGCGAGGTGGCTATGGTAGGGGCTCCACTGGACACCACCAGAGCCGACAGGGGAGGTGCGGCTGCGCCTGCGGATCGGGGAGGAGCGCTGAGGCGCTTTCTCGGATCGGCGGGCAGGCCGAAATCCGTGAACGACACCGCTGCTGACCACAGCCACGCCGCTGACTACGCCCAGACCGCGACCTTTTCCACCGACGCGGACGGGCAGGCGTGGACTCCGCCCACGTGGGAGGACATCGTCAGCACGCACAGCGGCCGCGTCTACCGGCTCGCCTACCGACTGACGGGCAACCAGCACGACGCCGAGGACCTCACCCAGGAAGTCTTCGTCCGCGTCTTCCGCTCGTTGTCGACCTACACGCCCGGCACCTTCGAGGGCTGGCTGCACCGCATCACCACCAACCTCTTCCTGGACATGGTCCGCCGCAAGCAGCGCATCCGTTTCGACGCGCTGGGGGAGGACGCGGCCGAGCGCCTGCCGAGCCGCGAGCCGTCCCCGCAGCAGGTCTTCAACGACGCGCACTTCGACGCGGACGTCCAGCAGGCCCTCGACACCCTCGCGCCCGAGTTCCGCGCCGCGGTCGTCCTGTGCGACATCGAAGGACTGTCGTACGAGGAGATCGCCGCGACCCTCGGAGTCAAGCTCGGCACGGTCCGCTCCCGGATCCACCGCGGCCGCTCGCAGCTCCGCAAGGCCCTCGCGCACCGCTCGCCGGAGGCGCGCGCCGACCGCCGCTCCTTCGTGCCGCGCGTGGCCGCACTGGGGGGAGGGGGCGCGACCGCGTGAGTGGAACCCGACCCAACCCCGCCGAGCGATGCTTGGCCGAGCAGCATCTGGGAGACCGCCTCTCCGCCCTGGTGGACGGAGAACTCGGTCATGAGTCGCGCGACCGCGTCCTCGCTCACCTCGTCACCTGCGCGAGGTGCAAGGCCGAGGCCGACGCACAGCGCCGACTGAAGAGTGTCTTCGCCGAGGTGGCCCCGCCGGCCCCCTCCGAGAGTTTCCTGGCTCGACTCCAGGGGCTGCCCGGGGGAGGTGACGACACCGACGACGGTGGTTCGCCCCTGGGCGGGGGAGGATTTGCCGGGGGACTCTCCGGCAAGTTCGGAACCACCGGCGGAGTCTTCGGCATGAAGCCGGACGAGGCCTTCGAGTTCGACTATGCCCCCGTGCGCCCGCACGGCTCCGCGCTGCCCTCCGGACCAGCCCCTGGGCGCGGCTTCCGTATCCATGACGTGAGCCGTCACGACGCCGACCGGTCGGCGTCGCGCGGCATGCGGTTCGCCTTCGTCGCCGCCGGCGCGGTCTCGCTGGCCGCGATCGCACTGGGCGGCGTCACCACCGGCGCCCCGGGCGACACCGCGGAGGCGCGCGGCACCGGGGCGGGCAGCAACGCGACGCCGATGCGCACCCAGGGCACCGGGGCCATGGCCCCCGACACCCAGCGCCGCCGCTCCGTCGGGCCGCTGCTCGCACAGGGCCAGTCGACGGGCGAGACCCCGGTGGCGCCGACCGAGGTGTCCGCGCCGCTGCTGCCGGGGGTGCCGTCCCCGGCCGCCGACCAGGCCCAGCAGGCCATCGCCATGCACACGCTGACGACACCCGTGGTCGCCGGTGCCGCCGTGATGTCCCCGCTCATACGCCCGCTCACCACGACCGCGCCGATCACGCTCACCGCGCTGTCCACGGACGCGGACCTCATGTCCCCGGGCCTGCTCGCCGCAACCGTCCCCGACGCGACTTCCTCCCCCACCGCCACCTCCCACCACCTCCCCTGACCCCGGTCACTGCGCGACGGCCCATGAACCTGGTTGAATTCCAGGGTGGGCCGCGCCCGTGACGGACTTCCGGACACGGAGCCGTGGCCCGACAAGCCGTGGCCACCGCCAAGGGGCTGTGCCGCGGGACCGGGGGAGAGCATGAACGAGGGGCAGCGGAGGGGGCTTCGCCGATGCCGGACGAGGCGATGACGGGCGGGGCGACGAGCCCGGCCGGGGACACCGATGACAACGGCGACTTCGAGCTGAGACGCCCGGAGGACGTGGCCGGTGAGGAACCCGGTGACGCGCCGGTCACCGGCGCCGCCCAGCCGGCCGAGCATCCGATACCGGAACCGATACGGGCATCAGCACCGGAACAGCCGCCTCACGACGGCGACTTCGAGCTGGCCGCGCCCGCGCCCAAGCCGCAGGAAGGCCCCGCCCAGGCGGCCACATCCGACGTCGAGCGTCCCAAGCCCCTGCCCGAACCCGACCCGTACAGCGCCCCGCCCCACAGCGGACCCGGCCCCTGGGCCCCCGCCCCGCCCACCCCCTCCTTCGCGGAAACCCCGCCCCCGACCACCCCCTGGCAGAACTACGACCCCTGGGCCCCCGCCCCCCTCCCCGCCGCCCCCCTCCAGCAGAACGGGGCCGCTGTCCCGAGCCAGGAGCAGCGGCGTCGGCGGGTCAGGAAGGCTCTCGTCGGTGCGGCCGTACTGCTCGCCTTGGTGTCAGGGGGCGTCGGAGGGGCCGTAGGGGCGTATCTGGAGCGCAATGGGGGTGTGGGGGACGTAGAGCTGCCGCAGGCCGGGGAGGAGGCCGCCGGGCGGGCTCCGGACAGTGTGGCCGGGATCGCCGCGCGGGCGCTGCCCAGTGTCGTCACCCTGCATGTGACCGGGACCGAGGAGTCCGGCACCGGCACCGGATTCGTGCTCGACACGCGCGGCCACATCCTCACCAACAACCACGTCGTGGAGCCCGCCGGAACCGACGGCGAGATATCGGTGACGTTCAGCGGCGGCGAGACCGCGAAGGCGGAGGTCGTCGGACGCGACAGCGGGTACGACCTCGCCGTCGTCCGGGTCTCCGATGTCAGCGGGCTCAAGCCCATGGCCCTCGGCAACTCCGACAACGTGCGGGTGGGCGACCCGGTCGTCGCCATCGGCGCCCCCTTCGACCTCGCCAACACCGTGACCTCCGGCATCATCAGCGCCAAGGAACGGCCCATCACGGCCGGCGGCGAGAGCGACGGGAGCGACGTGTCCTACGTCGACGCCCTGCAGACCGACGCGCCCATCAACCCCGGCAACTCCGGCGGACCCCTCCTCGACTCGCAGGCCCGCGTCATCGGCATCAACTCCGCCATCCGCTCCGCCGACAGCGGCTCCGAGACGGAGGGCGCCCAGGCCGGTTCCATAGGGCTCGGCTTCGCCATACCGATCAACCAGGCCAAGCGCGTCGCCGAGGAGCTGATCAACACCGGCCACGCGACCCACCCGGTCATCGGCGTCACCCTCGACATGGCGTACACGGGCGACGGCGCCCGCGTCGACACGGAGGGCAGCGACGGCGGGGCCTCGGTCAACGCGGGCGGCCCCGGGGACCGGGCCGGCATCAAGGCGGGCGACGTCATCACCGAGGTCGACGGGCAGCGCATCCACTCCGGCGAGGAACTCATCGTCAAGACCCGCGCCCACCGGCCCGGCGACCGACTGGAGCTGACCGTGGAGCGTGACGGCAGGGAAATGACGATCGCGCTGGTCCTGGGCTCCTCCGACGGAGACTGACCGGAGATTGACAGAAACCTCACAGATCGGGCGCCGCACCCCGCCCCACAAGGCAAACAACCCGGAAAGCCGGTCGCGTACACGCACTCGGGGGTCACAGGGCAGTACCGGTCGGGCAGGATCGCCGGGTACCTTGGATCCGGCCCGGAATCGCAAGGAGCTTCAGGTGTTCAATGACATAGGACCACTCGAGCTGATCACGCTCGTTGTCCTCGCCGTGCTCGTTTTCGGTCCGGACAAGCTCCCGAAGGTCATCCAGGACGTGATGCGTACCGTCCGTAAGATCCGTGAGTTCTCGGAGAGCGCCAAGGCGGACATCCGCGAGGAACTGGGACCGGAGTTCAAGGACTTCGAGTTCGAGGATCTCAACCCCAAGACGTTCATCCGCAAGCAGCTGGACAACGACGAGCTGGGGATCAAGGAGATCCGCAACGGCTTCGACCTGAAGAAGGAGATGGCCGAGGTCACGGACGCGGTCCACAGCCGCGACACCGACACCTCCTCCTCGTCTTCCTCCGGTGCCGCTTCCTCTTCGTCCTCCTCCGACGGTCGCATCGACATGACGAAGAAGCCCGAGACTCCCGACGAGCGCCCGCCGTACGACGCGGACGCCACCTGAGCCGTACGGCCTCAAGGCCTCTCCCTCACGCGTCTCCCGCGTCTCACTCGCCGGGTGGTTTCCCGGCTGCTCTCGGCGGTGTGGATATGCTGCCGAGTTGTTGTGCGGACCGAGCTCCGAGAAGTAACGCCGCCCGAAGGGGGGGGCGGGCTGCTCCGGTCCGACGAGAGCAAGGAGGCGTCCGGGCACATGGAGACGACAAGTCGGGTAGGCGCGCAGGCGCCGGCCGCGGAGGGCGGACAACAGGTCCCCTCCGCCCGGCGCACGGTCGATGGCTACCTGCTGGCGCCCTTCCCGTGGTACGGCCTCGACGAGGCGTTCACGGGTCCGCGCTGGTTGATGCAGGTGGGTATGGCGGCCGACGGCGCCGTCGAGCACGGTTCGATCGGGCACGGCGACGAGCCGTCCGTACGTAACGAGTCCTCTGCGGATCGGGAGCGGTTCGCGGTCGTCGTGACCGTTGCCGAGAATCCTGTCCGGCGTAGTGCGGACGGGACAGGGCTGTTGGAAGCCACGTCCGTTTCCTCGGCGGCCTGGCTTGCCGGGGTGGGGCTGTTGTCCTTCACCTGGCCGGGGCAGATGGATCACTCGCTGCGGGACGACTGGCTGGATCAGCAGACGGAGACCGCGTGGGTGCTGGCCGATGACCTTGAGGGGGCCGACTGGTCCGCGCTGTCGCTTCCCGTGGATGGCGTGCCTACGTCCTTCCACTACCGCGAGTCCGAGTTCGGGTGGGTGCTTGCCGGGTCCACGCCGGAGGGTGTGCACGTGGGGGCTTACGGGCGAGGCATGAGTGCTTATGGGCTGGGGTTCGCTGTGATCAAGGACGTTGCCGCGTACGCGTAGTGGTGCGTTGCGGTGGGTGGGGAACTGGCGGCCGTTTGTGGCTGGTCGCGCAGTTCCCCGCGCCCCTAGGTGAGCTGCACTAGAACTTGTTTTTCGGGGTGATCCCCAGCGACAGTCCCGAAAGGCCCCTTTGCCGCCCCCCGAGCTTCCCCGCGATCGCTCGCAGCGCCGCGCCCGCCGGAGAATCCGGGTCCGTCAGGACCACCGGCTTGCCCTCGTCGCCGCCCTCTCGTAGGCGGACGTCGATCGGGATCGAGCCCAGGACCGGGACCGACGCGCCTGTCGTGCGGGTCAGGCCGTCCGCGACCGACTGGCCGCCGCCGGTGCCGAAGACGTCGACCATCTCGCCGCAGTGGGGGCAGGGGAGGCCGGACATGTTCTCGACGACGCCGACGATCTTCTGGTGGGTCTGTACGGCGATGGAGCCCGCGCGCTCGGCCACCTCGGCCGCCGCCTGCTGCGGGGTCGTGACGACCAGGATCTCGGCGTTCGGGACCAGCTGGGCCACCGAGATGGCGATGTCGCCGGTGCCGGGCGGGAGGTCGAGGAGGAGGACGTCCAGGTCGCCCCAGTAGACGTCCGCCAGGAACTGCTGCAGGGCGCGGTGGAGCATCGGGCCGCGCCAGACGACCGGGGCGTTGCCGGGGGTGAACATGCCGATGGAGATGACCTTCACGCCGTGCGCGGACGGCGGCATGATCATGTTCTCGACCTGGGTGGGACGTCCGTCGGCGCCCAGCATGCGGGGCACGGAGTGGCCGTAGATGTCTGCGTCGACGACGCCCACCTTGAGGCCGTCCGCGGCCATCGCCGCCGCCAGGTTCACCGTCACCGACGACTTGCCGACGCCGCCCTTGCCGGACGCGACCGCGTACACGCGCGTGAGGGAGCCGGGCTTGGCGAAGGGGACCTCGCGCTCGGTCTGGCCACCGCGCAGGGCGGTCGCGAGTTCCTTGCGCTGCTCGTCGCTCATCACGTCCAGGGTCACATCGACGCCGGTGACGCCCTCGACGCGCGAGACCGCCTCCGTCACGCGCTGCGTGATCGTCTCGCGCATCGGGCAGCCGGAGACCGTCAGGTACACGGTGACCGCGACCGCTCCGTCCGCACCGATCTCCACCGACTTGACCATCCCCAGTTCGGTGATGGGTCGGTTGATCTCGGGGTCGTTCACCGTCGACAGTGCTTCACGCACCGCGTCTTCCGTAGCCATAGGGTCGATGGTACGGCGCCGCACAGGGCCACCGGAAAGCCCCGTCAGCGGTCGTCTACATCACGCCGGCGCGGGCGTTCTGCCGGGAATACGACGCGGCCGTCGTGCCGCTCGTCCGGTTCCTTGATCATGTCCTGGAGTTCGGAGCGGATCCAGTCGCGGGTGGCGACCTCCCCGAGGCCCATGCGCAGGGCGGCGATCTCGCGGGTGAGGTACTCGGTGTCGGCGATCGACCGCTCGTTCGACTTGCGGTCCTGTTCGAGGTTGACCCGGTCGCGGTCGTCCTGCCGGTTCTGCGCGAGGAGGATCAGCGGGGCGGCGTAGGAGGCCTGGAGGGACAGCATCAGGGTCAGGAAGATGAACGGGAACTCGTCGAACTGCAGGCCCCGGGGCGCGAAGACGTTCCAGCCCACCCACACGATGACGACGACCGTCATCCAGACGATGAACCGCCCGGTGCCCAGGAACCGCGCGATGCGCTCCGACAACTGCCCGAACGCCTCCGGGTCCCACTCGGGCAGGAGCCGACGCCGGGGCGGGCGGGGCTGGTCGAGACGGAGGGTGCGAGGGCGGGTGGCGGCCGTGGCGCCCGCCGGGGTCCGCTCGCGGGCGGAGGCGCCGGGTTCGCGCTCAGGTGCCATGGGGCGCCGCCCCTTCGTCTTCGTCTTCCTCCAGATGGAACTCCGTCTCCCGCCAGTCCTCGGGCAGCATGTGGTCCAGTACGTCGTCCACGGTCACCGCGCCAAGGAGCGACCCCGCCTCGTCGACGACGGGCGCCGCGACCATGTCGTACGTCGCGAAGAACCCGGCGACCAGCGGCAGGGCCGCCTCCGGTTCGAGGGGTTGCAGGTCGTCGTCGAGGATCGAGCTGACCAGGGTGTACGGCGGGTCGCGCAGCAGGCGCTGGAAGTGGACCGTGCCGAGGTACTTGCCGGTCGGCGTCTCGTCGGGCGGGCGGCAGACGTAGACCTGGGCGGCGAGGGCGGGGGAGAGGTCGGGGTTGCGGACGCGGGCGAGCGCGTCGGCGACGGTGGCGTCGGGGCGCAGCACGATCGGCTCGGTGGTCATCAGACCGCCGGCCGTGTGCTCCTCGTACGCCATCAGCCGGCGCATGTCGGCGGCGTCGGCGGGCTCCATCAGGTTCAGCAGCCGCTCCTTGTCGTCCTCCGGGAGCTCGGAGAGCAGGTCGGCCGCGTCGTCCGGGTCCATGGCCTCCAGGACGTCCGCGGCGCGCTCCTCCTGCAGCTTGCCGAGGATCTCGATCTGGTCGTCCTCCGGCAGCTCTTCGAGTACGTCGGCGAGGCGGTCGTCGTCGAGGGCCGCGGCCACCTCCGCGCGGCGTTTGGGGGAGAGGTGGTGCAGGACGTTGGCGAGGTCGGCGGGGCGCAGCTGCTCGAAGGTGGCCAGGAGGCTCTCCGCGCCCTGTCCGTGCTCCTCCAGGGAGAACCCGGTGACGGCGGACCACTCCACGGTCAGCGTCTCGCCCTTGGCCCGTCTGAAGGCGCTGCTCTTGCGGCCCTTGCGGACGAAGACGCGGCCGACCTCCCAGTCGCGGCGGGCCGGCAGCTGCTGCACCGACAGGTCGAGGACGGTGACCTCCTCGCCGGTCTCCTCCAGCGTGACGCGCCGGTCCAGTAGCTCGCCGAAGACGAGGCGTTCGGTGGGGCGCTGTTCGAAGCGGCGGACGTTGAGCACGCCCGTGGTGATGACCTGGCCGGACTCGATGCCGGTGATCCGGGTCATGGGCAGGAAGATGCGGCGCCGGGTGGAGAGTTCGACGACCAGCCCGAGCACGCGCGGGGGCCGCCGGCCGACGCGCAGGATGACGACCACATCGCGCACGCGGCCCACCTGGTCGCCGTTCGGATCGAAGACGGGGACGTCGGAGAGGTGCGAGACGAAGATCCGGGTGGTGCCCGCCGCCATGGCCGCGCCTCCTTCGCGTTCTAGCGCTGGTAGCCCGTGTATGCGCCGGTTTGTCCTCCTGGGTGGGCTTCAGGCTAGCCCGTCCCGATCGGATACGCCCTGGTGAGCGGTCCGGACGAGCGGGCTCCGCTCTTGCCCGACGGCCCCGGTACGCTGCCGTACGCCGCGCCGCACACCGTCAGAAAGGCAGCCCCACCTGTGACTGCGATTCCCCAGGGCCGTACCCGCCGGACCGCACTGGTGAGCGCGATGTGCGCACTGGTCGTGACGGGAACGGGGCTGACGGGATGCAGTTCGGACCCGGACGAGGGCACGAACGGGGTCGGCAAGCTGCCGGCGGCGAAGATCCAGTCGAGGACCCGCACGGCGGCCGAGTCCGCCGACACGGTGCGCCTGGCCGGAACCGTGGTCACCAACGGGGCCACCTACAAGCTCGACATGCGCCTCACGTCCGACGGCGGCACCGGCTCGGTCACCTCCAAGGAGGCGACCTTCGGGCTGCTGCGGATCGGCGAGGAGCTGTATCTGAAGGCCGACTCGGACTTCTGGACCCACGCGGTCGGCGGCGACGGGGACGCGGCGGCCGCCGGCAAGCTCGACGGCAAGTACGTGAAGGTGCCGCAGGGCGACCCCTCGTACAAGCGCTTCAGCGGCTTCACCGACAAGGACGTCCTCCTCTCGGGCCTCCTGACCCTGCACGGCACGCTCGCGACCGACGGCTACCACGACCAGGCCGGCACCCCCACCATCCGCATCACCGGCGACGAGGGCTCCGGCGGCACCCTGGACGTCTCCCTGAAGGGCAAGCCGTACCCGCTCCGCCTGGAACGCGCGGCCGGCGCGGGCACGCTGACCTTCTCGGGCTGGGACAAGGACATCGCCCTGAAAGAGCCGGAGAAGAGCGACACGGTGGACTACGGCAAGCAGCTGCCGACGTCGTAGCAGTACCCCCGTCAGGCCCGCTTGCGCTTCTTCCTCGCCAGCAGCCGCGGCAGGCCCGCCGGGATCGGCTCGCGGGTCGTCGCCGGGGTCGGCAGCGGTGCCTCGGCCAGGGCGCTGTCGGGCAGGGGGGCCGTCGTCCCCGTCGGTTCCAAGCGCAGCACCCGGCACTCGTGGGCCCAGCGCTCCGGCATGGCCTCGCCGTCGGGGGCGTTGAGGCGCTTGCCCTTGAGCTCGGCGACTGTGGCCTGCCAGGGCTCGGAGCCCGGCGTGAGCTCCACGACCTTCGCCGTCCAGGAGACCAGCCGACCGCCCTTGTCCTTGCTGCGGACCGTGACCTCGGCCTCGGCGCCGTCGGTCAGCCCCGGCAGCGGCTGCTCGCCGGGCCCGTCGCCGATCAGACAGGCCGCGCCCTCGTGCCAGACATGCCAGAGGGCGCGGGCCGGAAAGCCGGGACCCCTGACCCAGATGAGGTCGGACTTCTTCGTGGCCTCCTCGACGAGGGCCTGGTCGAGCAGCTCGCTAGTCATGGGAGAAGACTAACGAGGCCGCTCACAGCCAGCCGTTGCGCTTCAGCGTGCGGTGGATGCCGAGGCAGAGGGCCACCGTGACGCCGACGACCAGCGGGTAGCCGAACTTCCAGCGCAGCTCCGGCATGTAGTCGAAGTTCATGCCGTACACGCCACAGACCATCGTCGGTACGGCGATGATCGCGGCCCACGAGGTGATCTTCCGCATGTCCTCGTTCTGCGCGACGGACGCCTGGGCGAGGTTGGCCTGGAGGATGGAGTTGAGGAGCTCGTCGAAGCCGATGACCTGCTCCTGGACGCGGGCGAGATGGTCGGCGACGTCCCGGAAGTACTTCTGGATGTCGGGGTCGACCAGCCGCATCGGGCGCTCGCTCAGCAGCTGCATGGGACGCAGCAGCGGGGAGACCGCGCGCTTGAACTCCAGCACCTCGCGCTTGAGCTGGTAGATCCGCGCCGAGTCGACGCCCCGCGAGGCCCCGCCCTTGCGACCCGGCGAGAACACCTCGGTCTCGACCTCGTCGATGTCGTCCTGCACGGCGTCGGCGACCGCGACATAGCCGTCGACGACGTGGTCGGCGATGGCGTGCAGCACCGCCGAGGGGCCCGTGGCGAGCAGCTCGGGGTCGTCCTGGAGGCGGTGGCGCAGCGCCCGCAGCGAACCCTGGCCGCCGTGCCGGACGGTGATGAAGAAGTCCCGTCCGGTGAAGCACATGACCTCGCCGGTCTCGACGACCTCGCTGTTGGCGGTGAGTTCGTCGTGCTCGACGTAGTGGATGGTCTTGAACACGGTGAAGAGCGAGTCGTCGTAGCGCTCCAGCTTGGGCCGCTGGTGGGCCTGGACGGCGTCCTCGACGGCCAGCGGGTGCAGCCCGAACTCGCCCGCGATACCGGAGAATTCGGCCTCGGTCGGCTCGTGCAGGCCGATCCACACGAAGCCCCCGTCGCGCCGCACCTGGCGCATCGCCTCGTGCGGGGTCAGCGGCTTCGGGGTCTCGACCCGGGCGCCGTCGCGGTAGATGGCGCAGTCGACGACGGCGGAGGGGGTCGAGGGGTCGCGGGTGGTGTCGTAGGCGCCGCCGTCCTTGCGGAGGGAGGGACGGGACGGGCGGACGGCGGCACGCAGGTCGCGGATCATCGACATGGCAGGCTCCTTCGCGGCAGGCAGCGAAAGGCTCCAACAACGGGTGGAACTACCCGGAATGGGGACGTCCTGACTACGGATGTTTGGCACGTCCACAAAGCGGGGAGCACCGCACCATCGCGGTGGCGAGCTTCGCTACTGATTCAGCTACTGCTGTGGGACAGACAGATCAGGCAAAACGAAGACGGAGGCTCTTCCGCGGTGAAGTACATGCGAGAGGTGGCGGCCGGCTAGCAGCAGGGCAGCGACATCAGCGGCGGGAAGAGCGGGTGCTACTGCACGGTCGACTTCGATCCATTGCAGCCCCACCTCCTCCGGCCGGTCCCTCGTAAGGGAGTCCCATTCGGCGTCGGGGTTTGTCAGCGACGCCGATGCGTGCTGCCCCGAACCACCGGGCAAGACTAACAGCCGACCGAAGTGTCAAGGCGCTGCTTTGCCCGGTACTGACGAGTTCTATGCTCGCGACATGGCTGATGTTCTTCCTCTGGTCGAGGCCCGGTTGCGCTCCGCGCTGGGCGAACCGGACGCCCGCGCGGCGGTCACTTTCCTGGGCACGGACCGCGTCGAGGTGCTCCGTTTTTCCGAGGGCGACATCGTCCGCTACGCCACGCTGGGCATGTCCGCCCAGCCGATGAGCGACCCCACGGCCGTCCTCGCCGACCCCGTCAAGGGACCCCGCGCGGAGCTGGTCCTCTCGGTCCGCGGCGGCCTCGCCGACACCGACAAGGTGCTCCGCCCGCTCGCCGTCCTCGCCGCGTCTCCGCAGGTCGAAGGCGTGGTCGTGGCCCCCGGCGCCTCCCTCGACGTCGGCGAACCCCTGTGGCCCGGCGCCGCGTTCACCTCGGTCCTGGTCGCCGAGCCGGGCGGCCTGGTCGAGGACCTGGAGCTGGACGAGCCGCTCGACCCCGTACGTTTCCTGCCGCTGCTCCCCATGACCCCGAACGAGGCCGCCTGGAAGCGGGTGCACGGAGCCCAGGCCCTCCAGGAGCGCTGGCTGACCAACGGAACGGACCTGCGGGATCCGTCCCGCAGGTCCGTTCCGCTTGAGTGACCTGACGGAGTGACCGATCTCACCAACCGCTGGCCGGAATCGGTCAGTTGGCGAACACGGTGACACTGTCTTCCGTGGCGTGCCTCGGTGCCAACTCCTCAGCGTCGTGCGTGAGCGCCTTCCGCCGTACGACGACCACCGCGGCGCCGACGACGGCGGTGACCGCCGCCACCACGAACGGGATGTGGATGTCGCTCCACTCCTCGATCCTCGGCGCGAAGAAGGGCGCGGCCGCCGCCGCGAACCAGCGCACGAAGTTGTAGCCCGCGCTCGCCACCGGACGCGGCGCGTCCGAGACCCCTAGGGCCAGCTCGGTGTAGACGGTGTTGTTCACGCCGATGAAGGCGCCGGAGAGGATCGTGCAGACGATCGCCGTGGTGTGGCTGCCGTAACCGAGGACGAGCACGTCGACGGCGAGCAGCACCAGCGAGCCGCCCAGCACCTTCAGCGAGCCGAACCGCGCCTGGAGACGCGGGGCCACCAGCACCGAGAAGACGGCGAGCAGCACACCCCAGGCGAAGAACACGGCACCCGACTTGTACGGGGTCATGTCGAGCACGAACGGGGTGAAGGCCAGCACGGTGAAGAACGTGTAGTTGTAGAAGAAGGACGAGACGGCTGCCGAGGCCAGGCCGCCGTGGCCGAGCGCCTTGATCGGGTCCAGAAGTGAGGTCTTCCGGGCCGGCTTCGGTTGCTCCTTCAGGAACACCGTGATGCAGAGGAAGCCGATCGCCATCAGGAACGCGGTACCGAAGAAGGGGTAGCGCCAGCTGGCGTCACCGAGCAGTGCGCCCAGCAGGGGGCCGCACGCCATGCCCAGGCCGAGGGCGGACTCGTACAGCAGGATCGCGGCCGCGCTGCCGCCGGCCGCCGCGCCGACGATGACCGCGAGGGCCGTCGAGACGAAGAGCGCGTTGCCCAGGCCCCAGCCGGCCCGGAAGCCGACGAGTTCTGCGACCGAGTCCGAGGTGCCGGCCAGGCCCGCGAAGACCACGACGAGCGCAAGGCCGAGCAGCAGGGTCTTGCGGCCGCCGATACGGCTGGAGACGAAGCCGGTGACCAGCATCGCGACGGCCGTGATCAGGAAGTACGAGGTGAAGAGCAGGGAGACCTGGCCGGTCGTGGCGTCCAGGCCCTTGGCGATCGACGGCAGGATGGGGTCGACGAGTCCGATGCCCATGAAGGCGACGACCGAGGCGCCGGCGGTGGCCCACACGGCCTTCGGCTGCCGCAGGAGGCTGCCCGCTCCCGCGTCGAAGGTGTCCATGTCTTCGTCCAATCTCAGCATGGGGATGGTTGGCTTATGCATATAATAAGTTAGCCATGTTAATTAATGCAAGCTACATCTAGTTTCGCCTGGTGAGGGGCTCACTCCGGACGGGTGATCGTCCTTGACGTGGGGGAGATGGGGTAGGACCGTGGGGCCCTATGAGGGGCGAACCCAGTTGCCCGAAGTGCGGTGGCCGGGTCAGGGCTCCCGGACTCTTCGCCGATTCCTGGCAGTGCGATGTCCACGGCACGGTGCACCCGCTGCAGCCTGTGATCCCGCCCAGCGTCGAGGCCCTCGGCGTCGTCGTGCATCGCACGCAGGTGCCGGTGTGGATGCCGTGGCCCCTGCCGGTCGGCTGGCTGTTCACGGGCGTGGTCTGCGCGGGTGACGATCGCAGTGGCGGTCGCGCGACCGCTGTGGCGTGCTCGGGCCCCGGGCCGTTGGGCGGGATAGGGGAGCTGATCCTTGTTGCCGAGGAGCTCGGGGTCGGGCTTGGTGCGCGGTATGCCGGGGTCGATGGGCCGGATCCTGGGCCGTACATGAATGTGGAGAAGCCGCCTCAGGCGAAGGTGCTTGCCGCGGGGCGGCCTACGCCGTTGTGGCATGTCGCCGACTCGCCTGATGACCGGGCCGTGTTCGCGGGGGAGGCGCGGGGGTTGTGGCTTTGGGCTGTTGTCTGGCCTGAGCAGAGTGGGTTGCTGATGTATGACGAGCTGGTGCTTACGGATTTGCGGGATGCGGGGGCCGAGGTGGATCTGGTGCCGTGTGGCGCCTTGTCGCCGCGACTGCTTGAGCCGTAGGGGCCTGGGGTGTCTGGGGGCGGTGGTCGGGTGCGGGTCGGTGGGGGCTGATCGCGCCCACGCGGCGGAGCCGCATATTGATACAGCCCCGCGCCCCTTAGGTGGGTTCAGGGGGCGTTCGTAAGGGGTGATCGGGGCCGTTACCCTTGAGTGTCCCCGTCCCCCGTCTTCTCTGGAGCCCGCGCGTGCGCATCGACCTGCACACTCACTCCACCGCTTCCGACGGTACGGACACGCCGGCCGAGTTGGTGCGTAATGCTGCCGCGGCCGGGCTGGACGTTGTGGCGCTCACCGATCACGACACGACCCGTGGGTATGCCGAGGCGATTGGCGCGCTGCCTGAGGGGCTCACGTTGGTCACCGGGGCCGAGCTGTCCTGTCGTATCGACGGGGTGAGCATGCACATGTTGGCCTATCTGTTCGATCCCGAGGAGCCGGCGTTGTTCGCCGAGCGGGAGTTGGTGCGGGACGACCGGGTGCCGCGGGCCAAGGGGATGATCGCCAAGCTGAACGAGCTGGGCGTGCCGGTGACGTGGGAGCTGGTCAAGCGCATCGCCGGGGACGGGTCCGTGGGGCGGCCGCATGTCGCTTCGGCGCTCGTCGAGCTTGGTGTCGTACCGACCGTGAATGATGCGTTCACGCAGGAGTGGCTGGCCGACGGTGGGCGGGCCTTCGTGGAGAAGCACGAGACCGACCCCTTCGAGGCGATCCGGCTGATCAAGGGCGCGGGCGGCGCCGCCGTCTTCGCGCACCCGGCCGCCAGCAAGCGGGGGCGGACCGTGCCCGAGTCCGCGATCGCGGAGATGGCCGCGGCGGGCCTCGACGGCATCGAGGTCGACCACATGGACCACGACCCGGACGCGCGTGAGCGGCTGCGGGGGCTCGGGAAGGAGCTGGGTCTGCTGACGACCGGCTCCAGCGACTACCACGGCAGCCGGAAGACCGTCCTGCTGGGCGAGTACACGACGGACCCCGAGGTGTACGGGGAGATCACGCGGCGGGCGACCGGGGCGTTTCCGGTGCCGGGGGCCGGCGGAGCCTGAGGTCTGACTCCCTCACGCCCCTCTCTCCCTATTCTCTCTGCAAGGCATCATGTTCGACGTCGCCGTCTTCGGCTCTCTGTTTCTGACCCTTTTTGTCATCATGGATCCCCCTGGGATCACCCCGATCTTCCTCGCGCTGACCGCCGGTCGTCCGGCGAAGGTGCAGAAGCGGATGGCCTTCCAGGCCGTCTGTGTGGCGGGCGGTGTGATCACCGTCTTCGGGCTGCTCGGGCATCAGATCCTGAACTACCTGCACGTCTCCGTGCCCGCCCTGATGATCGCGGGCGGGCTGCTGCTCCTGCTGATCGCGCTCGACCTGCTCACCGGCAAGACGGACGAGCCGAAGCAGACCAAGGACGTCAACGTCGCGCTCGTACCGCTGGGCATGCCGCTGCTGGCCGGGCCCGGTGCGATCGTGTCCGTCATCCTCGCCGTGCAGAAGGCCGACGGCGTCGCCATGCAGGTGTCGGTGTGGGTGGCGATCCTCGCCATCCATGTCGTGCTGTGGCTGGTGATGCGGTACTCGCTGCTGATCATCCGGGTCATCAAGGACGGCGGGGTCGTCCTGGTCACCCGGCTCGCGGGGATGATGCTGTCGGCGATCGCCGTGCAGCAGATCATCAACGGGGTCACTCAGGTGGTCCAGGCGAGCTGAGGCGCGGGCCTCCGGACAACGCACAGGGCCCCGTACGGCATGGTTGCCGTACGGGGCCCCGAGAACCTAGTCGGGATCCGTTATGAGGCCGAGTTGTCGGCCGGACGGATCCAGAGCCGCTGGCCTATGGCCGCTGCTTGCTGAACGATCCGGTTGACGGAGGCGGCGTCCACGACGGTGCTGTCCACGGGCGTGCCGTCGACATCGTCGAGTCGCAGAATCTCGAAGCGCATGGCTTCTCCCTTCGTCTGGTCATCCTCCTGAGGAGAACTACTGGGTGGGATGGCCCACGAGGCTTCGGTGCCCCCTGTTCCACTCGTATTCAACGGGTTGCGTGTTACAAACATTCCCTACGCTAAAGAAATTTTTCGAACGGCTAATTACTAACCGGTAAGAGGCTGTGTGAAGACCGAGCGGGACCGGTTGTGTTCGCAGCGTGACCGCCGGGACAATGGAGGCGATGAACGACGACCACGCGGCGCTAGGCGCCCGCATCGACCGCACGAACGAGCTGCTCCAGCGCATGCTCGCCGAGGTGGCGAAGACGCCCTCGACCCATGCGATCTTCGTCGACGCGGGTTATCTGTACGCGGCCGCGGGACGGCTCGTCGCCGGCACCGAGGACCGGCGGGCCTTCGACGTCGACGCCGAAGGGCTCATCGAGGCGCTCATCGACAAGGCGCGCACCATCTTCGCGGACAGCCGGCTGCTGCGGGTCTACTGGTACGACGGTGCCCGGCGCCGCATCCACACCGCCGAGCAGCAGTCGATCGCCGAACTCCCGGACGTGAAGGTCCGCCTCGGCAACCTCAACGCCAACAACCAGCAAAAGGGCGTCGATTCACTGATCCGCTCCGACCTCGAGTCACTCGCCCGGCACCGCGCCATCAGCGACGCGGCCCTCATCGGCGGCGACGAGGACCTGGTGTCGGCGGTGGAGGCGGCACAGGGATACGGGGCGCGCGTGCACCTGTGGGGCATCGAGGCCCCCGAAGGCCGCAACCAGGCCGAACCCCTGCTCTGGGAGGTCGACAGCCAGCGCACCTTCGACCTCGACTTCTTCAAGCCCTACGTCGCCCGGCGCACGGCGCCCGCCTACGAGTCCACCGCGAACCGGCCCACCCGCGAGGACGTGCGCTTCGTGGGCGCCCAGGTCGCGGCGAAGTGGCTGGCGGCGCGGGGGCGGGAAGCCCTGGTGGACCTGCTGCCCGGACATCCCTATCTCCCCGGTTCCGTCGACCAGGATCTGCTGGTGGAGGCGGAGGGGTTGCTCCAGTACTCGCTGCGCGGCCAGGCGGACCTGCGGCGCGCGCTGCGGGACGGGTTCTGGGAGCACTTGCAAGCGCAGTACTAGGCCTCTTGGCTAGGCCTTTTTGCCGCTTGCGTTGTTGCTCGTGGCGTCCCAGAAGTCGGCCACCGCTCGGGCCGTCGGCAAGGGGTTGTCCGTGTTGGGGGAGTGTTCGGCTCCCTCCACGACCGTGCGGCGCGCGTTCAGTCGTACGGCCATGTCGTCGAGGAGTGTCACCGGCCAGGTGTCGTCGCGGGACCCCGACAGGACGTGGAACGGCAGCGGGAGGGCGGCGAGTTCGTCGACGCGGTCCGGCTCGGTGGACAACTGGCGGCCCGTGGCGAGGAGTTGGGCGGGCTTGGTGGTCAGCCAGCGGCGGCGCAGCTCCTCCTGGCTGCCGGGGCCGCGGGCGGGGCCGCCGACCTCCTCGGGCGGGCCCATGGCCTGGATGGCGTCCCACACCTCGTCCATGGTCATCACGGCGAGCGCGTCCCGCAGCAGCTTGACGCGCTGCGCCTGGGAGACGGAGATCTGCGCGGGGCCCGACGCGATGAGGGTGAGCGACACGAACGGGGAGTGGTCCGTGAGGACGGCGGCCCGCGAGATCTGCCCGCCGAGCGAGTGTCCGACCAGGTGCAGGGGAGCGTCGAGCGCCTCGGCCTGCGCGAGCACGTCCTGAGCCAACTCCTGCTGGGCGTAAGCCGATTCGTCGTCCACGGGGCCGTCGGACTCGAACTGTCCCCGCCCGTCCACGGCGACGGTCCGGTACCCGCGTGCCGCGAGCGGCTCGTGCATCGGGTTGTAGTCCTCCTTGCTCCCCGTGAACCCGGGCACCAGCAGCGCGATGCCCCTCGGTTCGACACCGGCGGCCACCGGCGAATCGACTACGGCGAAGTCACCGCGCGCGGTACGCAAGGGGTACGCGCGGGCGCCGGGGGGCGGAAGGAAGCTGGCAGGCCTGCTCATGCGCTGAGGTTATCGGGCCGGGAGGGCGCGTATGGCGAGAGGTCGGTGAACGGGCGGGAGCAGGGTGGACACGGCCGGAAGAACGCCGACGGCCCGGCCCACGTGAGGTGGGCCGGGCCGTCGGCGTTGCTACGGGCGGGGCGTCAGCTCTCCGTGGACTCCACGGTGGCCGCGGCCTTCCGGGCGCGGCGCACCCTCGGCTTCGCCTCGGCCGACTCCGCAGTCTCCGACGCGGCCACCGGGGCCTCGGCGGTCTTGCGGGTACGACGGCGGGGCTTGGCCTCCGGCTCCCCGGCGGCCTGCGCCGGGATCCCGGTGGTGGCCACCTCGGCGGATGCGGCGGCCTTGCGGGTGCGGCGGGGCTTGGCCTCGACGGCTTCCGCCGACTCGACGGCAACCGCTGCCTTACGCGTGCGGCGCGGCTTCGGCTCGGCGGCCTCGACCGGCGCCTCCGCGACGACCTCGACGGCCTTGCGCGTACGGCGACGCGGCGTGGCCTCGATGCCCTCGGCCGTGTCGACAGCCGCCTCGGCGGCAGCCGTGGCCTTGCGGGTGCGGCGCGGCTTGGCCTGCGCCTCCTGGGCCGGAACCTCGACCACCACTGCCGCTTCCGCGGGCTCGGCGGTCTTGCGGGTACGGCGACGCGGCGTGGCCTCGGTGGCCTCGACCGTGTCGACCACGGCCTCGGCGGCCTTGCGGGTGGCGCGGCGCGGCTTGGTCACCACGGCCTCGACCACCGTCTCCGGCGCGGCCTCGACCTTGTCGACCACGGCTTCCGCGGCCTTACGGGTACGGCGGCGCGGCTTGGTGACGGGCTCGGCCGTGTCGGCCTCGGGGGCCGAAACGGTCTGCGTGCTCTCCGTGCTCACGACACTCTCGACCGGCGCGACGGCAGCCTCGGCGGGCTTGCGCGTCCGGCGACGGCGCGACCTGGCCGGGGCCTCGTCGACCTCGGTTGCGGCGCCCTCCGCGGTGGCCACAGCGGCCTCCGCGGCGGTCGGCTCGACCGACGTCGCGGCCGTGACCGCCTCCGAGCCCGAACCGGCGCGGGTACGGCGACGCCGACGCGGGGTGCGGGGAGAGGCGGCGTCCTCGGACGCGACGCCCTCGCTGGGCGCGACCGCTCCGGCCGTCTCCGGCGTCCCGTTCAACGGCGTGCCGTTGCGGGTGCGGCGACGGCTGCGCGGCGTACGGGCCGGACGCTCGCGGTCGACGGCGGGGCGGGCCTCGACCCGGTCACCGCGACCACCACGACCGCGCGGACCGCCACGGCCGCCGGTCTCGCCGAGGTCTTCCACTTCCTCCGCCGCGAGCCCGGCGCGGGTGCGCTCCGATCGCGGCAGGACACCCTTGGTGCCCGCGGGGATGTTCAGTTCCTCGAAGAAGTGCGGGGACGTGGAGTACGTCTCCGGCGGGTCGTTGAACTTGAGGTCCAGCGCCTTGTTGATGAGCTGCCAGCGCGGGATGTCGTCCCAGTCGACGAGGGTGATCGCGATGCCCTTGGCGCCCGCGCGGCCCGTACGGCCGATGCGGTGCAGGTACGTCTTCTCGTCCTCGGGGGACTGGTAGTTGACGACGTGGGTGACACCCTCGACGTCGATGCCGCGCGCGGCGACGTCGGTGCAGACGAGGACGTCCACCTTGCCGTTACGGAAGGCGCGCAGCGCCTGCTCGCGGGCGCCCTGGCCGAGGTCGCCGTGGACCGCGCCGGAGGCGAAGCCGCGCTGCTGGAGCTGGTCGGCGAGGTCGGCGGCGGTGCGCTTCGTACGGCAGAAGACCATGGCCAGTCCCCGGCCGTCGGCCTGCAGTATGCGCGCGACGAGCTCGGGCTTGTCCATGTTGTGCGCGCGGTAGACGAACTGCGCGGTGTTCGCGACCGTCGCGCCCTCGTCGTCCGGCGAGGTGGCGCGGATGTGCGTGGGCTGCGACATGTAGCGGCGCGCGAGGCCGATGACCGCGCCCGGCATGGTCGCCGAGAACAGCATCGTCTGACGGCGGGCCGGCAGCATGTTCATGATCTTCTCGACGTCGGGCAGGAAGCCCAGGTCGAGCATCTCGTCGGCCTCGTCGAGGACAAGTGCCTTGATGTGCTTGAGGTTGAGCTTCTTCTGGCCCGCGAGGTCCAGGAGCCGGCCCGGGGTGCCGACGATGACGTCGACGCCCTTCTTGAGGGCCTCGACCTGAGGCTCGTAGGCCCGGCCGCCGTAGATGGCGAGGACGCGCACGTTGCGCACCTTGCCCGCGGTCAGCAGGTCGTTGGTGACCTGGGTGCACAGCTCGCGCGTCGGGACGACGACGAGGGCCTGCGGGGCGTCGGTGAGGTCCTCGGGCTTGGCGCGGCCGGCCTCGACGTCGGCGGGGACGGTCACGCGCTCGACGAGCGGGAGGCCGAAGCCGAGCGTCTTACCGGTGCCGGTCTTGGCCTGGCCGATGACGTCGGTGCCCGAGAGAGCGACCGGGAGCGTCATCTCCTGGATGGGGAAAGGGCTGATGATGCCGACGGCCTCAAGGGCCTCGGCGGTCTCGGGAAGGATCCCGAGATCTCTGAAAGTAGTCAGGGTGCTGCCTCTTCTGTGTACGCGGCGCGAGGCGAGCGCGGGGGTCGTCTCATGACCGTGCCGGGGACGTCGGCTGCCGTACGAGCCAGCCGTGGGGGCAAGCCGTAAGACACGGGACCACTGCCGACGCTCTAGCGCTCGAACCGCTGAGGGTCCCTCCGATCGCCGTACGCACAGTGCCGTACGGCCCAGGAGGGCGGTCGGGGCGGAGCCGATCGGGCCACCGACCGGGCATCCTCATTCGTGCGGCCCGCCGAGTTACGTCAAAGACCTCAGCGAGCGCATTACCACCATACCCCGGAAACTCGCACATGCGATGGCCGATTTGGTCACGTAGTCGTCGTCACACTCTTTGACCAGGGACTTCCGTCGTGCGGGGAGCGGGCTATTGTGCGCTTCATGACGACCTCTGACAAGCCTGACAACGCCTCGGAGACCTCCGGCGCCGCCGCCGAACCCGTCGAACCCGTCGAAAACACAGCACACACCGGGGTCGCCGCCCAGGACTGGGCGAAGGCCTCCGCCGAACCGCAGTACCGCGCCGCGGTCGTCGATCTGCTCGGCGCGCTCGCCTACGGGGAGCTGGCCGCGTTCGAGCGGCTCGCGGAGGACGCCAAGCTGGCGCCGACGCTGGCGGACAAGGCGGAGCTCGCGAAGATGGCGTCGGCCGAGTTCCACCACTTCGAGCGGCTGCGCGACCGGCTCACGGAGATCGGCGAGGAGCCGACGCAGGCGATGGAGCCGTTCGTCGCCGCGCTCGACGGTTTCCACCGGCAGACGGCGCCCTCGGACTGGCTGGAGGGGCTCGTCAAGGCGTACGTCGGCGACTCGATCGCCAGTGACTTCTACCGGGAGGTCGCGGCCCGCCTCGACGGGGACACGCGCTCGCTCGTGCTCGGCGTCCTCGACGACACCGGGCATGCCGGATTCGCCATCGAGAAGGTGCGGGCGGCGATCGACGCGGATCCTCGCGTGGGCGGGCGGCTCGCGTTGTGGGCGCGGCGGTTGATGGGGGAGGCCCTGTCGCAGTCCCAGCGGGTGGTTGCCGACCGGGACGCGCTGTCGACGATGCTTGTGGGTGGTGTGGCGGACGGGTTCGATCTGGCCGAGGTCGGGCGGATGTTCTCGCGGATCACTGAGGCGCACACGAAGCGGATGGCTGCGTTGGGGTTGGCTGCGTAGCGCTCCGTGGGGGGGGGGTGTTGCGCGGCTGCGGCCCGGTGGGGGCCGGTCGCGCAGTTCCCCGCGCCCCTGGGTGGGTCTACTTACGCCGGTGCTGAGTGGCGGCGGAATCTCCCGGTCGGGCGGAGCAGCAGGGACAGGGAAGCCGCCGAGACCACTGCCGCGCCGATCAGGATCACCAGTACGTTGCCGGCGTCCAGTGCCGTGTGTGTGATGAAGGCGCCGAACAGGGCGCCGGCGATGCCGGTCGGCAGGACCAGGGCGCGGGTGGGCAGGCGGTCGGAGAAGCGGCGCGCCGCCGCCCATGACAGGACGAGGCCGAGCACAGCGGAGCCGAGCGCTTCCAAGAACATGATGGGGTCCCTCCCACACGGCCGGCCTGAGCACCATTGGTCGTAGCCGGTCATACCCGTGACCTGCGGAATGCAATCCTCCTCTGTGCTTGTTGTGTGTTCCACCTGTGAACGAGAAAAAGCGTGAGGGGCCCGGCGGATCCAACCGCCGGGCCCCTCACGTTGCCTGTGACTGCTGCGTGTTACTACAGCGCGCCGAAGCCCACCTTGCGCGGGGCCGGCTCGCCGAGCTCGACGTACGCGAGACGCTCGGCCGGAACGAGGACCTTGCGGCCGTGCTCGTCCACGAGGCTCAGCAGCTGCGACTTCCCGGCCAGCGCGTCGGCCACCGCCCTCTCGACCTCCTCGGCGCTCTGACCGCTCTCCAGAACGATCTCGCGGGGCGTGTGCAGCACGCCGATCTTGACCTCCACGGCTATGTCCCTCCGACGGTCAGTGAAGTGCGCGACCTTCCGCGCCGTACCCCGCACACATTAGCCCGGTGAAGGGACGTACACGCTGCGCCCGGAAACGCCAGGAGCGAACAGCAGGCGGGAACAAACGCGGGGCACGCGCGCGTGTCAGTGGTGGTCGGTGCCGTGCAGCGGGAAACCGGCGATGCCGCGCCAGGCCAGCGAGGCCAGCAACTGCACCGCCTGGTCGCGCGGGACACTGCGGTCGCTGTGCAGCCAGGAGCGGGCCACCACCTGGGCGAGACCGCCCAGACCGGAGGCCAGCAGCATGGACTCGGCCCGCGACAGGCCGGTGTCCTCGGCGATGACGTCGCAGATCGCCTCGGCGCACTCGTTGGTGACCTTGTCGACGCGCTCGCGCACGGCCGGTTCGTTCGTCAGGTCGGACTCGAAGACCAGGCGGAAGGCGCCGCCGTCGTCCTCGACATACGCGAAGTACGCGTCCATCGTCGCCCGGACGCGCTGCTTGTTGTCCGACGTTGACGCCAGCGCGACCCGTACGGACTGGATCAATGCCTCGCAGTGCTGGTCAAGCAGCGCCAGGTAGAGGTCGAGCTTGCCGGGGAAGTGCTGGTAGAGCACCGGCTTGCTGACGCCGGCGCGCTCCGCGATGTCGTCCATCGCCGCCGCGTGATAGCCCTGCGCCACGAATACTTCCTGGGCGGCGCCCAGCAGCTGGTTCCGTCGGGCACGGCGCGGCAGGCGTGTGCCCCGCGGGCGCGCCGCCTCTGTCTGCTCGATGGCTGTCACGCCGCCTCCCAATGTCGTCCACATGCGGTATGCGCCGCGCCGCCATCGTACTTTTCGGTAACCGTGGTGTGCGCGGTGCGAGCGCAGAATTTCACGGACCGGACGCCGACGAAAACCACACAGAAGTATTCCAGCGGGTTCAGACCGGGCATTGCCGCACTCCGCTCCCGCCGAATGTCAGCGATAGTCGTCCTCGTCCTGGGAGACGACACGGGCCTGTTCGATGAGGTCGGCCTCGTTGGCGCGGTCCGGATTCACCCCGGTCAGCGGGTCGTCGCGGTCCGGCGCGAGGTCGGCGTACTGCTCGGCGGCGTCCCCCTCCGGAGCCTCCACACCGATCTCCGCGGTACCGCCCTCCTCGAACTCCTCGAATGTCTCGGGATCGCTGGGGTCGACGGTCATGGTGGGCTCCCTTCCTACGAACGTCCCTGAAGAAGGCAGGGGTCACATACGGGTGCCCTCTCTACGAGCCTAGGAGACACCCGATTCGGGCGCTATGCGATGTGCGTCCGGATGTCAGGCGGGGTCCGGAGGGGCTCGCCGGGGCATTGTGGTGGCGAACACATGAACCACTGCGTGATCGTCTCGTAACATTGCCGCATGTCTTCGACCGAGCTGCCGTCTGTGTCTGCCGCCAGTGTGCTCCCAAAGGTGGCGCCCGTCAGGGTCGCCGAGGGCGAGCGGCTCAGGTCGGTCGGGCTCCCGGGAATCACGCTGACGGTGCGGTCGAGACCGCCGGTGCGTGAAGGACTTGCGCCCGCGTTGTACGTCCATGGACTCGGCGGTTCCTCGCAGAACTGGTCGGCGCTGATGCGGCAGCTCGAAGGGACCGTCGACTGCGAAGCGCTCGATCTGCCTGGCTTCGGCGACTCCCCGCCCCCGGACGACGGCAACTACTCCGTCACGGGGCACGCGCGTGCGGTCATCCGCTACCTCGACGCCGCCGCGCGCGGTCCCGTGCACCTCTTCGGCAACTCACTGGGCGGCGCCGTCTCCACGCGCGTGGCCGCGGTGCGGCCCGATCTCGTACGGACGCTCACGCTCGTCTCGCCGGCGCTGCCGGAGGTCCGCGTGCAGCGCACCGCCCTGCCGACGGCCCTGTTGGGGGTGCCCGGAGCGGCGGCCCTCTTCACCCGGGTCACCAGGGAGTGGACGGCCGAGCAGCGGGTCCGCGGGGTCCTGGCGCTCTGTTACGGGGATCCCCGGCGGGTCACGCCCGAGGCGTTCCACAACGCGGTGGAGGAGTTGGACCGTCGGCTGCAACTGCCGTACTTCTGGGACGTGATGACCCGCTCCGCGCGCGGGCTCGTGAACGCGTACACGCTGGGCGGCCAGCACGCGCTGTGGCGCCAGGCCGAGCGGGTCCTCGCGCCGACGCTCCTCATCTACGGCGGCCGGGACCAGCTCGTCGGCTACCGCATGGCCCAGAAGGCCGCCCGCACCTTCCGCGACTCCCGCCTGCTGTCCCTTCCGGACGCCGGGCACGTGGCGATGATGGAGTACCCGGAGACGGTGGCCACGGCCTTTCGTGAACTGCTCGTGGACAACGGGGAGTTGACGGTTGCGGCGGGTGAGCCGAGGCTGGGTGGAGGCGGGACAGGAGCTCCTGCTTCCGGCACGGGCGCGGATACGGCCACAGGCAAGGTCACGGGGGGCTGAGGGGCGACGTGGGACGTCACAGCCGCCGTGGGCCCGCCAAGGGCGACACCGCGGACATAGAGGCAGGGCGGGGGGCTCGGGGGACGCAGGGAGCTCGGGATTCCCGGGACCCTCGGGGCTCGCGCGGTCCTCAGGAGCCGCAGGGCTCTCCCGGGCCTCAGGGTCCTCGTACAGGAAACGTTCCGCCACAGGGGCAGCAGACGCAGCCTCCGCAGGCCGGTCCGGGGGGCCCGGGGGGCCCGGGCAGGCGAGGCGGATCGGGCATGCAGGGCGGGTCTCCGGCGTACGGAGTGCCTCGGATGGCGGACGGCACCCCTTCGCACGGGATGCCGCGCATGGCGGATGGCACACCGGCGCACGGAATGCCGCGCTTCCAGGGAGGGCCTCCTGTCCAAGGCGGGCCCCGCCCGACTGACGGAACTCCGGCACGCGGCGTGCCGCGTCTTTCCGACGGGACGCCTGCGCACGGCGTTCCGAGGTTTCATGACGGGACGCCCGCGCATGGTGTCCCGAGGTTTGCCGATGGCACTCCTGCGCACGGTGTGCCGCGATTTCCGGATGGCACCCCGGCGCACGGCACCCCCATGGCCCCTAGTGGTCACCCCGAGCAGCGTGAATCCGGGGGCGGCTGGGGGGAGTTCGGCGGACGGGCCGGAGTGGGGTACGGAGTGGCGGCCGGGGCAGCTCAGGGAACGGCGGGTACGGCGACGCGGCCGGGTGTGAGCATTCCCGGCCAGCGGCAGGCGCCCCCGGCCGGTCCGCGGAGGGACTACGTCGACGCCTTCGGTGCGGACGAGGGTGAGGACTACGACGTTTTCGCGCCCCGTGGCGGCGCCGCCTCGGACCCGTACGCCTCCGTCACCGACTGGGACACCGGCACCACTTCAAGCTCCAGTACCGGTATCGATACCCGGGTCGACGCCCCCGACGACGAAGACGCGCCCCCTACGGGTGAGCCCGCGATCGCCAAGGGCACCAAGGGGCGGGCGTTCACCGGGATCGCGGCCGCCGCCGTCACCACCGTGCTGGCCGTCGTCGTGGCCGGGCAGGTCGCCGACGGGCGTGACACCGGCACCGACACCGCGCGGTCGCAGTCGGCCACCGGCCAGGCTCGCCCCGCCCAGGACGCCGGCGCGTCAGCGACGCCCTCCGCGTCTCCCAGCGTGGCGACGCTGACGTACGAGCAGAAGATGGACAAGACGTACGCCCTCAGCGCCACGCTCGACGGTTCGGGGAAGTTCGACGCGGTCACCGGCGTCGACAAGGCGCCGGGCTCGGGGCAGAAGTACACCTATCGCGTGGACGTGGAGGAGGGGCTCGGTCTCGACGGCGCCCTCTTCGCGCAGGCCGTGCAGACGACGCTGAACGACAAGCGGAGCTGGGCCCACAACGGCGCCCGCACCTTCGAGCGGATCTACTCCGGCAAGGCCGACTTCGTGATCACGCTCGCCAGCCCCGGCACCACCGCCGACTGGTGCGCCAAGTCCGGCCTGGACACCACCGAGGACAACGTGTCGTGCGACTCGGCCGCCACCGAGCGCGTGATGATCAATGCCTATCGGTGGGCACAGGGGTCGGCGACCTACGGGGACAAAATCCATGCCTACCGGCAGATGCTGATCAATCACGAGGTCGGCCACCGCCTCGGCTACCACCATGTGACCTGCGACAAGGACGGCGAACTCGCCCCGGTCATGCAGCAGCAGACCAAGTTCCTCGACTACGGCGGAATCCACTGCAGGGCCAACCCCTGGCCGTATCCCGGGAGTTGACGGGTGTCGCTCGGGTCACGTTGACATGCGCAGAGAGTTCGTTCATATTTTTGGGCATGTGGTCTAGTCAAGCTGCCGAGCGCGCCGCCATCGAGCTGGCGCTCATCGGCGTGACCGCGCTCTGCGTGGCCGACATCCACTGTCGCTGACGCTCGCCCCTGGCGTACGCGTCGCGACCTTCACCACTCCCGTGACAGATCCCATGACAAGGTCACGGCTTTTTCGACGACCCGACGCAGGGGCAGACGTCTGTTCATTTTCGTCTCACTCCTCGTCCATCCGTCTCGCCATTCGAGAAGCAATCGAGAGGTCGTCATTCCGATGCGTCAACCGTCCCTCATAGCGCGCCGTGTGGCCGCGGCATCCGTAGGCCTGGTTCTGGCAGCGGGCGCCGCCGCCTGCGGCCCTGAGGACAACGATGCCAAGGGCTCCAGTGGCGACTCCACGCCGCACAAGGGCGGCACCCTGACGGTCCTGAACTCCAACCCGCAGCAGGACTTCGACCCGGCCCGGCTGTACACCTCCGGCGGCGGCAACGTGCCCTCCCTGGTCTTCCGTACGCTCACCACGCGCAACCGCGAGGACGGTGCCCACGCGGCGCCCGGCCTCGCCGCGTGACCGGCGGGCCGGGCTGAGACGCCACTGTGTGGACGTACACCGTCAACTGCCCGCCGACGTAGGCGGCGAGCTTGCGCTACGAGCATCACTGGCTGTGATACGCCGTACGCGTCCAGCCGTCCGTCGGGACGGCGGAGGTGGCTGACTGCACCCCGCACCGAGAGCGATCGCCGCCCGCATGGAAACCGGGTCCACCGGCACACGCCGGACTTGTGCCTTCACGGGCTCACGCACTGGGACCTGCACCGTAGCAGTCCGCAAGCCGCTCAAGGCCCTGGTCCGCAGGGGTAGTTCACTCGTTCGGGGGACACCGGCACGAAGTACGAGGAGCACCCGATCTCGTCCGGCCCGTACAAGGTCGTCACCAACGAGAACGACGGTGAGCACCTCGTCCTGGAGCGCAACAAGTACTGGTCCGCCTCGACGGACGCCGAGCGCAAGGCGTACCCGGACAAGATCGACGTACGGTCCGGGCTCGACTCGTCCGTGATCAACCAGCGGCTGTCCTCGTCCCAGGGGGCGGACGCGGCCGCCGTCACCACGGACACCAACCTCGGTCCGGCCGAACTCGCCAAGGTGAGCGGCGACAAGGAGCTGGCATCGCGTGTCGGCACAGGGCACTTCGGCTACACCAACTACATAGCGTTCAACCCGACGGTCAAGCCGTTCAACAACGTCAAGGTGCGGCAGGCGATCTCGTACGCCATCGACCGGTCGTCCGTGATCAACGCCGCGGGCGGTTCCGCGCTCGCCGAGGCCGCGACCACCTTCCTGCCGAACCAGAAGTCCTTCGGCTACGAGCCGTACGACCTCTTCCCGGCGGGCGAGACCGGCAATGCAGCCAAGGCCAAGGAACTGCTGAAGGAGGCCGGTTACCCCAATGGCCTCACGGTCACGCTGACCCATTCCAACGCCAAGGACTTCGAGACCAGCCCCGAGATCGCGACCGCCATCCAGGACGCGCTCAAGAAGGCCGGCATCACCGTCAAGCTGCAGGGTCTTGAGGACAACGACTACTCCGACAAGATCCACACCGTGAAGACCGAGCCGGGCTTCTTCCTCGCCCACTGGGGTGCCGACTGGCCCTCCGGCGGTCCCTTCCTGGCTCCGATCTTCGATGGTCGACAGATCGTCAAGGATGGAGCGAACTTCAACACGGGTCTGCTCAATGATGATTCGGTCAATGACGAGATTGACGCGATCAACAAGTTGACCGATCTTGACGCTGCCGCCAAGCGGTGGGGTGCGCTGGACAAGAAGATCGGCGAGCAGGCGTTGACCGTGCCGCTGTTCCACCCCGTCTACAAGCGGCTGTACGGCAAGGACGTCAAGAACATCGTGATCAGTGACTGGACCGGTGTTCTGGACATCTCGCAGGTCGCGGTCAAGTAAAGCGATGAGCGAGGCACTTGTCGCCTCCCAGGGCCCCGGGACGGACACCGCCGTCCCGGGGCCCTCGGGGGCTCGTCAGTTCTGGCGGCGGCTGCGGGCGCAGCGCGCCGCCCTCGTCGCGGCGGCCGTCGTCGCGCTGCTGGTCCTGGTCGCGCTCGCCGCGCCACTGCTCACGGCGATCGAGGGCCAGGACCCGTTCACCTACCACCCGTCGCTCGTCGACTCCGCGCGCGGGGGCGTGCCGATCGGCTCCTTCGGGGGCATTGGCGGCGACCACTGGCTCGGCGTCGAACCGCAGACCGGACGCGATCTGTTCGCACGTCTCGTGTACGGCGCCCGGGTCTCCCTGGGTGTCGCGCTGGCGGCGACCGTCGTACAGGTCCTCATCGGTGTCGTCGTGGGCGTCGCGGCGGCGCTCGGAAGCCGATGGGTTGATCAACTGTTGAGCCGGATCACCGACATCATCGTTGCGATGCCGTTGATGATCATGTCGTTGGCGCTGCTCGCGATCGTGCCGAGCAGCTTTCCGCGACCGCTGCTGGTCGCGCTGGTCATCGGTCTGATCGCCTGGGGCACCATCGCGAAGATCGTCCGCGCCCAGACGCTGACCCTCAAGGAGCTCGACTACGTCGCGGCCGCCAGGCTCAGCGGCTGGGGCACCTGGCGGACCGCCCGCCGCGAACTGCTGCCCGGCCTCGCCGCACCCGTCATCACCTACGCCGCGCTCCTCGTCCCGATGAACATCAGCGCCGAGGCCGCGCTGTCCTTCCTCGGCGTCGGAGTGAAGCCGCCGACACCCTCCTGGGGACAGATGCTCACTGCCGCCGATGTCTGGTACCAGGCGGCCCCGCAGTACCTGCTGCTGCCCGCTGGCGCGCTCTTCGTGACCGTACTGGCGCTGACCGTCCTGGGCGACGGCGTCCGCACGGCCCTCGACCCGCGCGCGGCCTCACGCCTGCGCGTCGGCACGGGCCGCAAGCGGGAGGCCAGGGCGGACGCGAGCGCCAAGGGCGCGAGTACCGACAAGGAGGCCAAGGCATGAACGGCTTCGGAGGTTTCGTCCTGCGCCGCGCCGTCGGCACCGTCATCACCTTGTTCGCCATCTCGGTGATCATCTACGTAGTCTTCTACGCCACACCAGGCAACGTCGCCCAGATCACCTGCGGCTCACGCTGCTCGCCGGAACAAGTGCACCAGGTCGCCCAGCAGTTGAGGCTCGACGACCCGCTGTATGTGCGCTACTGGCACTTCCTGCAGGGCATCCTCGTCGGCCAGGACTACTCGACGGGCACGTCGGTGGAGCACTGCTCGGCGCCCTGCCTCGGCCTGTCGTACCAGGGGGACACCCAGGTCACCCAGCTGATCCTGGCGAAGCTGCCGGTCAGCCTGTCCCTGGTGTTCGGCGCGATGGTGCTTTGGCTTGTCCTCGGCGTCGGCACCGGCGTCCTCTCCGCCTGGCGGCGCGGCCGGTTCACCGAGCGGGTGCTGACCGGCATCACGCTCGCGGGCGTGGCCACGCCCGTCTTCGTGATCGGCCTCGTGCTGATGATCGTCGTCTGCGGCCAGCTGCAACTGCTGCCCTTCCCGCAGTACGTCGGCCTCACCGACGACCCCGAACAGTGGGCCTGGAACCTCTTGCTGCCCTGGCTCTCGCTCGCCCTCATCGAGGCCGCCGCGTTCGCCCGGCTGACCAGGGCGTCGATGCTGGAGACGCTCGCCGACGACCACATCCGTACCTTCCGTGCGTACGGCGTCGGCGAACGGTCGGTCATCGGCCGGCACGCGCTGCGCGGGGCGCTCGCGCCGGTCATCGCGCTCAACGCCAACAACGTCGGCTCGGCGGTGGGCGGCGCGGTGCTCACCGAGACGCTCTTCGGCCTGCCCGGCATCGGACAGGAACTCGTCCATGCCGTCAATGTGGTCGACCTGCCGGTCGTCGTCGGGACGGTCCTGGTCATCGGCTTCTTCGTTGTCATCGCCAACGCCGTCGCGGACGTGCTGTACGCGGTGGCAGACCGACGGGTGGTGCTCGCATGAGCCTGGTGGAAGTGACGGACCTGACCGTCGAGTTCGGCACGCTGCGCGCCGTCGACGGCCTCTCCTTCCGGCTCGTGGAGGGCGCCGCGCTCGGTCTGGTCGGCGAGTCCGGCTCGGGCAAGTCCACGGTCGCGTCCGCACTGCTGGGGCTGCACCGGGGGACAGGGGCGCGGGTCGGCGGCTCGGTGCGCGTGGCCGGCGTCGACGTACAGGAGGCGTCCGACGACGAACTGCGGCGGCTGCGTGGCGGAAAGGCCGCGATGGTCTTCCAGGACCCCCTGTCGTCCCTCGACCCGTACTACGCGATCGGCGACCAGATCGCCGAGGTCTACCGCGTGCACACGCGCGTGTCGCGACGAGCCGCACGCGCGCGTGCCGTCGAGGTGCTGGACCGGGTTGGAATTCCGGACGCACTACGGCGATCCCGCTCGCGCCCCCACGAGTTCAGCGGCGGCATGCGCCAGCGGGCCCTCATCGCGATGGCGCTGGCGTGCGAGCCGGACCTGCTGATCGCCGACGAGCCGACGACCGCGCTCGACGTCACCGTCCAGGCCCAGATCCTCGACCTGCTGCGCACACTGCGCGAGGAGACCGGCATGGGACTGCTCCTCGTCACACACGACGTGGGCGTCGCCGCGGAGAGCGTCGACGAGGTTCTGGTCATGCGGCACGGGCGGGCGGTCGAACACGGCCCGGTCGCCGCCGTACTGGGGGCGCCGGCACGGCCGTACACCCGCGAACTCCTCGGCGCGGTCCCGCGCGTGGACGCGCAGCGCGCCCCCTCGGAGGCGTCCGACGAGGTCGTCATCGAGGCGAAGGGGCTGCGGCGCGAGTTCGGGCGCGGCAAACGGGCCTTCGCGGCCGTCGACGACGTGTCGCTGACCGTCCACCGGGGCGAGACCCTCGGCATCGTCGGCGAGAGCGGCAGCGGCAAGACGACCCTGGGGCGCATGCTGGTCGGGCTGCTGGAGCCGACGGCGGGGGAGATCCGTTACGAGGGGCACGCGCGCGTGGGCGTGAATCCGGCGGTCCAGATGGTCTTCCAGGACCCCGTCTCCTCCCTCAACCCCCGCCGCAGCGTGGGCGAGTCGATCGCCGACCCGCTACGCGCGCGTGGAGAGAGGGACGAAGGGCGCGTCCGGGGGCGCGTACGGGAGCTGTTGGAGCGCGTGGGGCTCGAAGCGGCGCACTACGACCGCTATCCGCACGAGTTCAGCGGCGGCCAGCGCCAGCGCGTGGGCATCGCGCGGGCGCTCGCGGCCGACCCGCGCGTCATCGTCTGCGACGAGCCGGTCTCGGCACTCGACGTCACGACTCAGGCCCAGGTGGTCGCCCTGCTGGGCGAGTTGCAGCGCGAACTCGGACTCGCGCTGGTCTTCGTCGCCCACGACCTCGCCGTCGTGCGCCAGGTCAGCGACCGGGTCGCGGTGATGCGGCGCGGCCGAATCGTCGAGGAGGGCCCCGCCGACGAGGTGTACGAGTCCCCCCAGGACCCGTACACCAAGCAGCTCCTGGCCGCCGTACCGGCACTCGACCCGGAGGTCGCGGCCCAGCGCCGGGCGGCCAGACGGGAGCTGGCCGGGGTCTAGCGGGGAGTCGACCGTGGAGATGGCCGAGGTGTAGCGAAACGTAACTGCTTGATCTCTTAGCGCGACCGAACGCGGCCCGCACGGGAAAGTTACGAGCGTTCACCCCTTTTGGTGGCGCGATGGACAACCGTCCGTCGCGCCACCGCCTTGTCCGCATACGTTCGTCCCGCTGCGAGCCGTCGGGTCAACGACGGCTCCCCATACGGGAGATCGGGGGTGTGCTCGTGCGCATCGGACTGCTTACGGAGGGTGGCTATCCGTATGTGAGCGGTGACGCCAGGCTCTGGTGCGACCGGCTCGTGCGCGGGCTCGGGCGGCACGAGTTCGACATCTACGCGCTCAGCCGCACCGAGCGCCAGGAGGACGAGGGCTGGATCCCGCTGCCGCCGCAGGTCACCCGGGTGCGCACGGCACCGCTGTGGACGGCCGAGGACGACGGTGTCGTGCACGGACGCCGGGCACGTCGACGGTTCGCCGACTGCTACGGGGAGTTGGCCGCCGTCCTGTGCACCGGGGACGCGTCGGGCACCGAGGACTCGTCCACCGTTGAGGCGGACCGTTTCGGCAGCGCGTTGTACGGGCTCGCCGAACTCGCCCGCGACGAGGGCGGCCTGGTGGGGGCGCTCCGCTCCGAAACCGCCGTACGCGCCCTGGAGCGTGCCTGTCGCGCGCCGGGCACCCGCCGAGCGGCGCGCGAGGCGCGCGTACCGGATCTCCTCGCGGTCGCCGCGCATCTGGAACGCGCCCTGCGCCCCCTCTCGCTCGACTGGTACGAGGACGACGGCCTCGGCGCGGTCGACCTGTGCCACGCGGCGTCCGGCGGCGCGGCCGCCCTGCCGGGACTGCTGGCCCGTCACTTCTCCGGCGTACCGCTGCTGGTGACCGAGTACGGCGTGCAGTTGCGGACGCACTACCTGGCCTCCACCGAGTCCTCTCCCGCGGTACGTGCCCTGCTCGCCGCCTTCCACGGCGGGCTCGCCGGCGAGGTCTACCGGCAGGCCGCGCTCATCACGCCCGGCAACACGCACGCCCGCCGCTGGCAGGAGCGCTGTGGCGCCGACCGCGCAAAGCTGCGCACGGTCTATCCGGGCATGGAGGCCTCCCACTTCGCGGAGGTCGGCGAGGCACCGGAGACGGCGGACCCCGAGACGCTGGTCTGGGTCGGCCGCATCGAACCGACCAAGGACCTGATCTCCCTCCTCCACGCCTTCGCGGAGATCCGCAAGGAGGAGCCGAAGACGCGCCTGCGGATCGTGGGCGCGCCCATGGGCACCGAGGGCGCGGCCTATCTGAGCCACTGCAAGGCGCTCGCCGCACAGCTCTTCCCCGACGAGGCGGAGGGGCTGCACGCGGTCGGCGACAACCCGGTGTCCTTCGAGGAGATCGGCGGCCCGGAGGCCACGACCCTCGCCGAGGCGTACTCCGTCGGCGCCGTGATCGTGCTGTCGAGCGTCGTCGAGGGCTTCCCCATCAGCCTGGTCGAGGCCATGTTCTGCGGCCGCGCGACCGTGTCCACCGACGTCGGCGCGGTCGTCGAGGTCATCGGCGGCACGGGACTCGTCGTGCCCCCGCGCAACCCACGGGCGCTCGCGGAGGCGTGCGTTGCGCTGCTGCGCGACCCCGAGCGCCGTGAGCGCCTGGGCGCCGCCGCCCGCGCCAGAGCGCTCGAACTGTTCACCGTCGAGCAGAACATCGCGGCATTTCGCGGCATTTACCTGGAGGTCGTCTCGCACTCCCCGATCCGGCGGGTCGTCCTCGACGACACCGGAGAGCCCCTGCCGTTCGCCGTCCCGGCCGAGGCCCACCTGCCCGGCAGCTGGACCGACACCGGCGCCCGCGTCGTGGCCCGCGGCGGACCCGCCTGCGCGCCGGGAGCCCCGGTACGCGCCACACCACCGATGTCTGCCAGGGAGGGAGCGCGATGAGCGAACTCGGGGAACGAGACCGGCCCGCCACACCGAGCAGCCCGGGCGCGTGGGACACGCGGTCGGAGGAGTGGCTCGTGGGGGAGTCCGACGAGCCGGGCGCGCAAGTCGAGTCGGATGGGGCGGCGTACGCGGCGCGCACCACCGGCGCCCGCCCTACCGCGCGCGCCGGTGCGGCCGCCGTCGCCGCCGCGCCCTCCGGGGCCGTGACCACCGGCACCACCAAGACGGGCGGCGGTCGCCGAGGCGCGGCAGACCCGGTGAAGGCGCTGATGCACCGCCACCGCGACCTGTGCGAACGGGCCGTGGACCCCCTGGAGATCGCGGCGGGTCTGGAGGCCCATGGCGTCACCGACCGGACCGCCGCACGCTTCCGCCACCGGGACGTCTTCTCCCTCGCGGAGGAGATGTACGCCCGAGTGTCACGCGACGAGGAGACACCTCCGCGAGCCGAGACCGACGAGACTCTCCGGCCACGAGCCGACTGGGTGGTGCGCACCCTCCTCCCCGGCGCCCTGTGCGCGACCGCAGTGGCCGGCCTGCACCTCACCCACGGCCAACCACACCTGTGGGCAGTCCTACTCGGCACTCTCGCCGTCGCCCTGGGCCTGCGCGCGGCACTCGGCCGGGGCCCGCTGAGCACCACGCACCACACGCACCCCGGCAGCCGCACCTGGACCTGCTGGCTGGTCGCCTACGCGCTCCTCGGCGACGGCCTCCTGCGAGCCGCGGTCGCCGGCGGCCCCGACGGCCTCCCGACGGGCGCCGCGGACGGCCCTTGGCCCCTCACCGCGGCCCCCGTCCTGGCCCTCACCCTGGCCTGCGCCCCCGCAGCCTGGTGCGCCCACCTCTTCGCCGTACGCGCCCGGCGCAAACTGACCGCCAGCCGCGGCCTGGAGGACTTCACCGCCTCCGTACAACCGTTGCTCCTCGGCACGTTCGCCCTGTTCCTGTGCGCCCTGACGGTACTGGTGGCCCTCTGCGCTGCTGCGCTGAACGAACCCGCCGCCTACGCCGAAGCCATCACCCTGGGCTCCCTGCTCCTCCTGGCCCGCCTCCTCACCGTCCACGGCTTCACCCACGCGCCGTTCCTCGTCCTGGCCACGGCGGCCACCGCCGAGGCAGCCGCACTGGCCACGGTGTTCGCGGGCCGCCTGCCCGGATGCGGGTTCCTGTCGGCCCCGGTGGAGGCGATCGTCGACGCCTGGGGTCCGGCAGGCGTCCAGACGCTCGCCTGCGGAGCGGCGGCCCTCACCCTGCTGGTCCACGCGACCCGCACGCTCACCAGGGCTTCGGCCCACGCACGACCGGGCGAGTCGCCATGAGACCGCCACCGCGCCCGTCCGCGACGCGCACCCCCAACAGCCGGATGCACGCGGACGTCCCCGCCTCCGATCCACCACCCCCCCCGAGAAGGAGAACGCCAGATGATCACCTCCCGACCCGGAGACTCGGCCCCGGGAGCCGTCCGATGAGGGTTCTGCTGATCGGAGCCAACGGCTACCTCGGGCGCTTCGTCGCCGACCGCCTGCTCGCCGACCCCGCCGTCCAGCTCACCGCACTCGGCCGTGGCGACGACGCCGACGTCCGCTTCGACCTCGCGTCCGGCAGCCCTGGGGCGCTCACCCGCTTCCTCGACGCGGTCCACCCCGGGGTCGTCGTCAACTGCGCGGGCGCCACCCGCGGCGGCGCCCGCGAACTCACCCGGCACAACACCGTCGCCGTAGCCACCGTCTGCGAGGCCCTGCGCCGCAGCGGCTGCGGCGCCCGCCTGGTGCAGATCGGCTGCGGCGCCGAGTACGGCCCGAGCCAGCCCGGCTCCTCCACCGCCGAGGACGCCGTCCCCCGCCCCGGCGGCCCGTACGGCGTCAGCAAGCTCGCCGCCACCGAACTCGTCCTCGGCTCGGGCCTCGACGCCGTCGTCCTGCGCGTCTTCTCGCCGGCCGGCCCCGGCACCCCCGCCGGCTCCCCGCTGGGCCGCCTCGCCGAGGCGATGCGGCGCACGATGCAGTCCGGCGACGGCGAGCTGAAGCTCGGCGGCCTCGGTGCCCAGCGCGACTTCGTCGACGTGCGCGACGTGGCGCGGGCCGTGCACGCCGCCTCGCTGTCCGCCGCGCAGGGCGTCATCAACATCGGCTCGGGCCGTGCCGTCCGCCTCCGCGACGCCGCCGCCGTCCTCGCGCGCGTGGCCGGCTACGGCGGCGCCCTGCACGAACTCGACGGACCTCCCGGCCCGTTGCGGGCATCCATCGGGCACCCCCGCTCCGAATCCGACCACACGACCCCGGCCGCGTACCCGTACCCGGACGGCTGCGGCAGCTGGCAGCAGGCAGACGTGCGCACCGCACGCGACCGCCTCGGCTGGCGCCCCCGGATCAACCTCGAAGAGTCCCTCGCCGACATCTGGATGGAGGCGGCATGCCGCATCTGACCAGCACCGCAACGGGCACCACCGCCTTACACACCGGGCTCGGCTTCGGCATCCCCGGCTATGCCCACCCCCTGGTCGCCCCGACCGAGTGGGGCGAACTCAACCGCCCCGGCACCCCCTTGCACTGGGTAGTCCTCAACGTCGCCGACGGCCCCGGCGCACGCTCCGACCCGCACTGCCTGGAGGCGGTCGGCCGGCTCCGCAACGCGCGCGTCCGTGTCCTCGGCCACCTCGACACGACGTACGGAGCCCGTGCCTATGGCGAGTTGATCTCCGACGCGTACCGCTATCTCGACTGGTACCAGGTCGACGGCTTCGTCCTGGACCGCTGCCCCGTCGAACGCAGCGCGCTCCCCGAGATCCGCCGCACCGTCACCACGCTCCGCGCGATCAGTGACGACGCTCACATCGTCCTCGGCCACGGCACCCACCCCTACCCCGGCTTCGCCGAGAGCGCCGACCAGCTCGTCACCTTCTCCGGGCCGTGGAGCGACTACCGCTGGTCCCAGGTCGCGGAGTGGACCGCGGACTATCCGCCCGAGCGGTTCTGCCACCTCGTGCACGGGATGCCGCGCGGTCACCTCGACGAGGCGCTGCGCATCGCCCGCTGGCAGGGCGCCTCGACGATCTACTTCACCGACCGCACGGACCGCGGCGGCCGCACCGATCCCTGGGAGACGCTGCCCGGCTACTGGGACGAAATCGTCTCGCGGATCGGAACGGGTGTCTCGGAATGAAGAAGGCCATGGCAGTGTTACAGGGAGAACAACTGTAGTGATTGACCGACCAACGGAGACCCCGTGTCGCTGCCACCCCTGGTCGAGCCCGCTTCCGAGCTCACCGTAGACGAGGTCCGCAGGTACTCCCGTCACCTGATCATCCCCGACGTCGGGATGGACGGGCAGAAGCGGCTGAAGAACGCCAAGGTGCTCTGTGTGGGCGCCGGCGGCCTGGGCTCGCCGGCGCTGATGTACCTGGCCGCGGCGGGCGTGGGCACGCTCGGCATCGTGGAGTTCGACGAGGTCGACGAGTCGAACCTGCAGCGCCAGATCATCCACAGCCAGGCGGACATCGGCCGCTCCAAGGCCGAGTCGGCCCGTGACTCGGTCAAGGGCATCAACCCGTACGTGAACGTGGTCCTGCACGAAGAGCGGCTCGAAGCCGAGAACGTGATGGACATCTTCAGCCAGTACGACCTGATCGTCGACGGCACGGACAACTTCGCGACCCGCTACCTGGTCAACGACGCCGCCGTACTCCTGAACAAGCCGTACGTGTGGGGCTCGATCTACCGCTTCGACGGCCAGGCCTCCGTCTTCTGGTCCGAGCACGGCCCCTGCTACCGCTGCCTCTACCCGGAGCCCCCGCCCCCGGGCATGGTTCCCTCCTGCGCCGAGGGCGGCGTGCTGGGCGTGCTGTGCGCGTCCATCGGCTCCATCCAGGTCAACGAGGCCATCAAGCTCCTCGCGGGCATCGGCGAGCCGCTCGTCGGCCGCCTGATGATCTACGACGCCCTGGAGATGCAGTACCGCCAGGTCAAGGTCCGCAAGGACCCCAACTGCGCGGTCTGCGGCGAGAACCCGACCGTCACCGAGCTCATCGACTACGAGGCCTTCTGCGGCGTCGTCTCCGAGGAGGCCCAGCAGGCGGCCGCCGGCTCGACGATCACTCCCAAGCAGCTCAAGGAGTGGATCGACGACGGCGAGAACATCGAGATCATCGATGTCCGTGAGATCAACGAGTACGAGATCGTCTCGATCCCCGGCGCCAGGCTGATCCCGAAGAACGAGTTCCTCATGGGCACCGCCCTGGAGACCCTCCCGCAGGACAAGAAGATCGTCCTGCACTGCAAGACGGGTGTCCGCAGTGCGGAAGTCCTCGCCGTGCTGAAGTCCGCGGGCTTCGCCGACGCCGTGCACGTCGGCGGTGGCGTGATCGGCTGGGTCAACCAGATCGAGCCCAGCAAGCCGGTCTACTAGGCCAACGCCTTCTCGGAAGGGGCTCGGCACCAGGTGTGCCGGGCCCCTTCCCGCTGTCCGGGCTACGAGTGTCCGGGCTACGAGGCGCAGACCTTGCCGTCCTGCGGCACCTTGCCGTTCAGCAGATACGCGTTCACCGTGGAGTCGACGCAGTCGCTGCCGCTCCCGTACGCACCGTGTCCCTCGCCCTTCCAGGTGAGCTCCACACCGACGCCCTTGCCCAGCTCGTCCGCCATCCTGCGCGCACCCTCGTACGGCGTCGCCGGGTCCCCGGTGTTGCCCACCACGAGGATCGGCGCCGCACCGGACGCGCTCACCTCCGGAGTGTCGTACTGCCCGGCCACCGGCCAGTCGTGGCAGAACCCGGCCGTGTCCCAGCCCAGGAAGTCGCCGAAGACGGGCGAGATCTCCTCGAACTCGGGCAGCAGCTTCTTCGTCTGGGCCGACGTCAGCCGCTGCTTGTTGTCCAGGCACGATATGACCCGTTGTGACTGCGTCGCCGTGGAGTAGTGCCCGGTCACATCGCGCTCGTTGTAACCGTCGGCGAGGGACAGCAGCCTGGACCCGTCGCCCTGTTCCGCGGCGGCCAGAGCCGCGGTCAGACTGGGCCAGCTGGCCTTGCTGTACAGCGGCTGCACCAGGCCGGTGAGCGCCAGGGTCTCCGTCAGCTTCCGCCCGTACGACGTCGGCAGGGGATCCTCGTCGAGCCGCTTCAGCAGGTCCGCGATCTTCTGCGAGCCCTCCTCCGGGTCCTGATCCGTCGACTTGAGGTAGTCGTTCAGCGCGCGCTGGAAGCCCAGCGTCTGGTTCTTGGCATGGCCCACCGAGTCGGCACTGGGGTCGACGACGGCGTCGAGGGTCAGCCGCCCCACCCTCTGGGGGAACAAGTGGGCGTAGACGCCGCCGAGTTCGGTGCCGTAGGAGATGCCGAAGTAGTACAGCTTGTCGTCGCCCAGGACCTGGCGCATCAGGTCCATGTCGCGGACCGTGTCGGTGGTCGAGACGTGCGCCAGCAGCTTCCCGGCGGCCTTCTCACAGCCCTTGCCGAAGGCGGCGGCGTCCTGGAAGTACGCCAGTTCCTCGGCCGGGGTGTCCGGTGTCACGTCCACCGACTCCGCCGTCTGCACCGCCTTGTCGGAGCGGCAGCGGATCCCTTCACTGGCCCCGACCCCGCGCGGGTCCCAGCTCACCAGGTCGTACCGCTCGCGTAGCAGGGAGGCGGTGGAGGCGTAGTACGGCAGCGAGGAGACGCCAGAGTTGCCCGGACCGCCGAAGTTGAACAGGAGCGAGCCGATGCGGTTGTCGCCGCGGGCCTTGGCACGGATCAGCGCGAGGCCGATCGTCTCGCCGCCCGGATCCGCCCAGTCCAGGGGCGTCTTGAGCGTCGCGCACTGCCAGTCGGTGCCGGCCGCGGGGGAGTCGGAGGTGGCCTTGCAGCGTCCCCAGTCGAGCTTCTGCGAGGTCAGGGAGGCGGGCGGCGCGTAGGCCGCGCCGGAGGCGGCGGGCGAGGGTGCGGACGAGGACGAGGCGGTCGCCGGCGGCGTACTGCTCGTGTCCTTGCCGTCGTCGGACGAGCCGCCGCAGCCCGTCACCAGTAGTGCGGCGACGGCCGTCAGAGCCGTCCACCGTGCCAAACGCGCCATGTGCACTTCCCCCCTCGCGAGCCGTCCGCAGGGAGCCGCGGATGGCGGTGAGGTCATAGTAGGCGGATCATGGCACGGCCGTGACAGCCTGTGGATAACCCTTTGACCTGCACTTTTTCCCGAGGTGTCGGCTCGGCCCGCCGCCCGACCCCCTCGCCCTCGTGCTAGGAACAGACGGTCCCCGCCGCCGGCACCTTCCCGTCCAGCAGATAGCCGTTCACCGCGTTCTGCACGCACTTGTTCTTGCTGTCGTAGGCCCCGTGCCCCTGGCCCTTGTATGTCAGCTCGACCCCGACGCCCTTGCCCAGCGCGTCCACCATCCTGCCCGCGCCCTCGTACGGTGTGGCCGGATCTCCGGTGTTCCCCACGACGAGGATCGGCGCGGCCCCGGACGCGCTCACGTCGGGATGGTCGGCGGCGCCCGTCACGGCCCAGTCGGTGCAGCTGACCATCCCCCAGGCCAGGTAGTCGCCGAACAGGGCCGAGGCGGCCCGGAACTCGGGCAGCTTCCGCTCCACGTCGTCGGCGGTGTACCGCGGCTTGTCGTCGGTGCAGTTGATGGAGATGTTGGCCGCGGTGATGTTGCTGTACTCGCCGTTCTCGCTGCGCCCGTTCATCTCGTCGGACAGCAGCATCAGACCCCTGCCATCACCGTCGTAGGCCTGCTCCAGGCTCGCCGTGAGAAAATCCCAGAAGTCCTGCGAGTACAGCGCCTGCACGATGCCGTTGGTCGCCGCGGTCTGGGTCAGTTCGCGCGAGGAGTCCCCGGGGATCGGCTTGCTGTCGAGGTCCTTGAGCAGCTTGGAGATGCGGTCCTTGACGTCCTGGGCGGTGTCGCCGATCGGGCAGTCCTCCGTCTTCGAGGTGCAGTCCGCGGCGAAGTTGTCGAGCGCGAGCTGAAAGCCCTTGGCCTGGCTGAGCGAGCCCTGTTCCGGGTCCTGTGTGGGGTCGACGACCGCGTCGAAGACGGCACGGCCCACGTTCTTGGGGAACAAATGGGCGTAGACGCCGCCGAGTTCGGTGCCGTAGGAGATGCCGAAGTAGTACAGCTTGTCGTCGCCCAGCACCTGGCGCATCAGGTCCAGGTCGCGGGCCGCGTCGGTGGTGCGCACATACGGCAGGATCTTCTGGGAGTTCTCCTCGCAGGCCGCGTTGAACTCCCTGGTGCTGTCCAGGAGCTGGGTGCGCTCGGCCGCGTCGTCGGGTGTCGCGTCCTGCTGGAAGTACGCGTCGAGCTGCGGGGCGGTCTCGCACTCCACGCCCGCGCTGCGGCCGACCCCGCGCGGATCGAAGCTCACCAGGTCGTAGCGGGTGCGCAGTTTCGTGTAGTCCTCGGCGAAGGCGGGCAGGGTGGTGACGCCGGAGCCGCCGGGGCCGCCGAAGTTGAAGACGAGCGAGCCGATGCGCCGGTCCTCGGCGCCGCTCGCCTCGGCCCGGATCAGCGCGATACCGATCGTGTCGCCCTTCGGCTCGTCCCAGTCGAGGGGTGCCTTCAGCGTGGCGCACTTCCACTCGTCGCCGTTCGGCAGCGGGGTGGGCGCGTCGCCGCCGCCCTCCGACTCGGACGGGGCCGGGCAGTCCTTCCAGCTCAGCTGCTGGGCCGTCAGATCCTCGTCCTTGGAGTCGTCGCCGCAGCCCGCCAGCAGGGAGGAGAGCAGAAGGGCGGTCACGGTCAGGGCAGCGGCGCGCGGCAGGGAGGGAGTCGGCATGATCCCATCCTGAGGTCGCGCACGTCAGGGCGCTCGGGCACGGGCCGTACGAGGTACGGCGGCGGCCTTCGCGCTACAGCGCGCCCTTGCGCGTCAGGTGGTTGAAGGCAAGCCAGCCCGGCAGCACCGGCAGCCACAGCGTCAGCAGCCGGTACAGCAGCACGGCCGGCGCGGCGACCTCCTTGGGGAGACCCACGGCGATCAGACCGACCGTCAGGGTCGCCTCGACCGCGCCGACACCGCCCGGAGTCGGCGCCGCGGAACCGAGCGCGTTGCCAGCGAGGAAGACGACCGCGACGCTGGCCAGGCTGAGGTGCGTCGACTCGTCGCCGAACGCCCGGATCGACGCGTCGAGACACATCACGAAACAGGCCGTCAGCAGCAGCATGCCGCCGATGCCGGTGACCAGCTTCTGCGGCCGTTGCAGCACGTCGAGCATGCGCGGCACGACACCCGCGAAGAGTGACCGCACGCGCGTGGAGACGAATTTCCGCAGGAACGGCACCGATGTCACCACGAGCACGAGCACCGCCACCGTCAGCAGACCCGCGATCACCGTCCGGGACGGGGACAGCGACGGTGTCTTCTCCGTGCCGGTGAGATAGCCGAACGACAGCAGCATCAGGATGTGGCAGCCGAGCCCGAACAACTGCGACGCGCCGACACTCGCCACCGCCAGCCCCGGCCGCACACCCGCGCGCTGCAGGAAGCGCGTGTTGAGGGCGACACCGCCGACCGCGGCCGGCGCCACGATCTTCACGAACGACCCGGCGACCTGCGCCCCCACGGCCCGCAGGAACGGCACCCGCTCCGGCACGAACCCCAACAGGGCCATCGCCGCCGCGAAATAGCTCAGCGCCGAGAACAGCACGGCCGCGGCGACCCAGCCCCACTCGGCGTTGGTGATGAGCGGACCGAACTCGATGTGCGTGAGCTGCGTCAGCAGGAAGTACGCGCCGATGGCACCGGCGATGAAACTGATCAGCGTGCGCGGTCGCACCCGCTCCAGGCGGGCCGGCTCGACGGGCGCCTGCGGCCTGATCAGCAGCACCTCGTGACGGATCTGGGTGAGCAGATCCTCCTCGCGCGCCTCGTCCAGCGCCTCGTCGATGGCCCGCTTCTCGGCCCGCTGCTCCGCCCGAACGGCCTTCTTACCGGGCTTTTCGAGTACGACGGGACCGGCGGCGTCGTGGCTCTCCTCCAGCCGGGCCTGCCTGGCCAGCCGGGAGGCCTCCAGGACGGCCTCACGCTCGCGCTGCGCCCGCTCCCGGGCCAGTCTGCGCAGCGTCGCGCGCGTGGAGCGCGTCAGCGCGATGGGCTGGAGCATCGGCAGACAGTCGGCGACGGTGTCGGGGCCGAGCACACCGACCGCCGAGGCCACCGAGCGCTCGGCACCCACCCGCAGTCCGAGCGTCGTCATCAGCTGAGCGACGTCCATGCGCAGCAGCAGTTCTCCGGCGGCGATCTCACCGCCGCGCAGATCGGTGAGGATCACCGTGCCGGAACGATCCACCAAGATCGCGTCACCCGCGAGCCTGCGGTGCGCGATGCGCCGCGACTGGAGTGCCTGCACCTGGTGCCAGGTGTCCCGCAGCAAATCGTCGGTGATCTCCTCGTCGGCCAGCGAGTCGAGCGTGCGCCCGCCGGTGTGCTCGTAGACCAGCATCACGGCGTCGGGGCCGAGCTCCGAGGTGGCGATCAGCTTGGGCGCGTTGGCGCCGGCCGCGATGGCCGCGTACGCGAGCAGCGCTTCCTGCTCCAGGGCCTGACGCAGCGACTGGAGGCTGCGGCGCGTCGCGAAGCCGCGCAGCGTCAGATTGCGCCACACCCGGTAGAAGAAGCCCTGTGCCTGCTGCTCGCGGTCGACCACCGTGACGTCCAGCGGTGGGCCGTCCTCCAGGCTGACGAAGTAGCGCCGGCCGCGGTCGCCGGTCTCCGCGGCGTCCGGCACCTCCTCACGGGCGGCGCTCACCGGACGGAAGCCGACGTGCCGCAGACCGGCCATCAGCGTCCGCCCGGTGGGACGTACGTTGGGCGAGCCGACGGCGTAGAGCGTGCCGTAGGCCACGGTCCAGCCGATCAGCACCGTCAGGATGATCGAGAACGGCGTCGTGTACCCGGTGACCAGCATCGAGAACGCGTCGAGCATCAGCACGATCCACAGCACCGCACGCCAGCGTGGCCTGCGGGACATGCCGACGGCCGTCATGTACGCGATGACCGGCGCGAGATACCCGTGCACCGGGTCGGTGAGGGCGTGGATGTCGCCGGGCGAGGGCTGGGTGAGCGCTTCCTGGATCGAGTCCGGGGCGGCCTTGGCGACCCACAGGTCGGTGGCGAGGGTCACCCCGTGCGCGAGGACCGCCGCGAGCACGCCGTCGGCGATGCGCAGCCCGTCCCGCTTGATCAACCGCTCGATCGCGAACGCCACGGGCACCAGGAGGATCGCGATGCTGGACGCCAGCCCCGCGATCTTGATCAGCAGGTCGGGTGCCTGCCCGGTGCCTTTGTTGATGTCCTGTTCGAGGCCCGAGGTGGTGCCATGTGCGAACGCGGAGATCGACAGCAGTACGACGATGGCGAGCACGCCCACCAGGAGCCGCATCAGGTCGGACGGGCGGTGCACGCGCGCGGGGAGCAGCGGTTCGTCGCCCTCCACCTCGTCGACGTGCACCTCGTCGGCGGCGTCGACGATCTTCTCGTCCTGCTCGGTCTTCTCGTCCTCGTCCGCGGCGGTGTCCGGGCGCGACGAAGCGTCAGAGGTGCTGCCCTCCGCGTCTTCGGGCTGCGCACCCTGCTGCTTCATCGTCTCTTCTTGATCTCGTATCACCAGTCACCGCCCGCACGATGGTGGCATGCCCCACTGACACACACGGGTATCAGGGTGCAAATGCGGGGGCGCACAGTCTGCCCGAAGCGCCGCTCCGGGGCGAGGGATACGCACAGTCGCGCGCGCCTCACAGTGTCGTAGGCGTGCGGCAGGATGGGGCGGATGAGCCAGGAGAACCTTCCGGAGGACGCCCACCCGGAGTACGCGGACGCGCTGCCGGAGTACGCCGAGCGCGTCCTCCAGGTCGCCGAACTGATCCCGTCCGGGCGTGTCATGACGTACGGGGACGTCGCCGAATGGCTGGAGGAGGGTGGCCCGCGCCAGGTCGGCCGCGTGATGGCCCTCTACGGCGGAGCCGTGCCGTGGTGGCGTGTCATCCGCGCGGACGGCGTCCTGCTCCCGGGGCACGAACTGGAGGCGCTCGGCCACTACCGCACCGAGGGCACACCCCTGAAACAGGCGAGCAGGGCCGCCGAGGGCCACCTGCCCCGCGTCGACATGAAGCGGGCGCGATGGGACGGCGGCGAAGGCGCGGAGGGTCACACCTGACAGCTTCCGCCATGGGACGTGCCCGGGGGGAACCTGTGGCCCGTACGGGGGAGACAGGGCACGTCCGTGGCATGCCGTACGTTCGTGGGGCGAGGGGCGCGAGTGTCGCACGGGCCGGGAGGGAACAAGCGGAAGCCCTGCTTCCGTACGGACCGTCGGCGTAGCGTCGGCTGGACTCGTCCCCCTCATCCCGCGACCACCGCCCTGAACGCGCGGCGGACTGCCAACCAGCACACCCACCAGGACCGGCGAACCACGTGAGCTCCTCTTCCTCCACCAGGCGCCTGTCGCACTACCAGGTGCGACAGGGGAGCCGTGGCGCTTACCGACTGGTGCGTACCCCGCCGGCGCGAGTGGGTCCCCCTCGTCTGGACGCCGCACAGCGTGCGGTGGTTGACCACAGGGCAGGACCGCTGCTCGTCCTCGCGGGTCCCGGCACCGGCAAGACGACCACGCTCGTCGAGTCCGTGGCGGCGCGGATCGCCCAGGGAGGGGACCCCGCCCGGATCCTCGTGCTGACGTTCAGCCGCAAGGCCGCGGTCGAACTGCGCGACCGCATGGCCCTGCGCATAGGGGCGGCGCGCGCCCCGCAGGCGACGACCTTCCACTCGTTCTGCTACGCCCTGGTCCGCGCCCACCAGGACAGCGACCTGTTCGTGGAGCCCCTACGGCTCCTGTCCGGTCCCGAGCAGGACGTTGCCGTCCGTGAACTGCTCGCGGGGCAGCCCGATCTGGAGCGGCTCAGCCTCGCGCACGTGCGCTGGCCGGACGAACTGCGCGCCTGTCTGACCACGCGCGGCTTCGCCGACGAGGTCCGCGCGGTCCTCGCCCGCAGCCGCGAACTGGGCCTGGGCCCCGACGCCCTGGACGCCTTCGCCCGCCGCATCGGCCGCCCCGACTGGCGCGTCGCGGCCGCCTTCCTCGCCGAATACCTCGACGTGCTCGACATGCAGGGCGTGCTCGACTACGCGGAACTGGTCCACCGCGCGGTGCTCCTCGCCCACCAACCCGAGACCGCCGCGCACCTCGCCGCCCAGTACGACGCCGTCTTCGTCGACGAGTACCAGGACACCGACCCGGCACAGGTCCGGCTGCTGCACGCCCTCGCCGGCGGCGGCCGCACCCTCGTCGCCTTCGGCGACCCCGACCAGTCGATCTACGCGTTCCGGGGCGCCGACGTGAACGGGATCCTGGACTTCCCGGACGCCTTCCCGCGCGCGGACGGCCGCCCGGCCCGCGTCGAGGTCCTGCGGACCTCCCGCCGCTCCGGAGCCGATCTGCTGGCCGCCACCCGGCTGCTGACCCAGCGCATGCCGCTGACCCGGCTCCCGGCCGAGAAAGTTCGCGCCCACCGCGAGCTCGCTCCGGTACGGGACGGCGGCCGCACCGAGGTCTACACCTACCCGACACCCGGTACGGAGCTGGACAACATCGCCGACATCCTGCGCAGGGCACACCTGGAGGACGGCGTCCCCTGGCACGAGATGGCCGTCCTCGTGCGCGCAGGTTCCCGCACCATCCCGACGGTCCGGCGCGCCCTCACCGCGGCGGGCGTCCCGCTGGACATCGACGGCGACGACCTGCCCCTGCGGCACGAGCCGGCGGTGGCACCGCTGCTGACGGCACTGCGGGCGGTGGCCACGGCCGAGGCTTCGGTCCGTCCTGGGGGCGACACCGGGGGCGTGCGGTCCGAGGGCGACGACAATGACGTACGGGCCGAGAAGGCTGAGGTCGACGACGATGACGTAGCGGCTGAACAGGCCGAGAACGAGGCGGCGTCCGAAGAGCCGGGCTCCGACACCTCCTGGCTCGACACCGAGACCGCTCTGACCCTGCTCGCCTCCCCGCTCGCCGGCATGGACGCCGCCGACCTACGGCGTCTCGGTCGCGCCCTGCGCGAGGAGGAGCGGGCGGGGGGCAACGCGCTGCCGCCCCCGTCGGACGAGCTGCTCGCGCGGGCGCTTGCCGAACCGGAGCGCCTGGTCGCGCACGACCCGACGTACGCGCGCGGGGCGCAGCGCCTCGGTGCGCTGCTCAGGAAGGCGCGGGAGCGCCTGGCGGGCGGCGGTAGCGCCGAGGAGGCGCTCTGGGACCTGTGGGAGGGCACGCCGTGGCCGGGGCGGCTGGAGCGGGCCGCCCGGCGCGGCGGCGCTGCCGGGCGCAACGCCGACCGCGACCTGGACGCCGTGTGCGCGTTGTTCGCGACGGCGGCCCGCGCGGAGGAGCGCACCGGCGGCCGCGGTGCCCTGAACTTCCTGGAGGAGATCGACTCCGAGGACATCGCCGCCGACACGCTCACCCGGCGTGCCGTACGCCCCGACGCCGTGCGCCTGATGACCGCGCACCGCTCCAAGGGCCTGGAGTGGCGCCTGGTCGTCGTCGCCGGCGTGCAGGAGGGCCTGTGGCCCGACCTGCGCCGTCGCGGCTCCCTCCTGGAGGCCGACCGCATCGGCCGCGACGGACTCGCCGAGCCGCTCACCCCGGGCGCCCTGCTCACCGAGGAGCGCCGCCTCTTCTACGTCGCCGCGACACGCGCGCGTGAACGCCTCGTCGTGACCGCGGTCAAGGCCCCGGCGGACGACGGCGACCAGCCCTCCCGCTTCCTGACCGAACTCGGTGTCGAGCCCAAGGACGTCACGGGCCGCCCGCGCCGCCCGCTTTCGGTCGCCGCACTCGTCGCCGAACTCCGCGCCACGACGGTCGACCCGCGCGTGTCGGACACCCTCAGACAGGCCGCGGCCCGCCGCCTGGCCCGGCTCGCCGCACTCGCCGACGAGGACGGCCGCCCCCTGGTGCCGTCCGCGCACCCCTACCGCTGGTGGGGCATGTTCGAGCCGACCGAGAGCAAGGTGCCGCTGCGCAACCGCGACCAGCCCGTGGTGCTGTCCGGAAGCGCCCTCGACCAGCTCGCCAATACCTGTGCCCTGCAGTGGTTCCTGGGGCGCGAGGTGAAGGCCGACGCACCCGCGACGGCGGCCCAGGGCTTCGGCAACGTGGTGCACGTCCTCGCCGACGAGGTCGCCTCCGGACACACCCCGGCCGACCTCGCCGTCCTTATGGAGCGCCTGGACTCCGTGTGGAACGCGCTCGCCTTCGACGCGCCGTGGAAGTCGGCGCAGGAGAAGGAGAACGCGCGCGTGGCGCTCGAACGCTTCCTGAAGTGGCATGTCACCGATCGTGCGGGACGTACGCCGGTGGCGAGTGAGCACGACTTCGACGTCACCCTCGAAGCGGGCGACTACGAAGTGCGTATCCGCGGCTCCATGGACCGCGTCGAGGCGGACGGCGAGGGCCGGGCCTACGTCGTCGACTTCAAGACCGGCAAACAGACGCCCAGCGCGGCCGAGGTGGCCCGCCATCCGCAGCTCGCCGTCTACCAGCTCGCCGTCGGCGAGGGCGCCGTCGACGAGGCGTTCGACGGAGTACGGCCCGAAGCGGGCGGCGCCGAACTCGTCCAGCTGCGCCAGGGCGCCCCGCAGCGGGACGGCGGCGAGACCCTGCCCAAGGTGCAGGCCCAGCCCCCCCTGGAGGGGGAGGGGGCGGGGGAGTGGGTGGGCGACCTGCTGGCCACGGCCGCGGGCAAGGTCCTGGACGAGCGGTTCACACCGACTGCCGGCCAGCACTGCACGCACTGCGCGTTCCGGGCGTCGTGCAGCGCACGGCCGGAAGGCCGCCACGTCGTGGAGTGAGTGTCCGCGCGGTACGCGGCCGTGGCGTGCGAACACGTGTGTGACAGACCGCACCACACGTGCTGACCTGCGCTTCTCCCGGCCCTCAAGGCGATCCGGCCTCCACTGTCAGTGGCCGCCGCTAGCCTCTCCGACATGCCCGCCCGTATCACCGATCCCGATCAGCTCAAAGAGCTTCTCGGCATCCCGTTCACCCCGGAGCAGACGGCCTGCATCACCGCGCCGCCCGCCCCGCAGGTCATCGTGGCCGGAGCCGGGTCGGGCAAGACGACGGTGATGGCGGCACGCGTGGTGTGGCTGGTCGGCACCGGCCAGGTCGCCCCCGAACAGGTCCTCGGCCTGACCTTCACCAACAAGGCCGCCGGTGAACTCGCCGAGCGCGTCCGCAAGGCGTTGATCAAGGCGGGCGTCACCGACCCGGACGTCATCGACCCCGACAACCCGCCGGGCGAGCCGGTCATCTCCACCTACCACGCCTTCGCCGGCCGCCTCCTGACCGACCACGGCCTGCGCATCGGCCTGGAGCCGACGTCCCGCCTGCTCGCCGACGCCACCCGCTTCCAGCTCGCCGCACGCGTGCTGCGCGAGGCCCCCGGCCCCTACCCGGCGCTCACCCGCTCCTTCCCGGACCTGGTGAGCGACCTCCTCACCCTCGACGCCGAGCTCGCGGAACACCTCGTACAGCCCCAGGAACTGCGCGCGTGGGACGCCGGGCTGCTGCTCAGCCTGCAGGGCGCCAAACTCACCAACGCCGACCTGCGCAAGGTCCCCGAGACGGCGGCCGCCCGCCGTGAACTCGCCGAGCTGGTGGGCCGCTACCGGGCCGCCAAACGCGAGCGGGACCTGCTCGACTTCGGCGACCAGATCGCCCTGTCGGCGACTCTCGCCGGGATCCCCGAGGTGGGCCGCATCCTGCGCGACGAGTTCCGCGTGGTCCTGCTCGACGAGTACCAGGACACCTCGGTGGCCCAGCGCATCCTCCTCGCGGGTCTGTTCGGTGGCGGCACCGGCCACCCGGTGACCGCCGTCGGCGACCCCTGCCAGGCGATCTACGGCTGGCGCGGCGCCTCCGTCGCCAACCTCGACGACTTCCCCGAGCACTTCGCCCACGCCGACGGCCACCCCGCCACCCGCCAGTCGCTCAGCGAGAACCGCCGCAGCGGTGGCCGCCTCCTCGACCTTGCCAACGGCCTCGCGGAGCCCCTGCGCGCCATGCACGCGGGCGTGGAGGCCCTCCGCCCGGGCCCCGGCGCCGAGCGCGACGGCCTGGTCCGCTGCGCCCTGCTGCCCACCCACGCCGACGAGATCGACTGGCTCGCCGACTCCCTCGCCCATCTCGTACGCACCGGAAAGGAACCGGGCGAGATCGCCGTCCTGTGTCGCACGGCGACCGACTTCGCCGAGATCCAGGGCGCGCTCGTCGCCCGCGACATCCCGGTCGAGGTGGTCGGCCTGTCCGGGCTGCTGCACCTGCCCGAGATCGCCGACCTCGTCGCCGTCTGCGAGGTCCTCCAGGACCCCGGCGCCAACGCCTCCCTGGTCCGCCTGCTGACCGGCCCGCGCTGGCGCATCGGCCCGCGCGACCTGGCCCTCCTGGGACGGCGCGCCCGGCTGCTCGTCGCCCACGCGCGCGTGGGGGCCGACGACGATCCCGACCGTCGGCTCGCCGAGGCCGTCGAGGGGGTCGACCCGTCCGAGGTGATCTCGCTCGCGGACGCCCTCGACACGTTCGTGGAGACACCCCTGTACGGCGCCGGCGGCGACAGGGACGACGACGGGCTGCCCTTCTCCCCGGACGCGCGCGTGCGGTTCGCGCGCCTGGCCACCGAACTGCGCGACCTGCGCCGCTCCCTGTCCGACCCCCTGATGGACGTCCTGCACCGTGTCCTGGCCGTCACCGGACTGGAGGTCGAGCTGTCGGCGTCCCCGCACGCCCTGGCCGCCCGCCGCCGCGAAACCCTGTCCAACTTCCTGGACATCGCTGCCTCCTTCGCCGCGGGCGACGGCGAGGCGACCCTGCTGGCCTTCCTCGCCTTCCTGCGCACCGCCGCACAGTACGAGAAGGGCCTCGACAACGCCCTCCCCGGCGGCGAGAACACCGTCAAGGTCCTCACCGCGCACAAGTCCAAGGGCCTGGAGTGGGACGTCGTCGCCGTCCCCGGTCTGGTCACCGGGACCTTCCCGAGCACCAAGGGGCGCGAGAAGTGGACGGCCCAGGGCAAGGTGCTGCCGCACGAACTGCGCGGTGACACCGCCACACTCCCCGACGTCCAGTCCTGGGACTCACGCGGCCTGAAGGCCTTCCAGGAGGCCATGAAGGACCACCAGCACACCGAGGAACTCCGCCTCGGCTACGTCACCTTCACCCGCCCCCGCTCCCTGCTCCTCGGCTCGGGCCACTGGTGGGGGCCCAGCCAGAAGAAGCCGCGCGGACCGTCCGACTTCCTCCTGGCGCTGTACGACCACTGCACGGCCGGGTACGGCGAGATCGAGGCGTGGGCGGACGAGCCGGCCGAGGACGAGGAGAACCCGGCCCTGCACCGGGCGACCATCGACCAGGTGTGGCCGCTGCCCCTGGATGACGCGTCGCTGACCCGCCGCCGCGCCGCCGCCGAGACGGTCCTCGCGCACCTGGAGGAACTCGCCTCCCACACCGACGACCACCCGGCGGCCACACACGACCCGGACGTCCACGAGGACCCCGACTGGCCGCCACCTCCGGAGGACGACGAGCCCCCGTACGAGGAAGCCGCCTCCCCGGAAGAGGATTCCTCCGACTGGGAGGCGTGGACGACGGACCGGCCCGCCGTCCCGCACCAGGCGGGGGCCCCGGAACCCCCCGCCTCGGTGCCGCACGCGCGCCCGCACCCCACCGACCCCGAGAGCGTCCCCCTCACACCCGAGGAAGCACGCACCCTCGCCTCCTGGGACCGCGACCTCGACGCGCTCACCGGGGAGCTTCTCCGCGCGCGGGAGAGCGTCACGGACGTACTCCTGCCGCAATCGCTCACCGCGACCCAGGTGCTGCGCCTGGCCGCCGACCCGGACGGCCTCGCGCAGGAACTGGCCCGTCCCATGCCGCGCCCGCCGCAGCCCGCCGCGCGCCGTGGCACCCGCTTCCACGCCTGGGTCGAGGCCCGCTTCGAGGAACTGCGGCTGCCCATGCTCGAACCGGACGAACTGCCAGGCAGCGACGCCGAGATCGCCGACGAACGCGACCTGGAAGCCCTCAAGGACGCCTTCGAACGCACCGAGTACGCCCACCGCACGCCCTACCGCGTCGAGACCCCCTTCCAGCTCGCGATCGCCGGCCGTGTCGTACGGGGCCGTATCGACGCCGTCTACCGGGAGGGCGACGGCGACGCGACGACGTACGAGATCGTCGACTGGAAGACCAGCCGCACGCGCGCGGCCGATCCGCTCCAACTCGCCGTGTACCGGCTGGCCTGGGCCGAGCAGCGGGGTGTGCCCCTGGAGTCGGTCACGGCCGCGTTCGTGTACGTCCGCGGCGGCGAGGTCGTCAGGCCGGAAGGTCTCCTCGACCGGGCCGGGCTGGAGCGGCTGCTGGTGGAGGGGCCGGTCGCCGAAGGCGGGGAGGCGTCCGAGGAGGAACCGCCCGACCAGGATGTCGGTGCGGGCCGATAGGCTCGTGGACATGAGCCAGCCCGTTGACAGTGCCGTCAGCGCCGTCCGCACGCACATCGAGCAGCACCGCGCCGCTTTCCTCGGCGACCTCGCCGAGTGGCTGCGCATCCCTTCCGTGTCGGCCCAGCCCGATCATGCACCCGATGTACGGCGCAGCGCCGACTGGCTCGCCGCCAAACTCAGGGAAACCGGCTTCCCGACCACCGAGGTGTGGGCGACCCCCGGTGCCCCAGCCGTCTTCGCAGAGTGGCCCTCCGACGACCCCGAGGCGCCCACGGTCCTCGTCTACGGCCACCACGACGTGCAGCCCGCCGCCCGCGAGGACGGCTGGGACAGCGACCCCTTCGAGCCCGTCGTCCGCGACAACCGCCTCTACGCGCGCGGGGCGGCCGACGACAAGGGCCAGGTGTTCTTTCACACACTCGGCGTCCGCGCCCACCTCGCCGCCACGGGCCGCACCACCCCGGCCGTCCACCTGAAGCTGCTGATCGAGGGCGAGGAGGAGTCCGGGTCCCCGCACTTCCGTGCCCTCGTGGAGGAGAACGCCGAGCGGCTCGCCGCCGACGCCGTGATCGTCTCCGACACCGGCATGTGGTCCGAGGACACCCCGACCGTGTGTACCGGCATGCGCGGTCTCGCGGAGTGCGAGATCCAGCTGCACGGCCCCGACCAGGACATCCACTCCGGCTCCTTCGGCGGCGCCGTGCCCAACCCGGCGACCGCCGCCGCCCGCCTCGTCGCCGCACTGCACGACGAGCACGCACGCGTGGCCGTCCCCGGCTTCTACGACGGCATCGTCGAGCTCACCGACCGCGAGCGCGCACTCCTGGCCGAACTGCCCTTCGACGAGGACGAGTGGCTGCGCACGGCGAAGTCCCACGCGACCCACGGCGAGGCCGGCCACACCACCCTGGAGCGCATTTGGGCCCGCCCCACCGCCGAGGTCAACGGCATCGGCGGCGGCTACCAGGGCCCCGGCAGCAAGACGATCATCCCGTCGTCGGCCATGGTGAAGCTCTCCTTCCGGCTGGTCGCGGGCCAGGACCCCGATCACATCGAGAAGGCCGTCCGGGACTGGACCGCCGGGCAGGTGCCCGCCGGAATCCGCTACGAGCTCACGTTCGGCGCGGCCACGCGCCCGTGTCTGACACCGCTGGACCACCCGGCCCTGCAGTCCGTCGTCCGAGCCATGGGTCGCGCCTTCGACAAGCCCGTCCGCTTCACCCGCGAGGGCGGCTCGGGACCGGCCGCCGACCTCCAGGAGGTCCTCGGCGCACCCGTGCTCTTCCTGGGCATCTCCGTCCCCTCCGACGGCTGGCACGCCCCGAACGAGAAGGTCGAACTCGATCTGCTCCTCAAGGGCGTCGAGACCACCGCACACCTGTGGGGCGACCTCGCGGAGAACTGGCGCCGTGCGCCCTGACCGCCCCGCGCCGCCCGGGGCGGTACCCCGCGCGGGGCACACTGAAGGGGCCGCTCCGCACGATCACGCCCCGCCGGACCCGGTCGCCACCTGCCGTAGGTCCCGCTGAACCGCCGAAATATCCGTTGCACCGGGGGAGTTGGAAGCACCCGTGACCACCTGGACCGACCACACCGCCCGACCCATCTCGCTCACCGCCCCGAGCGGCATCGACCGCGCCGCACACCACCGCCTCGACGAGGCCTGGCTCGCGGCGGCATGGAGCCACCCCACGACCCGCTGCTTCGTGGTCTCCGGCGGCCAGGCCCTCATCGACGAGACGTCCGACGGGCGCACCGAACTCGTCATGACCCCCTCCTTCGAGGCCCCCCTCACCGAGGCACACCGCTACTTCCTGGGCAACGACGAGGACGGCGTCAGCTACTTCGCCCTCCAGAAGGACGCCCTGCCCGGCCGCATGGACCAGTCCGCGCGCCCGGCGGGCCTGCGCGAGGCGGGCCTGCTGCTGTCACCCCGCGACGCGGGCCTCATGGCGCACGCGGTCGCCCTGGAGAACTGGCAGCGACTGCACCGCTTCTGCTCCCGCTGCGGCGAGCGCACCGTCATCGCCGCGGCCGGGCACATCCGCCGTTGCCCGGCGTGCGGCGCCGAGCACTACCCGCGCACCGACCCCGCCGTGATCATGGCCGTCACCGACGAGGAGGACCGCATCCTCCTCGGCCGCCAGGTCCACTGGCCCGAGGGCCGCTTCTCGACGCTCGCCGGCTTCGTCGAGCCCGGCGAGTCCATCGAGCAGTCGGTGCGCCGCGAGGTCTTCGAGGAGGCCGGTATCACCGTCGGCCAGGTCGAGTACGTCGCCAGCCAGCCCTGGCCCTTCCCGTCCAGCCTGATGCTCGGCTTCATGGCCCGCGCCACCTCGACCGACATCGACGTCGACGGCGACGAGATCCACGAGGCCCGCTGGTTCTCCCGCGACGAACTGCGCGCCGCCTTCGACTCCGGCGAGGTCCTGCCCCCGTACGGCATCTCGATCGCGGCCCGCCTGATCGAACTCTGGTACGGCAAGCCGCTACCGACCCGAAGCGTGGTCTGACAAGGGACTCAGCCGGGACGGAGCAAGAGGGGGAGCACCATGGCCGACGAGCAAGACGGGGTCGTCCTGTACTGGCGGCCCGGTTGCCCGTACTGCATGAAGCTGCGGCTGCGCCTGCGGTTCACGCGGCTGCCGTACAGGCGCGTCAACATCTGGCGGGACCCCGAGGCGGCGGCCTTCGTGCGCTCGGTCGCCGACGGGAACGAGACGGTGCCCACGGTGACCGTGGCCGGGCACGCGATGGTGAACCCGTCGAAGAAGGACGTACTGACAGCGGTCGAGACGCACGCACCCCATCTGCTGCGCTGAGCCGCCGGACGCACAAAACCCCCGATCACCCGGAGGCCGGTCGGGGGTGATGCGGTGCCGGGGCAGGGTTCAGGCGCTGAGCGCCTGCTTCACCTGGGCAAGGCTCGGGTTGGTCATGACGACCTCGGAGCCGCCCTGAGAGGGGACGACCAGCACGGTCGGAACCGTCTGGTTCCCGCCGTTCGCCTTCTCCACGAACGCCGCGGACTCCGGGTCCTGCTCGATGTTGATCTCGTTGTACGTGATTCCCTCGCGGTCCAGCTGGCTCTTGAGCCGGCGGCAGTAGCCGCACCACGTGGTGCTGTACATCGTCACAGTGCCCGGCATGTCTCTCGTACTCCTCAGCGGTTCGGGGGACGGGTGGTCGCAGTGGTGGAACGTACGCGACCGGGCGGCCATTCCCACCGGCGGGACGTGACGCCTGCCGCATTAGTACGACTGCGGGTGCCTGCCTGTGGACAACCGGCTCACCCGTCTCCGGCGACCTGGCAGCATGGCCGTGTGACAGCAGCAACGCACTCCACCCTCTTCCCGCAGGTACCGGACTCGGCCGACGCGGTGCTCGAAGGGCTCGACCCCGAGCAGCGCGAGGTGGCCACCGCCCTGCACGGCCCGGTGTGCGTCCTGGCGGGCGCCGGCACGGGCAAGACCCGGGCGATCACCCACCGCATCGCCTACGGGGTGCGCGCCGGGATCCTGCAGCCCTCCACCGTGCTGGCCGTCACCTTCACCAACCGCGCCGCCGGCGAGATGCGCGGCCGACTCCGCCAGCTCGGCGCCGGCGGTGTGCAGGCGCGTACCTTCCACTCGGCCGCACTGCGCCAGCTCCAGTACTTCTGGCCGAAGGCGGTCGGCGGCTCCATGCCCCGGCTCGTCGACCGCAAGATCCAGCTCGTCGCCGACGCTGCCGCCGCCTGCCGTATCCGTCTCGACCGGGGTGAACTGCGGGACGTCACCGCTGAGATCGAGTGGTCCAAGGTCACCCAGACAGTCCCCGCCGACTACGCACCCGCCGCCGCCAAGGTCGGCCGCGAAGTCCCCCGCGACCCCGCCGAGATCGCCCAGCTGTACTCGGTCTACGAGGACCTCAAGCGGGACCGCGGGGTCATCGACTTCGAGGACGTCCTGCTGCTGACCGTGGCCATCCTCCAGGACCGCCACGACGTCGCCGAACAGGTCCGCTCCCAGTACCAGCACTTCGTGGTCGACGAGTACCAGGACGTCAGCCCGCTCCAGCAACGCCTCCTGGAGCTGTGGCTGGGCGAGCGGGACAACCTGTGCGTGGTCGGCGACGCCAGCCAGACGATCTACTCGTTCACGGGAGCAACTCCCGACCACCTTCTCGACTTCCGCACCCGCCACCCCGGCGCCACCGTCGTCAAGCTGGTCCGCGACTACCGCTCGACGCCCCAGGTCGTCCACCTCGCCAACGGTCTGCTCGCCCAGGCCCGCGGCCGCGCCGCGGACCACCGCCTGGAGCTGATCTCCCAGCGCGCCGCGGGACCCGAGCCCGGCTACGCCGACTACCCGGACGAACCCGCCGAGGCCGAGGGCGCCGCCCGCCGCATCCGCGAGCTCATGGCCGCCGGCGTCCCGGCCAGCGAGATCGCGATCCTGTACCGCACGAACTCCCAGTCCGAGACCTACGAGCAAGCTCTCGCCGACGCCGGAGTGCCCTACCAGCTGCGCGGCGCCGAGCGCTTCTTCGACCGCCCCGAGGTGCGCAAGGCCGGCGTCGCGTTGCGCGGTGCGGCCCGCTTCGGCGGCAACGACGCCCTGCTGGACGATGTCGTGGACCTGCCCTCGCAGGTGCGTGCCGTACTGTCCGGCGAGGGCTGGACCACCGAGCCCCCGGCCGGCTCCGGCGCCGTCAGAGAGCGCTGGGAGTCGCTGGCCGCGCTGGTGAACCTCGCTCAGGACTTCGCCGCCGCCAAACCCGGCGCCACCCTCGGCGACCTGGTCGCGGAGCTCGACGAACGGGCGAACGCCCAGCACGCCCCGACCGTGCAGGGCGTCACTCTCGCCTCTCTGCACTCGGCCAAGGGCCTGGAGTGGGACGTCGTCTTCCTCGTGGGCGTCGCCGAGGGCATGATGCCGATCACCTACGCAAAGACCGACGAACAGATCGAGGAGGAGCGCCGCCTCCTCTACGTCGGAGTGACCCGGGCGAGAGAACACCTCCATGTCTCCTGGGCCCTGTCCCGCTCACCCGGCGGACGCCCCAGCCGACGCCCCAGCCGCTTCCTCGACGGACTGCGCCCCGGCTCCGCCGGCACCCCGGGCCGCACCGGCACGGCCGGCCCCGGGGGCATCGAGCGCGGCTTCGGCGGCAGCGGCAGCGGCAGCGTCTGCGGTGCGGCCGCCCCGCACCGCAGACAGAGGACGCCCGCCCGCTGCCGGGTCTGCGGGCGCACGCTGACCGACGCCGGCGAGATGAAGCTGATGCGCTGCGAGGGCTGCCCCTCCGACATGGACGAGGGTCTCTACGAGCGGTTGCGCGAGTGGCGCGCGGTGCAGGCGGGGCGCAGCGGACAGCCCGCGTTCTGCGTGTTCACCGACAAGACCCTGATGGCCATCGCGGAGACCGTGCCCGACGACGAGGGCGAGCTGGCCCGGATCCCCGGCGTCGGGGTACGCAAGTTGAACCGCTACGGCGCCGATGTCCTGGCCATCTGCGCAGGCCAGGAGCTCGTGGGAGACGAGGACGGGGACGGGGCGGGGACGGAAACGAACTCGTCGAAAAAATAGTTTGCGCATGCCCCAGCAATCCCCATAGGTTCTTAATCGCGGCAACGGAGGCCTTCTCGGAGGCCCCGATTCCGTGCTGTACTTACATACCCGCAGGACTGGTTGACCCCAGTCCCCATAGACGCCGAGAGGAGGCGATTCCAGTGATCAGCATCAAGACCCGCTCCATCAGCACCGCCAAAATGACCGATCGCTCGGTCGTCTCCACGTGCATGCTCGGCGTTTCGAACCTGGGCACCGGTCTGTCCGGCAGCAATGCCGTGCGTCCGGCGTCCTCCCTGTCTCTCGCGGGTCTTCCCATCCGTGAGCGCAATGAGCGACCGACCAAGGCACTGGAAGCGGCAGTAGTGGCACAGGCGAAGGCCTATGCCGCGACGGCGACCGGTGCCGGATTCCGGAAGCTGACGACGCAGCACCACCAGATGTGGGCCTTCCGTGGGCCAGAACCCTGGAGTGATCCAGCCTGATCGATCAGGCCGGCGCCTTCAGGGCCGCGGAACCCCATCCGGGATCCGCGGCCCTTCTGTTTTCCCCGAACGGGGACGACGGAGCGAAGGGGCCTCGGGACAACAAAAGAACCCGGTACCAGCCGCAACCCGGTCCAACAGGGCCGGAACGACCAGACGAGGAAGACCAACCGTGCAACTCGAAGCGCACGCCCCGTCCGTACCGCCTTCCGAAACGATCCCCCCGCCCGGCCTCACGGAGGACTCCACCTTGACCCCGCTCACCGCGCTCACCGCGCTCGACGACGCCATCGAGAACCTCGGCGTACCCGTCCCCTGCCGTTCGTACGACCCGGAGGTCTTCTTCGCGGAGACGCCGGCGGACGTCGAGTACGCCAAGTCCCTCTGCCGCACCTGCCCGCTGGTCGAGGCCTGCCTCGCCGGCGCCAAGGAGCGGCGCGAGCCCTGGGGCGTCTGGGGTGGCGAGCTGTTCGTCCAGGGTGTCGTCGTCGCCCGGAAGCGGCCCCGTGGCCGCCCGCGCAAGAACCCGGTTACGGCATGAACACCGCAGGAACGATCGACCGTCCCTTCACGCACGACCCCAAGAAGCAGGCCCCGATGAAGCCGTCCCCCAGCGAGCCCGCAGGTTCCGCGATTCCAGACTTCACCACCACCGGCGCGATCGACTCGCGTCAGAACAGGACCCGAGAGATGCAACTCATTCCAGAAGCCCTCGCGCGTGCGCATATGCACGAGCGACTGCAAGAGGCCGAGCGGGAACGTCAGGCCCTGCGCCTGATCGCCGCCCGCCGCATGCAGCGCCGGGCCGAGCGCGCCTCGCTGCGCGCCCGCCGCGCGCTCGCCATGGCGGTCATGCAGTAACCCACCACACCTGAAGCGGTGGCCTCCCGACCTGGGGAGGCGAGAACTTCCCCGCGGGGGCCGGTCCGTCCGAACGGACCGGCCCCCGCGGTGCGTTGTGCCCGCCGATCCGCGGAGTGCGGCGATATCGTCGCCGCGTGACGAGTCTTCCCGGAGGCAGTGACGACGGCGGCTCCACGGTCGAGCCCCAGCCTCTTGTGTGCGCCCGCTGCGGCACCGCGGCCGAAGGTCCGCGGCCCACCTGGACCTGCTCGGTGGAGAACGGCGTCCGCCACTACTTCTGCGACAGCTGCTCCCGGCAGAACCTCAGAGCGATCGAGGGGCGGCTGGACTCGGCCTGGTGGTGAATCGCGGGCGAGTTCAGGCCCCCGCGACCGACCCCTCCACTTCGACTTCCTCGGCCTCCGGCACGAACCCCGGCAACCACTCCTCCAACTCCTCGCGCAGCCGTACCGTCGCTCCCAGCTGGCACAGCACACCGATGGTGCTCAGGGTCACCCGGTGTATCAGCAGATACGCCGGAGGCAGGTTGAGTTGCCGGCCCAGTTGGTGCGCGGGGGATCGGGGGTCGGCGATCCGGGCCGCCTGGCTGCGCATCCAACCGCGAGTGAAGGTGAACTCGTCGGCCTGTGCCGGCTCGATGATCGGCAGGAGGTAGTCCAGGACGGCGTCGGGATCCAGCTCTATGGATTCCTTGACGAAGCCCTCGGCACACAGCAGTTCGTAGACCGCCTCGGCGTCGCCGTCGAGGGTCATGCGCAGGGAGTCGCCGATGGGCGTCGGCAGTCCGCCGGGCAGCCGGTCGACCGTGCCGAAGTCCAGGACACCCAGGCGCCAGTCGTCTTTGCCGCCCGGGCCACCGGGCAGCAGACGGAAGTTGCCCGGGTGCGGGTCGGCGTGCAGGAGGCCGGTGCGGGCCGGGCCGGAGAAGAGGAACCGGGCCAGGAGCTGCCCTGCACGGTCGCGCTGCTCCGGCGAACCGTCCGCGATCACCTCCGACAGCGGGACACCGTCGATCCACTCGCTCACCAGGATCTGGTCGCACTGGTGGACGACAGCAGGCACGATGACGTCCGGGTCGTCCGCGAACTCCTCGGAGTGGGCTTCCTGGGCCTGCGCCTCCAGGCCGTAGTCCAGTTCCTCGGAGACCCGGTCGCGGAGCTCGGCGATGAGCGGCTTGATGTCGATCCCCGGGATGAGGGGACCCAACAGGCGGGCAAACCTGCTCAATTGGTTCAGGTCGGACAGAAGGGCCTCGCCGGCGCCTGGATACTGCACCTTGACCGCGACCTCGCGACCGTCGTGCCACACGGCCCGGTGCACCTGCCCGATCGAGGCCGCCGCGGACGGCTTCTCCTCGAACTCCAGGAACAGGTCCTGCCAATCCGCGCCGAGCCGCTCCTTGAGCACGGAGTGCACGGTGCGCGTCGGCATCGGGGGCGCCGCCTCCTGGAGCTTCGTCAGCGCCACCCGATAGGGGCCCGCGACCTCCTCGGGCAGGGCCGACTCGAAGACGGACAGTGCCTGTCCGAACTTCATCGCACCGCCCTTGAGCTCGCCGAGCACCTTGAACAGCTGCTCCGCCGTGCGCTGTTGCAGCTCGCGGCCGACGATCTCCGCGGACTCGCCGACGATCCGCTTGCCGAGGCCCCAGGTGGCCCGTCCGGCGAAGCCGAGCGGGAGCGCGGCGAGCTTGGCGGTCCGGGTGACCGCCTTCCGGGGAAGATCAGACATGCGCCCTCCAAGTCCCTGCAAGCCGTGCCGCCTCTGCCTTGCGGCGTAACTGCTCCGACGGCCGTTGCTCCGCCATTGTCGCGTGCGACTCCCCGTCAGTAGAGGTGTTGTGTTCCTCCTTACCTTTCTCCGCGGCTCCGCACGGGCATGCGGGATGCGCCCAGACCGGCCGTGCGTGCCAGTGAAGTCCGGGCACGGAGACCTCCCAGCGCGCGCCCGCGCTTGACGGCGACCCGCCGTCCAGGAAAGCGAGCGCGTGCGCCGCCGCCAGACCGGCGACCGTTGTGGCCAGCGTCACGTCGCAGGGCCCGACCTGGCGCTGCTTCCCTGAGCGCCACTGCGCGACCAGACGCGGCCAGGTCGGATCCCGGTCGGCGCGCCCCTGGTGCAGACAGCCGGCGCAACTCGTCTCGCCCGGCAGGACGAACGGGCCGACGACGCCCGTGCCCTCCACGACCCCGGCATAGAGATGGGGTGTCCCCGAGGAGAGGAGGGGCTCGGTGACGGCGGGGTCGGGCGCGTGCACGGCGACGTCGTCCCGCGGAGCCAGGATCACCAGGGAGAAGCCGAGGTCCGCGTCATCGAGCGGTGACCGGGGACCGCGGCGGCCGGGACGGTCCGGTGCCGCCCGGCGCACGGCCTGCGCGGCGGCCTCGTCCCGGCGCTCACCGACGGCCTCGGCGGACAGCCCGCCCGGTGCCACGTCCCACGGCTCGACCCGGCCGGCGTCACGCACATCGACCTCGCCGACACCCGCGGCCGACAGCAGCGACGCCAGGACCGCGCCCACCCGGCCCGCGCCGCGCACCTGCACGCGCAACGAACGGCGGGCGGCCAGACGGCCGAGCGCGTCGCCCGGTTCGGACGTGACCAGCGAGAGCGAGGCGAGGTCGGGGCGCAGCCGGTCCAGGACCGACTTCTTCTCCCGCAGGGCGTCCGCGGCCGGACCGCCTCCCTTCGCGTCGTCGAGGAGCCCGGCTCGCTCCAGCCGCCGCACCAGCCCGTCGACATGGCCGTCGGGCAGGTCCATCCGGCGTCCTTCCTCCCGCAGGAGCGGAAGCCCGCGTGTGCCGTTGAGCAGATCCAGGAAACTGCCCGTGGCCGTGTCCATCGGACCGAGTGTCATCGCGTGCGCCGGTGTCATCCCGAACTGCACGGTGTTGAGATCGCGCCAGCCGCGCCGGAGCGCGGGTTTCACCATCGGATGCATGACAGGCCCCCGTAGCCGTCGGAAAAGCGAAAAAGCCCCTGAGATGTCCAGGTCGGCAGGTGGCGGTCAGTCCACGATTCGCCGACGAGAGCCAGCATGCCCGGCCCCGCCCGAGGGTGCCGAAAGTTGTCCACAGGCGGTGGATATTCGTCGTACAAATCAAACGCATTGGTGGGGGATCGGAAGCGAACCGTCCCGGAGTCGGGACTTCCCGCATGCACAACGGGTAACGTCGGGGCGTGCCCGCCGACCCACTGCACCGCGCCGGAAACCCACAGCGCAGCACGACGAGCCAGCCGCCAAGCGGCTCGGGGGCGAGCGCGATCGAGGTGCGCAGGAGCGCCCGGCGCCGCCGGACCGTCTCCGCGTACCGCGAGGGCGATCGCACCGTCGTGCTCATCCCCGCTCGGATGTCCGAGGCGGAGGAGCAGCGCTGGGTCAGCGTCATGCTCGACAAACTGGCCGCCCAGGAGAGCAAGCGGGTCCTCGGCGACGCCGAGCTGGCCGAGCGCGCGCTGCGGTTGTCCGAGCAGTACTTCGACGGCCGGGCCCGGCCCGCCTCCGTACGCTGGGTCACCAACCAGAACACGCGCTGGGGCTCGTGCACCCCGTCCGAGGGCAGCATCCGTCTCTCGCACCGACTGCAGGGCATGCCCGAGTATGTCGTCGACTACGTCCTCGTCCACGAACTCGCGCATCTGCTCGTGCCCGGACACGGGCCCCGGTTCTGGCGGCTCCTGGAGGCGTATCCGCGGACCGAGCGGGCCCGTGGCTACCTCGAAGGTGTGGTCGCCGCCGACCGGCTGCCGCACCTGCCCTCCGCGCGGGACGAGTGACCGTACGGCGTGGCTCTCTGTACCGGGTTTGTACCAGCCTCATCCCTTTCCGGATTTAGCCGTTAGCCTGACGCGACGCACTTCCGGCGTACTCGCCATCGGGATGGGGGACGGTCGTTACGCATGGCCAGGGAATTCCAACGCGGCCACAAGGCCAGGATCAGTGACCTCACCGCGGGCACCGATCTGTACGTAGGTGTACAGATCTCGGGCCCCGGGCTGAGTTTCGACATCAGCTGCTTCGGTCTCGACGCCGACGAACGGCTTTCGGACGACCGGTACTTCATCTTCTTCAACCAGCCGAAGTCCCCCGAGGACGCGATCCAGTTGCTGGGCGCGCAGGCGGGTGACACGGAGTCGTTCCGCGTCACGCTGGACAGCGTCCCGCCGCAGATCCAGAAGCTGTCGTTCACGGCGACGCTCGACGGCGCCGGGCAGATGTCGCAGATCGCCCCCGGATACATCCGCATCGTCGCGGGCGGCGAGGAAGTGGCGCGCTACGCGTTCAACGGCTCGGAGTTCTCCACCGAACGGGCCGTCATGCTGGGCGACTTCTACCTCAAGGACGTCTGGCGGTTCGCCGCGGTCGGCCAGGGCTTCGACGGCGGCCTCGACGCGCTGCTGAGGAACTTCGGCGGCGAGGTCGCCGAGGAGGAGACCCCCGAGCCCGAGCAGCAGCCCCAGCCCGGTGGCGCCGTCCCGGGCTTCGCACCACCCGCTCAGGCTTCCGCGCCGCCCGCGTTCGGCGCCCCGGCCGCGCCCGCTCCTGCCCCGGCGCCCGCGCCACAGCCCGCCGCGCAGGGCTTCGCGCCGCCTCCCGCGCCGCCTGCCCCGGCGCCCGCGCCCCAGGTGCACACCGCGCCGACCGTCGTCGCGCCGATGACCCCTCCGCCCGGCGCCCCCGTGCCGCCCCCGGCCCCCGCGCCGTACGGGCAGCCGGGTCAGCAGCCGCCGCCGTACGGCCAGGCCCCCGGCCAGACCGCTCCGCTGCCTCCCGGCTACGGACAGCCGCCCCAAGCACCCCAGGCGCCGCAGGCCCCGACGGCACCTCCCGGCTATGGACAGCAGCCCCCCTTCGGGCAGGTCCCGGCCCAGCCGGCCGCCTACGGAGTGCCGCAGGGCGCTCCACAGGGCGGTGCCGGCGTGTCGGCCGCGCTCCAGAAGTTCAAGGAGACGCCCACCGGTCAGCGCTGGACGCAGCAGAACAAGAAGCTCATCCGCGTCGACCTCGGTATCGGCGGTCAGCCCGTGCTGGCGCGTCAGGGCAGCATGGTGCTCTACCAGGGCAAGGTCGACTTCAGCTACAAGGGAGCGGGCTTCGCCGGCCGGATCGCGGGCAACGTGACCGGCCAGGAGATGCAGCTCATGCGCTGCACCGGCCAGGGGCAGGTGTTCCTTGCCGAGAACTCGTCGATGCTGCACCCCATCGAACTCCAGGGCGACGGCATCTGCGTCTCCGCGGAGAACGTGCTCGCCTTCGACGAGAGCCTGCAGTACGAGGTCCGCCGCGTCGAAGGACACGGCATCCCCGGTGGCGCCCTGTTCACCATGCTGTTCCAGGGCACCGGCACGATCGTCGTGAAGACGCACGGAGCACCCGTGGTCCTGCCCGTCACACCGACGACGTTCGCCGACTGCAACGCCGTGGTCGCCTGGTCCTCGGCCTGCCAGCCGATCGTCTCCAGCCAGGTACGGATGCGCCGCAACGCCTACCCCGGCGACACCGGAGAGAGCGTCAACCTCCAGTTCCGGGGCGCGCCCGGCAACTTCATCGTCGTCCAGCCGTACGAGGTCTGAGGGAGCCCGTCATGAACCAGCCGCTCGCGGGCTACGCCCCCGCACCCGTCACCGCCCGCATGGACAACCACGGCAACCACATGCTCAAGGTCGCCATGCAGACCGGAAACGACCTCCTCGCGCGCGTGGGCTCGATGGTCGCCTACGAAGGATTCATCCAGTACGAGCCCAACCCGCCCGCCGTGCGCCAGATCGCCCGCGACTGGGCCACCGGCGAGGGCGCGCCGCTGATGAAGTGCTCCGGCGACGGCCTGCTCTACCTCGCCGACTACGGGGCGGACGTCGTCGTGATCAACCTCAACGGCGACGGGATCTCCGTCAACGCCACCAACCTGCTCGCCTTCGACGCGTCCCTCACCTGGGGCGTCGAGCGCGTCAAGGGGCTCGCCAAGTTCGCCGGGCAGGGCCTGTGGAACACCAAGATCACAGGCCAGGGCTGGGTCGCGCTGACCTCCCGGGGCAAGCCGATCGTCGTCGACTGCGGCGGTGGCGAGGACGAGACGTACGTCGACCCGGACGCGCTCGTCGCCTGGTCCCCGAACCTCAAGGTGAAGGGCAAGCGCAGCTTCAAGGCGCAGTCGCTGATCGGCCGGGGCAGCGGCGAGGCCTACCAGATGGCCTTCTCCGGCCAGGGCATCGTCGTAGTCCAGCCCAGCGAGGACAGCACCGACCGTCTCCGGCTCCGGGGCTGAGGGGGATCACCACACCATGCAGAGCCCGCTTTTCGCCTACAACGACCAGCAGACCCAGGACCGCTACAGCCTGCAGAACAAGCAGATGCTGCGCGTCGTCCTGGAGGGACACGACGACATCCTCGCCCGCAAGGGCACCATGGTCGCCTACCAGGGCCTCGTCGAGTTCGACGCCGAGTACCAGAGCAACAACCAGCGTCGCGCGCGTGCGCACACCGGTGAGGGCCTCAGCCTGATGCGCTGCCACGGACAGGGCACGGTCTTCCTCGCCAACCTCGCCCAGCACATCCACGTAGTGGATGTGGAACAGGACGGCCTGACGGTCGACAGCAATTACGTCCTCGCGATGGACTCCTCGCTGCACCACGAGGTCATCGCCGTCGACAGCCTGTACGGCATCTCCGGCTCGGGGAAGTACCAGCTCAACATCACCGGCCGCGGCAAGGTCGCCCTGATGACCTCGGGCGCGCCGCTGATGATGCAGGTCACGCCCGACAAGTACGTCAACTGCGACGCCGACGCGATCGTCGCCTGGTCCACCTCTCTGCGCGTGCAGATGCAGGCCCAGACGCACTCCTCCGGGATATGGCGCCGCCGCGGCAACACCGGCGAGGGCTGGGAGCTCAGCTTCATGGGCAGCGGCTACGCGCTCGTCCAGCCCAGCGAACTGCTGCCGCCGCAGAACGCCGTGATCGGACAGGGCATGGCCGCCCAGTTCGGCATGGGCCAGCAGGGAGCCCGGGGACAGAACCAGGGCAACGCCTGGAGCTGAAGCGATGTAAGGGGTGACCCGCAATGGCGGTCACCCCTTACACCTTCACAGCCGCGCCCGGGTCGCTTCCAGCAGCCGTACGACCGACTCATCCGCTACGTCCGCCACCTCGTCGTAGGCGAACCAGCGCACGTCGAGAGACTCGTCGCTGACCGTGTGCGTCGCGTCGGGCGGGGCCACCACCGCGTACTGGACGTCGAAGTGACAGTGGCACGGCGGCGGGATCGGATGCCGGTCCAGGCGCACCGGGCCACCGGGCAGCAGGGTCAGCCCCTCGACCCCGGACTCCTCCGTCGCCTCACGCAGGGCAGCCGCCTCCAAGGAGATGTCCTGTGGCTCGCAGTGGCCGCCCATCTGGAGCCACATCCGCAGCTTCTTGTGGAGCGTGAGCAGCACCCGACCCTGCTCCGGGTCGATGACCAGGCCACTGGCGGTGAGGTGCCCTTCCTCGCAGGCCTTCCATATGCCGTCCGGGTGAGCCGCGAGATGGTCCAGGTACGCCTGGCGGAGCTCCGCCTGGTCCTCGTAGCCCTTGAGGACCAGGACGGCGTCGTCGTACAAGCTCACTCGGTGTCGTCGTCCTTCTTCTTCAGGTCAGGCTTCTCGGCCGCCTCGCCCAGCATCTTGTCCAGCTCCGAGAAGTCCAGCTGCTCGCGGTGCACGAAGCCGTCCGGGTCGTCCAGGTCCGAGGCCGTCGGCAGCATGTCCGGGTGGGCCCACAGGCCGTCGCGGCCGTCGACACCGCGCGCGTCCGTGAGCGAGGCCCACAGCCGGGAAGCGTCGCGCAGACGGCGCGGGCGCAGCTCCAGGCCGATCAGCGTGGCGAACGTCTGCTCGGCCGGGCCACCGGTGGCCCGGCGCCGGCGCAGCGTCTCGCGCAGCGCGTCCGCGGACGTCAGGCGCGGCTTCGCGGCCGCGTGCACCACCGCGTCGACCCAGCCCTCGACGAGCGCCAGAGCCGTCTCCAGACGGGCCAGGGCGGCCTTCTGCTCCGGGGTGTCCTCCGGCTGGAACATGCCCTGCTGGAGGGCGTCCTGCAGCTGCTCCGGGTTCTGCGGGTCGAACTGGCCGACCACGTCCTCCAGCTTGGCCGTGTCGACCTTGATCCCGCGCGCGTACCCCTCGACCGCGCCGAACAGGTGCGAGCGCAGCCACGGCACGTGCGCGAAGAGGCGCTGGTGGGCGGCCTCGCGCAGCGCGAGGTACAGCCGCACCTCCTCCTTGGGCACGCCCAGGTCCTTGCCGAACGCCTCGATGTTCACCGGCAGCAGCGCGGCCTTGCCGACCGGGCCGAGCGGCAGGCCGATGTCGGTCGAACCGACGACCTCGCCTGCGAGCACGCCGACGGCCTGCCCGATCTGCGTGCCGAACATGGCGCCGCCCATCGAGCGCATCATGCCGATCAGCGGGCCCGCCATGGCCTGCATCTCCTCCGGCAGAACATCGCCCATGGCCGCGCCGACGCGCTCGGCGACCGGATCGACGAGCTCCTTCCACGCCGGCAGGGTCGCCTCGACCCACTCCGCGCGGCTCCACGCCACCGCGGAACCGGCACCGGACGGCAGCGACGTCGCGTCGTCCAGCCACAGATCGGCCAGACGGACGGCCTCCTCGACCGCGGTGCGCTCGGAGGGGCCCACGCTTGCGTCCTTGGTGCCCTCAGAAGTGCCCTGGGCGACCGTCTGGCGGGCGATCTGCTTGGCCATGTCCCAGTTCACCGGGCCGCCCTCGTACGAGAGCATCTGGCCCAGCTGCTGGAACGCGGCGCCCAGGTCGTTGGGGTTCAGTGAACCGAACATGGCAGCGAGCGGATTGTCGGCTCCGGGGGCGCCAAAACCTCCGGCTCCGGGCAGGCCCCCGAACCCGAACGGGTTGTCCGGTCCCTGACCACCGCCGCTCTGCTGGTCCTTCTTCTTGCCCTCGTCGCCGTCTTCCGGCTCCTCCGGCGGAAGGCCGAAACCGAATGGGGTGTCACTCACGGGATTCCTCGGCTGGTAAGGCCACCGGTTCTCTCCGGCGGCACGGCTGCCCTGCAACACCACCCAGCGTAGACACCACTGGCGGTTCGGGCCTCGGTGCTTCGCCGACTCTCGGCCTGCGGCAGGATGGATGCCACCTGGTACGTACGCGTCACTCGCGCCCGTATTGAAGACAACCGCTGGAGACGCCCGGTGAGTTCCCCAGATCCGCAGATTCGCGGAGCGCGAAACCACTCAACCACGCCCGCCGTGCGCGGGCCCGTCGTCGCGGTCACCGGCGCCGCGTCCGGCATCGGAGCGCTGCTCACCGAGCGGCTCGCCGCGTCCGACGAGATCAAGCAGGTCATCGCCATCGACGAGCGGCGCGGTGAGTGCGCGGCCGCGCTCTGGCACATCCTGGATGTACGAGATCCGGCCATCGCGGAAAAGCTGCGCGGGGCCGATGTGGTGGTCCATCTGGCGCTCGATCTGGACCTGGAGACGGACGCCGCCGCCCGTACGGCCTACAACGTGCGGGGGACTCAGACCGTGCTGACCGCCGCCGCGGCGGCCGGGGTCCACCGGGTCGTGCTCTGCACGTCCGCGATGGTCTACGGAGCGTTGCCGGACAACGAGCTGCCGCTGTCCGAGGACGCCGAGCTGCGGGCCACCGCGGAGGCCACCGGGGTCGGTGACCTGCTGGAGATCGAGCGGCTGGCGCGGCGGGCTCCGCGCGCGCATCCCGGGCTCAACGTCACCGTTGTCCGGCCGGCTGTTCTCGTCGGGGGCACCGACACCGCCCTGACCAGGTACTTCGAGTCGCCTCGGCTGCTTGTCGTGGCCGGGTCGCGGCCTGCCTGGCAGTTCTGTCACGTCGAGGATCTGTGCAGCGCTCTGGAGTACGCCGTTCTGGAGAAGGCGGACGGGGAGCTGGCCGTCGGGTGTGACGGGTGGCTGGAGCAGGAGGAGGTCGAGGAGCTCAGCGGGATCCGGCGGATGGAGCTGCCGTCGGCGGTCGCGCTGGGGGCGGCGGCTCGGTTGCACCGGATCGGGCTCACACCGTCTCCGGCCGGGGATCTGGCGTACACGATGTATCCCTGGGTGGTGAGCGGGAGTCGGCTGCATGACGCGGGGTGGCGGCCGCAGTGGAGCAACGAGGAGGTGCTCGCGGAGCTGCTTGAGGAGGTTGCCGGGAGGCATACCGTTGCCGGGCGGCGGCTCGGGCGGAAGGACGCGACTGCGGCGGGGGCCGCGGGGGCGACGGTCGCACTGCTGGGTGCGGCGGCTGTCGTGCGGCGGGCTCGGAAGGCTCGGCGGCGGATCTGACTGTGCGGGGTGCTGCCGCGTGGGGCGGCTTTTTTCGCCCCCGCCGCCCCTGCCCGTCCCATCCCTGGGGGCTGCGCCCCCAGACCCCCCTTTCGGCCCTGAAGGGGCCTTGTCCTCAAACTCCCCCAGAGGGGGGACCCCCAGACGGGCTGATGATGCTCGCCCTGTAGGAGACTCCGAAGCCGCACGCGTGCGTGCTGGTGAATGTTCTGTTCCTGGTTGTCCGTGGCTTGGGGCACGATGGAGGCATGGCAGCCATGAACGATCATCCCGGTGAGCTCGGTGCGCAGGATCCCATCAAGCTTCTCGGTATTCGCGAGACCGCGCTCTCTCTCGACGAGGTCTTTCGGGCCGTCGGGGATGACGCGGCCGGGGGGACCGCGCTGTTTGTCGGGACCGTGCGGAATCATGACGGGGGGGCCGATGTCGATGAGCTCGGGTACTCGTGTCATCCCAGTGCGGAGGCCGAGATGCGGCGGGTCGCGGAGAAGGTCGTCGCCGAGTATCCGGTGCGGGCGCTGGCGGCCGTGCATCGCGTCGGGGACCTCAAGGTCGGGGATCTCGCCGTCGTCGTCGCCGTCTCTTGCCCGCATCGCGGTGAGGCCTTCGAGGCCTGTCGGAAGCTGATCGACGACCTCAAGCACGAAGTGCCCATCTGGAAGCACCAGAAGTTCTCCGACGGGACCGAGGAGTGGGTCGGCGCCTGCTGAGCGGACGATCCGCCTCCTCATCTCCTTCCCGACCTCTTACTCTCCTTCCGGTTGCGTAACCGCACCCCTGGCGTGAGCGTTGTCAGTGCGGATGGTTAATCTGCTGATCAGTCAGTTGCGGTCGCTCATCGGGGTTGGGAGGTCGGCATGGCGGCGCTCGCCTGGTTGCTGATTCCGCTTTTGGCTGCGATCGGCGCCGGTCTGTGGGGAAGTTGGGCCAACCGCACGCGTAAGACGCGCAGCGACCGCCCCGAGCTCGACGGGTACGCGCGTTTCCGCGAGGCCATGGAGAAGTCGAAGTCGCACTCCGGCTTGTGACGGGCGGCCCTGACGGGGCGCTGACAGACACGTCCCGTACTGTCGTTCCATGCCACGCCGCACCGCGACGATGCTCGCCTCCACCCTGATGCTGATCGCGCTCCTGTGCGCGGGAGTGTTCATCCCCGTGCCGTATTCGGAGATGTCCCCGGGCCCGACGGTGAACACCCTCGGCGATCACGACGGCGAGCCGGTACTGCAGATCTCCGGGCGCAAGACCTACGCGACCAGCGGGAATCTGAACATGACCACGGTGCGCGTCACCAGCGCCGACTACAAGATGAACCTGGTCGAGGCCGTCTACGGATGGCTCGCGCACGACAACAAGATCGTGCCGCACGACACGCTCTACCCGGACGGCAAGACGGAGGAGCAGTCGACCCAGGAGAACGCCGAGGAGTTCAGCCAGTCCCAGGAGAGTGCCAAGGTCGCCGCCCTGAAGGAGCTGGACATCCCCGTGAAGTCCTGGGTGATCGTCTCGACCGTCGTCAAGGACTCCCCGTCCGAGGGCAAGCTGCACGCCGGTGACGTGATCAAGGCGGTAGACGGTACGACGGTGAAGGCGCCCGACGACGTCGCCGAACTGGTCACCAAGCACAAGCCCGGCGAGGACGTCGACTTCACGATCATCCCCGCCAAGGAGCAGGCCGCCGCCGAGAAGGCCAACAAGACGGCGACCAGGACCGAGAACATCACCATCACCACCGCGACGTCCGACGACACCGGTGAGAAGCGCGCCATCGTCGGGATCTCCGCGGGGACCGACCACACGTTCCCGTTCACCGTCGACATCAAGCTCGCCGACGTCGGCGGGCCGAGCGCCGGCCTGATGTTCGCCCTCGGCATCTACGACAAGCTCACCCCGGGCAGCCTCACCGGCGGCAAGTTCGTCGCCGGCACCGGCACGATCGACGACGACGGCACGGTCGGCCCGATCGGCGGCATCGAGATGAAGACGGTGGGCGCGCGCAGCAAGGGTGCCCAGTACTTCCTGACGCCCGCCGACAACTGCGCGGCCGCCGCCTCCGACACACCCGACGGACTCACGCTCGTCAAGGTCGCCACCATCGACGACGCCCTCGGCGCCCTCAAGGACATCCGCAGCGGCGACACCGCCGACCTGCCGAAGTGCACCACCAAGGGCTGACAGAGAGACAGAGAAACAGAGAAACAGAGACGGCTCTACGACGACGGGGGCGCCCCCAGCACGAAGGGCGCCCCCGTCGTCGTACGCGAAGAACTACCGAAGGGACCCCGTCCCCTCAGTCCGCGAATCAGTCCTCGAACGTCGCCGACAACGCCTCCGCCAGGCCCGGGACCAGGCCCGAGCCCGTGAGGACCTCCGTCGGGGCGTCCTTCTCGCGCAGGCGCAGGGCCGAGTCGCGGGTGCCGTCGCGGAGGACACCGACCGTCATGCGGACCTCCTGACGGTCCGGATGCTTGGCGACCCACTTCGTGAGGGCGGCGTCGTTCAGGCCCTCCGGGACCGAGGCCTCGGCGGACGGCGGCAGCATCAGCCGCTCCACCGTGAGCGCGCAGCCGACGACGGCGCCGGGCCAGGCGATCGTGCCGAGGAACTCGTCCAGCGGCTTGCCGGCCGGGATCTCGTCCTGCTCGATCGGGGTGAGACCGGTGGTCTCCTGCTCGTCCTCCAGGCCGAGCTGGGCCGCGAGGGAGGGTTCCTGAGTCCGCAGCCGCGCGGTGTCTACGAGGGCGAAAAGGCGAGCGGGCTGGTCCCAGCCGAGGGTGGAGGCGTACTCGTCGATCTCGAGTACGGCCCGGGTGAGGGGGCTCGCTGCCATGGGAGTGTTGGACATAGTCACAATCCTGCCTCGTTGGGGGCCGGAATCGGGAACCGCGTAAACCGTGAGTAAGTTGCATAGGTGGGGGCCTACGATCACGAGGCCCCATGGCGGGCCCGCGAAGACGGGGGCCTGACGGACCAACAGCGAACTTCGAGGTGCGCACCTTGGCTTTCCAGATGCCGGACCGCGGCGGAGGCCCGACGGGGCCACGGATCAGAGTGGGCCGCCCCTCCCGGCGTGTCCGGACCCTGCTCATGACGTTGGGCGTCCTTGCCGTACTCGGCATGGCGTTCACCATGTTCGCGGGATTCTGGACGGACTGGCTCTGGTACCGGTCGGTGAAGTACTCGTCCGTGTTCACGACCACCCTGTGGACGAAGATCGGGCTCTTCTTCGTCTTCGGCCTGCTCATGGCGGCCGCGGTCGGCTTCAACATCTGGCTGGCGCACCGGCTGCGCCCGCCGCTGAGCGCCATGTCGATGGAGCAGCAGAGCCTCGACCGCTACCGGATGGGTATCGCGCCGTACAAGAAGTGGCTGCTGCTCGCGATCACCTCCCTGGTGGGTCTGATCGCGGGTGCCTCGGCGTCCGGCCAGTGGCGGACCTGGCTGATGTGGGTCAACGGTGTGTCCTTCGGTACGAAGGACCCGCAGTTCCACCTCGACGTCAAGTTCTACGCGTTCGACCTGCCCTGGTACCGGTTCCTGCTCGGCTTCGGCTTCGCCGCCGCGATCCTCTCCCTGATCGCCGCCGCGCTCACCCACTACCTGTACGGCGGGCTCAGGGTCACGAGTCCCGGCGCGCGGGCCACGGCTGCGGCCACCGGGCACCTCTCGGTGCTGCTCGGCCTCTTCGTCAGCCTGAAGGCGGTCGCGTACTGGCTCGACCGGTACGGCCTCGCGGTCAAGTCGAGCGACTTCAAGGCGACGGACAACTGGACGGGCCTCAGGTACGTCGACGCGAACGCCTATCTGCCCGCCAAGACGATCCTGTTCTGTATCGCGGTCATCTGCGCCCTGCTGTTCTTCGCCACCCTGTGGCGGCGCACCTGGCAGCTGCCCATGATCGGCTTCGGTCTGATGGTGCTCTCGGCGATCCTCATCGGCGGGCTGTACCCGGCGATCGTCCAGAAGTTCCAGGTCCAGCCGAACGAGCAGGCCAAGGAAGCGCCGTACGTCACCAAGAACCTCAAGGCTACGCGTGAGGCCTACGGCATCGACGACGCGCAGGTCACCGAGTACTCGGGGACGAGCAGCACCACGGACCAGGCCAAGCTGCGCAAGGACGTCGACTCCACGGCGAGCATCCGTGTGCTGGACCCGAACATCGTGTCGCCGACGTTCCAGCAGCTCCAGCAGATCAGGAACTACTACGCGTTCCCGACCAACCTGGACGTCGACCGCTACAGCGAGGACGGCCAAGACCAGGACACGGTCATCGGTCTGCGCGAGCTGAACCTCGCCGGCATTCCGAAGAACAACTGGATCAACGACCACTTCCGCTACACCCACGGCTTCGGAGTGGTCGCCGCCAAGGGCACCACCGCCGACGCCGAGGGCCGCCCGGAGTTCACCGAGTCCGACCTGCCGTCCCAGGGCGACCTCGGGACGTACGAGCAGCGGATCTACTACGGCGAGAAGACCAGCCAGTACTCGATCGTCGGCGGTCCCCAGAAGGAGATCGACTACTCCGACGACAACGGTGAGAAGACCACCAGCTACACGGGCAAGAGCGGGGTCAACCTCGCCAACCCGATCAACCGGGCGGCGTACGCGGTGGCGTTCAACGAGCCGCAGATCCTCTACTCCGGTGCCATCGGCGAGGGTTCGCGGATCCTGTACAACCGCACGCCCAAGGAGCGCGTCGAGGCTGTCGCGCCCTGGCTGACCATCGACGGCGACGCCTACCCGGCGGTCGTGGACGGGCAGATCCAGTGGATCGTCGACGCGTACACGACGACCAACGGCTATCCGTACGCCTCGCGTACGACCCTCGGCGACACGACCGCCGACTCGCTGACCGCCGGCAACAACCAGCGTGCGGTGGTGGCCCAGCAGAACCAGGTCAACTACATCCGCAACTCGGTGAAGGCGACCGTCGACGCGTACACCGGCGAGGTCAAGCTCTACCAGTGGGACACCCAGGACCCGGTCCTGAAGACCTGGATGAAGGCGTTCCCTGGCACGGTGGAGTCCAAGAGCAAGATCTCGGACTCGCTGATGGCCCATCTCCGGTACCCGCAGGACCTGTTCAAGGTCCAGCGCGAGCTGCTCACCCGCTACCACGTGAAGGACGCGCAGACGTTCCTCTCCGGCAGCGAGGTGTGGCAGGTGCCGGACGACCCGAGCAACAAGTCGGGCGACGCGGTGCCGCCGTACTACCTGAGCATGAAGATGCCCGACCAGAAGGCGCAGGCGTTCTCGCTGACGACGACGTTCACGCCGAACGGCCGGGACAACCTCAGTGCCTTCATGGCGGTCGACGCCGAGGCGGGCACAAGTGACTACGGCAAGATCAGAGTTCTGAAACTGCCGACGAGCACCACCGTCAACGGGCCCAAACAGGTCCAGAGCCAGTTCAACTCCGAACAGAACATCGCCGAGACCATCAGACTCCTGAGAGGTGGCGACTCCGAGGTCGAGTACGGCAACCTGCTGACGGTGCCACTCGACGGAGGACTGCTGTACGTGGAGCCCGTCTACGTACGCGGTGGTGGACTCAAGTACCCGCTGTTGCGCAAGGTGTTGGTGACCTACGGAGGCAACACCGCCTTCGAGGACACCCTGGACGCCGCGCTCAACAAGGTGTTCGGGGGCGAGGGTTCGACCACTGAGCCACCGGACGAGGGGACGACCACTCCACCCACGTCCAGTAATCCCACGGTCCAAGAGGCGCTGAACGACGCCCAGAAGGCCTTCGACGAGGGCCAGGCGGCCCTGAAGAAGGGCGACTGGGAGGCGTACGGCCAGGCGCAGAAGGACCTTGAGGACGCGTTGCAGCGGGCGGAAGAGGCTCAGGCCGAGGCCGACAAGAGCACCAGTAAGCCCAGTAGCAGTGCGAGTCCAAGCAGCAGTCCCAATAGTGGTTCCACCAGCAGCCCCAGCACTAGTCCGAGCAGCAGCCCCAGCGGCTGATCCAGCTGGTCAAGTGGCCATCCCGCGCCGTGGTACGGTTGCAACACAACGGCGCGGGGTGGAGCAGCTCGGTAGCTCGCTGGGCTCATAACCCAGAGGTCGCAGGTTCAAATCCTGTCCCCGCTACTGATACCAAGGCCCGGATCCTCAAAGGATCCGGGCCTTCGGTGTGTGTGCGAACGGATGTGCCGACCTGCGGGACGGCCGTGCCGCCGTGGGGAGTTGGTGTATGTGTGTTTGACTTGTCGTTCTGTGGGCATGTCGACAAAACGCTGAAGTGACCTCACTGGCTGCGGTATACCAGGTGTACCCAGGTTGCAGGTGGTGCGACGATGGACGTTATGGGGGACAAGGCAACTCTGTTGGAGACAGGGCGTTTTGTGCAGCCTTCCGGCTTTGCGGAGCCTTCTGACTTCGTGGAGCCCGCGGGCTTTGCGCAGCCTTCCGACCGGGACGAAACCGGCGAGGCTGCCGACGAGGCACGCACTCGGCTGGCCGCCGAAGCAGGCGACACCGAGGCGATGAGTGTCCTCGGCGCCATGCTGCTGCGCCGCGGTGATCTCGACGGAGCCGAGCCCCAGCTGCGTGCCGCCACCGCCGCCGGGGACCGTGCCGCCGCCAACAACCTGGGAGTCCTCCTCCACCAGCGCGGGTACGCCGACGAGGCCGCCGGCTGGTGGCGGATCGCCGCCGTCGCCGGGTCCGCGGCCGCCGGGCACGCGCTGGGCCGGCATCACCGCGAGCGGGGCGACGAGCCCGCCGCCGAGTACTGGCTGCGCCAGTCCGCCGAGCAGGGACACGCCCTGGGCGCCTACGCGCTCGCCGATCTGCTGGAACACCGCGCGGACGGCACGGCCGAGCAGTGGATGCGGGCCGCGGCCGAGCGGGGCCACCGGGAGGCGGCGTACCGGCTGGCGCGGACGATCGACCGCAAGGCCGCTGATGAGGGCGAGACCGGTGGTGACAACGGTGTCGACGAGGCCGAGCAGTGGTACCGGCAGGCCGCCGCGCGTGGGCACCGCCGGGCAGCGCTCCAGCTCGGCGCGATCCTGGAGAAGCGCGGAGAGCTCAAGGAGGCGGGGCGCTGGTATCTGACGTCCGCCAAGGACGGCGAGGCGCGGGCCGCGTGCGCGCTCGGGTTCCTGCTGCGGGACGCCGGGGACTCCGAGAGCGCCGCCGTGTGGTGGCTGCGGGCCGCGCAGGACGGGGACGGGAACGCCGCGAACGCGCTGGGCGCGCTGCATGCCGAGCGGGGTGAGACCCAGACCGCCGAGCGGTGGTACCGGGCCGCCATGGACGCCGGGGACGTCAACGGCGCCTACAACCTCGGGCTGCTCTGTGCCGCGCAGGGGCGGACCGCCCAGGCCGAGCAGTGGTATCGGCGGGCCGCGTACGCCGGGCATCGCGAGGCGGCCAACGCGCTCGCGATCCTGCTGCTTCAGGGCGGGGACACGACGGGGGCGGAGCCGTGGTTCTCCAAGGCCGCGGAGGCCGGGAGCGTGGACGCCGCGTTCAACCTCGGGATTCTGCATGCCGGGCGGGGTGAGGACGAGGCCGCGCTGCGGTGGTACGAGCGTGCTGCCGCCGCCGGGCATACGGAAGCGGCGTTGCAGGTCGGGATCGTGTTGCTGCGGGACGGGGACGAGCCGGAGGCCGAGCGGCATCTGCGGTGTGCCGCGGGGGGTGGGAGCGCGGAGGCGGCGTATCGGTTGGCCGCCGTGCTCGACGCTCGGCGGCCTCCTGTGCCTTCGCATGAGCTCGGGGAGCCTGTGCGGGAGCGGAGTGAGTGCGAGGAGTGGTATCAGCGGGCGGCTTCTCAGGGGCATCGGCGGGCGCAGGTGCGGGTGGGGATGCTTGCCGCTGCGCGGGGCGATGTGGTGGAGGCGGCTCGGTGGTACCGGGAGGCTGCCGAGGCCGGGTCTCGGAACGGGGCGTTCAATCTTGGGTTGCTGTTGGCTCGGGAGGGGAGTGAGCCTGAGGCTGCGGTGTGGTGGACTCGGGCCGCTGACGCGGGGCATGGGCGGGCGGCTTTGCGGCTTGCCCTGGTCTACGCGCGTCGTGGGGAGCTGGCGGAGGGGCAGCGGTGGGCTGATCTTGCTGTGACGCTGGGGCCGGGGGAGGTTTCGGAGCGGGCGGCTCGGTTGCGGGACGCTCTGCGGGAGGAGCTGTCTGCCTGACGGTGGTCGTCGGGTTTTTTCGCCCCCGCCGCCCCTACCCGTCCCATCCCTGGGGGCTGCGCCCCCAGACCCCCGCTGCCGGCCCTGAACGGGCCTTGTCCTCAAACGCCGGACAGGCTGAGATGCCTGGACCGGCGTTGAGTAGTTCGGCCTTCAGTAAGCGATTTGCTTCCGTCTGCATCCCTGACGTAATGTTCAGTTCATCGACGCGGGGTGGAGCAGCTCGGTAGCTCGCTGGGCTCATAACCCAGAGGTCGCAGGTTCAAATCCTGTCCCCGCTACTGAACGCCTAAGGACCCGGATCTTGAAGATCCGGGTCCTTACGCGTTTTTGTGGCCCACCGCTTCCTCGTACAGGGCGCGGTTCACCGTCTTCGACTCCGGGAGTGGGGAGCCCTCTGCCACGCCCTGGGCGGCGTACGCGGACTGGAGGCGGTCTGTTGTGCCGGCGCGGATTTCCCAGTCCATGCGGAGGGACGGGGTGGATTCGAGGATCGCCGGGTCCGTCTTCAGGAGGTTCGCCAGGTATGTGACGAAGGTCGCGTTCTTCTTGTAGTCCGACGCGAAGTACGTGTTCACCGTGCGGATGTACGCCCTCAGGAGGGCCACCCCCGCGTCCACGTCGTCGCTCAGCAGGCTGCGGCCGTACAGCATGCCACCCAGGGGCTCGCCGGGCGGTTGGCCGCCCAGGAAGGCGTACCCCGGCTCGCCGTCGACCTTGCGCCACACCGGGTCCAGGAGCCAGGCCGAGTCCACGCCTCCGTTCTGCAGGGCCGTGAGGACGTCGGCGGAGCCCAGTTGCTGGTATTGGATCTTGTCCAGGCCGCCGCCGTGTTTCTCCAGGGCCTTCTCCATGGGGTACGCGATCACGGAGCCTTTGCCGATCATCGTGCCCATCCTGCGGCCGGCCATCGCTACCCGGTCCGTGGTCTCGCCGTCCTTCAAGCGCACCCACAGGCCGCTCTTCGAACCGGGGGAGGGTGAGAAGTTGCCCGCCACCCACTTGATGTCGAAGCCGCCCTTGACGCCGTTCATCACCGCCGCCTCCGGGGCCGCCCAGATCGCGTCCAGGTCACCCTTGGCCAGGAGCGGGAGGGCGTCCGGTGTCGGGAGCACCTTGAGCGTGACGTCCAGGCCCTCCTTCTTGAACTCGCCCTTGTCCAGGGCTACCTGGAGCGGTGCCACATACTCCGCGCTCAGCGTTCCCGTCGCTATCGTCAGCTTCCGGGTTTCGGGGAGGGGCTGGGGCGCGGGGGCTCCGGCGCGGCAGCGGGCCGGGGTGCGGTTCGGTGAGAGGTCGGCAGGGTCCGTCCAGGACGATGTCCCGCAGCCCGCCACCGACTTGATCGTGCGCGGTGCCGAGGATGAAGGGGAGTTCGACGCCGAGTTGTCCTGCGCCGTGCATCCGGCTCCCGTCAGCAATGTCGCCAGCGTCAGTGCGGCGACGTACGTACGGCTTCTCATGACTGTCCCCGTCCTCGGTCCCTCGGTGCCCACGGCGTCAGCAACCGGCCCGCCACCCGCACCAGTTCGGAGAAGAGCACGCCCAGGACGGCTACGCAGACGATCCCCACGAACATCACGTCGTTCTGGAACAGCGCGCGCGAGTCGAAGATCAGATGGCCCAGGCCGTTCGTCGCGGCGATCTGCTCCGACGCGACGATGACCAGGACCGCCACGCCCGCCGCTATCCGCGCGCCCACCAGGACCGAGGGGAGGGACGCGGGCAGTAGGACGTGGCGGAACATCTGCCAGCGGGAGGCTCCGAAGACCTGGCCCGCGTCGCGGTAGCCGGACGGGATCGCCATCACGGCCGACATCGTCGAGATCCACACGAAGAAGAAGACCGTGGCCCCCACCAGGGCCACCTGCGGGCCCTCGCCCAGGCCGAACATGTTCAGGAAGATCGGGAGCAGGGCCAGTTTCGGTACGACGTACAGGGCGTCCAGCATCGGTTCCAGTGCCGCCCGTACCAGCGACAGGGAGCCCATCAGCAGGCCAAGGGCGAAGCCCGCCGCCGTGCCGACCGCGTAGCCGGCCAGGACGCGTTTCAGGGTGGCCCACACGTCCGGCCACAGGTCGCCGGCCGCGGCACGGTCCCAGCCGTCGGCGAGGATCGCGGACGGTGCCGGGTAGACCCGGTCGTCGATCCAGGCCTGGGTGGCGGCCAGTTGCCACAGGAGGATCAGGCAGAGGGGGACGGCCACCGCCAGGGACAGTTCCAGGGCGCGCCGGCGGCGGTGGGTCCGTACGGGATGGAGTTCCTGTGGGCCCGGGCGGCGGATCAGGATCGACTCGCCGGGGGGCGCCTTGGTGACCGTGGTCATGCCGGGGCCGCCTCCTTTCGCAACAGGTCCCACAACTCGGTCTTCAGGGCGGTGAATTCAGGGGTCGAGCGGATCTCGCCGTTGCGTGGGCGCGGGAACGGCGGGCGGTGTTCGGCGATGATGCGGCCCGGGCGGGCGGACATCACCAGGACGCGGTCGCCGAGAACGATCGCCTCCTCCAGACTGTGCGTGATGAAGAGGGTGGTTGTGGGGGTCGTCTGGGTCAGGTCCAGGAGTTCGTCCTGGAGGATCATGCGGAGTTGGGCGTCCAGGGCTGCGAACGGCTCGTCCATCAGGAGGAGTTCGGGGTCCACCGCCAGGGCTCTTGCGATCGCCACGCGTTGGCGCATGCCTCCCGAGAGGGTCGCCGGGTAGGCCTGGGCGAAGTCGGCGAGGCCCATGCGGGTCAGCCACTCGGTGGCTCGGGCGTTCGCCTCGCGGCGCGGGACGCGCTGGATGTCCAGGCCGAAGCGGACGTTGGCCTGGACCGTCTTCCAGTCGTAGATGCCGTAGTCCTGGAAGATCATGGCTGCGGGGCGCGGGCTCGTGGTGCGGATTTCCAGGGTGCCCCTGCTGGGGCGGAGCAGGCCGGCGGCGATGCGCAGGAGTGTGGACTTGCCGCAGCCCGAGGGGCCGACGAGGCAGACGAACTCGCCGGGGGCGACGGTCAGATCGAGGGGGCCGAGGGCTTCCACGGCCCCGGGGCCCCTGCCGAAGGTGCGGGTCAGGTCGGTCGCGCTGAGTTTTGGATACGGCTCTCCCACGGCGTCGACGATATGACGGACCGTCAGATACGGGAAGGTCGTGCGCAGCAGAAAGCCCCCGGTGCCGGATCGGCGCCGGGGGCTCGCGTTCGTATGTTCTACGCTGCCGCGCAGTTCGGGCACACGCCCCGGTAGGTCACCTCGACGTCCGAGACCGCGAAGCCGAAGCGCTCCGAGTCGGGGAGGTCGGCCAGCGGGTTGCCGCTCGGGTGGACGTCCTTGATCTCGCCGCACTGGGCGCAGACCAGGTGGTGGTGCGGCTGGTGCGCGTTCGGGTCGTACCGCTTGGCGCGCTTGTCCGTGGCGACTTCCAGGACCTCGCCGAGGGAGACCAGCTCGCCCAGCGTGTTGTAGACGGTCGCACGGGAGATCTCGGGCAGCTTCGCGACGGCGCGTGTGTGCACCTCGTCGGCCGTCAGGTGGACGTGCTCACCGTCGAGGACCTCGGCCACGACGCGTCGCTGCGCGGTCATTCGCCATCCGCGTCCACGCAGTCGTTCCAGAAGGTCGCTCATAAGAGCCAGTTTAACAGAAGGGGACCAGGTCCCGAATGGGTGTGACTTTAGAGCTCTGATTGGATTGGAATTTGTCTAATACAGGATCTGTCATCGCTTGTCGTGCTGGACGGGCCGGACTTCCCTGCGTGGGGGTCCGGCCCGTATGTGTGTGCGCTTGGGTGTGCGCTCAGGCCGGCGCGTGCTGTCGTACCGGCGCCCAGCAGCGGATGATGTCGCGGACCGAGACGATGCCCACGGGTTCGTCGTGGTCGAGGACGATGAGATGGCGGAAGCCGCCGTGGGCCATGGCCCGGGCCGCCTCCTCCAGGGTCCAGGTCGGGGTGGCGAACACGACGTCGTTGGTGGTGTGGGTGCCTGTGGGCTCCGTGTCCGGGTTCTGGCCCAGGGCCACGGAGTTGAGGATGTCGCGTTCGGTGAGGATGCCGATGCCACCGGCGTCGGGGTCGAGGACGACCGCCGCGCCCACCCGGCGGGAGGACATCAGTGCGGCAGCCTGGCGAAGGGTGTGGGTCGGGCCGACGGTGAGGACCACTGTGCTCATGGCGTCACGAACGAGCATGGGGACGAGCCACCTCCTGGGGTACCCCGCCGGCGTTTGTTCATTGTTTCACAAATTCACAAGGGGCGGGACTCTCAGAGTGGCAGGCAAAGAGAGGGTCAACAAGGGGGCGCGGGAAGCTCAGTAGCGCTGGTTGAGATACCCCAGGAACTCGTCGTGCAGCAGTGTGTTCGACGCGGCCGCGTTGCCGCTGTGCGGGCCCGGGCGGCCGTCGAGGCCGGTGAACGTGCCGCCGGCCTCGGTCACGATGACCGCGGTGGCGGCCATGTCCCACAAGGAGAGCTCGGGCTCGGCGCAGATGTCGACGGAACCCTCGGCGACCATCATGTAGGGCCAGAAGTCGCCGTACGCGCGCGTGCGCCACACATCGCGGGTCAGATCCAGGAAGCCGTTCAGGCGGCTCTGCGCCTCCCAGCCGGACAGCGAGGAGTACGCGAAAGAGGCGTCGGAGAGCTTGGAGACGCGGGAGACGTGCAGCCGGGACGCCGAGGAGAGGCTGCGGCCCGTGAAGGCGCCGTGGCCCTTCGCGGCCCACCAGCGGCGGCCGAGGGCGGGCGCGGAGACGACGCCGACGACGGGCTCGTAGCCGCCCTCCGTCGCCTCCATCAGGGCGATCAGGGTGGCCCAGACGGGCACGCCGCGTACGTAGTTCTTGGTGCCGTCGATCGGGTCGATCACCCAGCGGCGGGGGCCGGTGCCCTCGATGCCGAACTCCTCGCCGAGGATCGCGTCCCGTGGGCGGGCACGCTGGAGCTGGCCGCGGATGACCTCCTCCGCCGCCTTGTCGGCCTCGGTCACCGGGGTCATGTCCGGCTTGGTCTCGACCTTCAGGTCAAGAGCCTTGAACCGGGACGTCGTCGCGTTGTCGGCGGCGTCCGCGAGGACGTGGGCGAGACGCAGGTCATCGCGATAGTCGGGCATGCGACGAACCGTATCTTTACCGATCGGTTCCGGGCTACAGGGGGCTGTGATGGACCAACAACTGTCTGTGGAGGAACCGTGTCGACAGTGAAGCGGGTCGCGAAGGCCGAAAGGCGCCCCCCGGTGCTCTCGCGAACCCTTGACAGTGCCCCCGTGCGCGTCAAATCTGGGCGCAGAGCCGCTAAGCGCTCCGCTGGAAGTCCGGTGAGTCGACCGCGGGTTCGTTCTGGCTGGGCGCGCCCGCGCGGGGGAGCCGCATATCGATACGGCCCCCGCGCCCCTTTGGGGCGCCTCCGAACCGCACCGAACTTCGCCGGACCCCGCTTGGCCCCAGGGAGGCGGAATGCCTGCAGCGCGGGAATCCCTACTGGACGCCGCCTATACGGCGCTGGCCCGTCGGCCGTGGTCCGCTGTGCGGATGGTTGACGTGGCCGCGGCGGCGGGAGTGTCCCGTCAGACGCTGTACAACGAGTTCGGCAGCAAGGAGGGCCTCGCCCGGGCCCTCGTCCGCAGGGAAGCGGACGGCTATCTCGCCGGGGTCGAACGCGCCCTCGCCGGCGCCGTGGACCTGCGTGAGCGCGGCCCCGCCGACGCCCGCGAACGGCTGACCGCGACCGCCGAGTGGACCGCGTCCACGGCCCGCGAGAACGCGCTCGTACGGGCCATGCTCACCGGATGCTGGAGCGAACGCCTGCCCTCGCCGACGCTCTCCGCCGTGCCCTCCTCCTCGGCGGTACCGGCACAGCGGCGGGCGGACGGCCCGCTGCCCTCGCCCGGTGACTTCGTCGCCCTGGTCCGCGACCGTGCCGTGGCCGTGCTCTCCGGGCCCGGCGCGGCCAAGCCGGACACCGCCGACCTGGCCCGCTCCTGCGAACTCGTCGTCCGTCTCGCCCTGTCCTGCGTGGCGGCACCGCCGGGGGAGGGCGGGGTCGCGGACCTGGTGCGCAGCGCGCTGCACCGGCAGGTCAGTTGAGGGACTTCAGTGGTACGACGGGCCTCAGTGGTACGACGGGCCTCAGTGCGACGAGCCCGACAGCTGCAGGCCGATCACGCCGATGATGACCAGGCTGATCGAGACGATCTTCAGGGTGGACACCAGGTCGTCGAGGAAGATCATGCCGTAGATGGCGGTGCCGGCCGCGCCGATGCCGGTCCACACCGCGTACGCCGGGCCCACGTCGAGCTTCTTCAGGGACATCGTGAGCAGGCCGAAGCTGCCCAGGGCGAAGATGCAGAATGCGACGGTCGGCCAGAATCTGGTGAAGCCGTGAGAGAGCTTCAGGCAGACGGCGAAGCCTGTTTCGAGGAGTCCCGCCACAACGACCAGCAGCCACGCCATGTCTTGTCCCTCCGTGTCGCCACGTCGACTGCTTCGTCCGGCTTGGATCGGCTCGGTGCGATTATGCACTTACCGGACCTCGACCCGGCCAAACAACGCGGAGGTCAGTCGCCCTCCGTCCGTTCCCGTGTCGCCAGCAATCGGCGTAGGGAATACAGTCGCGCCGGGTCCGCGTGGCCGTCGGCCACCCACTGGTCAAGGGCGCAGTCCGGCTCGTCGTGACTGCACGCGCGCGGGCAGCCCTCGGTGCCGGGTTCGAGGTCGGGGAAGGCCTTGATCACCCGGGACGGGTCCACGTGGTGCAGGCCGAAGGAGCGGACGCCGGGCGTGTCGACGACCCAGCCGTTGTCGTCGGGCAGCGGGATCGCGCGCGCGGAGGTCGTGGTGTGCCGGCCGCGCCCGGTGACGGCGTTGACGATCCCGGTGCTGCGCCGCCGCTCCAGCGAGACCAGCGCGTTGACCAGGGTCGTCTTGCCGACGCCCGAGTGGCCGACGAACGCCGTGATCTTGCCGTCCAGTTGCTTGCGCACCCGCTCCACCGCCGCGCCGCTCTCCAGCTCCTCACGGCTCGTCACGACGTAGGGGACGCCCAACGCCCCGTACAGCTCCAGGAGTTCGTCGGGCGAGGCCAGGTCCGACTTCGTCAGCACGAGCAGCGGGTCGAGGCCGCCGTCGTACGCCGCGACCAGACAGCGGTCGATGAGGCGGGGCCGCGGCTCCGGGTCGGCGAGGGCGGTGACGATGGCGAGTTGGTCGGCGTTGGCGACGACCACCCGCTCGTACGGATCGTCGTCGTCGGCCGTGCGGCGCAGCACGGAGCTGCGCGGCTCGATGCGGACGATGCGGGCGAGGGTGTCCTTCTCCCCGGACAGGTCACCGATGATGGCCACCCGGTCGCCGACCACCGCCGCCTTGCGGCCCAGTTCGCGGGCCTTGATCGCCATCACGACCCGGTCCTCGACCAGACAGGTCAGCCGGCCCCGGTCGACGGTGAGGACCATGCCCTCGACCGCCTCCTCGTGCTTGGGGCGGATGTTCGTACGCGGCCGGTTGCCCTTGCGGTTGGGGCGCTGACGGATGTCGTCCTCGTCGGTGTGCTTGCCGTAGCGGCGCATCGCGTGAGTCCCCTACGCCCCATCGCTCCCGAGCATCCCGCTCCACAGGTCGGGGAAGTCCGGGAGGGTCTTCGCCGTCGTCGCCACGTTCTCGATCTGGACGCCCTCCACCGCGAGGCCGATGATCGCGCCGGCCGTCGCCATGCGGTGGTCCTCGTACGTGTGGAAGATCCCGCCGTGCAGTGGGCGCGGGCGGATGTGCAGGCCGTCGGCGGTCTCGGTGACGTCGCCGCCGAGCTCGTTGATCTCCTTGGTGAGCGCGGCCAGGCGGTCCGTCTCGTGCAGCCGGAGATGGGCCACGCCGCGGAGGGTCGAGGGGGAGTCGGCGAGAGCCGCCACCGCCGCGATGCCCGGGGTCAGCTCGCCGACCTCGCTCAGGTCCACGTCGATACCGTGGATGGCGCCGGAGCCGGTGAACACCAGCCCGTACTCGGTCAGTTCGCAGGAACCGCCCATCTCGGTGAAGATCTCGCGCAGCCGGTCGCCGGGCTGGGTGGTGCGGGCCGGCCAGTCCGGGATCAGGACCTTGCCGCCGGTCACCAGGGCCGCCGCAAGGAACGGCTGGGCGTTGGACAGGTCCGGCTCCACGGTCAGGTCCCGGCCCAGCAGGGCGCCCGGGGTGACCCGCCAGACGTTCGGCTCGCCGCCCGACTCCGGGGTGTCGACCTGGGCGCCGACCGCGCGCAGCATGTCGACCGTCATCCGGATGTGCGGCATCGAGGGCAGCGAGGAGCCGGTGTGGCGGACCTCGACGCCCTGGTTGAAACGGGGGCCGGACAGCAGCAGCGCCGAGACGAACTGGGAGGACGAGGACGCGTCGACCGACACCGGGCCGCCGTCCAGGGCGCCGCCGCCGTGGACCGTAAGCGGGAGTGCGCCTCGACTGTCGTCGTCGATGCGGGCGCCGAGGACGCGGAGGGCGTCGATCACGCCGTGCAGGGGGCGCTCGTACGACCTCGGGTCGCCGTCGAAACGGATCTCGCCGTCTGCGAGGGCGGCGACCGGGGGGAGGAAGCGCATCACCGTGCCGGCGTTGCCGACGTTGATCGTGGCGGGGCCGTGCAGGCCCGCGGGGATGACGCGCCAGGCTTCGCCGGAGCCGTCCGGGCCTACGCCCTCCTCGATGCCGACGCCCATTGCGCGCAGGGCGCCGGCCATGAGGAGGGTGTCGCGGGAGCGGAGGGGGCGGCGCAGCCAGCCGGGTTCTGAGGCGAGGGAGGCCAGGACGAGGGCACGGTTCGTGACCGACTTCGACCCGGGTACGTGGACCGTCGCGTCGACGGCTCCGGTCGCGTATGGGGCGGGCCAGAGGGCGATGTGTGGGTCGTTCGGAGCCATGGGGCAACTGTATAAGTAGGCCGTCGTTCGGGTGCTGCGCCGTTGTGGCTGGTCGCGCCCACGCGGCGGAGCCGCAAATTGATACAGCCCCGCGCCCCTGACGCCTGCCCCTTCGGGGCGCGTCATACCTCCAGGAGCCACCTGCCCCCGCCTATCAGCGAGCACAGGCTCACCGCGTGGAACAGGAAGAACCACAACCCCGCCGGTACGTGCGTCAGCCTCGACAACTGATCCGCGTCCGAGTCTCCGGCGCCGCCGCGCGAGCGCTTCATCTGTAGCTCGAAAGCCGGGCGTACTCCGCCCAGCAGCAGGAACCACACCACCGCGTACGCGAACGCCGCCTGGACCTGGGGGCCCGCCAGCCAGGACACCACCACGAAGGTGGCGCCGGAGAGGATCACGGTCAGGGCGCCGTAGGCGTTGCGGATCATCACCAGCATCGCCACCAGGAGCGCCGAGGCCAGCCACAAGAGGGCCGTGATGTGGCCGGCGGCGAGCATCGCGGCGCCGCCCAGGCCCAGGAGCGGGGGAGCGGTGTAGCCGGCGGCGGCGGTGAGGATCATGCCGATGCCGTGGGGCTTGCCGCGGCTGACGGTGAGGCCGCTGGTGTCGGAGTGCAGGCGTATGCCGGTGAGCTGGCGGCCGGTGAGGAGGGCGATCAGGCCGTGGCCACCCTCGTGGGCGATGGTGATGGCGTTGCGGGAGATGCGCCACAGGGTGTGCGGGACGACCACGGCGAGGGCGGCGACCATGGTGGCGAGCACCACCCACAGATCGGGGTCGGGCTGGCTGCCGAAGATCTCGTTCCAGAGGTCGGCCAGCGAGGTCGAGGCGATGCTGTCCATGTTCGGCGGTGGCTCCCGTGGGTCGGATCAAAAGGGGCTGGCGCGCAGCGCCATCGTTGAGGGGTGGTGGTCGGGCGACGGGTGGGCCTGGCAGTGTTGCACGTATGTGCGGACGGTATGCAGCGAGTCGTGGGCCCGAGGATCTCGCAGGAATCTTTGAGATCGAGAAGTGGGAGCCCGAGGAGACCCTGGCCCCCGATTACAACGTGGCCCCGACCAAAGAGGTCTATGCAGTCCTCGACCGTCCCGTCAAAGACGCGGAGGACCCCCGTCCGGTTCGCCAGCTGCGGAAACTCAAGTGGGGCCTGGTCCCGTCCTGGTCCAAGACGCCCGAGGGCGGCGCCCGGATGATCAACGCGCGCGCCGAGACCGTGCACGAGAAGCCGTCCTACCGCCGGGCCTTCGCCGCCCGACGCTGCATCATCCCCGCCGACGGCTACTACGAGTGGGTCACCGGCACACAGGAGAGGGACCTGGAGGTCGAGGGCAGGAAGAAGCGGCCGCGCAAGCAGCCGTACTTCGTGCTGCCCGCCGACGGCTCGGTCTTCGCGATGGCCGGGCTGTACGAGTTCTGGCGGGACAAGACGCTCCCCGACGACCATCCGCAGGCCTGGTGGGTGACCTGCTCGGTGATCACGACCGAGGCGGAGACGACGCCGCTCGCGATCGCTCCGGCCGACGGCCCGTACGCGCTGGCCGACATCCACCCGCGGATGCCCCTGATGCTGACGCCGGACCGCTGGGACGCCTGGCTGGACCCCTCCCGCACGGACCCCGACGACCTCCGCGAGCTGCTCGCGCCGCCGCCCGCCGGTCTGATGCGCGCCTACCCGGTGACCACGGCCGTCAGCAACGTCCGCAACAACGGACCGGAGCTGCTGACCGAACTTGAGGGGCCTGAAGAGGGCACACTCTTCTGATGTGACGAGCGAGATCATGGGCACCGAGATCATTGGCACGGACGCGGGGGACGCCCGCATCACCTGGCACAAGGCGCGGAAGGCGCGACTCGTCCTCGCCGTCAGCCATGGCGCCGGCGGGGGCATCGAAGCGCGGGACCTCCAGGCGCTGGCGGCCGTGCTGCCCGGGCACGGGGTGAGCGTGGCGCTCGTCGAGCAGCCCTGGCGGGTGGCCGGCAAGAAGGTGGCGCCGGCGCCGAAGACCCTGGACGTGGGCTGGCGGGGACTGTGGCCCGCGCTCGCCAAGCCCGGGCTGCCGGTGATCTCGGGCGGGCGCAGCGCCGGTGCCCGTGTCGCCTGTCGTACGGCGACGGAGCTGGGCGCCCATGCCGTACTCGCCCTCAGCTTCCCGCTCCACCCGCCCGGCAGGCCCGAGAAGTCCCGCGCCGACGAACTCCTCGGGGCCGGGGTGCCCACACTCGTCGTCCAGGGCGGCCACGATCCCTTCGGGAAGCCGGAGGAGTTCCCGGACGGATCCTTCGAGCTGGTCGAGGTGCCCTACGGCGATCACGGGTTCGTCGTGCCGAAGCGCGCGGAGATCACGCAGGAGCAGGCGCTGGCGATCGTCACGGGGCGGGTCGTGGAGTGGACTCGAACACTCGGGTAAAGGGCGGGAATGCTGAGCCCCTTACCACTGTTGAGGCGGACAGAAGTGCTGGCCGGGTGAAGGACTGGCCGGCAGCGCAGACGTCGTAGGAGAGGAAGTCCGCCGCATGGGTTCGACCTTCTGCCCGAGTCGCAGCAGCAGCGCTGAACTGGACTGGACAGTGCTGCACGCGACGAAGAGCGGCCCTATTCGGGCGGCGGCCGGACCGGATCGTCGTCTATCCTCCGATTCTGGTGGCATCGGTTTCGGTGCTGTCGGCAATCTTGAGGAGGTGGGTCCGGTCACTGGGACCGACGCAGGGACCGAACACGGCCAGGCGGAGCAGCCCGAGGGCCAGGGCACGAGCACGGAGTCGTCCGCCGAGCGCAGCCTGCGCTTCGAGCGGGACGCGCTCGAATTCCTCGACCAGATGTACTCGGCCGCGCTGCGCATGACGCGCAACCCGGCCGACGCCGAGGACCTGGTGCAGGAGACCTACGCCAAGGCGTACGCGTCGTTCCACCAGTTCCGCGAGGGCACCAACCTCAAGGCGTGGCTGTACCGGATTCTCACCAACACGTTCATCAACTCGTACCGCAAGAAGCAGCGCGAACCCCAGCGCAGTGCGGCCGAGGAGATCGAGGACTGGCAGCTCGCACGGGCCGAGTCGCACATGTCGACGGGCTTGCGCTCCGCGGAGTCGCAGGCGCTCGACCACCTGCCCGACTCGGATGTGAAGGCAGCGCTCCAGGCGATCCCCGAGGAGTTCCGCATCGCCGTGTATCTCGCGGACGTTGAGGGCTTTGCGTACAAGGAGATCGCGGACATCATGGGGACGCCCATCGGTACGGTGATGTCCCGGCTGCACCGGGGCCGCCGTCAACTGCGCGGCATGCTCGAGGACTACGCGCGTGAGCGCGGGCTGGTCCCGGCCGGTGTCGGAGAGTCGAACGAAGCGAAAGGCTCGGGCTCATGAGCTGCGGAGAGCCGCACGAGACGGACTGCAGTGAGGTACTCGACCATCTCTACGAGTTCCTCGACAGTGAGATGCCGGACGTCGACCGCGACAAGTTCAAGCAGCACTTCACGGAGTGCTCGCCGTGCCTGGAAAAGTACGGGCTCGAAGAGGCCGTGAAGAAGCTGGTCAAGCGGTGCTGCGGTCACGACGACGTGCCGAGCGACCTGCGCTCCAAGGTCCTGGGGCGGCTCGATCAGATCCGCTCCGGGCAGGCCGTGCCCGAGCACGACATCACCGCCGCCCCGCAGGAATCCTGAACGCGCGATCGTCACTCGAACGTGCTAATCCGCGGGTGATAAGCCCGCGCACTCCCCCCTGGCCGCCCTAGGCTCCCCAGCCTGGACAGGCATGGTCGGGGGAGGAGCAGGAACATCATGGAGGCAATTCCGGCACGGGCGCGCGCGTACGTCGCCTGTGTCGTCCTCTGCGTCCTGTTCTGCCTGCTTCCGCTGCCGACGGTGCGTACACCGTGGTGGGCCGTCCTGCTGCTCGCCGTGCTGTACGCCGGCTGCGAGCAGGTCGCCCGCAGGCGGTTCGCCGGCACCTTCTACCCCGTGCTGCTCGCCGGCGCCTTTCTCCTGCCGCCGCCCGCCGCCGCGCTCGTACCACTGCCGGGGGCGCTGCTCTCGCGGGTCGAGCAGCGGCCTTTCCTGCTACGGCGGGTGTGGCGGGCCGCTCAGCTGGCGCTCGGGGTGTGGGCGGCCTCCCGGGTGCACTGGTGGCTCGGCGGCCGGGACGCCGTCGTCGCGTCCGACTTCCCTTACGCGCTGCTGCCCGCCGGGGCCGCCGTGGTGGCGTTCTGCCTGGTGCTGAGCGTGCTCGACGGCGGGATTCTGGTGCTCGCCGAGCGGGTGCCGGTACGGCGGGCCTGGCGGGGGCTGTTCCTACGATCCCTCGCTCCCGTCGCCGTGCACGGGCTCGCCGGGCTGATGATGGCCGTCCTGTGGCGCAGTCCGTACGGTCCTGTCGCCGCGTTGCTCGTGCTGTTGCCGATGTGTGTGTCGTGGTGGGTGTTCGCCCAGTACCACCGGGAACGGGCCGCCCATCAGGCGACGATCAGGGCGTTGGTGCAGGCCGTCGACATCAAGGACGGGTACACACGCGGGCACAGCGAGCGGGTCGGACAGGCCTCGATGATGATCGCGCGTGAGCTCGGGATGGACGACGAGCGGGTCGAGGTGCTGCGGTTCGCCGGGATCCTGCATGACGTGGGGAAGCTGGGCGTACCGACGCGGTTGCTCCGCAAGGACGGGCCGTTGACGCCCGAGGAGCGGCGCGTGATCGAACTGCACCCCGAGTACGGGCACGAGATCGTGCGGGGCATCGGGTTTCTGGGGGAGGCCCGGTCGGCGATTCTTCATCACCATGAGCGGATCGACGGGAGCGGGTATCCCTATGGGCTCGTCGGGAGTCAGATCCCGGAGTTCGCGCGAGTGGTGGCTGTCGCTGACGCGTTCGATGCGATGACGTCCACTCGGTCCTACCGTCGGGGTCGGCCTGTGTCGGCGGCGTTGGAGGAGCTACGTCGGTGTGCGGGGGTGCAGTTCGACCCCTTGATGGTCACGGCGTTGGTGCGGGCGCTGGGGCGGTATGGATGGCATCCGGCGGTCACAGCCGACGAGGCCCAGTCCCGAAAAGCCTTCCCACCCACGCCACCCGTTTCCAGTCGGACAGAGAAGCACCCCGACGGCGTCGGCCGGAGCGGGCCATGACTTCGTCCGCGCCGTCCCGTTCGGCCTTGCCTGGGCCATCTGCCTCGCCCCGCCCTCCCCTCCTGCTCGCCCTCATTCACGCCTCCGCCGCCCTCCTCGGCCTCGTCTCCCTCCTCGTCACCCTCTGGACCGGCCTCGACGAACGCGGTGTCGCCCTTGCCTTCGGGGTGCTCGTCGCTCTGGGGGAGCTGACTCGGTGGACCGGGGCCGATGTGCGCCAGGCCGCGCCACTCGGGGCCGCCGGGGCGCTGGCCTATGCGTTGCTCGGGGAGGATGCCGGGCAGCCGACGCATCATGGCGCGGCCCAGGTCGTCACCGTCGTTCTTGTCGCCTCCCTGCTTGGATCCGTGCCGCACATAGCTCGCGGGCAGAGCCCTACGCTCGATCACCTGGCCCGGCGGGTGCTCACCGTCGGATTCGCCGCCGTCTGTTTTCAACCGCTGTACAACCGGGGTGTGTTCGGGGAGTGGGGCGGTCCCGCCTACGCGCTGCTGCTGCTCGCGCTTCTCACGCTCACCGCCCTGTGCGACGCCGTGCTCGCCGCCGCGCTGGCGCACTCCCGTACCCGGTGGCCGTTCGGCCCGCTGCTGCGGGACGAGTTGCGGGCGATGCTCGGGATCGGGTCGGCCGTGTGTGCGACGGGGGCGGTGATGGCGCTCGCGGTCGCCGTCGTGGGGCTGTGGGCGCTGCCCGTGTTCTCGCTGCCGCTGCTGCTCACCCAGCTCTCCTTCCGGCGGTACGCCGCCGTACGCGCCACCTACCGGCAGACCATCGCCTCCCTGGCCCGGTCCACCGAGATAGCGGGCTACACCCCCGCCGGGCACGCCCGCCGCGTCGCCGCGCTCAGTCGGGCCGTCGGGCGGGACCTGGGGCTGTCCGAGCCCGACCTGACCGTTCTGGAGTACGCGGCCCTGATGCACGACATCGGCCAGCTCAGCCTCGTCGACCCGGTGCCGGCCGGGGCCACCGCCGTGCTGCCCGCGCAGGAGCAGCGCCGTATCGCCCTGCTCGGGGGAGCCGTCGTACGCCAGACCGGGGTCGACGCGGAGGTCGCCGTCGTCGTCGAGCGGCAGGCCGACCCCTATCGGGAGCAACCGGTCACCGCGCAGATCGTGCGGGCGGTGAACGCGTACGAGGAAAAAGCCCGGGACGCGGGGCCCGGCGGGCCGCTGAAAGCCCTGGAGGAGCTGCGGCTGGGGGGCGCCGGGGACTACGCGCCCGAGGTCGTGGAATCGCTGGCCCGCGTGCTGTCGCGGGACTGTCTTACGCTGCCCTCGGCTGGGTAACCCATGGGTAATGAGCGCCCTTCCAGCCGCACGTGGTTGGATGCGAATGAGAGGGTGTCCGGGGGCACAGGCCAGCCCACACCACGGAACTGGCAGGCGGGAATCGTGAGGATCTTCGGCAAGGGACGGCACCGGCCCTCCGCCTCCTGGCGGCAGGCCACCGACCGTGCGTTCACGCTGATCGGCGACGGTCGGTACGAGGACGCGGGAGCGCTGTTGACACGTGCTGCCGACCTTGAGCCCTGGTTGTCCGAGTCCTGGTTCAACCTCGCCCTGCTGCACAAGTTCCGGCACGACTGGGAGCAGGCCAGGGCGGCGGGGCTGCGTGCCGTCGCGCTGCTCGACCGGGAGACCGGGGCACCTGACTGGTGGAACGTCGGCATCGCCGCCACCGCGCTCCAGGACTGGCCGCTGGCGCGGCGGGCCTGGCAGGCGTACGGGCTGCGCGTGCCGGGCGCTCCCGGTGCGTCCGGGGAGCCCGTCGGGATGGACCTGGGCAGCGCGGCCGTACGACTCTCTCCCGAGGGGGAGGCCGAGGTCGTGTGGGGGCGGCGGCTGGATCCCGCCCGTATTGAGGTGCTGTCCATTCCGCTGCCGTCGTCCGGGCGGCGGTGGGGTGAGGTCGTGCTGCACGACGGGGTTCCGCATGGGGAGCGGACGACTGGTGCGGGGCACGCTTACCCCGTTTTCGACGAGATCGAGCTTTGGGCTCCTTCGCCTGTTCCTACCTGGGTCGTGCTTCTGGAGGCCGATACCGAGGCCGATCGGGATGCGCTGGAGCAGCTTGCGGCTGACGCCGGGTTCGCGGCGGAGGACTGGTCGTCGTCGGTTCGGTTGCTGTGTCGGATGTGCTCGGAGTCCCGGATGCCGTCCGATGAGGGCGACGGGGAGCATCTCGATCCGCATGATCACAGTGAGCCGGGGCATCCTGGGCCGCTCGGTCATCGGACCGATGGGCAGCTGTGGGTGCCTGAGCGGGAGTGTGGCGTTGCGGCGCCCGCCTCGCTGGTTCGGGGGTTGCTGGACGGGTGGGTTGCCGACAGCCCGGATTCCAGGGACTGGCGGGATCTCGAAGAGGTCTGTTAGGTGCCCTTACCCTGTATCAGCATCACACCCCCCTTATTTTTTGGTTGAGGAAGGCATCGTCGGTCATGGCGCAGCAGGACACCGATCAGCAGCACGTGGGCGTGCTTCCCGTGGACGACGAGGGCTTCGTCATCGACACCGAGGGCGGCGAGGAGCGTGAGGCCGGGTGGCGTGAGCGCGGGACCTCGCGGCCGATCACCGTTGTCGGGAACCCGGTGCTGCACAAGGAGTGCAAGGACGTCACCGAGTTCGGCGAGGAGCTCCAGCAGCTGGTCGCGGACATGTTCGCCAGCCAGCGTGCCGCCGAGGGCGTGGGCCTGGCCGCCAACCAGATCGGCGTCGACCTGAAGGTCTTCGTCTACGACTGCCCCGACGACGAGGGTGCCCGGCACACCGGTGTCGTCTGCAACCCCAAGCTCGTCGAGCTGCCCGCCGAGCTGCGCCGCCTGGACGACAGCAACGAGGGCTGTCTGTCCGTGCCGACCGCGTACGCGCCGCTCGCCCGGCCCGACTACGCCGAGGTGACCGGGCAGGACGAGCAGGGCAACGCGATCAAGGTGCGCGGCACCGGCTATTTCGCCCGGTGTCTGCAGCACGAGACCGATCACCTGTACGGCTACCTGTACATCGACCGGCTCTCCAAGCGCGAGCGCAAGGACGCGCTGCGGCAGATGGCCGAGAACGAGCCCCGTTACGCCATCGTCGAGAACGACTGAGCGGTCGAGTATGCGTTCAGGCGGCCTCCGGGCCCCTGAACGTGCGGCGATAGGCGTTCGGGGTGGTGCCCAGGGCCCGTACGAACTGATGGCGTAGCGCTGCCGCCGTACCGAACCCTGTTCGGCCCGCGATCGCGTCCATCGTCTCGTCCGTCGCCTCCAGCAACCGCTGGGCCTGCAGGACGCGTTGGCGCAGGATCCAGCGGTAGGGGGTCGTGCCCGTCTCCTGCTGGAAGCGGCGTGCGAAGGTGCGCGGGGACATGTGGGCGCGGGCGGCTAGCTGCTCGACGGTGACCTCCTCGTCGAGGTTCTCCGCCATCCAGACGAGCACCTCGCCGACGGTGTCGCAGGGGGAGTCCGGCAGCGGGCGGTCGATGTACTGGGCCTGGCCGCCGTCGCGGTGCGGGGGGACGACCATACGGCGGGCGATGGTGTTGGCGACCTCCGTGCCCTCCTCCTTGCGCACGATGTGCAGACAGGCGTCGATACCGGCGGCCGTGCCCGCCGAGGTGATCACCGGGTCCTCGTCCACGTACAGCACATCGCGCTCGATGATCGCGCGCGGGACGCGCCGGGCCAGTTCGTCCGCCTGCTGCCAGTGCACCGCGCAGCGCCGCCCGTCCAGCAGCCCGGCGGCACCGAGCACGAAGACACCGGAGCAGACACTGAGCACGCGGGCACCCCGGTCAACTGCCCTCACGAGGGCGGCGAGCAGTTCGGGCGGGTACTCCCGGCCCACGTAGTCGCTGCCCGCCGGTACGGCGATCAGATCGGCCTCCTCCAGCCGGTCGAGGCCGTACGGCGTGGAGACGGTGAAGCCGGGGACGTGGGTGCGCAGCGAGGGGCCCTCCGCGGAGACGACCGCGAAGTCGTACACCGGCAGGCCCTGGTCGGCGCGGTCGAGGCCGAACACCTCGCAGACGACGCCGAGTTCGAAGGGGTGCACTCCGTCGAGGAGGACGGCGGCCACGTTTTTCAGCATGCTGCCAGTGTGCCTTGCATCTGGCAGTAAATCGAGGGTGTGCGGCAGTCCTGCCACTGACGGTCAGGGGCAATCGGCGCGAGACTCATGTCATGAATACAGCCACGGACAACCTCATCGCCGTCATCGCCCTTCTCTTCGTCTTCGCCGCCGTGGCCCTCCCCTCGCTGGTCGGTCTCGTGCACGAGCGTCGCATCGACCGTCAGATCAGGGAGGCCCAGCGCCCCGTCCGCACCTGGAACCCTCGGACCGACGTCAGCGGTTCGACACCACTACGGTGACCGCCCACTCCTGAATCCCCTTGCACGACACCTGGCCCGGCTTGGTCGCGATGGCGCACAGCGGGCGGGACGACGTCAGTTCAGCCGTCCCGGCCGAGACCGCCTCGAAGGCGGACGAGGCGTCGCCCGGCGGGAGGACGATGCCGCTGTTGGTGGCCTCCAGGGCGGAGCCGTCGACGGCGACCGCCTTCCAGGGCCGGGCGGTCGTGCCGTCCAGACTGATACGCAACACACCCCCGGTCGCCAGGCAGTACGTGTGCCCGGAGTCGGCGGCGGAGAGCTCCGTCGGCGCCGGTTCACAGCCCTCGTCGCTCGCAGTGGGAGAGGCGGAGTCAGAGGGAGTTGTCGTGGGGGACGACGCCGTGGGGGACGGCGACACGGTGCCGCTGCCTCCCGCGCCGCTGTCGTTCTCCGCGCCGCAGCCCGCGAGGAGAAGCGCCAGTGCCGCGAGGGCGACGGTGCGGCGGTGGGTCGTTCGGTCCATGGAAGGCCTCCTTGCCGCTTGGACGTACCGACACCGGATCAGGATCCATACGGGTACATGACAGGGCCCCGGCCGTTCGGAACGGCCGGGGCCCTGTCCACTGTGACGCGGTGCGGTCAGAAGTCCTCGTCGAGGTCGACTGTGCCCTCGACCGCGACCTGGTACGCCGACGGGCGGCGCTCGAAGAAGTTCGTCAGCTCCTGGACGCCCTGGAGCTCCATGAAGGAGAAGGGGTTCTCAGAGCCGTACACCGGAGCGAAGCCGAGGCGCGTGAGGCGCTGGTCGGCGACGCACTCCAGGTACTGGCGCATCGACTCGGTGTTCATGCCCGGCAGGCCTTCGCCGCACAGGTCGCGCCCGAACTGCAGCTCGGCCTCGACGGCTTCGCGCAGCATGTCGGTCACCTGCTCCTTGAGCTGGTCGTCGAAGAGCTCCGGCTCCTCCTTGCGGACGGTGTCGACGACCTCGAAGGCGAAGGACATGTGCATGGTCTCGTCGCGGAACACCCAATTGGTGCCGGTGGCCAGGCCGTGCAGGAGACCCCGGCTGCGGAACCAGTAGACGTACGCGAAAGCACCGTAGAAGAAGAGGCCCTCGATGCACGCGGCGAAGCAGATGAGGTTGAGGAGGAAGCGGCGGCGGTCGGCCTTCGTCTCCAGGCGGTCCAGCTTCTCGACCGAGTCCATCCACTTGAAGCAGAACTCCGCCTTCTCGCGGATGGAGGGGATGTTCTCCACCGCCGCGAAGGCGGCCGTCCTGTCCTCCGGGTCGGGGAGGTAGGTGTCCAGGAGGGTCAGATAGAACTGGACGTGGACTGCCTCCTCGAAGAGCTGGCGCGACAAGTACAGGCGCGCCTCCGGGGAGTTGATGTGCTTGTAGAGGGTCAGCACGAGGTTGTTCGCCACGATCGAGTCGCCCGTCGCGAAGAACGCGACCAGCCGGCCGATCATGTGCTGCTCGCCCTCGGACAGCTTCGCCAGGTCGGCGACGTCCGAGTGGAGGTCGACCTCCTCGACGGTCCAGGTGTTCTTGATGGCGTCCCGGTAGCGCTCGTAGAAGTCGGGGTAGCGCATGGGGCGGAGGGTGAGTTCGAATCCCGGGTCGAGCAGGTTCTTCTCGGAGTTGGTGGAGCTCATTTACTGGCACGCCTCGCAGGACTCGGGGTTTTCCAGGGAGCAGGCGACGGCGTCTTCGTCCGCCGGCTGCTGTACGGGGATGGGGGCTTGCGCCTGGGCCGCGCGGGCGATGCGGGTCGCCGGGCGGGAGCGCAGGTAGTACGTCGTCTTCAGGCCCTGCTTCCAGGCGTACGAGTACATCGAGGAGAGCTTGCCGATGGTCGGCGTCTCCAGGAACAGGTTCAGGGACTGGGCCTGGTCGAGGAAGGGGGTCCGCGCCGCCGCCATGTCGATGAGGCCGCGCTGCGGGATCTCCCACGCCGTGCGGTACAGATCGCGGACGTCCTGCGGGACCCAAGTGAAGCCCTGCACCGAGCCGTTGGAATCGCGCAGCGCCTCCCGGGTCTGCGCGTCCCACACGCCGAGCTTCTTCAACTCGTCAACCAGGTATGAGTTGACCTGGAGGAACTCGCCCGACAGCGTCTCCCGCTTGAACAGGTTGGACACCTGCGGCTCGATGCACTCGTACACGCCGGCGATCGACGCGATGGTGGCGGTGGGCGCGATGGCGAGGAGGAGCGAGTTGCGCATGCCCGTGGTCGCGATGCGCTCGCGCAGGGTCGCCCAGCGCTCCGGCCAGGTCAGTTCCACGTCGTAGTGGTCGGGGTGGAGGACACCCTTCGCCGTACGGGTCTTCTCCCAGGCCGGCAGCGGGCCGTTGCGCTCGGCGAGGTCGGCGGAGGCCTCGTACGCGGCGAGCATGACGCGCTCCGCGATACGGGTGGACAGGGCCTTGGCCTGCGGCGAGTCGAAGGGCACGCGCAGCTTGAAGAAGACGTCCTGGAGGCCCATCGCGCCGAGGCCGACCGGACGCCACAGGGAGTTGGAGCGGCCCGCCTGCTCGGTCGGGTAGAAGTTGATGTCGACGACACGGTCGAGGAAGGTGACGGCCGTACGGACCGTCTCGTCCAGACGGTCCCAGTCGATGTCCCCGTCGACCACGAACGCGCCGAGGTTCACCGAACCCAGGTTGCAGACCGCCGTCTCCCCGTCGTCCGTGACCTCCAGGATCTCGGTGCACAGGTTCGAGGAGTGGACCACGTGGCCCGGCTCGGCGGTCTGGTTGGCGGTGCGGTTGGCCGCGTCCTTGAAGGTCATCCAGCCGTTGCCGGTCTGCGCGAGGGTGCGCATCATGCGGCCGTAGAGGTCACGGGCCGGGATGGTCTTGCGGGCGAGGCCATCCGCCTCGGCCTTGCGGTACGCCGCGTCGAACTCCTCGCCCCACAGGTCGACCAGCTCGGGCACGTCGGCGGGGGAGAACAGCGACCAGACCGCGTCCGCGTTGACCCGGCGCATGAACTCGTCCGGGATCCAGTGCGCGAGGTTCAGATTGTGCGTACGGCGGGCGTCCTCACCGGTGTTGTCGCGCAGCTCAAGGAACTCCTCGATGTCGGAGTGCCAGGTCTCCAGGTACACCGCGGCGGCACCCTTGCGCCGGCCGCCCTGGTTCACGGCGGCGACGGACGCGTCGAGGGTCTTCAGGAACGGGACGATGCCGTTGGAGTGCCCGTTCGTGCCGCGGATCAGGGAGCCGCGGGAACGGATCCGGCTGTACGACAGGCCGATGCCGCCGGCGTGCTTCGAGAGGCGGGCCACCTGGTGGTAGCGGTCGTAGATGGAGTCCAGCTCGTCCAGCGGGGAGTCGAGGAGGTAGCAGGACGACATCTGGGGGTGCCGGGTGCCGGAGTTGAAGAGCGTGGGGGAGGAGGGGAGGTAGTCGAGGCGGCTCATGAGCCTGTAGAGCGCGGCTACTTCGTCGAGAGCTCGGGTCGTGTCGTCCTCCGCCAGGCCGGCGGCCACGCGCAGCATGAAGTGCTGGGGCGTCTCGATCACCTTGCGGGTGATCGGGTGCCGGAGCAGGTAGCGGCTGTGGAGGGTGCGCAGGCCGAAGTAGCCGAAGCGGTCGTCGGCTTCGCGGTCGACGAGCGCGTCGAGGCGGGCCGCGTGGATGCGCGCGAACTCGGCGGTGCGGTCGGCGATGAGGCCCTCGCGGTGGCCGACGGCGACGGATTCCGTGAACGACGTGACACCCTGCGAGGCGGCCTCGGCGGCGATGCTGATCGTCAGCAGCCGCGCGGCCAGCCGCGAGTACGCGGGGTCCTCGGAGATGAGGCCGGCGGCCGCCTCCGTGGCCAGCTCGCGCAACTCCGACTCGTCGGCCCGGGCGGACCGGCCGCGCAACGCGGCGGCGGCGACCCGGCCGGGGTCGGCGTCGGGGAGGTCGGCGGTCAGCTCGGTCAGGGTCCGCAGCAGCGCGGTTCCGGGACCGTCGGTCTCGGTCTCGGCCGTGGTCGCGGTCGCTGAAGCCGGTTCGGCTGGCGCGATGGTCACGTGGGGCTCTCCCTCGCTCGGCACGGGGCCTTGGGGAGGGCATGGCAGTTCACGAGCGCGCGCGGCGTCGCGTCCACCGGCCCACTCCGCGAGGCCCGGACGTCAATGCACCCGGGCCGGACGGCCGGGCGCGCTGTCGGCAGGTCCTCGGACTGACCATGTGCACAAAACATGCACAAGTACACCGTTGCGGGACAGTTCCGGATTCGCACCGGATTCCCCTGCGGCGACAGCGAGCATGAGCATACATCTTGTGCCGGGCCGTCATGGCACCACCAGATGTTGTGTCGTGTCGCGTGTCAGGGCGTCAACTCAGCGTCAACTCGTAGGTGAGGAGAGTGATGTCGTCGAGCTCCGGGATGGGATTCCAGTCGCGAGCGGGTGTGCGGGTGAAGCCCAGGCGTTCGTAGATGCGGTGGGCTGAGTGCATCGTGCGCTGGGTCGACAGGACGATGGCTGTGCAGCCGGGGGTGGCCCTCGCGCGGTCGATGCAGGCGCGTACGAGGGCCTCGCCGGCGCCTTGGCCTCGGGCCCCGTGAGCGATCGCCAGCATGCGTATTTCTGCCTCGCCGGGCTTTGCGATGTCGGCCATGGGGCCGCCGGCCGGGACGAAAGTCACTCCGCCGAGTAGGTGGCCCTGTGCTGTGGCGACGAGGACGTCTGCGGCGGCGGCTCGTTTGGCTACGTCTCTGAGTTCGCCCAGGTATTCGTCGCTCTCGCCGAAGTCCAGGAGGCCGTCCTGGAGGTAGGCCTGGGCGGTGATTTCGCCTAGGGCTGTGTACTCGTCGGGGGTCGCCTGCCTGATCGCGATGTCCATGTTGGCGAGTGTGCCGGATGGGTACGACAACGGGCCGCCGAGTTTCTTGCTCTCGGTGGCCCGTTGCGGGTTGTGTGTGGCTGGTCGCGCAGTTCCCCGCGCCCCTTAGGTGGGGTCAGTGAGCGGCGCCTACCAGTTCCGTCTCTACGCCCTTGTCGCCCGCGTCCGCCGTGTAGTCCTGCGGGCTGGTCTCGTCCTCGCCCTCGGGGGCGTTGGTCGCCTTCAGGATGAAGGTCAGGATCACCGTGACCACCACGTTCAGGACGAAGGCCGTGAGGCCGATGTAGCCGATCTCGCCGATGCCCGGGATCTCCTTCGCCGAGCCGCCGAAGTGCTTCTGGGTCGGGGAGGCCACGCCCCATGCGGCGAAGGTGCCGTAGAGCATGCCGACCGCCCAGCCCGCGAGGAGGGCCCAGCGGTGGAACCAGCGGGTGAAGAGGCCGCCGACCAGGGCCGGGAAGGTCTGGAGGATCCAGATGCCGCCCAGGAGCTGGAAGTTGATGGCTACCGTCTTGTCCATCGTCAGGACGAAGACCAGCGCGCCGACCTTCACCAGCAGCGAGACCAGCTTGGAGACCTTCGTCTCCTGGGCCGGGGTCGCGTCCGGGCGGATGAAGTCCTTGTAGATGTTGCGGGTGAAGAGGTTGGCGGCCGCGATGGACATGATGGCCGCCGGGACGAGCGCGCCGATGCCGATCGCCGCGAAGGCCACGCCCGCGAACCAGGCCGGGAACATCGTCTCGAAGAGCTGCGGGATCGCCAACTGCCCGTTGGTGACCTTCACTCCGGCCGCGATCGCCATGAACCCGAGCAGGGCGAGCAGGCCCAGCATCAGCGAGTACAGGGGGAGGATCGTGGTGTTGCGGCGGATCACCTCACGGCTGCGCGAGGAGAGCGTCGCCGTGATCGAGTGCGGGTACATGAAGAGCGCGAGCGCGGAGCCCAACGCCAGCGTGGCGTACGTCCATTGGCCCGCCTCGGCCGGGACGAGGCCGCCGACGCCGGCCGCCGTGTACTTTTCGTTCGCCGCCTTGAAGATCTCGTCGAACCCGCCCAGCTTGATCGGGATGTAGATGATCGCGACGGCGATGACGATGTAGATCAGCGTGTCCTTGACGAACGCGATCAGCGCGGGGGCCCGCAGACCCGACGAGTACGTGTACGCCGCCAGCACGCCGAACGCGATCAGCAGCGGCAGGTCCTTGACGAACCAGTTGGTGTCCTCGCCGCCGCCGACGCCCATCACGTCCAGGACGGCCTGGATGCCGACCAGTTGGAGCGCGATGTACGGCATCGTCGCCAGGATGCCGGTCACGGCCACCGCCAGCGACAGGCTCTTCGAGCCGAACCGGCCACGCACGAAGTCCGACGTCGTCACATAGCCGTGCTTGTGCGACACCGACCAGAGGCGCGGCAGGAACGTGAAGATCAGCGGGTAGATGAGGATCGTGTACGGCACCGCGAAGAAGCCGGCCGCGCCCGCCGCGTAGATCGCCGCCGGTACGGCCACGAAGGTGTACGCGGTGTACAGGTCGCCGCCGAGCAGGAACCAGGTCACCCAGGTGCCGAACGACCGGCCGCCCAGGCCCCATTCGTCGAGGCTGTGCTCGTTGTCGGCCTTGCGCCAGCGCGCGGCCAGGAAGCCCATGACCGTGACGGCCAGGAAGAAGAAGATGAAGACGGCGAGTGCCACGCCGTTCACGCCGTCGTTCACGCGCCGGCACCACCCTTCGTGGCCGAGCGGGCGCGCTGGTCACGCTGCCACAGCTGGTACGCGGTCATCGTCAGCGCCGTGGAGATGAGCACCCACAGCATCTGGTACCAGTAGAAGAACGGGATGCCGATGAACGTCGGGTCCACTTTCGCGAACGAGCCGACCCACAACATCGCCACGAACGGGGCGAAGAGGCACAGGGCTATGACCACACGGACCGGGGTCACCACCGGTGGTCTCACTTCAGGCGCATCTGACATCTGGCGGCTCCGCTCCCTCACTGATCACCTGTGTAACGCGCAGGCAATCTAGGTCACGGTGTCACGCAAGCGGAAGACCTCGTCCGCATATCGGTATGTCGATTCCGTGAAGGCCAGACATCGGTGTCAACAGCAGCGGAAGCCCTGCCGTGGATCCGCCTCCTGACGGTCCGTGCGCATCCGCTCGAACTCCCGGCGGGACGGCACGCACGCCTCCGGGTGACCCGTACGCACATGCGCGACATAGCGGTCGTACGCCGACTCGTCGGTCAACTCCCGTACGTACCAGCGCACACCCTCAAGTGCCCGCCGGAGTGGAGACCGCATCCCGTGCCTCCTCCTTCTCCTCCTTGGTCGGGATCAGCCCGGCCGGGGCGATGATCTTCGACTCGACGTACGGGGTCTCGCTCAGCGTGGACATGGCCGGGCGGCGGACATGGCGGACGCAGACGCGGGCCGCGTCGGCGATCACGATGATGATCAGGATCGCGAGGACCGCCGAAAGGATGCCGTCCACCGTGGAGTTGGTGACGACGGTGTGCATGTCGTCCATGCTCTTGGCCGGGGGCAGGACCTCGCCCCGGTCGATGCCGGCCTGGTAGACGCTGCGTTGCTCGAAGAAGCCCACGCGCGGGTCGCTGGAGAACACCTTCTGGAAGCTGGCCGTCAGGGTCACCGTGGCGTCCCAGACGAGCGGAACCCCGGTGATCCAGGCCCACTTGAGGCGTCCCGACTTCACCAGGAGTGTCGTGCAGACGGCCAGCGCCACCGCGGCGAGCAGCTGGTTGGAGATGCCGAAGATCGGGAAGAGCTGGTTGATGCCGCCGAGGGGCTCGTGGACGCCGACCCACAGGAAGTAGCCCCACAGCGCGCACACGATGGCGCTGGTGATGACGAGCCCCGGCTTCCAACTGACGTTCTTGAACGGCCGGTAGAGGTTGCCGAGGGTGTCCTGGAGCATGAAGCGGCCCACGCGCGTGCCGGCGTCCAGCGCGGTCAGGATGAACAGTGCCTCGAACATGATCGCGAAGTGATACCAGAATGCCCGCAGGCTCCCGCCCGTGACCTTGGAGAAGATCTCCGAGACGCCGACGGCGAGGGTGGGCGCACCGCCGGTGCGGGACAGCAGGCTCGTCTCCTCGACGTTCTTCGCCGCCTGGGCGAGTTCTGCGGGGGAGATCTGGTAGCCCCAACTGCCCACCACCTGCGAGGCGTTGTCGACCGTGGTGCCGATGACACCGGCCGGCGCGTTCATCGCGAAGTACAGGCCCGGGTCGATGATGCTGGCCGCGAGCAGCGCCATGATCGCGACCGCCGACTCCATCAGCATGGAGCCGTAGCCGATCATCCGGACCTGCGTCTCCTTCTGGATCATCTTCGGCGTCGTACCGCTGGAGATGAGCGAGTGGAAGCCGGAAAGGGCCCCGCAGGCGATCGTGATGAAGACGAACGGGAAGAGGGAGCCCGCGAAGACCGGCCCGTTGCCGTGTGAGGCGAAGTCGGTGACCGCGTCCATCTTCAGCGTCGGCAGCGCGATGACGACACCGAGGGCGAGCAGGAAGATCGTGCCGATCTTCATGAACGTGGAGAGGTAGTCGCGCGGGGCGAGCAGCGTCCACACGGGCAGGATCGACGCGATGAAGCCGTACGCCACCAGCCAGATGACCAGGGTGGAGGGGGCGAGGGTGAAGGTGTCGGCCCAGGACGAGTCGGCGACCCACTTGCCCGCGACCAGGGCGAGCAGCAGCAGCGCCACCCCGATCAGCGAGACCTCGGTGACCCGGCCCGGCCGCAGCACCCGTAGATAGAAGCCCATCAGCAAGGCGATCGGGATCGTCATGGCGATGGAGAAGGTGCCCCAGGGGGACTGCGCGAGGGCGTTGACGATGACCAGCGCCAGCACCCCGAGCAGGATGATCATGATGGCGAAGGCGGCGATCAGCGCGGCCGCCCCGCCGAACGGGCCGATCTCCTCCCGTGCCATCTGCCCGAGCGACCTGCCGTCCCGGCGGGTGGAGAAGAACAGCACCACCATGTCCTGGACCGCGCCCGCGAAGATGACGCCGACGACGATCCAGATCGTGCCGGGCAGATAGCCCATCTGCGCGGCGAGCACGGGGCCGACGAGCGGTCCGGCGCCGGCGATCGCGGCGAAGTGGTGGCCGAGCAGGACGCGCCGGTCGGTCGGATGGAAGTCGATGCCGTTGTTCAGCCGCTCCGCGGGAGTGGCCCGGGTCTTGTCGACCTTGAGCACCTTGTACGCGATGAACTTCGAGTAGAAGCGGTAGCCGATCGCGTACGAGCCGAGGGCCGCCGCGACCATCCAGGCGGCCGAGACGTTCTCACCGCGCGAGAGCGCGAGCACGGTCCAGCCCGCGGCTCCGATCAGCGCGACGAGGGTCCAGATGACGATGGTTCGGGCATTCGCAGTGCGCACGGGTCGTCCTCCCGTTGATGCGGCGACGGGAGGAACGTAGAGCAGGATTGACGGTTGCGCTACACCGCGTGCATTACTGCCCAAAGGCCGTGTTGCCCAACGCCCCTAGTCCTGAGGGCGCTTGAGCCTCGCCACGAACTTGTAGCGGTCGCCCCGGTACACCGACCGCACCCACTCCACCGGCTGGCCCTCCTTGTCCAGGGAGTGGCGGGACAGCATCAGCATCGGCAGGCCCACGTCGGTGCCGAGGAGGCCGGCCTCGCGCGGGGTGGCCAGGGAGGTCTCGATGGTCTCCTCGGCCTCGGCGAGGTGGACGTCGTAGACCTCGGCCAACGCGGTGTAGAGGGACGTGTACTTGACGAGTGACCTGCGCAGGGCCGGGAAGCGCTTGGCGCTCAGGTGCGTCGTCTCGATGGCCATGGGCTCGCCGTTGGCCATGCGCAGGCGCTCGATGCGCAGGACGCGGCCGCCGGCGGTGATGTCGAGGAGCTCGGCGAGGCGGTCGTCGGCGGTGATGTAGCCGATGTCCAAGAGCTGCGAGGTGGGTTCGAGGCCCTGGGCGCGCATGTCCTCGGTGTACGAGGTGAGTTGGAGGGCCTGCGAGACCTTCGGCTTGGCGACGAAGGTGCCCTTGCCCTGGATGCGCTCCAGGCGGCCCTCGACGACCAGTTCCTGGAGGGCCTGGCGCACGGTCGTGCGGGAGGTGTCGAACTCGGCGGCGAGAGTGCGCTCGGGCGGCACCGGGGTGCCGGGCGACTGTGTCTCCGTCATGTCGAGGAGGTGTTTCTTCAGGCGGTAGTACTTGGGCACACGCGCGGTACGGACGGTCGCCCCACCCTCGTTCTCCGCACTGCTGACGTCGGTGCTCATGCTCTGCCTTCCCGGCTCCGGATGCGGCTCACATCGTGGCACGGCAGCGTACCGGGATGTTCCCCGCACGCTCCGTGATCCCCTCTGTATACCGTCGGTCACCTCTTTTGGTCTAGTCCACCACTTTAAATGGTCTACCGGAATCGAGCGGTCCGGGCCTCATGTTTTCGAGGGCTTCTTACTTAAAGGTTCCTGCATATGTAGGTCCCATAACGGCTGGTCGGAGCCTTTTCGGCCACCCTTGACACGCTTCATGGTCTGGGCCAAGCTCCCCCTACTGGTCTACACCATTGGTCCAGGTCCCGGCCCATCGCTCGCGCGGGGAGGCAGGGGGGTATGTGGCATCCCTGAGGAGGATGGCGTGAAGCGAAAGCTGATAGCCGCGATCGGTATCGCGGGCATGATCTTCTCGGTCGCGGCGTGCGGTGGCGACGACAGTGACAGCGAAGGCAAGGCGGGGGCCGACGGTTTCAAGGGCGAGACCCTGACCGTGTGGGCGATGGACGGCTCGACGCCTCCCGGCTGGACCAAGGACCTGACCGCGGCCTTCGAGAAGAAGACCGGCGCCACGCTGAAGTTCGAGACGCAGCAGTGGAACGGCATCCAGCAGAAGATCACGACCGCGCTCTCCGAGGAGAACCCGCCGGACGTCATCGAGGTCGGCAACACCCAGACCCCCGCCTACGCGGCCACCGGCGGTCTCGCCGACCTGACCGACCTCAAGTCGGAGATCGGCGCCGACTGGACCGAGGCCCTCAACGCGTCCTCCGTCTACGAGGGCAAGCAGTACGCGGCCCCCTGGTACTTCGCCAACCGCGTCGTCATCTACAACAAGAAGGTCTGGGCCGACGCCGGCATCACCGAGACCCCCAAGACCCGGGACGAGTTCTACAAGGACCTGGAGACCATCGGCGAGAAGACCAAGGCCGAGCCGATCTACCTGCCCGGCCAGAACTGGTACTTCTTCGACGGCCTGACCATCGGCCAGGGCGCCGACCTGGTGAAGAAGGACGGCGACAAGTACGTCTCCAACCTCGCCGACCCCAAGGTCGCCGCGGCCATGGAGATCTACAAGAAGTACCAGTCCTTCTCCGAGGCCCCCAAGGACAAGGACGAGGCGACCCCGCAGCAGGCCGAGGTCTTCGCCAAGGGCAACGTCGGCGCCTTCATCGGCATGGGCTGGGAGGCCGGCACGGCGATCGCCGCCAACAAGGACATCGAGAAGAACATCGGCTACTTCACCATCCCGGGTGAGAGCGCCGACAAGCCCGAGGGCGTCTTCCTCGGCGGCTCCAACTTCGCGGTGGCCGCGGGCAGCAAGAAGCAGGAACTCGCCCAGGAGTTCCTGAAGATGGCCCTGTCCGACAAGTTCGAGGGCGCCCTCGCCAAGGAGAACGGCGTCATCCCGAACAAGGAGTCGCTGCAGACCAACCTCACGGCCAACCCCGCCGCCGTGGCAGCCGCCCCGGCCGCGGCCTTCGGCGGCACCACGCCGCTGATCCCCGAGTGGGCCGCCGTCGAGAACACCCCCAACCCGATCAAGACCTACATGACCGCGGTGCTGAACGGTAAGTCGCCCGCCGACGCCGCCAAGCAGGTCGAGGCCGAGATCAACAAGCGTCTCGCGCAGACGAGCTGACCACCCGCCGCCGGGGCGCCCCAGAGCGGGCGCCCCGGCGCAGCCACAGAGAGACGGCGAGCATGTCAGTGCAGACCGAACGCGCGGACACGGCCTTGGCGACCGGAGTCCACAAGAGCGACGCAACACCTTCCGGCCCGCCGGGAGACGGGGACACCCGGGCGAGCAGAAAGGGCGGCGCGTCCGCCCCCTATCTGCTCCTGCTGCCGGCGCTGCTGGCCACCGCCGTACTCCTCGGCTGGCCGCTGGTGAAGAACGGCATGCTGTCGTTCCAGAACCTCAACCCACGGCAGCTGATCCTCCACCTCACCGAGTGGAACGGGATCGACAACTACCAGGCGGTCCTGACCGGTTCGGACTTCTGGAAGGTCGTCGGACGGTCGGTCGTCTTCACCGCCGCCAACGTCGTCCTCATCATGCTGCTCGGCACCCTCACCGGCCTGCTCCTGGCCCGCCTCGGCAGGCGGATGCGGGTGACGCTGATGCTCGGCCTCGTGCTGGCCTGGGCGATGCCCGTGATCGCGGCGACCACCGTCTACCAGTGGCTGTTCGCCCAGCGCTTCGGCGTCGTCAACTGGGTCCTCGACAAGCTCGGTTGGCACTCCATGGCCGACTACAACTGGCTCGGCACCCAGTTCTCCACCTTCTCCGTGGTCACCCTGCTGATCGTCTGGCAGTCCATCCCGTTCGTGGCGATCAACCTCTACGCCGCGACGACCACGATCCCCAAGGAGCTGTACGAGGCCGCCTCGCTGGACGGCGCCGGCGCCTGGCAGTCCTTCGCCTCGGTGACCTTCCCGTTCCTGCGGCCGTTCCTGTGGGCCACGACGTTTCTCCAAGTCATCTGGGTCTTCAAGTCGTTCGCGCAGATCTTCGCGATGAACGCGGGCGGCCCCGACCGGCTCACCGAGACCCTGCCGATCTACGCCTTCGTCGAGGGCGTCGGCAACCAGCACTTCGGCATGGGATCGGCCATCTCGTTCCTGACCATCCTGATCCTGCTGGCCCTGACCGCGTACTACCTGCGCACCGTGCTCAAGCAGGAGGAGGACGAGCTGTGAACCGATCCCTCATCAGCCGCCTGTGGCCCAACGCGACGGCGATCGTCCTCTTCGCGGTCTTCGCGTTCCCCGTCTACTGGATGTTCGCCACGGCCTTCAAACCGACCGGCGACATCATCGCCGAGGACCCGGTCTTCTTCCCGACCGACGCCACCCTGGAACACTTCAGGAAGGTCGTCGACGCGGACAACTTCTGGACGCTGGTCGGCAACTCCGTGACGGTCACCGTGTGTTCGGTACTGCTGTCGCTCGTCATCGCGCTGCTCGCGTCCTACGCGCTCGCCCGCCTCCGCTTCAAGGGCCGGCGCGGCTTCATCGTCACGTTCATGGTCGCGCAGATGGCCCCCTGGGAGGTCATGGTCATCGCCATCTACATGCTCGTGCGCGACGCCGACCTGCTCAACAGCCTGGTCCCGCTGACCTGCTTCTACATGGTCATGGTGCTCCCCTTCACCATCCTGACGCTGCGCGGCTACGTCGCCGCCGTGCCGAAGGAGCTGGAGGAGTCGGCGATGGTGGACGGTTGCACCCGCACCCAGGCCTTCATCAAGGTGATCTTCCCGCTGCTGGCGCCCGGCCTGATGGCCACGTCACTCTTCGGCTTCATCACCGCCTGGAACGAGTTCCCGCTGGTCCTGATCCTCAACAAGGAGGCCGAGGCCCAGACCCTCCCGCTGTGGCTGTCCAGCTTCCGCACGACCTTCGGCGACGACTGGGGCGCCACCATGGCGGCGGCCTCGCTGTTCGCCATACCGATCCTGATCCTCTTCGTCTTCCTGCAGCGCAAGGCCGTCAGCGGCCTCGCCTCAGGCGCCGTGAAGGGATAGCGCCACCCGATGACGACATTCGCCAGCGGTACGACCGCATCCGACCCTGGAAAAGACGGGCTCACGCGCGACGCGCTGACCGTCCTCCAGCCCGGCTTCGCGGGTACGACCGCTCCCGACTGGCTGCTGCGCCGCCTCGGCGAGGGCCTGGCCTCGGTGGGCCTGTTCGGCCGCAACATAGCCACCCCCGAGCAACTGGCATCCCTGACAGCCCAGTTGCGAGCCGAACGCGACGACGTCCTGGTCGCCATCGACGAGGAGGGAGGTGACGTGACGCGCCTGGAGGTGAGGACCGGATCCTCCTTCCCGGGCAACCACGCCCTGGGCGCGGTGGACGACATCGACCTGACCCGCGAGGTCGCGCACGAACTCGGCCGCCGCCTCGCCGCCTGCGGGGTGAACCTCAACTGGGCCCCGTCGGCCGACGTGAACTCCAACCCCGCCAACCCGGTCATCGGCGTCCGCTCCTTCGGCGCCGACACCGCCCTGGCCGCCCGCCACACCGCCGCCTACGTCACCGGCCTCCAGTCGGCGGGCGTCGCGGCGTGCACGAAACACTTCCCGGGCCACGGCGACACGGCCGTCGACTCCCACCACGCACTCCCACGCATCGACGTGGCCGCCTCGGTGCTGGAGGGACGCGAACTCGCCCCGTTCCGCGCGGCCATCGCCGCGGGCACCCGAGCGGTGATGAGCGCCCACATCCTGGTCCCGGCCCTGGACCCGGACCACCCGGCAACGTTGTCCGCCCCCATCCTCACCGACCTGCTCCGCGGCGAACTCGGCTACGACGGCCTGATCGTCACCGACGGCATGGAAATGCAGGCCATCGCCGCCACCTACGGCATCGAACACGGCAGCGTCCTCGCCATCGCCGCCGGCGCCGACGCGATCTGCGTGGGCGGCGGCCTGGCGGACGACGAGACGGTACGACGCCTGCGCGACGCCCTGATCACAGCGGTCCGCTCGGGCGAACTGCCCGAGGAACGCCTGGCGGACGCGGCGGAACGAGTCCGAGCCCTGGCCCGCTGGACAACCACGGCCCAAACGACCGACACCGACCCCCGCCCAGAAGTGGGCCTGATAGCAGCCCGCCGAGCCCTGACTTTGACAGCCACGGCCCCCCACGCCCCCCTGACCGCCCCTCCGTACGTGGCGGCCTTCACCCCGGCCGCGAACATCGCCGTAGGCGAGGAAACCCCCTGGGGAGTAGCAGCAGAACTCTCCCGCCTCCTCCCTGGCACGGAAACGGCGAGCTTCACAGGCCAGGACGCAGGCCACAACGCCCTGTCAGCGGCCGGCGACCGCCGCATAGTCGCGGTGGTCCGGGACGAACACCGCCACCCCTGGATGACAACGGCCCTGGACACGATCCTGCGAGAACGCCCGGACACGATCGTCGTAGAAATGGGCGTCCCCCAGTCCCCACCAAGAGGCGCCCTGCACATAGCGACACACGGCGCGGCCCGCGTATGCGGAAGGGCGGCGGCAGAGGCAATAGCAGGCGAGTAGCCCCTACGACACGAAAGGCGCCGGTTCCTGGAAAGGGAACAGGCGCCTTCGTCGCCGCTCAGGGGCGCGGGCCTGTGTCGATATGCGGCTCCGCCGCGTGGGCGCGACAAGCCACAGACAACCCGCACCCGCCGCCAAACAGATCCCGGCAGACGCTGACGCGTCTAAATCCCCTGCCAGTCAGGCTTGTTGACAAAGGTGTGCCGGAAGTAGTCGGCCAACTTCAACTTGGACGCAGCCCCCTCATCAACCACGACAGTCGCATGCGGATGCAACTGAAGCGCCGACGCAGGACACACCGCAGCAACCGGCCCCTCAACAGTCGCGGCCACCGCATCCGCCTTACCTTCGCCGGTGGCGAGCAACACCAGGTGCCGAGCTTCGAGAATCGTCCCGATCCCCTGAGTAATAACGTGATGCGGCACCTGCTCGATATCCCCGTCAAAGAACCGCGCGTTGTCGACCCGAGTCTGCTCGATCAACGTCTTGATCCGCGTCCGCGAGGCAAGCGAAGAACAGGGCTCGTTGAACCCGATGTGCCCATCGGTCCCGATCCCCAGCAACTGCAGATCCACCCCACCGGCGGCAGCCAACGCCCGGTCATAGGCCTCGCACGAGCCCCGCACGTCCTCGGCGGTCCCGTCGGGCCCCATGAACGCGTCCATCCCGATCCCCAGCGGCTCCAACACCTCACGCCGAAGCACCGAACGGTACGACTCCGGATGCTCGGCCGGCAGCCCCACGTACTCGTCGAGCTGGGCGATCCGCGCCGACGAGGCGTCCACGGCACCGGACTTCACCTTGGCCGCCAGCGCCTCGTAGATGGGCAGCGGCGTCGAGCCGGTGGCCACGCCGAGCAGGGCGTCGGGCTTGCGCCGGAGCAACTGAGCCATGGCCTCGGCGATGAGCTCGCCGCCCGCCTTCGCGTCCGGAACGATGACAACTTCCACGCTGGGCCTGCCGATCTGAGGAGAGGGGCTCTGGGGGACCCGGTTGGGCATGTGGTTTAGACCAATCTCCACCAATCTAACAGAGTCGGTTCATGCGTCCCAGGGCAGAGGCGCCCTCCCGCGAGGGAGAGTGGAAGGGAACCCGCCAGTGCACGATGACACGCACGACGAAACGCGCAGCGACCCCCGAGAGGACCCCATATGACCGCCACGACACCGGACCTCCCCGGCAGGGTCATGGCTCGGGAGATGGCCGAGCAGCCCGCCGTCCTGCGACGGATCCTGGACGAGGGTGCCCCGCTCATCCGGCAGGTGGCCCAGGAGATCGCCGCCCGCAAGCCCCGTTTCGTCCTGCTCACCGCCCGCGGCACCTCCGACAACGCCGCGCTGTACGCCAAGTACCTCCTGGAGATCCGCCTCGGCCTGCCCTGCGGGCTCACCTCGATGTCGACCACGACGGCCTACGGCGCCCGCCCCGACCTCACCGACGTCCTCGTCGTCACCGTCAGCCAGTCCGGCGGCTCCCCGGATCTAGGGGGCTTCTGATGGATCTCCGCGGCGTCGCGACGCCCGGCACGCACTCTCGCCGCACCGGACGGAAGCCCTGGTAGCTCCGCTACAAGGACTTCCGCCCGGCACGCCGAGAGCACGCACCGAACGCCACTCCTTCTCCCGCGGAGATCCATCAGAAGCCCCCTCGCCTCGACCCGGGCCGCCCGCGAGGCCGGCGCCGTCACCCTCGCGGTCACCAACAACCCGGACTCGCCGCTGGCCGGCGTCTCCGAGTACCACATCGACATCATGGCCGGTCCGGAGAAGGCGCTTCCCGCCACCAAGACCTACACCGCCTCCCTACTCGCGCTCTATCTCTTCGTCGAGGGCCTGCGCGGCGGCGACGGCGCGGCGGCGAAGGCCCTGCCGGACCTCGCCGAGCAGCTGCTCGCCCGGCAGGACGAGGTCCGCGCCCTCGCCTCCCGCTACCGCTTCGCCGAGCGCATGGTCATCACCTCGCGCGGCTACGGCTACCCCACGGCGAAGGAGGCCGCCCTCAAGCTGATGGAGACCAGCTACATCCCCGCCCTCGCCTACTCTGGCGCAGACCTCCTGCACGGCCCCCTCGCCATGGTCGACAACGTCTCCCCGGTCATCGCGGTCGTCACGGACGGCAAGGGAGGCGAGGCACTCCAACCCGTCCTCGACCGGCTCCGCGGCCGGGGCGCCGACCTGGTCGTCATCGGCCCCGCCGGCCAGGTGGAGCAGGCCTCGGCCGGCTTCGTCCTGCCCACCGAAGGCGTGGTCGAGGAGCTCCAGCCCGTCCTGGAGATCATCCCGCTCCAGCTCCTGGCCTACGAGGTCACCATCGCCCGCGGCCAGGACCCGGACGCCCCACGCGCCCTGGCGAAGGTGACGGAGACCCGCTGAGCGCGCTCGCGGAAATTGCCCTGGCCATCCGGCCCCGCGAATGACCCAGGCGGGCTACGCTTCATGGTGGTTACTGGGACGTCCGACCAGTCGGTCCGGTCGTGAAGAAACAGCAACGAACATTCTCCGACGCGTGGACACCAAGGAGTGGTCTAGTCCACAATGGGCCACGCTGGGCGAACAACATATGAATGCATGAGCCTCCGTCTTCCCCGCACAGGAAGGCGGACCGAGGAACCGGAGCTCTCTGCCCTGACTGCCCCGGATCCTCATCCATCGGCCGATCGGGACCGCACACCCCGTGGCCGTTGCTGCTCCGGGCTGCGGTGCCGGGAGGGTTGAGGGTCCCTCTCAGGCGCCGCGGCCCGCGGGTGTTTTAGGACCCGTACAAACCGGCGGGTACGCTCGCACACGTGCCCTCCATGAACGAACTCGTACGCCAGCACACCGCCCTCGGGGACTCCGACCTCGAGTGGCTCCACCTGCTGGTCTCGGAGTGGCAGCTGCTCTCCGACCTCTCCTTCGCCGACCTCGTCCTGTGGGTACCCACGCGCGACGGCACACGCTATGTCTCCGTCGCCCAGATGCGCCCCAACACCGGCCCGACCTCCTACCAGGACGACATGGTCGGCCACCTCGTCCCCCGCGGCCGTCGCCCCATGCTGGACGCGGCCCTGGACGAGGGCAGGATCGTGCGCGAGGGCGACCCGGAGTGGCGCGAAGAGGTCCCCGTCCGCGTCGAGTCGATCCCCGTACGACGGGAAGGGCGCGTCCTCGGTGTCATCGCGCGCAACACCAACCTGCTCACCGTGCGCACCCCGAGCCGCCTCGAACTGACGTATCTGCAAAGCGCGTCGGACCTCGCGCAGATGATCGCGGCCGGCTCCTTCCCGTTCCCCGACCAGCAGGTGGACATGGACGCCTCGCCCCGCGTGGGCGACGGCCTGATCCGCCTCGACGCGGACGGCATCGTCCAGTACGCGTCCCCGAACGCGCTGTCGGCGTACCACCGCCTCGGCCTCGCCGCCGACCTCGTCGGTCACCATCTCGGCATGACCACCGCCGAACTCGCCCCGACGCGGGGGCCGGTGGACGAGGCGCTCGCCAAGGTCGCGAGCGGGTGGGCGCCGCGCGAGTTCGAGATCGAGTCCGGCGACGGGGTGATCCAGTTCCGGGCGATCCCTCTCAAGCCCAAGGGCACCCGCATCGGTTCGCTGGTCCTGCTCCGTGACGTCACCGAACTGCGGCGCCGCGAGCGCGAGTTGATCACCAAGGACGCGACCATCCGGGAGATCCACCACCGGGTGAAGAACAACCTCCAGACGGTCGCCGCCCTCCTGCGGCTCCAGGCCCGGCGCATCGATTCCGAGCGCGGCCGGGAGGCCCTCGAAGAGGCCGTGCGGCGGGTCGGTTCGATCGCGATCGTGCACGAGACGCTCTCCCAGAACCTGGACGAGCGCGTGGAGTTCGACGAGATCGCCGACCGGGTGCTCGCCATGGTCGCCGAGATCTCGCCGGGCAAGGTCACCGGCCGGCGCACCGGACGCTTCGGCATCCTGGACGCCGAGGTTGCCACCCCGTTGTCGATGGTGCTCACCGAGATCCTCCAGAACGCCCTCGAACACGGCTTCCGCGAAGGCGACACCGGCACGGTCGAGGTCTCGGCGGTCCGCGGCGACAAGGCGAAGGAGTCCCGCCTCCTCGTCACCGTCCAGGACGACGGAGTCGGCCTCCCCGAGGGCTTCGACCCGCACCGCTCGGGCAACCTCGGCCTCCAGATCGTACGAACGCTGGTGGAGGGGGAGTTGGGCGGTACGTTCGACATGATCGCGGCGCCGGAGCGCGGCACGCGGGTGATCCTCGACATTCCGGTGCGGTCGCACAAGTAACGCGAGCGGTGTGTCCGGACAGTCGGAACAGCAAGAAGCCCCGGACCACCAAGTGGTCCGAGGCTTGTGCTCGTTGCTGCTCGTTTTACTGCTAAGCGCATCGGGGGTACTGCGCGCTGCGGCTCGGGGGCGGGAGATGCGTACTCGCTGTACGCGCCGCCAAGCTCAGGCTGTGAGCGGGGTGGGTTGTCAGGCAGTGGCCTGACGGGCCCGGTTGCGGGCGGCGCGGCGCTTCATGGCGCGACGCTCGTCCTCGCTGAGACCACCCCAGACGCCGGAGTCCTGGCCGGACTCGAGCGCCCACTGCAGGCACTGCTCCATGACGGGGCAGCGGCGGCAGACGGCCTTGGCTTCCTCGATCTGCAGCAGCGCAGGACCGGTGTTGCCGATGGGGAAGAAGAGCTCGGGGTCTTCCTCGCGGCAAACGGCGTTGTGACGCCAGTCCATGGCTGCTACCTCTCCTTGGTATTACGTGCGGGTTGCTTGTGAATGTGAACGCTTTCACGAATCCCTCAACAAGTGAAGGGCCGACTGCCGGGTTCCCGGCGTGGTCCGTTGTTTTGGAGAGGGGTTCTGGTGATCTCCGGAGGCCGGTGTTGCGGGCCGTCTCGATCGCCACGTAGAGACTCGCAAACCTCAGCGGCGGATACAACCCCTTCTGGAAAGTTTTTTTTGATTCCTCGGTGTCGACTAGGTCACAGCCGTACTTCCATGGGGTGGACCCTGGTCTAAACGTTCGAGTGAAAGGACTTTAGCCCCTTCTGCTCACACAATCACACGCAGTGCACGGCGTACGCCTGTGAACGTCACGCTCGTTCGCAGTCCCAGGTGGTCGCCGTCCATCTGGAGGGGGAGGGGCACCTTCGAATGCAAGGTGAAGTCGCTCAGGTCATGCAGGGAGGTGGCGTGCTTGCCATGGGGTCCGCGCTCGGGGGACGAAGTGAGCAACTGTGTTGCATACCGGGCCAGAGCGGGCGTGGACATACGGCTGAGACCGAGCACGTCGAGCCCGGTATCGAACGAGGCCTTAGGCGACGCGTACACAGGGCGATTGCCAAGAAACGTCCACGGGGACGTATTGCAGACTATGGACAGCACCAGATCCGTGACCGGGTCCTCGCCGTCCCGCTCCAGCGTGATCGTGCCGTGTCTGCGGTGGGGCTCCTCCAGGAACTGGCGGAAAGCCTGACGCAGGTAAAGAGCGTGTGTGGATCTCTTGCCGCGCTCGCGCTGCTGTTCGACCCGGCCGATCACGCCCGCGTCGAAGCCGAGCCCCGCGCAGAAGGTGAACCAGCGGGACGGCACCGCCTCGTCCTCCGTGCCCGGGGTGCCGGCGGCGAGCCCGAGGCCGATCGTGCGCTCCCGCTCCTCGCGCAGGGCGTCAAGGAGGGCGCCGGTGGCCTCCACGGCGTCGTTCGGCAGGCCGAGGGCGCGGGCGAAGACGTTGGTGGAACCGCCGGGGACCACGGCGAGGCGGGGGAGCCGCTCGGGGTCGGGGCCGTTGTGCAGCAGGCCGTTCACGACCTCGTTGACCGTGCCGTCGCCGCCGAGGGCCACGACCAGCTCGATGTCCTTGCTGTCCGCCGCCTGCCGGCCCAGGTCGCGCGCGTGCCCGCGGTACTCGGTGGTGACCGCCTCAAGCTTCATCTCGCTCGCGAGGGCATGAATCAGGACATCGCGCGTACGTGCGCTTGTGGTGGTTGCCGCCGGATTGACCACGAGAAGTGCACGCATGGGTTGCAGGGTACCTACTGGGGGGTACCGGGCCCAGTCCGAGGTGGGGATCACGGGAGACGTTCGAGGATTCCCCTACGCAGTCGGGTAAGCTGATCACTGTGCGTTGCGAGAACCAAGCGCGTACACCGTGCTGATCGAGAACCAAGACAGCACATGCACCTCCAAGCTTTGCGGTACAAACCGGGCTGGTTTCAACCCGGCTGGTGTTGATCGTGGAAGACCTGTCGGGTCGCTGACCCGCAGGCGGCGTGAGCCAGGAATCCCCCTGATTCAGCTGGGGGAGGATTCAAGTAAGAGATCCTCAACGGAGGGGCGCGGGGCGTTGGCTACCCTTCAGGGGTGAGCAGTGAGCAGAACCCCGCCCCGCAGGCCGAGGAACCCCGCCCCCGCCGCCTGATCTATGCGGCCGCGCTGGCCGGCCTGGAGGGGCTCGCCCTCGTCGTCGGCGGCGCCTGGATGCTGGTCCTGGGCCTCACGGGTGACCCGGACGACCGGCAGCAGGCCGTCACCGGCGGCATCACGCTGATCGTCCTCGGGCTGCTGCCGCTGCTGGCCGCGCGCGGGCTGCTCGCCCGCCGCAGCTGGAGCCGCGGCCCGGCCGTCATCACGCAGATCATGGCGCTGCCCGTCGCCTACAACCTGCTCCAGGCCGACAGCGTGGCCATCCCCGGCGGAATCGTCCTCGCGGTGGTCGCGGTGACGGCCCTCGTCCTGCTGATCAATCCGGCGACGACCCGGGCCCTCGGGATCCGGGGGCCCGGAAACGTGCAGGACCAGAAGTAGCTCAGTAAGTACTGCTGCTCCGGAGCACCACTGCGCGCTACTCCTCTACGAGAAGCTTCTCCCGCAGCTGGGCCAGTGTCCGGGCCAGCAGCCGGGACACGTGCATCTGCGAGATGCCGACCTCCTGCGCGATCTGCGACTGGGTCATGTTGCCGAAGAAGCGCAGCAGCAGGATCCGCTTCTCGCGCGGCGGCAGGTCCTCCAGGAGCGGCTTGAGCGACTCCCGGTACTCGACGCCCTCCAGGGCCTCGTCCTCGGCGCCCAGCGTGTCCGCCACCGCCGGGGACTCGTCGTCCGTGTCGGGGACGTCCAGGGACAGCGTGGAGTACGCGTTGGCCGACTCCAGGCCCTCCAGGACCTCCTCCTCCGAGATGCCCAGCTTCTCGGCCAGCTCGTGGACCGTGGGGGAGCGGCCGTGCAGCTGCGAGAGCTCCGCCGTCGCCGTCGTGAGCGCCAGCCGCAGCTCCTGGAGCCTGCGCGGAACGCGCACCGCCCAGCCCTTGTCGCGGAAGTGCCGCTTGATCTCGCCGACGACCGTCGGGGTCGCGTACGTCGAGAACTCGACGCCGCGCTCCGGGTCGAAGCGGTCGACCGACTTGATCAGGCCGATGGTGGCGACCTGGGTGAGGTCGTCCAGCGGCTCGCCGCGGTTGCGGAAGCGGCGCGCGAGGTGCTCGACGAGCGGCAGGTGCATGCGGACCAGCCTGTTGCGCAGCTCCGCGTACTCCGCGCTGCCGTCCTTCAGCTCGCGCAGCTCGATGAACAACGCGCGTGCCCCGCTGCGGTCCTGCGGGTCGTGCTGCGTGGCCTGCACAGTCTGCGCGCCCTGCTGATCGTCTCGCTCGTGCTCGCTCATCGTCCCGCCCGTCGCCCTTCCCAGAGCTTTCGCCTCCTCCCCCAGCCTCGACTTCGGTCGAGCGGGGGGACCCCCGTGAACGGGGGAGACCCCACCAATCCGGCCCTCCAGGGGCGTGCTCAGCACGGCACCGTCCTGCTCCCGCTGCCCGTCGTTCGTCACGCCGACCTCCGCGTGGTCGTCGAGGCCGTCCTGCGGATGCGGCCGGGCCTGCTCGGGGATGCCGTCCGCCGTGCGCCGAGACCCGCCAGGGGTGCCCGAGCCCTCGGCCGGCAGCTCCCGTGTGCCGCGCTCTTCGTCCCGCACCGGCCCGTCCCCGTTCCTCACGCCGGCCCGGGTCCCGCGCCGCGCTGTTTGTAGAGGCTGATCGAAACGGTTTTGTCGTCGTCCACCGCGGACGAGACCTTGCCCGCGAGCGCGGACAGGACGGTCCAGGCGAAGGTGTCGCGCGCGGGCGCGTGACCGTCCGTGGTCGGGGCCGAGACGGTGACCTCCAGCGAGTCGTCGACCAGTCGGAACACACAGCTGAGGACCGAGCCGGGCACGGCCTGCTGGAGCAGGATCGCGCAGGCCTCGTCCACGGCGATGCGCAGGTCCTCGATCTCGTCGAGGGTGAAGTCCAAACGGGCTGCGAGACCGGCCGTGGCCGTACGCAGCACCGACAGGTAGGCACCCGCGGCCGGCAGCCGGACTTCCACGAAGTCCTGGGTCGCGGGCTCGCCTGCGATCTGGGACACCCTCACCTCCAAGGTGGTACAAGCTTTTCGGGGCCGAGGGTCGCCCCCCGGGATAACGCGATGTGTGCTTCAGCGGTGACGCTACCGCGCTCTCGACTTTCCTGTCCCCGGGACCCCAACCCCATGCTGTAACTCATAGTAAACACACGGATACGCTCCGTGGCTAGGGGGTCCGCGGGCCCAATTGGGAAGAGCGCGCGCCGGGTTGACGTACCCAGACGTCAGACGGTCGAACCGTCCGGATCCGGGGTACTGTCCGGCCGGCCCGAGGTCATACGAGCACGTGGTCCACGAAGCACCAGCGCCATTCCTCGCCGGGCTCGAAGGTGCGCATGATCGGATGTCCCGAGTCCTTGTAGTGCTCGGTGGCGTGCCGTCCGGGCGAGGAGTCGCAGCAACCGACATGACCGCAGCTGAGGCACAGCCTCAGTTGCACGGGGTGGGTGCCCTCCGCCAGGCACTCGGGACACGTCTCGTTGAGGGGAGCGGGTTCCGGGTGCGGCAGCGCGTCGGCATGCGTGCACTGTTTCATGATTGCCAGGTTACGACGGGTGCGCGGCCTGCCGCGCGGAAAACCGAGGGTGGGCGAGGACGATGGACGTGATGCCGCTGCTGTTGCTGGTGGCGGGCAGCGCCGTGGTGGCCGCGGCCGCCCGGCGCACCCCCGTACCGGCACCCCTGCTGCTGGTCGCGGCGGGCCTGCTCGTCTCGTACGTCCCGGGGGTGCCGGAATACACCCTGGACCCCGACGTCGTACTGCCCCTGCTGCTGCCCCCGCTGCTGTACACGTCGGCCACCGACAGCTCCTACCTCGATCTGCGGGCACAACTGCGGCCGGTGGCGCTCTTGTCGGTCGGCTACGTGCTCTTCGCGACCTTCGCCGTCGGCTGGGCCGCCTACATGATCGTGCCGAGCCTGCCGCTGACCGCGGCGCTCGTACTCGGCGCGGTGGTCGCGCCGCCGGACGCGGTCGCGGCCACCGCGGTGGCACGCCGCGTGGGGCTGCCGTCGCGGACCACCACGATCCTCCAGGGCGAGTCCCTGGTGAACGACGCCACCGCGATCACCGCCTACCGGGTCGCCCTCGCGGCCGCCGTCGGCGAGGGCGCCACCTGGGCCGGCGGGATCGGCGAGTTCCTGCTCGCCGCGGTCGGCGGCGTCGGCATCGGGCTGCTGCTGATGGTGCCGATCCACTGGCTGCGCACCCACCTCAGGGAAGCGCTCCTGCAGAACACGCTCTCCCTGCTGATCCCCTTCGTCGCCTACGGCGTCGCCGAGCAGGTGCACGCCTCCGGAGTCCTCGCGGTCGTGGTCGTCGCGCTCTACCTCGGCCACCGCGCGTGGGAGGTGGATTTCGCGACCCGCCTCCAGGAGGAGGCGGTGTGGAAGATGGTCGCCTTCGTCCTGGAGTCCGCGGTCTTCATGCTGATCGGACTGCAACTGCCGGTGGTGCTCAGGGGGCTTGGCGAGTACGAGGGTGCCAGCGCCGCCTGGTACGCGTTCGCCCTCTTCGTGGTCGTCGTCGTGGCCCGGTTCGTGTGGGTGTATCCGGGGACCTTCGTGCCCCGCCTGCTGTCGGCCCGGATCCGCGAAAGAGAGCCGAATCCCACCTGGAAGGGGGCGTTCGTCATCGCCTGGGCCGGAATGCGGGGCGTGGTCTCGCTGGCGATCGCCTTCTCGATCCCCCTCACGCACGACGGCGAGCCCTTCCCCGAGCGCAACCTCATCCTCTTCCTGACCTTCACGACGGTCATCGGCACCCTGGTCGTGCAGGGCGTGACCCTGCCCCCGCTCATCCGCGCGCTGAAACTCCCCGGCCGCGACACCCAGGCCGAGACCCTCGCCGAGGCGAACGCCCAGGCGCAGGCATCCCGGGCCGCAGAGCGTCGCCTGGACGAGCTCCTCGACGACGAACGCAACGTGCTCCCGCCGCCCCTCGCCGACCGTCTCCGCCAGGTTCTGGAACGCCGCCGTAACTCCGTCTGGGAACGCCTCGGCCAGGTCAACCCGATCACCGGTGAGACCGTCGACGACACCTACCGCCGCCTCTCCCGCGAGATGATCAGCGCCGAGCGCGCGGTCTTCGTCCGGCTGCGGGACGGCCGCTACATCGACGACGAGATGCTGCGCACCCTGCTGCGCAGACTGGACCTGGAGGAGGCGGCGGCCTACCGCGAGGCAGCGTGAACAGGCGGGCTCACTGCCCGAACGGTGACCCCGTGATCACCGCGGCCAGAGTCGTCCCGCGTGGGAAGGCGCCCTCCTCGGCCAGGGTGACAAGTCCGTACAGCAACTTGGCGACATAGAGACGCTCGACGGGCAGGCCGTGGCGGTCCTCGAAGTCCTCGGCGAAGGCGTCGAGTTCGGGGGTGGTGCGGGCGTAGCCGCCGAAGTGGAAGCGGTCGTCGAGGCGCCAGTGGCCGCGCGGGCCGCCGAAGGCCTCTCGTTGCAGGGCCTGTATGTCGGCGGTCAGGAAACCGCCCTTGAGGACCGGAATGCCGAGGGCGTGCTGGTCGGAGGCCAGCCCGGCGGCCAGGCCCGCGAGTGTGCCGCCGGTGCCGCAGGCGAGGGCGACGACGTCGGCGTGGCCGCGCAGCTCCTCGCCGAGCGCGTGGCAGCCGCGTACGGCGAGGGCGTTGCTGCCGCCCTCCGGGACGACGTACGCGTCCTCGGCGCCGGCTGCGCGCAGCACGCGCGCGAGGGTGTCCGGCTCGGTCTTGCGGCGGTACGTCGACCTGTCGACGAAGTGCAGTCGCATCCCGTCCGCCGCGCACCGGGACAGGGAGGGGTTGAGGGGGAGGTCGGCCAGCTCCTGGCCGCGGACCACACCGACGGTCCGCAGACCGAGCAGCCGGCCCGCTGCGGCGGTGGCCCGCAGATGGTTGGAGTACGCGCCGCCGAACGTGACGAGCGGGCGGCCCGCCGCCGCGGTGAGGTTCGGCGCGAGCTTGCGCCACTTGTTGCCGACCAGGTCCGGGTGGATCAGATCGTCCCGCTTCAGCCGCAGGCGTACGGCGTGGCGTGCGAACCGCTCGTCCTCGACGTCCTGCAGCGGGGAGGGGAGTCGCGGGCGCAGGGCGGCGAGGTCGGGGGCGTCGGGGCGGTGCACCTCGCCATTGTCGCCGCCGGATTCGAACACCGACGGCCGCTTTCGACAGAAAGCCCTTATGTGCCCAGCTGCCGAAGATCCAATCCCGCTCTTTCGTGTAATAGCACCGGCACCCTCCGTGGTGGAAGGCTTGTGCGCGGAGATCGATGCCCGGCGCAGGTGGGTGCCGGTGCATGAGCGGGGAGGGCATTTTTTATGTCGGTAGGCGAAGAGGTCCGCACGGAGCAGGGCAAGCCGCAGCAGAGTCTCGGCACGGCGGCCGCGCGGAACCTGGCCACCACCACGAAGTCCGCGCCTCAGATGCAGGAGATCAGCTCACGCTGGCTGCTGCGCACGCTGCCATGGGTGAACGTGCAGGGCGGTACGTATCGCGTGAACCGGCGGCTGACCTACTCCGTGGGCGACGGCCGGGTGACGTTCGTGAAGACCGGCGACCGTGTCGAGGTGATCCCGGCGGAGCTCGGCGAACTGCCGGCCCTGCGTGGTTACGAGGACGAGGAAGTGCTGGCGGAGCTCGCCCAGCGCTGCCGGCAGCGGGAGATCGCCCCGGGCGAGGTGATCGCCTCCTTCGGCAGCCAGACCGACGAGGTGTTCCTGCTGGCACACGGCAAGGTCGAGAAGATCGGCACGGGCCCCTACGGCGACGACGCGGAGCTTGGAGTCCTCGCCGACGGCGCCTACTTCGGCGACCAGGCGCTGCTGGACCCGGACGCCATCTGGGAGTTCACGGCCCGCGCGGTCACCGCCTGCACGGTCCTCGTCCTGGCCCGCCAGGACGTCGAGATGGTCGCGGAGCGCGCGGAATCACTGAGCGGGCACCTCCAGGAGCTGCGCTCCATCCCCGAGCAGCAGACCAACAAGTACGGCGAGAGGTCGATCGACCTCGCGGCCGGCCACTCCGGCGAGCCGGACATCCCGCACACGTTCGTCGACTACGAGGCCAGGCCGCGTGAGTACGAACTGAGCGTCGCCCAGACCGTCCTGCGTATCCACACACGCGTGGCCGACCTCTACAACCAGCCGATGAACCAGACCGAGCAGCAACTCCGGCTCACCGTCGAGGCGTTGAAGGAGCGCCAGGAGCACGAGCTCATCAACAACCGTGAGTTCGGCCTGCTCAGCAACTGCGAGTACGACCAGCGGCTCCAGCCCCACGACGGCGTGCCCGGCCCGGACGACATGGACGAGCTGCTCAGCAGGCGCCGCGGCACCAAGCTGTTCCTCGCCCACCCGCGTGCGATCTCCGCGTTCGGCCGTGAGCTCAACAAGCGCGGACTCGTCCCCGAGACCATCGACATCGCCGGCAACCGCATCCCCACCTGGCGCGGTGTGCCGATCTACCCGTGCAACAAGATCCCGGTCAGCGAGGCCCGTACGACCTCGATCCTCGCCATGCGCACCGGCGAGGCAGAGCAGGGTGTCATCGGCCTCCAGCAGGCCGGCATCCCCGACGAGATCGAGCCCAGCCTGTCCGTGCGGTTCATGGGCATCAACGAGCAGGCGATCATCAACTACCTGGTGACGGCCTACTACTCGGCCGCGGTCCTGGTACCGGACGCGCTCGGCGTCCTGGAGAACGTCGAGATCGGCCGCTGGCGATGAACCGGACGCCCGAGGTGATCCGTGGGTGAGTTCATGACGCGGACGAAGCAGTGCCCGGGCGACACGACGGGCCTCACCGGGACACGTGAAAGGGGGAGGTCCATCGAGAGCGACATAGAGGATCGGTCGGGTCCGCCCGACGGGCACGAGGCGGCGGGGATCCTGAAGCGCGCCCGGGCCTCGGTCGATCCCGAACTGCGCGCGGCCATCGAGTCGTTGCCCGGTTCCATGCGCCGGATCGCGCTCTACCACTTCGGCTGGGAGCACGCGGACGGCACACCGGCGGCGGGCAACGCGGGCAAGGCGATACGTCCGGCCCTCGTCCTCACCACGGCCGCCGCGCTCGGCGGTACGCGCGTGCGGGAGTCGGCCCTGCGGGCCGCCGCGGCGGTGGAGCTGGTCCACAACTTCACGTTGCTGCACGACGACGTGATGGACCGGGACACCACCCGTCGGCACCGGCCCACCGCGTGGACGGTGTTCGGTGACGCGGACGCCATCCTCGCCGGGGACGCGCTCCAGGCGCTGGCCCTCGGGCTGCTCGCCCGGGATCCGCACCCCGCGTCCTCGGCGGCCGCCGCCCGGCTCGCGGCGTGTGTCGTCGAGCTGTGCGCCGGTCAGCACGCGGACGTGGCGATGGAGCGGTGCGGTCCGACCGAGGTCACCCTCGACGAGGTGCTCGCCATGGCCGCGGCCAAGACGGGTGCGCTGCTGGGGTGCGCGTGCGCGATGGGCGCGTTGTACGCGGGGGCGTCGGACGACGACGTGGAGGCGCTGGACGCGTTCGGCCGGGAGGCCGGGCTCGCCTTCCAGCTCATCGACGACGTCATCGGGATATGGGGCGACCCGTCCCGCACCGGCAAGCCGGCCGGCGCGGACCTCGCCGCCCGCAAGAAGTCCCTGCCGGTGGTCGCCGCGCTCGCCTCCGGCACCCCGGCGGCGGCCGAGCTCGCGGAGCTGTACGGAGTTCCCCACGAGGAAGGTGAGCTGGAGCGTACGACCCTCGCCGTGGAGCGGGCGGGCGGTCGCGACTGGGCGCAGGTCCAGGCCGCCGACCGCATGGCCCGGGCCATGCACGAGCTGTCCCGCGCGATCCCGGACCCGGAGGCGGCGGGCGGCCTGCTCGCACTGGCGGAGTTCGTCACCCGCCGTAGCAACTGAGGCCACCTACGAACCCCGGAATCCCCGGCCCCGCGCGGCTCCTGACCCCGCGCAGCCACCCGGGGATTCCGGCCGGGCGGGTCCCGCACATCCCCACGGTGTGCGGGACCCGCCCCACACCCCTTTTTGGGGAGGCTCGGTTCGCCTCCGGGGCGCCAAAGCCTGTGTCGAGAGCCCGACCGTGCTCGACCCTGCGGGCCTCCGCGCGCTCGGGCTCTCGACACAGGCGCGCCCCTTCGGCTCACTCGCCGTAGGTTGCCGTCGATCCAGTCACCGGCACAATCGTCGACAGCGGGCGTCGCGCGACGCGTGCTCGTCCGCACCTCACCCACGCAAGAGGTGAGCACCCCGCTCCCAAGCGCCCTACGCTGAGGACATGGACAGCGAAAAACACGCCTGTCCCGTCTGTGGACAGCCCGTCGCAACGGTCGTGAAGCGGTACAAGACGTTGGGCGCGTGGGTGCCCCGGTGGGTCGGTGGCCCGTGCCGCAACAGGGAGTGCGAGGCGTACCTCGACCCGGACGCCCCGGCCGGCGACCGCTCGCGCAAGAGGACCCCGGCGAAGAAGTCCGCCGCGCAGCAGCCGGCACCCCAGAAACCGGCCCCTCCGAAACCGGCCGCCGACAATTCCTGAACCGTGTCGAGAACCCCGGCCCGGCTCCGACGTCCCCTGTGAGAGCCGCCCACCGAGGGTGGCCCGAGCCGAAGGAGCGGAATCATGAAGTACCTGGTCATGGTGCAGGGCACACAGGCGGACTACGAGGCGATGCAGGGCAAGGCCTCCGCGGGCTCCCCGGCCTGGAGCGAGCAGGAGGTGCAGGCGATGTACGCCTACATGAGCGCGATCAACGACGACCTGTCGGAGACCGGCGAGATGCTCGACGGGCAGGGCCTGGTCGAGCCCGCGAAGACCCGCCACGTCACTCTGGGCGACGACGGCAAGGCGCAGATCACCGACGGTCCGTACAGCGAGACCAAGGAGCTGCTGGCCGGCTTCTGGATCCTGGACTGCGCGAGCCTGGAGCGGGTCACGGAGATCGCCGAGCGCGTCGCCCGCTGCCCCCAGCCCGCGGGCGCCCCCGACCACCCGGTGGTGATCCGGCGCATCCAGGAGGGCGCCGGCGACCTCTGAGCGGCCATGAGCGACCCGACCGAGACCGATGAGACCGAGGACCTGCTGCGCCGCCACGCGCCGCAGGTTCTCGGCGCGCTGGTCCGGCGGTACGGCCATTTCGACGCCGCCGAGGACGCCGTACAGGAGGCACTGCTCGCGGCGGCCGGGCAGTGGGGGAGGGACGGGGTGCCGGACAACCCGCGCGGGTGGCTGATCAAGGTGGCCTCGCGGCGGCTGACCGACGCGCTGCGTGCCGAGGAGGCGCGGCGGCGGAGAGAGGAGCGGGCGGCGGCGCTCGCTCCGCGCGATGCCTTTGTCGCCCCGCCGCCCGGTGCCGACCGTGCCCCGCGCGAGGACGACACCCTCACGCTGCTCTTCCTGTGCTGCCACCCGGACCTGACGCCGCCCGCCCAGATCGCCCTGACACTGCGGGCGGTCGGCGGTCTGACCACGGCGGAGATCGCCCGGGCCCACCTGGTCCCCGAGGCGACGATGGCCCAGCGGATCAGCCGGGCCAAGCAGAAGGTCAGGGGGGTGAGTTTCGGGCGCCCGGACAGCTGGGAGGAACGGTTGCCGGCCGTCCTCCAGACCCTCTACCTGATCTTCAACGAGGGCTACACGGCGACCTCCGGCTCGGCCCTCCAGCGGCGCGACCTGGCGGGCGAGGCGATCCGCCTCACCCGGACCGTCCACCGCCTGCTCCCCGAGGACCGCGAGGTGGCCGGCCTGCTGGCCCTGATGCTGCTCACCGACGCCCGCCGCGACGCGCGCACCGGCCCGCACGGCGAGCTCGTCCCCCTCGACGAACAGGACCGGGACCGCTGGGACAAGCCCGCGATCGAGGAGGGCGTCACGCTCGTCACCCGGGCGCTCTCCGGGGGCCGGGCCGGCCCCTACCAACTACGCGCCGCGATCGCCGCGGTGCACGACGAGGCGCCCGACGCGCGGGCGACGGACTGGTACGAGATCCTCGGCCTCTACGAGGTGCTGGTACGCCTCGTCCCCGGCCCCGTCGAACGCCTCAACCGGGCCGTCGCCGTCGCCATGGTCGACGGACCGTACGCGGGCCTCGCCGAACTGGACGTGCTGGTGGACGAGTTGGGCGAAGGCCACCGCCTGGACGCGGTCCGGGGTCATCTCCTGGAGCGGGCGGGCGACACGGAGGCCGCCCGGGCGGCGTACGAGTCCGCGGCGGCCAGGACGCTCAGCCTGCCCGAGCAGCGCTATCTCCACGCGAGGTCGGCGAGGCTGGGCGTCTGAGGGATTAGCGTTGCCGCCATGCCCGAACTCTCCGAACCCATCCTCCACATCACCGAACGCCGACTCTGGGACGAGGCCCGCGCACACGGCACCTACGAGATGTCGAGCCGCGACCTCACCCTCCAGGAGCAGGGCTTCATCCACTGCTCCACCCGCACCCAACTCCCGCGCGTGGCAGCCCGCTTGTACGGCTCCGACGAGCCCCCGCTCGACCTGGTGGTCCTGGTCGTGAACCCGGCAAGGCTCACGGCCCCGCTGAAGTACGAGTCTCCGCACCCGGGCGGCGAGGAGTTCCCGCACGTGTACGGGCCGATCCCGGTGGACGCCGTGGTCGACGTGGAGGAGTGGGCCTGACGCGGGCGCGGTCAGGAGCGCCCGGGCAGCCCGCCCGTCTCCGGATCGCGGCCGGTCAGGCAGTACGCGCCGCCCGCCGGGTCGCGCATCACCGTCCAGTGGCTGTGCTCGGCGACGAAGGCGGCGCCGAGGCGCTCGTGGCGGGTGCGGGTCGCCGCGATGTCCGCGCAGGAGAGGTCGAGGTGGGCGGAGACGTGGCGTTCCTCGCCGAGGCGCTGGAGGAGGATACGGACGGGCAGGCCGGGCGGGGGCTTGAGCACGTGGAACTCGGGGAGTGAGCCCGCCAGTGACTCCCAGCCGGCCAGGAGGCCGCTCCAGAACGCGACCTCGGCGTCGTACGCGGAAGGCGGGATGTCGAGACTCACCTGGTCGAGGCGGCTGCCGTCGACGACGGGCGGCCGTACCGCCTCCCCGTGCCAGGGCACCGCGCAGAACAACTGCCCGGCGGGGGAGCGCAGTACGGCCCATCCGTCGTGCTCGGCGACGACCGAGGCCCCCAGGCGCAGCGCCGACTTCACGAAGTCCGGTACGTCCTCGACGGCGAGGTCGAGATGGGCGCCGCCGTCGCCCGAGTCGACCCCCTGGAGCTTGACGCAGGCGTCGCCCGTCTCCGGCAACAGGGTCACGAACTCGCCCTGATCGCCCCGGAGTTCGGAGAGGTGCGTGCCCGTGACGGCGGTCCAGAAGTCGTGGGCCCGGCCGGCGAGCTCGGAGGGTCGATCGATGTACGCGTAGGTCCAGCGGATGCTCATGGCGCGATCGTAGGTCGGCGGTGCTGTCCCGCTTCCCGAATTTCAGCCACTGGCCCGCTCAGCTCTCGGCCCGCTCCATGAACCGCAGCATGTTCCCGGCCGGATCCCGGAACGCGCAGTCGCGTACCCCGTACGGCATGTCCATCGGTTCCTGGATCACCTCGGCTCCGGATTCCCGGACCCGGGCGAAGAGGGCGTCGCAGTCCTCGGTGGTGAAGTTGACCCCGCGCAGCATGCCCTTGGCCAGCAGCTGCTCCATCGCCTCCCGGTCGGCCGGGGAGAGGTCGGGGTTGGCCGCGGGCGGCTCCAGGACGATCGACACCTCCGGTTGCAGCGGCGACCCGACGGTCACCCACCGCATCCCCTCGTACTTGACGTCGTTGCGGATCTCCAGCCCCAGGACGTCGGAGTAGAAGGCGACGGCCTTGTCATGGTCGTCGACGGCGATGAAGCAGTTGTTGAGTTTCAGGTCCATGCGTCCAACCTAAGGTCAATACCGGCGTCACGTCCGCCTCGGACGCGTGTACGCCCGCACCACGCAGGGCGGGATCTCCGCGCTCTCCTCGTGCGAGCGGGCCCGATAGGAGCTCGGGGTCTCGCCGACCAGTTCGGTGAAGCGGGAACTGAAGGAGCCCAGGGACGCACAGCCGACGGCCATGCAGACGTCGGTGACCGAGAGGTCGCCCCGGCGCAGCAGGGCCTTGGCCCGCTCGACGCGACGGGTCATCAGGTAGCCGTACGGTGTCTCGCCGTAGGCCTCGCGGAAGCTGCGCTGGAAGTGGCCCGGCGACATCATCGCGGTGCTCGCGAGCGCGGTGACGTCGAGCGGCTCGGTGTACTCGCGGTCCATGCGGTCGCGTGCCTGTCGCAGCCGTACCAGATCCTCACGGTTCACCACATCAGCATCGCACGACCGTCACCGGCTGCGTGCCGGGTCCTGACCCGGGCTTTGCTCCCAGTTCGCTTCCCGTATGGAAGCGCTTGTTCCCATGAAGGCATGGATCACATCACGTACCTCGTGGGGGTCGTCATCGTCACGGCACTGGCCTTCGATTTCGCCAACGGATTCCACGACTCGTCGGTGCTTTCCTGTCCACGGAGGTCGCCAAGACGATCTCCGGCGGGATCGTGGACGACACGCTCGTCACCCCAGGGATGATCTTCGCGGGGCTGATCGGGGCGATCCTGTGGAACCTGCTGACCTGGCTGGTCGGGCTGCCCTCCAGCTCCTCGCACGCGCTGGTCGGCGCTGCCGTGGCGGCGGGCATCGTCATGCTCTCCCGCCGTAACCCGGTGCACGCGAACAACGTCAACGACGGCCACGAGGTCGCCGTCCGCACCCCGGCACCGGCCACCGCCGGCAGCGCCGCCTGAGCGAGGGAGAAACCGACATGCAGCTCGACTGGACCGCACTGGGCGAGGTCGCCGGGGTGAGCCTCGGCGTGACCGTCGCCGTGGTCGTCGTCTTCGCGCTCGGAGTGCTGGGTCTCGTACGAGTGGAGGGAGCACGCGAGAATGGCGCCACCCACGCGTTGAGCCTGGCAGAGGCCGGCCTGTGCTTCCTCGCCTGCGCGGCGGTCGTCGCGTACGGCATCTATCTGATCGTGCCGCAGTTTCACTGACGCTGGGGGTACTCCATGACACCGCTGATCACCGGACTGACCGTCGACTACACCGATGTGGACGAGCCCGTGCTCATCAGGGCCGATGGAACGCCCGTCGACACGTGGCGGGAGAACTACCCGTACACGGAGCGCATGGAGCGCAAGGAGTACGACTGGTACAAGCGGCTCCAGCAGATCGAGCTGCTGAAGCTGCAGAGCTGGATAAAGGAGACCGGGCGCCGTCTCGTCATCGTCTTCGAGGGACGGGACGCGGCCGGCAAGGGCGGCACGATCAAACGTTTCACCGAGCACCTCAACCCGCGCGGTGCCCGGGTGGTGGCGCTGGAGAAGCCGACCGAGCGTGAGCGCGGGCAGTGGTACTTCCAGCGGTACGTCGAGCATCTGCCGACCGAGGGCGAGATCGTGATGTTCGACCGCTCCTGGTACAACCGGGCCGGTGTCGAGCGCGTGATGGGCTTCTGCTCGGACGACGAGTACCGCCGCTTCATGCGCCAGGCCCCGCTGTTCGAGCGGATGCTCGTCGACGACGGGGTGGACCTGATCAAGTTCTGGTTCTCCGTCTCGCAGGGCGAGCAGCGCACCCGCTTCACGATCCGCCAGGTCGACCCCGTACGGCAGTGGAAGCTCAGCCCGATGGACCTGGCCTCCCTTGACCGCTGGGACGACTACACCGCCGCGAAGGTCGCCATGTTCCGGGAGACGGACACCGAGCGGGCGCCCTGGACGGTGGTCAAGAGCAACGACAAGAAGCGGGCCCGCGTCGAGGCCATGCGCAGCGTGCTGGCCCGTTTCGAGTACTCCGACAAGGACCACGAGGTCGTCGGCACCCCCGACCCCCGCATCATCGGCGCGGCGGCCAATCTGCTGGAGGCGGGGGAGGACGACGACCCCGTGACCGCTTGACCTACTTGATGTAGACGAGACCGTCGGTCGTGACGGTCGGCCTACCGCTCGTGCCTACGACGACGATCTTGACGGTGTGCTTGGCGCTGGTCGACCAGGTCTTCGTCCAGATCGCCTGGCGGTACTTGGCGGTGGTCGACTTCAGATCGACGGTCGCCGTCTTCACACCGTCGACGTAGACGTACGCCTGCCCGGAGGTCGCCGCGCGCGACACCACCCAGGAGGCCGAGCGGCCGGTGAAGGTCCAGGTCAGGGAGGAGTTCTTGGTCTTGCTGGTGTACGACTTCCCGCCCAGGTAGCTCGTGGAGGACTTGGTCGTCCAGGTGCCCGACTTGGTGGCCGAGGACTCCTGGAGGATCACCGGCGTACGGGCGACCGAGGCCGCGGCGGTGTTGCCCGCCTGGTCGTACGCCGTCATCGCCCAGGTCGTGGCGGTGCCCGACTTGGCGGTGAGGGAGGCGCTGGTGACGGTCGGGCCGTAGGTCGCGGTGGTCGGAGCGGTGAGGCGGACCTCCTTCAGCGCGGCCGTGTCGGTGGCCTTCCACTTCAGGGTCAGCGGAACCGCGGTGGTGTTCACCGTGCCGGTGCGCAGCGCCACGCTGGGCTTGGTGGAGAAGGTGGGCGCGGTGGTCTCCGCGACGATCGTGACGGCCGCGGTGGTCTTCGTCTTGCCGGACTGGTGCACGGCCCGTACGGCCACACTGTGGGTGCCCACCGCCAGGCTGACCTTCGCCGAGGTCGCCGTACCGGCGGCGGTGGCGGCGGTCGTGCCGTCCACCAGCACCTCGTACTTCGTAATCAGCGAAGCCGGCGTGGTGGCCGACCAGTTCACGGTGGCGGAGCTCTTGGTGTAGTACGTCGAGCCGGAGACGCCCACGCCGGTGACGGACTTCAGCGTCAGGCCGGCGACCGGGCCCGCCGCCCAGGAGCGGATCGTGGCCAGCTTGGCGTAGAGGGCGTCGCCGGGGCACTGGGTGTTGTAGCCGTCGCGGTGGCCCAGGATGGTCGGGAAGCTGAGCTGCGCGCCCGACTTCCACGTCGTACCGGCGTAGTTGTTGCCGTCGGCGCCCGCCGTGAGGGTGGTGGTGCCGTTCGGGGCGACGCCGTACTGGCCCAGCTTCCAGGCGGCGAGCCGGGCGACGGACGTCAGCGCGGCCGTCGAGGGGGCGGCGGTCGTGTAGGTGCCGAGGACCGAGATGCCGGTGGTCTCGGAGTTGAAGCCGTAGGTGTGCGCGCCGAACACCGGTTGGTCGATGCCGCCCTTGCGGCCCTCGTAGATGGTGCCGCACTTGTCGACGAGGAAGTTGTAGCCGATATCCTTCCAGCCCAACGTCTGGACGTGGTAGGCGTAAATGCCCCGGACGACGGCCGGCGCCTGGGCGCAGGTGTAGTCGTTCGACTCGGCGGTGTGGTGCACGACCACCGCCTTGATCTTCCCGCCGGGCAGGTAGGCGGGCTCCTCCGGGCTGATCGACTCGTCGGCGCCCCAGCCGGCGCGCGAGGTGATCGGCGGCTGCGGAACGGTGGACGAGGGAGCCGTGGTCGAGGGCGACGGCGAGGTGGAGGCGGACGACGAGGCCGAGTTGGAGGGCGTCGCGGAGGCGGAGGCCGACGCACTCGACGAGTTGCTCGCGCTGGGCGACACGGAGTCGGTCACGGAGGCTTCCGGCGAGGCGGAGGAGGAGTCCGTGGCGGAGGGCGAGGCCGAATCGGTCTCCGCCGCCATGGCATACGCGGCGGGCTCCAGCTCCGAGACGGTGCTGCTGCCCGGATCGACCATGTCGAGGCGCAGCCCCTTGGGCAGCCGCGTGGACGACTTGCCGTCGACCCGAACCTCAACGCCGTCGGACGGCCCCACCCACGCGGGCTCGGTACCGCCACGCGTGGCCTCCGCGTCGCCCTGTCCACTGTCGCCGTCCAGCGACAGCCAGGACGACCAGGTGCCGGTCTCCGAGTCCCGGGTACGGATCTCGACGGTGCCGTCGACCTGGGCGGACGGGTCGGCCCAGGTGACGCCGAGCATGCTGAACGGCTCGGTGTCCCGCTTGCCGATCGCTGCGGACGTGCCGTCATCGGCCAACGTCATCGCGGCGGTACGTGTGTTCACCTTGACGGGCCGCGACTTGCCGTCCCCGGTCGATCCGTCCGCCTGCCCACCGGTCACACCCTGCACGAGCAGAGTCCCCGTTACCGCCGCGGCCACCAGACCGGCCGCCCCCCACCAACGACGCTTCATCACCCTCGGTCTCTCATGTTTATTTGTGCAACAGGTGTGCGATACCAGAGGGACGGTATAGGGGAGGGAATCGAGGGAAACGGTGTCAGAGCCGCCAAATCGGGGCGATGGGCAGGGTGTTGGTGTGGGTGATCCGCGTCACAGTGGTGGATGCTACCTACCCTGCCCGGTGGAGGAGGTATTGCTAAGCGCGGGGGAGGGCACCCGGGGCGGCGTCGTGGGCTGGGAGGTGCTCGGGGCAGGAGGGGACCCGTCGAGCCTCATGCGCGCGACCTGTGCGAGCGGGTTGGTCGGTTCGAGGCCCTGTTTCCAGGACGCCTCATGGGACTTCGTGATGTTCAGGCCGGGAAGGGTCCGGTCCCTCTCGCCGGCCATACCTGTCGGCCACGTGCGCTCCGGCCACTTCTCCTCGCGGACTTTCCTTACGTCCGTGCCGTACTGATCCACGGTCTCGCCGTCGACCTTGGCCAGCCCGTCGTAGAGCGAGTGCCCGGCGAGCTCTCCGGGAATCATGGCCCAGGACGGGTCTTCGCGGTTCGCCTTCTTTCCCAGCGCGGATTCCTGGTCGACCCTGCCGGGCACGAACCGCCCTTCCCCGGGGCCGTGTTGCATCTCGATCATGTCGTCCTTGACGCCGGTTTCGGCCATCTTCACGTACTTGTCGATCATGCTCTCGGCGGCCCCTTGCATGATCGTCTGGCCCTCGGTGCCCTCCTTGGCCCACATGGCCCAGATGTCGATCTGGGGGGCGGTGACCATGGCGTCATCGTTGTCGAAGTCAGCTTCTTCCGAGTACGTCCGGTGTTCTTCCGGCATGTAATTGATGATTTCGCGCTCGTTGATCATGGGAACGGCGAAATCGCGGTCGAACGCCGCCTCTGTCCCGGAGATCTGCCCGGCTTCCGCTGTCGGGCGTGCGGACAGGTCGAGGGAGAGGCCTCCGTGCTTGCCCTCGACGAGGTAGGCCGCCATGTCCTTGACGGAGATCTGCCCGTCGTTCTGCATCTCCCATTGCCAGATGTCCTTGACCAGTTGCCCATTGCGCTTTCCCTCGGGCAGCGCTGAGACGAGGTCGTCGGCCTCCGCCCGCAGATCCTTCACGGCGAATCCCAGCGGCTCGGCCGCCTGCCGATAGCTGTCCATGAGCAGTGCGGCCTTGTCGGCACCGTCCGGGCCGGTGTCGCGGGGGTGCACCCACAGGGTGCGATCCCAGTCGGGGAAGGTGTCCTTGAGTCGCAGGAGGTCCGCCTTGTCCTGCTCCCGCAGTTCTCCGCCGGCCCAGAATGTGTTGAGCTTCATTGGCCGCGCCTCCTCGGCATCGGTGGTGCTCTCCGTTTCCACCGGCACAACGGGCGTTCGGCGGGAGCGGTTCAAACGCCAAGAAGCGGCAATTCCGGAACCCCCCAACGGGATTGAGTACCTGTACTCATCCCTGAACGCGCCCCCGGGCCCACCGTGGAGACCACAACCCACGGACCGACCCGAAGGGACCCGCGATGCCGAATGCCTCGCGCCCGCGCCGAATGCCGCGATTACGCCGACTCCTCGCGCTCGCCACGGACAACTGGCCCGCACGGGGCTATCTGGCTGTCTTCGCCGCGTCCGTCCCCGTCGCGTTCCTCTTCCCGGACAGCGTCTACGCCATGAGCCCCCTGCTGCTCACCACACCCCTCTCCTACTTGGGCATCGTCTTCCCCTTCGGCTTCGGAACCCAGGGCGCTGGACCGGCCGAGGTGCTCGCCGTCGCCGTCTCGGCCGTATGGCTCCTGCTGTGCGCCCTGGTGAACGCCGCCGTCGTCGGCGCCCTCGCCGACCACGTCCGCGACAGCCGCACCACGCGGCACGCGTGAACAAGAAGTAGAGAAAGGAACGGACATGGCACGTTCTGCACGCCCCCGCCTACGGAGGATCCGGGCCCTGCTGGCGCCCGCGGTGGACAACTGGCCCGCACGCGGGTACCTCGCCGTGGTCGCCGCGTCGCTGGGGTTCTTCCTGTACGCCGCCTACCTGTCGCCGGACGTGGGATTCGCCGGGATCTGGCCGCTCATGGCCGCGGCGCCGTTCAGTTTCCTCGCCCTCCTGCCGGCGGCGCCCTTCGCGTGGGACTCCTCGCTCGACTGGCTGAACCCGTTGATCTTCTCCGCCGGCGTGACCCTGGCCGGCCTGTTCAACGCCACCCTGCTCGGCCTGCTCGTACGGCGGCTGCGGGCGCCGGAAGCACGGCCGGCCACTTGAGGAGGACGGAGGTCCCGCCGTGTCCGACCCCGCCGCCGCACACGACGCCGCCCTCACCGACCGGGCCCGCCTCGCCAAAAGCGCCTACAGCAGCGACCGTGACCTGGCCGCCCGTCAGGCCCTCTACCAGTGGCAGACGCCTCGCTACGACCTTCCCGGCATCGTCGCCGGACAGCTGAGCGGAGTGCGCGGACGGGTGGTCGACGTCGGCTGCGGCAACGGCATGTACGTCCGGCGGCTCCGCCAGGACCGCCCCGATCTGGCGCTGCTGGGCCTGGACATCTCCCCGGGCATCCTCGCCGGTGTCCCCGGCCCGGTCGCCGTGGCGGACGCCGCCCGCCTACCGCTGGCCACGGGGAGCGTCGACGCCGCGTTGGCGCTGCACATGCTCTACCACGTCCCCGACATCCCCCGGGCGGTCAGGGAGTTGTCCCGGGTGGTCGCCCCCGACGGACTGGTGATCGTCTCCACCAACAGCGCACGCGACAAGGCCGAACTCGACGAGCTGTGGCAGCGGGCGGCCGGTGACGTCCTGGGCGCGGCCCGTGTCTCCCTCGATGCGCGTTTCTCCCTGGAGAAGGCGCATGCCCTGCTCGGCGACGAGTTCGGCCGGGTGGACACGATCGAACTGACCGGCACCATCACGGTCCGCTCCCCGGAGCCGGTCATCGCACACCTGGCCTCCCAGCGGGCCTGGGCCGACCTCTACGACGTGCCGTTCGAGGCGACCGTAGAACGGGCCCGAGCCATCCTCACCGAAGACCTCGCGCGCAACGGCGTGTTCGTGATCAACAGCGCCGCCGGCATCCTCGTATGCCGTCATTGAAACGCCGAAGGGGCCCAGTCGGCGAACCGGCCGGACCCCTTCAGGGTCTTCGCTGACCTGCGATGGTGCACCGATCGCCGGTCATCGTGAACTGGTGGAGCGTCAGGCCTTCTTGGTCTCCCAGAAGATCTTGTCGATCTGGGCGATGTAGTCCAGAGCCTTCTGGCCCGTCGCCGGGTCCGTCGAGGCCTTGGCGGCCGAGAGGGCCTTCAGGGCGTCGTTGACCAGCTGGTGCAGCTCCGGGTACTTCTCGAAGTGCGGGGGCTTGAAGTAGTCGCTCCAGAGCACCGAGACGTGGTGCTTCGCGAGCTCTGCGCGCTGCTCCTTGATGACGGTGGCGCGCGCCTGGAAGTGAGGGTCGTCGTTGGCGGCCATCTTGTCCTGCACGGCCTTCACCGACTCCGCCTCGATGCGGGCCTGGGCCGGGTCGTACACACCGCAGGGCAGGTCGCAGTGTGCGCTGACCTTGACCTTGGGGGCAAACAGGCGGGAAAGCATGGAGCGTTCCTTCCTCGTGATCGTCTTCTCAGGTGGGACATTACTCCCTGCGAGACGGGTTTTCGCGGGTGCCCCCATGGGCTTAGGACAAAAGTCCGGGGTCAGACTGAGACTGGTGGAGGATCGGACCGGGGAGGTGCCGGGGATGCCGGAGCTGTCGCAGGAGACCGAGCGGGGAAGGGCCGTCCTGCCCTTCGGGGTGGCCGAAGTGACCGGGCCGTCCATGGTGCCCACGCTCTATCACGGGGACCGCCTCGTGGTGCAGTGGGGAGCCAGGGTCCGGCCGGGTGACGTCGTGGTCCTACGTCATCCGTTCCAGCAGGACCTGCTCGTCGTGAAGCGGGCCGTGGAGCGGCGTGACGGCGGCTGGTGGGTGCTCGGCGACAACACGTACGCCGGCGGCGACAGCACGGACTACGGGACCGTGCCCGAGGAACTGGTCCTGGGCAGGGTCCGGTTTCGGTATCGGCCGCTGAAGCCCGGTCAGCGTTCGCCGTTCGCGGTGGCCCGCTGGGCGCTGTCGGCCGCCAGGCCCGTCTTCTCGGACCGGTCGGCCTCCAGGCGCTTGCGGGCGCGGTAGGCGGCCACGTTGGCGCGGGTGGCGCAGCGGTCGGAGCAGTACCGCCGGGAGCGGTTTGTCGACGTGTCGAGGTAGGCGTTGCGGCACGGCGGCGCCTCGCACAGGCCCAGGCGGTCCACGCCGTACTCCGTGAGGTGGAAGGCCAGGCCCATCGCGGCGATCGCCGCGTAGCCCGCGGTCGCGTTCGACGGGTGGTCCGCCAGGTGCATGTGCCACAGCGGGCGGCCGTCCTCGTCCCGGAAGTTGTGCCCGGAGATCTGCGGGCTCACCGGGAACTCCAGGAGGAGCGAGTTCAGCAGGTTCACCGCCAGCGTCTCGTCGCCGCCGTCCGCCGCGTCGAAGACGGCGCGCAGCCGCGCCCGGACCGAGCGGAAGCGCGTGACGTCGGCCTCGGTGGTGCGGCGGGCCGCCTCCTGGTTGTTGCCGAACAGGTACCGGACGGCCTCCACCGAGGTCAGGGCGTCCTTGCCCCGGGCCGGTTCCTCGGTGTTGACGAGGCGCACGGCGTAGTCCGAGTAATAGGCCAGTTCCACTTGTAGTCCTTACGGAGGCGCTCTATGGTCGTGGATGCGGACGGGTAACAGACGATCGTGCTTCCAGGGTATTACGGCGGCGTACGCGACGGAGGGCAGCGATGACGGACACCGACACCACGACGGGCGCGGACTGGCAGGCCTGGCAGCAGAGCTGGGACCGCCAGCAGGAGTGGTACATGCCCGACCGCGAGGAACGCTTCCGCGTCATGCTGGACATGGTCGAGGCCCTCGTCGGTTCCACACCTCGCGTCCTCGACCTCGCCTGCGGCACCGGCTCCATCACGGCCCGGCTGCTCGCCCGCTTCCCGGAGGCCGTCAGCACGGGCGTCGACCTCGACCCGGCCCTCCTCGCCATCGCCGAGGGCACCTTCGCGGGCGACGAGCGCGTCTCCTTCGTCACGGCCGACCTCAAGGACCCGGCATGGCCGACGAGGCTGCCGTACGACTCCTACGACGCCGTACTGACCGCCACGGCCCTGCACTGGCTGCACGGCGAACCCCTCGCGGCCCTCTACGGTCGGGTCGCGGAACTCGTCCGCGACGGCGGTGTCTTCATGAACGCGGACCACATGATCGACGAGTCGACGCCGAGGATCAACGCGGCGGAACGGGCACAGCGCCACGCCCGCATGGATCAGGCCAAAGAGAGCGGTGTCCTGGACTGGGCCCAGTGGTGGGAGCTGGCAGCCAAGGACCCGGTCCTCGCCGGCCCCACCGCCCGCCGCTTCGAGATCTACGGCGAACACGCCGACGGCGACATGCCGTCCGCCGCGTGGCACGCGCGTGTGCTGCGCGAGCAGGGCTTCGGGGAGGCGCGCCCGGTGTGGTGCTCGCCGTCGGACACCCTGTTGCTGGCGCTGAAGTGATCCACTGGGGGCATGGAGAAGGGGCGGTACGGGATGCCCGTGCCGCCCCTTCTCGACTTCGTACCGCTACAGCACCTTCGACAAGAACGCCTGCGTGCGCTCGTGTTGAGGGTTCGTCAGGACGTCGCGCGGGTTGCCGGACTCGACGACCACGCCGCCGTCCATGAAGACCAGGCTGTCGCCGACCTCGCGGGCGAAGCCCATCTCGTGGGTGACGACGACCATCGTCATGCCGGACTCGGCGAGGTCGCGCATGACGTCGAGGACGTCGCCGACCAGCTCCGGGTCGAGGGCCGAGGTCGGCTCGTCGAAGAGCATCAGCTTCGGGTCCATCGCGAGCGCGCGGGCGATCGCGACGCGCTGCTGCTGGCCGCCGGAGAGCTGCGAGGGGTAGCCCTTGGCCTTGTCGGCCAGGCCCACGCGCTCCAGGAGCTGCATGCCGCGCTCCCGGGCCTCGGTCCTGCCGGTGCCCTTGACCTGGACCGGCGCCTCGACGACGTTCTCCAGCGCGGTCATGTGCGGGAACAGGTTGAACCGCTGGAACACCATGCCGATGTCCCGGCGCTGCTGTGCGACCTCGCTGTCCTTGAGCTCGTACAGCTTGTCGCCCTTCTGGTTGTAGCCGACGAGGTTCCCGTCGACGTACAGGCGACCGGCGTTGATCTTCTCCAGGTGGTTGATGCACCTGAGGAAGGTCGACTTGCCGGAGCCGGAGGGGCCGATGAGGCAGAAGACCTCGCCGGACTGCACTTCCAGGTCGATGCCCTTGAGGACCTCGACCAGGCCGAAGGACTTGTGGACGCCCTCCGCCTTCACCATGGCGGTCATGCTGCCTTGCCCCTTTCGCTGCCCAGACCGAGCATGTTCGCCTTGATCTTCTGGAAGACCGTCGGCGGCAGGCTGCGGCTGGAACCGCGTGCGTAGTAGCGCTCCAGGTAGTACTGGAAGACGCTGAACACGCTGGTCATGACCAGGTACCAGATCGAGGCGACGAAGAGCATCTCCATCACGGCGTACGACGTGGAACCGATCGTCGAGGTCGCGCGCAGCAGTTCGTTGTACGTCACCGCGTAGACCAGCGACGAGGTCTTGAGCATGTTGATGAACTCGTTGCCGGTCGGCGGCACGATCACGCGCATCGCCTGTGGGATGACGATGCGGCGCAGCGTCTTGCCGTGGCTCATGCCGAGCGCGTGCGCGGCCTCCGTCTGGCCCTCGTCGACGGCCATCAGGCCGGCGCGGCAGATCTCCGCCATGTACGCGGCCTCGTTGAGGCCCAGGCCCAGCAGGGCGCACATGAACGGGGTCATGACGTCCGTCATCTCGTCCTTGTAGATCGGACCGAGATTCAGCATCGGGAAGATCAGCGCCAGGTTGAACCAGAGGAGCAGCTGGACGTACACCGGCGTTCCGCGGAAGAACCAGATGTAGACCCAGGCCACCCAGCTGGTCACCGGGTTCTTGGAGAGCCGCATCACGGCCAGCACGATGCCCAGGACCACGCCCAGGATCATCGCGAGGACGCTGATCAGCAGGGTGCGGCCGGCGCCCGCGAGAACCGTGGAGTCGAACAGCTTGTCGCCGACCGCGTTCCACTGGATCTTCTCGGCACTGGCGAACGCGTTGATCAGCAGCGCCACCAGCGCCAGCACGATCACCGCGCTGACCCAGCGGCCGTAGTGGCGGACCGGGATGGCCTTGATCGCCTCGGGCGGCAGGGAGCCGCTCTCCTTGGTGACGCCGGACGACGGGTCGCCGTCGGCCGGTGCCTTGTCGAACTTGTCAGTCACAGTGACTGCCCTTCAGTCTTGCCGGGTTTGTCACTTGCCGCCGTTGATCGCCGACTTGTCGATGGCGCCGGTCTCGGCGCCCCACTTCTCGAGGATCGTCTTGTACGTGCCGTCCTCGATGATCGCGTTGACGGCCGCCTCGAGAGCGGTGGTGAGCTCCTTGTTGTCCTTGTTCACCGCGATGCCGAACGGGCCGGCGTCGACCTGCTCGCCGACGACCTCGAAGGCGTTGCCGCCATCGGCCTTGCGGGCCAGGTCCACGGCGACCGGGTAGTCGTTGACGCCCGCGACGGCGCCGCCCGACTTCACTCGGGTCTGGGCCTCGGTGTCGTTCTCGAAGGACTCGATCGTGAGCTTCTTCTTGCCGTCTTCCGTGCAGGTCTTGGACTGCGTCTGCAGGATCTCCTCGTAGGTCGTGCCGCGCTGCACGGCGACCGTCTGGCCGCAGAGGTCCTCGATCGAGTTGATGCCCTTCGGGTTGCCCTTCTGGACGTAGATGGCGGTGCCGGCCACGAAGTAGTCGACGAAGTCGACGCCCGGGCCGAGCTTCTTGCCTTCGTCGTCCAGGCCCTCCTGGCGCGCCTTGGTGTCCGTGATGGAGGACATGGCGACGTCGTAACGGCCGGAGTTCAGCGAGGTGATCAGGCCGTCGAAGGAGCCCGAGGTGAACTTGAACTCGACGCCCAGCTGCTTGCCCAGCGCGGCGGCGATGTCGGGGTCGACACCGACGATCTTGCCGCCCTCCTGGTACTCCATCGGCGCGTACTCGGCGTTGGTGCCGACCTCGATGACGCCCTTGTCCTGGATCTCCTTGGGCAGCTTGGAGAACAGCGGGGCGGTGCTCGCCGACGAGGACTCGTCGGAGCTGCCACCGCTGCTGTCCGTCTGGTCACCGCAGCCGGTGAGCAGCAGGGCGCCTGCGACCGCGATCGCACCGACCGCTGCTAGCCGGGAATGCGCGGCGGTCGTACGACGGGTGGAGCTTGCGGTCATTTTGGGTGCCTCCGGCGGCTGGATGGAGTTGCCGATGGGGTCGACGAGAACACACTCTTTCGGGTGTCGCGACCTCGTGTGATTAGGGCATCTTGCCATTCGGACTGGACCATTCAGGGGACCGGCTATGTCAAAATCGGATAACGGGCGACCCCCGAACCGCATCAGGTCGGTACATCCAGGCCGAACAAGGCGGGACCTTTTGCGGGAATCTCTCATTCCGGCCGGAAGATCTTCGGTGCATCTCGCGATGCAGATGGCCGCGGCTCGAGCTTTGTGCTGCATTAAGCACTCGTCCAAGGGTTTGTCAAGGGTTTGTCCGGTACTTGTCGGCATATCTGCCCATGAGTCATGTCACCTGCATGTGACCTTCGCGTTATGGGCTCGTCGCCGGCGCCGTCCGTCCGGTAAGAAGGTTGGTTACACCCCTCATCCGGGGCTCAGGGCGCGTGTGCGGCGCGCCCGTCGCGTATGTGCCCGTACGTATCCCGTGCGCAGCACCAATCAGGGCCATACGCGGTGCCCGCCCACTTCTCAACCAGGAGTGGCCACCCTCAAACCATGAAGACCTAAGGGGTAAGACAAAGTGGCAGCGGAGATCGTCAATCCTCGCAGCGACAGCACTACGGACCAGGACGGCGGGGCGGAGCCCCTCGATTCCTTCGATCCGGCGTTCGCGCTGCACCGCGGCGGCAAGATGGCCGTGCAGGCCACCGTGCCCGTCCGCGACAAGGACGACCTGTCCCTGGCGTACACACCCGGCGTCGCGCGCGTGTGCACCGCGATCGCGGAGCAGCCGGACCTCGTCAACGACTACACATGGAAGTCGTCGGTCGTCGCCGTCGTGACGGACGGTACTGCGGTGCTCGGACTCGGGGACATCGGTCCCGAAGCCTCCCTCCCGGTGATGGAGGGCAAGGCGATCCTCTTCAAGCAGTTCGGCGGCGTCGACGCGGTCCCGATCGCGCTGGCCTGCACGGGCGTCGACGAGATCGTCGAGACCGTGGCCCGGCTCGCGCCGTCCTTCGGCGGCGTGAACCTGGAGGACATCTCGGCGCCGCGGTGCTTCGAGATCGAGCGGAAGCTCCAGGAGCGCCTGGACATCCCCGTCTTCCACGACGACCAGCACGGTACGGCCGTCGTGACGCTGGCGGCCCTGCGGAATGCCGCGCGGCTGACCGGGCGCGAGCTGGGTGAGCTGCGGGGCGTGATCTCGGGCGCGGGCGCGGCCGGGGTCGCCATCGCGAAGTTCCTGCTGGAGGCGGGCCTCGGCGACGTCGCGGTCACCGACCGCAAGGGCGTCGTCTCGCGCGACCGGGACGACCTCACCCCGGTCAAGCGCGAGCTCGCCGAGCTCACCAACAAGGCAGGGCTCAGCGGATCCCTTGAGGACGCGCTCGCAGGCGCCGACGTCTTCATCGGCGTCTCCGGCGGTACGGTCCCGGAGGCCGCCGTCGCCTCGATGGCGAAGGACGCCTTCGTGTTCGCCATGGCCAACCCGGACCCCGAGGTGCACCCCGATGTGGCGCACAAGTACGCGGCGGTCGTCGCGACGGGGCGGTCGGACTTCCCGAACCAGATCAACAACGTGCTGGCGTTTCCGGGCATCTTCGCGGGCGCGCTCCAGGTGCGGGCCTCCCGGATCACGGAGGGCATGAAGATCGCGGCGGCGGAGGCGCTGGCGGCGGTGGTCGGCGACGACCTCGCGGCGGATTACGTGATCCCGTCCCCCTTCGACGAGCGGGTCGCCCCGGCGGTCACGTCGGCAGTGGCGGCGGCGGCACGCGCCGAAGGGGTTGCTCGTCGCTGAGATGGGTGTGAGTGGCCCCGCCGATTTGGGCGGGGCCATTTCTTTACCCACCCGCCCGCCCGTTTGGGTGAATTTGGGGGTGGACGTCGCTCGTGGGGGCGCAGCCCCCAGGAGTCGGCCACCCAAACACCCCGAACGCCTTGGCAAGAGGGCATGTGTCACACCGCCCGGTTGTTCCCCGCACAACCGGCGGAGCCTATCGTCAAGGTCATGTTCGCTGTCTATGCCGCCAGAATCGACCGCGACCAGCCGCTCGCCGGCCTTGAGTTGGGAGAGCGACCGGCTCCCGAGGCCCGCCCCGGCTGGACCACCATCAACGTCAAGGCCGCCTCCCTCAACCACCACGACCTCTGGTCACTGCGGGGCGTCGGCCTCCCGGAGGGCAAGCTGCCGATGATCCTCGGCTGCGACGCCGCCGGCGTCGACGAGGACGGCAACGAGGTCGTCCTGCACTCTGTCATCGGCCAGACCGGTCACGGCGTCGGCCCCAAGGAGCCCCGCTCGATCCTCACCGAGCACTACCAGGGCACCTTCGCCGAGCAGGTCGCCGTACCGACGTGGAACGTCCTGCCGAAGCCCAAGGAGCTCTCCTTCGAGGAGGCCGCCTGTCTGCCAACGGCGTGGCTCACGGCGTACCGCATGATCTTCACCAACGCGGGCGTACGGCCCGGCGACTCGATCCTCGTGCAGGGCGCCGGCGGCGGTGTCGCGACGGCCGCGATCGTGCTCGGCAAGGCGGCGGGGCTGCGGGTCTTCGCGACCAGCCGGGACGAGGCCAAGCGGAAGCGGGCGGTGGAGCTGGGTGCCGTGGAGGCGGTGGAGTCCGGGGCGCGGCTGCCGCAGCGGGTCGACGCCGTCATCGAGACCGTCGGCGCCGCCACCTGGTCGCACTCGATCAAGTCCCTGAAGCCGGGCGGCACGGTCGTTATCTCCGGTGCCACGAGCGGTGACCGGCCGTCCCACGCCGAGCTGACCCGCATCTTCTTCCTCGAACTCAAGGTCGTCGGCTCCACGATGGGCACGAAGGACGAGCTGGAGGACCTGCTGTCCTTCTGCGCCGCCACGGGCGTACGTCCTGTCATCGACGAGGCCCTTCCCCTCGACCGGGCCCGCGAGGGCTTCGAACGGCTGGAGTCGGGGGACCAGTTCGGCAAGATCGTGCTGACGAACAGCTGACGGTTTCCGTGGCTGTGTAGCCATGTAGCTCCGCATCGCGGCCGGTCCGGGTTTCCGGGCCGGCCGTTGGTGTGTGTCAACCATGGTTGACAGGGAGGGTCTGTCAACGTAAGTTGACATCATGACCGAAGCAACGGATCTCGCCGAGCGCGCTGGCGACCGCGATCCGCGGATCGGGCTGCGGGCAGTCTCCGCGCTGCGGAGGCTGGTGGAGCAGCTGGAAGCGGTGCAGGTGCGCAGCGCGCGCAATCAGGGCTGGTCGTGGCAGGAGATCGCCGCGGAACTCGGTGTGAGCAGGCAGGCCGTCCACAAGAAGTACGGGAGGCAGTGATGTTCGAACGGTTCACGAAGGACGCCCGCGCCGTGGTGCAGGGTGCGGTGGAGCACTGCGAACGGTCGGGGGCCAGGACCGTCGACGCCGAGCACATGCTGCTCGCCCTTCTCGACCGAGAGGCGAGCCGGGCGTCCTTCGCGCTGGCCTCGCTCGGGCTCGCCGCCGAGCGCGGGGACTCGGTGCGGGAGGCGCTGGCCGACGCACGACGCCGCGCGGGACTCTCCCAGGCCGACACCGAGGCTCTCGCCGAACTGGGCATCGACGTCGCGGAGATCGTGTCCCGGGTCGAAGAGGTGCACGGGGTGGGCGTGATGTCCGGCGACCGGACGGACAAGGGCTGGTGGGCCGGGCGGCGTACCTTCGGCCGGGGCGCGAAGGAAACCCTGGAGAAGTCCCTGCGTATCGCCGTCGCTCGCCACGATCGCCATATCGGCGACGAACACATCCTGCTGGCCCTGACCGTCCGCCCCGGCGTCGCCGCCGAGGTCCTCGCCGACCACGGCGTGACCCACGCGTCGGTCACCCGGGTGCTCTACGGCGGCGGAGACGCGAAGGCGGCGGGCTGACCGGGGCTGAGCCCCGGCCCGCACTGCCGTGGGTGAGGGTAAGGCGGTTCAGGTCCTAGGCGTGCGCAGGGCCGCCCCGATGTGTGCCGCTGCCGTCGACAAGTGGCGGCGGGCGTCGCGGAGTTGGTCCGCCGTGACGCCGTGGTCGCGGGCCGCGTCCCGGATGTCGTCCCGGAAGCGGTCGAGGAGGCGGTCCAGGTCGCGGACCGGGTCGCCGGTGGGGTCCTCGTGGGCCCAGGCGGGCTCGTACTCGGCGGGGAAGTCCTCGGGGGTCCGGGAGTAATCCGGGGTGGAGGGCGCGCCCTTGCTGGTGCTGCCGGCGCCTGTGCCCGTCCGCCCGAAGCCGAGGTCCTTGCCGAACTCCTTCCCGAAGTCCTTCCCGAAGTCGCCGAACTCCTTGGCCAGTTCGGTCAGACCCTCCCGCACCCCGGTCGGCCAGTCGCCCCGCGCGAAGTGGTCCTGGACCTGCTCCTGGACCCGCTTGGCGATGCGCTGCACCTCCTCCTGGGCCTGGGCACGGGCGTGGTCCTGGGCCTCCTTGGCCTGGCGGCGGGCCCGCTGGGCCTCCTCGCGGGCCCGGCGGCTCTCGTCCTTGGCGCGCCGGGCCTGCTCCTTCCACTCCTGCTTGACGCGGCGCATCTCCTCCTTGGCGGCGCGCCACGACTCCTTGTCGGCGTGGTCGATGAAGTCACCGAAGGGCACGTCCTGTTCGGCCCGTCCGCCACCGCCGGCCCCGCGTCCCGTGCGGGCCTCGGAGGCCGCCGCCCGCATCTCGCGTCGCAGGTCGCCCGCCGCGCCCCGGACATCCGCGCGGATCTCGGCGGCGAGCTCGGCGACCGACTCACGGATCTCCAGCTCCAGGTCGGCCAGTTCACCGCTGCGGTCGGCCAGTTCGGCGCGGCCGGCGTCCGTGATGGCGTACACCTTGCGGCCGCCCTCGGTGGTGTGGGTGACCAGGCCCTCTGCCTCCAGCTTGGCCAGGCGCGGGTACACCGTGCCCGCCGAGGGGGCGTAAAGGCCCTGGAAGCGCTCTTCGAGGAGGCGGATCACCTCGTAGCCGTGGCGCGGGGCCTCGTCCAGGAGCTTCAGCAGGTAGAGACGGAGGCGGCCGTGGGCGAAGACGGGGGGCATGTCAGAGCACCTTCTTGTCGGTCGTGCCGTCGGCCGCGGTGGTGTTGGCTTCATCAGCCGGGCCGGATACGGAATTGTCCCCCGAGGTGCTTGGTGAGTCGGTCGTGCCGGTCGTCCCGGTCGCGTCTTCCGGGGCCGTCGGCGTTTTCTCGTCCGCGTCCCACGGCTCGTCCTCGGCCGGCGGCCGGCGCAGGAGGGCGATGGAGCCGGAGACCGTCGTCGCGCGCAGCTTGCCGTTGCCCGCGCCGAGGCGGCCGGTGATCTTGTGGGCGCCCCACTGGCCGTGGACCCGCAGACCGTCGAAGGCGTTGGAGATGGTCCCGCTCGCGGTGTTCGCCTCGACCTCCGCGTCCGCCGGGTGGGGCAGGCGGATGGCGATCTCGCCCGAGACGCTGGTCAGCTTGATGTCGGTGGGGCCGTCGGGGTCGAGGTCGACGATCATGGAGCCGCTGACCGAGTCGGCCCGCACGGAGGAGCCGGAGCCCTCGACGACGGTGAGGTCGCCGGAGACGGAGTTGAAGCGCAGGTCACCGGTGACGGCCTGGGCCTCCAGATTCCCGGACACGGTGTCGGCGCGCACGGGCCCGGAGAGCGCGACGAGTGTCGTGTCGCCGGTCACGCCCTTCACCACCGAGGGGCCGTTCAGCCCGGAGACGACGGCGGCCGCGCCGACCACCCCCACCTCGACGCGGGTGTCCGCCGGAACGGCCAGGGAGACCACGGCACTCCGGCGCCAGCCCTTGCGGTCGAGCCACTTGAGGAAGCCCTTCCAGGGCAGGTCGTCGTACGCGACGGTGAGCGTGCCGCCCTCCTGGGTCACCAGCAGAGGCGGCCCTTCGATCTCGGAGACTTCCAGGCGGGCGGAACCTTCGTCCGTGCCCACGACGTTCACCGTTCCGTTGACGATGCGTACGTGGAGCTCGCTCACGGGCTCGTCGAAGGTGAGCTTCCTGGGCTCTGCGACGGACCACTCGGACATGGTGCAGACCTCCTAGACAGAACGGACTGAAGGGGACGCGCCATATCGCGTCTTCCGTAAAACACGATATATCGCGGACGCCGAAAGTCAAGACACTCGTTCCGGTGACCTCCCATCACCAGAAACGGACAAAATGACCTAGCGTGTGACCATGTCGACGGAACAGTCCCGGGCCGGATCCACCACCGGTCCCGCCCCCGGAGCCCTGCTGCTCTGCCGGGCGGCACCCGACTCCGTCGCCCCCGCCGCCCACCTGCTGCGCGAACGCATGCTGCTCACCCGGGCAGGCGACGACTGGAGCGTCCTGGTCCCGGAAGGCAAGCCCTGGCGGCTGGAGGGTGGCGAGCCCGTCGACCGCGTCCTCACCGGATGGGCCACCGCCCTAGCCGTAGGCGCCTCCTGGCCCGTTCTCGCCCTGTGGTGGGACACCGACCGCGCCGGCTACACCCTCGCGTCCGGATTCCGCCGCCCCGTCGGCTATGTCTGGCTGACCAACGGCACCCCGGCCGGCGAGGACGAGGCCATGCACACCTTCGCCGCCCGCCTGGGCCTCGACCCGGTCCTGGACATGCAGTCCCTCGACCAGCTCACGAAACCGGACTCCGCGGCCGACGCCCGCGCCCGCCTGCGCGGCCTCCTCGCGGTCCTCACGCACGCGGGAGTCTCCCTCCCCACCGGCCTCACCCCCGGCGAACCCGCCGACCGCCTCCGCGAGGCCGCCCGCATCCAGCAGAACGCCCGCCAGATCGAGTGGCACGGCTGGCGGGAAGCGGTCCGCGCGGAACTCGACGCGGTCGACTACAGCCGCCTCGGCCCCTGGATGCCCTGGTCGGGCGGCCCGAAGGCCCGCGCTCTGTCCCTGGCCCAGGTGGCGGCCGGTATCCCGCTCACGGCCTGGGGCCTACGACGCCGCAGCGGGGGCTGGCTCACGGCGGGGGCACTACTGCTGGCCCACGGCGCCCTGGGCCTGACGTACGACCTGGCACGCCCACGCGACTGACGCCCCCGACGCCGTCGTAGGAACTACTCGTCGTCCTCGTCGTCCAGCCGAGCCAGCCAGGTCGCCAGCCGCTCCACCGGTACCTCGAAGTCGGGGTTGAGGTCGACGAACGTACGCAGCTGCTCGGCCAGCCACTCGAAGGTGACTTCCTCCTCGCCGCGCCGCTTCTCCAGCTCTTCGATGCCTCGGTCGGTGAAGTACATGCCGTCAAGTTTAAGTGCGCCGAAACGGCCGGGCCGCACCCCCTGGAGAGGGGTGCGGCCCGGTCAGGTACGGCCTGCGAGAGGGGTTACGCCTCGAACACCTCACGCACCAACTGCTCCTGCTCCGCCTGGTGGCGCTTGGCCGAACCCACCGCCGGCGAAGAGCCGTGCGGGCGGGAGATCCGGCGCAGGCGCTCGCCGTGCGGGACGTCCGCGCCGACTGCCAGGTCCAGGTGGTCGATCAGGTTGAGGGCGATGAAGGGCCATGCGCCCTGGTTCGCCGGCTCCTCCTGGGCCCACAGGTACTTCTCGGCGTTCGGGTACTTGGCGATCTCCGCCTGGACCTCGGCACCCGGCAGCGGGTAGAGGCGCTCGATGCGGATGATCGCCGTGTCCGTGTTGCCGCGCTTGGTGCGCTCGGCGTCCAGGTCGTAGTACAGCTTGCCCGTCACGAAGACGACCTTGCGCACCGCGGCCGGGTCCGGCACCGTCGAGTCGCCGATGACCGGGCGGAACTGGCCCGTCGTGAACTCCTCCGTCTTCGACGCGGCGGCCTTGAGGCGCAGCATCGACTTCGGGGTGAAGACCACCAGCGGCTTGTGGTGCGGGTTGTGCACCTGCCACCGCAGGAGGTGGAAGTAGTTCGACGGGAGGGTCGGCATCGCGACCGTCATGTTGTTCTGCGCGCAGAGCTGGAGGAAGCGCTCGACTCGGGCCGAGGAGTGGTCCGGGCCCTGGCCCTCGTAGCCGTGGGGGAGGAGCAGTGTGACGCCGGACGTCTGGCCCCACTTCTGCTCGGCCGCCGAGATGTACTCGTCGACCACCGTCTGCGCGCCGTTGACGAAGTCGCCGAACTGCGCCTCCCACATCACGAGCGCCTCGGGGCGGGCCAGCGAGTAGCCGTACTCGAAGCCCATGACCGCGTACTCGGAGAGCAGGGAGTCGTAGACGTTGTAGCGGCCCTGGTCCTCGGCGAGGTACTGGAGCGGGGTGTGGTCCGCGCCGGTCTCCCGGTCGATCAGGACCGCGTGACGCTGGCCGAAGGTGCCACGGCGCGAGTCCTGGCCGGAAAGGCGGACGTGGGTGCCCTCCAGGAGGAGGGAACCGATGGCCAGGGTCTCGCCCATGCCCCAGTCGATCGTGCCGTCCTCGACCATCGCCGCGCGGCGCTGCAGCTGCGGCAGCAGACGCGGGTGCACGTGGAAGGTGTCGGGGATGTTGACCTGGGACTCGGCGATCCGCTTGACGACCTCCGAGGAGATCGAGGTGTTCACCGCGACCGGGAAACCGGCCTGCGGGTCGGTGCCGTCGGCGGCGACCGGCTGGGCCGTCGTCGCCTCGCGGACCTCCGTGAACACCTTCTCCAGCTGGCCCTGGTAGTCCTGGAGCGCCTGCTCGGCCTCTTCCAGGGTGATGTCGCCCCGACCGATCAGGGACTCGGTGTACAGCTTGCGCACCGAGCGCTTCTTGTCGATCAGGTCGTACATCAGCGGCTGGGTGAAGGCCGGGTTGTCCGACTCGTTGTGACCGCGGCGGCGGTAGCAGATGAGGTCGATCACGACGTCCTTGTTGAACGCCTGACGGAACTCGAAGGCCAGGCGGGCCACACGGACCACGGCCTCCGGGTCGTCGCCGTTCACGTGGAAGATCGGGGCCTCGATCATGCGCGCCACGTCCGTCGCGTACATCGACGAGCGGGACGACTCCGGGGCGGCCGTGAAGCCGACCTGGTTGTTGATGACGATGTGGACCGTGCCGCCCGTACGGTAGCCGCGCAGCTGCGACATGTTCAGGGTCTCGGCCACCACGCCCTGGCCCGCGAAGGCCGCGTCACCGTGCAGGGCGACCGGCAGGACCGTGAAGTCCGTGCCGCCCTTGTTGATGATGTCCTGCTTGGCGCGGACGATGCCCTCGATGATCGGGTCGACCGTCTCCAGGTGGGACGGGTTCGCGGCCAGCGACACCTTGATCTGCTCGCCGTCCAGGCCGGTGAAGGTGCCCTGGGCGCCCAGGTGGTACTTCACGTCGCCGGAGCCGTGCATCGACTTCGGGTCGAGGTTGCCCTCGAACTCGCGGAAGATCTGGGCGTACGACTTGCCGACGATGTTCGCGAGAACGTTCAGGCGGCCACGGTGGGCCATGCCGATGACGACCTCGTCCAGGCGCGACTCGGCCGCGCTGTCGATGACCGCGTCGAGCAGCGGGATGACCGACTCGCCGCCTTCGAGCGAGAAGCGCTTCTGGCCTACGTACTTCGTCTGCAGGAAGGTCTCGAAGGCCTCCGCCGCGTTCAGGCGGCGCAGGATGCGCAGCTGCTCCTCGCGCTCCGGCTTGGAGTGCGAGCGCTCGATGCGGTCCTGGATCCACTTGCGCTGCTTCGGGTCCTGGATGTGCATGAACTCGACGCCGGTGGTGCGGCAGTACGAGTCGCGCAGCACGCCGAGGATGTCGCGCAGCTTCATCAGGGACTTGCCCGCGAAGCCGCCGACCGCGAACTCGCGCTCCAGGTCCCACAGGGTGAGCCCGTGCTCGGTGATGTCGAGGTCGGGGTGCTTGCGCTGGCGGTACTCCAGCGGGTCGGTGTCGGCCATGACGTGACCGCGGACCCGGTAGGAGTGGATCAGCTCGAAGACGCGGGCGGCCTTCGTGACGTCGTCGTCGTGGCTGGCGTCGATGTCCTTGAGCCAGCGGACCGGCTCGTAGGGGATGCGCAGGGCCTCGAAGATGTCGTCGTAGAAGCCGTTCTCGCCGAGAAGGTAGTTCGCGACGACGCGCAGGAACTCGCCGGAGGCTGCGCCCTGGATGACCCGGTGGTCGTAGGTCGACGTGAGCGTCATGACCTTCGAGATGCCGAGCTTGTTGAGGGTGTCCTGGGAGGTGCCCTGGAACTCCGCCGGGTAGTCCATCGAGCCGACGCCCATGATGACCGACTGTCCGGGCATCAGGCGGGGCACGGAGTGGACGGTGCCGAGGCCGCCCGGGTTGGTCAGGGAGACCGTGACGCCGGTGAAGTCGTCCATCGTCAGCTTGCCGTCGCGGGCGCGGCGGACGATGTCCTCGTAGGCCTGCCAGAACTCGAAGAAGTTCAGCGTCTCGGCCTTCTTGATGCCGGCGACGACGAGCTGGCGGTCGCCGTTGGGCTTCACCAGGTCGATGGCGAGACCGAAGTTGACGTGGTCCGGCTTGACCAGGGTCGGCTTGCCGTCCTTCTCCGTGAAGGAGTAGTTCATCGACGGCATGGCCTTGATGGCCTGCACCATCGCATAGCCGATGAGGTGGGTGAAGGAGATCTTCCCGCCCCGGGCGCGCTTCAGGTGGTTGTTGATGACGATGCGGTTGTCGAAGAGCAGCTTCACCGGGACCGCGCGCACGGACGTGGCCGTGGGCACCTCGATCGAGGCGTTCATGTTCTTCGCGACCGCGGCGGCGGGGCCGCGCAGCGTCACGAACTCCGGGCCGGCGGCCGTCACAGGGGCGGGCGCGGCCTTGGGCTTCGCGGCGGCCGGAGCGGCAGCGGCGGGCTTGGCGGGCGCGGGCGCCGGAGCCGGGGCAGCAGCCACGGGCTGGGGAGCCGCCGGGGCGGGCGCGGGAGCCGCCGGGGCCACGGGAGCGGCGGGAGCCGGAGCGGCGGGAGCCGCCTGGGCGATGGTGGTGGTCTCTGCGGCCCCCGCGGCCGCAGTACCCGCCGTAGCCGGGGCGGCACCCACACCCGGCTTGTAGTCGGCGAAGAAGTCCCACCAGGCTCGGTCTACCGAATTCGGGTCCTGGAGGTACTGCTGATAGATCTCGTCGACGAGCCACTCGTTGGGTCCGAACGCCGCAGCAGGGTTCTTCCCGGCTTGGTCGTCGGTCGAGATGCTCGAGTTACTGGGGGACTGTGGCGACACGGCGGCAACCGCCCTCTTCCGCTTCTCACAAGGTGATGGACAGCGGGAATAAAGGCTACGCCCCCATGGCCGGGAAGGTCAGGCCGGGCCGGTCCATCGTCGTGTAAGTCACATCGGAAAGTGCGTTTCGCGGGTGGATATGGCGGGAAACAAGCGTGGTTCCGCTGCGCGAGAGATGGCTCGACCCGGACCTGGCGCACGAAAAGCGCAGGCCGCTGCCTGATCACACGTGCCCGTCAGCGCGGACGCACGTGGATCTTGTGGCTCCGGTTCGAACTTTACGTCAACTTGGCAGGGAAGGAAGTCCCGGAAGGGTGACGAGGATCCGGCAGCCCCGCTCGGATTCGGCCACCCCGATCCCGCCACCGTGCAGATCCACCGCCCAGCGGGCGATCGCGAGGCCGAGCCCCGTGCCGCCGTCGCTGCCCGGCCCGTGCGGCGCGCTCACGGCACCCCGGTTGAACCGCTCGAAGACCCGGTGCCACTCGGAGCGCGGGATACCGGGACCCTCGTCCAGGACCTCCAGCTCCAGCGACTCGGGATGCGTCCCGCGCCGCGCCTTCACCGTCACGCGGCCGTGCGGCGGGCTGTGCTTTACCGCGTTGTCGATGAGATTCGCCACGACCTGGTGGATCCGCTCCGGGTCCGCGTGCGCGGTCAGCTCCGGCGGGGACACGTCGAGGTGCAGATGGACGTCCGTGCGCGTGTGGCTGCCGGACCCCGAGGCGATGCCCGCGCGCGCGGTGGAGACCATGTTGGCCTCCTTCAGCACGCCCGAGAGGTACGGCCACACCTCGAAGCGGCGCCTGCGCAGCGGTACGACGCCGTTGTCGAGGCGGGACAGGTCGAGGAGCGTCTCGACCAGGCGGCCAAGACGCTCCGTCTGCTTCAGGGCCGTACGCATGGTCTCCGGGTCGGCGGCCGAGACACCGTCGACCACGTTCTCCAGCACCGCGCGCAGGCCCGCGATGGGCGTGCGCAGCTCGTGGGAGACGTTGGCCACCAGTTCCTTGCGCTGGCGGTCCTGGGCCTCCAGGTCGTCGGCCATGCGGTTGATGGTCTGGGCCAGGTCGCCCAGCTCGTCCCGGCGGTTCTCGCGGACCCGGCGCGTGTAGTCGCCGTGCGAGATCGACCGGGCGACCGCGTTCATCTCGTCCAGCGGCGCGGTGAGTGAAAGTGCCACGAACTGCGTGATCAGCAGTGTGGCGATCATCGAGAAGACCGTGATGAAGCGCAGCTCCGTCTTGGTGTGCACCGCGATCATCGACAGCCCGGTGGTGATCAGCACCGAGATGACGACCAGCGCACCCAGCTTGGTCTTGATCGAGAACGGGCGCAGGCCGCCCCAGGGCTCCCCGGGGCTTCTCCGTACGGGCGGCCCGCCGCTCATGGCGTCGGTGTCTCCAGTGCGTACCCGACCCCGTGCACCGTGCGGATCCGCTCGGCGCCGATCTTCCGGCGCAGCGCCTTGATGTGGCTGTCGACCGTGCGGGTGCCGGAGGCGTCCGCCCAGTCCCACACCTCGGCGAGCAGCTGCTCACGGGAGAGCACCGCGCGCGGGGTGTTCGCCAGGCACACGAGCAGGTCGAACTCGGTGGGCGTCAGATGGACGTCCTCCGAGCGCACCCGCACCCTGCGCTGTGCGTGGTCGATCTCCAGCTCGCCGAGCCGCAGGATGCCGCTGCGCGGTGTCGAGGCGGCCACGACGGCCCGCTCGACCCTGCGCAGCAGTACGTGGACGCGCGCGGCCAGCTCGCGCATCGAGAACGGCTTGGTCATGTAGTCGTCGGCGCCGACGCCGAGCCCGACCAGCATGTCGGTCTCGTCGTCCCGCGCCGTGAGCATCAGCACCGGCACCGGACGGGCGGCCTGCACACGACGGCAGACCTCCAGACCGTCGAAGCCGGGCAGCATGATGTCGAGGATCAGCAGGTCTGGCTGCCAGGCCTCGGCGGTGTCGACGGCGGCCGGCCCGTCGCCCGCGGTTTGCACGAGAAATCCCTCGGCGCGCAGGCGGGCCGCGATGGCGTCGACGATCGTCGGGTCGTCCTCGACCACCAGGACCCGCCTCTGCGCGCCTGGCGTGGCCGCCGCCGTGCCGTTGTGGGAGGTGTGTGTCTGCTCCATCGCCCGCCCCTGAAGTGTGCTTTCCGGAACCATGTGGGGTGATTCCTCGTCTGCGCATGACTGCGATTGACGCTTGAATGATCGGCGTCAGGGAAGCAGAGTACGGGGAGTGACCGTTCTTCGGCTATCCAGGTCGTACGGCGAGGTGCACGACGTCCGGAACGCCCCGGGCAACGGGGATCTCTTCGGTACGCACCTGTTGGAAACCGGCATTCCATAGGGTTCCTTCAAATTCCGGAGAGGGCTTGGCCGCCCATACGGCGAGTACCCCTCCGGGTCTCAACGCCCTTGCGCAGCTTGCCAGTCCGGCCGGTGAGTACAGCCCGCGGTTGTCCTCGGTGACGGTCCAGCCGGGCCCGTTGTCGATGTCGAGACACAGCGCGTCGTAAGTGGCGGAAATCTCATTGACGTAGCTGATCAGGTCCGTTTCCACGATTTTCGTCCGCGGGTCGGCGAGGGCCTCACCGGAGTACGCGGAAAACGGTCCGTCGAGATGCCAGTCGATGACGGCGCGTTCGCGCTCCACGACCGTGATGCCGCCCCAGCGCGGGTCCGCCGCGGCATGTGCGAGCGAGAAGCCGACGCCCAGGCCTCCGATCAGCAGGTTCGGCTCAGAGCGGCCGTCCAGGGCGTCGTAGGCGGCGTCGACGAGCAGCCGCTCGGAGCGGCCGTCGGAGGTGTCCATCAGGAAGCAGCCGTTGGCGATGATCTGCAACAACTCGCCGTGGCGGCGCAGGACGACCTCGCCGTACGGGCCCTCACGACGGTCCAGGACTTCGGGAATGTCGTAAGTGGTGGGCATCGGCCCATCCTGGCACTTCGCCGAGGATTTGTTGACGGAATTGTGACCCGGGGCCCGGACCCCCACGGACCGGACCCCGGGAGAAACGCCCTCAGAAGTCCAGACCGTGCCCGTACCGGAAGACCGGGTTCTCGGTGTCGTTCGGGACGTCCGGGCGGGACGCCTCAACGGCCGCCATGGAGCTGGGCAGTTCGAACGGCAGGCGGCCACGCGCGCGTGCCCGCCCGAACGCTACGTCGAGCAGGGCGGCGTCCGAGGCGCCGAAGTCGGCGACCAGGGCGGCCGCCTTCTCGGCGATCTCGGGGAGTACGGCGGGCCGTTCGAGGTTGACGCACACCAGCGTCGGCACCGCGTCCAGCAGCGCGAGGATCTCCTTCAACTCCTCCTCCGGGAAGGCGAGCGAGCCCGCGTGGAAGAACGACTCGAAGGCGCCGGGCCGCTGCTCGTACGGCGTGTGCAGCCGCAGGACGGCCACGTCCGCGTCCACCGGGTCGGCGACGAGATTGCCGTACGCCGAGGCCGTCTGCTCGCTCACGCCCTGGACGTAGAGATTCGGCCGCCCCTGGAGCGGCAGCAGCGCGTCGTTGGTCAGCACGGTGAGCGAACTGCGCTGGGCGGCCTCACCCAGGGCCGTGAACTCGGCTGCGCCGACCGTCTCCTCGGCCTTGTCGGGATCGGCGTACGGGTTCTCGAAGAGGCCGAGGACGAACTTCTCGCGCAGGAGTCGTCGTACGGACATGTCGATACGTTCCTCGGAGACGCGGCCGGAGCGGACCAGCTCCACGATCACCTCGGGGCACTGCTCGCCGCCGAACTGGTCCGTGCCCGCGTCCAGGGCCTTCGCCGCGCGCTCGGCGACGGTGAGGTGCTCGACGCCCCAGGCGCGGGCCTCGGCGGGCTCGCCCAGGATGACCGCGTCGGTGAGCAGGCCCCAGTCGGTGCAGATGATGCCGTCGAAACCGAGGCGTTCGCGCAACAGGCCGGTCAGGACGTCCTTGTTGAAGCCGAAGCCGACCTCCTCCCAGTCGGTGCCGACGGGCTGGCCGTAGTACGGCATCATCTGCGAGCAGCCCGCCTCGACGGCCGCGACGAACGGCGCCAGGTGGTGCTCGCGCAGACCGCCCGGGTAGACCTGCTCCTTGCCGTGCGCGAAGTGCGGGTCCTCGCCGTCCTTCTGCGGACCGCCGCCGGGGAAGTGCTTGACCATGGCGGCGACCGACTCGGGGCCGAGCCTGGGGCCCTGCAGACCGCGTACGTACGCCGCCGCCAGCTCGCCACTCAAGTCGGCATCGGCGCCGAACGTGCCGGACTGGCGTGACCAGCGCGGCTCGGTCGCCAGGTCGATCTGAGGGTGCAGCGCGACGCGGAAACCGACCGACAGATACTCGCGCCGGACCGTGTCCGCGAACCGCTCCACCAGCTCCGCGTCCCCGATCGCCGCCAAACCCAGCGGCTCCGGCCAGGCCGAGAACGCACCGGAGTTGAAGGAGGCGCCCGGGTTGTCGGTGAACGCGTGGCGCGGGTCGGTGGAGAGGGTGACCGGGATGCCGAGCCGGGTGTTCGCCGCGAGTTCCTGGACGCGGTTGACCCACTGGGCCATCTCGCGGACCCCGCCCTGGCCCAGCAGGTTGAAGTGGGTCAGATGGCGGTCCACGACCAGCTCGGTGGTGCCGCACTGGAGGAACGCGCCCTCCTCGGCGAGCGAGCCATCAGGGTTCATCGTCAGCATGGTGTGGAAGAGCTGACCGGCCTTCTCCTCCAGCGTCATACGGGCGAGCAGGTCCTCGACGCGCTCGTCGACGGGGCGGTTCGGATCGCGGTACGTGGGGGTCGTCATCCCGGATTCCCTTGTACGTGTGGTTACTTGACGGAACGGACGAACTGGACGGCCAGTGCGCCCAGTACGGCGGAGACCGCGCCGAAGAGGAACAGCGCGCCGTAGTTGCCGCCGCCGCCGATCGCGAGGAGGGACGGGGCGACGATGGGGACGAGGGACTGGGGGAGGGCGTTGCCGATGTTCAGGACGCCCATGTCCTTGGCGGACTCGTCGGGGTTGGGGAGGACCGCGGCGGCGAGTGCCATGTCGACGGACAGGTAGAGGCCCTGGCCGGCGCCGAAGACGGCCAGCGCGGCGACGTACATTCCGAAGCCCTGCGCGGAGGCGATCATCGCCAGGCTGAGCGCCATGATGAGCGAGGAGCCCAGCACGTACGGCTTGCGGCGGCCGGAGCGGTCGGAGAGCTGGCCGCCGAGGAGGGAGCCCGCGGCGATGGTGGCGACCATGACGAGGGTGCCGACGAGGACCTTCCGGGTGACCTGGTCGCCGTCGTAGCCGAGGCGGTCCATCAGGAAGTACACCTGGTAGCTGGTGACGCAGGCGGCGCCGGTGAAGACCAGGAAGCGGCCGGCGAAGTTCCACGCGAAGTCGGGGTGCCTGCGCGGGTTGACCCAGAAGCTGCGGGCGAACTCCTTGACGCTGTACGGCTCGAAGGCACCGGCCCGGGCCTGGCGGTCCGGCATCGTCACGGCGAGCAGGGCGACCGCGCCGAGGCCGATGACGCCGGGCACCAGGAAGGCGAGCGCCATCGAGCCGCTGAAGACCTGGGCCAGCACCGAGCCCCCGATCATCGACAGGGAGGTCGTGATGCCGATGATCCCGGAGACGCGGGCCTGCTGTTGGGGCGGGATCAGGTCCGGGATGCAGGAGGTCAGCGCGGCCAGGGTGGCGTTGATGCCGAGCTGGGCGAGGGCCCAGCCGAGCATCAGCGTCGGCACGTTGCCGCCGAGGGCGACGACCAGCAGGCCCGCGACGCCGGCGGTCATGCCGCCGATCAGCCACGGGCGGCGGCGGCCGAAGCGGCTGGTCGTGCGGTCGGAGAGGGCGCCGAAGACGGGGTTGCCCAGCATCGCGAGCAGCGCTCCGACGGAGAGCACCTGGCCGAGGGCGGACCCGCGGCCGTTCTCCGGGACGATCTGGCTGACCCGGAGGGCGAGGGTGACCATCACCGGGGTGAGGACGGCGAGATAGGCGCCGAACTGGGCGAAGGCGAGGGTGACGATCAGCTTGGCCGGGGCGGCCTGCTGGGGGAGCTCGGGCGACGATGGGGAGGTCGTCTTGTCGAGCGGGGCGTCGTGGCTCACGGCCATGCGGCACTCCAGTTGGGGACGGGGGCGGCTTCCTTGCCGCACCGGCCCGCCCAGAAAAGCAGCAAAACCGAGTAGGTAGTAGGTTTCTTGCGGGTGGCCAGAATCACGCTGCACGAGGCTTGAAATAAGCGGGTGATTGACTCGTGTAACCACCGGTCGCGGGTCGGTTATGGTGGCCGACATGGAGCGCAAAGAGGGTCGCCGCAGGCTGGGAAACGGCACGGGCCGGGGCACCTACCCGGTCGGCGACGAGCGCCGCCTGCGCATCCTCGACGCGGCCGTCGAGCACTTCGCCCAGTGGGGCTTCCACGCCTCCTCCCTGGCCCGCATCGCCAAGGACGTCGGGATCACCCAGGGTGGGCTGCTGCACCACTTCCGCAGCAAGGAGGACCTGCTGGTGCAGGTCCTGGAGCGGACCGAGGAGCAGGACAAGGAGAAGTTCTTCGCCGGGGACTTCGGCACGGCCGCCGACTGCTACGCGAACCTGGTCGACCTCACCGCGCACAACGCCGCCCGGCTCGGCCGCACCCGCATGTTCAACGTCCTCGCCGCCGAGGCCGGCGACCCCGGACACCCGGCCCACGCCTACTTCGTCCGGCGCTACACGGAGCTGGTGGAGCTCATGTCCGCGACGCTCCAACGAGCCGTCGACAGCGGTGAGTTGAAGCCGGGCACGGACGTCGTCGCGCTCGCGGAGGAGACGGCCGCGGTCATGGACGGCTTCCAGATCCAGTGGGTGCTCGACCCCAAGGGCTTCGACATGGTCGACCGCTTTCGGCTGTATGCGGACCGGCTGCTGCGCTCGATCACGACGGACGGGACGGGGCTGCCCGGGGGCATGTCGGACGTGTGAGGCGGCTTGGAAGTCGCTGTGAATCCACGCGCGCGTGGCGCCGGTCATAGACAGCGCCCCCGTGATCCCCGAAAGGTGGGATGAAAGGGAAGGAGCGCCTCACCGTGGAACGCACTGCGACGCCCGACGCCCGGTCGCCCTCGACGGCGCCTCTCCCGGAGGTCTCGGGCCTGCTGGACGGCGTACCGACGCAGCGCGGCCCGGTCAGCGCTAAGACGTCCCCCGCGACGCCCGCCCACCCTCGACGCCTCCACCCCTGGCGCCTGCTCCCGACGCCGTTCACCTTGTGCTACGCGGCCGTACTCGCCGTCACGTCACGCATCACCACGTACGCCGACCCCACCCTCGTCCACACCCTCCTCCAGGGCTCCAGCACGGACGTAGCTCACCTCGTGCGGACACCCGTGCTGGTGCTGCTGGCCAGCGCGCTGTGGATCGCGGGCGGGATCCTGACGCCGTACGCGCTCGCCTTCCTCCTCGTCCTCACCGCCCTTGAGCGGCGGATCGGGGGTGCGCGCACGGCCGTCGTCTTCCTCCTGGGCCACGTCCTGGCGACCCTCGCCACCGAAGTCCCCATCGGGCTGGCGGTGTTGGTGGGCCACCTCCCCGAAACCTCCCTCCACCGCCTCGACTACGGCATCAGCTTCGGCGTGGCCGCGAGCATCGGCGCATTGGCGGGCCTGCTCAGGCCGTGGCTGCGCTGGCCGGTGCTGGCGGTCTTCGGCGGGATGGTGCTGCAGGACCTGATCGCGTTCACGGACCCGATGACGAACTGGGGGCATGTGTTCGCCCTGGCGATCGGGGTGGGGACGTGGCCGGTTGTGCGGCGGTGGCACCGGGCCGGCTTCCCGGCAGGCAGGCCCTAAGAACTCCTGGCCGCCGTCAGTTGTTTCGCCAGCTCCGGGATGCCGAGTCGGTTCTCCTGCGCGGGAGTCGCCCCATGGAGGCGGTTCACCAGTTGGTAGGGGTCCTTGCGGAGGTCGTAGTACTCGCGGAAGAGGATCTCGCCGGTGCCCGTGGGGCGGCCGTTGCGGTCGAGGCGGCCGCGGTAGTACTCGGTGTACTGCTCGTTCTTGCCGATGTACGACGCCCAGGTGTGGATCGGCTGCTTGTCCTGGCGGTTCCACCACCACTCGGCGAGCAGGTGGTCGCGGTCGCCGCTGCCGAGCAGGGAGTGGCCGTCGTGCGGGGTGTCGGGGGTGATGCCCGCCGCGTCGAGGAACGTGGGCGCTATGTCGACATGGCCGGTGAGGCGGTCGTCCGTCGTGCCCTTGCCGAGGCCGCCGGCCGGCCAGGAGACGTGGAAGGGGACCTCCAGACTCGGGCGGTACGGCACCGACTTGCGCAGCCAGCCGTGGTCGCCCCAGCACAGGCCGTGGTCGCTGGTGAACAGCACGAGGGTGTTGTCGAGTTGGCCGAGCGAGCGGAGCTTGTCGCGGAAGTCGCGCATCGCGTCGTCGACGGAGAGCAGAGTGCGCAACTGCCGGGCGCGCAGGGCCTTTCCCTGGGCGAAGGAGTGGTGCGACGAGCGCAGGAAAGGCGGTTTGTCGGCTTTCCCGCTCTCGAAGACCGACGGGCGGCCCTCCCAGTCGGGGACGCGGATGCCTGCGTACTTCCGCTCCGGGATGTTCACCTCATGCGCGCTGCGCGTGGCGACGTAGGCGAACCACGGCCGGTCGTCCGTCCGGGAGTCCTCCATGAACGCGAGGGTGCGGTCCTTGATGACGGAGGTGTTGTAGCCGGGGATGTTCCGGACGGTCCCGTTGTCGTTGTAGTGGCCGTTGTAATAGGCCACGGGCTCCTGGAGCAGCCACTCGTCGAAGTGGGGCGGGTTGTCGCCGGGGTGCCAGTAGTTGAGGTACTTGCCGAACAGGCCCGTGCGGTAGCCGGCCTCGTGCAACTGGCGCTGGACAGTGGTGCGTTGGTCCAGGTGGTAGGGGTGGCGGGTGTCGAGGACGCCGTGGTTGTGGGCGTAGCGGCCCGACATGATCGAGGCGCGGGAGGGCGCGCAGAGCGGGGTGTTGGCGTGCGCCCGCTCGAAGGAGACGCCTTCGCCGCGCAGCCAGTCCAGGGTCTGCGGGAGCGCCCAGTCGGTGTCTTTGGGCTGGTCGTCGGTGAGGACGAAGAGGATGTTGGGCCGGTTGTCGCCCCGGGCGCGACGGCTCGGAGCGGGGGACGGGGACGACCTGCGGGTGGTGACCGGCGCCCGGCTGACGGCGGGGGCGGCGGTGTGCGGCGCCTCCGCGGTCGCCGTGCCGCCCTCGTCCCGTACCACGCCGGCCACCAACGGATACGCCGCCCCGGCAGCGACCACAGCCGCCCCCGCGATCACCGCACGCCGCGCGGGCCCCCGCCCCGGCTGCTTCTCACTCATCCACGTTCCCCAAGTCCCGTTAAATCCCCGTTTGCAGGCCTCAAAGCCTGTGAAACAGCTTGCAGTGTGCAGGGGTTACCTGTGAACGACGTTGCGGGATCGTGGCAGTGTCCTTGCGGTGCTGTGGCAATCGGCGGCCGGTCGGGTATCGGTCGCGGATGTCAGTCGCCGGGCGGCGACCAGACGTACGGGGTCGTCGTGGTCACGGCCTGGAAGCCCAGCCGCTGGAGGATGGGTGCGCTGTCGTCCGAGGCGTCCACCTGGAGATACGTGACACCGCGGGCTACGGCGAGTGCGGCGCGGGTGGCGACGAGGGCGCGGTAGATGCCCTTGCCGCGCCACTCGGTGAGGGTCGAGCCGCCCCACAGACTCGCGAACGGCGAACCCGCCCGGAAGACCAGCCAGGCCGCGGAGACCACCTCCCCGTCCACCTCGGCGACGTAGACAGCGATCTCGTCGGGCGCGGCGGCGACCTGACCTACGAGCTCACCGACGAGCCAGCTCCGGTCGTCGCCCCAGACCGCCGACTCCATGGCGGCGATCCGCCGCATGTCGACCTCGGCGGTGACTTGGCGCAGCGCCACACCCGCCGGCAGCACGGGCTCTCCTACGGCGATTTCGGCCGCGCGCCCGATCACCACCGTCTCCCGCTCCTCGGGCACGAATCCGGCGGCACGGAGCCGGTCCGGCAGGTCGGCGGGGGCGTCGTGTGCGTAGGTCTTCCACTCCACGGCTTCGCCGCGCGCGGCGAAGAACTCGCGCTGGCGAGCGATGAGCCGGTCCAGCTCATCGCCCTGGACGTCGAGGTCACCGGTCGCCCCGACGAACCCGCGGGACCATCCGGTGATCCGCACCAGCGGCCCGTACTGCTCGTACGTCACTCCGGCGGCCAGGGTGGGAGGGGCGCCGCGCATCTCGTTGTCGTAGGCGGCGAGGAGGGAGGCGGTGTCCGTCAAGGGGTGGGGGTCTCCGTAGTCCTGATGTGCCGTAGGAGGGCGGCGAGTTGGGGGCGGTGGGTGTGGAGGACGGTGGTGGGGGTGTCGCTTTCGCGGAGGGCGAGGGAGTCGTCGGTTGCGGCGAGTTCGACGCAGTTGTTGTCCCCCGACCCGGAGTAGGACGACTTCTGCCAGGTGGACTGGGACACGTTTCCCCCTTCAGACGCTCTGTACGACGGAGCTGATGAACTCACGTGACTCCTTCTTGGGGAGCGCGGCCTTGGTGATGCGCTCCATAAGCACACGGTAGTTCGACAACTGAGTGGGCGCATCGAGGAATTCCGTGGCAATCGAGGTGTCGAGCTGCACTGTGTCGAGCTGGGGCACCGGGCCGGACGCGTACGACACGGTGAGCCCCGGTACCGGGAAGCCGCCGGAGCTGAAGGGGATGATCCGTACGGTGATGTTCCGGCGGCGTGATGCGTCGATCAGCTCCTTCAGTTGCGCACGCATGACGTCCGGGCCGCCGAAGCACAGCCGCAGTGCGGCCTCATGGACGACGAACGTGCATGAGGCCGGGATTTCCCGGTCCAGGATGTCGCGGCGCTTCATGCGGAGCGAAAGCCGACGGCGCAGCTCGGGGCTCGGCCAGGAGGGCACCTTCTCCGCGAGTACGGCACGGGCGTACTCCTCGGTCTGGAGCAGACCGGGCACATGCATGGCGGCGAACACGTGCAGGCTCGTCGCATGGAACTCCAGCTCGGCGAGGTCGAGTGCTCCAACTCCGATGAACCCCCGGTACTCCTCCCACCAACCGGGCTTGCGGTCCTGGGTCATGCCCACCAGCGCATCGACGTACGCCTGGTCCGGTGTGTCGTAGATCGAGGCGAGGGCGCGCACTCGCTGCTCGCTCACTCCGAAGCGGGCCAGCTCCACGTTCGTGATGTGGGTGCGGCTCACGCCGAGCGCGGTGGCTGCGTCGTTGATGGCGAGTCCCGACTGCTCTCGCATGCGCCGCAGTTCGGTTCCCAGGCGCAGCTGTCGCAACGTCGGTGATGTCCTTGGTGGCATGGGCGACAGTCTTGCCTGCACTACACGATCGGGTCTACTCGCACGATAAATAGCGTGAATCGGTAGTAGATGTTTCCACCTTGCCCTACCGTGAGTGTCGGGCCGATTACCAGCCCCTCAACACCCCTACGCTGGCCAGGAGTTGCCATGGGCGAACGCCCGCCCCAGTCCCCCACCGAATGGCAGTACACCCTCCGCGTCCCCTACGACCCCCTCGCCCCCGCCATCGCCCGGGCCACCGTCCGTTCCGTGCTCGACCGCCACGGGCTCCCCGAACTCGTAGACACCGCCGTTCTGTTGACCTCCGAGCTGCTCGCGAACTCCTGGTGTCACGCGCCCGGTCCCGCCTCCGTGAGTCTGAAGTGGGCGGACAAGCGGCTGAGGGGCAGCATCTGGGACACCGGCCAGCCGCTGCCGTGCCCCCTGGCCGACCCCGAGACGTACGCGGAAGGCGGTCGCGGCCTCGCGCTCGTGGACCTGTGTGCCGACGCGTGGGGGAGCTTTCCGGTGGGGCCTGCCCAGGGCAAGGTTGTTTGGTTCGAGCTGCTGTCGGACGTGCCGGGGCGCGTGGCGGCGTGACGGTGGTGTTGGCCGGGGCCGGCGCAGGACAAGTAGGCTGCTGGCAGCTGAGGAGGAGGTCCTCTTTGTCCCACCTGGCAACGGTCTCCGAAGTGCGGCTCACCCACTTCAAGACCTTCCAAGACGCGGTGCTTCCGCTGGAGCCGCTGACCGTGCTGATAGGGCGGAACAGCAGCGGGAAGTCCAATGCGCTGGACGGTCTCGACGTGTTGTCCCGGCTGGCCACCGGAGAGGACATTCGCGACGCCCTGGACGGCCGCCGCCGGGACATCGGCGCCGTACGCGGAGGGCTCGGAGGGTGCCCGCCGCACGGGTCGGACATCTTCAAGCTCGGCTGCACGGTGGACACTCCCTGGGGGGCACCCGCGACGCTCGATGTGGTCGTACGGGTGCGCCCTGACGTGCGGATCATCGCCGAGAGGCTGTCCGGCCAGACGCGTGATGGGCAGCCGATGCTGTTCCGCTCCCTGCTCCCGGAGTCGGGCAGCGGGAGCATTGTGATCCAGCGGTACGCGGATCGCCCCGAACGGAAGTCCCGTGTGAAGTCGAACGGCGATCGGCTGTTCTGCTCCGATGCGGTCACCGGATTCCTCTCTGTTGTGGCGAGGGAAGACGACATGATCGAGGCGGCCGAGGTAGTGGTCGGTGCGCTGCGTGGGGCCTTTCACCTGGACCCAGTACCTCACCTGATGCGCCAGTACGTCCCCGCAAGCGACGCCGAGCTGCGGCGCAGCGCGGAGAACCTCTCGGCGGCGGTCGGTCGCATCGCCGAGAGCGCGCCCGAGGAATTCGCCCTGCTCGAAGCCGCGCTGCGACGTGTCGCCGAGCACCCCATCGAACACTTGCGGACGACGCGGTCCGACCTCGATGACGTCATGCTCGTCATCGACGAGGGCCAGGGCGGCATCACCCCGGCGCGGGAGATGAGCGACGGCATGCTGCGGTTCCTCGCCATCGCCACCGCGCTGATCTCTGGGCGACACGGCGTTGACATTGACGCGGGACCGCGGGCGCAGCGCAGCCTCACCCTCGTCGTTGAGGAACTGGAGAACGGCCTGCACCCCTCGCAGGCCAACCTCCTTCTGGACCTGCTGCACCAGGCCGTGGCCCGCGAAGGGACGCAGGTGCTGGTCACCACCCACAGCCCGGCACTGCTCTCCGCGCTCTCGGGCGACGACCACCGCGGAGTGATCGTGTGCGACCGGGAATCGGGGGCGGGCCGCAGCCGTCTGCAGAGGCTGCCGGAGATCGACGGATACGCGGCGGCGATGGCCGAGGGAAGGCTCGGTGACGTGGTCGCCCGGGGCCGCCTCCCGCTACGGCCCGAGGAACGGGACTACTCGGACTTCGACCGGCTGATGGGGATCGGCTGACACATGGCGCGTCCCGTCTCCTTCGTGGACACCTCCGTGCTCTGCAACCTGCTCGCCGTGCCGCACATGGACCAGGACCGGAAGTCCGTCCTCGCGGAACTGGCCGAGCTGCGCAAGAGTCATGAGCTGATCCTGCCGGTGACCGCGGTCATCGAGACCGGCAATCACATCGCCCAGATCGCCGACGGACGATTACGCCGGAGCTGCGCCGAGAGGTTCTCGGAGGTACTGCGCATGGTCGTCGAGCGGAAGGCGCCCTGGACCCTCCACCGAGTGGAATGGGACGAGACGCATCTGCTCGACCTCATTGGCGGCGCCGGTACAGGGGTCACTCTCGTCGAGTTGGCGTCGCAACGTCTCGGCTGTGGCGACCTGAGCATCCTCGCGGAGCGGAATCGGTACGTGGAGCGGACGTCAGGCACGACGGCCGAAATCTGGACGCTCGACGAACAGTTGGCCAGCTACTCCTGACCTGGCACTCAGCCGAATCACGGAAAGCCGCCACCCGACTCCACCGTCCTGGATACGGTGCCCGCAAGGGTGGTGGGATCGGGATGAAGTCGGTCATGAGATCGCGAAAGCGGAGATCGTGGCGGCTGGCCTGGGTGGTGCCGATACTCCCGCTCCTGGCCTTGGCCGGGTGCGTCGAGTCCGCGACGTCGACGACCAGGACGGCGACCGTCGATTGTGACCGGATCGCGGGCAACGGTCGTACGTTCTATGAGAGCAATCCGACATAGACCGCGCCGGAGAAGCAGGGGATGGATTCCACCCTGTTGCGAACGGGGCTGACCAAGCTCGGGGGTAACGCGTCGCTCTTCAGCGCGCTTGTCATCCGGCACGACCGTCTCGTTGCCGAGCGGTACTACCACGGCAGTGGCGCGGACCAGAGCAACAACGTCCACTCGGTGTCGAAGAGCATTCTGCAGGCGCTGGTCCACATCGCCGTCGCGAAGGGCTACATCGGCGGCCTGGACGACCCGGTGGCCGACTATCTGCCGGAGTACTTCGGCGATACGTCCGGCAAGACATCGCCGTACAAGAAAAAGATCACCATACGGCACCTGCTGACCATGAAGTCGGGTCTCGACTGGACGGAGGATTCGACCGAGAGCCAGGTCGAGAAGGCGTCGACGGACTGGGTTCAGAAGATTCTGGGCCGCTCGCTCGTATCCGCCCCTGGTGTGACGTACAACTACAGCAGTGGCAATACGCACGTCGTGTCAGCCGTGCTGCAGAAAGCCACGCGAATGAGCACGTGCCGGTTCGCCCACCGGTACCTGTTCGGACCGATGGGCGTCACGGCCGAGCACTGGGGACGTGACCCGCGAGGCATCTCCTCCGGCGGATACAACGTCTATCTGACGCCACGGGAGATGGCCAGGTTCGGCCTCCTCTACCTGCACGACGGCAAGTGGGACGGCCGGCGACTCGTGCCACATGCCGCGGTGCGGGCGGCGCAAGCCCGGACCACACAGGTCGACGACACCTTCGCCTACTCCGAGGGCTGGTGGACGGACACCATCTCGGGGCGCTCCACGTACTTCGCCTGGGGATATGGCGGCCAGTTCGTCTACGTCATCCCCAGCGCCGACATCGTGCTCGTGACCAGCGAGAACACCAGTGACAACAGCGTCAACGAGGAGATCGACCCGAGGGCGTTCATTCGCGATTACCTGCTGCCCTCCATCACCGGTCAATGATCGGTGGAGGGCGACTTTGCCGAGGCGTGCAGCAGTAGGTCCCGCAGTGCCGTGGCGGTGTCCGACGGCTCGGTGGGGGTGAGGACGACCTGGTCGGCGGTGGTCGAAGGGCCGGTGAGGGGGATGATGCGCAGACCGGGTGGCTGGTGTTCGAGTGCGGATTCGATGGTGATGCCGATGCCCGTTCCCGCGGCGACATGAGCGGCGATGGCGTGCACGCTGTCGGCGGTTCTGATGATGCGCAGGTCGGCTCCGCCGATGTGGAAGGCGGACAGGAGGCGGTCGCAGAGACCGCTGTTGATCTGGTGCGGCCAGGTGAGCAGGCCGGTGGTGGACAGTTCGGACGCGTTCAGCTCGGCGTGCCCGGCGAGGGGGTGGGTCGCGGGTACGAGCGCCATGAACCTCTCGGTGGACAGCACCCTCGCGCGTACGCCGGTGAGGTCGCCGGTCGCCCAGCCGATGCCCAGCCCGATCGTCTCCGCCCGCAGGGCGGTGAGCTGGGCTGTGGTCGGCATGGCCTCCGGCACGATCGTCACATCGGGGAAACGGACGCGCAGTTGGGGCAGGCAGCGCAACAGCAGCTGGTGGTCGGTGTATTCGGCGTGGGCGACGACGAGGGTGGTGCGGGTCCGGTCGCCGGCGGCCAGGGAGCGTCCGCGCTGCTGGAAGCGGCGCAGCTGGGCCAGGGTGGCGTGGGCGTCGGGCAGCAGCGCTTCGCCGAGGTCGGTCAGTGACACCCGGCGGCTGGTGCGGTGGAACAGCCGCCCGCCCAGGGTGCTCTCCAGCCGCCTGACGGCGTCGCTGACGGTGGGCTGCCCCCGGTGCAGGCGCGCGGCGGCGCGGCCGAAGTGGAGCTCTTCCGCGACCGCGACGAATGCTTCCAGTTCCATCCTGTCCACGGGGCCAGGCTAACGCGATCGATCGGTGTGACCGATCGCTGCGTGCCGAAGTTCGGCGTTGATGCTGTGCCGTACGCAGGTTGTGATGGCTGGGCAAGCAGGGATTTCCCCACGACCGGAAGTAGTGAAGAGCACATGCCAGTCAATGACGTTGACCGTGAGCACGATGCGCCGATGGTCACGGTGACGGTGGTCTACCACTCGGTGCACGGGCACACCCGGGTCTTGGCCGAGCACCTCGCCGACGGGGCGCGGCTGGTGCCGGGCGCCCGGGTGTATCTCGTCGAGATCCGGCCCGAGGACGTCACCGCGGGCCGTTGGCACGATGCGGAGGTGCTGGCGCTGCTCGAGCGCTCCGATGCGATCGTCCTCGGCTGCCCGACACTGATGGGCAGCGTGTCGGCGGTGTTCAAGGCGTTTATGGAGGCGGCGTTCACGCCGTTCACGACGCAGGCATGGAAGGACAAGCTGGCCGGAGGGTTCACCATGTCCGCCTCGCAGAGCGGCGACAAGCTGGTGGTCCTGGAGCAGTTGGCGGTCTTCGCCGCGCAGCTGGGCATGCAGTGGATCGGCGTGGGCGACATGCCGGGCAACAACTGGAGCGGTGGAGCCCGCGACGATGTGAACCGGCTGGGCTCCTGGCTGGGTCTGATGAGCCAGAGCCACGCCGACCAGGGGCCGGAGCACGCCGGATCGCGTGGCGACCGGATCACCGCGATGCGGTACGGCGAGCGGATCTCCCGGCTGGCTCAGCGTTGGGTCAATGCCGTGCCGTACGACACCTCCCGGATGACCGAACACGAGGCCCGCGCCCTGTCGGCCTCCCTCAGGGAGACGGACGACGCACCGGCAGCGCTGACCGGCGCCTGACCCTCCGGCCCCGTGAACTTCGCGCTGGTGAGCAGGGCGTGCACCCGCCAGTCCAAGGACTCGTACAGGGCCCGTCCCGCCGGGGTGCCGCCCAGGACGCCGGTCTCCGCGCCCTGGGCGGCCGCCGCGTGCTGGAGCGTGCGCATGACGAGGCTGCCCAGGCCCCGGCGGCGGTGGGCGGGGGTCGTCTCGATCTGGTCGAAGACCGCGGTGGCGCCGGCCGGGGCGACCTGGCCGCGTGCGGCGAGGGAGCCGTCTGGGGCGGCGACGAGCATGCGGGTGACTCCGCCCCGGGTCCAGACGCGGACGCGGTAACCGGCCGGGGGCGCTGCGGTGTCTCCGGCGGCCGGCGTCAGCGGGACCGACATCAGGTAGCCCGCCTCGGGGTCGACCCACCAGTCCGCTCCGAGCCAGGGCCCGACCACCGCCGGGTCGGTGAAGACCTTGAGCCACACGCCGGGCCCGGTCACCGCGTCCGCGACCTTGCGGACGGTGGCCTCCTCGACGGAGTCGTTCGTGGCGCCGAGGACGTGCCGCGAGACGTGGTGGGCCTGTCCGACATCGATGGTGCAGCCCCAGGGTTCCACCTGCGGCGGAGCCGCCCCGCGCGATACGACCCACCCGTCCACCCATGCCTGCACTAGCCCGTCCACGACACCCCCAGGTAATAGTCACTAGTTGTATAGGAGTATTACCTAGATGGTGACCGGTGGCCAGTCCGCGCCCGCCCTCTTCCTCTCCCGTTTCCCCTCCCCCTTCCCCGATCGCTCAGAGCGAACGGGGGTCGGGGAACAATCGGAGGCTCACGTGCATTGAGTCGGCATAGCTCAACTTGACTGCCAAAGGGGAGATCAATGGCTTCCGTATCCACACCGCTCACCCTGCCTGTGCTGCCGCTCGACGACGAGGTCGTGCTGCCCGGGATGGTGGTTCCGCTGGACCTCAACGACACCGACGTACGAGCCGCGGTGGAGGCCGCACAGGCCGCTGCCCGTTCAACGCCCGGCAAGCCGCAGGTACTCCTGGTGCCACGCATCGACGGGACGTACGCGAGCACCGGAGTGCTCGGCACCGTCGAGCAGGTCGGTCGGCTGGCCGACGGTGACCCGGGAGCGCTGATCCGCGCTCGCCGCCGCGTGAAGATCGGCGCCGGGACCACCGGCCCGGGTGCGGCGCTGTGGGTCGAGGGGGCCAGGGTTGACGAGAACGTTCCCGAGCCGCTGCCCGGGCATGTCGCCGAGCTGGTGAAGGAGTACAAGGCGCTCGCCACGAACTGGCTGAAGAAGCGCGGCGCCTGGCAGGTCGTAGACCGGGTGCAGGCCATTGACGACGTGTCCGCCCTGGCCGACAACTCCGGTTACTCACCCTTCCTGACCACCGAGCAGAAGGTCGAGCTCCTGGAGACCGCGGACCCGGTGGCCCGGCTGAAGCTCGCCACTCAGTACCTGCGCGACCACCTCGCCGAGCAGGACGTCGCCGAGACCATCGCCAAGGACGTGCAGGAAGGCGTCGACAAGCAGCAGCGCGAGTTCCTGCTGCGCCGGCAGCTGGAGGCCGTACGCAAGGAGCTGCGCGAACTCAACGGTGAGCAGGAGGGCGAGGAGTCCGACGACTACCGCGCGCGTGTCGAGGCCGCCGACCTGCCCGAGAAGGTCCGCGAGGCCGCCCTCAAGGAGGTCGACAAGCTGGAGCGGTCCAGCGACCAGTCGCCCGAGGGCTCGTGGATCCGGACCTGGCTGGACACCGTCCTCGAACTGCCGTGGAACGAGCGGACCGAGGACGAGTACGACATCCAGGGTGCCAAGTCGATCCTCGACGCCGAGCACGCGGGCCTGGAGGACGTGAAGGAGCGGATCACCGAGTACCTGGCGGTGCGCAAGCGCCGTAGCGAGCGTGGGCTCGGTGTCATCGGCGGGCGGCGCGGCGGTGCCGTACTGGCCCTCGTCGGCCCGCCCGGCGTCGGCAAGACCTCGGTCGCCGAGTCGGTCGCGCACGCGATGGGGCGGAAGTTCGTCCGGGTCGCGCTCGGCGGTGTCCGCGACGAGGCCGAGATCCGCGGCCACCGGCGTACGTACGTCGGCGCGCTGCCCGGCCGGATCGTGCGGGCCATCAAGGAGGCAGGGTCCATGAACCCGGTGGTCCTGCTCGACGAGATCGACAAGGTGGGCTCGGACTTCCGGGGCGACCCGGCGGCGGCGCTCCTTGAGGTCCTGGACCCGGCGCAGAACCACACCTTCCGCGACCACTACCTGGAGGTGGAGCTGGACCTGAGCGATGTGGTGTTCCTGGCCACCGCCAACGTCCTGGAGGCCATCCCGGAGGCGCTGCTCGACCGTATGGAACTGGTCCGGCTCGACGGCTACACCGAGGACGAGAAGGTCGTCATCGCCCGCGACCACCTGCTTCCGCGCCAGCTGGAGCGGGCGGGGCTGCAGGCCGACGAGGTCGTGATCGACGAGGGCGCGCTGCGCAAGCTGGCCGGCGAGTACACGCGTGAGGCCGGCGTCCGCACCCTGGAGCGGTCCATCGCGCGGCTGCTGCGCAAGGTCGCGGCTCAGCACGAACTGGGCGAGCGGAAGCTGCCGTTCAACGTGGGGGAGGGCGAGCTGCGCGGGCTGATCGGGCGGCCGCACCACGTCCCCGAGTCCGCCCAGGACCCGGCCGAGCGGCGCACCGCCGTCCCCGGCGTGGCCACCGGTCTTGCCGTCACGGGCGCGGGTGGCGACGTCCTGTTCGTCGAGGCGTCGCTGGCCGACCCGGAGACGGGCGCGGCGGGCCTGACCCTGACCGGTCAGCTGGGTGACGTGATGAAGGAGAGCGCGCAGATCGCCCTGTCCTTCCTCCGCTCGCACGGAGCCGAGCTGGAGCTTCCCGTGGGCGACCTGAAGGACCGGGGCGTGCACATCCACTTCCCGGCGGGCGCGGTCCCCAAGGACGGCCCGAGCGCGGGCGTCACGATGACGACGGCGCTGGCGTCGCTGCTGAGCGGGCGTCTGGTCCGTACGGACGTGGCGATGACCGGTGAGGTCTCGCTGACCGGTCGGGTCCTCCCGATCGGCGGCGTGAAGCAGAAGCTGCTGGCGGCGCACAGGGCGGGCGTGACCACGGTCATCATCCCGAAGCGCAACGAGCCCGACCTGGACGACGTCCCGACCGAGGTCCTGGACAAGCTCGACGTCCACGCCGTCACGGACGTCCGCCAGGTCCTGGAACTGGCCCTGTCGCCGGCCACGAACGGCGCGACGCCGGAGGTTCCGGTGGCGGCGTGACGGACGCGACCGGATAGAGGAAGGCCCGGGGAACCCGAGAGGGAACCTCGGGCCTTCGCCGTACGCCATACCGCTGTACCGCCGCACGTCAGCCGGTGGGCAGAGGCTGCCGAAGGCCCGCGCCTGCGAAATACTTACGGAGCTGCGGCGCTGGCGCCGTCAGGCGGAGACCTTCGAGAACCTTCACGAACATTCAAGAACCTTCAAGAACGCGAAACCGGATACAGGGGTGCTGACGTGCACGAGGACGGAAACGGCGACGGTCGTGCGGAGCAGGAGTTCCTGTCCCTGGAGCGCGAGTTGACGGTCTTCCTGCGGCGCGCCCGGGCCAACCAGGGTGAGATGGCCCGTGAGGTCCACCCCGACCTGGAGTCCGCGGCGTACGGCCTCCTGGTCCGCCTCGACGAGTACGGCCGCCAGCGCGCGACGGAGCTGGCCGGCTACATCGGCGTCGGCAAGGCGACGATGTCCCGCCAGCTCCGGGCCCTGGAAGACCTGGGCCTGATCGCCCGCGAGCCCGACCCTGCGGACGGCCGAGCGTGGCTGGTCCACCTGACGGAGGAGGGCCGCACCCGGGTGGGGAAGGTACGGGAGGCCCGGCGGGCCCGGTATGTGAGCCAGCTGTCCCATTGGGATCGGCTGGAGGTGGCGGAACTGGCGCGGCTGCTGCATCAGCTGAACGTGGGGATGGAGAAGTAGGCCCGACAGCCTCAACTGACAGTCAGGTGACGGCTACTCTGGCGCCCCGGGGGACGGGGGCGGTGGCCGATGGCTGGGGTTGTCGGGCGGTACGGGCGGAAGGTCGGCGGGGGGCTGCTGCTCGCGGTTGTGGTCCTCGCGCCGGTGGCTGCGCATCTGGGGTGGGTCGAAGTGGCCGAGCGGGTTTACTCGCGGTCGGTTTCCCCGGGGAAGGACGATGGCCGGGACGACGAGTCGTCCGAGGAGAGTTGGGACGAGACCGAAGCGAGGTACCTCGCGAAGGATCGTCCGGAGCGAACCGGCAGCACACTGGTGCGCATCGCGCCCGGGACCGGATCTACGGCGGGACAGTGGATGGCCACGGCGCGGCACACGGCGGCGCTCAGCCCTGATGACCCCATGGTCAAGGATCTGCGGAGTGACACCCAGGACTTGTACACGTGGGTGCCGTTCGACCTTGCCCTGGGGCGGGATGCCGACGACTGTTCGTACAGGGGATTCGGCTTCAACCCGGATGACGACCGGCTTGAGCAGCAGCCGAAGTCGCCTGTGTACGCCACCACGGTCCTCAGCGAGCTGAGCTGGCGGGGGACCGCCTACGACTGCGTCAACGGCCACACCGTGATCACCCTCGTCTGCCCGGGTGACTGGCTGGGTGAGCACGGGATTTACGACAGTTGGACCGTCACGATCGATACACGGGACCGCGCCATCCTGGCTCTCCGGGGCGCCACCACGCTGAGCCAGACCACCCATCGCGTGAAACTGCTCCTGCCGACTGACGACGCCCAGGTCACGATCGAGCTGGGCGACCCGGACACCCCGAATGGCGGCGACCCGAATGACGCCGTCGTCCTCGCCCAGCTCCTGCAGAGGCCTCCTTCACCCGGGTGGGAGGCGTTCTGGCTGGCGTTGGCCGTGACAGCGGTGACCGGCTGGTGGGTGGTGCCGTTCGCACGGAGCTGGGCGCCGCCGGCCACGCGTCGCCGCTGGATTGCGGTGGCCACGGCGGGCTGTGCCGTGACGGGGCTCTTGCTGCTCTACGCCCTGGCCGGACGCGGTTATCCGCCGTGGTCGGAGTGGCAGTATCCGGGCCGCGGTTCGTTGTTGGCGGTCTGGTGGTGGGCGTTGCTTCCCTTTCTGCTGGCCGCCTTCACTGTGCGGGCCGGTGAGGGCCGTGCTCCTCGGGTGGGGGAGCTGTTTCCGTTGGTCGTACCGAGCGTTGGGCTACTCCTTCCCGTCGTCGTGCTCGCGGTGACGGGGCGCACCGCGTTGCCCTTCGCCGCGGTTGTCCTTGCGGCGGTGGCCGCCACCGGAGCGTGGTGGACCGTGGACCGTGGTGTGTGGAGGCTCGCGGGGCGGCGATGGGCTGCCACCGCCGCGGTCGGAGCCTGGGTCACCGTTATGGCCGCAGGCCCGGGCACTGGTCTTCCTGTCACCGGCGTTCATCTTCCCTTTGGTTCCTGGCCCTTGGTGAATTCGCTGGGCCTGGCGGCCCTGGGTGGGGGATGGCTTGCTGTCCCGTGGACCGTGATGGCTGCGCATGAGCACCGCAGGTGGCGGACGCTGGCCGCAGGAGTGGTTCTGTGGGGCATAGCGATTCAGAAGGCCGTCAGCGAGCAATGGGAGTACTCGTGGAGCCCGGCGGACGAGAGCGGGCGCTCGTGGGCGTCTGTCGGCCTGTACTCCGGTTTTGCCGCGAATCAGCCTCTTGCGTTCATAGCCATCCTGGTTGTTGCAGTCATGTACCTCAGGTCGTCCAGTGGGGACGGACACTGGCCCCCGCACGCGCGTACGACCGTCTTGGGATTGGGTATCGGGGCCGTGGGCACGGGGCTTGCCTTGTACGGGTTCGTGGTCATCGGAACGACCTCGCGCAGCGGCTACTACCTCGCCTTGGCGATAGCGGTAGGCGGCTTCTCCTGGCTGCTCCCCTCGGCTGCCGAAGACCGCGCCGTACGGCTGCATGATGTCCGTCCCAGGGTGCACAACCGACTGGTGCACGCGCTCCTGAAGGACCAGGCTCTGGCCGCGGGGCGGCGCGAGTTCTTCACTGCGTCGAGGGCCGCTCTCGCGGTGGGAGATCTCACCAGACCTGAGTGGAATGCCAGATGGCACGGGCTGGGCGCACTCGGCGCCCGTGGCACAGCACCGCAGCGGTCGGTCGCCCTCCGCTTGACGGCTCTGGGAACCTCGGGCGGACGCGGAGCCACGCGCAATGGTGCCGCAGGGGCGGTGATGCTGACGCTGCTCAGTCTGCCGTGGGCCGCGTACACGGTGCTCCCCCTGCTTGGCGAGACTCAGGACCTGAGCTACATCGAGGCGTGGTCGTACGGCCTGCGATGGTCTCTATACGGCTGGATCTATGGTTACGCCTACTCTTGGCTGCGCGGCGGGAGTCCGGTCGGTAAAGCGCTGTGTCTCCTTGCCGTAGTCCTCCCCGCCGAACTCGCCCAACTCCTTTACCAGGGCCTGGAACCACGGGACTTCGGTATCTCCCTGCTACTCACCGCAGGTGACTGCCTCGCCGTCTTCCTCGTCCTAGGCCTCTACTGGGAAGCCCGCCTGGTTCGGGCCGCCGGTCTCCGGTGGGGTCAGATCCGCAACTTCCGCTCCCTGTCCGCGACAGCCGTGCCGGCCACCACGGTGCTGGTGGCGGCGGCCACCGCGTTGGCCACCGCCATGGTGGGTGTGTGGATCACGCCGGACAACGGCCCCGCCCCCACAACACCCGGCGGCGAGGCCTCGGTGAGCAGCACTCCCACCCCCGGCGCCCCCTGACCACCACAGCCCTCACAGCTCCACGAACACCACCGTCGCATCGTCATGCGTCTTGCTCCGCCGCAGATACGCCCGCGCCCCCTCGTCCGCCCGCTCCAGCTCCCGCACCCGCTCCACCAACGACCCCGCCCCCTCCTTCCGTACGAGCCTGAAGCAGTCCCCCCAGTCGCCCTCCCGGAACTTCTCCACCCACCGGGTAGCCCCGTCCGTCAGCGCAGCCAGCGACCGGACCTCGCCCCGCGGCACGCTCCCCGTCACCGCCCGCCCCGCGACCGTCGGATCCGCCGCCGCTGTGAAGAAGCCCCCCTCCTTGTTGCGGACCGTCGAGTCGGCGATCGCGTCGGAGGACAGAGACGTGCGGGGGAGTCGGTCCAGGCGGTCGTCCAGGATCGGAGTCACCGTGCCATCCGGGGATTCCAGGAGTAGGGCCGAGTCCGACAGGACCAGGTACTCGATCCGGTGCTCGGACCAGCGGGAGAGAACCACCGTTGCCTGAGGGGTGCGTGGGTGAGAAAGGTCACAAGTGGGGTTGTGGGCTTCGGCTGTTCGAAGGATCGCTCTGGAGAGGATTTCCCGCAGCGTCAGATCTTGGGCAGAAACGGACAGTTCGAGCAGGGCCCCGCCGAGTCTCGCCGTGTACCAAGGGACGGAATGCAGACAACCCGTCTCGCCCTTCGGAGGGGTCACTCCGTCCAGGGCGATCACCGTGCCGCCCTGTCCGGAGGCCGGTAGGGCGATGCTCGCGAAGTCTTCGTTGGGGCGGGCCGGGTCTCCGGGGACGGAAACGAGTTCGGTTCGCATCCGGCCAGTCTGCACGAGCCGTTCACAACGTTCGCACAAGGCTGGCATTGGTTGCCGGATCGGTGCAGCCGTGCAGGTCAGACGCCAGATTTGGGCTGGAATGGTTGGCTCCGGGCGAGCGTGGTGGCGAATCCTGCCACCGGGCGTCGTTCGCGTCCAACCGGCCCGCCGCGTACGGCCGTCGCGCGCGTCCGCGGGACTTGCCCGCCCACTCTCCTTGGGGGTTCACTCCTTTGGGTGGCGGGTCAGATGATGCGCGACCGCTGACCACCGGCACTGGGAGGGTCGGGGACCGTATCGGGTGTACGTACCAGTTGGCACCATTTGGCTGACTGGTTGACTGGCGATGTTTTTCTGGCGTTTTGACGTAACGTCACCCGGGCCCATGGGTACACGAGTTACAGGAATGCGAGCACCGGTGCAGAAGACGCGGCCTCGGCGCACAGGCAAGCAGACGGCCTCCGGTGGAGGCGTCGAGCAGACGCCGGGTACCACCGTCGGCAAGGGGCGCCCGACCCACGTACGCAATCGGCTGATCGTGGCCGTGGCTGTCGTGGCCGCCGCCATCGCCGGAGCCGGGGCGCCCTCCGTCCTCGCCGCCTCCGGGCAACTGAGCGACTCCCAGGACATGGTGACGCTCGCGCAACACACCCAGGACGCCCTCACCCTCGCGCACTCCCTCGCGGACGAGCGCGACGAGGTCACCTCCTACATCGCTGCCGGGCGGGCCAAGGCCAAGGCGCCCTCCGAGCAGCAGAGCGCACGGGTCGACCGGCAGGTCGAGGAGTTGAGCGCCGACACCGGCCTGCCCGCCTCGCTGCGCACCGACCTCGACGGCATCGCGGCCGTACGGAGAGCGGCGCTCACCGGCAAGAGCAGTGCTCTCGACGTGCATGAGGCGTACTCCGCAGCCATTGCCGAGTTGCATCAGCTCGCCGAGGATCTCGCCGAGCGGATGCCGACTCGGGCCGGCTCCGGCGCGTACGCCCTCGCCGAGCTCGACTCCGCCGTCCAGCAGGCCGCCGCCGCCCGCGGACTACTCCTCGCGGCCCTCGCCATCCCGCGCACCACCCAGAGCGTCTACGACCCGGTCACCGGACTGTCGAGCACCGTCACGTCGTCCTCCGCCGAAGGCACCAAGCAGCGCGACGCGCTCACCGCCGCCGCCCAGCAGGCCCGCCTCCGCTCGGACGCCGCCCTCGCCGACTTCGACGACTCCGCGACCCAGGCCGCCCGGACGAGCTACGACTCGACCGTCACCGGGCCCGAGGTCAACAACGCCGAGAAGTACCTCACCTTTCTCACCGACCAGCCGACCCTCTCCGACGGCGAACTCGGCACCGGCACCAAGAAGCTGGACGCCGCGCTCTCCGCCCGCGTCGACGCGATGCGCGGCGTCGAGTCCTCCCTCTACGACCGCCGCACCAAGGATCTCGCCCAGCTGCGCGACGACGACGTCACCGCGCTGGAGATCCGCATCGCCGTCCTCGGCGCCCTGATGCTGCTGACCATCGGCGTCTCCACGGCCATGGCCCGCACCCTCACCCGCCCCCTCTCCGTCCTCAAGCGCGGCTCGGCCCGCCTTGCCGAGGCGGAGGACCCGGCCGCCGAAGAGCCCATCACCTTCACCGGCCGCAACGACGAGTTCGCCAAGGTCGTCCGCTCCGTCAACACCCTCCACGCCCACGCGGTCGCCCTCCACGAGCGCATCGCCACCCTCGAAGGCGACCGCAAGCACCTCGTCGGCCAGCGCCAGAAGATGGCCGACGCCCGCGAGGAACTCCGCGTCCAACTCGCCGAATCAGCGGCCCAGTTGGAGGGGATGCAGAGCGCCGTCAGCGGCACCTTCGTCAGCCTCGCCCTGCGCACCCTCGGCCTCGTCGAACGCCAACTCGCCGTCATCGAGGGCCTGGAGGAGCGCGAGCAGGACCCCGACCGGCTCGCCACCCTCTTCAAGCTCGACCACTTCGCCACCGTCATGCGCCGGCACAGCGAGAACCTCCTCGTCCTCGCCGGTGCCGAGCACGTCCAGCAGCACGCCGGTCCCGTCCCGCTCGTCGACGTCGTACGGGCCGCGGTCAGCGAGATCGAGCGGTACGAGCGGGTCCGTATCGCCGCGCTGCCGCCGCACGCGCACCTCGCCGGGTTCGCCGCGGACGACCTGAGTCATCTGCTCGCCGAACTCCTGGAGAACGCCTCCGCGTCCTCCCCGCCCGACATGCCGGTCGAGGTCTCCGCCTGGCTCCTGGAGAGCGGCGAGGTCATGCTCTCCGTCCAGGACGAGGGCATCGGCATGACCGAGGAGCGGATGAGCCGGGTCAACTCCCGCCTCGCCGACTTCGGTTCGGACACCAGCTTCACCGAGGTGGGCGAGGACGGGCTCGGGCTCGGCCTGTTCGTGGTGGCCCGGCTCGCCCAACGGCACGGCGTGCGCGTCCAGTTGCGCGAGCAGAAGCAGGGCGGCACCGCAGCGGTCGTCGTCCTGCCCAAGGGCCTCCTCGCCGCCGCCCCGCCCGCCGCCGTCCCGACCACCTCACCGGCCACCGGCACCCCGCACGCCTACTCCCTGCCGGGCGCGGACGCGGAGGTCAACTCCAACGTCCTGTACGGCCGTTCGGAGGGCGGGGACCGCTTGATCGCGCTGGCCGAGAAGGCCGTACGACACTCGGACGCGACCGAGGCGCCGGAGCCCGAGCCTGTTGAGGCTCCCGCTCCCGCTCCTGCCGAGGTCACCATGGAGCTCCTCATCCCGGAGCCCCAGGCCGAAGCCGAAGAGGACCCCGGGCACACGGAGGAAGAGGCCGCCACCGACCCGTTCGCCATCAGCCCCGACACCCACGAACGCGTCCCCGACCAGGCCCGACGCGAGCCCGATCCCGAGCCCGAGGAGCTGGTCACCGACAAGGGGCTGCCCAAGCGCACCCCCAAGGTCACCACGCCCGCGACGGCGCCCCGGCCGCGTACCGGGTCCGTGGACGCCGACGCGCTCCGCCGCAGGCTGGGAGGTTTCCGCCGGGGGGCGGAGGCCGGGTACCGCGACGTGGAGGCGGAGATCGCCGAGCAGACGGGACAGAACCCGGCGCCCGCGGCGCCCGAACAAGAGACGGCACCCGCACGCCCACACGCACACGCACATGCCGACGAAGCCACGGGGGGCACTGTCGAGGAGGCAAGCAGTTGACCGCGCCCAGTACCTTCGGACTGAGCAGTGAAGCCCGCAATCTGCACTGGCTGTTGACGAACCTCGTCGAGGAGGTGCCGGGCATCCAGTCCGTCGCGGTGGTCTCCTCGGACGGTCTGCTGCTGCTCTCCTCCGACCCGGGGAGAAACGCCGAGGCACGCGAGGCCCGGACCGAGAAGCCCAAGAGCCCGCGCGGCTCCTCAGCCGACCTCGCCACCATCGTCTCCGGCATCGGCAGCCTCACCATCGGCGCCGCCAAGGTGATGCAGTTCGGCACGGTGAAACACACGATGATCGCGATGGACGAGGGGAGCCTCTTCGTGATGTCGATCAGCGACGGCTCGCTGCTCGGTGTGCACGGCTCCGCGGACTGCGACATGAGTGTCGTGGCGTACCACATGGCGCTCTTCGTCGGCCGGGCCGGCCACGTCCTGACGCCCGAACTCCGCAGCGAGCTACGGAAATCCCTAGAGGGCGAGACGACGGGGAGCACTCGATGAGCAGGCCCGAGAACAAGCACCAGCTCCCCGTCCGCGGCGGCGACCGCAAGCCCGCCCGCGTGCGTCCCTACTCGCTCACCGGCGGCCGTACGCGCTTCGGTCACGTCCTCCTCGTGGAGACGTTCGTGGCCAGCACGGCGGCGCTCGAAGCGGGCGAGGAGCGCAAGGAACTGACGAATGGTTCCCTCAGCACCCGGATCATGCCGGAGATGCTGGCCATCGTCGAACTGTGCCGCCGTATGCGCACGGTGGCCGAGATCGCCGCGCTGCTGAAGATGCCGCTCGGCGTGGTCCGGGTGCTCCTCAGCGACCTCGCGGACCAGGGAAAGATCCGTGTGTACGGAACCGGCACCGGTCACGGCTCGGGCCGTCCGGACCGCGCTCTGCTGGAAAGGGTGCTGAGTGGACTCCGTCGTCTCTGACGCCGCCGCCTACGGCGTCTCCCGCCTCGCCGAACCCGACGAGGTGATGCGGCCCTGGCAGCAGGACCGCACCCGGGCCCCCATCGCCACGAAGATCGTGGTGGCGGGCGGCTTCGGAGTCGGCAAGACCACGCTGGTGACCGCCGTCTCGGAGATCGAGCCCCTCCAGACGGAGGCGCTGATGACCGAGGCCAGCGAGGAGACCGACGACCTCACGGGCACGCCCGGCAAGCTGACCACCACCGTGGCCATGGACTTCGGCCGCCTCACGCTCGACGACGACCTGGTGCTCTACCTGTTCGGCACGCCGGGCCAGCAGCGGTTCTGGTTCATGTGGGACGACCTGGTGCGCGGCGCGATCGGCGCGGTCGTCCTCGCGGACACCCGGCGGCTGAAGGACTGCTTTCCCGCGCTGGACTACTTCGAGAGCTGCGGACTGCCGTACGTCGTCGCGGTCAACCACTTCGACGGCAGCGAGCGGTTCGAACCGGAGGACGTGCGGGAGGCATTGACGATCCCCGCGCACATACCTGTAATGATCATGGATGCGCGGCGGAGGATCTCGGTGATCGAGACGCTCCTGTCCCTCGTCGGCCACGCGCTGGACGTCACCCCCGAGTAGTCGCCTTTAGGAGTCAGCACCCGCATGCGGAAGATACTCGTCGTCGGAGCCGGCCAGTCCGGACTCCAACTCGCCCTCGGACTCCAGTCGAACGGGTACGAGGTCACCCTGATGTCGAACCGGACGGCGGACGAGATCCGCTCCGGCCGGGTCATGTCGACGCAGTGCATGTTCCACACGGCACTGCAGCACGAGCGCGATCTCCAGCTGAACTTCTGGGAGTCCCAGGCCCCGAAGATCGAAGGACTCGGCGTCTCGGTCGCCGCCCCCGGCTCCTGGAGCGAGGGTCCCGCGGCGCGCGCGATCGACTGGGTGGGCAAGCTCGACGGGTACGCGCAGTCCGTCGACCAGCGGGTGAAGATGGCCGGCTGGATGGAGACGTTCGCCCAGCGCGGCGGCCAACTGGTCATCCACGGTGCGGCGGTTGGCGACCTCGACTACTTCTCCCGTACGTACGACCTCGTCGTCGTCTCCGCAGGCAAGGGCGAACTCGTCCAGATGTTCGGCAGGGACGCGTCCCGCTCCCCGTACACCGAGCCGCAGCGCGCCCTCGCCGTCGCCTACGTCCACGGCCTGGGCCCGCGCGCCGAGCACCCGGACTACGACGCCGTCCGCTGCAACCTCGTTCCCGGCGTCGGCGAGCTCTTCATCATGCCGACGTTCACGACCTCCGGGCGCGCGGACATCCTGTTCTGGGAGGGCATACCCGGCGGCCCGCTCGACGTCTTCAACGGCGTCAAGGACCCGGCCGAACATCTCTCCCTGACCCTGGAACTCATGGAGAAGTTCACGCCGTGGGAGCATGCGCGGGCCACGAAGGTCGAACTCACGGATGCCGGTGGCACGTTGGCGGGTCGTTATGCGCCCACTGTCCGGAATCCGATCGGCCGTCTCCCCGGCGGGGGCCTGGTCCTCGGTGTCGCGGATGTCGTCGTCGCCAATGACCCGATCACCGGGCAGGGTTCCAACTCCGCCTCCAAGTGCGCTGCTTCGTATCTCGCGTCGATCCTTGAGCATGGTGAGAAGGAGTTCGACGAGGCTTGGATGCGGGGGACGTTCGAGCGGTACTGGGACACCGCTCAGCACGTCACCAAGTGGACGAACGCGATGTTGGGGCCGCCGCCGGAGCATGTCCTCAATCTGATCGGGGCGGCGGGTCAGCTTCCGCCGGTTGCTGATCGGTTCGCCAACGCGTTCAATGATCCGGCCGACTTCGAGAACTTCTTCTATGAGCCTGAGAAGACGGGGGCTTACCTCGCTTCGGTGGCCGGTGGCTGAGCGTCGCGGGGGAGCTGCGGGTCCGTTGTGGCTGGTCGCGCCCACGCGGCGGAGCCGCAAATGTCACAGCCCCGCGCCCCTTTAAGCCTGTCATCTGGGCGTACGGCTCCAAGTACCGGGTGGGACGCGATCGGGGAGATCCTGATCTTCTCGCCCGTGCGGGGGGCCTCGACCACCTTTCCCTTCCCCAAGTACATCGCCACGTGCGTTGCCTTGGGGAAGTAGATCACCAGGTCGCCGGGGCGTAGCTTGGTCAGCGGGATTCTCTCCAGTTGTGCCCACTGCCCCTCACTGGTGCGGGGGATCGGGGTGCCGGCGTGCCGCCACGCCTCCGAGGTCAGGCCCGAGCAGTCGTACGTCTTCGGGCCCTCCGCTCCCCATTCGTACGGCTTGCCGAGCTGGCTCACGGCGTAGCGGACCGCCTGGTCGCCCTCCGCTGAGGGCTTTCGCTCGTCGCTCAGGGCGCCGGAGGTCAGCAACTCCTTCTGGGCGTCGGTGACTTCGCTCTTCTCGAACTCGGCCAGTGCGGTGAGCTGGTCGGTGGTGAGGGAGACGAGGAGTTTCTCGACGTCGTCGTGGCGGCGGCGTACGTCGTCGCGTTCCTTCTTCTGGCGCTCTGCCAGGGTGAGTTGGGCGTCGAGGGCCTTGCGTGCCTCGCGGGCGAGGTCGTCGGTCTTGCGTTCGCTGCCTTCCAGGCGGCCCACCGTCTCCGCGCGCTCCCGCGCCAACTGGCCGATCACATGGCCCTGGTCGAGCGCGTGCTGTGGGTCGCGGGCCAGGAGGAGGCGTACGTACGGGGAGATGTCGGTGCTGCTCTGGTACTGCTGGCGGGCCAGGCGGCCGGCCGCCCCTCGGCTGTCGTGCAGGGAGAGACGGGCGCGGGCCAGTTCGCGGTCCAGGCGGACGACCTCGGCGCGCCGCTGCCCCAGCTTCTCCTCGGTGGCGTTGTACGTCTCGGTGGCCTCCTCGGCCTCCCGGTACAGCCGCTGAAGGTCCGTCAGGAGTTCGGCGACGGAGCGTTCTTCGGGGACCTGTGGTTCCGGTACGGCCACCGCTGGGACGGACACGAGAACGGTCCCGGCCGCCAGCGCCGCCGTACACACCAGACGCAGAAGCCTTCCTGACACATCATCACCTCCGGTGCGGGCGGTCCCTCCGCTCCGCACCGTGAGCATCAGACGTGGGCGCGGACTTCGCGCGCCGGGTGTGCGCGGTTCGGCGCAACGGCGTCATCCGTTGGCGTCGTCCGGCTTGCCGCCCGGCGTGGCGTCTGGATCGGCGTCCGGTTTTGCGTCCGGTTTGGACCATGGCCACTTGAGCTTGCCCGACTTCCTGCCCTCCGGGTCGAACTCGTACTTCCAGCCCTGCGGAAGGCCCAGTCGTTTGCCGTAGCCCCGGGGTACGCGGCGGTAGACCAGCACGGTCGGCGGGCCGCCCGCCGCGTCCGGGACCGGGATGCGATACGTCTTGGGGGGATGCCCGGTGGGGCCGAGCAGTACGGGCAGCACACGGCCGTCCATCGGGCCGCCCTCGAACGGGGTGTCTTCGCTCTTCACGGCACCAGTCTCAGCCATCCGCCGTCAGGGCACCGTGCACGACCGCGGCGGTCTGCGGGTCCCGGCGGGCGGTCACGGTCAGTACGGCCACGAACTGCTCCACGAGCCAGTCCCGCAGCTCGTCCAGGGGCGGCTGCTTGTCCTCGTCCAGCCAGATGAGCGACGCGGCCTCCACGGCGGTGATCCACATGCGGACCGTCATCCGCAGCCGGGGTCCCGGGTCCGGCACGTCGAGGTGGCGGAGGATGTGCACGGCTGCGGCCCGGCGTACGCCGTCCACGATGGCCGTCGTACGGGAGGTCTCGACGACGCTGCCGCCCTGGAGTAGGGCGCTGAAGCCGGCGTCGTGCTCGTCGACGAAGGCGAGATAGCGGTCCAGGGCCCGGCCCAGGCGAGGGAGGAGGGGGCCCTCCCGTGGCTCGTCGAAGCACTGCTGGAGTTCCTCGGCGGCGGACCTGAGTGCGGCCTCGTACAACTGCTGCTTGCCGCCCGGGAAGTACCGGTAGACCAGGGGGCGGGAGACTCCGGCCGCCTCCGCCACGTCGTCGAGGGAGATCTCCTCGGGGGCGCGGTGTGCGAAGAGTTTTAGAGCGGCGTCGAGGAGTTGGTTGCGGCGTTCCTCGACGCTCAGGCGGCGGTAGGCGGGGGCGGCAGGGGGCATGGGGGCAGGGTAGTCGTCGGGCTGCGGGTCTGATGTGGCCACTCGCCCGCACCCTGCATCAAGCCAACAGCCCCGAAGACCTCCACAGCCGTCGGCCCGCCCCCCTCAGCACCCCGATGTCGTCCAGGAAGTCCGTCAGCTTCTTCGCCCCCGTCTGCATGACCTCCCGTCGGTGGCCACTGGCCTTCACCTGGGCCATGGCCTCGCGCTGGTCCAGGCCGACGTTCGTGTACACCTCCGGATTCACGAACGCCACCGAGAACACCCGCGCGAACTCCCCCGACGTCACCCGCGTGAACTCCTGCGACCACCTCGGCGCGGTCACCATCTGGCGCCGGAGTTCCTCACGGGCGTACCGGACGTGGCGGGCCTCCTCCACGACGTGGATGCGGGTGACTCCCCGGATAAGGGGCTGGACGCGCTCGTCCGGGAAGGTGAGCCGCTGCATCCAGTCGAGGACCTCCTCGCCGAGGAGCGTGGCCGTGAAGGAACCGGGGGTGGTGGAGATCGTCTTGAACAGGCGGCCCAGGTTCTGGTGGGTGCGGCTGACCGGGTACCACGGAGTCTCGCCGTGCGAGATGAGGCGGGCGAACATCTTGGAGTGGCGGCACTCGTCCTCGATCTCGGTGAGCGCGTACCGGACGTGGGCGCTGGTGGCGGCCTTGTCGTAGACGTGCCGTACGAGCAGCTGCATGAGGATGAGTTCGAACCAGATGCCGAGCGAGGCGAGCGAGGCGGCCTCGTGCTGGGAGAGCAGGATCCGCTGTTCCTCGCTCATCCCCTTCCACATCGGGGTGCCGTACAGCGACACCAGCTCCGGCGGCCAGAACCACTTGCCCTCCTCGAAGGGCGCGTCCCAGTCCAGCTCCTTGTCCGGGTCGAAGGAGTGCTTGGCGGAGGAGGCCAGGAGGCGCTCGGCTACTTGCTCCCGGTCCTTGAGCAGCCCGAGCGCGTCCCGCAGCCCTTCGAGGGCGTCGACATCCGTCTGGGTCGTCGTCATGGCTCTTATGAGACTGCTTGTCAGCAAGCTCGTCAATGCCTTGCGCGCGACTTGTCAGACCGGGCACTCCTCCCGCTCCCCGGTCGTCGCCCCGCCCGGCCCCTCCACCGGCACCGCCCCCTGCGGAGGGAACGACGTCCGGAGTGTGAAGGCGTACGGGGTCGGGCCGTGTGCCCGTAGGTGCAGTAGGCGTTCCTCCGCCTCCGGCACGGTGGGGCGGTGGCCTGCCGGGACCCACCACAGCACCGCCATCGCCTCCCGCATCCGCTCGAACCACTCCCGGCGGCGGGCCAGCAACTCCCGGTGCTGACCCTGGTACATGAACGCGGTCAGGGTGTTCGTGTCGCGCCACACCGACATGTTGACGATCAGCCAGTCGTCGCCGAGGACGGGGATGTCGGTGGCGTTTCCGGAGTCGCTCTCCAGGCGCCAGACGAAGCCCTCGGCGGCGTCGGCGGTGGCGTTCACGGGGTCGAGGGCGTCCACGAAGTCCTTGAACTCCGGTGAGTCCAGGGGGAATTTCATACGGCCGATGTTGACCTGGGCAAGTTCAAACGCTGCTTCGGTGTCGGTCATGACCGAACGGTAGGTCGGGTCGCCGGAGGCGCGGTACCCCCGTCTCATGAGGCGAGCACCGCCTCCATCACCGCCTTCGCGATCGGCGCCGCGACCCCGCCGCCGCTGATGTCCCCCCGGTCCGCCGAACCGTCCTCCACCACCACCGCGACCGCGACCTTCGGTTCCATGTCCCGCTCGCCCTGCGCCCAGGACACGAACCAGGCATACGGCGCACCGGAGTTGTCGATGCCGTGCTGGGCGGTGCCGGTCTTGCCGCCGACGGTCGCGCCGGGGATCGCGGCGTTCGTGCCGGTGCCCTCCTCGACCACGGCGGTCATCAGTTCCTTCAGGCGGATCGCGGTCGCCGGGTGCATCGCCCGGTACAGGGGGCGGGAGCCGGCCGTCGCGACCGTCTCGCCGCCCGAACGGGTCGTGCGCTGCACCAGGTAGGGGGAGGGGACCTGCCCGCCGTTCGCCACGGCCGCCGCGACCATCGCCATCTGCAGCGGCGTGGCCCGCGTGTTGTACTGGCCGATCGACGACAGCGCCAACTGCGCCTTGTCCACCGAGGTGTCGAAGGTGCTCGGCGAGACCGAGAACGGGATCCGCAGACTCCGGTCGTTGAAGCCGAAGCCCGCCGCCGTGGACCTCATCGCGTCGACGCCCACGTCCACACCCAGCTTTGCGAAGACCGTGTTGCACGACCACACGAAGGCCGTGCGCAGCGAGGCGTCCTCGCAGCCGTCGCCCTCGTTCGTCAGCGAGGTCGACGTGCCGGGCAGCGTGTACGGGGCCGGCGAGTCGGTCGGCGCGTCCACGTCCGTGATCACGCCCGCGTCCAGCGCGGCTGCCGCGGTGACCACCTTGAACGTCGAACCCGGCGGATAGGTCTGCCGTACCGCCCGGTTGAGCATCGGCTTGTCCCGGTCGCCGTTCAGGCGTGCCCAGGTGTCCGTCACCTCCGAGCCGTTGCCGGACAGTTGCGCGGGGTCGTAGGAGGGGGTGGACACCAGGGCCAGGATCTTGCCGGTCGACGGTTCGATCGCGGCCACCGCGCCCTTGCGGCCGCCGAGTCCCAGGTACGCCGCCTGCTGTGCGGCAGTGTCGAGGGTGGTGACGACGTCGCCGCCCGGGTTCTGGGTGCGCGTGACGTCGTTCCACAGCGGGAACGCCGAGAGCATCGGGTCGGTGCCGGACAGGACGCCGTCCTCCGCGTGCTCCAGGAACGTCGTCCCGTACACCTGCGAGACGAAGCCGGTGACCGGCGCGTACAACGGGCCGTTCTTGTACGTCCGTTCGTAGCGGAGTTGCTCGCCCGTGTCCTCGGAGCCGGTGACCGCTCTGCCGTCGACCAGGATGTCGCCGCGCGGCTGCGTGTAACGGGCGATGGGCTGGCGGCGGTTGGCCGGGCTGTCGTCGTAGGAGCGGGCCTGGATGACCTGGATGCGGGTGGCGTTGACGAGGAGGGCCACCAGGAGCAGGGCGCAGAAGGCGGCTGCGTGCCGGATGTATCTCGTCATGCGGCGGCCTCGACGTCGTACTGCCGTCTGGCCGAGTCGCTGACGCGCATCAGCAGCGCCAGGATCGCCCAGTTGGTGACGACCGACGAGCCGCCCTGGGCCAGGAACGGCATCGCCATGCCGGTGAGCGGGATCAGGCCCGTCACCCCGCCGGCGATCACGAAGACCTGGAGGGCGACGATCGAGGCGAGACCGATGGCCAGGAGTCTGCCGAAGGGTTCGCGGAGGGAGAGGCCGGCCCGGTAGCCGCGCTCCACCAGCAGGCCGTAGAGGATGAAGATCGCCGACAGGCCGGCCAGGCCCAGCTCCTCTCCCGCCGTCGCCAGGATGAAGTCCGACTTGGCGGCGAAGCCGATGAGGATCGAGTGGCCGAGGCCGAGGCCGGTGCCGAGCATGCCGCCCGCCGCGAAGGCGAACAGTGACTGGGCGAGCTGGTTGGGGCCCTGGCCCGCCTCGATCGACGCGAAGGGGTGCAGCCAGTCCTCGACGCGGCTGTGGACGTGCGGTTCCAGCCAGCCGACGGCCACCGCGCCGAGCGAGGCAAGGAGCAGGCCAAGCGCGATCCAGCCGGTGCGGCCGGTGGCGACGTAGAGCAATACGACGAACAGGCCGAAGAAGAGGAGGGAGGTGCCCAGGTCGCGTTCCAGGATCAGTACGCCGACGCTCAGCAGCCAGATCGCGACGATCGGGCCGAGGACGCGGCCGGTGGGGAGTTGGAGGCGCCAGACGCGGCGGCCCGTGTAGGCGAGGGCGTTGCGGTTGGCGGCCAGGTACGCGGCGAAGAACACCGCGAGCAGCACCTTCGCGAACTCGCTCGGCTGGATGGAGAATCCGGCGATCCGGATCCAGATGCGGGCGCCGTTCACCGACGGAAAGAAGATCGGGAGCAGGAGCAGGACGAGTGCGGCCACGACGCAGACGTACGCGTAGCGCTGCAGTACGCGGTGGTCGCGCAGCAGCAGGACGATCGCGATGAACAGCGTCACGCCCAGCGTGGACCACACGAGTTGGGTGGGGGCCGCCCGGTCGCCGGGTGTTTCGAGGTCGAGTCGGTAGATCAGGACCAGGCCCAGGCCGTTCAGCAGGACGCCGATCGGCAGGAGGAGAGGGTCCGCGCAAGGTGCCCGCAGGCGTACGGCGATGTGGGCGACGAGCGCGAGCACGCCGAGCCCGGCGCCGTAACCGGCGGCGCCGGGCGGGACGGTGCCGTTTTTCGCGAGGCCGACGCCGCAGTAGCCGTACACGGAGAGGAGGACGGCCACCACGATGAGGGCGAGTTCGATGCCACGGCGCCGGGGGAGGCGGACAGCGGGCGCGGGCGGGTCCACGGCTGCCACGGTGGTTCCGGCCTTCGTCATGTCCGGAACCTACCCAAATAGGGCGTGTTGTGTGCCTCGCCGGTCAGCACCAGCGTGGCGAGGGCCCGATGTTGTCGATGTAGCGCGCCGCGCCCCAGGCCCAGGTGCCGTCCGTGAGGAGGTACCAGAGGGGGTTGCCCTGGATCGACTGGCCCGAGGTCTTGCAGAAGATCGAGACGCGGTCGCCTCGATGGGCCACCCGGATCACCTGGCTGCCGCGGTTCGGGGCGCTGCGCAGGAGGAGGGTGTTGGCCGTGACGACGCCCCGGTAGAGGCGGGGGTCGTGGTGGTTGCTGCCGTGCTGGTCGCGGCCTTCGAGGTCGTCGCGCTGGTTCGAGCCGACACCGCCGCCGTCGCCACCCTCGCTCCAGTCGTCCTGGCGGCTGAAGCCCGAGTCGGCGCCGCCTTCCCAGTCGTCGTCCGCGACGGCGGGCGTGACGGCGGCGGCGGTGACCAGGGCGGCGGTTGCGGCGGCTATGGCGAGACGGGCGAGGGGGGAGCGCAGTGCCATGGGGAGAACCTCCATGAAGGGGGCGAAGCTGACTAATCGCCACATTAGGAGCGGTGTCGGGTCGTCGCCCGTCGCACTGCGCCATCGGGGAGGGCGGGCTCCGCGGTGGGCTCCGGGACGTGCTCCCCCTGAGGCAGCGTCAGGGTCGCCAGCGCCCCGCCCTCCGGCGCGTTCGCGAACTCCAGGCGCGCGCCCAGCACCTCCGCCTGGCCCAGCGCGATCGTCAGTCCGAGACCGTGGCCCGTCGCCCCGCCCTCCGTACGGAAGCGCTGCGGCCCGTGCTCCACGAGGTAGTCCGGATAGCCGTCCCCGTGGTCCCGCACGGTGACCACCGGCCCGTCCACCGTCAGCACCACAGGGCCTCGCCCATGCCGGTGCGCGTTCGCGACCAGATTGCTCAGCACCCGCTCAAGCCGCCGCCGGTCCGTCTCCACCAGAGCGTCCCGTACGACCCCCACCCGGGTGTCGGTCCCGGACACCCGCACCACCCGCTCGGCCAGCGCCCCCAACGGCTCGGTGTCCAGCTCCAGCCGCTCCCGGCCGGTGTCCAGGCGGGAGATCTCCAGCAGGTCCTCGGTGAGCGTGCGCAGCGCGGCCACCCGGTCCCGCACCAGCTCGGTGGGCCGGCCCGGCGGCAGCAACTCGGCCGCCGCGTGCAGACCGGTCAGCGGGGTGCGCAACTCGTGCGCCACGTCCGCCGTGAACCGCTGCTCGCTCAGCAGCTTGCCCTGCAACGACGCCGCCATCGAGTCCAGCGCGGCGGCGACCGCGGCCACCTCGTCCTGCGGTCGCGTCGGATCCTTCGTGCGGGCATCGTCCACGCGCGCGTCCAGATCGCCCGCGCTGATCCGCCGGGCCACCTGCGCGGTCCCGTGCAGCCGCCGCGTCACCCGGGTCACCGCGAACGCGCCCACCAGCAGCGTCGCCCCGATCGCCAGCGCCGACGACCACACGATCGCCCGGTCGAGCCCGTCGATCGTGCTGGCGCCCTGCGAGTAGTCGACCTCCACGGCCAGAGCGCGATCCCCGTCGGCGGGCCCTGCCGCCCACATCACGGGGCGGCCGTCGTGGTCGCCGACCATCGTGCCGCGCTCCCCGTCCAGGGCCAGCGCCCGCAGCGCCTGCGGCAGGCCCTCGGGATCGATCCCCGCGTCCTTCAGGAGCGGATCACCGGCCTTGTACGAGTCCGTCGCGTCCGCCAGTCGCGAGAGCGCGAGGTCGCGGGCCTGGTCGACGGTCTGGTTGGTCACCGAGGTGTGCACGAGGATGCCGAGCAGGGTGGCGAGGGCGCAGCACATCCCGGTGATGAAGACGGCGGCCTTCGTGCCGAGCGTCCCGGCCCACCGGGGGAGCGCGAGCCTCATCGGGTGGCGCTCGCACTGGCGGAGGGGGTGGGGCTGTGGGTGGTCTTGCCCCGGCCGCTGCGGAGCATCTCGTCGTTCGTGAGGAGCATCGCGTGCTGGTCCCGGTCCCAGGTCCACTGGAGGCGGTACTCGTAGCCACTGACCTCGGACGGCGAGCGGATGATCACGGAGTGGGCGGCGAGTTCGACCCCGGTCACGGCGTCGTCGTAGGACATGACCTGGACGAGTCGGTGCTTCTGGACGGTGTAGACGCGGACGGCGGTCAGTTTCCCGGGCAGCAGCTTGAAGCCCAGGGTGAGGTCGTCGTGGCCGTCGCCGGTCAGGTCCCGGTAGTACGGCTTGAGGACGGGGCATGTGCCGTGGCCCGCGCCCTCGCCGCAGTCGTCCATCCGGTTCGTCGTCCCGCGGTAGGGCCCCTGGTCGGCGTCGTAGTCGCCCGGGCTCCCGGCGATCTCGGCGGCCACGATCGCGACCGGGTCCACCTTCCGGATGTCGTCGCCGGGGACGGTGACGCCCCTCACGACCTCGGTGTCCACCTCGCCGATCTCGAAGGCCGGGCTCGACGCGGGGGCCAGGTTCGGCCAGAGCCGGTCCGGGCCGATCGCGGTCGGGGTCGGACCCGCCCCGCGCAGTTCACCGGCGTCACCACAGCCCGCCAGGGTGGTCAGCACAAGGCCGACGGCGGCGGTGGTCAGGGCGGCGCGGATCACCCGTACACCTTATTCGTAGGGAAGTCCTTTTTGCGTCGACGTCCGGGGTGAGCGGGCGTGAGCGAAGGATTGAGGACAGGAGGGGACTGGAGGGGGCAGGTGAGGAAACGATTATGCGACTACTCGGCGAGCTCCTCCAACAGCCGTGCCGTCGGCAGCCCCGCCCGCAGATAGTCGACGAAGAGCTCGTTGTGCAGGGCCCACGGCGAGCGGCGGGTGCGGATGAGGTGGATCGCCTCGTCGGCGGAGCGGCCGCGGCGGATCAGGGCGTGCGCGACGACCAGGCCCGAGCGGTTGTAGCCGCTGTAGCAGCGGACGAGGACACTGCGGCCCTCGTCCAGCGCGTCGCACGCGGCATGCGCCAGCCGGATCACGCCCGCCAGCTGCGTCCCGTCCAGCGGACCGTCCGGAATCGGCCACACATGATGCTCGGTCCCCGGATCGGGGCCGTGCCCGGGCATGCGCAGAAGTGTCTGTACGACGTCGAACTCGTCCCGCACCACGGCGAACTCCCGCTCACCGGACCTGCCCCTGAACTCGTGCCCGCCCATCCAAAGACCGGGCACGATCTCACTCCACGGGCTGTCCGGAGCGGGTACGTCGGGTTGCTTCCTGCGGGTCCGCAAACGAGCCTCCCCAAGCCCCTGCAACACACCGTGAACACCCTGTCACTCGTCCCAAAGGTAACCGGCTTCTTGCCGATGGAGCACCCCGCCTGTTCCCATGGTCCAAGGGGTGATGGTGCCATGAGCGGACTGCGCGTCATACCGACCTGGAGGCACGGGCAGGAGCGGCTGTACGTCTGCCTCTCCGACGGAAGGAACGTCGCCTGGTACGACCGTGAGGCGGCCCGGGTCAACCTGCTGAGCGAGGACGCCAGACAGGACGTTCTCGACATCCTCGGTCCCTTCCTCACCGGGCCTGTCGCGGTGGGGCCGCCGCCCGTGCCGACTCCTGCGGAGCTTGCGCGGCTCACCCTGCATCCGGACGACGATCTTGCGCCCAATCGGCCCGGGGAGGCGCTTCAGATCGCCCTCGACCGTGACCCGGGGCCTGCGCATCGGCTCCGCCCCGACCCGCGACGGCGGGCTCTTGCTGCCGAGCAGGCGGTGGGGGAGGCCCTTGATCGGCTGGACGGGGCGGGGTGGCATGCGTTGCACTCGATTCCGCTGCCCGGTGGGGACCGGGTTCACCATCTGGCCATCGGGCCCGGGGGGCTCTTCGCGATTCATACGGTGTACGCCCGTAAGACGCGGGTTCTGGTCGCCGATCCCATGGTCACGCTGGGGCGTCGGGAGGGGCGGCCGTTGCTTCGGCGGGTTCGGGCCGACGCCGATCGGGCCTCGTATGCGCTGACTGCCGAGGTGCATCCCGTGCTGGCCCTGGCCGGGCCGGCGGACGTGCAGATCATCGTGCCGTTGCGTGAGGTCCGCGTCCTTCAGGACACGGACCTCAGTGGGCTGGCGCGGCTGGGTGGGGTGTTGAAGCCGGCGGATGTGGAGGCGTTGCATGCGATGGCTCGGGACCGGCATACGTGGGCTCGGGTGTGAGGTGCCCGGTGCTGCGGGTGCCGCGCCTTCTGGGGGCTGCGCCCCCAGACCCCCCTTCGGCCTGAACGGCCTCGTCCTCAATCGCCGGACGGGCTGAGATTGCCTGGGCCGGCGCCAAAAGCCAACGCCAGACGGGCTGAGATGCCTGGACCGGCGCTGAAAGGCCAACGCCGGTCGGCTGAAGGGTCAGTGCAGCGGCCTGAAGTAGTGCTTCAGCGCCCACTTCCCCACCCGCGTGCCCATGTCGATCGCGGCGTCGTCGCTGCTGCGGAAGTGGATGCCGCCCCAGACCCGGGCGTTGGCCACGTCACGCGTGTACGTCGACACGTTGTCGTACGTACGGGTTGTGCCCGTGAGCGCGGAGGACATGACCAGGTCGATGTCGCCGCCGGTCAGGCCGTTCAGGACGCTCGACACCGCTCCGTCGTTCGAGCAGTGGCCGCTGATCCAGTCCGGGTAGGGAGGGGTGTCGAGCAGCGGGAGCCAGGTCGAGTCGGGGGCCGTGGCGGGGTTACCGTCCGTGTCGGCCAGTTGGATCGCCGTGATGGGGCGCCACTGGCCGTAGGTGAACTTGGCGTTCCACGCGGTGATCGTGGCGTCGGCGCTCGCTGTGTTGGCGGCGGCGAACAGGCGTGCGGCATCGACGATGTCCAGGCCGTGGCGGGCGGTGTAGCCGCGGTAGGCGGCCTGGAACTGCACCGGCAGGATGTCGTTGAAGAACAGTGCCGTCTCGGTCTGCCCCGGGGTGCGCTGGGCGCTGTTCTTCGCGCCCACCGCCTTCACCTCGGCGAAGTCCCTCGTGTACGTCTTCGAGGTCAGCGTGGGCGGCGAACCCGGCAGGAAACTGTCGGGCGAGTCCACCAGCATCGGCCGGACTTTCGCCAGCCAGGGCACGGCGAAGGGTGCGTTCGCGGGCAGGGTGGGGCGCCAGACACCCGGGGCGGGCGGTTTGTCGTACGTCACCGGGGCCCCTCGGCCGTCGTTCTCGCGCAGCTGGACGAGACGCGCGGCGGCACGTTCGCCGAACGCGACGCCCTGCTCCTCGGCCTTTCCGTCCGGGATCTTCGCGAGCGACGCGGTGTAGGCGGCGTCGAGCCGGGCCTGTGAGGCCGGGAAGTACGTGAGCAGGACGCGGTGGGCGGCGGTCGCGGCGGCGGCCTCGGAGGAGGCGTGGCGAGGGCCGTGCTCGTGCCACTTGTACTCGGTGTAACGGCCCTCGATGCCCACCACCGCGTTGTACACGGCGGCCGACACGAAGCCGTGCCACAGGAACTGCTCGGCTGCCGGTCGTTTGGCGTCCGTGTGGATGGTCGCCACGGCCGTCTCGCTCCAGTCGGCGATCACCTCGGAGCCCGGGGCGTGCGCGGGAGCCTGCGTGGCGCCCGCCGGGGCCCACGGCACCGCGCCGAGCGCGAGGACCGCGAAGCCGGTCACGATCGCGCGCCGTGCGGTGCGGGAGGGTGATGCCGTTAACGCCTGCTGATCGTTCCTCTGAACTTTCTGATCCCTTGTCATCGGGTGCCCCCCTAGGGCGGGTTCTGTTGCCGCCAGGTTGGACCCGCCGCGGGGCGGACCGGGGGATTCCGACGATGTGGCCAGCCCGCTGAACTCCGGTCGGCGGGCTGGCCTGGCGGGGTGGGGTCAGTGCAGCGGACGGAAGTAATGCGCGAGGGCCCAGTGGCCGATGTGGCGGCCGACGCGGTTGACGACCGCTGCACCTTCTGGTTGACGGTGTTCAGAGGGTGTTTCCGGAGGGGGTTCAGGGGAGTCGGCCCGCGTGGTTCGGGTCGAGCAGGGGGGACAGCAGGTCGCCGTGGTCCTGTAGGCGGGGTGCGATGTCCGTTGCCTGGAAGGTCAGTTGGGCGGGGGAGCGGCAGTCCTCGATCTCCTGCCAGGTGACGGGGGCGGACACCGTCGGTGTCGGGCGGGCGCGCAGGGTGTAGGGGGTCGCCGTCGTCTTGCGGGCCGCGTTCTGGCTCCAGTCGACGAAGACCTTTCCTGGGCGGAGGTTGCGTGTCATCCGGTGGAGGGCCAGACGGGGCATCGCCTTCTCCGCCTCCAGGGCCAGTTCCTTGGCGTACTCCGTCGCCTGCCCGGACGTGGCCGCCCGTAGCGGGGCCAGGAGGTGGAGGCCCTTCGAGCCGGACGTCTTCGCGTACGCCTCGATACCGTCCGCCGCCAGCCGCTCCCGCAGCCACAGAGCGACCTCGCAGCACTCGACGACCGTCGCCGGCGACCCGGGGTCGAGGTCGAAGACCAGCCGGTCGGCCTCGCCCGGCGCCCCGACGATCCACTGGGGTGTGTGGAACTCGGTGACCAGGTTCGCCGCCCAGATGAGGCTCGGCAGGTCCTGGATCACGACCATGCGGGCAGGGCCCTCCGAACGGGGGACCTCCGCCGTGGTGACCCACTCGGGTGTACCCGGCGGCACGTTCTTGGCGAAGAAGACCTGACCGTCGGGGCCGTCCGGGTAGCGCAGGAAGGACAGCGGGCGGTCGTGGAGGTGGGGGAGCAGGGCACCGGCGGTCGTCGCGTAGTAGTGCAGCAGCTCGCCCTTGGTGAAGCCGGTCGCGGGGTGGAGGACCTTCTCCAGATTGCTGAGCGCGAGCCTTCGGCCCTCCACCTCTGTTATCGGCGTCATACGATGACACTCGCACGGAATTCTGAATAAAACGGTCGTAACCGTCAGGTAACCACCAGAAGGGTGCTGCTTGTGCGATCCATATGGAACGGCGCCATCTCCTTCGGCCTCGTCAGCATCCCGATCAAGGTCGTGAACGCCACCGAGAGCCACTCGATCTCCTTCCGCCAGATCCATACGGAGGACGGCGGTCGCATTCGCTATCGCAAGGTCTGCGAGCTGGAGGACCGCGAGGTGAGCCAGGCGGAGATCGGCAAGGCGTACGAGGGCGCGGACGGCGCGATCATTCCGATCACCGACGACGACCTGGCCCAGCTGCCGATTCCGACGGCCAGGACGATCGAGATCGTGGCGTTCGTGCCGGCCGACCGGATCGACCCGCTCCAGATGGACACGGCGTACTACCTCGCGGCGAACGGCGTCCCGGCCGCCAAGCCGTACACCCTGCTGCGGGAGGCCCTGAAACGCAGCCAGAAGGTTGCCGTCGCGAAGTTCGCACTACGAGGCCGGGAGCGGCTCGGGATGCTGCGTGTCGTGGACGACGTCATCGCCATGCACGGGCTCCTGTGGCCGGACGAGATCCGCTCCACGGAGAGCGTGGCACCGGACGCGAGCGTGACGGTCCGCGACAAGGAACTGGACCTCGCCGACGCCCTGATGGACACGCTCGGCGAGGTCGACCTGGCCGACCTCCACGACGACTACCGCGAGGCCGTAGAGGAACTCATCGCCACGAAGGCCTCCGGCGAGGAGCCCCAAGCCGCTCCCGCCCCGGCCACCAGCGGCAAGGTCCTCGACCTGATGGCGGCCCTGGAGAAGAGCGTGAAGGAGGCGAAGGAGTCCCGGGGAGAGGGAGAGAAGACGGCTGAGGTCCGGCGCCTACCGCAGGCCAAGGCGGCGCGTGCCACGCCCAAGAAGACAACCGGCAAGAAGTCGACGTCAACGGCGAAGAAGACGACGGCGGCGACAAAGAAGACGACGGCCAAGTCGGCGCAGGGGACGAAGAAGACGGCCACCGCGAAGAAGACGCCCGCGAAGAAAACGGCAACTCGCAAGCGCACGGCGTAACAGCGCAGGTAAGGGGCGCGGGGAACTGCGCGACCAGCCCCCACGGCCCCGCGGCCAACGAACTACCTACCAACCCTGCACTACCGCATACGCCGCAATGCCAGCACCGCGTTATGCCCCCCGAACCCAAACGAGTTGCTGAGCGCAAGATCCCCGTCCCCCGGCAGCACCCGCGGAGCGCCTGTCACCACATCCAGCTCGATCAGGTCGTCCAACTCCTCGCACCCCACAGTCGGCGGCACAACCCCGTGATGCAGCGTGAGCACGGTAGCCACCGCCTCGACACCGCCGGCGGCACCTTGCAGATGCCCAAGGTGCCCCTTGAGCGCGGTGACCGGCACGGACCGCCGCCCCAGCACCGCGCTCACCGCACCGGCCTCCGCCAGATCCCCCTCCACAGTCGCCGTCGCATGCGCGTTGACGTGGACGACGTCGACGGCGTGACCGCCCGCGTCCCGCAGAGCGCGCCGCAGCGCAAGGGCGACACCGCGGCCGGACGGATCGGGCGCGGCCATGTGATGGGCGTCGGCGGACAGCCCCCACCCGGCGGCCTCGCAGTAGATCCGGGCACCACGGGCACGCGCGTGCTCCTCGGCCTCCAGAACGAGCAGCCCCGCCCCTTCCCCGTTGACGAACCCGTCCCGGTCCTTGGCGAACGGCCGCGAGGGGGAGCCTTCGCCGAGACCCCGGCCGGACAGCGCCCGCATCGCCGCGAACGACGCCATGATCGCCGGCGTGACGACGGCTTCGGCGCCTCCCGCGAGGGCGATGTCGACACGGCCGTACCGGATCCGGTCGATGGCCGCACCGATGGCCTCGGTGCCGGAGGCGCACGCGGCGGTCACCGTGCGGGCCTCGCCGGTGATGTGCAGGTCGAGGGAGACCTGGGACGCGGCCTGCGAGGGCACGGTCATCGGGGTGGTGAGGGGGGAGACCCCGCGCGGCCCCTTGTCGCGGAGTTTGCGGTCGCCGCCGACCAGCACGGACGCGTCGCCGAGGATGGCGCCGAGGCTGACCCCGATCCGTTCCGGATCGAGCCCGCTCTCCCGCGTGCCGCCGCCCGTGAAACCGGCGTCGGCCCAGGCCTCCCGCGCGGCCAGTACGGCGAACTGGGCGGCCCGGTTCATCCGCCGCGCCGCCTGACGCGGCAGCAGCTCGGCCGGGTCCACGGGCACGGTCCCCGCCACCCGCACGGGCAGCTCCGCGAACTCCCCGTCCAACTCCCGTATCCCGTGCCGCCCGTCGAGCAGCCCCTGCCACAACTCGCCCACGCCCACACCGAGCGGCGTGACGGCACCCAGACCGGTGACGACGACGCGGCGCGGGGCGAGGGCAGGGGTGGGGGCCGCGGCTGCCGCCGGGCGCGGGTGATGTCGTACGACGTGGTCGTCCGCGTCGGCCCAGCGGCGCACCTCGTCGTCGGAGACAGGGGCCGCCGTGGGCTCGTCGAGGTTCTGGTGCCAGGCGCCCCACCTGCGGACGTACGTCACCTCGGCGGCGTGGGGATCTACGGTGCGGAGGGAGGTCACTCGGTCGCCGTCGCGCAGTTCTACGGCGGTGAGGTCGGGGGACGTGAGGCCTGGGACCGTATCGACGTCCAGCCGCAGGCAGGCGACCGTCACCCGGCGGTCGCGGGCGAGGACGTCGTCGTGGTCGGTGCCACCGAGCGGCGGTCGCAGGGTCAGACGGATCGTCTCCGGCGACTCGGGGAGCGTGTGCATCACGACGTACCAGTGGCGGCGGTCGGCGTCCTCCGGTGACATCGCGACGAGGTCGCCGGGGATGACTTCGGCGGCGGTGACTGTGTGGGGGGTTATCGGGACATCCGAATTGGCGGATGTTTTGGGTGAATCGAGCATATCGGCTTCCGCTTTCTGGGGGGACGAACTGCCGTATGCCGTACGGCAGACCGTTTCGAGTGAAGGGGACGAAAGCCGGAAAGGCCACGGTTGGCGGGTAAACGGGGCGAGTATCACAGTGAGGAACGTGGGGCGGATATCGATGTGTCGGCATACCGCGCTGAAGATTTATGGGTTTTTTCGTGGGCGCCCCGAGGGCTGTCGGCGGGCCTGGTGATGGGGCCAAATTGAGTCGACTCAGGGGGAGTTGAGGGCTCCGGACGAAGATCGAAACCTCTTGCCCCCTTCGAGAGCCTGTGCGACAGTGCTTGGCGTTGCCAGCGGCGATCGAGCGGGGGCTTTGTGTCGAGCAGCGGGGGTGGCGGGGACTCTCCACGGGGTCTCGCCGCGTTGGTGGATATGCGGTCGTTCCTCGTCATCTGGGCCGGGCATGTCGTCTCGCTGGTCGGGAACTCCGTACTCCGCTTCGCGCTGATCATCGAGGCGTGGCGGCAAGGGCAACAGGCCACCGACGTCGTGCTGTTGTCGCTCTGCGCGCTCGTGCCGCAGATCGTGCTCAGCCCCACCGCCGGGGCTCTCATCGACCGGGTCAGCCGGCGTACCGCTCTGCAACTGACCGATGCCGGCGGGCTGTTGGCCGTGGGGGCGCTGACCGTCTCGTACTCCGCCGGTGACGGCACACAAATGTGGCATGTATATGTCACTGTCGCGCTGGTCGGAGCCGCCGCCGCCTTCCAGTACCCCGCGCTGTCCGCCTCCGTGCCCGTACTCGTCCACAAGGACTCACTGCAGCGCGCCAACGGGCTCCTGTCCTCTGCCAAGAGCAGCGCCGACGTGTTCGGACCGGCACTCGGCGGGGTGCTCGTCGCCGTGTCGGGGCTGGGGGCCATCCTCTGGATCGACCTGGCCAGCTTCGTGCTCGCGCTGATCGCCGTCCGGGTCGTGCACTTCGACGAGCCCGTCCGGGAGCGGGACGCGGGGCTCGGCGGTGCGCCCCGCAAGCGGCTGCTCGCCGACTCCGCCGAAGGGCTCAAGGAGCTGTGGCGGCGGCCCAGTCTGCGCGATCTCGTCATCGTCTTCTTCGCCGTCAACCTGGTCATGATGCTGGGCTTCTCCGCCGTCCAGCCCATGGTCCTGGCCCGCAGCGGCAACGACTCCGCCGTCCTCGCCGCCGTCAACACCTGCATCGGGGTCGGCGGGGTGAGCGGCGGGCTGCTGCTCGCCGTCTGGGGCGGGCCCAAGAACCGGATCCGGGGGATGCTCCTCGGCATCGTCGGCATGTGTCTGAGCGCCCAGATAACGATGTCGGCGGTCGACGGCGTGGTCGGCTGGTGCGTGGCCATGCTCATCGGCGCCCTGCTGATGCCCATGATCAACGGCGCGTTGCAGTCGATGATCCAGACCAAGGTGCCGGCCGAACTCCAGGGACGCGTCTTCGGCGCCGTGATGTTCGTGTCCCAGATCTCCATCCCCGTCGCCATGGCGGCCTCGGGCCCGCTCGCCGACCACGTCTTCGAACCGCAGGCCGCCAACGACAGCGGAATCGTGCATCTGCTCGCGCCCGTCGTGGGCGAGGGCCGGGGCAGCGGCATGGCCGCGCTGCTCTTCATCGCCGGGATCTGCGGCATCGCCGCCGCACTCTGGGGGCTCTCCCGGCGCACCGTACGCGACATCGAAATCTTGCTCCCCGACCTCGACTCCCCACTCCCTGACCCGGATACGAGCACGAGCACGGCTTCGAAAGGCTGAGACAGCAGTCCATGGCGAACACAGTTGAGACAAACGGGGCTCACGAGACGGTCACCAACCCCTTCGAGGACGAAGAGGGCCAGTACCTGGTGGTCGTCAACGACGAAGAACAGCACGCACTGTGGCCCGCCCACCTGGCCGTACCGGCCGGCTGGCGGACCGCTCTGGAGACCGCGTCGAGGCAGGAGTGCCTCGCCTACGTCGAAACCCACTGGACCGACATGCGTCCGGTGAGCATCAGGGGCACTGCCTGACATGGCCGGGGGGCCGAAAGCGGGCTGTGTCCACGAACTCTTCGCACACCAGGCCGCACGGAACCCGTACGCCCTCGCCCTCGTGGCGGACGGCGAGCGGATCTCGTACGGCGAACTCGACGCGCGTGCCGGGCAGTTCGCGGCGCGGCTGCGGGCCGCCGGGCTGCGGCGCGGTGACATCGCCGGGGTGTGTCTGGAGCGCGGCGCCGACATGGTCGTAGCGCTGCTGGCCGTGCTCAAGGCCGGGGGCGGGTACGCGATGCTCGATCCCGGTCTGCCCGAGGAGCGGTTGCGGGGGATGGTGGCCGACGCGGGGGTCACGACCGTCGTGCACGGGGAGGGGCAGGCGGATGGAGCCGGGCGGCTGGCGGACGGGGCGCGGCTCGTGTCCGTGGTTGGGGACGCGGACCGGGTGGCTGTCGCACTCTCCGGCGAGCCCGCCCGCGCCGGCGACGTCGCCTGCGTCATGTTCACCTCCGGTTCCACCGGGCGGCCCAAGGGGATCGCAGCCCCGCATCACGCCATCACCGCGACCCTCACCGGTCAGGACTTCGCTTCCTTCGGTCCCGGCGCGGTGTGGCTGCAGTGCGCCCCCGTGTCCTGGGACGCCTTCGCCCTCGAACTGTGGGGGCCGCTCCTGCATGGCGGCACCTGCGTCCTGCACCCCGGTATGCGCCCGGACCCGCTGGTCATAAGGGAGTTGGCCGCCGAACACGGCGTCACCGACATGTATCTCTCGGCGAGCCTCTTCAACGTCGTCGTGGACGAGTACCCCCGGGCCCTCGCCGGAGTGCGGCGGCTGACCGTCGGCGGCGAGGCGCTCTCCGCACGCCATGTCGCCGAGGCCCTGCGCCGCCACCCCGACCTGCGGCTCCGCAACGGCTACGGGCCGGTCGAGGGCATGGTCTTCCTCACCACCCATCCCGTGACCCCGGACGACACCCGCGGCCCCGCCGTCCCCATCGGGCGGCCACTCGCCGGGAAACGGGTCCACGTCCTCGACGCCGACCTGCGCCCCGTCCCGTGCGGCACCGTCGGCGAGCTCTACGCCGCCGGCGCCGGACTCGCCCACGGCTACACCGGCAGGCCCGCCCTCACCGCCGAGCGCTTCGTCCCCGACCCGTACGGTCCACCGGGCACGCACATGTACCGCACCGGCGACCTGGTACGCCAACGCCCTGACGGTGTACTGGAGTTTGCCGGACGCGCCGACAGCCAGGTGAAGATCCGCGGTTTCCGGGTGGAGCCCGGGGAGGTCGAGGCGGTCCTCGCCCGCCATCCCGGGGTGGAGCGCGTCGTCGTCACCGCGCGCGCGGGAGCGGATGCGGAATTGCGGCTCGTCGCTTACGTCGTACCGCCGGGCGACCGTCAACAGGCGCCGAGCGAGGACGAGTTGCGCCCGTACGTCCGTGATCTGCTGCCCGACTTCATGGTGCCCGCCGATGTCGTCACCCTGGCCGAGCTGCCACTGCTGCCCAGCGGGAAGCTCGACCGGGCCGCGCTGCCCGAGCCCGCGTCGCGTGCGAATCGGCAGCCGAGTAAGGGAGTTGAGCCTCGGACCGCCGAGGAGAAGGCGCTGTGCGCGCTGTTCGCCGATGTGCTCGGGGTGTCCTCCGTCGGTGTCCACGACGACTTCTTCCAGCTCGGTGGGCACTCGCTGCGGGCGGCCCGGCTGATCGGGCGGATCCATGCCGAGTTCGGCGTGGCCGTGGACGTACGGGCGTTGTTTGACGCGCCCACCGTGGCGGGGCTCGCGCCGCTGGTGAGTGGGGAGAACGGCGCCGCCCCTAAGGACACGCTCCCCGCACCCCGGCCCGACGTCCTCCCGCTCTCCTTCGCCCAACGTCGGCTCTGGTTCCTCGACCGGGTCGAGGCGGGGGCCGCGTACAACGTGCCGTTGGTGGCGCGAATCTCCGGGCCTGTCGACGTCGGTCGGCTGGAGCAGGCGCTGGCCGCCGTGGCCGAGCGGCACGAGACGCTGCGGACGGTGTTCGTCGAGGGCGAGGACGAGGAGCCCGTGCAGCGGGTGTTGGAGGGTGCAGCGGCCCGGCCACGGCTCACCCGGACGCGCGTAGCCGCCTCCGAGCTGGAGCAGAGCATCGGGCGGGCCGTCGGGCACACCTTCGACCTTGCCGCCGAACTCCCTTGGCATGCCGTGCTGTTCGAGGTCGAAGGCGATGTCCAGGGTGATGTCGAAGGCGATGTCGGAGGTCGGCCCGGCGAGCAGGTTCTTCTCCTGCTCCTGCATCACATCGCCACCGACGGCTGGTCGCTCTCCCCGCTGTGCGCCGACCTCTCCCGTGCTTACGCGGGCGAGCCTCTCCCGCCCCTTCCTGTGCAGTACGCCGACCACGCCTTACGGCAGGCCGAGCGGCTCGACGGTCTGGTCACCTCTCAACTTGGCTACTGGAAAAGGGCGTTGAATGCCCTACCGCCCGCCCCCGCCCTGCCCCGCCGCCCCGAGCGCACCCCGACGGCCGGGGTCGGCGCGCGTGCCGCCACTCTCGTGCGGCAGCTCGACGCCGAGGCCCATGCCCGGCTGGCCGGGCTCGGCCGTGCGCACGGCGTCACCCTCTTCATGGTGCTGCACGCCGCCCTCGCCACCGTCCTGGACCGGGCCGCGCCCGACGCCGACATCGCGATCGGCGCGCCGGTGGCCGGGCGCGGCACCGACGGCACCGCCGACGACCTCGTCGGATTCTTCGTGAACCTGCTGGTGCTGCGCCCGGGGCCGCTGGGTGACGCCACCGTCGCCGGGCTGCTGGCGCGGATCCGGGAGTGTGATCTGGCGGCTTTCGCTCACCAGGAGCTGCCGTTCGAGTACGTCGTCGACGACCTCAATCCGCCCCGGCTGCCCGGCCATCACCCCTTCACCGACGTGGTGTTGGCCCTGCAGAACCAGGCCCGTGCGCAGCTGCGCCTGCCCGGCGCCGACTGCCGCGTCGAGGTGGCGCGTACCGGCGCCGCCCGCTTCCAGCTGCTCGTCGACGTCACCGACGCCTACGACGCTCAGGGCGCCCCGGACGGGATCGCGCTGACGCTCGAATACCAGGAGGACGTGTTCGAGCCCGAGGTGATGGCGTGGCTGGCGGATGCGCTGGTCGGGCTGTTGACCGAGCTGCCCGAGCGGGACGGCGACGCCCGACTGTCGGCCGTATCGCTGCCGGAACCGCCTTATAAAACACGGCAGTTGGAGGTTCGGCAACAGTCCGTTCCGCTCCAGCGTGTGCCCGAGACGGCCGCCGAGTCCGCCGACGCGCTCACCCACCGGATCGCCACCGTGTGGGCGCAGGTTCTCGGGGTCGAACGGGTCGGCCCGCACGACGACTTCTTCGCCCTGGGCGGCAACTCGCTGCGTGCCGTGCGCGCCGCCGCCCGGCTGGCGACCGCCGAGTCCGTCGCCGTGACCACCGCGCACCTCTTCGAGCACCCCACCCCGGCAGGGCTGGCGGCATGGCTGGCCGGCCGGCCCGCCGCACCACCCGCACCGGACGACACCCCCATCCCGCGCCGACGGCGCATACCCCGCGACGAGGTCCCGGCACTGTGGAACTGAGCGTGATGTTCTTCGGCGCGGATCCGGCCGACCCGGAGGGCCGGGCCCCGGATCACGCGGCGAAGTACGAGGACATCCTGGCCATCGCCCGAGCCGCCGACGAGCTGGGCTTCGCCGCCGTGTGGACGCCCGAGCGGCACTTCCAGCAGGTGGGGCAGGTCTTCCCGAGCCCGGCCGTGCTCAGCGCCGCGCTCGCCGTGGCCACGGAGCGCATCGAGCTGCGCGGCGGCAGCGTCGTACTGCCGCTGCACCATCCGCTGCGCGTCGCCGAGGAGTGGGCGGTCGTCGACAACCTCTCGCGCGGGCGGGCCGGGTTCTCGGTCGCGACCGGCTGGCACTCGGCGGACTTCGTGCTCGCGCCCGACCACTACGCCGACCGGCGCGAACGGGCCCTGCGTGACATCCCGTTGCTGCGCCGCTTGTGGGCGGGCGAGGCCGCCGAGTTCGTCGACGGCACCGGCCGCGCCATCGACGTACGACCGCAGCCGACGCCCGTACGGCCCCAACTGCCCCTGTGGCTCACCACCTCCGGCTCGCCCGCGACCTGGGAGGCCGCCGGCGGTCTGCGCGCCGGGGTGCTCGGCGCGACCGTCGGACAGAGCCGCGCCGACCTCGCCGAGCTGATCGGCCGCTACCGCGCCGCCTATGCCGCCGCGCCCGAACAGCCGGGTGCGCACGGCGATCGCGGCACCGTCACCCTCATGGCGCACACCTACGTCGGCGCCGACGACGCGCAGGCGCGGCGACTGGTCGAGGCGCCCCTCAAGGCCTACCTCGCCTCCTACGTACGGCAGACCGCCGCCAACCGGGGCGCCGACGACCCCTCCGCCGCCCTGGACGACCAGAAGGTCGCCCTGCTCACGGAGTTCGCGTTCCTGCGCTATCTCGCCTGGGGGAGCCTGCTCGGCTCGCCCGACACCTGCGCCAAGATGCTCGCCGACCTGCGGGACCTCGGTTGCGACGAGGTGGCCTGCTTCATCGACTTCGGACTCGGCCGGGACGAGGTCCTGGCCGGCCTGCACCGGCTCGCGGCACTGCGAAAGGACCTGGCATGAGCTCCTCGACGTCCTCGACGTCCTCAACTGGGGACCGGTTCGGCGCGCTCAGTGGGGAGCAACGGGTGCGTCTGCTCCGCCGGTTGGTGGAGTCGGGGCGGACGGACGCGGTGCCCGCCGTGATTCCGGTGCGGGACGGGGACGGGCCGTTGCGGCTCAGCCCGGCGCAGGAGGACCTGTGGGTCTACGACTCGCTGTATCCGGCGACGGCCGCGCTGAACCTGTGCTGCGCCTACCACTTCGACGACGCCATCGATCCCGAGCAGTTGGCGGCGGCGCTGACCACGCTCCAGAGCAATCACGACATCCTGCGGACCCGTATCAGCGCAGGGGCCGAACCGGCCGACCTGCGCGTGGACTTCCCCCCGGCCGGCCCCTTCGAGCTTGAGCGCATCGACCTGACCGGCACCGGTCGCTCCGCGCACGACTTCTTCGAGGAGTACAGGCGCCGCCCCTTCGATCTCTCCGGTGGCGAGCGGCTGATCCGCGGCTGCTTCGTCACCGGCGGCGGAAGTCCTGACGGCGACGGCAGCCGTTCGACGCTGCTGCTGTGCCTGCACCACATCATCACCGACTGGTGGTCCTTCGACGTCCTGCACACCGAGTTCGCCGACGCCTACCGGGCCGTACGGGAAGGCGGAGCGGCGCCGCCCCGGCCGCGCGTCCAGTACGCCGACTTCGCCTCCTACCAACGGGAGTTGGAGACGGCTGGCGTCCTCGACACCCGGCTCGACTTCTGGCAGCGCTACCTCGGCCGCCCGCCCGCCCCGCTGACCGTGCCCGGCGCCACGGGTGCCGGGGAGGACTTCGGCATCGCCCAACTCCCCTTCCACATCGACGCCGAGACCGAACGCGCCGTACGCGCCCTCGCCCGGACCCACGGCACCACGGTGTACGGCGTGCTGATCTCGGCGTTCGCCGCCTTCGCCGCCCGACTCACCGGCTCCGCCGACCTGGTGCTCGGCACGCCGACCGCCAACCGAGGGGCCAAGGGCCTCGACCGGGTCATCGGCTATGTGATGAACGCGGTCCCCACCCGCTGGCGGGTCGGCCCCCACGACTCCCTCACCGACCTGATCAGCCGCTTCGCCGCCGACTTCCCCCAGGTGCTGGCCCACGCCGACGTACCGGTCGGCCGCATCGTCGCCCGTACGGCACCCGGCCGCAACGCCGGTCAATCGCCCCTGTTCCAGTGGGTGTTCATGTACCTGCCCCGGCAGCAGAGCGTGCGCAGGCTGCGGGAGTTCACCGAGCCGGAGCGGATCCACACCGGCGGCGAACACGACTTCGTCGGCATCGTGCAGGACGCCGACGACGGTTTCGCCGGAACCCTGGAGGTCCGCACCGACCGCTACGACCCGGCGGTGGTGCGGAGTTGGGCGGACGGCTTCGCCGCGATGCTCGCCCGCCTGATCCGGGACCCGGACACCCCGGTCGCGGACCACGACCCGATGACGGCCGAGGAACGGCGACGGCTGCTGGGGGACAACAGCGTCCAGGGTGATGAGTCGGAAGCGGTGACCCTCCCCGGGCTCGTGGCGCGGCGGGCCGCCATCGACCCCGGCGCATCCGCCCTGGAATACGGGGACCTGCGCCTCACCTATGGCGAACTCGCCGACCGCATCGCCCGGTTGGCCGCACGGCTCTCGGCCCTCGGCGCTCGCCCCGGCCGTATCGTCGCGCTCGCCCTGCCCCGCTCGGCGGACGCCGTCGTCGCCGCGCTCGCCGTGCAGCACACCGGAGCCGCCCATCTGCCCGTCGACCCGGCCTATCCGGCCGACCGGCTGGCCCACATGCTCACGGACGCCGCGCCCGCACTGCTGGTCACCGAGCCGGGCGGGGGCGGTGCCGTACCGCCGTACGCCCCCGAGGGCACGCCCGTCCTGGAGCTGAACGACTCGGCGTACGACGCCGATCCGCTGCCCCCGCACACCCCCGCGCCCGCCGAAGCCGCGTACGTCATCTACACCTCCGGCTCCACCGGCAGGCCCAAGGGCGTCGTCGTCCCCCACGCCGGCATCGCGGCGCTCGCACGCAGCCTCGCCGAGCGGTTCGGGCTCGATGCCTCGAGCCGCGTACTGCAGGCAGGCTCCCCGTCGTTCGACGTCTTCGTCTCCGAGACGGCCATGGCCTTCCAGAGCGGCGCGACCCTCGTCGTCCCGCCCCCCGGCCCGCTGGCCGGAGAGACCCTGGGCGAGGCGCTGCGCCGGCTGCGGATCACGGCGACGCTGTTGCCCCCGGCCCTGCTCGCGGGCGTGAGGGCCGCCGGCTGCCCCGACCTGCGCACCCTGTGCACCGGCGCCGAGGCCTGCCCGCCAGGCCTGCCCGTCGAGTGGGCGGTGGACGGACGCCGGGTCCTCAACGCCTACGGCCCCACCGAGGCCACCGTCGCCGTCACCCTCTCCGACCCCCTCCCCGGCGACGGCACACCACCGCCCATCGGACGCCCCATCGCGGGCGCCCGCGTCCACGTCCTCGACGCGGCCCTGCGCCCGGTACCGGTCGGCGTACGCGGCGAGATCTACCTCGCCGGCGACGGACTCGCCCGCGGCTATCTCGGCCGCCCGGCGCTGACCGCCGAGCGTTTCGTCCCCGACCCGTACGGCCCGCGCGGCGCCCGCATGTACCGCACCGGCGACCTCGCCCGCCACCGCCCCGACGGCCAACTCGACTACCTGGGACGGGCGGACGACCAGCTGAAGCTCAACGGCCTGCGCGTCGAGCCCGGCGAGATCGAGGCGGTTCTCGCCGAACACACCTCCCTGGAGCGGGTGGTGGTGGCCCTGCGCGAGGACAGCCCGGGGGAGCGGCGGCTCGTCGCGTACACCGTGTCCCGGCCGGGCCACACGGCCGACCCGGCCGAACTCCGCGCGCACGCGGCCAAGTTGCTGCCCGCCGCCCTCGTCCCCGGCACCTTCGTCGCCCTGGACGCGATCCCGCTGACCCCCTCCGGCAAGACGGACCGAGCCGCACTGCCCGCGCCGACGGGAGACCGCGCAGGTGAAACCGCTCCCGCGTCCGCCCGCGAGGAGGCCCTGTGTGACCTGTTCGCCGGAGTGCTGGGCCGGGACACGGTCATGGCCGACGGCGACTTCTTCGAGCTCGGCGGCGACAGCATCATGGCCATCCAACTGGTCGCCCGAGCCCGTGCGGCGGGGCTCGAATTCAGCCCCGGCGAGGTCTTCGACGCCCGTACGCCCGCTCAACTGGCGTCAGTTGCAAGGGTGGCGGGGGCGGACGACACGGCGCCGGACGACGGCGTGGGCCCGGTGTCGCTCACGCCGATCATGCACTGGTGGCGGGAGCGGAGCGGCAACGTCGACGGCTTCACGATGCCTGTGCTGGTGCGTGTCCCGGGGGGAGTGGCCGAGGAGCGCGTCGCCGACGCCCTCCGACAGTTGACGAAGCGTCACGGAACCCTGCGCATGCGCGTGTCGACCTCCGAGGACGGCCGACTCGACGCCCTGGAGGTCCCGCCACCCGGCGAGACTCCGACCGCCGACCTGCTCGCCCGCGAAGACGCCTCCGCGCTGGACGACGACGCCCTACGATCCACCGCTCGGCGACGCGCCCAGGAACTGCGCCTCGACCCGCGGGCCGGACAGCTGCTGCGGGCCGTGTGGTACGACGCCGGGCCCGACCGGGACGGCCGTCTGCTGCTCTGCCCGCACCACCTCGCCGTGGACGGGGTGTCGCTGCGCATCCTCGCCACCGAGCTCGGCGAGCTGCTGGTGGGGCGCGAACTCGTCGGCGTCCCCCGTACGTCGTTCCGCCGGTGGGCCGAGCTGCTGCACGAGGAGGCCGCCGACCGGGAGGACGAACTGCCCTGGTGGGAGGAGACGTTGAGCGTTGGCCCGGCGGCGCGGCTTCGCCCCGTTCCGCCCACCGGTCGGCGTGCCACCCTCACGGTCGAAATACCGCCCGACCGCACCCGCCCCCTGCTCGACGACCTCACCTCCGCCTTCCACTGCGGCCCCGACGCCGTCCTGCTCACGGCACTCGCCGTGGCCGTCGGCCGATGGCGCGGCGGTACCGCAGGCCAGGGGAGGCTGCTCGTCGACGTGGAGGGACACGGCCGTACGGAGTTCGCCGGCGCCGATGTCAGCGGCACCGTCGGCTGGTTCACCACCCAGCACCCCGTGCTGCTCGATCCCGGTGAGTCCGCCGGGTCCGCGCCCTTCTGGATGGACGGAGGGGTCGCCGGGCAGGCGCTCAAGCAGGTGAAGGAGCAGCTGCGTTCGGTGCCGGGCGGCGGTCTCGGGTGGGGACTGCTGCGGCATCTCGACCCGTCCGCCTCGGCCCGCCTCGCCCAACTCTCCTCGCCCGACCTGCGGTTCAACTACCTGGGGCGGCTGAGCGCAGGTACGAACACCGACGGCCTCGAACTGCTCGGCGCCGACACCGACGCACTGCCCCTCGCACACAACGTGGAGCTCGACGTGGTCGCGGAGGAGCGCGCCGACGGGCCCTGGCTGAGCGCGAGTTGGTCGTACGCGGACGCTTCGCTGGGTGAGGTGGAGGTGAGGGAATTGGCCGGCCTGTGGGGCGATGCCCTCACCGTGCTGGCCCGGCTCGCCGACCGGCAGGGCGTCGGCGGGCACACCGCCTCCGACTTTCCGCTGGTCGACCTGACCCAGGCCCAGCTCGACCTGCTCGGGGAGGACCTGTGAGCGGCGGCGGCATCGCGGACGTACTGCCCCTGGCGCCCGCCCAGGAAGGGCTGTACTTCCACGCGCTGCTCGCCGGGGACGGGCCCGACCCCTATCTGGTGCAGGCCCGCTTCCAGGTGGCGGCTCCCGTGGATGCCCCGGCGCTGCGGGCCGCGTTGGACGGGCTGCTGCGGCGCCATCCCAACCTGCGCGCCTGTTTCCGGCACAAGGGGCTTGACCAGCCTGTGCAGTTGATCCCGAAGCGGGCCGAGGTGCCGTGGACGGAGACGGACCTCGCGGGGCGTGCGCCGGGGGAGGCCGAGGCGGAGCTGGAACGGATCCTGGCCGCCGATCGTCTGCGCCGCTTCGACGTCACGCGCCCGCCGCTGCTGCGGGCCGCGCTGATCAGGCGCGACGGCGGGGTCGAGCTGGTGCTGACGCTGCATCACATCCTGGTCGACGGCTGGTCGATGCCGCTGGTCGCGCGGGAGCTGGCGGCGCTGTACGAGGGGGGAGAGCTGCCTCCCGTCACCCCGTATCGCGACTATCTGGCCTGGCTGCGAGGGCGGGACGGTGACGTGGCGCGCGGTGCGTGGCGGAAGGCGCTGAGTGGATTCCAGCCCCTCCCCGCGCAGGCCCAGGCGATCGCGGCTCAGCCCGCCGAGGATCTGGAGGCCGAGCTGTCCGCAGGGCTCAGCGAGGCCCTCGCCCGCACGGCTCGCACGGTCGGCTGCACCCCGGGCACGCTGGCGCAGGTGGCCTGGGCGCTGGTCCTGGCCCGTATCACCGGCCGTGGCGATGTCTTGTTCGGCGGTGTGGTGTCGGGGCGCCCGGCCGGGCTGCCCGGCGTCGAGACGATGGTCGGCCTGTTCCTCAACACCCTTCCCGTGCGGGTGCGTTCACGGCGCGGGGAGTCGCTGCGGGAACTGCTGCGGCGGGTGCAGCACGAGCAGCTGGCCCTCGCCCCGCACCACCACGTGCGGCTCGCGGACGTACAGCGGGACGCGGGCGTCGGTGAACTCTTCGACACGGTCCTGGCGTTCGAGAACTATCCCCGGGACGGCCTGACGGCAGGCGGGCGGCTGCGGCTCGTGGCCGCCAAGGACGCCACGCACTATCCCGTCACCCTCGCCGTGGTCGCCGGGGAACGGTGGCTGCTGAGGCTGAGCCACCGCCCAGGCATCGACGCCCTCGCCCTCGTCGCCCGCCTCGTGCGAGCCTTCGAGGGACTGGTCGCGGAGGGCGCCCTGGACGCGCCGGCCGACGAGATCGACGTAATGCCGGAGCGGGAGCGCGCACTGCTGCTCGCCGCGGCCAGTGGTCCCGTACGGCCGGAAGCCGGGCCCGGGACGATCGCCGGCCGGTTCGCGGCCCAGGCCGCCCGCACCCCGGACTTCCCGGCGGTGGAGTTCCCCGGCGGGACCTTGACCTATGCCGTACTCGCCAGGGCGGCAGGGGAGTTGGCGGCACGATTGCGGGCTGCCGGGGCACGTGAGTCCTCGGAGACCCCGATCGCCCTGCTGCTGCCCCGCTCCCCGGCCCTGGTGACCGCCCAGCTCGCGGTGGTCCGGGCGGGCGGGTACTACGTCCCCCTCGACCAGGCCCACCCGCCCGCGCACCTGGCCCGTCTGCTGAGGGACTGCGGGGCGCGGATCGTCGTAACGGACGGGGAGTCTCCTGGCTGGCTGCCGCCGGACGTACGGGTGTTGAAGGTGGGTGAGGATGCTGCCGTAGAGCCAGTCGAGGACGCCGAGGTTCATCCCGACTCGGCCGCCTACCTCATGTACACCTCCGGCTCCACCGGCGAGCCCAAAGGCGTGCTCACCCCGCACCGGGCGGTGGCCGAACTCGTCGCCGACGGCCGTTTCGCGGGCGGCGCGCACAGCCGCGTGCTGCATCACAGCCCGCACACCTTCGACGCCGCCACCTACGAGGTGTGGGTGCCGTTGCTGAACGGCGGCACCGTCATCCTCGGGCCGGCCGTCGAACCAGCCACGCTCCAGCGGTCGTTGACCGACCACCGCGTGACCGCCCTCTGGCTCACCGCCGAACTGTTCCGCACGGTGGCCGAGTTGGCCCCGGAGTCGCTCGCCTCGCTCCGGGAGGTGTGGGCCGGGGGAGACGTGGTCGCGCCGGAGGCGGTCCGCCGGGTTCGCGACCGCTGCCCGGACACGGTCGTCGTCAACGGCTACGGGCCCACCGAGACAACGGTGTTCGCCGCGACCCACCCCGTCACCGACTCGACACCGGGGCGCCCCGTCCCTATCGGCCGCCCCCTCGACAACACCCGGGCCCACGTCCTCGACGCCCGACTGCGACCCGTACCCGCCGGAACGACGGGCGAGCTGTACCTCGCCGGGACCGGCCTTGCCCGCGGCTACCTCGGGCGGGCGGCGGCCACCGCCGAACGGTTCGTCGCCGACCCCTACGGGCCGCCCGGCGCCCGCATGTACCGCACCGGCGACCTCGCCCGGCGGACGCCGGAAGGGCTGCTCGAATTCGCCGGGCGGGCCGACGCACAGGTCAAGGTGCGCGGACACCGCGTCGAGCCGGGCGCGGTCGAGGCGGCCCTGCACAGTTTCCCGGGGGTGTCCCGGGCCGTGGTCGCGGCGCGGGCGGGCGGTGCGGCCGGGGGCAAGCTTCTCGCCGCATACGTCGTGCTGGCGGACGGCGGTTCGCTGGACGAGGTCCGCCGCCACGCCGGACAGTCGCTGCCCGCACATCTGCTCCCGGACACCTGGACCGTGCTCGACCGGCTGCCGCTCACCCCGCATGGCAAGACCGACCGCGCGGCCCTGCCCGACCCGGCGCCCGCTCAAGTGGCATCCGGTGGTGCGGCGTTCGCCGAGCCCCTCGACGAACAGGAGCGCAGCCTCTGCAAGTTCTTCGCCGAGGTCCTCGACCTCCCCCGGGTCCCGCGCGACGCCGACTTCTTCGCGGCGGGCGGACACTCCCTGCTCGCCCTGCGGCTGACCGCCCGTATCGAGGCGGAACTCGGCACGCGCGTCCCGGTGGCCGCCCTCTTCGACGCCCGCACGCCCGCAGCCCTGGCCGCATATCTGCGCTACGGCGGTGTCCCGGGCCGGGGGATCGGCGGCAGCCTCGACCCCGTGCTCACCCTGCGACCGGGCGAGCGTGGCCCGGCGCTGTTCTGCCTCCACTCGGGGCTGGGCCTGGCCTGGGCGTACACGACACTGCTGCCGCACCTCGACCCCGACCGGGCCGTGTACGCACTCCAGCCGTCCGTGCTCGGCTCGCCCGACGCCCCGCTGCCCGACACCGTGGCGCAACTGGCCGACGAGTACGCCGAGCGCATCCGCTCCGTGCGGCCCGAGGGCCCGTACGCCCTGCTCGGCCACTCCTTCGGCGGGCTGCTCGCCGTCGAACTCGCCGCACGACTGCGAGCCGACGGACACGAGATCGCGCTGACCGCCGTCCTCGACTTCACCCCCGTATCGCCCGAGGACGCCGAGCTCTACCGACCGGCCCCCGACGTGGTCGACCAGGAGAGCCTGGAGATTCTGCTGCGGCACGCAGCCCCGGACGCACCGCCGCCCATGCCGGGACGGCTGGACGCCGCCGAGGTGTTCGCGGCCATCCGCAGCCACAACGGCGTGTTCGCCGGACACACCGAGGAGCAGATGGCCGCACTGCTGCGGATGCGGGCCAACCACCTGCGCCTGGCGCACACTTGGCGGCCCCCGGTCCACCACGGGCCGATCCTGCTGCTGTCCGCCGCCGACGAGCGGATGGGGCCGCGTACCGAGGAGAAGGCAGCCGCCTGGCGGCGCACGGCGGCGGGCGTCGATGTCCGCGAAGTGCCGTGCTCGCACGAACAGATGCTGACCCCGGAGTTCGCGCGAGAGACCGCGGCCGCGGTCGACGCCGCGCTGCGGGCGTACACCGCTGCGGAAGGACGGACGTGAGGTGAACATGGACGTGAGTGCGGACGTGATCTACGAGTTCCCTGTGTCGCCCGCCCAGGCGCGGCTGCTGGTCCTGGACCGGATGCACCCCGGCACCGCGCAGTACAACGTGCCCGTGGCCTTCGCCGTGCACGGGCCCTTCGACATCGAGGCGTTCGGCCGTGCGCTGGACGCGCTCGTCGCCCGGCACGAGTCCCTGCGGACGGTCTTCCGTGCGGGGGACGACGGCGTACCCGTACAAGTGGTGGCCGGTGACGGGCACTTCACGGCGAGCGTCGAGCGGGACGTGCCGGCCGACGACGTGCACGCCCGGATGACCGCCGAGTCGGCGCGGCCCTTCGACCTCGCCCGGGGCCCGCTGCTGCGCTGCACCGTGTACGCGGTCGCCGACGGCAGCCACCGGGTGTTGCTCGTCGCCCACCACATCGTCTGCGACGGCTGGTCGGTGCAGCTGATGTTGCGCGAACTGTCCGCCGCCTACGCCGAGTTCACCGCCGGCGGGTCCTGGAGTCCGCCCGAACCGGAGCTTCAGTACCCCGATTTCGCCGCCTGGCAGCGGGAGCGGCTCGCCTCCGGGGCGTACGCGGCGGCCGTGGCCCACTGGGCCGACGAACTGCGGGGAGACGGTGACGGGTTGGGCGGAGACAGCGATGGGTCGGGCGGGGATCGCGACGGGTTGGGTGCCGTCCCGACCACGCTCGCCCTGCCCGCCGACCGGCCGCGGCCCCCGAGCCGTACGACCGAGGGCGGCGCCGAGCGTTTCGTGCTGCCGGTCGAGGTGCGTGACGGGCTGGAGAAGGTGGCCCGCGCACACGGCAGCACCCCCTTCATGGCCCTCTTCGCCGCCTACGCCGCCTTCATCGGGCGGCTGTGCGGCCGCAGTGACCTGGTGCTGGGCGTCCCCGTCTCCGGCCGGGACCGCCCCGAACTCCAGAACATGGTGGGCATGCTCACCAACACCCTCGCGGTGCGGGTCGACCTGTCCGGCGACCCGTCGTACGGCGAACTCATCGACCGGGTACGTGCGCGGGCGATGGCCGGCCAGCCCTACCAGGACGCCCCGTTCGAGGAGGTCGTGGAGGCGGTGGCGCCGGACCGGGTGGCGGGCTTCGAGCCGCTGGTCCAGCTGGTGTTCGCCTACGACGACGACACCGAGCTGACGCTGACCCTGCCGGGCGCGGAGTGTGAACGGGTCCAACTCCCTTGGGACACCGCCAAGTTCGACTTCATGCTGTACGTGGAGCGGTGGGGCGAGGAACTGGTCGGCCAGTTCGCCTACTCCGCCGATCTCCTGACCCGGGCCACGGTCCGCCACTGGAAGGACAGCTTCCTCACCCTGCTCGACGGCGTGCTGGAAGCGCCCCAAGTGCCCCTCTCCACCGTCGCGTTGCTGTCGGCGGACGAGCTGTCCGACGTCCTGCGGGACGCCGACCGCACCGACGAGGCCGTGCCGCCCGAGCCGCTGGTGCCCGACCTGGTGGCCGCCGTCGCCGCCGAACGGCCGGACGCCGTGGCCGTGGTGTACCAGGACACCGTGCTCACCTACCGCCAACTCCTCGCCCGCGCCGACGCCCTCGCGTCCCGGCTGCGCGCGGCCGGCGTACGCCCCGAGGTGCCCGTCGGGCTGCTGCTGCCCCGCTCGGCGGACATGGCGGTGGCGGCACTCGCGGTGCTGCGGGCGGGGGGCGCCTATGTACCGCTCGATCCCGGGCACCCGCAGGCCAGGCTCGCTTACATGGTGGGGGACTCGCGGATGCGGCTGCTGGTCGCGGCGGCGGAGACGGGGGAACTGGCGGATGGGCTGGGCGTACCGGTGGTCCGGTTCGAGGGTGAATTCGGAAGCGACTTCGACGGCGACGAAGGGGAGCGGGCGGCCGTCTCCGGAGACGCCCCCGACCCCACGAACCTGGCCTACATCCTCTACACCTCCGGCTCCACCGGCACCCCCAAGGGCGTAGCCGTCGAGCACCGCGCGCTGTCCAACCTCTGCAAGACGGTCCGCCCGGTCTTCCCCGTAGGCCCCGACGACCGCGTGCTCCAATACGTCAACTTCGGCTTCGACGTGGCCGTTTCGGACCTGTTCTTCACCTGGACGGCGGGCGCCGAACTGCACATCGCGGGCCCAGACGAACGCCTCGGCGAGGACCTGCTGACCCGGCTGAGGGACTCCCGGATCACCTACGCCTTCCTGCCCCCGTCCGCCGCGATGTCGGTCCCCGGTCCCGGTGACCGGCTGCCCCTGCTGCGTACCCTCGCGGTCGGCGGCGAGGCCTGCCCGGCCGAGCTGGTGACACGCTGGGCGGCGCCCGGACGTCGTATCGTCGACGCGTACGGCCCCAGCGAGGCCACCGTCTACGCCACCACCGCCGACCTCGAACCCGGCGAACCGGTGGTGATCGGCCGCCCCGTGCCCGGCGCCCGGGTCCTGGTCCTGGACGCCGCCCTGCGCCCCGTACCGGTGGGAGTGACCGGCGAGATCTACGTGTCCGGAGCCTCCCTCGGCCGCGATTACGCGGGCCGTCCGGCCATGACGGCGGAGCGGTTCGTCCCCGACCCCTACGGCCCTCCCGGCTCGCGCATGTACCGCGTCGGCGACCTCGGGAAACGGGACGCGGCAGGCCAGTTGCACTACTTGGGCCGGGTCGACACGCAGGTCAAGGTGCGCGGCTTCCGCGTCGAACTCGGCGAGATCGAGAACGTGTTGGCGACGCACCCGGACGTCGCGATCGCGGCGGTCACCGTGCGCGGCGCGACCGACGACCGGCACCTCGTCGCCTACGTCGTGGGGGAGGACGGCAGTTGGCCCGGCACCGGCGCCCTGCGCGCCCACCTCTCCGAACAGCTGCCCGGCTACATGGTGCCGGACCGGTTCGTACACCTCGATTCGCTGCCGCTCAACCGCTCCGGGAAGATCGACCGCTCCCGGCTGCCCGACCCGCCGGCCGAACGCCCCGAACCCGACGCGGCGTACACCGAGCCGGTCACCGCGACCGAGCGGGGCATCGCCGCCGTCTGGGCCCGTGCGCTGGGCCACGACCGGATCGGCGCCCACGACAACTTCTTCGACCTGGGCGGCAATTCGGTGCGCATGCTCGCCGTCCTCACGGCACTGCGCGAGCAGCAGGCCGTACGGGACGGCGGGCTCGCCCTCGTCGACCTCTTCCGCTTCCCGACCGTCGCCGCGCTGGCCGCCCAACTCGACCGGCCCGGCACCCCGCAGCAGGCCTCGCCCGCCACCACCGACGGCAACGACGAGGCACGGCGACGCGGACAGTCCCGGCGCGAACGCCTGGCCGCCGTCCGTGGCACCCGAACCGAGAAAGGCAGCACGCGTTGACCGACGACCTTGACCCCGACGCAGGCGCCGTCGCGATCACCGGCATCGCCGGCCGCTTCCCCGGCGCCCCCGACCTCGACCGGTACTGGGACAACCTCCGCAACGGAGTCTGCTCCCTCACCGACTTCGGCGAGGCGGAGCTGCTCGCCGCCGGCGTGCCCGAGGAGGAGCTGCGCCGGCCCGAATACGTGCCCACCAAGGGGCAGTTGGCCGACGCCGACCGTTTCGACCACGCCCACTTCGGCTTCAACCGTACCGAGGCCGCACTCCTCGACCCCCAGCACCGGCTGCTCCTGGAGACGGCCTGGTCGGCGCTGCTCGACGCGGGCTGCGATCCGCGCAAGCCGCCCGCGCGCACCGGCGTCTACGCCGGCGGCGGCCTGACCGAGCACATGCTGGCCGCGCAGACAGGCCGCGACGCGGGCACGATCCAGACGCGCATCCTCACGGACCGGGAATTCCTGGCCCCCTGGATCTCGTACCGCCTGGGTCTGGACGGTCCCAGCATCGGCGTCCAGACCGCCTGCTCGACCTCACTGGCCGCCGTCCATCTCGCGGCGCAGGCGCTGCTGGTCGGCGAGTGCGACTGGGCGCTGGCCGGCGGGGTCTGTGTCGACTCGGTGCACCCCGGCGGCTATCTCTACCAGCAGGGCGGCATCTTCTCGCCCGACGGCCGCTGCAGGCCCTTCGCCGCCGACGCCGTGGGCACGGTCCCCGGCAACGGGGTCGGCCTGGTCGTCCTGCGCCGCCTGGAGGACGCCCTCGCCGACGGCGACCCGATCCACGCCGTGATCCGCGGTACGGCGGTGACGAACGACGGGGCGGGCAAGGTCGGGTTCACCGCACCCGGCGTCGAGGGCCAGACCGCCGCCATCACCGAGGCCTGGGCGGCGGCCGGCCTCGAACCCGACGCCGCCCAGTACCTGGAGGCACACGGCACGGGCACGGAGCTGGGCGACCGGGTCGAACTCGCCGCCGCCACAGCCGCGTTCAGCGGAGCGGGCGCCGGCCGCATCGCCCTCGGCTCGGTCAAGGCCAACATCGGACACCTGGACGCGGCAGCGGGCGTGGCGGCCTTGGCCAAGACGGTGCTGATGCTGCGCCACCGGACGCTCGTGCCCAGCGCCGGGGTGACCCGCCCGCACCCCGAACTGCACCTGGACGAAAGCCCGTTCAGGCTCCCGACGGCGGCCGAGGAGTGGCCCGCCCCGGACGGGGCACCCCGCCGCGCGGGCGTCACGTCCGTCGGCATCGGCGGCACGAACGTGCACGTGGTCCTGGAGGAGGCCCCGCGCCCGCGCCCCGGCACCATCCGCCGCACACCCCTGCCCGCCCACGCCTTCACCGGCGAGCACCTGGGCGCACTGAGCCTGCACCGCCCGGCACAGGAGTCGGCGCAGCCCGCGCCCGGCGGCGGCATCGAGGAGTCCCTCGCCGCGATCCTGATCGAGGTCCTCGGCCTGGAGGACGCGACGGACATCGACCGCCGTACGTACGCAGAGGTGGGCGGCGAGTCCCTGGCCGCCGTCGACCTGGTCGGCCGTATCCGCGACGAGCACGGCATCGACATACCCATCGGCCTGTTCCTGGAGGAGATGCCGCTGCGGGAGCTGATCACCCGCATCGTGGCGGGCGCCGAGGCGAACCCCCTGGACCTGCTGCTGGACGAGCTGGAGTCGGAGGGCTGACACGCTCCCCAGGGGGTCAGTTGTCGTGGTGGAGGATCCGAGGTGGCGACGCCGAACACCGGCCCGTGCACGGCGAGATGGGGATACCGCCGTGACGCGTCCAGGGCGTCCGCCTCGGTGACCCACGCGGCGGGATCGTCGCGCCGCATCCCGAACGACCCAACTGCTCGACTTGTCGGATTCACTGGGGAGGCTGCGAAAGTCCCTCGCACGATCATGTGCAGATTGGGCAGGGTCCTGGGCATGAGCTTCACGAATATGCCAACTTTCATACCGGGCCTTGAACTCTCCCGCCGTTTCTACACAGATGCCGTACGCCCCCTCCTTGAGGAAGCCGCCCCCGGAATCCCGCACTCCGCCGCTCGCTTGGGGAGCGGTTCCGAAGTCCTCGGCTTCGACACCCCCCGCTCGACGGACCACGAATGGGGCCCTCGCGTGCAGGTCTTCCTCCGCAGCCGGGACGTCCCCCGGCACGGCGGGCGCATCAGACATCTGCTCGCCGAACACCTCCCGGAGACCTTCGAGGGCTACGCCGCCCTCCCCCACTCTCGGCTTCGCTCGAGCGGGGGGACCCCCACCGCCCCCACCGACGACGGGGACATCCGCGTCATGCGGGCCACCGACGGCCCGGTCCACCACCGCATCGAGGTCACCCACCGAGCCGCCTGGTTCACGGCACTCCTCGGCTTCGACCCGTCGCAGGGCATCACCCAGGCGGACTGGCTGGCCACCCCCACCCAACTCCTCGCCGAGGTCACCGCAGGCGCCGTCTTCCACGACGGCTTGCATGAACTGAGCCCCATACGCGACACCCTCCGCTGGTATCCGCACGACGTCTGGCTCCACGTCCTGGCCTGCCAGTGGAAGCGCATCTCCCAGGAAGAGGCCTTCGTCGGCCGCTGCGGCGAGGTGGGCGACGAACTCGGCTCCGCGGTCGTCGCGGCCCGCCTGGTCCGCGACCTGATGCGCCTCTGCCTCCTGATGGACCGCCGCTACCCGCCGTACGGCAAATGGCTGGGCAGCGCCTTCGCCGGCGCGCACGCGGCCCCCCGCCTCACCCCTGTCCTCACCGCCGCCCTCGCGGCCACGGACTGGCACACCCGCGAACGGCACCTGGCGCAGGCCTACGAGATCGTCGCCGGCATCCACAACCAGCTCCACCTGACGGACCGCGTCGACCCGACCACGCGCCCTTACAACTCCAGGCCGTTCCAGGTCCTGCACGCCGAACGCTTCACCGAGGCCCTGACCGCCCGCATCACCGACCCAGCCCTCCGCGACCTGCCGACGGTCGGCTCGGTGGACCAGTTCGTGGACAGTACGGACGTCCTGGCCCGCCCCGAACTGACCCGCGCTGCGAGCGACGTCATGCGAAGGCCTCGCCCGGAACGGCTGTGAGAAGGGGATCGAGTCTTCGATCCCGGGGGAGTCGACTCTTTCCGCAGTGGTGCCGCCGGAGCGCCGGCGTCGCCCCGACGGGAAACCTCTGGGACCGACATCCCGTAGCGGGCCGCCTACCACCAGCCTTCGACGGCGGTCTGGTATTCGGGCGAAGCGACGAAGCCGATCAGAGCGTCCTGCTGGTTGAGGCCACGCATCAGCTGGTCGGTCCAGTCCTGCCACCCTGCGGCGTCCGGCTGACGGCGCAGGAGACGCTGGTAGAGATCGCGGCTGTGGTTGCGGCAGTACTCCTCGGACAGTACGAAGCCGCGGGCGACCTCGAAGCGCGGCATGCCGTCCCGCATGCTCTGGCGCCAGAACTCCAAGCCCCCGGCGTCCGGCGGACGGTTGAGCAGGCGGCGGTAGAGCGAATCGATGAACGCGTCGGCCGTCGGGTGCTTGGCCAGGTACTCGTCGCTGTCGAGGAACGCGACGATCGCCGACTGGCGCCCCATGCCCTGCTGCAACTGGCTGCGCCAGCCGGCCAGGCCCGCGTCGTCCGGTGCCCGGTCCAGCAGGGTGAAGTACAGGTCTGTGGCGATCTGCCCGGAGTGCTCTTCGGAGTAGCAGAACCCGCGCGCCACATCCTGCGGGCCGGCCCCCGAGAACAGGCCCCGCATCCAGCCGTCGAGTCCGCCGTCGTCGAAGCGGCGCCCGAGTACGTCCCGGTAGAGCGACGCGACCCAGATGTGGCGCCGGTAGATCGAGCGGATCCCCGCGCGGTCGTCCGCCGCGGGGACTGACGGCGTCGGATAGAAGGGGTTCATCGTCGAACTGGGCACCGAGGTGTGATCCAGGCCCAGCGAGTGACCGAATTCGTGCACCATGACCGTCAGCAGGTCGAAGCCTTGGTCGGTGAATCCCTCCTGCCATGTCTCGTCCTCGTCGAAATGCGCATCTCCGGCCAGTTCCCCGGCATTTGGTGGCGGGAAGAACGCGTGTGCGAGAACGCCTCCGGCCCCGTCGAACGGGAAAGCGTCGCCGTGCTCAAGCGCACCGAAGCGGATTTCGATGTCGGGTTGCTCGTTGGTCTCACGGAACACCAGCGGAACCACGGATGCCCAGCGATCCCAGGCCGTCGCTATCAGGCTGCGTTGCCGTCCGGGATCCAGGTCGGGGGAGAGATTGTTGATGCGGTAGGTGATGATCGCGTGATCCCACACCGTGCCGAAGGCCACAAAGGTCCCGATGCCGGCCTCAAGGGTGCCCTTCCGGTCCGGGAATCCGCAGCGCGGCCGTTCGAATACTTTCTCTGTTTCGGCGTCCAGCGTCCCGGTGGCCGGAAGCAGGGCCATGGCCTGACATGCCCGGATGGCTGCCGGGCCCTGGGGGGAGTCGAGTGCGACCTCGTGCGGAAGGTAGCCGAACTGCCGCAGATAATCGAGCGCACGTTTGTCGTCGGGCATACCGCTCACTTCCCTGTTCCATGCCTAAGCGGGTTCGCGCCTATGGGGGTTCGCGCCCATGAGGGTCGCAGCATCCCGCGGGGACGGGGTGTTGGCCAGCCCGAGGGCGGGAATCCCGCCTCCCACTTTTCGTTCCTTGGCTACACATTTTTGACGGGTTGACTGGAAGGTGTCGGAGCGGGATGCTCCACGCGACTGCGCTCTGCGATCGTGTTCTGTGATCGTGTTTCGCGAGTCGAAAATCGGAAGGGGGATTTCCGCTTTGGAATTCCATGCGAACTCCGCCACGTTCGTTTATGTGCACGGCGCCGGCAACAAACCCTCGGAGAACGATCTCAAGCGCGCCTGGGACGAGGATTTGTTCGGACGGGACATGGGAGCGCGCTCCCGCATGGTCTACTACGCCGACCTGTTGCACGACCGCCCGGCCGCGATCGCGGCCGACGCGTGCGGTGCGTCCGGTGCCCTGACGGCGCTCGTCACCGACGCGTTCGCCGATACCACGCTCCTCGAAGACGCCGAGGCGCGCGAAACGTTCGGCAGGATGGCCCCGGACGGGCAGGAGTTCGCCCTCTCCCTGGCCATCAGCATGGCGGCCCGTGCCGCGAGCCCGACGAGCCCCTCCCTGATCGCGGCGACCGCGGGCGTCCGCCCCGCCGCCGGGGTCGCCGAGCTGCTGCCGCTGCCCGGACCACTGCGTCGCTTCCTGCTACGGCAGCTGCTGCGGCACCTCATCCCCGACGCCAACGGGTACTTCTTCACCCCCGCCCGGGACAGGATCAGGGCCAGGCTGCGCACCGTCCTCGACGCCGTGAACGGCCCCGTCGTGGTGGTCAGCCACAGCCTCGGCACTGTCGTTGCCTACGACGTGCTCAGCGAGGCCGACCTCGCCCAGAAGGAGGTCCCGCTGTTCATCACGCTGGGCTCCCCCCTGGGCTACACCGAGATCCAGGACGTCGTCACCCGGCCCCTGCGGATTCCCGCACCGGTGCGGTTGTGGACGAACTTCGCCGACCCGCTCGATGTTGTCACGCTGGACACCACCCTGGCCGACGACTTCAGCACCGCGGCGAAGGTGATCGCCGACATCGTGGTGGACAACCCCTCGCCGAACAACCACGCGTCCTGCGGCTATCTGCGATCCCGTCATGTGCGTGACGCTGTGACCGCGGCTGAAAGGTGATCCACTACCGCAAAAACCCGTGGCTCGCCGCCATCGCACAGCACGAACTGTTTCCGCTCAACCGTGGGGAGCAGTTGGCGACCCTGCGGCGGCGGTGAACTTGCCAAGCAGACCGATGAACGCGGCTTCGGAGAAGCCCTCGCCGAGATTTTTCGGCGTCTCATCGGACAGGTCGTTCGGGGATCCTCGGAAGAACCTTCTCGGCGATGTCGAGGAGAACGCTGTCGTTCGGGAGGGCTCCGGACGTGCTCCACACGGTGATGTCGCAGTAGCCGCCTCGGTCATTACGGTCCAGGGCCACGGTCAGCGTCCTGGCCAGGGGGCCTTGTTCGACGGGGCCGCCGGATCCGCCACTCCCGAGATTGATCTCGATCTTCATGGTGTGATCCGAGGAGAGGACCGCGGGCCGACCGAGAACCGTAAGCGTCTTGATGTCCTTCTCATCCCCGAACTTCATCAGCTTCACGTACTGGTCGGTCGACAGCTCGTTGTAAGTGGCCGAGACATTCACGGTGTACGTGTCGAACGTGACCTCGGCCTCCGGTTGGGCGACCTTCCCATCAGTCAGAGGAGCGGTGTTGTTGGTGCTGGAAACAGTGGTCGCCGTCTCCCCAGGCGTTCCAAGGAGCTTGGCCAGGTCTGGCCGGTTGAGCGCCTTGCACAGCTCTTCACCGGTCACAGGCTCGGGCGTGTCCTTGTAGGCCTTGGGAAGCTCCTCGTGTGCCCCGCCCGAACACGAGGCGGGCTGCGGGGCGTTGTCGTCGGACGGCATGAAGCGTGGGGCCACCCACAGCGCGGCCGCGAGTGCCCCGAACACGGCCACGGCGGCGACGGCCTGGCTCCATGCGTTGTGCTCCTTCTCCGGAGTGTCCGGGCCGGGACGCGGCCCGGTTCCGGCCTGGGCCTGGGGCTGGGCGGCAGCACCGACTGCCGCCCCGTCTGCGGAGGCTGCCGGACTCGGGCTCCGGCGTGCGCGCAGGGCCCGGATCACCGCGTAGACGCGTATTGCGGTGAACACGAGGAAGACCACGCCGAGACCGGCCGCGACCCGATCGTGATCGCGGACGGCGAGATACATGATGCGTACGCCGAGAACAGACCCGACCGCGATGAGCAGGGGCTCGCGGACCCAGAACGGCAGGAGACGCAGGAGGAAACCGAGCATCCGGCGATCTCACCAGAACAAGATCACATTCGCCATGATGGAAGCCACAGTTCCGGACACGTGCAGCGCCTGCTCGGCGGCGGCCCCGATGACGTACCCGAGCGGTAAGCCGCCCTTGACCCGACCGCACTCGGAGCCCAACCGACCGAACCGCCGGTCACCGGCCGCTTCGACCTCATCGACCCCCGGTCCGCGGCCTGGCCCTCCGTCGTGCACGCGCCGCACCTACTCGTCGGTTGAGCGGCGGAACGCCACCGTGGAACAGGTGGTCAACGCCCGCAGCCCAATCGATACACGTACTCGATGCGACGGCCGGGCCAAGGGTTTCGCGGGCCTCGCCCAGGATGCTGTCCTGCCGCAGTTGGACGGAGTTGAGTCCGATCCGTTGGCAGATCGGTACGTACCACGCGAACTGCCCGTCGGCAGAGCCGACGGGCGGTCGCGACGCTTCGGATCGATCAGGTCACGCGGTTCCTTTCGTCCAGCCCCCGCAGTGGAAGGACGCCTGGTTGATACCGTCCTGGCGGCAGACCTGGAAAGCGAAAAAGCGCCCTTCGGTGAACTCGGCGTCGAATCCCCAAACTTTGGCCTTGTAAGCCCCCGCGCCGTCGTAATCCCCACCGTTGTAGAGATTCTTCCACCGGTGGTAGGTCTCACCCTCGTCGTCACTCAGGTTGATGTGCAGCACGACACCATGCAAATCTTGCATTTGGTCCCAGAGGTGGAATTCGTCCACATCGCTGTAGAAATACGCCCTCCCCGTTTCATCCCCGTAGGTGGGATCGTAGGCCCGTGCCCAATAGACCGTGTCTCCGCTCGCTTGCGCGGGCGGAGACAGGACTGTGGTGATGCCGACGACAGCCACTGTCGTGGCGAGCGCGGCACCGAGTCTCCTGGCCGACATTTTCATATTTGTTCGGCTCCCCTTCGTCACCGATGGTGTGGACGTGGACTGCCGGTCAGTTTCTTCAGGAAGCTGTCTGCCCCGTCAGTTCCTGCCCCGCAGCCGGAATCAGAATGATGTGCGCCGCTGAACCAGCGCTGAATCACCGCTGATCGGCATGACCGGCCCTGCTGAAGCAGCACCGGATATTCGCCGACAGCGGGGGCGCGTTTTTCCGTATCAACTCATGGGCGCGGCAAGAACAACCACCGAATGATCCCCGGCCGACCGTATGGGTCGGCCGGCCGTACGGGTTTCAGCCGGCCGCCGCCATCCGGGCGCGGAGCCGCGCCGCGCCCGGATGGCCGAGCCGGTCGAACGTGTCCGCCGCGTCCTGCCAGGAGCGGCAGGCATTCTCGGGGTCGCCCGCCGCCTCGTAGGTGTCGCCGAGCCGGGCCTGGCTCTCGGCGGCGCGGAGGCCCTCGCCGCACTCGATACGCAGCCGGACGGCCTGCTGGTAGCAGGCGATGGCCTGCTCTTGATGGCCGAGGTGGTGGTGGGCGAGACCGAGGCTGTCCCAGGTCCCGGATTCGCCACGGAGGTCCCCGGTCTCCTGGAGCAGAGTCAGGGCCTGCTCACAGTGGGCGAGGGCGGCCTGGTAGTCCCCGAGACTGCTGAGGCAGAAGCCGATGTTGTTGAGAAGGATGCCGATTCTGCTGCGGTCATCCACGGCCCGGTAGAGCTCCAGCGCCTGTTCGCCGTACCGAAGTGCCTCCTCGTAGCGGCCTTCCCGGTGACTGACCAGCATCAGACCGGCGTAGGAGTACGCCTGGCCGACCGGGTCACCGAGTTCCCGGTACAGCTCCAGGGAGCGCAGCACCAGAATCTGGGCGTCCACGTTCCGGCCCGTCTGCACGGACGACTTGGCGAGGCCGAGGCGGGCGCGGGCCTGGCCGGCGAGGTCGCCGAGGGACTCCGCGGCTTCCAGTGCCGCGCGCTGGGCGACCTCCTGGTCGTGCGGGTTGCCGGCGCGGTCCAGGAACTCCGCCAGTCCGGCGGCCAGTTGCCAGGCATGGGCTCCGAAACCCTCGCGGGCAGCGTGCTGAACGGCGGCGAGGAGCACCGGTTGCTCGGCGGTGAACCAGTCCAGCGCCGACGCGAGGGTGTCGAACTCCCGGGACTCGGCGCCGGGGGCGGCGGCTTCGAGGGGGATCGGCATGCCGTGGGGTTCGTTGAGCTTCAGGTCGGCGGCCTGGGCGGAGTGCAGATAGTGGTCGAGCAGGCGGCGCAGTGCGGTACGGCGGTCGGCCTCCGGGTCGTGCAGGAGGGCGAGTTCGGCGGCGTACGCCCAGAGGAGGTCGTGGAGGGTGAAGCGGCCGGGGGCGTGCTCGGTGATCAGATGGCCGCGGGTCAGTTCGGCGAGGGGGCGGCGGATCCGGGCCTTGGGCAGTCCGACGAGCCCGGCCATGGCGGGGGCGGTGAAGTCGGGGCCGGGGTGCAGGCCCAGCAGCCGGAAGAGCCGTGCGGCGTCCGGGGCGAGGGCGTGGTACGACCAGGAGAACACGGCCCGGACGTCGCTGGTGTCGTCGCCGCCGTCGAAGACGTCGAGGCTAAGGTCGAGGTTGCGGCTGCGCGTCGCGGGGCCGCCGATAGTGCCAGTGCCGGAGACGCTCGTCAGGGCCTCGCGCAGTTCCTTCACAAGGGCAGAAAGGGGGAATCCGGGGCGGTCGGCGGCGCGGGCGCCGACGACGGCCAGCGCGAGGGGCAGGCCCGCGCACATGGTGGCGATGTCTTCGACCGCCTGCGGCTCGTCCGCCACCCGCTCGGGGTCGAGACGGCGGACCAGCAGGGCGCGCGCCTCGTCGACGGGGAGCAGATCGAGAGGCAGCGGGCGGGCGCCTTCGGCGGTGACGAGGCTGGTGAGCCGGTTGCGGCTGGTCACCAGAACGAGGCAGCCGGGGGAGTTGGGGAGGAGCGGGCGGACCTGTTCGGCGTCCCGGGCATTGTCGAGCAGAATCAGCATCCGGCGGCCCGCGAGGAGGCTCCGGTACAGGCCGGTCCGCGCTTCGAGGGTCTGCGGGATGCGCTGGGCGGGAAGCTGAAGGGCGTCGAGGAAGGCGCGTATCGCCTCGGTGGGCGGCATGGCGGAGCCGGATCCGCCGGGGCCGAAGCCGCGCAGATTGACGTACAGCTGACCGTCGGGGAAGTGGTCGCGGACGCGGTGGGCCCAGTGGACGGCGAGGGTGGTCTTGCCCAGTCCGGCGGTGCCGCCGATGACGGTGATCGCCATCGCGGCAGGCGAATCGATGTTTCCGGAGCCAGTCACGAGGCCGGTCAGGAGGGCGTCCAGGGCGTCGAGGGCCCGTTCCCTGCCGGTGAAGTACGGGAAGTCGCCGGGCAGTTGCCTGGGGATGACGACCGAGGGCGGCTGCGAACCGGACTGGGTGGGGGAGTACGAGTCGGGGGACGCGCCCGTCGCGGAAGGACCGCCGTCCTCCGGGCGAGGGTCCGGCGGTTCCTCCCCCGGCCCAATGCCCGGTCCCGGCAGGCCGGCGGCCACGGCGGGCTGTCTGTCGAGAATCTGCTGGTGGACTCGGTGCAGTTGCTGCCCCGGCTCGATGCCCAGTTCGTCGACGAACCGCCGCCGGGTCTCCCGGTAGAGCGCCAGGGCGTCGGCCCGCCGACCGCACCTGTCCAGGGCGGTCATCAGGAGGGAGACCGAGCGCTCCCGCAGCGGATGCTCCGCGACCAGGACGGAGAGTTCGGCGGCCGCGTCGTGCGCCCGCCCGGCCCGCAGATCGATCGCGGCGCACTCCTCCAGGACCGCCAGCCGCTCGTCCTCCAGTCCTGCGGCCACCGTGCCGGGCAGCCAGTCCCCGGCGACATCGGCGAGAGCGGGCCCGTGCCAGAGCCGGAGCGTCGCGCGCAGCGAAACGCCCACCGCCACCCCCGCCCCCGCCCTGGCGCCCGACGCCGCCTGCGCGTCGTCCTCCCGCAGTTCACGTACCAGGTCCCGGAACCGGTGTACGTCCACCAGTGCGCGGTCGACCATCAGGCAGTACCCCTGCCCCTGCGCCGATGTCGTCAACTCGGCGGGGGTCCCGGGGACGGCGGCCAGGATCCGGCGGAGCTTGGAGACGAAGCCCTGAATGGCATTGCGGGCCGAGCCTGGCGGCTCCTGGCCCCACAGGGCCATGACAAGCCGATCGACGGATACGACGCGGCCGGGCTCCAGCGCGAGCATGGCCAGAACGGATCGCTGCTGAGCGGTGGCCGGACCGAGTCGACGCCCCCCGTGCCAGATCCCAACCGGGCCCAAAAGCCGGAATTCGATCCCGTCCACGTACTGTCCCCGTCCCCTGAACCATGGATCATCACCGCTGAAGCGGCAGTTTAGTGCCCGCATCAGTGCGATTTCAGCCGTGATTGAGCGTTCTCCGGGAGGCTGAGCCCACTCCTCCGGCCCGGCAGTTCACCATCGCCAACTCGAACTACCCCAACCACACGGTTCAGACCCGGGCTCTGCACGCCTACCTGCGCTGGCGCAACGCCAACGCCCGCCATAGCGACGTCCTGGCCGTCGAACGCAAGGAACGCGCCCGCATCCGCAGCGAGAAAGGCATCCGCTGGGGCGGACGCCCCCTCGCCACCGCGGCCTGACCAACCCGGCGAACCTACGCGGTCAGAGCACTAGGCGCGGCGGCTCCAGCGCAGGTCTATCGCGATCAGTGCGCAGCAACGACAAAGAGCCGGACCCAGTGAGACTGGGTCCGGCTCTTGATGTCTGGCACTTCAGCAGGTCAGCGGCGTAATCACGCTTTTCTCGCTTCTGTGCCCCCGGCAGGATTCGAACCTGCGCACACGGCTCCGGAGGCCGTTGCTCTATCCCCTGAGCTACGGGGGCGTGTCCGTCGCGTTGCTCGCGGCGACGGGTAGAACACTACCAGCTTGGTCAGGGTGTTCATGAACGGGTTTCTACCCTCAGCGTCACTGCCGCCCCAGTCGGTCGCGACGTCCCCCGCACGGGGTGGAAGTGGGGAAAACCCGGACGCGGTGGCCGGTCCGGACCTACTCTCGAGTTGTGCCAGGCGCGTCGGGGCGGGTGCTTGTTGTGGACGACAACAAGGTCATCCGTCAGCTGATCAGGGTCAATCTCGAGCTGGAGGGTCTCGAGGTCGTGACCGCGGCCGATGGTGCCGAGTGTCTGGATGTTGTTCATCAGGTGCGGCCCGATGTAGTGACCCTGGATGTCGTCATGCCGAGGTTGGACGGGCTGCGCACCGCCGCTCGGTTGCGTGCCGATCCGCGGACCCGGGATCTGCCCCTCGCCATCGTCAGCGCCTGTACTCAGTACGAGGTCGAGAGCGGCCTGGATGCCGGCGTCGACGCGTTTCTGGCCAAGCCCTTCGAGCCCACCGAACTCGTCAGCCTCGTAAGGAAGTTGATCGAGCGGGGGCGGAGCGAGGGCCGTGCGGGGTTCGACGGGGGACACCGTGACGCGTTCGGCAGCGTCCTCGGTGCCGGGGAAGCCGAGCGGGCCGGTCGCGCCGGCGGCTGATCGTCGCGTTCCCCCTCTTCTCCCTCCGTGACCGCGAACCGATTCCGTCCATATCCCGGACCCTCTCCAAACCGGCTCGCATACCCACCCCCTTCCTCCCATACGCTTGCCCCGTGAACCCCGTCGAGCTCTCCCGCACCGTGCTGCGCGCGGTACGTCGCGCTGTCGACGACGGTGAGCTGAGCGTGACCGTTCCCGCGCGGGCCGTGGTCACCGTGCCCGGGCCCGGTGGCTGTGGGGACTACGCGACGAACATCGCGCTCCTGCTGGCCCGCCCGGCGGGGCGGCCGTCCCAGCAGGTCGCCGACATCCTGCGGCCGTATCTCCTCGGCACGGACGGCATCGCCGACGTCGCCGTCACCGGACCGGGATTCCTCAACATCAGCCTGCGGGGCACGGCCCCCGTGGCCCTGGTCGAGGAGATCCTGCGGCGCGGCCTACGGTACGGGTACGGCGACGCGCTCACCGGACAGCTCCTGCACCTCCACGCCCCCCACGAGCCCCGCGCCCTCGTCGTCCTGGACGCCACCGCCCGCCTCCTCCGCTCCCAGGGCGCCCTCCTCCGCACCAGCTGCGACGCTCGCCCCGAGCCGGACTGGGAGGACGTCCTCGGCGTCCGAGTCGACACGTACGGCCGACCCGGCGTCCCCGCCTCCGCTGGCGCCCCCGCCACCCCAGGCGTGCCCACCACCCCCGTCCCCCTCACCATCCGCCCCACCCCCGCACCCTCTGCATCCCCCACCACCCCCCTCCTCTCCCTCGGCCCCGACGCCGCCCGCTGGGCCCTCCTCCACCCCGCCGCCCACGACCGCCCCCGCATCACCGACGACCACCTCGTCCAGCGCGAGAGCAACCCCCTCTTCCGCGTCCGTTACGCCCACGCCCGCACCCGGGCCGTCAGCCACAACGCCGCCGACCTCGGATTCACCGCCGAACCCGGCGACGTAACGGACGAAGCAGCGACTGCGGCACATGAACCGCACGCACTCCTCACCCCCCTAGCCGACCACCCCCGCATCCTCACCGCGGCCGCCACCCACCGCGCCCCGGACCGTCTCGCCCGGCATCTCGTCACCGTCGCCGATGCCACCCTCGCTTTCCTGCCGACCGTGCTCCCGCGCGGCGACGAGAAACCCTCGGCCGCCCACCGCGCCCGGCTCGCTCTTGCCGAAGCCGCCGGGACGGTGCTGGCCGGCGGTCTGTCCCAGCTCGGCATCGACGCACCCGACCACCTCTGAGCACGCCTGCAGAGCTCTATGAGCCCCCGATAGAGCCCGTACGAGCCCGCAGACAAAAGCCACAGACAGCCACCGAGAGCCACAGAGAGCCCCAGCCATGAGCCGTTCCGCACACCCCGCCGGGCCCCGTCACGCCGATGTGCTTCCCGAGGGGCACTACTCCGCCCCGCCCACCGACCTCAACGCCCTCGACGCCAAGGTGTGGGCCCAGACCGTCGGCCGTAACACGGACGGCATCGTCACCGTCGGCGGCATCGACGTCACCACGCTCGCCGAGGAGTTCGGCACCCCCGCCTACGTCATCGACGAAGCCGACTTCCGCGCCCGGGCCCGGGCCTGGCGTACCGCCTTCGGACATGACGCCGACGTCTTCTACGCCGGCAAGGCCTTCCTCTCCCGGGCCGTCGTGCGCTGGCTGCACGAGGAAGGGCTCAACCTCGACGTGTGCTCGGGGGGCGAGCTCGTCACCGCCCTCTCCGCCGGGATGCCCGCCGACCGCATCGCCTTCCACGGCAACAACAAGTCGACCGAGGAGATCCACCGCGCCATCGAGGCCGGCGTCGGGCGGATCGTTCTCGACTCCTTCCAGGAGATCGTCCGGGTCGCGCACATCGCCGAGTCCCTGGGCAAGCGGCAGCGCGTGCAGATCCGTATCACCGTCGGTGTCGAGGCCCACACGCACGAGTTCATCGCCACCGCCCATGAGGACCAGAAGTTCGGGATTCCACTGGCCGGCGGACAGGCCGCCGAAGCCGTTCGCCGAGCGCTTCAGCTCGACGGGCTCGAACTCATCGGTATTCACTCCCACATCGGGTCGCAGATCTTCGACATGTCCGGCTTCGAGGTCGCCGCCCACCGCGTCGTCGGACTCCTCAAGGAAATCCGCGACGAGCACGGTGTCGAGCTGCCCGAGATCGACCTCGGCGGCGGGCTCGGTATCGCATACACCAGCGACGACGACCCCCGCGAGCCCCACGAGATCGCCAAGGCGCTCACCGAGATCGTCACCCGCGAGTGCGAGGGCGCAAAGCTCCGTACCCCCCGCATCTCAGTCGAGCCGGGACGCGCCATCGTCGGCCCCACTGCCTTCACGCTCTACGAGGTCGGCACCATCAAGCCCCTCGACGGGCTGCGTACGTACGTCTCCGTCGACGGCGGTATGTCCGACAACATCCGGACCGCGCTGTACGACGCCGAGTACAGCGTCGCTCTCGTCTCCCGGACCTCGGACGCCGCGCCCATGCTCGTCCGCGTCGTCGGCAAGCACTGCGAGAGCGGTGACATCGTGGTGAAGGACGCGTTCCTGCCCGCCGACCTGGCGCCGGGTGACCTCATCGCGGTCCCTGCCACCGGCGCGTACTGCCGTTCCATGGCGAGCAACTACAACCACGCGCTGCGCCCGCCCGTCGTCGCCGTGAGCGACGGCGAGGCCCGGGTGATCGTCCGCCGCGAGACGGAGGAGGACCTCCTGCGTCTCGACGTCGGTTGAGCCCACGGCAGCCATCAATGGCCATCAATAGCCATTAACGGCCATCAACAGTGGGGGCGGAAGATCTCCGTCTTCCACCCCCGCGTAAATGAAATAAATGTCTCACGATCCGGACGAGAGATAGAAACGCCCGTCCGGTGAGTGAGACTGGTCCAACCGTGACGGTATGAGGAAACGAGGTCGGATGATGCGTACGCGTCCGCTGAAGGTGGCGCTGCTGGGCTGTGGGGTAGTCGGCTCAGAGGTGGCGCGCATCATGACGACGCACGCCGACGACCTCGCCGCCCGGATCGGCGCCCCCGTCGAGCTCGCCGGCGTCGCGGTCCGCAGGCCCTCCAAGGTGCGCGAGGGCATCGACCCGGCGCTGGTCACCACCGACGCCACCGCCCTGGTCAAGCGCGGTGACATCGACGTGGTGATCGAGGTCATCGGCGGTATCGAGCCCGCCCGCACCCTCATCACCAGCGCCTTCGAGTCCGGCGCCTCGGTCGTGTCCGCGAACAAGGCCCTCCTCGCCCAGGACGGCGCCGCGCTGCATGCCGCCGCCGAGGACCACGACACGGACCTCTACTACGAGGCCGCCGTCGCCGGTGCCATCCCGCTGATCCGCCCCCTGCGCGAGTCCCTCGCCGGCGACAAGGTCAACCGGGTGCTGGGGATCGTCAACGGCACCACCAACTTCATTCTCGACAAGATGGACACCAGCGGGGCCGGCTACCAGGAGGCCCTCGACGAGGCCACCGCCCTGGGCTATGCCGAAGCCGACCCGACCGCCGACGTCGAGGGTTTCGACGCCGCCGCCAAGGCCGCCATCCTCGCCGGAATCGCCTTCCACACGCGCGTGCGTCTCGACGACGTCTACCGCGAGGGCATGACCGAGGTCACCGCCGCCGACTTCGCCTCCGCGAAGAACATGGGCTGCACCATCAAGCTGCTCGCCATCTGCGAGCGGGCCGAGGACGGCGGTTCCGTCACCGCGCGCGTGCACCCCGCGATGATCCCGCTCACCCACCCGCTGGCCTCCGTGCGCGGCGCCTACAACGCCGTGTTCGTCGAGTCCGACGCCAGTGGCCAGCTCATGTTCTACGGCCCCGGTGCCGGCGGCGCCCCGACCGCCTCCGCCGTTCTCGGCGACCTCGTCGCCGTCTGCCGCAACCGGCTCAACGGCGCGACAGGGCCCGGCGAGTCGGCGTACGCCGCGCTGCCCGTCTCGGGCATGGGCGCGGTCGTCACGCGCTACCACATCAGCCTTGACGTCGCCGACAAACCGGGTGTTCTCGCCCAGGTGGCCACCGTGTTCGCCGAGCACGGGGTTTCCATCGATACGGTTCGGCAGCAGGGCAAGGACGGCGAGGCCTCTCTCGTCGTCGTCACTCACCGCGCCTCCGACGCCTCCCTCAACGGGACCGTCGAGGCGCTGCGCAGCCTCGACACCGTGCGGGGTGTCGCCAGCATCATGCGGGTTGAAGGAGAGTAACCAGCAATGACCCACCAGTGGCGCGGAATCATCGAGGAGTACCGGGACCGGCTGCCCGTCTCCGACAACACGCCGGTTGTGTCGCTCCGCGAGGGCGGCACGCCTCTCGTGCCCGCGCAGGTGCTCTCCGAGCGCACCGGCTGCGAGGTCCACCTCAAGGTGGAGGGCGCGAACCCCACCGGGTCCTTCAAGGACCGCGGTATGACCATGGCCATCTCGCGGGCCAAGGAGGAGGGCGCGAAGGCCGTCATCTGCGCCTCCACCGGCAATACGTCCGCCTCCGCCGCCGCGTACGCCGTGCGCGCCGGCATGGTCTGCGCCGTACTCGTTCCGCAAGGAAAGATCGCGCTCGGCAAGATGGGCCAGGCCCTCATCCACGGCGCGAAGATCCTCCAGGTCGACGGCAACTTCGACGACTGCCTCACCCTCGCGCGCGATCTGTCCGACAACTACCCGGTGGCGCTGGTCAATTCGGTCAACCCGGTGCGCATCGAGGGCCAGAAGACGGCCGCGTTCGAGATCGTGGACATGCTCGGTGACGCGCCCGACATCCACGTCCTGCCGGTGGGCAACGCGGGCAACATCACCGCGTACTGGAAGGGCTACAAGGAGTACGCCGCCGACGGCATCGCCGCCAAGACGCCCCGTATGTGGGGCTTCCAGGCGTCCGGCTCCGCGCCCATCGTGCGCGGCGAGGTCGTCAAGGACCCGTCGACGATCGCCACCGCGATCCGGATCGGCAACCCCGCGTCCTGGCAGTACGCGCTGGCCGCGCGGGACGAGTCCGGTGGCTTCATCGACGAGGTGACGGACCGTGAGATCCTGCGCGCCTACCGGCTGTTGGCCGCGCAGGAGGGTGTTTTCGTGGAGCCCGCCTCCGCCGCGTCCGTGGCCGGTCTGCTGAAGGCCGCCGAGCAGGGCAAGGTCGACCCGGGCCAGACGATCGTGTGCACGGTCACCGGAAACGGCCTCAAGGACCCGGACTGGGCCGTCGCGGGCGCCCCGCAGCCGGTCACCGTCCCGGTCGACGCGGTGACGGCGGCCGAGCGCCTCGGGCTGGCGTAAAGCCGCCTGGCGGGTATTCGCCACAGGGGGTGCACAGGGGGCTTACGACACGCATCGTGCGCCTCCTGTGCGCCCTATGTCGCCACAGAACCTTCCTTCGATAGGCTGTACCGAACCCGCCCGCCGCATATGCCTCCGCATCTGGCACGGCGCCGCTTCGTATCAGCGGCCTGAGGGTCTCCACGTACGTCATCGGTGTCGTATCGAATGTCTTCGACCATCACGCAGCTCAAGGAGAGTCATCGAGAGATGGCCGGTCCCGCCTTCCGCGCAGCCGCAGTAAGGGTGCGCGTTCCCGCCACCAGCGCCAATCTCGGCCCGGGCTTCGACGCCTTCGGCCTGTCGCTGGGGCTCTACGACGACGTGGTCGTCCGGGTGGCCGACTCGGGGCTGCACATCGACATCGCGGGCGAGGGCAGCGAGACGCTGCCGCGTGACGAGAACCACCTGCTCGTACGGTCCCTGCGCACCGCCTTCGATCTGCTCGGCGGACAGCCGCGCGGCCTTGAGATCGTCTGCGCCAACCGCATTCCGCACGGCCGGGGCCTCGGCTCCTCCTCGGCCGCCATCTGCGCCGGCATCGTCGCCGCGCGTGCCGTGACCATAGGCGGGGACTCCAAGCTCGACGACACCGCTCTCCTGGAGCTCGCCACCGAGATCGAGGGCCACCCCGACAACGTGGCGGCCTGTCTGCTCGGCGGTTTCACGCTCTCCTGGATGGACGCCGGTGCCGCCCGGGCGATCAGGATGGAACCTGCCGATTCCATCGTTCCGGTGGTTTTCGTGCCCGGCAAGCCGGTCCTCACCGAGACCGCGCGCGGCCTGCTCCCGCGCACCGTGCCGCACGTCGACGCCGCCACCAACGCGGGCCGTGCCGCGCTGCTCGTCGAGGCCCTCACCAGGCGCCCCGAGCTGCTGCTGCCCGCCACCGAGGACCGGCTGCACCAGGAGTACCGCGCCCCGGCCATGCCGGAGAGCGCGGCGCTGGTGGAGCGGCTGCGGGCCGATGGAGTCCCGGCAGTGATCTCCGGCGCAGGTCCCACTGTGCTGGCACTGGTCGACGCCGAAAACGCCGACAAGGTCGCCGACCTGGCGGGCGCGGGCTGGGCCGCCAACCGGCTGAGCCTCGACGCCCAGGGGGCGAGTGTGCTGCCCCTGGCGCCTTCCAGTGCCGATTAAAAGCGCGTGGTTGCCGGATTTCGAGAGGGGGAATGTTTGTTGGATCCGGTAGTGTTAATCTCAAGTCTGCACCCGACCCCACCATGGCGAGGTGCTTCGTGTCCCCGTCCGGGACAGACATTCTTCCGGGAGCCTCCCAAGCCGCACTGTGTTTCGTACGTCGTACGCGGGCAGTACGCCGTACGCCGACACTGAGCGGTTCGCCGGGCACGCTCCGGAATCGGTGTGACCAAGCCACGTGACACAGCAAGTCGGTGTCACGGACCTCCGGTGTCATGGACATCCGGAGTCACGGTTTCGGAAAGCGCCATCACCAGCAAACCTCTTCCGCCGCTTTGGCGGACCACCGCCCCGGCACGGTCCACATATGACGGACCGAAAGCCGGACAGCACAACCGGTCGCCGAGCCAGACAGGCCGACGTCCGCTCCAGGGAAGGACCCTTCGTGAGCGACACCACCGATCTGATGGGCGCACGTGTCGAGGAGACCGCTGCCGCGCCCGCCACGGACGCCTCCGCGCCTGCCACCGGTGCCGGCTCCCGGCGGCGCCGCGGTACCGGCCTCGACGGCATGGTGCTGGCCGAGCTGCAGCAGGTCGCATCCGGCCTCGGCATCAGGGGCACCGCGCGTATGCGCAAGAGCCAGCTGATCGAGGTCATCAAGGAGGCGCAGGCCGGAGGCGGAGCCCCCAAGGCCGAGACCGCCACCGAGACCAAGCCCAAGCGCCGGGCCACCTCGAAGGCCCGCGTCGGCGAGGAGGCCGCTGCCCCCGCCGAGAAGGCCGAGAAGAAGGCCGAGGCGCCCGCCGAGAAGGCCGTCGCCCAGCAGCAGATCGAGATTCCCGGCCAGCCCGCCAGCGAAGACGCTCCCGCTGAGCGCCGTCGTCGCCGGGCGACCGCCGAGGCGGGCAGCCCCGAGACGGTCACCGCCGAGGCGAAGAGCGAGCCGCAGGCCGAGACGCCCGCGCAGCCGCAGGGCGACGTCGACGGCGAGGGTCGTCAGGGCCGCCGCGACCGCCGCGACCGTGGCCGTGACCGCGACCGCCGCAGCAAGGGCGACGACCAGCAGGGCGGCGCCGGCCAGGGCGGTCAGGGTCGTCAGCAGCAGGGTGGTCAGCAGCAGAGCGGCGGCCGTCAGGACCGCCAGGAGCGGCAGGACCGCCAGCAGCGTGACAGCGGACCCCGCGACAACGGCCCGCAGGACGACGACGACTTCGAGGGTGGCCGCCGCGGCCGCCGCGGACGTTACCGGGACCGTCGTGGCCGTCGTGGCCGCGACGAGTTCGCCGCGGGCGAGCCGCAGGTCGCCGACGACGACGTCCTGATCCCCGTCGCGGGCATCCTGGACATCCTCGACAACTACGCCTTCATCCGTACGTCGGGCTACCTGCCGGGTCCCAACGACGTGTACGTCTCCCTCGCCCAGGTCCGCAAGAGCGGTCTGCGCAAGGGCGACCACGTCACCGGCGCGGTCCGTCAGCCCAAGGAGGGCGAGCGCCGCGAGAAGTTCAACGCGCTCGTGCGCCTGGACTCCGTCAACGGCATGGCGCCCGAACAGGGCCGTGGCCGCCCGGAGTTCAACAAGCTGACCCCGCTGTACCCGCAGGACCGCCTCCGTCTGGAGACGGACCCGGGCATCCTCACCACCCGCATCATCGACCTCGTCGCGCCGATCGGTAAGGGCCAGCGCGGTCTGATCGTGGCCCCGCCGAAGACCGGCAAGACCATGATCATGCAGGCGATCGCCAACGCGATCACGCACAACAACCCCGAGTGCCACCTGATGGTCGTCCTGGTCGACGAGCGTCCGGAAGAGGTCACCGACATGCAGCGGTCGGTCAAGGGCGAGGTCATCTCCTCGACCTTCGACCGTCCGGCCGAGGACCACACCACGGTCGCCGAGCTCGCCATCGAGCGTGCCAAGCGTCTGGTGGAGCTGGGTCACGACGTCGTCGTACTGCTCGACTCGATCACGCGTCTGGGCCGTGCGTACAACCTCGCCGCCCCGGCCTCCGGCCGCATCCTGTCCGGTGGTGTCGACTCGACGGCCCTCTACCCCCCGAAGCGCTTCTTCGGTGCGGCCCGCAACATCGAAGACGGCGGCTCGCTGACCATCCTCGCCACCGCGCTGGTGGACACCGGGTCCCGCATGGACGAGGTCATCTTCGAGGAGTTCAAGGGCACCGGCAACGCGGAGCTCAAGCTCGACCGCAAGCTCGCCGACAAGCGCATCTTCCCGGCGGTGGACGTCGACGCGTCCGGTACCCGTAAGGAAGAGATCCTGCTCGGCAGCGACGAGCTCGCCGTCACCTGGAAGCTGCGTCGTGTGCTGCACGCGCTCGACCAGCAGCAGGCGATCGAGCTGCTTCTCGACAAGATGAAGCAGACGAAGTCGAACGCCGAGTTCCTGCTCCAGATCCAGAAGACGACGCCGGGCAACGGCAACGACTGACGTACCCCGGTACGCACTTCTGGCACTTCTGAAGGGCCGCGCCCCGTCACCACTGTGACGGGGCGCGGCCCTTCGGCGCTGAGAGGAAGGGGTGCACCATGCGCCCCTTCCGACTCATGCACATCTGGGGGGACTTCCTTGACCACGCCCCTGTCCGGCGGCCGTCACAGACGCCGGATACGTTTCGCCCTTCCCGTCGCCGCGGCCGGTGTGGCCGCCGCTGTCGCGGCCGCGCTGCTGACGACGTCCGCGGACGCCGCCACCGCCCTGCCGACGCCGACGGTGAAGCCCGCCACCAGCGCGCCCACGCTCACCGAGCTGGAGCAGCGCGTCGCGGGCGCCCTCGCCGGTGACGACACCGCGGGGGAGACGACCAGCAAGTCGTCCCTGAGCGCCGGTACGACCACGAACAGCAGCTCCTCGATCGACGCGAAGGTCATCGGTGGCACCACGACCACCATCACCACCGCGCCGTGGATGGCCCAGCTCTGGTACTACGACGACCAGGGCACCACCGACGAGAGCGACGACCTCGGCTTCTTCTGCGGCGGCGCCGTCGTCGCGCCGACGAAGATCCTCACCGCCGCGCACTGCGTCCAGGGCTACGACTGGTACAACAACGGCGCCATCCTGACCGGCACCTCCCAGCTGCCCACGACGGACGACGCCGGCAACACCGATCTGCACGGCGGCACCGTCTCCGGGGTGTGGCGGCAGTGGAACCACCCGTCGTACAGCGCGACGACCATCAACAACGACATCGCCGTCCTGACCCTGCCGGCCGCCATCACGGCGACCCCGATCAGGATGACGACGTCCACCGACACCGCCTCGTACACGGGCGACGCCGCCAAGACCGCCAAGGTCTACGGCTGGGGCCGCACCAGCTCCACCACGCAGGACATCTCCGACACGCTGAAGACGGCCACGCTGCCCATCCAGTCGGACGCCACCTGCACCGGCGCCTACGGCAGCGACTTCATCAAGGGCCACATGGTCTGCGCGGGCACCCCGGCGACCGGCAGCGACGACGGCACCACCTCCGCCTGCAACGGCGACTCCGGCGGACCGCTCGTCGTGGGCAACCGGATCGTGGGCGTCGTCTCCTGGGGCGTGACGAACTGCGTCGCCGAGGGCGCGTACAGCGTCTTCACGAAGGTCAGCACCTACGTCGGCGCGACCTACCCGCGCATCGAGGACACCAACCTCAGCGGCGACCACAAGGCCGACCTGTGGGTGCGCAACGCCTCCACCAAGACCGGCTACGAGAAGGACTCCAAGGGCACCTCCTTCGGCGCCCGCGAGTCCTGGGGCAACTGGAACGGCGTCAACGTCGTCCTGCAGATCGACCTGAACCGGGACGGCTACCAGGACCTCGTCTACCGGGTCACCACCACCGGAGACGTCTACTGGACCCACTACGTCCAGTCCAGCGGCTCCTGGGCCACCAAGCAGATCTACGACAACTGGAAGACCCGCACCCGCATCCTCACCCCGGGTGACGTCACCGGCGACTACCTGCCCGACCTGCTGTCCGTGGACTCCGGTGGCGTCCTGTGGATCTACCCGGGCAAGGGCACCGGCGCCTTCTCCGCCCGTGTGAAGGCCGGCTCGGGCTGGAACCAGTACAACTCCCTGCGCGCCCACGGCGACCTCACCGGCGACGGCAAGGCCGACATGATCGCGCGCTCCAAGAGCAACAACTACGTGTACCTCTACAAGGGCACCGGCAAGGCCGGCACGGGCGTCTTCGCCAGCCGGATCAAGGTCCGCACGTGGAGCAGCACGACGTACAACGCCTTCGACGCGGTCGGTGACGTCACCGGCGACGGCAAGGCCGACTTCCTGGCCCGCACGCCGGGCGGCACGCTCTATCTGTACCCGGGCACCGGGAAGGCCACGAGCGAGATCTTCGACACAAGGAAGTCTGTCGGTACCGATTTCAAGCAGTACGACATCTTCGGCTGAAAACGCAGGTGAACGGGGTACGCCCCGATTCGACGACTACACACCGTGCCCACCGCCCCACGCGGTGGGCACGGTGTGTTGTGCAACCCTTTCCCCGGTTTCCCCGTCTGACCAGACAGAGCGACCATGGTGCGGTATCGACCGAAATCGACCACGCCTGACCCTGAAAGCAGGGGGTACCTGACCGGAACGAAGAACCGAGGAGCACATGTCCGCCGAGAGCACGCCGGAGCCCGGCATACCGCAAGGCCACGGCACCAGCGGCCCGCGCCACCGCGCCAAGGGCCGCCGCAAGACCCGCGGCAAGCGCAGCAAGGGACTGCTCGTGACGGCCTGGGTGGCCGCCGGCATCGTGGTCCTGGGCGGGGCGGGCGTGGGTTACGTGTACTTCAAGCTCAACGGCAACATCAAGAGCGTCGACATCGACCAGGCGCTGGGCACCGACCGGCCGACGAAGGTCGACAACGGCTCCGAGAACATCCTCGTCCTGGGCTCCGACACCCGCTCCGGCACCAACAAGAAGCTCGGCGGCGGCACCGACGACGGCAGCGCCCGCTCCGACACGGCGATGATCGTGCACGTCTACGAGGGCCGCAAGAAGGCCAGCGTGGTGTCCATCCCGCGCGACACCCTCATCGACCGCCCCGAGTGCACCGACACCGACGGCACGACGCACGACGCCGCGGACGGCGTCATGTTCAACTCGGCGTACACGACCGGCGGCGCCGCCTGCGCGGTCAAGACCGTCGAGTCCCTCACCGACCTGCGCATGGACCACTATCTGGAGGTCGACTTCAGCGGCTTCCAGAAGCTGATCGACGAGCTCGGCGGCGTCTCCGTCACCACCACCCAGGCCATCAAGGACTCCGAGAGCCACCTCGACCTGACGGCCGGCACGCACAAGCTCACCGGCGAACAGGCCCTCGGCCTGGTCCGCACCCGGCACGGCGTCGGCGACGGCTCCGACCTCGGCCGCATCCAGCTCCAACAGGCGTTCATCAAGGCCCTGGTCAACCAGGTCAAGGACATCGGCCTCTTCACCAGCCCGAAGAAGCTGTACAACCTGGCCGACACCGCCACCGAGGCCGTCACCACCGACTCCTCCATCGGCTCGGTGAACTCCCTGATGTCCTTCGCCAACGGCCTCAAGGGCATCAGCGCGAAGAACATGACCATGGTCACGATGCCGGTCCAGTACGACCCGGCCAACGCCAACCGAGTCATCCTCGACGAGGCCAAGGACAAACTGGTCTGGGACGCCCTGAAGAACGACCAGGCCATTCCCAAGTCGGCCACTGAAGGAACGGCCACGGGCCAGGCAAAGGGCGTCGTAAGCGCCGGTTAAGGGGCGCGGGGCTGTATCGACATGCGGCTCCGCCGCGTGGGCGCGACCAGCCCCCACCGGCCCGCAGGGAATAGATCACCGCAACCCTCGGTTTTGGGGGATGCGGCTAGTCCTGGCAGACTGGTACGTCGGCCCCGGTTCACGCCCCCGCACCCCGCGGAAGGCGACCCGGCGCCCTCCCGAAACTAGGAGACACCTTGAAGCGCGAGATCCACCCCGAGTACGTCGAGACCCAGGTCAGCTGCACCTGTGGCGCGTCGTTCACCACCCGCAGCACGATCACCAGCGGAGCGATCCGTGCCGAGGTCTGCTCCGAGTGCCACCCGTTCTACACGGGCAAGCAGAAGATCCTCGACACCGGTGGCCGCGTGGCCCGCTTCGAGGCCCGCTTCGGCAAGGCTCCCGCCGGCAAGAAGTAGCGAGCCACCAGCGCCGGTCCGCGGCTGCGCCCTACGGGGCGCACCGGGACCGGCGTTTTTGGTCGCCCGCCTTTCTTCCCGCACCCAGTTCAGGAGCCCAAAATGTTCGAGGCCGTCGAGGAACTCGTCGGTGAGCACGCCGACCTGGAGACGAAGCTCGCGGACCCCTCGGTCCACGCCGACCAGGCCAACGCGCGCAAGCTCAACAAGCGCTACGCCGAGCTCACCCCGATCGTCGCCACGTACCGCTCCTGGAAGCAGACCGGCGACGACATCGAGACCGCGCGTGAACTCGGCGCCGACGACCCGGAGTTCGCGGCCGAGGTCAAGGAGCTGGAGAAGCAGCGCGACGAGCTGACGGAGAAGCTGCGCCTGCTGCTCGTCCCGCGGGACCCCAACGACGACAAGGACGTGATCCTTGAGGTCAAGGCGGGCGCGGGCGGCGACGAGTCGGCCCTCTTCGCCGGCGACCTGCTGCGCATGTACCTGCGCTACGCCGAGCGCGTCGGCTGGAAGACCGAGATCATCGACGCCACGGAGTCCGAGCTGGGCGGCTACAAGGACGTCCAGGTCGCGGTGAAGACCAAGGGCGGCCAGGGTGCCACCGAGCCCGGGCAGGGCGTCTGGGCCCGGCTGAAGTACGAGGGCGGGGTGCACCGCGTCCAGCGCGTGCCGTCGACCGAGTCGCAGGGCCGTATCCACACCTCGGCGGCCGGTGTCCTCGTGACCCCCGAGGCGGAGGAGGTCGACGTCGAGATCCACGCCAACGACCTCCGTATCGACGTCTACCGCTCCTCGGGCCCCGGCGGCCAGTCCGTCAACACGACCGACTCCGCGGTGCGCATCACGCACATTCCCACCGGAGTCGTCGCCTCCTGCCAGAACGAGAAGAGCCAGCTGCAGAACAAGGAGCAGGCGATGCGTATCCTGCGCTCCAGGCTCCTCGCGGCAGCCGTGGAGGAAGCGGAGAAGGAAGCCGCCGACGCCCGCCGCAGCCAGGTCCGCACCGTCGACCGCTCCGAGAAGATCCGCACGTACAACTTCCCGGAGAATCGCATCTCGGACCACCGCGTCGGCTTCAAGTCGTACAACCTGGACCAGGTCCTGGACGGCGACCTCGACGCGGTGATCCAGGCCTGCGTCGACGCGGACTCGGCCGCCAAGCTGGCAGCTGCGTAAGGCACGTCGTACACGAAGTACCGAATACCGGAGGACTTGCGTGAACCTGCTGCTCGCAGAGGTGGCTCAGGCCACCCAGCGGCTGGCCGACGCCGGCGTGCCCTCGCCGCGCAACGACGCGGAGGAGCTCGCCGCGTTCGTGCACGGCGTGAAGCGGGGCGAGCTGCACTCCGTGAAGGACTCGGACTTCGACGCCCGCTACTGGGAGGTCATCGCGCGCCGTGAGCAGCGCGAGCCGCTCCAGCACATCACCGGCCGCGCCTTCTTCCGCTACCTGGAACTCCAGGTCGGTCCCGGGGTGTTCGTGCCGCGCCCCGAGACCGAGTCGGTGGTCGGCTGGGCCATAGACGCCGTCCGCGCGATGGACGTCGTGGAACCGCTGATCGTCGACCTGTGCACCGGCTCCGGCGCCATCGCCCTCGCCCTCGCCCAGGAGGTCCCGCGCTCCCGGGTGCACGCCGTGGAGCTGTCCGAGGACGCCCTGCGCTGGACCCGCAAGAACATGGAGGGGTCCCGGGTCGACCTGCGCCAGGGAGACGCCCTGGACGCCTTCCAGGACCTCGACGGCCATGTCGACCTGGTCATCTCCAACCCTCCGTACATCCCACTCACCGAATGGGAGTACGTCGCTCCCGAGGCCCGGGACTACGACCCCGAACTCGCCCTGTTCTCGGGGGAGGACGGCCTCGAACTGATCCGGGGCATCGAGCGCACCGCCCACCGTCTGCTGCGCCCCGGCGGCGTCGTCGTCATCGAGCACGCCGACACCCAGGGCGGCCAGGTGCCGTGGATCTTCACCGAGGAGCGTGGCTGGGCCGACGCGGCCGACCACCCCGACCTCAACAACCGACCGCGGTTCGCGACCGCGCGGAAGGCGATGCCGTGATGACCGATCACGGGTCAGTGACTTCTTACGTACCTGAGCAGGAGGCCCGCTAATGGCACGGCGATACGACACCAATGACGCGACCGACCGCACGACCGGTCTGCGTGAGGCCGCGTCCGCCGTCCGCCGTGGCGAGCTCGTGGTCCTCCCGACCGACACGGTGTACGGCATCGGTGCCGACGCGTTCTCCTCGGAAGCCGTCGTCGACCTCCTGGAGGCCAAGGGCCGGGGCCGCAACATGCCCACCCCTGTCCTCATCGGCTCCCCGAACACCCTGCACGGCCTCGTCACGGACTTCTCCGAGACGGCCTGGGAGCTCGTCGACGCCTTCTGGCCGGGCGCGCTCACGCTCGTCGCCAAGCACCAGCCGTCCCTGCAGTGGGACCTGGGGGACACGCGTGGCACGGTCGCCATCCGGATGCCCCTGCACCCGGTCGCCATCGAGCTGCTGACCGAGGTCGGCCCCATGGCCGTATCGTCGGCGAACCTGACCGGCCACCCCGCGCCCGAGGACTGTGACGCCGCACAGGAGATGCTCGGCGACTCGGTGTCGGTCTACCTCGACGGCGGCCCGACCCCCGGCAACGTGCCCTCCTCCATCGTCGACGTCACCGGCAAGACCCCGCTGCTGCTGCGCGCGGGCGCGATCTCCGCCGAGGAGCTGCGGAAGGTCGTACCCGACCTCGAGGTGGCGAATTGACAGCCCCTGACGCGGGGCGTGGCATAGGCAACGGGGAAGAGACGGGGACCTTCGGGTTGCCCCTGGACAGCTTCCGCATCCTCCACGTCAGCACCGGCAACGTGTGCCGCTCGCCGATCACCGAGCGGCTGACCAGGCATGCCCTGGCGGACCGGCTCGGCGATCCGCTGTGGGGCGGGCTGATCGTGGAGAGCGCCGGCACCTGGGGCCACGAGGGCGCGCCCATGGAGGCCAACGCGGAGGCGGTCCTGGCGGACTTCGGCGCGGACGCCTCCGGCTTCACCGGGCGTGAGCTTCTCGACGAACACGTGATCCGCGCGGACCTGGTCCTGACGGCCACCCGCGACCACCGTCAGCAGGTCATCTCCATGGGCCACTCGGCGGGCCTGCGCACCTTCACCCTGAAGGAGTTCACCCGCCTGGTGAAGGCGATCGACCCCGCGACCCTGCCGCCCCTGGACGACGGCATGGTCGCCCGCGCCCGAGCCCTGGTCCGCGCGGCGGCGGCTCTACGCGGGTGGCTCCTGGCCCCCACGGCGGAGGCGGACGAGGTCTTCGACCCCTACGGCGCCCCCCTGACGTTCTTCCGCTCGATCGGGGACGAAATAAACCAGGCGCTGGATCCGGTCGTGACGGCGCTGACGGGCGTACCCGCCAAGACGTAACAGCTGAGCGTGCGGGCGGTACCGGGCCTACATTGGACGTACGTCATCGTCGACGCCCCCGGAGCCCATCATGTCGGTCACCCCTACCCTTGAGGCCGATGTCCTGCGTCGTCAGGACCCCGAGCTCGCCGAGATCCTGCTCGGGGAGCTGGACCGGCAGTCGACGACGCTTCAGCTGATCGCCGCCGAGAACTTCACGTCGCCCGCCGTGCTCGCGGCCCTCGGCTCGCCGCTCGCCAACAAGTACGCCGAGGGATATCCGGGCGCCCGTCACCACGGCGGCTGCGAGATCGTCGACGTCGCCGAGCGCCTCGCGGTCGACCGGGCGAAGGCGCTGTTCGGCGCCGCGCACGCCAACGTGCAGTCCCACTCGGGCTCCTCGGCCGTGCTCGCGGCCTACGCGGCCCTCCTGCGCCCCGGCGACACCGTCCTGGCCCTCGGCCTCCCGTTCGGCGGCCACCTCACCCACGGCTCGCCCGCCAACTTCTCCGGCCGCTGGTTCGACTTCGTCGCGTACGGGGTGGACGCGGAGACCGGGCTCATGGACTACGACCAGGTGCGGACGCTGGCCCGCGCACACCGCCCCAAGGCGATCGTGTGCGGCTCCATCGCCTACCCCCGGCACATCGACTACGCCCTCTTCCGCGAGGTCGCCGACGAGGCCGGCGCCTACCTCATCGCGGACGCCGCCCACCCCATCGGGCTGGTCGCCGGGGGAGCGGCGCCGAACCCGGTGCCGTACGCCGACGTCGTCTGCGCCACCACGCACAAGGTGCTGCGGGGACCGCGCGGCGGCATGATCCTGTGCGGCAGCGAGCTCGCCGAGCGCGTCGACCGGGCCGTCTTCCCCTTCACCCAGGGCGGCGCCCAGATGCACACCATCGCCGCCAAGGCCGTCGCGTTCGGCGAGGCGGCAACACCGGCCTTCACGGCGTACGCCCATCAGGTGGTCGCCAACGCGCGCGTGCTCGCGGCCGACCTGGAGGCCGGGGGACTGGTCGTCACCACCGGCGGCACGGACACGCATCTCATCACCGCCGACCCGGCGCCCCTCGGCGTCGACGGACGCACCGCGAAAGGCCGCCTGGCCGCCGCCGGGATGGTGCTGGACTGCTGCGCGCTGCCGCACGGAGACGCCCGCGGCCTGCGCCTGGGCACGGCGGCGCTGACCACGCAGGGCATGGGGGAACAGGAGATGGCGCGGGTCGCCGCGCTGCTCGTGGGGGTGCTGCGGGGCGAGATCGACAGCCAGCGGGCCCGTGAAGAAGTGCGGGAGCTGGCCGAAAGATTTCCGCCGTATACCCGCTGAGCGGGGGTATCCGGAACCGCGTACACAGCCACACGTGCAACCATCGTCGCTACCCGGAAGTCCCCAACCGTAACCGTGCATCGCTAGGGTGTGGGGCTGAGATGGCCAGCGAGACCTGTGGGGAAGCCCGTGCGTGAATACCTGCTGACGCTCTGCATCACGGCCGCGGTGACGTACCTGCTGACAGGGCCGGTGCGGAAGTTCGCGATCGTGGCCGGAGCGATGCCGCAGATCCGGGCACGTGACGTGCACCGAGAACCCACTCCGCGGCTCGGCGGTATCGCCATGTTCTTCGGCCTGTGCGCGGGCCTGCTGGTCGCCGACCACCTCACCAACCTCAGCGAGGTCTTCGCCAACTCCAACGAGCCGCGCGCGCTGCTCTCCGGGGCCGCGCTGATCTGGCTCATCGGTGTGCTGGACGACAAGTTCGAGATCGACGCCCTGATCAAGCTGGGCGGCCAGATGATCGCCGCCGGCGTGATGGTCATGCAGGGTCTGACGATCCTGTGGCTGCCCCTGCCGGGCGTCGGCAACGTGGCGCTGACCCAGTGGCAGGGCACCCTGCTGACGGTCGCGCTCGTCGTCATCACCATCAACGCCGTGAACTTCGTCGACGGCCTCGACGGCCTCGCCGCCGGCATGGTGTGCATCGCGTCGACCGCGTTCTTCCTGTACGCCTACCGGATCTGGTACTCGTACGGCATCGAGGCCGCCGCCCCGGCCACGCTCTTCGCGGCGATCCTGATGGGCATGTGCCTGGGCTTCCTGCCGCACAACATGCACCCGGCCCGCATCTTCATGGGCGACTCCGGCTCGATGCTGATCGGCCTGGTGCTGGCCGCGGGTGCGATCTCCATCACGGGACAGGTCGACCCGGACGCGCTCAAGCTGTTCACCGGCTCCGAGAAGGCGGCCGTGCACCAGACGGTGCCGGTCTACATCCCGCTGCTGCTGCCGCTGACGATCATCGCGGTGCCGGCCGCCGACCTGGTGCTGGCGATCGTGCGCCGCACCTGGAACGGCCAGTCGCCCTTCGCGGCGGACCGGGGCCACCTGCACCACCGGCTCCTTGAGATCGGCCACTCGCACAGCCGGGCGGTGCTGATCATGTACTTCTGGTCGGCGCTGATCGCCTTCGGGGCGCTCGCCTACTCGGTCAACTCGGCTTCCATGTGGATCGTGTTGGGCGTCGTCTTCCTCAGCGCGATCGGCCTGGTCCTGCTTCTGCTGCCCCGCTTCACGCCCCGCGCCCCGCGCTGGGCCGAGCACTTCGTCCCGCCGCGCTACCGCCGCCGACGCCGCGCCCAGGCCGCCCTCAGGGACCATGCCGCCGTGCTCGCCGTGGAGGACCCGTGCCCGGTGGTGGAGGAACAACGCACCCCGGTGTCCGCGGGAGTCTCCGGAGTCAACGGGGCGACCGCCATCGGCCCCCGTTCGCGCTTCCTGGATCGGCGCAAAGCGGGATCATCACGCTGACGGTCAAGGTAAGAATCTGACTAGAACATTGCCAACTCGTGGGGAACCAAAGTGCCCCAATACCAGACAAGTTGGCCCCTGAACTGCACAGACGCGCACTGTCACTCTCATGTGTGACACCGAGCACACCTACCAGGTAAAGACCTCATCAAATAGTTTGTGATACGGTTCACGAGAACCCCGGACAGAGTCGAAGGACCGTAGTGCGACGGTCCATTGGCGGTGAGGACCTCTCTCAACCCGGGGCTACGCTCGTCCATGACGACACCCCTGCCCCCCTGCGAAAGCGGAGTTGCCGCCATGCCGTCCAACGATGTCCGGACCCTGCTCCAAGCCGCTGTGCCCACAGCTGCCGTCGGCGCGATCGCCGTCGTCGTCAGTGGTGTGGTCGCCGGTGGCAAGGGAGCGATCGGGGCGGCCGTCGGGACGCTGATCGTGATCCTCTTCATGGGAATCGGGTTCTACGTTCTTCAGCGCACTGCCAAATCGCTTCCGCACTTGTTCCAGGCGATGGGCCTCATGCTTTATGCGGCGCAGATTCTTCTGCTGTTCATCTTCATGGCCGCGTTCAAGAACACCACCCTGTTCAACCCCAAGGCCTTCGCGCTGACGCTGCTGGTGACCACGCTCGCGTGGATCGCCGCCCAGGCGCGAGCGCACATGAAAGCCAAGATCCTCTACGTCGAACCCGACTCGGTGAAGGGCGACAACCCCACCAAAACCGGGCCATCGTCGTGAAGGGTAGGGGTGGGATAAGTGCGCGTAAGAGTTCCTGCTATCGTCCGGTGCCAACTGCGGCATCGCGGGCGCGGGCATCTGAGCTGACGCCTGCTCAATCGCGAGGCTTGATGCCCCACAGCCGCCCCCACATCCGTAACACCAGTCCAGTGCCGAACCGCGGCTGTGCGCCGCGCCGACACAACGAGGTTGCCGTACCTATGCGCCACGCTGAAGGAGCCCGCGGTGAGTGCTGACCCGACGCAGGTGCTCGCCTTCGAGACCGACTGCCACATCTTCGACGGCTGTGGCTTCCCGGCTCCCGGCCTGCACTCGTTCCTGTTCGAGCCCCTCGTGGGCGATGCGGACAGCAGCGTCTATTTCAACAAGACGATGCTCCTGGCGCTGCTCGGCTCGGTCATCGTCATCGGCTTCTTCTGGGCGGCCTTCCGCAAGCCGAAGGTCGTTCCCGGCAAGCTTCAGATGGTCGCCGAGGCGGGCTACGACTTCATCCGCCGGGGCGTTGTCTACGAGACGATCGGCAAGAAGGAAGGCGAGAAGTACGTACCTCTGGTCGTCTCTCTCTTCTTCTTCATCTGGATGATGAACCTCTGGTCGATCATCCCGGTCGCGCAGTTCCCCGTGACATCGATCATCGCGTACCCCGCTGTTCTCGCGGCGATCGTCTACGTCCTGTGGGTCTCGCTGACCTTCAAGCGGCACGGTTTCGTCGGTGGATTCAAGAACATCACCGGCTACGACAAGACGCTGGGCCCGGTTCTCCCGCTGGCCATGTTCATCGAGTTCCTCTCGAACCTGATCGTCCGGCCCTTCACACACGCCGTGCGACTCTTCGCGAACATGTTCGCGGGCCACACCCTGCTGCTGCTCTTCACGATCGCCAGCTGGTACCTGCTCAACGGCATCGGGATCGCCTACGCCGGGGTCTCTTTCATCATGGTCATCGTGATGACGGCCTTCGAGCTCTTCGTCCAGGCACTTCAGGCGTACGTCTTCGTGCTCCTGACCTGCACCTTCATCCAGGGCGCGCTCGCCGAGCACCACTGAGCACCCGCCACTAAACCCCGCAGACGTCCGGTGGCCAACCCCCACCGGTCCTTGAAAGAGAAGGAAGAACTGGCATGTCCTCGACTCTTGCCGCTGTCACCGGTGACCTCAAGGCTCTCGGCTCCATCGGCTACGGTCTCGCCGCCATCGGCCCCGGCGTCGGCGTCGGCATCATCTTCGGTAACGGCACCCAGGCTCTCGCCCGTCAGCCCGAGGCTGCCGGCCTGATCCGCGCCAACCAGATCCTCGGCTTCGCCTTCTGTGAGGCGCTCGCCCTGATCGGTCTGGTCATGCCGTTCGTCTACGGCTCCTGATCTCTTCAGGCTGACGACCAGCAATCCAGACGAAAGGCAACGACATGAGCCACCTGCTCATTCTGGCGGCCGCTGAGGGGGAGACGGAAAACCCCCTCATCCCGCCGATCCCCGAGCTTGTCATCGGCCTGATCGCCTTCGTCATCGTCTTCGGTCTCCTCGCCAAGAAGCTCCTCCCGACCATCAACAAGGTTCTGGAAGAGCGTCGCGAGGCCATCGAGGGCGGTATCGAGAAGGCCGAGGCCGCACAGACCGAGGCCCAGAGCGTCCTTGAGCAGTACAAGGCCCAGCTCGCCGAGGCCCGGCACGAGGCCGCGCGTCTGCGCCAGGAGGCGCAGGAGCAGGGCGCCACGCTCATCGCCGAGATGCGCGCGGAAGGCCAGCGGCAGCGCGAGGAGATCATCGCCGCCGGTCACTCGCAGATCGAGGCCGACCGCAAGGCCGCCTCGTCCGCGCTGCGACAGGACGTCGGCAAGATCGCGACTGACCTGGCCGGCAAGCTCGTAGGCGAGTCCCTTGAGGATCACGCCCGGCAGAGCCGTGTGATCGACCGTTTCCTCGATGAACTTGAGGAGAAGGCCGAGGCGGCTCGATGAACGGCGCGAGCCGCGAGGCCCTGGCAGCCGCACGTGAGCGTCTCGACGCGCTGACGGACTCCACGTCCGTGGACGCCGGCTCGCTCGCCGACGAGCTGGCCGCCGTCACCGCGCTGCTCGACCGCGAGGTGTCGCTGCGTCGGGTCCTCACCGACCCGGCGCAGGCCGGCGAGGCCAAGGCCGAGCTGGTCCAGCGCCTCATCGGCGGCCAGGTCAGCGGCCCGACCGCCGACCTGGTGTCCGGCATGGTGCGCTCCCGCTGGTCGCAGACCCGCGACCTGGTGGACGCGCTGGAGGAGCTGGCGAACATCGCCGACCTCACCGCCGCCCAGCGGGCGAACACGCTCGACGACGTGGAGGACGAGCTCTTCCGGTTCGGCCGGATCGTCTCTTCCAACACCGGGCTGCGCGCCGCGCTGACCAACCGTGCCGCGTCCACCGCGGCCAGCACCGAGCTGCTGCACCGGCTGCTCGGCGGCCGTGCGAAGGCGACGACCGAGCGTCTGGTGACGCGCCTTGTGACCGCGCCGCGGGGACGTAGCCTGGAGTCGGGACTCGAGTCCCTGTCCAAGCTCGCCGCCGAGCGTCGCAGCCGCATGGTCGCCGTCGTCACCACGGCGGTTCCGCTGAGCGACCCGCAGAAGCAGCGCCTGGGCGCCGCCCTCGCGAAGCTCTACGGCCGCACGATGCACCTCAACCTCGACATCGACCCCGAGGTCGTCGGCGGGATCCGGGTGCAGGTCGGCGACGAGGTCATCAACGGCTCCATCGCGGACCGCATCGAGGACGCCGGCCGCCGCCTGGCGAGCTAGCAGTAACTCAAAATCGACGTAGAAATACGGCCCACGTTGGGCCGTGCAGAGGATTCACCTCATTCAGGGGGGAGTCCCCATCCCCCCAAAGTGAAACTTCGGGCCCAACAAGGAGAGCAGGGAACCCAGATGGCGGAGCTCACGATCCGGCCGGAGGAGATCCGGGACGCGCTGGAGAACTTCGTCCAGTCGTACAAGCCGGACGCGGCCTCGCGCGAGGAGGTCGGTACGGTCACCCTTGCCGGCGACGGCATCGCGAAGGTCGAGGGTCTTCCCTCGGCCATGGCCAACGAACTGCTGAAGTTCGAGGACGGCACCCTCGGTCTTGCGCTCAACCTCGAAGAGCGTGAGATCGGTACCGTCATCCTCGGCGAGTTCAGCGGTGTCGAAGAGGGCCAGCCGGTCACCCGTACCGGCGAGGTCCTGTCGGTGGCCGTCGGTGAGGGCTACCTCGGCCGCGTCGTCGACCCGCTCGGCAACCCGATCGACGGCCTCGGCGAGATCGAGACCAGCGGTCGTCGCGCCCTTGAGCTGCAGGCTCCGGGCGTCATGGCCCGTAAGTCGGTGCACGAGCCGATGGAGACCGGCTACAAGGCCGTCGACGCGATGACCCCGATCGGCCGTGGCCAGCGTCAGCTGATCATCGGCGACCGTCAGACCGGCAAGACCGCTCTGGCCGTCGACACGATCATCAACCAGCGTGACAACTGGCGCTCCGGCGACGTCAACAAGCAGGTCCGCTGCGTGTACGTCGCCATCGGTCAGAAGGGCTCGACCATCGCCTCCGTGCGTGGCGCCCTCGAAGAGGCCGGCGCGCTGGAGTACACGACCATCGTCGCCGCCCCGGCGTCCGACCCGGCCGGCTTCAAGTACCTTGCGCCGTACACCGGTTCGGCCATCGGCCAGCAGTGGATGTACGAGGGCAAGCACGTCCTCATCATCTTCGACGACCTCTCGAAGCAGGCCGACGCCTACCGCGCCGTGTCCCTGCTGCTGCGCCGCCCGCCGGGCCGTGAGGCCTACCCGGGTGACGTCTTCTACCTGCACTCCCGCCTGCTGGAGCGCTGCGCGAAGCTCTCCGACGAGCTGGGCAAGGGCTCGATGACCGGTCTGCCGATCGTCGAGACGAAGGCCAACGACGTCTCGGCGTTCATCCCGACCAACGTCATCTCCATCACCGACGGCCAGTGCTTCCTGGAGTCGGACCTGTTCAACGCCGGTCAGCGCCCCGCGCTGAACGTCGGTATCTCCGTCTCCCGAGTCGGTGGTTCCGCGCAGCACAAGGCGATGAAGCAGGTCTCCGGTCGCCTCCGCCTCGACCTCGCCCAGTACCGCGAGCTGGAGGCGTTCGCCGCCTTCGGTTCCGACCTGGACGCCGCGTCGAAGTCGCAGCTGGAGCGCGGTCAGCGTCTGGTCGAGCTGCTCAAGCAGCCGCAGTACCAGCCGATGCCGACCGAGGACCAGGTCGTCTCCGTGTGGGCCGGCACCACCGGCCGGATGGACGACGTTCCGATCTCCGACGTCCGCCGCTTCGAGAAGGAGCTCCTGGAGTACCTGCACCGCAAGGAGCAGGGCCTCATGACCTCCATCAAGGAGGGCGGCAAGATGTCGGACGACACCCTCACCGCCATCGCCGACGCGATCGCCGAGTTCAAGAAGCAGTTCGAGACCTCGGACGGCAAGCTCCTCGGCGAGGACGCCCCGGCCGCGGCCAAGTGACGTAAGGAAGGGACCTGACTCATGGGAGCCCAGCTCCGGGTCTACAAGCGTCGCATCCGATCCGTCACCGCGACCAAGAAGATCACCAAGGCGATGGAGATGATCGCCGCCTCGCGCGTCGTCAAGGCGCAGCGCAAGGTGAGGGCCTCCACGCCGTACGCGACCGAGCTCACCCGCGCGGTCACGGCGGTCGGCACCGGCTCGAACACCAAGCACCCGCTGACCACCGAGGCCGAGACGCCGACCCGTTCCGCGGTACTGCTCCTCACGAGCGACCGCGGTCTGGCCGGCGCCTTCAACTCCAACGCCATCAAGGCTGCGGAGCAGCTGACCGAGCGTCTTGAGGCCGAGGGCAAGGAGGTCGACACGTACATCGTCGGCCGCCGCGGTCTGGCCCACTACAACTTCCGCGAGCGCAAGGTCGTGGAGTCGTGGTCGGGCTTCACCGACGAGCCCACGTACGCGGACGCCAAGAAGGTCGCGGGTCCGCTGATCGAGGCCATCGAGACGGCGACGGCGGACGGCGGCGTGGACGAACTCCACATCGTCTACACCGAGTTCGTCTCGATGATGACGCAGACGGCGGTCGACAGCCGCCTGCTGCCGCTCAGCCTCGAAGAGGTCGCGAAGGACGCTGCCCCCAAGGGCGAGATCCTTCCGCTGTACGACTTCGAGCCGTCGGCGGAGGACGTCCTCGACGCTCTTCTGCCGCGGTACGTCGAAAGCCGTATCTACAACGCGCTGCTCCAGTCGGCTGCCTCCAAGCACGCCGCCACGCGCCGCGCGATGAAGTCGGCCACCGACAACGCGGGAGAGCTCATCACCACGCTCTCCCGTCTTGCCAACGCGGCCCGCCAGGCCGAAATCACCCAGGAAATCAGCGAGATCGTCGGTGGCTCCGCAGCCCTGGCCGACGCGACCGCGGGGAGTGACAGGTAATGACGACGACAGTTGAGACGGCCGTTGCCACGGGCCGCGTCGCCCGGGTCATCGGCCCGGTCGTCGACGTGGAATTCCCCGTCGACGCCATGCCCGAGATCTACAACGCCCTTCACGTCGAGGTGGCCGACCCGGCCCTCGCCGGCGAGAAGAAGACGCTGACCCTGGAGGTCGCTCAGCACCTGGGTGACGGCCTGGTCCGCACCATCTCGATGCAGCCCACCGACGGTCTGGTCCGCCAGGCCCCGGTCACCGACACCGGCACGGGCATCACCGTCCCGGTCGGCGACTTCACCAAGGGCAAGGTGTTCAACACCCTCGGTGAGGTGCTGAACGTCGACGAGACCTACGAGGGCGAGCGCTGGTCCATCCACCGCAAGGCCCCCCGCTTCGACGAGCTCGAGTCGAAGACCGAGATGTTCGAGACCGGCGTCAAGGTCATCGACCTTCTCACCCCGTACGTCAAGGGTGGAAAGATCGGTCTGTTCGGCGGTGCCGGCGTCGGCAAGACGGTGCTCATCCAGGAGATGATCTACCGCGTCGCCAACAACCACGACGGTGTCTCCGTGTTCGCCGGTGTCGGCGAGCGCACCCGTGAGGGCAACGACCTCATCGAGGAGATGGCCGACTCGGGCGTCATCGACAAGACCGCCCTGGTCTTCGGTCAGATGGACGAGCCCCCGGGCACCCGTCTGCGCGTGGCCCTGGCCGGTCTGACCATGGCGGAGTACTTCCGCGATGTGCAGAAGCAGGACGTGCTGTTCTTCATCGACAACATCTTCCGCTTCACGCAGGCCGGTTCCGAGGTCTCGACCCTGCTCGGCCGTATGCCCTCCGCGGTGGGCTACCAGCCGAACCTGGCCGACGAGATGGGTCTCCTCCAGGAGCGCATCACCTCGACCCGTGGTCACTCGATCACCTCGATGCAGGCGATCTACGTCCCCGCGGACGACCTGACCGACCCGGCCCCGGCCACCACCTTCGCCCACCTCGACGCGACGACGGTTCTCTCCCGTCCGATCTCCGAGAAGGGCATCTACCCGGCCGTGGACCCGCTGGACTCCACGTCCCGCATCCTGGACCCCCGCTACATCGCGGCGGACCACTACAACACCGCGATGCGCGTCAAGACGGTCCTGCAGAAGTACAAGGACCTCCAGGACATCATCGCGATCCTCGGTATCGACGAGCTCGGCGAGGAGGACAAGCTCGTCGTCCACCGTGCCCGTCGTGTGGAGCGCTTCCTGTCCCAGAACACCCACGTCGCCAAGCAGTTCACCGGCGTCGACGGGTCGGACGTACCGCTGGACGAGTCGATCACCGCGTTCAACGCGATCATCGACGGCGACTACGACCACTTCCCGGAGCAGGCGTTCTTCCTCTGCGGTGGCATTGAGGACCTCAAGGCCAACGCCAAGGAGCTCGGCGTCTCCTGAGCCTCGCGCTCTTGAAGAGGGGCGGGCGCGTCCCGCCCCTCTTCGTACGCCCACTAGACTTGTAACCAACACCCGGCAGAACAGCCGGGTGGTGACCCGAGGAGCCAACCTTGGCTGCTGAGCTGCACGTCGAGCTGGTCGCCGCCGACCGCCAGGTCTGGTCCGGCGAGGCCACCCTGGTCGTCGCGCGTACCACCTCCGGCGACATCGGCGTCATGCCCGGTCACCAGCCGCTGCTCGGTGTGCTGGAGTCGGGCCCGGTGACCATCCGTACGAGTGATGGTGGAACGGTCGTCGCCGCGGTGCACGGCGGTTTCATCTCGTTCGCGGACAACAAGCTGTCGCTGCTGGCCGAGATCGCCGAGCTGTCGGACGAGATCGATGTCCAGCGCGCGGAGCGGGAGCTCGAGCGCGCGAAGGCGGAGGGCGATGCCTCCGCCGAGCGCCGCGCGGACGTCCGACTGCGCGCGGTGGCCGCGCGCTGACCATGGGGGTCCCCCCAGGCCTTTTGGCACTGGGGGAGGGCGGGCGATGACGTCACTCAGCCGCGGCTGGGACCGGAGGAATCCGGCCCTAGCCGCGGCTGAGGCGAATGTGGGTGTTTTTTACGTTTCGTTACCTAGGAGACGAGGAGGTCGGTGTCGATGGTCCTCGCTCTGACTGTGTGCGGAATTGTCGTGGCGCTCGTGGTGATCGCCCTGTTCGTCTTCGGACTGCGCCGCAGACTCATCCAGCGCTCCGGTGGCACCTTCGACTGCAGCCTCCGCTGGGACGTACCGGAGAAAACCGACACCAGCGGCAAGGGCTGGAGCTACGGCGTCGCCCGCTACAACGGTGACCGCATCGAGTGGTACCGCGTCTTCTCCTACGCCTACCGCCCGCGCCGCGTCCTGGAGCGCGCCGCCATCGAGGTCGCCGGCCGCCGCCTCCCCGAGGGCGAGGAGGAGCTGGCACTCCTGTCCGACGCGATCATCCTCACCTGTGTGCACAGGGGCACGCGTCTCGAACTCGCCATGAGCGAGGACGCGTTGACCGGATTCCTGGCTTGGCTGGAGGCAGCGCCTCCCGGGCAACGGGTAAATGTCGCCTAAATTCCTTGCCCGTTGAATGGGGGTGCCCCCGGACGAAGTCTGGGGGAGGGTCAACGTGGCCTGATGGCCGTTCGGGCCTGAAGAAAATCCCTCGGCAGGGGTGGACCCGCCGGGATAGAGTCGCAGCACTCCGAACAACACACGCTCTCTCGAAGTACGCCGCAGTACGGGAGCACGCTCGCGCACATCCGATGCGCGGCCAGGAGGGGCGGCAGCGAATTTCGCCTGCCCTCTCCAAGGAGTGACTCCTCATGAAGATCGGCCTCGGCCTTCCCGTCGACGACCCCGCCGCGCTGTGGACCTGGGCCCAGCGCGCCGACGCCGGCCCCTTCACCACCCTCGGCCTGCTCGACCGCCTGGTCTACGACAACCCCGAACCGCTGATCACCCTCGCCGCCCTCGCCGGGGCCACCACCCGGATCCGGGTGCAGACCGAGGTGCTGATCGCGCCCCACCACAACACCGCCCTCCTCGCCAAGCAGACCGCCACGCTCGACCGCCTCTCCGGTGGCCGCTTCACCCTCGGCATCGGCGTCGGCGGCCGTGCGGACGACTGCCTGGCCGCCGGCATCGACCTGCGCCGCCGCGGACGCCGCCTCGACGAGCAGATGGCGTTGCTGCGCCGGACCTGGGCGGGGGAGGCGTACGGCGAGGGCGTCGGCCCGATCGGACCCGCGCCGCTGACTCCGGGCGGGCCCGAGGTGCTCTTCGGCGGCTTCGCCCCGGCGGCACTCGAACGGGTCGCCCGCTGGGGCGACGGCTTCCTCGGCGCCGCACTGCCGCCTGAGTACATGGACCGGATGTTCCGGGACGTGGAGGGGGCCTGGACGACGTACGGGCGCCCCGGCCGCCCCCGCCTGCTCGCGCAGCTCAACGTCGCTCTCGGCGCGAACCCGGTGGTCGACGCGGCGCGGGCGAACATGCACCGCTACTACGAGTTCACCGGACGCGCCGACTACATGGTCGACGGCCTGCTCACCACACCGGAGCGCATCCGGGACGCCGTCAACGGGTATACCGGCATCGGCGCCGACGAGGTGATGCTCTACTGCTGGGCCTCGGACCCCGATCAGGTCGACCGCCTGGCGGACGTCATGTCCTGACGCTCCCGTCGACGCGCGAGCCGGGGAGACAGGGGTGTTCCCCCGTCTCCCCGGCCCGCAGTGCGTAACAGGCTCAACAGGCTTACGACAGCCCGCTGTTGATGGCGCTCACCAGTTCGCCGTTGGTGGTGTCGCCGCTGAACTCCCAGAAGAAGGCGCCGCCGAGGCCCTGGCTCTTGGCCCAGGTCATCTTGGTGCCGATGGTGGCGGGAGTGTCGTAGGACCACCAGTTGTTGCCGCAGTACGCGTAGGCCGTGCCGGCGATGGTGCCGGTGGCCGGGCAGGACGTCTTGAGGACCTTGTAGTCCTCGATACCCGCCTCGTACGTGCCCGCGGCCGCGCCGGTCGCCGTGCCGCCGGGTGCCGCCTGGGTGACTCCGGTCCAGCCGCGGCCGTAGAAGCCGATGCCGAGGAGCAGCTTGGACGAGGCCACGCCCTTCGCCTTCAACTTGGCTATCGCATCAGCGGAGTTGAAGCCCGCGGTCGGGATGCCGGTGTAGGAGGTGAGCGGGGAGTGCGGGGCGGTCGGGCCGGTGGTGGCCCAGGCCCCGAAGTAGTCGTACGTCATCACGTTGTACCAGTTGACGTACTGCGAGGCGCCGCCGTAGTCGGCCGCGTCGATCTTGCCGCCGGAGGAGCCGTCGGCGGTGATGGCGGCGGTGATGAGGTAGTCGCTGCCGAACTCGGTGCGCAGGGCCGACATCAGGTTCTTGAAGGCCGCCGAGCCCGAGGTGTCACAGGTCAGACCGCAGGCGTTCGGGTACTCCCAGTCGATGTCGATGCCGTCGAAGACATCGGCCCAGCGGGAGTCCTCGACCACGGCCTTGCAGGAGGCGGCGAAGGCGGCCGGGTTGGCGGCGGCCTGCGCGAAGCCGGAGGAGTAGGTCCAGCCGCCGAAGGAGTAAAGCACCTTGATGTTGGGGTACTTGGCCTTCAGCTGGCGCAGCTGGTTGAAGTTGCCGCGCAGCGCGCCCGTGTCCCAGGTGTCGGCGGTGCCGGAGACGGACTGGTCGGCGGTGTACGCCTTGTCGTAGGCGGCGTAGGTGTCGTCGACGACGCACTTGCCGTCCTTGACGTTGCCGAACGCGTAGTTGACGTGGGTGATCTTCGACGCGGAGCCGGAGGTCACCAGGTTCTTCACGTGGTAGTTGCGGCCGTAGACGCCCCACTCGGTGAAGTAGCCCAGCTTGACCGCGCTGCCGGTGCCGGGGTCGGTGCCGCCGCCCGTGGTGGTCACCGAGACCGCGCCGCTGACCGGGCCGGTCTGGTCAGCGGTGTCGCGGGCCTGGACGGTGTACGAGTAGCTGGTGCCGGCGGTCAGACCGGTGTCCGTGTACGTCGTGCCGGTCACCGTGGCGACGACAGTGCCGTTGCGGAGCACGTCGTAGTTCTTGATGCCGTTGTCGTCGGTGGCCGCCGTCCAGGACAGCGTGGTCGAGGTGTTGGTGACGCCGGACGCGGTCGGCGTGCCGGGGGCGCTCGGGACGCTGTCACCGGGGACGGTGGGGCCGCCGTCACAACTGCCGCCGTTCAGCTTGCAGTTGGAGGGGGCGCCGGAGCCGGTGCCGTTGAAGCCGAAGGAGACGGAGGCGCCTGCGGCGAGGGTGCCGTTCCAGGACTTGTTCTTGGCGGTCCAGTGAGTGCCGGAAGACGTGACGTCCGCGTCCCAGGCCGAGGTGACGGCCGTACCGGAGGGGTAGTCCCACTCGACCGTCCATGAACTGAGCGCCGTGGTACCGGTGTTGGTGACGACCCACTTGCCTTCGAAGCCGGTGCCCCAGTCCTGGGTCTTGGTGTAGGTGGCGGTGGCGGATGTCGCGGCCTCGGCGGGGCTCGCGATGCCCACCAGTCCGGCGACGGGGAGCAACAGGGTCGCGACGGATGCCGCGAATCTGTGTCTGAAGCGCATGGAGCGCCTCCTCGGGGGTGTAGGGGGCGTGACTGAGCCTTCACGCCCACAGTGCCGCGAGAATAGAAAGGTCTGGACCACAGGTCAATGGGTCTGGACCACTTCGCGGCGGAGTTCTACACTCCCAACTCCTGTGCCAACACGGCCGCTTGGCCGTCAGCGCTCCCCGCCGGGCACCCAGAGCACGTCCCCGACGTCCTTGTTCGCCGTCCGGGCCAGAATGAAGAGCAGGTCGGACAGCCGGTTCAGGTAGGTCGCGGTCAGCGGGTTCATCACCTCGCCGTGCACCTCAAGCGCCGCCCACGTCGACCGCTCCGCCCGTCGTACGACCGTGCAGGCCTGGTGCAGCAGGGCCGCGCCCGGCGTGCCGCCCGGCAGGATGAACGAGCGCAGCTTCTCCAGCCGCTCGTTGAAGCGGTCGCAGTCCGCCTCCAGCTTGTCGACGTAGAACTGCTCGACCCGCAGCGGCGGGAATTCCGGCTTCTCCACCACCGGCGTCGACAGATCGGCCCCCACGTCGAACAGGTCGTTCTGCACCCGGGTGAGGACCTTGACGACCTCCTCGTCGAGCCCGCCCAGCGCGATCGCCGTACCGATCACCGCGTTCGCCTCGTTGGCGTCGGCGTACGCGGAGATCCGCAGATCTGTCTTGGCGACCCGGCTCATGTCGCCGAGGGCGGTGGTGCCCTGGTCGCCGGTCCTGGTGTAGATGCGCGTCAGATTGACCATGTCACCAGCTTAGTGAGGTGCCCAACTACGCCGTACGAGCCCGGAATGGCCCCTGCCGGTGTGATGTCCACCAGATGGGACGTGACTCGCGTTACTAACCGGTCACACAGTGCCCTCACTGCCGCTAGGGTCCGCCGGAGAGGCAATGTAAACAGCATGTAGGGCGCTTCAAAGGGGAGTCGCACAGTGGCACGGAAGCTTGCCGTCATCGGGGCCGGTCTCATGGGATCGGGCATCGCCCAGGTCTCCGCGCAGGCGGGCTGGGACGTCGTCCTGCGGGACGTCACCGACGAGGCGCTCAAGCGTGGCACCGACGGCATCAAGGCCTCGTACGACAAGTTCGTGAGCAAGGGCAAGCTGGAGGCGCACGACGCCGACGCGGCCCTCGCCCGGATCACCGCGACCACCGATCTGGACGCGGTCGCGGATGCGGACATCGTCGTCGAGGCCGTCTTCGAGAAGCTGGAGGTCAAGCACGAGATCTTCCGCGCGCTCGACAAGATCGTGCGGGACGACGCCGTGCTCGCCTCCAACACCTCCGCCATCCCGATCACCAAGATCGCGGCGGTCACCGAGCGGCCGGAGCGGGTCGTCGGCGCGCACTTCTTCTCGCCGGTCCCGATGATGCAGCTGTGCGAGCTCGTGCGGGGCTACAAGACGAGCGACGAAACCCTCGCCACCACACGGGAGTTCGCCGAGTCCGTCGGCAAGACCTGCATCGTCGTCAACCGGGACGTGGCGGGGTTCGTGACCACCCGGCTCATCTCCGCGCTCGTCGTCGAGGCCGCCAAGCTCTACGAGTCGGGCGTCGCCACCGCCGAGGACATCGACCTCGCCTGCAAGCTGGGCTTCGGGCATGCCATGGGCCCGCTGGCGACGGCCGACCTCACGGGCGTCGACATCCTGCTGCACGCCACCAGCAACATCTACACCGAGTCGCAGGACGAGAAGTTCGCGCCGCCGGAGCTGATGCGCCGGATGGTTGACGCCGGTGACATCGGACGCAAGAGCGGGCAGGGCTTCTACAAGCACTGAAACCGCACAGACCCCAGGAGCTTCACCCTGGGGAGTGAATTGGGTATCGGTTCGCTTACAGACGGCAACTTCGGCGCCGCCGAGGCAGTCAGACCTTGCACAACCACCGTCACGGAGTACGACAACGCACTCGCGGGGAGCGCATATGTTCATCAGGGGCGACCACGCCGAGCTGGTCGTCGGGGGCCGCCTCGACGTACGCAGCGCGGCGGACGCCCGTACGGTCCTGCACTCGGCCGTCGACGACGGAGTCGGCGATCTGGTCCTTGACCTGTCCGAGCTCGACTCCTGGGACGCCACCGGACTCGGGGTGATCATGGGGGCCCACCGACGGGCCGGCCGCTGCGGCCGGCGCCTGGTGCTGCGCGACGTACCGCCGCAGATGCAGCGCCTGCTGGTGGCCACCCGGCTGCACCGGATCCTGGCGATCGAAGGCGGCATCGGGGTGGAGTCACTGCCCCGCGTGTGACCAGGCCACACGGCCGCGAAACGCACCACGCGCACAATCCTCACGAGACTGTGACGTCTCGGACGGCGCGGTACCCCGGGCTGTCGTAGATACTGTGCCAAGGTTTAGGGTTCGGTCGCCCGCTGCCTACAACCCTTCGAGCGGGCCCGGACCAGAAGCGACAGCGCGGTGTGCAGCAAGGCCGGGAGGGGATCCTTCGGCACACGACGCTTTTGGGGGGCTTGAAACCTATGGACCCGAACAACACGGGACCCGAGGAGTACGGCCAGGACGGCGAAGGCACCTCGCCGCGCCCGCGCCCGCCTAGGGAATCCCTCACATCCGACTTCGGCCAGAGCACACCCGCCCTGGCCCGTACGGTGCAGCTCGTCTCCGGCGACTTCCTGCTCACGGTCAACCCCGTCGACGGCAGCGAGATCGAGGCCTGCCCACCGGGAGAGCGGCCCGGCAGGCCCGCCAAACTCACCCCGGCCGAGCGCGCCGAGACCGACCGCGCGGCCAAACCGCCCGTCCCGCCGGGACCGGCCCAGCCCGCGCTGTATCTCCTGGGACGCCAGGACGAGCGCGAGCGACTGGTGCGGCTGCTCGCCCGCGGCCGCTCCGTGCGCCTCACCGGCCCCGCGGGATCCGGCCGCAGCAGCCTGCTCGACCTGGTCGCCGAGGACTGCGCGGACCTCGCCCCCGACGGCGTCGTCCGCCTCACCGGCTTCCGCCGCACGGCCACCGACCTGCTCTACGACCTCTTCTACGCCGTCTACAACGCGCCCCTGCACCGCCCCGACCGGGCCGAACTGCTCGAACTCGTCCACGAGATCGGCGCGGTCGTCGTCCTCGACGACATCGAGCTCGGCGGCGCCGCACTCGACGAGCTGCTGGACGCGACACCCGAGTGTGCCTTCCTGCTCGGCGCCACCCCCGACATACCCGCCCCGTCCGCCGACTCCGCCCTCGAAGAGGTCTTCCTCGGCGGCCTCGACCGGGCCGGCGGCGTGGAGGTCCTGGAGCGTGCCGTCGGCCGCGTCCTGACCGAGGACGAGGCGAACTGGGCCGGCGACCTCTGGTTCGAGTCCGAGGGCCTGCCGCTGCGCTTCGTCCACGCCGGTGCCCTGCTGCGCCAGCGCGACCGGATGCGGGCCAGCGCGGACGCCGTCGACGAGTTCGGCGTCTTCCAGGACATACCGGTCGACGCGCCCTTCGACGCCGAGGACAGCCCCGAGATACCCCTGCCGTCGGTCGGCGAGGCCGCCTCGGCCGCCCCGCTGCTCGCCTCCCGGCTGAGCGAGTCGGCGCGTGCCACCCTGCGCTTCGCCGTCGCTCTCGGCGGCGAGGTGCCGCACCAGGCGCACCTGCCGGCCCTGGTCGGCGACACCCACGCGGACGCCGCGCTCGGCGAACTCCTCGGCTGCGCCCTGGTCTCCCCGGTCGGCTCCCGCTACCGGCTCGCCGCCGGAGTGCGGGCCCAGCTGGAGGCCGCCGGATACGGCACCGAGATCGAGGCCAGGGCCCTGGCCGCCGCCCAGCACTACGCCTGGTGGGCCGGGCATCCCTCGGTCACCCCGGAGCGTGTGTGCGCCGAGGCGGACGCCGTGCTGGCCGCCCTGGGCGTGCTCGTGCCGGTGACGACCCCGCCGGCCGAGGACGAGGACAGCACCCCCGTGCAGCTGGCCCGCACGGCGGCGCCCGCGTTCGCCGCGGGGCTGCACTGGAGCGCCTGGGAGCGGGCGCTGCGGGCCGGCGCCGAGGCCGCTCAGCTCTCCGGCGAGGTGGGTGAACAGGCCTACTTCCACCATGAGTTGGGCGTCCTCGCACTCTGCGGCGGAGAGTACGACCGGGCCCGCGCCGAGCTGGAGGCCGCCATCGGCCTGCGCGGCGCACTCGCCGACAAGCGCGGCACCGTCGCAGGGCGTCGCGCCCTCGCCCTGGTCGCCGACCGCTCCGGCACCGCGCCCGGCATCGCCACCACGGGCGAGGAGGTGTCCGACGCCCGCTACGAGGAGTCGGCGTCGCCGCCCGGAGGCGTACCCGCCGCGCTGCTGAGCCTCCCGCGGCCCGGAGACACCTCGACCCTCGTCACCCACCGCGCGACCACGCCCGGCGGCGCACACAAGGGCCGGGGCGGCCTCAGGGGCCTCGCCAAGCGCAACCTCGTGGCGGCCGGCGCGGGCGCGCTGCTCGTCGCCGTGCTCGGCACGGTGGTGACCCTCGGCGCCACGTCCAACAACGACCCCGACGACCCGTCCGGCCAGGTCGGCGTCAACCCGTCCGCCAGCCAGGGCTTCGACGACGGCGGCCTGGGCGCCGACAAGCCGAAGAACGACAGCGACGGCGACACCGGCACGGCCACCAGCCGCGCCACCGACCCGGGCCCCGATGGCACCTACGGCACCTCCGACGACCCCACACCGACGGACGCCGCGGAGCCTTCGGACGACCCGAGCGGCACCAACGGCGGTGGCGGTACGTCGAGTTCGCCGACGAGGTCAACCTCGCCCACGCCGACGAGGTCGAATTCGCCCACGCCGTCGCAGTCGCAGTCCGAGTCCGAGGATCCGTCCGAGACGCCGTCGGCGACGCCGACCTCGGAGGAGCCGACCGCGGAGCCGACGGACAGCACCCCGTCCACGTCCGACTCGGCCAGCGGCCCCGCCTCCTCCAGCGCCCCGGCGGAGTCCAGCAGTTCGGCCAGTGCCCCGGAGAGCAGCGCGGCGAGCAGTACGACTTCGGTCATGTGAAGTCCCGTACGAGGAAAGAGGGCCGGGTCCGTTGTCACGGACCCGGCCCTCACCGTCGTAGAACTCAGAACAGCTTCAGTTTGTCGTCCTCGATGCCGCGCATCGCGTCGTAGTCCAGGACCGTGCAGCCGATGCCGCGGTCGGTGGCCAGGACTCGGGCCTGGGGCTTGATCTCCTGGGCGGCGAAGATGCCGCGGACCGGGGCGAGGTGGGGGTCGCGGTTCAACAGCTCCAGGTAGCGGGTGAGTTGCTCCACGCCGTCGATCTCGCCGCGCCGCTTGATCTCGACCGCGACCGTCGCGCCCTCGGCGTCCCGGCACAGGATGTCGACCGGGCCGATGGCCGTCATGTACTCGCGGCGGATGAGGCTGTAGCCGTCGCCGAGGACCTCGATGCGGTCGGCGAGGAGTTCCTGGAGGTGTGCTTCCACGCCGTCCTTGATCAGGCCGGGGTCCACGCCGAGTTCGTGCGAGGAGTCGTGGAGGATCTCCTCCATCGTGATGATGAGCTTCTCGCCCGCCTTGTTGATGACGGTCCAGACGCCCTCATCGTCCCCGCTTCCCTCCTTCAACGTGCAGGGCGGCGACATCCAGTTCAGGGGCTTGTAGGCCCGGTCGTCCGCGTGGATCGAGACGCTGCCGTCGGCCTTCACCAGGATCAGGCGGGGCGCTGAGGGGAGATGGGCGGTGAGCCGCCCGGCGTAATCCACGGAGCAGCGGGCAATGACGAGACGCATGGTCGGCAACGCTACTCGACAGGCATGGGTGCACGCGATTCGCCCCGGATAACGCATGTTCGTTAATGGCCGATAGTGAGCACATTGAGACCCCTCCATGTGCTCAATCTCCTGGTGCCGTCACCGCCCGCGACCTACCGTATTAAACGGGAGGTCGCGATGCGTGTACACAGAGTGTTCGGCAGCGCGGACTCCCTTTCCCTGTCCGGCAACCCCTCTGACCCGGGGGTGCGAGAGGAGAACCCATGTCGCTCGACGTCTCACCGGCCCTACTCGATCAGGCCGAGCGAGGCGAGGTCGACGAAGCTGACTTCGTCGACTGCGTCCGGACCTCCCTGCCCTACGCATGGGAGATGATCAGCTCCCTGGTGGCCCAGCTGAAGGTGGACGGCGGAGAGTTCGCCGACAACCAGACGCCGCCGCCGGACGAGCAGGCGCGTGGCCAGCTCCTGCGTGCGCTGGCGAGTGACGCGATACGCGGCGCGCTGCAGCGGCACTTCGGAGTGCGGCTGGCCTTCCAGAACTGCCACCGGGTTGCGGTGTTTCCGCTGGACCCGTCGGTGGACGAACGGCTTGCCCGCTTCACGTCGGTCCGCGGACAGCTGCTGAACCAGTCCCCGGAGCTCAGGGACTGCTGACGCGGTGATGCGCATGGCTTGCCGCTCCGGACGCGGGAGGTGCAATCGTCCGGCGCGGCAAGCTTCCCGTGGGGCACGGTGGTTCAGCCAAGGTGAGGGAGCACCTCGGCGCCCAGCCGTCGTACGTTCTCCTCGGTCGCGGCCAGGTCGCCCGAGCCCTCGACGAGGAGCGCGAAGCGGGTGATCCCGGTCCGTTCGCTGGTCGCCGCGAGGCGGTCGGCGCACAGCCGGGGGGTGCCCACCGGGTGCAGTCCGCAGAGCAGTTCGGTGTATGCCAGCGGGTCGCGCATCTGACGGGCGCGGCCGTCCACCGTGACATGGGCGTCGAGCCCCTGTCGCAGCCAGCCCGGCATCGCCTTCACCAGGGTCTCCACCGCGTCGGTGCGGCGGTCCGCGATCTGGCAGACGCCCGCCGAGACATGGGCCGCGCTCGCGATCTCCTCCGGCAACCGGCCCGCCGCACGCGCGAGTTGCCGCCACAGGGCGACCATCTCGGCCTTCTCCTCGTCCCCGACATGCATGCCGAGCAGCATCGGCAGCCCGCGCTCGGCGGCCATCCGTACGCTCGACGGAGACGTGCACGCGACGACGACCTCGGGGCCCGCTGTGTCCGCGAGGGACTCCGACGGCCTTGGTACGACGGGGACTTCACGGAAAGTGAAGCGGCCCCCGGCTCCCGCGACCGACGGCTCGCGCAGCCAGCGCACCAGCAGATCGAGTGATTCCGGGAACCCCTGCTCGTACGCTTCGAGGCCCGAGCCGAACACCTCCAGGTCCACCCAGGGCCCGCCGCGCCCCACCCCCAGCGAGAAGCGGCCGCCGCTCGTCACATGCAGCAGCGCGGCCTGCTCGCCGAGCGTCACCGGGTGGACCGTGGGCAGCACGCTGACCGCCGTGCCGATCCTGATGCGTCGCGTCCGGCCGAGGAGTAACGCGGCCAGGGTGATCGCCGACGGACAGGTGCCGTACGGCACGAAGTGGTGTTCGCCCAGCCAGACCGCGTCGAGTCCGGCCTCCTCGGCCACCTCCGCGGAGCGGACCGCACGGTGCAGGGCCTCCCCCTGGCCCTGGCCCGGGAACTGGGCCGCCAACACAAAGCTTCCAACGTGCATTGCGCTTTCCTGCTTTCTCGGCTCCGACCGGAGCTCCCCCACCGGGCATAACCGCCTGACACGTGCCGAGGACACGGCCTGGCGAAGAGATTTCCGGATTGTCTGCAGAATCGGCGTCTGGGAGGGGGACTTGTGGGGGTTGGTGCTCTTCGCATACCCCCGTCGGTGCCGCGTAGGCTGGACACAGCCCGTGCTTCCTGTATAGCCCCGTGAGGTGTTCTGTGTCCCCGCGTCGCAACCGACCCAAGGGCGGCGACTCGTCAGGCCCCAGCGCAGACGATGAGCGACCCGGCCGTTACGGCGGCTGGCAGTCCACGGAGAACTGGCAGGGCGAGGAGTGGAGCGTACGCCACGTGGCCGGGGCGAGTGCCCAGGGCAAGACATACCGCTGCCCGGGCTGCGACCAGCTGATCGGCTCCGGCGTCCCGCACGTGGTGGCCTGGCCCGAGCACTCGGGCGTCGACGAGCGCCGGCACTGGCACAAGGCGTGCTGGAACGCGAAGGACCGCCGCACCACGAGGGTGCAGCGGTCCCGTAACGCGCCGAAGTTCTGAGCCGTTTTCTCACGGCCTTTTGGTACGGCTCACACGTCCCGCTTCTCCAGCAGCGCGAAGGCGCCGGCGAACGCCGCGGCCGTCACGCCCAGGGCGATGAACAGCGGGTCCCAGCCGGAAGGGCCGGACTCGGTCAGCGAGTTGGAGTAGAAGACGCTGAGCTGGTTCGGGATCGAGTACTCGAACAGGAACTGGCGTACATCCTCCAGCGACGACGAGAACATGAACAGCGCGACCACCAGGGGAGCGAGCAGCAGCCCGATCATGATGGTGATGGCACCCGCCGAGTGCCGGATGATCGAGCCGACGATGAGCGAGAGCAGCCCGAGCAGCGCGATGTAGAGCGAGACACCGACCGTGGCCTTCAGCCACTCCTCGCCGGAGGGGTCGGCGGTGCCGGTGCCGTCCAGCATCGGGACCTGCACGAAGGCGACGAAGGACGAGGACACCAGCGTCACCACGAACGCGACCGTGAAGAACACGATCGCCTTCGCCGTCAGCACCCGCCCACGGCTGGGGCACGCGGTCATCGTGGTGCGGATCATGCCGGTGCCGTACTCGGAGGCCGTGGTCAGCACGCCGAGCGTGATGACGCACATGGTGCCGAGCAGCAGCCCGAAGAAGCCGAAGGACAGCGGGTTCTCGCCCGCCATGTCCTCGGGCCCGGCCTGGCCGGCGACCACCGCGGCGGCCAGCAGCCCGATGCCGACCACGAGCAGCACGAACACGCCGAGCGTCCACATCGTGGAGCGCACCGACTTGATCTTCGTCCACTCGGAGGCGATCGCGTGCCCGAGATGCGTGCGCACGACCGGGATGGGCGAGGTGTAACCGCCGTACGAAGGACCGGGCGCCGCCTGCCAGTTGGGGGCGGCGGCCTGTGGCATCGGGGGCTGGGGCGTGCTCATCGGGCGTCCTCGGGCTTGGTCGGGGAGGCGGAGGCGGCGGGGAAACCGGAGCCGGGCGTCTGGGGCGCCTGAGGGGCCTGCGGCGCCGGTTGCGCGTACGGGTTGGGCTGACCCACCCCGGGCGCGCCAGGGGCGCCGTAGGGGCCCGCGGGCGGCTGTCCCGGCTGTCCCTGCGGGGCGGCGGCGAAGGGCTGCCCGCCCTGCTGGGGCGGCGGCGGGGCGTACCAGCCCGGCTGGCCCTGCCCCGGCACCGGCATCGGCGGCTGCGCGCCGGGCGGCAGCGGCTGCTGCAGACCGGCCTTCTGGTCGGTGGTCGACCGGTAGTCGACGGCGCCCTGCGTCATCCGCATGTACGCCTCCTCCAGCGAGGCCTGGTGCGGCGACAGCTCCCACAGCCGTACGTCCGTGTCGTGCGCGATGTCGCTGATGCGCGGCAGCGCCAGTCCCGTGACCCGCAGCGCGCCGTCCTGCTCGGGCAGCACATGTCCGCCCGCCTCGGTGAGCGCCGAGGTCAGCTTCTCGCGCAGCTGGGGCTCGGTGTCCGGGGTGCGTACGCGGGCGAAGTCGGCGGAGTTCGCCGAGATGAAGTCCTTGATGCTCATATCGGAGAGCAGCTGTCCGCGCCCGATGACGATGAGGTGGTCGGCGGTCAGCGCCATCTCGCTCATCAGGTGGGAGGAGACGAAGACGGTCCGCCCCTCGGCCGCGAGCGCCTTCATCAGGTTGCGCACCCAGAGGATGCCCTCGGGGTCGAGGCCGTTGACCGGCTCGTCGAACAGCAGCACCTGGGGGTCGCCGAGAAGCGCGGCGGCGATGCCGAGCCGCTGGCCCATGCCCAGGGAGAAGCCCTTGGAGCGCCTCCTGGCCACGTCCTGGAGTCCGACGACACCCAGCACCTCGTCCACCCGGCGGGCCGGGATGCCCGACAGCTGGGCGAGGCTCAGCAGGTGGTTGCGGGCGTGCCGGCCGCCGTGCACCGCCTTGGCGTCGAGCAGGGCGCCGACCTGGCGGGGGGCGTTGGGCAGCTTGCGGTACGGGAAGCCGCCGATCGTCACCTGCCCGGACGTGGGGTTGTCCAGGCCGAGGATCATCCGCATGGTCGTCGACTTGCCCGAGCCGTTGGGCCCGAGGAAGCCGGTGACGGCACCCGGCCGCACCTGGAACGAAAGGTTGTACACGGCGGTCTTGTCGCCGTATCGCTTGGTCAGGCCGACAGCCTCGATCATGCTCCGCACCCATCGAAAGGTTCAGGACAGCGGGGCACACGCCCCCGTAAGGGTTAGGAGCTTATCGGGGAGCTGACGGTTCCCTTCAAGGAGCGGCAAAAACCCGGGTGCCGTGGGTCTCACACGCGTCCCACTTCACGCGTCCCGCTTCTTGAGCAGCGCGTAGCCCCCGAGTACGGCCGCCGCCGTCCACAGCGCCATGATCGCGAGGCCGCCCCAGGGGCCGTAGGGAGTGTCGTCGTCGACCGGGGTGACCACCTGCATGATCTTGCTGCCGGCCTGGTCGGGCAGGTACCGGCCGATCTTCTTGGTGGCCGAGACATTGCCGAGGATGTTGGAGACCAGGAAGAAGAACGGCATCAGGATGCCCAGCGACAGCATCGGCGAGCGCAGCATCGAGGCGACGCCCATCGAGAACACCGCGATCAGGGTCATGTAGAGCCCGCCGCCGATGACCGCCCGCAGGACGCCCGTGTCGCCGATCGACGCCCGGTGGGAGCCGAGCATCGCCTGCCCCAGGAAGAAGGTGACGAAGCTCGTGGCGAGGCCGACGACGAGGGCGAGACCCGCCGCCACCGCGAGCTTGCTGAACAGGAAGGAGCCGCGCTGCGGTACCGCGGCCAGCGAGGTGCGGATCATGCCCGTGCTGTACTCGTTCGACACGACGAGCACCCCGAACACGATCATCGCGAGCTGTCCGAGGCTCATCCCGGCGAAGCTGATGAAGGTCGGGTCGAAGGAGAGCTGGTCGTCGCGGCTCATCTTGTCGAACTCGTTCTTCGACAGCGCCGAGATCAGCATGCCAAGGGCGATGGTGACGACCACGGCGAGGGAGAGCGTCCACACCGTGGACGCGACGGAACGGATCTTGGTCCACTCGGACCGGACGACCTGGATCGCCGTCATGCTCAGCTCCTCCTCCAGCCGTCGGCCGGCGTATCGGCGTGCGCGTGGTACTCCACCGACTCGGCGGTGAGCTGCATGAACGCCTCCTCCAGAGAGGCCTGCTGAGGGCTCAGCTCGTGCAGCACGACCTGGTACTGCGCCGCCAGCTCCCCGATCTGCTCGGACTTGCCCCCGTCGACCTCCAGCGTCCCGCTGCCGCTCTCCACGACGGTGATCCCCGCCTCGTGCAGCACATCGAGCAGCCGCTCGCGCTGGGGGGAGCGGATGCGGACGTAGGACCGCGAGTTCCGCTGGATGAAGTCGGCCATGGACGTGTCGGCGAGCAGCCGGCCCTGGCCGATGACGACGAGGTGGTCGGCGGTCAGGGCCATCTCGCTCATGAGGTGCGACGAGACGAAGACCGTACGGCCCTGGGCCGCGAGCGACTTCATCAGGTTGCGGATCCAGTGGATGCCCTCGGGGTCGAGGCCGTTGACCGGCTCGTCGAACATCAGGATCCGGGGGTCGCCGAGCAGCGCGCCCGCGATGCCGAGCCGCTGGCCCATGCCGAGGGAGAAGCCCTTGGCCTTCTTCTTGGCCACCGGCGTGAGACCGACGGTGTCGAGCACCTCGTGCACCCGGCTCTTGGGGATCCCGTTGCTCTGCGCGAGACACAGCAGATGGTTGAAGGCGCTGCGGCCGCCGTGCATGGCCTTGGCGTCGAGAAGGGCGCCGATGTACGTCAACGGGTCCTTGAGATGGTCGTAGTGCTTGCCGTCGATACGGACGTCGCCGATGGTGGGGTGGTCGAGGCCGAGGATCATCCGCATCGTCGTGGACTTCCCGGCCCCGTTCGGACCGAGAAAGCCCGTGACGATGCCAGGTCTGACGGTGAAGGTGAGATTGTTGACCGCCACTTTCTCGCCGTACCGCTTGGTCAGCCCCTCGAGCTCGATCATGCGGCCACGCTAAGACGCGACGAAGCCCCCTGCCACCGGAGTGACAGAGGGCTTGGCCGATATTCAGCTGCCGTACAGACCGGAGTTACCGGGACTGCTGAGCCGGGACGCCGCGGGAGATCGGCTCGTCCTCGGCCGGCGTGGTGGCGGCGGCCACCGCGGCGCCCGTGAGCGTCGCGAGCATCTCGCGGACGTTCGTGAGCTGGGCGTTGATCGAGTCGCGGCGGTTGGTGAGAGCCGCGAGCTCGCGCTCGGATTCCGAACGGATCCGGTCGGCCTTGGCGTTCGCGTCGGCCACGATGTCCTCGGCCTGGCGCTGAGCCGTCTCCACCGTCTGACGGGCGCGACGCTCCGCGTCCGTACGCAGCTTCTCGGCCTCGAGGCGGAGCTGCTCCGCGCGGTGCTCGATCTCCGCGAGGCGCTTCTCGGCCTTGGCCTGACGCGACGCGAGATCGCGCTCCGACTGCTCGCGGCGCTTGGCGAGGTTCGTCTCGAAGTCCGCGGCGGCCTGGGCGGCCTTGGCCCGCGTCTCCTCGAAGAGGGCGTCGGCCTCCTCCCGCTTGGACTGCGCGTCCTTCTGCGCCTCCTGGCGCAGCTGGGCGGCGTCGCTCTTGGACTTCTCGAGGATCCGGACGCCCTCGTCCTCCGCCTTGGCCTTGCGCTCCGCAGCGAACGATTCTGCGTCGTTACGGACCTGCTGCGCGGCCGACTCGGCGAGCTCGCGGTGCTGCTCGGCGGCGCGTCGGGCCTCCTCGCGCAGATCCTTTGCCTCTTCTTCCGCGAGGCGGAGGATCTTCTCGACACGCGCGCCGAGACCGGCGTACGACGGCTCGGCGTCGCTTACCTGCGCCTGGGCGTTCTGCGTTTCGAGGTGGAGCTCCTCGATGCGCTTTTCCAGAGCGGTGATGCGGGAGAGAGCGCTGTCACGGTCGGAGACGAGCTTGGAGATCCGTTCGTCCACCTGCGCGCGGTCGTACCCACGCCGCACAAGCTCGAAGCCGTAGGGGGAAGTGTCGCTCATGGGGTTCCTGTCGAATGAGACCGGTGAGGTGATAGGTGGAATCCTAGGGGTCAAAGCGGCGCGTCATCGAGCGGATGCGTGTTTGATCTGGAGAATGAGCCCCCTTTTGGGTGGCTAACCGGCGGACCGCTTGCCAAAGACTTGGTCAAAGGCCCCGGAACACACCTGAATCGACCCTGTCCGTCAGCTGTCCGACGGCTTGCCACCCGAACGAGTTGCGCCCGCGGTGACACCTGCCTTGACTCCGCCGTCCTTGGCGGCAGTTGGGGCCTCGAAGGATTCCAACGCCTCCAGGACGTCCTGGACACGGGAGATCTCGGCATTGATGTCCTCGCGCCGGCGGACCAGGACCTCAAGCTCGCGCTTGCCTTCCTCGACCGTGCGCTTCGCCTCGCGGATCGCCTCGGCACGGAGTTCCTCGGCCTCCCGGATCAGCGTGGACTTCTTCTGCTCGGCCTCCTTGAGGAGACCCTCGGCCTTCTTGACGGCGGCGATACGGACCTTGCCCGCCTCGGAGTTGGCCTCCGAGACCAGTTCCTTGGCCCTCGCCTGCGCCTTGGCGAGCTGCTCCTCGGCGGCCTTGATGAGCGCGTCGCAGCGGTCGCCGGTCGATCTCATCGTCTCGGCGGACTCGCGGCGGGCCCGCTCGTGCAGCCCCTCGATCTCGCCGGTGATGCGGTCGCGCAGCTCCTCGGCCCGCTCCCTTATGGCAGTCGCGTCCCGCCGGGCACCGACGAGCAGCTCGTCCGCGTCCATGCGGGCCTTCTCCACCAGCGAGTTGCCCTCGACCGTCGACTCGGACACCAGCCGGTCGGCCTCGCTGCGGGCCGCGCCCACCATGGTGTCGGCCTGCGACTCCGCGTCCGCGGTCGTCTTCTGCGCCTGCTGCTGCGCCTCGGTGAGCAGCTTGTCGGCCTCGCTCGTCGTCTCCGTGATGAGCTTGTCGACCTGCTCGGCCGCCTCGGAGCGCCGCTTGTTGGACTCCTTGCGGGCCTCGTCCAGCGTCCGCTCGGACTCCGCGCGCGCGGCCGAGGTGACCCGCTCCGCCTCCGCCTCCGCGTCGGCCTTCATACGTACGGACTCCACGCGGATCCGCTCGGCGTGCTGCTGCGCGGAACCGACCGTGTCGGCGGCCTCGGCGCGCAGCCGCTCCGCGTCGCTGGTCGCGTCCGAGATCAGCTTCTCCGCCTTGGCGACCGACTCGGCCCGCACCCGCTCTGCCTCCGCGGCGGTCTCCGACTGGAGCCGCTCCGCCTCGGCCGTCACCTCGGTGATGAGCGTGTCCGCCTGCGCCGCCGCGTCCGACCGGATCCGGTTCGCGTCCTCACGGGCCTCGGCCCGGGCGCGCGACGCGTCCTGCTCGGCGCTGGCGATCGCGTCGGAGGCCTCCGTGCGCACCCGCTGGGCGTGCTCGGACGCGTCCGCGCGCAGCCGCTCCGCCTCGGCGATCGCCTCCGAAACGGTGTGCTCGGCAAGGGACTTGGCGGCGTCCGTCTCCGTGGCCGCCTCGCGCCGGATCCGGCCCGCGTCCTCGCTGGCCCGCTCCCGCTCCGAGTAGGCGTCCGCGCGGACGCGGTCGGCCTCCTCCTGCGCCTCGCGCCGCGTACGGTCCGCCGCGTGCTCGGCGGCCGAGCGCAGCCCGGTGATCTCCTCCTGGGCCTGCTCGTGCAGCCCGACGACCGAGTCCCTTACCTGCTGGGCGTGCTGCTCGGCCGCCGACACCATCTCGTTGGCGCGCCGGTCGGCCTCCTCGACCAGTCGTACGGCCTCGGCCTGCGCCTCCTCCACCCGGCCCCGCGCCGCGGCCAGCAGCTCATCGCTCTGCTCGCGGGCCCGCTCACGCTCCTGGTCGGCCTCCTGGCGGGCCGAGCCGAGGAGTTCCTCGGCCTCGCGGCGGCGCCGGGCGGCCTCCTCCTGGGCGGCGTCCAGCGCCTGCGACGCCTCGGTCGCGAGCCGCTCGGCGGCGGCCTGCGCCTCCGCCCGCAGCCGGTCCGCGGTGTCCTGGGCCTCCGACTTCAGCCGCTCGGCCTCGGCCGCGGCCTCCGAACGCAGCCGTACGGCGATGGCCTCGCCCTCGGCCCGGGACGCGGACGCGTCGGAGGCGGCCTCGTCCCGCAGCCGGGCGGCCTCCGCCTCGGCCTGCTGCTGCAGGGTGCGCATCCGCTCGGCGGCCTCGGAACGCAGCCGCTCCGTCTCCTCGCCGGCCTCCCGGCGGATCCGCTCGGCCTCCGCGCGGGCGTCGGTCAGCGCCTGCTCGGCGGCGGCGAACCGCTCCTCGGCCTCGGTGTGCAGCCGCGTCAGCTCGTCGGCGGCCTCCACCCGGCGGGCCTCTATGGCGCGCTCGGTCTCCTCGTGCAGCTCACGCGCGGCCCGCTCGGCGTCCGCCTTGATGCCCTCGGACTGCTCGATGACCTCCGAGCGGTGCCGCTCGGCTTCCTTGCGGGTGCGGTCGAGGGTCTCCTCGGCCTGCCGGCGCAGGGTCGTCGCGCGCTCGATGGCCTCGGTGCGGACCTTCTCGCTGTCCGTCGTGGCGGTCTGGCGCAGCTCGTCCGCGTCGACCCGGGCCTTCGACAGCAGCTCCTCGGCGGTCTTGGCCGCCTCCTCGATCTGCTGGACGGCCTCGCGGCGCGCCTCCGCGCGGATCCGCTCGCCCTCCGCGACCGCGTCCGAGCGCAGCTGCTCGGCCTCGCCGCGCAGCCGCCGCGCCTCCTCCTGGAGTTCGACGGTCTTGGCGCGGTACTCCTTGGTGTCGTCCTTCGCCGCGCCCTTGAGCTCCTCGGCGATGTCGTGCGCCTGGGCGCGCAGCCGGTCCGCCTCGGCCTCCGCCTCGGAGCGGATCCGCTCGGCCTCCTCGGTGGCGGCCTTCGTCGTGTTCTTGGCCTCCTCGGACGCCTTGTTGAGGACGTCCTCGGCGGTCCTGGCCGCCTTGGCGAGCTGGGAGGCGGTCTCCTCGGCGGTGAGGCTGCGGGCGTTCTCCTCGGCCTCCGCGACGATCTTGTCGGCCTTGGCGCGGGCCTCCGCGACGACCTGCTCGGCGTCCGCCTTGGTGGCCTCGGCCTCCTTCGTGGCCTCGCTGACCAGCCGGGCGACCTGCTCCTTCGCCGTACGCGTGCGCTGCTCGCTGGCCGACTCGACGCTCGCGAGGGTCTTGCTCGCGGACGCCTCGGCCTCGGCGGTGAGCTTCTCGGCCTCGGCCTGCGCCTTGCGCAGCGCCTCCTCGGCCTCCGCCATGCGCTGCTCGGCGGCCCGGCTCATCTCGGTGGCCTCGCGGCGGGCCGTGTCCGACTCGTTCACCGTGGAGCTGCGCAGCTGCTCGGCGTGGTCGGTGGCCTCCTGGGCCTGCGTGGAGGCGGCGTTCAGCAGGCGCTCGGCGTCCGTACGGGCGCGGCGCAGCAGCTGCTCGGTCTCCGCCCGGGCGGCCTCGGCGTCGGTCTGCAGCCGCTGCCGGGCCTCGGCGGCGACCCGCTCGGCCTCGGCGCGGGCGGCCGCCAGGGACTGCTCGGCCTCGGCACGCGACTCGTCGAGGAGCCGCCGGGCCTGGGCCTCCGTCCGGGCCCGCAGCTGCTCCGCCCACGCCACGTTCTCGTTGACGTGCGACTCGACGGTCTGCCGGCGCTCGGCCAGCTCCTGGTCCAGCTGCTGGCGGCGGGTGACCGCCTCCTGGTGCAGCTCCGCCTGGAGCCGGGCCGCGTTCTCCGCGTGCTCCTGGAGGATGCGCTGGGTCTGCGCCCGGGCCTGGCTCATCTCCCGCTCGGCGTCCTGCCGGAGCTGGTCGGCCTGGATCTGGGCATTACGCAGCAACTGCTCGGCCTGATAGCCGATGTCGCCGCCCTCATAGGCCGGTCGGGACATGAGGGTGCGGCGCGCCTCGTGCAACTTGGCGCGCAGCACCTCGACCTGGTAGCCGAGGTCCTCGGCGTGCTGGATCGCCTTTTCCCGCTCGGTCTTCAGCCGCTCCATCTCGGCCTCGAACCGAGAGAGGTGGTCGACGTCAGCCGCCGGCTCTCGCTCCTGGCGTTCGTAGCCCCGCACTGCGCGGTCCCATCCGTCCCCTGGTCGCAAGTCTTACCGAACGAGCACCGTCCTCCGCCGAACGGGGCCCCCGGGGAATGGTGTCAGATCAACGGCGGAGCATGGGCAGCTGCCCGACGCTCGCCCCCCGAAACCCGGACCCCGGCCGGCGGCCGCCCCCTTCGGAGCGACGACCGCCCCCAACCCTACCGGCCCATATGTACGCGGGTCAGTGCTCAGGTGACTCAACAGGCGCCGAAGTGACCAGTTCTGTCAGTACGCCATGGCAATCCTTTGGGTGCAGGAAGGTGATCCGTGACCCCATGGAGCCGCGTCGGGGCTCCTCGTACAGAACGCGTACGCCCTTGTCGCGGATGTCGGCGGCGTCGCCGTCCACATCCGCCGTACCGAAAGCGATGTGGTGAACGCCCTCGCCGTTCTTGGCGAGCCATTTCCCGACGGCCGAATCCTCGCGGGTCGGTTCCAGCAGTTGCAGATAGGAAGCCCCGCCGTCGGACGTATCGTTGATCTTGAGCATGGCCTCGCGCACGCCCTGCTCCTCGTTGACCTCGGAGTGGAAGACCTCGAAGCCGTACGTCGCACGGTAGAACTCGACAGTCTTGTCGAGGTCGAAACAGGCGATCCCGATGTGGTCGATTCGCGTCAGCATGAAGTCAGTGCAGCGCTCCGGAGGTGGTTACGCAACGTGCGCGCGATCACACCGACAGCCCGATGACGGGGTGTACTACCGCTCAGTACATTCGAAGTAAACCCTCGTTCACTCCTCGGCCCGTGCAAGGCCGGTAAGGGGATCGCAGCTCATGACTGAATCGACTGGATCCAACAGCACGACCTCGGTGATCGTCGCGGGCGCCCGCACGCCCATGGGACGGCTGCTGGGCTCGCTGAAGACCTTCTCCGGAGCCGACCTCGGCGGCTTCGCGATCAAGGCCGCCATCGACCGTGCGGGCATCGGTGGCGACCAGGTGCAGTACGTGATCATGGGCCAGGTGCTCCAGGCCGGGGCAGGGCAGATCCCGGCACGCCAGGCCGCGGTCAAGGCCGGCATCCCCATGAACGTCCCGGCGCTCACCATCAACAAGGTGTGCCTCTCCGGCCTCGACGCGATCGCGCTGGCCGACCAGCTGATCCGGGCCGGCGAGTTCGACGTGATCGTCGCGGGCGGCCAGGAGTCCATGACCAACGCCCCCCACCTGCTCCCGAAGTCCCGCGAGGGCTTCAAGTACGGCGCGATCGAGATGCTCGACGCGATGGCCCACGACGGCCTCACCGACGCCTTCGAGAACATCGCCATGGGCGAGTCGACCGAGAAGCACAACACCCGCCTGGGCATCCTGCGCCCCGAGCAGGACGAGATCGCCGCCCTCTCCCACCAGCGCGCCGCCGCCGCCCAGAAGAACGGCGTCTACGAGGCCGAGATCACCCCGGTCGAGATCCCGCAGCGCAAGGGCGAGCCGGTCGTCTTCAGCAAGGACGAGGGCATCCGCGCCGAGACGACCGCGGAGTCGCTGGGCAAGCTGCGCCCCGCGTTCACGCGGGACGGCACGATCACCGCCGGCACGTCCTCGCAGATCTCCGACGGCGCCGCCGCCGTGGTCGTCATGAGCAAGACCAAGGCGCAGGAGCTCGGCCTGGAGTGGATCGCCGAGATCGGCGCCCACGGAAACGTCGCCGGGCCGGACAACTCTTTGCAGTCGCAGCCGTCGAACGCGATCCTGCACGCCCTCAAGAAGGAGGGCCTGGAGGTCTCGGACCTCGACCTCATCGAGATCAACGAGGCCTTCGCCGCCGTCGCGGTCCAGTCAATGAAGGACCTCGGAGTGTCCACGGAAAAGGTGAACGTCAACGGCGGCGCCATTGCCCTGGGCCACCCGATCGGTATGTCGGGCGCCCGGCTCGTGCTGCACCTGGCCCTGGAGCTGAAGCGGCGGGGCGGCGGCGTCGGCGCGGCAGCGCTGTGCGGCGGCGGCGGCCAGGGTGACGCGCTGATCGTGCGGGTACCCAAGGCCTGAACAGGCTTTTCGTCCCTACGTCGGTGAGCTGAACGGAGCTGTGATGCAGGACGTCTCCACACTGGTGGCCCAGGCCAGGGAAGGCCGCCCGCGTGCCGTGGCCCGGCTGATCTCCCTGGTGGAGGGGGCGTCCCCGCAGCTGAGGGAGGTCATGGCGGCGCTGGCTCCGCTGACCGGCAACGCGTACGTGGTGGGCCTCACGGGGTCACCGGGTGTCGGCAAGTCGACGTCCACGTCCGCGCTGGTCACGGCGTACCGCAAGCAGGGCAAGCGGGTCGGCGTCCTGGCCGTCGACCCGTCCTCCCCCTTCTCCGGCGGCGCCCTGCTCGGCGACCGCGTCCGGATGTCCGACCACGCCTCCGACCCCGGCGTCTACATCCGCTCCATGGCGACCCGCGGCCACCTGGGCGGCCTCGCCTGGTCGGCGCCGCAGGCCATCCGCGTGCTGGACGCGGCCGGCTGCGACATCGTCCTCGTGGAGACGGTGGGCGTCGGCCAGTCGGAGGTCGAGATCGCGTCCCAGGCCGACACGTCGGTGGTCCTCCTGGCCCCCGGGATGGGCGACGGCATCCAGGCAGCCAAGGCGGGCATCCTGGAGATCGGCGACGTGTACGTCGTCAACAAGGCGGACCGGGACGGGGCGGACTCCACGGCCCGCGAGCTGAACCACATGCTGGGCCTGGGGGAGTCGCGAGGCCCGGGCGACTGGCGCCCCCCGATCGTGAAGACGGTCGCCTCCCGCGCTGAGGGCATCGACGAGGTCGTCGAGGCCCTGGAGAAGCACCGGGCGTGGATGGAGGAACGGGGTGTCCTGGCCGAGCGCCGGCGCACCCGAGCCTCCAGGGAGGTCGAGACGATCGCGGTCACGGCCCTACGGGAACGGATCGGCGACCTGCACGGAGACCGGCGACTGAGCGCGTTGGCGGATCGGATCGTGGCGGGGGAGCTGGATCCGTATCGGGCGGCGGACGAGCTGGTGGCGGGCTTGACCGAGGGTTAATCGCCCCCGCCGCCAGGGGGCGCTGTCCCCTGGACCCCCGCTCCTCAAACGCCGGACGGGCTGACTTACTTCAGCCCGTCCGGCGTTTGAGGACAAGGCCCGTTCAGGGCCGGAGCGGGGGTCTGGGGGCGGCAGCCCCCAGCAACGGTCCGCACCGGCCCCGCCGGTCATGGACGCCCGCGCTGCCCCCGCAGATGGTCCGCGATCGGCCTCAGGGACTTGTCGAGTTCCATCAGGGCCTCGGGGGACAACAAGTCGATGAAGTGCCTCCGCACAGACGCCACATGATGCGGCGAGACCTTCTTCATCGTCTCCATGCCGTGCTCGGTCAGCACCGCGAACAGGCCTCGGCGGTCGGACTCGCAGTTCTCGCGTCGGACCAGGTCCGCGTTCTCCATGCGCGTGATCTGGTGCGAGAGGCGGCTCTTGGACTGGAGGGTGGCGGACGCGAGGTCGCTCATCCGCATCCGTACGCCCTCCGACTCGGAGAGGTTCACAAGGATTTCGTAGTCGTTCATCGTCAGGCCGAAAGGCTGGAGGTCTTTTTCGAGTTGGTAGCTCAACAGCCTGTTGACGTCCAGGTGGGTGCGCCAGGCGCACTGCTCCGCATCGGTCAGCCAGCGTGTGGCCGTCTCGGTCTCCATGAATGAAGTCTACCTAAAATGTTGAAAGGCGAACTAGTGAGGGTTGCGTGACGGCGTGCACACGTTCGACGTCACACTCCGCAGACTACCGCTCACAGCCCGAAGCGACGCTGGAGGTCCCCCAGCTGTCCGGGAAGGCGCGGTGCGCCCGCCGGCTGTGAGGGGCCTGTGGGGCCGCTTCCGCCGCCGGGTACCCCGGCCTGGTGCGGGACCGCTCCCGTGGCCTGCTCGGCCATCAGTGTCTCGGTCGACTGCAGCAGTACGGTTCCGGCCCCTACGAACTCGAACTGGTGCTCCTCTCCGGAGGCCCCACCGAGCCCCGTCATCGCACGTAGACCGCCCATCAGGCCCGTCATGTAACCGTGGTCGTAGTGGTGGCACGGGGAGGGACAGTCGGCCCAGCCCACAAGCGCTTGCGGGTCCACCCGGATCGGGGGCTCCATGAACACCACCGGACCGTTGGACGCCGCCACGAACTTGCCCGTTCCGATGAGGGTCAGGAAGCCCGGCACGATCGACTGCTTGAGGGCGAGAGTTGGCTGAAAAGCGAGGAGGTTGCCCGAGCGAATGGTCAGGTTGCCGTTGTCCAGGTCGTACGAGTTCACGTCGAAAGCCCGGTCGGCCAGCAGCATCTTGCCGGAGCCCTCCGCCACGACCCAGTCGCTCGCGTGCAGAGGCGAATGAAAGGACGTCCGGACAAGACGGTCGAGCCGGCCGTGTCCGATGCCGTTGAAGTTCATCTGGCCGTAGTAGGCGATCATCTTGCCCTTCTGCAGGAACCACTGGCTCCCCTTGAGCTCCACGCAGAAGGTGTAGTTGTTGACGTTGTCGTCGGACGGCAGCGTCATCGGGTCGTGGACCGTCGGTCCGCCCGGAGTTCCATACCCGCTCACAGCTTCTCCTCCGAGGCCTGGACGTACACCGCGCCGTTCCCGCTCAGCTCCAGTTGGAAGGCCTCGCCGGAGCCGCGGCCCACCATGTCCCGCCAGCCCAGTGCCGTGGACAGCTTGTTGCGAACGTCCCCGTGGTGGGCGACGTAGGCCTGCGGGTCGACGTGGACGGGGCGCTGCGGGGTGATCGGGATCTCGAAGACGCCGCCGTGTGCCATCACGGCCACCGAGCCGTGGCCCTTGAGTGTGGTGGTGAACAGGCCCTGGCCGCTGACCTTGCCGCGGACCATGCCCATGACCCCGCCCTGGGAGCCCAGGAACATCGTCCCCTGTTGGAGCGTGCCCTCGAAGGCGAGCAGTCGGTCCGCCTCCACGAACAGGGTGTCGCCGGTCAGGTTGATCACCTGGACGTGGTGGCCGCCGTGCCCGAAGAGGACCGTGCCGCTGCCCTCCACGGACATCAGCGGGGTGTCCTCGTTGGCGACCCGGCGGCCGATCATCGACATGATCCCGCCCTGGCCGCCCTGCATGTTGGGCGTGAAGGACACCTCGCCCTTGTAGGCGAGCATTGCGCCGCGCTGGCTGAACAGCCGCTGGCCGGGCATGACCGTCGCCTCGACCATCTTGGAGTTGATCTCACGGAAGGCCATGTCACACATCCCCCGCGATCGTGTTCCGCTCGCTGGGCTGGACGTAGACGAGTCCGTCGCCCTCGAAGCGGATCTGGAAGGCCTCGCCGCCGCCCTCGCCCATGAACGTGCGGAAGGTCACACCGGACTGGAAGGACTGCCGCAGGTTCCCCTGGTGCGCGATGTAGGCGCCGGGGTCGACGGTCAGCGGGTACTGCTGGCTCACCCGGAGCACCACCGCCGGACCGTCCGACATGATCGCCGCCTGTCCGTGTCCCTCGACGGTCGTCGTGAACAGGCCGTTGCCCTGCGAGGCCCCGCGCAGTCCCGTGAAGCTGGTCCCGGTCCGCAGCCCCGCGTCCGTCGCGAGCAGGTTGCTGGACTCCACGTACAGCTTGTCCCCCTGGAGGCCGACGAGGTTGATCTCGGACGCCCGGTCGGCGAACCAGCAGGTCCCCTGCCCCCTCACCTCCATCACGGTCATCTGCTCACCGGTGATGCGCCGGGTCACCATCCCCCGTATGCCCTCACCGCCGCCGCTGAGCTTCTTGAACGCCATCTGTCCGTCGTAGGCGACCATCGAGCCGTTCTTCGCCTTCACGGCGTCCCCGGTCATGTCGACGGCCAGCACCTTGCTGCCTTGAAGTCGGAACATTGCCACGCAGCGAAGGTAGCCGCCGGAATGTCCCGCCAAAAGGGCCCTCGGGTGGAGAAAGACCCTGACCGTTCCCCTAGGGGCCCGCCCACAGCGATGCTCCGGCCGTTTGCCAGAATGAGTGAACGTTTGTGCCTGCGTTCACAAACCGGCAGACCCTCGACGTACCTCCGTACCTCCCACCGAAGGTGACCCGTGGACATCAAGACAGCCTCCGCCATCCGCCGTCTCCGCCTGGTCTCGGCCCCCGAGGCGATCTCCTTCCTCCTCCTGCTCGTCTGCTCGGTGCTGAAGCGGACCACGGACTTCAACGCGGTGCCCGTGATGGGCGCGGTCCACGGCGTCCTGTTCATCCTGTACGTGATCTTCTGGGCGGACGCCTGGAACCGCACCAAGTGGGGCTTCGGCAAGGCCGCCCTCTACTTCGTCCTCTCCGTGCTGCCCACCGGCGGCTTCTTCGCCGAGCGCAAGCTGCGCCGCGAGGCCGAGGACGCGGTTATCGCCTCCCGTGCCCGGCGCGAGGGCGTGGTGAAGACCTCGTGATCGTCGCCTTCTCCGTGACGCCCCTGGGTGTCGGCGAGGATGTCGGGGAGTACGTCGCCGACGCCGTACGGGTCGTCAGGGAATCCGGGCTGCCCAACCGCACCGACGCGATGTTCACCTCGGTCGAGGGGGAGTGGGACGAGGTGATGGATGTCGTCAAGCGTGCCGTGGCCGCCGTAGAGGCGCGATCGCCCCGGGTTTCCCTCGTGCTGAAGGCGGACATCCGTCCCGGCGTCGCCGACGGCCTCACCTCGAAGGTCGCGACCGTCGAACGGCATCTCGCGCAACGCCCTCAATAGCCTTCGCGGCAACGCCCCTTCGGACGTCCCCGACTCGAAACGCCCGGAAACCCCCACTTTTGTACGGGTATCGGCCTTGATCGCCGATCACTTCTCAAAAGCTGGAGGGCGCTGTGCGGCCGGAGGGCTACGACTACGACACCCACAGCCGACCTCGCCTCCGTCGACACCGACGCGGTCGCCGTCCTCCCAGAAGGGGGGAGGCGGGCGCGGGGCCCGCCTTCTTGGCGGCGCCGGCGACGGAGGCCTCGTCGACGTCGGGCGCGGACGCGCAGCCCGCCGCGAGTCCGAGCACCGCGAGTGCCGCGAAGGTATGGCTCAGCCGTTCTCCGACATCAGCGCGATCCCCAGGGGCGTCCGCTCGTACAGCACCTGATGGCCGTAGCGCCGCGAGGTGAGCAGGCCGGCGTTGCGCAGGGCGGTGAGGTGCGTGGACACCGACGACGGGGCGAGCCGTAGACGGTGGGCGAGGGTGGTGGTCGTGGCGGGTTCGTCGAGTGAGGTGAGCACGGTGGCCCGGCCGCGCCCCAGGAGTCGTACCAGCGCCTCGGGGGTGTGGCCGGAGGGCTCGGCCCACAGGCCGCCGATGCCGCGGGCCGGGTAGCAGACGGTGGGTTGCCAGGGCGGGTCGAAGCCGCCGACGACGTCCGGCCAGGAGAAGACGCTCGGCACCAGGACCAGGCCCTGGCCGCCGAGGTCGCGGGCGTGCTCGACCTTCCCGTCGAGTGTCAGGGTGCGGCCGTTCCAGGAGAAGCGCGGGTCCAGTTCCGGCAGCAGCGCGCCCAGGCCCACGTCCGCGAGGCGGCGGGAGTGGAAGGCGACGTCGGCCTCCAGGAGGGCGCGCAGCCGGGGCCAGTCCGGTTCGACCAGGGTGTGCCAGGCGGCCTCCATCAGGTCGGCCAGCTCCCGGACCGTACGCGCGGGGTCGGCGAGCAGGGCCCGGCCGCGCGCGGAATCCAGGGCACCCGGGGTGTCGGCGAGGGCCCGGGCCATGTCGTCGCGGGCCTCGTCCGGGTCGGCCGCCCGCACCACCGCGATCTCCTCCTCGAAGGTGGCCGCCGGGCCGATCGGCGGGGCGCCCAGGAAGTCCGGGCTGTGGCCGCGCCGGGGCATCAGCAGCCAGATCGGCGTGAGGTCCAGCGCACGGGCGGCTTCCCGGATCCGGCGCAGCCAATGCGGGTGATAGGTGAGCCGGTCCGGCCGGGCCAGCGTGCGCACGGCCTCCTGCGTCTCCCACAGCGGGGACACCGCGAACCGGCACCGCAGCAGGTCGTCGTCGCCGAAGTGCATATGGATCGGCATGGCGCCCCCCGCGCTCAAGATTCGGCTGACGCCGAAACTCTACGGCGACGGCTCCCGGCCGACCACGCTGCTGCCCATGCCGAACGAGACCCTCAAGGCCCAGCCCACCGGCTACCTCCCTGTCCTGGCCATCGCAGAGTTCCGTGCCGTCTTCGCCGCCCACGCCCTCTCCCTGCTAGGCGTCGTCGTCGGTGAGATCGCGCTGACCGTGCTCATCTACGGGCTGACGGGCTCACCGCTGCTGAGCGCGCTGGCCTTCGCGCTGGGGTTTCTGCCCTACCTGGCCGGCGGGACGCTGCTGTCCGGGGTCGCCGACCGGTACCCGGCACGGCGGGTGCTCGTCGTGTGCGACCTGGTGTGTGCCTCGTGCGCGGCGGCGATGGCGCTGCCCGCTACTCCCGTCGTCGGACTGCTCGCCCTGCGATGCGTGATCGCCGCCGTGTCCCCGGTGTTCGCCGGGACCAGGATGGCCACGCTCACCGAGATCCTCGGCGAGGGCGACCTCTTCGTACTGGGGCGGTCGCTGCTGCGGATCGTCTCGCAGAGTGCCGTGCTGGTGGGGTTCGGGCTCGGCGGCGTCCTGCTCACCTTCGTGTCCCCGCGGGGCGCGCTGGTCATCACGGTGTGCACGTTCGCGAGCTCGGCGCTGCTGCTGCGCTTCGGCACCCGACGCCGGCCCGCGCGCGGCGGGGGCGGCTCCCTGATGAAGTACTCCCTCTCGGGGGCCCGTCAGGTCCTCGGTGACCGCCGCATCCGCGCGCTGCTCCTTCTCCTCTGGGTCCCGCCGATGTTCGCGGTCGCGCCCGAGGCGCTGGCGGCGGCCTACGCCGACGAGATCGGGGTGGGTGCGGCGAGCGTGGGGCTGCTGATGTGCGCGAGCCCGATCGGGATGATCGCCGGGGAGGTGTACGCCGGCTCCGCGCTCTCACCCGAGGCCCGGGCGCGGATCGTAATGCCGCTCGCGGCCGTCACCCTGCTCCCGTTCCTGGCCTTCCCCCTCGCCCCGGGACTCGGCTGGATCCTGCTCGCGCTGCTGCTCGCCGGGGCGACGGGGGCGTACACCCTGGGTCTGGACCGTTGGTTCGTGGACGCGGTGCCCGAGGAACTGCGCGGGCGCGCGATGACCGTGCACACCGCCGGGCTGATGACGATCCAGGGCGTGGGCATGGCGCTCGCGGGAGTCGCCGCCGAGTTCTGGGCGGTGAGCACGGTCGTGGGCGGCGTCGGGGTGCTCGGCACGGTGTGCTGCGGACTGCTCGTGCGGGAGGTCGCACGGACCCGTTCAACGACGAGGAATCCGGGCCCGACCGAAAGACGAGACGGGGCTGACCGTGATGTGACCGGCCGGTAAGGTCGATTCCGTGCCGAAGCCGCTCAGTCTCCCCTTCGACCCCATCGCCCGCGCCGACGAACTCTGGAAGCAGCGCTGGGGAAACGTGCCGTCCATGGTCGCCATCACCTCGATCATGCGCGCGCAGCAGATCCTGCTCGCCGAGGTCGACGCGGTGGTCAAGCCGTACGGGCTGACGTTCGCGCGCTACGAGGCGCTGGTGCTGCTCACCTTCTCCAAGGCCGGTGAGCTGCCGATGTCCAAGATCGGTGAGCGGCTGATGGTGCATCCCACGTCCGTGACGAACACCGTGGACCGCCTGGTGAAGTCGGGCCTGGTCGACAAGCGCCCCAACCCCAACGACGGGCGCGGCACGCTCGCCACCATCACCGACAAGGGCCGCGAGGTCGTCGAGGCCGCCACCCGCGACCTGATGGGGATGGACTTCGGGCTCGGGGTGTACGACGCGGAGGAGTGCGGGGAGATCTTCGCGATGCTGCGGCCGCTGCGGGTCGCCGCGCGGGACTTCGACGAGGACTGACCCGGGGCAAGATCTCCCGGAACGGGTCGTTACGCTCGACGACATGAAAAAGAGCGTGCTGACCCGCTACCGCGTCCTGGCCTACGTCACCGGTGTGCTGCTGGTTCTGCTGTGCCTGAGCATGATCGCCAAGTACGGCCTGGACGTCGACGGCGCCGCCGGCTTCACCCGGGTTGTCGCCATCGCGCACGGCTGGCTGTACGTCGTCTACCTGCTCTTCGCCTTCGACCTGGGCTCCAAGGCGAAGTGGCCGGTGGGCAAGCAGCTGTGGGTGCTGCTGGCCGGGACGATCCCGACCGCCGCCTTCTTCGTGGAGCGGAAGATCAGCCACGAGCTGGAAGGCAAGATCGCGGACGGGGCTCCGGCGCCCGTCAAGGCGTAACTTCCACCGCCGTACGGATTGCGTGCGGCGGTTGGGCATCGACATTTACTAGGACGTCCTAGTAAATTGAAGAGCATGGACGCTGACGCCATCGAGGAGGGCCGCCGTCGCTGGCAGGCCCGCTATGACGCTTCACGCACGCGTGAGGCCGACTTCACCACGCTCTCGGGTGATCCCGTGGAGCCGGTGTACGGGCCCCGGCCGGGGGACGCCTATGAGGGCTTCGAGCGGATCGGGTGGCCGGGGGAGTACCCCTACACGCGCGGGCTGTACGCGACCGGCTACCGCGGGCGGACGTGGACCATCCGGCAGTTCGCCGGGTTCGGGAACGCCGAGCAGACCAACGAGCGCTACAAGATGATCCTCGCCAACGGTGGCGGCGGGCTGTCCGTGGCCTTCGACATGCCGACCCTCATGGGCCGCGACTCCGACGACCCGCGCTCGCTCGGCGAAGTCGGGCACTGCGGTGTCGCCATCGACTCCGCCGCCGACATGGAGGTCCTCTTCAAGGACATCCCCCTCGGGGACGTGACGACCTCGATGACGATCAGCGGGCCGGCGGTCCCCGTCTTCTGTATGTACCTGGTCGCCGCCGAGCGGCAGGGCGTGGACCCGTCGGTTCTCAACGGCACGCTCCAGACCGACATCTTCAAGGAGTACATCGCGCAGAAGGAGTGGCTCTTCCAGCCCGAGCCGCATCTGCGCCTCATCGGCGACCTCATGGAGTACTGCGCCGTCGGCATCCCCGCCTACAAGCCGCTGTCCGTCTCCGGCTACCACATCCGCGAGGCCGGCTCGACGGCCGCGCAGGAGCTGGCGTACACGCTGGCGGACGGGTTCGGATACGTCGAGCTGGGGCTGTCGCGCGGTCTTGACGTGGACGTCTTCGCCCCGGGCCTGAGTTTCTTCTTCGACGCGCACCTCGACTTCTTCGAGGAGATCGCCAAGTTCCGCGCCGCGCGCAGGATCTGGGCCCGCTGGATGCGGGACGTGTACGGGGCCCGCTCCGAGAAGGCGCAGTGGCTGCGCTTCCACACCCAGACCGCCGGTGTCTCGCTGACGGCCCAGCAGCCGTACAACAACGTCGTCCGTACGGCCGTGGAGGCGCTCGCGGCGGTGCTGGGCGGCACCAACTCGCTGCACACCAACGCCCTGGACGAGACCCTCGCGCTGCCCTCCGAGCAGGCCGCGGAGATCGCCCTGCGCACCCAGCAGGTGCTCATGGAGGAGACCGGCGTCGCCAACGTGGCCGATCCGCTGGGCGGTTCCTGGTACGTCGAGCAGCTGACCGACCGGATCGAGGCCGACGCCGAGAAGATCTTCGACCAGATCAAGGAGCGCGGACTGCGGGCCCACCCCGACGGGCGGCACCCGATCGGGCCGGTCACGTCCGGGATCCTGCGGGGCATCGAGGACGGCTGGTTCACCGGGGAGATCGCCGAATCGGCCTTCCAGTACCAGCAGGCCCTGGAGAAGGGCGACAAGCGGGTCGTGGGCGTCAATGTGCACCACGGCTCCGTCACCGGGGACCTGGAGATCCTGCGGGTCAGCCACGAGGTGGAGCGCGATCAGGTGCGGGAGCTGGGTGGCCGTAAGGCCGCACGGGACGAGGCCGCCGTACGCGGCGCACTGGACGCCATGCTCGACGCGGCGCGCTCCGGCGTCAACATGATCGCCCCGATGCTGGACGCGGTCCGCGCGGAGGCGACGCTGGGCGAGATCTGCGGGGTGCTGCGGGACGAGTGGGGGGTGTACACGGAGCCCGCCGGCTTCTAGGCCCCGGGGTTTCTAGGACACGGCCGAGGCCAGTCCCAGGAGCAGTACGCGCGTGAAGCTCCGTACCCACTCCTCGTCCGCCGGTTCCGCGCTCACCAGGGTGCGGTGGACCACCGCGCCCGCGACCATGTCGAAGATGAGGTCGACCGTGCGGGCCGCCTCCTCGGGGTCCGTCTCCGGAGGCAGTTCGCCGCGGGTCTGGGCGCGGGAGCGGCCCTCCAGGACCAGGCGTTTTTGGCGGTCGACGATCGAGGTGCGGATGCGTTCGCGGAGTGCGTCGTCGCAGGTCGACTCGGCGAGGACCGCCATGAGGCCGCTCCTGGCCTCCGGGCGGGCCAGGATCGCCGCGAATTGCAGCACCACGCCCTCGATGTCGGCGGCCAGGCTTCCCCGGTCCGGGAGGCGGAGTTCGTCGAAGAGTTCGGCGACCGCGTCGACCACGAGCTCGTTCTTGCCCGCCCAGCGGCGATAGAGCGTCGTTTTCGCAACCCCGGCCCGTGTCGCCACGTCTCCCAACGTGAGCTTCGACCAGCCCAGTTCGACCAGTGCCGCCCGCGTCGCGGCCAGGATCGCGGTGTCCGCTGCGGCGCTGCGCGGGCGTCCGCTACGGCTGGCGGGGGTGCGGCTCTGCATCCCCCGACCATAACCGGCGGTTCCTGTGAGGCCGTGAGGCAGATCACCGGGGAGTGGTGGTCCGTAGGCACTCAGTGCCATTACGCTACGACTCGTAGCGAAACCACTGGTGCAGGGTGGGGACCCGGCGCAGAACGGAACTCGGACGGAACTCGGTACGACCGGCTTTCACAACGCTTTTCACACACGCGCGAGTACGGGGGAGGATAGGCGCATGCAGCCACGGAACATGTCCATGAGCGGAGTCGTCGACCTCGCCGCGGTGAAGGCGGCCCAGGAGGCCAAGGCGAAGGCGGAGCAGGCGCGCGCCGAAGCGGCCCGGCAGGGTGGCGGGGGAGGAGCCGTCTCGCCGGCCGACCTCGTCATCGATGTCGACGAGGCCGGGTTTGAGCAGGATGTCCTTCAGCGGTCCACCGAGGTGCCCGTCGTCATCGACTTCTGGGCCGAGTGGTGCGAGCCGTGCAAGCAGCTGAGCCCTGTACTGGAGCGGCTGGCCCTCGAATACAACGGGCGCTTCGTCCTCGCCAAGATCGACGTCGACGCCAACCAGATGCTGATGCAGCAGTTCGGGATCCAGGGGATTCCGGCTGTCTTCGCCGTCGTCGCCGGGCAGGCGCTTCCCCTCTTCCAGGGGGCCGCCGGCGAGGTGCAGATCCGGCAGACCCTCGACCAGCTGGTGCAGGTCGCCGAGGAGCGCTTCGGGCTCACCGGCATCGCCGTCGACCCGGACGCCGAGCCGGGCGAGCGCGAGGAGGTGCCCGCGACGCCGGCGGGGCCGCACGACGCGCTGCTCGAAGCCGCCGTACAGGCGCTGGACGCCGGTGACTTCGGCGGGGCCGTGCAGGCGTACAAGAACGTACTGAGCGACGACCCGGGCAACTCGGAGGCCAAACTCGGTCTCGCCCAGGCCGAGTTGCTGCACCGCGTGCAGGGGCTTGACCCGCAGCAGGTGCGCAAGGACGCCGCCGACCGGCCGGGCGATGTGGCCGCGCAGATCGCCGCCGCCGACCTGGACCTGGTGGGCGGGCATGTCGAGGACGCGTTCGGACGGCTCATCGAGACCGTGCAGCGCACCGCGGGGGAGGACCGGGACGCCGTACGGCTGCGGCTGCTGGAGCTCTTCGAGGTAGTCGGCGGCGATGATCCGAGGGTCGCGGCGGCACGGCGGGCGCTGGCGCGCGCGCTCTTCTGAGCCGAGCCCAGGTCCTGTCGCCAAATTCCCGTCTGCCGTGCGACGCCATGCACGCTCCCCCACTGCCTAAACGGCGTGGGAGGTGCCCCCACTCGCCGCACCGGGCACAGACCCACGTACAACCAGTACGAGGGTCCGCGCCCGGCACGCCGAGAGCACGCACCTGACGCCGCCCGGCCCGCCCTCCGGGCGGACGACGGGAATTTGACGACAGGACCTAGCGGGGTGGGAGCCCTGTTCCGGCCCCGTTCTGACCAGTCGCTAAACACTCGGGCGTGTGATGCCGGAGTGAAAAGTTTGCCGATCGGGTGTCAGTGCGGCCGCGCTTTACCAAATCTTGGTAATCGCGGCCGCTGTTACTTGGAGTAAGTCAGGGGCATTGATCTGTCGGATTTCGTCCGAAGATCAATAGATTTTTCCCTCCCCTTGACACCACCCAGCGTCGTCGACCGAGACCGGTGGGTCGTTGTTCGGTTATCCGGCCGTTACTAGCCAGTAACGAACCCCCTTGTGCGGGCGGCGAGAATGCACCACGATCGGCGACGCTCGGTCCATTCCCGTACCCCGACAGCCGGTTGGGTCAACGGGTTTTCCTGGGTCCCCACCGAGCAGGGTCCGACGGCAGTGGAGTCGGCCCTTGGGCAGGGGGGTCTTCGCCGCACGGCGAAGCCTGTCCAGCAAGGTTGTGCGTGATGTGCGTCAGGCGCGACCAGTGGTTGTCGCTCGGGGGTGATCGCCGGTGATCGGTGCGCGGGTTCGCGCCTCCGAGGACGGGCGCTCTCCTTTCCGAGGACGTAGCACTTCTCCCATCCCTGCCCGGCTGAGCCGTCAATTGGGGCAGTCAGGGCCGGAGATGTACGTCCGAGAAGGAGGAAATATGGAGTCCCAGGTGCGTGGCGGGACGAGATGGAAGCGGTTCGCTGTGGTCATGGTGCCCAGCGTTGCCGCCACGGCTGCGATAGGTGTCGCCCTCGCGCAGGGCGCTCTCGCCGCGTCGTTCAGTGTGTCCGGGCAGTCGTTCAAGGTCACGGCCGACAAGCTCGTCGGTACGGGCTTCGCGCAGTACGGGGCCATTGACTCGGGGTACACCCTCGACGGCAAGAAGACTGCGCACCCGGTCGCGGTGTCGGCGTTCACCAACGCCGAGATCACGAACATGTGCCAGTCCGTTGTCACCCCGAACATCCCGCTGCTCGGCTCGGTGAGTCTGACGCTGAAGGCGGGTGGCGAGGGTACGCCGGTCGAGGCGGACAACCTCTACATCGACGTCGAGGAACTCGAAGGCGACGCTGTCTTCGAGGGCATCCGGATCGGTGTGGCCGGCAAGGACCTCAAGGGTCCCGGCATCAAGAGCGGCGACACCGCGAACCCGTTCGGGTTCGGTCAGGACGCCGACAAGGCCACGCTGACCGACGTGAAGCAGACGGCGTGGGCCACCACCGCCGGAACCTTCAAGCTCAGCGGCCTGAAGATGTCGCTGTCCACGGGTGTCAAGGAGTGCTACTAAGCACTCGCTGACGGGCGGGGGAGCCGATGGCGCCCCCGCCCGTCCACACTCCGGGCGTGTCTTCACACGTCCACACATCCAGTACAACTCACCACCACAGCAACGCCGTTCCAGGGAGCTGTTTTTCCATGAGCGCCGAGACTCCTGCCGCGCACGGCCAGAACGACGAGCACTACCTCAAGGTCTTTCGGCGGAACTTCCGCGTCTGGCGCGGAGGTCGGCCGTTCTGGGCAGGTCTGTTCGTCATTCTCGGCGGACTCCCCATCGCCTACTTCCCGTACGCGCACCTCCAGATCGGTCACCTGACGCTGGCGATGTCCACGACGGCGGGCGCCGGGTCGCTGATCATCGGCGTGCTGCTCGTCGTGCTGGGCGTCAGTCTCTGGTTCCAGAAGCACGTCCGTACGTTCGCGGGTGTCGCGGCGATCCTGCTGGCGCTGGTGTCCATCCCCGTGTCCAATCTCGGCGGCTTCCTCGTCGGCTTCCTGTTCGCGCTGATCGGCGGGGCCATGGCCGTGGCGTGGGTACCGGGCGAGGAGCCTGGCCCTGAGGCGCTGCCGGAGCGGACCGCGAGTGCGGGCGGTGCCCCCGAGGCCGTCGTCCCGGAGACCGGTGCCCCGGTGGCCCTGGACAAGGACGACGCCCCCGCGCCCGAGTGGCATGCGGGAGAGGGCACGTACGGGGTGGACGAGCCGAAGAATCTGTCGGGATCGAGCCCGACCGGGGCGAACGGGAGGCACAGTGCCGGCTGACGAGGTTTCCACCGGGAGCGATGTGGACGCTGCCCGTGTGAGAACCGGGCCGCGCCATGCGGCACCCAAGAAGCCGCTGTTCACCCGGTTCCACATGCCGGCGGGCAAGGCGATAGCCATCGCGGCGATGCCGACGGCCGTCCTCATGGGGATGGGGTTCACGCCGACGCTCGCCAACGCCGAGGACCAGCCGACCTCGAAGAGCCTGACGGCCGACGAGTACAAGGACTGCATCGCGGCCCTCGCGGAGAGCACCGAGAGCGCGGACGCGACGGCCACCCCGTCGGCCTCCGTCTCGGAGAGCGCGAGCGAGGACGCGGACGACACGGCGGAGCCCACCGCGACGGCCACGGCCGGCTCGGACTCCGGTTCGGGTGACTCCTCTTCGTCGGATTCAGGTTCCGACGACGAGGCCACGCCCACGCCGTCCGCGTCCGCGAGCAAGGAGACGTCGAGTTCGGATTCGAGCTCCGACGACACCGCGACGGCGACTCCGTCGGCGTCCGAGAGCAGCGCCGGTCTGCTGGAGACGATCGGCGACGCGATCACCGACATCCTCACGGGCGGCAGCAGCGACGACTCCACGGCGACCGCCAGCCCGACGCCGTCCGCGTCGGCGAGCGCGAGCGCCACCGAGGACACGTCCTCGGGCAGTGACGACACGTCCGACACAGCGAAGGACACCGCCGAGAACGTCGCCGACGCGGCCGAGGAGGCCGCGAAGGACACGACCGACGCGGCGACCGAGGCGGCCGAGGACGCCACCGACGCGGCTACGGACGCGGCCACCGCCACGCCCAGCCCGTCCGCGAGCTCCACCACGAGCGCCGAGGACTGCCCCGTCGCCACGGACGCGGTGGGCGACGTCGACAACGCGGTCGACCTGCCCGACGACCCCTGGTACCTGGACGCCAGTTCGCTGCTGCTGAAGGGCGCCGACTACAAGGGCGTCGTCAAGGTGAAGACCGCCAACGGGACCGTCAAGGAGGTCCTCAAGTACGTGGTCTCCGACGGCGTCGACATCGGCGACCTGCACCAGACGGTGAAGGACAAGCAGTCGGGCAAGACGTACCACGTGCAGGCCGGCGAGGGCACGACGTCCACCTTCCGCGACGGTGACGTGGTCATGTACACGGAGTCCATCTCCGGGAACCTGTTCGGTCTGATCCCGATCACGTTCACCCCGGACAGCCCGCCGCCGCTGAACATCCCGCTGATCTACTTCACCAACGTGAAGGTCGTCCAGGCCGGCCAGTTCGGTGGGACCCTGCACATCCCCGGGCTGCACAGCTACATCACCGACTGAGCGCCGTTGTAAGCCCGTTCGGGAGCCGCGCACACACTGAGGGCGCCCCCTGTCACAGGGGGCGCCCTCAGCGCCGTACAAGACCCTTTACGCGGCTGTCAGTTGCCGGTGCCGCCGCTGACGTGGTGGACGCGGACCATGTTGGTCGTGCCGGGGACGCCGGGGGGTGAGCCGGCGGTGATGATGACGATGTCGCCGTCGTTGAAGCGCTTGAGCTTGACCAGTTCGCCGTCGACCAGGTCGACCATCTCGTCGGTGCTGTTCACGAACGGCACGACGTGCGACTCGACGCCCCAGCTGAGCGCGAGCTGGTTGCGGGTGGACTCGTCCGTGGTGAAGGCCAGGATGGGCTGCTCCGCGCGGTAGCGGGAGAGCCGGCGGGCCGTGTCGCCGGACTGGGTGAAGGCGATCAGGCCCTTGCCGCCAAGGAAGTCCGCGATCTCGCACGCGGCACGGGCGACCGAACCACCCTGCGTCCGCGGCTTCTTGCCGGGGACGAGCGGCTGCAGGCCCTTGGAGAGGAGTTCCTGCTCGGCCGCGACGACGATCTTCGACATCGTCTTGACCGTCTCGATCGGGTACGCGCCCACGCTCGACTCGGCCGACAGCATGACCGCGTCGGCGCCGTCCAGGATCGCGTTCGCCACGTCGGACGCCTCGGCGCGCGTCGGACGGGAATTGGTGATCATCGACTCCATCATCTGGGTCGCCACGATCACCGGCTTGGCGTTGCGCCGGCACAGCTCGATGAGGCGCTTCTGCACCATCGGGACCTTTTCGAGCGGGTACTCGACAGCCAGGTCACCGCGGGCCACCATGACGGCGTCGAACGCCATCACGACACCCTCCATGTTCTCCACCGCCTGCGGCTTCTCCACCTTGGCGATGACCGGGACCCGGCGGCCCTCCTCGTCCATGACCTTGTGGACGTCGTCCACGTCGGCCGCGTCGCGCACGAAGGACAGGGCGACCATGTCGCAGCCCATGCGCAGCGCGAAGCGCAGGTCCTCGATGTCCTTCTCGGACAGCGCCGGCACGTTCACGGCCGCGCCGGGCAGGTTGATGCCCTTGTGGTCGGAGACGACACCGCCCTCGATGACGATCGTCTTGACCTTCGGGCCGTCGACCTCCAGGACCTTCAGCTCGACGTTGCCGTCGTTGATGAGGATCTGGTCGCCGCGGTCGACGTCACCGGGCAGGCCCTTGTACGTCGTACCGCAGATGGTCTTGTCACCGGGGACGTCCTCGACGGTGATGACGAACTCGTCACCCCGCTCGAGCTCGACCGGCCCCTCGGCGAAGGTCTCCAGACGGATCTTCGGGCCCTGCAGGTCGGCGAGGACGCCGATGGCGCGGCCGGTCTCTTTGGCGGCGGCCCGGACGCGGTCGTACCGCCCCTGGTGTTCGGCGTGCGTGCCGTGGCTGAAGTTGAAGCGGGCCACGTTCATGCCGGCTTCGATCAGGGAGACGAGCATCTCGTGGGAGTCGACCGCGGGGCCGAGAGTACAGACGATTTTCGAACGGCGCATGGGGCGATCCTATCGGTTTGTTTCGCTACGGAATATTCCGTCTGGTGGAAGATACAAATGGGCAGAGAGGTGCTCAGTTGCTCGTCTGGACCAGTGCGAAAGTTTGCGTCGCGATTTCCAGTTCTTCGTCGGTCGGCACCACGGCGACCTTCACCCGTGCGTCCTCGGGCGAGATCAGCCGCGGCTCCACGCCGCGTACGGCGTTCAGCTCGCCGTCCACCGCCAGGCCCAGGGTCTCCAGGCCCGCGACGGCCGCCTCGCGCACCGACGCCCCGTTCTCGCCGACCCCGGCGGTGAACGCGATCGCGTCCACGGTGCCGAGTACGGCGTAATAGGCGCCGATGTACTTCTTCAATCGGTGAATGTAGATGTCGAAGGCGAGCTTCGCCTGTTCGTCACCCTCGTCGATCCGCCGCTCGATCTCCCGCATGTCGTTGTCGCCGCACAGGCCGATCAGTCCGCTCTTCTTGTTGAGGAGAGTGTCGATTTCGTCGATGGACATTTCGCCAACTCGTGCCAAATGGAAGATGACGGCCGGATCCAGGTCCCCGGAACGCGTACCCATCACGAGTCCCTCCAAAGGCGTAAGCCCCATGGAGGTGTCCACGCACCGCCCGCCCCGCACGGCCGATGCCGAGGCCCCGTTGCCGAGGTGCAGCACGATGACGTTGACGTCCTCGGGCGCCTTGCCCAGCAGTTTCGCCGTCGCCCGGGACACGTACGCGTGCGAGGTCCCGTGGAACCCGTACCGCCTGATCCGGTACTCGTCGGCGGTCTCGACGTCGATCGCGTACCGGGCTGCCGACTCCGGCATCGTCGTGTGGAAGGCGGTGTCGAAGACGGCGACCTGGGGGAGGTCGGGGCGCAGGGCCTGGGCGGTGCGGATGCCGGTCAGGTTGGCGGGGTTGTGCAGCGGCGCCACCGGGATCAGCCGCTCGATCTCGGCGAGGACGGCGTCGTCGACGACGGTCGGCTCGCTGAAGCGCTTGCCGCCGTGGACGACGCGGTGCCCGATGGCGGCCAGCTCGGGCGAGTCGAGCCCGAGCCCGTCCTTCGCCAGCTCATCCGCTACGGCCTTCAGGGCGGCCTCGTGGTCGGGAATCGGCCCGGTCCACTCACGGGAGGCGCCTGTGGTGAGCGGCGTGTGCTTGAGCCGGGAGGTCTCCTCGCCGATGCGCTCGACGAGGCCCACGGCGAGCCGGCTGCTGTCGCTCATGTCGAGCAGCTGGTACTTCACCGACGAGGAACCGGAGTTGAGGACTAGTACGCGGGAAGCAAGGGGGGCCGAGCGCAGCTCGTCGGGTAGGGCGGTGGTGGGCGACGGGTGGGAGCTCACTGCTGGGACGCCTTCTGGTCGGAGGTCTGGGCCTGGATCGCCGTGATGGCGACGGTGTTGACGATGTCCTGGACGAGGGCGCCGCGGGACAGGTCGTTGACCGGCTTGCGCAGCCCCTGGAGCACCGGCCCCACGGCGATCGCGCCGGCCGAACGCTGCACGGCCTTGTAGGTGTTGTTGCCCGTGTTGAGGTCCGGGAAGATCAACACGCTGGCCTGTCCGGCGACTTCGGACTCCGGCAGCTTGGTGGCGGCGACCGTCGGTTCCACGGCCGCGTCGTACTGGATCGGCCCCTCGATCCGCAGGTCGGGCCGCCGCAGCCGCACCAGCTCGGTCGCCTCGCGCACCTTGTCGACATCGGCGCCCGAGCCGGACGTACCGGTCGAGTACGACAGCATCGCGATCCGCGGCTCCACCCCGAACTGCTGGGCGGTGGCGGCCGATTGGGTCGCGATGTCGGCGAGCTGCTCGGCGTTCGGGTCGGGGTTGACCGCGCAGTCGCCGTAGACGAGGACCTTGTCGGCGAGGCACATGAAGAAGACCGAGGAGACGATCTTCGCGTCCGGCTTCGTCTTGATGATCTCGAAGGCGGGCCGGATGGTCGCGGCCGTCGAGTGCACGGAACCGGAGACCATGCCGTCGGCGAGGCCCTCCTGGACCATCAGGGTGCCGAAGTAGTTCACGTCGGAGACGACGTCGTACGCCAGCTCGACGGTGACGCCCTTGTGGGCGCGGAGTGCGGCGTACTTCTCGGCGAACAAGTCGCGCAGCTCGGAGGTGGTCGGGTCGATCAGCTGGGCGGCGGCGAGGTCGATGCCCAGGTCGGCGGCCTTCTTGCGGATCTGGTCGACCGGGCCGAGCAGGGTGAGCTCGCAGACCCCGCGCCGCAGCAGCACCTCGGCGGCGTGCAGGACGCGCGCCTCGGTGCCCTCGGGGAGGACGACGCGGCGCTTGTCGGAGCGGGCCTGTTCGAGGAGCTTGTGCTCGAACATCATCGGGGTCACGCGGTCGCTGCTGGGGGCGGAGACCCGCTTCAGCAGGTCGGCGGTGTCGACGTGCCGCTCGAAGAGGCCGAGCGCGGTCTCCGCCTTGCGGGGCGTGGCCGCGTTCAACTTGCCTTCCAGGGAGAAGAGTTCGGCGGCGGTGGGGAAGCTGTTGCCGGCCACCGAGACCACCGGGGTGCCCGGGGCGAGGCGGGCGGCCAGGGTGAGGACCTCGTCGCTGGGCCGCTCGTTCAGGGTGAGCAGCACGCCGGCTATCGGCGGGGTGCCGGCGCTGTGCGCGGCCAGTGCGCCGACCACCAGGTCCGCGCGGTCGCCGGGGGTGACGACCAGACAGCCCGGGGTCAGGGCGTGGAGGAAGTTCGGCAGCATCGCACCGCCGAAGACGAAGTCCATCGCGTCCCGGGCGAGCCCCGAGTCGTCGCCGAGGAGGACCTTGCCGCCGAGGGCGTGGGTGATCTGGGCGACCGTGGGCGCGGAGAGCGCGGGCTCGTCGGGAAGGACGTAACAGGGCACGGGCAGACGGGAGTCGAGCCGCTCGGCGATCGCGTCCCGGTCCTCCCGGTCGACCCGGTTGGCGACCATCGCGAGAACGTCGCAGCCGAGACCGTCGTAGGCGCGGTAGGCGTTGCGGGTCTCGGCGAGGACCGACTCGGCGGGCTGGTTGCGGCCGCCGACCACCGGGATCACCGACGCCCCGAACTCGTTCGCGAGGCGGGCGTTGAGGGCGAGCTCGTCCGGGAACTGGGTGTCGGCGAAGTCGGTGCCGAGGACGAGGACGACGTCGTAGTCACGGGCGACCAGATGGAACCGGTCGACGAGCGTCGAGACCAGCTCGTCGGCGCCCTGCTCGGCCTGGAGGGCGGACGCCCCCTGGTAGTCCATGCCGTACACCGTCGCCGGGTCCTGCGCCAGCCGGTAGCGGGAGCGCAGCAGCTCGAAGAGACGGTCGGGCCCGTCGTGGACGAGGGGGCGGAAGACGCCCACCCGGTCGACCTGGCGGGTCAGGAGCTCCATGACTCCCAGCTCGACGACCTGACGGCCGTCGCCGCGATCGATACCGGTCACGTACACGCTGCGGGTCACGCGTGCTCTCCGTTTCGCCTGGTGGGGGGATTTTCGGGGTGGGTGAGGGGGGATCGAGGGGCGGATCGAGGGGCCGATCGACGGGCTGATCGAGGGGGCTCGGAAAATCGCCCACCGGGGTGAGCGGAACGCTCTTGACAATACCCTTGCCGGTGGATAAGGCGCCCGCCGGCTTCGGGGGAGCGGCGTCGCCCTGGGGGACGTGAAACAATCGGACTGGCTCACCGGTATCAACAGCGACCAGGAGACACAGCACGATGCGTATCGGAGTTCTCACCGCAGGCGGCGACTGCCCTGGCCTGAACGCAGTGATCCGGTCGGTCGTGCACCGAGCGGTCGACAACTACGGCGACGAGATCATCGGCTTCGAAGACGGTTTCGCCGGCCTGCTCGACGGCCACTACCGCAGCCTCGACCTGGACGCCGTCAGCGGCATCCTGGCCCGCGGCGGCACGATCCTGGGCTCCTCCCGTCTGGAGCGCGACCGGCTCCGCGAGGCCTGCGAGAGCGCGCCCGACATAGCCCGCGACTTCGGCATCGACGTGCTGATCCCGATCGGCGGCGAGGGCACGCTGACGGCGGCCCGGATGCTGAGCGACGCCGGCCTGCCGGTGGTCGGTGTCCCCAAGACGATCGACAACGACATCTCGGCGACGGACCGCACGTTCGGCTTCGACACGGCGGTCGGCGTCGCCACGGAGGCGATGGACCGCCTGAAGACGACGGCCGAGTCCCACCAGCGCGTGATGGTGGTCGAGGTCATGGGCCGCCACGCGGGCTGGATCGCGCTGGAGTCGGGCATGGCGGCGGGCGCACATGGGATTTGTCTGCCTGAGCGTCCCTTCGACCCCGCCGACCTGGTGAAGATGGTCGAGGAGCGCTTCGCGCGCGGCAAGAAGTTCGCGGTCGTCTGCGTGGCCGAGGGCGCGCACCCCGCCGAGGGCTCGATGGACTACGGCAAGGGCGAGATCGACCAGTTCGGCCACGAGCGCTTCCAGGGCATCGGTACGGCACTGGCGTACGAGTTGGAGCGCCGCCTCGGCAAGGAGGCCAAGCCGGTCATCCTCGGCCATGTGCAGCGTGGCGGCGTTCCGACCGCGTACGACCGTGTGCTGGCGACGCGCTTCGGCTGGCACGCGGTGGAGGCGGCGCACCGGGGCGAGTTCGGGAACATGACCGCGCTGCGGGGGACGGACATCGTGATGGTGCCGCTCGCGGAGGCGGTCACCGAGCTGAAGACGGTGCCGAAGGATCGGATGGACGAGGCGGAGTCGGTTTTCTAGGGGCTGTTCGCTAGTTTCTAGAGTTTCTAGGGGGGACTGTTCTAGGCGTTCCTTTCCACAGCTGACCAGAAGCGCTCGACGATCTGGTCCAGGAAGTCGCGGCCGGCGTCGGTGGAGTCGTTGGCGGTGCCGCCGGTACCGACGCGGGTGCCCCAGCTCAGGGTGGAGACCATTTGCCCCTGGTAGGTCTGGTACAGCTCCTGGAGGACGGCCTCCAGGAGGCGCCGGTCCAGGGGCACCACTTTGCCCACCGGCTTGACGTATGCCTGCCAGCGCGTGGTGACGGCGCTGCGCAGGAGTTCGGTGAGTCTCCCGTCCCGGCCCATGATGGTGACGAAATCGGGGAGGGACAGTTCGAGCAGGTCGGCGAGCGCGGCGGACTGGCGGTCGGTGCCGCGCCACTCGTCGTTCTCCTCCATGTGGAGATAGGCGAGGAGTTCGAGCCCGACGGTACGGGAGATGTCCTCGGCGGTGAGATTGCGGGCGAGTCGGTGTTCGCGCAACGTGCGGGGTCTGCCGATGAGTTCACCGACGGAACACCACAACACGCCTGCGAGTGCGGTGAGTTCGGGGCTGGTGGGGGTGGTGATTCCGCGTTCCCAGGCAACGACGAGGTCCGGGGTGACGTAGGGCAGTCCGAACGAGGCGCGCATGCCATAGGCAACATGCTCGGGGCCCATGCCGAGAGCGGTACGGAGCTGACGGGCGGCGCGGGCGTTGAACGGGGGAGGCGGCGGCGGGGTGGGCTGATTCGGATGCGGTTGGGCTGGCGGTCGGCGCACGGGGCACAAGCTAGGGGCGATGGGGTGCGATGACTACGGTCTGTTCGGCCAGGATTACAGATTGTAGGAACATACGGTTTCGGCCGTGTGTCTGAGGTGACGTCTGGTCGAGGGGTGGTGGAGGGGTGGTGGCGCCCGTCAGGATGACGCCAAGTCCGCGGCGGCGCTCGACCGGAAGGTGCGTTTGATGAATGGCAAGGTAGAGGGGCATATTCGCGAGCGGCTGCTGGCGCCGAACTTCTGGCACCTCGCGACGGTGGACGCCGACGGAATGCCTCAGGTGTCGCCCATGTGGGCGGACATCGAAGGTGAGTACGTCATGGTCAACACGTCGATCGGGCGCGTGAAGGTGGACAACGTGCGGCGCAATCCGTACGTGTCGCTGTCCCACCACGACCCCGAGAACCCCTACGACCGGGCCGAGATCCGGGGACGGGTCGTGCGGTTCGTGGAGGGGGAGGAGGCGGAACGGGCCATGGATCGGCTGGCGCAGAAGTACATCGGGGAGGAGCGGTATCCGTGGCTGATGGAGGGGGAGCGGCGGGTGATGCTGCTGATCGAGCCGGTGCGGGTGCGGAGGGTTGTGGGGGTGGAGCCGTTTCGGGCGGGGGTGTTGCCGGGGGAGGGGCAGGGTGACTGAGGGGGAGGGGGCTGGGTTGTTCAGGGGTGGGTTTGCGCGTCGGCTTGTTGGGGGCGTGAGCGTGGGGGCCGCTCGCTTCTTTGGGAGTGTCGTGCTTCCGCGGCCCGCGTCAAGGGCGCTCCCTGCGGTCGCGTCCGCTGCGCCGATGGCCCGTTGGGCCACCCTGGACCCGGGTCGCTCCAGCACGGGTGAGAAGCGAGCAAGCGGCCCGGAAAGCGGGGGTCCCGGGTCGGCTTGGCGGCTGACGGTGGGTCCGGGGTGTGGGGCGGCGGGTTGGGGTGGTGGGTGATTGGAGCCTTTGGCCCACGAATCAGAGAGCTGACCTGCGGTTTTCTTCTCGCTGCCTGGGCCTAAGGGGCCAATCACTGGGGCAGAGTTAGAGGAGGTGGTCGGCTTTGCCGGACTTGATGTCTTGGATGAGGGTGCGGAGGGCTTCTCGGGTGTCGGTGAGGGGGTGGTCCTCCTGGCCGGCTACGGCGATGTAGGCGTTGCCGTTTGGGTCGGTGCCTATGCGGAAGCAGTTGGCGCCTTCGCCGCAGAAGGGGGCTTCCCAGGTGATGTCCGGCACGGGGGCTCCTAGAGGTTGGCGAGTTCGTCGGCGAGGGTGCGGATGAAGTCGCGCGAGGCGTCGGGGGCGAGCGCTGCGGACTCGGCCGCGTCGAGCTGGGCGCGGTACTTGGCGAGTTGTGCTTCCGCGTCGATGAACTCCGGGCCGTGCGTGCTGTCGAGTTCCACGGTGTCGAGTTGGGGGACGGCGGCCTCGGCGTAGACGACGGACTGCCCGGCTCCGGGGAAGCCGCCCGCCTTGAACGGGATGACCCGTACGGTCACCGTGTCGCGCTCGGTCATGTGCAGCAGGTGCTCCAACTGCCGTCGCGCGACTGCCGGTCCGCCGAATTCCATGCGCAGGGCGGCCTCGTGGACGATCGCGTCGAGTACGGGGGGATCCGGCCGGTCGAGCACCTGCTGACGGTCGATCCGGTGGGCCACGCGGACGTCGACGTCGGCTGCGGGCAGGCGCGGGATCACGGCGTCGAAGACGGCTCGGGCGTGCTCCTCGTTCTGAAGCAGCCCCGGCAGGTGCACGGTGACGGCGATGCGCAGGCGCTTGGCGTGCCATTCCAGTTCGGCGATGTCCAGGAAATCGTCGCGGAGTTGGCCCCGGTACGCCTCCCACCAGCCTTTGTCGCGTTCGGCGGCCATGGCGGCCAGCGCTGCGATGAGGCCGTGATCCATGCAGCCGTAGTTGTCCGCGAGCGTGCGTACGCGTTCGGCGCTGATGCCCGAGCGGCCCGACTCCATGTTGGGCACGTTCGTACGGGGGACGCTCAGGAGCCCGGCGGCGTACTCCGTCGTCATACCGGCCGCGACCCGCAACTTGCGCAACTCCGCACCGAGTCGCCGCTGCCGCTCCGTCGGTGTACTCCTCGGCGGCATGCGTCCCCTCCTGGTCGGCCATGTGACGGGGGTCAGTCTGCCGCTGCGGCGTGCGGTTGGTCCACCGGGAGTTCAGGGAAGAGTAGTACGTGTACTCCGGCGATGCTCTACAGTCGGTGACGAATCGCTTACGACCCGACGTTGTCGGAAGTGCATCGCGCGAGCCTGCCCATGTGCTCCTTCCCTGGGAGGGGTGGGCTCGCGTCAGGGAGACAGGCCACTGGTCGGGTCGGGCGTCACTCATCAAGTCCGCCGTCTAATAAGGGAGTTAGTCATGTCCGCATCCGTGGCCGTCTCGGCCTGCCCCGTCTCGGCTGATGCGTGGGAGACGCCGGCGCCGTCTCCCGACACGCTCGCCTACAGCTTCACGTTGCCTGCCGGACCGGCCAGTCCGCGTATCGCGCGTGCGGCGACTCGGGTTGTTCTTCAGACGCATGGGCTGGAGGGGATGACGGACGCTGCCGTGCAGGTGGTGGGTGAACTGGCCGCTTGTGCTTGCCGGTTCACGCCTGACAGTGAGGTGTATGTGTCGCTGCGGTATCGGGAGGATGCGTTGCGGGTGATTCTGTTCGACGGGCATCCGCGGCATAGCTATCCCCGGCTCGCTGCGGCCTGCGATGCGCGGAGGCGGGCGGCGTTGCGCGTGTTGGGGTGCGTGGTGCGGGCTTGTGAGGGGGAGTGGGGGTTTGGGGAGGCTCGGGAGCCTGGGGGTGGGACGCGGATGTGGGCTGTGGTGCCTTGGCCGGGGGCTCGGGGGTATGCGGAGGTGGGGGCTGGGAAGGAGTGACGTGGGGGTGGCGTGGTGGCTATTTCTGTCCCTTGGCCCAGGTGCGAGCCTGGTCGGCTTTGGCGGTCTCGCCAGCCTGGGCGTAGGCGGCGGCGGCCTGGAGCCAGAAGGTACGGGCCTCGGCAGGGCGGCCGGCGGACCCGTGGACGAGGGCGAGACAGTGCAGGGCCTGGCCTGTCCGGTACCAGTCCTCGAACTCCCGGTAGACCTCCAGCGCCCTGCCGTACTCCTCGACCGCCTCCGGCACCCGGCCCGCCGCCCGCAGGGCGTTGCCGAGGCTGTGCCACGCGAGGGCCTCGCCGTGGCGGTCCCCGACGGCTTGGTACAGGTCGCGGGCGCGGGTGAGGGTCTCGATCGCCTCCGCCACCTGACCCTCATCCAGCAGGGCGAAGCCGAGGCTGGTCCATGCCCTGGCCTCGGCTTGGCGGTCCCCGACGGCCTGGCTCAGATCGCGGGAGCGGGCGTGTGCCTCGATCGCCTCCGCGCCTCGACTCGCCTCCTGTAGGGCGAGGCCGAGATTGTCCCACGCGATGACCTCGCCGTTGCGGTCCCCGACGGCCTGGCACAGGTCGCGCGAGCGGGTATGCACCTCGACCGCCTCCGCCCCTCGCCCCGACCGCCGCAGGGCGCGGCCGAGGTCGTTCCCCGCGCAGGCCTCGGCCGTGCGGTCCCCCAAACGGCCGGCGGCCTCCAGCGCTGCCCGGCCCACCGCGACCCAATCGTCGAAATACCGCCGCCAGCCCAGATATTCCCCCAGGCATAGAGCCAGCCGCACTGCCGTGCCCGCGAACCGCTCTCCATCCGCCCATCCCACCGCTGCCACCAGCCCAGCCCGCTCCCCGTCCAGCCACCCCAACGCCTCCCCTCTCCCTCCGAACCGCGCCGGCACCGCCATCCCTGGCAACCACCGCAACCAGTCATCCGCCGCATCCGCCCACGCGCAGTAGAAGTCCAGCACCCGCTCCCGCGCCGCCTCCCCTTCCTCCACCAGCCCCGCATCCCGCGCCACCACACCCACCCCAAACGCCCGCACCAGGTCATGCAACCGCCACCGCACACCGCCGTCCGGACTCTCCTCAGCCCAAACCGGTGTGACGAGGCCTCTCGCGGCCAGGTCCTCCAAGCGGCTCACCGCGGCCTCCGCGCCCAGGTCGGCCAGGGCGGCCGCCGCGTCCGTGCCGGTCTCCGCGCCCGGTGCCAGGGCGAGTAGGCGGAGCAGGCGGGCCTGATCGGGAGGCAGGCGGCGGTAAGAGGTCTCCAAGACCGGGTGGAGGACGAGGGAGCGGCCGTACTGATCTGTGCCGCGCGTGCCGTTGTCCAGTGCGGCCATCGCGTCCCCGGCCTGCTTGATCTCGGTCACCAGTGAGGCGATCCCGCGTGTACGGCGTCGGCGCAGCATCGCGGCGGCGATCTGGAGGGCGAGGGGCAAGTGGCCGCAGAGGGAGGTCAGTTCGCGGAGGGCGTCCGGTTCTCGGGCCGGGCGGTCGTCGCGGTCGTCGGCGTCGTGGAGGGCGCGGGTGATGAGCGCGGCCGAGTCGTCGGGAGGGAGCGTTGCCAGGTCGATGAGGCGGACGCCGGTGAGGGCGTCTGGGCGGTCGCGGGAGGTGATCAGTACCCGGTGGCGGTCCGTGCCGGGCAGCAGGGGGAGGTACTGGGCCGGGTCCGAGGCGTTGTCCAGGATCAGCAGCATGCGGTCTTGCTGCTTGGCCAGGAGTCGGCGGTAGGCGTCGTACTGGCGTGCGGCGGACGGTGGCAGATCCGGGCCCTGTACGCCTAGTGCGTCGAGTAGCGCCAGGACCGCCTGGTTGGCGGTGACCGGGTTGTCGTCGTAGCCGCGCAGGTCGACGAAGAGTGTTCCGCCGGGGAACCAGTTCTGCGAGCACGCCTGGTGTGCCGTCTCGACCGCCAGTGCCGTCTTGCCGATGCCGCCCATGCCGGTGACGGCGAAGATGAGGAGGGGGAGGGTGGTGGTTCCGTTCGGGGTGGGTTCGAGGTGGGGGAGCAGGCGGGCCAGTTCTGCCGATCGGCCCGTGAAGCCGAGGGGGCGGGGCGGGAGGGTAGCGGTTGCCACGGGGACCGGGCCACGGGTGTGGGCGGTGCCGGGCTCCGTGCTCGGGCTACCGTCCGTCGTCGGCGGGGCGCTCTCCGACCGACTTTGCGGTGAAGGGTCCTTGGAAGGTGCTTCCCCGGAAGTCGAGGTGGTCTCCGCCGTACGTGGAGCTGCGAAAAGGGCCCTCCCGGGGGTCGGGGGCCGCCTGGCCGGGTGCCGCCGGCTTCGGGTCCAGTTCGTGGAGTACGGCGATGGCGGCCTCGGCTGCGTTCGCGGCGGCTCTTGGCTGTGAACCCCCGGCGTCCGCACGGGACTTGCCTGCGTCCGCCTTGTCGCTGATGCCTCGGATGATCAACGCGCCCGCCTCGCCCGCGAGATGCACCGCGTGGGCTACGCCGGAGCTTTCCATCTCGATGGCGACGGCGTCGTTGTAGCTCGTCCGGATGCGCCGGGCCAGGTCGGAGTCGCTGTCTGCTAGGACGACGTCTCCGACGGCGATCGGCTTGAAGTGGGCCTTGCCGCGCAACGCCTCTCTGGCCGCCTGCATCAGGCGGTACGAGGCGCGCCAGGCCTCTGGACGGTCCAGGAAGCCGTCGGAGGTCTGCTTGCCGCCGTGGATGGCGTACACCTTGGTTGCGACCACGACGTCGCCGATCTCGATGTCGTCCTTCAGGCCGCCTGCGACACCGACGAGCAGTACGGCCTCGGGGTCGAGCCACGACAGTACGTGCGTGGTGATCGCGGCGGCCGTGAGTGTTCCCTCGCCCATGTCGATCAGCGCGACCTGCCAGGGCGTGCCTGGGAGTCGGCCTCGTTTGGCCTTGGTGCCGTAGCGCGGCTCGGTGAGCTTCTCGACCTGCGTGAGGTGGGCCAGCACGGCCTCGTATTCGAGGGGCAGCGCGGTGAGGACGGCCACGGTGGGTGTTGTCTCCGGCACGGTTCTACGGTACTGCCAAGGTGGCTGCGCAGAACGGGTGTTGGGCGGGTATGTCGGGCGTACCTTGATGTTGCGCGGTGTGTGAAGGCAGGCAGTACGGGGGACGGACGGCACGATGGCGAGTGAATACGGTGGGGATCATCTCGACTTTCAGGGCGCGGAGTTCAGAGGTCCCTTCACGGCGAAGGCCGTTTATCAGGAGCACGGGCCCGCGCCCACGGCGCTGGACGCCCTGCCGGCTCAGGCGGTTGGCTTCACCGGGCGGGAGAGCGAGCTCCGTTCACTGCTCGACGCGCTTGATCCGGCCGCCGCCTCCGATGGTGGTTCGGGGGCAGTCCTCGCCGCTGCGGTGTCCGGGCTCGGCGGGATTGGTAAGACGGCGCTTGCGGTGGAGGCGGCTCACAAGGCTTGCAGGAAGAGTTGGTTCCCGGGCGGGGTGCTCTTCCTGGATCTGCACGGGTACGACGACGATCCTGTCACCGGGGAGCAAGCGCTGGAGGCGTTGCTGCGGGCCTTGGGAACGGCGCCGGAGCACATTCCCGTCAGGGCGGACGATCGGGCCGCGTTGTATCGCTCGGTACTCGCGGAGCGGGGGCGGGAACGGGGTGCGGTGCTGGTCCTGGCGGACAACGCTTCCGCGCCGGACCAGGTACGGCCGTTGCTTCCCGGTGACGTGAGGCACCGGCTTCTCGTGACCTCGCGCATCAAGCTGCCCCAACTCGGAGCGAGACTCCTGTCGTTGGACGAGATGATGCCGAAGGAGGCGTACCGCCTTCTTGATGGCGCACTGCGGATCGCCGATCCGTCCGACAGTCGTGTCGCCGAGGAGCCCGAGGCGGCTGCGGAACTCGCCTCACACTGCGGACATTTGCCGCTGGCCCTCCAGATCGCGGCGGCGCTGCTAGTGCTGGACCGCGGCAAGTCCGTCGCCGAACTCGCTACGGAACTGTCCGAGTCCCGTGACCGTCTGGTGTACCTCGACGACGGCGAGCGCAGTGTCCGCGCAGCGTTCGACCTCTCCTACCGCCGTTTGTCTCCCGACCAGGCGCGGCTGTTGCGTCTGCTGGCCCTCGCCCCTGGACCCGAGGTAAGCGCGGAGGTGGTCGCTGCCTTGACCGGGGTCGATGGTCCGCCCATCCGCACCCTGGGCGCGCTGGCCCGTGCCCATCTTGTAGAGCCGGGGAGCGGGCGTGTGCGGTGGCGGTTGCACGACTTGGTGCGAGCGTTTGGGGTGGGTGTGGTGGCGGGGGATGTGAGGTTGCGGGAGGAGGGGGAGGCGGCGCGGGAACGGTTGCTGGCGTTCTACTACCGGTGGGCGGATGCGGCCGATGACCGGCTGCGGTGGCTGCCGGGGTTGGAGGAACCGGAGCGCTTTACGGACCGGGGGCAGGCGTTGGCGTGGCTGGACGGGGAGCGGGCGGGACTGGTGGCGGCGGTGCAGTGGGCGCGGGAGGAGCGGCATGCCGAGCCGGCGGTGCGGCTGGCCGCCTGCCTGGCGGAGTACCTGGGGTGGCGGCGGTACTTCGACGACTGGATTACCGTCGCTAGTGCCGCCCGGGAGGCCGCCCACCGCACCGGGGACCGCCCCGGCGAGGCCGACGCGTGGACCTTCCTTGGCACCGCCCTGGGGGAGGCGGGTCGGGTGGAGGAGGCGATCGATGCCCTCAGTCGCGCCCGCGATCTGTACCAGGCCGCCGACAACCGCCCCGGCGAGGCCGACGCGTGGAACAACCTCGGCAACGCCCTGCGGGGGGCAGGTCGGGCGGCGGAGGCGATCGACGCCCTCACCCGCGCCCGCGACCTGTACCAGGCCGCCGGGGATCGCCAGTTCGAGGCTAGGGCGTGGAACAACCTCGGCAGCGCCCTGCGGGGGGCAGGTCGGGTGGAGGAGGCGATCGATGCCCACACTCGCGCCCGCGACCTGTACCAAGCCGCCGGAGACCGCCACCGCGAGGGTAGGGCGTGGAACAACCTCGGCAACGCCCTGCGGGAGGCGGGCCGGGTGGAGGAGGCCATCGAGGTATACGGAAAGGCCCTGGAGATCAAGCGGGAGTTCGAAGACTGGTACGGGGCAGGCCAGACCCTCGGAAACCTGGCCCGCGCTCACGAGGACGCCGATCGCCCCGCCGAGGCCCGCGCCCATTACCTCCAGTCCGCCGACGCCTTCACCCGAGCTGACGCCCCCGCCGAAGCCGCCCAAGTCCGCACCCGCGCCGGATCTCTGGACCAGCCCCTCACCCCTTAACCGCCCCACCCAAAGCAAACCCCCCACCCAACCGCCTCGCCACCAGCACATACAACAAAATCACCGGCGTCGAGTAAATAATCGAAAACGCCGCCAACTGCCCATAAACAACACTCCCCCGATTCCCGAAGAAGTCATTGATGCTCACGCTCGCCGGCATCTGATCCGGTGAAAGCAGCAGCATGAACGGCACAAAGAAGTTCCCCCACATCATCACGAACGAAAACACCGTCACCACCGCCACCCCCGGCCCCATCAGCGGCAGCACGATCCTGACCAGGGACTGGAACGACGACGCCCCGTCGGTCCAAGCCGCTTCCTCCAGTTCCTTTGGTACTCCGTCCATGAAGTTCTTCATCAGCCAGATGGCGAAGGGCAATTGGGAGGCGGCGAAGAAGAAGATCGTGCCCTGCATCGTGTCGATCAGGTTCACCCGTACGAAGAGGGCGTACACCGGCACCATGATTGCCGTGATCGGCAGGCTCGTCGCGAAAAGGATGGTGAGAAGGAAGGGCCGGTTCAGGCGGGACCGGAATCTCGACAGCGGGTATGCCGCCAACGCCGCGCACACCACCGTCAGTAGGGTTCCGCCGCCGCACAGGATCAGGCTGTTCAGCAACGGGGTGTAGGTGATGTCCGGTTGGAGTACGGCGTCGAAGTTGTCCAGCGTGACGCCGTCCGGCAGTTTCACCTTCAGGTTGGCCTGTGCGTCCAAGGCGGAGAGCACCACCCACGCCAACGGCAAGGAGAAGGCCGCGGCCACTACCAGGAGGCCCGTGTCCGCCGCCAACCGGTGCCTCGTACGGCGGGACTTGATGGTCGTACTCCATGTTGATGCCATGTCAGACCTCCGTTCGTAGCAGCCGCATGTACACCAGCGAGAACAGAGAGCCGACGACCAGGAGCAGCAAGGCCACCGCCGTGCCGTAGCCGATCATGCTTTTCTGGAAGGCCTGTTCGTACATGAAGAGGGGGAGGGTCTGGCTGCGGTTTCCCGGGCCGCCTCTTGTCATTACCCAGATCAGGCCGAAGACCGAGAGGGTCTGGAGGGTGTTGAGCATCAGGTTGGTGCCGATCGAGCGGCGGATCATCGGGAGGGTGATGTGCCACATGCGGCGCCAGCCGCTCGCGCCGTCGACCTCTGCCGCCTCTGTTATCTCCTTCGGGATTTCGTTCAGCGCGGCCGAGTACACCAGCATGGAGAAGGCTGTTCCCCGCCATACGTTCGCGAATGACACCGCCAGGATCGGGAGCGTGAACAGCCAGTTCTGGGACGGGAGATGGAGCCAGTCCAGGATGGCGTTCAAGGTGCCCTCGCGTCTGAAGAAGGCGTAGAGGAGGAAGCCCGCCACCACCTCCGGCAGCACCCACGCCGTGATCACGACGCCTCCGACCACCGTACGGACCGGCTTTGACGCCCTCTGCATCAGTGCTGCCAGCGCCAGGCCCAGTGTGTTCTGGCCGACCAGTGACGACAGCACCGTGAAGACCAGCGTCAGCCAGACCGCGTTGAGGAACGCCTCGTCCTTGAACGCCGTGCGGAAGTTCTCGAAGCCGACAAAGGAGGAGTGTGCCTGGCCGGTGAGTTGGAGGTCGGTGAAGGCGATGTACGCGCAGTAGGCGATCGGGCCCGCGAGGAAGAGGAGCAGGAGGATCAGGGACGGGGCGACGGGGAGGGCTCGGGTGAGGGAGCGGGCCGCCGTCGCCGGAATGCCCCTGGGTGTCTGCGGGACCGTCGGCGGCCCGGGCGGGGCCGCCTCCTTCGTGGCCACGCTCACTTCGTGATCACTTGGTTGTCGGTGGCCGTCTTCAACTCCTCGTCGTAGCCCTTCGCCGCCTCCTCCACCGACTGGTCACCCGTCGTCACGCCCTCCATCGCCTCCTGGATGGCCGTGGAGACCTTCGGGTACGCCTGATACGCCGGGCGGTAGTGCGTGCTCGCGACCAGGTCCGTGAAGAACTTGATTCCGGGCTGGGCCGACACGTAGGAAGGGTCCTCCGCTACGTCCTTCCGCACCGCGATACCCGAGTTGGTGATGTACCACTTCTGGGCGTTCGCCTTCGTCTGCATCGTCTCGATGAACTTGAAGGCCAGGTCCGGGTTTGCCGCCTTGGACGGGATTGCCCACGTCCAGCCGCCGGACATGCTCACCTTGCCGGGAGCCTGGCCCTGTTGGGTCGGCATTGCGGCTAGGCCGAGCTTTTCCGACCACTCGGGCCAGGCGTGGCCTGCCCCCTCCTGCCAGTCCTGCGGGAGCCAGCTGCCGTCCAGGTCGATGCCGAGCTTGCCGTTCGGGAAGAGCTCGCCGCGGACCGTCGTACCGAAGTTGGGGTCGAGGGCGTCCGAGACGTCGGGGCCCAACTTCTCCTTGTACACCGTCTCCACGAAGGTCAGCGCGTCCTTGAAGCCCTGGCTGCCGGCGATCCACTTCTTCGACGCGGTGTCGTAAAGGGGGTCTGTCGTACCGTCGTTGGTGCCGTACAGGAGCATTTCGAAGGTCTGCATGGTCGCCGCCTCACCGGCCGGCTTGCCCGTGTAGATGTTCAGGGGCGTGACGTCGGGGACCTTCTTCTTGATCGTGCGGGCGGCTTCGAGGACCTCGTCCCAGGTCTTCGGCTGCCAGTCCTCCGGCAGGCCCGCCTTCTTGAAGATCGCCTTGTCGAACCAGAGGCCCCGGGTGTCCGTGCCGTCCGGGACGCCGTACGTCTTCCCGTCCTGGGCCTTCGCCGCCGTCTTCGCGGTGTCGATGAACTGGTTCCAGTCCGGCCACTTGGCGAGGTAGGAGTCGAGGGGCTTCAAGTACCCGCTGGTGATGTCCGAGTTGATGAGGAACGTGTCCTCGTAGACCAGGTCCGGGGCCGTCTTGGGGGAGCGGAGCATCTGTTGGACCTTGACGTAGTACTCCGAATCCGGGGCCTTGATGGGGACGAGCTCGACCTTCTTGCCGGGGTTCTCCTTCTCGAACTGCTTCTTGATGCCGGCGAGGAAGTTGTCCATCACCTTGACGTTGTTGTCCGTCGACTGTTTGAAGGAGACCTTCAGTGTGTCTGGGTCGCTTCCGGAGCCGGTGCCGCAGGCGGTTAGGGCGGTGGAGAGGGCAACGAGGGTGGTGAGCAAGGCGGTTGGGTGGCGGAGTCGGGATGCGGTGGGGCGCACGGGCATGACCTCCTACGGGCTCACTTCTTTGTGGCCGGGATGGCTGCCAGGTGAACGTAGGGGGAGTGGTCTAGTCAGGTCAATGCGTCTGCGGAGGATTGGGCGCGGGCGGCATCGGTGGGGGCGTTGGCTTGGGTGTAGGCGTCGGCGGCTTGGAGGTAGTGGGCGCGGGCCTCGGCTGGGTGCTGGGCTTTGTGGTGGGCGTAGGCCAAGCTTTCGAGGGTCCAGCCAGCCCCGTGCCAGTCCTCGAACTCTCGGCAGATTTCGAGGTCCTTGCCGAATGCCTCGATTGCTTCTTCTACTTGGCCTGCGTTCACCAAGGCGCGGCCGAGGTTGTGCCAGGCTCTGCCCTCGCGGTGCCGGTCCCCGATGGACTGGTGCATGTCGCGGGCGCGGGTGTGGGCGTCGATCGCCTCCTCCGTCCGGCCTGCCTCTAGCAGGACGAGGCCAAGGCCATCCCTCGCGCTGGCCTCGCCGCGGCGGTCCCTGGCAGCCTGGAAGAGCTCACGGGCGTGGGTGAGGGCATCGATCGCCTCTTCCGTCCGGCCCGTAGCGTTCAGACCGATACCGAGGCTGGTCCACGCCCTGGCCTGGCCGTGGTGGTTCTCGGCGGCCTGGTGCATGTCGCGGGCGCGGGTGTGGGCGTCGATCGCCTCTTCCACCCGGCCCGCCTCCCACATGGCAAGGCCGAGGTTGTTCCACGCGTCGGCCTCGGCCTCGCGGTCCCCGGTGCGGTGGGCGGTTTCCCGCGCGGTACGCGCGACGGTGATTGCGTCTTCGAAGTACCGCCGCCAGTCCAGGTACTCCGCCAGGCGTGCGGCCAGCCGCACCGCCGTCTGCGCGTACCGCTCCTCCCGCGCCCACTGCACCGCCGCCACCAGCCCCGCCCGCTCCCCGTCCAGCCACGTCAACGCCTGCCCCCGGTCCGTAAACCGCTCCGGCACCGGCCGCCCCGGCAGCCACACCAGCCAGGCGTCGGCCGCATACGCCCACCGGCAGTAGAACCCCAACAGTCGATCCCGCGCCGCCTCCCCCTCCTCCCGCAACCCTGCATCCCCCGCCACCACACCCACCCCGAACTCCCGCACCAAGTCATGCAACCGCCACCGCACATCCCCACCCACCACCGGCACCGGCGTGACCAGGTGCGCAGCAGCCAGCCCTTCCAGCAGACCGAACGTCTCGTCATCGGAGAGTCCCGCCATCGCCATCGCCGCCTCCCCGCTGACCTCAGCCGTAGGCGCTAGGGACAACAACCGCAGCAACCTGGCCTGCTCCGCCCGCAGTTGACCGTAGGCAGCCTCGAACACAGGCCGTACCCCCAGCACCCGCGTCCGGTCCCCGTTTCCCCGCAGCTCCTCCACCAGCGAGGCAATGCTCCGATACCGCCGCTCGCGCAGCATCCCGACCACCATCCGCAGCGCGAGCGGATGGTGGCCGCAAAGCGTTCCGAGCTCGGCGACAGCCTCCGGCTCGCGCAGGCAACGGTCGTCACGCCGGTCGGTGAGCCGCAGTAATCCGGCGACGAGATCGGCCGCGGCCTCCGGCTTGAGGGCGCCGAGGTCGAGGAGTCGGGCATCCAGGGCGGTGAGTCGGTCCCTGGACGTGATCAGGACGCGGTGGTGATCGGTTGCGGGGATGAGACGGATGAGCTGGGCTGGGTCCGAGGCGTTGTCGAAGAGCAGCAGCATCGAGCGGCGTTCCTCGGCGAGCAGCCGCTGGTAGAGGGCGTACTGGCCGGTTGGCGTCTGCGGAACCTCCGTCCCTCGTACGCCCAGGCCGTCCAGCAGAGCAAGCAGCGCCTGGTCCGCCGTAACCGGATCCTCGTCGTACCCGCGAAAGTCGACGAACAAGGTCCCGCCCGGAAACCACCCCGCCCGCAATACCCGGCGCGTTGCGTACAACACCAGCGACGTCTTGCCGATCCCGCCCAGCCCGGACACCGCGCAGATCAGCACGGGCGGGTCGGACTCCGCCGCCGGATCCAGGATCGGCAGGAGCTCGGCCAGATCGTCGTCCCGTCCGGTGAACCCGGCCGGCACCGCCGGCAACGCGGCTGTCGCGACCGGTACCGGACCGTGGACCGAATCGCGTCCTGAGCTACCGTTCCCCCGGTTCCCGGTCCCGCCGTCCCACCTGCTTTGCAACGAACGGCCCGCTGAAGGTGCTCCCTCGAAAGTCCAGGTGGTCCCCTCCATACGTGGACCCGGAATGGGGCCCCTCCTCAGAGTCCTCGCCACCCCGAGCCCCCGAAGACCCACGCCCCCCGAACGGCCGCAACTCCCGCAACACCGCCACCACCGCAGCCGCCGCACTCGCCGCAGCCCTCGGCTGCCAACCTTCCCCATCCGCACGGGACTTGCGCCCATCAGCCCGGTCGCTAATCCCCCGGATCACCAACGCGTCCCCGCCCGCGAGTTCGACCGCGCTGACGACCCCCGACCCCTCCATCTCAATGGCGGCCGCGTCGTTGTAATGCTCCCGCAGGTGCTCCGCGAGGGCGGATTTCGCCGCCGCCAGCACCACGTCACCCGCCGCGATCGGCTTCAGATGGGCGTGTGGGTCATCCCGCAACGCCGCCCGGGCCGCCTGCTCCAGCCGGTGCGAGGCACGCCAGGCCTCCGGTCGTACGAGAAAGCCCTGCGGTGTCTCCTTGCCGCCGTGGACCGCGTACACCTTGGTCGCCACCACGACGTCTCCCAGGGCGATGTCGCGCTTCAACCCCCCGGCGACCCCGACGAAGAACACCGCCTCGGGCTCCAGCCACTCCATCACCCGCATGGTGAGCGCAGCAGCCGTCAGATTCCCCTCGCCCATCTCCACCAGCGCGACGGACCAGTCCGTACCCGGCAACCGACCCACCTCGGCCCTGGTGCCACGGCGATGCTCGCGCGGCCGGAGATCGGTGAGTTGATCCCGTACGGCCCTGTACTCCAACGGCAACGCGGTCAGTACCGCGACTATGGGTTGCGACTCAGACACTCACCTAAGGTACTTCCAAGTCAGCCGCACAAGGGGGGCGAATGGAATGCCGGAACAGGACGTCACCGTAGGCCAGTTGCTGCTCGCCGAATACCAGTCGGTCAAGGACGAGCAGAAGACCCGTATCGGATTCCGCGACAACCTCCTGTACGTCACCCTCACCGTCGTCGCCGCCGTCATCGCCGCCACCGCGCAGGCCCAGCAGTCCGCGATGCTGCTCGCCCTGCCGCCCGTCTGTGTCGTCCTCGGCTGGACCTACCTCGTCAACGACGAGAAGATCTCCGCGATCGGCAGGCACATACGCGATGACCTCGGGCCCCGCCTCGCCCAACTCGCCCAAGCGGAGCGTGCGTTCACCTGGGAGACCGCCCACCGCTCCGACCCCCGCCGACGATCGCGCAAAGTCATCCAATTGGCGATCGACCTGCTGGCCTTCTGCGTCGTCCCCCTCGCCGGTCTCCTCGTCTACTGGGCCGCAGGCCAGACCAGTCCCGGCCTCCTCGCCCTCTCCGTCGTCGAGGCGCTCAGCGTCATCGGCCTTGCGGCCCAAGTCGTCCTCTACGCACGCCCCTTCACGTAAGTCCCGTAAGTTCCGTAAGTCCCGGGCACACTGGGCCACATGCCCCTCTCCCTGCACCACATCGTCATCGACGCCCACGACCTCCCCGGCCTCGCCCGGTTCTGGGCCGAGGTGTTGGGCTGGCGGATCCTCTCCGAGCGGGAGCGGGAGGTCGTCATCGGGCCGGAGGCCACCGCGCCCGTCGGTATCTGCTTCATGCCGGTGACCGACCGCAAGGTCGTCAAGAACCGGCTGCACCTCGATCTGACGACCACCGCGGACGACCGGGACGCCGAGATCGACCGCATCCTCGCCCTCGGCGCCCGCCGGGCGGACGTAGGGCAGAGTGGCGACGAGTCTTGGACCGTGCTGGCCGATCCGGAGGGGAACGAGTTCTGCGTGGTCCGCCCGAAGCGCACCCTCATCGAGTAGGGGAGTAGGGCTACTGCCCCTTCACCCACCGGTACTGCAACTCCGGTCGCCCCACAGTCCCGTACTGCGGAGCCCGCGCCGCCCGCCCCGCGTCCACCAGGTGCTCCAGATACCGGCGAGCCGTAATCCGCGAGATCCCCACCGCCTCCGCCACCCCCGCCGCCGTCAGCCCCTCCGCGCAGTCCCGCAGCGTGACAGTCACCCGTTCCAGGGTTGGTGAGCTCAGCCCTTTCGGCAGTGCGGCCGGGCTCGGTGCCCGCAGGCTCGCCAACGCGCGGTCGACCTCGTCCTGGCCGCTCGCCTCGCCTGCCGCCGCGTGGTAGTCGGCGTATCTCACCAGGCGGTCTCGGAGGGTCGCGAAGGTGAAGGGCTTCAGTACGTACTGGACGACGCCCAGCGAGACGCCCTCCCGTACGACCGCCAGGTCTCGCGCCGACGTCACCGCGATGACGTCCGCGTGGTAGCCGGCGGCGCGGAGGGAGCGGGCCAGCTGCAACCCATGCACATCCGGTAGATGCAGGTCCAGTAGCAGCAGATCCACCGGGGTGCGGTCCAGCGCGCGTCGGGCCTCCGCGCCGGTGTGCGCCTTGCCGACAGCCACGAAACCGGGGACCCGGCCTACGTACATGACGTGCGCGTCCGCCGCGACGGGGTCGTCCTCGACGACCAGTACGCGGATGGGCTGCTCGTTCGTCATGCGCCGCCTCCAGAAACCGTGCCCTTGGCTTCCTGCAAGGACCTCGCTCCCTCACCAACAGGCGCTTCACCCTCTGGCACCTCTGGCCCCTCACCCAACGGCAACCGCACCTCGAACTCCGCCCCGCCCCCGGCCGCCCCGGCCACCGCCAGCGTCCCCTCGTGCCGCGTCACCGCCTGCTTCACCAGCGCCAGCCCCAGGCCCCGCCCGCCCGGCTGGGCCGTCGGTTTCGTCGAGAAGCCGCGCTGGAAAACCGCCTCCGCGTGCTCGGGGTCGACCCCCGCACCCGTGTCCGCCACCCGCAGGACCAGCTCGGAATCCTCCGTGTACGCCGTCACCGTCACCCTCGCCCCGGCCGAGCCCTGCGCCGCGTCCACGGCGTTGTCGATCAGGTTGCCGAGGATGGTCACCAGGTCCCGGGCCGTCAACGTCTCCGGCAGGAGTCCGTCGTCCAGGCGGCTGTCCTCCGACACCACCAGCTCCACACCCCGCTCGTTGGCCTGGGCCGTCTTGCCCAGCAGCAGGGCCGCGAGCACCGGCTCGCTCACCGCCGCCACCACCTGATCGGTGAGGGCCTGGGCCAGCTCCAACTCCGCCGTCGCGAAGTCCACCGCCTCCTCGGCCCGCCCCAGTTCGATCAGCGACACGACCGTGTGGAGGCGGTTCGCCGCCTCGTGCGCCTGCGAGCGGAGCGCCTGCGTGAAGCCTCGCTCCGAGTCCAACTCGCCCATCAGGGACTGGAGTTCCGTCACATCGCGGAGGGTTACGACCGTGCCCCTGCGCTCGCCGCCCGACACCGGCGACGTGTTCACCACCAGCACGCGCGACGCCGTCAGATGCACCTCGTCCACCCTCGGCTCCGACGCCAGCAGCGCACCCGTCAGCGGGGCGGGCAGACCCAGCTCCGCGACCGACCGGCCCACCACGTCCTCCGCACCGCCCGCCACCTCCGCCTCGGAGGGCAGGCCCAGCAGTTCCCGGCCGCCGTCGTTGATCAGTGCCACCCGGAACTGGCCGTCGAGCATCAGCAGACCTTCGCGTACGGCGTGCAGCGCGGCCTGGTGGTAGTCGTGCATGTGGCTGAGCTCGGCCGCGTTCATGCCGTGAGTGTGACGGCGTAGGCGGGCATTGACGACGTAGGTGCCCACCGCGCCCAGCACCAGGGCGCCGGCCGCGACCGCGATCAGGGCCGTCAGCTGGTCCTGCACCCGTGCGCTGATCTCCTCGACCCTGATGCCGGCGCTGACCAGGCCGACGATCTCCTTGCCGTCGTAGATCGGGGTGATCGCGCGGACGGACTCGCCGAGGGTGCCCGTGTACTTCTCGGTGAAGGCCGTGCCCTCCAGCGCGCGGTCGATGTGGCCGAGGTAGTGACGGCCGATCTGCTTCTTGTCGGGGTGGGTCCAGCGGATGCCCTGGGTGTCCATGATCGTGACGAAGTCGACGTCGGCGTCCTGCTGGACCTTCAGCGCGTACGGCTGGAGCTCGGCCGTCGGGTCGGGGGTGTGGATCGCCGCCCGTACCGAGGGGGCGTCGGCCACCGCGCTCGCCACCGCCATGGCCTGGCGGCCCGCCGCCTCCTCCGCCTGGCTGCGGTCGCTGACGTAGGTGAACAGCGCGTACCCGGCCACGACGACCGCTATCAGCACGGCCTGCATGGCGAACAGCTGACCGGCCAGGCTGCGGGGTCCGGGGACGCGGGGGTAGCGCATGTGGCCAGTCTGCCTCGCTCGATAAGCGTGAACTAAATGAACGGAAGGGTGACCGCCCTCACAGGCCGGGAGATAGTCCCCTCATTGCGGGAGTGTTTCTCCCCGATTCCAGGCCGCGCCGCTCCCGATCCCCGGGGAGTGTCGCTCTCCCCCGAAAACCCCCGGACGTGAGCCGCACGCCGGTCTTGCCCGACAAAGACGTCAAGGAGGCAGCCGTGACCAGCACGCCAACGGCACCTGCCGCGCCCGCCGCAAAGCGGGACCGCACCCACTACCTGTACATCGCCGTGATCGGTGCGGTGGCGCTCGGCATCGCCGTAGGTCTGATCTGGCCCGAGGTCGGAGTCGAGCTCAAGCCCCTGGGCACCGGCTTCGTGAACCTGATCAAGATGATGATCTCGCCGATCATCTTCTGCACGATCGTGCTGGGCATCGGCTCGGTACGGAAGGCCGCCAAGGTCGGTGCCGTCGGCGGTATCGCGCTCGGCTACTTCCTGGCCATGTCGCTCGTCGCGCTCACCATCGGCCTGGTCGTCGGCAACATCCTGCACCCGGGTACCGGCCTTGAGCTGACCGACGCGATCAAGGCGTCGGGCCACGACCAGGTGTCGGACGAGGCGCTGCCGCCCGTCGAGTTCGCGCTGTCGATCATCCCGACCACCTTCGTGTCCGCGTTCACCGAGGGCCAGGTCCTGCAGACCCTCCTCGTGGCGCTGCTCTCCGGGTTCGCGCTCCAGGCCATGGGCTCGGTCGGCCAGCCGGTCCTGCGCGGCGTCGAGCACATCCAGCGGCTCGTCTTCCGCATCCTCGGCATGGTGATGTGGGCCGCCCCGATCGGCGCCTTCGGTGCCATCGCCGCGGTGGTGGGTTCGGCAGGCATGGACGCGCTCAAGAGTCTCGCCGTGCTGATGCTCGGCTTCTACGTCACGTGCTTCCTGTTCGTCTTCATCGTGCTGGCGGCGCTGCTGCGGATCGTCGCGGGGCTGAACATCCTCGTGCTCTTCAAGTACCTGGCCCGTGAGTTCCTGCTGATCCTCTCCACCTCCTCCTCCGAGTCCGCGCTGCCGCGGCTCATCGCGAAGATGGAGCACCTGGGTGTCAGCAAGTCCGTCGTCGGCATCACCGTCCCGACGGGCTACTCCTTCAACCTCGACGGCACCATGATCTACATGACCATGGCGTCCCTCTACATCGCCGATGCGCTCGGTACGCCGATGTCGATCGGTGAGCAGATCCCGCTGCTGCTCTTCCTGCTCGTCGCCTCCAAGGGCGCGGCGGGCGTCAGCGGCGCCGGTCTCGCGACCCTGGCCGGCGGCCTCCAGTCGCACAAGCCCGCGCTGGTCGACGGCGTCGGTCTGATCGTCGGCATCGACCGCTTCATGAGCGAGGCCCGCGCCCTGACGAACTTCGCGGGCAACTCGGTCGCCACGGTGCTGGTCGGCACCTGGACCAACGAGATCGACAAGGACCGCGTCAAGCAGGTGCTCGCCGGTGACCTGCCCTTCGACGAGAAGACGCTCCTCGACGAGGACGACTCCGTGGTGCCGGCCGAGGCCGAGTTGCCGGAGCAGGGCGGCGAGAAGGAGTTCGCCAAGGCGTGACCCCAGGGTTCCCAGGGCCGCACAGGCCCTGGCACCCCATGGACACCGGGCGGCCGGGACTCCCCCGTTCGCCGGCCGCCCGGTCCGTGAAACCCCGAGCGGCCAGACCCCCTCCCCCGTGGGCCTGGCCGCTCGGCTCTGTCGTCTCTACGACCTTCGCCGCCCACGCCTTCTCGGCCCCGCACACCAGCCGGGCCCGCCGGTCCGCTCGCTGGGTTGGGCGGCTGGGGAACTGCGGCTTGCGGTCTCCTCTCAAGCTGCGGGTCCGTCGTGGCTGGTCGCGCAGTTCCCCGCGCCCCTTGCGGGGCGTGCCGCCCATTGCGGGTTACGGGGCGTGCCGCCCCTTGTGCCCCGCCTTGCCGGCGCAGCGCCCCCGCGCATCTGACCGTCGCGGCACGCAGTACGTACGGGTGGGCGCTGCGTGAGCTCGTCCGGGCCCGGGGGAACATGGACCGGATGATCCACGACTCGGCGGTCCGCGAGGCCGAGAAGCCCGTCGCCGAGATCCTCGGCGACCTCCGCTCGATCATCGGCTCCCGCCGCCCCGAGGCCGCCCGCGACGCCGCCGACCGGGTGTGGACGATGCGCTTCCCGCCCCGGCCCGGGCCGCTCCCGCACGCCCGGCTCGTCGCCACCGACGTCGAGTGGACGCGCGGTGCGGGGGAGGAGATCAGCGGCCCGATCTCGGCGCTGCTGCTCCTGCTGACCGGCCGTACGGAGGCGGCGACGCCGCGGCTCACCGGCGCGCAACCGTGAGCGGAAGTCGTCCGATCACGATCCCCTTACACGCCATTTGGGGATACTCGCCCGAAATCCTTTGACCCGCCCGCCCCTTGGCCCCACGCTGAGATGTCCGGCCGGACCAGCCGGACAGCCGGACGTTCGGACACGTGGAGGCGAGTATGGGGGAGTCGGGCGGAGTCGAGATCATCAGCTCGGACGAGTACCGGGCCAGGTACGGGGCGGACAGAGAGCCCTCACCCCTCTCGATCGACCAGGTGGGCGAGCTCTTCCAGGAGTTCCTCAGGGCGGTCGCCCACCCCCGGAGCAAGGACCCGGACGGCAGCCGTGACCTCACCAAACGGCTCCGCGCCCACCTCGGATCGGCCCCCAGCGACCGCCCGGTCGTCAAGGCCGCCTACGCGACCTACGACCTGCCCAACGTCCATCTCGCCCTGGAGCGCTGGTTCGCCGCGGAAGGCCGTTCGCACGAGCTGATCGGCATGCGCGGCGCACGCCACCAGAGCGACCTCACCCTCGGCGACATCCTCGACTCGGCCGAACGCTACGACCGGTTCGTCATCGGCGCCGTCGACTACGCCCACCTGCCGATCTCCCCCGACGAGGAACTCGCCTGCGTCTCCTGCGGGTTGTACCTCGGCGTGGAGGGCGAGGAGCGGTTCGCGGTGCTGCTGCGCGGCCCGCAGGACGAGTACGGCCGCCACAAGGTCGAGATCGAAGTCCTCGCCCAGGAAAAGGAGTTCGGCGACCGGCTCCTCGCCGAGCTCGAAGTCCTCGTGCGCGAGCACAACATCTTCCGCGGCCAGGTGCTCTCCTTCGAGGGCTCCGAATTCCGGCACGGCCTCGGCCCGTTCAGCTTCCACCGCCGCCCCGGTCTCACCCGCGAGGACATCGTCCTCCCGGGCGGCCTGCTCGAACGGGTCGAACGGCAGGTCGTGGGCGTGGCCCGCCGACGCGAACAACTGCGCGCCGCCGGCCAGCACCTGCGCCGCGGACTCCTCCTCTACGGCCCTCCCGGCACCGGCAAGACCCACACGATCCGCTATCTCCTCTCCCACCTCCCGCAGTTCACGGTCGTCATCCTGTCCGGCACCAGCATCGACGCCATCGGCCCCGCCTGCGCACTGGCCCGGATGCTCCAGCCCGCGCTCGTCATCCTGGAGGACTGCGACCTGATCGCCGAGGCCCGCGACTACGGCGGCGGCGAACAGCCCCTGCTCTTCCAGGTGCTGAACGAGATGGACGGCCTCGGCGACGACGCCGACGTCGCCTTCCTCCTCACCACCAACCGCGCCGACCTCCTGGAACCCGCCCTCGTCCAGCGCCCCGGCCGCGTCGACCTCGCCGTCGAGATCCCCCTCCCCGACGCGGAGGGCCGGGCCCGCCTGCTCGCCCTCTACGGCGCCGGCCTCGACCTGGACCAGGAGGTCGCCGACGAGGTGGTCGCCAGGACCGACGGCACGACGGCCTCCTTCGCCAAGGAGCTGGTACGACGGTCCGTGCTGATCGCGGCCGAGCACGAGTCGGCCCGCACGGAACCGGCCGACGTCCGCGCCGCCCTCGATGAACTCCTCTCCGACCGCGACCGGTTGACGCGCCGCCTGCTCGGCGTGCGGGGCGCGGCCGACGTGGAGGAATGGCTGCCGGAGGCGGACGATGACCTCTAGAGAGAACTCGGGGCGAGACACCTCCGGGCGAGACACCCCGGGACGCAGGCTGGAGCGCACCCTTCCGCTGCCCTACGTCGACGAGCACGCCACGGTGGTCGCGGCGGGCGTCGACGACGTCTGGAACGCCCTGGGCGCCGCACTCGACGCCTCCTTCTCCCGCCCCCGCTCGGCCCGCTACGCCCGCCTCGTCGGCGTCGCCGACCGCGAGGCGTCCGGTCCACGCCCCCTCGCCACGGGATCGACGTTCCCCGGCTTCCGGGTGGCCGTCGCCGAGCCGGGCGCGGAGCTGGTCCTCGAAGGACGGCACCGGTTCTCGACGTACCGCCTGATCTTCCGCCTGGACTCCATGGGCCCCCGCCGCACCCTCCTGACCGCCGAGACCCGGGCCGTCTTCCCCGGCCCGGCCGGCGCCCTCTACCGGCGGCTCGTCATCGGCACGGGCGGCCACGCGGTTCTCGTACGGCGCCTGCTGACCACGATCCGGCGCCGGTCCGAATAGGCGTTGCCTTGACGTCGGGGTCAAGGATTACGTTCGTAGGCATGCGAATCGGCGAGCTGGCCGCGCGGGCCGGGACCACGACGCGGACGTTGCGGTACTACGAGTCGCGTGGGCTGTTGCCCGCGCGGCGGGGCGGCAACGGGTATCGGACGTACGACGAGCGGGACCTGGAGCTGCTGCGGCAGATCAGGACGCTGCAGGACTTCGGGTTCGACCTGGAGGAGACGCGGCCGTTCGTGGAGTGTCTGCGGGCCGGGCATCCCGAGGGGGACTCGTGTCCGGCCTCGCTTGAGGTCTACCGGCGCAAGCTCGGCGAACTCGACGCGCTGATCGGCGAGTTGCAGGCGGTGCGGGCGCAGATCAGCGTGCGGTTGGCGGCCTTGGCCGAGGATGCTTCACCGTTGTGCGAACTGGGAGGGCAGGAATTGTGATCAAGGTGGCGGGTGTGGCCGAAGTGACAGACGTGGACTTCGCGGCGGAGGTGATCGGGGCGGAGCTGCCGGTGCTGGTGGAGTTCACCGCCGACTGGTGTCCGCCGTGCCGGCAGATGGGGCCGGTGCTCAGCGCGCTCGCCGCGGAGGAAGGCGAGCGGCTCAAGGTGGTCCAGCTGGACGTGGACACCAACCCGGAGACCACGCTCGCCTACAAGGTGCTGTCGATGCCGACCTTCATGGTGTTCCGGGGTGGGGAGCCCGTGAAGGCGATGGTGGGGGCGCGGCCCAAGCGGCGGCTGCTGGAGGAACTGTCCGACGTGCTGTAACTCCGCCCATTCACGAAGAAATCCCCCGAGCAATTGCGCTTGGGGGATTTCTTTGCGTATATTCGATGGTTCGCGACTTCAAGAGAATTGAGTCGCCAACAAGCTTGATGAGCAGAGTATATATGTCCGGGAGTGGAATTGTCAAACAGCGATGAAATTCACGGTGAGCAGGAATTCATCGATGGACTGTATGCGCGGGTGGACGATCTGCGCGGCGACACCGAGGCCTCCGTGACCGACGCGCTCGGCCAGAGCAACACGCCCAGACAGGCCCGGCTGGAGCGGGACATCCTGGTCGCCGAGCGCTCGGGGCTGCTCGCCGCGCTGAACGCCGTGGAGGGCTCGCTCTGCTTCGGCCGGATCGACCTGACCTCCAACGTCCGCCACCACATCGGCCGCATCGGCATCCGCGCCGACGACGCCGAGCTCACGCCGATCCTCATCGACTGGCGGGCCGAGGTCGCCCGGCCCTTCTACCTGGCCACCGGCCACACCCCGATGGGCCTACGCAGGCGCCGGCACATCACCACCGACGGCCGCCAAGTCACCGACCTGCACGACGAGTTCCTCGACGTCGGCGACGCCACGCGCACCGGCCACGAGGACCCGGCCGGCGACGCCGTGCTGCTCGCCGCGCTCAACTCCGCGCGCACCGGCCGTATGCACGACATCGTGCAGACCATCCAGGCCGAGCAGGACGAGATCATCCGGGCGCCCTATCGCGGGGTGCTGGTGGTGGAAGGCGGCCCGGGCACGGGCAAGACGGCCGTCGCCCTGCACCGGGCCGCGTATCTGCTGTACGAACACCGGGAGTTGCTCGCCAAGCGGGCCGTCCTCATCGTCGGCCCCAACCCCGCCTTCCTCGGCTACATCGGCGAGGTCCTGCCCTCCCTCGGCGAAACCGGCGTCCTGCTCGCCACGGTCGGCGAACTGTTCCCCGGCGTGAAGGCGACGGCCACGGACACCCCCGAGGCCGCCGCCGTGAAGGGCCGCGCCGCCATGGCCGACGTACTCGCCGAAGTCGTACGGGACCGGCAGGCGCTGCCCGATCCGGTGATCGCGATCGAGCACGACCGCGACATCCTGATGCTCGACGACGGCCTGGTGAACGTCGCCCGCGAACGCGCCCGCGCCGCCGGGCTGCCGCACAATGCGGCCCGCGAGCACTTCGAGGGCCACATCCTCAACACCCTCACCGACATGGTCGCCGAACGCATCGGCACGGACCCCTACGACGGCACCAACGTCCTCGACGCCAGCGACATCACCCAGATCCGCGACGAACTCGCCGAGAACCCCGAAGTCTGGTCCGCCATCGACCAGTTGTGGCCCCGGATCACCCCGAAACGCCTGCTCGCGGACTTCCTGGCCGACCCCGAGGGATACGTCCCCGACGAGGACGCGGCCGCCATCCGCCGCCCGGTGACACGGGCGTGGACGGTGGCGGACGTACCGCTCCTTGACGAGGCGGCGGAACTGCTGGGGGAGGACGACCGGGTGGCGCGGGCGCGGGCGGACCGGGAGCGGGAGACCCAAGTGTCGTACGCGCAGGGCGTGTTGGACGTCTCCTACGCCTCCCGGACGTACGAGTTCGAGGACAAGGAAGAGGACGATCCCGACGCCTCCGAGGTCCTCTCCGCGCACCACATCATCGACGCCGAACGCTTCGCCGAACGCCACGAGGAGGACGACCACCGCAGCGCCGCCGAGCGCGCGGCGGCGGACCGTACCTGGGCGTTCGGGCACATCATCGTCGACGAGGCGCAGGAGTTGTCGCCGATGGCGTGGCGGCTGCTGATGCGGCGGAGCCCGACGCGCTCGATGACGCTGGTCGGCGACCCGGCACAGACGGGGGAGGCGGCGGGCGTCGGCTCGTGGTCGGGAATCCTGCAGCCGTACGTCGAGGACCGCTGGGAGCACACCCGCCTCGGCGTCAACTACCGCACGCCGTCCGAGATCATGGACCTGGCGGCGGCCGTCGTGCGCGCCGAGAATCCCGGCTTCGAGCCGCCGAGTTCGGTACGTTCCACAGGTGTACGGCCCTGGGTCCGCGCCACCGACGACCTGCCCGGAGCCGTGGCCAAGGCGGTCGAGGAACTGACCCCGGACGAGGGCCGGCTCGCCGTGATCGCACCGCGTGACCTGCACCGGAGGCTGGCCGCCCAGCTGGACGGGGTGACGGCGGGCGCGGAGCCGGACCTGACGCGGACGGTCGTACTCCTGGATCCGCGTCAGTCCAAGGGGCTGGAGTTCGACTCCGTGCTGGTGGTCGAGCCGGGGCGATACGGCACGAGCGATCTGTACGTCGCGCTGACGCGGGCCACGCAGAGGCTGGGGGTGCTGCACACGGGGGCGCTGCCGCTGGGCTTGGCGGGGTGACGGTCGTCCTCAAAGGCCGGGCGGGCTGGATCTGGTGTGACGTGGATCACCGCAGCGCGCGGCGCGTGGAGGACAGGGAGGGGTGTGGAGAATTCACTGCGCGGTCGCGTGCGGGCCGGGGATCCGGATGCGTTCAGGGAGCTGTTCGACGAGCATGCCTCGGTGGTGCATCGGCATGCCGTTCGGATGACCGGGGACTGGGGCATCGCCGACGACATCGTGTCGCTGACCTTCCTGGAGGCGTGGCGGCTGCGTGAGCGGGTGTTGCCGGGGGACGACAGTCTGCGGCCGTGGCTGCTGGGGATCGCGACGAACGTCGCGCGCAACACCGCGCGCGCGGCGCGAAGACATCAGGCCGCCCTCAGTAGAGTCCCACCCCCCGATCCCGTTCCGGACTTCGCCGACGAGGTGACACAGCGGCTCGCCGACTCCGCGGAACTTGCCGCCGCCCAGAAGGCGTTGAGCCTGATGCGGCGCGGGGAGCGCGAGGTGTTCACGCTCTGCGTGTGGGAGGGGCTGGACGCGGCCACAGCGGCCGAGGCGCTGGGCGTGGCCGTCAGCACCGTAAGGTCCCGGCTCTCGCGCGCGAGAAAACGCCTGCGCAAGCTCACCGAGCGCGAACTCGACGGCGGCATCGGGCCGGGCGGAGTGCAACGCCCCGCCGTGGTCGGACAGTCACCGGGTAGCCGCCATCAGGCGGCTCGGTCCCTGCAGGAGAAGAAGCGATGAACACCAACCCGCGACGACGCGATCAGCCGGTCGACCACCAGGATCTGGCCGAGTTGCTGCCCGCGCCGGGCCGCCCGGTGCTCGCGCAGGACCGCCACCGAGTCCTGAGGGAACACCTGATGGAGCACATCACCCACCCCACCCCACCTGTGCCCCACGTACGCCGGCGCCTCGTTCTCGTCGCGGCGCCGCTCGCGCTGGCCGCCGTCGTGAGCCTGGGCGTGGTGGCGGTCGACAGCGCGCAGGACAGCCGGCGCGACCCAGCTGCCGCAGGTGTCACCGCTACCGCGGACGCCCACCAAAATGCCGCGCAGTTGCTGGACCGGATCGCCCTGGCGGCAGCCGACCGCCCGGCGGTCACCGTACGCGACGACCAGTTCATCTACACCAAGTCCCAAGGAGCGGCGGGCGAGTTGGGCGTCGCGTTCAACGATCCCGAAGAGCTTGCGAAGCGCAAGGGGTTCTTCACGCCGGAGGAGTACAAGGGGGCCGTCCGGCGAGAACAATGGGATTCGGTGGACGGCAAGCGGTCCGGTCTGAGGAAGAGCGTCGCGGTCGCCGACCCTTCCAAGAAGGCGGTCATGACCATGTACGGCGTCGGATACCTGACCTTCCGGCAGCTTGAGGCTCTGCCCACCGACCCCGACGCGCTGCTGAAGAAGTTCTACGGCGATGCCAAGGGCGTGGAATCGAGCCGTCGCACGGAGATCGTCGTCGAGAACCTCGGAGCCGTCATCGACAACGCCACCTTGCTGCCCGACCTCAGCACCGCGATTTATCGTGCGATGGCCAAGCTCCCTGGTGTAAGCGTCGTGGACGAGGTGAAGGACGCCGCGGGCCGGAAGGGCGTCGGTCTCACGTTCAAGGGCGCGTCAAAGGGGTATGCCTGGGTCTTCGACTCGTCGAGTCTCGTCTACCTCGGGACAACGGAGAGCGCCCTTTTGGAGATCGGGGTCGCGGACAGGAAGGGTGAGGCGCCCTCCGTCGGCTGATCGTTTGAGGTCGCCCCCGCCGCCCCTACCCGTCCCATCCCTGGGGGCTGCGCCCCCAGACCCCCCTTTCGGCCCTGAACGGGCCTCGTCCTCAAACGCCGGACGGGCTAAAAAGATCAAGCCCAGGCCGGCACAATCCAGCGGGCGGCGGGGGCGAGAAACTAAGCCGGTCGCAGCCACACCGTGGCCAACGGTGGCAGCGTCAGTTGGATGCTGGCCGGGCGGCCGTGCCAGGGGTGGGGCTCCGGTTTGACGGGGTCGGGGTTGGTGACGTCGCTGCCGCCGTACGCAGCTATGTCGGTGTTCAAGGTTTCGTGCCAGGCCGGGATGTCGTCCGGGGCGCCTAGGCGGTAGTCGTGGCGCACGACCGGGGAGAAGTTCGACACCGACAGGAGTGGGGTGCCGTCCGCGTCGAACCTCAAGAACGCGAAGACGTTGTCCTCCGCCGCGTCGCCCACGATCCACTGGAAGCCCGCCGGATCCGTGTCGCGTTGCCACAGCGCCGGGGTCGCGCGGTAGACGGTGTTGAGGTCGCGGACCAGGTCACGCACGCCCCGGTGGTCGGCTTCGGCGCCATACGCGGGGTCCAGGAGCCACCAGTCCGGGCCGTGGGTCTCCGACCACTCCGCGCCCTGGGCGAATTCCTGGCCCATGAAGAGGAGTTGTTTGCCGGGATGGGCCCACATGAAGGCCAGATACGCGCGGTGGGTGGCCCGCTGCTGCCACCAGTCACCCGGCATCTTCGACACCAATGACCGCTTGCCGTGGACCACTTCGTCGTGCGAGATCGGCAGCACGTAGTTCTCGCTGTAGGCGTACACCATGGAGAACGTCATCTCGTGGTGATGGAATTTGCGGTGAACGGGTTCGTGGGCGACGTAGTCGAGCGAGTCGTGCATCCAGCCCATGTTCCACTTCAGGCCGAAGCCGAGGCCGCCGAAGCCCCCCGGGCCAATGTGGTGCGTCGCGCGGGTCACCCCGTCCCAGGCCGTGGACTCCTCCGCGATCGTGACCACGCCCGGCGCCCGCCGGTACACCGTCGCGTTCATCTCCTGGAGGAACGCGACCGCGTCCAGGTTCTCGCGGCCACCGTGCTCGTTGGGGAGCCACTGCCCCGGTTCGCGTGAGTAGTCGAGGTAGAGCATGGAGGCGACGGCATCGACCCGCAGCCCGTCGATATGGAACTCCTCGCACCAGTAAACGGCGTTGGCGACAAGGAAGTTGCGGACCTCTCGGCGGCCGAAGTCGAACTCCAGGGTGCCCCAGTCGGGGTGGGCGGCCCGGAGCGGGTCCTCGTGTTCGTAGAGGGGACGTCCGTCGAACTCGGCCAACGCCCAGTCGTCGCGCGGGAAATGGGCGGGCACCCAGTCCATCAGCACGCCGATGCCGGCCTGATGCAAGGCGTCCACCAGGTACTTGAAGTCGTCCGGGGTGCCCATCCGTGCGGTCGGCGCGTAGAAGCCCGTCACCTGGTAGCCCCACGAGCCGCCGAAGGGGTGCTCGGCGACCGGCATCAACTCCACGTGGGTGAAGCCCAGGTCCTTTACGTACGCCGGTAGCTGTTCGGCGAGTTGACGGTACGTCAGTCCGGGTCGCCAGGACGCCAGATGGATCTCGTACACCGACAGGGGCGCCTCGTGCACCGGCGTGTCCCCGCGCCGCGCCAGCCACTCCGCGTCCCCGTCGCTCCACTCGTGGACCGAGACGTCCACGATCGACGACGTGTTCGGCGGGACCTCGGTACGGCGGGCCATCGGGTCCGCGCGCAGCGTCCTCGAACCGTCGGGCCGGGTGATCTCGAACTTGTACAGCTCGCCCACGCCGATACCGGGCACGAACAGCTCCCACACCCCGGAGGCACCGAGGGAGCGCATCGGGTAGCCCGTCCCGTCCCAGAAGTTGAAAGTGCCGGCCACCCGTACGCCCCGCGCGTTCGGCGCCCACACCGTGAAGCGCGTGCCGGTCACACCCGCGTGGGTCATCGGTTCGGCGCCGAGCGCCCGCCACAGCTGCTCGTGCCGGCCCTCGCCGATCAGGTGCAGGTCCAGGTCACCCAGCGCGGGCAGGAAACGGTACGCGTCCTCGACCTCCAGCTCGGCCCCCTCGTACGCCACGAGCAGCCGGTACTCCGGGACGTCCCGCAGCGGCAGCAGCGCGGTGAAGAACCCGTCGCCGTCGTTGTGCAGCTCGGCCCGCAGACTCCCGGCCACGACGGTCACGGACAGGGCGTACGGCCGGAAGGCCCGGAAGGCGATCCCGCCGGGCACCGGATGCGCGCCGAGCACGGAGTGCGGGGCGTGGTGGTCCCCGCGGAGCAGCCGCTCGCGGTCGCCGGCGTCGACGGCGGGGGAGATGACCGTGGGGGAGGGAGAGATGGCCGTAGGAGAGTCGGCTGCGGAGTCGACGGCCTCAGCGGAGTCGACGGGCGCAGCGGAGACGGCCGAGGGCTCGGGCACCCTCTCCAGCGCCACCTTGCCCACCGCCACCTTCTTGCCCGACCCCTTCTCGGCGGCAGAGGCCGGCTTCCTGACCGGAGCCTTCTTCGCCGCGATCTTCTTGGCACCGACTGCCTTGGCACCGACCTTCTTGGTGCCGACCTTCTTCGCGCCGGCCTTCTTGGCACTGACCTTCTTGGCACTGGACTTCTTCACGGCGGTCTTCTTCCCAGCTGCCTTCTTCGCCACGGTCTTCTTCGCGGCAGCCTCCTTCACACTCTTCCCAGCCAGCTCAGCAGCCTTCTTCTCGGCTGGATTCTTCGAACCGTCGGACGGGGGGCGGGGGATCACGGGCGAGGCCTCCTGGAAGAACTGGAAGAAGCTGGAGAACTTGAAGAACCGGAAGAAGGTGAGACCGGGGCGGTCAGTCGGACGTGGCGAGGCGACGTACCGCCGACATCGGGACCGGGAGCCAGTCGGGGCGGTGCCGGGCCTCGTAGACGACTTCGTAGATCGCCTTGTCCGTCTCGTAGGCCCGCAGCAGAACGGGGTCGGCGCGCGGATCACGGCCGCTGACCTCGGTGTACCCGGTGCAGTACGCGGCCCGGCAGGTGTGCGCCCAGCCAGGCACCGGGGGGTCGGCCGAGAGCGCCGCGTAGTCGAAGGAGCGGAGCATCCCCGCGATGTCCCGCACCGTCGGCTGCGGCAGCCGGCGCTCGGCCAGCGGCTTGGCCGGCTCGCCCTCGAAGTCGATCAGCGACCATTCCCCGGACGCGGAACGCAGGCACTGCCCGAGATGCAGATCCCCGTGGATGCGTTGCGCGATCCACGTACGGCCCTCCGCCGCCAGGTCGGCCAGCGCCTCGAAGGCGGAGCGCAGCCCCGGCGCGTAGGGGCGCAGCGCCGGTACCGCCTGGGCGGCCGCGTCGAGCCGCTCGACCATGCCGTCGACGAGCAGCTCCAGCTGGGCGTGGCCCAGGGTCACCGTGGGCAGGGCCCGGGCCAGCGCCAGGTGGACCTCGGCCGTGGCCCGCCCCAGCGCCCGTGCCTCGGCGCCGAAGTCCTCGCCCTTGGCCAGTTCCCGCAGCGCCAGCTCCCAGCCGTCCGCCGCGCCCTGCACGAACGGCTGGAGCACGCCCAGGACGTACGGCTCACCGTCCAGCTCGGCCCGCATCCACGCCGCCGGCGCGGGCACCCGCGGGCAGCCCTCCCGGGCCAGCGCCAGCGGTAGCTCCAGGTCGGGATTGGTGCCGGGCACGATCCTGCGCAGCAGCTTCAGGATGAACGTATCTCCGTAGACGACCGACGAGTTCGACTGCTCGGTCGTCACCAGCCGCGGGACGAGTCCGGAACGTATCTCCTGGTGCGGGTCCCGTTCGAAGCGCAGCCCGCCGATGCGGGCCCGGGTGCGCAGCGCCTCCAGGAGCACCTCGGCGGGCCGGGTGTCGTACAGGGCGTCGTACACCGTCCGTCCGGCGAGTGGCCCTTCCTGCACATGTCCGATCAGCGCGGGCGCCAGCCGGGGTGGCAGCGCCTCGCGCACGCCTATGAGCAGCTGGTAGCAGTCGCCCGGGTGGGCGGACGAGCCGCCCAGTGCGAGCGGCTGATGAGCGCGCACGAGGAGATGGTGCAGGCCCACCTTTCCGTCGGCCGGGAGCAGTTCCGTGGCCGCGACCAGCGTGAACCCGGTGACCGGACGCCCCTTGCCCGCGAACCAGCGCTGCCGGGGCAGCCACTCCCGCAGCAACGGATCCAGGGACGCGAGGAGGCCGGGACTGCCGGGGCTTGTCGTGGCGGTACGGCTGACGGCTTCCGACATGGCGTCGCGTCCTTTCCCCGGGCGATGGTCGGGGGTGTCACTGTTGCGTGCCCCGGGCGGGGCGGGGGAAACCGGCCCGCCCGGGTTGAGCGGGACGACGGCCTACTGGGCGTCCTTGCGGAGCCGGAACCAGTAGAAGCCGTGGCCCGCGAGGGTGAGGAGGTAGGGGAGCTCGCCGATGGCCGGGAAGCGGACTCCGCCGATGAGCTCTACGGGATGGCGCCCGGCGTAGGCGCGTAGATCGAGTTCGGTGGGCTGGGCGAAACGGGAGAAGTTGTGGACGCACAGGACCAGGTCGTCCTGGTATTCGCGGAGGAAGGCGATGACCGCGGGGTTGGAGGAGGGCAGTTCGGTGTAAGAGCCGAGTCCGAAGGCCGGATTCTGCTTCCGGATCTCGATCATCCGCCGGGTCCAGTGCAGAAGCGAGGCCGGCGACGACATCGAGGCCTCGACGTTGGCGACCTGGTAGCCGTAGACGGGGTCCATGATGGTCGGCAGGTACAGGCGGCCGGGGTCACACGACGAAAAACCTGCGTTTCGATCCGGTGTCCACTGCATCGGCGTGCGTACGGCGTCGCGGTCGCCGAGCCAGATGTTGTCGCCCATGCCGATCTCGTCGCCGTAGTAGAGGATCGGCGAGCCGGGCAGTGACAGCAGCAGGGCCGTGAACAGCTCGATCTGGTTGCGGTCGTTGTCCAGCAGGGGTGCCAGCCGCCGCCTGATCCCGATGTTGGCGCGCATCCGCGGGTCCTTGGCGTACTCGGCCCACATGTAGTCGCGTTCCTCGTCGGTGACCATTTCGAGGGTCAGCTCGTCGTGGTTGCGCAGGAAGATGCCCCACTGGCAGTGCGAGGGGATGGCCGGGGTCTTGGCGAGGATCTCCGAGACCGGGTAGCGCGACTCCCTCCGCACCGCCATGAAGATCCGCGGCATGACCGGGAAGTGGAAGGCCATGTGGCATTCGTCGCCGCCGGAGGCGTAGTCGCCGAAGTAGTCGACGACGTCCTCGGGCCACTGGTTCGCCTCCGCCAGCAGCACCGTGTCCGGGTAGTGGGCGTCGATCTCCTTGCGCACCCGCTTCAGGAACTCGTGCGTGGCGGGCAGGTTCTCGCAGTTCGTGCCCTCCTCCTGGTAGAGGTACGGCACCGCGTCCAGCCGGAAGCCGTCGATACCCAGGTCCAGCCAAAACCGCAGCGCGGAGACGATCTCCTCCTGCACGGCCGGGTTCTCGTAGTTCAGATCCGGCTGGTGGGAGAAGAACCGGTGCCAGTAGTACTGCTTGCGCACCGGGTCGAAGGTCCAGTTGGAGGCCTCGGTGTCGACGAAGATGATCCGCGCGTCCTGGAACTGGTCGTCCTTGTCGGCCCAGACGTAGTAATCGCCGTACGGGCCTTCGGGGTTGGCGCGGGACTCCTGGAACCACGGGTGCTGGTCGCTGGTGTGGTTCATCACGAAGTCGATGATCACGCGCATGCCGCGCTGGTGGGCGGCGTCGACGAACTCGACGAAGTCGGCGAGGTCACCGAACTCCGGCAGGACGGCGGTGTAGTCCGAGACGTCGTAACCGCCGTCCCGGAGCGGTGACTTGAAGAAGGGCGGCAGCCAGAGGCAGTCGACACCGAGCCATTGCAGGTAGTCGAGTTTGGCGGTGAGGCCCTTCAGGTCGCCGACGCCGTCGCCGTTGCTGTCCTGGAAGGAGCGCACGAGGACTTCGTAGAAGACGGCTCGTTTGAACCAATCCGGATTCCGGTCCTTGGCAGGCGTGTCCTCGAAGGTGTCCGGGACGGGCTCGTTGACGATCATATTGTGGGTGACCCTCCGATCTGCGGGGTGGACGGTCGCAGGACGGTGAGGATGTGCGCGGGCCTGGTGCCCGGTTCGAGGCGCACATAGTTGGCCCTGCCCCAGTGATAGGTCTCGCCGGTGAGCTCGTCGCGCACCGGCACCGACTCGTGCCAATCCAGGCCGAGTTGCGGCATGTCCAACGAGACCGTCGCCTCCTGGGTGTGGTGAGGGTCGAGGTTGGCGACCACCAGAACCGTGTTCGATCCCCTCCGCTTCGAATACGCGATCACCGCTTCCTGGTCCGCGTGGTGGAAGTGGAGATCACGCAACTGCCGCAGGGCCGGGCTGCGGCGCCGGATCGCGTTCAGCGTGCCTATCAATGGCGCGATGCTACGTCCATCTCGTTCGGCGGACTCCCAGTCGCGGGGGCGGAGTTGGTACTTCTCCGAGTCGAGGTACTCCTCGCTGCCCGCCCGCAGTGGCGTGTTCTCGCACAGCTCGTAGCCCGAGTACACGCCCCAGGTCGGGGAGAGCGTCGCGGCCAGCACCGCGCGCAGCTCGAAGGCCGGGCGGCCGCCGTCCTGGAGGAAGGCGTGCAGGATGTCGGGGGTGTTGACGAAGAAGTTCGGGCGCATGTAGGCGGCCGTCTCGCCCGACAGCTCGGTGAGGTATTCGGTGAGCTCCTGCTTGGTGTTGCGCCAGGTGTAGTAGGTGTACGACTGCTGGAAGCCGACCTGCGCCAGGGTGCGCATCATCGCCGGGCGGGTGAAGGCCTCGGCGAGGAAGATGACGTCGGGGTCGGTGCGGTTGATGTCCGCGATGACCCGCTCCCAGAACGCGACCGGCTTGGTGTGCGGGTTGTCGACGCGGAAGATCCGCACGCCGTGTGCCATCCAGTGGCGCAGCACGCGCAGGGTCTCGGCGATCAGTCCGTCAAGGTCCCGGTCGAAGGCGATCGGGTAGATGTCCTGGTACTTCTTGGGCGGGTTCTCCGCGTAGGCGATCGTCCCGTCGCTGCGGTGATGGAACCACTCCGGGTGCTTGTCGACCCACGGATGATCGGGTGAGCACTGCAGCGCGAAGTCCAGCGCCACCTCCAGGCCCAGGCCGGCGGCCTGGCGTACGAAGTGGTCGAAGTCCTCGATGGTGCCCAGCCGCGGGTGGATGGCGTCGTGCCCGCCCTCGGGGGAGCCGATCGCCCACGGCACCCCGACGTCCTGCGCGGTGGCGGACAGGGTGTTGTTGGGGCCCTTGCGGAAGGTGGTCCCGATGGGATGGATGGGCGGCAGGTAGACGACGTCGAAGCCCATCGCGGCGATCGCCGGCAACCTGCGGGCGGCGGTGCGGAACGTGCCGTGCGGCACCTCCGCAGTCCCCTCCGAGCGGGGGAAGAACTCGTACCAGGACCCGAACAACGCCCGCTCCCGCTCCACCAGCAGCGGCAACGGCTCGGAGGCGGTCACCAGCTCCCGCAACGGATGCCGCGCCAGCACCGCATCCACATCCGGAGTGAGGGCGGCAGCGAGCCGGGAGGCGGGCGGGCGGGTCTCGTCCCGCAGGGCCGCGACGGCGGCGAGCAGCGTCTTGCGCCGGCCCCCGCCCTTGGGCACCGCGGCGGCGGCGCGTTCGTACAGCCGCGCGCCCTCCTCCAGCACCAAGTCCGTGTCGATACCGGCCGGGATCTTGATGTGCGCGTGGTGCCGCCAGGTGGAGACGGGATCGCTCCAGGCCTCCACGGTGTACGACCAGAGCCCGGGCCGCCCGGCGCTGACCTCGGCACCCCAGCGGTCGGTGCCGGGGGCCAGTTCGCGCATCGGGGTCCACGGGCCGGGGCGGCCCTCCGGATCTTTCAGTACGGCATTGGCGGCGACGGCGTCATGTCCCTCGCGGAACACGGTCGCCGTGACCTGGAACGTCTCGCCGACCACCGCCTTGGCCGGCCTGCGCCCGTGCTGGACCATCGGGCCGACGTCGAGGACGGGTATGCGCCCGACGACGGTCTTGATCTCGGCGTCCGTCGCGGTATCGGCTGTGGTGCCGGTCGCTTCGTCCGCGGGCGCGGAGGGTTTCTCCTGGACCGGAGCCGGAGCCGGAGCCGGAGCCGGAGCCGGAGCCGGAGCCGGAGCTTGGGCCGGGTCCGGGGCCGGGGTCCGTGGCGCGACGCCCACCGGGGGTACGGGGGGCGCGTCGGTGCGGGGTGTCGGGGGTGCTGACGAGTGGTGCGTGGCGGGCATGACCGCTCCTGTCCGCGTCAACGAGGGTGTGGGCGGATGGGTGGTGGGGAGGTGGGTCCTGCGAGGATGCTGCTGTGGCGTGACTGTGAGGTGTACCGGAGGAGCCTTCCCACCCTATTCGGGTAGGCAATCCGGCACGTTGTTAACTACTCACGCGTATGTCTACACACGACCGGCCCCGTCCGTGATGAACGGGGCCGGTGCAGCCACTCTGCCACTAGGACCTGCCCTACGCGCCAGGTACCTGGAGAAGTTTGTTCGGAGAGCCGAGTCCCTTCCCGGTGACTCTCCCGGACACCGTCTCCGCGACCAGCGCCTTCGAGACCTGCGCCGGTGTGGCCTTCGGATGGTCGGCCAGATAGAGCGCGGCCGCGCCTGCCGCGTGCGGCGACGCCATCGACGTACCGGAGTAGGTCGCTTTTGCGGTGTCGCTCGCGTACGACGCCGAGGTGATGGACACGCCCGGGGCGAACAGGTCGAGGGCCGAGCCGTAGTTCGAGAAGCTCGCCTTCGCGTCGTTCGTGCCGGTCGCGCCGACCGTGATGGCCTCCTTCACGTCCGCGGGGGAGTAGAGCGAGGCCGGCAGCCCGTCGTTGCCCGCCGCGACCGTGTAGGTCACGCCGGACTTGATCGAGTTGCGTACGGCGGCGTCGAGCTGGGCGTTGTGGATGCCGCCGAGGCTGAGATTGGCGACCGCGGGTTTCCTGGCGTGCCTGGTGACCCAGTCGATGCCGGCGATGACCTGGGCCGTTGTGCCCGCCCCGGCGTTGTCGAGCACCCGCACGGCGACGACCTTGGCCTGTTTCGCGACGCCGTAGGTCTTGCCGGCGATGGTGCCGGCGACATGCGTGCCGTGGCCGTTCCCGTCAGTCGCGGTCTTGTCGTTGCCGACGAAGTCCCAGCCGTAACTGGCCCGCCCGCCGAAGTCCTTGTGCGTGATCCGGATGCCGGTGTCGATCACGTACACCGTCGCCCCGGCGCCCGCGGACTCCGGCCAGGTGTACGACTTGTCCAGCGGAAGCTTCGGCTGGTCGATCCGGTCGAGCCCCCAGCTCGGCGGGTTCTTCTGGCTGTGGTCCACGGTCACGCGCATGTCCTGGACGACCGAGGCGACGCGGGAGTCAGCCGCGAGCAGCCGAGCTTGTCTCTCGTTGGCCTTCACGGCATAGCCGTTCAGGACCGTGCCGTACGTGTGGCTTATTTTCGCTCCGTACTTCTCGGCCAGCCCTTTACCGGCCGCCGACGGAGCCGTCGTATCCCCCTTGAGCGTCACCAGATAACTGCCGCTGACGGCGCCGGGTTCTCCGGCGCCGAATATCCGTCCTTCCGGTGCGGCGTGCGCGGGCAGGGCGATGGCCGAAAGCGCGGCGGCACAGCTCACCGCGGTCAGACCCCCCGCCCAGCGCAGACGCCGTGTTCGCGTCCGTGCCATGTCGAGTTCCCCTCCTCAACTCCACAAGCAGCCTCTCGTGCGGGCTGAAGCACCACAAGGAGGCCTACGGGGTGGGAATCGGCCATATCGGTCATGGGGTGCGTGTGAAATTTGCGTGGATTTAACTCAGCCCGTCCGGCGTTTGAGGACAAGGCCCGTTGAGGGTCGAGGCGGGGGCCTGGGGGCGGCAGCCCCCAGCGAGGCCCACAAAAACACCGGTACCTTCGTAGGCGACGACAAGACGTACACCGGCGTGCGTCAGCGCAGCGACCCCGTCGAGGTGGAATGTGAAGGCGATCCGTCGATTCACCGTCCGTCCCGTTCTCCCCGAACCCCTCCGGCCGCTCAGCGATCTCGCACGTAACTTGCGCTGGTCCTGGCACGCGGAGACCCGTGACCTCTTCCAGTCCGTCGACCCGGAACACTGGGCGGCCTCGGACGGCGACCCCGTACGCTTCCTGGGCAGCGTGTCCACCGACCGGCTGGCCGAGCTGGCCGCGGACGACACCTTCCTGGGCCGCCTCTCCGCGGTCACCGAAGACCTGCACGCCTACGTGACCGGCGACCGCTGGTACCAGACCCAGACCGCCGAACTCCCCGCCGCCGTTGCCTACTTCTCCCCGGAGTTCGGCGTCACGGCGGCCCTGCCCCAGTACTCCGGCGGCCTCGGCATCCTCGCCGGCGACCACCTGAAGGCGGCCAGTGACCTGGGCGTCCCGCTCATCGGCGTGGGACTCCTGTACCGCCACGGCTACTTCCGCCAGTCCCTCTCCCGGGACGGCTGGCAGCAGGAGCACTATCCCGTCCTCGACCCCAACGAACTCCCGGTCACCTTCCTCAAGGAGCCCGACGGCACCCCGGCCCAGGTCTCCCTGGCCCTGCCCGGCGGCAAGTCGCTGCACGCGAGGATCTGGCTGGCCCAGGTCGGCCGGGTCCCGCTCCTGATGCTCGACTCGGACGTGGAGGAGAACGACCTCGGCGAACGCGGAGTGACCGACCGCCTCTACGGCGGCGGCAGCGAACACCGCCTGCTCCAGGAGATGTTGCTGGGCATAGGAGGAGTACGTGCTGTCCGGACGCACTGTCGCCTGACCGGCCACCCGGCCCCCGAGGTCTTCCACACCAACGAGGGCCATGCGGGCTTCCTCGGCCTGGAGCGCATCGCCGAACTCTGCGCCGACGGCCTGGACTTCGATTCGGGCCTGGAAGCGGTCCGCGCGGGGACGGTCTTCACGACCCACACCCCCGTCCCGGCCGGCATCGACCGCTTCGACCGCGAGTTGGTCGCCCGCCACTTCGGCCCAGACGCCGAACTCCCGCGCATAGATGTGGAACGCGTCCTCCGCCTGGGCATGGAGACCTACCCGGGCGGCGAGCCGAACCTCTTCAACATGGCGGTGATGGGCCTGCGCCTGGGCCAACGGGCCAACGGCGTATCCCTGTTGCACGGCCAGGTCAGCCGGGAGATGTTCTCGGGCCTGTGGCCGGGCTTCGACCCGGAGGAAGTCCCCATCACCTCCGTCACGAACGGTGTCCACGCCCCCACCTGGGTGGCCCCGGAGGTCTTCCGCCTCGGCGCCCGCCAGATCGGCGCCCAGCGCACCGAGGACGCGCTGACCGTGGGCGCCTCGGACCGCTGGGACGCGGTGGCGGAGATCCCGGACCAGGACATCTGGGAGCTGCGGCGCAACCTGCGCGAGCAGCTGGTCGTAGAGGTACGGGAACGCCTGCGGGCCTCCTGGCGCCAACGCGGCGCGGGTACGGCGGAGTTGGGCTGGATCGACGGTGTCCTCGACCCCGACGTCCTGACGATCGGATTCGCGCGCAGGGTCCCGTCGTACAAACGCCTGACGCTGATGCTGCGCGACCGGGACCGTCTGATGGACCTCCTGCTCCACCCCGACCGCCCGATCCAGATCGTGGTGGCCGGCAAGGCGCACCCGGCGGACGACGGCGGAAAGCGCCTGGTCCAGGAGCTGGTCCGGTTCGCGGACGACCCGCGCGTCCGCCACCGCATCGTCTTCCTCCCGGACTACGGCATGGCGATGGCGCAGAAGCTGTACCCGGGCTGCGATATCTGGCTGAACAACCCCCTACGCCCGTTGGAGGCCTGCGGTACGTCGGGCATGAAGGCGGCGTTGAACGGCTGCCTCAACCTCTCCGTCCTGGACGGCTGGTGGGACGAGTGGTTCCAGCCCGACTTCGGCTGGGCGATCCCCACGGCGGACGGCACAGGCACCGACCCCGACCACCGGGACGACATAGAGGCAAACGCTCTCTACGACCTCCTGGAACAGCGGGTGACCCCCCGCTTCTACGAACACGGCCAGGAAGGCCTCCCCGACCGCTGGATCCAAATGGTCCGCCAGACCATCACCCTCCTCGGCCCGAAACTCCTGGCAGGCCGCATGGTCCGCGAGTACGTGGAACGCCTCTACGCCCCCGCGGCCCACGCTCACCGAGCCATGACCCCGGACACGGCAAGGGAGTTGGCGGCCTGGAAAGCCCGGGTCCGCGCATCCTGGCACGCCGTGACGGTGGACCACGTCGAAACATCGGCGGCGACGGCGACGGCGGAACTGGGCACAACCCTCAACCTCCGCGTCCGCGTGGGCCTGGCGGACTTGGGCCCGGACGACGTAGAGGTCCAGGCGGTCTCGGGCCGAGTCGACGCGAACGACAGCATCGCGTCCGCGACAACGGTCCCCCTGAAACCGGCGGGCGGCCCGGACGGCGACGGACGCTGGGTATACGAGGGCCCACTCTCCCTGGACCGCACGGGCCCCTTCGGCTACACCGTCCGCATCCTCCCGACCCACCGACTACTGGCCTCCGGCGCGGAGTTGGGCCTGGTGACGGTGCCGTCGGAGGAGCTGGTGGAGGCGGCGGGGGTGTTGATGAGGTGAGAGCTTGTTCCTCAGCAAGAAGGGCGCCACGCAGCTGGTACTGATGGTCTGCGGGGCGTGGCTGCTCGGCGGCGCGGCCGTGGCCGTTGTGGCGGTGCTGTACGCGCCGCTACCTGACGGGGCCGCTGCCGTCGCCGGGCTCGTCCTCGGCACGGCTGCGGCGAGATTCCTCACCGGCCGGCCGGATCTGAGTCGCCGATTCACCCTTCGCAAACGCGCCGGCCGCTGGGTTCCGAGCGTCGACTGGGACCTCGTTCTGCTGGTCTTCGGCGTCGTGACGGTGTGGGTGGCGGCGCTTGTGGGGGCGGTTGTGGCGGAGTCGGTGTAGCGCGGAGGCGGCTGGAGTGCTGTTCACCTGTTATTTGCGCGGCATCATTTGGGTGTTCGCTTCACTCCGAGATTTGTCAGCCCTTTAAATGGCCCTTTCTCTGTAGTTGAGGATGTAAAACTCCACCATGTGACCCAGGTCACTCTTGCGCTTCTGTGTATCCACCTGGTTACGATCCGCCCCATCTTTGCGATGCTTGTGTGATGCATGGGGTGGGGCTGTGAAATTGCAACGGGGGAAAGGGATTCCGTCTGCCTGGAATCTCTCGGCGCGTCGTACGACCGCAAGACTTCTGGCGTGGGCACTACTCGCCGGCGGGGTGGTTTTGGTGAACGCTCCGGCTGTTCATGCCGATACGTCGGCCACCCAGACACCGTCCGAGCAAGCTGCGGCGTCGGGCGAGCCGGTCGAGGTGACGGCTGAGCGCACCGAATACACGCAGACCTTTGCGAACCCGGACGGGACGTACACGCTGAAGCAGGCGACGTCACCGCAGCGGGCCAAGGACGCCTCGGGTGAGTGGCACGACATCGACACGACGCTTGAGCGCAGGGCCGATGGCACGATCGGGCCTCGCTACGCCGCGTTGGACGCGTCGTTCTCTGCCGGTGGTGATCAGGAAATGGTTCGCCTGGGACAGGATCAGCGAACGTTGTCGGTGCGGTGGCCCGGCGATCTTCCCGAGCCGTCGCTGGACGGGTCGACAGCCACGTACGCGGAAGTTTTGCCCGGGGTGGATCTGCAGCTCACCGCGATGCCGGACGGATACCGCGAGGTCCTGCGGGTCAAGACGGCGGAGGCCGCACAGAACCAGGCTCTAGAGCAGTTGCGGTTCGCCGTGGCGGGCGAGGGTGTGTCGGTGATCGCGGGGTCCGGCGGCGGGCTGCGGGCGGTCGACGCGGACGGCAATGCGGTGTTCACGGGGCCGGCGGGGCAGATGTGGGATTCCGCCGGCGACGAGAGCGGGGTCCAGTCTCAGATGCTGTCAGGCTCCGAGGCGTCCGCTGGCGTTGATGCGGCGGCTGCGGATGGTGATGTGCCCGTGCAGCCGGGCGACGGCGACGCCTCGGCCACCCTTCCCGTACAGGTCGGCGACGACAGTATCGCCGTCGCCCCCGACTTGAGCCTGCTGCGCGGAGACAGCACGGTGTATCCGGTCTACATCGACCCGTCGGTGGGGCTTTCGCGCTCGGAACGGACGGTGCTGTCCTCCGACGGCGACAAGTTCTACCAGTTCTCGGGCGACTACGGGGTGGGGCGCTGTGCGACCGCGGACGGTTACCCGTGCGGTGACAGTTACGACAACAACTACGTGAACCGCATGTACTTCGAGTTCAGCCCCGCGGCTCTGGCCGGAAAGCATGTTCTGAATGCCACGTTCCGCGCCTATGAGACGTGGTCTTTCACCTGCAATCCTTATACGGTCAAACTGGAGCGCACCGGAAACATCACCGAGGGAACCCGATGGCCTGGCCCGGCGATCGGGAACGTCATGGATTCCGTGAAGGTGTCAGCCGGTCGAGGGGATGCCTGTAGTCCTTCCCAGCCTGACTCCTGGGTTGAGTTCAACGGCAGTCTGACGAAGAACGTGCAGGATTTCGCCGACGGTAAGTTCCCCCGGCTCACGCTGATGCTGCGTGCCCTCGACGAAAGCGAACCGCGCGCCTGGAAGCGCTTCGACGACAACGCCGTGATCACCGTGGACTATGTGCCGGATCCCGGTGTGCCGATCAACGTGGGTGTCATCCCGGGCGTGGCAGGTGTGAACGCACACGGTTACTGCCAGCCGGCGAGCGACCCGCTGGCCGTCACGGTGGACCAGCCCACGGTCCGTGCCCGAGTCGAAACAGAGGTCTCGCCGGGAACCAACGACAGTAAGGGCCAGCTGAAGGTCAACTACCGCATTGCGCGCCAGCTTGCGGACGGTACATGGGAGGAGATCTGGGCGGACGACGCCCCAGACGGCTACGTCCCGGACGGCACGCTGCTGGACAAGCAGACGACGAAGCGCACGGACGGCACCGCCTACCGCTACCGGGCGCGCACGCAGTCCCACTGGTCGTACAACAACGACACCGGTGACTTGTACTCCTCGTTCTCGCCGTGGTGCTACTTCGTCATCGACTCCACCGCACCCAAGGCCCCGACGATCGAGCCGAAGGATCCCGTCAACGGTTCGCCGTACGTGGAGTGCCTGGAGGTCTGCATTGACAAGGGCGGCCCGGGTGTTGCCGGCACCTTTGTGTTCAAGCCCAACAGCGCGGACTCGGACATCAGTAAATACCAGTGGACACTGACCGGTCCGAACGGCCAGGTCGGAGGCACGCACACCATCACGGCGAACTCCGATCACACGGCCGAGGTCAACAACGTCACACCCACTCTGGGCGGCACGCACCACCTGAAGGTGTGGCCCATCGACGTGCGGGCGCGGACGGGTACGCCCGAAACGTTCGACTTCAAGGTGAGTCTGCCGCCGGGGCCGGTCGGCCGCTGGCACTTCGACGACGGCGATCCCGGTTCCGGGGTGACTACGGCCAAGGACAGCGCGGCCGACGACCCGCAGCACAATCCTTCCGCTGACACACACGACTTGACGATGCACGACGGCGCGGGCTTCTCCACCATGGCTCGGCGAGGGGGCGAGGACACCTCGCTCTGGATGGACAGCAGCAACCCCGCCTCGCAGCAGGCGTACGCCGATTCGGCCATGCCGGTGGTGGGCACCGCGGACTCGTTCACCGTCTCGGCCTGGGTCTACCTCACGGATGCTTCGTCGAGCCGCATGATCCTGACCGCGCCCGGCACTCAGGCCCAGGCATTCGCGCTGTACTACTCCTCGTCCTCGAAGTCCTACGTGTTCCACTACACGGCCACGGACTCGGCCACACCGGTCTTCGTCAGGTCCGCTGCGTCCGCCACCGATCCGCCGCTGCGGGTGTGGACGCATCTCGCAGGTGTTTTCACCGCTGCCAAGGATGGGAGCGGCAATCGGACGCCGCACGACGACACCATCCAGTTGTTCGTGAACGGTCGCGCCCAGGGTGAGCCGGTGAACCTGTATGCCGCCGCTCCCAGTTACGTTCCCTGGGAGGCGGGGCAGGGCTTGCAGGTGGGGCGCGCGATCGTGCGGGGCGCCGCCGGGCAGTACTTCCGTGGCCGCATCGACGAAGTCGCCGTATGGCAGGACGCGTTGTCCGCGGACGCGGTCGCCAAGGAGGCACAGGCGAGCGAGAACAACGCGCCAAGTGTTGAGCTGATGGCCGACTGGAATGCGGAGACCTCGTCGGGAACGTCGGTTAGCCAGTCTTCGGACTACCCGATCGGCGCCATGGCGTTGTCATCAGGAGCGAGCCTGGACGAGGAGTCCAGCACGCTGGTGTTGAACGGGAGTGGCGGCTACGCGTCGGTGACCGGGCCGACGATCGACGAGACGGGCTCCTTCAGCGTCTCGGCCCAGGCCCAGATCAATCCGGACGTGCTCAACACCAAACCCGACGGCTACCAGGCGCAGATCGCCGGCCAGAACGGAAGCGGGGGAGCCTCCTGGGCCCTCGTCGTGAGGAAGCTTGGCACGGACGCCTACTTGTGGAAGTTTCTACGCACCACGTCCTCCGGCACCACCGGGGCCACGGCTGATGTGACGAACCTGTCCGAACTGGCTGACAAGAGTTCCCCGGTGACGCTGACCGGTGTGTACGACGCACAGGACCAGGGCGGCCGTATGCACCTGTACGTGGGTGCCACGCCGGTGGACGACGGTGACAACAACGCCGCTACGACGCCCCAGCAGGGCACCGGAAGCCTGACCATGGGCGGCGCCTCCGACACCAGTTTCTTCGCGGGAGGGCTGAGCCGCCTGCGGATCTGGACCGGAGCGATGTCCTTCGACGATGTCCGCTCGCGAATCATCTCCGCCGATTGATCAAATCCTGGTGGGCGAGGGCCGGCAGGTTCCTCGCCCACCAGGCGCATCCGAACGTTCAGCAGCGCCCAGCCTGGCTGCACTCCTGATCTCGTCGGTCGTGCACGAGCACGTCCTCCCACTTCCTGCCCCGCCGGGGGCTCTTGATGGAGCTAGGACATGAGACCCATGCCGCCGTTCCGCCGCCGCACCGCCACCACGGTCCAAACCCGCCGACGCGGTCGGATAGCCGTCACCGTCGCCTTCGCCCTCCTGCCCGGCTTGCTCAGTCCGCTGACCGCCATGGCCCAGGGGACCGAGCCGTTGGGCCGTCCCCAAGATCCCAAGCAGGTCTCGGTCAAGACGGTTCCGTTGAAGCCGAAGCAGACGGCGACCTCCCGCCTGATCGCCCGTCAGGAAGCCGCCAACAAGAAGGCTGCTGACCGGGCGCTGCGCGACCAGGACACAACGGTTGCTTGGCCTGCCCCTGCGACCATCACCCTCACCACTCCCTCCGTCGGAACGGCCAAGGCCACCGCCGGATCCTTGCCCCTCTCCCTTTCTGCTCCCGCTGTGAAGACGGCCAGGGCTAAGAAGGCTGCGCAGTCGGTCAAGGTGTCCGTGCTGAGCCGGAAGCAGACAAAGGCCCTTGGAATCAAGGGCGTTGCTCTGACCGTCACAGCCCCGCGGACCGGCGGGACAGCCGACCTCGCCGTCGACTACTCGTCCTTCGCTGGCGCCTACAGCGGAGACTGGGCCGGACGCCTCCAGGTCCTGCGCCTGCCCGACTGCGCCCTCGCACGGCCCGGCAAGGCCTCATGCCGCAGCACGACGCCGCTGACCTACAGCAACGACCGCGGCAGCCAGAAACTCCAAGCCCAACTCGCCTTCAGCACCGCTGAGTCGGCGACGGCCGACGGCCAGACCATGGTGCTCGCGCTCGCGGCAGGAACCCAGTCGGGCGGCGGTGACTACAAGGCCACCCCGCTGTCGGCTTCCTCCACCTGGCAGGCAGGTGGCTCCTCGGGCACCTTCACCTGGAACTACCCGCTCAAGGCCCCTCCGGCCGCCGCCGGCCCCAGTCCCAGCCTGGCCATCTCCTATGACTCCGGCAGTGTGGACGGCCGTACAGCCAACACCAACAACCAGGGCAGCCAGATCGGCGAGGGCTTCGATCTGACCTCGTCCTACATCGAGCGCAAGTACGGCTCCTGCGATGACGACGGCCAAGACGGCAAGTACGACCAGTGCTGGAAGTACGACAACGCCTCGCTCGTCCTCAACGGCAAGGCCACCGAGCTGGTCAAGGACGACACCAGCGGAACCTGGCGCCTCAAGGACGACGACGCCTCCCTCGTCACTCACTCCACCGGTGCCGACAATGGCGATGACGGCGACACCGTCTCCGGCGGCAAGGGGGACGGCAAGGGCGAGTACTGGACCGTCATCACCGGCGACGGAACCAAGTACGCATTCGGTCTCAACAAGCTTGACGGCGCGGGCAGCGAACGCACCAACAGTGTCTGGACCGTTCCCGTCTTCGGCGACGACGACGGCGAACCCGGCTACAGCAGCGGCACCTCGCTCAGCGGACGTGCCAAGGACCAGGCATGGCGCTGGAACCTCGACTATGTCGAGGACACCCACAACAACGCCATGAGCTACTGGTACACCGCCGAAACCAACAATTACGACACACTCGGCGACGACAGCACGGGCACGTCGTACACCCGTGGCGGTTACCTCTCCAAGATCCTCTACGGCCAGCGGGCCGGCGCCTTGTTCTCCGGGACCCCCGCTGCCTCCGACAAGGTCACGTTCACCTACGACGAGCGCTGCACTCGCACCGCCACCGAATGCGAGTCGCTGACCGAGAGCACCAGCCCCCGCTGGCCCGATGTGCCTTTCGACGCCATCTGTAAGGACGGCGACAAGTGCACCGGGAACGTCGGCCCCAGCTTCTTCACCCGCAAACGCCTGACCGGCGTCCACACCTACGCCTGGAACGCGGCCCTCACCCCGAGCGCCGACTTCCAGCCCGTCGACTCCTGGACGCTGACGCAGACCTATGTCGACCCTGGTGAGATCGGAGATTCTGGGGACCAGTCGCTGTGGCTGCAGTCCATCCAGCACACCGGCGAACACGGCACAGCGCTGTCGACGGACCCCATCACCTTCACTTACGAGTTCCTCGCCAACCGGGTCGATGGCGAGTCCGACAACATCCTGCCCCTGGCAAAGCCGCGCCTGACAGGCATCACAACCGAGACCGGTGCGAAGACCGCCGTCACGTATGCAGCCGCGGACTGCGTCGCAGGTGGGACGAGGCCTCGCCCGGACCAGAACACCGGCACGTGCTATCCCGTGTACTGGCGCCCGAACGGGGGCGATGTGGACCCCACCCTGGATTGGTTCCAGAAGTACCCCGTCACCGTCGTCAACACCACCGACGAGACGGGCGCCTCCGGCACCATCACCGACGCCTACCAGTACGCCGGCGGCGGTGCCTGGCACTACAACGACGACCCCATGACCCCGGAGAAGGAGCGCACATGGTCCATATGGCGCGGCTTCTCGAAGGTCACCCACCTGACCGGCCCCAGCGACGGCACCCAGAGCAAGACCGTGACCGTCTACATGCGGGGCATGAACGGTGACCGCCTGCTGAAGTCGGACGGCACGACGCTGGACCCGGACACCCGCAGAAGCGCCCAGGCCACTGGAATCAAGGCAACCGCGATCGCCGATGCCGACCAGTACGCCGGCTTCACCAGGGAGACCGTCACCTACAACGGTGCCGCCGAAGTCTCCGGCACCGTCAACGATCCCTGGTCTCGCAAGACCGCGACGCAGCACAAGTCCTACGCGGACACAGAGGCGTACTACGTCCGCACCGGTGCCACCCACGCCCGTACCAACGTCACCAGCAGTGCCACGGCCGTCGACCGGACCCGGACGACCGTGACGACGTACGACGACTACGGCAAGCCGCAGACCGTGGAGGACAAGGGCGACGACGCGGTGTCCGGTGACGAGACCTGCACCCGCACCTGGTACGCCCGCAACCTCTCCGCGGGCCTGACCGCCCTCGCCTCGCGTACCCGCACCACCGCCAAGCCCTGCGCCACCGCCGACAGTGCACTCGACCTGCCGGCCGATTCCACCGCCGCGGGCGACGTCATCTCCGACATCGCCACCACCTACGACGCGGCCACAGCCTGGACCGCCGGCCAGACGCCCACCAAGGGCGAGCCCAAGTGGACCGGCCGCGCCAGCGGTTACGACAGCAGTGATCAGCCGAGTTGGCAGAAGCTGGGCATCACGACGTTCGACACCCTCGGTAGGCCGCTGGTCCTCACGGACACGAACGACGCGCTGGTCAGCAAGACCGTCTACAACCCGGTGGACGCCGGCCCCCTCACAGGCACGACGGTCGGCAACGCCAAGACCTACAACACCGTCACGGTCGTCGACTTCGCCACGGGTGCCGCCACCAAGGTGACCGACCCCAACTCGAAGATCACGGAGACGACGTACGACAGCCTCGGACGCCTCACACAGGTATGGCTCCCCAACCGGCTGCGTATCGCGGGCGCCACACCGAACTACACGTACGCCTACCACGTGTCGAGGGACAGCGCCTGGGTCTCGACGAGCACTCTGACGCCGACGGCATCGGGATACACCACGAGTTACACGATCTACGACTCGCTGCTGCGAGCCAGGGAAACCCAGTCCCCGTCCCCGTCGGGCGGCCGCCTCGTCAACCTGACCCAGTACGACACCCGTGGCCTGGTCAGCTCCACGCTGTCGGACATCTGGGACGCGAACAACGCACCGTCAGGCACCGGGGCGACCGTCGAGGGTGGCCAGGCCCCTATGCAGGTGGACACGACGTACGACGGTGCGGCCCGCCCGGTCACCAGTGAGACCAAGGTGCAGGGGGTCCACCGCTGGACGACCACCACGAAGTACCAGGGCGACCGGGTCATCCAGACGGCCCCCGTCGGCGGCCAGGCGACATCAACCCTGACCAACGCGCTGGGCCAGACGACCGAGAGCCGCGAATACGCCGACCCTGACGGCACAGGCTCCTACAACCACACGCGCTACACCTACACACCTGCCGGACAGCAGAAGACGATTACGGCCCACGACAACAGCGTCTGGTCCTACGTCTACGACCTCTTCGGCCGCCAGACCAGCGCCACCGACCCGGACAAGGGCACCGGCACGACCCACTACACCAGCCTTGACCAGGTCGAGTGGACCACGGACGCGGAAGACCGCAAGCTCATCTACCAGTACGACGAGCTCAGCCGTAAGACCGACATGTGGCAGGCCGACAAGACCGTCGCCGCGAACAAGCTGGCCCACTGGGACTACGACCAGGTGGCAAAGGGCCAGCAGGACACCGCCACGCGCTACGTCGGCGGAACGAGCGGGACGGCGTACGTCAAGAAGGTCACGAAGTTCGACGGCTTCTACAACGCCACTGCCACCTCGCTGACCCTCCCGGCGAGCGATGCCCTGGTCACGGCCGGCGTTCCGCAGACACTGAACTTCACCGCCACCTACAACGCGGCCAACCAACTCTCTGCCATCGGTGACCCGGCTGTCGCAGGTCTCGCCTCGGAGGGCATCACCAACACCTTCGACACCCTGGGCAATCCGAAGACCGTCAACGGCACAACCGGCTACCTCCTGGGCGCCGCCTATTCCGAACTCGGCGACCTGACGATGCTCACGGTGGGCATGGACTCCACCAGCTCAGCGAAGAAGGCGTACCTCAACTACCGCTACGAGAACGGCACCCGCCGCCTGACCCGGTCGTACGTCACCGACGACACCCACGGCTACATGCCGCAGGACCTCACCTTCACCCAGGACGACGCGGGCAACGTCACCTCCATCAGCGACGCCAGCACCCTCGGCGGCACGAGCCAGGCCGACAACCAGTGCTTCGCCTACGACGGTTACAGCCGCCTGACCGAAGCGTGGACCCCCAAGACGGCCGACTGCTCCAGCACCGGACGCACTACGGCCAACCTCGGCGGTGCTGCCTCCTACTGGACCTCGTACGGCTACACCACGTCCGGCCAGCGCAGCTCCGAGACGCAGAACCTGGCCAGCGGCAACCAGACGACGAGTTACGCCTACGGAACCTCGACGGGCCAGCCCCACCCGCTGGACCACACGACCGGCGCCAAGACCACTTCGTACGTCTACGACGACACCGGCAACACGATCAACCGTCCCGGCGCCACCGCCACCCAAACCCTCGGCTGGAACAGCGAAGACAAGCTGGCCAGCCTGGCCGAGGGCACCAAGAAGACCGACTACCTCTACGACGCCGACGGCACGCTCCTGATCCGCCGCGCGACGGGCGACGGTGACACGGTCCTCTACCTCGGCGACACGGAGGTCCGCCTCACGGTCAAGGGCACGACGAAGACCCTGACGGGCACGCGTTACTACGCGGCCGGCGGCCAGACCATCGCCGTCCGCACGGCCACGGCAGGCACGAGCACCACCAAACTCGCCTTCCTCGCGACGGACCCCCACGGCACCGCAAGCGTGGCCCTCGACGCGACGACGTGGGCGATCACCAAGCGCTACACGACACCCTTCGGCGCCCCCCGGGGCACAACCCCGACCACCTGGCCCGACGACAAACGCTTCCTCGGCAAACCCGCCGACGAGTCAACGGGCCTGACACACATCGGCGCCCGCGAATACGACCCGGCAATCGGCCAGTTCATCAGCGTCGACCCGGTGCTCGCTCCCGCTCAGCACCAGACTCTCAACGGCTACAGCTACGCCGCAAACACCCCGGTCACTTCCAGTGACCCCACGGGGCTGTGGCTTGACGACGGAACGGGCCACAACGAACCACGCCCCGGCGGAGGTGGCGGTGGCCAGAGTCCGACTCCTGGTGTCCCCCGCGGCGGAACTGGCTCCGACGGCTGTTACTACCAGTGCCCTTCTGCCGACCAGGGCACGGCCAGCGGTGGCGACTCAGACGACGGCGGCCTCTTGGGTTTGCTGTCGGACACTGTGGACACCGCGCTGAACTACGGCTCCGTAATCTTCTCGGAGCCCGAGATCTGGTGGGGCGCCGCGGAAACCGCCGGAAGCATGGTCCTCATGGGCATGGGCGGAGATGCCATCGTTGGTGGCGGAGCGCTCTGTATCGCAACCGGCCTGGGCTGCGTCGTCGGCGTACCCGCCGCCGCGGGCGGCGTCGCCCTGGTCGGAGTCGGCATAGCCGGCACGGCCGACGGCATCGGACGGATTAGCGACGGGCTGGGTAAAGCACTCAGAGAAGCCAGCAGTGAATCCTCCGGCTCCTCAAGTGGCTCGAGAACCTTTACCTCAGACGATCCGCTCGTAGGTGATGTGGCTAATGCCATTGAGGCGAAGTATCCTGGCCTCGTTGACGACGTCAATGTCCCGGTCAGCCGCGCAGATGGGTCCACGCTGACCGACTTCGATATTGAGCTCCAGAATGCTGTTATTCAGGTGAAAGCGGGTCCCGGAAAGGGGGCCGGAGCTCAGGTGACGCGGACTCAGGAGGGGACGAGTAAGCCCGTGATTGTTTACGGTCCAAAGCTGCGGCCAAGTGTCATAAAGGAAGTTAATAATCGAGGAGCAATTGGCGTCACTTCGCTGGATGATCTCCTCTCCGTGGTGGCACCGTGAAATCTCTGATCGTGTGTGCGCCAAGCGGTGTGACCATCGAGAAAATTCGCGACCAATTGCTCTTTTCGGGAATCGGAGTGGAGTATCAGGGTGATCGGGTCACTGTCTCCCATGAAGGGTCCCTTGCATGGATTGAACCAGATTTGGAAGGCGAGCTCGCCCGAGAGTATGAGTCGGATGAACTTGTCCTCATTGAAAGGCTCATTGGGAACTGGAACGGATTCGTCATCGACTATCGGGCCATAGAAGTAGCGGACGTCGTCGTGGTTGCGATGTGCGAAAAGTGGCCATGCGTGGTGGACGATGAGGACACATTCTTGGGGCGCGGCATCGACTATCTCGAACACCGCCGTGAAGAGGGTCGCGACCCTCATTGATCCGTATCTGCTCACGCCGACTCGTGGTTCAGGTGGACGAGCCCTTCGATAGAGCCCGGACGGTCCTGCAAGGCGGGGCCGAGGGCGGGAGTGGCGGTCAGCAACAGCACTTCGGCCGCCGGGTGTTCAGGGAGAGGAGAGGTCGTCCTCGCCGTCGTTGCCGGGAATTGGGTTGGGCTGGATCTCGATCCGTCCGCCGGGGCTGTCGGCGCGGTGGTAGATCCCTCGGTAGTAGCTGTCGCGCTCGCTGAAGGCCAGACCGAGGCGGTTACTGACGAGCCGGACCAACTCGATGGTGGTGTAGGCGCTGGTGCCATAAGTGTCGTAGGCGGTCATGGTTTACCAGATCTTATGCCGCGAGGGTGGCGGGGTGAGGTGTGCTCGACGTTTGCCGACACTGCTGCGCGGACTCGCAGACCCTCGGCGCATCTGCGGGAGCGGTGCCAATCACACGCTTCTCACGAGTGCGGCCATGCATCGGACCCTGCCATGCTCATAGTGCCGGGCCTCCAGGCTGTCTGCCGTCAACGAGGACGAGGACGGATGCGGGCGCGCACGGTCTTGCCGACGTGCTGTCGCGTGCTCCAGGAGACCTCTGCGGCAAGTGCCTGCACGACGAGCAGGCCGCGGCCCCCTTCGGCTGTGTCGGTCTCAGATGTGTTCGCGTCTTGGAAGTTGGCGAATGTCGGGCAGGGATCGGACACCTCGATCTCCAGTCCGCCGTCCTCGGTGCGGGCGAGCCGTAGCCACATCTCGTGGCCCGGCTTCCTCGCGTGATTCACGGCGTTGGATACGAGCTCGGACACGATCAGGACCGCGTCGTCGATGTCCCCCGGCCAGTTCCACAGGGCCAGGCGTCGCCGGACATGGAGACGCGCCAGGCGAACACTGCCGAGCAGCATGGGGTAGCCCAGTGCCCAGGAGTTCAGTGGGGCTGTGGGGGCGCAGGTGTCGGCGGATTCACGCTTCGTCATCAGGTTCCCTTCGGCGAGGCGCTCGCGGTTGCGGAAGGTCTTCGTGCGCGCTACTGAGTAGCCGGGCGTAGCGAGGATTGCTCTCCGTGTAACCGGCTGTGACCAGGATGGCTGCGTGACGAGAGGGATGGAATGCGGTTGGCAGAATTCTGGCAACTGACTTTCTCTGACGAACTTCCGCTCTAGAGTGATGCTTTGACAGAACGGACGAAGGTTCTATCCCGTCACGGAAACTGTCTGTCCCGAGTGAAACGTTCGCTGTGGAACGGGCAGCAGTACCGAAGAGGAGGACGGATGAGCGAGGCACTCGAGTTGGCCACGCCTGCCCTGTGTCGTCTGCAACTAGGGGTTGCGTTACGGCAGTTGCGGATCGCGAAGGAGATGACGGCCGCCAGTGTCGCGCGGCGGCTGTACTGGGCGCCGTCCAAGCTCACCAGGTTGGAGACCGGGGAGAACGGCGTCGTAGAGCCCTCCGATGTCATCGCTCTCTGCGATCTCTACGCGGCCACTGTCGAGGAGCGTGCCGTACTGGAGGGGTATGCCGTCGTCACCAAGACCAGAAAGGACTGGTGGCAGTCACCCCAGTACAAGCCGGTGATCTCGCCGGGCTTCAAGGCGTTTCTGAGCCTGGAGGCGATCGCCACCCGACTTCACACGTATGAGTCCGAGTTCGTTCCGGGGCTGATGCAGACCGATGCGTACATCCGTGTCATCCATGAGCGAGCGCATGCGGGCAAGCCGGCGGAGGAGATCGATCGCCTCATCGAAGTGCGGATGACCCGGCAAGAGGTGTTGCGTCGCGAGCAGTCCCCGCTGAAGCTGACCGCGATCGTCAATGAGTCGGTGCTGCGGAGGCAGGTGGGAGGCGCGCAGGTCATGCGTGGGCAGCTGCAGCACATCGCGGAACTGGCCGACGGGCTGCCGAACGTCCGGGTACAGGTCGTTCCTTTCGCGGCCGGAGCGCATCCGGGTATGAACGGGCCCTTCGCCGTCCTGAAGTTCCGCGAACCGCTCAAGCCCATCGTCTACTTGGAGAACCTGGCGTCAGCTGGAGTCACGCGACGAGAAGACGACATCGAACGCTACGAAGAGGCCTTCGGCGATCTCCAGGCGGTGGCACTGGGACACCGCGCCTCCCTCGACCTGATTCACGACTCTCTCAAGGAGTTCTGATCCCCATGCATGTCTCCGCCTCCGAGCTGGCCGAAGCGCGCTGGTTCACCTCCAGCTACAGCAACGACCAGGGTGGCAACTGCGTAGAGATAGCCGACCTGACATGGTCTTCCCGAGCTGCCGTAGCGGTCCGCGATTCCAAGAACCCGGACGGCCCAGCGCTGTTGATCCCGGCGTCGGCGTTCTCGGCCTTCGTCGCCCGACTCGCAGACGGCTACTCGACATGAATACCTGGCAGGATGCGCCGTCAGCTTGTCCCGGTTCCGGTGCTGGCTTATGAGGACGCCCACGAGCTGGCGCTCCAGACGCACCCTCTGATGAAGAACTACACGCCTGAAGTGATCGACCAGTTCCCGGAGATGTTCAACAACAACTGGCGGCGGGCTTGGGGAATGGAGGCGCGGTGATCATCGCAGAAGGAGGCCGTCGTGCAGCAGTTCGGACAGGCGAGGCCTCCGCTGTGTACGTCGGAATGCATGTGGCACGCTGCGATCGCTCCGCTTCGTCCGAGCCTGGTCGTGCAGTGCGCGCAGTTGTGGAACTGAGCCGAGCGTTTGGCGGGATGACGATGCGGGCTTTGCTTGGGGCCGAGTTCTCGCCGGAGACTCGGGGATTGGTGACCGTGTTCGAAGTCCCGTTCGGTGAGCGAATGGGGCTTGGCGCGATCGCCGGGTGCGCTAGCGAGCTTGGCCGTCCGCTGGTGGCCGGATTGCCACACGACTTCGCCCATGCCGCGCTCGACGGGTTGGCCAGGGAGACAGGGGCCGGATCTTTGCCGGCCGGGCTGCTGCGCGTCAACCGCGCGGGTTTCGATGAGGCAGGGTCCTCCGAGATGGCGTTCAAGCTCGCAGGGAACCTGCTGTGGTGTGTGGTTGCCGCTCAGCTGCACGACCGGGATCCACTTGCGGCTGCTCAGGCAGTGGTGCGCGCGTGGTGATGCCAGGCGATGGGGCTCGGACCGGTAAAACCCGGGTATGAACGGGCCCTTCGCCGTCCTGGAGTTCCGCGAGCCGCTCAAGCTCATCGTCTACCTGGAGAACCTGGCTTCAGTCGGAGTTACGCGACAGGAAGACGACATCGAACGCTACGAAGAGGCCTTCGGCGACCTCCGAACCGTGCCACTGGGTATCGTCGATCCCGGCGTCGGTGTTCTCGGCCTTCGTCGACCGAGTCGCGGAGGACCTGCACCGGGCGACCGTCAGCTTGTCCCGGTACCCGCCTTGCCGTACCGGCGGAACGCGGAAGTCGCCACCGTCCAGGGCCCGAACGGTACCGAGTCGCCGAAGATGTACGGATCCTTGCGGCTGTAGCGGTCCTTGCAGGGCTCGGAGTGGACCTCGATGGTGCCGGTGCGGGGATCGACGATCAGGTAGTGGGCGATGCCCATGGCGGGGTACTCGGTGAGTTTCTCGCCGTAGTCGTTGTTCGGGTTGGACGGCGAGACGATCTCGATGACCGCCAGGACCTGCGTCGCGTCGACGGCGAGACCCTCCTCGTCGAGTACGTCCTCGGGGATGACGACGGCGTCCGGGCGCCGCATGCGGCCGATGGACGGGTGCTCGATCTCGGGGCCGTTCTCGCACACATACCCAGGGTGAGTAGCTGGAAGCTGCGCGTTCAGCTGGTTCCGGATACGGCGGACCGTGCCCTCGTGACGCTTCGACGGGCACATCATGGCCAGTATCGGGCCAGACGGGCCGATCTCGACGTTCCAGCTCCCCTCAAGGTGCTCCGCGTAGGCACCGAGCTCCTGGGCGATCGTGCGCATCTTCGCGTACTCCATGCCTCAAGAGTACTGGCCTGTGCCCAGGGGAGCGCGGAGCATGGTCGACGGTGAGGCCGCCGCTCAGATCACCTCGTACGGCGCGCACAGCCTCCGCAGCACCACCCCGCACCGCCGCGCATAGGCATGTTGGAAGGCGCGCGTGGCCGGGCCTCCGGCCCGTGCGTACCACTTCGCCCCCCGGCTGAACGCGTTCACCGTCAGCCACACCGTGCCGTCCCCCGTGCGTTCCACGAGGAAGGCTTCCTCGCCGCACTCGGGGTGGCCGGAAAGGGTGCCGTACGCCCAGCCCGCGCGGCGGTATTCCTCCACTGTCCAGACCACGCGGCAGGGGGCCTTGATGAGGCCTGCCAGGGTGACCGTGACGTCGACGCCGGGGGCGGCTCGGTCCGACGTCGCGTCGATTCCTACGCCCATCGCGCGGTGCATCTCCCAGGAGAGGAGCGACTCCGACGCCTTGCGGAAGACCGCCTCGCCCTCGCCGATGCGCGTGCGCACGTGCATGGGGTGGAAGCCCGGCGGGCAGGGGGCGGAGGGCTCGCGGGTCGCTCCGACGGCCTCGTACGTGAAGTGCATGGGGCCCAAGAGTAGAGCGGCACCCGGGAATGCCTTCGTCCCGGGTGCCGCCTGTCAACTGACTGGCCGTCAGCTGACGTTGATGGCCGTCCAGGCAGCCGCCACCGTCGAGTACTCGGTGCTGCTGGAGCCGTAGAGGGCCGCCGTCGCGCTCAGGGTCGCCGTGCGGGCGCCCGCGTACGTCGTGGTCGACGTCATGTACTCGGTGAGCGCCTTGTACCAGATCTGGACCGCCTTGGCGCGGCCGATGCCGGTGATGGTGGAGCTGTTGTACGTCGGGGAGTTGTAGCTCACCCCGTTGATCGTCTTCGAACCGCTGCCCTCGCTCAGGAGGTAGAAGAAGTGGTTCGCGGGGCCCGACGAGTAGTGGACGTCCAGGTTCTTCACCGTCGACGACCAGTAGTTGGCCGAGCCGCCGTCCTTGCTGGGCTGGTCCATGTAGCGCAGCGGGGTGCCGTCGCCGTTGATGTCGATCTTCTCGCCGATGAGGTAGTCGCCGACGTCGGAGGAGTTGGCCGCGTAGAACTCGACGGCGGTGCCCATGATGTCGGAGGTGGCCTCGTTCAGGCCGCCGGACTCACCCGAGTAGTTCAGGCCCGCGGTGTTGGAGGTGACGCCGTGCGTCATCTCGTGGCCGGCCACGTCCAGCGAGGTCAGCGGGTGCGTGTTGCTCTCGCCGTCGCCGTACGTCATGCAGAAGCAGCTGTCGTCCCAGAACGCGTTGACGTACGCGTTGCCGTAGTGGACGCGGGAGTAGGCCGCGACACCGTTGTTCTTGATGCCGCTGCGGCCGAACGTGTTCTTGTAGAAGTCCCAGGTCGTCTGCGCGCCGTACGCCGCGTCGACCGCCGGGGTCTGGTTGGTCGTGGAACTCGTGGCCGCGCCGGTGCCCCACGTGTCGTCGGCGTCGGTGAACAGGGTGCCCGCGGAGGAGCTGGTGGCGTGCGACTTGTTGTACGTCTTGTGACCGCCGCGCGAGGTGTCGTACAACTGGTACGTCGAACCCGAGAGGTACGTGCCGAGCGTCACCGTGCCGGAGTACAGGCTCTTGCCGGTGCCGGTTTCGATGCCCTGGTACTCGTACAGCTTCTTGCCGGTGGCCGCGTCGGTGATGACGTGCAGCTCGTTCGGGGTGCCGTCCTCCTGGAGGCCGCCGACGATCGTCTCGTAGGCGAGAGTCGGCGTGCCGTTCGCGGCCCAGATCACCTTGCGGGGCGCGTCGTCGGCCGCGGTCTTCTCCGAGCCGGCCGACTTGGCGAGCGTCACGGCCTGCTTCTCCGCCTTCGCGGCGGTGATGGTCGGCTTGAGCGAGGCCACCTTGATGGTGGACTTCGTCGCCTTGGTGACGCCCTTGGTCACACCGGACTTGGACTCGTGGACGACCAGGTCGCCGCCGAGGACCGGGAGGCCGGCGTAGGTGCGCTCGTAGCGCGTGTGGACCGTGCCGTCGGCGTCCTTGATGACGTCCTTGACGACCAGCGCCTCCTTGGTGCCGAGGCCTATCTCCTTGGCCGTCTCGGCGGTGGCGGCGTCCTTCTCCTGGATCAGTGCCGTACGCGCGGCCGCGCTGAGCGTGGTCGGGGCGGCCAGGGGCTTCGAAACGCTGGTACTCGCCGTGGTCTCGGCGGACGCGATGCCGGTGGTCAGACCGGTGGTGAGCAGTGCTCCGGCGGCGACAGCGGTCGCGATGGCCAGGGTGGCGCCCTTGTGACGCGCGTAGATGGGGGTCACGCGAACTCCTTCGTGGGGGATGACAGCTGTGAAGTTGCGGTGCTTGTGCGGCGGCGGTTGGAAGAGTGACATCCGAGGCGCGTACATGTCAGGACCCCGAAGTGATGTTGGCCGAAAACCGACTGCCGAGTGAACGTTTCGGGCATGTAAAGCAATTTGATCTAGGTAAAGCGGCAACAAAACGGGGGCACGGTGACGGCAAAGGGCCAACAAAGAGGGCGCCGCCCGGGGGAGTTGACCCTCCGGGACGGCGCCCTGTCGTGCGCGGGTGCTCTACGGGAACGTGAGCTTCCAGTTGTTGATGTACCCGGTGTCCACGGCCGCGTTGTCCTGGACCCTCAACTGCCAAGTCCCGTTGGCGACTTCGGAGGACGCGTTCACCGTGTAGGTGGTGTTGAGGTTGTCCGTGCTCCCGCCGGTGCCGTACGCCTTCAGCGTGTACGCCGTGCCGTCGGGGGCGACCAACTGCACCTGGAGGTCACCGATGTAGGTGTGCACGATGTCGACGGCGACCGCGAGGTTCGACGGAGCGTTGCCGGTGATTCCGGACACGGTGATCGGCGAATTGACCGCCGCGCCGTTGTCCGGAATCGATACGTCCGTCGCGCTCTCGAAGGACGTACCGCCACCGCCTCCGCCGCCACCGCCGTCCGAGCGCGCGCCGACCGCCACGCCCGCCCACGCGTCCTGCACCGCCGCGTACTCGGCGCTCGTCGTGCCGTACAGCTCACCCGCCGCCGCGAGGGTACCGGTGCGGGCCGCCGCGTAGTTGGTGGTCGACGTGAACTTCGTGGTCAGCGCCCGGAACCAGATCTGCTCCGCCTTGGCGCGGCCGATCCCGGTGACCGCTAGGCCGTCCGCGGTGGGCGAGTTGTAGGAGACGCCGTTGATGGTCTTGGCGCCGCTGCCCTCGCTGAGGAGGTAGAAGAAGTGGTTCGCCGGGCCCGAGGAGTAGTGGACGTCCTGGTTGCCGATGCCCGAGTACCAACTGTCGTAGGAGGAGCCGTCCTTGTCGGGCTCGTCCATGTAACGCAGCGGCGTGCCGTCGCCGTTGATGTTGATCTCCTCGCCGATGAGGTAGTCACCGACGTCGGAGGAGTTGGCGGCGTAGAACTCGACGGTCGAGCCGAAGATGTCCGAGGTCGCCTCGTTGAGACCGCCGGACTCGCCGCTGTAGTTGAGGCCCGCGGTGTTGGAGGTGAGCCCGTGGGTCATCTCGTGCGCGGCCACGTCGATCGAGGTCAGCGGGTTGGTGTTGCCCGAACCGTCGCCGTACGTCATGCAGAAGCAGCTGTCCGACCAGAACGCGTTGACGTACGCGTTGCCGTAGTGGACCCGCGAGTACGCGCCCACGCCGTCGCCCCTGATGCCGCTGCGGCCGAACGTGTTCTTGTAGTAGTCCCAGGTCAGCTGGGCGCCGTAGTGAGCGTCGGCGCCGGCCGACTCCAGGTTGGACGCGCTGCCGTTGCCCCAGATGTCGTCGGAGCCGGAGAACAGCGTGCCGGTGCCGGACGTACCGCGATTGAGGTTGTACGTCTTGTGGCCGCCGCGCGCGCCGTCGGTGAGGTTGTACGTCGAACCGGACTGGGTGGTGGTCAGCGTGACCGTGCCGCTGTACACCGTGTTGCCGGTGCCGGTCTCGATGGCCTCCCACTCGTAGAGCTTCTCGCCGGTGGTGGCGTCCGTGACGACGTGCAGCTCCTGCGGGGTGCCGTCGTGCTGGAAGCCGCCGACGACCGTCTCGTAGGCGAGGGTCGGCGTGCCGTTCGCGGCCCAGATCACCTTGCGGGGCGCCTGGTTGACGTCGGGGCTCTTGGCCTTCTCCGCCTTCGCGGCGGTCAGGGCCTGCTTCTCGGCCTTCGCGGCGGCGACCGCCGGCGTCAGCGACGCGACCTTGATGACGGACCGGCTGGCCTTGACGATGCCCTTGGTCGCGCCGGACTTGGCGGTCTCGACGACCAGGTCGCCGCCGAGGACCGGGAGTCCGTCGTAGGTGCGCTCGTACCGCGTGTGCACGGTGCCGTCGCGGTCCTGGACCACGTCACGGACGACGAGCTTCTCCTTCGCGCCGAGGCCCAACTCCTTGGCGGTGTCCGCCTTTTCGGCGTTGGCCTCGCGTATCAGCGCCGCGCGCTGGGCGGGGGAGAGATTGACGGACTGGGAAGCGGGGATCGCCTTGCCCGCGGCCGACGGTGCCTTCTCCGGGGCTGCGGTCGCCGCGCCCGACTGGACGGCGGCGGCGATGAGCGCGGCGACGCCGAACAGGGCGACGGTCGCGGCTCGGCGGTGGGTGGAAGGGGAGGTGTTGGTGTGGGAGGTGCGTCTGTGCGACTGGCGTCTCAACACTGACTCCTTTGATGCGGCCGCGGGTCGCGCGGCCAGGTGACGACACAGCTGTCTATCTGTGGGGTTGCTGTGAAGTGGCCGTGGGCAGCGTGACATTGGACAGCGCGTACTGTCAGGGGCGCGTCAAGAGATTGGCTGGAAAACGTTCGTTGGTCGGATGGTCATGTTCGGTAAACGGACCATTCATCGGCATGTGAAGGTATACGAACCGCTCAGGAGTGCCGTGAGGTGCCGCCGTGCCACGAGTGCCACAGCGCCGCGTACGCCCCCTCGGCCGCGACCAGTTCGTCATGGGTGCCGAGTTCCGTGAGGAGACCGTCCTCCATCACCGCCACGCGGTCCGCGTCGTGCGCGGTGTGGAGGCGGTGGGCGATGGCGATCACGGTGCGGCCTTCGAGTACGGCGGCCAGGGCGCGCTCGGTGTGGCGGGCGGTCGTCGGGTCCAGCAACGCCGTCGCCTCGTCGAGGATCAGGGTGTGCGGGTCGGCCAGGACGACGCGGGCCAGGGCGAGTTGCTGGGCCTGGGAGCCGTCCGTGCGGCAACTGCCCTGCCCCAGCTCGGTGTCGAGGCCGGCGGGCAGTTCGCGCACCCAGGTGTCGGCGTCGACCGCCGCGAGTGCCGCCCACAACTCCTCGTCCGTGGCCGCCGGTTCGGCGATGAGGAGGTTGTCGCGGACCGTGCCGAGGAACACGTGGTGCTCCTGGGTGACGAGGACGACCTGCCGGCGCAACGCCTCCGGCGTCAGGTCGACGACCGGCACCCCGCCCACCGTCACCGTGCCCGTGCTCGGCGCGTCGATGCCGGAGAGGAGCCTGCTCAGCGTGGTTTTCCCGGCACCGGACGGACCCACGACCGCCAGCCGCTCCCCAGGGCGGACCGTCAGGTCGACCCCGCGCAACACCTCGCCCCCGCGGTCGTAGGCGTAGCGCACCCCGGTCACGTCGATCCGGTCGTCCGACGGGGCACCGGAACCCCCGGCGGCGGCCTTCGGAGCCCGGGCCAGGCCCTCAACCCGGGCGAACGAGGCGCCGCTGCTCTGGAGTTGCTCGACCCGGATCAGGATCTGGTCGAGCGGTTCGCCGAGCTGCCGCAGATACAGAGCCGCCGCCACCACCGCACCCAGGCTCACCGCACCCCGCGCGTGCAGCGCCCCGCCGGCCAGCAGGACACCCGCGACGGGCACGAAGTACGACACCTCCACGACCGGGAAGAACACCGAACGCAGGAACAGCGTGTACAGCCGCGTGCGCAGGGACGTCTCCAGCGCGTCCCGGCTCGCCGCGATCCGCCGCCGCTCCAGCCGGAACGCCTCGACCGTCCGCGCCCCGGCCGCCGTCGCCGCGAGGATCTCCGCGACCTCCGAGGTCGCCGCGCCCTCGGCGAGATAACCGTCCCGCGCCCGGCGCAGATACCAGCGCAGCGCGAACAGGATGCCGCTCAGGCCGACCACCGCGACGACACCGAGCAGGGGGTCGAGCACGAAGACCGCGCCGAGGATGAACAGCGCCTGCACGCTGCTGATCAGCAGATCGGGGCCGGCGTCGCGGACGGTGGTGCCGACGAGGGCGACGTCCGCGGTGCCGCGCGCGGTCAGGTCGCCGGTGCCGGCCCGTTCCACGACCGATGCGGGCAGCGTCAGGGTTCGGCCGACGAACTCCTCCCGTACCCGGGCCAGCATTCGCTCCCCGAACCGGTAACCCACGTATCGCGCCCAGCGCGCCAGCAGCAGCTGCGCCAGCGCGCACAGCAGCATGCCGAGTGCCAGGCGGTCCACTGTCCCGACGCCGCCGCCGGTCCCCACCTCGTCGATGATCCGGCCCAGCAGCCAGGGTCCGGCCAGCCCGGCAGCGGCGGCCAGTGCGTTCAGTGCCAGTACGGCGGCGAAGGCGCGTCGGTCGTCGCGGATCAGGCGGACCGCCGCTCGGCGTACGTCCGCGGGCTCGGCGATCGGTAGTTGGCCGGAAGTCTGCGCGGAGGTCTGGGCGGTCAACGTACGGCCTCTTCGGTGTCGGCGTCGGCATCTACGGAACGGGCTACCAGTGACCGGTATCCCGGCTCCCTGTCCAGGAGTTCGCGGTGGCTGCCGGACGCCGCGACCTTGCCGTCGACCAGGTAGTACACGGTGTCCGCGCGGTCCAGGACCAGTGGGGAGGTCGTGGTGACCACCGTCGTACGGCCGTTGCGGGCGGTCCGTAGGCGGTCGGCGACGAGGGACTCCGTGTGGGCGTCGAGTGCGGAGGTCGGTTCGACGGCTAGCAGTATCTCGGGGTTGGCGTGTAGTGCTCGGGCCAGGCGTATGCGTTGGCGTTGGCCGCCGGAGAGGTTGCGGGCCTGGGCGTCGATTCTTGAGTCGAGGCCGTCGGGGAGGCCTCGGACGATGTCGTCGGCGGCGGCTGCGTGGAGGGTTTGGTTCAGGTGCGCCTCAGAGGGTGCCTCGGGCTGTCCGTCGGCGACTGCGGGTGCGTTGTGGCTGGTCGCGCAGTTCCCCGCGCCCCCAAAAGACATCAGCGAGCCGTCTATTACGTTGCGCAGGGTGTCTGCGAATACGTCCGCCTCGTGGTCCGCTACCAGGATGTGCTTCCTCACCTGTGCCAGGGCGATCTCGTCCAGGGGCACTCCGCCCCACGTCGCCGTCGACTTGGCGTATCTGCCCAAGCGGTCCACCACTGCCGCCGTGTCTGCGGGGCGGGCGCTGGTCAGGGCTGTCAGGCGGGCCGGGAGCACTCGCACCCCGGACTCCGGGTCGTGCAGTACCGACGGTTCCGCGGGGGCGTTCCGGGTGCCGGTGTCCGCCATCGGCTCCAGGCGTAGGAGTCGTACTACCCTCCGGGCCGCCACCAGGCCCCGGCTGAGCTGGTAGCTGAACTCGATGAAGAAGGACACCACCGGGACCAGGACCGCCACATAGCCGTACACCGCCGCCAACTCGCCTACCGTGATGTCCCCTTGGACGGCCATCCGGGCCGCCAGCCAGGTCACTACGGCGAGGAACACCGTGGGCAGTCCGATGCCCAGCGCCTGGAGCCAGCTGGTGACCGCTCCGACCCGGTAGCCCTGCGCCCGCAGCCGTTGCGAGTCCCGTTGGAACGCGTCGGCGTAAAGGCCTTTGCCGCCCAGGCCGTTGAGGACGCGCAGGCCGCCCGCGAGGTCGCCGATGCGGGCGGTCAGTACGCCCTGGCGTTCGCGGTACTCCGTCTCCACGCCCTGTAGGCGCCGCATCAGCGGTCCGACGAGCAGGGCTACGACCGGCACGCCCACCAGCACCACCACGGCGAGCGTCGACGACACCGACAGCAGCAGTAAGGCAACGACGGTGTAGGAGACGACCGCGCCGACGCCCGGGCCGACGACCGTCAGGGACTGGCTGATCGTCAGCACGTCGCCGACGCCGATCGTGACCACCTCACCGGCCCCGACCTGCCGCGACAGTGCGGAGCCCAGCCGGACGGCGTGCCCGACGACGACCTTGACCGTGCGGAAGTTGGCGTCCATCCGGACCCGGGTCATGGTGCGGTGCCGCATGATGCTCACCCAGGCGTTGAAGGACCCGGCCCCGAACAGCGCGGCGGTCCAGCCGGCCAGCGCCGCCCCGTCACCTGTCTGCAGTCCGTCGTCGATCGCGCGGGACATCAGATACGGGGTCAGCGCCAGCATCGCCATCCAGACGCTGGCCAGCAGCGACCCGGAGACCGCCCGCCACGGCTGCCGCATGACCAGCCACCACAGATACCGCCCGCCGCTGCGACAGTCGGCCTTCCCCGGATCCTCGTACGCGTCGATCATCCATGCCCCTCTTTTTTTGCGCTCGGTTCACCTCCGGGGCGCCAAAGCCTGTGTCGAGAGCGCGACCGTGCTCGACCCTTCGGGCCTCCGCGCGCTCGCACTCTCGACACAGGCGCGCCCCTTCGGCTCACTCGCGAGGTCACTCACGCCAGACTGTCCCGCCACGCCCGATGCAGATCCGCGAACCGCCCTGTGCCCGCGATGAGTTCGGCCGGGCTGCCGTCCTCGACGATGTGCCCGTGTTCCATCACGAGGACCCGGTCCGCGATCTCCACCGTCGACAGGCGGTGCGCGATGACGACGGCTGTGCGGCCCCGCAGGACCGTCAGCATCGCCCGCTGCACGGCCCGTTCGCCGGGGACGTCGAGCGAGCTGGTCGCCTCGTCGAGGATCAGGACCGCCGGGTCGGCGAGCAACGCCCGTGCGAACGCGACGAGTTGGCGCTGGCCCGCCGAGATACGGCCGCCCCGCTTGCGTACGTCCGTGTCGTAGCCGTCGGGCAGGGCGCTGATGAAGTCGTGCGCGCCGATCGCCTTCGCGGCCCGCTCGATGTCCTCGCGGCTCGCGTCCGGGCGGCCGATGGCGATGTTCTCGGAGACCGTGCCGGAGAACAAGAAGGCCTCCTGCGTCACCATCACCACCCCGCGCCGCAGTTCGGGGTTGGCGAGGTCGCGCAGATCGACGCCGTCCAGCGTGACCCGGCCCTCGGAGGGGTCGTAGAAGCGGGCGAGGAGCTTGGCCAGGGTGGACTTTCCGGCGCCCGTCGAGCCGACGACCGCGACCGTCTGGCCGGCCGGGACGGTGAGGTCGAAGCGGGGGAGCACCTCGCCGCCGGTGCGGTAGGTGAAGCGCACGCCGTCGAAGACGACCTCGCGGCCGGGGTGTTCGCTCTCAAGGTCCGGGAGGTGGAGGGGAGTTGGGGGCTCCGGGACGGAGGGTGCCTGGGCCAGGAGTCCGGCGATCTTCTCCAGTGACGCCGCCGCCGACTGGTAGGAGTTGAGGAACATGCCGAGCCGGTCGATGGGGTCGTACAGCCTGCGCAGATACAGCACCGCGGCGGCCAGCACACCCAGCGCCAGCGAGCCGCCCGCCACCCGGTACGCGCCCCACAGCACGATCACCGCGACCGCCGTGTTGGCGACCAGCCGGGAGCCGGTGACATAGCGGGCCATCTCCAACAGGGCGTCACCGTTGGTGCGTTCGTGCCGGGCGTTGAGGACGGCGAAGTCGGCGTCGTTCACGGACTCGCGGCGGAACGCGCGCACCGGGCGGATGCCGTTCATCGTCTCCACGAACTTCACGATGACGCGGGCGATCGCCGTGGACCGCACCCGGTACACCTGCCCCGCACGCCGCCGGTACAGCCGTACCAGGAGATACAGCGGCACGAACGACGCCACCGCGACCGCGCCGAGCCCCAGGTCAAGCCAGAGCAGCATCGCCGAGATGTAGGCGAAAGAGAGGACGACGGTCACCAGCTCCTGGAGCCCCTCGTCGAGCAGCTCGCGCAGCGACTCGACGTCCGTGGTGGAGCGGGAGATCAGCCGGCCCGAGGTGTAGCGCTCGTGGAAGTCGATGCTGAGCGCCTGCGCGTGGCGGAAGATACGGCCGCGCAGGTCGAGCAGGACGTCCTGGTTGACCCGGGCGGCCGCGCTGATGAACCCGTACTGCAGCATGCCGGAGGCCACCGCGCACAGCAGATAGCCCACGGCCACCGCGATCAGCGGCCCGTGGTCGGCGCGGCGGAAGGCCGGTACGGCGGTGTCGATGGCGTACGCCACCAGCAGCGGGCCCGTCTGCACAGCCGCCTGCTGGAGCAGCAGCAGGAGCGTCGTGACGGCGACGCGCGCCTTCATGGGCGCGAGGAGCGAGCGCAGGAGTGCGGCCGTGGCGCCGGGCGGCGTGGGCAGGACGTCGTGGTCGAAGGGGTCGTCGGCCTTGCGGAGGCGTGCGGGTTCCCGCTCGTCGTCGGCGGTGGCGACGGACGTCGTGGGCGCCGTCATCGCTTGTCCTCCTCTTCCCCGGACATCAGATAGGCGTACTCGGCGTTCGTACGCAGCAGTTCCTGGTGGCTGCCCACCGCGGTGATCCGGCCGCCGGACAGCAGGGCGACCCGGTCGGCGAGCAGGACCGTGGACGGGCGGTGCGCCACGATCAGCGCCGTGGTGTCCGAGAGAACCTCCCGCAGCGCGGCCTCCACAGCTGCCTCCGTGTGCACGTCCAGCGCGGACAGCGGATCGTCCAGGACGAGGAACGGCGGCCGCCCTACGACGGCCCGCGCCAGCGCCAGCCGCTGCCGCTGACCCCCGGAGAGGCTGAGCCCCTGCTCGCCGACCTGCGTGTCCGTGCCCTGGGGGAGGGCGTGCGCGAAGTCGGCCTGGGCGACGGAGAGCGCACGGTCCAGCTCGGCCTCGCCGGCCCCGTCCCCGGCTCCCATCAGCACGTTCTCCCCGACGCTCGCCGAGAAGAGGGTGGGTTCCTCGAAGGCTACGGCGACGAGGGCGCGCAGCGACTCCCTGGGCATCGCGGAGATGCTCCGGCCGTCGAGCGTGATCCGCCCCGAGGTCACCTCGTGGAGGCGGGGGACGAGCGCGGTGAGCGTGGTCTTGCCGCTCCCGGTGGTGCCGACCAGGGCCATGGACTCGCCGGGGCGGATGTGCAGGTCGACGTGGTCGAGGACGGGAGGGGAGTCGTCGGGGGCGTCGGGATAACGGAACACGACGTCGTGGAAACGGAGTCCGCTCTCCTCCTCGGAGGAGTCGGCGGAGACAGAGGCGGCGATGGAGGCCGGCTCAGCGCCACCCACGTCCTCCGCCTGCTCGTCCATCACCTCGAAGTAACGTTCCGTCGCTGTCGCCGCCTCCTGGCTCATCGCCAGCAGGAACCCGATGGAGTCCACCGGCCAGCGCAGGGCGAGCGCCGTCGACAGGAAGGCGACCAGCGTGCCCGCGGACAAGTCCCCGTCCGCCACCTGCACGGTTCCCAGGACCAGCGCCGCCCCGATGGCCAGTTCCGGCAGCGTCACGATGACGCCCCAGATCATCGACAGCAGCCGCGCCTTGCGCAGCTCCGTCCCGCGCAGCGTCCGCGACAGCTCACGGAACGCCCGCGCCTGACTGCGGTGCCGCCCGAACCCCTTGATGATGCGGATGCCGAGCACGCTCTCCTCGACGACCGTCGTCAGATCGCCGACCTGGTCCTGCGCGAGCCGCGCCACATCGGCGTACCGCCTCTCGAAGATCACGCAAGTGACGATCACCGGCACGGCGGGCCCCAGGATCACCAGCCCCAACGTCCAGTCCTGGAGCAGCATGATGACCACGCCCACGAGGATCGTCACGCCGTTGACCAGCAGGAACGTCAACGGAAAGGCCAGGAACATGCGCAGCAGCATCAGATCCGTCGTGCCCCGGGACAGCAACTGCCCCGACGGCCACCGGTCGTGGAAGGAGATCGGCAGCCGCTGGAGATGCCGGTACAGATCCGCCCGCATCTCCGCCTCGACATGCGACAACGGCCGCGCCACCAGCCACCGCCGCAGCCCGAACAGCAACGCCTCCGCGAACCCGAGCAACAGCAGACACAACGCCCCGAGCCACACCCCCGCCCGGTCCCCGTCGGCGATCGGCCCGTCCACCATCCACTTCAGGACGAGCGGAATGACCAGCCCCAGGCACGACGCGACGATGGCGACCCCGGCGGCCGCGAACAACCGCACCCGCACGGGCCGGACGTAGGGCCACACGCGGAGCAGGGTTCTGACGGCCGACCGTTCGGTCCGTTCCTTGGCGGTTGCACGTGTAGTGGACATCGTGGCGAGCCTACGGACCACCACTGACAACGCCCACCGAGTTTTGGCCGGACCGGGATCGGGCCGGGATCCCGGTCCGGTCAGGACGCGGGATACGGCAGCAGCCCGTCGGCGATCTTCTCCCAGGCCGCCTTCAGCTCGGCCAGCAGCTCGGGCTTGTCGGGGGCGAGATCGGCCTGTTCGCGCAGGTCGGCGGCCAGGTTGTACAGGTGGTCGGCGCCGGCGGCGTCCTGGTAGTACTTCCAGTCGCCGCGCCTCAGCGCCCGGTTGGCCCGGACCCGCCAGAACAGGTCGCGCTCCGGCACCTCCTCACCCTTCAGCAGGTAGCCGGCCAGGCTCGTGCCGTCCAGTGGGTACGCCGGGTCCGGTCGGGCGCCGCCCAGCTCCAGCAAGGTCGCCGTCCAGTCGGGGGTGAAGGCCGGCTCGTGGCTGACCTGGTTTCCGTCGATCCGGGCGGGCCAGCGGACGATGGTGGGCACCCGGATGCCGCCCTCCTGGAGGACGAACTTCTCGCCGCTCAGCGGCCACAGGTACGACCAGCGCTCACCGCCGTTGTCGCTGGCGAACAGCACCAGCGTGTTCTCCTCCTGCCCGGACCGGCGCAGGGCCGCGAGCACCTCGCCGACGGCCGCGTCCAGACTCTCCACCATCTGCGTGTACTTCTCGACGGAGCCGCCGTCGTAGTGGTTGAGCGCCTTGCTGATCTCGGCCTGGGTCTTCGCGGCCCGGATCTTCGCCTCGATCTCGGCGCCCGTCTCCTCGTCGCCCTCCGCGAGCCACGGCCAGTGCGGGGTGGTGAAGTTGAGGTTCAGCAGCCAGGGCTTGTCGTGCTCCCGGCCGACGTACTCGACGGCCCGCTCGGTCAGGACCTCCGTGTAGTAGCGCAGGTCCTTGTAGGTCGCGTCGCCCTCGTAGAGGTCGTAGTCACCGAGCTGGCCGAGCTTGGAGAAGTACTCCAGCACACCCCCGTGGTTGCCGAAGAACTCGGCCCAACCCGACTTGGTGGGGCTGTAGTCGGGCAGCCAGCCGCAGTGCCACTTGCCGATGAGCGCGGTGGCGTAACCGGCCTTCTTCAGCAGGGAGGCCAGGGTGGGGTGATTCGGGTCGAGCCCCTGCGTCCTGTTCGCGATCGGCTCCGCCAACCCGCCCTTCGTACGGCCCGGATAGCGCCCGGTGTACAGGCTGAACCTTGTCGGCGAGCAGGTCGCCGACCCCGAGTACGCGTCCGTGAAACGCACTCCCTGCCGGGCGAGCCAGTCCAGGTTCGGCGTCTTGATGTGCGGGGCGCCGTAGGAGGAGAGGTCGGCCCAGCCGAGGTCGTCGCCCAGGATGACCAGGAGGTTGGGACGACCGGACCGGGAGGCGGACGTACGGGCCCGGAAGGGGCGTTCGGCGGGGGAGGCGGCCTCGGCCGCCCTGGTCGTACCGGCGACGGCGGTGACGGCACCGCCACCGACGAGACCACCGAAGGCACGGCGGGATATTTCAGGCATGCGGGGTCCTCGCAGAGGTGAGGGGATGGCCTCAGTGTGATCAGCCGGTCGCCCTCATGGCCAGGAATCCCGCCCGGAGTTCACGGGGTTGAAACGTTGCCCCAGGCAACCCCGAGTCGCTCCTCAGTCCACCCTCAGCAGCAGCACAGCCCGCGCCGGCACCGTGATCGCAGCGCCCGCGCGGTGCACCACCACCGGCGCTTCCCCCTGTTCCTCCTTGGACGTGTCGACGACCACCTCGTACCGCTCCGCCCATGGTGGCCCCGGGAGCACGAAGCTCACCGGGCGGTCCCCGGCGTGCAGGACGGTGAGGAAGCTGTCGTCGAGGATCGGGGCGCCGCGCTCGTCGCGGCCCGGGATGTCGCGGCCGGAGAGGTACATGCCCAAGGTGGCGGCGGGGGCGTACCAGTCGCGTTCCGTCATCTCCGTGCCCCGGGCGGTGAACCAGGCCAGGTCCCGTATGCCGTCGGCCGAGTGGGCCCGGCCGGAGAAGAAGGCCCGGCGGCGGAGTACGGGGTGCTTGTGGCGGAGTTCGATGAGGCGGGCGGTCAGGTCGAACAGGGCCCGGCAGCCCGGGTCCTCCAGCAGTCCCCAGTCCACCCAGCTGATCTCGTTGTCCTGGCAGTACGCGTTGTTGTTGCCCCGTTGCGTCCGGCCCAGCTCGTCGCCCGCGACCAGCATCGGTACGCCTGTCGACAGCAGCAGTGTGGTCAGCAGGTTCCTCAACTGCCGCCGCCGTAGCGCCCGTACGCGCTCGTCGTCCGTCTCTCCCTCCGCACCGCAGTTCCAGGACCGGTTGTCGTCGGAACCGTCGCGATTGTTCTCGCCGTTCGCCTCGTTGTGCTTTCGCTCGTAGGACACCAGGTCGCGCAGGGTGAAACCGTCGTGCGCGGTGATGAAGTTGACCGAGGCGTAGGGGCGGCGGCCGCCCCATGCGTACAGGTCGCTCGACCCCGACAGGCGGTAGCCGAGATCCCGTACGTCCGGCAGCGCGCCCCGCCAGAAGTCGCGTACGGCGTTGCGGTACCGGTCGTTCCACTCCGTCCACAGGGGTGGGAAGGAGCCCACCTGGTAGCCGCCCGAGCCGACGTCCCACGGCTCGGCGATCAGCTTCACCCGCCGCAGTACCGGGTCCTGGGCGATGACGGCGAGGAAGGGGGACAGCATGTCGACGTCGTGCATCGAGCGGGCCAGCGCCGCCGCGAGGTCGAAGCGGAAGCCGTCCACGCCCATCTCCGTCACCCAGTAGCGCAGGGAGTCGGTGATGAGCCGCAGTACGTGCGGCTGCACGACGTGCAGGGTGTTGCCGCAGCCCGTGTAGTCCGCGTACCGGCGGGCGTCGCTCTGCAGCCGGTAGTAGCCGCGGTTGTCGATGCCCTTCAGGGACAGCGTCGGGCCCAGCTCGCCCGCCTCCGCCGTGTGGTTGTAGACCACGTCGAGGATGACCTCGATCCCGGCGGAGTGCAGTGCGCGCACCATGCGCTTGAACTCGCCGACCTGCTGGCCCGCCGTGCCCGTCGCCGCGTATCCGGCGTGCGGGGCGAAGTAGCCGATGGAGTTGTAGCCCCAGTAGTTCTTCAGCCCCCTGCGCAGCAGATGGTCCTCGTGCGCGAACTGGTGCACCGGCAGCAGCTCCACCGCCGTCACGCCGAGCCCGACGAGGTGCTCGATCGCCGCCGGATGCGCCAGACCGGCGTACGTGCCCCGCAGTTCCTCCGGGATCCCCGGGTGCAGCTTGGTGAAGCCCCGCACATGGACCTCGTAGATCACCGAGTCGGCCCACGGCGTCTTCGGCCGGCGGTCGTCGGCCCAGTCGTCGTCATCGTGGACGACGACACCCTTGGGGACGTACGGCGCCGAGTCCCGGTCGTCGCGCACGGTGTCCGCGACCTGCTGCTGGGGCCAGTCGCGGACATGCCCGTACACCTCGGGCGGCAGACCGAAGTCGCCGTCCACCGCGCGCGCGTAGGGGTCGAGCAGCAGCTTCGCCGGGTTCCAGCGGGCGCCGGTCCACGGATCCCAGCGGCCGTGCACCCGAAAGCCGTATCGCTGGCCGGGCATGACTCCCGGCACGAACCCGTGCCAGATCTCGTGCGTCAACTCCGCAAGTCGGACCCGTGTCTCCCGGCCCTGCTCGTCGAAGAGGCACAGCTCGACCGCCTCCGCACCGCCCGCCCACAGCGCGAAGTTGGTGCCGGACACCCCGTCAGGGCCGGTCCGGAAACGGGCGCCGAGAGGCGTGGGCGCCCCGGGCCACAAGGGCACGGCGGGTGGTGTGCTGCGCCGCGAGCCGTTCAACACGGCGTCGGGGCTCACGGTGATGGCGTGCTCGTCCGCCACCGCCTCCTGCTCGGCTGCGCTGGACACCCTCAGCCCTCCTGCGGCTCATGGAACGACGGGTAAAGGGCGCACGGCGTCCCGGCCCCTCTTTCTGGCCCGTTCGCCTCCGTGTCGCCAAAGCCGGTGTCGAGAGCCCGACCGTGCTCAGCCCTTCGGGCCTCCGCGCGCTCGACCTCTCGACACCGGCGCGCCCCTGCGGCTCACGGGCGCGGCTCCCCATCGCGTCGTCCTCCCCTCTGTTCTGCCCAGCGCATGCCTCGCACTCACGTTTCCCCGGGGTGGGCCCGGTCGTTGGGGTCGGTGTGAGGCACGTACATGGGCGCGCGAGGCGCGCGAGGGTCGGGCTGGTCGCCGTACTGACATGGGCAGGACTGCTGGCTGGAGCCGCCGGCTGCACCGCGGACCCCACCGGCGGGATCGACATCGGCGGGGTGCTCGGCAAACCCCCGGCACCCGAGGACGTGATCCGGATCTCACCGGACGACGGGCTCAAGGGCGTCGAACCGGACGAGACGATCCGGGTACGGGTGCCCAGCGGGCGCCTGGAGTCGGTCGAGGTCGTCAAGTCGCAGGACGCGCAGGAGTCCCCGGTACCCGGGCACATCTCGGAGGACGGTCTGCGCTGGGAGCCCGACGACGAGAAACTGGCGCTGGCCGCCAAGTACACGGTCGACGCGGTGGCCCTCGACGGCCACGGCCGCCGTTCGGCACGGCACACGACCTTCACCACCTACGTCCCCGAGGAGCGGTTCATCGGGTACGTCAACCCCGAGAACCGCTCGACCGTCGGCACCGGAATGATCGTCTCCCTGGAGTTCAACCGGGAGATCGAGAACCGGGCCGCCGTCGAACGCGCCATCCACGTCACCGCGAAGCCGGCCGTCGAGATCCGCCCGCACTGGTTCGGCGACTCCCGCCTGGACTTCCGCCCCGAGCGGTACTGGAAACCCGGCACACAGGTCACCGTCGCCCTGCGGCTCAGGGACGTCGAGGGCGCCGACGGCGTCTACGGCCTCCAGTACAAGACGTTCTCCTTCACCGTCGGCCGCAGCCAGGTCTCCCTGGTCGACGCGGCCGAGCACACCATGCAGGTACGGCGGGACGGCGAGCTGCTGGCCACCGTGCCGATCACGGCCGGGTCGCCCAAGAACACCACCTACAACGGGAAAATGGTCGTCTCGGAGATGCTTGAGGTCACCCGCATGAACAGCCGCACGGTCGGCTTCGGCGGCGAGTACGACATCCCGGACGTCCCGCACGCCATGCGGCTCACCAACTCCGGCACCTTCCTGCACGGCAACTACTGGGCGAAGAACGTCTTCGGCGAGACCAACGTCAGTCACGGCTGCGTGGGACTCAGGGATGTGAAGGGCGGGAGTTCGGACACTCCGGCGGGCTGGTTCTTCGACCGCAGCATCATCGGGGACGTCGTCGAGGTCATCAACAGCAAGGACAAAGAAGTGGCTCCTGACAACGGCCTCGGAGGGTGGAACATGGGTTGGGGGGCATGGAAGGCGGGCAGTGCGGTCAAGTGACCGGCGCAGGTGGATCAGCCGCAGATGGATCAGTCGAAGTTGGGACTCAACGGTGACCTGGGGAGATCGTCAACGTCCCTGACCATGTGGTTAATATGCGCCAAGTGCGCGCGGGACGCGCAGGGGGTTCGGGCCTGACCGGCCCGGTGAGGGGAGAGAACTTGAACGGGCGACCGATATCGGGGGCGTCGGTTGACGCGCGCGCGGGCCACCAAGAGGGGCGCGGAAGCAGGGGGCTTCTGGCGCTGATACTCGGCGTGCTGCTGCTCGCCGTGACAGCGTGCGGCGGGGGCGGCTCGGACTCCGATGACGGCAAGGACAAGGAGCCCGGGGCCTCCGCCTCGGCCGAGAGCAAGCAGTCGGAGGCCGTCGTCTCCATCGCGCCCGAGGACGGTGCGAAGTCCGTGGACACCAGCGGCGCCCTCAAGATCAGCGCGAGCAAGGGCAAGCTGACGGCGGTCGAGGTCGAGGACGGCAAGGGCACGAAGGTCGACGGCGAGATAACCGCCGACGGTGCCAGCTGGAAGCCCGCGACGCATCTCGCGGCCTCCACCAAGTACAAGGTCCACGCGGTCGCCGAGGACGCCGAAGGACGCGAGGCCGCCGAGGACTCCACCTTCACGACCCTCACCCCGCAGAACACGTTCATCGGCTACTTCACGCCCGAGGACGGCTCCGAGGTCGGCGTCGGAATGCCCTTCTCGCTCCGCTTCACCCGGGGCATCACCAGCCCCGGGGACGTCGAGAAGGCCGTGGAGATCAAGACCGAGCCGGCCGTCGACGTCGAGGGCCACTGGTTCGGCAACGACCGCCTCGACTTCCGTCCGGAGAAGTACTGGAAGGAAGGCACCAAGGTCACGGTCACCCTCAACCTCGACGGCGTCGAGGGCCGCCCCGGTGTCTACGGCGAGCAGGCCAAGACCGTCTCCTTCACCATCGGTCGCAACCAGGTCTCCGTGGTCGACGCCAAGTCCCACCAGATGAAGGTCATGCAGGACGGCAAGGTCATCAAGACCATCCCCGTGACGACCGGCAAGCCCGGCTACGACACCTGGAACGGGCAGATGGTCATCAGCGAGAAGCTCACGGTGACCCGTATGAACGGCGAAACGGTGGGCTACGGCGGCGAGTACGACATCAAGGACGTCCCGCACGCCATGCGCCTCACCAACTCCGGCACCTTCATCCACGGCAACTACTGGAGCAGCGCCTTCGGCAGCTACAACGCCAGCCACGGCTGCGTGGGCCTGCGCGATGTGCGCGGCGGCTACGACAGCGGCGTGCCGGCCGCGTGGTTCTTCAACCACTCGCTGATCGGCGACGTGGTGACCGTCAAGAACTCCGACGACGCGACGGTGGACCCGGCCAATGGTCTCAACGGCTGGAACATGAGCTGGGAGAAGTGGAAGGCGTAACGCCTCCTGGCTCCTCCTGACTCCTTCTGTTGACGTACGGGCTCGGTGTGACTGACGGCACCGGGCCCGTTGTCGTTAGTCCCCGTTAACCTGCTGGCATGACCGTGAATCTCGAAGTCGCCGAAGGCGTCGGCACGATCCGTCTCGACCGGCCGCCCATGAACGCGCTGGACGTCGCCACCCAGGACCGCCTCAAGGAACTCGCCGAGGAGGCCACGCGCCGCGAGGACGTGCGCGCGGTCGTCGTGTACGGCGGCGAGAAGGTGTTCGCGGCGGGCGCGGACATCAAGGAGATGCAGGCCATGGACCACGCGGCGATGGTCGTGCGCTCCCGGGCGTTGCAGGACTCCTTCACGGCCGTGGCCCGCATTCCCAAGCCGGTCGTCGCGGCCGTCACCGGCTATGCGCTCGGCGGTGGCTGCGAACTGGCCCTGTGCGCGGACTTCCGCATCGCCGCGGACAACGCCAAGCTGGGCCAGCCGGAGATCCTGCTCGGCCTGATCCCGGGCGCGGGCGGCACCCAGCGCCTGTCCCGGCTGATCGGCCCGTCCAAGGCCAAGGATCTCATCTTCACCGGCCGCATGGTGAAGGCGGACGAGGCGCTGGCGCTGGGCCTGGTGGACCGGGTCGTCCCGGCCGCCGAGGTGTACGAGACGGCGCACGCCTGGGCGGCCAAGCTGGCGCAGGGGCCGGCTCTGGCGCTGCGTGCGGCGAAGGAGTCGATCGACACGGGCCTGGAGACGGACATCGAGACCGGGCTCGCCGTCGAACGGAACTGGTTCGCGGGGCTGTTCGCCACGGAGGACCGTGAGCGGGGCATGCGGAGTTTCGTGGAGGAGGGCCCCGGCAAGGCGAAATTCCTCTGAATCACTTGCAATTGACGTGATGTCTGATCCGGGTCCCTCGATGGGGCGGTTTATGGGAACCTTAAGTCACCCTTAAGCCTGCCTTGTCGAGGGAGCGTGTCGCTTGCCGGCAACCGAGCCTCCGTCGCAGGCCAGATGGGCTGTGGCGGCCCCTGAAATGCCCTTGGCATATGCCGAACGGATCTCGCGGAATGGGGGGTTCCGGGGGGCGTATTCCTCGGGAACGGCCCCGGACGGCGCGTTGGGCGGCCATGATGGTGACATGGCGGGGCTGGAGGGTATCGAACAGCCGCGGGGACACGGGCGTGGGACCGCGGCGCGCTGGTCGCCTGCGGTCGAGGACGAACGGGCGCTCAAAGCGCTTGAGTTGTTCGGCAATCCGACGGAGGCGGAGGTTCCGCTGCCGTCCCGCCCCGAATCCGCCGCCACGGCACGTCGGTTGACCCAGGTTGTGGTCCTGCGCCAGTGGGGGCTCACCCCCAAGATGACCGAGGACGCGGTCTTACTCGTCTCGGAACTTGTCGGCAACGCCGTCCGTCACACGGGCGCCCGCGTGTTCGGCCTGCGCATGCGGCGGCGTCGGGGCTGGATCAGGGTGGAGGTTCGCGATCCGTCCCGTGGGCTGCCTTGTCTGATGCCGGTGCAGGAGATGGACATAAGCGGGCGGGGGCTGTTCCTCGTGGACAAGCTGTCGGATCGGTGGGGCGTGGATTTGCTGCCGCGGGGGAAGACGACTTGGTTCGAGATGCGGGTGGCTGACAGGTAGTACTTCGGCTGCGGGTGTTTCGTGGCTTGTCGCCCCCCGCGGCGGAGCCGCTAATGTCACAGCCCCGCGCCCCTGGGTGGGTGAATCGGCCGGCATTGAGAGCAAACCCTCTTAAATGGGGCGCGTGACAAAGACCGACCGCCGCGCCGCACTCCGAGCTGGTGCCGGCCTCGTCGCCGCAGGTGCCCTCGCTGCCAGCTGCTCCGGCAACAACGCCGTCGCACACCCCGCCGCCACCTCCCGCCCGGCGGCGCAGCCTCGCCGCTTCCCCCAAGCCCCCGCCCAGATCACCCACGGCCCCCGCGACCACCCCCGAGTCGCCCTCACCTTCCACGGCCAGGGTGACCCCGCCATCGCCAGAACCCTGCTCGACACAGCGGAGCGACACCGCGCCCGAGTCACGGTGTTGGCCGTAGGCACCTGGCTCGACGAGCACCCCGAGCTCGCCCGCCGCATCCTCGACGGCGGTCATGACCTCGGCAATCACACCCACCACCACCTCGACATCAACGCCATGTCCGAGGCCGACGCCCACGCCGAGATCAGTGGATGCGCCGAGCGGCTGGAGCGGCTCACCGGTGGGATCGGCACCTGGTTCCGCCCTTCGCGATCCTCCCGCGCCTCCCCGCTCGTTGAACGGCTGGCCCGCACCGCGGGCTACCCCCACGTCCTCTCCTACGACGTCGACTCGCTCGACTTCACCTCGCCCGGCCCGGCCGCCGTCACTCGCGGCATCGCCGACGAGATCCGGGGCGGATCGATCGTGAGCCTGCACTTCGGGTACGCCGACACGGTCGCCGCCCTCCCCGCCGTACTGGAAGAACTCGACCGCCGCGGTCTGGCCGCGGTGACCACCACGGAGCTGTTCAGCTGATGCACCGCAACATCGTGAAGCACACCCTGGCCGCGGGTGCCGTACTCGCCGCCCTCGCCGCCTGCGGCACCGAGACGGGTGGCCAGGCCACCTCCGAACACCACGCCACCCAGGCGGCCACTTCCGCCCCGCCGAAGAAGAAGCCGGTCCAGGGCCTGCCCGGTATGCCACCGGTGCTCGACTCGAAGGACGTGTACGCCGCCGACCGCCCGAACCGGCTCTCCCCGGTGGTCAGGGACTTCCCGTCGCGCGTCTACGTCCCCAACACCGAGTCCGACACCGTCTCGGTCATCGACCCGAAGACGTACGAGATCATCGAGACGATCCACGTGGGCCGCCAGCCCCAACACGTCGTCCCCTCCTGGGACATGAAGACACTCTGGGTCAACAACAACCGCGGCCACACCCTCACCCCGATCGACCCGAAGACCGGGAAGGCGGGCAAGCCGGTCGAGGTGCACGACCCGTACAACCTCTACTTCACGCCCAACGGCAAGTACGCCGTCGTCATGGCCTCCCTCGACCGCGAGCTGGTCTTCCGCGACCCGCACACCATGAAGGCGATCAAGACCGAGCCGGTCACCTGCTACGGCGTCAACCACGCCGACTTCTCCCTCGACGGCAAGTACTTCATCGTGTCCTGCGAGTTCAGCGGCGAACTCCTCAAGGTGGACACGGAGAAGATGAAGGTCGTCGGCCAGCAGAAACTGCCGTACGACGGCGCCATGCCGCAGGACGTCAAGATCTCCCCGGACGGCAAGACGTTCTACATCGCCGACATGATGGCCGACGGCATGTGGGTCCTGGACGGCGACAAGTTCACCAAGCCCACCCTCCTGCCCACCGGCAAGGGCACCCACGGCCTCTACGTCAGCCGCGACTCGCGCGAGATGTACGTCTCCAACCGCGGCGAAGGCACCGTCTCCGTCTTCGACTTCGCCAAGGACAAGGTCACCAGGAAGTGGCACCTCCCCGACGACGGCAGCCCCGACATGGGCGGCGTCTCGGCCGACGGCAAGGTCCTCTGGCTCTCCGGCCGCTACGACGCCGAGGTCTACGCCATCGACACCCGCACCGGCCGCCAACTCGCCCGCATTCCGGTCGGCAGCGGCCCGCACGGCCTCGCGGTGTATCCGCAGCCGGGGCGGTACTCGCTGGGCCATACGGGCATCTTCCGCTGACGTAAAGCCAGTTGGGCCAACACGCCGCCGTACGAGTGGTGATCCACAACTCGCCGCCGTTGAACCGGGATCGTGCACCCCATGATCTCAACTCTTCTGCGGCGGCGGGCCGCTGCCGCCGTCCTGTCCCTCGCGGCCGTCTTCGCGACGACGGCAGCCGCCGCTCCCACGAAGGCCCCAGCCCCCCGCGACTGTCCTGTCCAGTTCGACGACCCGATCAAGGCGGCCGTCAACCGCGACGTCGACGTCGACCGCATCACCCCCGAGCCGGTCTGGCGCAAGACCTGCGCCACCCTCTACCGCAGCGACGGCCGCGGCCCGGAGATCGTCTTCGCGGAGGGCTTCAAGCCCAAGGACGTGGTGGGCGGCCAGTACGACATCGAGAAGTACGTCCTGGTCAACCAGCCCTCCCCGTACGTCTCCACGACGTACGACCACGACCTGTACAAGACCTGGTGGAAGTCGGGCTACAACTACTACATCGACGCCCCGGGCGGCGTGGACGTGAACAAGACCATCGGCGACACCCACAAGTGGGCCGACCAGGTCGAGGTCGCCTTCCCCGGCGGTATCGCCCGGAAGTACATCATCGGGGTCTGCCCGGTGAACAAGACGACCAAGGTCGAGATCATGAGCGGCTGCCAGAGCAACCCGCACTTCGAGGCCTGGCACTGAGCAGCAACGCCTCCGCGCCCACGGGTCGGTAACCGGCTGCCTGGAACGTCCGCATACTGCGGGCGTTCCCCGGTGCGACCTGGGCCCACAGCGGCTCCGTGACGAGATGCCGGGCCGCCGTCACCAGGGCCCGGCCCAGGCCCCGGTGCCGTACCTCCTCGTCGACCTCGACGGAGACCTCCAGGCGGCCGGCGATCCCGCGCCCCAGGACCAGCACACCGCCCGGCGTCGTCCACGCGCGCACGTCGTCGCGCCGGCCCCGGGCGTACACGATCCGCGGGTGGTCGCCGTCCGTGATCTCCTGCAGCGAGAGCGGCGGTTCGCCCGCGAGTGGTGAGCCCACCAGCATCGCGTCGATCGTCTCGGCCGTACGGCCACTCCGGTCGAGGAGGGCCGTCAGGAACCGTGGGTTCATCGGTGCCGCGAGGACGTCGCAGGGGACGGTGGCCAGGGTGTCGTAGACCCACTGCGGATCCTCGTCGGTGAAGACGACCGCGTGGGCGGTGAAGGCGAGTACGCCCGCGTCCCGGTCGGAGGCCTGCGGCACGACGGTCGTACGGCCGTCGGACGGGGGGAAGACACCCCGGGCCGCCGAGTCGAGAATGTCCCGAAGAGTCTCCGCCACCGCGCTCCTTGAGTCTCCACCCACTGGAAGGCCCACACTCGCAGACATGATCGACGACGGCACCGGACTTTTCACCATCGGAGAGCTGGCCAGCGCCACCGGGCTGACCGTGCGCACCATCCGCTACTGGTCGGACGAGGGCGTCCTGTCCCCGGTGACCCGCTCCACGGGCGGCTACCGCCTCTACGACGCCCAGTCCTTCGCCCGCCTGGAACTGATCCGCACCTTGCGCGAGCTGGGCCTCGGCCTGGACGCCGTACGCAAGGTGCTGGCGGGCGAGACGACGGTCGCGGAGGTCGCGGAGGCGCATGTCACCGCCCTGGACGCGCAGATCCGCTCCCTGAAGGTGACCCGGGCGGTGCTGTCGACCGTGGCGCGACGCGGTTCCACCGCAGAGGAGATGACACTCATGAACAAGCTGGCGCGGCTGTCGGCGGCCGAGCGGAGGCGGATCATGGAGGAGTTCGTGGAGGAACTCTTCCACGGGCTCGACTCCGTGGATCCGGCCATCGAGGAGCGGATGCGCACCATCGCGGTGGACCTGCCGGACGACCCGACCCCCGAGCAGGTGGACGCCTGGGTGGAGCTCGCGGAGCTGGTCCAGGACCCGGAGTTCCGGGCGCAGATGCGGCAGGTGATGGAGTTCAACGCGGCCGACCAGGGCGGTGGCCTCGCCCCCGGGCGATCCACGTGGTTTCCCATGCGCCTGGTCCAGCTCGCGGGGGAGGCGCGCGAGCGGGGCATCGCGCCCGAGGCGCCCGAGGCGGAGGAGATCCTGCGGGAGGTGGTGGGGGACGGCGACCCGGCCGCCGTACTCGAACGCATGGAGGCGGCGTCCAACGACCGGCTCGCGCACTATCGCCAACTGCTCGTCCAGGTGAAGGGCGGGGAGCCCGCCGCCGCGCACCGCGAGGAGTTCGCGTGGGTGGTCGCCGCACTGCGTGCTCGGGCAGGCCGTTAACCTGACCTCTGTAAACATGGCGGTATTGCACGACGAAGGGGCGGATCGGTGGCGGACATCGACGAGGCACGCAAGCAGTTCGAGCGGATCGACACGGATGGTGACGGGTTCATCACCGCTGGCGAGTTCAAGTCGGCCCTGGCGCAGGAGGGCGACTGGAACGTGACCGAGGCGGTCGCCGAGGCCATCATCGGCTCCCGCGACCTCAACGGCGACAAGCTCCTCTCCTTCGACGAGTTCTGGACCTACCTGAACAAGTGACGTCGGGGAGGGGCGCCCGTCCGGTTTCCGGTCGGGCGCCCCTTCTGTTTGCGAGCGGTGTCACCCCAACGCCGTACGCGATGGAATAGCGACCCGAACCCCGGGGTTGGTGCTGCCCGTCAGGTACAGGAGCACCAACCCCGGAAGGCCCTGTCATGAAGATCGGCATCATCGGTGCGGGCAACATCGGCGGCAACCTCACCCGACGTCTCACCGCTCTCGGCCACGACGTCTCCGTCGCCAACTCCCGTGGCCCGCACACGTTGAAGGAGCTGGCGGAGGAGACGGGTGCGACCCCTGTCCGTGTCGAGGAGGCGGCGCGCGGCGCGGAGGTCGTCGTGATCACGGTCCCGGTGAAGGCGGTCGCGGATCTGCCGGCCGGGCTGTTGGACGGGGCGGCCGAGGGTGTGGCCGTGATCGACACCGGCAACTACTACCCGGGGCGGGACGGCAGGATCGCGGAGATCGTGGACGAGGGCGTCGCCGAGAGCCGCTGGACGGAACGCCGGATCGGCCACCCGGTCGTCAAGGCCTTCAACGGCACCTACGCCCAGGACATCCTGGACCGCCCGCGCCCGGCCGGCGCACCCGACCGCATCGCACTCCCGGTGGCGGGCGACGACGAGGCGGCGAAGCGGGTCGTCCGCGCGCTGATCGACGAACTCGGCTTCGACACGGTCGACGCGGGCGGCCTCGACGACTCCTGGCGCCAGCAGCCCGGCACCCCCGTGTACGGCCTGCGGGCCGGCGTGGAGGGGATCACGAAGGGCCTGGCGGAGGCATCGCCGGAGCGGAAGCCGGAGTTCCGGGCGTAACGGCCGACTCGCTTCAGGCGACCTCTACGGTCAGGTGCCGGCCTGTCCCCGGCGCCTCGGGCGACCTCTAGGGTCAGGTGCGGCCTTCCGGCGTTTTAGGGGCACGTGCGGCCCATCCGGCGCCTCAGACGACTTCGAGGGGCCGGTGCGGCCCGTCCGGCAGTTCGACCCGCACGGCATCCCCGGGCCGCACCACGCCACCGCTGACGACGACGCTCATGATCCCGGACTTGAAACGGACCGTCCCGTCCGCGTCCCGCCCGACGACCTGCTTCATCAGCCCCTTCCGGAAGCCGTCGATCTGCGCGCAGGGATTCCGCAGCCCGGTGACCTCGACGACGGCCGCCTCCCCGAGCCGCAACAGCGTCCCGACCGGCAGCCCGAGCAGATCGATCCCCCGGGTGGTGACGTTCTCCCCGAGCTGCCCGGCCCCGACCTCGAACCCGGCTTCCCGCACCTCGTCGAACAACTCCGCGTGGATGAGGTGCACTTGCCGCAGATTCGGCTGCGAGGGATCCTTCTCCATCCGGAACCGATGCTTCACGGTCTCGCCGGCATGTACATCGCCCTCCACGCCGAGCCCGGCGAGCAGCGTGATGCTGTCGCGGTTGGGCTTCGTGAAGGAATACGTCCCGTTGCTGCTGACGGCAGCGATCGTCCCACCCATGTCCGGCAGTTTACGAGGCCGCCCATTTCCGCAGGTCGGCGAGGCTGTCGAAGTCCGCCACGTTCTTGTCGAGCGGCTCGTCGGTGTACTGGTGGAAGCGCCACTTCGCCTTGATGCGGGGTTCGCCCGCCGTCACGTAGTCCGCGATCCAGAGGCCGTCACCGGCGTACGAGGTGTCGTCGATGTTCAACCAAAAGTTCCGGTTGCAGTAGAGGACGACCCGGTGGTTCGGCCGTAGTTCCTTCACCTTGCGGATGAAGCGGTCCTTCTCGGCGTTGGTCGCGTGGGTGCCCTCGCTGGTGGATTCCCAGTCGACGGCGAGGATGTCGCTGCCCTTCTCGGGAGCGTGGCTGACGAAGTACTCGGCCTGGGCTGTGAGGTTGCCGGGCCAGAGGAAGTGGTAGAAGCCGACGACCAGGCCGGCCTCGCGGGCCGTCTTCGTCTGGGCGGCGAGTTTGGGGTTGACGTAGGAACGGCCCTCCGTCGCCTTGATGAAGACGAAGGAGAGGCCGTCCGTGTCGTAAGAGGACGACTGGTATCCGCTGACGTCTACGCCGCGCAGCATGAGGAGCTCCCTGAAGTGCTGGTGGAGGGACAGGAGTTGTTCCTGATTCCTGTTCAACTCATGCCCCACCTTTGCACGAGTGATCCCTCCCACGCAGCCGGAAAATCTCAGCTGCGGCCGAAGAACCACCCAACACGCAAGGCACGTCATAGGGTTGCTGGAGAGAAAATGGAGGTCGCTGGTGGTGGAGCGGAAGCCCGACGGGGGGTTCGCGTGCGAACTGGTCCTCAACGGGGGCAACGGGGATGCGGTACGAGCGGACGCGCCCGCGTCGCTGGGCCGGAAGCTGACCGAGGAGGTGGCCGCCGCGCGGGTGGTGCCCGTCTACGCGGCGCAGCCGGCGCCCGGGCGGCGCGCGGGCGGTGTCGTCGAGGTGGCGACCCTCATGGTCACCTCGGTCGGGACACTGGTCGCGGTCGTCGACACGATCCGGGGCTGGCTCGCGGCCGAGCGCGGCGCGGCGGAACCCACCGGCGGCGTCCACTCGATCACGGTGATCATCGGCGACGAACGGGTGGAGATCATCCAGCCCTCGACCGCCGCCGAGGAACGGCTCGTCGAGGCCTTCATCCAGCGGCACACCCCGTCGTCATGAGCGGGCCGTCATGAGCGAACTCACCACGCTGAACGTCCGGGCCACCCTCCAGGACATGACCGTTCGCTACGACTACGACCTGCGCGTCGGCAGCCCCGTCGGCGACACTCCACCGCTCGAAATGGAGTACACGGTCGAGGCCGACCTGGGACTGGTCAAGGGCTGCCGCGCCCGCATCGACGAGGTCCTGACGGAGGCCTCCGCCGGGGAACCGCACCTGGAACCCGGCGTGATCAAGGAGTTGGCCAAGTGGGGCAGGCTGCTCTACGAGCAGTTGTTCCCGCGTGTACAGGGCAACGCGGCCGAGCTGGTGACCCGGCTGCACGCGTCTACCGGCCCCGTCCTGGTCCGCACGAACGAGCAGGAGATCCCCTGGGAACTGCTGCACGACGGTGCGGACTTCCTCGGACTCAAGCACGACCTGGGGCGCCGGCTGATGGGCAAGCGCCCCGTCGTCGGCGGGCGCGGCATCAGCCGGGTCGGCCGGGCGCTCGTCGTGGGCGACACCGACGGCGACCTCGCCTCTGCCCGTGAGGAGGCCGACAAGGTCGCCGAGTGGCTGCGCGGGCGCGGTATCGAGTGCAAGGTGCTGCTGGGCCGCGACGCCACCGTGCTCGACGTGGTCAAGGAGCTGGCCTCGGAGGAGACGTCGTACGACCTCTTCCACTTCTGCGGTCATGTGGCGACCGGCCGCGGCACGACCGGGCTGATGATGCACAACCGTCAACTGCTCACCGAGGTCGGCCTGCAGACCCTCTCGTCGTGCGGCGCGCCGCCGGTGGTCTTCATCAACGGCTGCGGCTCCGCGGGGGAGGGCGACGTGGGCAGCATGTCCGTGGCGTTCATGGCGCTGGGCGCGAAGACCGTCGTAGGCACCCGCACCGATGTGGCCGACGAGGGTGCCTGGCAGTTCGCCGCAGAGTTCTACGGCGGGCTACTCGCGGGCGAGCCGGCCGGTGCCGCTGTCCGGGCGGCGCGCGCCGCGACGCGTGAACGGCCGGACGCGGCCTGGGCGTCCTTCATCCTGTACGGCGATCCGGCCGCCGGCATCACCAAGGACGAGACGCCGGGGGCCGACGAGCCACCCCAACCGCCCGACGACGACCTGACGTTGACGCTCGCTCCCGACGCGAAGCGGCTGATGCGGCGGGTGTACGCGTCCGCCGCCGGCCGGGGCGGGGTCGCCTCCGTCGATCTGCTTCAGGGGCTGCTCGGCGAGGTGGACATACGGCAGCGGATCGAGGAGAGCATCGGGGCGGAGGCCATGGAGGCCCTCGACCAGGTGATCCACCATGTCCTCAGCCGCAGTTCCGATACGGACGGTAGCTCCGGTACGGACGGCGGTTCCGGCGCCGACGACGGCGTTCTGTCCGACACGGTCAACCGCGTGTTCGCGGACGCGGCCACCCGGGTCGCCGAGGACGGCAGGACCACCATCACCACGGTCGACATCACCGCGGCCTTCGTGGCGGTCGGCGGCGGGCTCTCCGCCCGGCTGCTGGAACTCTGCGGGGTCCCGCTGGCCCGGCTGCTGCCGGACCCGGAGAGCGGACCGGCCACCCCGGACCCGGCGCTGCTGCCGGTCCCGGTCCCGGCGCCGGCCCCCGAGCCGGACCCGCCGGCGGGGAACGGCGACCAGTGGCTGCCGCTGGACGACCTGAGCCGCAGCGCCGTGGGCACGGTGCGGCTCGCGAACCTGCTGGCCCAGACGCGCGGTGAGGTCATCGGCACCTACACGCTCCTGCTCGCCTTCGGTGCGACGGGCAGCGAGGTGCTGCGCCGCGGCCTGTACGAGCAGGGGCCGGCCGGGGAGCGCGCGTTCCGGAAGCTGTCCGGGATGCTCACGCCCCGGCGTCGTGACCTGTCGCCCCGCGTCCACGACGTACTGGACCAGGCACGCCGGCGCGAGGGCACCGGGCGTACCTCGTCCGGTCGGGTCGGCGAGGCCGCGATCCTGCTCGCTCTGCTGGAGGACGAGGGATCGTCGGGGCGTGAGCTGATGCGTCAGCTCGGGATCGACCCCGAACTGCTCATCCAGGCACTGGGCCGGCCTCACTGACCTCGGTGAGCCCGGCGAGAGTCGCGAGCCCTCGGGTCGCCTTCGGGTCGCCCGGCCTGCGGTCCAGCACCTCCGTCCACTGCCGTCGCGCCTCGCCCGGGTCACCGAGCCGGAGGCCGGCCAGGGCCAGGGCGTTGCGCGCCTCGGTGTCGCCGGGGCACCAGAGCACCACCGCGGCGAAGCAGTCGCGGGCGGCGGTGAGACGGCCCTCGCGTGCCGCCGCGAGCCCCCTGTTGAAGAGGTGCGCGGGGTGGGCGTACAGCCGCGCGTAGCCGGACAGGGGCGTGCGGCAGCCGGCGCACACCTCCGTCCCGTACGCGTTCTCCCTGCCGCACAGCACCACCGGGCAGCGGACGCCCGCCGCTACGGCCGTCATCCTCGGGCCTCGGGGATGCCCGGGCTGCTGGTCACTTCGTCGGACGAGCCCGAGAGGACGCTCTTGAGCCGGATCAGGCGCTGGCGGTCCTGCGCGGCCTCCTGCTGGACCCGGTGCGGGTCCTGGGCGATGACGGCCTGGAGGCCGCTGAGCCGCTGCCCGATGTCCGCCACCTGCTGGCGGTGTTCGGCGGTGGCGTTGCGGGAGACCTGGACCAGATTGCGTACCTGACGCAGCATCTCCAGGGCGCTCTGCAACAGGGACGCGGCCCTGTCGGCGTCGGCGACCGGCTGACTCTTCGACAGGGACTGGGACCGCAGGTTCCGCAGGTGCTCGTAGATGTGCTGGAGCTGGGTGATGACCTCCGAGTACGACCTCTGGTCGCCGGCGCTCAGAGCCCGCTCGCCCTGGTCCCGCTGGACCTCGATGGCCTGGCTGATCTCCCGTTCGTCGTGCGGGATCTCGGCCTCGGCGCTGATCGAGGCGACGTACCGGTTGAGCTCGGTGCAGTCCTTGACGAGCTTCTCGAAGTCCGCCCGGGGCGGCTGGAGATCACCGGTCGGGGCGTTGCCGGTGACATCGGCGATCGCCTGCATCTCCTCGAACTCATGACTCGCGACCGCGTTCTCGCCGCGTGCGACGGCGTCCTCGAAGGCCTGTTGGGCCATCTCCATCTTGGCCTTCTGCACGCTCCGTTCGCCCGCCGGCAGGAACTCGACGCTCTGCTCGAAGGCGGTCAGCAGCTGCGCCACCTTGTCGTCGCTCGGCAGTTCGGCCTCCGGCGGTACCTCGACGAGGGCCTCGAAGGGGTGGTCGCCGATGGAGCCGCGCACGGTGATCAGCGAGTGCAGGTCCATCTCCACGTCGAGGTCGATGACCGTGCCCCTGGGGGTGGAGGACGGCACGGGCACCCTGATGACCTGGATCGGTCGGGGCCCCTGGAACAGCCGGAATTCCACGGTGTCGGTGTCACCGGGGTGGCTGAAGTCGTGGCGGTTCTTGAACGGCAGCGACTTCAGCGCGGGGATCAGCTCATCGCGGGTCGTGCGCCCCTCGCGTTTGACCTCCAGCAGGATCGGCTTGGCGTTGATGGCCGCGCTGGTCGGGTTGCCCACCGGTTTGGCTCCGGCGTCCCGGTCGTGGACGACCGCGCGTCCCACGGCCGCCAGCAACTCCCCGTCGGCGTCGAAGACTTCGATGGTGAGCAGGCTCTGCGCGTCCGGCTGCACGGGAATGCGGGTGAACGCGAAGCTGCCCCCCGGCTTGAGCTGGGCCTCGTCCTCGTACTCCTCGGTGCTGAGCCGCACCGAGCCGTCGGTGAGATCGAGGTCGGGGTCGAGGGCCTCGACCGTGCCGCCGACCACGGTACGGTCCGCGGCCGTGACGCCGGTGCCGCGGAAGCCCACCCGGACCGTCCGCTCCTCGTTCAGGATGTCCAGGCCGCCCACCGCCGAGGCACGCACGGCGGCACCCAGCGCGACGACCGTGTCCACCTGCTCGTACACCGGCTCGGTGCACCTCGCCCGCGGCGAGTCGGCGGCGGGGGACCCGGGGGCCGGGGAGCACAGCCGGTTGCGCACCATCTCCCGGACCAGCGGCAGATGCGTCGATCCGCCGGCCAGGATGACCTGGTCGATGTCGGCGAGGGTGACCCCGGCCTCCCTGGTCGCCTGGTCGAGCGCCTCGTCGCAGTACTGGAAGGTGCGCTCAAGGAGGGGCCGGGCGATCTTCTCCAGCTGGGCGCGCTCCATCAGGGTGTCGATGACGACCCGTTGCCCGTCCTTGTCGGTGAGCCCTCCGGCGTCGCGGACCATGAACTCCGTACGGTCCGACAGGCCCTTCTTCGCCGACTCGGCGAGGGTCTTCAGGTGCCGGAAGCGCAGCCGGTCCTCCGCGCTGTTCTTCAGGTCCAGGTCCATCGCCCAGCCGTCCGCCTGGATCAGCTGCTGGAGGTGGCCGGCGAGGGCGGTGTCGATGTCGTCCCCGCCGAGCATGGTGTTGCCGCTGATGCCGAGCACCCTGAAGTCGGCGGCCTTGCAGCGCACCACGCTGACGTCGAAGGTTCCGCCGCCGAGGTCGTAGACCAGGAACGTGCCGTCCCGGGTGCCCGTGCGCCAGCAGTAGTAGCTCGCGGCGGCCGTCGGCTCGTGCAGCAGGTCCACCACGGCCAGTCCGGCGCTCTGGGCCGCCTGGCGGGTGGCGTCGATCTGCGGCTGGTCGAAGTACGCGGGTACGGTGATGACGGCCCGGTCGACGACCCAGCGCACGTCCGGGGTCTCGAAGCCCGTCACGTCCTGCTCGATCTGCCGCTTCATCTCCCGCAGGATCTCCGCCGAGATCTCGACGGGTGTGCGCTCCTCGCCGGCCAGCGTCACGGTGGTGGGTGAGCCCATGAGGCGTTTGACGGAGGTGATCGGCTCCGGGGTGCTGCCCACGCGCGCGAACGCCTTGCGGCCGACGACCAGTTCGCCGCTGTTCGGGTTGCGCCACACACAGCTGGGTGTCGTGCGGGCGTTCATCCCGTCCTGGTGGATCACGATGTCGGTGTCGGTCGGATTCATCACCGCCACCGCGCTGTTGGTGGTCCCCAGGTCGATCCCGACGGCCTTGCTCACGTACTGCGTCATCCGTTGTCCTCCGTATCGGCGCTCGACGGGGCGCCCATGATCACTTGTCCCAGCCGTACGACCGTGCCGCGGTCGAGCACGATCGGTTCCACGGTCTCCGCCACCACCTCGGAGGTGAACCCGGGTCCGTAACGCCATCCGGTGATGTCGACGACGTCCGCGACCGATTCGTAGGGCTTGCCGGTGGGGTCCTGTGTGGTGATGTCCATCGCGTGCAGCGGTTCGAGGACCTGCTTTCTGGCCACCTCCAGGCGGCGGCCAAGCGACTTGGCGCCCGCCGCCTCCAGCGGACCGGCCGCCTCCCGCAGCAGCCCGTCCAACCGGGCGACGTGGACGGCGAGTTCGGTGAGCACCTTGCGTGCCGCCGCCGTCTCCTTCTCCACCCTGTTGCTCTCGCTCTGCAGGTCCGCCCAGTACCGCTGGAGCAGGGCGGCCATCTCACGCCCCGGGCTTACGGGGTCCGACCCTCCCAGCCCCTCCGGCACCGGGCGTTCCTCGAACTCGTCCCAGTCGGTCGCCTCGGACGACGGGAGTTCAGCCGCATCAGCCGCATCAGCCGAAGAGGACATCGCGCACCTCCAGTGGGGGTCGCTCCAGGTGCAGCGGCACCGGAGGGTTGTCCAGGGCGGGGCGGATGTCGACGGCGGGCGGCGTCAGCATGCCGTCCAGCAACTGCCTTGCCACGGCCGCGAGATCGAAGTCCGTCGCCCGTGGCGGCTCCGCCTTTCCGGACTGTCCCTCGAACGCGACGGGACGGCGCCCGTACTGCTTGGCGAAGTCCTCCCACCGCTCGCCCCGGTAGTCCGCGCCCGGCGCTTCGAGCAGGACGTGTAACTCCCGCGTCTCCGCCAGGCCCATCAGCTCGTCCTTGGCCCATTCCGCGAGCGCGCCCGCGTCCTGGGCCCCGGTCACGGCGAGTTCCCGGAAGCGCTCCGCCACCTCCTCGTCGCTCGCCGACACGGGAAGTCCGAGGACATGGAAGGGATTCGGTTTCATTGGTCTCCTTGGTCTCGGGGCTCCCCGGCCTTCGCGAGCAGTCCGGGGGCGCTGATGTCGCCGGGATTCCATTTCAGCGCCGTTCGGTACATCGCGATCTTGGTGCGCTGGTCCTGCGCGAGAAAAATGCCGCGGTCCACGAAATGCGTGGCGAGCGCCTTGTTGGCCGGAAGGTAACCCTGGCCCGGTTCGCAGAGCGGGATGAGCGCGTCGGCGAACCTGCGTGCCTTTCCGACCACCTTGCGCAGCTCGTCGTACTTCCCCATGTCGTAAAGGGAGTTCTGCAGTCCGTTGTGCCAGGCGAGGGCTTGCTGCAGGAGGCGGAGCAGTGGAATGCCGAGATCGATCATCGGTTCCAGCCTGCGGATGCCGGACTCGTAGTCCTTTTCGACGCCCTCGGCCAACTGCTCGATGGCGGCACGGTCGTTGACCGCCCTCTCGGCGGTCTTGATGACCTCGTCGCACCACTCGTCGGTGACCGAACCGGCCAGCGTCGAGATCTCCGCCCAGCGCTCCGTGTCCACCGCCGGGGACCACGGGATGCCGAACTCCCGCAGGAGGACTCGGACTTCGGACTCCCCCTTACGGGCTGCCTCCAGCATCCGCAGATGCAGCCGGGCGGTGTCCGTCTCCCCGGCCTGGAGGGCGTCGGCGCCGAGCTTTCGGTGCGTGCCGAGCAGTTCCCGGCATACGGCGGTGCGCATCCGTGTCTCCGCGTCGGGGCCGGCGGGCGTCTCGCCGTGCTGCTCCCAGAATCCGCCCGAGGCCAGCAGCAGGGCCCACAGCGCGGTCGCGCGGGCGAGGTGTCCGCCGGCCTGCGCGGTGGGCTCGGGCTTCTCCAGCGCCAGGTCCCGGTGGATCAGGGCCAGGGTGTGGTGGAGGCGGACGTCGTACTCCACGGTCTTCAGACAGTCCGCCCAACTCCGTTGGATCCCCTTGCCGCTGCCCTTCCGAACGGCGCGGGAGAGACCGGCGTCGGATTCGACGACCGCCTCCAGGGCCGCGTAACGGCCGGGCCGCTCCCAGGGGACGGACTCCCGGTCCAGGCCGGGGAAGAGGACGAGCAGCAGGCGGTCGACGTACACGTCGAGTTCCAGACCGCGGGCGACCGACAGGGCTCTGCTGCGGGTCGGGACGCGTTTCAGGGCGGGGCCCTGCGCCGGTTGCAGGTCGCCGGCCTGGCGCAGCAGCTTCGCACCCCGCAGCGGATCCGCCGCGTTGCGGGCGGCCACGGCTTTGTGGAGGAGCAGTCGGGCGTACTGCGCTCGGACCGGGCCGGAGTCGACCCCCTCCTGGTCCGCCGCGTAGTACGCGGCCATCCACTGTTCCTCGGCCACCTCGTAGTCCCCGATGGCGGTCGCGCAGCCGGCCAGGACCGCCGGGTCGAGCCCGCGCCCACCGCCGTCGATCAGCCGCTTGACGACGACGGCCAGCGGATGGGCCTGGCCGGAACGGCGGTTGGCGCCACCGGACTTGCCCTTGCCGGCGGGCTTGGCGCCGGGTTTGCCGCCGGTGTGGGCGAGCAGTGCGGGCAGCAGCCGGGTGGTGTCGGTGAGGGCGGCCAGGTCGCAGTCGGCCGCCGCCGCGGAGAGCAGGCCCAGACTCCGCCCCGGATCGCTCTCGACGAGCCCCGCCGCATGGACCAGCCGGATCAGCGCGGCCTGTTCGCCGGTGCCGTCGGGCGGGGGCGCGGTGGGCGGGCGGCCGTCGAGGACGTCGGCGAGCAGGGCGCACACGTCGTCGTCCGCCGGTGCGGTCCTCAACTGGCGTATGGCGGCGGCCTGTTCACCCCGGGCGAGCTCACCCACGGCGGAGGCCAGGGCCAGCACCGGCTGTACGGTTCCGGAGGCCGGCGCCGGCTGGAGCGGTGGGCGTCCGGCGGCCGGGAGCGCCATCGCCGCGGCCGTGGCCTGCTCGGCCAGTGCCCGTACTTCCGGCGAGGGGTGTCGGTCCGCGAGGTCGCGCACCAGCGAGGCGAGGGCGTTGCGGCGGCCGGGGTCCTCGCTGAGGATGCCCGCACGGGTGAGTGCGGCGGCCAAGGCGGCCACGACCTGCGGGGGTGGCTCGTCGGCCTCTTCGACCAGGGCGACCAGCCGCCCGCACAGCCCCAGGCCGACGGCCTCCGGATGCTCGGCCAGCAGCGCCAGGCCCAGGACCCACTCCGCCCAGGCGTGCTGCCGTACGGAGGGCGACAGCGCGGCCGGCCCGTCGTCGGGGAGGGTGCCGTGGGCGACCGTCCTGGCGGCCCGCAGCAGTACCTCCGCGTCGGCGGGTACGGGTTCCGGCCCGGCGGCGACGGCTTTGGCGAGGTCCCTCGCCGCCCGCCGCGCGTGGTACGGGGCGTCCTCGGGGTCCAGGGTCGAGCCCTCCCCGGCCAGTCGGTGCAGCCACAGCGCGCCGAGTACGTATGGCAGTTGGGGCGGTCGGCGGGCCGGGAGCCGCTCCAGCCGGTCCTCGACCGCATCGTCCGACGCGCCCCCGACCGCCTCGGCCCACGTGGTGAGCAACTCCGCCTTCGCGCCGCTGTGCCCGGCGAGCAACCGGTGTGCCCTGGACGGGCGATGCTCTTCGAGGTGGTGTGCGGCCAGTACCAGCGCCGCCCGCTGATGCCCGAGCGCCAGGGCCGCCTCCAGTAACCGCCGCCCCTCCTCGGGCTCTTGGCGCAGCGCCAGCAGTCCCGACCACAACAGCCGGTCGGCGCGCGGGAGGCGCCGGTACAGCGGGTCCTTCAGCAGCTCCGCCATCTCCCCGGCCCAGGCCTGGCGGCCGTACGCCGCGCCCAGGGCCGTACGCAGCGCCTCCAGCCGCTGCGGTGCGCCGCCTCCCGCAGGCCGCTCGGGGGCGTCGGGCGGGCGGCGGCCGGCGGCCAGGTCGCGGCGGAGCCCGGCGATCCGCTCGTAGCCGGGCGGGACGGCCGCCGCAGCGCGTTCCGCGTCGGTGCTGGTCACCGCGTCCGGCTCGCAGTCCAGCAGGAGACAGGCGAGCGCCCAGTCGTCCTGGTGCGGGGTCATCCGGCCGATGAGCAGCCACAGTCCGGCACGGTCGCCGCACAGCAACTGCGACCAGGCGGCGTGGTAACGCCACTGCGGGAGCGAGGAGTCGTCCGACGTCAGGGGTACGAGGAGGTCGCGGGCCGCCGCCGCGTCGCCGTCCAGGAGATGCAGGCGGCCCAGGGCGTAGGCGGCCCAGGGGCCCGCCTCGCGGGTCAGGTCGTGGGTGGCCAGCAGGTGGGCGGCCGGGGGAGAGGTGTCGGAGTCGGAGTCGAACCAGGCCAGTATCCGGGCCAGTTCGGCCATCGCGGCGACCTTGGGAGTGGCCGTACCGGCCGCTTCGAAGGCCTCTTCCGGGACACTCGTGGCCTGTCCGGCCCGTACGTGGGTGGCCAGGACCCCGAGGAGAGCGGTCTCGTCGTGCGGGTCCGCCGCGCGGGCCGCGAGGAAGTGGTCCCGGGCCGCGTCGAGTTCCCCGGTGACGAACAAGCGGTGGAGCCCGGCCGCGCGGTCCGCGCCCGGGAGCCCGGGCACCGCCAACTCGGCCGCCTGCCACAGCTGTTCGGGATCCGAGGCGAAGTCCACCCGCAGCACGTCGGTGGCCAGCGCGACGACCGCCTGGGGCCAGGGTCCGGCCCGGCCGAGCAGGTCCGCGTAGACCTTCAGCCGGGGGGCGTCCCGCCGCCCGTCCCTGGCCAGTTCGTCCGCCAGTACGACCTTGACCTGGTCCTGGACCTCCTTCGCCCAGTACAGCCGGGTCAGCAGCTCGTCGGCCTGCCACTGCTCGCCACGCCCCAGGCGCGCCATGGCCAGCGGCCGGACCGCTCGGTAGAGGGAGAGCTGCCCGCTCTTCGCGATGAGCCCGCCGATCCGCTCCAGCGCCTCGAAGTCGGCCTCGGTGAGCAGCGGTTGGTACGGCTGCCCGACCACGGACCGCACGAACTCCTCCCACATCGAGACGGCCGATTCAGGGCGCTTCTCCATCCGCGCCCAGACCTCGCGCAACCGCGCCAGTCCCTTGCCCGGGTCCGGCTCCTCAAGGGCCCCGCTCCACTGCCTGCCCAGACGTGCCATGCCGCGTACTCACCCCCTGCCCCGCTCGCGCCGCAGGAGATCCTCGAAGTGGGTCGCCTGGTAGACGTTCCCGGCCCGCCGGTAGGCGTCGGCTGTACGTGTCAGCAGGGCGCAGCGTTCCTGCCGGGTGCGCAGGAGGGTGCTGTTGCGCACCAGTTGCCAGGCCTCGGCGAGCCGTCGTGCGGAGCCGGCCGGGTCGCCCTGCGCGTCGAGCAGACGGGCGAGTTCGTTGAGGAGCGCCAGCCGCATGCCGGGCGTGGGTTCCTGCGCACCGGAGTCCAGGCAGGTGCGCAGGGTGTGGCAGGCGCCGGCCGGATCGCCGTCGGCGGCCTGCTCGCGGGCCTCCTCAAGGGCGTTCTCGCCGGGCGGCGGGCGACGGGTCCCCGCCTCGGCCTCGGCGAGGGCGTCCAGGAGCTGGGTCGCGCTGCGAAAGCGTCGGGCGGGATCGAACTCCAGGCAGCGCAGGACGACCGCGTCCGTCTCCCGCGTCACGGTGTTGTTCAGCCGTGACGGCGGGTCCGCCGGGGGCCCGTCCTTCTTCTGCTGGTACAGCCAGTCGCCGTGCAGCGCGTCGGGCAGCTCGGGCGGCGGTATGAGGTGCGCGAAGGGCAGCCGGCCGGTCAGTCCCTCGTACATCAGCACCCCGAGCGAGTACAGGTCGGAGGCGGGCAGGCTCTCCCCCTGGGACGTCTCGGGCGCCATGTAGGTGAGGGTGCCGGCGACTCCGGGCACGGTGCCGGACTCCAGCAGCCTGGCCGCGAGGCCGAAGTCGATCAGCCGGACGGTCTGGTCCGTGCCCAGCAGGACGTTGTCAGGTTTGAGGTCCCGGTGCAGCAACGGCTGGTCCAGGGCGTGCAGTCCGCGCAGCGCGACACAGATCTGCCGCGCCCAGTTGAAGAGCATTTTGGCGGGAACCGTCTTCAGGCTCCCGAACTGGTCGGCCAGCGTGGTGCCCTGCACGAACTCCATCACCAGGAAGGCCCGGCCGCCGGCGTCTTGGGCGAGCCCGCCGTCGTACACATGGACAAGGTGGCGGCGGGCCTCGGCGTCGGTCATCCCGTCCATCGCCTCGGCCAGCCGCAGAATGTCGGCGAACCGGTCCTGGGCGTCCGCCTCGGTCATCCCCGTGTCCCGGGATAGCTTGCAGGCGACCCGGCGGACGGGGCGGCCGAGGATGCGCTGCTCGCTGAGGAAGACGGCACCGAAGGCACCGCCGCCGATCCACTTGGTGAGCAGATAGCGGTCGTTGATCACCCGGCCCTCGAACGACCGCAGGTCGATCCCGCCCCCCGCGTCACTCATGGCCCGGCCCCGCCTCGTGCGCCGGCGTCGGCGGCTCAGCGGCCGGGAGGAAGCGGACGTCCGTCCAGGGGCCGTCGGGGCCGACGGGGTGGAAGTCGAGTTCGATGCGGGCGCACCGCTGGAACTCCTCCTCGCGGCGCTCCTGTTCGAGGAGGACGGGGTTCTCGATCAGGTCCGACACGATCCTCTTGAGGATGCGGGCGCCCTCCTTGCCACCCAGCTTCTCGTTCAGGAGATGCCCCTGCCCGGCGGCGTAGTGGATCAGCGACTTGGGGACGAACAGTTCCTTCTCGCGTTTGTCCAGCCAGAACTCGCGCTGCTGGTCGACCAGTTTGTGGCAGATGTCGATCATCGCGTCCAGGTCCAGCGGACGGAACACGATGATCCGGCGGATGCGCGCCAGGAACTCGGGGGAGAAGACCGGGCCGCCCTTGGCCCCCCTTCCCACCTGGAGCAGCGCCTCCTTCACCGCGGCGGTGATCTCCTCGCCCGACCGGCCCTCGCGGGTCATCCGGGCGATGATCTCGTGGCCCGCGTTGCTGGTGAGGATGAAGATCGCCCGGTCGCCGTGGGCCTTGACGCCACGCTGGTCGATGATCCAGCCCTCGTCGAAGAGGTTGAGGAAGGGCCGCCAGACCTCGGGGTGGGCCTTCTCCGCCTCGTCGAGCAGGAAGACGCAGTACGGGTCCGCGTTCAGCTCGTTGATGAGCCGGCCGCCGCGTTCGAAGCCGACGTATCCCGGCGGGGAGCCGATGATGCCCGACACGCTGTGTCCCTCGGAGAAGTTCTCCATGGGGTAGGTCTGCAGCCGCTTGGAGGAGGAGTAGAAACTCGCGACGGTCTTCGCCAGCTCGGTCTTGCCCGTCCCGGTCAGCCCGGCGAACAGCAGCACCGAGGCGGGGCCGCCGCTCGCGCCGGCCAGGCCCGACTTGATGCGGCGCAGCTCGCTCGCGACGACCTCCACCGCCTCCCGCTGGCCGAAGACGGAGGCGCCCAACGCCGTGACGTAGTCGGTCCGTTCGCCGCCCGTGCCGGCGATCTGCCCGGCCGGTACGCCCGACACCTCGGCGATGACCCGCACCACGTCCTCGGTGGTCACCGCAGCCCGGGTGTCGCCGAGCTGGGTACGGCGGTAGTCCAGGTCCTCGCAGGCCCGGCGGAGCACCTTGACGGCCGCGAGCGGCAGCCGCTGGTTGAGGATGTAGTCCGCCGACATCACCACCGCCCGGTCGACGGCCCGGTCGTCGACCTCGGCCCCGAACTCCGCCTCCAGAGCGTTCGCCGCCTGCCGCACCATGTCCCGCGCGGAGGCCCGGTCGGGCTCGGTCATGTCGATACGGGTGGTGAGCTCGCGCAGGGCGTGGTCGGCGGCCAGCAGGTCGTCGTACTCCTGGCCGGACAGCACTCCCACGAGGTGGATGCGGCGTTCCTTCAGCGCGCTGCGCAGGGCCAGTACGTGGTCGGAGCCGCCGGGGCCGCGGAGCAGGGCGCCGAGTCCGTCGAGGCAGACGATGAGGTCGGTGCGCCCGGCCACATGGGCGATGATCCTGGCGAGTTTGGCGCCGCTCTCCGACTCCGGTACGTCACGGCAGTCGACCCGCAGCAGGCGCTTACGGCGCAGGAAGGGCAGCTCTCCTGCCGCCGCGCGCCTGGCCAGTTCGCGCACCAGGGTGGTGGCGCCGACCCCGGCGGGCCCGGTGATCAGCACATGGTTGTCGGTCGTACGGTGCAGGGCCCGGCCCAAGGCGTCGAAGTAGCGGTCGAGATGCCGGGCGGGCGCTATCCCCTGGGTCCGCGCCAGCCAGGTGAGGTCCTCGGCGGGCGGCGAGTCAGCGGGTAACCGGAAGGCGACCTCGCGCGGTCCCGAGGCGCGCGCCTCCCGGGCTGCCTGGGCGAGGAGCTCGCGCATCCGGGCGAGGTCCATCCGCAGCGGCTCCGTCTGCAACACCGAGGCCAGCCTCGGCGGGGGATCCGCCAGCAGGGCATCGAGGAGATGCGGTGTGTCGACCAGTTCGGCCCCGCCCATCAGCGCGGCCCGCCGGGCCCGTTGGAGCAGGGCGAGCAGGGGTTCGCCCAGGCCGTCGCGGTGCAGGGGCGGCGCGTCCTTGCCGTGCTGGGAGAGCCGGAAGGCGCCGCTCAGCATGTCAGCGACCTTCGCGAAGCCCAGCTGCGGCGGGATCTGGAGCCGCACGAGCCGCTCGGTCAGCCCCTCCGTCTCGCCGAGCAGGGCGAGGAAACAGTGGGGTGGCAGCAGACGGTCGTACCCCAACTCGCCCGCGCGCTCGGCTGCTTGCTCCAGAATCGCCCAGGCGTCCGCCGAGAACTCCTCCGAGCGCAGCCGCCCGGTGTCGTCGAGCAGCACCGGTGGCGGCTCGGTGCTGACGCGGGCCTGTTCCCGCAGCGCCCGCGCGGCGGCGGCCGTGTCGATGATCCGCAGGAACTTGCGGTCACCGTCGTCGGGATGGTCCAGGACACAGGCGACGAGCAGTTCGAGGCAGACCGGACGTAACCGGCCTGGGTCCTCGGCGAACTCCTTGGCGAAGGTGTCGAGGGCGGCCAGTGTCTGAGGCGTGAAGCGCTCACGCCTTCCGTCGAAATCGAAATCCTGCCCGTCCTGGCCACCTGGGTTGTACACCGCGATGGTTTCCAGGAGGTGCCGGGGCTGGGCGCCTTCGGCGAGCGTGAGAGTGATCGCCGACAGAACTCCCTGGTCACCGGAGTCGATCGCGGCGTAGAAGATGTCACTCGGTCGGACCGTGCCCGAACAGCGCTGGGTCGCGGCCGAGAGAATATCGATCGCGCGTTCGTCCAATAGTGCGTGCGGAGTGAAGATCCCCTGCGAGAAAAGTGACAAAGCGACGGCACCCCCGTACCCATTACCGGCACGCCATGTTCGCGGACAACGCCGCAGCCTACGACGCTTTCCCCGTTCGCTTCAAAGTTTGACACGGGCCCGACAATGCCGCTCGCCGCACTCGTGTCACGGGGGTCGGGAACGGGCCATCGTGGACCAGGCGAACGGGATATATCGGCCTCAATGGGATGGAAAGGTGCGTAAGGTCTCATGCGGGCAGGTTTTTTACGGCAATTCGTCTAGCAGGAGTTTCTTCATTACCTGAAGGTAAGCTGAAGATAAGTGATACGTAAAGCCAAGCGCCTTGAGATGCGAATCACAGTGTTCGGCGATCGAATGTGGCTCGCCCGAACCAATGCCGCAGGGCTTTCTCAAACGCTCTTTTCGAGTGCGGGAAAAGCTTCCCGAAAGTCCTATTGGCAAGCCCTCTGAAGGGAATAGTGAATTGCAGACCAAAAACGCTCACCGCAGGCTGCCGGGCCGTCACAGGAAAGCGGTCGCGGCCTTAGCGGCGGCAGGGACCATTCTCGCCGGCGCGCTCTACGCCAACGCGAACGCCGCATCCGTCGAGGCCAACCCGTCCGCCAATCCCTCCGCCAGCGCACCGGCGCCCACGCCCACGACCGCCGCTTCGTCCACGACCGTGTCGAGCACCGCCGTCTCGGACGTGGTGACCGCCGCCGACGCGTTCGTCGCCACCCTGGACGAGGACCAGCAGGCGGAGGTGCTCCTGGACTTGACGGAGGAGAACGCCACCGCCTGGTCCAACCTTCCGTGCGGTTCGACCTGCCGGGTAGGCATCGCGCTGAGCTCGCTCACCGACACCCAACTGACCGCCGCCAAGGCGGTGTTGGAGGCCGCGGCCGGCACCGGTACCGGCACCGGCTACGACCAGCTCACCGAGATCCTGGCGGCGGACGACTACCTCGGCGAGACCGCCAGCGGCTACGGCAGCGGCAACTACTACCTCGCCTTCCTGGGCACCCCCAGCACCTCCGGCACCTGGCAGCTCCACTTCGGCGGCCACCACCTCGCAGTGAACCTCACCTACGCGGACGGTGAGGTCAGCGGCGCCAGCCCGTTCTTCATCGGCGTGGAGCCGACCAGTTGGACCGACGACGACGGCACCTCGTACGCACCCATGGAAGGGATGCACGACGGGATGGTGTCGATGCTCGACAGCCTGAGCACCACCGAGCTGGCGTCGGCGGAACTCTCCGAGTCGTTCAGTGACGTGCTGCTCGGCCCGGGCGAGGACGGCGAGTTCCCGGAGACCAAGGAGGGCCTCGCGGTCAGTGAACTCACCGACGAGCAGCAGGAGTTGGTGCTCGCGGCCCTGACCCCGTGGGTCGAGGTGGTGGACGACACGAGCGCCGCCGAGCTGCTCAGCACGTACGAGTCGGAACTCGACGAGACCTACATCTCGTACTCCGGCGGCACCGACCTGGACGCCCAGGGCGACTACGTCCGGATCGACGGGCCGAGCGTCTGGATCGAGTTCGTCTGCCAGAACGGGGTGGTCTACTCCGACCAGATCCACTACCACACGGTCTACCGCGACCACACCCGTGACTACGGCGGAGAGTTCTCCTTCTGATGAACCGCCGGCCGATCTCGATGTCATCAACAGCGCGCATGATGGCCGGGATCGCGCTGACGCTGGCGGCGCTGCTTCTCGCGGCGCCGCCGGCCGCGGCGCATCCCATGCCCAACTCGGTGCTCCTGCTCGACGTGCACGAGACGTCGGTGGCCGCCGAGTTGCAACTGCCGGTCGACGACTTCTCGCGGGCGAGCGGTATCAACCTGGCCGACACCGACACCGACACCACGGCGGCCGAGCCGTCCAAGCGCACCGCCGCCGCGATCCGTAGCTACCTGGCCGCTCACCTGCACGCCACCACCACCCAGGGAAAGGCGTGGACCGTCGACTTCGGCGACGTCACGCTGGGCGAGGCCGAGCAGAGCACCTCCGGCACCTACCGTGAGCTGACCGTCCACTCCACGCTCACCCCGCCCTCCGGCGGAGACCTGCGCCGCTTCACCCTCGACTACGACGCCGTCATCCACCAGGTCGTCACCCACACCGCCCTGGTCTCCATCGGCCAGGACTGGGCCGCCGGCCGGGTGAGCGGCGACGACCCGACCGCGGCCATGCAGGTCGGCGTCATCCGCGTCGACACCGGGACCATGACGGTCTCGCCCCTCTCCATCAACCTGGAGAGCGGAAGCGTCTGGGGCGGGACGTTCGCGATGTTCCGGCTCGGCGCGAGCCACATTCTCGAAGGCGCCGATCACCTGCTTTTCCTGCTCATCCTCCTGCTCCCCGCACCCTTGCGCGCGGTCAGGAATCGCTGGCGCGGACTGGTGAACACCGGGACCGCCGTCAAACGCATCGCCCGGACCACCCTCGCATTCACGCTCGGGCATTCCTTCGCACTCGCCCTGAGCGCATTCGGCCACCTCGACATCCCCGCCCAACCGGTCGAGGCATTCATCGCCATCAGCATTCTTGTCGGCGCAATCCATGCGATTCGCCCGCTCTTCCCGGGGCACGAGGCGGTCGTCGCCGGCGTTTTCGGGCTCGGGCACGGCCTGGCGTTCTCCCTCACTCTCGCCGAAATGAACCTGTCGACCACCCAACTCGCCCTCAGCCTCGCGGGATTCAACCTCGGCATCGAAGGAATGCAGCTCCTGCTCGTCCTCCTCGCCCTGCCGACCCTGATCGCTCTCTCCCGGCTGCCCCGGCACGCCGCACTGCGCGACATCTGCGCTGCGCTCACCGCCGGTGCCGCTCTGGGCTGGCTGCTCGACCGCATCGGAATGCCCAACCCGGTGGCCCGCGCGGCGGACAGCGCCGGGACGCACACGGCCCACCTGTTCCTCGTCCTCAGCGGTGCGGCTCTGCTCTCCGCACTCTGGATGATCGCCGACCACCGTCGGGACGAAACCAGAGGAGGACACCCTGAGGAAGCCGACGGGAGGACCGAGCCGAGGGCCCTCAGCACCCGATGATGGTCGTGTCGCCTCGATACCATTGCGGCGATGGCGAGTTGGGGGAGTGGGTCCGGCGTGGAACCGTTGATGGGCATGGCGTTCTCGGCTGTCGCCACGGTCGCTTCGAGCGCCGTTTCCGGAGCCGGTGGCGAGCTGGGCAGACGGATCTCGGAGCGGCTCTACGACCTGTTGAGCCGCGGCCGTGCCGGGGACACCGGGTCCGGGACGGGCGGTACCGGCCGCCCCGCTCTGCCTGTCACCCTGCCCGTCACCGAGCCCGAGCGGGCGGCGGCCGCGTTACGGCTCGTCGAACTCGCCGAAAGCTCCCCGGAGTTCGCGCGGGAGGTGACGGAATGGGTCCGTGAGGCCTCCTGGCTGGCGCCGCGTTCCGTGCCCGCCGTCGCACACGGTGCCTCCCGTCCGCAGATGCTGCCACCGACGACAGCCGTGTTCACCGACCGCGCGGACGTACTCGCGTGGATCACGGCCCTTTTGGACGAGGAGCGCCGCGCGCCCGGTGCGCCGACGATCGCCGCGCTCACGGGTCCGGGCGGCATCGGCAAGTCCGCCGCAGCCGTCCACTGTGCGTTCGAACTGGGGGAACGGTTCCCCGACGGCGTCCTGTTCGCCGACCTGAACGGCGCGTCGGCCGCAACCGCCCTCCCGCCTTCCGACGTCCTCGCACGGTTCCTGGAACGGCTCGGGGTTCCACCCGACATGGTGCCGGGCGACGAGGCGCGGCAGCGGGATCTGTACCTCGACTGCACGGCCGACCGGCGCATGATCGTCGTACTCGACAACGCCCATGACGACGCCCAGGTCATCCCGTTGCTCCCGGCCTCGCCGGGGTGCCTCGTCCTGGTGACGAGCCGGCACCGGCTGGGGCGCCTCGTGGCCGGCCACGGGGCTCGGCCGTTTCCGCTGGGACCGCTGTCGACCGAGGATTCCGTCAGCCTGATCAGGCGGGTCGTCGGAGGCGACCGCCCGGCCGCCTCCGACGCGGTCGTCCGGGCCGTGGCGGAGGGCACCGGCGGGATTCCCCTCGCGGTGTGCACCACGGGCGCAGGGCTGGCCGTCCGGGAACACCTGACCTGGGAGCGCGTCGCGCGGCAACTGTCCGACCGGATCCACGGCCACGACCAGGAAGCCACCGCCATGGAAGACGGCAGCCCCGACGGCCCGGGGGCTCCGGCCGATCCCGTCCGGCTCGCCCAGGACGTCTCCTACGGCGAACTCACCCCCGCCTGCGCCGCCTTGTACCGCGCGATCGCGGTGTGGGCCTGGCCGACCGTGACCGTCATGTGCGCCGCCCATGCCGCAGGCGTCGCGGAGGCCGAAGCCCGGGCGCTCCTTGAGCAGTTGGCCCGGGTGCATCTGTTGGAGGAGGTCGGGGAGGAGCGCTACCGCTTCCACGACCTGACCCGGGCACACGCCCGCGAACTCGCCTCCGCCGAGGACGGCCACGGCCGCATGTCGGCCTCGGTCCGCCGGGTGGCGGTCGCGCATCTACGTTTCGCGGCGGGCGCGGACTTCCGGGTCATGCCGCTGCGCTGGCGGCTCGGCCCCGCCTATCAGGGGCTCGCCCTCCCGGAAAACCGTGAACGGGCGGACGGCAAGCACGCGTTGGCGGAACTGCGCCGTGAACGGGAGAATCTCGCGGCGGTCATCCGGGGCGCCGCGCACCACGGTTTCGACGACCTCGTATGGCAGTTGTGCGAGGCCATGTGGGGCCTGCATCTGCTGCTCGGCTTCCACGCCCAGTGGATCGACACGCACCTGCTCGGGGTCGAGGCCGCGCGACGCGGCGCGGAGGAGTTCGGCGACCCGCGTGCCGTGGGCCGCATGTGCACCCAACTGGCCTTCGGTTACATGGGAGTTGGCCAGGCGGTCGACGCCGAGAACGCCCTCGTACAGGCCAGGGCGGCGGATCAGGCCTGCGGCCACCATCGCGGGGAGGCGACCGCCGTCGAGGCTCTGGGGCTGCTCCGCCTCAGGACTTGGAAGTTCGAGGCGGCCCAGCGGTGCTTCGAGGAGGCGCAGGAGATTCTCGGCCGTATCGGCCAGGGCGAGGACGGGTGGAAGGACGTCCCTCGTGCCACAGCCCTGTTGGAGCACCACATCGGCCGCGCGCAGACCAAGCAGGGTCAATTCACCGCCGCCGTCGGCCGGTTGAACGACGCCCTCGCACGGTTCCGCGAGCTGCCGGGCGGCGACCCGTACAACGAGGGCCGCGTCTACATGAGTCTGGGCGGCGCACACCTGGAGGCGGGGGACGCCGAGCTCGCGCGGGTGTGCCTGGACAAGGCCGTCAAAGCGATGACCGAGGCGGGCGCGGGGCTGCAACTCGCCGACGCCGTCCTGGCGAGGGCCGAGTGCCATCGCGCCTTGGGCCGCCCGGCGGAGGAGGCGGAGGATCTGCGCACCGCCGAGGCGTGCTTCGAGGCGAACGACGACCAGGTCGGCCTCGAACGGGTCCGCGCTCGGCTGGCCGTGGTGGAGACGTGAGGATCCCGACTCAAGGAGAGAGCGGCTCGACCGCCACACGGTGCTCTGCGCCACCGGTGCGCACGGTGATCTCGGGACCCGCCGAAGCCAGGGACCTGCCACTCGCCGTCCAGGCGTACAGCGCCGAGGCGTAGACGGCGGGATCGCACAGGTCGCGGCGCCCGTCGGCGTCCGGGGCCGCGGACAGCCGTACGAGATCCCCCTCGCGAGTGCGGACGACACAGCGGTCCGGCCCCTCGACGTAGGCGACCAGCCCGCAGTACCGGTAACGGTCAAGCGCCTCCGACGCCCAGGCAGCCGGCGGACCGAGCCGTGGGTCGTCCGCGGCCGCATGCCGTACGACGATGTCGGCGACGCTCAGCCGGCCGGTCTCCCGGGTCTCCTCGTCGACCACCGTGTGCGCGGAGTCTGCCTGTGCGGCCGGGGCTTCCGACGGGTCCGGCTCGTCGCCGGCGACGGCGTACCGGACGACGGCGACCTCCGGCGGATCCGTACTGACCTGCCGGACGAGGACCCGGATCGGCGCGGTGACGCGAACGGGGGCGTAGGGCGGCAGCGGCAGCGGGTCGAGCAGTGCCGGATGGCCGTCGGGCTCGGGGAGGTCCATGAGGCCGTAGAACAGGCGGCGCAGGAGGGCGGCCGACTCGCCCGGTGCCGAACTCGTCTGCTCCGCCAGGTCCTTGTAGCGGGCGGGATCGTGCGAGGCGATGGCCCGGTCGATCTGTGCGCGGAGGCTGCCGCGGCGGCTGAGTCGGGGAGCCGTACGGCCGAGGGCGGCCACCGGGGAGTGCGGGTCGAGGTCCTCCTGGGGGAACGCGCCGAGGAGGACGGGGATGCCTATGGATGCCGCGTAGTAGGTGACGCTGGAGTGGTCTCCCAGCACACAGTCGGCCGCGATCAGGGCCTGTCTCCACCCGTCGAGCGGTGGGATGACGTCGAGGCCGGCTCGCCGGGCGTTGTCCAGCCAGGCGCGGACCTGGCCGGGGCCGTGGCCGTACCAGATGTTCGGATGCAGGACGGCGGCCGTCCGGTACTCGTCGGCGGGCAGCTCCGCCGCCAGTCGTGACAGCAGCCAGGGCAGCAGATCATCCCCGGCGCCGCCGAAGAGGGAACGCGGTGCCCAGGTCGAGCTGACGACGATCAGCCGTTGGCCGGGGCCGACGCCCAAGGTGCGGCGGAAACGGTCGCGTTGGGGGAGAGCGGCGAGGATGCGGTCGTAGCAGGGATCGCCCGCGAGTACGGCGGTGGGCACCGCCTCGGGGCAGGACGACCGCAGTCTGTCCAGCTGTTCGGGGTGCGAGAGGACCGTCGACGTCGCGAGTGGACGCCCGTCGGCCAGGAGCCAGTCCGGCGACAGGCCGAAGACCGGACGTCCGGTGTCCGGTGTCCGGTGTCCGGTGTCCGGTGTCCGGTGTCCGGTGTAGCCAGCCTCTTATTGTATCCGGCTCCATGTGACAGCACGGCCAACTGGCCCTGTATCGCGCCCAGTTCGCCGCCGTAGCTCGCAGCCACCGCCAGGTCGAACGCCGTGTCCTTGGCCTGTTCCCAGGGGAGGACCGGCAGTCCCGCCCGAGCCAGCAGCTCGGGCACTCCGGCGAGGAACGGGGACGAGCCCGTGCAGGTGGCGAACATCTGTACGCGGACATCGCTGTGGAACAGCGGCATGACGTCCAACAGGCGGGTCGCCGACGTCACGTTGTGCACGACGAACAGAACGCGACGACAGCCCACGCGCGTGACCCAGCGCTCCGCGTCCTCACCCACCGGTACGCGCAACCGCGCTGCCCCACCTGTCACCGCGGCCTTGTTCCCCTGACGTGATCGAGTCCGTTGTCGCTGTCGTCGCTCTGGATGCTATCGGGGGTACACCTCTACCCGGCCTCCGCCCTGATGCTCACCCGGTGCACCCTCCTCAAGGTGCCCGGTGCCAGATCGGTGGCGCTGTGGTAGGTGGTCGCCGTCTTCCACAGCACCAGGTCCCTGGGGCGCCAGCGGTGGGTGTAGACGTGATCCGGGTCCTGCCTGAGCTCCGTGATCGACAGGCCGAGGTGTTCCGGGCCGATCCGCAGCCGCTTGGCCGCGGTGTGCAGGGCCGTGCGCCCGGCGACCTTGTCCTTCCATTCCGAGGGCAGCCGGTCATAGACGTCGACGGCGCTGGCGAACAGGGTGTGGCCGGTGGTGCTCGGCACGTCCACGCCGTGCAGCAGTGTGTACGTCTCCGGGGCGGGCGTGCATGACGAGTCCTGGTGCCAGAAGTTCCCCGCTCGTGCCACGCCGACCGGCTTGCCGTCCCGGATCTCGTTCGACAGCACCATGATCTCCTGGTGGTCGGGGTGCGACTGTCTGCGCAGGGGCACCGGTTGACCGATCCGGGCGGCGAGCAGCACCTGCTGGGCGGGCGTCAGCTCGACGTCCCGGACGACGACCAGCTCGCTGCGGTGGACGAGGTCCAGCACCTCGTCGAGGGCTTGCCGTCCCGTGAGGTCCCGGCTGGTGACGCCGGTGACCTCGGTGCCGATGAAGGAGCTCAGTTCCCTGGTGCGCATGTGGCCTCCTGTCAGATCTTGCGCGCCACGAGGGCGCCGTTGGCGCCGGGGGCGTCGAGGATGAAGTCGACCCGGGAGACGTCGGAGAAGCCGGCCTTGCGCAGCAGCGACTCGTACTCCGCGCGGGAGTAGTTCCGGCCGTGCGACGTCTCCAGGAGCATGTGCAGGCTGGAGACCGCGCCGGAGACCGGTCCCGTCCCCTCGTCGTCGACGAACGACTCGGCCACGATCACCGCGCCGCCCGCGTCGAGCGCGGCGAAGCACTTGCGGGCCAGCACCAGGTTCTCCTCCTCGCTCCAGTCGTGGAGGACGTTGGAGAGCAGGATGACGTCGTGGCCGCGCGGCAGGTCTTCCTGCCAGAAGTCCCCGGCGATCACCTCGACCCGGTCCCCGGCGCCCGCGTCCTCGACGGACTGCCGGGCCAGTTCGCACACCACCGCCCGGTCGTAGACCGCGGCCGACAGCGCCGGGTGATGCGCGGTCAGCTCGATGCAGAAGGCTCCCGAGCCGCCGCCGACGTCGAGCAGCTTCCGGTACGGGCCGAAGTCCACGGAGAGCGCGAGCGCCCTCGCGGTGAACATGGCGCCGGAGTACAGCGCCTGCCAGAACATGTCCTTGAGCATGCCGTCGCCGTCGAAGACGCTGGACGCGGCGGCCGTGTCCCAGGTCATCGGCCGGTCCTCGCGCAGCGCCTGCTCCAGGTGCAGCCATCCCGAGTAGGCCCTGCGGTCGTTGAAGCGGATGAAGTCCCCGAAGTAGTACCGCTTGCCGCGGATCAGGAACTCGTCCGCGAGGCGGGAGTTGCGGTAGCCCTCCGCCGTCCGCTCCAGCAGACCGAGAGCGGCGCAGCCGACCAGCAGCATCTTGGCGGGACGCTCGGCCAGACCGACGGCTTCGGCGAACTCGGCGACCTCCATGCCCCGGGAACCGTCCAGGGTGCCGAAGACGTTCAGTTCGAGGGCGGTGGCGAGAACCTTGGAGATGCGGAAACCGGCGGCCATCTCCATCAGCGGCACGGGCGTGAGCGGGACGGTTCCGGTGTGCGGGTGCTTGTACACGGCGGCTCCTCGGCTGTACGGAGGGATCAAGGACACGGAACGCGTCGCGGCGCCGGCGGTGCGGGTTCGTCCGGGAGACCCAGCAGGCGCGAGGCGGTCGTCCGGCCTCCCGGAGCGAGCAGCGCACAGCCCAGGGGGATGGTGAGGTGCTCCGGGGTCCGGGACACAGAGGCGCCGGTCGCGGGTGGTTCGGCTTCGGTACGCATGTCGGTACGCATGAGGGAAGCGTCGCCCGGGCCGGTGGAGACGCGATCGAGCTCTGCTCCACACCCCGTCCGGCTACTCCGGCACCCACCGCGGCGACCGTACGGCGACCCCCTTGGCCAGCACCATTCGCAGCTCGCGGAGGGCGGCTATGTCGTGGAGCGGGTCGCCCTCGACGGCGATGAGGTCGGCGCGCATGCCCGGCGCGATACGGCCCGTCACCGTGTCCACCCGCAGGGCGCGGGCGGCACGTGAGGTCGCCGCCTGGAGTATCTCCTCGGGCGGCAGACCGAGCCGGGCCATGCCGAGCAGCCCGTCCACGTAGGCGTGATGGGGCGCCCCGTCCGTGCCCGCGTCGGTGCCGGCGACGACGAGGACGCCTTCCCGGTACAGCACCGGCAGGGCGGGCAGCTGGTGCCGCTCCCCTCGGTCCCAGCGGTTGGTGAAACGCCGGCTGATGGTGGGGCAGACGTGGATCCGGCCCGCGACGAGGCGTCGTACGAGCTCGGGGTCGGGGACGATGGACTCCGTCGCGTCGACGAAGCTGCAGTGCTCGACCGTGTGCACCCCGGCCCGTATGGACGCGGCGATGCCGTCCGTGCCGTGCGCGTGTACGGCCACGACGAGGCCCGCGCGGGCCGCCTCGTCGACCACCGCCGCCAGTTCGGCCTCGCTGAACTGCCGCTCCCAGGAAGCGGGGCCGGTGGTCAGTGAGCCACCGGTCGCCATGACCTTGATGAGGTCGACGCCCGCTGCCGCCTGGTCCCGTACCGCCTGCCGCAGGGCCTCCTCGCCGACGCAGGTGCCGCCCATGAACCAGCAGTGACCGTCCGGCGATGTCAGCGGTGCCCCGGACACCACGAGTTCGGGGCCCGGGGCGAGGCCCGAGCGGATCGCGTCGCGGACCCGCACCCCGAGTCCGGCGGGCGCGCCGAGGTCCCGGGCCGTCGTCACCCCCGCCGTCAGCAGTTCGGCGGCGTTGCGCAGCATCAGCGCGTACAGCTCCTCGTCCGATGCCGCGCGCATACGGTCCATGGCGCCGCCGGCGCCGTCCAGGGCGAGGTGGACGTGGCTGTCGATGAGGCCGGGGAGCAGCGTCAGCGGCCCCAGGCCGATGTGCTCGCTGCCGCGCCGCAGCCGGTCGGGCAGCTCGCGACTGGGACCCGCCCAGCGGATGACCTCGCCGTCCACCAGCACCCCGCCGTCGCGGATGCATCTGCCGCGGTCACCTGTGATCATCCGGTCCGCCGTGTAGTACTTCACCGGGCTCTCGATTCCGCCGTGGGTGCCGGGGCGACGTGAGGACGTGCGGCCCGGCACCCACGGCCTGCTCCGGCCCCCAGGCTGCGGCCAGGTCAGTAGTTGCCGAGACCGCCGCAGACGTTGAGGGCCTGGGCGGTGATGGAGGCCGCGACGTCCCCGGCGAGATATCCGACCAGCCCGGCCACCTCCTCGGGGGTCGAGTACCTGCCCAGCGGGATCTTCGCCTGGAACCTCGTGAGCACGTCCGCCTCGGTGGTGCCCCAATGCGCGGCGTAACCCTGCCGCACCCGGGCCGCCATCGGGGTCTCCACATAGCCGGGGCAGACGGCGTTCACGGTGATCCCGGACAGGGCGAGTTCCTTGCCGAGCGCCTTGGTGAAGCCGATGACGCCGTGCTTGGACGCCGAGTACGGGGCGGCGAGCTCCACGCCCTGTTTCCCGCCGGTCGAGGCGATGTTGATGATGCGGCCGTGGCCGCGGTCGAGCATGCCGCCGCGGGAGAGCACCTCACGGGTGACGCGGAAGACACTGTTCAGATTGGTCTCGATCACGGACTCCCACAGCTCGTCGGGGAGTTCGGCCGTCGCACCACCGCCGCCGCGCCCGGCGTTGTTCACCAGGACGTGCACCGGGCCATAGCGCTCCACCGCCGCGTGGACGAGGTCCTTGACCGCGCTCTTCGAGGTGACGTCGGCCGCGATGCCGTCGGCGTCGAGGCCGCGGCTGCGGAGCTTGTCGGTGACGGCGGCGACGCTGTCGCCGTCCCGGCCGCAGATGAACACGGCGTGCCCCTGCTCACCCAGGAGGTCGGCGCAGGCGAGCCCGATGCCGCTCGTGCCTCCGGTGATCAGCGCGACGCGCCGCTCTTCCGTCTTTCCTGCCGCTGCCTTCTCTACAGCTGCCTTCTCTACCGCTGCCATGGATGGTCCTTTCGAACTTCGGGACGGTGGGGTCAGGCCGCGCTGTCGGCCCTGTGCAGGACGTGCCGCAGTACCCGGTCGATCTCCGCCTCAGGGGCGTCGTGCGAGCCCGGGGCCCGCCAGGCCACGAACCGGTCGGGCCGCACCAGCACGGCCCCGGCGTCACCGATGCCGTACGCGGCGGTGAACGCGCCTTCCGTGTCCCGCAGTTCGGCCTCGGGGCCGATGCGGTGCACCCGCAGCCCGACGCCGAGGGCCCGGGCGGCGGCCGTGGCACCCGTCGCCCACGCGGCGCCGTCGGCCCCGGTGAGCAGGACGAACGAGCGGCCGAAGAGGGCCGTGGTCGAGGACGGTGTGCCGTCGCGGCCGACGAGCGGGACGTACGGGGCGTGGGACCCGGGCCGGCCCGTGGGGTGCACGGGGTCCTCGAACAGGTCGCCGCGGTCGCCGGGTTCGGTGAGGACCGCCCCCTTCGGGTACCGGTACCCGAAGGCGATCACGGGCGGGGGCAGGGGTGGGGTCATCGACTCGTCGGCGAGTTCGGGGGAGATGCGGTCCACGAGGTTCGTGAACTGCTGTTCCACCAACTGCTCGGCGTACGGGCGGCGTTCGGCGTCGTGGCTGTCGAGGAGTGCGTCACCGGCCGTTCCGTCGAGCACGGCGGCGAGTTTCCACGCCAGATAGAGACCGTCCAGATAGGCCGTGTTGCCGCCCATGCCACCGGTCGGCGGCATGACATGCGCGGCGTCGCCGACGAACAGGACCCGCCCCTCGCGGAACCGCTCGGCGACCCCGCAGGAGATCTCCGTCTCGCCGATCTCCTCGATCTTCAGCGGGGTGTCCGGGATACCGAGGTCGGTGCGTATCTGTTCGGCGACGGTGTCCTCGCCGGCCCACCAGCCGTCCGGGAGTTCCGGGGTGAGGTTGCGGAAGTAGCCGTAGAGGCTGGGAACTTCGGTGTTGAAGAGGACCGCGCGGCCGACGTGCAGGGCCGTGAACCGCCGGCCGTCCGCGGCGCCGTCGGTGTGCGCGAGCTGCTCGCGCAGGTCGGCCTGGAACAGGACGCGCAGCACCCTGCCGACCGTGCCGCGTCCGCGCATCGCGATGCCGAGGGACTGCCTGATCCCGCTCCGCCAGCCGTCGGCGGCCACCAGGTACCGGGCCCGGACGGTACGGCGTTCACCGGTGACCGTGTCATCGGTGACGGCGGTGACCCCGGTGGCGTCCTGGGTGAGCGAGGCCAGCCGGGTCGAGAAGCGCAGTCGGGCACCCAACTCCCGGGCCCGGTCGGCGAGTACGGCCTCCACCCCCGACTGGCTCGCGGTGCCCCAGTCCTGCGGCGAGACGTGCCGCATGCCGAGTTCGGCACCGCTCATCAGGGTGCGCAGCACCGGCCCCGCCAGGGTTTTGGCGACGACCATGTGGAAGTCGCTGCGGTAGGCGCGGCTCCGCTCGCGTACGGCGTCGGCGGCGCCGGCTATCTCCAGCGCCTCCATGGTGTGCGGATACTGCCCGGTGGCCTTGACCGCGGTCGAGGTGCCCGGGTGCCGCTCGACGACCAGCGCGGGCACACCGTGCAGGCCGAGGAAGACGGCGGTGCTGAGGCCACCGGGCCCGGCACCGGCCACGAGGACGGGCACGGTCTCGTCGGGCGGGGTGGTCGGCGGGGCCTCGGTGCGGGCCTGTCGTTCTGTCATGTCCGGCTCCTCAGGGGACGAGTACGACACGGCCCAGGTGCGAACGGCCTTCGATGATCCGGTGTGCCTCGGCCGCGTCGGCCAGCGGCAGCCGGGCGTGCACGGCGACGCGCAGATCGCCCGCCGTGACCAGGCGGACCAGCTCCCGGCGGGCCTCGGCGACGCGTTCCGGGGCGGCCTTGGTCCAGACGTCCAGCGAGGTGCCCACCACGTAGGTGAGACCGAGGAGTTCGGTCATCGAGACCTTCGCGACCTCGCCCCCGGCCCCGGCGAAGCCGTAGTAGACCAGGCGCCCGTACGGCTTCAGCAGCCGTAGCCCGTCGTGGAACACCGAGCCCTCGACACTGTCCAGGACGATGTCGACGCCCTGCCCCCCGGTCAGCTCACGGACGCGGTCCGCCCAGTCGGGCCGGCTGTAGTCGACGACCTCGTCGGCGCCGTGCGCGCGCACGAAGTCGGCCTTGGCGGGCGAACTGACGGTCCCGATGACCCGGCCCGCGCCCCGGAGCTTCGCCAGCTGGGTCACCAGGTGCCCGATGGCGCCCGCGGCGGCGTGCACCAGTACGGTCTCGTCCTTGCCGAGCCGGGCGGCGTCCAGGACGCTCCAGGCGGTCTGGGCGGTGGAGCCCAGCGCGGTGGCGGTGGCCGCGTCGACGGAGTCGGGTACGGCGAGGGTGCGCGCGGCGTCGACGACGACCTGGTCCGCGTACGCGGCGGGCACACCGAAGGCCACGACCCGGTCACCGGGCCGCGCTCCCTGCGTGTCCGGGCCCAGGGCCGCCACCCGGCCGACCACGTCACCGCCGGGGCGTCCCGGCAACGGCGACGGGAACGGGGTGGTGTTGGCGCGCAGTTGGGTCTCGATGAAGTTGACGCCGACGGCCTCGGTGCGCAGCAGCAGCTGGCCCGGGCCCGGGGCGGGCACGGACACGTCTTCGAGGCGCAGGACGTCGGGGGAGCCGTGCTCGGCGTAGCTGATCAGTCGCATGGTGAGTCCTCGCGGTGCGGTGGCGGGGGTGTGCCGTCCCGGAAGCGGTGCGGCAGTCGGTCGTACGGTCCGGGCCGCCCTCAGATGGACAGGACGACCTTGCCGTTGATCTCGCGGGAGTACAGGGAGCGGACGGCTCGGTCGGGATCGGTCCACGGGGTGACCAGGCCCGGTTCGGCGATCAGCCGTCCGGTCGCCGCGAGGTCCACGAGGAGACCGAGATCGGCCGGTACGGAGCGCCGCGTGACCTCGTCGAGCAGGAAGAGGTACTCAAGCCGGACCCCGGGCCGTGCGTGGCCCCAGTCGGCGGGCAGGCGCAGTTCGGCGCGGACGGTGTTGCCGAACACGGTCGCCACACCGCCGGCCCGCAGCAGTGTGTAGCCGGCGCTGAACACCTCGCCGCCGACGCTGTCGACGAGGATGTCGGCCGGCGTGGTCGGCGGGGTGTCGTAGCCGGTGACGACCTCGGCCCCGAACTCGGCGAGTCCCGCGCCGCGCGCCGGTGAACGGACCCAGGCGGTCACCTCGGAGCCGCCCGCCCGCGCCAGTTGCACGGCCAGCCGGCCGACTCCACCGCTCGCCCCGGTGACCAGGACCCGCTTGCCGAGCAGCCAGCCGGCGCGCTGGAGGGCGTAGAGCGCGGTGAGTCCCGCGACCGGCAGGGTGGCCGCGTCGGTGTCCGTGAGGCCGTCCGTCAGCACGGCCATGCGGTCGGTGCGCAGCGCCACGAGTTCGGCCCACGCGTTGTTCTCGGCCAGGCCGGCGATCCGTGCTCCGGCCGGCGGTCCGCTGCCGTCGGCCGCCGGGCGCAGCACGGTGCCGACCACGTCCAGGCCGAGGGACGAACCGACCGGGCGGTGCCGGGCCAGCAGCAGGTCGGCCCGGTTGAGGGCGGAGGCGTGGACCTCCACGAGTGCCTCGTCGGGGCGAGGGCGGGGGTCGGCCACGGACCGCAGTTCCAAGGCGAGCGGCTCGACTCCGGTGGTTACGAGTGCCTTCATGCTTCCTCGTCAGCGCAGTAGCGGTGGATGTCCTGAGGTGTAGTCCCGCCCACTGGATTCCTGATCCAGCGCTCATGGGGCTGGATGGCCGGGAAACGCGCCGGCCCGCCCTGGGGGTGGTGGGCGGGCCGGCGCCGGGGGACGGGGCAGGTGATTCCGGTCAGGCGCGGGTGGACTCCGGGACCGTGTCGTGTTCCTCGTCGGAGGGCTGGAGCTGCTGGGGCGCGGACGCGCGGAACGCGCCGGGCAGGGTCAGCGCGGCGAGTGCGGCGACGGCGCTGAACGCGATCACCACCCAGTAGCTGCCGCCGTAGGCACCGGCCGGGTGGCCTGTGACGTCGTCGAGCCGCGTCTGCAGGGTGATGGCGATGACCGCGATGCCCAGGGCCCCGCCGATCTGGTTGAAGATGAACAGCGCGCTGGTGGCCCGGGGCGCACTGGCCTCACCGACGGCCTGGTACATGAACGCCATCGTGCCCGGTGCCGTGAGACCGATGCCGAATCCGGTCAGCGCCAACGCGAACGACAGCCATGCGGTGTTGGTGTCCGGGCCCACCTGCGTGAAGGCGAGCGCGCCGAGCGCGGTCACCGCCATACCGACCGTCGAGGTCAGCCGCGCGGTGACCTTGGCCGCCGATTTGCCCGAGGTGATCGCGCCGGCGGCACCGAGCACACCGGAGGGGATCAGGAGCAGCCCCGCGTGCAGGGCGCCGAAGCCGCGGGACTGCTGGTAGTACAGCGGGGTCAGCAGCAGCAGGGTGTTGGCGACGGCCCCGACGAAGAACATCGTGATGACGGCCATGGTGAAGCCGCGCTTGCCGAACATGCGCAGGTCGATGAGCGGTGTCACCGTCGTGCGCAGCGCGTGCACCACGTAGCCGATGAGGAGCAGGACGCCGGCGCCGAACGCGACGAGCACCTCGGGGGACGACGCGTCGCCGGAGTGGGCGGCGGTGGTGAAGCCGTAGACCAGCGCGGCGAAGCCGGGGGAGAGCAGCACCAGTCCGAGGACGTCGAGGCGCTCCTCCGGCCGGCCCCGGTGCTCGTCGGCGGGCAGGGTGCGCAGCGCGAGGACCAGGGCGATCAGGCCGATCGGCAGGTTGATCAGGAACATCCAGCGCCAGCTGACCGCGTCGACGAGCACACCGCCGACGACGGGGCCGAGGATCGGGCCGAGGGTGAGCGGCAGGGAGATGAGGGCCATCGCCTTGGCGACGCGCGCGGGGCCGGCGCTGGTGGCGAGCACGCTCTGCACCACGGGGACGATCATGCCGCCGCCGATGCCCTGGAGCACCCGGAAGACGATCAGGGACTCGATCGACCAGGCGAAGCCGGACAGCGCGGAGCCGAGGACGAACAGCGAGACGGCCACCAGCCACATCGTGCGGCCGCCGTACCGGTCCACCGCCCATCCGGCGAACGGCGTGGCGACGGCCACGGCGAGCAGATAGCCCGCGGTGACCCACTGGATGGTCGACAGGGGGGAGTCGAACTCGCCGCCGAGCGTCTTGAGGCCGACGTTGACGATCGTCTCGTCAAGCAGCGCCATCAGCAGCGCGAGCAGCAGGACACCGGCCATCCGCAGGAACGCCGGATCGAGCTTGTCGCTTGCCGTGGTGGATTCGGGTGTTCCGCTTGTCATGCGTACCGCCTGGATGTTGGTGGACAGTGCCCTTCCACCGTAGAGATAAATGCGGGTGCACGCATCTACTTTTGAGCCAGATCTCTGTTTGAGCTGTTCCTCGCCTGCCGTTTGGGGCAGGGTTGCTCGGGAAGGCGCCTGAAAAATGCATGCGTACACAAGGACTGTGCATAAAGGCGGCTATAGTGGAGGAGGAGCGAACGAAGGGGAGGCGGACATGTCGGCCGAGGAGCGTGCGGGGCGTCCCGACGAGTTCGACCTGTGGCGTCGGCTGACGCTGATGGTGGGTCAGCTCAACCAGTCGCTGGAGCGGACGCTGGCGAGCGAGTACCAGATCTCGCTGCCCGAGCTGATGGTGCTCAACGAGCTGCGGTTCGGCCATGTCCGGGGCACGCGCGTTCAGGAGCTGTCGGCCGCGGTCGGGCTCGACCAGTCGTCCATGAGCCGGCTCGTCACCCGACTGGAGAACAAGGGACTGACCACCCGGGTCTCCTGCGAGCACGACCGCCGGGGCGTCTACTGCATGCTGACGCCCGAGGGCGCCGAACGCTGTGAGCAGGCGGAGGCCCGCTGCCGTGACGAACTCACGGGACTGCTCGACATCGCCTCGTTCGACGACCGCTGGGCCTCACTCGTCGCCCGCCTGAGGCACACCGCGGCCGGCGTCACCCCCTAGACCGCCCTCTCCTCACGGCCTCGATCGTGAAGGAGACCCGCATGAAACTGTCCGTCCTGGACCAGTCCGTGGTGCCGGAGGGTGCCACCCCGGCCGCCGCGCTGCACAACTCCCTGGACCTGGTTCGCCTCGCGGACCGGCTCGGCTACCACCGTTACTGGTTCGCCGAGCACCACGCCACGCCCTCCTTCGCCGGCCCCGCGCCCGAGGTCATGGTCGCCCGGGCGGCCGCCGAGACCAGCCGGATCCGGGTGGGTTCCGGGGGAGTCCTCCTGCCTCACTACAGCCCGCTGAAGGTCGCCGAGGTGTTCCGGGTCCTCGGGGCCCTGACGCCCGGACGGATCGACCTCGGCATCGGGCGGGGCACCGGCGCCGGCAGTATCGAGGCGCACGCCCTGGCGCCCGGCTCCGCGGTCGACGGCGAGGACGACTTCCCCCAACGGCTCGCGGAACTCCTGGCGTTCCTGCACGGCGGATTCCCCGACGGCCATCCCTACGGCCGTATCCAGCTCATGCCCACCGCCGGAGCCCCGGAGGTGTGGCTCCTGGTCGCCAGCACCGGCAGCGCGGAACGCGCCGCACGGCTCGGACTGCCCATCTCCATCGCGCACTTCGGGCGTCCGCAGATCACCCGCTCCGTCGTCGAGGCCTATCGCGGGGCCTTCGACGGCAGGGGCGGTTCCAGGCCGCGCATCCAGATCGGGGTCGGCGTCTACTGCGGCCCCACCGAGGACGAGGCCCAGCGCGTCTTCGCCAGTCAGCGGCTGTTCAGGCTGCGCATGGGGCGCGGGCTGCTGCTGCCGCTGCCGTCGCCCGAGGCCGCCCTTGACGGTCTGCGCGGAGAGACGGAGCCGCTCGCCGACGAGGTGGCCGACTGGCCGCGCTGCGTCGTAGGCGATCCCGACCATGTGCACAAGGTGCTCACCTCCATGGCGGAGGCGCTCGACATCGACGAGTTCATGGTGCTGTCCACCATCCACTCCCCGAAGGACCGTATGCGCTCCTACGAACTGCTGGCGCGGCGCTTCGGGCTGACGGACGGTCAGGCGACTGTGTCTTGAACTGGAGCTTCGACTGTTCGACTGACTGAGACCTGGATCACACGTCGGCGGTCAGGTGTGCGAGCGGGTCCTACTGTGGCGACCGTGCACGGCCGACCGTGTACGGGGGAGCTAGCAGGCAGGTGTGCGCTTGAACGGAGAACGTGCTTCTACCGACTTCCGAATACTCGGGCCGCTGGCGATTCGACTGGGGGGACGTGAACTGACCGTCTCGTCCCCCAAGCAGCGAGTGCTCCTGACCTCGCTGTTGATGAGGATCGATCAGGTGGTCACCTCCGACGAACTCATCCGGCGGCTCTGGGACGACCAGCCGCCCCGGGACACCCGCGCCGCGCTGCACGTCCACACCACGCGGCTGCGGGCCCTGCTGAGAACACCGCCGGACACCGGCGGCAGCCCGGTCATCGAAACCCATCCGGGCGGTTACCGGCTCGCCGTGGACCCGGCCGCCCTCGACCTCACACGCAGCCGCCGCGCCGCGGAAGAGGCCCGGGCCGCCCGTGGCGACCGCGACACCGCTCGCGAACTGGCCGCCCTGGAACGGGCACTGGCCGAATGGCGGGGCGACCCCTTCGAGACAATCGCCTCCGCCTCCCTGCAGACGGAGGTCCTGCCGCAACTCGTCGAGGAGCGCCTCAGCCTCGCCGAGCGACGCTTCGCGCTCGTGCTCGACCTCGGCGGCGGCCCCGACGTCATCCCGCAGATCCGCGCCCTCATCGCTGAACACCCCCTGCGGGAGCGGCTGCGCGAGTACCTCATGCGCGCACTGCGGCGCACCGGGCAGATCGCCGTGGCCCTGGAGGAGTACCGGGACTACTACCGCATGCTCGACCGCGAGCTCGGGCTGCCGCCGGGACAGGAACTCCAGGACCTGCACCGGCAGTTGCTCGCGGAGATCGGCGAACTCCCCGACCCCGCCGCCCGGCGGGCCACGCCGTCCGCGAGCCCCTCACGCGCGCCGTCCGCCCTGCGCCGGCCCGTGGGAGTGCCGACCGTCAACCCCGGCGCGCCCTGGGTCGTCCAGCGCCAACTGCCGCCCGGGGCCACCCACTTCGTGGGCCGCGAGGAAGTCCTGGAGGACGTCGTGAACGCCCTCACCCCACGGCAGCGCACCGCCGTCCCCCTGGTCAGCCTCGTGGGACCGCCCGGCATCGGCAAGACGGCCCTCGCACTGCGCGCCGCCCACCGGCTCGGCTCCGCCTACCCGGACGGCCAGTGGTACGTACGACTCCACGACCCCCGCGGCCAGGCCCGCCCGGTCCACGACATCATCGCCGAACTGCTCTTCTCCTCCGGCGCGGACGTCTCCGCGCTGCCCGCCGAACGCCATCAGCTCACCGGAGTGCTCCGCAGCAGGCTGGCGGAGCGACGCGTCCTCATCGTCATCGACGACGTCAACGACAGCCAGCAGGTGCACGACCTGCTGCCGGGCTCACCGAGCTGCGCCGTCCTGGCACTGCACCGTGAGTACCGCCCCGACCTGGTCGCCGTCTACGGAGCCCGCAGCTTCACCCTCGACCTGCTCTCGCAGCGGGAGAGCGAGGAGGTGCTGACGGCGGTGCTCGACCGCCCGCAGCAGACGGTGTCCCGCCAGGCCGTCGCCGAACTCGTCGAACTGTGCGGCAGGCTGCCGCTCGCCCTGCGCATCGCCGCCGGGCACCTCGCCGGCCGGCCCTGGCGCTCCGTCGAGTCCTTCGTGGAGGCACTGCGCGAGGGAGACCCGCTGGAGCTGCTCGCCCTCGGCGACAGCCCCGCCACCGCCGTACGGGCCGCGTTCAGCGTGGCCTACGAGTCACTCCCCGCGCTGTCCCGGAGGTTCTTCCGGGTCCTCGGCATCGTCGGGGACATGGCCTTCACCACGCGTACGGCAGCGCAGCTCGCGGGCTGTGAACCGCGGTTGGCGGAGCAGCTCCTCGACAAGCTCGCCGCCGCCCAGCTGATCGAGGCCGAGGCCTGCGACACGTACCGCTTCCACAACCTCATCGCCCTGTTCGCGGCGGAACGCGGTGTCGAGGAGGACAGCCCCGAGGACCGGCGGCAGGCGCTGAACCAGCTGTGCCGGTGGTATCTGCACCGGACGGACGAGGCCGTGCAGTCCTGCTACCCGGGCTTCCTGCGCGTGCTGCGGCCCGACCCGCAGGTCCCCGTGCGCGAGATCGCCCCGCAGGCCGCCCAGGCATGGCTGCAGGCCGAGCAGTCCAACCTGGTGACCCTCGTCGTACGGGCCGCGGACGAGGGGCTCGACGAGGTCTGCGTGCGGCTCGCCGACATGCTGCGCGGCTACTTCTCACTGGGCCGGCTGCAGACGGACTGGCTCACGGTCGCCCAGGCCGGACTCCGCGCCGCCACCTCACTGGGCGAACCGCGGCTCAGGGCGGGGATGCGGCTCAACGTCGGCCTCGCCCTGCAGGGACTCAACCGGCTCGGCGACGCCGCCCGCGAACTGCGCGCCGCCCACCGCGTGTTCATCCGGCTCGGCATCCGCGACTTCGAAGCGGTCACCGTCAACGCCATCGCCATGAACCAGCTCCAGCGGCCCAACAAGGACATCGACAGTGCCGTCACCCTGCTGGAGCGGGGGCTGGAGATCAGCCGGCGCCTTGGACTGCGGCAGGTGGAGGCCCGCGGCCTGCTCTATCTCGGCATGGCCCGGCACAGCCAGGGCCGGCTGCGTGCCGCGGAGGCCCACTTCGCCCGCGCCGCCGCGATCCTCGAAGAGGACGGGGCGCGCCGCTCCCGGCCCGAGGTCCTGGCCCGGCTCGGTGCCGTCCACGCCGATCTGCAGGACTGGGACGCCGCCATGGCCGACCTCAGCGAGGCGCTGTCGCTCAGCGAGGAGTTCAACGCCCCGCATTCCTCGGTGCTCGCCTCCTCCGGACTCGCCCAGGTCTACGCCTGCAACGGCTATGTCGAACTCGCCCACCAGCACGCCGAGAGCGCCGCGGTCATCGCACGGGACCACGGCTATCTCGCCCCGGAGGCCAACGCGCGCACCGTGCTCGCCGGGGTGCACCTGATCCGGGGGCGGTCGACCGAGGCCCGCGAGGAGTTCGGCCGGGCCCTGCGGATCGCCGAGAGCATCGGCCACCCGCAGGCCGAGGCGCACTCGCTGATCGGCCTCGGCATGCTGGAGCTCGACGAGGGTCGGCAGGCCGAGGCGTACGAACTCGGCATGCGCGCGTCCGCTGTCGCCCAGCGGTCCGGGCTACTGCTGCTCAGCGCACAGGCCGGGAAACTGTGCAGGCGGACCGGTCTGGCCCCGGCGCGCGTCGGTGCCGGCCCGGCCGAAGCCGGTGAGGACCAACTCGTGGAAGGGCAACTGCCCGAGGACTTCGACGGGCGGGCGCTGTTCCCGGAGTGCAATGCGTGAACCGGGGGCGTGTTGGCGGTGACTTCGGGGCGTCGCGTCGCCGCAGTGTTGCGGCGAGATGTACGGCGCCGACGGGCGAGGGCGCGTGAAAGGGCGGTTCGGCCGGGGTGAAAGGGCGCCGAAGGGAAGCCGTAAGGCCCGGGCGGCACGATGGTGCCCACCGACCGGCCAGCCCTGGAGGCGACATGTACGCACGGATCCTCGGCCCGCTGACCCTCACCGACGGTCTGCGGCCCCTGACTCCGCGGGCCCCGAAACAGCGGCAGCTGCTGTCCCTGCTGCTCCTGCACGCCGGCCAGGTCGTCACCGTCGAGGAGTGCGTGGACGAGCTGTGGGACGACGCGCCCCCGCACAGCGCGCACTCCACGCTGCAGACCTATGTCATGCAGATACGCAAGACACTCAGAAGCGCGGGCGGGACGGCCCCCGCGGACCTGCGCCTTGAGACCCGGGACCGCGGCTACCTGCTCGCCGTGGACCCCGGCCGGCTGGACCTGCAGCAGTTCGAGAAACTCGGCGACCAGGCGTCCATGGCCCGGATCGCCGGTGACCACGCCCGGGAGTCCGCGCTGCTGCACGACGCCCTCGGACTGTGGACCGGCAAGGCCCTCGCGGACGTGACGTGCGGCCCCCTGCTGCGGATGCGGCTCAGCGGACTGCACGAGACCTGGCTCGGCGCCCTCGAACAGCGCATCGACGCGGACCTGCGGATCGGCCGGCACCACCAGCTGATCGGTGAACTCAGCGTGCTCACCCGGCAGTACCCCACCTACGAGAACCTGTACGCCCAGCTCGTGATCGCGCTCCACCGGTCCGGGCGGACCGCCGACGCCCTGAAGGTCTTCGCCCGGCTGCGCAGCACCCTCAACACCGAGCTGGGCCTGGAACCTTCGGCCCGGATGCGCGCCCTGCAGACCGACCTGCTCAACTCCGCCCCGCTGGCCGAGTCGGTGTACCTGCCCGCTCCGGGCGGCGCCGGTCCCCTCGCCCTGCGGTCCGCGGGCTGACCGGCCCGGCCCGGGCCCCAGTGGAGCCGGACTCCACGCCCGCTCCACCGGTGCCGCCGAACCTGGCACGGACAGCGCCCGACCGGCGACCCCGATCAGAGGGAGGAAGACCGTGACGCGGACCGCACCGTCGGACACGCAGACCGTGTCCCACCTGGACTACGCGGCCATCATCCAGTTCTACGCCGGACACGCACAGTTGCTGGACGCCGGACGGGCCGAGGAGTGGGCCGAGCAGTTCACCGAGGACGGGACGTTCGCCCAGAACGTGAAGCCGGGCGTGAAACAGGGCCGCGCCGACATCGCCGCGGGCATGCGCAAGGGCATCGACGCCCTTGCCGCGCGCGGCCTCACCCGGCGCCACTGGTTCGGCATGGTGGCCGCGGAACCCGTCGAGCCCGACGTCGTGGCCACCCGTTACTACGCCGTGGTGTTCGAGACACCGCGCGGCGGGGAGCCGCGGCTGTATCTCAGTACGACCGCCGAGGACGTCCTCGAACGCGACGGCGACGGATGGCTGGTGCGCAGCCGGTACATCACCCATGACGGGACCGACGCATGAGCACGCTGTTCGACCCGGTCCCCTTCGGCGCCCTCGAACTCCCCAACCGGCTCGTCATGTCCCCGATGGGCCGCGGCCGTACCACCGTCGACGGCACCCCGCTGCCGGTCATGGCGGAGTACTACGCGCAGCGGGCCGGGGCCGGCCTCGTCATCAGTGAGGCGACCCATCCGAGCGCGGTCGCGGTCGGACACGCCCACAGCGTCCGGCTGCACACGGCCGAGCAGGCCCGTGCCTGGGCCGAGGTCGTCGACGCGGTGCACCGGCGCGGCGGGCGGATGTACCTGCAGATCATGCACGCGGGCCGGATCAGTCACCCGGACCTGCACGGGGAGACTCCGCTCGCACCCTCCGCGGTACGGGCCGACGGAACCGCCCGGGTCTTCCGCGGCAAACCGGACTATCCGGTGCCGAGGCCGATGACCGAGGACGACATCGCCCGTACCGTCGAGGACTTCGCGCGCTGCGCGCGCACCGCCGCCGAGATCGGCTTCGACGGCGTCGAGATCCACGGCGCCAACGGCTACCTGCTGCACCAGTTCCTGGCGTCGGCGACCAACCGGCGCTCCGACGCCCACGGCGGTGACGTCGCGGGCCGGATCCGGTTCGCTGTCGAGGTCGCCCGGGCCGTGGCCGCCGAAGTCGGGCCCGAGCGGGTCGGGATGCGCCTGTCGCCGGGCTTCCCCCTCAACGACATGTCCGAGCCGGACCGTACTCAGACGTATCCGGCGCTGCTCGCCGAACTCGACCGGCTCGGCCTCGGCCACGTCCACTTCGTCGCGGGCAGCGACACCGATCTCGTACGGCGGCTGAGCCGGCTGTGGGAGCGCAGCGTCATCGTCAACTGCGGCACCGGACCGCTCGACACCGACGCGACGCTCGCCGCCGCCGACCGGGCCCTGAAGGACGGCGCCGGACTGCTGTCCTTCGGGCGGCAGTTCCTCGCCAACCCCGACCTGCCCGACCGGCTGCGCACCAGGGCCCCGCTCAACGCCTGGCAGCCCCCGTTCTTCTACGAGGGCGGCGCCCGCGGCTACACCGACTATCCCGTCCTGAGCGAGACCGCGCCCGACACCCCTGCCGTAACGGCCGCACACTGAGGAGACCACCATGGTCGTGTTCGTGAACAAGCTCACCCTGATCGGCGACGCCGAGGAGTTCGAGAAGCGCTACGAGGCCGTCGGCGCCTTCATGGAGACCCAGCCCGGGCTCATCCGCTACTCCCTCGTCCGGTCCGGCAAGGACTCCTCCGTCTACTTCAACCTCGCGGAGTGGGAGGACGAGGAGACCTTCCGCAAGGCCCTCGCCGAGCCCGAGTTCCGCAGCCGGCTCGACGCGCTCACCGGTCTCATCAAGGGGGAGCCGCACCTCACCGTGCCGGTGCGCCAGGGACAGCCCGCGTAACTCCGAGCCCTGACACGGAGAACGGGGTGCGGGCGACGGAGCCGACTCCGCCGCCCGCACCCCGTTCCGTGGGTCCGTCAGAGCACCCCGCCGTCCACCCGCAGCACCTGCCCGTTGACGTACGAACTGTCCGCCGAGGCCAGGAACAGCACCGCCCGGGCCACCTCGTCGCCGGTGCCGGGACGGCCCGCCGCGAGCGTCGGGGCGAGCCTCGCCCACAGCTCCTCGTTGCCGATCAGCGCCCGGCCCATGCCGGAGTCGATGTACCCCGGCGCCACACAGTTCACGGTCACCCCGTCGGCGGCCAGCTCCAACGCCGTCACCTGGGTGAACGCCTCCACCGCCGCCTTCGACGCGCAGTACGCGGCGGCACCCGGCATGGCCCGCGAACCCAGCAGGGAGGACATGGTGATCACCCGCCCGCCGGGCGACTCGCGCACATACGGCAGGGCCGCCCGTACGGTGTGGAAGACGCCGTGCAGATTGGTGTCGACGACCTCGCTCCAGTGCTCGACGGACAGCCGCGCGACCGGGCCCGGCCGGCTCAGGCCCGCGTTGGCGACCACGATGTGCGGCCCCCCGTACCGCTCGTGGACGGTGTCCATCAGCGTCCGCATCGAGTCCGGCGCCGTCACGTCCGCCTTCAGCACCACGACACCGCCGCCCGGATCCTCGGCCGTCTCCCGGGCCGCGGCGACCACCGTGGCGCCCTCCGCGGCGAGCGCGAGCGCCACGTCCCGGCCGAGCCCACGGGTACCTCCGGTGACGACGGCGGTCCTGCCACGCAGTTTCATCTTTCCTCCACAGCTTCGGCTTCGGGGCCTTCGGGGCCCTGCCGAGCGTTGGCGGCCCGGCTCGTGCCACGGCGGAGCGGCGCTGGAGACGACGCCCCGGCGGTCCAGCGGATCTGGAGTGCCGCTCGACCGGGCCGGGAAACCCTCGGCGCCATGGACTCCTCCGCGACCTCAGGCCAGGCACTTCAGGGGACGCCCGCCGTTGAAGGCGACCATCTCCCGCATGGCCGGGGTCGACGGGATGTGGGCGCCGCGCACCCCGCCCGCAGCCTCCTGGAAGGCGCGGTGGAGATTGCCGACCAGGCGTTCTCGGTCCAGGAGCTTGGAGAACGCGCCCTCGTCCGCGCGTCGCGCCGTCTCCAGCGGGCTCAGTCCGTCGGCCAGACCCCGCTCGGCCAGGCCGGACACCCAGCGCAGGTACTCCTCCACCGAGTCGAGGAGTTCGGGCCCGCCGACCGGCCCGTGGCCGCCGACCACCACCCGGGGACGCAGCGCCCGCAGCCGCGCGAGGGCCTCCAGGGACCCGGCGAGCGAGCCCATCAGGACGAACGGCGCCGCTGCGGAGAACACCAAGTCGCCCGCGAACAGCACCCGTTGCTCCGGCAGCCACACCACCAGGTCGTCCCCCGTGTGCGCGACGCCCGGGTGGAAGAGCCGAGCGGTGATGCCGCCCAGGTGCAGCGTGGCGCCCTCGCTGACGGTGAAGGTCGGCAGCACCGTCGGGGTGTTCCCCCAGTCGACGTCCGGCCACAGCGACTGCAACGCGGTACCCCTGCGCAGCAGTTCGGCAGGGCCTCCCTCGTGGCTGACGAGATCGGTGTGCGGGCCGGCGAACACGTGGTTGCCGAACGTGTGGTCACCGTGGTGGTGGGTGCTCACCACGATCCGACGCGGCCCGGGGGCCAGCGCGTCGACGGCGTCCCGCAGCGCGAGCGCCCGTTTCTCGGTGGCCGCCGTGTCCACCACGAGCACGGCGTCCTCGCCCACCACGATCCCGGCGTTGTTCACGCACCAGCCGCCCGGTGCCTGGACGTATGCGTGCACCCCTTCGGCCACCGTCACCACTGTCCCCGACACGAGACCTCCACCCGCTCGACGTGATCTGTGCTCCGACGCCCCATTGCGCCGCCTGCCGGTGGAGGGCGACTGGAGCAACCGGAGAAGACCGGAGAAGACCGGAGAAGACCGGAAGAGAGAGGAACCACGATGGAATTCGGCGTGCTCGGGGGGCTGTCCGTCACGGACGGCGGAGGCCGCCACCTGCCGACGGCACCCAAACAGCGCCAGCTGCTCGGCCTGCTGCTGCTCCACGCCAACCAGGTCATGCCGGTCCACACCTGTGTGGCCGAGATCTGGGGCGACCATCCGCCGCTCAGCGCGGCGACCACGCTCCAGACGTACGTCATGCACGTGCGGCGGCTGCTCGCCCGGCTGCCGTCGATCTCCTCACGCGCCGCCGCCCGCGACCGGCTCAGGACCGTCGGCCAGGGCTACCTGATGGTCGTGGGCCCCGGTGAACTGGACCTCCTGCGCTTCGAGGACCTCGTAGAGCGAGCGGGCCGGGTGCCGGCGGGCGACGACGCGGCGGTCGCCGGACTGCTGTGCGGCGCCCTCGCGTTGTGGCACCGGCCGATCCTCGCCGACGTACGCACGGGCCCGGTGCTCCAGTCCGCGGTCACCCACTGGGAACGGCGGCGGCTCGAAGTCCACGAGGCCTACCTGGACGCACGGCTGCGCCTCGGGTGCCATCGCGAGGTCCTGCCCGAGCTGGCGGTCCTGACGCGCAGCCACCCCACCCACGAACCCCTGCACGCCCGCTACATGACCGCTCTCTACCAGGTCGGCCGGATGGGCGACGCCCTCGAAACCGCGACCCGGCTCACCCACCGGCTGGTCCAGGACCTGGGCGTCGCGCCCGGCCCCGCCATCCGCCGTCTGGAGTCCGTGATCCGCGACGGCGGCAGCATGCCCGTCCCCGCCCTGACCGTCCCCGGCCGCCGGCCGGCCTGAGGAGGCCCCGTGCCCGTACCACTGCAACGCGACCCCGACCTGACCCGAGCCGTGCTCACCCACTGGTTCGGCACCCGCTCCGCGGAGATCGACGCGGTCGAACTCGGCCCCGTCACCGTGCCCAAGGAGGCCGGGTTCTCCGGCGAGATCCTGCTTCTCGACGCGGAGTGGACGGTGGCCGGCGTCCGCCGCGGCGAGCCCCTCGCCATCCGCGTCGCCCCGACCGGACACCGCGTCTTCCCCGAGGACTTCTGGGCCGACCAGGTACGTCTCCTGCGGGCGCTCGGCGACACCGGGCTGCCGGTGCCCAAGGTGCTGTGGGACGAGCCGTCCGCCGAGTTCCTGGGCGCCCCGTTCCTCGTCATGGAACGCGTCGAAGGGCAGGTCCCCGCCGACCTGCCCTCGTACCACCGCCAGGGCTGGCTCGCCGACCTGGAGCCCGCGGCACGCGCCGAGGTGTGGAACGGGGGAGTGGACGCGCTCTCCGCCGTGCACCGCCTCGACCCCCGGGCGCTGGGGCTCGAATTCCTCGACCGGCCGGAGTTCGGCCCCCCGGGGGCCGGCCGGCTGCTGCGGCACTTCACCCACCATCTCGACTTCTACGGCGCCGGCGGCAACGTCACCGCCGAGGCGGCGCTGGACTGGCTGCGCGGCAACCAGCCCGACGACGCCGGACCGCCCGCGCTGCTGTGGGGGGACGCACGCATCGGCAACATCATCTACTCCGGTACCCGGCCCGCGGCGCTGCTCGACTGGGAGATGGCGGCGCTCGGCCCGCCCGAGGCCGACCTCGCCTGGTACCTGCACATGGACCGCCACCTGAGCGAGGGCATCGGTGCCGCACGCCTCGCCGGACTGCCCGACCGGGCCACCACGGTGGCGCGCTGGGAGAGCGGCACCGGACGCCGGGCCCGCGACCTGCCGTACCACGAGGTGTTCGCCGCGTACCGGTTCTGCGTCGTCACCGCCCGCGTGGCACGGCTCCTCGACGAGAGCGGGATCCTGCCGTCCGGTACGGACTTCCCGCTGCACCGCAACGCCACGGCGCTGCTCGCGAAGGTCCTCCGGGAGGTGTCCGGGACCCCCGTGGCGGACGACGCCTCCAGGGAGCATGGACCAGCCCTCCAGAGTGCGTGGCCAGCCTTGGCGCGGAATGGAGGAGGCGCGGACCATGGCGATCGATGACGAGCTCTTCCGAGTGGTGTTCAGCGCGCACCCGGCCGCGGTGTGCGTCGTCACCGCACTGGATCCGGAGGGCCGGCCCAGTGGCCTGACCACCAGCGCCGTCACCGCCCTGTCGAAAGAGCCACCCCTGCTGCTGGTCTGCCTCGGCACACAGTCGCGGACCCTGCGGGCCATCCGGCACTCCGGCGGCTTCGCGGTCAACTTCCTCGCCGTGCACACCGATCGGCTCGCGGAGCGCTTCGCGGGCAAGAGCACCCAGAAGTTCGAGGGGCTCGACTGGCGGCCGTCCGAGCGTGCGTCGGGGGCACCCCTGCTGCCCGCGCCGCACGTCAGCGCGGTGGCCGAGTGCGCGGTCCTCCGGGAGATCCCGGCCGGCGACCACTGCGTCCTGTTCGGCCGGATCGAGGACGCGGCCGTGTCGGGCCGCGCCCCGATGCTCTACCACCACCGGGACTACATCCACCTGCCGGCACCCGCTCTGTCCGCGCCCGCCGCGTCCGACTAGCCATCACATCGAGGGGCTCTCATGAAGTTCGGCATCAACCTCTTCCCCACCGTGGGCCCGGCGGAGAAGTCCGCGGGACAGCACTTCGAGGAGTCGCTGCGACTGGCCGAGCTCGCCGACACACTCGGCTTCCACCACGTGAAGACCGTGGAGCACTACTTCCACGAGTACGGCGGCTACAGCCCCGACCCGGTGACCTTCCTCGCCGCCGCCGCGGCCCGCACCCGCCGGGTCCGGCTGATCACCGGTGCCGTACTGCCCGCGTTCACGCACCCGCTGAAGCTGGCCGGCAAGCTCGCCATGCTCGACAACATCTCGCAGGGCCGGCTCGACGTCGGCTTCGGACGGGCCTTCCTGCCCGACGAGTTCACCGCCTTCGAAGTGTCCATGGACGAGAGCCGGGCCCGCTTCGACGAGGGAGTCGAGGCATGCCGCCGGCTGTGGGCGGAGGAGGACGTCGTCTGGGAGGGCCGCTTCCACCGCTTCGGGCCGCTCACGCTGCTGCCCCGCACCTGGCAGCGCCCGCACCCGCGCATCCTCGTCGCCACGGCCAAGACCCCCGCGTCCGCCGAGGCCGCCGGCCGCGCCGGGTACGGCGTGATGCTCGTGCCGTCCATCAACCCGCGCGAGCAGGTGCAGAAGACGCTCGCCCTGTACCGCGACGCCGCCTCGGCCGCCGGGTTCAAGCCCACCGAGGAGGACGTCCACATGAGTTACAGCTGCTATATCGCCGAGGACGCCCAGGCCGCCAGGGAGAAGGGCAAGCTCGCCTCCGACCGCGCCAACCAGGCCCTCGCCTCCGCAGTATCGGCCTGGAAGGAGACGCGAAGCGCCGACTACCCCGGCTACGAGAAGATCGTCGAGCGGGCGGGCAAGGGCGACTTCGACCGTGCCGTCGCCGAACGCAAGGCGCTGGTCGGCACGCCCGCCGAGGTACGGGCCGCGATCGACGACATCCGCGCCTGGTTCGGCGACTTCACCATCAGCCTCCAGGTGATCTCCGGCGCCATGCCGTTCGAGGAGTCCGCCCGCACCATGCGCCTCTTCGCCGACCAGGTCCTGCCGTACTACCGGACCAACGACTGAGGTACCGCCGATGGTTTCCCTCCGCACCGATCCCGGCAAGGAACTCGCCGGCGGATCCGGGCGGGCCGGGGACGGGGCCGACGCGGCGTTCGCGCGGCCCCGGCCCCGGCCGTCGCGCTGGGTGGCCGCCGCGGCCGGGCTCGTCCTGCTCGCCATGGCCCTCAACGCACTCGCCACCAATGACGCGTTCCGCTGGGACGTCGTAGCCAGGTACTTCACCGCCGACACGGTGCTCGCCGGCCTTGGCACCACCCTGTGGCTGACGGCCGTGGCCTTCACCGGCGGCTTCGTCCTCGGCACCGCGCTCGCCGTGATGCGGCTGTCGGCCAACCCGGTCCTGGTGTCGCTGAGCTGGGGCTACACCTGGCTGTTCCGGTCGGTGCCGATGCTGGTCCAACTCCTGTTCTGGTACAACATCTCGCTGCTGTACCCGAAGCTGTCGCTGGGCATCCCCTTCGGCCCGGCCTTCACCGAGTTCTCCACCGAGCGGATGATCAGCAGCCTGACCGCCGCCGTGATCGGCCTCGTCCTGCACGAGGCGGGGCAGCTCGCCGAGATCGTACGGGCCGGCGTCCTGTCCGTCGGCCGGGACCAGACCGAGGCCGCCGAGGCCATGGGACTGAGCGGTTGGCGGATCTTCCGGCGCATCGTGCTGCCGCAGGCGATGCCCGCGATCCTGCCGCCCGCGGGCAGCCAGGTCATCGCGCTGCTCAAGGGCACCTCCATCGTCAGCGTCATCGCCGTCCAGGACCTGCTGTACGCCACCCAGCTCATCTACAACCGGAACTACCTGGTCATCCCGCTGCTGCTGGTGGCCACGCTCTGGTACCTGCTGCTGACCACCCTGCTGGGCATCGCCCAGTACTTCGTCGAACGCCGCTACGCCCCGGGAGCCCGGCCATGATCGAGGCAGCAGGCGTCCGCAAGTCCTTCGGCACCCGGCTGGTGCTCGACGACGTCTCACTCACCGTTCCCGCGTCCACCGTCACGTGCGTCATCGGCCCTTCGGGCTCCGGCAAGAGCACCCTGCTGCGCTGTATGAACCGGCTGGAGCGCATCGACGCCGGGCGCATCACCGTGGACGGCGAACTCGTCGGATACGAGTGGCACGGCGACCAGTTGTACGAGCGCTCGCGCCGGGCCGTGTCCCGCCAGCGGTCCCGGATCGGCATGGTCTTCCAGAACTTCCGCCTCTTCCCGCACATGACGGTCCTCGACAACATCACCGAGGCGCCGCGCGCGGTCCTCGGACTGAAGCGGGGGGCGGCCGAGGAACGCGCCCGCGAACTGCTGGCCCAGGTCGGCCTCGCCGGGAAGGAGAAGGCGAGCCCGCACCAGTTGTCCGGCGGCGAGCAGCAGCGCGCCGCCATCGCGCGCGCCCTCGCCATGGAGCCCAGGGCCATGCTGTTCGACGAGCCCACCAGCGCCCTCGACCCCGAACTGACCGGCGACGTCCTCCAGGTGATCCGTTCGCTGGCCGACGGCGGCATGACGATGGTCGTCGTCACCCACGAGATGCGGTTCGCCAGGGGCATCGCCGACCAGGTCGTCTTCATGGACAACGGCGCGATCGTGGAGACCGGCCCGCCCGAGACGGTCTTCGACGCCCCCCGGCACGACCGCACCATCCGGTTCCTGGCCCCCCATTAGGGCCTGTCCGGCGGATCAGGACGGAGGAAAGTAACGGTGCCTCATCAGCGCAGATGTGCGTGCCAAGCCCCGCGTCTCCGTCCTGATCCGCCGGACAGGCCCTAAGCGCCCCCGGGCACTTCCCCCACGAGGAGAGACCGATGTCATCCGCCCGCCCCGTTCTCCCCACCACCCGCCGCGCCTACCTCGGAACAGTTCTTACGGTGGCGCTGCTACCGCTGCTGCTCACCGGCTGCGGTGCCGCCGACGACGTCCCCGAGGACGCCCAGGCACGCCGACTCGGCAGCCAGGACGTGGTGTCGGCGGTCCACGAGGACGCCCAGCTGTCGGCGACGCTGCCCGCGGAATTCCGTAAGTCGGGCGTGCTGAGCGTCGGTTCGGCCATCGGAGTGCCGCCCATCGCCTTCAGCCCCGAGGACGGGGGACCGCCGCGTGGCGTGGACATCGACGTGACCGACGCCGTGGCGCGCGTCCTCGGGCTGAAGGTGCAGCGCACGCACGTGAGCGGAGCCTCCCTGATCACCGGCCTCAACGCCGGCCGCTACCAGGTCGGCACCGCGAATCTCGCCGTCACCGAGGAGCGCGAACAGGTCCTCGACTTCGTCCTCTATCTCACCGACGGCTCCGGTTTCGCCGTACGCGACGACAGTGCGCTCAAGCAGGTCAAGAGCCTGGACCAGCTGTGCGGGCTGAGGGTCGGCACGGGTACGGGGACGACGTTCGAGGCCGAACTCCAGAAGGCGAGCGAGGACTGCGTCGCCGACGGCGGAAAACCGATCGGGATCAGTACCTACCCCGATGCCGCCGCCCACTTCCTGGCCCTGCGCCAGGGCCGCGTCGACGTGCTGATGACCTCGTCGAGCGTCCTGCGCTACGCGGCCACCCAGCAGCCGGGGCTGCGCTACCTCAACGAGATCGAACGCAAGAACGTCGGCCTCGCGGTCAAGAAGGGGTCCCCGCTGGCCGGCCCGTTGAAGAACGCGGTCGACCACCTCATCGACGACGGGACGTACGACAGGATCCTCAAGAAGTGGAACCTGCGGGCGGCGGCGGTTCCGGCCGCCGACATCAACCCCGGCCCCACTCCAGCACCGCGCAGCTCCAGGTGAACCCGGCGCCGATCCCGAACAGCAGACACAGCTCGCCGGGCCTGACCCGGCCGGACTCGGCCAGGAAGGCGAGTCCGGCGAACTGGTCGCCCGCTCCGAGGTGACCGACCGACCGGCCCCACGGCCAGGTGGTGCGCTCCTCGGGAATGCTCCAGCGGCGCAGGAAGGTCGAGTTCAGCCGTCCGTATCCGAAGTTGGGCAGGACGAACCACGCGATGTCGGCGAGCGTGCAGTCGGCTTCCGCGAGGGTGCGCTTCAGCGTTTCGTCCTGCCCCGCGGTGATCCGGGCCACGCTGTAGGAACGTCCGGTGTCCTCGATGAACGTCCGCTGCAGCAGGCCCAGATCGAGCGGCTGCCGCAGCGCGAACGGCGCCCGGGAGAACGGATCCCGCCCACGGTGCATCTGTTCGAGGTCCGCGTCGGACACGGTCACCAGACTCCGCAGCCGGGCCAGCCCCGACCGCCCCCGGGTGAGGACGAGCGCGGTGCCCGCATCGCCGTAGACGGTGCCGGGGTCGCTTCGCCAGCGCGCGAAACCGGGCTCGCCGAACACATCGCCCGTGGTCAGCAGCGCGCCCTTTCGGCCCGGCGCCCCGCTGAGATAGCCGGCCGCGAGCTCCAGCGCGGCCATGCCGCCGTTGGACAGCTGCTTGATCTCCACGGCCGGGCACCGGTTGCCGACCGCGTACCGCTGGATGTACGAAGCGGGCGCCCACAGGTCGTGCCCCTGGTACTGCACCGTGGCGTGCAGCAGCAGGTCGATGTCGGTGGCGGGCGTGCCGGTACGTTCCAGCACCTGCCGTGCCGCTGCCACGGCGAGTTCGGGTGCCGAACCGCCGGCCGACACCGCCACGGACTCGACGGCACTGCGCGCGGCGGTCCGCCCGTCGCACAGGCCCTCGCGCAGTGCCTGATCGACGGAGCAGGTGTCCTCCACGTGCAGGGCCGCTCCGGCGATGTGCAGGTCTTCGAACCTCATCTCCCGATGCCCTTTCACCGGCTGTCTGCTGGGGAGTGCGGACGCCGACGGCCGCCGGTCCGGAGGGTGTCCGGACCGGCGGCCCTCGAACCGACCGCGGTGAACCGGGGCGACGGGTCGCGTGCCTCCGGCCACCACGAACACTCCGGCCCGCCGGTGGACGAGTGGTCCAGAGCCGCTGGAGCCGTCGGCATGGACGGTCACTGTCCCCCGGGTCGAGCCATCCTCCAGCCCCCGCTCCCACCATGGGCGGGACCCGAAGGAGAGGAGACCCGCCGTGACCGCACCGCCGCCGACCGCGCTGCTGTTCCCCGGTCAGGGCGCGCAGCAGCCCGGCATGGGCGTCGGCCTGTATCACGCGCATCCCGGCTTCCGGCAACGCATGGACGAGGCCCTGGAGTTGTGGCGCGACCACGGCTTCGACCTGCGCGCGGACTGGCTCGCCGCCCGCCCCGGCCCCGAGGCCGATCGCCTGGGTGTCGCCCAGCCCCTGCTGTTCTCCCTGGACTGGGCGCTCGGCCGTACCGTTCTCGACGCCGGGGTGCGGCCCGCCGCGCTGCTCGGCCACAGTGTCGGGGAGGTCGCCGCCGCCACGCTCGCCGGGGTGTTCGACCTCGCCGGTGCCGTCGGTGTCATGGCGGACCGGATCGCCCAGCTGGCCGGTACTCCGGCAGGGGGCATGCTCGCGGTGCTGGCGAGCCCCGACGAGATGGTCCCGTACACGACGGACGAGGTCGTCGTCGGCGCCGTCAACGCGCCTCGCCAAGTGCTCCTCGCCGGGCCCGAGGAGGGCCTGAGCCTGGCCGAGGGGAAGCTGCGCGCCGACGGCTTCACCACCCGGCGGGCCCGCGCCCTCAACCCCTTCCACAGCCCGGTGCTCACCGAGGCGGCCCTGCGCGGTCTGCCCTTCCTCGCCTCGGTACGGCCGAACCCGCCCCGCCTGCCGCTGTACTCGGCCTACACAGGCGGGCTCCTGACGCCGGAACAGGCCCGCGACACCAGGTTCTGGGCGCTTCAGCCCGCCTCGCCCGTCCTGTTCGGGCCGGCGCTCGACACCCTGCTCGCCGAGCGGGACGTCGTCCTCGTCGAGGCGGGTCCGGGCCAGGGGCTCACCGCGCTGGCCCGGCGCCATCCGCGGGTCACCCGGGGGGCGTCCGAGGCGCTCGCGCTGCTGCCCGCCCGTCCCGCCGACGCGGACACCGAGTACGCGGCCTTCGAGAAGACCCTCGCGGGTCTTGTGAGCCCGCCCGCCGTGTCCGGGCCCGCTCCAGCGGGTCTCCAGACCGCCTTGCCACGGTCACGACCGGGGGCCGGAACACCGGTCCCCGCCGACAGCGAGTGAGGATGCCCATGCAACGACGCGTCGTCATAACCGGAATCGGTGCGGTGGCGCCCGGGGGAACAGGGATCAAGCAGTACTGGGATCTGCTGTCGACCGGGCGGACGGCCACCCGCACCATCTCCCTCTTCAACGCCTCGCCGTACCGCTCCCAGGTCGCCGCGGAGTGCGACTTCTCGCCCGTCGCGGCCGGACTGTCCCCGCAGGAGGAGCGCAGGCTCGACCGGGCCGGACAGTTCGCGCTCGTCGCGGCCCGGGAGGCGCTCGCGGACAGCGGCTTCGACGTCACGGGACCGCGCCCCGAGCGCACCGGGGTGGCGCTCGGCTGCGCGGTGGGCTGCACCACCTCGATGGAGACGGAGTACACCGTGCTCAGCGACGGGGGCGCGCGCTGGCTCGTCGACCCCGCGTACGCCGTGCCGCGTCTCTACGACCACTTCGTGCCCAGCTCCCTCGCCGCGGAACTGGCCCGCGAGGTGGGCGCCGGGGGCCCGGTGTCGCTCGTGTCCGACGGCTGCACCTCGGGCCTCGACGCCGTCGGCCACGGCACCGACCTGATCCGCGAGGGCAGCGCCGACGTCGTCGTCGCGGGAGGGACCGACGCGCCCATCTCCCCGATCACCCTCGCCTGCTTCGACGCCATCAAGGCCACCACGCCGCGCAACGACGACCCCGAGCACGCCTCGCGCCCCTTCGACAACACCCGCAACGGCCTGGTCCTCGGCGAGGGCGCGGCGGTGCTGATCCTGGAGGAGCTGGAGCACGCCGTGCGGCGCGGCGCCCGTATCTACGCCGAGGTCGCCGGGTTCGGCACCCGCAGCAACGCGTACCACATGACGGGTCTGCGTTCGGACGGCGCCGAGATGTCCGAGGCGATCCGCGTCGCCATGGCCGAGGCGCGCCTGGCACCCGAGGACGTCGACTACGTCAACGCGCACGGCTCCAGCACCAAGCAGAACGACCGCCACGAGACGGCCGCGTTCAAGACCTCGCTGGGAGAGCACGCCTACCGGGTCCCCGTCAGCTCGGTCAAGTCCATGATCGGGCACTCGCTCGGCGCGATCGGCGCGCTCGAACTCGTAGCGAGCGTCCTCGCCATGGAGAACGGCCTGATCCCGCCGACCGCCAACCTCCACGAACCCGACCCCCTGTGCGACCTCGACTACGTGCCGGTGACCGCTCGCGAGGCGCGCGTCGACTCCGTCCTGAGCGTCGGCAGCGGCTTCGGCGGCTTCCAGAGCGCCGTCGTGCTCGCCCGCCCCGAGAGGAGCGCCGCGTGACCGCGTCCGCACCCGTCATCACCGGGCTCGGCGTCGCCGCCCCCACCGGACTCGGCACGGACGCCCACTGGTCGGCGACCGTCGAGGGCCGCAGCGGCATCGCCCCCATCACCCGCTTCGACGCCTCCGGCTACACCGCGCGCCTCGCGGGCGAAGTGCCCGGCTTCGAGGCCGCCGACCACATCCCGAGCAGGCTGCTTCCGCAGACCGACCATATGACCCGGCTCGCCCTGTACGCCGCCGACGAAGCACTCCGGGACAGCGGCCTCGACCTCGCAGGGCTGCCGCCGTACGCGGCCGGCGTCGCCTCCGCCTCCTCGATGGGCGGCTTCGAGTTCGGCCAGCGCGAACTGCAGAACCTGTGGAGCAAGGGCGGCCAGTTCGTCAGCGCCTACCAGTCCTTCGCATGGTTCTACGCCGTCAACACCGGCCAGATCTCGATCCGGCACGGGCTCAGGGGACCGAGCAGCGCGGTCGTCACCGACCAGGCCGGGGGACTGGACGCGATCGGCCACGCCCGCCGCCAGATCCGCAAGGGCACGAAGGTCATGCTCGCCGGGGGCGTCGACGGCGCCCTGTGCCCCCTCGGCCTGGCCGGACAGCTCAGCTCGGGCCGGCTCAGCACCGCCGCCAGCCCGGACCGGGCCTACCTGCCCTTCGACGAGGACGCCGCCGGACACGTCCCCGGCGAGGGCGGCGCCTACCTGGTCCTGGAAGACCCCGGGGCCGCCCGGGACCGCGGTGCGCACCTCTACGGCCGACTCACCGGGTACGCGGCCACGTTCGACCCCGACCCGAACTCCCCGGCCGCCGACGGCCTGGAGCGGGCCGCACGCGGGGCCCTCGCCGACGCCGGCCTGGCCCCCTCCGACATCGCCGTCGTCTTCGCGGACGGTGCCGCCGTGCCCTCGGCGGACCGGGCCGAAGCAGCCGCGGTGAGTGCGGTGTTCGGCCCCGGGGGAGTGCCGGTGACCGTGCCCAAGACACAGACGGGACGCCTCTACGCCGGCGGCGGAGCCCTCGACCTGGTGTCGGCCCTGCTCTGCCTGCGGGACGGCCGCATCCCGCCCACGGCACACGTCACCTCCGTCGCCACGGACTGCCCGATCGACCTGGTGACGGGCGAGGCCCGCCCGCTGTCCGGCGACGCGGCGCTCGTACTGGCCCGCGGCGAGGGCGGCTTCAACGCGGCAGCCGTCGTCACGACCGCGGACTGAGCGGGCACAACCCGCCTCCCCCTCCCACGACAAGCATCTGCCACGACAGGAAGGAACTTCCCATGAGCGCCAACGGGACCACGGCACTGAGCCTCGACGACCTGACCCGCATCCTGCGCGAGTCGGCCGGCGAGGACGAAGCGGTCGATCTGAGCGGTGACATCGCCGACGTGTCGTTCACGGACCTGGGCTACGACTCGCTCGCCCTGCTGGAGGTCGCGAGCCGCATCACCCGCGAATACCGGGTGTCCCTGCCGGACGAGGAGCTGGACCGCGCCGAGACGCCGCGAGCCTTCGTCGAACTGGTCAACACGGAGCTCTCGCGGGCCTGAAGCTCCTGACCCGAACGCGAGGGGCGGGCCCCGGAGTCCTCCGGGGCCCGCCCCTCGCGTTCGGCGCGGTCAGTGAGCCGCGGCCCGTTCAGCGGCCTGCTTCGCCAGCGTCAGCGTGGCCGTGCTGTTCCCGCCGAGCGCGTTGCGTACGAGATCCCGCGCGCTGTCCAGCGTGGCGTCCGCGCCCAGCAACTCCCGCACCCGGTCGGGACGCAGGACGACGGTGTGGTGCGAGGAGGCGCGCACTCCGTCCCCGGTCGGCTCCACGACCCAGCGGCCGGTGTGCGCGCTCATCAGCGGGGGCACCCGGGTCTGCTTGTACACGAGCCGGTCCGGCCCGCAGCCGACGCGCACCGATTTCGTGGTGTGTACGGAACCGTCGGCGGCCCGGGTGTCCATCTCCACCGTCTGCAGATCCTCGCCGGGCTCGGTGAGCACGAGTCGGCTGACGTGCGGCAGCCGCTCCTCCCACAGGTCGGCCCGCCACAGGAAGTCGTACACGGCCTCGGCCGGCCCGGCGATGTCCACATGGTCGGCGAACGACAACAACGCCCGGGGCTCGGCACCCAGGGACTCGGCGGCGGACTTCAGCGCGGCGAGCTCGGCCGCGCTGTTGGTGTCGACGGCCCGCTGCACCCACTCCCGCGCCCCCGGGTCGTCGTCGACGACCGTGAAGTCGTGCAGCAGCACGACGCTGGAACCGCCGGGGGCCGCCTCGACGATCCACTCCCCGCCCATCGACGCCACCGGTGCCGACGAGACTTCCTGACGGAACGTCACCCGCAGTGCGGCGGGGTCCAGTTCACGCCGCGAGGTCCAGGAACGCACCTCCCCGTTGGCGAACGCCCAGATCTTCAGCCGCTCCGAACGGCTGTCCCCGTCGAGCCGCTCCACGTGCACCGTGGGAGGAAAGACGTGCGGCCACCCCTCCGCCGCCGCGATCAGCTCGTACACGGCCTTCGGATCGGCCGCCACCTCGACACCATGACGCGTCCTGACTATGCCTGAGTCCGGCATGCGGTACCCCTTCCCGGTGATGTCGCCGAGAGTGTGGGGCAGCCCGATCCAGCAGGAGTGGAGGGAGCCTGGACGCGGCCACGCAGGACACCGAAGAACCAGGCCAGGGCCGTCTCCCTCAGCACTCGATGATGTTCACCGCGAGCCCGCCCCGGGCCGTCTCCTTGTACTTCACGACTATGTCGGCCGCTACTGATCACGGAGTTGACCTGTGCATTTGGTATGGGCAGGTCCGATCTGCGTCAAGCCAGGGCCGGGACATCCGTGGCTTCCTGGACTCCGACATCGACGAACTGCGCCGCCAGGGCAGGCTGAGGGAGGCGGACGGGCAGATCACGGCGGTCGGGTGACGGAATCAAGGCGGACTGGATGCGCTCCGCCATGGCCTGAGTGGCTGCTGGAGGAGCAGCCGACGCTCGCACGTGCCTGGCACCGGACGTGCGGGAGGGACCGATGGCACTGTCGCGGAGATCCTGGGTCGGCGAGAGCCGCGCCCGCCTGCGTGAGCGGACAAGGCGGCACGTGGTGGACTGGGCACCAGTGCGGAGTTCGGCAGCACCTCTCTGACCTGGCAAAAGGGGATCTCGTGGTAGTGCCCAGCACGACCCGGGATGATCATGCAGGCCTTCGTAATGCGTAGGTCTCGGGTTCGAATCCCGAAGGCTTGGGCGGCTGGCCAACCTCGGGTCATGACCATGTGAGGGTTGCTGCGCTCCATGTGCGGGTGGCGGCATCGCCGTGGAGGAGCGTGTCTGCGAAGGCGACGACCTGCCGGACGACGTCAATGAAGCGTTCGGGGTAGCCAGTTGCAGCCGGGCCCTGCCGACGACGCCAGGCGGTGTACGAGGCCTGGCGACGCTCGCCGAGGTCACTGATGGTGGTGCTGAGGGGTTTCAGGGTGATGCCGCGGTGTGTGGCAGTGGCGGTCAGCGCCGTGGTGAGTTCCTGGCCGTCGAGGTCGTTGAGGGTGAGTAGGCGGTAGAGGTCGCCGTAGTCGCGGTCGCGGGTGTTGAGGTCGCCGAGGGAGACAGCGGTGGAGAGTTTTTCGGCGATGACGGTGGCGAGTGGGTAGCCGAGGATCTGGAAGCTCTCCGCCGTGAGCTGCTGTGGGTAGTCGATGGTCCGGGGGCCGGGGGTGACGGGGTCGCCGAAGCTGACGTCCAGTTGGAGCTTGAGTCGTGCTCGGGCGATGGAGGCGGCCATGGACAGGCGTAGACCGTGGTACTCGTCCTCCTCGCGGATGGACACGGTCTTGAGCGTCGCGGGATCGAATACGACTCCGTCGTCGATCTCGGTAGTGGCGATGGCCGCGATCCTGTGGATGATCTCGGTTTCGGTGCCTGGGAAGGAGCGGCCGAGGATGTCGATGTCGCGGGTCATCCGGCGTGCGCCGAACTGGGCGAGGAGCAGGCCGCCCTTGAGGACGAAGTGTTCCCGGCCGAGGGGCGATGCGGCCAAGCGGTAGAGGAAGCGTTCGAGGACGTACTCGACCATGATCTCGTCCGTGGACCGGCTGGTGCGGCGGGCCAGGTTGCGCAGGTCGTTGTAGACGCGGCCGGCGGTGGTGTCACGCGTGGGGTTGGCCATCAGGCGAGCACCGCCTCAACGGCAGGGCGGATGACGGAGAGAGCACCCAACTCGCGTGCGACTTCCTGGAGTTCGCCGACATCGCTGCGTTTGCCTCGGCGCAGATAGCGGCCGAGCGCGGACAGGGCGAGGGTCTCGCCGATACGGTTGCGGTGGCGCATCGCGTCGACGACGCTGCGGGCGGCGTTGTACACGGGGACGGTCTCTCCCGGAGCTGCCTCGAATTGTTCGACGCCGAGGGCGAAGGTCGTCGGGGCGTATTGCGCCACTACGGTCGGCGGGTAGGAAATTGTGGGGCGGCGTGTACCGCGCGGCACGGCGATGTGTACCGCTGCAGGGATGTCGTCGATGAGTTCATGCAGGGCCAGGGCGGACTCACCGCATACGACGGCACGCGGAGCCCGTGCGCACACAGCAAGCAGATCTGCGTGCGCGGTCTCCGGTGCGTCTGCCCGCCGGTAGACCCCCCGGGACAGTTCGTCTATCTCTCCCGCCGCGACCAAGGACGCCAGATCACGGGGGGAGAGCAGGACCTGACGTGCCTGCGCCGTCGTGAACGTGGGGGAGAGGTTGGTCAGCCGTTGCTCCAGGCGCGAGTTCTCCACAGCACTCATGTATCGAATGGTACCCCTCTGGCTATCTCAGGGGATCGATTTGATACATCCTGCCGACTGTCGGCGCCTTGGGCGAAGAGGAGCAGTGATCGAGGTTGTCACGAAACCCCAGGTCAGGCTCCTGCCCCGTGGGATTTCCCAGGGACTTTTCAGGGACTTTCACGACTGTCCCTGGGAGTTTCCAGGGACTTTCCGCCGCGCAAGCAGGGAAGGCCCTGAGAGCGCTGAAAGACAAGAACGCGCTGGTCAGGGCCTACTTTCTCAGCACTCGATGATGTTCACCGCGAGCCCACCCCGGGCCGTCTCCTTGTACTTGACGCTCATGTCGGCCCCGGTCTCCTTCATGGTCTTGATGACCTTGTCGAGGGACACCTTGTGCGAGCCGTCGCCCCGCATCGCCATCTTCGCCGCGGTGACCGCCTTCACCGCGGCCATGCCGTTGCGCTCGATGCACGGGATCTGGACGAGGCCGCCGACCGGGTCGCAGGTGAGGCCGAGGTTGTGTTCCATGCCGATCTCGGCGGCGTTCTCGACTTGTTCGGGAGATCCGCCGAGCACCTCCGCCAGCGCCCCCGCAGCCATCGAGCAGGCCGAGCCGACCTCGCCCTGGCAGCCGACCTCGGCGCCGGAGATGGAGGCGTTCTCCTTGAAGAGCATGCCGATCGCGCCGGCGGCGAGCAGGAAGCGGACCACCCCGTCCTCGTCGGCGCCGGGCACGAAGTTGATGTAGTAGTGCAGGACTGCCGGGATGATGCCAGCCGCGCCGTTGGTCGGGGCCGTGACCACCCGCCCCCCCGCCGCGTTCTCCTCGTTCACCGCCATCGCGTAGAGCGTGATCCACTCCATCGCGTGCGCCAACGGGTCGCCCTCCGCCCGGAGTTGGCGGGCCGTGACGGCGGCCCTGCGTTTGACCCGCAGCCCGCCCGGCAGGATGCCCTCGCGGGACATGCCGCGCGACACGCACGCCCGCATCACCCGCCAGATCTCCAGCAGACCCGCACGGATCTCCTCCTCGGTCCGCCAGGCCCGCTCGTTCTCCAGCATCAGCGAGGAGATGGACAGGCCCGTGTCCTGCGTCAGGCGCAGCAGCTCGTCGCCGGTGCGGAAGGGGTACTTCAGCACCGTGTCGTCGAGCACGATGCGGTCCGCGCCCACGGCGTCCTCGTCGACGACGAACCCGCCGCCCACCGAGTAGTACGTCTTCGACAGGAGTTCGGCGCCCTGCGCGTCGTACGCCCAGATCGTCATGCCGTTCGCGTGGTACGGGAGCGTCTTACGGCGGTGCAGGACCAGGTCGTCGTCGTAGGAGAACGGGATCTCGTGCTCGCCGAGCAGCCGGATGCGGCCGCCCGACCTGATCGACTCCACCCGTTCGTCCGCGCCCTCCACGTCCACCGTCCGGGGCGAGGCGCCCTCCAGGCCGAGCAGGACGGCCTTCGGGGTGCCGTGGCCGTGGCCGGTCGCGCCCAGGGAGCCGTAGAGCTCGGAGCGGACGGAGGCGACGGAGTCGAGCAGGCTCTCGTTGCGCAGGCGGCGGGCGAACATGCGGGCCGCGCGCATCGGGCCGACCGTGTGGGAGCTCGACGGGCCGATGCCGACCGAGAACAGATCGAAGACCGAGATGGCCACGGGAACTCCTCCTGAGAGGGTGGGGGCACACGTCGTCGGGTGCCCCCACCTGGGAACTACTTGTTCAGACCGGGGTACAGCGGGTGCTTGTCGGCGAGGGCCTTGACCCGGGCCTTCAGGCTTTCCACGTCGTACGACTGCTTGAGCGTCTCCGCGATGACGTCCGCGACCTCGGTGAAGTCCTCGGCCGTGAAGCCTCGGGTCGCCAGGGCCGGCGTGCCGATCCGCAGGCCCGAGGTGACCATTGGCGGGCGCGGGTCGTTCGGGACGGCGTTGCGGTTGACCGTGATGCCGACCTCGTGGAGGCGGTCCTCGGCCTGCTGCCCGTCCAGTTCGGACTCGCGCAGGTCGACCAGGATCAGGTGCACATCCGTGCCGCCGGACAGGACGTTGACGCCGGCCTCGCGGGCGTCGGCGGCCGTCAGGCGCTCGGCGAGGATGCGTGCGCCCTCCACCGTACGCCGCTGACGCTCCTTGAAGTCCTCGCTCGCCGCGACCTTGAAGGAGACCGCCTTGGCCGCGATCACATGCTCCAGCGGGCCGCCCTGGAAGCCCGGGAAGACGGAGGAGTTCAGCTTCTTTGCGAAGTCCTTCTTGGCGAGGATGATGCCGCCGCGCGGGCCGCCCAGCGTCTTGTGGGTCGTGGAGGTGACCACGTCCGCGAACGGCACCGGGTTCGGGTGCAGCCCCGCCGCGACCAGGCCGGCGAAGTGCGCCATGTCGACCCACAGGTACGCCTCGACCTCGTCCGCGATACGGCGGAACTCGGCGAAGTCCAGCCGGCGCGGGTACGCCGACCAGCCCGCGATGATCACCTTCGGCCGGTGCTCCTTGGCGAGCCGCTCCACCTCGGCCATGTCGACCAGACCGGCGTCGTCGACGTGGTAGGCGACCACGTCGAACTGCTTCCCGGAGAAGTTCAGCCGCATCCCGTGGGTGAGGTGACCGCCGTGCGCGAGGTCGAGCCCGAGGATGGTGTCGCCGGGCTTGGCCAGCGCGAACAGCGCGGCCTGGTTGGCCGAGGCGCCCGAGTGGGGCTGGACGTTGGCGTACTCGGCGCCGAACAGCTCCTTGACCCGGTCGATCGCGATCTGCTCGGCGACATCGACGTGCTCGCAGCCGCCGTAGTAGCGGCGGCCGGGGTAGCCCTCGGCGTACTTGTTGGTGAGGACCGAGCCCTGCGCCTCCATGACCGCGACCGGCGCGAAGTTCTCGGAGGCGATCATTTCGAGGGTGGACTGCTGGCGGTTCAGCTCGGCGTCGACCGCGGCGGCGATCTCCGGGTCGAGCTCGTGCAGGGACGTGTTCAGAACGGACATCAGGCGTAGGACTCCTCAGCCGGCGGAAAAGGCGGTGTACTCGTCGGCGGAGAGCAGGTCGGACGGCTCCTCCGTGGCGCGTACCTTGAACAGCCAGCCGCCCTCGAAGGGGGCCGAGTTGACCAGCGACGGGTCGTTGACCACGTCCTCGTTGATCTCGGTGACCTCGCCGTCGACCGGGGAGTACAGGTCGCTTACCGACTTCGTCGACTCCAGTTCGCCGCAGGACTCACCCGCGGTCACCGTGGAACCGACCTCCGGGAGCTGGGCGTAGACGACATCGCCGAGCGCGTTGGCCGCGAACTCGGTGATGCCGACCGTCGAGACGCCGTCCTCGGCGACCGACAGCCACTCGTGCTCCTTGCTGTAGCGCAGCTGCTGGGGGTTGCTCATGGCCTGAATTCTCCTGTACGCGGGGGAGTGCTGGTGAATGGGGGACTGCTGGAGACGTGCGTGAACAGCGAAAATGTGCGCAGGGTCACGCACCGACCGCTTGGGGTGGCTACTTCTGGCGCTTGTAGAACGGCAGCGCCACGACCTCGTACGGCTCGTGGCTGCCCCGGATGTCCACACCGACACCGGCGCTGCCCGGCACCGAGTGCGCGGCGTCGACGTACGCCATCGCGATCGGCTTGCCGAGGGTGGGGGAGGGGGCGCCGGAGGTGACCTCGCCGATCACCCGGCCGTCGGCGACGACGGGGTACCCGGCGCGCGGGACACGGCGGCCCTCGGCGATCAGGCCGACCAGGACGCGCGGCGGGTTCTCCTGAGCGCGGGAGGCCGCCTCCTCAAGGGCCTCGCGCCCCACGAAGTCGCCCTCCTTCTCGAACTTCACCACCCGGCCGAGCCCGGCGTCGAAGGGAGTCAGGGAGGTCGTCAACTCGTGCCCGTACAGCGGCATGCCCGCCTCCAGGCGCAGCGTGTCCCGGCAGGAGAGGCCGCAGGGAACCAGACCGACGGGCGCGCCCGCCTCGGTCAGCGCCTGCCACAGCTTCTCGGCGTCGGCGGGGGCCACGAACAGCTCGAAGCCGTCCTCGCCGGTGTAACCGGTGCGGGCGATCAGCGCGGGGACGCCGGCGACGGTGCCGGGCAGGCCCGCGTAGTACTTCAGGCCGTCCAGGTCGGCGTCGGTGAGCGACTTGAGGATGCCGGGGGACTCGGGCCCCTGCACGGCGAGGAGGGCGTAGGCGTCCCGGTCGTCGCGGACGACGGCGTCGAAGCCGATGACCCGCTCCACCAGGGCGTCCAGCACGATCTGCGCGTTGCCGGCGTTGGCCACGACCATGTAGTGAGAAGACCCGGCTTCGGTCTCGGCCAGCCGGTAGACGATCAGGTCGTCGAGGATGCCCCCGTCGGCCTGGCAGATCATGGTGTAGCGGGCGCGGCCGACGCCCACGGAGGCGATGTTGCCGACCAGGGCGAAGTTCAGGAACTCCGCCGCCTGCGGGCCGGTGACGGTGATCTCGCCCATGTGGGAGAGGTCGAAGAGACCGGCACGGGTACGCACCGCGACATGTTCGTCGCGCTCGGAGCCGTAGCGCAGGGGCATGTCCCAGCCGGCGAAATCGGTCATCGTCGCGCCGAGCTCACGATGCAGGGCATCGAGTGCGGTACGACGGGTAGGGCTACTGCTCATCGGTAGTGCTCCCAGGGCATGACGGCGAGGTCGTTCCTCCCCATCTGTCATCGGAACCTGAGAGGTTCGCCGTGACCACGAGGGATCACGGGTTGCACCTTGGGTGGGGCCACTGCGACAGCGGCCCGCTTTTCAGATGTGCCTCGCCCGCGCGGTAACGGGGCCTGAGAGATTCAAGGGAGGGACTTGCTCCTTCGGCGCCCCAGCGAAGCACTGCTGGGGACTCTCCCGCGCGGATTCAAGCGGCCGGTATGCAGTTGGCGCGCACATCATTGCACGGCTCGCCGGTTCGTGGCAGACCGGCTTTTAACACCGCTCTTTGTAACCGGGCTGTGGCAGGACAAGAACGAAAACACGAGAGACCTCGGATTACCTTCTCTTTACACTCGACGGGGATGGGGACTCCCGTACCCCAGGGGAGGACGATCACGGTGAACAGGACCACGGCGTACGCGACCACCTCGGCCCTCGCGCTGCCCGAGCAGCGCACGGCCCCGGCCCGGGAGGCCTCGGGCGCGTGCCCGGCGCCCGTCGTCCGAGACCTGCGCGACCGAGCGGGCCACAGCCCGCACGCCCTGCTCTTCAACCCCCGCGACCTGGTCGTGATCACCGGCCTGCCCGGCAGCGGCAAGTCCACGCTGATGCGGCGCACGGTCAAGGGCATGCGGATCGACTCCCAGGACACCCGCGACCGCTGGGACGAGCGAACCCCCCGCTTCCTGCCCTACGCGATCTACCGCCCCCTGGTCCGCCTCGCCCATTACTACGGACTCCACCGCGCCCTGCGCTCCGACTCCGGAGTCGTCGTCCACGACTGCGGTACGCAGGCCTGGGTGCGCGGTTGGCTGGCCCGCGAGGCCCGCCGCCGGGGCGGCACGCTGCACCTTCTCCTCCTCGACGTCACCCCGAAGACCGCCCTCGCCGGCCAGCGCGAGCGCGGCCGCGGTGTCTCGCGGTACGCCTTCCTGCGCCACCGCACGGCCGCCGGCCGGCTGATCCGCTCGGTGGAACAGGGCGACCTGCCCCAGGGCTGCGGCTCGGCGGTCCTGCTCGACCGGGACGCGGCCAACGTGCTGCGCCGCATCGGCTTCACGGGCTGAGTGGCCGTAGACCGGTCGGTCGTACGTCCGCACCCGCTAGCCTTTCCAGCCACAGCAGGTACTTGAGCAGGCGGTAGGCAGATGGACTTCCCGGCGGAATTTCCCGCGGACTTCCCGGCACAGGCACACCCACACCCGCACGGCGGCTGGCCGGGCAACGAACTGGAGGAGGTCCTGTCGGCGTCCCTCGGCATCCCAGGTGCCGGCGGCCGGATCATCGAGGTGCTCGGGCGCAGCTTCGTCTGGGTGCCGCTGCCCGGCGGCGGCGGTCCGCACAGCGGCCCGCTGGACCTGCCCACGACGCAGATCGACGGCCAGCCCTACGTACCCGTCTTCAGCTCCGAGGAGCAGTTCCGCCAGGTCGTCGGCTCCCACATGTCGTACACCATCGCGCCGGCCGTGGAGTTCGCCCGCGGCCTGCCCCCGCAGGTCGGCATCGCCGTGAACCCCGACGGCCTGGTCGGCGTACCGCTGCCCCCGCAAGCCGTCGCCGAACTGTGCCGCCTCGGCCGCACGACCGGCGCCCGCGTCCGCCTCTTCGAACCGGACTGGCAGGACGACCCGGTCGACTTCCTGTCCGCCGCCTCCGCCGAGTTCGCCCGGATCGGCGTGGTGGCGACGGCCCGCCGCTGCCTGGCGGCGATCGAGACGGCGGATCCGGTGATGTTCGTAGGAGTCGAACTCTCCCAGTGGGAGGGCGACATCAGGGCGTTGCCGCTGGAAGCACTGGGCAGGGCGCTAGGCCAGGCCCCGGTGAAGTGGCAGGTCAACCTGGTCCTGATGGACGTAGCCCAGGACCCGGTAGCGGACTGGCTGAGGGAGAAGGTCCGCCCCTTCTACCAGGCGCAGGTCTAACCCACCTAGGGGCGCGGGGAACTGCGCGACCAGCCACAGCGAACCCGCACTCGCCGACGAACAACCGGCCCCGGGCGATTGGGCGCTTAAGCTGGTTTCATATCCGGGGCAGACAATCGAAGGGGCGGTACAGGTGAGCGCCAGCGGCATCGCGACCGGGCAGGTCGAGCACATGCTGCGCCAAGTGACGCCCGGGCGCTACGACGCCTACGAGGCGCTGCTCCGCGCGCTCGCGACCCCTTCCTCCGGCCAGATCTGGATGCTCCTGTGGCACGGCCAGGCAGGATCCCCGGACGCCCAGTACGGAAACATGGAGGTCGACGGCTTCGGCTACGCCCCATGCGTCACCTCCGCCCAGGAACTCTCCGCCAGCGGCTGGAACCGCTCCTACGAAGTCGTCGACGGAGTGGACGTGGCCCGCACCCTCTACCCCGACCACTTCGGCCTCTGGCTCAACCCGCACGCCCCCGGCGGCGGCCTCGGCATCCCCTGGCTGGACCTGCGCCGCATCGCCACCGGCCTGGAGCGCCAGCCGGCCGGCCCGCTGCGGCTGTCCGAACCGGCCATCGAGGTCCCGCAGTTCTACGCCCTGCTCACGCACAACGCCCACCGCACCCCGGCCGTGCGCGCACTGCGCCGCGCCTGGGTGCAGCCGGCGCTCGGGGCGCCGTACCTCGCCATCGGTCTCGACGTGTACGACACCAGCCCGCCGGCCGTCGACTCGGTGCGCGCGATGATGCAGCAGTCCATCGGCGCGGTCCCGGACGGGCTGCCGGTGTCGACGGTCGCGATGTCCGATGAGTACGACCCGGTCGCGATGTGGATGCGCGCGGGCGCCCGTCCCTTCTACGACCGTGAGGCCCACGCGGCCCCGGTCCAGGCGCCGGCGCAGGCCCCGGCCGCCGGGTACGGCTTCCCGCCGGCCCACGGCGGATACTGAGCGCCGCCCACCCCGTTTACCGGTCCGCCGAAGAATTTACTTCCCTGACACACTTCTTCGCGCGTAGATAACGGCGTAAGGTCACGATCGTCGGCGAACTGCCGTTCTGTCCCAACCGTGCCGCGTCCGAGAGGCGTTACCCGCTGTTCGGATAACGGAATCCCCAGGACTGCATCACGGTTGCGCATACTTTCGCCGCCAAGTCTGGCGGGTGATCGCGACGAAGCTGAAGACTCCCGACTCAGACGCGGGGTCATCGGCCTCGTGCGTGAAGACAAGTCGACAAGTCGAAGCAAACGCCGGGTCAACGGCCGCACCATCTGCGGCCGGCATCCGGCCCGCAAGTGAACCAAAGCCGCACACAGCGGCGGGCGTAGGCCGGTCACCACCGGCGAGAGGGGTCGGGTCACTGTGACCGCACCGATCGAAACCACGGGGGCGGCAGGCGAGGTGCAGCCGGAGGCTGTGCTCGCCGGCGTCGACAAGGCGAAGATCGAAGGCCGTTCCCTGGGGCAGATCGCCTGGACCCGGTTCAAGAAGGACAGAGTCGCCGTCGCGGGCGGCGTCATCGTGATCGTGCTGATCCTGCTGGCGATCCTCTCCCGCCCCATCCAGGCTCTGTTCGGCCTCGACCCCAACGCCTTCAACCAGGACCTGATCGACCCCAACACCTCGCTGCCCACCGGCGACTTCGGCGGGATGAGCTGGGACCACCCGCTCGGCGTCGAGCCCAAGTTCGGGCGCGACATCGCGACCCGCATCCTGGAGGGCTCCTGGGTCTCGCTGGTCGTCGCGTTCGGGGCCACGATCCTGTCCAACGTGATCGGCACGGTCCTCGGTGTGGTGGCCGGTTACTACGGGGGGCGGGTGGACACGATCATCAGCCGTCTGATGGACACCTTCCTCGCCTTCCCGCTGCTGCTGTTCGCCATCGCCATCTCGGCGACACTGCAGGGCGGCGCGTTCGGCCTCGAAGGTCTTCCCCTGCACATCAGCGTGCTCATCTTCATCATTGGTTTCTTCAACTGGCCATATCTCGGGCGAATTGTTCGCGGCCAGACCCTGGCCCTGCGCGAGCGCGAGTTCGTCGACGCCTCTCGGGGCATGGGCGCGAAGGGGCCGTACATCCTCTTCCGCGAGCTGCTCCCGAACCTGGTCGGCCCGATCATCGTCTACTCGACGCTGCTCATCCCGACCAACATCCTGTTCGAGGCCAGCCTGAGCTTCCTGGGCGTCGGCATCCAGCCCCCGCAGGCGTCCTGGGGCGGGATGATCAGTGAGGCGGTCACCTACTACGAGGTCGATCCGCAGTTCCTGATCGTGCCCGGACTCGCGATCTTCGTCACCGTGCTGGCGTTCAACCTGCTCGGCGACGGTCTCCGTGACGCTCTCGACCCGCGCAGCCGCTGACATGCGGCCGCGTCGAGGGTCCATCAAGTTTCCAACTATGGAGGGGAAGCAGACCATCATGCGAAGGTCAGCGCTGGCCGCGGTTGCGGCCATCGGCACTGTGAGCCTGCTGCTTGCGGGTTGCAGCAAAGCCGATGACAACACGAACGACGAGACCAAGTCAGCTGGGGCCAACGCAGCGACCAAGGACATCGTCAACGCCTCGACCCACAAGGGCGGGACGGTCACCTACGAGTACTCCGACGTCCCGGACTCCTTCGACCCGGGCAACACGTACTACGCGTACATGATCAACTTCAGCCGGCTGTACGCCCGCCCGCTGATGACCTTCAAGCCCGGCGCGGGCGACAAGGGCAACGAGCTGGTCCCGGACCTCGCCGCAGCCCCCGGTGAGTCGAGTGACGGCGGCAAGACCTGGACGTACAAGCTGCGTTCGGGCCTGAAGTACCAGGACGGCACGGCGATCACGTCGAAGGACGTGAAGTACGCCGTCGAGCGCTCCAACTTCGCGCGTGACGTGCTCTCCCTCGGCCCGAACTACTTCCAGCAGTTCCTCGAGGGCGGCGACAAGTACAAGGGTCCCTACAAGGACAAGAGTGCCGACGGCCTTGCGTCCATCGAGACGCCGGACGACACGACGATCGTCTTCCACCTCAACCGCGCCTTCCAGGAGTTCGACTACCTGGCCGCGAATCCGCAGACGGCTCCGGTGCCGCAGGCCAAGGACACCGGCGTCGACTACGTCAAGAACATCGTGTCCTCGGGCTCGTACAAGTTCCAGAGCTACGAGGAGGGCAAGCAGGTCGTCCTCGTCCGCAACGAGAACTGGGACGCGTCGACCGACCCGCTGCGCAAGCAGTACCCGGACAAGATCGTCGTCAAGCTGAAGATCAACGCCGAGACCATCGACCAGGACGTCATGGCCGGTGACGCTCTCGACCTCGGCGGTACGGGTGTCCAGGCCGCGACGCAGGCGAAGGTGATCAACTCCGCCGACCTGAAGGCCAACACCGACAACGCCTACGGTGGCCGTCTCGTCTACATGGCGATCAACACCAAGCTCGCGCCGTTCGACAACGTCGCCTGCCGCAAGGCAGTCGAGTACGCGATAGACAAGGTCTCGGTGCAGACCGCCGAGGGTGGCCCGATCCGCGGTGACATCGCCACCACCGTCCTCCCGCCGGACATCCCCGGCTACGAGAAGGCGGACGTCTACGCCACCACCGGCAACAAGGGCGACGTGGCCAAGGCCAAGGAGCAGCTGACGGCCTGCGGCAAGACGTCGATCACCACGAACATCTCCGCGCGCAGCGACCGCCCGGCGGAGATCGACGCGGCCACCGCGATCATCAACTCGCTGAAGGCCGCCGGGATCAACGCCACCCTGAAGCAGTACCCGTCGGGCAAGTACTTCACCGACAACGCGGGTGTCCCCGAGTTCGACAAGAAGAACAACATCGGTCTGATGATGATGCAGTGGGGTGCCGACTGGCCGTCCGGCTACGGCTTCCTGCAGCAGATCCTGCACGGTGACGCGATCGGTGCCTCCGGCAACACCAACCTGTCGCAGCTCGACAACGCCGACGTCAACTCGACGCTGGAGAAGGCGATCGGCACCGAGGACAAGGCCGCGCGTGACGCCATGTACACCGAGGTCGACAAGAAGGTCATGGAGGAGGCGGCCCTCGTTCCGCTGACCTACTTCAAGGTCCTGCTGTACCGCCCGGCCGGCTTCACCAACCTGGTCTCCACGTCGGCCTTCAGCGGTGAGTACGACTACCTCAACATCGGCACGACCAAGAAGTAGCCCCGGAAGGCAGGTGAAGGCATTGGTGCCCGCGGGCTTCGCGGCCCGCGGGCACCAGCGCCGGTCCCCGTGATCTCGTACATCCTCCGCCGGATGGCCGCGGCAGTGATCCTGCTCCTGGTCGTCACCGCGGTCACCTTCGCCATCTTCTTCGTGCTGCCGCGGTTCGCCGGTCAGACCGCAGACTCGCTGGCCCAGCAGTACATCGGGAAGAACCCGTCGGCGGCCGACATCGCCGCGGTCAAGCACAACCTGGGACTGGACCAGCCCCTCTACGTCCAGTTCTGGCACTTCATCAAGGGGATCGTGGTCGGAGCCACCTATGACCTCGGCCCCACCACGGCGCACTGCGACGCGCCCTGCTTCGGCTACTCCTTCAAGACCCACCAGGCGGTCTGGCCGGAGCTGACCTCCCGCATTCCGGTGACGGTCTCGCTGGCCGCTGGTGCCGCCGTGCTCTGGCTGGTGTCCGGTGTCACGGCCGGTGTGGTCTCCGCGCTCAAGCCGCGCTCGTTCCTCGACCGCACCTTCATGGGCATCGCGCTGGCCGGCGTCTCGCTGCCCATGTTCTTCACGGGCAACCTCGCACTGCTGCTCTTCACCTTCCAGTGGCCGATCTTCGGCCGCACCTACGTCCCCTTCACCGAGAACCCCGCGCAGTGGGCCAACACGCTCTTCCCGGCGTGGTGTTCGCTCGCCCTGCTGTACTCCGCCATCTACGCGCGGCTCACCCGCTCGGGCATGCTGGAGACGATGAACGAGGACTACATCCGTACGGCACGCGCCAAGGGCCTGCGTGAGCGCAAGGTCGTGGTGCGGCACGGGCTGCGGGCCGCGCTGACGCCGATCATCACCATCTTCGGCATGGACCTCGGTCTGCTGCTCGGCGGAGCCGTGATCACCGAGAGCGTGTTCTCGCTGCCCGGCATCGGCCAGTACGCGGTACAGGGCATCACCGACAACGATCTGCCCAAGATCCTCGGTGTCACCCTGCTCGCCGCCCTCTTCGTCGTGATCGCAAATCTTCTGGTGGACCTGCTCTACGCCACCGCCGACCCGCGGGTGAGGCTCTCGTGACCGAACTCTCCAAGACCGGAGCCGCCGTGGGCGAGCCTGTGAAGGCCCCCTCCGACGCGCCGGACGCCTTCCTCGCCGTACGCGACCTCAAGGTGCACTTCCCGACCGACGACGGCCTGGTCAAGTCCGTCGACGGGCTCAGCTTCGAGTTGGAGAAGGGCAAGACCCTCTCCATCGTCGGTGAGTCCGGCTCCGGCAAGTCCGTCACCTCGCTGGCGATCATGGGCCTGCACCGGCTGGGCGCGCAGGGCAAGCACGTCGAGATGTCCGGCGAGATCTGGCTCGACGGCAAGGAACTGGTCTCCGCCGACCCGGACGAGGTGCGCAGGCTGCGCGGCCGCGAGATGGCGATGATCTTCCAGGACCCGCTGTCCGCGATGCACCCGTACTACACGATCGGCAACCAGATCGTGGAGGCCTACCGGGTCCACAACGACGTCAGCAAGAAGGTCGCCCGCACGCGGGCCATCGAGATGCTCGACCGGGTCGGCATCCCCGAGCCCGCCAAGCGTGTCGACGGCTATCCGCACGAGTTCTCCGGCGGTATGCGCCAGCGCGCGATGATCGCGATGGCGCTGGTCAACAACCCCGAGCTGCTCATCGCGGACGAGCCGACCACCGCCCTGGACGTGACCGTCCAGGCGCAGATACTCGACCTGATCCGGGACCTGCAGAAGGAGTTCGGCTCCGCGGTCGTCCTCATCACCCACGACCTGGGTGTGGTCGCCGAGATCGCCGACGACGTCCTGGTGATGTACGGCGGCCGGTGCGTGGAGCGCGGCCCGGTCGACGAGATCTTCGAGAAGCCGCAGCACCCCTACACCTGGGGTCTGCTCGGCTCGATGCCCCGCATCGACCGCGAGACCTCGGACCGGCTCATCCCGGTCAAGGGCCAGCCGCCGAGCCTCATCAACGTCCCCTCGGGCTGCGCCTTCCACCCGCGCTGCCCGTACGCGGACGTCCCCAAGGGCGACGTCACCCGCACCGTGCGCCCGGAGTTGCAGCAGGTCGGCGGCGGACACTGGTCCGCCTGTCACCTCTCGCCCGAGGACCGTACGCGGATCTGGACCGAAGAGATTGCGCCGAAGCTGTGAGTGAGACGAAGAAAGACACCGCCGCCGCGGCAGTCCCGGAGCAGGCGTCCTCGCCCGAGGAGCGCGAGAAGCGCGAGGTGCTGCTCAAGGTCGAGGGGCTGAAGAAGCACTTCCCCATCAAGAAGGGGATCCTCCAGCGCACGGTCGCCGCCGTGAAGGCCGTCGACGGCATCGACTTCGAGGTGCGCAAGGGCGAGACCCTGGGCGTGGTCGGCGAGTCGGGCTGCGGCAAGTCGACCATGGGGCGGGTCATCACCCGGCTCCAGGACCCGACGGGCGGCTCGATCCACTTCGAGGGCCAGGACATCACGCGGCTGAGCACCGCCGGGATGCGTCCGCTGCGGCGGGACATCCAGATGATCTTCCAGGACCCGTACGGCTCCCTGAACCCCCGGCACACCATCGGCTCCATCGTCTCGGCGCCCTTCCGGCTCCAGGGCGTGGAGCCCGAGGGCGGGGTGAAGAAGGAGGTCCAGCGGCTGCTTGAGCTGGTGGGCCTGAGCCCCGAGCACTACAACCGCTACCCGCACGAGTTCTCCGGCGGCCAGCGTCAGCGCATCGGCATCGCCCGCGCGCTCGCCCTGAAGCCGAAGCTGGTCGTCGCGGACGAGCCGGTCTCCGCGCTGGACGTCTCCATCCAGGCCCAGGTGGTCAACCTGATGGACGACCTCCAGAAGGAGCTCGGCCTGACGTACGTGATCATCGCGCACGACCTCTCCGTCGTCCGCCATGTCTCGGACCGCATCGCGGTGATGTACCTCGGCAAGATCGTCGAACTCGCCGACCGCAACTCGCTGTACGCGGCCCCGATGCACCCGTACACCAAGGCGCTGATGTCCGCGGTGCCGGTGCCCGATCCCAAGCGCCGGGGTGCCAAGAGCGAGCGCATCCTGCTCAAGGGCGACGTGCCCTCGCCGATCGCGCCGCCGAGCGGCTGCCGCTTCCACACGCGGTGCTGGAAGGCGACGGAGATCTGCAGGACGACCGAGCCGCCGCTGCTGGAGCTGAAGCCGGGTCAGCAGGTCGCCTGCCACCACCCCGAGAACGCGGCGGACCAGGCGCCGCAGGACACGGTGTTGCTGTCGGTGGCGAAAGAGGCGGCTGCGGCCGCGACGCCGACCGATGTGGCGGATGCCGTGAAAAACGCCGAGAAGTAGGGCCTGTTGGGCACGGAAGGGCTCCGGTGACCGTGAGCCAGGTCGCCGGGGCCCTTCCGTGCCGTCCAGCGAGCTGCCCTCACGGGTAGAACTGTCGGGTGCTCCAGCAACTGTTCAGCCCCACCGTCCAGCACACGCTCGACCTGATCGGGATCTTCGTGTTCGCGATCTCCGGCGCCCTGCTGGCCGTCCGCAAGAACTTCGACGTCTTCGGCATCGCCGTCCTCGCCGAGGTGACCGCGCTGGGCGGGGGGCTGTTCCGGGACCTGATCATCGGCGCCGTCCCGCCGGCCGCCTTCACGGACCTGGGGTACTTCGTCACCCCGCTGTTCGCCGCCCTCCTCGTCTTCTTCCTCCACCCGCAGGTGGAGCGCATCCAGGTCGGGGTCAACGTCTTCGACGCGGCGGGCCTCGGTCTGTTCTGCGTCACCGGCACGGTGAAGGCGTACGACTTCGGGCTCGGCCTCACCTCTTCGGCGGCCCTCGGCCTCGCCACCGCGGTCGGCGGCGGCGTCCTGCGGGACGTACTCGCCAACGAGGTGCCGTCCCTGCTGCGCTGGGACCGCGACCTGTACGCGGTCCCGGCGATCGTCGGCGCCACCCTGGCCGTCCTGTGCATCCGCTACGACGCGCTGAACGCGTTCACCAGCGGGCTCGCCGTCATCACCGCCTTCGCCCTGCGGCTGCTCGCGATGCGGTTCCACTGGCGAGCGCCGCGCGCGTGGAACCGCCGGTCGACGGTACGAGAGGAGTGACACCCGCACTACGTCCGCTACGACCATGAGCCTGGCCCATCTCCTCGGTGAGCCAGCGGAACGCCGGGACCACCTGGGGCCGCCACAGCGCCATCGTGTGGCCGCCCGCGCTGAGCGGCACGAACACCACGTGCACGGTCGTCGGCGCCTTCGCGCTCTGGTGGAGGGCGAGGGCGGCCTCGTAGCCGTCGCGCGGCTGGCCGGAGAGATAGAGCGCGACCCGGGGCGGGGTGCGGGCAGCGCGGAGCAGCAGGTACGGGTTGTTCTCGGCCCGCAGGCGCGGGTTCTGCGCGGGCAGCGAATTGCGTTCGCTGATCGGGTCGTTGTAGCCGGACAGGCTGACCGCGGCCCGGTACCGGTCGGGATGGGCGACGGCCAGCTTGACCGCGCAGTGCGCGCCCGCCGAGTATCCGGCGACGGCCCAGCCCCCGGGCGCCGCCTGGGCCCGGAAGTTGTCCATGACCATCTTCGGTACGTCCAGGCTGAGCCAGGTGTCGGCGTTGACCGTGCCCGGGATGTTGGCGCAGCCCGTGTCCACCCCGGCCAGCAGGTTGGTGCGCGGGGCGACCAGGATGAACGGCGCGATCTGGCCGTCGCGCACGAGCGGACGCAGCTGCTCCTCGGCGTGCAGCGACCCGAACCAGGCCTTCGCCGAGCCCGGATAGCCCGACAGCAGTTCCACGACGGGGAACTTGTGGTGCCGGTAGGCGGGTTGGTCGTACTGCGGCGGCAGCCAGACGTAGACCTCGGCGTTCACGCCCGACACCCGCCCCTTGAGCTGGGTGACGCGCACATCGTCGATCCCGGCCGAGGTGAATCTCTGCGTGACCCTGGGCAGTTGCCTGAGCGCGATGCCGCCGGTGCCGTCGGCCCCCAGATCGGCGGCCTGCTGGACGTGGTCGCCCGTGCCGAGGAGGTCGGCCCAGTTGTCGTAGAGATTGTTCTGGTTGTTGACCAGCACGAAGACCAGGGCGACGGCCGTGCCCTGGGCGAACAGCAGCATCAGCACCCGGGCCGCCGCTCGCAGGGCGCTGGGCCCCCGCATCCGGGACCACAGGATGAGCGGCAGCACGACCGCGACGACGGACAGCGCGATCAGGGTGTAGAGGAACGGCGTCCCGGTGAGGCTCATGTCCCTACAGAGGGGATGCGGGTGCCCCGGGTTTACGGACGAGTGCGGACACTTACCGAGAAATTGCCGGGGTCTCACCTGCGGAGTCGGCCGGGTGTTCACATGGCCGCAACGGCCAAAGCTACCGCTTAGTATTCTCTTGTTGTACCGTGCAGACATGCCAGAAGCAGCCTCCGCACCGGCCACGCGAGCCACGATCGGCGACAGCGAGTTCGACCGCGACACCGCACTCACCGCGCGCGAACCCGGCGTCTACGACATCGACCTCTCCGCCGGCTGGACCATCCTCAGCGCCGTCAACGGCGGCTACCTGCTGGCCGTCCTCGGCCGCGCCCTCGCGGAAGCCCTGCCGCACAGCGACCCGTTCACGATCTCCGCGCACTACCTGACCGCGTCCCAGCCGGGCCCCGCGGTCGTCCGCACGGACGTCGTCCGCACCGGCCGCACCCTGTCGACCGGCCAGGCCTCGCTCTTCCAGTACGACGACCAGGGCCGCGAAGTCGAACGCATCCGCGTCCTCGCCTCCTACGGCGACCTCGGCACGCTCCCCGACGACGTCCGTACGACCGCCAAGCCGCCCGCGATCCCGCCCATGGACCAGTGCTTCGGCCCCCAGGACGGGCCCGCCCCGGTCTCCGGCAGCTCGGCCATCGTCGACCGGCTGATGCTCAAGCTCGACCCCTCGACCCTGGGCTGGGCGCTCGGATCGCCGTCCGGCAGGGGCGAGATGAGGGCCTGGTTCGGCCTGGCCGACGGCCGCGATGCGGACCCCCTCTCGCTGCTCCTCGCCGTGGACGCGCTGCCCCCGACCGCCTTCGAGATCGGCCTCAAGGGCTGGGTCCCCACGGTCGAACTCACCGTCCACGTCCGCTGCCGCCCGGCCCCCGGCCCGCTCCGGGTCTCCATCACCACCCGCAACCTCGCCGGCGGCTTCCTGGAGGAGGACGCCGAAGTCTGGGACAGCGCCGACCGGTTGGTCGCCCAGTCCCGCCAACTCGCCCGCGTAAGGCTCGGTTAGGGCGGGAAGGGGCCGCGACGGCCCTTTCTGTCACGGGCTTGTACCAGCGAGTAGGCAGAGTGCGCATGTGAAAGTCCCTGGTCAGAGCGTTTTCTTGAGATCCTCTTTGCCTGATTGACAGGCGGGGAACAGTGGGTGCTCAACGAAGGCCTAAGTGCCGTTGATTGAGTTCCCTCCTCAGAACTCCCTCATCTGACCTGGAGTTGTTTCTCATGAACCGTGTGCGTCTCGTCCCCGCCGTGGCCCTCCTCGCCGTGTCGCCGCTGCTGCTCGTCGCCTGCGGCGATTCGGACGCCTCGTCGTCCACGAACACCGGCACCTCCTCGCAGGAGAGCTGTGCGGCGCCCTCCGGCATGCCGACCGGCAACGCGTCCGGCATGCCGAGCGGAGCCCCCTCCGGTGCACCGACGGGGGCGGCCCCGTCCGGCGCCCCCTCCGGCAACCCCTCGGGCATGCCGTCGGGCGGCCCCGGCGGCGGCCAGGGTGGTGGTCCCGGCGGGGGGCAGGGCGGCTGTGGTGGCGGCATGGGCGGCGGCCAGCCGAGCGGAGCCCCCTCCGGTGCACCGACGGCGGCGGCGACGAAGAGCTGACCCACGGCTCTCGTACGACAGGGGCGGCGCGCTCGGTGAACGGGCGCGCCGCCCCTGTGTGTTCGTAGGTCCGGGTCCGTACGCCCGGGCCGGGTACGTCAGTCGAGCCAGTGCCTGCGGCCGATGCTGATCAGCCGCATCTGCCGGGTCGCGACCTGGGCCACGCGCTCGCGCTCCGCTTCCGGCGCCTCCAGCGCTTCCAGGAACAACGAGGCGGTCATCAGCATCTGGTCGACGTAGAGGCCGGCGAGCATCAGTACGTCGTCGTCGGTCCACCCCTGCGACTGGGGGTCCTTGACCAGCTCGGCCTTCACCTCCTCGGTGAACCGGGCCAGTTGGTCGCGGATGGCCTCCCGCACCGGCTGGACGCCGCCGCTGCGCTCGCGGGCGATGAAGCGGACGTGGGCGGGGTGTGTCCGCACATGGTCGGTGATCAACTCGACGGCACGGACGATGCGTTCCTCGCTGCCCTCCGAGGAGGACACCGTCATCCGGATCATCGGATGCAGGCTGCCCAGCGCCTCCTCGACCAGCGCGACACCCAGGTCGGCCGTGGAACGGAAGTGCCGGTAGAAGGCGGTGGGGGCGACGCCGACGGCCCGGGTGACCTCGCGCAGACCCAGACTGCTCAGGCTCTGCTCCTCCAGCAGCTCCAACGCCGCGTCCAGGAACGCCTGTCGGGTCCTCTGCTTCTGTGCCTGCCGGATGCCGAGGGTGTGACTCATGCCATGCAGTTAACAACTGTTCTCTGTAATTGGAAAGCCGAGGGACGCGCTAGACTCAAGAGTCAGTGAACATCTGTAACTACAACCGTTCACCGAAACGTAACGAGAGGCATCTCGGAGGGGGATCCATCTCATGCTGTTCCTCGTCTTTGCACTCCTGCTGCTGGGTGTGGTCATGGGCACCGTCGCCCACGCGCCGTTCACCTTCACGATCGTCGCCGCGGCCGTCATCGCCGTCTGGCTCGGCATCTTCGCGCTCCGCGAGCGCCACGACCGCCGGCACGCGTCCGCCAACTGACCAGGGAGCTCATTCAGCATGCAACTCACCGCATCGGCCACCAGCCGAACCCGCACACGCGACGCCGACGGCATGGCCGTAGCGTCCTTCATCCTCGGCCTGGTGGGCCTCCTCGTCCTCAACGTCTTCCTGGGCCCGATCGCCATCGTGCTGGCAGCGGTGGCCCTCTGGCGCGGAACGGCCCGCCGAGGCCGCGCCTACCTGGGCCTGGCCCTGGGTGTAGCCGACTTCCTGGTGTTGGCGGCGTTCATGCAGGCGGACAGCACGATCTCGTGGAGCTTCTGAGCGGTACTGGAAACTGGGCTGCGCACCAGCATGCCTAAGGGGCGCGGGGAACTGCGCGACCAGCCCCCACCGGGCCCGCGGCGAACCAACTGCTTAGCCAACGCTGTGCCCCCGTAGAATCGGCGTCACCATGGCATACCTCGACCACGCCGCGACCACGCCGATGCTCCCCGAGGCGGTCGAGGCACTCACCGCGCACCTGGGCATCACCGGCAATGCCTCCGCCCTCCACGCAGCCGGCCGCCGCGCGAGGCGAACCGTTGAAGAGGCCCGTGAAACCCTCGCGGAAGCGCTCCGCGCCCGCCCCAGCGAGGTCGTCTTCACCTCCGGCGGCACCGAGGCCGACAACCTCGCGGTCAAGGGCCTGTACTGGTCCCGCCGCGACGCCGACCCGGCGCGCACCCGCGTCCTGGCCAGCCCCGTAGAGCACCACGCGGTCCTGGACGCCGTCCACTGGCTCGGCGAACACGAGGGCGCCACGGTCGAGTACCTCCCCGTCGACTCCTACGGCCGCGTCCACCCCGAGGCCCTGCGCGAGGCCATCGCCCGCAACCCCGACGACGTGGCCCTGGCCACCGTGATGTGGGCCAACAACGAGATCGGCACGGTGTTCCCGGTCCGTGAACTCGCCGACGTGGCACGGGAGTTCGACATCCCCCTGCACGCCGACGCCGTCCAGGCCTTCGGCCAGGTCCCCGTCGACTTCGCCGCCTCCGGGCTCGCCGCGATGGCGGTCTCCGGCCACAAGATCGGCGGCCCGTACGGCATCGGCGCGCTGCTGCTGGGCCGCGAGTACACCCCCGTACCCGTCCTGCACGGCGGCGGCCAGGAGCGCCACGTCCGCTCCGGCACCCTCGACGTCCCGGCCATCGCCTCCTTCGCGGTCGCGGGCCGACTCGCCGCCGAGCAGCGCGAGTGGTTCGCGCGGGAGATCGGCGCCCTGCGCGACAGCCTGGTCGAGGCGGTCCGTACGGCGGTTCCGGACGCGATCCTGGGCGGCGACCCGGCGGACCGCCTCCCGGCCAACGCCCACTTCACTTTCCCGGGCTGCGAGGGCGACTCCCTGCTCCTCCTGCTCGACGCCCAGGGCATCGAGTGCTCGACCGGCTCGGCCTGCACGGCCGGCGTCGCCCAGCCCAGCCACGTCCTCCTCGCCACCGGCACGGACCCGGACCTGGCCCGCGGCACCCTCCGCTTCTCCCTCGGTCACACCTCCACGGAGGCGGACGTGGAAGCGGTCGCCAAGGCGATCGGCCCGGCGGTGGAACGGGCGCGCGCGGCGGGGCTGACCTAGGTCGAGTGCGGTGGGGGTGATTGCCGTAGGGCTGAGTGCCGTAGGTCTGAGTGCCGTAGGTCCGAGCGTTTCAGTCAACTGTCGACACTCAAGGCCATTATATGGCTCAGCTGTCAATGTGCGTCCAAGGTGTCGACAGTAGGTGATGTGTCGGGCTACTTTCCTGCGATGCAGATGCCTCGGATCGTCCTGGCCGGCTGTGCCGTTCTGGCCGTGCTCGGCACCCTGACCGCTTCACCAGCCGCCGCCGCGAGCGTTTCCTGCGCCCCGGCGTACACCCCGCCGGCCACCTCGGCGACGGCCGGCACCAACACCCGTCACGTCGTCACCGCCGACCTGAACGACGACGGCACGCAGGACGTGGTCGCCGCCAACCTCGACGCCGACTCGGTGACCGTGCTGCTCGGCAACGGCGACGGGACGTTCGCCGCGGGCACCACCTACGCGGTCGGGACCCGCCCCTACCAGACCGTGGTCGCCGACTTCGACGGCGATGACAGTCCAGATCTCGCGGTCGCCGACTTCGGTGGGGCTCAGGTCAGCGTGCTGCTCAACGAGGGCGACGGCACCTTCGGCGCTGCGTCCGCCCTGGACGTCGGTGCCTCGCCGCGCGCCCTGGCCACCGGCGACCTCGACGGCGACGGTACGTCCGACCTCGTCGTCGCCGAGCAGGGCCCGAGCGCGGTGCGCGTGCTGCTGGGCAACGGCGACGGCACCTTCGACGACCAGGGCCAGACCGCCACGGGAAGCCAGCCGCACGGCGTCGTCATCGGCGACTTCGACGGCGACGGTGCGTTGGATGTCGCCACGGCCAGCGTCGGGAGCGCCGGGATCAGTGTCCTGTTCGGCGATGGCACGGGCGGGCTCGGCGCCTCGACCCAGTACGCGGCGACCTCCCGCCTCTACTCCCTTGCGGAGGGCGACTTCGACGGCGACGGCATCCTCGACCTGGCCACGGTGAGCAACGGGGCCAACGCCCTGGACGTGCTGCTCGGCAACGGCGACGGGACCTTCGGCGCGGCCACCACGTACGCCACCTCCGCGCTGCCCGTCGCCGTAGGCGCCGCCGACCTGGACGGCGACGGCATCACGGACGTCATGGTGTCCTCCCTGCGAGGCAACTCCGTCACGCTCTTCCAGGGCGCCGCGAGCGGTCAACTCGCCCTGCTCACCAAGCTGTCGGCCACCGGCGCCTACGATGCGACGGCGGCCGACCTGGACGGCGACGGCGTACGCGACCTGGCGGTGGCGAACAGTACCGAGGGACAGGTCGATGTGTTCAAGGGCTCCTGCTAGCGCCAGCCCCCTCAGCAGGCTGCCGCCGGCACTTCCACTGCCGGCGGCAGCCGTCCCAAGGGGCGACGGCCAGGTTCTAGCTTTCCGTCACCATGAGGGAGGCCATCATTCCCTCGTCCTCGTGCTGGAGCAGATGGCAGTGGAGCATGTACATGTACGTGTCGTCGGCGAAGTCGGTGAACTCCATCGCGATCACGATCTCGCCGCCACCGACGACTTCATAGGTGTCGCGCCAGCCGAGGTCGACCCCCGTGGGATCCTCCCCGTTGATCGAGATGAGCTGGTACGGCACGTCGTGCAGATGGAACGAGTGTTCCAGCTGACTGGCGTTGGTGATCGTCCAGATCTCCTTGGCGCCCAGCGTGGTGCTGATCATCGCCATGCTTTCCATGGTGAGTCCGGCCGTCCCGTTGATCTTCATGGTCGCGCCCGTGTTGCTGAGCGTGATCGTGCGGGCCGTGAAGTCGGTGGTGTCGTACCGGTCGATCGTGTTGAGGGTGCTCGGCAGGTCGTCCGGTGTGTCGGTGCCGCCCGCGCTGACGGTGAGGAAGTCGTAGGTGCCGGAGCCACCGCGGATCCAGCCGGTCGTGATGACGACCTGGAGAGTGACGTCCTCGGTGACATCCATGACGAACTCGGCGCGGGAACCGGCCACCAGCCGGATGGTGGTCACCTCGGTCGCTTCCGTCAGGTAGCCCTGCTCGGTGGCGATCTGGGTCAGGGTGCCGCCGTCGCTGCGCTGGATGGTGATGATGTCCGCCGGCGAGGCGTTGAGCGCCCGGAACCGGTTGCGGGTCTTGGTGGCGCTGAAGCCGAGGGTGGTGTCGTCGACGTTGGTGCCGTTCACCAGGACCGGGAAGCTGAGGCCGCTGGTGAGGTAGCCGGCCTGGTCGTACTTGATGTCGCCGGCGCTGTCGACGGCGAGGCACTGGAAGATCAGCGGGATGTCGTCGACGCCGTACTCGCTGGGCAGAGCGGCCGAGGTGTCCGTGTCGTCCTCGACGATGATCATGCCGGCCAGGCCGTGGACCGCCTGCTTTGCCGTGGTGCCCAAGGCGTGCGGGTGGTACCAGAGGGTCTTGGCCTCGTCCAGGACGGTGAAGGTGGGCGCCCAGGACGCCGCGGCGGCGAAGGCGTTCTGCGGGCCGCCGTCCATCGCGGGCGGGACGTGTGCGCCGTGGAAGTGGACGGTGGTCTCTTCGTCGAGGTTGTTGGTGATGTTCAGCAGGACCGTGTCGCCGTTGGTCCACTTCATGGTCGGGCCGAGGAACGACTGGTTGTAGCCGGACGTGGTGCTGGAGACGCCGCTGATCACCTCGGTCGTGCCGGTCTGGGTCGCCAGGGTGAAGGTGGTGGTGCCGTCGGTCGTGGTGCCTTCCAGCAGGTCCGGGATGTTCAGGGTGCCGTCGGCGGCGGCCGCCTTGTTGGTGTTGCCGTCGGTGAGGAGGGAGAAAGTCGCGCCGGCAGCTCCAACCGCGGCCAGCCCGACCCCGGCCATTCCGCCGAGGAACTTGCGCCGGTGCAGGCCCTTGCCGCTCCGGCTCCCGGTGATCTTCGTGTGCTCGGGCTTGCCGCTCTGATCGCGTCTGGCGTGGGCGCCCCTGCGCTGCTGCTCCTCGCCCGAGGCGGGATCTGTGGTGTGTGTCATGGCCACGGAGCTTTGGCCTAAGGGCTATGTAAGGACTGAGGCGAAAATAGGAGGGAGCCAGGGAGACTGTGCAAACACCTTGTGTAACTGCGTACGTCAACTCCCCTGAAGAAAAGCCAAGTTGGTAGGCCGCAGGTCAAGATCAGGGTGGGGGACACATCGGGCGGGTGGCTTTAATGAAACCTTCAGGAGAATGCGCTTACGTGACCTGCATCACACGGCCTGGGTGGTCTCCCGTACAAGCCGCAGATACCGGTCCCACTCCCAACCCGGCCCCGGATCCGTGTGATCGGTGCCCGGCACCTCCACGTGCCCGATGATGTGCTCCCGGTCGACGGGTATGCCGTACCGCGCGCAGATCCGGGCCGTCAGCCGCGCGGAGGCGGCGTACATCGCGTCCGTGAAGTCCTGTGGCCGGTCCACGAAGCCCTCGTGCTCGATGCCGACGCTCCGCTCGTTGTAGCCGCGGTTGCCCGCGTGGTACGCCACGTCCAGCTCGCGGATCATCTGCGTGATGTGCCCGTCCTTGCCCACGATGTAGTGCGCCGCGGCCCCGTGCCCCGGGTCCTGGAAGACCTTCACCGCACTGTCGAAACTGCCCTGCGTGACGTGGATGATCACGCGGTCTATGCCGTAGTCGTCGGGCCGGTCCGCCATCCGCCAGTTCGCCGAGGACGCCGTCACCCACTTCGCACCCGCGAAGTCGACCTCGCCCTCCTTGCGCGGCTTCGCCACGCCGGGCACCCGCCACCACAGCCGCCCCAGCTCGTCCCGCGCCAGCACCGCCGAGCCCGCCAACGCGGCCGCACCGCCGACGAGCAGGGCGCGCCGCCCGAGACGCCGGTCGCCGTCCTTCGGAGCCTTCCGCTCTGCCTTTCGTTCCCCCATGTGATCGAGAACGGATACTCGCGGGCTCCGGTTCCCGGCGCCCCGTACTCTTGAAGAGTTATGACTCACACCTCCTCGCAGCGCCCCCTCCGCGTACTGGCCGCCATGTCCGGCGGCGTGGACTCCGCCGTAGCCGCCGCCCGCGCGGCGGAAGCAGGCCATGACGTGACGGGCGTGCATCTCGCGCTCTCCGCGAACCCGCAATCGTTCCGCACGGGCGCGCGGGGCTGTTGCACGATCGAGGACTCCCGCGACGCCCGCCGCGCCGCGGACGTCATCGGCATCCCGTTCTACGTGTGGGACCTCGCCGACCGCTTCCGCGAGGACGTGGTGGAGGACTTCGTCGCCGAGTACGAGGCCGGCCGCACCCCGAACCCGTGCCTGCGCTGCAACGAGAAGATCAAGTTCGCCGCCCTGCTGGACAAGGCGCTGGCGCTGGGCTTCGACGCCGTGTGCACCGGCCACTACGCGAAGATCGTGGAGCACGGCGACGGCACGCGCGAACTGCACCGCGCGTCCGACATGGCGAAGGACCAGTCGTACGTCCTCGGCGTCCTGGACGAGAAGCAGCTCGCGCACGCGCTGTTCCCGCTCGGCGACACGCTGACGACGAAGGACGAGATCCGCGCGGAGGCCGAGCGCCGCGGCCTCGCGGTCGCCAAGAAGCCCGACTCGCACGACATCTGCTTCATCGCCGACGGCGACACCCAGGGCTTCCTCGCGGGCCGCCTGGGCAAGGCGGAGGGCGACATCGTCGACGAGTCCGGCACCAAGGTCGGCACGCACGAGGGCGCGTACGGCTTCACCATCGGCCAGCGCAAGGGCCTGCGCATCGGCACCCCGGCCGCCGACGGCAAGCCGCGCTACGTCCTCGACATCTCGCCGGTGGACAACACGGTGACGGTCGGCCCGGTGGCCGCCCTGGACGTCACCGCCCTGATCGCCATCAAGCCCCGCTGGTGCGGCACGGCCCCGTCCGGCCCCGGCACCTACACGGCCCAGCTCCGCGCCCACGGCGGCGAGACCGAGGTATCCGCCGAACTGATCGACGGCTCCCTGGAGGTCACCTTCACCGAGCCCGTCCGCGGTGTGGCACCGGGCCAGGCGATCGTCCTGTACGACGACACGCGCGTGGTGGGCTCGGCGACGATCGCGTCTACGGTGCGGGCGACCGCCGGGGTGGCGTAAGGCTCCGGGCGTAGGTGTGGCGCTTCACCAACGCCGAACTCCGCGCGCTCATCCGCCACTTCAGCCTCTACCGGCTGCGCAACGAGGACTTTGAGTTCCCGGACATGCTGGGCGCCGCCTACGAGAACCTGCTGGTGGAACTCGCGGCCGAGCGGCACGGCGACTTCCTGCGCTACGAGCCGGGTGACACCGACTGAGCCCAGTCCGGCACTGTCGGTACCGGGTGGCAGGAATGGCCGGTGAGCACAACCGTCCAGCAGGCGATCGCCGAGCTTCCGTTGCCCGGCAAGCCACCCGTTGTGCCGGGAGATGCGGCTCGTCCTGTCGGACGTCGACCGGCGGGAGAAGTGGTTCGCAGAAGAGGAACCACAACTGTGGCGTGGGAGGGCTCGGTAGGGCGATGGGCGTGGTGGCGATGCGCGGGCGGAAGCCAATGCCTTGGCTGCTCTGCGATTCCACTCAGACGGTGGGCGCCCCCGCTGAAAGGCTGAGGCAGGTGTGACTGCGGCCCTGACACGGCAATCAGTTGGCACCAGCGTTGCTTTCGCCGCACGCTTCACTGCGCGAAGAACTCCGCCAGCACCGGCGCCAGAACGGTCGGGTCCACCATGTGGGTCTGACTGGCGAGCGTCCTGTACTTGCCCTTGGGTACCGTCTCCGCGACCGCTCGCACCGCCTCTCGCAGCCACTGGGGACTCGCGCCGCCGGCGACCGCCAGGACGGGGACGGGGACCGAGGCCAGCCGGTCCCGGGGCACCAGGCCGTCACCCATCACGGCGGTGTCGTAGGCGAGGCTCGGCGCGATCGCCTCCATGCCGGCCCACATGGGGGACTGGCGGGCGCCCGCGATCATCTCCGGGGCCATGCCGGTGAGGGAGAGGAACAGCTCGACGGCGTCCCCGCGCCGCCCCTGCGCGAGGGCTTCGGTGAGCCGCTCGGTGTACTCGGCGCGCTCCTTCGCCCCGCCCCCGAAGTCGGCGAACGGCGTCTCGTACACGGCGACCCGGCCGACCGGCAGCCCGCTCGCCGCCGCCTCCAGCGCCAGCGCACCGCCCGACGAGATGCCGTAGAGCGCTGCGCCGCCGCCCGCCACGTCGATGAGCGCGGCGATGTCCTCGACCTCCCGAGCCACCGCGTACGGGGCCGTGTCACCGCTCTCGCCGCGGCCCCGGCGGTCGTACCAGATGACGCTGAAGCGGTCCGAGAGCGGCCCGGCCAGGGGCGCCACCGTGCCGCCCGTGGACATCGCGCCGCTCACGAGGATGACCGCCGGGCCCTGCCCTGTGCGTTCGTACGCGATCGGGGTGCCGTCGCGCGAAAGGATCTTCTTGTCCATACCTGTGGAGACTGCCGCAGGGTACGGAAATCATCGGTGAGGCGAGCGGCGAGTCAACCGATCACGACACTTCTGCTTCGTAGAAGCAAAGGTGGTCTTTGATCTCCGCCACCTCCGGCTTCGGGTCGGGGTACGCCCAGACGAGATCCGCCGCGTCCGGCAGGGACCAGTAGGACGCGGTGCCCTTGAAGGGGCAGTACGTGTGTGTCTCGGAGGGCGTCAGCAGGTCGAGGCGTACGTCCTCGGCCGGGATGTAGTACCGCACGGGACAGCCCGTCTCCTTCAGGACGAGCCCGCGGTCGGTCTCCGCCAGGACGTGGTCGCCGTGGACGACGCGTATGTGCTCGGTGCCCTGCTCGATGGTGATGCGGTGGCCTTCGGTCACGGTGGCGCCTCCTCGGGTAGCCGTCTGTGGAAGTACAGCGCACGCTGATGCCGTGTTCTTCCCCGTTCCTCACCGAAGGAGGCCCGATGCGAGCCGCGCCAGTGTCCGCCAACCGGAAGAGCCTCGCCCACCAGGCCAAGTACGTCCTGAACCACCCGGAACGGGTGCCCGCGCATGTACGCCGGGCCGCCCGGGACGCCTGGCTGCGGCTCAGACATCGGGACCACATCGCGTACTACCGGGCCGTCATGGCCTCCAACGTCGCGCGCGGTGCCGAGGCCGCGGTGGGCCACAACCCGTCGCCCGCGCGGTGGGCGGAGATCGGGGGGATGCAGTTCGACTACTTGGTCCGGCACGGGCTGAAGCCCCACCACAGGATGCTGGAGATCGGCTGCGGCAACCTGCGCGCGGGGCGCCTGTTCATCGACCATCTGGAACCCGGTCACTACTACGGGGTCGACATCTCGCCGGACATCCTGGTCGCCGCCAAGGACGTCCTCGTACAGGAAGGGCTCCAGGCGAAGCTGCCCCATCTGACGCTGGTCGCCGACCTCACCCTCGACTTCCTGCCCCACGCGCACTTCGACGTCGTCCACGCGCACAGCGTGTTCTCGCACTCGCCGCTGCCCGTCATCGAGGAATGCTTCGCACACGTCGGCCGCGTTCTCGCACCGGGCGGCTTCTTCGACTTCACCTTCGACCGGACGGAGAGCAGGGAGCACCAGGTGCTGCACGAGGACTTCTACTACCGCACGTCAACGCTCGTCTCCCTGGCCGCCGAACACGGCCTGTCGGCCCGTCTCATGGATGACTGGGAGCAGTTGCCGCACGCCCAGTCGAAGATCCGTGTGACCGCGAGGTCGGGGGCTTCTACGACGGTCTGAAGACTCAGTTCCGCCGGACGGAGGACGAGGGCTTCCTGCCCCTCCCCCGGACCGACCTGGTGTTCTTCGCGGAGGAGCCGGTGGGGGCGCCGGCGTACCTGGAGGAGTCGCGGGGAACCCGGTGATGCGAGCATGGCGGGCATGGCTACACATGTGATCACCGGAGCCGGTTCCGGCATCGGCGCCGCCGTCGCCCGTCGCCTCCACGCGCGCGGGGACGAACTCGTCCTCCACGCGCGCGACGCGGGCCGCGCGAAGGAACTGGCGGGGGAGTTCCCCGGTGCGAAGACGCTGGTGGGCGACCTGGCGGACCCGGACAAGCTCTCCTGGGCCTTCTCACACCAGAGCCTGCCGGACCGCGTGGACACGCTGCTGCACATCGCGGGCGTGGTCGACCTCGGCCCGGTCGGCGAGCTGACCCCCAAGTCCTGGCGCCACCAGCTCAACGTCAACCTCATCGCCCCCGCCGAGCTGACCCGCCACTTCCTGCCCCAACTCCGGGTCGCCCAGGGCCACGTGGTGTTCGTCAACTCGGGCGCAGGCCTCCACGCCCACGCCGATTGGTCCGCGTACGCGGCGTCGAAACACGGCCTCAAGGCCCTGGCCGACTCCCTCCGCCAGGAGGAACACCCCAACGGCATCCGCGTCACCTCGGTCTACCCCGGCCGCACGGCCAGCCCGATGCAGGCCAAGGTCCACCAGCAGGAGGGCAAGGAGTACGACGCGTCGAAGTGGATCGACCCCGAGTCGGTGGCGACGACGATCCTGACGGCCGTGGACCTGCCGAGGGACGCGGAGATCAACGATGTGACGGTCAGGCCGGGAAGGTGACCGAGCCGGCGCGGTGGAGGAGGGCGAGCGGTGCCGAGGTCCGGGAATGGCTCGACGAGGCGTGGGGGCGCACCCAGGCCGCGGTCATCCTCGCAGGCGGTGACGGCGGCGGACCGCTCGCCAAGCGCGGGATCCTCGGTGAGGTGTTCGACCCCGAAGACCTCGCGGAGCTGCGCTCCCTCACCACGACCGGCGAGTTCGCGGACGACATCTGCCGTTGCCACGGCAGCGTGACCGTCGCCCTGCTCGATATGGACGCCGAGTTCATCGGGAGTGGCAGCGTGCACGGGGCGACGGACGTCGCTTGGGAGCGGGGCCGTTTCCGGAACAACCTGGAGGTCGCGGCCCCGGAGCGGCTGGTCGCCTTCCTGGAGCGGCACGGGATCCGCATGCGTTGAAGCCGTGGCCTGGGGGTTACGTACGCTTCGGGGGTGAGCAACAACAGCCAGTTCAGCTTCGGCCCCGCCACCGGCGTGGGTTCCCTGCCCGGCGGTGACGCCCGCGAGGCCGCCAAGACCGCGACCGGGTCATTCGAGCACTTTCCGTTCCTCCCCGAGCTGCCCGCCCGGGGCCCCGGCGCGGACATGATCGGGCGGACCGCCGGGATGCTCGTCGAGCTGTACGCGCGCGTGGAGCCCAGCGGGTGGCGGATCGGTGACCGGCCCGGGCGGGACACCAGGCGGGCATGGTCGTGGCTCGGTGAGGACCTCGACGCGCTGGAGGAGTTCACACAGGGATACGAGGGCCCGCTGAAGGTACAGGCCGTCGGCCCCTGGACCCTCGCCGCCAACCTGGAGTTGAGGAACGGCGAGGTGTCCCTCTCCGACACCGGCGCCTGCCGCGACCTCGCCGGTTCGCTAGCCGAGGGGCTCCGCCTCCACCTCGACGAGGTCCGGCGGCGCATCCCCGGAGCCCAACTCGTCCTCCAGCTCGACGAGCCGTCCCTCGTCGCCGTACTGCGCGGCCAGGTGAAGACCGCCAGCGGCTACCGCACCCACCGGGCCGTGGACCGCCAGGTGGTCGAGGCCACCCTCCGGGACGTCGTCGGGGTTCACGCGGACGGCCCGGTCGTGGTCCACTCGTGCGCACCGGACGTCCCGTTCGCCCTGCTGCGCCGGGCGGGCGCGGACGCGGTCTCCTTCGACTTCTCCCTCCTCACCGAGCGTGACGACGACACGATCGGCGAGGCGGTGGAAGGCGGTACCCGCCTCTTCGTCGGTGTCGTGCCGGGCACGGACGGCCCGTTGTCAGACCCTGCCGGTAGCGTCATGGGTGTCAGAACGCTGTGGCGCAGGCTGGGGCTGCAACCGGGACTTCTCCCGGAGGCGGTCACGGTCACCCCGGCGTGCGGACTCGCGGGGGCTTCCCCGCAGTACGCGCGCCAGGCTCTCGCCCACTGCGTCCGGGCGGCGAGATCCCTCGCGGACAACCCTGAGTAACGGGAGGACAACACGGTGGCCGGCGACAAGCAAGCGGAGACGACGGTGCCCGCGGAGGCACGGGAGCAGCACGCGCAGCTCGCTGAGCAGATCGAGGAGCACCGCTTCCGGTACTACGTGAACGACGCTCCGGTCGTCAGCGACGCGGAGTTCGACAAGCTCCTGCGCTCACTCGAAGCACTGGAGGAGGAGTACCCCGAGCTGCGTACGCCCGACTCGCCGACCCAGAAGGTCGCGGGGGCCTACGAGACGGACTTCACGTCGGTCGAGCACCGCTCCCGGATGCTCTCCCTGGACAACGCCTTCGACGACCTGGAGCTGGCGGCCTGGGCCGAGCGCGTCCACAAGGACGTCGGCACCTCCGACTACCACTTCCTCTGCGAGCTCAAGGTCGACGGCCTCGCCGTCAACCTCACGTACGAGCACGGCCGTCTCACGCGCGCGGCGACCCGCGGCGACGGCCGCACGGGCGAGGACATCACGCCCAACGTCCGTACGATCGCGGAGATCCCGGACCGGCTGACCGGCGACCGCGTCCCGGACCTCGTCGAGATCCGCGGCGAGGTCTACTTCCCGATGGACAAGTTCGAGGAGCTCAACGCCCGCCTGGTCGAGGCAGGCGACAAGCCCTTCGCCAACCCGCGCAACGCGGCGGCCGGTTCACTGCGCCAGAAGGACCCGCGCGTCACCGCCACCCGCCCGCTGCACATGGTCGTCCACGGCATCGGCGCCCTGGAGGGCTTCGAGGCCCTCAGCCGGCTCTCCGGGGCCTACGAGCTGCTGCACGGTTGGGGCCTGCCGACGACGCAGTACGCCAAGGTGGTCGACGACCTCGACGGCGTACGGGAGTTCATCGCGTTCTACGGGGAGAACCGCCACTCCGTGGAGCACGAGATCGACGGAGTCGTCGTCAAGCTCGACGAGATCCCCCTCCAGGGACGGCTCGGCTCCACCTCACGCGCACCGCGCTGGGCGATCGCCTGGAAGTACGCGCCCGAGGAGGTCAACACCAAGCTCATCAACATCCGCGTGGGCGTGGGACGTACGGGCCGGGTCACGCCGTACGCCCAGGTCGAGCCGGTCACGGTCGCCGGTTCGGAGGTCGAGTTCGCGACGCTCCACAATCAGGACGTCGTCAAGGCCAAGGGCGTGCTCATCGGCGACACGGTGGTGCTGCGCAAGGCCGGTGACGTCATCCCCGAGATCCTCGGGCCGGTCGCCGACCTGCGCGACGGCAGCGAGCGGGAGTTCGTGATGCCGGCCGAGTGCCCCGAGTGCGGTACTCCGCTGCGGCCCATGAAGGAAGCCGACGTCGACCTGCGCTGCCCCAACGGGCAGTCGTGCCCGGCCCAGTTGAGAGAGCGGCTGTTCTATCTCGGCGGGCGCAAGTGCCTCGACATCGAGAACTTCGGGTACGTCGCCGCAGCCGCGCTCACCAAGCCGCTGGAGCCGGCCGATCCGCCGCTCGTCGACGAGGGCGACCTCTTCGACCTCACCATCGAGCAGTTGCTGCCCATCAAGGCGTACGTCCTGGACCAGGACAGCGGGCTGCCCAAGCGGGACCCGAAGACGGGCGAGGAGAAGATCGCCACCGTCTTCGCCAACCAGGAGGGCGAGCCCAGGAAGAACGCGGTCGCGATGCTCGCCAACATCGCCGCCGCCAAGGACCGTCCGCTGGCCCGGATCCTCACCGGTCTGTCGATCCGGCACGTCGGTCCGGTCGCCGCCGAGGCACTGGCCCGTGAATTCCGCTCGATCGAGCGCATCGAGCAGGCCTCCGAGGAGGAGTTGGCGACCACGGACGGGGTCGGTCCGATCATCGCGGCCTCGCTCAAGGAGTGGTTCGCGGTGGACTGGCACCAGGAGATCCTCCGCAAGTGGCGTGCGGCCGGTGTCCGTACGGAGGACGAGGGGGCCGGCGAGGACGAGGGTCCGCGTCCGCTCGAAGGGCTCACCGTCGTCGTCACCGGCACGCTCGAACACTTCACGCGGGACGGCGCCAAGGAGGAACTGCAGAGCCGGGGAGCGAAAGTGACCGGTTCTGTTTCGAAGAAGACGTCTTTCGTCGTTGTGGGTGACAATCCTGGTTCGAAGTTCGACAAGGCGATGCAGCTCAAGGTGCCCGTCCTGAACGAGGACGGCTTCAACGTCCTGCTCGCACAAGGGCCGGAGGCGGCTACCGAAGTGGCGCTTCCAACAGAGGAGTAGCGGTTGAAGGCCACCCGTTCGGCGCATACCAGATGCATACGGGTGGCCAGGACCCATTCGGGCAACCGTCTACGACCGCTGCCCGTGGAAGCCTTCTGCGGCCTACTGTTGAGATGTGCGCCTGCCGTGCCCAGCTGCGGTTGGGGCAACCCCTTGCTCCTGAAGAGCCGGGGGAAGGGTTTTCCCAACGCGGTGCCGTTGACGGATGTCGGGCGACGGACCGCGTGGCGTGGGCACCGCCGGCTGTGAGAGGGACGGGAATGGAACCGACCGAGAGCGCCGCCCCGTACTCACGGCTGCGCCTGCGCCGGATAACCGGCGCCTGGCGGGAGAGCCGCTGGGCCAAGCGGGCTTCGGAGCGTCCGGGCGTGGAGGGGCGCGCCACCGGACAGTTCACCACCGGACAGCGCACCGCGGACGGACCGGGCTCCGGCCGGCTCACCGCCGAGCACGCTTCCGGCGCCGAGGAACAGGACTCCGCACGACATCTGACCTGGCCCGCGCTGCCCGCGGCGGTCGTCGCGGCGGCCGGGTTCGTCCTGGGCGCCGGTTTCTACCGGGCGTTCAGCGGCGGCCACGCGCTCTTCCCGTCCGGCACCGCGGGCTGGTCCCTGGCCGTCCTCACCGGCATCATCGTCGGCCACCTGGTCGCGCTCGGCCGCGCCCGCTGGTGGGGCGGCACCGGCTCCGGCGCCGCCCTCACCCTCGCCGTCCTGCTGCTCTACGGCTGGGTGCCCGCCGGAATGGTCAGCCTCACCGTCGTCGTACTGGTCGGCGTGGCCCGCCGCAACCGCTGGCGGCCGGGCGTGCTGCACGGCGCGGTGGACATCCTCGGCATCTGCGCCGGGGAGTTGGTGCTGTTGGCCTTCGGACTGCACCCCTCCGTCGAGCAGCCCTGGAACCCCGAGACCTGGAGCCCTTACACCGTCCCCCAGGTGATCCTGGTCGCGGCCGCCTATCTCGCGGTCACCCGCACCCTGTTGTGGTATCTGCACGCCCCGCGCGCGGGTGGACTGCCCACGGTCGCCCGCACCGCCCTCGTCCGACAGGGCCTGGTCGTGGTCGCGTTGCTCGGCATCGCACCCCTGGTCTGTGTGGTCGCCATCGCCCAGCCGGTGCTGCTGCCCCTGTTCTCCATCCCGCTCATCGCCCTCGACTCCACCCTGTGGATGGCCCGCGCGCGGGCGGAAGAGCAGCTGCGCGATCCACTGACCGGGCTGCCCAACCGGCAGTGGCTGCAGGAGCGGATCTGGACGGCCCTGGACGACGCGGAGCGCATCGGCGCCCGCTCCGCCCTGATGCTGATCGACCTGGACCGCTTCCGCTCGGTGAACGACACGCTGGGGCACCTGGCCGGCGACCGGCTCCTGCTCCAGATAGCGGACCGGCTGCGGGTGGCGCTGCCGCGCGGGGCGGAGGCCGCGCGGCTCGGCGGTGACGAGTTCGCCGTTCTGCTGCCCGTCGCCGACTCCACGACGTCCGCGACCCGGGTCGCCCGCGCGCTGGTCGCCGCGCTCAGCTCGCCGCTCGACCTCGACGGACTCACCCTCGTCCTGGAGGCCAGCGCGGGCGTCGCCGTCTTCCCGGACCACGCCCTCGACGCCGAGGGGATGCTGCGGCGGGCCGACGTCGCGATGTACCAGGCGAAGCGGGACCGTACGGGCGTAGAGGTCTACGAGTCCAAGCGGGACTCGAACACACCTGACCGGCTCGGACTGCTCGGCGATCTGCGCCGGGCGCTCGACGCGCACGAGGTCGAGCTGCACTACCAGCCGAAGGTCCGCTTCGACGGGCAGGTGGCCGGCCTTGAGGCCCTGGTCCGGTGGGTGCACCCGGAGCGCGGGAAGGTGCCGCCGGACGAGTTCATAGCGATCGCCGAGTCGTCGGGCCTCATGCCTCATCTCACGGAGTACGTGCTGGACACGGCGCTCGCGCAGGTCGCCAAGTGGCGGGCGCAGGGGCTGTTCGTGCCGGTGGCCGTCAATGTGTCCCCGCGCGATGTGCACACCCCGGGTTTCGCCGGCTCGGTCGCCGCGCGGCTGGCCCGGCACGGGGTTCCGGCGGGGTCGCTCCAGCTGGAGATAACCGAGCATGTGCTCCTGGAGGACCCGCAGCGGGCCGCCGACACGCTCGCCGGGCTGACCGGGCACGGGGTGAAGATGTCGCTGGACGACTTCGGCACGGGGTATTCGTCGCTGGTGCATCTACGGCGGCTGCCGGTCAGCGAGTTGAAGATCGACCGCTCGTTCGTGGCGCGGCTCGCGGTGGACAACGAGGACTCGGAGATCGTGCGCTGCACGGTGGACCTGGCCCATTCGCTGGGGCTCCTCGTGGTCGCCGAGGGCGTCGAGGACGACGAGACGTGGGAACGGCTGCGCGATATGGGTTGTGACGCCGTTCAGGGCTGGCTGGTCGCCGCGGCGATGCCTCCGGCGGAGACGACCGCGTGGCTCCGGGCCAGGGGGTCGCGGGGGTGGCAGCGGCCCAGGGCGGCCCTGCCGGCCGCAGCGACCGACGAGTAGTTCACCCACCCGCCTGCCCGTTCAACTCGGGTGAGGAGTGGGCCCCGCCCGTGGGACGTCCCGCCGTCGGCGTCCGCAGGTCTCAGACAGCTGCCGACGCCGCGGACCTGCTCCGCGGTCCGCCGCCAGGCCACCCGCCGCGTCCCCGCAGCCTGCCGCCCGGCCGTTCGCTGTACGCCCGCACACCGTCGCCAGGCCCTCCGGCGCACCACCCCGTACACCGCCGCCCGGCCCTCCGCCGCACGACCCCGCACCCCGCCACCCGGCCCCTCATCCCATGCCATGCGAAACCGTTTAACGGCCACAGCCCCCCGCCCCCTAGGATTGGGCCCAAACCACACTCACTCACCCCAGAGGATCGCTGCATGCCTGGCATCACGCGCGAGGAGGTCGCCCACCTCGCACGGCTGGCGCGTCTGGAGCTGAAGCCCGAAGAGCTTGACCACTTCGCGGGACAGCTGGACGACATCATCGGCGCGGTCGCCCGCGTCAGTGAGGTCGCCGACCAAGACGTGCCGCCGACCTCTCACCCGCTCCCGCTGACGAACGTCATGCGGGCGGACGAGGTCCGTCCGTCGCTCACCCCCGAGCAGGCGCTCTCCGGCGCCCCGGCCCAGGAGCAGCAGCGTTTCAAGGTGCCGCAGATCCTGGGGGAGGACTAAGACACCATGACGGACACCCACATCATCAAGCTCACGGCCGCCGAGACCGCCGCGAGGATCGCGTCCGGCGAGCTCACCGCGGTGCAGGTCACCGAGGCCCACCTCGCCCGTATCGAGGCCGTCGACGAGAAGGTGCACGCCTTCCTGCACGTCGACCGCGAGGGCGCGCTGGCCCAGGCCCGTGCCGTCGACGCGAAGCGGGAGCGGGGCGAGAAGCTCGGCCCGCTGGCCGGCGTCCCGCTCGCGCTCAAGGACATCTTCACCACCGAGGGCATCCCGACCACCGTCGGTTCCAAGATCCTCGAAGGCTGGATCCCGCCCTACGACGCGACCCTCACCAAGAAGCTGAAGGCCGCCGACGTCGTCATCCTCGGCAAGACCAACATGGACGAGTTCGCCATGGGGTCCTCCACCGAGAACAGCGCGTATGGCCCGACCGGCAACCCCTGGGACCTCACCCGCATCCCCGGTGGCTCCGGCGGTGGCTCGTCCGCCGCCCTCGCCTCCTTCCAGGCGCCCCTCGCCATCGGCACCGACACCGGCGGCTCCATCCGCCAGCCGGCCGCCGTCACCGGCACGGTCGGCGTCAAGCCGACGTACGGGGCGGTCTCCCGCTACGGCATGGTCGCGTTCTCGTCCTCCCTCGACCAGGGCGGGCCCTGCGCCCGTACGGTCCTGGACACGGCGCTGCTGCACGAGGTCATCGCCGGGCACGACCCGCTCGACTCCACCTCGATCGACGCCCCGGTCCCGCCGGTCGTCGAGGCCGCCCGTAACGGCAGCGTCGAGGGCATGCGCGTCGGCGTCGTCAAGCAGTTCCGTGGCGAGGGCTACCAGGCCGGCGTCATCCAGCGCTTCGACGAGTCCGTCGCCCTCCTCAAGGGGCTGGGCGCCGAGATCGTCGAGCTGGACTGCCCGTCCTTCGACCTGGCGCTCTCCGCGTACTACCTGATCGCGCCCTCGGAGTGCTCCTCCAACCTCGCCCGCTTCGACGGCCTGCGCTACGGCCTGCGGACCGGCGACGACGGCACGCACTCCGCCGAGGAGGTCACCTCCCTCACCCGTGAGGCGGGCTTCGGCCCCGAGGTCAAGCGCCGCATCATGCTCGGCACCTACGCCCTGTCCAGCGGCTACTACGACGCCTACTACGGCAGCGCCCAGAAGGTCCGTACGCTCATCACGCGGGACTTCGAGAAGGCGTTCGAGCAGGTGGATGTGATCGTCTCCCCGACCACGCCCACCACCGCCTTCCCGATCGGCGAGCGCGCCGACGACCCGATGGCGATGTACCTCGCGGACCTCTGCACCATCCCGACCAACCTGGCCGGCAACGCCGCCATGTCGCTGCCCTGCGGCCTCGCGCCGGAGGACAACCTCCCGGTCGGGCTGCAGATCATCGCCCCGGCGCTGAAGGACGACCGCCTGTACAAGGTCGGAGCCGCCGTCGAGGCCGCCTTCGTGGAAAAGTGGGGGCACCCGCTGCTAGAGGAGGCTCCGTCGCTGTGAGCAAGGCACTGTCCAAGGCCAAGGGCTTCAAGAAGTCCAAGTCCGGTACGTACCTGTCCATGGCCACCACCGTGTTCGGTGCCGTCGGTGTCGCGAAGCAGGTCAAGAAGGCCCGCCTCGAGAACGACACGCTGCGACTGATCGACGCGGCCGTGTCCGCCGCCGCCATCGTCACCGGCCTCGCCATCCTCTACCGCGAGCTGAAGCGGCTGGGCGACGACGACGTCCTGCTGGGCTGAGAGGGAAGTTTTCACCGTGACCACCACGACCGACATCGACCTGGTGTCGTACGAGGACGCGCTGGCGTCGTACGACCCTGTCATGGGTCTCGAAGTCCATGTCGAACTCGGCACCAGGACCAAGATGTTCTGCGGCTGTTCGACCGAGCTGGGCGCCGAGCCCAACTCGCAGACCTGCCCGACCTGCCTCGGCATGCCCGGCGCACTCCCCGTCGTCAACGCGATCGGCATCGAGTCCGCCATCAAGATCGGTCTCGCGCTGAACTGCGAGATCGCCGAGTGGTGCCGCTTCGCCCGGAAGAACTACTTCTATCCGGACATGCCGAAGAACTTCCAGACCTCCCAGTACGACGAGCCGATCGCCTTCAACGGCTACCTCGACGTACAGCTGGAGGACGGCGAGACCTTCCGCGTGGAGATCGAGCGCGCCCACATGGAGGAGGACACCGGCAAGTCGCTGCACGTCGGCGGCGCCACCGGCCGAATCCACGGCGCGTCCCACTCGCTGCTCGACTACAACCGCGCCGGCATCCCCCTCATCGAGATCGTCACCAAGCCGATCGAGGGCGCCGGCGAGCGCGCTCCCGAGGTCGCCAAGGCGTACGTCGCCGAGCTGCGCGAGCTCATCAAGGCGCTCGGTGTGTCGGAAGCCCGCATGGAGCAGGGGCAGATGCGCTGCGACGTGAACCTGTCGCTGCGTCCGCACGGCCGCGAGAAGTTCGGTACGCGCTCCGAGACCAAGAACGTCAACTCGCTGCGTTCCGTGGAGCGCGCCGCCCGCTTCGAGATCCAGCGGCACGCCGCCGTACTCGGCAGCGGTGGCACGATCATCCAGGAGACCCGGCACTTCCACGAGGACACCGGGTCGACGACCTCGGGCCGCGTGAAGGAAGAGGCCGAGGACTACCGGTACTTCCCCGAGCCGGACCTGGTTCCGGTGGCCCCCTCGCGCGCGTGGGTCGAGGAGATCCGGGCCGGTCTGCCGGAGCTGCCGCTGGCCCGCCGCAACCGCCTCGTGGCGGAGTGGGGCATCTCGGCCTTCGACATGCAGTCGATCCTCAACGCCGGTGCGCTGGACCCGATCGTCGCCACGATCGACGCCGGTGCCGACGCCGCCTCCGCCCGCAAGTGGTGGATGGGCGAACTGGCGCGCAGCGCCAACGAGTCCGCCAAGTCGCTGGACGAGCTGGCCATCACGCCCGCGCAGGTCGCGCGCGTCACCGAGCTGGTTTCGAAGGGCGATCTGAACGACAAGCTGGCCCGCCAGGTCATCGAAGGCGTCCTCGCCGGCGAGGGCACCCCGGACGAGGTCGTCGACAAGCGCGGTCTGAAGGTCGTCTCCGACGAGGGCGCGCTCACCACCGCCGTCGAGGAGGCCATCGCCGGCAACCCGGGCATCGCCGACAAGATCCGCGGCGGCAAGGTGGCCGCGGCCGGCGCCCTGGTCGGCGCGGTCATGAAGGCCACACGCGGCCAGGCGGACGCGGCCCGCGTCAAGGAACTGATCCTGGAGAAGCTGGGCGTCAGCGAAGGCTGAGGCCAGGCTCCGCACTCCGTACAAACCCCTGGGGGACGCGTCGATGGTGGCGCGTCCCCCAGGGGCGTTTTCAGATACGGCGGCCCACGACCCGTACGAATCCGAGGGTTTGGCCCCTGTCGGCGCGTACCAGCTCCACCGAGTCGCGGGCCATGTCCGCCATGAACTCCTCGGTGCTCTCCTCGGCGCAGACCTCGCTCCACAGCAGCCAGTCACGCCAGCCGTCGGTGAGCCAGTCGGCGGTCTCGACCTCGACCGCCCCGGTGCGTGTCCAGTTCCGCCGCCACCAGTCGGCGGTGTGGAACGCCCAGAAACCGGGGTCCCAGAACGGCTTGAGGTGCTCCGGCGGCTCGACGCCCGTCAGCTCCTCGCGGAGTGCCGGCATGGCGACACCGATCCGCCCGCCCGGCTTCAACAGCCGGGTGAGGGTGGGCAGGTAGAGATCGTTCGTGCCGAAGTACTGGTACGCGTCGATGCTCACGATCGCGTCGAAGGTGCCGTCCCCGAAGGGCAGGTCGTGTGCCTCGACGGACACGGGCAGGACGCGGTCCGCGACGCCGGCCTCGGCGATGCGGCGCGCGTTCTTCTCGGGCTGGATCCACAGGTCGGCCGCGGTGACCTGGACGTCGTACTCCTTGGCGAGGAAGACGGAGGTCATGGCCTTGCCGCAGCCCAGGTCGAGCACACGGGCGCCCGCCGGGAGGGTGTCGAGCCCGAGGGCGGGGGCCAGCCATTCCAGCAGCCACAGCGCGTGCGGGCCCATCTGGTTGTCGATGGTCCAGCGCGCGTCGTACTTACTGCTGCGCGGATAGCGCGAGTGGGCCAGTCGGCCGGTCAGGTCGGTGATGTCGGACATAGGTGAACGGGCTCCTTGGGTCCTGGGAAGAGGATCGGTTCGCGTAGGAGCTCGGTCGGACCTTCAAACAATGCACCTGCTCGGGTCGGCGGCGACGGGCCGCGGGACTGCGGACGACGCGGGGAAGCTAGCAGCGGCGGTCCGTCCCCCGCATCCGATTTCTCAGGTGGAGGCGCTACGCTCGCCCGCCATGAGTGGACGTGGTGATTCCGAGATATCCGAACTGGGGGAGGACTTCGGGGACTCGGCACAGGAAGCGCGGCGGGCCCGCTGGACGGCGACCGGTGTCGGGGCGCTGCTGACCTTGGCGGGCCTGGCCGCTTCGGTGCTGCGGGTCGCCGGCTCCTCGCCCACGCTCGTCCCGGCCGCCTATGCCCTCGGAGCCGCCGTGTGCGGGCTCGCGGCGGTGCTGGGGTCGCGGGGGCGGACCCGGCGGGCTCTGTGGCTGCTGATCGTCGGGGTGACGGTGATGGCGTTCGGCGATCAGTTCGACTGAGGCGACAGAGCCATCGTTATTGTCCTGTGACGTGCCTCGCACTCCTGTGAATAAGGGCACGTACGAGGTAAACGATCAAAATTGCCTGCAAGAGTGGTCTCGCATCGCTCATGCGTTCTTTGCGGGCTGTTCAGTTCATGGACGACTGTTCCCGGTCAAAGATCCACAAATCGTCACCCTGGGAGCACGTTCGTGGCAGCACTCGCGCGTTGGTGTGTACGGCACCGTCTGGTAGCCGTTCTGCTGTGGCTCCTCGCCTTCGGCGGGGTCACCGCGGCCGCCGCCGTCGCCGGTTCCGCGTACTCCAACGACTACGAGGCCCCCGGCACCGAGTCGGGCCGCGCCACCCACCTGCTCGCGGACGGCTTCCCGGGCCTCGGCGGCGACAGCGACACCGTTGTCTGGCACACCACGTCCGGCACCGTCCGCTCCGCCGACGTCGAACAGACGATGACCGACACCCTGGGCCGGATCGCGAACCTGCCCGGCGTGGCCTCCGTGGCCGGCCCGTACGACGACCAGGGCGCGGCGCGGATCAGCGAGGACGGACGTACGGCCTACGCCACCGTCACCTTCGACGACTCCGCCGAGGACATCGACGTCTCCCGGGCGCGGGCCGTGGTGGGCGTCGCCGAGTCGGCGCAGGCCGACGGGCTCCAGGTGGAGCTGGGCGGGCAGGCCATCGCGCTCACCGAGTCCTCGGGCGGGCATCTCGCCGAGGTGGTGGGCGTGGTCGTGGCCGCCGTCGTCCTCTTCCTCGCCTTCGGTTCGCTCGCCGCCTCGCTGCTGCCCATCGCCACCGCCCTGGTGAGCGTCGGCACCGCGTACGCCGCGATCGTGCTGCTCGGGCACGCCATGACCGTCGCCGACTTCGCGCCCATGCTCGGCATGCTGATCGGGCTCGGCGTCGGCATCGACTACGCGCTGTTCATCGTGACCAGGCACCGGCGCGGCCTCAAGCGCGGGCTGTCCGTCACCGAGGCGGCCACCAACGCGGTCGCCACCACCGGGCGCGCGGTCGTCTTCGCGGGGGCCACCGTCTGCATCGCCCTGCTGGGGATGCTGATCCTGCGGCTCGGCTTCCTCAACGGCGTCGCCATCGCCGCCTCGCTGACCGTGGTCCTGACGGTCGCGGCCTCCGTGACCCTGCTCCCGGCGCTACTGTCCTTCATCGGCCCGCGTGCCCTGAGCCGGCGAGAGCGGCGCCGACTGGCGGAGCACGGGCCCCAGCCGGAGCTGCCGACCGGCTTCGCCGCGCGCTGGTCCGCCTTCGTGGAGCGGCATCCCAAGCTGCTCGGCGCCGCCGCCCTGGCCGTCATGGCCGTACTCGCCCTGCCCACCCTCTCGCTCCACCTCGGCACCTCGGACCAGGGCAACAACGCGAGCTCCTCGACCACCCGCCAGGCCTACGACCTGCTCGCGGACGGCTTCGGGGCGGGAGTCAACGGTCCGCTGACGCTGGTGACGCGCGTCGACGGAGCCGCGGACAAGCTCGCCCTCGACAACCTCGACACCACCCTCCGCTCCACCGAGGGCGTCGCCTCCGTGACGGCTGTGACATACAACACGGGCGGCGACATCGCGTACCTCACCGTCGTCCCCGAGTCCGCGCCGCAGTCCCAGCAGACCAGCGACCTCGTCGACCGGCTGCGCACCGAGGTGCTGCCGCGGGCCGAGGCGGACACCTCGCTCGATGTGCACGTCGGCGGAGTGACGGCCAGTTACGACGACTTCGCGGACGTGATCGTCGGCAAGCTGCCCCTGTTCGTCGGCGTCGTCATCGGCCTGGGCTGTCTGCTGCTCCTGGTCGCCTTCCGGTCCCTCGGCATCCCGCTGAAGGCCGCCGCGATGAACATCGCCGCCGTCGCCGCCGCCTTCGGTGTCGTCGTCGCGATCTTCCAGTGGGGCTGGGGGAGCGAACTGCTGGGTCTGGGCCGCGCCGGGCCCATCGAGCCCTTCCTCCCCGTGATCATGGTCTCGGTGCTTTTCGGCCTCTCCATGGACTACCAGGTCTTCCTGGTCAGCCGGATGTACGAGGAGTGGCTGGAAACCGGCGACAACCGGCGTGCCGTCCGCGTCGGCCTCGCCGAGACCAGCCGTGTGATCAACTCCGCCGCGGTCATCATGATCTCGGTCTTCCTCGCCTTCGTGCTCAGCGGTGACCGGGTGATCGCCATGTTCGGCATCGCGCTCGCCGCCGCCGTCGCCCTCGACGCCTTCGTCCTGCGCACGCTCCTCGTACCCGCCCTCATGCACCTGCTCGGGGGCGCCAACTGGTGGCTGCCGGGCTGGCTGGAGCGCCGGATGCCGCGCATCAGCATCGAGCCGCCCGAGTGCCGCGCCGCCCATGAAAGGCTGGCTGCTGCGACGGACGCCGAGGTGGCGGACGTACTGGCGGAGGAGCGGCAGCGGGATGTACGCGATATCTCTGGATGACGACGTCGAACTCAAGCCCCTGGAGCCCTGGCACGCGGAGGAATTCCTCGCGCACCTGGACCGTGGGCGTGACTTCATCAACCAGTACATCCCCTTCGCGTCCAAGGCCTTCGACGTCGTGGGCGCGCGGGACGTGCTCCAGCGGTACGCCGACATGCGGGCCGCCGACACCGGGTCCCTGCACGGTCTGTGGCTGGACGGGAAGCTCGTGGGCGGGGTGCTGTTCCTCAACTTCGACGCGGAGCGCGGCAACTGCGAGGTCGGCTGCTGGCTGGAACCCGCCGGTACCGGGCGGGGGCTCATCACGCGCGCGATGCGCATCCTTATCGACTGGGCGGTTGACGAACGAGGCATCCACCGTGTGGAGTGGCACGCGGCAGCCGCGAACGAAGCCAGCATCAATGTGGCACGGCGGCTGGGCATGAGCCGCGACGCCGTTCTGCGGGAGAGTCACCCGTACCGGGGCGTACGCCACGACATCGAAGTCTGGTCGGTGCTCGCGCCCGAGTGGCAGCACGCACGCGCGCGTGCCGCTCACAAGGATCATTAAGAGACCTCTCAGACAGCGTCCGTACGGTGCGAGGTATGGGAACCAAGACAGTTGACGAGGCCGGGAACGCGGCCCCCGAAGAGAAGAGCGACGTGGAGACCGTGGACGTAACCAAGTCCGACGACATCAAGGCCGAGGACACCAAGGCCGAGGACACCGAGGCCGAGGTCACCGAGACCGACGCCGAGGGCACCGACGAGGTCGTCGAAGACATCAGCGAGGACGAGCTTTCCGAGGCTGTCGCCGACAAGGCCCCCTCGGGTGTGGGCGTGGGCGCCGCCGCGGTGGTCTCGGCCGCGCTGGGTCTCGTCTCGCTGACCGGCGGCTGGCTCGGCACCGTCGCCCAGGCGCGCGACTCGCTGTACGGGCAGCTGGAGACCGCGTCGACCGCGACCGTCTCCACGCAGATCGAGCAGGTCTACGGCAACTCGTGGAACGCCAACGCGCTGGTCGCCGGCATCTTCGCGCTGGTCGCCCTGCTGGTCGGCGTCTTCGTGCTGGTCCGCCCGGCGTTCGGGGACCCCGAGCGGGCGGTGCAGGCCACGTGGGTCAAGTCCGTCGCCTGGGCGGGTGTCTCGCTCGCGGTCATCGGCCTGCTGCTGGCCGTGCTCAAGTACACGGACGTCCTCCTGGCGATGCCGACCGCAAGCAGCTGAGTACCCGCTTCCCGAGCTTTCCTGAGGGGCCTTAGGCCCGCCCTACGTCACGTAGGACGGGCCTAAGGCCCTTCGTGCGCTCAAGATGCGGAACTCTCCCGATGTGGCGGACCCCCCTTGGAGACGAAGGTTGAGGCATCGCAAGAAGCGAAGCCCGAAACCGACTCTTCACGAGGGGTACAAGATGTTCGAGTACGAGCTCCAGCAGATCCGTTCCGCAGAGCTGATCCGTCAGGCCGAGCACGACCGCCTGGTCCGCGAGGCCGTCCGCGCCAACCGCGCCGCCCGCCGCGAAGCCGCCAAGAACGCGCCCGAGGGGGAGTCGCATAGCCACCGTCACCGCCGGCACCGGTTCGCCCGAGCGGCGTGAACGCGGGGGAACGGGAGGCCGGCGGGGCAGCAGGTGCCGGCCTCCCGAAAACCGGTGCGCGACTGTCAGACCCGCGTGCGATGCTCGGCATCGTGGAGAACAGGTCCGTCTGCCCGGTGTTCATCGGCCGCACCGATGAGCTGGACACACTGAACGACGCGCTCGCCCGCGCTGCCGCGGGCGAGCCGCAGGCGTTGCTGCTCGGCGGTGAGGCCGGCGTCGGAAAGACCCGTCTCGTCGAGGAGTTCGCCACCGCCGCCTGCCGCCGCGGCGCCGTCGTCGTGCTCGGCGGCTGCGTCGAGATCGGCGCCGACGGGCTGCCCTTCGCCCCCTTCTCCACCGCCCTGCGCGCCCTGCGCCGGGAACTGCCCGAGGAACTGGCCGCCGCTGCCGCGGGCCAGGAGGAGGAGCTCGCCCGGCTCCTGCCGGAACTCGGCGAGGCGAGGCCGGGACGGCACGACGAGGAGGGCATGGCCCGCCTCTTCGAGCTCATCGCGCGCCTGCTGGAGCGCGTCGCCACCGACCGCACGGTCGTCGTCGCCCTGGAGGACCTGCACTGGGCCGACGCCTCCACCCGCCACCTCCTCGCCTACCTCTTCCGCACCCTGCGCACCGGCCGCCTCGTCGTCCTGGCCACCTACCGCGCCGACGACATCCACCGCCGCCATCCCCTGCGCCCGCTGCTCGCCGAACTCGACCGGCTGCGCACCGTCCGCCGACTGGAACTCGCCCGCTTCAACCGCACCGAAGTGGCCCGCCAGATCGCCGGCATCCTCGCCGCCGAACCGGACCCCGCCCAGGTCGACGAGATCTTCGAACGCTCCGACGGCAACGCCTTCTTCGTCGAGGAGCTCGCCGTGGCCGCCCACGAGGGCTGCCGCACCAGCCTCAGCGACTCCCTGCGCGACCTCCTCCTGGTCCGCGTCGAGGGCCTGAGCGAAAGCGCCCAGCGGGTCGCCCGGATCGTCGCCGAGGGCGGCTCCACCGTCGAGTACCGGCTGCTGGCGGCCGTCGCCCGGCTCGCCGAGGACGACCTCATCGAGGCCCTGCGAGCCGCCGTCAACGCCAACATCCTGCTCGCCGCCCCCACCGGCGACGGCTACCGCTTCCGCCACTCCCTGGTCCGCGAGGCCGTCAGCGACGACCTCCTGCCCGGCGAGCGCTCCCGCCTCAACCGCCGCTACGCCGAGGCCCTGGAGGCCGACCCCACGCTCGTCCCCGCCGACCAGCGCGTCATGCGTCTGGCCAGCTACTGGTACAACGCCCACGACGCCGCCAAGGCCCTCCCCGCCGTCCTCGCCGCCTCCGTCGCGGCCCGCACCCGGCACGCCTACTCCGAGCAACTGCGGCTCCTGGAACGGGCGATGGAGCTGTGGGACTCCGCACCCGAAGAGATACGCGCGGATCTGCGCCCCGTCGACTACACCGAGGTCTACCCTCCCTGCGGCTGCGACCCGACCACCACACCCCTGCGCTACCTCGACCTGATGGCCGAGGCCGCCGTCGCGGGCCGGCTGTGCGGCGAGCGGGAACGCGCCCTGAAGATCACCCGGCGCGCCCTGCACATCCTGGAGGACGAGGGCGACCCCCTGCGCGCCGCCTGGTTCTGGACCCAGCGCGCCCGTCTGGTGCAGAACCTGGCCCGCGGCGACGGCTGGACGGAACTGGCCACCGCCCAGGAACTGGTCCGCGGCCTGCCACCGTCCGAGGTGCACGCCGAGGTGCTCTCCATGGTGGCCAACTGGTCCATGCTGCACGAGCCCGGCCCCGACGCCATGACCTCCGCCGAGCGCGCCGTGGAGTACGCGCGCATGGTCGGCGCCTTCGACATCGAACTGAACTCCAGGCTCACCCTCGGCGGACTGCGGGTCGACTCGGGCGACATCGAGGGCGGGCTCGCCGAGGTGTACGAGGTCAAGAAGCAGGTGGCGACACTCGGCGACGCCTCGGTGGCAGGCCGTGTCTACATAAACCTGCCCTCCCATCTGGAGGGCATAGGCCGCTCGCAGGACGCCGTCCGCATCCTCGAAGAGGGCGTGGAATTCGTCCGGCGGCTGCGTCTGATGGACACCGAGGCCTATGTGTGGAGCAACCTCGCCGAATCCCTCTTCTCCCTGGCCCGCTGGGACGAGGCCGGCGAGGCGGGCCACAACGCCGAACGCATCGGCCAGGGCGCCAAACCCCGCGGCTTCCGCGCCGCCCTCCACGCCCAACTCGCCCTCGCACGCGGCGACCTGACCGAGGCCGACCGCCAACTGGCCGACGCCCGCGAGCACTTCGGCACCCACGACAAGGCACCCCAGCACACCCTGCCGATGGCCCGCCTCGCGATCGGTGTCGCGGCGGGCGAGGGCCGCCTCCTGGACGCCCGCGCCGCACTCGAACGCACCTTGGACACCGGCTTCCCACCCGGCACCCAGCGCTACGCCTGGCCCTTGCTGCTCGCCGCCGCCACAGCCGAGGCCGACGCCCTCGGCCTGCCCGCCGCCGACCCCGGTCGGGCCGCGATCCTCGAACGCATCCGCGCGTCCGCCAAGTCGCTCGCCACCCATGTGCCCGTCTGGCAGGCGCACGAACGCTGGGTCCACGCCGAACTCCTGCGCGCCGAGGGCCGCGGCACACCCCGTGACTGGTCCGAGGTGGTCGAGGCCCTGGAGCCCCTGGAGCGCCCCTACGACCTCGCCCTCGTCCGCCATCGCCTCGCCGAGGCCCTGCTGGCCGCAGGGGCCGACCCGGACGACCGGGACCGTGCCGCCGAACTGCTCCGCCTCGCCCTCGCCGTCGCCGACCACCTCGGCGCCCGTCCGCTCGCCGACCGTGTCGCCCTGCTCGCCCAGCGCGCCCGTCTCACCCCGAGCCGGGTCCCCGAGCAGGCGCTCGCCCCCGCCGACCCCGTCGAGGCACTCGGCCTCACCAGCCGGGAGCGCGACGTACTGCGCCTGGTGTCCGCCGGCCGCACCAACCGCCAGATCGCCGAGGCACTGTTCATCTCCCCGAAGACGGCCAGCGTCCATGTGTCGAACATCCTGGGCAAGCTCGGCGTCTCGGGGCGGGGCGAGGCGGCTGCCGTGGCCCACCGGCTGGGGCTGTTCCCGCCCGAAGCGCAGAAGGTGCGGTCGGCGGGCTGAGTCGTACGCTTGAGCGGACCGCCACAGGGGAGGCGCCCGTGTTCAACCCGTTCGAGGAACTGTTCGCACCGGGCCGCAAGCACACCGAGGACGAGCGCAACCGGCTGGAGACGACCCGGGTGGACGTCGGCGACGGCGACCCGGGGCGCGGGCCGATAGACCTGGACTCGGGCAAGGTGGTCGTACGGCCACCGACGCCGGACGAGGCCGAGGCCGAGGCCGAGGCCGAGGCCGAGGACAAACTTCAGCCACCTGAGCCAGGCGCCTCGGAGTGACCGACCTCCCGCTGCTTCCCCGCTGCCTTCCCCCTACTTCACCTCCAACTCCAGAATCCGGTCGTCCCCGCTCTCCGGCGACCCCCGCCCGTCCGTCTCGCTCGTCACCAGCCAGAGCTTGTCGCCGCCGGCCGACACCACCGTGCGCAGCCGGCCGTAGTCACCCTCCAGGAAGGCCTGCGGGTCGGCCGAGGCCTCCGTGCCCTTCAGCGGGATGCGCCACAGTCGCTGTCCCTTCAAGCCGGCCATCCATATGGAGCCCTCGGCGTAGGCGATGCCGCTGGGGGAGGCGTCGTCGGTGTGCCACTGGGCTATGGGGTTCTGGTACGCGGAGTCGTCCGACTTGCCCTCGGCATCCGGCCAGCCGTAGTTGGCGCCGGGCTTGATCGCGTTCAACTCGTCCCAGGTGTTCTGGCCGAACTCCGAGGCGAACAGGCGCTGTTTGGAATCCCAGGCCAGCCCCTGCACATTGCGGTGGCCGTACGAGTACACGGGGGAGTTCGCGAACGGGTTGCCCGGCGCCGGCTCGCCCTCCGGGGTCAGCCGGAGGATCTTGCCGCCCAGGGACTTCTTGTCCTGGGACAGACCCGTGTTGCCGCTCTCGCCCGTGCCCGCGTACAGCATCTTGTCCGGGCCGAACGCGATCCTGCCGCCGTTGTGGATGAAGCCCTTGGGGATCCCCTTGAAGATCGTGTCGGGAGCGCCCAGTTGATCCCCGGACGGCTTCTGCTCGTCGTACAGCATGCGCACGATGCGGTTGTCGGAGACCGAGGTGAAGTACGCGTAGACCATGTGGTCCGAGGCGTAGTCGGGGGAGAGCGCGAGGCCCATCAGGCCGCCCTCGCCGGCCGGCGACACCCCGGGCACCTCGCCCAGCTCGGTCTTCTTGCCCGTCTCCGCGTCGACCCGGGTGATCGTGCCCTCGTCGCGGGAGGAGACGAGCAGGTCGCCGTCGGGGAGGGGCGCCAGGCCCCAGGGCGTCTTCAGATCCTCGGTGACCGTGCGCAGCACCTTCACCGAGCCCTTCGCGGGAGCGGCCTGCTCGGTGGCCTGCGCGGACGGCGACGACCCCGACTCCGTACTCCCCGGCGTCGTACTCCCCACTCCACCCGATGAGCCGCCTCCTCCTCCGTCGGAGGAGCAGCCGGCCGTCACCAGGAGCGCGGCCGTGGCCAGCACGGCAGACACAGCTCGACGTTGCACGATCGTGGTCCCTTCGACGCGGCGGGTTCTACTTGTCATACACCGCTCGCGCCTCACAGGTTCCCGATCAGCAAACCTCGAGCCGCCGAAGCCCCTCAGGTTCCGGGCTCACGCCGGTTGGCCGGAAGCATCCCAAATTCCGCGGCCCGCGCCGGTTGGCCAACCCCCGACGTCCGAGGCCCGCGTCGCTCTCACTCCCACGACCCCTGAGCCGCCGGCAGCCCCGACACCTCCGCCAGGTCCTCCGGCGTCAGCCGCAGTCCCGCCGCCTCCACGTTCTCCGTCACCCAGCGCTCCCGCTTCGCGCCCGGTACCGGAACCACATGGCGGCCCTGCGCCAGCACCCACGCCAGGGCGACCTGGGCCGGGGTGGCGTCCTCGCCGTGGCGGCGGGCGACGCGGCGCAGGCCGGCCACGATGGGCTGGTTCGCGGCCATCATCTCGGCGGTGAAACGGGGGTGGCGGGCGCGGACGTCGTCCGGTTCGAAGCCCTCGCCCGGGGTCAGCGTGCCGGTCAGGAAGCCGTTGCCCAGCGGCATCGCCGCCAGGAAGCCGACGTCGCGTGCCTCGCACCACGGCAGCAGCGCCTCCAGTGCCTCCGGCGACCACACCGACAGCTCGGCCTGCACCGCGCTCACGGGGAAGACCTGCTGCACCCGGCGCAGCTGGCGGATCGTTTCGTCGTGCAGCCGCGCCCCCGCCCGGCGGCCGGAGCGCGCGCCCATCGCGGACAGCCCCAACGCCCGCACCTTTCCGGCCTGTACGAGCTCGGCCATCGCGCCCCAGGTCTCCTCGACCGGAACCTCCGGATCCACCCGGTGCAGCTGGTAGAGGTCGATGACGTCCGTCTGCAGACGCCTCAGTGAGGCGTCGCAGGCCCGTTTCACATAGCCGGGGCGGCCGTTGGCCACGATGTGCTGCTCGCCCACCAGCAGGCCGACCTTGGTCGACACGAAGGCGTCTTCGCGGCGCTCCTTCAGCACCCGCCCCACCAGCAGCTCATTGGTGAACGGGCCGTACATGTCGGCCGTGTCGAGAAATGTCGAGCCCAGATCCAGCGCCCGGTTGACGGCTCTGAGCGACTCGTCGCCGCGCTGCCGGGTCCCGCTGTACGCCCAGCTCATCGGCATGCACCCGAGTCCGACGGCACCCACTACGAGCGCCGCCGCGCCGATCGTCCTGCGCTCCACCTGCTCGTGACCTTCCCTCTCCTGGCCCCCCAACCTAACCTCTGCGCCTCCGCCCCTCTCAACTAGGGCCTGTCCGGCGGATCCTGTCGCGGACACGGGGTTGATGGGGCGCCGTCGTTTTCCCGCGACCTGATCCGCCGGACAGGCCCTAGCCTCCTGACCATGACTCCTGACGTATGGCTCCCCATCCCGCCGGAAGATATCGAAGGGCTCCCCGAGGGCCCGAACTACCGTTTCTGGAACGGCGGTGAGGACTTCCCCGGGGATCCGGCCGAGTGCGTGTACTACGTCGTCCCCTACATGAAGCCCCTCGAGGTCGGCCTGCGGCCGCTGCCCCTGCTGAGTTCCGTGGAGGTCGTGCAGACGCTGTCCGCCGGCGTCGACAACGTGCTGCCGGGCCTCAAGTACCTGCGTCCGGGCGTGCGGTTGTGCAACGCGCGCGGGGTGCACGAGGCGAGCACCGCCGAGCTCACGCTCACGCTGATCCTCGCCTCGCTGCGCGGCGTACCCGACTTCGTGCGGGCGCAGGACAGGGGGGAGTGGCTCGGCGGATTCCGGCCGGCCCTCGCCGACAAGTCCGTTCTGATCGTGGGTTATGGATCCATCGGCGCCGCCATCGAGGACCGGCTCGTTCCGTTCGAGCTCGCGCGGGTGGCGCGCGTCGCGCGCTCCGAGCGCACCACGGCGCGCGGCCCGGTGCATCCGTTCACCGAACTGCCCGCCCTGCTCCCTGAGGCGGACGTCGTGATCCTTTCCACGCCGCTCACCGAGACCACGCGCCACCTGGCCGACGCCGAGTTCCTGGCCCGCATGAAGGACGGCGCCCTTCTCGTCAACGTGGCCCGCGGCCCCGTCGTCGACACCAAGGCGCTGCTCGCCGAACTGGAGAGCGGCCGCATCATCGCGGCCCTGGACGTCACCGACCCCGAACCGCTGCCCCAGGGGCACCCGTTGTGGCAGGCACCGGGCGTGCTCATCAGCCCGCACGTCGGCGGCCCGACCTCCGCGTTCCTGCCCCGCGCCAAAAGGCTCTTGGCGGACCAATTGAATCGTTTCGTGAACCAGGAGCCGTTGCGGAACGTGATCCTAACGACGGGCGCAACCGGCGTGTAGGTGGCGGCACTACGGGCGCGCAGGAGACGGACGTAAAGGTCACGTAATCCGCTTCGGGTACCCTCCGCAATCTGCCGAACGCGGTCCGTGCTCGCATCGCTGCTGGTCGTCACGGAGAGTAGAGGGACTATGTCCCTGAGTGACGAGATTGGTGTATCGTCCGACAGGGGCTGCGCCGCGCACCGTTCGGCGCCGGGGATCGACATTTCAGGACTGTGAGGGGGGCGACGGGCGATGCACGGCCTATGGACGAGCGATCCGACGCGGCGGGGCCGCCGGCGGCGACCCTGGCGCACGGCCGCGCGCAGACGCGGTCACCACGGCAATCACGGTGGACACCACAGCCATCACCACCGCAGGCACAGCAGTCGCAGGAGGCATGCGCACCCAGCGCACCGGGACCCCCGGGACCCGGGAGCGGTGCGGACCGGGAGGACCCGGTGAGTTCGCCTCCGCCTGCCACGACCACGCTCAACGCGGGGCTGCGGGTTCAGCCTTCGCCGGGTGCGCTGCTGCCCCGTCCGCCGGTTTCCGGTGGTGCGCGGAGCATGGTCCGCCAGCTCGTACTGGCCCTGGTGTGCGCCGCATACGCCGTCGGTTCCGCGCTCGGCTGGGGCTCGGGCGAACTCGCCCTGATCATGGGCGACTTCGGGCTGAGCGCCGCCGCGGGCACCGCCGCCGTGTCGTGTTTCCTCTACGCCCGCAACCGCCGTATCCGTTTTCGACCCGCATGGCTGCTGTTCGCCCTCTCCTCGGCGATGGCGTCCCTGGGCAACCTGATCTGGGGGTGGTACGAAGTCGTGCTGGACCGCCCCGTACCCAGCCCCAGCTACGCCGACCTGTTCTTCCTGTGCTTCGCGCCGCCCGCCATCGTCGGACTGCTGGTGCTCGCCAAGCGGCCGGTGACAAAGGCGGGCTGGGTCTGCCTCGCCCTGGACGCGTGGCTGATCGGCGGCTCGCTGCTCACGCTGTCGTGGAGCCTCGCGCTCGCGCAGGCCGCCAAGTTCGACGGGTCGAGCGTGAGCCACACCGCGCTGTCGCTGGCCTACCCGCTGCTCGACATCGCCCTCGTCAGCATGGTGCTCGCGCTGCACTTCCAGCGCTCGTCGGTGAACCGCACCGCCGTGAACACCGCGATCGGGGCGCTCGCCCTCACCGTGATGTGCGACGCCCTGTTCACCTCACCGCTGCTGCACAACACCTACCGCTCCGGCCAGTTGCTCGACGCGGGCTGGTTCGCCGGTTCGCTGCTCCTCGCCTACGCCCCCTGGGCCACCCCACGGCACGGGCAGCACGACGGCGACCGACCCCACACCGACGGACAGGGCCATGGGCACGGACACGGGCACACGCGCGTGGTGCGCGAGCGCCTGCCCGGGCAGCGCATCGGCTCCCACCACCACACACCCCCGCAGGGCGGTGATCACAGCCGGTATCCGGCCACCCGGCCGATCGCCGGATCCCTGGCCGCCCTCACCCCGTATCTCGCCGCCGCGGTCTGCACGCTGGGCATCCTCTACAACGTCCTCAGCGGCCGCAGCGTCGACCGCGTGGTGCTCCTCACCGGCGGCACGGTGGTGCTCGCCCTCGTGGTCCGCCAGGGCATCATGCTGCTCGACAACATCACCCTCACCCAGGAGCTGGCGCAGAAGGAGAACCACTTCCGCTCCCTGGTGCAGGGCTCCAGCGACGTCATCATGATCGCCACGCCGAGCGGCATCCTGCGCTACGTCTCCCCGGCCGCCGCCGGTGTCTACGGCCAGTCCGCGGAGGCGCTCGTGGGCACCGAACTGGCTCATCTCATCCACCCGGAGGATCTGGGCTGCGTGGTGCACGAGTTGCGCCGCTTCCTCGCCGCCAGCCCTCTTGAGGAACCCACCACCCGCATCGAGTGCCGCTTCAGGTCCGGTGACGGCGGCTGGCTGAACGTCGAGTCCACCGTCAACCGCCACCACGGCGGCCTCATCTTCAACAGCCGGGACGTGACCGAAAGAGTGCGCCTCCAGGCGCAGCTCCAGCACAACGCCGAGCACGACCCGCTGACCGACCTGCCCAACCGCGCGCTGTTCACCAAGCGCGTGCAGCAGGCGCTGTCCGGCCGACGCGCCTCCGACCGCGGTACGGCCGTCCTCTTCATCGACCTGGACGGCTTCAAGGCCGTCAACGACACGATCGGGCACCAGGCCGGGGACGAGCTGCTCGTCCAGGCCGCACGCAGACTCCAGGACGCGGTGCGGTACGGAGACACGGCGTCGCGGCTGGGCGGCGACGAGTTCGCGGCCCTGATCGTCGGCGACGGCACCCGCGACCGGGCCGCCCGCGAACGCCACATCCTGGAGCTCGCCGACCGCCTCCGCATCACGCTCTCGCAGCCGTACCTCATCGACGGCAACGATGTCCGTGTCGCCGCCTCCATCGGCGTCGCCTTCGCCGAGCCGAGCCTGGGCGCGGGCGAACTGCTGCGCAACGCCGACCTCGCGATGTACCGGGCCAAGGGGGCCGGCAAGGGCCGGGTCGAGCTGTACGCCCCACAGATGCAGCAGGACGTCGTACGCAAGGCGGAGCTGGCCACGCGCCTGCGTGCCGCGCTGCATGACGGCGAGTTCGCGCTGCTGCATCAGCCCGTGGTGTGCCTTGAGGACGGCCGGATCACGGCGGTGTCCGCGCAGGCGCGCTGGCGCTCCTCGCAGGGGGTGCTCTTCACACCTGCGGAGTTCCTGCGGGTGGCCGAGGACAGCGACAAGACCGCCGAGCTGGGCCGCTGGATGCTGGAGGAGGCCGTCGAGCAGGCCGCCGAGCGCGCCGCGACCGGGCTCACCGTGCCCGTGGCCGTCCGGATGAGCGCTCGGCGGCTGCTGGACCGCTCGATGCCGCTCGGCTCCATCGAGGCGCTGCTGACCCGGCACGGGCTGCCGTCCGGGTCCCTGGTGATCGAGCTGTCCGACCCCGACCCCCGGGTCTCCCTGGACGAGCTGGAGCGCAGGCTCGGCGCGCTCAGGCGACTCGGTGTCCGGATCGCGCTGGACGGGTTCGGTAGTGGCTATGCGGCCATCACCGCACTGAGGCGACTCCCCGTCGACGTACTCAAACTCGACCGCAGTCTGGTCGAGGGGGTCGTCGAGTCCGCGCGACTGCACAAGATCACCAGTGGGCTGCTGCGGATCGCCACCGACCTCGGGCTGCCGTCCGTGGCCGATGGCGTGGACCTTCCCGAGCAGGTCGTCGCCCTGCGCGCGATGGGCTGCACGCACGGGCAGGGCATGGCGTTCTCCGGTCCGCTGGACGAATACCGGCTGCGCCGGGCGCTGACATCCGGCCGTTATCCGGTACCGCACGGTCCGGTCGAGCCCGCGTTCGCGGGTGGCGGCGCGGGGGTGTACACAAGTGGTGTGCCCGCCGTTCTGGGGGGTGGCACAGCCCTCCGCTCACATAATGAGACTCCCGTCCCACCCACTTGACACGTGGTGCGTGCCGGGGGGAGGGTCAGTGCCATGCGCACCCGAATTCTCGTACTTGGAAAGCGCGTCGGCTGAAGCTGGTGACCTCCGGACGGACCCGGAACTCACAGCTACCCACCCCGGCGCGCTCCCCTCGCTTGCCTCACGGCACGAGGGGTTTTTTGTTGCACAGGTACCTGTCGTACAAAAGCCGTACACCGCACGAACTTCGCAAAAACCCTCAGCATCGAGAAGAGACTGACGATGACCGAGCAGGCCACCGGGGCCCATCACCCGCAGCCGCGGCCCCGATCCGGAGGACAGCAGTCCGCCCCCGAGCACGTCACGGGTGCGCAGTCCCTCATCCGTTCTCTCGAGGAGGTCGGGGCCGAGACGGTATTCGGCATTCCCGGCGGTGCGATCCTTCCCGCGTACGACCCGCTGATGGACTCGACGAGGGTCCGTCACGTCCTGGTCCGGCACGAGCAGGGAGCCGGCCACGCGGCCACCGGTTACGCGCAGGCCACCGGCAAGGTCGGTGTCTGCATGGCGACTTCGGGCCCCGGCGCCACCAACCTGGTGACCCCGATCGCCGACGCGCACATGGACTCGGTGCCGCTCGTGGCGATCACCGGGCAGGTCGCGTCGAAGGCGATCGGCACGGACGCCTTCCAGGAGGCGGACATCGTCGGCATCACGATGCCGATCACCAAGCACAACTTCCTCGTCACCAAGGCCGAGGACATCCCGCGGGTGATCGCGCAGGCGTTCCACATCGCCTCCACCGGCCGCCCGGGCCCGGTCCTGGTCGACATCGCCAAGGACGCCCTCCAGGCGAAGACGACCTTCTCCTGGCCGCCGGTCATGGACCTGCCCGGCTACCGCCCGGTGACCAAGCCGCACGCCAAGCAGATCCGCGAGGCCGCCAAGCTGATCACCGCCGCCAAGCGGCCGGTCCTCTACGTCGGCGGCGGCGTCCTCAAGGCCCAGGCCACCGCCGAGCTGAAGGTCCTCGCCGAACTCACCGGAGCGCCCGTCACCACCACCCTGATGGCGCTCGGCGCATTCCCCGACAGTCACGAGCTGCACGTGGGAATGCCGGGCATGCACGGTGCGGTCACCGCCGTCACCGCGCTGCAGAAGGCCGACCTGATCGTCGCCCTCGGAGCCCGCTTCGACGACCGCGTCACCGGCAAGCTGGACAGCTTCGCCCCGCACGCCAAGATCGTCCACGCCGACATCGACCCGGCCGAGATCGGCAAGAACCGCGCCGCCGACGTGCCGATCGTCGGTGACGCCCGCGAGGTCATCGCCGACCTGGTCCAGGCCGTGCAGAAGGAGCACAGCGAGGGCAACACGGGCGACTACAGCGCCTGGTGGAAGGACCTCAACCGCTGGCGCGAGACCTACCCGCTGGGCTACGACCTGCCCGAGAACGGCTCGCTCTCGCCCCAGCAGGTCATCGAGCGCATCGGCCAGCTCGCGCCCGAGGGCACGATCTTCGCCGCGGGCGTCGGCCAGCACCAGATGTGGGCCGCGCACTACGTCCGGTACGAGAAGCCGGCGACCTGGCTGAACTCGGGCGGCGCGGGCACCATGGGCTACGCGGTGCCGGCCGCGATGGGTGCCAAGGCCGGAGCCCCGGACCGGACGGTCTGGGCGATCGACGGCGACGGCTGCTTCCAGATGACCAACCAGGAACTCACCACCTGCGCCCTGAACAACATCCCGATCAAGGTCGCCATCATCAACAACGGCGCCCTCGGGATGGTCCGCCAGTGGCAGACCCTCTTCTACAACCAGCGGTACTCCAACACCGTGCTGCACTCCGGCCCCGAGGCCACCGGCAAGGAGCCGAGCGCCGGCACCCGCGTCCCCGACTTCGTGAAGCTGTCGGAGGCCATGGGCTGCTACGCGATCCGCTGCGAGTCCCCGGACGACCTCGACAAGGTCATCGAAGAGGCGAACTCGATCAACGACCGCCCGGTCGTGATCGACTTCATCGTCCACGAGGACGCCATGGTGTGGCCGATGGTCGCCGCCGGCACCTCCAACGACGAGATCATGGCCGCCCGGGACGTCCGCCCCGACTTCGGCGACAACGAAGACGACTGAGCGAGAGAGACGTAAAAGATCATGTCCAAGCACACGCTCTCCGTCCTGGTGGAGAACACCCCGGGCATCCTCGCCCGGATCGCCGCCCTGTTCTCCCGGCGCGGCTTCAACATCGACTCGCTCGCCGTCGGTGTCACCGAGCACCCCGAGATCTCGCGCATCACGATCGTGGTGACCGTGGTCGAGGAGCTGCCGCTGGAGCAGGTGACGAAGCAGCTCAACAAGCTCGTCAACGTGCTGAAGATCGTCGAACTGGAACCCGGCTCGGCCGTTCAGCGTGAACTCGTTCTGGTGAAGGTGCGCGCCGACAACGAGACGCGCTCCCAGATCGTCGAGATCGTCCAGCTGTTCCGCGCCAAGACCGTCGACGTCTCCCCGGAGGCCGTCACCATCGAGGCCACCGGCAGCACCGACAAGCTGTCCGCGATGCTCAAGATGCTGGAGCCTTACGGCATCAAGGAGCTCGTCCAGTCCGGCACGATCGCCATCGGCCGCGGCGCCCGCTCCATCACGGACCGCTCGCTGCGGGCCCTCGACCGGTCGGCATAACGACGGATTCGGGCGGCCGGGTGACACCGGCCGCCCGTATTCCGAGACCCCGAAACTTTATTTCCGCCCGCCGTCATACGGTGGTACGCAACACCTGCACACAAGGAGAGAACCCAAAGTGGCCGAGCTGTTCTACGACGCTGACGCCGACCTGTCCATCATCCAGGGCCGCAAGGTCGCGGTCATCGGTTACGGCAGCCAGGGCCACGCCCACGCGCTGTCGCTCCGTGACTCGGGCGTCGACGTCCGGGTCGGTCTGCACGAGGGCTCCAAGTCCAAGGCGAAGGCCGAGGAGCAGGGCCTGCGCGTGGTGACCCCCGCCGAGGCCGCCGCCGAGGCCAACGTCATCATGATCCTCGTCCCGGACCCGATCCAGGCCCAGGTCTACGAGGAGTCCATCAAGGACAACCTCAACGACGGCGACGCGCTGTTCTTCGGCCACGGCCTGAACATCCGCTTCGACTTCATCAAGCCCCCGGCCGGCATCGACGTCTGCATGGTCGCCCCCAAGGGCCCGGGCCACCTCGTCCGCCGCCAGTACGAGGAGGGCCGCGGCGTTCCGTGTATCGCGGCCGTCGAGCAGGACGCGACCGGCAACGCCTTCGCGCTCGCGCTGTCGTACGCCAAGGGCATCGGTGGCACCCGCGCCGGCGTCATCAAGACGACCTTCACCGAGGAGACCGAGACCGACCTGTTCGGTGAGCAGGCCGTCCTCTGCGGTGGCACCGCGGCGCTGGTCAAGGCGGGCTTCGAGACGCTGACCGAGGCCGGCTACCAGCCGGAGATCGCGTACTTCGAGTGCCTCCACGAGCTGAAGCTGATCGTCGACCTCATGTACGAGGGCGGCCTGGAGAAGATGCGCTGGTCGGTCTCCGAGACCGCCGAGTGGGGCGACTACGTCACCGGCCCGCGGATCATCACGGACGCCACCAAGGCCGAGATGAAGAAGGTCCTCGCCGAGATCCAGGACGGCACCTTCGCCCGTGAGTGGATGGCCGAGTACCACGGCGGCCTGAAGCGGTACAACGAGTACAAGTCGCAGGACGAGAAGAGCCTGCTGGAGACCACCGGCAAGGAGCTCCGCAAGCTCATGTCGTGGGTCAACGACGACGAGGCGTAAGCCGAGCGCTCCGCGACGGTGCCGCCATTCCGGCGCGCCGTCGCGGGGCTGATTTCGCTGTTGGCCACCGTGGACATCCACGTCCGGGTGATCCTTCCGTAGAGGCGTAAGACGCCCTTCGCTGCGCCACTACACTGCCGTACTACATACGCGTCAGGCCCACAGCGTCGTGCGTCTTCCACGCGGCTAGCACTCCACCGCTTGCGGCCGTCGGGACGGCCGTCCGCACGCATTGGACTTGTGAGGACTCACGTGAGCTCGAACCCTGTCGTACTCATCGCCGAAGAGCTGTCACCCGCGACCGTCGACGCACTTGGCCCGGACTTCGAGATCCGGCACTGCAACGGCGCCGACCGAGCCGAACTGCTCTCCGCCATCGCCGACGTGGACGCGATCCTGATCCGCTCGGCCACCAAGGTCGACGCCGAGGCAGTCGCCGCCGCGCACAAACTGAAGGTCGTCGCACGAGCCGGCGTCGGCCTGGACAACGTCGACGTCTCCGCCGCCACCAAGGCCGGCGTGATGGTCGTCAACGCCCCCACCTCCAACATCGTGACCGCCGCCGAGCTGGCCTGCGGTCTGCTGCTGGCCACCGCGCGCTACATCCCGCAGGCCAACACCGCGCTGAAGAACGGCGAGTGGAAGCGCAGCAAGTACACGGGCGTCGAGCTCGCCGAGAAGACGCTGGGCGTCGTGGGCCTCGGGCGCATCGGCGCGCTCGTCGCGCAGCGCATGTCGGCGTTCGGCATGAAGGTCGTCGCCTACGACCCCTACGTCCAGCCTGCTCGGGCCGCGCAGATGGGCGTCAAGGTGCTGTCGCTCGACGAGCTCCTGGAGGTCTCCGACTTCATCACCGTGCACCTGCCCAAGACGCCCGAGACCCTCGGTCTCATCGGCGACGAGGCGCTGCACAAGGTCAAGCCGAGCGTCCGGATCGTCAACGCCGCGCGCGGCGGGATCGTCGACGAGGAGGCGCTGTACTCGGCGCTCAAGGAAGGCCGCGTCGCCGGCGCCGGCCTCGACGTGTACGCGAAGGAGCCCTGTACGGACTCCCCGCTGTTCCAGTTCGACCAGGTCGTGTGCACCCCGCACCTCGGCGCCTCCACCGACGAGGCCCAGGAGAAGGCCGGCATCGCCGTCGCCCGCTCCGTGCGCCTCGCGCTCGCCGGTGAGCTCGTCCCGGACGCGGTGAACGTCCAGGGCGGCGTCATCGCCGAGGACGTCAAGCCGGGCCTGCCCCTCGCGGAGCGCCTCGGCCGGATCTTCACCGCGCTCGCCGGTGAGGTCGCGGTCCGCCTCGACGTCGAGGTGTACGGCGAGATCACCCAGCACGATGTGAAGGTGCTGGAGCTGTCCGCGCTGAAGGGTGTGTTCGAGGACGTCGTCGACGAGACCGTGTCGTACGTCAACGCTCCGCTGTTCGCGCAGGAGCGTGGCGTCGAGGTTCGCCTCACGACCAGCTCCGAGTCGGCCGACCACCGCAACGTCGTCACCGTGCGTGGCACGCTCAGCAGCGGCGAGGAGGTGTCGGTGTCCGGCACCCTTGCCGGGCCGAAGCACCTGCAGAAGATCGTCGCGGTGGGCGAGTACGACGTCGATCTCGCGCTCGCCGACCACATGGTCGTGTTCCGGTACGAGGACCGGCCGGGTGTTGTCGGCACGGTGGGGCGGATCTTCGGTGAGGCGGGGATCAACATCGCCGGTATGCAGGTCGCTCGTGCGGTTGCGGGCGGCGAGGCGTTGGCCGTGCTGACCGTTGACGACACGGTGGACGCGGGTGTGCTGGCCGAGGTGGCGGCGGAGATCGGCGCGACTTCCGCCCGCTCGGTGAACCTGGTCTGAGGTTGCCGTCGGCCGAGGTGACCGTGCCTGGGGGCTGCCGCCCCCAGACCCCTGCTTCGGCCTGAACGGCCTCGTCCTCAAACGCCGGACGGGCTGAGGGAACTCGGCTCGCCCGGCGTTTCGCTGTGCGGGCACATCCGCGGGTGAACCTTCCGCAGCGTCACCGACGCCAGCACCGCCGCCCCCGCCAACAGCACCGCCCCCGCGATCGCCGCCCCCTGCATCCCGCTGGTGAACGCCTCCCGGGCCGCCGTCGCCAGCCCCGGGAACTGATCGGCGACCGCCAGCGCCCCGCCCAGCGTCTCCCGGGCCACATCCGGGGCCGAACTCGGGATCTCGTGGCGGTAGATCGCCGTACCGATGGAGCCGAGGACGGCCATACCCAGGGCGCCGCCGAACTCGGCGCCCGTCTCCAGCAGGGAGGACGCGGCGCCCGCCCGTTCCACCGGGGCCGTGCCCATCGCGAGGTCCGTGATCTGGGAGACCACGGTGACGATCCCGACGGCGAGGACCCCGCACGCCGTCAGCACCAGCCACATCGAGTCCGTACCGGCGAAGGCCAGCAGGGCGTAGCCGCTCGCGCCGATCGCGAAGCCCGCGGTGACGACGTGGGCGCGGTTGACGCCCTTCTGTACCAGCTGGGTCGCGATCGGCGCCGCCGCCCCGATCGGCACCGACGGCAGCAGCGCCCACAGGGCCGCCTCCAGCGCGCTCTTGTCGAGCACCGACTGCAGGTACTGCGTGGTGAAGAACGCCGAGCCCATCATCCCGAAGACCGAGAGCAGGTTGAGGACAACGGCAGGGGCGAAGCCGCGTCCGCGGAACAGGGCCGGGGAGATCATCGGCGAGGCCGCCGTGCGCTGGCGGTGGACGAAGAGGGCGGCGAAGAGCAGGCCGACGGTGATCGAGATGACGTACCGGACGTTCCAGCCCTCGTTGGTGATCTCCTTGAGGCCGTAGATGACGGGGAGCACCGCGGCCATCGACAGGGGGACGCTCAGCCAGTCGAAGCGGCTGGGGGCGGGGTCCTTCGACTCCGGCAGCAGGATCGGGCCGAGGATCAGGAGCAGGGCCATCGCGGGCAGGTTGACCAGGAAGACCGAGCCCCACCAGAAGTACTCGACCAGCACGCCGCTCATCACCGAGCCCAGCGCGATGCCGGCCGTCATCACGCCGGACCACAGGCCGATCGCCTTCGCACGCTCACCGGGGTCCCTGAACATCGTGCGGATCAACGCCATCGTCGACGGCATCAGGGTCGCGCCCCCGATGCCGAGGACCGCGCGGGCCGCGATCAGGGTCTCGGCGCTGTTGGCGTACGCCGCCACCAGCGAGGCGGCGCCGAACGCGGTCGCGCCGATCAGGAGGAGCTTGCGGCGGCCGATGCGGTCGCCGAGCGAGCCCATCGTCATCAGCAGACCGGCCAGCACGAACGCGTAGATGTCGAAGATCCACAGCTGCTGAGTGCCGCTCGGCTCCAGGTCCGCGCTGATCGCCGGGATGGCGAAGTAGAGGACCGAGACGTCCATGGAGACCAGGAGCAGCGGAAGCATCAGGACGGCGAGGGCGGTCCATTCGCGGCGCCCGGCGCGGGCTCCGGGGGAGGTGGTCGTGCTCGTCGAGTTCGTCATGGCAGTGACTGTACGATCGTCTTACACATCTGTCTAGAACGATTGTATAAGTCATGCGTATGGGACGGTTGTATGGATCGGGAGTAGGCTGACCGGCATGGGACATCGTGAGGATCTACTCGAAGGCGCCAAGCGGTGCTTGGTGGAGAAGGGGTTCGTGCGCACGACCGCGCGCGACATCGTCAAGGAGTCGGGGACGAATCTCGCCTCGATCGGCTACCACTACGGCTCGAAGGACGCGCTGCTCACGCAGGCCTTCGTGGAGCTGATTCAGGAGTGGGGCGAGAAGTTCGACTCGGCCGAGGCGCGCGAGGTCGAGCCCGGAGGGTCGCTGGAGAGGTTCCGGGGGGTGTGGGCCCGGATGCTGGACGGCATCGACGACGCCCGGCCCGTATGGGCGGCCAGCATGGAGATCGCCACGCAGGGGGACCGGGTGCCCGAACTGCGCAAGCTGATGGCCGCGGCCCAGATCGAGGGCCGTTCGGGACTCGTCGCCATGTTCACCGGCCAGGAGGAGTCCACCCTCGACGAGCGCACCGTCCAGACCCTCGGCACCTTCTACCAGGCCCTGCTCAACGGCCTGATGGTGCAGTGGCTCTTCGACCCCGGGAGCGCCGCCACGGCGGACGACATCACCGAGGGCCTGCGGCGCGTGGTCGAGGGCGTTACGAAGAGCTGATCCGCCCGTCCCGCATCTCCAGCACGCGGTCCGCGAAGTGCCGTACGACCGCATGGTCGTGGCAGATGAACAGGTACCGTTCCTAAGTTTGTTGGCCAGGGTCGGCCAATTCGGGCATTCCGAACAGCATGAGCTGGTGTGGAACGCGGGGCCCCCGAACGGTGATGGGGCCGTGGGGCGGGTGCTTTCCGGGTGGGCGCGGTCGCGTCTGACGCACCACGGTGGCCGTGCGGCCGGTGGTGCTGCGCGTCGTCCTGGCCGGAGCTGTCCGCTCCATACGGCCTGGGGTGCGGTGACTCGGCGGTGTGGGGACGGCTGGCCCGGTGCGATCCTCCGGTCGCACGGCCCCCACCTCGACACGCCGTGTGGCGGTGGTGGCGGGGGTTTGGCGGGGTCCGTCTTTCCTGCGCCGGGCCGTGCAGCCCAGACCGCGTCTGCCGACGACCACCGCGGCGGCGTGATGCCCCGTGACGGTGGTGGTCGTGCCGGTGGAAGTCTGTTGTTGCAGGGGGTTCAGCCAGTGCTGGGCGCCCCACCTGCTGGTGTACGCCGGGTCCACCGCGATCACCGACAGCCCGGCGTGATGGGCCATCCCGGCCAGCCGGTCGCGGAACTTCGCGGTCGGGATCCCGGCCACCAGGCGCCGGAAGGCCTTGCCGCGCCTGCCCCGGCCCAGCTTCTCCCGGCCGGTGGTACGCGCGTCGGTGAAGTCCAGGTCCTCGATCACCAGCGCCGCGCAGCCGTGCAGGTGGGCGAGGTGGATGAGCTGCGAGACGACCCCACGCAGCCGGGCATCCCGGGTCGTGGCGGGCAGCCCGGCCAGTTCCAGGGGGAGGGCGTGGGGCGCGCCGACGGGGTTGCCGTGCGGGTCGCGGATCCAGGCGGCGAGGTGGTCGGCGTTGACGTCCACCGCCAGCACCCGGACATGGCGCGGGCCACGTCTTGCCGTGGTGTGTAGCCGCTGCCGTCGAGGTCCGTCAGCCACTCCAAGTCGCCCACAGGCAGCGCGTGTTCGGCCAGGAATACGATCGCCGCCGCCCGGAACGCGGCGTCACGGTCGACCAGGGTGTTGTCGAGGTCGATCATCAGCAGGGGCATGGCTAGAGCCGCGCCCCCTTCAACGCCATGTGCAGCAACAACCGATCCTCCCCGTCGTCCAGGTCCAGCCCCGTCAGCTGCTCGACCCGCGACAGCCGGTAATACAGCGTCTGTCGATGGATCCCCAGCTGTGCCGCCGTCCGCCCCGCCTGCCCCGCGCAGTCGAGGTACGCCTCGGCCGTGCGGGCCAGTTCATGCTGAGTGGGGGAGAGGAGCGGGGCGATGGCCGGGTCGTGGCCTGCCTCCGGGGGTAGGGAGGTCAGGAGGCGGTACGGGCCGATGTGGGACCACTCGGCGACCGGGCCGAGGCGGGGTTCCGCCAGGGCCGCGCGGGCCGCGCCCGTGGCCTCCTGCCAGGCGATGCCCAGCTCGGTGAGGCCGGTCCGGGGGTCTCCGATGCCGGCGGCCCGGACCGTGCCTTCCTTCAGGAGTCGGGAGGCCGCCGTCAGTGCCGGGGTGCGGGACTCCGGTGTGCGCAGTCGGACCAGGATGGCCAGGCTCTGCCCGGCCACTCCCCACGGGATCGTGCACAGCGCCGTCGCGTGCGGGACCGTACGGGCTGATGGGGCGTCGTCGGGGTCGGCCGAGGGCCACGGGGTGACGCACACCATGGTGTGCAGGCCGTCGCCGCGCGGGCCCAGTGCCGTGCGCAGTGCGGCCACCGCCATGTCCCGCTGCCAGCCGCGTTCGGCGGTGAGGACCGCGCGCAGCTCCCGGGTGAGGTCGGCGCCCGCCTGCGCCTCGTCGCCGAGCAGGGCGCCGATCCGTCCGGTCACCTCCATCGCGGCGGCCAGCTGGTGGTCGGTCGGCCCGGGATCGTCGTCGAGCAGCCAGACGTAACCGAGGACGACACCCCGATGGCGTACGGGCAGACAGATCCGTCCCCGGTACACGCCCGCCTCCGGGGTCGGCGGAATGCGCACCGGGCCCGTCGCCCGCGTGATGCCGAAACCCTCGAACCACGTCCGGACCGCCGCCGTCGAGCGCCGGGTCAGGATCGAGCGGGTGCGGACGGGGTCCAGGGCCGACGGGTCGAGGTCGCCCTCACTGTCGTAGACACCGAACGCGATCAGCTCGAAGTCGCGGTTCTCCAGGGTCGCGGGCGCGCCGAGGAGCTCCGAGATCTCGTCCACCAGCTCCTGGTAGTCACCGTTGAATTCCGATGTCACTCGGGCATTCTCCCGCATTTTCCGAGGGTCTTCATACATCTGTCTGAGATCTGTGGCACGGATGCGTGACAGCTGTCGATGGTCGACGATCGGAGGGATCCTTAGGTTTCACGGTGGTTCTGTCTGCTGGTTTGTGGAGGTGCCCCGTGCTGGGTCCCGTGATTCTCGCCGCCTCGCGCAGCGACAAAATGCGCCGTCTGATCTCGGCGGCGCCGGTGACCAAGCAGGTCGTCGACCGTTTCATCCCCGGCGAGACCGTCGACGAGATCGTCCCGATCGTCCGGGAGCTGACGGACAAGGGCCTGGAGCTGACGATGGACGTCGTCGGCGAGGACATCACCACGCCCGAGCAGGCCGCCGCCGCCCGGGACGCGTATCTGGAGCTCGTCGACCGGCTGAAGCAGCTGGAGCTGGGCACCCGCGCCGAGATGTCCGTGAAGCTGTCGATGTTCGGCCAGGCGCTCGAAAACGGCCACGACCTCGCCCTCGCCAACGTCCGCCCCGTCGTCGAGGCCGCCGCCGCCATCGGTACGACCGTCACCCTGGACGCCGAGGACCACACCACCCTCGACTCGATGTTCGCCATCCACGAGGAGCTGCGGCAGGACTTCCCGCAGACCGGCTGCGTCATCCAGGCCTACCTCTTCCGCACCGAGGCCGACGCCCGCCGCCTCGCCGCGAGCGGCAGCCGCGTACGGCTCGTGAAGGGCGCGTACAAGGAGCCCGCCGACGTCGCCTACCAGCAGAAATCCGAGATCGACAAGGCGTACGTCCGGATCCTGCGGACTCTGATGGACGGCGACGGGTACCCGATGATCGGGTCCCACGACCCGCGCCTCATCTCCATCGCCCAGGAACTCGCCCGGCGCGCGGGCCGCAAGCTCGACGAGTACGAGTTCCAGATGCTCTACGGGATCAGGAGCGACGAGCATCTGCGGCTCGCCGCCGAAGGTCACCGCATGCGCGTCTACACCGCCTACGGCACCGACTGGTACGGCTACTTCATGCGGCGCCTCGCGGAGAAGCCGGCCAACCTCCTCTTCTTCGCCCGTTCGATCCTCACCAAGGGCTGACCCGAACACCCGCTCACGTACAAGGAGTTACGGATCTCATGGACGCTGTGACCCAGGTCCCCACCCCCGTCAACGAGCCGGTGCACGGCTACGCCCCCGGCTCGCCCGAGCGTGCCCGTCTGGAGGTCAAGCTCAAGGAGCTGGCCGAGAACCCGATCGACCTGCCGATGACCATCGGCGGCGAGAAGCGGCTCGGTGGCGGCGACGCCTTCCAGGTCGTGCAGCCGCACAACCACAAGGCGGCGCTCGGCACTTACCGCAACGCCACCCAGCAGGACGCCCAGGACGCGATCGACGCGGCCCTCGCCGCCGCACCCGCCTGGCGGGCGATGGCCTTCGACGACCGCGCGGCGATCATCCTGCGCGCCGCCGAACTGCTGGCCGGCCCCTGGCGCGAGACGCTGGCCGCCTCCACGATGCTCGGCCAGTCGAAGACCGCCCAGCAGGCCGAGATCGACTGTCCCTGCGAGCTGGTCGACTTCTGGCGCTTCAACGTCAAGTACGCCCGTGACCTGCTCGCCGAGCAGCCCCCGGCCAACTCCCCGGGCGTCTGGAACCGCCTCGACCACCGCCCGCTTGAGGGCTTCGTCTACGCGATCACGCCTTTCAACTTCACGGCGATCGCGGGCAACCTGCCGACTGCTCCCGCTCTCATGGGCAACGTCGTGGTCTGGAAGCCGAGCCCGACGCAGACCCACGCCGCCGTACTCCTCATGCAGTTGCTTGAGGAGGCCGGTCTCCCCAAGGGCGTCATCAACCTCGTCACCGGCGACGGCATCGAGGTCTCCAAGGTCGCCCTTGAGCACCGCGATCTCGCCGGCATCCACTTCACGGGTTCGACGAAGACCTTCCAGTACCTGTGGAAGACGGTCGGCGCCAACATCGAGAAGTACCGCTCCTACCCGCGTCTGGTCGGCGAGACCGGCGGCAAGGACTTCGTCGTCGCCCACCCGAGCGCCGACCCGGCGATCCTGAAGACGGCCCTGACCCGGGGCTCCTTCGAGTACCAGGGCCAGAAGTGCTCCGCGACCTCCCGGGCGTACATCCCGGCGTCGATCTGGAACTCCGGCTTCAAGGAGGAGTTCGCGGCCGAGGTCGACCACCTGACCATGGGCGACGTCACCGACCTCTCCCACTTCATCGGCGCGGTCATCGACGAGCGCGCCTTCGCCAAGAACAAGGCGGCGATCGACCGCGCCAAGTCGGACCCCAACTGCACCATCGTCGCGGGCGGTTCGTACGACGACTCGGTCGGCTACTTCGTCCGACCGACCGTCGTCGAGTGCAGCGACCCGTCCAACGAGGTCTTCACCACCGAGTACTTCGGCCCCTTCCTCGCCGTACACGTCTACGAGGACGACGCCTACGACGAGATGCTCACCCAGATGGAGTCGGTGTCCGCCTACGCCCTGACCGGCTCGGTCATCTCGGGCGACCGCGCGGCGGCGGCGTACACGATGGAGAAGCTGCGCTACGCGGCCGGCAACTTCTACATCAACGACAAGTCGACCGGCGCCGTGGTCGGCCAGCAGCCCTTCGGCGGCGGCCGCGCCTCCGGCACCAACGACAAGGCCGGCGCCCCCCAGAACCTGATGCGCTGGACCCTGACCCGCGCCATCAAGGAAACCCTGGTCCCGCCGACCGACTACACGTACCCGCACATGGGCTGACCCCCGCGCGGTACCCACAAACGCCGCCCCCGCTCCGGACCCCCCCTCCGGAACGGGGGCGGTTTCCGTGCGTCGCCCAGGCAGACTTACGAGCATGACCTCGACGCAGAACGAAGCGGTGGATGTGCGGACCGATGACGGGGTGCGGCTGTGGGCCAGTCGGGAGGGGCAGGGGGAGCCGTTGGTGTTGTGCCATGGCGGGCCCGGGCTGTGGGACATGTTCGGGGAAGTGGCGGGGGAGCTGGGGGAGTTGGCGACCGTCCATCGCTGGGACCAGCGCGGGTGCGGACGTTCCGAGCGGTGTGCGGGGCCGTGGACGCGTGAGCTGTTCGTCGCCGATCTGGACGCCGTACGGCGGCACTTCGGGCTGGAGCGGATGGCGCTGCTCGGTCATTCCTGGGGCGCACAGCTGGCGTTGGACTACGCGCTGGCGCATCCGGAGCGGGTGAGCGCGCTGGTGTATGTGAGCGGTGTCGGGATAGGTCCGGACACCGACTGGCACAGCGCGTTCAAGAACAACTTTCGCTCCCGGCTCGGCGAGGATCCCGAACGGCTGGCCCGCTGGCGGAAGTTGACGGACCGTAAGCGCCGGAGCCAGGCGTCGGAGCGGGAGATGGCCGTCCTGCAGTGGTCGGCCGAGTTCACGGACCGCGAGCGGGCCACGGAGCACGCGGGGCGGATGGCGGAACCCTGGTTCAAGGTCAATTTCGAGTGCAACCGGGTCCTCGACGCCGAACGGCACGAGGCTGCGGGCACGCCGGAGCTGTACAGCGCCTGCGAGGCGCTCGACGTGCCCGTCGTCATCGTCGACGGGGCGCTGGACCTCAGGCCACGTTCCGCCGTGGACTCCCTGGAGCGGGCGCTGCCGAACGTCCGCCGGGTGAGCCTGCCGGACGCCGGGCACATGGTGTGGGTCGAGGATCCGGAGGGCTTCCGGGAGGCGGTGGCTGGCGCCCTGCGCTGAGAAGGCCGAGAAGCCGAGAAGCCGAGAAAGCCGGGAAGGGCGAAAGTGCAGGTCAGCGGCGTGTGACCCATCACACCGTCTCAGATAGTAGGAAGTCCGAGTAATTGTGGAGACAGACGCGGGGTCCTCGCCTAGCTTTGTAGGAGCCGAACGTCTCGCTCGACCAAGCGAATGGCGGTCGTGAGCCGGGCCCATTGCAGGCAACCCCTGCGGCCCACCGCTCCCCGCCCCAACCCGGCGTCTCGCAGTTCTCCCCCCTCCGTACTCCACGGATTTTCGAAGGAGTCGATCTTTCATGGCCGAGACGACCGTCCGCCGCCGAGTCCGCCACGTGTCCCGCACGAGCGAGTCCGACCGCAAGAACGCCGCCGCAGCCCTCCAGCGCGCCCTCGACCGCCGCGACAACGGCGGCGAGACCGGGCACTGAGACCTTCACGCACCGGGCACCGATGCCCCAGTAGTGAGACCTCGGTAGTCCGGGTAGAACACACAAGCCGGGAGCCGCACCCGCACGGGGTGCGGCGCGGGGTCTACGCTCCGCGCCGCACCTCGAAGTAGTCGATGCGCTCCCCGCTCTGCGCCAGCGCCGACACCTTCAGCCTGGCCGCCTCGGTGCCACTGCCGCTCTCCGCCTCCACCGAGAGGAAGGAGAAGCCCTTGTAGCGCACCCGCGACCACTCCACCGTCTCCGCCTTGGTGAGCCGCGACTTCGTCCACTGGTACGTCTGCAGTGACTCGGCGTCGTGGACATGCCCCTCGTAGCTGTCCTCGACGCCGCCGGGAAAGCCGTAGAGGTCCTTGCCGCCGCCGCCCGCGGTCACGTACACGATCCCGTCCCGCCTCGGGTCCGTGGACGCGCCGATCGGTACCGGCTTGCCGACCTCGCCGTTCTTGATGGCGTCGGTCCGCTCATAGACGTGGTTGTGGCCGTTGATCACCAGGTCGACCTCGTGCTTCGCGAACAGCGGCAGCCACTCGGCGCGCACCCCGCCGTCGGAGGCGTGTGCCGAGGTCGAGTAGGCGCAGTGGTGGAAGAAGACGACCACGAAGTCCACGTCCGAGGACGCCCGCAGCTCACCCAGCTTCCGGTCCAGCCAGGCCGTCTGCTTTCCGTCCGTGTAGCCGAGGTTGGCGGGGATCTCGTACGACACGTCGTTCGCGTCCAGCGCCACGAAGCCGACGTTGCCGTAGGTGAAGGCGTACACGCCCGGTGCCTTGCGCGGGTCGAAGCCGTTGTCCGGGAGGGACCAGCGGGCCAGCTGGCCGCCGTAGCCCTCGGGCGAGTACCAGGCCTCCATGTCGTGGTTGCCGGTCGTCACCATCCAGGGAACGGACTTCGCGACCGACTCGTTCTGCTTGGCGAAGAGGTCCCAGGACCCGGGGTCGTAGGAGTCCTCCTCCGTGCCCCGCCCGTTCGCGTCCGCGTAGCAGATGTCGCCGGCGTGGAGGTGGAAGGCCGGGTCCTGGCGCAGCAGCACCTGGTCGTTGGCGGCGGCCGCCTGGTTGACGCCCTGGTCGCCGAAGGCGGTGAACACGAACTTCTCGGAGCGCGCGGGGGCTGTGCGGAAGGTGCCGATCGTCGATCTGTGGGCGGCGGAGGCGGGGTCGAAACCGTCGTGGCCGACGCCGTAGTAGTAGGTCGTGCCGGGGGTGAGACCGTCCAGCGCCGCGTGCAGGTAGTACTGCTGAAGCGCCAGCCGTACGCCCTTCACGCCCGGCGTGTGCAAGCCGCGCACCTCCGCCTCTATCTTCCGGCCGAGGTCCTCGGGCTTCAGCCCCACCCGGAGGTACGGCTTCTTCACCGCGAGCGGCACCTGCCAGGAGACCCGCATCTGCGTCTTCGGGTCGGCGCCGAAGGCGAGATGGCGGCCGAAGGGGGTGACGACGGAGCCGTGCACCTGGGTGGCGGGGGAGGCCGAGGCCGTCGTCCGGGTCCCGGCCGGGGTGCCGTTCGAGCAGCCGGTCAGCAGACCGCCCGCCACCGCGCCCGCCGTCACCAGCGTGCGGCGCCGGGTCAGCTTGGTGCGCAGGTACTCGTGCTGCTCGGCCATGCTCATGCGGCGCGCGAGCTGCGGCGGAATGCCGAAGTCGGGAGTCCCCATGTCGACTGTCTCGAACGTCTCCATGTCGACGAAGTTCCCAGCGGATCCCAACGGCCGCCACACATAGGGGTGAACGGCAGTCGACGGCCTGGCGTTGTCGCTGGTCGCCGCGTCCGTATCGCGGACATGCCGTGTCATCCCATGGGACGGGGAGTAGGGTGCTGGGCATGTCTCGCAGCATCGATCTCGCAGTGATCCCCGGTGACGGCATCGGCCAGGAAGTCGTGGCCGAAGGTCTCAAGGTCCTCTCCGCCGTCCTTCCGCAGGATGTGAAGCTGGAGACCAAGGAGTTCGACTTCGGCGCCCGGCGCTACCACGCCACCGGTGAGACCCTCACCGAGGCCGACCTCGACGCCCTGAAGCAGCACGACGCGATCCTGCTGGGCGCGATCGGTGACCCGAGCGTCCCCTCCGGCGTCCTGGAGCGCGGCTTCCTGCTCAAACTCCGCTTCGCCTTCGACCACCACGTCAACCTGCGGCCGAGCAAGCTCCTCCCCGGCGTCGCCACCCCGCTCGCCGGCGAGCCGCAGATCGACTTCGTCGTGGTCCGTGAGGGCACCGAGGGGCCGTACACCGGCAACGGCGGCACGATCCGCAAGGGCACGCCGCACGAGGTCGCCACCGAGGTATCCGTCAACACGGCGTTCGGTGTCGAGCGGGTCGTCCGTGACGCGTTCGCCCGTGCCCAGGCCCGCCCGCGCAAGAAGCTCGCGCTGATCCACAAGAACAACGTGCTGACCTTCGCGGGTCACCTGTGGACCAACATCTTCAACCAGGTGGCCGAGGAGTTCCCCGAGGTCACCACCGAGTACATGCACGTGGACGCGGCGACCATCTACCTGGTCACGCAGCCGGAGCGCTTCGACGTGATCGTCACCGACAACCTCTTCGGCGACATCATCACCGACCTCGCCGCGGCCGTCTCCGGCGGCATCGGCGTCGCCGCGAGCGGGAACATCAACCCCTCCGGCGAGTTCCCGTCGATGTTCGAGCCCGTGCACGGCTCGGCCCCGGACATCGCCGGCCAGGGCAAGGCCGACCCCAGCGCCACGGTCCTGTCCGTCGCCCTGCTCCTGCGCCACCTCGGCTACGAGTCCGAGGCCGCCCGCATCGAGGCCGCCGTCGCCGCCGACCTCGCGGAGCGCACCGGCAAGCCCGCCCGCAGCACGTCCGAGATCGGCGACGCGCTCGCCGTACGAGTAGCCGGCTGACCCTCCCCCAGAGCCTGAAAGGCCTGGGGGGACCCCCAGGCCACTCGAGTTCTTTCGAAGCCGCCGGGTCGCATCAGCACCCGGCGGCTTTTCCTATGTCCCGCCGGGTGTCACCATCATCCCCTGGGTCGCATTTCACGCCGTTTTCTTCCACGGACCGCCGCGAGCGATAATCGAACGCGGAGCCGCGGAATGAGGGAAAGCTCGGACGTCCTAACACTGGCCACTGGCAGTACGGGCGTGAGCGCGGCCCGTCACTACCCACACCGGTGAAGGACAACCACTCATGACGACGCCCACGATCGAGCTCAAGCCCTCGGCCTCGCCACTCTCCGACGCGGAGCGCGAGGCGATCCTGGCCAACCCCGGGTTCGGCCGCCACTTCACCGACCACATGGTGATCATCAAGTGGACCGAGGGCCGCGGCTGGCACGACGGCCAGCTCGTTCCGTACGCTCCGATCTCCCTCGACCCGGCCACCATGGTCCTGCACTACGCGCAGGAGATCTTCGAGGGCCTCAAGGCCTACCGTGGCCCCGACGGCTCCGTCGCCACCTTCCGCCCCGAGAAGAACGCCCGGCGCTTCCAGTTCTCCGCCCGCCGCCTGGGCATGCCCGAGCTTCCGGTCGAGACGTTCATCGAGGCCTGCGACGCGCTGGTCAAGCAGGACGAGGCCTGGGTCCCGGCGCACGGCGGCGAGGAGTCCCTCTACCTGCGCCCGTTCATGATCGCGACCGAGGTCGGCCTGGGCGTGAAGCCCGCGGGCGAGTACCTCTTCATGGTCATCGCCTCCCCGGCCGGCGCCTACTTCCCCGGCGGCGTCAAGCCCGTCTCCATCTGGGTCTCCGAGGACCACGTCCGCGCCGTCCCCGGCGGCATGGGCGACGCCAAGACCGGCGGCAACTACGCGGCCTCCCTGCTCGCCCAGGCCGAGGCCGCCGAGAAGGGCTGCGCCCAGGTCTGCTACCTCGACGCGGTCGAACGCAAGTGGGTCGAGGAACTCGGCGGCATGAACCTGTACTTCGTGTACGGCGACAAGATCGTCACCCCGTCTCTTACGGGCTCCATCCTGGAAGGCGTCACCCGTGACTCCCTCCTGACCCTCGCCGGCGACCTCGGCTACGAGACCGAAGAGGGCCGCGTCTCCATCGACCAGTGGCAGCGCGACTCCGAGAACGGCACCCTCACCGAGGTCTTCGCCTGCGGTACGGCCGCCGTCATCACCCCGGTCGGCACGGTCAAGCGCGAGAGCGCCGAATGGCAGCAGGCGGGCGGCGAGCCGGGCGCGGTCACCCTCAAGCTGCGCGAGGCGCTGCTGGACATCCAGCGCGGCACGGCCGAGGACAAGCACGGGTGGATGCACCAGCTGGGCTGATCGCCCTCTCCGACAGGCGGCCGGACAACGCCTGTTCGTTCGACGCGTATCGCTTCCCCCGCGCGGGTATTCACTGATTCCGCGGGGGGAGCGCGCACGCCCTCCCGTGTGCCGACACGGCAGGGGAAGGGGGGCGTGGGTGAACGGTCGGTCGCCGATACCGAGGCTGCGCTGGCTCGCACGGACGCTACGCACCCCGCGCCGCCCGCAGAGCCTCACGGTGCTCACGCTCCTCGCCGCCTGCGCCGCGCTGCTGCTGTGGCAGAGCGCCGGGATGAACAACTACGAGGAGAACCTCGCCCTCAACCTCGGCACCGACATCGTCGGCGTCGTCGTCACCGTCTTCGTGATCGGCCCGCTGATCTCCCGCGCCCAGGAAGGCCGGGTCCGCGAGCACACCCGGCTCGACTACGAGTGGTTCAGCGCCCAGGTCTACGGCTCCACCTCGAACGTCAAGGTGCTCGACACCTTCTCCAACCTCTTCGGCCCGCAGTTCTCCGAGCGCCTCTTCCGCGGCATCAAGGCCGCCACCGCGCACGGCGCCCGCGTGCAGATCCTGCTCCTGGACCCCGACTCCCTCGCCGTGATCCTGCGCGGCCGCGAACTGGGCGAGCAGAGTGCCGACATCCGCCGCGACATCATGCGCAACCTGCGCACCCTGGACCGCTTCGCCCGCCGCCTCGACGACACCTCCGGCCAGCTCCTGGAAGTCCGCCTCTGCTCGACCTCCCCCGGTGTGACGCTCTACCGCTGGGACGAACGCTCCCTGGTCTCCTTCCTCACCGTCGGCCGCCTCTCCGGCGAGGGCATCCAGCTCGAAGTCGCCGTCCGCTCCCCGCTCGGCGCCTTCGTCGAGCAGCGGTTCGACGAACTGTGGCAGCAGAGCAAGCCGATGGAACGGTTCACCCATCTGCCGGTGACCCTGGTCGACGCGACCGACGGGCGCCGGGAGTTCAGCTGCCGCTTCGTCTTCGTCGAAGACTGTCTGTACGTCGCCGGGCACGACCTCGTGTCGTACATGGCCCGCCACCGCCTCGACCAACTCACGGCGTACAGCGACGGCTTGAGCGTCCAGGAGGCGCACGATCTGATCGTCGTAGACGACGAAAGTCCTCTGCATGAGCTGCTCATGCAGCACTTCGCGGAGAAGTACGATGCGTCGGCGGCCGCCTTTGTCGAGTTGCGGCCGCCGGTCCTGGTCACGGAATAGAGGCCCCGGCACACATGAGTTCAGCGCTCCACCTCGCTCCACAGACGAGCCCATCACGATTTCGCGCCTTCACGCCCCGTGACCTGGACGGCCTGCTCCAGCGGGTGTCCCTTGCCTCCGACGAGCGGCTCGCTATCAGGGCCGTCTCGTCGGTGCTGCCGTTCCGCACGAACACCTATGTCGTCGACGAGTTGATCGACTGGTCGGCCGTACCCGACGACCCGATCTTCCGGCTGACGTTCCCGCAGGCGGGGATGTTGCCCGAGCCCGATCTCAAGCAGATGGTGGACCTGCTCGCGGGCGACGCACCCAAGGCCGACGTCCTGCGCACGGCCCACGAGATCCGGATGCGGCTCAACCCGCACCCCTCCGGCCAGCTCGACGCCAACGTCCCCGTGCACGAGGGCGTCCGTCTCACCGGGCTCCAGCACAAGTACCCCGAGACGGTGCTGATCTTCCCGCGCCAGGGCCAGACGTGCCACGCCTACTGCACGTACTGCTTCCGCTGGCCCCAGTTCGTCGGTGAGTCCGACCTGCGGATCGCCACCGACGACATCGCGGCCACCACGTCCTACCTCCGCGCCCACCCCGAGGTCACCAGCGCCCTGATCACGGGCGGCGACCCGCTCGTGATGAGCACGGAGGTGCTGCGCCGCTACGTCGAGCCCCTCCTGGAGATCGAGTCGATCCGCTCGATCCGCATCGGCACGAAGTCGTTGGCCTTCTGGCCGTACCGTTTCACTACCGACCGGGACGCCGACGACCTGCTGCGGCTCTTCGAGAAGGTGGTGGCGAGCGGCCGTCACCTCGCCCTGATGGCCCACTTCACGCATCCGCAGGAGCTACGGCCGCCGATCGTGCGCGAGGCGATGCGCCGGGCACGGGACACCGGTGCGGTGATCCGCTGCCAGGGGCCGCTGGTGGCCGGCATCAACGACAGCGCCGAGGCCTGGGCCGAGCTGTGGGATGTGACGACCACGCTGGGAGCGGTGCCGTACTACCAGTTCGTGGAGCGGGACACCGGCCCGCAGGGCTACTTCGGCGTCCCGCTCGCCCGCGGCCACCAGATCTTCCGCGACGCCTACGCCCGCGTCTCCGGCCTCGCCCGCACCGTTCGCGGGCCCGTCATGTCGGCCATGCCCGGCAAGGTCTGCGTCGACGGCATCACCGAGGTGGGCGGCGAGAAGGTCTTCGTGCTGCACCTCATCCAGGCGCGTGACCCGGCCCTCGTCAACCGGCCGTTCTTCGCGGCGTACGACGAGAATGCGACGTGGTTCACGGATTTGAAACCGGCGTTCGGGGCGAGTTTCCTGCCGGGGCTGGAGGTTTCGTGAGATGGGAACCTTCTCGGCCTTCGCGGCGAACAGTCCGTCGCCCCTGCTCGTGGCCGCCTGGCTCCTCGTCGCCTTCCTCCTCTCTCTGGTGATTGCTCTCGTCGCGATTCTGCTGAAGATCAACGAGGGCGAGAGTCTCGGCGCGGCCCTGCCGTCGGCAGCCGTCGCCTTCGCCGGCGCGATGGCGTTGTGCGTGTCTACCTTGACCGCAGTGGGCTTGTTGTAGCCCCGATTTCGGTTCCGAGGTCGTCTCGTGTCGGCCGGCCTCGGGGCCGCCTTCGGAGACAGCGCGAGGTGGACCAGCCCGCCGACCGCGCCCGACAGCAGGAAGCTGTAGTCCACCCCGCCGGAGATCAGGGTCAGTGGGGCGGTGAGAGCCGTACCGACCGCCGTGCCCGCCACGATCGCGCTCACCGAGGCCCACCACCGTGAGGCCGGAGGGTGCCCCGGCCTTTAGATCGGGGGTGAATCCGGTTTCCCGCGGAGCGGGGCAGGGGACGCCGAATCGCCGCCAGGGCGATTCGGCGTCTCGGGAGCGACGGCGTTGAGGCCGACCTCAAGCAGGTGCAGCATCTCGGAGTTGAGAGACCGCCGGTCGGTGGCCGCCTGGTCGGCCAGCCGGGTGTGGAGGTCTTCGGGAACGCGGAGCGTGAATTTGAGCATGCCGTCATTGTGCCGTTACAGTGACGGCATGGCAAAGTTCCGTATGTACCCGACGCGTGCGCAGGAAGAGCAGATGCTCTTGCATTGCGCGCACGCCCGGTACGTATGGAACCTGGCGGTCGAGCAGCACTCGCACTGGCGCAGGTGGCGCAAACCCGCTCCCGGTTTCGCCGAGCAGTGCCGCCAGCTGACCGAGGCCCGGCGCGAGAACGAATGGCTGGGTGCCGGGAATGCGGACGTTCAGCAGCAGGCCCTGAAGGATTTCACGAAGGCCAAGAACGCCAAGTTCACCTCCGGCTTCGGTGAGCCGACCTGGCGCAAGAAGTACCGGCACGAAGGTTTCCGGGTCATCGGTACCGACCGGGTTCCAGAGTTCAACGAGGGCGGCAGCGCCAAGCTCAACGCGAAAACCGGCAAGCAGGTCATGGGCCGGTCGGTCGTGGTGCAGAGGCTCAACCGTCGGTGGGCGCAGGTCAAGGTGCCCGGCTGTGGCTGGGTCCGATTCCGTCTCACCCGCACCGGCCTCCCCGACGCGAAGACCTTCCGGGTCACCTTCCGTAACGGCCGGTGGCACATCGCGTTCGCGGTCATCCCCGACCCGGTCAAAGCGCCCGGCACGGGCGAGGTCGTCGGCATCGACCGGGGCGTCACCATCACCGCCGCTCTGTCCGACGGACGCACCCTCAACTGCCCGCAACTCACCGTCAAGGAACGCGCCCGGATTCGCAAGCACCAGCGACGGGCGGCACGGGCGAAGAAGGGCAGCCCGGAGAAGACCGCCGAGTACGCCAGGGTCGCGAAACTCAAAGCGCGCGAGGCGGACCGGCGCAAGGACTGGTGCGAGAGGACAAGCACCATGCTCGCCCGCACCTACGATCTCGTGCGCTTCGAGAAGCTCAACATCAAGAACATGACGGCCAGAGCCAAGCCGAAGGCCGACCCAGACCAGCCCGGCGCGTTCCTCAAGAATGGCCGTGCCGCCAAGGCCGGCCTGAACCGGGCCATCCTCGCCCAGGGCTGGGGCCTCCTGCGTCAGCGCACCGAACACAAGGCACCCGGGCGGGTCGAGGACGTCCCCGCCCCGTACACGAGTCTGCGGTGCAGTGCCTGCGGATGGATCGACAAGAACTCGCGCGAGAGCCAAGCCGAGTTCGTCTGTTCCTCCTGCGGCTTCACCTGCAACGCGGACACCAACGCAGCAGTCAACGTCGCGGCAGGACAGGGCGGGATCCCCCGCCCCCGGCGTACAGCCGGTGCCGGAGGGGTGACAGCGGCCACAAGCCGTTCGAGCGCCCGTGAACCTCAACCCAACCGGGTTGGAATCCCCCTCATTTGAGAGGTGGAGGATGTCAATGCATCACGCAACAGCAGCCGAAGATCTAGAAGTCGCTAGAACATTCGGAAGTCGCTAGAGGTCCGGGAGCACGGATGGCCGGTGCGCGGAAGAACGCCCGGCCCCGCGAGGACGTCCTCGTCGCCGCCATGGGCATGATCGCCGAGCGCGGTCTGGAGAAGCTCACCATGGCGGCCCTCGGCCGCGAGGTCGGTATGAGCAGCGGTCATCTCCTCTACTACTTCCACTCCAAGGACGAGCTGCTGCTCCAGACCCTGGAGTGGAGCGAGAGCCGCCTCGGCGTCGAGCGCGGCCGGCTGCTCGCGGGGCGCGGCACGGTCCGCGAACGCCTCGACGCGTACGTCGACCTGTATGTCCCCGACGGCCATCGCGACCCGTACTGGACCCTCTGGCTGGAGGTCTGGAACCGCTCGCAGAACGCCGACGACGACGCCCGCGACCGCCAGGCCGCCATCGAGGGCATGTGGCACCGCGACCTGGTGGCACTGATCGCGGAGGGCGTGTCACGGGGCGAGTTCCGCCGGGTCGACCCCGACCGTTTCGCGACCCGGCTGCGCGCCCTGCTCGACGGCTTCTCCATTCATGTCGCGGTCGGGCTGCTGGGCACGGACCGGGCGCAGGTTCTCGGCCATGTACGGGAGTTCGTGGACGAGGGGCTCCTCCCGGACGCCTGATCATTCGTCCGGGTTGTACGTAATACGACCTATTGCCCCGTGTCGAGCGATGAGCTTGCATCCTCGTGTGCCCCTGGCACCGGGCCGGGGGAGAAGTGTCCAACGGGGGATGCGCCTTGTCCGTATCGAAGAAAGTCATGCGAAGGGTTCTCGCGGGGTCCCTGTTAAGCGCCGCGCTCGTCGCCGCGACGGCTGTCCCGTCGTACGCGGAGGACGTGCCGTACACCGAGCGCATCAGCGTCGACGCGAACGGCGGCCAGCTGGCCGACGCGTCGTTCGGGCCGTCCGCCACGGACCGGGGCTTCGTGTTCACCACGAACGCGGCCGTGCACAGCGGGGACACCAACGGCCTGTCCGACGTGTACTACAGCGATCCGGCGGGGATCCACGCGGTCAGCTACGACGCGCTCCCGGGCGACGGCATGGGCGACGGCCGCTCGTACGACCCGACGGGCTGCGCCAACGGCCGTTTCGTCGCCTTCGTCTCGGAGGCCGCCAACCTGACCACCACACCCCGCGACGACCACGAGCCGCAGATCTTCCTGCGCAACCGCAGCGTCGGCAAGATCGGCGCGATTCCGCGGAGCTACCAGGGCGTGCAGTTCACGTCGGTGGGTGAGCCGGCGATCAGCTTCGACTGCCAGTGGGTCGCGTTCGTGGCGACCCTGCCCTCCACGCCCGACCACGTGGAGCAGTCGCGCGTCTACCGCTACCGCGTCTACGACGGCTCGATCGCGCCGGTCAGCCAGCCCTCCGAGGACGGCTCGCGCGCCGCGGGCCGGCCCTCGATCAGCGAGGACGGCCGCCACATCGCGTACCAGTACACGATTCCGCACCCGGGCGGCCCGGCCAACTACAGCGACATCTACGTCCGTGACATGGAGACCGGCGCGCTGGAGAAGGCGTCGGTTGCGCGCGGCGGAGGAGAGGCCAACCGCGAGTCCACCGGCCCGTCGATCAGCGCCGACGGCCGCACCGTCGCCTTCGACTCCTACGCCCCCAACCTGGCGCCCGGCGACACCAACGGCAGCGCCAACGTCTTCGTGCGCGACCTCGACACGGGCCGCACGAAGCTGATCAAGGGGAAGGGCTCCGCGTACTACACGTACGGGGCCTCGCTGAGCGCCGACGGGATCCATGTCGCCTACGAGTCCGGCAGGCTCGGCGACCAGTCCGATCCGGCGAGCGTGTGGCTGACCGACCTGGCCACTTGTACGACATCGCTCGTGAGCGCCGACCTGGCGGGCGGCCGGAACGACTCCTGGGCGGGCAACGCGGCCGTCAACCGGGACGGCACGGCGGTCGCCTTCGACTCGTGGGCGGCCGACCTGGTGCCGGACGACACCAACGGCACGACCGATGTCTTCGTCCGCCACTTCCCGGTGACCGGATGACCGGATCCTGAGACACCCCTGAGCACGGGGGCGGGGTTGTGCCAGACTGCCCCCGTGCTCTCGTTCGCCATGATTATTGGCAGCAGGCGCGCCGGTCCGCAGTGACCGCCACGTACGACCAGGTACGGGCGGCCATCGTCGTCCTCGACCCGCGCGCAGACCTCTCGCACCCGCGAGAGGTTTTTCGCATTTCTGGCCCACCTTCAGCCGGGAGCGCAGCGCGAGGGATCATTGGGGAACGGTGGAGCCGGTCATTCCGGTAAAAGACCGAGATCCAACACAGGAGCCTTGACACCATGACGGAACCCAGCGAACTCGACGATTCGTTCCACGTCTTCGACACGACCCTGCGCGACGGCGCGCAGCGTGAGGGCATCAACCTCACGGTGGCGGACAAGCTGGCCATCGCACGGCACCTGGACGACTTCGGCGTGGGCTTCATCGAGGGCGGCTGGCCCGGTGCCAACCCGCGCGACACCGAGTTCTTCGCCCGCGCCCGGCAGGAGATCGACTTCAAGCACGCCGAGCTGGTGGCCTTCGGCGCCACGCGGCGGGCCGGTGCGAAGGCGGCGGAGGACCCGCAGGTCAAGGCACTCCTGGACTCGGGCGCCCAGGTGATCACGCTGGTCGCGAAGTCCCACGACCGCCACGTCGAGCTGGCGCTGCGCACGACGCTCGACGAGAACCTGGAGATGGTGCGGGACACCGTCGAGTACCTGACCGGCCAGGGTCGCCGCGTCTTCGTCGACTGCGAGCACTTCTTCGACGGCTACCGGGCGAACCCCGAGTACGCGAAGGCCGTCGTGCGTACGGCGTCCGAGGCCGGCGCCTCCGTCGTGATCCTCTGCGACACCAACGGCGGCATGCTGCCCGCGCAGGTCCAGGCCGTCGTGGCGACAGTTCTCGCCGACACCGGCGCCCGCCTCGGCATGCACGCCCAGGACGACACGGGCTGCGCGGTCGCCAACTCCCTCGCCGCGGTCGACGCGGGCGCGACCCACGTCCAGTGCACGGCGAACGGCTACGGCGAGCGCGTCGGCAACGCCAACCTGTTCCCGGTGGTGGCCGCCCTGGAGCTGAAGTACGGCAAGAAGGTGCTGCCCGAGGGCAAGCTCCGCGAGATGACGCGGATCTCGCACGCCATCGCCGAGGTGGTCAACCTGACCCCCTCGACCCACCAGCCCTACGTCGGCGTCTCGGCCTTCGCCCACAAGGCCGGCCTGCACGCCTCCGCGATCAAGGTCGACCCCGACCTGTACCAGCACATCGACCCCGAGCAGGTCGGCAACACCATGCGCATGCTGGTCTCCGACATGGCCGGCCGCGCGTCGATCGAGCTCAAGGGCAAGGAACTGGGCGTCGACCTCGGCGACGACCGCGCGCTGGTCGGCCGCGTCGTCGAGCGGGTCAAGGAGCGCGAGCTCCAGGGCTACACGTACGAGGCGGCGGACGCGAGCTTCGAGCTGCTGCTCCGGGCCGAGGTCGAGGGCAGGGCCCGCAAGTACTTCGAGGTCGAGTCCTGGCGAGCCATCGTCGAGGACCGCCCCGATGGCACCCACGCCAACGAGGCCACGGTCAAGCTCTACGCCAAGGGCGAGCGCATCGTCGCCACGGCGGAGGGCAACGGCCCGGTCAACGCCCTGGACCGAGCCCTCCGCGTCGCCCTGGAAAAGATCTACCCCCAGCTGGCCAAGCTCGACCTCGTCGACTACAAGGTCCGCATCCTGGAGGGCAAGCATGGCACCCAGTCCACGACCCGCGTCCTGATCTCCACGTCCGACGGGGCGGGGGAGTGGTCGACGGTGGGCGTCGCGGAGAACGTCATCGCGGCGAGCTGGCAGGCGCTGGAGGACGCTTACACGTATGGGTTGCTGCGGGCGGGCGTAGAACCTGCCAACTAGGTCTCGGGTGGTTCAGCAGGAGTCCTCGGCGAGCTTCTCGAACTCGCCGAGGCTCATCGCCCGGTCGTCGGCCCAGACCTGGCCGGGCTTCAGGGCGGTGAGATCGGCTGCGCGGAACGTGACGCGGCCGGTGTACTCGTAGTTGAACTCGGCCTTGCCGAAAGCGAGTTCGTACGTGTAGTTCGACATCAGCCGCTGTTGTCCCTCGGGTCGGGCCCGCCAGGCGGACGGCGGTGAGAAGAGCGGGAACTCGGCGTCGGCGCCCTGCCGCTTGCCCGGCACATACCAGCCCGAGAAGTTCCGGTCGGAGTCCGTATCGGCCGGAGCCCCCGTCAGCGCGAGCCCCTGGATCAGATCGTCGCCGCACGGCCGTAGGACCGCCTGCGGCTCGCCGCTCGTATCCAGGCGTACCGCCGCCAGCGGCAGATCCAACCCCCCGCACCCGCTCAGCAGCAGACACCCCGCCACCACACCCGCGACCGCCGCCGCCCTCCGTCGAGCCCGCGCCCGCGTCAGCACGCGTCGTCCACGAGGTCGGCGAAGGCGTCCTGGCTCATCGCACGGCTGTCGGCCCAGACCTGGCCGGGTTTCAGGCGGTTCAGGTCGGTGGTGGTGAAATAGACCACGATGTCGTACGGGGACCAGCCGGAGCGGGGGCCGGTGACGTCGAGGGCGTAGGTGCGGTCGGGCTGCAGCCGCTGCTGCCCGGTCGCCTCCGTGTGCCAGGCGGTGGGCGGCGAGAAGAGCGGGAAGGTAGCCGTGGAGACCTCGACCTTCGCGCTGAAATCCGGCCGCCAGCCGGTCTGCTGGTCGACCGGCTCGCTGGCGCCCGCGTTCCCGGTGGGCCAACTGCTCAGTTGCGCCCGGGAGCCGTGGTCACCGTCGCACAGCCGCACCGTGGCGACCGGTGTGCCGTTCCTGTCCAGCCGGACGGCCGCGAGCGACAGGTCTGCCGGGCTGCACCCGCCGAGCAGCAGACACCCCCCGACCGCACCCACAACCGCCACTACGACACGTTTCATGTCCCGCCCCCCGTCGAGGGCGGGACACGAGCCGCCCTGCTTACTGCAGATGCCACTTCTGGTTGGCGGCCCCCGTGCACGTCCAGATCTGCGCCCGCGCCCCGTTCGCCGATGAATTGCCCGTGACATCCAGGCACTTGTTGGCCGCCGTATTCACGACATCACCGGTGGCCGAGTTGTACGACCACTGTTGCGCGGCGGTTCCATTGCAGTCGTACAACTGCACCTTCGCCCCGTCCGCCGTCGAAGCCGACGTCACGTCAAGGCACTTGCCGAGCGCCCGCACCGTCCCGTCGGTCTGCACGGTCCACTGCTGCGCGGTCGACCCGTTGCAGTCGTAGAGCTGCACGGCCGTGTTGTTGGTGGTCGAACCCCCGGCCACGTCAAGGCACTTGCTCGCGAGTCCGACGAAGGCGCCGGTCTGGCTGCCGCCCCCGGCCTGTGTCCCCGACCAGGTGAACGTGGCGGATGTCTTGCCGGGGAGGGAGTAAGTCGCGTGCTGGCCACCCCAGTTGATGGTGACGGTCTTCGCGGTCGACGCGTCGTTGTAGGCGATCAGCGCCTTGCTGCCGTCCGGGTTGCGCCACGCCACGTTGGGCACGTTGGTGGACGCCGTGGAGGCGATCCGCTGGGCGCCCGGCCGTACGAACTTGGTCAGGTGCCCCATCGTGTAGTACTCGACCGTGTAGTCGACGGTCCCGCTCGCCCCGTCCCCGTTGTGCACGGTGATCAGCCCGGTGCAGGTGCCGCAGCCGCCGTTGTGCGGGCCCATGTTCTGGTCCACGGCCAGCGACCACTTGGTCACCGACTTCGCCCAGTTCCGGGTGTAGTCGATGATGTTGTTCATGTCCTCGCGCTGCTGGTTGGCGATCCAGGTGCCGCCCGAGTGCTCGGTGCCGAACGCGTCCAGCGTCGGGTACTGGTTGTGCACGGAGGTCTGCTTGGCGACGTCACCGCCGTAGCCGTGCCAGGCGATGCCGCCGAAGTTGGGGTGCGAGCGGACGGCCGAGTCGTCGACCGTCTGGGCGGCGTAGGAGTCGTAGACGTCCCAGTTCCAGTCGTGGGCGAGGACTTTGGTGGACAGGCCGGCCGCTTGGAGCTTCGGCAGCAACTCACTCTTGGTGAAGTAGGCAAGGCCGGAGGCGTTCCAGCTCATCGACGGGTAGCCCGAGCAGCAGGTCGGCTCGTTCTGTGCCGTCACGTACGACACCGGCACACCCTGATCCCGGTACGCCTGAAGGTACTTGACGAAGTACGAGGCGTACGCCCCGTAGTACTCCGACTTCAGCCAGCCGCCGTTGAGCGAGCCGCTGTCCTTCATCCAGGCAGGCGCCGTCCACGGCGAGGCCATGACGGTGAGGGACGGGTTGAGCTGGAGGGCCTGCTTGGTCAGCGGGACGACGTCGGCGAGGTCGTGCGCGATGGAGAACGCGGCCAGGTTCGGGTCGGTCTGCCCGGCCGCCACGTCGTCGTACGAGTACCCGTACCGCGCCAGATCCGACGCGCCCATCGGATTGCGCAGGAACGACAGCCCGATCCCGTCCGTCTGCGAGAACAGCTTCGTCATGGTCGCGTTCCGCGTCGCCGCCGACAGCGCCCCACTGCTGTTCATCAGCCAGGCCGCGGTGTCCGTGAAGGACGCTCCGCCGCCGGTGAAGGTCTGATAGCGGGTGTTCTCGTCGACGGTGATGTTCTCACCGCTGCCACCGGCATTGGCCTGGAAGGCAAACGGCGTCTGTGCCTGGAGCCCGCGAACGACATGGCGTCCGGCGCTGTCGTCGGTGGTGGTCAGATACGCGGTGACCTGTTCACCGGCGGCCTGTGCGGGGACGGTGGCCGCGGTGATACCGGCCGTGGAGAGCAGTCCGGCCAGCAGCAGCCGGATCGCGCGGGGGGTTCTCCTCATGGGTTCGTCACCCTTCCTGACGAGACGTTAACTCACGGCGTGAGCTAAGTCGTGAGTGAACCAGAGGGGAGGGGTCAGGTCTAGGCCAAGTGCGGGTGTTTGTGGGTCAGTTGCGGTGATGCAAGCTGCACGAGGCGCCGCGCGGTGACGGGATCACGGCCGTCGGTTGCGGCCCCTGCGCGGACACCGGGTCCAACTGCCAGGCGCGCCGGATCGCGTCGATGACGGGACGCGCGGTGTACGGCGAGAGCGACAGCTCCTGGCGGGCCTCGGCGAGCAGGTCGGGATCGCCGTCCGGGGAACGGGCCTCGGCCAGGCGCCGGTTGAAGTCGGGGCGGCCGAACACGTCGAGCAGGGTGAGGGAGAGGTAGACGTAGGCGGCGGCCTCGTCCACGAGCTGACGTGACTCCTCCGTCAGACCGGCCGTCTCCGGCGCCGCCAGCCGCGCCAGCGCCAGACGCAGTTCGTTCATCGGCTCCGGGCAGGGACAGGCGGCCCGCAGCTGCCGGGTGACGCTCCGGAAGAGCCCCAGGACGTCGGGATCCCCCTCGTGCCACTGCTGCTTGGCCAGGAGGGTCCGGAACCCGGCCAGCGTCTCGTACAGCTCCTCGACGATCAACAGGGCCGACACGTCCGGCAGTTCGGCCTGGGAGGTGACCGACTTGATCTCGACCAGTCGGCGACCGTAGCGGATCAGGTCGCGTGGGATGCCGCCGGAGAGGGCGTGGGCGAGCAGGACGTAGGCGTCACCCATGCCCGGTGCCCGCTTCGCCAGGATCCGCGTCGACTCGGGGAGCGTGCACGGCCGTACGTGGACGACGTCGTCCAGGGAACTGTCCGTAACGTCGCGGTGCGGCAGCCCGCGCCGCACGAAGGCGGCACCCACGTCTTCCGCGACGGAGACGAGGTAGTGCACGTGCGACACCCCGAGGATCGCCTTGATCTCGCCGAGGAAGGCAAGGGCCTGGGAGTCCGTGCCGAGGCGGTCGAGTTCGTCGATGACGATCACAACGCGGTGATCGTGGCTGTGCTCGTCGAGGGCGATTCGGGTGAGCAGCCCTCTGAACTCGGCGACCAGGACAGGGTAGTTCGGTGGCACGGTGGTCAGTGCGCTGGTGTGCGAGGTGCCGAGAGTGAGGACCTGGGAAGCGCCGGAGGTGAGGGCGGCGCTGGAACTCTGGACGGTCTGGAGGCGGTAGAGGTGGTCGCGGCAGGCGACGACGAGCTGCGGGGTGGGCCGCAGGAACGACCACGGTTGGCTGACGAGGGTGCTGAGCAGCCAGGCGAGCAAGACCGCGAGGATGCGGGCCGGGTGATCGTCGTCGGTCAGTAGAGGCCGGGTGGATCCGTCGACGGCGACCTCTGTGAGGAGCGCGAGCAAGAGCACCAGGGCGGGCGGGCCGAAGAGCCGCCTCTTCGTCACCGACCGTCCCAGGACGCGGACTTCGTCGCTCGGCGAGGTGCCGGCGTACAGGACGAAGCACGTCAACCAGGCCAGGGCCGTCGCGATCGCCCAGGGGTTGACCAGGGCGCCGATGGACTTGCCCAGGTCGGAGTCCTCGAAGAGCGAGATGGCCAGGCCGAGGCCGAGGCCGAAGTTGGCCATGCTCCTCAAGCTGTCGGCGCCACGCTTCAGTTGACGGGACAGCGACGGATAGGGGCGCCAACGCCACAACAGGATCCCGGCGACCGCGAGTGTCACTGCGGCCTCCGGCGCCCGGCCCTCGACGACATCGGAGACGAAGGAGGCGACCTCGTCCCGCAGGGAGGCGAGATGGCGTCGCAGCCAGGGCGCGTGCTCCTCCTCCAGGGAACGTCCGGCGGCGAACACGCCGAGGCCGACGAGCACGGCGGCAGGCAGTGCGAGGGCGAGCCACTGTGCCAGGCGCCGGAGCGGCCGGGACATCAGACGGGCGGTTCTGCGGAGGTACGACAGCCGTACGAAATCCGGAGCGGCGTGGCCCGCTCTCGTGACGTAGGTCTGGCACACGAGGACGAACAGCGAGATCAGGAAGTCGTGCGGGGCGTAGGTCGCGGGAGCGTGCGCGAAGACGGAGAAGTCTCCAGGGCGCACGCAGTTTTCCATGAGCGTCGTCTTGCCCACTCCGCGCGGCCCGCTCAGGGCTATGGTGCCGCCCTCCAACTGGGCCATTCTCCGCTGCAGTTCGTCTGCGGAGCCGTTCTTCACGAAGTACGAGATCTGCCGCGGGGAGCGCAGCCCTTCGTGGCTGCTGGTCACCAGGAGGGTGCCGCGATCGTCGCCGAGCAACTCCTCGACGGCCCGCGCGACCTCCTCGGCGAGCCCACGGCGCTGCAACTCGCTGATCCAGCGTGCGGCGATCACCTGCTCCAGGAACCACAGCGGGAACGCGAGGCAGGCCAGCAGGGTGATGCGGATCGCGGAGCGCGGATTCGGTCGTGGAGCCCGGTCCGGCAGGGTGCGCAGGATCCGCCGGGCCCGGGAAAGCAACGGGACACCGACGATCAGGCAGAGCGCGACGGCGGCCACCTCCGGAACCCACGAGGCAGCGAAGAGCATGCTGAACATGATCACCAGGAAGCCGCAGCCCGCTCCTCCTTGCCAGACTTGGTAGTTCTCGGACTCCCGTAGCGCAGGCAGCGACTCAGACGTCGGCATCACCCAGCGGTAGGGCCCGTTTACCCGGCAGATCCAGTGATGCAGGCGGTGCGGAAGAGACCGGGGAGGCGTCTCCACCAGCCGGTCGACGTACGGGGCCGCGCACATCGCCTCCACCACAGCGGCCGGGGTGACGGTGGGCCGCCGCTCCAGCAGTTCACGCGGCCGGTCGTCCGTGAGGCAGATCAGGACGGCCCGCCGGTAGGCGCCCTGCTCCCCGTCAGCCCACTCGTATCCCCCGTCGGCCATTTACTCCCCTAGTCGCGCTCGCCCTGCCGCGCGAGCGCGAGGAACGCGGTCCAAGTGCCGGGGGCGACAGTGAAGATGGGGCCGGTGTTCTTGGAGTCACGGATGTGGATCGCGGCGGGGTGGGTGGCGACCTCGACGCAGTCGCCGCCCTGGCTGCCGCTGTGGCTGGACTTGCGCCAACTGTGAGCGACCTCGATGCAGTCGCCGCCCTCGCTGCCGCTGTAGCTGGACTTGAACCACTGAAGTGCGGTGCTCATCGGTCTCCTAGCAATCCGTGCAAGTAACGCACGCTCTCGTCGGGCGAGAGGGCCTGTGACCGCAGCATTCCATACTTGTGGTGATAGTCGCTGACCTCGTCGGGATCGTCGACAAGGAAGCTGACGCGCTGGACTTCCAGGTAAGCCAGGCGCTCGTGTTCGGGCGTCTCCAGCAGCACCATGGGCCCATCGAGACCGGCATGCGGTGCCCGATCCATCGGCATGATCTGAAAGCTCATGTGGACGGGCTCGGTGTACTCCAGAATCTGGCGGAACTGCCCCCGCATCACCTCCGAACCGCCGACCTCCCGCCGCAGGATGCTCTCCTCCATGATGAAGTGGCATACGGGAGGCCGCTCCCGATCCAGGACCAACTGCCGCTCCATGCGGGCGTTCACCCACTGCTCGGCCGTCTCGCTGCCGATGGCCGGGTACCGGTAGTCGAAGACGGCGCGGCAGTAGTCGCGGGTCTGGAGCAGTCCAGGAATCGCCAGGCTCTGGTACGACAGGATCCCCACTGCCTCCTGCTCGTGATCCACCAACCCCTGCGCGAACTGCACCACCTTCTCCCGCACAGGCATCTCGGCCACCAGGATGCCCAACGCCCCACCGGTCCCCAGCAGTTGATCGAACTGATCCGCCCGATCCGGTTGAAGCGCCATCCTCCCCTGCTCGATCGACCCCACCGTATCCACGCTGATGCTCGCCATCTCGGCGAACTGCTCCTGGGTCAACCGGGCCCGCTTCCGGAAGTGCGCCACCAGCGCCCCCACCGCGCGCCACGAACTGACCTTCCTGGGCTTCTTGGCCGTGTGCATGGCGTTCCCTTTCCCCCGTCCACGCCGCAACTCCTCGTAGTGAGGTCGTAGTAATCAGAACTACGACCTCACCCACTGCCCCACACTAGTGACTCCCTGTGACAGTCGCCCCATGAACGCCCCACCCCAACCCCTCCGCACCCGCACCGCCCTCTACCCCCGCGACCGCAGGTCGGTCCGCGCGGCCCGAGACCTCACCCGCACCACCCTCACCGAGTGGGGGCTGACAGAGCGCGGCGACGACGTTCTGCTCTGCGTGAGTGAACTCGCCACCAACGCCCTCCTGTACGGCGTCCCGCCGAACCGCTGCTTTCGTCTCAGCCTCACCCTCGCCGCCGACGGAGTCCTCCTCGTCGAGGTGCATGACAGCGGCCCGGGCGAACTCAGAACTCCGGAGCCGGCGTCGGCGTCGGACGACGAACACGGGCGCGGGCTGCTGCTCGTGGCCGCGCTGGCCGACAAGTGGGGCGTGCGGGAACGGGATCCGGGAAAAGTCGTGTGGTGTGAGTTCGGGGTTGCCGGGTGTCTTGACGGCCCTGTGAGCCACCAGTTAACTCACGGCGTGAGGTAAGTCACTTGTGGAATTCGAGAGCCAAGTCCGAGAGCCAAGGGGGAAGTTCCATGCGAAGAACCGCCCTGCTCGCCTCCGCCACACTGCTGGCGGCGTTGCTCCCACTGGTGTCCGCCCAGGCCGCCGACGATCCCGCGCCCGTCCCCGTCGACCGCTTCGAGGGTGAGGTGCCTTTCGCGAGTCAGCCCGCCGAGGGCATCTTCACCTGGGGCAGCGACAGCGACGACCCGCCCGCACTCCAGCTGACCGGCCGGACCGACGCCCCCGAGGGCGAGAAGGTCCTCACCGGCACCTACGACATCAGCGGCTACGGCGGCTTCACGCACGACTTCGCCGCGACCGAACCCGGCCACGACTGGTCCGCCCACCAGGGCATCCGCTTCTGGTGGGAGGGTCAGAACAACGGCAAGCGGATCGCCTTCGAGATCAAGGACGGCGGCGCCCATGGCGAGGCCTCCGAGCTGTGGACGACCTCCTTCGTGGACGACTTCGCGGGCTGGAAGCAGATCGAGATCCCGTTCACGGACTTCGCGTACCGCACCGACTACCAGCCCGTCGGCGGCATCGACCACATCCTCGGACTGACCCAGATGTGGGGCTACGCCCTCACCCTCCCGGTCGGCGCCCCCGGCCAATTCGCCATGGACGACGTCGAGTTGTACGGCAAGGCCGACCAGTCGCTGCGCGCGAGCGTCACGACCGACGCCGCCGTCTACCCGGTCGACGAGGGCGGCGCGGCCGCCGTCAAGGTCACCGTCGCCACCACCGGCTCCGTCCCCCTCGACGACCCGGTGACCGTCACCTACGAGAGCGCGGGCGGCACCGCCGAGGCGGGCAAGGACTACACCCCCGTCTCCGGCACCCTCACCTTCCCGGCCGGCACCGCCTCCGGTGCCACGCAGACCGTCAAGGTCGCGACCCTCAAGGACCGGTCCGCCGAATCCGCCGAGAGCATCCCGCTCAAGCTCACCGTGACCGGCGCCAAGGCCCCCGTGGAAACCCCGCAGGTGGTCATCGACGCGCACGGACTGTCGTATCTGAACAGCAAGTTGCCCGTGAAGCAGCGCGTCGCGGATCTCCTCTCCCGGATGTCCCTCGCGGAGAAGGCCGGTCAGATGACCCAGGCCGAGCGTGGCGCGGTGGGGGAGGGGGCGGACGTAGCCGCCTACGACCTCGGCTCGCTGCTCTCCGGCGGCGGCTCCACTCCGACGCCCAACACCGCCGCGGCCTGGGCGAAGATGATCGACGCCTTCCAACTCCGGGCGCAGGCAACGCGGTTCCAGATCCCGCTGATCTACGGCGTCGACGCCGTCCACGGCCACAACAACCTGGTCGGCGCCACCGTCATGCCCCACAACATCGGCCTCGGAGCGACCCGGGACCCCGAACTCGTGCAGGACACCGGCTCGGTGACCGCCGCCGAGGTCCGATCGACCGGCATCCCCTGGGACTTCGCCCCCTGCCTCTGTGTCACCCGTGACGAACGCTGGGGCCGCTCGTACGAGTCCTTCGGTGAGGACCCGGCCCTCGTCGAGTCCATGGAGACGATCATCCAGGGCCTCCAAGGGGCAAGGAACGGCAAGGACTTGAAGGACGACGACAAGGTCCTCGCCACCGCCAAGCACTTCGTCGGCGACGGCGGCACCGCGTACGGCTCCTCCACCACCGGTTCGTACACCATCGACCAGGGCGTCACCACGGTCACCCGCCAACAGTTGGAGGCCGTCCATCTGGCCCCCTACCAGGACGCCGTGGACCGCGGAGTCGGCACGGTCATGCCGTCGTACTCCTCCCTCGACATCGTCGGCGACGGCCTGGGCCCGGTGAAGATGCACGCCCGCGCCGACATGATCAACGGCGTGCTCAAGGGCCGTATGGACTTCGACGGCTTCGTCATCAGCGACTGGAACGGCATCGACCAGATACCCGGCGACTACGCGAGTGACGTCCGTACGTCGGTCAACGCGGGCGTCGACATGGTCATGGCCCCCTACTCCTACAAGGACTTCCACTCCGCGCTCATCGCCGAGGTCGAGGCCGGGCGCGTCAGCGAGCAGCGCGTCGACGACGCCGTATCCCGCATCCTCACGCAGAAGTTCAAACTGGGGCTGTTCGAGAAACCGTACGCCGACACCAGCGGCGCCTCGGAGATCGGTTCCGCCGAACACCGGGCCGTTGCCCGCAAGGCCGCCGCCGAATCGCAGGTGCTGCTGAAGAACTCCGGCGCCGTCCTGCCGCTGAAGAAGTCCCAGAAGGTCTACGTCGCCGGTTCCAACGCCGACGACATCGGCAACCAGACCGGCGGCTGGACCGTCACCTGGCAGGGCTCGTCCGGCGACATCGTCCCCGGCACGACCATCCTGGAGGGCATGCGGAACGCCGGCGGTGACGTCACCTACTCCAAGGACGCGTCGGCGCCGACCGACGGCTACGACGTGGGCGTCGTGGTCGTCGGCGAGACCCCGTACGCCGAGGGCGTCGGCGACGTCGGCAACGGCAGCGATCTGGAGCTGACCGCCGCCGACCAGGCAGCCGTCGACAAGGTGTGCGCGGCCATGAAGTGCACGGTGCTGATCGTCTCCGGGCGCCCCCAGCTCATCGGCGACCGGCTCGGCGACATCGACGCCCTCGTCGCGTCCTGGCTGCCGGGCACGGAGGGCGACGGCGTGGCCGACGTCCTCTACGGCAGGCGCGCCTTCACCGGCCAACTCCCGGTCACCTGGCCGAAGTCGGAGGCCCAGCTGCCGATCAACGTCGGAGACGCGACGTACGATCCGCAATTCCCGTACGGCTGGGGCCTGACGACACTGAAGAAGGTTCCGGACGGGGGTATCGGGACTCTGAAGGTGCTGGCGGCGGCAGCAGCGGTGGCCGAGCGGACCGGTGCCGAGGAGGCGGGCGGCGCGCTCGTCGCCAAGGCCCGGCTGATCGTCCAGCAGCGGATCGGGCTGACCGGCATCACGCCGGCCGTCTCGAAACCTTTCGCCGACGCGGATCATCTTCTGCTGACCGGGCGGTACGGTGCGGCGGTGGAAAAGCTGACGGCGGCCTACAGGGCGGCCTGAGGCAACGGATCCGGTGGGAGGTGCCTGGCGCGGCCTGCACCTCCCACCGGATCCACCCCTCGTCCACTCCCTCATCAGCATCAATGACCCATTGGGTGGGCTTTCGGGTAGTTTCGAAGTATGAAGGTCGCCGTATTCCGATGGCTTCCCGGACTGCTGGCCGCGCTGCTGCTCGCCATGGCTTCGGTCCTGCTGGTCGGCGCCCCGCGCGCCTCCGCCGAGACGAGCGTCTCCACCGTCGCCGAAGCGCTCCGCGAGAGCCCCGTCTACGTCGACCCGGCCGCCTCCGCTCAGCTCTCGACGGCCGAGGCCGACGACCTCGCGAAGAAGATCAAGGACGCGGACAAGGCACTCTTCGTGGCCGTGCTCCCCGCGGACTACCCGACGCAGGACCTGCTCCAGAACCTGCGCACCGCGACCGGCGTCACAGGCCTGTACGCGGTCCGTGTCGGCGACCGTTTCGACGCGGGCGCCGACTCCTCGGTCCTGCCCCGCGATGCCGTGCAGAACCTCGTGACCAGCGTGGAGGGCGAGGCCACTGGGACCCAACTAGCCGACTTCACCGACCGCGCCCTGGCCAAAATGGGCGGCTCGGCGCCGGCCAGCTGGGGCTCCTCGGATGACGGCGGCGGGGTGTCGGCCGCCGCGCTGATCACGGTCGGCGCGGTCGTCGTGGCCGGCAGCGCCGGCGTGTACACGCTCGTCCGCCGCAACCGCCGGCGCCACGAGGAGGAGCAGCGGGCCGCGCTGGAGAAGCTGCGGGTGGTCGTCGACGAGGACATCACCGCGTTCGGCGAGGAACTGGACCGGCTCGACTTCCACCCGGCGGAGCCAGGCGCGGACGACGCCATGCGCGCGGACTACGAGCGTGCGCTGGACGCCTACGAGAAGGCGAAGACGTACATGGCGGAGGCGGCGAAACCGGAGGACGTCCGGGCCGTGACTCAGGCCCTGGAGGACGGCCGTTTCTCGCTCGCCCAGCTGGCCGCCCGCCGCGAGAGCCGCCCGCTGCCCGAACGCCGGGCCCCCTGCTTCTTCGACCCCCGCCACGGCCCGTCCGTGGCCGACGCCATGTGGACCCCGTCCGGCGGCGCGCCCCGAGAGGTCCCGGTCTGCGCGGCCGACGGTGCCCGGCTGTCCGACGGCCGCGACCCGATGATCCGCGAGGTGGACACGGCCTCCGGCCGCCGCCCGTACTGGGACGCGGGCCCGGCCTACGGCCCCTGGGCGGGCGGCTACTTCGGCGGCGGTATCCTGCCCGGCCTGCTCCTCGGCACGGTCCTAGGCAGCATGATGGCCACCCCCTCCTACGCCGCCGACTACGGCTCCGGCTACGGCGACTTCGGCTCCAGCGGCTACGAGGGCGGCGACGTCTCGGGCGCGGACTTCGACTCGGGGGACTTCGGGGGCGGAGGGGACTTCGGTGGGGGTGGGGACTTCGGCGGTGGGTTCTGAGGACCTGTGTTCTTCGCCCCCGCGGCTCTGCCCCCTGGACCCCCGCTCCTCAAACGCCGGAGGGGCTGAAATACCCAGCCCGTCCGGCGTTTGAGGACGAGGCCCGTTCAGGGCCGAAAGGGGGGTCTGGGGGCGCAGCCCCCAGGGATGGGACGGGTAGGGGCGGCGGGGGCGAAAACACGGGCCCGGCGCCACGGCGGCACCGGACCCGTCGTACAGAACAACCCGCGTCAGAGCCCGGCCGCAGCCGAAGCAATCGCCGACGCGAACGTCGAGACCTCCGAGTACACGCCAGGCGCATTCGCCCGTGCGCACCCGATGCCCCAGCTGACGATCCCGACCTGGATCCACGCGTTCGCGCTGTCCCGCCGGAACATCGGACCACCGGAGTCACCCTGGCAGGTGTCGACGCCACCGGCCGCGTACCCGGCGCAGATCTCATCGCTGGCGACAAGCCCGCTGTACCCGCTGTAGGACCGGCAGGTCGCGTCACTGACGAACGGCACGGTCGCCTTGAGCAGATACCGCTGCTGGGCCCCGCCCTCGGAGGCCGACCCCCACCCGGCGATGGTGAAGGTCCCGGTGTTGTACTGCGTGGTCGTGGCGATCTTCAGCGTAGGCAGGTTGATCGGCGAGGCGAGCTTGATGAGCGCCCAGTCCTTGCCGTTGCCGTTGTAGCCAGGCGCCCGGTACACGTACGTGGACTTGACCTGGACCCGCCCGGTGGTGGACTGGAGGTCCACGACACCGGCGGTGGCGGTGATGCTGGTGTTGGCACCGGTACCGCTCACACAGTGCGCGGCGGTGAGCACGATCTGCTGGGTGTAGAGCGCGCCGCCACAGCCCATGGAGAGCCGCACCATGAACGGGAACTCGCCCTGCGCGGCACGGGTCCCACCGACGACGGGCTGCGGAGCGGCCTGCGCGGCGGAGACGGGCTGAAGGCTGACGACCGCGAGGGTGGCCGCCGCGGCGACCGCGCATCTCTTGAGCGCCTTGAGGAATGACTTCAACGTGTTGCCTTCCGTGGGGGGTTGACAGGAAAACGACAGAAACTGTCAGGCTCATGCCAAGGCAAACCAAAGAACCGTCCATTTGCTGGCATGGACCGGTCAATTCTGTTGCTGGATTATGAGAACGCTGTGAGGCGGCACACAAGGGGTGTAATCCGGCCAGTCGCGAATGGGCCGTTCGTCGGATACCCGTCGGCTCACCCGCACTCCTACGCTTCCGCCATGCTCACCCCACCGGCCGGGGGCGACGAGGACGACAAGGACGCCGCCGAGATCCTGGGCGAGGACCGACCCCTGCTCCGGGACCGCTGGCAGGCGCTGTCACGCCGCGCCCGGCTCGCAACCGCCGTCTCGACATCCCTGGTCGTCCTCATCGCGGTCGCGGGCTACGTCCTCACCCACCGCCCCCCGCCCCCACCACCCGACCCGGTCGCCGCCACCACCGTCCGCATCACGGACGTGGAGATGCCGCACCGCTACCGCCCGGACTTCGGCGTCACCCTCCGCGTGGTGGCCGCGTCCCGCGTCACGTTCACGGGGTTGAAGGACGGCTACGCCAACCTGTTCGTGTTCGACCTGCCCGCACCCGGCGCCGCACTCCTCCCCGGCCGAGCCCGCACCCTGCACGCCCGCCTCGACGTCTTCTGCCAGACGCCCCTCCCACGACGCGGAACACCCCTGCTGTTCGTGGCCGTGCGCAACGCCCGCGGCGAGGGCCGCGCCCCGGCCGTACCCACCGCCGCCCAGTTCGACAGCATCAGCCGCGCGGTGCGCCTGGCCTGCGCGAACTGACCTACGTCAGCCCGCCCTTGGCACGACCAGCCCGGTCTCGTACGCCATCACGACCGCCTGCGTACGATCCCGCAGCCCCAGCTTGGACAGGATCCGGCTGACGTGCGTCTTCACCGTCTCCTCGCCGACGTGCAGCCGCCCGGCGAGCTCCGGATTGGACAGCCCCTCCGCGAGCAGCCGCAGGACGTCGGTCTCGCGCGGGGTGAGGACGGCCAGAGTGCCCTGGGCGGGGGCCTTCGGCCGCATCCGGGCGAACTCGGCGATCAGCCGCCGCGTGATCCCGGGCGCGAGCAGCGCCTCCCCGGCGGCGACCACCCGTACCGCCTCGAAGAGCCGTTCCGCCGTCACGTCCTTGAGCAGAAAGCCGCTGGCCCCGGCCGCGAGGGCGTCGTACACGTGCTCGTCCAGGTCGAAGGTGGTGAGCACGAGCACGCGGGGCGCGTCGGGCCCGTTCTGGAGGTGCGCGGTCGCCTCGATCCCGTCCATGACCGGCATCCGTACGTCCATGAGGACGACGTCGGGCAGCTGCTCCCGGCACACGCGCACCGCCTCGGCGCCGTCGCGGGCGGTGCCGACGACCGTGAAGTCGGCCTGGGTGGCGAGGAGTCCGGCGTAACCGGCGCGGACCACCTCGTGGTCGTCGGCGACGACGATGCGGATACTCACGTCAGGGCCTCCGACTTGACCGGGAGCAGCGCCTCGACCAGGAAGCCGCCACCGGGGGCGGGACCGGTGTGCAGCGTGCCGCCGACAGTTGCCGCGCGCTCCCGCATGCCGAGCAGTCCGTGCCCGGGGGAGTCGGACGATCCAGGCGATTCAGTCCCGGGCCCGTTGTCACGCACCCGCACCGCCAACTCATCGGTGCCGTATCGGAGTTCTACGTCCACGGCCGCACCCGGCGCATGCCGGCGCGCGTTGGTCAGCGCCTCCTGGACGATCCGGTAGGCGGTGACCTGGATGCCGGGGTCGAGCGCGGCGACCGGCCCGCTGACGATCAGCCGGGTGCCGGAACCGGCCGCGTCCCGTGACTCGTCGAGCAGCTCCAGGAGTTGGCCGAGTCCGGGCTGGGGGCGCCGCTGGACGCCGGTGTCCGCGTCCTCCCGCAGTACGCCGAGCAGTCGGCGCATCTCCGTCAGGGCGGTGCGGGCGGTGTCGCCGATGGCGAGGAAACGGGTGGCTCCTTCGGTGGGCAGGCCGGCCGTGGTCAGCCGGGCGTTCTCCGCCTGCACAGCGATCATCGAGATGTGGTGGGCGACGACATCGTGCAACTCCCGTGCGATACGCGCCCGTTCACCCCGGGCGGCATGTTCGAGGAGCGTGTCCGCGAACGCCCGCTCGGTCGCGCTGTGGGCGAGGACGGTGCTGCGCACGTGATGCGTGATGCCGGTCGCGGCGGCGGCGGAGGCGAGCGTGGCGACGAGGACGGCGACCACCCGGGTGGCCTCGTCGTGACTGACCAGCGCGGTCACGACGTACGGCACGACGAGCACCCCGCACAGCCCCGCCCAGCCGCCACGGCCGACCACGTACACGCAGGTCAGCTGTGCGATGACCCCGGCCACGGTGGGCGCCCGGAACGGCACGAGGGCGAGCACGCAGACGGCGCTCAGACCGAGGGCGGCCACGCCCCGGGTGACCCGGTTGGTCTGCAGGACGAAGGCGAGCGGCAGGGTCGAGGCGAGGGCGAGCAGCAGTATGGCGGCGATGTCGCCGCGCGGGCCGGGGTGTGGGCCGCTCTCGCGGACGATGATCTCGCCGACGGCGAGACCGGCGAGAACAGCGGGCAGCACCCGCACCCACTTCTTCACCGCCGCAGCCCCCTCACCGCCGTAGCCCCCTGGCTCGTCGCCGATCTGCCTCACCGAGCTGCCTCGCCGACCTGCCCATTGTGCCGACCCCCCGCCCGGGGAGCGTCCCCCGCGGGAGGGACCTCTCCGGCGTGACGACGTGCCGCGCCGCCGCCCCTAGCCTCCGTTGGCATGAGCGACGCAACCATCGAAGTCCGCAACCTGCGCAAGCGGTTCGGCCGGACCCTCGCGGTCGACGGCCTCTCGTTCACGGTCGAGCCCGGCACGGTCACCGGCTTCGTCGGACCCAACGGCGCCGGCAAGTCCACCACCATGCGCGCCCTGCTAGGCCTCGACGCCCCGGACGAGGGCGAGGCCCTCGTAGGCGGCCGCCGCTACCACGCCCTGCGCACCCCGCTCCTGGAGGTCGGCGCCCTACTCGACGCGGCCGCCCTGCACCCCAGCCGCCGGGGCCGCGACCACCTCCGCTGGCTCGCCCACTCGCACGGCCTGCCGATGAGCCGGGTGGACGAGGTTCTGGAACAGGTCGGCATGGAGACGGCCGCGAGGCGCAGGGCGGGCGGCTACTCACTGGGCATGCGCCAACGCCTGGGCATAGCGGCGGCGTTGCTCGGCGACCCGCCCGTCCTCCTCCTGGACGAACCGGTCAACGGACTGGACCCCGAGGGCATCCAGTGGATCCGCTCCCTCCTCCGCCATCTCGCCGCGGAAGGACGGGCCATCCTGATCTCCAGCCACCTCATGAGCGAACTGGAGGACACCGCCGACCACTTGGTGGTCATCGGCCGGGGCCGCGTGATCGCCGACACGGCGGTCTCCGAACTCCTCGCCGCGGCATCCGGCGATCGGGTCAGACTCCGTACGGCCGCCCGTACCGAGGTCATGGAACTGCTGGCCCGCGAGGGTGCCACCGTCTCGGTCACCGACCGCGACACCCTCACCGTCACCGGCCTGCCGGCCGAACGCATCGTCGCGCTGCTGAGCGAGGCCCGCATCCCTTTCGCTGAAGTCGGCGCGCACCGGGCGACGTTGGAGGAGGCGTACATGGAACTCACCAGGGACGCGACGGAGTTCAAAGCCGGGTCGAGGGCCGACGTGGACACGGACGAGGTGTCCCGATGACGACGACGATCCCCTCGTACCGCTCCCAACTACAGCCGCCCCACGACCGTTTGGCCTTCGGTCGTCTCGTGCGAGCGGAGTGGACGAAGTTCTGGACGGTCCGCGCCTGGCTGCTGGTCCTGGCGCTGGCCGCCGCGGTGACGGTGGTGATATCCCAACTGGGCGCGAGCGGATCCGGCACCAGTGGCGGCCCGACCGTGGTAACCGCCCCCGACGGCACGGTCGTCACCGACTCCTTCCACTTCACCCACCGCCCACTGACCGGCGACGGCACGCTGACGGCCCGCGTGACGGGGCTGAAGAGCGCGGACGGGAAGGAGATGGAGCCCTGGGCGAAGGCGGGCCTGATGGTGAAGGAGGGACTGAAGCCGGGCGCGCCATACGCGGCGCTGATGTCCACCCCGGACCACGGCGTCCGCATGCAGTGGAACTTCACGCACGACAAGGCAGGCGGCGACAGCGACTTGGCCACCGCGCCGGTATGGCTGCGCCTGACGAGGACGGGTAACACTCTCACGGGTTACGAGTCGTCCGACGGCCGGAGCTGGAAGAAGATCGCGGACGTACGCCTGTCCGACGACCTGCCCCGCACACTGGAGGTGGGCCTGTTCGTGGCGACCCCCACGCACCAGAACCTGCAGCGTTCGTTCGGCGGCACGAGCCAGACGGCGGGTGGGGGACTGGTCACGGCAACGTTCGACGGCTTGGATCTGCAAGGCACTTCGTCCGCTGAGCAGTGGACGAGCACGGACGTGAACGGCGAGATCCCGAACGGCCCGACCCCGGCCGATGCGGGACCGGGTACCACGGACGTCTCGGGGACCGGCGTCTACACCCTCACCGGCCGAGGCGACATCGCCCCCGACCAGACCGGGGGCGACACGGTCCAGATGAGCTTCCAGGGAGTGTTCGTAGGCGTCCTGTTCATGGTGGCGTTGGGCGCCCTCTTCGTGACCAGCGAATACAAACGGGGCCTGATCCGTACGACGTTCACGGCGACGCCGGGCCGTGTGCGGGTCCTCGCGGCGAAGACGTTGGTGATGGGGACGGTGACGTTCGGGGTGAGCCTGCTGGCAACCGCCATCTCCTTCCCCCTGGCCCAGAGCACCCTGCGCAAGAACGGCTTCGAGCCCCCCGCCTACCCGGACCTCTCCCTCCTGGAGACCCCGGCACTACGGGCGGTGGTCGGCAGCGCGCTCGTGCTCTCCCTGGTGGCGGTGCTGGCCCTCGCCGTGGGCACGGTGCTCCGCAGCAGCGCGGCCACGATCACGACGGTGGTCGTCCTGGTCACCCTCCCGCAGATCCTGGCGTACGCCCTTCCGCTCCCGGCGGGGCAATGGCTGCTGCGCGTGACACCGGCGGCGGCGTTCGCGGTCCAGCAGGGGGCGACCTACTACCCCTTCGTGGACCACAACTGCCTTCCGGAAACGGGTTGTTACCCGCTGTCCCCGGGGGGCGGCCTGTCGGTCCTGGTGGTGTATGTGGTGGCGGCCCTGTTGCTGGCGGCCTGGAGCCTGCGCAGGAGGGACGCGTGAGGTGGTGCTGGCTGCACGCCGAGTGGACGAAACTCCGTACGCTGCCCAGCACTTGGTGGCTGCTGGCGGCGACCCTGTTCCTGACGGTGGCGGTGGGCGCGGCGGCGGTCTCCTCCCTCACGACCGGCGTCTGTCGCCCGGCCGATGGCTGCCACGAGGACACGGTGAAGTTGAGCCTGACGGGAGTGTGGCTCGGCCAGTCGGTGTGCCTGATCCTGGGCGTCCTGTCGATGGGCGCGGAGTACGGCACGGGCACGATCCGCACGACGCTGACGGCGATGCCGGTGAGGTGGCGGGTGCTGCTGTCGAAGGCGGTGGTGTTGGCGGGGGTGGCGGCGGCCGCGGGGGCGTTGGCGACGCTGACGTCCCTGGGCCTGGCCCGCCTGATCCTCCCCGCCGACTACGGGCTCCCGTCCCTGACGGACCCGTCGACACTCCGGGCGGCGGCGGGCTCGGTCATGATCCTGGCCCTGGTGACCCTGCTGGGCCTGTCCCTGGCCACGCTGCTGAGAGACACGGCCGGAGCGATCACGCTGGGCCTGGGGGTCTTGTACGTGATCCCGCTCATGGCGAATCTGATCAACTCCCCAACCTGGCAGTCCCGCCTGGAACGCTGGACCCCGATGCCGGCGGCGTTGTCCATCCAGGCGACCCGCGACCTGGACCACCTCGCGATCGCCCCCTGGCCGGGACTGGGGGTACTGGCGGCCTACGCGGCGGGGCTGTTGGCGCTGGGGGCGGCGCTGTTCAGGACGCGGGACGCGTAGGCGCGTACGGCTCAAGCACGTACCCCCAACCGGCGCCTCAGCCCTCCAGCGCCGCCTTCGCGAACTTCACCAGTTCGGTGAAGTCGATGGCGCCGGGGTCCCCGTGGTCGTTCTCGGGTACGTGCATGTGTCCGCACACCCCCTTGAACGCGTTCCACCTCGTCCCGGTCATCCGCTGGCCGCCTCCGCTGCCGGACGACCTCGGATACGCGGGCCACAGCGCCGGCCCGCGCAGCGGTACGTCGTGTTCGGTGTGCATCCACGCCAGGAAGCGGGCGACTTCGTGCAGGGCCCATGCCGGGGCCTCGGGCCAGTAGATGTGGGCCTGACCCGCCGTCTTCCAGCGGGCGTGGCGGTCGGGGTCGCAGGTGCCGACCAGTTCGGCCTGACAGACGTTGAGGGTGTTCGTCTCGACGCCGCCGGCCTTGTTGAACAGCGCGCGGGAGGAGATGTCGATGTCGAAGTGCTGGTACCAGTCGAGCTTCCTGTCGGCCAGGTTCGGCACCGCCGTCAGGTTGGGCGCCGAGGCGCCGCCCTGGTAACCGGGCAACGTACGGCCCTCCGTGGTGTGCAGGACGACGACGTTGACCTCCATCCGGTCGCCGCCGAAGTTGTCCTGGTACCAGTGGGCCCGGTTCGCACCCGGGTAGTGCTGCGGTCCTGTCCTCGTGCTCATCGCGCCTCCTGGACGGCTTTGACGGCTTTGTCCAGGACACGGTGTGAAGGGCCGCGGCAGTTTCCGCATGATCGGTATTGCCCGGAGTCGGTCACTCAAGGTCGATCAAGGCCGCCCGCGACCGCTCTCGATCACTCACGATCGTGCCCGGACATGCCGAGCGCCCGCCCTCCGTACGGGGGAGGAAGGCGGGCGCGCTCAGGGGGCAGCGGCGTTGCGCAATCCGGCGGGGGCGGTGAAACCCCCGCTCAGGCTCAGCGCAGCGTCACGCGTTCTTGATCGCCGAGATGTCGAAGTTCAGCTTGATCTTGTCGGAGACCAGGACGCCGCCCGTCTCCAGGGCCGCGTTCCAGGTGAGGCCCCACTCGGAGCGCAGGATCTCGGCCTTGCCCTCGAAGCCGACCCGCTCGTTGCCGAAGGGGTCCTTCGCCGAGCCGTTGAACTCCAGGTCGATCGTCAGCGAGTGGGTCGCGCCGAGGATCGTCAGCTCGCCGGTGATCCGGTAGTCGTCGCCGCCCAGGGCCTCGGCCTTGGTCGAACGGAACGTCATCGTCGGGTGCTCGTCCGTCTTGAAGAAGTCCGCGCTCTTGAGGTGCCCGTCGCGGTCCTCCGAGCCCGTGCTGATGCTGTCCATCTTGACGTCGATCGAAGCGGTGGACTGCGACGGGTCGCTGCCGTCCAGGTGCAGCGAGCCGGAGAAGTCCTGGAAGCCGCCCTTGACGTTGGTCACCATGGCGTGGCGGGCGACGAAGCCGATGGTGCTGTGGGACGGGTCGATCGTGTACTCGCCGGTCAGTGCGGCCAGCTCCGGGTTCACGGCGGTCGCGGTGGTGCCGGCGGTCTCGGTTTCGCTCTTGCGGCCGAAGATGCCCATGACGTGCTCCTAAGGGGACGGGTCGCGGTTCGAGGTCGGAAACCGCGGCGCGGAGGCTGCTTGCCATTCTGTTGAACGTTCAATGAGGCCAACACGGAAGACCGTAGACTTATTCCGTCCAACTTTCAACATCATCCGCAGCGTGTCTGAAACGCTACGGATTGTCGCGGAATCCTGCTGTTCGGACTTCCGCACCCCCCGTGGTCGGATTGCCGCCGTCTGGGCCGCTCCCGTCACCCCGGAGATGGCATGTCCGACCCTGGAATGTGAGGTGGCTCTCACCCGCCCCCTTTGTCTGACCCCTACAAGGGCCATGCCCCCTGAGCAGTCGGAACGGCTGCACGCCGTCGTGGTTCTGTTCAGGGGTACCAGGAAAACGGGCCGGAGACTGTTCGGAGTCGACGGCGAGCTTTCCTGGCGGTCCTTCGTAAGGTCACTACATGACCGTTTTGGATGAGGCGCCGGGTGAGTCGACGGGCGAGCCCACGGACGCGCGCGGGCGAGTGGCCGAGCTGCACGAGATCCGTGCGCAGGCACTGGCCGGCCCCAGCGAGAAGGCGACCGCGGCGCAGCACGCCAAGGGCAAGCTGACCGCCCGGGAACGCATCGAGCTGCTCCTGGACCCCGGCACCTTCCGCGAGGTCGAGCAACTGCGCCGGCACCGGGCCACGGGCTTCGGCCTGGAGGCCAAGAAGCCGTACACCGACGGTGTCATCACCGGCTGGGGCACGGTGGAGGGCCGTACGGTCTTCGTCTACGCCCATGACTTCCGCATCTTCGGCGGCGCGCTGGGCGAGGCTCACGCCACGAAGATCCACAAGATCATGGACATGGCCATCGCGGCGGGCGCTCCGCTGGTGTCGCTCAACGACGGCGCCGGAGCCCGTATCCAGGAGGGCGTCTCGGCCCTCGCCGGCTACGGCGGCATCTTCCAGCGCAACACCAAGGCGAGCGGGGTCATCCCGCAGATCTCCGTCATGCTCGGCCCGTGCGCGGGCGGCGCGGCCTACTCGCCCGCCCTGACGGACTTCGTGTTCATGGTCCGCGAGACCTCCCAGATGTTCATCACCGGCCCGGACGTGGTCAAGGCGGTGACGGGCGAGGAGATCACCCAGAACGGCCTGGGCGGCGCCGACGTGCACGCCGAGACGTCCGGCGTCTGCCACTTCGCGTACGACGACGAGGAGACGTGCCTCGCCGAGGTGCGCTACCTCCTGTCGATGCTCCCGCAGAACAACCGTGAGAACCCGCCCCGGGTGGAGTCCACGGACGCGGGCGACCGCCGCTCGGACGTGTTGCTGGACCTGGTCCCGGCCGACGGCAACCGTCCGTACGACATGGCCAAGGTCATCGAGGAGATCGTCGACGACGGCGACTACCTGGAGATCCACGAGCGTTGGGCCCGCAACATCATCTGCGCGCTGGCCCGCCTCGACGGCCAGGTCGTGGGCATCGTGGCCAACCAGCCGCAGACCCTCGCCGGGGTCCTGGACATCGAGGCGTCGGAAAAAGCTGCGCGCTTTGTCCAGATGTGTGACGCTTTTAACATCCCGATCGTCACTTTCCTGGACGTCCCCGGGTTCCTTCCCGGCGTCGACCAGGAACACGGCGGAATCATCCGCCACGGCGCGAAGCTCCTCTACGCCTACTGCAACGCGACCGTGCCGCGGATTTCGCTGATCCTGCGCAAGGCCTACGGAGGTGCGTACATCGTCATGGACAGCCAGTCCATCGGTGCGGACCTCACCTACGCCTGGCCGACGAACGAGATCGCCGTGATGGGCGCGGAAGGTGCCGCCAACGTCATCTTCCGCCGTCAGATCGCGGACGCCGAAGACCCCGAGGCGATGAGGACTCGGATGGTCAAGGAGTACAAGTCCGAGCTGATGCACCCGTATTACGCGGCTGAGCGCGGTCTGGTGGACGACGTGATCGACCCGGCGGAAACCCGCGAGGTCCTGATCAGGTCGTTGGCGATGCTGCACACCAAGCACGCCGACCTGCCCTCCCGCAAGCACGGCAACCCCCCGCAGTAACCCAGCGGACCCTCCGCGCTACCCCCGCGGAAACCTCTCTCACGGAGACTGTGACCTATGAACACCCCTGACATCCGCGTCGAGAAGGGCCACGCCGAGCCCGAGGAAGTCGCCGCGATCACGGCAATCCTCCTGGCCCGCGCGGCATCCGTGCCGACCGAAGCCCCGACCCACCGAGGCCGCCCGAAGGCCGGCTGGCGCCGCCTGGAGCGCGAGCCTGGGTTCAGGGCGCCGCACAGCTGGCACTGAGCTCATTTCGCGTCCACGGCCCCGTTTCTCCCGGTAGGGAGGGCGGGGCCGTTGGCGTTGGCGGGCGAGTTCAGCGGTGCTTTACGCGGACGCCGGGGATAGGGGTGGTTGGCAGGGGGGTGGCGCGGTTGACGTCCACGATCAGCTGTGGCTGATCCGGGGTGCGGGCCAGGGTGTGGAGGGCGAGGGGGTGCTCGTCGGTGGTTCGGCAGTTCAACAACAGCAGGTTCCGCAACTTGTTCAGTGCGGCGATGTGTCCCAAGTCGGCCGGTAGACGACAGGCGTGCAGGGTCAGCATCGTCAGCCCGGGTGGCCAAGTCTCCTGGGCGGGAAGCCATGTGCTGAGGTCGAATTCGTACAAGTCCAAGCGTTCCATCGTCGTCAGCCTCGCCAGATCGCCCATACCCCGCGGCGTGCCGGCACCTTGCAGGATCAGAGCGTGCCAGTTCGTTCGCTCAAGTAGGGGGCTCAGATCGACGTTCTCGGCGAGTCTGCCCAGCCCCAGGCTCGTCAGCCCCTCCGGGATGGGGATCGAGTCGAGGGGAGGCACCGAGAGCCAGTTCTGGAGTTGGAGGTTGCCCAACCTGGTCAGGTCGCGCAGGGGTTCGAGGTCAAGCAGGGGGCGGTCGCCCACGCCCCACACGACGAGACTGCTGAGCTCGGTTCGCTGCCGAAGGGGTGAGAGATCATTGTCATCGCGCAGCCGCATCACCGCGAGCCAGTCCAGGTCTCCAAGGGCCGAGGTGGCGGCCAAGCCGTCCGTGAACTCGTACTCAATCAACACTCGGCGCGTTTGCTGCAGTCCCACTGCCGCGGACCACTGAGCGGGATGCGTCAGGCGCAGCTGAACCTTCTCCAAGGGCAGGAGAGGCAGTACCCGGCTCGCGTACTCATCAGGGTCGAAGTACTCCCATACTTCGACGAGTTCTCGCTGCAGGCCCTCGCCCGCGTTCACCGCATATCCGGCCAGCCGGTCAAGCGCCTCCTCGCCTCCGATTAACGCGGCGGTACGTGCTGTGGTCCACGCTGCCCGCTCCGACATCCCCTCCAGGGATGCGGGCAACCGCCGCACCAGCGAAGGCCCCACAGCGGCCAACGACCTCGCCTCGGAGCCGCGCTTCGGCGGGATCAGCGTGCCGAGTGCGTCGTCGAGCCGCCGGTTCAAGTCCTGCGGAACGCTCGTCATCGTCTCCAGGCAGGAGCCCGCGAGCAGCCGCAGTCGACGGGCGTGACGCGGTTCATCCCGGGCGCGGTCGAGAATGCCGCCGATGAGTTCGCGGCGTTGCCGCAGGTTCGCGTGCCCCGCCGCCATCACGATCGTCTCGCGCCACAGGTCCAGGTGGGCCCGTTCGACAAGGTTGCCCATGTTGTCCTCGTCCGCGGCGTCCTGGGCGGCGAGGTACTCCTGAAAGGTGCGGTGTACGAAGTCCACGCGACCCTCGACGGGCGAACGCAGGATTCCCGACCTGGCCAGCAGATGATCCAGGACGTCGCTCCCATCGGCCCCGTCCAGGTGCCGCATCGCAGCCATGCGGGATGTCACGTAGAGACACGCTTGATCGGTGCTGATCTCGGTGCGGTTGTTGTCGGACAGTCGCCACGCCAGGTCCCGAAGCACACACAGCTTGTCCGACAGGGTGAGCGGAGTGTCCAGCGCGCTCGGCACCCGGCGGTCCGCATCCCGGTGCTGGACCAGTGTCTCCAGGGCGATCTTGTACAACTCCATCCGGTTGCGCGGAAGTTGTCGGCCCTTGCTGAGGTGCAAGGCGCAGATCAGGGCGGCCAACAGCGGGTTCGCCGCCAGGGACTGCAGGTGGGGGCGGTCCTGGAGACTGGTCAGCAGCGAGCGTTCGTACTGGGGCAACTCCTCGACAGAGCAGGGCAGTTCGTCGCCCTGCTCGCGCACCGCGCGGTGCCACTGCCGTACGAACGCGGTGAGGTCCGCCGGAGCCATCCGGTCCAGCTGGTACGCGGCGAAGCCCTCCGTGCGCAGCCAGTCCGTGCGGGCGGCCGCCGGGCGGGAGGTGATGACGACCCGTACGTCGGGATACGCGGCCAGTAGACCCCGCAGCCACTCCCGGACCACCCGCCGCTCTCCGGCGAGCAGTTCGTCCACGCCGTCCACCAGCAACAGCACGCGCCCGTCACGCAGGGCCCGGTCCATCCAACCTTTGGGCATGTGACCGGTGAGGGAGCCCGCGACGCCGTCCAACAGGGCTTCCGGAAGCGGCAGTTCACGGCCGGCGTACCGGCGCAGCTTCACCAGTACGGGAATCAGCCCGTTCCAGCCGCCCAGCGGGCCGGAGAAGGCGCCCCGGGCCGCGGTGACCGCCAGCCACTGCATCAGCGTCGTCTTGCCCGATCCCGCCTCGCCCCGCAGCAGCACCCTGGACGTGCCTCCGAGGGCGTTCTCCACCCGCATACCGGTGCTCTCGGACTCCTCCCAGTCCCGCAGGCCCCGGCGTAGCAGAGGGCGTCCCCCGACGGCAGTCCGGCGCCGCCCGTCGTCCGACGTGGCCCGCATGCTCACGTACGCCACGGACAGCTTCGCCCGGGTCACCTGCTCCGAGGCGAGCCGGAACAGCTCCACCTCGTCCAGCGAGCGGCTCACCAGCTCCAGGTACTCCAGCAGGAACGCCTTGTCCTCGTCCGTTCCCTGGGGCGCGTACAGCGAGCGGGTCGGCAACCGCTCCAGTACGCGGGCCAGTTCGGCGCCGAGTGACGTCGTACGGCTGAGGAGTTCGGCCACCGCGCGTTCGGTGAAAACCGGCAGACGGCGCAGGATCCGTACGTAGCACTCGCAGCACTCGGCGAACAGCAACTCGTAGTACCGCTGGGCGGCCTCGCCCAGGCCGACCGGGTGTGGTGCGTCGCGGCGGATGCGCCGCACCAACTCGGCCGCGTCCGCGTCCGATTCCAGCACCGCCTCGTCCGACAGGTCGGCGTGGGTGAACGTGTCCGTGACGCCCTGGACCGCGGCCAGCCGCTCGTTCTCGTCGAGCCCCGGGAACTCGTGCGCCAGCAACGGCTCCACGCGAGCCGCCACCGCGTCCGCGATCTCCTCGAACTGCCGCTCCACACTGCGCTGGGAGCGCAGCCCCGAAACCCGGATGCGGATGAGCTCCGACATCCCCGCACGCCGCTCCTGCTCGCGTCGCCGGCCTCCCAGCCACAGCCGCACCGCGCTCGTCGCGACCGCCTGTCCGAGGCGCACCGCGGCCACTTCAGCACTCATCCGCGTCCCCCCAAGTCCGCAGAAGGTCATTGTGGCAGCGGGGTACGACAAAGGGGCCCTCTCCGTAAGGAAAGGGCCCCTGGAAGAACCGTCCGCTACCGCAGCCGCGCCATAAGCGCATGCTCCACCAGCGTGATCAGCGCCGACTTCGCGTCCGCGCGGTGGCGGGCGTCTGTCGTGATGATCGGGGTGTCGGGGCCGATCTGGAGCGCCTCGCGGACCTCGTCCGGGTTGTACGGCTGCTGGCCGTCGAAGCCGTTGAGGGCGATGACGAACGGCAGGCCGCTGTTCTCGAAGTAGTCCACCGCCGGGAAGCAGTCCGCCAGGCGGCGGGTGTCCACGAGCACGATCGCGCCGATGGCGCCGCGTACGAGGTCGTCCCACATGAACCAGAAGCGGTCCTGGCCGGGGGTGCCGAACAGGTACAGGATCAGGTCCTGGTCGAGCGTGATGCGGCCGAAGTCCATGGCGACCGTCGTGGTCGTCTTGTCCCCGGTGTGGGTGAGGTCGTCGATGCCTGCCGAAGCAGACGTCATGACGGCCTCCGTGCGCAGCGGGTTGATCTCGGAGACGGCGCCGACGAACGTCGTCTTGCCCACGCCGAAGCCGCCAGCCACCACGATCTTCGCGGACGTGGTGGAGCGGGAAGGCCCTCCGCTAGAGCTTGCGAAGTCCACTGAGCACCCTTTCGAGCAGTGTCACGTCTGGCTGGCCGCCGGCGTTCTCGTCGCCGCCGGGCTGATGGATGGCGACCAGTCCCGCCTCCGCCAAGTCGGCGACGAGGATCCTGGCCACGCCGAGAGGGATCGTGAGCAGAGCCGAGACCTCGGCTACCGACTTGATCTCCCGGCAGAGGTTGCAGATCCGCTGATGCTCGGGCAGCTGCCCCTGCATCTGGTGCGGAGCCGCGGTGGTGTGCACCAGCGCCTCGATGGCGAGCTGGTACCGCGGCCTGGTGCGGCCGCCCGTCATGGCGTACGGGCGCACCAGGGGGTTCGACGCCCCGGTGGGCGCCTGCTCAGGGGTGCGTCGCTGCGGCTGCACCGGCTGGATGCGCGGCGCGGGCGGCTGGTCGTACGGCGAAGGTCCGGGACCCTGCGGGCCCTGGTTTCCGTACGGCTGGCGCCGCTGGCTGGGTGTGGAGGGGAAGTTGTACCGGTTCTGCTCACCCTGGCCCTGGCCTTGGCCAGGGCCATAGGACCAGTTGCCCGAAGACGAACCGCCTGGGGGTGTTGCCACTTTCTCTCCTCCTCCGACTGCGCCGGGCATCCACCACGTGGAAGCCGCGTCCCGAAACCTTATGGCTTCGGGACGCCAAAACGCACCGTCTGTCTGCTAGTTGAGAAGGCTCCCCTGGAGCTCCGCTCGAAGGTCAGGTGTCAGGACCGTACCCGCACGGTCAACCAGAAGTGCCATCTCGTACCCAATGAGGCCGATGTCCGCCTCGGGGTGAGCGAGAACAGCGAGAGAAGAACCATCGGACACGGACATGATGAAGAGGAATCCCCGCTCCATCTCCACAACCGTCTGATTCACGCTGCCACCCTCGAAGATGCGGGAGGCGCCCGCGGTCAACGAGGTAAGTCCGGACGCGACGGCGGCGAGCTGGTCGGCACGGTCACGGGGAAAGCCTTCGGACATCGCCAGAAGGAGTCCGTCGGCGGAGACCACCACCGTGTGGGACACCCCGGGGGTGTTGTCCACGAAGTTGGTGATCAACCAGTTGAGGTTCTGCGCCGCCTGGCTCATCGGGCTCACACTAACGCTCCTGGTTGTAGGTGCTGTCAGAACCGAAGCCCTGACCGTTCGTTTCACTTCCCGCACTGCGTCCCCGCTGGACCCCGCGACGCAGGTTGCTCAGCCTGCCCCGGACGTCCTCGGGAGCGCGGGAGACCTGTGGGCCACCCTGGGGGGTCGCTTCGGCGGTGCCCTCGACCAGGTTGGCCTTGGGTACCCGCCGCGGCAGGCCGGAGGAGGTGACCCCGCCCGCCTTGGGCTTCTTGAGCGCCGAAGCCTGCTGCCAGCGCTCGTCGTTGGCCGAGCGCCAGTCGCTGGTGCCCGTGCCCGAAACCGTGCCGTTCGCGCTGCCGTTGCTCTCCGGCGCGGAGGCCGGCGGCTCCTGGGTCGCAGGACGCGAGCCGTTGCCGTTCGCGGCGGCTCCGCCGCGGCGGGGCAGTCCGGCGTCGGTCAGCGCGTGGGAGGCGGAAGGTGCCGGTCCCGGACGCTCGAAGCCTACGCGGTCCCGCTCACTCACGTCAGCGGCCTGCGGAGATTCCGTTTCGGGAGCGTACTGGGAGGCGTAGCCGTTCTGGTAATCGTTCTGCTGCGGCCAGTCGTCCCGGTAGGGCTGCTCCTCGAAGGCCGAGAAGGACTCCGGTGCACCGGCGCGCGCGCCGGTCTGCTCTCCGCGGGCGGGCTCCGGGTAAGAAGGCTCCGGATAACCGCCGTTGGGGGAGAAGGTGTCCCGCTGCGGCAGCCCGCCACCGTTCGGCGCGAAGTACGGCTCGTCGTACGACGCCCGCTGCGGCTCCTCGTACGACGCCCGCTGCGGCTCCTCGTACGGCGCCTGCTGCGGCTCCTCGTACGCCGTCTGCTGGTCGTACGCCGAGGGCTGCTCCTGGTACCCGGCCTGGCCGTTGCCGTAGACGGACTGCCGGTTGTCGAACTCGTCGGCGTACGCCTGCGCCTCAGCGGCCTCCTGCGGCGTCTGGGGACCCGACTGGGCCTCCAGGGCCGCCCGCCGCTCCTCACGCATCAGAGAGCGGCCTACGGGGTCCAGCTCGCGGATGTCGTCCGGGACCTCGGTGTAGCGGCTGTCGTCGAAGCCGAGCTCGGCCGCGGTGCGCAGCGGGGGCTGGTTGAAGCTCTCGCCCGGGAAGTTCTGCTCCGGGATGATCTGCGAGACGGTGAACTCGTCGCGCTGCATCTGCTGCTCGCCACCACCACCGTGGGTGATCGCGTCGGGGAGCATGACCAGGGAGGTCGTACCGGCCTGCTCGCCCGAGGGGCGCAGCTGGACGCGGATGCCGTGCCGGTCGGACAGCCGGCCGACCACGAAGAGGCCCATGCGCTGGGAGATCGCGGCGTCCACGGTCGGCGGGTTGGCCAGCTTGTGGTTGATGTCCGCGAAGTCCTCGGCGGTGAGGCCGATGCCCTTGTCGTGGATCTCGATCATCACGCGGCCGTCGGGGAGACGGGTCGCGGTGACGCGGACCTTGGTCTGGGGCGAGGAGAACGTCGTCGCGTTCTCCAGGAGCTCGGCCAGCAGGTGCACGAGGTCGGTGACCGCGCGGCCGTGGATCTCGGCCTCCGGGACGCCGGAGAGCTCGATGCGTTCGTACTGCTCCACCTCGGAGGAGGCGGCGCGCAGGACGTCGACCAGCGGGACCGGCTGGTCCCAGCGGCGGCCCGGCTCCTCGCCGGCGAGGACCAGGAGGTTCTCGCCGTTGCGGCGCATACGGGTCGCGAGGTGGTCCAGGCGGAAGAGGTTCTCCAGCTGGTCCGGGTCGGCCTCGTTGTTCTCCAGGTCGGTGATCAGGGTCAGCTGGCCCTCGATCAGGGCCTGGTTGCGGCGCGACAGGTTGGTGAAGATCGCGTTGATGTTGCCCCGGAGGAGAGCCTGCTCGGCGGCCAGTCGGACCGCCTCGCGGTGGACCTGGTCGAAGGCGCGGGCGACCTCGCCGATCTCGTCCGTGGTGGTGATCGGGATGGGCTGCACCCGGGTGTCGACGCGGCCGGGGTCGGTGCGCGAGAGCTGGTCGACCAGCATCGGCAGGCGCTGCTCGGCGATACCGAAGGCGGCGTTGCGCAGCTGGCGCATCGAGCGGCTCATCTGGCGGGCCACCATGCCGGCCAGGATGAACGCGGCGAGCAGGGCGACCACGACGGCGCCACCGACGATGAAGGCGTCACGCTTGGCGTCGTCGGCGATGCTGGCGGCCTCGTCCACGGCCCTGTCGGACAGGTCCGACTCGATCTGCCGGTAGGCGTCGTACTTGAGGGTGTTGACCGCCCACCAGTTGGTCGGGGTGACGCCCTCCGTGGCCAGCGCCTGGCGAGCCGACGGGTCCGTGGTCTGCAGGACCGCGAGGGCCTTGACCATGTCGGTCGGGTTCGACGGCGGCGGGACGTACGTCTTGCCCGCGGCCTTGGCCTCCGCGGCGGCCTGCTGGGCCATCGCCACGCCCTTGGCCTTGATGTCCTTCTCGGCCGCGACGAGCTTGGCCGCGTCGGCCTCGGTGCCACCGCCGGTGTACTCCTCGACGGCGATGCCTTCGAGGTACGCGTAGGAGGAGAGCGCGAGGCGCTGGCTGGCCAGGTCGGACTCCTTGGGGCCCGGGTTGACCAGCAGGTGCATACCGATGGACCGCTCCAGCGACAGGGACGCCTTGGTCAGCGAGATCGCGTAGACGGTCCGGCCGTAGCTGGTGATGTTTCCGGTGCCCAGACCGAGCTCGTTGGCGAACTCCATCAGGGGGTGGGCGACCTTGGTGTAGCCCTCTTCGGTCTGCACACCCGTGAGCTTGCTGGTGTACGCGGCCGCACGGAGCGTTTCGAGCGTGGGCTCCTCGGCGCGGAACAGCTTGAGGCGGCGCTGCAGGCCCGCCGTCTGCGGCATGTTCTGCGCGGCCTCGTCGAAGGCGTCGGCGGCCTCGTCCGTGGTCTTGCGGACCGATTCGACGGTCGCCTTGTCCTTCGCGCTGGTACTGGCGCTGAGAAGGGGGGCGGCCGAGACGTCACGCTCGTTGTACAGCGCGTCGCCATAGGTCAGGGCGGCACGGACCAGGACGGCGGTCTTCTCCGCGTCCTCGGCCTCCTGCCAGGTGTCGATCGAGCTCTTCACCTGGAAGCCGCCCATGACGAGGCCGACCACCACGGGTATGAGCAGGATCGCGTTCAGCCTGGTCGGCACGCGCCAGTTGCGCGGGGAGAAACGGCCGCCGCTCGGAGCGGGTGGGGCCGTCGGCTCCGAACCGGGCACAGGGACGGGGGCCGCTCCGCGCGGCGGCGGGGTGAAGTTGCCCCGGGCCGACGGCTCGGGACCGTTCTTGCTTCGCCTCACTCGACCAACAACCTTCCGGCGGTCGGCACCAACGGTGTGCCGCAGTACTGAGTACGTCTTTGACTATTGGGCAGTTCAGGCATTCCAGCACGTCGGCATCCGCACTTCCAAACAGTGGAAAGCTCTGATTCCGAGTGATGTAAGCCCTAGATAAAACGGTCATAAAGAGTAAGCCCCGTCAAAAGACGGGGCCGATGTGAGCGCAGCGAGACCGGTTGACCGCGACGCGTGGCGATACCACCCGATTCCACTGCCGAAACGTTATGAACACCGGGGCCGACCGTGTCAAAGGACACAGCCGGCTCCGGTGCATCTACGACAACTTCCGTAGGGCATGGACGACTTGAGTGCTAGCGCAGACGTGCCATGAGTGCGTGCTCCACGAGCGTGATCAGCGCACTCTTCGCATCCGAGCGGTGCCGGGCGTCCGTGGTGATGATCGGCGCGTCCGGTCCGATCTGCAGTGCCTCGCGCACCTCCTCGGGAGCATACGGCTGGTGCCCGTCGAAGCCGTTGAGCGCGACGACGAACGGCAGGCCGCTGTTCTCGAAGTAGTCGACCGCGGGGAAGCAGTCGGCGAGGCGGCGGGTGTCGACCAGCACGACCGCGCCGATGGCGCCGCGTACGAGGTCGTCCCACATGAACCAGAAGCGGTCCTGGCCCGGCGTACCGAAGAGGTACAGGATCAGGTCCTGGTCCAGGGTGATACGGCCGAAGTCCATGGCGACCGTGGTGGTCGTCTTGTCCCCGGTGTGGGTGAGGTCGTCGATGCCCGCGCTCGCGGACGTCATGACGGCCTCGGTGCGCAGCGGGTTGATCTCGGAGACGGCACCGACGAACGTCGTCTTGCCGACGCCGAAGCCGCCCGCCACCACGATCTTCGCGGAGGTGGTCGCCCGACCTCCGTCAGAGCTTGCGAAGTCCACTGAGCACCCTTTCGAGCAGTGTCACGTCCGGCGCGCCGGTGCTCTCGTCGCCGCCCGGCTGGTGAATGGCGACGAGTCCGGCCTCGGCGAGGTCCGCGACAAGAATCCTGGCCACACCGAGCGGCATCGCCAGGAGCGCCGAGACCTCGGCGACCGACTTGACCTCACGGCACAGGTGGCAGATCCGCTGGTGCTCGGGGAGCAGTCCCATGAGCGCCGCCGGGTCGGCCGTCGTGCTGATCAGGGCTTCGATGGCGAGCTGGTAACGCGGCCGGGTCCGGCCGCCGGTCATCGCGTACGGACGGACCAGCGGCTGGTCGCCCTCGTCCTCGTACGGCGCTGCGTACGGATCATGAGAGGCGGTGGGCGGGGTCATGAATCCTCCGGGCGGGACAGCAAGTCGATCAGCGTGCCGTCTTAATGGGGCCGGTGGGGGGATTGTGTCGGCCGGACGGTGATTTCGTGAGGTGGGTGGAACTGTGAGCGGTCAGTGGAGCAGACTGCCCTGTAGTTCGGCGCGCAGGTCCGGCGTGAGCACCGCTCCCGCCCGGTCGACCAGCAGCGCCATCTCGTAGCCGACAAGGCCGATGTCGCACTCGGGGTGGGCGAGAACAGCCAAGGACGAGCCGTCCGAGACCGACATCAGGAAGAGGAATCCGCGCTCCATCTCCACGACCGTCTGCGCCACGCTGCCACCCTCGAAGATCCGGGAGGCCCCGGCCGTGAGAGAGGTCAGCCCGGACGCCACGGCCGCGAGCTGGTCGGCGCGGTCGCGCGGAAAGCCTTCGGACATCGCCAGAAGGAGTCCGTCGGCGGACACGACGACGGTGTGGGACACCCCTGGGGTGTTGTCCACGAAGTTGGTGATCAACCAGTTTAGGTTCTGTGCCGCCTGGCTCATCGGGCTCAACTAGCGCTCCTGCTGGTGAGTGGGGCTCGGGAAGCTGCCGGTCTGGCCGTCACTGGCCTGGCGACCCTGCGCGATACCCCGACGGAGATTGGTCAGACGGCCGCGTACGTCATCAGGCGCACGGGAGACCGCAGGACCGGTGTGGTGCTGTTGCTGCTGAGCCGTGCCCGGGACGAGGTTCGCCCGGGGCACCCGGCGCGGCAGGCCGGAAGTGGTGACTCCACCCGCCGACGGCTGGCGCACACGCTCCGCCTGCCGGACGAGGTCGTCGTTGGGTGAGCTGCGCCAAGTGGCGCCGGCCGGCGCGGTGGCCGGACGTGGAGGAGCGGCCGGAGCCGGGGGAGCCTGCGGAGACTGCTGCTGCGGGGCCGGAGCAGAGCCGCCCGCCTGCTGCTGGCCGCGGAACCAGTTGGTCTCCAGCGTGTCGTACAGCGGCGTACGTCCGTCACCGGGACCCGCCGGCGGCAGCGCCTCGGGCTCCGGACGGGCGGCCGGCCGCTGCGGCGGACGCGGCGGGACCGGCGGCCGCGAGCCGCCGAAGTCGGCGTTGCCACGGCCTCCGTTGCCCTGCGGTCGCTCGAACTGGCCCGTGGACGAGGGACTCTGAGGGTTCTGGCGGCCGGGCAGAGCGTGCTGACCCGTCGAGCTGCCGTCGTACCCGGGCACGGGGAACTGGCCCGTGGAGCTGTTGTCATACGCCTGCGGTACGGCGAACTGGCCCGTGTTGGCCGGGCTGGTCGGGCCGGGTGCACCGAAGACGTCCGAGCGGACGAACTGGCCCGATCCCTGCTGGCCGCCCGCACCGGGGCGCGGGGCGTCGACGTCGGGACGGGGGAACTGGCCCGAGTTCTGGCTGCCGTTCGCACCGGGACGGGTGAACTGGCCGGTGTTCTGCTGGCCGTTCGCGCTGGGGAACGCCGGGATCTCGGCGGGCGCGGGCGGACCCTGGCGGTCGTCGATCCGCGGCATCGGGGCCGTGGCCGGGCCGGCCTCGTCGTGGCCGCGCGGAGTGTCGAGGGAGGCACGCGGCACCGGGGGCTGCGCGTTCTCGTCGCTCCAGCTCGGTCGCTGCTGCGGGCCGCTGCCCGGCAGTTCGGCCCGAGCGCCACCGCGCGGCGGCAGCTGAGGCTGCTTGCCACGCGACTTGCGCGGACTCTGCTCGGAGTTGCTGCCGGACCGCTGCGGAGGCACCGGCGGACGTGAACCGCCCCCGAAAGCGTCCGTGCCCGAGGACTGGAGGCCCTGCGGGGCACCCGGAGCCTGGCCGCCGAAGCCACCGGCACCGGCACCCGCACCGGCCGGAGCCGGCCGACCCTGCGGCGGTGTGCCCGGACCCTGCGGTCCGCGCGCTCCGCCCGGCGCACCGGGACGCCCGCCTGCCCCACTGCCCGGCAGCGCGGCCCGCGGACCCTGGCCGCTGCCGACCTGGCCGCGCGGAGCTGCTCCGGCACCGAGAAGTCCGCCACCGCCGGGCGCGCCGGCGCCGAGGGCACCGCCGCTTCCCTGGCCGTTGCCACGCCGGGCCGCGGCCACACCGGCGGCTGCCGCCGCGGCGGCGGGACCGCCGGCGGGGGCACCGTTCTGGCCGGGCTTGCCCGGAGCGGGCTTCTTGCCGCCCTGGGCGACGTCGACGGGGAGCATGACCAGCGCGGTCGTACCACCGGAGTCGGAGGGGCGCAGCTGGATGCGGATGCCGTGGCGCTGCGACAGGCGGCCGACCACGAACAGACCCATGCGGCGGGAGACCGACACGTCCACGGTGGGCGGCGACGCGAGCCGCTCGTTGATCGCGGCGAGGTCCTCGGGGGAGAGGCCGATGCCGGTGTCGTGGATCTCGATCAGGACGCGGCCGTCGGGCAGCGCGTGACCGGTGACCTTGACCTTGGTCTGCGGGGAGGAGAACGAGGTGGCGTTCTCCAGGAGCTCGGCGAGCAGGTGCACGAGGTCGTTGACGACCCGGCCGGCCACTTCGGTGGTCGGCACGGAGGCCAGTTCGATGCGCTCGTACTGCTCCACCTCGGAGGCGGCGGCGCGGAGCACGTCGACCAGCGGGACCGGGCGGGTCCAGCGGCGGCCGGGCTCTTCACCGGCGAGAACCAGAAGGTTCTCACCGTTACGGCGCATGCGGGTCGCGAGGTGGTCGAGCTTGAACAGCGAGGAGAGCTGGTCGGGGTCGGCCTCGCGGGACTCCAGCTCGGAGATGAGCGAGAGCTGGCGCTGGATCAGACCCTGGGAGCGGCGCGAGAGGTTGGTGAACATCGCGTTGACGTTGCCCCGCAGGAGGGCCTGCTCGGCGGCGAGGCGGACGGCCTCGCGGTGCACGTCGTCGAAGGCCGCGGCGACCTGGCCGATCTCGTCCCGGGAGTGCACACCGACCGACTCGACGGAGGTGTCGACGTCCTGCGGGTCCGACTCGGACAGCTGCTTGACCAGCTCGGGCAGCCGGTCCTGGGCGACCTTGGTGGCGGTCTCCTGGAGGCGGCGCAGCGAGCGGATCATGGACCGGGCGACGACGAAGGCGCCGACCAGGGAGATACCGAGCACGAGCAGGATGAGCGCACCGGAGATGATCGCCTCGCGCTCCGCCTCGTTGCGCAGCTCGCGGGCCTTCTGCTCCATGTCCTCGAGCAGCGTGTGCTCGATCTTCTTCATTTCGACGATCTTGGTGGAGCTGTCGTCGACCCAGTCCTGGTACGAGCGCTTGTCCAGACCGGCCAGACCGGTGGAGGAGTTCAGCACTCGGCCGGCGTAGGTGTCGGTCGACTCGATCGTCGGGCTGCCGTCCTCGATCGGCGAGAGGAGCTCCTCGGCACCCTCGTCGCCGTAGATGCTCCGGAAGCTGGCCAGTTCGGAGTCCTGGGACTCCAGCGCCGATTCGGCGTAGAGGCGGTCGTTCTCGGAGAGGTTGCCGAACGTGGTGTTGCCCGCGGGCAGTGCCGCCGCGATGACCGCGCGCTGCACCGACGCGTACTCCTTGGCGGAGGAGAACGCCGACAGGGCGCGCGTGCGCTGGATCATGTCGGGGTTGCTGGTCGCCTCGGCCATGTCCTGCGAGAGGTCGAGCAGGTGGGTGATGAGGCGGTGGTACGCCTCCACCGTCTGCATCGAGTTGCCCTCGGTCTCGTACGCGGTGTTGCGGATCTTGCTGACATCGGCCAGGTCCGCCGCGAGACCCACCAGGCTGTCGCGGACGCCCTGGAGGGTGCCGCCCTTGCTGGCGGCGTCGATCTCTTCCGAGCTCGACAGGAAGTTCTCCATGGCCCGGTCGGTCTTGTCCCGGTAGCCCTTGACCGTGGGGTTGGTCGAGCCGTGCGCCAGCGGTCCGGCGGACTTGTCGCGCTCCTCCTGGAGCGCGGACGCCAGCTCGGTGGCCTGCTTGGTCATCTCCGTCAGCAGCTTCATGTTGTCGAGCTGCTGGATGTCGTCCATGGAGTCGTTGATGCGCACCGCGCCCAGGGTGGTCGCGGCGACCACGGGGAGCGTGAGCAGTGCCACCAGACGCGTGGAGATGCGCCAGTTGCGCAGGGCAATTCGCGGGCCGGGCCCGCTCGGGCCCTGCGGCGGCTTCACCGCCGGCGCGGGGGTCGTGGTCCCAGTAGGCCCCGCCGCTCCCGCGGACGCCGACACGCCCGGACGACCGGCATGTTCGCCGCCGTCGGAGGCGGCCACCGGGCCCGGGTTCTGGGCGTGCTGGGGCGAGGAGCCGTTACCGGTTCCCTTGTTTGGCTCCGGCTCCGCCGAAGCGCTGCCATCCCTCTTGAAACGTCCCTGCACTAGCGTCGCAACCTCTGGACCAGGCGCCCCTCCGCGCGAACGGAAGGACGGTGTCGGCGTCTTGGGGACGCCCTGAAATGCGTCCCCAGTGGTGGTCGTGAGTGACCGGCGCTGGCTCCCCCTTTTCACCGCCACGCGGCGCTGCTTCGCGCCCCCTGTGCGCCGGCTCGATCCTGCGGCGGTCCGTGGAATTCCAGCACAGTGCCGGATCTCCAACAAGGGCCATGGGCCGAGCTGTGACCTCCGTGACAGCAAGTGAGGGGTGCGTTACGAGACGTAGAAAGGGAACTCGTACATTACGGACCTATCCACGCGACTCGCTCGGGCGCGGGGGGTGTCCCAGTCGCCATGATCAGGAGCGGAATGATGGCTTCAGGGGGTCAATGTCCGTTTCGTTGGGGTGGGTTGCGGGCCTGAATTGACCGGTTTGCCCATGGATTCGTGAGCAAACTCACACGCTGTTCAAGGGCTCTTCACGTCTTGGGCGGGGAATTGCATGTTTAGCCTGGCGCTTTACAAGAGGGCAGACTCTGTCAACTGCCAACCCACCGACGACTGAGGCCGAGTACAACAGTGAAGACGACGATGATGTTCCGCAACATAGCCAACCCCCGGCGCACGACGCTGGCGCACCTCGAGGACGCCGACGCGTTGCAGACGCCGGAGCAGCCGGAACACTCGCTCGACCTCCCGGCCCAGACCGCCAACCCGCGCCGCACGATCCTCATGGACGCCCCGGTCAGCGCCGCCGCGGCGGAGTAATAGGGCGAGGCGCCCTCCCTTTGCCGCGCTAGCCTGGAGCGTCAGACTCCAGTCGGCTCAGTGAGGGGCGCCAGGATCCCGTGCGCATCGCCAGATTCTCCATCGACGGGAACGTCGCCTTCGGCGTGGTCGAGGGCGACAAGCAGGACGAGCTCGTCCTCGACATCATCAAGGGCATCCCGTTCGGGGACTTCGAGCTCTCCGGTACGAAGGTCCCGCTGAGCAAGGTCAGGCTGCTGCCGCCCGTGCTCCCCAACAAGGTCGTGGCGTACGGCCGTAACTACGCGGAGCACGCCAGGGAACTCGGCAACGAGGTGCCCGACGCCCCGTTCGCCTTCTTCAAGCCCTCCACCTCGGTGATCGGCCCCGGCGACGAGATCCAGTACCCGACCTTCTCCGAGGACCTGCACCACGAGGCCGAGCTGGCCGTCGTCATCGGCCGCATGTGCCGCGAGGTCCCGCGCGAGCGCGTCAAGGACGTCATCCTCGGCTATACCTGCGCCAACGACATCACCGCGCGCGACGTGCAGAAGCGTGAGAAGCAGTGGGCGAGGGCCAAGGGCTTCGACACGTCCTGCCCGCTCGGCCCCTGGGTGGAGACGGATGTCGACCCGTCCGACCTCACCATCCAGCTCACGGTCAACGGCCAGCAGCGCCAACTCGGCCGCACCAGCGAGATGATCCACTCCATCGAGGATCTGATCGTCAACATCACCGAGGCCATGACGCTGCTCCCCGGCGACGTGATCCTCACGGGCACCCCGGCAGGCGTCGGGCCCCTCACCGTCGGCGACGAGGTCGCCGTCACCATCGAAGGCATCGGCACTCTCACCAACAAGGTTGTCAAGCGTGGCTAGCGCATCCGCCCCAGCAGTCCGTGTCCGATTCTGTCCGTCGCCCACCGGTAACCCCCATGTGGGCCTGGTCCGCACGGCCCTGTTCAACTGGGCCTTCGCCCGGCACAACGAGGGCACGCTCGTCTTCCGCATCGAGGACACCGACGCGGCCCGCGACTCCGAGGAGTCCTACGAGCAGCTCCTCGGCGCGATGCGCTGGCTGGGCTTCGACTGGAACGAGGGCCCCGAGATCGGCGGCCCCCACGCGCCGTACCGCCAGTCGCAGCGCATGGACATCTACAAGGACGTCGCGCGGAAGCTCCTGGACGCCGGCCACGCCTACCGCTGCTACTGCTCCGCCTCCGAGCTGGAGGAGCGCCGCGACGCCGCCCGCGCCGCCGGCAGGCCCTCCGGCTACGACGGCCACTGCCGCGACCTGAGTGCCGCGCAGATCGAGGCCTACGAGGCGCAGGGCCGCGAGCCGATCGTCCGCTTCCGCATGCCCGACGAGACGATCACCTTCACGGACCTGGTCCGCGGCGAGCTGACGTTCACCGCCGAGAACGTCCCGGACTACGGGATCGTACGAGCCAACGGAGCCCCGCTCTACACGCTCGTTAACCCGGTCGACGACGCGCTGATGGAGATCACCCACGTCCTGCGCGGCGAGGACCTGCTCTCCTCGACCCCGCGTCAGATCGCCCTGTACAAGGCGCTGATCGGGCTCGGCATCGCCAAGGAGATCCCCTCCTTCGGGCACCTGCCGTACGTGATGGGCGAGGGCAACAAGAAGCTGTCGAAGCGCGACCCCGAGTCGTCGCTGAACCTCTACCGGGAGCGCGGCTTCCTGCCGGAGGGGCTGCTCAACTACCTTTCCCTGCTGGGCTGGTCGCTCTCGGCCGACCAGGACATCTTCACGATGGAGGAGATGGTCGCCGCGTTCGACGTCTCGGACGTGAACCCCAACCCGGCCCGCTTCGACCTGAAGAAGTGCGAGGCGATCAACGCCGACCACATCCGGCTGCTGGATGTGAAGGACTTCACCGAGCGCTGCGCCCCCTGGCTCCAGGCCCCGTTCGCGCCCTGGGCGCCGGAGGACTTCGACGAGGCGAAGTGGCAGGCCGTGGCCCCGCACGCGCAGACCCGCCTCAAGGTCCTCTCGGAGATCACGGACAACGTCGACTTCCTGTTCCTGCCGGAGCCCGTGGAGGACGAGGCGTCCTGGACGAAGGCCATGAAGGAGGGCAGCGACGCCCTGCTCGCCACGGCCCGCGAAAAGCTGGAGTCGGCGGACTGGACGTCCCCCGAGTCACTCAAGGAGGCGGTCCTGGCCGCCGGCGAGACCCACGGCCTCAAACTCGGCAAGGCCCAGGCCCCGGTCCGCGTCGCCGTCACCGGCCGCACGATCGGCCTGCCCCTCTTCGAGTCCCTGGAGATCCTTGGCAAGGAGAAGACCCTGACCCGCATCGACGCGGCCCTGGCGAAGCTGGCGGCGTAACGCACGCACGCGTGGTGTGAGGGGCGGCACCCGGATCTCCGGGTGCCGCCCCTTCGGCGTTGTCAGACGGCGTCGTCCTCGTCGTACACCGCACAGGCCTCGATGGTGAACTGGATTCGGTACTCGGTCACGGCTGTGGCTCGGTCTCTCTCGTCGGTGCCACCACGTTGTGTCATCGGCCGTCTGAGCAGCTCTGGTTCCCGGCAGCCCCGGCTACGGCGTCGACGCAAGCAAGCGCAGACCGGCAGACGCGCCCCCGGGCCCCGGGTTACCGTCGGATCATGAGTATCCGCGCCGTGGTCTGGGACGTCGACGACACCCTTTTCGACTACACGAGCGCGGACCGCGAGGGCATGCGCACGCATCTCTCGGTCGAGGGCCTGCTCGCCGGTTACGCGACCCCGGAGCAGGCCCTCGCCCGCTGGCGGGAGATCACCGACCAGCAGTGGGCGAGGTTCGCCGCGGGGGAGGCGACCTTCGAGGGACAGCGGCGCGATCGCGTACGGGTCTTCCTGGGCGAGGAGCTGACCGACGCGGAGGCCGACGACTGGTTCCGGCGGTACCGGACGCACTACGAGGCCGCCTGGGCCCTCTTCCCGGACGTGCTGCCCGCTCTGGACGCCCTCGCCGCCAGCCACCGCCACGCTGTGCTGTCCAACTCCAGCATCCATGTCCAGGAGTACAAACTCCGCTTCCTGGGCGTCCGCGACCGCTTCGAAACCGTCCTGTGCGCGGCCGAGCTCGGCGTCTCCAAACCCGAGGCCGACGCCTTCCTGGCGGCCTGCGAGGCCCTGGCGCTGCCCCCGCATCAGGTGGCGTACGTCGGTGATCACCCGGAGATCGACGGGCGCGGTGCCGCCGACGCCGGACTGCTGTCGGTCTGGATCGACCGGGGCGGCGCGCACACCGGCGGAGACGCCCCCACAGGCCCCCACCGGATCGTCTCCCTGGCCGAACTCCCTGCGCTGCTCGGCGCCGATACCCGTTTTGGAGCGCCGTCCACCTTCAGGTAATGTTCTTCCTGCGCCGCCGGAGAGCGGGTCGAAAGACCGGGTACCGGAAGCGCAAGCTAGAACGAGATCCCCGCAGGGGCTTGAGTTCCAGTGGCCTATGGTGTAATTGGCAGCACGACGGTTTCTGGTTCCGTTAGTCTTGGTTCGAGTCCAGGTAGGCCAGCTCGCAGATCTTCCAGAATCTGCAACCGCGGAGTATATCCGCAAAGCCCCCGTTGTGTAGCGGCCTAGCACGCTGCCCTCTCAAGGCAGTAGCGCCGGTTCGAATCCGGTCGGGGGTACAGATCCTTCCCGGGAAGGCAGTCAGGGTCGCACCCGCCGCCTCTCATGCAGGATCGCTAGGGCCCCCGTTGTGTAGCGGCCTAGCACGCCGCCCTCTCAAGGCGGTAGCGCCGGTTCGAATCCGGTCGGGGGTACGATTTACTCTGAATCGCCTTGGTCTATGGTGTAATTGGCAACACTACGGTTTCTGGTACCGTCATTCTAGGTTCGAGTCCTGGTAGACCAGCTCCGATCTGCGGAAACGCAAGATCTAGGCCCCCGTTGTGTAGCGGCCTAGCACGCCGCCCTCTCAAGGCGGTAGCGCCGGTTCGAATCCGGTCGGGGGTACAGAGACAAGGCCCTTCGCTTCGGCGGAGGGCCTTCGTCGTGCTCGGCGCCGGCTACTCGAAGCCGTACCGCCGCGCCGTCTCCTCCTCCTGGGCCAGCCGGTGCAGTGCCTGCAGCGCCGGCTCGTTGAGGATCGCCCCCAGGACCGCGAACTCGATCCGTTCCGCCTCCGACGGGTGTGCCTCCATGTTGTCCAGGTCGAGGACGGCCGTCCGGTGCATCAACTCGGCGTACGGCGCGAGCAGTTCGACCCCGAAGCCGTAGCCGATCCGGCGGAACGCAGCAACCGCCACCACCAGCGAGCGGTACGCGGGGGAGATGGTCGTGAGCCGCTTGGCGTTCTCCCAGCCGAGCTGGTCCAGGAGCGCGTTGACCACCTGCTGTGCGGCCTGGACGTACTCGTCCTCCTCATCCGGCTCCGGCACCTGCGGCAGCGCCCACAGCGCCGCGCCCAGGCGGATCGAGCGGCCCAGGGAGTCGTCGTCCACGTGCCCGAGAACCTCGCGCACCTTCGCCACCGGCACCCGGCCCACCTGGATCATCGCCCGCACCAGCCGCAGCCGGCGCAGATGCTCCTCGTCGTACTCGGCGGTGGTCGCATTGATCTGGTGGCCCGGCGGCAACAGCCCTTCGCGCAGGTAGTACTTGATCGTCGCCGTGGACACACCGCTGCGCTCGCTCAGCTCCGCCAACCGCATCTCTTGCGCCTTTCCTTGGTAAGTGCCACTATCCAAGCATCGCCAGAAGGATAGTGGCGCTATCTGACGAGGGGGACGGTCATGTTCGCGAAGCCGATGCCGGGCCGTACGAGCGCTGCGGCCGAGGGTGATGTGGTCGTGCTGTTGATCGGCATGCGGATCAACCACTTCTGGGGAGTGCACCACTGGCTGCCGGTGCTCCTGGCGATGCCGCGCATGCTGCGCGAGCTCCAGAAGGACAAGAGCCGAGGGCTGCTCGGGCATGTGCTGATGACGGCCTCGCCGCGTACGTACTACGTCGTCCAGTACTGGGAGTCCAAGGAGAAGCTCTACTCCTACGCGCACTCGCCCGACATGTTCCACCACAGGGCGTGGGCGATCATCAACCGCAAGGAGAAGGCGGGGAAGTCGCGTCAGCACGTCGGGCTGTGGCACGAGACCTACGTGGTGCCCGAGGGGTCGTACGAGTCGATCTACGCGGACATGCCGGTGTTCGGTCTCGCGGCCGCGCATGGAGTGCTGCCCCTGGAGAAGCGGGGGCGCCGCGCCCGGGACCGGTTCGAGTACCGGTCGGCGGGGATGGCCGAAGAAGCCGGATGACGGGGGGATCGGGGAAGCGAGGAGGGCCTGCCGCGGCGTTGGGGCAGGCCCTCCTCGCTTACGTCCCGAAACTCAGCCCGTGCGGCGCAGGGCCTCGGAGAGGCGGCCGGCCGCGTCGATGACCGCCTGGGCGTGCATACGGCCCGGGTGGCGGGTCAGGCGCTCGATGGGGCCGGAGACGGAGACCGCGGCCACCACGCGGTTGGAGGGGCCGCGCACCGGCGCGGAGACGGATGCGACGCCCGGCTCACGCTCGCCGATCGACTGGGCCCAGCCCCGGCGCCGTACGCCCGAGAGGGCGGTGGCCGTGAAGCGGGCGCCCTGGAGGCCGCGGTGCAGGCGCTCCGGCTCCTCCCAGGCCATCAGGATCTGTGCGGAGGAGCCCGCTTTCATCGTGAGCGTCGAGCCGACCGGGACCGTGTCCCGAAGTCCGGACAGGCGCTCCGCCGCGGCGACGCAGATGCGCATGTCGCCCTGGCGGCGATAGAGCTGCGCGCTCTCGCCCGTGATGTCACGGAGGTGGGTGAGCACCGGTCCCGCGGTGGCGAGGAGACGGTCCTCGCCGGCGGCCGCGGCCAGCTCCGCCAGACGCGGACCGAGAATGAAACGGCCCTGCATGTCGCGCGCCACCATACGGTGGTGTTCCAAAGCCACGGCCAGCCGGTGTGCCGTGGGTCGTGCCAGTCCAGTCGCCGCGACCAGCCCTGCGAGGGTGGCCGGACCGGACTCCAGAGCGCTCAGGACAAGGGCTGCCTTGTCCAGAACGCCGACGCCGCTACTGTTGTCCATGAAACGATACTCGCGTCTCACTCTGTGAAACGCAAGTTCCTTTTTTCGTGAGACGCGCAACCCTTGGATACACAGCGGCCCGCGGACCAACGGGCCCGACGGCGGACGCCCGGACACAGGGGCACGGGCGGCGTCGACTCTGAAGATCTCTAGTTGGGCCGGCGCGACACTTGCCGGCCGGAGGGAAAGCGATGGGTAGGACACTCGCGGAGAAGGTCTGGGACGACCACGTCGTCCGGCGCGCCGAGGGCGAGCCCGACCTCCTCTTCATCGATCTGCACCTGCTGCACGAGGTGACCAGCCCGCAGGCCTTCGACGGCCTCCGTCAGGCGGGGCGTCCGGTGCGGCGTCTCGACCTCACCATCGCCACCGAGGATCACAACACCCCGACCCTCGACATCGACAAGCCCATCGCGGACCCGGTCTCCCGGGTCCAGCTGGAGACGCTGCGCAAGAACGCCGCCGAGTTCGGTGTGCGCCTGCACTCCCTGGGCGACGTCGAGCAGGGCGTCGTCCACGTCGTCGGCCCGCAGCTGGGCCTGACCCAGCCCGGTACGACCGTCGTGTGCGGCGACTCGCACACCTCCACCCACGGCGCCTTCGGCGCGCTGGCGTTCGGCATCGGCACCTCCCAGGTGGAGCACGTGCTGGCCACCCAGACGCTGCCGCTGGCCCGCCCCAAGACCATGGCCATCACGGTCGACGGCGAACTGCCCGACGGGGTCACCGCCAAGGACCTGATCCTCGCGATCATCGCGAAGATCGGTACGGGCGGCGGCCAGGGCTACATCCTGGAATACCGCGGCTCCGCCATCGAGAAGCTCTCGATGGAGGCCCGCATGACCATCTGCAACATGTCGATCGAGGCCGGCGCCCGCGCGGGCATGATCGCCCCCGACGAGACCACCTTCGCCTACCTCAAGGGCCGCGCCCACGCGCCCGAGGGCGAGGACTGGGACGCCGCGGTCGCGTACTGGAAGACGCTGAAGACGGACGAGGACGCGGAATTCGACGAGGAGGTCGTCATCGACGCCGCCTCCCTCGCGCCGTTCGTCACCTGGGGCACCAACCCCGGCCAGGGCGCGCCGCTTTCGGCGGACGTCCCCGACCCTGCTTCGTACGAAGACGCTTCGGAGCGCCTGGCCGCCGAAAAGGCCCTGGAATACATGGGGTTGACCGCCGGACAGCCGCTGCGTGAGATCAGGGTCGACACCGTCTTCGTAGGTTCGTGCACCAACGGCCGTATCGAGGACCTGCGGGCCGCCGCCGACATCGTCAAGGACCGCAAAGTCGCCGACGGCGTACGGATGCTGGTCGTTCCGGGCTCCGCGCGCGTGGGTCTGCAGGCCGTCTCCGAGGGCCTGGACGTCGTCTTCAAGGAGGCCGGCGCCGAATGGCGGCACGCGGGCTGCTCGATGTGTCTGGGCATGAACCCGGACCAGCTGGCCCCCGGTGAGCGCTCCGCGTCCACGTCCAACCGCAACTTCGAGGGCAGGCAGGGCAAGGGCGGCCGTACGCACCTGGTCTCGCCGCAGGTTGCCGCCGCGACGGCGGTCCTGGGTCATCTGGCCTCCCCGGCCGACCTGACCGAAGAAAACGCCGCCCCCGCGCCCGCTGGAGTCTGAGAGTCATGGAAGCATTCACCACGCACACCGGCCGGGCCGTCCCGCTGCGCCGCTCCAACGTCGACACCGACCAGATCATCCCTGCTCACTGGCTCAAGAAGGTCACGCGGGACGGTTTCGAGGACGGGCTGTTCGAGGCCTGGCGCAAGGACGAGAAATTCATCCTCAACCAGCCCGAGCGCAACGGCGCCACGGTCCTGGTCGCCGGCCCCGACTTCGGCACCGGCTCCTCCCGTGAGCACGCCGTGTGGGCGCTGCAGAACTACGGCTTCAAGGCCGTCATCTCCTCCCGTTTCGCCGACATCTTCCGCGGCAACTCGCTGAAGAACGGCCTGCTCACGGTGGTTCTGGAGCAGAAGGTCGTGGAGGCGCTGCAGGAACTCACCGAGAACGACCCGCAGGCCGAGGTCACGGTCGACCTCGAAGCCCGCGAGGTGCGCGCCGAGGGCATCACCGCCGCCTTCGAACTCGACGAGAACGCCCGCTGGCGGCTGCTGAACGGGCTGGACGACATCTCCATCACCCTCCAGAACGAGGGCGACATCGCCGCGTACGAGGCCAAGCGGCCCTCGCACAAGCCGCGGACGCTCAAGGTCTGACCCTTCGGCTGCGAAACAAGTCGAGTTTCGGCCACCGCAACACTCCGTCTGTACCCCCGATCGCCACGATTGGGGGTACAGCCATGTCTGCACCCGAACGGCCCTGCGAGCCCCGGTCGGTGCACTCAACTTCCCACGTTAGAGCGGTTGTTGGCGGGGTAGGCGCACCGTGTGGCCGCGGCGTCCGCGGGCGCTCGGAAGGCCGTTTGAGGCGGCAGTTGCACCCTGCGCAGGCGACAACTCGCCCCAGATGGCACAATCTGTGCATGGAACACGACGGCCAACTCGAGCTCTATGCGGCAGTCGCGGACCAACTCAAGGAAGCGCACACAAGAGTGCGCGCACTGCAAGTCCCGGAGGGCGTACGGATGGCGCTGACCCGGAAGCTGCTGGTCATTACGGCCGCGGCCAAGCACGACCTCGCCGATGCGACAAGGCGTCTGGAGCGGTTCATGGCAGACCTCGACGCGGGCCGAATGCCCGAAGAGGAACGCTGAAACAAGTCCAGAGCGGCCGAGTCCGTTGCGGCGCGCGGGTGATAAGCCCGTTTCGTGTTTGATTTGCGGTATATATCTGCCTAACGTGCGAAAAAGCTTGAACACTTTCGTTCTGGCAATGTCTCCGAAGGGGAAGACGTGAACAAGGCGCAGCTCGTAGAAGCGATTGCCGACAAGGTGGGCGGCCGCCAGCAGGCCGCCGACGCGGTCGACGCGGTCCTGGACGCCATCGTCCGCGCGACCGTCAGTGGGGACCGGGTGTCGGTCACCGGCTTCGGTTCCTTCGAGAAGGTCGACCGTCCGGCCCGTTACGCCCGCAACCCGCAGACGGGTGAGCGGGTTCGGGTCAAGAAGACGTCCGTACCGCGCTTCCGTGCGGGCCAGGGCTTCAAGGATCTGGTGAGCGGCACGAAGAAGCTCCCGCGCGGTGGCGAGGTCGCGGTCAAGAAGGCCCCCAAGGGCAGCCTGACCGGCGGTGCTTCCGCCACGGTCAAGAAGGCCGCCGCGAAGAAGGCCGCCCCGGCGAAGAGGGCAACGGCTGCCGCGAAGAAGGTCACCGCCAAGAAGACGACGGCCAAGAAGACCACGGCCACCGCCAAGAAGACCACGGCGAAGACGACGACCGCGAAGAAGACCACCGCGGCCGCCAAGAAGACCACGGCGAAGAAGGCCACCGCCAAGAAGGCGACGGCCAAGAAGGCCCCGGCGAAGAAGGCGACGGCCAAGAAGGCCCCCGCCAGGAAGTCGACGGCGCGCACGACCACCGCCAAGAAGGCCACCGCCCGCAAGTAGCAAGGGCGCAGGGGTACTCACGCACCGGGCCGGACTCCATGACGGAGTCCGGCCCGCGGCACGTTTTATTGAGGGGGGTCAGAGCGTCTGGAGCGTCACCAGGGTGATGCGCAGGCCCTCCTTGGGCCCCTCCACCTCGATCCGCACCCGCTGCCCGGGCCGCAGCAGCCGCAACCCGCCCGCGTCGAACGCGGCGGCGTCGAAGGAGACGGGGGTGCCGTCGTCGAGCAGCACACTGCCGCTGCGCGTCCCGGCGTCGTAGGTGTAAGCGGTCGCCTGCATGGGCGCAGCGTATGCGCTCCGCTGGGAGGGCCGCCATTGGTCGCCGGTTCGCTGCTACAGCTCTGCGATCAGCAGCCGCTCGGTCGCCTTCGCCGTGCGCGGGCCGACCCCCAGGGCGAGTGCCGCCCGCAGATCGTCGCCGGTGTCCACGTCCTGTCGTACGGAATCCACCGCGTCCAGGCGGAGTTCCACCGCTCCGGACGCGCGATGGCGGGAGCGGGAATCCGTGCCGAAAGTCGGGAGCAATGGGCTGCCCGTTCGGGCGGTCAGCAGAGTTGTGCCGATTGTCGCCGCGTCGGGGAGAAATGCGCGGGGGAATTCGGCGGCCGCGTCCAGGACCCGGGCCAATTCCGGCGGGCGTAGGGCCGGCAGATCGGCGTTGAGGGCCGCTACATCGCTTTCGGGGCGTTCGGCCCGGATGACCGTCGCCGCGTGTGTCAGGGCCGCGTTGAGGCCGCCGCGCGGCTCGTCGGCGATGATCCGGGCGCCCAGGGCGGCCAGCTCGCGGCCGGCCAGGGCGTCGTCCGTGACGACTGCCACATCACGGACCGCCGGGCAGGCCAGCGCGGCGGCCACGGTGTCCAGGGCGAAGGCCAGGGCCAGGCCCGGGCGCAGCCCGTCGGCCGCGGTGTCCGAGAGCCTGCTCTTCGCCCGCGCCAGGGCCTTCACGGGTACGACCAAGGTCCACTGCACGAGGTTGGTTCCCTCTCTTGTCGCGGCCATTGTCACCCGGCTTTCACACCACCCATCTGGCGGGCCCGTCGCCGGGGCGTACGGTGTTCTCGACAGACCGTCGGCCTGGGGCGACACTTGTGCGGCCCCCCAGGCTCTAGAGGAAGGTGTTCGCGTGCCCCGCCGCAGAATCGGCTTCTGGTACCGCTTCGCAGCGGTCCTCTGCAAACCGCCACTGGTGGTTCTGATCAAGCGGGACTGGCGAGGAATGGAACACATTCCGGCCGAGGGCGGTTTTATCACCGCGGTGAACCACAATTCGCACGTGGACCCCCTCGCGTACGCGCACTATCAGTACAACACCGGACGGGTTCCGAGATTCCTCGCGAAGAGCGGGCTTTTCCGGAAGGGATTCGTGGGCGCCGCGATGCGCGGCACCGGACAGATCCCCGTCTACCGGGAGACCACGGACGCGCTCAGCGCTTTCCGGGCCGCGATCGACGCCGTGGAGCGCGGCGAGTGCGTCGCCTTCTATCCCGAGGGCACCATCACCCGTGACCCCGACCAGTGGCCGATGACCGGCAAGACCGGTGCCGCGCGGGTCGCGCTGCAGACCAAGTGCCCGGTGATTCCCGTCGCGCAGTGGGGCGCCAACGAGTTGCTGCCGCCGTACGCCAAGAAGCTGTACGTCCTGCCGCGCAAGACCCACCATGTGCTGGCCGGCCCGCCCGTGGACCTCACACCGTTCCACGACAAGGAGATGACCCCCGACCTCCTCAAAGAGGCCACCGAGGTCATCATGGCCGCCATCACCCGCCAGTTGGAGGAGATCCGCGGCGCGAAGGCCCCCGAGACGCCGTACGACCCGCGCCGGGAACGGAAGGAGCAGCGGCGCAGGACCGCCCAGGAGACACAGGCGCAGGCCGAACCGGTCGAGCAGGAAGAGGGGCAAAGCACGTGAGCAAGCCTGTCAAGGCGGCCGTCTTCGGCACCGGATCGTGGGGCACCGCCTTCGGCATGGTCCTCGCCGACGCGGGGTGCCAGGTCACCCTGTGGGGGCGTCGCGCCGAACTCGTCGACGCCATCAACTCCACGCGTACGAACCCGGACTACCAGCCCGGCGTCGAACTCCCGGAGAACCTGCGGGCGACGACGGACGCCGCCGAGGCCGCGCGCGACGCCGACTTCACCGTCCTGGCGATTCCCTCGCAGACGCTGCGCGCCAACCTCGCCGAGTGGGTACCGCTGTTGGCCCCCGGCACGGTCCTCGTCTCGCTGATGAAGGGTGTCGAACTCGGCACCGTCATGCGGATGAGCGAGGTCATCGAGGACGTCGCCAAGGTCGGCCATGACCGCATCGCCGTGGTCACCGGACCCAACCTCGCGCGGGAGATCGCCGCCCGTATGCCGGCCGCCGCCGTGGTCGCGTGCACCGACGCGGCCGTCGCCCAGCGGCTCCAGGCGGCTTGCCACACACCGTACTTCCGGCCGTACACCGAGACGGACGTGGTCGGTTGCGAGTTGGGCGGTGCCGTGAAGAACGTCATCGGCCTCGCCGTCGGCATCGCGGACGGCATGGGACTCGGCGACAACGCCAAGGGCTCGCTCATCACGCGCGGCCTCGCGGAGACCGCCCGGCTCGGTGTCGTACTCGGCGCCGACCCGCTGACCTTCGCCGGACTCGCGGGCCTCGGCGACCTGGTGGCGACCTGCTCCTCGCCCCTCTCCCGCAACCACACCTTCGGCACCAACCTCGGCAAGGGCATGACCCTCCAGGAGACCATCGCGGTCACCAAACAGACCGCCGAGGGCGTCAAGTCCTGTGAGAGCGTGCTGGATCTGGCCCGCAGACACGGTGTCGACATGCCGATCACGGAGACGGTCGTCGCCATCGTCCACGAGGGCAAGCCTCCGGTGGTCGCCGTCAAGGAACTGATGTCGCGCAGCGCGAAGCCGGAACGACGCTGAGCAACCCCCGCCGAGGCACGCTGTATCAGGCCACTACCACCGGGTACTCTCAACGCGATATGAGCACCGAGAACCTCCCCCAGAGCCCTGAGCAGCCGCCTCGCAAGCCGCGCGTGGCCGTCGTGTTCGGCGGGCGCTCCTCCGAACACGGGATCTCCGTGGTCACCGCCGGCGCCGTACTGCGGGCCATCGACCGGACGCGCTACGACGTCCTGCCGATCGGTATCACGCAGGACGGCCGTTGGGCGCTCACCGCGGACGAACCCGAACGCATGGGGATCACCGACCGCCGCACGCCCAGCGTCGAGGAGCTCGCCGAGTCGAGCGAGGGCGGCGTGGTGCTCCCCGTCGACCCCGCCAACCGCGAAGTCGTCTACAGCGAACCGGGATCCGTGCCCAAGGCCCTCGGCGAGGTCGACGTCGTCTTCCCGGTCCTGCACGGCCCCTACGGCGAGGACGGCACCCTGCAGGGCCTCCTGGAGCTCTCCGGTGTCCCGTATGTCGGCTCGGGCGTGCTCGCCTCGGCCGTCGGCCAGGACAAGGAGTACATGAAGCGGGTGTTCACCTCCTTCGGGCTCAAGGTGGGCCCGTACGTGGTGATCCGGCCGCGCGAGTGGGAGCGCGAGGAGTCTGCCGCCCGCAAGAAGATCGTCGACTTCGCCGGCGAGCACGGCTGGCCGCTCTTCGTGAAGCCCGCGCGCGCGGGATCGTCGATCGGCATCACCAAGGTCGACGACCTGAGCGGCCTAGACGAGGCGATCGCCGAGGCACAGCGGCACGACCCGAAGATCCTCGTGGAGGCGGCGCTGCGCGGCCGCGAGATCGAGTGCGGGGTGCTGGAGTTCGAGGACGGGCCCCGGGCCTCCGTCCCCGCCGAGATCCCGCCGCCCGAGGCACACGCGTACTACGACTTCGAGGCGAAGTACATCGACTCCACCCCGGGGATCGTCCCGGCGCCCCTGACGCCCGAGGAGACCGCCGAGGTTCAGCGCCTCGCGGTCGACGCCTTCGACGCGGCCTCCTGCGAGGGGCTCGTCCGCGCGGACTTCTTCCTCACCGAGGACGGGGAGTTCGTGATCAACGAGATCAACACGATGCCCGGCTTCACCCCGATCTCCATGTATCCGCAGATGTGGCAGGCGAGCGGGGTCGAATACGGGGAGCTCGTGGACCGGTTGATTCAAGCGGCGCTGCGCAGGTCGACGGGCCTGCGCTGAACGTCGTACCCCTCAGTCGGCGATCCCTTCGGGGATCGCCTTCTTGACGGACGGCGCGAGGTCGACCAGGGGAGCCATTCCGTCCCCTGTGCGGTCCTTCGGGATGGTCACTTCGACGTACGCCTTCCGCAGGGTGGTGGTGAAACGGAACGATCCGTCGTCCTGTTTCTCCAGCAGCCAGCCGACCCCGTTGACGTCGACTCCGTCGGCCTCGGGGTCGTTCATCTTCGTGGGTCGCTCGACACCGCAGCGCAGTATGATCGCCGGGTTCCCCCAGCCCGCGGTCAGCGCGGACGCGGGCTCGGGATCCCGACGATCCTGGTCGTCGACCTCCGACGGCAGTGCCGCGTCCAGCTTCCCGCACAGCTCGACGACCTTCGCGCCCGGCGAGGGAACCGCCGCCGAAGCGCTGTCGTCTGCTGAGGAGCAGCCCGCGACCGCGATGAGCAGGACGAACGCGGGCAGACCGAGAAGCCGGTGGCGGAAGAAGTTCACCGGCCAAGGGTAGACGGGGGCTACAGATGAACGACCGGGCAGGTCAGGGTACGGGTGATGCCGTCCACTTGCTGGACTTTCGCGACCACCATGCGGCCGAGGTCGTCGACAGTGTCAGCTTGGGCACGCACGATCACGTCATAAGGTCCTGTCACGTCCTCGGCCTGGAGTACCCCAGGAATCTTGCTGATCGTTTCAGCGACGGTCGACGCTTTGCCGACCTCCGTCTGGATCAGGATGTACGCCTGTACCACGGAACCTCCAGGGCGGCCACGAGGATCATGTGGGGAAAAGGAACGCCACGGTATCGCGTCGCCGCTCGCCGCGGGGAGACCTGCGGAGGCCGGGGCTTGCGCGCCGGGGTGCAGGCACGACAGAAGTTGACGGTCATCCCGACCGTATGGAGAGAACGGCCATCTCGACCGTATCGAGGACCGAGATGACCCGCGACCGGGCACGGACAGGCAAAGAAGGGTCGAAAGGGCAATGAAGGGCACTGTTGGTGAGCTCGGAGAGTTCGGGCTCATCAGGGAGCTCACCTCCCGTCTCACCACCACGCCGGCGGTCCGGGTCGGCCCCGGCGACGACGCCGCGGTGGTCTCCGCGCCCGACCGCAGGGTCGTCGCGAGCACCGACATCCTCCTTGAGGGCCGGCACTTCCGCCGGGACTGGTCCACCGCCTACGACGTGGGCCGTAAAGCGGCCGCTCAGAATCTCGCGGACATCGCCGCGATGGGCGCCGTACCGACCGCGCTGCTGCTCGGCCTGGTCGTCCCCGCCGAACTCCCGGTCGCCTGGCCGACCGAGCTGATGGACGGCCTGCGCGACGAGTGCCAGGTCGCGGGCGCTTCCGTGGTCGGCGGTGATGTCGTACGAGGTGACACGATCATGGTGTCGATCACCGCGCTCGGTGACCTGCGCGGCCAGGAGCCCGTCACGCGGGCCGGCGCGCAGCCCGGTGACCTCGTCGCGGTGACCGGCTGGCTGGGCTGGTCCGCGGCCGGGTTCGCGGTGCTCTCCCGCGGCTTCCGCTCGCCCCGCGCCTTCGTCGAGGCCCACCGGCGCCCCGAGCCGCCGTACCACGCGGGGCCGGCCGCCGCCGCGCTCGGCGCGACCTCCATGTGCGACGTCAGCGACGGACTGATCGCCGACCTCGGGCACATCGCCGAGGCCAGCAAGGTCCGCATCGACATCCGCTCCGGCGCGATCGACATCCCCTCCCAGATGAACGACATCGGGCAGGCCGTCGGCGTCGACCCCATCCAGTGGGTGCTCACCGGGGGAGAGGACCACGCGATCGTGGCGACCTTCTCGCCGGACGTGAAGCTCCCGGCCCGCTGGAAGATCATCGGAGAGGTGCTCAACCCCTCCGCCCTGCCCCAGGTGACGGTCGACGGAGCCCCCTGGACCAGCAAGGGCGGCTGGGACCACTTCGGGGACATCGAGTCGTGAAGCCCCGGGTGCTCACCGTGGCCGGCTCCGACTCCGGTGGGGGCGCGGGGATCCAGGCCGACCTGAAGACGATGCTGGCGCTCGGCGTGCACGGCATGAGCGTCGTCACGGCGGTCACCGCGCAGAACTCCCTCGGCGTTCAGGGGGCTTGGCAGCTGCCGGTGGAGGCGGTGCGGGCGCAGTACCGCAGCGTCGTCGACGACATCGGCGTACAGGCCGTGAAGACCGGGATGCTCGCCTCGGCCGAACTCGTCGAGGCGGTGGCCGAGTTGCTCGGCGGCACGGACGCGCCGGCCGTCGTCGACCCGGTCGGCGTGTCCAAGCACGGGGACCCGCTGCTGGCCGCGTCCGCGCTGGACTCCGTGCGGAAGCGGCTGTTGCCGGTGGCCACGGTGGCGACTCCGAACCTCGACGAGGTGGCCCAACTGACCGGTGTGCGGGTCGAGTCGGAGGCGCAGCTGAAGGAGGCCGCGGACGCCGTCCTGTCGTACGGGCCGACGTGGGCGCTCATCAAGGGTGGGCATCTCGCCGGGGACGCCGTGGATCTACTCACGGACGGAACCGAGGAGCACTGGCTGCGCGCACCCCGCTACGACAACCGGCACACCCACGGCACGGGCTGCACCCTCGCCTCCGCGATCGCGTCGCAGCTCGCGAAGGGAGACTCCGTGCCGGCGGCGGTGGCGGCGGCCAAGGAGTATGTCACCGGGGCGATCGCGGCTGGCTTCGCGCTCGGCGGGGGGATCGGGCCGGTGGATCACGGGTGGGCGCTCACACGGGGTGTCTGAGGGCAGGCACGGCGGGCACGGCAAAAAGCCGGCCCACACGAGGTGGACCGGCTCGATGCAGCGAACCAGCAGTGGCCGCGCGCTTAGCTGTGCGTCAGCGCGAGACCTTGCCGGCCTTGATGCACGAGGTGCAAGCGTTCACGCGCTTCGGCGTCCCGCCGACCACGGTACGAACGCGCTGGATGTTCGGGTTCCAGCGACGCGGCGTACGGCGGTGCGAGTGCGAGATGTTGTTGCCGAAGCCCGGCCCCTTGCCGCAGACGTCGCAGTTGGCAGCCACGGGTCACTCCAAAGACTTCAGATGCACTTACGGTGGATCCCGGCATGCCGGGATCAGGATCGTAGGATCTGAGTGGCGCTGCCAGGGGAAGGCCCGATCAGATCGGGCAACCGGAGCAGCATACAACGTCTGCGCCGGTACAACGAAACTACCATGGCTGATCCGGGGCCCGTCCCGGCCCTCTACCGGCGGACACCGGCCCGGGGACTACCCTGCGTCCCAGTCCAGCAGCTCAAGGAGGCGCAGGTGCCGCAGGTGCCGCAGACATTCTTCGATGCTCTCGCGGTGCGCACCTGGTGCGGTCTCGCGCTCGATGCGCTCGGTCGGGCGCGCGAGGAGATCGACGCGATCAACGTCTATCCCGTGGCCGACGGGGACACCGGCACCAACCTGTATCTGACCGTGGAGTCGGCCGTCGCGGCGGTCGAGGCGGTGTTCGCGGGGCACGAGGCGGGTACGCCTGGGAAGCCGTCGCTCGCCGATGCCGTCGGGGCCATGGCGCACGGTGCCCTCATAGGGGCGCGCGGCAACTCCGGGACGATCCTCGCGCAGCTGCTGCGCGGCATGGCCCAGGTGCTCGCCGCCGACGGTGAGACCCCTCACACCGACGGAGGGGGCCTGCGGCTCGCCCTGCGGCACGCCGCCGACTCCGCCCGCCAGGCCGTGGCCCACCCCGTCGAGGGCACCGTCCTGTCCGTCGCCGCGGCCGCCGCCGACGCGGCGACCGAGACCGAGGGCGACTGCGGGAGGGTCGCGCGGGCGGCCTACGAGGGGGCGCGCGCGGCGCTCGCGGCGACCCCGGGCCAGCTGGCCGTCCTGGAGCGCGCCGGGGTGGTCGACGCGGGCGGGCAGGGGCTGGTGGCGGTCCTCGCGGCGCTGGTGGAGACGTTCACGGGGGAGCGGCCGGGGGTGGCCGCGGCGCCGGTTTCCGGGTCGTACGCGCGCGTGGGCGAGGCGGGTGCGGCACTGCATGACTCGGCACTGCGTGACGCCGTCGAGTGCGCCGACGGTGACACCGACCCGGAGGAGGGCGGCCCTGCCTTCGAGGTGATCTATCTCCTGGAGGCCGGGGACGCGTCCGTGGCGCGGTTGCGGGAGCGGCTCGACGCCCTCGGGGACTCGCTCGTCGTGGTCGGCGGAGACGGGCTGTGGAACGTGCACGTGCATGTCGACGACGCCGGCGCGGCCGTGGAGGCGGGCGTCGAGGCCGGGCGCCCGTACCGGATCCGCATCACGCACTTCGGGCTCGGAGACGTGCACACCACGCGGGGTGAGCGGCCGCCCCGGGAGCGGGCCCAGCGTGCCGTGGTGGCCGTCGTGCCCGGTGAGGGGCTGGCCGGCCTTTACAGCGAGGCGGGCGCGACCACCGTGCTCGCGCGCCCCGGGGAGCCGCCCGCGAGCGGGGAGCTCGTGGAGGCCGTACGGCGGGCCCACGCGCGCGAGGTCGTACTGCTGCCCAACGACGCCGACCTACGGCACACCGCGGCCGCGGCGGCCGAGCAGGCCCGCGCCGAGGGCATCAGGGTGGCCCTGATCCCCACGCGTTCCGCGGTGCAGGGGATCGCCGCGCTCGCGGTGCACGAACCCGAACGCCGTTTCGACGAGGACGTCGTGTCCATGACCTCGGCGGCGGGCGCGACCCGCTACGCCGAGGTCGTCGTCGCGGAACGTCAGTCGTGGACCATGGCCGGCATCTGCCAGGCCGGCGACGTCCTCGGCCTCGTCGACGGCGACGTCGCCGTGATCGGCTCCGACGTCACCGCCACCGCCGAGGCCGTCCTCGACCGCATGCTCGCGGCCGGCGGTGAACTCGTCACGCTCGTCCTGGGCGACGAGGCACCCGAGCCGATCGCCGACCACCTGGAAGCGCGGGTACGGGAGTCGTACCTGGCCGTCGACACCGTGGTGTACCGGGGCGGACGCCAGGGGGCGTTGCTGCTCATCGGGGTCGAATAGTCCCGAGCTCAGTCCTTCTCCTGCTCCTCCATGAGCTGGAGCATCTGCTCCGCCTCGGCCCGCCGGGCCTGTGCCGTCTCGTCGTCCTCGATGCCCGCGTACGCCTCCAGCACCGCACGCGCGCGTGCCGCCGCCTCGGCGGGGCGGCTGAGGTCGGCCTCCAGCCAGCCGGCGGCGAGTTCGGCGCCGGTCCTGCCGTGCAGGGCGCCGTCCCCGAGAGGGGCGAACACCACGACGGCGTCCGCCATTTGGGACAGGGCCTCCTCGAACACGGCCTGGATCGAGCCGTCCTCGGCGTCCTCGGACACGGAACGGGCGAGCAGGTCGCCGAACTGGCGGTGCGTGTGGCCGAGTTCGGCGGCGAGCCGCTGCCTGGCCTTCTCGTCGTCCGCCGCGTCCAGCGCCGCCGCGCACTCCCGGACCGCGTCCGCCATCAGATCCCGCGCCCCGTCGAGCCCCGCGTCCATGCGCAGGGCGAGCCACGCACGGGCGCGCAGGGAGCGGACGAGGCCGTGGATGTTGCCGAGCGAACGCCACAGGTCGCCCGCGCGCGTGTAGGCCTGGTCGGCCTCGGCGGGCAGTCCCGCGTGGCCGAGGGACTCGGCGGCGAGGTGGGCGAGCGTCGCGTGGTCGTGCTGCTCGGGCCAGTGCCGGGCGAGCTCGGCGGCCTGGAGTCGGCGTTCGGCGGACGCGCGGTGCTCCCCGAGCTCGCTCAGACAGTCGCCGAGCCACCACTGCGTCTGGACGATCGCGCCGTCGCCGTGCGTCTCGGCGTTCAGGTCGGGCAGCGCCGACTCCAGCACCTCGGCCGCCTCGGCCCACCGGCCCTGCCGCAGCAGGAACCCGCCGAGCTGATGCCGCGCCCAGGCGCCGAGCGTCGGGCCCTCGCCCGCCTCGTCGGCCCAGTGCGCCGCCTCCAGCGCGTGCTCCGCCGCCTCCTCGGACAGGCCCCTGCCGCTGAGGATCTCGGCGAGCTGGAGGTTCAGCTGGGCCCGGCCCGCCGCCTCCAGGTGCGGTCCGCCGTGCTCCAGGGCGTCCCGCAGCGCCCGCTCGGCCCCCGCCGTGTCGCCGAGGTGGTGCGCGAGTCCGGCCAGCCGGGCCTCGTACTCCACGGCGAACCACGGCAGCCCCGCCCCCACGAACTCCGCCGCGGCCCGCGCGAACAGCTCCGCGGCCGCCTCGGCGTCCCCGGAGTGCGCCGCCAGCTCGGCGAGCATCGCCCGCGCCTCGGCGGCCCGGGTGGCGAGCCGGATGTCGTCCCCGGTGTGCCCGTCGACGAGCGCCAGCAGCTCCCGCGCGGCGCCCTGGGCGTCGGCCAGAACCGTTTCCGCCACGGGGCCCTCGGCCTCATGCATGCGGCGCATCAGCACCCGCGCCCGCCCCATCAGCACGGACGCCGTCTGGCGCAGCCCCGTGCCCTCCTCGGCGAAGAGCGCGAGGACCTCCTCGTACGGCCCGGCGACCGCCGCCAGCGCCTCGTCGACCTCGCCCGTCAGCGCCCGTACGTACGCCGCACGCGTGCGTGCCGCCAGGGCCTCCCCGGGGTCGCCCGCCTCCGCGTACAGCTCGGCGGCGCGCTCGAACAGCTCGACACCGTCCGGGCCCAGGTCCATCGCCTCGTGGTCCGCGATCTCCGCACGGTCGCGTGCGGCCAGCTCCACGCCCTCCGCGGCCAGCGCGACCGCCGCCCACGCCTCGACGGCGTTCGGCTGCAGCGTGTTGGACAGCCGCCGTGCCTCCGCGAGCAGGGCGGGCAGCTCCGGCTCCGTTGCCGTCGCGGGCCGCTCGACGGGGGCGGGGGCGTGAACAGGGGCGTGCGCCGTGGGCGCGGGGCGCGTGGATCGCACACCCAGCGGGAGCCGGTCCACGAGCGCCGGCTGGTCCATACGCGCGCGGGCGCGCTCACTGACGTACGCGGTGCCGTTGCGCTCGTCGAAGCGGGCGGCCAGCGCGAGGGCCTCCGCGCGCGCGTGGACGGCGAGTTCACGCGCGCTCCACTCCCGTCCCGCCGGCCCGGGCACCCGCTGCTCGCCGAGCCCGAGCGCGGTCAGCCGGTCCATGAGGAGGGCCACTACGGCCATGAAGTCCATCTTGCTGCGCGGGTGCCCGGAGTCCGTGAAGTACGCCGGCCGCTCCGCGAGGAGCTCAAGACCGCGCGCCTCGTTGCCGGACAGCGCGCAGAACTCCACATGGTCCGCGTACGCGGCGCGCATGCTCTCCATCGGGCGTACCAGCCGGAACCCGCGCAGATGGTGGGCGCGCGCCTCGTCCAGGCGCCCCAGCCGCAGCAGGGGCGTCAGCGAGGACGCGAGGGCCGTGTGCGGCTCGTGGGCGCACGTGTACTCGCCCTCCAGGACCGGCCGCCACAGCTCCAGCGCCTCCGCGTCCCGGTTCCGCTCCCCCTGCCACCAGCCCTGCCCGTGCAGCTCACACGCGTGGCAGTCGGCCATCTTGTCCCGGTCGGCGGCCAGCCAGGCGGTGTACGCCCGTTCGGCCCGGGTCACGTCCCCGACATGTGCGGCCACACTGAACTCGGCGCTGCGCACGGCCCGCTCGGAGTGCCCGGCGAGCCGGTAGCGGTGCTCCATCTCGCCGAGCCACTTCTCGATGGAGGCGAGCGGGACGTGCGGCTGGTCGAGCATGCCTGCGGACATCCACTTGAAGACCCAGTGCAGCGAGTGCGTCTCGTACTCGTCGAAGTCCTCGGGCCGCTCGTCCCACAGGCGCAGCAGGCGCGCGAAGGGGACGAACATCTTGTCCTTCTCGGAGCTGTAGTTGTAGACCTTCAGCTGGTGTCCGAGCGCCTCGATCACCGCGAGGGGGATGTTCAGCTTCTCGGCCTCGGTGAGCAGCTGCTCCGCGCGCGCGTTGCGGGCCGGTCCCTCCGGCTGCTCGGAGTTCTCCGCCATCGCCTGGCGGAGGGAGTCGAAGTCGTCGAGCCCGCTCATCGGTGGCCGTCCTCCCGGGAGTCGGAGTCGCTGTGGGTGGCCCATTCCAGGAGGCCGATGAACGCGCGGTTCAGCAGCGCGGAGTCCGCCGGGCGCAGCGGGCGCTGGGCCATCAGGAGGGCCTGTCCGTACAGGGACTCCGTGGCGGTGCCGATCAGCTCCCGGTCGTTCAGTGAACTGATCCTGCGGATGAGCGGGTTGAGGTGGTTCAGCACCAGCCGCGCGCGCGGGGCGCTGCCCCGCAGCGAACCGAGGATGCCCGCCCACAGGTCGTCGGCCTGTTCCTCGGCCTCCGCGCGGGCCTGCTCGTGCCGGGCGGCCCGGTCGTCCAGATGCAGCGCGGGGACGGAGAGCGGGTGGAAGGCCCGTAGGACGACATCGCAGCCCAGGGGATCGAGCTTGGCCCGCGCGGCCGCCAGGAAGCCCGCCAGGGCCAGTTCCTCGGCCGGGTCGACCGCGTCCAGGTGGGCGGTCACCGTGTCGGCGTCCAGCTCGGCGACCACGGTCCCCGGCCGGACCGACGGGAGCGCCTCGACCAGCTCGCTGTCGTACGTGTAACCGCCGTTGATCACCCCGACGCCCTGCGCGGACGCGATCGGCGCGACCTGCCGGTACTCCTCGACGGTCCGCGTGAAGTGCACGACCGGGTGCCGCTGCGCGAACTCCTCCAGGGACAGCCGCCCGTCGGTCGTCTCGAAGGGGAGCCACGGCAGCATCGTGCGCAGCATCTCCTTGTCGTGCCGCGCGAGGGACTTCACACCCAGGTAGTGCACCGACAGGAACGCGGCCAGCCGCTCCGGATCACCCGCCGCGAGCCCCGTCAGCCAGGACCGAATCCTTTCGCCCAGCGCCTCCCGTACGGCCGCCAGCGTCTCGTCCTCGTACAGCGACTCGCGCGAGGCCGTGGGCCGCAGGCTGTCCGTGTCCAGGACGCAGCGCACGAAGAACGCCCAGTCGGGCAGCAGCTGTTCGGCCCGCTCGGTCAGCAACATGCCCTTGAGATGGACGCGATGACTCGCGCGCTGCGCCGGACTGACCGCCGACGGCAACACGTACGCCACACCCCGGATACCGGCGAGCGGCACATCCAGCTCGATCGAGTCCAGCGGGGTGAAGCCGAACTGCTCGTGACAGTGCCGCGCCAGAGCCACCCTCCGGGTCGCGGGGGAGGGGTACGCCCGGTCCCAGGGCGCCGGAAGGTCGGTGACCGCCTCCTCCCCCACCCGCACGTCGTACGGCAACAGCGCCCCGAAGTCCCGGGCCAGCGCGAGCACCCGCTCCTTGGCCAGCCATTCGCCGGCCCCGGCCCGCGCCACCAGGTGCACGGTCGTACCCGGTTCGGGGCGGGCCGAGTCGGGCAGCGTCCGCACGGTGTACGAGCCGTCGTCGGTGGCCGTCCACTCCACGGGCGGCGCGTCGGGTGTACGGGCACTGCGGCTGACGACCCGGATCCGCTCGGCGACCACGAAACAGGCCAGCAGACCGATCCCGAACTGCCCGAGGAAGTCCGAGCGGACCTCCTGAAGCCCGTCCGCGCGCTTGGAGCTGCGGCCGATGGTTGCCAACAGGTTGTGCACGTCCGCCTCGGTGAGCCCGACGCCGGAGTCCTCGACCCGCAGCGTGCCGCCCGCGTCGCCGACGCCACCCTCGACATGGAGCCGCACCCGCGCAGGAGCGTCGGGCTGCTCGGCACGCCGGGCGGTGATCGCGTCCACGGCGTTCTGCAGCAGCTCGCGCAGATAGACCTTGGGGCTGGAGTAGAGGTGATGGGAGAGCAGGTCCACCAGACCGCGCAGGTCGACCTGGAACGTGTGAGGTGACTGGGATGCCTGAGATGACTGTGAGGTCTGGGAGTCCATGGTCGCAGCGCCGGTGGGGGGACGGGCGACGGCGCGGGGTCGGGCGGTCCCGTGTGAGGCGGTGACCGCGGCATGGCCGGAGCGCGCCATCCTATGGCTCCGAACGGCCGTCTGACCAGGGGTTTCCCGAGACGTATACGGCATTGTCAGTGGCGTGGTGTGCAATGGATCTCGTGCCCGCACTGGAAGAACCACTCACAAAGGTGCTCGGCCCCGCCACCGCGAAGGTGATGGCCGAGCATCTCGGCCTGCACACCGTCGGCGACCTCCTGCACCACTATCCGCGCAGATACGAGGAGCGGGGCCAGCTCACACACCTCGCCGAGCTGCCCCTGGACGAGCATGTGACGGTGGTCGCGATGGTCGCCGACGCCCGGCTGCACTCCTTCGCCTCGGCCAAGGCGCCCCGGGGCAAGGGCCAGCGCCTCGAAGTGACCATCACGGACGGCAGCGGCCGGCTCCAACTGGTCTTCTTCGGCAGCGGTGTTCACAAACCCCACAAGGAGCTGCTGCCGGGCACGCGCGCGATGTTCGCGGGCAAGGTCTCCCTCTTCAACCGCCGACTCCAACTGGCCCACCCGGCCTACGAGTTGCTCAAAGGCGACCCCGAGGAGGCGGTCGACACCTGGGCCGGCGCCCTCATCCCCATCTACCCGGCCACGGCCAAGCTGGAGTCCTGGAAGATCGGCAAGGCCGTCCAGACGGTGCTGCCCAGCGCCCAGGAAGCCATCGACCCCCTCCCGGACTCCCTGCGCGAGGGCCGCGGCCTGGTCCCCCTCCCCGAGGCCCTCCTCAAGATCCACCGCCCGCACACCAAGGCGGACATCGCCGGCGCCCGCGACCGCCTCAAGTGGGACGAGGCCTTCGTCCTCCAGGTCGCCCTCGCCCGCCGCCGCCACGCCGACGCCCAACTCCCGGCGGTCGCCCGCAAACCCGCCCCCGACGGCCTCCTGACCGCCTTCGACGCGAAGCTCCCCTTCACCCTCACCGACGGCCAGCAGAAGGTCTCCAAGGAGATCTTCGACGACCTGGCGACGGAGCATCCGATGCACCGGCTGCTCCAGGGCGAGGTCGGATCGGGCAAGGCGCAGCCGCTCGACTCGCTCGTTCTCACACCAACCGGATTCCGTCGCATGGGGGATCTGGCGGTCGGAGATGAGGTTGTCGTGCCGAATGGCGAGATCGCGCTGGTCGACGGTGTCTTCCCGCAGGGAGAGCGCGATGTCTGGCGGCTGGTTCTCTCTGACGGAAGTTCTGTCGAGTGCGACGACGAGCATCTCTGGATCGTCGGGACGAGCTGTGGATGGCACCGTGGCCAGGCTCCCAAGGTCATGACGACTCGGGAGATCCGTCTCGATACGTTCAAGGCCAATGGATCTTCGAAGTGGTACCTCCCAGCGGCGACGCCGGTCGACTTGGGGGACGATTCGCAGCTTCCGCTCGACCCCTACCTCTTCGGCCTGCTGCTGGGCGACGGCTCGTTCCGACACAACTTGAGGCTGTCCACCGTCGACGCCGAGATCCGCGATGCCGCAGCGTCGGCCGTGGCTCCTGACTGCCGCCTCGTTCCGGTCGCCGGCTCTCGGTGCGACCACACGATTCAGCTCACCCGTCGCGTGGGCGGCGTACGCAACCCCATCATCCAGACCCTCCGTGATCTGGGACTGTGGGGGCTGACCTCACACGACAAGTTCATCCCCACCGAGTTCAAGAACAGCTCGATCAAGAACCGTCTCGCTCTGCTGCAGGGGCTCCTGGACACTGACGGCACCATTCAGGCGACCGGCCTCAGCATCTCGTTCTGCTCGGCCTCGCGTCGGCTCGCAGACGATGTTGCCTGGCTTGTACGTTCGTTGGGAGGCCGAGCGCGGGTCCTGCCAAAGCGAGCCGCCTTTGAGGTCTCCGTCGCGCTGCCCGACGAGTACGCTCCGTTCCGACTGTCCCGCAAGGCAGATCGGGTGCGCCCCCGGCCGAAATACAACACCTTCCGCCGTGGCATCCGTGTAGTGGAATACGTGGGTCACAAGCCGGTCCAGTGCATCAGCGTCGCCCACCCCAGCCACGCCTACGTCACCGACAACTTCACGGTCACCCACAACACGATGGTGGCCCTACGAGCCATGCTCGCCGTCGTAGACGCGGGCGGACAGGCCGCCATGCTCGCCCCCACCGAAGTGCTCGCCCAGCAGCATCACCGCTCGATTGTCGAGATGATGGGGGAGCTGGCCGAGGGCGGAATGCTGGGCGGCGCGGAGAAGGCCACCAAGGTCACGCTGCTCACCGGCTCCATGGGGACGGCGGCGCGACGCCAGGCGCTGCTCGATCTGGTCACCGGGGAGGCCGGGATCGTGATCGGCACGCACGCGTTGATCGAGGACAAGGTGCAGTTCCACGACCTCGGCCTAGTGGTCGTGGACGAGCAGCACCGCTTCGGCGTCGAGCAGCGCGACGCCCTGCGCGGCAAGGGCAAGCAGCCCCCGCACCTCCTGGTCATGACCGCCACGCCCATCCCGCGCACGGTCGCCATGACCGTCTTCGGCGACCTGGAGACCTCGGTCCTCGACCAACTCCCGGCCGGCCGCTCACCGATCGCCAGCCACGTCGTCCCGGCCGCCGACAAGCCCCACTTCCTGGCACGCGCGTGGGAGCGCGTGCGCGAGGAGGTGTCCAACGGACACCAGGCGTACGTGGTCTGCCCGCGCATCGGCGACGAGGACGACGACCCCAAGAAGTCCAAGAAGAAGCCGTCCCCCGAGGACGAGGCCGAGAAGCGCCCGCCGCTAGCGGTCCTGGACGTGGCCGCCCAGCTCACCAAGGGCCCCCTCCAGGGCCTCAAGGTGGAGGTCCTGCACGGCCGTATGCCCCCCGACGACAAGGACGCCGTGATGCGCCGCTTCGCCGCCGGCGAGACGGACGTCCTCGTCGCCACGACGGTCATCGAGGTCGGGGTGAACGTGCCGAACGCCACAGCGATGGTGATCATGGACGCCGACCGCTTCGGCGTCTCCCAGCTCCACCAGCTCCGAGGCCGAGTAGGCCGCGGCTCCGCCGCCGGTCTCTGCCTCCTGGTCACCGAGATGCCCGAGGCCACCCCGGCCCGCGGGCGCCTCAACTCGGTCGCCTCCACCCTCGACGGCTTCGAACTCTCCCGCATCGACCTCGAACAACGCCGAGAGGGAGACGTCCTCGGCCAGGCCCAGTCAGGCGCCCGCACCAGCCTGAGGATGCTGGCCGTGATCGAGGACGAGGAGATCATCGCGGAGGCGAGGGAGGAGGCCACGGAGGTAGTGGCGGCAGACCCAGACCTGGAGCGCCTGCCAGGCCTACGAACGGCCCTGGACGCCCTACTGGACGAGGAGAGAGAGCAGTACCTGGAAAAGGGCTGAGGGCTGACCCCCAGGGGCGCGGGGAACTGCGCGACCAGCCACACTGATACCTGAAGCCGCCCACACCCAAGGACCACAGATGACCCGCGTGATCGCCGGCGCAGCCGGCGGACGCCGCCTGGCCGTGCCGCCAGGGACCGGTACCCGCCCCACCTCCGACCGCGCACGCGAAGGCCTCTTCTCCACCTGGCAGGCCCTCCTGGGCGGCCCCCTGGACGGCGAGCGGGTCCTGGACCTGTACGCGGGTTCGGGAGCGGTAGGCCTGGAGGCCCTCTCCCGAGGCGCCGCCCACACCCTCCTCGTGGAGGCCGACGCCAAGGCCGCCCGCGTGATCCGCGAGAACGTCAAGAACCTCGGCCTCCCCGGCGCGGAGGTCAGGGCGGGCAAGGCCGAGCAGATCATCAAGTCACCGGCGCCGACACAGCCGTACGACATCGTCTTCCTCGACCCGCCGTACGCCGTCCCGGACGACGATCTTCGGGAGATTCTGCTCACACTCCGGACCGAGGGCTGGCTCACCGGCGAAGCCCTCGTCACCGTGGAGCGCAGCACCAGAGGCGGCGAATTCCGGTGGCCGGACGGCTTCGAAGGGGTCCGGGCCCGTCGTTACGGCGAGGGGACGTTTTGGTACGGTCGCGCCGCCTCTACGTGCGAAGACGCACGATGACCGGACCGGAGAGCGAGGGATCTCAAGTGCGCCGCGCCGTCTGTCCCGGGTCGTTCGACCCGATCACCAATGGACACCTCGACATCATTTCCCGCGCCTCCCGTTTGTACGACGAGGTCTACGTCGCGGTCATGATCAACAAGTCCAAGAAGGGCCTGTTCGAGATCGACGAGCGGATCGACCTGATCCGCCAGGTCACCGCCGAGTACGAGAACGTCAAGGTCGAGGCGTTCCACGGCCTCCTCGTCGACTTCTGCAAGCAGCGTGACATCCCGGCCATCGTCAAGGGCCTGCGCGCGGTGAGCGACTTCGACTACGAGCTGCAGATGGCCCAGATGAACATCGGCCTCTCGGGCGTGGAGACCCTCTTCGTGCCCACCAACCCCACCTACAGCTTTCTCTCGTCCTCCCTGGTCAAGGAGGTGGCGACCTGGGGTGGAGACGTCTCCCACCTGGTGCCGCCGGTGATCCTGGAGGCCCTCAACAAGCGTCTGCGCCAAGGCTGAACGGGCTACAGTCGTCCCGTCCGTCTCCATCACAGCTGTAGAGAGTGGCGAGCACACGGTGGACGTGCAGAAGAAGCTCGACGAGATCGTCGCCTCGGTCTCCAGTGCCCGGTCGATGCCCATGTCGGCCTCGTGCGTGGTCAACCGCGCCGAGCTGCTCGCGATGCTCGAAGAGGTGCGCGCGGCCCTGCCCGGCTCCCTCGCGCAGGCCCAGGAGCTCATCGGCGACCGGGAGCAGATGGTCGAGCAGGCCCGCCAGGAGGCCGAGCAGATCATCCGGGGCGCACACGCCGAGCGCGGCTCCCTGATCTCCGACACCGAGATCGCCCGCCGCTCGCAGAACGAGGGCGACCGCATCCTCGCCGAGGCCCGCAAGGAGGCCGAGGAGGTCCGTGCGGAGGCCGACGACTATGTCGACTCCAAGCTCGCCAACTTCGAGGTCGTCCTCACCAAGACCCTCGGCTCCGTGGGCCGGGGCCGCGAGAAGCTCCTCGGTACGGGCCCCGGCCTGGACGAGCAGGGCTACGAGGACGAGGACGCCCCCGAGCGCAGCCATGACCCGGAGACCCTGCGCCGCGACGCCGACACGTACGTGGACACCAAGCTGGGCGCCTTCGAGGCGGTTCTCGCCAAGACCCTGGACGCGGTCGGCAAGGGCCGCCAGAAGCTGCACGGCCGTATCGCCACCGACGACCTCGGCTCCCTCGCCTTCGGCGACGACGGCGCCCCCGTCCAGCACTCCAGCGACGCCGACTACCTCGACGACCTCGCGGCTCTCGCGGACGCGGACCAGGCGGCCGCCGCCCGCATGCCGGAGATCCCCGCCCAGCAGCAGTACGTCCCGCAGCACGAGGTCCAGCAGCAGGACCCGTACGGCTATCAGCAGCAGGACCAGTACGGGTACCAGCAGGCCGACCAGGCCGACCAGTACGGAGCCCAGCAGCAGTACGCCCAGCAGCAGGACACCTACGGCTACCAGCAGCAGGCCGACCCCTACGCCTACCAGGGCTACGACGCCCAGCAGGCCGCCTACGACCCGAACCAGGCCCAGCAGCAGGGCCACCAGGGGTACGGCGGGCCCGAGGCGCATGCCCTCGACGAGACCAGCCTCTTCGACACGAGCATGATCAGCGCCGAGCAGCTGCGGGCCTACGAGCAGGGCCGCGGCCAGTAAGGGACCACCGGATTGGGCCGTGAGCGAAAGGTCCAGTATCCTGGCTCTTCGGTCGCGTGCACGTCCGCGATCAACGCTGCCCGGGGAACACCGGAGGGCAGCGTTCCCTCAGCTTGGAAGATCGAAAGCAGGAATGGCTCTGAACGCCCGCCTCGACCACCGCAACCCCCTCGTGTTCGACACACACGAGCTGGGTCGGCGGCCTGGTGCGCAGCAGCGCCTGAACCGCTCGATCGAAGCTCCCCAGGATCTCGGGATCGCGGGAGTCATCGGAGTGCCGGAAGGCGCCCCGGTGGAGCTGGACCTCCGCCTGGAGTCGGTCATGGAAGGTGTGCTTGTCACAGGCACCGCCCGTGCACAGGCCAAGGGGGAGTGCGTAAGGTGTCTGGAGCCGCTTGAGCAGAAGCTCGTAGCGGACTTCCAGGAGATGTTCTCGTACCCTGACGCCGACGACCGGGGCCGCCCGAAAGCGGAGCCGGCCGACGACGCCGAGGAAGACGAGGACAGGCTCTTCATCGAGGACGGCTTGTTCGACCTCGAACCCGTGCTGCGTGATGCGGTGGTGCTCGCACTGCCGATGCAGCCGGTGTGCCAGGACGACTGCCTGGGCCTGTGCTCCGAGTGCGGAGCCCGGCTGGCGGACGACCCGGACCACCACCACGAAGCCGTCGACATCCGTTGGGCGGCACTGCAGGGACTCGCCGGTTCACTCGAAGACGGCGAGAAGGACGAGATCAGTGGTGAAGCGCCTCGATCGGCGCGCGCCAACGAGAAGCAGGAGAAGTAGCCGTGGCTGTTCCGAAGCGGAAGATGTCGCGCAGCAACACGCGCCACCGCCGGTCGCAGTGGAAGGCTGCGGTCCCCACCCTGGTTGCGTGCGAGCGCTGCCACGAGCCCAAGCTGCAGCACATCGCGTGCCCGTCTTGCGGCACCTATAACAAGCGCCAGGTCCTCGAGGTCTGAGCGGCTGGTGAGAGGCACTGTGTCTAGCCCCAAGAAGGCGGATGACGCCAAGGCGGACCCAACCGCCAAGGCGGATGCGAACGCCAGGAAAGCGGACAACACAGCCTCGTCCCACACGCTTCTGGAAGGGCGGCTCGGCTACAAGCTCGAGTCCGCCCTTCTGGTGCGTGCGCTGACCCACCGTTCGTACGCGTACGAGAACGGCGGTCTGCCGACGAACGAGCGGCTGGAGTTCCTCGGGGACTCCGTGCTCGGTCTCGTCGTCACCGACACGCTGTACACCACCCACCCCGACCTGCCTGAAGGCCAACTGGCCAAGCTGCGGGCCGCAGTGGTCAATTCTCGTGCGCTGGCGGAGGTCAGTCGTGGCCTGGAACTCGGCCTGTTCATCCGGCTCGGCCGTGGTGAAGAGGGCACGGGAGGCCGGGACAAGGCGTCCATCCTCGCCGACACCCTGGAAGCGGTGATCGGCGCGGTCTATCTCGATCAAGGACTCGACGCGGCGTCGGAGCTGGTGCATCGCCTGTTCGACCCGCTGATCGAGAAGTCCTCGAACCTCGGTGCCGGCCTGGACTGGAAGACCAGTCTCCAGGAGCTCACCGCGACCGAAACACTCGGCGTGCCCGAGTACCTGGTCACGGAGACCGGCCCCGATCACGAGAAGACCTTCACTGCTGCCGCCCGCGTCGGAGGCGTCTCGTACGGCACCGGCACCGGCCGCAGCAAGAAGGAGGCGGAGCAGCAGGCAGCGGAGTCCGCATGGCGGTCCATCCGCGCTGCCGCCGACGAGCGAGCCAAGACGGCGACCGCAGAAGCTGCCAAGGCGGCCGAGGTCGCCAAGGCAGCCGAGATCGCCGAGGAGAACGACGGCCCGTCCTCGGCGTCCGCCTGACCGAACAGCGCGACCGAGCGCCCGTCCCGAGCGTTGGGGCGGGCGCTCGCTTCATACATCAGTGGTGGGGGAGCCCATGCCCGAGTTGCCCGAGGTCGAGGTCGTCCGACGTGGCCTGGAGCGGTGGGTCGCCCATCGCACTGTCGCCGACGCCGAGGTGCTGCACCCGCGCGCGGTGCGCCGCCATGTCGCCGGCGCCGACGACTTCACCCACCGCCTCAAGGGTCACCGCATCGGCGCTCCCAGCCGTCGCGGCAAGTACCTGTGGCTGCCTCTGGAGGACACGAACCAGTCCGTCCTGGCCCACCTCGGCATGAGCGGCCAGCTCCTGGTCCAGCCGCACGAGGCACCGGACGAGAAGCACCTGAGGATCAGGGTCGGCTTCGCGGACGCCCTCGGCACCGAACTCCGCTTTGTCGACCAACGCACCTTCGGCGGCCTGTCGTTGCACGACAACACCCCCGACGGCCTGCCGGACGTCATCGCGCACATCGCCCGCGACCCCCTCGACCCGCTGTTCGACGACGAGGCCTTCCACCAGGCCCTGCGCCGCAAGCGCACGACCGTCAAACGGGCCCTGCTCGACCAGTCGTTGATCAGCGGAGTCGGCAACATCTACGCGGACGAGGCCCTTTGGCGGGCCCGCGTCCACTACGAACGCCCCACCGCCAACTTCACCCGCCCCGTCACCGCCGAACTCCTGGGCCACGTAAGGGACGTGATGAACGAGGCCCTCGCGGTGGGCGGCACCAGCTTCGACAGCCTCTACGTCAACGTCAACGGGGAGTCGGGCTACTTCGACCGCTCCCTCGACGCGTACGGCCGTGAGGGCCTGCCCTGCAAGAGGTGCGGCACGCCGATGCGCCGACGCGCCTGGATGAACCGGTCGAGCTACTTCTGCCCGAAGTGTCAGCGGGCGCCGCGCGTCTCGTCGTAGCGCGTGCGTGCGTGAAGTACGTCGTCCATGCGGCCCTCGACGAGGTGGATGAGGGCCAGCAGGTGCTCGGCGACCTGGCGGCCGAGCGGGGTCAGTTCGTAGTCCACGCGGGGCGGGTTCGTCGGCTGGGCCTCGCGGTGCACCAGGCCGTCGCGCTCCAGCGCGTGCAGGGTCTGGGACAGCATCTTCTCGCTGACGCCGTCGACGCGCCGGCGCAGCTCGTTGAAGCGCAGCGATCCCTCGTACAGAGCGCTCAGCGCGAGCCCGCCCCAGCGCCCCGTGATGTGCTCCAGGGTGCCGCGCGACGGACAGGCCTTGGCGAACACGCTGTACGGGAGGTCCTGGGCCTCCGTGTACTCCTGCGGGGTGTTCATCCCTCAAGCGTACGTGAACGCAGCGCTAACCAACAGGTTGCACTAACCGGAAGTTAGCGCTGCGTCCACTGTCACTCAGTATCCGAAGTCCTGCGTCCACCACGGGCCACCCGTCCCGAAGTGCACGCCGACTCCCAGCGTCGTGAAGTCGCAGTTCAGGATGTTGGCCTTGTGACCGGGGCTGTTCATCCACGCCTCCATCACAGCCGCGGCGTCGGCCTGACCCCGGGCTATGTTCTCGCCGCCCAGGTCGGTGATCCCGGCAGCCGCCGCGCGGTCCCACGGAGTGGCCCCGCTCGGGTCGGTGTGGTCGAAGAAACCCTGCTCGGCCATCGCGTCGCTGAAGTCCTCGGCCAGCTTCGCCAGCGCGCTGTTGGCGGACAGGGCGCTGCAGCCCACCTTCGCCCGCTCCTCGTTGACGAGCTTGAGCACGGCGGCCTCGGCGGCGGCCTCCGCGGACACCGTCACCGGGGCCTTGGCCTGCTTCGACGGCTTGGTGGCCGCCTGGGAAGGCGTCGCCTTCGGCTTCTTGCTGGGTGTGGTCGTCGGCTTCTTCGTCGGAGCCTTGGTCGGCGCGGCCGTGGAGGCCGAGACGGACGGCGAGGGAGACGTCGTACGGTCGGCGTCGCGGCTCGTCGACGAACCGTCGTCGCGGCTGTCGGCGCTGCCGGACGTGCCGCCCTGCTCGGTCGCGCTGTTCGTCGGTGAGTCGGCGGCCTGCACCTTGTCCCCGTTGTTGCCGCCGCCGAGCTTGTAGTTGTCGATGCCGGGCAGTGCGCCCGTGGCGACCGCGACCGTGCCGATGGCGACCGCCGCGGACACGCCGAGCAGTCCGGTGCGGACCGGCGTCACACCCTTCTTCTTGCGCCGACGCCCACCCGCCCCGCCGGAACCCCCACGGGGCGTGCTGCCGCCCTCGGGGAAGACGACGCGGTAGTCCTCGTCGGTGGCGAAGAGGTAACGCTCGCTCCTCGCGGTGGTGGCGGCGTACTCCTGCGTGTGCAGGTAGGGCGCCGTGCCCACCGAGGGAAGGTCTCCCGCATACGTGCCGTATGCGTCGTACGAGTCATGCGGGTCGTAGCTGCTCGCGTATGAGCCGTGTGTTTCCGTGACCCCCGTGGCGCGGCCCGTGGCGGCGCGGCCGGCGGCGGAGCGTCGGTGGCGTCCCATGTCCTTGCCTTCCTCGTCCTTGCGGTGACCAGACTCACTCGATTGAGTGAGTTTCATATGAGATTCATTGGGTCGGGACGGTACCGCATGGCGCTGGGGGACGGAGTGCCCAGTGAGACATTGGCCGGTTAGGTTGCACCCATGAGCGAGGATGTGCGACTGGTCGCCTGGGTGCGGGGACGCGTCCAAGGTGTGGGTTTCCGCTGGTTCACGCGGGCCAAGGCCCTCGAACTCGGCGGCCTGAGTGGTTTTGCTCTCAATTTGGGGGACGGACGGGTCCAGGTGGTCGCGGAGGGCTCCCGGGAACGGTGTGAAGGGCTCCTCGACTGGCTCCAGGGCGACGACACGCCCGGCCGCGTTGAGGGTGTCACCGAGATCTGGGACACACCTCGTGGGGGTTACGACGGCTTCGCCATCCGCTGAGCCGAATCTGTAAACCGGCTGTGGAAGAAGCGGAGGGACATGCCACCGGCACCTGCCTGAAGCAGAGATGGCCTGGTGGTTGCCAAGAAGGGCTTGTCGTGGCAGGCTCCGCAGGTAAAGATGATCGCCACGGCCTCAGGGTCCCGCAGGAGTCGTAGCGCCGCCCATCTGGGCAGCGTTCCCCCGGGTTGCCCGCCATTGCAGGGCGTGATCGTGTTGACCGTCAAACTTTTTGGTGAGACGCTGAAAGCCCCGCGCACCTTAGCTGTTTGGCATGGAGAACGGCAGCAAGAACTCAAGAGTGTCAAGCACCGCGGGTGCGATTCCCTCACGACCCACACCGCATTCGGTCGGTCACTCAGTGTGGAGGACCATCCATCATGGCAAAGGCGCTTCTCGGTTACGTCGGCGGCTCCGACCCTCGACTCCTCGCCGAGATGCGACGGCTCCAGCAGCGCGTACAGGATCTGGAATCCGAGCTCCTTCGGATCCAGGCGGAGAACGACGCGCTCGCGGCTGCCGCTTCTCACGACAGTCTCATGGAGAGCATCGACGCACACCAGGCGGAGCCTGCGCTCACCTGATCGCTGCATCGCTCCACGACAGCTCACGCAGTGGTTGGGCTGCCCGTATCAACCGCTAAGTTGTCAGAGTTTGAGTCAGAGTCTGCAAGGGACGCTTCGGCGTCCCTTCTTTCTTTCCCCCGTGCATCCTTTCACTCTCTTTAACGTCTGGTGTGCCCTGCACGTTCATTGGTGAAACCGCGGGGTACCCCGGGTTCAACGTGTGAGATACGGGTGGAAGGTAGAGTCCAGCGGCGTGCACCTCAAGGCCCTGACCCTTCGCGGGTTCAAGTCGTTCGCCTCGGCGACCACGCTCCGGTTCGAGCCGGGTATCACGTGTGTCGTGGGGCCGAACGGTTCGGGCAAGTCCAATGTCGTGGACGCCCTGAGCTGGGTGATGGGCGAGCAGGGCGCCAAGTCCCTGCGCGGCGGCAAGATGGAGGACGTCATCTTCGCCGGCACCACAGGGCGGCCCCCGCTGGGCCGCGCCGAGGTGTCCCTGACCATCGACAACTCCGACGGGGCGCTGCCCATCGAGTACGCCGAGGTCACCATCACGCGGATCATGTTCCGCAACGGCGGCAGCGAGTACCAGATCAACGGCGACACCTGCCGTCTGCTGGACATCCAGGAGCTGCTGAGCGACTCGGGCATCGGCCGCGAGATGCACGTCATCGTCGGCCAGGGCCAGCTCGACTCCGTCCTGCACGCCGACCCCATGGGCCGCCGCGCCTTCATCGAGGAGGCGGCCGGCGTCCTCAAGCACCGCAAGCGCAAGGAGAAGGCGCTGCGGAAGCTGGACGCGATGCAGGCCAACCTCGCGCGCGTGCAGGACCTCACCGACGAGCTGCGCAGGCAGTTGAAGCCGCTCGGCAGACAGGCCGCCGTCGCCCGGCGCGCGGCCGTCATCCAGGCCGACCTCCGCGACGCCCGCCTCCGCCTCCTCGCCGACGACCTCGTACGACTGCGGCAGGCACTCAAGGCCGAGATCGCCGACGAGGCCGCCCTCAAGGAACGCAAGGAGTCCGCCGAGCTGGAGCTGAAGAAGGCGCTCCAGCGCGAGGCACTCCTGGAGGACGAGGTACGGCAGCTCACGCCGCGTCTCCAGCGCGCCCAGCACACCTGGTACGAGCTCTCCCAGCTCGCCGAGCGGGTGCGCGGCACGATCTCGCTCGCCGACGCGCGCGTGAAGAGCGCCACCTCCGCGCCCGAGGAGGAGCGGCGCGGGCGCGACCCCGAGGACATGGAGCGCGAGGCCGCCCGGATCCGTGAGCAGGAGGCCGAGCTCGAAGCGGCCCTGGAGGCGGCCGAGCGTGCCCTGGAGGACACGGTCTCCCACCGCGCCGACCTGGAGCGCGAACTCACCGTCGAGGAACGGCGCCTGAAGGATGTCGCCCGCGCCATCGCCGACCGGCGTGAGGGCCTGGCCCGGCTGAACGGCCAGGTCAACGCGGCCCGTTCCCGCGCCGGCTCCGCCCAGGCCGAGATCGACCGGCTGGCCGCCGCGCGCGACGAGGCCCAGGAGCGGGCCGTCGGCGCGCAGGAGGAGTACGAGACGCTCAAGGCCGAGGTCGATGGCCTCGACGCCGACGACGCGGAGCTCTCCGAGCGGCACGAGGCGGCGAGAGTCACGCTGGCCGAGGCGGAGACCGCTCTGTCCGCTGCCCGCGAGGCGGCCACGGCGGCGGAACGCAAGCGTGCTGCGACCCAGGCCCGCCGCGAGGCGCTTGCGCTGGGCTTGCGCCGCAAGGACGGCACCGGGGCACTGCTGGGGGCGAAGGACCGGCTCACCGGGCTTCTCGGCCCCGCCGCCGAACTGCTGACGGTCACTCCCGGGCACGAGGTCGCGCTGGCCGCGGCTTTCGGCGCGGCGGCCGACGCGATCGCGGTGACATCACCGTCCGCGGCGGCGGATGCGATCAGGCTGCTGCGCAAGCAGGACGGCGGACGGGCTGCGCTGTTGTTGGCGGGGGCGCTGGAGGAGGACGGAGGCGCATCGACGCAGTCCCACGCTGACGGACCCCCCTCCGCCGCAGACCTCGTCCGGGGACCCTCCGACCTCATGCCCGCCGTACGACGCCTCCTGCACGGCATCGTCGTAGTGGACACCCTGGAAGACGCCGAAGAGCTCGTCTACGCCCACCCGGAGCTGACCGCCGTAACCGCCGAAGGCGACCTGCTCGGAGCGCACTTCGCGCACGGCGGGTCCGCCGGGGCGCCCAGTCTTCTCGAAGTACAGGCGTCCGTGGACGAGGCCGCCGCCGAGCTCGAAGACCTGGCCGTGCGATGCGAGGAACTCGCCGAGGCGCAGCAAGCCGCAGCCGAGCGACGCAAGGAGTGTGCCGCCCTCGTCGAAGAGGTGGGGGAGCGGCGCCGGGCCGCCGACCGGGAGAAGTCGGCCGTGGCCCAGCAGCTCGGGCGCCTCGCCGGCCAGGCACGCGGCGCCGCCGGTGAGGCCGAGAGGTCCACTGCGGCGGCGGCACGGGCGCAGGAAGCGCTCGACAAGGCCGTAGAGGAAGCCGAGGTGCTGGCCGAACGGCTCGCCGTCGCGGAGGAGATGCCGGTCGAGGAGGAACCTGACACCTCCGTACGGGATCGGCTCGCCGCCGACGGGGCCAACGCCCGGCAGACTGAGATGGAGGCGCGGCTTCAGGTCCGTACCCACGAGGAGCGGGTCAAGGGACTCGCCGGCCGCGCCGACTCCCTCGACCGCGCCGCCCGAGCGGAGCGCGACGCACGCGCGCGTGCCGAGCAGCGGCGGGCGCGGCTGCGGCACGAGGCCGGTGTCGCCGAGGCCGTCGCCTCCGGGGCGCGGCAGTTGCTCGCGCACGTCGAGGTGTCCCTCGCGCGTGCCGACGAGGAGCGGACCGCCGCCGATGCCGCCAAGGCGCGGCGCGAGCAGGAACTGACCGCCGCTCGCAGCGAGGGGCGCGACCTCAAGGGCGAACTCGACAAGCTGACGGACTCGGTGCACCGAGGTGAGGTGCTCGGCGCCGAGAAGCGGATGCGGATCGAGCAGCTGGAGACCAAGGCGCTGGAAGAGCTGGGTGTGGAACCGGCGGGGCTGGTCGACGAGTTCGGCCCGCATCAGCTCGTACCGCCCTCTTTGCCCGCCGAGGGCGAGGAACTGCCGGAGGATCCCGAGCACCCGCGCAACCAGCCCCGGACCTTCCACCGCGCCGAGCAGGAGAAGCGGCTGAAGTCGGCCGAACGGGCGTACCAGCAGCTCGGCAAGGTCAATCCGCTCGCCCTGGAGGAGTTCGCCGCGCTGGAGGAGCGCCACAAGTTCCTCAGCGAGCAGTTGGAGGACCTCAAGAAGACCCGGGCCGACCTGCTTCAGGTCGTGAAGGAGGTCGACGAGCGCGTCGAGCAGGTCTTCACCGAGGCGTTCCGGGACACGGCCGTGCAGTTCGAGGGTGTCTTCAGCCGGCTCTTCCCGGGTGGTGAGGGGCGGCTGATCCTGACCGATCCCGACAACATGCTCACCACCGGTGTCGACGTCGAGGCCCGGCCGCCGGGCAAGAAGGTCAAGCGGCTGTCGCTGCTGTCCGGCGGGGAACGCTCGCTGACCGCCGTCGCGATGCTGGTGTCCATCTTCAAGGCGCGGCCCAGCCCGTTCTATGTGATGGACGAGGTCGAGGCCGCGCTCGACGACACCAACCTGCAGCGGCTGATCCGCATCATGCAGGAGTTGCAGGAAGCCTCGCAGCTGATCGTGATCACCCACCAGAAGCGCACGATGGAGGTCGCCGACGCGCTGTACGGCGTCTCCATGCAGGGCGACGGTGTGTCGAAGGTCATCTCGCAGCGACTCCGGTAGTCGCGTGCCCCGTACACCTATTGCGACCTGCATTTTTTTAGCTGCCTTCAAGTATTGAACATATTGACACCTCGCGGGTGCTGAAACTTCACAGCCGTGCCTCTGTTGACTTCGAAACTTGAAGGCATAGTCTCTGCAACGTTGCTTTTACCTTCAGGTGGTGGGCGGCGCCCTGCTGTGCGCCACTGGAAAGGTCGCCACCCCCACCCGGCAGCGACGCCGGTGGCCCGAGGAGTTACCACGTGACCAGCACAGCGCAGGCACAACAGTCAGGAGCCAGGTCGGCTCATCCCGAACATCTCGGGCACGTCATATTCATCGCGGCGGCGGCCGCGATGGGCGGCTTCCTCTTCGGCTACGACAGCTCCGTGATCAACGGCGCCGTCGAGGCCATCCGGGACCGCTACGACATCGGCTCCGCGGCCCTGGCCCAGGTCATCGCCATCGCGCTGATCGGCTGTGCCATCGGCGCCGCGACCGCCGGCCGTATCGCCGACCGCATCGGCCGTATCCGCTGCATGCAGATCTCCGCCGTGCTGTTCACCATCAGTGCCGTCGGTTCGGCGCTGCCCTTCTCGCTGTACGACCTCGCCTTCTGGCGCGTCATCGGCGGCTTCGCCATCGGCATGGCCTCGGTCATCGGCCCCGCCTACATCGCCGAGGTCGCCCCGCCCGCCTACCGCGGCCGGCTCGGCTCCTTCCAGCAGGCCGCGATCGTCATCGGCATCGCGATCTCGCAGCTGGTCAACTGGGGCCTGCTGAACGCCGCCGGCGGTGACCAGCGCGGCGAGATCATGGGCCTGGAGGCCTGGCAGGTCATGCTCGGTGTGATGGTCGTCCCGGCCGTCCTCTACGGTCTGCTCTCCTTCGCGATCCCCGAGTCCCCGCGCTTCCTGATCTCCGTCGGCAAGCACGAGCGCGCCCGCGAGATCCTCGAAGAGGTCGAGGGCGGCCAGATCGATCTGGACGCCCGGGTCAGCGAGATCGAGCACGCCATGAAGAGCGAGCACAAGTCGACCTTCAAGGACCTGCTCGGCGGCTCCTTCTTCTTCAAGCCGATCGTCTGGATCGGCATCGGCCTCTCGGTGTTCCAGCAGTTCGTCGGCATCAACGTCGCGTTCTACTACTCCTCGACGCTGTGGCAGTCGGTCGGTGTCGACCCGACGGACTCGTTCCTGTACTCCTTCACGACGTCGATCATCAACATCGTCGGCACCGTGATCGCCATGATCTTCGTGGACCGCATCGGCCGCAGGCCGCTGGCCCTCATCGGCTCCGTCGGTATGGTCGTCGGTCTCGCGCTGGAGGCCTGGGCCTTCTCCTTCGACCTCGTCGACGGCAAGCTGCCGGCCACCCAGGGCTGGATCGCCCTGATCGCCGCCCACGTCTTCGTCCTCTTCTTCGCCCTGTCCTGGGGTGTCGTGGTCTGGGTCTTCCTCGGCGAGATGTTCCCGAACAAGATCCGCGCCGCCGCGCTCGGCGTCGCCGCCTCCGCGCAGTGGATCGCCAACTGGGCCATCACCGCGAGCTTCCCGTCGCTGGCCGACTGGAACCTCTCCGCGACCTACGTGATCTACACGATCTTCGCCGCGCTCTCCATCCCGTTCGTCCTCAAGTACGTCAAGGAGACGAAGGGCAAGACGCTGGAGGAGATGGGCTGACCTGGCCCCCGCTGACTCGGGGAGAAGGGCCCAAGTCCCCCGCTGCCCCTCTCCCCGTACCCGTCCGCCGCCCCCGCTCGGTCAGCTTCCGAGCGGGGGCGGCGGTGGTGTGTCCCGGGCTACCGCTCACCAGATGAGGACGCCGCCGCCGATCTCCAGGGCCTTGTGGGCGCTCTCCTCGATGATCCACAACCGGTGTTCGATGCCGACGCGGTGTTCCTCCAGGGTCCGGGGGTGTTCCGTGCCGGCGGCGACCACGTCCAGGTGGGTGCGCAACAGGGCGACCTCACGCAGCAGTTCCGGCACGTTCTCGTTCTCGACGTAGAGATCGTCGTCGGCCAGCACGGGCAGGAGGCGGGCGCCCAGAGAGCGCACGAACTCCGATCCCCACACCGTCGTACGCCATGACTCGAAGCCGCCCGACTGGTACACGTCGTCCGGCACGTCGAGTATCCGCAGGTCCCCGTCCGGCTCGCGGACGAACACTTCCACCGACAGGCTCATGACCGCAGTGGACCACCGCCGGACCCGCCCGGACCACCGGGTTTCGCCGCGGCTCAGCCGCCCAGTGCCGGAAGCACCCGCTCAGCGAACAGGCGCAGGCTCCGCCACCCCTCGTCGAGGGGCATGCCGCCCGCCAGTGGATGCAGTACGAGGTTGTCCAGGCCCTGGGCCACGCACTCGTCCGGCGTGAGGATGCGGTAGACGCCCTCCGCGCGGAGCTCGTCCACCGTCGTGGCCGTCGATTTCACCGCTGAGCGGATGTCGGTGGACTGCCAGGAGGCGTAGGTGCGGGCCTCGTGCAGGAAGTGGGCGCCGTACTCCGACCAGGCGCGGTCCGGGTGCTCGGCGATGTGCAGCAGGGGGGTCTCGGTGGTGGGCATCATGGTCCAGCCCTCGGTGCCGTACTCGACGAGCCGCTCTTTGTAATACGACTCCAGCTCGGGAAGGTGCGCGCTGGGGAAGAAGGGGAGGCCGAGGCGGGCGGCCCGGCGGGCGGCGGCCCGGGAGGAGCCGCCGACCAGGAGCAGGGGGTGCGGGTCGGAGAAGGGGCGCGGGGTGACCCGTACCGTACGGCCGCGGTAGTCGAACTCCTCGCCGGTCCAGGCCTTGAGGAGCGTCTCCAGGAGCTCGTCCTGGAGCTTGCCGCGTTGCTTCCATTCCACGTCGAACAGGGCGTACTCCTCGGGCCGGTACCCGATCCCGGCGACCGTCACCAGGCGGCCGCCGCTCAGCAGATCGAGTACGGCGATGTCCTCGGCCAGCCGCAGCGGGTCGTGCAGCGGGCCGATGATCGCCGAGACCGTGACCGCGATGTTCCGGGTCGCGCCCAACACCGCGCCCGCGAAGGCGAACGGCGACGGCAGCCAGTTGTTGGCGACGCCGTGGTGTTCCTCGGTCTGCACGGTGGTGACCCCGTGCTCGTCGGCGTACGCGGCCATCTCGACGGCCGCCTTGTAGCGGGCGCTGAGCGAGGCGGGGGTGGCGCCGGGCTCGACCAGGTTGAAACGTACGACCGTGACGGGCATGGGGGTCCCCTTCGCCGGGAGGGTGGGTGACTCTGGTGGGTTCGGCGCGGGGGACGGTAGCCGACGAGGCGTCAGACAGCCATAGTCGCGGGCTTCTTGGTGGTGGCTGAGGTGGGCGTGACGAGCGGCTTCGGGAGCGCCGCGTGCAGCGCGCCCGAGGTCGCGATCGTCGCGATCCAGCCGAGGCCGTACTCGCCGATCGGGTTGTTCGAGGCCAGGGGGCCGGTGAACCAGTCGGACGTGGTGAACAGCAGGCCCGCCACCAGGCCGGCCGCCCACGCGGTCACCGCCGCCGGGCTGAAGCCGCCCCGGTACCAGTAGGCGCTGGTGCGCGTGGTGTCGAGGAGGGCCTCTGCGTCGTACTCCTTGCGGCGCAGCATGTCCGCGCCGAAGACGCCGACCCAGGCCGAGAAAGCCACCGCGAGCAGGGAGAGGAAGGCGATGAAGGAGCTCATGAAGCTGGTCGCGGCCAGTATCAGGATGCCGCCGAGGACCAGGGAGATCGCCGCGTAGACCGAGACCGCCCAGTAACGCGGGACCTTGAACCCGAGCGTCTGGGCGGTGAAGCCCGCCGAGTACATCGACATCGCGTTGATGAGCAGCGTGCCGACCAGGGCGATGAGGAGGTAGGGGACCGCGAGCCACAGCGGCAGGATCTCGCCGAGGAAGGACACCGGGTCCGCGGCGGAGGCCAGGTCGGGCGCGCCGGACGCCATGACCGCGCCCATGAGGACCACCGGCGCTACGACGATGATCGCGCCGACGACCGTGTTGCGTACGATCGCCGACGATTTCGCCGTGGCCGGCAGATACCGCGTGAAGTCCGGAGCCGTCGGCGCCCAGCTGATCCCGCCCGCGGCGATCAGCCCGACCCCGGCGATCATCGCGGACGGGGCTCCCGCGCCCTGTCCGAAGACCTCGTCCCAATCCGTCCCGACGATCAGCCGCACGAGCACCAGCACGGAGAAGCCGCCGAAGAGATACGTGGCCCATGTGGTGCACACGAACGTCGTGAGGGCGAAGAACAGCAGCGTCACGACGATCAGGAACGTGTTGCTCCGAATACCGAACAGGATGTCCAGCACGGTGAGCAGGGCATGCGCGCCGGTATCACCGCGTTGATCGTCTCCCAGTCCCAGCGGGCGACCCAGATCAGCGTGCCGGGCAGAGGAGCAGGACGCTGATGTTGGCGGCGACCCAGGTGGGGAACAGGCCGCGGGTCCGGGCGGTGCGCTCGGCGTGGGGGACCGGTTCTATGCCGTGGGTTTCGAGGGGCGCTCATGGTCAATCACCATATGTCGGGATGAAACGCCCTCGCGGATGCTCACCTTCTTGGAGGAAGCCATGAATCTCCCCTTGTGAGGGAGGCATGGATACTGGACCCGTTATGGAAACCGTCATCCTTGCTGTAGTCATCGCCGTGATCGTGCTCGGCGCGCTCGGCGGCCTCGTCGTCGGCAGCCGGCGGAAGAAGTCGCTTCCCCCGCCGCCGCCCACCGCCCCCGACATCACCGCACCTCCGGCCGAGCCGCACATCGGCGACGAGGCCGAGACGCCGCGCGACGAACCGCGCCGGACCATAGAGGAGGTGGACCTCCCCGACGGCTCGGCTCCCGTCGCCGTGGAGGAGCCGCCCACTGAGCTTCCGCCGACCGAGATCGAGGTCCCGGAGCCCACCGAGGGACGTCTGGTCCGGCTCCGAGCCCGACTGTCCCGCTCCCAGAACGCCCTCGGCAAGGGGCTGCTCACGCTGCTGTCGCGCGAGCACCTCGACGAGGACACCTGGGAGGAGATCGAGGACACCCTGCTCACCGCCGACGTCGGCGTGGCTCCCACCCAGGAGCTGGTCGACGGGCTGCGCGCCCGCGTGAAGGTCCTCGGCACCCGCACTCCCGCGGAACTGCGCGGCCTGCTGCGCGAGGAGCTGCTCAAGCTGCTCGGCACCGACTTCGACCGCACGGTCAAGACCGAGCCGGAGGGCCGCAAGCCCGGCATCGTGATGGTCGTCGGCGTCAACGGCACCGGCAAGACCACCACCACCGGCAAGCTCGCCCGGGTGCTCGTCGCCGACGGCAACAGCGTCGTCCTCGGGGCCGCCGACACCTTCCGTGCCGCCGCCACCGAGCAGCTCCAGACCTGGGGCGACCGGGTCGGCGCCCACACCGTGCGCGGTCCCGAGGGCGGCGACCCCGCCTCCGTGGCCTTCGACGCGGTGAAGGAGGGCAAGGAGATCGGCGCCGACGTCGTGCTCATCGACACCGCCGGGCGCCTGCACACCAAGACCGGGCTCATGGACGAGCTCGGCAAGGTCAAGCGCGTCGTCGAGAAGCACGCGCCGCTGGACGAGATCCTGCTCGTCCTGGACGCGACCACCGGTCAGAACGGGCTCGTCCAGGCCCGCGTCTTCGCCGAGGTCGTCGACATCACCGGCATCGTGCTGACCAAGCTGGACGGCACGGCGAAGGGCGGCATCGTGATCGCGGTGCAGCGCGAGCTGGGGGTGCCGGTGAAGCTGGTCGGGCTCGGCGAGGGCGCGGACGATCTGGCGCCGTTCGAGCCGGAGGCGTTTGTTGACGCCCTTATCGGCGACTGACCACCCAGGAAATTTCCTAGGTGGTGATGGCCACCCAGGAACGTTCCCAGGTGAAGTGGAGCAAGAAGTGCCCGCCCTCAAGGTGCAGTTGAGGACGGGCACTTCGCTGTTGTCGCCTATGCGCGTGACCGGTGTGCCACGTAAGCCAGCGTCCCCAGCAGCAGCCGGGCCGCCGGTGGCTTTGTCGCCGAGTCCAGGGCCGGGGGGCGGAGCCAGCGGACCGGGCCCAGGCCGGCTCTGTCGCTCGGTGGGGCCGTGAGGTAGGTGCCGGGGCCGAGGCCGTCGAGGTCGAGGGTCGGGTCGTCCCAGCCCATGCGGTAGAGGAGTTCGGGGAGTTCGGCGGCGGCGCCCGGGGCGACGAAGAAGTGGGCGCGGCCGTCCGGGGTCGCCGTCACCGGGCCGAGGGGGAGGCCCATGCGCTCCAGGCGGACCAGGGCCCGGCGCCCCGCGGGCTCGGCGACCTCGATCGCGTCGAACGCGCGGCCGACCGGCAGCATCACCGCCGCGCCGGGCAACTCGGTCCAGGCCTCGGTCACTTCGTCGAGCGTGGCGCCCGCGGAGATCTGCGGTGCGAAGTCCAGTGGATGCGCGCCCGGCGTACGGCACTTGGTGTCGCCGCAGGAACACGCGCCCCCGGCCGCCCGTGCGCCCGGCACCACGTCCCAACCCCACAGTCCCGTGTACTCGGCGACGGCGGTGCAGTCCGACGAGCGGCCGCGGCGGCGCGAGCCGGACCGGATGTCGCGGATCCCCCGGCTGCTGCCGATCGTGAAGCCCATGCCCCCTCCAACGGGTCCAACGCGCCGGTGGTTACGCGGCGGAAGCAGAACGTGACCCTGTGTGTTCCCGACCGCCGGGCGACGCTTGGTCCGGGTGGCGCCCAGGAGTGCCCCCGGTGGTGAACTCGGCGGTGCGCGCCCCTGCGTGCACCTCTACGCCCACTTCCGGCCGTCCTATGTCAAGTGAATCGCGCGCAGGCCACCGGTAGTTCATTCGAAGGGGTGGCGAATGGTGGCGTTTCCGGGATCGCCATGGCTGGAGCAGTGATCGTAGGATTACTTTGAGTGCACAAGTCCTGGGGGCGCGTGCACTCGTGGGTATGCCGGGGGCAACCCGGCTTCCCGTTCGAAGGGTGAGAACTACCGGACGGGAGGCCGTATTTACCGGCATTCTGATAGGGCTTGGCGCACGCAGCGACAAGTGGGTCTCAGGGATGGGGGCGTTCCAGTGGGCGGCAACGGCGGAAGCGGGACGACCGCGACCAGTACGGACAAGCGCCCCAATGAGCTGCTGGGCTCGTGGTTTGTGCGCAGCGGCTGGTCCAAGGGTGAACTCGCACGTCAAGTGAACCGCAGGGCACGCCAGTTGGGGGCCAACCACATCTCCACGGACACCTCTCGGGTGCGCCGATGGCTCGACGGGGAGAACCCGCGCGAGCCGATCCCCAGGATCCTCTCCGAGCTGTTCTCCGAGCGGTTCGGCTGTGTCGTCTCCGTCGAGGACCTGGGTCTGCGCGCCGCCCGCCAGTCACCGTCCGTGTCCGGAGTCGACCTGCCCTGGACGGGCCCGCAGACCGTGGCCCTGCTCAGCGAGTTCTCGCGCAGCGACCTCATGCTGGCGCGGCGCGGCTTCCTCGGGACCTCGCTGGCCCTCTCCGCGGGCCCGTCCCTCATCGAGCCCATGCAGCGCTGGCTCGTCCCCTCGCCGACGGCTCCCCACCGCGAGCCCGAGTCGGCGGCCGTGTCCCGGCGCGGCGGGCGGCTCTCCAAGCCCGAGCTGGACCTCCTGGAATCCACCACCGTGATGTTCCGGCAGTGGGACGCCCAGTGCGGCGGCGGCCTGCGCCGCAAGGCGGTCGTCGGGCAGCTGCACGAGGTGACCGACCTCCTCCAGGAGCCGCAGCCCGAGGCCACCACCAGGAGGCTGTTCCAGGTCGCCGCCGAGCTCGCGGAGCTGGCCGGCTGGATGTCGTATGACGTGGGGCTCCAGCCGACCGCGCAGAAGTACTTCGTGCTGGCCCTGCACGCGGCCAAGGAGGCCGGCGACAAGCCGCTCGGCTCGTACGTCCTGTCCAGCATGAGCCGCCAGATGATCCACCTCGGCCGGCCCGACGACGCCCTGGAGCTGATCCACCTCGCGCAGTACGGCAGCCGGGACTGCGCGAGCCCGCGCACCCAGTCCATGCTGTATGCGATGGAGGCACGCGCGTACGCCAACATGGGGCAGCCCGGCAAGTGCAAGCGGGCGGTCCGGATGGCCGAGGACACCTTCGCCGACGCCGACGAGTGGGACGACCCGGACCCCGACTGGATCCGCTTCTTCTCCGAGGCCGAGCTGTACGGCGAGAACTCCCACTCCTACCGAGACCTCGCCTATGTCGCGGGCCGCAGCCCCACCTACGCCTCGCTGGCCGAGCCCCTGATGCGGCGGGCCGTCGACCTGTTCGCCACGGACGACGACCACCAGCGGTCGTACGCACTCAACCTCATCGGTATGGCCACCGTGCACCTGCTGCAGCGCGAGCCCGAGAAGAGCACGGTGCTGGCCGAGCAGGCCATGACGGCCGCCAAGAAGGTGCGCTCGGAGCGCGTCAACACTCGTATTCGAAAGACGGTCGACACGGCCGTCCGGGACTTCGGGGATCTCGCCGAGGTCGTCGACCTGACCGACAAGCTCCAGATCGAACTGCCCGAGACCGCGGAGGCGGTCTGAGAACCCGTCCCACCTCAAGCCCCGGCCGCGGCCGACCCTCCCGAACTGCCCGACTCGGCTCCCCCATGCCAGGTCATCGGAAGGCCGACCGCGGCCGGTTTTGGTCCTCCGGGGAAGGTTGCGCCACGATAACGATCGTGCGCCCGGGTATCTGGCAGTTCATCGACACGTAACACGCAAGGCGCCTTCGTCACTGTGGCGAAACAATGAGGGGCTTCCATCGAAACCGCGCTGCGCCAATCTCAGGGCGCATAACCGGCCCACCCCTCAATCCACTCAGGCTTCGCCCGCACGGGGCCGTACCAAATGACGAGGAGACGCCGATGGCATCAGCCGCCATCACGCTAGCCGCAGACGCTCCCACGCTGTCTGCCGCAAACACCGGATTCATGCTGATCTGTTCAGCCCTGGTGTTGATCATGACCCCCGGTCTCGCCTTCTTCTATGGCGGCATGGTCCGAGTCAAGAGCACCCTGAACATGCTGATGATGAGCTTCATCAGCATCGGGATCGTCACGATCCTCTGGGTCATTTACGGCTTCTCCCTCGCCTTCGGCACCGACAAGGGCGGCTTCATCGGCTGGACCTCGGGCTGGGTCGGTCTGAGTGACATCGGCCTGACCGACCTCTGGGATGGCTACACCATCCCGATCCTGACGTTCATGATCTTCCAGATGATGTTCGCGATCATCACGCCCGCCCTGATAAGCGGTGCCATCGCGGACCGTGTGAAGTTCACGGCCTGGGCGCTGTTCGTCGCCCTGTGGGCCACGGTCGTCTACTTCCCCGTCGCCCACTGGGTCTGGGGTGCGGGCGGCTGGGCCTTCGAGCTCGGTGTCATCGACTTCGCCGGTGGTACGGCGGTCCACATCAACGCGGGTGCCGCGGCGCTCGGCGTGATCCTGGTCATCGGCAAGCGCGTCGGCTTCAAGAAGGACCCGATGCGCCCGCACAGCCTCCCGCTGGTCATGCTCGGCGCCGGTCTGCTGTGGTTCGGCTGGTTCGGCTTCAACGCCGGCTCGTGGCTCGGCAACGATGACGGCGTCGGCTCCCTGATGTTCGTCAACACGCAGGTCGCCACCGCCGCCGCCATGCTCGCCTGGCTCATCTACGAGAAGATCCGCCACGGCGCGTTCACCACGCTGGGCGCCGCCTCCGGCGCGGTCGCCGGTCTGGTCGCCATCACCCCGTCCGGTGGTGCGGTCTCCCCGATCGGCGCGATCGCCGTCGGTGTCGTCGCCGGTCTGCTGTGCGCCATGGCCGTCGGCCTGAAGTACAAGTTCGGCTACGACGACTCGCTCGACGTCGTCGGCGTCCACCTCGTCGGCGGTGTCGTCGGCTCCCTGCTCATCGGCCTCCTGGCCAGCGGCAAGGGCCAGTCCGACGTCGAGGGCCTCTTCTACGGCGGCGGCCTCGACCAGTTCTGGAAGCAGTGTGCCGGCGTCTTCGCGGTCCTCGGCTACTCGCTGGTGGCCTCCGCGATCCTCGCCTTCCTGATCGACAAGACCCTCGGTATGCGGGTCTCCGAGGACGAGGAAGTGGCCGGTATCGACCAGGCCGAGCACGCCGAGACCGCGTACGACTTCAGTGGCACCGGCGGCGGCGCGGGCTTCACCGCCTCGTCCGCTTCGGCTGAGGGCACCGCAAAGAAGGTGGACGCATGAAGCTCATCACCGCCGTCGTGAAGCCCCACCGGCTCGACGAGATCAAGGAAGCGCTGCAGGCCTTCGGGGTCCACGGTCTGACGGTCACCGAAGCGAGCGGCTACGGTCGTCAGCGGGGACACACCGAGGTCTACCGCGGCGCCGAGTACACGGTCGACCTGGTACCCAAGATCCGCATCGAGGTCCTCGCCGAGGACGACGACGCCGAGGGTCTCATCGACGTCATCGTCAAGGCGGCCCGCACCGGCAAGATCGGTGACGGCAAGGTCTGGTCCCTCCCGGTCGAGACGGCCGTACGGGTCCGGACCGGCGAGCGCGGCCCGGACGCGCTCTAAGGCGCAGCAAAACAGAACAGGAGTCGCTGGGTGACGAGTACGAACGTGCGTAAGGATGCAGAGGACTCGGGACCCAGCGGCTATGCGGCGGCCCGGCTGCACCTCCTCACCGAGGGGGCGCGGTCCGGGCCGCCGCGCCGTGCGGCCCTCGCCGAACTGACCGACGACTGGCTGTCGGGGCTCTTCGGCGCGGGCGCCGACGGCCTTCGGGGCGTCTCCCTGGTCGCCGTCGGCGGCTACGGCCGCGGCGAGCTCTCCCCACGCAGCGACCTCGACCTGCTCCTGCTGCACGACGGCAGCGACTCCGGCGCGGTCGCCGCCCTGGCCGACCGCATCTGGTACCCCATCTGGGACCTCGGCCTGGCCCTCGACCACTCCGTCCGTACGCCGTCCGAGGCCCGCAAGACGGCCGGCGAGGACCTCAAGGTCCAGCTCGGCCTCCTCGACGCCCGCCACCTCGCGGGCGACCTCGGCCTCACCGCCGGATTGCGTACGAGCGTCCTGGCCGACTGGCGCAACCAGGCACCCAAACGCCTCCCCGAACTCCAGGAACTCTGCGTCGAACGCGCCGAGCGCCAGGGCGAGCTCCAGTACCTCCTCGAACCCGACCTCAAGGAGGCCCGCGGCGGCCTCCGCGACGCCACCGCCCTGCGCGCCGTCGCCGCCTCCTGGCTGGCGGACGCCCCGCGCGAGGGCCTCGACGACGCCCGCCGCCGCCTCCTCGACGTACGCGACGCACTCCACCTCACGACGGGGCGCGCGACCGACCGCCTCGCGCTCCAGGAGCAGGACCAGGTCGCCGCCGAGCTCGGCCTCCTCGACGCCGACACCCTCCTGCGGCAGGTCTACGAGGCCGCGCGCGTCGTGTCGTACGCCAGTGACGTCACGTGGCGCGAAGTGGGGCGCGTGCTGCGGTCGCGCTCCGTGCGGCCGCGCCTGCGCGCCATGCTGGGCGGCGCCAAACCCGCCGCCGAGCGCTCTCCGCTGGCGGAGGGCGTGGTGGAACAGGACGGCGAGGTGGTGCTCGCCCGCGCCGCGCGCCCCGAGCGCGACCCCGTGCTCCCCCTGCGCGCCGCTGCCGCCGCCGCACAGGCCGGCCTCCCGCTCTCGCTGCACGCCGTCCGGCGTATGGCGGCCACCACGCGCCCCCTGCCCACACCCTGGCCCGCCGAGGCGCGCGAGCAGCTCGTGACCCTGCTCGGCTCCGGGCAGCCCACCGTCGACGTGTGGGAGGCGCTGGAGGCCGAGGGCCTGATCACCCGCCTGCTGCCCGACTGGGAGCGGGTCCGCTGCCGGCCGCAGCGCAACGCCGTGCACATCTGGACCGTCGACCGGCACCTCATCGAGACCGCCGTCCGCGCCTCCGACTTCGCCCGCCGCGTCAGCCGCCCCGACCTCCTCCTGGTCTCCGCGCTGCTGCACGACATCGGCAAGGGCTGGCCCGGCGACCACTCCGTGGCCGGCGAGATCATCGCCAAGGACGTGGCCGCCCGCATCGGCTTCGACCGCGCGGACGTGGCCGTGCTCTCCACTCTCGTACGTCATCACCTGCTGCTCATCGAGACGGCCACCCGGCGCGACCTGGAGGACCCGGCCACCGTCCGCTCGGTCGCGGAGGCCGTCGGCTCGCAGAGCACCCTGGAGCTGCTGCACGCGCTGACCGAGGCGGACGCCCTGGCCACCGGCCCGGCCGCCTGGTCGTCCTGGCGCGGCTCGCTCGTCGCCGACCTGGTGAAGCGGGTCGCCGCCGTGCTTGCGGGCGACGCCCCCGAGGAGCCCGAGGCCGCCGTCCTGGTCACCGCCGAACAGGAGCGGCTCGCGATCGAGGCGGTCGCCACGGGCAGCCCCGTGCTCGCGCTGCGCGCACAGACCGAGCCGCCGAACGAGGAACAGCCGTCCGGCGATCCCGAGCCCCTCGGCGTGGAACTGCTCATCGCCGTACCGGACCAGGAGAGCGTGCTGCCCGCCGTCGCCGGCGTCCTCGCCATGCACCGGCTGACCGTCCGCACGGCGGAACTGCGCGCGCTGGACCTCCCGGACGGCGTCGAGGGCTCTGTGCTCCTGCTGAACTGGCGGGTCGCCGCCGAGTACGGCTCCCTGCCCCAGGCCGCCCGGCTGCGCGCCGACCTCGTCCGTGCCCTCGACGGCTCCCTGGACATCACCGCCCGCCTCGCCGAACGGGACGCCGCGTATCCGCGCCGCCGAGGCGTCGTAGCGCCCCCGCCGCGCGTGACGGTCGCACCGGCCGCGTCCCGCCTCGCAACGGTGATCGAGGTGCGTGCCCATGACGCCCCTGGCCTGCTGCACCGCATCGGACGGGCCCTGGACGACATGGGGCTGCGGGTGCGCAGCATGCATGTCAGCACCCTGGGTTCCAACGCGGTCGACGCCTTCTACGTGACCACCGCCGAGGGCGTGCCTTTGCTGGGGGACGAGGCGGCATCGGCGGCGCGGAAGCTGGAAGAGACGTTGCGCGCGTGACACCCGCTCACCGCCGATGCGGGGATTTGTCCGTCCCCGCCCGCTGAACACAGCAGGCGGGGACGATTGTCTTGCCGGGCCGGATACCCTGGAAGACGCCCACACTGCCCCCGACTCCGAGGACCGACGCCGCCGTGTTCGATACTCTCTCCGACCGCCTTAGCGCGACTTTCAAAAACCTCCGCGGCAAAGGCAGGCTGAGCGAGGCGGACATTGACGCCACGGCCCGCGAAATCCGCATCGCCCTCCTCGAAGCCGACGTGGCCCTGCCGGTCGTCCGGACGTTCATCAAGAACGTCAAGGAGCGTGCCCTCGGCGCCGAGGTCAACAAGGCGCTGAACCCGGCCCAGCAGGTCCTGAAGATCGTCAACGAGGAACTCGTCACGATCCTCGGCGGCGAGACCCGGCGCCTGCGCTTCGCCAAGCAGCCGCCGACCGTCATCATGCTGGCCGGTCTCCAGGGTGCCGGTAAGACGACCCTCGCGGGCAAGCTCGGCCGCTGGCTGAAGGAGCAGGGCCACTCGCCGCTGCTCGTCGCCGCCGACCTCCAGCGCCCGAACGCCGTGAACCAGCTCAGCGTCGTCGCCGAGCGCGCCGGCGTGGCCGTCTACGCGCCCGAGCCGGGCAACGGGGTGGGCGACCCGGTCAAGGTCGCCAAGGACTCCATCGAGTTCGCGAAGACCAAGGTCCACGACATCGTGGTCGTCGACACCGCCGGCCGCCTCGGTATCGACGCCGAGATGATGCGGCAGGCCGCGGACATCCGGGACGCCGTCTCCCCGGACGAGATCCTCTTCGTCGTCGACGCGATGATCGGCCAGGACGCCGTCAACACGGCCGAGGCCTTCCGCGACGGCGTCGGCTTCGACGGCGTGGTCCTCTCCAAGCTCGACGGTGACGCCCGCGGTGGTGCGGCCCTGTCGATCGCCTCGGTGACCGGCAAGCCGATCATGTTCGCGTCGAACGGCGAAAAGCTGGAGGACTTCGACGCCTTCCACCCTGACCGGATGGCCTCCCGCATCCTCGACATGGGTGACCTGCTCACCCTGATCGAGCAGGCGGAGAAGACGTTCAGCCAGGAAGAGGCCGAGAAAATGGCCTCCAAGCTGGCGTCCAAGAAGGGCCAGGACTTCACCCTGGACGACTTCCTGGCCCAGATGGAACAGGTCAGGAAGATGGGCAGCATCTCCAAGCTGCTCGGCATGCTTCCCGGCATGGGCCAGATCAAGGACCAGATCAACAACCTGGACGAGCGGGACGTCGACCGCACGGCCGCGATCATCAAGTCGATGACCCCGGCCGAGCGCCAGGAGCCGACGATCATCAACGGCTCGCGCCGCGCCCGTATCGCCAAGGGTTCCGGTGTCGACGTCAGCGCGGTGAAGGGCCTGGTCGAGCGGTTCTTCGAGGCCCGCAAGATGATGTCCCGCATGGCCCAGGGCGGCGGAATGCCCGGCATGCCGGGGGTGCCGGGCATGGGCGGCGGCCCCGGCCGCACCAAGAAGCAGCCCAAGCAGGCCAAGGGCAAGCAGCGCTCCGGCAACCCGATGAAGCGCAAGCAGCAGGAGCTGGAGGAGGCCCAGCGCCGCGAGGCCGCCGCCCAGGGGGGCAACGCCTTCGGCCTGCCGCAGCAGGGCTCCCAGGACTTCGAGCTGCCCGACGAGTTCAAGAAGTTCATGGGCTGACGATTCGGTCGTACGTCCGGACTCCGGCCGTACGTCATTGGGGGCGCCCCTCTCCGGAGGGGTGCCCCCAATGCTTTCCCGCAGGTGCCGAGGGGTGCGGGGTGCCGTAGCTTCCCGATATGAGCAACCCTGTGCCGCCGCGCAAGGCGCCCGACCAGCCGTGGCGTACCGAGGGCACTCCGGAGGAGCCGCCGAAGCCGCCGTCCGGCGGGCGGAGACCGCGCGGCGGCTGGTGGAGCCTGATCCTGGCCGCCGTGGTCGTCTTCCTCATCGCCAACCTGGTGCTGTCCTTCTTCAACGACGGCGACGAACCGACGATCTCGTACACCGCGTTCAGCAAGCAGGTCGACGCCGGCAACGTCACCAAGATCTACTCCAAGGGCGACGCGATCCAGGGCCAGCTGAAGAAGGCCCAGGACAATCCCGAGGGCGACGGCACCTACACCAAGTTCAAGACCCAGCGCCCGGAGTTCGCGGACGACCAGCTCTGGGAGGACCTGACCAAGAACAACGTCACCGTCACGGCGGAACCGGTCGTCCAGCAGCGCAGTTTCCTCTTCAACCTGCTGATCTCGCTGGCCCCGATGCTGCTCCTGGTCGTCCTGTGGATCTTCATCGCGCGGCGGATGAGCGCCGGGATGGGCGGCGCGGGCGGCATGCTCGGCCGCAAGGCTCCGCCCAAGCCGGTCGAGCTGGAACCCGGGAAGCAGCGCACGACCTTCGAGGACGTGGCCGGCATCGACGAGGTGGAGGGCGAGCTCAACGACGTCGTCGACTTCCTCAAGAACCCCGACGCCTACCGGAAGATGGGCGCCAAGATGCCCCGCGGTGTGCTCCTCGCGGGGCCGCCCGGCACCGGAAAGACCCTGCTCGCGCGTGCGGTGGCGGGCGAGGCGGGGGTCCCGTTCTTCTCGGCGTCGGCCTCCGAGTTCATCGAGATGATCGTGGGCGTCGGTGCTTCACGCGTGCGTGAGCTGTTCGCGGAGGCCCGCAAGGTGGCCCCGTCGATCATCTTCATCGACGAGATCGACACCATCGGCCGGGCCCGCGGCGGCGGCGCCGCCATGGGCGGCCACGACGAGCGCGAGCAGACGCTGAACCAGATCCTCACCGAGATGGACGGCTTCTCGGGCTCGGAGGGCGTCATCGTCATCGCCGCGACCAACCGCGCCGACGTCCTCGACCCGGCCCTGACCCGCCCCGGCCGCTTCGACCGGGTGGTCATGGTCTCGCCCCCGGACCGCGGCGGACGCGAGGCGATCCTGGAGATCCACACCCGCGAGATCCCCATGGACCAGGACGTGGACCTGGCCCAGGTGGCCCGTACGACCCCGGGCATGACCGGCGCCGACCTCGCCAACCTCGCCAACGAGGCGGCGCTGCTGGCGGTCAAGCGCAAGCAGGAGCGAGTCACGCAGAGCGACCTCTCGGAGGCCTTGGAGAAGGTGCAACTGGGCGCCGAACGCCCGCTGGTGATGCCCGAGGAGGAACGCCGGCGCACCGCCTACCACGAGAGCGGACACGCCCTGCTCGGCATGCTCCAGCCCGGCGCCGACCCCGTCCGCAAGATCACCATCGTTCCGCGCGGCAGGGCACTGGGCGTCACGCTGTCAACGCCGGACGCGGACCGGTACGCGTACACGGAGGAGTACCTGCGCGGCCGGATCATCGGCGCCCTGGGAGGCATGGCCGCCGAACACGTCGTCTACGGGGTCGTCACCACGGGCGCGGAGAACGACCTCGAACAGGTCACCAACATCGCCCGCGGCATGGTCGCCCGCTGGGGCATGAGCGAACGCGTCGGCCGCCTCTCCGCGCTTCCCAGCGACGCCCAGCAGGCGTACGGCCTCGCGGCGGCCCCGGGAACCCTCGACACGATCGAGCACGAGATGCGGCGGATCGTCGACGAGTGCTACGAGGAGGCCTGCCGCAAACTCCGCGACCACCGGCACCAACTGGACGCCCTGGCCGAGGCGCTCCTGGCGAACGAGACGCTGGAAGAGGTGGACGCCTACCGCGTCGCGGGGATCACCCGGCTGGCCAAGAGCGACTAGCGGGTCCGGGCGATGACGTACCGGAACACGTTCGGCATCCACACCGACCCGTCCCGCCGCTGATACGGATGCAGCGCCTCCGTCAACTCCTTGTCGACCTGCGCCTGGTCCGTCGCGACGATCGCCGCGTCGAACAGTCCCGTCGACAGCAGTCCGCGTACCGCACTGTCCATGTCGGCGTACCCGAACGGGCAGGCCACCCGCCCGGAGCCGTCCGGCTTCAGGCCGGCGCGGTGGGCGACCTCCTCCAGGTCGTCGCGAAGGGCGGGGCGCCAACCGCCCGTGCCGCGCAGCGGATCCGCCAGCCTCTTGGCGACGCGCAGCACGGACGACGTGGTGCAACGTTCCGGCGGACCCCAGCCGGCGAGCACCACGGGCGCCCCGCGCTCGGCGAGCGGCGTCGCCGAGGCGAGCAGCTCACCCAGCCCCTCCGAGTCGCCCGCGAGACACCCGATGGGCTCGAAAGCGGTCACCAGGGTGTACGCGGGCGTCTCCGCGTCGCCCGCGATGTCGTCCGGTGAGCCGTCGATGAGCCGAGTGTCCGCACGCGCGCGCGTGCCCCACGCTTCCGGCAGCAGCCGCTCCCGCGCGAGGGCCAGCCTTTCGGAGAACGAGGATTCGACGCCGGTGATCGCGGACCCTCTGGAGGCCGCCATCAGGAGGGCGAGACCGGATCCGCAGCCAAGGCCCAGCAGCCGTGTGCCGGGGCCCACTTCCAGTCGCTCGTAGACGGTCTCGTAGAGCGGCACCAGCATCCGCTCCTGGATCTCGGACCAGTCACGCGCGCGTGCACACAGATCCACGCGGGGCGCCGGCCCCGCCTGAGGCCGGTGCTGCCGCACGAGCGTAGGTGTCATCGAAAGCGCCCCAATCCGCCGAGAGTTGCCACTGTGGCCCTAGCCCCGTGACGTGCGCTCGAACTTCCCCCGTATGCCAGGAAACTCCGAGCTCGCGATGGCGTCCAGGGTTTGCGGAGCCCGGCTTGTGGGTTCGCTGTGCGGGTGAAAAGAATTCACATCCCGGCAATGCGGGCCCGTACCATCGCGCCCATGGCAAAGGCTCCCGTTCTCACGCCCCGGGCGGACGACTTCCCCCGCTGGTACCAGGATCTGGTCGGCAAGGCCGAGCTGGCGGACAACGGTCCGGTGCGCGGCACCATGGTGATCCGACCGTACGGGTACGGGCTGTGGGAGCGGATGCAGGCCGAGATGGACGCCCGCATCAAGGAGACCGGCACCCAGAACGCGTACTTCCCCCTCCTGATCCCGCAGTCGTACTTCACCAAGGAGGCCGAGCACGTCGAGGGCTTCGCGCCCGAGCTCGCCGTGGTCACCCACGCCGGCGGCAAGGACCTCGAAGAGCCGGCCGTCGTCCGCCCCACCTCAGAGATGATCATCAACGACTACTTCTCGAAGTGGGTGCAGAGCTACCGCGACCTGCCGCTGCTGATCAACCAGTGGGCGAACGTGGTCCGGTGGGAGCTGCGCCCCCGCCTGTTCCTCCGTACGACGGAGTTCCTGTGGCAGGAGGGCCACACCGCGCACGCCACGTACGAGGACGCCCGCGACTTCGCCGCGCACATCCACCGCGAGGTCTACGAGGACTTCATGGTGAACGTCCTCGCGATCGACAGCGTCCCCGGCCGCAAGACCGCCAAGGAGCGCTTCGCCGGCGCCCTCAACACCCTCACGCTCGAAGCGATGATGGGCGACGGCAAGGCCCTCCAGATGGCCACCAGTCATGAACTGGGCCAGAACTTCGCCAAGGCGTTCAACACCCGGTACCTCTCCAAGGAGGGCAAGCAGGAACTGGTGTGGCAGACGTCCTGGGGGTCCACCACCCGCATGATCGGCGCCCTCGTGATGACTCACGGAGATGACAACGGGCTGCGGGTGCCGCCGCGTCTCGCCTCGGTCCAGGCCGTGGTCCTCGCGATCAAGGGCGACGAAGCGGTTCTGGCCAAGGTCCGCGAAGTCGGCGATCAGCTCAAGGCGGCCGGCATCCGCGTCCAGGTCGACGACCGCACGGACACCCCGTTCGGGCGCCGCGCCGTCGACTGGGAGCTCAAGGGCGTGCCCGTACGGATCGAGATCGGGCCCCGTGACCTGGAGAACGGCACGGCGATGCTGGCCCGCCGGATCCCGGGCGGCAAGGACCCGGTGGCGCTCGACTCCCTCGTACGACTGCTCCCCGCGATCCTCGAAGAGGATCAGGCGCTGCTCCTGAAGGAGTCACGCGAGCGCCGGGAGTCCCGGACGTCCGACGTGTCGACGATCGAGAAGGCCATCGAGGTGACGACCGCCGGCGGCTGGGCGCGTGTCCCGTGGGCCGTGCTCGGCGAAGAAGGCGAGGCCAGGCTGGGGGAGCACGCGGTGACCGTACGGTGTCTGGTCGCCGCGGACGGGTCGGTGCCGGACGCCGACGACGCCCCCGGTAACGTCGCGATCGTCGCGCGCGCTTACTGAGGTAGCGCCCCTCCGGCGGGAGAGCGACCGAAACGCCTCTTGCGCAACTGCGGACCTCAGGTACCCCGGAGCGCTGACATCGTCTACGTGCCGGGGCGTACGTAGGACTACGCACCAGCTTGGTATGAGCTGTGAGGCTTCTCCGCAGATCAGCGCACTAGCCCTCGTCCGGACACATCAGCGGCAACTGACGGGTACGTGCAAATTATTTGGGATGCCCCGGAATAGGAACACAGCGGCACTCTGGCTCGTTGTCATTACGTGAGCACGACACAGACACCACCTGTTCTCGCCGCAGAACTGGCAGAGGCGTGGGCCGACATTCAGCGGTACCACCCCGAGCTGCCGGATCTCGCCGCGCCGGAGTCCCTGATCGGAGAGTCGTCGTCCGCCTGCGGACATGAGCTCTCCTTCGAGCGACTGCTTCACGAAGCAGTCCACGGCATCGCCGCCGCCCGCGGAGTCCGCGACACTTCGCGCGCCGGCCGCTACCACAACCGCAGATTCCTCTCGATCGCCGAGGAGCTGGGCCTGGACCACCCCGAGGAGCCGCATCCCAGCAGCGGCTTCTCGCTGGTCACGCTCAACCCCGAGGCGAAGCGACGGTACCGCCCGACCATCGAGCGCCTCCAGCGCGCCCTCAAGGCCCACACGGCAGCCACGTCCGCCGACACCTCCCGTACGTTCCGCGGCCCGGCGGCCCGGCACGGTTCCTCGGGTGGCGGCGTTCGCGTCAAGGCGGTGTGCGACTGCGGACGTAACGTCCGGGTCGTCCCGTCCGTACTGGCGCAGGCACCGATCGTGTGCGGGGGCTGCGGGAAGCCGTTCCGGATCCCGGAGGTAGTGGGCGCGGCGGTCGCCTGAGGCTACGGCTGTTCGTGGCAGCCGTAGCCCGGCGGTCGGCGTATGTCCCTCCCGGGCCGCGCACCCGACGTCGGTCAATCCGGCGCCGGGTGCGGTTCAGGCGTGCCCGGGTCCGGAGACCACCGCCGGTCAATGCAGACCCGCAGGGTGTGGCACAATGGCTAGCTGTACTCGACAGCCGCACAGGAACCCTCTCGCCTCCGGCTGACGCGTCCATCGGGCACTCGGGTACCGCAACCCCACGCGGCCATCTCGCCGTGCCCAACCACGTCAAAACCAGGAGAACCCACTCCCGTGGCAGTCAAGATCAAGCTGAAGCGTCTGGGCAAGATCCGTTCGCCTCACTACCGCATCGTCGTCGCCGACTCCCGCACTCGCCGTGACGGCCGTGCGATCGAGGAGATCGGCCTGTACCACCCGGTGCAGAACCCCTCGCGCATCGAGGTCGACACCGAGCGTGCGCAGTACTGGCTGGGTGTCGGCGCGCAGCCGACCGAGCCGGTTCTCGCCATCCTCAAGCTGACCGGCGACTGGCAGAAGTTCAAGGGTCTGCCCGCCCCGGCCCCGCTGCTCGTGGCCGAGCCGAAGAAGGCGCGCCCCGTGTTCGACGCCCTTGGCGGCGAGGACGAGGGCAAGGGTGAGGCCATCACCCAGAAGAAGAAGGCTGAGAAGAAGGACGAGGCCTCCGCCGAGTCCGCGTCGACCGAGGCCTGAGCATGCTCGAGGAGGCTCTCGAGCACCTCGTGAAGGGCATCGTCGACAACCCCGACGACGTGCAGGTCGCCTCGCGCAACCTGCGCCGTGGGCGTGTGCTGGAGGTCCGGGTCCACCCCGACGACCTCGGCAAGGTGATCGGCCGTAACGGCCGTACCGCGCGCGCTCTGCGTACCGTCGTCGGCGCCATCGGCGGCCGCGGTGTCCGCGTCGACCTCGTCGACGTGGATCACGTCCGCTGACACATTTGCAGCACCGGCTCGGGCCGGGGAGGGCCAGTGGGCCGTCCCCGGCCCGTCGTCGTACGAGTCGTCGTATGAGCCGTCGCATGACAGGAGAGCAAGCACAGTGCAGCTGGTAGTCGCACGGATCGGTCGCGCCCACGGCATCAAGGGCGAGGTCACCGTCGAGGTACGTACCGACGAGCCGGAGCTCAGGCTGGCCCCCGGCGCCGTCCTGGCCACCGACCCGGCGTCCGCCGGACCGCTGACCATCGAGACGGGCCGCGTCCACAGCGGCCGCCTCCTGCTGCGCTTCGAGGGCGTGCGTGACCGCACCGGCGCCGAGGCGCTGCGCAACATCATCCTGATCGCAGACGTCGATCCGGAGGAGCTGCCGGAGGACGAGGACGAGTACTACGACCACCAGCTCATGGACCTCGACGTGGTTACCGTGGACGGCACCGAGGTGGGCCGGATCACCGAGATCTCGCACCTTCCCTCCCAGGACCTCTTCATCGTCGAGCGGCCCGACGGGAGCGAGGTGATGATCCCGTTCGTCGAGGAGATCGTCACCGAGATCGACCTCGAGGAGCAGCGCGCGGTCATCGACCCGCCGCCCGGCCTGATCGACGACAACGCCGAGGTCGCCTCCTCGCGGGACGAGGCGTAATGCGGCTCGACGTCGTCACGATCTTCCCCGAGTACCTCGACCCCCTGAACGTCTCGCTCGTCGGCAAGGCACGCGCGCGTGGACAGCTGAACGTGCACGTGCACGACCTGCGCGGCTGGACGTACGACCGCCACAACACGGTCGACGACACCCCGTACGGCGGCGGCCCCGGCATGGTCATGAAGACCGAGCCCTGGGGCGAGGCACTCGACCAGGTCCTCGCGGACGGCTATGAGACGGGGGCCGCGGCGCCCGCGCTCATCGTCCCCACGCCCAGCGGCCGCCCCTTCACCCAGGAACTCGCCGTCGAGCTCTCCGAGCGTCCCTGGCTGATCTTCACGCCGGCCCGCTACGAGGGCATCGACCGCCGTGTCATCGACGAGTACGCGACCCGTATGCCCGTCTACGAGGTGTCCATCGGCGACTATGTCCTCGCCGGTGGTGAGGCGGCCGTACTGGTCGTCACGGAGGCCGTGGCGCGGTTGCTGCCCGGTGTCCTGGGCAACGCCGAGTCCCACCGCGACGACTCCTTCGCCCCCGGGGCCATGGCCAACCTCCTGGAGGGGCCCATCTACACCAAGCCGCCCCAGTGGCGCGGCCGGGAGATCCCGGACGTGCTGCTCAGCGGCCACCACGGCAAGATCGCCCGCTGGCGCCGGGACGAGGCGCTGAAGCGTACGGCGGCCAACCGGCCCGACCTGATCGAGGGCTGCGACCCCAAGGCCTTCGACAAGAAGGACCGCGAGATGCTCTCCATCCTGGGCTGGGCGCCGGATCCGGCGGGGGAGCCGTACGGCCGATTTTGGCGCAGGCCAGAGGGCGTGGAAGAATAGACCGCTGTTGTGTGTCGTCCGGCGTGCGCCCCTGCCACAGGGGGACACGACGCCCGCCCGACCCGCACGGCATTCCTCTTCACCACCTATTTCCCGTTGATGACCTGTGGCATCAGCGAAGAAAGCAGACGAAATGTCTCACCTGCTCGACTCCGTCGACGCCGCGTCGCTGCGCAGCGACATCCCGGCCTTCCGCCCGGGTGACACCGTCAACGTCCACGTCCGCGTCATCGAGGGCAACCGCTCCCGTGTGCAGCAGTTCAAGGGCGTAGTCATCCGTCGCCAGGGCGCCGGTGTCCGCGAGACCTTCACGGTCCGCAAGGTCTCGTTCTCCGTCGGCGTGGAGCGCACCTTCCCGGTGCACACCCCGATCGTCGAGAAGATCGAGCTCGTGACCCGCGGTGACGTCCGTCGCGCGAAGCTGTACTACCTCCGTGACCTGCGCGGCAAGGCCGCGAAGATCAAGGAGAAGCGCGACAACTGATCGCGCCAGGGAGTCCGAAGCGGGGCCGGATAACATTTGGCCCCGATGGACACCGAAGCACAGCCGACGGAGCGCGACCGCTCCTCCAGCCCTTCCGATTCCGAGGAGACCTCGGACACAGGGGGACCGGAGGAACGGTCGCGTTTCGCGTTGGTGTCGTGGATCAGGGAGCAAGTCCCCGGTGGGCGGATCACCCTCACCGCGCTGGTCTTCCTGCTGTTTTTGCTGTTGCTCGGCATGTTCGTGGTGCAGCCATTCCAGATTCCCAGCGGATCCATGGAAAAGGGATTGAGGATCGGGGACCGCGTTCTCGTAAATAAGTTGGCGTACCGTTTCGGTGCCGATCCGCGGCGCGGGGACGTGGTGGTGTTCGACGGGACCGGCTACTTCGGGCACGCCGACTACATCAAGCGCGTTGTGGGGGTAGGGGGAGACCACGTGGTCTGCTGTGACAAGAAGGGGAGGATCGAGGTGAACGGCCGGTCGATCGACGAGTCGGCTTTCCTGTACCCCGGTGACAGTCCGTCAACGGTGGACTTCGACGTCGTCGTGCCCGACGGCACCCTGTTCGTCCTCGGCGACCACCGCAGCGACTCCAGCGACTCCCGCGACCACCTCGGCTCGCCGGGCGGCGGCATGATCCCGGTGGGCGACGTGATCGGCCGCGCCGACTGGATCGCCTGGCCGGCCGACCACTGGACCCGCCTGCACCGGCCCGTCGGCTACGCGCGTGTGCCTTCGGCGGACGGTGCCCATGGGTAACCGCGGGAGGCCGCGCGGGGTCTCCGACCACGTCGCCGACAACCTGCTGCCCACCGGGTCCCGGCGTGCCGCGAGTCCGTCCGGCGGGCGTTCGCGGGCCGAGCGGCGCAAGCTCCAGCGCAAGGTCAAGCGGCGCAGACGGCGGGGCGCGGTCAAGGAGATACCCCTTCTGGTCGGCGTCGCCGTCCTCATAGCCCTGGTCCTGAAGACCTTCCTGGTCCAGGCGTTCGTGATCCCGTCGGGCTCCATGGAGCAGACGATCCAGATCGGCGACCGCGTCCTGGTCGACAAGTTCACCCCGTGGTTCGGCTCCCAGCCGCAGCGCGGTGACGTCGTCGTCTTCAAGGACCCCGGCGGCTGGCTCCAGGACGAGCAGACCACCACGAAGGCGGACGACCCCATCGTCGTCAAGCAGGTCAAGGAAGGGCTCACCTTCATCGGCCTGTTGCCCTCCGACAACGAGAAGGACCTCATCAAGCGGGTCGTCGGCGTCGGCGGGGACCGGGTCAAGTGCTGCGACACACAAGGGCGGGTGACCGTCAACGGCGTCGCCCTGAGCGAGACGGACTACCTGTACCCCGGGAACGCCCCGTCAAGCACGCAGTTCGACATCACCGTCCCCCAGGGGCGGTTGTGGGTCATGGGCGACCACCGCGCCAACTCCGCGGACTCACGCTCGCACCAGGACACCGACTACGGCGGCACGGTCTCCGAGGACGAAGTGGTGGGGCGGGCCATGGTCATCGCCTGGCCCTTCGGCCACTGGACGACGTTGAAGGAACCGAATACCTACGCTTCTGTGGCCGACTCGTCATCCGGGTCGACCGCGGCTCCCCAGCTGTCGCATAGGGTTACCTCCAGCGATCCGGACGAAGCGATCGCACTCCCGACCCCTGCGGAACTCCCGCTCGTTATGGGAGTGGTGGGCCTGCGTCGTGTATGGGGCAGGCAGCGGCACAGAGTAAGGAGTTGGCGTGGGGGATGTGGCGGTTGGCGCACGATCCGGGCACGACGGCGAGGAGCATCGCGGACGCCCCGTGGAAGCGGCCGACCCGGCCGTGGACGGCGCCGTGACCCCCGGGAGTGACTCCGGGGCGGCCGAGGACGGTACGGCGACGGGCGAGCGGACCCGCACCGACGACCAGGGGCCGGGCGACTCGACCCCCAAGCCGAAGAAGCAGCGTTCTTTCTGGAAGGAGCTGCCCATCCTGATCGGCATCGCGCTCGTACTCGCGCTGCTGATCAAGACGTTCCTGGTGCAGGCGTTCTCCATCCCCTCCGACTCGATGCAGAACACCCTTCAGCAGGGTGACCGCGTCCTGGTCGACAAGCTCACCCCGTGGTTCGGCTCCGAGCCCGAGCGCGGAGAGGTCGTCGTCTTCCACGACCCCGACAACTGGCTGGCGGGCGAGGCGACGGCCGACCCCAACGCCCTGCAGACGGTCCTCAGTTGGATCGGCCTCATGCCGTCCGCGGAGGAGAAGGACCTCATCAAGCGCGTCATCGGCGTCGGCGGCGACACCGTCTCGTGCGAGGGCACGGGCCCGGTGAAGGTCAACGGCAAGGCGCTGAACGAGGCGTCGTACGTGTACGCGGGCAACACCCCGTGCAGCGTCGACGACCAGGGCGGCCAGTTCACGGTGAAGGTCCCCAAGGGCTTCATCTGGGTCATGGGCGACCACCGGCAGAACTCGCGCGACTCCCGCTACAACCAGTCGGACGAGAACAAGGGCATGGTCCCGGTGGAGGAGGTCGTCGGACGGGCCATCGTCAAGGCCTGGCCGATCAACCGCTGGGGCACGCTCCCCGTCCCGGACACCTTCGACCAGGACGGCCTCAACGCGCAGTCGTCGGCCACCGCGGTCACGGTCGCCCCGCAGGGCATCGCGCTGGTCGGTGTCCTGCCGGTGGCCCTGTGGCGCCGCAGGCGGATCGCCGCCGAGACCCACTGAACCACCTTCGGAACGCGACCTTCCGGTCGTACCGCCGAACCGGGTGAAGCCTCCGTGAGCTTGTGACCTTGGTCCTGACGAAGGGCTGACCGGGTTCGGTACCGCCGGGTAGGGTGCGGATTCATGGGTGGCGAGAGCGCAACACGTACGGCCCCGCGCAGCGGCGGCACAGGCAAGGGCCCGGTGGGCAGCCGGACCGGAGAGCGGTTGTCCGGGCTGGCCGTCGCGCTGGGCCTTGTGCTGTTCCTCGGGGGATTCGTCTGGGCGGCGGTGGTCTACCGGCCGTACACCGTGCCCACCAGCTCGATGTCGCCGACGATCGGCGTGGGCGACCGGGTGCTGGCGCAGCGCGTGGACGGCGATGAGATACGCCGGGGCGATGTCGTCGTCTTCGACGACAAGACCTGGGTCAGCAACGCGTCGGTGGTCAAGCGTGTGGTCGCCGTCGGCGGTGACACGGTCTCCTGCTGCACCAAGGGCAAGCTGACCGTCAACGGCAAGCAGATCGACGAACCGTATCTGCCCGAGGGAAGCCTCGCCGAGATCACGGACTTCCCGACCGTGACCGTGCCCAAGGGGCGCCTGTTCCTGCTCGGTGACGAGCGCCAGGGCTCCCTGGACTCCACCGCCCATCTGACGGACGCGGCCAGCGGCACAGTGGCGCGAAGCGCCGTGACGGCCCGTGTCGACGCCGTCGTCTGGCCCATGGACGGCATGCTGAAGCGCCCGACCGGATTCGAGACACTGGGCACCCTGTCCCAGCCCGGACCGCTCCGCATGATCACCGTCCTGGTGATCGCCGGCGCCGTCCTGGTCCTCGCCGGCGGGGCCTACGGCCCGATCGCCAAGCGACTGGGCGGCCGCTCCCGTACGCGCACGGAGCCTGCCAGTGCCGGCTGAGGCGACGGACGCCGGCGCGGACTCGTACGAAGGCGGGCTGCGCAAGGTCGCCAGGGTCGTCCTGCTGGACCCCGACGACCGCATTCTGCTCCTGCACGGCCACGAACCGGACGATGCGGCCGACGACTGGTGGTTCACCCCGGGCGGCGGTCTCGAGGGCGACGAGACGCGCGAGGAGGCCGCCCTGCGGGAACTCGCGGAAGAGACCGGAATCACAGAGGTCGAACTGGGCCCGGTCCTGTGGCGACGCAGGTGTTCCTTCCCCTTCGCGGGCCGCCGCTGGGACCAGGACGAGTGGTACTACCTGGCCCGTACGACCCAGACGGCCACCCGGGCCACGGCCCTCACCGAGCTGGAGCGACGCAGTGTCGCCGGAGCACGCTGGTGGACGTGCCATGAACTGACCCGGGCGCATGAGACGGTGTATCCGACCAGACTCGCCGAGCTGCTCCGCAGGCTGTTCGACGAAGGTCCCCCGGCCGGGCCCGAGACCCTTGACACGGAAATCGTCTAGGGGCGCACGGGACTGGCGCACAATGGTGGGATCGCAAGGCTGAAGGGGAACATGCCATGAGCGCCGAGGACCTCGAAAAGTACGAGACCGAGATGGAGCTGAAGCTCTACCGGGAGTACCGCGATGTCGTCGGTCTGTTCAAATACGTGATCGAGACCGAGCGGCGTTTCTACCTGACCAACGACTACGAGATGCAGGTGCACTCAGTCCAGGGTGAGGTGTTCTTCGAGGTGTCCATGGCGGATGCATGGGTGTGGGACATGTACCGGCCGGCTCGCTTCGTGAAGCAGGTCCGCGTCCTGACGTTCAAGGACGTGAACATCGAGGAGCTCAACAAGAGCGATCTGGAGCTGCCGGGCGGCTGACGGTCCCTCCGGTCCCTCGTGGGGGTGACGAGGTTATCCACAACGCGGGGATCGTCCACCAAGATCCAATAGCTCGCTGAGCTGCCCTCATTGTTGGCGCCGAGGAGGTGCCGACATGAGTACAGGCAACGCACGAGGTGCGATCGGCGAGTACGGGGAAGAGCTGGCCGCGCGGCGGCTGGCCGAGGCCGGCATGAAGGTCCTGGAGCGCAACTGGCGCTGCGGCAGGACGGGCGAGATCGACATCGTGGCCCGGGACGGAGACGTCCTGGTCGTCTGCGAGGTCAAGACCCGCAGGGCGGGTGTCTTCGAGCATCCGATGGCCGCGGTGACCCCGGAGAAGGCGGAGCGGTTGCGCTGCCTCGCCGAACGCTGGATCCACGCACACGGAGGGGCGCCGCCCGGAGGCGTCCGCATCGACCTGATCGGCGTCGTGCTGCCCCCGCGAGGGGCCGCGGTGGTCGAGCACGCGCGGGGGGTGGCGTGATGGGCTTCGCTCGTACGTGCGCGGTGGCGCTGGTCGGCGTGGAGGGCGTGGTCGTCGAGGTCCAGGCGGACCTCGAACCGGGGGTCGCGGCGTTCACTCTGGTGGGGTTGCCGGACAAGAGCCTTACGGAGAGCCGGGACCGGGTGCGGGCCGCCGTCGTCAACTCGGGTGGCGAGTGGCCGCAGAAGAAACTCACGGTCGGGCTCAGTCCCGCGTCGGTACCGAAGGCGGGCAGCGGCTTCGACCTGGCCATCGCCTGCGCGGTGCTCGGTGCCTCCGAGCGGATCGACCCGCGGGTGCTGTCCGACATCGTGATGATCGGAGAGCTGGGCTTGGACGGACGGGTGCGTCCTGTCCGGGGCATCCTGCCGGCGGTGCTCGCCGCGGCCGACGCCGGCTATGAACAGGTGGTCGTCCCGGAGTGCTCCGCCGCGGAGGCGTCCCTGGTACCCGGGGTGTCCGTCCTGGGCGTCCGCAGTCTGCGGCAACTGATCGCCGTACTGGCGGACGAACCCGTGCCCGACGAGGCTCCGGACGAAGAGGGCCGCCCTGATCCGCTGCTGGCCGGCTTGCGGGTGCCGGGCACGGGCGCGGCCACCGGTATGCACAGCATGGGTGCCGCGCAGCACGAGCAGGGCCATGACCTCGCCGATGTCGTGGGCCAGATGTCGGCCCGTACGGCGGTGGAGGTCTCCGCGGCCGGCGGGCATCACCTTTTCCTCGAAGGACCGCCCGGGGCAGGCAAGACGATGCTCGCCGAGCGGCTCCCCGCCATCCTGCCCCGGCTCACCAGGGGGGAGTCGCTGGAAGTCACCGCGGTCCACTCGGTGGCGGGCCTGCTGCCACCGGGCAAGCCCCTGATCGACGTCGCTCCCTACTGCGCCCCGCACCACTCGGCCACGATGCAGGCGCTCGTCGGAGGCGGTCCCAGCATCGCGAGGCCCGGCGCGGTCTCGCTCTCGCATCGGGGGGTGCTCTTCCTGGACGAGACGCCCGAGTTCAACAGTCAGGCCCTCGACGCCCTGCGGCAGCCTCTGGAGGCGGGGCATGTCGTGATCGCGCGCAGTGCGGGGGTCGTGCGGTTCCCGGCGAAATTCCTGATGGTGCTCGCGGCCAATCCCTGCCCTTGTGGCCGCTTCTCCCAGACGGACGACTTCTGTGAATGTCCGCCCGCGACCATCCGCCGCTACCAGGCCCGGCTCTCCGGGCCGCTGCTCGACCGGGTCGACCTTCGCGTCGAGGTGGACCGCGTCTCGCGCGCGGAACTCACCGAGCGCGGCGCCCGGGGAGAGGCCACGGCGACGGTCGCCGCCCGGGTGAGGGCGGCCAGGGAACGGGCAGCGGCACGCTTGGCGGGCACACCGTGGCTGACGAACAGCGAGGTGCCCGGCCGCGAGCTGCGCAGCCGCTGGTACGCCACACCCGGCGCGATGGACGAGGCCGAGCGCAGCCTGGAGCGCGGTGTGCTCACGGCCCGTGGACTCGACCGCGTCCTGCGCGTCGCCTGGACCGTCGCCGATCTTCTCGGCCACGACCGACCCGACGCGACGGACGTGGCCCTGGCGCTGCAACTGCGCACGGGGGTGCCTCGGGGCGTGCCCATGGCCATCGGGGCGCTGACGTGACCGGCGGCGACGATCCGGACGAGGAGCGGCTCGCCCGGGTCTTTCTCGCTCGGGTCATCGAGCCCGGTGATGAGGTCGGTGGGCGGTGGTTGCGGGAGTTGGGGGCCGTGGAAGTGGTGCGGCGGTTGCGGGAAGGGCGGCAGCTGGTCGGGGTGACCGACAAGCGGTGGGCCGGGCTGCGGGCCCGGGCCGAGGTTGCCGAGCCAGGGCGGGATCTTGCCGTCGCCCGGGAGGCCGGGGTGCGGTTCGTCTGTCCTGGGGATGGTGAGTGGCCGGTGCAGCTCGATGATCTGGGAGATGCCCGGCCCATCGGGTTGTGGGTGCGGGGGCAGGCCAGTCTGCGGATGTGGGCGCTCAGATCCGTCGCCCTCGTCGGGGCGCGGGCCTGCACGGAGTACGGGGCGCACATGGCCGTCACGCTGGCCGCCGGGCTCGCCGAGCGCGGGTGGGTGGTGGTGTCCGGCGGAGCCTATGGCGTCGACGGGGCCGCTCACCGGGGCGCGCTCGGCGCCGGCGGTGCCACCGTCGCCGTGCTCGCCTGCGGTGTCGACCGGCCCTACCCGCGCGGGCACACCCAGTTGATCAGCAGGATCGCCGAACAGGGGCTGGTGATCGGAGAGTTGCCTCCCGGTGATCATCCGACGCCGAGCCGGTTCGTCCTGCGGAACCGGGTGATCGCCGCTCTCACCCGCGGCACCGTGGTCGTCGAGGCCGCCTACCGGAGCGGCTCGCTGGTCACGGCGCGGGCGGCGCAGCGGTTGGGGCGTCACACCATAGGGGTGCCGGGGCCGGCCAGCAGTGCGCTCTCGGCGGGGGTGCACGAGCTCCTGCGCGGAGACGCCGTGCTGGTCACCGACGCCGCGGAAGTCGTCGAACTGGTCGGCGACATGGGCGAGCTGGCCCCGGACCGGCGCGGGCCGGTACTGCCCCGGGACCTGCTGGAGCCGGCCGCCCGGCGTGTCCTGGCGGCACTGCCCGCACGCCGGGCGGCAGCGCCGTACGAGATCGCACGGGAGGCGCGGACGAGTGAGGACGACGTGGTCGCGAGGCTGTACGAACTCCGAGCACTTGGTTACGTCGAACGACACGGCGACGGTTGGAAGTTGACACGCCAGGCGATGATCTCCGTCCGCACCGGTCGGACGCGTGGTTGACCGAGCGTGTTCGGCCGTCCGGGGGAACCCCCTACGCCCTTGGGAATTCCCGTAGTTGGTGCTTCCGGGTGATCACACAGCGCGACGGTCGCGACCCGGCGGGGCGTCCTGTGGAACGTGTCTGCGCACGGCCTGCGCCCCGCCCTTCGCGCACCGCGACACTCCAGTCACGCTACGCTCACGTGGATTCCCCCGCAGACAGGCAATCTCGACATCAGGCAGACACCTCACTCAGGCACCCCCACTTCACAGCAGAACGGCACAAGGCGACGAATGCCCCAGCACACCTCCGGGTCCGACCGGGCGGCGATCCCCCCAGCCGCCCGTGACGGTGGCAGCGTGCGGCCGCCCGCTCCCTCGACGCTCGACGAACTGTGGCGCTCGTACAAGGCGACGGGCGACGAGCGGCTGCGTGAGCAGCTGATCCTGCACTACTCGCCGCTGGTGAAGTACGTCGCCGGGCGGGTGAGCGTCGGGCTGCCGCCCAATGTGGAGCAGGCGGACTTCGTGTCGTCGGGAGTGTTCGGGCTGATCGACGCGATCGAGAAGTTCGACATCGAGCGGGAGATCAAGTTCGAGACGTACGCGATCACGCGGATCCGGGGCGCGATGATCGACGAGCTCAGGGCGCTGGACTGGATTCCGCGGTCGGTGCGGCAGAAGGCGCGGAACGTGGAGCGGGCGTACACGACGCTGGAGGCGCGGCTGCGGCGGACACCGAGCGAGGGGGAGGTGGCCGCCGAGATGGGGATCGCGGTGGACGAACTCCACGCGGTCTTCAGCCAGTTGTCGCTGGCCAACGTGGTGGCGCTGGAGGAGCTGCTGCATGCGGGGGGTGAGGGCGGCGACCGGCTGAGTCTGATGGACACGCTGGAGGACACGGCCGCCGACAACCCCGTGGAGGTGGCCGAGGGCCGGGAGCTGCGGAGATTTCTGGCGCGAGCGATCAACACGCTGCCCGACCGGGAGAAGACCGTCGTCACCCTGTACTACTACGAGGGCCTCACGCTCGCCGAGATCGGCAATGTGCTGGGTGTGACCGAGAGTCGGGTCAGTCAGATCCACACCAAGTCGGTGCTGCAGCTGCGGGCGAAGCTGGCGAGTTTCGGGCGCTGACCCCGGCTGACCTTCGCTGACCTCGATGAATCGTGTCTGCTTGGCCGTAGTCACTCCCGTCGGGCGCGGTGCGTCCGTAAAGTGGTCGATGTGCCAAGGATTCGAGCGGCCTCCGTGGCCGAGCACCGGTCGATGCAGCGAGCCGCCCTGCTGGACGCGGCTCGCTCTCTGCTGTCCGAGGGCGGGACGGAGGCCCTGACCTTCCCGGCCCTCGCCGAGAGGACGGGGCTCGCGCGATCGTCCGTGTACGAGTACTTCCGCTCGCGGGCCGCCGTGGTCGAAGAGCTGTGCGAGGTCGACTTCCCCGTGTGGGCGGCGGAGGTGTCGGTCGCGATGGAGGGCGCGGACTCGGCCGAGGGCAAGGTCGAGGCGTATGTACGGCGGCAACTCGCCCTCGTCGGGGACCGCCGGCACCGGGCCGTCGTCGCCATTTCGGCGAGCGAACTGGACGCCGGGGCCCGGGAGAAGATCCGTGCCGCGCACGGCGGGCTCGTCGCGATGATCGTCGAGGCGCTGGCGGAGATGGGGCACGCGGAGCCCCGGTTGGCCGCGATGCTGCTTCAGGGGGTTGTCGACGCGGCCGTGCGGCGGATCGAGCTCGGCGCGGCGGAGGACCCCTCGGCCATCACGGAAGCGGCTGTGGGGATGGCGCTCAGGGGTGTGCGGGGCTGAGCCGTTACGACGGCAGCGGTACGCCCAGCACCGGCAGCAGTCTCGACGGGCCCCTGAGCAGCAGCCACGGTGGTAGCAGGGTCAACGGGTCCACGTAGGTCTCCCCTCTGCGGACGCCCCAGTGCACGCACGTAGGCGCGCAGTGCGAGCCGCCCACCTCCACCGTGCCCACCACCTCGCCCGCCGTCACCTCGTCCCCCTTCTTCACCGACGCCCTCACCGGTTCGTACGTCGTCCTCAGTGGCGGGGTGCCTGTTCCGGTCAGTTCCACCGCGATGACCCCCCGGCCCGCGACCCGGCCCGCGAAGGACACCCGGCCCGCGGCCACCGCCCGTACCGGAGTGCCGGCGGGGGCCGCCAGATCCACGCCCCGGTGGCCGCGGCCGTATGCCGTCGCCGGGGGCTCCCAGCCTCGTAGGACCAAGGGGTGTGTGCCCACGGGCCAGGTGTGGGCGATGGCCGGAAGTGAGGGGTCTGTTTCCGTCCGCGTCGGTGGTGGTGGGGCGTCCGCCCGGGCCGTGGGAGGCGGGAGTGCCGGCGTCAGGACCAGCAGAGACACCCACAGCAGTACCCAGGCCGGCCGCGTACATCGATTCGCTCGCATGCCGGAACCGTCCCGCACTTCGGCCGATCATGGCCGGGAGCTGTGGACTACTCCCGGGTTGTGGACAGCGGCGTCACCCGGTGCCTCGCGGGTCCCGTACACTTTCTATGGCGATCCGGGTCACCGGGTCGACTTCGCACGCCCCGACATCAGGCCCGTCAAACGGCTGGTGTCTGCGCCCCTCGGTCCTTAGCGGCACGGCGCACAGCGGGCGTCAGGCGCGGGTTCCGTCCGGTACCCGCGGCACAACCGAGAAACTCAAGGAGAACGGCCATGGCCGTCGTCACGATGCGGGAGCTGCTGGAAAGCGGCGTCCACTTCGGTCACCAGACCCGTCGCTGGAACCCGAAGATGAAGCGCTTCATCTTCACCGAGCGCAACGGCATCTACATCATCGACCTGCTCCAGTCGCTGTCGTACATCGACCGCGCCTACGAGTTCGTCAAGGAGACCGTCGCCCACGGCGGCACGGTCATGTTCGTCGGCACGAAGAAGCAGGCGCAGGAGGCCATCGCCGAGCAGGCCACCCGCGTCGGCATGCCCTACGTCAACCAGCGCTGGCTGGGCGGCATGCTCACCAACTTCTCCACCGTCTACAAGCGTCTGCAGCGCCTCAAGGAGCTTGAGCAGATCGACTTCGAGGACGTCGCCGCGTCCGGTCTGACCAAGAAGGAGCTTCTCGTGCTCTCGCGCGAGAAGGCCAAGCTGGAGAAGACCCTCGGTGGTATCCGCGAGATGTCCAAGGTGCCCAGCGCCGTCTGGATCGTGGACACCAAGAAGGAGCACATCGCGGTCGGCGAGGCCCGGAAGCTCAACATCCCGGTCGTCGCCATCCTCGACACCAACTGCGACCCCGACGAGGTCGACTACAAGATCCCCGGCAACGACGACGCGATCCGCTCCGTCACGCTGCTCACCCGTGTGATCGCGGACGCGGTCGCCGAGGGCCTCATCTCCCGCTCCGGTGTCGCCACCGAGGGCAAGGGCGACAAGGCCGCCGGCGAGCCGCTGGCCGCCTGGGAGCGCGACCTGCTCGAGGGCGAGAAGAAGGCGGACTCCGAGGACGCTGCCGAGGCCCCCGCCGCCGAGGCCGCTGTCACCGAGGCTGTTGTCGAGGCTCCGGCCGAGGCCGCTGCTGAGGCTCCCGCCGCTGAGGCCGAGGCCCCGGTCGCCGAGGCTCCTGCCGCTGAGGCCCCGGCCGCGGACGCCGAGCAGGCCTGACCCCTCACCCCTTCGGGTTGCGAACGGCGGGGGCACCCAAAGCCCCCGCCGTTCGGCCCGTAGATCTTCAGACTCCGAGAGAGATTCCAGGAATCATGGCGAACTACACCGCCGCTGACGTCAAGAAGCTCCGCGAGCTCACCGGCGCCGGCATGATGGACTGCAAGAAGGCGCTGGACGAGGCCGAGGGCGATGTCGACAAGGCCGTAGAGGCCCTGCGCATCAAGGGCCAGAAGGGCGTCGCCAAGCGCGAGGGCCGCTCCGCCGAGAACGGCGCCGTGGTCTCGATCATCGCCGACGACAACTCCTCCGGTGTTCTCGTCGAGCTGAAGTGCGAGACGGACTTCGTCGCCAAGGGTGACAAGTTCCAGGCCGTCGCCACCGCGATCGCCGAGCACGTCGCCAAGACCTCCCCGGCCGACCTGGAGGCCCTGCTCGCCTCCGAGATCGAGGCCGGCAAGACCGTTCAGGCGTTCGTCGACGAGGCCAACGCCAACCTGGGCGAGAAGATCGTCCTGGACCGCTTCGCGCAGTTCGCGGACGGTTTCGTGTCGGCGTACATGCACCGCACGATGCCCGACCTGCCCCCGCAGATCGGTGTCCTCGTCGAGCTCGACAAGCCCAACGCGGAGATCGCCAAGGGTGTCGCGCAGCACATCGCCGCCTTCGCGCCGAAGTACCTCTCCAAGGACGACGTGCCGGCCGAGGTCGTCGAGTCCGAGCGCCGTGTCGCCGAGGAGACCACCCGCGCCGAGGGCAAGCCCGAGGCCGCCCTGCCGAAGATCGTCGAGGGTCGCCTCAACGGCTTCTTCAAGGACGCCACGCTGCTCGGTCAGCCGTACGCGCTCGACAACAAGAAGTCCGTCCAGAAGGTTCTGGACGAGGCGGGTGTCACCCTGAAGCGCTTCACGCGCATCAAGGTCGGCATCTGAGTCCGTACCGCGAGGGCTGCGCGAGCCGGATAGGGTCTGGCGCAGCCGTCCGCGTACGACGTCACGCACGCGCGCGTGGCGGACGACAGCAGATCTGACGAGGAGGCCATTGCCGAGCATGGGTTGCGAACGACACCCCACCGGCAATGGCCTTCTTCGTATGTGCGACACGTAAAAGAGGCGAGATGTCCATGACCACCAAGGCCCAGAAGAGCGACGACGGCAAGGTACGCGGCCGGTTTCTGTTGAAGCTGTCCGGAGAGGCCTTCTCCGGTGGCGGCGGCCTGGGCGTCGACCCCGACGTGGTCCACAAGATCGCCCGCGAGATCGCGGCCGTCGTCCGCGACGGCGCGCAGATCGCGGTCGTCATCGGCGGCGGCAACTTCTTCCGCGGCGCCGAGCTCCAGCAGCGCGGCATGGACCGGGCCCGCTCGGACTACATGGGCATGCTCGGCACGGTCATGAACTGCCTCGCCCTCCAGGACTTCCTGGAGAAGGAGGGCATCGACTCGCGCGTGCAGACCGCCATCACCATGGGGCAGGTCGCCGAGCCGTACATCCCGCTGCGCGCCGTGCGTCACCTGGAGAAGGGCCGCGTCGTCATCTTCGGCGCCGGTATGGGCATGCCGTACTTCTCCACCGACACCACCGCCGCCCAGCGCGCCCTGGAGATCGACGCCGAGGCGCTGCTGATGGGCAAGAACGGCGTGGACGGGGTCTACGACTCCGACCCGAAGACCAACCCGGACGCGGTCAAGTTCGACTCCCTCGGCTACGGGGAGGTCATCACGCGCGAGCTGAAGGTCGCCGACGCCACGGCCGTCACCCTGTGCCGGGACAACAAGCTTCCGATCCTCGTCTTCGAGCTTGTGACGGAGGGCAATATCGCGCGCGCCGTCAAGGGTGAGAAGATCGGCACGCTTGTGGGTGAGCAAGGCAGCCAAGGCTGATGACCCTGACCGGGGGATGGACAATGTCCTGCCGGTCGGGAACCGTGCAGGAAGAAGACGCGACGCAGCCGGCCGCCGCCCCCACCAAGGAACCGCAGCCGGGCCTACTCAAGACACGCAGGAGCAAGTGGTGATCGAAGAGACCCTCCTCGAGGCCGAGGAGAAGATGGAGAAGGCCGTCGTGGTCGCCAAGGAGGACTTCGCCGCGATCCGCACCGGCCGTGCGCACCCGGCGATGTTCAACAAGATCGTGGCCGACTACTACGGCGCGCTGACGCCGATCAACCAGTTGGCTTCGTTCTCCGTACCGGAGCCGCGGATGGCCGTGGTGACTCCGTTCGACAAGAGCGCGCTGCGCAACATCGAGCAGGCGATCCGGGACTCGGACCTGGGCGTCAACCCGAGCAACGACGGCAACATCATCCGGGTGGTGTTCCCCGAGCTGACCGAGGAGCGCCGCAAGGACTACATCAAGGTCGCCCGGACCAAGGCCGAGGACTCCAAGATCTCGATCCGCTCCGTCCGGCGCAAGGCCAAGGACGCCATCGACAAGCTGATCAAGGACGGCGAGGTCGGCGAGGACGAGGGCCGCCGCGCGGAGAAGGAGCTCGACGACACCACGGCGAAGTACGTCGCCCAGGTGGACGAGCTTCTGAAGCACAAGGAAGCGGAGCTTCTCGAGGTCTGATGAACGACTCTTCCTGGGGGGCGCCGCCACAAGCCGGGTACTGGGGGCCGTCCGCACAGGGGCCTGCCCAGGGGGCTGCCCCGGCGGGTCCCACGTACGATGCGCATGAAGCGCAGCAGACTCGCCCCATGCCCATCGTGCCCGACTTGCCCGCGTATGGCAGTGACCAGGATGACGACCGGGGGGCCGCTCGGCTGAGTGGCCCCTTGTTCCGCGACGAGACGCCGCACACGTCGCCCTACGGGGCGGCTCAGCAGAATCCGGAGCCCATGCCCGACGCCCCGCAGCCGGCGCCCGCACCGCAGAAGAAGAGCGCGGGCCGGGACCTGGGTGCGGCGATAGGGGTGGCTGTCGGACTCGGTGCGGTGATCATCGCGTCGCTGTTCGTCGTCAAGGCCGTGTTCGTCGGCGTCGTCGCGGTCGCCGTCGTCGTGGGCCTGTGGGAGCTGACGAGCCGGCTCCAGGAGCGCAAGGAGATCAGGGCGCCGCTGGTTCCGCTGGCGGTCGGCGGTGCGGCGATGGTCGTCGCCGGCTACGTCCGGGGCGCCGAGGGCGCCTGGGTCGCGATGGCGCTCACCGCGCTGGCCGTGCTGGTCTGGCGGATGACGGAGCCGCCGGAGGGCTACCTCAGGGACGTCACGGCCGGCGTCTTCGCGGCCTTCTACGTCCCCTTCCTGGCCACGTTCGTCGCGATGATGCTCACCGCCGACGACGGGGCGGCCCGCGTCCTCACGTTCCTGCTGCTGACGGTCGTCAGCGACACGGGCGCGTACGCGATCGGCTGGCGCTTCGGCAGCCACAAGCTCGCCCCGCGCATCAGCCCCGGCAAGACCCGAGAGGGCCTCGGCGGAGCGATCGCCTTCGCGATGGTGACGGGTGCGCTGTGCATGGAGTTCCTGATCGACGACGGCACCTGGTGGCAGGGCCTGCTGCTCGGCCTCGCGGTCGCGGCCAGCGCCACGCTGGGCGACCTCGGCGAGTCCATGATCAAGCGGGACCTCGGCATCAAGGACATGGGCACGCTGCTGCCCGGTCACGGCGGAATCATGGACCGGCTGGACTCGCTGTTGCCTACCGCGCCGGTGGTGTGGCTTCTCATGGTTGTTTTCGTGGGGAGCAGCTGAGGGGTCACGGCGCCACGCCGCGGTAGCGGCAAATGGATGCAGTATGGACCGGCTGGACTCGCTGTTGCCTACCGCGCCGGTGGTGTGGCTGCTGATGGTGGTGTTCGTCGGCTCCGCGTGAGCAAGCCGGTACGGCGATCGAGCCCCTGACCCGCGAAGGGCAGGGGCTCCTCGCTGTTCGTATGTGAGGGAGTGGGATGGCTCTCCGGGCGGCCGAGTGGGACGATTCCGGTGTAAGCCCTCAAAGGGGGTCACCTGAGAGGAGGGCGTCATGTCCGCCTTCCATGAAGAGATCGACGTCGACCGCGCCCCCGCAGACGTCTGGGCGTATGTGATCGACCCCTCCCACCTGCCGGAGTGGCAGGCGAGCGCGGTCGCCGCGGAGCAGCTCGAACAGGGGCCGATGGGCCTCGGTACCCACGTCCGGGTCACCCGCCACGTGGGCCGCCGCGACATGCCGATGACCATGGAGGTCACCGAATACGATCCGCCGCGCAGCTGGGGTCTGCGCGGGATCGACGGCCCCATCCGCGGAGACTTCCACGGCCGGATCACCCCAATCGACGACGGCCGCCGCACCCGGGTGACCATGGACCTCGACTTCGAGGGCCACGGCATCGGCAAGGTACTGCTGCCCCTCGTCGTGCGCCCGCAGGTCCGCAAGGAACTGCCGCGCAACGAGCGGCTGCTCAAGGAGCACCTGGAGCACACGGCTACATAGACGGCCTCATGGACCGTCGCAGGTCACCGCAAACGATCTGCGACACTTGACGAACCATGCCCAAGCCCGGAGAACTCACTTTCGTCGCCCCCCGCGGAGCCAAGAAGCCGCCGCGGCATCTTGCCGATCTCTCGCCCGCCGAGCGCAAGGACGCTGTCGCGGAGATCGGTGAGAAGCCGTTTCGTGCCAAGCAGCTCTCGCAGCACTACTTCGCGCGGTACGCGCACGACCCGGCGGAGTGGACCGACATCCCCGCCGGTTCGCGTGCCAAGCTCCAGGAGGCTCTGCTTCCGGATCTGATGAAGGTCGTACGGCATCAGTCGACCGACCAGGACACCACGCGCAAGACGCTGTGGCGGCTGTTCGACGGGACGCTCGTCGAGTCGGTGCTGATGCGGTATCCGGACCGGGTGACCATGTGCATCAGTTCGCAGGCGGGGTGCGGGATGAACTGCCCGTTCTGTGCCACCGGACAGGCGGGGCTTGACCGGAATCTGTCCACCGCCGAGATCGTGCATCAGATCGTCGACGGGATGCGTGCGCTCAGGGACGGCGAGATTCCGGGCGGGCCCGCGCGGCTGTCCAACATCGTCTTCATGGGCATGGGCGAGCCCCTCGCCAACTACAAGCGCGTCGTCGGCGCCATCCGCGCGCTCACCGACCCCGCGCCGGACGGGCTCGGGCTCTCGCAGCGCGGTATCACCGTGTCGACGGTCGGGCTCGTGCCGGCCATCAACCGGTTCTCCGACGAGGGCTTCAAGTGCCGGCTCGCCATCTCGCTGCACGCCCCCGACGACGAGCTGCGCGACACCCTCGTACCCGTCAACACGCGGTGGAAGGTGCGGGAGGTGCTCGACGCCGGATGGGAGTACGCGGCCAGGTCCGGACGCCGGCTGTCCATCGAGTACGCCTTGATCCGCGACATCAACGACCAGGCGTGGCGCGGTGACCGGCTCGGGCGGCTGCTCAGGGGCAAGCCCGTCCATGTCAACCTCATCCCGCTCAACCCGACGCCTGGGTCCAAGTGGACCGCCTCACGGCCCGAGGACGAGAAGGCCTTCGTGGAGGCCATCGCCGCCCACGGGGTGCCGGTGACCGTCCGGGACACCCGTGGTCAGGAGATCGACGGGGCGTGCGGTCAGCTCGCGGCAACCGAGCGGTAGTAGTCTGACCGTCGTACGTACATCTTCATATTCCGACAGGGGAGCGCCACAGCGCTGAGAGTGCGGTAACGACCGCAGACCCTCTGAACCTCGCCCAGGTCATTCTGGGTAGGAAGTTCGGTCACTACTCGAGCTGTTGCGCCCTGCCCGGGAACTCTTCGCTGAGTCCCGGGCAGGGCCGCGTCTCTTCCTGGTCACCCCCAGGAGGAATTCAGTGAGCATCACCAAGAAGAGCACGGTGCTGGTCGCCGGCCTCGGCCTCGTCGCGCTGCCCGCGCTGGCCGCGTGCGGGTCGTCGTCGGACACCGGGAGCTCCGGCTCCAAGACCGTGACCCTCGTCAGCCACGACTCGTGGGCCGTGTCGAAGAGCGTCCTCAAGGACTTCGAGAAGCAGTCCGGGTACACGGTCAAGGTCCTCAAGGACGGCGACGCCGGTCAGGCCGTCAACAAGGCCATCCTGACCAAGGACAACCCGCAGGGCGACGTCTTCTTCGGCGTCGACAACACGCTGCTGTCGCGGGCGCTCGACAACGGGCTGTTCCAGTCGTACGAGGCGAAGGGCGCGGACCAGGTCGAGGCCGCCTATCACGTCGACGAGGACAAGCACCGCGTCACCCCCATCGACACCGGCGACATCTGCGTCAACTACGACAAGGCCTACTTCACCGAGCACAAGCTGACGCCGCCCGAGTCCTTCGACGACCTCGTCAAGCCCGAGTACAAGAACCTCCTCGTCACCGAGAACGCCTCCACGTCCTCGCCCGGCCTCGGCTTCCTGCTCGGCACTGCCGCCAAGTACGGCGACGACGGCTGGCAGGACTACTGGACCAAGCTCAAGGCCAACGGCGTGAAGGTCGTCGACGGTTGGGAGCAGGCCTACAACGAGGAGTTCTCGGGTTCGGCCGGCGGCAAGCAGGCCAAGGCGGACCGGCCGCTCGTCGTCTCGTACGCCTCCTCGCCGCCCGCCGAGGTCATCTACGGCGACCCGAAGCCCACCACCGCGCCCACCGGCGTCGCGACGGGCACGTGCTTCCGGCAGGTCGAGTACGCGGGGCTGCTCAGCAACGCCGCGAACACCGAGGGCGGCAAGGCGCTGCTCGACTTCCTGGTCTCCAAGGAGTTCCAGGAGGACATGCCGCTGAACATGTTCGTGTACCCGGTGGTCAAGGGGGCCGCCGTGCCCGCCGAGTTCACGAAGTACGGGCCGCAGGCCGAGGACCCCGAGACCATGGCCGCGGACAAGATCGCCGACAACCGTGATCAGTGGGTCAAGTCGTGGACCTCGCTCGTACTGAAGTAGCCCCCCGGAACGACCGTGCGGGGAACGCGGCGCGGCTCGGGCTCATGGCCCTGCCCGTCGCGTTCTTCGCGGTGTTCTTCGCGTGGCCCGTCGCCGCGATCGTCGTGCGCGGGCTGCATGTCGACGGCGTCTGGCGGTTCGGGCGCATCTGGGACGTGGCCGCGCAGTCCGACATCCGGCACGTCCTGTGGTTCACCATCTGGCAGGCGCTCGCCTCCACCGCGCTCACGCTGCTGGTCGCACTGCCGGGCGCGTATGTCTTCGCCCGCTTCGACTTCCCGGGCAAGCAGGTGCTGCGGGCCGTGGTGACGGTGCCGTTCGTGCTGCCGACGGTCGTCGTCGGTACGGCGTTCCTGGCGCTGGTCGGGCGGGGTGGTCTGCTCGACGAGTTGTGGGGCGTACGGCTGGACACGACCGTCTGGGCCATCCTGCTGGCGCACGTCTTCTTCAACTACGCGGTGGTCGTACGGACGGTCGGCGGGCTCTGGTCGCAGCTCGACCCGCGTCAGGAGGAGGCGGCGCGGATGCTCGGGGCGTCGCGGTGGGCGGCCTGGCGGAAGGTCACGCTCCCGGCGCTCGCGCCCGCCGTGGCCGCCGCCGCGCTGATGGTCTTCCTCTTCACCTTCACCTCCTTCGGCGTGGTGCAGATCCTCGGCGGGCCGACCTTCTCGACCCTCGAAGTGGAGATCTACCGGCAGACCTCCGAGATCTTCGACCTGTCCACGGCCGCCGTGCTGACCCTCGTCCAGTTCTTGGCGGTGGGCGCGATCCTGGCCGTGCACGCCCGGACGGTACGGCGGCGGGAGGCCGCCCTGCGCCTTGTGGACGCGTCGGTCACCGCCAGGCGGCCGCGCGGGGCCGGGCAGTGGGCGCTGCTGGCCGGCGTCCTTACGACCATCGCCGTACTGCTGGTGCTGCCGCTGGCCGTGCTGGTGCAACGGTCGTTCGACGCCCCGGACTTCGGCTACTACCGGGCGCTGACGAGCGACGACAGCGGGATCTTCCTGGTCGCGCCGATCGAGGCGATCGGGAACTCGCTTGAGTACGCCGTCGCCGCGACCGCCATCGCCGTGGTGATCGGAGGTCTCGCCGCCATGGCACTGACCCGGCTCCCCCATTCTCGGCTTCACTCGAACGGGGGCACCCCCATCGCTGGGCGGTTCGTGCGCGGGTTCGACGCGCTGCTGATGCTGCCGCTCGGGGTGTCCGCGGTGACCGTCGGCTTCGGATTCCTGATCGCGCTCGACGAGCCGCCGCTCGATCTGCGGTCGACGTGGATTCTGGTGCCGCTCGCCCAGGCGCTGGTCGGGGTGCCCTTCGTCGTACGGACCATGCTGCCCGTGCTGCGGGCCGTGGACGGGCGGCTGCGGGAGGCCGCGGCCGTGCTGGGGGCGTCGCCGTGGCGGGTGTGGCGCGAGGTCGATCTGCCGATGGTGCGGCGGGCGCTGCTGATCGCGGCCGGGTTCGCCTTCGCGGTGTCGCTCGGGGAGTTCGGGGCGACCGTGTTCATCGCGCGGCCCGACAACCCGACGCTGCCGGTCGCCGTGGCGCGACTGCTGGGGCGGGCCGGTGAGCTCAACTACGGCCAGGCGATGGCCCTTTCGACGATTCTGATGGTGGTGTGCGCGGTGGCGCTACTGGTCCTTGAGCGGCTGCGGACCGATCGGACGGGGGAGTTCTGATGCTGCTGGGCATCGATGGCGCGACCGTACGGTTCGGCGGGCGGGCCGTGCTCGACGCCGTGGACCTGGGGGTCGCCGAGCACGAGATCGTGTGCGTGCTTGGGCCCAGTGGCAGCGGCAAGTCGACGCTGCTGCGGGCGGTGGCTGGGCTGCAACCCCTCGACTCCGGGCGGGTGTTGCTCGACGGGCGCGACCAGGCCGGGGTGCCCGCGCACAAGCGGGGGGTCGGGCTGATGTTCCAGGACCATCAGCTGTTCCCGCAGCGGGACGTGGGCGGGAACGTCGCGTTCGGGCTGCGGATGCGGGGTGCATCCGGCGGTGAACGGGACGTGCGCGTACGGGAGTTGCTGGACCTCGTGGGCCTCCCTGGCGCTGGTCGTCGTGCCGTCGCCGGGCTCTCCGGTGGCGAGCAGCAGCGGGTCGCGCTGGCCCGTGCGCTCGCCCCCCGGCCGCGGTTGCTGATGCTCGACGAACCGCTCGGCCAGCTCGACCGGTCGTTGCGGGAGCGGCTGGTCGTCGAACTCCGGGAAATGTTCGGGCGGTTGGGGACAACCGTACTGGCCGTGACGCACGACCAGGGCGAGGCGTTCGCGCTCGCGGACCGGGTCGTGGTGATGCGGGACGGGCGGATCGCCCAGTCCGGCACGCCTCTTGAGGTGTGGCAGCGGCCGGTGGACGAGTTCGTTGCCCGCTTCCTCGGCTTCGACAACGTGGTCGAGGCGACGGTCGGCGGGACGGTCGCGGACACCCCCTGGGGCAAGGTGCCGGTCGCCGAGGGTGCGCCGCAGGGGGCGCGCACGCTGCTCGTACGGCCCTCGGGTGTGCGGCTGGTGGCCGCCGACGAGGGGCTGCGCTGCGTCGTGGCCGCACGCACGTTCAAGGGCACGCATGTCGCCGTGCAACTACAGCCGGAGGACGCGCCGAGGCTGGAGGCGGCGTGCGCGTTGCGGGAGGCGCCAGGGGTTGGGGACGTGGTGGGGGTGGAGTTCGACGGGGACGAGGTTGTGGTGCTCGGCTGAGGGGCGCTCGGAGTGGGGCGCGCAAGCGCGAGAAAGCGCGGTGGCCCGCCCCCATTTCTCGGGGACGGGCCACAACTACTGCTTTTGCTGGAGGCGTCAGCGATCGCTACTGGCCCCACGACGGCGCATTCCGAAGAACACCGCGCCGCCGCCGATGACGACCAGGGCGGCCGCGATGCCGGCGATCATGCCGGTGTTCGGGCCCGCGCCGGTCTCGGCGAGGTTGGAGTCACCGACCGCCGGTGACGGGGCGTTGCTCGACGTCTCGGCCGGGGAGGTGGTGCTCTCCGAGGCCGACGGGGTCGGGGTGTCGGACTCGGCCGGAGTCGAGGCCGAGGGGGTGTCCGACGGCGTCGGGGTCTCCGACGCGGGCGGGGTCTCCTCGGTCGCGCAGGCCGTGGCCGGGGTGGTCAGGTTGGGCGTGATGTCCTCGTCGACCTGGTTGCCGGCCTTGACGTGGATGCGGTAAGTCGCGTTCGGCTCCCAGGCCTCTTCGAAGGTGAGCGTGACACCTTCGCGGGTGCCCTTGACCTCCTGCGTGCCGATCTTCTTCACGTCGGCGCCGTTGTTCTCGAGGAACACGGTGACGACGGCCGACGTACCCGAGGGGTCCTTGTCGGTGACGGTGATGACGCCCTGGGTGCCGTCGCACGTGGCTTCGGCGGAGAACTCACTGATGTTGCAGGCGAGCGCGTTGCCTGCGACACCGAGCACGAGCGCGGCCGACGCCGAGGCAAGTCCGAGGACGCGTGCGGAACGTGCGGCGGTGCGGCGGGATATGGACAGAGTTGCCACTTTTGCCCTTCACGGGATGCGCAAATGCGGGGGGTTGAGGGGGAGATGAGGCAACGATGAGGTGAGGCCTCTGCGCCCCCAGGAGACTCACAGGTCTATAAGGGCTCCATAAGCAGTGTCAATCCCGATGCGCCCGCTGACCGTTGGCTTTACCCGCTTATTAACCACCGAGACGTTTCAGTGCTGCCGAAGCCTCCTCGATACGGTCAACGAGGGCGATTCGGGACTCCATCGACCGTTCGCGGGCAAGCGACTGCAACAAGGGCCACGTGGGCAACTTCTCGGTCCAGTGCGCGCGATTCACCAGCACCATCGGCGTGGGCTCGCCACGCGACTCGTAGTAGTTCGGCGTCGCGTTGTCGAAGATCTCCTGTACGGTCCCGGCGGCGCCCGGCAGGAAGACCACACCCGCGTTCGAACGGGCCAACAGACCGTCCTCGCGGGTGGCGTTGGCGAAATACTTGGCGATGTACGAGGCGAACGCGTTCGGCGGCTCATGGCCGTAGAACCAGGTCGGGATCCCGACCGAACCGCCGCCGCGCGGCCAGCTGGCGCGGACCTCGAACGCGGCGCACGCCCAGTCGGTGATGGACGGTGTGAACGACGGGGCCTTGGCGAGGAGTTGGAGTGCCTCCGTCAGCATCCCGTCGTCGAACGGGGCCGCGTACGCGCCCAGGTTCGCCGCCTCCATCGCGCCCGGGCCGCCGCCCGTCGCGACCGTGAGGCCGGCGCGGGCCAGCTCGCGGCCGAGGCGCGCGGCACCGGCGTACGCCTCCGTGCCGCGCGCCATCGCGTGGCCGCCCATGACGCCCACCACCCGGGCGCCGACGAGGAGTTCGTCGAGCGCGTCCGAGACGGCGTCGTCGTGGATCGCGCGGAGGGTGGAGGCGTATATGTCCCGGTCGGCCTTCGTCTGCTGGAACCAGGCGTAGGTGCGGGCGTCCGGCGTCGCCTCGTACCCGTCGGACAGCGACTCGAAGAGCTCGTCGGGGGAGTAGAGCGTGCCCCGGTACGGGTCGAACGGCAGGCCGGGAACGGGCGGGAAGGCCAGGGCGCCGTCCGCGCGGACCTTCGCCGCCGCGTCCGGGCGCATCGGGCAGCCGAGGAACACGGCACCGGACGTGTCGCTGGCGAGCAACTCCCTTGTACGGTCGGTCAGATCGACGGACTGGACACGGTGACCGGCGAGCGTGCCGCGCGCCGAGACGGTCGCGTCGAACTCCTCCAGCGTCTCTATCTCACGGTCGTTGTGGTGGGCCGCATGGGCGGGCATCGTCTGCACCCGCCCATGGTAGGAGGGCGGTTCAGCCCTCGACCGCCGCCGGGTCCATCCACATGATCTCCCAGGTGTGGCCGTCGAGGTCGTCGAAGGCACGGCCGTACATGAAGCCGTGGTCCTGGGTCTGGCCGGTCTCCGAACCGCCGAGCGCGATCGCCTTGTCGACAAGTTCATCGACCTTCGCACGGCTCTCGGCGCTCAGACACACCAGCACCTCGCTGGTCGTCGAAGAGTCCGCGATCTGCTTCTTCGTGAAGGTCGCGTAGAACGGCTTGGTCAGCAGCATCGCGACGATCGTGTCGCTGATCACGACGGAGGCGGCGTTGTCGTCACTGAACTGCGGGTTGATCGAGTAGCCGAGCTCGGTGAAGAACTTCTTCGAGGCGTCGAGGTCGTTCACGGGCAGGTTCACGAAAATCATCTGCTGGTACATGCGAGGTGTCTCCCGTCGGTGTCGTTCCGTTCGGTGGGTTAGACCGTAGGCCGGTTTGGAACTCATCGCCGGTCGGTGATTTTTTCGTACGGATTTTCAGGCGGCCAGCGGCAGCGCCGCCAGCTCCGCCACGATCAGGGTCAGGGGGCCGAAGAGTGCGAGCAGAGCTCCCGCGCGGAGAGCGGCCGCACTGCGCAGCATCGTCGTGGGGGCACCGAGCCGGAGCAGCGCGGCGGTCGTCTCGGCGCGCGCGTGCTTGGCCTCCACGGCCGCGGTGAGCAGGGTCGCCACGGTGCAGCCCGTCACCAGGAGGGTGCCGAGGGTGGTCAGGGGGCCGAAGGACGGGGCGTTGGTGTCGTAGAGCGCGGTCATCGCGTACGTCCCCGATGCCACCGCGCACACCACGCCCAGGGGGCGGCCGATGCGGGCCGACTCGTCCATGAGGACGCGGCCCGCCAGGAGGCGCAGGGCGCCGGGGCGGGCGGACTGGAGCAGGCGGCCACAGAGGTGGGTGAGGCCCGGGCCTGCCAGGGCCAGACCGAGGGCGGTCAGGATCCAGCCGAGGAGTACGCCGACGGGACCGGTCGCCAGGCCGCCGGGCATCGCGAGTGAGGTGGTCGTCGCCGCGCGGCTCGCGTAGGTCTCGACCGCGAGGCCTGCGGCCAGTACGGCCACGCCCCAGGGGAGGCCTCGGGGGGCTTCTCGGGGCGCCGGGAGTGAGGTGTGGGGGTCGGCGTGCTGGACGGTGTCTTCGGCGTCGTCCGGGGTGGGTGCCGGGGGGTGGGTCGCGCTGCCCGGTGCTTGCGGGGTGCCGCCTCTCGAAGCCGGGCGCAAGCGCGCGCCGAACCTCCCGTACTCCCCGAAGGTCTCCCGTGTCCCCGTCCTGCCGTACGCGCCGAAGCGGCCGTACGTCCTTGCCGCCGCTGCCCTTGGCGAAGCCGGGCGGGTGTTCTTCGGGCGGAGTACCACGGCCGCCGACAGCGACGCGATCGCCGGGACCAGGGCGAGCAAGGTCAGGGCGGCCGGGAGTGGGAGGTGTTCCTTCGCTGCCAGGAACTCCGATGCCGCGCCGTCGAAGGGCATGCCCGTCAGGTCGCCGCGTAGGTGGAGGAACAGGAGGAGGGCGAGGAGGGAACCCAGGGTGCAGGACAGGGCCGTTGTCGTTGCCGCGATCAGCATCAGGCGGCCGGGGCCCAGGCCGATCGCCGCCAGGCCCGGGCGGGGTTTGGTGCCCGGGTCCGTGCGGGCCACCGCCACCGCGAAGTACACCGTGGCGGCCAGCGGGGTCATGCACCAGGCCAGGCGGAGGACGGAGGCGCTGGGGTCGTCGGGGTGGCTCATGGCGTAGCCGAGGGCGCACAGGAGCAGGAAGCCCGTGCCCGCCGACGCCGCCATGACCAGGAGGCGGCGCAGCTGGACGGCGGGGTGGGCGCCGCGGGTCAGACGGAGAGCGAGCACGCGGCCCGGCCTTCCGACTCGGTGACCGGGGGGAGGTGGACGGTGTTCACGCGCCGTCCGTCCAGGAGCGAAACCGTGCGGTCCGCGAGGGCCGCCGTCTCCGCCTCGTGCGTGGCCAGGACCACGGTGATGCCGTGCGAGCGGGCCGCCGTGGTGAGCGTGCGCAGCACGTGAGCGCGGTCCGCGCGGTGGAGGGGGGCCGTCGGCTCGTCCGCGAACAGGACCGTCGGTGCCGGGGCCAACGCCCGTGCGATCGACACGCGCTGGCGTTCCGCCTGGACCAGTTCGTGTGGGCGTTTGCGGGCGCGGTCGCCGATCTCCAGGCGTTCCAGCCATTCCAGGGCCGCGGTCTTGGCGCGTTGGCGGCCGGTGCCGCGAAGCATGAGGGGGAGGGCCGCGTTCTCCCAGACGTTGAGTTCCGGGACGAGCACCGGGGCCGGGTCGATCCAGCCGAAGCGGTCGCGGCGCAGGCGCTCGCGGGTGAGGGGGCCCATGGTGTGCACGGGCACGCTGTTGAACCAGACCTCGCCCCGCAGCGGTCGTACCAGACCCGACAGACAGCGCAGCAGCGTCGTCTTGCCGCTGCCGCGAGGGCCGCTGACGGCGAGGATCTCGCCCTCGCGGACGCCCAGCGAGACGCCGCCGAGCGCGGGCGAGCCGTCGTCGTGCTTGTAGTGCAGGGCGCGTGCCCAGAGCACGTCGTTGTCCGGCGAAGCCACCATGGCCGTACACCTCGTTCAGATCCGTAATTCCCTGACTCGATCCCCCGTGCGGGGGAACGAAGACAGGGCCGATCGGTCACTGGGCACGCTAGGGAGGCTTGGGCGCGAGGCCGGACAGCACGCGGCCCCGGGGCGCCCTTTCTCACTCGAACGGGCGGCACCGGGGCCGGTGTTGATCACAGCGTCAGCTCAGCTGATCACAGCTTGGTCCACGCCTCCGTCAGCGTGGCGCGCAGTATCTGCTCGATCTCGTCGAAGGTCTCCTGGTTGGAGATCAGCGGCGGGGCGAGCTGGACGACCGGGTCGCCGCGGTCGTCGGCACGGCAGTACAGGCCGTTGTCGTAGAGGGCCTTGGAGAGGAAGCCGTAGAGCACGCGCTCGGTCTCCTCGTCGTTGAAGGACTCCTTGGTGTGCTTGTCCTTCACCAGCTCGATGCCGTAGAAGAAGCCGTTGCCGCGGACGTCGCCGACGATCGGCAGGTCGTGCAGCTTCTCCAAGGTGGAGCGGAAGGCGCCCTCGTTGTCGAGGACGTGCTGGTTGAGGCCCTCGCGCTCGAAGAGGTCGAGGTTGGCGAGGCCGACCGCCGCGGAGACCGGGTGGCCGCCGAAGGTGTAGCCGTGCAGGAAGGTGTTGTCACCCTTGTAGAACGGCTCGGCCAGCTTGTCGGAGATGATGCAGGCGCCGATCGGAGAGTAGCCCGAGGTCATGCCCTTGGCGCAGGTGATCATGTCCGGGACGTAGTCGAACTTGTCGCAGGCGAACATCGTGCCGAGGCGGCCGAAGGCGCAGATGACCTCGTCGGAGACGAGAAGTACGTCGTACTGGTCGCAGATTTCCCTGACCCGCTGGAAGTAACCCGGCGGGGGCGGGAAGCAGCCGCCCGCGTTCTGCACCGGCTCCAGGAAGACCGCGGCGACCGTGTCCGGGCCCTCGAAGAGGATCTGCTGCTCGATCTGGTCGGCGGCCCAGCGGCCGAAGGCCTCCGGGTCGTCGCCGAACAGCGGGGCGCGGTAGATGTTGGTGTTCGGGACCTTGTGCGCGCCGGGGACCAGCGGCTCGAAGGGGGCCTTCAGGGCCGGCAGGCCGGTGATGGACAGGGCGCCCTGCGGGGTGCCGTGGTAGGCGACCGCGCGGGAGATGACCTTGTACTTGGTCGGCTTGCCGGTGAGCTTGAAGTACTGCTTGGCGAGCTTCCAGGCGGTCTCGACCGCCTCACCGCCACCCGTGGTGAAGAAGACCTTGTTCAGGTCGCCGGGCGCGTGGTGGGCGAGCCGCTCGGCCAGCTCCACGGCCTTCGGATGGGCGTACGACCACACGGGGAAGAACGCCAGCTCCTGCGCCTGCTTGAAGGCCGCCTCGGCGAGCTCCACGCGCCCGTGACCGGCCTGGACCACGAACAGCCCCGCGAGACCGTCGAGGTAGCGCTTGCCCTTGTCGTCGTAGATGTAGGTGCCCTCGCCCCGCACGATCGTGGGGACGGGGGAGTTCTCGTACGAGGACATGCGGGTGAAGTGCATCCACAGGTGGTCGTACGCGGTTCGGCTGAGGTCCTTGCTCACGGTTATCGGGTTCCCCACATGTAGGTCTGCTTCTTGAGCTTGAGGTAGACGAAGCTCTCGGTGGAGCGCACGCCGGGAAGGGCCCGGATGCGTTTGTTGATGACGTCCAGCAGGTGGTCGTCGTCCTCGCAGACGATCTCGGCGAGGAGGTCGAACGAGCCCGCGGTCATCACCACGTACTCGACTTCCGACATGGCGGTCAGCGCGTCGGCCACGGACTCGGTGTCGCCTTCGATGTTGATGCCGACCATCGCCTGCCGCCGGAAGCCCACGGTGAGCGGGTCCGTGACGGCGACGATCTGCATCACGCCCTGGTCGAGCAGCTTCTGGACGCGCTGGCGCACGGCCGCCTCGGAGAGGCCGACGGCCTTGCCGATCGCGGCGTACGGCCGGCGGCCGTCCTCCTGGAGCTGCTCGATGATGGCGAGGGAGACGGCATCCAACTGAGGGGTGCTGCCGTTCCTGGACTCGCGGGAGTCCCTGGGGTCTGCGCTTCGACTGGCCACCAGCTCACTGTGCACGACGTCTCGACAGTTCCGCAAGGCCGATGCGATGAAATTCGTTGTTTACGAGCATGTAGCTTGCGGATTTCGCAGATATCGGGGGAGTGGGGGTGTTGAAAACGTGGGGCCACGGATTAGGGTGGGTGTCTCAGCCAGTGGACATCAGTCATTGGGTACCCGAACTTGGAGGGCCGGCAGTGAGCACCGAGCTGCGTCGTCTGCGCAATTACATCGACGGTGAGTTCCGGGACGCCGCCGACGGACGGACCACCGAAGTGGTCAACCCCGCGACCGGCGAGGCGTACGCGACAGCGCCGCTGTCCGGGGCGGCGGACGTGGACGCCGCGATGGCGGCCGCCGCCGCGGCCTTCCCGGCCTGGCGCGACGCGACCCCCTCCGAGCGCCAGAAGGCCCTCCTGAAGATCGCGGACGCGTTCGAGGAGCGTGCCGAGGAACTCATCGCCGCCGAGGTGGAGAACACGGGCAAGCCGATCGGGCTCACGCGGTCCGAGGAGATCCCGCCGATGGTCGATCAGATCCGCTTCTTCGCGGGCGCGGCCCGGATGCTGGAGGGGCGTGCGGCCGGCGAGTACATGGAGGGGATGACCTCCATCGTCCGCCGCGAGCCGATCGGTGTCTGCGCGCAGGTCGCGCCGTGGAACTACCCGATGATGATGGCCGTATGGAAGTTCGCGCCGGCGCTGGCCGCGGGCAACACGGTCGTGCTCAAGCCGTCCGACACCACTCCGGCCTCGACCGTCCTCATCGCCGACATCATCGGCTCGGTCCTGCCCAAGGGTGTCTTCAACGTCATCACCGGTGACCGCGAGACCGGCCGTCTGATGGTCGAGCACCCGACCCCGGCCATGGCCTCCATCACCGGCTCCGTGCGGGCCGGCATGCAGGTCGCCGAGTCCGCGGCCAAGGATCTCAAGCGGGTTCACCTGGAGCTGGGCGGCAAGGCGCCGGTCGTCGTGTTCGAGGACACCGACATCGCCAAGGCCGTCGAGGACATCTCCGTCGCGGGCTTCTTCAACGCCGGGCAGGACTGTACGGCCGCCACGCGCGTCCTCGTCCAGGCGGGCATCCACGACGAGTTCGTGGCCGCGCTCGCGAAGGCCGCCGCCGAGACCAAGACCGGCCAGCCGGATGACGAGGATGTGCTGTACGGGCCCCTCAACAACCCCAACCAGCTCAAGCAGGTCTCCGGGTTCATCGAGCGGCTGCCGGCCCACGCCAAGGTCGAGTCCGGTGGTCACCGGGTCGGTGAGGTCGGCTACTTCTACGCTCCGACGGTGGTGTCGGGACTGAAGCAGGACGACGAGATCATCCAGAACGAGGTCTTCGGGCCCGTCATCACCGTCCAGTCCTTCTCGGACGAGGCGCAGGCCATCGAGTGGGCGAACGGGGTCGACTACGCCCTCGCGTCCTCGGTGTGGACCAAGGATCACGCTCGTGCGATGCGGCTGTCCAAGGCCCTTGACTTCGGGTGCGTTTGGATCAACACGCACATTCCGCTGGTTGCCGAGATGCCGCACGGTGGGTTCAAGAAGTCCGGGTACGGCAAGGATCTGTCGGCGTACGGGTTTGACGACTACACGCGGATCAAGCACGTCATGACGTCGCTCGACGGGTAAGCATTCGCAGGCGTTGAGACAAGCGCGCGGCCCCGGACGGATCAACTTCCGTCCGGGGCCGCGGTGTTCCCCCCTCCGGGTGGTCAGGCGGTCTGTGAGCCTGTAAAGGTCTCGGGCTCCGTGTGCAGGGACGGGGTCCCGTCCTCGGTCGTGCCGCCGCCCTTGCCCGGCTTTCCGGGGAGCGGGGGCAGGTCGTCGGTGAAGGTGAGGCCCGTCTCCTCCACGATCGGGGCGCAGGTCTTGATGGCGTCCTGGTAGGCGTCCGACGTCGGGTCGAAGCCCTTGCCGGCGGACATCCTCACCTCCAGGCGTACGTGGCCCTCCTCGTCCTTGGACGCGTGGAAGTCCGGGAAGTACTTCTGGCCCTGTTCCTTCATGCACGCGGCGAACTTCGGGTTGGCGTCGTTGACGTCGTCGGGTGCGTTCTCGGTCGGGGTGTAGGCCACCCACAGGCCGGCTCCCTCGGGCGGGGTGCCGGGCTTGGTGTGTTTGGCGTGCCCGGAGGCGATCCCTGTCTGGTGGGTGCCGGTCGCCGTGGCCGCCGATGCCGTGACCGTGCCCAGTGCGGCGGCGGACAGCAGGGCGCAGGCGACGAAGGCGTATCGGTGCCGGGTGTGCAGCATGGTGCGCATGGAGGTGTCGGTCCTTCCGGTCGTTCGTGGACGGCGGTGCGGTTTGAACTCAGCTCACCGCAGGGGCGGTTACGGCACGGGAACGGTCGGGCTTATCGCCCTGTAACCGGCCGGCCGGTTAACTGACCCCATGCGTGTGCTGGTGGTCGAGGACCACGAAGAGCTCGCCGAGACCGTCGCCGGGGGCCTGCGACGGGAGGGGATGGCGGTCGACGTGGCCTTCGACGGGGCGACCGCGCTGGAGCGCGCCCAGATCAACGGCTACGACGTCGTCGTACTCGACCGCGACCTGCCCGGCATCCACGGCGACCAGGTGTGCCGGACGCTGGCGGCGGAGGGCAGCCGGGCGCGGGTGCTGATGCTGACGGCGGCCGGGACGGTGGCCGACCGGGTCGCCGGGCTCGGTCTCGGGGCCGACGACTATCTGTCCAAGCCGTTCGCGTTCACCGAACTCGTCGCGCGGATACGGGCGTTGGCGCGACGTGCGCAGCCCGCGCTGCCGCCGGTCCTGCTCAGGGGGGAACTGCGGCTCGACCCTGCCCGGCGGCAGGCGACCCGTAGCGGAAGTGGACTCGCCCTCAGCCCCAAGGAGTTCGCGGTACTGGAGATGCTGCTGGCCGCGCAGGGGGCCGTCGTCTCGACCGAGGAACTCCTGGAGCGGGCCTGGGACGAGGCGGCCGACCCCTTCAGCCAGACCGTCAAGGTCACGGTGAGCCGGCTCCGGCGCAAGCTGGGGGAGCCGCCGCTGATCGAGACGGTCGAGCGGGCCGGATACCGGATCCGGTGAACTCCGGGAGGGGCGGCGGCAGATGAGGTGGAATCCCGTGGGACCGCGCAGCATTCGCTCGCGACTGACCCTGCTCTACAGCGCCCTGTTCATGGTGGGCGGCGCCGGACTGCTCGGCTTCACGTACGCGCTCGCGGCGCACTCCACCGAGACCGGGGCGACGATGACCGGCTCGGCCGAGGCGCCCGAGGCGACGGTCGGCCCCGGTGCCCCCGTGCCCGAGGCCACCCTCACCGCGTACGTCGAGATCCTGCGCGCCGAGGCCCTGCACAGCCTGCTCGTCGGGGCCGGTGTCGCGCTCGCGGTGATGACGCTGGCGTCGGTGGTGCTGGGCTGGCTGATGGCGGGGCGGGTCCTCGCTCCGCTGCGGACGATGACCGCCGCCGCTCGTCGTATCTCCGCCGACAACCTTCATGAGCGGCTCGCCGCGCCCGGTCCCGACGACGAGTTGAAGGCGATGGCCGACACCTTCGACGACGTACTGGCGCGGTTGGAGGGGGCGTTCGAGGCGCAGCGGCGGTTCGTCGCCAACGCCTCGCACGAACTGCGCACCCCGCTCACGCTTCAGCAGACCATCGTGGACGTGGCACTCGCCGATCCCGATGCTTCGCCTCAGGCGTTGCGGGCCGCGTGTCTTCGGGTGCGGGCGGCCGGGCAGGAGCAGGAGCGGCTGATCGACGCCCTGTTGACGCTGGCGCGCAGTCAACGGGGGCTGGAGCGGCGGGAGTTCGTCGACCTGGCCAAGGTGGTGCGGGAGCGGCTGCCGGACGGCGGTCCCCGCGTCGAGGCCCGTCTCGACCCCGCTCCCGTGCTCGGGGATCCGCAGCTGATCGAGCGGCTGGTCGTCAACCTCGCCGACAACGCCGTACGCCACAACCTGCCGGAGGGCGAGGAGGGTTGGGTGAGCGTGTGGACCGGCCTCGACGCGGCCGGCCGGCCCGGCCTGCGGATCGCCAACAGCGGGCCGGTGATCCCGGCCGACGAGGCGGCGGGGCTGTTCCAGCCGTTCCGGCGGCTGGGCCCGGAGCGGGTGCGCAGGCGGGACGGGCTCGGCCTCGGCATGTCCATCGTCGCCGCCGTGGTCGCCGCGCACGGGGGCCGGGTGCTGGCGCGGACGCAGCCGCGGGGCGGGCTGACGGTGGAGGTGAGCCTGCCGCGGTACGAGGGGGCGGCGGCCGCTGTCACGCGGATGCCCGACATGGACGTACGAGATATAGGGGCTGATCGACAAGGTGTCGGGTCCGTCTGATTCCGCTCGACGCAGCGTCCATTGTCCGGCCACAGGCGGTGGGGGCATGCTGCCTGGATGCCCCCCACCCCGAAGACGTCCGCCTTCTCGGCCTCGCCGTCCCGTCGCTCCCTCCTGCGTGCGCTGGGCGGTACCGCCGCGCTCGGTGCGCTCGCCGGCTGTGGTGTGCCCGCCGCGTATGTGTCGCCCGGTGACCGGGCCGCCGCCGATCTGTCCGCCAGTGACAAACGGCTGACCTGGGCGAACTGGCCGTTGTACATCGACACCGACGACAACGACGAGACCAGGCGGCCGACGCTGGAGGCGTTCGAGAAGCGGACGGGGATCTCCGTCGACTACATCGAGGAGATCAACGACAACGACGAGTTCTTCGGCAAGATCAGCCCGGCCCTGATGAACCACCAGCAGACCGGCCGCGACCTCATCGTCATCAGCGACTGGATGTGCGCACGGTTCGTGCGGCTCGGCTGGGTGCAGGAGATGGACCGGGCCCGGCAGCCCAACGTGACGAAGTACCTCGACCCGCTGCTCCGCTCGCCCGCCTTCGACCCCGGCCGCAAGTTCACGGTGCCGTGGCAGTCGGGCATCACCGGAATCGCGTACAACCGCCGCAGGCTGGGCCGGGAGATCCGCCATGTCTCCGACCTGTGGGCGAGCGACCTGAAGGGCCGCGTCACGCTGCTGTCCGGCCTGGACGAGGCGTTCGCGCTGCTGATGCAGGGCAACGGCGTCGACATCACCCAGTGGAAGGCGGACGACTTCCACCAGGTGTGCGACCAGGTCGAGAAGCAGGTGGCCCGCAAGCAGATCCGCCGCTTCACCGGCAACGACTACATCAAGGACCTCTCCAGCGGCGACGTCCTGGCCTGTCAGGCCTACTCGGGCGACGTCATCCAGCTCCAGGCCGACGATCCCGACATCCGCTTCGTCGTCCCCGAGGAGGGCGCCGAGCTGTGGGCGGAGTCCCTGATGATCCCGAACCTGGCCCGCCACAAGGCGAACGCCGAGACCCTGATCGACTACTACTACGAGCCGGCGGTGGCAGCAGAACTGGCCGCCTGGGTCAACTACGTCTGCCCCGTCCCCGGCGCCCAGGACGTCCTCGCCTCGTCGAAGGACAAGGACACGGCCGCCCTTGCCGAGGATCCGCTGATCTTTCCCGACGCTGCGATGCGTAAGCGGCTTGCGATCGCGCGGGACATCACGTCGACGGAGCGGGTGGAGTTCGCGAAGAGGTGGAACGCGATTGTGGGGTTGTAGGGAGGGTGCGGTCACGCGCAGGAGTGTCAGAGGCCCGTTCGGGTGAACGTCACATGCGTGACTCCCGTGGGTGAGGACGTGGCCTCGACCTCGTAGTCCTTCTCAAGATCCTCCAGGCCGTCCCAGAGGCGTACGCCTCGGCCGAGCAGGATCGGGGCCACCACGATGTGCAGGTGGTCGATGAGCCCGGCGGCGAAGAAGTCGCGGACCACGGCCGGGCCCCCGCCGATGCGTACGTCCTGGCCGTCCGCGGCCTCGCGGGCCGTCTCCAGGGCCTTGGCGGGCGAGGCGTCGAGGAAGTGGAACGTCGTGCCGCCCTCCATCTCGATCGACGGGCGTGGGTGATGGGTGAGGATGAACGTCGGTGTGTGGAAGGGCGGGTTGGGGCCCCACCACCCCTTCCAGTCCGGGTCGTCGTGCCATCCGGGGTAGCCGAACTTCCCGGCGCCCATGATCTCGGCGCCGATCCCCGGCTCGAACTGTCGCGCGAAGGCGTCGTCGACGCCGCCGGTTCCGCCGGGTCGGTCGGTCATCTCGTGCCAGAAGCGGGTGGTGAACATCCACTCGTGCAGCCGTTCACCGGCGTGGCCGAACGGCGCGTCACGGCTCAGACCCTCACCGGTGCCGAAGCCGTCGAGCGAGATGGAGAAGTTGTGGACTCGGGCGAGTGACATGGCTGGCGACACCCTCTCCTTCTACAGGTCGAGCTTCGTCCCACTGCTCCAACGTTAGTTCGCCGCCGCGGTGAGCGCTCCCAGTGCGCTGGCCTGCGTACGCCAATCGGTCTGGTTGGGGGTGGTGCCGGCCCAGCGTTGGCCCAGGGCGTTGAGAGAGGTGCGGTCCTGCGCCCACAGGGTGTCCGCCTGTTTCTGGATGTACGCCTGGTAGGTGCTCGAACCGGTGACCTTCGCGAGGTCGGCGAAGTGCCGCATGAAGATGCCCTTGAACTGCTTCTGGTTGTCGTCGCAGGATGCCGAGCCGATGTCGCAGGACTCGGTGAGCACTCCGTCCCGGGTCAGCGCCGGGCTGCTGATCGCGGCGTCGGCCAGGGTTCGTGCGAGGGTCAGCATCGAGCTGTCGCCGGTCGTCTTCCACAGTTCGGTGAAGGCGCCGATGGCCAGTCCCTGGTTGTAACTCCACACGGTGCTGCCGTTGTTGGCACAGGACGAGGTCAGCCCGTCGTTCACAAGCCCCGAGGAGTTGATCATCCCGCTGGCCTTGTACCAGGCGGCGGACGTCTGCGCCCGCTGGAGCCACACCGTGTCGCCCGGGATGCGCTGCTGCAGGGCCGTGGTCAGCCAGAGGTACTGCCCGTTCGTCACCGCGTTCTTGTACGTCCGCTCACGGTCCCACCACACGCCCCCGCCGCAGGAGCTGGGATCCCAGTACTGCTGAACGTAGTTGGCGATGGTCACCGCCTCGTCGAGATAGCGGGCCTCGCCGGTGTGGTCGTACGCGTCGAGCCAGGCGATGGCCCACCAGCCCGCGTCGTCGATGGCCCGGCTGACGAAGTGGCCCTCGATCGCGTCCGTGCTGCGCACTCCGGCCGCGAAGACTCCCTTGTTCTGCTCGAAGGTGCGCGCGATGGCCCAGTCGTAGTCGTGCCTGCCGGTGGTCCTCGCGAAGTCGATGAGGGAGGTGAGGGTGGCGGCGGAGTTCCACCAACTGCTCGGCCACCAGCCGTTGTAGGGGTCGTACGAGGTCATCAGCGCGTCCGCCGCGGCGCGCGCCCTGGTCGGCGCGGGCCTGACCCAGGCGGTGCAACTGCCCTCGTTGTGGCTCGCCTCGCGGCCGCAGGCGCGGACCGCGCCGCCGTAGAGGAGGCCGCGCGGGTCGCGGGTGGCGTACATCGTGGTACGGGTGCCGGTGGCTCCGGATGGCGTGCTCGTACGGCCGAGGGAGGAGCCGTCCGGCCAGGTGGCGCCACCGTCCCAGGAGCGGTCGAGCCAGATCTCGTCGCCGGCGCCTCCGGTGTCGATGCTCGCCCAGGCCATGGAGTTCTTCTGGTCCACGTGGAGGCGGATCGTGCGGCCGTAGAGGGTAGTTGAGCCAACCGGCTGGTCGTCGCCGGCCGCCTGGGCGGCGCTCGTGCCGTCGCAGAGCGTGTCGCAGACGGTGGGGTAGACCCAGTCCGTGCAGCCGACGGCGGCCGCGTCGCCGCATGCCCGGACCAGTCCGCGGCGGTGGTTGCGGGGGTCGGTGATGTTGTACATCAGGGTCCTGGTGCCGGTCCACGTGCTCGGGATGCTCGCCTTGCCCAGCAGTCCTTCCCAGGTGGCGCCGCCGTCCCAGGAGCGGTCCAGCCACACCGAGTTGCCGGTCGTGCCCTCGTCGATGCTGGCCCACGCCATGTCGTCCGCGTCGGAGACGTGCAGTTGGAGGCGGCGGCCGTTGAGGTTCTTGGTCGGCACCGGGAAGCTCTCCTGGCGGGCCTGTGAGGGGTCCAGCGCGTCGCAGGCCAGGACGCACACCGGGGTGGCGGCGGCCGCGGGCGTCGCGGCCGGGACCAGTGCCACGAACGCGAGAGCGGCCGCGAGGAGGAAGACGAGGAAGCGTGATCTGACAACGTTGTCTGAGCTGCGGAAGGACACCCGAACTCGCCTCGATTCAACGATGGGGGACGCCGGTCGGCGGGCGCGACTGGGGCCGGCGGCTCTCGCCGAGCCGGGCCGGAATGGAGCACTGGTCCATACCTGTCTCCGGGGCAGTGAACCGGCTTGGCGGGGCCCTGTCAATGCCCTCAACAGGAGTCCGTCGTAAGGGAGTTCCCGGTGGCCGCGACGGGTTGACACCCCGATTCCGCGCGCCCATCATCGGTGGAACTTCGACGAGGCTTCTCGTGCATCCCCCTGTCCGGTCAGGCGTTGGGGTCTCGTGGACCGTGATTTTGAATCGTTTCAGACCCGCAGGCTTCCATGTTTCCGCACCCGCTCCGGGAGGTTCCCATGCGTCGTCGTTCCCCGCTGAGCAGACCGCCAGGCCGGTACCGATTGCTCGGCCTGGCCATGGCCGTGGCAGTGGCGCCGGTCATGGCTCTCGCGCCGTCCGCCGGCGCCGCCCCCTCCGTGTCCGAGGAGGCGTCGGCAACCTCAACGTCCGGACTCCGAGCGGAGCTTGCCGCCGTGAACTACTCGCCGACCTCACGCACCCTCAAGCCGACCGCCGTCCATCGCACGGCCGGGAGCGTCGCGAACCCGCAGAACGTCCTCAGCGGACAGTCGACGCGGATCTCCGGCTCGCAGTCGGCCATCACGCTCGACTTCGGCAAAGAGGTCGCGGGCGTGACAACGTTGTCCTTCGGGGCCGTCAGTGACAGCGGTCAGCGCGTCGGTCTGGCCTTCAGCGAGTCATCCCTGTACGTGGGCAACAACAGCGACCGCAGCAGCGGACGCGACGGAGAGGACGGGGCGCTCTACGCCACGGCCTCCGCCGACGGCACCTACACCGTGCCCACCGCTCAACAGCGGGGCGGCTTCCGCTACTTGACCGTCTTTCTCGACACCTCGGGCTGGGTGGATCTCAAGGGCGTCAGCCTCGCGTTCACCGCGGCTCCGGGGAAGGCCAACCCGGCCGACTACGCCAACTACTTCTCCTCCAGCGACGAGTTGCTCAACAGCATCTGGTATGCGGGGGCGTACACCGTGCAGCTCAACACGATCGCCTCGAACCAGGGCCGCGCCTGGCCCCCGCCGGCCTCGGAGTGGGACAACGGCGCCACCGTCGGCGTGGGCGACTCGGTCCTGGTCGACGGCGCCAAGCGCGACCGTACGGTGTGGCCCGGCGACCTGGGCATCGCCGTACCCACGCAGTACGCCTACTCCAACGACCTCACCTCGACGCGCAACGCGCTTACCACGATGTTCAACGCGGCGTCCGCGGAGGGTGAAATCCCCTGGTCGGGACCGCCGTTCAACCTCACCGGCTCGGACACCTACCACACCTGGACCCTGCTGGGCACGGCCACGTACTACACGTACACCGCCGACCGTGCGTGGCTGGACTCCCAATGGGCCAACTACAAGCGCTCGATGGCCTTCATCATCAACAAGATCGACGGCAACAACCTGCTCAACGTGACCCGCACCCAGGACTGGGCCCGGGCGGGCCAGGGCGGCGAGAACATCTCCGCCAACGCGCTGCTGTACGCCGCGCTCAAGGGCGGCGTCACCCTGGCCACGGTCGAGGGCGACAGCGCGCTTGCCACGAGCTGGGCCGGCAAGGCTGCCGCGATCAAAACCGCGGCCAACTCCCTTCTGTGGGACGCCTCGAAGGGCATGTACAAGGACAACCCGACCAGCGCCCTGTACCCGCAGGACGGCAACTCCCTTGCGGTCTGGTACGGGTTGACCGACTCCACGGCCAAGTCGCAGAGCATCATCGCGGGGCTCGGCAACAACTGGGGCATCTACGGCCCCACCACCCCCGAATGGGGCAGCAACGTATCGCCCTTCGCCGGCGGCATGGAGCTCAACGCCCGCTTCACCGCCAACGACGACTACGGCGCCCTCGCGCAGATCCGCCGCACCTGGGGCCACATGCTGAACAGCGACATCGGCACCAAGAGCACCTTCTGGGAGGGCGTCAAGGCCGACGGCGGTCTCGCCTACGGCGGTTCGTTCATGAGCCTGGCCCACGGCTGGTCCACCGCGCCCACCTCCACGCTCACCTTCGACGTGCTCGGCACCGCTCCGGAGTCGTCGAACGGCGCCTATCGCTTCGTCCCGCACCCCGGCGACCTGACCAGCGCCGAGGGCCGCATCACCATGCCCCAGGGCGCCATCAACGCGTCCTGGTCCCGCGACCCCGCCGCCGGCACCTACTCGGCCCACCTGACCAGCCCGTCCGGCACCACCGGCCGCATCGGCGTCCCGAAGTTCGGCGGCTCCAACATCTCGGTGTCCGTGAACGGCAACGTCGTCTGGAACAACGGGACTTTCACGCCCACGTCGGGAATCACCGGCGCGAGCCAGGACGACACGTACGTCTACTTCACCGGCGTCGCCCCGGGCAGCTACACCGTGACCGCCACCGGCCTGGGCAATCCCGCTCCGCCCGCCGAACCCGGCACCGGCGCCCTGCGCGCGGGCTTCACCCGGTGCGCGGGTGAGGGCGGCACGTGTTCCTTCAGCGGCACTCGCGCGGTGGCCTACGGGGCAGGGACGTACAGGTACAAGACGGTGACCGCCGGCACCGCCTGCACCAACGCCTCCTTCGGCGGCGACCCGGCGTCGAACCTCGTCAAGTCCTGCTACGTCGCCGACGCGGGCGGCCCGCCCGGATACACCGTCTGCGCGGCCGAGGCCGGCACCTGCGCCGTACCCGGCTACAACCGTGACGTCGCCTACGGCGCCAACGGCAACTTCGCCCACCAGGTCACCAACGGCTCCGTCGCCTGTACCAACGCCCACTTCGGCGATCCCATCGACGGCGTCGTCAAGTCCTGCTACCTGCCGCCCGCCGGAGCGCCGGCCGGCGGCTGGACCAAGTGCGCGGACCAGAACGGCACTTGCCCGGCCGCGGCCGGCCAGCCGGTGATGTACGGCGCCTTCGGTGCGTTCACCACGAGGACGGCCACCGGCGACACCGCCTGCACCGACGCCACGTTCGGCGACCCGATCCCCGGTGAGTCGAAGGCCTGTTACACCGCCACCGGCGGCCCGGCCGGCTACGCCACCAGCTGCTCCGCCGAAGGCGGCACGTGCGCCTTCAGCGGACAGCAGACCGTCGCCTACGGAGCCCGGGGCCGCTTCCTCTACAAGTCGTTCACCGGCGGCACCGCCTGCACGACGGCGGCATTCGGCACCGATCCGCTGCCCGGCGTGAGCAAGTCCTGCTACCTCACCTCCTGAGGAGCGCCAGGACAGTCCCGGCTACTGGCCTTCGCCTCCTTCGCCTTGTGCGGTGAGGGCGAAGGCCAGCAGTGCCGTCGTCGTGAAGTCCAGTGCGGGCTCCACCGTCTGCCAGGCGCCCACGTCGTCGACGTACCGTGCGCCCTTGCCGTCGAAGTCGGTCCAGGCTCCGGTCGGCGGGGCGGCCGTGCACTTCTTCATCGTCGGGAAGCCGTTCAACTCCTCAAGTTTTGAGGCCTCGTTGGGGCCGTTGACCACGGCTCCGCGCAGGATGGCGCCCTTGCCGTCGTGGCTGCCCCTGAGGTTGGCCAACTGGTGTTCCGGGCAGTGCGGGTAGACCTCGCCCGCGCCGATCACGAAGCTGGTGCCCCAGGCGTTGGCGCCGAGGGCCCAGCCGCGCTGCCGGCCGGCGAAGGCCTCGTAGTCGGTGTCTCCGGTGGCCTCGGCGTAGAGGCGGGCGGTGGCCACCAGGCCGAAGGTGTGCGGTACGGCGTCGAAGTCGTCGTAGACGGCGCCCGCCCGGAACGGGTCGTGCCCGGCGCGGTCGACGCCGTCCTCCAGCTGGCGGCGCAGGTCCTCGTGCAGCTCCTCGGTCCCGATGCCGTTCGTGCGGGTGCCGTCCAGGACGGTGGCCAGGTCGACGTGGGCCAGGGCGCTGACGTCCGCGACGTTGAGGGTGCCTTTGACGTCGGAGTCCAGATAGTCGCCGGCCCAGCCGGTCGCGGCGTCGGTCCAGGCGCTCTCCCTGTCATCCCCGAGTTGCCTTGCGGCCAGGGCCAGTTCGGCGCCGCCGAACTCCATGTCGTCCTGCCACGAGTCCTCGGGATAGAAGGCGCCGGGGAACGCGGTGACCAGCGGCTCGTCGGGGTCGTGGTCGGTGTCGGCGAGGTCGTAGACGGCGGCGGCCTTGTCCAGCCAGGCTTGGGCCTCCTCCGGGTCCGTGTCGGCCGCGTGCTGTGCGGCGAGGGCGAAGGCCGCGGCCACCCGGCCCGCCAGGTTCGGGCTGATCGGCTCACCCGGGTCGGTCGCGCGGAAGACCGGACGGTGCTTGATCGTGTAGTCCGGGTCGCCGGGGGACACGTCGAGTCGGTCGTCGGCCTCCGGCAGCCGCCACACGTCGTGATCGGACCGTGCGTTCTCGTTGCCCGCGCCGATGCCGACCTGGGCGTAGAGGGTCTCGCTGTCCTCGTCCCACATCCTGTCCAGCCAGTCCAGCCCGTGCGCGGTCTCGTCGGAGAGCTCCTCCATGTCCGGCAAGTCGCGCTGGGCGAGCAGGAGTTCGGCGACCGAGTAGGAGGTGGTGGCGGTGAACTTGAGGAAGTCGCCCGCGTCGAACCAGCCGCCCGAGACGTCGACCCGGTCACCGGTCGGGGTCAACTCGTCGAGCAGCTCGGTGCCCTCCTCGTCGTAGTCCGGCTCGGCGTAGACGGTCGCGTCCTCGTCGGCCAGATGGGAAGGTCCGTGTGGCATGGCGCCGGGAAGCACGTCGGCTCCGTCGCGCTGGGCCTGGAGGAAGCGGATGTTGTCCCGGACGAGCGGGGTCATCAGCTCGTCGGCGTCGGCGATCCGGAAGGCGGGGGAGCGGCCGGACGCGGTGCCGGTGAGGACTATGCGGTAGGTGCCGGGGGTGTCCAGGGCGGAGAGGTCGGCGGTGCGCACGGAGGGGTACTTGGCGTTCCAGTGGCCGGTGGAGGCTCCGAGCCTGCCTGCCGCGACGACCTTGTTCTTGGCGTCGACCACCTTGAAGCGTGCTCCGGCCAGAGCCGCCTTGGGTCCCATGACGTAGGCCTGCTTCTCCTCGCCGCGGATGTAGCCGACCTGGTCGACCCGGACGGCCACGTTGGTCGAGGCACCGCCGTACGGCAGGCCGTGCAGGTTCACGGCGAGGACCAGGGTGCTGAGTCCCGCGGCGGTGCCGAGCAGCAGCCGGGGGTTGCGCGGAGGGATCATGCGCCTACGGTGCCGGGGACTTCATGAGATGAGGATGAGGATGAGGATGCGGGGGCGCGATGTGTCGTCGTTTTGCTGCGGCGCCGTCGTGGCTGGTCGCGCAGTTCCCCGCGCCCCTTAGGGCGCTGCCGAACCGCAGGTTCTAAGCAGGACCGGTGAAGTCCGGTGCGTACAGCGCCCCGTCAGGGGCGCGGGGAACTGTGCGATCAGCCCCCACCGGCCCGCAGGTTTGTCACCGCACCTCCAGCGGAGTGAGTCGCAGCTCGGCGATCAGGCCGCCTCCGGGCGCGTCCGTCAGGTGAGCGGTCCCGTTGTGCAGCTCGGCGACCCAGCGGACGATGGCCAGCCCCGCGCCCGTACCCGAAGCGGCTCCGGAACCCCCGGTGACACCCCGGTCGAAGACCCGCTCCCGGTCCGCGAGCGGCACGCCCGCCCCATGGTCGCGGACCGTGACCATGCCCGGCGCGACCGTGACCTCCACCGGCGACCCGGCCGGGCCGCCGTGCCGCTGGGCGTTCTCCACCAGGTTCCGTACCGCCTGGGCCAGCAGGTCCGGGTCCCCGAGCACCACCACCGGCTCGGCGTTCACCGTGACGCTCTCGTGGTCCGGCAGCTCCTCGACCGTGGTCTCCACCAGCTGGTCGAGGCGCAGGGGCACCAGCTCGGCCCGTGTCGCACCGGCCTCCATACGGGCCCTGGCGAGCAGCCCGGTGACCAGCCGGCTCAGCCGGTCGACCAGCCGTAGGGCCTCGTCGGAAGGACGACCGCGCTCCACTACCAACCGCAACGTGGCCAGCGGCGTACGCAGCTCGTGCGCCGCCTCCGCCAGGAACTGTTCCTGCTGCTCCAGCCCGCGCAGGGCAGGCCGCATGGCCCGGCCGGACAGCAGGTGGCCGACCGCAGCCGCGCAGCAGACCAGAGCCGTGCAGCCGAGCGCCAGCCAGCGCACGAGGAGGTCGTGATCGTGTTCGCTGCGTGCCAGCTCCGTGCCGACCAGCACGGCCGCACCGATCCGGTCGTCGTCCCAGACCGGGGCCGCCGCCCATCTCAGCCGCCCGCCGTCGGAGGAGGGGGCGGTGACGACGACGGTCTCCTGTTCCTCCAGGACTCGCTGCCAGACCTGGTCGAGCCGGTCCTGACCGGGCAGCGCCGAGCGCGCGGGAACGACGTTCCGCAGCGACGGCGACTCTCCGCGCCCCGCCTGCATGACCGCCAACACCTCGGCGCCCCGCGCGAGTTCGTCCTCACCCAACGGCTCCAGGTGCAGCGCCCCCGCGTCGAACCAGACCGCCCGCGACAGGCCGACGGCGCGGCTGTCGACCTCGTGGTCGAGGCCGGAGCGGCGGGATTCGGCGTCGATGCGGATGGCGACCGTGGCCAGTACGACGAGACAGGCGGCGGTCGTCGAGGCGAACAGGAGGGTCATCAGTCGGCGGGTGCGCCGCAGCCGGGCCACGGCTGGTGAAAGGGAAGCCCGGCGGGTCACGCCTGCGCCCCGTCGCCCAGCCGGTAGCCGACGCCGCGCACCGTTCCGATCGGATCGGGCGGCCCGAGCCGCCGGCGCAGCTGGCCGATGAGGACGTCCACGACGTTGGACATCGGCTCGCTCGCCTCGTCCCAGCAGCTCTCGATCAGCTCGGTGCGCGTGACGACCTCGCCCGCGCGCAGCATCAGCAGCTCAAGGACCGCGAACTCCTTGGCGGAGAGGCTGAGCAGCACTCCGGCCCTGGACACGCGGCGGCGCGGAAGGTCGACCTCCAGGTCACCCGCCCGCAGTACCGGCAGCCGCGCGGGCTGCTCCCTGCGGCACAACGCCCGCACGCGTACGACCAGTTCGGCGAAGGCGAAGGGCTTGACCAGGTAGTCGTCCGCCCCGTGCTCGAAGCCGGCCACCCGGTCGCTCACCGCGTCCAGCGCCGTCAGCAGCAGAAAGGGCAACGCCGACCCCGTGCGCCGATGCGCGGCGAGCAGCGTGAGGGAGTCGCCGTCCGGGACCGAGCGGTCGGCCACGACACAGTCGTAACTGTTGACGGAGAGCTTGAGATCCGCTTCGGCCAGAGTCCGAGCGAGGTCCACCGCGAACCCCGCACCCCGCAGCTGAGCAGCGACGACGGGCCCCAGCTCGGGGTCGTCCTCCAAGACCAATACGCGCATGGCCGGAGCTTAGAGGGTGTGGGTGCCGGGGCCCGCTGAGCCACAGGCCCCGGCGTCGAGTACGGGGATCAGCTGCTGGGGACCGTGTCCTGGAACGTGGTGCCCGCGCTGCGGTAGGCCGTCACCTTCGCGGCGACCTGCGCCGGGGTGAGGACCTGGTCCTCGACGTGGAGGACGTAGTCGACCTGCTGGTCGTACGCCCGCGCGGTGCTGCTGGTCAGGCCGCCGAAGTCGATCAGCCACTGGTTGAAGTTGATCGACATCGGCCGCTCCGGCAGGTACGCGGCGTCATGGGTGCCGAAGAGCTGGCCGTCGATGTAGTACTTGATGCTGCTGTTGTCGATGGTCAGCACCAGGTCGTGCCAGCCGGCGTAGCTCTGCCGGGCCTCGGTGTGCTGGTTGACCGCCACCCACGGGTCGGCCTGGTAGGTCTCCCAGGACGTCGTGTAGAGGATGTTCGACGGCTCGCCCCAGCCGCCGTTGGGCAGGTACTCGAAGTCGTACTCGGCGTAGTCGTCCGCGAGCGGTGCCGTGAGGTCGTTGATGGCGAAGAACGTCTGGACGAGGTGGTCGCCGTCCGGGCCGTACTTGGGCGCGTCGTTGAACTTGACCCGGGCCGCGTAGGTGCCGTTCTTGAACTTCCGTGCCTGGGTGAGGATTTCGGTCTGTTCGGTGCTCGCTCCGGTGCCGGCGGTCGAGGTCTCCAAGTTCATGATGGAGTTGCCGCTGGTGGTGGCGAAGGTGACGTTCTCGGGCGCCCAGGTGGCGCCGGACACGCCGGGGCCACCGGAGTTTGAGCGCACGCTCCAGCCGTGCGCCGAGATGTTCGGGTCGCTGTGACTGCTGTAGTTGAAGTCGTCGAACAGTGTGGCGGCGTCGGCGGGAGGATCGGTCGGCGGGTCCGTGGGCGGGGTCGTAGGGTCGTTGCCCGCCGGGGCCTGGCCCCAAAGGGTGGTGCCGGCCAGCTGGGCCGTGACCTTCGACCAGTCGCCGTACGACGTCTGGGAGGCGCCGAACGAGTAGTCGTCGCTCTGGTTCAGGGGCTGCCACGTCGACTGGTAGAAGCGCAGTTGCATGTCGCCGGTGTCGGCGCCCGGGGCGAGAGTGCCGGCACCGGAGGTGAAGCCGATCTCCAGGTAACGGTCGGCGGTGGCGGTCGGGTTGGCGAGCGTGCCGAAGGCGCCCGTGACGTTGGCGCAGCCCTTGACGGCCCAGGAACAGGCGAAGCGGTAACTCGCGCTCGCCGAGTCGGCCTTGAAGTAGTAGCGGACCTTGACGCCGCTCAACTGCACGCTCGCGGTCCCGGTGTTCTTCACCTTGAACCAGGGTTCGGCCTGGTCGGCGCTGGCTCCCGTGGCGCTCGTACGGTACTGGACGCTCAGCCCCTCGCCGGCCGCGCTGGCGGTGCCGGCCGGGAGCGCGGTGAGCGCGGCGGCGCCCATGGCCACCGCGACGGCGGCGGATGCGGTGGCGCGTAGCCGGTTCTCGGCGAATCTCATCGTTGTTCCTCTCCAGAAAGGTGGGGTGATTCCCGGAATGGACAGGTCAGGGGGATGGGGTTCAGGGGTGGCGCCGTACGGCGCACAGCCGCGATAGGTGAGGTACTCGATGAAGTCCAGGGGCAGTTCGGCGCCGGTCTCGGCCCGGCCGACCGGGCGGCGCCCGTTTCGGACGAGGTGATCGCCGATCCGGCCGAGGAACCAGAGACTGGGTGCGGGTCGGTGCGCGGGCATGGTTCACCTCTGGAGGGCATGACCTGACCACCTGACCAGTGAGGCCCACTGGACAGCTCACCTGTTGATGTGGGGATGAAGGTGGCATAGACCAATCGAAGGCGTCAACCCCCGCTGCTGCGAAGGATTTTGGCGCGAAGGCCGGTCGAGATCTGGACGATCGCCTCACCGGTCAACTGGTCAACTGGTAAGTGGTTAACTGGGGATTCCGCGAATCAGGGAGGGGGCGCACATGAAGGCCGACGAACCAGGTGCGGTTCTCAAGCGGGAGCGCGTTCGCGACTTCATCCTCGACCTCGTCGAGTCACACCACCCCGGGGACGCCATCCCCTCCGAGCGCGTCCTCTGTGCCCAACTGGGCGTCTCCCGCCCGACCTTGCGTGCTGCGGTCGATGAACTCGTCGCCGCGGGACTGCTCGTACGGGAACACGGGCGCGGCATGTTCGTGGCACCCGAGAAGATCACCCAGGAACTCGTCTCCGGCCGACAGTCCATGACGGTGCCGCAGGCCTCCGGGGCCTGGTCGAGCCGGCTCCTGGAGTTCACGACCATCCCGGCGGGCGCGCGCGTGGGCCGCAAACTGCGTATCTCACCCGCCGCCGAGATCGTGTACGTGGCGCGGTTGCGTCTGGTCGACGGCGCTCCGATGGCCATCGAGCATCTGCACATCAGGGCCGACCTGGTCCCCAACCTGTCGGCCCAGGAGCTGGAGGTCGGCGACCTGTACGAGCACCTGCGGGAGCAGCACGGTGTGCACGTCCAGGAGGCCGTACAGGCGATCGAGCCGACCGTCGTCACCCGGGCGGAGGCCGAGCTGCTCGACGTACCCGAGCTGTCCCCGGCGCTGCTCTTCGAGCGGCTCACCTCGGACACCACCGGCCAGCCCGTCGAGTACGTCCACTCGATCTACCGCGGCGACCGCTACCGCATCGTCTCCCGCCTCACCCTCGGCCCCACGGCCACCGCCACCGCGTCGCCGGACCCGCTCGGACACCATCCCGGTATCCCCCCGGGCGACTTCGCTCACCGCGACACGATCGCGTCGTCCACGCGGGGGGACATCCAGTCGGGAGGGTGAGGCGCCGAGTGCCTTCTCGGTCACGGTCTCCCGCCCCAACTCTCCGCGCCCGCATGTTCGTTGCTCCTTCACTCCTCCGACACCTGAAAAAGCTTGAGTTACTCAATCACTCGCGTGAGGGTTGGCTCCGGCAAGCGAAGAAACCGCTTGCCCCCACCCCCACGCAGTCCTTTCAGGAGAACTCAGTGCAGAGAAGTGCACGCATCCGCCGGGCCTCGCTCATCCTCGCCAGTGCCGTGGCGCTGGTCGTCGCCCTCCCCAGCAGCGCCTTCGCCGCCCCGCCCGCGGCGCTCCCCGCCAACGCGGACGACCTGGAGAAGACCTGGCAGCCGGCCTACGACTACGACACCGACGGCTGCTACCCCACCCCGGCCATCGGCCCCGACGGAACGATCAACGGCGGTCTCAACCCGTCCGGTTCGGCCAGCGGCGAGTGCCATGACGCCTCGGACCTGGACAACACCAACGGCTACTCGCGCGAGAAGTGCAACAACGGCTGGTGCGCGATCATGTACGGCCTGTACTTCGAGAAGGACCAGGCGACCATCGGCGGCCACCGCCACGACTGGGAGCACGTCGTGGTCTGGGTGCAGAACGGCACCGCCAAGTACGTCTCCACGTCCAACCACGGCGACTTCACCGTGCACGCCGCCGGCGACGTCCGCTGGGACGGCAACCACCCCAAGATCGTGTACCAGAAGGACGGCCTGAGCACGCACGACTTCCGTCTCGCCAACGCGAACGACGAGCCGCCGGAGAACGCCTACGGCACCTGGCAGTACCCGGACCTGGTCGGCTGGAACGGCTACCCGGCGGGCCTGCGGGACAAGTTGAGCGCCTACGACTTCGGCAGCGCCAACTTCGGCCTCAAGGACGCCAACTTCGCCGCCCACCTCACGAAGGCCCTGCCGTCCGGCATCACCTTCGACCCCAACGCCTGACCGAACGGCCCCAATTGGCGGTCGCCTCCGGCACGTGGGTCCCCGGACGCTCCGGGGACCCACGTACGGGGGTCCGTGTGCGGGGGTTCGCTCAGCTCTAGGCGGAGCGGGACAGCACGTAGGTGACCTGCTGGTGGACCACTTCCCGGGCGCTGACGGGGAGCGTGCCGATGTCCGTGCGGTCCAGGGCCTGGTGGACCGTTTCTGCATCCGTGTCGCACGGGGTGCTCGCGCTGAGCACCTCGTAGCCGTCGCGGACGGCGACACGCAGGCGCCGTGTGCCGCCGCCCTCGGCGTGTACGGCGGCGGCGACCACGAGGGGCGGGGGGCCGCCCGCCTCGCCGGGCAGCTTGCGGTAACTGCTGGCCAGCGGGGCGCTCCAGTGGAGGTCGAGCAGGAGGGGGCGCTTCGCCAGGACCTCGGCGAGGTCGGTCTCGTAGACGCTGTCCGGTTCGAGGACCGTCGCGCGGGCGTCCAGGACGAGAGCCGCGGGCAGCAGACAGCGCAGCGCGCTGCCGACGATGTTGCCGCCGACCGTGGCCGTACGGCGCACGGCTCCCGTTCCCACCGTGGAGGCCGCCCGGCGCAGCACCTCCGGAACGCGGTCGTCGATCTGGCTCAGCAGCACCGCCGCGCCGAGCACCTCGGGTCCGATAGCGTTGGCCTCCGGCAACTCGCGTAGTGACACGGCCTGTTGAGGAAACCCGTCCCGTTGAAACGCCGCCCACACGAGAGTCGCCCCGCCTATCGGCGTCGCTCCTTCGGCGACACACTCCTGCACTTCGGACACGGACGTGGGAAGACGCAACAACACGGCACCCGACCTGCTTTCCCGGGAAGGTTCGCGGTGCGGAACCCGGTAGGGAACGCGCCACCGCGGCCAGATGACAACTGGCCACACGTATTCTCCCCAGCCCACCAGGGGCGCATACAGGGTTCACGGGTCCACTCCGTGCGCCCCCCGACCGCCGCGGGGGGCGTGACCTTCATGGAGAAAGCGGGGGGAGCTGGAGAGATACGGACCCCGCTCAGGCCACCGTCTCCGGGCGGCCCGCCCGTGCCCAGTGGGTGTGGAAAGCGCCGGAGCGGTCGGTGCGCTGGTAGGTGTGCGCGCCGAAGTAGTCCCGCTGGCCCTGGAGGAGCGCGGCCGGGAGGCGGTCGGCGCGCAGGGTGTCGTAGTGCGCGAGGGCGGCCGAGAAGGCCGGGACCGGAATGCCGCGCCGGGCCGCCGAGGCGACGGTCTCCCGCCAGGGCACCTGCGCGTCCGCGATCTCGGTCGCGAACTCCTTCTCCCCGAGCAGGCTGACCAGGCCCGGGTCGGCGGCGTGCGCGGCCCGGATGCGGTCGAGGAACGAGGCGCGGATGATGCAGCCGCCCCGCCAGATCGTGGCGACCGAACCCAGGTCGATCTTCCAGCCGTACTCGACGGCCGCGTCCCGGATCATCGTCCAGCCCTGGTCGTACGCGATGACCTTGGAGGCGTACAGGGCGTGTTCGACCTGCGCGGTGAACCGGTCGGCCTCGGTGCGGCTCAGCGGGGGAGTGGTGCCGCCGGGCAGGTCGCGGTAGGCGGCGCGCAGTTCGGTCTGGCCGGAGGCGGCCCGCGCGAAGGTGGCCTGGGCGATGGCGGTGACCGGGGAGGCGAGGTCCAGGGCGGTCTGCACGGTCCAGCGGCCGGTGCCCTTCTGGCCCGCGGTGTCCGCGACGATGTCGACGAACGGCCTGCCGGTGTCCTGGTCGACGTGGGCGAGGACCTCGGCGGTGATCTCGATCAGATAGGAGCCGAGCCGGCCCTCGTTCCAGGTGCGGAAGACGTCCGCGATCTCGGCGGGGGAGTAGCCGCCGACCTGGCGCAGCAGGTCGTAGGCCTCGGCGATGAGCTGCATGTCGGCGTACTCGATGCCGTTGTGGACCATCTTGACGAAGTGCCCGGCCCCGTCGCTGCCGATGTGCGCCGCGCACGGGGTGCCGTCGACCTTCGCGCTGATGTTCTCGAACATCGGGCCGAGGACGGCGTACGACTCCGCCGAACCGCCCGGCATGATCGACGGCCCGTTGAGCGCGCCCTCCTCACCGCCGGAGACACCTGCACCCACGAAGTGCAGGCCCCGCTCGCGCAGTTGGCGCTCCCGGCGCCGGGTGTCGGCGAAGTGGGCGTTGCCGGCGTCGATGACCATGTCGCCGCTCTCCAGGAGCGGGGCGAACTCGTCGATGACGGCGTCGGTGGCCTCGCCCGCCTGCACCATGATCATGAGCCGGCGCGGGCGTTCCAGGGCGGCCACGAACTCCTCGGCCGACTCGGCCGCGACGAAGGTGCCCTCGTCGCCGAACTCCTCGACGAGCGCGCGCGTGCGGTTCGCGGTGCGGTTGTGGACGGCGACGGTGTAGCCGTGGCGGGCGAAGTTGCGGGCCAGATTGCGGCCCATCACGCCGAGTCCGGTGACGCCGATCTGCGCGGACGGGTTCGTCGGGTTCATCGGGGATGCCTCTCCCTTGCCGGTGGTGAGCACGTGCTGCCCTCACGTACGTATGCGGACGCCGTTGCGTTGCCCTCGTAGCGGCACAACCGGTGCCGCTACGGTCGCGGCGGCGCGTCGAGTGCCCGACCGATGACCGACGCCGCCTCCCGGACGGCGGCGCCCAGCCGTTCGTACGGCATCGTCGTGCCCGTCGTCACCGACACCGCCGCCACCAGCACACCGTCCCTCAACACCGGGGCGGCGACGGAGAGTTCGCCCAGCCGGTACTCCTCGTGGGCCGTCGCGAGGCCGGACGCCCGGATCCGTGCCAGCTGGGCGCCGAGTGGGCCGGGCACGGTCACCGTGTAGGGGGTGTGACGCCGTACGTCGGACGGCGGCCCGTGGCCGTGGGCCAGCAGCACCTTGCCCGCGGCCGTCGCGTGCAGCGGCAGCCGTTCGCCGCTGACCAGGCACAAGGCGGTGCCGTCGCTCGGCAGGGCGATGTCCGCGTGGCCGCCGGTGCGCGTCGTCAGGGCGCGCAGCGCCGGGAGTGCCGCGTCGAGCAGCCCGCGAGGACAGGGCGCCGCCGCGCCGAGCGCGCGGATCCGGGTACCCAGCCGGTACGAGCCGTCCGTCGCCCGTTCCAGACCGCCCCACACCACCAACTCCCGCACCATCCGCAGGGCGGTGGGCACCGGCAGCCCGGTGCGGCGGGCGATCTCCGTCAAGCGGAGCGTGTCCGGCGCGCCCACGAAGGCGTCCAGCACGGAGAGGACCCGTCCCGCCACACTCTCGGCCATGCGCTCCCCGTGTTCTCATCCGGGCGTTTTCATCCAGTGAAAGCCGGGCGTTGTCGCCGTACGGCACGCCCCGCGAAGGTCAACGCATGACTCTCGCCCTGTCTTCCGACGAGCTCCTGTCCACCACCCGCGCCGTCCGCTATCGCCTCGACCTCGCCAGGCCGGTCTCGCGCCAACTCCTCGAAGAATGCGTCGACCTGGCCGTCCAGGCCCCGAGCGGACGCAACCGTCAGCGCTGGCACTTCGTGATCATCACCGACCCGGAGCGGCGGGCCGCGCTCGCCGAGGTATGGCGGGCGGGAGTGAACACCCCGGGCGACCCGCTCCCCGAGCGTGACATCCGCCGGGCGGAGGTGGCGCGTATGGAGCGCGTCTACTCCGGCGCCCAGCACCTCTACGACCACATCCACGAGGTCCCGGCGATCGTCGTCCCGTGTGTGGAGGGCCGTACCGACGACGTATCCGTTGTCCGCCAGGCCGGCACCTGGGGCTCCATCCTCCCGGCCGTGTGGAGCTTCATGCTCGCCGCCCGCGCCCGAGGCCTGGGCACCTGCTGGACCACCGGCAACCTCGCCCATGAGAAGGAGTCGGCCCGTGTCCTCGGCATCCCGTACGACGACGTGATGCAGGCGGCGTTCATCCCGGTCGCGCACACCCTCGGCACCGACTTCCGCCCGGCGCGCCGGGTGCCGAGGGAGGAGGTGCTCCACTGGGATGCCTGGTGAGGCTATTTTGAACATGTTCAATTGCGGGCGTACGCTGCCGTCATGAGCGACAGAGCCGCCCTGCTGAAGGGCATCCGTGTCTGGCTGGTCTTCTTCGTCGTCTGTCTGGTGCTCAGCGGTGTAACGGCCTTCCCCCTCGTCCACGAACTCCGCTGGACCGAGGACCTGCTGCGGCACCTCCCCGCGCCGGACGCCTTCACCGACTGGATCACCCGCGTCCGCCAGGGACTCGACACCGCCGACACCGACTACCCCTTCCTCCTCTACGGCACCGACTGGCTGGCCTTCGCGCACCTCGTCATCGCGGTCGCCTTCTATGGCCCCTACCGCGACCCCGTCCGCAACATCTGGGTCGTCGAGTTCGGGATGATCTCCTGCGCCGGGATCATCCCGCTCGCGCTGATCTGCGGGCCGATCCGCGGGATCCCCTTCTGGTGGATGGTCATCGACATGTCGTTCGGGGTGTTCGGGGTGATTCCGCTGTACGTGCTGCGCGGGAAGATCAAGCGGCTGGAGGCGCTGACCCCGAACTCGGCTCCAGTGCCGGCTATTTGAGCGCGGCCATCGTGATCCGCTGGATCACCGGGTTCATGTCCTCGCTCTTCGCGTCCGTCGAGTCGACCGACACGACCAGCGTGCGCGAGAGGTCGCGGGTCGCGGCGAGCACGGTGTTGTAGCCGTACCGGGCGCCCGACTTGAGCCAGTAGACCCGGCCCCCGTACTCGAAAACGCTGAAGCCCGGCGGACATCGTGGCGCCCTCGATCCCCGCCGGGAGCGTGCATATCTCCTTCATCTGCGGCCGGGGCACCAACTTGCCCCGGAACAGCCGCGCCAGGTCGGCGGTCGTCGAGATCATGTCGCCGGCCGCCCACCGGTCCGTCTGGTTCCTTGTTGTTTTCGGGTGGGGTGCCCGGTCCTTCAGGGCCGGGGTGAGTGCCCGCTCCCGGGTAGAGGGGCAGGGGTGGCCGGATCGCCGTCAGGGCGATTCGGCGTTCCGGACGGCGGGGTGCTGAGGCAGATCTCGATGAAGTGCAGGATTTCGGCGTTGAGGGATCGCCGGTCCGTAGCGGCCCGAGTGGTCAGCCGGGTGTGGAGGTCTTCGGGGAGTCGAAGGTTCAGCTTGATCATGGGGCAAGAGTAGGGCCACAATGGGGCCATGGCCAGGTTCCGTATGTACCCGACGAGCGAGCAGGCGAGCATGATGCTCAAGCACTGCGAGCACGCCCGGTTCGTGTGGAACATGGCCGTTGAGCAGCACTCGCACTGGCGGAAGCACAAGGCGCGCTACCGCCCGGACGGCAAGCAGTACGGAGCCCCCGGTTTCGTCGAGCAGTGCCGCCAGCTCACGGAGGCCCGGCGCGAGAATGAGTGGCTGCGCGAGGGCAACGCCGATGTGATGCAGCAGGCGCTCAAGGACTTCGCGAAGGCCAAGAACGCCAAGTTCACGTCCGGGTTCGGTGAGCCGACCTGGCGCAAGCGGTTCAAGCACGAGGGCTTTCGGGTCATCGGTACCGACCGGGTGCCGGAGTTCGAGGCAGGCGGTTGCCCGAAGGTGAATGCCAAGGGCAAGCAGGTGATGGGCCGATCCGTGGTGGTACAGAAACTCAACCGCAGGTGGGCTCAGGTCAAGGTTCCCGGCTGCGGTTGGGTCCGCTTCCGCCTCACCCGCGCCGGCCTGCCCGAGGCTAAGACCTTCCGCGTCACCTTCCGAAACGGCCAGTGGCACATCGCCTTCGCGGTCATCCCCGACCCGATCCCCGCGCCCGGCACGGGTCAGGTCATCGGCATCGACCGGGGCGTGACCGTCACGGCCGCCCTCTCGGACGGGCGGAAGCTGAACTGCCCCCAGCTCACGGCCAAAGAGAGGGCGCAGATCCGCAAGCACCAGCGCCGCGCCGCACGCGCACCCAAGGGCAGCGAGGCCAAGGCCGCCGGGTACGCCAAGGTCGCAAAGATCAAGGCCAAGGAAGCCGACCGGCGCAAGGACTGGTGTGAGAAGACCTCAACCATGCTCGCCCGCACCTGTGACCTGGTGCGGTTCGAGAAGCTGAACATCAAGAACATGACCCGCTCGGCCAAGGGTACCCTTGCCGAGCCGGGAAAAAGGGTCCGGCAGAAGGTCGGCCTGAACCGGGCGATCCTCGCCCAGGGCTGGGGCCTGCTCCACCAGCGCACCGAACACAAGGCCCCTGGACGGGTCGAGGACGTACCCGCCCCTTATACGTCTTTGCGGTGCAGCGCCTGCGGATGGATCGAGAAGAACTCGCGCAAGAGCCAAGCCGAGTTCGTCTGCGTGTCCTGCGGGTTCACCTGCAACGCCGATGAGAACGCAGCAACCAATGTCGCGGCAGGACAGGGCGGGTTCCCCCGCCCCCGGGGCTCAGCCGGTGCCGGAGGGATGACAACGGCCACCGGCCGTTCGAGCGTCCGTGAACCTCAGCCCGCCTGGGCTGGAATCCCCCTCTTTTGAGAGGGGGAGGATGTCAATCGGTCACGTCCACGAACTCCGGCGTACCGTCGGCCCTCTTCACTGCCTGGTAGCCGAGGTTGTGCGGGCCGCGGATCCGAGGGTCGGTGCCGGGGAAGTACGTGTCGCGCATCCCGGCGGGGAGCAAGACACGCCGGGTGGCCTCGGTCGCGTCGGCGTCGGGGAGTCCGGCGAGCGCGGCACGCAGGGCCTCCGCGTCCGGTCCCGCTGTGTCGTGCACGGACACCGGTAAAGAGGTGGCCAGGGCGGGCGCGGCCAGCGGGCCGGCGGCCAGGGCGATGGCGAGTGACGCGGCGAGGACGGACGTACGACTGCGCATCGGCTGCTCCAGGGGCGGGTCGGTGTGAGTCCGTGAAGATCCTCCGGCGCTACGGCGGTGTACGGATCGTCACTGAGGAGGGCATCGGCCCCTGGAGTAACCCCGAGCAACTCCCGCCCACGGCAAGGGTGTTGTGGGGGATCGCCCCTACGGGGGCCGTACGAGGGCCGAAAAACTGTTATCGCGGGCGCCTTCACCCCGTCTCCGTATCTGTGATCTTCCTCATGGCGAACCACAGGGGCGCGACTGAGAAGGTGCGTACGCACACCAAATGACACCCGAGAGGACGTTTGTGGACGGGCGGCAATGGCGCTCCACCATCGCGGCGGCGCAGGCCGGTGACCGGCAGGCCCTGGACGAGCTGGTCGCGGGCTGGCTGCCGCTGGTCTACAACGTCGTCGGCCGCGCCCTGAACGGCCACGCCGACGTGGACGACGTCGTCCAGGAGACGATGCTGCGCGCCGTCGACAACCTGGGCAGCCTGCGCGACCCGGACAGCTTCCGGTCCTGGCTGGTGGCGATCGCCATGCGGCAGATCAGGGACCGGGCCCGCCGGAAGTCGCCGGACCGGCTGCCCGAGGACCTGGCGGGCGACGCCGCCGCCGACTTCGCCGAACTCACCGTGCTGCGCCTCCAGTTGGAGGGCCAGCGGCGCGAGGTCGCGGAGGCCGTGCGCTGGCTCGACGACGAGGACCGGCAACTCCTGTCCCTGTGGTGGCTGGAGGTCGCGGGCGAACTGACCCGCCGCGAACTCGCCTCGGCCGTCGGCATCAGCCGGCAGCACGCCGCCGTGCGCGTCCAGCGGATGAAGGCCCGCTTGGAGGCCGCCCGCGGCATCGTCCGGGCCCTGGACGGAGCCTGCCCCGACCTGCAGGAGACGACGGCCCGCTGGAACGGACGCCCCGACTCCGTCTGGCGCAAGCGGCTGGCCCGGCACATCAGGAGCTGCGCCTACTGCGGCGACCCGCACGAGTCGGTCGTACCGGCGGAACGCCTTCTCGTCGGCCTCGCGCTGGTCCCCGTACCGGTCGGGTTCACTATCTCCCTGGCCTTCGGCGGCAAGACGGCCGTCGCCGCCACGACCGTCGGCTGGTCCGCCAAGGTTCTGACGGCGCTGACCAAACCGGCCGTCGCGGTCACGGCGGGCGCGACGATCGCCGCGGGCGGCGCGTACGTCGTCACCCAGCCCCCGGACGACCCGCCCCCGATCGCGACCCCCACGGCGGCGAGCACATCCCGCCCGCGCACCCCGTCACCGTCCGCGTCACCTACGGCTTCGCCCTCACCCTCGCCGTCCCCTTCCCCCACGAGGACGAAGACCGAGCTCTACGGCACGGTCGTCGACGCCGTCGACCAGGCCCCGGACCCTCAGGCGCAGCCCGCGGCCCTGCCGCACCGGCCCGAGTCCGGGATCACCAGTACGGGCGGTGCGAAGGCGGTGATGCAGCACCGCGGCGACGCCGTCACCCTCACCGGCCAGGGCTATGTCCTCGTCCGCTGGCAGATCTCCCCGAAGTCCCGGCCCGGCGCGCTGGTCATGCCGACCTGGACCGGCCTGAAGGGCAAGCTCTTCCACGTGGCCTCGGGTGGCGGCCGCCGCATGGACGACACCTTCGCCGAGACCGCCGACGGCTACACCTCCGGCATGGGCGGCCCCGAGGTCGGCTACACGGTTCTCCCGACCGGCACCCAACAGATGTGGCAGAACGAGTACTTCTACCTCGACGGCACGGTCACCCTCACCGTGAACGAACGCGGCGCCGACTACGGCCTGACCGTCTTCCCGTCCACCTGGGACGAGGCGAACGACGACATCCACTACGGCCCCCCAGCGGGCGCCATCCGCTACGGCCTGGTCCGCGACACCGGCAAGGACGACACCCCGGTACCGCAGTACGTCACCAGGGGGACGCCGGCCGACCCGGCGACGGTGGCTCAGGGCTCCCGCGTGTAGCGCTGCTGATCGAGCTCAACTGCCCCTGCGCAACGCGCACAACGCGTCGATGCGGTTCGTCGTGATCGAGTCGACGCCCATGTCGAGGAGGCGGCGCATGGAGCGGCGGGTGTCGGGGGTCCAGACGGAGACCAGGTAGCCGTCGCGGTGGACGCGGGCGGCGAGGTCCCGGTCCACCAGGCCGAAGCGGTAGTTGAGCCAGCGCGGCCGTACCGCCTCCAGCAGTGCGGGGCGCGGCGGGGCGAGCGTCGTCCAGGTCAGGGCGATCTCGGCGGCGGGGTCGGCCGCGCGCACCGCGAGCATCCAGTCCGCGCCCGCGCAGTAGTAGACGCGGTCGTCGGCCCCGCATTCGCGGACGACGTCCACCACTCGCCGTACGGCCCGCGGATCTGCCTGACCCGGCAGATCCAGCATCACCCGGCTGCCGTCGGTGGCGGAGAGGGCCTCCACCAGCGTCGGCACCCCGCCCTCCGTGACCCCGCGCACCTCGTCCGCCGACAGGGAGTTGAGCGGCCGGTCGTGCTCCCACAGCCGCTTCAACGTCTCGTCGTGCAGCAGCACGGGCACACCGTCCCGGGTGAGCCGTACGTCGATCTCCACCGCGTCCGCGCCCTGTTGGAGCGCGGAACGCAGCGAGTCGATCGTGTTCTCACGGGCACGGTAGGGGTCGCCGCGATGGGCGACGGCGGTCACGTTGTGCATGGACCCATTGTGCTGGGGCCGTGGTGGTGAGGGGTACTCAGGGCGCGAGCCATGCGGAGGTGTAGGTGTCGATCTCGTCCGCAAGGCGGGACTTGCCCGCCGCGTCCAGGAAGGAGGCCTCTACGGCGTTCTTGGCGAGGCCGGCGAGTCCCCGCTCGTCCAGGTCGAGCAGCCGTGCGGCGACCGCGTACTCGTTGTTGAGGTCGGTGCCGAACATCGGCGGGTCGTCGGAGTTGATCGTGACGAGGACCCCGGCCCGCGTGAACTCCTTGATGGGGTGCTCGTCGAGGGTGCGGACCGCGCGGGTGGCGATGTTGGAGGTCGGGCAGACCTCCAGGGCGATGCGGTGTTCGGCGAGATGCGCGAGCAGCTTCGGGTCCCGCGCGGAACTGGTGCCGTGCCCGATGCGCTCGGCCCGCAGGTCGACGAGGGCGTCCCACACCGTCTCCGGGCCGGTCGTCTCGCCCGCGTGCGGCACCGAACGCAGCCCGGCGGCGATCGCCCGGTCGAAGAACGGCTTGAACTGCGGCCGCGGTACGCCGATCTCCGGCCCGCCGAGCCCGAACGACACCAGCCCCTCCGGCCGCAGCCCGTCGTCGGTCGCGAGCCGCGCGGTCTCCTCGGCCGCCTCAAGTCCGGCCTCGCCGGGGATGTCGAAGCACCAGCGCAGTACGGTCCCGAAGTCGGCCTCGGCCGCCTTGCGCGCGTCCTCGATCGCGTCCATGAAGGCCCGCTCGTCGATGCCGCGCCGGGTCGAGGAGAACGGGGTGATGGTCAACTCGGCGTAGCGCACCTGCTGCCGGGCCATGTCCCGGGCCACCTCGTACGTCAGCAGACGTACGTCCTCCGGGGTGCGGATCAGGTCGACGACGGACAGGTACACCTCGATGAAGTGGGCGAAGTCCGTGAAGCTGAAGTAGTCGACGAGGGCCTCGGGGTCGGTGGGAACCCTGGAGTCGGGGTGGCGGGCGGCGAGTTCCGAGACGATACGGGGGGAGGCTGAGCCGACGTGATGCACGTGCAGTTCGGCCTTGGGCAGTCCGGCGATGAAGGCGTGCAGGTCGCGCGGGGCGCCGGTGGCGATGTGCTCGGTCAAGGGTTCCTCCCCGGGAACGGCGCCCCGGCCGGCGTGACGGCGGGGGCGCGGGTGATCGGCTGATCGATGACTCGGGATCATCGTAGGCCGGGCCTCCGGTGGAGGGCGTGCGGGTCGTAGCATGACGGGACGCACGCCAGACGGCAACGCATGACAAGGGGGGCCGCGCATGTCCGACGACGCGCCGACGCCGGCGACACCGGAGCCTGCCGACGCGAACCGGTCGACTCCGTCGAGCGAGGCGTCCCACGATCCGTGGGCGGCGCTCGACACGTCCGACAGCGCGGGCGGTCCTGGCGGCGCCGTCGAATCGCCCGGAGTCGCGCCCGGAACCCCGCAGCCGCCCTCCGTCCACGACCAGCGGACGGTCACGTCGCCGCCGGACGGGGGCGAGACCCCGTCATGGGCCAACCCCTTCGCGCCGCCGAGTTCTGCGGGTCATCCCGGCAGCCAGGGCAACCCCTTCGCCCCGCCGAGCCCTGCGGGTCCGGCAACTCCGACGAACGGCGCGAGCGCCCCGAGCAGCCAGGGCAACCCCTTCGCGGCGCCCATGACGCCCGCTCCCCAGGACACCGTCCCCCCGCCGCCCGTCGCACCCGGCGGTCCCGGCCAGGTTCCGTACGGCTATCCCGGCGCCCCCGTCGCACCCGGCGGCTACCCCGCATACCCGGCCCAGACCGGCTACGGCACCCCCGGCCAGCAGATGCAGGGCGCCCCCGGCTACTACGGCTGGCCCGGCATGTCCCCGTCCCCGAGCAACGGGATGGGCACGGCCGGACTGGTGCTCGGGATCCTGTCGGCCCTCATCTTCTGCATGTGGCCGCTCGCCATCGTGCTGGGCATCCTGGGCGTGGTCTTCGGCGCGCTCGGCCGCAAGAAGGCGAGCAGGGGCGAGGCCACGAACGCGGGCCAGGCCCTGGCCGGGATCATCTGCGGAGCCACGGGCATCGCCCTGGGCATCGGGATGATCGTGCTGATCACGGTGGTGTAGGAACCGTAGGGGGCCGACCGATCCCCAGGGCACCAAAGTCGGTGACAAGGGAGCGACCGTACTCAGCTCACCGGGGCTGTAGCGCGCCCCTCAGGGGCGCGGGGAACTGCGCGACCAGCCACGGACGGCCCGCACCTTTGGTACCGCGCTTCCAGCGGAGCGCCCGCGCTCCCATATCGCCTCGTCGAAGCGCCGCACGAGCCGACCGACGTTCTTGGCCTGAGCCGGAGATCCGGCCGCCACCACCCGCCGTTCGGCCGAGCCCCCGCACGCCCTTCCCTGATCAGGGCTTCCCTCCAAGCGATCTTCCCCTTGCACGCGAGTCTGGCAGCCACCACTGACAACACGTCCCCCCTTTCCCGTGTCGACTCGACACCTGGTCGACAGATTCCGTCGCGTAACCAAAAGGCAACAACGGAATCACTTGTTGGGGAACCATTGCTCTGTCAGGATCGGCACTCAAATCGAGCTGGAGCTACGCCACCCGTTCCCGGAAGACGCGGGGCGACGGCGGAGGAGAGCGACATGCACAACCCGGGCAATAGCACCCCGGAACGATTCCCGGCACAGGAGCGCCTCGCGGCCGGCGCGCAGTTCATCGCGGGCCGGCTGACCAAGGGCACCTCGGGCCGTACGCACACGGTCGTCGACCCGGCCACCGGCGAGGACGTCTACACGTACGAGCTGGCCGGCACCGAGGACGTGGACGCCGCGGTCGCCGCCGCGCGCGAGGCGTTCCCGGGATGGTCCGGGGCCACCCCCGGCGAGCGTTCGGACGCGCTGCACCGCTTCGCCGCCGTGCTCGCCGAGCGCGCGGAGGAGTTCGCCCGCGCCGAGTCCCTCCAGTGCGGCAAGCCGCTCAAGCTGACCCGCGAGTTCGACGTCCCCGGGACGATCGACAACACCGCCTTCTTCGCAGGTGCCGCACGGCATCTGCAGGGGCAGTCCGCGGGGGAGTACTCCGGCGACCACACCTCGTACGTCCGCCGCGAACCCATCGGCGTCGTCGGCTCGATCGCACCCTGGAACTACCCCCTCCAGATGGCCGCCTGGAAGATCCTCCCGGCGATCGCCGCGGGCAACACGATCGTCCTGAAGCCCGCCGAGCTCACCCCGCTCACCTCACTGCTCTTCGCCGAGGCCGCCACCGAGGCCGGCATCCCGGACGGCGTGATCAACATCGTCACCGGCACCGGCAAGGAGGCGGGCGAGCACCTCGTCGGTCACCCCGACGTGGCCATGACCTCCTTCACCGGCTCCACCCCCGTCGGCAAGCGCGTCGCCGAGATCGCGACCGCCACCGTCAAGCGGATCCACCTGGAGCTGGGCGGCAAGGCGCCCTTCGTCGTCTTCGACGACGCCGACCTGGACGCGGCCGTCAACGGCGCGGTCGCGGGGTCGCTCATCAACACCGGTCAGGACTGCACGGCCGCCACGCGCGCGTACGTGCAACGGCCCCTCTATGACGAGTTCGTCGCGAGGACGGCCGCCCTCATGGAGACCGTCCGGCTCGGCGACCCCTTCGCCCCCGGCACCGACCTCGGCCCGCTGATCTCGCACGTCCAGCGGGACCGTGTCGCCGGGTTCGTGGACCGGGCGCGTGCTTACGCGCGCGTGGTGACCGGCGGCGAGGCCCCTCAGGGGGAACTCAAGAACGGCGCGTACTATCGCCCCACTCTGGTCGCCGACGCCGCCCAGGACAGCGAGATCGTCCAGTCCGAGATCTTCGGGCCCGTCCTGGTCGTCCTGCCCTTCGACAGCGACGACGAAGGCATCCGGCTGGCCAACGACACCCCGTACGGCCTGGCCGCCTCGGCGTGGAGCAGGGACGTCTACCGATCGAACCGCGCGACCCGCGAGATCAAGGCGGGCTGCGTGTGGGTCAACGACCACATCCCGATCATCAGTGAGATGCCTCACGGCGGCTACAAGGCGTCCGGCTTCGGCAAGGACATGTCCTCGTACTCGTTCGAGGAGTACACCCAGATCAAGCACGTGATGTTCGACAACACCGCGGTTGCCCGCAAGGACTGGCACCGCACGATCTTCGGGGACCGATAGTCAGAATCCGGCCGCCAGACCACGGCCGAACCTCCCGAAAGGGCACCAAGCGCATGGAGCAGTACGAGCCCGAACCGCTGACTCCGGTCCAGCTGGCCGCGATGCGGCGCAGCCTCCGGAACGGCAGGGCCTCCCTCACCCGTCGGTCCCTGTTGCGTTCCTCCGCCGGCGGCGCGCTCGCTCTCGGCGGCCTCGGGGCGCTGAGCGCCTGCGGAATCCCCGCGGCAGGCAACACCGAGGGCGGCGTCTCCGCGGACGACCACTCGGCAACGGAGAAGACCGTCAACTTCTCCAACTGGACCGAGTACATGGACCTGGACGAGAGCGAGAAGCACCACCCCACTCTCGACGAGTTCAAGAAGCGGACCGGCATCACGGTCAGGTACACCGAGGACATCAACGACAACGTCGAGTTCTTCGGCAAGATCAAGCCGCAGCTCGCGGCGGGCCAGGACACCGGACGCGACATCATCGTCCTCACCGACTGGCTCGCGGCCCGGCTGATCCGCCTCGGGTGGGTCCAGAAACTGGACGCGTCCAACCTCCCGAACGCCTTCGCCAACCTGTCGGCGCAGTTCCGCGACCCCGACTGGGACCCCGGCCGCGCCTACTCGTACGTCTTCCAGGGCATCTCGACCGTCATCGCCTACAACAAGAAGGCACTTGACGGCGAGGAGGTGAAGTCGGTCTCCGACATGCTCGACAACCCCAAGCTCAAGGGCAAGATCGGCTTCCTGTCGGAGATGCGTGACAGCATCGGCATGACCCTGCTCGACATGGGCAAGGACCCGGCGAACTTCACCGCCGACGACTACGACGCGGCGATCGCCCGTATCCAGAAGGCCGTCGACGCGGGCCAGATCCGCCGCTTCACCGGCAACGACTACACCTCCGATCTGAGCAGCGGCGACTTCGCGGCCTGTATCGCCTGGGCCGGTGACGTGGTCCAGCTGAAGGCGGACAGTCCCGACATCGACTTCGTGATCCCGGACAGCGGATACATGACGTCGACCGACAACTTCCTGATCCCCAACAAGGCGCGTCACAAGACGAACGCCGAGCGGCTCATCGACTACTACTACGAGCCCAAGCCGGCCGCCGAGCTCGCCGCGTACATCAACTACGTGACTCCCGTCGACGGAGTGAAGCCCGAGCTGGAGAAGATCGACCCGGATGCGGCGAACAACCCGCTGATCATCCCGGACGAGGCCATGGCCGCGAAGTCCCACGCCTTCCGCTCACTGAGCTCGAAGGAAGAGACGGCCTTTGAAGAGAAGTTCGCGAAGCTGACTGGGGCGTGACCACCGTGACCAACAAGACAGACACCACCGGCGACGTCCGCCTCTCGGGCATCAGCAAGACGTACGACAACGGCTTCACCGCCGTACACCCGCTCGACCTGACCGTGCCGCAGGGCTCCTTCTTCGCCCTGCTCGGCGCGTCCGGCTGCGGCAAGACCACCACCCTGCGGATGATAGCGGGCCTGGAGGAACCTTCCTCCGGCACCGTCTTCCTCGGCGACCAGGAGGTCACCCACCTGCCGCCGTACAGGCGGCCGGTGAACACGGTCTTCCAGTCCTACGCCCTCTTCCCGCACCTCGACATCTTCGAGAACGTCGCCTTCGGTCTGCGCCGGCGCGGCATCAAGTCGGTGAAGAAGCAGGTCGAGGACATGCTGGAGCTCGTCCAGCTCGGCGAACAGGCCCGTAAGAAGCCGCACCAGCTCTCCGGTGGTCAGCAGCAGCGTGTCGCTGTGGCCCGCGCGCTGATCAACCACCCCAAGGTGCTGCTCCTCGACGAGCCCCTCGGCGCCCTCGACCTCAAGCTGCGCCGCCAGATGCAGCTGGAACTCAAGCGCATCCAGACCGAGGTCGGCATCACGTTCATCCACGTCACGCACGACCAGGAGGAGGCCATGACCATGGCCGACACGGTCGCCGTGATGAACGCGGGCCGCGTCGAACAACTCGGCTCGCCCGCCGACCTCTACGAGAACCCGAACACCACGTTCGTCGCCAACTTCCTCGGCACCTCCAATCTCATCGAGGCCGAGGTGGACTCCAAGAGCGGCGACGAGATCGTCCTCAAGGCGGGCGGCGGCAAGCTCGTCCTGCCCGAGGCGCGATGTTCCGCCCCGACGGCGACCGGCGGCAAGGTGCTGGTCGGCGTCCGCCCGGAGAAGATCTCCCTCACCCACGCCGACGACGCGGGCGACATCCCGGTGGGCCGCAACCGCATCACCGGCAAGATCGCCGACTCCAGCTTCATCGGTGTGTCGACCCAGTACGTCATCGACAGTGCCGTGTGCCCCGAGTTCGAGGTCTACTCGCAGAACATCGACCGCGACGCGCGGCTGGTGCCGGGCGCGGACGTCGTCCTGCACTGGAGCCCGGCGCACACCTTCGGGCTCGACGCCGCCCAGGACATCGACGCGGGCGTGGAGACGGTCGACGAGGAGGCAGCCTGATGTCGGCTGTCACCGAGGCGCCCCCCCTGGCGCCGACTCCCGAGATACCTGAGGCGAAGCCGCCACGCAAGCGGGGCCGCTGGACACCGTACTGGCTGCTCCTGCCCGGCATACTCTGGCTGCTGATCTTCTTCGCGCTGCCGATGATCTACCAGGGCTCCACGTCCGTGCAGACGGGCTCCCTGGAAGAGGGCTACAAGGTCACCTGGCACTTCGCGACCTACTGGGACGCGCTGTCCGAGTACTGGCCGCAGTTCCTGCGCTCGGTGCTGTACGCCGGTGCCGCGACGATCCTGTGCCTGGTGCTGGGCTACCCGCTCGCCTACCTGATCGCGTTCCGCGCGGGACGCTGGCGCAACCTGATCATGATCCTGGTGATCGCGCCGTTCTTCACCAGCTTCCTGATCCGTACGCTCGCCTGGAAGACGATCCTCGCGGACAGCGGCCCGGTGGTCTCCACCCTCAACTCGCTGCACGTCCTGGACGTCACCAGCTGGCTCGGCATGACCTCCGGCGACCGCGTGCTGGCCACGCCGCTGGCGGTCGTCTGCGGTCTGACGTACAACTTCCTGCCGTTCATGGTCCTGCCGCTCTACACCTCGCTGGAGCGCATCGACGGACGTCTCCACGAGGCGGCGGGCGACCTGTACGCCAAGCCCATCACGACCTTCCGGAAGGTCACCTTCCCGCTGTCGATGCCGGGTGTGGTGTCGGGGACGCTGCTGACCTTCATCCCGGCGGCCGGCGACTACGTGAACGCGGAACTCCTCGGCTCGACCGACACCCGCATGATCGGAAACGTCATCCAGACGCAGTTCCTGCGGATTCTGGACTATCCGACGGCGGCGGCCCTTTCCTTCATCCTCATGGCCGGAATTCTCGCCATGGTCACCTTCTACATCCGCAAGTCCGGGACGGAGGATCTGGTTTAAATGGCCTTCGTACGCTGGCTCAAGCACCATCTCGTCGTCATCGCGGGACTGCTGACGCTCGGATATCTGCTGCTGCCGAACGTCGTCGTCACGGTGTTCTCCTTCAACAATCCGAAGGGGCGCTTCAACTACGAGTGGCAGCAGTTCTCCCTGGACGCCTGGAAGGACCCCTGCGGCGTCGCCGACATGTGCGGCTCGCTGTCGATCAGCCTCCAGATCGCGTTCTGGGCGACGGTCGGCGCGACCGTCCTCGGCACGATGATCGCCTTCGCGCTGGTCCGCTACCGCTTCCGCGCGCGGGGCGCCGTCAACTCGCTGATCTTCCTGCCGATGGCGATGCCCGAAGTCGTCATGGCGGCCTCGCTGCTCACCCTGTTCCTCAACATGGGTGCTCAGTTGGGATTCTGGACGATCCTCATCGCGCACATCATGTTCTGTCTCAGCTTCGTCGTCACCGCGGTCAAGGCGCGCGTGATGTCGATGGACCCGCGCCTGGAGCAGGCGGCCCAGGACCTCTACGCCGGCCCGGTGCAGACGTTCCTGCGCGTCACGCTGCCCATCGCGGCCCCCGGAATCGCGGCGGGCGCGCTGCTCTCCTTCGCGCTCTCCTTCGACGATTTCATCATCACCAATTTCAACGCGGGTTCGACCGTCACCTTCCCCATGTTCGTCTGGGGTTCGGCACAGCGCGGAACGCCCGTTCAGATCAATGTCATCGGTACGGCCATGTTCCTGGTCGCCGTACTGTTCGTCCTGTTCTCGATGGTCATCTCAAATCGCCGGAACAGGCAAAAGGCATAACCGCGGATAGCCCTGTAGGGAGTTGAAATCATGGCCCCAAGCGCCATGAGCCGTAACAACGACTGGACACGATCTCTCTCCGAAGCCCAGCCGGTTCCGTACTGGCTGGACGACCCCGGAAAGCCCCACCCCGAGCCCGCGCTCACCGGCGCCGAGACCTGCGACCTGCTGGTCGTCGGCGGCGGATACAGCGGACTGTGGACCGCGCTGATCGCCAAGGAGCGCGACCCGCAACGGGAGGTGGTTCTCCTGGAGGGCCGCGAGGTGGGCTGGGCCGCCTCGGGCCGCAACGGCGGCTTCTGCGCCGCCTCGATCACCCACGGCCTGGCCAACGGCCTCACCCGCTGGCCGGACGAGATCCACAAGCTGGAGGAGCTGGGCGCCCGCAACCTCGACGAGATCGAGGCGGCGGTCGCCCGCTACGACCTGGACTGCGACTTCGAGCGCACCGGCGAGATCGACGTGGCGACCGAGCCGCACCAGGCGGCCGAACTCCGCGAGTGGCACGAGGAGATGGAGGCCAAGGGGCTGGCGGAGGGCACGGAGTTCCTGGACGCGGAGGAGGTCCGGCAACAAGTCGACTCACCGACATTCCTGGCAGGCCTCCACGACCGCAGGGGCGTCGCCATGGTCGACCCGGCGAAGCTGGCGTGGGGCCTGAAGCGGGCGTGTGTGCAACTCGGCGTGCGGGTCTACGAGCACACCCCGGCCCTCACCCTGAAGCCGTACGGCGCCGGAATGGCCGTACGCACGCCCTACGGCTCGATCCGCGCCCGCAAGGTCGCCCTGGGCACGAACATCTTCCCGAACCTGGTCAAGCGGGTACGGGCGTACACCGTCCCGGTCTACGACTACGCGCTGATGACGGAACCTCTGAACGCCGACCAACTGGCGTCGATCGGCTGGAAGAACCGCCAGGGCCTGGGGGACAGCGCCAACCAGTTCCACTACTTCCGGCTGTCCGCCGACAACCGGATCCTCTGGGGCGGCTACGACGCGATCTATCCGTACGGCGGCCGGGTGCGCGCCGAGTACGACGACCGCCCGGAGACGTACGCCAAGCTCGCCGGCCACTTCTTCACCTGCTTCCCGCAGTTGGAGGGCGTGAACTTCACGCACGCGTGGGGCGGCGCGATCGACACCTGCTCGCGCTTCTCGGCGTTCTTCGGGACGGCGTATCAGGGGAAGGTGGCGTACGCGGCCGGGTACACGGGCCTGGGTGTGGGCGCGACCCGCTTCGGCGCGGACGTGATGCTGGACCTGCTGGCGGGGGAGCGTACGGAGCGCACCTCGCTGGAGATGGTCCGCAAGAAGCCGCTGCCCTTCCCGCCGGAACCCTTCGCCTGGACGGGCATCGCGCTGACCAAGTGGTCGCTGGCCCGGGCCGACGCGCACGGCGGGCGGCGCAACCTGTGGTTGAAGACGATGGACAAGCTGGGGCTCGGCTTCGACAGCTGACCCGCTCAGCCAGTGTGATCCGGATCACTGTCAACTGGTAGCCGAAACCCGCGTAATGCTCCCGGCAGGACCTCCCTCTCTCTCGTGACGCGACCAGCGTCGACACGAGATTTCTCGAAAGAGGGAGGTCCCCATCATGACTGGGGCGAAGACGGCGGTGGAGTGGCTGGCATCCGTGGCGCCGGATCCCGAGGCCTGCCGCTGGGAGTGGGAACGCAACCCCCTGGGGGTCGCGCTGCTCCCCGCCGGCAAAGCCTGGGACGTACTCATCCTGCCGAGTGAGCTGGGCTATCCCACGCTCGACATCCTCACCCGGATCCTGGACCAACCGGGCCCGGTCCTGGTCGACTTCGGCGACGCGCGGATGGGTTTCCTGGTTCCGCCGGGCACGGCCGCGCGCTGGGTCGGCACGGGTATCCGTACGGCGGGACGCGGCACCTGGATCGTGGTCCCCTACCCCGGACGCGCGACCGGCGGTGTCCGCTGGCTGGTCCCGCCGGACGGCTCCGGCACCCTCACCGACCCGGCGCTCCTGGAACTGGCGATGCACGAGGCGGCGGCGGGGCTGGCGACGGAGGGGGACTCGTGACGGACGTCTGAAGAGCCGGAGGCATCCCCCCTCGGCTGGTCATCACCTGGCTATCCCCTCGCTCTCGTCGGTCGCCCGTGCGGCCGACGCGGACCTGGCGAGGAACGGCGGCTGGACACGCGCAGCGGGCACCATCGTCAACTCACCTGCGCGCAGTGGTGGTTCGGCGCTCCGGCGATCCCGGCCGGCAGCGACAACGCCCAGTGCGCGCAGACGGGGACGAAGCCGGGAGTCCCAGCGGACGTTCGACGGCTGCTTCGGCCGACACCGACACCGACGCCCTAGGCTGGCGGCATGACGGACTATCCGGGGTTCGGTGTGACCCCCGACCTACTGGCCGGCCTGGCTACCGTCCTGGGTATCCCCGCCGCCGACTTGGCCGCCCTGACCGCCGTAGAACTGCCCGACGGGACACCGCCACCGATCCCGGCGGCGGCCGACGCGGCCGAGTTGATCTGGAACGTCCGCCGCCTGACGGCTGACCAGATGCGGCAGATCAGCGACGAGGCGAAGGCCGTGCGGCCGGCGTGACCTACTCCGGCGACGTCGTCTTCAACGCCAGCCAAAGCTCCATCCGTACATCCGGATCGTCCAGTGACCGCCCGAGGATCTCCTCGACCCGTCGCATTCGGTAGCGCAGGGTGTGGCGGTGGACGCCCAGGTCGGCTGCTGCCGCGTCCCATTGGCCGTGGTGGGAGAGCCAGGCGCGTAGGGAGGCGACCAGGTCGCCGCGGCCTGTTGCGTCGTGTTCGTGGAGGGGGCGGAGAAGGCCGTCCGCGAATGCCCGTACCGCGTCGTCTGCCAGCAGCGGAAGTACCGAGCCGGCTGCCAACTGCTCGTGCTCGACGAAGATCCGGCCCCGCCGGCGCGCGACCGACAGTGCCTGTTCGGCCTGTTTGTACGCGGCGGCGGCCGTGATCGGGCCGGCGGGGGCTGAGAGGCCCGCGATCAGTTCGTCGCCGGGGGTGGTCGGGTCCTGTGGTGTTCCGGACCGCGCCGCCTCCAACGCCGTCGCGTACTCACCGCAGGCGGCGACCGCGGCGCCACCGTCGCTCGCCAGCACCACCAGGCGTTCGCCGTCCGGGACCACCAGCACGGCTTCTCCCGACCGGGCCGCCGCCGACTCCACGATCTCCGTGAGCCCGCCCAGCGGGTCGGCAGTGGTCGGCGCGGAAGCCGATTCCGCCACGATCACACGGAAGGGGGCGTCGAGGAGGCCGCCGTACAGATCTCCCGCGACGGCCCGGGCGTGGTCCGGCTGGCCGGCGAGCAGCAGGCGCAGCACCGCCGTGCCGATTCGTTGCTCGGCCGCGTGCAGGGAGCGGGACCGTTCCGTCGTCAGGGTCAGCAGGGCGATCGCCGAGTGGACCGCGTACCGCTCCGCCGTGCCCAGCGTGGCCGCCGTCCCCACCGCCAGCGCCGCGCGGGGGCGGCGTCCGGTGCCCAGGGAGTGCAGCTCGACACGGTCCTCGTTGTCCGGGCCGCCCACCACCGAGGAAGCCGGTGCGGGGCGCTCCCGCAGCCGTTCCACGTCCGGCGTCAGACGTGCCGCCCGCCGGCCCGCCCACTCCGGTGCCGTCGCGACCACCGCGCCCGAGGCGTCGTACAGGGCGGCCCAGCCGTCGACCTGCGAGGCGAGTGCGGCGAGCAGGCCCTCCGGGCCGTCCGACAGGGTCTGCTTCGTCAGTTCGCGCTGGGCCGCGAAACCCGCCGTCACCGCCCGGTACTGATCGGCCGCGATCGCCGCCGACACGGCCTTGCTGATCGCCAGGAAGGGTGTCTTGCGCGGTACCTCCAGCAGCGGCAGGTCCGCCTCCTGCGCCGCGTCGACCAGCGCCTTCGGGATCTCCTCGTAGTGGACCCCGACCGCGAAGCCGAGCCCTGCGACCCCCGCCCCGGCCAGCCGCTTCACATAGCGGCGCATCGCCTCCGGGTCCTCCGCGTCCAGCTTCAGCGCGGTGATCAGCAGCAGCTCCCCGCCCTCCATGTAGGGGACGGGGTCGGTGAGCTCACTGGCGTGTGCCCAGCGCACGGGCACGTCCAGCCGGTCCTCGCCCGCCCGCACCTTCAACTTGAGGGTGGAGTGCTGGACGAGCGAGGCGAGCGTGGGGGCCATGAGGCCGATTCTGCCTCAGCCCCGCAGATCCACCAGCAGCGGCGGCGCGTGCTCGCCCTTCACGTTCGTCAGGGACAGCACCGCGTGCCCCGGCGGCACCCCGTGCGCGAGTTCGGACGCGGACCACCGCTCCCGCTCGACCTGTCGCACGGTCACCGCCCGCGCGGTCGGCGCCTTGCCGGTGATCACCCGCCGCAGCATGTGCACGGCCTTGCCCGCCGGTGTCTCGGCGATGATCTGCCGGTCGGTGACGTCGGTCGCCTCGGTCCACTCCTTGCCCCACACCTCGGCGAAGTCCTGGCCGTCCCAGGGGGTGAGCCCTGACAGCGCCATCCGGCAGCCGGCCGCGCCGAGCAGCGGGCCGCGCAACGGCCGCGGCGCGTCGTCGAGGGTGCGCAGGGTCAGTACGGCCCCGGCGTTCGCGGACCGCAGCCGCTGGATCCCCCGTACCGACTCCGGAGTCACCACCCCCGTGGCGTCGTCCAGCACCAGACACGCGAACAGCGACCGGTCCTCCCGCACCGACACGCTCGACGTGAACTGAGCCAGCACCAGCCGCGCCAGCATCCGCGAGGCGTCCGCGTGCCCGCGCTCCGGCAGGTCGATACGGACCCGGACCGGGTGATCGAGGGCCTTGAGCGAGAACGGCCGCGACTGTCCGGACGTATCGAAGAAGCCCGCGAAGGCCGGTCGGTCGAGCAACGCCACGCGGTCCGCGAGGACGCTCCCCACATCTCCCGGGTGGCCCAACTGCCGCTCCCGCGCGTCCAGTTCACGCAACAGCGACGCCTGGCCCGAGTCCTCAAGGCCCTTCCGCAGCGCGCCCAGCGGCCCCGGCGCCCCGTCGAGCAGCTGCCGCAGCTCCGGCACGGAGGGGAACCGGCCGTGGACCGCCCGGAACGGGCCGAGCAGCTGCGCCAGCACCGTCGTGGAACGGCGGCTGTCACCGCCCGGATGCGGATCGGCCAGGTCTCCGACCAGCGCCTCCGCGAGCACGGCCGCGGCCTCGTCCGGGTCCGCCGTGCCGCCGTACAGGTCGAGGTCGTACACGGATTCCGGATTCCCGATCCGTACGACGACGTCGTACGCGTCGGCCGGGCCGAGCCCCGCGCCCGCCGCGCCGACCACGACCACGGCGGCCCGCCCGGCGAGCGCGTGCAGGCACAGCGACTCGGCGAGGGGCCGGACGACGCTGCCCGTCTTGCCGGAGCCGGCCGGGCCGATCGCGAGGAGGGACGTGCCGAGCAACTCGGGGCCGAGGGCGAGGCCGACGCCGCGGTAGGCGTACGGATTGCGGGCGTCGTCGGCCGTCGTGCCCAGGCGCACCTGGCCGGTGAGGAGGTCGTGACGGGCGATCCGGGCCGCCAGGTCGCGCTCCCCGGACGGGTGCGGACAGGCCGCGGCGCCGTCCTTGAGGACTGCCCCGGTGAAGGTGGCGAGGCTGTGCCGGCCGCTGCGTACGCCCTGCCAGGCCCGGGTGATCCGGGCGTGGTCGACGTCCCGCATCAGCCCGGAACGGGCCTCGGCGGTGAGCCGGTCGGCTACGTCCACGGCACCGGCGGCGCGCAGCGCGGGCCACTCGGCGGGGTCCTGCTCGGGGGCGGGCGGACGCTCGCTCGCGGGGGCCGCCTTGCGCCAGGCGGGCAGCCCGTAGCGCTGCCAGATCTCACCCCACCGGCCAAGGCGGCCCACACCGATCATGATGATCAGGGCTACGACCAGGTAGTACGCGTAGACGACCACGACCGCGCCGAAGCTGTGCGGCTGGGCCCACGACTCCGGGATCATCGCGTAGAGGGGGAGCAGCCACCAGCCGCCCAGGTAGCCGTTCCACAGCAGCGACCAGATCAGCCACCCCACGAGGAACGCGATCACCGCACCGCCGAACAGCTGCCGCGCGGGGATGATCTCCGGCTCCTCCGCCGGCCGCGGCCTGTGCCCGAACCGCCAGACGCCCGGAGCCGCCTCCGGCCGCGGCGCCCGCAGCCAGGTCAGGAACGCCGAGCCGTCCGGCAGCGGCGGCATCCCGGGCGCCACCGAGGGCCTCGGCGGCACCACGGCGCCCTCTCGCGGCCCCGCCGGACGCGGCACCGGGTTCGCATGCGTGCCCCGTGCGTCCTGCGTCCCGTCGCTGTCCATCGCCTTGCCCCCTGAGCAGCCGCTCCGTCCACCATCAGCGAGTCAATCTAACGCGCCTGTCTGGGGAGTTCACCGTTCGTACCGCCCGGCGCGCGGATCGGACGCTGTGCGCCGTTGTGTCCAGCACCTGTCCACCACGGACAAAGCCACCCCCCGGACAACGCCCACATGGAGCATGCCCACCCCCCTTGGACGGTCCTAGCCTGCGAGAAAAGAAGAAAGCGTCCGCGACACCACGTCCGTAACACCCCAGGAGCCCCTCATGACCGCACTTCCGCAGGAGCGCCGCGTCGTCACCGCCATCCCCGGCCCGAAGTCGCAGGAGCTGCAGGCCCGCCGCCTCGCCGCGGTCGCGCAGGGCGTGGGTTCCGTGCTGCCCGTCTTCACCGCGCGCGCGGGCGGCGGGATCATCGAGGACGTCGACGGCAACCGGCTCATCGACTTCGGTTCCGGCATCGCCGTGACCAGTGTCGGAGCGTCCGCCGAGGCCGTCGTACGCCGCGCCTCCGCGCAGCTCGCCGACTTCACCCACACCTGTTTCATGGTCACGCCGTACGAGGGGTACGTCGAGGTCGCCGAGGCCCTCGCTGAGCTCACGCCGGGCGACCACTCCAAGAAGTCCGCCCTGTTCAACAGCGGTGCCGAGGCCGTCGAGAACGCCGTCAAGATCGCCCGTGCGTACACCAAGCGCCAGGCCGTCGTCGTCTTCGACCACGGCTACCACGGTCGTACGAACCTCACCATGGCGCTCACCGCCAAGAACATGCCGTACAAGCACGGCTTCGGGCCGTTCGCGCCCGAGGTGTACCGCGTGCCGGTCGCCTACGGCTACCGCTGGCTGACCGGTCCGGAGAATGCCGGTGCCGAGGCGTCCGCGCAGGCCCTCGACATGATCAACAAGCAGGTCGGTGCCGACAACGTCGCCGCGATCATCATCGAGCCGGTGCTCGGCGAGGGCGGCTTCATCGAGCCGGCCAAGGGCTTCCTGCCCGCGATCCGCCAGTTCGCCGCCGACAACGGCATCGTCTTCGTCGCGGACGAGATCCAGTCCGGCTTCTGCCGTACCGGGCAGTGGTTCGCGTGCGAGGACGAGGGTATCGTGCCCGACCTGATCACCACCGCCAAGGGCATCGCGGGCGGTCTGCCGCTGGCCGCCGTGACCGGCCGCGCCGAGATCATGGACGCCGCGCACGCGGGCGGCCTGGGCGGCACCTACGGCGGAAACCCGGTGGCGTGCGCGGGTGCGCTGGGCTCGATCGAGACCATGAAGGAGCTCGACCTCAACGCCAAGGCCAAGAACATCGAGGCGATCATGAAGGCCCGCCTCGCCGCCATGGCCGAGAAGTTCGACATCATCGGTGACGTGCGCGGCCGGGGCGCGATGATCGCCATTGAGCTGGTCAAGGACCGCACCACCAAGGAGCCGAACGCGGAGGCCACCGCCGCCCTCGCCAAGGCCTGCCACCAGGAGGGCCTGCTGGTCCTGACCTGTGGCACCTACGGCAACGTGCTCCGGTTCCTGCCCCCGCTCGTCATCGGCGAGGACCTCCTCAACGAGGGCCTCGACATCATCGAGCAGGCCTTCGCGCGTATCTGACGTGTCAGTGCGCATCTGAGACAACAGCCGAAAATCGCAGCTCAGGCACAAGGGACGCACAAGTGGTTCACTGTTGTACCACCTCGGGCGTCCCACCCGCCCCAGCCCTTGCCTCCCTTGGGATTGCACGGCCGGGGTGGCCGCCGTCAGAGCGTGTGAAGAAGGTGTGCGAGGTGCATGACGGGACGCGATTCCGCCTGTCGCACCCGCACCCCCTGCCGTAGGTTCTACCCAGATGAGAGATACACCCCGCCCACAGGGGACTGTGGGCGACGCCAGGCCGGGGCCTCCCCAGCTTCGACCTGGTCGTGCCCTCGCGCACACAACCGGAGCCTCTGGCTCCGGATCTCCTCACCGATCGGACAGTCGCCCGCCCCAAACCCCCCGGGGCGTGCGACGATCCGATCCGGACGGCCGCCTCGGAACTACCCCCCCTGTTCCGGGGCGGCCGACCTCCTTTCTCGGGCTGATCCTCCTTCTCGGGCTTCCCGCCCTCCTCTTCGCACTGATCACCTGGCAGGTCGTGGCCGACGGCCCGCTTCTGCGGGTGGACGAACGCCTCAGCAAAGCCCTCGTCCACCCGGACCGCTCCTCCGAACTCCTCGCCGACCTGGGCAACATCCAGGTCGCGGTCCCGATCCTGGCCGTCGTCGTGGTGTACGTCGCCCGGCAGGCCAGGCGTGCAGGTACAGACCGCTGGTGGTGGCCGGCCACCGCGGCGGCCGTTCTGATGGCCGTCCTCCCGGCGCTGATCGTCCCCCTCAAGGAACTCACCGCCCGCCACGGCACCCCTGTCATGCCCCCGGGTGTCGGCTACTTCCCCTCCGGTCACACCGCCACGGCCGCCATCGCGTACGGCTCCGCGACCCTGCTGCTCCTGCCCTGGCTCCGCACGGCGTACGCCCGCCGCGAGCTCGTCATCGCCTGTGCCGCCGTCAACTTCGGCGTGGGCTTCGGCTTGATCCGCCGCGGCTACCACTGGCCCCTGGACGTCGTGGCCAGCTGGTGTCTGTGCACGGTGCTGCTGACCTTGCTCGTGCTGGTGCTCGGCCGGATCAGCCGTCGTACGTAGTCCGGTCCGGTCCGGTCCGTACGGCCGTCGTATGTAGCCATTGCGGCGCACGGCCCGCCGCCACTGCTACGACTCGGACAAACGCCACCTCGTCTCCCCGCGCCTACCGTGGACCCCATGACTTCCACCCACGCCTTCTGGCTCGCCGGCCGCCAGGCCACCGGCGAGGACACCTTCGACGTCACCTCCCCGTGGGACGGCCGTCTCGTCGGCAAGGTCAGCGTGCCGAGCGACGCCCAGGTCGAGGAGGCCGTGGCCGCCGCGTACGCCGTGCGGGACGAGTTCGCCGCCACCCCGGCCCACGTCCGCGCCGCCGCCCTCGACCACGTCAGCAAGCGGCTGGTCGAGCGCACCGAGGAGATCGCGCAGCTCATCTCCGCCGAGAACGGCAAGCCGATCAAGTGGGCGCGCGGCGAGGTCGGACGGGCCGTGTCTGTGTTCCGGTTCGCGGCCGAGGAGGCCCGTCGGTTCAACGGCGGCGAGGCCCAGCGGCTCGACACCGACCTCGGCGGGCAGGGACGCCTCGCGCTCACCCGCCGCTTCCCCAAGGGCGTCGTGCTCGGCATCGCGCCCTTCAACTTCCCGCTCAACCTGTGCGCCCACAAGATCGCCCCGGCGATCGCGGCCGGCGTGCCGATCATCCTGAAGCCGGCGCCCGCCACGCCCCTGTCCGGCCTGATCATCGGTGACCTGCTCGCCGAGACCGAGCTGTCGGCCGGCTCCTGGTCGATCCTCCCGGTCGCCAACGACCGCATGCCCGCCCTCGTCCAGGACGAGCGGCTGCCGGTCATCTCCTTCACCGGTTCCGAGAAGGTCGGCTACGCGATCATGGACTCGGTGCCGCGCAAGCACTGCACCCTGGAGCTGGGCGGCAACGGCGCGGCCGTCGTCCTCGGCGACTACGCGAGCGACGCCGACCTCGACTGGGCCGCCACCCGCATCGCCACCTTCTCCAACTACCAGGGCGGCCAGTCCTGCATCTCCGTGCAGCGCGTGATCGCCGACGCGTCGGTCTACGACCGGCTGCTGCCGCGCATCGTCGCCGCCGTCGAGGCCCAGGTCACCGGCGACCCCGCCGACGCCACGACGGACGTCGGCCCGCTGGTCAGCGAGGACGCCGCCAAGCGCGTGGAGTCGTGGGTGGACGAGGCGGTCCAGGCCGGCGCCAACCTGCTCGCGGGCGGCAAGCGCGACGGCGCCTCGTACGCGCCGACCGTCCTCACCGACGTACCGGCCGACACGACCATCTCCTGCGAGGAGGTCTTCGGACCCGTCCTCACCGTGCAGAAGGTGGACGGCGAGGCCGCGGCCTTCGCCGCTGTCAACTCCTCCAAGTACGGCCTCCAGACAGGCGTGTTCACCCACGACCTCCAGGTCGCCTTCCGCGCCCACCGCGCCCTTGAGGTCGGCGGTGTCGTGATCGGCGACGTGCCGTCCTACCGCGCCGACCAGATGCCGTACGGCGGCGCCAAGCAGTCGGGTGTGGGCCGCGAGGGCGTGAAGTTCGCGATGGACGACTACACCTACGAGCGGGTGCTGGTCCTGACGGGCCTCGCGCTCTGATTCCGGTCGGCCGGCTCTAGCTAATGGGAACCATTTTCAGCTAGGGTTGTCGTCGGCGATGCGTCTCGCCAAAGGGGCCCGGCTCCGATGCCTTCCGGTGCCGGGCTCCTTCTTTTGTGCCGAACTCCTCCGGACCCTCAGCCGGAGAAGCCGACATGCGCGAGCCGCAGTGGGCCGCGCAGCCTGAGGCGGACGTCGTGCACGCCGGTGGTGGTGAGCCCGGCGGCGAGGGTGGTGTAGTCGTACGGGCCCGAAGTGGGCGCGGACAGGGTGAGTACGGCCAGTGCCGGGCCGCCGTCCAGGGACAGCTCGATCTCTCCCTCGCCTGCCACGCTCGCGGTCACCTCCGTGGCGCCGCGCCCGAAGTCGCAGTCCCGGTAGAGCAGTTCACCCGTCCCGCCGTCCACCGCCGCCACCGCGTCGCCCGACGCCTTCGTGCGGTCGACGATCTCGGTGCCGCTCTGCTCGTCGAAGTCGGCGGCTTCCAGGCCGCGTTGGAGGACGGGGCGCGGTGCGTTCGGCTCTCCGTCGAGGAGCACGGTCGTGCGCAGGCGGATGTCCTCGCTGGACGCGCCGGCCAGGACGTCGTACGGGCCGGGCTCCAGACGCCACCGTCCGTGGGCCACGTCCCAGAACTCGAAGGCGGACAGCGGGACTTCGAAGGTCAGCTCCTCCTGGGCGCCGGGGGCGAGTGTGATGCGGCGGTGTGCGACCAGTTCGCGGCGTGGGCGCGGGACCGATGGGTCCGCCGCGCTGGTGTAGAGCTGGGCGACCTCGTCGGCCGTGACGTCACCGGTGTTGGTGACCGTGAAGGAGACGTGCGCTGTGCGGGCCTCGATCCGGACCGTCAAGTCCGCGTAGGAGAAGGAGGCGTACGACAGGCCGTGGCCGAAGGGGAAGAGCGGGGTGCCCTCGAAGTAGAGGTACGTCTGGCGGCCGCCGATCACGTCGTAGTCGAGGAGGTCGGGCAGGTCGGAGTCGGCGGCGTACCAGGTCTGCGGGAGGCGGCCGGCGGGGGAGACGTCGCCGGCCAGGACGCGGGCCAGGGCGGTGCCCGCCGCCTGGCCGCCGTGTGCCGTCCAGAGGACGGCCGGGAGGTCGGACGGGTCGACCGCGTAGGGGTAGGCGGAGGCCAGGACCAGCGCCGTGCGCGGGTTCGCGGCGCGGGCGGCGCGCAGCAGGCGCTCTTGGTGGGCGGGGAGGTTCAGGGTCGTACGGTCCTCGGTCTCGCGGCCGTTGATGTGCGGGTCGTTGCCCGCGACCACGACGACCACGTCCGCCTGGGCGGCGGCGCGGGTCACCGCGTCCTCGCCGCGTTCCACTACCTCCAGCTCGAAGATCGCCGGGTTTTCGTCGTTTTCCTCGGCAACTTTCACGCCGTCGGCGGCGACAGAGATGTGGCGACCCGTGCCGAGGTGCCTGAGGAGGTGTCCGCTCCCATGGGGTTCCAGGCGGAATGTCTCCTGGATGACCCAGCCTCCGGGCTGGTCGGCGGAGGCGCGGACACAGCCGTCGTCGGCGACCGAGAGGTAGCGGCCGTCGGGGGCGCGGAGCGTGAGGACGTCCTCGCCCCAGTCGATGAGCGCGAGTTCGGTGCCGGTGGTGTTCGTGGTCAGCGGGGGCAGGTCGGTGCGGCCCGCGAGGAGGGCCGGGTCCAGCGCGCCCTCGGCGCCGCGCACCTCGTCGGTCGCCGCCTCGGTCGGCGGTACGTGCAGGTACGTACCCGCCGAGGTCCTCAGCCGTACGCGGTCCATGCCCTCCGCGAACTCCACGCGCTCGGCGCCGAACCGCTCGTACAGGCCCTCCAGGGGAGTGGACCGGTGGATGAGCGTGCCGCTGTACCAGTCGAGCTTGCACTCGTCGGCGAGCAGGCCGACCACCGCGATACGGGTGTCGGGGGCGAGGGGGAGCAGGTCGTCGTTCTTGAGCAGGACCACCGCCTGTTCGGCGGCCTCCTGGGCGAGGGCGCGGTGGGCCGGGGTGTCGAAGTCCTTGGTGCCCGCGTGGGGGTCGTACTGCGGGTCGAACTCGCCGAGCCGGAAACGGATCGCGAGCTGGCGGCGGACCGCCGTGTCGAGGTCCGCCTCGGTCAACAGGCCCTGGTCCAGGGCGCCTTGGACCCGCTCAGTGATCTTCGAGTTGTCCGTGCCGTGGTCGGTGAAGCTGTCGACGCCGGCGAGGATCGCGGCCGCGGTGGCCTCCTCGTGGGTGTCGAAGTAGTGCTCGGAGTCGACCAGGTTGGACGGCGCGCCCGCGTCCGAGCAGACCAGGAGGTCCTGGTCGGTCCAGGCGCGCAGGTGCTCGCCGAGGTACGGGGAGACGTGGTTCGGGCGGCCGTTGACCAGGTTGTACGCGGGCATCACACCGGCCACGGCGCCCGCCTCGACCGTCTCGCGGAAGGCGCGCAGGTCGTACTCGTGCAGGACGCGCGGGCGGACCGAGGACGACGTGACGTCGCGGCCCGTCTCGTTGTTGTGGGCGAGCCAGTGCTTGAGGACGGGGGCCGTGCGCCAGTACGTCGGGTGGTCGCCGCGCAGGCCGCGGGTGTAGGCGGTGGCGATGGCCGAGGTGAGCTTCGGGTCCTCGGAGTAGCCCTCCTCATTGCGGCCCCAGAGGGGGTGGCGCAGGAGGTTCACCGTCGGGGACCAGACGTTGAGGCCCACGCGCTCGTCGCGGGCGCGCATCGCGCGGGTCTCCTTGGACACCGCCTCGCCGATCCGGCGTACCAGCTCCGGGTTCCAGGTCGCGCCGATCCCCACCGCCTGCGGGAACACCGTCGCCGGGCCCATCCATGCCACCCCGTGCAGGGCCTCCTGGCCGGTGCGGAAGGCAGCGACGTCGAGCCGGTCGACGGCGGGCGCAAACTGGTGGACGAACGCGACCTTGTCGTCGAGGGTCAGCCGCGACAGCAGATCGTCGATGCGCTTCGCGAACGGCAGCTGCGGATCACGGAAAGGCGGCGTGTGGGGCGGGTGTGCGGTCACGTGGGGATCCCCTTGCGATGCATCGGCTCGGTGCTTTCGAAGCGCTTCGATGCTCATTCGACCCGGGGGTGGGTGTCAAGAGATCAACACCATCAACACTGTCACTTCAAGCAGTGCATAAGAAATGGTCGTCTCCCATACCTCGGAGGAATCTTGGATACGACCCTTGTGCACCCCCGGGGGTTCACTTAACCTCACAGCAACATCGAAGCGCTTCGACTACGAGCCCGTTGGCATACGTCGGAGGACCGCTTCAGCTCAGCCAGTTCCAGACAAGACACCGCAGCCGACGGCCCCACCGCCGGGTGTCCTGGTGCGCCATGAAGGGTTGACGCAATGACGCCGAACGCCGCCACCTCCTCCGCCCCCAGTCGGAGAAGCTTCCTCGCCTCCACGGCGGTCGCCACCGCCGCGGTGGCCGGAGGAATGCCCCTGCTCGCCGCCTGCGGCGGCGGACAGGAAGGGAGCAAGGAGGGGACGACCTCCGGGAAGGCGGCCGAGAAGATCCTCCCCGCGTTCGTGGCGTCGAGCGTGGTCGTGCCCGACCTCCCCTCGAAGAACGGCTCGTCGGCCGGCTTCACCAAGGCGATCGACCTGAACACCCTGAAGACCTCGGTGCCGAAGAAGCTCGGCGGCGGCGGCGACCTGAAGATCATGGCGCCGATGTGGGGCAGCCCGCCCTCCAACGACAACGCCTACTACACGGCCATGAACGACGCCATCGGCGTCAAGGCCACCTGGCAGAACCAGGACGGCAACACCTACGACGAGAAGCTGGGCGCCGTCCTCGCCTCCAGCGAGATCCCCGACGTGGTGGTCGTCCCGGGCTGGAACCTGAACGGCAAGATACCCAGCGCCATCAACGCCAAGTTCGCCGACCTCGGCCCCTACCTGTCCGGCGACAAGGTCAAGGCGTACCCCAACCTCGCGGCCGTACCGACGGACGCCTGGCAACGGTCCATCTTCGGCGGCCAGTTGCGCGCGATTCCGATGCCGGGCTCGTATGTCACGAACATCGTGCCCTTCTACCGCAAGGACATCTTCGACGCGAAGGGCTACGAACTCCCGGGGACGCCCGACGAGTTCCTGGCCTGGGCGAAGGAGGCCACCGACGCCAAGGGCAAGGTGTGGGCCTGTGACGACCTGAAGTGGACCGCCTTCAACATCTACGGCGTCCTCAACGGCAGCGACAAGGCCCTGTGGTGGAACCTGGAAGGCGACAAGCTCGTCAACCGCATCGAGACCGACGCCTACCTCGAAGCCCTGGAGTGGATGCGCAAGCTCTACGAGGCCGACGTCGTCCACCCCGACGCCAAGGCCGTCAAGGGCGACGCGTCCAACCGCTTCACCGCGGGCCAGTCCCTCGTCTTCAACGGCGACATCTCCTACTGGTACGCCTCCACCGCCGAACAGCGCATCCAGAAGACCGACTTCGAGATGGGCGCGTTCGACATCTTCGGCCCCGACGGCGGCGACCCCACGCTGTGGGCGACCCAGCCCGCGGGCATCTTCACCTTCGTCAACAAGAAGGCGTCCAAGCAGCAGATCAAGGACTTCCTGGCGCTCGCCAACTACTGCGCCGCGCCGTACGGCACCAAGGAGTACATGCTCACCGTCTACGGCGTCGAGGGCACCGACTACACGCTCAAGGACGGCATGCCCACCAAGACCACCAAGGGCAACAACGAGGTCTTCGGCGCCTACGACTACACCGGCGACCCCGCCTCCTACCTCGCCCACCCCGACCTCCCCGAGATCGCCAAGCTCCAGGTCGAGTGGCAGCAGCGCATGGGTGCCTTCACCAAGAAGTCCTCCTTCTACGGCCTCACCATCACCGAGCCCAACCGCTACACCAACCTCGCCAACGACTTCGAGCAGCTGGAGGACGACGTCGTCCGCGGCCGCAAGAAGATCAGCGACGTCCAGCAGGCCGTGTCCGACTGGAAGGCCAAGGGCGGCGACGGGCTGCGCGACTGGTACAAGAAGCTGCTCGACGACAACGGCTCCGCGGCCAACTGATCCAGGGCTGAGGCAAGGAGAAAACCGTGTCCCACAGCACGGTGCCTCGGAGCAGGGCCGAGGCGACGAAGACCGACGAGAAGTCTCCGGCGGTGTCCGACGGCGCCGCAGGCTCCCGGGGCAAGCGACGCTCGGGGAAACTGAGCCTCCGGCTCCGGTTCAGACGCGACCGCACGCTGATCCTGATGACCCTGCCGGCCGTACTGCTGCTCCTGGTCTTCAACTACATACCGATCCTCGGCAATGTCGTCGCCTTCCAGGACTACGACCCGTATCTGAGCGACAACGGCTTCATCGCCATGTTCGAGAGCCCCTGGGTCGGCGTCGAGCAGTTCGACCGGATCTTCCAGGACTCCGCCTTCTGGCACGCGGTGCAGAACACGTTCGTGCTGTTCTCTCTCCAGCTGGTGCTCTTCTTTCCGATCCCGATCCTGCTCGCGCTGGTCATCAACAGCGTGATCAGGCCCAGGGTTCGGGCGGTCGCCCAGGCGATCATGTACCTGCCCCACTTCTTCTCATGGGTGCTGGTCGTCACCGTCTTCCAGCAGATCTTCGGCGGCGCCGGCATCATCGCGCAGACCCTGCGCCAACACGGGTACGACGGCTTCGACCTGATGACCGATCCCGGGATCTTCAAGTTCCTGGTGACCTCCGAGGGCGTCTGGAAGGACTCGGGCTGGGGCATCATCGTCTTCCTCGCCGCCCTGTCCGCCGTCTCCAACGACCTGTACGAGGCCGCCGCGATGGACGGCGCCGGACGCTGGCGCCGTATGTGGCACATCACGCTTCCCGCACTGCGCCCGGTGATCGCGCTGTTGCTGGTGCTGCGGGTGGGGGACGCGCTGACCGTCGGGTTCGAGCAACTCCTGCTCCAACGCGACTCGGTGGGACCAGGCGCCGCCGAGGTCCTCGACACCTATGTGTGGTGGAACGGCATCCGCAACCAGGACTTCAGCTACGCCGCGGCCGCGGGCCTGATCAAGGGCGTGGTCGGTCTGGCCCTCGTGCTGACCGCGAACAAGGTCGCCCATCTCATGGGTGAGCAGGGGGTGTACAAGAAGTGAGTGCCGTCATCGACAGGCCCGACAAGTCCGCGGCGCCCGCGTCGGCGTCCACGCCGAGTTGGTGGGCCGCTCCGGAACGGCCGTCCTGGGAGGAGGAGCCCTCCAAGGCGGGGCTCGCCGGCAAGGGGATCGTCCTCACGCTGGCCTGCTTCGCGATCCTCTTCCCGCTGTGGATCGTCATCGTCACGAGCCTCTCGTCGAAGAAGACCATCGACGCGACCGGCGGTCTTGTGGTGATCCCCAAGGGCATCACCTTCGTCGCCTACCAGGAACTTCTCAGCGGTGGGCAGGTCCAGCGGGCCGCGCTGGTCAGTGTGGGCGTGACCCTCGTCGGCACGTTGTTCAGCATGACGGTGTCCGTGCTGTCCGCGTACGGGCTCTCCCGGGTGGGTTCCCTCGGGCACAAGTGGCTCCTGATGTTGCTGCTGGCCACGATGTTCTTCGGCGCCGGGCTCATTCCGACGTACCTGTTGGTGCAGGCCCTGGGGCTTACCGACACCTACCTCGCGCTGATCCTGCCCAGTGCGGTGAGTGTCTTCAACATCCTGGTGCTGCGGTCGTTCTTCATGGGGATCTCGCCGGAACTCATCGACAGCGCGCGGATCGACGGGGCCGGGGACTGGCGGATTCTCTGGAAGATCGTGATGCCGTTGTCGCGGGCCGTGCTCGCTGTGATCGCGCTGTTTTATGCGGTCGGGTACTGGAGTGCCTGGTTCAACGCGTCGATCTATCTGTCCGACCAGGACATGATGCCGTTGCAGAACGTGATGATCCAGCTGGTGCAGAAGCAGGAACGGCCTGTTGGGCTGGCCACGCAGATCAATACGGGGCAACTGTCGCCGTTGGCCGTTCAGATGGCGGTGATGGTGCTGGCTCTGGTGCCGGTGGCTGTGCTTTCGCCGTTTGTGCAGCGGCACTTCAAGAAGGGCATGTTGACTGGCGCGGTTAAGGGTTAGCCGTTCGCCTAGTCGGTGGGGTGGTTGCGGGTTCGTCGGCGGCTGCCGGGTTTGTTGTGGCTGGTCGCGCAGTTCCCCGCGCCCCTTAAGTACGTCCACTGATCCCCCCTTTCTAGATCGAGGTATGTGTCATGCATGCGTCCAGACTGAGCCGTCGTGCTGTTCTTGGCGGGGTCGCTGCCGCTGCCGCACTCTCCGCCGTCCCCGCCTTCCAAGGGCGTGCGGAGGCCGCCGATGCCTCTGCCTACCGCTGGCGCAACGCCGTCATCGGTGGGACCGGGTTTGTGACCGGTGTGCTGTTCCACCCCTCCGTCCGTGGTCTCGCCTACGCCCGTACCGACATAGGGGGTGCCTATCGGTGGGACGAGCGTGCCGCCCGCTGGACGCCCCTCATCGACCATCTCGGCTGGGACGACTGGAATCTCCTCGGGGTCGAGGCCGTCGCCGTTGACGCGGCCCATCCGGACCGGGTTTATCTCGCCCTCGGCACCTACGCCCAGTCCTGGGCCTCCAACGGGGCGATCCTGCGCTCCGACGACCGTGGTGCCACCTGGACCCGGACCGACCTCGCCGTGAAGCTCGGGGCCAATGAGGACGGGCGGGGGATGGGGGAGCGGCTGCTTGTCGATCCGCGGGACAGTGACACGCTGTGGTTGGGGACCAGGCATGACGGGCTGCTCAAGTCCAGCGACCGCGGGGCCACTTGGGCAGCCGTGAGCGGCTTTCCGGGTACGCCCAGTGCGAGTGGGCAGGGCGTCACCTTCCTCGTCGCCGCCGGGCGCGTCCTCTACGCCGGCTGGGGTGACTCGGACGGCACCGCGTCCAACCTGTACCGCACTGCCGACGGCGCCACCTGGGAAGCCGTACCGGGGCAGCCCGCCGGCACCTCCGCCAAGGTGCCGATCCGTGCCGCGTACGACTGCCTCAGCCGCGAGCTGTACGTGACGTATGCCAATGCCCCTGGGCCCAACGGGCAGTCCGACGGCAGTGTGCACAAGCTGGCCACCGGCACCGGCAAGTGGACCGAGGTCACGCCGGTGAAGCCGGGCGGGACCACGAGTGACGGCTCCACCGACGCCTTCGGCTATGGCGGCGTCGCCGTGGACGCGCGTCGCCCCGGCACCGTCGTCGTCTCCACCAACAACCGGTGGGCGGCCGTCGACACCCTGTACCGGACCACCGACGGCGGGCGTACCTGGACGTCCCTCAAGGACGCCGCTGTCTTCGACGTATCCGAGACTCCTTACCTCAAGTGGGGCGCGGACGCGCCCAAGTTCGGTTGGTGGATCCAGGCCGTGGGCGTCGACCCGTACGACTCCAAGCACGTCGTCTACGGCACCGGCGCCACCCTCTACGGGACGCGGGACCTCACTCACTGGGCCCCGCAGATCCGTGGCCTGGAGGAGGCGTCCGTGGTGCAGCTGGTGTCGCCCCCGGTCGGGGAGGCGCACCTGCTGAGCGGGTCCAGGGACATCGGCGTCATGTACCACGAGCGGCTCACCGCCTCGCCCTCGCGCGGCATGGCGACGAACCCCGTGTTCGGGTCGGCGACGGGACTCGCGCAGGCCGCGGGCAGACCGGCGTATGTCGTCCGGGCAGGTTGGGGCGACAACGGCAACGGTGCCTACTCCAACGACGGCGGGCAGACCTGGGCGCCCTTCGAGGCCCAGCCCGACATCGCCAAGAACGCACCGGGTCCGATCGCCGCCAACGCCGACGGCAGCGTGCTCCTGTGGTCCTTCGTGCACTGGGACGGCACGAAGTACGCGGCGCACCGCTCGGCGGACAACGGCGCCACCTGGACCGAGATCTCCTCCTTCCCGAAGGGCGCCACACCGGTCGCCGACCCGGCCGATCCAGCACTGTTCTACGCATTCGATTCCGACACTGGAACGCTATACGCCAGCACTGACAGTGGCCTTTCGTTCACGGCCCGTGCGGGTGGGCTGCCCTCCGGTGACAGCCAGTTCAAGCTGGTCGCGGCGCCGGGGCGCTCCGGTGACCTGTGGGTGAGCACCAAGTGGAACGGGCTCTACCGGTCCACCGACGGTGGCGTCTCCTTCTCCAAGGTCGCCAGCTGCTGGGCCTCGTACACCCTCGGCTTCGGCAAGGCCGCCGACGGTGCCGGCTACCCGGCGATCTACCAGGTCGGCTCGACGGAGAGCATCACCGCCGTCTACCGCTCCGACGACGAGGCGAAGACCTGGGTCCGTATCAACGACGACGCCCATCAGTGGGGCTGGACCGGCGAGGTCATCGTCGGTGACCCGCGGGTCTACGGCCGTGTCTACCTCGCCACCAACGGGCGCGGCATCCAGTACGGGGAGCCGGTCTGATGGCCGCACGCCGACAACCCACCCTCGCCTCCGCCACCCGTGGCCGCATCCTCTTCGGCGGCGACTACAACCCCGAGCAGTGGCCCGAGGAGACCTGGGCCGACGACATCCGGCTGATGAAGGACGCCGGCGTCAACTCCGTCACCCTCGGCGTCTTCTCCTGGGCGAAGCTCGAACCGCAGCCGGGGGCGAGGGAGTTCGGCTGGCTGGACCGGCTGATGGACCTGGTGCACGACAACGGCATCGGTGTCGTCCTCGCCACCCCCACCTCCGCGCCCCCGCCCTGGATGGGCCGGCTGCACCCGGAAACCCTGCCCCGCGACGAGGACGGCCGCGTCGAATGGTGGGGCGGCCGCCAGCACTTCTCCCACTCCAGCGCCACCTACCGCCGCTACGCCGCCGCGATCACCGAGGACCTCGCCGCCCGCTACGGCGGCCACCCCGCCCTCACGATGTGGCACATCAACAACGAGTACTGCACCTTCGACCACGGCGACGAGGCGGCCGCCGCCTTCCGCCGCTGGCTGCGCGAGAAGTACGGCACCCTCGATGCCCTCAACTCCGCCTGGGGCACGGCCTTCTGGAGCCAGGGCTACGACAGCTGGGACGGTGTACTGCCCGCGCGCCGCACCCACTACATGAAGAACCCGACCCAGGTTCTGGACTTCCGGCGCTTCACCTCCGACATGCTCCTGGAGTGTTACGCCGCCGAGCGCGACATCGTCCGCCGCCACACCCCGCACATCCCTGTCACCAGCAACTTCATGCCGCTGTGGACGGGGCAGGACGCCTGGCGCTGGGCCGAGGAGGAGGATGTCGTCTCCGTCGACATCTACCCCGATCCGCGCGACCCCCTCGGTGCCCAAGAGAGCGCCGTCGTACAGGACATGACCCGTTCCCAGGCTCGCGGTCCCTGGATGCTGATGGAGCAGGCCGCCGGTCCGGTCAACTGGCGTGGCGTCAACCACCCCAAGCCGCGCGGTCTCAACCGGCTCTGGTCCCTCCAAGCGGTGGCCCGAGGCGCCGACGCCGTCTGCTACTTCCAGTGGCGTCAGTCCCGGCAGGGCGCGGAGAAGTTCCACTCCGGGATGGTCAGCCACGCGGGGGAACAGGGCCGCACCTTCCAGGAGGTGAGGCAGCTCGGCGCCGAACTCGCCCGGATCAGCCCACAGGTGACGGACAGTCACATCACCTCGGACATCGCGATCCTGCACGACTGGCACGCCTGGTGGGCCAGCGCCCAGGAAGGCCGGCCGTCCACGCAGGTCGACCACGCCGAGGTCCTGAAGTCCTGGCACCGAGCCCTCTGGCAGGCCCACCTCACCACCGACTTCGCCCACCCCGAACACGACCTCTCCGCGTACCGGTTGGTCGTCGTCCCGCAGCTCTACCTCCTCACGGACGCGGCGATCGACAACCTCCTCGCCTACGTCCAGGGCGGTGGCACCCTCGTCTGCGGCTTCCTGACCGGCGTCGCCGACGAGGACGACCGTGTGCGGCCAGGCGGCATGGACGCCCGGCTGCGCGAGCTGTTCGGCATCCGCACGCTGCACGAGTGGTGGCCGCTGGACCCGGGGGAGAGCGTCGAGTGCGACGGTTTCCGGGGGGAGTTGTGGTCGGAGGAGATCGAGGGCGACGGTTCGGCCGCCGAGTCGATCCCGTACAAAGGCGGGGAGTTGGACGGGCTGCCCGCCGTCCTGCGCAAGGGCCGCGCCTGGTACGTCTCCACCCTCCCGGAGCCGCAGGCGCACCGCGAGCTGCTCGCCCGGATCGCCGCCGACGCGGGTGTGCGGCCGGTGCTCGACTCGATCCCCGACGGCGTCGAGGCCGTCCGCCGAGGTGAGCTGCTGTTCGTGCTCAACCACGGCCGCGACTCGGTCACCGTCCCCGTCCCCGGCACCCACCAGGATCTGCTGACGGGCGTGACCGTCACGGACGAGGTCACCCTCGGCCGCTACGGAGCGGCGGTGCTGAAGCCATGAACGGCGGTCCCGTGCACGGCACTTGGGAACCGCTCCCGGCCGCTCGCTGGGAGGACGCCTTCCTGAGCGGCAACGGCCACCACGGCACTCTCGCGTTCGGCGATCCGAACGACGACCGTGTCATCGTCACGCACCACACCCTCGTACGCCCCAACGGCGGCGAACACGCCCGCCCACCCCACCTGGCCGCCGAACTCCCCGCTCTCCAGGACCGGTTGCTCGCGGGCGACCTCACCGCCGCCGAGAGCTTCACGGACGGGCGCCCGCTCCAGTGGGTACAGCCCTTCCACCCGGCTTTTCAGATACGGCTGCGTCGGCCGGCCGGGGACGTGCGTGGCTACCGCCGGTCCGTCGACTTCGCCACCGGTGTCACGCGGGCCGAGTGCGCGGGCTGGACCAGCCAGGTCTTCGTCTCCCGCGCCGACGACGTGATCGTCCAGCGGGTCATCGCCCCCGACCTCACGCTCGACATCTCCCTCGACCACCGCCTCCCGAGCGCCCCGGCCGGCCTCGGAGTCGGCCACGGCGCACTCCTCACCCCCGAGGGCGCACTGCTGAGCCTCCGCGCCCGCTACCCGGACAGCGACCGCGCCTACACAGGCACGACCCTCGTCGCCGTCACGGGCGGCACAACGACCCTCGCCCCACCGGGAGTTCGGGTCCAGGGCGCCGAATCCGTCCTGCTCCTCACCCGAGTCCGGCGCCACACCGGGGAACTGGACGTGGTCGAGGAGGCGCGGGCGCTGCGCGATCTCCTGACGCGCGCGGAGACGCCGTACGGCGATCTCCTGGACCGCCATCTCGCCCTCCACCGGAGTGCCTACGCCCGCGTGACCCTCGACCTCGGCGGCGACAAGGACGAACGCGCCCTGCCCGGCTCGGAGTTGCTGGAGTACCCCGACAGCGCGGCCCTCCTTGAACGCCTCTTCGCCGCCGGCCGCTACCACCTGCTCTCCGCCAGTGGTCTGTTCCCGCCCCGTCTCACCGGCCTGTGGACCGGCGACTGGGACACGGCGTGGGCGGGAGCGTTCACCAACGACGCCAACGTCAACCTTCAGACCGCCTCGGCCGCTGCCGCCGCACTCCCCGAAGTCACGGAAGCACTCGCCTCACTGATCCACGGTCAGCTGGACGACTGGCGCGAGAACGCCCGCTCCGTCTTCGGCGTCCGGGGCGTCATGGCTCCCGCGCACACCGACGGCGAGTCCGGGCTGACGTACCACTTCAGCCGCGAGTACCCGCTGCACCTGTGGACCGCCGGCGCCGACTGGCTGCTCAAGCCCCTCGTCGACCACGACGAGACCCGCGGTCACCAGGACCCGCGCACCGCCGCCGCCCTCGCCGAAGTCGCTCAGTTCTACCAGGACTTCCTCACCAGCACCGACGACGACGGTCACCTCGTCGTCGTCCCCTCCTACTCGCCCGAGAACCGGCCGGCCAACGGGAGCTGGGGGGCGGTCAACGCGGCCATGGACCTCTCGGCCGCCCGGCACGCCCTGCTCACCGCCGCCGAGTACCACCCCGAACAGGCCGACCGCTGGCGTGCGTTGGCCGACCGGCTCCCGCCCCACCGGATCAACTCCGACGGCGCGCTCGCCGAATGGGCCTGGCCCGGCCTCGACGACACCTACGACCACCGCCATCTCAGTCACCTCTACGGCGTCTGGCCGCTCGACGAGATCAACCCGTACGACACCCCGGGCCTCGCGGCCGCCGCCCACCGCGCCCTCGAACTCCGGGGCGCCGAGAACGACTCGGCCCACGGCCACCTCCACCACGCCCTGATCGCGGCCCGTCTGCGCGATGGCGAACGGGTCGCGGACGCCCTCGGCCAGGTTCTCAAGGGGGACTTCTTCCACGTCTCCCTGATGAGCGCGCACTACCCCGACCGCGACGTCTACAACGCGGACGCCGCACACACCCTGCCCGCCGTGCTCGTCGAGATGCTCGTGCAGTCGACGCCGGACCGGCTGGTCCTGCTGCCGGCGCGTCCGGCGTCGTACCCGAAAGGCCAACTACGCGGTATCCGCACGAGGTTCGGGGCCGAGGTCGACCTGGCCTGGAGCCCCGACAGCGCGTCCGCGGTGATCCGCCCCACGCGCAGCCATCGCATCGAACTCAGGACTTCCTCCGGCGCACAGCCGCTCGACCTCGTCGCCGGAGAAGACCAGGTCCTCACCCTGGGGACGTGGTAGATCCCCGCAATTCCCCCCACCCATGGAAGGGACACCATGGCAACAACCCGCACGCTCGGCAGGATCACCAAGGCCCTGCTGGCACCCGCCCTCGCGCTCGGCGCCACCATCGGCCTCGCCTCCGCCCCCGCCTCGGCCGCCGTCTGGAGCTCCTGCGACCAGTGGGGCAACACCAGCCTGAACGGCTACACGCTCTACAACAACATCTGGGGCTCCGGCGCCGGCAGCCAGTGCATCTGGGCCAACTCCGGTACCAACTGGGGTGTTTGGGCCAACCACCCCAACACCGGCGGCATCAAGTCCTACCCCAACTCCAAGAAGGTGATCAACAAGACGATCACCTCGCTCGGCTCGCTATCCAGCAGCTACAACGTCACCGTCCCGTCGTCCGGCGCGTACAACACGTCGTACGACATCTGGGACACCGACTACGACTACGAGATCATGCTCTGGGTCAACTACAACGGAGCCGTCGGCCCCCTGGGCACCTCGCAGGGCAACCTCACCCTCGGCGGCCACACCTGGACCGTGTACAAGGGCAACAACGGAGCGAACGAGGTCTTCTCGTTCCTGCGCACCTCCGACTCGTCCTCCGGCACGGTCAACGTCCTGCCGATCCTCAAGTGGATCAAGGACACCAAGGGCTGGTTCGGCAACGAGACCATCGGTGACGTGCAGTTCGGCTTCGAGATCACCTCGTCGTCCGGCGGGCTCGACTTCGCCGCCAACAACCTGACGGTCAGCAGCAGCTGATCCACCATCAGGGCCGGGGTCGTACCGTCAGGCGCGGTCGACCTCGGCCCGCAGTACGTTGTAGTCGGCGAAGGCAGCGTCGACGTCGGCCCGGGTCAGGCCATAGCGGGCCAGGTCGTAGGTGTGCCGGCGGGATCCCCTGGGGCGGGCGACGACCCCGGGGAGGCGGGCCGCGTCGGCGTCGGTCCAGCGGGCGCCGATGGCGTCGTAGAGCTTCGGGGCGCCCGCCTCCGGGTCGGATCCGAGCCAGGAGTACGGGACGTCGACCAGGGACTCGCGGGGGATCGCGGAACGGGCCGCCAGGCCGCGCCTCACGGAGCGGCTCAGGAGCTCCAGCCAGGTGGCGCCGAGGCCGTGCAGGTCCAGGGGGCGCAGGGTGATGGCCATGCCGTGCTCGATCAGGCTGCAGAACGAGGCCACGACAGCGGCCGGGTCACGGTGGGTCCACACGAGCGTGGCGTCCGGGAAGGCCGCGAGCAGCGCGTCCAGATTGTCGGTGTGCAGCGGGGACTTCAGCACCCAGCGGCGGCGGACGCGGCCGTACTGGAGTACCTGGTAGATCTGCTTGAGGTACGCGTAGTCGGGGGTGAAGTCCCGCTCGTAGAGGCGGACTTGGTACTCGGGAATGCGGGCCTGGGACAGCGGCATGATGGTGTGCGGGAGGGCGAAGGTGCACTCCTCGGGGCCCTCGGGCACCATCGGGTGGATGTCGCGGTAGCCCGGATCGAAAAGGTTGATTCCGCCGACCATGACGCGCGCGGTCCTGAGCGCCTTCCGTCGCTGCCAGGGCGTTCCGTCCAGGTCGGGGGTCAGTAGTTCCCACAACCTCGGACATCGGTGCTGGTGCGAGAGGGACAGCACGCCGTGGGTGAGTGTGGTCGCGGTGCGCGGCAGACCCACCACGAACACTGGCTTCTCGATGGGCTCTTGGGCGATCTCGGGGTGCTCGGCGATCAGTCGGCGGATCCGGGCCCGGTTGGTGAGATGCCTGCGGACGTGGGTCTGCGCGGACGCCCAGCCGACCGGCGTGAGGGTCTCGTCCCTGGCCCAGTGGCGCAACAGGAACCTGAACTCGTCGACGAACTGCTTGTCCCCGTCCGCCTGTTCGGCATCGGCGAGCAGCCGGTCGAAGTTCCGGTCGGGGGTGCGGCGGGAGCCGAACCACGGGCTGAGCAGCAGATTGGCCACATCGAGGGCGAGCGGGGACGAGGACATGTGGGGGAACATCCTTCGCGTGGGGGGCAGTGGACGGGGCGAACCTACCCACGCCAACTGCCCCTCTCCACAGGGAAGTTCACCGGAAATCGTTCCGTTAACGGAAGTTCACAGCGCGCCCTGCTCCGCCACCGGCAGCCGCGCCCCGTCCCGCAGGAACAGCGGGATGCGGTCCAGCGGGGCGTCGACCGTGACGGCCGTACCGCCCTCGTACGTCTCGCCCGTCCACGCGTCCGTCCACCACGCGCCCGCCGGGAGATACGCCGTCCGGGCCGTGGCGCCCGCCGTCAGTACCGGGGCGACCAGGAGGTCCGGGCCGAAGAGGTAGGAGTCGTCGACCGACCACGCTGCCTGGTCCTCGGGGAACTCCAGGAACAGCGGGCGCATCACCGGCTGGCCTTCCTCGTGGGCCTCCCGCATCACCCGCAGCACGTACGGCTTCAGACGGTCGCGCAGCCGCAGGTACTTCTCCAGGATCGCGCCGGCCTCCTCGCCGTAGGACCAGACCTCGTTGGGGCCGCCCGTCATGTCGGGGCCCAGCGGCATGCCCGGGTCGCGGAAGCCGTGCAGGCGCATCAGCGGGGACAGGGCTCCGAACTGGAACCAGCGGACCATGACCTCCTGGTACGCCGGGTCGCTCGGGTCGCCGCCGTGGAAGCCGCCGATGTCGGTGTTCCACCAAGGGATGCCCGAGAGCGACGTGTTGAGGCCGGCCGCGATCTGGCGGCGCAGGGTCGGGAAGTCGGTGCCGATGTCGCCGGACCACAGGGCGGCGCCGTAGCGCTGACTGCCCGCCCACGCCGAGCGGTTGAGGGTGATGACCTCGGACTCGCCCTCCGCGAGCAGGCCTTCGTGGAAGGTGCGGGCGTTGTCGGCCGGGTAGATGTTGCCGACCTCCAGGCCGGGGCCCGCCCAGTAGCGCAGGTTCTCCTGGAAGCCCGGCTTCAGCTCGGGCTCGCAGGCGTCCAGCCAGAAGGCCGTGATGCCGTACGGGGCAAGGTAGTTGTCGCGGACCTTCGACCAGAGGAACTCGCGGGCCTCGGGGTTCGTGGCGTCGTAGAAGGCGACCTGGACGGTGGAGGCGACCCCCTTGTCCGGCCAGTCTGCGTGGGCCATCGGGCCGTACTGGGTGCCGATGAAGTAGCCGCGCTGTTCCATCAGCGAGTGGTTCTCGCTGAGCGGGGACACCGACGGCCAGACGCTGACCACCAACTTGATGCCCAGCTCGTCGAGTTCACGGACCATCGCCGCCGGGTCGGGCCACTCGGACAGGTCGAACTTCCACTCGCCCAGGTGTGTCCAGTGGAAGAAGTCGCAGACGATCGCGGTGATGGGCAGTCCGCGCCGCTTGTACTCCCTTGCCACGGCGAGGAGTTCGTCCTGGGTGCGATAGCGCAGCTTGCACTGCCAGAAGCCCGCCGCCCACTCCGGCATCATCGGCGAACGGCCGGTCACCGCGCTGTAGTTGCGCTGGGCCCGCGCCGGAGCGCCCGCGGTGATCCAGTAGTCGATCTGGCGGGCCGAGTCCGCCACCCAGCGCGTGCCGTTGCCGGCCAGCTCCACGCGGCCGATCGCCGGGTTGTTCCACAGGAGGGTGTAGCCGCGGCTGGAGGTCAGCACCGGGATGCCGACCTCGGCGTTGCGCTGGATCAGATCGAGGACGAGGCCCTTCTGGTCGAGCCGCCCGTGCTGGTGCTGGCCCAGGCCGTACAGCTTCTCGCCCTCGTAGGCGGCGAACCGCTGCTCAAGGCGGTGGTGGCCATTGCCGACGGCCGTGTAGAGGCGCGAGCCCGGCCACCAGAAGTGGGCGCGCTCCTCGGCCAGCAGCTCGGCAGAGTCCTCGGTGCGCAGATAGCGGATCAGGCCCTCGGCGTCGACCTCGACGGTCAGCGCGCCGACCGTGAGCGTGCCCTGCCCGTCCTCGATCTTGACCGAGGCCTCGGTGGCCGGAGCCTCGTCCAGGAGGGCGCCCGGAAGCGCTTCGAGGATCGGGCCGCCGAGCCTGGCCCGCACCCGGACCGCGTCCGGGCCCCACGGCTCGATCCGTACGGTCTCCTGGCGGCCGCTCCACTCCAGCGCCCCGTCCCGCTCCCGGAACGTACCGACGGTGGGGGACGACTGGGCCAAGCTGACCTGAGGCTGGTTTTCGGCAGGCTGATTCACGTGGTGTGCTCCTGGGGGAGTGGAGACATGAGGAGACAGGAAGGCGGTGCGGGCACAGGGGTGCCCCGGAAGGGCGACGCGCGTGGAGCTCTCGGATCAGATGGATGCGGCCGGAGCCGGATCAGATGGCGGCGGCGGGGGCCGGACCCGTACTGGCCCGGACCGTCAACTCGGGTGCGATCAGCACGACTTCGTCCTTGCCTCGCCCGTCGAGCTTCGCGACCAGGTGCTCCACGGCGTGCCGGCCCATCTCCTGGGCGGGGATGGCGACGGAGGTGAGCCGCACCGAGGCCTGGGTGGCGACCTGGTCGGGGCAGATCGCGACCACCGACACGTCCTCGGGCACGGCACGGCCCTGCTGGCGCAGCAGGGCGAGCAGCGGCTCGACCGCGGACTCGTTCTGCACGACGAAGCCCGTGGTACTCGGGCGCTCGTCGAAGACCCGGGCGAGAGTGAGGGCCATCGCGTCGTAGCCGCCCTCGCACGGCCGGTGCAGCACCCGCAGCCCCAGCTCCCGGGCGCGCGAGCGCAATCCGTCGAGGGTGCGCTCGGCGAAACCGGTGTGCCGTTCGTAGACCGCGGGCGCCTCGCCGATGACAGCGATGTCGCGGTGCCCCATCATCGCCAGGTGCTCCACACACAGCGCGCCCGTCGCCCCGAAGTCGAGATCGACGCAGGTCAGCCCGTTGGTGTCGGCGGGGAGGCCGATCAGGACGGACGGCTGGTCCGTGCCGCGCAACAGCGGCAGCCGCTCGTCGTCCAGCTCCACGTCCATCAGGATCATCGCGTCGGCGAGCCCGCTGCCGGTGACGCGGCGTACGGCGTCGGGCCCCTCCTCGCCGGTGAGCAGCAGGACGTCGTAGCCGTGAATGCGCGCGGTGGTCGCCACGGCGATGGCGATCTCCATCATCACCGGCACGTACATGTCGGTGCGCAGCGGGACCATCAGCGCGATGATGTTCGACTTGCTGCTGGCCAGGGCGCGGGCGCCCGCGTTCGGGTGGTACCCCAGCTCCTGGATGCTCCGCTCGACCCGCTTGCGGGTGGTCACGGAGATGGACCGCTTGCCGCTGAGGACATAGCTCACCGTGCTCGCCGAGACTCCGGCGTGCTGGGCGACCTCGGCGAGGGTGACCATCCAGCTCTCCAAGCTTTGTGAAGCGCTTCGACAGTGCGCGTTGCGAATACGGGCGGGTGAGGGTGGTTCGACAGTAGCTCCAGCGGGGGTGGGTGTCCATAGGTTGTCGAAGCGCTTCGACAAGGTTTCTCGGGCGCCACGGCAACCTTGTCGCCCGCGGCGGCCACTGAAGGGACGTACACCGAACCGTCCCCCGGAAGGACCCCCGATGCAACACCGCAGACCCCGCCTGTCCAAGAAGGCGAAGGCCCTCGTCGCCGCCTCGGTCGCGCTCGCGGCCGCCGCCGGTGTGACCATCGCCCAGGCGGGCGAGTCGAGCAAGAAGTGCACGGCCTACGACACCATCACGCTCGGCAAGTACTACGTGAACAACAACCTCTGGAACGAGGGGAAGTACACCGGCACCCAGTGCGTCTGGGACAACTCCCAGTCCGGGTCCACCATTTCCTGGGGCACGAGCTACAGCCTGGCCAACAGCGCCACCGGCAAGGACTACGACGTGAAGTCGTATGCCAGCACGGTGCTTGGCTGGCACTGGGGCTGGAAGGTCGACAAGGCGTCCACCGGGCTGCCGATCCGGGTCGGCGACCGCAAGAAGGTCACGGCCAGCTGGGAGTTCTCGCTCAACTCCACGCCCGGCACCATGAACGTCGCCTACGACCTGTGGCTGCACACCAAGAACACGGCCGACTGGCAGGACCAGCCCACCGACGAGATCATGATCTGGCTCAACCGCCAGGGCGGAGCGGGCCCGCTCGGCACCAAGTACGGCAGTGTCAGCCTCGGCGGGGCCATGTGGGACATCTACCAGGGCGACATCGGCTGGAAGGTGTACTCCTTCGTCCGCCGCGCCAACACCACCAAGGCCACCCTCAACCTGGACGACTTCACCCAGGCGCTCGTCCGGCGGAATCTGCTGAGCAACGACAAGTACGTCTCCGGCATCGAGTCGGGCACCGAGGTCTTCAAGGGCACGGGACGGCTTGACACCAAGTCGTACTCCGTCAACATCGGCTAGCCTGCCGAACTCCCGTTCACCCCGTGTCATCATTGCGTTCACTGAAACGGGGACACGAGGGGGGCTCGTGGGGACTCTTACGGCGTTGCGCGGCGCGCAGAAGTCGGCGAAGGGGGTGTCGCTCTACTCGCGGTACGTGAACCGGCCGGCCGGGCGGATCCTGGCGGCGGGCGCGTTTCGGGTAGGGCTGACGCCCAATCAAGTCACGTTGGTGAGCGCCGCGTTCACCTTCGCCGGCATCGCGGCCGTGGCACTCGTGCGGCCGTCCTGGCCGCTGGCGCTCGCGGTTTACGCCGCGTTGGTGGTCGGCTTCGCCTTCGACTCGGCGGACGGGCAGCTCGCGCGGCTCACCGGGAAGGGCGGGCCCGCGGGCGAGTGGCTGGACCACGTCGTGGACTGCGCGAAGATGGTCGCGCTGCATGCGGCGGTGTTGATCGCCTTCTACCGGTTCTTCGAACTCCCCGGTGACGGCTGGCTGTTGCTGCCGCTGGGCTTCCAGCTCGCCGCGGTGGTCACATTCTGCGGCGGCCTGTTGACCGAGCAGCTCAAGAGGGGCAAGGCGGTCGGCTCCACCCCGGCGGCTCAGCCCTCCCGGCTCCGGGCCATCGCCCTGCTGCCGGTGGACTACGGGGTGTTCTGCCTGGTGTTCCTCACCCTGGGAGCGCCACAGGTGTTCCGGGCGGCCTACGCCGTCCTCGCCGTCGTCCACACCGTGTTCCTCGTGGCGTTCCTCGCGAAGTGGTTCAGGGAGCTGTCCGGGCTTCCCCGGAACCCGGCGTGACCAGCGCGTCCAGCGCCCTGCCCAGCAGGGTGCTGGACGTGTGGACGGTGTACGGGAAGTAGACGACCTCGACGCCGACGGTCGCGAAGTCCCGCTCCAGGCGCCGGCCCTTCTCGGTACCCCGCCAGTCGTCGCCCTTGAAGATGACGTCGAAGCGGACCTGCTGCCAGGTCTCCAGCTTGTCCGGGACGGTCTCGACGAACGCGGCGTCCACATGCCGGACACTGCGGACGATCTCCAGCCGCTCCGGCAGCGGGACCACCGGGCTGCGTCCCTTGGCGAGTTCGGCCATCTCGTCCGAGACGACTCCGGCCACCAGGTAGTCGCACTGGCTGCGGGCGTGTCTCAGGATGTTCAAGTGGCCTATGTGGAACAGGTCGTAGACGCCGGGCGCATAGCCGACACGATGGACCATGTTTTCTCCCCCCACGGTCGATGGTTCAACGACCTTACTGTGAAGTCCACCTGGAGATCGGGTGAACAGTTAAGGTGGTCAAGGAACGCTTCTGGGGGGAAGGGGACCGGCGTTGACCGGATTCGAGCCCACACATGTCCGTATAGAGCAGCCGCAGCGGATACACGACACACTCGCCGGCCGCACGCTGCTGCTGGTGTCCACGAACTACGCGCCCGAGCACACGGGCATCGGCCCGTACGCCACCCAGCTCGCCGAGCACTGGGCCGCGCGCGGCGCCGACATCCACGTTCTCGCGGGCATGCCGCACTACCCGTCCTGGCGCCTGGACCCGGCCTATGCGGGCAGGTGGCGGGCGCGGGAGGAGCGCGGCGGGGTCACCGTGCACCGGCGAAGACACACCGTGCCGGCCCGCCAAACCGCCCTGCGCCGCGCCCTGTTCGAGGCTTCGCTGCTCGCCCACCAGCTCGCCGCCCCGCCCCGGATGCCCCGCCCGCACGCGGTCGTCGCCCAGATGCCGAGCCTGGCGGGTGCGGTCGCCGCGGCGCGGATCGCCCGCCGTCACCGGGTGCCGTTCATCCCCGTCGTGCAGGACCTGATGGGTGCGGCCGCCGCGCAGAGCGGCATCAGCGGCGGCGACAAGGCGGCCGCCGTGGCCGGAGCCGCCGAGCGGTACGCGCTCAGCCGGGCCACCCTCGTCGGCGTCATCCACGACACCTTCCGCCCACGCGTCGAGGCCATGGGCGTCGACCCGTCCCGCATCCGCCTCGTCCCCAACTGGTCTCACGTGGCCCGCCCTTCGCGCCCGCGTGCCGAGACCCGGGCCCGGCTCGGCTGGGCGCCCGACCGCCAAGTCGTCCTGCACTCGGGGAACATGGGCCTGAAGCAGGGCCTGGAGGTGTTGGTCGAAGCGGCCCGCCTCGACCCGGGCATGGACTTCGTCCTCATGGGCGATGGCAACCAGCGAGCCACGCTTGAGGAGTTGGCCGGAGCACTCCCCAACTTCAACTTCCTGCCGCCCGCCGACGACGCCGACTTCCCGGACGTCCTCGCCGCCGCCGACGTCCTCGCGGTCACCCAGCGGGCGTCCGTCCTGGACATGAGCATCCCGTCCAAGCTCACCTCCTACTTCGCCGCCGGGCGCCCGGTGATCGCCTCTGTCGCCGACGAGGGCGGCACCGCCGACGAGGTGCGCCGCTCGGGCGCGGGCGTGCTCGTCCCCCCGGAGGACCCGGGTGCGTTGGTGAAGGCCGTACGAGATCTCGCGGCCGATCCCGCCAAGGCCGACCGGCTCGGGGCCCGCGGGCCCGCTTACGTGGACGAGCGGCTCAGCCGTGCCGCCGGACTCGGCCGGCTGGACGACCTCCTCGCCGAGGCACTGGAGCGTGGCACCCACGCGCACAAAGGAGTGGCACGCGCATGAGCGAAGACGCACGCGGGCGGCAGGAAGAGCCCGAGCTGCTGCGCGACCAGGTCCAGCAGATCCTGCGGCACCGCGTCCTGGTCTCCGGCGGACTGGTCGCGGGACTGCTCGCCGGGGCCTGGCTCGCCTTCGGGGCGACACCGACGTACGAGTCCTCCAGCGAGGTGCTCGTGCGGGCGGCGACCATCAACCCCTATGCCACGAACGGGGTTTCGGTCGACAAGCAGATCAACATCGGCAGCGAACGGCAGACCGCCGGCGGCAACGCGGTCGCCGAACAGGCCGCGCGAAAGCTCGGCGTCAGCACCTCCGACGTAGGCGATCTGCAAGGGCACCTCCAGGTGACCAACCCGCCCGACACGCTGGTCCTGAAGTTCACCTACGTCGGCAGCACCCCGCGGGAGGCCGCCCAGGGCGCCGACGCCTTCGCGCAGGCGTACCTCGAATACCGCGAGAAGCAGACCACCGGCACCGTCAACAACATGATCGCCGGGTACAAGGAGCAGCTCAACCCGCTCGCCAAGCAGCGCGAGGACCTCCTCGACCAGATCGACCAGCTCCAGGGCGACACCGAGAAGAGCACCGCGCTCGCCGCGCAGGCCAACCTGCTCAGCCAGATCGCCGAACTCACCAACGACATCAGCGAGTTGCGGGCCCTGGACACCACCCCGGGCTACATCACCGTCACCGCCGAACCGCCCACGAAGGCCGAGGGCCTCGGCACCCCGATGCTCATCGCGCTCGGCGGAGTGGTCGGCCTGGCCCTGGGCCTGCTCGGCGCCTGGCTGCGCATGATCTTCGACCCGGCGGCCCGCTCGGCAGACTCCGTCTCCCGCGCACTGCGCGCCCCCGTCCTCGGCAGCCTGCCCCGCGTCCCGGAGGAACCGCTGCTCGCGGCGGACGGGAGCCTCGCGGAGCAGTACCGCTCAGTGGCGTTCCGATTGGCGTACGACCGCCACTTCGCAGACCGCCGCAGACTCCTGGTCGTCGAACCGAACGGCGAGGGCACCACGGCGTCGATCGTCGCCGTCAACCTCACCGCCTGCTTCGCCGAGACCGGCATGTCCGCCCTCCTCATCGAGGCCGACCTGCGCCACCCCGACCTCGCGAGCCGCCTGCCCGAAGCACCCCGGACACGCGCCAGCTGGGCCAACGGCCAGGCGACGGACGGCACTCCATGGCCCGGCGGCCGGCACATCACGGTGGACGCGGGCGAGTCCGGCACCTTCGAACTCGTCCCCGGCACCCGCGTACCGCACGTCGCCCGCATCCTCACCTCCGCGGCCACCACCCGCCTCATCGACCAGGCCGACGCCCCGAACACCACGGTCGTCGTCCTCGCCCCACCCGTCCTCTCCTACGCCGACGCCCTCGCCCTCGTCGACCGCGTCGACGGAGTCGTCGTGGTCTGCGACCCGCGCACGGTCGCCCGTACCGCCCTGGAACGCATCCGCGAACTCATCGACGGAGCCGGCGGCCAGGTCCTCGGCGCCGTCCTGCACTCCGGCGGACGCCAGCGCAAGGGCCGTCTCCGCCGCCGGGAAGCCCCCGCGCACGCGGTCCCGAAGCCGGTAGGGCCCCTCCCCACCGAAACAGAAACCACCATCACACTGTCCTCGGTCACCCGTTGAGAGCCCGCACAGCCGCCCTCTGCTCCGTCCTCGACCAGGCGGTGAGCGCGCTCACCAACATCGCCGTCCTGGTCCTGGTCGCCCGTCACAGCGAGGCCGACACCTTCGCCCTGTTCACCACGGCGTACGTCGTGTTCAGCGTGCTGCTGGGGGGATTCGGGGCGTACGTAGGCCAGGAGCTCGTACTGCACAGGGGTGAGCCGGAGACGCTGCGCCAGGCTTGCCGCTCGGCTACGGCGTTCACGGCATGCGCCTCGACCACGCTGGGGGCCCTGCTGGCGGGCGGCGCGGTACTGCTGACGGACGACGCGGCGGTCTTCGCGGCCCTGGGCCTGGTCCTGCCGATCACATTGACCCAGGACACCCTGCGCTACTGCTTCTCGGTCCTACGCCAACCCCAACTGGCCCTGCTGACCGACCTGTTGAGACTGGCGGTGGCGCTCCCCGCCCTGGCCCTACAGCCCGACGACACCTCCGCCGCCCGCACGACCCTGGTGTGGGGCCTGTCCGCACTCCCAGCCCTCCTACTGGCCTTGGCGTTGCTGCGCCCGCACGTCAGGGGCGCGAAGGCCGACCTCAAGCCCTATCTCGTACGAGGTCACCTGGGCCGGCGCTTCCTGGTCGAGTTCGGAGTAGGGAACGCCACGAGCCAACTCGCGGTCCTCGCCCTGGGTTTGTTCGCGACCCCTCTCGCGGTGGGCGCCCTGCGGGGTGCGACCACCCTCTTCGGCCCCCTCAACGTGGCCTTCAACGCGGCCACCGGCTTCGGCCCACCCCTCCTCACCCGCCACCCGGCACCCCGGCGAGCGGCTCTGTTGGCGGGCACGGCACTGGCCGCCGTAGCCGCCGGCTGGGGTGCCGTCCTGTACACGCTGCCCGGGACTTGGGGTAGGCAACTCCTGGGCGACACCTGGGAGTCGGCGTCACGCGTCCTGCCCGCGACGGGCGCCCAGTACGCGGCGATGGCCTTCGGCGTGAGCGGCCTGCTGGCCCTGCGGGTGCTGTCACCCCGGGCCACACTCCCCGTCCAGCTGGTGTTCTCCCCGGTGTCGGCGGGGCTGCTGCTGGCCGGATACGCATGGACGGGAGTCGCGGGAGCGGCCTGGGGCCTGTGCCTGGGGTCGGTGCTGAAGGGGGCGGCGGCGTGGGGGCAGGCGGCCAGAGCGACAGAGGGGTTCTTAGGGGCGCGGGGAACTGCGCGACCAGCCCCCACCGGCCCGCAGTGAACGACCGACCTGTCCATCGTCAGTGCAGCTGCCGCCACCGCTCCGGACGCAGCGTCGTAATCAGAGCCAGGCACATGATGCCGATAGCGACACGACCGGACGCCTGGAGCAACGGCCCCCTCAGCAAAATGAACGAGTACCCGGCAACCAGCGGCACCGCCAGCGTGAGAATGCTCGCCGGCCCCGGCCGAGTCACCGCGTGCGCATAACGCCGATCCACCCGAGCAGACGCCCACCCGATCAGCCCGAACCCGCCAACCATCCCCAACGGCCCGAAGTCCAGCCAGAGTTCGGCCCACAACGGCGACGACCGGTTGGTGTTGGCGGCAGCCATCCACTCGCTCACCATCACCCCCGTGTCCTTCGGCTTGTCGGTCCACACCGAGCGCGGCACGAAGAACAGCACGGACCCGGTCAGCTGACGCCCGTACGTGTGCCCATTGCCCGCATCCGCATACGTCAGGGTGTTGGCGAACATCGCCATCTGGTCGTAATCCTTGAGCACCAGCGGATCGAGAATCGAAGTCGTCTCGGTGGCCCGGGTGTTGGCCTCGTCGTAGCGGAACTTGTCGGCGAACGGAAAGATCAGCACGGCCGCCAGGACCCCCAGCGACAGCGCCGCCCGGTACATCGCCGGGCTCTGCGGGAACACCGTGAACAACAGGGCGAGCAGGACGGTCAGAAACCAGTAACGCGGGTTGGAGATCGGGTTGTTGACGATCGCGTTGAGCCCCACGAGCGCGACCAGCGTGATCCACGGCAGCGGACGCCGCCGCGCCCGGGGCGAGGTGATCAGCCAGCGGGTCACCACCATCAGCGCGAGCAGCGCGGGAACCGTGCCGAAGCCGCGCAGGATCGCCGTACTCGCCTGCGAACCGGCGCTGGAGAGACCGCTGTCGGCGATCGACTCGTTGATCTCCATCCGGCTGGCGAAGAACACCGAGAGCCCGCCGAGCTTCACCACGAAGAGCCCGCTGCCGACGAACGCCACGGCCACCAGCACCGCGAGCCGCCGTCGGGCGACGATCGCCGGCCGGAACACCGTACGGGCGGTTGTCCGCGCCCCAGGCCGCACCAGCAGCGCCCCCACGTCGAAGGCCACGCACGCCACGATCACCAGCGCCACCGCCAGCGCCAGATCGGACCGCGAACCAGCCACCGGCACCGGCGTCTTGCCCACCACGGCCTGCGCGAGCGCCGCGATCCCCATCGCCATGTAGACGAACAGCCAGAACGTGCCCTGAAGCAGCTTGCGATGCCGCCCCAGGATCATCGCGGACAGCCGCGCCCCCGCGTACACCGTGAGGACCAGCTGAAGGACGTAGGCCTGGTCACGCAGCCCGGCCCCCGGTTGCAGCGCCACGAACGCGGGCAGCAACACCGTCAACCCCAGGACCAGCGGCAGCGCGAGCACGCGCCGCAGGGCGCCGGGCGCCAGCCGTCCAACCGACGTTCCGACAGCCGGTGTTGCCACGGCCATAAGCCCCCCTCTACTTATCGTTCACAGAGTCTACGGATTTGTGTGCGAAGTGGGCGTTGAATCCCTAGGGTGGATCACAACGGGGCTCTGAGGGGGGCGACTCATGCGCGATCTACGGACGTTCACCCTGTCCGGATACGACAAGGGACGCGGGATCGCGGTGCAGGCACTCTGGTTCTGCGTGATGAACACGCTGTTCATGGCGTGGTTCTGCCCGGCCCGCATACGCGTCGCGCTGCTGCGGGCCTTCGGCGCGAAGATCGGTGAAGGTGTGCTGATCAGGCACCGGGTGCGGATCCTGTGGCCCTGGAAGCTGACCGTCGGCGACCACACCTGGATCGGCGAGGGCGCCTGGCTGCTCAACCTGGAGCCGGTCACCATCGGCGCCCACGTGTGCGTCTCCCAGGAGGCGCTGCTGTGCACCGGCAGCCATGACCACCGTACGACCGACTTCCGGTACCGCAACGCGCCCATCCGGGTAGAGGACGGCGCGTGGATCGCCGCGCGGGCGACCGTGCTCGCCGGGGTCACCGTCGGCCGCCACGCGGTGGTCGGCGCCGGTGCCGTCCTCGGCCGGGACCTGCCGGAACTCACGCTGCACACGGCGGCGGGGACCCGTGAGCTGAAGGAGCCCACACCGTGAGAGTCCTGCACGCGGTCACCCTGCACACGCCGACCCAGGCGTTCGGCGGCCCGGTCCGCGTCGCCGTCAACCTCACCGGCGGACTGGCCGCGCGGGGCGTCGAGACGCGGATCGTCGCGCTCGGCTCCGGCTTCGACGGGCCGCTCCCGACCGACGTCGACGGCAGCCCCGCCCGCCTCTACCCGGCCCGCCGCGTCCTGCCCGGCGCCGGCTTCAGCGGCATCACCTCGCCGTCTCTGCTGGCCGGCGCCCGCCGCCTGGTCCGCGACGCCGACGTCGTCCACGTCCACCTCGCCCGCGACCTGGTGACCCTGCCGATCGCACTGGCGGCGCTCGCGGCGAGGCGCCCGCTGGTCCTCCAGACGCACGGCATGGTCGACCCCAGCGACAAGGCGCTCGCCAAGCTCCTCGACGCCGTCGCCGTACGCCGGGTGCTGCGCAGTGCGGACGCCGTCCTGCACCTCACGTCGTACGAACGCAAGGGCCTGAACGCGGTGTTGGGCGGAACCGACCCCGGAAACGGCGTCCGGCTCGTCAACGGCGTACCCGCACAGAACCGCCGCCCGCACCCTGCCGGACCACCACGCATCCTGTACCTGGCCCGGATGCAGGCCCGCAAACGCCCCTCGGACTTCGTCGCCGCCGCCCCCGAGGTGCTGCGCCACCACCCCGAGGCCCGCTTCGTGCTGGCCGGGGCCGACGAGGGCGAGCTCGGTGCGGCGCTGAAGCTCGCCGAGTCCCTGGGCGTGGCCGACTCCGTCGACTACCTGGGCAGCCTGGCGCCCGGCGCGGTCCTCGGTGAACTGCGCCGGGCCCATGTGCATGTCCTGCCCTCGGTGGACGAACCGTTCCCGATGTCCGTGCTTGAGGCCCTCTCCGTGGGCGTCCCGTCGGTGGTCACGCCTACCAACGGGCTCGCCGACGACCTGACCCGCTCGGGCGGGGGCCGGGTGGCCCGCACCCCCGAGCGCATCGCGGGAGAGATCCTCGCCCTGCTGGATCCGGACGCCGCCGAGACCGCCTCCGAGGCGGCCTGGCAGCTCTCCCGTACGTCCTTCTCGCTGGAGGCGGTCACCGACCGCCTCCAGTCGCTCTACGAGTCGCTGGTGCGGGCCCAGGCGTAACACCCGCTGGACGAGAAGGACTTGGTTCCCTTCTTGACGGTGATCGTGTGCTCGGTGCCCGACGTGCCGTCGAGGGACCACGAGCAGTCCTTCGTCGGGGTCAGGGCACGGTAGGTGCCGGCCGCGGGCTGCGCGTGGTCGCCGTCGGCGTAGCCGCCCTCGGCGTCGTCGATGACCGACCGGAGGTCCGGGCACAGCCCCTCCACCGCGGCCTTCGCCCCGCTGATCTCGCCCGCGATGACCGCCCCCACGGCCGCGTCCCGGTCGACCTTCGCCGTGTACGCGATCTTGTCGCAGGTCTCCTGGCCGGCCTGGAGGATCGCCGCCGGATCGGTCCCCTCGGGCACCCGCCCGGACAGGTACTTCTTCTCCTTCTTGGTGAACGACCCGGTGGCCGGGGTGAGTTCGTCGTCGGGGACGGTGTTCTTCGGGCCCTGGGAGGAGGCGCTGGACGCGCTCTTCCCGGCGGCGGTGGGGGAGGGAGAACCGGACGTCGGTGCCGCCGATTCTCCCGCCGGCCGCGGACTGCTCCCGGCCGCCTCGGTGCGCTGCTCCCCGCCCCCGCCGCACGCGGCGAGCAGGGGCAGGAGCAGCAGCGCCGCCGCGACCGCGGTACGCCTCACGAGGCCGTCCCGAGCGCGTAGTGGGACGCGACCTGACTCGACGTCAGGACCCCGCCGTACACCGCGACTTCGTCGATCAGTCCGGTGTAGAAGCGGCTGGAGGGCCGGTTGGTCCAGCTGTCGAGGTTGTCGCCGCCGACCCGCCAGTACCCGCTGCCCGCCTCGTTCCCGGTGACGAACGCGTTGGACGCGCGCTGTGTTCCGTCCACGTACAGCCGGATGCCGTCACTGCCCTGGGTGGCGACGACGTGGTGCCAGGCACCGTCGTTGAAGGACTGGAGCGTGGTGATGGTCCGGATCGCGCCCGGGTAGACGCCGAAGACGAGCCGTCCGTTGTTGGTCATGTAGATGTGCTTGTCGTAGACCGTGGACGTCAGTTGCACCTTGTTGGCGAAGCCGATGAGCTTCCCGCCGTTGGTGCTCGTGGTCTTGAACCACAGTTCCAGCGAATAGGAGGTCGGGGCGCTGTGCAGCTTGTCGCTGTACGTCCACTCGCTCTGCGAACCCGTGTAGCCGACCGAGGAGCCGGATCCGGCCACCGCGTCGGTCACGGCCTGCGTCGGCGCGTTCCAGTGGACACCGCTGTCGTCCGCGCTGGAGCTGTCGGCCGCGTAGGTGCCCGAGGCCTCGCCGTACCGCCAGTACAGCGACGCCCCGTCGCCCCGGACCGCCGTGGCGTACGCGTCCGCCGCGCTGGCCACGGTCACCGACTGGGCGGTGGACTTGGACGTCGTGTTGGTGCCGTCGGAGGCGCTGATCCGGTACGAGTGGGTCTCGCCGGCCGCCACGCTCGTGTCGGTCCAGGTGAGCTGGGGCCGCGACCAGGGCAGCGAGTCGCCCGCCACCGTGTAGATCGGGGTGCTCGCCCCGTCCTTGTAGACGCGGTAGGTGAGGTGGCTGTCGTCGGTGTCGTAGCTGGAGCGCCAGTGGACGGCGATCTGCCCGGCCACGACGCTCTCCAGCTTCACCTGCGGCACGGTCGGCGCGCCGGTGTCCGGGCCGGAGGAGACCCGGGTCAGGGCCTGCTGTGCGGTGCCGCCGACGGTGGTGAACTCGCCGCCGATCCACAGGTAGTCGGTGCCGCCGGAGGGGGCGAGGGCGAACACGCGCGGGCCGATGCCCTCACCGATGCCGTCGTTGGTGTCCGGGGCCCAGCCGAGGAGTGCCGGATCGGAGGTGCCCTGCGCGAGCAGATGACGGCGCTGTCCGTCCGGGTACTCGCCCATCGAGGAGCAGTCGTGCGCGTGCGAGGCGCTGTAGACGAGCCCCTGGTAGAGCTGGAGGGCCTGGGTGGCGCCCAGGCAGGTGTCCCGCCAGCGCTGCGCGAAGGTGTCCGGCTCGAACGCCGTACGGCCGTCGAACACCCCGCCGCCGCTGCCCTCGTTGGCGGTGTAGACGCCGGTGGCGTCGGCGGTGATGTCCTTGACGACGGACGTGCTCGGGAAGAAGCCGCTCGGGTACGCCGTCGTCACGGCGCCGGTCGTGGCGTCGGTGACGGCGAGGGCGTGCGAGTTGGTGCCGTTGACGTCGAAGAAGTCCCCGCCGATCACGACGTGCTGCCCGTCCGCGGTGACCTCGACGGCCCGTCCGGGCTCGTCCGCGTTCGCGGTCCAGGACGTGAGCGCCCCGGCCGTGTCCACGGCGGCGAATCGTTCCCTCGTGGTGCCGTTGATGGTCCCGAAGTCCCCTCCGAGGTACACCGTGGAGTCCGTCACGTCCAGCGCCCGCACGGTCGCGGCCACCGCCGGATGGAAGTCGGGGCTGGGGGTGCAGGTGGCGATGTCGATCGCGGCCAGGCTGTTCACGCCGACGCCGTTGACCGCGCCGAAGTACCCGCCCGCGTACAGGGTCTGCCCGTCCGGCGAGACGGCCAGCGCGCGCACGGTCGCGGTGCCCTCGCCGACCGTGAAGGAGAGCGTGCAGCCGGTGGGCGCGCCGGTCGCCGCGTCGAAGGCCGCGAAGTTCACGGCCGCCTGCTCGGTGGCGTCCCCGGCGGCGGCTCCCGCGGGGCGGATCGCGGAGAAGGTGCCCCCGGCGAACACGACCCCGCCGGACTGGGCGAGGGCGTACACGACGCCGTTCGTCTGCCAGGTGGACAGGTCGTCCGCGGTGAGCGCCACGGGCGGGGTGAGGGCGGCCGTCTCCGTGCTGGTCAGCGGGACGCTGATCATGGGGGCGGCGAGAGTGAGGGCCAGGGCGGCTAGGCTCCGGCGGGGTCTGGGTCTGCGACTCATGGGTCTGTGGTGCATTGGATCTCCTTGTGCTGCGAGCGGTGCGAAGTACTCCGCTGGTTAGGCGGTTCGTTGGCTGCGGCCCGGTGGGGGCTGGTCGCGCAGTTCCCCGCGCCCCCAAAAAAGCGGGCGCTGTAGCGCACCGGAATTCACCAGTTCGCTTGGTGCAGAGAGAGCCGGGCGGTCCGGGGGAGGGGTCGTCCGGGCCGCCCGGCAGTCTGAGGTGGGGGCTCAGGAAGGGCTGAACGTGAGGACTAGCTCGGGCCGGTAGTCCTCGGTGCCGACCTCGCTCGACCACAGCCACAGCGCGTCGGTGCCGGTGCTGGTCAGCGCCACCGACGACGTCGACCCGAGCAGCCCGCTCAACCCGCTTGAGCTGAGAGCCACTTCGTAGTCGGTCGACACCGCGTTCGGCGCGGCCAGCGTGCCCAGCACCGTCGAGGACAGGGCGGGACGGTTCGCGTACGTGACCCCCGTCTCGGTCCAGTCCCCGGTCACCGGCACCACGTCGAACGAGTCCGCCGACCCGGCCGTGCTGAGCGACGTGGTGCGCAGCCGCAGTACCGCGCCCGTGAGCGTCGTGCCGCTGGGTGCGGCCGGCAGCTCGAAGCGCAGATAGCCGATGTAAGCGGCGGTGCCGCGCACGGCGAGCGAGGTCGACGTGCCGTAATTGGTGCCGGTCGCCGAGCCGTTGACGTACGAGTCCTCGGTCGCGGCCAGCGTGACCGTGGACTCCTCGCCCCCGCCCCCGCCCGAACCGGTGCCGACGGCGTAGTGCGTGGCGACCTGCTCGGCGCTGAGCGCGCTCGGGTACACGGCCGTCTCGTCGACCGTGCCCGCGAAGAACGCGCTCGTCGGGTTCGACGGCCATCCGGTGAGCGTGTCCGCGCCGACCCGCCAGAAGCCGCTCGTATTGAGCGCCGTCGTCACGGTGTTGGAGCCGACCAGCACGCCGTCCACGTACAGCGCCATGCCGCCCGGGCCCTGGGACGCGGCCACATGGTGCCAGGCCCCGTCGTTGTAGGCGGCCGAGGTCAGGATGGTCGCCTGGTTCCCGGCCCGCGTGCTGCCGGTGCCGAAGCCGAGCAGGCCCGCGTCCGTCATGTAGACGAGCCGGTCGGAGTTCCGGCTGAAGTACCCCTGTGCGGAACCGACGTTGTCACCGAACCCGATGATCCGCCCACCGCTCGTCGTGGACGTCCGGATCCAGGTCTCCGCGGTGTAGGTATCCGGTCGGCTGTGCCGCTTCTCGCTGTACACGTACTCGGAGGTGCCGTTGAGCCCGAGCGCGGTACTGGAGCCCGGCACCGCGGCCGGGGTCTGCCGGTAGGACGGCGTGCTCACGTACGCGCCCGAGTCGTTCGCCCCGCTGCTGTCGGAGGCGAAGGTCCCGGAGGACTCGTCGTACCGCCAGTACAGCGACGCCCCGTCACCGCGTACGGCAGCCGCGTAGGCGTCCGCCGAACTCACCGCCGTAGCCGTACGGGCCGTCGACAGCGCACTGGTGTTGGTGCCGTCGCTCGCCGTGATCCGGTACGAATACGTCGTCCCGGCGGTCACCGAGGTGTCCGTCCACGACCACTGGGGCCGCTCCCACGGCAGCGAGTAGGCCGTCGTGGTGTAGATGGGCGTACTCGACCCGTTGCGGTAGATCGCGTAGGTGAGGTTGCCGTCGTCCAGGTCCTGGCTCGCCTGCCAGCGCACGTTGACACTGCCGGGGGAGTCGGCGGACGCCCACACCGCCGGAGCGCTCGGGGCACCCGTGTCGGTGGTGCCGAACCGGGTCAGGCTCTGCTGGGCCGAACCGTTGACGGTGGTGAACTCGCCCGCCGCCCACAGGAATTCGGAGCTGCCGCTGGAGGCTAGGGTCAGCGCGCGCGGGCCGAGCTGTTCGCCGGTGCCCTCGTTGGTGTCGGGGGCCCAGGCAAGCAGCGCCGGGTCATTGACGCTCTGCGCCAGGAAGTGCTTGCGCTCGACGTTGGGGTACTCGCCCATCGAGGAGCAGTCGTGGGAGTGGTTCCCGCTGTACAGCACCGTCTGGTACACCGCGAGCGCCTGATTGGCGCCCTGGCAGGTGTCCCGCCAGCGCTGCTCCCAGTCGTCGGTGTCGATGGCGAGCCGCCCGTCGAAGGAGGCGCCGCCCATGCCCTCGCCGGCCGCGTACACGCCCGTGCCGTCCGTCACCAGGTCCTTGATGACGGCCGTGGCGGGGATGAACCCGATCGGGTAGGTGTGCTCCAGGGCGCCGGTCGCGGTGTCCACCACGGCCAGGGAGTGCGAGTCCGTGCCCGCGACGGTGGTGAAGTCACCGGCCAGCACGACGTGTTGACCGTCCTCGGTGACCTCGACCGCCCGCCCCGACAGATCCGCGTCCGCAGTCCACGAGGTGAGCGCCCCGGCCGGGGTCAGCGCGGCGAACCGCTGCCGGGCGGTGCCGCGTACGGTCGTGAAGTCGCCGCCCACGTAGACCGTGCCGTCGGGCGCCACGTCCAGGGCGCGCACGGTCGAGTTGAAGGCGGGGTTGAAGGCGGACCGGGCCGTGCAGGTGTCGATGTCGATCGCCGCGAGGCCGTTGACCGCGACGCCGCTCACGGCGGTGAAGTAGCCGCCCGCGTAAAGGGTTTCACCGTCGGGGGAGACCGCCAGCGCGCGCACCGTGGCGGTGCCGGAGGTGCGGGTGAAGGACAGGGAACAGCTCGTCGGGGCGCCGGTCGCCGCGTTGAACGCCGCGAAGTTCACGGCCGACTGCGTGCCGGTGCCGCCGGAGGCGACCCCCGGCGGCCGGATGGTGGAGAAGGTGCCGCCCGCGAAGACCGTGGAGCCGCTCTCGGCGAGCGCCCACACGATCCCGTTGGTCTGCCAGGTGTCCAGGTCGTCCGCGCTGAACGCGACCGGGGAGGTGACCGCGGCGGCCGACGGTGCCGTGACCGTCGTACCGCCCAACAGGCCCGCTGTCAGGGCGAGTACGGACAGCAGTGCCCGTCTCATCTGTCCACCCTGACCGCCGTACCGGCCATCTCGTTGTCCAGGCTGGCCACATCGGCGTCCACCATGATGCGGGCCAGCTCCTGCACCTTCACCGACGGCTTCCAGCCGAGCAGCTCCTCCGCCTTGGAGGCGTCCCCGATCAGCGCGTCGACCTCGCTGGGCCGCTCGTACTTGGGGTCGTAGCGCACGAACTCGGCCCAGTCCAGGCCGACATGACTGAACGCCACCTCAAGGAACTGCCGTACGGACGCGGCCTCACCGGTGGCGACCACGTAGTCGTCCGGCTGGTCCCGCTGGAGCATCCGCCACATCGCCTCGACGTACTCGGGCGCGTATCCCCAGTCGCGCACCGCGTCGAGGTTGCCGAGGTAGAGACGGTCCTGGAGACCCGCCTGGATGCGGGCGACGGCACGGGTGATCTTGCGGGTCACGAAGGTCTCGCCGCGGCGCGGGGACTCGTGGTTGAAGAGGATGCCGTTGACCGCGAACATGTCGTACGCCTCGCGGTAGTTGACGGTCGTCCAGTAGCCGAAGACCTTGGCGCAACCGTACGGGCTGCGCGGATGGAACGGCGTCTTCTCGTTCTGCGGCGGCGGTGTGGAACCGAACATCTCCGACGACGAGGCCTGGTAGAGCCGGGTGTGGATGCCGCTCGCCCGGACCGCCTCCAGCAGCCTGACCGCGCTCAGCCCGGTGACGTCGCCCGTGTACAGGGGCGCGTCGAAGGAGACCCGGACGTGCGACTGCGCGCCGAGGTTGTATACCTCGTCGGGCCTGATGTCACGCAGCAGGTTCACCAGCGCCACCCCGTCCGAGAGGTCGGCGTGGTGCAGGATGAACGAGCGTTCCGGCTGGTCGGGCCCCTGGTAGATGTGGTCGATCCGCTCGGTGTTGAAACTCGACGACCTGCGTATCAGGCCGTGCACGGTGTAGCCCTTGCCCAGCAACAGCTCCGCCAGATACGAGCCGTCCTGACCGGTCACTCCGGTGATGAGTGCCGACTTGCCCATCCGTACCCCCTCCGTCACGGCCAACAGGCCGCACTTTCATGTGAATTGACCCAGATTTCCATGGAACGTTCCCTGAGGGCCGCCGTCGCTGGCACAATCCGCGCCATGACTGCTGACGCTTCGCCCCAGCCCGACCCCACGTCCCCCCTGCTTCCGCGCCCGGCCCGCGTGTTCGTCGCGGGCCATCGCGGCCTGGTCGGTTCCGCGGTGGTACGACGGCTGGAGGCCGACGGACACGAGGTACTGACCCGCGGTCGGGACCAGCTCGATCTGCGCGACTCCGCACGGACCGAGGCCTTCCTTCGCGACGCCCACCCGGACGCCGTCGTGCTGGCCGCCGCCAAGGTCGGCGGGATCATGGCCAACAGCACCTATCCGGTGCAGTTCCTGGAGGACAACCTGCGGATCCAGCTGAGCGTCATCGCCGGCGCGCACACCGCCGGCGTCGAGCGCCTGCTGTTCCTCGGCTCGTCCTGCATCTACCCGAAGCTCGCCGAGCAGCCGATCCGCGAGGACTCCCTGCTCACCGGCGCACTGGAGCCGACCAACGAGGCCTACGCCATCGCCAAGATCGCCGGCATCACCCAGGTTCAGTCGTACCGCCGCCAGTACGGCGCCGCGTACATCAGCGCCATGCCGACCAACCTCTACGGCCCCGGCGACAACTTCGACCTGGCCACCTCCCACGTCCTCCCCGCCCTGATCCGCCGCTTCCACGAGGCCCGCGAGACCGGCGCCCCCGAGGTGGTCCTCTGGGGCACGGGCACCCCCCGCCGGGAGTTCCTGCACGTGGACGACGTGGCAGCGGCCTGCACCCTGCTCCTGGCCCGCTACGACGACGAGGGCCCGGTCAACATCGGCTGCGGCGAAGATCTCCCGATCGCCGAACTGGCCGCGTTGATCCGGGAGGTGACGGAGTATCAAGGCGAGATCGTCTGGGACACGACGAAGCCCGACGGCACCCCGCGCAAACTCCTGGACGTCTCCAGACTCACAGCGCTCGGCTTCAAGCAGTCGGTGGAACTGCGAGACGGCATCAGGTCGACATACGAGTGGTGGCTCGCCCAGCACTGAACGAGAAACGGTTCGGCCGCGCCCCTCAGGGGCGCGGGGCCGTGTCGATATGCGGCTCCGCCGCGGGGCGCGACCAGCCACAACGAACCCGCAGCCAAGCAACAACCTCACCTGGCCGCCCTCAATACGCCCCGCGCCCGTCGACGACGGCGCGCAGGGTACGGGTCATGATCTCCACATCGGCGCCGACAGACCAGTTGTCCACGTACCACAGATCCAGCGCCACGGTCTCGTCCCACGACAGATCGGAACGCCCACTGACCTGCCACAACCCGGTCATCCCCGGCTTGACGGCAAGCCGCCGGTGCTCGGTACGGCTGTAACGAGCCACCTCATCCGGCAACGGCGGCCGCGGCCCTATCAGGGACATGTCACCACGAAGCACGTTGAAGAGCTGCGGCAACTCGTCCAGGGACAGCCGCCGCAACATGGCCCCGAGCCGCGTAACCCGAGGATCGCGCCGCATCTTGAACATGTGCCCGTCGTGCTGGTTGGCCCCCGCCCGATCAAGCTCGTCCCGCCGGGCCTCCGCGTCGACGACCATCGTGCGGAACTTCCACATGGTGAACGGCTCCCCGCCCAGCCCGCACCGGGTCTGCCGATGAAAGACCGGCCCCGGCGAAGTGCAGCGCACCGACAGCGCCAGCACCCCGAACACCGGTGCCAGCAGGGCGAGTCCGATCGCGGCCCCCGCCCGGTCGAGCAGCGACTTCAGCCACGGCTGCCCGAACTCCTGTGCAGGCGGCGCGACCTGAAGCATCGTCAACCCGGCGGCGGAGGTGGGCCGCACGCGCCCTTCCATGACCTCGGTCAGCCCCGGCACCACGGCGAGTTGCAGCCCGGCCCCGTGCAGCGCCCACGACACCTGTCGCAGCCGGTCGCCGGTCATCCGCAGCCCCGGCACCACCAGCGCGACGTCCGCCCCGAAGGCCTCCACGGCCCGCAGCACGACCTCGCTGTCCTGGGTGTGGTCCGAGGGGAAGGCCCCCAGCCGCTCGTCGACCGGCATGCCGCACCCCAGGGCCTGGAAACCGATCGGCACCACTCCCACCACCACATACGCGTGATCCGTACGGGAGGCCAGCCGCCCCACCACCTGGTCAACTGCCGCCGGTTCACCCACCACCAGCGCCCTACGCACCGAACGGGCCTCACGCCGCTGCCTGTTGAGATGCAGCCGGGTCATCGGCCCCACCGTCGCCGCCATGGCGAGCCCCGGCGTCAACGAGGCCAGGGCGAGGGTCGGTTGGGGTCCGTCGTCCACATCGGAGAGGATCAGCGCCAGCGCCAGGACCCCGGCCAAGAGCACCCAGTCCCGCACCGCGGCCAGCACGCCCCACGACTCCCCGAGCCGCTGGTCCGCGTACCGCCGCCGTAAGGCCCGGATGGCCGCCCACACCCCGGCGCCCACCAGCCCGCCGACGACCGGAACGTTCTGCCCTTCCGCCTCCAGCGCCGCCGCGAGCGGAACCCCGATCCCGCAGGCATCGGTCACGACCGCGAGCGGCCGGTACCAGCGGGCCTTCCCGTCGCCTGTCCGCACCTTGGGTCTGGCACGTACAGGCTTCCGTCTCGCGGCCCCGATCTCCCCGGAGGTCTCCTGCGCCTCCTGTGCGTCCTCGGTCTCCTGCGCCCCCGGTTCCCCGGCGGACTCGGACACGTCGACATCCCGCATGTGCCCCCCAGCCATACGTCAACGCTCAGCGCCGCATCCGCCCCCCAGGGCTCCCCAAATTCAGATGCGAGCAAGTGATCGAGAACGTTAGGACACAAGTACGTTCGTTGGCTGCCGTTTTCGAAGAATTCACAGAAATCCGGTGAAGGTGTTGATGACGGGCCTTCACGTCACGACCACGTGATGCCCATGGAAACCAGGCGGAAACAGTCGGGGGTCGGGCAGTGAACCGCGCGCCAGGGGTGGTGGGCTCGCCCGGTATCGGGTACATACGATCCAGTAGCACCGATCAGTAACGTAAGGCCCCCAAGATCCCCGATCGCGGCGAGGTGAGCCTCATGTCCGCACCAACCACCCCACCTACACGCCCCACCGTCACCGAACGTGAGGCACGCCAGGTGGCGGAGGCGGCCCGGGAGCAGGACTGGCGCAAGCCCAGCTTCGCCAAGGAGCTGTTCCTCGGCCGCTTCCGGCTCGACCTCATCCACCCCCACCCCCTCCCGGCCGACGAGGACGCCCGGCGCGGCGAGGAGTTCCTCGCCAGGCTGCACGACTTCTGCGAGACGAAGATCGACGCGGCCCGCATCGAGCGCGACGCCCAGATCCCCGACGAGGTCATCAGCGGCCTCAAGGAACTCGGCGCCCTCGGCATGAAGATCGACACCAAGTACGGCGGCCTCGGGCTGACGCAGGTCTACTACAACAAGGCCCTCGCCCTGGTCGGCTCCGCGAACCCGGCGCTGGGCGCCCTGCTCTCCGCCCATCAGTCGATCGGCGTACCGCAGCCCCTGAAACTTTTCGGTACGCAGGAGCAAAAGGACAGGTTCCTGCCCCGCCTCGCCAGCACGGACATCTCGGCGTTCCTGTTGACCGAGCCGGACGTCGGCTCGGACCCCGCCCGTCTGGCCACGAGCGCCGTCCCGGACGGGGACGACTACATCCTCGACGGGGTCAAGCTGTGGACGACGAACGGCGTCGTCGCCGACCTCCTCGTCGTCATGGCACGCGTGCCCAAGTCCGAGAGCGGCAAGGGCGGCATCACCGCCTTCGTCGTCGAGGCCGCCTCCGAGGGCGTCACGGTCGAGAACCGCAACGCCTTCATGGGCCTGCGCGGCCTGGAGAACGGCGTCACCCGCTTCCACCAGGTCCGCGTCCCCGCCGCGAACCGCATCGGCCCCGAGGGCGCGGGCCTCAAGATCGCCCTGACCACGCTGAACACCGGCCGGCTGTCGCTGCCGGCGATGTGCGTGGGCGCCGGCAAGTGGTGCCTGAAGATCGCCCGCGAGTGGTCGGGCGTGCGCGAGCAGTGGGGCAAGCCGGTGGCGCTCCACGAGGCGGTCGGCGCGAAGATCAGCTTCATCGCCGCGACGACCTTCGCCCTGGAAGCCGTACTGGACCTCTCCTCCCAGATGGCCGACGAGGACCGCAACGACATCCGCATCGAAGCCGCCCTCGCCAAGCTCTACGGCTCCGAGATGGCATGCCTGATGGCCGACGAACTGGTCCAGATCCGCGGCGGCCGGGGCTTCGAGACGGCGGAGTCGCTGGCTGCCCGAGGTGAACGCGCGGTCCCGGCGGAACAGGTCCTGCGCGACCTCCGTATCAACCGCATCTTCGAAGGCTCGACGGAGATCATGCACCTGCTGATCGCCCGAGAGGCGGTGGACGCCCACCTGTCGGTCGCCGGCGACCTGATCGACCCCGACAAGTCCCTTACGGACAAGGCGAAGGCGGGCGCGAGCGCGGGTGTCTTCTACGCCAAGTGGCTCCCGAAACTGGTCGCGGGCCCGGGACAACTCCCGCGTGCCTACGCCGAGTTCGACAACGGCGTAGACCTGTCACCCCACCTCCGCTACGTCGAACGGAACGCCCGCAAGCTGGCCCGCTCCACGTTCTACGCCATGTCCCGCTGGCAGGGCCGCATGGAGACCAAGCAGGGCTTCCTGGGCCGGATCGTCGACATCGGCGCGGAGCTGTTCGCGATGAGCGCGGCCTGCGTACGCGCCGAACTCCTGCGCGGCACAGGCGAGAACGGCCGCGAGGCCTACCAACTGGCCGACGCCTTCTGCCGCCAGGCCCGCGTCCGCGTCGAGGAACTCTTCGGCCGCCTGTGGTCCAACACGGACGACGTCGACCGCAAGGTCGTCAAGGGCGTTCTGGGCGGCGCCTACACATGGCTGGAGGACGGGATCGTGGACCTGTCGGGCGAGGGACCGTGGATCGCGGACGCGACCCCCGGCCCCAGCACACGGGAGAACGTGCACCGCCCGATCAGGTAGAACCGGTCAGCAGTACTTGGAGCTCGGATCCCGCGTCGTCCAGGAACAGGAGTCGGCCTTGGTGCCGCTGGCTCTGGTCAGCGTCGCCGTGTCGCTGGTGTTGTTCCACACGTACCAGCCACGGTCCTGGTACTTGTTCGTCGCGGTGTCCGAGCCCGTGCCTGTGCGGATCTTCATCGTCTTGCCCGCGCCGATCTTGACGTTGAGGAAGACGTACTTGTGGTTCGAGGCGTCTTTGAGCACCCAGTTCTTGAGCGAGACCGCCGTCGTCCTGGTGTTCTTGATCTGCACCCACTCGGCGTTGAGGCTCGTGTTGGAGCCGGTGTCCGAGCCCGGGCTGTCGAACCAGACGCGATAGATGATCACGCCTCCGGCGGCCTCGGCCGGAGTGCTGAGCAGGGTGCCGGTGAGCAGCGCCGCACCGGCGAGCGCGGGCATGGCAAGGCGTATTCGCATAGTGGAATCCCCCCAAGGATGTCGACCAGTGGCCGGTCGTCCACCGACCAGGATTGAAGTGTTATCACACGATCTTCACGCCGACTTCACAAAGGGGGATTTCACTTCATTCGGTGGCGAGAGCAGATAAGGCACCCGCACGAGGGACGCACTGTCCTCGCCGACAGCTGTTACGGCAACAATGGAGGGATGACCGACAGCCCAGCCCCTCTCGCCGACCCGCACCTCGTCTACGACCCCGTAGCACCGGACGGTCCGCGGGACGTCGTGATCCTCGGCTCCACCGGGTCGATCGGCACCCAGGCCATCGACCTCGTGCTGCGCAACCCGGACCGCTTCCGGGTCACCGGACTCTCCGCCGCGGGCGGACGGGTTGGACTCCTCGCCGAGCAGGCGCACCGGCTCCGGGCGCGGACCGTAGCGGTGGCCCGCGAGGACGCCGTACCGGCGCTGCGCGAGGCGCTCGCCGCACAGTACGGAGCGGGCGAGCCGCTCCCCGAGATCCTCGCGGGCCCGGACGCGGCCACCCAACTGGCTGCCTCGGACTGCCACACGGTCCTGAACGGCATCACCGGCTCCATCGGCCTGGCCCCGACCCTCGCCGCCCTGGAGGCGGGCCGCACCCTCGCGCTCGCCAACAAGGAGTCGCTCATCGTCGGCGGCCCGCTGGTCAAGGCGCTCGCCAAGCCGGGCCAGATCATCCCGGTCGACTCCGAGCATGCGGCCCTGTTCCAGGCGCTGGCGGCCGGCACGCGCGCGGACGTACGCAAGCTCGTCGTCACCGCCTCCGGCGGCCCCTTCCGTGGCCGTACGAAGGCGCAGCTGGCGCAGGTGACGGTCGAGGAGGCACTCGCGCACCCCACCTGGGCCATGGGCCCGGTGATCACGATCAACTCCGCGACCTTGGTCAACAAGGGCCTGGAGGTCATCGAGGCACACTTGCTGTACGACATTCCCTTCGACCGCATTGAGGTCGTCGTGCACCCGCAGTCGTATGTCCACTCGATGGTTGAATTCACGGACGGATCCACGCTCGCCCAGGCGACGCCCCCCGACATGCGGGGGCCGATCGCCATCGGCATCGGCTGGCCGGAGCGCGTCCCGGACGCGGCGCCCGCCTTCGACTGGAGCGAGGCCTCGACGTGGGAGTTCTTCCCGCTCGACAATGACGCGTTCCCGTCGGTGAACCTGGCCCGGCACGTGGGGCAGCTCGCGGGCACCGCTCCGGCGGTGTTCAATGCGGCCAACGAGGAGTGCGTGGAGGCGTTCCGTCAGGGCATGCTGCCGTTCAACGGGATCATGGAGACGGTCACGCGGGTGGTAGAGGAGCACGGCACCCCGCGCACGGGAACCTCGCTCACCGTGCCGGACGTCCTCGAAGCGGAAACCTGGGCCCGGGCCCGGGCGAGGGAACTGACAGCGCAGACGACAGCGACCGCGGAGGCTCGTGCATGACGTCCCTGATGATGATCCTCGGCATAGTCGTGTTCGCGGTGGGCCTGCTGGTCTCGATCGCCTGGCACGAGCTGGGGCATCTGTCCACGGCCAAGCTCTTCGGGATCCGGGTGCCGCAGTACATGGTCGGCTTCGGCCCGACCATCTGGTCGCGCCAGAAAGGCGACACGGAGTACGGCGTGAAGGCCATCCCGTTCGGCGGCTACATCCGCATGATCGGCATGTTCCCGCCCGGCCCCGACGGCCGCCTGGAGGCCCGCTCCACCTCGCCCTGGCGCGGCATGGTCGAGGACGCCCGCTCGGCGGCCTTCGAGGAACTGCGCCCGGGTGACGAGAACCGCCTCTTCTACACCCGCAAGCCGTGGAAGCGCGTCATCGTCATGTTCGCCGGCCCGTTCATGAACCTGATCCTGGCGGTGGCGCTGTTCCTCATCGTCCTGATGGGCTTCGGCATCTCGCAGCAGACCACCAGCGTCAGCTCCGTCTCCCAGTGCGTCATCTCGCAGACCGAGAACCGCGACAAGTGCAAGGACTCCGACCCGGCCTCCCCGGCCGCGGCTGCGGGCCTGAAGGCGGGCGACAAGATCGTCTCCTTCAACGGGGTCGCGACGGAAAACTGGAACACCCTCTCCGACCTCATCCGCGCCAACCCCGGCAAGACGGTCCCGATAGTCGTGGACCGGGACGGCGAGCAGAAGACCCTTGAGGCGACCATCGCCACGAACAAGGTCGCCAAGAAGGACTCCAGCGGTCAGATCGTCCAGGGCGAGTACGTCACCGCGGGCTTCCTCGGCTTCAGTGCGGCCACCGGCATCGTCCGCCAGGACTTCGGTGACTCCCTGACCTGGATGGGCGACCGCATGGGCGAGGCCGTCGACTCGATCGCGAACCTCCCGAGCAAGATCCCCGCCCTGTGGAACGCCGCGTTCGACGGCGCCGAGCGCGAATCGGACTCCCCGATGGGCGTGGTGGGCGCGGCCCGAGTAGGCGGCGAGATCTTCACCCTGGACATCCCGCCCACCCAGCAACTGGCGATGGCACTGATGCTGGTAGCAGGCTTCAACCTGTCGCTCTTCCTCTTCAACATGCTCCCGCTACTGCCCCTGGACGGCGGACACATCGCGGGCGCCCTGTGGGAGTCGCTGCGCCGCAACCTGGCGAAGGTGCTCCGCCGCCCGGACCCGGGCCCGTTCGACGTGGCGAAGCTGATGCCGGTGGCCTATGTGGTGGCCACGATCTTCATCGGCTTCACCATCCTGGTCCTGATCGCGGACGTGGTTAACCCGGTGAGAATCTCCTAGTCACCCGGATTTTGTGGCGGCCTGGCACGATCTGTGCCAGGCCGCTCACTCATGAGTGGGTTTAAGGGCGATGGGGGTCCCCCCGCCGAGTGGTTCGAGGTGGGGGAGTGCTCCGGCCTGCGCACGTGCCGTAATCTCGAAGCCTGGAGCCCGTTGTTCCGGGACCGGAGCCTTGATCCACGACTTGGGGTTGCACAGCAGATGACTGCGATTTCTCTCGGCATGCCGTCCGTTCCGACCAAGCTCGCCGAACGCCGGCAGAGCCGACAGATCCAGGTCGGATCCGTGGCGGTAGGCGGAGACGCCCCGGTGTCGGTGCAGTCCATGACGACCACCCGTACGTCGGACATCGGCGCGACGCTCCAGCAGATCGCCGAGCTGACGGCGTCGGGCTGCCAGATCGTCCGAGTGGCCTGCCCCACGCAGGACGACGCGGACGCCCTGGCGACCATCGCACGCAAGTCCCAGATCCCGGTCATCGCGGACATCCACTTCCAGCCGAAGTACGTGTTCGCCGCGATCGAGGCCGGCTGCGCCGCGGTCCGCGTCAACCCCGGCAACATCAAGCAGTTCGACGACAAGGTCAAGGAGATCGCGCGGGCCGCCAAGGACCACGGCACCCCGATCCGCATCGGCGTGAACGCGGGTTCCCTGGACGCGAGGCTCCTGAAGAAGTACGGCAAGGCGACGCCGGAGGCGCTCGTAGAGTCCGCGTTGTGGGAGGCGTCGCTCTTCGAGGAGCACGACTTCCGGGACATCAAGATCTCGGTCAAGCACAACGACCCCGTGGTCATGGTCAACGCCTACCGCCAGCTCGCGGCCCAGTGCGAGTACCCCCTCCACCTTGGCGTGACGGAGGCGGGCCCGGCGTTCCAGGGCACGATCAAGTCGGCGGTGGCCTTCGGCGCGCTGCTGTCGGAGGGCATCGGCGACACGATCCGCGTATCCCTGTCGGCCCCGCCGGCGGAGGAGATCAAGGTGGGCATCCAGATCCTGGAGTCCCTGAACCTCCGCCAACGCCGCCTGGAAATCGTCTCCTGCCCCTCCTGTGGCCGCGCCCAGGTGGACGTCTACAAGCTGGCCGAAGAGGTCACCGCAGGCCTGGACGGCATGGAGGTCCCGCTCCGAGTAGCCGTCATGGGCTGCGTGGTGAACGGCCCCGGCGAGGCCCGCGAGGCCGACCTCGGCGTCGCTTCGGGCAACGGCAAGGGCCAGATCTTCGTCAAGGGCGAAGTCATCAAGACGGTGCCCGAGTCCAAGATCGTGGAGACCCTCATCGAGGAAGCCCTGAAGATCGCCGAGGAGATGGAGGCGGCGGGCGTGGCGTCAGGCGAGCCGTCGGTCTCGGTCGCGGGCTGACGAAGCCGCGTCCGTTCATGCAGCAAGGGTGATCCAGAACCGATCCTCGCCGCGCACTTGCCCGTCGGGGACGCCGCCGTTGGCCTGGATCACCCGGCGGGACGCGTGATTCTCCTGGCCACAGGTCAACAGGACACGGTCGAGCCCCAGCCGTCGGCACTCCTCCAGCCCGGCCGAGAGCATCCGCGTCGCATGCCCCTGCCGACGCCAAGGCGTGACGACGTGATACCCGACATGGCCGCCGACCTCGGCCAACTCGGGCGTCAGTTCGTGCCGGACCACCAGCGTGCCGAGGTAGTGCTCACCGGAGACATACCAGAACACGGTGGAGGGGACGCCCCAACGGATCCGCGGCCCACGCCGCTCCGCGACGAACGCGTCGAAGTCGTCACCGGCAGGCCCCAGCCACTCGGTGGACCGCCCCTCCGCGAGACAGTCGGCCCGCTCGCCGGTCAGATAGGAATCGCGCACGGCGACGGTGGGCCAGACGAGACGTGGAGGGGCGATGACATGGGTCATGCGCGTGAGTCTCCCCGCTGCCGACACTCACCCGCACCTGGTTAACGCCGGAGGGAACGTATCTCGGCGTCGGGCGGCGTTCCCTTTCAGTGCCGGTCCGGGTATCTCAGCCTGTCCGGTGTTTGAGGACGACCACTGCCGTCCCGAGCCCCCACCCACCCGCTGGGGGCGCACCTCTCGACGCCGGTCCGCATCACTCAGCCTGTCCGGTGTTTGAGGACAAGGCCCGTTCAGGGCCGGAGCGGGGGTCTGGGGGCGGCAGCCCCCAGGAACGGCACGCTGCCCAACGGCCACCTACGAGAAGGCAGCCCCCTTACACAGGGCGGCGCGGCTCAGCTTCCGCAGGTACAGTGCGGAGATCAGCAGACCCCAGGGTGAGGCCCCGCACGTGTTGACGCAGACCACCTCCCGGGTCCTCGAACCGAGCGACCTGGACGCCGCGCTCGCCGTACTCGACCGCGAGCCGGTCGCGAACGCCTTCGTGACATCGCGGGTGCAGATCGCGGGGTTGGACCCGTGGCGGCTCGGCGGCGAGATGTGGGGCTGGTACGAGGACGGCATGCTGACGTCCCTCTGTTACGCGGGCGCCAACCTCGTCCCGATCTGCGCCACCCCCAGAGCGGTTCGCGCCTTCGCCGACCGGGCCCGCCGCGCAGGCCGCCGCTGCTCCTCGATCGTCGGCCCCGCCGATGCCACCGCCCTGCTGTGGCGCCTCCTCGAACCGCACTGGGGCCCGCCCCGCGAGGTCCGCTCGCACCAGCCCCTCATGGTCACCGACCGCATGCCCGTCGACATCGCCCCGGATCCGTACGTCCGCCGCATCCGCAAGGACGAGATGGAGACGATCATGCCGGCGTGCGTGGCGATGTTCACCGAGGAGGTCGGCGTCTCCCCGCTGGCAGGCGACGGCGGCCTCCTCTACCAGGCCCGCGTCGCCGAACTGGTCGGCTCCGGCCGCTCCTTCGCCCGCCTCGACGGCAACGGCAAGGTCCTCTTCAAGGCGGAGATCGGCGCGGCGACGACGAGGGCCTGCCAGATCCAGGGCGTCTGGGTGGCCCCCGAATACCGGGGCAAGGGCTACGCGGCCCCCGGAATGGCGGCGGTACTCCGCTACGCGATGGCCGACGTGGCCCCGGTGGTAAGCCTCTATGTGAACGACTTCAACACGTCGGCGAGAAGGACGTACAGGAGGGTCGGCTTCCAAGAGGTCGGCGCGTTCATGAGCATCCTGTTCTGAAACCCCCTAGGGCGCGGGGCTGTATCGATATGCGGCTCCGCCGCGTGGGCGCGACAAGCCACAGACAGCCCGCACCAAATCAACAACGCGCACCCCCCTGTAGTCTCCCGACATGCTGCGCTTCCCCGGTCACGGCCACCGCCACCCCGACGAAGTCGTGATCGGCCCCCTCGACCTGAGCGCCCGCGTGGACGAGGCGCTGGCAGTCCAAGCCCTGGCTTTCGGACTGGGCGCCGACGAGATCGCCGTACGCCGCCAGATCGTCCTGCGCCACATGACCTACCCGGGAGCAACGGCCCTGGGGGCCACCGCAGCGGATCGCCTCGTGGGTTTCGTCTACGGCATGCCCAACGACCGTGCCCACTGGTGGTCCACCGTCGTGGAGCCCTACCTCCGCGCCCAGGGCCACGACGCCTGGCTGGACGACTCATTCGTGATCACGGAGCTGCACGTCCACCCCCGCTACCAGAACCGCGGTATCGGCCGCTCCCTGATCACCACCGTCACCGACGCCGCCGCCGAGCCCCGCTCGATCCTCTCCGCGATCGACACCGACAGCCCGGCCCGCGGCCTCTACCACTCCCTCGGCTACGAGGACCTGGCCCGCAGGGTCCTGTTCCCCAGCGCCCCCAAGCCGTATGCGGTGATGGGCGCCCCCTTGCCCCTGCGTCACCGCTAACGGATTTCCACCGTCCCGTGCCGCCCGGCTAACCTCCTGCCATAACCCTTGAGCAGCAGGAGTAAACAATCATGGCCCAGGTCCAGCGCATGTCCCGGTTGATGGTCAAGACACTGCGCGACGACCCGGCGGACGCCGAGGTGCTCAGCCACAAGCTGCTGGTGCGCGCCGGCTACGTGCGCCGCACCGCCGCCGGTGTGTGGTCCTGGCTGCCGCTCGGCAAGAAGGTGCTGGCCAACGTCGAGCGGATCGTCCGCGAGGAGATGGACGCCATGGGCGGCCAGGAGGTCACGCTCCCCGCCCTGCTGCCGAGGGAACCCTATGAGGCGACCGGCCGTTGGGAGGAGTACGGCCCCGAACTGTTCCGCCTCAAGGACCGCAAGGGCGGCGACTACCTCCTCGGCCCGACCCACGAGGAGATCTTCACCCTCCTGGTCAAGGACCAGTGCACGTCCTACAAGGACCTGCCCGTGATCCTCTACCAGATCCAGACCAAGTACCGCGACGAGGCCCGCCCCCGCGCCGGCATCCTGCGTGGCCGCGAGTTCCTGATGAAGGACTCCTACTCCTTCGACCTGGAGGACGAGGGCCTCGCCAAGTCGTACGCCCTGCACCGCGAGGCGTACCAGAAGATCTTCACGCGCCTCGGCCTGGACTACCGCATCGTCGCGGCCACCGCCGGCGCCATGGGCGGCTCCAAGTCGGAGGAGTTCCTCGCCCCGGCCGCGGCCGGCGAGGACACCTTCGCCGACTGCCCGAACTGCGACTACGCCGCCAACACCGAGGCGATCACGTACGCGCTCCAGCCGGTGGACGGGTCGGCCGTGCCCGCCCTCGAAGAGATCCCCACCCCCGACACCCCGACCATCGAGACGCTCGCCGCGCACCTGGGCGTGCCCGCCTCCGCGACCCTCAAGAACCTCCTCATCAAGGTGGACGGCGAGATCGTCGCGATCGGCGTCCCCGGCGACCGCGAGGTCGACCTGGGCAAGGTCGAGGCGCACTTCGCCCCGGCCCCCGTCGAACTCGTCACCGCCGAGGACTTCGTGGGCCGCGAGGACCTGGTCCGCGGCTACGTCGGCCCCCAGGGCCTGGAGAAGGTCCGCTACCTCGCCGACCCGCGCATCGCCCCCGGCACCGCCTGGATCACCGGCGCCAACAAGGAGGGCGTGCACGCGAAGAACGTCCTCGTGGGCCGTGACTTCGAGGTCGACGAGTACGTCGACTCCGTGGTCGTCCAGGAAGGCGACCCCTGCCCCGCCTGCGGCACCGGCCTCAAGCTGGACCGCGCCATCGAGATCGGCCACATCTTCCAGCTGGGCCGCAAGTACGCCGACGCCCTCCAGCTCGACGTCCTCGGCCAGCAGGGCAAGCCGGTCCGCGTGACCATGGGCTCCTACGGCATCGGCGTCTCCCGCGCCGTCGCCGCCCTCGCCGAGCAGCACGCCGACGAGCAGGGCCTGGTCTGGCCCAAGGAGGTCGCCCCCGCCGACGTCCACGTCGTCGCCGCGGGCAAGGCCCTCCAGACGGAACTGGCCCTCGACATCTCCGACAAGCTGGCCGCGGCCGGCGTCCGCGTCCTGGTCGACGACCGCGCCGGCGTCTCCCCGGGCGTGAAGTTCACGGACTCCGAGCTCATCGGCGTACCGAAGATCCTCGTCGCGGGCCGCCGCTCCGCCGAGGGCGTCCTGGAGCTCAAGGACCGCCGAAGGGGAGAGCGCGAGGAACTCACCGTCGAGGAAGCGATCGCCCGCCTCACCGCGTAAAGAAACCTCTCAGAGACTTCTTGAGAGGCGTATGGACGCCTCACAGACTTCTCTCAGGCCGTTCCCCGACCGTATGACGTGACAGAGCGTCACTCGGGAGGGGAACGGCCATGACAGTCAGGGAGCGGGGGGCCGCGGCGGCGGTCCGCAGAGGAACGCGGCGCATAGCCGCGACGACGGCAGCGGTGACGCTGGCGGCGGCGGCCGGGGTGTTCGCCCTGGTCGGCACGATGCAGTCGGACGCCGAAGCGACGGCGACGGGCAGCACGGACAACTCGTCCTCTACGTCGTCTTCGTCATCGTCGAGCGACTCCTCGACGTCGGACGGCTCAAGCAGTTCGAGCAGCTCGTCCTCGGACAGTTCAAGCAGCTCGGATTCCTCCTCCTCGGACCTTCAGTCGTCGTCCTCGGACAGCCTGACGTCCGGCAGCAGCGGCTCCTCCGACTCCACCTCGGGGGCGTCGTGACCACCGCAGCCGCCACCGCCCCGCGGACGACGGCCGCCACCGAGTGGCGCGCCCTCGGCACGAGCGTCCGCCTCGTCACCACCGACCCGGCCCTCCTGGACTCCTGCAACCTGCTGCTGGCCAGACACCTCGCCGAGGTCGACGCGGCGTGCAGCCGCTTCCGCACGGACTCCGAACTCGCCGCCCTCGACGGCACGCACGGCCGCCCGGTCCGGGTCAGCCCGCTGCTCGCCGAGGCACTCGCGGTGGCGTTGCGCGCAGCCGAGGCGACGGACGGAGCGGTCGACCCGACGGTCGGCTCGGCGATGGAGGCGATCGGCTACGACCGCGACTTCACCCTCGTCCGCGAGGACGACCGCCCGGTACGGCTGACGGTGAAGCGCGCTCCGGGCTGGCGCCTGATCAAGCTGGACCGCGAGTCGGGCACGGTCAGCGTCCCCGACGGAGTCCGCCTGGACCTCGGCGCCACCGCCAAGGCCTGGGCCGCCGACAGGGCCGCGACCATGCTGGCCCGCACCGCCGGCTGCGGAATCCTGGTGAGCCTGGGCGGCGACACGGCCGTCGCCGGTGAGCCCCCGGCGGGCGGCTGGCAGATCCGCGTCCAGGACGTCACGGGCCCGGTCGAGGAGACACCCGAGCAGGGCCCGTACGCCACGATCGGCCTGCGCGCCGGAGGCCTGGCCACGTCGGGCACGGCGGCCCGCCACTGGCGCCGTGGTACCCAGAGCCTCCACCACATCATCGACCCACACACCGGCCTGCCCGTCCTCACCCCCTGGCGCACGGTCTCCGTGGCAGCCGCGACCTGCGCCGACGCCAACGCGGCCACCACGGCGGCCCTGGTGAAGGGCACGGGGGCGGAACGCTGGCTGACGCGACTGGGGCTGCCGGCGCGACTGGTGACGCAAGAGGGGGTCGTCCTTACAACCCCGGGTTGGCCAATTTCAGCCCGTCCGGCGTTTGAGGACGAGGCCGTCAAGGCCGATAGCACCACCCGCCGGGGGACAGCCGCATGACCTCCGAAACCCTCTGGTACGCCAACAGAGCCACCGGTGCCGTCTGCCTGATTCTCTTCACAACAGTCGTCCTGCTCGGCATAGCCGTACGCCTGCGCAAGAAGATCCCCGGCCTCCCTCGCTTCGGCACGGTCACCCTCCACCGCACCCTCTCCCTCTCAGCCACCGCCTTCCTGGCCCTCCACATCACCACCGCGATAGTCGACGGCTACGTCAACATCACCGCCCTGGACGCCCTCGTCCCCTTCGTCTCCGACTACCAGCCCCTGTGGCTGGGCCTCGGCACGGTCGCGTTCGACCTGCTGCTCGCGGTCCTGATCACCAGCCTGCTCAGGGAACGAATAGGCCACCGCGCCTGGCGCGGGCTGCACTGGCTGGCCTACGCCTCCTGGCCCGTCGCCCTGATCCACGGCATCGGCATCGGCACGGACACCGGCACCGACTGGATGACCTGGCTGACAGTTTCCTGCGTGGCCGCGGTCCTCACCGCCGGCGGCATCCGGCTGGCGAACTCCGTCCGAGCCGCCCGCCGCACGCCCGCCGCCCTCCTCCACGCGGCCGAAGGAGCCCGACCGTGACCCTCACCTCGACGGACCTCTACATGTCACCCCGGCTGCTCGCACCGGGCGGCGCCCCGGCCGACCTCACGACACACGAGCAGCGCTACGGCCCCTTGGCGTACGGCGATCCGGCCGCCCTGCTCCGGACAGTCGCGGAATCCGGCCTCACGGGCCGCGGCGGAGCCGCCTTCCCGGCGTACCGCAAGCTGGTCTCGGTGATCGAGGCCGGCCGGCGAACCAACCGCGCCCCCGTCGTCGTGGCGAACGGCGCGGAGGGCGAGCCCGCGAGCCGCAAGGACCGCACGCTGCTCCAGCTGTCGCCCCATCTCGTCCTGGACGGGCTGCAGTTGGCGGCCCGGGCGGTCGGCGCGGGGGAGGCGTACCTGGCCGTGGAGGACGGCGCGACCTATCTCGAATCGGCCCTCGCACAGCGCAAGGACCCCCTGCGCGTCACGGTCGTACGGCTCCCGAAACGGTTCCTGTCGGGGGAGTCCTCGGCGCTGGCCCGGTACCTCTCGGGAGGTGCCGCCCTCCCCACGTACCAGAACCCGCCGGTCCGCGAACGCGGCGTGCACCGCTCCCCGACCCTCGTCCAGAACGTGGAAACCCTCGCTCACCTGGCCCTGATCGCCCGCTACGGCGCCGACTGGTACCGAGCCGCAGGCACCCCGTCGGAACCGGGAAGCGCCCTGTGCACAATCCACACCCCGGGACGCGAACCCCGGGTGGTGGAAGCCCCGTTCGGCATGCCACTAACCCGCCTCCTACCCCTCGACGGAATGTCCGCGGTCCTCCTGGGCGGCTACCACGGCACGTGGATCCCGGCCCACGAAGCCGCCCAACTCCGCCTCACCACAGCCACGTTGGGAGCGGGCGTCCTGGCCTCCCTCCCCACCGACCGCTGCGGCCTGGCCGAAACCGCCCGCGTCCTCCGCTACTTGGCCCTCCAGTCAGCAGGCCAGTGCGGCCCCTGCCTCAACGGCCTCCCTCGCATAGCCGCCGCCTTCCGAACCCTGGCCACACCGGGCCTCCAGGCCAACACCCGCACAGATGTGGCCCGTTGGGCGGGCCTGGTGGAAGGCCGAGGAGCCTGCCACCACCCCGACGGCACGGTCCGTTTGGTCCGCAGCGCCCTGACCACGTTCGCGACCGAACTGGAAGCCCACGCAGGAGGCTCCTGCACAGCAACCGACCGAACACCCCTGCTGCCCGTCCCCGAGGAGGAGAACTGACATGGACCAGCACATAGAAATCGACTGGACATCCTGCGAGGCCCACGGCCTGTGCACAGAACTCCTACCGGAACGCATCACGGAGGACGAGTGGGGCTACCCGATAGTGGACGACACCCCGATCCCCACCAGAACGATCAAACGAGCCCGCAGAGCGGCGACGGACTGCCCGGCCCTAGCTTTGAAACTCAGGTCTGGGTGACGTACCTGAAGGGGCGCGGGGAACTGCGCGACCAGCCACGAAGCACCCGCACTCCGCAATGATCCGCAAGCCCCTCAAAGCCACCCGGCAAACTCCAGCAACAACTCAGCATCCCGAGGCCGCCCCACGCGCAGTGCCCGCACCCCGGACTCCACGGCCCGGAACAACGTCCACCCCCGCAACCGCTCCTGATCCACATCCAACGACTCAGCAAGCCGCCTCACCCGCCGCCGAGTAATCGACGCCCCCGACGACGAGGCGATCAGATCCTCCACCCGATCCCGCACCAGCCGAGCCAGATCGAACGCACACTCCCCAACCACCGGATCAGGCCCGACGGCCAGCCAGGGAGACCGCTCACCCGCAAGCACCTTGCTCTGCCGAAACGTCCCATGCAGCAACCGCAACTCAGGCGGCGCAGCCAAAAGCTCCTCACGCGCCGAGAGAGCCGCGCTCACCAGCCCCGCCACCTCCGAAGACGCACCCCGCATAACCTCGGCCTGCCGCCCCGTCCGCTCGGCCACGGTCTCGAAGACATGGTCACTCGGCGGCTCCACCCACAGCCGCCGCAACGTCCCCGCCGCCTCCAGCAACGCCTTCGCCTCAGGCAACGACCGCACGGACACATCAGGGTGCAGCCGCTCAAGCAACAGCACACCGTCACTGGTGAACGGCTCCAGCAGCTGTACGGCACCCCGCCCACCCCAGTGCGCCAGCGCGGCTCGCTCACTCTCCGGCCGGGCCCGACGCGGGGCCAGTTTCAGCACGGCCGGCGTCCCATCAGAACGCCGCACCAGCACGACGAGGCTGCTGCGCCCACCGGGCACCTGCACCCGCTCCACGGTCAACCCGCGTAGATCAACGACCTGTTGGGCCGCCTCGGGCAGCTTCTCCAACCAGTCGTCACCGTTCGGTGGCGTCTCACCGAGCGCCCTCACCAGACGCTGCGGCGGTTCGAAAGCCATGCGCGAGTCGTTCCCTTCCTGCGAGCTTCTGCGAGCCGGTGCGGATTACGCCGTGGGCGTCGCCGTCGCTGTTGCCGAGGCCGACGCGGACGCGGTGGCGGCCCGCTCGGCAAGACCAGGGAAGGCTACGCTCTCGCCGCGCCAGCGCACCGCCCGCACCGCGGCCTCGCGCAGCGCCTCGGCGGCGGTGCCGCGCCGGTCGCCGTCCGTCGCCCGCACCAGGTCGGAGTAGACCCCGGCGACACGTTCCTCCAACTCGGCGGCGAGCCGCACCGCGGCGGCCGAGTCCGGCACCGGGAAGGGCAGCGCGTACCCGGCGGTCGCGGCGACCGGCGTACCGCCCAGGTCCCGCACCTCCCGCGCCAGCGCGTCCCGCCGGGCCCGGTGAGCGTCGTACGCGGCCCGTGCCTCGACCCGGCGCCCCTCGCGGATCAGCCCGCCGACGACCCCGTAGCCGTACACGGCGGCGTGCTCGGCCCCCAGCGCGGCCTGCAGCGCGACCAGTTCCGCGCTCGCCGTGCTCTCGGGGCTCCCGGTCTTCTTCGCCTCGCTCATCTGTCAGCCACCCTCCGTCAGCAGATACGCGTGCGCCGCCCCGGCGGCCGCCACCGAGGCCAGTACCCTGGCCAGCTCGCCGGGCACCTCAAGGAGAGCCTTCGCCCGCCGGTCCGCGAGCGCCCGCTCGGCGGTGGCGAGCTCGGCGAGCGCGTCCCTTTCGCTCGCCGGAAAGGAGGCGGAGGGAGAGGCCGAAGCGGACGACGAAGCAGATGACGAGGCGGAAGGCGAAGCGGACGGCGAAGCGGACGGCGACGCCTTCTCACTCCCCCCGAACGCCTCCACATGCCGTACGACCTCCGCCCGCAGCGGCCCCAGCCGCGCCGCCAGCGCCGGGAACACGGCGAGCACCGTGTCGTACCGCTCGGTCAGCCCCTGGCTGTCGCGGGCCGCACGCGCGCGTGCCCGGTCGGCGGCGGACGGACTGCCGCCCGTGCTGCCGGACTCCTCGGACCGGCTGGAACAGCCGGCGAGCAGCGCGGCCGTCGAGGCGGCGGCGAGCAGGCTCCTTCTGCGCGGCCCCGAGGGGGTGCGCGGCGGCGGGGGGAACGGCACGGCAGACGTCCTCGGGAGCTCGTACGAAAGAGGGAGGGCGGCAAGCCCGTGATCACGGTACCCGCGCATCTGTCCGAGACCGGTCACCGGCACCGCCCATCAGCGGGTGGACGGCAACACACCCCGGGACCGGATACCCTTTGACCAGACACGCGACCAAACCACAACAGCACACGCGGCCGAGGAGTCACCCGGATGAGCACCACCCAGAGCGAGAGGCTGCGGGAACTGCTGGAACCGCTCGTCAGCTCCCAGGGACTCGATCTCGAAGAGGTCGAAGTGGACTCGGTTGGACGTAAGCGGGTGCTGCGTGTCGTCGTCGATTCCGACACCGGTGCCGACCTGGACCAGGTCGCCGATGTGAGCCGCGCGCTCTCGGCGAAGCTCGACGAGACGGACGCGATGGGCGCGGGCGAGTACACCCTTGAGGTCGGAACCCCCGGTGCCGAGCGCGAGCTCACGGAACACCGCCACTACGTGCGCTCGATCGACCGCCTGGTGAAGTTCCAGCTGGGCGAGGGCGGCGAGCTGGTCGCCCGGATCCTCGAAGTGGACGACGACGGGATCGACCTCGAAGTGCCCGGCGTGAAGGGGCGCAAGCCCACCGCCAGACGGCTCGCCTTCGGGGACATCGCCAAGGCGCGCGTCCAGGTCGAGTTCAACCGCAAGAACAAGAACGAAGAGAACGTAGAGGAGGCGTAGCCGTGGACATCGACATGAGTGCCCTGCGGGGCTTGGTACGGGAGAAGGAGATCTCCTTCAGCCTGCTGGTCGAGGCGATCGAGTCGGCCCTCCTCATCGCCTACCACCGCACCGAGGGAAGCCGCCGCCACGCGCGCGTGGAGCTCAACCGGGAGACCGGCCACGTGACGGTGTGGGCGAAGGAGGACCCCGAGGACCTGGAGGAGGGGCAGGAGGCGCGCGAGTTCGACGACACCCCGGGCGACTTCGGCCGTATCGCCGCCACCACCGCCAAGCAGGTCATCCTGCAGCGGCTGCGCGACGCCGAGGACGACGCGACGCTCGGCGAGTACGCCGGCCGGGAGGGCGACATCGTCACCGGCGTGGTCCAGCAGGGCCGCGACCCCAAGAACGTGCTGGTCGACATCGGCAAGCTGGAGGCCATCCTGCCGGTGCAGGAGCAGGTCCCGGGCGAGACGTATCCGCACGGGCTGCGGCTTCGGTCGTACGTCGTCCGGGTGGCGAAGGGCGTTCGCGGTCCGTCCGTGACCCTCTCGCGCACGCATCCCAATCTGGTGAAGAAGCTCTTCGCGCTTGAGGTGCCCGAGATCGCCGACGGTTCGGTCGAGATCGCCGCCATCGCGCGCGAGGCCGGTCACCGGACGAAGATCGCGGTCCGCTCGACGCGCTCCGGGCTGAACGCCAAGGGCGCCTGCATCGGCCCCATGGGCGGCCGGGTGCGCAACGTCATGGGCGAACTGAACGGCGAGAAGATCGACATCGTCGACTGGTCGGACGACCCGGCCGAGATGGTGGCGAACGCGCTGTCCCCGGCGCGGGTCTCCAAGGTCGAGGTCGTCGACTTCGCGGCCCGCTCCGCGCGCGTGACGGTCCCCGACTACCAGCTGTCGCTGGCCATCGGCAAGGAAGGGCAGAATGCCCGGCTTGCGGCCCGGCTCACCGGCTGGCGGATCGACATCCGTCCGGACATCGAGCAGCCGTCCGAACAGGACTGACGTCCACGTGAGGAATAGATCCAAGCCGCACGTGGCTTAGATCACGACAACAGCCGTTCGATTCTTGCCCCAAAGGGGTGAGGTCGGTGCGGGGAGGTAGACTTAAGAGTGTCTGGCCGGACGCGAGCCCGAGCATGCCCTGAGCGCACCTGTGTGGGGTGCCGGGAGCGAGCGGCCAAGAAGGACTTGCTGCGCATCGTGGCGGTCGAGGGCGAATGCGTCCCTGATCATCGCGGTACGCTGCCCGGCCGGGGTGCGTATGTGCATCCCGCCCTGGTCTGTCTCGACCTGGCGGTACGCCGCCGGGCGTTCACGCGGGCGCTGCGCGCCCCGGGAGCGCTCGACACCAAGGCGTTGCGCCTCTACGTCGAGCAGGCAACACCGTAAGAGCGAGTCGTACGGAACCCCCGTGCGGCCCGGTATTCCGCGAGTTGGAAGTAGGTCGAGATTGCGATGAGCACTCGATGAGCACGCGATGAGTACGCCCATGAAGTAGCGACGGTCCGGACACAACCCGGACCTAAAAGGAGCGAAGTGGCTAAGGTCCGGGTATACGAACTCGCCAAGGAGTTCGGGGTTGAGAGCAAGGTCGTCATGGCCAAGCTCCAGGAACTCGGTGAATTCGTCCGTTCGGCGTCTTCGACCATCGAAGCGCCCGTTGTCCGTAAGTTGACGGACGCCCTCCAGCAGGGCAACGGAGGCGGCAAGCCCGCTTCCGCACGCAAGGCTGCCCCGGCGCGTCCGGCAGCCCCGTCCCCCGCGCAGGCCGCCCGTCCGGCTGCCCCGCGCCCGCCGGCCCCGAAGCCGGCCGCCGAGAAGCCCGCGGCTGCCGCCGCTCCGGCTGCTACCGGCCCCCGTCCCACCCCGGGCCCGAAGCCCGCACCGCGGCCCGCCCCGGTGTCCCCGGCTCCGGCCGTGCCCGAGTTCACGGCACCCCCGGCGGCTCCCGCGGCCTCCGCGGCTCCCGCCGCACCGGCTTCCACCGGTTCCTCCGCTCCTCGTCCGGGCGCCCCGCGTCCGGCGGGCCAGGCTCCGCGTCCCGGTGCCCGTCCGGCCGGTCCCGGCCAGGGCGGCGGCCAGGGTCGTGGTGACCGTCCCGAGCGTGGCGGCGACCGTCAGGGCGCTCCGCGTCCCGGCGGCCAGGCCCCGCGTCCGGGTGGTGCCCGCCCGTCGGGTCCCCGTCCGGGCAACAACCCGTTCACCTCTGGTGGCTCCACCGGTATGGCGCGTCCGCAGACGCCCCGTCCGGGCGGCGCCCCGCGTCCCGGTGGCCCCGGTGGTGCCCCCGGCGGCGCTCCGCGTCCCCAGGGCGCGGGTCAGGACCGTGGTCCTCGTCCCCAGGGCGGTCCCGGCGGCGCTCCGCGTCCGCAGGGCGGTCCGGGCGGTGCCCGTCCGACCCCGGGCGGCATGCCTCGTCCGCAGGGTGGTCCCGGTGGCGCTCCGCGTCCCGGTGGCGGCCCCGGCGGCAACCGTCCGAACCCCGGCATGATGCCGCAGCGTCCTGCTGCGGGCGGTAGCCCCCGTCCCGGTGGCGGCCCCGGTGGCCGTGGTCCCGGTGGCGGCGGCGGTCGTCCCGGCGGTCCCGGTGGTGGCGGCGGTCGTCCCGGTGGCGGCGGCGGCTTCGCCGGTCGTCCCGGTGGTGGCGGCGGTGGCGGTTTCGCCGGTCGTCCCGCGGGTCCCGGTGGCGGCGGTGGCGGTTTCGCCGGCCGTCCGGGTGCTCCGGCCGGTGGCGGCGGTGGCCGTCCCGGCTTCGGCGGTCGTCCCGGTGGTCCCGGTGGCCGTGGTGGCACACAGGGCGCCTTCGGTCGTCCCGGCGGTCCCGCGCGTCGTGGTCGCAAGTCGAAGCGGCAGAGGCGCCAGGAGTACGAGGCCATGCAGGCCCCGTCGGTCGGCGGCGTCATGCTGCCTCGCGGCAACGGACAGTCCGTCCGTCTGTCGCGCGGTGCCTCGCTCACCGACTTCGCCGAGAAGATCGGCGCCAACCCGGCGTCGCTCGTCGGCGTGATGATGAACCTCGGCGAGATGGTCACTGCCACGCAGTCCGTCTCCGACGAGACGCTGAAGCTCCTCGCGGACGAGATGAACTTCGTCCTGGAGATCGTCAGCCCCGAGGAGGAGGACCGCGAGCTGCTCGAGTCCTTCGACATCGAGTTCGGCGAGGACGAGGGTGGCGAGGAGTTCCTCGTCGCGCGTCCGCCGGTCGTGACCGTCATGGGTCACGTCGACCACGGTAAGACCCGCCTTCTCGACACCATCCGCAAGACGAACGTCGTCGCGGGCGAGGCCGGCGGTATCACGCAGCACATCGGTGCGTACCAGGTCACGACTCAGGTCAACGACGAAGAGCGCAGGATCACCTTCATCGACACCCCGGGTCACGAGGCGTTCACCGCCATGCGTGCCCGTGGTGCCAAGTCGACCGACATCGCGATCCTCGTGGTGGCGGCCAACGACGGTGTGATGCCCCAGACGATCGAGGCGCTGAACCACGCCAAGGCGGCCGGTGTGCCGATCGTGGTCGCGGTCAACAAGATCGACGTCGAGGGCGCCGACCCGGTCAAGGTGCGTGGTCAGCTGACCGAATTCGGTCTGGTGGCCGAGGAGTACGGCGGCGACACCATGTTCGTCGACATCTCCGCCAAGCAGGGTCTGCACATCGACTCCCTGCTGGAGGCCGTGGTCCTCACCGCGGACGCCTCGCTCGACCTGCGGGCCAACCCGGAGCAGGACGCGCAGGGCATCGCGATCGAGTCCCACCTGGACCGTGGCCGCGGCGCCGTCGCGACCGTCCTGGTCCAGCGCGGCACCCTGCGGGTCGGCGACACCATGGTGGTCGGCGACGCGTACGGCCGTGTCCGCGCGATGCTCGACGACCGCGGCGAGAACGTGGAAGAGGCGGGTCCCTCGACCCCGGTCCTCGTCCTCGGTCTCACTAACGTCCCGGGCGCCGGCGACAACTTCCTTGTCGTCGACGAGGACCGCACGGCGCGTCAGATCGCCGAGAAGCGGGCGGCGCGCGAGCGCAACGCCAACTTCGCCCGCCGGGGTGTCCGGTTCTCCCTGGAGAACCTGGACGAGGCCCTCAAGGCCGGTCTGGTGCAGGAACTCAACCTCATCATCAAGGGCGACGCGTCCGGTTCGGTGGAGGCTCTCGAGTCCTCGCTGCTCCAGCTCGACGTCGGCGAAGAGGTCGACATCCGCATCCTGCACCGCGGCGTGGGTGCGGTCACCGAGTCGGACATCGACCTGGCGACCGGCTCCGACGCGATCGTCATCGGCTTCAACGTCCGCGCGGCCGGTCGTGCCGCGCAGATGGCGGAGCGCGAGGGCGTCGACGTCCGGTACTACTCGGTGATCTACCAGGCCATCGAGGAGATCGAGGCGGCCCTCAAGGGCATGCTCAAGCCGGAGTACGAGGAGGTCGAGCTCGGCACGGCGGAGATCCGCGAGGTCTTCAAGTCGTCCAAGCTGGGCAACATCGCCGGTGTCCTGGTCCGCTCGGGCGAGGTCAAGCGCAACACCAAGGCGCGCCTCATCCGCGACGGCAAGGTCATCGCGGAGAGCCTCACCATCTCCGGGCTGCGTCGCTTCAAGGACGACGTCACCGAGATCCGCGAAGGGTTCGAGGGCGGTATCAACCTCGGCAACTTCAACGACATCAAGGTCGACGACGTCATCGCGACGTACGAGATGCGCGAAAAGCCGCGGGCGTAAGCCAACGGTTCGTGTTGGCCGGCGGGACATTCGTTCCGTCGGCCAACGCGGCGTGTCTGGGGGCTGCCCCCAGGCCCCAGTGACGGTTCGCTCCAAGGTCTACGGAGCGTAATATCCGTCGATCGGCACGGCCTCACGCTGTACCGTTCTTGATGTCCCGCCCGTTGAGATGGTGGGGCCATCGATCCCGTACCGGCGGGTGAACCGGTTACACATGTACGTGGGGACTCTGTCCTTCGACCTCCTCCTCGGCGACATACGTTCGCTGAAGGAGAAGCGCTCCGTCGTCCGCCCGATCGTCGCCGAGCTCCAGCGGAAGTACGCGGTGAGCGCGGCCGAGGTGGACCACATGGACCTTCATCGCCGGGCCGGTATCGGTCTCGCGATGGTGTCCGGCGACGCGGGGCATCTGACCGATGTGCTGGACCGGTGCGAGCGGCTGGTCGCCGGGCGCCCCGAGGTGGAGCTGCTGTCGGTCAGACGCCGGCTCCATGGCGACGACGACTAGATCAGAGACGTAGAACAGGAAGAACGGGAGACGGACCAGTGGCCGACAACGCGCGTGCCAAGAGGCTGGCGGACCTCATCCGAGAGGTGGTGGCCCAGAAGCTGCAGCGTGGGATCAAGGACCCGCGGCTCGGCTCGCACGTCACCATCACGGACACCCGGGTGACGGGTGACCTGCGGGAGGCGACCGTCTTCTACACGGTGTACGGCGATGACGAGGAGCGGGCCGCCGCTGCCGCCGGGCTGGAGAGCGCCAAGGGTGTTCTGCGGTCCGCCGTGGGCGCTGCGGCCGGTGTGAAGTTCACGCCTACGCTCGCCTTCGTCGCGGACGCTCTGCCGGACACCGCCAAGAACATCGAGGACCTCCTCGACAAGGCGCGCGCCTCCGACGCGAAGGTGCGCCAGGTGTCCGCGGGTGCGGACTACGCCGGTGGCGCCGACCCGTACAAGAAGCCCGACGAGGACGACGAGACGGACGACGCCGCCGAATGACCGAGAAGAACCGGACGCCCGACGGGCTTGTCATCGTCGACAAGCCGTCGGGCTTCACCTCGCATGACGTCGTCGCCAAGATGCGCGGCATCGCGAGGACACGACGCGTCGGGCACGCCGGCACCCTCGACCCCATGGCGACGGGCGTGCTCGTCCTCGGCGTCGAGAAGGCCACCAAGCTGCTCGGGCACCTCGCCCTGACCGAGAAGGAGTACCTGGGGACGATCCGCCTCGGGCAGACGACCCTGACCGACGACGCCGAGGGCGAGATCACGAGGTCCGTCGACGCCTCGAAGGTCACCCGGGAAGCCGTCGACGCCGGGATCGCCAAGCTGAGCGGCGACATCATGCAGGTGCCGTCCAAGGTCAGCGCCATCAAGATCGACGGCGTCCGGTCCTACAAGCGGGCGCGGGAGGGTGAGGAGTTCGAGATCCCCGCCCGGCCGGTCACCATCTCGTCCTTCGCGGTCTACGACGTCCGGGACGCCGTAGCCGAGGACGGCACCCCCGTGCTCGACCTGGTCGTCTCGGTGGTCTGCTCGTCCGGCACCTACATCCGGGCCCTGGCCCGCGACCTGGGCGCCGACCTGGGCGTCGGCGGACACCTCACCGCGCTGCGCCGGACGCGCGTCGGACCGTACAAGCTGGACTCGGCCCGCACCCTGGACCAGCACCAGCAGGAGCTGACCGTGATGCCGATCGCCGAGGCCGCCTCGGCCGCGTTCCCCCGCTGGGACGTGGACGCCAAGCGGGCGCGGCTGCTCATCAACGGCGTGCGGCTCGAAATGCCCGACGAATACGCGGGCAAGGGCACCGTCGCCGTCTTCGACCACGAGGGCGTCTTCGTCGCGCTGGTCGAGGAGCACAAGGGCAAGGCGAAGAGTCTGGCCGTCTTCGGCGGCTGACGGGTCCGCCGACGGACCTCTTCTCTTCCCGGCCACCTGCCCGTGGAGCGGCGATCACGGGGTCGTACTTCGATGGCCGCCGCTCCACGGTCCCCCCTCGGTTCCCCCACCCCTAGGGTGTATCCAGCGACCCCCTCCTATTCACCCGTCCGGGCAGGCGCTCGGAGTGAACCGAGGGAGCGGAAGGGGGCGCGTTCACCGCGCGATCTGTCCGGCTGATCAACCCGCGCCTACCGTCGAACACAGGGCGCGGACAGCACGGGCGCCCGGCGGGGAGGTTCGACCATGGCGGGACGGGGCCCGCGGACCGGCGGCGGCCGCCGTACGCCGGACGCGAGCCGGGACGACGACCGGGCGACCGGCACGGACACCGGTGCCGCGCGGGACGACGTCCTGGTGCGGATCCACGACCTGGCCGGCCGACCGCGCGGCACGGGATTCGTGGCCGACCACCACGGCACGGTGATCACCAGCCACGAGGCGGTCGACGGACTGCCCCGGCTCGTGCTCCGCGCGGCGGGCGACCGCACATGCGTGGTGCCCGCCGAAGCGGTGACCCCGCTGCCGGCCCTGGACCTGGCCCTTGTACGCACCGAGGGCTTGGGCGTAGACCCGCTCCCCATCACCATCCGGGACACCATCGAGACCGGCACCTACGTCCGCCTCGCCGCCGGATGCTGGCGTGAGGCCCGCGTCCTGGGCAACGCCTCCGTCACCTACACGGCCACCGACCGCTTCCATCTCCTCGACGACGCTCTGGAGTTGGCGATCGGCACGGCCGGCCGCGACGCCCTACGCCTCGGCGGCGGGGCGGCCGGCGGCCCCGTCCTCGACGCCGCGACCGGCGCGGTACTGGGCGTCCTGGGCACCGCACTCCAGGCCGGCCAGCGCGACACGGGCTTCGCGGTGCGGTTGCGTGCGGCGGAGGCCGGGCCCCTGGCCGACCTGCTGTCCCTGAACGCCTCGACGGTGCCCGCCTACGGCGCCGACCTCAACCTGGCCGGCGTCCTGGAACTGACGGCCACCTCGGTCGGCTCGGACGGCCCGCCGGGCGCCCTGGCGGGCTACGTAGGCAGAAAGACGGACGCCGGAGGAGGCCCGGGCCCGGTGGCGCCGGTCGAACGGGCAACGGTGGCAAGGGCGTTCGCCAACTTCACGGCAGGCGAGGCCGCCGTCCTGGCCCTCGTCGGCGCCCCGGGCACCGGCCGTACGACCGCACTCGCAGCCCTGGCCGCACGCCGCCACCGGGGTACGGAACCGGCCCCCACACTGTGGCTCCGCGGCGCCGACCTGAAGGACGCAGACGGCTCGGTGGCGGACGCGGCCCGCCGAACCCTTTCCCGCGCGGCCCGCATCGTCGCCACCTCCGAGTCGACCACTCCGGCCGACCTGGGCGACCTCACGCCGGAACGCCTGGCACGCGTGGCCAGCGACATTGGCCGACCGCTGCTGCTCCTGCTCGACGGCCCCGAGGAGATGCCGCCGGTCCTCGCCCATCGCCTGGGGGAGTGGACGGAGGGGACGGAGGAGTGGCTGCGGGAGACGGGGGCGCGGTTGGTGGTGGCGTGCAGGGAGGAGTACTGGGAGGGGGCGGGGGTGGGGTTTGCGGGAGAGGTGTTGCACGGGGCCGCACCCGCAGACGCCGGCCCGCACCACCCAGCCCGTCTGGGGGTCCCCCCTCTGGGGGAGTTTGAGGACGAGGCCCGTTCAGGGCCGATAGGGGGGTCTGGGGGCGCAGCCCCCAGGGATGGGACGGGTAGGGGCGGCGGTGGCGAGAAACACCCCTGCGTACACCTGGGCGACCTCACCGAAGACGAGGCCCACCAGGCCCGCACCCGCTACGACATCCCGGACGGCGTCCTCAACGACACCGACGCCCGCCACCCCCTCACCCTCCGCCTCCTCTCAGAGGTCCGCGCCGCCCTCCCCGATGCCCCGGACACCCCCCTCCTCGACCGCGACGACATCCTCGCGGCCTACCTCGACCTGATGTGCCTACGCATCGCGGTACGCCTAGCCGCCGAGAACGGCCTCCGCGGGACAGCCGTTCGCCGCCTCGCAGCCAAGGTCTCCGGCCAGATCCACGAGGCAGCCCGCCGCAGCCTGGGCCCCGGCCAGGGCGAACTGGACCGCAAGTCCTTCGAGGCGGTGTTCCCCTGGGGCCTGGCCCCGAAGAGGCTAGGCGGCGGCACGGGCTGGGCGTCAGCCGTCCTGACCGAAGGTCTCCTCGTCCCGGCCGGCGGAGGCTACCGCTTCGCCCACGAGGAACTCGCCGACTGGATCCAGGGCATGCACCTGGACCTGGACGAGGCCCTGCGAGCCCTGGTCCACCGCCGCCGCACCCCGCAGGCCACGCACCCCCTCCCCGTCCCACACCACCGCATCGGCCCTGTCGTCCAGGCCCTGCTCCTCCTGGCCCGCCAGCAAGGCCCCGCCGAACTCACCTCCCGCCTACAGGAGTTGGTGCACGCCGTAGACGCCGACCCGCAATCCTGGTGGGCCGCCCGCCTACTCGCCGACACCCTGCTGAGCGTCCCGGACGCGACGCCGTACATCGGACCGCTCCGCCTCCTCGCCGACCGACTGGTGGCCTGGCGGCAGCAACAGCGCACCGCACCACGGGAGTTCGCCCCCGAGTTCTGGACTGCCCTGCCCTTGGCGCAGGCGACCCGCCTCGATCTTCTCCGCCGTCTCGTCCTGGCCGACCCGGCCCCGCAGGACACCGACTCCCCCCGTTACCTCGACGCCGCCGCGCATCTCCTCGCCGCCGACGCCACGGCCGTACAGCCGCTTCTGACGGCCTGGTTCGACGACGAGCGCCCGCTGCCCGCGACCCCGTACGCCACGGTCGCCAAGGCCGCGCAGGCGCTGCTGCACACGCACCGGCACCGGGCGCTTGACGACCTGACGGAGGTGCTCGTCGGTGTCGCGCACCGGCGCGCCGACGAGCTGCTGGCCGTACTCGCGGAGGACGAGCCGTCGGCCGTCTGCCGGGCCGTCGACCGATGGGCGCACGACGAGCGGCCCGCGCGGCGGGTAGCGGCGGTGGCGTACGGACTGCGGGCCGCACCCCACGTACGCACCGAGGCCGACCGTGAACTGCTCCGCTACGCCGCCCTCGCCCTGCTCGCCCGTCCCGCCGACTGCACCTTGCACGGCGGCGCGCTCGCCCTCCTCGTCCGGGATCCGCACACCCGCGCCCGCCATCTCCCGCAGGCGCTACGGCAGTTCGCCGCCGGAGACCCGCAGTTCCCGCCGAGCGCACTGGTCGCCGCCCTGCCAACCGACCCGGAGCCGGTCCTCGACGCCTTCCGGGCGCGGCTGCGCCGACCGGACGCGGGGGATGCGCTGCGGACCCTCGCCGATGTCACGACCCCGAGCCTGGCCCGCCGGGTCGCCGGCCTCGTACGGGAGGCGGTGGAGCAGCGGCCGGAGACGGCGGCGCACGTAGCCGCGTACGTCGACCGGCGCCTCGACCAGGGCCCCGCCGCCCGTGCCGTGCTGTTCCCGCTGGTCACCGGTCTCCTGGACGGCGGCCCGGAGGAGGTACGGGAGGCCCTCGCCCCCGTCTTCGCCGCGCCCGGCACCCCCGCGTCCCGCCCCCTGCGCCACGAGCTCCTCGAATTCCTGCTGGCCCACGAGCACGATCCCGGCGTCCTGGACGCGCTGCTGCACGCGGCGGCCCAACACCGTGCAGAGGGCATCCGCGACCTCGTCCACCGCACCGGCCTCCTCCTGGTCCGCACCCCGGCGGGCGCGACCCGCTTCGACCGCGGCCTCGTCGACCTGGGCCGCCGGATCCCGGGCTTCGCCACCCTGGTGGCGGGCTGGCTCAGCGACACCCCGGAGGCGTGGGCCGCGGTCGTCGGCCCCAGCACCCGCCGCATGATCGAGAACCTGGCAGGGGTGCGAGTCCCCGCATAACCCGACGAGATACGTGCGCCCCGTCACAGCCCCCATGCCGATGCCGGACGGACGCACGCGGCATGGCACCCTAGGACCTGCGTAAGAACAGGCAAAGACGGACACGGGTTCGACAAGGAGCGGTCACAGTGCAGCGCTGGCGTGGCTTGGAGGACATCCCCGAGGACTGGGGGCGCAGCGTCGTCACCATCGGTTCCTACGACGGAGTCCACCGCGGGCACCAGCTGATCATCCGGCATGCCGTGGAACGCGCGCGTGAGCTGGGCGTTCCCTCGGTCGTCGTCACCTTCGACCCGCACCCCAGCGAGGTCGTGCGCCCCGGCAGCCATCCACCGCTGCTGGCCCCGCACCACCGGCGCGCCGAGCTGATGGCGGACCTTGGTGTGGACGCGGTCCTCATCCTCCCCTTCACGACCGAGTTCTCGAAGCTGTCCCCGGCCGACTTCGTGGTGAAGGTCCTGGTGGACAAGTTGCACGCCAAGGCGGTCGTCGAGGGCCCCAACTTCCGCTTCGGCCACAAGGCCGCGGGCAACGTGGAGTTCCTGACCGAGCAGGGCAAGACGTACGACTTCGAGGTCGAGGTCGTCGACCTGTACGTGTCCGGCGCGGCAGGCGGCGGCCAGCCCTTCTCCTCCACGCTCACCCGCCGCCTGGTCGCCGAGGGCGACGTCGAGGGAGCCGCCGAGATCCTCGGGCGCCCGCACCGCGTGGAGGGCGTGGTCGTCCGTGGCGCCCAGCGCGGCCGCGAGCTGGGCTTCCCCACCGCGAACGTCGAGACCCTGCCGCACACCGCGATCCCGGCCGACGGCGTCTACGCGGGCTGGCTGCACGCGCAGGACGAGGTGATGCCGGCCGCGATCTCCGTCGGCACGAACCCGCAGTTCGACGGGACGGAGCGCACGGTGGAGGCGTACGCGATCGACCGCGTCGGGCTCGATCTGTACGGCCTGCATGTCGCCGTCGACTTCCTGTCCTTCGTGCGCGGTCAGGCGAAGTTCGAGTCGCTGGACGCGCTGCTGGTGCAGATGGCCGAGGACGTGAAGAAGTGCCGTGAACTGATCACGGCCGCAGCCGCGGACGGGCCCGGCCCCGCCTGATCCCGGCCCCCGACACCGGGGGGACATGCGCGAACGACGCAGGGCCGACACCGTGATGGTGTCGGCCCTCCGTCATGCGTCGACTTCAGCTTCCGCTACTGCTGTGTCCAGCCGGGCGGTACGACTCCCTGCTGCGGCGGCTCCTGCTGCGGAGCCTGGGGCGGCTGCGCCGGCTGCTGCCACTGCTGGCCCGGCTGGGGGGCGGCGCCGGGCTGGGCGTAGGGCTGCTGGGGGTGCTGCGGGGGCGCGTAACCCTGCTGGGGCTGCTGCTGGTAACCCATGTTCGGGTTGCCGAAGCCCTGCTGCGTACGGGCGATGTCCTCGGCGATGAGCGCCGCGAGATCGAAGTAGGCCTCGCGGGTCTTGGGACGCATCATGTCGAGGTCGACCTCGGCGCCCGCCGAGAGGTGCTCGTCGAAGGGGATCACGACGACACCGCGGCAACGCGTCTCGAAGTGCGCGACGATGTCCTCCACCTTGATCATCTTGCCCGTCTCGCGGACACCGGAGATCACGGTGACCGACCGCTGGACGAGATCGGCGAACCCGTTCGCCGACAGCCAGTCGAGCGTGGTCGAGGCGCTGCTCGCACCGTCCACCGAGGGCGTGGAGATGATGATCAACTGGTCGGCGAGGTCGAGGACTCCGCGCATCGCGCTGTAGAGCAGACCGGTACCGGAGTCCGTGAGGATGATCGGGTACTGCTTGCCCAGCACCTCAAGCGCGCTGCGGTAGTCCTGGTCGTTGAACGTGGTGGAGACCGCCGGGTCCACGTCGTTGGCGATGATCTCCAGACCGGAGGGCGCCTGCGAGGTGAAGCGGCGGATGTCCATGTAGCTGTTCAGCTGCGGGATCGCCTGCACCAGGTCGCGGATGGTCGCGCCCGTCTCGCGCCGCACCCGTCGGCCGAGGGTGCCGGCGTCCGGGTTGGCGTCGATCGCCAGGATCTTGTCCTGTCGCTCGGTGGCGAGCGTGGCGCCCAGCGACATCGTCGTCGTGGTCTTGCCGACGCCGCCCTTGAGGCTGATCACCGCGATCCGGTAGCAGGACATCACCGGCGTACGGATCAGCCCCAGCTTCCGCTGCCGCTCGGCCTCCTCCTTCTTGGCGCCGAGCTTGAAGCGGGACGGGCCCTGGTTGTTCTTACGGGCCTTGGGCTGGTTGCGCAGCAGTCGGTCGGAGGACAGCTCGACGGCCGCGTTGTAACCGAGCGGGGTGCCGGGCGCGGCTTGCTGCTGCTGGGGGGCGCCGGGGCCGGACTGCGGGCCGGGCGGGGCGGTCCAGCCCTGGTTGCCGTAGGCGGCGGGGGGAGTGGCGGGCTGCTGGGCCTGGGCCGGAGGCTGCCCGGGCTGCTGCTGGGCCGGGGGCTGCTGCGGCGGGTAGGCGTAGCCCGGCTGCTGCTGGGCGGGGGGCTGGGGGTAGCCGTAGCCGGGCTGCGGCTGGGGCTGTCCGGGTGCGGGCTGGGGGTAGCCGTATCCGGGGGCCTGCGGCTGCGGGGGCTGGGGGGCCAGGCGCGGGTCGACCGGGGCCGGCTGTCCGCCCTGTGCGGGGTAACCGGGCTGTGGTTGCGGCTGCGCCGGGGGCGGGCCGAACGTGCCCTGCTGCGGGGGCTGTCCCGGCTGTTGCGGGGGCTGGGCGGGAGTCTGGGGGTAGCCGTAGCCGGGTTGGGGCTGTCCGGGCTGAGGGGCCTGCTGGGGGTAGCCGTAGCCGTCGGCCTGTGCGGCGGCCGGGGCGAACTGGCCCGGCCGGCCTGGCTGTTGCGGCTGCTGCGGCGCTCCCTGCGTGGGGTGCGCGGGCGTGTAGCCCGGCGGCAGCGGGGGGATCCCCTGGCCGGCCGGGGGTGTCACGGGGGCCTGCGCGGCGGGCTCGGGCTCTGCCTCCGGCGTCGCCGGCGCGTCGGCGCCGGTCTGCGCGGGGGAACCCGTGTCGGAACGGACGCCCGCCGTTCCCTCGCCCTCCGGGGCGGACGCGGGGCCACCCGACTCCGACGTCTCTTCGCTCCGGTGCTCCTCCGGCTCATCGGCGGTGCCGAACAGCGCGGCTGCCTCGGCGTCGGCGGCGGCGTGGTTGAGCTCGGGCATCGGCTGTGCGGCGGGGGCGGGCTCTTCGGGAACGCTCGGCGCGGGGGCGGCGGCCTGCGGTGCGTTGCCCTGGGAGTCCTCGTCGACCGGGCGCAGCACGGGGAAGCCGGGTGCGGCGGCGGGCGGGGGCGACGCCGGGGGTTGGGCGGGGGGCTGGCCGGGGGTCTGGGGGTAGCCGTATCCGCCGGGGGCCGCGGGGACGCCGGCGGCGGGGGTCGAGCCGGCCTGCGGCTGTGGCTGCGGCGGCTGGGCGGGCTGCGACGGCTGGGGGGTCTGAGGGGGCTGCGGGACGCCGTAGCCACTCGTGCCACCCGCGCCCTGCTGGTTCACACCAGGCGCGCCCGGTGCGCCCTGCGCCGGCTGCTGCGGTGCGCGACCACCGGGCGGTCCGGCCGAGGGCCCGCCAGGCGAGCCGACGGGTGACCCGGTCGGTGGCTGTGGTGCGGCCTGCCCGGCGTTCCGCTGATCGGCGGCCGCGGAGCCGGACTGTGTGCTGGGGGCGTACCAGGCGGGAGGCGTGTAGACGATTTCGAACTCACCGGTGAGTTCCACCTCTTGTTCGTCCCCGTCAGAGGACGGGCCGCCGCCGCCGTTGTACTCGGACGGTTCCCTGTTCACTGCTTGCCTCCTGGTCAGCCACTGCTGCTGAATTGGTCGTCGTCGCGGCCGGGCGGACCGAGTGGCGAACCCCCCACGCGGCTGCGATCGTCACCGCATCACCAGAAGCCTAATCACTCACATCGCGGTACGGAAAAGCACCCATGGGCATGACCGGTTCGCACCGCATCCCGGGAAACAGTGACGTATTCCCGGAAAACGGACGACGCGTCAGTCCAGGCGACGGGCCACGCCGAGCAGACCCGTCTCCGCGTCGGTGGGTTCGGTCATGACGAAACTGCGGTGCTTACGAGTGCACCACAGGGCGACGCTGTCGTGAAGGTTCGGAAGGTACTGGAGAGGTTCGTCCGGGATCCCCAGGGTGTCCTGGACGATCTCGGTCTCCTGCGGCGAGATGCGCTGGATCCCCACCAGTTGGGCCTGGGACAGCCAGCGCGGAGCGTGCTCGCTGACGAAGGGCAGCACCGTCACCACGGCCTGCCACGGCAGGGAGGTGACGCGTCCGCGCGGCGGGCGGATACCGCAGTCCCGGAACAGGACGACCGGGCTCGACACGGAGGGGCCCTGAGCGGGCACGCGTCCCACCGGATAGACCGTCACACACTGCTGGCCGCCACCGGCCGTCTGGGCCAACTGCTGCCAGGCCTGCGGCCGACCGGTCTCCACGCCCACGCGCGCCCCCGTCGCCGCGGCACGCAGCGCCAACACCTGGGCGAGCCAGAGACCGCCCACGAGCACGACATCGAACGGGGTGGGCCGGGCCAGGCCGAGCACGGCCGGCTGGTTCGACCGGTCGGTGCCGATGATCACGCCGTCGTCGCCGATCGGCATGCTGATCGCCGGGAGCTCGTCGACGGTGACGACATGGCGGTTCCGGCGCGGCCCGCGCAGCCCGAACCCCGGGCTGAAGACGCGCCGTTGCTGCCGGGTCGCCGACGGCTGCCGGATGATCGGGATGATGCCGGTGTCGGTGGGTGAGGCCACGTGCGCGGGGGTGCGTGCGGGGGCGGCGTTCCGGCCCGGCTGACCCGGGGGCATGGTCTGAGCGGGCTGGGACATCAGTACGTACCTCCGAGCGGCAGGGTGGCGAGGGCTCCGGGGACCTGTTCCCGGTCGAGGCGGACCAGTCCGACCTTCGCGGCACTCGCGGTCCGCTCCAAGTCCCTTCCCACCTGGCCGAGTTCGCTGTCACCACGGGCGGTGACCCGGATGTGCCCGGCGAAGGAGACACCCCGGCTGCCGGCCTTGCTCAGGGTCACGCTGAACGTCGTGGCGAGCACCGGGAGCGAGGTGAACCGCGTGATCAGCTCGGGCAGTGACACCCCGCCGTCCCCCAACTGCGGCCAGCGGGAGATCCAGTACGTGGTGTGCCACCGGTCGTCGACCCGCCAGGTCCGAACCGCCTCGACCGTACGACGCTGGGGCGCGCGCCCGTCCTGGGTGTGCTGGGCGCTGACTCGCGGGTTGAGGCAACTGGAGGTCGCGAGGGCCTGCACCAGTTCGTTCTCGTCCAGGATGGTCGCCTTGAACCCGGCCCCGTCCAGCCGGCTGGCCAGCTGGTCCGCCACCCGCAGCAGCGCGCGCTGCGCCCCGGCGACGCCGTCCCCGCGCGCCTGAACCGCTTCCGGGCACAGCTCGGGGTCGAGCTTGAGGGCGACCCAGGTGAGCCGCAGCGCGGGCGAACCCGCCTGCGCCTGGAGGGGGCCGTAGGACCGCGCGGCGATCGACTCCTGGGGCAGATGCGGCGCGGGCGCCGGCTGGGTGTGCTGTACGACCTGCGCGGAGGCGAGCCGGATCCCGTCGACCTCCAACGCGTCCTGGATCAGCCGGAGCGGCAGCTGCCGGCCGGCTGCCTCGGGACGCAGGGGCATGTCTCCCGGCTGCACGAAGAGCACCGCGGTCAGGAAGGTCCCGTCGCCGATCAGGCCGATCGAACGGTCGTTACGGGACACGAACCCGTAGGTCCGCAGCGCCGGATCGCACTCCACGGCCGGGGCCAGCATCGGGTCGGTCCCGGGCGGGACGGGCGACTTGGCCTCACGCTGACGGCGCCTCAGCGCACGTACCGTCTCGTACCACTCGGGCAGCGGCCGACGGCCCCGGCGCAGAACCGCGAGAAGCAGCAGCAGCGCGGCCACGGCACCCGCCGGGGCCAGCAGCCAGGACACGTCGGTGACCCAGGCGGCCAGCATGACGCCCGCCGCGAGCTCCACCAGGATGAGCTGCTGCAGCCGTACCGGCCCCATGCCGCCGGGAGTTGGCAGCGTGCGGGGCGAAGCGGCGGTGGGGACCGGAGTCGGCACGCGTCCCTGCCCCGGACCGCGGCCCGGACCGTCCGGTTGCTGCTGTGCGCGGCGTTCGCGCCGAGAGCTCGTAGCGCTGGTCATCCCCCGGGACATCCCTTTCGCGAAGTGGTGGCCGTTCGTCAGGCGCCCATTGGCCGACATCGTCCATACGAGTGGCTCACGGTACCCGCTGCCGAGCACAGGCGGCACAGCGGCACAGGGGACACAGAGCCCCGGGTGGCCAGCCTCGCACGGACCCGCGTCGCATGGTGGAGCGCTGTCGTGAAGCTCTGTGAAGATGATCTGTGAAGATGCGGGGCCGGATGCGGGGACGGCCCTACCCTGATGGACCGCCACCCCGCGGCGCAGGGCATAGTAGGTGCCTGCTCGGCCGAAGCGGCGGCCTGTCGTCGGGCATCGCCTCGCGATTCGCGATCCGGCACGATCGGGCACCAACGGGTACCAACGGGGGCCTGCGAACTCGGACCCCGCCAACGGGGACCATCGGGGACCAGAAATCGGGAGACACGGGGACCATGGCAAAGCGTCGGGATGAGCTCGCCGCCTACACGTTCGCTCGCAAGCGCACCGTCGCGGCGTTTCTGGCGCCGTCGCCGGGCGGCTCCGAGGAAGGCGCACCGCGTCCCGTCCGTACGGTGATGCCCAGCCTCGCCGTCGGCGTCGTCCTGGTGATCGGCTTCATCGCCTGGGGCGTGCTCAAGCCGGCGGCGCCCGAGGGCTGGGACACCCCCGGCGAGTACATCATCGTCGACAGCGACTCCACGACGCGCTACGTCGTCCTGGAGGACAAGGCGGCGAACGGCAAGAAGACCCCGACCCTGCACCCCGTCCTCAACTACGCCTCCGCCAAGCTCCTCCTCGACAAGGGCAAGGGCAGCGTCCTGGAGGTCTCCGGCAAGGAGATCGACAAGAGCGGCATCCCCCACGGCTCGACCCTCGGCATCCCGTACGCCCCCGACCGCCTCCCCGCCAAGGACGACGCGGAGAAGGCGAAGACCTGGGCGGTCTGCGAGCGCCCGACCGACGGCTCGGACAACGCCATCGACCGCGCGGTCTTCGTCCTCGACGCGGCGGACGCGAAGGCGCTGGGGGATGCGGGCAAGGTCTCCTCCAGCGAGGCCCTGTACGTCATCGACAGCAAGACCTCGCTGGAGTACCTGGTCGACGGCAAGGGCAACCGTTTCCTGCTGGGCGGCACGTCGGGTCTCGACGACACCACCATGGCGCAGCTGCGCTCCGCCGTCATCGGCAGCAGGGCCGAGCCGCAGCCGGTGAGCCAGGAGTGGCTGGCCACCCTCAACGACGGCGGGGTCATCGGCTTCCCGACGGTGCCGTCCGCCGGAGACACGGCCTCGGTCCAGGGCCTCCCCGCCAATGCGAGCACGGTCGGCCAGGTCCTTGAGGCGCAGGACGCGCAGGGCACGCAGTACTACGTCGTCCTCAAGGACGAGGTCGCCTCCATCACGCCCTTCGTCGCCCAGCTGCTCAACCAGTCGCCCTCCGCAGTGGGAACCGAGGCCGTCAAGGTCCCCACCCAGGACATCAGCGCGGCCAACGGCGGCCAGGCGAACCGCTTCTACGCCGACAAGGGCTGGCCCGAGAAGGTCCCGCAGCAGGCCAACCCCGCGGCCACGGTGACCGACGCGGCCCGTACCACCTCGTGCAGCGTCTACGACGGCACCATCGGCACGGACAAGAAGCCGCAGCTCGCCACCTGGGCGGGAACGACGTACCCGAAGAAGGTCATCGCCGATTCGCTGAGCGCCTATGTCTCGTCGGGCTCGGGGCTTCTCTTCCAGGAGGTCGTCGGTACGGCGGGAGGCGGCGGGGCGTGGTACCTGCTGACGGACACGGGCCTTCGGTATTCACTGCCGGTGAACAACGACAGTTCCGCGGCGTCGGGCAGCAGCGGTTCGTCCTCGTCGGAGGGCGAGGCGAGCGAGACGGACAAGGCGCGTACGCGGCTGGGATACGAGGACGTCTCCACCCCCGCGGTCGTGCCGCAGACGTGGGCGAAATTCATCCCGAAGGGGCCCACTCTGGACACCGGTAGCGCGACTCAGGAACAGAGTCAGTGACCGGCCAACGGGCTGGCGTGCAAGCTCACTTGAGAGTAAGACGGCGTGTGGATCACAAAACGATCGCCCAAGTGTGTGAGCCGTGTAACTGATTGGTCTTGCCTGTGGATGAGTGACAGGCTAACGATAGAGTGTTTGCAGCGCTCAACGGTGCGAAGCTTCCGGGCACCAGTGCAGGTTTCCCGGAATCAACGACGACATGGGGGAAGGTTCAACATGGCCGGCCAGTTCCGGGTAACAGAGGACGAACTCACCAAGCTCTCCGGTGACATCAACACCGTCAGCGGCCAACTGCAGGGCGAGATCCGCCGTCTCAACGGAGTGATCGACCAGATCGCGGGAGGTTGGCAGGGTCAGGCGGCCCAGTCCTACCGTCAGCTGCAGGACCGTTGGAACTCCGACGCGAAGAGGATGAGCGACATCCTCAACGACATCAAGGAAGCCGTGGACTCCACGCGGAGCAACTACTCCGCGTCGGAAGAGCAGCAGAACAGCGAGATCAGCAAGATCATGTCCGACTTCGGCTGACAAGGGCCGCGGACACCAGCAGATCTTCGTCGGTTCCGAGGGATCCGTAGGGGCCTCGACCGATCTCCACTGACTTCTCTTCTTACGACTCTTCCTGAAAGGGAACGACGATGTCGATTCTCGTCAATTACGCAACCATCACCAACGCGTCCACGGACGTGAAGACGACCGCCGGCCGCATCAAGCAGCAGCTCGACGACCTCGAGGCCGCGGTCAAGCGCGTCGCCAACTCCTGGGAAGGCGAGGCGCAGGAGGGTTACCAGCGCAAGCAGCGCGAATGGGACCAGACCGCCGCCGACCTGCACGCGACCCTGCTGAAGATCTCCACCGCCCTGCAGAGCGCGGCCGAGAGCTACCAGGCCACCGAGAAGAGCAACGCCTCGACCTGGGGCTAGGCCCGTCGGCGACCCGAGGGACCTGAGATGAAGAGAATCGGCCCAGCGAATGCCAAGGCGTCCGCTGGGCCGACCTCTGCTCCGGGGTCGTACACACCTTCTGCGGGACCGAGCACGGCAAATCCCGCAAATCTTCACACGCACATGACCCAGCTTCGAAGGAAGCAAGGAAGCCCTGGGGGCCTGGACATGAGGGGCCTGAACGTGGAGGGCCGGAAAGCCCGTTCGCGTAGCCGCAACAGTGGAACCCGCGCACTGCAGCGGGTTCTCGGCGTGCTCGCGGCGACGGGGATCTGCTTGACGTCGGCGCCGGCGCAGTCGGCAATGGCGGACACGGTTGGTTCCGGCAGCGTGGACTTCGGCCTGGCGGCCAGCACGGAGTGCGTCTTCGGCGGCGACGTCATCAAGTCCACGCCGTGGTCGCTCCAGCGGCTACTCCTGGACCAGCTGTGGGAACAGGCGACGGGCAAGGGCGTCACGGTCGCCGTGATCGACACGGGCGTCGACGACACCAACGTTCAACTGAGCAGTGCCATGGCGGCTGGTGGCAAGGACTACGTCGGCTCCACGGACGGCACTCAGGACCTCGAAGGCCACGGCACGAGGGTCGCGGGCATCATCGCCGCACGCGCGATCAAGGGCACGGGCTTCGTGGGCATCGCCCCCGACGCCAAGATCCTCTCCCTCCGCTACACGGGCGGGGAGGGAGACGAGGGGCAGGGCAACTCGGGGACCATGTCGGAGGCGATCCGGGCCGCGGTGGCCGCGAGCGCGGAGATCATCAACATCTCCTCGGACACCGCGAGCAAGGAAGACAACGACGGCCTGCGCAGCGCCGTGGAGTACGCGGTGGGCCAGGGCGCCCTGATCGTGGCAGCCGCCGGCAACGACGGAGCCGACGGCAAGTCCGCGGACACATACCCGGCTTCCTACCCCGGCGTCCTCGCGGTAGCGGCCTCCGACCGCAACGACGAACGCGCCTACTTCTCACAGTCGGGCGACTTCGTCGACGTCGCCGCACCCGGCGTAGACATGGTCTCCACCGTCCCGAAGGGCGGCCAGTGCAGCGCCGACGGCACGAGCTTCGCGGCTCCGTACGTGGCGGGCGTAGCGGCATTGCTGAAGCAGAAACACCCGACGTGGAAGGCGTCCCAAATCGCCACCCGCATCGAGGAAACCGCCGTACGTCCGGGGCGGGGCCCCAACAGCTTCATCGGCTGGGGCGTGGTCGACCCGGTAGCCGCCCTCTCGGACGACTCGACGCCGGGCTCGTCTCCGTCACCGGATCCGGTGACGACGGTCGGCGCCGGCAGGGTCGTCCCGATGGCCGTAACGATGGGCGAGAGCGAGGCGGAACGGGAACGCCGGATCGCGATCTACGTCCTGGGCACGGGGGTGGCGCTGGCACTCGTGGTTGCGGGGGGTGGGGTGGCTGTGCGGGACTGGCGTAGTCGGCGGGATGGTCGGGTTGGGCAGGATGGCCGGATCGGGCGAGCTGGTCGGTCGGGTAGCGGACTTGTGCGATGACTGGGCGAGTTGGGCAACTTGGGCACCGAGCGGGTACTGACAACTTGAGGAACAGGGGAGAGGACAACGGGGTATGAGTAACGGTATGCGGGTTGATCTGAGTGCGCTGGATGAGGTCATCCGGAAGCTCTGGACGCTGCTGGACGACATGGACAAAGCGGGGCAGACGTCGCGGTATAACACGGAGATCACGATGGGTGCGTTCGGGAACAATTGTGTGTTCCTGGAGGCGGGCGATCTCTTCAATGCCCATAAGGACGCGAAGAGTGACCTTGAAGGTGCGATCCAGGGACTGCATGGCCTGATCGACAGTTTCGGCAAGAGCACGTCCAAGGTGAAGGACAAGTACACCGAGCAGGAGTACGCGAACAAGCAGCAAATGGGTGGTGACTCCGGGGGCTCGAACGGCGACTGGGCAAAGTAGTCCGATCGAAATCACCCATTAAGTGGAGGAGTTCAAAATGGCCGGAGACAAAGACCTGCCGAAGCCCGTGATTGAGAATGACGTCTGCGTTGCGGACCCAGGGCGCCCTCAGACCAGGACTCAATTCATTGACCACTCACTCAAAGAGCTCAAGCAGATGCTTGACGGCACTAATCCAGACCTGATCGAAGAGACTGGTCGCCACTGGGGAAAGGTCAACGAAATCCTTGCCGGTGGCGATGGTGGGGGGATCGCGGGCCTGCTCGACAAGGCGGTCGACAACGTCCTGGAGCACTGGGAGGGCGACGCAGCCAGGAGTTTCGAGAAGAAGGCTCGCGAAATCGCGCAGAACGTCAGGTACGCGGCCTGGCACGCTGATCTCAATAGTACTCAGATGGCTGACGCGGCCTCTCAGTTGCGCAACTACAAGGCGCAGCTGGACGAAATCAACGAACCCAGTGGCTGGGCTAAGGTTGGTGACGCCCTGAGTGACTGGTCCTGGGATAACGGCGAATCAACGGCCAAGGACCTCCAGGACCGCAAGCTCACCGCCAAGGAAGTAGCCGAAATCAACGAGGGCAAGATTGGCGCGAGCCGTGAAGCCCAGCTCAACGGTGTTGCCGTCATGGAGAACCTCGGGGCTCAGTACATGCGAGTCACGCGGAACTTGAAGAACAACAAAATCATCGACGACGGTGAGGGCAACATTAAGGAGCCCAACGGTCAGGTGGAGTACCCGCCGCCAGTCACCGGCGGTGGCGGGAGTGCATCTCGGCCAGGAGCAGCGGGCTCAGTCCCGAAGCCGTGGAGCGCAGGCTCGACAGCCAGCGTCAAGCCAGCCCCTACGGTGCCCCGTGACTCTGGCATTACTGGGGGTTCGCAGCTCCCGACAGCCAAGACAAAGGTGGATAGCATTTCCCCTGGCCTGACGGGGAGTGGCCCCAGCACGGGGACCGGCGGAGGCATCAGCGGTGGCGGCGCCAGCAGCGGCGGGGCTCAGGGCCCGAGTGTCGTCCCTACTGGTGGAACGTCCGGCCTCGGGCGCGGTGCTGCCGGACGCGGCGGCATCGGAGCCGCAGGCGGTCGCAGTGGCATGGCCGGTGGCGGCGCGGCGGGTCGCGGTGCCGGAGGCCGATCCGGTATGGGTGGCATGGGCGGGGGCGCCGGTGCGGCTGGTCGAGGCAGTGCTGGCGCTGGTGGCCGGGGAGCCCTCGCGAGGTCCCGTGGTGGTGTGGTCGGGGCAGCCAAGGGGGTCACCGGCAAGGGCGCCGGTGGCGGTGCGGGCTTGCACGGCAGCCGCGGCGGATCTCAGCGCGGCGCCATGGCTGGCGGAGCTGGCGGTGCGGGTGGTCGCGGCCGGCGGTCTGAGGAAGAGAACAGCCAGGGTGACCGTCCCGACTATTTGGTCGAGGACGAAGAGACCTGGATCTCGGAAGAGGACCGTAACCGGAACGTACCGCGGACCATCGAGTAAGTACGGACGCGGGCCAGACTGGAAGTCGTCGTCTGCCCCTGTATGAAGGCTGGCGCACCCAGCCAGAGCTGAGTGAGGAGCAGGGAATTGCGTTTGAAACGAGTCTCGTCAATGGCAGGGGTCGCGGCTTTGACGGGAGCCTTGCTCCTCACATCAGCCCCGACTGCCTCGGCTGACTACGTGAGGGACCAACAGTGGGCCTTGGATGTCTTCTCAGTAGAAGACGTTTGGGCCGAGTCGCAAGGGGAGGGCGTTACCGTTGCTGTCGTCGACACCGGAGTTGACGCCACCCATCCCGATTTGACAGGTCAGGTCCTTAAGGGCAAGGACTTCACCGGTGGAGGAAATGCTCAGGAGGATGTAGTCGGGCACGGGACCAGAATGGCGAGTATTATCGCCGCGCATGGTCATGGTGCAGGAAATGCATCCGGTATGATCGGCCTCGCGCCGAAGGCGAAGATTCTACCACTGCGCACCCTCCAGAAGAGGGATGATAAGAATCTGGATGAGACGTGGGCCGCTGCAGTTCGTTATGCTGTGGACCAGGGCGCAAAGGTCATCAATCTGTCCTTTGCTGATGAGTACAGCACGACTGGTAGTGTCGGCCGAGAGGCAATTGCGTACGCGCAAGCGCACGATGTCGTTGTAGTTGCTGGCTCGGGAAACAATGGCGGAGATGTCGGTTATCCGGCTGCACTGCCCGGTGTAGTGGCCGTTGGCGCAGTTGATAAAGACGCCAACCTCTGGGAGAACTCCAACACTGGGAAGGAATTGGCTCTTACAGCTCCCGGTGTAGACATTCTCGCTGCGAATAAGAACCGATCACAGGGATACAGTCTTGCGAGCGGCACCTCGGACGCTACAGCCTACGTGTCGGCTACTGCGGCCTTGGTCCGCGCAAAGTACCCTGCCCTCACTGCAGGCCAGGTAATTAACCGTCTGATCAAGTCGGCCACCTTCGCGCACCACGAGGGTTTGAAAGCGCCCGACGAAGGATACGGCTACGGGATCGTCCGGCCCTACTCGGCGCTCACGATGGACATCCCCGCTGGTTCCAAGAAGAACCCTCTCGGCCAGCTCCAGTCATCCGACTCCGCGTCCGGCGGCGCGTCCGAGGAACCGGACACCTCGACCCAGGCTGATGAAGGGAAGTCCTCTTCAAGCAACATCCTCGTCATCGCTGGCGGGATCGCAGCCGTCGTAGTTGTCGTCGGTATCGTCATCGCGGTAATCCGCAGCCGTCGCAACGGCGGCAACGGTGGTCCCGGCTCCGGAGGCGGAACCCCCTCTTACGATGCGGGCTACCCGCCCCAACCTCCGACGGGCCACCACTCGTACCCCAATCAGGGATACCCCACTCCTCCGGGCCAGTCCCCGCAGCACCCCAACCCTTATGCGCAGCAACCCCCGAACCAAGGGCAGTAGGCGGCGTAGTTCCCCTCGGGGATGCTGTGGACTCGGGACTACCGGGCCTGAATTCCCAACCAGTTGCCCATGAGAGCCGTCGCGTACCGTGAACCGCTCGGCCGCCTTCTTGCTCGGGAGCGCAGTTGTCGCCCCCTGCCTGCTCTTCGTAACGTCGATCTCGTCTGGAAATTTCTGTGGCTGACGGCGCTGGACCTGATCGGTCGGATCCAGCTGGCCACCAAGGCACCCGGAAACAACGACACCGCAGCGAATCAGCCCGAGACCGAGAAGGGACCTCCTCAATGGGCGCCATCGTCCTTATCGTCGGCGTGATCGGCATCGGAGCCGTAATTGTCGCCGCCACTGTCTTTGTCGTAACCCGTAGTCGCCGCGACTCCGGGAACGGTGGCCCAGTCAGCGGAACTTACCCGCAGAACGTGGGCTATCCCCCCCAGCAGGCGGTGTACCCGACCGCCCAACAGCCGTACCCCACCGCAACTCCCGACCAGGAATACGGGTACCCCGCTCCTCCTGCACAGCCTCCGCAGCCCGTCAACCCTTATGCCCAGCAACCTCCGTACCGAGACCAGTAACGAGCACGGACAACCGGTGATAGGCCCAACGGTGGTACCCGATGTCGATGCCGAACAGGTGCTGAAGCACGACAGGCGCGCACGAGCGAGGCAGGTCACGGGACGTATCACTCTCGGCCTGGTCTTGATCGCGCTGTCGGTCGTGGCGCATGCCCGCCCAAGATCAATTCCTGCGAGGCTGGACCGGCGGGTCGGCCGAGGCCGGTCCAAGTGAAGTCCGCGACCCCCGCGCTGTGTACTTACCGCTCCATGGCACAATCGGCCCATTCGACCGCCGGTTGTCGTTTGCCGCTGCGACCGTCGATACGCGAACGGGGAGGCCTGAGTGGGGGACCACTTCAAGACCGACATTGATCAGCTCGCCACTTTCACCAGGGACCTCAAGGAAGTCAATGACTGCCTTGAGCAGGTGCGGACCGCCCTGCAGCACGTACGGGCCGACCAGATCGGGACGCCGGAGCTGGACGAGGCGTGCGACGAGTTCCAGGAGCGCTGGAAGTACGGCAGTGAGCAGATCCGGGAGCGTATCGGCAAGCTCACCGAGGGCCTCCAGAAGAATACGGACAACTACCGCGAAGTGGAGACCTCCCTGGAGGAGAGTTTCAAGCGCGCCGCGGCTGCGGGGAAGTGATTGCGGTGGCACAGAATCCGTATGTGTACCTCGGCTGGAATCCCGTGCCGGGACAGCCGGGTGAAGTCGAGAAGCTCCGTACCCAGCTGGTCAATTCGGCGAACGCGCTGCAGACCGCGTACCAGAAGATCGACAAACTGCTCGGCGAGTCCAGCTTCTGGGAGGGCGACGCCGCCGTGGGCTTCCGCGAGGCCCTCGACGGCGACCTGCCGAAGTACATGAAGGACGCCCACAAGTCGCTGACGCTGGCCGCCGGTCACCTCGGTACGTGGCACGGCGGTCTGACCAGCCGCATGGAGCTGGCGCACAAGTACGACGTCGAAGCCGGCGACCACAAGGGCGACCTGAAGACGGCTGACTCACGGTACGAGACGGCCAAGCAGAACCCCGATCTGAAGCTTGCGGGCAAGACGTTCGCCGAGGGTCCCGAGCTGCAGGCCGCCCAAACTCGCCTGAACGCGGCCAACGCCCGGCTCAACGACGCTGTCACCGCCGTCAACAAGGCGCAGGGCGCCCTCGACGACGTGATGCGGAAGGCGCGGGAGCTGGAGGGCACGCACGAGGCGGAGGCGCGGGACCTTGCGAGGAAGCTGAAGGACGCCACGAAGGATCTGGCGCCCGAGGAACCGGGGTGGCTGAGCAAGGCGCTCGGCTGGATTGAGGACAACCTCACCAACATTCTTAGTGTGTTGGCGGCTGTGGCGGGGTTGCTCGCGCTGTTGTGCACGGGGCCGTTCGGGATTGCGATGCTGCTGGTCGCCGCTGGTGCCAGTCTTGCGACTGCGGCCACCCGTGTCGCCGATCCGCAGGTCAGGGCCTCACTCTGGGACGGCATTTCGAAGGGCGAGTTCGACGCGGACTTCTGGGAGAACTCCGTGGGCCTCGTCGGCGACGCGGCGGGGGCGGTGCCGGGACTCGGGGCTGTGACACGCGGAGCCAACGGGGCCATCAGGTCGGCCTTCCACGGGGGCGAAGCCGCGGCCGGAGCGATGCAGTTCTTCAAGCAGTTCGGTGACAACACGGTCACCGCCGCCACTCGGATCTCGACTGCGGGTGCTTACAATCCCGTCGGTGACTGGGTGGCTCACGCCGCCGGAGGCAGTCAGGCGGTCAGGGCGGGGATGGACTACATCTCGCCCGTGGCCGGTGTTATCACCTCCGGGTTCGGACTCGCCGCCGACAACATCGACGCTCTGGACGGCGATGCGGGCGGCAACACGAGCACATCGGTCGACGGTGCTCGTGCAGGCCTGTTCGATGGCCCCGGGGCCATCTCGACCATCGTGGGTACCTTGCGGGTGGTGACATGACCGAGCAGGAGTCCGCCGTGCCTCCGCTGCGGCTGCTCATCGACGATTCGGCCCGCGACCCGAGTTCCAAGATCTGGTACGCGCTGCCCGGCGGCTACTTCGACGTCCCGCTGGACGCCCTCGATGCCGAACCCGGATCGGAGCACGAGGCACGTCTCGAACACCTCATGGTTCTTGTCGCCGACTGCGCCCCAGAAGCGGAACACGACCGCTTCGCCGGTACGGTCCGTGATGTGCGGTACATGGTGCGGCATATGCACAGCGAGGGCATCATCGGCTGCGCGCTCGGTATGCACTACGCCGATGATGGCTCTTCCGCAGGCTCGGTCGTCACGGTGGCGCTGCGGAACATCGAATGGGCCCCGCCCAAGCTCACGGCTGTCCGGGCCGTCTCGCTGCTCGAATCCCCGCAGAACGTGGGTCTCTTGACGTTGCCGGGCGGCCAGCCCGCTTCGGTGTCCGACACTCTCGTCACCGTGCCCGCCGTAGCTGGCATGGCTGGGCAGGAGCTCTACCAGTGCAACCTGTACATTCCGGCTCCGTCGGGCGTTCAGCTAGCCGTCCTGACGATGAGCACCGTGGCCGTGAGTTCGCGCAAGCACTACCGCGACTTGATGGAATGCATCGCGTACACCGTGTCGTTCCACGATCCTCTGGCGGAGATCGAACGCGCCGCACAACGTGAAGGGGCCCACGGCGCCAGCACCATCAAGGACGACATTGCCGCCGACTTTGGATGATCCATATGAGTCTGAGTAAGAACCCAGGGGGCTTCGACGGCCCTGTCGCATGGGAAACCCCCGGCACCCCCGCTGCTCTGTGTCGTTGGATGGCACGGCTCCTGGGCAAGATGCTCGGCTGGATCGTGGTGTGGCTGGCTTGGTTGTACGGGGTGGTGATCCAGCTTTCCTGGGGAGCTGTGGCAGTCCTGGCCGCTCTGCCGTTGGCAGTGCTCGCGTACCTTGTGTGTGCTCAGTTGTACGGACTGTTCAAACTCTGGCGTATGTACCGCATCCTCAAGGTCTATCCCTGGCGGCAGCAGCCCGAGGGTGTCCGGGCTGTCCAGCGATGGCCCAAGGGTGCGAGGGCTGTGTTCGTACTGCCGAATCCGGACCGGCCGGAGAAGACAGAATCACCTGAAGAGCATGGCGGCTTTTTCAGGATCTGGGACCGTGCCGCGCGCAAGGGGTTCCACGACGAGCTCTGGTATGCGGGCGACCCTCGCTTCGCCTGTGTAGTCGCCAAGCCGGGCCCGCAGACGCTGAGTTACGTGGCCCAGCCCACCGCCTACAACCTCAATACCTCACCCCGCCGTAAAGGCATCAGCCCCGAAGCCCGCCGTCGCGCCCGGGCCATCGGTGCGCGGGTCGCCGACTGACTCAGTCCGACAGGATCTGTTGTAGATCACGGGGAGTGGTCATGACGGGTGATGTCGCTGTTCGATTGCATACTGTGTGCCCTCGTACGCCCCAGCGGCATGCGTCCATATGTGACGCTCTCTCAAGTCGACATGAACCGATTTGAAAGAGGTCGTTGATCAGCCGCTCAGCCATCCTGGGGGCCTTCGGACGGATCAGTGCGGTGAGCCGTCGGTTGCGTCCGGCTTTGCGGATCTGGGTCGGCGAACCGAACAGGTCCAGCAGTCTGAGCACGGCCGGGTGTTGCATGCGCGGGCCCAGGACCCGTTCCAGATGCGGGTGGATTTGTTGTGAAGGTGACCGTGTGTTGATCTCCTGGCTGCCCATCCGTTTGCACCACGCGCAGCTCGGAGCGGAGTACGGCTGCCCGCGTTGATCACAGATTGTGCATAGAAGCCCCACGAGAAGTGTGCGCCACCGAGTCAGTGAACGTCGTAAAGTGGCCTGTGACTTACGGGGGAAGATGTACTCGCGATGCTGCAGTTGCACTCTGCTGAGCCAGCACGCGTAACTCGGTTGCAGGTCAGCCGAGATGACGGACCTTTGTTGCACGTGATCAAGCCGCGCATCATGCCCCCTCACCAGCAGAAATGTGTGTGAGGAACCCATGTCCTATCCGACGCCGCCTGGAGGCCCGGGCAGCGCCAACCCGTATGGGCAACCGCCCCAGCAAGGTGGATGGCAGCAACAACAGTGGCAGGGGTCGGGCCAATGGCCGTCGGCGCCTCCGGGGGCGCAGCCGATGGTTCCCCCTGTTCCTCCCGGTGCGCCAGGCGGGGGTGGGCGCACTGCTCGTACCGTGATCGGTTCGATCCTTGGCCTCTTCGGTGCCCTCGCACTCCTGGGAGGAGGGGCGCTCGCTGCGCACGCTTACAGCAATAGCCGGCAGACGATCGCCAACCCCGAGTACGGAGAGGCGATCTGGTCCGACGAAGCCGCGGACAGCATCTTTCCGGACACCATCGGCGGCCGTGACGGTCGGCTCGGGGATCTCGCCAATCCCAAGTACGCGTACTGGCGTCGGCTCGGGATCTCCCCTGAGACCGCCTGCAACAAGGGACTGACGGCGAAGACGCTGGCGCAGGCAGAGAAAGTCGGGTGCAAGGCCGTGCTGCGCGCCACCTACGTCGACCCTACCGGGGACATGGTCGCAACGGTCGCACTCATTGTGCTGCCTGGAGATGTATCGAAGAAGCAGGAACTTGCTGAGGCCTACGAGGGCATGGAGAACGAGGGAGCAGTGGCCCCCTTGGAAGTGCCGGGCACTCTGGCCGCCGAGTGGAAGAAGCTCGACCGTAACGGGTCGGCGCTGACATCAACCAGCGGCGAGCATCTCCCGTATGCCGTCGCTGCCACCACGGGTGCGGTCGATGGGCGGCTCGCGGGCAATCTGCCGGGTGAATGGGCGGAAGACTACGCTGAGATCATGGCTGACCGGGAGTCCCGGTTCGCCGAGGCGGAAATCCTGGTCAGGATGTTCGAACTGCACATGGGTGACCTCCAGCTCGGGGGTTCGCAGTGGTGACCAACCGACGTAGGCGGACGGCCGTCGTGGGTGCTGCGCTGACCGGTCTCATCTGTGTACTGCCGATGGCCCCCGCACACGCCGCCACCTCCACTCCCGTGGGGTGGGAGGGCAATGCCCTCGGCCTTTCGTCAGCGCAACAGCTCAGCCAGGGTGAAGGTGTCACCGTGGCCGTTCTGGACAGTGGAGTGGTGCCGGACCACCCCGCGGTCAAGGGACGAGTGACCACCGGTCCTGACTATCTCCAGGACGGACTTGACTCGCAGAGCCCCGAGTGGGGTGGGCACGGCACCGCCATGGCGTCGGACGTACTCAAGGTCGCACCCAAGGCCAAGATCCTTTCGGTGAGGGTCATTGACGACGAGCATCAGTCTGACGACGGAAGCGTCGAACGGCAGAGCGGCGTGGGTTCGGTCCCGAACGGTATCTACTACGCGGTGGATCACGGTGCCGATGTGATCTCGATGTCACTCGGAACCGGCGCGGTCGGTAACTTCGCGAACGAGGAGGACGTTGCCGCCATCGGCTATGCCCTGAGTCACGGGGTGACGGTACTCGCGGCGGCCGGCAACAGTGGGGACGAGCTCAACGAGACCGCTTTCCCACCTGGTTACGCCGGCGCCATTGCAGTGGCCGCGACGAAGCAGAGCGGGGGGCGCGCCGATTTCTCGACCGTTCACACGTACAACGAAGTGGCCGCCCCCGGCGTGGGCATCACCAGCGCGAAGAACACGGGTGGCTTCGAGGCGGTGCAGGGTACGTCTCCGGCGACGGCGCTCGCGTCAGGCGTCGTGGCGCTGATGCTCTCCCACAACCCCAAGCTCACCCCTGCCCAGACGCGCGCGATCCTCACCGGCACCGCTCGCCATCCGCAGGGTGGGTGGAACGCTTTCCTCGGGTACGGGCAGATCGACGCAGCGGCAGCCGTCAAGGCCGCGACCTCGCCGCCGGACGACAAGACAGTGCCGGTGAAATACGAGGGCAAGGAGCACTTCGCTTCCCCCGTGGGCACCTCGAAGACCAAGCACCCTGCCATGGAGCCGGAGCTGTGGCTGACCGGCTTGGGCGCCGTCGGCGTGGGGTTGCTGATGGTGATCGGCGGGCTGCTTCTGGTGCTGATGGGCCGTCGCAGGGCCGGTGCCAGTGCCGGCGAGACGGTCATGGCACCACCGCCAGGTTATTTCCAGACCTGATTTCGGTGGTGGGTTGTTGGGAGCCCATGGGCGACGGTGAAGCTCCCCTGGGCGGCGGCGGGTTGAGGCCGAGCCATCGGAGAGAGGAGCTTCGCCAGCCGAACTGGCCCCGACCGCGTCAACCGGGCTCAGGCCGCTGGCCTCACACAAAGGATCATCTAGCTCCGCATGGCCGACTCCCGCACCGACTCTCGCACCCAAGGCCCCGTGACCCGGGTGATCCTCTGGATCTGCGGCGGCCTCGCCGCGTTCGTCGCCGCCTTCTGGGCCGTCACCGCGACGGTCGACCTCGCCCTTTCCGCAGGCGCCTACGGCACCCCGGGCACGTACAAGGTGGAGAGCTGCTACGACTTCAGGGACACCCGTAAGGGCTCCGATATTTCCTGCTACGGAGACTTCACTCCGGACGGTGGGACCGACGCCGACGCCGTCTATGTGCACCTCGAGGACACCGGGCACGACTACCCGAACGGCACCGAGTTCGACGCGCGGCAGGGGCTCGAGTCGCAGACGGTTCAGCGGGCCGGGATCCGGGGCGTCGTGGGTGAGTTGTGGCAGGTCGGGTTTGCTGTGGCCGGCCTCGGCTGGCTCGCGTACCTGGTAATCAGGCCGCCCGAGTCGGACAAGCCGAAGCGAAGCCGGGAGCCTTCGCGGCGCGAGAAGGTGGCCGGGTGGGTGGGCGTCGGTGTCTTCGTCTGCGTCGTTGTGGGCGTCCTGGGCTGGGTCGCCAACCTCGTGGAGTCGATCACTTCCCAGTAGGGCTTGGTCGGACTGATATCGGTTCTGACCCTGTTGAGGTGACAGATGGGGCAGACGCCGTCCAGATCATGAGGAGTAACTGCAGTTCGCGGGCGGCATGGCTTGGCGTTTCTGGTGGCGACAACCCGCCCCTCGGAGGTTGACTTCATGGGACTCCTCGACAAGCTGACCAGAACCAGCGCCCCGACGATGGTGTCGTGCCGCGCTCGGCCGAGGAGGTGCTGACAGCCCTGCTCGGCGTCAATCGGCCCCATGCTCCGTACGTCATCCGCAATCGAATGCGCATTCGACAGCTCAGGGCTGCGCAACCCCCTGCAGAACGCCGTCCTCAAGTCGGGCTGGACCGGGCGCAGCCTGGTCTTAGGCAAGCTGTGAGGCTGGCGGGACCACATCCGCTTGCCTGCGGGAGGACCGGTTGCCGGGGTTCGAGAACTGGGAGCTTCAACTCGGCCATCTCCGCCTGGAGTTCCTCCCCAGGGCCCCCGGGAATGAGTCGCGCGCGGACCAAGCCTCGGACAGATCGTCCTGTGAAAGCACTCGGCCAGGCAAAGAGTTGGCGAACACCGCGGCCCCGGCGGCCCCGTTTCCCCGAGGGCACGCCGAGGCCACCCTCAAGCGAAGAACCCCACCAACAAGCTGATCACAAGCCCGACCACCCCCACCAAGACCAGCACGAGGCACGTCCGGAACAACCGCGTGCTCGGCGCCCGTCCGGAGGAGAAGCCAGTCGCGACCCCGAAGAAGCCGATGGCGAGGGGGATCAGCGCGCCGAACCACCACGCGAAGCCGAGCGCGATGGCCCCGACCCAGCCGTCATCCTGCGCGTAGGAGGTATCGCCGGTCTTCCGAGCCTCCATGACATACCCCCGCGCATGCAGCGCATCGCTCCTCAGCTCCGCGTTGAGGTCCTTCACAGTGCCGTCGTTGGAGGTGAAGGTGCCGTAGCAGTACCTGGTCTTGGTCTTCTTTCGTGAGCCGCTCGACGAGTTCGACCGGTATTTGTAGTCGACGGTGCAGGTGTCGACCGTGAGCTTGCCCGGTGTGGATGTGGAGTACGTGTAGGGGCCCAGGTAGGCGCCGAGGGCCAGGAGGACGAGGCCTACGAGGATCAGGCCCGCGCCGATGAGGCGGCCGAGGTTTGCCCGCTCACCCGGTGTCGCGGTGTTCGGCGCGGCGTTCCCTTGTACTTGGGTCATTGGGGGTTCCTCAGAATGGGGATACGGACGTCACAGGACCAGCGCGCAGACGAGTGCTGCCAGGACACCCAGGGCGCAAAGGCCGCCCAGCAAGGGGCCGGTGATGGTTCGGGCCGGCAGGGTCTGCCAGGAGGCTGTGAAGCCGGGGCCGTTGCGGCTGCCGAAGCCGGTGAGTAGGCAGTAGGTGCCGAATGCCAGTAGGGCGAGGCAGATCGCGAGAATCGCGGCGTCGTCGCCGGGGTCCCGGTCCTGCGGTTGTTCGAAGGTGTCGTCCACTTGCACAACCGGGATTTTGGATCCTGTTTCGAAACGCGATGACGTGGCCACCACCACGTCTTGGTAAGTCGTCCCGTCGTCTTGTGCGGTCCAGCTTCCGGTGCAGCTGAACTTGAGTTCTGTGGAACGTTTCCGCGTGCCGTAGTGGGTCTTCGTGTGCGTTTCGCATGAAGAAACGGTGAGGGTTCCGTCCGTGCCTTCTCCGGCCAGTTCGCTGCGCAGTTCGGGAATGGTCACCACGGCCACGACTGCGGCGACCAGGAGTAGTCCCAGTCCGACGAGCCTTCCCATCCACAGGGTCCCTGTACTGCGGTAACTCGGTTGTGTTGTCACCACTGTTGACTATCCCCCCGCTACTTGACGATCTCTTGACTTTCGGGCTCGCTGGGTCTTGCGCGAGGAGTCTAAGGTATCGATCTGTCGTCCAATATGAGCGGCAGCAAAGGGAGTTCGGGGGAGCGCGATGACGTACGACATCTTTAATGTGGAGACGGCTGTACTCCGGCAACAGGGGCAGAACTTCGCTGACCTCGGGGGCGACTTCTCAAGCGCCGCCAAGCGGCTTCAGAGCACCCTCGAAGGGTTGGGGGAGCCGTGGGCCGAGGCGGATTTCGGGGAGATCTTCGGGCAGGTCTACACACCGATTCGCGACGGAATCTTCACGTCGATGGACAGCCTCGCGGAACGGCTCCAGCAGATCGGGCACAACCTGCAGGACATGGCGGGTAACTACGACGCGTCGGACGCGTCGAACAGCGGTCTGATGAACGGACTCACGGGTCACCTTTAATCAAATACGGGGCTATTGGTATGTCGCTCACACTGCCCAGTGAACTGGTCTGGGTGCTCGACCTTCTCGGCTACACCTGGCCCGAGGTCGACGAAGAAGCACTGCACGAGGTCGCCGAAGCCTGGCGGAGTTTCGGTGCGGAACTCGAAGAGATCCAGGTGATGGGCGAACGCCTCGCCGGCGCCGTCGTCTCGTACAACACCGGCGAGGCCGTCGACGGCTTCAGCAAGGCCTGGGGTGCCTACACCGGCGCGAACGGCGAGGACAGTTACCTCCCGGACGCGAAGACCGCGTGCGAGGTGATCGCCTTCGCCTTCGATGCGGCCGCGGTGGCAGTCCTCACGGCGAAGCTGGCCGTGATCGCCCAACTCATCGCCCTGGCCATCGAGATCATCGCCGCGCAGGCGGCGGCTCCCTTCACCTTCGGACTGTCCGAGATCGGCGGGCTGGGTGCGACACAGGCCACGCGGCTGATCGTCCGGGAGCTCCTTGACAGGCTCGAGAAGGAGGTCATGGAGGCGGTCACCAAGGGCATGGAGCACGCCACCATGGACGCGATCAAGAAGATCGCCAAGGAGCAGCTCGAAAAGGTCACCAAGGAGAAGGTCAAGCAGTACGCCAAGGACAAGATCAAGGACGAGGCCAAGCAGTTCGTCCAGGAGAAGGTGGTCGACGCCGCCAAGGAGAAGGCCACCGAGGCCGCCGTAGGCATGGCGCAGAACCTCGGCCAGCAAGGCATCGAGACCTACTTCGACGCGCGGTCCGGCATCGACCTCGGGGAGACGGCGGACGTCGCCAAGACGGCGGCCGGCGAGTACGTGGACGGCCTCAAGAACGAGGTCACCGGGGGCGAGGGTTCGACCCTCGCCGGCTACACGGACGTACAGGGGCACGTGGACAACGCCGTGGGCGCCGCGACGGACAAGGCGACCGGGGCGGTCGGGGACCGCGTGCAGCAGGGCGTCGACGCGTTGTCCGGGCAGGGTTCCCACGCCACGCAGGCGGACGACGGGGCTAGGGACACCACCGCCGCGGGGAGCGCCGGCGGCTCCTCGGGTACCACGCAGGCCGCCAACAGGGCCACGGCGACGGCCACTTCCTCCTCCTCGGCGAACTCCGGCGCCTCGGACAGCACCGGGGCCGCGCAGGACTGGGCGCGAAGCGAGTTCGGGTGACATCACCGCTCCGTTCCGCCGACCTCCCCGTCCTCCTATACCGCTCCGACGTCACCATCACCCTCACCGCCGACAGGAAGGACGTACCGCACCCATGACCGCGGACCGGGAGATCCAGGACGAGGAACTCATGGGGATCGCCCAGGACCCCGAACAGGCCCTACGGCTGCGCCGCTCCCTGCGCACCATCGCCGACGCGACATCGCTCGACCCGAGCCTGCGTGACATGGCGAGTTCGGTGCTGAGCGGGCGCGTCGACGTCAAGGACGCCTTCCAGGACCCTCGTTACACTGAGGCCGTGTTCCAGCGGATGCACGAGATCCGCCGGGCGGCCGACGAGCAGACGTACGCGGAACGCCAGCAGTCCAAGGCCCCGTTCACGGAGTGGGACGCGCGGCAGCAGGCCGAGTTGGACCGTGAACGTGCCGAACGGGACGCGCCGGTGCATGGTTCCGGGCGGGGAGAGCGGCCGGCTCAGCGCTGAGGCCTGGGGACCCGTTGGGGCTTGTTTCTGGCAGGGACACGTCGGTTAGGGTGAACGCCTCGGAATCATGAGTGAGCAGGAGCAACGGGGGTTGCCTTATGTCCACTTGGGTGGACTCGCCATGCACTGAAGGGCAGTTGGGCCGGTCGAGCAGGAGCCGACGCGGGCGTGGGAGCCGACATGGCTTCTGACTTCTCCCGGCTGATGAAGCAGGACTTCTCCGACCTGGAAGCCGCGGCCAAGACATGGCGTGAACTGTCCACCATCATGGACACCTTGACGGACCGTCACCGTCGGCAGGTCACCGGGCCGTTGCACGCGTCCTGGAAGGGCGACGACGCCGACGCGGCCCTCTTCTACCTGGAGGACGTCGAGTCGCGGATCGGTGTGGTCGAGACCGAGGCCATGGCCGTCGCCGAGGTTCTGGACACCACCAAGTTCTGGATGGAGCAAGCCCAGACAGACCTCCGCAACGCGGTACGGCGTGCGGAGGAGGACGGCCTTGAGGTCGACGGCGACGGCTCGATCAGCGACCCGGTGCTCGCGGACCTTCCCCGCGCCAACCAGGTGGTGGCCGAGGAGCGCGGCACCCTGCGCGCGGAGCACCGCGCGGCCATCGACGCGGCCCTGACCGCAGCCCACAAGGCAAGCGGTGACGGATCGAAAGCCCTCGCGGAGCTGAACGGCGACATCCTCACCGACCCGTTCAGCCATGACGCGGCGGCGGAGTCCGCCCAGGACGTCACGAACGCGATGAAGGCCGTGGGCGTCCAGGCTCCGCAGATCCCCGAGGACGACCCCCAGGCCGCCGCCGAGTGGTGGAAGGCGCTCAGCCCCGAGGAGCGTCAGTCCTACACGACGCTCTATCCGAAGGAGATCGGCGCGACCGACGGTCTGCCCACGGACGTACGCGACGACGCCAATCGCACGGCCCTCGCCCAGGAGCTCAATCTGCTCCAGGAGGGCAACTACGACGAAGGGTTCCCGGGCGAGAGCGACGAGACGGTCAACAGGCGCCTGAACAACGCCCAGTTGCTCAACGACCGGCTCGAAGCGGCGGACAGTGCGCCCAAGGGCAAGGAGCTGTACCTCCTCGGCTACGACTCCAAGGACGACGGGCGGGCCATCATCGCCATGGGCAACCCGGACACCGCCGCGCACACCGGGATCCTGGTGCCGGGCACCAACACGAACATGGACGCCGTACCCGGACAGCTCGAACGCATCGACAGATTGCAGTCGGCGGCGGAGCGGCAGTCCGACGGCGAAAGCGTGGCGATGGTCACCTGGCTCGGCTACGACGCTCCCGAGGCTTCCACGACAGACTTCAACAGCGTCGGCGGGACCGGCCGGGCCGAGGACGCCGCACCGGACCTGCGTCAGTTCGTGGCGGGCACGCACGCCTCGCACGACGGGTCGCCGAGCCACACCACCGTCATGGGCCACAGCTACGGCTCGACGGTGGTCGGTGCCGCCGCCTCAGGAGGCCCCGGCCTGGGGGCGGACGACGTCGTGGTGGTCGGCAGTCCGGGGATGACCGTGGACAGAGCGCAGGATCTGCAGATGGATCCGGAGCACGTGTGGATCGGCACCGCGGAGGACGACGGCGTCGCCAACAACACCTCCGGTTACACCCTTGGCGCTGACCCGACGCTTGGAGGCTTTGGTGGCAACAACTTCGAGGTCGACACCCATGGCCACAGCGGCTATTGGGACACGGGCAGCGATTCCCTCAAGAACCAGGGAGCGGTCATCGCGGGCAAGCAGCCCAGCGAGGCTCCGAAGGAGGGCGGCGACCTGCCGCCGGAGGGTTACATCGTCCCCGGCCTGTAGGCCCCTTCTCCGCACGGTACTTGCTGTCTCGGCAGCCCTGCTCTCGACTGGAGGCTGTATGTCCCAGAGCGCCGACCCGAACGCCCCGTTGCCCCGCATGGACAAGGACGCCGCGGTGAAATGGGCCGAGGACTACACCGCGTACATGGCCCGGCTCACCGATGTCGAGCTCATCCCCTCGACGGCCAAGGTGAACTTCGAGGCCTGCGTCGGGGAGAACGACGAGGTCGCCGAGGACGGCCGGTACAGCCTCTTCTACTACGTCTACTCTCCGGCCCCCGTCACGGAGCACACCCGCATCGTGCGCGAGCTCCGCAGCGAACTCCCCAAGCAGGGCTACGAGGTGACCTCGTACCGGGAGTTCAAGAACGCCTATGCGTCAGCCATCTTCAGCGCCCGCAACAAGAAGAACAACTACAGCGTGGAGGCCGACACCGTCGGTTCCGGCAAGACCAAGCCCCAGCGCCTCTCCTTCGCCATCCGCACCCCCTGCATGCTCCCGCCCGGCGTCGAGCAGCAGCAGTTCTGAGCGCCTGAACCCCCGAGAGGAACCGGACGTGTCCCAGCGCACCGACGTCGACCCGGCCGAACTCCGCGCCTCCGCCGGAGCCTGCGACGACATCGCCCGCACCATGAAGGGCCCCGCCGACAAGGCCGTCAAGGAGTCCGGGACCGCGGCCGGCTCGCTCACCGGCTGGTCGATCGGCCCAGCCCTGACGGAGATCGCCACCAGCTGGAAGCCCGCGCTCGACGGTCTGCACGCCCGCGTCCAGGCAGGCGGCGACAACCTGAGGTCGTCCGCGGACGGCCATGAGTGGAACGACGAGCGGGTCTCCCAGGACTTCGAGAAGACCGGTGCTGATACGGCGACGCAGGCCACGCCCGGCAAGATGCCCGCGGTGCTGCGCCCGAGCGCCGCCCCGGGCTTCGACCCCGGCGGCCGCTCCTCCGGCGCCGGATCACCGGACCCGCGCACTTCGTACGGCACCAATATGCCGACGTACGCCGATACAGTCGGCACCCGCCCCACACCCGGCACGAACGACTTCGGCTGAGCAGGCGAGGCTTCTGCGGTGGCCGTGTGTTGAAGTGTTCGCAGTTGCGTTGGTATGTTCACGCCGGTCGAGACCGCCGACCCTCCCTCCCGATGAGGTACCCCTTGGACAGCGCCTCCGATAGTCCAGACAGCCCCGACCGTTCCGGCAAGCGCGTGGACGACTCCGAGTTCCTGGAGATGACCCAGCAGGACGCCGTCCAGGCCAGGATCCTGCGGCAGTCCCTGGAGCATCTCGCCTCGGGGCTTGGCGGCGACGCGCTCAAGGAGATGGCTCAGGAGGTCCTCTCCGGGCGTATGGGGTTGCGGGAGGCGGCCGATGTGTCGGCGTATGCCGAGCAGGCCGTGGAGCAGGCGGCTCCGCTCGCCGAGAAATGGGCCTCCATGTCCGACAGCGAGCGTGAGGCGCTCGCCGCGGAGGGCGAGCGCCGGCTTGCGGAGGAGCGGCGGCAGCTCGATGACGAGCGGCGTACGGAGTCCGAGAACCGTTCCGGTACGAAGTCGCGTCACGACGGTCGCGGCTGGTCCCTGTACTGACCTGTGCTGAGTTGCCGTAGCTGATGCGAGTAATGGGGGAGACGTGAACTTTCGGGTAGAGCCCGGTGCGATCGACGGCTTCTCGAAGCTGGTGGGGCGTGCCGTGGACGGCGGCGCGCAGGCCGTCGCGTACGCAGGCAGCCATACGCAGATCGAGAAGTCGCTGGGCGGAGACGCCTGGGATCTCGTCGCGGGTGATCACGACCAGTACGTGAGCGAGGCCAAGAAGGCTCTGGAGAAGGTCAAGAGCGTTCTGGAGTCGTCCGAGAAGGAACTGACGGGCACGGCCAGGTACTACCGGGAGACCGACCGGGGCGAGGCGGCGAAACTCGACGCCACCTATCCGTGTTCCAAGGCGCTGGCCGGCGGTTCCGAGGGCGATGCGCAGGACTTCTCCGACGCCAGTGACGCGTCGGATGCGCTGAAGCCGCCGGCCGGGGACAGCGGCAACCCCCTCGTCAAGTACGCGTCGGGCCACGCGGACGAGTATCAGATGAGTCCGGTGCAGAAGACCCTCGGCACCATCCTCGACCTGGGCAGTCCCTCGGCGATGGCGGTCGAGGCGTGCAAGTTGCTCTTCGACTTCGACCCCTTCGCCGTCGTGACGAACTGGGTGCTCGGCGACTGGAACTCGTACAACGACTGCTCCGACGCATGGGGGAGTCTCGCGTCGTTCTGCGACGCGGTCGCCGCCAACGTGCGCAAGGGCAACCAGAACGTCTCCCTCAGCTGGGACGGCAACGCCGCGAACGCCGCCACCGTGTACTTCGACGAGTTCAGCAAGAAACTCGACGAGATCAAGGAGACCTTCAAGTCCCTGCAGAGCTGTTACGCGCAGGCGGCGCAGATGGCGTTCCAGTTCGCCGAGTTCCTGAAGTCGTTCCTGGTGTTGTTCTGCGACCTGCTCGTCATCTGGCTGGTCAACCTGCTTGCCGCGCAGGCCGTCAACGCGATCCCCGTCGGCGGGCAGATCGCCTCGGCGGCCATGTTCGCGCTGGCCGCGGCCGAGGCCATCCGGCTCATGGAGATGTGGGCCGAGGCGTCCAAGGCCTTCGACACGTTCGCGTCGGCGATGGGCGCGCTCGGCGCGGTCATCTCCGCGACCGTCAACGGGTTCTCGGCGGCGGACGGGTTTCCCCAGGTGGGCACCGGCGGCTACGACCATGCCGCGGTATGAGCGGTAGAAGGCGGTTCACTTCATGAGTTTCATCGGCGGCGGGGTCAACGGCCTCGACCTCTTCCTTTCGCGCGCCCGCGTCATGACCGTCGGGTCGGTACCGGTCTGCCTGGCCGCCATGGTCTTCTTCATCAAGGAAGAGGGCTGGCGCTTCAGCCTTCTTCTGTGCTGCGTCCTGCCGTTGGTCGCCGCCTACCTAGGGATCCGGGGCCATCGGGAGATCCGTACGGGGCTGGCGGCGACGGGTCTCGCCCTGGCCGTCGCCACACTGCCGTTGACGTTCGTGCTGGCGTCCCTTGAGGGGTCGTAGGGCGATCGGCTTGTGACGCGCCCTGTTCAGGTTGCGCTGCGGAGTACCACCAGTGCCGCGATGCTCCCCAGAGCACACACCAGGGCGAGCACCAGGAGTTTGCGGCTGCGGCTGCGGTGACCGCGTACGGCCGCCCATACTCCGGCCGTGCCGACGACAGCCAGAGCCCCGCTCACCCCACGCGTGGCGCCGCCGACGCCCGGCATGGTCGCCACCGCGGCGCCCCCCAGTGCCGCCATCGTGCTGAGGATGCCGACGAGCATCGCCGCGTTCCACCGAGTGCGAGATGCCAGTCGCTCCTAGCTGTTGTCACCCATGTCATTCATCAACATGTGCGGCAACGTACAAGATCATCCAGATCGGCATGATCGACGGGTTCGCCGCCGTCATACCTGACGGCGCTTGCCGACGACGTAGGCGAGCGCCAATGCGGCAGCCGCCGCCACCACGAGGCCCAGCAGGGAGATCAGCGCGGTGTCCGGCTCGCTGCCCCACCACGTCTTGGCGGGAAGGAAGGGGACCTCCTCCATCATGTCCCCGATGGCAGGCGTCCCTTGGCTGTCGGCGATGATGAGCGGGATGGAATTCGTGTAGCCGAAGAACGCCCCGAGCGGGGCGATGATGGCGGCGCCGATCCGGGCGCCGGTGCTACGGCGGCCCACCAGGCTGACCAAAACGCCGACGACCACTCCGTTGAGGAGCGCGTGGGCGACGTAGAGGATGTGGGCCGTGGTTTCCGACTGGTCCTTGTACGTGGCCAGGTTGAGGACGCTGTAGATCAGCGAGACGACGACCGAGGCGAAGAACCCGAGGAAGACCGCGCCGACAGGATGCCCGCCCGGTGTGTTCGGCTGCTGTCCGAAGGGGGGTGCCTGGAACGGCGGTGCGGGCTGCATCGGGTACATCGGTTGCATCGGTGGTTGCCCCGGGATCGGCGGCGGTCCGAAACCCTGCTGCTGCTGCTGCGGTGGGGCGGGCTGGGCGTACGGGTTATAGGGGGTATAGGGGTTCTGCGCCGGCTGCGGTGGCTGGGACGGCGGCGGTGGCGGTTGGAACGGCGGCTGGCTCATTGATTCCCCCGTGTAGTGAACTGGCAGAAGCAGCAAGTTATCAGTGAGATCAGGAGGGGGTTGTCGGAGCCGGAGTGGGCCGAGTGAAGGGCGCTGTGGGAAGGATGCGGAGGGCCTTCGCGCCGCGGTCGGTGGCGAGGAGGAGGATGCCGTCGGGGGAGAGGACGGCGGCGGTGAACGGGGTGTCGGAGATCAGTGTGGCTACGACCTTCTCGTTCGCTCGGTTCCAGACGCGCAGGTAGTCGGCGCCGCGGGTCAGGTCCAGTGGGGCGGCGGCCCGCTCCTCCGCCGACGGGCGCAGGACCTGCTCATGGTTGATGCCGGGGGTGGAGTTGCCGAGGTCGTCGGGGTGTACGAGGCGGTGGACGAGCACCGCGGAACGGGTCGCCTCGTTCTCCTCGCCCGCCTTGCCCACCGGGCTCGCGCCAGGCGTGTCCGCGGGCACCACGAGAACGGCCACGGGCAGGGCCGGCCCGTCGGACTGGGGCAGGCTGCCGGCGGACACGGCGCTGATGCCGGGGACGGGCAGGCTCCACAGGGTCTGCCAGGGCAGGTCGAGGCCGAGTCGGCGGCGTAGGGCGTCGGCGTAATCGGGCAGGCCGTCCTCGACGAACGCGGTCTCCAGCAGGGCGGCGCGCTGTGCGGCGGGTGCCTGGGTGCGGGTCAGCAGGGGGGCCGTACGGAGGTACGTACGGGCCGGCGGGCCGAGTTCCTCGGGCGGGACCGCCTCGATGGCGGCGCGCAGCGGTACCGGATCGGCGTGCACGAACAGCCCCGGATCCGTGAGGAGTTGGGGCAGCAGGCCGGCCTCCAGGGTGTGGCCCGCGATGTGGTCGCGTACGTAGGGGTCGGCCTTGCTCCAGTCCTGTTCCGGTACCGCCTCCAGCAGCGTCATCGCGATCTGGGTCTGGGCGGCGCGGATGTTCGGCAGGCCGGCGCGGATTTCGTCGCCGATGGCTGGGTGGAGCAAGTGGAGGAGTGTGCGCGGCGTGCCGTCGTCGTCCGCCTGAAGCGACTCGACGAACGGTTCGATCAGGGCGCTGCTCCCCGCGACGACTCCGCTCATGTCCTTTCCCGCAAGGGCGTTGACGAGCCGTGCCCAGATGTCGACGGGCAGACCGTCGCCCTCCGCGAGGGCCAAGGGTGCCAGGAGGTGACGCAGGGTCTGCGGGTCCGCTGCGAGGCGGTGGGCGTGCAGGTCGAGTGCCTGGCCGATGGACGAGGGCAGGAGGGTCTCGTCGTGCGGGGCGACGGTGTCAGGACTCGTCAGGATGCTCTGCACGGCGAGTTCCACGGTGAGCGGATTGGTCCCGGCTCGGCGTCCGATCGCCTCGGCGAGAGCCCGTCTCGTCGGAGCGGCGGCGGTGAACGACACGTCAGGCGCGCCCAGTTGGGGGTTGAGCAGCGCCTCGGCTTGCCGCACCAGGCCCTGCGGGTCCACCCACTCCGGCGTATCGAGGTCGATGACCTGCACGGTGCCGACAGGAAGGTCGGCTGCGAACTCCTCCGCGAGTTGGCGGGGCATCTCAGCGAGCAGGCGGACCGTCTCGATGGCGGCGAGAGGGGCGAGTACTTCTCGCGTGAGCCGGGCCGGTTCGCCCGTGGTGCGTACCGGTCCGGCCCGGTCGACGTCCGGCACGACCACCGTCACGGGGCCCGCGAGCGCGGCCAGTTCGGGGAACACGTCCGATACGGCGTCGGCCTCCAGGCCGAGATGACCGGCGAGAAGCCAGACGACCTGGGCCGCGGTCATCCCGGCCGCCCCGAGCACGGGTGGCGCGGGCAGCTCCGGCGGTACGGTCGACGGGTCGAGGTCGTCCAGGGGGAGTCGCTTGCGGTACTCCGGGTCGCAGAGCATCAGGAACCCGGTGATCAGATGTGATCGGCCACTGCCCGGGTCTCCCGTCAGGACCAGGACACGCGGGGTACCGGGCCGCTCCGCCCGCCAGGCGGCGAGGGCACGCAGCACTGCGGCGCGTCCACCTATGTAGGGGTGCGGTGCGTAGCCTTCGGGTGCGCCGGCCATGGGTACCAGTCCTGGTTGGGGTGGGCGGGGGTGAGAGAGCGGTGCTGCGGGGGTGGCCCGGGGTGGGCATGCCCGGCCGTTTCGTATTGCGCGTTACGTGTTGCGCGTGAGGTTCTTCCGGTACAGCGCGATGGCCTGCTCGGTCGGGTAGTTGGGGACCGTGACGGTTTCGCCGGTCTCCTTCGACACCACGATCTTGGCTCCGCCGGGCGGGGCGGGCTGCGGTCGGCCGGCGGCGTCGGTGCGGGGCGGGAAGACCGTGTACACCAGGTAGCCGATGTCGAACTCGTGGACTTGGAGTTCGGCGGGGGTGCCGTCGGGGAGTTTGGGTTGGGCGTAGCGGGACCGGACGATTTCGATGGCCTGGTCCGGGGTGGTGGGTGGACCTTGTGGTGCTGGGGCGGGGACGTCCGGAGCCATGTGCTGCCTCTCGTCGTTTGGGGTGTGCGACTGGGACTACGTGGGGAATTCGTTGACCCACGCGCCGGCGATGAGGTGCTTGGGGAGGTATTCGGACTCGACGGTGATGGTGAAGTCGGCCTGGACGGCGAGGCAGGTGAGGGCCAGTGGGCCGAGGGCGATGAGGCCTTGGGTGGTCAGGGCACGGTCCTCGTCGCGGGTCCAGTAGTCCTTGTGCCATTCCACGGCTTTGGCCAGTTCGGTGTTGAACTTGTCCTGGTCGCCGCGTGCCAGTTGGGTCAGGAGGTTCATGGGCGGATACATGATTTGGAGGACGCCGTCGCGGGGTGCGTGTCGTAGGACGGCGGGGTCTGTTCCGTCCACCGCCGCGACCAGTTTGTCGCCGAATTCGGGGCGCTTGAGACAGTACGCCTGCAGCGCTTCCACCCAGTCGTAGATGTACTCGTCGAAAACCCCGTCGGCTTTCCGCATCTGTGAGACCGGGAACTGGCACAGCTTGGTCATGCGCTTCTTCTCGCGGCATACGCAGGCGAGCCAGAAGGCGTTGAGCCAGTTGCCGGCGTGAGCACGCGGCAGTGCGCCGGCACGGATGGTGCGCATCTTGTGATCGATGAGGCACTCGATGGTGTCTGTCGTGGCCTGGGCCGACTCGAAGAGCGCGGAGCCGACCTGCATGGCGGTGACGCAGGCTTCCCAGGTCTCCAGCTTGTCGGCATCCGGGTCCATGGTGGAGCGCAGGCCGAGGAGAATGATGGCGTCAGCCAGAACGTTCGAGAACCACGAGGGTTCTCTCTGCAGGTCGTCAACGTCGTCCCAGAAGTCCTTGGTATCGGATTCGAGAATCCTTGGGACATTTCGGGTCGGGAACTCATGTCGAGGAATCTGCATCGCGCGCCTTCTCCGCTTCCGTTCTGGTGTCGAACTGTTTCATCTCGTAGCCCTGGTGCTCGCCTCCGGAGGAGTTTCCCTTGACGAGTATGTACTTGACTCGCGGCGGGTTCGCGTTCAGGGCTTTCCTGAGGTCCTTTGCCTGTTGCCTTTCTGTCTCGGCTGCCTCCAACTCGGCGTCGGTTTCGGCGGCCAGCCTGTTCCGGTGTGCGCGAGTCTCCATCTCATGGAGGATCGTCTCAAAGTACGCGCGAGTGCCCTGCTTGACCTTCGGCACCCCAGGACTCGGTGCGTCCTGGCCGGCCTGGTCCTCGTTCTGCGCTCCGTCACCCTGTCCCTGGCTGGGGTCGCCCGGTGCAGCGGCCTGGTCCGGGCCTTGCTCCGGAAGCCCTCGCCGTTCGCCGAGTCCGGCGGTCAGTGAGCCCTTGGCCTCGACGACGACGAACTCGGGTGGATCGGTGCTCGGATCCATCCAGACCTGGTCGAACCGGTTGTTGCCCATGGCCCGGTCGTCGACGCGGTCGTAGTCCGGGAAGTGCCGGGGCATCACGTGGAACTCGGCGACCGCCTCGCCGTAGTCCTCACTGGCCCGCGTCATCGTTCCGTGAAGGGGACTGTGCCTTGCGTCGGCTTCCTGGAACCTCTCCAGATTCTCGGGAGTCTTGTTTGCCTCGTAGGCTTCCTTGGCCGCCTGCCGGTCCTTGTGCGGCTGACTGTCCGCGTCGATCGCGTCCTGGCGGGCCTTGGCGGCCTCGTCCAGCCTGTCCAGGTTCTCCTTGGAGATCTCCGTGTTCCGCGAGCCCTCGTCCGCGCCCTCGTCGATGTACGACTCCGGATCGGCGTCCGGTGTGTCGTTGGCCAGCATCCAGCGAGCGTTGGGATCGTTCGTGGGATGCAGCTGGGGGACGGGGCGGCCGTCCTCGGCGGGGGCTGTCACGCTCCGGCGGTAACCACTGTTCGGGTGGTAGTACCTCTCGAACCAGGCCTTGTCCTGCGGGTTGTCCGAATTGGCGCGCGCGAGCATGTCCAGATCACGCTGCCGACGGCTTTCCTGGTCGTTGGCGTCGGGGGTGCTTCCCGTGGGCTCCGCAGGACCGGAGTGGCGTTCCGGGCTCGCCGTCTGGGAGGTCTGCGTCGGGTTCTCGGCGGCGATGTCGCCGTACAGCGGCTTCTTCCCGTTGACGGAGTCCTTGACGTAGCCGGCCGCGTCGGCGTTCTTGCCGTCCGGCAGGCTCTCGCGCTTGGGGACCGCGGAGTCCTTCGTCATGTCGCTCGGGCGGTCGCGGTGGTCGTCGGCCGGCGACTGGTTCGGGCTGTCGGGACGTGCCTGGTCAGGGGTCTCGGAGTGGTCCTTGTCCGGTGTCTCGGACTGCGGATCGTCGAGATGATCGGGTCGCGTCTGGTCCGGCCGCGGCGGAGTGTTCGGGTGCTGAGCGTCGGGGCGCTCGTTGGGCTCCGGCTGCTTCTGCGTGGGGGTGTCCCGGTGCGGGTCCGACGTACGCGGGTCCGTGGTGCGGGGATCGGGCGTACGTGGATCCGTGGTGCGAGGATCCGTAGCGGTGGGGGTCGTGTCCCTGTCCGGTGTGCCCTTGTCGGTGTTGTCGGGCGTGGTGTCGGCGGGCGGCTGACGGTGTTCCGAAGCGGAGTCGGGTCGGGCCGGGGTCTCCGTCGTGGCGGTCGGTTGCTCGGAATCCTTGTCGGGGGTGTGGGCCTGCTCGTCCGGGCGTGACTGCTGGTCCGGGGTGTTCGGGGTCTCGGCCGGGGACGGGCGGTTCTGCTCTGAGGGGGTCTCGGGGGAGGGCGACGGCTGCGCGGAGTCCGCGTTGTCTGATACGTCCGGACTCGTCGGATCCGCCGACTTGGGGGAGTCGGTTCCCGTGCCGGTGTCGTCGCCCTGCTTCGGGGTGTCGCCCGAGACGTCGCTCTGCGGGTTCTCGTTGTTCTCGGAGTTCTCCGGCTGGGTCTCGTCGTTCTGGGCGTCGGAGTTCTCGGTGTCGGGCTGGGTGAGGTCGATGGGGTTCCGGTTGGCGTCCAGCGGGATGTGCCAGACGTGCGCCGCGTTGTCGATGTGGAGGGGGTCGGTGCTGACCTCTCCGCTCTGGGTGTCGATCCAGACGATGTTGCCGTCGTGGTTGACGACGTTGAAGGCGTGGCCGCCCCCGTTGTTCGGCCAGTCGACCTGGACGATGGCCGCCGAGCCGGGGCCGGCCTGCTGGAGGACCGACGCGATGTTGTTGGCGGTGTTGGGGTCGTTGCCGGGGCCGGCGTAGGCGTGGGCGGCACCCGTCCAGCGGATCTGGTTCTCGTTCGCGTTGTCCTCGGGGGACCACGGGTCGGGGTTGCCGTGTTCGTCGGTGTCGAGGGTGCGAGGGGCTGAGACCTGGGGGTCTCCGTACCAGGTCTCCAGGAAGGAACGGGAGCAGTCGGCGCAGTTGTTGCTGCGGCCCGGGACTGTGTTGCCGCCGTCGTTCTGGAGTTGGGTCCAGGGGCCGAAGGGGTCGGGGAAGCGTTCCGGGGTGCCGTCCTCGTTGTGCGGGACCGCGTCCACCAGCGCCTGTTGATCCGCGGGGTCGGGATCGGTCAGGCCACCCGGGTGGTGGTCCAGGTCGGCGCGGATGTCCTCCACGCTTTCCTGCTGCGGGTGTTGCTGGTTGTCGGGGGTCCCGGGGGAGGCCTGCGGCGAGCCCGGCGCTTGCGGCGCGGCGGGGGTGATGTGCGACGGCGGCGTCGCGGAAGCCGGGGTGCGGATGACGGTGGGGATCGGGACCGCCGTCACCTGCTGCTGTTGATGCTGCGAGGTGGGCGGTGTGTTCTGCGGCGACGTGTTGGCCTGCCCGGCCGGCTGCTGCGGGGTGTTGGGGGTATTGGGCGTGCTGCCCGCGGGTTGCTGCGGAGGCCGCGTGGGAGTGGTCCCCGGGCCCGGCTGGTTCTGGGTACCGGGTGTGCCCGGGGCGCTCGCGCGGGTGTCGGGGCCGGGCCGCGTTGAAGAGGTCGAAGAGGCCGAAGGGGCTGACGAGGTCGAAGAGTTCGGGGTGTTGCCGCTCGGTGTCGACGTGCTCGTGGACGGCGATGCGGCCCTGGGGGACGTCGACTGGCCCGGGTTCGGGTTTGGGCTGGTTGAACTCGGGTTCTGGCCAGGGGTGTTGGTACGGGTGCCGCCGGTCGGATCCGGGGTGTTACGGGGCGAAGTACGGTCGCCCGGCGTCGTACCAGTCGTTCCAGGAGTATTCCGGGTCGAAGTACCGTCCCCCGGAGTCGTACCGGCGGTCCGCTGCCCCGGTGTTCGGCCGTCCTGCGTGCCAGGAGTACGACCGTTCGCCGCACCGGGATTGCGGCCGTCCGCCGTTCCAGCGACGCGACCGTCGGCCGTACCGGCAACCCGACCGTCCGCCGTCACGGCCGGAGTACTCCGGGGCCCGCTCGAAGGCGTAGGGCTCGGAGTGGAGGCAGGCCCGGTCCCCGTAGGCGATGCCGTCCCGGGCGTACCGGCGGAAGTAGGCCTGGCCGCAACCGAGTTGGGGGTCGGACTGCTGGGACTGCTGGCGGAGGGGGTGCCGGCTGACGTACTCCCGGAGTGATGCGAGCCGCCGACGCCTCCCGCCGTAGAAGGCGCCACGGGCGAAGTCGGTATGGCCGAGCCGCCGTCCGCACGGCCTCCGGTACTCGCCGGCGACGGATCGCTCGCCGTCGGTGTAGGCGCCGCGTTTGACTGGGTCGGGACGGTAGCGGCCAGGCTGTCGATCGACGTGCCGATGGTTCCGCCGCCCGGCGAGGAGGACGTAGCGCCGGATGATGTGTGGCTGGGCGCGGACTGCGAAGCGGTCGGTGACGAGAGGCCGGACACGGAGGAGCCGCCGCCGGTGTGGGAGGGGCCGGACGAGCCGCTCGTGTCCGGCGTGCTGGGCGAGGTCCCGCCCGGCGAGGGGTCGTCGAAGTCCGACAGCGACGGCCCCGACAGGGACGGCGTCGGCCTTGAGTACGGCGTGTCCGAGGAGGACGGACTCTGCCCCGAACCCGAGTCCGAACCCCCTGAGTCCGAACCGGAGTTGGGAGCGGAACCCACATCCGCCGCGCCGATGCCGGAACCCCCGCCGTCGGCGGATATCCCGCCGCCGATGTTCGTACCCGGGCCGCTGCCGTTGCTCGAACGCGTCGAGTCCGAGGAGGAGTCGGACCTCCCGGAGTCGGAACCACCGCTGCCGTCACCGCTGTTGCGACTTCCGCTGTCACTGCCTCCGTCATCGCGGCCACCGTCACCGTCACCGCCACCACCGTCACCGCCGCCATCGATCCCCGACGAGCCGTCGTACCCGTCGATGCGGCTGTCGATGGCGTGATGGGCACGGCTGCCGGCCTTCGAGCCCAGACCGTCGCGCACCCCCTCGGCGAGGGTCTGCGGGGTCTGCTTGATGGCCTCCCAGCCGCCCTTGGCGCCGGCCTTGACGGTCGTGGCGAGGTCGAAGCCCTGCTGGGCGCCGAAGCCGACGTTCACGGACTGGCGGACCAGGTCGGTGATGATCGCCTCGATCGCGGAGATCGCGGGCTCCTTCATCGCCTCGACGATCGCCTCCATCAACGCCTCTTTGAGCTCGTCGAGGAGACGGCGCACGATCAGCCGGGTCACCTGGGTCGCGCCGAGCGCGCCGACTTCGGACAGACCGAAGGTGAAGGGCGCGGCGGCCTGCGCGGCGAAGATCTCGATGGCCAGGGCGATCAGCTGGGCGATCACCGCCCATTTCGCGAACTCGACGATGTAGGCGCAGGCCTCCATCACGTTCGCGATGGTGTAGGCGGCCTGCGCGGCATTGGCGAGGTAGCCGTCGGAGCCGCCCCCGCCATCGAACTTGGCGTACGTCTTGGTGAACGCGTCGATCGAGTCGCCGGCGTTGTAGGCGGTCACCGTGCGGGCGCTGGCGTTCGCCGCGGTGTGCAGCCCGGTGACGTCCTCGCCGAACTGCCGCCACAGGGCGGCGGACTCCCTGAGCTTGTCCTCGTTCGCCGTCGGCCAGCGGTAGCCGAGCATTTCGAGAACCCATTCGAGTTCGTCCGGCAGCATCATCGCCACAGCAGAAAGCACCCCCGTCAGCCAACACGGCCGTACAACTCCCTCACCCGCCAAGGGAAACCACACAGGTGTACAGCCGTGCGCACAGCTTACGGAATCACCCGCAGGCACCTTCAGAGGGTTGCTGTCACAAATCCGTTTCAGGTAAGCACGGTTACCCGTCGCATCAGGGCGTACGTCCCTGGGCGCGCTGTCGATGCCCCTTTACGTCGGGCCTGCCGATGTGACCCATGGCGCGCTCGGACTCGCCCAGCCAGATCTGCGGGACGTACTGCTGGACCGCCGAGGCCACCTGCTGCCGGCACGCGGCAGGGAAGGGGAGGCGGTAGCGCAGCCGGGGAAGGTTAGGGTGCAACGGCTCCTCGTCGCGGACCAGAATCCACAGGACCGGGTCGTCCCGGTCGATGGAACCGGTGGGGAACAGCTCCAGGGAGTAGACCTTCTGGCCTCGGCCCAACTTGCTCCAGTGGAGGCCTACTCCGGCGAGGGTGTCCCACGGGATGACGTTCCGGAGCTTGCCGTTGTCGACCCACAGGCCCGTGTGGTCGACGAGGATCCTGGCGCGGCGGTTCGCCCAGTGGCCGATGAAGAGGAACACGCCGAGCACACCGAGCGCCAGCAAGAACGCGAGGCCCGCGAAGGCCCCCACGCTGGACTCCCCCTTCTGGTTCCCGGTGGCGACCACGACAGCGCCCGCGATGCCGACGGCACCGATCGCGATCAGGACGACGGAGCAGGGGAGCCCGGTCATGGCACCGCGACGGCCGGTAGGTATGACCACGGCATCCGGCGCGGGGGTGGGCGTGTGCGAGGGCAACATGGTGCGCGAGCCTAGCGAATTCCTCACCCAGGTCAGAAGAAGTAGCTGACCAGGAACGACAGTCCGGCTCCGACGAGGCCCACGCCGATCATGCCGATCACGGTCGGCCGCGTCACTCCCCGTCCCGACGCCTCCCATGCGGCCTCGTACGAGATCCGGCTCTGTCCGAACGGCGCGTAACCCGTGGCGAGGCAGAAGACGCCGAGGCCGGTGAGGACCCAGCCGCCGAAGAAGGCGGCGAAGAAGCGCCAGCCCCGGGGCTTGTCGGTCTGGATGTAGTCGCCGTCCGTGGAGGTGGCCGTCGTAGGCGCGTCAGCCTGCTGTACCGACAGTTCGGTGCCCTGCGTGTACTCGTACCTCACCTGCACCGCTGCGTTGGCGTCCGTGCTCTTGCCGCCCTCGGACACGAACGTGCCCTCACAACGGACAGTGAGGCGCTTCTTGCGGCTGTTGCGTGAGGTGTTGAGCGAGGAGTTCAGCTCGCACTGCTTCACCGTCAGAGTGCCGTGCGTGCCCGCCCATCCTGCCGCGTACGCCCCTTCGTACGCGCCCCATCCGCTCAGCGCGAGCCCCGCCAGGAGGAAGACCAGACCGCCCGCGCGCCCGAGACGGCCGAAGGCCCTGCCGACGAGGCCCACGAGGGAACGGTCGACGCCCGCGCCTTTTCCTGTGCCCTGCGTCCGAGCCATGTCGATGCGGTCCTTCTTCTCGGCGGCCGGTCTTCGCTACGACCAGTGGGGCCAGTCAGCATTGCATCGATGCGTTACAGGAGATACTGCGGGTGCCGAGAGGTGAGCAGCAGCGAGGAGACGCGACATGGCCAGGCAAGGCGAGAACTCACCGAACCCGGACGGCTCTTCGCCGGACCGAGGTGTGCTGGACGAGGCACTCGAACCGGAGCAGATACGTTCCCTGAACTCCGCCCTGCGCAAGCTGTCCGAGACCGACAGCGCGGGCAAGGAGATGCAGGAGGCGGCGAAGAGGCTGCTCTCCGGCCGCCTCGCCCTGCGTGACGCCCTGGACGACCCCGCCGTGGCACACGCCCTGGGCGGCGGGATGGCGTCCCTGCGCGGTCAGTGGGAGTCGCTCTCCGACGAGGAGCGCGAGCAGATCAGGGAGGGGGAGACGCCGACCGGCGGGAACCCCGCTTCGGGGTCGTCCGAGCCGAGGCCCCCGTTGGGCGAGGCCTCACAGTCCGTGAGGAAGGGCCAAGGACGGCACAGCGGCGGCTTCTCGCTGTACTGATCGCTTCGCCCTGATCCATCGGGCCTACTCGGCCGGCATTCCGCCGTTGTGCGGCGCGGGCTCCAGGTCGAACTCCCCGTCCCGCGCCCCGAGTACGAACGCCCGCCACTCCGCCTCGGTGTACCGCAGCACGGTGTCGGGATCGAGGGACGAGCGCATCGCCACCGCGCCCTCCGGCAGGTACGCGATCTCGACCCGCTCCTCGTGCTCCTCGGTACCGGGCGCGCTGTGCCACTCGACTCCCGAGATGTCGAGGGCGTACAGCTCGTCCCGCTCCCGCTCCTTGCGCGCCTTGACGTCCTCGGCCTGAGTCTCGACCCCGTTGTCCCGTGCCTCGGTCATGCTGCTGAGCCTCTTCCTGACGTGCGAACCATTTGAACTGGACGTGCGAACTACATGTGTGGCTCACCCTACTTGCGCGGGCGGCGCTCACGCTGCGGAAGCGGAAGGTCACTCACAGCCCGCAGACTGATAGCCCACGGACTCATAGCCCGCAGACTCATAGCCCGCAGACTCAGAGTTCGCCATCCTGCCGACGACGCTCATGGTGCACGCCGGTCGGGATCTCCACCTGGCCGTCGTACTCGGCGGTCGTCTGCTGCCAGATGGCTTCCTCGTTGGCCTCGTTCTGCTCGTGCGCCACGCCCATCCTGGTGAAGGCGATCCCGATCCCCGCGATGCGCTCGGCCAGGCTGTTCATCGACTGGTACATGCCGTCGCGCAGACCCTCGTAGACGACGCCGAACTTCTCACCGATGTCGTCGTCACCCCACGGCGGGGTGTCACCGCTGCCGCCCTCAAGGTGGGTCAGCCCGTCCTGAAGGGCCTTCGCGGCCTTGGCGAAGTCCTGGCCGACGGTGAACATGTTGTAGCCCTCGTCCTTGAGGACCTTGGGATCGGAGTTCATGAAGTCCGACGACACAACTGCCCCCCGTGGCTCGCCTTTTCCATCGCAACGCCACTTTAGCGCTGCCCCGTACGAGAGGGGCGGCACCCGCAGTGGGTACCGCCCCTCCATCTGGAACACTCAGAACCGAGTGGGCAGCCACCCCGTCTGAATCAGCTGCCCACCGCGCCGACGCGTGTGGAAGTGCCCCCGCCCGGGCGGCAGTTGAGACGCCGTGATGTTGCCCAGCAGAGCGCCCTCGCTCCGCTCGCCGGAGAGCACGATGCCCTGGGCGCCGAGCTCGCGCAGCCGCTGCATCACCGGCTCGTACAGCGACCGGCTGGCACCGCCCGAGGCACGCGCGATGATGACGCGCAGGCCGACGTCACGGGCGAAAGGCAGGTATTCGAGCAGCGGGGCCAGCGGGTTCACGCCCGTCGCCACCAGGTCGTAGTCGTCGATGATGACGAACGCGTCCGGGCTGCTGTACCAACTGCGGTTGCGCAGCTGTTCCGGTGTGACGTCCGGGCCCGGCATACGGCGGCCCAGTGAGCCGGCCAGGCCCTCCAGCGTCTCCGCCAGAGCGGGCGCCGAGGCGCAGTACCGCGACAGGTGCGACTCGGGCACGCCCTCCAGGTGGGCACGTCGATAGTCACCCATGACGATCTTCGCCTGCTGCGGTGTGTAGCGCTCGGTGATCTGCTTGATGAGCAGCCTCAGCACCGCGGACTTACCGGACTCGCTCTCGCCGAACACGATGAAGTGCGGGTCCGTCTCGAAGTCGACGAAGACGGGCGCGAGCGACGACTCGTCGATGCCGATGGCGACACCGCGCTCCGGGTGCTCGAACCCCTTGGGCAGCCGGTCCCACGGCAGGAGCGTGGGCAGCAGCCGTACGGCCGGAGCCCGGTTGCCCTGCCAGTTGTCGTTGATGCCCCGGACGAGGATCGACGTCGCCTCCGACAGGTCGTCCGTCTCCGAGGAGCCGTCGACGCGCGGCAGCGCGGTCATGAAGTGCAGCTTGTCCTGGGTCAGACCACGGCCCGGCACGCTCGCCGGGACGTTCTGCGCGACCTTGCGGTCGATCTCCGACTCGGTCGGGTCGCCGAGCCTGAGCTCGATGCGGTTCTGCAGCATGTCCTTGAGCGCGGGCCGCACTTCGGTGTAGCGGCTCGCGGCCAGGATCACGTGCACACCGAAGCCGAGGCCGCGCGTCGCGATCTCGGTGACGGTGGCCTCCAGCATCTCGTAGTCCGTCTTGAAGGTGGCCCAGCCGTCGATGACGAGGAAGACGTCTCCCCAGATCTGGTCGGGCAGCTGCCCGGCGGCCCGGCGCTGGCGGTACGTCTGGATCGAGTCGACGTTGTTCGCGCGGAAGTACTCCTCGCGCGCGTTGAGGATCCCCTCGACCTCACTGACCGTACGGCGCACCTTCTCGGCGTCGAGCCGGTTGGCGACGCCGCCGACGTGGGCCAGCTCCTCCATCGAGATCAGACCGCCACCGCCGAAGTCCAGGCAGTAGAACTGCACTTCGGAGGGTGTGTGGGTGAGCGCGAACGACGAGATGAGCGTCCGCAGCAGCGTCGACTTGCCGGACTGCGGGCCACCGACGAACAGACCGTGACCGGCGCCACCGGAGAAGTCCCGGTACAGCACGTCACGCCGCTGCTCGAACGGCTTGTCGACCAGACCGACCGGCACATTGAGCCGGCCGAGCGCCGTGTAGTCGGGCGCGGTGAGGCCGCGCTCCGGGCTGACGGCGAGCTGGGGGAGGAGCTGCTCCAGCGAGGGAGCCTCCTCCAGCGGGGGCAGCCACACCTGGTGGGCGGGCGGACCCTGGTTGACCATCCGGCTGACGATGACGTCCAGGACGGTGTCGGCGAGCGCGTCGTCGACCCGGTTGTCGGCCTCCGGCTCCTCGATCACCGGCTGCGGGGGCAGTGCCACGTGTTCCGCCTTGAACAGCGCGGGCCGCAGCTGCGTCGAGCGGTGTACCCGGGAGGGGCCCTCGCCGTGGTACGGCCCCGACACGTACGCGGCCTTGAAGCGGACCATGGTGTCGGTGTCGTAGCGCAGATAGCCGGAGCCGGGGATCGACGGCAGGTGGTAGGCGTCCGGGACGCCGATCGCCGTACGGGACTCGGCGGCGGAGAAGGTGCGCAGACCGATCCGGTACGACAGGTACGTGTCCAGGCCGCGCAGCTTGCCCTCCTCCAGGCGCTGCGAGGCCAGCAGCAGGTGCACGCCCAGCGAACGGCCGATGCGGCCGATCTGGATGAACATGTCGATGAAGTCCGGCTTGGCGGTGAGGAGTTCGGAGAACTCGTCGAGCACGATCACCAGCGAGGCCATCGGTTCGAGTGCGGCGCCGGCCGCCCGGGCCTTCTCGTAGTCGTGCAGGTTGGCGTAGTTGCCGGCCGTGCGCAGCAGCTCCTGGCGGCGTTGCGTCTCACCCATGATCGAGTCGCGCATACGGTCGACGAGGGTGAGGTCGTCCGCGAGGTTGGTGATCACGGCCGCGGTGTGCGGCATGTCAGCCATACCGGCGAAGGTCGCACCGCCCTTGAAGTCCGCGAGGATGAAGTTCAGCGTCTCCGAGGAGTGCGTCACCGCGAGACCGAGGACCAGCGTGCGCAGCACCTCGGACTTGCCGGAGCCGGTCGCGCCGACGCACAGGCCGTGCGGGCCCATGCCCTCCTGCGAGGCCTCCTTGAGGTCGAGCATGACGGGCTCGCCGGTCTCGCCGACACCGATCGGCACCCGCAGCCGCTCGTGCAGCGTGCGCGGCCGCCAGGTGCGGGAGACGTCGACCAGACCGGGGTCGCCGATGCCCATGAGATCCGTGAAGTCCAGGTTGGACAGCAGGGGTTCGCCGTCCTCCGCGCTGCCGACCCGGAAGGGGGCGAGCTGCCGCGCCAGGGACTCGGCCTGCGCGATGTTCAGCACATCGGGCTTGCCGGTGTACGCCGACTCGTGGCCGACGAACAGCCGCATCCGCTCCGGCTTGGCGTAGATCGTCAGGCCCGCGCGCAGCTCCTCCTCCAGCTCGCCCGGTGCGATTTCGAGGAAGGTGACGCCCTGGAGGCCGTCGGAGCTGGCGAGTTCGGAGTCGGGCGGCACGGTGCCGCCGTCGAGCACCACGATCAGGTGGGGCTGGTCGTAGACGGGGTTCGCGTCCCGGTTCCAGCGGGGACGGTCGCCCAACTGGTCCGCCAGCGCCTCCTCCAGCTCGCCGAGGTCGTCGAAGAGGAGCCGGGAGGAGCCCGCCCCGTCCTTGGCCTTCGGGTGCTGGCTGTGCGGCAGCCACTTGATCCAGTCCCAGTCCGCCGTCGCCGAGGGATGCGCCACCACGGCGATCATCAGGTCCTCGGGCGAGTGCAGCGTCGCCAACTGGCACAGGGACGCACGCGCGTTGGCGTAGACCGTGTCCGTCTCTCCGCACACCGTCACGTGGTAGAAGGCGCGCAGCGAGACGGAGACGGGCAGGTCGGACAGGCTGCCGTGCGCGTCGAGGAACGCCTTCATGGCCGCCGCGGTCAGCGGCTCCAGCTCCTCCTTGGGCGCTGTCTCCGGGGCGACCAGCGGGGTGTTGAGCTGCTGGATGCCGCGGCCGATCCGTACGGAGGCGAAGTCCGCGTCGGTCGGGCGCCGCTCCCACAACCGCCTGCCGTCGGCCGCCACGGCCCACAGCTGCTCCGGGTCGGGATGCTGGAAGAGCTGGCTGTGCCGCTGCAGTTCCGCGGTCTTGTGCACGTCCTTGCGGACCTGTTCGAGATACCGGAAGTAGTCACGCCGATCCTGCGCCATCCCCGCGCCGCCGCCCTGCCGGGACTTGGCGAACTGGGCGATGGCCATGGCCAGGGTCGAGGCCAGCATCAGCCCGCCGACCACCCGCATGTACGAGGGCAGACCCGGCATGAAGAAGAAGCCGACCGACCCCAGCATGCCCATCATGGGCAGCAGGCTCATCAGCGGGCTCTCATCACCCTCGCGAGGGATCTCGGGCGGTGTCTCCAGCCTGACTTCGCCGTCCGGGACAACCGGGGGCACTATCCGCGGTGGCCGTTTGATGATGACGACGCTCACCGATGCACTCATCCTTCGCGTTTGTTACGTCTTATACGTCTGATACGTCCTGGCATCGACGCCCCCGTGTACCGCGACGTGTGCTCGTTCGCGTAGGCGCCATCCGTGTGAGCGACGATCCTACTGATGCGCCGAGTGCGCCAGAGCGCCAAGGGCATGGAGATGCCGAGGGGGCACGGCGAGGAAACCGGGGAGGTGGCCCCCGCGCCCCCCGTGGCAATGGATAAAGTGGCGCTCCGCGTCGTATGAACGATGCGAAGAAGCTTTGGCCAGCAGGGGGAAGTACCAGGTGAGCACGGGGACATCGACGGGTTTCTGCCGAATCACGATCGCAGCGCCGGACAGTCGGGTCGATGTCGCGCTGCCGGAGGACCTGCCGATCCAGGACCTCTTTCCCGAGATCATCAGGCTTTCGGGCCTGAGCCGATCGGACACCGATCCCGCCGGCTACCACCTCGTACGCCGCGAGGGCCAGGTCCTCGACGCGAGCCGTTCGTTGCTGGAGCACCGGGTCAGGGACGGCGAGGTGCTGCTGGTGCGCACCTTCGCCGACTCACTGCCCCCGGCCGTTCACGACGACGTGGTGGACGCGATCGCCGCCGCCGTCAAGCAGGACATCCGCAGCTGGAACGACAACCTGATGCGGGTGGCCGGCCTGGTCTCCGGCGCGCTGCTGCTGTTCATGCTCGGCTTCGTCTTCTGGTTCGCGGATCCGATACGGCACGACATGAACGGCCTGCAGGGCATCCTGGCCGGCGTGGTCGCCATCGCCCTGACGGCACTCGCCGGTATCCGGGCCCGGGTCTACGACGACCGCGCCTCCGCCGTCGCGCTCGGTATCTCGGCGCTGCCGCACGCGCTCATCGCGGGCTCCGGCGTCGTACCCCAGGACGCGGGCGAGGGCCCCGGCCGGATCCAGTTCCTCGTCGGCTGTGTCGCCGTACTCCTGTTCTCCGTCGTACTGATCATGCTGCTGCCGCAGGGAGACGCCCCGTTCGTGGCCGCCGCGCTGGCCGCCGGGATCGGCACGCTCGCCGTGTTCTGCGGAATCCTCACCGAGGCGGAGCCGCGGGAGATCGCCGCCGGCACCTCGGTCGTCGCGCTGGCGGTCGTCGGCTTCCTGCCCGGCTGGTCGGCCCGCTTCGCCAAGCTGCCTATCGGTTTCCGCAACCCGGAGGACCTGGCCAGGGCCCGTCGCGAGGGCCAGGAGGGCGACCTCGAAGCCGTCGACGTCCAGCGCATCGTCGCCCAGACCAGCCGGGGCCACGAGCTGCTGCTCGGCCTGGTCGGCGGCTGCGCCGCCGTCATCGTCGGCGCCGGTGGCGCGGTGCTCGGCTTCAGCGACGGCGGCTGGGCCCAGCTGCTGGCCCTGTGCACCGGCCTCGCCGCGATGCTGCGGGCGCGCCTGTTCCGCTACACCGCCCAGGTCACATGCCTGTTCGTGGCCGGCGTCGGCACCCTCGCGCTGCTGGTGCTCGGCCTGGCCATCTCGCCGCCGGCCGACATCGTCATCGAGCTGCTGAAGGGCAACTCCAACCCCGTCGACGTACGGACCCTGTGGCTCGCCGCCTCGGTGGGCGCCGGCGTCCTCGTCCTGATCGCGATCGCCCTGATCGTGCCGCGCAAGGGGCTCTCGCCCTTCTGGGGCCGCATGCTGGACCTCGCGGACTCGCTGGTCCTGCTCTCCCTGATCCCGATCTGCCTGGCCGTCCTCGACGTCTACGGCAAGGTCCGCGGCGGCGTCTGACCGGCGTAGGACCGCCTGTCAAGAGCGCGCCCGTCTGCTGGTACGCTGTGTAACGGCCGTTTGTGTACGCGCCCCCGGAGTAAATCCCTCCGGAGGCCGCGCGCAGCGGAACCCGCCTCCCGAGTAACGGAAGCTCCCCCGAGATAAAGACCGGGGGCACTCGGTGGCCAACCAAAGACTACGAGGAGTACGCGTGCCGCTCGACGCCGCTACGAAGAAGCAGATTTTCAGCGAGTTCGGTACCAAGGAGGGCGACACCGGCTCCCCCGAGGTCCAGGTCGCGATGCTCTCGCGCCGTATCTCGGACCTGACCGAGCACCTCAAGACCCACAAGCACGACCACCACTCCCGTCGTGGTCTGCTGATCCTGGTCGGTCAGCGCCGTCGCCTTCTCCAGTACCTGGCGAAGAAGGACATCCAGCGCTTCCGCGCGCTGGTCGACCGCCTCGGCATCCGCCGCGGTGCGGCGGGCGCCAAGTAAGACGCCGTGAAGGGAGCGGTTCCCACCTCAATGGGGGGCCGCTCCCTTTGCTGTACGTGCGGAAACGTGCGGAGTGTCACCACCCCTTTGTAGTGTGGTGGCACAACGCAATACGTACGACACAGCACGTACGAGGAGAAGTGCACCTCGCCGCCGCCGGTCCTCGGTAGTGGCCCCCGGGGAAAGTGAACCCCGGGTGCTTCGATCGAAGACCGGCCCGCACCAGATGGCGCACTTCTCCGCCCCACCGTCCCCCTGCCACACGGGCAGACTGGGACAAAAGACGAAAAGTATCGGAGAAAACGCTAGTGGAGAACGAGACCCACTACGCCGAGGCCGTTATCGACAACGGTTCCTTCGGCACCCGCACCATCCGCTTCGAGACGGGCCGCCTGGCCAAGCAGGCCGCCGGCTCCGCCGTGGCGTACCTGGACGACGACACCATGGTGCTGTCGGCCACCACCGCCTCCAAGAACCCCAAGGACAATCTCGACTTCTTCCCCCTCACGGTGGACGTCGAGGAGCGGATGTACGCCGCCGGCAAGATCCCCGGCAGCTTCTTCCGTCGTGAGGGCCGTCCCTCCGAGGACGCCATCCTCACCTGCCGCCTGATCGACCGCCCGCTGCGCCCGTCCTTCAAAAAGGGCCTTCGCAACGAGATCCAGGTCGTCGCCACGATCATGGCGCTCAACCCCGACCACCTGTACGACGTCGTGGCGATCAACGCCGCCTCCGCGTCCACCCAGCTGGCCGGTCTGCCCTTCTCCGGCCCGATCGGCGGCGTCCGCGTCGCGCTGATCAACGGCCAGTGGGTCGCGTTCCCGACGCACACCGAGCTCGAGGACGCCGTCTTCGACATGGTCGTCGCCGGTCGCGTCCTGGAGGACGGCGACGTCGCGATCATGATGGTCGAGGCCGAGGCCACCGAGAAGACCATCCAGCTGGTCGCGGGCGGCGCCGAGGCGCCGACCGAGGAGGTCGTCGCCTCCGGTCTGGACGCGGCGAAGCCCTTCATCAAGGTGCTCTGCAAGGCCCAGGCCGACCTCGCCGCCAAGGCCGCCAAGCCCACCGGCGAGTTCCCGGTCTTCCTCGACTACCAGGACGACGTCCTGGAGGCGCTCACCGCCGCCGTCAAGGACGAGCTGTCCCAGGCGCTCACCATCGCCGGCAAGCAGGACCGCGAGGCCGAGCTGGACCGCGTCAAGGGTCTGGCCGCCGAGAAGCTGCTCCCGCAGTTCGAGGGCCGCGAGAAGGAGATCTCCGCCGCGTACCGCTCGCTGACCAAGTCCCTGGTCCGTGAGCGCGTCATCAAGGAGAAGAAGCGCATCGACGGCCGCGGCGTCACGGACATCCGTACGCTCGCCGCCGAGGTCGAGGCCATCCCGCGCGTGCACGGCTCGGCGCTGTTCGAGCGTGGCGAGACCCAGATCCTGGGCGTCACCACCTTGAACATGCTCCGGATGGAGCAGCAGCTGGACACCCTTTCCCCGGTGACCCGCAAGCGCTACATGCACAACTACAACTTCCCGCCGTACTCCGTCGGCGAGACCGGCCGCGTCGGCTCCCCGAAGCGCCGCGAGATCGGCCACGGCGCCCTCGCCGAGCGCGCCATCGTGCCGGTCCTGCCGACCCGCGAGGAGTTCCCCTACGCGATCCGTCAGGTGTCCGAGGCCCTCGGCTCCAACGGCTCGACGTCGATGGGCTCGGTCTGCGCCTCCACCATGTCGCTGCTGAACGCCGGTGTGCCGCTCAAGGCCCCCGTCGCCGGTATCGCCATGGGCCTGATCTCCCAGGAGATCAACGGCGAGACGCACTACGTCGCCCTCACCGACATCCTCGGTGCGGAGGACGCCTTCGGCGACATGGACTTCAAGGTCGCCGGCACCAAGGAGTTCGTGACCGCCCTCCAGCTCGACACCAAGCTGGACGGCATCCCCGCCTCCGTCCTGGCCGCCGCTCTCAAGCAGGCCCGTGACGCCCGCCTCCACATCCTCGACGTGATGATGGAAGCGATCGACACGCCGGACGAGATGTCCCCCAACGCCCCGCGGATCATCACCGTCAAGATCCCCGTGGACAAGATCGGCGAGGTCATCGGCCCGAAGGGCAAGATGATCAACCAGATCCAGGAGGACACCGGCGCCGAGATCACGATCGAGGACGACGGCACCATCTACATCGGTGCCCAGGTCGGCTCGCAGGCCGAGGCCGCCCGCGCCACGATCAACGGCATCGCCAACCCGACCATGCCGGAGGTCGGCGAGCGCTACCTGGGTACGGTCGTCAAGACGACCACCTTCGGCGCGTTCGTGTCGCTGCTCCCGGGCAAGGACGGTCTGCTGCACATCTCGCAGATCCGCAAGCTCGCCGGCGGCAAGCGCGTGGAGAACGTCGAGGACGTCGTCGGCGTGGGCCAGAAGGTCCAGGTCGAGATCGCCGAGATCGACTCCCGCGGCAAGCTGTCGCTCATCCCGGTCATCGAGGGTGAAGGCGACGAAGACAAGAAGGACGACACCGACCAGTGACGTCGAGCAGCTCCACGGCGACGGCCCGCACCTCTTCGGAGGCGCGGGCCGTCGCCCGTACGCAAACCCTCATCCAGGGCACGAACGGCATCGGCGTCGTCCGCAAGACCACCCTCCCGGGCGGCCTGCGCATCGTCACCGAAACCCTGCCCTCGGTCCGCTCTGCGACCTTCGGCATCTGGGCCCACGTCGGCTCCCGCGACGAGACGCCGTCCCTGAACGGCGCCACGCACTACCTGGAGCACCTGCTCTTCAAGGGCACGTCGAAGCGCAGCGCGCTGGACATCTCCTCCGCCATCGACGCGGTCGGCGGCGAGATGAACGCGTTCACCGCGAAGGAGTACACGTGCTACTACGCGCGCGTGCTCGACACCGACCTCCCCCTCGCGATCGACGTCGTCTGCGACATGCTGACGGGCTCCCTCATCCTCGAAGACGACGTCAACGTCGAGCGAGGCGCCATCCTCGAAGAGATCGCGATGACCGAGGACGACCCGGGCGACGGAGTGCACGACCTGTTCGCGCACACGATGTTCGGCGACAACCCCCTCGGCCGCCCGGTCCTCGGCACGGTCGACACGGTCAACGCCCTCACCGCCGACCGCATCCGCCGCTTCTACAAGAAGCACTACGACCCCACGCACCTCGTCGTAGCGGCCGCGGGCAACATCGACCACAACAAGGTCGTACGACAGGTCCGCGCAGCCTTCGAGAAGGCAGGCGCCTTCAAGAACGACGAGGCGGAACCGATCGCCCCGCGCGACGGCCGCCGCGCCCTGAAGACCGCCGGCCGCGTCGAGCTCATCGGCCGCAAGACCGAGCAGGCCCATGTCGTCCTCGGCATGCCGGGCCTGCCCCGCACCGACGAGCGCCGCTGGGCGCTGGGCGTGCTCAACACGGCCCTCGGCGGCGGGATGTCGTCGCGCCTCTTCCAGGAGGTCAGGGAGAAGCGCGGCCTGGCGTACAGCGTGTACTCGTACACGTCCGGCTTCGCCGACTGCGGCCTCTTCGGCGTGTACGCGGGCTGCCGCCCCTCCCAGGTGCACGACGTGCTGAAGCTCTGCCGCGACGAGCTCGACCACGTCGCCGCCAACGGCCTGGATGACGACGAGATCGGCCGCGCCATCGGCCAGCTCCAGGGCTCCACCGTCCTGGGCCTGGAGGACACCGGTGCGCTCATGAACCGCATCGGCAAGAGTGAGCTGTGCTGGGGCGAGCAGATGTCCGTGGACGACATGCTGGCCCGGATAGCGTCGGTCACCCCGGACGACGTCCGCGCGGTCGCCCACGAGATCCTGGGACAGCGGCCCTCGCTGTCGGTCATCGGCCCGCTCAAGGACAAGCAGGCGTCCCGTCTGCACGAGGCCGTCGCCTAATCAACTCCGAAAGTCCGACACTCCGGAACTCCGGTAAGGAAGCAAGAAGATGAGCAAGTTGCGCGTGGCGGTCCTCGGCGCCAAGGGCCGTATCGGTTCGGAGGCGGTACGAGCCGTCGAGGCCGCCGAGGACATGGAGCTGGTCGCCGCCCTCAGCCGGGGCGACAAGCTGGAGACGCTGGCCGAGACGGGCGCCCAGGTCGCGGTGGAACTCACCACGCCCGCCTCGGTCATGGGCAACCTCGACTTCTGCGTACGCCACGGCATCCACGCGGTCGTCGGCACGACAGGGTGGACCGAGGACCGCCTCGCGCAGCTCAAGGGCTGGCTGGCCCAGTCCCCGGAGACCGGCGTCCTCATCGCGCCCAACTTCTCCATCGGGGCCGTACTGACCATGAAGTTCGCGCAGATCGCCGCGCCCTACTTCGAGTCCGTCGAGGTCGTCGAGCTGCACCACCCGAACAAGGTGGACGCCCCCAGCGGCACCGCCACACGCACCGCCCAGCTCATCGCCGAGGCCCGGGCCAACGCAGGCTCGGCCCCGGCGCCGGACGCCACGGTGACGGCCCTGGACGGCGCACGCGGTGCCAGCGTCGACGGGATCCCGGTCCACGCGATCCGCCTGCGCGGCCTGCTGGCCCACCAGGAGGTCCTGCTGGGCGGTGAGGGCGAGACGCTGACCATCCGGCACGACTCGCTCCACCACAGCAGCTTCATGCCGGGCATCCTGCTCGGCGCCCGCCGCGTGGTGACCACTCCGGGCCTCACCTTCGGCCTGGAAAACTTCCTGGACCTGGGCTGATGCGCGCCAAGCTCACCTACGCCGTCACGGCTGCCGTCCTGGTCGTCTACTTCGTCCTGGTCGGCAGCCGCGGCGTCATGCTGATACAGGCCGGCACGGTCTTGACCGTCACCTTCGGCGTCGCGGTCCTGATCCTGCCGGTGATCGGCCTGTGGTTCCTCTGGAAGAACACCGAGTTCGTCCGCAAGGCCAACCGCCTCGCCGCCCAACTCGACGCCGAAGGCGGCCTGCCCGTCGACGAGTTGAGGCGCACCCCTGGCGGCCGTATCGACCGCGACTCCGCCGACGAGGTCTTCGCCAGACGAAAGGCCGAGACGGAGGACGCCCCCGACGACTGGCGCAGCTGGTTCCGCCTGGCCGTCGCCTACCACGACGCCCGCGACACCCCGCGCGCCCGCAAGGCGATGCAAAGGGCGATCGCCCTGAACGAGGGCAAGCCGGTCCAGCCCGCCTGAGAAACCCGCGTCAGAACGCCGCGAACGAGATAGGGCCCGGTCCCCCCAAGGACCGGGCCCCTCTTGTTCGCAGCGTGTGCCGCTCAGCCCCGCTGATACTCCGCGGCCCAGGCCTCCACCGAGTCGGCAGCCCGGTCGAACGCCTCGACCCGCGCCAGGAAGTCGGCGTTGTGCGTGGTCAGCAGCGGCGCCACGTCCTCCACCGCACGATCACTCCGTACGAGAAGCAGCGCCTGCCCCTGAACGGTGCGCGGCAGCCCCAGCCAGCGCACAGGCTGCTGCACCGTCCGCACGGCGGCGACCTTCGCCCAGGGCGCCGTGCGCGTGAAGAGGAAGCCCACCCGGCGTACGCCACGGGCGCTGACCCACACGCCCATGCGCAGCCACCGCAGAGCTACGACGATGACCGCCAGCGAGATGCCGAAGACCACTCCGGCCTCCGACGGTGAGCCGGTGAGCGCGATGATGACCGCGGCGAACAACACGAACGAGGAGAGCAGGAGCAGAAGCGCCGCCAGACCCACGCGCCACGGTCCGGGCCGGTAGGGCCGCCGCCAGTGGTCGCGGTCGTCGTAGGGCAGCGCGAGCTCGTCCGCCGCCTCGTAAGCGCGGTCGGCCGTCAGGAAGGGCAGGGGCACGGCTGGTCCTCACTCAATCCATGCATGGGCTGTGCCCGGTGAGGCTATCGAGCGGTGTCCCGGCTCACCACCCTTGGGGGTCCGGATGGAATCGGTCAGCGTCCGGTCAAGGTGCCCTGTTTCCCCGAATTCGCAGAAGTTCTCCGAAGTTGTCGCGTCCCGGCACCGAACGCCCCGATGTCAGTGCCGGGCCGTAGAGTGGTCGCCGCCCGAGAGACGTGATGGAAGGACCCTCCGAGCCGTGACCGACACCCCCGCCGACGACCTCAAGCCCAGCTTCCGCGGTGACGTCACCGTCGAGCTGGTCAAACACACCGCGTCCGACGCGGACGTGCTGTTCGCCGCCCGCGTCTCGACCATCGGCGAGCAGTCCCTGGAGGAGATGGGCAAGGACCCCGAGCGCTCCAAGGGCCTGATCAACTACCTGATGCGGGACCGGCACGGCAGCCCCTTCGAGCACAACTCGATGACGTTCTTCATCAGCGCCCCGATCTTCGTCTTCCGCGAGTTCATGCGCCACCGCGTGGGCTGGTCGTACAACGAGGAATCCGGCCGTTACAGGGAGCTCCAGCCGGTCTTCTACGTCCCCGACGAGTCCCGCAAGCTGGTCCAGGAGGGCCGCCCCGGCAAGTACGTCTTCGTCGAGGGCACCGAGGCCCAGCAGGAGCTGGTCGGCCGCGTCATGGAGGACTCGTACCGGCATGCGTACGACGCGTACCAGGAGATGCTCGCCGCCGGCGTCGCCCGCGAGGTCGCCCGCGCGGTCCTCCCCGTCGGCCTGTTCTCCTCGATGTACGCCACCTGCAACGCCCGTTCGCTGATGCACTTCCTCGGCCTGCGCACCCAGCACGAACTGGCGAAGGTCCCGTCCTTCCCGCAGCGCGAGATCGAGATGGTCGGCGAGAAGATGGAGGCGGAGTGGGCCAAGCTCATGCCGCTGACGTACGCGGCCTTCAATGCGAACGGCCGTGTGGCCCCGTAACGCACGCATGTTGCCCCGCCGGGCACAGATGTACGGGTCAGCCTCGGGAAGTGTCCGTATTGCGGCATTTAGCGATATTCATCTAGCCTGATCAAATGGACCCGGCACTGCTTGAACCCCCGAGCAGGCAGTGCCGGGCTCCATCTTTGTCATGACTTTTCCCGCACCCCTAGGGCAGACCACGCGTTGAGCAGCGAGTAGCGTGTTACCCATGGCTCCGACCTCCACTCCGCAGACCCCCTTCGGGCGGGTCCTCACCGCCATGGTCACGCCCTTCACGGCGGACGGCGCACTTGACCTCGACGGCGCGCAGCGGCTCGCCACGCACCTGGTGGACGCAGGCAACGACGGCCTGATCATCAACGGCACCACCGGTGAGTCCCCCACCACCAGTGACACGGAGAAATCGGACCTCGTACGAGCCGTACTCGCCGCGGTCGGCGACCGCGCCCACATCGTGGCCGGCGTCGGCACGAACGACACCCGCCACAGCGTCGAACTCGCCCACGCCGCCGAGAAGGCCGGCGCACACGGCCTGCTGACCGTCACGCCGTACTACAACAAGCCCCCACAGGAGGGCCTGTACCGGCACTTCACGACGATCGCCGACGCCACCGAACTGCCGGTCATGCTCTACGACATTCCCGGCCGCAGCGGCGTCCCGATCAGTACCGAGACACTCGTCCGCCTGGCCGAGCACCCGCGGATCGTCGCCAACAAAGACGCCAAGGGCGACCTCGGCCGCGCCAGCTGGGCCATCGCGCGCTCCGGCCTCGCCTGGTACTCGGGCGACGACATGCTGAACCTGCCGCTGCTCTCCGTGGGCGCGGTCGGCTTCGTCTCGGTCGTCGGCCATGTGGTCACGCCCGAACTGCGTGCCATGGTCGAGGCGTACACCACGGGTGACGTCCACAAGGCCACCGAGATCCACCAGAAGCTGCTTCCGGTGTTCACCGGTATGTTCCGAACCCAGGGCGTCATGACCACCAAGGCCGCGCTCACCCTCCAGGGCCTGCCCGCCGGACCGCTGCGCGCGCCGATGGTCGAGCTCACGCCCGAGGAGATCGCCCAGCTCAAGATCGATCTTGCCGCAGGCGGGGTACAGCTCTGACAACAGACTTCACAACTGAATACGCAGGACCTCTGGTGCCTGCACTCCACAATGACAACTGCTTTTGCACGAACGTCACGCGCGCCACGTGCCTTGCCGGTACGTGGCGCGTGTGGTGAGGAGAGTCTTTTGAGTCATCCGCATCCTGAACTCGGCCCGCCGCCGCAACTCCCCGAAGGCGGACTGAGGGTCACTCCACTCGGCGGCCTCGGGGAAATCGGCCGAAACATGACGGTCTTCGAGTACGGAGGCCGCCTACTGATCGTCGACTGCGGCGTGCTCTTCCCGGAGGAGGAGCAGCCCGGAATCGACCTGATCCTGCCGGACTTCTCGTCCATCAGGGACCGCCTCGACGACATCGAGGGCATCGTCCTCACACATGGCCACGAGGACCACATCGGCGGCGTTCCGTATCTCCTGAGGGAGAAGCCGGACATCCCGCTGATCGGCTCCAAGCTGACCCTCGCGCTCATCGAGGCGAAGCTCCAGGAACACCGCATCCGCCCGTACACCCTTGAGGTGGCGGAGGGGAACCGAGAACGCATCGGCCCCTTCGACTGCGAGTTCGTCGCGGTCAACCACTCCATCCCGGACGCGCTTGCGGTGGCGATCCGCACTCCGGCCGGCATGGCGGTCCACACGGGCGACTTCAAGATGGACCAGCTTCCGCTGGACGGTCGTCTCACGGATCTACACGCGTTCGCACGGCTGAGCGAGGAAGGCATCGACCTTCTTCTCTCCGACTCGACGAACGCCGAGGTGCCGGGGTTCGTCCCGCCCGAGCGGGACATCTCGAACGTCCTGCGGCAGGTCTTCGCGAACGCCGGCAAGCGCATCATCGTGGCGAGCTTCGCCAGCCACATCCACCGCATCCAGCAGATCCTGGACGCGGCGCACGAGTACGGCCGCCGAGTCGCCTTCGTCGGCCGCTCGATGGTCCGCAACATGGGCATCGCGCGTGACCTGGGCTACCTGAAGGTCCCGCCGGGCCTGGTCGTGGACGTGAAGACGCTCGACGACCTCCCCGACAGCGAGGTCGTCCTGGTCTGCACGGGCTCCCAGGGCGAACCGATGGCAGCGCTGTCGCGCATGGCCAACCGCGACCACCAGATCCGCATCGTCGCGGGCGACACGGTGATCCTGGCGTCGTCGCTCATTCCCGGCAACGAGAACGCGGTCTACCGCGTCATCAACGGCCTGACCCGCTGGGGTGCGAACGTCGTCCACAAGGGCAACGCCAAGGTGCACGTCTCCGGCCACGCCTCGGCCGGTGAGCTCCTGTACTTCTACAACATCTGTCGGCCCAAGAACCTGATGCCGGTACACGGCGAATGGCGCCACCTGCGGGCCAACGCCGAGCTCGGCGCGATGACCGGCGTCCCGCACGATCGGATCGTCATCGCCGAGGACGGTGTGGTCGTCGACCTGGTCGAGGGCAAGGCCAAGATCTCGGGCAAGGTCCAGGCGGGATACGTGTACGTCGACGGCCTCTCGGTCGGTGACGTCGGTGAGCCCGCGCTCAAGGACCGCAAGATCCTGGGCGACGAGGGCATCATCTCGGTCTTCCTGGTGGTGGACTCGTCGACGGGCAAGATCACGGCTGGACCTCATGTCCAGGCCCGCGGCTCGGGCATCGACGACTCGGCCTTCAGCGAGGTGCTTCCGAGGATCACGGAGGTGCTGGAGCGGTCGGCCCAGGACGGCGTCGTGGAACCCCACCAGCTGCAGCAACTCATCCGCCGCACGCTGGGCAAGTGGGTCTCGGACACCTATCGGCGCAGGCCGATGATCCTCCCTGTCGTCGTGGAGGTCTGACCCTCGTAGGTGTGAACCTGGAGCGGGGCGCCTCGATTTGCATCGAGGCGCCCCGCTCCAGTACGTTTACGGCTCCGCCAGAACGGGAACCCGGGCGCCTCGCGCACCGGAACCAGTCCCCGAGCGGGGCGGGAATTCCGACTCAGAATCTCTGATAAAGTCGGAAGCGCCGGAAAGGGAAACGCGAGAGCGGGAACCTGGAAAGCACCGAGGAAATCGGATCGGAAAACGGTCTGATAGAGTCGGAAACGCAAGACCGAAGGGAAGCGCCCGGAGGAAAGCCCGAGAGGGTGAGTACAAAGGAAGCGTCCGTTCCTTGAGAACTCAACAGCGTGCCAAAAATCAACGCCAGATATGTTGATACCCCGTCCATCGGATTATTCCGGTGGCGAGGTTCCTTTGAAGAAAACACAGCGAGGACGCTGTGAACGGCCGGGCTTATTCCGCCTGGCTGTTCCGCTCTCGTGATGTGTGCACCGGATTACCGGTAAACATTCACGGAGAGTTTGATCCTGGCTCAGGACGAACGCTGGCGGCGTGCTTAACACATGCAAGTCGAACGATGAACCGCTTCGGTGGGGATTAGTGGCGAACGGGTGAGTAACACGTGGGCAATCTGCCCTGCACTCTGGGACAAGCCCTGGAAACGGGGTCTAATACCGGATAACACCGTCTCGGGCATCTGGGATGGTTGAAAGCTCCGGCGGTGCAGGATGAGCCCGCGGCCTATCAGCTTGTTGGTGAGGTAGTGGCTCACCAAGGCGACGACGGGTAGCCGGCCTGAGAGGGCGACCGGCCACACTGGGACTGAGACACGGCCCAGACTCCTACGGGAGGCAGCAGTGGGGAATATTGCACAATGGGCGAAAGCCTGATGCAGCGACGCCGCGTGAGGGATGACGGCCTTCGGGTTGTAAACCTCTTTCAGCAGGGAAGAAGCGCAAGTGACGGTACCTGCAGAAGAAGCGCCGGCTAACTACGTGCCAGCAGCCGCGGTAATACGTAGGGCGCAAGCGTTGTCCGGAATTATTGGGCGTAAAGAGCTCGTAGGCGGTCTGTCGCGTCGGATGTGAAAGCCCGGGGCTTAACCCCGGGTCTGCATTCGATACGGGCAGACTAGAGTGTGGTAGGGGAGATCGGAATTCCTGGTGTAGCGGTGAAATGCGCAGATATCAGGAGGAACACCGGTGGCGAAGGCGGATCTCTGGGCCATTACTGACGCTGAGGAGCGAAAGCGTGGGGAGCGAACAGGATTAGATACCCTGGTAGTCCACGCCGTAAACGGTGGGAACTAGGTGTTGGCGACATTCCACGTCGTCGGTGCCGCAGCTAACGCATTAAGTTCCCCGCCTGGGGAGTACGGCCGCAAGGCTAAAACTCAAAGGAATTGACGGGGGCCCGCACAAGCAGCGGAGCATGTGGCTTAATTCGACGCAACGCGAAGAACCTTACCAAGGCTTGACATACACCGGAAAGCATCAGAGATGGTGCCCCCCTTGTGGTCGGTGTACAGGTGGTGCATGGCTGTCGTCAGCTCGTGTCGTGAGATGTTGGGTTAAGTCCCGCAACGAGCGCAACCCTTGTTCTGTGTTGCCAGCATGTCCTTCGGGGTGATGGGGACTCACAGGAGACCGCCGGGGTCAACTCGGAGGAAGGTGGGGACGACGTCAAGTCATCATGCCCCTTATGTCTTGGGCTGCACACGTGCTACAATGGCAGGTACAATGAGCTGCGATGCCGTGAGGCGGAGCGAATCTCAAAAAGCCTGTCTCAGTTCGGATTGGGGTCTGCAACTCGACCCCATGAAGTCGGAGTTGCTAGTAATCGCAGATCAGCATTGCTGCGGTGAATACGTTCCCGGGCCTTGTACACACCGCCCGTCACGTCACGAAAGTCGGTAACACCCGAAGCCGGTGGCCCAACCCCCTTGCGGGGAGGGAGCTGTCGAAGGTGGGACTGGCGATTGGGACGAAGTCGTAACAAGGTAGCCGTACCGGAAGGTGCGGCTGGATCACCTCCTTTCTAAGGAGCACTTCTCACTCGGACTTGTCCGGGTCAGAGGCCACTACGCAGGCAAACGTTCTGCGGTGGTTGCTCATGGGTGGAACGTTGATTATTCGGTCTGGTTCACGGGTCGGAGGCTTGCGAGTACTGCCCTCTTCGGAGGGCGTGGAAAGCATGATCTTCGGGCGGGACCGGGCCGGGCACGCTGTTGGGTGTCTGAGGGTACGGCCGATGAGGCTGCCTTCAGTGCCGGCCCCAGTGCACTCGAACCTGCTGGTTCGGGGTGATGGGTGGTTGGTCGTTGTTTGAGAACTGCACAGTGGACGCGAGCATCTGTGGCCAAGTTTTTAAGGGCGCACGGTGGATGCCTTGGCACCAGGAACCGATGAAGGACGTGGGAGGCCACGATAGTCCCCGGGGAGTCGTCAACCAGGCTTTGATCCGGGGGTTTCCGAATGGGGAAACCCGGCAGTCGTCATGGGCTGTCACCCATACCTGAACACATAGGGTATGTGGAGGGAACGCGGGGAAGTGAAACATCTCAGTACCCGCAGGAAGAGAAAACAACCGTGATTCCGGGAGTAGTGGCGAGCGAAACCGGATGAGGCCAAACCGTATACGTGTGAGACCCGGCAGGGGTTGCGTGTGCGGGGTTGTGGGATCTCTCTTCTGTCGTCTGCCGGCGACAGGACGAGTCAGAAACCGTACAGGTAGGCGAAGGACATGCGAAAGGTCCGGCGTAGAGGGTAAGACCCCCGTAGTCGAAATCTGTACGGCTCGTTTGAGAGACACCCAAGTAGCACGGGGCCCGAGAAATCCCGTGTGAATCTGGCGGGACCACCCGTTAAGCCTAAATATTCCCTGGTGACCGATAGCGGATAGTACCGTGAGGGAATGGTGAAAAGTACCGCGGGAGCGGAGTGAAATAGTACCTGAAACCGTGTGCCTACAAGCCGTGGGAGCGTCGGGATGGAGCTTGCTCCATCCTCGTGACTGCGTGCCTTTTGAAGAATGAGCCTGCGAGTTTGCGGTGTGTTGCGAGGTTAACCCGTGTGGGGAAGCCGTAGCGAAAGCGAGTCCGAACAGGGCGATACAGTAGCGCGCTCAAGACCCGAAGCGGAGTGATCTAGCCATGGGCAGGTTGAAGCGGAGGTAAGACTTCGTGGAGGACCGAACCCACCAGGGTTGAAAACCTGGGGGATGACCTGTGGTTAGGGGTGAAAGGCCAATCAAACTCCGTGATAGCTGGTTCTCCCCGAAATGCATTTAGGTGCAGCGTCGTGTGTTTCTTGCCGGAGGTAGAGCACTGGATAGGCGATGGGCCCTACCGGGTTACTGACCTTAGCCAAACTCCGAATGCCGGTAAGTGAGAGCGCGGCAGTGAGACTGTGGGGGATAAGCTCCATGGTCGAGAGGGAAACAGCCCAGAGCATCGACTAAGGCCCCTAAGCGTACGCTAAGTGGGAAAGGATGTGGAGTCGCAGAGACAACCAGGAGGTTGGCTTAGAAGCAGCCACCCTTGAAAGAGTGCGTAATAGCTCACTGGTCTAGTGATTCCGCGCCGACAATGTAGCGGGGCTCAAGCGTACCGCCGAAGTCGTGTCATTCCAGCATGAGGGCCAACGCCCGCTGGGATGGGTAGGGGAGCGTCGTGTGCCGGGTGAAGCCGCAGCGGAAGCTAGTGGTGGACGGTTCACGAGTGAGAATGCAGGCATGAGTAGCGATACACACGTGGGAAACGTGTGCGCCGATTGACTAAGGGTTCCTGGGTCAAGCTGATCTGCCCAGGGTAAGTCGGGACCTAAGGCGAGGCCGACAGGCGTAGTCGATGGATAACCGGTTGATATTCCGGTACCCGCTGTGAAGCGTCAAACATCGAGCCCATTAATGCTAAGGCCGTGAAGCCGCCCTGATCTCTTCGGAGTTGAGGGGAGTGGTGGAGCCGCCGGCCCAAGGTGGTAGTAGGTGAGTGATGGGGTGACGCAGGAAGGTAGTCCAGCCCGGGCGGTGGTTGTCCCGGGGTAAGGGTGTAGCCCGAGTGGTAGGCAAATCCGCCACTCGTATAAGGGTGAGACCTGATGCCGAGCCGATTGTGGTGAAGTGGATGATCCTATGCTGTCGAGAAAAGCCTCTAGCGAGTTTCATGGCGGCCCGTACCCTAAACCGACTCAGGTGGTCAGGTAGAGAATACCGAGGCGTTCGGGTGAACTATGGTTAAGGAACTCGGCAAAATGCCCCCGTAACTTCGGGAGAAGGGGGGCCATCACTGGTGAGGGGACTTGCTCTCCGAGCTGGGGGTGGCCGCAGAGACCAGCGAGAAGCGACTGTTTACTAAAAACACAGGTCCGTGCGAAGCCGTAAGGCGATGTATACGGACTGACGCCTGCCCGGTGCTGGAACGTTAAGGGGACCGGTTAGTCACTCTTCGGGGTGGCGAAGCTGAGAACTTAAGCGCCAGTAAACGGCGGTGGTAACTATAACCATCCTAAGGTAGCGAAATTCCTTGTCGGGTAAGTTCCGACCTGCACGAATGGCGTAACGACTTCTCGACTGTCTCAACCATAGGCCCGGTGAAATTGCACTACGAGTAAAGATGCTCGTTTCGCGCAGCAGGACGGAAAGACCCCGGGACCTTTACTACAGTTTGATATTGGTGTTCGGTTCGGCTTGTGTAGGATAGCTGGGAGACTTTGAGCTCTGGACGCCAGTTCAGGGGGAGTCGTCGTTGAAATACCAGTCTGGTCGTGCTGGATGTCTAACCTGGGTCCGTGATCCGGATCAGGGACAGTGTCTGATGGGTAGTTTAACTGGGGCGGTTGCCTCCTAAAGAGTAACGGAGGCGCCCAAAGGTTCCCTCAGCCTGGTTGGCAATCAGGTGTTGAGTGTAAGTGCACAAGGGAGCTTGACTGTGAGACCGACGGGTCGAGCAGGGACGAAAGTCGGGACTAGTGATCCGGCGGTGGCTTGTGGAAGCGCCGTCGCTCAACGGATAAAAGGTACCCCGGGGATAACAGGCTGATCTTCCCCAAGAGTCCATATCGACGGGATGGTTTGGCACCTCGATGTCGGCTCGTCGCATCCTGGGGCTGGAGTCGGTCCCAAGGGTTGGGCTGTTCGCCCATTAAAGCGGTACGCGAGCTGGGTTTAGAACGTCGTGAGACAGTTCGGTCCCTATCCGCTGCGCGCGCAGGAATATTGAGAAGGGCTGTCCCTAGTACGAGAGGACCGGGACGGACGAACCTCTGGTGTGCCAGTTGTTCTGCCAAGGGCATGGCTGGTTGGCTACGTTCGGGAGGGATAACCGCTGAAAGCATCTAAGCGGGAAGCCTGCTTCGAGATGAGTATTCCCACCCCCATGAGGGGTTAAGGCTCCCAGTAGACGACTGGGTTGATAGGCCAGATCTGGAAGCCCGGTAACGGGTGGAGGTGACTGGTACTAATAGGCCGAGGGCTTGTCCTCAGTTGCTCGCGTCCACTGTGTTGGTTCTGAAACCACGAACAACCCCGTTGTCACGGTCACGGCAGCGGTGCGGTATTCACAGTTTCATAGTGTTTCGGTGGTCATAGCGTGAGGGAAACGCCCGGTTACATTCCGAACCCGGAAGCTAAGCCTTACAGCGCCGATGGTACTGCAGGGGGGACCCTGTGGGAGAGTAGGACACCGCCGAACGATTATTCAAAGAGCTGGTCCCCGAACTTCGGTTCAGGGACCAGCTCTTTTTTGTTTGGCGTCACTTGACGTTCACGTTGCGGAACAAGCATCCGAGACATGGGTACTGCTGCAATGCTCAGGGCCGCGGGCGTCGGAGTCGGTGACGAGGTCATCGTGCCGGCGTTCGGGAACGTGGAAGTCGCCGAGGCCGTGACCCTGGCTGGTGCGCTTCCGGTGTTCGCCGACATACATCCGGTGACTTACTGCCTTGACGCGTCGGCGGTGGAAGCGGCCGTAACTCCGCGGACGGCGGCCGTGGTTGTCGTACACCGCTTCGGTCGGCCGGCTGACATCGCTCGGCTGCATGGTGTCGGGCAGCGGTACGGGTTGCTGGTGCTGGAGCAGGGGGAGTCCGTGGCGCCGTACGACGAGATTGCTCAGCGTCGGCAGCGGGCGGCCTACCTTGATGGGCGGCTGCGGGGCGTGCGTACGCCCGATGGGGGCGACGGGCACACCTACCAGCAGTACATCGTGCGTGTGCCCGGGAACGGGCGGCCCGACCGGGATGCCTTCGCGCGGGCCGTGCGGGCCAGGGGAGTTGAGTGTCGGGTGCCGGTGAAGACGCCCGTGCACCGGCTGCCGGAATTCCGTCGGTGTGTGTCCTTGCCGGAGACCGAGCGGGCTGCCGACGAGACGCTCGCGCTGCCTGTGGACGCGGCATTGACGAGGCGGGACATGCAGCGGATCGTGTCGGCGTGCAATGCCCTCGGGGGACTGTTGCAGGCCGCCTTCTGACCGATCGGTCGGCGAGCAGGCGTGGTTGGGAACACGGGCCTGTTCGGGGTATGATCTATTCCGTTGCCGCGAGGGAAACCTCGAAAACGGTGACAGGCCCCCTTAGCTCAGTCGGCAGAGCGTCTCCATGGTAAGGAGAAGGTCAACGGTTCGATTCCGTTAGGGGGCTCCAGCCAAAAGGCCCCGCCCATTCGGGCGGGGCCTTTTTCGTGTTCTCCGTCAGTCCCCTCAGTCCTTCTGGATACCCGGCACGCGCATCGCCAGGATCGCCATGTCGTCGGACGGGGCGTCCGACGCGAAGCGTTCCACCGCGCGCATGATGCGGGCGGCGACCGCGCCCGCCGTGAGGCCCGTGCAGGTCGTGAGGACGTCGGTGAGGCCGTCGTCGCCCAACATGCGGGTGCCCTCGCGGCGTTCCGTCACGCCGTCCGTGACGCACAGGAGGACGTCGCCCGGGTCGAGGGTGACCATCTGCTCGTACAGCTCCAGGTCCTCCATGACGCCGAGGAGCGGCTGGGGCTCGGCCGCCGGTTCGACTGTGCCGTCCTGGCGCAGGCGCAAGGGGAGCGGGTGGCCGGCGCAGACCACCTTCAGCAGGGCGCTGCCGTCCTCCTGGGGCCACAACTCGCCGTAGAGGAGGGTCAGGAAGCGGCTGCGGGCGCCCTCGTCGAGGATGGCGGAGTTCAGGCGCTCCAGGACCGCGGGGCCGCCGAAGCCCTCCCGGGCCAGCAGGCGGAGGGCGTGGCGGGCGAGGCCGGTCACCGCCGCCGCCTCCGGGCCCGTACCGCAGACGTCGCCGATGGCGAAGCCGTATGCGCCGTCGCGGATCGGGAAGAGGTCGTAGAAGTCGCCACCGACCTCGTTGCCCTCGCCGGCCGCGCGGTAGATGACCTCGACCTCGACGCCGTCGATCTCGGGCAGTTCCGGGGGCAGGAGGCTGCGCTGGAGGGACTGGCTGATGGCCGTCCGCTCCGAGTACAGGCGGGCGTTGTCCAGGGCCAGGGCCGCCCTGCGGGACAGGTCCTCGGCCAACTCCAGGATTTCCTGGCGGAAGTGTTCGTCCGTCGGCTTGCCGAGCGTCAGCATGCCGATGACTCGGTTGCGGGCGACCAGAGGGAGGACCACCGTCTCGCCGCCCACGGCGGACGCGGTGGCGAGGGTCGGGCCGATGCCCGAGCTGACCCTGCGGGCCGGCTCGCCCAGGCCCAGGCTGCGCATGGAGGTGCGCAGGGCCGCCTGGTGGGCCGCCGCGGCCGGGGCCGACCAGACGCGGGCGCCGGGCGTCGGTACCGGGTCCGGAGGAGAGATCTTCGAGAGCAACGACTTGATGCCGTCGATGAGTTCCTCGTCCTCGTGCAGGACATACGACAGATACGGCTCCGAGGCCTGGTCGGCGATCGTGTAGACCGCGCACCAGGTCGCCAGGGTCGGGACCGTCATCTGGGCCATCAGCGCCAGGGTCTGGTCACGGTCCAGGGTGCCCGCGAGGAGGTCGGAGGCCTCGACCAGGAAGCTGAGCGAGCCTCGGCGCAGGCGCTCCAGCTCGCCCAGACGGGCAGACTCGACGGCCAACGCGATCCGGTCGGCGGCGAATTGGAGGCGCAGGGCCTCTTCGTTCGAGTATCTGCCGGGGGACTCGGCTGCGACGCCCAGGGAACCCGTAAGGCGGCCTTCCACCTTCAGCGGGACCGTGACCACCGAGCGCATGCCCGTGCCGTTCAGCAGGGGGACCGCGCCGGGGACGGCCGTGAGGTCCTCGTGGACGGCCGGCATTCGGGCCGAGCCGTAGCGGCCGGGGCCCGCCTCCACCGGGACGCGGGCGAAGCGCTGGCGGGCCGAGGGGAGGCCGGTGGAGGCGCGGACCTCCAACTCCGTTTCGTCGTCGGTGGCCAGGAGCAGGAACGCGGAGTCGCCGTCGAGCATGTCGCGGGCGCGCTCCACCGTGCGCTGGAGGAGGCCGTCGAGGTCGTCGGGGGCCGGGGAGCCGATGAAGACCTCGAAGGGGTCGGCGGCCTGACCGTCCGGGTTGCTGGCGGCGTCCGGGGCCGGGCCGCGCAACGGCGTCTGCAGGACCGCGCGTTCGTGGTTGCGGACCAGGAGGCAGACGGTCGAGGGTTCGCCGCCGGTGTCGCGGACGCGGAGGTGGGAGGCGTAGACCGGGGTCACCCGGCCGTTGGCGCCGCGGATGCCGTAACTGCCTTCCCAGCGGGAGAGTTGGAGTGCCTCCGCGATGCCCGTGCTGGTGCCGGGCGTGTGCGGCCAGGCGGCCAGGTCGGTGAGCGGTTTGCCGGTGACCTGCTCGGCGGCGTAGCCGAAGAGTTCCTCGGCGTCCTCGTTCCACGCGGCGATGGTGCCGCTGCGGTCGATCTGGACGACCGCCACGCGCACGCGGCCGTCGGCCAGCGGGAGGAGGTCGGCCGGGAGTGACGGGCCCGCGGTGCGGGCACCCACCGGGCGCTCGGGGAGGTCGAGTTGGAACCAGACCTGCTTCTGCGTGGGTGTGTACTCGACGCCCCAGCGGCCGGCCAGGGCCGCGCACAGCTGGAGGCCGCGGCCGCCTTCGCGGTCGGGGCTGCCCATGTTGGCGGGTGAGCCCTGGAGGGGGATCTCGCGCTCCGGGTAGCGGTCGGCCACCTCGATCCGTACGCCATCTTCACTGCGTAGACACAGGACGTCCGCGGCGGTGCCCGCGTGGATGACCGCGTTGGTGACCAGTTCGCTCGTGAGGACCACGGCGTCGTCGACGATGTCGGCGAAGCCCCAGCCCTGGAGGGTGTCCCGGACGAAGGACCGCGCGATCGCGACCGATCGTCCTACGGGCTCGAAGCTGGCGGCCGCGCGCGCGGTGATCACGGAACTCCTCGACCTGTTGTCGGCGTGCAGGACTCCATGGCCGATCGGCGCCTGCCGGGGCACAGGCTGGTTCCCCGTCTGCCGGGGATCCTGCGGCGTTCCCCCAGGATGCAGTCCGGTGGTCATGGTGCGGTTGCCCCTCCGATGCCTGCCCGCTCGTTCGTGTGCCACCGCCCAGGCCGGACGGAACCGGTGTGGCTGGACAGCCGCATGCCAGGTTACTTACCTTCGCCCTCCATGCGGATGCCGGTCGCCAGTGTTTACGTCGGGAGGGTGTGCCGACGTTGTGCGAAGCTGCCGAACTGTTATGGCCTGGTTCGGCGAGGGTGAAACACTGGGCAAGCTTCTTGTGAAGGTCCGGGCAGGCCAGGTGTCATCTGCGTACAGCGGGCAGCAGCCTCTGGTGCGGCCTGCGGAATCGGGCAGTAATACGCAGTAGTGACTGGCATGCCGACTAGCAGTACCCGAGCACAGCAGTAACGGTCGACCCCTGCGGGAGGGACACAGTGGAGTCTGGCGCAGCGACGCGGGGCACGAAGACGCGCGCGAAGGGCGGACAGTCCCTGAACAACCAGGGCAAACCGCGCAATGGGACCACCGAGGTGGACACAGCGTCTCTGAACAGGCTGTTGGTGGCCCTGGTTTCGATGCGTGACGGAAACTTCCGCAAGAGGCTCACGGTGTCCGGTGACGGCGTGATGTCGGAGATCGCTGCGGTTTTCAACGAGGTGGCCGACCGCAATCTGCATCTGACGGGCGAGTTGTCGCGTGTGCGGCGCATGGTGGGGCGTGAGGGAAAGCTCACGGAACGGCTGGAGACGGGGGCCTCCGAGGGCTCCTGGGCGGCCGCCATCGACGCCTCCAACGCGCTCGTGGACGACCTCGTACGGCCTGTCTCCGAGGTCAGCCGGGTGCTGTCGGCCGTGGCCGAGGGTGATCTGTCGCCGCGCATGGAGCTGCGGACGCAGGCGTCGGAGGGGGCCGGGCATCCGCTGCGCGGTGAGTTCCTGAAGGTCGGGCGGACGGTCAACAACCTTGTCGACCAGCTGTCGACGTTCACCGACGAGGTCACACGTGTGGCCAGTGAGGTCGGTACCGAGGGCAAGCTGGGCGGGCAGGCTCAGGTGCGCGGTATGTCCGGTTCGTGGAAGGACCTCACGGACTCGGTCAACACCATGGCGTACCGGCTGACTGCGCAGGTGCGGGACATCGCGCTCGTGACGACCGCGGTCGCGAAGGGTGACTTGTCCCGGAAGGTCACGGTTCATGTGGCCGGCGAGATGCTGGAGCTCAAGAACACCGTCAACACGATGGTGGACCAGCTGTCGTCCTTCTCCTCCGAGGTGACGCGAGTCGCGCGCGAGGTGGGTACCGAGGGCGAGCTCGGCGGGCAGGCGCAGGTGCCGGGCGTGGCCGGGGTGTGGAAGGACCTCACCGATTCGGTGAACATCATGGCCGGCAACCTGACCGCGCAGGTGCGCGGGATCGCCCAGGTGACGACGGCCGTGGCCAACGGTGACCTGTCGCAGAAGGTGACCGTGTCGGCGCGCGGCGAGGTGGCGCAGCTCGCCGAGACGATCAACCAGATGACCGAGACGCTGCGCACCTTCGCCGACGAGGTCACGCGTGTGGCCAACGAGGTCGGTGCCGAGGGGCAGCTCGGCGGTCAGGCCAATGTGCCGGGCGCGGCGGGTACGTGGAAGGACCTGACGGACTCCGTCAACACGGTCTTCCGGAATCTGACCATCCAGGTGCGGGACATCGCCGCCGTGACGACCGCCGTGGCGAGCGGTGACCTGTCGCAGAAGGTCACCGTGAACGTCGCCGGCGAGATGCTGGAGCTCAAGAACACCGTCAACGGCATGGTCGACCAGCTGTCGTCGTTCGGCGCCGAGGTCACGCGCGTGGCGCGCGAGATCGGTGTCGAGGGTGAACTCGGCGGTCAGGCGCAGGTGCCGGGGGCGGCGGGTACGTGGAAGGACCTCACCGACTCCGTCAACACGGCCTTCCGGAACCTCACCGGGCAGGTGCGCAACATCGCCCAGGTGACGACGGCCGTGGCCAACGGTGACCTGTCGCAGAAGGTCACCGTGGACGTGTCCGGCGAGATGCTCCAGCTGAAGAACACCGTGAACACGATGGTGGACCAGCTGTCGAGCTTCGCCGACCAGGTGACGCGGATGGCCCGGGACGTGGGCACGGAGGGCCGCCTTGGCGGTCAGGCCCGCGTGGACGGCGTGTCCGGTACGTGGAAGGAACTCACCGACTCCGTCAACTTCATGGCCGGCAACCTGACTTCGCAGGTACGGCAGATCGCCCAGGTGACCACGGCCGTGGCCCGGGGTGACCTGTCCCAGAAGATCGACGTCGACGCGCGCGGCGAGATCCTGGAGCTGAAGAACACCATCAACACGATGGTCGACCAGCTGTCCGCCTTCGCCGACCAGGTGACGCGGGTGGCCCGCGAGGTGGGCACGGAGGGCCGGCTGGGCGGTCAGGCGCAGGTGCCCGGCGTCGCCGGTGTGTGGCGGGACCTGACCGACTCCGTGAACGGCATGGCGTCCAACCTGACCGGCCAGGTCCGCAACATCGCGCAGGTCGCGACCGCGGTGGCCCGGGGTGACCTGTCGCAGAAGATCACTGTGGACGCGCGTGGTGAGATCCAGGAGCTGAAGAACACCCTCAACACGATGGTGGACCAGCTGTCCTCGTTCGCCGAGGAGGTCACGCGTGTGGCCCGCGAGGTGGGCACCGAGGGCATCCTGGGCGGTCAGGCGGAGGTGCAGGGTGTCTCCGGCACCTGGAAGGACCTCACGCAGTCCGTGAACTTCATGGCGAACAACCTGACCATCCAGGTCCGCAACATCGCCGAGGTCACGACCGCGGTCGCCAAGGGCGATCTGTCGAAGAAGATCACCGTCGACGCGAAGGGCGAGATCCTCGAACTCGTCAGCACCGTCAACACGATGGTGGACCAGCTGTCGTCCTTCGCCGAGCAGGTGACCCGGGTGGCCCGCGAGGTGGGCACCGAGGGCATCCTCGGCGGCCAGGCGCACGTGCCGGGGGTCACGGGCATCTGGAAGGACCTCAGCAACAACGTGAACCTGATGGCCAACAACCTGACCATGCAGGTGCGCAACATCTCCCAGGTCGCGTCCGCCGTCGCCAACGGCGACCTGACCCGGACGGTGACCATCGAGGCGCGCGGTGAGGTCGCGCAGCTCGCCGACACCTTCAACACCATGGTGAAGACGCTGAGTTCGTTCGCCGACCAGGTCACCAAGGTGGCCCGCGAGGTGGGCACGGACGGCATCCTCGGCGGACAGGCGCACGTACCCGGTGTGGCCGGTACGTGGAAGGACCTCACCGAGTCCGTGAACCAGATGGCGTCCAACCTGACCGGCCAGGTCCGCAACATCGCCATGGTGACGACCGCCATCGCCAAGGGCGACTTGACCAAGAAGATCGACATTGACGCTCGCGGTGAGATCCTCGAACTCAAGACGACGATCAACACCATGGTTGATCAGCTGTCCAGTTTCGCCGAGGAGGTCACCCGAGTCGCCCGTGAGGTGGGCACGGAGGGGCAGCTCGGCGGCCAGGCACGCGTGCGTGACGTGGACGGCACCTGGCGGGACCTCACCGAGTCCGTGAACGAGATGGCCGGGAACCTCACCCGGCAGGTGCGTGCCATCGCGCGCGTGGCGACCGCGGTGACCCGCGGCGACCTGAACCTGAAGATCGACGTCGACGCGGCCGGCGAGATCCAGGAACTCCAGGACTACATCAACAAGATGATCGCCAACCTGCGCGACACCACGATCGCCAACAAGGAGCAGGACTGGCTCAAGGGCAACCTCGCCCGCATCTCCGCCCTGATGCAGGGGCGCCGCGACCTCGACGACGTCGCCTCGCTGATCATGAGCGAGCTGACGCCGGTCGTCTCCGCGCAGCACGGCGCGTTCTTCCTGGCCCTGCCGCTGGCCGACGCCGAGGGCGAGGACGCGTACGAGCTGCGCATGTTGGGGTCGTACGGCTACTCGATGGGGTCCATGCCGACGTCGTTCCGTCCCGGTGAGGCGCTGATCGGGACGGCTGCCCAGGAGCGGCGCACGATCCTCGTGGAGAACGCGCCGAGCGGATATCTGAAGATCTCCTCCGGGCTCGGGGAGGCGCCGCCCGCACAAGTGATCGTCCTCCCGGTGCTGTTCGAGGGGAAGGTGCTCGGAGTCATCGAGCTGGCCTCCTTCACTCCGTTCACCCAGATCCAGAAGGACTTCCTCAACCAGATCGCCGAGATGATCGCGACCAGCGTCAACACCATCTCCGTCAACACCAAGACCGAGGTGCTGCTGAAGCAGTCGCAGGAGCTGACCGAGCAACTCCGGGAGCGCTCGGCCGAGTTGGAGAACCGGCAGAAGGCCCTTCAGTCGTCCAACGCCGAACTGGAGGAGAAGGCCGAACTGCTGGCCCAGCAGAACCGCGACATCGAGGTCAAGAACACCGAGATCGAGGAGGCGCGGCAGGTCCTGGAGGAGCGCGCCGAGCAGCTCGCGGTGTCCATGCGCTACAAGAGCGAGTTCCTCGCGAACATGTCGCACGAGCTGCGTACGCCGCTCAACTCGCTGCTGATCCTGGCCAAGTTGCTCGCCGACAACGCGGAGGGGAACCTCTCCCCGAAGCAGGTCGAGTTCGCCGAGACGATCCACGGGGCCGGCTCCGACCTCCTCCAGCTCATCAACGACATCCTCGACCTGTCGAAGGTCGAGGCGGGCAAGATGGACGTCTCCCCGACGCGCATCGCGCTCGTGCAGCTCGTCGACTACGTGGAGGCCACCTTCCGCCCGCTGACCGCGGAGAAGGGCCTCGACCTGTCGGTTCGGGTGTCGCCGGAGTTGCCCGCCACGCTGCACACCGACGAGCAGCGGCTGCTCCAGGTGCTGCGCAACCTGCTGTCCAACGCAGTGAAGTTCACCGACTCCGGAGCGGTCGAGCTGGTGATCCGGCCGGCGGGAGCCGACGTCCCGATGGCCATCAGGGAGCAGCTTCTGGAGGCCGGTTCGCTGCGCGACGCGGACGCCGATCTGATCGCGTTCTCCGTGACCGACACCGGTATCGGGATCGCGGCCAGCAAGATGCGGGTCATCTTCGAGGCGTTCAAGCAGGCGGACGGCACGACCAGCCGCAAGTACGGCGGTACGGGGCTCGGGTTGTCCATCTCGCGGGAGATCGCCCAGCTGCTCGGCGGTGAGATCCACGCGCAGAGCGAACCGGGGCGTGGATCGACGTTCACGCTCTATTTGCCGCTGCACCCCAGCGAACTGCCGCCGCAGGGCTACCAGCAGCTCGCGCCCCCCTCCGAGGCGGTCGGCGAGCTGTTGGCGGCGGCTTCGCAGTTGACCGACCTGGTCGACGTGGAGGTCGAGACGCCGGCCGAGGTGAAGTCGTACCACGAGACCCAGAACGGTGCCGCCGCGCTCTTCAGGCGTCGTCGCAGGGGCGTGTCCGGCGCCGGGCAGGGGGCCCTGCCGCAGGCGCAGACGGTGCAGGAGCACTGGGCCGCGGAGGAGTCCGGGGCTCCGCAGCCGCGGCGCGGGATCCGGTTCGGCGGCGAGAAGGTGCTGATCGTCGACGACGACATCCGCAACGTCTTCGCTCTCACCAGCGTCCTGGAACAGCACGGACTGTCCGTGCTGTACGCGGAGAACGGCCGCGAGGGCATCGAGGTCCTGGAACAGCACGACGACGTGGCGGTCGTCCTGATGGACATCATGATGCCCGAGATGGACGGTTACGCCACGACGACTGCGATCCGCAGGATGCCGCAGTTCGCCGGTCTTCCGATCATCGCGCTGACGGCCAAGGCCATGAAGGGCGACCGGGAGAAGGCGATCGAGTCGGGTGCGTCCGACTATGTGACGAAGCCGGTCGACCCCGACCATCTGCTGTCGGTGATGGACCAGTGGATGCGGGCGGAGTGACGGGAAACGTGTGGGAACCTTCGGTGTTCACACGGAGTTGCTGACTCAGTGTGGCCGAAGCCGTGTAGAAGTACGGGATTCGGGGAACCTTCTGGTCTCCCGCTACGTTTCTGCTTCGTGCACAGTGACATCGCGGTGACAGGGTGTGGCGACAGGCGGGGTGCGGCTACCATGACCGGCACAAGGACGGGCGACGCAAGGGAGTCGTCCTCTGGGGCGGCGCCCGGTGCACTGCCGGGGCGAGGAGGGCGGGCCATGGTGCAGAAGGCCAAGATCCTCCTGGTCGATGACCGGCCGGAGAATCTGCTGGCGCTTGAGGCCATCCTCTCTGCGCTCGATCAGACGCTGGTGCGGGCATCGTCCGGGGAGGAAGCGCTCAAAGCACTGCTCACGGACGACTTCGCGGTCATTCTGCTGGACGTCCAGATGCCTGGAATGGACGGTTTCGAAACCGCGGCGCACATCAAGCGGCGAGAACGGACCCGGGACATCCCGATCATCTTCCTCACCGCGATCAACCACGGCCCGCACCACACCTTCCGCGGGTATGCGGCGGGCGCGGTCGACTACATCTCCAAGCCGTTCGACCCGTGGGTGCTGCGCGCCAAGGTCTCGGTGTTCGTCGAGCTGTACATGAAGAACTGCCAGCTGCGGGAGCAGGCGGCGCTGCTGCGGCTCCAGTTGGAGGGCGGCGGTGGCGGCAAGGCCGCTGTCGGCGACAAGGAGCCGGCCGGGCTGCTCGCCGAACTGTCCGCGCGGCTCGCGGCCGTCGAGGAACAGGCCGAGGCGCTCTCCAAGCAGCTCGACGACGAGTCGGCGGACGCGGCGGCGGTGGCCACGGCGGCCCATCTCGAACGCAAACTCACCGGGCTCCGCCGGGCGCTGGACGCCCTGGAACCGGGCACGGGGAGTACGCCCACGGTGCCGTCGCAGAACTGAGGCGCGCGTCGGGGGCGGTGGTGCGCGGGTGTTGTGGTTGAGCGCGCGTCAGTTCTCCGCCTCCGCAAGAGCGACACGAACGGGTGAAGCAGTGAGCACACGTGTCCGCTGTCGTCTCCACCGGTAACCTCACACCTATGGCCTCACGTCCCTCCGCAGCCAAGAAGCAGCCCGCCAAGAAGGCTGTCGCTCCCGCGAAGGGGCCGGCGAAGAAGGTCGCCGCGAAAAAAGCCCCCGCGAAGAAGACGGCAGCCAGGAAGAGCGCGGCGAAACCCGCGCCCAAGCCGGCGCCGAATCCCACCGGCGGCATCTTCTGGCTCGTACGCGCGATCTGGCTCGGCGCCGCGCACGCCGTCGGCGCCGTCTTCCGCGGTATAGGGCAAGGAGCCAAGAACCTGGACCCGGCACACCGCAAGGACGGCATCGCACTGCTGCTCTTCGGTATCGCGCTGATCGTCGCCGCGGGCACCTGGGCGGACCTGCGCGGCCCCGTCGGCGACCTCGTCGAGATCCTGGTGACCGGCGCCTTCGGCCGCCTCGACCTGCTCGTGCCGCTCCTGCTCGCGGCCATCGCCGTGCGCTTCATGCGGCACCCCGAGAAACCCGACGCCAACGGCCGGATCGTGATCGGCCTGTCCGCGCTCGTCATCGGCGTGCTCGGCGAGGTCCACATCGCGTGCGGAGCGCCCGCCCGCAGCGACGGCATGCAGGCCATAAGGGACGCCGGTGGCCTCATCGGCTGGGGCGCGGCGACCCCGCTGACGTACGCCATGGGCCAGGTGCTCGCCGTACCGCTGCTCGTGCTGCTCACGATCTTCGGCCTGCTCGTCGTCACGGCCACCCCGGTCAACGCCATCCCGCAGCGGCTGCGCCTGCTCGGCGTGAAGCTCGGCATCGTCCACGACCCCGAGGAGGACGATCTCGGCGAGGACGACGAGCGCTACGACGAGCAGTGGCGCGAGGCGCTGCCCGCGCGCTCCCGCAGGCGCGGGGGAGCCCCCCAGACGTACGACCCCGACAGCGCCGAGCAGGAGGCCCTCACAAGGCGCAGGAGCCGCCCCCGGCGCTCCGCGGTGCCGCAGCCCGACATGGACCGGCAGATGGACGCCGTGGACGTCGCGGCGGCCGCGGCTGCCGCCCTCGACGGTGCCGTCCTGCACGGCATGCCGCCCTCGCCGATCGTCGCCGACCTCACCCAAGGGGTGAGCGTGGGGGACCGCGAGGAGGCCACACCGACTCCGGCGCCGAAGCCGACGCCCGTACCGGCGGCACGCCCCCGGCAGGAGAAGCTGAAGACCGAGGTCCCCGACCTCACCAAGTCGCCGCCCGAGGAAGTGCGCGACCTGCCGCCGCGTGCCGAGCAACTCCAGCTCTCCGGTGACATCACCTACTCGCTGCCCTCGCTCGACCTCCTGGAGCGTGGCGGCCCCGGCAAGACGCGCAGCGCCGCGAACGACGCCGTCGTCGCCTCCCTGCAGAACGTCTTCATGGAGTTCAAGGTCGACGCCGCCGTCACCGGCTTCACGCGCGGGCCGACAGTCACGCGCTACGAGGTCGAGCTCGGCCCCGCCGTGAAGGTCGAGCGGATCACCGCCCTGACGAAGAACATCGCCTACGCCGTCGCCAGCCCGGACGTGCGAATCATCAGCCCGATCCCCGGCAAGTCGGCGGTCGGCATCGAGATCCCCAACACCGACCGCGAGATGGTCAACCTGGGCGACGTCCTGCGGCTGGCCGACGCCGCCGAGGACGACCACCCCATGCTGGTGGCGCTCGGCAAGGACGTCGAGGGCGGCTACGTCATGGCCAACCTCGCCAAGATGCCGCACGTCCTGGTGGCCGGAGCCACCGGTTCCGGTAAATCGTCGTGCATTAACTGCCTGATTACGTCCGTCATGGTCCGTGCGACTCCCGAGGACGTCCGTATGGTCCTCGTCGACCCCAAGCGCGTCGAGCTGACCGCGTACGAGGGCATCCCGCACCTGATCACGCCGATCATCACCAACCCGAAGCGGGCCGCCGAGGCGCTCCAGTGGGTCGTACGGGAGATGGATCTGCGCTACGACGACCTGGCGGCGTTCGGGTACCGGCACATCGACGACTTCAACCAGGCCATCCGCGACGGCAAGCTCAAGACGCCGGAAGGCAGCGAGCGGGAGCTCAGGACCTATCCGTATCTGCTGGTCATCGTCGATGAGCTCGCCGACCTGATGATGGTCGCGCCACGGGACGTCGAGGACTCGATCGTGCGTATCACGCAGCTCGCGCGCGCGGCCGGCATCCACCTGGTGCTCGCCACACAGCGGCCGTCTGTTGATGTCGTGACCGGGTTGATCAAGGCGAACGTGCCGTCAAGGCTCGCCTTCGCCACCTCCTCGCTCGCCGACTCGCGCGTCATCCTTGACCAGCCCGGCGCCGAGAAGCTGATCGGCAAGGGCGACGGGCTGTTCCTGCCGATGGGGGCCAACAAACCGACCCGTATGCAGGGCGCATTCGTGACCGAGGACGAGGTCGCGGCGATCGTCCAGCACTGCAAGGACCAGATGGCGCCCGTCTTCCGGGACGACGTCACCGTGGGTACCAAGCAGAAGAAGGAGATCGACGAGGACATCGGCGACGACCTCGACCTGCTGTGCCAGGCGGCCGAGCTGGTCGTCTCCACCCAGTTCGGGTCGACCTCGATGCTCCAGCGGAAGCTGCGCGTCGGCTTCGCCAAGGCCGGGCGGCTCATGGACCTCATGGAGTCCCGGGGCGTCGTCGGACCCAGCGAAGGGTCCAAAGCACGTGATGTTCTTGTGAAACCTGATGAGTTGGATGGAGTGCTCGCGGTGATCCGCGGGGAGGCTGAGGGGTAGGGACGCGGGCCGTCCGGCGGATGGGTTGTCGACCGTGACTCACCCGTTAGAGATCGCCGGGCAACCGTTTCCCCTTGACGTACGTCAAGTTGAGCGGGAGGACAGGTACGGGTCCCACCACGGGGTCCGTGCGTGGCCGCCGTCGGGATGCCCGGCCATTCCGATGGCGTACAAAGTCCCACCGCCCGGTTGCCCCACCCTTTCGCACCCCCCATAGACTGAACCTCCAGCACAGGCGGCTATACGCTCGAAAGGCGCCCCCGTGTCCATCGGCAACTCCCCTGAAGACGAGCGTCCGTTCGAAGACGATCGTGACGGCCGCGAGGAAGTCCGCCCCTCCATCGGTCGTGCCCTGCAGCAGGCGCGCATCGCTGCCGGGCTGACCGTCGACGACGTCAGCGGCGCCACCAGGGTTCGTATCGGCATCGTGCACGCCATCGAGGCGGACGACTTCGCCCCCTGCGGTGGTGACGTCTACGCGCGCGGTCACCTCAAAACGCTGGCCAGGGCCGTCCACCTCGATCCGGCGCCGCTGCTCGCGCAGTACGACGCCGAGCACGGCGGCCGCCCGGCCCCGACCCCGGCCGCACCCCTGTTCGAGGCGGAACGCATCCGCCCCGAGCGGCGTGGGCCCAACTGGACCGCCGCCATGGTCGCCGCGATCGTCGCGGTGGTCGGCTTCGTCGGCTTCACCGCGTTCAAGGGTGGCGACGACGGCTCCAAGACGCAGGTCGCCGAGGGTTCCACACCCATGACCAGCAAGACCGCCTCGCCCACGCCCACGGGCACCAAGCCCGCGGACCCGAAGCCCGACCCCTCGGACAGTGCCATCGCGGCCGCGCCCCAGGACAAGGTGACCGTCCAGGTCAGCGCCAGCGACGGACGCAGCTGGATCTCCGCCAAGGACCACAACGGCCGGCTCCTGTTCGACGGACTCCTCAAGCAGGGCGAGTCCAAGACGTTCCAGGACAGCGAGAAGATCAACCTCGTCCTCGGTGACGCCGGAGCGATCCAGCTCTACGTCAACGGCAAGAAGATCGACGACGACTTCCAGCCGGGGGCCGTCGAACGCCTGACGTATACGAAGGGCGACCCGCAGGTCGGATAAGCGGTCTGATCGGGTTTGCATTCACGGGGTTGACCAGGCCCTGGCCCCGTCGACGTGGGGTGTCAGTGGGACGAAGTAGTCTTGAGCCCATGCCTGAACGCCGTACCGTCGCACTCGTCACCCTTGGCTGCGCCCGTAACGAGGTGGACTCGGAGGAGCTCGCAGGCCGCTTGGAGGCGGACGGCTGGGAACTCGTCGAGGACGCCGAAGACGCGGATGTCGCTGTCGTCAACACCTGTGGCTTCGTCGAAGCCGCCAAGAAGGACTCCGTCGACGCCCTCCTGGAAGCCAACGATCTCAAGGGGCACGGGAGAACTCAGGCCGTCGTGGCGGTGGGCTGCATGGCCGAGCGGTACGGCAAGGAGCTCGCCGAGGCCCTCCCCGAGGCCGACGGCGTGCTCGGCTTCGACGACTACACGGACATCTCCGACCGGCTTCAGACCATCCTGAACGGCGGCATCCACGCCTCGCACACCCCGCGCGACCGGCGCAAGCTGCTGCCGATCAGCCCCGCCGCACGGCAGGAGTCGGCCGCCGAGGTCGCGCTGCCGGGGCATGGCGCGGTGGAGCTTCCCGAGCCCGCCGCGGCCGACCTGCCGGACGGACTCGCGCCCGCGTCCGGCCCCCGCGCGCCCCTGCGCCGCCGCCTGGACGGCGCCCCGGTCGCCTCGGTGAAGCTCGCCTCCGGCTGCGACCGGCGCTGCTCCTTCTGCGCCATCCCGTCCTTCCGCGGCTCCTTCATCTCGCGCCGCCCCAGCGACGTCCTGAACGAGACGCGCTGGCTGGCCGAGCAGGGCGTCAAGGAGGTCATGCTGGTCTCCGAGAACAACACGTCGTACGGCAAGGACCTGGGCGACATCCGCCTGCTGGAGTCCCTGCTGCCCGAACTCGCCGAGGTCGACGGCATCGAGCGCGTGCGCGTCAGCTACCTCCAGCCGGCCGAGATGCGGCCCGGACTGATCGACGTACTGACCTCGACGCCGAACATCGCGCCCTACTTCGACCTGTCCTTCCAGCACTCCGCTCCGGACGTGCTGCGCTCGATGCGGCGCTTCGGTGACACCGACCGCTTCCTGGAGCTGCTCGACACCATCCGGAGCAAGGCCCCGCAGGCAGGCGTGCGCTCCAACTTCATCGTGGGCTTCCCCGGCGAGACCGAGGCCGACCTGGCGGAGCTGGAGCGCTTCCTGAACGGCGCACGGCTGGACGCCATCGGTGTCTTCGGCTACTCCGACGAGGAGGGCACCGAGGCGGCGACGTACGAGAACAAGCTGGACGAGGACGTCGTCGCCGAGCGGCTGGCGCACATTTCCCGGCTCGCGGAGGAACTGGTCTCGCAGCGGGCCGAGGACCGGGTCGGCGAGACCGTCCACGTGCTCGTCGAGTCGGTGGACCCGGCCGAGGGTGTCTACGGCCGTGGCGCGCACCAAGCCCCCGAGACGGACGGACAGGTGCTGCTCACGAGCGGCGAAGGTCTGAGCGTCGGCCGTATGGTCGAGGCGAAGGTGGTCGGTACGGAAGGTGTCGACCTGGTGGCCGAGCCGCTTCAGGGCTCGCTCGGGTGTAGTGAGGAGGCGGGCAGATGACCGGAGTACCGGCATCCGCTGCGGGCGGCTCCTCCAGCGCGAACGGCGCGGCCACGAGTGCTTCGCCCCTCGCGCCGTCCGGTGCCTCCTCCGTCGGCCCGTCGGGTGCCGCGTCCGTCACTTCGTCCGGTGGGGCGGGTGCGTCCGGGACTCCGGATGCCTCCGGCGCACGGGAGGGCGCGGGGGGCGCGGGGAGTGCCGAGGGCGCCAAGTCGGCGCGCGGCGGGAAGATCGCCGCGGCCGCGGTCAACCAGGCCAGCGTCTGGAACATCGCCAACCTCCTGACCATGCTCCGGCTGGTCCTCGTGCCCGGCTTCGTGGCCCTGATGCTGGCCGACGGCGGGTACGACCCGGCGTGGCGTTCGCTCGCCTGGGCGGCGTTCGCCATCGCGATGATCACCGACCTCTTCGACGGCCATCTGGCGCGCACCTACGACCTCGTCACCGACTTCGGGAAGATCGCCGACCCTATCGCCGACAAGGCGATCATGGGGGCTGCGCTGATCTGTCTCTCCTCGCTGGGCGATCTGCCGTGGTGGGTGACGTGCGTCATCCTCGGGCGGGAACTCGGGATCACGCTGCTGCGTTTTCTTGTCATCCGGTACGGCGTCATCCCGGCGAGCCGTGGCGGCAAGCTCAAGACGCTCACGCAGGGCGTGGCCGTCGGCATGTATGTGCTGGCGCTGACGGGGTGGCTGGCCACCCTGAGGTTCTGGGTGATGGCTGCGGCGGTCGTCCTGACCGTGGTGTCCGGGCTCGACTATGTGAGACAGGCCATTGTGCTGCGCAGGCAGGGAATCGCCGAGCGCAAGGCCGCGTTGGAGGAGACGGAAGCTTGAGTTCCGCGGCCGCTGAAGTCGTGAGACTACTCACCGTGAAGGGTGAGACGCTCGCCGTCGCCGAGTCGCTGACCGGTGGCCTCGTTGCGGCGGAGATCACAGCGGTTCCCGGGGCGTCCAAGGCCTTCCGGGGCTCGGTGACCGCCTACGCCACCGAACTGAAGCATGAGCTGCTCGGCGTCGACGCCACCCTGCTGGCGCAGCGCGGGGCGGTGGATGCGCAGGTCGCGGCCCAGATGGCGGCCGGCGTGCGGAAGGCTCTGGGCGCCGACTGGGGCATCGCGACCACCGGGGTCGCAGGTCCTGAACCCCAGGACGGGAAGCCGGTCGGGACGGTTTTCGTCGCCGTGGACGGGCCCTTTGAGGCCGGTTCCGGAAGCACAGGTGGCGGGAAAGTGGCCTCGCTGCGGTTGAACGGCCACCGGGCGGACATTCGTATGGAGAGTGTACGGAGCGTGCTCGCACTGCTCATCGAGGAGCTTGCGGGCGAACAGACCGGGAATGAGCGGGCACAGGATACGGAACAGAACGGGGGGTTTTGATGTTTGCAGCCCTGAGTGAACACGACATCGCTCCCCGCACGGCCGCGGCGCAAGGCGGTACGGTGGGGCGTGAAGGATGCGGTTACACGGTCCGAGGAGGGAGCCACCGATGATTCTGCTCCGTCGCCTGCTGGGTGACGTGCTGCGTCGGCAGCGCCAGCGCCAGGGCCGTACTCTGCGCGAAGTCTCCTCCTCCGCCCGAGTCTCACTCGGTTATCTCTCCGAGGTGGAGCGGGGGCAGAAGGAGGCTTCCTCCGAACTGCTCTCCGCCATCTGCGACGCGCTGGACGTACGGATGTCCGAGCTCATGCGAGAAGTGAGCGACGAGCTCGCCCTCGCCGAGCTGGCCCAGTCTGCCGCGGCCACCGATCCTGTACCCACGCCGGTTCGCCCGATGCTGGGTTCCGTGTCGGTGACCGGCGTGCCACCGGAACGGGTGACCATCAAGGCACCCGCCGAGGCGGTCGACGTGGTCGCCGCGTGACACCCACGCGTATGCGCGCATGAGCTGATGATGCGCTGACGAAGTGTGCGAGGCCCCGGCCGGGGCTTCTCCGGGGAGACCCGGGGGAGTGCGGCCGGGGTTTTCGCGTTGTCGGGGGTCCATGGAGGTCGCGGGTGTCCCGGGGTGTGGGGTCCGTTTGCCGCGCGGGGGTGGGGCGGTCATGGTGGACAGTGCCGGGCAGTGCCGAGAGAGGTGCACGGTGCGCCTGTGTGCCTGTGGTGCGCCCTCCCTGCGAGTGAGCGTGGCGTTCTAGCGTTGGGCTGGAGGTTGGGCCATGGCGGGACGGATAGCGCGCTTGGGGGCCGTTCTCGGGCTCGGGGTGCTGTGGTGGTGGGCTGTGCTGCGGCTCGCGCTGGCGCCCGGGGCCGGGGTGCTGGAGGGGGCGGTGGCCGCCGGGGGATGGGGGCTGAGCCTGTTGCCGGTGCACTGTGTGCCGAAGGCGCGGGCGGCTGGGGCTCTGGCCGCGGGGCGATGGACGGGGGCGTGGCGGGTGGTGGCTGCGCCCACCGAGGCGTCAATGGAGGCGGGGGCTCTGTCTGTGCCGCCGGGCTCTGCTCACGCTTCGCCCGGTTCCGACCGTGGTTCGCAGGCTGCTACCAAGGCATCGCCACGCCGCCGTTGGGGCGGAGGATCTGACCCGTCGTGAACGACGACGCGTCCGAGGCCAGGTGCAGCACGGCGTGGGCGATGTCCTCCGGTGCGCCGACCCGCCCCAGGGGAGAGAGCCGGGCCATGAACGCCTCGGTGTGCGCCTGTGCCTCGTCGTCGTGGCGGTCGGTCATGGGGGTGCGGATCCAGCCCGGTGCGACCGCGTTGACGCGGATGCCGTGCGGGCCGACCTCGGTCGCCAGTGTCTTCGTCAGCTGGACCACGGCCGCCTTGGCCGCGCTGTAGCAGAGCAGCCCCGCACCGCCGGTGTCGATCGCGCCGGAGGCCATGGTGATGATGCTGCCCCGGATGTTCCGGGCGAGCATCAGACGGGCCGCCTCCTGGCAGGCGTACAGCACACCCTTGAAGTTGACGCTCAGCACCCGGTCGAGGTCCTCGTCCCGCGTCTCCAGAACCGGGCTGCTGTGCATGATCCCGGCGACCGCCGCCATCACGTCCAGCCGCTCGCAGGACTCGACGGCCCCTCTGACCTGGGCGCGGTCGGTGACATCGAGGTGGTGCGTGCGGGCGGTGTCACCCCCGTCCTTGATGAGGGTTTCCGTCTCGTGCAGGCCCTGCGCGTCGCGGTCCGCGCAGTGCACACTCGCGCCCGCCTCGGCCAACAGGACTGCCGAGGCCCGGCCGATGCCGCTGGCGGCGCCGGTGACGAATGCGGTGCGTCCGGTGAGGTCGTACGCGTTGACGGGCATGAAGGGACGGTACGAAGGTTTCTGACGGGTCGTCAATTGCTCGGCGTCGGTTGTCTGCCGGCGGCCGGTGTCGTCAGTTGGTTGTACGGGGGCGGGCGCGGGGTGTTTGGCGGGAGCCCGGGGTCGGGGCCGGGCCCGTCTGGCAGGTCGGGCACCAGTACGTGGGGCGCTCGCGGGAGCCGTCGCCCTGGTCGGCTGCGCGGATCGGGGTGTGGCAGCGCAGACAGGGGCGGGGTGCGCGGCCGTACACGAACAGGTCCTGGCCGCGGCGGCCCGTCGTGGAGCGGATCGGGCGGTCGCGGTTGGCTTCCAGGAGCCTCTTGGCGAGGGTGGGCAGCTTCGTGGCGCGGTCGGCGGGGAGTGCGCCGACGGGGAGCCAGGGGGTTGCGCCGAGGAGGAAGCAGAGTTCGCTCTTGTAGATGTTGCCGATGCCGGCGAGGTTGCGCTGGTCGAGCAGGGCTTCGCCGAGGGGACGGGCGGGATCGGCGAGGAGGTTGGCCAGGGCCTGGTCGGGGTTCCAGTCCGGGCCCAGGAGGTCGGGGCCCAGGTGGCCTACGGCGCGGGGTTCTTCGGTGGTGCGCAGGAGTTCCAGGACGGGGAGGCGGTAGCCGACGGCCGTGTGGTCGGCCGTGCCGAGGATCGCGCGGATCTGGTGGGCCGGGCCGCCGCTCCAGCGCAGGCCGGCCGCGTAGATCTTCCAGGAACCGTACATCCGCAGGTGTGAGTGCAGCGTCAGGCCGCCTTCGATGCGGGTGAGCAGGTGCTTGCCGCGCGGGGTGACGTCGAGGACGGTGCGGCCGGTGAGGTCGGCCGTGGCGTACCTGGGCACCCGGAGGTCGCTGCGGATCAGCACGTGGCCCGCGAGGGCGGCGTGGAGCCGGCTCGCGGTCTGCCAGACCGTGTCTCCTTCGGGCATGGGTCAAGGGTGGCACGGGGTGGGACAGGGCGGGTTGTGGTGGTGTGCAGTCGGTGACTGGGGCGGCGGCGGTTGGTCACGCTCGCAGTCGCAGCCCGCGTGGGGTCGCGATGAAGCCTGCTCCTTCCAGGAGGGCGCCGATGGGGGAGGTGAGGGCCGAGGCGCCGTTGACGCGCTCCACCGTGACCGTGCCGAGGGAACCCGCTCGGGCTGCCCCTGCCAGGGCTTCCGCGGCCGCTTGCAGGCGTGGATCCTCGGTGGCCGTGCCGTCCGGGTCTGATGGCCAGGCCAGCAGCGTCTTGCCGCCCCGCTCCATGTAGAGCGCCAGCTCGCCGTCGACGAGCACCACGAGAGAGCCCGCCTTACGGCCCGGCTTGTGCCCGGCGCCGGTTGGGGGCTCGGGCCAGGGGAGCGCGGCGCCGTACGCGTTCGCGGGGTCGGCGGCGGCCAGGACGACCGCTCGGGACGCGGGGGTCGGCCGGGTACGGGGGGTGGGGAAGCCGGAGTTGTATGGGGGGCTTGCGTCGCGCTGCCAGGTGGGGGTGGCCCGCGGGGCGAAGGGGGAGGAGGCTTCGTCCGGTGAATCGAAGTCGCTCGGGAAAGGACCGAGGGCTTCGAAGACGGACGGGTCGAAGTCGTCGGCGGGATCGAGGCCGGTGAGGGAGCCGGGGGTGTGGCCGTTGGGGGCGCCCTGGCTCTGTGACCCGCCGTCCGTGACGGCCGGTCCTGGCAGGGTTTCGCCGCGCTCTCGGGCGTTGGCCACCGCACGGAGGCGGTCCACCGCGCCGTCCATCGCGAACTGCGCGGCGCCGAGCCCCTCCACCACGTAGCCGCGCCTTGCCTGGCCGCTCTCCTCGAAAACGGACAGGATGCGGTACGTCGCCGAGAAGCCGCCCTCGACGCCCTCGGCGGAGACTGCTCCCCGGGTCACCACGCCGTGCCGGTCGAGGAGTGTGCGGGCCAGCGCGTGAGCACGGACGGTGGGGTCCGGCTCGGGCTCGGGGAGGAGCGACCAGCGGCCTGCGACGGTCGGCGGGCCGCTGCGGGACGCGGGGCGTGCGGCGGCCGTCAGGGAGCCGTAGCGCCCGCGCGGGACCGTGCGCTTGGCGCGGTGGGCTGTGGAGCCCGCGGTGCGGCCCGAGCCCAGCAGGGAGCGCATCGGTGTGAGGGTGTCGTTCGTCAGCCGGCCCGACCAGGCCAGATCCCAGACGGCGTCGGCCAGTTGGGGATCGGTGATGTCGGGGTGGGTGGTGGCGCGGACCTGGTCGGTGATCTGGCGGAAGAACAGGCCGTAGCCGCCGGTGAGGGCGTCCAGGACGGACTGGTGCAGCGCGGTCAGCTCCAGCGGGTGCGGGGGCGGGAGGAGCAGCGGGGCCGCGTCCGCCAGATACAGGGAGACCCAGCCGTCCTTGCCGGGCAGGGAGCCTGCTCCGGCCCACACCACCTCGCCTGCGGCGGTGAGTTCGTCGAGCATCGCGGGCGTGTAGTTCGCGACTCGGGACGGCAGGACGAGTTTCTCCAGGGCGGAGGCGGGTACGGAGGCGCCCTGCAACTGCTCGACCGCGCGCACCAGTCCGTCGATGCCGCGCAGGCCGTGCCCCTTGCCGATGTGCTGCCACTGCGGCAGGAACTGGGCGAGCGCCGGCGGCGGCACCGGTTCCAGCTCGTGCCGCAGGGCGGCCAGGGAGCGGCGCCGCAGACGGCGCAGGACCGTCGCGTCACACCACTCCTGGCCGATGCCGGCCGGGTGGAACTCCCCTTGTACGACCCGGCCGTTCGCCGAGAGGCGTTGCAACGCGCCGTCGGTGACCGCGACGCCCAGACCGAAGCGGGCCGCTGCCGTGGCCGATGTGAACGGGCCGTGTGTGCGGGCGTAGCGCGCGAGGAGATCGCCGAGCGGATCCTTGACCGGTTCGGTGAAGGCTTCTGGCACGCCCACGGGGAGGGCTGTGCCGAGCGCGTCGCGCAGGCGGCCGGCGTCCTCGATCGCCGCCCAGTGGTCCGTCCCCGCGATGCGGACCCGGATCGCGCGGCGGGCGGCGGTCAGCTCCTGCGCCCACTGCGGCTCGGCACCCCGCTCGGCCAACTCGGCGTCCGTGAGCGGGCCGAGGAGGCGCAACAGGTCGGCGACGCTCTCGGCGTCCTTCGCGCGACGGTCTTCAGTGAGCCACTGGAGCTCCCGCTCCAGCTCGGTCAGTACCTCGGCGTCGAGCAGTTCGCGCAGTTCGGCCTGGCCGAGCAGCTCGGCCAGCAGGCGCGAGTCCAGCGAGAGGGCGGCGGCGCGGCGCTCGGCCAGCGGTGAGTCTCCCTCGTAGAGGAACTGGGCGACGTACCCGAAGAGGAGGGAGCGGGCGAAGGGGGACGGCTCGGGAGTGGTGACCTCTACGAGGCGCACCTTGCGGGACTCGATGTCGCCCATCAGCTCGGTGAGACCCGGTACGTCGAAGACGTCCTGGAGGCATTCGCGGACGGCTTCGAGGACGATCGGGAATGAGCCGAACTCGCTGGCCACCTGCAGCAGTTGGGCGGCGCGCTGACGCTGCTGCCACAGCGGGGTGCGCTTGCCGGGGTTGCGGCGCGGCAGCAGCAGCGCCCGGGTGGCGCACTCGCGGAAGCGGGCCGCGAACAGCGCCGAGCCGCCGACCTGGTCGGTGACGATCTGGTCGACCTCGCCCTTGTCGAAGGTCACGTCCGCCGCGCCGACCGGGGCCTGCTCGGCGTCCCACTCCGTGCCGGCCTTCATGGGCTCCTGGTCGAGGAGGTCCAGGCCCATCAGGTCGGCGTCCGGGAGGCGCAGGACGATGCCGTCGTCGGCGTGCATGACCTGGGCGTCCATGCCGTAGCGCTCGGAGAGCTTGGCGCCGAGTGCGAGGGCCCACGGGGCGTGGACCTGGGCGCCGAAGGGGGAGTGGACGACGACCCGCCAGTCGCCGAGCTCGTCCCGGAAACGCTCCACGACGATCGTGCGGTCGTCCGGGATGTGGCCGCAGGCCTCGCGCTGCTCGTCCAGGTAGGACAGCACGTTGTCCGCGGCCCAGGCGTCGAGGCCCGCGGCGAGGAGGCGCAGGCGGGCGTCGTCCTTGGGCAGTGAGCCGACCTCGCGCAGGAACGCGCCCACCGCACGGCCCAGTTCGAGCGGGCGGCCCAGCTGGTCGCCCTTCCAGAAGGGCAGCCGGCCCGGCACGCCCGGCGCGGGGGAGACCAGGACGCGGTCGCGCGTGATGTCCTCGATGCGCCAGGAGCTGGTGCCGAGCGTGAAGACGTCGCCGACGCGGGACTCGTAGACCATCTCCTCGTCGAGTTCGCCGACCCGGCCGCCGCCCTTCTTGGGGTCGGCGCCGGCGAGGAAGACGCCGAAGAGACCGCGGTCGGGGATCGTGCCACCCGAGGTGACGGCGAGGCGCTGGGCGCCCGGGCGGCCGGTGATCGTGCCGGCGACCCGGTCCCACACCACGCGCGGGCGCAGCTCCGCGAACGCGTCCGACGGATAGCGGCCCGCGAGCATGTCCAGGACGGCCGTGAACGCCGACTCCGGCAGCGCGGCGAACGGCGCGGCGCGGCGGATCGTGGCGAGCAGGTCGTCGACCTGCCAGGTGTCCAACGCCGTCATCGCGACGAGCTGTTGGGCGAGGACGTCCAGGGGGTTCGCGGGGACCCGGAGCGACTCGATGGAGCCGGTGCGCATGCGCTCGGTGACCACGGCCGCCTGGACGAGGTCGCCGCGGTACTTCGGGAAGACCACGCCGGTCGAGACAGCGCCCACCTGGTGTCCCGCGCGGCCGACGCGCTGGAGGCCGGAGGCCACGGAGGGCGGGGACTCCACCTGGACGACGAGGTCGACCGCGCCCATGTCGATGCCCAGCTCAAGGCTGGAGGTGGCGACCACGGCGGGCAGCCGGCCGGCCTTGAGGTCCTCCTCGACCAGGGCGCGTTGCTCCTTGGAGACCGAACCGTGGTGGGCGCGGGCGATGACGGGCGGGGCGCCCTGGGCCGCCCCCGAACCGCCCATCAGTTCCGCGGGGGCGTGGTGTTCGTCCAGGGGCTCGCCGGTGGCCCGCTCGTACGCGATCTCGTTGAGCCGGTTGCACAGACGCTCCGCGAGGCGGCGGGAGTTGGCGAACACGATCGTCGAGCGGTGGGACTGGACCAGGTCGGCGATCCGCTCCTCCACGTGCGGCCAGATCGACGGGCGCTCCGTGCCCTCGCTGCCGTCGGCCACCGGGGAGCCGCCCAGTTCGCCCAGGTCCTCGACCGGGACGACCACCGAGAGGTCGAACTCCTTGCCGGACTTCGGCTGGACGATCTCCACCTTGCGGCGCGGGGAGAGATAGCGGGCGACCTCGTCGACCGGGCGGACGGTGGCCGAGAGGCCGATGCGGCGGGCGGGCCTCGGGAGGATCTCGTCGAGGCGCTCGAGGGAGAGCGCGAGGTGTGCGCCGCGCTTGGTGCCCGCCACCGCGTGCACCTCGTCCAGGATCACCGTCTCGATGCCGGTCAACGCGTCGCGCGTGGCCGACGTCAGCATCAGGAACAGGGACTCCGGGGTGGTGATCAGGATGTCCGGCGGGCGGGTGGAGAGCGCGCGGCGCTCGGCGGGCGGGGTGTCGCCGGAGCGGATGCCGACCTTCACCTCGGGCTCGGGGAGGCCAAGGCGCACGGACTCCTGGCGGATGCCGGTGAGCGGGCTGCGGAGGTTGCGCTCGACGTCGACGGCGAGGGCCTTGAGCGGCGAGACGTAGAGAACGCGACAGCGTTTCCTCGGGTCGGCCGGCGCGGGCGTCGAGGCCAGCTGGTCCAGGGCGGCGAGAAAGGCGGCCAGGGTCTTGCCGGAGCCGGTCGGGGCGACCACCAGCACGTCCGAGCCCGCTCCGATGGCCTGCCACGCGCCCGCCTGGGCCGCGGTGGGCGCGGAGAAGGCCCCCGTGAACCAGGCGCGGGTCGCGGGGGAGAAGCCGTCGAGGGCTCGGTGTGCGGAGCTGACCATGCGTCCATCCTGCACCCCGGCACTGACAATGCTGCTGGCCTGCGACGATGCTGCGCCGACCCGGGTCGGACGGCTGCGGGTGGGGGGGCTTCGCGGTCCTGTCCCGGAGAATGGGGGCATGGCGGGGCCCGGGAAGGAACTGGCACGGCACTGGCGGTACGCGGAGCTGCCCGGTGTCGATCTGCTGCGGGCCCGGTACATCCGGAAGACGTTCGTCCGGCATACGCACGAGAACTTCGTCATCGCCGCCATCGCCGACGGCGTGGAGGTCTTTCATCATCGCGGAGCCGATCAGTACGCGGGCGCGGGAACGCTCGCGCTGATCAATCCGGACACCCCGCACACCGGGCGGGCCGGGGTTCCCGAGGGGTGGCGGTACGGGGCCGTCTATCCCTCGCCGGACGTGGTGGCCGAGATCGCCGCGGAGACCACGTCGATTCGCGGCACGCCCGGGTTCGTCCATCCCGTGTTCGACGATCCGTACACCGTGGGGCTCGTGCATCAGCTGTTGCGGGCCGCCGACGAGGGCAACGCGCTTGCCGCCGACACCCTGTTGCGGGTCGCGGTGACCCGGCTGCTCCGGCTGAACGGGGGGTCGCTTCCGCGGCGGGCCGTGCGGAGTGCGGGGGCGAGCGTCGCGGCACGCGCGCGTGCCGCGCTGGAGGAGCGGATGGTCGAGCCGCCGAGTCTGGAGAGGCTCGCTGCCGAGCTTGGCACCAGTCCGTTCGCCCTGCTGCGGGCGTTCCGGGACGCCTACGGGATGCCGCCGCACACCTGGCTGACCGATGCCCGCGTGCGTCGGGCACGACGGCTGCTGGACGCGGGGACCGCGCCGGCGGAGGCGGCACTCGCTGTGGGGTTCACCGATCAGCCGCACCTCAACCGCCACTTCGCGCGGATCGTGGGCGTGCCTCCAGGGGCGTACCAGCGTGAGCGCAAGAACGTACAAGACGAGCCGCGGCACCTGCTCCTACCGTCCGACGTGTGGCAGAACAGACAGCTCTCGCAGACATACGCACGCAAAGCGGAGGAAAGCCCGATACCGCCGTCGTCCGGGACGCCCTCGGAGTCGGGGTCGCCGTAGGACTGTCCGGGTTCGCCTTCGGGGTGACCTCGGCCGGCAGCGGGCTCACGTTGTTGCAGACGTGCGCGCTCAGCCTCCTGGTGTTCACGGGGGCCTCCCAGTTCGCGCTCGTGGGGGCGCTCGCCGCAGGGGGCAGTCCCTTCACCGCGGCCGCGGGTGCCTTCTTCCTCGGTGTGCGCAACGCCTTCTACGGGCTGCGGCTGTCGCAGTTGCTGGCACTCCCGCGCGCGGTGCGGCCGTTCGCCGCCCATTGGGTCATCGACGAGACGGCGGCCGTCACGCTCGCTCAGCCCACCCGGCGCAGTGCGCGGATCGGGTTCGCGGTCACGGGAATCAGCCTGTACGTGCTGTGGAACCTCACCACCCTGCTCGGCGCACTGGGTGCCAAGGCCATGGGGGACACCGAGGCGTGGGGTCTCGACGCGGCCGGGCCCGCCGTGTTCCTGGCGCTGCTCGCGCCCATGCTCAAGACGACGACCGAACGCGTCGTCGCCGTGCTCGCGGTTCTGCTGGGGCTCGGTGCGCTGCCCCTGCTGCCCGCAGGTGTGCCGGTCCTGGTGGCCGCGCTCGCGGCGCCGGTCGTCCTGTGGGCGGAAGGCCGTCGTAGGGGCGGCCATCGCAACGACGCGGAAGACCGCGACAACGACGCACAAGGGGAGGCACGTTGAACGTCTGGATCGCGATCGGTGCGACCGCCCTCGGCTGCTACGCCGTCAAGCTCGCCGGACTGCTCGTGCCCGCGGGCGTTCTCGAGCGGCCTCTCGTCAAGCGTCTCGCCGCCCTGCTGCCCGTTGCCCTTCTCGCCGCCCTCACGGCTCAGCAGACCTTCGCGGACGGGCACGCGCTCGTGCTGGACGCGAGGGCCGCGGGGCTCGCGGCGGCCGCCGTGGCGCTGGTTCTGCGTGCCCCGTTCCTGCTCGTCGTCGCGGCCGCGGTGATCGTGACGGCGGGGGTCCGGGCCATGGGCGGGTGAGGAGGGCGGGGTTCAGCCGATGGGTCGGCCGTACGCCCTGAGGGTGCGCAGGGCCTCGATCGTCACCATGGGGCGGGCCTCCAGGGCCGGCCCCGGTGCCCACTGCCGCCAGCGGATCGGCCAGCCGCCGTCCTCCTGCTGCTCGCCCGCGAGGAAGTCCAGGGAGCGCGTCATCTCCTCGTCCGTGAACCACGCGCGCGCGAGGGAGTGTGGCGTCCTGGCGTAGTCGTGCGGGAAGTGGTGTTCACCGCGCGCGTAGCCGGGAGCGACCGGGTACGCGTCGAGGTGGTCCGGGTCCAGTGCCGCCAGGCGGTGTTCGCGCACCAGTCGGCCGAGGCGGTCGGCGGTCGCCTCCGCGCGCGGGCGGTCGGGGGCCGAGTCCAGGAAGGCCACGGCGGCCTCGATCTCGTACGGGTGGGACTTCTCCAGGGAATCGACCCGCTGCCAGCAGAAGTCAGTCGCCCGGAACAGCCAGGCGTGCCACACCTCGTTGCGGTGCAGGAGGCCCACCACCGGCCCTGTGGCGAGGAGTTCGCTGGGCGGGTCGTCCACGATCGGCACGAAGGGGGCCGTCGGATAGCCGCGCTGGCTGGGATGAATCGCCGGCAGGGCACCGTCCGCCGTGGAGACCGAGGTCAGGTAGCGGCACACGCGCTCTACCCGCTGTCCGCCGCAGCGCCCGATGGAGTCCAGGACGCGCAGGGCGTGGCCGGTGTGCAGCGGCTGGCTCACCGGGCCGCGCAGATCGGGCTCCAGCGCGTGGCCGTACCCGCCGTCGTCGTTGCGGTAGGCGTCCAGCGCGGTCTCCACCGGCTCGGCGCTTCCGTTCAGGAAGTGGTACGCGAAGAGGCGCTGCTCCAGCACGCGCGCGTTGAGCCACACGAAGTGCTCGGCGCGGAACAGCGGGGAGTGCGCCGGGGGCGTCGGGGGGAGTGGGGAAGCTCCGGTTTCGGCCATGAGCCAGACCGTAGGACGGAAAGCGTTCTCGGCAAGTGGTCCCGGCTCGGGCCCACTCTCAGGGGCGGGATACTGGTGTCATGCGGTTGACGGTCTTCTGGGAGCGAATGGCGGAGCACTTCGGTACGGGGTACGCCGACACCTTCGCGCGTGATCATGTGATGTCGGAGCTCGGCGGGCGCACGGTGCACGAGGCGCTGAACGCGGGCTGGGAGGCGAAGGACGTGTGGCGAGCCGTCTGTACGGCCGTGAACGTTCCGCAGGAGAAGCGCTGATCGGGCACGAAGATCGCGGGACGGCAGCCGATTGTCGGTGGCGTGGGCGAGACTTGCTCCGTGGCACCCACAGATGAGACCGGACAGGTCGCCCAGCAGGCATCCCCGTTCGGCACGACGCCGCCCGCCCGGCCCCCGGCGGAAGGCACCGTCGTGCCGGGCGCACGCATGCCGCGCTGGCTGCCGCGCGCCATGGTGCTGGCGCTTGCCCTCATCGCCGTGTTCCAGCTGGGCAGTTGGGCTTTTCACCAGCTCACCGGCCTGCTGATCAACATCCTCATCGCGTTCTTCCTGGCGCTCGCCATCGAGCCCGCGGTGAGCCGGATGGCGTCCCGCGGTATGCGCAGGGGGTTCGCCACCTTTCTGGTCTTCCTCGGCCTGCTGATCGTGAGCGCCGGATTCGTCACGCTGCTCGGCTCGATGCTCGCGGGCCAGATCATCAAGATCGTCGAGGATTTCCCGAACTATCTCGACTCCGTCATCAACTGGGTCAACGCGCACTTCCACACCGACCTGAAGCGGGTGGACGTCCAGGAGGGCCTGCTCCGCTCCGACTGGCTGCGCAACTACGTGCAGAACAGCGCGACCGGCGTCCTGGACGTCTCCGCCCAGGTGCTCGGGGGCCTCTTCCAGCTGCTGACGATCGCGTTGTTCTCGTTCTACTTCGCCGCCGACGGGCCGCGACTGCGGCGTGCCCTGTGCTCCGTGCTGCCGCCCGCCAAGCAGGCCGAGGTGCTGCGCGCGTGGGAGATCGCCGTCGACAAGACCGGCGGCTACATCTACTCGCGCGGACTGATGGCGCTGATCTCCGGCATAGCGCACTACATCCTGTTGGAGTCCCTGGGCATCCCGTACGCGCCCGTGCTCGCCGTCTGGGTGGGTCTCGTCTCGCAGTTCATCCCCACCATCGGCACCTATCTCGCGGGCGCCCTGCCGATGCTGATCGCCTTCACGGTCGATCCCTGGTACGCGCTGTGGGTGCTGATCTTCGTCGTGATCTACCAGCAGTTCGAGAACTACGTGCTGCAGCCCAAGCTGACATCGAAGACGGTCGACATCCATCCTGCGGTCGCCTTCGGGTCGGTCGTCGCCGGCACCGCGCTCCTCGGCGCCGTCGGCGCTCTGATCGCCATCCCGGCGGTCGCCACGCTGCAGGCCTTCCTGGGGGCGTACGTGAAGCGGTACGACGTCACGGACGACCCTCGCGTCCACGGCCACCGGGGACGCGGATCGGGGGGCGGCCTGCTCACGCGCGCGCGGCGGCTGTGGGAGCGACCTCGGGTGGAGGAACCCGGGGAGTCCGACGAGGGCTCCGGCTGAGCGGCGGCCGGGTCAGTACGTGACGACGGCCCACGCCCCGGCCGCGGTCACGGCAGCCGCGTAGCACCCGACCGCCGTGGCCACGATCCGCCACCGGACCGCCTCGCTCCAAGGCGTGCGGGACAGCAGCCAGGCGAGCGCGGGCAGCACCAGGACGGCGTGCAGGCTGACCCCGTGCAGCGGCTTGAGCGGGGCCGTCGAGTGGTACGCCGCCTCCTGGTTGCCGGTGCGGGCGAGCACCACGCCGCGTGCGATCATCGCGGCACCCGAGGCCAGCGCCACGAGCAGGACGGCGAACCCCGAGCGCACCGCGAGCGGCATCCCCGTGGGGCCCGAGGGCCGGTGGCGGAACGACGCGAGAGCGAACACGGTGAGCAGCGCCACGAGGACGCCCCCACCCACCGCGAGCGTCATGGACACCGTCGTGTCGAAGGGCGTCTCCATGTCGAGGTGAGAGGGCACCCGGCGCCATGCCTGGAGGGTGATGCCGCCGACCTCGACGACACAGTCGGCGGCGAACACGACGAGCAGTGCGGAACGCAGGCGCGGCCCGACACGCAGATACGACGTCACCCAGGCGACCGCGATCAACGTCACCCCGAAGGACAGCCCGAACGTCACGGGCTTGCGCCAGGAGACGGGCCCCTCCCAGGGGCCGCCGTCGACGGCGAACACCACCAGGTGCACGAGGCCGGAGAGGACCAGCAGCAGACCGGTCGCGTGGCACAGACGCTCGACGGGGCGCGCGCCGGATGCCAGCGCCGGGGTCCCGCGGCCGTCTCGGCCGGTCTTCTCGTTTTCCATGGACTGAGCTTCGTCAGAAGTCCCCGCACAGTCGTCGTCCGACCGAAGGCACCCGCCCTACGCCGCAGGGAGTATCCCGGCGAGAGGCCCGGGATCCCGGCCGTTGTCGGACCGTGAACGTAGTCTCGGAGGTGTCGCATGGTGCGCTTGACACGAAAATCGAACATCCATTCTTATGGGAGTTCCGGCGAAGCTGTCGGTGGGTATTTCGGCAGGGTTTTGATGGAGATGTGTCCGAGTTATCCACAGGCCGGACGGGTGTCGGGACGCATTGTCAGTGGCAGGCGTTAGCGTCTTTGACGTGAAGCGATCGACTCAAGCAAATCGGGTGGAACCCATGGCAGGAACCGACCGCGAGAAGGCGCTCGACGCCGCGCTCGCACAGATTGAACGGCAATTCGGCAAGGGCGCGGTGATGCGCCTGGGCGAGCGGCCGAACGAGCCCATCGAGGTCATCCCCACCGGGTCGACCGCACTCGACGTCGCCCTCGGTGTCGGCGGCCTGCCGCGCGGCCGAGTGGTGGAGGTGTACGGCCCGGAGTCCTCCGGCAAGACGACCCTGACCCTGCACGCGGTGGCGAACGCGCAGCGGGCCGGCGGCCAGGTGGCCTTCGTTGACGCGGAGCACGCCCTTGACCCCGAGTACGCGAAGAAGCTCGGCGTCGACATCGACAACCTGATCCTGTCCCAGCCGGACAACGGTGAGCAGGCCCTGGAGATCGTGGACATGCTGGTCCGCTCCGGCGCCCTCGACCTCATCGTCATCGACTCCGTCGCCGCGCTCGTCCCGCGCGCGGAGATCGAGGGCGAGATGGGCGACAGCCACGTCGGTCTCCAGGCCCGTCTGATGAGCCAGGCCCTGCGGAAGATCACCAGCGCGCTCAACCAGTCGAAGACCACCGCGATCTTCATCAACCAGCTCCGCGAGAAGATCGGCGTGATGTTCGGCTCCCCGGAGACCACCACCGGTGGCCGGGCGCTGAAGTTCTACGCCTCGGTGCGACTCGACATCCGCCGCATCGAGACGCTGAAGGACGGCACCGACGCGGTCGGCAACCGCACCCGCGTCAAGGTCGTCAAGAACAAGGTCGCACCGCCCTTCAAGCAGGCCGAGTTCGACATCCTCTACGGCCACGGCATCAGCCGCGAGGGCGGCCTGATCGACATGGGCGTGGAGAACGGCTTCGTCCGCAAGGCCGGCGCCTGGTACACGTACGAGGGCGACCAGCTCGGCCAGGGCAAGGAGAACGCGCGCAACTTCCTGAAGGACAACCCCGACCTGGCCAACGAGATCGAGAAGAAGATCCTGGAGAAGCTGGGCGTGGGTGTCCGGCCGCAGGAGCCGACCGCCGAACCGGGCGTGGACGCGGCGGTCTCCACCGCCACGGACGACGCCGCCAAGACGGTGCCCGCTCCGGCTGCGGCCAAGGCCACCAAGTCCAAGGCCGCGGTAGCCAAGAGCTGACCCGTGACACGACGAACCGACTGGGCCGAGTACGCCTCCTACCCCGAAGTCCCGCAGGAGCGGGGGCGCGAGGGCGACGGGAGCTTCGCGGGGGACGGCGACGGTTGGCCGGACGGCGGCTCGCATCACGGTGAAGGCACGCCTGCCGGCGGTCGGCGCGGTGAGCGCGGGACGCGTGGCGGGGGCGGCTCACGTGGCGGGCGTGGGCGCGGCCGCGCCCGGCGTGGCTTCGGAGAGGCGTCCGATGGGGACGGAGGCTCCCTTTCCTCGTCGAAGGCCGAGAAGGAGGAGTCCTCGAAGGACCCGGCCGAGCAGGCGCGGGCGATCTGTCTGCGCCTGCTCACCGGGACCCCGCGCACGCGAAAGCAACTCGCGGACGCCCTGCGCAAGCGGGAGATCCCGGACGACGTGGCGGAGGAGGTGCTGTCGCGGTTCGAGGAGGTCGGCCTGATCAACGACAGCGCGTTCGCGGAAGCCTGGGTGGAGTCCCGGCACCACGGGCGAGGGCTGGCCCGGCGCGCACTCGTCCAGGAGCTGCGCACCAAGGGCGTCGACTCCACGCTGATCGACGAGGCGGTCGCACAGCTCGACTCCGAGCAGGAAGAGGAGACCGCGCGCGAACTGGTCGCCCGCAAGTTGCGCTCCACCCGCGGCCTCGACCGGGACAAGCGGTTGCGCCGTCTCGCGGGCATGCTCGCCCGCAAGGGCTACCCCGAGGGCATGGCCCTGCGGGTGGTCCGGCGGGCGTTGGAGGAAGAGGGTGAGGACACGGAGTTCCTCGCGGACGAGGGCTTCTGACGGGGCGAGGGCTGTTGCTACCACCCGCCTGCCCACGACGCAGGTGAGCAGGCGCAGACAGAGGGCAGGGATCCCAGCTTGTCCTGGCTTGGCGCGGGCGGGCCGACTCCGGCCAGAAATTCGTAGGCCCCGAAGAAATTCGTAAGCCCGCAGGACATCCAGATCCCTCCGAACGCCGAATCCCCGGACACAAGTAAGAGCCGGGGCCCACGGGGCAGTTGAGCGATCACGGAGGCATCGACTCGATCGTGAACCGGTGGCTCGCTGCGCCGGTCCGATCGCGGGCCCTGGACACGGTGGACGCGCGGGGGCGCCGATCGCGTTCAGGGCCCGAACATCCAACTCCTCAAGTTCGCGCTGCTGCGCCTCGCGGGGGCGACCCGCCGACAGGTGCTCCGCATGCTGCGCACCGAGGCCCTGTCGGTACTGCTCCTCGCCACCGACACCGCCACCGCCGTCGGAGTAGGGCGTGTCCGCCCAGGCCGCTCAACGGCGTCAAGCCGCCCGAGACTAGAGGCAGTTGGGGCGAATGAGAGGCCCGAGGCGTGCAGCATTAGGTTGCGCTCCCGGAAGGGTGAGCATGTTTCGCCCCGCTGTACCGTCTGCGCCGTCGAGCTCACCCGACCCGCGCCGCCGCTGCCTCACCGGGTCCCTGGGCAGATCTTCCCGCATGCCTTGAAAGGCGGCTCTTCCATGCCCATGCCCATGCACTTTGTGGCACGCCGCCGAAGAACGCTGACCGCATCGATCCTCGGGGTGAGCCTCGTGATGAGCGGTTGCGGACTCCAGGCAGGTGCCGAGGTCTCCAACGACGGACCCCTCCGGCTGGGGTTCGTCAACGGGGGCGACAGCCAGTTCCACACCTGCCTGCAAAGGGCCGTCGAGGAGACGGCCAGGAACAACTTCGCCGAGCTGGTGTCGGCCAACTCCCATCAGGACGCCGGTACCGAGCTGTCCAACATCGAGGACATGATCGCCCGCAGGGTCGACGCGATCATCGTGCAGACCGTGAACGTCGACGCGCTGGAGAACGACATCGCCAAGGCCAGGAGCGCGGACATACCCATCTTCCTGACCTCGGTGGTCCCCGACGATCCGGAGCACATCCTCGGAGCCGTCGTCGTCGACCTCAAGAAGGTCGGACAGCTCGACGCCGACTGGATCGCCGAGGACGCCGGCGGCAAGGGTGTTCGGGTCGGGATCGTCGCAGGTGCCCCGGGAGCCGCCTCCGACCTGCTGGTGGCCGGCTTCACCAAGGCGCTGCCCGACAATGCCGAGGTGGTGGCGAACCAGCCCGGCATGTTCAACGCGGACAAGGCGCGTGCGGTCGCCGAGGACATGATCCAGGCGCACACGGACCTGCAGTACGCGTTCGTCGCCAACGAGGAAATGGCCTTCGCCGCCCGCAAGTCGTTCGACGCGGCCGGCGGCAAGGACGTCAAGATCGTGACGGTCAACGGCACCGACGAGGCACTGGCCGCCCTCAAGGACGGCCGTTTCGCGGCCACGGTCTCCAACTCGGCGATGGAAACCGCCGAACTGGCGGTCACCAACACCATCGACCTGCTGCGCGGCAGAAAGGCCGACAAGATCGCCCAGACACCGGTTCGCCTCATCACCAGGAGCAACGCGGACACGGCCCCGCTGTACTGCCCCGACGAGAACTGAGGCCACACCGCCTACCTACGAAGCCACCGGCAACCCCGCGGCCTTCCACGCCTGGAACCCACCGACCAGATCGGTCGCCCGGCACAGCCCCAACTGCCGTAGGGACGCGACCGCCAGGCTCGACGCGTAGCCCTCGTTGCAGATCACCACGACGCGCAGATCGTGGTGCGTGGCCTCGGGGGCACGGTGGCTGCCCCGCGGATCGAGGCGCCACTCCAGCTCGTTGCGCTCGACGACCAGCGCGCCGGGAATCAGGCCGTCCCGCTCGCGCAGAGCGGCGTAGCGGATGTCGACCAGGAGCGTCTCGCCGGCCCGGGCGGCGTCGTACGCCTCTCCCGGCTCGGTCCGCTCGTAGCCCGCACGCACGCGTGCCAGCAATTCGTCGATGCCGACCGGGTGTTCGTCCGTGCCACCCGGGCTGCCCGCACCGCTCACTGCCAGTCCTCCGGCCGCTCGGTCTGCTCCAGGCGCAGCACCTGCCCCACCCGGCTGTAGCGGCGGATCTGCGGCAGCGGCGGGTAGTAGGCGTGGACGGAGATCGCGTGCTGGTCGGTGGACTCGTTGAGGACCTCGTGGACATGGTGTTGGCCGAAGGCGCGGCCCCGGCCGGCCGGCAGCTGTCGCTCCCGGTCGACGCCCTCCGTCAGTTCCAGGGTCTGCCAGCCGTCGGTGGGCAGCCGCGCGGCGAGCGAGTTCTCCTTGAGCTCGCCGGACGCGGTGAGGAAGGCGCCGACCGACTCCGCGTGGTCGTGCCAGCCGGTGCCTGTGCCGGGCGGCCAGCCGATCAGCCAGGCCTCACTGCCGCACGGCCCCTCCAGGCGCACCCAGGTGCGGCCCTCGGGGTCGAGCGGGAGCGAGGCGATCAACTCGGCGTCGGCGGCTGTGCGTCGTACGAAGTCGAGGAGGTCTGCCTGAGTGGGCGCCTGGACGGGCGCAGGGGTGGAGACAGAGTGGGAGACAGACACGTACACCGTCCTGATGAGGGTTCGCGAAGACGCGCGCGAGAACACGACAGTGGTGCGCGCGGATGAGGGAGATGCGAATTCAGCAGGGGGTCTGACACACGCAGCCCACATAGCGGACGAGGTCCAGATGGACCTTCCGCCACAGGCGCACAGAGGTGTCAGTCACGATCCGGAGTACAGCATGACGGTGTGTGCCGGTCAACTCACCGTCACAATGTGGACAGCATGGGCAGGGGTACGGAGGCCTCAGCGCGAGCCGGCCGTGGCCTCGGCCTCCGTCTTCGCCGGGCCGCCCAGGGTCGCCTCGGCCGCCGCGTACAGGTCGGCCGGACGCACCCCGTTCAACGCCGTGACCAGGTGTCCGTCGGGGCGGACGAGGAGCACGGTGTGGGCGGCGGCGCCCGGGTAGCTCTCGGCGACGAGCAGCTCGGCGGGGTGCGGCAGCGCGGTCACCGCGGCCGCCAGCCGAGGCATGATCCCGGCGGTCACCCAGTGCTTGCGCTCCCACACGCCCGTGCCCGGCGCGATCAGCACGACGAGCAGCGCGCCGCGGCCGAGCCGGTCCCGCAGCCGCACGAAGGAGCCGTCCTCGGCCGTGACCCGCACATCGGCGACCGGCGCGCCCGGCGAGGTGTCGACCGGCACCTCCGCCTCGATGTGCCGGGGCGCAAGCGGTGAGTCGGCGTACGCCCCCGGCGCACCCAGCGCCCCGCGCCCCAGGTGGCCGTCCATGAGCAGCACGTCGTGTCCCCGGGCCGACCCGGGGACGTACGCGCGCAGCCCTCCGCCGCCGCGCAGCAGCGGCAGCGCCTGGTCGGCGGCGCGCAGCCGTGCGGCGACGACCGCGCGCCGCTCGGCCTGGTAGCTGTCGAGCAGCGCCTCGTGCGGCCCGTGGTGCCAGGCCAGCGCCAGCTTCCAGGCGAGGTTGTCGGCGTCCCGCAGCCCCTCGTCAAGACCGTGCGTACCGAGCGCGCCGAGCAGGTGGGCGGCGTCCCCGGCGAGAAAGACCCGCCTGGCCCGCCACCGACGGGCCAGCCGGTGGTGGACGGTGTGCACGCCGGTGTCGAGGAGTTCGTACGGCGGTGTGGTGCCGCCGCTCCAACCCCCCAGGGTCTCGCGGACACGGGCCACGAGGAGCTCGGGTGTGACCAGGTCCTTGCCCGGCGGCAGCAGCCAGTCCAGGCGCCACACACCGTCGGGCAGGGGGCGCCCGCTGACCTCCCCGGCGGACGGGCCGGACGTCCGCCACGGGAGTACTCGATGCAACAACGCCTCGTCGGCCCACGGAAGTTCCGTGCGCAGTGCGGCGACGGCGTGTCGCTCGACGGACGTACGGCCGGGGAAGCGGATGTCCTGGAGCTTGCGCACGGTCGAGCGCGGACCGTCGCAGCCGACCAGGTAACTGCCGCGCCACCAGGTTCCCTTGGGGCCACGCGTGTGTGCCGTGACGCCGGACGGCTCCTGCTCGATGGAGTCGAGGCGGCTCTCCACGGCGACCTTGACGAGCCGCTCGCCCACGAGAGCCGCGCGCAGGGCGCCGGTCAGGACGTGCTGGGCGATGTGCACGGGAGCCGGGTCGGCGTCCCCGAACGTGATCTCGCGAGTCACCTGCTTGCGCCGCATCGACCGCCATCCGGCCCAGCGGGAACCGGCCTCGGACAGCGCCACCCCGGTCAGCCGTTCCATGAGCGCGGCGGTGTCCTCGCGCAGGACGACGGTCCGCGCGGGGCGCGGTTCGTCCTTGCCCGGCCCCTCGTCGAGGACGACGGACGGCACTTCCTGTCGCGCCAGCGCAAGGGCGAGCGTGAGCCCGACGGGCCCCGCCCCGACGATGATCACCGGGTCCACGGCGTGGCGCCCCCTGCCCGCGGAGGTGTCCTGAGGGACGTATGTGAACAGGAAGTTGGAGCAGGGTGCACGATCACAGAACGTATGCAACCCATTGCCGGTGCTTGCGTCAAGTGACGGGGGCAGTGGCGTGATCGCCACTGCCCCCGTGCAGCTCATGCCACTTGACTGCTCATCAGATTCCACCGCCGCCGGCGCCGGTCCCGAAGGAGCCCCCGACCTCGGCCGCGTTGAGCTCGTCGACGTCCTCGGCGCCGAGCACCACACCGGTGCCCCGCTTGCTGCGCCGCAGCCTGCCCTCCAGCCAGCTCGCGAAGCTGGTCAGGATGAAGTTCAGGACGATGTAGATGAGCGCCACCACGATGAAACTGGGGATGACGGTGGCGTAGAACGCCGCGAGTGTGCCACGCGAGTTGAGCAGCTCGGTGAACCCGATCATCACACCGCCGAGCGCGGTGTCCTTCACGATGACGACCAGCTGGCTGACGATGGCCGGCAGCATCACGGTGACGGCCTGCGGGAGCAGGATGCTGGTCATCGTCTGGCCCTTGCGCAGCCCGACCGCCTGGGCGGCCTCCGTCTGGCCCCTGGGCAGGGCCAGGATGCCCGCCCGGACGATCTCCGCGAGGACCGAGGCGTTGTAGAGCACCAGGCCCGTGACGACCGCGTACAGGGGCCGGCTCTCGGTGCTGACGTCCGTGGAGCGGGCGTAGAACTCGTTGGCGAAGAGCATCAGCAGCAGCACCGGGATCGACCGGAAGAACTCGACCACCGCACCGGCCGGAATCCGGACCCACCGGTGGTCGGACAGGCGGGCGATGCCGAAGACCGCGCCCAGCGGAAGGCCGATGAGCATGGCGAGCCCTGCGGCCTTCAGGGTGTTGGCCAGGCCGGGCAGCAGATACGTCGTCCAGGCGTCGGCCTCGGTGAACGGCTCCCACAGGGCCCACTTCAGCTGGCCCTTGTCGTCCATCGTCCGCCAGACCCACCACAGGACCAGGGCGAGCAGGACGAAGAAGACCACCGAGAGGAGAACGTTGCGCCGCTTGGCCCGTGGGCCGGGGGCGTCGTAGAGGACCGAGGTCATCGCTTCACCGCCAGTCGCTTGCTCAGCCAGCCGAGGGCGAGGCCTGTGGGAAGTGTCAGAACCACGAATCCGAAGGCGAACACCGCGCCGATGAGCAGGGTCTGCGCCTCGTTCTCGATCATTTTCTTCATCAGGGCCGCGGCCTCCGCCACACCGATCGCCGCCGCCACGGTCGTGTTCTTGGTCAGCGCGATCAGTACGTTGGCCAGCGGGCCGATGACCGAACGGAACGCCTGCGGCAGCACGATGGACCAGAGGACCTGGGTGAAGCTCAGCCCGATGGCGCGGGCGGCTTCGGCCTGTCCCACGGGCACCGTGTTGATGCCCGAGCGGATCGCCTCGCAGACGAAGGCCGCGGTGTAGGCGATGAGGCCGAGGATCGCCAGCCGGAAGCCCAGTGTGTCGAAGTCGTCTGCCGCGCCCAGCGTCATACGGAAGATGTCGGCGAGACCGAGCGAGGTGAAGACGATGATGACCGTCAGGGGGATGTTCCGGACGATGTTGACGTAGGCGGTGCCGAACCCGCGCATCAGCGGGACCGGGCTGACGCGCATGGCGGCCAGCAGAGTGCCCCAGACCAGGGAGCCGAGGGCGGAGATGGCGGTGAGTTTCACCGTCATCCAGAACGCCCCTAGGACGTCGTAACCTTCAAGAAAGTCGAACACGATCTCCCGCGCTTCCGGGTGTGTGGCGAACGTGGCATGCGTGGCGGACACAGTGCGCCGCCGCCCTGATCGCGGTGGGCGGCGGCGCGCCTGTGGAACCTGGCGTTACGAGACGATGACGCCGATCTTCGGGGCGGGCTCGTTCTTGTAGTTGGCCGGGCCGAAGTTGTTCTTGACGGCGGTGTCCCAGGCGCCGTCGCTGACCATCTTCTCCAGCGCGGTGTTGATCTTGTTCAGGGTCGCGGTGTCGCCCTTCTTGACGCCGATGCCGTAGTTCTCGTTGCTGAGCTTTAGGCCTGTCAGCTTGAACTGGCCCTTGTACTGCTCCTGGGCGGCGAAGCCCGCGAGGATCGAGTCGTCGGTGGTCACCGCGTCCACGGCGCCGCTCTGCAGACCGGCGATGCACTCCGAGTACGTGCCGTACTCCTTGAGCTGGGCCTTCGGGGCGATCGACTCCGTGACGTTCTGCGCCGAGGTGGAGCCGGTCACCGAGCACAGCTTCTTGCCGTTGAGGTCCGTGCCCTCGGTGATGTCCGAGCCCGTCTTGGTCAGCAGGTCCTGGTGGGCGAGCAGGTAGGGGCCGGCGAAGTCGACCTTCTGCTTGCGCTCGTCGTTGATCGAGTAGGTGGCCGCGATGAACTTGACGTCGCCGCGGGCGAGCGCGTTCTCGCGGTCGGCGCTCTTGGTCTCGACGAACTCGATCTTGTCGGCGTCGTAGCCGAGCTCCTTGGCCACGTACGTCGCGACGTCCACGTCGAAGCCGGAGAAGGACCCGTCCGACTCCTTCAGGCCGAGGCCGGGCTGGTCGTACTTGATACCGATCTTGATCGTGCCGCCGCCGCTGGAGCTGGATCCGGTGTCACTGCTGCTGTCGTCGTCGTCTCCGCCACAGGCCGTCGCGGTCAGGGAGAGGACGAACACAGCCGCGGCCGCGGCGGTGACCTTGCGAAGCTTCATGGTGAACATCCTTTGTGGTGAAGAGGTGCGAGCCGTCATGGGCGGTGACGCAGTTCGTCGGTGATTCGGAATCCGTCCGGAGGACGGATTCCGTCAGTGGTGAAGGATCTTCGAAAGGAAGTCCTTGGCGCGGTCGCTGCGCGGGTTGCTGAAGAACTGGTCCGGCACAGCCTCTTCGACGATGCGGCCGTCCGCCATGAACACCACACGGTTCGCAGCCGAACGGGCGAAGCCCATCTCATGGGTGACGACGATCATGGTCATGCCGTCGCGGGCGAGCTGCTGCATGACCTCCAGGACCTCGTTGATCATCTCCGGGTCGAGAGCCGACGTCGGCTCGTCGAAGAGCATGACCTTGGGGTCCATGGCCAGGGCGCGCGCGATGGCGACCCGCTGCTGCTGGCCGCCGGAGAGCTGGGCGGGGTACTTGTCCGCCTGCGATCCCACGCCGACCCGGTCGAGCAGTGCGCGGGCCTTCTGCTCGGCCTTCTTCTTGTCCGCTTTGCGGACCTTGATCTGGCCGAGCATCACGTTCTGGAGCACGGTCTTGTGCGCGAAGAGGTTGAAGGACTGGAAGACCATCCCGACGTCCGCCCGCAGGCGGGCCAGCTCCTTGCCCTCGTGAGGCAACGGCTTGCCGTCGATCGCGATGGCGCCCGAGTCGATCGTCTCCAGGCGGTTGATGGTGCGACACAGGGTGGACTTGCCGGACCCGGAGGGCCCGATGACCACGACGACCTCGCCGCGGGCGATCGTCAGGTCGATGTCCTGGAGTACGTGCAACGCGCCGAAGTGCTTGTTGACGCTCTTCAGGACGACCAGTTCGCCGGTTGCGGCCATGTCTTCCTTGGCCACCGATACTTCGGTCATCGCTCTCTGGCTCCGTCCTCACTCGGTTTCGGAGGACAGTAGTAACCCCATGCGACCAGCGTCATTACATCTGAGGGGAATCTGAGCATCACGATCCGATAGCAATCGGACACGTGTCGTAGCAGTTGTGACCTTGGCTGCGTATCAGGCGGGTAACGGTAGGGGTGCGCAACCGGAACCCGCTTGACGCCGTCCTCATCAATCAGCGTGACTGCCATCGTGCACGCGCGCGTGTGCCCGTGTTTGTGTACCTACAGAGATCGTACGTCCGATGAACCGGAGGGAGCTGGGATGAGACTGCTGCTGGTCGAGGACGACAATCATGTGGCCGCGGCTCTTTCGGCGGTCCTGAAGCGGCACGGTTTCGACGTCACCCACGCGCGCAACGGCGAGGAGGCCCTCCAGGCGCTCGTCCCGGAGAGCGACGGCTTCGGCGTCGTCCTCCTCGACCTCGGCCTGCCCGACCAGGACGGCTACGAGGTCTGCGGCAAGATCCGCAAGCGCACCAGCACCCCGGTCATCATGGTCACCGCCCGCTCCGACGTCCGCTCCCGCATCCACGGCCTCAACCTCGGGGCCGACGACTACGTGGTGAAGCCCTACGACACCGGAGAGCTGCTCGCCCGTATCCACGCCGTCAGCCGGCGCACCGTCACCGAGGACGCGGCCGCCGGCGGGGAGACCGCGCTGCGTCTGGGCCCGGTGTGCATCGAGCTGCCCACCCGACAGGTCAGCGTGGACGGTTCGATTGTCCAACTGACCCGCAAGGAGTTCGACCTCCTCGCGCTGCTCGCCCAGCGCCCGGGTGTGGTCTTCCGCCGGGAACAGATCATCAGCGAGGTGTGGCGCACCAGCTGGGAGGGCACCGGACGCACCCTTGAGGTGCATGTCGCGTCTCTGCGCGCCAAGCTGCGCATGCCGGCGCTGATCGAGACCGTACGGGGCGTCGGCTACCGGCTCGTCGCACCGGCCGGCTAGCGGGCACGGGTGCGCACACGTCTTCTCCCGCTGCTCATCGTCCTGATGGCGGCCGTGCTGCTCGCGCTCGGCGTCCCGCTGGCGGGCAGCGTCGCCGCGGCCCAGCAGCAGAAGGTGGTCGTCGACAGGATCGACGACACGGCGCGCTTCGCGGCCCTCGCCCAGTTCGTCACCGACACGCCCACCGGAGACTCCGGCACGCCCGTGGACGAGCGGCTGGAGACGCTGACCCGTGAACTCGTCAGCTACTACGAGGTCTACGACATTCGGGTGGGTGTCTTCTACAGCAGCGACATCCCCATGGCTCGTGCGCCGAAGGACTGGTTCCTCCCTCGAACGGGGGAGGTGCGCGACGCCTTCGAGGAGGCGCTCCTCAGCCGCCGCAGCCACGACCCGCGGCAGGTCTGGCCCTGGCAGCGCGATCACCTCGTCGTCGCGTCCCCGGTCATCCGGGACGGCGACGTCGTCGCGGTCGTCATCACCGACTCGCCCACCGGGCCCATGCGTTCGCGGATCCTGCGCGGCTGGCTGATCATCGGCGCGGGCGAGATCGGCGCGATGCTGCTGGCCGTGGGCGCGGCGCTACGGCTGACCGGCTGGGTGCTCAGGCCCGTACGCGTCCTGGACGCCACCACACACGACATCGCCACCGGACGGCTCAAGTCCCGGGTCGCGGCCGCCGGCGGACCACCGGAACTCAGACGCCTGGCCCGGTCGTTCAATGAAATGGCGGACAACGTCGAGGACGTCCTGGAGCAGCAGCGCGCCTTCGTCGCCGACGCCTCGCACCAGCTGCGCAACCCGCTCGCGGCGCTGCTGCTGCGCATCGAACTGCTCGCGTTCGAACTACCGGAGGGAAACGAGGAGATCGCCTCGGTCCAGACCGAGGGCAAACGCCTGGCGCAGGTCCTGGACGACCTGCTCGACCTGGCGCTGGCCGAGCACGCCGAGGCGGACCTGCGCCTCACCGACATCGGCCAGCTGACCGCCGAGCGCGTCGCGGCCTGGACGCCGACCGCCGCCGCCAAGGGCGTTCGGCTGGTGGGGGACTGTCCGCCGACCACCGCCTGGGCCGACCCGATCACGCTGTCCAGCGCCCTGGACGCGGTGATCGACAACGCCGTGAAGTTCACGCCCAAGGACAAGAAGGTCGAGGTGACGGTCGCCGCCAACGGCGACACCTCGACGGTCGTGGTCACCGACGACGGCCCGGGCCTCACCGACGAGGAACTCACACGTATCGGCGACCGTTTCTGGCGCAGCGGCCACCACCAGAACATCAAGGGCTCCGGCCTCGGACTGTCCATCTCCCGGGCCCTGCTCGGCGCGGGCGGCGGCTCGATCTCCTACGACCATCACGAGCCGCACGGGTTGCGGGTGACGGTGTCGGTGCCCAGGTCGGCGTCGGCTTCGGCGTCGGTGCCGACACCCTGACGCGGCTGTTCTACGGCTTGACCGAGCGGTAGTAGCGCCGGGCGCCCTCGTGGAGCTGGAGGGGGTCGGTGTAGATCGCGGTGCGTACGTCGACCAGTTGCGCGGAGTGGACGTGGGCGCCGATGCCGTCGCGGCTCTTGATCACGGTGCGGGTCAGCCACTCGGTGAGCTCGGGGTCCATGTCCGTGCGGGTCATCAGCAGGTTGGACACCGCGATCGTCGCCACCGTGGCGCCGTTCTGGATGGTGGGGTAGGCCGACTCCGGCATGTTGGTGGCGCGGTAGTAGTGGGTGTCCGCGCCCTCCTCATGCATCTTGGCGACGAGAGTGGCTTCTATCGGGACGAACTTGAAGGTGAAGTTGCTCGCGAGCTCCCGCAGCCCGTTCGTCGGCAGTCCGCCCGACCAGAAGAACGCGTCGATCTCGCCGTCCTTGAGCCGGTCGGGCCCGGTGTCGATGCCCTCGGCCTCGGGCGTGATGTCCGTCGCCGGGTCGATGCCCGCCGCCTTGAGCACCCGGTTGGCGATGAGCCGCACCCCCGAGTCGGGCAGCCCTATGGCCACCCGCTTGCCCCGGAGGTCCGCGACGGAGTCGATGTCCGACTCGCGCGGGACGATGAGCTGCACATAGTCGTCGTACAGGCGTGCGATGCCGCGCAGCCGGTTCGCACCGGTGCCCTTGTACGAGGCCACCGCGTCGGCCGCGGCGACGGTGAAGTCGGCCCCGCCTCTCGCCACGCGCGCGACGTTCTCCTGCGACCCGTCGCTGGTCAGCAGCTTCACCTTGAGGTTCGGCATGTCCTTGTCGAGCTCGGCGGTCAGGAGCTTGCCGTACTCCTGGTAGACGCCCGCGGGCGTTCCGGTGCTGAAGGTGATCGTCCCGCTCGGCGGGTCCTCGCCCAGGGGCAGCAGCCACCACAGCAGCAGCCCGAGGGCCAGGAAGCCGGCGACCGCGCCCTGTAGGGCCCGGCGCCTGCCGATACGGGGGAACACTGTGGACATGCGCGCGATCCTGCCAGCCCGTACGCGGTGCTGACCAGGACCGGGGTCACAGCGGGGGCGGACCGCCGCGTCGGGCACGGCGAAGGCGGGAGGGAAACGGGACTGTCAGAGGCGGCCGTTAGAGTCGGCGCATGCGCCGCTCTCCCGCCGACCTGGTCCGTGAATTCCACCTCGCGTTCGGGCTGGACGCCCGCAGCACACCGACAGAGGTCTCCCCGCAACTCGCCGCCCACCGCGGGGAACTGCTCGCGGAGGAGGCCGCCGAGGTGGCCGAGGTCGCGGTCGACGGCCCGCTGAACCTGCTCGCGCACGAGTTGGCCGATGTCGTGTACGTGGCGTACGGCACCGCCCTCGTCCACGGGATCGACCTCGACGCGGTGATCGCCGAGGTGCATCGCTCCAACATGACCAAGCTGGGCCCCGACGGCAGGGTCGCGCGCCGGGCCGACGGAAAGGTCCTCAAGGGCGACCACTACGAGGCACCGGACGTGGCGGCCGTACTGCGCCGCCAGGGATGGGTCCCCGACGGCGCCTGACGCCGGACAGGCCTTACGGTGTGCGGCCGCTCGCCAGCTGCCATTCGGCTCGCTGGTGGGGGCGGCGGCGCGGCCCTTGAGGGCCCACTGGGAGGCCCAGTCGCCGGACACGCCGAGATACGCGGAGCCGGGTGCGGTCCCGGTGCCCTCACCGCTGTACGTGAAGTCGACCTGGGGCGCGGCCTGGACGAAGCCGGACACCGACGCGGCGGCCGAGGCGGGCGCGCCCTCGACCGTGGGAACCTCGGCCCGCACATCCAGCCGCAGGCTGCCGAGCGGCACCGTGGCGCCTTGTCGATGTCGAAGGAGGCGGGGGCGGCCAGCACGGTCTGCACCTCCGTGCCCGACTCGGTCTCGCCGATCACCTTCGTGACCTCGACGACCAGCCCGTGCGGCGCCCCGGGCGCGGGGGCGCTGGGGGAGGGCGACGAACTCCCGCTTCCCTCCGCCGAGATGACGGCACGTCGGGTTGTGCGGTGGCGGTCGTGGTGCCGACGGGGGCGGCCGCGACGGCGAGGGAACCATCGGCGTCGGCGCACGCGTTGTCATGCCTCGCCGGAGCTCCCCATTCCGACCACATCTCGAAGTGACATGGACCGCTGAGCCTCTGTCGGAGATCTTGGGGCGGTCAGGCCGTCAACGGCAGCGCGGGAAAGGCATGGTCCTCCCAGAGCAGGCGGGAGGTCTCCTCCGGATAGGCCGTCACGGTCGATCGGGCGTCGAACCTCTGCACAAGGCGCTGCTCGGTGTCGTACGCGGGCCAGCCGGGGTCGCCGTGGGCGGCGAATCCAGTCCACGCGGAGCGCATGTGCGCGGACAGTGCTTCCGCCTCGGGGGACGGGGCTTCGCCGAGCAGTACGGCGGGCTGGCCGCTGCTCAGATTCCCGAAGACCAGCGGCACGTCGAGGCCGTGGCAGGCGCCGAGGGCACCGCCCATGCCCGGGGCGGACCAGGCCAGTTCGTAGACATGGGCGTGGCCGCCGGCGTCGTGCTGCGCCTCGGCGAGGTGGAGGGACGGCATGCGGAACAGCCAGTCCGAGTGGACCAGTTCGTACAGCTCGTCGGGGCCGGCGGCAGGGAAGGCGTCGCGGTAGCGGCGTGCGCCGTCCGGGCCGGGCGCGAGCATGCGCAGGGCTTGCTCCGCCTGTTCCTCGGTCACCTGGCCGAGCAGGCCGTCGAGCGCGGAGAGCAGCCGCTGTTCGTCGCGCGTGTGACCGACGAGGAGGTCGATGCCCCGGCCGGCGCCGTCCGCCAGCGCCCGCCACGGGGTGACCGGCAGGACGTCGCCGTCGACGACGGGCGCGAACGGGATCGATCGGTAAGCGGCCTGGCCCCACCGCTCGACCCGGCCGGTGATCCCGTCGGCTACGGCGTCACCGGCGACGGCCAGGAGATTCGGGTCCACCGTCGACAGGTCGGCCGCTGTGGGTCGTAGACCCAGTTCGGACGCGCAGGCGCCGGCGATGTCGGCGGCCAGCGCCGGCGTGAAGAAGGCGCCCGGCACGCTCTGCGCGACGGCTCGCCGGAAGAGGCCGGCGGCGCGGGGCATCGCCAGCAACGCGGCGACGGATCCGCCGCCCGCCGACTCACCGAAGACGGTGACGCGCTCGGGGTCGCCGCCGAAGCCGCGGATGTTGTCGCGCACCCACTCCAGAGCGGCGACCTGGTCGAGCAGACCCCGGTTGGCCGGTGCCCCCTCGATCTGCGCGAAGCCCTCTACGCCGACGCGGTAGTTGAAGGTGACCACGACGACGTCGCCGTCCCTCGCGAGGCGGCCGCCGTCGTATTCGGGGAGGCCGGACATGCCGACCGTGTAGGCGCCGCCCTGGATCCACACCATCACCGCGAGGTCCGCACCCGGGTCCGGCTCGGGCGTCCAGACGTTGACCGTCAGCCAGTCGTCGCCCTTCGCGTCCCGCGCGAGAGCGTCCATGCCGAGCGCGGACGACTGCGGGGGCGGCGGCCCGTAGGACCGAGCCGTCCGCACGCCGTCCCAACCGCGTGCCGGCCGCGGCGCGGCGAAACGCAGCGAGCCGACCGGCGGCTCGGCGAACGGGATGCCGCGGAAGACCGCCACACCGCCCTCCAGACAGCCGCGCAGCGCCCCGGCTGCCGTGCGCGCTTCGGGCTCGTGCCCGGACGTCTCGAAGGCGGCTGAGGCCATGACGGCGGCTCCTCTGCTCGGCGGTCGAGCGCGACAGGACGCGCGCGGCCCGACAGCGTGGATCATCCCGCCGCACCGGGACATATGCGACCGATTTATGGGCGGCACCGTGGAGAGCACTGGGAGAGAGCGATGGGGACAGGGGTTCGCCAGGGACCGCCTACCCTTGAGGGATGACCAGCAGCAGCGACCGGAGCCTCGCAGTGGACGTTCAAGAAGCCAAGAGCTACGAAATCCGCACCTACGGGTGCCAGATGAACGTCCACGATTCCGAGCGATTGTCCGGGCTGCTCGAAGAGGCCGGCTATGTGCGCGCCCCCGAGGGTTCGGACGGCGACGCGGACGTCGTCGTCTTCAACACCTGTGCCGTGCGTGAGAACGCGGACAACCGGCTGTACGGCAACCTCGGCCGCCTCGCGCCGATGAAGACCAAGCGCCCCGGGATGCAGATCGCCGTGGGCGGCTGTCTCGCGCAGAAGGACCGCGACACCATCGTGAAGAAGGCGCCCTGGGTGGACGTCGTCTTCGGCACGCACAACATCGGCAAGCTGCCGGTCCTGCTGGAACGCGCGCGCGTGCAGGAAGAGGCGCAGGTCGAGATCGCCGAGTCCCTCGAAGCGTTTCCGTCGACGCTGCCGACGCGGCGCGAGAGCGCGTACGCGGCCTGGGTGTCGATCTCCGTCGGCTGCAACAACACGTGCACCTTCTGCATCGTCCCGGCGCTGCGCGGCAAGGAGAAGGACCGCCGCACCGGCGACATCCTCGCCGAGATCGAGGCGCTGGTCGGTGAGGGCGTCTCCGAGATCACGCTGCTCGGCCAGAACGTCAACGCGTACGGCTCCGACATCGGCGACCGCGAGGCGTTCAGCAAGCTGCTACGCGCGTGTGGCGCGATCGAGGGCCTGGAGCGCGTCCGCTTCACCTCCCCGCACCCCCGCGATTTCACCGACGACGTCATCGCCGCCATGGCCGAGACGCCGAACGTCATGCCGCAGCTGCACATGCCGATGCAGTCCGGCTCGGACACGGTCCTGAAGGCGATGCGCCGGTCCTACCGGCAGGACCGTTACCTCGGGATCATCGAGAAGGTCCGCGCCGCCATCCCGCACGCGGCCATCACCACCGACATCATCGTGGGCTTCCCCGGCGAGACCGAGGAGGACTTCGAGCAGACGATGCACGCGGTGCGCGAGGCGCGCTTCGCACAGGCCTTCACCTTCCAGTACTCCAAGAGGCCCGGCACCCCCGCCGCCACCATGGACAACCAGATCCCCAAGCAGGTCGTCCAGGCGCGTTACGAGCGTCTCGTCGCCCTCCAGGAGGAGATCTCCTGGGAGGAGAACAAGAAGCAGATCGGCCGCACCCTGGAGCTGATGGTCGCCGAGGGCGAGGGCCGCAAGGACGGCGCCACCCACCGCCTCTCCGGCCGCGCCCCCGACAACCGCCTGGTCCACTTCACCAAGCCGCAGCAGGAGGTGCGCCCCGGCGACGTGGTGACGGTCGAGATCACGTACGCCGCCCCGCACCACCTCCTCGCCGAGGGCCAGACCCTCGACGTGCGCCGCACGCGCGCGGGAGACGCGTGGGAGAAGCGCAACGCCGAAAGCGCCGCAAAGCCGGGCGGCGTCCTGCTGGGCCTGCCGAAGATCGGCGTGCCAGCGCCACTGCCGGTCGCCACGGGCTGCGACTGACCCCGCGCGCTCTACGGAGTGCGGCGCGTGACCTGGCTCCGGCGCCCTACGGCGTTACGCTGCCGATCATGCTTGTCGCCGCCGCAGTCTGCCCCTGCCCACCGCTCCTCGTGCCCGAGGTCGCCGCGGGTGCCGCCCACGAGCTGGACACCGCGCGCGCCGCGTGCATGGACGCGCTGGGCGTGCTCGCCGCCGCTCGCCCCGACCGGCTCGTGGTGGTCGGCCCCGCCGAGCAGAGCGGGCGCGGACCGCACCCCGAGGGCACACCGGGGTCGTTCCGCGGTTTCGGCGTGGACCTCGACGTACGGCTGGGCGCAGAGGGGGGCACAATCTCCGAGCAGGGGGTCGCGGCGGTGGAGCGTGAGCTTCCGCCCTCGCTCGCCGTCGCCGCGTGGCTGCTGCGGCGGACCGGCTGGTCGGACGCCCCGATCGAGGGACTCGGCGTGGGGGAACCTCTCGCCCCCGAGCGGTGTATCCAAGTCGGAAGGGAAATCGCCGCCCAGGCCGAGAGGGTGGCGCTGCTGGTGATGGGCGACGCCAGCGCATGCCGGACGCTCAAAGCACCCGGCTATCTCGACGAGCGGGCCGCGCCCTTCGACGCGGAGGTCGCGCGTGTGCTGGGGGCGGCGGACGTGGCGGCGCTCAAGTCGATCGACGCCGAGCTGGCGTACGAACTGAAGGTGTCGGGGCGTGCGCCCTGGCAGGTCCTCGCGGGCGCGGCCGAGGGTGCGGGCCTCGGTGGGGCTCTGCTCTACGAGGACGCGCCGTACGGCGTGGGATACGTGGTCGCGGCCTGGTCGTAGCGCCGGGTCCCGGCGCTGGTGTGCCGGTGAAACGGCGGACGGCCGGGAGTCCTTGGACTCCGCGGCCGTCCGCCGTGCGAAATGCCGTTCAGGAAGCCGGCGGTGTCGAGTTCGGCGGCGTGGTCGTGCCGCCGCCCTGTCCGGTGCCGTCCTTGTGCGCGAGTCGGTCCATGGCGCCCTTGGCCTTGCCCGTGCCCGTCTGGATCTTGTCGCTGTACTTGCCCTTGGTCTTCTTGTCGACCGCCTTCGCGGCCTTGTCGAGGCCCTGCTCGATCTTGCCCCCGTGCTGCTGCGCGAGGCCCGAGACCTTCTCCTTGGCCGGGGCGAGTTTGGCTTTCAAATTGTCCAACAGACCCATGGTTCACCTTCCCGCGCGGGGCAGTTACGTGCGGACGCCTTCACCGGCCTCGTTGTCGGCCACCTCCTCGGCGGACTGCTGCTTGGGGATCTCGACCGCCTCGCCGGCGGTGCCCTCGACGGCCTCCGTCACCGTCGCGTCCACCGCGTCCTCGACCGTGATCTCGGCCTCGGCCGACCCCTTCGCCTCTGCCGCCTGTTCCGCCTCGGGCTCGGCCGCCGGTGCTGCGGTCCCACCCTCGGCGGTCGCCGCCGCCTCCGTCGCCTTCGACCTCCGGAGAAGTCGTGCAAAAACGCCCATATCAACTCCATATGCTACTCATGTGGACGAAATTCCGCGTTGCCCGGTGCGTCCGTTTGCGTCTCCCGGGCCGCCGCCTCTCGAAACCGGCGGCGGGAACCTCGCAACTGGCAACGACCCCACAGCCGTGCCGTCACGTAGCTCGTTCGAGATGGGGTCCGAGGTTTGCGAGACTGTGAACGTGACCAGCGCACCCCCCATCCCCCGAGTCATCGCCGTCGTCGGACCGACCGCGGCCGGAAAGTCCGATCTGGGCGTCTTCCTGGCCCAGCGTCTCGGCGGCGAGGTCGTCAACGCCGACTCCATGCAGCTCTACCGCGGGATGGACATCGGCACCGCCAAGCTGACGCCGGGGGAGCGCGGCGGCATCCCGCACCATCTCCTGGACATCTGGGACGTGACGGTCACGGCGTCCGTCGCCGAGTACCAGCGACTCGCGCGGGGGCGGATCGACGCGCTGCTCGCCGAGGGCCGCTGGCCCATCCTGGTCGGCGGCTCCGGCCTCTACGTCCGCGGGGCCGTCGACAACCTGGAGTTCCCCGGTACCGACCCCGAGGTCAGGGCCCGCCTGGAGGAGGAACTCACCCTGCGCGGTTCGGGCGCGCTGCACGCCCGGCTCGCCGTCGCCGACCCCGAGGCCGCGCACGCGATCCTGCCCAGCAACGGCCGCCGTATCGTCCGGGCCCTTGAGGTCATCGAGATCACCGGCCGCCCCTTCACCGCCAACCTGCCCGGCCACGACTCCGTGTACGACACCGTGCAGATCGGCGTCGACGTGGCGCGCCCGGAACTCGACGAGCGCATCGCGCGCCGGGTCGACCGGATGTGGGACGCGGGGCTCGTGGACGAGGTGCGCGCGCTGGAGGCGCACGGGTTGCGAGAGGGGCGTACGGCCTCGCGCGCGCTCGGGTACCAGCAGGTGCTCGCGGCGCTCGTCGGGGAGTGCACGGAAGAGGAGGCGCGCGGGGAGACGGTGCGCGCGACCAAGCGCTTCGCGCGCCGCCAGGATTCGTGGTTCAGACGCGATCCCCGGGTGCACTGGCTGAGTGGGGCTGCGGCCGATCTCACAGAACTTCCGCACCTCGCAATGGCGTTGGTCGAACGACCGGTCACAGCCTGATCACGTCATGGCATCGGGACGCTCAGGCCGCCGTCCCGGCCCCCGGCGCCGTGCCATCATCGAGCTTCGATCGACCAAGTGGAGTCCGAGTTGGGAGGGCGCGTGGCGATGGAGGCCGGCCCTCGCGACACCGCACATAGTGCCGAGCACGTCACCGCGGAGAGCGGTGAACCGGAGCGGGACGATGATCGCCTGAGCCCCGACGGGCCGGACGACACACAGGGTGGAGTGACCGACGACGGGCCCGAGCCCGACGAGATGTTCGCGGGCGGACCCGAGGTCGAGGTCGAGCTGCGCCCGCAGCGCCGGCTGCGCATCTGGCAGCTCGCCCCCATCGTCGCCCTGGCCGCGCTCGGCTCCCTGATGTTCGCCTTCCCGCTGGCCTTCGACTTCGGCGACAGCGGGGCCGTGATCGCCATGCTGGGGCTGCTCATCTGCTCGTGCGCGGCCGGCTGGGGCATGACGGCCGCGCGCCGGGTGGGCCACACCTGGCCGGGCCTGCCGCAACGCGGCTCCGGGCGCCGCCCGGACTGGCGGGTCGCGATCGCCTACGCCCTTGTGGTGGCCGTCGTCGTGGTACTCGCCGTGTGGCGGGTGGCCCGGCTCCGTTAGGGCCTCTCGCCCTGGCCGCCCCGGCCGCCTGTCGTACCCAACCCGTACGATCGAGGAATGAGCACGCGGATCGCCTTCCTCAAGGGGCACGGCACCGAGAACGACTTCGTGATCGTCCCGGACCCCGAGAACACCATCGACCTCTCCCCGGCCGCCGTCGCCGCCCTGTGCGACCGCCGCGCGGGCATCGGCGGTGACGGCCTGCTGCACGTCGTGCGGTCCGCCGCGCACCCCGAGGCCAAGGAGATGGCGGCCGAGGCGGAGTGGTTCATGGACTACCGCAACGGCGACGGTTCGATCGTCGAGATGTGCGGCAACGGCGTGCGGGTGTTCGCGCGCTACCTCCAGCGTGCCGGACACGCCGCCGAAGGGGACATCGCGGTCGCCACGCGCGGGGGCGTGAAGACCGTGCACCTCGCCAAGGACGGCGACATCACCGTCGGCATGGGCAAGGCGCTGCTCCCCGAAGGGGACGTCACGGTGAGCGTCGGCGAGCGCAGTTGGCCCGCGCGGAACGTGAACATGGGCAACCCGCACGCCGTCGCCTTCGTGTCCGACCTCGCGCACGCGGGCAACCTGTTCTCGCCGCCGCCGTTCAGCCCGGCGGCCGCCTACCCGGACGGCGTGAACGTCGAGTTCGTGGTCGACCGCGGCCCCGCGCACGTCGCCATGCGCGTGCACGAGCGCGGCGTCGGCGAGACCAGATCGTGCGGCACGGGCGCGTGCGCCGTCGCCGTGGCCACCGCCCGCAGGGACGGCGCCGACCCGGCTGTCACCGGGAGCCCGGCGACGTACACCGTCGACGTACCCGGCGGGACCCTTGTGATCACCGAGCGGCCCGACGGCGAGATCGAGATGACCGGCCCTGCGGTGATCGTCGCCGAGGGCGAGATCGACGCGGAGTGGCTGGCGGGTGCGACGCGCTGAGGCGTCCAAGAGGCCAAGATCACATTTCCGGGAGTCCCGGGCGCTCGGAATCACGGGTTCCGGCGTCCGGTACGGTTCGAAACCGCAACCGATCGCAGGTCACGCGCGCAAAACCGTAAACGTCCAAACCTTCGCTCGAATGGGTGATCCGTTTCACGCTCGGCGAGAGGCGGTCAGTCGCACGTGGTGGGCTCGGTAGCATCAAGCACCGGCCCGGACGGGGGAACGACGCCATCCCCTGAGCCGCCGTCCGCCATGGGGCTACCCCGTCCGCCGGTCGACGCAGCCGGAGGTGCCCATGAGTGCGGAGGCCACGAACCCTGCGACCCCAGGTCCTGTAGCCCCTACAGTGCCCCGCAGGAAGGCCCGCGCCCGGATCGACCTGCGCCGCCTCGGCCGAGCCGCGCTGCTCGGGTCGACGGCCCGCGACCGGCTGCCCGACGCCATCGGCCACGTGGCCGAGGCACACCGGGCCCACTACCCCGACGCCGACCTCGAACCACTGCGTCGCGCCTATGTCCTGGCCGAGTCCTCGCACCGCGGCCAGATGCGCAAGAGCGGCGAGCCGTACATCACGCACCCGCTCGCCGTGACCCTGATCCTCGCCGAACTCGGCGCGGAGACCACGACTTTGACGGCGTCTCTGCTCCACGACACCGTCGAGGACACGGAAGTGACGCTCGATCAGGTCCGTGACGAGTTCGGCGAGGAAGTGCGCTATCTCGTCGACGGCGTCACCAAGCTGGAGAAGGTCGACTACGGCGCCGCCGCCGAGCCCGAGACCTTCCGCAAGATGCTCGTCGCCACCGGCAGCGACGTCCGCGTGATGTCGATCAAACTCGCCGACCGGCTGCACAACATGCGCACCCTGGGCGTGATGCGCCCCGAGAAACAGGAGCGCATCGCCAAGGTGACCCGGGACGTCCTCATCCCGCTCGCCGAACGCCTCGGTGTCCAGGCGCTCAAGACCGAACTGGAAGACCTCGTCTTCGCGATCCTGCACCCCGAGGAGTACGAACACACCCGGGAGTTGATCGTCGACAACGCGGCCCGCGCGGACGACCCGCTCGCCGAGATCGCCGACGAGGTACGCACGGTCCTGCGGGACTCCGACATCCAGGCCGAAGTCCTCATCCGGCCCCGGCACTTCGTGTCCCTGCACCGGGCGTCCCGCAAACGCGGCCGGCTGCGCGGCTGCGACTTCGGCCGCCTCCTGGTGCTCGTGAACGAGGACGCGGACTGTTACGGCGTCCTGGGCGAACTGCACACCTGTCTGACGCCCGTCGTCTCGGAGTTCAAGGACTTCATCGCCGTCCCCAAGTTCAACCTGTACCAGTCACTGCACACCGCCGTCGCCCGCGAGGACGGCCAGGTCGCCGAAGTCCTCATCCGCACCCACCAGATGCACAAGGTCGCCGAGGCCGGCGTCATCGCCCTCGGCAATCCCTACGCTCCGCCTTCGAAGGAGGAGCGCGAACAGCAGGCCGCGAGCGACGACGAGCGCGTCGACCCCACCCGGCCCGGCTGGCTCTCCCGTCTGCTGGACTGGCAGGAGGCCGCGCCCGACCCCGACACCTTCTGGTCCACCCTCCGCGAGGACCTCGCCCAGGACCGCGAGATCACCGTCTTCAGGCCCGACGGAGGCACGCTGGGCCTGCCCGAGGGCGCCAGCTGTGTGGACGCCGCCTACGCGCAGTACGGCGAGGACGCGCACGCCTGCATCGGCGCCCGCGTCAACGGCCGGCTGGCGACCCTGAGCACGGTCCTCAGGGACGGCGACACGGTCCAGCTCCTCATGGGCCAGGACCCGGCCTCGGAGCCCTCCAGGGAGTGGCTGGAGCATGCGCACACGCCCGCCGCACGGATCGCCATCCAGCGCTGGATCGCCACCCACCCGGCTCCCGGCGCCACCGCGGGGACCGACGGAACCCCGGGCGAGCCCCAGGAGGCCGAGGAACCCGCCGCCGCGCCCCGGCCCGCAGCCGAGGGCCCCGCACCCCGCCCCGGCACCGCCAACGCCGTCGTCGACCAGCCGGGCGCCTCCGTACGGCTCGCCGGCTGCTGCACCCCCGTACCGCCCGACGAGGTCACCGGCTTCTCCGTACGCGGGGGAGCGGTCACCGTCCACCGCGTCGAGTGCTCCGCGGTGGCGCACATGAAGAGCGTGGGGCGCGTGGAAGTCGGCGTGAGCTGGGGCGACACCACCGAGTGCCGGGTCACGCTGGTCGCCGAATCGTTCGGCCGCCCCCATCTCCTCGCCGACCTCACCGAGGCCATCGCCCTGGAAGGCGTCGCGATCGTCTCGGCGACCGTCGAACCCCCAAGCCAGCAGCGCGTGCGCCACACGTACACGCTCCAACTCCCGGACGCCGCCCACCTGCCCACCCTCATGCGCGCCATGCGTAATGTGCCCGGCGTGTACGACGTGAGCCGGGCGCAGCATCACACGACGGCGCCCTGACAACCCGGTCCGCCCACCGAGGACCCCGTTCGAGTGGGCCCGGCGCGAGTCGCCGCCGCACGGCACGCGCGCGCTGGTAGCCGTGGTCCATGCTGCTCACCCCCCGCTCCCAGGGGCCCCGCCCCCGCACCAAGTCTCCCCGCCGACTGAAGGCGGCCCTGCTCGCCTCGGCCGTCTCCATCTGCCTCGTCGCCGCGAGCGCTCCGGCGGCCCCGCTGGGCGTCGGCGACCGCCTCTTCCCGTACCTGGGCAACCCCGGATACGACGTGGCGTCGTACGACCTCTCCTTCACCTATCCCGGCAGCAACAGCAAGCCGCTCCAGGCCGTCACCACGATCGACGCCTGGACGACGAGCACGCTCGACCGCGTCAACCTCGACTTCGCCCACGGCAAGGTCTCCTCGGTCGAGGTCGACGGCCGGTCCGCGTCCTTCACGCGCGCGGGGGACGACCTGGTCATCACCCCGGAGGCTCCCCTGGCCGAGGGCAGCTGGACACGGATCACCGTGCGGCACACCAGTGACCCCGTGTCCGCCCAGGGCCAGGACGGCGGCTGGGTGCGCACCGCGGACGGTCTCGCCATGGCCAACCAGGCCGACGCCGCGCACCTGGTGTTCCCGTGCAACGACCACCCCTCCGACAAGGCGATGTTCACCATCCGCGTCACCGCGCCCAACGGCTACACCGCCGTGGCCAACGGGCTGCCGACGGACGTCGACCGGGCGGACCGGGCGACCACCTGGACCTACCGGACCCAGCACCCCATGGCCACCGAGCTCGCCCAGGTGTCCATCGGCCGCTCCACGGTGGTGCATCGCACCGGGCCGCACGGACTGCCCGTACGCGATGTCGTGCCCACCAAGGACCGCGAACGGCTCGAACCGTGGCTGAAGAAGACGCCCGACCAGATCGCCTGGATGGAGAGCAAGGTCGGACCGTACCCCTTCGAGACGTACGGGCTGCTCACGGCGGAGGCCTCCACCGGGTTCGAGCTGGAGACGCAGACCCTTTCTCTCTTCGAGAGAAACCTGTTCACCGAGCCCGCCTACCCGGAGTGGTACGTCGACTCGATCATGGTGCACGAGCTGTCCCACCAGTGGTTCGGCGACAGCGTCAGCCCGCGCACCTGGTCCGACCTGTGGCTCAACGAAGGGCACGCCACCTGGTACGAGGCCCTGTACGCGGAGGAGAAGGCGAACCGGCCGATGGAAGCGCGGATGAAGGCGGCGTACGGCGCCTCCGACCGCTGGCGCGCGGCGGGCGGACCACCGGCCGCGCCGAAGGCACCCGACCCCGGACAGAAGATCAGCATCTTCCGCCCGAACGTCTACGACGGCGCCGCCCTGGTGCTCTACGCCCTCCGCGAGGAGATCGGGCGCCCCGCCTTCGAGCACCTGGAGCGGTCCTGGGTCGGCCTCCACAAGGACGGCACCGCGACGACGGCCGACTTCACGGACCTCGCGGCCGAGATCTCCGGACGCGACCTCGGCGCCTTCTTCCAGGCATGGCTCTACGGCGAGAAGACCCCGCCGATGCCGGGGCACCCCGAGTGGAAGTCGGCGGCGCCCGCTAAGGCGGCCCCGAAATAACACCGTGACGCGACCGGCCGCACCGTGCGACCATCATCAGGTCGGCGGCCCGGCCGGGCCTGCCCCTCCCATCACGGGTGACGGGAATCTCCCGGGGTACTCGTGCGTTGAGAGATGTGACGGATCAGCTCCGAAGCCGCGCTTCCGGCCCGTCGCAGCAACGGAAACCCATCGACGTAAGGACCCAATGACCTCCTCTTCATCCCCTTCCCAGGACACGCAGCGCCCCGCGCACGGTTACCCCGAAGGTCTTCGGGCCGATGCCCTGATGGAAGAGGACGTCGCCTGGAGCCACGAGATCGACGGAGAGCGGGACGGCGACCAGTTCGACCGCTCCGAGCGCGCGGCCCTGCGCCGCGTGGCAGGCCTCTCCACCGAGCTCGAGGACGTCACCGAGGTCGAGTACCGCCAGCTCCGCCTGGAGCGGGTCGTCCTCGTAGGAGTCTGGACCTCGGGGACCGTGCAGGACGCGGACAACTCCCTCGCCGAGCTCGCAGCCCTCGCGGAGACCGCGGGCGCGCTGGTGCTCGACGGTGTGACCCAGCGCCGCGACAAGCCCGACGCGGCCACCTACATCGGTTCCGGCAAGGCCAACGAGCTGCGCGACATCGTGCTCGAAACAGGCGCGGACACCGTCATCTGCGACGGTGAGCTCAGCCCCGGGCAGCTGATCCACCTCGAAGACGTCGTCAAGGTCAAGGTCATCGACCGTACGGCCCTGATCCTCGACATCTTCGCCCAGCACGCCAAGTCCCGAGAGGGCAAGGCGCAGGTCGCGCTCGCGCAGATGCAGTACATGCTGCCGCGACTGCGCGGCTGGGGTCAGTCGCTGTCCCGTCAGATGGGCGGCGGCAAGGGCGGCGGCCTCGCCACCCGTGGTCCCGGTGAGACCAAGATCGAGACGGACCGGCGGCGGATCCGCGAGAAGATGGCGAAGATGCGCCGGGAGATCGCGGAGATGAAGACCGGCCGCGACATCCAGCGTCAGGTGCGTCGGCGCAACAAGGTGCCGTCCGTCGCCATCGCGGGCTACACCAACGCCGGCAAGTCCTCCCTGCTCAACCGTCTCACCGGCGCGGGCGTGCTGGTCGAGAACGCCCTGTTCGCGACCCTCGACCCGACCGTGCGCCGGGCCGAGACCCCGAGCGGACGGCTGTACACCCTGGCCGACACCGTCGGTTTTGTACGGCACCTGCCGCACCACCTGGTCGAGGCGTTCCGCTCCACCATGGAGGAGGTCGGCGACTCCGACCTGATCCTGCACGTGGTGGACGGTTCGCACCCGGCGCCGGAGGAGCAGCTGGCCGCCGTGCGCGAGGTGATCAGGGACGTCGGCGCGACCGGCGTGCGCGAGATCGTCGTGATCAACAAGGCGGACGCGGCCGACCCGCTGACGCTCCAGCGGCTGTTGCGGATCGAGAAGCACTCCATCGCGGTCTCGGCCCGCACGGGCCAGGGTATGGCCGAGCTGCTGGCACTCATCGACAACGAGCTGCCGCGCCCGTCGGTCGAGATCGAGGCGCTCGTGCCGTACACGCACGGCCGCCTGGTCGCCCGCGCCCACAGCGAGGGCGAGGTGATCTCCGAGGTGCACACCGCGGAGGGCACGCTGCTCAAGGTGCGGGTGCACGAGGAGCTGGCGGCGGAGCTCGCGCCGTACGTACCCGCTCCCGCGCTCTGACGCACAGTTCGAAGGCCCGCTCCCTGTCCGCAGGGGGCGGGCCTTCGGCATGCCGGAGTCACTGACCGGCGAACTTCTCGCTGACCGAGTCGTACACGCCCTCGGCCACAGAACCCAGCCGCGGACCCGCCAGCCAGCCCGAACTCGCCGGGCCGATGGAGGTGTTGGACACCAGCGCCGGCTCGCCGTCCGAACCCGTCGCGACCCAACCGCCGCCGGACGAACCGCCGGTCATCGTGCACCCGATCCGGTACATCGTCGGATCCGACGCGGAGATCGACAGCCGCCCCGGCTCGTCCGTGCACTGATAGAGCGTCTGCCCGTCGAAGGGAGCCGCCGCCGGGTAACCGGTCGCCGTGATGCTCTCGACACTGGTCACGGCCGGCGCCTTGAAGTCGACCGGCAGGGCCGAACCGACCGTCTCCTCCAGGGATTTGCCGTCACTGCCCTTCTCGGGCGTCACATGGATGACGGCGAAGTCGTACGGGGCACCGTCCCCGCCCGTCGCACCGCCCTGCGCGATCCACTGCTCGGAGGTCTGCGCCCAGTCACCCCACCAGACGCCGTAGGGAGCGGCCTCCGCCCTGGTGGCGCTCTCCAATTCCTTGGCCGTCATGCCCGAGTCGTTGTACGACGGCACGAACGCGATGTTTCGGTACCAGCCGCCGTCCTTGCCGGCGTGCACGCAATGGCCCGCCGTCCAGACCAGGTTGGACTTGCCCGGGTGGGCGGGGTCCTCCACGACCGTCGCCGAGCAGACCATCGAGCCCTCGGGGGAGTCGAAGAACACCTTGCCCGCCTCGGGCGCGCTGTCGTGGTACTTAGGCTGCACGGCCTTCGCGTCCACCGGCGCCGGAGTCGGATCGGTCACGCCCTGGTCACCCGAGAGGTCGCTCTCCTCGACACCCGTGTCCGGGTCCTCGGCCTCGCGCATCCGGTCGGTGCCCCACAGGCCGTCGATGATCGGGTTGATGTAGTCCTCGGCCTCGCGCAGCCAGTCGTCCTTGTCCCAGTTCTTCCAGGCGCCGTTCTTCCACTTGTCGACGTCGATCCCGTGCTCCTTGAGCCTCTCCTTGATGTCGTCCGGGATCGTGATCTTGCCGTCGGCGGCGGCCGACGCGGACGCCTGGGCGTCCGCCTGCGAGTCACCGGAGTTGCAGGCGGTGGCGGTGAGCGCCAGAGCGGAGGCGAGGGCAACTGCGGCCAGTACGGGGGAGGTTCTGCGACGCGCGCTCTTCCCCGTGCGAGCGGCGACGGACGGCCGTATGGATCGCATGGTTTGACTCCCCCTGGTAACTGAGCTCGGGACTGGGGCCTTTGAACGCGGTCCGCCCGTTCTCTCGCCTTGCGTACGGACACGTTCAGTGCAGACACGTTGTGTACCGACGGCATCTCACACTATGCGGTCCCTGTGGGGGGCTTCCGACGGAACCGCAACAGTTCAGTCACGGCAAGGATCTTGAGGCAACCCGTAACCCGGTTGGCGGTGCGCGGTTGGTAGCGGTGGGGGGTCTGCTGCCTGTGCAGGCTCCCCTGCGCCGAGTGCCGGGTGAGGACGCGAGGGACAACTCGCCCCTGTACAGCGGGAGGACGGAGAGCCGTGGCCGTGACCGAGTCTGCGCCCGGAGGAACGTCCGGGGTGATGCCCGGAGCGGCGGAGGCGTCCGGGACCGGGGTGTCCGCGGGGGCTGCCCCGGGGACGGCGCCGGAGAGGGAGCCGGAGCTCGCGGACGGCGCGCAGGGGCGTACGTGCGGTGACGCGGGGCACGAGGGGGCGCGCGCCGCGCATGAGGGGATCCTGCGGCGCCAGTCGGCGCGCGAGTCGGCGGCGCGCACCTACGCGCGTGCCCTGCCGATCGTGCCCGTCCGGGCCCGCGGACTGACCATCGAGGGCGCGGACGGCCGCCGCTACCTGGACTGTCTCTCGGGCGCCGGAACACTCGCCCTGGGACACAACCACCCCGTCGTACTGGAGGCGATCCGCAAGGTCCTCGACTCGGGTGCGCCCCTGCACGTCCTCGACCTGGCGACACCCGTCAAGGACGCCTTCATCACCGAGCTGTTCCGCACCCTGCCGCCCGGGCTCGCCGGCCACGCGCGCGTGCAGTTCTGCGGACCGGCCGGCGCGGACGCGGTCGAGGCCGCCTTCAAACTCGTCCGCGCCGCGACCGGGCGCACCGGAATGCTCGCCTTCACCGGCGCCTACCACGGGATGACCGCCGGGGCACTCGAAGCGTCCGGCGGCGCCTGCGACGTACGGGTCACCCGCCTGCCCTACCCACAGGACTACCGCTGCCCGTTCGGCATCGGCGGCGCGCCCGGCGCCGAACTCGGCGCTCGCTGGACCGAGTCCGTCCTCGACGACCCCAAGTCGGGCGTGACCCGGCCCGCCGGGATGATCCTCGAACCCCTCCAGGGCGAGGGCGGGGTGATTCCGGCGCCGGACGACTGGATGCGGCGCATGCGGCAGGTCACGGCCGCCCGGTCCATCCTCCTGATCGCCGACGAGGTCCAGACGGGCGTCGGGCGCACCGGCGCCTTCTGGGCCGTGGACCACAGCGGTGTCACCCCCGACGTGATGGTGCTGTCCAAGGCCATCGGCGGCAGCCTTCCGCTGGCCGTCGTTGTCTACCGCGACGACCTCGATGTCTGGCAACCCGGCGCCCACGCGGGCACGTTCCGCGGCAACCAACTCGCCATGGCCGCGGGCACGGCGACCCTCGCCTACGTCCGCGAAAACCACCTCGCCGAACGCGCGGCCTTCCTGGGCTCCCGGATGCTGTCCCAACTCCGGCAATTGGCAGAGCAGTTCGCCTGCGTCGGTGATGTGCGAGGGCGGGGGCTGATGATCGGCGTCGAGCTGGTGGACCCGGAGTCGGAGGAGGAACTGGTGGGCAGGGCGAACTCCGCGACGGGGTGGGCCGATACGGAGGCGTCGACACAGGGGAGTGGTGCGGTCCTCCAAGATCCCGTTCCCGGTCCTCGCCCCGCGGCTCCCGAACTCGCGGCCGCGGTACAGCGCGAATGCCTGCGGCGCGGCCTGATCGTCGAACTCGGCGGCCGACACGCGAGCGTCGTACGACTGCTCCCGCCGCTCACGATCACCGACGAGCAGGCGGCCGCAGTGCTCGACCGACTGGCCGACGCGGTGGAGTCGGTGGCCCGCGCACACCCGACGCACGGCCGACCACACCGCCCGAGCCGCCACCGCCAGCACGGCGAACGCGCCGAGCGGGCGGGGTAACGGGGCAGGTGGCGCACAAGTGCTCATGGGCGTCTGAGAGTTCACCCGCAACGGCAGTTCGCCTCCATCTCCCATCTCCATCAGAGTCCTCCGAACCTCTCGACCGCACCTGCCTCGCGAGCCCGACCCACATCACGGCCCGGCACCACCCCGGCTCGTCTCCGCACGAGCCCGAACCGCCTCATGAGGAACCCTCTTGACCACCACCCCCGCATCCGACGACCGCTCCCACACAGGCCAGCGAGGCTCCTCCGACATCGAGCCCCTGACCGCGCCACCGGTCGCGACTGTCCCCCGGCAGCAAGCAGAGATCCCCGCCCTTGAACGACTGAGCGAGGCGGCCCCCGACCTCCTGGACCATCCCGACCCGCACACAGCGGCCCAGGCCGCGGCCGTGGAGAACCTGCTGCGCTGTTGGGTACGGGAGACCGGCCTCCCGGCGCCCGAAGGCGGCACCCTCCGCATCCCCCTTCCGGCCAGCGGCACCGCCCTCCTCGTCCCGGTTCACCAGTGGTCCCCAACGGGCTGGCACCGCTTCGGCCTTCCGTACCTGGCCGACGCGCCGGCACAGTCCCGGCCGACCGACGCGGTCACCCTCGCGGCCCTTCTCACCAGGGAGACCCCTGGTGCCGGTACCGGTGAGCGTGGCGCGGTCGACTGTGCCGACCTTGTCGCCCGCGTCGCCGACTCCGTCCGCCGTACCGTCACCTTCATCACCGAACGCCGGGAACGCCCCACCGACGGCCCCGACCTCTTCCTCGCGGCCGAACAGGCCCTCGTGCTCGGCCACCCGCTGCACCCGACCCCGAAGAGCCGCGAGGGTCTCTCCGAAACCGAAGCACGCCTGTACTCACCCGAGTTGCGCGGTTCCTTCTCCCTGCACTGGATCGCTGTTGCTCCCTCCGTGCTCGCCTCCGACTCGGCCTGGACCGTACGCGGCCGTCCCGTACCTGCGGCCCAGCTCACGGCGCGACTCGCCGGAGCCGGACTGCCGCTGCCCGACGGCTACGCCGCACTGCCACTGCATCCCTGGCAGCTTCGCGAGATCCGGCACCGCCCCGACACCGCGGACCTGCTCGACGCCGGACTGCTCCGGGATCGCGGCACGCATGGCCCCTCCTGGCACCCCACCTCCTCGGTACGCACCGTCCACCGGAACGGTGCCCCCGCCATGCTCAAACTGTCCCTGGGCCTGCGCATCACCAACTCCCGCCGCGAGAACCTCCGCAAGGAACTCCATCGCGGTGTCGAGGTCCACCGCCTGCTGCGCGGCGGCCTGTCCGAGCAGTGGCAGGCCGCGCACCCCGGCTTCGACATCATCCGCGACCCCGCCTGGCTCGCCGTCGACAGCCCGGAAGGCACCCCTGTGGCCGGACTCGATGTGGTGATCCGGCACAACCCGTTCAGCCCGTCCGACGATGTCTCCTGCATCGCCGGTCTCGTCTCACCCCGGCCCTACGCCCCGGCGGACGGCGCCTCGGGCCGGCCGGAGTCGGGCAGACCGCCCTTCCGGTCCCGTCTGGCGGACGTCGTCACTCGCCTCGCCGGCCGAACGGGCCGCCCCCGCGGAGCCGTGGCCGCCGAGTGGTTCCTGCGGTACCTGGAGCAGGTCGTCCGTCCGGTGCTGTGGCTGGACAGCGAGGCGGGGATCGCCCTGGAAGCCCACCAGCAGAACACGCTGCTCCTGCTGGACCGTGACGGCTGGCCCGCGGGCGGCCGCTACCGCGACAACCAGGGCTACTACTTCCGCGAATCCCGGCGCGCGGAACTGAACACCCGGCTGCCCGGCATCGGCGAGCACAGCGACACCTTCGTCTCCGACGAGGTCACCGACGAGCGCTTCGCCTACTACCTCGCCATCAACAACGTGCTCGGCCTCATCGGCGCGTTCGGCTCCCAACGCCTCGCCGACGAGCGACTGCTGCTCGCCGCCTTCCGCCGCTTCTTGGACGACATCGCCACTGGTCCCGCCCGAATGCGCACCTCCCTGCCGGCCCACCTCCTCGACTCACCCGTCCTGCGCTGCAAGGCCAACCTGCTGACCCGGCTGCACGGCCTCGACGAACTCGTCGGCCCGGTCGACACCCAGTCCGTCTACGTCACCATCGCCAACCCCCTTCATCCCTGAGGAACATGCCCCACCTCGCCTCCTGAGAGGAGCGTCGCCGTGCGACCCAACGACGCCAGCGCCGATGCCGCAACCGCCCCCATCACCGACCTCGGCACCGCCACGAGCCGCGGCACGGGCGGCTTCGGTACCGACGGCGGTCCGAGCAGAACCGACGCCGGTCTCGCTGTGGGCGTAGGCATGAGCAGTGAGGACACGCTGGAGCTGCGCATGCCTGACGACTTCGTCGCCCTCCTTTCGGAGGCGGAGGCAGAGGGAGAGGGAGAGGCGGGGGCGAAACCCGAGGCGGATGCAGATTCCGACGAGGCGTGGAGCCCGGCCGAGGGCATGTCTCGGCCTGTCTCCGTCACCCCGTCCGGTGACGACCTCCTCGACCGCGTGGTCGACTGGGGGCCGACCATCACGCCCGCGGGCGTGTTCCACCTCGTCCGCGTACACGTAGACCGGGATCTTCCACTCATCGGCCGCTGGATGAACGACCCCGCTGTCGCAGAGTTTTGGGAGCTGGCCGGACCTCAGCAGGTGACCGAGGACCACTTGCGCGCCCAACTCGCCGGCGACGGACGCAGCGTGCCCTGTCTCGGCGTGCTGGAGGGCACGCCGATGAGCTACTGGGAGATCTACCGGGCGGACCTCGACCCGCTGGCCCGCCACTATCCCGCCCGACCTCACGACACCGGAATCCACCTCCTCATCGGCGCTGTCGCCGACCGTGGGCGGGGACTGGGCAGCACGCTGCTCAGAGCCGTCGCCGACCTCGCGCTCGACAAGCGCCCCGCCTGTGCACGCGTCGTCGCTGAACCCGACCTTCGCAACACCCCCTCCGTCGCCGCCTTCCTGAGCGCCGGTTTCCGGTTCTCCGCCGAGGTCGACCTGCCCGCCAAGCGGGCCGCCCTCATGGTCCGAGACCGGTCCCTGCGGCATCTGCTGTAGCGCGGTGCCACAGCGTCATCACTTTTGGTACACCGGTCGAGCCGATCCGGTTCCCAGTCGTCCGGTCCCGATTCCGGCTGAGCCACATCCCAGCCACGAGACCCCCGCTCAGAACCGAACCCATACAGCACCCGAACCGTTCCGATCCGGTCCTGATCACTCGATGTGGTTCCCACCCGACCCGATGTGAGCCCCGACCGAACAGAGATCGACTGCCAAACGGGTCGACGACGGTCAGATCCGAGCGGATCCGGCCCCTGGCCAAGGAGAGCCCGGTCTTGATCCCGCCCCTCGTTCCCACCTTGATCGGCCGGTTGTCAGTGGCGGGCCGTAGGGTAGTCGCGCTATGACGAAGCCCTCACTCCCCGAACTCCTGCATGCTGCCGTCACCGCTGTCGGCGGTACGGAGCGCCCCGGCCAGGTGACCATGGCCGAAGCCGTCGAGGAGGCGATCGACGACGGTTCCCATCTCCTGGTCCAGGCCGGCACCGGAACCGGAAAGTCGCTCGGCTACCTCGTTCCCGCGCTCGCGCACGGGGAGCGCGTGGTCGTGGCGACCGCGACGCTCGCCCTGCAGCGCCAGCTCGTGGAGCGGGACCTCCCGCGCACAGTGGACGCGCTTCATCCGCTGCTGCGCCGCCGCCCGGAGTTCGCGATGCTGAAGGGCAGGTCGAACTACCTGTGCCTGCATCGTCTGCACGAGGGCGTCCCCCAGGACGAGGAGGAAGGCCTCTTCGACCAGTTCGAGGCGGCCGCGCCCACCAGCAAGCTGGGCCAGGACCTGCTGCGGCTGCGTGACTGGTCCCAGGACACCGAGACCGGCGACCGTGACGATCTCACTCCCGGTGTCTCCGATCGTGCCTGGGCCCAGGTGTCGGTCTCATCCCGTGAGTGCCTGGGCGCCTCGAAGTGCGCGTACGGCGCCGAGTGCTTCGCCGAGATGTCCCGCGAGCGTGCAAAGCTCGCCGAGGTCGTCGTGACCAATCACGCGCTCCTGGCCATCGACGCCATCGAGGGCGCCCCGGTCCTTCCCCAGCACGAGGTGCTGATCGTCGACGAGGCGCACGAGCTGGTTTCCCGGGTCACCGGGGTCGCCACCGGCGAGCTCACGCCCGGCCAGGTCAACCGTGCGGTCCGCCGGGCCGCGAAGCTCGTCAACGAGAAGGCCGCCGACCAGCTCCAGACCGCCGCGGAGGGCTTCGAGCGGTTGATGGAGCTGGCTCTGCCGGGCCGCCTTGAGGAGATTCCGGAGGACCTCGGCTACGCGCTCATGGCCCTGCGCGACGCTGCCCGCACCGTCATCTCCGCGATCGGCACGACCCGCGACAAGTCCGTCCAGGACGAGGACGCGGTCCGCAAGCAGGCGCTGGCCTCGGTGGAGACGGTGCACGACGTGGCGGAGCGGATCACGAACGGCTCCGAGTGGGACGTCGTCTGGTACGAACGCCACGATCGTTTCGGTGCCTCTCTGCGGGTGGCCCCCATGTCCGTCTCGGGCCTCCTGAGGGAGAAGCTCTTCGCGGACCGCTCGGTGATCCTGACGTCCGCCACTCTGAAGCTGGGCGGCGACTTCAACGGCGTCGGTGCCTCACTGGGCCTCGCCCCCGAAGGCACGACGGGCGAGGAACTCCCGCAGTGGAAGGGCGTCGACGTCGGCTCGCCTTTCGACTACCCCAAGCAGGGCATCCTGTACGTCGCCAAGCACCTGTCCCGCCCGGCGCGGGACGGCGACCGCGGGGACATGCTCGACGAACTCACCGAGCTGATCCAGGCGGCGGGCGGCCGCACTCTGGGCCTCTTCTCCTCGATGCGGGCCGCCCAACTCGCCGCCGAGGAACTGCGCTCCCGTATCCCCGAGTTCCCGATCCTCCTCCAGGGCGAGGAGACCCTCGGTGAGCTGATCAAGAACTTCGCGGCCGACCCAGGTACATGCCTTTTCGGGACGCTGTCGCTCTGGCAGGGCGTCGACGTACCGGGCGCCAGCTGTCAGCTGGTGGTCATGGACAAGATCCCGTTCCCGCGTCCGGACGACCCGCTGATGAGCGCCCGGCAGAAGGCGGTGGAGGACGCGGGAGGCAATGGCTTCATGGCGGTGGCCGCGACCCACGCGGCGCTGCTCATGGCGCAGGGCGCCGGCCGCCTCGTACGCGCATCGGGCGACCGTGGCGTAGTCGCCGTACTGGATCAGCGACTGGCCACGGCCCGCTACGGCAACTATCTCAAGGCGTCACTGCCCGACTTCTGGTACACCACGGACCGTAACCAGGTCCGGAAGTCGCTGGCCGCGATCGATGCCAAGGCGAAGCAGGCTGAGGCCGAGTGATCGGTCACCCCGATCCCGCACAGCGCAGGGCCCCGGAACCGGCGCAGGGGTCCCGGGGCCCGGTCAGGGGGCGGGTCTCGTGGGACCCGCCCGCCGCAGCCGTCACACGCGGCGCAGCACTGCCACCACCTTGCCGAGGATGGTCGCGTCGTCGCCGGGGATCGGCTCGTACGCGGAGTTGTGCGGGAGCAGCCAGACGTGGCCGTCCTCGCGCTTGAAGCGCTTCACAGTGGCCTCGCCGTCCAGCATGGCGGCCACGATGTCGCCGTTCTCGGCGACCGGCTGACGGCGGACCGTGACCCAGTCCCCGTCGCAGATGGCGGCCTCGATCATCGAGTCGCCGACGACCTTCAGGACGAACAGCTCACCGTCACCGACCAGTTGCCGGGGGAGAGGGAAGACGTCCTCGACCGACTCCTCGGCGAGGATCGGACCACCGGCGGCGATGCGGCCGACGAGTGGGACGTACGACGCGGCCGGCTTGCCCGCGGTGTCGGTGGGCTGCACGGAGGCTGCCTGGTCGGAGCCGCGAACCTCGTACGCGCGGGGGCGGTGCGGGTCACGGCGCAGGAATCCCTTGCGCTCCAGGGCCATGAGCTGGTGTGCGACGGATGAAGTGCTGGAAAGGCCGACGGCCTGGCCGATCTCGCGCATCGACGGCGGGTAGCCGCGTCGCTGCACGGAGTCCCGGATGACCTCGATCACCCGGCGCTGCCGGTCGGTCAGCCCCGAGCTGTCCGCCCGGATGCCTGGAGGTCGGCCCGGCAGGGAGCGCTTGTGCCCCTCGGGATTCGCGGGTTCGTTCATCGCATGCACCGGCTCGAGTCGGCCCTGGGAGCGGTCCTGGGCAGTGATGGTGGCACTGTCTGCGGTGGTGGTCACGTCGGCCCCTCTCGATGGTCTCCCTGCTGGACAACGGTAGTTGCTTTCGAAAGGTTGCGCCAAACACACGTTCGAGTGAAAAATCGCGGATAGCCTGTCGCGATCATGTGCTTGGGTGTATGGCTAACGCGTCACCTGGCGGGCAAAAGGGTTCATTGTCGTACTCTTCGCCGCCGGGGTGCTGACCTCGTGGGTTGTCGCCCCAGTCTGCCATCCGGCATCCCGTCAACCGGGAACCGGCCCCCATCTGCGCGGGAGCCCCACGCTCCCTCCGTCCGACGCCCACGCTATCTCCGTATGTGGCGCAGTGGTACGGCTGTGCATCCCCGTATCCGGTGCGGCGGTACGGTCGCGCGGCACATGCCAATACGTGCGCGACACGCGCGTACGGCGTGTTTATGGAGCCGATCCCCACATCTAGTGGTTGGATTGCAGTAGTAGCCCAGAAGTTGTGGTCCCCCGGGTCTTCGGAGCCTCGGTCATCGCCTATGCTTGGGGCTGCTTCGAGGGGCTCAAGTGGCCCCGCGAGGCTATTGAGTCTGCTGTGAGGGAGGGTTGGAGATCATGCACTGCCCCTTCTGCAGGCACCCCGACAGTCGTGTCGTCGACAGTCGTACGACCGACGACGGCACGTCGATCCGCAGGCGCCGCCAGTGTCCTGACTGCTCCCGTCGTTTCACGACCGTGGAGACGTGCTCGCTCATGGTGGTGAAGCGGTCCGGAGTCACCGAGCCTTTCAGTCGTACCAAGGTCATCAATGGCGTGCGCAAGGCATGCCAGGGGCGGCCTGTCACCGAGGACGCACTCGCCCAGCTCGGCCAGCGGGTCGAGGAGGCGGTGCGGGCCACCGGAAGCGCCGAACTGACCACCCACGACGTGGGACTGGCCATACTCGGCCCGTTGCAGGAACTCGACCTCGTCGCCTATCTGCGATTCGCCTCCGTCTACCGGGCGTTCGACTCGCTCGAGGACTTCGAGGCGGCCATCACGGAACTGAGGGAAGCGACGCCAGACCCCGCCGCGGACGACGAAGACGCGGGAGCGGGGAGCCAGGAAGACGACGGCGGGTCCGGAGGGACTGTTCAGGTCCCCGTGCCCGCCCACGCCGCCGACTGACCGGCGGGCCGGAGCCGGGCGGAGACCCCGGGTCCGGCCGGGCGGCGGCGGACCAGGACTTGTTGCGGGGCCATGGGCATGTGGGGGCCCGCGACATTCAGACACAACACTGCGCCACGGGAACATCGTGGCATTTCAGGGCGTTTTTGCCTGTACAGGGAGGCGGCATGACAGAGACGGCGAGCGGTCCGGCACGAGGTTCCCGAGCGAAGGGCACCAAAGTCACCAAGGGACTGCGTATCGAGCGCATTCACACCACTCCCGGCGTGCACCCGTACGACGAGGTGGCGTGGGAGCGTCGTGACGTCGTCATGACCAACTGGCGCGACGGCTCGGTCAATTTCGAGCAGCGTGGCGTCGAGTTCCCCGACTTCTGGTCGTTGAACGCGGTCAACATCGTCACCAGCAAGTACTTCCGCGGTGCCGTCGGCACCCCGCAGCGCGAGACCGGCCTCAAGCAGCTGATCGACCGCATCGTGAAGACGTACCGGAAGGCCGGAGAGGACTACAAGTACTTCTCCTCGCCCGCCGACGCCGAGATCTTCGAGCACGAGCTGGCGTACGCCCTCCTGCACCAGATCTTCAGCTTCAACAGCCCCGTCTGGTTCAACGTCGGGACCCCGCAGCCCCAGCAGGTCTCCGCCTGCTTCATCCTGTCCGTCGACGACTCCATGGAGTCGATCCTCGACTGGTACAAGGAAGAGGGCATGATCTTCAAGGGCGGCTCCGGCGCCGGCCTGAACCTCTCCCGGATCCGTTCCTCCAAGGAACTGCTCTCCTCGGGCGGAAACGCCTCGGGTCCGGTCTCCTTCATGCGCGGTGCCGACGCCTCCGCAGGAACGATCAAGTCGGGTGGCGCCACGCGCCGCGCCGCCAAGATGGTCATCCTCGACGTCGACCACCCCGACATCGAGGGCTTCATCGAGACCAAGGTGAAGGAAGAGGAGAAGATCCGCGCCCTGCGTGACGCGGGCTTCGACATGGACCTGGGCGGCGACGACATCACGTCCGTCCAGTACCAGAACGCCAACAACTCGGTCCGTGTGAACGACACGTTCATGAAGGCGGTCGAGGAGGGCGGCAAGTTCGGCCTGACGTCCCGTATGACCGGCGAGGTCATCGAGGAGGTCGACGCCAAGTCGCTCTTCCGCAAGATGGCCGAGGCGGCCTGGGCCTGTGCCGACCCCGGCATTCAGTACGACGACACGATCAACGCCTGGCACACCTGCCCGGAGTCCGGCCGTATCAACGGCTCGAACCCGTGCAGCGAGTACATGCACCTGGACAACACGTCCTGCAACCTCGCCTCGCTGAACCTGATGAAGTTCCTCAAGGACGACGGCAAGGGCAACCAGTCCTTCGAGGTCGAGCGCTTCGCCAAGGTCGTCGAGCTTGTCATCACCGCGATGGACATCTCCATCTGCTTCGCGGACTTCCCGACGCAGAAGATCGGTGAGAACACGCGCGCGTTCCGCCAGCTCGGCATCGGCTACGCCAACCTCGGCGCCCTGCTGATGGCGACCGGCCACGCGTACGACTCGGACGGCGGCCGCGCCCTCGCCGGCGCCATCACCTCCCTGATGACCGGCACGTCCTACCGGCGCTCCGCCGAACTCGCCGCGGTCGTCGGCGCGTACGACGGCTACGCCCGCAACGCGCAGCCGCACCTGCGTGTCATGAAGCAGCACTCCGACGAGAACGGGAAGGCCGTCCGCGTGGACGACCTGGACACGCCGGTCTGGGCCGCCGCCACGGAGGCCTGGCAGGATGTGCTCCGCCTCGGTGAGAAGAACGGTTTCCGTAACTCTCAGGCGTCCGTGATCGCCCCGACCGGCACCATCGGTCTCGCGATGTCCTGCGACACCACAGGCCTTGAGCCCGACCTCGCTCTGGTCAAGTTCAAGAAGCTGGTCGGCGGCGGCTCCATGCAGATCGTCAACGGCACGGTCCCGCAGGCCCTGCGCCGCCTGGGCTACCAGGAGGAGCAGATCGAGGCGATCGTCGCCCACATCGCCGACAACGGCAATGTGATCGACGCCCCGAGCCTCAAACACGAGCACTACGAGGTCTTCGACTGCGCCATGGGCGAGCGTTCCATCTCCGCGATGGGCCACGTCCGCATGATGGCCGCGATCCAGCCCTGGATCTCCGGCGCGCTCTCCAAGACGGTCAACCTGCCGGAGACGGCGACCGTCGAGGACGTCGAAGAGGTCTACTTCGAGGCGTGGAAGATGGGCGTCAAGGCGCTCGCCATCTACCGCGACAACTGCAAGGTCGGCCAGCCCCTCTCCGCGAAGACCAAGGAGAAGGAGAAGGCCGAGGTCACCGCCAAGGCCGAGGAGACCATCCGTACCGCGGTCGAGAAGGTCGTCGAGTACCGCCCGGTCCGCAAGCGCCTCCCCAAGGGGCGTCCCGGCATCACCACCTCCTTCACGGTGGGCGGCGCCGAGGGCTACATGACCGCCAACTCCTACCCGGACGACGGTCTCGGCGAGGTCTTCCTGAAGATGTCCAAGCAGGGCTCGACCCTCGCGGGCATGATGGACGCCTTCTCCATCGCCGTCTCGGTGGGTCTGCAGTACGGCGTGCCGCTGGAGACGTACGTCTCGAAGTTCACCAACATGCGCTTCGAGCCGGCCGGCATGACGGACGACCCGGATGTGCGGATGGCGCAGTCGATCGTCGACTACATCTTCCGCCGCCTGGCGCTGGACTTCCTGCCCTTCGAGACGCGTTCCGCGCTCGGCATCCACTCCGCGGAAGAGCGCCAGCGCCACCTGGAGACGGGCTCGTACGAGTCTTCCGAGGACGAGGTCGACGTCGAGGGCCTGGCCCAGTCGGCGCCGCGCCCGACCGACCTGAAGGCCGTCGCCACGCCGAAGGCTGAGGTCGAGGTGGCCAAGCCCGCCCCGCTGCAGGCCCACACCAGCGCCGAACTGGTGGAGATGCAGCTGGGCATCCAGGCCGACGCCCCGCTGTGCTTCTCCTGCGGTACGAAGATGCAGCGGGCCGGCTCCTGCTACATCTGTGAGGGCTGCGGCTCGACCAGCGGCTGCAGCTGACGCCGGGCGGGGGCTGCGTCCCCGCCTGACAGGCAGAGCCTGATTTAAGGGGCGCCGACCATGGGTCGGCGCCCCTTACGCGTTCATGAGCGGTCAGGACTGGTGCGCTGCGCCCATGGTCCTTGTGAAGGTCGCTGGGTCGTCCTCGAACCCCTGGAAGGCGGGTTGGAAGTTCCACCCGCCGGACGGGTCACGGGTGAACTCCGCGACGGTGGCCGCCGTGGAGCCGAGCACGCCCCCGAAATCGTCCTCGGCCAGAACGGTGTAGCCCTCGCGGATGCGGATCCCCGGGTTGAGGACGCTGACGAAGGTCCGCTGGGCCGTACGCTGCTGGATGACGACGCCGACCATCACGCGCGCGTACCGATTGTCGAGCCGGTCGAGTTCGAGCGTCATGACCTCGTCCCAGCCGAAGCCCTTGCCGTCCTTGCTGTCCCGGTTCAGATAGATGGTGCCGTCGGGGGAGCGGCTGTCGAAGTACACGACGTAGGCGGGAGCGCCGTGCGGATCGGCAGCGGTGTATGTCGCGGCGACGATGTCCAGGTCGACGGGCGGTTGCCCCGTAGGGCTCGGGTCCCACTTCAGTGCGACCTCGACTTTGCGGATCCCCTTGTTGATGCCGTTCACCAGGCTCCCCTTCCCCGTGTGCCCCGTGCCTCAACTGCCCGACAGTCGAGGCTGGTTGTCCATCGTGCCACGCGAGCGGGGGCGCTTGCGCGGGTTGTCTCCGCCGGAGCGTGACCGGGGCCACGCTCCGTGGCCTTACGATGGCGCGGTGCTGGTCAAGTGGATTCGCTGCACCGTGGTGGACCGCCGCGGTTTCGAGCGGGGGCAGCGAAAGTGGGCGGGGCTTCTGGGGGAGCCTGGATTTCGGGGACAGGGTGGAGGGTGGAGCCGGGGGCGTACTTCAGTGGCACACATTTTCGCCTTCTGGGAGAGCCGCGCCTTCTACGACTCCTTCATGGCCCGTTCCCACGACCGGCTGGCGACGGCCCAGGCGGGGACTTTCAAGGATCCCCAGGTCAAACTGTTCGACTACCGCTTCGACGTGAAGACGGGATTCGAACCGCGTTTCACCGACGCCGACTTGCTGCGCGTGGCACTCTGCCGCGTCCATGAGGAGCGCGCGGAGCACTTCACGCTCATGCAGGAGAAGGTCTGGAACCCCGCGATGGCCGGATCCCCCGGCATGATCCGCGGTCTGTTGGGCGAGGCACCGGGACACGAGTTCCTGATCCTGTCGATGTGGCACTCGGCCGCCGAGCACGGCAAGTACCGCACCGAGCGCGTGGAGCGGCTCGCCCTGCGTGCCCAGACGGAGACGGACGTGGCGGCTCTCTCGGGAGACATCGTCCAGCTGGAACCGACGTGGACGGTTTGATTTCTGGACGCGTGAGTAGTGGGTCTGGTGTGGCTCATGGTGCAGGATCTGTGTGACCTACGCCGTATGGAGCCCGTACGAGTGCTCGATCTGGCCTCACCCGATCTAGGGTTTTGGCATGGCACGACCACGGCGCATCGTCCTTGTCCGGCACGGCGAGTCAACCGGCAATGTTGATGACACCGTGTACGAGCGTGAACCCGACCACGCACTGCCGCTGACCGAACGTGGCTGGCGGCAGGCGGAGGAGCGGGGTAAGCAGTTGCGGGAGGTGTTCGGCCGGGAGCGCATCAGTGTGTACGTCTCTCCATATCGCCGTACGCACGAGACGTTCCGCGCCTTTCACCTCGACCCCGACCTCGTGCGGGTACGTGAGGAGCCCCGGCTGCGCGAACAGGACTGGGGCAATTGGCAGGACCGCGACGACGTACGACTCCAGAAGGCGTACCGGGACGCGTACGGGCACTTCTTCTACCGCTTCGCGCAGGGTGAGTCCGGCGCCGATGTGTACGACCGGGTCGGCGGCTTCCTGGAGAGCCTGTACCGCAGCTTCGAGGCGCCCGACCACCCGCCCAATGTGCTCCTGGTGACCCACGGCCTGGCCATGCGGCTGTTCTGTATGCGCTGGTTCCACTGGACCGTCGCGGAATTCGAGTCGCTGTCGAATCCGGGGAACGCCGAGATGCGGATGCTCGTTCTCGGAGACGACGGCAAGTACTCGCTTGACCGGCCGTTCGACCGATGGCGAGATCCGGAACCGTTCGGGATCACCGGCTAGAGTGGCAGAGCGATGACCGCTGATTCCTCTCCCGAAGGGCGCCTGGACCGCGCCCTGGCCAGCCTGCGTGGACTGGCGGTGGGGGACGCGCTGGGCTCCCAGTTCTTCGTGCCGGAGAACTATCCGCTCCTCAAACTGGGCAAGCTCCCGCCCGCACCATGGCAGTGGACGGACGACACGGAAATGGCCTGTTCCGTGGTCGCTGTCCTGGCCGCCCACCATCGCATCGACCAGGACGCGCTGGCCCATTCCTTCGCGGAGCACCACGACTTCGACCGGGGTTACGGCCCCGCGGTCAACCGTCTGCTGCGGCTGGTCAGGGAAGGGGGCGACTGGCGTGAGATGGCCGCCAACCTGTTCAACGGACAGGGGTCCTGGGGAAACGGCGCCGCGATGCGGATCGCTCCTCTGGGCGCCTGGTACGCGGACGATCCGGAGCAGGCGACGCACCAGGCGGAGATCTCCGCCTACCCCACCCACCAGCACCGTGAGGCCGTGGTCGGCGCCATGGCCGTCGCCGCGGCCGCCTCCCTGGCCGCGGCACCCGGTGGCCCGCCCAGCGCCGAGGGGCTCCTGGACGGAGTCATCGCCCTGGTCCCCAAGAGTGCGGTCGGCGCCGGTCTGCGGCGCGCCCGGGACATGCTCGACTACGCCGACGCGGCCACCGTCGCGGCTGTACTGGGCTCCGGGCGGCGCACCACGGCCCACGACACGGTGCCCTTCGCGCTCTGGTCGGCCGCACGCTCCCTCGGTCATTACGAGCAGGCGTTCTGGGCGACCGCACAGGTCGGCGGCGACGTCGACACGACCTGCGCCATCGTCGGCGGGGTGATCGCCTCCGGGAAGGCCGGGACACCGCCGACCGAGTGGGCGGAGCAGTCCGAGGCGCTGCCGGAGTGGGTGCCGGCGTCGGCGTAGCCCGCCCAGGGATCCGGTTTCGAAACTCTCTGTGCATGACGGGAACTCTGCGTGACCGCACGCTCGTTGTGGTGGCAAATGCTGCGGGACGTATGGGTCCCTGCCCACAGGTGATGCGTGAGAGCCACAGGGGGTGGTCATGGAGTTGCCGGCGATGTTGGTCGCGCTGCTTTGTCTGGCCGCTGCCGTGCGGATGACCGGATCGCGGCCCTCGCCGTCGATCCCCCGGACCGGATCCGGTCATCCGCGGCCCTGTGCGGGCCCGGCCGGATCAGCCGGACGCCATTGGACCCGCCGTCCCGGCGAGGGCTTCCAGGTCGCTCTTGCGGACCCGGATCACGAACCAGGCGGTGGCGAGGGCGAGTACGGCCATCGCGGCCGCCGGGATGAAGGCCGCGGAGATGCCCTGGGCGAGCACCTCGTGCCCCCATGGCGCGGGCAGCTGATGTGTCTTGGCGAACTCCGCCTTCTGTTCCGCCGAACCGTCGGTGAGGAACTGCGGCAGCTGCTTCTCGGCCTCGTCCTTGCTGGCCGTTCCGAACACCGTCGTCAGGATGGACAGACCGAGCGAACCGCCGACCTGCTGTGTGGCGTTGAGCAGTCCGGACGCCGCACCCGCCTCGTGCGGGGCGACACCGGAGACCGCGGTGACCGTCACGGTCACGAAGTTCAGGCCCATGCCGAAGGCGAACAACACCATCGGGCCGAGTACCCCGCCGACGTAGGAGCTGTCGGGGCTGATGAAGGTCTGCCACACGAGCCCGATCACCACGAAGGTGGAGCCGACGAGCATGAACGGCCTGGGTCCGAGGGCCGGCAGGAACCGTTGCGACAGACCCGCGCCGATCGCGATCGCGACTGTCACCGGCAGGAAGGCGAGACCGGCCTGGATCGGGCTGTAGCCCAGCACGTTCTGCACGAACAGCACGATGTAGAAGAACATCCCGAACATCGCGGCGGCCAGGCTCAGCATGATCACGTACGTGCCGGAGCGGTTGCGGTCGGCGAACATCTTGAGCGGGGTGATGGGATCCTTGGCCCGCATCTCGGTGAACACGAAGGCCAGCAACAGGACCACGGCCGCGCCGAAGGACCCGAGGGCCAGACTGTCCCTCCAGCCTTCCTCCGCCGCACGGATGAAGCCGTACACCAGGGACGCCATACCCGCCGTGGAAGTGAGCGCGCCCGCGATGTCGAAGCGCCCGGGGTGCCGCTCGGACTCGCTGATGTAGAGCGGGGTGAGCACGGCGATCAGTACACCGATCGGTACGTTCACAAAGAGCACCCAGCGCCAGTCGAGCCACTCGGTCAGCATGCCGCCGGCCAGCAGACCGATGGCTCCACCGCCCGCGGAGACCGCCGCGAAGACGCCGAACGCCCGGTTCCGTTCCGGGCCTTCGGGGAACGTGGTGGTGATGAGCGCCAGCGATGTGGGCGACGCGATCGCGCCACCCACGCCCTGCAGAGCGCGTGCGGCCAGCAACTGCCAGGGTTCCTGGGCGAGCCCGCCGAGCAGCGAGGCGAAGGTGAACAGCAGGATGCCGGTCAGGAATACCCGGCGGCGGCCGAGGATGTCACCTGCCCTGGCGCCGAGAAGGAGCAGGCCGCCGAAGGTGAGCGTGTAGGCGCTGACGACCCACGTGAGGTCGGTGGTGCTGAACTTGAGAGCGTCTTGAATGTGCGGGAGGGCGATGTTCACAATCGTCGCGTCGAGTACCACCATGAGTTGGCAGGCCGCGATGACGGTGAGCGCGATGCCGGGATGCCCCTCCCGGCGGGCCGCACCCGGCTTCTGGTCTTGAGTCAACTGAGAGGTTGTCACTATGGGTCCCCCACAAGTGCGTTAGTGAACGCTCGCGTTCACTGTCGCGTCAACCGTAGTGAGTCCCAGACAGTGAACGCAAGCGTTCACTTAAGTCCGCCGTCGCGTGGCGTGTCCCCCGTCGCTGCCGCGTGACGCCTCCCCTTCCCCGGAATCCCCGCTTCCTCTGTCCGCTGGAGACACTCAGATGGATACCTCGCGCTGGACGGCCGCCCCCGCTCAGGCGGCCTCCCTCCGTCGGCGCGGCGCCGTGCTCGAACGAGCGATCCTCGACGCCGCGTTGGAACAGCTCAGTACGGTCGGCTGGAACGGCCTCACGATGGAAGGTGTCGCCGCCGGCGCCCAGACCGGCAAGGCTGCGGTCTACCGGCGCTGGCCGTCCAAGGAGGACCTCGTCGCGGACGCGCTGCAGGCCGGACTGCCCTGCTTCGACGAGGCGCCCGACCTGGGGAGCGTGCGCGAGGATCTGCTGGAGCTGTGCCGGCAGGTACGGGAGGCGATGTTCTCGCGTCCCGGTTTCGCGCTGCGTTCGGTCATTCACGAATGCGACAACATCCAGGCGGAGCGCTTCCATGCGGTGATCTTCGAGGGTGTGGTGGGGCCAACCATCAAGCTCCTTCGTGAGGTCATCGGCCGAGGAATCAAGAGGGGCGAGGTGCGACCGGACGCGGCGAACGGCTATGTCATCGACGCCATTCCGGCGATGATGATGTACCGCTCAAAGATGTGCGCAAGCGAATGGTCTGATCCTGATCTTGAGGAGATGATCGACCAGTTGATGGTTCCGCTGCTGCGGCCCAGCGGTGCCTGAAGCGGGGTCGCGGGGGGCTTGAGGGCGCTCGGGGAAACCGGGGTGTCGCAGGGGGTTCCGGGCGGCGTAGGCTAAGGGCGCCATGCCGTACGAACCACCTACTCACACCGTCGAGCGCTCCCTCCGCGCCACGACCGGAGCGAAGGTCATTGCCGGTGTCGACGAGGTGGGGCGAGGCGCTTGGGCCGGCCCCGTCACCGTCTGCGCGGCGGTCACCGGACTGCGCCGAGCTCCCGAAGGCCTCACCGACTCCAAACTCCTCAGCGTCAAGCGGCGTACCGACCTTGCCGAGATACTGCGGAAGTGGGTGACGTCGTACGCCCTCGGGCATGCCTCCCCGGAGGAGATCGACGACCTTGGGATGACCGCGGCGCTGCGCCTTGCGGCGGTCCGTGCCCTGGAGGCCTTGCCGGTTCGCCCGGACGCGGTCATCCTCGACGGGAAGCACGACTACCTGGGGTCGCCCTGGCGAGTGCGAACGGTGATCAAGGGTGACCAGTCGTGCGTGGCCGTCGCGGCGGCTTCGGTGATCGCCAAGGTTCAGCGCGACAAAATGATGGCCGAACTGGGTATCGACCATGCAGACTTCGGTTTTGCGGCCAACGCCGGGTATCCGTCCCCCGTGCACAAGGCCGCACTGGAGGAGCGGGGCCCCACCCCGTACCACCGGTTGTCGTGGGCGTATCTTGATGCGCTGCCCCAGTGGCGGCACCTCAAGAAGGCCCGCAGCTGGGCGGATGGAAGCGTTCCGGAGATCGAGGGTCAGCTCGGCTTCGACTTCTGACGGTTCCGCTCGCACTGATGTGCCACCCGCTGGCGCGAGCCGTACCAACGTTTGATAAACATCAGCTCATGCCTCTCCTTCCCGAGGAGCCTCAGATTCACGAGAGTGCCCAGGGTCCCCGCGCCACTCCGGCCAGCGGCCGTATCGCGCCGACCCCCCGCCCCGTACCCGGCCCCCGCCCCGCGGCTCCGTCGCGTCCCGGTCGGCCCGGCCCCCTTCGGCCGACGCCGCCGCTGCAACGCACCGCGCGTGACGCGGGACCGGCCAAACCCGGGCCGTCCGGCCCGGCCGCCCCTACCGCCTCCGCTCCGGCGCCGGCGACCCCGCAGATCCAGTTGATCCCGGCCTCGGTCGAGGGTGCGCTCGATGCCGCGGAGGAAGCTGTCGACCTGCTCCTCGAGTCGGGGCGCGCTCCGGGTGACGTGCTGGTGATCACCACCGGCGAACCGCACCCGTGGGCCGCCCACGAGCTGTCCTTCGGGGAAGCCTCCTACTGGGCACAGCACGACTCGGGCGACGACGTCTTCTACACCGACGCCGCCGTCGCGGGCCGAGCCGCCTCCCGTCCCGTTGTCGTGGTCGCCGTCAACGGCGGTCCTGACGCCGTTGCCGCCGCCACACTGCCCCTGGCCCTCGGCCGGGCCGGCGCCCTGTTGATCGTCTGCGGCGACCCGCAGCAGATCAACTCGGTGCTGGGTGCGGGCGTCTGAGCCGGTTCCGGTACGACCGGGGCGACCCGGGGGTGACGAGGGCGCCGTTTCGGCGGCACCTGCACGGTGGCGGGTTCGGCGCGCGCCGATGAGCCGGACATCCGGCGGACGCGTGCCCTTGTATCCGTGTCCGCTTACCGGGCCCGGGAGTGTGTGCCGACATCGCCCGGGATGAAGCGCCGTGCGGCAGTCCCTGCGTTCGCAGGGCTGCCCTGGCCGTCGTACGGACTCGTCCGGTGGGCCGTATCCCTAACTTCCGCATGTGAGGGTCGGGCCGTCGGCGGGCCGGAGTGCCCCGATGGTGTCCCTCAGCGGGCCGCCACGCGGCGCAGGACGTCTGATGCGGCACCGCCGGTGCGTGGCGGCGGAGGCGGTGCCTCGGACAGGGCGAAGGGCTCCGGTGACGAGTCCGCGCTGGGGCGGCGTCCGCCGCGGCCCTCGCCCAGCACCTGCCACCCGTCGCGGGTCAGCGTGATGTAGGCCCCGCAGCGCAGCCCGTGCAGCGTGCAGGCGTCACGCAGGCCCCACATCCACGCGCCGTCCTCCTCCGTCCAACGGGCGTCTCCGTCGCGGCAGTAGAGCAGCACGGCGGTGCGTACCGGGCTACGGCGGCGCAGGTCGTGCGGGATGACACGGCGGAGTTGGGCGAGCAGTGCGTTGCGGAACATCCAGCCGTCGGCCAGGGCCGGGCGGCGGATGAACGAGGCGCTCGCGCACAGTCGTTCGTCCGGATCGAGAACGGCCACGATCGCGGTCGCCGGCCCGGGCCGGTGCCGGGAGTGGAGCCCGCTGACGACTTCCCGTGGGTTGCGCAGCAGAGGGATTCCGGCGGCAGCCCACTCCGCCGGTTCGAGCATGCGGGCCAGGGGGTTGGCGGATGCGGCGGACAGGTGGGCAGACGTCGACGTGGACGCCGCGGGGGACGGAGCGAATCCGAAGGTCACGGTCCTCCCTTCGGCTACGCGCCCACACTGCGGGCGGGGTCGGATTCGGGGGAGCGCACACCGCAGCGGAGCCCTACCGGACCACGGACGAGCCGTGCGGGGAGCGGACCTCAATTCTTGCTGTCGAACTGGGATGCGGCAACGAGCAATTGGGGCCACCGACCGATATCTGGTGGTGTGTGGCTTATATCCCTACCCAGTGCGTCATCCCATGACGCGTGAGGTCACCGTGCACGACACGTTCGTACTCCTGTGACGTCTGAATGGTCCAGAGGTGCGCGGTCCCGGGTGCCGCTCGGCACGGTTCCGGTCGAGCTGTCCGAAGCGGCACGCGCACGCGTGGGGGGCACGATTCGGTGCCTTCACGCGTGATCAGCCCTGCACGGCCAGGACGAGAGGCAACACCGCCGGTGCACCTGCGCGGCGGAGCATGCGGGTCGCGACCGCGAGGGTCCAGCCGGTATCCGTCCAGTCGTCCACGAGGAGTACGGGACCCTGCGCGGCGCTCAGCGCCTCCTCCAGGTCCGGTGGCACGACAAGGGTCTCCTGCAGCGAGCGGAGCCGTTGGGCGCTGTTGGAGCGCGGCAGGCTGTGGCCGTCGGCGGACGCGTACCCGATCGAGCCGAGTACGGGGAGGCGACCTACCCGGGCGACGCTCTCCGCGAGGGACTGCACAAGGCGGTGCCTGCGACGCGAGGGAAGCGTCACGATCCCGACGGGCCGGGCCGGTGCGTCCGGCTCCTGGGAAGCCCAGCCGTCGCGGCTCCTGGCCCATTCGGTGAGCACCTTGACCATGGCCTGTACGACGTCGTCGGGAGCGGGTCCGTCCGCTGTCTGGTCTGCGAGCAGCGGGCGCAGCCGGTTTCCCCAGCCGATGTCCGACAGCCGCCCGAGTGCGCGCCCCGTGAGGGCCTGCTCGCCCTGCGGGATGCGGCCCTTGAGCTCGATGCCCAGGGCGGGCATCCCGGTGGGCCACATCCGGCGCGGCTCGACCGGGATACCCGCTCGGCCCAGTTCCCCCCGGGCCGCGTCGAGCGCCTCACCGGAGACCTCGGCGGCGAAGCGGGATCCCGCGCAGTTGTCGCAGCGTCCGCAAGGCGCGGCCGTCTCGTCGTCCAGCTGGCGTTGGAGGAACTCCATCCGGCAGCCGGTCGTGGCCGCGTACTCGCGCATGGCCTGCTGTTCCTGCTCGCGCTGGCGGGCGACCCACGCATAACGCTCGGTGTCGTACGTCCAGGGGCGACCGGTGGAGATCCAGCCGCCCTTGACCCGCTTGACCGCGCCGTCGACGTCGAGGACCTTGAGCATCGACTCGAGCCGGGAGCGGCGAAGTTCGACCAGGGGTTCGAGAGCGGGCACGGACAGAGGGCGGTCCGCCCTGGCCAGGACATCAAGGGTGCGGCGGACCAACTCCTCGGGCGGGAAGGCCAGTGAGGCGAAGTAGGACCAGATAGCGGGGTCTTCCTTGCCAGGCAACAACAGGACTTCGGCATGCTCGACGCCGCGGCCGGCTCGGCCCACCTGCTGGTAATAGGCGATGGGAGAGGAAGGGGAGCCGAGATGGACGACGAAGCCGAGGTCGGGTTTGTCGAAGCCCATGCCCAGAGCCGACGTGGCGACAAGGGCCTTGACCTTGTTGGCGAGAAGGTCCTCCTCGGCCTGCTGGCGCTCCGCGTTCTCGGTCTGCCCGGTGTAGGCGGTGACCGCGAATCCGCGTGACTGGAGGAACGCGGTGACTTCCTGGGCGGCGGCGACGGTGAGGGTGTAGATGATGCCCGAGCCGGGCAGTTCCGGCAGCCGGTCCGCGAGCCAGGCGAGCCGCTGCGCGGCGTCCGGGAGCTGTAGCGCGCCGAGGCTCAGGCTCTCGCGGTTCAGCGGGCCGCGCAGGACCAGCGCGTCTCCCTCGCCTCCCGTACCGAGCTGTTCGGCCACGTCGGCCGTCACGCGCGCGTTGGCCGTCGCGGTGGTCGCCAGGACGGGCACGCCCGACGGCAGGTCGGCGAGCATGGTGCGCAGCCGGCGGTAGTCGGGGCGGAAGTCGTGCCCCCAGTCGGAGATGCAGTGAGCTTCGTCGACGACCAACAGCCCGGTGGCGGCGGCGAGTGCGGGCAGGACGTTGTCGCGGAAGTCGGGGTTGTTGAGGCGCTCGGGGCTGACCAGCAGCACATCGACCTTGCTGTCGGCCACCTCCGCCTGGATCTGCTCCCATTCCTCGGGGTTGGCGGAGTTGATCGTCCGGGCGTGGATACCGGCGCGTGCCGCGGCCTCGACCTGGTTGCGCATGAGCGCCAGCAGCGGAGAGACGATCACGGTTGGCCCGCCGCCCGCGTTCCTCAGCAGTGCGGTGGCGACGAAGTACACGGCCGATTTGCCCCAGCCGGTGCGCTGGACGACCAGAGCACGACGCTTCTCCTGCACCAGCGCCTTCACCGCCAGCCACTGGTCTTCTCGCAGTCTGGCCCGGCCGGTGGGATCTCCGACCAGGCGTACGAGGATCTTGTCGGCGGCGTCTCGCAGGTCGGCTGTGCTCGCGTGCTCCATGCGTCCAAAGTGTCACACCGGACGGGGCGCCCCGACGGGAGAGTTGCCCGGCCGGTGTTCGTGACGCTCCGATCCGAGGGTGGGTGACGTGTCCCTGATCGGACTTATCCACAGGGGCAAGCGGGATTTCGTGATCCGCGAGATCGTCAGCGCATGACGAATCACAGCGAAACGACTGGATCCTTCGAAAACGGCGACATCTCAGGGCGTGCCGGGCATGAAGCGCACGACGGGCCTGGTCCGTACGGCGAGCCCACGGGACACGAGGAGTACGTCGCCGGCACCGAGTACGAAGAGTGCGGCGGGCCCGGAGAGCGGGACCGGCATGACGGACCTGGTGCGCATCGTGGGCACGACGAGCGTACGGAATCCGCGGAACACGTCGACCGCATCGCGTACGACGGTCACCGCGGCGAACATCAGGTCACCCTGCGCACCCCTGCCGAACTAGCCGACGCCCTGCCGTATCTGCTCGGGTACCGCCCCGAGGACAGCATCGTCCTGGTCGCACTGCACGACAGGGACGGACACGGCCGGTTCGGCGGCCGGGCCCGGCTGGGCATTCCCGCGGGCGCGGACGACTGGGCGTCCGTGGCCAGGCAGTTGGCCCACGGGCTGGTGACCGGCAGCGAGCGCAGAGGAGGCAAGCCCGAGCAGATGGTCGCCTACCTCTGCCAGGAACCGGGCAAAGGCGAGTCGGGCCGCCAGGTCATGGAGCGGCTGCGGCCGCTGGCCCACAAACTGCGCCTGGAGTGCGGTTCGCTCGACGTGCCCGTCATCGAGGCGCTGTGCATCTCGGACGGCCGCTTCTGGTCGTACTGCTGCGGCGGCGGGGGATGCTGTCCGCCCGAAGGAGTGCCGATGGGCCTGCCCGGCACCTCCGTGCTCGCCGCCGCTGCCACCTACGCCGGCCTCCAAGTGCGGGGCACCCTGCGTGAATTGCGGGCCCGGTTGCTTCCCTGGGAGACCGCTGCCGCTCTGCAACAGGAAGTCGCCCTGGACGCGGCCGGTATGGCTCTGGTCCCCAGGATTCTCGACGACGCGAGCCGCGCGAGCGTGGCGGAACAGACGCTGGAACTGGCCGAGCGGATCATGGGCCGCTTCGCCGCGGCACCGCCCGTGTCCGGCACGCTCACGGCGGATCTCCGCGACGACGAACTGCTCGCACACGACGAGGCGGCCACGCTGATTCTCGGTTTGCAGGACCGCACGACCCGCGACCGTGCCGCCGAGTGGATGGAAGGCGACGCGGCCGGCCCCGCACTCCGTCTCTGGCGGGCCCTGTCACGCCGCTGCGTCGGGCCGTACGGCGAACATGCGGCGGCGCCGCTCACCCTCGTCGGCTGGGTCGCCTGGTCCACCGGCGACGACCTTGAGGCCCGGGAGGCGCTTGCCATGGCGCTGGGTGCGGACCCCGACTATCTCTTCGCCCGCCTCCTGCACCAGGCCTGCAACGAGGGCCTGGACCCGGAGTCGATCCGCCGGTGCCTGCGTGCGGAACGGGACGGCCGAGAGCAAACGGTGGACGACGGCACAGAGGACGCCGCTGTACCGCAGTCCGAGGCGGAGCCGACATCCCCGGCTGCGGACACCGGCTCCCGCCGTCGCCGCCGCGTGCGTTCCACAGCGGGTGGAGACGCTCGCAAACGCCGCTCGGGCGCGGAAGGCCGCCGGCCCGGGGCGGACGGCACACGCCCTCGCGGATCCCGCCCGGGTGGAGCGAGGACCGGCGATACACGTCGAAACGCTGTGGGGCAGGGAGGCGCGGGCGGTCGAGGTTCGTGCTCGGGAGGCGCGCGCCCGGGGAGCAAGGGCGCGGAGGGGGACGGGTGAGCGATGAGGGGTGGGCAGAGCGACGGCGGTCGGCACCGCTTCTGTGGCAGGCATCGGGTGGTTGGCGGGTGGCGACGGGCGGGCGGTGGCTCATGTCGGGTAGCTGGCGGGCAGTGATCGGCGGGTTGTGGTCGGCGTTAAGTGGTCGGCAGGTGGCCGCTGGGGGGCTCTGGTCGGGGCCGGGCACACGGCCACCGACGTCAGGAGCGCGGTCTGGGCGAGCCTTACCTCCACAGCGCGGCCATTCGGTCGGCTTCCGTGGCCCCGGGCGTGACCCGGGGGAACCCCGCCCCGTTCACCTGAGTGGCGGAACGGCTGGACGGGTCGTGCCGCCGCACCGCCCTCCCTGTCCCTCCGGAGCTCCTCAACCGGCGCCACACGTCAGCGGCGTACCGGGCGCAGAAGAAGCCGCCCATGCATCAGCCGACTCCGCCCTCCGCCGCCGACACGTCTTCCGTGAACCGGTCCGCCCCATCCCTCCGGGGAGCCGACCTGTCGCCACTCACGGGCCGGGCCTGTTCTTCGCCCCCGTCGATCGACGGGACTCGCCGCTCCTCCCCGGCCCCGCCGCACAGCTCCGCGTCCCTCGGCCCGCCCCCGGCACTCCGCCGCTCAGTCGACCTGCCTCCCACGCACACCGCCATGATCTGCGTCGCGCTCCCGGGCCTTGCGATTTCCACGGAGCAGGGACAGCTGACCGGACAAGGACTGGAGGGGTTCTACCGCGCGGGCCGGCGCGTGCTCTCCCGCTGCCAGGTCCGTGTGGCCGGGCGCGAACCGCTTGCCGTCCAGGCGAGGATGACGGCAGCCGACAGCGTGCGCTTCGTCGGGACCCTGCGCGCGTCCCCAGGCGCGGGACCGGATCCGGATGTCGTCGTCGAGCGGATCCGTCACGCGGACGGCAGGGAGCGGATCACCCTGCACTCCGCCGCTCTCCGTCCACTGCGTGTGCCGGTCGAGGTGGCTCTCGGCACGGACCTGGCCGAACTGGGTGCGATCGCCTCAGGCAATGCCGGACCCGACTTGCCGGCCAGCGTGCACGACTCCGGCCTGCGCTGGTCCTGCGCGGCCGGAAACTCCTCGGTCACGGCCGAACCGCCGCCCACCGACGCGCTGGCCTCGGCGGGACTCCTGCGCTGGGAGTTCGAACTCGCTCCGGGCAGCAGCACGAGCGTGGAACTGCGGGTGTGCCCGGACGGATCCGGGCCGCTGCGGGCCGCGGGCCGCGCGGCGACGAGCCCCCTCGCGCCGGTACGGGCGGCGGGCGACGATCCCCGGGTCCAGGCGTTCCTGCGGACAAGCGTCGAGGACCTCAGGGCCCTGCTGCTGCGCGACCCGGCGCGCCCCACCGACACCCACCTCGCGGCAGGGGTGCCCTGGCGCTGTGGCGTGGCCCCGGCCGAGGCCCTCGCAGCCGCCAGGATGACGCTTCCGCTGGGCACCGGGCTCGCTGCGGGCACGCTGCGCACCCTTGCCCGAGCCCAACTCGCGGGCCCGGGACCGCAGTCCGGCATGATCCCTGGGCCGCGACGGGACGCGGGCGCGCACCTGCCGCCGGGTTGCACGGGTGCGGAGGCTACGCTGCTGTTCCCCGTGCTCCTGGCAGAGGCCCGCCGCTGGGGCCTTCCGGAACACGAGACGGAGGAGCTGCTGCCGACGGCCGAGCGCTGTCTGGCGTGGCTGCGGGCCACGGCGGGCGACGGTACATATCTGTGCGATCCGCACCCCGGCGGCCCTGTCCGCTGCGAGACGCAGGCGCATGCCCATCGTGCGGCCGTGCTCGGCGCCGATCTCCTCGACACCTACGGCAGGCCGGGTGGCAGCGGGCTGCGCCAGTGGGCGCAGGAACTGCGGGCCGCGTTCCGGGAGGATTTCTGGATCGAGGACCGGGGTGGTGGTCGGCCGGCGGCTGCCCGTGCCCCGGACGGGCACCTACTGCCCCACCTCGGCTCGGCTGCCGTCCATCTCCTCGACACCGGTCTGCTGGGTGGGGGAGAGCACGCGCCCGGGCTCCTCGACAAGGTGCAGACCGAGCAACTCGCCCGGCTGCTCGGCGGTGCGGCCATGGACTCCGGCTGGGGACTGCGTGGGCTGGGCGCGAAGGAAAGGGGCTACAACCCGTTCGGCCATCGCGGCGGCGCGGTACGGGTCCAGGAGACCGCGGTCGCTGTGGCGGGCCTGGCCGCCGCCGACTACGAGAAAGAGGCGAGCTCGCTGCTGCGAGGAGTACTGGCAGCAGCGGACACCTTCGGTCACCGGCTGCCCGACATGTACGCGGGGGAGCAGCGCACGGACGGGAGCGCTCCCCTTCCCCATCCTGCGGCCTGCCGCCCGGCGGCCACGACGTCGGCGGCGGGGGTGCTGCTGCTGACCACGATCGTGGGAATCCGCCCCGATGCCCCAGCCGGGACGATCACAATGCGCCCCATGCGCAGCGCCCCCCTGGGTGAGATCGGCCTGACCGGACTCCGGGTCGCGGGCGCACCCTTCTCCGTCCGGGTCAGCCGGCTCGGCCTCGCGATGGTCGAGGAGGCGGCCGACGGACTGCAACTGGGAGTGTGACCACGGATGAAGCGGCGCCGGACGACGCCGGGGGACCAGCTGGTAGATCTCATGACACGGCATCGCGCGATGCCCTGGGACGGACCATGAGCCTCATACCGGACCGAATTGGATCAGCCACCTGTGCGGCCGACGAAGGGAGTGTTTATCGTCAGGCAGACGACTATGATCGCCGCATGCCCTACGACCCGTCAGCCTTTCCGCCCTTCGCCGTCACCGTGGACCTGGTCGTGCTGACCGTGCGCCGCCATGCCCTGTGCGCGCTGGCGGTCCGCAGGGGCGAGGCACCGTTCCAGGGGCGATGGGCGCTCCCCGGCGGCTTCGTACGGGCCGACGAGGATCTGTCACAGGCCGCGGCACGCGAGCTGGCCGAGGAGACCGGGCTGCAAGCGCACGACCCTTCCGTCCCCGTGCACGACAACGGTGCCCATCTGGAACAGCTCGCGACCTACGGCGACCCCAAGCGCGACCCTCGGATGCGCGTGGTCAGCGTCGCCCACCTTGCCCTCGCTCCCGACCTGCCGGCACCCCGGGCGGGCGGCGATGCCAGCAACGCGCGCTGGGCGCCCGTGGAGGAGTTGTTGCAGCAGGGTGGATACGGCCGTGACGGCGAACCGGTGGCGCCACTGGCCTTCGATCACGCCCAGATCGTGGCGGACGGGGTCGAGCGCGCCCGCTCCAAGATCGAGTACTCTTCGCTCGCCACGGCGTTCTGTCCCACCGAGTTCACCGTCGGCGAGCTGCGCCGGGTCTATGAGGCGGTGTGGGGCGTGGCGCTCGACCCGCGCAACTTCCACCGCAAGGTGACCGGGACACCGGGCTTCCTCGTCCCCACCGGCGGTACGACCACACGCCAGGGCGGCCGGCCCGCCCAGCTCTTCCGCGCGGGCGGCGCCACTCTGCTCAACCCCCCGATGCTGCGCCCGGAGGTATGACGCCGGGCCGGGGACTCGGTGAAGCACCGCGCTCACGAATCCAGCAGTGAACCGGGCTCGGGACCGAAGAGCGAACACGGGTCCGACCGGGCCGATCACGGCCTCCGGAACGGCCCTTGTGGTGCCCGAAAAACCGGACATAGCGCGCTATCTTGCTTTGGGTGATCCAGGCCTTCGGACTGACCAGCAACCCGCGCAAGCGGCTTCCGCCCGCCGTGGACGACGTCTCCTTCGAGGCGCGCGCGGGTCGCGTCACCGCGCTGCTCGGAGCGTCGGGCGCAGGCAAGACGACGCTGCTCAGACTCATGCTCGAACTTCAACAGGGCCGTGGACTCACCTACTTCAGAGGCCGCCCACTGCACCGCATCGCTCATCCGTCACGCGAAGTCGGCGTGCTCCTGGGCGACGTGCCAGGTCATCCGGGTCGTACGGTCCGTGGCCACCTGCGCATGCTGTGCGCCGCCGCGGGTGTCCCGGTCCGACGGGCCGACGAAGTCCTTGAAGTCGTCGGGCTCGTCAGTCTCCGCGACGAACGCCTCGGCACCCTCTCGCGCGGCGTGGACCGCCGCCTCGGCCTGGCCTGTGCCCTGCTGTCCGACCCGCACACTCTCGTCCTCGACGATCCCGCCGACGGGCTCTCCGCCCGTGAAAGCCGTTGGCTGCACGAGACGCTGCGGACGCATGCAACTCAGGGCGGCACGGTCCTGATCACCACGACCGACCCCAAGGAAGCCGCACGCACGGCCGACCGGATCGTCACTCTGGAACAGGGCAGACTCGCCGCCGACCTGGATGCCGCGGACTTCTCCCGTACCCGACTCCGCCCCCGAGTCGCCGTCCGCAGCCCGCACGCGGCCCGTCTTGAAGCCCTGCTCACCAAGGAGGCCCGCACCGCACATCGCTCCGTCGAAGTCGTACGGGAGAACGGCAACCGGCTCTCCGTCTACGGCAGTACATGCGCCGACGTCGGCGAGACGGCGTTCCGTCACGGCATTCTCGTACACCAACTCGCCGACGAGATCGGGGACATGGGGCCCGGTGCGGAGGCGACGCCCCCGGAACACTTGGCCACCCCGCAGCCCCCGGCCGACGAGTTCCCCGGGCCGGACATGCCGCAGGCATCCGATGCGCCCGTTGACGCCTCGCAGGAAGCCGCAGCCACGCCACAGGCACTCACCGACTCCCCACGCGCACTCGCCGACGGCTCGGGCCCCTCCACGGCATCGCGCCCGTCGGCCTCGGCCGTTCCGTACGCGCCCGACACCGCACGAACCTCGATGACCCGCCCCCACGAGCCACCCGGCACACACTCCTCGGCAGGCGCCGCGCGTCCCGCCCGAGCCCGCACGCTCGACGCCCTGCCCGCTCTCCCACCCCCCGTCTCCGTCCGCCCGGCCCCCAGCCCACTCCGTCCGCTCCGCTACGAAATCCGCCGTGCCGCCGGAGTCGGCACCGGGTTTCTCACCGGGGCCGCCGTGCTCGTCGTGTCCGCCCTCGCCGCCGTACTCCTGGCCCGTATCGGCCACACCCCACAGCCGCGCCTGCTGGCCGCGTGGCCGCAGGAACTGCCGCTGCCGCCCGCGGCGCTCGGCGCCGGGCTGCTCGGGGCTTTCGCCTTCGGTGACGAGTTCCGCCACCCCGCCCTGGCGGCCGACCGCGGCACCGTCCCCCGCAGACTGGGGCTGCTCGTCGCCAAACTCCTCGTCGCCGGCGCCACCGCGCTGGTCCTGGCCGTCCTGACCGTGGGCTGCGACGCCGAATTGCTCTATCTCGTCTACGGACGGGAGCTCGCGCAAGTTCCCACGGACTGGCTGTCGCTGAGCGCGAGTTGGATCGGCCTCGTGGTCGGGTGTTCCTGGGCGGGCGTGCTGGCCGCGGGTGTCTTCCGGTCCACCACGGCCGGGCTGGCCGCGGTGGTCGCCGTACCGATCCTCGTCGTACCCCTCGTGCACAAGGTCCTGGACGGGCCGTCAGTGCGGACTGCGGTCGGGTTTCCGGAGCGCGCGCGGGAGGTGTTCCTGATGCAGTGGCCGTTCGGGGGAGAGCGCTATCTGGCAGCCGCGGCGCGGGTGGTCGCCCAACCCGTGGGCGGTGCACTGACGTTGTCGCTGGCCGCTCTGCTCTGTGCGTATCTGCTCACGACCCTGCGAAGAAGGGTCCTATGACGACCGTCGGAGCCCTTACCTTTCCGCGCTGCGCACAACTCCCCGGAGAAAGCCCATTTCTTTCCGATAAGGCGTCAATTGCGACGGGGTGAGCGATCACCCTTTCGTGTGCTTTTCACCAAAGACCTCAAGGGAGTTGAGGACAGAGCCGACAAAGGATCCGTGAGTACCCTTGCGCACACCATGATGACCGCCGCCCGCTCCGCAGACTCCGGCCTCGCCGGCCCGGGCGAACTCGACCGCTACCCCTACACCGAGGCCCCCGTCGCCGAACGTGTCGGAATCCCCTCCTGGGACGGCGCCGACCCTGAGCTGGGCCGCGTGGGCCGACGTGCCGCGGGCAACCGCGGACGCGGGCTCCACGGCCAACTCGTCCAGCAGCTGGGTCAGATGATCGTCTCGGGCGACCTGGGCGCCGACCGCCCGTTGGTGCCCGAGGAGATCGGCCAGCGATTCGAGGTCTCCCGCACCGTCGTCCGTGAGTCGCTCCGTGTCCTGGAGGCCAAGGGCCTGGTCAGTGCCCGGCCGAATGTCGGCACGCGCGTGCGTCCCGTCAGTGACTGGAATCTCCTCGACCCGGACATCATCGAGTGGCGGGCCTTCGGGCCGCAGCGTGACGACCAGCGGCGCGAGCTGAGCGAGCTGCGCTGGATGATCGAGCCGCTCGCCGCGCGCCTCGCCGCCGGCCACGGGCGCGAGGAGGTCCAGCAGCGGCTGTCCGACATGGTCGAGATCATGAGCCACGCGATGGGACAGGGGGACGCGCTCACCTTCTCCCGCGCCGACGCGGAGTTCCATTCGCTGCTCATCCAGCTCGCGGGCAACCGCATGCTGGAGCACCTCTCCGGGATCGTGTCGGCCGCCTTCCAAGTCTCCGGAGGCCCGGTCACGGGCTGCGACCGGCCGAACGAGGCGTCCCTTGCCCACCACGCCCGGGTCGTCGACGCGCTCGCCGCGGGCGACGGAGGGGCGGCCGAGGCGGCCATGCGGCAACTGCTCGTCGTCCACCCTGAGGTGGAGCGCGTGGTGCCCGCGCCGCGCGAGCACTGAGGCCGCGACAAGGGTGCCGCGGCCGGGGGTGTCTCCCCTTCTCGCGACATCGCTCGGCCGGCGGACCGTCCGCCGCCGGACCCCGCACGGTCCCTCGGGATCCGGCGGGGTCCGGCGGTGTGACGGGGCGACGGATCCGTTGGAGCGGTGCCGGTCGGAGCAGTGGGTGACCTCCTCTGCCCGTGTCTGACCGTTTTTGAGCGCTTACGGGGTGTGACTCGGGCCACGCAGATTGGGCGTAACGCTCGTGGGAACAGCGCGATGACCTAAGAGGTGACAGCCGCGGAGGGAATACGGACGCCGTTCAAGGCGCTGTGATTCTTCCCGGCCCCCGCCCGCGCCGTCGGCCCACATCCCCGAGCCGGCGGTCGGCTCCCGTCCATCATGGATGGGGCCGGAAGCCGTTTTCCAACGTTCCGAGAGGTTGTTCGTGTCGGCCAGCACATCCCGTACGCTCCCGCCGGAGATCGCCGAGTCCGTCTCTGTCATGGCGCTCATTGAGCGGGGAAAGGCTGAGGGGCAGATCGCCGGCGATGACGTGCGTCGGGCCTTCGAAGCTGACCAGATTCCGGCCACTCAGTGGAAGAACGTACTGCGCAGCCTCAACCAGATCCTCGAGGAAGAGGGTGTGACGCTGATGGTCAGTGCCGCGGAGCCCAAGCGCACCCGTAAGAGCGTCGCAGCGAAGAGCCCGGCCAAGCGCACCGCCACCAAGACGGTCGCGGCGAAGACGGTGACCGCCAAGAAGGCCACCGCCACCGCCACGCCGGCGGCGCCCGTCGCCGACCCGCCCGTCGAGGGCGACGCCGCCACGAAGGCCGCTGCCAAGAAGGCGACCGCCAAGAAGGCGGCCGCGAAGAAGACCGTCGCCAAGAAGACAGCGGCGCCGGCCAAGAAGACCAGTGCCAAGAAGGACGACGCCGAGGCCGTCGAGGACGAGGTCACCGAGGACGTCAAGCCCGGCGATGAGGAAGAGGAGGGGGCCGAGAACAAGGGCTTCGTCCTCTCCGACGACGACGAGGACGACGCGCCCGCCCAGCAGGTCGCCGTGGCCGGTGCCACTGCCGACCCGGTCAAGGACTACCTCAAGCAGATCGGCAAGGTCCCCCTCCTCAACGCCGAGCAGGAGGTCGAGCTCGCCAAGCGCATCGAGGCGGGCCTGTTCGCCGAGGACAAGCTGGCCAACGCCGACAAGCTCGCCCCCAAGCTCAAGCGCGAGCTGGAGATCATCGCCGAGGACGGGCGCCGCGCCAAGAACCACCTTCTGGAGGCCAACCTCCGTCTGGTGGTCTCCCTGGCCAAGCGTTACACCGGCCGCGGCATGCTCTTCCTGGACCTCATCCAGGAGGGCAACCTCGGTCTGATCCGCGCGGTCGAGAAGTTCGACTACACCAAGGGCTACAAGTTCTCCACGTACGCCACCTGGTGGATCCGTCAGGCGATCACCCGCGCGATGGCCGACCAGGCCCGCACCATCCGTATCCCGGTGCACATGGTCGAGGTCATCAACAAGCTCGCGCGCGTGCAGCGCCAGATGCTCCAGGACCTGGGCCGTGAGCCCACCCCGGAGGAGCTGGCCAAGGAACTCGACATGACCCCCGAGAAGGTCATCGAGGTCCAGAAGTACGGCCGCGAGCCCATCTCGCTGCACACCCCCCTGGGCGAGGACGGCGACAGCGAGTTCGGTGACCTCATCGAGGACTCCGAGGCCGTCGTCCCGGCCGACGCGGTCAGCTTCACGCTCCTTCAGGAGCAGTTGCACTCCGTCCTCGACACCCTGTCCGAGCGCGAGGCGGGCGTCGTCTCGATGCGCTTCGGTCTCACCGACGGTCAGCCGAAGACCCTCGACGAGATCGGCAAGGTGTACGGCGTGACGCGTGAGCGCATCCGTCAGATCGAGTCCAAGACGATGTCGAAGCTGCGCCACCCGTCCCGTTCGCAGGTGCTGCGCGACTACCTCGACTAGGCAGTAGTCGTACGACATCGAAGGCCCGGTCTCCCGCGAGGGAGCCGGGCCTTCGCGTTGGCGGGCGAGGCCGGGGGAGCGCGGCTTCGCGACGGCGCGCGGGTGCGGGGCGCGGTGTGCTGAATCACTCTGGGTTTCCCATGACCACCCCTGAGTGAGGAGCGTGCATGAGTCGTCCCTTTGTCCGGGCGCTGACCAGGCCGCTGGTCCTGGCGGCAGCCGCGGCCGCCATACCGTTGGTGTCCGCCGTCCCTGTGGCCGCCGACAGCATCGTCGTCGGTGGTTTCCCGGTCGATGTGTCCGAGAGCCCGTGGACGGTGGCGCTGTCCAGCCGTGACCGGTTCGGGGGTACGCGAGCGGGCCAGTTCTGCGGCGGCGTGGCCGTGGGCCGCACCACCGTGCTCACCGCGGCCCACTGTCTTGGCGAGGACGTCCTGGGGGTGCCGCCGAACCGCGCGGACGACCTCAAGGTCATCTCGGGCCGTACGGACCTGCTCACGGTCCGGGGCAGGGAGATCCCGGTACGCGAGACCTGGATCAATCCGGACTACGACGGTGCCAGCAACGCCGGAGACTTCGCCGTGCTCACCCTCGCTCAGCCACTGCCCCGGAAGTCGGTCGTCCCGCTGGCCGCCGAGGGCGACCCGGCGTACGAACCGGGGACGCCGGCCATGGTCTACGGCTGGGGTGATGTCACCGGCGCCGGCGACTACGCGCGTGCCTTGCGGGCCGCACGCGTGCATGTGCTCTCCGACGCCCTCTGTGAGAAGGCGTATCCGGGCGGTGCCGACGGGACGTACCTCGCCGGCGCCATGCTGTGTGCCGGAGAGGGCGAGGGTGGTCCCGACGCCTGCCAGGGGGACAGTGGCGGACCGCTGGTCGCCCAGGGGCGGCTCATCGGCCTCGTGTCGTGGGGGAGTGGCTGTGGGCGGCCGGGGAGCCCCGGTGTCTACACGCGTGTGTCCAACGTCATGCGGACGCTGGACTGGGGCACAGGCGGCCCGAGAAGGCCGTAGAAAGGCTTCTCGCGGCGCCTGGGCGGGGTCGTCGGGTACGAGCGCGGGCGGGTGTCCCTGGGGTCAGGGACACCCGCCCGTGAACCGGCCTGTGCCGGAGCTGGCTCGTCGTGGACGCGAGTTGTCAGCGCTCTTCTTCTGCGGCGGCTGTTGCCGGGGCGGAGGTCAGCCGCTCCGTCTCGTCCTGTATCTCAGCGGCGATCTTCTTGAGTTCCGGCTCGAACTTGCGGCCGTGGTGGGCGCAGAAGAGCAGTTCTCCGCCGCTGACCAGGACGACGCGCAGGTATGCCTGGGCGCCGCAACGGTCGCAGCGATCAGCGGCCGTCAGCTGGCTCGCGGGGGTCAGAACAGTAGTCACGTCGCCTCTTCTCTAGCTCGACGAGCTGTCGTACCAGGGTCAACATCCAACCAGCCCGAAAACGTTCCCGCTCGTGGCTTTTCCTCGAAAAAAATCTTTCCGGGCGGCTGCCTGCTGCCGGTTGGCGGCGAATGTGCCGTATTGCGTGTCTGTGTGTCTTACGGGTTCGCGCTGTCTGTCAGTGTCAGGTCCTCCCGGCTGGGTTGCCGGTTGTTCATGAGGACGTGCCCGGAGCCTAAATGGTTCATGCCTCGAAGGGAACGTGATATGTACTTCACTCCATCGAGGGATCGAACACCCATACGACTCTCGACTAGTGTGACTTCAAGACGAGGGTGGCGTTACAACGGCTCTACCAGGCCTCGGTACCCTCTGAGCGGCGACCGAAGCCGGGCCCTTACCCAAAAGGGTCCCACCTGAAATTCAGCGAGGAGCGAACCGCGTGACCGCCGAGACGTCCGTGCCGTCCACAGCGCTGCTGGCAGGAGCAGACCGGGACGGTTCCAACTACACCGCGCGGCACCTGCTCGTCCTTGAGGGGCTCGAAGCCGTGCGCAAGCGCCCGGGCATGTACATCGGGTCGACCGACAGCCGCGGTCTGATGCACTGCCTCTGGGAGATCATCGACAACTCCGTGGACGAGGCCCTCGGGGGCTACTGCGACCACATCGAGGTCATCCTGCACGATGACGCCTCGGTGGAGGTGCGCGACAACGGCCGGGGCATTCCGGTCGACGTCGAGCCCAAGACGGGCCTCTCGGGTATCGAGGTCGTCATGACCAAGCTGCATGCCGGCGGCAAGTTCGGAGGCGGCTCCTATGCCGCCTCCGGTGGTCTGCACGGCGTCGGTGCCTCTGTGGTGAACGCCCTGTCCGCCCGGCTCGACGTCGAGGTGGACCGCAGCGGCAACACGCACGCGATCAGCTTCCGACGCGGTGTGCCGGGTGCCTTCCTGGCGAACGGCCCGGACGCCAAGTTCGAGGCCGACAGCGGGCTGCGCAAGACCAAGAGGATCCCCAAGACCCGCACCGGCACGCGCGTGCGGTACTGGGCCGACCGTCAGATCTTCCTCAAGGACGCCAAGCTCTCCCTGGAGCACCTGCACCAGCGAGCCCGCCAGACCGCATTCCTCGTACCAGGCCTGACCATCGTCGTCCGCGACGAGTACGGCCTCGGTGAGGGCGGCAGCAAGGGGGAGGAGTCCTTCCGCTTCGACGGTGGCATCAGCGAGTTCTGCGAGTACCTCGCCAGCGACAAGCCCGTCTGCGACGTCCTCCGCTTCTCCGGCCAGGGCACCTTCAAGGAGACGGTCCCGGTCCTCGACGACCACGGTCAGATGACGCCCACGGAGGTCACCCGCGAGCTCGGCGTCGATGTCGCGATGCGCTGGGGCACCGGCTACGACACGACCCTCAAGTCGTTCGTGAACATCATCGCCACCCCCAAGGGCGGCACCCATGTCTCGGGCTTCGAACAGGCCGTCGTGAAAACGATGAACGAGGTGTTGCGCACCAAGAAGCTGCTGCGCGTCGCCGAGGACGACATCGTCAAGGACGACGCCCTCGAAGGCCTCACCGTCGTCGTCACCGTCCGTCTCGCCGAGCCGCAGTTCGAGGGGCAGACCAAGGAGGTGCTCGGCACGTCGGCGGCTCGCCGGATTGTGACCAGCGTGGTCTCCAAGGAGCTCAAGGAGTTCCTGACCTCGACGAAGCGTGACGCCGCGGCTCAGGCCCGGGTCGTCATGGAGAAGGCCGTCTCCGCCGCCCGGACGCGCATCGCGGCCCGTCAGCACAAGGACGCGCAGCGCCGCAAGACGGCCCTGGAGTCCTCGTCGCTGCCGGCCAAGCTCGCCGACTGCCGCAGCGACGACGTCGAGCGCAGCGAGCTGTTCATCGTCGAGGGAGACTCCGCGCTCGGCACCGCCAAGCTCGCCCGCAACTCGGAGTTCCAGGCGCTGCTGCCGATCCGCGGCAAGATCCTCAATGTTCAGAAGGCGTCCGTGACGGACATGCTGAAGAACGCGGAGTGCGGCGCGATCATCCAGGTCATAGGAGCGGGTTCGGGCCGGACCTTCGACATCGACGCGGCCCGCTACGGGAAGATCATCCTGCTCGTCGACGCCGACGTCGACGGTGCCCACATCCGCATCCTGCTGCTGACGCTCTTCCAGCGCTACATGCGGCCCATGGTCGAGGCGGGCCGGGTCTTCGCCGCCGTGCCGCCTCTGCACCGGATCGAGCTGAGCCAGCCGAAGAAGGGCCAGGACAAGTACGTCTACACCTACTCGGACCGTGAGCTTCGCGAGAAGCTCCTGGAGTTCCAGAGCAAGGGTGTCCGGTACAAGGACTCCATCCAGCGCTACAAGGGTCTGGGCGAGATGGACGCCGACCAGCTGGCCGAGACGACCATGGACCCGCGCTACCGCACCCTGCGCCGCATCAACATCTCCGACCTGGAATCCGCGGAGCAGGTCTTCGACCTGCTGATGGGCAACGACGTGGCACCGCGCAAGGAGTTCATCGCCAGCTCGGCGGCGACGCTGGATCGGTCGCGCATCGACGCGTAGGCGCTGCGCTCGCCCTGGCTGGGCATGGTCCTGGCCGGGGCGAGCGGGGCCGGTGGTGCCGTGTGTTGTTGGCTGTCTCCACCCGCGGGTGGAGACAGGAGGGGGCCGGGGTTCCACCCAGGGTCCACCCTGGCTCCGATCTGCCGACCTGCGAATTTCCGTAGCGTCGAAGGCGTCGGCAGCACCCGCTGTCGGCATCGTCCTTCCCGCTCACGGAGGCTCTGATGTCCGGGCTTGTCGACGCGTTGGTGATCGTGGCCGTGGTAGCACTTGTGATCGTGCGCCAGTTCCGCGCAAGCCGGATCGGCACCGAGAGGCGCTGGTGGCTCGTGCCCGCGATCCTGACCGTCGTGGCACTGCGCGAGCCCGGAATACTCGACCCCCACCACCACACCGAGTCGGTGCTGCTCCTCGGCGCCGAAGTGCTCGTCGGGCTGGCCATCGGAGCCGGCTGGGCATGGACCACCCGCATATGGACGGAAGCGGACGGCTCCGTGTGGAGCAAGGGCACCAAGGCCAGCGTGGCGGTATGGGGCGTCGGTATTGCCCTGCGCGTCGGTCTGTTCGCTCTCGGTGCGATGCTCGGCGTGCGCCAGGACAGCTCCGCCCTGTTGCTCGCCCTCGCCGCCACTCTGTCGGTCCGCTCCGGAATCCTGGCTTGGCGTGCCGCCCAGCGCTGCGCCCCGACGGTCGGCTCGGCCGCGGCGTACGGTGACGGGATGCCCCGGCCCGCGTGGAAGGATCGCGTGTGAGGGAGAACGCGTGGACGCGCTGGCCCTCCCGTGAGGCACTCGGGCGCGTCGGAATCTCACCACCCCGGCGCCTGCTCGCCTGGGCCGTGCGGATGCTGGTCCTCGGCCTGCTGCTGTGGGGCGCCTTCGAGAACAGCCACGTCCACGGCTGGGGCGTGGTCCTGGGCGTCGGGGGAACCCTCGTGGCCGCGGTGCTCGCCTGGGCGTTCTTCCGTACGACACTCCAGCACCGGCTGTTGCCCTCGCTGGCGTCGCTCACCCTGCTCCAGGGCATGGCGTTCGTGGGCCAGGCAGCGGGGTTTCGGGTGCCTGCCCTCGTCGTGTGGTGCGGGTGCGCCGTCACGGCCCTGCAGCGGCTTCCTGTGGCAGCCGCCCTACCGGCCGCCGCCATGGCACTCGGCTGGTACGGGACCGTCAACGACGACAACCTGCTGACGACAACCGTCACGGGAGTGGGCCTCGCACTGGCCGGTTACACGCTGCGCCTCGACGCCGAGGCTCGCGGCAGCACTCAGCGGCTCCTCGCCCAGGAGCGGGCGGCGCGTGCCGCGGAGGCCGAGTCGGCGGCTCTGGCGGAGCGGGCCCGGCTCGCGAGAGAGATTCACGATGTGCTGGCGCACAGCCTCTCGGCCCAGCTCGTGCACCTGGAAGCGGCCCGGCTGCTGATCGAGCGGGGCGCCGACCGGGAGCAGATCCTGGAACGGGTGGTCGCCGCACGGGGGATGGCCCGCGACGGGCTCACCGAGACCCGGCAGGCACTCTCCGCGCTGCGCGGCGAACTGACCCCGCTGGAGGACTTCCTGAGCCATCTCGTAGGGGCTTCCGACGGAGCCGATGTCACCTTCACGGGTGAGCGACGGCCGCTGCCGGCGGAGGCGTCGCAGGCCGTGCGCAGGGTCGCCCAGGAGGCGCTGACGAACGTCCGCAAGCATGCTCCGGGCGCCAAGGTCCAGGTCTGCCTGGACTACGGAGAGCGCGAAGTGACGCTGGACGTACGGGACTCGGGCGGTTCACCGGGTGAGCTCAGTGGGTCGGGGGCCGGATACGGTCTGCTGGGCATGCGGGAGCGTGCCGAGTTGCTCGGCGGCTCGTTGGAGGCCGGACCGGGCGAGAAAGGGTTCGTGGTGACGTTGAAGGTGCCCGTATGACGGAGGAGGCCGGGAAGCGGACCGCACGGGTGGTGGTCGCGGACGATCAGACGGTCGTCCGGGAAGGCATCGTGATGCTGCTGGGCCTGCTGTCCGGGATCGAGGTCGTCGGGGCCGCGAGGGACGGGGACGAGGCCGTCGAGCTCGTCGCCGAACTCGCTCCGGACGTCGTCCTGATGGACCTGCGCATGCCCCGGTGCGACGGGGTGGAAGCGACCCGGCGGATCCGCGCGGAACATCCCGGGACGCAGGTCGTGGTGCTCACCACGTTCGGGGACGACGAGTCGCTGTTCCCGGCGCTGAGAGCGGGCGCGCGCGGTTACCTCACCAAGGACGCCGGCGGCGACGAGATCGTGCGGGCTGTGCAGAGTGTGCTGTCCGGGGACGCGGGGTTGTCGCCCGGCATCCAACGGCGGCTGCTGGAACGCTTGTCGGAGCCCGAGCCACAACCGGCGCCCGCCGAGCTGCCGGACGGACTCACCGCGCGGGAGGCCGAGGTGCTGGTGCTGATCGCCGAGGGACTCAGCAATCAGGAGATCGCGCAGAAGCTCCATGTCTCCACCGCGACCGTCAAGACCCACATCAACAACCTGTTCTCGAAGGTGGGGATCAAGGGCCGTGCTCAGGCCGTGCGTTACGCGTTCGGGAAGGGACTGGTGCGGCCACCGGCCGGGTGAGTCACCTGATGGGGTGAAGAGCGCGGGGAAGAAGAGTCAGGGATCTTCCCGTTCTGTCCATCCTTGGGCATGCAGTCAAGCAATGGTCGTCCCCGCGGAGGCGGGGGCGGTCACGAGAGTCCGGCCGAGCATCACGAGGTACATGATCCGGCCCTCGCCGAGGTGCCCGGGGACGTGCGGTACGACGACCCCTGGTACGACGCACTCGCCACCGGATGGGGCGAGTTGGACGGCGCGGGCGTGCCCGTTCCCGCCCCACAGGCCGCACCGGGGGAGCGTGAGGGCGGTGCCGTGGCCGCGGCCGACGTGTATCTCGAAGTGCAGCGCAGCGCGGCATTCCAGGAGGTGCGCAGCCGGTACCGGAGGTTCGTGGTGCCGGGGGTCGCCGTCTTCTTCGTCTGGTACGTGAGTTACATCGTGACCGCCACGACCGCGCCCGGGCTGATGGCCCGGCCCGTCGCGGGCGCTGTGAACGTGGCGATGCTGGCGGGGCTCGGGCAGTTCCTCACCACCTTCCTGCTCACCTGGGCCTATTCCCGGCACGCGCGGCTGCGCAGGGACCGGGCGGCGCTCGAACTGCGCTGGGACACCCAGGAACTGACGCGTGGCGTCCGAGGCGGTGCGCTGTGACCGGTAGCCATCAGACGCTGGCGCTGCTGCTGTTCAGCGCGTTCGTCGCCGTCACGCTGGCGATCACGACGTGGGTGAGCCGCAGGAGGCACGGTTCGGCGGAGGAGTTCTACGCCGGCGGGCGCCTTTTCTCGCCCATGGAGAATGGTTTTGCCATCGCGGGGGACTACATGTCGGCCGCGTCCTTCCTGGGCGTCACCGGGCTCATCGCGCTGTTCGGCTACGACGGTCTGCTGTATGTGGTGGGCTTCCTCGTGGCCTGGCTGGTCGTGCTGTTCCTCGTCGCCGAACTGGTGCGCAACTGCGGGCGGTTCACGCTCGCCGATGTGGTCGCGGCGCGCATGAGCGAGCGGCCGGTGCGGATCGCGGCGGGAACTTCCTCGGTCACCGTGTCCGTTCTGTACCTGGTGGCACAGATGGTTGGTGCAGGCAGCCTGGTCGCACTGCTGCTCGGGGGTACGAGCGACGCGGCGCAGACCTGGACCGTCATCGGTGTCGGCGCACTCATGGTGATCTACGTTTCGTTGGGAGGGATGCGGGCCACCACCTGGATTCAGATCGTCAAGGCGGTCCTGCTGCTCAGCGGCACCATCGCACTGACCGTGCTCGTACTGGTGCGTTTTCACGGCAACTTCGACCAACTGCTGCTCACAGCGGCCGAGCGCAGCGGTCACGGTGACGCGTTTCTGGCGCCCGGGCTGAAGTACGGCGCGGACTGGACCGCGCGTTTCGACTTCATCAGCTTGGGCTTGGCACTGGTGCTGGGCACGGCCGGGCTGCCGCACATCCTGTCCCGCTTCTACACCGTGCCGACCGCGCGGGCCGCACGCCGCTCGGTCGTCTGGTCGATCGGGCTCATTGGTGGCTTCTATCTGATGACGATCGTCCTCGGCTTCGGCGCGGCCGCGCTCGTCGGGCCGGATGCCGTGCGGAGTTCGAACGCGGCCGGGAACACGGCCGTGCCGCTCCTCGCGCTCAACCTGGGCGGCGGCGCCGATTCCACGGGCGGAACAGTTCTGTTCGCGATCGTCGCCGCCATCGCCTTCGCAACGATCCTCGCGGTGGTCGCCGGCATCACACTCGCCTCCTCGGCGTCCGTGGCCCATGACCTGTACGCGTCCCTGAAACGTCGGCACGCCAAGCCGCGCAGCGAGGTGGCCGTGGCCCGGGCCGCCGCGGTCGGTATCGGCGTGGTGGCGATCGCCCTCGGTCTGCTGGCGCGAGACCTCAATGTCGCCTTCCTGGTGGGTCTCGCCTTCGCCGTAGCCGCGTCCGCGAATCTGCCGGTGCTGCTCTACTCGCTGTTCTGGCGCGGCTTCACCACGCGCGGTGCCGTGTGGTCCGTGTACGGCGGGCTGGTTCCCGCGCTGTTGCTCGTCGTGCTGTCGCCGGTGGTGTCGGGCAGCCCCGAATCGCTGTACCCGGGCGTCGACTTCCAGTACTTCCCGCTCCAGAACCCCGGCCTGGTGTCGATTCCGTTGGGCTTCCTCGCGGGCTGGCTGGGCACGGTCACCTCGGCCGAGATCCCGGACGAGGCCAAGCACGCGGAGACCGAGGTGCGGTCGCTGACGGGGGCGGGAGCGGCGTAGGAGCGGCGCCTTCATCGTCGTAGGAGCGCTTTCGACGCCGTACGGGCCTGCCGGGCTCCCCCCCCGGTGGGGCTGCGCTAGGGCGCCACCCACGCGTAGCGGTGTTCCGGGCGGCCTGTGTCGCCGTACTTGAGGGAGAGGCGGAGGTGGCCCGCCTGTTCCATGTGGCGGAGGTAGCGCTGGGCCGTGGAGCGGCTCAAGCCTGTTTCCGCGGCTACCTCGTGGGCCGACAGCGGGTGGTCGGCGCCGTGCAGGACCGCGCAGATGAGGTCCGTGGTGGGCTCCGAGTGGCCGCTCGGCAGGCCGGGGGACGAAGGCGCGGGTGCGGTGCGCAGGGCGCCGAAGATCCGGTCGACCTGCTCCTGGCCGGCGATGCCGAGGCCGCCGACCCGGTCGACGGTGCGGCGCAGGGCGGCGTACGAGTCCAGGCGGGTGCGCAAGGCCGCGAAGGTGAACGGTTTCACCAGGTAGTGGAGGGCGCCCAGGCGCATCGCGGCCTGTACGGTCGTCACGTCGCCGGCGGCGGTGATCATGATGACGTCGGTGCCGTGGCCCTGTTCCCGCATGTGGTGCACGAGTTGGAGGCCTGTCCGGTCGGGCAGGTAGTGGTCGAGCAGCACCAGGTCGATGGTCTCGCGTTCCACGGTGGCCAGGGCCTGGGCGGCGCTGTGCGCACGGGCGGCCACCCGGAATCCGGGAACCTTGCCCACGTACTTGGCGTTTATTTCGGCGACACGGAAGTCGTCGTCCACGACCAGGACGTCAATCATCGGGCCTCTCTCTCAACGGCGAGCGTTAAGCCCGTGTTTCGGCTCAGCTGTTGTAGCGCGCGCAAAACGAGCACAACAGGCTCTTGCAAGCAAAAGAACCGCATGCGCCCAGAAGACTGACGCAGTGGCCCACGCCACATCTACGGTCCCCGGCCATGAGCGCAGACACCAGCCCCGCCATCGAGCTGCGGGGCGCGAGCAAGATCTTCAGGACCCCGTCGGGGGGCCTGCACACGGCCGTCAACGGGCTGGATCTCACCGTAGGGCGTGGGGAGTTCGTGGCCGTCGTCGGTCCGACTGGCTGCGGCAAGTCGACCACACTGACCCTCGTCAGCGGTCTGGAGGAGCCCTCCGAAGGCGATGTCCTGGTCGCCGGGGAGCCGGTTGCAGGCGTCGGCGACAAGGTCGGGTTCGTCTTCCAGCAGGACGCTACTTTCCCTTGGCGCACGGTCCTGTCCAACGTCATGGCGGGCCCGCGCTTCCGCGGCGTACCGAAGGCCGAGGCGAAGCGGAAGGCGCGTGAGTGGCTGGCCCGGGTCGGGCTCACCGCCTTTGAGGACCGCTATCCGCACCAGCTCTCCGGCGGCCAGCGCAAGCGGGTGGCGCTCGCCGCGACCTTCGTCAACGACCCCGAGATCCTGCTGATGGACGAGCCCTTCTCGGCGCTCGACGTGCAGACCAGGGCCCTGATGTCGGACGAGCTGCTGGAGCTGTGGGAGGGCACGGGCGCCTCGGTCGTCTTCGTCACCCACGACCTGGAGGAGTCCATCGCGCTGGCCGACAAGGTCGTCGTGATGACGGCCGGGCCCGCGACCGTCAAGCACGTCTTCGACATCGATCTGCCACGGCCCCGCAAGGTCGAATCGGTGCGGCTGGAGCCGCGGTTCATCGAGATCTACCGCGAGATCTGGGAGTCCCTCGGCGAAGAGGTCCGTATCACCCGCGAGAGGGGTACAGCCGATGTCGCCTGAGGTGCTCACCACGCCGGTCGTCGACACGGCCAAGACCCCCGACCGCGCCCACTCCAGGGCCAGGGCCGCCCGCAGACGCAAGATCGTCGTCGCGGCCGCGCGCGTGCTGCTCCTGGTCGCAGTCCTCGGTCTGTGGGAGGTGCTGTCCAGGGCCGAGGTCATCGATCCGTTCAACTTCTCGATGCCCTCGAAGATCTGGGACCAGATCCACACCTGGGTGACTCACGGGACCGCGCTCGGATCCTTGGGCGAGCAGATCTGGTACACGCTGTACGAGGCGCTGCTCGGCTGGGTCATCGGTGTGGCCGGCGGTGTGGTGTTCGGGATCGCGCTTGGGCGGATCACCTATCTCGCCGATGTTCTTGGTCCATACATCAAGGTGCTCAACTCGATACCGAGGATCGTCCTTGCCCCGATCTTCGTCATCTGGTTCGGACTCGGACCGGCGTCCAAGGTCGCGTCGGCCGTCGTGCTCGTCTTCTTTCCGGTGTTCTTCAACGCCTTCCAGGGCGCCCGGGAGGTCGACCGCAATCTCGTCGCCAACGCCCGGATCCTCGGCGCCAGCGACCGCAGGGTGACGCTTCAGGTCGTCATACCGTCCGCCACCTCGTGGATCTTCACCAGCCTCCACGTCAGCTTCGGCTTCGCCCTCATCGGCGCCATCGTCGGCGAGTACATCGGCGCCACCAAGGGCATCGGCCTGCTCGTCGCGCAGTCCCAGGGGACCTTCAACGCGGCCGGTGTGTACGCCGCGATGGTCATCCTCGCCGTCGTCGCGCTCGTCGCCGAAGGGCTGCTCACCTTCGCCGAGCGCCGCATCTTCCGCTGGAAGCCGTCCGGTTCGGACAGCTGAACAGCCGCCTCCTCCTCCCCGCACCGCCCTCTCACAAGGACGTGAACCACCATGCGCAACACCGCCAGATACGCGGCACTGGCCGCCGCCGGCCTGCTCGCCCTCTCCTCCCTCACCGCCTGCGCCAATGACGCGGCCAGTACCGCCTCCGCCGACTCCGGAAAGGGAGACGGCAAGGGCGAGAAGGTCAAGATCATGGTGGGCGGCCTGGACAAGGTCATCTACCTGCCGGCGATGCTCACCCAGCGGCTCGGTTACTTCGACGCCGAGGGCCTCGACGTGGAGATGCTGAGCGAGCCGGCCGGCGTCCAGGCCGAGACGGCGCTCGTCTCCGGACAGGTCCAGGGGGCCGTCGGCTTCTACGACCACACCCTCGACCTCCAGGTGAAGGGCAAGGCCGTGGAGTCCGTCGTGCAGTTCTCGCACGCGCCCGGCGAGGTCGAGATCGTCTCCAACAAGGCGGCGGGTGACATCACTTCGCCCAAGGACTTCAAGGGCAAGAAGCTCGGGGTCACCGGCCTAGGCTCCTCGACCGACTTCCTCACCAAGTACCTCGCGGTCAAGAACGGCGTGAAGGTCAGCGAGTTCACGCCGGTCGCCGTCGGCGCGGGGCCGACCTTCATCTCGGCACTCCAGCAGGGCTCGATCGACGGCGGCATGACGACCGATCCGACCGTCGCGACGATCCTGGACAAGAAGGCCGGCCAAATCCTCGTCGACATGAGGACGCCCGAGGGATCCCAGGAGGCGCTCGGCGGGCCGTATCCGTCGTCCAGTCTGTACATGCAGACGGACTGGGTGAACGGCCACAAGGACACCGTCCAGAAGATGGTCAATGCATTCGTCAAGACACTCAAGTGGATGTCCACACACAGTGCCTCCGAGATCGCCGACGAGATGCCGGCCGACTACTCGCAGGGGGACAAGGCGCTCTACACCGAGGCCATCAAGAGCACGCTGCCGATGTTCACCGAGGACGGTGTGATGCCCGCGAACGGCCCCGAGACCGTCGAGAAGGTGCTCAAGGCGTTCAACCCCAACATCCAGAACGCCGACGTGGATCTGAGCAAGACGTACACGACGGAGTTCGTGGAGAAGGCGGCGGGCTGACAGCCGTAGGGATCGGATGCTTACAGCTGTCAGGCGCGGGTCGCCCACACGTAACGGTGTTCCGGGCGGCCCGCGTCGCCGTACTTGAGGGTCAGCCTGGCCCGTCCCGTGCGCTCCAGGAGCTTCAGATAGCGCTGGGCGGTCTGCCGGCTCACGCCCGTCCGCTCCGCGATCTCCTGGGCCGACAGGGGGCCTTCGGCGTTCATCAGGGACTGGCGGACGAGCTCGGCGGTGGTGGGTGAGTGCCCTTTGGGCAGCTCGGGCTCCGACGTCGTGGACAGGGCGCCGAAGATGCGGTCCACCTCGGCCTGTTCGGCCTCCCCGCCGCCGTCGAGCGTGCGACGCAGCTGTGCGTACGCCTCCAGCTTGGCGCGCAGGCCCGCGAAGGCGAACGGCTTGACCAGGTACTGCAGCGCGCCCTGTCGCATCGCCGCCTGTACGGTCGCCACGTCCCGGGCCGCCGTCACCATGATCACGTCGGTCTGGTGGCCGCGCCGGCGCATCTCCTGGACGACCGCGACGCCCGTCTCGTCGGGCAGGTAGTGGTCCATGAGGACCAGGTCCAGACGGGGCAGCGACTCCAGCTGCCGTAGCGCCTCGGCCGCGTTGTGGGCCTCGCCCGCGACATGGAAGCCCGGCACCTTCTCGACGTAGGCGGCGTTGACGCGCGCGACCCGGGTGTCGTCGTCCACGACCAGGACCTCGATCATCGCGACTCCTCCTTGGCGGCGCTCTCCGGGGCCGCGAGGGCGTTCACCGGGGCCGGGACGGCATTCTCCCGGGTTGACGCAGCGTTCTCCGCGCCCGGGTCGGTGGTCACCGGGCCCGACGGCACGGTGGCGGCCGGCTCCAGATCCGGCTCGGCCAGCGCCTCGGGCAGGACGACCGTGAACTCCGCGCCACCGCCGAGCGCCTCGCTCACCGCAGCGCTGCCGCCCTGCCGCTCGGCGAGCCGACGCACCAGGGAGAGCCCGATGCCGCGCTTGCCGTACTCCGGTGGCTTCTTGGTGGACCAGCCCTCGGTGAAGACCAACTCACGCTGTTCCGGCGGGATTCCAGGCCCCGTGTCGCGCACCCTCAGCACGGCGGTACGGCCCTCGGCGCGCAACTCGACCTCCACGCGCGCGTGCGGTGTGCCCCCGACGGCGTCGAGCGCGTTGTCCACCAGGTTGCCGACGACCGTGACGAGCCCCCGGGGATCGACCAGCCGGTCCGGGAGCCGGGTCCGGTCCGAGATCCACAGGGCCACTCCGCGCTCGCCGGCGACGGTCGCCTTGCCGACCAGCAGCGCGGCGAGCAGCGGATCCTGGATCTTCTCGGTGACCTGTTCCGCGGTGGCCCGGTGATCGCCGACCACCTCTCCGACGAACTCCACGGCATCCTCGTACATGTCCAGTTCGAGCAGCCCCAGAAGCGTGTGCATCCGGTTGGCGTGCTCATGGTCCTGGGCGCGCAGGGCGTCGATCAGACCGCGGGTCGAGTCGAGCTCGCGGCCGAGCTGCTCCAGCTCGGTGCGGTCGCGCAGGGTGGCGACGGCGCCCTCGTCGTCGGTGGGCATGCGGTTGGCGACCAGGACCCGCTGTCCGCGGACCGTGAGCAGGTCGGTGCCGGTGACCCGGCCGGCCAGGACATCGGCCGTACGTCCCTCACCGAGCGCCTCGTCGAGGGTCTGGCCGAGGGCCTCGTCCCCGATGCCCAGCAGGCGCCGTGCCTCGTCGTTGAGGAGGCGGATGCGGCCGGTGCGGTCCAGGGCCACGACGCCCTCCCGGATGCCGTGCAGCATCGCCTCACGCTCCGCCAGCAGCGCCGAGATGTCCGAGAAGGCCAGGTCCCGGGTCTGCCGCTGGACCCGGCGGGAGATCAGCCAGGCGGCCAGCGCGCCCACGGCCAGGGCGCCACCCGCGTACGCCAGCAGCTCCGGGATCGCGTTGATCAGCCGGGCCCGGACGCTGTCGTAGGCGATGCCGACCGAGACGGCCCCGATGATCTCGCCGTCGGCGTCGCGCAGCGGCACCTTTCCGCGCGCGGAGCGGCCCAGGGTGCCTTCGTCGATCTCCATGACCTCGTTGCCGGCCAGGGCCTCGGCCGGGTCGGTCGAGACGTATCCGCCGATCTGCTTCGTGTCCGTGTGCGACCAGCGCATTCCCCGCCAGTCCATCACCACGATGTACTCGGCCCCGGTGGCCTTCCGGATCCGCTCCGCCTCCCGCTGCACGGGACCGTCGGTGGCCGGGGCGGTGTGCAGGATGTCCTCGGCGATCTGCGGCTGCTGCGCGGTGGTCTGCGCGATCGCGAGCGCGCGGCGCATGGCCTGGTCGTCCAGCTGCTTGCCGAGCGGCGCGAGGAACAGTCCGGTCGCGAGCACCGCGACTCCCGCGGCGATCGCCACCTGCATCAGCAGGACCTGCGAGAACGCCCGCCGCGGCAGACCTAGGCGCAGACGGCGTGCGGGGGGAGTGGGGCTCATACCCACGACGGTACGTGGACGGGCGGGCGCTGCCGTAGGGGTGTGGCGTGGATCTCTTGACCGGATCTTGGGGAAACGCCTGACCAAGTCCGGGGAGAGTCGGGATGCCCCAGGCGCCCGGAGACTCAGCTCGCGAGCTTCGTGACCGTCAGCTCCCGCACCGCGACCACGTCCATCCGCGCGGGCGAGCCCAGCACCGAGGCTCCGCAGCTCTCCGGGCGGGGCGGCAGGGACGTGCCCTGGGCCACGACGACCCGCCAGTGGCGCCCGTCGACGTGCGCGACGGTCACCTCCCAGCGCGGAGCCGCCCCGTCCGTCCGTACGACACGCAGCGCGTCCGCCCCGTACTCGCCGGCCGCCGTGCGCACGGCCAGCTCCGCCGCCTGGCCGGGGCGCTCCCAGGCCGAGCGGCCGCGGCAGCCCTCGACGACGATCCGTCCCTCCTCGACGCTGAGCAGGATCTCCTTGACGGCGTGGGCCTCGGCGCGGCCGTAGGCGTATCCGTGCGGCAGCACCAGGAGCGTCGGCGAGAAGCGATGACCACCCAGATGGGTGACCTCCCAGACGCCTTCCACTCCGGAGGCGTTGAGCTCGGCCGCGAGGGGGCGGCCGAGGAGTGCGCAGCAGCGGTCGCGTCGACCGTTGGTGCAGACGAGTGCGAGCGGTTCGCCTGTGTGGGGCTCGCCCTGGAGTGCGGAGTCGAAGGTGTGGTGGTCACCCGCGCCCAGTGCGGCGAAGTCGAGGTCGAGCAGCTGCCACGGGTCGGAGGTCATGGTGCTCTGCAGCCATACGTTTCCGGGAACGGTGTGGGCCGCATACACATGGCGAACCGAGGGCGTACGGGGGTCGGCGTGCCGCCCCGGACGGCGGATGAGCGCGATACGTACGCCCGTGCCCTGCACGGCAGCCTCCAGGGCGCGGCCCAGCGCGGGGTCCAGGTGGCTCGCGGTGAGCGCTTTGGCACCCCAGGGACCGGGCTGTTCCAGCAGCAGCCATGTTGTCGCCGTGGCCGCGGTTCCGGAGATGGGCTCGTCGAAGTCCCGCGATACGGTCGCGCACGTACTCACAAAGGTGAGCCTAACCTGACTTGGTGCAGCGCGACTTCCGGATGGGCTGTGTCCTACTCCGGCAGGGGCTGGGGCGGCCGCGCACCGACGTAGTTGCCGCTGGGACGCATGCGCAGCGGGCGTTCCGTGTACTCCTCCAGGGCGTGGGCGATCCAGCCGGCCGTCCGGGCGACGGCGAAGATGGTCTCGCCCGCCGTGGAGGGCATGCCGCAGGACACGGTGAGCACGGCGAGTGCCAGGTCGACGTTGGCGTGCAGCGGGGCGTGCCGGGCGGTGGTGGTCACGATGTCGCGGGCCGCGGCGAGGGCGGGATCGGCTTGGGGGAGCTCCTTCAGGAGGCCGAACAGCGCACGCGCGCGTGGATCCTCGCCGGTGTAGAGCCGGTGGCCGAGTCCCGGAATGCGGCGGCCGGCCCGCAACTCGTCGGCGATCACGGGTCCAGCGGTACCGCGGTCGAGTACGTCGAGCAGCAGCCGGTGGGCGAGTCCGCTGGCGGCGCCGTGCAGGGGGCCCTCGATCACGCCGAGCCCGGCGGAGACGGCCGCGTAGGCGTGCGCACGGGCCGAAGCGGCGACGCGCACGGCGAGCGTCGAGGCGGCCAGGTCGTGGTCGACGAGCAGCCCGAGTGCCGTGTCCAACGCATGAAGTGACGCCTCGTCGGCGGGGCGTCCGCTCAGCCGTGCCCACAGCCGGTGGGCCAGCGGGCCCTCATCGGTGTGCTCGCGCCGCACCGGCGGGAGGGCGGCGACGAGCGTGGGGATGAGGATGCGCGCGGTGCCGAGCACGGCGTCCTCGGAGAGGTCGAATCGCAGCGGGTCCGCGACCGCGGCGGCGATCGTCGCGACCCGCAACCGGTCGGTGGGCCCGGCGTGTTCTGGCAGGGCGTTGACGGCGCGGCGGGCGACGGCGACGGACGCCCTGGGCGCGGCGAACGTGATTCCGGGGCGCAGCCCGCCGGTCCACAGCCACTCGGCGATCTCCTCGTAGGAGTGCCGTGCGGCCAGTTCCGTCGCGTCGACGCCCCGGAAGTAGTACCGGTCGTGGTCGATGAGTGTGATGCGGGTCCGAACGGACAGCTCGCCGTCGGAGCCCGAACTCCCGCCGCTCTCCCGCCTGTTGCGCCGGGCGAGCGCCTCCACTTCCTGGGCGTCGAAGGTGCTGGCCCGGCCACCGGGCACACGTCGGCTGCCCAGCTGACCGCGGCTCACGTACGCGTACACGGTCTCGGGCTTCACGCCGAGCAGTTCGGCGGCTTCCTTGGTGCTCAGCCGGCGCTCGGTGTGATCGGGGGCGGGTTCGGCGGGTTCTTGGTCGCGCATGAGGGTCACCGTATCCGTATGGACAACATATTGATTCAATCAATATTGACAGAGGTTGAGTCAAGCATGGACAGTCGAATCAAGTCCAGGGAGGAAACATGTCCATCAACAGGGCCGCAGCCACTCTTGTCGACGTACCGCGGGGACTCGCGGGCGTCGTCGTCACCGACACCCGAATCGGTGATGTCCGAGGACTCGAAGGCTTCTACCACTACCGCCAGTACTCCGCCGTCGAACTCGCGCGGACCCGCAGCTTCGAGGACGTCTGGCATCTCCTGGTCCACGGCGAACTGCCGGACGCCCGACAGCAGGAGGCCTTCGCCGCCGAGACCGCCGCACTGCGCCGGCTGCCCGACGAGGTACGCGCGGCCCTGCCCGCCATCGCGGCGGCCAGTGGGCCCTCCGGCCCGCTCGCCGGGATGCGCACCGCGCTGTCGCTGCTGGGAGCGGCTAAGGGCTTCCGCCCCGTGTACGACATCGACACGGACCGGCGCCGCGAGGACGCCCTCGTCGCGGCCGCGGCCGTACCCACGCTGCTCACCGCGTTGCACCGGCTGGGGCAGGGGCTCGACCCGGTGGAGCCGCGTGAGGATCTCTCGTACGCGGCGAACTACCTCTACATGCTGACGGGTTCGGAGCCGGATCCACAGCAGGCCCGGGCCATCGAGCAATACTTGATCTCAACCATTGACCACGGATTCAATGCGTCAACCTTCACGGCACGCGTCATCACGTCGACGGGCGCGGACGTGGCGGCCTGTCTCGTCGGCGCCGTGGGGGCGCTGTCGGGCCCGCTGCACGGCGGTGCGCCGAGCCGGGCCCTGGACACCCTGGATGCGATCGGCACCTCGGACCGCATCGACCCCTGGATCCGTGAACGCGTCCTCGCCGGCGACCGGATCATGGGCTTCGGGCACGCCGTCTACCGCACCGAGGACCCGCGCTCCCGGATGCTCCGCGAGGTCGCCCAGCGCTTCGGCGGCCCGCGCGTCGACTTCGCCGTCGAGGTCGAACGCCACGTCGAGGCGATCCTGGCCGAGTTGAAGCCCGGCCGCGAACTCCACACCAACGTCGAGTTCTACGCGGGCGTGGTCATGGAGCTCTGCGGACTGCCACGCGAGATGTTCACGCCGACGTTCGCGGCCGGGCGGGTGGTGGGCTGGAGTGCCAACATCCTGGAGCAGGCGGAGGACCCGAAGATCATCAGGCCTGCGGCGCGGTATGTGGGGCCGGGGGCGCCGGTGGAGGTGCCGGTGGAGGGGGCGGCCTGAAACGGCGACGGCCTGCCCGCACCGTGAGGCGCGGGCAGGCCGTGCAGGCGCGTGGGGTGCGGCTAGGCGTCCGGGATCTCCGCCTTGGCCCGGATGAGCGTCTCCCGGGTGATGACGACGATGCGCTCGTAGTCCGCACGCGAGGCGTCGTGCGGCAGCTCGTCATCGAGCACCTTCGTGGCCTCTGTCCCGATGACGGCGAAGTTGCCGTCACTCAGTTCAAAGATGTCTGGACAGGACTGGCCGCTCAGGCTTCCCCGCTCACGCGGAGACGCCCCAACTCGACGCACGATTTTCACCGGGGGATCACGAATCCTTGAAACTCGGAGTGGATGAGCGCTCCGAGCACAGGGGTCCCTCGGAGCGATCGGCGCCGATCGGGCAGGGGTACGCCTGGGCGCGCGAAGTGGTCCTCCAGGTGCGGGTGGCACCCGGAGTGCCCAGACGAGGGGCAGCCCAAACCTAGCGGTTTTCGAGGCGTGATTTTGGGCAGAGGCCGAACCCCAAGAGTGAAATCTGTGTTTCGGATGGGGCGGAAGAAGGCTCCCGGCGACCGCTGGGCGACTACTGATCGTCGCTCGGGATGTCGCCGGCCACCCACCACTCCTCGGCGTCGTCCAGATCCTGGACGAGCTGATCCACCATCCGGCCCATCTGCGCCTCCTCCGAAGCCTCCTCCAGGCTGGCCCGGTGATGCTGGGTGGCCTCCCAGTACTGCCGGAAGACCGCGTTGCGGCAGATCATCCTGAGGTGCCCGCGAAGCTCCTCCATGTTGACGAGCCCGATGCGATACGCGTGTAGAGCGTTGGTGTAGAGCGCGTTGGCGAAGAGAAACTGGCGCTGGGTCCGCGCCGGTACCTCGGTCTCGTAGGTGTCCAGTACGGCGGCCAGGTCCGGGTCGTCCATGGCCTTCATCAGAAGCCCGATCAGCAACTGCTGCTGCTGGGACAGATCCGCGTGGCGCTGCCACTCTCCGGCCTGCTCGATGCGGTCGAGCCGACGGCGCAACTCGTCATATCGACGAAGGTGGTTGGTCAGCGCGGTCGCGGTGCCGACCGCGACCGCGAGGCCCGCGACGGCTGCGGACCTCACCCTCCCCCAAGCAACAATCTGTGTGACCATGTCAACCCCCGAATCAGGCGGCCGTCCGCCGGTCGTCGGTTGTGGGTCGACTGAAGGGGACCGGCGAGCGATGGGCGGCGCTTGCCGTCTCCCAGTGTTGCCGAGCGGCTCTGATCGGCAGGGAGGCGGAGAGGAGGCGCACGGAGGTATGCACGGGTCGCGCGATCCGGCGCCATGCCCAACGTTTGCCCAGTGGGCGGTGCTAACAATCGTTCACTCAGAGGCGTTTCTCCTGGCTCGTATCCTGGGGCGGCATTCATTTCCCGTAAATACGCCGGTGCGTGAGCCGGTGCACGCGTCGGTGTGAGAGAGGTCGCACAGTGAGTCAGCCGAGCCCGCATCCCCGGCAGATCCCGGTCGTCGTACTCGCCGGATTCCTGGGCTCCGGCAAAACCACCCTGCTCAACCACCTCCTCCACCGCAGCGGAGGCAGCCGTATCGGGGCCATCGTCAACGACTTCGGTGCCATCGAGATCGACGCCATGGCCGTCGCGGGCGCACTCGGCGACTCGACCGTCTCGCTCGGCAACGGGTGTCTGTGCTGCGCTGTCGACGCCGGCGAACTCGACCTCTACCTGGAACGGCTCGCGAAGCCCTCCGCCGGCATCGACGTGATCGTCATCGAGGCCAGCGGACTCGCCGAACCCGAGGAACTCGTGCGGATGCTGCTCGCCAGCGAGCATCCGGGGATCGTGTACGGCGGACTGGTCGAGGTCGTCGACGCCGCCGAGTTCGACGACACACGCGCGAAGCACCCCGAGATCGACCGGCATCTCGGCCTCGCCGACCTCGTCGTGGTCAACAAGCTCGACAGAGCGCCGGATCCCCAGCGCGTGCTCGCTCTCGTCCGCTCCCTCGTCGACCGCGCCGCCGTTGTCCCGGCCTCCTACGGCCGCATCGACCCCGAGTTCCTCTTCGACTGCCGGCCGTCCGAGGAACGCATCGGGCAGTTGACCTTCGACGACCTGCACGATCACGACGACGAGCACGACGAGCACGAGCCCGATCACGCCGGTCATCTGCACTCGGCGTACGACACCCTGTCCTTCGTCTCCGAAGTGCCCCTCGCCCCGCGCCGGTTGATGGAGTTCCTCGACAGCCGGCCCGAGGGGCTCTACCGGATCAAGGGTTACGTCGATTTCGGCGCCCATGACGCCCTGAACCGCTACGGCGTGCACGCCGTCGGCCGGTTTCTGCGCTTCTACCCCGAGCCCTGGGTGAGCGGAGAGCCCCGCCTCACCCAGCTCGTCCTCATCGGCTCCGGCGTCGACGCGCCCGCGCTCGGCAAGGAACTGGAGGCGTGCAAGGCCGACGCCCCACACGCCGACGAGCATGGCATGTGGGGCGTCCTTCGCTACGTACAGGAACCGGGTACGGAACCGGGACAGGACCCGGAGGCCTGACCGGTTACACCGGGCCCGCCACCACCGACACCGTCTTCGCCAGTGACACGCCCGAGCCGTCGCGGCGCGGGTCGGGTTCCGGGAGTTCGGCCGGGGTGCCGTTCTTCTGCGCGGCCTTGGCCGGCACGGGGCCAGCCCAGGCCAGGGACAGGCAGTCCTCGCCCTTCAGGAAGCGCTGGCAGCGGACACCGCCGGTGGCGCGGCCCTTGCGCGGGTACTGGTCGAAGGGCGTCAGCTTCGCTGTCGTCTGGACCGAGTCGTCCAACGTGCCGCGCGAGCCCGCGACCGTGAAGACGATCGCGTCGGCCGCCGGGTCGACCGCGGTGAAGGAGATGACCTTCGCGCCCTCCGTCAGCTTGATGCCCGCCATACCGCCTGCCGGGCGGCCCTGGGGACGGACCTGCGAGGCCTGGTAGCGCAGCAGTTGGGCGTCGTCGGTGATGAAGACCAGGTCCTCCTCGCCCGTGCGCAGCTCGACCGCGCCGACGATCCGGTCACCCTCCTTGAGGGTGATGACCTCCAACTCGTCCTTGTTGGACGGGTAGTCGGGGACCACACGCTTGACGATGCCCTGTGCCGTGCCGATCGCGAGGCCCGGGGACGACTCGTCGAGCGTCGTCAGGCAGATCAACGTCTCGCCGTCCTCCAGGGAGAGGAACTCCGACAGGGGCACGCCGCCGGACAGGTTCGGCGCCGACACCGTGTCCGGGAGCTGCGGGAGGTCGATGACGTTCATCCGCAGCAGGCGGCCGGTCGAGGTGACCGCGCCGACCTCGCCGCGGGCCGTCGCCGGGACCGCCGAGACGATCACGTCGTGCTTGGTGCGCCTGGCGTCGGCGTCCTCCGGGAAGGGCTCGCCGTTCGCCGTGCGGGCCAGCAGGCCGGTCGAGGAGAGCAGGACGCGGCACGGGTCGTCCGCCACCTGGAGCGGCACGGCCGTCACCGGGGCGCCGGCCGACTCCAGCAGGACCGTACGCCGCTCGGTGCCGAACTTCTTGGCCACCGCGGCCAGTTCGGAGGAGACCAGCTTGCGCAGCTCGGAGTCCGACTCCAGGATGCGCGTCAGCTCCGCGATCTCCGCGTTGAGCCGCTCCTTCTCCGACTCCAGCTCGATCCGGTCGAACCGGGTGAGACGGCGCAGGGGGGTGTCCAGGATGTACTGCGTCTGGATCTCCGACAGCGAGAAGCGCTCGATCAGGCGCTCCTTCGCCTGGGCGGAGTTGTCGCTGGAGCGGATCAGACGGATGACCTCGTCGATGTCCAGCAGCGCCGTGAGCAGGCCTTCGACCAGGTGCAGACGGTCGCGCCGCTTGCCGCGGCGGAACTCCGAGCGCCGCCGTACGACCTCGAAGCGGTGGTCGAGATAGACCTCCAGGAGCTCCTTGAGGCCCAGCGTGAGGGGCTGGCCGTCCACCAGCGCCACGTTGTTGATGCCGAAGGACTCCTCCATCGGCGTCAGCTTGTAGAGCTGCTCCAGGACCGCTTCCGGCACGAAGCCGTTCTTGACCTCGATGACCAGGCGCAGGCCGTGGTTGCGGTCGGTGAGGTCCTTGACGTCGGCGATGCCCTGGAGCTTCTTCGCGCCGACCAGATCCTTGATCTTGGCGATCACCTTCTCCGGACCGACCGTGAAGGGCAGTTCCGTGACGACCAGGCCCTTGCGGCGGGCGGTCACGTCCTCCACGGACACCGTGGCCCGGATCTTGAACGTGCCGCGGCCCGTCTCGTACGCGTCGCGGATCCCGGTGAGGCCGACGATCCGGCCGCCGGTGGGCAGGTCGGGGCCCGGGACGTGCCGCATCAGGGTGTCGAGATCCGCGCTCGGGTAGCGGATCAGATGGCGGGCGGCGGCGATGACCTCGCCGAGGTTGTGCGGCGGCATGTTGGTGGCCATGCCGACGGCGATGCCCGACGCGCCGTTCACCAGCAGGTTCGGGAAGGCGGCGGGCAGCGCCGCCGGCTCCTGCTCCTGGCCGTCGTAGTTGGGGGAGAAGTCGACGGTGTCCTCGTCGATCGACTCCGTCATCAGGCTCGTCGCGTCGGCCATCCGGCACTCGGTGTACCGCATGGCGGCCGGCGGGTCGTCGTTGCCCAGTGAGCCGAAGTTGCCGTGGCCGTCGACCAGGGGCAGGCGCATCGAGAAGGGCTGGGCGAGGCGCACCAGGGCGTCGTAGATCGACGCGTCACCGTGCGGGTGCAACTTACCCATGACCTCGCCGACGACGCGCGCGCACTTCACATAGCCGCGGTCGGGGCGCAGGCCCATCTCGTTCATCTGGTACACGATGCGGCGGTGCACGGGCTTGAGGCCGTCCCGGGCGTCCGGCAGCGCGCGGGAGTAGATGACCGAGTACGCGTACTCGAGGAAGGAGCCCTGCATCTCGTCGACGACGTCGATGTCGAGGATTCTCTCCTCGAACGAGTCGTCGGGCGGCGGGGTCTTCGTGGTGCGGCGGGCCATCGCTGCCGGCTCCTCCTGTTTCTGGTCGTTCGCCTGCTAGGGGCGCACTCTTGCTGATGCGTGAACGGGATCTGACCCGGACCATTGTGGACCGGCGCACTGACAACGAGGACCAGGGCCCGGCGTTGGCCGCTCGGTCCGGCGCCGCGAGGTGCCGCCCGCGCCCACCCGTGCCCTCCTGCGGCACGGCTGCCCGCAGGCTACGCGATCTCGCTCTCGGCGTACGCGGTCCGGGAACTTCGCCGCCGGTCCGCGCGCTTGCATACAGTGGCAGGACGGCAGGAAAACCCGCGGTTTCCCCAACCGCGTTCGCGAGCGAAGGGACGTACATGCCCATGGGTCACACGGCCACAGCCGAGGCAGACTCCGGCGGCCTCACAGCGACCGAGCACCGCTTGGACAACGGGCTGCGCGTGGTGCTCTCCGAGGACCACCTGACCCCGGTCGCCGCGGTGTGCCTCTGGTACGACGTCGGCTCGCGCCACGAGGTCAAGGGGCGTACAGGACTTGCTCACCTCTTCGAGCACCTGATGTTCCAGGGCTCGGGCCAGGTGAAGGGCAACGGTCACTTCGAGCTCGTCCAGGGCGCCGGTGGTTCGCTCAACGGCACCACCAGCTTCGAGCGCACCAACTACTTCGAGACCATGCCGACCCATCAGCTGGAGCTCGCCCTCTGGCTGGAGGCCGACCGCATGGGCTCGTTGCTCACGGCTCTCGACGACGAGTCCATGGAGAACCAGCGGGACGTCGTCAAGAACGAACGCCGCCAGCGCTACGACAACGTCCCCTACGGCACGGCGTTCGAGAGGCTGACCGCCCTCGCCTACCCGGAGGGGCACCCGTACCACCACACCCCGATCGGCTCGATGGCCGACCTGGACGCGGCGACCCTGGAGGACGCGCGCGCGTTCTTCCGCACGTACTACGCGCCCAACAACGCCGTGCTGTCGGTCGTAGGCGACATCGACCCGCAGCAGACGCTCGCCTGGATCGAGAAGTACTTCGGCTCCATCGCCTCGCACGACGGCAAGCCCGTGCCCCGCGACGGCTCGCTGCCCGAGGTCATGGGCGGGCAGCTCCGCGAGGTCATCGAGGAGGAGGTCCCCGCGCGCGCCCTGATGGCGGCCTACCGGCTGCCGAACGACGGCACGCGCGAGGCGGACGCCGCCGACCTGGCGCTCACCGTCCTCGGCGGCGGCGAGTCCTCCCGCCTCTACAACCGGCTCGTACGACGGGACCGTACGGCCGTTGCCGCCGGCTTCGGCCTGCTGCGGCTGGCCGGGGCGCCCTCCCTGGGCTGGCTGGACGTGAAGACGTCCGGTGACGTCGAGGTGCCCGTCATCGAGACCGCCATCGACGAGGAGCTCGCCCGGTTCGCCGCGGAGGGCCCCACGGACGAGGAAATGGAGCGCGCCCAGGCCCAGTTGGAGCGCGAGTGGCTGGACCGGCTCGGCACGGTCGCGGGCCGCGCCGACGAACTGTGCCGCTTCGCCGTCCTGTTCGGCGACCCGCAGCTCGCGCTGACCGCCGTCCAGCGCGTCCTCGACGTGACGGCCGAGGAGGTCCAGCAGGTCGCCAAGGCGCGCCTGCGCCCGGACAACCGCGCGGTGCTCGTCTACGAGCCGGTCGCCGGAGAGGCGGCCGAGGACGCGGATCCCCCCGAAGACCCCGAGGCCGAGGCCACGGTCGAGGCCGGCGACAAGAACGAGGAGGCGGCCAAGTGACCGAGCTCGCCACGATGGAGTTCCACTCCCAGCCGCAGGCCGGCGAGGCAAGGCCGTGGGCGTTCCCGGCGCCGGAGCGCGGGACGCTCGACAACGGCCTGACCGTGCTGCGCTGCCACCGCCCCGGTCAGCAGGTCGTCGCCGTTGAGGTCCTCCTGGACGCGCCCCTGGACGCCGAGCCGGCCGGTCTGGACGGCGTTGGCACGATCATGGCGCGTGCCTTCTCCGAGGGCACGGACAAGCACACCGCGGAGGAGTTCGCCGCCGAGCTGGAGCGCTGCGGGGCCACGCTTGACGCGCACGCCGACCACCCCGGCGTACGGCTGAGCCTCGAAGTGCCGGCCTCGCGCCTCGCCAAGGCGCTCGGGCTGCTCGCCGACGCCCTCAGGGCGCCCGCGTTCGCGGACAGCGAGGTCGAGCGGCTCGTCGACAACCGTCTCGACGAGATCCCGCACGAGCTGGCCAACCCCTCCCGCCGCGCGGCCAAGGAGCTCTACAAGGAGCTGTTCCCGGCCACCGCGCGCATGTCACGCGCGCGTCAGGGCACCGAGGAGACGGTCCGGAACATCGACTCGGCGGCGGTACGCGCCTTCTACGAGAAGCACGTCCGGCCCGCCACGGCCACCGCCGTGGTCGTCGGCGACCTCACCGGGATCGACCTCGACGAGCTGCTCGGCGACACGATCGGCTCCTGGACGGGCTCCAGCGCCGAGCCGCTGCCCGTGCCGCCGGTGACCGCCGACGACACCGGCCGCGTCGTCATCGTGGACCGCCCCGGTGCCGTCCAGACGCAGCTGCTCATCGGCCGCGTCGGCGCCGACCGGCACGACCGCGTGTGGCCCGCCCAGGTGCTCGGCACGTACTGCCTGGGCGGCACCCTCACCTCCCGCCTGGACCGCGTCCTGCGCGAGGAGAAGGGCTACACCTACGGCGTACGGGCGTTCGGGCAGGTCCTCAGGGCCGCCCCGGACGGCACAGGAGCCGCGATGCTCGCCATCAGCGGCTCCGTCGACACCCCGAACACCGGCCCGGCCCTGGACGACCTCTGGACGGTGCTGCGCACGCTCGCCGCCGAGGGACTCACCGACGCCGAGCGCGACATCGCCGTCCAGAACCTCGTCGGCGTGGCGCCGCTCAAGTACGAGACCGCCGCGGCCGTCGCGAGCACGCTGGCCGACCAGGTCGAGCAGTACCTGCCCGACGACTACCAGGCGACGCTGTACCGGCAGCTCGCCGCCACCGGCACCGTGGAGGCCACGGCGGCGGCCGTGAGCGCCTTCCCGGTGAACCGCCTGGTGACGATCCTCGTCGGTGACGCGGCGCAGATCGCGGAGCCGGTCGAGGCGCTCGGAATCGGCGAAGTCACCGTCGTTCCGGCCGAGTAGAGAGCCGACCAGCGGCACGCGCGTACCGACACGCGTACAGGGGCCCTGGTGACTGAAGAGTCACCAGGGCCCCTTTATGTCCGAATTGAGGGAGAGGTTGCCTGTCTGCCCTGTGGCATGCGCTACAAATCGCTTGATCCGTTTGGGGATTGAAAGATGTCCCGTTTAGCGTCGTCCGGGCTGTCCGTCAGGCACTGCGCCGCGTCCGCGGCACCGGACAGCCATCGCCGAGTCCCCGTACGGCGCGAGCCAGGGGAGCCGGGGACCCACTCTGTGCAGTCCCTGGGGTGAATCGGACGCCCGCGCGTGCAGCGAGGGGGTCCGTAGGAGACCTTCCTGCTCCGAACCCGTCAGCTAACCCGGTAGGCGAGAAGGAAGGAAAGGACCAGCCACTACATGGCGTTCACCTGCGCCACCGGGAAGCATCGCGCTCCCAGCCGGATGAAGCGCACCACCGCCCGCGCGGCGGGCATCGCGGCCCTCACCACCACCGGCGTCATCGGCACCCTCGCCGCCCCGGCGCTCGCCGCGGAGAACACCGTCGAGCAGACCGGTCTGATCCCGGTCGTCACCATGGGCGACTCGGTCGCCGAGAAGATCGACGACCAGGCCGCCGCCCAGAAGCAGGCCGCCGAGGACGCTGCCGCGCGCGAGAAGGCCGAGAAGGCCGCGCGCAAGAAGGCCGCCGCCAGGGCCAAGGAAGAGCGCGAGGCCAAAGAGCGCGCCGCCCGTGCGGCTGAGCGCAAGCGCCTCAACACCTTCGTCACCCCGGTCGCGAACTCCTACGTCTCGACGGGCTACCAGGCCGGCGGCTCCCTGTGGTCCTCCGGCAGCCACACCGGCATCGACTTCCACGCCGCGACCGGCACCAGCGTCCGCGCGGTCGGCTACGGCACCGTCGTCGAGGCCGGCTGGGGCGGCTCCTACGGCAACAACATCGTGATCAAGATGAATGACGGGACGTACACCCAGTACGGGCACCTGTCGTCCATCGGCGTCTCGGTCGGCCAGCAGGTGACCACGGGCCAGCAGATAGGCCTCTCCGGCGCCACCGGCAACGTCACCGGAGCGCACCTCCACTTCGAGGCCCGTACGACCGCGGAGTACGGCTCGGACATCAACCCGGTCGCCTACCTCCGCTCGCACGGCGTGAACGTCTGACGACCGACCGCTCCGCCCCCTGAAGCCCCGGCCCCCCGCCGGGGCTTTCGGCGTTTCAGGGGCCCCGCTGTCCAAAAAATATCCATGGATTCCGGCCCGCCATCGGAAATTCCCGCTCATTGCAATAGAGTCACTGAACACACGTCAATCGTCGACGTTTCACGGGGATTAAAGCGGAGGTCGGTCATGCGTATTCCGGCGCACTCGGTATGCACGGCGATCCGGGACGACATCGTCGCCGGTGTCTACGAGCGCGGCAGCCGGCTCACCGAGGAACTCCTCGCGCGCCGCTACGGCGTCTCGCGCGTCCCCGTCCGGGAAGCCCTCCGCACGCTGGAGGCCGAGGGCTTCGTGGTGACCCGGCGGCACGCGGGCGCGTGCGTCGCGGAGCCGACCGAGCAGGAGGCCTCCGACCTGCTGGAGATGCGCATGCTCCTGGAGCCGCTCGGCGCCGCCCGGGCCGCCCAGCGGCGCACCGAGGCCCATCTGAAGGTGCTGCGCGGTCTGGTCAGGCTGGGCCAGGAGCGTGCCAGGAGGGGCAACAGCGAGGATCTGCGTTCCCTGGGCGGCTGGTTCCACGAGACGCTCGCCCAGGCCTCCGGAAGCCCCGCGCTGACCTCCATGCTGACCCAGCTGCGGCACAAGATCGCCTGGATGTACGCGGTGGAGGCGCCGGCCAACCCCGTGGAGTCCTGGGCGGAGCACGGGGCGATCGTGGACGCCGTCGCGCGCGGCGACAGCGACCGCGCGCGGGCGATCACGGCCCTGCACGCCGAGCGCGCGGCCACCGTGCACCGGATGCGGGTTCCCGGCAATGGAGATCGCCCGGATCGCGTGAGGACTTCGCAACATCCCGTAAACATGTCTGGCCTGCGGCATTAACACGGGCACCGTATACAAAGAAGGGATATTCGGTGGAGGCGTATTTCCGCTGCCCTTTTCTCGCGCGCCGGGAATTTCCGGTCGCGCGTCAAAGTCATGCCCGCGGCGATTTTCCCGAGTATGCCCGCGGTAAATTCTGGAAAAACAACAAAGCCGCGCCACCCGGAAAGGGTGACGCGGCTCCGCCGTGCGGTGCGGTTGTCGCTCAGACGGTCTCGGGGAGCTCTTCGAGCCCCTCGGCGACCAGCTTCGCCAGACGATCGAGGGCCGCGTCCGCGCCCTCGGCGTCGGAGGCGAGGACGATCTCCTCGCCACCCGTGGCGCCGAGGCCCAGAACGGCCAGCATGGAGGCCGCGTTGACGGGGTTGCCGTCGGCCTTGGCGATCGTCACGGGGACACCGGAGGCCGTGGCGGCCCGGACGAAGATGGAGGCGGGGCGGGCGTGGAGGCCCTCGGCCCAGCCGACGTTGACGCGGCGCTCAGCCATGTGATGCTGCCCTTCGGGTATTCAGGGTTGTCTAGACCAGTTTCCCACATCGTGAAGCATGCCCGGAGCGGTCCTTCGTCCCGCCCGGGAGTGACGTAGGACCGCGGCCTCGGCCCCACATCCCCGACTTGCTTTCCCCACAGACTGCCTCGCGCCGTTGTCGTACGCGAGCCGTACTCTGGGGCCCATGCAGACCTCGTCGGACCGGCACGAGTACCCCGCCCACTGGGAAGCCGACGTGGTGCTGCGCGACGGTGGTACCGCACGCATCCGGCCCATCACCGTTGATGACGCCGAGCGCCTGGTCAGCTTCTACGAGCAGGTCTCCGACGAGTCGAAGTACTACCGCTTCTTCGCGCCGTATCCCCGCCTGTCCGCCAAGGATGTCCACCGCTTCACGCACCACGACTTCGTGGACCGGGTGGGACTCGCGGCCACCATCGGCGGCGAGTTCATCGCAACCGTACGCTATGACCGGATTGGCGCCGACGGCATGCCCGCCTCCGCGCCCGCCGACGAGGCCGAGGTCGCCTTCCTCGTCCAGGACGCGCACCAGGGACGCGGCGTCGCCTCCGCCCTCATGGAACACATCGCCGCCGTCGCCCGCGAGCGCGGCATCCGCCGCTTCGCCGCCGAGGTGCTGCCCGCCAACACCAAGATGATCAAGGTGTTCATGGACGCCGGGTACACCCAGAAGCGCAGCTTCGAGGACGGCGTCGTACGCCTGGAGTTTGACCTCGAACCCACAGATCGGTCGCTCGCCGTGCAGCGCGCGCGGGAGCAGCGCGCCGAGGGGCGGTCGGTACGACGGCTGCTCGTCCCGGGATCCGTCGCGGTCGTCGGCGTCGGACGCACGCCCGGCGGCGTGGGGCGCGGCGTGCTCGACAACATCAGGGACGCGGGCTTCACCGGCCACCTGTACGCCGTGAACAAGTCCTTCCCGGAAGGACAGAAGGAGCTCGACGGGGTGCCGGCGTACCGCTCGGTGCGGGACATCGAGGGCACCGTCGACCTGGCCGTCGTTGCCGTCCCCGCCGACCACGTCCCCGAGGTCGTCGCCGAGTGCGGGGAGCACGGCGTGCAGGGACTCGTCGTGGTCTCCGCCGGATACGCCGAGAGCGGCCCCGAGGGACGCGAGCGCCAGCGCGAACTCGTGCGCCACGCGCGCGCGTACGGCATGCGCATCATCGGGCCGAACGCGTTCGGGATCATCAACACCGCCGAGGACGTACGGCTGAACGCGTCACTCGCCCCCGAGATGCCGCGGCCCGGGCGGATCGGGCTGTTCGCCCAGTCCGGGGCGATCGGGATCGCCCTGCTGTCCCGGCTGCACCGGCGCGGAGGCGGCGTCACCGGGGTCACGGGCGTGTCGACCTTCGTCTCGTCCGGCAACCGGGCGGACGTCTCCGGCAACGACGTACTCCAGTACTGGTACGACGATCCCGACACGGACGTCGTGCTGATGTACCTGGAGTCCATCGGCAACCCGCGCAAGTTCACCCGCCTCGCGCGGCGGACGGCGGCGGCGAAACCGCTGGTCGTGGTGCAGGGCGCGCGCCATGGAGGCGCGGCGCCGCAGGGACACGCGGTGCGGGCGACCCGGCTGCCGCACTCCACCGTCTCCGAGCTGCTGCGCCAGGCCGGGGTGATCCGGGTCGACACCATCACCGAGCTGGTGGACGCGGGCCTGCTGCTCGCGCGGCAGCCGCTTCCGGCGGGGCCGCGGGTGGCGATCCTGGGCAACTCCGAGTCGCTGGGGCTGCTGACGTACGACGCGTGTCTCTCCGAGGGTTTGCAGCCATTGCCGCCGCTGGACCTGACTACGGGGGCGTCCGCGGAGGACTTCCGGGCTGCGCTGTCGCGGGCGTTGGCGGATGACGCGTGCGACGCGGTCGTGGTGACGGCGATACCGGCGATCGGGGACATGTCCGCCGGGGACGGGGTGTTGGCGGAAGCGTTGAGGTCGGCCGCGGCGGAGGTTCCCGGGAAGCCGGTGCTGGTTGTGCATGTGGAGCTTGGGGGGCTCGCGGAGGCGTTGTCGGCAGCGGCCAGTACCGCACCACAGGCGTTCCGTCCCACGGATCGTCTGCCCACCGCGGTGCCGGAGCGACCGGCAACCCCAGCCGACACTCCCCGAACCGGCTCCCGCCTCATCCCCGCCTACCCCGCCGCCGAGCGTGCCGTCAGGGCCCTCGGCGAAGCCGTCAAGTACGCGCAGTGGCGGCGGGAGGCCGCCGAGCCCGGGAAGGTGCCCGAGTACGAGGACATCGACGAGAAGGGGGCCGCCGAGCTGATCGACGGCCTGCTCGCGCGCGGGCAGGGGCTGACGCTCGGCACGGAGGAGACGTGCGAGCTGCTCGGGAAGTACGGCATCGACGTCCATCGCGCTCTGCCCGCCCCCACCCCCGATGACGCCGTCGCCGCCGCCCGCACCCTCGGCTATCCCGTGGCCCTCAAGGCCACCGCCCCGCATCTGAGGCACCGCGCCGACCTGGGCGGCGTACGCCTGGATCTGGCGGACGAGGAGCAACTGCGGCGGGCGTACGCCGAGTTGACCGAGCTCTTCGGGAAGCCGGAGGAGCTGCGTCCGGTGGTACAGCGGATGGCGCCGCGTGGGGTCGACACCGTCGTGCGGGCGGTCATCGACCCGGCGGCGGGGGCCGTGCTCTCCTTCGGACTCGCGGGTGCCGCCTCGCAGCTGCTCGGGGACACGGCGCACCGGCTGGTTCCGGTCACCGACCGGGAGGCGACCTCGCTGATCCGGTCGATCCGGACGGCACCCCTCCTTTTCGGCTGGCGCGGCTCGACGCCCGTCGACACGCCTGCGCTGGAAGAGCTGCTGCTGCGCCTGTCCCGGCTGGTCGACGACCACCCCGAGGTCGTCGCGGTCACCCTGGAGCCGGTGGTCGTGGCCCCGCACGGCCTGAGCGTTCTCGGCGCCTCCGTGCGGCTTGCGCCCCCGCCCGCCCGCGACGACCTCGGGCCGAGGACGCTGCCGGTTTACTGACAGGCGGCGAGCGGTGCCTCGCAGTCAGTGGGCCCCCGTAGGATGGACGTCATGGCCAAGACCAGTACGTCGACCCAGGGGCTGCGAGCGGCGATCGAGCGCAGCGGTTACTACCCGACCCTCGTTGCCGAGGCGGTGGAGGCCGCTGTGGGCGGCGACTCCATTCGGTCGTACCTGGTCCACCAGGAGACTACGTTCGACCAGAACGAGGTGCGGCGGCACGTGACCGTGCTCGTCCTCACCGGCAACCGCTTCATCGTCAGCCACACCGACGAGCAGGCCGCGGACGACACGTCCCCGACGCCGTACGCCACGACGTCCACGGAGTCCGTGAAGCTCGGCCGGATCTCGTCGGTCGTGGTGAGCCGGGTGGTCGCCAACCCGGAGTCCTACACCACGGGCACGCTGCCCCGCGAGGTCGTGCTGACCATCGGCTGGGGCGCCGTCTCCCGCATCGACCTGGAGCCCGCCGCCTGCGGCGACCCCAACTGCGAGGCGGACCACGGCTACACGGGCAACTCGACGGCGGACGACCTCAGTCTGCGCGTGAGTGAGGCCGGGGACGGACCGGAGACGGTGCGCCAGGCTCTCGCCTTCGCCCAGTCGCTCTCCGAGGCGACAGCGGACGTCGCGCGCTGATGGTTCAGCCCACCGCCTGGGATCATCCAGAACCTCTCGCCATCGGCTCCGCGCCCGTCCCCGAGTACGGCATCGGCTCACTCGCCGATCTGCTGCCCACGCTGGCCGCCGGCATGGACGTACCGGGCATGACCGCCGCCATCTCGGAGCTGACCCCCGCCGACCGGAACTGCGTGTTCCTGATCGACGGTCTCGGCTGGGAGCAGCTGAGGGCGCACCCCGAGGAAGCCCCCTTCATGAGCTCGCTGCTCAGCAGCTCGCGCGGGGGCACGGGCCGGCCGATCACCGCCGGCTATCCGGCGACCACGGCGACGTCCCTCGCCTCCATCGGCACCGGCCTGCCGCCCGGCGCGCACGGCCTGCCCGGCTACACCGTGCGCAACCCGGCCACCGGCGAGCTGATGAACCAGCTGCGCTGGCAGCCGTGGACCGCGCCGAAGCCCTGGCAGCCGTACCCCACCGTCTTCCAGCTGGCCCACGACGCGGGCGTGCACGCGGCCCAGGTGTCGTCGCCCGCCTTCGAGAACACCCCGCTGACCAAGGTCGCGCTCAGTGGAGGAACGTTCCACGGGCGGCTGACCGGCGAGGACCGCATGGACCTCGCGGCCAAGCAACTGGCCGCCGGTGACCGCTCCCTGGTCTACACGTACTACGCCGAGCTCGACGGAGCCGGCCACCGTTTCGGCGTCGACTCGGACACCTGGCGCGGTCAGCTCATGTACGTCGACCGACTCGTCCAGCGCCTCGCGGAGCAGCTGCCGCCGCGTACCGCGCTGTATGTCACCGCCGACCACGGCATGATCGACGTGCCCTTCGACGAGCAGCACCGCATCGACTTCGACGAGGACTGGGAGCTGCGCGCCGGGGTCGCCCTGCTGGGCGGCGAGGGGCGCGCCCGCCATGTCTACGCGGTGTCGGGCGCGGAGAACTCCGTGCTGACGTGCTGGCGCGAGGTGCTCGGCGAGCAGTTCTGGGTGGCTTCGCGGGACGAGGCGATCGCGGCCGGGTGGTTCGGCCCGCACATCGACGAGCGGGTGTACGGGCGTATCGGTGACGTGGTCGCGGCCGCGCGGGACGACGTCCTGATCGTCGCCTCCGAGCGGGAGCCGAAGGAGTCGGCGATGGTCGGAAACCACGGTTCGATGACCCCTGCCGAGCAGCTGGTCCCGCTCCTCGAAGTACGCTCCTGACGGTCTCCTGCCCCGCCCTTCCCCGTTTCTTGCCGAAAGGTGCTCAACTTCCCATGCCCGAGCTGGTGTTCTTCTCCGGAACGATGGACTGCGGGAAGTCGACGCTGGCCCTCCAGATCGAGCACAACCGCTCGGCGCGCGGCCTGGCGGGCGTGATCTTCACTCGCGACGACCGCGCGGGCGAGGGCAAGCTGTCCTCCCGACTCGGCCTGGTGACGGACGCGGTGGAGGTGGAGGACGGCCAGGACCTCTACGCCTACCTCGTCGACCACCTCTCCCAGGGCGGCCGCGCGGACTACGTCATCGCGGACGAGGCCCAGTTCCTGACGCCGGAACAGATCGACCAACTCGCCCGCGTGGTCGACGACCTGGGCCTCGACGTCTACGCCTTCGGCATCACCACCGACTTCCGCTCCAAACTCTTCCCCGGCTCCCAACGCCTGGTCGAACTGGCCGACCGAGTAGAGGTCCTCCAGGTCGAGGCCCTGTGCTGGTGCGGCGCCCGCGCCACGCACAACGCCCGCACGGTGGGCGGCGAAATGGTCGTCGAGGGTGCCCAAGTGGTCGTCGGCGACGTCAACCAGGCAGAGGCGATCGGCTATGAAGTCCTGTGCCGCCGCCATCACCGACGCCAAATGACGTCGGCGACGGCACGGGCGGCTGCGCTGTCGCCGGATGTGTTGCCGGTTACGTCGGTCTAGGGGACCTTCCATTCGCCGACGTCGTCGGAGAGGCCGCTGTTCATGGTGAACTGGACGGCGACGACGCGGGAGCCGTCCGGCACTTCGAACGACATGAAGCCAAGGGCTGTGCCACCGGGACGGATCGTGACGATGACGGGGAACTCCGCACCAGCTGTCGTGGTGTGAAGGAGCGACGCGCTGAAGTGCTGCCCCTGCTGGTCGATCACCGCCGCGCCGGTCCATGGAGAGTCCGCATAGCCGGCCGTGCCCGTGTTCACCAAGCGGAACTGGACGGCGGTGAGATGGTTCCCCGGGTCCGGGGTGAAGGACGAGTCCTCCGCGTGTGCGCGATTGACGATCTTCGTCACGGTGACGTCCAGCTCTTCCCCGCCTTGAATGCCTGTGAGACTCAGTGTGTCCCCGACCGTCCCGCTGGACGACACAGGTGCCAGAGCCAGTGCCGGGACCGCCAGCAGACAAGTCAACAACGGTGCGGTACGACCACGCATCGCTCCTCCTGGTGGCTCGGAGCAGCTGATGACTCCATCGTCCGCCCGTACGGCGTCCTCGGCGAGCCGAGGGCTCAGTGCGGGCTCTCGATCAGGGCGAACCTCGCGCCCTCCGGGTCCGCGACCGTTGCCACGCGGCCGTGGGCGCTGTCCTGGGCCGGGGTGAGGACGTGGCCGCCCAGGTCGGTTACCGCGGTGAGGGAGTTGTCGGTGTTGGCTACCTCGAAGTACGTCATCCAGTGCGGGCCCCGGTCGCGGGGCAGCGAGTTGCCGACGCCGTGGATGCCGGCGACCGGGGAGCCTTCGATGTGGAGGGTGACGTAGTCGAAGTCGGCGGAGACCACCGGCTCCTCCTCGTAGCCGAAGAGCGTCTCGTAGAACTTGGTCACGCTCGTGGTTTCGAAGGTGAGGAGTTCGTTCCAGGCGGGGGTGCCGTGGACGCCGGTGATGGCTGTGCCGAGGTGGGCCGCGGCCTGCCAGATGCCGAAGACGGCGCCGGAGGGGTCGGAGCAGATCGCGAGGCGTCCGGCCTCGGCGGCGTCCAGGGGACCCACCCCGACCGTGCCGCCGCACAGCCGTACCGTTTCGGCGGTCAGGTCCACGTCGTTGGAAGCGAGGTAGGGCGTCCAGGCGATGGGCAGGTGCCGGTCCGGCGGGAGTTGGCCGATGCCCGCCACCTCCTGGCCGTCGAGCAGTGCCCGGACGTAGGGGCCGAGCTGCTGGGGACCGGGTTGGAATTCCCAACCGAACAGCTCACCGTAGAACTCCTGGGTCGCGGCCAACCCGTGCACCATCAGACTCACCCAGCAGGGTGTGCCGGGCGTGTGCGGAACGTGCGTCTCGCCGTTCCGGCCGGCCGACCCCCGTGCCTCGGTCATCGTCACTCTCTTCTCGGCCCCTCGCGGTGGCCGTGTCGGTTCCGCTCTCCGGACCCCCGTGCCGATGCTCGCACCACCCGTGATGCCGCGCGCTCCGGGCGCGCCGCCGCGGGTCGGCCCATGCCCGGAGGATGCCCGCTGTGCGGTTTCTCGTCCGTTTCTGTGCGATTGCCGAGGGGTGTCGATCGGCTGTACAGCATGTGCCCGAACCCGTACGCCTCGTGATCGGACCTGCCCGGGCGAGCACAGTAGTCGGACCTGGGCGATGCGGCCACCCCGTGCGCAAGGATGGTGGCCATGAATGCCATCATCACCGCATCCGAACTGGCGAGCGAGTCCGCGGGCCCGAACCCGCCCGTACTGCTCGATGTCCGCTGGCAGCTCAGCGTCGCCAAGGCGGCCGGGGAGCCGCCCTTCGACGGCCGCGCCGAGTACGAGGCCGGCCACATTCCCGGCGCGGTCTTCGTCGACCTGGACCGGGAGCTGGCCGGTGCGTCGGGGAAGCGTGGCCGGCACCCGCTGCCCGACACGGCGGAGTTCGGCGCCGCGATGCGCCGGGCGGGTGTCTCGGGCGGGACGCCGGTCGTCGTGTACGACGGCGGACAGGGGTGGGCGGCGGCTCGTGCGTGGTGGATGCTGCGCTGGACGGGTCACCCGGACGTGCGGGTCCTCGACGGCGGGTTGCCGTCCTGGGAGGGGCCGCTGGAGACGTCGGTGCCCGCGCAGACGGCGGGGGACTTCGAGCCGGTGCCCGGGTCCGCGGGACTTCTCGACGCGGACGGGGCCGCGGCGCTGGCCCGGTCCGGGGTGCTGTTCGACGCGCGGGCGGGGGAGCGGTACCGGGGAGACGTGGAGCCGATCGACCGGGTGGGCGGCCACATTCCGGGCGCGGTGTCTGCGCCCACGACGGCGAACGTGGGTGCCGACGGACGGTTCCTGCCCGCCGAGGAGCTGAGCGCGCACTTCAAGAGGCTCGGCGCGGCCGACTCCGTCGAGGTCGGCGTGTACTGCGGCTCGGGGGTGTCGGGCGCGCACGAGGTGCTGGCGCTGGCGGTCGCGGGAATTCCGGCGGCGCTCTACGTCGGCTCCTGGTCGGAGTGGTCCTCGGACCCGGAGCGGCCGGTCGCCGTGGGGCCCGACCCTCAGTAGCCCCGGGCATACGGAGAGGGCCGCGTCCAAGTGACGCGGCCCTCACCCTCGTACAACTGTCGTACGGCCGACTACTCCTGCTTCTTCCTGCGTGTCCCGAAGACGATCTCGTCCCAGCTCGGGACCGCCGCTCTTCGGCCGGGGCGGACGCCGTCCGCTTCGGCCTGGCGGTCGGTGGAGCCGACGAGGCGGTCGCGGTGGCTGGCGACGGTGCGTGGCATGAGGACGTCCGCGTAGGCCGAACCGGCCGAGGCCGCGGGAGCCGGGGGCTCCTCCGCCTCGGGTTCCGGCGCGGGCTCCTCCACGGGGTCCGGTGCCGGGCGCTCCGGGACCACCATGTCGCCCCGGAAACTCGGTACCGCCTCCAGCAGGCTGGTCAGGGAGTCGCGCTCGCTCGCGCTGACGCTCTCCACCTCGGGCTCGGGAGACGGCGACGGCAGTACCGGACGTTCCTGGCGGTCCAGGGCTCGGTCCAGCGGGCGGTCGCGCGGCAGCCGGGCGATGCGGGGGACGAAGGGGAAGCTGGGCTCGGGCGCGGCGAGGTCGTCGGACTCGCCGATCAGCGAGCGCGCCTCCTCGTCGACGGCCTGTACGAGCCGCCGGGGCGGGTCGTACGTCCAGCTCGCGGAGTGCGGTTCACCCGCGACCAGATAGACGAGCAGGACTTCCCAGGTGCCGTCGTCGCGGCGCCACGAGTCCCATTGGACGGTGTCCTTGTCGGCACCGCGCAGGGTGAGCCGTTCGGAGACGGCCTCGCCCAGCTGCGGTCCCGCGTTCTCTCCGGGGCGGCGGACTGGAGTCTTCCGAGCCCGCTCGGCCATGAACGCGCGCTCTGCGAGGACGGGGCCCTCGAAGCGGCGTACACGGTCGACGGGGATGCCTGCGAGCTGTGCGACCTCTTCCGCGGTCGCACCCGCGCGTATCCGCGCCTGGATGTCTCGAGGGCGGAGATGGCTCTCCACCTCGATCTCGATCTGGCCGAGGCGGGGACGGTCGCCGCGAACAGCGGCGCGCAGACGCTCGTCAATCGGAAGCGTGTACTCCGTGCTGTCCGCAGCCTTCAGCACCAGCCGTGTGCCGTCATTGGAGACGGCCACGACACGCAGTTCGGGCATGGGGACCTCCCGGGTGGTGCCTGCCGACGTCACGTGCGTCGCTGCTTCCGCTAGTCGAGTGTGGCCTGCCCGGGTGCAGCCTGCCACAACCTTGCCGAGTTGCCCGGCGTGTCGGGCATGGGCCCTCGAACGCCGTTATGGCACGGTTACCTATTCGCAACGCTAAGTGACCAACTCCGTCACCCTGTGCAACTAGCCCCCTCCCGGCGGTCCTTGAAGGCCACGGACGCCCAGGCGGGAGACCGGCACCCAGGGCTCGCAACAGTACTCCATTTGGGCCACGTGCGTGGATTGGCACGCCACCCAACTTCGGGCAATGGGTGGGACTTGGCCTTCGGCCGCCCACATTTCGGGATCTTGGAAGTGGCGCATTTCACGCAATTGTGAGAAGCGGAACCAAAGCCGTCGGCCGTCACCCCGGCGAGTCCGCTACGCCCCCAACACCCGCCGCAGGTAGTCGTTCTGGAACAGCCGGTCCGGGTCGAGCCGGTCCCGCAGCGCGGTGAACTCGCCGAATCGCGGGTAGACCCCGGCGAAGTACTCGGCGTCCCGCGTGTGCACCTTGCCCCAGTGCGGCCGCCCCTCGTGCGCGGTGAAGATGCGCTCGGCGGCGGTGAAGTACGCCTGATAGGGCGTGCCCTTGAACATGTGGACGGCGATGTACGCGCTGTCGCGGTCGGAGGCCGTGGAGAGGGTGATGTCGTCGGCGGGGGCCGTGCGGACCTCGACCGGGAAACTGATCCGGAGGTCCGAGCGGTCGACCATCGCCTTCAGTTCGAGCAGGGTCTCGACCAGGGCCTCGCGCGGGACGGCGTACTCCATCTCCACGAAGCGCACCCGGCGCGGAGAAGTGAAGACCTTGTAGGGAATGTCGGTGTAGGTCCGCGCGGACAGAGCCTTGCTGGAGACCCGGGCGATCGTCGGGACCGTGCCGGGCAACGCCCGGCCGACCAACTGGGCGGCCTGGAAGACGCCGTTGGAGAGGAACTCGTCCTCGAACCAGCCGCTGAACTGCCCGACCGGCTGCTCCGGCCCCGCACTGCGGTTGTTGCGCTTGGTGTTGGTGTTGCCGGTGTGCGGGAACCAGTAGAACTCGAAGTGCTCGTTCTCGGCCCAGAGTTCGTCGAAGCGGCCGGTGACCTCGTCGAAGGTCATCGGCTCCTCGCGGGCCGAGAGCAGGAAGACCGGCTCCACGGCGAAGGTGATCGCCGTGACGATCCCCAGGGCGCCCAGTCCGATCCGGGCGGCCGCGAAGACCTCCGGATTCTCCTTCTCGGAGCAGCTGAGGACCGACCCGTCGGCGGTGACCAGCTCAAGACCCTTGATCTGGGCGGCTATCGAGGCCGACTCGCGGCCCGTGCCGTGCGTGCCGGTGCTGGTGGCGCCGGAGACCGTCTGCTCCATGATGTCGCCCATGTTGGTGAGCGACAGGCCCTCGCGCGCGAGAGCCATGTTGAGTCTCTTGAGCGGGGTGCCCGCCTCGACCGTGACCGTGCCGGCCTCACGATCAATGTTGCGGATCCCGGTCAACAGTTGAGGGCGGATCAACACACCGTCGGTGGCGGCGATGGACGTGAAGGAGTGCCCGGAGCCGACCGCCTTCACCTTCAGACCGTCGTCGGCCGCCTGCCGTACGGCCGCGGACAGTTCGTCAATGGAGGCGGGCGTGACCTCCCGTACGGGCCGGGCGGCGACGGTGCCGCCCCAGTTACGCCACGTGCCGTTCTTCGTGCTCGTTGTGCTGCTCAACAGAGCCTCCCCGACCCGGAGCCGGCCTGCTGAGCCGGCGGTACCCGAGGAAACCGACCGCGACCGCGACGGCTCCGGACACCGCCGGAACCCCGTACCCCGCGCGCGCACCGGCAGCGTCGATCACCCAGCCGGCCACGGAGGAACCGAGTGCGACCCCGACGGCGAGCCCAGTGCTCACCCAGGTCATGCCCTCGGTCAGTTGCGCGCGTGGTACGTGCTCTTCGATGAGGGACATCGTCGTGATCATCGTGGGAGCGATGAACAGGCCCGCAGCGAACAGCGCCACGGCCAGAAACGGCAAGTTTCCGACCAGTAGGAGGGGGATCATACTCACCGCCATCATGAATATGCCCAGCAGCCAGCGACGTTCGGGCGCTCCCTGGAAGCGCAACAGCCCGAACGCGGCTCCCGCCACACAGGAACCCGCCGCGTAGAGCGCGAGCACGACGCTCGCGGCGCCCTTGTGACCCTGCTCGTCGGCGAAGGCCACGGTGACCACGTCGACCGCCCCGAAGATCGCCCCGGTCGCCACGAACGTGGCCACCAGCACCTGGAGCCCGGGCGCGCGCAGCGCCGAGCCGCCGCCCTGCTGCGCGCGCGGGTGCGGCACGGGCTCGGTGGCGCGCTGCGCGGTCAGCCAGAAGACGCCGACCGCGAGGAAGCAGGCGGCGAGCAGCGGCCCGGCCTCCGAGAACCAGGCCGTGGACAGCCCGATGGAGATGATCGGCCCGAAGATGAAGCACACCTCGTCCACCACGGACTCGAAGGAGTACGCGGTGTGCAACTGCGGGGTGTCCCGGTACAGCGCCGCCCAGCGGGCCCGGATCATCGCGCCGAGGCTCGGTACGCAGCCGATGCCGGCGCTGAACACGAACAGCGTCCAGTCGGGCCACCCGTAGTGCGCGGCGAGGAGCAGCCCGGCCGCCGCGGCGAGCGCGAAGAGCGTGGCCGGGCGCAGCACCCGCCGTTGCCCGTACTGGTCCACCAGACGCGAGACCTGCGGGCCGGCGGCGGCAGCGGCCAGCGCGATGGTGGCCGACAGCGCGCCCGCGAGCCCGTACCGCCCGGTGAGCTGGGAGACCATCGTCACCACGCCGATGCCCATCATCGACAACGGCATACGGCCGAGGAACCCCGCGGCGGAGAAGCCCTTGGTGCCGGGGGCGGCGAACAGGGCGCGGTAGGGGCTCGGCACAGGGGTCTCCGGTACGGCGTTAACGGCTCGGGTGCGGGCGCGGGAAGCGCGCGGCGGCTCAGTAAGGCGTGAATGCGGCTCATACGGCTTACGAGTTAGGTCACCCTAACGCACCGCGGCCGCAGCGCCCCGGGCCCGTGCTCGTCACCCCGCCGTTTCCCGGCTGTCAGAGGCGGGTGGCAGGATCGACCCATGCCAGACGTGCTCGATGCCACCCCCTACGACGCCCTGCTCCTGCTCTCGTTCGGCGGCCCGGAAGGCCCGGACGACGTGGTCCCGTTCCTGGAGAACGTGACGCGGGGGCGAGGCATCCCCAAGGAACGCCTCAAGGAAGTCGGGCAGCACTACTTCCTGTTCGGCGGGGTCAGCCCGATCAACGACCAGAACCGCGCCCTGCTCGACGCCCTCCGCAAGGACTTCGCGGACCACGGCCTGGATCTGCCCGTCTACTGGGGCAACCGCAACTGGGCGCCGTACCTGACCGACACCCTGCGCGAGATGGTCCAGGACGGCCGCCGCCGCATCCTCGTCCTCGCCACCAGCGCCTACGCCTCGTACTCGGGCTGCCGTCAGTACCGCGAGAACCTCGCCGACTCCCTCGCCGCCCTGGAGGCCGAGGGCCTCCCGTTGCCCAAGGTCGACAAGCTGCGGCACTACTTCAACCACCCGGGCTTCGTCGAACCCATGGTCGAAGGCGTGCTCCGGTCGCTCGCCGACCTGCCCGAGGACGTACGCGACGGCGCACACCTCGCGTTCACGACCCACTCGATCCCGACCGCCGCCGCGGACACCTCAGGCCCGGTCGAGGACCACGGCGACGGCGGGGCGTACGTCGAACAGCACCTGGACGTGGCGCGGCTGATCGCCGACGCGGTACGCGAGCGGACGGGGGTCGAACACCCCTGGCAGCTCGTCTACCAGTCCCGCTCCGGGGCCCCGCACATCCCCTGGCTGGAGCCGGACATCTGCGACCACCTCGAAGAGCTCCACGGCGTCGGCGTCCCGGCCGTCGTCATGGCGCCCATCGGCTTCGTCTCCGACCACATGGAGGTTCTCTACGACCTCGACACGGAGGCCAAGGCCAAGGGCGAGGAGCTGGGCCTGCCGCTGCGCCGCTCGGCCACCGTGGGCGCCGACCCGCGGTTCGCCGCCGCGATCCGCGAGCTCGTCCTGGAGCGGGCCGCCGTCGAGAGCGGAGAGCAGATCACCCCGTGCGCCCTGGGCGCGCTCGGTGCGAGCCACGACCTCTGCCCCGTGGGCTGCTGCCCGGCCCGAGCCCCCCGCCCCGCCGCCGCGGGCGCCGACAGCCCGTACGCGTGAGGAGCCCCGTGACCGACCCCCTGCATTCGGAACTGCTCAAACTCGCCCACGAGGCCGCTCGCCGCGCCGGCGAGCTGCTGCGGGACGGCCGCCCGGCCGATCTCGCGGTCGCGGCCACCAAGTCGAGCCCGATCGACGTCGTCACCGAGATGGACATCGCGGCGGAGAAGCTGATCACGGACCTGATCGCCGGCCACCGCCCCGACGACGGCTTCCTCGGCGAGGAGGGCGCCTCCACCGAGGGCACCAGCGGGATCCGCTGGGTGATCGACCCGCTCGACGGCACGGTCAACTATCTGTACGGGCTGCCCACCTGGGCTGTGTCCATCGCGGCGGAGCAGGACGGCGAGACCGTCGTCGGGGTGGTGGCGGCCCCGATGCGTGGCGAGACGTACCACGCGACCCTCGGCGGCGGAGCCTGGGCCACCGGCGCCTGGGCGGGGGAGCGCGGGCTCGCCTGCCGCCCGGCCCCGCCCCTGGACCAGGCCCTGGTCTCGACCGGCTTCAACTACGTCACCGAGGTCCGCGCCCACCAGGCCGACGTCGCCCGGAAGCTGATCCCGCTCCTGCGTGACATCCGGCGCAGCGGCTCGGCGGCGGTGGACCTGTGCGACGTGGCCTCCGGCCGCCTGGACGGCTACTACGAACGCGGACTGCACCCCTGGGATCTGGCCGCGGGCGACCTGATCGCCAGGGAAGCGGGCGCCCTGACCGGTGGACGCCCCGGAGAGCGCCCCGCACACGCTCTGACGGTCGCGGGTACTCCGGGAGTCTTCGAGCCCCTCCAGCGCCTCTTGGAGGACTTCGGCGCATGGCATGACTGAACATTTGCTCGGTCGCCTTCGGGGGCGCTTTGTGCCGGTGTGCGCCCCCTGCGGCCCCCTCGCGGCCGACGCGTTGGGACAGTGAAGTTGGTGGGCCCTTGCCGTAGGTGTGTTCCCCAAAACCAGCGGTCCCCGGCGCTGGATTCGCCGGGGACCGCTGTCGTGCATTCGTGCTGCTGATCAGACGCTCGTCGCGCCGACCTCCACACCGTGTTCGGCGGCGAGGCGGCGCAGGTCGTCGAGTTCGGCCTGTTCCACCTCGACGAGGAAGTCGTCGCCCTCGTCGCGAGCCCGCGTCAGGTCGGTCTCGGTCGCCCTTATGCGCTGCAGAAGTCCTGCGGTGAATGCGTCCATGCTGCGCCCCCTCGTCCTGGGTCGTGGGTCGATGGCACGGGGGTGTGCCGTTCGGAAGGGGCGATCACGTCTCCAATAGGTGCCCAGCGCTGCCCTCTGCTGCTGGGCGGCGACGGCGCCGGACACCCACGCCCACTCTGCGGAAGCGGATCGCGGCGTACCGCATGGTGGTGCGGCACAAGCAGAGCGTGATCGCGGGGTGTAAAGCCGTCCTCCCCCCGCTCTCTTCCGTGGAAACCTCAACCCGTCGAGAAAATCTGGCATTCCCGGACCCCGCACCCGTCCTCCACGGCCGATGCCCCCGTCTTACAGCCGACTTATGGCTGAAAAGGGCAGGATGGAGGTCACACACCCACGAAGACCCTGCCCGAGCGCGCCCGAAACGGCGCTACGCGGGTGGACACAGGAAGGACAAGCGACGTGCGCGTACTCGTCGTCGAGGACGAGCAACTGCTCGCCGATGCGGTGGCCACCGGACTGCGCCGGGAGGCCATGGCCGTCGACGTCGTGTACGACGGTGCGGCCGCCCTGGAGCGCATCGGCGTCAACGACTACGACGTGGTCGTCCTCGACCGCGACCTCCCGCTCGTGCACGGCGACGACGTCTGCCGCAAGATCGTCGAGCTCGGTATGCCCACGCGCGTGCTCATGCTCACGGCGTCCGGCGACGTCAGCGACCGTGTGGAGGGTCTGGAGATCGGGGCGGACGACTACCTCCCCAAGCCCTTCGCGTTCAGCGAGCTGACGGCACGCGTGCGTGCCCTGGGCCGGCGTACGAGCGTGCCGCTGCCGCCGGTTCTGGAGCGGGCCGGCATCAAGCTCGACCCCAACCGCCGCGAGGTATTCCGGGACGGCAAGGAGGTCCAGCTCGCGCCGAAGGAGTTCGCCGTCCTGGAGGTGCTGCTGCGCAGCGAGGGCGCGGTCGTCTCCGCGGAACAGCTGCTGGAGAAGGCCTGGGACGAGAACACCGACCCGTTCACCAACGTCGTGCGCGTGACCGTCATGACGCTGCGCCGCAAGCTGGGCGAGCCCCCGGTGATCGTCACCGTCCCCGGCTCGGGCTACCGGATCTGATAACCCATGGCATCGACCCCCGCGCCCGCCCAGGCGCCCCCGAAGCCGACCTGGGACCCCAGGAGGCCGGCCCCGGCGCCGCCATGGCTGCGCCCGACCATCCGCATAAGGCTGACGCTGCTGTACGGCGGCATGTTCCTGATCGCCGGCATCCTGCTGCTGTCGATCATCTACCTGCTCGCCGCGCAGGCGTTGACCACGGGCAACCAGCCGCTGTTCAAGATCGTGGACGTGAGCGGCGACAAAATCAAGGTCGCCAGTGACAACTGCGCCCTCGTCAACAACGCGAGCGACATCCCGCTCGAAACGTTCAACGCCGCGATCAGCAAGTGCATCGACAGCCAGCGCCAGGCGGCCCTGGACAACCTGCTCAGCCGTTCCCTGCTGGCCCTGCTCGGCCTCGCGATCATCGCGTTCGCCTTCGGCTACGCCATGGCGGGCCGCGTCCTGTCGCCGCTGGGCCGGATCACCCGCACCGCGCGCGCGGTGGCGGGCTCGGACCTGTCCCGCCGGGTCGAGCTGGACGGCCCGGACGACGAGCTCAAGGAGCTCGCCGACACCTTCGACGACATGCTGGAGCGGCTCCAGCGCGCCTATACGGCCCAGCAGCGCTTCGTAGGCAATGCCTCGCACGAGCTGCGCACACCGCTCGCGATCAACCGCACACTGCTCGAAGTGCACCTGTCCGATCCGGGCGCGCCCATGGAGCTCCAGCAGCTCGGCAAGACGCTGCTGGCCACCAACGAGCGCAGCGAGCAGCTCGTCGAGGGCCTGCTGCTGCTCGCCCGCAGCGACAACCAGATCATCGAGCGCAAGCCCGTGGACCTCGCCGAGGTCGCCTCGCAGGCCGTCGACCAGGTACATGCCGAGGCGGAGGCCAAGGGCGTGAAGATCCGCGGCGAGCAGAAGCTCGCGGTCGTCCAGGGCAACGGCGTCCTCCTGGAGCGCATCGCGCTCAACCTGGTGCAGAACGCGGTGCGCTACAACGTGCCGGAGCACGGCTGGGTCGAGGTCACCACCGAGGTCCTGCACGGCCAGGCGATCCTGGTCGTCTCGAACACGGGCCCGGTCGTCCCGGCGTACGAGATCGACAATCTTTTCGAGCCCTTCAGGCGACTGCGCACCGAGCGGACGGGCAGTGACAAGGGCGTCGGTCTGGGGCTTTCGATCGCCCGGTCCGTGGCTCGCGCGCACGGCGGACATATTTCGGCCCAGCCGCGTGAGGGGGGTGGGCTCGTGATGCGTGTCACCCTGCCTGTCTGAGACCATGTCGGCGACACACAGGGATGTTCGCTTTGCGCGGAATTTTCGGGCCGCCAGTCGGACGGACTCGTGTGTGATCGATCACAGGGGCGATTTTCGGTCCATCTACTCTCTGTGATCAAGACTGCTGTTGGAAAGTCGGGATAATCCGGGTTTTCAGGGGTCTTGATCACGGGAAGTACAGGGTGAGACGCCTTTGAGGTGCGGCCTTCGGACCGTGTACGGTCCCCATCGCCATCCAAGCCGATCACTCTTGAGGAGTCCGGTTGGGTGTCGATTGAGTAACAGACCTTGATGTGAGGCAAAATCTCCGCCTCGGGTCGGGCACAAGTCCGGCCTCTCACGCGTTACGTGCGCTGGAGACACCGCAGACACCCAGAGGGGGAGAGCGCGACATGGCAACGGATTACGACACCCCACGCAAGACCGACGACGACGTCGACTCGGACAGCCTTGAAGAGCTCAAGGCGCGTAGGAACGACAAGTCGACCTCCGCAGTGGACGTCGACGAGTTCGAGGCCGCGGAAGGCCTCGAACTGCCCGGAGCGGACCTCTCGAACGAGGAGCTGGCCGTCCGGGTGCTGCCCAAGCAGCAGGACGAGTTCACCTGCATGAGCTGCTTCCTGGTGCACCACCGCAGCCAGCTGGCCCGCGAGAAGAACGGTCAGCCGATCTGCCGCGACTGCGACTGAGGACGGGTCGGCCGTGACTGGCTCGACCCCACCTTGGAAGCGCCGCTCCCCAGCCGGGGGAGCGGACGAAGGGCCGTCCGACGGCTCTCACGTCGCGCGTGACGACGGGCGGGGCTCATCCGAAGCAGGATCAGCCTCGCTCGAACCGGCGGCCGACCGGGCTGACCTCCCGGTTCCGGCGGAGGTTCCCACGCCCGTCGCGCGGCGTCGGGCCGCGGTGATCCGGGACAAGGCCAGGGAAGGCGTCCGTAAGGGCGGCAGCCGGGCCAGGGCGGGCCTCGCGTACCTTGCCGACCGGATCATCGAGATCGCCCCGAGAATCCCCGTACGGGACCTCGAGGCGCTTCGCAGGCAGTTCCCGGGCCTTGGGCCCGAGGAGCTCGCCGACAAACTTGTGACGGGCGCCGCGAACGCGACGTCCACGGTCGGTGCCGGGATCGGCGCGGCGGCGATGCTGCCGGTGCCGCCCGCGATGCCGACGGAACTGGCCGCCGAGATCACCGGCGTCGCGGCGATCGAGCTGAAGCTGATCGCCGAGCTCCACGAGGTCTACGGCGTACGGCCGCCGGGCAGCCTCAAGCAGCGCAGCACCGCGTATCTGAACTCCTGGTCGGGGGAGCGCGGAATCGACGTGTCGAAGCCGTCGACGATGACTACGGCGCTGAACGGGCCCATGAAGCGCGAGCTGCGCCAGCAGATCATGAAGCGGATGGTCCGCGACCTGCCGAACCTGATGCCGTTCATGGTGGGAGCCGCGGTCGGGGCGGTCATGAACCGCAGAGACACCAGGAAGCTCGCCGAGCGCATCCGCAAGGACCTGAGAAAGACGCAGGTCCCGTGGGACGCGCTGCCCGAACTCCCGCCCCTGGAGACTCCGCCGGACCCGCTGCGGATGGGGGAGATCCCCAAGGAACTCGGCCGCTAGTCGGCCGACCGGGCCGTCTTCAGTGCCTGGGCCAGGCCTTCCGGGTCCCGTGTCGACAGATACAGGTACGGCGTCGGGTCGGACGGGTCCGTGACCTCCACGCGCAGGGCCCTGGGGATGTAGGCGCGCAGCAGCAGGAAGGCGCGGGTGTCGGCCTTGTACGTGCGCCAGGCGCGCGCCTCCTCGGGGTCGAGGATCTCCGACTCGCCCAGCGCCGACAGCGGGATCTTCGCCTCGCCCGCGATCAGCGAGTCGCCCACGACCCGGATGCGGATCGAGCCGTAGGAACTGGCGACGACCGCCGCGGCCGCGGTGCCGCCGGCCAGGCCGCCGAGCATCGGCAGCGTGCCGAACGGCAGCAGGACCAGGGCCATGGAGACCCCGACGAGGAAGCTGATCAGCCACCAGGAGCGGGGGGCGGTGAGGCGTTCTTCGTAGGGGGAGGCGGAGAGCTGCATGGAGCCAAGCTTGGCACGGTGTCCGGATGGTGCGGACGCGCGGGTAAGGTCTGCGGCTGTGAGTGGTACTTCCGCAGCTCTTGAGCCTCCCGCCGACGCGGTGAAACCTGTGCGGCACCCTGACGCTCCCGCGCCGGGTGAGCTTCTCGGTGCCCATTATGACCAGTGTTTCGGCTGCGGCGGCGAGCAGCCCCACGGGCTGCACCTGGAGGCGCGGGCCGGCCAGGGGGTCACCATCACCGCCGAATTCACCGTGCAGCCCGCCCACCAGGGTGCTCCCGGCCTCGCGCACGGCGGTGTGCTCGCGACCGCGCTGGACGAGTCCCTCGGCTCGCTGAACTGGCTGCTGCGCACCGTCGCCGTGACCGGACGCCTGGAGACCGACTTCGTACGGCCCGTGCCCGTCGGCACCGTGCTGTACCTGGAGGCGGAGGTGACGGCGGTGGCCGGGCGGAAGATCTACTCGACCGCCACCGGACGCATCGGCGGCCCCGACGGGCCCGTCGCCGTCCGCGCCGACGCCCTCTTCATCCAGGTGAAGGTCGACCACTTCATCGACAACGGCCGCCCGGAGGAGATCCAGGCGGCCATGAGCGACCCGGACCAGGTGCGGCGCACCCGCGCCTTCGAGGTGAACCCGTGAGCCGTGAGCCCCTGAACGTGCTGATCCGGCGCGTCGACCCCGACGTACCGCTTCCGTCGTACGCGCAACCCGGTGACGCGGGAGCCGATCTGCGGACCACCGAGGGGTGCGAGCTGAAGCCGGGTGAGCGGGCCGTGCTGCCCACGGGGGTGTCTGTCGCGCTCCCGGAGGGGTACGCGGCCTTCGTGCACCCCCGATCTGGTCTCGCAGCCCGCTGCGGTGTCGCTCTCGTGAATGCCCCGGGGACGGTTGATGCCGGGTACCGTGGGGAGATCAAGGTGATCGTGGTGAATCTCGACCCGCGCGAGTGTGTGCGGTTCGAGCGCTTCGACCGGATCGCCCAACTGGTCGTCCAGCAGGTCGAGAAGGTCCGCTTCCAGGAGGTCGCGGAGCTTCCCGACTCGGCGCGGGCCGCGGGGGGCTTCGGGTCCACCGGCGGTCATGCCGCCGTGGGCGGCACAGCGGGTGGGAATCGATACGCTTCGGTCGTATCCGACCGGGAAGGACAGTGACGTGTTCGGACGTCGCAAGAAGGGCACTGCCGCCGAGGACGCGGCGAGCGAGGCCGAGCAGGTCGTCGACGGTGTCGACACTGAGGCGGGCGAGGTCGAGCGGGTGAAGCTCGAACCCGAGCCGCGTCCCGACGGGCCCTGGGACAGCACGGAGGTCCATGACCCGGCCGAGGGCCGGGTGGACCTGGGCGGTGTGTTCGTGCCGGGAGTCGACGGCATGGAGCTGCGGGTCGAGGTCGCGGGCGACGCGATCGTCGCCGCGACCGTGGTCCTCAAGGACAGCGCCATCCAGCTCCAGGCCTTCGCCGCCCCCAAGCGCGAGGGCATCTGGGGCGAGGTCCGCGAGGAGATCGCCAGCGGCATCACCCAGCAGGGCGGCATCGTCGACGAGGTCGAGGGGCCGCTGGGCTGGGAGCTGCGGGCGCAGGTGCCAGTGCAGCTGCCGGACGGCACGGGCGGTTTCCAGGTCGTGCGGTTCGTCGGTGTGGACGGCCCGCGCTGGTTCCTGCGCGGGGTGATCTCCGGGCAGGGTGCGGTGCAGCCGCAGGCGGCCGGTCTGCTGGAGCAGATCTTCCGGGACACGGTCGTGGTCCGCGGCGAGGGCCCGATGGCCCCCCGTGACCCGATCGTCCTGAAGCTGCCGAACGACGCGCAGATGGTCCCCGAGGGCGTTCAGCAGGAGGACCAGGAGGGCTCCCGCTTCTCCGGCGGCATGGGTCAGCTGCAGCGCGGACCGGAGATCACCGAGGTCCGCTAGCCGGGTAGTCAGACGCGAGAAGGGCCGTATCCCTGTGGGGATGCGGCCCTTTTTCATGCCCGTTTCTTACGTAGGCCCTTGACGGCACATTGGTCTGTACCTACGGTCTCGGCTCAACGCCTAATTCATGAGGGCGCCCCGTGTTCATGTATGAGAACGGAGCTGCCATGCGTCGTACCCCCCTCCTCGCGATCGTCACCGCCCTTGTCCTGGGCGGTCTCGTCGCGCAGCCGGCCGCACAGCGCGCCGACGCCGCACCCGCCACCTTCGTCCATCCCGGAGTCACCGTCTCCCAGGGGCAGTTGGACTTCGCCCGCACCAAGGTCCTCGCCGGCGCCCAGCCCTGGAAGGGCGCCTACGACCAGATGATGGCGAGCAAGTACGCCAGCCTGAGCCGCACCCCGGCACCCCGCGCGACCGTCGAGTGCGGGTCCTACTCCAATCCCAACTACGGCTGCACCGACGAGCGCGAGGACGCGATCGCCGCGTACACCGACGCCCTGGCCTGGTACGTCACCCGTGACGAGCGGTACGCCAAGAAGGCCATCGAGTTGATGGACGCCTGGTCGGCGACCATCAAGGACCACACCAACAGCAACGCGCCCCTGCAGACCGGCTGGGCGGGCTCCTCCTGGCCCAAGGCCGCCGAGATCATCAAGTACACGTACACCGGCATCTGGGCGAACTCCGGCCGCTTCGCGACCATGCTCCGGGACGTCTATCTGCCCGAGATCATCAACGGCTCCAACTCCAACGGGAACTGGGAGCTGTCGATGATGGAGGCCGCCGTCGGTATCTCCGTCTTCCTGGAGGACAAGACGTCGTACGACAAGGCCATGGCGAAGTTCCGCACCCGTACCGCCGCCTTCGTCTACCTGTCCTCCGACGGCTCCGTGCCGAAGACCGTGCCCAGCCAGAACCTCGACACCACGGCCAAGATCGTCGCCTACTGGCAGGGCCAGTCCACCTTCGTCACCGGGCTCACCCAGGAGACCTGCCGCGACTTCACCCACACCGGGTACGGCATCTCCGCGATATCGCATGTCGCCGAGACCAGCCGGATCCAGGGGACGGACCTGTACGGCACCGACGTCGGCGAGCGGCTGCGGCAGGCGCTCGGGTTCCAGGCCAAATACCAGCTCGGTACGGCTGTGCCCAGCTGGCTGTGCGGCGGGTCGCTGAACCTGGGGCTCGGGCCCATCACCGAGGTCGGCTACAACGCCCTGCACAACCGGCTGGGCATCGCCATGACCAACACCCAGAACCTGACCCAGCAGAACCGGCCGGCCGGCACCAACAACCTCTTCGTCGCCTGGGAGACGCTCACCCACGGGGACAACGCCGGCTGAGCCGTCGTAGAGCCGGGCGCCGGTGGCGGATGCCGGTGCCCGGCTCGTCTGGCGTGTGGCGGCGCGTCAGGGTTGTGTCAAAGAGGTCCGCTGCCCCGTTCTTCGTCCGATTTGTCGACATCCTGGGCCGTAATGTCGACGCTGCGTACGCAGCAGTGACGTGGAAGACAATGGGGGCCATGGGACGCGGCAAGCTTCGGATCTATCTCGGTGCGGCACCGGGCGTCGGCAAGACGTACGCGATGCTGTCCGAGGCGCACCGGCGTGTGGAGCGGGGCACCGACTGTGTCGTGGCCTTCGTGGAGCATCACGACCGGGCGCGGACCGAGGTGATGCTTCATGGTCTGGAGCAGGTGCGGCGCCGTGAGCTGACTTACCGGGGCAGTGTCTTCACCGAGATGGACGTCGACGCCGTACTCGTGCGCAAGCCTCAGGTGGCCCTGGTGGACGAGCTGGCGCACACCAATGTGCCCGGCTCGCGCAACGAGAAGCGCTGGCAGGACGTGGAGGAGCTGCTCGCCGCCGGGATCGACGTGACCTCGACCGTCAACATCCAGCACCTGGAGTCGCTGGGTGACGTGGTGGAGTCCATCACGGGTGTGCGGCAGCGGGAGACCGTGCCGGACGAGGTCGTGCGGCGAGCCGACCAGATAGAGCTTGTCGACATGTCGCCGCAGGCGCTGCGGCGGCGGATGGCGCACGGCAACGTCTACAAGTCCGACAAGGTCGACGCGGCCCTGTCGAACTACTTCCGGCCGGGCAACCTGACCGCGCTGCGGGAGCTCGCCCTGCTGTGGGTGGCGGACCGGGTCGACGAATACCTGACCGAGTACCGCAACGAGCACCGCGTCTCGAAGATCTGGGGCTCGCGCGAGCGGATCGTGGTCGGGCTGACCGGCGGTCCGGAAGGCCGGACGCTGATCCGGCGGGCCGCGCGCCTCGCGGAGAAGGGCGCCGGCGGTGAGGTGCTCGCCGTCTACATCTCCCGCAGTGACGGCCTGACCTCCGCCTCTCCCAAGGAACTGGCGGTGCAGCGCACCCTCGTCGAGGATCTGGGCGGCACCTTCCACCACGTCGTCGGCGACGACATCCCCGCCGCGCTGCTGGACTTCGCGCGCGGCGTCAACGCCACCCAGATCGTCCTCGGCTCCTCGCGCCGCAAGGCCTGGCAGTACATGTTCGGGCCCGGCGTCGGCGCGACGGTCGCCCGCGAGTCCGGGTCCGACCTGGACGTGCACATCGTCACGCACGACGAGGTCGCCAAGGGGCGCGGGCTGCCGGTGTCCCGGGGAGCGAGGCTCGGGCGGGCCCGGATCGTCTCGGGCTGGCTGGTCGGTGTGCTCGGCCCCGCCCTCCTGGCGGTGCTGCTGAACACCGTCGACCTCGGCCTCGCCAACGACATGCTGCTGTTCCTGACGGTGACGGTGGCGGCGGCCCTGCTGGGCGGACTGCTCCCGGCGCTCGCCTCGGCGGCCTTCGGTTCGCTGCTGCTGAACTACTACTACACGCCCCCGCTGCACCGGCTCACGATCGCCGACCCGAAGAACATCGTCGCCATCGTGATCTTCGTGGGGGTGGCCGTGTCGGTGGCGTCCGTGGTCGATCTGGCCGCCCGGCGCACCCAGCAGGCGGCGCGGCTGCGGGCCGAGTCGGAGATCCTGTCCGTCCTGGCGGGCAGCGTGCTGCGGGGTGAGACCAGTCTGGAGGCGTTGCTGGAGCGGGTGCGGGAGACCTTCGGCATGGAGTCGGTGGCGCTGCTGGAGCGGGAGAGCGACGTGGAGCCGTGGACCTGCGCCGGGCGGGTGGGGCTGGGACGCCCGGTGGACCGGCCCGAGGACGCGGACGTCGACATGCCGGTCGGCGACCACATGGCCCTCGCGCTGACCGGACGGGTGCTGCCCGCCTCCGACCAGCGGGTGCTGGCGGCCTTCGCCGCTCAGGCCGCTGTCGTGCTCGACCGCCAGCGCCTGCAGCACGAGGCCGACCAGGCCAAGGAGCTGGCCGAGGGCAACCGGATCCGGACCGCGCTGCTGGCCGCCGTCAGCCATGACCTCCGTACCCCACTGGCCGGCATCAAGGCCGCCGTCACCTCCCTGCGGTCCGACGACGTCGAGTGGTCCGAGGAGGACCAGGCCGAGCTCCTTGAGGGCATCGAGGACGGCGCCGACCGGCTCGACCACCTCGTCGGGAACCTCCTCGACATGTCCCGCCTCCAGACCGGCACGGTCACCCCGCTGATCAGGGAGATCGACCTGGACGAGGTCGTGCCGATGGCGCTCGGCGGGGTGCCCGAGGACAGCGTGGAGCTCGACATTCCGGAGACGCTGCCCATGGTCGCCGTCGACCCCGGGCTGCTGGAGCGCTCGGTGGCCAACCTCGTCGAGAACGCCGTGAAGTACAGCCCGCCCGACGAGCCCGCGCTGGTGGCCGCCAGCGCCATGGCCGACCGGGTGGAGGTGCGGGTGGTCGACCGCGGGCCGGGCGTCCCGGAGGAGGCCAGGGACCGCATCTTCGAGCCCTTCCAGCGCTACGGTGACGCCCCGCGCGGAGCGGGCGTCGGCCTCGGCCTCGCGGTCGCCCGGGGCTTCGTCGAGGCGATGGGCGGCACCCTCAACGCCGAGGACACTCCCGGCGGCGGGCTCACCATGGTCCTCACCCTCCGCGCGGCGGGCCGGCGACCCGAGGTCGAGGAGGCGTGGACCGCGCGGTCGGCACCCGCCGCCCAGCCCGAGAACACCCCCGCACAGCCAGAAAGGCAGGCCTCATGACCCGGGTGCTCGTGATCGACGACGAGCCGCAGATCGTGCGCGCCCTCGTGATCAACCTCAAGGCGCGCAAGTACGAGGTCGACGCCGCGCACGACGGCACCACCGCCCTTCAGCTCGCCGCCGCCCGCCACCCGGACGTGGTGGTCCTGGACCTGGGCCTGCCCGACATGGACGGCGTCGACGTGATCCGCGGGCTGCGCGGCTGGACCCGGGTGCCGATCCTGGTGCTGTCCGCCCGCCACTCCTCCGACGAGAAGGTCGAGGCGCTCGACGCGGGCGCCGACGACTACGTCACCAAGCCCTTCGGCATGGACGAACTGCTGGCCAGGCTCCGGGCCGCCGTCCGGCGCGCCGAGCCCACCGGGGGCGGCGAGGACGACGTGATGGTGGAGACCGACGACTTCACCGTCGACCTGGCCGCCAAGAAGGTCAACCGCGAGGGGAAGGACGTACGTCTGACCCCCACGGAGTGGCATCTGCTGGAGGTGCTGGTGCGTAACACGGGCCGTCTCGTCAGCCAGAAGCAGCTGCTTCAGGAGGTGTGGGGGCCCTCGTACGGGACGGAGACGAACTACCTGCGGGTGTACATGGCCCAGCTGCGCCGGAAGCTGGAGGCCGATCCGTCGCATCCGCGGCACTTCGTCACGGAGCCGGGGATGGGGTACCGGTTCGAACGGTAGGAGCACGGGTACCACGGGTACGTAGCTGTCAGCGTGCCCCGGTACGCTTTGGACATGAGTGCTGTTCCTCGATCCGACAAGTCGGCGGGCCGGTTCCGGCGCCTCTTCGACCGGCTCTCCTCGTCCCAGGAGGAGCTCGAGTCCGAGGAGCTGCGCGAGGACACCGACATCACGGGCTGTATGCCCATCGGTGACTGCCAGGACCGACAGATAGTGACGGTTACTGGTACCTTGCGCACGGTCACTCTGCGGCCGCGGGCGGGAGTCCCGGCCCTGGAGGCCGAGCTCTTCGACGGCTCGGCCGCCCTGGACGTGGTGTGGCTCGGCCGGCGCTCCATCGTCGGGATCGAGCCCGGACGCAAGCTGATCGCATCGGGCCGGATCTCGATGAGCCGGGGCCGCCGGGTGCTGTTCAACCCGAAATACGAACTCAGACCCCTCGGACGGGAGTAGCCGGTGACGTCGCTCGACAAGCCGACCGCGGAGACCGAAGCCACCGAAGACAGTGCAGCCAGTGCAGCCGCCGCGCAGGATGCCCGGGCGGTGACCGAGGCTGCCCTGTTCGAGGCGTTCGGCGGCGTGCGCGGCATGGTCGAGACGGTGCTGCCCGGTCTGCTCTTCGTCACCATCTACACGATCAACAAAGACCTGCACCTGTCGGCCATCGCAGCCCTCGTCGTGTCCGTGGTGCTGGTCGTGGTCCGGCTGGTGACGAAGGACACCGTCAAGCACGCCTTCAGCGGTGTCTTCGGCGTCGCCTTCGGTGTGGTCTTCGCGATGATGACGGGCAACGCCAAGGATTTCTACCTGCCCGGCATGCTCTACACACTGGGCCTGGCGCTCGCTTACATCATCACGACGCTGGCCGGTGTCCCGCTGCTGGGGCTGATTCTCGGGCCGGTCTTCAAGGAGAACCTCTCCTGGCGCAAGCGCAACCCGGGGCGCAAGAAGGCGTACGCCAAGGCCAGTTGGGCCTGGGGTCTGATCCTGCTCGCCAAGTGCGCGATCCTCTTCCCGCTGTACTGGTGGGCCGACACCGCCCAGTTCGGCTGGGTCCTGGTCGCCCTGAAGATCCCGCCGTTCCTGCTCGCGGTCTGGCTGACCTGGGTCTTCCTGGCGAAGGCCCCGGCCCCGATCGACGTCTTCGCGGAGATGGAGGCGGCGGAAAAGGCCGAGGAGGAGCGGAAGGCCGCCCTCGCGGGCGAGCACGGCGAGGCCACGGCCGGTCGTCACCGCCGCGAGATGTAGCAGCCAGTCCTACGACGGCGGAGGGCGCCCTGAGAACTCAGGGCGCCCTCCGCCGTCGTAACCCCCGAAGGGATCAGCCCGCCGTCTCCTCACGCCGCACCGACAGCAGGTCCTCCAGCTGTTCCTCGCGCGCCGGGGCCGCCACGAACAGGAGTTCGTCGCCGGCCTCCAGGGAGTCGTCGCGGGACGGGGTGAGGACGCGGTTGCCGCGGATGATGGTGACCAGGGACGTGTCCTCGGGCCATTCGACGTCGCCGACCCGGGTGCCGGCCAGGGCCGACTCCTCGGGCAGGGTCAGTTCTACGAGGTTGGCGTCGCCGTGGCTGAAGCGGAGGAGGCGGACCAGGTCGCCGACGCTCACCGCCTCCTCGACGAGGGCCGACATCAGGCGCGGGGTGGACACGGCCACGTCCACGCCCCAGGACTCGTTGAAGAGCCACTCGTTCTTGGGGTTGTTCACGCGGGCGACGACGCGCGGGACGCCGTACTCCGTCTTTGCGAGGAGGGAGACGACCAGGTTGACCTTGTCGTCGCCCGTCGCGGCGATCACGACGTTGCAGCGCTGGAGCGCGGCCTCGTCCAGGGACGTGATCTCGCAGGCGTCGGCGAGGAGCCACTCCGCCTGCGGGACGCGCTCGACCGAGATGGCGGTCGGCGCCTTGTCGATCAGCAGGATCTCGTGGCCGTTCTCCAGCAGTTCGCCCGCGATCGAGCGACCTACGGCACCGGCACCGGCAATGGCGACCCTCATCAGTGACCGGCCTCCTTCTCGGGGCCTTCGGCGAAGGACGCCTCGACCTTCTCGACCTCGTCCGTGCGCATCATCACGTGGACCAGGTCGCCTTCCTGCAACACCGTCTGGGAGGTGGGCAGCATCGCCTCGCCCAGGCGGGTGAGGAACGCGACACGCACCCCGGTGTCCTCCTGGAGCCGGCTGATCTTCTGGCCGACCCAGGCCGAGGAGGCGTGCACCTCGGCCAGCTGGACCCCACCGGTGGGGTCGCGCCACAGGGGCTCGGAGCCGGAGGGCAGCAGCCGGCGCAGCATCTGGTCGGCGGTCCAGCGGACCGTGGCGACCGTCGGGATGCCCAGGCGCTGGTAGACCTCGGCGCGGCGGGGGTCGTAGATACGGGCCGCGACGTTCTCGATCCCGAACATCTCGCGGGCCACGCGGGCCGCGATGATGTTCGAGTTGTCACCGCTGGAGACGGCGGCGAAGGCGCCGGCCTCCTCGATGCCCGCCTCGCGCAGGGTGTCCTGATCGAAGCCGACCCCGGTGACACGACGGCCGCCGAACCCGGAGCCCAGTCGTCGGAAGGCGGTGGGGTCCTGGTCGATCACGGCGACCGTGTGCCCCTGTTGCTCCAGGGTCTGGGCGAGAGCGGAGCCCACTCTGCCGCAGCCCATGATGACGATGTGCACGACCGTCCTTCCGGTGTGAAGATTCTTTGCCGAGTGGTGTCGAGAGTTGCCGACTTGGCCTGAACAGGGTCTCAGACCGTCGCCCAAGCTACACACGCGCGGTCCGCGGGGGGACCCCTGTGCACGGGTGAGCGTGATCAGCGTCGGGTGATGCTCCAGACACTCAGGACGGTCAGGATTCCGAGGCCGACGAGTGCGGCGGCGGCGCCGATCAGCTCTGCGGTCGCGTGCATGGGACCTCCGAAGGGCGGCGACAGACGGGATTTGTCATATAGACACGTCGACCGCCGCCGCCACGGAATCCGCAGCGCGCCCGCCTCCGATTTCACTCGTGATTTCACTCGGGAGGCAGATGCCGCAAGCCCGGTGGGCGGCTGCCAGTTCGAAGCCCTACGATCCTCTGTTGTGTCCAAACTGACCGACGTGCCCAAACGGATTCTGATCGGGCGGGCGCTGCGTAGTGACCGGCTCGGAGAAACGCTCCTGCCGAAGCGCATCGCACTCCCCGTCTTCGCCTCCGACCCGCTGTCCTCCGTCGCCTACGCGCCCGGCGAGGTACTGCTGGTCCTCTCCATCGCGGGCGTGTCGGCCTACCACTTCAGCCCCTGGATCGCGGTCGCGGTCGTCGTGCTGATGTTCACGGTGGTCGCCTCCTACCGACAGAACGTCCATGCCTACCCGAGTGGCGGCGGCGACTACGAGGTGGCCAACACCAACCTCGGCCCGAAGGCGGGGTTGACGGTGGCGAGCGCGCTGCTCGTCGACTACGTCCTCACCGTCGCCGTGTCGATCGCCTCCGGCATCGAGAACCTCGGCTCCGCCGTCCCCTTCGTGGTCGAGAACAAGGTGCTCTGCGCGATCGCCGTGATCGTGCTGCTCACCCTGATGAACCTGCGCGGGGTCAAGGAGTCCGGCTCGCTCTTCGCGATTCCGACGTACGTGTTCGTCGCGGGCGTCTTCATCATGATCGCGTGGGGCGCGTTCCGCGGATTCGTCCTCGACGACACCATGCGGGCGCCGACGGCGTCGTACGAGATCAAGGCCGAACACCAGGGGCTGGCGGGCTTCGCGCTCGTCTTCCTGATGCTGCGGGCCTTCTCCTCCGGCTGTGCCGCACTCACCGGTGTCGAGGCGATCTCCAACGGCGTGCCGGCCTTCCGCAAGCCCAAGTCGAAGAACGCGGCGACCACGCTCGCGGCGATGGGCCTGCTCGCCGTCACCATGTTCTGCGGCATCATCGGCCTGGCCATGGCGACGGACGTCCGCATGGCCGAGAACCCGGCGCAGGACCTGCTGAAGAACGGGGTCGAGGTCGGTTCCGGCTACGTCCAGAACCCGGTGATCTCCCAGGTCGCCGAGGCCGTGTTCGGTGACGGCAGCTTCATGTTCATCGTGCTCGCCGCGGCCACCGCGCTGGTGCTGTTCCTCGCCGCGAACACCGCGTACAACGGCTTCCCGCTGCTCGGCTCGATCCTCGCCCAGGACCGCTATCTGCCCCGCCAGTTGCACACCCGCGGCGACCGGCTCGCCTTCTCCAACGGCATCGTGCTGCTCGCCGGCGCGGCCGGACTCCTCGTCTGGATCTACGGCGCCGACTCGACGCGTCTCATCCAGCTGTACATCGTCGGCGTGTTCGTGTCCTTCACGCTCAGCCAGACCGGCATGGTCCGGCACTGGAACCGCCATCTGGCCACGGAGAAGGACCCGGCCAAGCGCCGCCACATGATGCGCTCCCGCGCCATCAACGCCTTCGGCGCCTTCTTCACCGGGCTCGTCCTGGTCGTGGTCCTCGTCACCAAGTTCACGCACGGCGCCTGGGTCGCGCTGCTCGGCATGGTGATCTTCTACGCGACGATGACCGCGATCCGTAAGCACTACGACCGGGTGTCCGAGGAGCTCGCGGCCCCCGAGGGGCCCAGTGACGACAGCATCCGGCCGTCCCGTGTCCACTCGGTCGTCCTGATCTCCAAGATCCACCGCCCGGCGCTGCGGGCCCTCGCCTACGCGAAGCTGATGCGCTCGGACACCTTGGAGGCTCTGAGCGTCAACGTCGACCCCGCCGAGACCAAGGCGCTGCGCGCCGAGTGGGAGCGGCGCGGTATCGACGTACCGCTGAAGGTGCTCGACTCGCCCTACCGCGAGATCACGCGGCCGATCATCGACTATGTGAAGGGGCTGCGGAAGGAGTCGCCGCGGGACGCGGTGTCCGTGATCATCCCCGAGTACGTGGTCGGCCACTGGTACGAGCACCTGCTGCACAACCAGAGCGCGTTGCGGCTCAAGGGCCGGCTGCTGTTCACGCCGGGCGTGATGGTGACCTCGGTGCCGTACCAGCTGCAGTCCTCGGAGGCGGCCAAGATCCGTGCCCGCAAGCGGCAGGACTGGAACGCGCCGGGTGCGGTGCGGCGTGGTCCGGCCCAGGAGCGGGCGAAGGAGTCGTCGAAGCAGACGTAGACTGGTGGGCTGTTGTCCAACCCTTTCCGCGCTATGACCCTGGAGTCACCCCACCATGCAGGCAGAACCGAAGAATTCGCTGGTGGGGGAGGAGTACGAGGTCGAGGTCGGCCCCGTCGCCCATGGCGGGCACTGCATCGCCCGTACGTCCGAGGGCCAGGTGCTGTTCGTCCGGCACACGCTGCCCGGTGAGCGGGTCGTGGCACGCGTGACGGAGGGCGAGGAGGGGGCGCGGTTCCTGCGCGCCGACGCGGTGACCGTCCTGGAGGCGTCGAAGGACCGGGTCGAGGCGCCCTGCCCCTACGCCGGGCCCGGCCGCTGCGGCGGCTGCGACTGGCAGCACGCCAAGCCGGGCGCCCAGCGCCGCCTCAAGGGCGAGGTGATCGCCGAGCAGCTGAAGCGGCTCGCCGGGCTGACCCCGGAGGAGGCCGGCTGGGACGGCACGGTGATGCCCGCCGAGGGCGACAAGCTGCCCTCCGGCGAGGTGCCGCAGTGGCGTACGAGGGTGCAGTACGCGGTGGACGCCGATGGCAACGCCGGTCTGCGCCGCCACCGCTCGCACGAGGTCGAGCCCATCGAGCACTGCATGATCGCGGCACCGGGCGTCAGCGAGCTGGGTATCGAGGAGCGCGACTGGTCCGGCATGGCCTCCGTCGAGGCGATCGCGGCGACGGGCTCCCAGGACCGCATGGTGATCCTGGAGCCGAAACCGGGCGCCCGGCTGCCCCTGGTCGAGCTGAACCGGCCCGTCTCCGTCATGCGGGTCGAGGAGCACGACGGCGGCATCCACCGCGTCCACGGCCGCGGCTTCGTCCGCGAGCGCGCCGACGACCGCACCTACCGGGTCGGCAGCGGCGGCTTCTGGCAGGTCCACCCGATGGCCGCCGACACGCTGATGAAGGCGGTCATGCAGGGGCTGCTCCCGCGCAAGGGCGAGATGGCGCTCGACCTGTACTGCGGCGTCGGCCTCTTCGCCGGCGCCCTCGCCGACCGCCTCGGCGACAAGGGCGCGGTCCTCGGCATCGAGTCCGGCAAGCGGGCGGTCGAGGACGCGCGGCACAACCTGGCCGGCTTCGACCGCGTCCGCATCGAACAGGGCAAGGTCGAGTCCGTGCTCCCGCGCACCGGGATCACCGAGGTGGACCTCATCGTCCTGGATCCGCCGCGGGCGGGGGCCGGGAAGAAGACGGTCCAGCATCTGGCGACGCTGGGGGCACGGCGGATTGCTTACGTGGCTTGCGATCCGGCTGCTTTGGCGCGGGACTTGGGGTATTTCCAGGAGGGCGGGTATCGGGTGCGGACGCTTCGGGCGTTCGATTTGTTTCCGATGACTCATCATGTGGAGTGCGTGGCGATCCTTGAACCGGTCGGTAAGGGCTCCTGACCTGGGGTTTTATGCGTGCGCGGTGTGGGCGTTACGGGCGATATCCTGACGCTGAAATGACGCTCGTGACGCTCATTGGCCCCCAGCGTTGGCCGGCGAATGGCACGTGCTGGAGCGCAGGTCAGCCAGATCAGCACGGCGTGCAGCACGCCGGTTCTGTCGAGCGCCAGCCGCGTGGTGACGGAGGTCCGTCCGCCCTGACTGCATGTCTGTCTGGGGCTGACGGACATGGTGGCGTCTGCGCTTGCCTCCTTGACCGCGACGGCGAGGAGGTGGCCCGCGACCTGCTCCGCGCGACCGCCCTGAGGTGGACCGCGCGTTGCTGCCCGCGTTCACAGCAGCGGTCACCGACGCGATCTGGCAGCGGCCGGAATCCGTGCTCGCCAGGGCCCAGTGCGAAGATGTTCAGTCCCTCGTGGCCGAAGGCGACATAGGGCACCTGCCGACCGTCCCACCGGACTGGAGGAACCAGACGGCCGAGCCCGATCCGCCCATCGCTCGGCGTCTCCGGATCGGTCTGCTGAACCCGGAGTTCGACGTCACACGGCAGGACTTCTCGGACCTTGAGATCCGCGGCACCGGACTTCCCTACTTCTACGACACCCGCCGAGGTCGTCTGATCACCGAATTCCTCCTCGACGACCGGCCGCAGGTGGCCACGCTGTGCCACGTCACCCTCATCAACAAGGACGGCGTCCTTTCGCCCAGGATCAGACTGTGGAAGAAGGGCAAAGCCAAGGCTGCGAACACGCCGGCCACGGAGATGTCCACGAGAGCTTCTGGAAGGTCATCAGCTTCCTCCAGAGCTGCGTCGGGCTGGACCTCCCGGGAAGCAGCCTGCGGCTGGTCGTCGGCGACGAAGCCGAGTTGGCTCGGCTCCTGGCCGACCAGGACCGCACTACGCTCCTTCCCCGAGCCGCGTCTCATGCTCGCCCCGACGCCAGCTCCACTACTGTCACGTCCGAACGGGCCCCGACCCGGGTCGGTGGGCCCCACGCGCCCGCGCCTCGGGGCACATACAGCTGAGTGTCCCCGTACCGTTCCAGCCCGGCGACCGTCGGGTTGGCCAGCTCGGCCACGTAGTTCATCGGCCAGAGCAGGCCGCCGTGGGTGTGACCGGCCGCGAGGTCGGGGTCGTCGTCGTGCTCCTCGCTGGTCACGTCGTTGACGCAGGCCAGATCGAACGCCGCGAGTTCCACGCGCTGGTTCGCCAGCAGCCTCAGCCCCGGTTCCTGCACATGCTCCAGCCACTCCTCCGCGCCGGAGAAGTACTCGTGGTTGCCACGAAGAACGCCCCGTGACGCGCCCGCGGCCCGCTGATCGGCTCGGCCGCCGAGCGGAGGTCGTCCACCGACCCATCGACCAGGTCGCCGACCACGGCGATCAGCTCCGGCTGGGTCGAGTTGACCGTCTGCACGACCTTCTCGGTGAACCCGCGCCCCAGGATCGGGCCCATGAAGCACGGGCTGATGTTCCGTCGGGTGCCTGCGGGGTCTGGACCAGCCTCGATCTTGCATGACGGTCCGTCGACGGGGTCGGCGGACCGTTTCAGGTTCTGCGGTCGGTGGCCGGGCGCCTACCTCTCTGCCGCCCGCAGACGCTGGGCCGCCGTGTCGCCGCGTCGGCCGACCGGTACGACACCTGTCGCGGCGCCGAGGCCGTAGGCGGGCATGTCGACGTACACCGATTCGTAGGAGCCCGCCGGGACGATGAACGTCTCGTGCCAGATGCCCACATGGCCCTTCCCGGCGCGTGCTCGTCGGTTGAACTCCGTCCATGCGGGCCGGTGTTCCTTGTCCTGTTGGTGGGCGTAGGCGAGGAGCCGCTCCTTGTCCGTCCAGTACTGGACGACGTAGAAGTCCCGGAGGCTGCCGTAAAGCACCTTGTAGCCGAGAAGCCCGCTGCTCTTTTCCTGTGACAGCTCGCGCAGCATGCGCGGCATCGACATGAATGCCGGCAGCCAGCTGGAGAGTGCTCGCAGGCGGTTGATCCGTAGCCCTATGTGGAAGACGACGACATCGCCTTCGGCGGCGGAGGTCTGACGGCCCGGAACTACTTTCTCGGACATGGATCTCCTCTGTTTCACGGCCGGACGAGCGGTCGGGATTTTGCACGAATCACCCAGAAGTGGATCACTAGCCCGATGCCCCACCCCAGAATCGACCACAAGGGCCAGAAGAAATGATCGGGTGTGAGAATTCCCCACAGCACCACTTGGGCCACATTGGCGATGACGTACCAGAACAGGTGGATCCGCAGGCCCCACCTCATGGCCTTTTCGTTTTTGTGCATCACGCCTCCTGTGTGTCCTGCACGGCTGTCTCGATGAGGGCCACCGTCGCACCCGGCCGGGAGACGAACACCATGTGCGAAGCACCCTCGACCACCTGGGTTTTCGCGCCGGAGCGCTGGGCCATGAACTCTTGTGTCGCCGGAGGAATGATCCGGTCGGCGCCGCTGATCAGGTTGTAGGCCGGGATCGTGTGCCAGGCCTGCGGACCGGTGGCGGGCTCGCCCAGGGCGGCGCCGGTGGCCGGACGTTGCGTGATCGAGTAGAGGGCGGCTTCCGCCGCCGACACGTCGGCCGCGAAGTGAGGATGGAAGACCTTGGGGTCGATGTAGAGGTCGACCTGTCCGTCGGGCAGCGGCACAGGCTTGAGGGACTCTCCCACGGTGCTGCCCGGGAACTTCTCGACCAGCGCCTGCGCGCTCTCGCCCGTCTCCGGCACGAACGCCGCCAGGTAGACCAGCGCCTTCACGTTCGCGTTTCCCTCGGCGGCGGTGGAGATGACCGCACCGCCGTAGGAGTGCCCGACCAGCACGATCGGTCCCTCGATGCTGTCCAGCAGCGCCTTGACGCCGGCCGCGTCAAAGGCGAGCCCTCGAAGGGGATTCGGCGCGGCGATCACTGAATAGCCGTCTGCGACAAGCCGTTTGGTGACGGCGTTGAAGCCGCTGCTGTCGGCAAAGGCTCCGTGTACGAGCACGATCGTCGGTTTCCCGCTCACCATGGACCAACCTCTCCTTCGGATGACGGCCACTTGTTCTCCGGACCCTCACGCTCGACGCAAAGCTATGGCGTCGCACTGGACGGGAATTGAATGAGACCGGGACCTGGTTCCGGGTGGGCTTCACTGATCATTCAGTCGACGTCAAGCCGGTTCGGCCAATCTGAGCGCCTCGGAGAACAGAGGGGGACAGATGACCGGGGGGTTGCCGATGGTGTGGGACGAGGAAGCCGATGTGGTGGTGATCGGGTCGGGTATGGGCGGTCTCGCGGCGGCGCGCACGATCGCGCAGTTCGGCGGGAAGCGTGTTCTCGTCCTCGAACAGCACTACACGCTCGGCGGGATGACGCACGAGTTCTCCCGCGCCGGGCGATACCGGTTCGGCACCGGGCTGCACTACATGAGCGCGAGCGCCGGCCCGTTCCTCGGGTTCATGACGGAGGGGCGGGCGCAGCTCTCGCCGCTGCCGGACGAGTACGACGCACTGCACTTCCCGGGGTTCGACTTCGCCGTCCCCGCCACGAAGGAACGGTTCCGTGCGCGTCTGAAGGAACGGTTCCCTGCCGAGTCCGACGCGATCGACCGGTTCTTCCGCACCACGCGCTGGGCCATGGCCGGGCTGACCGTGCGCAATGTCTTCGCGTCGTTTCCCGCAGGGCTGCGAAAGGCGGGTGCGCCCGTCGTCGAGCGGCTCTTCCCCTCGGTGTACCGGTCGTTGCGGGACCAGGTCGCCCGCGGTTTCCGTGATCCGCAGCTGCGGGCCGTGCTGGCCGCGCGCTGGGGGCTCTACGGCACTCCGCCGGAATCGAGCGCCTTCGGCTATCACGCTGCGGTCCCGCTGACCTTCTTCATGGACGGCACCGCACATCCCGTGGGCGGCCCGCAAGAGCTCAACCGGGTCGTTCTGGAGATCCTCGCGCGGTACGGCGTGGTGCTGCGCTCCCGGCAGAGGGTTCATGAGGTCGTTGTCGAGAGGGGCAGGGTGGTCGGTGTCGACATCGAGGACACCGCCACCGGCCGCCGGTACCGGGTGCGGACGGACACCGTCGTTTCGGCGGCCGGGGTGCGTAACACGTACGCCCTGATCGGGAAGAGTCACGAACTGGCGGATCTGCCCGAGGAACGGTCGGCGGTCATGCTGTTTCTCGGACTGGACCGGTCACCGGCCGAGTTCGGGCTGCGCGGCGAGAACCACTGGTTCATGCCGGACCTCGACGAGAACGGCAGCATCCATCGCCCTCCGGGGGAAGGCACGCTGTACGTCTCGTTCGCCTCGCTCAACAACCCCGCCGCCCGGTTCCACACGGTGGAGCTGCTGGAACTCGTCGATCCGAAGGTGGTCGACCAGTGGCGCGGGATCCCCGAGAACGAACGGCCGGACAGCTACCGGAAGTTCAAGGACGAGCTGACCGGTCGGCTGATCGCCCGCCTGGAGGAACGCTGGCCCGGGTTCCGGGAGACGATCGCTTTCGCCGAACTGGCGACGCCGCTGTCGTTCGAGACCTATCAGCACAGCGTGCGGGGATCCTTCTACGGACTCGCGGCGACCCCGCAGCGGTTGCGTTCAGCGAGGGCGGGATGCCGTACGCCGGTCAAGGGGCTGTTCGTCGCCGGGCAGGACGCCTGGGGGTCCGGTGTGGTGGGGGCGCTGGCGGGCGGGCTGATGGCGGCGAACGCGGTCCTGAAGCCGCGGCAGCTCGGGACGATGTGGCGGGCCATCCGCGCCGGCGGGGTGACCCGGGATCCGGCCACGCCCTGGGAGGGGTATCTGCGCGTGGCCGGCATCGAGGTGCTGACCCCGACGGTCCGGCGGTTCCGCTTCGAGCCCCTGGACGGGGGCGCGATGCCGTTCTCGTTCGCCGCCGGGCAGTACATGAAGGTCGAGCTGCCCGTCGCCGTCGAGCCGATCGAACGGTCGTACTCGATCTGCAGCAGTCCCGGGGAGAGCGGGTTCGTCGAGATCGCCGTGAAGCACGAGCCGGACGGGCTGGGCTCGGGGTTCCTGCATGAGGAGGTGGAGGTGGGGTCGGCGTTGCGGGTGAGCGGCCCGCACGGGGCGTTCACCTGGGAGCCGGGCACGGAGGCGGACGCCCTCCTGCTCATCGCCGGGGGCGTCGGGATCACCCCGCTGATGAGCGTCCTGCTCGCGGCCGCCGACGCCGGCCACACGGGACGGATCGTCCTGCTGGCGAGCTACCGGACCGAGGACGAGGCGTTGTTCGGGCCGGAGATCGAAGCGCTGCGGTTCCGGCTGCCGGGGCTGGAGGTATCGGTCTTCGCGACCGACCGGCAACGGCGGATAGGCTTCGACGAGTTACTGCCCCACGCGGGCCCGACGACCCGCGTGCACCTGTGCGGGCCGGCGCCCATGATGCAGGATCTGATCGGCCGCCTGGCAGAACTCGGGGTGCCGCGAGAGGCCGTCCACAGCGAGGCGTTCGTGTCCGGCCGGAGCGAGGAGACCCGCCGGGAGAAGGCGCACGCCATCGCCGTCGCCGCCGTGGCGGCCGGTGTCACCGAGTTCGTGATCGGCACGGTGGACGGCACTCCGGCGTTCCCGTGCAGCCCCGGACAGTCGGTCCTCGACGCCGCCAACGCCGTCGGCGTCGCGTTGCCCCAGTCGTGCGGCGAAGGCGCTTGCGGTACCTGTCGGGTGCGGGTGGTCTCCGGCGTCTACGAGACCGACGACCGGGGGATGTTCTCCACCGACGAGTTGGCGGCGGGCTGGCGGCTGGCCTGCCAGACACTGCCCACCGGGGACTTGGTGATCGGTCAGTAGGACGGGCGGGCGGCGAGCCGGTAATCCGCGTTCATGCGTCGGCCGCCGGTGAGCGAGGCCGCCAGCCGGCCGATCGGGAACCTCGTGCCGCCACGACAGCACCGCTCACCGGTCGCCTCGGCGCATGGACCCAGGCCGCAGAGCGACCGTAAAATGAATATGCCGCAGTCGAACGTGGTCGGGCCGTGAGTAGGGGTAGGGGTGGGCATGGCTTCCTCCGGCGGACAACTGCGTCTGCAGATTCTGGGTCCGTTGCGGATCTGGCGGGACGGTGTCGAACTGGACCCCGGGCCTCGGCAGCAGTCGTACCTGCTCGCGATCCTGCTCGCCCGCGCGGGCAAGCCGATCAGTACGAGCGAGTTGGTCGACCTGATCTGGGCCGAGGACGTCCCCGCGTCGGCTGTGAACATTCTCCAGAAGTACGTCGGCGCGTTGCGACGGCTGCTCGAACCTCTGCTGCCCGCCCGCGAAGCCGGCTCGTTCCTCCACCGTCGCGGCAATTCGTACCTGTTCGCCGTCGGACCCGCCACCCTGGACCTCGTCGTCTTCCGTGAACTCGTCGATGCCGCCAGGGCCGCGCTGACTCGGCACGATCACGAGGCGGCCCTCGATCACTACGTCGGAGCGCTCGGGCTCTGGCACGGCCCGGCGGGCGACGGCATCGCCGACGGGACGAACATCACGACTGTCTTCGCCGCACTCGACAACGAGTTCTACGACGCGTGCACGGCGGCGGCGGAGCTCGCCGTGTCGATGGGCCAGCCGGAGCGGGTGCTCGCGGCTCTGCGACTGGCCGCATCGATGGCACCGTTCAACGAACCCGTGCTGGCCGGTCTCGTCGGCGTTCTCGGCGCTGCCGGCCGCCAGGCGGAGGCGCTGAAGGTGTTTCGTCAGGTCCGAGACCGGCTCTCCGAGGAACTCGGCATCGACCCGGGTCCGGCGTTGGAGGACGCACAGCGGCGGATTCTCACGCAGTCCCCGGCGCCGCCGCCGGTGCGGGAGGCGGACGAGGAGGTCGGGCGGACCACGGCGGCCGCCTTGATCGGCCGGACCGAGGAACTCGCCACGCTGCGGCGCATCGTGGAGCGCGCACTCGCCGGCGACACAGCGATCGGTGTGGTCGAAGGCGAACCGGGCGCAGGCAAGACCCGGCTGCTGGAGGAGGCCGCCGCCGTGGCGGGCCGACTGGGTGCCCTCACCGTCTGGGGCTCCTGCCTGGAGGGCGACGGGACACCGGCGATGTGGCCATGGGAGCAGGCGCTGAGCCAGGTCGTCCACAGTCTGCCCGCTCCGGCGAGCGAGCAGTGGCTCACCGGAGGGCTGGGAAGCCTCCTTGCGGCGCGGGACGACGCAACCCGGGAACTTCCTGACGGCAACGCCCAGTTCCGACTGTTCGAACAGGTCGTCGCCCTCGTCGGACAAGCCTCGGCACGGCGGCCGACACTCCTGATACTCGACGATCTCCAATGGGCCGACGTCACCTCCCTGCAGTTGTTGCAGCACGTGACGGGACGGCTGCCCCAGGGCGCCGCGATCATCGGCGCGTTACGTGACCGCGCACCCACACTCAGCCCGGACCTCTCCCGGGTGCTGGCCGCTGTCAGCCGACTGCCCGGTCACCGGAGGTTCCGGCTCGGTCCGCTCGGTCCGGCCGACGTGGCCGAACTCGTCCGCCACGAGGCCGGCCAGGATCCCGGCGACGCCGTCGCCCGCGCCATCCACGCCCGTACCTCCGGCAATCCGTTCTTCGTCCGCGAACTGTCCCGGCTCCTCAGCGGGAACGGCGCGATCGGTGACGGCGACACGTCCGCCTCGGCCAGGGTCCCGTCCACCGTCCATGACGTGGTCCGCGACCGGATGGCCGGGCTCGACGACCGCGCCCGCGATCTGCTGCACGTGGCCGCGCTCATCGGCCGCGACGTCGACCTCAGACTGCTGTCCCGCGCCACCGGTGTGGACGTCGCGGACTGCCTCCACCGCCTGGAACCGCTGCATACTCTCGGGCTGCTCGAACCCGGGCCGCAGGACCCGTCCTCGCTCCGCTTCGCGCACGACCTGGTGCGTGAGTCGGTCTCCGAGACCGCGACGAAAGGGCAGGTCACCCAGCTGCATCTGCGCGTCGCGGACGCGCTCGAACAGATCCATGCCGACGACGAGGACGTCGCCGAACGCCTCGCGTACCACCTGTGGGCCGCCGGCCCCCTCGCCGAGCCCGTGCGCGTCGCGGAGGCGCTGATCCGCGCCGGGCGCCGCGCGGCAGCCAAACTCGCCTTCGAGTCCGCCAATCGACAGCTGCGCTCCGCGATACAGGTCACCCGGGCTTCCGGACTCATGGAGCTGGAGTTCTCCGCCCTCACGCTGCTCGCCATCGTCGTCAGACGACAGGCGGGGTACGACGCCTCGACATTCGATCTGCTGGAGCGGGCCGAATACCTGGCCAGCACCCTCGGCCGGGAGGCGGAAGCCGCAGACTTCCTCTTCATCCGCATGATGGGTGCCTACACATCCATCGAGAAGTGCCGCGGGGAGTTGGCCCGCCGACTGCACGAGCTCGCTCAGGTGTCCTCCGATCCGGCCGTCCGACGCTACGGCCGGAGCGCCTGGGGCCTGCATCAGTGGGACATCGGCAACATCGGCGAGGCGTACCGGTCCTTCGTCAAGGAGGATGTCGCCGCTGTCGGCGGCACCGTCGCCCCGGACGAGGAGACGCCGCTCCGACGGGACGGCAGCATTCCCGGGGAAGGGCCCGGCTGGCGGGCGGTCATGACCGCGCTGCACGGTGATGTCGACGCGGCGCTGGCTTTCGTCGACACCTGGGACACCCCGGGGGACCCGTACGCGGCCTCGGTCTGGGTCTACTACACGACCATGATCACTTCCATGGCCGGGGACGCCGAAGCGGCACGGCGAGCCGGCGAGCGGTGGGCCGCCGCCGGCTTCGTGCGTCTCCGCGCCAACATCGACCTCTACATCCGGCAGTTCTGGTGCTGGGCACGCGCCCTCACCGGTGAGGATCCGGCCGGCGCCGCGACCGAGGCCGAGGAACTCCTGGCCGCCCACATGCTCGATCCGCCGCAATGGGGCATCGCCTACCACTACGCACTGATCGCCGAGATGTGGCTGGCAGCCGGATCGCCCGATCGGGCCGAAGCCGCTCTCGACCGAGCCGACCGGGCCATATGGGACTTCGGCCAGCGTTACGCCGAAGGGCTCCTGCTGCTGCTGAGGGCGCGCCTGCTGCAGGCCCGCGGTGCACCGCTTACCGCTGTCCGGGCCGCCGCCGAACGCGCCTGCACGCAATCCACCAAATGCGAGGCGCACCTGTTCGCGCGACGCGCCGAACAACTCTCTCAGGACTTGGAGGCAATGCATGACCGCAGGCCCTGATGAGGAACAGGGCGGGCTGACGGCCCTGGCCCGTGGGCTCTCGGCGCCGAAGGGCTTCGTCGACGCCAGCCTTGCCGCCCCCGCCCCCGGAACGATTCGCCTGCTGGGTGGCATCCCCGCGCCCGCGGCCCTGCCGGTCGAGGCGATCGGCAAGGCATCGGCGCAGCTGTGGCAGACCCCCGACGCGGCGATGGCGAGCCTGCAGTATGCGCCGGCGCGCGGATCCGCCGCTCTGTGCGACTGGATCGCGCAACGGGAGGGCGTCGACCCGAGCCGGATCGTGGTGACGAACGGTGGCATGCACGGCCTCGCACTGGCGGTGCTGACCGTCGTCGAGCGCGGTGCCACCGTCGCGGTGGACGATCCGGTGTTCCCGGGTTTCCTGTGGGCCCTGGAGGTGTCGACGACACGGATCCTGCCGGTACCGGTCGTGGCCGACGGCTTCGACGTCGAACACCTCGCCCGTCGGCTCGCCACCGGCGCCCGGATCGCCGCGGCCTACACCGTGCCCGACTTCCACAACCCCGCCCAGGTCAGTCTCTCGGCGCCGAAGCGGCAGGCACTGATCGAGCTCGCCGAGCGGTACGGCTTCTACGTGATCGTCGACAATCCGTACCGCGAACTGCGCTTCGGCGGCCAGGACCAGGGCGTCGCGGTCTTCAACCAGTCGGACCGGGTGATCCACGTCAACTCCTTCACCAAGACCCTCGGCCCCGGCTGGCGCGTGGGCTGGCTGGTGCTGCCGGACCACCTCGTGGACCCGGTGACCCGGCTGCGCAACCGCCTCGACGTACACACATCCTCGGTGACCCAGGCGATCATCGAACGGCTGCTCACCGACGACGCCCAATGGTTCGACGGGGTCGTGCGCAGCGCCACCGCGCTCTACCAGGAACGCGCCGGCGTGCTGATCGACGCCCTGCGGGAACAACTCCCGGGCGCCCTCGACATCGTGGCCCCCGAAGGCGGGCTGTTCCTCTGGCCGCGGCTCACCGACGACGCCGTGGACCCCGCGGCGCTGTTCCGGCGGGCGGCCGCCCACGGCGTGGTCTACCAGCCGGGCGAGTTCTTCGCGGCGGACGCGGCGGACCCCCGGGGGCGGTCTTCGGCCCGGCACCTGCGGTTGTCCTACAGCGACCGCACTCCGGAGGAACTGCGGGAGGCCGTACGCCGGCTGGCCCTGGCCTTCTGAGGACGCACGCGAGCAACGACAGTCCCCTGTGGTGGATTTTCCGGAAGGCGGCTCATGACCAACGTTCGGCTCCCCCTGCGCGCACTCGTCCCGTTCGCCGCCGGTTCGGTCGGCATGGGCATCTGGGTCACCGTGCCGGGCATCTTCCTGCTGTACTTCCTGACCGACGTCCTGGCCGTGCCGCCGTACACGGCCGGTCTCGCGCTCCTGCTGCCGAATGTCGCCGACATCGTGACGCACCCGTGGGTGGGCCGGCTCTCCGATGCCAACCTGGCCGGCACCGGCCACCGCCGGAGACTGATGCTGGCCGGCTGCGTCGTGGTGCTCGCCTTCGTGGCCCTGTTCGCCGTGCCGAAGGACCTGCACGGGACAAGCGCCGCGATCTGGGTCGCGGTGGCGCTGGCCGCCGGCAACCTGCTCTACTCGTGCTACCAGGTTTCCTACCTCGCCACACCGGCTGACCTGGGCATCGGCTACCACGAGCGGACCCGCCTCATGGGCTACCGCAGTGTCGTGATCATCGTGAGTGTCCTGCTCGCAGGCGTGGCCGCGCCGCTGGTCGCCGGCGACGATCCGGGCGTCGGCGATTACACGAGAATGGCCCTGCTGCTCGGCGCGGTCATGCTTGCGGCGATGCTGGTCGGCATCACCGGCGTCGCCCGTCTCAACCGGGCCGCGCCCGGCACCCCGGCCGAGCCGGGGCACCGGGGCGGGTTGCTGGTGGCGCTGCGCGACCGGCAGTTCCGTGCGCTGACCGCGTCGTATCTGACCGTCGCGATCACGATGAACCTGGTACTGGCCGCCATGCCGTACTTCGCCGAGTACGAGCTGGGCCGCTCCGCGCTCACAACCGTGCTCATCGCGGCGTTCATGGCGCCGGCGGTCCTGACCACGCCCCTGTGGGTACTGGTGGCCCGGCGTCTCGGCAAGCAGCGCAGCCTGCTCGTCGCCCAAGTCGCGTTCGTGGCCGGCTCGTTGGTGCTGGCCCTGGGCGCCGCGGCCGGCCTGCCCCTGCTGCTGGCGGCCGTGGCGACGCTGGGCGTCGCGTTCGCCGCGATGCAACTGCTGCCGCTGTCGATGGTGCCCGACGTCATAGCCGCCGCCGGGTCGGCCGGTACCGCCAGCGCGGGCAGTTACACCGGCGTGTGGACCGCCGCCGAGGCCACCGGCGGCGCGTTGGGGCCGTACGTGTACTCGGCCTGCCTGGCTGCGGGCGGGTTCGTGGCCAGTAGCGCGGGCGAGCACACCACGCAGTCCTCAGGCGCGCTGGCGGCCGTTCGCTACGGCTTCACCCTGCTGCCGGCCGTGCTCATGACGCTCGCCATCGCGCTGCAACGCCGGTACACCCTGGACGAGCACGCCCACACTGCGGCGCCGCGAACCGTCGCCCAGGACAAAGCAGTGGGGTGAAGGTCTCGCAGGGGCCTGAAGCTGTTCGCGGAATTCCTTCCGCAGCCGCCTGATTTCGCCGACGGATATTCCACCGACGCGTATTCCGACTGCGCGGGGTTCGATCTGCTTGACAACAACGGAATTGATGGTGAAGCAGCCCCGGGAGGGCGTCAGATTTCTGTTCAGCGCTCGTCAAGTGTCCGGTTTTACGCTGATCCGCGATCACCACGGAGAACACCGGATACCGAAGGGCACATATCGATGACGACAACTCGCCGGGGGCTGTTGGCCGGATCCGCCGCGGTCGTGGTGGGCGCCGCGCTCGACGCGCCCGCCGCGCAGGCCCACACCGGAAGCGGCAGTGGCAGCGGCCAGAAGCCCACCGTGGTACTCGTGCACGGCGCGTTCGCCGACGCCTCCGGCTGGAACGGGGTCGCCTCCCGGCTCATCCGCGACGGCTATCCGGTCATCGCACCGCCCAACCCGCTGCGCGGCGTGGCCTCCGACTCCGCCTATCTGGCCGGCATCCTCGCGACCCTCAGCGGCCCGATCGTCCTCGTCGCGCACTCCTATGGCGGGATCGTCGTCACGAACGCCGCGACCGGCAACCCGAACGTGAAGGCGCTGGTCTACGTGGCCGCGTTCGTGCCCGATCAGGGTGAGACGTTGCTGGGCCTGCAGACGAAGTACCCGGGAAGCAGGCTCAGCGAGGAGGCGCTGGACTTCCGTCCCTACGGTGAGGGCTTCGTGGACGGCTACATCAAGAAGGAGTTCTTCCACGACGTGTTCGCCGGGGATCTGCCGAAGGCGACCACCGAGCTGATGTGGGCCGGCCAGCGGCCGGCGGACGTGCGCACCCTCGGGGAGCCGTCCGGAGCCCCGGCCTGGAAGACCGTTCCGTCCTGGTACCTCGTGGGCCGCGACGACCAGGTGCTGCCCCCGGCGGCGCAGCGGTTCATGGCGCGCCGGGCCGGCGCACACACCTTCGAGGCCGACACCTCGCATGTCGCGATGATCGCGCGGCCCTCGGCGACGGCCGCCCTCATCAAGCGCGCCGCGCGCTGACACCACCGAGCCGACGAAGCCAGGAGGGGACGGCGATGTTCGAGAGGTGGGGCGGACGATGGTCAGCCGACGGTGGTGGGTGATCGGCCTGGCCGCGGCCTTCCTGGCGCTCGGCGGCATCTGGGGCACGGGGGTCTTCGGCTCGCTGACCACCGGAGGGTTCGACGACCCGGCCGGCCAGAGCTCGCGCGCGGCCGCACGTGCCGAGGTGACGCCGGGCCGGACCGGCGACGACGCGGTGGTCCTGTACACCAGCCCCAGCGCGACAGTTGACGATCCGGCGTTCCGGCGAGCCGGCACGGAGACGCTCCAAGCGCTTCCCCACGACGTGGTGACCCGGCCCGTCACCTATTGGAGCGCCGGCAGCCCGGCCCTGGTCAGCCACGACCGGCACGCCACCTACGCGGTGCTGACCCTGGCCGACGACGAGGCGCAGCGCGGCGAAGGACTGGACGAGATCGAGGACGAACCGGCCGCGCCCGGCCTGCGGACTCAGGTCGGCGGCGCCACCACGGTCGACCGCGACATCCGCGAGCGGGTCGCGGCGGACATCGCCTTCGCCGAGACGATCTCCGTACCGGTGCTGCTCGTGAACCTGGTCGTCGTCATCGGCAGTGTGGTCGCGGCGAGCATCAAACTGATCGGGGTGGCGATGCTCATCGCCGTCCTGGTGGACGCGACGATCGTCCGCGCACCGCTGGTACCGGCCACGATGCGCCTGCTCGCAGACGCGAACTGGTGGGCACCGGCGCCCCTGCGGCGCTTCTACGCCCGCCACGGCCTCCGGGAGGGCGACGACGGCCTCCGGGGAGGCGACGACCGACCCCCCACGCCTGATCTCCGTCCCGCACCGGCCCGTACGCCGACCAACTGACCCTCCTGCCAAGGACGAGAGACGAGACGATGCATCAGCGCGCCTACGACAGCCAGTGCACTGCCGAGGAGCAGCGGCACACCCACGCGAAGTCGCCCATCAAGCATCCGAAACTGACGTTGTTCGCACTGGCGTTGGGCACCTTCGCGATCGGCGCCGGCGAGTTCGGCAGCAACGGCATCATCCAGCTGTTCGCGGCCGATCTGGAGGTCTCCGTCCCCTTCGCGACCTACGCGATCACCGCGTATGCCCTCGGGGTGATGATCGGCTCTCCGGCGATCACCCTGCTCGCCGCCCGGGTCAACCGGCGCACTCTGCTGCTCGGCCTGATCGGGCTGTTCCTGGTCGGCAACGGGCTCTCCGCCCTGGCGCCGGACATCACACTGTTCGTCGTCTTCAGGTTCGTCGCGGGCAGCGTGCAGGGCGCGTTCTTCGGCGCCGGGGCCGTCGTCGCCGCGTACGTGTACGGGCCGGGCAGGGGCGGCAAGGCGTTCGCCACCGTGATGGGAGGACTCACCGTCGCCACCATCGCCGGGTCGCCGCTCGGCACCTTCATCGGCCAGCACGCCGGATGGCGCGCTCTGTACGGGACCGTGGTCGCCGTCGGCCTGCTCGCCGGAGCTGCCCTGATGGCCTGGCTGCCGCGCACCGACGACCTGCGCGGCAGCTCCCTGGCGGGCGAACTGGGCGCCCTCCGGCGGCGGGGCGTCTGGCTGATGGTCACCGTCGCTGCGCTCGGCATCTCCAGCATCTTCGCCGTCTACACGTTCATCGGCCCGTTCGTCACCGACGCGGCGCTGCGGGACGCCTCGCTCATCCCGATCGCGCTCGCCGTCTTCGGCCTCGGCATGGCGCTCGGCAACCACGTCGGCGGACGTGTCGCCGACCGGTACGAGAACCGGGGTCTGATCCTGGGCTACGGCGGTGCCCTGGCGTTCCTGGTGCTGATCGGTGTGGCAGGCGGCGACCTGGTGGTTCTGCTGCCCTGCCTGTTCGGCGTCGGCGCGACCATGATGTTCGCCATCCCCACCATCCAGGTCCGGTTGACCGCGTTCGCACCGGACGCCCCGACCCTGATGGGAACGCTCAACCTGGCCGCCCTCAACCTGGCCAACTGTCTTGGCGCGATCGGCGGCGCGGTCGCCCTCGACGCCGGCTGGGGAACCCTGTCCACCGTGTGGGCCGGCTTCGTCCTCACCACCACGGGTCTGCTCCTGTACGTCATGACCGTCGCCCGGGTGAAGCCGGCGCCCGTTCCGGTTCGCGCCTGAACAGCCCGACTCGACCAGCACTCCGGCTGACCGCCCGGTGATGTCCGCCGGGACGGTCGTCCGGATCCGCGAGGTGATGTCGCGCCGGGCCCTCGCCCCTGTCTCTCATCTGGGCGTCATCAGTGGTGGTCCGGATCATCGCCCTCTTCGAGGAGACGAGCAGCGAGGTCGTCGGCCCATTCCACGGCCCAAGCGCGTAGAGCAGTGATGGTGGTGTCATCGACCCCATTAGCTCGCCATTGGTCCATCGCCGGGAAGCTGCGAAAACGTCGATCAGGTCGCGAGGCGCTCCGCGGTCGGCGAGGGCGCGGACCTTGGTCCCGGTCACGTCCTCCTCGGCGAGGACAGGCCCGTACGAGCTCTGGGCGACCGGCCGCCAGCAGATCTCCTTGAGGATGTCGACTTCGCACTCCTGCCCGGTGGCCGGGTCGGTCACGGTGAAGCGGGCAGACAGTGGGCGGTCTCCAGCGCGTGCCCCTTCCACCCACGAGCTTCCAGACCGGCACGGAGCGTGGTCGCGATGTCGGCCATGGGGGGCCGGGTTCTCAGTGGCGACATCGAGGTCCTGGCTCGGGCGGTTGACGAGGTTGTGCGCCCGTACGGCGTACCCACCGGTGAGAACCAAGGGGTACGCGGAACCGAGCGCGATCACATCCGCGAGCAGCCGTGCGTGCAGCTCCGGCATGTCCGTCACACGGCTGCCCGGGTACGGGTGGCGAGCTCGGGGAACGCGTCCTCCCATACGGCGGACAGTGCGTCCGACGAGGGCGCGCAGCACTGGCCAGATCTGGACGAGCAGGTCCTGATTGAGGTAGCGGGGCAAGTCCTCGCTCAGACCCTCGTGGAGGACAGTGCGGTACAGGCCCATGCGCTCCGACAGGCGACGCCGGAACCACTCGCGGACGCTGCTCGCCCGCCAAGTCTGACCGCACTCTTTAGCAGTCCAGGCCACGAGACCGCCCGATTCTCGTCGGATGAATCCGCTGTTCGGGGACTCGCCTGTGAATGTCGGAGCCGCCCTCTACCGTGGAGATCCGGATGCCGCCGAGGCGGTGGGGGAGGGGGCGACAGGCATGCGCAGGGTTCCACCGGAGATGTTCCGGTTCACGACGGTGGAGAGGTCTGATTTGTACGGGGCGGTGCTGGACGCCTTCGGCGTGGCCGGCGAGCACCTGGAGACGGCCCTGGGGCTCGACGCGGTGCGCGAGCGGCTACGCGGGGTGGGCTGGGCGGCGGCGGTCGAGGATGAGGAACTGCATGACGCGCTCAGGAAACTCGTGCAGTGGGAGCTCCTGGACGTGGTGCACAACCACGCGGAGAACTACCGCACGGCCGAGGAATACGAGCGGCGCAACCTTCAGTACTCGCTGACCCGACGGGGTGAGGCGGCTCTCGCCGGAGTTCGGCACGCGCTTGAGGTTCTTGCCTCCACGGGGGCGCTGCAGACGGCCGTGCTGGAGGCGATCGCCGACAGGCTGGACGAGCTGTGCCTGCTGTCCGACGAGCCCGCCTCGGCCGACCGCCGGATCTTCAGCACGCTGCGGGAGCTGGAGGGGCATCTGGAGGCCCTGGTGGAGAACACCAAGGCGTTCAACGGCGAACTGCAGCGGCTCCTGCGCGCAGAGGGCGCGGATCTGGAAGTCTTCCATGAGGTCAAGGCCGCCACCGTCGCCTATCTACAGGAGTTCCTGGTCAACCTCGACCGGCGTGGGGGGATGGTCGCCGCCGCCGTGGCCCGGGTGGAGGAGCGGGGGACGGCCGTGCTGCGAGAGCGAGCCCTGCGCGGCGCCGAGCTGCCGCCGGTGGCGAGTGAGGATCCTGCGGCCGGCTGGCTGGAGAGCAGACGGGCTCGCTGGGCGGGCCTGCGGGCATGGTTCCTTCCGGACGACGGGGCGCGGCCCCGGATCGAGCAACTGCACGACATCGCCCGACGGGCCATCGTCTCCCTCCTGCAGGTTCTGGAACGGATCAACGAGTCGCGGCGCCGCTCCTCCAGCGCTGTGCAGGACTTCCGGGAACTGGCGCGCTGGTTCGCGGCGGCCCCCGCGGAAGAGGACCTGCACCGGCTGTGGTCGACCTCCTTCGGCCTCGGCCCGGCCCGCCACGCTCACCTCGCCCACCCCGACCCGGAGTTGATCCCGTCGTCCCTCTCCTGGTCCGAAGCCCCGCCGGTGGAGGTGTCGGCGCTGCTGCGGACCAGCGGACGGACGGAGCGCTTCACCCGTACGGCCAAGGTGCGAGATGTCGCGACCGTCAGGGCGGAGCGCGCCGAGCGGGCCCGAGCGGAGCGAGCGGAACTCGCGCGCGCCTGGCAGGAACTGGAGACGGACGGACCCGTGCGCCTGTCCTCCTTCGGCGCGCTGGATCCCGCTGTCTTCGACCGTCTGCTCGACCTGCTGGGCCGGGCTCTGTCCACCCGGCCGGACACGGCCGGTCTGCGGCGTGCCACGACGGGAGACGGCCGGGTGGAGATCGTGCTCTCGCCGCCTCCCGATGAGCGCACCGCCGTTCTGCACACCGCGAAGGGTTCACTGACCGGTCCGGACTACGTCCTCCACATCATGGCGGCAGGCGGAGCGAACGCCTTCCCGGCCGCCCGCGCCGCGCGGAAGGAGGCGGCGGGATGAGCACGCTGGCCAACCAACTGGCCGCTGCGGAACGGGAGGAGGTTGCGCGTGCCGTCCGACTCCTCCTGGCCCGCCCCCTACTGACCGTGGCTGCCGAGCCGGCCGGCTTCGAACTGGTACGACGCCGTCGCGAGCCGCTGGCTCAGTGGTTCGACTACACGTGCGGCTGGAACCTGGTCGTGGAGCCCCGCCGCGGGTACGCCCGCCTCACCAAAGTCCGTGCGAACCCGGACGGCTCCCGACCGGCCCGCAGGTCGCGCTCCGGCCGGGCCCCGTTCGACCGCCGACGCTACGTTCTGCTGTGCGTGACCGCGGCCGAGTTGCTGTCGATGCCGATGACAACCATCGGCATGCTCGCCGCCCGTGTCGTGCAGGCCACGGCGGCCGATCGGGCGCTGGCCGCGTTCGACCCGGTACACAAGCCGGAGCGGACGGCATTCGTCGACGTCCTGAAGCTGCTGGAGTCGTACGACGTACTGCGCGCCGTGGACGGCACGACCGAGGCGTACGTCGAGTCCGCAGAGGCAAAGGTCCTCTACCGCGTGGACACCACCCTGCTGATGCGGCTGCCCGCCACGCCCGTCGGCGCCTCCCGACTCGCCGTACCACCGGACGAGGTGCCCGCGCGGTTCGAGGAACTCCTCACCGGCCTTGTGCGGGAGCGACGCTACGGCGGCGTGGTCGTCGACGGGACGGCCGACGAGGCACACAGCGAAACCGCCACCACGGACGCACAACGCAACCTGAGGCTGCGTCACTCGGTCCTGCGTCGCCTGTTCGACGACCCCGTGCTGTACCGGGCGGACCTCGCCGACGACGAGTTGGCATACCTCACCTCCCTGACCGGACGCCAGATCCTGCGCCGTTCGGTCGAGCAGGCAGGCTTCCTCCTGGAGGAACGAGCCGAAGGCTTCCTGCTCGTGGACCCGGACGAGCTCGCCACCGATGTCCGCTTTCCCGACGACACGTCCACTGCCCGAGTTGCCGCGCTACTCCTTCTGGAGCCGCTCTGCGCAGCGCCTGCCGGAATGCTGCCCGAACAGCTCACCGAGGCCGGAGCGGACCTGCTGCGCCGCTTCCCGCGCTGGGCCAAGGCGTACCAGTCCGAGGACGGCGCGGCCCGGCTGTCCGAGGACGCCGTACGCGTACTGCGCGACGTCGGCCTCGCCCGCCGAGCAGGGGACCGTGTCGTCGCGTGCCCGGCTGCGTACCGCTACCGCCTGACAGAGACGACGAGTTCGGATCCGGAGGATCGGTCCGGACCGGAATCGGGCGTGAGCTCGCACGAGACAGCGAGCACCATGGCTTCCGGCGACCGTGTCGCAGAAGGAGACAAGCAGTGAGCGTGACAGAGCTTCCCCTCGCGCGACGGCCGGAGGAGGCGGCCGAACCGGCCGGGCCGCCGAGGCAAGGGGAGGACGCCGCCCGCAACCGGTGGCAGCCGCACCGCGCGGGCATCCTCAACGTCTGGCGCTACTACGACGAGACCTTCACCTTCCACCAGGGGCGCCTGCTGCTGCGCGGCCAGAACGGCTCGGGCAAGTCCAAGGCCCTGGAGCTTCTGCTTCCCTTCCTCTTCGACGCCAGCCTCCGGCCCAACCGCCTCTCCACGTTCGGCGGTTCGGAACGAACCATGCACTGGAACCTGCTCGGCGAAGGCGCCTCCGGCAAGACCCGCGTCGGATACGTGTGGATGGAGTTCCACCGCGTCGGCGACGACGGAACGAAGCGATGGTTCGGCTGCGGTGCTCGTCTGCAGGCGAGCGTGCACACCAGCGGGGTGCACGCCGACTACTTCACCACCGGCTCCAGGATCGCCCACACCGACGGTGTGCTCCTCGTCAACGAGTCGGGGCAGCCCCTGACCCGTGCTGCCCTCGTCGAAGCCCTGCGCGACCGCGGCGATGTGCACGCCTCGGCCACTGACCATCGCACCGCTGTCCGGCGTGAACTCTTCGAGGGCATGGGTGCGCAGCGCTATGAGTCGCTGTTGTCCGCCCTGCTCCAGCTGCGCCAGCCCAAACTGTCCGAACGGCTCGACCCGTCCCTGCTGTCCACTTTGCTGTCACGAGCGCTACCCCCACTGGGCGAGGGAGAGATTGCCGAACTCGCCGAGGGGTTCGAGCGGCTGGACCGTCAGCGCGAACACCTCAAGCGGCTCAACGACGAGGTGACGGCAGCCGAGACCGTCGCATCCCGGCAGCGCGCCTACGCTCGACGGGTTCTGCGGGCCGGCTCGGCCGCGCTGATCTCGGCGACCACCGAGATGGACGACCTCACCCGTGCCGCCCGGCAGAGCGCCGAGGAACTCGAACAGGCGCTGACGGAGCGTGAGTCGGCCCAGGTCCGGCGCGAAGAACAGGAACTGCGAGCACACGCTCTGGAAGAGACCGTCGAAGGTCTGCGTGAGAGCGACACGTACAAGCAGGGCGAGGAACTCGACCGGCTGCGCCGCCGCGCAGAAGACGCGGTAGCCGCCGCCGGGCGACAGCGCGCCACCGCCCAGACCGCTCAGATCGGGGCGGAGAAGGACAGGAGGCACGCGGACGAGGCGGCGGGGCAGGCCCGGGCACTCGACGAGCACGCGCGTGAAGCCGGAGAGGAAACACGTCGGTCGGCCCGGGCGGCGGGCATGGAATCCATCCACCACGAGGTGAACGTCTTCCTCGACGCGGATCCCACGGTGACGCTCCCCGACGGCATGGCGCGCGAAGGGGGAGGTCGTCCCTCCGAAGGCGTGGGACGAACGGTGGGCGAGCACGGGGCCCGACAGGCCCGTCGGCTCCTGCGGGGCGCGGTCACTGCCCGACGGCAGCAGGTCGCCCTGATCACCGAGGCGATTGACGCGCACGATCGCGCGGTACGCGACCGGGGCGCCGGCGAAGACCTGTTGGACGAGGCCCGTACCCGACTCGCGGAAGCGATCGCCCGGCGCGACGAGGCATCCGGCGCCTGGGACGACGCCCTTGCCACGCAGGCGGAACGGCTCCTTGCGTGGGCCGAGGGCTGCACGGAACTGCGCATCGCCGACCCTGGAGAACTGGCGGCCAGAGCGGCGGCGGAAGCCGACGTGAGGGCCCTTGTCGAAGCCGCCGCACGCCCGCTGGAACAGGAGATCGCAACGGCGGAGGCCACCGCCCGAGCCGCGCGTCAGGGAGTGCAGGACGAGCGGAACCGACTTGAGGAGGAGGTACGACGGCTCAGTGGCGAGACAGACCTCCCGCCTCCGCCTCCGCCCACCCGCACCACCGTCCGCTCGGCGACGGCGGGAGCACCGCTGTGGCGGCTGGTCGCTTTCCGTGAGGATGTCCCGCTCCCTGTTCAGGCCGCAGTGGAAGCGGCGCTGGAGGCATCGGGCCTACTGGACGCCTGGGTCAGCCCGTACGACGGGATCACTCTGCCCGGGCATGACACCCGCGCCGAGGCCGCCCTGGCCGTGACCGTCCAGGGGCCCAGTCTGCTGGAGGTGCTGAGGCCCGAGGAAGACATCCCTGTCCCGGCCGACACCGTGACCCGCATCCTCGCCGGTGTCGCGTACGGCGCGGCGCTGCCAGGTGGTCACTCCGCGGCCGTCTCCGCCGACGGCGCCTGGCGTCTCGCGCTGGCCACCGGTACTTGGAGCAAGCCGGAACCCGCTTACATCGGTGCCCTGGCGCGGCAGCGGGCCCGGCAGCGCAAGATCAGTGAACTGACTGAGCACATCGGCGAGATGAACGCCTCCCTCGCCATGGTCGACGACCGGCTGAAGGGCCTCGCTGCCCGTCGTGCCTTGCTGGACGCCGACCGTATTGCCCGACCCGACCACAGGGACCTCGATGCCCGTCGGCGCGACTGGGACCGAGCCGAGGAGAGGGCGGCTGCCCGGGACGACGCCGTGCGTGACGCGGCCGCGCACCTGGTCCGGTGTGAGACCGAGGTGGCGGGCGCCCTGCGCACGCTCAGCCGCCGGGCTGCGGAACACGGACTGCCCACCGACCGGGACCGGTTGCGTGAACTCTCCGTCGACGTCGACAAGTTCCGGGATACCGCCGACAGCTGGGTGGACGCATGCCTCACCGCGACCGTCGCCGCCGACAGGGCCCGCCAACTGACCGCGCTGGCAGACCGATCGCGCCGGACCGCCGAGGAACAGGCCGAGGCGGCGGCTGCCACCGAAGCGGAGGCAGCGGGTCTGAAGGCCCGTCTGGAGGCGGTGGAGGCGACCGTCGGTGAGGACTACCGGCAGATCGTCGCACGTGTCGCCGCGGCACGCGCCGAACTGCGGCGCTGCCGTGAGGAGGCCCGCAGGGCGGCCGATCTTCTGCTGCGCCTGGAAGGCCGTATCGGAGGACTGCGGGCCACCAGCGGCCAGGACGCCGAACGGCGGGAACAGGCCGTCGGAACCCGGGACGCCGCGGCCCACCGGTTCCGGCATCTGTGCCTGGTCGGGCTGGCCGAGGACGCCGGCATCGCACCGCAACTCGACGCCGGTGACGGCACCAGAGCCACCCTGGAGGCCGCCCGTGCCACCGCTGCGAAGTGGCCCGGCATCCCGCACGCCCCTCGCAATCTGGGTGACGCCGCGACTCGTCTCTCCGAAGCGGTCCACGAGGCCCGTCAGAGACTCGGCGCCCGTGCCGACCTGGACCTGGAGCCCGACGACGACATCCAGCTCTTCACTGCCACCCTGGACGGCGTACGCGTGGGGGCGACGGGCATGCTCACCACGCTCACCCAGGAGCGCGACCGCAGCCGTGACGACATCACCACCGCCGAGCGGCGTCTTTTCGACCAGATCCTCACTGGTGACATCCGCCGTCACCTCGCGGCCCGCATCCGTCAGGCAGGCGAACTCGTCGACCGCATGAACAGGCACCTGGAGCGGGTCCGTACCGCCTCCAATGTCGCCGTCCAGCTTGTCTGGGACGTCCGTCCGGATCTCCCGGACGGCACCCGCACCGCCCGTCAGCTGCTGCTCAAGGACCCCGGCCGGGTCGACGCGACCGACCGGGAAGCCCTGCACGCCTTCTTCCGGGCCCGTATCGAGGAGGCCAAGGGCAGTGACACGGCCGCGAGCTGGGAGGAGCAGCTCGGCGAGGTGCTCGACTACACCGCCTGGCATCGCTTCACCGTCCGCCTCGACCGGGCGAACGGAACCGGCTGGCAGCCGCTGACCAAGAAGTTGCACGGTGCACTCTCGGGCGGAGAGAAGGCCATCGCACTGCACCTGCCGCTGTTTGCCGCCGTCGCCGCCCATTACGAGGCCGTGCCCCTGGCACCCCGGCCGATCCTGCTGGACGAAGTCTTCGTCGGCGTCGACGCGGTCAACCGCGGACAGGTCTTCGCCCTGCTGACCGCACTCGACCTCGACCTTGTGATCACCTCCGACCACGAATGGTGCACGTACGGCGAACTGCCCGGCATCGCCGTCCACCAACTCCTCACCGACGGGGACGACGACGCTGTCACCAGCGCTCGCTTCGTCTGGAACGGCACCGACCTGGAGGCGGGATGACCCACACGGAACCCGCCCCGGGCGAGCGCACCCTGCGCCGTCCTGAACTCCGCCCGCTCTGGCTCACGGTCCACAGCCGTCTCTCTTCCGGCCGCCCCGTCGCACGGGTGCGCCTGGGACCGCTCGACGAAGCCCAGCGCGAGGCCCTCGCCGACCTCCTGGGTCTGGACCGCCTGCCGGGCCCTCGCCCCTCCGTCGCCCTGGCCCGCCTGGAAGAAGCCGTCACCGAACTGTCCGGCCGCACGGTGCGTGAAACCGTCATCGAACTTGTCGGCCCTCTCGACGATCGAGCGTCCGAACGACGCCGCAAAGAAGGCGAACGAGTCGAGCTGTGGGCATGGTTGGACGGACATGCCACCGTGCGCGCCCAACCTGCGCTCGCCGACTGGACTGCGTCCTGCCGAGTCGCCGGTCTGGTCGGCGGCGCATCCGAAAGAACTCGAACCCTGCTCGCCGACGCGCTTGCCGTGCTCGCGGAACTTCCCGCCCAGGCTGAGCCCCTGCCCGTATTCGCTGCCCGAGTCCTGAAGGGCGACTCCCACGCGCTTGACGACGGCACCCGCCTGTCCACCCTCGTCCTGCGTGCTCTGGCGACCGTCCACGACACCGCCCCGCCGGAGTCCGCAGCGGACCGGCGCGCTCTGTGGGCCCGCGCAGGTGTCGCCGACGACGACCTGTCCGCCACCGTTCTCGTCGGCGGACTGCGCCCGGTCGGCGACGGCCCGCTGGCCCGTGTGACCCGCGCCTGTGCCGAGGCCGGTCAGGCCGCCAGCCTGACCCTCGCCCAACTGCGGGCTCCGGGCGAGTTCGCGCTCGTCTGTGACCCTGCACCTGTCGTCCACGCCGTTGAGAACCCCAGCATCCTGGCTCTCGCCGTACGTCGCTTCGGCCCGGACTGTCCGCCGCTCGTGTGCACGTCCGGCTGGCCCAACAGCGCGGCCGTCAACCTCCTCCGCCTTCTTGCGGACCAGGGTGCCCTTCTCCGCTACCACGGCGACTTCGATGGCGAAGGCATCCGCATCGCCGCGTATCTCCTGGACAAGACGCCGGCCCGCCCCTGGCGGATGACGGCCGCGGACTACCGTGTCGCCGTCGCCCGCACGCCGTACGGCCCTCAGCCTGGTCGCCTTACCGAGGCCCCCTGGGACGCTGAACTGACTCGTGCCATGACCGACCACGGAACCGCCGTGGTCGAGGAGCTGGTGGCTGACGTCCTCTTGGCAGACCTGGCAGAAGCGATTTAGCCAGGGACGCCGTCCATTGAAGGAGGGCTCCACACCGTTCCCCCAGGCCGCGTCTCAGCGGACGTAGTCCGCGCCGGTGATGTCGATCGTGGCGCCCGTCGCATGACGCGAACGACCGGACGCCAGGAACACGATCATCTCGGCCACCTCCTGCGGCGGAGTGATCTCGCCCAGTGGCACGCTCGCGGCGTCTGCTTCGCCTGCCTCGGCAAGGTCCGTCGCTACCCACCCGGGGGCCACCGAGTAGGCGAGGACACCGTCGGCCGCGAATCCCCGGGCGATGCCCTTGGTCAGCGCCAGCAGGCCCGCCTTGGCGGCGCCGTAGGCCAGGTGTTCCGCGTCGTCCCCGCGGTGTGCGGAACGGCTGGACACGCTGACGACGATGCCCCCGCCGCGCTCACGGAAGTGCAACACCGCGTTACGGCTGAGGTCTGCCGGGCCGGTGAGGTTCAGGGCCAGGTTGTCGGCCCACCCCTGGCGCCACAGCGCCGCGTCCTCGAGAGGCGATCCGAGCCAGGCTCCCGCGTTGTTGACCAGGACGTCGATACCGCCACGCCAGGCCAGGGCCTCCTGCCACAGGGTCTCCGTCGCGTCCGCATCCCGAAGATCGCCGCGGACCAGGCAGCCGCGGTCTCCCAGGCGGCGTTGGAGGTCGAGGGCCGCCTGCTCGCTGCCGGCCCAGTGCGCTACGACGTAGGCGCCTTCGCGGTGGGCGGCGAGTGCGGTCGCCCGTCCGATGCCGCGCGACGCACCGGTGACGAGGACCGTCCTACCGCCAAGGAGCAGGCTGCCGGGGGGAGTTGTCTCGCTGCTCATGCGACCGCCTGCGCTCCGGTGATCTCGACGACGGATCCGCACATGTACGGCGCCTCGTCCGAGGCGAGGAACGCGACCAGCGCCGCGACCTCCTCCGGCGTCCCGATGCGGCCGAACGGCACCAGGGCGTCGAGTTCGGCGACGGTGCGTCCGGTCCGGGCGAGGTGCGCCTCCACCATCGGTGTGCGGATCTCTCCCGGGCACACGGCGTTGACGCGGACGCCCTGGTGGGCGTGGTCCCGGGCGAGGCTGCGGGTGAAGGCGACGACGGCGGCCTTGGTCACGTTGTACGCGATGTGTCCCGGCGCCGGCTGAAGGCCCCACTGCGAGGCGGTGTTGACGATGGCTCCACCGCCACGGGAGGCCATGTGCGGCAGCGCCGCCCGGCACAGGTGGAACAGCGGGTGCACGTTGATGGCGAAGCTGGTCTCCCAGTCCTCGGCGGAGAGGGCGAGGAGGTCGCCGCGTCGGTTGACGCCGGCGTTGTTCACCAGCACGTCGAGGTGTCCGTGGCGGGCGACCACGTCGTCGACGGCCTGGACGCACGCGCTCGCGTCGCCGAGGTCGAACTGCGCGACCTCGGCGGTCCCGCCCTCTCCTGTGATCTCCGCGGCGACCTTGCCCGCCGCGGCTCCGTCGACGTCGCAGACCACGACGTTGGCCCCTTCGTGTGCCAGCCGCCGGGCGATCGCGGATCCGATACCGCCGCCCGCGCCGGTGACGACACAGACCTTCTCCCCGAAGCGGGAAGCACTCGAAGCAGTCGCCGAGTCGGTCATGACACTTCCCTTCGGGGTTCAGTCGCTGGTGAAGATCGTGTCGTGCCAGCCCTTGTGCGCGGCGCCGGTGATGTCCGAGATGACGTGCTTGACGTTGGTGTACTCGTCGAAGGAGTAGGCGGACATGTCCTTGCCGAAGCCGGAGGTCTTGTAGCCGCCGTGCGGCATCTCGCTGATGATCGGGATGTGGTCGTTGATCCAGACGCAGCCCGCCTGGATCTCCCGGCTCGCGCGCCCGGCTCGGTAGACGTTGGTCGTCCAGGCGGATGCGGCGAGCCCGTACGGGGTGTCATTGGCGAGGCGGAGCGCCTCTTCGTCGACGTCGAAGGGCAGACAGACGAGGACCGGGCCGAAGATCTCCTGCTGCACGATGGCGGAGTCCTGTGCGGCGTCGGTGATGAGGGTGGGCTCGTAATAGGCGCCCGGGCTGTCGGGGATCCTGCCGCCGCGTACGACGGTGGCCCCGGAACGGCGGGCGTCCTCCACCATGCCCGCCACCTTGTCGCGCTGCCGGAGCGAGATCAGGGAACCCATGTCGGTCGCCGGGTCGTCGACCGGGCCCACACGCACACCGTCCATCAGCTCGGCGACCCGGGCCACGAACCCCTCGTACAGCGGCCGTTGGACATACGCGCGCGTGGCCGCCGTACAGTCCTGGCCGGCGTTGATGAGCGCCCCCGCCACCGCACCGCGCGCCGCGGCTTCCAGGTCGGCGTCGTCGAAGACGACGAAGGGGGCCTTGCCGCCGAGTTCGAGGTGGACGCGCTTGACCAACCCGGCTGCCTGGGCGGCGACTTGGCGGCCGACCGCGGTGGAGCCGGTGAAGGAGACCATGGCGACGTCGGGGTGCGTGATCAGCGCCTGCCCGGCGACGGGACCGGTGCCGGTGACGATGTTGATGACACCGTCGGGGATGCCCGCCTCCTGGGCCGCCTCCGCGAACATCACCGAGGTGAGCGGGGTGAGTTCGGACGGCTTCAGGACGATCGTGTTGCCCGCGGCTACGGCGGGCAGCACCTTCCAGGCCGCCGTCTGCAACGGGTAGTTCCAGGGGGCGATGGAGCCGATGACGCCGACGGGTTCGCGGCGGATCGTGGAGGTGTGGTCGCCGGAGTACTCGCCGGAGGCACGGCCCTCCAGGTTGCGGGCCGCACCGGCGAAGAAGCGGACGTTGTCGATGGTGCCGGGGATGTCGAAGCCACGGGTCAGCCTGATCGGCTTGCCGCCGATACGGCTTTCGACCTCGGCGAACTCCTCGGCGCGCGCCTGGAGTTGATCGGCCCAGCGCAGGAGCGCCTCGGAGCGTTCGGCGGGCGTGGTGCGCGACCAGTCCGCGAACGCCTCGCGGGCGGCGGCGACCGCCTCCTCCACGTCCTCGACGCCAGCCAGGGTGGCGGTGGCCAGGACCTCTCCGGTGGCCGGGTTGGTCACCGAGAACTCCTCGCCCGACGTGCCGGGGCGGCGCTTGCCCGCGATGAACTGCGTTCCGGTGGTCTCCATCAACGCTCCTGTTCGGCGGCGCCCCACAGGTCGCCGAGGGTGTAGCCGTGCGGGAAGGGGTCGGTGTCGTCCAGGACGTACTGGTTGAAGCCGGTGATCCAGCCGCGCCCGCTGATCGTCGGCAACACCGCCTCGTACGGCCCGACTTGGGCGGTGTCGAGCAGCGTGCCCGTGAAGGTGGTGCCGATGATCGACTCGTGGACGAAGGGCGTGTTCAGGGGGAGTTCGCCCCGTGCGTGCAGGGCGGCCATGCGGGCGCAGGTGCCGGTGCCGCAGGGGGAGCGGTCCAAGGAGCCGGTCCACGTGGCCGGGTCGGCCAGGTCCACCTCGCCGTTGGGCAGGACGACGGTGTTGCGGCCGGAGACGCCGGATGTGGGCGAGGGACCGTGGATCATCGTCAGGGAGATCTGGTCGATGCCGGGGTTGAGCGGATGGCTGACCGGGAACTGCTGCTGGGCCGCCGTGCGCAACACCGCTCCGGCGCGGGTGAGTTGCCTGGCCGAGGACCGTTCCAGGGTGAGGCCGAGGTCGGCGGCGCGGGCCTGCACGAAGAACTGGCCGCCGAAGACGATGTCGACCGGGACCCGACCGTACTCGGGCAGGTCCAGTTCGTGGTCGAGGGCCACCGCGAAGGCCGGGACGTTGGCGAAGGTGACCCTGGTGGCCTTGCCGCCGGACACCTCGGCGCGGACCCGGACGAGGCCGACCGCGGTGTCCACGGTGAGTTCCGTGACCGGTTCGCTCACCGGGACCGCGCCCGTCTCCACGAGCGCGGTGACCGCGCAGATGAGGTTGGAGCCGGACATCGGGCGGAAGCCGCCCTGTTCCAGCACCACCAGTCCGAAGTCGGCGGCCGGGTCGGCCGGGGGGAGTACGAGGGCGCCGCACAGGGCCGGGTAGCCGCGCGGCTCCTGGAGCAGCAGCCGGCGCAGGTCGTCGAGGTGCTTCTCGCAGTACTGCAGCCGCTCGGCCATCGTGGCGCCCTTGACGTGCAGATGGCTGCCGATCAGTACGCGGCCGGGCTCGCCCTCGGCATGGACGTCGATGGCGTGGACACGGCCGTACGAAGGCATCAGGCGGCCACGCTTTCGTCCGCTACGGCGACCCCGGCGGCGATCAGCAGGCCGCGGAACTCCTCGACGTACTGCGGGGCCAGCGGCAGCACCGGCCGGCGGGTCGGGCCCGCGCTGACGCCGACCAGGTCGAGGCCCGTCTTGATGCCGCACGCGTAGTTGTGGGACTCCAGGAACCGGCAGATCGGGAAGATCTTCGCCCACAGTGCGCGCCCGGCGATGAGGTCTCCGCGGACGGCGAGCGCGTCGTACAACTCGGCGCACAGCCCGGGGATCACGCTGGCGGTACCCCACACGCCCGCCTGCGCACCGCTCGCGAGCGCCGCGAAGGTGAGGGTGTCCCAGCCGTTGAGGGCGGTGATGTCCCGCGCGTGCTCCTGCTGGACGGTGGAGAACCAGGTGAAGTCGCCGCCGGTGTCCTTGTAGGAGGTGACCGCGGTCTCCCGGGCCAGCTTCGCCAGCTCCTCGGGCGCGAGGTTGACGCCGGTGGCAGACGGGATGTTGTAGTACATGATCGGGATGTCGATGGCGTCGGACACCGTGCCGAAGAAGCCCAGCATCTCGTCGAAGGTGGGGGCGTCGTAGAACGGCGGCACGATCATCACGGCGGAAGCGCCCGCCTTCTCCGCGTGCACGCTCAGCTCCACGGTGTCCGCCGTGCTGAGCGCGCCCGTCCCGGCGACGACCGGGACACGTCCGTCGGCGGCCTCGACGTACAACTCGGTGACCCGCTTGCGCTCGTCGAGGGTCAGCGTCGTGAACTCGCCGGTGCTGCCGCCGGGCACGAGGCCGTGGATGCCGCCGCCGATGATGTGCTCGGCCTGGCGCCGGACGCCCTCGGCGTCGACGGCCGAGCCGTCCGGGGTCAGCGGGGTGACGACAGCGGCGAGGATGCCGGTGAACTGGGGGGCGCTCATGAAGGGACTCCTGAGATCAGCATGAGGGAAACGGTCGGTGGGCATGCGAAACCGGGGCCGGTCATCGGCGGGTGAAGCGGCGCGGCGAGACCGCCTCGGCGACGGACGGAAGGCGGCCCGTGGTGATCGCCTCGGTGATGATCTCGGCGGTGGCCGGGGCGAGGGTGAGCCCGAGCATGCCGTGGCCCGAGGCGACGTAGACGTTGGGCAGGGGATCGAGGCGGCCGATGATCGGCAGGCCGTCCGGGGTCATCGGGCGCAGCCCGGCCCACGGACTGGCCTCTCCGGGCGGGTTGTCCCAGCCGGTGAGGGAGTCGGCCGCCGCCTGCTTGATGGCGGCGATGCGCCGGGGGTTGACGTTCTCCTCCAGGCCGCCGAACTCCATGGTGCCCGCCAGTCGCAGGAAGCCGTTCAGCGGGGTCACCGCGACACGGGCGTCCTCCAGCGTGAGGGGCGTGCGCAGCGGCACCGGGGAGGGCGAGTAGTCGACGCTGTAGCCCTTGCCCGGCCGGATCGGCAGGGGGACGCCGAGCTGGGCGGCCATCCGGGCGGTCCACACGCCGCCGGCCAGCAGCAGGGTGTCGCCCGTGTACTCGCCCTTGTCGGTGAGTACGCCGGTCACGGCGTCGCCCCGGCGCAGGAAGCGGCGTACGGGGGTGTGTTCGTGGATCTCGACGCCGAGTTCGGTACACCGCTTGAGCAGGCCCCGGGTGAGGGAGTCGGGCTCGACCTGGCGGTCGTCGGGGAAGAACAGACCGTGCTTGATACGGCTGTTCAGCACCGGTTCCTTCGCCTGCACGGCGTCTGAGTGCAGGTGCTCGGCGACCATGCCGAAGCTCTCGAAGATGTCGAGGGAGGCGAGCTGCTCCTCGTAGCGTTCCCGCGTCTCGAAAGCGAGCAGGACGCCCGCCTTGTGCATCTCGAAGGCGATGCCGTCCCGGGTCCAGTCGTCGAGGAGGTCCATGGTGCCCTCGGCGAGGCGCAGGGTCGTCTCCAGGCCCTGGCGGAAGTCGCGCGCGGTGCAGTGCCGGGCCATCGTCAGCATGAACTTCACGAAGGCGGGGTTGAGCGACGGCTTGACGTAGAGCGGGCTGTCCGGCTTCAGCATCCACTTCAGGGACTGCAGGATCACGCCCGGCGCGGGCACCGGACCGCTCTCCGCCAGGGCGATCTTGGCCGCGTTGCCGTGCGAGGCGGCTGAGCCCGCGCTCCGGGCGTCGAGAACGGTCACCTCGCAGCCGCTCCTGGCCAGCCGGTAGGCGGCGGCCAGACCGACGGCGCCGGCTCCTACAACGATGGTCCGCATGGGGTCGTGTACCTCCTTACAAGGCGTCGCTTACAAGGCGTCGAATGATCCGCGTTATGGCTTCTGCCGCAGCGCGGTCAGACCTCCGGCTCCCAGGGGCGCCCCACCAGGTTGTCGAAGACGCGCTCTCCCGGGACCGGTCCGACCCCGCCGACGACGACCTTGTCGGATTCGCCCTCGGCATGCGCGTCCACCACGTTCAAGGCGCGGCTGAACCTCATGGGCCTTCCTCCGATCGCAGATTGTCAAACAATCGGCGGCTGGGCTGACGCTAGACCGGACCACGCGGCGCGGTCAATGCCCGGAAGTGAAGGAATCGACCGGCCCTGCGTGGTCGCAGACCCATTTCGTGGCCCCTTCGCGCGGGCCGCTCTGGCCAACACGGCCCTCAAATCCGTACCCAAGTCCGTACTCAAGCCGGAAGGTGTCTGATCACGATGACAGAGACCAACCCGACCCTCGACAAGACACCGGACACCGACGCGGACGCTGACGCGGGGCTCGACGGCGCGTTCGTGCGCACACGCGGTGTGAGCAAGTCCTTCCACGGCCGCCCCGTCCTCAAGGAGGCCGACTTCCGGATCGGCAGCGGTGAGATCGCGGTCCTCATCGGCAAGAGCGGTTCCGGCAAGAGCACCCTGCTCCGGGTGATCGCCGGACTTGAGGAGCCGGACGCCGGGGACATCGACCTCGCGGGCCAGGCCGTCGTACGTGACGGCGAGTACACGGAGGCGTGGAAGGACCTCCGCGGCCAGATCGGGATGATCTTCCAGAGCTACACCCTGTGGCCCCACATGAACGTCCTCGACAACCTCACCGTCGCTCCCCGCCTCACCCTCGGCGAGTCCAAGGCCCAGCTGCTTGAGCGGGCCGAGCGGGCCCTGACCGAGGTGGGCATGGCACACCACCTGCGCAGCCGCTGCACCCAGCTGTCCGGTGGCGAGCGCCAACGGGTGGCCATCGCACGGGCGTTGATGATGCGGCCCCGGCTGCTGCTGTGCGACGAGATCACCTCCGCGCTCGACCCGCCGGTGGCGGCCGAGGTCCTCGGCGTACTCACCAAGCTGAAGGAGGAAGAGGGCATCGCCTGCGGCATCGTCACCCACGACATGGCCTTCGCGGCCCACGCCGCCGACCGTATCTGCTTCTTCGAGGACGGCCTGATCAAGGAGGACGTGCCACCGGACCAGGCCTTCAACAACCCACAGACACCAGGGCTCCAGGCATTCATCGACGCCGTCCGCTTCTGAGCGCCCCGCACGCGGTGGCAGGCTCCCGCACACGCCTCCCCGAGAGCCTGCCACCGCCTCCTCCCGGAAGCTTCGTCTCCTACCGAAAGGGTCACCGACATGCCCCAACTCACCGAGCTGGCAAGGAAACTGGCCTCCACGCCCAACTTCGCGACACTCGCCACGATCGGCAAGGACGGCCTGCCGCAGCAGACCACGGTCTGGGTGAAGGCCACCGGTGACGGGATCGCCTTCTCCACCGTCGAGGGCCGCGTGAAACACCTCAACCTGCTGCGCGACCCCCGCGCCAGCATCCTGATCATCGACCGTGACAACCCCTACGCCTACGCCGTGGTCCGTGGGTCGGTCACCATCACCCGGGACGGCGGGCCGGAGCTGATCGACGAGCTCTCCCGCAAGTACGAGGGAAAGCCCTGGCAGGAGACCGCGACAACGCCCAGAGTGGTCGTCACCGTCAGCGCCGAGCGCGTCACCGAGTACGGCGGCTGATCACCCGCCCGGCGGCTAGTATGTGGTCTGACAATCTGCGGAGGATCCATGAGTGACCACGCCCCCCAACCAGCCACCGGGCCCCGGCCGGTCATCAACCAGACCCGCCGTGACGCCGTGGTGAACGAGTTGCGGAGGGCCATCCTGGCCGGAGAGCTGGGACCGGGGCAACGGCTTCGGGAGGTCCAGATCTCCCAGCAGATGGGGGTCAGCCGTCCCACCCTGCGTGAGGCGATCTACCAGCTGACCCACGAAGGACTCCTCGAACAGCAGCCGTACCGCGGAGTCGTCGTCACCGACATCGACGAGAAGTTCATCACCGATGTGGCCGCGGTCCGGGTCGCCCTGGAGAAGCTGGCCGCCCGGGCCCTGGCCGACGATCCCGACGGCTCCCGCAAGGAGACGCTCCGGCGCAGCTGGGAGGAGTACCAGGCGGCCCACGCCGCCCAGGACCCGGACCGCCTCCACCAGGCCCACGTCAACCTGCACTGGACCGTGTGGACCGCCTCCGAGAACACCATGCTCGAACGCCTGTGGCCCACCGTGGAAGCCCAGATCAACATCGCCATCATGGTCGACGAGAGCACCCGTTCGGATCCCGATCGCGCCCTGCACGTCCATGAGCGTCTCATCGAGGCGATCCTCGACGGCGACCCGGACACGATCGACGCCGAGGTGGAACGCCACACCATGGCGAGCGCCGGCGAACTCATCGAGATGCTCGCCGAGCGGAAGAAGCACACAAGCGCGGCGGCCGACCCGCTCACACCGTGACGACGAGCTTGCCCCGTGGATGCCCGCTCTCCAGGTGGCGTACGGCGGCGGGGGCCTCCGCCAGCGGATAAGTGCGGTCGATGACCGGCGCGATCACGCCCTTCTCGGCGAGGTCCTTCAGGGTCAGGAGGTCCTGTTGCCTGGTGACCGCGAAGACCGGGCGGAAGCTCTCCCGGACGAAGGCGGACAGCAGCAGGGCACGTGCCCAACGGTCCATGCCGCCGAGTACGGGCCCTCCGTTCTCGCCGCCGACGAAGACGATCGTGCCGCGCGGGGCGAGGACGCGGCGCAGGTGGGACAGGGGGCGGTTGCCGGCGGCGTCGAGGATGAAGTCGTAGCGGTGGGGGCGGTCGGTGATGGCCTCGTGGGTGTAGTCGATGACGTCCTCGGCGCCGAGGGAGCGGACGAGGTCGGCTCCGGTGGGGCCGCAGACGCCGGTGACCTGGGCGCCGTAGTGGACGGCGAGCTGGACCGCGTACGTGCCCACGCCGCCTGAGGCGCCGATGACGAGGACCTTCTGGCCGGGGCGGGGACGGGCCACGTCGAGTGCCTGGAGCGCGGTCACGCCGGAGACGGGGAGGGCCGCGGCCTGTTCGAAGGCCAAGGGGGAGGGTTTGGCGGCCAGTTGGGCGGCCTTGGCTCGGGCGTATTCGGCGAAGGAGCCGTCGCAGTTGCCGAAGACCTCGTCTCCGGGCTTGAAGCCGGTCGTGTTCGCGCCGACCGACTCCACGATCCCGGCGGCGTCCCAGCCCCGGACACGGTTGGTGGGGCGGCGGAGGCCGATCTGGGGGCTGAGCCGGGCGATGTACGGCCGTCCCGTCATGAGGTGCCAGACGCTCGGGTCGACCCCGGCGGCGCGCACTTGGACGAGCACCTCGTCGTCGCGGGGGACGGGGCGGTCGATGTCGCGCAGTTGGAGTGAGTCGGCCGAGCCGTAGGTGTCCTGGACGATGGCCTTCATCGGGGCTCTCCTCGCCTTTCCGGAGCTCTCGGATCGTCCCGGCGGTACGCACCGCTGACCGGTCGCCGGGCCCGGTTGACCCACAGTCGCACTCCTTGACGGCCCTGTCGCGTCTCACGACGTGCCCTGCACCGGGATTTCCAGCCGGAGCTCGTAGCCGCCGTCGGTCGTGGGGCCGGCGGTGACGGTGCCGCCGAGGAGTTCCGCGCGCTGACGCAGGCCGATGAGGCCGTGGTGGGCGCCGGGGAGGGGGAGGGCCGGGCGGCTCGGGGGCGCGTTGACGACCGTGACCAGGACTGTGCCGTCCAGGTGGGTGAGGTGGATGGTGGCTTTGGCGCCGGGGGCGTGTTTGCGGACGTTCGTCAGTGCCTCCTGGACGGTGCGGTAGAGGGCGCGTTGGACCGGGGGAGGTAAGTCGTCCGGTAGGTCCGTGTGCAGGTCGGCGTCGATTCCGCTGGTGTCGACCAGGCGCGGGAGGTCCGCGAGGGACGGTTGTGGGGTCAGTTCCGTGGGGCGGCTGCCCGAGGCGCGCAGTATGCCGACCATGTGCCGCAGCTCGTCCAGGGTCTGCACACTCAGCCGCCGGATCGTCGTGGCGGCCTCCTTCGTCTCCGGGTCCAGGCTGCCGACCTGGAGCGCTCCGGCGCGTACGGCGATGAGGCTGACCTGGTGGGAGACCACGTCGTGCATCTCCCGGGCCAGTTGGGCCCGTTCCCTGGCCAGCACGCTCTGGGCGAGCAGCAGCCGTTCGCTCTCGCGGGCGTCGGATATCTCGGCCAGGCGCTGGGCCAACTCGCGCCGGGCCTGGACGAGTTGACCGAGGAAGACAGGTGCTGCCGCTGTCGCCAGGCCGTAGGTGACTCTGATCAGGTCCGAGGGGTCCGACAGGTCGGCGAACCCAGGCGTGGGCCACGACCAGGCCGTGGTGTCGCTGATGGTGAACGCCAGAGCGCAGACGGCCAGGAGCCCGCGTCGGCGAGTGCGCGACGCGAGCGAGTACAGGGCCAGCAAAGGGGCGACCACCGCGTCGGTGACCAGGGCGGCCGGCAGAGCGAGCGCGTACGTCGGCAACGGCAGCCCGCGGCGCAACGCGAGCGAAAAGGCGGCCAGCAGCGCGCAGACCACGGCCGGCCGGTCGTCGGTGTCGACGTGGACCCAGACGTCCACGAGCGAGGCACCGACGAGGGCGGGGTCGAGCAGCGGGGCGGGCGGACGCCGCGGATCCCTCACCCGTCCGAGCCCCCTCACCCGTCCGAGCCCCCTCACCCGTCCGGGTTCCGGAGCGGCCTGAGCAGGCCGGCACGCTCGGCGAGCAGGGCCGCCTGGACGCGGCTGCCCACCTCCAACTTGGTGAGGAGGGAGCTCACATGGTCCTTGACCGTCGCCGCGCTCAGCAGCATCCGCGCGGCGATCCGGGCGTTCGACAGCCCCTCGGCGACAAGGACGAGCACGTCTCGTTCGCGGTCGGTCAGCCGGGCGATGCCGCGAGCGGCGTCGTTCTGCGGCTCGCCGTCCAGGTAACCGTCCACGACGGTACGGGCGACCTTGGACGACAGCACGACCCCGCCGTCCGCCAACGATCGTACGAGATACGGCAGTTGCTCGGGATCGGTGTCCTTGAGCAGAAAGCCCGCCGCCCCGGACCGCAGTGCGGCCGCCACGTACTCGTCCATGTCGAAGGTCGTGAGCATGGCCACCACCGGCGGATCCGGTATGCGGCGCAGCTCGGCCAGCACCGTCAGTCCGTCCATGTCCGGCATCCGGATGTCGAGCAGTACGACGTCGGGACGCGACTCCCGCGCCGCGCGCACCGCCTGAGCGCCGGAGACCGCCGCCACGACCTCGATGTCGTCCGCGGTGTCGAGGATGTGCTGGAAACCCGTACGGATCAGGGCCTCGTCGTCGACCACCACTACCCGGATCACCTGCCGCTCCGTCCGTCGCCGGACTCCTACGACGCCCGTGGCCGCCCCCGGGTTCCCCGCGCCGACTCCCGCCGGTCGGCGGGGCAACTCCGGCCACCTGCCGGATGGTTCGGCGCCCGCGCCGCCGCCAGCCTGAACCACATGACACAGGACGCCTCAACGGCCTTGTCCCGCTTGCCCGATGACTTGCCCGACCGGCTCTCCCCGGAGAAGGGTGAGCCCTCTCCCACCCCCGGATCACCCTCCACACCACGGCTGATCGGTATTGACCTGGCCCGCGGACTCGCGGTCCTCGGCATGTACGCCGCCCACGTCGGCCCCGATCCCTCCGTGGGCGGACCACTGGGCCTCGTACTGGAGTTGGCCCGCGGCCGTTCCTCCGCGCTGTTCGCCCTGCTCGCCGGCTTCACGCTCGTCCTCATCACCGGCCGCCCGCACCCCCGGACCGGTCGGGCCGGCCGGCAGGCGGTGGGCAGGATCGTCATCCGCTCGGTCGTCCTGATCGCGCTGGGCTACGCCCTGACCGCCCTCGACACCGAGGTCGACGTGATCCTCGCCTTCTACGGCCTGATCTTCCTCACCGTGCTCCCGCTGTACCGGCTACGGGCGGGAACGCTCGCGGCCGTAGCCGCCGGGGGCGCACTTGTCCTGCCCCAACTGCTGTACGTGGTACGGCAGTCGATCGACCAGGGCGACTGGGCGGACGCCGTCGTCGCCTCCGATCCGCTGGCCCGCGTCAGCGGCACCGACGGCTTCATGGAGTTGCTGTTCACCGGCGAATACCCGGTGCTCACCTGGATGTCCTTCATGGTCGCGGGCATGGCGGTGGCCCGGCTCGACCTCACCCGGGGCAGGATCCATGCCCGACTCGCCCTCACCGGCGGTGCGTTGGCGGTGCTGGGCTACGGCGGTTCCTGGCTGGCCCTGCACTTCGTGCCGCACGCGCGGGCGACCGTCGCCGCGGCCACGGACGGGGACTCGGGAGCCTCCGCCTGGTGGTCCGACACCGTCGGCGACCTCACCGACGACACCCCTGCCGCCTGGCTGCTGGTGGGGGCGCCGCACAGCCAGACGACCTTCTCCGTCCTCGGCAACACAGGCGTCGCGCTCCTCGCCCTGGCCGCGTGCGTCACGGTCACGGCCCGCCTGCCGCGCCTCACGCGCCTGGCCGCACCTGTGTCCGCGGTCGGAATGATCGCGCTGACCGTCTATGTCCTGCACATCCTCGCCATCCGGGCGGTCGGCATGGAGGAGGAGACCGGCCCGGCGCTGGTGGCCCTGGCCTGCTTCACCGTCGCCGCGATGGTGCTGGCGAGCGTATGGACGCGGCATCGCCGCCGAGGGCCGTTGGAGCACTTGCTCAACGCGGTGACGGGGCTCGCCCGGCACATCAAGTGACGCCGGGCTACGGGGTCTTCCCCTGCCCGGCCTCACCCGGGTGCTCTGCGGGCGGCGTCGGCCAGGACCGGCGGAGATCAACTTCGCGTGGACGCTCGCGGTCCAGGCCTCGGCCGGGCAGGTTCTCACGGGTGGCCAGGACACGCTTTTCCAACTGTTTCTCCAGTGACGAGCCGTGTATTGCCGACCAGTTGGATCGCTTCGGGGAAAGCTAGCCGGGGCGGTCACCGGAAACAAATAACGGATTCGTCTGACGCTATTGGCGATCCTTATCCTCCATCCTTGTCCTCGATCAGTTCGAGGAACAGATCGTGCACCGCCAACGCCGGTTCCGAGAGCGGCTGATTGTCCGATGTCACCAGGGACAGCTTGACCTGGATGACAGGGTCCACGATCCGGCGTACGGACAGGGAGCGGACGTCGAGGATGGCGCGCGCGGCCGACCAGGGCAGGACCGTGGCGCCGAGATCCGCGTCCACGGCGTTGACGAGCGTCAGCGCGGACTCGACCTCGCCCACCACGTGCGGCCGCAGCGACGCCTGTTGGAAGGCGGCGTCCACCACCTGCCGGATCGTGTGGATGCGGCTGGGCAGCAGCAGGGGCACGCCGGTGAGTTCCGCCAGGCTCACCTCGCCCTCGCCCTCGCCCTCTCCCGGCGGGGCGGTCGCGCCGGGCGCGCCGATCAGGAACAGGTCCTCCGTGCGTACGGGCTCGAACTGCACGCCTCGCAGCGGGCCGGCCCCGTAGATGAACGCCATGTCCATCCGGCCCGTCATGATCGCCTCGCTGATCACGCCGCCGAAGTTCTCGTTGATGTGCAGCAGGATGTCCGGGTAGCGCTCGCGCACGCTCTTCAGCAGCGGCAACGCGAGCGCCGCGCCAAGGCTGTACGGCGCGAGCCCGACCGACACGCTGCCGGCGGGAGCCCGGCCGGAGACCTCGACGGCGGCGTGCGCGAGGTCCACCTGGCGGAGGATCAGCTGGGCGTGCCGGTACAGCGCCCTGCCCGCCTCGGTCGGGGCGACCCCGCGTTTGCTGCGGATCAGCAGCTGCTGCCCGAACTGGGCTTCCAGCGCGGACAGTTGCTGGCTGAGCGCGGGCTGCGCGATGTGCAGGATGTCGGCCGCGCGCGTGATGCTCCCCGCGTCGATGATCTTGATGAACGAGTAGAGACGCCTGGTGTCCATGCGGGCCTTCCAAGGGGGCGGAGCCTCATCGTAGGCCTCGTGTGTGAGGCGGGTCATAACCGTTCGCGATAACGCCAGACCGAACGCATATTGGCGATCACGTGAGCAGGGACCTAAGTTGAGCGGAACATCCAGCCCGGACTCGCTCGATGAAATAGCCGCTTGTGTCCGAGGTGTTTCGGATCCTTTCCGGATGTCACGACGGCGTGATGGCATTTCCTTCCCGGTGCATCTCCTTCCTAGGAATTCCCCTTCCCAGCATTGTGATCCCGCATTCTCTCCCGGAGGACGTCATGACCCCCATGGTTGATCTCGTCGCCGATCTCGGCGAGGGATTCGGCGCCTACACGATGGGCGACGACGAGGCCCTTCTGGAGATGCTCACGTCCGCCAATGTGGCCTGCGGATTCCATGCCGGTGATCCGCGCATCATGGACGCCACGGTGCGGACGTGCGTGGAGAAGGGGGTGGCCGTCGGCGCCCACCCGAGCTTTCCCGACCTCGTCGGCTTCGGCCGCCGCGCGATGGATCTCACGCCGGAGGAAGTCCGTACGGACTTGCTCTACCAGATCGGCGCCCTCCAGGCGTTCGCCGTCGCCCACGGCACCCGGGTGCGGCACATCGCCCCGCACGGACGCCTGGGCAACCTCGTCGCCGTACGCGCCGACTACGCCGGTGCCGTCGTGGACGCCGTCGCCTCCCTGGACGAGTCGCTGATCATCCTGGCCCAGGACGGTGAGCTCGCCGACGCCGCCCGCGCCCGCGGACTGCGAGTCGGCATCGTCGGCATCGCCGACCGCGCCTACCGCGACGACGGGACCCTCGTCCCCCGCTCCGAGCCCGGAGCGGTGATCCACGACCCCGACGAGGTCGCCCGGCGCACGCTGCGGATGGTCACCGAAGGCGTCATCCGCAGCGTCGCCGGCACGGACGTCCAAGTCGCCTGCGACACCGTCCTGTTGCACGGAGACAGCCCCGGAGCGATCGCGCTGGCCGGCCGCATCCGAGAGCAACTACTCGCCGCCGGGGTCGAGATCACCTCGCTCGACAAGGTCCTGAGCGGCAAGGGCGTCTGACATGAATGGTCCTGAGGCGAACGGCAACGTCACGATCACCGACTGCGGCGACTCCGCCCTGGTCGCCAAGGCCGTCGGCCTGGACGCCGAAGCCGCCTGGCGGCTCGTCCACGCCCTCGCCGACGCCCTGGACGCCGTCCAACTCGCCGGTGTCCACGACGTGGTGCCCACCTACGACGCCCTGCTCGTGGAGTTCGACTGCACCCGAACCGACCACGACACCGTCCGGCGCGTCCTGGCCCACGAGGCAGCCCGCCTCGGCCCGGACCCCGCGCCGACGACCCCTCCGCGCCGCTTCCTCGTCCCTGTCGTCTACGGCGGCGAGTACGGGCCCGATCTGCCGGAGGTGGCCGCCCAACTCGGCCTGGCCGAGAGCGAGGTCATCGCCCTCCACGCCGGGTCCGACCTGACCGTACGCTGCCTCGGCGCGCCCGCGGGGGCGCCGATGACGGACGGGCCGCCCTTCCCGAAACCGGTGCCGCGGTTGGCGTCGCCCCGCACCCGCGTCGATCCCGGCTCGGTCGCCGTCGCGGGCCGGCAGGCGGTCATCTGCCCGATGCCCTCGCCCGGCGGCTGGCCGCTCCTCGGGCGTACCCCCGTGCGCGTCCTGGACCTGCACAGCGACCCGATCACCGCCTACCAGCCCGGAGACGCCTTCCGGTTCCGCCCCATCACAGCCCAACAGTGGGACGAATACGCCGACTTGACCCTGGCGGACTGCCATGGCTGACACCCTCACCATCCGCACCGCCGGCATCGTCACCGTCCAGGACCTCGGCCGCGTCGGCCGCTCCCGCTACGGCCTGCCCGCCAACGGAGCCGCCGACCAGCACTCGGCGCGCGTCGCCAACGTCCTGTGCGGCAACGACGAACGCGCCCCGCTGCTGGAGATCACGGCCCTCGACTTCGCCTGCGTTCCCTCCGGCGACATCCTCATCGCGGTGACCGGCGCCCCCGCCGACGTCACCGTCGAAGGAGTCGCACGACCGCAATGGGAACCGGTCCCCGTACGCGCCGGAGAAACCATTCGCGTCACCGGCATCCGGCGCGGACTGCGCGTCTACCTGGCCGTACTCGGCTCGTTCGAAGCGGACTACCTACAGGGCAGCTGCGCCCCCGACACGATCCTGGGCTTCGGCCCCGCCCTCCGCAACGGCGACGAACTCGCCCTGCGCACGGCCTGCCCGCCCCTCGACCACCCCTTCTCGCGGATCCCGCTGTTCCGCCTCAACGCCCCCGTCCCCCCGTTCCCCACCACCTGGACCATCGACGTCACCGACGGCCCCGACCGGGCCGAGTTCGGCGACACGGGACGGCGCCTGTTCGACGCCCCCTTCACCGTCACCCCGCGCAGCAACCACATCGGCCTGCGGCTCGAAGGTGAAGTGCCCCGCCGGGTCACCAAGGGCGAGGTCCTCTCCCGCGGCGTCCCCATCGGCGCCGTCGAAGTGCCGGCCGGGGACGAACTCCTCGTACTGCACCGAGGCCGCGGCGTCACGGCCGGCTACCCCGTCCTCGCCGTCGTCACCGCCACCGGTCTGTCCGCCCTGGGGCAGGTACGCCCAGGCCAGACCATCCGCTTCCGCCACCGCACCCTCGACCAGGCAGTCACGGCCCACCGAGCCCAACGCCAGGCGATAGACGCCCTGAGAACCAGGGTCCACACAGCCTTCGAGGCCCTACACATCCGGGCCCCTGCGGAGACCTGACCCCCCCGCACCTCTCCAACACCGGCCCGCTCCAAAGGGGCGCGGGGAACTGCGCGCCCAGCCCCCACCGACCCGCACGCCACACCAAACCGCAACCAACGCCTACAAAACCCACCCGCACCACACTCACCCCCGCTCAACAGCTCCCCGCCCACCCGCTGGAAGCACCCGCACGGAGCCGTAACGCCCCTCATCCCACGCCTGCTGCCCAGACAGGAGACGCCATGAGTACCCTGGCCGCTCAGCCAGTCCCCAACACGGTCGATCCCAGAACCGCCCGCAAGGTCACCCTCGCGGGATGCGTCGGGATCTTCGCCGAGCTCTACGACAACGGCATCTTCGGCTTCATGGCCGGAACCCTCGCCGCCGTCTTCTTCCCCGGCTCCGACAACGCCATCCAGCTCGTCTTCCTCGGCTACGCCGTCTCCTTCTTCTTCCGCCCCCTCGGCGCCGTCATCTGCGGTCACCTCGGCGACCGCATAGGCCGCCAGCGGATGCTGGTCTTCGTCATCCTGCTGATCAGCGCCGCCACCGCGGCCATCGGTATCCTGCCGACCTACGCGAGCATCGGCATCGCGGCACCCGCCCTGCTGATCCTGCTCCGCGTCGCCCAGGGCTTCTCCGTCGGCGGCGAGGCATCCGGCGCGATGAGCTTCCTCGCCGAGCACGCCCCGGAGGGCAAGCGCGGCCTCTACACCAGCTACGCCCAGATCGCGTCGTTCCTCTCCCTGCTCACCGGCACCCTGATCGCCGCCGCCATGACCAGCGGACTCGGCACCGAGCGCATGGAGTCCTGGGGCTGGCGCATCCCGTTCCTGCTCGCCGTCCCGCTCGGCATCACCGGCATCTACATCCGCAAGCGCATCAGCGACACGCCCAACTTCAACCGCCTGAAGGAAGAGGGCGGCCTGTCCAAGAACCCCCTCAAGGAGGCGTTCACCTCCGCCGAGCACCGCCGCGCCATGCTCCTTGCCCTGTTCATCCCCCTGATGAACGGCTCCGGTTACTACGTCCTGTTCAGCTACATGCCCACCTTCATGAGCAGCGAGCTGGACTTCAGCAAGGTGCAGGGCCTCCTCGTCACCGCCTCCAGCCTGGTCGCGATCTGTATCGCCATCCCCTACATGGGCCGCCTCTCCGACCGGGTCGGGCGCAAGAAGGTCATCGCCGGCGCCGCGATCACCATGGCCGTCATCGGCGCCCCCTGCTACCTGCTGATCGGCACCGGCAACGTCGCGCTGGCCGTCGTAGGCGCCTGCGTCATGGCGGTGGTGTTCGCCGGCCACACGGGTGTCATCCACATCCTGCTCGTCGAACTCTTCCCGACCCGTGTGCGCTACTCCGCCTACGGCCTGGGCTACAACGTCTCCGCCGCCCTCTTCGGCGGCACGGCCCCCCTGCTGATGACCACCCTCATCGACCGCACGGGCAACGTCTACATGCCGGCCTTCTACGCCGTCCTCACCGCCCTCGGCACCCTCATCGCCGTGTCCCGCGTGAAGGACAGGGCCCACCTGCCCCTGCGCGACGCCTGACAGATCGATCCCCGGCACCCGCACCCCGCCCTACCCCCACACCAAGGAGCACATCAGCATGCCCATCTCCGACTACAGGACGGCCCTCGTCACCGGAGCGTCGACCGGCATCGGAGCCGTGGTCGTCGAGCGACTCGCCAAGCGCGGCCTGGAAGTTCACGCCGTGGCCCGCAACGCCGAACGGCTGGACGCCCTCGCCGACGCCACGGGTTGCGTCCCGCACGCCGTGGACATCACCGACACCGAGGCGCTCACCGCCGTACTGGACGGCCTGGAGATCGACGTCCTGGTCAACAACGCGGGCGTCTCGCGCACCGGCAACATCCTCACCGCCGACGAGTTCGCGGTCGACGAGCAGATCGCCGTCAACATCCAGGCGGTCCTGCACCTGGTCCGCCTGCTCATGCCGGGCATGGTCGAGCGCGACCTCGGCCACATCGTCAACATCAGCTCCATCGCCGGCGTCTACAACTTCGGCGGCAACACGATCTACCACGCCACCAAGGCGGCCGTGCACACCCTCTCCCGCCAGCTCCGCGTCGACGGCTACGGCCGCCGCGTCCGCGTCAGCGAGATCTGCCCGGGCCGCGTGGAGACGGAGATCTTCGGCCGCCTGCTCGGTGACATGGAGGCCGCCCAGCGCGAGTACTACGACGGCTACGAGTCCCTCAAGCCCGAGGACATCGCCGACGCCATCGAGTTCGCCGTCGACGCGCCCCGGCACGTCAACATCGGCCACATCGAGATCCTGCCCACCTTCCAGGTCCCCGGCGGCCTCAACTTCGAGCGCAGGGAGGGCTGATCACATGCGGACCGCGGAGCGCGTACGCCGTATCAACCCCTCGCCCAGCACAGCGGCGGCCCAGCGCGTGCGCGAGCTGAAGAGCCAGGGGCTCACCGTCCTCGACCTGACGGTCGGCGAGCCCGACTTCGACACCCCGGACCACGTCAAGGCCGCCGCCATCCGGGCCATCGAGGCGGGGGAGACCAAGTACACGCCGGTGAACGGCACTTCGGCGCTGCGTGCCGCGATCGCCGGGAAACTCCGCGAGCGACACGGCCTGGACTTCACCGACGCACAGATCACCGTCGGCGGCGGAGCCAAGCAGGTCATCTTCCTCGCCCTGATGGCCACCCTGGACGAAGGGGACGAGGTCATCGTCCCCGCCCCGTACTGGGTGTCGTATCCCGACATGGTCCGCGCGAACGACGGCACCCCGGTCATCGTCAACTGCCCGGAGACGGACGGCTTCAAGCTGACCCCCGAGCGACTCGGGGCCGCGCTCACCGAGCGCACACGCTGGGTCGTCCTCAACACCCCCGGCAATCCCACCGGATCCGCGTACACCACCGGCGAACTCCACGCACTCGCCCAGGTATTGCTGGACCACCCCCACGTCCGCGTCCTCACCGACGAGATCTACGACGAGATCTGGTACGGCGACGAGGACACCCCGTCCCTCGCAGCCGCCGAACCCCGCCTGGCCGACCGGGTGTTCCTCACCAACGGCGTCTCCAAGACGTACGCGATGACGGGCTGGCGTATCGGATACGGGGTGGGCCCGACGGACCTGGTCACCGCGATCAACACCCTCCAGTCCCAGACCTCCTCCTGCCCCTCCTCCATCAGCCAGGCCGCCGCTGCCGCCGCGCTCACGGGACCGCAGGACTTCGTCCAGGACACCGTGCGGGTCTATCGCGCACGCCGGGACGCGACCGTGAAGCTCATCAACGACGTTCCCGGGCTCAGCTGCACGGTCCCGGACGGAGGCTTCTACCTCCTGGTCAACTGCCAGGAAGTAATGGGCCAGTTGACACCTGATGGGCACCGGATCGAGAACGACGAGGACTTCGCCCGCTACCTCCTGGACACGCAGCAGGTGGCGGTGATCCACGGAACCGCGTACGGCGCACCCGGCTATTTCCGCATCTCGTTCGCCACGTCGACGGACGTCCTCACCGACGCGTGCGAGCGCATCGCGACGGCCTGCGCCGCACTGACCCCCGCCTGAAAGGTCATCATGATCCGCGTCACCACCAAGTTCGAGCGGCCGGACGAGGCCTTGGTCGAGCAGTTGAGCGCCTTCTCCTCGGCCACCATCCACGAGGCACAGGGCCGACTCGGCGCGCTGGACTCGGCCATCAAGCCGGTCGACCACCGCATGTCCCTGTGCGGCCCCGCCTTCACCGTCCAGTGCGCCCCGCGCGACAACCTGATGCTCCAGACCGCCATCGCCTACGCCCGCCCCGGCGACGTCGTCGTCGTGTCCGCCGGCGCCTACGAGGAGGCCGGCTCCTTCGGAGACGTGCTCGCCAACGCCTGCCAGGCCAAGGGACTCGGCGGCCTGATCACCGACACGGGCGTCCGGGACACCGAGGACCTGCGCGCCCTCGGCTTCCCGGTCTTCTCGCGCAGCGTGTCCGTCAAGGGCACGGTCAAGGAGACCGTCGGCCCGATGTGCGAGCCGGTCACCATCGGCGGCGTCCTCGTCCGCCCCGGCGACGTGATGCGCGCCGACGCAGACGGCGTGGTCGTCGTCCGCCGTGAAGACGCCGCCGAGGCGGTCGCCGCCTCACAGGAGCGGGTCGACGCCGAGGCGGGGTACATCGCCGCGTACCGGGCGGGCAAAACGGTCGTAGAGATGTGCAACCTCGCGCCGCTTCTCGCGGCGAAGGGGCTGGTGATCGAGGACTAGTCGGCTCTCCGCGCCGTGCTCTTCTGTGCGGGCCGGTTCCGGCCATCCCGGCCCGCGACGGGTGAAGATGGAGGTCCGCCGACCCCGGGATGGACCGATGTGCTGGAGCGCGAAGGCCGACCTCGTGGCAGGCATCGGCGTCGCGGCGGTCGGTGTGGCCTGTCTGGTGCGGGTACGCCGGCGTCGTGACCTGGCGCTCGCCGCGCTGCCGCTGCTGCTCGGAGCCCACCAGATGGTCGAGGCAGCGGTCTGGGCAGCCGACGGAGGAACGGGCCCGGCCACCCTCGCCTGGGCCGTCATCGCCCTCCCGCTGCTGCCGCTCTGGCTGTCGACGGGCGTGCTGTGCGCCGCGCCACCGCACGCGCGACGCAGACTGATGGTGCCGTTCGCCGCCGGCGTCACGACCGCCGCGGTGCTCGCGTACGCCCTCGCCGCGGGCCCGATGACGGCCGAGATCCGCGGCCACACCGTCGGCTACGGCCTGCACCTGCCCCACGCCGAACTGGTGGTCGCGGCCTATCTGCTGGCCACGGTCGGCTCCCTGCTGCTGTCCGGTGACCGGGGTCTGGTGGCCTTCGGGATCCTGGCGGCGGCGGGCGCGCTGATCTGCTGGACGCTGTGGCAGCTGGAGTTCATCTCGACGTGGTGCGCGTTCGCGGCGGTGTGCTCGGTGATCCTGTACGGCTGGGTGCGCGGACGCTCCCGTGACCGCGCCTCTCACGCGGGCCGGACGAGCCCGGTGTCGTAGGCGAAGATGACGGCCTGGACGCGGTCGCGGGCGCCGATCTTGGCGAGGACGCGGCTGACGTGGGACTTCACGGTGGACTCGGCCAGTGACAGCCGGTCGGCGATCTCGGCGTTGCTCCAGCCCGTCGCCATCGCGGTGAGCACCTCGCGTTCCCGCTCGGTAAGCGCGGCGAGCTGTCGCTCCTGGGCGGGGGTGTGGCCCGGGAGCCGTTCGGTGAAGGCGTCGATGAGCTTGCGGGTCAGGCCGGGGGCGATGACGGCGTCCCCGGAGGCCACCGCCCGGATCCCGGCGATCAGCTCGTCGGGCAGCGCGTCCTTCAGCAGAAACCCGCTGGCACCGGAGCGCAGGGCGGCGTAGGCGTACTCGTCGAGGTCGAAGGTGGTCAGCACCAGGACGCGGGAGCGGCCGCCGGACTCGACGATGCGGCGGGTGGCCTCGATGCCGTCCATACCCGGCATCCGTACGTCCATCAGCACGACGTCGGGCCGCAGTTCGGCGGCCAGCCGCACCGCCTCCGCGCCGTGCGTGGCCTCGCCGACCACGGAAAGGTCGGGATGCTGCTCAAGGAGCATGCTGAAGCCGAGGCGTTGCAGGGCCTGGTCGTCGACGATGAGGACGGTGGTCATGCTGAACGTTTCTCCGTGCTCGTGGTGGTGATCATGAGGTGGGCTCGGACCGTCCAGCCGCCCTCGGCGTCGGGACCCGAGGTGACGTTCCCCCCGTACAGCGCGGCCCGCTCACGCATGCCGACCAGACCGCGCCCGTCGTCGTCCCCGGCTCGCGGGGTGCGGGGCGGTCCGGTGTCCTCGACGGTCAGTCGTACGACGGTGTCGTCGGCGGTGAGGGTGATGTGGACGGTCGTATCGGCGGCGGCGTGCTTGAGGGTGTTGGTGAGGGCCTCCTGGACGATGCGGTAGACCGCGAGTTGGAGGCCCGGGGCGAGCGGGAGAAGGTCGCCGTCGGTGTGCAGGGTGACCGTGGGGCCGGCGCCCCGGACCCGTTCCAGGAGGGGTTCGAGGTCGGCGAGGCCTGGCTGGGGGGCGAGCGGGGTGTCCGCCATGGTGTCGCGTTCCTCGCCGATGACGGCCAGCAGGCGGCGCAGTTCGGCGAGGGCGCCGCGGCCGCTGTCGGCGATGATGCGCAGGGTCTCCGCGCCTCGCTTCGGTTTCGCCTCGGTGAGTCCGGCGGCGCCGTCCGCGAGGCCGACGATGACGGCGAGCGTGTGGCCGAGGATGTCGTGCATCTCCCCGGCGACGCGGGCGCGTTCGGCGGCGGCGGCGAGCCGGGCCCGCTGGTCGCGCTCCACCTCCAGGCGGACGGTGCGTTCGTGCAGGGCCCCGATGTAGGCGTTCACGACCCGGCCGACCAGACCGGCCGCGGCGACCGCCGCCACGAGCGCCGTCTGCACGATCGCCAGCACCGGGGTCTCCCAGAACTGGCCGCTCGGCTGGTCGGTGCCGCGGACGACGACCGCCACGGTGGTCTGTGTGCAGGCGATCGCGACACAGACCGCCAGCTGGGCGGGCCTGACGCTGCGGCCCACATTGAGCAGCGCCACGATCCGCGCGGCCTCCGACCCCGTGTCGATGTCCATGGCGAGGCCCGCCCCGCTCACGACCGTGGTGAACGCGAAGACCAGGACCGGCCACTGCTGCCGCCACAGCAGCGGGACACAGAAGGCGACGATCACCGTCAACACCGCGGGCAGGCCGGGGCCGGTGCCGTCCGCGGTGTTCCGCAGGGCCGGGAGGCCCAACGCCGCGCAGAAGAACGGCACCGTCCAGCGCCTGATCCACGGATGAGCCAGGTCCGCCTGCCTCGCCCGGACGAGCCACTGCAGGACCGCGAGGTCCGAGCGGTGCTGGCTCTCGCCCAGCAGTGCCTCGGGCGTGAGGGGGCGCGCCGTCGGCCCGGGCGCGGTCGGTGCGGTCACGTCGTAGGGCGCCTCTCGGGGGTGGTCACGGCCGCTGTGGGCCGTACGTCCTGCTTCGGATCGTACGGCCGACAGCTCAGCTCCTTCCGGAGACGACCGGCTCGGGGTCCGCAGCCCCCGCGCTGTCCTTCTCCTTCTCCAACCGGTGCCGCAGCTTCTCGCCCTCCACGTCGACGTTGGGCAGCAGCCGGTCGAGGCGGGCGGGCAGGGCCCAGGCGTGGCGGCCGAGCAGGGCCATGACCGCGGGGACGATGGTCATCCGGACGACGAAGGCGTCGAAGAGCACGGCGGCGGCCAGGCCCAGGCCGATCGACTTGATCAGCGCGGTGTCGCTGAGCAGGAACCCGGCGAACACCGAGATCATGATGACCGCGGCGGCCGTCACCACCCGGGCCCCGTGCCGGAACCCGGCGACCACCGCCTCCCGGGGCTCGGCCCCGTGGACGTACTCCTCCCGCATCCTGGTGACCAGGAAGACCTGGTAGTCCATGGCGAGGCCGAACACCACGCCGACCATGAAGATCGGCAGGACGCTCACGATCGGCCCGGTCTGGTCGACGCCGAAGAGGTCCGCGAGCCAGCCCCACTGGAAGACGGCGACGACGACGCCCAGGGTCGCCAGAACGCTCAGCAGGAAGCCGGCGGCGGCCTTGAGCGGGACCAGGATCGAGCGGAACACCAGCATCAGCAGGACCAGCGCCAGGCCGACGACCACGCACAGGTACGGGATCAGGGCGGCGCTCAGCTTGTCGGAGATGTCGATGTTGAGGGCGGTGGTGCCGGTGACCATCAACTCGGCGCCGGTGTCGTCCTGGAACCGTGCGCCCCCGTCGCGGATCTCGGAGACCAGGTCGACGGTGTCCTCGCTGGTGGGGGAGGAGCCCGGGACGGCGCGGATCAGGGCCACGTCGCCGCTCGTGTTGAAGGTCGCGGGGCTCACCGAGGCGACGTCGGGCAGGCCGTCGAGCAGGGTGACCGCGTCGCTCGCGGCGGCCTCGGGATCGTCGCTGCCGCGGGCGTCGACCACGACCGTCAGCGGGCCGTTGTAGCCGGGGCCGAAGCCGTCGGTGATCGTGTCGTAGGCGGTGCGCTGGGCGCTGCCCGGGGTGGCCGTCGCGTCGCTGGGCATGCCGAGTTGCAGCGAGAAGGACGGGATCGCGAGCAGGAGCAGCCCGGCCACCGAGACCCCCAGGACCTTGACCGGGTTGCGCAGCACGAACCTCGACCAGCGCACGCCCATCGGCTCGCGCTCGCCGCTCTCGACCCCCTTCAGCCGGCGCGACTTGAGCTTGCCCGCCGAGATCCGCGGACCGGCGAAGCCGAGCAGCGCGGGCAGCAGGGTGAGCGCGATGACCACGGCGACGACCACGGCGAACGCGGCGCCCACACCGATGTCGGTCAGCATCCGGATGCCGATGACGCTCAGTCCGGCCAGCGCGATCACCACGGTCAGACCGGCGAAGACGACCGCGGATCCGGCCGTGCCGAGGGCGCGCCCGGCCGCCTCCTCCGGCCCGTGGCCCTCCCTCAGCTCGCCGCGATAGCGGGAGACGATGAACAGGGCGTAGTCGATGGCCACCGCCAGGCCCAGCATCAGCGCCAGCGTGGAGGTGCTGGAACTGAGGTCGATGAACGCGCTCGCCACGGTGATCCCGCAGATCGCCGCGAGGACGCCGAACACCGCGGTGAGCAGCGGCAGTCCGGCCGCGATGAGCGAGCCGAAGGTGATGACCAGGACCACGGCGGCGATCGCGATGCCGATCAGCTCGGTCGCGCTCTGCTCGGTCCGCTCGGTGACGGCGGTGCCGCCCATGCTCACCGCGAGCCCGGCGTCCTCGCCCTGCGCGGCGATGTGCTCCAGGTCCGTGCGGGCCGCGTCGGTGACGTCGGCCTGGGCGACGGAGTACGTCACCTGGGCGTAGGCGATCGTGCCGTCCTTGCTGACGGTGCCGCTCGTGTACGGGTCGGCGACACTCGCCACCTGGTCCGCTTTCCCGAGCTCGGCGACGAGGGACTCGACCTCGGCCTTGTCGGACCCGGACGTCAGCTTCCGCCCGTCCGGCGCCTCGAACACCACCCGGGCCGTGGCACCGTCGGCCGACGCCTGCGGGAACTCCTTCGCCAGCAGGTCCAGCGCCTTCTGGGACTGGGTGCCGGGGATGGCGAAGGTGTCCGTCGTACTGGACGACACGCTGCCGGCGCCGATGCCGACAGCGGCCAGGACCGCTATCCACAGCAACAGGACGACCCGTCGTCGTCGGAACGAGAACCGGCCGAGCCGGTAGAGGAACGTGGCCAAGGTGGACCCCCGGGAGGCGTGCGAAGGGGGCCGGTCGTGGCCCCGTGCACAACGCTAGGAACGCCCTGCCGCTGTTCGATGGCACTCGTGAGGTGAATACGGCCGTGCGGGCCGGTACCCCGGTGCCATGCGCGTCTCATCCCTCAGACGTACGGGCCGGCGCGCCTGTGATCAGGTGCGCCGGCCCGCGTCTTGGGGGGAAGGTGGCTTACAGGTCGGAGATGTCGAGCTTGCTCACCAGGATGGCCGAGGTGTCGTGCTCCCAGACGATGAAGTACTTGCCGGGCGCGTACTCGTCGCCCATCGGGTACGTGTCCCAACCCGCGCCGTCGCCGGCCGGTGTCGGGTCGGTGGGGCCGCTGGGGTCGGCGAACAGCTTGCTGCTCGACCAGGCCGCGCCGGGGTTCTTGGTCCGGTAGTTCATGGCCTGCCGGATCGGGTCCGTGTTGGTGTTGTAGATGGTCAGGTACCGGCCGGCGCTGTCCTTGGTGAAGTAGCCCTTGGAGTCGTTGTTGGGCACGTTGGTGTTCAGGGCGAAAGGGGTCCACGACACGTCGACGTCGGTGCCGGCGTCGGTCTCGGTGACGGCGACGGTGGCGGTGGCGGACAGCGCGAACGACGCCGCCCCCTTCACGGGAGGAGTGCTGCGGGCGACCAGGAGCAGCTTGGTCGGGTCGTCCTGCGAGACGACGAGCTGCGGTTCGCCGGCCAGGTGGTCGGTCGGGTTGGACACGGGGTCACCGCCGGCCGTCCATGTCGCGAGATCCTTGGAGTACAGAACCCCGTTCTCGCGACCCGTCGCCCAGTACGGCATGAAGTACAGTCCGTTGGCCATCTGGACCGGGCGTCCGGCGAGGGCGAGGTTCCCATGGTCGGCGAGCGGCAGGTCGACGGTGAAGTCGTGCCAGGTGTGCCCCCCGTCGGTGCTCTCCTTGGCGACGATGGCGGTGATCGGCAGGCCTCGGCGGTACTCGGGGGAGGTACGGCCCAGGTACGCGATGATGCGGTTGCCCGTCTTGTAGAGCTCGACGTAGTGCCAGGAGTACTCGTTGGTCTCCTGCGCCAGCGTCTGCGGGCGGCTCCAGGTCACGCCGCCGTCGGTGGTGTACGAGTACCGGATGTACCCGTGGTCGACGACCGGTCCCGAGGTGTCGGTGATCACCGTGGCGGTGGTGCCCTCCCGCCACACCACGACGGCGTCGTTCGCGCTGGTGCTGATGATGTCAGGGGTGCGGGGCCCGTCGCCCTCGGTCGCCGTGTTCTGGTAGGCGACCGCCGGGGCGGAGATGCTCGCGGCGGACGCGCGCTCGGGCGCGATGAGCAGGCCCACGACCAGCGCGGCGACGAGACCGAGGAGCCCTGCCAGGAAGGCCACCCGGGGCCGGCGCGAGGAGTGCTGTTCCGTTACCAGAGCCATTGCTGATCCTTGCTGTCACCGCAGGTCCACTGAGCGGCCTTGGTGTAGTTGGCGGTTTCGCCGTCGAGGAAGGCGAGGCAGAACCCGCTGTTGACGTTTTTCAGCCGCTCGTTGGCGTCCTGCGCCCAGGCCTGCTCACCGCCGTCGCCACCGTCGCACGGCCACTGGATGGGGTTGGCGCCGTGCACCTTGGTGCTGTTCGCCATGGCGAGGCACATGCCGCTCGCGAGGTTCCTCACCTGATAGCCGCCTGTCACCGGTTCAAGCGCCCAGTACTGGCTCTCGCTGGTGGTGCAATTCCACTCGATCGGGTTGTCGCCCTTTTCGGAGGCGGCACCGCCACCCACGGCCAGGCACTTGCCGGTGCTCTGGTTGTAGAGCCGGGCGTAGACGGGGTCCCCGGCGGCCGCGGCGGTCACGGTGGTGGTCTCCGCGGCCGCCGCCGCGCCGCTCAGTGAGGAACCCGTGAGCACGGGCGCGCCCGCCAGGGCCACAGCGGCCAGCGCGACGGCCTGCCAGTGCACCCTGAAGCTTCTCGGCTCTCTGTCATGTTTGGTCATGAAACATCCATTCCTGTGCACTCCCTGAAAGCGTGCTTCATCAGCATGCGTGTCCAGTCCTGGGGCAGTCGTTACCACTGGGTCCACAGATGAGTTGGCGCTGCGTCTACTCCGGCCGCAGCCACGTGGTCAGCGCCCACCACCAGTGCACTGTGCCGACGAGTGGTGCCGGGCGGCTGTCGACCGGGGGTTCGGTCAGTGACTCGCCGGTGATCTGCTGGAGGCGGCCGAGCCGGTAGCGGACGGTGTTGGGGTGGGTGAACAGGGTCGCCGCCGTCTGGTCCAGGCGACGCCCGTGGTCGAGGAACGTCAGTGCGGTCAGGGCCAGTTGGCGGTGGAAGGCGTCCGCCGGGTCAAGGGCGCCGAGAAGCCTGTCGCTCAGGTACGCGCCCAGGAGCGGCTGGTCCGACAGGGCGATCTCGGCGGCGAAGTCGGTGAGGTCGTACAGGCCGGTGCGGCCCTGGCGGCGGCCCAAGTCCAGGGCGCGGACGCAGAGTTGGTACACCGGACGCAGGTCGTCGAGGCCGGTCGGCGGGGAGACCACCACCAGTGCGGTGTCACCGACCTCCGCACGGGCGGGCGTACGGGGGGACAGGCCCGCCAGTCTTCCGTCGAGGAGTCCGAAGACCCCGCGGAGTGCGCCGAGTTGGTCCACGAGGAGGCGGGCGCCGACCGTATCCGTATCCGAATTCACCGCCCCCACCCCCGCCTTTGCCGCCGTCTCGGCGACGAGGACGCGCTGGCGTGCGGAGGCGGCCAGGTGGATGCCCGCCCGCGCCAACTCCGCGGCGGGCGGGGTGACTCCGTCGAGGAGCAGCCGGCGCAGCAGTCGGGTGCGCAGCTCGCCGGTCTCCCGGGGTGCCTCCCGCTCCGCCGCGCGATACCCGTTGATCACCTGCCGCTCGACCGCGTCGCCGTACTCCTTCAGCCGCAGGACCAGGCTGAGCAGCGTGCCGTCCGGCACCCCGGCCGAGCGGCAGCGGTCGACGGTGATCTCCACCGCGCGGGTCACCCCGGCCTGGACACCCCGGAGGACGCCGGTCATCGGGACGCCCTGGGCGGCCCGGTCTGCGCCCAGCAACAGCGCGGCGGAGAAGTCCTGTTCCTCGACGGGGTCGAAGGTGAGGAACCACGCGCCGGCCGCGCGGATCATGGCGGTGGCGTGCGAGCTGGTCTCCGACTCGGTGAGCCGGGCCACCTCGGGGGAGTGGGTGCGGGCCGCGCGGACGAGTTCGCGGCATACGTCGGTGTCGACGGCCAGGGCCCGCAGGATCCCGGTGACCGGCTCCCGCTCCTGAGTGACCGTCATGGTGCCTCCCTCGTCCGTGTCCGCCCGCCCGGCGTTGTGGCCCGGCGCTGTCGCCGGGCCACAACGAGGAGACGACCACGTTGACGACCGGCTACTACCGCACTCCCTCGACGACCTGATTCCCTCTGGGCTACCGACGGTAACAACACAGGCGTCCCAGCAATACCCTCCCGACCTCCCGCACCCGCCGCACGTCGTACGGAAGGCAGTCCATGGAGCACATCGAGAACACGGTGAACTCGGCGACCCCGCCCGGGATCAGCCGCCGCGGCGCCCTCACCGTCGCGGGAGGTGTCCTCGCCGCCGCCACGCTCGCGCAGACGGCACCCGCCTTCGCGGCCGCCTCCGCGAGCGCGGACGCCGACACGATCGTCGTCGGCGGTGGGCTGGCGGGACTGGTCGCGACCGCCGAACTCGCCGCCGCCGGACGGAAGGTGCTGCTGCTCGACCAGGAACCGGAGAGCGGTCTGGGCGGTCAGGCGTTCTGGTCCTTCGGCGGGCTGTTCTTCGTCGACTCCGACGAACAGCGGCTGATGGGCATCAAGGACACCCACGAACTGGCCTGGCAGGACTGGCAGGGCACCGCAGGCTTCGACCGCGGCATCACCGACCCGCTCGGCCAGGACTACTGGGCGTACAAGTGGGCCGAGGCGTATGTGGACTTCGCCGCCGGCGAGAAGCGGTCGTGGCTCTCCGGCCTGGGCGTGCAGTGGTTCCCGATCGTCGGCTGGGCCGAGCGCGGCGGCTCTCTCGCCGACGGACACGGCAACTCGGTGCCCCGCTTCCACGTCACCTGGGGGACCGGCCCGGCCGTGGTCGAGCCGTTCGAGAAGAAGGTGCGGGCCGCGGTCGCGGCGGGGAACGTGACGTTCAAGTTCCGGCACCGCGTCGACGGGCTCGTCACCACCAACGGCGCCGTCACCGGCGTACGCGGCGCGATCCTGGAGCCGAGCGACGCCGCCCGCGGCAAGCCCAGCTCCCGCACGGTCGTCGGGGACTTCGAGCTCAAGGCCCCCGTCGTCATCGTCACTTCGGGCGGTATCGGCGCCAACCACGATCTCGTACGGCAGAACTGGCCCGCCCGGATGGGCACTCCGCCCAAGTTCATGGTCACGGGCGTACCGGCGCACGTCGACGGCCGCATGCTGGGGATCACGGAGCAGGCGGGCGGCCGGATCGTGAACCCCGACCGCATGTGGCACTACACCGAGGGCCTGCGCAACTACGACCCGATCTGGCCGAACCACGGCATCCGGATTCTCCCCGGCCCCTCGTCGATGTGGTTCGACGCCACCGGCAAGCGGTTCAACACCCCTGACATTCCTGGCTACGACACCCTGCACACCCTCAAGACGATCACCGAATCCGGCTACGACTACTCCTGGTTCGTCACCACGCAGAAGATCATCGCCAAGGAGTTCGCGCTCTCGGGTTCGGAGCAGAACCCCGACCTCACCAACAAGAACATCTGGCAGCTGCTCTCCCGCATCTGGCAGACGCCCGAGCCGATCGAGAAGTTCAAGAACAACGGTGAGGACTTCGTCGTCGCGACGACCCTGTCCGAACTCGTCGCCGGCATGAACGAGCTGACCGGGGACAACCTCATCGAACTGGCCGCCCTCCAGCGGCAGATCGAGGCCCGGGACCGGGAGACCGACAATGGGTACACCAAGGACGTCCAGGTCATGGGCATCCGCAACGCGCTCGCCTACCCCGGCGACACCCTCAGCCGTACGGCCTCGATGCACAAGATCCTGGACTCCTCCGCCGGACCACTGATCGCCGTACGCCTCAACGTCCTCACCCGCAAGACCCTCGGCGGCCTTCAGACCGACCTCTCCGGCCGCGTCCTGGACGCGACCGGAACCCCCATTCCGGGCCTGTACGCGGCCGGTGAGGTCTCGGGCTTCGGCGGCGGCGGAGTCCACGGCTACCGCTCCCTGGAGGGCACCTTCCTCGGCGGCTGCCTGTTCTCGGGCCGCAAGGCGGGCCAGGCGGCGGCCGCGGCTACGGCGAGCTGAGGAGTACGGATGAGGGAATGTAACAAGTGCTACATTCTCTCATGTGACCGAACATCCAGGCGCCGATGTGCGCTGGCTCGTACTCCTCGTCAAGATCGCGGCCGAACCGTCCCGGCACCGGGTCGCCGTCTGGCGGGAGCTGCGGAAGATCGGTGCGCTCTCGCTCGGGCAGGGCGTCTGGGCGGTGCCGGACGTGCCGGTCTTCGCCGGCGGGATCGGGCGGGCGCTGGAGCTGACCGAGCGGGCCGGCGGTGAGGCCGTCTCGCTGGCGGCGACCGGACGCGGGCCGCAGGACGCGGCACGGCTGCGGGCCATGTTCACGGCCGCGCGAACCGCGGACTGGACCGAATTCCTCGCCGACTGCGGCAAGTTCGAGGAGGAACTCGCCAAGGAGATCCGGATCGCCAAGTTCACCCTGGCCGAGCTGGAGGAAGAGGAGCAGAGCCTGGAGCGGCTGCGCCGCTGGCACCGGGATCTGACCGCCCGGGACGTGTTCGGCGCCCCGGAGGCGGCCGAGGCCGGCGAGCGGCTCAAGCAGTGCGTGGCGGCGTGCGAGGACTACGCGGAACGGGTGTTCGCGGCCCTGCACCAGATGCCCGGGGCGGAGTCATGACGGAGGCGACGGGGACGATGGAGGCATCGCCAGGTCGGGCCAGGATGTGGCCGTTGTACGCGGCTGGCTTCACCACCGCCTTCGGCGCGCACGGCATCGCCGCGAACCTCGGCGGCCACTCCGAAGGCGCCGTGACCTCACTCCTCGTCCTGGGCGGGCTACTCGCCCTCTACGACGGCGCCGAGGTGTTGCTCAAGCCGTTGTTCGGGACCCTGGCCGACCGGATCGGCGCCAAGCCGGTGCTGCTGGGCGGGCTCGTCGCCTTCGCCCTCGCCTCCGCCGCGTACGTCGCCGCGGACAGCTCCGGCTGGCTGTGGGCGGCCCGGCTCGGTCAGGGCGCCGCGGCCTCCGCGTTCTCGCCGTCCGCGTCCGCGCTCGTCGCCCGGCTGAACCCGGCCGCCAAACACGGGCGGGCGTACGGCAGTTACGGCTTCTGGAAGTCCATCGGCTACACCCTCGGCCCGCTGCTCGGCGGCGTCCTGGTGTGGGCCGGCGGCCTGCGGCTGCTCTTCGTCGTACTGGCGGTGCTTGGCGCGCTGGTCGCCGGCTGGGCGGCGCTCGCCGTACCGCGCGTACCGCCCCTGCCGAAGCAACGCCAGACGGTCGTGGACCTGGCCCGACGGCTCGCCGACCCGGCCTTCCTCACTCCGACCGCGACACTGGCCGCCGCGACCGCCGCCCTGTCGGTGGGCGTCGGCTTCCTGCCGGTCTCCGGCGCGGCGGCGGGCCTGGGCACGGTCGCGACCGGCGCCGCGGTGTCGGTGCTGGCCGCCTGCGCCGCGATCGTCCAGCCGAAGGCGGGCCGGGCCCTGGACGAGGGGCGCCTCACCGCGCGCGGCGGCATGACCGCGGGCCTGCTGACCACGGCGGCGGGCCTGGCGTGCGCGATGCTGCCGGGCCTGGCCGGCGTCCTGGCGGCCGCGGCCCTGATCGGCGCCGGCACCGGCCTGATCACCCCGCTGGGCTTCGCCTCCCTCGCCGCCGCGACCCCCGCCGAACGCCTCGGCCAGACCATGGGCAGCGCCGAACTCGGCCGCGAACTCGGCGACGCGGGCGGCCCGTTGCTGGTCGCGGGTGTCGCCACCGTGGCCACGCTTACTTACGGGTACGGCGTGCTCGCCGCGCTGATCGCGGCCGGGCCGCTGCTGGCGCTCACGGTGCGTCGCCGTAGGGCGGCTGTCTGAGACTGGGGGTGGGTGACGGGCGGCGTCAGACCGTCGCTTGAACGGCCTCGACGGGCGCGTCCCGCAGCCCCAACCGCAGGTGCTCCACGTGGAAGAGGGCCTGGTCCAGGAGTTCGGCCACGTGGTTGTCGTAGAGCGCGTAGATCACCGATCGTCCGCGGCGCTCACCCGTGACCAGGCCGAGGTTGCGCAGCAGGCGCAGTTGGTGGGAGCAGGCGGACTGTTCCATGCCGACGGCGTCGGCGAGTTCGGTCGCCGCGCACGGGCCCTCCTGGAGGCGGGCCAGGATCCGCAGTCGCGAGGGGGTGGCGAGGGCCTGGAGCGTGGCGGCGACATCGGCGGCGCCCACGGCTTCGAGCCGCTCACGTGCGGTGGCGGTCGTCTTGGCGTCAGGTCCGTGGCCCATGTGCTCATCCTACGGACACCATGACATGAGTGACATGAATGGGTCTTCATGTGTTCCTGTATGGTGAGGCGCAGGCCCCGGGAGCCCCACCCGCCTCTGCCCCCGGCCTCCTCGTGCTCGCGTTTCGCGTGAAGGACCCCTGATGACCAGCACCCTCGCCCCGCCCCTGCCCGACCGGACCGCGCCCGCGCGGCCACGGGACGGCCTACGCCGCCGCACTCGCGTCCTCGCACTGCCCGAGGCCCGCTGGGCCACCGCGGCCACCGCCTTCTTCCTGCTGGCGCTGCCGCTGCAACTGGCCGGCGCCCCGGCGTGGGCGTGGGGCCCGCTGTACGCGCTCTCGTACGCGACCGGCGGCTGGGAACCGGGCTGGGAAGGCCTCAAGGCGCTGAAGGAGAGGTCGCTCGACGTCGACCTGCTGATGATCGTCGCCGCTCTCGGCGCCGCCGCGATCGGCCAGGTCATGGACGGTGCGCTGCTCGTCGTCATCTTCGCCACGTCCGGCGCGCTGGAGGCCCTGGCCACCGCCCGCACCGCCGACTCGGTACGCGGGTTGCTGGACCTGGCCCCCGCGACGGCGACCCGGCTCACGGGGGAAGGCGCCGAACAGACCGTCGCCGTCGAGGAGTTGAAGATCGGCGACATCATCCTCGTACGGCCGGGCGAACGCGTCGGTGCCGACGGGCGGGTGCTGGACGGGGCCAGCGAGGTGGACCAGGCGACGATCACCGGTGAACCCCTCCCCGTGGCCAAGGAGTTGGGCGACGAGGTCTTCGCCGGAACCCTCAACGGCACCGGCGCGCTACGGATCCGCGTCGAACGGGACGCCTCCGACTCGGTGATCGCGCGGATCGTACGCATGGTGGAGGAGGCGTCCGAGACCAAGGCGCCGACCCAGCTCTTCATCGAGAAGGTCGAACAGCGTTACTCGCTGGGCATGGTGGCGGCGACCATCGCCGTCTTCCTGGTCCCGCTCGCCCTCGGCGCCGCGCTCACCGGATCGCTGCTGCGCGCCATGACGTTCATGATCGTCGCCTCGCCGTGCGCCGTCGTGCTGGCCACCATGCCGCCCCTGCTCTCCGCGATCGCCAACGCCGGACGGCACGGTGTGCTGGTCAAGTCCGCCGTGGTGATGGAACGCCTCGGACAGGTCGACGCGGTCGCACTCGACAAGACCGGCACCCTGACCGAGGGCACCCCGCGGGTGACGGATGTACGGCCACTGGCCGGTTCAGGCCTCGACGCGAGTGCACTGCTCGCCCTCACCGCGGCCGCCGAGCATCCCAGCGAACACCCGCTGGCCCGCGCGATCGTGGACGCGGCCCGCGAGCGAGGCCTGCCGCTGCCGGAGTCCGGAGACTTCGACTCCACGCCCGGCGTCGGCGTGACGGCCACCGTGGAGGGCCGAGTGGTGGCGGTCGGAACGCCGGCCCGTCTGCTGAAGGGGGCCGCCGGCGCGAGCGCGGCTCAAGCGGCGGTCGTCGCCAGTGGACTTGAGGAGAGCGGTCGTACGGCCGTCCTGGTCACGGTGGACGGCGTGGCGGCCGGAGTACTCGGCATCGCCGACCGCCTCCGCCCGGACGCCGCCGCGACGGTGGCGGCGCTCACGGCTCTCACCGGCACCGCGCCCGTCCTGCTGACCGGCGACAACCCGCGTGCCGCGCGCCACTTGGCCGCCGAGCTCGGAATCGACGACGTGCGGGCGGGCCTGTTGCCGCAGTACAAGGTGGTGGCGGTAAGGGAGTTGGAGGAGAAGGACCGCAAGGTCATGGTGGTAGGGGACGGCGTGAACGACGCCCCCGCCCTCGCCGCAGCCCACACCGGTGTCGCCATGGGCCGGGCGGGTTCCGACCTCGCGCTGGAAACCGCCGACGCGGTGATCGTCCGCGACGACCTCACCACGATCCCGGCCGTGATCGCCCTGTCGCGCAGTGCCCGCGAGCTGGTGATCCAGAACCTCGTCCTCGCGGGGGTGTTCATCGCCGCCCTGGTCACCTGGGACCTGGCGGGCACCCTGCCCCTGCCCCTCGGCGTCCTCGGCCACGAGGGCTCGACGGTCCTCGTCGGCCTCAACGGCCTGCGGCTACTGCGCGAGGGCGCCTGGGAGCGGGCCGAGGGGGCGGGGGGCGAGCCGTCGTACTCTTACGGCCGCCGTGCCGACCGAGAGGAACAGATGAGCCGCCGTACCCGTAGGACCGCTGGGACGACTGCTTCGGAGGGTGCGAGCCGGTGCACGGTCACCGTCTGCCGGGGCTGCTGCTGCGGCACACCGAAGATCCCCAGTGTGGACCATGCGGCCCAACTGGCCACGCTGAAGGACGAGTTGGCGCCGCTGGCCCGAGTGCGGGCAGTGAACTGCCTGGACGCCTGCGAACAGGCCAACGTCATCGTCGTACAGCCTTCGTCGGAGGGCCGCGCGGCGGGCGGCCGCCCGGTCTGGCTCGGCCTGGTCAACGACACGGACGCGACGGCCGACATAGCCGACTGGGTCCGTGCCGGGGGACCGGGTGTCGCGGCGCCGCCGGAGATCCTGGACCTGTATGAGTTCGGGCCTTCGCGGCGGGTGCGGAAGGCTGTTGAGGACTGATCAAATCAGGGCACGCGGGGCCTTTCGAACGGAACGGATCCTCAGCCCTTGACGGCGGAGCTGGCCACGCCCTGGACGAACCACCGCTGGAAGAAGGCGAAGACGATCAGCACGGGCAGGACGAGCAGGACGCCGAAGGCGAGCGTCTGGCCGTAGTCCGGGGGCAGTTGGGCCTGGAAGACGCTCATCTCCAGGGGGAGGGGGCGTACCGACGGGTCGGAGACCATCAGGACCGGCCAGAGGAGTGAGCCCCACTGGGTGAGGAAGGTCAGGATCGCCACGGAGGCGAAGGCCGGCTTCGACATCGGGACGACGATCGCGAAGAACGTGCGCCAGGGGCCCGCGCCGTCGATGCGGGCGGCTTCCTCGATGCTCGGCGGGATCGAGCGGAAGAACGTGTGGAACTGGTAGACCGAGAAGGCGTTGGCGATGAACGGGAGCGCCAGGATGTAGAGGGTGTTGCGCTGGTCGTTGAACATGTAGAAGAGGGGGACGGCCACCGACTCGAACGGGACCAACATCAGCAGCAGGACGAGGGTGAAGACAGCGTTCCGGCCACGCCACTTCAGCCGTGAAAGTCCGTACGCGGCCATCGAATTGACGAACAGGCCGCCGGTGACGACGACGAACGCGAGCAGCACCGAGATGCCCATGAAGCGCCAGAAGTAGCCGGTGCTGTCGGAGTTCAGGCTGTCGAGGACGGCCGTGTAGTTGTCGAAGGACAGGTGGGTGGGCAGGAAGCCGGCCAAGCCGTTCAGTACTTCGTCCGACGGCTTGAGGCTGCCGACCAACAGATAGAGGACGGGCAGCACGAAGATGAACGCCAGGACGGACAGGACTGCGTAGTCGAGGAACCGGCGCAGGGGTGTGCGGGAGAAGCCCGGGTTGGTGCTCATGATCAGTCTCAGTCCTCGTTGTCGGGCCGGACGACGCGGCGCTGGATAAGGGTCAGGGCGACGACGATCAGGAAGAAGACGACGGTGATCGCGGACGCCTGGCCGACGTTGTTCTGGTCGAAGGCGGTGGTGACGGCCTGGTACATCACGGTGCGGGTGGCGTCCTCGTTGAGACCACCGCCGCGGATCAGGACGTAGACCTGGTCGAAGACCCGGAAGGACAGCACCGAGGTGAGCATGGCGACGAAGACGAGCGTGCCGCGGATGCCGGGCAGGGTGACATGGCGGAACTGCTGCCAGCGGGAGGCCCGGTCGAGTTCGGCGGCTTCGTAGAGCTCGCCCGGGATCTGCTGGAGCCCTGCGAGCAGGATGACCATCTGGAAGCCGACGCCCTGCCAGACGGACAGCACGATGATCGAGGCCATCGCGGTGGCGGAGTCGCCGAGCCAGTCGAAGGCACCCCAGCTGCCGAAACTCACCGCGTGCAGCGCGGAGTTGAGCATGCCCTGGTCGCTGCGGGCCAGGATGAGCCGCCAGATCACGGCGACCAGCGCCATCGGGAAGACCACCGGCATGAAGAAGAAGGACCGGAACAGACCGATCGCCTTCAGCTTGCGGTTGAGCAGGATCGCAAGCCCGAGCGCCAGGGCCGTCTGTACGGGTACGACGACCACGGCGAAGGTCAGGTTGTTGAGCAGGGCCCGCAGGAAGGGGCCGGACAGGTCGGGGTCGGTGAACAGTCGTCGGTACTGCTCCAGGCCGAAGAAGGACGGTGCGAGTGGGGAGCCGAGGCGGACGTTGTAGAAGGAGAGGACGACGGCGTAGCCGAACGGGATGCCGACGAAGGCGATGAGTCCGGCGACGGCGGGCGTGGACATGAGCAGTCCGTGCAACCAGTCGCGGTTCTTGCGCACAGGGCGCACAGGGTGTACGGAGCGCGCCGGACGCACCGGACGCGCGGGCTTGGCGGCGGTCACGGGTGGGGCTTTCTCCCGGGCGTGGGGCGCGGCGTGCGCCGGTTCTACGGATGTCACGGATGGGTCCTGTTCCCGGCGGGGGCGGGCGCGGCACAAGCGGGCCCGCCCCCGGCCGATGGTCCTACGGGATCTCGTAGCCGGCGTTGTCGGTGAAGTCCTGGTCGATGGAGCGGGCGGCCTTCTCCAGGGCTTCCTTGGGGTCGGTACCGCCGTAGATCGAGTTGAGGGCCTCACTGAACTTGGCGGTGATGGTCGGGTATCCCGCGGTCACCGGGCGGGTGACGGCGACGCAGGACGCGGTGATGTCGCTTGCGCCACAGGGCTTGGCGAGCTGGTCGGCGAAGAGCTGGAGCGGGCCGCCCTCCTTGTACAGGGAGCTCGCGGCGAGCGCGGTCTTCGTGGCGGGCGGGGCGCCGTTGGCCGTCGTCATCGCGGCGACGTTGGTGTCGTTGAGCAGGTAGTCCATGAACGTGCCGGCGGCCTTGGCGTTCTTGCTGTCGGCGCCGATGCCCCAGGCCCAGGAGCCCTGGCCGGTCTTGGTCCCGTTGCCGAAGTCCGGCAGCGGCAGCACGACGAGGTCGTCGCCGAGGGCCTCGCTGTAGGTGGGGTACATCCAGTGGCCGACCCAGCTCAGGGCGACGCGGCCCTTGGCGAAGGCGTTGCCGTCGGTGTTGGGATCGACGTACGTCTTCCAGGACTGGAAGGTCTTCAGCGCCGAGACCGCGGCCGGGGTGTCGAGGGCGCCCTCCGCCTTGCCGTCCTTGAGCAGCGAGCCGCCGGCCGACCAGACTATCGGGGCGAAGCCGTAGGTGCCCCACTCGGTGGCGAACCCGTTGTTCTCCTGGACGTCGAGGGTCTTGCCGTCGGAGTCCTTGGCCTTCAGCGCCTTGAGCGCGGCCGTGAACTCGTCCGCCGTCCAGGCGTCGTCCACGCTCGTCGGGTACTTCACCCCGGCCGCGTCCAGCAGCTTCTTGCTGCCGTAGACCCCCAGCCCGGAGTCGTACATGCCCAGGCCGTAGTGCTGGTCGCCTATCTCGCCCTGCGACTTGCTCGCGTCGGTGGCGTTGGCCATCGTCTTGGCGGAGACGTAGTCGTCGACCGGGGCGAGCTTCTTGTTGTAGACGAAGTTCGCCATGGTAGGGCCGTCGAACTCCATCACGTCCGGCAGCTTGGACGCGTCGGTGGTGGTGATCGTCTTCGTGTAGTCGTTGCCGGGCAGCAGCGTCAGCTTGACCTTGATCTTGCTCTGCGAGGAGTTGAAGGACTTCACCGCGGCCTGCAGCGCGGCGTCCTCGCTCTTCTGGCCCTGGTGGGCCCAGACGCTGATGGTGCCCTTGCCGCTGCCCGCCTCCGCGGAGGCATCGGTGCCGCCACCCCCGCCGCAGGCGGCCAGCGCCGCCAGAGGCAGGGCGAGAGCCAGGCCCGTACAGGCGGTGCGGCGGTACTTTCTGCTGGTCGAGCTCATGGTGAGTGCCTCCGTGCTGTGGCGAGGGTTCGTGGTGCGGGGTGCTTTTCGAGACGTGGGGGGGGGTTAAGGGGGCTGGGGGTTACTGCGGTCCGCGCGGCCGGGGCGGGGCGGTGGTCTCGCGCAGAACGAGGTGGGTGGGCATCTGGACGTGCCCCGGGGATTCGCCGTCGGGCTCGTCGAGCTGACGCAGCAGCAGCCGGGCGGCCTCCGCGCCCTGCTTGGCGACCGGTTGGGCGACGGTGGTGAGGCCGACCACGTCGGCGAGTTCGTGGTCGTCGAAGCCGACGACGGACACGTCGTCCGGTGCCTTGAGCCGGTGGCGGCGCAGGGCGCGCAGGGCGCCCATCGCCATCTCGTCGGACTGCGCGAACACGGCCGTCGGCGGCCGGGAGGCGGCCAGCAGTTCGGTCATGGCCCGCTCGCCGCCGTCGACGGTGTAGTCGCCGTCCGCCTCCAGGGCCGGGTCGTGCTCTATCCCGGCGTCGGCCAGGACGCCCAGGTAGGCGTTGCGACGCTCGATGGGGGTGGTCCAGTGCAGCGGCCCGCTGGATCCCGAGATCATGCCGATGCGGCGATGGCCGAGGTTCACCAGATGCCGTACGGCAGTTTCGGTGCCGGCCCGGTCGTCGATGCCGACGACGGTGAAGCCGGGCCGGGCGCCGCCGACCGTGGTGGCCAGCGGCACCCCCAGTGAGCGCAGCGCGGCCGACTCCTCCTCGTCGGGGATGAGGAGCGACAGCACCGCGTCCACCCGCTTGCGGACCGGCAGCTTGGTGAAGAAACGCTTGCGTGTCTCCGGCGAGCCCAGGTTGTACAGCAGTACGTCGTACCCGGCGGCGCTGAACACCTTCTCGGCGGAGTCCAGCACGGTGCCGAAGAACCAGCGGCCCACGTACGGGACCAGCACGCCGATGGTGTAGGTGCGGCCGCTGGCCAGGCTGGAGGCCGAGCGGGAGGCGGTGTACCCGAGCCGGTCGGCGACGGCCTTGATCTGGTCCCGCACCTCGTCGGAGACGCCCGGCCGGCCGCGAAGTGCGCGGGACACGGTGGACGCGGAGACGCCGGCCTCGCGGGCGACGTCGTTGATGCTGGCCGTCACGGCTCAGTTCCTCCCGTTGATTTCACGTCGGTGTGATCTGTGAGTGACGTGACCGTAAACCTGCCCACCTTGTTGCGCAAGCGTTTGCGTTCATATTTACTTGGGCCGATTTCAAATTGAGTCCGTTTTGATCGATGGTCAGCGCATGCGTTTGGGCGCTGTGAGCCGACAGGAACTGCGCATGCGATACGCCCCGCCCGGCCTCTGCGTGAACGACTTCGCCCTGCTGCGGGACGAGGACGGCACGTACGCGGTGCTGCACCTCCAGGGGCCCTGGACGGCGGAGTTCGACCACCTGCGGATGGAGACCTCTTTCGGCCGTGCCACCTCCACGGATCTGGTGAGCTGGCAGCCGCAGGGGCCCGCGTTCGGGGTCGGCCTGCCCGGCCGCTTCGACCAGCAGGCGGTGTGGACCATGCACCCGATCCGGCACGGCGACGGAATGGCGATGTTCTACACCGGCGTGAGCGGACTGACGGAGGGCGGCTGGCCGCTCCAGTCGGTCGGCCTCGCGTACTCCGACCGCACCGACGGCACCGGCTGGCGGCGCCACGGCACTGGACCGGTCGTCGAGGCCGACCCGCGCTGGTACCGCACCGGCGAGCAGATGGGCTGGCGCGACCCCTTCGTCGTACGCGACGACGAGTCGGACGGCTGGGTGATGGTCGTCTGCGCCAACGACGCCTCCCTCCCCGTCGAGGCCGGCGGCTGCGTCGCCTGGGCCACCTCCGAGGACCTGGAGCACTGGACCGTCCACCCGCCGCTCGTCTCACCCGGCGACGTCGACGAGTTGGAGTGCCCGGTCCTGGAACGCCTCGACGACGGCAGCTGGTTGCTGATCGGCTCCATCGGCGCGACCCGTGGTTTCGAGTCGTGGACGGCCCCTCGGTTGCGCGGCCCCTGGACCCGCCGCGGCCCCCTCGGACCGACCGGCTCCTACGCCCCACGCGTCATCGCCGCGCCCGACGGCTCCCGAGTCGTCCTGCACACCACGCCCCGTCAGGTCGGCCTGACCGACACCGGCGACCGCTGCCGGGGCATGCTCGCCCAGCCCAAGTCCCTTGTCGTGCAAGGTGATTCCGCGCCCCGCCTGGAATGGTGGCCAGGCCTGGACACCTGGCTCGGCGAGGAGACGGACCACCCCGCCCTGCACGCGGTCGGCGACATCGGCATCACCGGGCCCGTGGACATCACCCTCCGCACCGCCACCCCGGACGACGACCGCCCTGCCCTCGCTGTCGGCTGCGACGGCAAGAACCTATGGATCACCGGCCCCGACGGCACCCGCCTCGGCGAGACCGTCCTGAGCGAACCGGCCACCACTCTGCGCATCCTGACCATCGGCGAGTACGTCGAGGTCTACGCCGACAACGTCTTCGCCCTCACGACCCTGTGCTACTCCGGGCACCCCACCCCGTGGACGGCCGTCACCGAAGAACACAGCCGTACGATCCCGGTCCGCCCGATCCGCCTGCCCGACCCCCACCGCGACGACGCTTCGGCGATCTGGCCCGGCCTCTGAGAGAGGCGGGCCGCTGACGATGCGCCGTCCTGGCCGCGGCTTCAGCCTTGAGCCTTGAGCCTTGAGCCTTCAGTCGATGCGTGCTCCCGCGCCGCCGACTCGGACGCGCGGGTCACCCGCGCGCAGCGTCACCGTGAGTTCGCCGGGCCGGCCCAGGTCCTCGCCCTGGTGGAGGGTGAGGACGGCGTCGTCGGGGACCAGGCCGAGCTCACGGACGTATGCGCCGAACGCGGCCGCCGCGGCCCCGGTCGCCGGGTCCTCGACGACGCCGCCGACGGGGAAGGGGTCACGGACATGGAAGACGGTGGCCGACTCCCGCCACACCAACTGAACCGTGGTCAGATCCAGGCGGTGCATCAGGGCTTCGAGGCGCGCGAAGTCGTAGGCGAGGTCGGCGAGGCGGGCGCGTGTCGCCGCCGCGAGGACGAGATGGCGGGCGCCGGCGAAGGCGATCCGGGGCGGGAAGGCCGGGTCGAGATCGGCGGCCGGCCAGTCCAACGCGGCGAGTGCCTCATCGAGGTCGGCGTCATCGATGTCCTCGATGTGCGGCTCGACACTGGTGAGCGTGGCCTGGAGAGTCCCACCTTCCTCGACCACCTTCACCGGCACGGTGCCGGCGCGTGTCGCGAACACCAACTCCCCAGGACCGACCCGCTCGGCGAGAGCGACGGCGGTCGCGACGGTGGCGTGCCCACAGAAGGGCACCTCGGCCTTGGAACTGAAGTAACGAATGCTGTACGCCCGCCTTGCCTCCCCACCGAGTCCTTCCGGGGCCGCGGTCAGAAACGCGGACTCCGAGTATCCGAGGTCGGCCGCGATGGCCAGCATGTCGCTGTCGTCCAGGGCGGCGGCGTCCAGAACGACGCCGGCGGGGTTTCCGCCCTCGGGGTCGCTGGAGAAGGCGGTGTATCGAAGGACCTCGGGGCGCGGCGCATTCGTCGTCATGCTCGGGGCAACGCGGGGCGGGGGCGCGAGTGTTCCCGCGTCTTCAGCGGCAAGGCAGGCACCGCGCAGACCCTCTACCTGGCGGCCCTGTACGTGCCCCGCCCGGTGACCGCCACCAAACTCCTCTGGGGCATCAACACCGCAGGCGTCTCACTGGTCTCCGGCCAGAACTTCGTCGGCCTCTACGACGCGTCCGGCACCCGCCTGGCATCAGTCGGCGTCGACGCCCGAGTCACCTCCACGGGCCCCTTCACCGAACCCATCTCGGCCGACCTCACCCCCGGCCTCCACTGGGTCGCCTTCCTCCTCAGCGCCACCCTCCTCAATACCAACCTCGACGCCACCCCCGCCCTCTCCCGCTACGCCACCAACGGCACCACCCTCACCACCCTCCCCACCTCCATCACCCCCACGACCAACAAGGTCGCCCAGTACTCCTATTGGGCCGCGATCGGCTGACCGGGCCGGGAGCCTTCGTCGGCGCGGCGGATCTGGGTGTTCCGCCGGGTCTGGTGGAACGGGCGGTGAGCTACATCCGGGACGGGGTGACCGCGCTGAAGCTGGGGCGGCCGCCGCCTCGCACAGGCGGCCTGACCGGGACATCCGGCAATCACGCTCAGCCGGCGGGGACCGTCTCGCGCAGGAAGCCGGTCAGCAGGTCCGTCACTGCGGCAGGCCGCTCCAGACTGGGGAGGTGACCGGCCCAGGGCAGTTCGAGGTGCCGGGTGTCGGCGAGCAGACCCGGCAGTTGGGCCGCGATCTGCCGAAAATCCGCCAGGTCGTGGCCGCCCGAAAGAGCGAGACAAGGTGCCTTGATCGCTGACAGGTCGATCTCCACCTCGTTCCGCCCGGCTCCCTCGGGGGCGGCCAGTTGCACCTCGAAGGCATGCCGCTGCATCCCGCGCACCTCCTCCCGGACCGCCTCGTCGGCGTCCGGCCCCAGCCAGGTGCCTACGTTCAGTTCCACGGCCCTCGCGATATCGCCCGCCTCAAGCAGCGCGTCCTCCCGCTCGCCGAACGCGCGCAGCTCATCGGTGGGTTCATGCCCTGGCAGCCCGGCGCACAACAGCGCCATGGCGGATACCCGGTCCGGACGGCGTGCGGCGATCTCCACGGCAACACGTCCGCCGTACGAGGAGGCGATCAGCGCCGCTTGCTCGATTCCGAGGGCGTCCAGCAGGTCCAGTACGTCCTCTGCATCGTTGTGGCGCCGGTCCGGCAAGGGAGTCCGGCCGAAGCCCCGGAAGTCGCAGCGCACCACCCGGTATCCGGCATCGACAAGGGCCGGCCACTGCGGATCCCACATCCTTCGGTCGCACACCGCGGAGTGCAGTAGTACCAGCGCGGGACCGTCTCCGGTTGCATCGTAAGCGAGAGTCATGCGGCAGACCCTAGGCGGCGAGTGATCGAAGAACCCACGAATTTCACCGCCGGCCGCCTCACTCACGGGGCGGACCCTCAACCCGGCAAAGGTTCGCGGTCACAGCACTGGCCCGACTGCATATCGCTGGCATCGGCGTTCGACAAAGTCAGCCTGGAGGACAGCTACGTGCTGGACATCGCGGTCCACCCTGGTGTCCTGGCCATCAAAGCATGCGTCAGCCCCGGGCGGGCAGCCCATGCAGCACCGGATCGTGGCTGTGCCGCCAGCCGTTCGCCACCCGCCTGGCCCCGGCGACATGCGGGTGCGCGGCGTCGAGGTCGGGGTGTTCGTGTTCTACGGCCGTCGGTTTCTGCGCAGGCCATAGACGCACCGCGCCCAGACCCGCCGCCAAGGCGATGAACCCGAGGGCGAATACGGCCGCCTGGAGCCCCGCCGTCGCGCCCAGCCAGCCTGCCAGGGGATACGTCAGTAGCCAGCAGCTGTGGGAGAGGGAGAACTGGGCCGCGAATGCGGACGTACGTCTCTCCGGCGGCGCCGCCCGTCGGATCAGGCGGCCGGTCGGGGTGAGTACCGCCGAGCACGCGGCGCCGAACGCGGTCCAGACGAGCAGCAGTGCGGGCCAGCGCCAACTGCCGCTTCCCGCCGCCGTGATGGTGCCCAGTGCCGCGAACACCCCGGTGAGCGACAGCGCCCCGCGCAACATCACCGTGCGGTCGGAGAGTCGGTCCAGGACGCGGGGGAGAAGCAACGCCACGGCCATCGAGCCCGCGCCGTACGCGCCGAGTGCCAGCGGTACGTCCGCCGCGCTTCGGTCGAGCCGGTCGCGGACGTACACCACGCTGTTCACCGTGATCATCGCGCTCGCGGCGGCTACGGCGAGGTTGAGGGCGAGCAGGGCGCGTAGTTGTGGGGTGGCGAGGAAGAGCCGGGTGCCGGAGGTGGCTTTCGCATACACGCTGCCGCCTTCCCGTTCCGGAGTCGGTTTGGGCAGTGCCGCCGACACCACCAGGGCCGCCGACGCCAGGAACCCCGCCACCGTGCCCAGGAACAGCCAGTTGTACGTGATCAGCGACAGCAGGGCGGCGGCCAGGGCCGGGCTGAACAGGCTCTCCAGGTCGTAGGCGAGGCGGGACAGGGATAGTGCGCGGGTGTAGTCGCGTTCCGCCGGCAGTACGTCCGGGACCACCGCCTGGAACGTCGGTGTGAACGCCGCTGACGCGGCCTGGAGCACGAAGATCAGGACGTACACCTGCCAGACCTGGTCCACGAACGGCAGCAACAGCGCGACCGCGGCCCGCGTCAGGTCCGCGCCCACCATCAGGGTTCGGCGCGGCAGCCGATCGGCGATCGCGCCCACGGCCGGGGCGATCACCACGTACGCCGCCATCTTGATCGCGAGCGCGGTGCCGAGCACCGATCCGGCGTGGGCGCCCGCGATGTCGTAGGCGAGCAGGCCGAGTGCGACCGTCGCCAGGCCGGTGCCGACCAGCGCGACGACCTGGGCGGTGAGGAGGCGGCGGTAGGTGCGGTCGCGGAGGATGGAGACGGAGACAGGGGTGGAGACGGAGGGCATGGGGCGGGTCCTCGGCCGGTCGGGAAGCGCGACATCCCTACTGTATCTACAGGTGCGCATCTGCGCACATGTTGATAGGGGCGCCAGTCGTCCGGTCGTCCAACCGCCCCCCGCGCGCTCTACCCTGTCCCCATGCCTGTTCGCGAGCCCGTGCCACCTGCGTCAGATGCGCATCTGCGCGCCCCGGACAGCGTGCGCCTCGCGGAGGCGACCGAGGTGTTCGCGTTGCTCTCCGACGCGACCCGGCTGCATCTGCTGTGGCTGCTCGCGCAGGGGGAGTCGGACGTCGGTTCGCTGAACGAGCGCTGCGAGGCGTCCCGGACCGCCGTCAGCCAGCATCTGGCGAAACTGCGGCTCGCGGGGCTGGTCGAGACTCGGCGCGAGGGACGGCGCGTGTACTACCGCCTGCGGGACGGGCACCTGCGCCGGCTGGTGATGGAGGCCCTCAGTCACGCGGACCACCGGGTGAGCGGCGTGGCTCCGCACGACTGAGGGCTACTGCTGCTGTTACTGGCGCCGGCGCTACTGCTGGGCTGTTGCCCGACGTCGTACGAAGTAGAAGCCCGCGCCCGCTACGACCACCACGGCCGCCCCGATGCCGATCCACGCGCCGGTCGACATACCGCCATTGTCGTCGTCCTCCGCCGACTTGGCGGCGGGGGAGTCCGAGGGCTCCGGAGTCTCGGCCGTCGGCGACGGGGATTCCGACGCCGCCTCCGTGGCCGTCTCGCTCGGGGTCGGGCTCACCGACTCCGCACCCGGCGCGGCGGCCTTGAGCTGGAGGACGGGGGCGGGGTTCTCGCCGCTCTCGTCCAGCTCGATCCAGCGGTCGACGCTGCCGTCGCTGTAGGAGACGAGGGTCTTGAACACCAGCTCCTTCGCGTCGGGGAGCTGCCGTACGACGACCGAGTACTCGGCGTTGACGCCGGCCTTCAGGGCCGTGCCCTTGACGGTGTAGCCGTCGTCCTCGGCGCTCAACTTCCAGCCCTTGGGGCCCTCGCCGTACGCCACGTCGGCGGGCGCGATGCCCTCCGGCAGGACCACGCGGACCTGGGTGATGCCGGCGCTGTCGGACTCGGCCTCGGCGTCGAAGGAGATCTCGACGTTCTCGGCGAGGGCCTGGGCCTTCTCCGACTCGACCTCCACGTGGGCGGCGGCGGGGATCGCGGTGAGCAGGACGAGGGAGGCGGCCGCGGCTGCCGTGAGGGTCAGACGGCGGGCGGTGCTGTGCTGCTGCAGGGCAGGGAACATGGGTGTCTCCGAGCAAGGGGATGACGCGGAGCGGCCGAAGTGCCGCCCCGGCGGGGTCAGTTGGCGAGGATGAGCCCTGCCGTCGGCGGACCCCGCCGTACCACCACGCCCGCGAGGAGCGTCCCCTTGAGCCTCGGCAACCCCGTCCACTCCAGGGCGAGTTCCGCTGCCGACGGCCCGAACTCGGCTGGTACCGGACGGCCGTTCAGCAGCGCCCGTACCGTCGTCAGCCACGCCCGCAAGCGCTCGACCGCCGCCGTCACGCCGCGCGCCAGCGACCAGCACGCCGCGTCCGCGCGGTGCAGCAGGATCGCGACGAGCACCGCCACGAGCGCGTGTACGGCCGTCATCGCGGAGGAGTCGTGCAGTTGGTCGTGCCAGGTGCCGGGGGCGTGCATCCCGTGATGCATGTCGGCGGGCATCGCCATCGCCGCCGTAGGGCCCATGTGTTCGGCCGACAGCCACAGATGCAGTCCCACCTGTGCCGTCGCGCTCGTCGCCACCATGGTGGCGAGCGAACGCGGGCGCCGCACACCGATGAGTCCCACCCCGAAGAGCAGGACGACCGCCACCGCGCTCTCCCGCCACGGCATCGGCTCCTCGGCCACCAACCGGTGCGCGCTCACTCCGAGCACCGTGCCCACGACTGCGAACACCGCCGCCCGGAGGAGGGGGAGGGGTGGGTGGGGCGGGCGAAGGGTCATCGGAGCGGGCTGGGTCATTGCCCGCCCATCATCGGGCATGGGGAGGCCCGCGCGAGGCGTGATCGGCAAAGAGGGGGGGCTATGCGTCCCGGAGGGTCTCGTCCAGCTCCGGCAGCAGGCCGCGCACCGCCGCCCGCTGGTCCGGCCCCATGACATGCGCGAGCGCCTGGGCGACCGTCTCGGCGAGGGGCTCGGCGGCCTCCTTCAGCTGGCGTCGGGCCTTGTCCGTGAGGGCGACCTCGATGCCGCGCTTGTCGCCGCAGACCGACTGGCGGGTGACCAGGCCGGCGTGCTGGAGGCAGGCGATCTGGTAGGTGAGGCGGGTCTTGGGGCGGCCCAGGAGTTCCGCGATACGGGTCATGCGCAGGCCCTGTCCGGGCTGCTCGGCCAGCAGACACAGGACCAGGAACTCGTCGTGGGAGACGTCGAGGTTCTTCTTGACGACGGACCGCAGCCGCTGCTCCACCGCTCCCGTCACGCCCAGCAGCACCATCCAGGCGCGCAGCTCGGCGGGCAGCAGTCCGTCACCCTGTGCGTTGGGGCATTCGGGCAGGTCGACGGGGTGCTCATCAGGGGCGGCCATGCCTTCGAGTGTACCTGTTGTCCATTTTTGGACGAGGTGGTTGTTCAGATTTGGATAATGAGCTAGCTTGAGCTCATCCAAATTTGAACCACTGGAGGACATCATGACCGTCGCCGTCGAAACCGGTACCTGGCAGCTCGACACCACCGCGTCCACCGTCGCCATCCAGCACAAGACGATGTGGGGCATGGTCACCGTGAAGGGCACCATCAGCGCCGTCAGCGGTCAGGGTGAGGTCCGGTCCGACGGGTCCGCCGTCGGCACGCTGACCCTGGACGTCGCCTCCCTGGACACCAAGCACGCCAAGCGGGACACGCACCTGAAGTCCGCCGACTTCTTCGACGCCGACAACCACCCGGTGATCACCTTCGCGGCCCGCAGCGCCGAACTCCGCAACGGCGACGAGGTGCACGTCGTAGGCCAGCTGACCGTGCGCGGCATCAGTCGGCCCCTGTCCTTCACCGCCCGCCTGACCGGCGCGGCGGCCGACTCGCTCACCCTCGACGGCGAATTCATCGTCGACCGTGCGGAGTTCGGCATGGGCTGGAACCAGATGGGCATGATCCGCGGCCTGACGACGGTCGCCACGAAACTCCGTTTCACGCGTACGGCTGCCTGAGGAACCGTCAGTTGTAGTCGCCTGCTCCCAACTTCACGTCCGCGCTCGACAACGTCTGCGGTGCGGCGGTGAAGGCCCGCAGTCGGATCCGGATTCGGGGCCGGCGGTGCGGGACCGTGAACTTCCCTCCGGGCGGCCGGAGTTCGACGCTCACCGTGCTGTGGGCGGGGATCGTCGCCGGCCCCCGCACGATCGACCAGTACTGCTCCATGCCCTGGCTCGTGGTGAGCGTGTAGTGGGGCGTGAGGGAGCCGTCGTAGGAGTTGGTGATCCGGAGCGTCAGCGCGGAAACGGCCGTCGAGGCGTTCGCGTTCGCGGTCGAAGCCGCCCGCCGTACCGCAGTGACCCGCATGGCCAGCGGTGGCGTCCCCGTCGCCGCCAGCATCGCGCTCACCAGGGCCGGGGAGAGCAGGAGCAGGGCCGTGGCCAGGCGGGCCGGGCGTCGGTGCGGGCCTGACAGGAAGCGCGGGCGCGGCTGCCACGCGGTGGCGAACTCCGCCGCGGGTGCGGTGATCGCGGCCGCCAGCCACAGCGGGGTCATCATGAGGTAGTAGCCGTCCTGGGAACGCGTCGCCAGATAGAAGGCGCACCAGGGCAGGACCGTCGCGGCCGGCCCCAGACGTCGTAGGAACAGGACGAACAGCGCGAGCAGCGCCGCCGCCAGCAACAGGCTCGCGTGGGAGTACCAGTCGAGCCGGTCGCTGCCGTTCGTGAAGTACAGGGAGATGTCGACCAGGCCCTGGCCGTGGATGACCGCGCCCTGGGTCAGGGGCAGCGCGATGCCGGCCAGCCAGGTGTGCGGCTCGTACGCGATGAAGTACGTGTTGATCAGCAGCCATACGCCGGCGGCGACCCCGACGACCCGCGCCACCACCAACGCGGCCTGTCGCGGCCCCAGTTCGCCGCGCCGTACCGCGTAGATCCCCGCCAGCAGGAACGGGGCCAGGAACCACGGCAGTTGCTGCGCGGCGCAGGCCGCCCCCAGACACGCGGCCCGTGCCAGACCCGCCGGGCCCAGCCGGCCGCCCTGTCCGATCCGCGGCCAGCGCACCACCACCGGGATGAGCAGGGCCAGCGCGAGGAGCGCCGGATAGCCGACGCGGCCGTACGTCGGCAGGAACCCGAAGCCGAGGCAGGCCATCGTCGCCGCCGACCGCCACGGCACGGGCAGCATCCGCCACAGCGTGACCGCGCCGGCCACGACCGCGCCGGTGCTCACCGCCGTCGCCGGGGCACCGCCGTGCCCGAGCCACAGCAGCGGCGCGGTCAGCAGCACGGCCAGCGGGGGATAGCCGTAGGTGAGGTCGTAGCCGCCGGTAACCGTCGGGGTGAGGGCGACGCCCGCGTGGTGGAAGAGCCAGGGCCACGGCTGTCCGTAGATCGCGCGCCCTGCGACCAGTTCCTTCGCGGCCTGGGTGGTGAGGACGGCCTCGTCGCCGCCGTAGTGGTAGAGCGTCCACGTGCACAGGGTGAGCGTCACGGCCGTCACCAGGACGCACAGGTCCACGCGGGCCAGCGAACGGGTCCGGCGGACCACCAGCGCCAGCACTCCGCACGCGAGGATCGAGGCGTAGCAGACGGAGATGACCCCCGCGACGACGAGCCGGTGACCGGCCGCCTGCGTCCACACCGCGCGCGTGCCGATGAAAAGACTCACATCGGCCAGGAGCGTCAGGACGCGGTGCCACTGCGCCGGGAGTTGCGAGGCTTCCGGGGCTTCCGGGGCGGAAACCCACGCCGGTGTCTGTCGCGTGGGTGTCAGCGGCTGCGTTTCTGCCAAGTGCACGACATTGGAAGGTAATCGGGCCTGGTGAGCGAAGTGTCGCTGGAGGTGAAGAGTCCGGTGTGGTGGTGGTAAGAGGTGCTTTGGCGAAGGAGTTCGGAGAAAGGCAGTCGTACGAGTGACGGTCGCGCACCGTGTCGCGGTTGGGCCGAACGGGTGACTTGGCGTAAGAATTGGCTGGTGCAGGCATTGAAGGCGAGTCAGGGCGGGGTGAACCGGTGAACCGTTACGACGCCACCGACGAACAGTGGGAAGGGCTCGCCCAGGTCGTGCCGCTGCGAGGCCGGGACGCCTGGCCGTCGGCGGTGGACCACCGTTCCCTGCCGGACTCGGAGACGGAGCCGCGGCGGCGCTTCGTCGTCCTGCGGGTCAACGTGTTCGGGGACGCGCGCGAGGTCGCCGAGACACTGATGGCAGGCGTCCCTGTCCTGCTCGACCTCAGCGGCGCGGAGACCGATATCGCCAAGCGGGTCCTCGACTTCAGTACGGGCGTCGTCTTCGGCCTGTCCAGCGGCATGCACCGCGTCGACCGGAACGTGTTCCTGCTGACCCCGCCCGACACCGAGGTGCAGGGGCTGATGGAGAGCGCGGGGGTACCCGGCACGTGACGCCGGTCCCTCGATCGTAGGAAGGGCGCCCGGGCGGAACGGTTCGCCTGACCGCGGAGCCGTACGGTCCGGATATGGCTGTGTCATTGGAGTCATCCGATTCATCCGCGTCATCCGAATCGCCCGAGTGCGCCCTCCCCGCCCAGCCGTCCCCGGCCCTCCCCGCGGCAGGCGAGACCCACCCGGACCGGCCGCGCGTCACCGAACTGCGCCTCTCCGCCTTCGCCGCCCACCGCCGCGTCGGCTTCCCGCTCGGGCCGCTTACCCTCTTCGCGGGGGCCAGCGGCTGCGGCAAGTCCAGCGCGCTCAGGGCCTACGAGGCACTCGCCCGGCTCGGTGGCGGGGCCCAGCTCGACGAGGTGTTCGCCGACCCCGTGGCCTGCGTGCCCGAACGGGCCCGGCCCGACGCCCAGCGCCGCCGCGGCTTCCGTATCGGCTGCACGGCCGACGGACCCGAGGGCCCCGTCCGGCTCGACGTCGCCGTCCAGGCCGAACCCGAACTGCGCATCGTGGGCGAGCGGTTGACGTCCGGCGGCCTCGTCCTCCTGGAGACCGCCCTGCGCGACCCGGGCCGACGCTCCGTGCAGGCCGCCTGGCACACCGCCGGCTCGGCCTCGGTGACCCGCGCCCCGCTCCCCGACGACCGGCTCGGCACCGCACTGCTCCCGCTGCGGGTGGCCGGCAAGACCGACGGACAGCGCCAAGTGCTCGCCGCCGCCGAACAGATGGTGGTCGCCCTGCGCTCCGTCTTCCCCTGCGATCCACGCCCCGCCCGGATGCGCGCCCCCGTCCCCCTCGCCTCCGGACGACTGCTCGGCGGCTGCGACAACCTCGCCGACGTCCTGTGGCGCACCCGCGCCGAGTGCGGCCGGCGGCACGCGCAACTCGTCGCGGCAGTACGCGCCGGCTGCGTCGGAACCGTAGCGGACCTGCTCGCGGAACCGCTTCCCGACGGCTTGGTTCACGCTGTCCTCGACCGTGGCGACGGCGTCAGGACCGGCCTCGCACGGCTGGGCTACGGCGAACTCCGCTACCTCGCCCTCGCGCTGGTGCTGCTCACCGGCCCCGGAGTACTGGACATCGACGCGGCCGGCGAAGTGCCCCAGGCCATGCAGACGCTGACCGTGCTCGCCGACGGCTTCGACCGGGGCCTCGACCCCCGACAGCGCACGGAGCTGCTGCGGCTGGCGGCGCGCATGTGCGAACGCGGGCACATCCGCCTCGTCGGCGCGGTGAGCGACGCCTCGTGGGCCGCCGGGGTGGACGGAGTCTCGGTGGTACACCTGGACCGTGACAGAACACCTTGACGTGCCCAAACTCCAGCGGCGGCTGGCCGAGTTCGCGGCCGCGCGGAACTGGCAGCCCTACCACACGCCCAAGAACCTCGTCTCCGCGCTCAGCGTGGAGGCCTCCGAACTGGTCGAGATCTTCCAGTGGTTGACGCCCGAGGAGTCGGGGCGCGTCATGGACGACCCCGACACCGCCCACCGGGTCACGGACGAGGTCGCCGACGTCCTCGCCTATCTGCTGCAACTGTGCGAGGTGCTCGGCATCGACCCGCTGTCGGCACTGGACGCGAAGATCGACCGGAACGAACGGAGGTTCCCGGCGCCGTGAGCGAGACCGAGACTGTGGGCGGAACCCTGCGCGTCGGAGCTGAGCGGTCCATTTTCACTCTCCGGAGTCGTTAACCCGGACGAACCCGAATCGTTGTCCGCAGATTTCCGTCTTCCTCTGGCTTTTCACCTCACGGACCTTCACTCTGGGTAGTGGGTAACGGAGTTCGGGCGGGCGCGTGGAAAGCGCGTTCGGAGCAGACGGGGGCAGCGCATGGACGCGGTGCGTCTCATTGTGACGAGCAGGCGCGCTCTGGTGGGGAGCGGCGGTGTGCCCGAAACCATGGCGGAAGTGTGGCAGGCGCAGGCCCTCGCCCAGGCGATAGGCAGCCGCCTCGCCGTCTCCGGCCCGCCCGAACTACGGGGTGAGGCACTGGGGTTGACGGAACTGGCGGGCCGGGGCTGCGGGGTGCTGGACAGACCGGTGCTGGGTGCGGGAGCCCTGCGGGCGGCTCAGCTGACCGAACTCGGCGATGCCCGCCAGGCGCTCACGTATCTCGGTGGTTTGCTCGGGGAAGTGGGGATCGCCCTCGTCGGTGTCGCCAGTGCGGCGGACGACGAGGGCACGTACTGGCAGTGCATGGAGGCGATCGACGCGGCGGACGAGTCGCGGGACCGGGTGGTGGAGATGTTGCGGCGGTTGGACCGTGATCCGGGGTTACCGGAGCGGGAGGCGGGCTAGGCCGGTTGCCCCGACCCCCAGGGGGCTCTGCCCCCTGGACCCCCGCTCCTCAAACGCCTGAGGGGCTGGATTTGGTCAGGCACCGTCTTCGGCCGACGGCCCTCCCGGATTCCCCGCCGACTGCAAGTCCGCGTCGAGCGCGGTCAGGTCCGCGTTCAACGCCGCCATCAACTCCTCCAACTGCTGCAACAGCCCCTTGGGCTGCGCGGCAGCCACCACTTCATCGGGCATGACGGCCCCGACCGGGGTCGGACGGGGCCGGGGGTACCGCTGGGGCTGGTGGGGAAGGTGGCGTGCAGGATGGATGCATGGACCTTCGAATCTTCACCGAGCCCCAACAGGGGGCGACCTACGACACCTTGCTCGCCGTGGCGAAGGCCACCGAGGACCTCGGCTTCGACGCCTTTTTCCGCTCCGACCACTACCTCGCCATGGGCTCCGGAGACGGCCTGCCCGGCCCCACGGACGCCTGGATCACCCTCGCCGGCCTCGCCCGCGAGACCAAGCGCATCAAGCTCGGCACCCTGATGACCGCCGGCACCTTCCGGCTCCCCGGCGTGCTCGCCATCCAGGTCGCCCAGGTCGACCAGATGTCCGGCGGCCGGGTCGAACTGGGCCTGGGCGCGGGCTGGTTCGAGGAAGAGCACAAGGCGTACGGCATCCCGTTCCCCAAGGAGAAGATAGCCCGCCTGGAGGAGCAGCTGGAGATCGTCACCGGGCTGTGGGCGACGAAGACCGGCGACACCTTCGACTTCCACGGGAAGTTCTACGACCTCACGGACTCGCCCGCGCTGCCCAAGCCGGCCCAGGAGAAGATACCGGTGCTCATCGGCGGCCACGGCGCGACCCGTACACCGCGGCTGGCCGCCCGCTACGCCGACGAGTTCAACATGCCGTTCGCCTCCATCGAGGACAGCGAGCGCCAGTTCGGCCGGGTGCGCGACGCTGCCGGGGAGGCCGGTCGCAGGGCCGACGAGCTGACGTACTCCAACGCCCTCGTGGCCTGCGTCGGCAAGGACGACCAGGAGGTCGCCCGCCGGGCCGCCGCGATCGGCCGCGAGGTCGACGAGCTCAAGGCCAACGGCCTGGCCGGCTCCCCGGCCGAGGTCGTCGACCGGATCGGCCGTTACGCGGAGGCCGGCGCGCAGCGGGTCTACCTCCAGATGCTCGACCTCCACGACCTGGACCACCTGGAGCTGATCTCGTCCCAGGTCCAGTCGCAGCTGTCGTAGCATCGCGGTTTTCGTAGCACCAGCACCGCAGCTGTCGTCATACCGAAGGGGCCGCTCCCGGCGGCCCCTTCGCCTGTCCCGCCGTACGAGCTATCCCGCCGTACGGGCCTCCACCAGGCCGCCCGCCGGAGCCGCCGCCGCGTCGGACGTGGGCCGCCGCCCCGGCAGGAACGCGGCGAGGGCGAAGGCGGCGAGGGCCGCGCCGGAGCCGATGGCCATGATGACGCGGAAGCCGTTCTCGGAGGGGGCGGTGAAGGTGCCGAACGACGTGGTCATATGGGCGAGTACGACTCCCGCGACGGCGCTGGAGACGGACGTACCGATGGACCGCATCAGGCTGTTGAGGCTGTTCGCGGCGGCCGTCTCCGACAGCGGCACGGCGCCCATGATGAGCGCGGGCATGGCGCCGTAGGCGAGACCGATGCCGGCGGAGATCACGCAGGTGGCGATGATGATCTGCCAGACCGCGGCCATCAGGACGACGGCGAGGCCGTAGCCGGCGGCGACGACGAGCGCGCCGATCATCAGGGTCACCCGGGGTCCGGCCGTTGCCGAGATGCGTGCCGAGAAGGGTGCGGTCGCCATCATCATCAGGCCGGAGGGGCCCAGGACCAGGCCCGCCGCGAGGATGGACTGGCCGAGGCCGTAGCCGGTGAGCTTCGGGAGCTGGAGCAGCTGCGGCAGGGCCAGGGACATCGAGAACATCGCGAAGCCGAGCGCGACAGAGGCGAGGTTGGTCAGCAGCACCTGGCGGCGGGCGGTGGTGCGCAGGTCCACCAGCGGCTGCCCGGAACGCAGCTCCCACCAGCCCCACGCCAGGAGCACGACGACCGACACGGCGAACAGCCCGGTCGTCGTCCCGCTGCCCCAACCCCAGTCGGCGCCCTTGGAGACGGCCAGCAGCAGACACACCAGACCCACCGTCATACCGAGCGCGCCCACAAAGTCGAAGCGGCCACCGGAGCGCACGGCGGACTCCGGTACGAGGGCCAGAACGAGGACGGTGACGAGCGCACCGAGCCCCGCGGACGTCCAGAACAGCACATGCCAGTCGGCCTGTTCGGCGATGAAGGCGGCCGTGGGCAGACCGAGCGCGCCGCCCACGCCGAGCGAGGCGCTCATCAGCGCGGTGGCCGAACCGAGCCGCTCGGGCGGGAGTTCGTCGCGCATGATGCTGATGCCGAGCGGGATCACACCGACCGCGAGCCCCTGAAGGGTCCGGCCGACGATCATCGGTGCGAGGGTGTCGCTGAGCGCGCCGACGACCGAGCCCGCGATCATCAGGAACAGGCTGAGCAGCAGCATCCGCCGCTTGCCGTACATGTCCCCGAGCCGGCCCACGACCGGGACGGCGACCGCGCCCGCGAGCAGGGTCGCGGTGATCGCCCACGTGGTGTCGGAGGCCGAGGCGTCCAGCAGCTTCGGGAGTTCGGGAACGATCGGAATGATCAGCGTCTGCATCAGCGAGACCGTGATCCCGCCGAGGGCCAGCACCCACACGACGGCGTTGGTCCGCGGTGGCGGGGACGACTCGTCGGGGGTGGCGGCGGCGGGGACAGCGGACGCGGGCATGGCGAAGCCTCCGTCTGGGGCAGGCCGTACGGCAGCGCACGGCACGGTGTCGAAACGAGTCTGGCATATTTTTCGTAAGCCATACGCAAAATAAGGCGGGGGAGGGTGTCAGGCGCCCGGCGAGGTAGCCTGCCCCTGTCCGCGCAGCGCTGCAGTGGACGGAAAGGCGCAGCTCATGACGGAGGTCGCGACGGATCCGGGCCGCCGGGGCAGGGGACGGCCGCCGCGTCTGTCACGCGAGCGGATCGTGGCCGGCGCGGTCGAGGTGCTGGAGCGTGAACCGTCCGTCTCCCTCACGATCAAGCGCGTCGCCGACGCCGTGGACGCCGCCCCCATGGCCCTCTACCGCTACTTCCCGGACCGCGACGCCCTCCTCCAGGCGACCGCCGACCACGTCCTGGAGTCCATGGAACGCACCCCCCTCGCCGCCGGCCCCTGGCAGGAACGCCTGGCCGCCTGGATGCGCGCGGCACTGGAGCGCCTGCGCCCCTACCCGCAGTTGGTGCCGTACCTGACGACCACGCCCCAGCCCGCCTGGATCCCCGGCCTCAACCGCCTGCGCGAGATCCTCACCCCGGCAGGCCTCACCGACGACGACCTGGCCCTCGCCGTGGTCCTCATCAGCTCGACGGTGATCGGCCAGGCCGTCTACCTCGGCTATCGCAGGCCCGACGCCGACCTGGCGAACTTGGCGGACCTGGCCGACGAGACCCTCGGCGACGACCCGGAGGCGGCGCACATGCGCGCCCTGCTCAACGGCCTGCCCGCCGCACACGCCCGTCTCTTCGACACGGTCGTGGAACAGACGGTCGCGACGATGGAACGCATGGCGGCCGGTTTCCCGTCCTAAGACCTGGTCCGGCGGAACGTGCCGGAGTCGAGGGACCGGAGGCGAGGGACGAATGCGTCACAGTGCCGGGCGCCTCTCGGCGGTTATCGTGTCGACGCGATTCGCATACGTCTACGCAGAAAGTCGGTGAGGGCGGGCCGTGTCGGACGAAGGGCGGCTGATCGCCGGGCGGTACCGGCTGATCCAGCAGATCGGCCGCGGTGGCATGGGCACCGTGTGGCGTGCCGAGGACGAGGTCCTCGGCCGCGAGATCGCGCTCAAGCGGCTGCACATCCAACGCCACCTCAGTGCGGACGAGCTCGCCACCCTCTACGAACGCACCCGCCGCGAGGCCCGCAGCGCAGCCCGCATCGCCCACCCCAACGTGGTCGTCGTCCACGACGTGGTGGACGACGACGAGGGCCTGCCCTGCATCGTCATGGAGCACGTGCCGTCGACCACCCTGGCGGATGTGCTCCGCGACGGTGGGGCCATTCCGCCCGCCGAGGCCGCCCGGATCGGACTCGGCATGGTCGCCGCGCACGCGGCCGGGGTTCTGCACCGGGACTCAAGCCCGGCAACGTGCTGCTGGGCGCCGAGGGTCGCGTCGTACTCACCGACTTCGGCATCGCCATGACGACCGGCAGCACCTATCGCCAACTCCGCATGCAGACCACCACGTTCCGGAACCAGCCGGCGGCCGTGTGGGAGTTCACCTTCAAGGGCCGCGTACGCGTGTTCCGCGCCATCGACCTCGGGTTCGGCCAGGAGGGCGGCAAGGAGTACGACATCTATCTGTCGGCACCGGACGCCCAGTGGGACACCCACCGCCCCGTGTTCGACACGGTCAGGGATGGCTTCCGCATCGGCTGACGCGCTGCCCGCCGGCGCCTCGAAATTCCCGGGTCCTCCAGCGGCGTCCGCTGTACGTTTAGCGCTCTGATCTGCTCGAAGACGTTTCGAGGTACCCCACCGTGTTCCTGACCATCACCACCACCGGCACCCCCGACCGCCCCGCCACCGACCTCGGCTACCTGCTGCACAAGCACCCCGAGAAGGCCCAGGCGTTCTCCACGTCCTACGGCCAGGCGCACGTCCTCTACCCCGAGGCGGGCGTCGAGCGGTGCACGGCGGCGTTGCTGCTGGAGGTCGACGCGGTGGCGCTGGTGCGGCGAGGGAAGGGCAAGGGGCGGGGCGGTGCGCCCGACGCGGCGCTCGCCCAGTACGTCAACGACCGTCCGTACGCCGCCTCTTCGCTGCTCGCCGTGGCGCTGAGCGCCGTGTTCTCCAGCGCGATGAAGGGCGTGTGCAACCCGCGGCCCGAACTCCCGCAGCAGGCACGACCGTTGCGTGTCGAGGTGCCCGCGCTGCCCGCCCGGGGTGGCCCGGGGCTCGTAGAGCGTCTCTTCGAGCCGCTCGGCTGGACCGTCACCGTCGAACCCGTGGCGCTGGACGCCGAGTTCCCCGAGTGGGGCGACTCACGGTACGTGCGTCTCGTCCTGGAGTCCTCCGAGCTCACGCTCGCCGAGGCCCTGCGTCATCTGTACGTCCTGCTGCCCGTCCTCGACGACGCCAAGCACTACTGGGTCGCCCCCGACGAGGTCGACAAGCTGCTGCGCGCAGGTGAGGGCTGGCTGCCCGACCACCCCGAGCAGAAGCTGATCACCAGCCGTTATCTGTCGCGGCGCTGGTCGCTGACCCGGGAGGCGATGGAGCGGCTGGAGCTGGTACGGCTGGCGGAGGCGGACGACACCGCCGTCGAGGAGATCGACAACGCCGTCGCCGAGGAGGCGGAGACCGAGGAGAAGCCGGCACCCCTCGCGGTGCAGCGGCGGGACGCGATCGTCGACGCGCTCAAGGCGGCCGGCTCCGCCCGGGTGCTCGATCTCGGGTGTGGGCAGGGGCAGTTGGTGCAGGTGCTGCTCAAGGACCCGCGGTTCACCGAGATCGTGGGGGTGGATGTGTCGATGCGGGCGCTCACCATCGCCTCGCGCAGGCTCAAGCTCGACCGGATGGGGGAGCGGCAGGCCGCGCGCGTCCAGCTCTTCCAGGGCTCGCTCGCCTACACCGACAACCGGCTCAAGGGCTACGACGCCGCCGTGCTCAGCGAGGTCATCGAGCACCTCGACCTGCCCCGGCTGCCCGCCCTGGAGTACGCGGTGTTCGGCGCCGCCCGCCCGAGGACGGTCCTCGTGACGACCCCGAACGTCGAGTACAACGTCCGCTGGGAGACGCTCCCGGCCGGGCACGTGCGGCACGGCGACCACCGCTTCGAGTGGACACGGGCGGAGTTCCGGGCGTGGGCGCAGGCGGTCGCCGAACGGCACGGGTACGACGTGGAGTTCGCGCCGGTGGGGCCGGACGACCCCGAGGTGGGACCGCCCACCCAGATGGCCACATTCACTGTTACCTCGAAAGACGCGAAGGACGAGAAGGAGGCGAACGCGGCATGACCGAGACGCAGAACAAGGGGCGCACCCTGCCCGTCACCGACCTCTCCCTCGTGGTGCTGATCGGCGCCTCCGGCTCCGGCAAGTCCACCTTCGCCCACCGGCACTTCAAGCCCACCGAGGTCATCTCCTCCGACTTCTGCCGCGGCCTGGTCGCCGACGACGAGAACGACCAGAGCGCCAGCGGGGACGCCTTCGACGTCCTGCACTACATCGCGGGCAAGCGGCTCGCGGCCGGCCGCCGTACGGTCGTCGACGCGACCAGCGTGCAGCAGGAGAGCCGCCGCCAGCTGATCGACCTGGCGAAGCGGTACGACGTGCTGCCCATCGCCATCGTCCTCGACGTACCCGAGGACGTGTGCGCCGAGCGCAACGCGGCCCGCACCGACCGGGCCGACATGCCGCGCCGGGTCATCCAGCGCCACACCCGCGAACTCCGCCGCTCCCTGCGGGGGTTGGAGCGCGAGGGCTTCCGGAAGGTGCACATCCTGCGGGGCGTCGAGGAGATCGACGGCGCGAGCGTCGTCACCGAGAAGCGCTTCAACGACCTGACCCACCTCACCGGCCCCTTCGACATCATCGGCGACATCCACGGCTGCGCCTCCGAACTGGAGTCCCTGCTGGGCAAGTTGGGCTACGACGACGGTGTGCACCCGGCGGGCCGTACGGCCGTCTTCGTCGGTGACCTCGTCGACCGCGGCCCGGACTCGCCCGGCGTCCTGCGCCGCGTGATGTCCATGGTCGGCTCGGGCAACGCCCTGTGCGTGCCCGGCAACCACGAGAACAAGTACGGCCGTTACCTCAAGGGCCGCAAGGTCCAGCACACCCATGGACTCGCCGAGACGATCGAGCAGATGGAGGGCGAGAGCGACGAATTCCGGGTGCGGGTAAGGGAGTTCATCGACGGCCTCGTCAGTCACTACGTCCTCGACGGCGGCCGGCTGGTCGTCTGCCACGCCGGTCTGCCGGAGAAGTACCACGGCCGTACGTCGGGGCGGGTGCGCTCGCACGCGCTGTACGGCGACACGACCGGGGAGACGGACGAGTTCGGGCTGCCGGTGCGCTACCCGTGGGCCGAGGACTACCGGGGTCGCGCGGCGGTTGTTTATGGTCACACCCCGGTTCCGGAGGCCAGTTGGTTGAACAACACCATCTGCCTCGACACGGGTGCCGTCTTCGGCGGCAAGCTGACCGCGCTGCGTTGGCCGGAGCGGGAGCTGGTCGACGTACCGGCCGAGCGGGTCTGGTACGAGCCGACGCGGCCGCTGCGGACCGAGGCGCCGGGCGGGCACGACGGACGGCCGCTCGACCTCAACGACGTGCACGGCAAGAGGGCGGTGGAGACCCGGTACTCGGGGCGGGTCGCCGTCCGGGAGGAGAACGCGGCCGCCGCGCTGGAGGTCATGAGCCGGTTCGCGGTCGACCCGAGGCTCCTCCCGTACCTCCCGCCGACCATGGCACCGACGGCAACGTCCCACATCGAGGGCTACCTGGAGCACCCGGCCGAGGCCTTCGCGCAGTACAAGGAGGATGGGGTCGCGCGGGTCGTGTGCGAGGAGAAGCACATGGGGTCGCGGGCGGTGGCGCTGGTGTGCCGGGACGCGGAGGTGGCACGGAAGCGGTTCGGAGTGGATGGGCCCACCGGGTCGCTGTACACCCGTACCGGCCGCCCGTTCTTCGACGACGAGTCGGTGACGGAGGAGATCCTCGGGAGGGTGAGGACGTCCGTGACCGAGGCCGGTCTCTGGGAGGAACTGGAGACCGACTGGCTGCTGCTCGACGCCGAGTTGATGCCTTGGTCGCTGAAGGCGTCCGGGCTGCTGCGCTCGCAGTACGCGGCCGTCGGTGCAGCGTCCGGGGCGGTGTTCCCGGGGGCGCTGGCCGCGCTGGAGGGCGCGGCGGCACGGGGCGTCGAGGTGGGCGACCTGCTGGCACGCCAGCGCGAACGGGCCACCGACGCCGCCGCGTTCACGGACGCGTACCGCCGCTACTGCTGGACGACGGACGGCCTGGACGGCGTCCGCCTTGCCCCGTTCCAGATCCTCGCCGTCCAGGGCCGCAGCCTCGCGGACCTGCCCCACGACGAGCAGCTCGCCCTGATCGACCGGCTCGTCGAACACGACGGAAGCGGGCTGCTCCAGACGACGCGCCGCCTGTTCGTCGAACCCGGCGACCCGGATTCGGTGCGGGCCGGCGTCGACTGGTGGCTGGAGATGACCGGGCGGGGCGGCGAGGGCATGGTCGTCAAGCCGGTCGGCGCGGTGGTCCGCAGTGACCAGGGCCGCCTGGTGCAGCCCGGCATCAAGTGCCGGGGTCGCGAGTACCTGCGGATCATCTACGGCCCGGAGTACACGCGCCCCGAGAACCTCGCCCGCCTGCGCGGACGCTTCCTGAACCACAAGCGGTCACTGGCGATCCGCGAGTACGCGCTGGGGCTCGAAGCCCTGGACCGGCTCGCGGAGGGCGAGCCGCTGTGGCGGGTGCACGAGGCGGTGTTCGGGGTGCTGGCGCTGGAGTCGGAGCCGGTGGACCCGCGTCTGTGACCCGGCCCGTGGGCCGGGGCGCCCACAGGATGCACACGGCACCCTTGTGCCCCTCCCGTCTCCGTCCGTAGGGTGAACAGCCTTGCTGTGTATGGGAGTTCGGGAGGGGCGCGTCGATGGACATCAAGAAGACAGTGATCCGCGAGGAAGAACGCACGAACCGCCGACCGGCCGTGATGGAGAAGCGGCCGACCCGCTGACCGGGCGAGGAGCGGAGGCAGATGTCCGCGGAGAGGGCGGTATGCGCGTTCGGCTGGTGACCATGCCCTGGCATCCGATCGATCTGCCCTCGCTTCAGGTGGGCCTGCTGCACAGTCTGCTGCGGCAGGCCCGTCCGGACGACGAGGTGAGCGAGTACCACGGGTCGCTAAGTTTCGCGGAGTTGCTCCTTGAGCGGTCCGGCGGGCACCTGCGTCCCGGCGACTACGAGGCGGTCGGCAGCGACTCGATCTTCCACGGGCTCGGCGACTGGGTCTTCTCGGGCGTGCTCTACGACGATCCGGACTGGGGCGTCGCCCGCCTCGGGGACTACGCGGCGGAACGCGGGATCGGCGTTGACACCGCCTCCGAAATGCGGCTCCACGCGGCCGAGTTCATCGACCGCAGCGCCGCCGAGGTGCTCGCGGACGAACCCGAGGTCGTCGGATTCACCACCACGTTCATGCAGAACGTGCCCTCGCTCGCGCTGGCCAAGGAGCTCAAACGCCGCCGCCCGGAACTGGTCGTCGTCTTCGGTGGCAGCAACTGCGACGGCCCCATGGGGCACGCCCTGCACCGCAACCACCCGTTCGTCGACCATGTGGTGCGCGGCGAAGGGGAGTACGCCTTCCCCGCCCTCCTGCGTCACCTCGACGACGGCACGCCGCCCGTGGACGTCCCGGGCCTGTGCTGGTGGGACGGCGAGGTGTCCCGGGCCAACACGGAGACCCGGCGGACCGTGGCGCCCGCCGACATCCCCTCGCCCGACTACGACCAGTGGCAGGCGGCCCTGGAGGCGTCCCCCGTCATCGAGTACGTGTACCCGAAACTGGTCGTCGAGGGGGCGCGGGGCTGCTGGTGGGGGGAGAAGCACCACTGCACCTTCTGCGGGCTCAACGGCTCCGCCATGGCCTTCCGCGCCAAGCCGGGGGAGCGGCTGTGGAGCGAGGTCGACCGGCTGGTGCGCCGGCACCGCATCCTCGACGTCGTCACCGTCGACAACATCATCGACATGGCGTACTTCAAGGACTTCCTTCCGCTCGCCGCCGAGAGCGGCTGGGACCTGCGGATGCACTACGAGGTCAAGTCCAACCTCTCCCGCGATCAGATCGAACTGCTGGGCAGAGCGGGGGCGGTGCTCCTGCAGCCCGGCATCGAGAGCCTGAGCAGCAGGGTCCTCGACCTCATGGACAAGGGGGTCGCCGGCGCCCGCAACATCCGTACACTCCGGGAGTTCGAGAACCACTCGGTGACCTGCACCTGGAACTATCTGTACGGATTCCCCGGGGAGACCGCCGAGGACTACGCCTCCGTCATCGAGCAGATGCCCGCGCTCGTCCACCTCCAGCCGCCGGGCGGCGCCCACCGCATCCAGCTCGAACGGTTCAGCCCGCACTTCACCGACCCCGGCCTCGGCTTCGGCAAACGCCGGCCGGCCGAGATGTACCAGCACGTCTACGACCTGCCAGAGGACGAACTCACCGACCTGGTCTACCTGTTCGACACGGAGGACGCGGGCGTCGGCGGGGAGACGGAGGAGCAGCTCAAGAAGGCCGTCGAGGCGTGGATCGCCGAGCATCCGGCATCGAGCCTCCTCATGGAGGACGAGAGGGAGGACGAGAGGGAGGACGAGACGGAGGAGGGGGAGGGCGCAGGGGGCGGCGGTGGCGCGCTGCTGGTCCACGACCGCCGGCACGGCCGACCGCACCGCACCCACCGCTTCACCGGCTGGCAGGCCTCCGCGCTGCGTCGCCTGGAGGACGGCCGGACCGAGCCCGCGCTGCACCGACTGCTGACGGGAGACGGACACGACGTTCCCGCCGGCGCACTGGGCGAGTGGCTGCGACACGTCCTGTCGCTGGGGCTGTTGTTCCGTGACGGGCGGACGTACGTGGCCCTGCCGACGCGTGCTCTGCCGGTCCGCATCGACCGCGGTCCGGCCGACGGTGCCCCGGCTGTGCAGGCGGCGGCGGGATGACCGGGCCCGGGCTGCCCGAGGGCGTCGCGTATCGCACCACCGGCCGACGGATCGACGTGGTGGAGCCGCTCCGGCTGGGCGCGGGAGGGCGAGAGACGGCGGTGGCCGTCCAGTTCCTGCGCGAGTGCCAGAGCCGCGGCCTCGACACGCACTGGCGCACGGCGGACAAGGAGACTGCGGACAAGGAGACGTCGTACGGGGAGACGTCGTACGGGGAGGCGACGTTCGACGTACGAATTCTGCGCCACCTTCCGCCGCCCGCCGAACGCCCCGGTGAGACACACGAGTTGAGGGACTGGCGGGCCGGGTATGCGTACGGGATGTTCTATCACCGCCGCGGCCCGGACTTCGTCTCTGTCATGGACCGCAGGAACCGCCCCGCCTCGGCGCGGTTCACCCTCGACCACCCCGACCTGCTCGCCGCGTTCGACACGCTGCTGGCGGCCACCCCCGTCGACACGCTGAGCCCCGTGCACCGGGAGGCCCTCGACCTGCTGGCGGCCGAGCGGCTCGCCCTGGTCACCGACGGCTGGGCGGTGGCCCTGCCGCCGCGCCTGAGGCGCTGGCCGGTTCCCTGCACGGGAATCTGACGAGTGACCCTGCCGCCCGACGACCGCCCGCTGTGGCGGCACCGCCCCTTCGTGTTGCTGTGCGCGGAGCAGACCGTCGGCTCCGTCGGCCGGCAGATCGCGGCGCTCGCGCTGACGTTGCTGGCCGTGACCGAGCTGGACGCCGGGCCGTTCGGCGCGGCCGTGATCATGGCCCTCACCTATCTGCCCGGGGCGCTGCTGAGCCCGTTCGCGGGAGTGCTGGTCGACCGGGTCCGGCTGCGCCGGCTGCTGGTGCTGGCCACGTCCGTGCAGGCCCTCGTCGTCGGATCGGTGCCGTTCGCGGCGGCCGTGGGGCGGGTCACCTGGCCGCACGTCTACGTGGTCGCGGGCGTCTCCGGCGCCCTGACCTTCACCCTCTCGGTCGGTCTCCAGGCCGCACTGCCCCGGGTCGTCGGCCCCGAACGGCTGCTGGCCGCCAACTCGGTGCTGACCGGGGCCCGTACCGGCGGTCAGATCGGTGGACCGGCGCTCGGCGGTGTGCTCGTAGGGCTCGTCGGCGCCGCCCCCGCGCTGGAGGCGGGGAGCGTGGCGTACGCCGTGGAGGCGCTGCTGCTGTTCGCGCTGCCCGTCGCCCTCAACGCCCCGGTCGGCCGACGGGACGACCCCCGGGAGTCGCCGACTGCCGCGCTACGGGCGGGACTTGCCGTCGTACGTGCCGAGTGGCAGCTGTGGCGGATGGTCCTCGCGGGCGCCGGGCTCAACCTCGGCAGCGGGGCCGCGGGCGCTCTTTTCGTGCTCTACGCGACCCGTGATCTGGGGCTGCCCGCCTGGCAGTTGGGCATCGTCTTCGCGATGTTGAGCGTGGCCACGGTGATCGGAATCCTGCTGGCCGGGCGGCTCGGCCGGACCATCGGACTGTGGCGGGCGACCCGGATCTGCGGGCTGCTCACGGGCGCCTCGGTGTTCCTGATCCCGGCCGCGTCCTGGGGCGCCGCCTTCCCGCTCCTGCTCGCCTACCAGTTCCTCTACGGCCTGTCCGGCGCCGTCTGGTCGATCTCCATGACCACCACGCAGCAACTGGTCACACCGGCGGACATGCAGGGCCGTGTCGCGGGCTTCACACAGGCCGCGCTCCTGGTGACCGTGCCGGTCGGAGCCCTGGGCGGCGGGGCGTTGGCGGCCTGGCTGGGCAATGTGCCGGTGCTCGTCGCGTCGGCGGCGGTGGCGCTGGTGTCGGCGGCGACGATGTGGGCGCCGTCGGGGACGCGGGAGGGCGTCAGCCCGCCAGCCGCAGAGCCGTCGCCGCCCTCCCCACACGCACCGTCTGCCCCCACGTGAGCTCCAGGGTGTCCCCCTCCATCCCGTCGCCGAACGCGATCAGCCGCTCCGACTCGACGGTGAGCCCAAGCCGCGCGGAGGCGGCGAGCTCCCCCGATACCAGGGATGTCCCGGTCACCGGCGACGGCCACGCCTCCCGCACGAACCACAGCAGACGGTTCTCCGTCGGCCCGGGCAGACGCAGGCCGCCCCCGCCCCGCTCCTGCCACACAGACCGGAGCCAGCCGCTCGCCCCGGTCCCCGTCCCCACCAGCACCCCGGAGGAGGCCTGGGCCTCGACGGCACCCCCGTCGCCGTCGAGGCCCAGCCGGTAGCGGGCGGTCTGATGCCCGGCCGCGCCCAGATAGATCTCGTTGAGCGCGACCAGCCGCTGTGTGTCGTCCGCGACGGCCTCGACCATGGTCAGTTCGTCGGCGCCCGTGCCCCCGGCGAGCACCGCCGGAAGCAGGGCCGCCGCGTCCTGCGGCCGGTGGCGCACGAGCACCCCCGGATTGCGTCCGGGGTCGGTGTCGATCCCCACCACCGGCTGCCCCGCGAGGTACTTGGCGACATTCGCCACCAGCCCGTCCTGCCCGACCACGACGACCACGTCCTCGGATGCGAACAGGAATCGGTCCAAGTCGCCCCGCTCCACCCGAGCCTGACGCCACGTCAACGGAATCGCCGACGCGACCTCGGCCAGCGCCCGCCGCGTGCGGCGGTGCCGTTCGGCGACCTCCTCGATGTCACGACCCCGCGACCGCAAGAAGAACGCGGCCTGGCCGTGCGTGCCGTGCCGGGCCACCAACTCCTCGTACTCCGTGGTGCGATGGACGAGCACGGCACGCGGCGCGAGACTCACGCCTGCTCTCCGGTGCCGAGTCTGGCGAGCAGCCCCGTCAGCACGTCCGGCGAGATCGTGACGCTGTCGATGTGCGGCAGGTTCTCGGCGAGTCGTGTCCCGGTCAGCGCGTGCAGAGTGGCGACATCGACCTCGGCATGCACCCGCAGCCACGCCGCCTGGGCCTGCGCCCGTGCCTCACCCAACCCGCGCGCCCCTTCGGCCTCTGCGCGAGCCAGCCGTACGGAACGCGCCGCCTCGGCGTCGGCGAGCCGTACCGTACGAGCCGCCTCGGCCTCCGCCCGTACCCCGTCCGCCGCCGCGTGTTCCTCGGCCTCGCGGCGGGCGTTGGTGCCACGCTGGTCGACCAACTGCTCCTCGCGGCGGGCGAGTTCGATCTGGCTGTCCAGCTCGTTCTCGGCGATGGCCCGCTCCCGCTCGACGGCGACCGCCCGCCGCTCGTACGTCGCCCGGTCCGCCTCCTGCTGGATCTGCTCGCGCGCCGGGGTGCGCAGCGCCCGCTCCACCTCGGGCTCGGGCCGCAGCGCCATCACGCGTACGGCGACCACCTCGATTCCGGTGGCCGGCAGCCGTGGTTCGGCACCTAGCCCCTCCGCGATCCGCTCCCGCACCGCCGTCACCCCGTCGACCAGCGCGGCCGACAGTGGCGTACGGGCCAGCACGGCCAGCGCGTGCTGCTGGGCCGTCTCCGTCAGCAGGGTGCCCAGTTGCTCAAGGGGCGCGCCCCGCCACACGCCCGTGTCCGGGTCGATCGAGAAGTCGAGTCGCGCGGCCGCCACGGCCGGGTCGCTGATCCGGTAGGTGACGGTCGCCTGCACCGCCACGTCCTGGAAGTCGGACGTACGAGCATGGAAGGTCATCGCCAACTCCCGGTCGTCGACCGGCACTTCGGAGAGCGCGGCGGTCAGCGAGCGGAACCAGAAACTGAGCCCGGGCCCGTCATGCAGCAGCTTGCCGGAGCGGTGGTGCCGTATGTGCGCCGTCGGAGCCCCGCGCAGATGGCGCAGGCCAAGGCGCCGGGTGATGTCGGCCATGCAGATCCCCCTCGGATCCCCTCACTGATCTCGTCAGTAAGACGATAACCTCCCGCCCCACTTGTCGTCAAGGGGACGAGAAAGAGTTGGGGTGTGAAAGAAGTGGGTGAACCCGGCCCCCGATGGTCAGGATGGAGACATGGGATTCCACGTCGACTCCGAAGCCGGGCGGCTGCGCCGCGTCATACTGCACCGGCCGGATCTTGAGCTCAAAAGGCTCACCCCCAGCAACAAGGACACCCTCCTCTTCGACGACGTGCTGTGGGTGCGCCGGGCGCGCGCCGAGCACGACGGGTTCGCCGACGTCCTGCGGGACCGCGGTGTCGCCGTCCACCTCTTCGGCGACCTGCTCACCGAGACGCTGGAGATCCCGGCGGCCCGGTCACTCGTACTGGACCGGGTCTTCGACGAGAAGGAGTACGGCCCCCTCGCCACCGACCACCTCAGGGCCGCCTTCGAGTCCCTGTCGACGCCCGAGCTCGTCGAGGCCCTCGTCGGCGGGATGACCAAGCGGGAGTTCCTTCAGGCCCACCCGGAACCGACCTCCGTGCGCTTCCATGTGATGGACCTCGACGACTTCCTCCTCGGCCCCCTCCCCAACCACCTCTTCACCCGCGACACCTCCGCCTGGATCTACGACGGCGTCTCCATCAACGCCATGCGCTGGCCCGCCCGCCAGCGCGAGACCGTGCACTTCGAGGCGATCTACCGGCACCACCCCCTCTTCCGTGACGAAACGTTCCACGTCTGGTCCGACGGACAGGCCGACTACCCCTCCACCATCGAGGGCGGGGACGTCCTGGTGATCGGCAACGGCGCCGTCCTCATCGGCATGAGCGAGCGCACCACCCCGCAGGCCGTCGAGATGCTCGCGCACAAGCTGTTCGCCGCGGACTCCGCGCGCACCATCGTGGCCCTCGACATGCCGAAACGGCGCGCCTTCATGCACCTCGACACCGTGATGACGATGGTCGACGGCGACACCTTCACCCAGTACGCGGGGCTCGGCATGCTCCGCTCGTACACCATCGAACCGGGCGTCGACGGCAAGGAGTTGAAGGTCACCGACCATCCGCCGGAGCACATGCACCGGGCGATCGCCGCCGCGCTCGGGCTGAACGAGATCCGCGTCCTGACCGCGACCCAGGACGTGCACGCGGCCGAGCGCGAGCAGTGGGACGACGGCTGCAACGTCCTCGCCGTCGAGCCGGGTGTCGTCGTCGCCTATGAGCGGAACGCCACCACCAACACGCACCTGCGCAAGCAGGGCATCGAGGTGATCGAGATCCCGGGCAGCGAGCTGGGGCGGGGCCGGGGCGGACCGCGCTGCATGAGCTGCCCGGTGCAACGGGATGCCGTGTAGGCGAGCGAGGCGCACAGGGGAGCGATAGTCATACGTGCTTCCGTATAGGCATGCTGGGCGTCGTATAGAATTCCAAGGGTCCGTGTCCCGTAACCGTTGGAGCGCCCCCATGGCGACAGTCCCGACCGCCCTCGCCGGCCGCCACTTCCTCAAGGAGCTGGACTTCACCGAGGACGAGTTCCGCGGCCTGATCGAGCTGGCCGCCGAGCTGAAGGCGGCCAACAAGGCCGGGACCGAGACCCAGTACCTGCGGGGCAGGAACATCGCGCTGATCTTCGAGAAGACCTCGACGCGCACCCGCTGCGCGTTCGAGGTCGCGGCCGCCGACCAGGGCGCCTCGACGACCTACCTCGACCCCTCGGGTTCGCAGATCGGCCACAAGGAGTCCGTACGGGACACCGCGCGCGTCCTCGGCCGGATGTTCGACGCGATCGAGTTCCGCGGCGACAGCCAGGCCGCCGTAGAGGAGCTGGGCGCCTATGCCGGCGTCCCCGTCTACAACGGCCTCACCGACGACTGGCACCCCACCCAGATGCTGGCCGACGTGCTCACGATGGTCGAGCACAGCGACAAGCCCCTCAAGGAGATCGCCTTCGCCTACCTCGGCGACGCCCGCTTCAACATGGGCAACTCCTACCTGGTCACCGGCGCACTGCTCGGCATGGACGTGCGCCTGGTCGCCCCGAAGTCCTACTGGCCCGCCCAGGAGATCGTCGACCGGGCCCGGGAGCTCGCCGCGACCAGCGGGGCCCGCGTCACGCTCACCGAGTCACTGGAGGAGGGCGTGCGCGGCGCCGACTTCGTCGCCACCGACGTGTGGGTCTCCATGGGGGAGCCCAAGGAGGTCTGGGACGAGCGGATCGCCGCCCTCGCCCCGTACGCCGTGACCATGGACGTCCTGCGCGCCACCGGCAACCCGGACGTCAAGTTCCTGCACTGCCTGCCGGCCTTCCACGACCTCGGCACAAAGGTCGGCCGCGAGATATACGAGACCCACGGCCTCGACTCCCTCGAGGTGACCGACGAGGTCTTCGAGTCGGCGCACTCGGTCGTCTTCGACGAGGCGGAGAACCGGCTGCACACGATCAAGGCGATCCTGGTCGCCACGCTCGCCTGAGCACTCTCGTACGGGCGACGCTCACGCCGGATGCCACTGATGCGGCACCACGGGCAGCCTGAACCACACCGCCTTGCCGGACTCGGTGGGCCGGTGACCGCAGGAGGAGCTGAGGGCGCGGATGAGGAGGAGTCCGCGCCCGTGTTCCTGCCACGGGTCGGGGTCCACGTCCTCCGAGGGGCGGGTGAGGTTGCCCGGCGGGGCCGGGTCCGGGTCGTGCACCTCGACCTGGCAGCCGCTCGGCAGCAGCTCCACCACGAGCTCTATGGGCCCGTCCCCCTCGGTGTGCTCCACCGCGTTCGCGACCAGCTCCGCCGTGAGCAGCTCGGCGGTGTCGCTGTCGGCCGCGTGCTCCAGTTCGGCCAGTGCGGTACGGACCAGTGCACGAGCCACGGGCACGGCCGCGGCGGTGTGCGGCAGCGCGATGCGCCAGGAGGCTGAGGCGGGGGGTCGTTCTTGCAAGGCGGGTCCGTTCATGGAGCAGGATGTCCTGCTTTCAACAGTAGGAATGGTACGACTCCCCCGTAGGGACGCTCGACGGGCGCCGCACGGGACCTTCGGCCCCGATACCGGGCGGTATACCCAGAGCAACGGCTTGCCTCGCACCGTTGCTCCCGTCGTTACCGCTTTATTAACGAGCCGTGCCGTCCCGTGACGGATGTGACGGGAACCGCTCACATCAGGGCGCCTCTATCGCGCACTCGTGACGACAGTCACAGATGGGTGTTAGCTTCGAGGTATGAGTCCCTTCACCGGCTCCGCCGCCCGCACCTCCGACTGGCGGCATCTGCGCGTCGAGCACACCGACGGCGTCGCCACCGTCACCCTGGCCCGCCCCGAGAAACTCAACGCGCTCACCTTCGGCGCCTACGCCGACCTGCGCGACCTGCTCGCCGAGCTGTCCCGGGAGCGGACGGTACGGGCCCTGGTGCTGGCCGGCGAGGGCCGCGGCTTCTGCTCGGGCGGCGACGTCGACGAGATCATCGGCGCGACCCTGTCCATGGACACCGCCCAGCTCCTCGACTTCAACCGGATGACCGGCCAGGTGGTGAGGGCGGTACGGGAATGCCCGTTCCCGGTGATCGCGGCGGTACACGGAGTGGCGGCGGGCGCCGGCGCCGTCCTCGCCCTGGCCGCGGACTTCCGGGTGGCCGACCCCTCCGCCCGCTTCGCCTTCCTCTTCACCAAGGTCGGCCTCTCCGGCGGCGACATGGGCGCGGCGTACCTGCTCCCCCGGGTGGTGGGCCTGGGCCACGCGACCCGACTCCTGATGCTGGGCGACCCGGTACGCGCCCCGGAGGCCGAGCGAATCGGCCTGATCAGCGAACTGACGGACGAGGGCCAGGCAGACGAGGCCGCCCAGGCGCTGGCCCGCCGCCTGGCAGAGGGCCCGGCCTTGGCGTACGCCCAGACAAAGGCCCTGCTGACGGCGGAACTGGACATGCCGCTGGCGGCAGCGGTGGAACTGGACGCAGCGACCCAGGCCCTCCTGATGAACGGCGAGGACTACGCGGAGTTCCACGAGGCTTTTAAGGAGAAGCGGCCGCCAAAATGGAGGGGACGGTAACTGTGCCCACCTCAGGGGCGCGGGGAACTGCGCGACCAGCCACAACGAGCCCGCAGCCGCCACCGATGACCAGCCACCCCCCACGCATCGCGATCATCGGCGGCGGCCCAGGCGGCCTCTACGCAGCGGCATTGCTGAAGCGCCTCGACCCAACCCGAGAAGTAACCGTCTGGGAACGCAACGCCCCCGAAGACACATTCGGCTTCGGAGTAGTCCTCTCCGACGAAACCCTGGGCGGCATCGAACACGCAGACCCGATTGTCTACGAAGCGATGCAGGCGGAGTTCATCCGCTGGGACAACATCGACATAGTGCATCGTGGCGCGCGCCACACTTCAGGCGGCCACGGTTTCGCGGCACTCGGTCGACGCCGCCTCCTTGAGATCCTGCACCAGCGCTGCCGCAACCTCGGCGTAGAACTCCGCTTCAACACCGAGGCCCCCTACCCGGCCTGGCTCGCCGAGTCGTACGACCTCGTCATCGCAGCCGACGGAGTCAACAGCACCACCCGCGAGGCCTACGCCCATGTGTTCCGCCCCCATGTGGCCACCCACCACTGCCGCTACATCTGGCTCGCCGCGGACTTCCCCTTCGACGCCTTCCGCTTCGAGATCGCCGAGACCGCACACGGCGTGATGCAGCTGCACGGCTACCCGTACGCACCCGACGCCTCCACCGTGATCGTCGAGATGCGCGAGGAGGTCTGGCGAGCGGCCGGCTTCGAGGAGCTCGCCCCGCAGGAGTCGATCGACCGCTGCGCGAAGATCTTCTCGGACGCGCTGGGCGGACGCCCGCTCAAGTCCAACAACTCCACGTGGACCACCTTCCGCACGGTCGTCAACGAACAGTGGTCGTACGGCAACGTCGTCCTCCTCGGCGACGCGGCCCACACCGCCCACTTCTCCATCGGCTCCGGCACCAAGCTCGCCGTAGAGGACGCCCTCGCGCTGGCCGCCTGCCTGGAGGAGCGGCCGACCCTGGCCGAGGCGCTGACCGCCTACGAGGAGGAACGGCGACCCGTCGTCGCCTCCACCCAGCGCGCGGCCCGCGCCAGCCTGGAGTGGTTCGAGAACCTGCCGCGCTATCTCGACCAGCCGCCCCGCCAGTTCGCCTTCAACCTCCTCACCCGCAGCCGCCGCGTCACCCACGACAACCTGCGCCTGCGCGACCCGCACTTCACCGGCGCCGTGGAGGACGAGTTCGGCTGCCCGCCCGGCACACCCCCGATGTTCACGCCGTTCCGGCTGCGCGGCCTGACCCTGCGCAACAGGGTCGTCGTCTCACCGATGGACCTGTACTCGGCCACCGACGGCGTCCCCGGCGACCTCCACCTCGTTCACCTGGGCGCGCGGGCGCTGGGCGGCGCGGGTCTGGTGATGACCGAGATGGTGTGCGTGAGCCCGGAGGGACGGATCACCCCCGGATGCGCCGGCCTCTACACCGGGCGGCAGGCCGAAGCCTGGAAGCGGATCACCGGTTTCGTGCACGCCCAGGCCCCCGGCACCGCGATCGGCATCCAACTCGGCCACTCCGGCCGCAAGGGCTCGACCAAGCTGATGTGGGAGGGCATCGACGAGCCCCTGGAGGACGGCAACTGGCCCCTCGTGGCCGCGTCCCCGATCCCGTACACCTCACGCAACCAGACCCCGCGCCAGCTCTCGCGAGCCCAACTCACCGATATCCGCGAGCAGTTCGCGGCAGCCGCCTGGCGTGCCGCCCGCGCCGGCTTCGACCTCCTCGAACTGCACTGCGCCCACGGCTACTTGCTCTCCGGTTTCCTCTCCCCGCTCACCAACCAGCGCACCGACGCCTACGGCGGCTCCCTCGCCGCACGCCTCCGCTTCCCGCTCGAAGTCTTCGACGCCGTACGGGGCGTGTGGCCGGAGGAACGGCCGATGACCGTCCGTATCTCCGCCACCGACTGGGCCGAGGGCGGCACGAGCGCCGAGGACGCCGTGGAGATCGCCCGCGCCTTCGCCGCGCACGGCGCCGACGCGATCGACGTGTCGACAGGGCAGGTCGTGGCCGACGAACGCCCCGAGTACGGGCGGTCCTACCAGACCCCCTTCGCCGACCGCATCCGCCACGAGACCGGCGTCCCCGTGATCGCGGTCGGCGCGATCTCCTCCTGGGACGACGTCAACTCGCTGATCCTGGCCGGGCGTACGGACCTGTGCGCCCTGGCCCGCCCCCACCTCTACGACCCGCACTGGACCCTCCACGCGGCGGCCGAGCAGGGCTACGACGGCCCGGGCGTCGCCTGGCCCGACCCGTACCGGGCGGGCAGCCGGCCCCCGCGCACCGGACGCACGGACGCCCCCAAGCCCCGGCTGACGCTGGGGACTTGAGGGCGACTGATACGCCAGAGCTACTGAAGCTCGGCCATGCCGGCGGTCAGTGTCGCGCCGTCCGCCGGGTCGATCAGGATGAACGCGCCCGTGCGGCGCGACACCGCGTAGTCGTCGAGCGCGAGGGGCTCGGCGGTGCGCAGGGTGATGCGGCCCAGGTCGTTCGCGGTCAGCTCGGTCGCGCCGCCCAGGTCCTTCACGATGGCCTTGACGGTCCGGGTCGTGTGCCGGAGCAGGACGCGGTCGCCGACGCGCAGCGCACGGTCGGCCAGGTGGCAGACGGCGGCGCTGACGTCCTGCGTGAGCGCGGGCGCGTCGACGCCGGCAGTGATCATGTCGCCGCGTGAGACGTCCCGCTGGTCGGCCAGGCGCAGGCTGACCGACTGCGGCGCGTACGCCACCTCGGCCTCGGTGCCGAGCACGTCGATGCCGGTGATCTCGGTGGTCTCGCCGGACGGGTGGACCGTGACACGGTCGCCGACGCGCAGCGATCCGGACACCAACTGCCCGGCGTAGTGCCGGACTTCACCGTCGCGGATGACGTACTGGACGGGGAAGCGGGCCGGAGCGTCGGCGGGGCCGGTGCCCACGGGGACGTTCTCCAGGTACTCCAGGAGAGCCGGACCGTGGTACCAGTCCATGTGCGCCGAGCGGTCGACGACGTTGTCGCCGACGAGCGCGGAGACCGGGATCGGCGTGAAGCCGGGCAGGGCCAGCTCGGCCGCGTGGCCCGCGAAGTCCTCGACGATCCGCTCGAACTCCTTCTCCTCGTACCCGACGAGGTCCATCTTGTTGACGGCGAGGACCACGTGCGGGACGCGCAGCAGGGCGGCCACGGCGGCGTGCCGGCGGGTCTGCTCGACGACGCCGTTGCGGGCGTCGATCAGGATGATCGCCAGCTCGGCGGTGGAGGCGCCGGTGACCATGTTGCGGGTGTACTGCACATGGCCCGGGGTGTCGGCGAGGATGAAGCGGCGGCGCGGGGTCGCGAAGTAGCGGTAGGCCACGTCGATGGTGATGCCCTGCTCGCGCTCGGCCCGCAGGCCGTCCGTGAGGAGGGCCAGGTCGGGGGCCTCCTGGCCGCGCTTGCGGGAGGCGTGCTCGACGGCTTCCAGTTGGTCGGTGAGGACCGACTTGGAGTCGTGCAGCAGGCGTCCGACGAGGGTGGACTTGCCGTCGTCGACGGACCCGGCGGTCGCGAACCGCAGCGTGTCGATCGTGGCGCCGGTGTCGAGCGCGGCGCTGGTCGTGGCGGTCATGTCTAGAAGTACCCCTCGCGCTTACGGTCTTCCATCGCGGCCTCGGACATCTTGTCGTCGGCGCGGGTGGCGCCCCGCTCGGTGAGCCGGGAGGCGGCTATCTCGGTGATGACGGCGTCGAGCGTGGTCGCGTCGGAGTCGACGGCGCCGGTGCAGGACATGTCGCCGACGGTCCGGTAGCGGACCTGGCGCTTCTCGACACTCTCGTCGGCCTTGGGGCCGCCCCACTCGCCGGCGGTCAGCCACATGCCGGCGCGCTGGAAGACCTCGCGTTCGTGGGCGAAGTAGATGTCGGGCAGCTCGATGCCCTCGCGGGCGATGTACTGCCACACGTCCAACTCGGTCCAGTTGGACAGCGGGAAGACGCGGACGTGCTCGCCGGGCGCGTGCCGGCCGTTGTAGAGGTTCCACAGCTCGGGCCGCTGGCGGCGCGGGTCCCACTGGGAGAACTCATCCCGCAGGGAGAAGACGCGCTCCTTGGCGCGGGCCTTCTCCTCATCCCGTCGTCCGCCGCCGAAGACGGCGTCGAAGCGCTCGGACTGGATCTTCTCGGTGAGGGGGAGGGTCTGCAGCGGGTTGCGGGTGCCGTCGGGGCGTTCGCGCAGCACACCGCGGTCGATGTAGTCCTGTACGGAGGCCACATGGAGGCGCAGCCCATGCTGTGCGACCGTGCGGTCCCGGTACTCAAGGACCTCGGGGAAGTTGTGCCCGGTGTCGACGTGCAGCAGGGAGAAGGGGATCGCCGCCGGGGCGAACGCCTTCAGCGCCAGGTGCAGCATGACGATGGAGTCCTTGCCGCCGGAGAAGAGGATCACCGGCCGCTCGAACTCACCCGCCACCTCGCGGAAGATGTGCACCGCCTCGGACTCCAACGCGTCCAGATGGGACAGCGTGAAGCCCTTGTCGGAGGTCGTGTCGAGGGTCGTTTCGGCAGTCACCGCGGTCACACCAGCTTCCGTTCGGCCAGCAGCGCGTAGACCGCGTCCGCCGACTCCTGGGGCGTCTGCACCTGCGTGCGCAGCGTGAGCGCCGGGTCGGTCGGTGGCTCGTACGGGTCGTCGACCCCGGTGAGCCCGGTCAGCCGGCCCGCGGCCTGCCTGGCGTAGAGCCCCTTCACGTCGCGCTCGCTGCACACCTCGACCGGGGTCGCCACATGCACCTCGAAGTACGGGGTGTTGCTCACGTCGTGCCGCTTGCGGACGGCCTCGCGGCTGTCGGCGTAGGGCGCGATGACCGGGACGACGGACAGCACGCCGTTGCGGGCCAGCACCTCGGAGACGAGTCCGATGCGCTGCACGTTGGTGTTCCGGTCCTCCCGCGAGAAGCCGAGGCCCGCGGAGAGGAAGCGGCGTATCTCGTCGCCGTCGAGGACCTCCACGCGGTGTCCCTCGGCCTTCAGACGGTCACCGAGAAGACGGGCGATGGTGGTCTTTCCAGCACTCGGCAGCCCGGTGAGCCAGACGGTGGCTCCCTGAGCCGAAGGGCAGGCCCTTGCCGTGGTGGTCATGCGCAACAGTCCTCTTTCTTACCCGGCATACGACTGGGTGCATGCTAAGTAAGAAACCTTAGAAGAGTTAATGAAGAGGCTGAAGGTTGTCTTAGGGGCCAATGTTGTGGGTGAGGTCACACCCCGACGAAGACGGCTCCCGCGTCCCGCAACCGCGCGTGCAGACCTCGGAACACCGCCGCCGAACGGGCGCCCGGCCAGCCCGCGGGGAGCAGGTGCTCCGGCAGCCCGGGATCGACGTAGGGGAGATGGCGCCAGGAGTCCAGGGCGAGGAGGTAGTCATGGTAGGCCTCCTCTGGCGGGGTGTCCGCCCGTTGCTCCCATTCGTGGAGCACGCGCGCGTGGAGGTCCAGGAACGCCTCGTGCTCCTTGGCGATCGCCGCCAGGTCCCACCAGCGGGCGACCGCCTCGGCCGTGGGCGCGAAGCCGAGGTGCTCACCCCGGAAGAAGTCGACGTACGGGTCCAGGCGCAGCCGCGCGAGTGTGTGCCGGGTCTCCTCGTACAGCCGTGCCGGGGCGATCCACACGCCGGGAGCCGCCGTACCGAAGCCGAGCCCGGCCAGCCGTGAGCGCAGCACATGCCGCTTCTGCCGCTCCGACTCGGGCACGGAGAACACGGCGAGCACCCAGCCCTCGTCCTGGGGAGGCGTCGTCGCGTAGACGCGCCGGTCGCCGTCGTCGAGCAGCTGGAGCGCGTCCGGTGACGGCTCGTATCCGGCCGCGCCCTGCGCCGTACGAGCGGGCACGAGCAGCCCGCGCCGTTTGAGCCGGGACACGGACGAGCGTACGGAGGGCGCGTCCACGCCCACCGCGGCGAGCAGCCGGATCAGCTCGGCGACGGGCACCGGGCCGGGCACGAAGCGGCCGTACGCGCCGTAGAGCGTGACGATCAGGGACCGTGGAGCATGCTGGTCGGACACGTTGATCATCTTAGGTCTTCGGTATCGCTGCGGGTCACCATCATCGCTGGTCACCCTCGGTGCGCAGCCTGAACCGCTGGAGTTTGCCCGTCGCCGTGCGCGGCAGCGCGTCGAGGAAGACGAACTCGCGCGGGCACTTGTACGGCGCCAGCTCGGCCCTGAGGAACGCGCGCAGCGCCTCCGTGTCCTGCGGCGCGCCCTCCTTGAGGACGGCGTACGCGACGACGACCTGCCCGCGCTGCTCGTCGGGCCGCCCGACCACCGCTGTCTCGATTACGTCCGGGTGACGCAGCAACGCGTCCTCGACCTCCGGGCCGGCGATGTTGTACCCCGCCGAGATGATCATGTCGTCGGCGCGGGCGACGTAACGGAAGTAGCCGTCGGGCTCGCGGACGTAGGTGTCGCCGGTGATGTTCCAGCCGCCGCGCACGTACTCGCGCTGGCGCGGGTCGGCGAGATAGCGGCAGCCGACCGGCCCGCGCACGGCCAGCAGCCCGGGCTCGCCGTCGGGTTTCTCCTCTCCCGCGTCGTCGACCACGCGCGCGTGCCAGCCCGGCACGGGGACACCGGTGGTGCCAGGCCTTACGTCCCCGTCGGCCGCCGAGATGAAGATGTGCAGCAGCTCGGTGGCGCCGATGCCGTTGATGATGCGCAGCCCGGTCCGCTCGTGCCAGGCCCGCCAGGTCGCGGCGGGCAGGTTCTCGCCGGCGGAGACACAGCGGCGCAGGGACGAGGTGTCGTGGGCGTCGAGTTCGTCGAGCATCGCGCGATAGGCGGTGGGCGCGGTGAACAGCACGGAGACGCGATGCGCGGGGATCGCGGGCAACAGCTGCTTCGGCCCGGCCTGTTCGAGGAGCAGGGCACTGGCGCCGACGCGGAGCGGGAAGACGACCAGCCCGCCGAGCCCGAAGGTGAACCCGAGCGGGGGACTGCCGGCGAAGACATCGTCCACATGTGGCCTGAGCACATGCTTGGAGAAGGTGTCGGCGATCGCCAGCACATCCCGGTGGAAGTGCATGCACCCCTTCGGGCGGCCGGTGGTGCCCGAGGTGAACGCGATCAGCGCGACGTCGTCGGCCGCGGTGTCCACGGGGGCGAACGGCGTGCCGGGCACCGGACGGTTCAGCAGGTCGTCGAGGGAGTCGCCGCCGTACGTCGTGATCCGCAGCCCCGGGATCTCGGCCTTCGCGAGGTCGTCGACGGCCCGGATGTCGCACAGCGCGTGCCGCACCTGGGCGATCTCGCACATCGTGGCCAGCTCGTGCGGGCGCTGCTGGGCCAGCACCGTCACCGCCACCGCGCCCGCCTTCAGCACCGCCAGCCAGCAGGCGGCCAGCCAGGGAGTGGTGGGGCCGCGCAGCAGCACCCGGTTGCCGGCGACGACACCGAGATCGCGGCTGAGGACGTGCGCGATGCGGTCGACCCGGGTGCGCAGTTCGCCGTACGTCCATGTCTCGCCGACCGGGGTGTGGAACACCGGACGCCCGGGGTCGGTGCGGCCCAGGAGCTCGGCGGCGCAGTTCAGCCGCTCGGGGTAATGCAGCTCCGGGAGGTCGAAGCGGAGTTCGGGCCACTGCTCGGGGGGCGGGAGGTGCTCGCGCGCGAAGGTGTCGATGTGGGCCGAGGCGGTCGGCCGCCGGAGGTTGTCGGCGCCCAGGTGGTCCATGGCGGTTCGCCCCCTTGCCGTGTGGGCGGGGTGGTGCGAAGGGGTGGTGGGCTCGCGCTACGAGCGTATCGTGTTGGTGACGACAGTCAACGGTGCGCGATACCGTCGTGAGGGAGGGCCGCCCAGGCCGCTGGGGCCCGCCTCGGAGGGAGGACCGGCGATGCCCGCATTCTCGCTCGAACCGGCACAGCTCGCCTGGTGTGCCGAGCTGCGCACCCTGGCCGCCGACCGACTCCGCCCACTCGCGGAGAAGGGCGAACCGGGCCGCGTCAACCGACCCCTCCTCGCCGAACTCGGCCAACTGGGCCTGCTCGCCCGCCTGTTCACGTCCGGCGCCCTCGACCTGTGCCTGATGCGAGAGTCCCTCGCCTACGCCTGCACCGAGGCGGAAACGGCCCTCGCCCTCCAGGGCCTCGGCGCCCACCCGGTCCACGCCCACGGCACTCCGGCCCAACGCGCCCGCTGGCTGCCCGGGGTGACCGAGGGCACGGCGGTGGCGGCGTTCGCGCTGAGCGAGCCGGGGGCGGGGTCGGATGCGGCGGCGCTGTCCCTGACGGCGGACCGGGACGGGGGGTCCGCCCAACCCTCCTGGCGCCTCACCGGTGAGAAGTGCTGGATCTCCAACGCCCCCGAGGCCGACTTCTACACCGTCTTCGCCCGCACCACCCCCGGCGCCGGCGCCCGAGGCGTCACCGCCTTCCTGGTCCCCGCCGACCGCCCCGGCCTCACCGGCACGCCCCTCGACATGCTCTCCCCACACCCCATCGGAGCCCTCGACTTCGATGCCGTACGAGTCACAGCTGACGACATACTCGGCGAGCCCGACCGCGGATTCCGGGTCGCCATGGGCACCCTCAACCTGTTCCGCCCCAGCGTCGGCGCCTTCGGGGTCGGCATGTCACAGGCGGCCCTGGACGCGACGCTCGACCACACCGCCCAACGGCAGGCGTTCGGAGGCAAGTTGAAGGACCTGCAGACCGTCGCCCACCAGGCCGCCGAGATGGCCCTGCGCACGGAGGCGGCCCGCCTGATGGTGTACGCGGCGGCGACGGCGTACGACGAAGGCGCCCCGGACGTCCCCAAGCGCGCGGCGATGGCGAAGCTGCTGGCAACCGAGACGGCGCAGTACGTCGTCGACGCCGCCGTCCAACTCCACGGCGCCCGCGCCCTGCGCCGCGGCCACCTCCTGGAACACCTCTACCGCGAGGTCCGCGCACCGCGCATCTACGAGGGCGCGAGCGAGGTCCAACGGGCCATCATCGCCAAGGAGTTGTACGCGACTACCGCGACGCCCGCGACAACCGGGGAGCCCGCATGACCGCCGACCGCATCAACCCGCCCGAACTCTCCCCACCCACCGGCTTCTCCCACGCCGTCGTCGCGACCGGCTCCCGTCTGGTCTTCCTGGCCGGCCAGACCGCCCTCGACACGGACGGCAAGGTCGTGGGCGACACCCTCCCCGCCCAGTTCGAGAAGGCCCTCACCAACCTCCTGACCGCCCTGCACGCGGCGGGCGGCTCCCCGGCCGACCTCGCCCGAGTCACCGTCTACGCCTCCGACATCGTCGACTACCGCACACACGCCCCCGAACTCGGCCGTATCTGGCGGAGGTTGGCGGGCCGGGACTATCCGGCGATGGCGGTCGTGGAGGTCGTACGCCTGTGGGACGAGCAGGCGCTGGTGGAACTCGACGGCTTCGCGGTGCTTCAGTAGCCTCGCAGGATGGTCTCGGACACGGTCGCCGTGGGCGTCCTCACGTTCCTCGGAACCGGGTTGGCCACGGCGACCGGACTGTGGCAGTGGCAGCGGGCCCAGGCCCGCGAAGCACGGGCGAACTTCCGCATCCAGCGGGTGGAGGCTCTGAAGGAGGTGTGGGAGGCACTGTCCGCTCTCGAGGAGGCCCAACGTACGTCCATTGCCGGCCGGGACCCCTTCGCCGCGCCTGAAGCGAGCAGGGTGAGACAGGTCAACCTTCTCCTGCTCCGGCGTTCGCCGTTTCTCCGGCCGGACGAGCAGGAATGGGCGCAGGCTTTCGCTCAGCACGTGACAGAGATAGACACCCTGGTCCGGGCACAGATCCGTAATGGCAGGCCCGACGACGACTGGTGGGTGACGACCGCGAGGCAACCCGCCGCATCGCATGTCGCGGCCACTGCCGCACACCAACTGGGGGAAATGCGCGCCAAGTTGGGTGACAGATACGCCGCGGTCGTACGGGGAGACAGCGAATGACTCCGCGTCGAGGGTGACGCGGCAGGGCGGCTCAGGCCGCGATCGCCAGCCCCGCAGCCGGCACCCGGCGCGGAGCGATCACGCTGCCGTCGGGCAGGAGCTCGCCTGTGTCGTCGAAGACGATCGCGCCGTTGCACAGGAGGCTCCAGCCCTGTTCGGGGTGGGCGGACATGATGTGCGGGGCGTTGCTGTCGGCCGAGGGGCACGAAGGCTGGTGGGTACACATGGCGCACCTCCACGTCGTATGCGGTGAGTGTTGGCGGCTTCCTCACCGCCTCGCATAGACAGACCATCCTCCCGGAGCGAAGTCATCGGAACAGAAGGCTGTGAAGCGTGACAACACGCGGACAACTCTCGGACCGTTCCACGACGCTCGGTGCGGACTCGCCACCGAAGGGGTGACGATCACGGCCCCGGCGGCCCGGGAGCGGTACCAGTGGAAGCCCCGATTCCCGATTCTCGACTCCAGGAGGCATTCCCCATGTTCTTCCGTCCTGCCCTCGGCGCCGTCGCCTGGGCCGCCGCCGCCCTCGCGCTGGCCGCCCCCGCGACCGCCGGCCCCTTCGAGACCGTGACCGTCGACTCCACGGGCCGTATCGCGGACGACGGCACCGTCACGCTCTCCGGCACCTATCGATGCGTCGGCGGCACGGGGCCCGTCTTCGTCAGCTCCTCCGTCGGGCAGAGCTCCCCGACCGTCCGGCACGGCATCGGCGGTACCCGCGCGGTCTGTGACGGTGTCGAGCACCGCTGGGAGAACACCGGCAAGCCCTCGCCGGGCGCGATCGAGCCCGGTCGGGCCCAGGTCGAGGCCACCGTGATGGAGCTGCGCCCGCAGGGCGGCCTGCCGCTGCCCGCGTTCCACGCGCAGCAGCGGCAGGACGTCGTGCTCAGCGAAGGCTGAACCGGTCAGACGAGGGACGCCATCCAGGCCTCCACCTCGTCGGCGGTGCGCGGCAGGCCGGCCGACAGGTTCTCGTTGCCGTCGGCCGTGACCAGGATGTCGTCCTCGATGCGGACGCCGATGCCGCGGTACTCCTCGGGGACGGTCAGGTCGTCCCGCTGGAAGTACAGGCCGGGCTCGACGGTCAGGACCATGCCGGGCTCCAGGGTGCCGTCGACGTACAGCTCGGTACGGGACTTGGCGCAGTCGTGGACGTCCATGCCGAGCATGTGACCGGTGCCGGCCATGGTGAAGCGGCGTTGGAGGGCCAGCTCGTACATGGTGTCCGGGTCGCCCTCCAACAGGCCCCATTCCACGAGCTTTTCGGCCAGGTGGCGCTGGGCGGCGACATGGAAGTCCCGGTAGGCCGCGCCCGGCTTGACCGCCGCGATGCCGGCCTGCTGGGCCTCGTACACCGCGTCGTAGATCTTGCGCTGGAGCGGGGTGAAGGTGCCGCTGATGGGGAGGGTGCGGGTGACGTCGGCGGTGTAGAGGGAGTGGGTCTCCACGCCCGCGTCGAGCAACAGGAGTTCGCCCGGGCGGACTTCGCCGTCGTTGTGGACCCAGTGCATGATCGTGGCGTGGTCGCCGGCGGCGCAGATGGAGCCGTAGCCGACGGTGTTGCCCTCGACGCGGGCGCGGCGGTAGAAGGTGCCCTCGATCCAGCGCTCCGAGGTGGCGATCGCGCCCGCCAACTCCCGTACGACATCGGTGAATCCGCGCACCGTGGAGTCGACGGCCTTGCGCAGCTCGCCGATCTCCCAGGCGTCCTTCACCAGGCGCAACTCGGAGAGGAAGGTCTTGAGTTCGGTGTCGCGGGCCTCGTCCGTCTCCACGGCGGCCTCCAGCCCGGCGTCGTAGCCGCGCACGATCCGGGTGGGGACCTTCGCGGCCCGGCCCAACTCCTCGGTTGCCTCGCGGACATCGCGGCAGGGGAGGCCGAGACGGCGCTCGCCCTCGGCGAGGGAGTAGCGGCGGCCGACCCACAGCTCGCCCTTGGCGGCGCCCTGCCAGAACTCGCCGCTCTCCCGGTCGGAGCGGGGGAGCAGATACGCGATGGCGTCGTGGCCCTCGCCCTCGCGCGGCTCCAGGACGAGTACGGCGTCCTCGGTCTGGTCGCCGGTGAGGTGGGCGTACTCGGTGGAGGGGCGGAAGGGGTAGTGGGTGTCGTTGGCGCGGACCTTGGCGTTGCCGGCCGGGATCACCAGGCGCTCGCCGGGGAAGCGGGCGGACAGGGCGGCCCGGCGCTCGGCCGTGTGGGCGGCCTGCTCGATGGGCTGGAGGTCATGGAGCTCGGTGTCGGCCCAGCCCGTCGTCATCAGCTTGGCCAGTTCGGGGGAGACGGAGGGATAGAGGCCGTTCTTGCGGACCGTGGATTCCCCGGGGTCGCTCACTGTTGGGCACCTTCTTCGTCGTAGGCCGATCGGCGAGTCGAAGCCTATGGGCCCTTGGCGAGAAAAGAAACATGTGACATTGTACTGGCGTGAGCAACCGACTGACCTGCGATGTCGTGGTCATCGGCGCCGGAATGGTGGGCGCCGCGTGCGCCCTCTACACCAGCCGGGCGGGCCTTACGACCGTGCTGGTGGACCGTGGCCCCGTGGCCGGCGGCACCACCGGAGCGGGCGAGGGCAACCTGCTGGTCTCCGACAAGGAACCCGGCCCCGAGCTGGACCTCGCCCTGCTGTCCGGCCGCCTCTGGAACGACCTCGCGGCCGAACCCGGCATGGGCGCGGCCGTGGAGTTCGAGCCGAAGGGCGGCATCGTCGTCGCCTCCGCCGGCGAGGGCATGGCCGCGTTGGAGACTTTCGCCGCGGGACAGCGGGCCGCCGGAGTCGACGCGCAGAGCATCCCGGCCGACCAACTCTGCGACCTGGAACCGCACTTGGCCCCAGGCCTCGCGGGCGGCATCCTCTATCCGCAGGACTGCCAGGTCATGCCGACCCTCGCCGCCGCCCACGTCGTACGAGCCGCCCGGCGGGCCGGAGCCGAACTGCGCACGGGCGCCGCCGTCACGGACATCCTGCGCGCGAAGGACGGTTCCGTGCGCGGCGTACGGAGCGCGCAGGGCGACATCCACGCCCCGGTCGTCATCAACGCGGCCGGCACCTGGGGCGGAGAGGTCGCCGCACTGGGCGGCGTACACCTGCCGGTGCTGCCGCGCCGCGGCTTCGTCCTGGTCACCGAGCCGCTGCCGCGCGGGGTCGTCCGGCACAAGGTGTACGCCGCCGACTATGTAGCCGACGTCGCCAGCGGGGACGCGGGGCTCCAGTCCTCGGCGGTCGTCGAGAGCACGGACGCGGGCCCGGTGCTGATCGGCGCCAGCCGCGAACGGGTCGGCTTCGACCGGACGTTCGCGCTTCCGGTCGTACGGCGGCTGGCCGCGCAGGCCACGGCCCTGTTCCCGGTACTCGGCACGGTCAACGCCATGCGGGCCTATCTGGGCTTCCGGCCCTACCTGCCGGACCACCTGCCGGCGATCGGGGCCGACCCCCGGGTGCCGGGACTCCATCACGCGTGCGGGCACGAGGGCGCCGGGATCGGGCTCGCGGTCGGCACCGGGCATCTGATCGCGCAGTCGCTGACCGGCAAGACGCCCGACCTGGACCTGACGCCGTTCCGCCCGGACCGTTTCAAGGAGGGGCAACAGTGAAACAGAGGACCCCGCTGGAGTTGGCCCAGGCCCACCCCGGACCCCCCTTCACCGTCACCGTCGACGGCCGCGACACCGACGCGCTGCCCGGTCAGACCGTCGCCGCCGTCCTCTGGTCGGCCGGCATCACCTCCTGGCGCAGCACCCGGGGCAGCGGCTCCCCGCGCGGGATCTTCTGCGGCATCGGCGTCTGCTACGACTGCCTCGTCACCGTCAACGACCGCCCCAACCAACGGGCTTGCCTCGTCCCGGCCGCGCCCGGCGACACGATCCGCACCCAGGAAGGCACCGGCCATGACGAGCTCGCCTAGGGCCTGTCGTCACATTCCCGTCTGCTCCGCGACGCCATGCACGCTCCCCCACTGCCTAAACGGCGTGGGAGGTGCCCCCACTCGCCGCACCGGGCGCGGACCCACGTACAACCAGTACGAGGGACCCCGCCCGGCACGCCGAGAGCACGCACCTGACGCCGCAGAGCCCGCCCTCCGGGCGGACCACGGGAATGTGACGACAGGCCCTAGCACCGCTCTCGCGGTCATCGGCGCCGGTCCCGCCGGACTCGCCGCCGCGCTGACCGCGGCTGACGCCGGTGTGCAGGTAACCCTGCTCGACTCGGCCGCGCAGGCGGGCGGGCAGTTCTACCGCCAGCCCGCGACCGCACTCGGCGCACGCCGACCGCAGGCCCTCCACCACGCCTGGGGCACCTGGGAGCGACTGCGCGACCGGCTCGCGGCGCATGTCGCGGCCGGGCGGATCACCCACCTGTCGGACCATCATGTGTGGTTCGTGGAAAGGGAGTTCGCCAATGTCGCCGGCAAGAACGTGTTCGGCGTCCACGCCCTCATCGGCCCCGCCCAGACCGACTCGCAGACGGTCACCGCCGACGCCGTACTCCTCGCCACCGGCGGCTACGAGAAGGTGCTGCCCTTCCCCGGCTGGACCCTCCCCGGGGTCCTCACCGCGGGCGGCGCTCAGGCCATGCTCAAGGGCGGGCTCGTCCTCCCGGGTCGTATCGCGGTCGTAGCCGGGACCGGCCCGCTGCTCATGCCCGTCGCCGCCGGGCTCGCCGCAGCGGGCGCCACCGTCGCCGCGTACGTCGAGTCCGCGCGTCCCACGAGCTTCGTACGGCATGCCAAGACGCTCGCCGCCAACCCGGCGAAGGTCGTCGAAGGTGCCCAGTACGCGGCCCAACTCCTATGCCACAGAGTCCCGGTGATGGTCAGTCACGCCGTCGTGGCGGCCCACGGCACCGACCGCGTCGAGGCCGTCACCGTCGCCGCCCTGGACGCGGACGGTCGGGTGAGGCCGGGCACCGAGCGGCGGATCGTCTGCGACACCCTCGCCGTCGGACACGGCATGCTGGCCCACACCGACCTCGCCGAGTCGCTCGGGTGCGCGATCCACGCCGCCGGGGACCCGTTCGTGGTCACCGACGCCGAGCAGCGCACCGACGTCCACGGCGTCTGGGCGGCCGGCGAGGCCACCGGGATCGGGGGAGCGGTGCTCGCGCTGGCCGAGGGCGAGATCGCCGGGCACTCGATCGCCGCCCGGATCAAGGGAGTTGAGCCCCGGTCCGCCGACTGGGCGACGGCCGCCCGGACCCGTACCCGACTGCGGAGCTTCTTCGCCGCCCTCGACACCGCCTACGCCCCGCCCGCGCACTGGGCGGAGCAGGTCACCGACGACACCGTCGTCTGCCGCTGCGAGGAGGTGCCGGCCGGCGCGGTCCGTGAGGCCGTCGACGAGCTGGGCGCCACCGATCTGCGGACCGTCAAGCTGCTCACCCGCGCCGGAATGGGCTGGTGCCAGGGACGGATCTGCGCCCCCGGCGTCGCAGGCGTCGCGGGCTGCCCGGCGGAACCCGCCAAGCGGCCGTTCGCGCGGCCGGTACCGCTGGGCGTGCTGGCCCGGGAACCGGAGGGATCCTGACGCCACCCTCGACACGCCACCCCCGACAGCGACCGGCGCCCCTGCGCACCACACGCCCCTCACCACACCTCCCAGTGATATGTCACACCCCATGAGAAAGCCGAGGCTCCCATGACCACCACCGACCACTCAGCCCCCGTCTGGCGTGGCGTCCTCGTCGCCACCGCCCTGCCCCTCAACGACGACCTGAGCGTCGACTTCGAGGGCTTCGCGGACCACTGCCGCTGGCTTGTCGAGAACGGCTGCGACGGCGTCGTACCGAACGGCTCCCTCGGCGAGTACCAGGTCCTCACCGTCGAGGAGCGGGCCAAGGTCGTCGAGACCGCGGTCGCGGCCATCGGCGGCGACAAGGTGATGCCCGGCGTCGCCGCCTACGGCTCCGCCGAGTCCGTCCGCTGGGCCGAGCAGGCCAAGGAGGCCGGCTGCGCCGCCGTCATGCTGCTGCCGCCCAACTCCTACAAGGCGGACGTGCGTTCGGTGCGCGCGCACTACGCCGCCGTCGCCGAGGTCGGCATCGACATCGTCGCCTACAACAACCCGCACGACACCAAGGTCGACCTGACCCCCGAACTCCTCGCCGAACTGCACGCGGCCGGGCTCATCAAGGCCGTCAAGGAGTTCTCCGGCGACACCCGCCGCATCTACCAGATCAACGAACTCGCCCCGGAACTGGACGTGTTGATCGGCGCGGACGACGTCCTCCTCGAACTCGCCGTGGCCGGTGCCAAGGGCTGGATCGCCGGGTACCCCAACGCCCTTCCGAAGTCGACGGTCGAGCTGTACCACGCGGCGATCAAGGGCGACCTGGCCACCGCCGTACCCCTCTACCAGCAGCTGCACGCCCTCCACCGCTGGGACTCCAAGGTCGAGTTCGTGCAGGCGATCAAGCTCTCCATGGACATCGTCGGGCGTCGCGGCGGCCCGGTCCGTCCGCCCCGCGTGCCGCTGCTGCCGGAGCAGGAGAAGGCGATCCGCGAGGCCACCGAGAAGGCCGTCGCCCTCGGTCTCTCCTGACCCACCAGCCCCTCCGGCCCTCTGGATTGAGAGGAACGTCCCGCTCATGCGCAGCAAACTCGTCCTGCACGCCGTCGACTCGCACACCGAGGGCATGCCCACCCGGGTCATCACCGGCGGCATCGGCACCGTCCCCGGCGCCACCATGAACGAACGCCGCCTGTGGTTCCGCGAACACCGCGACGACGTACGCAACTTCCTCATGAACGAGCCGCGCGGACACGCCGCCATGAGTGGGGCGATCCTCCAGCCGCCCACCCGCCCCGACTGCGACTACGGCGTCCTCTACATCGAGGTCTCCGGCTATCTCCCGATGTGCGGCCACGGCACCATCGGCGTCGCCACCGTCCTCGTCGAGACCGGCATGGTCCCGGTCGTCGAGCCGGTGACCACCATCCGCCTCGACACTCCGGCCGGGCTCGTGGTCGCCGAGGTGGCGGTGGAGGACGGCGCCGCCAAGGCGGTCACCATCCGTAACGTGCCCTCGTTCAGCGTCGCCCTCGACCGCAAGGCGACCCTCGCGGACGGCCGCACAGTCACGTACGACCTGGCCTTCGGCGGCAACTTCTACGCGATCCTGCCCCTCGACCAGTTCGGCCTGCCCTTCGAACGCGAACGCAAGGACGACATCCTCGCCGCCGGACTCGCCCTGATGGACGCCATCAACGCCGAGGACCCGCCCGTACACCCGGAGAACCCGTCCATCAACGGCGTCCACCACGTGTACCTGGCGGCACCCGGCTCGAACGCCGAACGCTCCCGCCACGCGATGGCCATCCACCCCGGCTGGTTCGACCGCTCGCCCTGCGGCACCGGCACCTCCGCGCGCATGGCGCAACTGCACGCGCGCGGCGAACTCCCGCTCCACCAGGACTTCGTGAACGAGTCCTTCATCGGTACGTCCTTCACCGGCCGGCTGGTCGAAGAAGCCGAGGTCGCCGGACGCCCCGCGGTGGTGCCCACGATCACCGGCCGGGCCTGGGTCACCGGCACCGCCCAGTACCTCCTCGACCCGACCGATCCGTTCCCGGCCGGCTTCGTCCTCTGATCGCCCGTCAGGAAACCCGCACATGCCGGCAACTGTCGTCAGCCACAACCCCGCCCACCCCGACAAGATCCTCACCGAGACCCCCGCCACCGGCCGCCCCGGCGTCCTCGCCGCCGTCGCCCACGGCCTGGTCGCCTCCGTCCACACCGCCGACCTGGACGCAGCCCTGCGCTGCGCCGACCGCCTCGCCTCCCCTTCGGCGGCGAGAAGGCGTCCAGCTTCGGCCCCCGGGAGCAGGGCAAGGCGGCCCTGGACTTCTACACCCGCACACGGACGGTCACCCTGCTGACCGCCGCCTGATCCAGCCAGCGATACTGATGGCACGTGACATTGCATACGTGGCATTGCACGCGTGACATACATCAGGGCACACAGGAGGACCACCCCATGGCCGCTCAGCGCAACGGTGCCGGGGGCGCCAAGACAGCCGGCAAGACCGCCGGCAAGTCCGGCCCCGCCCTGCCCAGCCTCGGCGGGCCGCGCCCCAGCTACCGGGCGAGCGTCGCCGACGCCCTGCGCGCCGCGCTCGTCGCCGGTGAGCTGCGGCCCGGTGAGGTCTACTCCGCCCCCTCGCTCGCGACCCGCTTCGGCGTCTCGGCGACCCCGGTGCGCGAGGCGATGCTCGACCTCGTGAAGGAGGGGCTGGTCGACCCCGTGCCCAACAAGGGCTTCCGGGTCACCGCCGTCTCCGAGGCGCAGCTCGACGAGTACACCCACATCCGGTCGCTGATCGAGATCCCCACCACCGTGGGCCTGGCCGCCACCGCCGACCCGGTCGCCCTGGAGGCCCTCCGCGCGGACGCCGAGGAGATCGTCACCGCGGCCGCCGCCGGGGACCTCATCGCCTACGTCGAGGCCGACCGCCGCTTCCACCTCGGCCTGCTCGCCCTCGCCGGCAACCAGCACCTGGTCGAGGTCGTCGGCGACCTGCGCAAGCGGTCCCGGCTGTACGGGCTCACCGCACTGGTCGAGCGGGACCTGCTCACCTCCTCCGCCGAGGAGCACCTGGAGATCCTCGACGCCCTCCTCGCCCGGGACGAGCAGCGGGTCCGCACCGTCATGACCCGGCACCTCGGCCATGTGCGTGGCGAATGGGCCAATTCGACTGACTGAACCGACTGAACCGACTGACCTGTCGGAAGGCCTGAAGGGCAGGCCATGTCGCTCACCCGCGCCGAGGCGGAGGCCCGCGCGCGGCTGCTCGCCGTCCAGCGGTACACCGTCGACCTCGACCCCCCCGGGGCGACGCGCTGTTCCCCTCGACGACGACTGTCCGCTTCACCGCCCGCACGGCCGGCGACACGTTCGTCGAGCTGAGAACGGTCCGCCTGCACCGAGCCCAACTCGACGGCCACGACCTCGACTTGACGACCCTGGCCGACGGCCGCCTCCCCCTTCCCGGCCTCGCCCCCGGCCGCCGCACGAGCTGTACGTCGAGGCGGACATGGCGTACTCCCGGACGGGGGAGGGTCTGCACCGCTTCACGGACCCCGCCGACGGCGAGACATACGTCTACCGCAAGTCCTTCCCGGACCAACTCCCGCGCATCGCCGCCTGCTTCGACCAGCCCGACCTCAAGGCCGAGTTCGAGGTGACGGTCACCGCGCCGCCCGCCTGGACGGTCCTGGGCAACGCCGTCGCCGAACGAGCCCCGGACGGCATCGAGGGACGCCGTTGCCTTGCCATCACCGCCGTATTACCGCAGGTAAGCAATCTGTGAAGTATCTTGCTTAAGTTAGGCAAGTAGCTGCTACGGTGGTCGTATGCCCTCACCACCAGCGGCGGCGGGATCCGTCTCGGCGGACGTGGCCGAGATCGACCGCGCCCTCACCCGCATCACGTATCTGGCCGGACGGGCCAGGCAGCACGAGCGTCTGATGGCCGTGACCGGCCTGCCGCTGGACCGGGCCGCCGCGGCGATCCTGCGGCACATCGCGGAGAGCGGCGACCCGCAGCGCCCCGGCGTGCTTGCGGTCCGGCTGTCGGTGGAGGCGTCCCATGTCACGCGGCAGATACGGCAGTTGGAGCGGGCGGGCTATGTGATCCGGGTCCCGGATCCGGACGACGGGCGCGCCCAGCGCATCCAGCTCACCGACGCCGGCCTGGACGCCGTCCTGCGGATGCGGGAGGTGAGCCGCCGGGGCATCGAGACGGTGCTGGCCCGCTGGGAGCCCGAGGACCGCAGACAACTCGCCGACCTCTTCCGGCGGTTGGTCGACGACTTCGTCGCCCATACCGAGGAGGAAGCCGATGCGCGGCCCACCGCCTGACGGCTCAGCCGTGCTCCCGGGCTGTGTCCCGTCTCCACGTGTCAAGTGAGACCCCCCACGAATGGCCTTGTCATGCGTACGAGTCATCGCGAGAAGCCCTCGCCGACGCAAGGCGTCGGGCAACACGTCCTGGTCGTCGCCGACGACCCGGCCACCATCGATCTCCTCGCCACCACAATGGAGTTGGCGGGCTACCGGGTCGCCACGGCGGTCACCAGCACCGAGGGAGTGATGCGGGTCGCCGAACACCGCTACGACCTCGTCGTCTGGGACACCACCCTGCCCGACGCGGCCCGCTTCGCCCGCGGTCGCCGTATGCCGCCCACGGACCGGCCCCCGATCCTCTTCCTGGCCAACTTCGACACCCTCTCCGGCCTCCTCCCCGAACTCGGCGTCGGCGCCGAGGACTACGTCCTCAAGCCCTTCCGGATCGCCGAAGTCCTCGCCAGGGCACGAGTGTTGATGCGGGACCGCCCCACGGGCCGGCACGCGGGCTCGCCCTGCTACGGAGACCTCGTCCTGGACTCCACCAGATGCCAGGCCCAGCGCGGACCCAGGCCGCTCGACCTCACTTCCGCCGAGTACCGGCTGCTGGGCCATCTGTTGGCCAACGCCGAACGCGTCCTGTCCAAGGAACAGATCAGCCGGCACGTGTGGGGCGAGCTCCGGGCCAACCAGGCGATCGAGAAACTCGTCTCCCGGCTCCGCCACAAGGTGGACCAGGAGGATCCCGCCCTGATCCACACGCGTCGGGGCTTCGGCTACTGGCTCGGCTGCTGAAGCACCGTGGAGGACCCTGACGGACCTCGCGCCGCGTGAACCACGTCACGTCCGGTTTCTGTCAGGAACGCGTCCGAGGGTCGTCAGTCCGCTCCGCTTTCATGCACCGCGTACCTTCCAGCAAGGAGTCACGCATGACGACCGTAGGAATCGCCACCGGAGCCGGACGCGGAATGGGCGAGGCGTGCGCGCGCCGGCTCGCCGACATGGTCGACGTGCTGCTGCTCGTCGACCGGGACGAGGCCGGCGTCGCCGCGGTCGCCAAGGACCTCAACGCCGCCGGCCACCGGGCCACCGCCGAACCGTTCGGCCTCGACGTCACCGACCGCGAGGGCCTGGCCCGCCTCGCCGCCAAGGTCGCCGAACTCGGCACGCTGCGGGCCGTCGTCCACGCCGCCGGCATCTCGCCCACCATGGCGGACTGGCGGCGCATCTTCGAGGTCGACCTCGTCGGGACCGCGCTGCTCGCCGACGCGCTCCGCCCGCTCGCCACCACCGGAACGGCGATGGTCTACTTCGCCTCCATGTCGCACCTGCTCGCCGGCGTCGACCCCGACCCGGCCACCGCGGCGATCCTGGACGACCCGCTCCACCCGGAGTTCCTCGACCGGATCCGCGAGGCCGTCGGACCCGCCGTGGAGGAGTCCGCGACGGCCTACCCGTGGGCCAAGCACGGCGTGTTCCGCTTCGCGCGGAAGGAAGCCGTACGGCTCGGACCGGCCGGCGCGCGGGCCCTCTCCCTCTCGCCGGGGATCATCCTCACCCCGCAGGGGCAGCAGGAGGCGGCGGCCCACGCGTCCATGCAGCGGCTCATCGACATGACCCCGCTCGGCCGGACCGGGGAGAGCGAGGAGGTCGCCGCCGTCGTCGCCTTCATGGTGTCCGACGAGGCCGGCTTCCTGAACGGCGTCGACATCCTCGTCGACGGCGGCGTGTGCGCGGCCGTACGCGGCGCCTGACCCGCACACCGGACACAAGAGCCTCCGGATAACCCGAACAACCCGGACAACCCGGATACAAGAGAACAGGGAGTAAGCACGTGGCCGATTCGGCATCCGCCGACCGCCGCCCCACCGGCATCATCACCGTGCTCGCAGTGGCCGGCATCTTCGCGGCGCTCACGCAGACCATGGTGGTCCCGCTCATCGGAGAGCTGCCCAGGCTGCTCGACACCTCATCCGCGAACGCGACCTGGGTCGTGACGGCCACGCTGCTCTCCGGGGCGGTGTTCACGCCGGTCACCGGGCGGCTCGGCGACCTGTACGGCAAACGCCGCATGCTGCTGGTCTGTTCGGTGCCCCTCTTTCTGGGCTCCGTGGTCTGCGCCCTCGCCTCGTCCCTCACCCCGATGGTCATCGGACGGGGCCTCCAGGGGATGGGCATGGGCATGGTCCCCATCGGGATCAGCGCCCTGCGCGATCTGCTGCCGCCCGAGCGGCTGGGTTCCTCCATCGCCCTGCTGAGCTCGTCGCTGGGCATCGGCGCCGCCCTCGGCCTGCCCATCGCCGCGACGGTCGCCGAACACGCCGACTGGCGTGCGCTGTTCTGGGGTTCGGCGGTGCTCGCCGTCGTGATCGCCGTCCTCATCAGGTGGCTGGTGCCCGCCACCCCGGTCGAAGGCCCGCGCGGCCGCTTCGACTACGTCGGGGCCCTCGGCCTGGGCAGCGGTCTGGTGTGTCTGCTGCTGGCCGTGTCCAAGGGCTCCGACTGGGGCTGGGGGAGCGGCACGACCCTCGGCCTGTTCGCCGTCGCCGTCGTGGTGTTCCTGGCCTGGGGCTGGTGGGAGGTGCGCACTCACGACCCGCTGGTCGACCTCCGGGTGACCGCGCGCCGGCAGGTGCTGCTCACCAACGCGGCCTCCATCGTGGTGGGTTGCGCGATGTACGCCCAGGCGCTGATCGTGCCCCAGCTGCGGCAGCTGCCCGAGGCCACCGGCTACGGCCTGGGCCAGTCGATGATGACGATGGGCCTGTGGATGGCGCCCTCCGGCCTGATGATGATGCTGGTCTCGCCCCTGGGCGCCCGGCTGTCGGCGGCCAGGAGCCCCCGTATCACCCTGTTCACCGGAAGCCTGGTCATCGCCTGCGGCTACGCCGCCTCCACGGTCCTCCTCGGATCGACCTGGGGCCTGCTGGTCGTGTCCTGCGTCTGCAACTCCGGCGTGGGCCTCGCCTACGGGGCGATGCCTGCCCTGATCATGGGCGCCGTACCGAGGTCGGAGACCGCCTCCGCCAACAGCTTCAACACCCTGATGCGGTCCGTCGGTACGTCCGTCTCCGCGGCGGTCGTCGGCGCGGTCCTGTCGCAGATGACCACGTCGCTGGGCGGCTACACCGTGCCCAGCGAGAACGGCTTCCGCACCGGCCTGCTCATCGGCTGCGGAGTCGCACTCGCCGCAGCGGCCGTGACACTGACGATCCCGTCCGCCAAGACCGACACCTCGCAGGACGAGGACGCGGCGGCCGAGCCCGCGCCCGCGAAGGCCTAAGAACCTGAGACTCCGTCAAAAAGCCTGCTGCCGCCGGTTCCTGGTCTACGGAACCGGCGGCAGCGGCTATGCCTGGCGCGGGTCAGGCGAGCTTGATCTGGTCGGTGCCGTGGCCGATGTTCGCGGTGACGAGGCCGGCGGCGGACACCTCGCTGTACTCGGCGGTGTGGTATCGGAAGAGGCTTCCGGCGTCGGGACCGCGTCGTGCCTCGACCGTCCAGCGCAGCTCGTGGAAGAAGAACCAGTCCTCGTAGGCCTGCTGGATGGTGTCGATGCCGTGGACGGTGTAGTGGTCGTAGAAGTCCTGGAGGTGGGCCCGCAGACCCTCCTTGTCGTGGAGCTCGACCAGGGTGCCGGAGTGCGAGATGTAGTCGCGGACGCCGGTCTGGATCTCGGGGTGGGCCAGCTCGACGATCGTGTCGACGTCACCCTTGCCGAGCGCCTCGACGAGCCGCTCGCGGAACCGGGCCATGGCGAGCCGGCCCGCCTGCGGTCCGTCGGCCGCCTCGCCGGGCATCGTCGCCTGCTGGGTCCGGCCCCAGAACAGCTCGCCGGTGATGCCCTCGGAACCCATCGTCGGGAAGATGACGATGATGGGCCGCTCGCTCTCGGCACCCGTCGACTTGTCCCGGCCCCGGCCCATGCCGCTGATGAACGTGTACCAGGAGCCGCGGATCTCCGTCATGGGGCGCATGTCCACCACGGCGGCGTAGCGGTGCAGACCGCGGTAGGTCGCCTCGATCTGCTCGTAGGTGGTGGCGATGACCTGGGTCGGGAGCTCCTTGCCCGCCTCGATCCGCGGAGCCACCGTGTAGGCGTACGGTCCGCTGGGCGCGAGGGTCTCCAGGATGTCCTCGACGACATCCACGAACTCGGCCCGGACGTGCTTCCAGGCGATGTTCCCGGTACGCACCTGGAGATCCGAAGTGCCCAGCAGTTCCTGGACGTTGACGCGGTCCAACATGGTCGTTCCTTCCTGTGGGGGAGAGACGTGCCGAGACCAACCGCCCACGGGTCAAGCCCGGTTGGGGGGAGTGGGTGAGGGGGCGGTGGACGGGACGTCCGGCACAGGTGAACTCAGTTCAGCAGAGCGGACTGACGGTTGCCGGACCGTTCCCTGACAGCGCTCGGACGTGAGGCAAGCCACATCTCAACTCCGCGCCCGAAGGCAGGCCCGCCCGGACGAACCGGACGGGCCGAGCAAAGCCGTTACGGCGTTACGACCGTGCCGCCGAAGGTCACCACCAGGTGGCCGTCCGTGGCGAGGGACCAGCCCAGGGCGCCGGCGTACGAGGAGCACCGGGACCCGTTCGTGCCGGACCAGAACTGGTTCGAACTGTCGGCGTCACCGACGTATCTGTCGGTCGCGCCGCTGTCGCACGAGGTGTTGCCGCGGAAGACGGAGGTGCCCGTCTCGAAGTTGAAGTTGCGTTCCGTGTTGCCGACGGAGACGTTGCTCGTGATGGTCATCGAGCCCGGGTTGCTGTTGTAGGTGAAACCGTGATGGCCGTTGTCGTAGGCGATGCTGTGCTGGACGACGTGGTTCACCGCGATGTCGTCGCCGCCGAGCTTGTAGCCGTTGCGGTCGCCATTGCCGGCCTGGGAGCCGTCGCTGAGGGTTCCGTTGCCGTAGGAGAGGGAGTACTCGATGGTCACCGGGCCGATCGCGCCCGTGTCCGTCTTGGTGTAGAGGTCCCAGCCGTCGTCGATGTTGTGGTGGGAGACGGCGTAGCGGAACACGTTCCCGGTGCCGGTGGTGAGCTTCGCCGCGAATCCGTCCGCGTCCTCGCCGTCGGAGTCGGCGTTGTCGTGCGACTCGGCGCTGAGGATGAGGTTGTCGGCGGGCCACTCGCTGCTGGGGGTGCTGGAGGAGATGCGCCCCAACTGCAGCCCGGTGTCACGGTTGTAGCGGGTCACCGTGCGCTCGATGACGTTGTCACTGCCGCCGACGTAGATGCCGTTGTCACCGGCGTGCTCGACGACGACACCGTAGACGTGCCAGTACGAGGCGTTCAGCTGGAGCCCGCGGTTCGACGAACTCTCGCTCTGCGCCGAGAAGTTCAGCACCGGCGTCTCGCCCGGGTATGCGGACAGCTGGGTGAGGGCGCCCGACGTGCCGTTGCTGCCGGCCGGGATGGTGACCGTGGACGAGTAGTTGTACGTCCCACCGCGCAGGTAGATCGTCCCGCCGGAGGTGACCCGGCTGATCGCCGAGGTGAGGGTGGTCGGGGCGCTCGACGTGCCGGCCGCGCTGTCGGTGCCGCTGGGCGAGACGTAGATCGCGCCGGCCTCGGGGGTCGTGGTGTCGTCGGCCGTCGTCACGTCGAGATAGTCGACGTTGGGCAGACCGCCCGCGCTCGTCGGGTTCAACCGGACGGTATTGCTGCCCGCGTTCACCGGCACCGTGAGCGTCTTCGTCGTCCAGCCGGTCCACGCGCTGGTGGACTCGAACGACGCGGACGTGGCCGTCGTACCGTTCACCACGACGTCCGCGGGCCGGGCGGTGGTCGTGCCGTTGGCGAAGCGGACGCTCAGGGTCGCCGTGCCCGATGCGGGTGCGGTCACGGTGAACTGCGCGTACGCGCCGGTGGCGTTGGTGCCGTTGCAGAACCCGGTGCCGGAGTAGCCGGCGTACTCGGACTCGATGGCGCCGGTGCATGCCGCCGGTGAGGTCTCGGCCTCGTAGCGGGTGGTGGCGGCCTGTGCGGTGGTTCCGGACAGCGCGACGAGTGCGCCGACCAGAAGGCCGACGGACCCGACGGACGCGACGAACGGTCTCAGCTGCGTGGGGCGTTGCATGGGGATGACCCCTTCCTGTCGCGGCTTCGGGTGTGGCAACGTGGCCGTTCGAGTGCATGAACAGGCGGCTCGGCCAGATACCGCACCCGGAGGGGGAGAAAGCGATTTCCCCGGACCGTAAGCGCTTGCTGTGTGCGCGTCAATGAGTGCGTACGTGAATACTCTTCACGGATATGAACGCTCGGAAGGGATCCGCCTCGCCTTACGCGGACACGCGCGACCTGTCCCGGCCGCCGATCTCGCCGAGCAGCAGCTTCGCGGCGACCGTCGCCCCGTCGGTGCGGACCATCCCGGCCACGGCGGCCGCGCGTGCGCGGGTCTCGGGGTTCAGGGCTGTGGCGAGCGCGGCCGACAGGGACTCGAAGGTCGGCGTCGGACCGTCATGTGCCGCGCCGATGCCCAACTCGGCCACGCGGCCTGCCCAGTGCGGCTGGTCCACCATCTGGGGAACGACCACCTGGGGTGCGCCGGCCCGGGCGGCCGTCGTCGTCGTGCCAGCGCCGCCGTGGTGCACGACGGCGGCCACCCGACCGAACAGTGTCTGCTGGTTGACCTCGCCGACCACGAAGCAGTCGCCCCGGTCGTCGATCAGGGACAGATCCGCCCAGCCACGGGCCACGACCACGCGGCAGCCCTGAGCGCGGACCGCCTCGACGGCCACCCGGCCGACGTCCTGCGAGGCGCGCATGGGCATGCTGCCGAAGCCCACGTACACCGGCGGTTCACCGGCCTCCAGGAACGCCAACAGGTCTGCGGGCAGCGGGCGTTCGTCGGGGAGGATCCACGCGCCGGTCTGTACGACGTCGAGATCCGGCAGGTCCCGCCACGGACCGAGGACCGGGTCCGCCGCCAGCCACGGCCGGTCGGTGAAGACGTGGTCGCGGACGCTGTCGACCGGCGGCAGCCCGTTCGCCGCCCGATGGGTGTTGAGCGCCTCGCCGTACAGCGCGTTCACCTTCTCGCCGTCCAGGTCCCACAGCACCCGTTGGTCGGTCTCCTCCGGCGGGAACGGCCGGCCCGGCCGCTGCGGCGCCGGGTAGTGCGGCGACGGCAGTTCGAAGGGGTGGAAGCAGGCGTACACGTAGTGGATGCCGAGCTTCTCGGCCACCGAACGGGTGCCGGCCGGCATCAGGCCGGTCGCCACCACCGCGTCACACCCCTCGGCCGCCGCACCGATGGTCTCGAACCGCTCGGCGACCAACTCGGCCGCGACCTTGAACGAGTCCACCGCCGCCCCGGCCACCAGCGCCCGCACCGACTGCCCGAACGGCACCAGCTCCACCCCGACACCGGCCAGCAATTCGGCGAACTCCTTGTCCGGCGGCGCGCATACACGCACCTCCACACCGAGTTCCCGCAACGCCACCGCGAGCCCCGCCAGCGGTTCGACATCCCCGCGCGACCCATACGTCGACAACAGAACACGCACTTCGCGACTCCCCGTTTCCGCAGTTCCTGGCCTCAGGCCGGAGATTCTGCGGCACAACGGGGACCTTGTGGCAAGCCCCCTGGTGCGCTATACGTTGAGAAGGGAAAGGAGCGGGTAACTCCCCTTTCCCTTCTCAACGTTGGCGCGTAATGCTCACCTGCACGGTCAGCGCGCCCCTGTTGTCCTCGGAGCACGGCCCGGCGGCGTCGTTGATGCCCAGTCGCAGGGTGCCGTTCCCGGTCGCCCTGAAGGGGATCTCGCTCTATGTCGGCCACCGCGTCCCGGAGTTCGCCCTGGCGATGATGATCTATCCGGGCACCATGCGCATGATGCAGCCGAGCATGGGGTCCGCCACCCTGGCCCACACAGCGAAGCTGGAGACGAGGCCCCACCGCCGCTTCCAGGACGGCAACGACTTCCTGCTGGCCTGGATGGTGGACGGCCTGTCCAGCGAGGCGGGCCGCAAAGCCGCCGACCGACTGAACCGCATCCACCTGGGCATCGCCCGCGGAACCCCGCACCTGCCGGGCAACTTCGACGACGTCGACGACTTCGTCTACCCGCTCGTCCTGCTGGCCACGTTCGGCGACCGCCTGCAGACCTCGCTGGGCCTGCCCGGCACGAGCGAACCCATGAAGACCGCGTGGCACCGCTGGGCCCAGACCCTCTTCCGCCTCCTGGAACGCGAGTCCGGCCCCCTGGCCGACGAGGCGTTCCCTGAGGACTGGGACGCGATGACCGAGTTCGCCCTGAAGTTCGACGCCCGGCCGTACGAGCAGACGGACTCCGGCCACCGTGTGGCGACCGCGATGATGAACTTCTTCGCCGACCGCTGGTTCCCCGCCCCGTTACGCCCGTTCGGCAGAGACCCGACCCGCTACCTCGCCGGCGAGCGGGTCTGCCGACTCCACCGGATCGGTTGGATCAGCCCCGGCCGCGAACGCGTAGTCCGAGCCTTCCTGAAGTCCGCGTTCCGCATCCAGCGCCTGCTGCCGGACTACCGCACACCACTCCCGGAACGCCTCCGGCGAACCCGCCGCACCCTTTCCTGCACACAGTGAACTGTGGGAGCGCTTTCGGCCATTGATCTGACTCCCCGTCAGTTCCCTGCTTTCTCCCCCCACCCCCACAGGCGAGTTGGCAACAGTGAGGCCGCGGCCCTGGATCAGGGCCTGTGAGCCGCAGTCTGCCGTCCCCTCATGCCTGAGGAAGCCATGACTCCCACCCCCCACCTCACCGAGTGCGTCGCCCGTACGGAGCGTCCGGCCCCGTTCCAACCCGTCGAACGTTCACTGCTTCAACATGCCGGTACCGCGACGGTGGACATCGTCGTTCCGGTCTACAACGAGGAACGAGCCCTGCCCGGCTGCCTGCGTACCCTCCACGCACGCCTGTCCGAGAGCTTTCCCTTCCCCTGGCGGATCACGGTCGCGGACAACGCCAGCACCGACGCGACCCTCGCCACCGCCCGCCGCCTCGCGGACGAGCTGCCCGGCGTCGGCGTCGTCCACCTGGACCGCAAGGGCCGCGGGCTCGCTCTGCGCACGGTCTGGGGCGCCAGCGACGCGGACATCGTGGCGTACATGGACGTGGACCTGTCCACCGGCCTCGACGGGCTGCTCCCGCTGGTCGCCCCGCTGGCCAGCGGGCACTCGGACCTCGCGATCGGCTCCCGGCTGGCGCCCGGTTCACGCACGGTGCGCGGCCCGCGCCGCGAGTTCGTCTCCCGCTGCTACAACGGCATCATCCGGTTCACCCACGGTGTCCGCTTCACCGATGCCCAGTGCGGATTCAAGGCGGCCCGCACGGAGGTGCTCCGGCCGCTGCTGGAGGTGACCCGCGACGACGCGTGGTTCTTCGACACCGAACTGCTCCTGCTCGCCGAGCACAACGGACTGCGCATCCACGAGATCCCGGTCGACTGGGTCGAGGACATGGACACCCGGGTGGACGTGGTGAGCACCGCCAGGGACGACCTGCGGGGCCTGTGGCGCATGGCGCGGCTCAAGGCGTCCGGTGACGCCCGGGTCGAGGTGCGGCCGCGTCCCGAACCGGCCGCCGAGCATCCCGACGCCGTCCTCGCACCGCCCGCGCGGCGCGGTGCGCTGTCGTGGGAGGTCGGCTGTTTCCTCGCGATCGGCGTCGTCTCCACGGTCGGGCAGGCCCTGCTCTACTGGCTGTTGCGCGGCTGGTGGACACCTGCCATCGCCAACCTGGTCTCGCTGTTCGTCCTCACCGTCCTCAACACCGAGGCGAACCGACGTCTCACCTTCCGGAACTCCACCGCTCCGCCCGCCCGCGCACACCTCGGTGCCGGCGGCCTGTTCGTCCTCGGCTACCTGATCACTTCCGGCGCGGTGCTGTCGTTCAAGTGGATGGATCCCGGTGCCTCACCGGCCGCGGAGACCGTGGTCCTCGCCATGGCGTCCGTCGCGGTCACCTGCGTGCGCTTCACCGTGCTGCGGACAGCCGTTTTCGCCGGTCCCCGTAGCCGTACCCGTTGACGAGAGCGAATCCCGACATGAGCAATTACGCGCACATCAAGGCCGTACCCGTGGCGTCGGACGACGACGGTCGGCATACCGGTACGTCCGTCCGCTCGCTGCCCGCCTGGGCGGCACCCGCGGCGCTCGGCGCCGTCCTCGTGCTCGCGACCGTTCTGTACGGATGGGCGCTGGGTTCCCTGGGGTGGGGCAACAGCTACTACTCGGCGGCGGTGAAGTCGATGGGGAAGAGCTGGACCAACTTCCTCTTCGGTGCCTTCGACCCGGCCGGCGTGATCACCGTCGACAAGCCCCCGGCCGCGCTGTGGCCGCAGGTGGTCAGCAGCAAGATCTTCGGGATGCACGGCTGGGCGCTGATCCTGCCTCAGGTCCTCGAAGGAGTGGCCGGCGTCCTGGTGCTGCACCGCACCGTACGCCGCTGGGCGGGGGAGGGGGCGGCACTCCTCGCCGCGCTGGTGCTCACCCTGACGCCCATCACCGTGGCCATCAACCGGGACAACAACCCGGACACGCTGCTGGTCCTGCTGCTGGTGTCGGCGGCGTACGCGCTCACCCGGGCACTTCAGGCCGAAGGGCGGGCCGCGACTTGGTGGTTGTGCGCGAGCGGCTTCCTGATCGGGTGCGGATTCCTCACCAAAATGCTCGCCGCCTGGATGGTCGTTCCCGCGTTCGCCGTCGCCTGGCTCGTGGGAGGAAGCGGCGCCTGGATACCGCGAGTGCGGCGTCTGCTGGGCGCGGGGGCCATCCTGGCGGCGTCCTCCTTGTGGTGGGTCGCCATGGTGGCTCTGTGGCCGGGCGACCGGCCGTACATCGGGGGCAGCACGGACGGCTCGGCGTGGGATCTGGTGCTCGGCTACAACGGGCTGGGCCGGGTCTTCGGCTCCAGCGACGGCGCGTCCCAGACGATGGGCGGGATGGCCGGCGGATTCGGCGGGCAGTCCGGCCTGGGCAGGCTGTTCAACGACCAGGTGGCCGGTCAGATCAGCTGGCTGCTTCCGGTCTGCGCGTTGGCCCTGGTCGTCGCCGTCGTCGGTGCGGTGCTGCGTCGGCGCGACAGGGTGCCCGGATCCGTCCTCCTGCCCAACTCCGGCTGGCTGCTCTGGGGGACCTGGCTGGTGGTGTGCGCGGCGGTGTTCTCCAGCCAGAAGGGCATCTTCCATCCCTATTACACGACTCAGCTTGCCCCGGCGATCGCCGCCTTGTGCGGCGGCCTGATGGCCGCGCTGGCCCGAGCCCACCGCGCCGGCCTGCGCTGGGCGCCCCTGGTCGGAGTGGGCGCGGTCGCGGTGAGCGTGGCCTGGGCCGTGGTGCTCATCCGCCGTGAGCCCGAATGGAACGGCTGGCTGGTGTGGCCGGTGCTGTTCATCGGCTGCGCCGCGGTCGGCCTCCTGGTGCTTTCACGACGACATGGCCGGCTGCTGACGGCCGCCGTGGGCGCCGCGCTCGCATCGGTTCTGGTGGCCCCGGGAGCCTGGGCGGTGACCGTGCCCGGCTCGACCAACATGGGAGGCACCAATCCGACGGCCGGTCCGCTGACGTTCGGCTTCGGCGGAGGCGGCCGCATGCCCCAGCAGGGTTCGAACGGCGGAGACCTTCCGTCGGGGATGCCGTCCGGGATGCCGTCGAACATGCCGGGATTCGGCGGTGGTGACGACTCTTCGGGACAGTCCGGGGAACCCTCATCAGGAGGCATGCCGTCCGGGATGCCTTCCGGCATGCCCCCGCAGGGAGCCAACGGCATGACCGGCGCGCCCGGAGGATCGGGCTCGGACGACCGCGCCACACCTTCGTTGCCGGGTGCAGGCTCAGGAGAGGCACCGAGCGGACGCGGCGGTTTCGGCGGCGGTACGGAACTCACCGCTGACCAGCGCAAGATCGTTGAGTACGCCGTCGAGCACGCACCCGACGCACGTATCAAGCTGGCCATCGAGGGCGGTGCCACCGTCGCCAGCACCTTCATCCTGGGGACAGACGAGACCGTCATCGGCATGGGAGGTTTCACGAACAGCGACAACGCGCCGTCGGTAGCCCAGTTGGAGAAGTGGACCAAGGACGGCGAACTACGCTACATCCTGGGCTCCGACCCGAATGGCGGCGGCCTGCCGGCCCTGTCCGGCGGTTACACCGAGCAGCGCTCCGACTGGATCGCCGACCACTGCACGAAGGTGCCGGCGTCGGCATACGGCGGCACCTCCGGCACGTCGTCACAGAACAACGGCGGCGGTGCGATGGGATTCGGCGGAAGCAGCGTGCTTTACGACTGCGCCGCCAAGTAACCGACGCCCAGATGCCGGCCACCACTCGGCAGAACGGACCAGCACACGTCATGACCGAGCAGCCCGCAGCAGCGAGGCCGCGACATCGGCTCCTCGTGGTCGAGGACGAGCCCAGCATCCGTACCTTGCTGGAGGCAACGCTTCGCCTGACCGGATACGAGGTGAGCAGCACCGACACCGGACAGTCGGCCCTCCTGGAGATCGAACGCCTGGGACCGCACCTGGTGCTGCTGGACGTGATGCTGCCCGACCTGGACGGCTTCGAGGTGACCCGCAGGCTGCGGGCGGCAGGCAACGACTGTCCGATCCTGTTCCTGACCGCCCGCACCGGCATCGATGATCGGATCACCGGCCTGAGTGCCGGCGGGGACGACTACGTCGCCAAACCGTTCAGCATCGAGGAGGTGCTCTTGCGCATCGAGGCCATTCTGCGTCGCACGGTGTCGGTCACCGAATGGCAGGCGGCGCAGAGTGTTCTGCGCTTCGCCGACCTCGAACTCGACGAGGGCGCCCACGAGGTGCACCGCGCGGGGCAGTACATCGCCCTGTCACCAACCGAGTTCAAACTCCTCGCCTACCTCCTGTCGAACGCGGGCCAGGTCGTGACCAAGGTCCAGATCCTCGACCACGTCTGGAGCTACGACTTCGCCGGCGACTCCCGGATCATCGAAACGTACGTCAGATACCTGCGCAGGAAGATCGATTGCTTCGCGCCGCCACTCATCCATACCGTGCGCGGCGTCGGCTACTGCCTGAGGCTTCCCCGTGACCACACAGGGCCCTCGGACCAGTGACCCGGTACGTGCCCAGGCCGCCCAAATCGCTGCGACGGCGCCTCGTCCTCGGGGCCACCGTGCTCGCCACCGCGGCAGTCCTTGCCTCCCAGGCCATCGGCTACGTGGTCCTTCGAACCTGGCTGCTGGACCGGGTGGACGAGCAGCTCGTCGAGTTCCATCCACCGGCTCCCGCCTTCTACGACGCGCTCAACGGCACACTCCCGGATCCAGGGGAAGGCTCGGACGTGCTGCCCTCGGACTTCCACGTCTACTTCTACGACTCCACCGGGCGCCGGCTGAACGACTCCCTGGGCTCCGAGACCAAGCCCGGACCCCGGCTGGCCGATCAGGCGCGGGACCTCGGGCTGCGGGACGGTCACCCCGAAACCGTGCCCGCCATCAGTGGTGACGGCCGCTGGCGCGTACTGCTGAGTCCCGGCCCGGACGGCACGAGCGCGGTGGTCACCCTTCCGCTCGACACCGTCGACGGCGCCATGTCGAAGCTCCTGTGGCTGAACGCCGTGCTGCTCGCCGTCACGGTCGTCGCCCTGATCGCGCTGGGCCGGTGGGTGGTTCGTCTGGGGCTGCTGCCCCTGACCAGAATGGAACGGACGGCTCAGGACATCACCGCGGGCCGGCTCGATCTGCGGTTGCCCGACACCGATGCGCGTACCGAGATCGGACGGCTTGGCCGGGTTCTGAACTCCATGCTCGACCGCCTCCAGAAGGCGCTGTTGGCGCGTGAAGCCTCGGAGGCCCGACTGCGCCGCTTCGTCGCGGACGCCGGGCACGAGCTGCGCACTCCGCTCACGGCCATCCAGGGCTACGCCCAACTCGCCCTCCGCCCGGAGCCGCGCCCGGACGAGGACCGGCGGGAGGCCAACCGGTTCATCGCGCAGAACGCGGAACGCATGAGTCTGCTCGTCGACGACCTCCAACTGCTCGCCACACTGGACAAGGAGCCTTCGTACCGGAGAGAGCCGGTCGACCTGCTGTCCCTCGCGGCGGACGCCGTCAGCGCGGCCGCCGTCCACAGCGAGTCCCACCCCGTCGACCTCGGCCCGCTGCGCACCCCGGCCGATCCCACCGGCGCCGAGGAACTCGACGTCGCGGAGACCGTCGGCGACCCGCACCGACTGCGTCAGATCCTCGAGAACCTCCTGTCCAACGCCCGCATCCACACCCCGCCCGGCACTCGCGTCCACGTACGGGTAGGCACGACCGAGGCGGGCCCACGCACCGGCGGTACCGACCGCCCCGGGCGTACCACGGCCTCGGCGCCTCTACCGGAGCGCCTCCCGATCAGTGTGATCGAGGTGGCGGACGAAGGGCCGGGCCTCGAACCCGCCGACGCCGAGCTCGTATTCGAGCGGTTCTACCGCGCCGACCCCGCCCGCTCCCGCGTCCACGGAGGCAGCGGCCTCGGCCTCGCCATCGCCGCGACCATCGCCGAGGGCCACGGCGGCCGTCTCGAACTCGACACCGCCCCCGGGCAAGGCTGCACCTTCCGCCTGGTCCTTCCCTCAGCCGCCTAGGCAGAGGCGGTCATACCAGCCATCCGAAGGTGCGATGCCTCTGGCGGCGCGAATTCTTGTTCCTGCACATAAGGCGTAACTACGCTTTCAGCACCGCACTCCGGCGGCATTGGACAAAGGGCATGGCAATCATGGATCGACTGGCTGGAAAAATCGCCTTCATCAGCGGAACGGGTGCCGGAATAGGGCGGGCCGCCGCCCAGATATTCGCTGCGGAAGGCGCCACGGTATTCGGCTGCGACATCGATCCCGACTCCGCCGCCGAAACGGTCGCGCTTGTGGAGAAAGCCGGGGGCGCCATGAAGTCCCTCGCCGGCGTCGACCTGTCAACCGAGGACGGTGCCCGGGAGTGGATCGAAGCCGGCATAGCCACCTTCGGCGGTATCGACATCCTTTACAACAACGCCTCGGCGCTGCGGAACGGGCCGTTCGAGACGATGCCCGCCGAGGACTGGTACTTCACCATCAAGAACGAACTCGACATCCCGTACTTCTGCACGCAGGCGGCCTGGCCGCACCTGATCGCCCGGGGCGGAGGTGCTGTCCTCAACGTCGCGTCGGTCGCCGCCGTGCGGGGCGCCCCGTTCATGCCGATGGTGCCGCACGGCGCCGCCAAAGGCGGGGTACTGGCGATGAGCAAGCACCTCTGCGCGGCCGGCGCCCCGCACCACATCCGAGTCAACACCGTCGCGCCCGGCATGACCCGCACCTCCGCGACCGCGCCCTTCCTCGATGACCCGAACGGGCCGAAAGCCCAACTGGAGGCGCGTATCCCAGTGGGGCGCGTGGGGCAGCCGGAGGACATCGCGCGAGCTGCGGCCTTCCTTTGCTCCGACGAGGCCTCATTCGTCAACGGCGCCAACCTCATGGTCGACGGCGGCGACAGTGCGATGGCGGGCTGACCGGCCCGCGCGTGCTGATCCCGCTGTCCGCCCGGTCTTGGGAGACGCATCCCTGCGGCGCAGTTGGTGGAGGCTCCAGCCGTCGAGGGTGTCGATGTCCTTCCCGCCGGAGAGCGGGTTCGCCAACGGCCTGGTGGCCGCTTCGAAGATCTCGGCGGCTCGGCGGTACGAGAGCCAGCACGTCATGGCGTCCTGCAGTACCTCCCAGGTGGGGGACCAGGTGTCGCCGTCCGCGATGGTGTTCTGCGGGCCGCCGTCCATGCTCGGCGGGATGTGGAGCCCGTGCCAGTGGGTGGTGGTCTCGACACCCAGGCTGTTGGTGACGTTGATCTTCACTTGGTCGGCCTTGGCCATCCGCAGCGTGGGCCCGAGGAACGATCCGTTGTATCCGGCCGTCTTGCTGGTGACGCCGGACAGCAGTTCGTGGGTGCCGGTCTGCATGGTCAGGTCGTAGACCAGCGCGCCGCCGGTTTTCTCACCGGACAGCAGGTCCGGGATGGTGAGGGAGCCGCCGTCCGCGGCCGTCGCCTCTTCCGCGGCACTGGCCGACATGGACGTTCCGAGGAGCGTGCCCGTGCCGAGTGCTGCTCCGCCGCCTGCGACGGTGCTCAGGAACCGTCGGCGGTTGAATGTTTTCCCGTGCTTGCCCGAATCGTTGGGCGGGTTCGTGTTGTTCGCCATGGGCCGTGATGTTGTACGCGCTCTCCTTTACGGACTCTTGGCGGATGATAAGAGGAAGATAAAATGTGGCGGGTTGGAGAGTATGCCGCAGTAAACCGCCGAGGTTTTGGTGGCGTTGATCCGCAGGGTCGCGGGGATGTTTTAATTGCCTGTTTTGATCACGAGATGCCGCGAAGGGCGAGGGCGGCTTCGGGTTGAGCGTGGGTGCGTCGGCCGCCGGCGCGTAGGTGTGGTGCGCCACACGTAGGCGTGAGGGCGCCTGCCCCATCCCCCGGACGCCGCACAAGGGGTCGTAGGGCACATATTCATGTCGCATGCCATGCATGCCGTGACGCGATTTCCGACTGCTTCCGGCCACGGACATCGCTCGCTACTGTGACGACACCGGAGCCGCCGATGCGGCCCCGCTCGCACCGGCCCGCGGTCGGTGCGGTCCCCAGAGCCGAAGGAACGCCGCATGACCACCATCACGTCCGAGCGGGGCCGCTGCGGCGGCAGGCTCGTCGTGCGGTGCGTGCCGGTCCGGTCCGATGGCACTCGGCGGCCCGTTTCCTTCCCCGACGGCCGTCGCCATGACGCGGGACCGTCCAAGAGCGCTCTCGGCGGCTCGATGCCCACGCCGACCGGCTGCAAGAAGGCTTCCACGGTGATGCACACGGGCCGGCCGTGCCGCCCCGCTCACGCGACGCCCAGCGCCCGTACGTTGCTGAGAAACGGATCCCGCCCCGGGCCGGTCCGCGGCTTCGCGCGTCACGCCTGACACGGCATCACCACACCCTTCACTGTCGTCACCCCGCCCTCGCCTTCTCCGGCGACGATCGCGGCCCCCGTATCCGCCGAACACGCGTCCCGGCTGTTTTCCGCCGATGACGGAGCCGGCGGCAGGACTGGTGACCGGGCTGGTGACAAGCCGTCGGTGAGCTGCCCCGTGACGCCCATCAACACCCATCCCGAGCAGTGCCGCGCGCCCGCCTGCCCAGGGCACTCGCTCCCACCACGACGGCTCCGACCGCGACCTTCGACCACGCAGGGATGAGAAGAGTTGAACCACCACGACACCGTCACACCCGATCTGGAGAGGGAACTCCGGCGCCTGGAGGACGTCCAGGCAATCCACAACCTCATGGGCCGACGCGCGTACCTGCACTCGGCCGGCCTCAACGACCGCGAACTCCTGGAGTGCTGGGCGACCGACGCCCCCGGCGTCTCCTTCGAGGCCGAGGACTGGGGCGTGTGGGACGGCTGGGACCACATATGGAACGCGTACGTGGAGAAGAACCCCTTCCCCGCCGGTACCCCGGGCCTGCTCATCGAGCACACCCTGACGACGCCCGTCATAGAGGTGGCCGGTGACGGCCTGACCGCCAAGGGGGTGTGGATCTCCCCGGGGCACGAGACCTTTCCGGTGCCGGACGGCCTTCCCGCCGCCCACTGGTCATGGGGCCGCTACGGCGTCGACTTCCTGAAGGAGGGCGGTGAGTGGCGGATATGGCATCTCCACGTCTACACCACTTTCCGCACCCCGTACGACCAGGACTGGGTCGACTCCTCGGTCAATCGCCCCGCCCATCTCCCGACGGAGGGGGAGGTCGTTCCCGGGATGCCGGTGGTGGACCGGCCGGTGACCTTCAACCAGCCGTACGCGCTCGACGCGGCCCCCGTCCTCCAGCCCCCGCCGCCCGAACCGTACGGGACCTGGCAGGAGACCACCGGCTACACCGACCCGCCGAAGGAGGCCTGAGTTGACGACATCGACCGAGACTCCGACGACCCTGACCAGGGCGCAGCGGCTGCACCGGATCAGGGCTGTGCACGAGATCCACAACCTCATCGGCCGCCACGCCTTCCTCAACGCGGCCGGTCACTACGACGACCTCATCGACACCTTCGCTCGCCACACCCCCGGCGTGACGGTCGAGCTGGCCGACTGGGGCGTGTACGAGGGGTTGGCCGGCGCCCGCGCCGCGCTGATCGGGCCGCTGCTGGAGATGGCCCGCCGCAACGGGGAGGGCATGCGGGCCGCGTTCCCGGAGCTGGACGTCCGGGACGACCGTGCCGGAATGCTGCTGGAAAGTGCGTTCACGACCCCGGTCGTCCAGGTCGCCGAGGACGGCGGATCGGCCCGCGGCGTGTGGATGGTGCTGGCCGCGCAGACGGGCTTCGACCCTGACGCGGGGCGGCCCGAGGCCGGCTGGGCGTGGGCGCACCACGCCGTCGACTTCGTCCACGAGGCGGACGAGGAGAACGGGAAGGACGGCGCCTGGCGGATCCTGCGGCTGCGGGTCGTGCCGCGCTTCCGTACCGCGTACGGCAGCAGCTGGGTCGAGAGCTCCCTGCGCCGACCGTCGCCGCCGCCGCTGACCACGACGTCCGACCGGCCGCCCACCGCGCCCCTCAACGACTACTCCGTCACCCGCGTGCCGACGTACGACCCCAGGCCCCCGGAGCCGTACCGCACCCTCGACGACCTCCCGCCCCTGTAAGGAGCCCCCCATGGCCCAGGACCAGACGACACAGGAACAGACGGCACAGGAACAGACGGCACAGGACCAGGACGACTTCGACAGGCGGCTGCGACGCCTGGAGGACATCCACGAGATCCACAACCTCATGGGTATGCACGAGTACCTGCACGCCGCGGGGCGCAACGGCGAGGAGTTCGAGCAGCTCTTCGCCAAGGACGCGCCCGGCCTGACCTTCGAGCCCGAGGACTGGGGTGTCTTCGAGGGCGCGGAGACCGTCAAGGGCTGCTACGTCGACGGAGCCCCGCCCGAAATCCCGGGACTCATGACCGAGCATGCCGCCACCACCCCCGTGATCGAGATCGCCGAGGACGGCCTGACCGCCAAGGGCGTGTGGATCTCCCCGGGCCACGAGACCTTTCCCCAGCCGGACGGTCCGCCCATCGCCCACTGGTCGTGGGGCCGCTACGGCATCGACTTCGTCAAGGAGAGCGGCGCGTGGAAGTTCTGGCACTTCCACATCTACACCACCTTCCGCACGCCCTATCGCCAGAGCTGGGTCGAGTCCTCGATCAACCGGCCGCCCCACTTCCCCGAACCCGGGCAGCTCATGGAGGGCATGACGCCCCCGTCGCGCCCGGTCACCTTCCACCAGCCCTACGGCGTCGACACGGCCCAGGAGTTGGCGCCGCTCCCGCCCGTGCCGTACCGGACGTTCGACGAGACCTGGTCGTACACCGACCAGCCCACCTGAGCCCCCGTCAGCAAGCCCCGTCACCGAGGAGCCGTACATGAGCGACACCGCGCAGCTGACCGCCGAGCAGAAGCTCCAGAAGGTCCTGGACATCCACGAGGTCCAGAACGTGATGAGCCGCCACGCCTACTACCACGGGCTCGGCAAGAACGCCGAGGAACTCGACGCGATCTGGGTCAAGGAGACCCCGGAGCCCACCTTCGCGCAGAACCAGGGCTACTACGTCGGCTACGAGTCGATCGCCTACTACTACGGCGAGCTGAACCGCATCATGCAGCGGGCCAACCTCAAGCTGCTGCGCAGGCATTACCCCGAACTGGCGGACTCCGACGACAACCTGGGCGCCGGCACCCTGCTCACGCACCCGTTGACCACCCCGATCATCGAGATCGCCGGCGACGGAGAGACGGCCAAGGGCATGTGGTACTCCCCGGGCCAGGTCACCGAGATCATGCCGCCCGACCACAAGCCCGTCGCGCACTGGATCTGGGAGAAATACGGCGTCGACCTCGTCCGCGAGCGGGGCCAGTGGAGGATCTGGCACCTGCACGTCTACACGGACTTCTTCACGCCGGTCGGCGCGAGCTGGGCGGACCTGACCGCCGACGCGCCGATGGGTGTCGGCGACTCCTCGGTGGAAATGCCGCGCCCGGATGTCGAGGAGGAGACCTACAAGGTCTACGGCCACACCCAGCTGCCGCAGGACCTGCCGCGCATGCCCGAGCCCTACCGCACCTTCAGCGAGACCTTCAGCTACTGACAGCAGCTACTGACAGCGCGGGTGTCCGCCGCCCAGCACGTGGCATCCCGACTCGCTCCCCAATCCCGACGTACTGGAGGACTGCCGTGACCGCGCGCATCACCTCAGGAACCGTCCCGCGTCCTCCCGTGCCGTTGGAACGCGTCGTCATCCGCTTCGCCGGCGACTCCGGCGACGGCATGCAGCTCGCGGGTGACCGGCTGTCCGCCGACAGCGCCGCGTTCGGCAACGACCTGGCGACCCGCCCGGACTTCCCTGCCGAGATCCGTGCCCCGCAGGGCACGGTGCCGGGTGTCTCCTCGTTCCAGGTGCACTTCGCCGACTACGACATCCTCACCGCCGGCGACCGCCCCGACGTGCTCGTCGCCATGAACCCGGCAGCCCTCAAGGCCAACGCCGCCGATCTGCCGCTCGGCGCGACCGTGATCGTCAACACCGATGAGTTCACCCGTCGCAATCTCCAGCGCGCGGACTATGCGACGTCACCGCTTCAGGACGCGACCCTGAGCGGGCACGTCGTGCACCAGGTGCCCATGAGCAGCCTGACGCGTGGTGCGCTCGCCGACAGCGGCGTGTCCCGCAAGGACGCGGAGCGGGCGAAGAACATGTTCGCCCTCGGCCTGATCGCCTGGATGTACGGCCGCCCCACCGCCGGTACGGAGACCTTCCTGCGGCGGAAGTTCGCCGACCGCCCGGAGGTGGCCGAAGCCAACGTCACCGCCTTCCGGACGGGCTGGAACTACGGCGAGACCACGGAGGCGTTCGCCACCACCTACGAGATCGCCCCCGCCGATCTGCCGCCCGGCACCTATCGGCAGATCACCGGCAACACCGCACTCGCCCTCGGGCTGACCGCCGCCGGGCAGCGAGCGGGCCTTCCCGTGCTGCTCGGCAGCTACCCGATCACCCCGGCCTCCGACATCCTCCACGAACTCGCCCGGCACAAGGAGTTCGGCGTCCTCACCCTCCAGGCGGAGGACGAGATCGCCGGGATCGGAGCCGCCCTCGGCGCGGCCTTCGGCGGGGCGCTGGGAGTCACCTCCACCTCCGGGCCGGGGCTCGCCCTGAAGAGCGAGATCCTCGGCCTGGCGGTGATGACCGAGCTGCCACTGGTCGTGATCGACGTGCAGCGCGGCGGCCCGTCCACCGGGCTGCCCACCAAGACCGAGCAGTCCGACCTGCTGCAGGCCATGCACGGCCGCAACGGTGAGGCCCCGCTGCCCGTCATCGCTCCGCGCTCGCCCGGCGACTGCTTCGACGCCGCCCTGGAAGCGGCCCGGATCGCGCTCGCCTACCGCACGCCGGTCCTGCTCCTGTCGGACGGAGCGCTGGCCAACGGCTCCGAACCATGGCGGATTCCGGAGCCCGACGACCTGCCGGACCTGCGCGTGGAATTCGCGACCGAGCCCAACTCCCCAGACGGTTCAGGGGCGTTCTGGCCTTATCTGCGCGACCGGACCACCCTCGCCCGACCGTGGGCGATCCCGGGCACCGCGGGCCTGGAGCATCGCATCGGCGGCCTGGAGAAGTCCGACGGCCCAGGAGCGATCTCCTACGACTCCGCCAACCACGAGCGCATGGTCCGGCTGCGCCAGGCGAAGGTCGACGGCATCGACGTGCCCGACGTCGAGGTCGAGGACCCCGACGGGCGGGCGGACGTCCTGGTGCTCGGCTGGGGTTCGACGTACGGGCCGATCGGTGCGGCCTGCCGCCGGGTGCGAGCCCGCGGACTGCCCGTGGCCCAGACCCATCTGCGGCATCTGCGGCCCTTCCCGGCCAATCTCGGCGCGGTATTGCGTGCCTACCGGCAGGTGGTGGTGCCCGAGATGAACCTCGGCCAGCTCGCCGGACTCCTGCGCGCCGCGTACGGAGTGGACGTGGTCAGCCGTTCGAAGGTCACCGGCCGGCCCTTCGGAGCCGAGGAACTCGCCGACGCCCTCGTATCCGTGATCAAAGGAGAATCGGCATGACCACGACCGAGCTCGGCATGCCGGGCACGCACGGCCTGGACGGCGTGCCCTCGGCCGACGGGCCGCAGACCGCCAAGGACTACCGCTCGGACCAGGAGGTCCGCTGGTGCCCCGGCTGCGGCGACTATGCCGTACTGGCCGCGGTCCAGTCCTTCCTGCCCGAACTCGGACTGCGCCGCGAGAACATCGTCTTCATCTCGGGCATCGGCTGCTCGTCCCGCTTCCCGTACTACCTCAACACCTACGGCATGCACTCCGTGCACGGGCGCGCCCCCACCCTGGCCACCGGCCTCGCCGTCACCCGCCCGGATCTCAGCGTCTGGGTGGTCACCGGTGACGGCGACGCGCTGTCCATCGGGGGAAACCACCTCATCCACGCCCTGCGGCGCAACGTCAACCTGAAGATCCTGCTCTTCAACAACCGGATCTACGGACTGACCAAGGGCCAGTACTCACCCACCTCGGAACCCGGGACGGTCACCAGGTCGACCCCACTGGGCTCGGTCGACCACCCCTTCAACCCGGTCTCGCTCGCCCTCGGCGCGGAGGCGACCTTCGTGGCCCGGGCCCTGGACTCCGACCGGGCGCAGCTCACCGAGGTGCTACGGGCGGCGGCCGAGCACAGGGGGACGGCCTTGGTGGAGATCTACCAGAACTGCCCGGTCTTCAACGACGGCGCCTTCGACGCTGTGAAGGACCCCCGGGAGCGCGTCCAACGGATCGTCCCGCTGCGCGACGGGGAGCCGGTGCGCTTCGGGGCCGAGGGAGAGTACGGCGTCGTGCGCGATCCCCGTACCGGCGGACTGCGCGTGGCCCCGGTCGCCGAGACGGGCGAGGACGCTCTGGTCGTGCACGATGCCGCGGCGGGTGACCCCACGCAGGCGTTCGCCCTGTCCCGACTGGACAGCGGGGACCACGGCCCCGTCGTGCCCGTCGGGGTGTTCCGGGCGGCGCGGCGTCCCACCTACGACGACCTGGTACGGCAACAGGCGGGCCTGAGCGGGGGCGGCGGCACCCTGCGGGACCTGCTGCGAGGCCGCGACGCCTGGACCGTGGAACCGCATCGGAGGAACACCGCATGACGTACGTCATCGCACAGCCCTGCGTGGATGTGAAGGACCGGGCATGCCTGGAGGAATGCCCCGTGGACTGCATCTACGAGGGCGAGCGCATGCTCTACATCCACCCGCAGGAATGCGTCGACTGCGGCGCCTGCGAACCCGTGTGCCCGGTCGAGGCGATCTTCTATTCCGAGGATGTGCCGCCGGAATGGGCCGCCTTCACCGACGCCGGCGAGGTCTTCTTCACCGGCCTCGGCTCTCCAGGAGGTGCTTCGGGGACCGGCCCGATATCGGCGGACGCCCCGCTCGTCGCCGAGTTTCCGGCGCGTTGAATTCGGGGCCACCACATATCTCATTCAGTCAGCGTCGACGTTGAGGAGTTCATGGTGTTGAGGCGTACAGCATTGTCGCTTATCGGAACGTCCGTCCTGGTGGCAGCCACCGGCTGCGCCGGCTCGGGCACGGGAGCGTCCAGAAAGAAAACCTTCACGATGTCCGCGTTCCCGACGGGAAATTCAATGGACCCGTGGAAGACGCAGCTGAGCCAGTACGTGGCAGCCGCGACGTACGACACGCTCACCCATCTCAACGCCGACGGCACCGTGGCCCCGTGGCTGGCCACCTCATGGAATTACAGCGACGCCACGACCTTGGTGATGGACCTGCGTACCGATGTGGTCTTCACCGATGGCGCGAGCTTCGACGCGGAGGCCGTCAAGGCCAATATCGAGTACGCCAAGTCGGTCACCCCGTCGAACGTGGCGGCGCAGCCCTACCTCGCCTACATCCGGTCGGTCGAGGTCGTGTCCAAGAGCAGGGTGCGCTTCAACCTGACGTCTCCGCAGCCCGACCTGCCCTACGGGTTCTCCCAGCATGCGGGCTGGATGGTGAGCCCCACCGCGCTCAAGAACCCCGACGCCCTCGCCGACACAGCGGTCGGATCCGGCCCCTACGTCCTCGACAAGAGCGGCACGACGACGAACAAGACCTACACGTTCACCCGGAACAAGAACTACTGGGCGCCGACCGCCAAATGGCCCCGCTTCGAAAAGCTGGTGGTGCAGTTGATGACCGACTCCACCGCCTCCGACAACGCCGCGCGCAGCGGCCAGATCGACTACACGATCGTGTCGGCGGGAACGGAAATAACCGGGTGGAAGATCTCCCAGGGCGCCGCATGCGCCTTCCACGGCTTCACGATCTTCGACACCGAAGGCGAGATCAACAAGCCGCTCGGCGATGTGCGCGTCCGGCAGGCCATGAACTACGCGATCGACCGGCAGGCGATCCTCAAGTCCGTGCTCGACGGTCAGGGGACCGCCAACGCCTCGACGCCGTTCGGACCGGACAGCCTCGGCTACAGCCGGAACATCGACAGCTATTACACCTACGACGTCGCCAAGGCCAAGCGACTCCTGCGCCAGGCCGGCTACCCGAACGGGTTCTCGGTCAAGGTGCTGAACAACCCGCAGTGGGACCAGATGGCCCAGGCCCTCGCCGGCTATCTCCGCAAGGTCGGCATCGACGTGCAGCTCAGCAACCACGGTGACGACCTCGTACAGCAGACCAACTCCGGCAAGTGGGCGATGTCCACGTCTCTCCAGTCGGTGACCGGACTCCCGTACAGCGACTTCACCTTCCTGATGACGAAGAGTTCGTCGATGAACCCGCTCGGCAACAGCGACGCGAAGGTGGATGCCCTGCTGGCCGAGGCCGTGGCAGCCGAAGGAGACGAGCAGAAGCGGCTCTACGCGGAGCTGGCCGAGTACGCCGCGGAACAGGCGTGGTACGTGGTCCCGGCGTTGAGCAGCCAGTTGCACGCCTACAACCCGGACGTCGTCAAGGTGGTCGAACCCGAGCGAGCCGGTGGCCCGATGCTGTACCACTTGACGCCGGTCGGAGGTGAGTGACCATGCTCCGACTGTGCTTGCGGCGGCTGGCGTCCGTGGTGCCCATCATGGCGATCGTCGCCACGTTGACGTTTCTCCTGGTCCAGCTCGTTCCCGGGGACCCGGCGTCGTTTCTGCTCGGTACCGGGGCCACGGCGGACCAGGTGGCCGAACTCCGGGCCTCGCTGGGACTGGACCGGCCGGCACTCGTCCAGTACGGCGACTGGCTCGGCGGCCTGTTCCACGGCGACCTTGGAGTGTCGCTGGTGTCGAACCAGACGGTGGCCGACGCTCTCGTCAGCGCGTTGCCGGTCACGCTGTCGGTCGCCGTGCTCGCCACGGCGTTCACGCTCCTGGTCGGCGTCACCCTTGGGACGGTCGCGGCCGTGCGGGGCGGCCTGGTGGACCGCGCGGTGATGTGGGGGGCCAGCATCGGCATGGCGGTTCCGAGCTTCTGGCTCGCGGGCCTGCTCGTGTTCGCCTTCGCCATCCGGCTTCCGGTGTTTCCGGCCACCGGGTACGTCGCCTTCACCACCTCACCGGGGGAGTGGCTGTCGCACCTGATCCTGCCGATGGTCGCCGTGGGGCTGGCGGGGGTGGGACCGGTGGCGTTCCAGACGCGCGTGGGTGTTGTCGACCAGGTCTCGCGCGACTACGTCCGCACGCTCGCGGCCAATGGGCTGTCCCGCAGGCGGATCGTGTGCAGGCACGTGCTGCGCAACGCCGGCGGCCCGGTGGTGACCGTGGCCAGCCTCGGATTCGTGTTCGCCCTCGGCGGGGTCATGGTGATCGAGGCGATCTTCAACCTGCCCGGCGTGGGCACGCTGATGCTCAGCTCGATCCGCCAACACGATCTTCCGGTCGTGCAGGGCGCGGTGCTGGCGTTCAGCCTCATCATCGTCGCCGTCAACCTGCTGACCGACATGGTGGCCGCGGCCCTCAACCCAAGGATCCGGTTCTCATGACCCCGTCCATCACAGCCCTGCGCAGGACGCTCGCCCGCCCGGCGGTCTGGGTGAGCCTCACCTGGCTTGTCGGGATCAGCGTGGCGTGCGCGATGGCGTCGGTGCTCGCGCCCATCGACCCACTGGAGCAAGACCTCTCCCACACCTTCAGCGGGCCCGGCGCGCAGCACTGGCTGGGCTCCGACGCGCTCGGCCGCGACATCTTCTCGCGGCTGCTGCACGGCGGAGGCGGACTGTTGCTGACCGCGCTCATCCCGGTGGGCGTCTCGTTGCTGCTCGCCGTACCCGGCGGGCTGCTCGCGGGCTACCTGTCGGGGCGGGTCGACGCCGCCGCCACCTTCGTCGTAGACATCCTGTTCGCGCTGCCGGGCCTGGTGGTGGTGCTGGCCATCGCCGCGGTGACCGACAACAACCTGACCGTGATGGCCATCTCCTTCGGCGTGTTGACCAGCGGAGCCGTCTTCCGGGTCGTGCGCACCTCGACGGCCGCCGCACGCGAACTGCCGTACGTCGACGCCGCGTTGGTCGCCCGGCTGTCGCGCCATCGGATCCTGGCCCGGCACATCCTGCCCAACGTCACCGGTCCCCTCATCGCCCAGGCGGTAGTGCAGTACAGCGGCACGTTCCTTTTTCTGACCTCCCTGTCCTTCCTCGGCCTCGGCTTCTCGCCGGAGACGCCGAGCTGGGGTCAGATGACCCTGAACGCCGCACAGAACCTGGATCAGCACCCATGGCTGATGGTGCCGGTCGGCGTCGCCCTCACCGCGACCGTGCTGGCCCTCAATCTCGTCGGCCACGCCCTGCTGGACACGCTGAGCGGGCACCGGCGTCCCTCGCAACTGCCCGACCCGCGACGGCCGTTGCCGGATGAGCCCGAGGACGCGGTGGCCCCGCCCACGCCGGCGTCGGACGCGGTGCTGACGGTCGATCGCCTGCACGTGTGCTACCCGGGACAGGACGGCGGCGACCGAGCCGTGGTCCGGGACGTCGGCTTCCAGCTGCGGCGCGGCGAGGTGTTCGGCCTGGTCGGCGAGTCCGGATCCGGCAAGACGACCACCGCGCTGTCCATCCTCGGCCTTGTACCGCCGCCCGGGCGGGTCACCTCCGGCCGTGTGCTGCTCCACGGCGAGGACCTGCTGCGCCTGAACGAGGCGCAACTTCGCAAGGTCCGCGGGTCCCGGATCGGCCTTGTCGCCCAGGAACCGATGGCCGCGCTCGACCCCTCCTTCACGGTCGGCTCGCAACTGGACGAGATGATCTGCCTGCATCGGCGCGTCTGTCGGCGGGAGGCCCGGCGGATCGCGCTGAGTCTGCTGACCCGCGTCGGCCTGCCCGATCCGGCCGCGGTCGCCCGCCGCTATCCGCACCAGCTCTCCGGGGGCATCGCACAGCGGGTGGCCATCGCGCTCGCCCTCAGCGGCGAGCCCGATGTGCTGGTCGCCGACGAACCCACCGCGGCGCTCGACGTCACCGTGCAGGCGGAAATCATCGATCTCCTGCTGCACCTGCGGGAGGAGTCCTCACTCACGCTTCTGCTGGTCACACACGACCTGGGTGTGGTCGCCGACATCTGCGACCGGGTCGCGGTCATGTCGGACGGCCGGCTGATCGAGGAGGGCACCACAGAGGCGGTGCTGCTGTCGCCCGCCCAGGAGTACACCCGCACGCTGGTCGCGGCCACACCCCGGCTTCCGGTCGACGCAGGCGAGGAAAGGAGCTGGGGATGAACACACCGCTGCTGGACGTCAGGGATCTCCGCGTGGAGTACAGGAGCGGGTGGCGCTCCAGTCCCACCAAGGCGGTCGACGACGTGAGCCTCACGGTGGGCCACGGGGAAATCGTGGGCCTGGTGGGCGAGTCGGGCTCGGGCAAGTCGACGGTGGGCAGGGCGATTCTCGGCCTGGCCGCCCCGGCGCGGGGCACCATCCACCTGGGCGGCCAGGACATCACCCACCAGTACGCCGCCGACCGACGGGATCTGTCCACCGGGCTCCAGGTCGTCTTCCAGGACCCCTACGCCTCGCTCAATCCGGCACGCACCATCGGCAGGACGTTGGTTGAACCCCTCGAAGTCCACGGCAAGTTCAGCGCCGCGGACGCCCGAACGCGGATCGGGGAGCTGCTGACCCGGGTCGGCCTGCCCGCCGACGCCATCGACCGCTACCCGAGCGCGTTCTCGGGAGGCCAGCGTCAGCGCATCGCCATCGCGAGGGCGATCTCCACCGATCCGGCGCTGGTCATCTGCGACGAACCGACCAGCGCCCTCGACGTGGTCACCCAGGCACGGATGCTCGACCTGATGACCGACCTCAGCCGCGAACGAGGGACAGCACTGCTGTTCATCGCGCACAACCTCGCGGTGGTCGCAGCCATCGCCCAACGAGTGGTCGTGCTCTACCGCGGGCGAGTCATGGAGACCGGAACCACGCAGGACGTCCTGTGCCGGCCGCTGCACCCCTACACCCAGGCGCTGATCGCCAGTTCACCCGTGGCCGACCCGCTCCGCCAACGCAAACGGCGAGCAGCCCGCAAGCAGGCCGACCCGGTCGCCGCCGGCGAGGGGACAGGGCTCACAGCGCAGGGCTGCCCCTTCGCACCACGCTGCCCGCACGCCACGTCGACGTGCCGGATCCAGCGGCCGGCCGTCACCCCCGTCGATGGCCGGACGGTCGCCTGCCACCTCTTCACCGCCGACAACCCCACACCTGAGGGAGCAACCGCATGAGCGAGATGACCCTGGAACGCGAACTGACAGCGGACCTGGTGGTGATCGGGGCCGGTGGTGCCGGGCTGCCGGCCGCGATCACCGCACAGGAGCACGGACTGGACCGGGTCGTGGTGCTGGAGAAGCGCCCGCTCGTGGGCGGCAACGCCGGTATGTCCGGCGGGTTCCTGTTCGCGGTCCAGAGCAGGTCCCAGCGTGAGGCCGGCCTCGGGAACTCGCCCGACACCGTCTTCCGGGACACGATGGCGTACCACCATTACGACGGCGTGGATCCCCGGCTGGTCCGGCTGTGGGTGGACGAGGCCGACGAGACCGTGAACTGGCTGGAGGATCGCGGTATCGGCTACCGGCCCATGACGGGCATGGACCTGGGCGTGGAGCCCAGCGGATGGTCCAACCACCCTGGCAGCTTCCAGCGGGTGATGGAGGCGCTCAGCCAGCGCTTCACCGCCAAGGGCGGCCAGATTCTCACCAGGGCCGCAGCGGCCGAGATCATCGGCTCGCCGGACACCGGGGTGAGCGCGGTGGTGGCCGACACCAGGGACGGCAGGATCACGATCGAGACCCCGCGGGTCGTGCTCGCCACCGGGGGCTTCACCGGAAACGTCGACCTGCTGCACGAGAAGTTCCCCGGTATCTACGACGAGGACGTCTACTGGACCGACACCAAGCGACTTGCGGGCGACGGGATCGCCCTCGCCCGCGCGGTCGGGGCCGACACAGGCGGCCGTTCGTTCCTCATCAAAGAGAACTGCTACAGCTTCAAGACCAAGAAGAACAAGCCGAACCGCGCGGGCATGGAGCCTCGTTGCCTGTGGGTGAACGCACGTGGCGATCGGTTCCTCGACGAATCGAGCGGCAGGGTCAACGCCACCACCAACGCGCTGATCGTCCAGCCCGGCATGGCCGGGTTCGCGCTGTTCGACGACGACTTGGTGCAGTACGTCATCGACCAGCCGGACCCGTTCGCCGGAGAGGCGCGTCCCGGCGAGGAGGATCCGGGCACCTGGGTCGCCGGGGGCTACCGCACCACGCTGCGTGACACTCTGGCCGATCCGGCGAACAAGGAGTGGTGTGTCTCGGCCGATGACTGGTCGGAGATCGCGCGCTGGATCGGTGCCGACCCGGAGGCGCTGGGCGCGACCGTGCAGGAATACAACGGCTACTGCGACGCCGGGCGTGACGCGCTGTGGGCGAAGGACCCCGAGCACCTGGTCCCGCTGCGCAAGCCGCCGTTCTACGCACTGCGGTTCCGGCCACTCATGATCGACACCGCGGGGCCGCTGCGGATCGACCAGCACCTGCGGGTGCTCGACCCGCAGTCCCGGCCCATCCCCGGACTGTTCGGGGCCGGCTCGGTCGTCGGCGGCTGGATCGGCTCTGACGAGCACCGGTTCGGCACTCCGCTGTCCTGGGCCATCAGTTCGGGTCGTATCGCCGGGATCCGCGCTGCCACGGGGCGGTAGGAAGTGGGTTCACGCTCGGGAGGCGCCCGGCCCGGAAACAGGTCGTAGGAGCCCGGCCCGGCCTCAAAGTCCCAGAGAAGTCCCACGAGTGCCGCCGCACCCCACCCTGACCCACTAAATGGCAGGTCAGACGGGGTGCGGCGGCACTCGCATATCAAATGTCCCGGAAGATCTCGATCTGCGCCCCGATCGAGTTCAGTCGCTCGGCGAGATCCTCGTAACCCCGGTTGATGACGTACACGTTCCGCAGTACGGACGTGCCCTCGGCCGCCATCATCGCCAACAGGACGACCACGGCGGGTCGCAGGGCCGGCGGGCACATCATTTCGGCGGCGCGCCAGCGGGTCGGGCCCTCTACCAACACGCGGTGCGGGTCGAGGAGTTGGAGGCGGCCGCCGAGGCGGTTGAGGTCGGTGAGGTAGATCGCGCGGTTGTCGTAGACCCAGTCGTGGATCAGCGTCTGGCCCTGCGCGGTGGCCGCGATGGCCGCGAAGAACGGGACGTTGTCGATATTCAGACCAGGGAACGGCATCGGGTGGATCTTGTCGATCGGCGCCTCCAGCTTGGAGGGCCGGACGGTGAGGTCGATCAGGCGCGTACGGCCGTTGTCCGCGAAGTACTCGGCCGTACGGTCGTGATCGAGGCCCATCTCCTCAAGCACCGCGAGCTCGATCTCCAGGAACTCGATCGGCACCCGGCACACGGTCAGTTCGGACTCGGTGACGACCGCCGCGGCCAGCAGGCTCATCGCCTCCACCGGGTCCTCGGACGGCGAGTAGTCCACGTCGACGTCGATGTCCGGTACGCCGTGCACGGTGAGCGTGGTGGTGCCGATGCCCTCGACCCGTACGCCCAGGGCCTCCAGGAAGAAGCAGAGGTCCTGGACCATGTAGTTGGAGGACGCGTTGCGGATGACGGTCATGCCGTCGTGCCGGGCGGCGGCAAGCAGCGCGTTCTCGGTCACGGTGTCGCCGCGCTCGGTCAGCACGATAGGCCGGCCGGGGGAGACGGTCCGGTCCACCTGCGCGTGGTAGATCCCCTCGGTCGCCGCGATGTCGAGCCCGAACCGCCGCAGCGCGATCATGTGCGGCTCGATCGTCCGCGTCCCCAGATCGCAACCGCCCGCGTACGGCAGCTTGAAGCGGTCCATACGGTGCAGCAGCGGGCCGAGGAACATGATGATCGACCGCGTACGGCGGGCCGCGTCCGCGTCGATCGCCGCCATCTCCAGCTCGGCCGGCGGCACGATCTCCAGGTCGACCCCGTCGTTGATCCAACGGGTGCGGACGCCGATCGAGCCCAGCACCTCCAGAAGGCGGTACACCTCCTCGATGCGGGCGACCCGACGCAGCACCGTGCGCCCCTTGTTGAGCAGCGAGGCGCACAGCAGTGCCACGCACGCGTTCTTGCTGGTCTTCACGTCGATGGAGCCCGACAGCCGGCGACCGCCGACCACGCGCAGGTGCATCGGACCCGCGTAGCCCAGAGAGACGATTTCGCTGTCGAGAGCTTCGCCGATTCGGGCAATCATCTCAAGGCTGATGTTTTGATTGCCGCGTTCGATCCGATTGACGGCGCTCTGGCTGGTGCCGAGAGCCTCGGCGAGCTGCGTCTGTGTCCAGCCCCGGTGCTGCCTGGCGTCACGGATGAGCTTGCCGATGCGTACGAGGTAGTCGTCTGCCATGAGGTTGAGGCTATCTCAGATATGAGATGGCGCCTCCTGAGGGGGCCGTTCGGGTGACGGCCCGTCAACGTCGCTTGGCGGTACGGGTGCGACGCCACCCGAAAGGTCCGGGCAAATTCATCGATGTCGTACGACGTCCCGTAGTGCTGCGCGTGTGCCGCGGCCCGTGCTCGCCGCCGGTGGTGATGGACATGGAGCGCCGGCCGATGTTCAGTCGCACTCCGGGGAGAATCCGGAAACTCTTGCGGAACGTGAGCGGCATGCCGTTCTCCTCCCAGGGGGCGCGGGATGCGCCCCTCTGTCTCTCCGACTACCCCGAGTCGTCCTGTTGAGGCTCCGTCAGCGCCTTGAGGGCCGTACGGGTCGGGTGTCCCCCCATCCGGCCGCCGACCCCGAAGTGATCGCCGCCGAGGACTCGCGGCTACATGGGCGACCTCCGGGCATGACCAGCCCGCCCCCATGTACTAGAGTTATCTCGACATCGAGATATCTGCCGAGGCGTACCGCAGCCGCACAGTATCGACCGTCTAGTGGTAAGGCTTGCCTAACTTAGCCTTACCTTAGCGGATCGGCCAAGACGTCGTGGCGGCAGGATGCGGTGGGAACGCGCACATCAATGAAGGAGACTGTCGTGTCGGCGAACAGCTTCGACGCCCGCAGCACGCTGCAGGTGGGCGACGAGTCGTACGAGATCTTCCGGCTGGACAAGGTGGAAGGCTCGGCTCGCCTTCCGTACAGCCTGAAGGTGCTGCTGGAGAACCTGCTCCGGACCGAGGACGGCGCGAACATCACCGCCGACCACATCCGGGCGCTCGGCGGGTGGGACTCGCAGGCCCAGCCCAGCCAGGAGATCCAGTTCACCCCCGCCCGTGTGATCATGCAGGACTTCACCGGCGTGCCCTGTGTCGTCGACCTCGCCACCATGCGTGAGGCCGTCAAGGAGCTCGGCGGCGACCCGGCGAAGATCAACCCGCTGGCCCCGGCCGAGCTGGTCATCGACCACTCCGTCATCGCCGACAAGTTCGGCACCAACGAGGCCTTCGCGCAGAACGTCGAGCTGGAGTACGGCCGTAACAAGGAGCGCTACCAGTTCCTGCGCTGGGGTCAGACCGCGTTCGACGAGTTCAAGGTCGTCCCGCCGGGCACCGGCATCGTCCACCAGGTCAACATCGAGCACCTCGCGCGCACCGTCATGGTCCGGGGCGGACAGGCGTACCCCGACACCCTGGTCGGCACCGACTCCCACACCACCATGGTCAACGGCCTCGGTGTGCTGGGCTGGGGCGTCGGCGGTATCGAGGCCGAGGCCGCGATGCTCGGCCAGCCGGTCTCGATGCTCATCCCGCGCGTCGTCGGCTTCAAGCTCACCGGTGAGCTGACCCCCGGCACCACCGCCACCGACCTCGTGCTGACCATCACCGAGATGCTCCGCAAGCACGGTGTGGTCGGCAAGTTCGTCGAGTTCTACGGTGAGGGCGTCGCCGCCACCTCCCTCGCGAACCGCGCCACCATCGGCAACATGTCGCCGGAGTTCGGTTCCACCGCCGCGATCTTCCCGATCGACGGCGAGACCATCAAGTACCTGAAGCTGACGGGCCGCGACGCCCAGCAGCTCGCGCTCGTCGAGGCGTACGCCAAGGAGCAGGGCCTCTGGCTCGACCCGGCCGCCGAGCCCGACTTCTCCGAGAAGCTGGAGCTCGACCTCGCCACGGTCGTCCCCTCGATCGCCGGCCCGAAGCGCCCGCAGGACCGCATCGTCCTCGCGAACGCCGCCGAGCAGTTCAAGTCGGACGTCCGCAACTACGTCGCCGACGACGACGAGGCGGGCAAGGAGTCCTTCCCGGCCTCCGACTCCCCGGCCTCCAGCAACGGCGTGCCGACCAACCCGGTCACGGTCACGGCCCCCGACGGCTCGACCTACGAGATCGACCACGGTGCGGTGACGGTCGCGGCCATCACCTCCTGCACCAACACCTCGAACCCGTACGTCATGGTCGCCGCCGCGCTCGTCGCGAAGAAGGCCGTGGAGAAGGGCCTGACCCGCAAGCCGTGGGTCAAGACCACCCTCGCCCCGGGCTCCAAGGTCGTCACCGACTACTTCGACAAGGCGGGGCTCACCCCCTACCTCGACAAGGTCGGCTTCAACCTCGTCGGCTACGGCTGCACCACCTGCATCGGCAACTCGGGCCCGCTGCCCGAGGAGGTCTCCAAGGCCGTCAACGATCATGACCTGGCCGTGACCGCGGTGCTCTCCGGCAACCGCAACTTCGAGGGCCGGATCAACCCCGACGTCAAGATGAACTACCTGGCCTCCCCGCCGCTGGTCGTCGCGTACGCCCTCGCGGGCTCCATGAAGGTGGACATCACCCGCGACGCCCTCGGCACCGACCAGGACGGCAAGCCGGTCTTCCTGACCGACATCTGGCCGACCGAGGCCGAGGTCAACGACGTCGTGGCGAACGCCATCGGCGAGGACATGTTCAACAAGTCCTACCAGGACGTCTTCGCGGGCGACGCCCAGTGGCAGGCGCTGCCGATCCCGAGCGGCAACACCTTCGAGTGGGACGCGCAGTCGACTTACGTCCGCAAGCCCCCGTACTTCGAGGGCATGACGATGGAGACCACCCCGGTCTCGGACATCGCCGGCGCCCGCGTCCTGGCCAAGCTGGGCGACTCGGTCACCACCGACCACATCTCCCCGGCCGGTGCGATCAAGGCCGACACCCCCGGAGGCAAGTACCTCACGGAGCACGGTGTCGAGCGCCGTGACTTCAACTCCTACGGTTCCCGCCGTGGCAACCACGAGGTGATGATCCGCGGTACGTTCGCCAACATCCGCCTGCGCAACCAGATCGCGCCGGGCACCGAGGGCGGCTACACCCGCGACTTCACGCAGGACGGCGGTCCGGTGTCGTTCATCTACGACGCCTCCCGCAACTACATCGCCGCCGGGACCCCGCTGGTCATCCTGGCCGGCAAGGAGTACGGCTCCGGCTCGTCCCGTGACTGGGCCGCCAAGGGCACCGCGCTCCTCGGCGTCAAGGCCGTCGTCGCCGAGTCGTACGAGCGCATCCACCGCTCGAACCTCATCGGCATGGGCGTCATCCCGCTCCAGTACCCGGCGGGCGCGACCGCCGAGTCCCTCGGCCTGACCGGCGAGGAGACCTTCTCCATCACCGGCATCACCGAGCTGAACGACGGCACCACGCCCCCCACGGTCAAGGTCACCACCGACACCGGTGTGGAGTTCGACGCGGTCGTCCGGATCGACACCCCCGGCGAGGCGGACTACTACCGCAACGGCGGCATCCTGCAGTACGTGCTGCGCAGCCTGATCAACAAGTAAGCGATCCGGTACGGCAGTCGGGCCGCACTCCCCGCCAAGGGGGGTGCGGCCCTTCGCCGTTCCCGCGCGGGTGGCTCACACCCAGCCGCGTTGCGCCGCCCGCCCGCACCCCCAGCTGGAAACGGCTCGCCGCGCCCAGCCGTTCCTGGAGGTCGCTCACCCGGCGGCGCAGCGTCCGCAGGCTCCGCAGTGCGTGCCACAGGACGTCCGGATCCTCCAGCGCCGTGGCCGCGTAGACCGAGCGATACGACACACCGCGCTCCAGCAGATCGGCCTGGAGGTCCAACTGCGGGGTGCGCGGGGCGAGATACGGCGGGGAGTCGAAGAGACACACCTCGTGCTCGGCGCGGGCGTACAGCTCCTCAAGGCGTGCGGCGTTGGCGCCCTCGCCGTCCACCACCTCGAGCTCAGACTCGGTCTCACGGCGCCGGATCAGGGCCCGGATCGCCACCCGCGGGTCGACGGCCCGCAGCCCGCCGACCCGCGGGTGGCGGCTGCAACAGCCCCAGGTCCAATAGCCGTTCGCAGGCGTCCCGGACCTGGGACCGGGAGCCGCCGGTCAGTAAGGCCCAGCCCGCCGTGCCCGCGTCGGGCTGGTGCAGGACCGCCCGGTAGCGCCGTTCGTCGAAGGCGGAGACCCCCACCGCGGCCCAGGGGCTCGCGGTGGGGGTCCGTCTCAGTGCCGGTTCATGTGCCGTGTTCGCCATGGCCCGGCACGCTAAAGGATCTTTGTTGAGGCTGCCGTCCCGCTGTGCGCGATGCTTCTGTTCCAGGCCGTGCTTCTATTGCAGGCCGTAGGCCCGCAGCACCGTCTGGTCGACCCGGTTTCCGGCTGCGTCGGAAGCCAGCACCCGCAGCGACACGAACTCCGCCCCCTTCGGGTGCCCGATCTCCGTCCGGCCGCCCCGGACCCTCACCTCCTTCCAGGACGTGCCGTCGTCGTACGACACCCAGGCCCTCAGCTCGTCGGCCTCGACGCTCCCCGCCTGGTCCCGGACCGAGAGTCCGAGCCCCACCTTGCCGCGGGAACTGGCGCGGTTGAGCAGATCGAGCCCGCGCAGGTCGTAGTCGACGGAGAGCAGCGGCAGCGCCGTCTCGGTGTCCGTGTGCGCCGAGCCGAAGGACCACTCGGTGTGCGTACTGGTGGAGTATCGCGCCCAGTCGCCCGTGCGCCCGGTGTCGAGTACGAAGCGGTACGAGGTCTTCGCCACCGGGACGTCGAAGACGCCGTAGCCGCCGTAAGCGGCGTCACCGACCGGCTGTCCGTCCGCGTACAGGGTGCCCTTCGCCGAGTTCTGGGTGCCGTCGGCGTATCCGTAGTGGCCGGACCCGGAGTCGCTGAACTCCGGTATGGACATGGTCAGTTTGTCACCGGTGCGGACCGAGAGGCCGTACTCCTCGCTGGACGCCGGGCGGACGACCTGGCGCCACCAGTCCTCGGCGGGCGCCGTGCCCGCCTCGTCGAAGGTCCGCAGCAAACTCCACTGGGCCCTGGCGGCCCGCCAGTCGGGGTACACGGCGTGCCAGGTGCGGGTGTCGGGGTCGACGTAGTTGTACTCGGTGCGCTCGGTGCCGACCGCCATGTACGTTCCGAAGTCGATGCCCACGCGACTCCAGGGGCGGAACGTGTACAGCGCGTCCATGCCCGTCTCGCCGGCCTCACCTGCGTGGTAACGGGCCTTGCTCTTCACGGTGTTGGAGGCGCCCAGACGGTAGGTCTGGTTCGCGGAGACGGCGCCGGTCTGTGGGAACAGCGCGTTGTAGACGTACGGACTGACCGGTGTGCCGCCCAGCTTCAATGTCACCTTCTTGCCGCTCTGCAGCAGGCTGGTGAGCTTGGCGCCCTCCTCGCCGGTGGCGATCATCAGCGGGACGGCGGTCGCGTGGTCCACGGCCTCGACCCAGAGGCCGGGCTTCTTGCGGTACGTGATGAGGTAACCGGCCCCGGCCGCGGTCGCGTTGGCCAGGGCGGCGTCCGACCGCTCGGTGGCGCCGAGTGCGACCACCGCCACCTTGCCCTTGACGTCGAGCCCCGCGAAGTCGGCCTCGGTGCCGCCGCCCGCGTCCACCGCCCGAACCGTGCGCTCACCGCTGATCTTCGTCGGGAAGCCGTTGTAGGTCTGCGAGTAGTACAGCGACAGCGGAAGTCTCTCCGGGCCGACGACGCTCGACGTCAACTCCTTCGCGTACAGGCGGAACTTGGAGAAGAACTCGAAGGTCCCCTCGGTGACCGGCTCGGTCGGCGCCACATAGATGTGCTTCGTGTACCAGCCCTGGCCGTACGACAACCCGAAGGAGCTACCGGGTCCTTCGCGGTGCCAGGCGGTGGTGAAGCCCCTGAACTCGGAGTCCTCCTTGGTCTTTGGCTTGATCTCCACCGCCTTGCGGGCGTCGAGAGTGATCTCGGTGTCCCCGTCGACCTTGATCTCGGGATCGCCGACGACCGAGGTGCCGACGGCCGCGCCGCCCGCGTCGAGGTCGTAGATCCAGGTGGCGAGGGAGTATGTGCCGGCCGGGACCTGCCAGGTGTTGTCGGCGCGCAGATATCCGTACTCGTTGTAGATCGCGCCGTTCAGTTCCTGCATGACGTACAGCGCCCACCCGGGGATCGGCTGCCCGTCGCGGCCGACCAGGTTCACCTTCAACTCGTACGTCTTCGGCGCCTTCTCGAAGCCGACACCCGTGGTGACCAGGACGCCGTCACCGCTCGCCGTGATGTCCCCCGAGTACCGGCCCTCGGGCAGCTGCTCCGGGTCGACGGAGACCGGGACGGTGGCGGTGCCGTGCGCCGGTACGGTCACGGAGCTCGCGCCGGGAGCGGCCTCGGCCAGGGTCGAGGCGAGCTTCAATTCCACTGCCTCGTCAGTGGTGTTGGTGTACGTGATGTCCTTGCTGTCGACCCCGGTGTCGCCGTCCTCGTACAGGCCGAAACTCAGTGTCGAGGTGGCGAACACGCCCTGCTCGACCGCCCGAACCGCGTCCACCCGTCCGTTGCCCTGCTGGAAGACATCGGCGCCCGGCTGGGTCTTGGCCGTACTGGCCAGGGACTGCTTGATCTGCTCGCCCGTCCAGTCCGGATGCGCCTGCGCCACCAGTGCCGCCGCGCCCGCCACATGCGGGGTCGCCATCGAAGTGCCGTTCAAGGTCGTGTAGTTGTCGTCGACCGGCGTGCCCAGGGCGGTTCCGGAGGCGCGGGCCGCCGTGATGCTCACGCCCGGCGCGGTGATCTCCGGCTTGACCGCCGAGTCGCCGACCCGGGGGCCGCGGCTGGAGAAGGAGGCCAGCTTGTCCGACTTGTCGACGGCGCCGACGGTGAGTGCCGAGTCCGCGATGCCCGGGGTGCCGATGGTCTGGTCGGAGGGGCCGCTGTTGCCGGCCGCGATGACGAAGAGGGTTCCGGTGGACGCCGAGAGCCGGTCCACCGTCTCGCTCAGCGGATCCGAGGAGCCGTACGCCGTGCCGCCCAACGACATGGAGACGATCCTCGCGCCGGACGTGGCGGCCCACTCCATGCCCGCGATGATCCACGACTGCTGGCCGCTTCCGGTGTTGTCCAGGACCTTGCCCACCATCAGCTCCGCGCCCGGTGCCACACCCTTGAACCGGCCCTCCGAGGCCGCGCCCGAGCCGACGACGGTGGAGGCGACGTGCGTGCCGTGGCCGTGCCCGTCCTGCACGCTCTCGTCCGGTACGAAGCTCTGGGACCCGGCTATCCTGCCCGCGAGGTCCGGGTGCCCGGTGTCCACACCGGTGTCCAGAACGGCGACCTTGACGCCCTTGCCGTCGTAGCCCGCCGCCCACACCTCCGGTGCGCCGATCTGCGGCACGCTGACGTCGAGCGAGGCCGAGACCTTGGCGTCCAGCCACAGCTTGTCGATGCCGTCACCGAGTTGCCGGGCCGCCTTGGCGGTGGGGGCGGTGCCGGGGGCCGGGGCGATGTCCGCCCAGAAGGTGGTCGCGGCGGTCGACTTCCGCGCGCTGAACGCGGCGCCGTCGATACCGGGCAGCGTGAGCGTCCGGCGGGCGCCCTCGGGGGTCTCGGAGCCCTCGCGGTAGCCGGCGATCAGCGGGATGGCGCCGGTCTTCTCATCGTCGTAGCCCTGCTTCACGAGCTCACTGACGTTGAAGAGGGCCGGATCCAGGCGGCCGGCCTGGACGAGCGGGATCGCGTCCTCGGGTAAGACGCTGACCTGGCCGTGCTGTTCGGTGGTCACGAAGTTGACGCCTTCGCGGCCCTGGCCGTGCCGCACGTCGACGGCGTACTTCCCGTCGGCGGCCGTGGTGAGGGACACGGCGTCCCCGGTGATGAGAGTGACGGTCCGAGTACTGCCCTGCGCCGAGCCCATCAGGGCGTCCGGCACGGGGGTCGGCGCCGCTGCCGAGGGCGCGACCGCCCCCGTGAACAGCGCGGCGGCGCCTGCCATGGCCCACAGGGCGTGGAGTCTTCGCATTGGTGTGCTTCCTCCCCTTCAGAGACCTGGTGAGGTCTGGACCAGCGTGCGGGGAGGGGGTGAAGGGGCTCAAGGGAATGCTGTGGCCGGGCTGTGCCAATGCCCCCTTCGGTCACGCGGATCGAGCCAATCTGTGACCCTTCGCACGGCTGCGGCAAAGTCGGAACACAGGATTCCCCCAGCGGACGGGGACAGAATCGGGACATGACTGGCGCCACTGGGTCCCGAACCGGCCGAGTCCGTGTGCTCATCGTCGACGACGAGCCCGGACTCACCGAGCTGCTCTCCGTAGCGGTGACCGAGGCGGGCTGGCGGCCCTATCCGGCCCCCGACGGACAGACCGCGCTGCGCGTCGCCCGCGGCTGCGCCCCGCACGCCGTCGTCCTCGACGGCATGCTGCCCGACCTCGACGGACTCCAGGTACTGCGCCGGCTGCGCTACGAGAACCCCAAGCTGCCCGTCCTCATGCTCACCGCGCGCGACGCCCTTGAGCACCGTATCGACGGACTCGAAGCCGGCGCCGACGACTACGTGACCAAGCCCTTCTCGCTGGAGGAGGTCGTGCTCAGGCTGCGCGGACTGCTGCGCCGGGCCGGGGCCGAGGAGACCCGCACCGACGACTCCGTACGCGTCCTCGGCGACCTCGTGCTCGCCGAGGACACCCACGAAGTGCACCGCGCGGGGCATCCGATCAAGCTCACCGCCAAGGAGTTCGACCTGCTCACCCTGCTGATGGGCCACCCGCGCCAGGTCCTGAGCAAGGCACAGATCCTCGACCATGTGTGGAGCACGTCGTTCGACGGCGGCGGGAACCTCGTCGAGGTCTACATCTCCAGTCTGCGCCGCAAGATCGACAAGGGACGGGCCCCGATGATCCACACCGTACGCGGGATGGGATACGCCATCCGGCCCGTGGAGGACGGCAGATGACCGCCCGGCAGCGGAAGCGTTCGCCGTGGGCCCGCCTTGTGGGCCACTCGCTGCGCACCCGCCTCCTCGTCTTCATCGGCGCCGCCCTCGTCGCCGTGTGCCTCGCGATGGCCCTCACCACCGTCTTCGTCCAACGCGCCTATCTCCTGGGCAACCTGGACGACCGGGTCGACAACGCCGCCGAACGCAGCCTGGGCGGGGCCTCGCTGCACCCCGAGCTCGAAACGGAGCTGGGCTTCCTCAACGAGAGCGGCCATCCCGCGGGCATGCTCGCCGCCCGGCTCGACGACGACGGGAAGATCGTCGCCGCGGCCGTCGTCAGCCAGGACGCCGCGCCGCAGAACCTCACCGACGCCCAGCGGACCGCGCTCGCGGCCGTCGACGCCGACGGCTCGAAGCACACCGTGAGCGTCCCCGGCCTGGGCACCTACCGGGTCACCGCGCTCGACAACAATGGGGTGCGCGTCCTGGCCGGCCTCCCGATGGACGACGTACAGGACATGATCGGCGGACTGGTGGTGGTCGAGGCCGTGGTCGCCGCCGCCGGACTCACGGTCGCGGGCATCGCCTGCGCCGTGGTCATACGACGCCAGCTGCGGCCCCTTGGCCGGGTCGCCGCCACCGCGGTCGAGGTCTCGCACGCGCCGCTCGGGCGGGGCGCCGTCACCGGTCTGACCCGGGTGCCGGAGCGCGACACCGATCCCGGCAGCGAGGCCGGCCAGGTCGGCGCGGCCCTCAACCGGATGATCGACCACGTCGAGTCCTCGTTCGCCGAACGGCAGCGCAGCGAGGAGCGGATGCGGCGCTTCCTCGCCGACGCCAGCCATGAACTCCGTACGCCACTCGCGTCGATCGCCGGATACGCGGAGCTGATGAACCGCGGCACCGAGAAGATCGAGCCGGTCCTCGCCTGGCGTCGGGTCTCGGCCGAGTCGGCGCGGATGACGGGCCTGGTGGAGGATCTGCTCCTGCTGGCCCGGCTGGATGAGGGGCGGCCCCTGCATGCGACCGAGGTGGACCTGGCCGCGCTGGTCGCCGAGTCGGTGTGGGACGCGCGGGCGGCCGGCGGCGGGCACGAGTGGCAGCTCGCCCTGCTCCTCGATGCCCCGGCACTGGTCGTCGGCGACGAGGCACGTCTCCACCAGGTGGTGGCCAACCTGTTGGCCAACGCGCGTGTGCACACACCTGTTGGCACGACGGTGACCGCGTCCGTCGAGTCCACCGACACCCACTGCGTCATCCGCATCGCCGACGACGGCCCGGGCATCCCGCCCGCACTCCTCCCGACGGTCTTCGAACGCTTCACCCGAGGCGACGCCTCCCGCTCCCGCAGCACCCCGCACGACGGCGGCTCGGGCCTCGGCCTCGCCATCGTCTCCGCCATCGTGACGGCACACGGCGGCCGCATCACCGTAGAAAGCACCCCGGGACGAACGGAGTTCACGATCGGCCTGCCCACCGCGTCCCTGTCCTCGGACCCGGTTGACCTGTCGGTGACATCCATGAACAGGGCCACTGCCCGGGTGCCGTAACGGCATCAGGGCAGTGGCCCTCTGCCTACGTCACTTCGTCACGGAGTACGAGTGCGCCCCGGTGCCGGCGAGTGCCCCGCCGTCGACGATGAGGTACTCGTCGCGGATCGCGCGCCCCGCCAGCCAGGACTCCAGGATCTCCCGGGTACCCGCCGCGTAACGGGCCTGCGCGGAGAGCGAGGAACCCGAGATGTGCGGGGTCATGCCGTGGTGCGGCATGGTGCGCCAGGGGTGGTCGGCCGGGGCCGGCTGCGGATACCAGACGTCGCCCGCGTACCCCGCCAACTGGCCGCTGCGCAGGGCACGTTCGACGGCGTCACGGTCCACGATCCTCGCCCGGGCCGTGTTGATCAGATACGCGCCCCTCTTCATCATGGCGAGCAGCTTGTCGCCGAACAGGCCCTCCGTCTCCGGGTGGAGCGGCGCGTTGATGGTCACCACGTCGCAGTGCGGGGCCATGTCCTCGGCACTCTCGTGGAAGGTCAGACCCAGTTCCCGCTCGACGTCCTCGGGCAGCCGGTGCCGGTCGGTGTAGTGCAGCCCCACGTCGAAGGGCGCGAGGCGGCGCAGCACCGCGAGCCCGATCCGCCCGGCGGCGACCGTGCCGACCTGCATGCCCTCCAGGTCGTACGAACGCGCCACGCAGTCCGCGATGTTCCAGCCGCCGTCGAGCACGACCTGGTGCGAGGGCAGGTAGTTGCGGACGAGCGAGAGCGTCATCATCACCACGTGCTCGGCGACGCTGATGCTGTTGCAGTACGTCACCTCCGCGACCGTCACCCCGTGGGCGATCGCCGCGTCGAGATCGACGTGGTCGGAACCGATGCCCGCGGTGATCGCCAGCTTGAGGTTCTTGGCGGCGGCGATGCGCTCGGGGGTCAGATACGCCGGCCAGAACGGCTGCGAGATGACGACGTCCGTGTCGGGCAGCTCACGGTCGAAGACCGAGCCGTCGCCGTCCTTGTCGGAGGTGACGACGAGGGTGTGTCCGGCCTCCTCCAGGAAGCGGCGCAGCCCGAGCTCACCGGAGACACTGCCGAGCAGCTGCCCCGGGGTGAAGTCGACGCCCTCGGGCGTGGGGGTCGTCTGGCCGCCGGGGTAGTGGTCGATGACGGGCAGGTCGTCGCGGGCGTACGTGGTCGGGTATCCGTCGGTCGGGTCGTCGTACAGAACGCAGAGCACCTTGGCCATGTCGCGGCTCCTCAACTGGCGTTGCGGGAAGGTGCCCTTCACGATCCTCGGGGTCGATTCCGCAGGTCAAAGCGAACGTCGCTATGTCGGGATAGCCGCCGACTATCAACACCGACCATCAACACCGACCCTCAACTCTCCCTGCCCAGATAGGTGTTGAGCAGCCGGTCCAGCGCATCGCGCACCCCCGCCTCCCGCGCCACCTTCAGCAGCGCCTCGGCCAGCACGGACCTCGGCTCCTCCCGTACGACGACGATCCCGACCCGCGGTCCGTGCGCGGGCCCCTCCAGCGGGACCACCCGCATCCCGTCCGGCACGCCGAACATGTGCAGCCAGGCGTGCGAGATCACGCTGGACCAACGGCCGCCCGGCAGATGCGCGTACAGCCCGGCGACGCTGTCCGACTCGATGGCGGGGGTGGCCGTGGCACCGTCGGCGGCGAAGTACTCGTCGATGATGCGACGGTTGCGCATCCGGGGACCGAGCAGACACAGGGGCAGCGCAGCCGCCCGCGCCCACCGGGCCGTCGGCTCAGCGGCGAGTGGGCTGTCGGCCGGGGTGAGCAGCACGTACTGCTCCTCGTACAGCGGAAACCGGCGTACGTTCCTGAGGCTGTCGTCGTCGAGGTAGGTCATCGCCGCGTCCAGCTCGAACTCGGCGAGCCCGTGGGTGATGTCGGCGGACGACAGCGACTCCAGGCTCACCCGGGCCCGCGGATGGCGCTCGCAGAACGGCGTGGTGAGCAGGGACGCGGCGGGCAGCGCGGTCGGCACGACACCCAGGCGCAGCGTGCCGGTCAGCCCGCCGCGCAAGGCCGACAGCTCCTGCCGCAGACCGTCCTGCTCGGCGAGAATGCGATGTGCCCAGGCCAGGACCACCTCACCTTCGGGCGTCAGCCCCTCGTACCGTCTCCCGCGCCGCACGATCGGCACGTCCAGCTCGTGCTCCAGACGCCGGATCGCGGCGGACAACGAGGGCTGCGAGACGAAACAGGCGGCCGCCGCCCGGGCGAAATGCCGCTCGCGGGCGAGCGCGACCAGATACTCCAGCTGACGCAGCAGCATGCGCCCCTCCCGGGTGGATCACGACGACCAGTTCAGGTGTGTCGTCGTACAGCATCGGCCAGGCCGGCCCTCACACGCTCTGACGTACGGTTGTGTGGAGCGCGTAACCCCGGGTGATCGAAAGACGTGACAACGACGCAACGGGCATTTCGTAGCGTCGGGGGAGAAGGATCCGATCACCTGGAAGGGCCGCCCGTGACCACGACGACCACCACTCAGGTGCGGACGGTGTGCTCGTACTGCGGTGTGGGCTGCGGGATGGTCCTCGACATCGGGATGGGCCCCGACGGACGGCGTACGGTCCTGAAGGCGTCCGGCGACAAGGCGCACCCCGCCAATTTCGGGCGCCTGTGCACCAAGGGCGCTACCACGGCCGACATGCTGGCCGCCCCCGGCCGGCTGACCAGCGCCCTGATCCGCGCCGAACGCGGGGCGCAGGCCGAGCCCGCCCCGGTGGCCGCGGCGATCACCGAGACGGCACGACGGCTGCGGGCGGTGATCGACGAGCACGGGCCCGACGCGGTCGCCCTCTATGTGTCCGGGCAGATGAGCCTGGAGGCCCAGTACCTGGCGAACAAGCTGGCCAAGGGCTTCGTGCGCACCAACCAGATCGAGTCGAACTCACGGCTGTGCATGGCCAGTGCCGGCACCGGCTACAAGCTGTCGCTCGGTGCGGACGGCCCGCCCGGCTCGTACCAGGACTTCGAGCATGCGGACGTCTTCCTCGTCATCGGCTCCAACATGGCCGACTGCCACCCCATCCTCTTCCTCCGGATGATGGAACGGGTCAAATCGGGCGCCGCCAAGCTGATCGTCGTAGACCCGCGTCGCAGCGCGACCGCCGACAAGGCGGACCTGTTCCTGCCGGTCCGGCCCGGCACCGACCTGGCGCTGCTCAACGGCCTGCTCCACCTCCTGCATGAGAACGGTCACACCGACCCCGAGTTCATCGCCGCGCACACCGAGGGCTGGGAGGCGCTGCCGGAGTTCCTGGCCGACTACCCGCCCGCCACGGTCGCCGAGATCACCGGCGTCCCCGAGGACGACATCCGCGAGGCGGCCCGGCTGATCGGCGAGGCCGGGGAGTGGATGAGCTGCTGGACCATGGGCCTCAACCAGTCCACGCACGGCACCTGGAACACCAACGCGCTGGTCAACCTGCACCTGGCGACGGGCGCGATCTGCCGCCCCGGCAGCGGCCCCTTCTCGCTGACCGGCCAGCCCAACGCCATGGGCGGCCGCGAGATGGGCTACATGGGCCCGGGCCTGCCCGGACAGCGCTCGGTGCTGGTGGACGACGAGCGCGCCTTCGTCGAGGAGCTGTGGGATCTGCCCCCGGGCACGGTCCGCAAGGACGGGGTCGGCCAGGGCACGATCGAGATGTTCCAGAAGATGGCTGACGGGGACATCAAGGCCTGCTGGATCATCTGCACCAACCCGGTCGCCTCCGTCGCCAACCGCAAGACCGTGATCGAGGGCCTGGAGCGGGCCGAGTTCGTCATCGCCCAGGACGTCTTCGCCGAGACGGAGACCAACGCGTACGCCGACGTCGTCCTCCCCGGCGCGCTGTGGACCGAGACCGAGGGCGTCCTCATCAACAGCGAGCGCAACCTCACCCTCGCCCAGCCCGCCGTGGAACCGCCCGGCGAGGCGATGGCCGACTGGCGGATCATCGCCGCCGTCGCCCGCGAGATGGGCTACGAGAAGGGGTTCTCGTACGACAGCGCCGAGGAGATCTTCGAGGAGATCAAGCAGGCCTGGAACCCGAAGACCGGCTGGGACCTGCGCGGCGTCACCTACGAGCGGCTGCGCTCCACCCCGGTGCAGTGGCCGGCGGCGAGCGAGGACGGCCCCGACCGCAATCCCATCCGGTACCTGGACGAGAACACCGGCCTGCGTTTCCCCACGGCGAGCGGCCGGGCGGTGTTCCACGCCCGCCCGCACATCCCGGCCGCCGAGATGCCCGACGACGACTACCCGTACGTCCTGAACACCGGGCGGCTCCAGCACCAGTGGCACACGCTCACCAAGACGGGCAAGGTCGCCAAGCTCAACAAGCTCAACCCCGGGCCCTTCGTGGAACTGCACCCGCAGGACGCGGCCGCCCTCGGCATCACCGACGGCGACTCGGTGGAGGTCGCCTCCCGGCGCGGGAGGGCCCTGCTGCCGGCGCTCGTGACCGACCGGGTGCGGCCGGGGTGCTGCTTCGCGCCCTTCCACTGGAACGACCTCTTCGGCGAATACCTGAGCGTCAACGCCGTCACCAGCGACGCCGTCGACCCGATCTCCTTCCAGCCGGAGTTCAAGGTCTGCGCGGTGTCCCTGACGAAGGTGGCGACGCCAGTGTCCGTGGCGACTCCGGCACCGGCCGCGGGCGACACCCGTCCCGGAGCCGGGGCCGACACCCGGCCCGGCAGCGCGGTGGTTCCGGTCCCAGCGGTGACGACCGCACCGGCCACCTTCACCACGAGCCCCGCAGGTCCGGCCGGCGCCTTCGGGCTGGCCCCCACCCCGCCCCCCGTACTCGCGGAGCACGAGCGCCAGTACCTGATCGGCTTCCTCGCCGGGATCGACTCGGGCGCCCCCGGCGTGCCCGTACTGCCGCCGGGCGCGCCCTTCACGCCCGAGCACGCGCTGTGGGTGAACGGAGTGCTCGCCGGCCTGTACTCCCGGGCCGCGACCGGAACACCTGACACCCCCCTGCCCCCGGTCGCACCCGTCCGGGAGGTCGTCGTCCTGTGGGCCTCGCAGACCGGCAACGCCGAGGAGTTCGCCGCGGCCGCCGCCGACCGGCTCACCGGCACCGGCCACAAGGTCGTCCTCACCGACATGGACGACGCCCACCCCGGCCAACTGCCCGCCGGCGCCGACATCCTGCTGATCACCAGCACCTTCGGAGACGGTGACGCCCCCGACAACGGCTCCGGCTTCTGGGACGCCCTGGCCGCCCCCGACACCCCCCGCCTGGACGGTGTGCGGTACGCGGTGCTCGCCTTCGGCGACTCCTCCTACGACGACTTCTGCGGCCACGGCCGACGCCTGGACCAGCGACTGGACGAGCTGGGCGCCCTACGCCTCGCCCCGCGCACGGACTGCGAACCCGACTACGAGCCCTCGGCGACGGCCTGGCTCGACCAGGTCCTCACCGCCCTGACCACCGCCGACGAAGCGGAAACGGCCCCGGCGTCGGCGCCGGCCCCCAGGCCGACCCGTTCGACGAAACCGGCCCCGCTGACGGCCCGCCTCACCGGAAACCAGCTGCTCAGCCTGCCCGGCGCCGGCAAGGAGGTCCGCCGCTTCACCTTCGACACCCGGGACTGCGAGACCCCGCTCGCCTACGAGGTCGGGGACGCCCTCGGCGTACGCCCGGTCAACTCCGCGGACCTCGTCACCGAATGGCTGGCCACCACCGGCCTCGACCCGGCGACCGGCGTGGAACTGAACGGCATCGGCGAGGTCTCCCTCCACGAGGCCCTGCACCGGCACCTGGACATCACCCGCGTCACCCCCGACCTGCTGCGCTTCGTCGAAGAGCGCACCCACGACCGCGTACTGAAGAAGCTGCTGCGCCCGGACAACAAGGACGAACTCGCCAAGTGGTCCTGGGGCCGCCAGGCCGTCGACGTCATCGCCGAACACCCCGTCCGTGCCGCCGCCCAGGAGTGGGCCGAGGTACTGAAGCCGCTCCAGCCCCGCCTGTACTCCATCTCCTCCAGCCCGCGCACCGACCCCCACATGGTGTCGCTGACGGTCTCCGTCGTCCGCTACGAGAACTGGGCCGGCCGCCCACGCCAGGGCGTCTGCTCACCCTTCCTCGCCGACGCGGCCCCCGACACCCTTGTACCGGTCTTCGTCCAGCCCTCCCCGAAATTCCGCCCCCCGGCCGACCCGAACACACCGATGGTGATGGTGGGCCCCGGCACGGGAGTCGCCCCCTTCGTCGGCTTCCTCGACGAACGCCGCGCACTCGGCCACCGCGCGCCCAACTGGCTGTTCTTCGGCGAACAGCACAGGGCCACCGACTTCTACTACGAGGACGAGCTCACCGCCTTCCTGGCCGACGGCACCCTGAGCCGCCTGGACACCGCCTTCTCCCGCGACCAGCGCGCCAAGATCTACGTCCAGGACCGCATCCGCGAACACGGCCCCCTGCTCTGGTCCTGGCTCCAGGACGGCGCCCACTTCTACGTATGCGGCGACGCCTCCCGTATGGCCAAGGACGTAGACCAGGCCCTACGCGACATAGCCACCACCCACGGCCACTTGAGCGAGGACGGCGCAGCGGCTTACGTCAAGCAGCTAGCTGCCGAGCGAAGGTACGTCCGGGACGTGTACTGACGGACAGGGCGCAGCCCGTCCGTCAGGGGCGCGGGGAACTGCGCGACCAGCCCCCACCGGCCCGCACTGTGATGGCTGCCTCGACCACCCCTCACGCGCCAATCATTTACAGCTCTCCCGCTCCGCGCTAACTTCACCAACGAGTGAGGTGGGAGCGCTCCCACACCCAGCGGACCGGAACCCGCAGGGCGGCCGCTCCCACCTCACGCATCCTTCGAGCGAAGGGACGTAAATCTGTCATGCCTATGACAATCCCCGTTCCATTACCGCGCCCCACCACCCGCAGAGCCTTCTTCCTGGTCCTCCTGGCCCTGCTCACCACACTCCCCGCCCTCGGCCTGATCGTCGTCACGACCGGCGGCACGGCGGAAGCCCACGGCACCCCGATGAAGCCCGCCAGCCGCACCTTCCTGTGCTGGCAGGACGGACTCACCGACACCGGCGAGATCAAGCCGATCAACCCGGCCTGCAAGAACGCGCAGGCGGTCAGCGGCACCACACCGTTCTACAACTGGTTCTCGGTGCTGCGTTCGGACGGCGCAGGCCGCACCCGCGGCTTCGTGCCGGACGGTGAGCTGTGCAGCGGTGGCAACACCAACTTCACGGGCTTCAACGCGGCCCGCGACGACTGGCCGCTCACCCATCTCACCTCGGGCGCGACGGTCGACTTCTCCTACAACGCCTGGGCCGCGCACCCGGGTTGGTTCTACGTCTATGTCACCAAGGACGGCTTCGACCCGACGCAGACACTCACCTGGGACGACATGGAGGACTCGCCGTTCCTGAGCGTCGACCACCCGCCGCTCAACGGCACTCCGGGCACGGTCGAGGCCAACTACTCCTGGACCGGGCAGCTTCCGGCGAACAAGTCCGGCCGCCACATCATCTACATGGTCTGGCAGCGCTCGGACAGTGCGGAGACCTTCTACTCCTGCTCCGACGTCGTCTTCGACGGCGGCAACGGCGAGGTGACCGGCATCCACGACCCGGGCAACCCGACCGAGCCCCCGCCCGGCACCTGCTCGGCAACCCGTAAGACCACGGGGAGTTGGACCGGCGGCTACCAGTCCGAGGTGACCGTCACCAACACCGGCGATGTCCCGATGCTCGGCTGGATGGTCGACTGGACGCTGCCGACCGGCCAGACCGTCGCCAGCCTGTGGAACGGCAACGCCACCTACAGCGGGCAGGACGTGATGGTCCACAACGCGGACTGGAACGGCTCACTGTCTCCGGGGGCGAGTACGACCTTCGGCTATGTCGTCACCGGTGACGGCGGCGACACGGCGACAGCACTTCCCTGCCAGGTCGGCTGAACGGCTGCTCTGGGCGGACCCGGTGGACAGTGCCCCACCGGGTCCGCGAGCCGGGCAGGGTACGGGGGAGTTACCTGCCTGGGTGGTGGGTGGCTTGTGAGTCGTCCTGCGATGCGACGACAACGTTATCGAATGGTCTGTACAGCGACTCTACCGCCTCAACGGACAACGATGTCAAGTCAGTTGAGGCTGCGCTGAGCTGTGGGGAAGCGCTGTGGGGGAGGCGCTGCTCCGTGCGGGTGGCCGACACGCGCGCCACCACGGCCGTACGCGCTCTTCCGTGGTACCGGTGGCGCAGGTTACTGTCCCTGCGGCTTGTGCGACCTGTGGTGCGCGACCCGTCCGAGAAGGAGGGGCCGCGTCATGCGATTCCGCCCTATGTCCTTGCTGCTGGCGGCCGTTCTGGCGCTAGGCGGCACCACCCCCGCGCTCGCGGCGAGCTCCGCCGCACCACCACCGGACCTGGTCCGGGACCCCACCACCTACGTCGATCCGCTCATCGGCACCAAGAACGGCGGCAACGTCTTCCCCGGCGCCGTCGTCCCCTTCGGCATGCTCTCCTGGAGCCCCGAGAACACCCGCGGCGACGCGACCAGAACCGCGGCCCCCGGCGGCTACCAGTACGACGCCACCCGTATCCGCGGCTTCAGCCTCACCCACATGTCCGGCACGGGCTGCGCGGGCGGTAGTGGCGACATCCCGTTCTTCCCGTACGCGGGCGCGGTCACCTCGTCCCCCGCGAGTGACACCAAGGACGCTGTGTACGCGGCCGACTTCACCCACGCCGCCGAGACCGCCGAGCCCGGCCACTACCAGGTAGGCCTCTCCTCCGGCGTCACGGCCGACCTCACGGCGACGACCCGCACGGGCTCGGCCCGCTTCACCTACCCGGCGGACAAGCCCGCCTCCCTCCTCATCCGCACCGCCAACTCCGAGGTGGGTTCGGCCGATTCGACGGTCACGATCGACCCGGCGACCCGCACGGTCTCCGGCTCCGTCACCTCCGGCAACTTCTGCGGCTACCTCGACCCCGAGGGCCAACGCGCCTACTACACCCTCCACTTCACGGCCCGCTTCGACCGCGCCTTCAAGACGACCGGCACCTGGCAGGACGGCGAACTGACCCCCGGGTCGACCTCCGCGAGCGGCGGCACGGGCGGGTTCACGAACGGCGGCCGTCCCGTCGCGGGCAAGGGAGCGGGCGGCTACGTCGAGTTCGCGCCCGGCACCGGCCCGGTCAACGTCAAGGTCGGCATCTCGTACGTCAGCCAGGCCGGCGCCGAGGCCAACCTCGCGGCGGAGAACCCGCCCGGCCGCGACTTCGCGTCGGTCCAGGACGCGGCCCGGCGTGCCTGGCGCGAGCAGCTCGACGCCATCAGGGTCGGCGGCGGCACGGACACCGAGCGCACCACCTTCTACACCGCGCTCTACCACTCCCTCCTGCACCCGAACGTCATCAGCGACGCCGACCGCAGATACCGGGGCAGCGACGGCGAGGTGCACACCGTGGGCGCCGGCCACCGGGCCCAGTACGGCACCTTCTCCGGCTGGGACGTCTACCGCTCCCAGGTCCAGCTCCTCACCCTGCTCAGCCCGCGCACCGGCTCGGACATCGCCCAGTCGCTCTACGAACTCGCCCGCCAGAACGGCGGAATCTGGGACCGCTGGCTGCACGGCGCGAGCGGCACCCACGTCATGAACGGCGACCCCTCACCCGCCTCCCTGGCCGGCATCCGGGCCTTCGGCGGCACGGACTTCGACCTGCGCGGAGCACTCGCCTCGCTGGTGAAGGCGGCGACCGTGCCGACGGCACAGGACCTGTCCCCGGCGGGCAAGCCGGTCCTCTCGGTCGGCCAACGCCCGTCCCTGGACAAGTACTTGGCGCAGCACTACATGCCGTCCGTCTCCAACGCCTGGGGCGGCGCCGCCGAGACCCTGGAGATGTCGGGCGCCGACTTCGCACTCTCCCAACTCGCCACCGCGGCAGGGGAGAAGGAGACGGCGGCGACCTTCGCACGCCGCTCCCAGTGGTGGCAGAACAACTTCAACATCGCCGCCGACCCCACCGGCGGTTATATCGCCAACCGCAAGGCCGACGGCAGTTGGGTCACCGGCTTCACCCCGGCCACGGGCAACGGATTCGTCGAGGGCACGGCGGCCCAGTACACGTGGATGGTGCAGCACAACCCGGCCGGCCTCTTCGCGGCGATGGGCGGACAGAGCAAGGCGGTCGAGCGCCTCGACGACTTCTTCCACAACGCCGACGGCAGCTGGGCGTTCACCGGCAGCGGCGGCGCGAAATCAGAGCTGGACAACGAGCCGTCGATCAACGTGCCCTACCTGTACGCGTATGCGGGAGCCCCCTACAAGACGCAGGAGACGGTCCGGGCGGCGATGGGCGCACTCTGGTCGACCCAGCCGGGCGGCATCCCCGGCAACGACGACCTCGGCGAGATGTCGTCCTGGTACGTCTTCTCCGCGCTCGGCATGTACCCCCAGGTCCCTTCCCGCGCCGAACTCGTCCTGGCCTCACCGCTGTTCCCCAGGATCGAGATCGACCGCCCGCACGGCAACGACATCTCCATCAGCGCGACGGGAGCGGCGGCCGACGCGCCGTACATCCAGTCCCTCAAGCTCAACGGCCGTACCAGTGACCGCCCTTGGCTCCCGGCATCCTTCGTACGGGACGGCGGCCGACTGGATTACACCCTCTCCGGCACGCCGAACCGCACCTGGGGCGCGACCGAGGCCCCGCCGTCCTTCCGGGCGGGCGAGCAGCCGTACCAGATCGGCGTCGGCCCGACCACGGCGACGCTCGCGCCGGGGGAGAGCACGAAGGTCGGCGTCCGCGCGCTCTCGCTGAGCGGCGGCCAGGGCCCCGAGGTGCGCTTCCGCGTCGACGCACCCGACGGCATCCAGTCGACTCCCGCGGAGGGAACGGTCGTCGACGGCTCCCAGGAGATCACCCTCACCACCGCCACGGACACCCCGCAGGGCTTCTACGACGTCAGGATCACGGTGACGTCGGGCGACACCTCGTACGAGCAGCCGGTGTCCCTGACGGTGGCCGCACCGGGTTCCCTCCTCGCCGCCTACAACAACACCGGTGTCTCGGACGACGAGGGCGACCACGACGAGGCCGACTACGACGGGGGCGGCTGGAGTTACTCCCGCCAGGCCCTCGCGGCGGCGGGCCTGACAGCGGGTGCGCAAGGGACGGTGAACGGCCTCACCTTCACCTGGCCGAACTCACCGGCGGCCCGCCCGGACAACGCCTCGGCGAACGGCCAGTCCATTGAACTGCCCACTCCCGCAACCCAGTTGTCCTTTGTCGGCAGCGCGGTCAACGGCAACCAGCAGACGACGGCGACCGTCACCTACACCGATGGCACCACCGCCCCCGTCGACCTCTCCTTCACCGACTGGACCGTCGGGGGCGGAGGGGGCAGCGTTCAGTACGGCAACGAGATCGTCGCGAGGACCGCGTACCGGAACGTCGCGGGCGCGGACCGGGACCCGGTGGCGACGTACGTCTTCGCCACCAAGCCCTTCGCGGCGCCGGAAGGCAAGAGCATCAAGTCGGTGAAGCTGCCGGGCAACGCGGACCTGCACGTGTTCGCGCTCGCCGTGAGCTGAACGAACGGGCCGGGGGAGGCGTCACACTCGACGCCTCCCCCCCAACACGCATGCTCAGGCGAGCAGTTCGACCTCCGACACGACCGCCTCGCCGTCGAGCACCAGTCGATACTTCCCGTACGTACCCGGAGACCCCACGCTGAACGCCCGTGTCTGGCTGTCCCAGGCGAAGGACTCGCCCGACCGTTCATCGAGCGTCGTCCACTCGGCCCCGTCGTCCGAACCCTGGAGGATCCAGCCGGTCGGCGCCTTCGTGTGGTCCGAGGACGAAGTCAGCGTGTACTGGACTCCCTTGACCGGCCCGGACACCGGAAGGTCCACCGACGTCACCGTCGCGTCCGTCGCCGACGTGTTGTCGAAGAGGGCACCCTCCCCCTTGAGCGCGTCCGTCCGAGGCGTCGGCACCTTGTCGTCCTGGGTGATGGAGACGGGCGCCGCGTTCTTGCCCGTGCCCCACGACGACGGCCGCGACCCCATGTCGAAGTCCAGGGTCCCGCCCTTCGCCAGCAGCGAGTGGGGGAGTGAAGTCGACGTCCAGGTACGGCCGTTGACCTTCAGACCCTGCACGTACACGTTCCGCGCACTGTTCTTCGGCGCCCTGACCACCAGGTCCCTGCCGTTCTCCAGATGGACCGTCGCCTTCTTGAACAGCGGTGATCCGACGGCGTATTCGCCGCTGCCCATCACCAGCGGGTAGAAGCCGAGCGCGGAGAACAGGTACCAGGCGGACTGCTCGCCGTTGTCCTCGTCGCCGTGGTAGCCCTGTCCGATCTCGCTGCCGGTGTAGAGGCGGGAGAGGACCTCGCGAACGTTCCTCTGTGTCTTCCATGGCTGTCCGGCCGCGTCGTACATGTAATTCACGTGGTGGGCCACCTGGTTGGAGTGCCCGTACATGCCCATCCGGACGTCCCGCGCCTCCGTCATCTCATGGATGACACCGCCGTAGGAGCCGACGAACTCGGGTGAGGCGGTCTCGGGGGTCGCGAAGTACTCGTCGAGCTTGTCCGCGAGGCCGCTCCGGCCGCCGTACAGGTTGGCCAGGCCGCGGCTGTCCTGCGGGGCGGTGAAGGCGTACCCCCAGCCGTTGGTCTCGGTGTAGTCGTAGCCCCACACGCGCGGGTCGTAGGCCGAGGACTCCACCCGCCAGCTTCCGTCGGCGTCCCGGCCCTGGAAGAAGCCGGCCTTCGTGTCGAAGAGACTGACGTAGTCCTGGGCGCGGTTGAGGAAGTACTCGGACTCCTCCTGGTAGCGCTTCTCGCCCGTCTTCTTGTAGAGCGCCTGTCCCATCCGCGCGATGCCGTAGTCGTTGAGGTATCCCTCCAGCGCCCACGACAGGCCCTCGTGCGTGTCGGTGCTGGTGTAGCCGAGGAAGGGCGAGGTGCTCATGCCCTTGCGGCCGACGCCCGACGAGGGCGGGACGACGGTCGCGTTCTTCACGGCCGCGTCGTACGCCGACTCCGCGTCGAAGTCGACGCCCTTGACGTAGGCGTCCGCGAAGGCGACGTCCGAGGAGGTGCCGGTCATGAGGTCGGCGTACCCGGGCGAGGACCAGCGCGAGGTCCAGCCGCCGTCCTTGTACTGCTGCACGAACCCGTCGACCATCTCACCCGCCTGACTGGGCGTCAGGAACGAGTACGCCGGCCAGGTCGTCCGATACGTGTCCCAGAAGCCGTTGTTGACGTACACCTTGCCGTCCACGATCTTCGCGCCGGTGTGCGTCGGGGTGTCGGGGCCGGGCATGGGGGAGAAGGGCGACGCGTACTGGTACTTCGAACCGACCTTCTCGAAGCCGGAGTTGGGATACAGGTACAGCCGGTACAGGCTGGAGTACAGCGTGGTCAGCTGGTCGGGCGTCGCGCCCTGAACCTCGACCTTGCCGAGCAGCCGGTCCCACTGCCGCCGGGCGGCCACCTTGACCGCGTCGAACGGGGTGCCGTCCGGGATCTCCTGGGCCAGGTTGTCCCTGGCCTGGTCGACGCTGATGAGCGAGGTGGCGATGCGCAGCGTGACGGCGTGGTCGGCACCGGCGTCGAACCGCAGATGGCCCTTGACCCCCGAGGAACTCCCGTCCGTCACAGGCGCGTCGAACACCCCGTATACGAAGAGTCGGGTGGCCCCGGTCGACAGCCCGGACTTCACGTCGGAGTAGCCGGTGAACGTCCCGCTCTCCTTGTCGAGCGTCAGCCCGGCCTGGTCGGTGACGTTGTCGAAGAGGACGCTCGCGTCGTCGCCCGGGTAGGTGAAGCGGAGCGCGGCCGCGTGGTCGGTCGGAGTCATCTCCGCCTTGAGACCGTTCTCGAAGGTCACCCCGTAGTAGTACGGCCGCGCGGTCTCGTTCTCGTGCCGGAAGGCCAGCGCCCGTGCCGTGCGCCCCGTGTCCGGGGTGCCTGACGCGGCCGACGGCATGACCTGGAAGGTCTGCCGGTCACCCATCCAGGGGCTCGGCTCATGGCTGGCGCTGAACGCCTGGATGGTGGGCAGGTTGTCCGCGTTGTTTGCACGTGCGTAGTCGTACAGCCAGCTCAGCGAGCCCGCGTTCGTCACCGGCGTCCAGAAGTTGAACCCGTGCGGCACGGCTGTCGCCGGGAAGTTGTTGCCGCGCGAGAAGCCGCCGCTGGAGTTGGTGCCCCGGGTCGTCAGCGCGTAGTCGGACAGATGCGCCTTCGGCTTCTCGGGCGCGACCGACCTGATCGCCACATCGTCCAGCCAGCCCCGGAACTTCGCCGGCCCGCCGGGGGAGTCGTACGCCACCAGGATCCGGTCGACGGTCCGGCCCGCAGCGACCGACCCGATCCCCGAGACGACGTTGTTCCACTGGTTGACGTAGAGCCCCTTGGCGCCGCCCTGCCCCTGCGGGGTGAGCGGGAAGCCGTGCTGGTCGGTCGGGGACAGGTCGCTCAGATGGGTGCCGTCGGTGAAGACGAGGTCCACGGACACGTTCGTGGCGTCGTAGTCGCGGTCACCGTCCGCCATCGACGGGAAGATCCGGTACGACAGTTCGCTGTCCCGGCGGACGGCCACGTTCACGTCGAAGACCTTGTTGTACGAGTACGCCCTCCCGTCGGCGTTGTGCCGGCCGGCGTAGCGCAGCGCCCGCTTGCCGGTGAAGCCGGCGCCCGCCTTCGCGGTCGGGGAGCCGCTCGGGCCGCGGTCCACCAGCGAGAGCATGTCCGGCGGCACCGGGTCGGCGCTGCCGCCCTTGGAGAACTGGACGTCGGCGAGCTGCGTGATGCCCGAAGCGCCGTTGTTCCGGGTGATGTCGAGCCGGAAGTGCCGGTACTCGGCGGCCGCGTCGGCGACAGCGTCGATGGCATACGTCTTCGTCTGGAACCGTTCGGCGAAGGTCTCGCCGGTGCGGGTGTCCAGGGTCTTCCAGTCGGTGCCGTCGGTGGAGCCCTGGAGGGTCCAGTCGCGCGGGTCGCGTTCGGCGTAGTCGTTGGCCGAGGTGAGGGCGTACGTCACGACCTTGACCGGCTCGTCCAGGTCGAACTCGGCCCAGCCGGAGGCCTCGAAGGCCAGCCACTTGGTGCTCGGCTCGCCGTCGACGAGGTTCTCCTTCACCTCGCCGCCCGCCGTGTTCTCGGCGCTCGCCCTGACGTCCGTGACATGGTCGGTCACATTGCCCGGAATGCCGCTGCTGTATCCGCCGTCGACGCCCGACGCGCGTTTCGTGCCGTCCGCCGCCGTGTCGACGGTGCTCTGCCAGTCCGGCGCCGGATCGTCCGCCTCGAAGGAGGACGCGAACTCCCGGTCGGCGGCAGCGGCCTGCACGGGCAGGGCGACCGCCACGCCCTGCGAGCCCACGGCCAAAGCGAAGGCGGTCGCCAACACGACCGCCGAACCCCATCTGTGCCGAATACTCCGCTTCATGTGCGGGCACCCTCCCTGAACACCAGACAACGTTGTCAACTCGGTGCGCAAGGACCAGTAGTGCGTCAAGTGGTGAGTGATGTCAAGGGTGTTGGGTGGGGCATTCGGGGGCAATGGCCGGGATTTCTCCGCATCGAAACTCACAGACGGCCCACATTTCCGCGAGGTCTCAACTCGGATAAGACCAACGACCAAAAGTGCATTCGATCTTGCTCCGCTGGCGGGAAGTGGACTATACCTGTCGGCGTTCGACCCTGCTTGACCTGACCGCGGTGCCGGGGATCCGGTTCACCGCCTGAGTCCTGGAGAAGGCGAGGACTTGAGCATGGGATCCACTTCCGCCGATCACAATGACTCCAACGGCGTCGGCCGCCGCGATCTGATCAAGAAGTCTGCCGCACTCGGCCTGATCACCGTCCCCACCATGAGTTTCCTGTCCGCGTGCGCCAGCGGCGGAGGCGACGACTCCGCCTCCGACGACAGCACGGGCAAGACGTCCGAGTCGAACCCCTTCGGTGTGAAGAAGGGCAGCAAGCTCGACGTCATGATCTTCAAGGGCGGCTACGGCGACGACTACGCCAAGGCATGGGAGGCCGCCTTCAAGACCAAGTGGGGCGTCACCTCCACCCACACCGGCACGCAGGAGATCACGGGCAAGCTCCAGCCCCGCCTCAACGCGGGCACCCCGCCGGACATCGTCGACGACTCCGGCGCCCAGCAGATCAAGGTGGACGTCCTCTACAAGAACGGAGCACTCCTCGACCTCGCCGAGGTCCTGGACGCCCCGTCGGTCGACGACCCCTCGAAGAAGGTGCGCGACACCCTCATCGCCGGCACGCTCGACGCCGGCCTGCAGGAGGGCAAGGTCGTCGCCCTCAACTACATCTACACGGTGTGGGGCCTGTGGTACTCAGGCAAGCTCTTCAAGGAGAAGGGCTGGGAGGAGCCCAAGACCTGGGCCGACTTCCTCGCCATCTGCAAGGACGCCAAGTCCCAGGGCATCGGCGGCCTCGCGCACCAGGGCAAGTACCCGTACTACATCAACGTCGCCATCATGGACCTGATCGCCAAGACGGGCGGCCTGGACGCCATGAAGGCGATCGACAACCTCGACCCCAAGGCGTTCGTCGGCTCCGACGCCGCGAAGGCCGGTGTCGAGGCGATCTACGAGGTCGTCGAGAAGGGCTACTTGATGCCCGGAACGAACGGCCTGACCCACACCGAGTCCCAGACCCGCTGGAACCAGTACGACGCCGTCTTCATCACCAGCGGCTCCTGGCTGGAGAACGAGCAGCTCAAGCAGACGCCGGACGACTTCGACATGAAGTTCCTGCCAATGCCGCTGCTGCCGGACAGCGTGCTGCCGTTCGAGGCGATCCGGGCCGGCTCCGGCGAGCCCTTCATCATCCCGGCCAAGGCCCAGAACCTGGCCGGCGCCAAGGAGTTCATGCGTCTGATGCTCTCCAAGGAGTGGTCGACGCTGTTCGCCAAGGAGGCCAACTCGCTGACCATCCTCAAGGACGGTGTCGACTCCGGCGTCCAGCTGCGTCCCGGTACCCAGTCCACGGTCGAGGCGTCCAAGGCGGCCGGCGACAACACCTTCCGTTTCCTGTACACGGAGTGGTACAGCGAGATGGGCGCCGCCATCGAGGCCGCGTCCAACGAGCTGATGGCCAAGCGCATTCAGCCCGCGGAATGGCTCAAGCGGTGCCAGGCCGCGGTCGACAAGCAGGCCAAGGACCCGGCCTCGAAGAAGAACCACCGCGACTGATTCGTGCGGGACACCAGGGACAGGAACGCCATGCGCAAAGGGCAGTATCGGTTCGTCGCGGGATTTCTCTTCGTTCCCGTGGCGCTCTATCTGATCTTCGTCATCTGGCCGTACATCCAGACGTTCGGCTATTCGCTGACCGACTGGAGAGGACAGTCGCAGACCTTCAACTTCATCGGCCTGGACAACTACAAGGCGCTGTTCGAGGACGATGTCTTCCTGAAGGCCATCTGGCACAACATCCTGTTCCTGGTGTTCATCCCGGTGATCACCATTCTGCTCGCCCTGTTCTTCGCCTTCATGCTGAACGCGGGCGGGCGCAGCCGGGCCGGAGGCGTGCAGGGCGTCGGCGGGTCCAAGTTCTACAAAATCGTCTACTTCTTTCCGCAGGTCCTGTCGCTCGCGATTCTCGCGGTCCTGTTCAACGCGGTGTATCGCAGCGACGGCGGCGGACTGCTGAACGGCTTTCTGATCAAAATCGGCCTGGTCGATACCGACAGCCCGGTGGAGTGGCTCAACGAGCCCAACATCGTGCTGTGGGCGCTGATGGTGGTCGTCATCTGGCACGGCGTCGGCTTCTACCTGGTGCTGTTCTCGGCCGCCATGCAGTCCATCCCGAAGGACATCTACGAGGCCGCCCTCATCGACGGCGCGGGCCGCTCCCAGTCCTTCTTCCGGATCACGCTTCCCCTGCTGTGGGACTCCGTGCAGACGGCCTGGGTGTACCTGGGCATTGTCGCGATGGACATGTTCGTCCTGGTCTCCTCCATGACCGCCAACATGGGCGCGTACGGCGGCGGTCCGGACCACCACAGCGACGTCATGTCGACCGTGATGATGCGCAACTTCCTCTACTTCGGAAAGAGCGGTTACGCCTGCGCCATGGGCGTGGTCATGCTCCTGCTCACCCTGGTCCTGTCCGTGATCACGCTGCGCGCCACCCGCCGCGAGCGCATCGAGTTCTGAGCGGGAGAGACGAGACGATGAGCGCACCCCTCAAGGAGACGGCCGCCACGAGCGACGCCGTGCCGCCCCCGCCCCCGGTGACCAAGACCGCCGGCCGCCCCGGTGACCAGCGTGGCGAGGGCGTCGTACTGAACGCCTTCTCGCACGGCTTCCTCGCCCTGTGGGCCCTGCTGATCGTGCTGCCGCTGCTGTGGCTGGTGCTCAGCTCCTTCAAGACCGATACGCAGATCGGCGGTTCGGCCTTCGGCTGGCCGCAGAACTGGTCGCTGGACGTCTTCTCCCGCGCCTGGGACAAGGGCATCGGCGACTACTTCCTGAACACCGTCATCGTGCTGGCCTTCTCGGTGCCGCTGACGATGCTCTTCGGCTCGATGGCCGCCTATGTGCTGGCCCGCTACCAGTTCTGGGGCAACCGGCTCCTGTACTACTTCTTCGTCGCGGGCGCGATGTTCCCGGTGTTCCTGGCGCTGGTCCCGCTGTTCTTCATGGTCAAGCGGCTGGACATGCTGAACACCTACCAGGGTCTGATCCTGGTGTACGTCGCCTACTCGCTGCCGTTCACGGTGTTCTTCATGCACGCCTTCTTCCGGACCCTGCCCACGGCGATCTTCGAGGCGGCGATCCTGGACGGCGCCTCGCACACCCGGACCTTCTTCCAGGTGATGCTGCCGATGGCGAAGCCGGGTCTGATCAGCGTCGGCATCTTCAACACCCTGGGCCAGTGGAACCAGTTCATCCTGCCGACGGTCCTGATGCAGCCGCAAAGCGGCGACGACCCCGAGCGCTACGTCCTCACCCAGGGCCTCATCCAGCTGCAACAGCAGCAGGGGTACGCCTCCGACCTGCCCGTCCTCTTCGCGGGTGTGACGATCGCGATGATCCCGATGCTGGTGGTCTATCTGTCCTTCCAGAGGCAGGTGCAGGCGGGTCTGACCTCGGCGACCCTGAAGTAGCCTTTGGATCTTGAACTAACGCTCCGCGACCATCCGCGCGCACGCCGTTCCCGCCCCCGGGAGCGGGGTGCGCGCGCGTCCGCAACGCCCTGGAAACAGTTCAACCTCTTGACGGGAGGCAACCCGAACGGCTCAGCTTAGAGTTCACTAGTTGGACATAGACGGGGTCTCATCGAAGCGGCCCCGTGCGCAGGAGGTCGTCGTGGAGACTCCAGGGTCGCAGTCGTCGCTGCACCGAGCCAACCTGGAGCGGGTCGTACGCGCCGTACGCCTGGCCGGGTCGCTCACGCAGGCGGAGATCGCTCGGACGACCGGCCTGTCCGCGGCGACGGTCTCGAACATCGTGCGGGAGCTCAAGGACGGCGGAACCGTCGAGGTCACGCCCACTTCGTCGGGTGGCCGCAGGGCCCGCAGCGTCTCGCTGAGCGGGGACGCCGGCATCGTGATCGGCGTGGACTTCGGGCACACGCATTTGCGCGTCGCGGTCGGGAACCTGGCCCACCAGGTGCTGGCCGAGGAGTCCGAGCCGCTGGACGTGGACGCCTCCTCGGCGCAGGGCTTCGACCGGGCGGAAGAGCTGGTCAACCGCCTGATCGCGGCGACCGGAGTCGACCGTTCCAAGATCGCAGGGGTGGGCCTGGGTGTGCCCGGTCCGATCGACGTCGAGTCCGGCACCCTGGGCTCCGGCGCGATCCTGCCGGGCTGGAGCGGCACCAGACCCGCCGAGGAGCTCAGAGCCCGGCTCGGGGTGCCCGTGCACGTGGACAACGACGCCAACCTGGGCGCCCTGGGCGAGATGGTCTGGGGCAGCGGCCGGGGGGTCAGGGACCTGGCGTACATCAAGGTCGCAAGCGGTGTCGGCGCCGGCCTGGTCATCGACGGCAAGATCTACCGGGGCCCGGGTGGCACTGCGGGAGAAATCGGGCATATTACTCTTGATGAGTCCGGCCCTGTCTGCCGCTGCGGAAACCGGGGCTGCCTGGAGACCTTCGCGGCCGCGCGCTATGTGCTCCCGCTGCTCCAGTCCAGTCACGGCACCGACCTGACCATGGAAGGCGTCGTACGGCTGGCCAGGGACGGAGACCCGGGCTGCCGTCGGGTGATCGCCGACGTCGGCCGACACGTCGGCAGTGGAGTCGCGAATCTCTGCAATCTGCTGAACCCGAGCCGGGTGGTCCTGGGCGGTGATCTCGCCGAGGCCGGTGAGCTGCTGCTCGGGCCGATCAGGGAGTCGGTCGGCCGCTACGCGATCCCCAGTGCGGCACGCCAACTGTCCGTTCTCCCGGGGGCACTTGGGGGCCGTGCGGAGGTGCTCGGAGCGCTCGCTCTCGCACTTAGCGAGATGGGCGATTCGACCCTTTTGGACGGCACGCTGCATGCGGCAACCCCTGCCTTCACTTAGAGAACGCACGAGGCCGTTGCCATCTCGTTAAGTATTTACTTCTTGACGTCGCACGCGTGGCCGAGTTGACTTCCAGCCACCTCGGCCGCAGCGTTGCGGCCCTGTCAGGGAGGCACCCCCAAATGAACGCAACGATGCGTAGAGTCGTGATCGGTACCGCCGCGGTTTCCATGGCACTGGCCATGGCCGCCTGCGGCAAGGCCGGGGACAACGACAGCGACTCTGGTAGCAGCAGCGACACCGGTGGCAAGAAGATCGGCCTGCTGCTCCCCGACAGCGTGACCGCGCGCTACGAGAAGTTCGACAAGCCGTACTTCGAGGCCAAGGTCAAGGAGCTCTGCTCCGACTGCACCGTCGAGTACGCCAACGCCGGCGCGGACACGGCCAAGCAGGCCCAGCAGGTCAGCAGCATGATCACCAAGGGCGTCAAGGTCATCGCGATCAGCGCCCAGGACTCCGCCGCGATCAAGTCCTCGATCCAGACCGCCGTCGACAAGGGCGTCAAGGTCGTGGCCTACGACCGTCTCGCCCAGGGCCCGGTCTCGGCGTACGTCTCCTTCGACAACGTCAAGGTCGGCGAGCTCCAGGGTGAGGCCCTGCTCTCCGCGCTCGGCGACAAGGCGACCACCAAGTCCAAGGTCGTCATGATCAACGGTGACGACGCCGACCCGAACGCCGCGATGTTCAAGGAGGGCGCGCACAAGGCCCTCGACGGCAAGGTCGACATCGCCTACGAGCAGTCCGGCCTCTGGAAGGACACCGTCGCCGCCCAGAAGATGTCGGCGGCCATCACCCAGCTCGGCGCCAAGAACATCGCGGGCGTCTACGCCGCCAACGACGGCATGGCCGGTGGTATCGCCAACACCCTCAAGGGCGCCGGCATCAGCGGCATCCCGCTGACGGGTCAGGACGCGGAGCTCGCGGGTATCCAGCGCATCATCGCCGGCACCCAGTCCAGCACCGTCTACAAGGCCTACAAGCCGGAGGCGGACGCCGCAGCGACCATCGCGGTCAACCTGCTCCAGGGCAAGAGCATCGACTCGCTCGCGACCTCGACGCAGACCAGCGGCTCCGGCGACAAGGTGCCCTCGCAGCTGCTGACCCCGGTCTCGGTGACCGTGGACAACATCAACGACACCGTGGTCAAGGACGGGCTGTACACCGTCGCCGACATCTGCACCGCCGACTACGCCGCGGCCTGCAAGACCGCCGGCCTGGAGTAAGCGCACCACACCGCCGGTCCCGGGGGAGCGATCCCCCGGGGGTAAACCGCCCGGCGGTCCCGCGAACCCCTCCGACGCCCGCCCCGGCTTTCATACCCCGCTGCCGGGCCGGGCGTCGGACGGAACCGTTGCCAAGGGCAGCGGATTCGCGCATGTTCATCTTGTAAACTTGTGCATTTCGCACACCCCTCCGCGCCTTGCCTCACCCCCAAGCGCGGCATCCCCGCCGGTCAGGCGGCGAAGGAGATGGTTCACGTGTCCGCTACGCCCGTGTTGGCGTTGCGCGGAGTCTCCAAGCGATTCGGTGCGGTTCAGGCCCTCACCGATGTCGATCTGGAGGTTCACGCCGGAGAAGTGGTCGCCCTGGTGGGCGACAACGGCGCAGGAAAGTCCACCCTGGTCAAGACGATCGCGGGCGTCCACCCCATCGATGAGGGCGTCATCGAGTGGGACGGCAAGCCCGTCAGCATCAACAAGCCGCACGACGCCCAGGGCCTCGGCGTCGCCACCGTCTACCAGGACCTCGCGCTCTGCGACAACCTCGACGTGGTCGGCAACCTCTACCTCGGACGTGAGCTGCTGCGCCGCGGCGTCATCGACGAGGTGGCGATGGAGAAGAACGCCCGGGAGCTGCTGAGCACGCTCTCCATCCGCATCCCGAGCGTGCGCATCCCGATCGCGAGCCTCTCCGGTGGCCAGCGCCAGGTCGTGGCCATTGCCCGCGCCCTGATCGGTGACCCCAAGGTCGTCATCCTCGACGAGCCCACCGCCGCCCTCGGCGTCGAGCAGACCGCTCAGGTCCTCGACCTGGTCGAGCGGCTGCGCGAGCGGGACCTCGGCGTCATCCTCATCAGCCACAACATGGCCGACGTGAAGGCGGTCGGGGACACCGTCCACGTCCTGCGCCTCGGCAGGAACAACGGCGCCTTCCCGGTGAAGAGCACCAGTCACGAAGAGATCATCGCCGCGATCACGGGAGCCACGGACAACGCCGTGACCCGTCGTGCGGGGCGTCGCACCACGGAGGCGGCAAAGTGAGCGACACGTCCAAGATCTCGAAGTCGGACGGCGTGGTGGAGGATCAGACCACGGTCGCCCCCTCTGACGACCCCACGGCCGCGGCGGTGACCGTCGTCGACCCGCGCCTCCTCATCCGTGACGAGGGCCTGAAGGGCTACGTCACTGAGTTCAAGCGCAAGGTGAAGGGCGGCGAGCTGGGCTCGCTGCCGGTCTTCATCGGCCTGATCGTCATCTGGACGATCTTCCAGCTGCAGAACGACCGTTTCCTCAGCGCCGACAACCTCTCCAACATCAGCTACTACCTGTCGGCCACCGGCATGCTCTCCATCGGCCTGGTCTTCGTGCTGCTGCTCGGCGAGATCGACCTGTCCGTCGGCTCGGTCAGCGGTCTGGCCTCCACGGTCTTCGCCGTCTTCGTCGTCAACCACGGGATGAACACCTGGCTGGCGCTGTTCCTGGCGGTCATCACCGGTATCGCCATCGGCGCGCTGCACGGCTGGTTCTTCGCGAAGATCGGCGTACCGGCCTTCGTGGTCACCCTGGCCGGCTTCCTCGGCTGGAACGGCATGATGCTGTGGCTGCTCGGTTCGAGCGGCACCATCAACATCCCGTCCGACGACGGTCCGATCCACCTGTTCGGCCAGAGCTCCTTCTTCATGGACCAGGCCGTCATCGGCGCCTACCTGCTGGCCGGCCTCGCCGTCCTGTCCATGCTCGTGGGCTCCTTCGGTGAGCAGCGTCGCCGCAAGGCGGCCGGAGTGCCCTTCCGGCCCACCAGCGAGATCCTGGTGCGCGTCGTCGCGCTCGCGGTGGCGGCCTTCGCCGCCGCGGCCGTGCTGAACAACGCCGCCGGTGTGTCCAACTCCCTGGTGCTCTTCCTCGCGGCGCTGGTGATCGTGGACTTCGTGCTGCGGCGCACCACGTACGGCCGCAAGGTCTTCGCGGTCGGCGGCGGCATCGAGGCGGCCCGTCGTGCCGGTATCAACGTGCCCATGGTCCGGATCACCGTGTTCGCCATCTCCGGCATGTTCGCGGCGATCGGCGGTATGTTCTTCGCCGGTCAGACGGCCAGTGCGACGCTGAACGCCGGTGGCGGCAACACGCTGATGCTGGCCATCGCGGCCGCGGTCATCGGCGGTACGAGCCTCTTCGGTGGCCGGGGCAGTGTCTGGTCGGCCCTGCTGGGCATGCTGGTCATCCAGTCGATCCAGACCGGTCTCGACCTGCTCAACATGAACACGTCCATCCAGTACATGATCACCGGTGCGGTGCTGCTGGGTGCGGTCGTCATCGACTCCGTCTCCCGTAGGAGCCAGAAGGCCGCGGGTCGCGCGTAGCGCGGTCGGGCAAGCTGCGGTACTGCCCCTTCAGACCTGTGCCCGGTGCCAATGGCGGCGCCGGGCACAGTCCTGTCGTACGGCCGTTCGCGTGATGTACGACGCACAGCCCGGGCGCCGACTTCAAAGGCGGAACATTAGACTCGACAAGCCCGGCGAAAGCTCGATCAGCTCTACTGCAAGGAGGCACGGGTGCCGCTGCTGACCCGCATCAGGGGACCGCGCGATCTGGACCGGCTCAGCCTGGAGCAGCTGGACCAGCTGGCAGAGGAGATCCGGACCTTCCTCGTCGACGCCGTCTCCAAGACCGGCGGCCACCTCGGCCCCAACCTCGGTGTGGTCGAGCTCACCATCGCCCTGCACCGTGTGTTCGACTCGCCCAAGGACAAGGTCCTGTGGGACACGGGGCACCAGTCCTACGTCCACAAGCTGCTCACCGGCCGCCAGGACTTCTCCAAGCTGAAGATGAAGGGCGGCCTGTCCGGCTACCCCGCGCAGGCCGAGTCCGAGCACGACGTGATCGAGAACTCGCACGCCTCCACGGTCCTCGGCTGGGCCGACGGCCTCGCGAAGGCCAACGAGGTGCTCAAACGCGACGACCACGTCGTCGCCGTGATCGGTGACGGCGCCCTGACCGGCGGTATGGCCTGGGAGGCGCTCAACAACATCGCCGACGCCAAGGACCGCCCGCTGGTCATCGTCGTCAACGACAACGAGCGCTCCTACGCGCCGACCATCGGCGGCCTCGCGAACCACCTCGCGACCCTGCGCACCACCGACGGCTACGAGCGCTTCCTGGCCCGCGGCAAGGACCTCCTGGAGCGCACCCCGGTCGTCGGCAAGCCCCTCTACGAGACGCTCCACGGGGCCAAGAAGGGCCTGAAGGACTTCATCGCCCCGCAGGGCATGTTCGAGGACCTCGGCCTGAAGTACGTCGGCCCCATCGACGGCCACGACATCGAGGCCCTGGAGTCGGCGCTGGCCCGCGCCAAGCGCTTCGGCGGCCCGGTGATCGTGCACTGCCTCACCGAGAAGGGCCGCGGCTACCAGCCCGCCCTCCAGGACGAGGCGGACCGCTTCCACGCCGTCGGCAAGATCCACCCCGACACGGGCCTGCCGATCGCCTCCTCCGGCGCCGACTGGACCTCCGTCTTCGGCGCTGAGATGGTCAAGCTCGGCCAGGAGCGGGAGGACATCGTCGCCATCACGGCCGCGATGCTCCAGCCGGTCGGCCTCGACAAGTTCGCCAAGGCCTTCCCGGACCGGGTCTACGACGTGGGCATCGCGGAGCAGCACGCGGCCGTCTCCGCGGCGGGCCTCGCCACGGGCGGTCTGCATCCCGTCTTCGCGGTGTACGCGACCTTCCTCAACCGTGCCTTCGACCAGGTCCTGATGGATGTCGCCCTCCACAAGTGCGGTGTGACGTTCGTCCTGGACCGGGCCGGCGTCACCGGCACCGACGGCGCCTCCCACAACGGCATGTGGGACATGTCGATCCTCCAGGTCGTCCCGGGCCTCAGACTGGCCGCCCCGCGCGACGCCGACCAGGTCCGCGCCCAACTGCGCGAGGCCGTCGCCGTCGACGACGCGCCGACCGTCGTCCGCTTCTCGAAGGGCGCCGTCGGCCCCGCCGTACCCGCCGTCGGCCGCGTCGGCGGCATGGACGTACTGCGCGAGCCGGGCACCGACGCACCGGACGTGCTCCTGGTCTCCGTCGGCGCCCTGGCGCCGATGTGCCTGGAGATCGCCAACCTCCTCGACAAGCAGGGCATCTCCACGACCGTCGTCGACCCGCGCTGGGTCAAGCCGGTCGACGAGGCGATGGCCCCGCTCGCCGAGCAGCACCGCGTGGTCGTCACCGTCGAGGACAACTCCCGCGTGGGCGGCGTCGGTTCGGCCGTCGCGCAGGCCCTGCGCGACGCGGGCGTCGACATCCCGCTGCGCGACTTCGGCATCCCGCCCCGCTTCCTCGACCACGCCTCCCGCGCCGAGGTCATGGCGGAGATCGGCCTCACCGCACCCGACATCGCCCGCCAGGTCACGGGGCTCGTCTCCAAGCTCGACGGCCGGTTCGACCGTGCCGCCGCCGAGGTCGACTCGGTGGAGCCCGCGCGCGACTGACACGGCTCTCCGCGTCCATGTGGGCCGGTTTCAGCACCCGTCACGGTGGTGAAACCGGCCCATTCGCGTGAAACTCCCCGTGCCGGGGCATACGGACCACGCCCCCTCTCGATCATGTCCGGGACGACACAGCGTGGGAGGTACGCCCGTGAGCAACACCCTCTTCAGGACGAAGAAGGTCGAGCAGTCCATCCTCGACACCGAGGAACCCGAGCACGCGCTCAAGAAGTCCCTGTCGGCGCTGGATCTGACCGTCTTCGGCGTCGGTGTCATCATCGGCACCGGCATCTTCGTCCTCACCGGCACGGTCGCCAAGAACAACGCCGGCCCCGCCGTCGCCCTGTCCTTCGTCGTCGCCGGCGTCGTGTGCGGGCTCGCCGCGCTCTGCTACGCCGAGTTCGCGTCCACGGTGCCGGTGGCGGGCTCCGCGTACACCTTCTCGTACGCCTCCCTCGGTGAACTGCCCGCCTGGATCATCGGCTGGGACCTCGTCCTGGAGTTCGCACTCGGCACGGCGGTGGTCGCCGTCGGCTGGTCCGGCTACATCGCCTCGCTGATGGACAACGCGGGCTGGCATCTGCCGGAGGCGCTCAGCGGGCGGGAGGGCGCCGACGGGTTCGGCTTCGACCTCCTCGCCGCCGCGCTCGTCCTGGTGCTCACCGGCATCCTCGTCCTCGGCATGAAGCTCTCCGCGCGGATCACCACGCTGGTCGTCGCGATCAAGGTGACCGTCGTACTCGTCGTGATCATCGCCGGCTCCTTCTTCATCGTGGGCGACAACTACGACCCGTTCATCCCCAAGTCGCAGACCGTGGAGGCCGGCGGAAACCTCCAGGCGCCGCTGATCCAGCTGATGTTCGGCTGGGCGCCCTCCAACTTCGGCGCGATGGGCATCTTCACCGCCGCGTCGGTCGTCTTCTTCGCCTTCATCGGCTTCGACGTCGTCGCCACCGCCGCCGAGGAGACCAGGAACCCCCAGCGGGACATGCCGCGCGGCATCCTCGGCTCCCTGCTCATCTGCACCGTGCTCTACGTCGCCGTGTCCATCGTCGTCACCGGCATGCAGAACTACACCCAGCTCTCCGTGGACGCCCCGCTCGCCGACGCGTTCAAGGCCACCGGCCACCCCTGGTTCGCGGGCTTCATCAGCTTCGGCGCCGCCGTCGGCCTGACCACGGTCTGCATGATCCTGCTCCTCGGCCAGACCCGGGTCTTCTTCGCGATGAGCCGCGACGGACTGCTGCCCCGCTTCTTCTCCCAGGTCCACCCGCGCTTCAAGACCCCGCACCGGCCGACCATCCTGCTCGGCGTGGTCATCGCGATCCTCGCGGGCTTCACCAGCCTGAGTGAACTCGCGGAACTGGTCAACATCGGCACGCTGTTCGCCTTCGTCGTCGTCGCACTCGGCGTGATCATCCTCCGCCGCACCCGCCCCGACCTGCACCGCGCCTTCCGCACCCCCTGGGTACCGTTCCTCCCTGTCCTCTCCGTCCTGGCCTGTCTGTGGCTGATGCTGAACCTGCCCGCCGAGACCTGGCTGCGGTTCGGCATCTGGATGGTGGTCGGCTTCTTCGTGTACTTCCTCTACGGCCGCTCCCACAGCCGTCTCGGCCTGCACGAGGAGACCACGCTCGGCCAGGTGATGAAGCCGCCGGCCTCCGGGGACACCGAGTAGTCGACCCAGCCTGCGCTCCGGCCCCGTATGTCCCGTTTCGGCGGAGACTGCGGGGCCGGATAGCGTGCACCTCATGCTCGCCGAGCCCCAGGCCTGTCTGGACCCACCACGCGCCGTACCGCACGCACCACCCCCGGACCACGGCTACTGGAAGCGACTGGCGCCCCTGCTGGCGGCACTGGCCTGCGTCACCCGGATCCCCTCGTTCGCGGTACCGCTGTGGAACCCCGACGAGGGCTATCTCGCCGTACAGGCAAGGCTGCTGGCACACGGTGGAGAGCTGTACGAGACGGTCGTGGACCGCAAGCCACCGCTCGTGCCGTGGCTGTACGAGGCGGCGTTCGCGCTGACGGGCTCCGAGTCGCTCACCTCGGTCCGCGTCCTGGCGGTCCTGGCCCAGCTCCTCACGGCCGTCCTCCTGTCCTCCTTCGCCCGCCGCCGCTGGGGCGACACAGCGGGCCGTACGGCAGGCGTGCTGTACCTCCTCGTCTCGGTCGGCCTCAACCCCGAGGACGCCCAGGCCGCCGGCTTCGAGGTGTTCATGCTGCCCTGCACGGCGGCCGCGATGTGGTGCGCGGACCGCCGCCACTGGGCGGGAGCGGGAGCGGCCGTCGCGTGCGCCTTCCTCACCAAACAGACGGGCGGGGCGGTCCTGGTCCCGGTGGCATGGCTGTACGTCACTTCGGGCGCCCCGAGAAGTGCCCTGCTACGCCTGGGCGTTGGGCTGACAGCCCCCGTCCTCTGTGCGGCCCTGCTCACGGACCCGGCCGGTTTCCTGTTCTGGACGGTCACGGGATCCGGCGCGTACGCCACCTTCACCGGCTCCGAACTCCACGTACTGGCACGGGGATTGACCAACACCGCGATCCTGGCCGTGGCCTGCGCGGGCCTGATCCCGCCGGTGGTACGGGTGTTGCGCAGCGCCCGCACGGGTTCGGCGGAGCTGTGGCTGTGGCTCGCCTCCTCGGCCGGGGCGGTCCTGCTCGGCCTCCACTTCTTCGGCCACTACTACCTGCAACTCATCCCGCCAGTGGCCCTGTTGGCGACCGCAGCCCTGCAAATCCTGCCCCGCGACCGCCTGATGAGCGCGATCCTCACATCGGCGGCATGCTGCACCCTGTTCCTCACCTGGGGCCTGCTGACCCCCCACCCCGAACTGACCCACGCCCAACGCCTCGCGGCCACGGCGGCCGGCCGCACCACCCCGTCGGACCGCGTCCTCTTCTGGGGCATACACCCGGAGACGTACTGGCTGTCCGCCCGCACCCCCGCCTCGCGCTACCTCACGGCGGGCCTCCTCACGAACTACAGCGGAGGCAGAGACGGCCCCCAGGTAGGCGAGAAATACGCGGTGGAAGGCACCTGGTCAACCTTCCGCGAGGAACTGGCAACCCACCCCCCGGCGTTGATCGTGGACGACTCCCGGGGCGAGCGCTACGCCCCCGACCGACTGCCGTCGCTACGGCGGATCCTGGCGGCGGAGTACGAGGAGGTGGGGCGGGTGGAGGGGGCGGTGTTGTACGCCAGGGTGCCGGGAATCCGGCCGTAAGGCCTCAGCCCTCCGCCCGCAGCGCACGCGGCCCGGTGACCTCGGCGCCCGACTCGGTCACCCTGCGCCGCAGTTCGCGGTCCGCGGTCACGACGAGACAGGGGCGGCCGTGGGCGGCGGCCGCCAGCTCCGCGATGCGGTCGTCGCCGCTGCCGGGTGCCGACTCGACCCGTAGACCGGGGACGGACTCCACACCACGGGCCGCGCCCTCCACCACGAGCACGAGCTCCACCGGCTCATCGTGACCCGGGATGCCGTCCCGGGCCAGCCGGTCCCGCAGCCGCTCGGCGGCGCCGCGACGATCGCGCCACCAGCCGTCGGGGACGGAGCCTACGACGTTGGCGGCGTCGATGATCACGAGAGTCGTCACGTGCTGCCTCCTCGGCTCCGCCTCAGGCCAGGCGCAGGATCCACTGCCAACCGCCGGTACCCACCGTGGTCGGTTCACCGAGACCAGTGTCCGTGCCGGGATGGAAGAGAAGCGAACTGGACGTGCCGGGGTTCGTGGTCGCCCACAGGCCGGGACGGCCGTCGGTGTTGACGTCACCCGCCGTCAGCAGGGGACGGTCGGCGGCGGTCCAGGTGCCGCCGGCCACCGTCTGACGCGTCCCGAGCGTTCCGTCGCCGTTGGTTCGGGTACAGCCACAGCGTGCCGGTGGTCCGGTCCCGCGCCCAGAGGTCCAGGGCGCCGTCCCCGTCGGCGTCGCCCGGCGCGAGCACGTCGAGCCCGCTCCAGTCCGTGTCGCTCAACCGCACGGGCGTACTGGTCGAAAGGGCGGGTGCGGTGGCGGCCATATCGCCCGGGTACAGCCACAGCCCCGAGCCGTCGCGCACCACGAGGTCGCCGGTGCCGTCCTCGTCCAGGTCGCCGGCGCTCACCACGGCGGTGGCGGAGGTCCAGCCGGTGGGCCGGCCGCCCATCGCGATACGCGTGCCGAGAGCGACGCTCCCGGTGTTGGGGTAGACCCACAGCCGGTCGCCGATGCGTACGACGAGATCCTCGCGCCCGTCACCGGTCCAGTCGCCGCGATGCGTGACCAGGGCGTTCGTCCAGCCGCCCGTGCCGATCTGCCGGTAGCCGTCGGCGAGCAGGCCGTCACCGAGCCCGGAGTACAGACGCAGGTTGCCCTCGTCCTGGACCGCGACGAGGTCGGGCCGGCCGTCGTTGGTGAGGTCACCCGGCACACCGGAGCCGGGCCGGGGCTCGGGATAGGCGGCGCCGCGCGGGAGTTGGTGGTCGGAGAGACCGCCGTCGACGACATCACCGCGTACGCCGTAGAAGTCGCCGGCGGTGACGAAGACGTGGTCGAACTTCTTCGGCGTGCCGTTGATGTCCACGGTCGGCTCTCCCGAGCGGCACTCCGGGGCGGAGGCGGTCAGGCAGGCGGCCGTGAAGTAGTCCTTGTCGTTCTCGTCGACCTCGGCGAAGCGCCCGGTGCCGGGAACCCCCGTACGGATGGGGTCCAGCGCGCTGTAGTCGGGCCCGGCGTTGAAGTTGCCGCCCAGGATTACCGGCAGGCCCAGGGCCCAGCCGTCGATGTGGGCGAGGGCCTCGGCGGAGCCGTTGTCCGGCCCGATGTACTGGGCGAGGTGCGTGGTGCACGCCACCGTCGTACGGCCGTCGGTCGGACCCTTCGCGCAGAGCACGGAGCGGGGTTCCTCGCCGCTCGGGACGGTCAGGCTCGCCGCGTACCGTTCCACGGAGTCGGCCTTCACCACCACTCCGAGGTCGAAGCGGCTGTCACCGTCGGCGTCCCACTTCGCGCAGCCCGACGCCGTCGTCGTGCCCGTCCACACCGCGCTGTAGCCGGGCAGCGCGTCCCGCAGACCGATCCACTGCCCGATGCACAACTCCTGGAGCATCACCGCGTCGGCGTCCCAGGCCTCGATCTGGCCGACCATCGCGTCCACCCAGACCGCGGTGGAGGAGTCGTCCTGGCACACGCTGTACGCGCCGCACACGTTGTAGGTGAGCGAGCGGACCGTGGGCGCCGTCGCCGGATCGACCTCGTCCGCTCGTGCGGTCCCCGGCAGCAACAGGGCCGCGCAGAGCGCGAGCCCTGCCACAAGCCAGGGGATGTGACGCGTCAGGAAGTCCCGCCCGTGGCCGGCGACTTCTTCGCCGACTCCGGGATCTCGGAGTCCGTGCGGATCGCCTTCCACAGGGTCTTCGCCTGCGGCTGGGCGGCCACGACCCGGTTCGGGTCGGTCTTGTCGTACTCCACCGGGAGCATGATCGTCTCCATGGTGGACGGGTCGATGCCGTTCAGGCTGCGGCCGAACTTGGCCAGTGCGGTGAGCGAGGCGAGGTCGGAGTCGGTGGTGAGCGCCTCGGTCAGCGAGTTTGCGATCTTGAAGGACTTGGTGGGGCTGCCCAGCAGGTCCTGCTTCTTGATCTCGCTGAGCAGGGCGAGCATGAACTGTTGCTGGAGGCCGATGCGCCCGAGGTCGCTGCCGTCGCCGACGCCGTACCGGGTCCGGACGAACGCGAGGGACTGGGTGCCGTCCAGCTTGTGCGTGCCGGCGCTCAGGTCGAGGCCGCTGGCCCCGTCCTCGATGGCCTCGTCGAGGGTGACCGTGACGCCGCCTATCGCGTCGACCAGCCCCTTGAAACCGGCGAAGTCGATCTCTACGAAGTGGTCCATGCGGACCCCGGACATCTGCTCGACGGTCTTCACCACACAGGCCGGACCAGCCAGCGAGTACACGGAGTTGAACATCACGCGCTTCGCGGAGGCGAGCGTGGAGCCGTCGGACTTGGTGCACTTCGGGCGGGTGACGAGCGTGTCGCGGGGGATGCTGATCGCGACGGCCTCCTTGCGGCCCTCGGGTATGTGCATCACCAGCGCGGTGTCGGAGCGGGCGCCGGAGACGTTGCCCGTGTCGAGCGAGGCGTTCCGTCCGGAGCGGGAGTCGGAGCCCAGGATCAGGATGTTCTGGCCCGATGTCGCCAGCTTCTCGGGACGGTCGTCGCCGAGCGCCTTGTCGATGTCGACGCCCTTGATGTTGCCGTCGATGCTGCTGTAGAGCCAGTAGCCGGTGCCGGCACCGGCGAGCACCAGGACGAGTAGCCCCCAGCCGATCACCCGACGCAGTCGGCGGGGCTTGCCGGTGCGGTTCTTGCGCACGCGGCGAACTCCGCGGTGCTTGGTGGCAGCGGCGGTGTCCAGGCTCATTTCGCTCGATTCCTTTGTGCCCGGCGATCATGCGCGACCGCACGGTGGTCGACAAGGGTTTGGTACCGCAAACGGTTTGGTACTGAGCCGCCGCGTGATGTGCCGCGGCATCGGCAGCCCCGAGCGGTTCGGCGCGCGAGTGCGCACCGTGTGGGGGGTCCGTGCGGGACGTCATCGCGAGGGGAGTGGCCAGAGCCCGCGATGATTCAGGCTGGTGCCGGAGAACTATAGACAGGGCTTCCGTGATTTCGGAACGCCGGTCTGACAGGTGGTGCCGAGGCCCCTGGGGGCGGGCCCAGGTGTGAATGACAGGTGGTTGATGGCTTGAGTGAGCACCTTCACATGGGTCAGCCCTAGTGAGAAAAGTGATCAAAAAGGGGCAGAAGTGCCCGGGTGATCAGATCTGTTCTAGACAGAAGCTTGAATCTGGTGTGAATATCTCGTGAGGCAGCTCGGTGTGCACGGTGATGCGCAAAGGGTGCTCAGGGGGGCAGGTGGAGTTCAGCAAGGACAGTGATGTCGCGTACGACCCCGCTGCTCGTGTTGTGAGTCCGCTGACCGGAGGCGTTCCGGCTGGCCAAGAGAATTGGGAGTCGAGGCGCAGCCCGTGAAGCTCTCCGTCATCGTGCCGATGTACAACGTGCGCAACTACGCCGTCACCACCTTGAAGTCGCTGGCGTTCAACGCTCGGCGCGACTTCGAGTTCATCGTCGTTGACGACTGTTCCACCGACGGCACCTTCGAGCTCCTCCAGCGAGAGATCCGCAAGGTCCCCGGTGGGGTGCTGTATCAAAATCCGCAGAACTCGGGTATTTCGGCCACCCGAAACACCGGGCTGAGGATGGCCAGGGGGCAGTACATCGCCTTCCTCGACGGCGACGACTGGTTCGCACCCGGCTATCTGAGCCAACTGGTCGACGCGATCGAGCACTTCGGCGCCGACTTCGTACGGACCGATCACATTCGAGTCGTCGGCAAGAAGCGGGAGATCGTCCGCTCGCCGCAGGCCGTGCGCAACACCCTGCTCCCGCCGATCAAGTCGATCATGCCGGTGGACGCGTCGACCATGGTCGACTATCCGCTGGTCTGGGCCGGCATTTTCAACCGGGAGGTGCTCGCGCGTCGCGGGCTGTTGTTCTTCGACCAGAAGCTGCGCACCGCCGAGGACCGAATGTGGACCTGGCGGCTGCACCTCTACACGCATAGCTATGTGGCGGTGGACCTCGCGGGCATCTTCTACCGGCGCGACGTCACCACGTCCCTGACTCGTATCCCCGACGAGCGTCAGCTCGACTTCATGCCGTGTTTCGACCAGGTCGTCCAGGAAGTGGCGGCGCACCCCTGGGGACGCAACATCATGCCCAAGGTGATCCGGACGTACTGCGCCATGATGGCCATCCACCTCGACCGGGCGGACACGTACGAGGACGACGTCAGGGCCAAGCTGAAGACGGGCGTGGCGCGGTCGCTCGACCGGCTGCCGCAGCAACTGCTCGACAAGACCCTGGACGAGATGGGTGAGAAGCGCGCCAACCTGATCAACTCCGCGCGCGAGAGCGCACCCGAACCGCGATCGGAGGATGCGGACGTCCGCATCCTGCCGAACAACGGGCGCCGCGCGGCATGGGGGGCTCGACCCGGCACCCCCAACCAGCGGCAGAACCCGCGCAGCATCGGGGTCACCGCCTGATGGCGACACAGATATTCGTCGCGTCCACGTTGTACGGGGCGCTGACTCTGTCGGCAGCTGTCGACTCGGGGCAGTTCGGTGCGGCCGAGGGCACCCGGCGCATCCTCGTGGTGTGCACGAACACGGAGATCCCGGAAGTCACCACGCCGCTCGACGCCATGGAGGGGTTCGAGACGCTGCGACCCCGCTTCGACGCGGTGATCTCCTGGAACTCGGTGATCTTTCCCTATCACCCGAGCTTGTGGGATCCGCGCACGGAGGACGTGCCCATGTGGCGGGAGCTGCTCGGGCTGCGCTGGAAGATTCCCCCCGGCCCGATGGAGCTCGTCGTCGAGTCGATTCAGGTGAAGCCGGCGCTGACGTTCTGCAAGATCTTCCGCGAGGCGAGGATCACGGTGTACGCCGATGGTCTGATGACCTACGGTCCCACGCGTAACGCGCTGGCCCGCGATGTCCACTCGCGCATTCGCCGCACCCTCTACCTGGATCTGATCCCGGGACTGCGGCCGCTGTTGCTGAGCGAGTACGGCGTTCCGGCCGAACCGGTCGAGTCGACCGCGGTGCAGAGAGTCTTCTCCGAGTTCGGGCAGTCGTGCGCACCGGCGCTGGCGCAGCTGGTCCCGTCGGACTTCCCCTCGGGCCGCTCCGGCGCGGCCATGCTGCTCGGGCAGTACCTGTCGAGCATCGGACTGCTCACCGAGGAGGAAGAGGAGGCACTGCACCTGCGGATGTTCGACGCGGCGGTGAACCTCGGCTTCACCTCGGTTCTCTTCAAACCACACCCGAGCGCCCCGCAGAGCTTCACCGACTCGCTGGCGCAGCGGGCCGAGGAGCTGAGCATCCAACTCCTGGTGCTGGAGACGCCGCTGCTCGCCGAGGCCGTGTACGGACAACTGCGGCCTGTCGTCGTGATCGGGTGTTTCTCGACTGCGCTCTTCACAGCTCGTGCGGTTTATGGGATCCCGGCGGCCGCGGTCGGTGCTCGTGAGGTCCTGCGGAAGATGCGGCCCTACCCGAACAGCAACCGCATCCCGGTGACCATCTGCGAGGTTGCTCTGCCGGACCTCGAAGGCAACGGTTTCAGCGCCCCTGACCTGTTGAACAACCCTGGCTGGGTTCGTCAGGAACTCGCCGAGTACGTGGCGACGGTCGGGTACTGCATGCAGCCGGACCGCAACCCGCATCTGAGGGAGCGCGCCGTCGCCTATGTGACGCGTGCCCTCCCCCAGATGGAGGTGAGACCCGCGCTGCAGATGCACTTCAAGCCCGATCTCCTCTACAAACTGTCCCTCCCGGGGGCGCCCTCGGAAGCCGAGATGCGGGCTATCGAGGAGGAGAACAGGGCGAAGAAGGGCGAGGTCGGGACGAGGACGAAGCCGACGGGCCAGGAGGAGTTGACGGTCGATTCCTTCAAGGAGCGTTTGGCGACGGGTGACTTCGACGTGGCCAGGCGTATCGGCGAGCAGATCCTCAAGGAGCGCAAGCCGATGGACGTACTCATCGGCATGGCGCAGATCTTCATCAGGGACGACGACCTGGAGCAGGCGAAGCGGATGCTCTCGCTCGCAGCGATGGCCGGGGACGATCGCGCGATGACGTGGATCAAGATCGCCGAGATGGCCGCCCTGATGGGCCGGGAAGGCAAGTCGCTGCGGATGTTCGCGGCGCAGGAGGCGCTGCGGATCAATCCCGAGTCCGGCGCGGCGGCCCGCCTGGTCAAGGCCAGGGGCGCGCGCAAGGTGGCCAAGGCAATGTCCAGGGAGTGACACCTGAGAGATCTGTCACGGGAGTGAAGAATAGGTGGACTTGCTCGGTCGATTGAGTGTTCAATAAGCGACAAATAAGTAAAGAAACGTTCAAGCTCGACTGGTCGGCCATTCGCTGACGAAACGTCACCGTCGAGGTGAGAAGAAACGACGAAGGCGATGCGCATCCACGTACTCGCCGACTCCGACACCCGATGGAAGTGGGGTGGCGAGTTGGCGCAGCGGCTCCACCCTCACCCCCATGTGCACGCTCACATGCTCAACGGCCGGGCCACACCCACCGAGCGCCAGATGGCGGAGGTGGGCATCGAGCCGGCCACCGTCACCCAGTCCTCGGTCGCGGAGTTCGTCACCAACCCCGAAGTCGTCGAGGCCGATGTGCTGATCGTCGGCTCCGTCGGTGGCACCACGCAGGCGGTCCTGCACGGCCTCACCCGCGCCTTCGAGGACGTCCCTCGCCGTCCGGTCGTGGTCACCGGCTATGTGGGCGTCGTCTACGAGAATCTGACGGACGGTCTGCTGCTGCGCGCCGGCTCGGATGTCGTGCTGGCCAACAGCCCTTTCGACGCGCGCCGGTTCCGCGAGATATACCGGGGACTCGGGATCGACGACCGCTGTGTCGTGCAGACCGCGCTGCCCTTCCTCGCCGACCAGCAGTACGACCCCCTGCGCACCGGCGCCACACACCCCTTCACGGTGACGTTCGCCGTCCAGCCCTCCGTGCCCGAGGACCGTGACGGACGTGTCTACATCCTGCGACGCGCCATCCAGCACGCCCGCCTGCGGGCCGGCCGCGATGTGCTCATCAAGCTCCGCTCCAAACCCGGCGAGCAGACCACGCACATCGAGCCGTACCACTACGAGACCCTCGCCGAGCAGTTGGGCGAACCGTTGCCGCCCAACCTCCAGTTCGTCTACGGCAACATGGCCGAGGTCCTGGACCGCACCGACCTCATGGTCACTGTCAGCTCCACCGCGGCCCTGGAGTCGATGCACCGCGGCATCCCCACGGTGATCCTCAGTGACCTTGGGGTCCGGGAACCGCACGGCAATCACTACTTCACCGGCTCCGGCTGCGTGGCCTCCTGGAACGAGATCGACGAGGGACTCCAGCCCTACGCCCACCCGGGCTGGCTGGAGGAGCAGGGCATCCTGGCCAGCGATCCCTACGCACAACTGCGCCAGCGTGTCACCGCGTTGGCACGTGCCGCCCTGCCGCCGATCCGGCCGTACTACACAATGCAGAACGCCGCGGGTTATCTGCCTCGGCTCCTGGCGCGCCGTGGCTTGGCACCGGACGGGACCCCGCTGCCCCACTCGGCGGGCCCCACTGCCAATCGGCCCGGTCTGATGGGCCGGGCCTCGCGGAAGGTGCTGCGTCGGGCCTACCGGTTCGGTGTCCAGACCGTGGCGCCGAAGATCCAGCGCTGGGGCGGTCTCTGAGAGCCCGGTCGCGACCCTCCTCATCTTCCCCCACTTACTGATCACGTTCCCACCCAGCCTGCCCTTCCGAGGTCTCACATGTCCCTTTCTGTTCCTTCTTCGGTCGTCGTCGCCGTTATCCCGGCACGCGGTGGCTCCAAGGGCATTCCCGGCAAGAACGTCGCCCAGGTGGCCGGGGTGTCACTGATCGGCCGGGCGGTGCACGCCTGCCGTGGGTCGGAGCGGGTCACCCGGGTCGTTGTGAGCACGGACGCGGAGAGCATCGCGGCCGAAGCGCGCCGCCATGGCGCGGAGGTGGTGCTGCGCCCGGCCGTGCTCGCCTCCGACACGGCAACCAGCGAATCCGCCCTGCTGCACGCCCTGGACACCGTCGAGGAACGGCACGGCGAATCGACCGATGTCCTGCTCTTCGTCCAGGCCACCAGCCCGTTCCTGACCGCCGACGACATCGACGGCGTAGTTTCGGCCGTGCTGGACGGGGGCGCCGACTCCGCGTTCACCGCCTCCCCCTTCCATGGGTTCGTGTGGCGTGGCGAGCGAGCGGCGGGTCGTACCGAGATCGCCGCCGCCGAGGGCGTCAACCACGACAGCGCCGAGCGGCTGCGCCGCCAGGACCGCCCCGAGGAGTTCCTGGAGACGGGAGCCGCCTACGCGATGCGCGCTCAGGGCTTCCGCGAGAAGAACCACCGCTTCTTCGGGAACGTGGCGGCCGTCCCCGTCGACCCGGCACGCACCCTGGAGATCGACGACCCGGCCGACCTGGAGCGGGCCCGCGCCCTCGCCGGACTGATCGACCCGCCCCGGTTCCCGACCCGTACCGAAGTCGATGCGGTGGTCCTCGACTTCGACGGCACCCAGACCGACGACCGCGTGTGGATCGACGCGGACGGGCACGAGACGGTCGTCGTACACCGGGGCGACGGGATGGGCGTCGCCCGCCTCAGGGCGGCCGGAATCCCCGTCCTTATCCTCTCCAGCGAGACCAACCCCGTGGTCTCGGCCAGGGCGCGCAAGCTCGAAGTCCCAGTGATCCAGGGGACGTTGAGCAAGGACGCCGAACTCCGCAAGTGGTACGAGGTCGAGGGCATCGCCCCCGAGCGGATCCTCTACGTGGGCAACGACGTCAACGACTTGCCCTGCTTCGAACTCGTCGGCTGGCCGGTGGCCGTGGCCGACGCCCACGACATCGTCCGTGAACGCGCCCGCGCCGTGACCACGTCACGCGGGGGCCACGGCGTTGTCCGCGAAATAGCAGCACACCTTCTTGGAAAGGCTCTCTGAACCCATGCACAACCCCCGTACCCGGCACATCGGTTCCCGTGTGGTCGGCCCCGGCGCGCCTGCGTATGTCATCGCCGAGATCGGTATCAACCACAACGGCGAGCTGGAGAACGCCCTCGCGCTGATCGACGCCGCCGTCGAGGCGGGCTGCGACGCGGTCAAGTTCCAGAAGCGGACGCCGGAGATCTGCACCCCGCGCGATCAGTGGGACATCGAGCGCGACACCCCCTGGGGCCGGATGACGTACATCGACTACCGCCACCGTGTGGAGTTCGGCGAGGACGAGTACAGAGCCATTGACGAGTACTGCAAGAAGAAGGGCATCGACTGGTTCGCGTCTCCGTGGGACACCGAGGCGGTCGACTTCCTGGAGAAGTTCGACGTACCCACTCACAAGGTCGCCTCCGCGTCCCTGACCGACGACGAACTGCTGAAGGCCCTGCGCGCCACCGGCAAGACGATCATCCTGTCCACCGGCATGTCGACCCCGGCCCAGATCCGCCACGCGGTCGAGGTGCTGGGCAGCGACAACATCGTGCTGCTGCACGCCACGTCGACGTACCCGGCGAAGGCGGAGGAGCTCAACCTGCGCGTCATCAACACCCTCCAGGCCGAGTTCCCGAACGTCCCGATCGGCTACTCCGGCCACGAGATCGGTCTGCAGACCACTGTCGCTGCGGTCGCCATCGGCGCCTGCGTGGTCGAGCGTCACATCACCCTCGACCGTGCCATGTGGGGTTCGGACCAGGCCGCGTCGGTCGAGCCGCAGGGCCTCGTCCGCCTCGTCCGCGACATCCGTACCATCGAGGCTTCCCTCGGTGACGGCGTGAAGAAGGTCTACGAGTCCGAGCTCGGCCCGATGAAGAAGCTGCGCCGCGTCACCGGCGTCGTCGCGGAATCCGCGGCCTCGGGCGAATGATGAGAACCCTCGCCCTGGTGGAGAGCCCCGCCCAGCTGCTGAACGTGGCGGAGTGGGCTCATACCGCCCTCCAGGGCGGGGGTTTCGCTCTCCAGGTGGCTGTGCTGCTCCCGTTGGACCCGTGGTCCCGGGTGCAGCTCGCCCGTGTGGCTGAGCTGGCGGCCGGCTCCGGACTGGATATTGCCCGCTTCGAGATCAGGTCCGGAACGGTCAGCCGGCTGCGGCAGTTCACCGCTGTACGCAAGCTGGTCGCGGAGGCCGACCGGCTGGTCGTTGGAGATCTCTTCTCCGGCATGGTGCAGACCCTGCTGCCCGCGGCGGGCGCCCGTGAGCTGGTCATCGTCGATGACGGGACGGCCACCACGGAGTTCGTCCGTATCCTCGCCGAGGGCGGGCGCCTGACCCGCTGGCACCAGCAGGCCAATGGCAGCCGGCGCGGCGACAAGGTGATGGAGTGGCTTTCCGACCCGTCGCTGGGCCGCTCCCTGTTCACGTGCATGGAGGTCACCCCGCCGCCCGGACTCCGGATCGTGTCCAACACGTATGCCTGGACGCGTTCGCTCTTCCCTCGACCAGGGGTCCGCGAGGGCGCTGACCTGTTGGGTACCTCTTTGGTTGAGACCGGCATTCTGGGCCAGGACCGGTATCTGGAAGCCGTACGGGCGATTGTGCGCGCGCGAGGAGTCGAGCGCTATCTGGCCCACCGCAGGGAGAGCCGGGACAAACTCCGGCGTGTTGCCGAGGCCACAGGAGTGAGCGTGCTCCGCCCCGACCGTCCGCTGGAACTCGTGGCGGCCCAGTGGCCCATGGGCCACAGCGTGATGACGTTCCCCTCCACCGTGGCGCACACTCTGCCGATCGTCTTGCGAGGACGAGGAGTCCGCGTCGAACTCTGCGAGATCGACGAGATGTGGTTCACGGAAGGGACGACCGCTCACGCGGCGCACTTCCTGCGGGACATGACGGAGTCCGCGAAGCAGCGGCACGGGCTGCCGAGCATACGTCCCGTACTGCGGGCCTGAAGCCGGGTTTCCGGATCCAGTGCGGGGCGCTCAGATCTGACGCCACTGCTCCATCGCGAGCCCTGATTCCGACGACTGACGGGTGAGGCGGGGAACACCGTCGGTGCCGAGCAGGGCGAGGACGATGCGGCCGCGGGCGTCCAACACGACGGTGGGATCGCCGAGGCAGGGCTGGCCGACCTCGGCCCACTGCACTCCCCACTCCTCGGCGTTGGTGACGAACGCCCCGAAGATGGGGGTGCCGCCGACCCCGCGGTGCACCAGCACCGTGCAGTCCTGGCCGTCGATCGGGGTACGCAAGGCGGAGGGTGTGCCCCCGCCGGGGGCACCGCCGATCGGGACCACCGAGCCGTTGGGCCTGATGGCCAGCAGACTCGGTGAGTACGCGTCACTCACGTAGAAGGTGAGCTGGTCCTCGGAGGTCTCCAGGGCCACTCCAGTGCCCGGGACCATCGTCACGTGGACATCTTCCAAGCGCTCGAACTGGCCGCCCTTGGCGGACTTCTGCCAGCTGTGGAGAGGCTTGTCCGACGGGGCGAGCACTCCGATCCGACCCTTGCCGGTCACGCCGACGACCACTCCCTCGTGCAGCGCGCTGCCGCGAAGGTCGGTCCAGGCGCCCCACTTCCCGTCCTTGTCCTCGTGGCGCAGATGCAGTCCGCGGCCCGCGTTGCGGGCGAAGATGTGGAGGCTTCCGACGCTGTCCACCGCCCCCGTGGGATATCCGAAGCGGGGGTGGCGGTCGTCCGTGTCCTTGTACGGGTTGGCTATCGCACGCCATTCGTTGAGCGGCCGGCCCGACTGGTACTGCATGGTGTACATCAGATCGACCAGGATGTGGCCGTCGGCGTGCTTCCGGGTGCGGCGGGCGAGGAAATGCAGATAGCCGTTGACGCCCTGGGCGATGGATATGTGGGTCAACCCCGCCGGTACGGGAAAGGGTTCGGGACCCTCCCACTCGGGACCGCCGGGCCGGGTCTCGGTCCAGCGCAGCAGGCCCTCGGTAGCGAGGGTGAACACGGTGAGACGGCCGTCCGTGCCACGGGTGAGCCACTTGCCGCCGACAGGATTCTCGGTTCTGTGCGCGGAGGGAGCCTGTTCACGGGCCTCGCTGTCGGAGGTGCGGCGTGGACTCCGCGCTCTTCCCCGCATGATGTGCCGTCCATCCTTCCGTCGGCCCTAGGAACGGCCTCCCCACACGGTGACCAAGATTGACACATTATAGGCCGAAGAATCGTTGGTACCTTCACCTTGTCGCCGTTTTGTGATCAATGCAAAAGGGGGCCTGCGCCTCCGCGCAGGCCCCCTTCGGAAATGACGACTACGCCGGAACCGAAGCCACCCCAAGCTCCAGGAACCGCTTCCCGTTCACCCGCTCGGAGACTCCCTCACGGTCCAGGTAAGGCGTGATCCCCCCCAGATGGAAGGGCCACCCCGCCCCCGTGATCAGGCACAGGTCGATGTCCTGGGCCTCCGCGACCACGCCCTCGTCGAGCATGAGCCCGATCTCCTGGGCCACGGCGTCCAGGACGCGCTCGCGGACCTGCTCCTCCGTCAGTACGACATCGCCCTGCTTCAACAGCGCGGCGACCTCCGGGTCCAGCTCCGGCTTCCCACTGTCGTAGACGTAGAAGCCGCGCTTGCCCGCCTTGACGACGGCCGCGAGGTTCGGGGAGACCGTGAAGCGGTCGGGGAAGGCCCGGTTGAGGGTCTCGGAGACGTGCAGGCCGATCGCCGGACCGACCAGCTCCAGGAGGACGAGAGGAGACATCGGCAGGCCCAGGGGCTCCACCGCCTTCTCGGCGACCTCGACCGACGTGCCCTCGTCGATGACGTTCTGGATCTCGCCCATGAAGCGGGTGAGGATGCGGTTGACGACGAACGCCGGGGCGTCCTTCACCAGAACGGCCGTCTTCTTCAGCTTCTTGGCGACGCCGAACGCCGTGGCCAGCGAGGCGTCGTCCGTCTGCTCGCCGCGCACGATCTCCAGGAGAGGGAGGATCGCGACCGGGTTGAAGAAGTGGAAGCCCACGACCCGCTCGGGGTTCTTGAGCTTCGACGCCATCTCCGTCACCGACAGGGAGGAGGTGTTGGTGGCGAGGATCGCGTGCGCCGGAGCGACCGCCTCGACCTCCGCGAACACCTGCTGCTTGACGCCGATCTCCTCGAAGACGGCCTCGATGATGAAGTCCGCGTCGGAGAAGCCCTCGGCCTTGTCCAGCACACCGGTGACCAGGGCCTTGAGACGGTTGGCCTTGTCCTGGTTGATCCGGGACTTCAGCAGCAGCTTGTCGATCTCGGCGTGGACGTAGCCCACACCCTTGTCGACGCGCTCCTGGTCGATGTCCGTGAGGACGACCGGGACCTCCAGGCGGCGCAGGAACAGCAGCGCGAGCTGCGAGGCCATGAGGCCCGCGCCCACGACGCCGACCTTGGTGACCGGGCGAGCCAGGTTCTTGTCCGGGGCGCCGGCCGGACGCTTGCCGCGCTTCTGCACCAGGTTGAACGCGTAGATGCCGGAGCGCAGTTCGCCACCCATGATCAGGTCGGCGAGGGCGACATCCTCGGCGTCGTAACCCTGCTGCAGATCACCGTTCTTGGCGGCGGCGATGATGTCGAGGGCGCGGTAGGCGGCCGGGGCCGCACCGTGCACCTTGGAGTCGGCGACGAACCGACCGCGCGCGACGGCCTGGTCCCAGGCCTCACCACGGTCGATCACCGGACGCTCGACCTCGACGTCGCCCTTCAGCACCTGGGCCGTCCAGATCAGCGACTGCTCCAGGAAGTCCGCGCCCTCGAAGAGAGCGTCGGCGATACCGAGGTCGAAGACCTGCTCGCCCTTGAGCTGCTTGTTCTGGTTGAGGCTGTTCTCGATGATCACCGAGACGGCCTTGTCGGCACCGATCAGGTTCGGCAGGATCGTGCAGCCGCCCCAGCCCGGGACCAGACCGAGGAACACCTCGGGCAGCGAGAAGGCCGCGATGGCCTTCGACACGGTCCGGTACTTGCAGTGCAGACCGACCTCGACGCCACCGCCCATGGCGGCACCGTTGTAGTAGGCGAAGGTCGGAACCCCGAGCCCGGACAGCCGCTTGAAGACCTCGTGGCCGCCCTTGCCGATGGCGAGCGCGTCGTCGTGGTTCTTCAGGAGCTCTACGCCCTTGAGGTCCGCGCCGACCGCGAAGATGAACGGCTTGCCGGTCACGCCGATACCGACGATCTCGCCGGCCGCGGCCTCCTTCTCGACCTGGTCGATGGCGGCGTTGACGTTCGCCAGCGACGCCGGGCCGAAGGTGGTCGGCTTGGTGTGGTCGAGGCCGTTGTCCAGCGTGATGAGCGCGAAGCGCCCGGCACCGAACGGCAGGTCGAGGTGGCGTACGTGCGCGGACGTCACGACCTCGTCGGGGAAGAGCTCGGCCGCGCCCTTCAGGAGTTCAGCGGTGCTCACTTGTCGCCTCCGGCGTCCTTGTGGTGCGGGTTCTCCCAGATCACCGTGGCGCCCATGCCGAAGCCGACGCACATGGTGGTGAGGCCGTAACGGACCTCCGGCTGCTCCTCGAACTGGCGGGCCAGCTGCGTCATCAGACGGACGCCGGAGGAGGCCAGCGGGTGGCCGTACGCGATGGCGCCGCCGTACTGGTTGACGCGCGCGTCGTCGTCCGCGATGCCGTAGTGGTCGAGGAACGCGAGGACCTGGATGGCGAAGGCCTCGTTGATCTCGAAGAGGTTGATGTCCTCGATCGACAGACCCGCCTTGGCAAGCGCCTTCTCGGTCGCCGGGATCGGGCCGTAGCCCATGACCTCCGGCTCGACGCCCGCGAAGGCGTACGAGACCAGGCGCATCTTGACCGGCAGGCCGCTCTCGCGGGCGAAGTCCTCGCTCGCGATGATCGACGCGGTGGCACCGTCGTTCAGACCGGCCGCGTTACCGGCGGTGACCCGGCCGTGCACACGGAACGGGGTCTTGAGACCGGAGAGGTTCTCCAGGGTGGTGCCCGGACGCATCGGCTCGTCGGCGGTGACCAGGCCCCAGCCCGTCTCACCGGCCTCCGGGTTGGTGCGGCGCACCGAGATCGGCACCAGGTCCTGCTGGATCTTGCCGTTGGCGTACGCCTTGGCGGCCTTCTCCTGCGAACGCACCGCGTACTCGTCGGCGCGCAGCTTGGTGATGTGCGGGTAGCGGTCGTGCAGGTTCTCGGCGGTCATGCCCATGAACAGGGCCGACTCGTCGACGAGCTTCTCACTCACGAACCGCGGGTTCGGGTCCACGCCCTCACCCATGGGGTGACGGCCCATGTGCTCCACGCCACCGGCGATGACGGCGTCGTAGGCACCGAAGGCGACGGAACCGGCCGCGGTCGTCACGGCGGTCAGCGCGCCCGCGCACATGCGGTCGATGGAGTATCCCGGGACCGACTGCGGCAGCCCGGCGAGAATGCCCGCTGTGCGGCCCAGCGTCAGACCCTGGTCGCCGATCTGCGTGGTCGCGGCGATGGCGACCTCGTCGATCTTCTTCGGGTCGAGACCGGGGTTACGGCGCAGCAGCTCCCGGATCGCCTTCACGACGAGGTCGTCGGCCCGGGTCTCGTGGTAGATGCCCTTCGGGCCCGCCTTGCCGAACGGGGTGCGGACGCCGTCGACGAAGACGACGTCCCTGACGGTACGAGGCACGATGGCTCTCCTCCAGGGTGCGGGATCTGCACTGCTGCGATGCGCTGAGCGCGCGCTCAGGACCCATGCTACTTGTGGGTAACGTAGCTGCACACCCCTGCACGGGGGAGCGGCGAACGTCACACCCCCGGACGGGTGAGGATCATGCCCTCGGAGGCGCCGTCGACCCCCGCGGCGTCAGCACCGGCGTGGGCACCGGATGCGAACCCGGCCCGTCCCCCGTGATCACGCCGAACAGCGTCCGGGCCGCGTCCGCCCCGAATCCGTGCACGTCATGGCTCATCGCGGAGAGCGTCGGATGGGTCAGCCGGCACAGCTGGGAATCGTCCCAGGCCAGCAGGGACACGTCACCCGGGACGCTCAGCCCCATCTCGGCCGCCACGGACAGCCCGGCCACCGCCATGATGTCGTTGTCGTACACGATCGCCGTCGGCCGATCAGCCGGCGCGGCCGCAAGCAGCGACCGCGTGGCCCGCGCCCCCGCCTCGCCCGAGTAGTCGGTGGTGACCTGCCAGGCCCCGGCCAGCTCCAACGCCCGCGCCGTCTCATCGAACGCGGCCGTACGCATCGCGGTGTGCCCGAGCGCCGCCGCCCCGCCCACCCGGGCGATCCGCCGGTGCCCGAGCGCGGCGAGATACCGCACGGCCTCCGTCACGGCGGTGGAGTCGTCGGTCCACACGGAGGTGAGCCCGCCGGTCAGCGAAGGGTGCCCGACGGCCACCACCGGCATCCCGAGCCGCTCGGCCGCCGCCACCCGGGGGTCGTCCGCCCGGAAGTCGACCAGGATCGACCCCCCGATCTGCCGCCCCCGCCACCACGACTCCTGGATCCCGACCTCCTCCTCCAGATTCCGTACGAGCCTGAGCAGCAGCGAACAGGAGTGCTCGGTCAGGACGCTCTCCACCCCCGAGACGAACTCCATGTAGAAGGGTTCGAGCCCGAGCAGCCGGGCGGGTCGGCAGATCGCGAGCCCCACCACGTCCACGCGCGACCCGGCCAGCGTCCGCGCCGTGAGGTTCGGCGCCCAGCCCAGCTCCCGGGCCGCCTCGAAGATCCGGTCCCGCGTCGCCTCGGACAGCCCCGGCTTGTGGTTGAAGGCGAGCGACACGGCGCCCTTGGACACACCGGCACGCGCGGCGACGTCCTTGATGGTGACGCGAGGACTCGGCAGTGCTGTCATCGAGCGGGCTCCACGCAGTACAGGGCGGCACGGGCAGCCTCCGCCGAGGGAGTCTCCCAGCCGCACACCCCGATGGTCACCCGCTCCCCGGGAAGCAGCGTGACGAGCCCCCGATCGGCCCGCGCCGCAGGGCCCAGCCGATCGGCCTGAAGCAGCAGATCCCGTACGAGGGTGTGGGCCGTCACGGTCACCGAGCCCGGCTCGACCGAGACGTCGAACTCGGGGCGGGGGTACGGGATTTCAAGGTCCGGCGCCGGAAAACGCAGGGCCCGCAGCCCGTCCGCGTCCGCGACGAGAAACTCCTTCACCCCGACAGGCTCCAGCTCCTTCGGTACGTCGACGAGCGCCACCGCCCGCGCCCCGGCGGCGAACTCCACACTCGTTTCGCCGATCATCGTCCCCTCGACGGACATCCGCCGCAAGCGCACCGCCCCTGCCCACTCACGAGCCGCCTGATTAACAGCTGCCAGTACCCGCCCCCGAAGCGTCAGCAGCCGGTCCGCATACAGCCGCCGCAACTCGTGATACAGCGGCTTCTCCCGCCCGTCCCCGTCCACCGCCGCCCAACTCGTCACCGGCCAGCAGTCATTGAGCTGCCATACGACCGTCCCCGCACACACCGGCCAGTGCGACCGCCAGTGTTCGACCCCGGCTGCCACCGCCCGCGCCTGGTTGACCTGCATGAGGTAGTGCCAGCGGTCGAAGTCCCCTTCAGGCACGGTGAAATGACGAGCGAGCCCCCGCTCCAACTTCCCGTTGCCGTCCTCGGCCTTCTGGTGATGCAGCATCCCGGGGGAGTCCACCGCGAGCTCCTCTCCAGGCAGCGCACGCGCCAACGTGGCGTGGGCGGGCGGTGCCTGCCAGCCGAACTCGGCCACGAAACGCGGCACGTTCGCGCGGTACTCCGCGTAGTCCTCCCGGTTCCACACCTCCCACGAGTGATGGGTGCCGTGCGCCGGGTCGTTCGGGTGCCGCTCCCAGGACCCGGACCAGGGACTGCCCGCCGTGTACGGCCGGTTCGGGTCCAACTCGGCCACCACACGCGGCAGTACGCCCAGGTAGTACCCCTCACCCCACGAGTCCCCGCCGAGCCGCTGCTCCCACCCCCAGTCCCGGAACCCCCACAGGTTCTCGTTGTTCCCGTTCCACAGCACCAAGGACGGATGCGGCATCAGCCGTACGACGTTCTCGCGGGCCTCCGCCTCCACCTCGCCGCGCAGCGGCTGCTCCTCGGGGTAGGCGGCGCAGGCGAAGGGGAAGTCCTGCCAGACCAGCAGCCCCAGTTCGTCGCAGGCGTCGTAGAAGTCCTCGCTCTCGTAGATCCCGCCGCCCCACACGCGGACCAGGTCCACGCCCGCGTCGGCGGCCTGCCGCAGCCGCTCCCGGTACCGCTCGCGGCTGATCCGGGACGGGAACACGTCGTCCGGGATCCAGTTCACGCCCCGCGCGAAGAGCCGCTCGCCGTTGACGACGAGGGTGAAGCCGGTGCCGTGCGCGTCGGGCCGGCGGTCCAGACCGACGGTCCGGAAGCCGATGCGGCGGCGCCACCCGTCCAGGGCGGCCTCGCCGTGCAGAAGCGTCAACTCGACGTCGTACAGCGGCTGTTCGCCGTACCCGCGCGGCCACCACAGCCCGGCGTCCGGCACCTCCAGCCGTACGACCCCCCGCGTCCCGTCGATCTCGGCGCGCGCCCGCACCCCGGCTACCGTGGCCTCGACGGTGAGCGGCGCCTCGACCCGGGTCCGCTCGATGTCGACGGCCAACTCGACGCGCCCCACGCTCCCTTCGACGGTCACGAGCGGGCGTACACGGGCGATCCGGGCCGTCGACCAGTGCTCCAGGCGGGCCGGACGCCAGATTCCGGCCGTCACCAGGGTCGGCCCCCAGTCCCAGCCGAAGGAGCAGGCCATCTTGCGGACGTACTGGTACGGCTCGGCGTAGGCGGCGGGCCGCTCGCCCAGCCGCCCGCGCACCGCCTCGGCCTCGGCGTAGGCGGAGGTGAACCGCACCGAGAGCCGCCCGCTCAGGCCGGTCACGTCGAAGCGGTGGGAGCGGTGCATGTTCCTTGTCCGGCCCAGGAGCCGGCCGTCCAGCAGGATCTCGGCGACCGTGTCGAGACCGTCGAAGACGAGGTCGGTCTGCTCATGCGCCGACGTGGCCGACAGCTCCGTCTCGTACGTCCAGTCGCGCCGCCCGACCCACGCCACCCCGGTCTCGTTCCGCCCGAGAAAGGGGTCCGGGATCACGCCCGCCGCCAGCAGGTCGGTGTGCACGCAGCCCGGCACCACGGCCGGCAGCGCGTCGCCCTCGTACCGCAGGACCCAGCCTTCGTCGAGCGGTGTGGCCTCCAGCATGCGCACTCCCTAAACCGGTCTATCCCAGGATGGGGCGATGTTCGGGCATCGTTGGCGGGATTGGGACTTTACCGGTTGAGGAAAGCGCTGTCAGAGTGCCGAATCAGCCAACCCGCACGTGCTCGTCCGTCCCTGGAACGGAGCTGATGCACATGAACCGCCGTACAGTCCTCGCCCTGACCGCCACAGCCCTGCTGCTCTCGGCCTGCACCGGCACCGGAGGCTCCACGGAAGGCGCCGACGCGAAGGCGCCTGACGACCCGTCAAAAGTCACCGGCACCATCAAGGTCCTCACCGTGCGGACGGACCTCGTGCAGGACGGCACGATGAAGAAGTACGCCGACGCGTTCAACAAGACCTATCCCAAGGTGAAGGTCGAGTTCGAGGCGCTCACCGACTACGAGGCCGAAGTCAAGATCCGTATGAACACGGAGAACTACGGCGACGTCCTGCTGATCCCCGCGGTCATCAAGAAGAGCGACTACCCCAAGTTCTTCGCCTCGTTGGGCACTCAGGAGGAGCGCGGCAAGAAGTACCGCTTCACCGACTTCACCACCGTCGACGGCAAGGTCTACGGCCAGAGCCCGGTCGGCGTGAGCCCGGGCTTCGTCTACAACAAGCGGGTCTGGAAGGAGGCCGGCGTCACCGAATGGCCCACCACCCCGGCCGAGTTCCTCACGGACCTCAAGGCCATCAAGGCCAAGACCGACGCCATCCCGTACTACACCAACTTCGCGGCCGGCTGGACGCTGACCTCGTGGACGTACGTCGACGGCTCGGTCAACTGCGACCCGCAGGCCACCGGCAAGCTGGCCGAGGGCGACCCGTGGGCGGAGGGCGCCGACCTGCGCGTAGGCGACACGCTGCTCTACGACACCGTCAGGTCGGGGCTGATCGAGAAGGACCCGACGACCAGCAACTGGGAGCAGTCCAAGCCCCGTACGGCCAAGGGCGAGATCGCCACCCAGTGGCTCGGCACCTGGGCGATCGTCCAGTTCCAGGACGCCGCGAAGAAGGCCGGGGTGAACCCCGACGACATCGGCTTCATGCCCTTCCCGGCCCAGGTGGACGGCAAGTTCTGCGCGGTCATCGGCCCCGACTACAACCAGGCCGTCAACGTCCACTCGAAGCACAAGGAGGCGGCCCGCGCCTGGATCGACTGGTTCACCGACAAGTCCGGCTACGACAAGGACAACCTGGCCATCTCCCCGCTCAAGGACGCGGCCCTGCCGGACGTACTGAAGCCGTACGAGGACGCGGGCGTGAAGTTCATCGAGCTGGACGACAGCAAGGGCGCCCAGGTCAAGAGCATCGACAATCAGTCGGAGACCGGCATCTACGCCCCCGAGTACCGCCAGAACCTCGTCGACCTGGCCCGCGGCGCACGCGACGGCAGCCTCGACGACTTCTTCGCCGACCTCAGCAAGCGCTGGACGGACGCCCAGAAGAACCTGGGGTCCTGATGACGGACACGACTCAGAAGGCGGCCGTGGAGGTGATCCCGGCCGCCCCCGTCCCGGCTCCTGCCTCGCGCAGGACTCGCATCTGGCGGGGCGTCACCCCCTGGCTGTTCCTCCTCGCCCCGCTCGCCCTGCTGATCGTCTTCACCTACGCGCCGATCGCCAACATGGTCGCGTACAGCTTCACCGACTGGGACGGCGTCAGCCCCGAACTGCACTACACGGGCGCCGAGAACTACACGGAGCTCTTCACCCGCCCGGAACTCTTCGAGGTCTTCTGGGTCAGCGGCTACTACCTCGCCGCCTCCGCGTTCCAGATCGTCGCCGCGCTCTACTTCGCGACGATCCTGAGCTTCAACGTCCGCTTCCGGAACTTCTTCAAGGGCGTGCTCTTCTTCCCGTACCTGATCAACGGAGTCGCGATCGGCTTCGTGTTCCTCTACTTCTTCCAGGACGGCGGCACGCTCGACTCGGTCCTGAGCCTGTTCGGCTACCACACGGACCACGCCTGGCTGGGCACTCCGACGTCCGCCAACACGTCACTCGCCGGCGTCTCGGTCTGGCGCTATCTGGGCCTGAACTTCGTCCTGTTCCTGGGTGCGATCCAGTCGATCCCGGGGGAGTTGTACGAGGCGGCCGAGCTGGACGGGGCGGGCCGCTGGCACCAGTTCCGCTACATCATCGCGCCGGGCATCAAACCGGTGCTGACTCTGACGGTGATCCTGTCCATCTCCGGCTCGCTGTCGGCCTTCGAGATCCCTTACATCATGACCGGCGGCGCGACCGGCACCGAGACCTTCGTGATCCAGACGGTGAACCTGGCCTTCCGCTTCAACAAGACGGGCCTGGCCTCGGCGGCCGCCATTGTCCTCCTCCTGATCATCCTGCTGGTGACCTGGGTGCAGCGGCGCCTGGTCCCCGACGACAAGGTGGACCTCGTATGACACGCCGCACGGTGGCCCGCACACTCGTGTACCTGTCGCTGATCGCCGCGACCGTGGTGGTCCTGCTCCCACTCGTCGTCGTCCTCCTGACCTCCCTCAAGTCGGAGAAGGAGATGGCGAACACGAGCGGCGCCCTCGAACTCCCCGGCGACCTGCTGAACTTCCACAACTACGTGTCGGCGTTCCAGGACGGCGAGATGCTCTCCGCGTTCACCAACACGGCGATCATCCTGCTGGTCTCGATCGCCGGCACGGTCCTCATCGGCTCGATGACGGCCTACGCCATCGACCGCTTCACCTTCCGCTTCAAGAAGCTGGTGGTCGCGCTCTTCCTGGTGGCGGCACTCGTCCCGGGCGTCACGACCCAGGTGGCGACCTTCCAGATAGTCAACAACTTCGGCATGTTCGACAGCCTGTGGGCACCGATCGCGCTCTACATGGGCACGGACATCGTCTCGATCTACATCTTCCTGCAGTTCGTACGATCCATCCCGATCTCCCTGGACGAATCCGCCCGCCTGGACGGCGCCAACGCCTTCACGATCTACCGAAAGATCATCTTCCCGCTCCTCAAACCGGCGATCGCGACGGTGGTGATAGTGAAGGGGATCACCGTCTACAACGACTTCTACATCCCGTTCCTCTACATGCCCTCGGAAGATCTTGGCGTGATCTCGACGTCGTTGTTCCGCTTCCGAGGCCTGTACGCGGCCCACTGGGAGGTGATCTCGGCGGGAGCGGTCCTGGTGATCCTGCCAACGCTGGTGGTCTTCCTGTCCCTACAGCGCTTCATCTACAACGGCTTCATGCGAGGCGCGACGAGATGACCCACCAAGGGGCGCGGGGAACTGCGCGACCAGCCACGAACGACCTGTAGCCGCCCTACAACAGAACTCCTATGGCGTCTGGGCGGACAAGGCCTCCACCAACACCGGCGTGACCTGCTCAACCTGCCAGGCCCGAGCCCCGTACCCGGCAAGCGCAGAAGCCACAGCCTCCGCATCCACAGGCTTGGGCGGCTCCCAACAAACCCGCCTCACCGTGTCCGGCGTAATCAAATTCTCCTGAGGCATGTTGAGCTGCTCGGCCAGCGCGGAAACCGCAGCGCGCGCCGCGGACAGCCGAGCCGCGGCAACGGGATCCTTGTCGGCCCAGGCACGCGGCGGCGGAGGCCCGGCAACAGGCTGCCCAGGCTGCGGCAGCGCGGCGTCGGGCAGGGCCTTGGCCCGATCGACGGCCGCCTGCCACTGCTCCAGCTGACGCCGCCCCATCCGATGCCCAAAACCGTTCAGCACCGTGAGGGCATGCACATTGGCCGGCAGGCCAAGCGCGGCCTCGACAATGGCCGTGTCGGACAGCACCTTGCCCGGCGAAACGTCCCGCCTCTGCGCGATCCGGTCCCGCGTCTCCCACAGCTCACGCACCACCGCGAGCTGCCGACGCCGCCGCACCTTGTGCATCCCGGACGTACGCCGCCAGGGATCCTTACGCGGCTCAGCGGGCGGCGCGGTCGCGATCGCCTCGAACTCCTGCCGGGCCCACTCCAGCTTGCCCTGCCGGTCCAGCTCCTTCTCCAGCGCGTCACGCAGGTCGACGAGGAGCTCGACGTCCAGGGCCGCGTACCGCAGCCACGGCTCGGGCAGCGGCCGCGTCGACCAGTCGACGGCGGAATGCCCCTTCTCCAGTACGTAGCCCAGGACGCCCTCGACCATCGCGCCGAGGCCGACCCGTGGGAACCCGGCGAGCCGTCCGGCGAGCTCGGTGTCGAACAGTCGCGTCGGCACCATGCCTATCTCGCGGAGACAGGGCAGATCCTGCGTGGCGGCGTGCAGCACCCACTCGGCGTCGGCGATCGCCGCACCGAGGCCGGAGAGATCGGGGCAGGCCACGGGGTCGATCAGCGCGGACCCCGCGCCCTCGCGCCGCAGCTGCACCAGGTAGGCGCGCTGCCCGTAGCGGTAGCCGGACGCGCGCTCGGCGTCGACGGCGACCGGGCCGGAGCCCGCGGCGAAGGCGTCGATCACCTCGGCGAGGGCTGCCTCGTCCGCGATCACGGGTGGAATCCCCTCGCGGGGTTCGAGCAATGGGATCGGCGCCCCGGAGTCAGAAGATCCGCCATCGTCCGGAGGGGCGCCTCCGGTGGTTCGCAGTGAGCTGTCTGCTGCGGTCTTTTGGGCGTCGGTCACATGTCAAGGGTATCCGTGTATGGACGCCGCCCGCCGACGGAACGTTCCGTCGGCGGGCGCCTGACCTGCGTTTTTCGGCCAAAACTCTGCTGACCTGCGGAAACCCTCGGAGGATCCCGCTTCCGCCGCGATTCTCGACGGCCGCCAGATCGCGCTTGGGGTCCCGACATTGCCGCGTCACAGCGATCCCTCTAGGTTCACGCGAGTCGCCTTCTGTCGATCTCTGACGATTTTCCGTCCCTGGGGGAGCATTGATCCGCGGGTTCCTTGGCCGCCGTGCGGCCGTTCTGGCTGCCGGCATAGTCTTCGTCGCCGCACTGGTGGTAGCCGCGCGGCCCTGGGCGGATGAGGGAAAATGCGTGTCGTCGGTGCCGTACACCTCGGGCGAGGGCGGCTACGCCAGCTACCGAATACCCGCCGTCGTCCAGACCCGCGCCGGGACCTTGCTGTCGTTCGCCGAAGGGCGGAGGGACGGCAAGGAGGACGCGGGCGACATCGACGTCGTGCTCAGGCGGTCGCGCGACGGTGGCTGCACGTGGGGCCCGATGCGGGTCGTCGCGGCGGGCCAGGGTGACACGCGGGGCAATCCGGCGCCGGTCGTGGATCCTCGTACGGGACACGTCGTGCTCGTCACCTCGTACAACAGCGGTGATGTCACCGAGGCGCAGATCCTCCGCGGCGAGGTCTCGGACGAGCAGGGCCGTCGGGTGTTCGTGCAGACGAGCGGCGACGACGGGCGGTCGTTCTCGTCGCCGCGGGAGATCACGTCGACGGTGAAGCAGCCTGGGTGGCGCTGGTACGGGACGGGGCCGGGACACGCGATCGCTCTGACGCGGGGTGAGCACGCGGGCCGGTTGGTCGTACCCGCCAACCACTCCGCCACGCCGCCTTCCGGGTCCGGGGACACGGGTCAGGAACCGAAGTATTTCGGGGCGCACGCGATCTACAGCGACGACGGGGGCCGGTCCTGGCAGTTGGGGTTCGTCGACGACGCCTACGAGGGCGTGCACAACGCGAACGAGTCGACCGCCGCGCAACTCCCGGACGGGCGGCTGTACTTCAGCGCTCGCAATCAGAAGGGGACGAGCGCGGGGAATCGACTGGACGCCTATTCCAGCGACGGTGCAAGCAGCTTGGACCGGGCTTATGCGGACCAGAGTTCACTGAACGACGTGCCCCTGGTGGAGAGCGCTGCGCTGCAACTGGCCGGGGATCGGGGGAAGTTGCTGCTCTCGGCACCCTCCGTCCCGACCGACCGCGCGGCGATGGCACTGTGGAGCAGCTCGGACGGAGGGCACTCCTTCGACAAGGCACTGACCTTGTCCTCGAAGAAGGCCGCCTACTCCGACTTGGTGCAGCCCGATGCCGACACGGTGGGCATCCTCTACGAGACAGGGACCAAGACCGCGTACGAAGCGATCGAATTCCGGCGCGTCCCGTTGAGGGCGCTGTCGGCGGGCGGCGAGTAGGGCCGGCACCTCGCGGAGCCTGAGGGGCTCAATGGACAGCGCCCGCCGACGGAACGTTCCGTCGGCGGGCGCCTGTAAATGGGGGACGGGGGGTAGGGGGGGAACGGCGAGCGGGGGGTGGGAGCGTCAGTGGATGATGCCGGTCCGCAGGGCCACCGCGACCATGCCGGCGCGGTCACCCGTGCCGAGCTTGCGGGCGATGCGGGCGAGGTGGCTCTTGACGGTCAGTGCGGACAGGCCCATCGAGACGCCGATCGCCTTGTTCGACTGGCCTTCCGCGACCAGTCGCAGCACCTCGACCTCACGGCCGGACAGTTCGCGGTAGCCACCCGGGTGGCTCGGGGAACCCGGGGGGCGGCGGTGCATACGGGCGGCGGCGGAACCGATGGGCGCGGCGCCCGGCCGGGTGGGGAGCCCGATGTTCGTACGGGTGCCGGTGACGACGTAGCCCTTGACGCCGCCCGCGAGGGCGTTGCGCACGGCGCCGATGTCGTCGGCGGCGGACAGGGCCAGACCGTTGGGCCAGCCCGCGGCGCGGGTCTCGGACAGCAGGGTGAGACCGGAACCGTCGGGCAGGTGGACGTCGGCGACGCAGATGTCGCGGGGGTTGCCGATGCGGGGACGAGCCTCCGCGACGGACGAGGCCTCGATGACGTCGCGCACACCGAGCGCCCACAGATGGCGGGTGACGGTGGAGCGGACGCGCGGGTCGGCCACGACCACCATGGCGGTCGGCTTGTTCGGGCGGTAGGCGACCAGGCTTGCGGGCTGCTCGAGGAGAACGGACACCAGGCCTCCTGGGTGGGGACGGCTTTCAAGGTCACAGTCGTCTTCGGCATCAACCCCGGGGGCCTTTAGAGAATGATCACGATCTAGTGAGTAAAAATTCGCGCAATTCGGACACGCGGTCGATCATTCGTCGAGCGAATCGCTTCGTTCGAGGTTCTGTTCGTGACTGAAAGTGGCCGTATCGACAAAGTGATTGCCAAGAGGCCACCAAGCAGGCGTGGCAGAGAACCTCAGCGCGACTGTGGATCGCGGCGCTGCGGCAGCGACACCACCGACGCGTCCCCCGGACCGGCCGGCGGCAGACCCGCGACCTGGGCCAGCAGATCGCACCAGGAGGCCAGATGGGACGCCGTGTCCGGGACCCCGCCGAGGCCCTCTCGGGGGGTCCACGACGCACGGATCTCGATCTGCGAGGCGGCGGGGCGCTCGGACAGCCCGCCGAAATAGTGCGAGCTCGCGCGCGTGACGGTGCCGCTCGGCTCGCCGTACGTCAGCCCGCGGGCCTGCAGCGCACCCGTCAGCCACGACCAGCACACGTCGGGCAGCAGCGGGTCGGCGGCCATCTCCGGCTCCAGCTCCGCGCGCACCAGCGTCACCAGCCGGAAGGTGCCGCGCCAGGCGTCGTGCCCGGACGGGTCGTGCAGCAGGACGAGCCGGCCGTCGGCCAGGTCCTGGTCGCCGTCGACGACCGCGGCCTCCAGCGCGTAGGCGAACGGCGCGAGCCGCTGCGGCGGGCGCACCGATTCGATCTCGATCTGCGGCCGCAGCCGACTGCTCCGCAGAGCCTGGACCGCGGCCTGGAAAGCCGGCGGATCCCCCCCGTTACCGTCCTGGTCCCCCTCCTTGGTGTCGTCCATTCCGTCAGCGCCGTCCGACAGTCGTCCTTGAGCCGCAGCCATGCGGTGCAGATTAAGCGGAATGGGCGCCGAGCGCAGGCTAGACACCCCGCCTGATGCAGTGGGCCTCGCTGGGTAATGCCGGCTGGGGCTCCCGTGTAATGCCGACTCTTGCTCCCGTGGGAGACTTTTTGGCGTGAGCGCCAACGAGAGCCCCTCGGGCAAGCAGCCGACAGCGACGTACGATTCCGCCTTCATGAAGGCGTGCCGGTGCGAGCCCGTGCCGCACACGCCCGTGTGGTTCATGCGGCAGGCCGGGCGCTCACTGCCCGAGTACCGCAAGGTGCGCGAGGGCATCCCGATGCTCGAGTCCTGCATGCGGCCCGAGTTGGTCACCGAGATCACGCTGCAGCCTGTGCGCCGGCACGGCGTCGACGCGGCGATCTACTTCAGCGACATCGTCGTCCCGCTCAAGGCCATCGGCATCGACCTCGACATCAAGCCCGGCGTCGGCCCGGTCGTCGAGAAGCCGATCCGCACGCGCGCGGACCTCGCTCAGCTCCGTGACCTCACCCCCGAGGACGTCTCGTACGTCACCGAGGCGATCGGCCTGCTCACCGCCGAGCTCGGCTCCACCCCGCTCATCGGTTTCGCGGGCGCCCCGTTCACCCTCGCGAGCTACCTCGTAGAGGGCGGCCCGTCCCGCACATACGAGAACGCCAAGGCGATCATGTACGGCGACCCGCAGCTCTGGGCCGACCTGCTGGATCGTCTCGCGGACATCACCGCCGCCTTCCTGAAGGTCCAGATCGAGGCGGGCGCGAGCGCCGTCCAGCTCTTCGACTCGTGGGCCGGCGCCCTCGCCCCGGTCGACTACCGCCGCTCGGTGCTGCCCGCCTCCGCCAAGGTCTTCAAGGCCGTCGAGGGCTACGGCGTCCCCCGCATCCACTTCGGCGTCGGCACCGGCGAACTGCTCGGCCTCATGGGCGAGGCCGGCGCGGATGTCGTCGGTGTCGACTGGCGCGTCCCGCTCGACGAGGCCGCCCGCCGGGTCGGCCCCGGCAAGGCGCTCCAGGGCAACCTGGACCCGACCGTCCTGTTCGCCTCCACGGAGGCGGTCGAGGCCAAGACCCGCGAGGTCCTGGAATCGGCGGAGGGCCTGGAGGGTCACGTCTTCAACCTCGGCCACGGCGTCATGCCGTCCACCGACCCGGACGCGCTGACCCGGCTCGTCGAGTACGTCCACACGCAGACGGTTCGATAAAGAGCGCTCACCACGTGTGCCGGGGCCGTGCCTTCCTGCCGAACAGCAGGCCGCGCGGTTCCGGTGGTGGGGGAGTGTTCTTGCGCAGGGGCCAGGCGAGCAGCATGCCCGCGAGGAAGCCGACGATGTGCGCCGCGTACGCCACGGTCCCGGCGTCGGAGACGCCCTCGCCGGACGAGTAGAACGCCTGCAGCACGAACCAGAAGCCCAGCACCATCCAGGCCGGCAGTCTGAGCGGCAGGAAGATCAGGAACGGGACGAGGACCCACACCCTGGCCTTCGGATACAGCACCAGATAGGCGCCCAGCACCCCGGCGATCGCCCCGGACGCGCCGATCAGCGGGTCGCCCGAGTCGTCGTTGAGCAGCGCGAAGCCGTAGGACGCCGCGTAGCCGCAGACGACGTAGAAGAGCGTGTACCTCACGTGGCCCATACGGTCCTCGACGTTGTTGCCGAAGATCAGCAGGAACAGCATGTTGCCCAGCAGGTGCAGCCAACTGCCGTGCAGGAACATGGCCGTGAAGACGGACAGGGCCGGGGACTTGTCGTAGTCCGGCGGGCCCACGACGCAGCCCGCTCCCTGCGTGCCGATCCCGACCTCGCCCGTGGGTACCGTGCGGGGCAGTTGATGGTGGATCAACTCCCTTGGTACCGCGGCGTAGTGGTCCAGGAACGCCTGGAGATGGCACAGCTGTGCGAGATCGCTGGCGCCCGCCACCGAGCCGGCTATGCCGGGCGTGGACAGGAACACGAGGACGTTGGCGGCGATCAGCGCGTACGTCACGATCGGAGTGCGGCTCACCGGGTTCACGTCATGAACGGGAATGACCACAAGGAATGTGTGCCCCCGATGCGGGCCACGAATCTGTGAACGCGGGCGTCCGCCTGTGCGTATGTGTCCTCAACCGCCCGCGACACGGCGCGTCGCGGGGACGACGTGAGGAACAGGCGATGAACGACCGAATCACTCCTCCGACGATGACAGCTCTGCCCGACGGCGAGGCGGAGATCTCCCTTGTGGTGAAGCTGCCCTGGGAGGACGTGGCCCGGCTGGGCCAGGAGGCGGGGCGGATGGCTTCGCAGATGCAGCGGCCGGTGACACTGGATGAGGCGGTGAGTGCGCGGTTGCGGTCCAGTGCGGTGGGCGCCCACGCGAAACCGGCTGGGGCTCAGCCTGCCCCTGTGCCTGTGAGCGCCAGTGCGTCGGTGTCGTCGTTGCCTGCGCGGCCGCCGGCCGAGCAGGCTCGGCAGGCTATCGATCGGATCAATGGGACGGCGTAGGTTGTTTTGCCGGGATCGTCTTGGGGGTGCGGGTGGTCTGCGGGGTGCCGGTTGGTTGTGGCTGGTCGCGCAGTTCCCCGCGCCCCTGACCGGCGTCGGCCCTAGCCTGCGTTGATTCTTGCCGTTGCCTTTCTTGCGGCTACCAGGACCGGGTCCCATACCGGGGAGAACGGGGGAGCGTAGCCCAGGTCCAGGGATGTCATCTGTTCCACCGTCATTCTGGCCGTCAGGGCTACCGCTGCGATGTCCACGCGCTTTCCCGCGCCCTCCCTGCCTACGATCTGGACGCCCAGTAGGCGGCCCGTGCGGCGTTCGGCGAGCATCTTGACCGTCATCGGGGAAGCGCTGGGGTAGTAGCCCGCGCGGCTGGTGGATTCGATGGTGACCGTTTCGTACTGGAGGCCCGCTCGGTGGGCGTCCTTCTCGCGTAGGCCGGTGCGGGCGATTTCCAGGTCGCAGACCTTGCTCACCGCGGTGCCTACTACGCCGGGGAACGTGGCGTAGCCGCCGCCGATGTTGGTGCCGATGATCTGGCCGTGTTTGTTGGCGTGGGTGCCGAGGGCGATGTGGCGTTCCTGGCCGGAGACGAGGTCGAGGACCTCGACGCAGTCGCCGCCGGACCAGATGTTCTCGTGGCCGCGCACCCGCATCGCCAGGTCGGTGAGCAGGCCGTCATGGTGGCCCACGGGGAGGCCCGCCGCCTTCGCGAGCGTCGTCTCGGGGCGGACGCCGATGCCCAGGACGACCACGTCCGCCGGGTACTCGGCGTCGTCCGTGACCACCGCCCGTACCCGGCCGTCCTCACCCGTGAGCAGCTTGGTGACCGCGGCGTCGTTGACCATGGTGATGCCCAGGCCCTCCATGGCCCGGTGCACCAGGCGTCCCATGTCGGCATCGAGCGTGGACATGGGCTCGCTGCCACGGTTGACGACCGTCACCTCGTAGCCGCGGTTGATGAGCGCCTCGGCCATCTCCACGCCGATATAGCCCGCGCCGACGACCACCGCACGCCGGCCACGCGTGCGTGCCAGCGTGTCCAGGAGCGCCTGACCGTCGTCGAGCGTCTGCACCCCGTGGACGCCGGGGGCGTCGGCGCCCGGCATGTCGGGGCGGATGGGGCGGGCACCGGTCGCGATCACGAGTTTGTCGTACGACGTCCAGGACTCGGCGCCCGATTCGACGTCACGCGCGCGTACCCGGCCGCCCGCCACGTCGATCTCCGTGACCTCCGTACGCATGCGCAGGTCGATCGCGCGGGCCCGGTGCTCCTCCGGGGTGCGTGCGATCAGCTGGTCCCGCTCGGGGACGTCGCCGCCCACCCAGTACGGGATGCCGCACGCCGAGTACGACGTGAAGTGGCCGCGCTCGAACGCCACGATCTCCAGCTCGTCCGGGCCCTTGAGGCGGCGTGCCTGCGACGCCGCGGACATTCCCGCGGCGTCGCCGCCGATCACGACCAGTCGCTCTTTCGGGCCCCGCGTATTGTTCGTGCTCATGGTCATGCGAACACGCTACGGGGGCACCGCATTTCAGTCCTGCCGGCCTTCTTCCTCCGCGCGTCCGGGCTGCGGCGCCTGACGGGCGGTCGGCAGCGGTCCCAGCGCGGTCGACGCGGCCGCGGGGGCCGGCCGGCGCGGCAGCCGGGGCCGTACGATCCGCAGCCACACCACCACGATCAGCACCGCCGCCGCGGCGAAGGGCAGCACCGCGCCGAACGCCATCGCGATCCAGCGCAGCATCGTCACGAACGCGTCCCAGCCGCCCGTCAGCGCGTCCACGAACCCGGGGTCGTCGTCCTTCGCGACCTTCTTCACCGGCGTCTCGGACAGGGAGAGGGTGATGGTGGCCAGGCTCGTACGGTCCTTCAGGGACGCCTGCCGGGCCAGCAGCGACTCCAGGTCCGCCTGGCGGGTGCTCAGTTCGCCCTCCAGTGTGACCACGTCGCTGAGCTTGGTCGCCCGGTCCATCAGCTCGCGGATGCGGGCCACACTCGCGCGCTGCGAGGTGATGCGGCTCTCCACGTCGACGACCTGGTCGGTGACGTCCTGCGCCTTCGCGGTGCGCTCCAGGAGCTTGCCCGCACCCTCCAGTTCGGCGAGGACCTCCGCGTACGCGTCGACCGGCACGCGCAACACGACACGCGTGCGTTCCCGGCCGTCGTCACCCCGGGTCGTCGTCTCGTTGCCGACATAGCCGCCCGCGTTCTCGGTACTGGTGCGGGCCTCGTCGAGAGCCTTCGGTACGTCCTTGACCTGCACGGTCAGCGAGGCGGTGCGGATGATGCTCGCGGTGAGCTTCGGTGGTGCGGACGCCTGGGTGCCGCTCGCGGCGCTGCCCGCGGCACCCTCCTGCGCGCCCGCCTCGACACCGCCCTTTGCCGCTGAGTCGCTGGAGGAGCTGGCGTCGTCCGCTCCGCTGCACCCCGTGAGCGCGATTGCGGCGGCCAGCAGGATGCCGGCCAGGGCCTGGACGGGTCGTACGGATCGTCGTGCGTGCATCTGGCAGTACCCCCCGAGTGTCGGTGAACGACTGATGCTTCTTCGACGCCGGAGCCCGGCGGGACGTTGGCCGGAATCGGTCCCGATGCGGTCACGGTCGGGACTCGTGAAGGACACCGGCCCGGGGTCGGACTGTCAGTGGGGTCTGAGAGGCTGGACGCATGCGCGAAGTGGAGACTCGTACGGGCCCGGGACATGTCGTCGTCATCGGAGGCGGCATCGCCGGGCTGGCCGCTGCCCACCGGCTGTTGGAGCGTGGCGCGCGCGTGATCGTCCTCGAGGCCTCGGACCGCCTCGGCGGCAAGCTGCTGCCCGGGGAGATCGCGGGCGCGCGTGTCGACTTCGGTGCCGAGTCGATGCTGGCGCGGCGCCCGGAGGCGGTGGCGCTCGCGCGTGAGGTGGGGCTGACCGAGCGCCTTCAGCCGCCGGCCACCGCCACGGCCTCGATCTGGACCCGCGGCACCCTGCGCCCCATGCCCAAGGGCCACGTCATGGGCGTGCCCGGCACCGCGTCCGCCCTGACCGGCGTTCTCTCCGACGAGGGCCTGCACCGCATCGAGCGCGACGCCGAGCTGCCGCGCACGGAGGTCGGCGAGGACGTGGCGGTCGGGGAGTACGTGGCGGCTCGGCTCGGCCGCGAGGTCGTCGACCGACTCGTGGAGCCGCTGCTGGGCGGGGTCTACGCGGGCGACGCGTACCGCATCTCGATGCGCTCGGCGGTGCCGCAGCTGTTCCAGGCCGCCCGGACGCACGACTCGCTCACGGAGGCCGTCCGCGAGATCCAGGCGAAGGCGGCCGCCGCCCAGCAGACCGGGCCGGTCTTCATGGGCATCGAGGGCGGGGTGGGCCAACTGCCGCTCGCGGTCGCGGAGTCGGTGCGCGCGGGGGGCGGCGAGATCGTCACGGGCACGGCGGTGACGGAGCTGCGCCGCGAGTCGTCCGGGACGTGGCGTGTCGTCGCCGGCGACCGAGTCCTGCACGCCGACGGTGTCGTCGTCGCCGTCCCCGCCCCCGTCGCAGCGGGCCTCCTGCGCGCCGAGGCGCCGGCCGCCGCGGCCGAGCTCTCCGGCATCGAGTACGCCTCCATGGCCCTGGTCACCCTCGCCTACCGACGCGCGGACGTCACCCTCCCCCAGGGCAGCGGCTTCCTCGTGCCGCCGGTCGACGGGCGCACCATCAAGGCGTCGACGTTCGCCTCGCAGAAGTGGGGCTGGATCGCCGACGAGGATCCCGACCTCCTCGTCCTGCGCACCTCCGTCGGGCGGTACGGCGAGACGCAGATCCTGGAGCGCGCCGACGCCGACCTGGTCGACGTCTCACGGCACGACCTCAAGGCGGCGACAGGCCTCGCCGCCACGCCCCTCGAAACCCGCGTCACCCGCTGGACCGACGGCCTGCCCCAGTACCCCGTCGGCCACCACGCGCGCGTGGCCCGCGTCCGCGAGCACGTCGGCAAGCTCCCGGGCCTCGCGGTGTGCGGCGCGCAGTACGACGGCGTGGGCATCCCCGCGTGCATCGCGAGCGCGTACGCCGCCGTGGAGCAGCTCAGTGCCAACCCGGTGCAAAGTCCACGCGACGGAGCGGGAGAATAGCCCCATGAGTGACGACGCACCCACCACCGAGTCCGGCAGGATCCCGAACAAGGGCAAGCTGGCCAAGGACCTCAACGAGGTCATCCGCTACACCCTGTGGTCCGTCTTCAAGCTGAAGGACGTACTGCCCGAGGACCGCGCGGGTTACGCCGACGAGGTCCAGGAGCTGTTCGACCAGCTCGCCGCCAAGGACGTGACGGTCCGCGGCACCTACGACGTGTCGGGCCTGCGCGCCGACGCCGACCTCATGATCTGGTGGCACGCCGAGACCGCCGACCAGCTCCAGGAGGCGTACAACCTCTTCCGGCGCACCAAGCTGGGCCGCGCCCTGGAGCCGGTCTGGTCGAACATGGCGCTGCACCGCCCCGCCGAGTTCAACCGCTCGCACATCCCGGCGTTCCTCGCCGACGAGACGCCGCGCAACTACATCAGCGTGTACCCGTTCGTCCGCTCCTACGACTGGTACCTCCTCCCCGACGAGGACCGCCGCCGCATGCTCGCCGACCACGGCAAGATGGCCCGCGGCTTCCCGGACGTCCGAGCCAACACGGTCGCCTCGTTCTCCCTCGGCGACTACGAATGGCTCCTGGCCTTCGAGGCCGACGAGCTCTACCGAATCGTCGACCTCATGCGCCACCTGCGCGCCTCGGAGGCCCGCATGCACGTCCGCGAGGAGGTCCCGTTCTACACGGGCCGCAGAAAGTCGCTGGCTGACCTGGTAGCAGGCCTCGCGTAAAGCGCCCCTCCAGGGGCGCGGGGAACTGCGCGACCAGCCACAACGCACCCGCAGACGGCATCACCGCACAGCCGTCGGTTGCGGCTCCGGATGCGGCGCACAAGCAGCGCGCCGCACCGGAAGCCGCCCCTCCAACAGATACGCATCAAGGTGCCCATTGACGCACCGGTTGGGCCCTCCAGCGATGCCATGGGTACCCGCATCCCGCTCCGTCACCAGCACCGACCCCGCCAGTCGCCGATGCAGTTCGAGAGCCCCCTGATAGGGCGCAGCCGCATCCCGCTCGGCGGCAAGAATCAACGTCGCCGGCAACTCACCAACCCCTGTCCGCACATCAAGGACCTGCTGACGCGGCGCGGGCCAATACGCGCAGGGCAGATTCGTCCACACGTTGTCCCACGTCTCGAAGGGCGCCACACGAGCGAGCCGCGTGTTGTCGCGATCCCAGACCTTCCAGTCCGTCGGCCAGGACGCGTCGTTGCACTCCACGGCCGTGTACACGGCACTGCTGTTCTCCGCCTCGGCCGCCGCCTCCGTCACCGGCCCCGCCTGCTCGATCAGCGGCTTCGGATCGCCCTTCAGATACGCCGACAGCGCCTGCGCACGATGCGGCCAGTAGTCGTCGTAGTACCCGGCCGACAGGAACGAGCCCTGCAACTGCCCGGGCCCCACCTTCCCCCCGGCGGGTTCCGCGGCGAGCTGTGCCGCCGCCTTCTCGTAGCTGCGCTGCACCTTCTCCGCCGTGTCGCCCAGCCCGTACACCCCGTCGTACTTGGCGATCCACTCGCGGAAGTCCGCCCAGCGGCTCTCGAACGCGGCCGACTGGTCGAGGTTGTTGCGGTACCAGATCTGCTCCGGATCCGGGTTCACCGCCGAGTCGAACACCATCCGCCGCACATGCGAGGGGAACAGCGTCGCGTACAGCGCCCCGAAGTAGGTGCCGTACGACGCCCCCATGAACGTCAGCTTCGGCTCGCCCAGCGCGGCCCGCAGGACGTCCAGGTCGCGGGCGTTGTTGACGGAGTTGTAGTGCCGAAGCCCGCTGCCGGACCGCTTCGCGCAGCCGCGCGCGTACGCCTTGGCCTGCGCGATGCGCTCCTTCTTGTACGACTCCGAGGGATACGTCGGTGCCTGCGAGGGCCCCTTGAAGAAGTGCTTGGGGTCCTGGCAGGACAGGGGCGCGGAGGGGCCGACCCCGCGCGGGGCGTAGCCGACGAGGTCGTAGGCGGCCCCGATGCGCTTCCACTCGGGGAGCAGGCCGATCAGCGGGAAGTACATGCCGGAGGCGCCGGGGCCGCCCGGGTTGTAGACCAGGGAGCCCTGGCGCGGCACTCTGCGCTTGCTGTTGTGCGGGTCCCGGTGGGTGGCCGGCACCCGGCTGACGGTCAGCTTGATGTGCTTGCCGTCGGGACGGGCGTAGTCGAGCGGGACGGACACCGTGCCGCACTGCATGGTGCCCGGCATGTCCTGGGCGTCGGAGCACTTCCCGAACTCGATGCCGGCCGCCCCGGCACGCGCGGCGGCGACGGCGGTGCCGCGCAGCTCGGCGGCGCCGGGAACGGCCGGGACGCTGCCCGCCGGGGGCGCGGCGACACCACCGAGAGCGGTCAGGACCATGGATCCGGCGGCCGAGTAGAGGGCGGTAGCTCTCATCGCGTGTCCCTTCGGTGCGCGGCAGCAACAAAAGGGATGTTTCGCACGCTTGTTGGCGAAGGCAAGCACCATCCGGCCGGTGTCGCCCCAATGCCCCCTATGCGCCCCCCGGGGACGCGTTTTCGTCAGCCGCGCGGCTCGCGGGGGAACACGTGATGCTGCTCCCGGTGTGCGAAGGCCGCGCGCAGGTCCGGTTCGCCGATCGCGCGGATGCCGCGTACGGCGACGGTGGTGAGGTACGTACGGTCGTCACCGGGGCCCGAGGCGTGCCGGGCCAGGGCGCCGAGCAGGCGCTGTCCGGCCGGGGAGGCCCAGCGTGAGTACGGGTGGACCTCGATCCGCGCGATCGCCAGGCAGCTCAGGGTGAGAGCTAGGGGCAGCGCGAACCAGAGGGCGACCAGGCCCCGCGGCATCTCGGACGGAGCCGGCGTCAGCAGCGCTGTCGCGCCGAGACCGACGACGGCCACGGCGGCAGCCTGCACCTGACGGACGCCCGCCGCGACCGTCGTACGCGTGCCGTCGGGCACCGCGAGGCCCGCGCTGACCAGCCGGTCGCCGAGGCTGTGCACGGCGTCGGCGTCGGCCGCCGTCGCCCGCACCGGGGCGATGGGGGACTGCCCCTCGGGCCCTATGGCCCCGATGACCGAGCGCTCGATGTCGTCGCGGCCCCGCGGGTCGACCACCGTCGCCCAGCCGGTGTGGGCGAGCAGCAGGCGGCGCTGACGTGCCATGGAGACCATGGTCAGGTCTGCTACCCGCGCGGGGCCGCCGGACAGGAACGCCGCCTCGTACAGCGTCAGATCGTGTCTCCTGACCCCGTCGTCATCCGCGTCGTCGGCCGCCGCAGTGACGGCGGCCAGGCACAACCGTGTACACGTCGTGCCCGCGGCGGCCCAGGCCAGCAGCAGAAGAAGCACCCAGAACATGCCGTGTTTCTATGCCAAGGGCTCGGGGAAACGCCATGCCTTGTTCACAATCCGGACCGAGCGTTGCCTGTCCGTGACGTTCCGCTTCACTGCGGCGGCGGGCTGGCGGCGGCCGGCGGGAGGGTGTAACTCGGGGACGGAGTCGGCGCCGCCGGGGTCACCGGCACGGCCGGGCCGGGGTCGGCGACCAGGCCGGGCGGGGCCGGGGAGTTGGTGATCGGGGGCGTGCTCGTGGCCGCCATGTCCTGGGCCAGGGCGTCGAAGTCGACGTACCCGGTGGCCTCCAGGACCTTGATGTGGTCGAGGACGGTCGCGTTCGCGTCGTCGGCGAGGTCGCGGACCAGCGAGTTGCGGGTGCTCGCGCGGACCTGGGCGACGACCGAGAACACCTTGCCGTGCGCCAGGCGCAGGATGTTGGCGAACTTGCGGTCGTAGTCGGTCCCCTGAGCCGCCGTCAGCTCACTGAGCCAGCCCTGCTGCTGGTCATTGGGCTCGTTGGGCAGTTCGAGCCCGAGCCGGGACGCGACGGTGCGGACCCGCTCGTCGAGGAAGGTGTGCCCCTCGATGAGGTGCGCTCCCGCCGTCCGTACGGCCTCGGTGGTGCCCTTCTGCTCGGCCTGCTGCCCGGCGGGCAGCTCCCACAGGCCGGCCAGTCTGACCTTGGTGACGAACTCCCGGTCGAGGGCCGACAACGGGCCGAACTTCGTCGACACGGTCGTGGCGTTGAGCACGTCCACTCCCGTCCCGGACCGGTCGGCGTACGACCAGACCGGGAAGATCAGCGCCAGAAGGGTCGCTGTCAGGCCCGTGATGATGAGCCCGGTACCACTGAATATGCCCCTGCCGTTGATGGGGTATCGCGATCGCATGGTGCCTCCTGCTTGCGGCACCGCACGCTAGTGCGCTTCCGGTGCGGCCTTGGCATATTACTGCGGGGTCTACGCCAACTGCCGTATGGGGAGGAAAGGTTGCATCGTGCCCACCGGACGCAGGATGAGGGAGCGCACGCCGTGGGCATACGACGGCAAAGCGCGCCAAACCGGATGCCCGAACTCGGCGACACGGCCGCCGTGTTAATCCCGGCACACTCTGTGGTGAACGAGGTGGCGCGGCTCGCCTAGCGGCTGAGCGGCGCGGACGTACGGGGGCTGCGTCGTATGCCTCAACGGCGGAGCAGGACCCGGCGGGTGGCGCGCGCGAGGCGTACCGCCGGGCGCTGGGAGCGCGGGGCCGGGCCCGAGCGCTCCAGCCACCACTCGCGCAACTCCCGTCGCACCCCGGCCTCTTCGGGCCGCCCGGCGAGCAGCTGCTGCCCGGCGAAGTCCAGCGCGTCCTGCCGGTAGCCGCCGGTCATCGGGTGCCCGTGCGCATACGCCAGGAAGGCGGGCCGGTACCCGTCCCCGAGGATCCGCGGCAGCTCCGGCGCGACCTTCGCCACGACATCCGCCCGCTTGGCGGCGAGCGCCCGCGCCTGCACCCCGAGCCGCACCCGGTCGAACCCCTCGGGCACGGGCGTCCCGGCGACGAGCGAGGACAGCAGCGCGGTCTGCGCGAGGGCGAGGCGCTGGCGGGCGGGGGAGGTTGAGGAGGCGTGTGGCTGCGGCGCCGGGGAGGGCCGGTCGTCCGGGGTGGGGCCGACGAGGGACTCGGCCTGTGCCCGGCCCTTCCTGAGAGCCCCCCGAATCGACGCCAACTCCCGCTCCAGCTCGCCCGCTTCGGGGAAGTTCTCGTCCCGTTCCAGCAGGACGCCGGGCGGTGAGACGCGGGACGCGAGGTCGGTCAGGATGGCGAGGACCGGCTCGGGGACCGGGTGGGCGTGGCTGTCGTGCCAGACGCCGTCGCGTTCGAAGCCGCCCGCGACATGGACGTAGGCGATGGCTTCGAGGGGGAGTTCGGCGAGGGCCTTGGCCGGGTCCTCGCCGCGGTTGACGTGGTTGGTGTGCAGGTTGGCGACGTCGATGAGAAGTCGTACGCCGGTCCGGTCGGCGAGTTCGTAGAGGAACTGCCCCTCGGTCATCTCCTCGCCCGGCCAGGCGATCAGCGCGGCGATGTTCTCGACGGCGAGCGGGACGGGCAGTGCCTCCTGTGCGATGCGCACGTTCTCGCACAGCACGTCGAGGGCGTCGCGGGTGCGCGGGACGGGCAGCAGGTGGCCGGCCTCAAGGCGCGGGGACGCGGTCAGGGGGCCGCCCGCCCGGACGAACGCGATGTGCTCGGTGACGAGGGGCGAGCCCAGCGCCGCGGCCAGCTCGGCGAGGGCCGTCAGCCGGGCCCGGTCGGGGCGGTCGGCGTCGCCGAGGCCGAGTGAGACGCCGTGCGGGACGACCGTCACCCCGCGCTCGCGCAGGCGCAGCAGGGAGTCGGGGAGGTGTCCGGGGCAGACGTTCTCGGCCACGGCCTCGACCCAGTCGATGCCCGGCATGTTCTCCACGGCGTCCGCGATCTCCGGCCGCCAGCCGATACCGGTCCCCAGTCGTTTCATCGTCCGTCCCCCTCCTTCTCCTTCGCGCAGTGACGGAGGTATGGCCCCGGCGCCCGGGTCCGAACCTCCCGCCCCGCACCTTCAGAGCAACATTTGAGGTTCGGGCCCGGCCCAGGCGGGTGCCCGCTACTGGAGCACGCCCTCCGAGTCGACCGGATCCGGTCGCTTGGTGTTGACCGTGCCCGGCTCGCCCGGGGACGGCTCCGACGTGGTCTTGACGTCACCGGTTGCCTCGGCGACCGGCGCCGAGGGGACCACCTGGCCCGGCACGGGTGCCGCGGGGCCGGTCGGGCTGGCGGTGGTGGCGTTGGCCACCTCGTTGGCGATGGCGTCGAAGTCGACCTTGCCGGTCTTCTCCAGCATCGTGATGTGGTCGAGCACGGTCTGGTTGGCGTCCGAGGCCAGCTGGCGCACCAGCGTGTTCCGGGTGGTGTTCCGGACGGTGCCGATCGCCGGGAAGATCTTGCCGTGCGCGGCCCGCAGCAGGTTCGCGAACTTGTACTCGTACTCCTCGCCCTGTGCCGCGGTCAGCTCCGCCAGCCAGCCCTGCTGCTGCTCGTTCGGCTGGTTCGGCAGTTCGACGTTGAGCTGGGCCGCGATGATCCGGACCCGCTTGTCGAGGTCGGTGTGGCCGACGATCAGGTGGTCGGCGCAGTCCTTGATCGCCTCGCTGGGGGCGCGCTCGATCGCCTGCTGACCCGCGGGCAGCTCCCACAGTCCGGCGAGCCGCACACGGACGATCAGGTCGCGGTCGGCGGCGGTCAGCGGGCCCCAGCGGGTGCTCACCGTCGACGCCGCCACGTTCGCCTGCCCGGTTCCGGCGCGGTCGGCGTACGACCACACGGGGAACGCGAGCGCGCCTACCGTGGCGACGAGGGCCGCGATGAGAAGAGCCGTACCGTTGAGCCGCAAGGGTGCCTCCCGGGGAATCCAACTGGTCGTTGGTGCAGTTGTCGCTTGGCCAGCGTCAGGAGGTACGTGTGGGGCGGCGATGATGTTCAAAGGGTAGGTAAAGAACCGCGGTTCCTGGCAACCGTGGAGTGACCGGTATTCGTCACGTACGCGGGCTCCGCCACAGCTCCGGTGCCCGGCACCAGTTATGGCCGCAGCGCCGGGTGGTCGGCGACCACGGTGCACGAGCCCGGGGCGATCTCCGTGAAGCCCGCGTCGCGGACCAACGGGAGTCCGGCTGTGGTGAGTTCGGGCCAGCGGGCGGGGTCCGCGGTGCGGACGGCGAGGGCGAAGTCCGCGTCTCGCCAGGCCTTGCGCTCCTCGTCCGACAGTTCCCACCAGGCCAGTTGGGCGCCGTGTCCCGCCTGGGCCATCGACTTGCCGGCCGACATGTCCAGGTCCGGGTTCATCCAGAGCACCGGCAGGCCGGGGTCGGCGGCGGCCGGCGGTTCCGGGTCGTCGAGATCGGTGCCGGAGACCTGGAGCCTGGCCAGGTCCTTGGGCCAGCCGTCCAGGGGGACGGGCGGGAAGACCCGTACCTCCGCGGACTTCCCGGTGACCGTGATGCCGGGCAGCGTCTCGGCCCGCCGCCACTCGGCACCGCGCGCCCGCCGCACGACCTTGCGGATCCGGGCGTCCTGCCAGTCCCGCATCGTCTGCGCCCACTCGCCCTCACCGAGCGACCGCTCGTCGCTGAGGATCGTCAGTACGGCGCGCGCGGCCGTCTCCAGGGCGTCCGTGCGCGCCGGAGGAGCGTCGCGCTCGATCCGCACGACGAGCGGCAGCACGAACTGCGGCGCCTCGTCACGCGCCGAGGGCTCGGAACGGAAAGGGCTGTCGCCGGGAACGGCCGGGTCACTGGTCACGTCCTCCAGTCTGCCAGGCGGAAGATCGGTTGCTCCGGGTGGTGGTTCCGGGGGAGAGGATGGTCCGCATGCAACCTGAGCTACGGCTGGAGGGCGTGGGCCGCCGCTACGGCCTGCGCGGCCCCTGGGTCCTGCGAGGGCGTCGACCTCGCCGTCCCGCCCGGCACGCTGATCCGCGTCGAGGGCGCCAACGGCACCGGCAAGTCCACCCTGCTCCGCGTGCCAGGTGCTCCGCTGGAATGCCGGTATGTGCCGTCGATCGTCTGCGGCACCATCGTGGCTGGTCGCGCAGTTCCCCGCGCCCCTTCAGGGCGCTGCCGAACCGCAGTGGATTTCGCCCGCCCTGCCTAGTCGGCCTCGACGCCCCGACCGAGGGCCGCCCGCGCCGCCGACAAGCCGCTGGAGCGTTTCGGTGCCGCCGCCTACGCCCGCACGCCCATGACGAGGCCTGGACAGCCTGGACACCGGCGCCCGGGCGGAGTTGGAGATGGCGGCCGCTCGGCTGGACGGCCGCGGCCGGACCTGCACGGGCACACCTGGCCTGCGTCCTGGTCGCGCTGGGCGCCGCTGCGGCACTCGGCACGGCCGCGACCCTCCTCGTGACGTTGATCAGCGACCCGGCGAGCGCGGACCACCGCACCCGGGTGTCCCTGGTGGCCGCCGGCGTGGCGGGCCTGCTGGCCGCCCTGGCGTGCGCCCTGCTCGGCACGGCCGTCGGTGCCCTCACGAACTGGCCGGTCCTCCACTCGCCCGGCCGCGCCGTCCCCACGCTCCTCCTGGCGGCCCTGCTGGCGCTGGTGGTGTCGGGCTCCCCGGCGCAGGCCGCGGTCAGCGGCCTGGTCGGCGGCTCGCAGTCCGGCAGGGTCCCGGTGCCGTTGCCGCCCCTCCTGGCGGCAGCGCTGCTCACATCCGCGGCCACGGCGGCGGCCTGCGCGCTCACGTCCCGCCGGTCAGCCTGAGCAGGCGGTCCGCTGGGCCTCCTGCCACTCGCAGACGGGGCAGAGAGTGATCCCCTTGTGCGAGTCCGGGTACTCGGTCGGCTCCCGGCACAGCACGCACTCCGCGTAGGACGGTTCGTCGTCGCTCATCCCTCCAGCGTACGAGGCTCAGCGGCGCCCGCCCGTCGCCCCGATCAGCTCGGACACCTTCACGAACCGGAACCCCTGCTTGCGCAGCTCGGGCACGATCGTGCGCACCGCCCGTTCGGTCGTCGGGGCCGCACTGCGCGTGCAGTGCATGACGACCACGGAACCGGGCTTCACGCCCTCCAGCACCTGCCGGGCCACGGCGTCCGCGTCCGTCGCGAAGGCGTCCCCGCTCACCACGTCCCACTGCACGGCGGTGACGCCGGCCCGGGTGAGGGCCTTGAGGGCCCGGCGGTCGTAACACCCGCCGGGGAAGCGGAAGTACGGCATCGCGTCCGGCACCCCCGCCTTGCGGAAGGCGGCGTACGCCCGCTCCACATCCGCCCGCATCCGGTCCTCGGAGACCGTCGGCAGGCCGTAGCAGTCGTCCGTGAAGGCGTAGTGGCTGTAGGAGTGGTTCGCCACCTCGAACTGCGGGTCCCGCCCGATGGACCGGGCCTGGACCGGGTACTCCTCGGCCCACCGCCCGGTCATGAACACGGTGGCCGGTACCTTCAGCGCGCGCAGGGCGGCGATGAGCCCCGGATTGTCGAAGCGCTCGCCCCCGGCGGCCCGTGCGCTCTGATCGGCGGTCATGTCGGCGTCGAAGGTGAGCGCGACGGTCCTGCCCGCGGTCCGGGGGCCGTTCTCGAAGACGGGGGTCAGACCGGCGGGGCCGGGGGCGAGTGTGGGCGGCCTTGAGGGTGCGGTGGCGGACTTCGAAGGGACCGGACGTCCGGCGTGCGGCGCCTGGGCGGTGCCACAGGCGGCGAGGGAGGCGAGGGCGGCGCTCAGGGCGCAGGCGGCGGTGACGCGTCGTACGAGAGTGATCACCGTATGAAGATATGAGGATAAATCCGGCATTCCGCTGGGCGTGTCCAGCGCACCCTGTCGACGTCACTCGGAAGAAGCATTGGGAGGCGGCGGCTGTGGTGGCGATGCTCCCTTCTCCAGGAAGCGCAGCAGCTCCACGGGGATGGGCAGGACAAGGGTGGAGTTCTTCTCCGCCGCGACCGCCATCACCGTCTGGAGCAGCCGGAGTTGGAGTGCGGAGGGGGTGTCCTCCATCTGCTGGGCCGCCTCGGCCAGCTTCTTCGACGCCTGGAGTTCGGCGTCCGCGTTGATGATGCGGGCCCGCCGCTCGCGGTCGGCCTCGGCCTGTCGGGCCATGGAGCGTTTCATCGTGTCCGGCAGCGATACGTCCTTGATCTCGACGCGGTCGATCTGCACACCCCAGCCCATGGCCGGGCTGTCGATCATCAGCTCCAGGCCCTGGTTGAGTTTCTCGCGGTTGGACAGCAGGTCGTCCAGGTCGCTCTTGCCGATGATCGAGCGCAGCGAGGTCTGTGCCATCTGGGAGACCGCGAACTTGTAGTCCTCGACCTGGATCAGCGCGCTCGCCGCGTCGACCACCTTGAAGTACACGACGGCGTCCACGCGCACGGTCACGTTGTCGCGGGTGATGCCCTCCTGGGCGGGCACCGGCATCGTCACGATCTGCATGTTGACCTTGTGCAGATGGTCCACGGCCGGGATCACCAGCGTGAACCCGGGAGGCCGGACCGCGCCCGCGAGCCGCCCGAAGCGGAGGACCACCCCGCGCTCGTACTGCTTGACGATCCGTGCCGCCGCCGCGACATACACCACGCCCGCGGACGCGGCCGCCGCGGCGGCGATCAGCAGCTCCTGGAGCATCCCGGCCTCCTCGTCGAGAGGTCCGCTATGTCTGCTCCTGCAACGATATGCCCGGCACCTGGTCCGGGGCCACGACCGGCCCCGGACCAGGCAACCGAGCGCTCAGTGTGCCGTGACCCGCACGGGTTCCGTGCCGGCCGCGCTGTGCCGCTCGGCCCAGTTCTCCAGCGCCGTACGGCAGGCGTGGTCGAGGTGGTGCAGGCCGGACAGGTCCAGCTCGACGGGTCGGTCCTGGGGGAGCGCCTCCAGGCTGTCGAGGATCTTCGGCAGCCGCAGGAAGGTCGCGTTGCCTGAGAGGTACGCCTGGACTGGCCCGGCGCCCTTGTCTATGACCTCAAGCCGGAGGTGCGAGGCCTCCCACGCCGTCTTGGCGACGGCGAGCGCGAGGCCGATGAGCACGCCCTCGAACATGCTGACCGCGACGATCGACACCGCCGTGACGACCAGGATCACCGCCTCACCGCGGTGCTCGCGCCACAGCGACACGATCTCCCGTACGGGGATCAGCTTGGCGCCGGAGTACACCAGGATGCCCGCCAGCGCCGGGATCGGGATGTACGCGAGCACGGACGGCAGCAGCGCCGCGAACAGCAGCAGCCAGACGCCGTGCAGCACCCGGGACGCCTTGGTCCGCGCGCCCGCCTGGACGTTCGCCGCGCTGCGCACGATCACCGCGGTCATCGGCAGCGCGCCCAGCACGCCGCACACCGCGTTGCCCGCGCCCTGCGCCATCAGCTCCTTGTCGTACTCGGTGCGCGGCCCGTCGTGCAGCCGGTCCACGGCCGCCGCGCTGAACAGCGACTCGGCGGACGCGATCAGTGTGAACGCGACGACCGTACCGAGCAGACCGACGTTCCCGAGCTCGCCGAAGGCGTCCAGGGAAGGCGGCTGTACGGAGTCCAGCAGGCCCCGCACCTTCGACGGTCGCCACCGGCAGGCTGAACGCCAGTGCGGCGAGCGTGGCGAGACCGACCGCGGCGAGCGGGCCCGGGATCGTACGCACCTTCCGCGGCACGTACTTCCACAGCACGAGTACGGCGATGGTGCCCGTCCCGAGCGCGAGCGAGGCCAGAGTCCCGGTGCTGCGGGCGGCCTCGGCGAGTGCCTCGGGCAGTCCCGCGATCTTCCCGAGCCCGGAGGCCGGGGCCTTGGCGTCGGCCATGGCGTACAACTGCCCGGCGATCAGCACGAGTCCGATACCGGCCAGCATGCCCTCGACCACCGAGACCGAGATGGCCCGGAAGTAGCGCCCCAACTTCAGGGCGCCCATGAGGAGTTGGAGCACACCCGTGGCGAGGACGACCACGCCGAGGACGGGCAGCCCGAACTCCCGCACGGCCTCGAAGACCAGCACGGTCAGTCCGGCGGCCGGCCCCGACACCTGAAGGCTGCTGCCACGCATCAGCCCGGTGACGATGCCGCCCACGATGCCGGTGACCAGGCCGAGTTCGGCCGGGACACCCGAGGCGACGGCCACGCCCACGCACAGCGGGAGCGCGACGAGGAACACGACGAGAGAGGCGGCGAAGTCCTGCCGCAGATGGGGAAAGCGGGACTGGGGAAAGCGGAACTGGGGGAGGCGGGACCTGCCCTTGGCGGCTATGGAGTTCACGGAGTTCATCGCGGCGCTCACAGGGCCGTGAAGGCGTCGGCGTGCGGACGGTGCGCCAGCACGGAGCCGGTGTGCACCTCGTAGTACCAGGCGTGCAGCCTGAGTTGACCCTGTGTCAGCTTGTCGGCGATGTACGGGTACGAGCGCAGCCGCAGCAGCTGGGTCAGTACATGGCTCTGGACCCCCGTGGCGACAGCCGGATCCTCGGCCGCCCCCTCCGGGCGCGGAGTGGCGTGCGCGAGCCAGTCGCGCACGGCGGGTACGGCGGTCAGGTCGTCGCCGCGCACCAGCGCGCCGACGGCACCGCAGTGGGAGTGTCCGCAGACGATCACGTCCTTGACGCCGAGGACCTCCACCGCGTACTCGATGGTGGCCGCCTCGCTGGTGGGGTGCTCGGAGGCGTACGGCGGGACGATGTTGCCCGCGGTGCGCAGCTCGAAGAGCTCGCCGGGCCGGGCGCCCGTGATCAGGGCCGGGACGACCCGGGAATCGGAGCAGGTGATGAACAGGACCTGTGGGGACTGGCCTTCGGCGAGCTTGGCGAACTCCTCAGGGCGCTGTCCGAACATGCGGGCGTTGTCGAAGAGGGGCTGCATGATGTGGTGACTCCTCCTGGCGCGCCCATGCGGGCACGTCGGGGCTGGCGCGCCACTGAGGGCGCGTCGGGCTTTCAGGACAGAGGTGGTGGGGACTGCTCTGTTCTCAGCAGCGGAAGACCTGAAGTGCGGCCGGGGTGCGGTCCGTCGAAGGTCTCGATGTGCGGTGGCGCGCTGCCGGTACGGCAGGCACGGGCGCGACGGTGGAGCTCCGGGGAGGCAACGGAAGATCCATCGCCTCGGATGCCAGATCGGCGACGCGCTGCCGGTCGCGGGAGCGCAGGGGACCGGTCGGGCCCCCGATGGGATCGTGGTCGCAGAAGCTGACGGACTCGTCCTGCAGCGCCTTGCCGGCGAGCTCGATTCCGGGCCGGGCTTTGGCCTCGGCCTGACGGGGAGTATGCGCGGATGCGAAGGGCCCCGTGAAAGCGAAGAACGACAGGGTGAGCAGCGTGGAGGCGAGGAGCGAGAGCACGGCCCGAGCCGTTGTACCTCGGAACATGCGCCCCCCTTCAGCCCGTCCGCACCTTTTCTGTGCACCAACACACGGTCAATGGTTGGTCAAGGAACACGTTAGCCCGGCAAAGTTGTTTGCAGGGTTAACTTCACGTTTCGGGTCGAAGAGAGCGTGAAAACTGCGGTTGGGATGGCGCGAACCGGCCCTTGACGGCCGGCGACTACCGAGGCTCTACGAGCGACTTCGCGTCGCGTGCCAGCGCGGTCAGCCGGGAGATCGCCCGGAAGTACTTCTTGCGGTAACCGCCGTTCAGCATCTCCTCGCTGAACAGCTTGTCGAAGGGCATCCCCGAGGCCAGGACGGGCACCTCACGGTCGTAGAGCCGGTCCGCGAGCACGACGAGTCGCAGGGCCGTCGACTGGTCGGGTATCGGCTGGACGTCGGTGAGGCACACGGCGCTGAGGTTGTCGGTGAGGGCGCCGTAGCGGCTGGGGTGGACCTTGGCGAGGTGGTCGAGGAGGTGCGGGAAGTCGTCGAGCGAGGCGCCCTCGGTGGCGTACGCCGCCTTCGTCACCAGTTCCTCGGAGAAGGGCGCCGGTGCCTCGGGCAGACCGCGGTGGCGGTAGTCCTCGCCGTCGATGCGCAGCGGGCGGAAGTGCGCGGACAGGCCCTGGATCTCGCGCAGGAAGTCGGCCGCCGCGAACCGGCCCTCACCGAGCTTGCCCGGCAGGGTGTTCGAGGTGGCGGCGAGCGCGACGCCCGCGTCGACGAGCTTGCCGAGCAGCGTCGATACGAGGACGGTGTCGCCGGGGTCGTCGAGCTCGAACTCGTCGATGCACAGGAGGCGGTGGCCGGAGAGCGTCTGGACCGTCTTCTGGAAGCCGAGCGCGCCGACCAGGTTCGTCAGCTCCACGAACGTGCCGAACGCCTTGAGCGCGGGCTCGGCCGGGGTCGCGTGCCAGAGGGAGGCGAGCAGGTGGGTCTTGCCGACGCCGTAGCCGCCGTCCAGATACACGCCGCGGGGCCCGGCCGGAGCCTTCGGGGCCTTGCCGAAACCGAACAGCCTGCGTTTGCCGCCGCCCACCGCGTGCGCCCCGCCCAGTCCGCCCGCGAAGCCGTCGAGGACGCGAACGGCCTCGATCTGGCTGGGCTGGTTCGGGTCCGGGATGTACGTGCTGAAGCGAACCGAGTCGAAACGCGGCGGCGGCACCATCTCGGCGACCAGCCGGTCCGCGGGGACACGCGGTTCACGGGCGCACAGGGACTGCGGGGCCGCGTCGGCTATGGGGCTGAGGCCTGAGGCGGCGGTGGAGGACGACACGGTTCAGCAGTCTAGGCGCCGTGCCACACTGCTCGACATGCGACGCCTGTTCCCTGTGACGTACGAAACAGCAGCCCAGGCCTCGGGCGAGAGTCCCGGGAGTGGTGGGGCGGGTGCGGGTCTTGTCGATCGGGAGTGGACGTTCGACGAGCTGGCCGCCGCCTATGCCTACCCCGAGCCGGGGGCCGGTAGTGGGTCCGGGCCCGGCGGGCAGGGGGCCTGGCTGCGCGCCAACATGGTGTCCACCCTCGACGGGGCCGGTCAGCACGACGGTCGCTCGCAGCCCATCTCCGGCCCCACCGACATGCGGATCTTCGGCACTCTGCGGGCGCTGGCCGATGTGGTGGTCGTCGGCGCGGAAACGGTACGCCAGGAGGGGTACCGTCCCGCACGCGCGCGTGCGGAGTTCGCGGCGCTGCGGGAGGCGGCGGGACAGGGGCCGGCGCCGGTGATCGCGGTGGTCACCGCGAGTCTGGACCTGGACTTCTCACTTCCGCTTTTCACCTCGCCCCTGGTGCCCACCTTGGTCCTGACGGGCGCGGCGGCTCCGGTCGACCGGGTCGCGGCCGCCGAGAAGGCGGGGGCCCGGGTGGTGGTCGCCGGTGACGGTGCGGGCGTGGATCCCGCGCGTGTGGTCAGCGCCCTCGCCGGCCTCGGGCACACCCGGCTGCTGACCGAGGGCGGTCCGCGGCTGCTCGGCCAGCTGGTGGCCGCCGAGGCACTCGACGAGCTGTGTCTGACCCTCTCCCCGATGCTCACGGCCGGGGACGCGCAGCGCATCGCGGGCGGGCCCTCGGTCGAGGTGCCGCGACGCTTCGAACTCGTTTCCCTGCTGGAGGAGGCCGGTTTCCTGTTCGGTCGTTACCGTCGGTCCTGAATTCGGCGGAATCTGCCGTTCCGTTTAGCTTCCGCCGGGCACACTAAATCTCGCAGCCCCCGTGCGATCACGGGGCAGGATGGTTTCCGCAGGGGCCCGCCAACGGCCCACGGAGGAGAAGGGCGCCTGTCGTGTTCACAAGCGTATTGATGATCGAGAAGGCCCTGACGTCCGCCGACGTGGAGTTCGTCACGACCTTGCACGGGGACGAGCCGGTCGCCTTCCATGTGCTCCTTCAGCCGCGCGGCGACCAGGCGGATCGCCTGCTGCGGGCCATCGACGACATCGCCCTCGGCGAGCTCGACGAGGCCGCGCGTGAGCGGGAGACGCCGGAGGGCAAGGACGCGGAGGCCATCGGTGAGCAGGCTCTGGCGGTGTCCCTCACAGCTCTGCGGGGCGCGGGCAGCGAGGCGGACGGGCGGCTTATCGAGGACCATCCGCTGGACGCGCTGAAGGCGCTGGTCGATGAGATCGAGGCGGATGAGGTGATCGTGCTGACCGATCCCCATTACGTGGAGGAGTTCTTCCATCGGGACTGGGCGTCTCGGGCTCGGCACAAGGTGGGGGTGCCGGTGCTGAAATTGTTCTCGCACAGTAAGGCCTAGGTGCCGTGGGGGTGGGGTGCGTTTGTGGCTGCGGGTGCTCTGTGGCTGGTCGCGCCCACGCGGCGGTAGCCGCACATTGATACAGCCCCGCGCCCCTGGGTGGGTGCAGTCACCGTCATTCGACAAGCAATAGGCTGGTCCCTCGAACGTCCGCCTTACGCACCACGCACAGGGAGACAACACATGGCACCCGGCCTTCCTACCGCCATGGACCGACCGCACTTCATCGGCATCGGCGGCGCCGGGATGTCGGGGATCGCGAAGATCCTTGCGCAGCGTGGGGCCAAGGTGGCGGGGAGTGATGCGAAGGAGTCCGCTACCGCCGAGGCTCTGCGCGCGCTGGGTGCCACCGTGCATATCGGGCACGCGGCCGAGCACCTTGCCGACGACGCCACCTGCGTGGTCGTGTCGTCGGCGATCCGTGCGGACAATCCGGAGCTGGCCCGTGCGGCCGAGCTGGGCATTGCCGTGGTTCACCGGTCGGACGCGCTCGCCCGGCTGATGGACGGGCTGCGGCCGATCGCGGTCGCCGGTACGCACGGTAAGACGACCACGACGTCGATGCTCGCGGTGTCACTGACCGAGCTGGGGCTGAACCCGTCGTACGCGATCGGCGGAGACCTGGACGCCCCCGGCTCCAACGCCCTGCACGGCGAGGGCGAGATCTTCGTCGCCGAGGCGGATGAATCGGACCGCAGCTTCCACAAGTACGCGCCCGAGGTCGCGATCGTCCTCAACGTGGAGCTGGACCATCACGCCAACTACGCGTCGATGGAGGAGATCTACGAGTCCTTCGAGACGTTCGCGGGCAAGATCGTGCCCGGCGGCACGCTGGTGATCACGGCGGACCACGAGGGCGCGCGGGAGCTGACCCGCCGTGTCGAGGGCGTCCGGGTGGTCACGTACGGCGAGTCGCAGGACGCGGATGTGCGGATTCTGTCCGTGGTCGCGCAGGGGCTGAAGAGCGAGGTGACCGTCGTGCTGGACGGCACCGAGTACACCTTCATGGTCTCGGTCCCCGGCCGGCACTACGCGCACAACGCGGTCGCGGCGCTGGCGGCCGGTGTGGCGCTCGGCGTTCCGGCCGCGGAGCTGGCGCCCGCGCTGGCCGCCTACACCGGTGTCAAGCGGCGTCTCCAGCTCAAGGGCGAGGCGGCGGGGGTGCAGGTGATCGACTCCTACGCCCACCACCCGACCGAGATGACGGCGGACCTGGAGGCGATGCGCGCCGCCGCGGGTGACGCCCGGATCCTCGTCGTGTTCCAGCCGCACCTCTTCTCCCGCACCCAGGAACTCGGCAAGGAGATGGGCCAGTCCCTCTCCCTGGCGGACGCGTCGGTCGTCCTCGACATCTATCCGGCCCGTGAGGACCCGATCCCCGGCGTCACGAGCGACCTGATCATCGAGGCGGCCCGGGCCGCGGGCGCGGACGTGACGGCCGTGCACGACAAGGCGGAGGTGCCGTCGGCGATCGCGGGAATGGCTAAGCCGGGTGATCTCGTTCTCACCATGGGCGCCGGTGACGTGACGGACCTGGGCCCGCAGATCCTGGACCGTCTCGCGAAGTAAGGGGTGGCATTCATGTCGTACGACGTCGAAAAGCCGGACGAGCAGTGGCGGGCCGAGCTGACCCCGGCCGAGTACACGGTCCTGCGTCAGGCCGGCACCGAGCCCGCCTTTGTGGGTGAGTACACCGACACCAAGACCAAGGGCGTCTACTCCTGCCGCGCGTGCGGCGCCGAACTCTTCACCTCGGACACGAAGTTCGAGTCCCACTGCGGCTGGCCGTCCTTCTTCGACCCGAAGGACACCGACGCGGTGGAGCTGATCGCGGACCGGTCGCACGGGATGGTGCGGACCGAGGTGCGGTGTGCTCGGTGTGGGTCCCACTTGGGGCACGTCTTCGAGGGCGAGGGGTACGCGACGCCCACGGATCAGCGGTACTGCATCAACAGCATTTCGCTGCGGCTGACGGCGGACGAGGACTGACGCGGGGCCGCAGGTTCGAGCCCTGGGCGCGGGCCTGCGGCGGCGGTCACGCCGCCCCGCCGGCGGGCGGCGGCGCGGTGGAGTTGCGCAGCACGAGTTCGGTGCCGACCTCCATGTGCTCCATGAGCAGCCGCTGTCCTTCGATGAGGGACAGCAGCGCGCGGGCCGCCTTCTGGCCCATGTCGTGGAGGGGCTGGCGGACGGTGGTGAGACCGGGGAAGCTCTGGGCCGCCTGCGGGAGGTCGTCGAAGCCCACGACGGAGAAGTCGGCCGGCACGTTCAGGCCGAGCGCCCGTGCGGCGTCGATCGCGCCGAGTGCCATCAGGTCGGCGCCGGCGACGATCGCCGTAGGGCGGTGGTCGGTGATGAGGCGGGTCGCGGTGCGGAAACCGCAGGCGTAGGAGAAGTCGCAGGGGGCGACCAGCCGCGGGTCGACCTGGAGTCCGGCCAGCCGCATCGCGTCCTCGAAGCCCTGGAAGCGGACGGACGTGCTTTCGAGGTCCTCCTCGCCGCGGAGGTAGCCGATCCGGGTGTGCCCCAGTTCGATCAGGTGCTGTGTGCCGACGCGCATGCCGTGGTAGTTGTCGACGCTCAGACGGGGCAGCGGTACGTCCAGGCGCCGGGGGTCGATGACGACGCAGGGCAGCTTCTGCCGGCGCAGCAGTTTGACCGTGTCGTCCTCCAGGACGGGGGCGATCAGGAGCACGCCGTCGACGAGACCGCGGGCCAGGAACTCGATTCGGTCCTTCTCCCGCACCGCGTCGTGGTACGAGGCGTTGACCAGTAGTTCCTGTTCGGCGTCGGCGAGTTCGTCGGCGACTCCCCGGAGGATCTCCAGTCCGTACTGGCTGGTCAGATCCAGTGCGATGAGGCCGATGAGCCCGCTGCGGCCGGCCTTGAGGTTGCGGGCCGAGACGTTCGGCCGGTAGCCGAGTTTCCCGGCCACCTCCATGACGCGGCGTCGGGTCTCCTCGGAGGCCCCTGGCTTGCCGTTGATGACGTTGGACACGGTCATCGCGGAGACTCCGGCCTCCTCGGCCACCTGCGCGATGGTCACCCGCCCTGCCACCCGAACTCCTTCTGCCCGACCTCGGTCACCCGGCACGCGAAGACTTTAGAGCCTGCTCTTCCTCGCACCAGCCATATATTCAAGGAAACTTTAACGATAAGTTGCATGTGGGTCAATGGAAGCTGCGGCAGGCGTGCGGTTCGGCCCTGCGAACAGGGTGGACGTGACGGGGTTGCGTGGGAAGTCCGGTAGGTGTGGCCGCTTCAGCCCGGCTGGCCGACCACGGAAAGTTACGTATAGATGTCAGCTAAGTTTTGCGTTACAGTCCCGGCCATCGGCAGGCAGGTTCGCCGCAACTCGGGTCGACCGGCCCTTTTCCACACGTATCAGCGCTGCACCCACACGGCACCAGGCTGATCGACTCAAAAACCCCTTCAGACATGACAAGTCGGTGCGTACCGACGGGTGAGGTGTGTAATGAAGCGCTCTGGGAGACGTCTCGCGGTCGCCACCACGATCGCCGCCATGGCGGTGTCGTTGGCCGCGTGCGGCGGCGGGTCGTCCGGTGCCTCCGGCGACGGCACGGTGACCATCCACGTGCAGGGATGGAAGGGCGGCGGCGCGGAGCCCGCCAACGTCGCGGAGATCAACAAGGCGTTCGAGAAGGCGCACCCCAAGATCAAGGTCGACTTCGAGTACATCACCGCGAACGACACCTACCTGCAGAAGCTCCAGCCGGAGCTGCTCGGCGGCAAGGCCGGTGACGTCATCATGGTCGACACGGACAAGATGAAGAAATGGGGTGCCTCCGGCTACCTCGCCGACCTGTCCGACGAGTCGTGGGCGAGTCAAATAGCCCCGGACGCCAAGCCGTTCGCGCAGTCCGACGGCAAGACCCTCGCCATGCCGATGGAGCTGATCGGCATCGGCCTGTACGCCAACATGGACCTGCTGAAGAAGGCGGGCATCACCGAAGTCCCCGCCGACTGGCCGACGTTCCTCGCGGACCTCGCCAAGGTCAAGAAGGCCGGCATCACCCCCATCTCGCTGCCCGACAAGAGCGCCTGGACCGGCAGTTCGGTCCTCCAGGCCGCCGGCTCGACCGTCGTCTACCAGAAGAACAAGCAGTGGGACGCCGACTTCCTGGCCGGCAAGGCCTCGTTCGACCCCGACTGGAAGAGCTCGCTTGAGCAGTTGAAGACCCTTGAGGACAAGGGATACGTCAACTGGAAGAACGAGCTCGGTACCGACGAGTGGTCGCAGGGACCGCAGGACTTCAGCGCCGGCAAGAGCGCCTTCTGGTACCAGGGCGCCTGGCAGGTCTCCAACGTCAAGAAGGCCGGTTTCCCGGTCTCCTTCGCTCCCTGGCCGGGCGGCGCCGCGGGCACCGAGCCCAACGGGATGCTCTTCTCCGGCACCATGTGGGGCGTCAACTCCCAGTCCCAGCAAGGTGATGCGGCCCGCGAGTACGTCAAGTTCTGGTCGCAGAGCGAGAACCTCGCCAAGTACCTGGACGCCGAGCACGCGGAGTCGCCCTTCACCGGCGGCACCACGCCGGAGAGCACCGAGACGACGGCCTTCACCACGGCCTTCAAGGACGGCCGTTACCGGATCCTCCCGTCCAACTCCTGGTACGGCGCCACCGCCGAGACCACGACCGGCTCCAAGATCCAGGCCTATCTGCTGGGCACGGCGTCCGCCGCGCAGACGCTGAAGGACATCCAGACCGCGGCGTCCGCGAAGTAACCCGGCCACCCCTGGTCCGCCGTGGTGGGGGCGCAAGGACGGCTCCTGGCCGCCCCCACCACGGCCATCCGGGAAGAGGAGGACCCTCGTGTTCCACCGACGGCGCGCCACCATGGCGGCCTTCCTGCTTCCGGCGATCGTCCTGTACGGCGCCTTCATGCTGTATCCGCTGGCCCGCGGCGTGTACCTGAGCATGACCGACAGCCTCGGCGGCCCGATCGCCAACTTCGTCGGCACCCAGCAGTACCGTGACATGGCCGACGACCCGGCCGTCTCCGCGGCCCTGTGGCACACCGTGCTGTACGCGGTGGTCGTCGTGGTCATGCAGAACGGCCTGGGGCTGCTCTTCGCGAGCATGCTGTTCCGCCGCCCCGGCGTCCGCAAGGCGCTCAGCGTCGTCCTGCTGACACCGACGCTCATCTCACCGGTGATGGCGGCCTTCATCTGGTCGTATCTGTTCGCCCCGACCGGCGGCATCAACGGCCTGCTCGACCTGGTCGGCCTGCACGGCCTCAACCATGTCTGGCTCGGCGACACCTCCACCGCGCTGTACTCGGTGGCGGCGGTCAACATCTGGATGTTCACCGGCTACTCCTGCGCGATCTTCCTCGCCAGCTACATGAGCATGCCGACCGAACTCCTTGAGGCGGCCGCGCTGGACGGCGCGACCGGCTGGCGGCGCTTCGTCAGCATCGAATGGCCGCTGCTCGCCCCCGCGCTCACCGTCAACGTGACGCTGAGCCTCATCGGTTCGCTGAAGGTCTTCGAGTTCCCCCTCGTGCTGACCAACGGCGGCCCGGCCGGGGCCACGGACACCCTGACCCTGCTGGTGTACCGGAACGTCTTCGGCGGCGGGAAGTTCGCCTACGGCGTCGCGCTGTCGGTCGTCCTCCTGGTGACCGTGGTCGTCCTGTCCAGCGCCACCTCCTCCCTGCTCCGGCTGCGCGAGCGACGTATCTGACGCCCTCTCACGGAATCTGACGGATCGCCACCATGACTTCAGACACCACCGCGCCGGACGTCCCGTCGGTCTCCGGTCCCCGGCCCACCGACCGCCTCCCCGGCAGTCGTACGACATCCAAGGCGCCCGGCGTCCGGCTCCGCCGTCTGACCGGCGGCCTGGGCACCGCGCTGCTGTGCCTCGGCACGCTGCTGTTCGTCCTGCCCTTCCTCTTCACGGTCGTCACCTCACTGCGCACCGCGGCGGACGTGGCCCGCTCCCCGCTGGGCATCCCGCACTCGCTGACCCTGAAGAACTTCGCCGACGCCTTCAGCCAGATCCACTACGGGCGCAGCACCCTCAACACCCTGCTCATCACGGGCCTTTCGTGCGTGGCCGTCACCGTGGTCGGCTCGCTCGCCGCCTATCCGCTCGCCCGGATCACCCAGCACTGGTCGACCGCCGTGTACCGGCTGTTCATCCTGGGCACCTCCGTGCCCGTGTTCGTCGTGGTGGCGCCGCTGTACCTGCTGATGCGCGACCTGAACCTGCTGGACACCTACGCGGGAATCATCCTCATCTACACGGCCCTGAACCTCCCGGTCGCCGTGTTCTTCTACACCAGCTTCATCCGCTCCATCCCGGGCGACCTGGAGGAGGCGGCGGCACTCGACGGCTGCGGCGCCTTCCGTACGTTCTTCACGATCATCCTGCCGCTGCTGCGCCCGGTCACCAGCACGCTGCTGACCTTCGTCGCCCTGCAGATCTGGAACGACCTGCTGGTCCCGCTGGTCTTCCTCCAGGACCCCGACAAGCGGACGGTCATGGTGAACGCGTACTCCTTCATCGACCCGCACACCGTGCAGCCGACCACCCTGTTCCCGGCCGCCCTGCTCGGCGTCCTGCCGCTGCTGGTCATCTTCGTCTTCTTCCAGCGCCAGGTGGTGGCCGGCATGTCCGCCGGCGCGGTCAAGTCCTGACCCACTCCCGGCGGTCGATCCGCGGCCTCCAGACACTCGACGCCCTCACCGTCGGGGACTGCCCCCTGCCCCGACGTCCCGGAAGGACCCTCCCACGATGTACGTGGTCTCCTACTTCACCAACGCCGACGAGGCACTGCACCTCGCCCACAGCGACGACGGCCACGCGTTCGTGCCCGTGAACGACGGCCGGCCCGTCCTGCGGGGAACGGTCGGCACCGGCAGGCTGCGGGATCCGTTCATCGGGGTGGGCCCCGACGGCCTGTTCCATCTGCTGGCCACCGACGGCTGGACGAGCCCCTACATCGTCCACGCCACCTCCGCCGACCTTCTCAACTGGTCGGACCAGGAACTCCTCCCGGTCATGGTCGATGTGGAGGGCGCCCAGAACGCCTGGGCCCCGGAATTCTTCCTGGACCGCGAGAGAGGGCTGTACCACCTCATCTGGTCGTCGGTCGTCGAGGTCGGGGGCACGGCCGAGGGCCACGACTACGAGCACATCAGCCAGAACCACCGCATCTGGTACTGCACCACCGAGGACTTCAGGACCTTCTCGGCCCCCGCCGTTTTCTTCGACCCCGGCCACTCGGTCATCGACGCCACCGTGCGGGAGCTGGACGGCGGCGGATTCCTCATGGCCTACAAGGACGAACGCGGCACCAACGACCTCGCCACCGCGCACAAGGACATCCACCTGATCACCTTCGACACCCCCGGCGGTCCGCACACCTCCGCCGTCGGTCCGGTCACCCCTTCCGTGGTGGAAGGACCGTCGATCTTCCGCCGCGGAGACGAACTGGTCATGATCTTCGACCACTTCCTCGAAGGAAGGTACGGAGCGGCAGGCAGCAAGGACGGCGTGGACTGGGAGCCCGTCTCCCTGACTCTGCCGACGGGCATGCGGCACGCCTCCGTCCTCGAAACGTCCCTGCGGCTGCGCTGAGGCGGCCCGTCACAGACCCCGGGCGGGTCCGCTTCGGCTTCGGCCGGCCCGCCCGGTGCAGGAAGCCCCGCGTCGCATCCCGCGGCGCGGCGGACACCTTCACCCAGCAAGGAGCGTCGCAATGAAGCGTCGCAGATCGGACCGCCCGGGCGTGCGTGCGTCCCGCGTCCTCACCCTGCTCGCCACGCTGGCGGGCGCCCTCCTCCTCCCGGCCCACACCGCTGTTGCCGCGGGCACCGCCTACTACGTCAACTGCTCGGCCACCAGCAACGGCAGCGGCACCCAGGCCAGCCCCTGGAACTCGGTCAGCGGCGTCAACAGCACCACCTTCACCGCGGGCGACAGCATCCTCTTCGCCGCCGGCACCACCTGCGCCGGCCAGCTCACCCCCGGCGGCTCGGGCGCCTCCGGCAGCCCCGTCACCATGGGCTCCTACGGCACCGGCGCCAAGCCGATCATCGACGCGGGCGGTGCCACCGGCCCCGTCATCCACCTGCTCAACCAGCAGTACTGGGAGATCGGCGGCCTGGAGCTGACCAACGCGGCGTCCTCGCCCGCCTACCGCTCCGGTGTCCTCGCCGAGAACAGCTCCGGCGGCGTCCTGCACCACATCCGGGTGCACGACATGAACATCCACCACATCAGCGGCTGGTCGGGCGGCTGGTACTCCACCAACGCGGGCGTCGGCGTCCAGACCGACCACACCACCCCGGTCTCCACCTGGGACGACGTGGTGGTCGAGAACAACACCTTCGACCACGTGGACCGGATCGCCGTCGCCGTCACCCCGGACGGGGACGGCCAGGGCACCGGCCAGACCACGGGCACGGTCATCCGCGGCAACACCATGACCTACGACGGTGCCGACGACATCCTCGTGGTCAAGAACGACGGCGCCCTCATCGACGGCAACAAGGCCGGCTACGGCGGCGCGAAGGACACCTGCCCGCCGTCGGGCCAGTACTGCAACGGAGCCTCGGCCGGCATCTGGATGTCCGGCAGCAACGACACCGTCGTTCAGAACAACGAGGTCTACTGCCATGTCGACGGCGCCGACGGCACCGGCTACGACGTCGACTGGGGCAACCACAACACCACGTTCCAGTACAACTACAGCCACCAGAACCTCGGCGGCTTCATGCTGCTGATGCCGCCGTTCACCATCGCCAACGAGCCGACCTCGACCGTCCCCAGTGACGGCACGGTGATCCGCTACAACATCAGCGAGAACGACGGCACCAACTCCGGCTGCCCCGCCTCCGGCACCGCGACCCACGGCACGGGCGTCTTCCACTTCGTCGGCAACATCCCCAACCAGAGCGGCAGTTCGGCCGCCGTCCCGCTCATCTACAACAACAGCATCTACGTCAACCGGAGCGGCCTGAACACCCCGATCCTGTACTCACGCAGGGGATCGAGCGTCACCGGCACCCTCTCCTTCCGCAACAACGCGGTCTTCAACTACGGCACCGGCGGCTACTTCACCACCAGCTCGGGCTCCGTGTACTCCAACAACCTCTTCTACGGCGCCCACCCCTCCTCCGAGCCTGCGGACTCGGCGAAGGTCGTGACCGACCCGCAGTTCCGCAACCCCGGCGGCGCGGACACCTCCTCCACGTACACGGGCGAGAACGCCTACCAGGTCTACCCCTCCTCCGCGGTGATCCGGGCCGGCGCGGTCATCAGTGACAACGGCGGCCTGGACGCCTTCGGCAACACGGTCTCCGCGACGGCCACGCCCAACATCGGCGCCTACAACGGCACCGGCGGCAACCTCGTCTCCAACGCCGGCTTCGAGTCGGGCGCGTTGAGCCCCTGGACGAGCAGCGGTGCGGTCCCGTCCGTCACCGCGTCGGGCGCCCGCACCGGAAGCTACGCGCTGACCACCCAGGCCAGCGGCAGCGGCGCCAACCGGGCCCTGACCGGCCTCAGCCCCAACACCACGTACCTGCTGACCGGTTGGGCCAAGGTGGCCACCGCCGGCGAGACCCTCGCCATAGGCGTCAAGAGCTACGGCGGCACCGAGACGTTCACCAACGTGGCGACGACCTCGTACACCCAGGCGGCGGTCCTGTTCACCACCGGCTCCTCCAACACCACGGCCACGGTCTACTGCTGGAAGAACTCCGGTGGCAGCGGCGCCGGTTACTGCGACGACATCGCGGTGGAGGCCCTGTCGTCCGCCACCAACGCGGTCACCAACCCGGGCTTCGAGACAGCCGCGTTGACTCCCTGGACCCAGAGCACGGGTACGGCCTCCAGTGTGGTCGCGTCCAACGCCCGCAGCGGCACGTACTCCCTGCAGACCGCCGCCGGCGCCAGTGGCGCCATCCAGACGGTGAGCGGCCTCACCTCCAGCGGCACCTACCTGCTGGCCGCCTGGGCCAAGGTCGCCACCGCCGGTGAGGAGGTGGCGGTCGGTGTGAAGAGCTTCGGCGGTACGGAGACGTATCTGCGGGGCTCGACGACGTCCTACGCCCAGCAGCCCATCTTCTTCACCACGGGCGCCTCCGCCACCTCGGCCGGCCTCTACTGCTACAAGAACTCCGGTTCCTCGGCCGGATACTGCGACGACTACACGCTGATCAAGCTCTCCTGACGACACCCGATCCGTCGGGAGAACCACTACAACGGGCGGGCCGGACACCCCGGCCCGCCCAGCCGAACGTACCCGTCGGCTCCGTGAAACGTCGGATCGTCGGCAGCGGACGTTCAACTCACCGCCACCACACGGCTGTTGCGGGTAAGGACCGTACCGCTGGTCTATCCGCAGCGGCAGGACGCCGACCCCACATCGTGGAGTCACGCGGTGCCCGTGGGCCGCTGGACGCACATCGCCGTCGTCAACGACGGGCGGCGCACGGTGATGTACGTGGACGGCTCGAAGATCGCCCGCAATCCCACACAGCCGTCGACCGGCATCGCCACTCTCGACAAGCCCTTCGTCCTCGGCGCCACGCAGTTCGACGAACGCTTCGGTCAGGGCTTCTACGGCTGGATCGGCGACACCCGCGTCATGAACCGGGCGCTGTCCGTACGGGAGTTCCTCACGCCCTTCGACTGAGGCGCGGTCGGACGACATCCGGTGATCCCACCGCCGTTCGGTGGGCATCCCCGGGCCCCGGCGTGCAAAGTGGTCTGGGAGGCAACCGTGACAGTGAGTCGGCTCGGTCTGGTGGTGCACGGCGGGCGCGTGGAGGCCGTGGAGGCGGCCCGCGTGGTCCGTGCGTGGTGCGAGGAGCGCGGTGTGCGGTGCACGGACATCGACGTGTGGCACGACGGCGGGCGGCGTACGGCCCGCGAGGAGCTGGACGCGGCGGGCGATCCCGATCTCATCGTCACCCTGGGCGGGGACGGCACCTTCCTGCGCGGCGCCCGGCTGGCGGCGGAGAACGACGCCCTGGTCCTGGGCGTCGATCTGGGACGCGTGGGCTTTCTGACGGAGGTCCCGGCCGCCGGGGTGCGCTCGGCCCTCGACGCGGTGCGCGAGGACCGGCTCCGGATCGACAGCCGCATGCTGCTCGCCCTGCGCGCCTCTCGCCGCCTGGAGGTGCCGGCGGACATGGAGGCCTGGATGCAGTACGGCCGCGGGCCGCTCCTGCCGCCTCCGCAGGTACGCCCCGACTGCGAGACCGACGACGACTGGGGCATCCCCCTGAACGTCACCGCCCTCAACGACGTCGTCCTGGAGAAGCTGGCCAGGGACCGCCAGGTGTCGGTCGGCGTGTACATCTGCGGACGGCTCCTGGCGGCCTACTCCGCCGACGCGCTCCTGGTGGCCACCCCGACCGGCTCGACCGCCTACAGCTTCGCCGCCGGCGGGCCCGTGGTGTCGCCGCGCGCGGAAGCCCTCGTCTTCACCCCGGTCGCCCCGCACATGGCCTTCGACCGCTCGGTCGTCACCGCCCCCGACGAGCCCGTCGCCCTGCGCGTCCTCGAGCGGTCCGGGCCCGCCGCCGTGAGCATCGACGGCCAGCTGCGAGGAGTCCTCGACCCGGGCGACTGGATCGGCGTGTACGCCGCCCCGCGCCGCCTACGGGCGGTCCGCCTTGGACCGATGGACTTCTACGGCCGTCTGCGCGACCGCATGAACCTGACCGACGCCCCCGCCGCCGTCGCCGACGGAGCCCCCGCCCCCCTCTGGTCGGTGACGACCCAACCCCCCGGAGACCTCGCCCACCTGGCCCTGCTGACGGTCCCGGATGGCTCCTCGCCTCTCCTGTGAAGCCTCGCGGGATGCCGCAGGCCGAGCCGTTCCAGGGAGTGACGACAGGGGGTAGTGACACGGCCCCCCACCCGACTCCCACGCAGGTCGGACCGCGTGGACACTGGGGAGCGTGACACCGAGAAGCACGGCATCCGAGCACAGCGCCGGGGACAGCGGCTCCGAGCTGGGCCGGTTCCTGCGCGCCCGCCGCACGCAGACCACCCCGGAGCAGGTCGGCCTCACCGTGGGTACCGGTCTGCGCCGCACACCGGGGCTGCGCCGGGAGGAGCTGGCCACCCTGTCGGGCATCAGCATCGACTACTACGTACGGCTGGAGCGCGGCAAGGAGACCCGCCCCAGCCCGTCCGTCCTCGACGCCCTCGCCCGCGCCCTCCAGCTCGACGACGCGGAACACCAGCACCTGCGTGAGCTGGCCGCCCGCGCCGCGCGGTACGCCCCCGAGCCGCCGCCCGCGCCGAGCCGCACCGTGCGCCCGCACCTCAGGCTGCTCCTGGAGACGATGCGCCCCAATCCGGCCTACATCGTCAGCCGCAGCATGGACGTCCTCGCCTGGAACCCCGGCGGCCTGGCCCTGTACGCCGGCCTGGACGACTGGCCCGCCAAGCAGCGCAACCTCGCCCGCTACCTCTTCCTCCACCCCGCCGCCCGCGACCTCTTCCCCGACTGGGACAACCAGGTCCGCGCCTGCGTCTCCCGCCTGCGCGCCCTCGCCGGCACCGCACCGGACGCCCCCGACCTGACCACCCTCGTCGGCGAACTCCTCCTCAAGAGCCCGGACTTCGCGAAACTCTGGGAACGTTACGACGTGACCGGCCGCAAACCGGCGCACAAGACCTTCCACCACCCCCACGTCGGCACGATCACCCTCACCCCCCAGTCCATGCACCTGGATGGCACCCCGGGCCGGCGCCTCGGCGTCTACACCGCCGAACCCGGCACCCCCGACCACGACGCGCTGCTCCTCCTCGACCTGACCGCACCCCGGCCCACCGCACGGCAGACCTCCCACACACCGTCCTGACACGGGTGCGTCAGGCGCCTTCCCGATGGAGCAGGGCTTCGCGGCGACGAGGTGAGGTCGGGCCTTCGGGGCCGTAGCCGAGGCGGATCACCATCTGGGCGTGGGGGAGACCGGCGTCCGTCGACGGGGTGAGCTGGGCGCGGAGGTCGGGCCATTCCAGTGCCTGGTGCAGGAGCGACGCCCGGACGCCGTGGGCGGTGGCGGTGAGCAGGATCCGTTCGAGGGCCTGGCCCGCGCGGAGCCAGTCGGTCCGGCGGTCGTGCGCGGTGGACAGTACGGCGATCGAGGGGCGTTTCTCGAAGGGGCGGGCGGTGAGCCGGGCCGGGTGGCGGTGGGCGCCGAAGTCCCGCATCGGAAGGTGCTCGCGGAAGTCCTGGGGACCGAGCACCTCGGGCGGCATGCCCAGGCCGGTGCCGTGCGGGTCGCCCACCCAGCGGCGGCTCTCCAGGGCCCGGTCGGGATCGGCGGCGTTGCGGTGCTCCGCCTCCCTGGTGTGCCGCAGCACCGCGTCGGTGCGGCGAGGGGAGAGGTGGTGCAGGGTGGCACCCTCCGCGTGGGCCGCCTCCACGAGTTCGATGAGCACGGGGGTGGGCAACGGCCGCTCCGAGAAGGGGAATCGGCTGCTGTGCCGGCGCCACACGGCGTCGTAGAGGGAAGGGCGCGAGGAGGGCATGGCGGTGCCGCCGAGACGCACGGCGGCGAGCAGGTCCGGTTCCGTGGGGCGGGGGAGCAGCCGGGGCACCGGTTCCCAGCCGAAGTGCTCGACCGCGATCCGCAGGTTCAGCAGGGCGCAGCCCACGGACAGGTGCAGGGCCCGCCCGGTCGGGTCGATGTGGCGCAGGCCGCGTCGCGTGGCCGCGCGGATCTCCAGCGTGAGCGCGTCCGGGTCCAGGCGGAAGCGCCAGGGCTGGGTGTTGTGGATCGACGGGGCGGCCACGGCCGCGGAGACCAGCGTCTCCAGGGTCGTCACGTCGAGGACTGCGGTACGCATCGGAACCTCCGCGCCGGAGATGTCAGTGGTGGCTGCCGGCGCCGTAAGGGGCGTACAGGTCCAGCAGGCGGGTCCGGGCGGAGCGCAGGCGGTGGGCGAGGACGTCGCCGACCCACTGGGTGACGGCGTTGCCGAGGGCCGGGTCGTCCTGGCACATCAGGCGGACGGCGGCGGCGTCGAACTCCCACGCCCGCACCGGGGTCGTCGCCTCGGCGCCCAGGTGCCAGACGTGCGGGGCGAACAGCCAGGACCAGCCGACGAGTTCGTCGTGCCGGAGGGTCTCGATGACGGCGGCGCGACGGCCGGGCACATGCATGTCGAGCTCGACCGTGCCCGTGCGGACGACCCAGAACCGGTCGGCCTTGCCGCCCTCCTCGAACAGGCGCGTTCCTTGTGCGAAGGCGACCTCGCGGGGGAGGCGCATGAGCCGGTGCCGGTGTTCGGCGGGCAGCGCGCGCAGCATGCTCGGTGTAGGGGTGGTGTTCATGGCGTGCCTCCCGGCAGGTGCAGGAACTGCCGTGTCCAGCGTGCGCCCGCCGTCGGCGCCGGTCCATGGGCCACCCGGCCCCAAGGTGTCCTGAGGACAGGGCCGTTCAGTCCCCAGGCCGTGGACCTTCGGCATCCTGCGCCCGGCGTCCGGCACGGCAAGAGTGTGGAGCCCCGGACACCGACCGGACCGTCCGTGTAGTCCGGATCATCCGTATCGTGCCCGAGAACGTTCCTGAAGGGATCACCTCCATGGCCCGCCGCTCAGAGGCTCGCCGCGTGGTCGGGGACGTAGGTCTGCAGGTCGCGCGGCGGGCGCTGGTAGCCGGTCGACGCCGGCCGCCGCGGCAGTTTCAGTACCGGCGGCGGCACCTCGCGGTAGGGCACCGAGTCCAGCAGGTGGGCGATCATGTTCAGCCTGGCCCGGCGCTTGTCGTCGCTCTCCACGACGTACCACGGGGCCTCCGAGATGTCCGTGTGGACCAGCATCTCGTCCTTGGCCCGGGAGTACGCCTCCCAGCGGGTGATCGACTCCAGGTCCATCGGCGAGAGCTTCCAGCGCCGCAGCGGGTCCTCAAGGCGCCTGCGGAAGCGCTCCTGCTGCTCGGTGTCGCTCACCGAGAACCAGTACTTGCGCAGCACGATCCCGGCCTCGATCAGCATCCGCTCGAAGATCGGGCATTGGCGGAGGAAGAGTTGGTACTCCTCCTTCGTGCAGAAGCCCATCACGTGCTCGACACCGGCCCGGTTGTACCAGGACCGGTCGAACAGCACGATCTCCCCGGCGGCCGGCAGCTGCTCGACGTACCGCTGGAAGTACCACTGGGTGCGCTCGCGCTCGGTCGGCTTCGGCAGCGCCGCGATGCGGGCGACGCGGGGATTGAGGTGCTCGGAGACCCGCTTGATGGTGCCGCCCTTGCCCGCCGCGTCCCGCCCCTCGAACACCACGACCAGCCGGATGCCCTCCGTGCGCACCCACTCCTGCAGCTTCACCAACTCCGTCTGCAGGCGCAGCAGTTCCTTCTCGTACGTGTTGCGCGGCAGCCTCGCCGCATCCTTGCCGGCCATGCCGCCTCCACCGCCCGTTGACCCACGTCGATGACTTCCGGAGTAATTGATGCCCAAGGTCGAACACCTGGACGCCACCGTACTTTCCGACGACGAACTGCGCACTCTGGACGCCCACTGGCGGGCCGCCAACTATCTGGCCGCGGGCCAGATCTACCTGCTGGCCAACCCGCTGCTGACCGAGCCCCTGCGGCCGGAGAAGTCCTCGCCGCACAGTTGTTGCGCCGGCACCTGCCACAGCTCGCCGTCCGCGTCGTCAACGTCGTGGACATGACCCGGCTGCTGCCGCGCGACGAACACCCGCACGGGATGGGCGACTTCGAGTACGACGGCCTGTTCACACGGGACAAGCCGGTCATCTTCGCCTACCACGGCTACCCGTGGCTGATCCACCGGCTCGCCCACCGCCGCACCGGACACGCCAACCTGCACGTACGCGGCTACAAGGAGTCCGGCACCACGACCACGCCCTTCGACATGGTCGCCCGCAACGACCTCGACCGCTTCCGCCTGGTCATGGACGTCATCGACCGCGTCCCCGGACTCGCCGTGCGCGCCGCTGCCGTACGTCAGCGGATGGCCGACGCCCGTACCCGCCACCGCGCCTGGATCCGCGAGCACGGCACCGACCTGCCCGAGGTCGCCGACTGGACCTGGAACGCCTGAACGAGTCGGCCAGGTCAGCGCCGGTGGAGTGTCTCCAGTGCCTCGACGAGGACCCTGGGACTGTGCTGGCCCTTGTAGATGGGCGGTGGCTGCTTGTCGAGGTGGAGCAGGCCGGCCACCGCGGTCCACGCGGTACGCACGGAGTACTCGACGGTGAAGACGACATCGTCGGGGACTTCGGCGTACTGGCCGATGAAGGCGAGGTTGGTGGAGCCCTTGGGGATGACCTGCGGCCGGTCGCCGTGGGCGCGGACCAGGAACTGGCTGGTGATGTAGGGCATCAGAGCAGGGATGACGATCGAGGTGTCGAGGATCTGCGGGCCCTGCTCGAAGCGCAGGTGCTGGAGCACCTCGTCGAGGATCTCCCGGCCGGAGCACTCCCGCATCGGCTTCTTGACGAAGTCGCCCTCCTTGTCCGGGAAGAGGCCGTAGCCCCACCAGACGAAGGTGTCGTCGGGCTGCCCGCGGAAGTGCGGCTGGTGGTTGAGGACGATGGTCAGCAGCCAGCTGGAGTCCTTGAAGGTGATCAGTCCGCCCTTGCCGGCCTCGCTGCCGCTGAACTCCTCCATCAGCTTGAAGAAGGCAGGGTCCTTGGTGGTGACCGTGAAGGAGCCCCAGCAGGAGTCCGCGACGGAGGAGTCGAACACCTTGGGGTCGCCCAGGAGGCCGGGCCGCTTGGCCGCGAGGGTCTCCCACAGCCGCCAGGAGCCGCTGGAGGCGGTCGTGTCGAGGACGGGGGCGGTGTCGGTCGAGCCCAGGGTGGAGTCGGCGGTCATCGACCCGTTGGTCACCATGACCAGGTCGTCGGGGCCTACGGCGATCTCCTCGCCGCGGTCCGCCCGGCTCACGGAGACGCCCGTGACGGTGAGTGCGTCCCCGCCTTCGGTGAACGTCAAGTCCGTTACCCGGGTGCCGAGTTCGATGGTCACGCCCTGGTCGGTGAGCCACTTCAGCAGCGGGCGCACGATGGAGTCGTACTGGTTGAAGCGGGTCCGGTAGATCCCCGACATGGTGTCGAAGGTCTTGAAGAGGTGCACGAACCGGTTCAGATAGCGGCGGAACTCGATCGCGCTGTGCCAGGGCTCGAAGGCGAAGGTCGTGCACCACATCCACCAGAAGTTGGTGTGGAAGAAGCCCTCGCTGAAGCAGTCGGTGATCCGCTTGCCGTCCAACTGCCGCTCCGGGGTCGCCACGCACTTGATCAGCTCAAGCCGGTCGCGCTCGGCGAAACCCATCGAGTGCGCGTCGAGGACCTTGCCCGTGGCGTCGACGAGGCGGGCGTGGTCGTCCCAGGCGAAGTCCTCGTGGAAGGCGACGGTGTCCTCGGTGACCGACTTCGACGGATCGTCCAGGGACGGGATCGAGCCCAGCAGGTCGTAGGTGCAGTCGAAGCGCACCTCGAACATGCGCCCGCCCCGCATGGTGTAGCCGGACTCCGGCGACCCCGCCGCGTCCAGACTGCCGCCCTTACGCTCCTGCTCCTCCAGCAGCACGATGTCGGACCCCGCGAACCCGCCGTCACGGATCAGGAACGCCGCCGCCGACAGTGCCGCGATACCGCTTCCCACCAGGTACGCCTTTGCCACGAGTGAACTCCCTGCTCCGTAACGGGACCATGGCGCGCCCTGTCCAGGACGCGCCATTTGCACCATATAGGCACATAAGATCACCCGCTCGCCGGGTGCCGATTCGCTCGCGCCTCGTTCGCGCCTCGGCCCGTCAGGACGTGCAGACGTTCTTCAGTTCGTCGGCCGCGGCGTCGATCTTGCTGGAGTCCGGGTTCGTGTCGCCGTTGAGGATTGCCTTGTTGTAGTCCGAGATCGCCTTGTCGAGGTCGTCGACAGCCTTGTTGACCTCGTCGTTGTCGGAGTTGTCATCGATCTTGTCCAGGTTCTTGTCGATCGTGTCGATTGATTCGTCGGTCCGTGTCGGGTCCTGCACGGCGTCCAGGCCGGCCTCGTGGATCGCCTTGAGGCTGTCGGCGATCGTGTCGTAGTTCTGCAGGCAGTCCAGTGAGTCGTCGACGCCTTCGCAGCCGGTGGCGAGTCCGGCGGTCAGTACGACGGCTGCCACGGCGGTGGCTATGGCGGCAGTACGGCGTCCACCACGTCGGCGGTTCGCGGCCATGGGAGAGGTCCCTTCCTGGGGTGGGTGTCGTGCGTGGGCTGGTGGGGGAGGGGGGATTCGGTCAGGCCCAGGGCTGGTCCACGGCCTGGGCATGGGCACGGTGGTCCATGGCCTGGGCGTGGGCGGGCCGGCCCACGGTCTCGGTCCGCTTGCGGAGGTTCGCGACCAGGCCGCCCGCCGCACCCAGCGAGACCAGCCCCATGCCGGCGGCGGTCGCGATCCCCTTCACGCCGTCCATGGACAGGTAGCAGAACGCCGCCACGCCCCCGTTGAACAGGAACAGGAACCAGAGCGTGGACGACTTCGACAGGAACGCCTTGATCCTCGGCTTCTTGGCGATCCGCGAGCCCGCCACGAGGGACACGGCGATGCCCGAGTAGGTGGCCACGTCCTTCGCCGTGCCGTCGAGGACCGCGCCGGACGCGGAGCCCGCGGCGAGGCCGCCCACGAAGAACGACCAGAGCAGCAGGTTGGCGACGAAGGCCCTCACAGCGGCGAGCAGAGACTTCACGGGATCTTCCTTCGGGAGAGGGGCCGGGGGAGTGGGAGGGGGCCGGGGATCGGTGGCGTTCTCCCTACGACCACGATCCCGTCGCCCGCTCGCCGCCACGAGGGACCGGCGTCCCCAAACCGTGGTGTAGCCCGCTACACCATGGGCCTGCCGGCCGACGCCCTCGGCCTTGTGAACACAGCGCCGGTGACGACGCCCACTACTGGGGCTTCAGCCCCCGGCGCCCTCGGTCGCCTGGCAGAGTGGTCCCACCTGGCCGAGACCGGCGACACCAGGACCACGACGGTCGACGGCCACCGGTCTTACCGCGACCTTTCCCGTCGGAAATCCCCGCGCAACACGGCTGGAGTCTACTGACAGGCAACACTGATTCATGTCAGTAGACACGTGGAGAGCGTCATGACGATCAACGCGGAAACGGCGGAAACGGCGGAGACGGCGGCCAATCCCGATCCCGGTCCCGGTCCTGATCTGGCCGAACTGGTCCGGAGGGACGGCATCGACTTCGTCCTCGCGGTCTTCGTCGACCTGGCCGGCAAGCCCTGTGCGAAGCTCGTCCCCGCACAGGCCGTCGAGGAACTCCGTGACGAGGGCGTCGGGTTCGCCGGTTACGCGGTCGGCGCCCTGGGACAGCAGCCGAGCGACCCCGATGTCATCGCCCGCCCCGACGCCTCCTCGTACACACCGATCCCCTTCGTGAAGCCGGGGCTCGCCCTCGTGCACTGCGACCCGTATGTCGAGGGCAAGCCCTGGCCCTACGCCCCACGGGTCATCCTGCGGGGACTGGTGGAGCGGGCCGCGGCACAGGGACTCTCCCTCGTCGTCGGCGCCGAGGTCGAGTACTTCCTCGTCAACCGTGACGAGCACGGCATGCTCTCCGTCGCCGACACCAAGGACACCGCCGCCCAACCCTGTTACGACGCCCGGGGGTTGACCCGGATGTACGACCACCTCACGGCGGTCTCCGGGGCCATGAACAGCCTCGGCTGGGGCAACTACGCCAACGACCACGAGGACGGCAACGGCCAGTTCGAGCAGAACTTCAAGCACGCCGACGCCCTCACCACCGCCGACCGGGTCATCACCCTGCGGTACCTCATCTCCGTACTGGCCGAACAGCGGGGCATGACGGCCACGTTCATGCCGAAGCCGTTCACCGACCGCACCGGCACCGGCATGCATCTGCACATGTCGCTGTGGCGGGGCAGCGAACCCGCGTTCCCGGACGCGTCCGACGCGCGCGGGCTCGGGCTGTCGCCGCTCGCGTACTCCTTCGTCGCCGGGATCGTCGAGCACGCGCGAGCGCTCCAGGCGGTCATCGCGCCGACGGTGAACTCCTACAAGCGGACCGGGGCCGTCTCCACCCGGTCGGGGGCCACCTGGTCGCCGCGCGTGGCGAGTTACGGCGGCAACGACCGCACGCACTTCGTCCGCGTGCCCGACGGGAACCGGATCGAGCTGCGGGGCGCCGACGGGGCCGCGAACCCGTACTTGGCAGCCGCCGCCGCCCTCGCCGCCGGGCTCGACGGCATCGAGCGCGGCCTCGACCCGGGGGAGCCCGGCGCCGCCGGGAAGGGGCCCGAGCTGCCGCCCACCCTGCTGCACGCCGTCGAGGCGCTCCAGGCCGACGAGGTGATCAGCGGCGCGCTCGACGCGGCCGGGGCCGGCGTGAGCCGGTACTTCGGCGACCTCAAGCGCGAGGAGTTCTTCGACTGGCACGGCACGGTCGGGGCGTGGGAGCTGGACCGCTATCTGACCGCGTTCTGAAGGGAGTTGGGATGTGCGGAATCGTCGGGCTGCATCTGCGTGCGCCCGCACTCGAACCGCGGCTCGGTGAGCTGCTCGCCGCGATGCTGGGGCAGGTCGTCGAACGCGGGCCGGACTCGGCGGGTGTCGCTGTCTATGGCGATCCGCTGCTGTCGCCGGCGGGCCGGGCCGTCGTATCGCTGCTCGGGGTGTCGAAAGCGGAGGCCGAGGCCGCGCTGCGGCTGCCGGATGCCGTGGCCATCGCCGCCGACGCGACCACAGTGGTCCACGCGCCGGTGCCGGTCGCGGAGTTGCTCGCCGCGGTGGCGGCCGCGCTGCCCGGCGCCACCGTCATCGGATCCGGTGAGGGATTCGCCGTACTCAAAGGCACGGGAAATCCGGTGGAGTTGGCCAAGTCCTTCGGGCTCGCCGAAGTGACCGGCTGGCAGGGGATCGGGCATACCCGTATGGCCACCGAGTCGGCCGTCACGCCCGAGGGGGCCCATCCCTTCTCCGTCGGCCCCGGCCAATGCCTCGTCCACAACGGCTCCTTCGCCAACCACGCCACCATCCGCCGTGAACTGCGGGCCAAGGGCGTGGAGTTCGACAGCGAGAACGACTCCGAGGTCGGGGCCCGCTTCATCGCGCACCAGCTGGAACAGGGTGCCAACCTGGAGAAGGCGCTGCGGCTGCTGTGCGAGCGGTTCGACGGCTTCTACACGTTGCTGGTGTCCACCGGTGACTCCTTCGCCGTCGTCCGTGACGCCATCGCCTGCAAACCCGCGCTCGTGGCGGAGACCGACGACTGGGTCGCCATGGCCTCCGAGTACCGGGCCCTGGACGTCCTGCCGGGCATCGAGAACGCCCGCATCTTCGAACCCGAGCCGGAAGAGGTGTACGTATGGCGGCGCTGACCGTTCAGGAAGTCGACCTCGCCGAGACGTCGGTGCGTGAGCTCAACGAGGTGCTCCACTTTCCGGACGTCGATGCGTGGAGGGTTCTCAACCCGCGGGGTGCGCATGCCGTCGCCTGCGGGATCCGGGAGAACCTGACCGTCGATGTCGAGGGGCATGTCGGTTACTACTGCGCCGGGATGAACCAGCACGCCACGGTCACCGTGCATGGCAACGCGGGTACCGGGGTTGCCGAGAACATGATGTCCGGCACGGTGCGCGTGCGCGGCAGTGCGTCGCAGTCGGCCGGGGCCACCGCCCACGGTGGACTGCTCGTGATCGATGGGGATGCGTCCGCCCGCTGCGGGATCTCCATGAAGGGTGTGGACATTGTCGTGGGCGGCAGCGTCGGCCACATGAGTGCGTTCATGGGGCAGGCCGGGCGGTTGGTCGTGTGCGGCGACGCGGGCGATGCCCTGGGGGACTCCCTCTACGAAGCTCGCATCTACGTCCGGGGCACGGTCAAGTCGCTCGGTGCGGACTGTGTCGAGAAGGAGATGCGGGCCGAACACCTCGCTGAGCTTGCCGAGTTGCTCAAGGCCGCTGAGCGGGACGAGGATCCTGCGGAATTCCGGCGGTATGGGTCTGCTAGGGCGCTTTATCACTTCCGGGTTGACAACTCGGCGGTGTATTAGCGCCGGCAGGAGGACCGTTTTTGGCTGTGGGTCCGTTGTGGCTGGTCGCGCCCACGCGGCGGAGCCGCAAATTCGATACAGCCCCGCGCCCCTGAGGGCGTCGCCCCTGACCCGAATGAGGAGTGAACCTTGGAACCCGCATCCCTCGGCCTGCGTGAGTCCGCCACCTTCGATCGCGCCACCATTCACGCCATCCAGCGTGCCGCCGACACCGGTATCTACGACATTCGTGGCTGGGGTGCCAAGCGTCGGCTCCCGCACTTCGATGACCTGCTGCTGCTCGGCGCCTCCATGTCCCGTTATCCGTTGGAGGGTTACCGCGAGCGGTGTGACACCGACGTCGTCCTCGGGACCCGGCACGCGAAGCGACCCCTGCGGCTCGCCACCCCCGTCACCATCGCCGGTATGAGCTTCGGGGCCCTCTCCGCGCAGGCCAAGGAGGCCCTCGGTCGTGGCGCCAGTGAAGCCGGTACGTCCACCACCACCGGCGATGGCGGCATGACCCCCGAGGAACGCGGGCACTCCAAGCACCTCGTCTACCAGTACCTCCCTTCCCGCTACGGCATGAACCCCGACGACCTGCGGGCCGCCGATGCCATCGAGGTCGTCCTCGGGCAGGGCGCCAAGCCCGGCGGCGGAGGCATGCTGCTCGGGCAGAAGATCACTGAACGCGTCGCCGGCATGCGGACGTTGCCCGTAGGCATCGACCAGCGCAGTGCCTGCCGGCATCCCGACTGGACCGGGCCCGACGACCTCGCCATCAAGATCCTGGAGCTGCGCGAGATCACCGACTGGGAGAAGCCGGTCTATGTGAAGGTCGGTGCGACCCGGACGTACTACGACGTGAAGCTCGCCGTCCACGCGGGCGCCGATGTCGTGGTCGTCGACGGTATGCAGGGCGGTACGGCGGCCACGCAGGACGTGTTCATCGAGCATGTCGGTATCCCCACGCTGGCCGCGCTGCCCCAAGCGGTGCGGGCACTCCAGGAGTTGGGGGTTCACCGGGAGGTGCAGCTCGTCGTCTCCGGCGGGATTCGCAACGGTGCCGACATGGCCAAGGCGCTCGCCCTGGGCGCGGACGCGGTCGCCATCGGTACCGCCGCGCTCATCGCGCTGGGCGACAACCATCCGAAGTACGACGCCGAGTACCGCGAACTCGGGTCGGCCGCCGGGTACTTCGACGACTACCAGGACGGTCGTGACCCGGCCGGCATCTCCACCCAGGACGAGGAACTGGCCGCCCGTCTCGACCCGGTGGAAGGCGGACGCCGACTCGCCAACTTCCTCCGCGTGATGACCATGGAGGCCCAGACCCTCGCCCGCGCCTGCGGCAAGGCCCATCTGCTCCATCTGGAGCCGGAGGACCTGGTCGCCCTCACCATCGAGTCCGCCGCGATGGCCCGGGTCCCGCTCGCGGGTACCGACTGGATTCCGGGGGCGGGCCTGTGATCGTCGTCGTCGGTGCCGGACTCATGGGCGCGGCCACCGCCTGGCAGCTCGCCCGCAGGGGGCACGAGGTCACGCTCATCGAGGCGTACGACATCGGGCACAAGCGCGGTAGCTCGCACGGCAGTTCACGCATCTTCCGGCGGGCCTACGCCGACCCCTTCTACGTGCGGCTGACCGGGCGGGCCTACCAGGAGTGGCGGGAGCTGGAGGACGACTCCTCGACTCCCTTGCTGCGGATCACGGGTGGCCTCGACCTGGGTGAGGGGCGGGATCCGGAGGGGCTCGCCGGTGTGCTGGCGTCGGCGGGGGTGTCGTACGAACTCCTCGGCGCGGACGCCGCAGCCGAGCGCTGGCCGCACATCCGGTTCGGCGGGCCGGTGCTGTTCCACCCCGGCGCGGGTGTCGTCGACGCCGACGAGACGGTCGCGGCGTGTGTGCGCAGGGCGATCGAGCACGGCGCCGAGGTAATGGTGGGCGTGCGGGTGACGGGTGTCGAGGTTCGTGGGGAGGGGAAGGCGGTGGTGCACACGGACCACCGGCATGAGCTCGCCGCCGAGCGGGTGGTGATCGCCGCCGGTGCCTGGCTTCCCGAGCTCCAACTGCCTTTTGAACTACCGCCGTTGCGCGTCACCCAGCAGCAGGTCTTCCACTTCCGGCAGCGTGACCCGAGCGTGCGGTGGCCGATCCTGGTGTCCAAGGACGCGGCGATGCAGGTCTACGGGCTGCCGTCCGGTGGTGACGGCGGGCCGGTGCCCGCCGTCAAGGTCGCCGAGCACGACCGGGGGACCGTCACCACCGCCCGGGCCCGCAGCGGGGTCGTCGACGCGTCGTCGCGTGCGAGGGTGAGCGAGTTCGTGCGGGAGTGGCTCCCCGGGCTCGAACCCGAGCCCGCCGTGGAGACCACCTGTCTGTACACGACCACCGATGACGACGACTTCGTCCTGGACCGCCGTGGGCCCCTTGTCATCGCGTCCCCGTGCTCGGGGCACGGCGCCAAGTTCGCCCCGCTGATCGGTGCGATGGCGGCGGATCTGGCGACCGGGCGGGCCGAGCCCCAGCCCCGGTTCCGGCTGGATCGTGCCAGCTAGGATGCGCCGGTGAGCGAGCACGACGACTATGACGAGGATGCCGACGACAAGGCGCTGGAGCGCGTCATCGCGGTCCGAGCCCGTGAGTACCGGCAGGCGGCCGGGCTCTCGGTCGGCGAGATGGCGCAGCGGGTCGGTATCTCCAAGGCCATGCTGTCGAAGATCGAGAACGCGCAGACCGCGTGCAGCCTCACCACCCTCTCGCGCCTCGCACGCGGCCTCGACGTGCCCGTCACCGCCCTGTTCCGGGGCATGGACGACGAACGCGAGGCGGTCTTCGTGCCGGCCGGACACGGCGCCCGGATCGTGCGGCGCGGCACGCGCGTCGGTCACGAGTACGCCCAGCTCGGTTCCCTGCGCGGCAGCCACAAGCGGATGGACGCCCTGCTGGTCACCCTCACCGAGTCCAGCGAGGTCTTCCCGCTCTTCCAGCACGGCGGCACCGAACTCCTGTACATGCTGGAGGGCGTGATGGTCTACGGCCACGGCAAGTCCAGCTACACCCTGCACCCCGGCGATGCCCTCCAGTTCGACGGCGAGGCCCCGCACGGCCCCGAGACACTCGTCGAGTTGCCGATCCGATTCCTGACGGTGACGGCGTTCGGCGACAGCCCGCAACACTGAAACTTGGCTTTAATTCGCCGTGGAGCTGTCCCGTAACGCACCACCGGTCTACTGCGGGGAAACTTCGTTTCCTTCCACTGGACCACTCGGTCGATTCCGCGGAGCGTGCGTATGGACACCGGAAGTACCGCCTGGATGCTCGCGAGCACGGCACTCGTCTGTCTGATGGTGCCGGGTCTCGCGCTTTTTTACGGCGGCATGGTCGCCGCCAAGAGCGTCCTGAACATGATCATGATGACGTTCGGGGCTGTCGCCCTGGTCGGCTGCATATGGGTCGTCTACGGCTACTCGGCCTCCTTCGGCGACTCGATCGGCGGCGCCGGAATCCTCGGTGACGTCACCGAGTACTTCGGCATGAAGGGGGTCATCGCGGACGACCCGAAGGCGGTCATCCCGCTCTCGGTCTTCGCCGCCTTCCAGGCGCTGTTCGCGGCCCTCACCGCCGCCCTGATCTGCGGCGCCATCTCGGACCGCATCAAGTTCGGCGCCTGGATGGTCTTCACCGGCATCTGGGTCACGCTGGTCTATCTCCCGGTCGCCCACTGGGTGTTCGCCTTCGACGGCGACGACGTGGTCGGCGGCTGGATCGTCAACAAGCTCGGCGCCATCGACTTCGCCGGCGGTACGGCCGTCCACATCAACTCCGGTGCGGCGGCCCTCGCGATGATCCTGGTCCTCGGCAAGCGCATCGGCTGGCAGAAGGAGACCAAGGGCGCCGAAAAGCCCCACAACCTGCCCCTGGTGATGCTCGGCGCGGGCCTGCTGTGGTTCGGCTGGTTCGGCTTCAACGGCGGCTCCGCGCTGACGTCGAGCAACGCCGCCTCCGTGGTCGTACTCAACACCTTCACCGCGACCTGCTCCGCCATGCTCGGCTGGCTCCTCGTCGAGAAGGTCCGCGACGGCCACCCCACGACCCTGGGCGCCGCCTCCGGCGCCATCGCGGGCCTGGTGGCGATCACCCCGTCCTGCGGCGCGGTCTCGCCGGTCGGCGCGCTCCTGCTCGGCGCGATCGGCGGCGCGGTCTGCGCACTCGCCGTCGGCCTGAAGTACAAGTTCGGCTACGACGACTCCCTGGACGTCGTCGGCATCCACCTCGTCGGCGGCCTCACCGGCACGCTCCTGGTCGGCATCCTCGCCACGGCCGACGCCCCCAACGGCGTCGACGGTCTCCTCTACGGCGGCGGTCTCGGGCTCCTCGGCAAGCAGGCCGTCGGCGCCTTCGCCGTCCTCGCGTACTCCTTCGCCGTCACCTGGCTCATCGCCAAGGCGCTGGACAAGACGATGGGCCTGCGGGTCCGCCCCGAGGTCGAACAGGAGGGCGTCGACGTCCACTTGCACGCCGAGAGCGCCTACGACCTCGCCCACCCGCCGGCCACCGAACCGGCGCCGGCCGCAGCTTCGGCAGGCTGATCCCGGAGGTTCAGGGCCGCGGCCACTACTGGTCGCGGCCCAGTCCGGCCTCGCGGATGGTCTTCTCCGAGAGGCCGAGGCGGCGGGCGATCTCACGGTTGCCGCAGCCCGCCGCCAGCAGGTCGAGGACTTCGCGTTCGCGGTCGGTGAGCAGGGGGAACGCCTGTGCCGTGCGGTCGGTCGCGCCGCGCGAGGTGAAGAACTCGGCGATCCGCCGCGCCACGGCCCCTCCGTAGGCGCCGCCGCCCCCGGTGTCGAGGGAGTCGCCGGCGACCTGAAGGGCCAGGGCGATGCCGGTGAGGGCGGGGCCGAGTCCGTCGTGGAGGTCCCGGCGGAAGCGGTCACGCTCGGCGCGGGTGGCGTCGAGGGCCCGGTCCCGTTCCGCCGCGAGCTCCCAGATCGCGAGCGTCGCGGATGCCCGCGTTCATCCGGTGTGCGTGCCAAGTGAGTTCTGTAGAGGGCAATTCCAGCCCATGGTGCGAATTCGAGTTTGCGGTTACCGTGAGGTGAATTCTCGGTCTCGCGGGCCGGATTGGGTCGGTTTGGTGGAGACATGCAATGTTTACACAGCACCCTCACGTCGGTGAACGTGTTTCGAAGGCGTGAGGTAGTGGTGAATTGCGTCAGCATTCTGACAGGTTGCTGAAGGAATTGGCCGGATTTTCGGCTCTTGCGGTGGCTGGGCTCTACTGGCCGAATGTGACGACGAGTGATGTCGGCCATGCCGAGGGCACGTTGACTGGCGGGTAATAGCGGCGTTAGTTTCCGCTTGGTTTTGCGCGAGACTTTCCAGCGGCATTCCGGGCAAAAACTGCCCACACCCCCCACCGTGCTGTCTCACCGATTATTTCGGAGCATCATGACGTCTGCTGTGCGCGCCGAAGACATGATCATCGGAGTCACTCCGTTCGGCGAACCCGACGCCGCCCTGGCCGCGGCCGTGAGCCGAGCCGGCGGGCTCGGGGTTCTCGACCTGGGAGTCGGCGACAGAAGAGCAAGAGAAGCGCTGTCACGGATGAGGCGCCGACGACCCGGCCCCTACGGGGTGCGGGCCGGAGCACGCTGCCGGATCACCCCCCGGGAGCTTCCGGCCGCGAGCGACGGCGGCCCGGACACCGTGATCCTCGGTGTCGACTCCGTCTGGCGGGCCAGTGAAGTCCCCTCGGGATTCCGGGTGTTGGCCGAGGTCACCGGCCTGGAGCAGGCGGTGGACGCCGTCCGGGCCGGCGCGCACGGGCTGATCGCCCGGGGCAGTGAGAGCGGCGGCCGGACCGGGGAGTTGAGCACCTTCGTGCTGCTCCAGCAACTGCTCGCCGCACCCGCCCTCGACCTGCCCGTCTGGGCCTGCGGAGGGATCGGTCCCCACACCGCGTCCGCCGCGCTGGCGGGCGGCGCCGCAGGGGTCGTACTCGACAGTCAACTGGCCCTGCTGGCCGAGTCTGAACTGCCGGAGGCGGCAGCAGCGGCACTGCGGTCCATGGACGGTTCCGAGACCGTCGTCGTGGCCGGTCATCGGGTGCTGCACCGCCGTGGCCCGGATGCCCTGACCCTGCCTGAAGACCCCGCGTCCGTGGCGGAGTTGCTCGGCGCGCAGGATCCGCGGACCCAGCTGCTGCCGGTCGGCCAGGACGGTTTCCTCGCCGCCCGGTTCGCCGAGCGGTGGGGGGATGTGGGACAGGTCGTACGGGCCCTCACCACCGCCGTACTGGATGTCGTACGCGATGACGTGGCCGTCCGGGCGCTGCGCACCGACTCCCCGATGAGCCGTGCCCTCGGCACCCGGCTGCCCCTCGCCCAGGGGCCGATGACCCGGGTCAGCGATCAGGCGGGGTTCGCGGCGGCCGTGGCCGGGGACGGTGCCCTGCCGTTCATCGCGCTGGCCCTCGCGAACGGCGCGCAGACGCGGACGATGCTGGAGGAGACCCGGGACGCCGTGGCCGGCCGGCCCTGGGGCGTCGGGGTGCTCGGCTTCGCCCCCGAGGAGACCAGGAACGCCCAGCTGGAGGTCGTGCGGGAGTTGCGGCCGACGCACGCGATCATCGCGGGCGGACGCCCCTCCCAGGCCGAGGCGCTGGAGCGGGCCGGCATCGCCACCTTCCTGCACGTGCCCTCACCGGGACTGCTGCGGCAGTTCCTGGAGGCGGGGGCACGCCGGTTCATATTCGAGGGCTCCGAGTGCGGCGGCCATGTCGGACCGCGCGCCAGCTTCCCGCTCTGGGAGGCCCAACTCGCAGTCATCGAGGACTACTTGGCCGGTGCTGCGGACGGCACCGCCGAGCGCGTCGAGGTGTTCTTCGCGGGCGGCGTCCACGACGAACGCTCGGCGGCGATGGTCGCCGCTCTCGCCGCCCCGCTGACCGCGCGCGGCGCCGCCGTCGGCGTCCTCATGGGAACCGCCTATCTGTTCACCGAGGAAGCGGTGACCCGCGGGGCGATCCAGCCGCTCTTCCAGCAGCAGGTCGTCGCCGCGACCCGCACCGCGCTCCTTGAGACCGCCCCCGGCCACGCCACCCGCTGTGTGCCGAGCCCCTTCAGCGACAACTACCGTGAACGCGAAGCCGAGTTGCGCGCCGAGGGCGTGCCCGACCGGCGGATCTGGGAGGAGCTGGAGCGGCTCAACGTCGGCCGGCTGCGGATCGCCAGCAAGGGCCGAGACCGGGGCTCCGACGGCGAGTTGACGGCTGTGGACGAGCAACGCCAGCTCACCGAAGGCATGTTCATGGCCGGCGAAGTGGCCGTCCTGCGCTCCGCCACCACCACGATCGGCGCACTCCACCACTCGGTCGCCGACGGCGCGGCGGAATTCCTCGACGAACGCGCGGCAGCACTCCGCGCCCACCTGGGCGTGACGACGGCCGAGGAACCCCCGGCGCCCGCGCCCCTCGACATCGCCGTCGTCGGCATGGCCTGCATGTTCCCCGACGCCCCGGACGTCGCCTCCTTCTGGGCGAACATCCTCGCCGGCCACGACGCCGTCACCGAGGTCCCGCCCGACCGCTGGGACCCCGCCGTCCACTACGACGCGGAGGGCGACGGCGCCACCCCGTCCAAGTGGGGCGGCTTCCTGCCCCGCATCCCCTTCGACCCGCTGAGCTACGGCATCCCGCCGACCTCCCTCGGCAGCATCGAGCCCGTCCAGCTGCTGGCACTCGAAGCCGCCCGGCGCGCCCTGGCGGACGCCGGACTCGGCGAGCGGGGACGGACGTTCGACCGCTCGCGCACCTCCGTCGTCTTCGGCGCGGAGGCGGGCAGCGACCTCTCCAACGCCACCACGCTGAGGGCCGTACTGCCCTCCTACTACGGGAAGATCCCGGACGGCGTCGAGCAGCAACTGCCCACGCTCACCGAGGACTCCTTCCCCGGGATGCTCGCCAACGTCATCTCCGGCCGCATCGCCAACCGGCTCGACCTCGGCGGCGCCAACTACACCGTCGACGCGGCCTGCGCGTCCTCGCTGGCCGCCGTCGACGTCGCCTGCAAGGAACTCGTCGGAGGCACCAGCGACATCGTCCTGTGCGGCGGCGCCGACCTGCACAACGGCATCAACGACTACGTCCTCTTCTCCTCCGTCCACGCGCTCTCCCCGACCGGCCGCTCCCGCGCCTTCGACAGCTCCGCCGACGGCATCGCCCTGGGCGAGGGCGTCGCCTGCGTCGTCCTCAAGCGGCTCGCGGACGCCGAGCGCGACGGCGACCGGATCTACGGCGTCATCAAGGGAGTCGGGAGTTCGAGTGACGGTCGCTCGCTGGGCCTCACCGCACCCCGGCCGGAGGGCCAGCGCGCCGCACTCCAGCGGGCCTACCGCAATGCCGGGATCTCACCGGCCGACGTCGGCCTCGTCGAGGCCCACGGCACCGGGACCGTGGTCGGCGACCGCACCGAACTCACCATCCTCAGCGAGGTGTTCACCGAGGCCGGTGCCGATCCGGGCAGTTGCGTGCTCGGCTCGGTCAAGTCGCAGATCGGGCACACCAAGTGCGCCGCCGGACTCGCCGGCCTGATCAAGACGACCCTCGCACTGCATCACGGGGTCAAGCCGCCGACCCTCCACGTCGAGCGGCCCAACTCCGGCTGGCAGGAGGACAGCAGCCCGTTCGTCTTCCACGACCAGGCCCGCCCCTGGGCCGCCCCGGCCGACGAACGCGTCGCCGGACTCAGCGCCTTCGGCTTCGGCGGCACCAACTTCCATGTGGTGCTGGGCGCTTACGACGACGCCGAACCGCCCGCGCAAGGGCTGGACGCCTGGCCCGCCGAACTGTTCACGTTCCGGGGCAAGGACCTGGCGGGGGCGCGGCGCGCCATCGAGGACGTACTGAAGGCCGCCGAGACCGACGGGCGCCCCTGGCGACTGCGCGACCTCGCGCTGAGCGCGTCGCGGCGGTCGGACGCCGGGCACGATCCGGTGCAGGTCGCGGTCGTGGCGACGGATGTGGACGAGCTGGACGGGCAGTTGCGCCGCGCGCTGGCCGGGGAGCACGACCCGGCCGCCGGGGTGCATCTCGCGGGACACGGTCCCGAGAGCCAGAGCTCCGACGGCAAGGTCGCCTTCCTCTTCCCCGGCCAGGGCAGCCAGCGGCCCGGCATGCTCGGCGACGTCTTCATCGCGTTCCCCGAGCTCCAGCACTACCTGGAACTGGGCCGCGACTACGCCGACGCCCTCTACCCGGCCGCCGGCTTCGACGAGGCCGCGCGCGACCGCCACCAGGCCGCGATCACCGACACCCGCGTCGCCCAGCCCGCGCTCGGCATCGCCGGACTCGCCGCGCACGAACTCCTCACCAGGGCCGGGATACACCCGGACATGGCCGCCGGACACAGCTACGGCGAACTGGTCGCCCTCAGCGCCGCCGGAGCACTCGACCCCGAGACCCTGCTGACCCTCAGCGCCGAACGGGCCGCCGCGATCCTCGGCGCGACCGGCGAGGACCCCGGCACGATGGCCGCCGTCGCCGCCGGCCCCGACGACGTCGAACGCGCCCTCCGCGAGGCGCACGCCCCCGACTCGGTCGTCGTCGCCAACCACAACTCGCCCCGCCAGACGGTCATTTCAGGCCCGACGGAAGGAGTCGAGGAGGCGGTACGCCTGCTGCGCGCGGCCGGGTTCGGCGCCAAGCGCATCCCCGTGGCCTGCGCCTTCCACAGCCCCCTGGTGGCCGACGCCGGCGAACGGTTCGCGCAGGCCCTCGCGAGCAGCACCGTCCGCTCGCCCGAGTTCCCGGTGTGGTCCAACCGCACCGGCGGCCCGTACGGCGACGACGGAGACGCCGTACGGGCCGAACTCGCCGCCCAGATCGGCGCACCGGTCGGCTTCGTCGACGAGATCGAGTCGATGTACGACGCGGGGGCGAGGGTCTTCGTCGAAGCCGGGCCGGGATCGGTCCTCACCCGGCTCGTCGCCCAGATCCTCGGCGACCGCCCGCACACCACCGTCGCCTGCGAGCCCCGCGCGGGCAGCGGGCTGCGCGGCTGGCTCGACGCCCTCGCTCAACTGGCCGTCGCCGGACTGCCGGTACGCACCGCCTGGCTCTTCCGTGGCCGCGACGCCGTCGACGCCGTCCGCACCCCCGCGACGAAGCGCCCCGGATGGACGGTCGACGGCCACCTGGTCCGCACCGCCGCCGGAGAACTCCTCCCCGGCGCCCTCGCCCCGGCCCGACGAGTCGTGGAGACGACTGTGACGACGAACCCCGCGAACGGCAGCACTCCGGCCCATTACTCCGACCGCGACTCCCTGATCTCCGAATTCCTGCGCACCAGCCGGGAGATGGTCGCCGCCCAGCGTGACGTCCTGCTCACCTACTTCGGCGGGGCCGTACCGGCGCAGCCGGTTCAAGTGGCGGTGGAGCAGCCGGTGTTGGAGCTCGTTCCGGTGACGGCCCCTGAACCTGTTGCCGCTGCTGCCGCCGCCGTGACGGAGGCGGACGTCATGTCGGTGGTGCTGGAGATCATCAGTGAGCGCACGGGTTATCCGGTTGACATGATCGAGCCGGATCTTGATCTGGAGGCCGATCTGAGCATCGACTCCATCAAGCGGGCCGAGATTGCCGGTGAGTTGGCGAAGCGGCTGGGCATCGGGGGTGATGTGACGGCACTGGACGACGCGGAATTGGAGGACCTGGCGAAGGCTCGTACGGCGGCCTCGGTCACCGCGTGGCTGGCGGGGCGCCTGGCCGCTCCGGTTGCCGCGATCGTCCCCGTCGCTGTCACGGAGGTGGACGTCATGTCGGTGGTGCTCGACATCATCAGTGAGCGCACCGGCTACCCCGTCGACATGATCGAGCCGGATCTCGATCTGGAGGCCGATCTCAGTATCGACTCGATCAAGCGGGCCGAGATCGCTGGTGAGCTGGCCAAGCGGCTGGGCATCGGGGGTGATGTGACGACGCTGGACGACGCGGAGCTGGAGGACCTGGCGAAAGCCCGTACAGCGGCGTCGGTCACCGAGTGGCTCTCTCAGCGGATGGCGCCGGCGGCTGAGCAGTCGGCCCAGTCCGAGGAGCAGGACCTGCCTGAGGTCGGCGGCGAGGCGCCCAAGCGGTTCGTACTGCGCCCGGTGCTCCTGGAACCCGGAGACGGACAGAGCGCGCCCGACCTCGCCGGACAGCGCTTCGTGCTCCTCGGTGACGACGACACCGGCGCGGCGGCCCGGGAGGTCGCGGCCAGGCTCAGTGCCCTCGGAGCCGAGACCGTCCACCTCGGCCGGGAGCACCTGCTCACCGAGGCGGACGGGGACGTGCACGGTGTGCTGTACCTCGACGGCCTCGCGTCCACCGCACCCCCCGTCCTGCCCGACGCGTTCCCCGTCCTCAAGGCCGCGCTGGGCCGGGCCCCGCGCCGACTGCTCGCCGTACGGCCGGGCGGCGGCGGGCACCTGCGGTCGGCCGGGCTGCACGGATTCTTCCGTACCGTCGCCCGCGAGTACCCGGAGACCCTCGCGCGGATCGTCGAAGTCCACGACACCACGCCCGCCGCCGTCGCCGACGCGCTGCTCGCCGAACTGCGGGCGCCGGAACCCGAATCCCCCGTGGTGCTGCGCACGGAAGCCGGCCGGCACGGACTGGAGATGGTCGAGACGCCGCTGGGCGCCCTCGGTACGACCGGTGCCGGGCCGGCCGGTGACGGGGCCGCCGAGGCCGCCGCGCTCGGCATCGACCGCGACTCGGTCGTGCTGCTCGTCGGCGGGGCCCGCGGCATCACCGCGAAGTTCGCCGTCGCGCTCGCCTCGGCCTCCCGGTGCCGTATCGAACTGCTCGGCAGGACCCCCGCACCGGCTGGCGCCGACGAGGACCCGGCGATCGCCGCCGCCCCCGACCGGGCCGCGCTGATCAAGGCCCTCGCGGCCCGCGGCGGCCTGACACCCGCCGAGATGAACCGCGAGGCCGAACTCCTGCTGGCCCAGCGGGAGATCACCGCCACCCTCGACGAACTCGCCGCCCTCGGCAGCGAGGCCCGCTATCACTCGGTGGACTTCCGCGAACCGGACGGCGCACTCCAGGCGGTGAAGGAGATCTACGCCGAACACGGCCGGCTCGACGGAGTCGTCTACGCGGCCGGGGTGATCGAGGACAAGACGATCGCCGAGAAGACCGCCGAGTCCTTCGAGCGGGTCTACGGCACGAAGACGCTCGGCGCCGAGACACTGCTGACGGCGCTGGAGGAACTGCCCAACGGGCCCGCGTTCGCCGTGCTGTTCGGCAGTATCTCCGCCGTTCTCGGCAACCGCGGCCAGGTGGACTACGCCGCCGCCAACGACGCCCTCGAAAGCCTCGGTTCCGCCTGGGCCGCCCGCACCGGCCGCCGGGCCCTGACCGTGCACTGGGGGCCGTGGGCGCCCACCGGCGGTCACACCGGCATGGTCAGTCCCGAACTCGGCCGGGAGTACGCCCGGCGCGGGATCAAGCTGATCGACCCCGAGGAGGGCACCGCGGCACTGCTGCGCGAACTCGCCTGGGGCGACGAGTCGGCCGACGCGGTCGTCTACACCTCCTCGGGCTGGTGACATGACGGACCGTCAACCATCCACGCCCGTCGCCATCGTGGGGATGGCGGTGCTGCTGCCCGGCGCCGCCGACCTCGACACCTACTGGCGCAACCTGTTGGCCGGCACGGATGCCATCACCGACGTACCGGAAGGGCGCTGGGACACCGACCACTACTACCGTCCCGGCTCCGCCACCGGCCGTGCCGTCGCCGACCAGGTGTACTGCCGGCGCGGCGGGTTCGTGGACTCGCTCGCGGACGTGGAGGTCACCCGGTTCGGGATCATGCCGAACTCCGTGGCCGGCACCGAACCCGACCAGCTCATCGCGCTGAACGTGGCCGCCGCCGCCCTCGCCGACGCGGGCGGTGCGGACCGGCTGCCGGACCGCCACCGGATCGGGGTCGTACTCGGCCGGGGCGGCTATCTCACCCCCGGCCTGGTCCGCCTCGACCAGCGTGTCCGTACGGCGGGCCAACTCGTACGCACGCTCGGCGAGTTGCTGCCCGACCTCGATCCCGGCCAACTCGACCGGATCCAGGACGCGTTCACCGACCGCCTCGGCCCCGACAGCCCCGAGTCGGCCATCGGCCTCGTACCCAACCTCGCCGCCTCCCGCGTCGCCAACCGCCTCGACCTGCGCGGCCCCGCCTACACCGTCGACGCCGCCTGCGCGTCCTCACTGGTCGCCGTGGACCAGGCGGTGGGCGAACTGGCCAACGGGCGCTGCGACTTGATGCTCGCCGGGGGAGTGCACCACTGCCATGACATCACCCTGTGGAGCGTCTTCTCCCAGCTGCGCGCGCTCTCCCCGAGCCAGCGCATCCGCCCCTTCCACCGGGACGCCGACGGCATCCTGATCGGTGAGGGCACGGGTGTGGTCGTACTCAAGCGCCTCGCCGACGCCGAACGTGACGGCGACCGGATCTACGCCGTCATCCGGGGCACCGGCGTGGCGAGCGACGGCCGCACCGCGAGCCTCGTCAACCCCGACTCGGCCGGCCAGACCCACGCCGTACGGCAGGCCTGGCAGGCGGCGGGGCTCGATCCGACGGTCACCGGGTCAATCGGCCTCCTGGAGGCCCACGGGACCGCCACCCCGGCGGGCGACTCGGCCGAACTCGCCACCCTGGCCGAGGTGTTCGGGCCCTCAAGCGACAGCGGCGACGACCGTGCGGTGATCGGCTCGGTGAAGTCGATGATCGGCCACACGATGCCCGCCGCCGGAGTGGCCGGCCTGGTCAAGGCCGCCCTCGCCGTCCACCACGGTGTGCTGCTGCCGACCCTGCACTGCGACGACCCGAACCCCGCACTCGCCGCCACCCGTTTCCGCCCGCTGGCGAAGGCGGAGCCGTGGGAGACGACGGAGGGGCAGCCGGTGCGCCGGGCGGCCGTCAACGCGTTCGGGTTCGGCGGGATCAACGCGCATGTGGTGTTGGAGCAGGCGCCGGGCGCGGTGAGGGTCGCGCGGGCCGGGGCGGTGAGTGGTTCCGAGGCACGAGCGGTTGCCTCTGCCGTTTCCGTCACCGAACCCGAGCGGGTGCTCCTCCTCGCCGCCGACACCCCCGAGCGCCTCGCCGCGCTGCTGGACGCCGACGACTCGGACGTACTCGCCGCCGGTCTGGACCCCACCCCCGGCCGCACGCACGCCGACGCGGGCCGGACCCGGCTCGGCATCGTCGACCCGACCGCCAAACGGCTCACCCTGGCCCGCCGGGCGGTCGCCAAGGGGCGTGCCTGGCACGGCCGTAACGACGTCTGGTTCTCACCCGCCCCGCTGGGCGGTCGGCTGGCCTTCGTCTTCCCCGGCCTCGAAGGCGACTTCGACCCCCAAGTCGCGGATGTGGCCGCCCACTTCGGCCTCGCCGGACCCATGCCCGGAGCCGGATCCGCCGAGGTCGGGGACATCGGCCGACACGGGCTCGGTGTCGTGGCCGTCGGCCGGCTCCTCGACGGGGCGCTGCGCCGGATGGGTGTCGTGCCGGACGCGGTCGCCGGGCACAGCCTCGGCGAGTGGACGGCGATGGCGGCGGCCGGCCTGTACTCCGGGGACGAAGTGGACGGCTTCATGGGGCAGTTCGACCCCGACGCGCTGACCGTCCCCGGCCTGGCCTTCGGTGCGATCGGCGCGCCCGCCGCCCGCGTACTGACCGCGCTGGACGCCGACGGCTGGGCGGACGCGGGGATCGTGTTGTCCCACGACAATGCGCCCGGCCAGTCCATGGTGTGTGGCCCGGAGGCGGCCGTCGACGAGTTCGTGCGAGCCTTCCGCACCCAGGGCGTGCTCAGCCAGGTGCTGCCGTTCCAATCCGGCTTCCACACACCGATGTTGGAGCCCTACCTCGGCCCCATCAAGGAGGCCGCGGGCCGCTTCCGGCTGCACCCGCCGACCGTGCCCGTGTGGTCCGGGACCACCGCGTCGCCCTTCCCCACGGGCGAGGCGGCCGTGCGCGAGCTGTTCGTCCGGCACCTGCTGGAGCCGGTCCGCTTCCGGCAACTCGTCGAGGCCCTGTACGCGGCAGGCCACCGCACCTTCGTCCAGGTCGGCCCCGGACAGCTCGGCTCACTGATCGGAGACACCCTCTCCGGCCGCGACCACCTCGTAGTGGCCGCCAACTCCCCCCACCGCACCGGTCTCGCCCAGCTCCACCGGGTGGCGACCGCCCTGTGGACGACGGGCGCCGCCGTGCCCCCGGCCCTGCCCCGGTCCACCCACCCCGCCGGTCCCCCCGCCCGCTCCGCGGGAGCCGCCGACCCGACGGCTCCCGCAAGGGGGGACCGGCCACCGGTCCGACTGAACCTGGGAGGCGCACTCGTCTCCCTCGACGAAGGCGCCCTGGTGGAGCTGCGATCCGAGCTGCGGCTCGGGTCAAGGGCGGATCGTGGGGCGGGCGTAGGGGTGCCGCCGGTCGCGGCCCGGGTACCTGGCGATGCCGTGGTGCCGGGAGGCGTGACGTTCCCGGGAAGCGCTGCCGCCCGCGTCCCGAGCCACGCGCCGGGAGCCCCGTCCGTGCGGCCGAACGCGGCCGTCGGGCACGCCCGGACCGCAGCAGAACCGGCGCCGTCGGACGTGCTCGCCGGACACGTCCGAGCCTCGGTCGAATCGTCACCGCTCGACGCGCTCGCCGGGCACTTCCCCGCCACCGCCGCCGAACTGGGCGCGCTCCTGCGCGACACCGCGGACGTCGCCGCCGAACTCATCGCCGCGGGCAACCGTCGGCCGACCACGGCCACGACAACATTCGCGGCCCCGTCGACTCCGCTGCCGCCCCGCCCCCCGGCGACCGTCGGCCTCCCCGCCGGACCGCCACCCCCAACTCCCCCCAGCCCCAGGGGAAACGGCCACCCGGACTCCGGTGACCAGTCGGCCCGCCGCAGCACCGTCCACGTATCCCCGGACACCATGCCGTACCTCCTGGACCACTGCTTCTTCCCGCAGCGCGAGGGCTGGCCCGATGTCGCCGACCGTTGGCCGGTCGTCCCGGCGACGACGATCGTCCACCACATCATGGAGACGGCCCAGCAAGCCGCCCCCGGCATGCGCGCGGTGGCCGTGCACGGCGCCCGTTTCGACCAGTGGCTGACCGCCACCCCGCCCGTCGACGTCGAGGTCACCGTCACCCCCCTCCCCGGCACTCCATCCCGACTCGCCGTCTCCTTCGGCCCGCGAGCCCGCGCGACCGTCGAACTGGCCGACCGCTACCCGGCATCCCCGCCCACCCCCTGGCCCACCGACCCCGCCACCGAACGCACCCCCGACCACACCGCCGCCCAGCTCTACAACGAACGCTGGATGTTCCACGGCCCGGCGTTCCAGGGCGTGACCGAACTCACCGCGATCGGCGAGCACCACCTGCGCGGCGTCATCACCACCCCGCCCGCCCCCGGCGCCCTCCTCGACAACGTCGGCCAGATCCTCGGCTACTGGATCATGGCCACCCGCACCGAACGCACGGTCGTCTTCCCCGTCCAGATGCGGCACATGCGCTTCTACGGCCCCCACCCGCACCCGGGGACGGATGTCGCATGCCTGGTGCGGATCACGTCCCTCACCGACACCGTGCTCGAAGCCGACGTACAACTCACCGTCGACGGCCGGGTGTGGGCCGAACTCACCGGCTGGCAGGATCGCCGCTTCGACAACGACCCGCAGACCAGGCCCGTCGAACGCTTCCCCGACCGCAACACCCTCTCGCAGGCCCGCCCGGACGGCTGGGCGCTGCTCCACGAGCGCTGGCCGGACCTGGCCTCCCGGGACCTGATCATGCGCAACTCCCTGAGCAGCGCGGAGCGTTCGGAGTACGAGCGGCACGCGCCGCGCGGCCGCAGGCAGTGGCTGCTCGGCAGGATCGCCGCCAAGGACGCGGTGCGTCAGTGGCTGTGGGACCACGGGGAAGGTCCCGTCTACCCGGCCGAAATCCGCGTCCGGAACGACGAGTCGGGCCGCCCGTACGTCACCGGACTCCACGGCCGCAACCTCCCCCCGCTGGACCTCTCGCTGGCCCATCGGGCGGAGGCCGGGGTCGCGATCGTACGGCCGCACACGCCCGGTCCGGGCCCCGGCATCGACATCGAAGAGGTCGTCGAGCGCGACCCGGCGACCCTCGCCACCGCCCTCGGCGAGGCCGAACTTGCCCTGCTGGACGCCCGATGCGCCGCCACCGGGGAGTCCCGGGCGCTGTGGTTCACCCGCTTCTGGGCCGCCAAGGAGGCGGTCGCGAAGGCGGAGGGCACCGGATTCGGCGGACGCCCGCGCGACTTCGCCGTCGTCGAGGCGGCCGACCCCCAACGGCTCCTGGTCTCCGGGCGGTTGGAACGCGCGTACACCGTGCGCTGCGAACGGACCATCAATCCGCCCGCGTTGCCGAGCAGAGAGTACGTAGTGGCTTGGACGACGGGACCGACGACGTCCCCCCAACCGTCACCGTCATCACACGAGGAGAGCGAACGATGACCCCCACCCCGCCGCCCGCCGACGAGGAGTCCGTGCTCGCCGACCTCACCGGCATGCTCGCGACACTCCTCGACGAGTACGGCCTCGACGACGTCGAGATCGATATGCAGACCACGTTCAACCGCGACCTGGAGCTGGAGAGCATCGACCTGGTGACCCTCGCTGGCCTCCTGGAGGAGCGCTACGGCAACCGGGTCAACTTCGCCGAGTTCCTGGCCGGCATGGAGTTCGACGAGATCATCGAACTCACCGTCGGCCGCCTCGTCGAGCACGTCGTGCAGAGCCTCAAAGCGGCGGAGGCGGGCTGAACATGGCGTTCGTCGACACCGGCGACATCCGGCTGCACGTACAGCGCATGGGCCCACGCGACGGCCAACCCGCCGTAGCGACCGCCGTGTTGGTGCACGGACTGCTCACCGACAGCCTCGCCAGCTACTACTTCACCGTGGCGCCCGTCTTCGCGGCGGCCGGCATCGACGTCGTCATGTACGACCTGCGCGGCCACGGCCGCAGCGCCCGACCCGACACCGGCTACCACCTGGACGACAACATCGACGACCTCGAAGCCCTCCTGGACCGGCTGGAGTTGACCGGCCCGGTCCACCTCGTCGGCAACTCCTACGGCGGCACCGTCGCGTTCGGCTTCGCGGCCCGCCACCCGGAGCGTGCGGCGAGCCTCACCCTCATCGAGTCGGAACCGGCGACCGAGGCCTGGTCGGCGAAGCTCGGCGGCATCCTGCACCGCGTCCTCACCCAACTCGCCCTCAACGAGGACGACGCCATCGCCTGGATCACCGCCAACCGCAGCCACAACACCGCCCGCCTCGCCAAGGGCGCGGCCCGCCTGGCCCGCACCACCAGCCTCCCGCACGACATCCCCGCCAGCCACGTGCTCACCGAGGACGCAATCCGGGCCGTCTCCTGCCCCGTACTCGGCCTCTACGGCGGTGACTCCGACCTCGCCGAACTGGCACCGTGGTTGGAGACCCTGCTCCCCGACTGCCGGACGGTGATCGTCCCGGGCCACGAGCACTCGGTACTGGTCGAGGCGGCGGGAGTGGTCGGCGGTCACATTCTCGAACTGATCCGACAGGCACCGTTGGCGGAGGTGCGGTGAGCCGGTTCCTGTTCGTCGTGCCGCCGCTGGTCGGCCACATCAACCCGGCGGTCGGCGTCGCCGCCGAACTGGCCGCGCGTGGACACCGGGTGGCGTGGGCGTGCGCCGCTCCGGATCTCGTACGGCGGCTCGCGGGCGGGTCGGCCGAGGTGTTCCCGTGCGACGGTCCCGTACCGGGGACGGACGAGGGCGCGCGGCCGCCCGAGATCCGGGGGCCGGAGGCGCTGAAGTTCCTGTGGGAGCGTTTCCTGGTGCCGCTCGCCGACGAGATGGCGCCCGGAGTGCGTGCGGCGGTAGGGGAGTTCGGGCCGGACGTGGTCGTCGCCGACCAACAGGCCCTCGCGGGCGGGCTCGTGGCCGAGCGGCTCGGTCTGCCGTGGGCGACCTCGGCCACCACCTCCGCCGAGTTCACCGACGTACTCGCGGGCATGCCCAAGGTCGCCGAGTGGCTGGACGGAGTCCTGGGCGGCCTCCGGGACCGGATCGGCGACCCCGCCGGAACCGCTGACCCACGGTTCTCCCCCCACCTCGTACTCGCCTTCAGTACAAGGGAGTTGGTCGGGCCTGAGGCCAGAACGGGCGATCAGATCCGCTACGTCGGCCCGTCGATCGCGGCCCGCCCCGCCGCCCCCGACTTCCCCTGGGACTGGCTCGACCCGAGCCGCGCGACGGTCCTGGTCACCCTCGGCACGGCCAACACCGATGTGGGAGCGCGGTTTCTCGGTCACTGCCATGAGGCCGTACGATCCCGCGCGGACCGTATGCAGGCAGTGATCGTCGACCCGGGTGGAGTCCTAACCGGTGCCGAGGACAAGGATGTACCGGCCGAGGACAAGGACGTACTGATCGTGCCGTCCGTCCCCCAACTCCCGCTCCTCGAACGGGTCGACGCGGTCGTCTGCCACGCCGGGCACAACACCGTGTGCGAGGCGCTCTGGCATGGCGTGCCCCTCGTCGTGGCGCCCATCCGTGACGACCAGCCCGTGGTGGCCGGGCAGGTGGCCGACGCGGGCGCGGGTATCCGGGTGCGGTTCGGCCGGGTCAGCGCGGCGAAGCTGGGCGAGGCGATCGACGCCGTACTCCACGAACCGGGCTACCGTGCCGCGGCCGATCGCGTCCGTACGGCGTTCCGTGCCGCCGGAGGTGCCCCTGCGGCCGCCTCCCACCTCGAACAACTGGCCATCGGCGCGCCCTCCAAGGAGGCCCCATGAGCACCGCCGAAGAGAAGAAGCAAGAGCGGCAGCCGAGCCGCGCCGAGCAGGTCGCGGCCCTGCGCCCCGCCTACCAGGCCGACCTGGCGGCAGGCCTGGACCGCTTCTTCGAGCCCCGGCGCACGAGCTGCCCCTGGTGCGGCTCGGCGGACCTGACCACCCGCCTGCGCACCACCGACCTGCTCCAGCACAAGCCGGGCCGCTTCGTCCTGGACCAGTGCCAGGGCTGCCGGCACACCTTCCAGAACCCCCGACTGAGCCCCGAGGGGCTGGAGTTCTACTACCGGGACTTCTACGACGGCCTGGGCGAGAAGCAGTTGGGCAACACCTTCGCGGGCCGCACCAAGATGTATGTGCAGCGTGCCGAGTCCGTGCTGCCCCACGCCGACGCACCCAAGAACTGGCTCGACGTCGGCACCGGCCACGGCCACTTCTGCGAGGCCGCCCGCACCGTCCACCCCGGGACCACCTTCGACGGCCTGGACTTCACCGACGGCGCCGAGATCGCGGAGCGCGAGGGGCGGGTGGAGCGGGGCTACCGGGGCAGCTTCCCGGATCTGGCCGCCGACTTCACGGGCCGCTACGACGTGGTGAGCATGTTCCACTACCTGGAGCACAGCACCGACCCGGCGGCCGAACTGGAGGCCGCACACCGGTCGTTGCGCCCCGGCGGCCACCTCCTGATCGAGGTCCCCGACCCCGACAGCCGCTACACCCGCCTCCTCGGCCGCTGGTGGCTCCCCTGGCTCCAGCCCCAGCACCTCCACTTCGTCCCGGTCACCAACCTCCGCAACCGCCTCGCGGACCTGGGCTTCACAGTCCTGACCGAACAGCACGCCGAGCCCCACGACCCGGTCGACCTCCTGGCCGGCACCTGGCTGGCCCTGGACACGGCAGCCCCCCGCGACGACCTCCCCTGGCTCCCGACCCGCCCGAACGCCCTCCAACGCACCCTGCGCGGCCTCCTGTTGATCGCGGGCATCCCATTCCTCCTCGCAGGCACCCTCCTCGACCGCTTCGCGATCCGGCCCCTGTCGCACAGGCTGGGCGTCTCGAACGCGTACCGGCTGGTGGCCCGCCGGGACTGATCGCTGCCGCGTTCGCCGCGAGGCCGAATTCCCTTACCGGAGTACTTCGTTCGCCCTGCCGCGCCCCTGGGATTGCTCCTAGCATCGGCACTCGCGGCAGAGCGGACGGGGGGCGATGCATGGCGGACAACGGAGGTTCGACGTCGGACGACGATGGTTCGACCACCCCTGCACCCGGTGGCGGTTGGACGGCGCGGCTGGAGTCCGGCTTGCGCTGGTTTCTGCTCCTCTACGGCTGTGCCCTGGGGTCCGTGGCCACCCTGGACCTGTTCATGGGGGACGACCTGGGCGTCCGTATGGACGGGGCCGGGCTGGGGTGCGCCGCCCTCATCGTCGTGGCCGGCTGTGCCGTCGCGCGCTCGGTGCGCGGAGCCAGGCGCCCTTTCGTCCTCCTCGTCCTCGCCGCAGACGGGGCGGCGCTACTGGCGAGTCTGTCGCTGCTCTCCCGGATCCAGTCGAACTTCGTCCCGCAGGCACGCCTGACGACCGTTCTGGCGATCGTCTCCGTGGCCACCGTCGTCGCCGGGACCTTGGCGTTCGTGGACTTCGGACGGGCGCGCCATCCCGTGGCCCCGCCTCCCGGGGCGGACGACCCGACGACAGACCGGCACTCGCAGACGAGAGGAGCCGTACTCGGCGCAACGGCCACGCTACTGGCCGCCAGTCTCGCTCTCCCGCAGTTCTGGTACTCCGCCCGCTATCAGCCGTCGTCCGTCGCACCCGCGCTCTCGGTCGACAACGAGATCACGCAAGTGCGCAACGACAAGGGGAAGTTGGAGATCACGGTGGCCATCACCGTGGAGAACAGCGGGGACACTCCGCTGAGCATTCTCATCTCCAAGTACGAGATCACCGGAACCCATGTGGACGTTAATGACTCACCCCGTCCCGGCGACCTCAAGATGGAGGAGGGGATCCGGAGCAAGAACTACGGGCCGATCGCTCGCTACAACACCTACTCGACCTACGCTCAGCCGCAGCAGATCCAGGTGGGTTCTATCGCCTGGGACCACGCATGGCTGGGCCCGGACGAGAAGAACCGGGTGACGCTGCTGGCCCACGCCACACAAGGCGACGCCAATCTGTTGCGGATCACCACCGATGTCGCCGTCGCACGGGCCGACCGGGTCGAGTCCGTGCAAAGCCAACCCGACGAGTCGTTCAAGCCGATTCCCTGCGACGGCATCACGGTGGTCCGGGATCGGCAGGCGATTGTCCATCCTGGTGTCCTGGACTGGTTGACGGAGAGCGATCGGGAACTGGTGACCACCTGGGCCATCGCGGGCGACGACAGGTACGCCGACAAGTGGTGGCCGCCGTTTCCCCAGATCCGGGCATCGATTCAGCACGTCGGACACACCTGCGAGCATGCCCTGGAAGGGGACGACGAGGGTTTGGAAGACCGCGCCATGCTCGGCTGGGCCGGTGCCATCGCCGAAGCCGGGATTCCCGAACCGTAGGGGCGGCCTCGTTCAGTCACAGCACCTTGTTGCGCACCAATGACGACAGCACCACCGCCCCCGGCAGCAACGGCACCCACACCGTCAGGACGCGGTAGCCGATCACGGTTGCCGTGGAGAGGCCCATGGGGGCGCCGAACGCGGCCATCGTGAAGACCATCGCCGCGTCGACGGGGCCGATCCCGCCCGGTGCGGGGACGGCCCCGACCGCGGTGCTGGCGAGGAGGAACGCGAAGACGACCTGGATCCAGGAGAGCTGCAGACCGAGGGAGAAGCCGACCGCCGCGATCACGCTCGCCTGCAGCACCGGGGTGGCGGCGGCTCCGCCCCAGAGGGCCAGGACGCGGCTCGGGCGGGTGTGGAGCGCTCGTACGTCGGTGAGCGCGGTGCGGAGGAAATTCAGCGCCGGACGGCGCAGGGGTCGTACGACCAAGGGGAGCACCGCGGCCGCCGTGACGCCTGTCAGGACGCCTCCGGCGGCCAGGAGCAGCGCCCAGCCGTCAGGGGCGAGCCCGCCGATGTGCAGCAGTTCGGGGAAGGCCACCAGGAAGGCGACCAGAACCGCTGTCTTCGCGATCGGCTTGACCAGGGAGTAAAGGGCCAGGGAAGCGGTGGCCCGGGCGAGGGGTATGCCCTGGCCCTGGAGGAAGCGCAGCGTGACGGCGTGGGCGCCGAGGCTGGCCGGCAGGACGTGGTTGGCGAAACCGGCGGCGAACTGCGACGCCAGCAACTGCCCCGGAGGGAGCCGTTCCGGTATCGCGCCCTGGCGGACCAGCGCGGCGGCCACCCAGCCCAGGCCGGTGAACGCCAGCCCGACCAGCAGCCACCAGGGATCGGCGGACACCAGCCGTGTCGTACCGTCGCGCACCGCGCGCCAGTCGAGCACGGCCCAGACGCCGATCAGCAGCAGAGGGAGGAGCGTCAGCGCCAGACGGACATGGCGGGTCAGGGCGGGGGAGAGGGAAGGGGAGGAGGAGAGGGAAGGGGAGGAGGGGGACACGGTGAGCGGCTGCGTGGGCAGCGCGTCGAGTCGGAGCGGGGACACGGCGCACGTCGTCCTTCCGCGTCGCGCCCGCGCGATCGCGGGTCGGACGGATACAGGGCGAGCAAAGAGGGGACGGCGTGAACGTGCCCATTCCGGATGACCACACGGTGTCCGGAAACGGAAGTGATGTCGGCGGACGGACGGCGTCTTCGCTGGTTGTGTCCGTTCACCAACCCGTCAGCAGGAGGTGATTGAGCACCAGCGCGAGGACCGCCTGGGCGGCGAGCCAGGCCCGGGGGCCCGTCAGCAGCGCGCCCGCCGGCAGCACCCACATCGCGAACGGCAGCCAGATCCGCTCCGTCTCCGCTTTGCTCATACCGGAGAGGTCGGCGACAAGAAGTGCGAGCAGGGCGGCGAGCAGGAGGAGCGCGAGACGGGCTTGCTGGGCCTGGTGATGCCTGCGGATGCCCGCGCCCGCCCGTCGCAGCCCCGCCACCGTCGCCGGGCCCACGATCAGCGCCGTGCAGGCGAAATTCGCCCACACCCAGTAGCCGTACGGCCGGACGCCGCCCGCCCCTTGGTAGTAGCGCTCGTGGAGCAGCCGGTACGCCTCCCACCAGTCGAAGCCGACCAGGGTGAACGCGAGCGGGACGACCGCGAATCCGGCCAGCAAGTAGGGGAGGAGGCGCAGTCTGTGGGGACGGGAGCCCAGCAGCAGCACCGCGCCCGCGATCAACGCCATCAGCGTCAGCCCGTACGAGAGATACGCGGTGAGGCCGAACAGGAGCCCGGAGGCGAGGCCGGACGCGCGCGGTCGGTGCCCGGTGACCGCGAGGGCGAGGAGGGCGACGGCCCAGGCGGCGACCGCCGCGAAGTAGCCGTCCGCCGACGTCCCGACCCACACGGCGGCCGGGGCGAGGACGAGGAAGGGCGCGGCACGGCGGGCCAGGGGCTCACCGCACAGCACGCGTACGGCGACGAGGACCGCGACCGCCGCCGTCGCGCCGACGGTGATGCACCAGACGCCCGCCCAGCCTCCGCCGCTGAGACCGATCCGGTCGAGGAGGACGAAGGTGAGGGTGGCGGCCGGGGGATGTCCGGCGACGTGCGCGGGCCAGTTGTCGGGGGAGTCGATGAGGATGTGCCCGGTGAAGTGCCGCAGGGAGGCCGGGATGTCGTGGAAGCGGTCGATGACCTGGAGGTACTCGCTCGCCGTCGTCAGTTGTCCGGCGATACCCCGATGCCATCCGTCGATCAGCGCGAGGGAGAAGGTCCACGCCATGCCCGTGCCCCACGCCGCCGGCAACAGGGCCCGCCAGGGCAGCCGGGCGGCGAGGACAGGGCCGCACGCGATGACCGCGGCGGCCACCGTGAGCGCGGCCGGGGTGCCGGGGCCGACGTGCGGATTCCACTGGGCGAGCAGCGGGGGCCAGCTGACGCGGAGGGTGCCGTCGCGGTGCTGGATCGCCGTGCCGACCAGGGCGGCCGTCACGACGAGGAGGGCGGCGGCCAGGACGGCGGAGAGATCGCGTCGTAGCTCGCGTCGTTGATCGCGGTTCACGATCGGCACGCTAGGCCGCCGACCGCCCGGTTCGGCCGCCGCCGGGGTGGATGTCAGAGTTTCGTCATGGTTTGAGAGCCCTTTCGGGGGGTGCCCCCGGCCTACGGTCAGGGCATGCCACGGTCTCCCTCCCTCCCCATCTCGCCCTCGTCTCCCGCGTTCTGGCGCAGCCCCTTGCGCGGCCCCTGGTTCACCTCCGTGCTCGGGGTGGTGCTGCTCGGCGGGATCACGGTGCTGTTCGTGACCGGGCTCGTGTCGTACGCCGCCTACAACCCGAACCTGTCGCCGGTGAACGACAAGACCCCGGACAAGGGCCTCCTCGGCTTCTACCTCTTCTCCTGGCCGACCGACCCGCACTGGCTCTACCGCCTCAACCAGGGCGTCCACGTCACGCTCGGCGTCACGCTGATCCCCGTACTGCTGGCGAAGCTGTGGTCGGTCGTGCCGAAGCTGTTCACCCTGCCGCCCGCCCGGTCCGTGGCGCACGCGCTGGAGCGGATCTCGCTGCTCCTGCTCGTCGGGGGCGCGCTCTTCGAGTTCACGACCGGCGTCCTCAACGTCCAACTCGACTACGTCTTCCCCGGCTCCTTCTACACACTGCACTTCTACGGGGCGTGGGTGTTCTTCGCCGCGTTCGTCGCGCACGCGGTGCTGCGGGTACCGGCGGCTGTGCGGAATCTGCGTCGGCTGCGCGGACTTCCCGACGAGCAGGGGGAGTTGGTGTCCCCGGCCCCCTCCGAACCAACCGTCTCGCGGCGCGGCGCCCTCGGGTTCGTCGGCGGCGGTTCGCTGCTGCTGTTCGTCACCACGGCCGGCCAGAGCTTCGACGGGCCGCTGCGGCGGACGGCGCTGCTCGCACCGCACGGCTGGTCCGAACCGGGGTCAGGCCCCGCCGGCTTCCAGATCAACAAGACCGCCGCGTCACGCGGGATCAGCCCGGCGGAGACCAGCGAGGAGGCATGGCGGCTGGTCGTCGAGGGCAACGGGCGGACCGTCCGGCTGAGCCGTGCCGAACTGCTCGAACTCCCCCTGCACAGCGCCGCGTTGCCGATCGCCTGCGTGGAGGGCTGGTCGACTTCGGACCAGTGGTGGCGGGGCGTGCGGCTGCGGGACCTGGCACGGCTCGTCGGCTACGACGATCCCGGGCGGGCGCCGGACGTGTTCGTGGAGTCGCTCCAGCGACACGGGGCGTTCCGGCAGGCCGCCCTGCGCGACAACCAGGTACGCGATCCGCGTTCCCTGCTCGCCCTGTTCGTCAACGGCGAGCCCCTGACCCCCGATCACGGCCACCCGGCCCGCGTCATCGTTCCGGCGGCGCCCGGCGTGCTCAACACCAAGTGGGTGGCCCGGATGACGTTCGGAGACCTGTGATGCGCGGCCGTTATCGGGAACTTGTCGGCAGTCCCTTCCAACTCCTCCTCCTGGCCTGCTCGTTCGCGCTCGCCGGATACGCCGGGGTGCGGCTCCTGGACCGGGACTGGTTCGGGGTGGCCCTGTGGTTCGTGGGCGCGGCAGTGGTGCACGACCTGATGCTGCTGCCGCTGTACGGGGTGGCGGACCGGGCCCTCGCGCGGGTGCTGGGCGCGGTGGGCCGCCGGGAGTGGACGATGTACGTCCGTGTCCCGGCGGCGCTTTCAGGGCTGTTGCTGTTGGTGTGGTTCCCGCTGATCGGCGGGCGGGTGGCGGATCGCTACCGGTCTGGCACCGGCCTGTCCCCCGACGGTTTCCTGACCCGCTGGCTGCTGATCACGGCCGTGCTGTTCGGCGGTTCGGCGCTGCTGCTGGCGCTGCGGTTGCGCAGGGCCACGAAGGAACGGCCGCCGGCCGTCCACTGACCGTTTGGGCGCTCCGGACGCCAGTCGGCGCGCATCGCGTGCCGCAGCAGGGCGGGCGTGCCGAGCCGGGCCCAGGGGAAGGCCGGGCCGGTGCCGCCGGCGGCGTCGCGGACGATGTGCACGCTCACGCGCTCGTCGACGTCCACGCCCGGAACCGTCTCGACGATCAACAGTCCGCCGGGGGCGAGGAGTTGGGCCATCCGGCGGAGCAATGCGGCCGGGTCGCCGCCGATGCCGACGTTGCCGTCGACGAGCAGGGCGGTGTTCCAGCGGCCTTCCCCCGGGAGCGGCTCGAAGACGGACCGCCGCAGGGCCTGCCCACCGAGCCGCACGGTGTGAGCCACGGCCGCCTCACTGACGTCGATCCCGAGCGCGGGCCGCCCCCGGGCGGCGAGTTCGGCGACCAGCCGCCCGGGGCCGCAGCCCACGTCGAGGACAGCGCCCTCGCAGCGCGCGAGTACGTCCCTGTCCACGGCGTCCGGTCCCGCACACCAGCGCTCCACCTCAAGGGGCAGCAACCAGCCGTCGGGCCGGCGGAGGAAGAGGGGGCCACGACCGGCGTGGAGGGCGGCGTCGTAGGGGGTGGCGGACCACGGGACGGGCGGCGCACTCACCGCCCTCCCACCACCCTCACCCGCGACAACTCCGCCGCGAACCGGCTCCCCGGCGCCACCCCGGCGACCAGCTCCGCGTCCCGTGCCGTGTCCACGTCCCGCAGGCGCGGCAGATCCCGCACCCGCAGTCCCGCCGCGACCAGCCGGGCCCGCTGCACCGCGCCCGTCGTGGGCGTCGACATCGGCACACCCCGCAGCAGCACCGGGTCGGGCTCGGCGAGTCCCAGCGCCCAGAAGCCGCCGTCCTCCGCCGGGCCGAAGTACGCGTCGCAGTCGGCGAAGTCCACGGTGAGCAGCTCGGGAGTCACCTGAGGTGTGTCCATGCCGATGAGGAGGGCGGGCCCGGCGCAGCCGGCAAAGGCCGCGGCCAGCCGTTCGTCGAGATCGCCCGCACACTGCGGTACGACGTCGAAGCCGGGCGGCAGCCAGGGGCCCGAGGCCCCGTCCAGCACCAGCACCCGCCGGCGTGCGGGTGTCGCCGCCACCGTCCGCAGGGTGTCGACCAGGGCGGCCTCGGCGAGCAGCGCCGCCTCCCGGGGTGAGAACGGTGGCGTGAGCCGGGTCTTCACCCGTCCCGGCCGGGGTTCCTTGGCGATGACGAGCAGCGTGGTCACCGGCCGACCCCCGCCGTGGAGGCGGCCGGCGGTTCGGCGAGGACGCGGCGCATGTCCCGTACCGCCTGCCAGGTGCCGCGCCAGGTGCCGGTGACCTTGGAGGCGCCGGTGCGCGGCAGATACGGCACGTCGTGCTCGGCGATCCGCCAGCCGGCGTCGGCGGCCCGGACGACCATCTGGAGCGGGTAGCCGCTGCGGCGGTCGGTGAGGCCGAGGGCGAGCAGCGGCTCGCGCCGGGCGGCGCGTAGGGGGCCCAGGTCGTGCAGGCGCAGCCCGGTGCGGTGCCGCAGCATCCGCGCCAGTACGGCATTGCCCGCGCGGGCGTGTACGGGCCAGGCACCCCTTTGCGGGCGTCGCCGCCCGAGCACCAGGTCGGCGCCGCCCTCGCGCACTTCACGTACGAAGGGGACGAGCAGGGACGGGTCGAGCGAGGCGTCGCAGTCGCAGAAGCAGACGAAGTCCGCTGTGGCGGCCGTCAGCCCGGCGTGGCACGCGGCGCCGAACCCGCGGCGCTCCTCGCGCACCACCCTCGCGCCGAGGGCGCGGGCGAGGTCGGCCGAGCCGTCGGTGGAGCCGTTGTCCACGACCAGCGCGCGCCAGCCGGACGGGATACGGGCGAGGACCCAGGGGAGGGCCTCGGCCTCGTTCAGACAGGGGAGGACCACATCGACTTCGTGGCCCGGAGAGGGGGAGGTCGTCACGGTTTTCACCCTACGAACACGAAAGGGAGATATCGGACTTCAGGTCCTTACGAAACACGGACGTCGGCGCCGGGAAGCCGCATCGCGGGCGGCCGGGTGGGAGGCTGGAGGCATGCCTCAGCCGCACGAATCCCCAGGTGGAACAAGCCGTGTCCTCGTCGTCGACGACGACCCCACCGTCGCCGAGGTCGTCACCGGCTACCTCGACCGCGCCGGATACGTCGTCGACCGCGCCGAGGACGGCCCCGCCGCGCTCGCCCGCGCGGACGCGCACTGGCCCGACCTGGTGGTCCTGGACCTGATGCTGCCGGGGATGGACGGCCTGGAGGTGTGCCGACGGCTGCGCGGCCGGGGATCCGTGCCGGTCATCATGCTCACCGCGCGCGGCGACGAGGACGACCGGATCCTCGGCCTGGAGGTCGGCGCCGACGACTACGTCACCAAGCCCTTCAGCCCCCGCGAACTGGTGCTCCGGGTCGGCTCGGTCCTGCGCCGCGCCCGCCCCGCCACCGCCACCCGCCCCCTCTCCGCGGCCGGTCTCACCATCGACCCCGCGGCCCGCCGCGCCACCAAGAAGGGCACCGAACTCGCCCTCACCATCCGCGAGTTCGACCTCCTCGCCTTCTTCCTCCGCAACCCCGGGAAGGCGTACAGCCGCGAGGACCTGATGCGCGAGGTGTGGGGCTGGGACTTCGGCGACCTGTCGACGGTCACGGTCCACGTCCGCCGCCTGCGCGGCAAGGTCGAGGACGATCCGGCCCGGCCCCGGCTGATCCAGACGGTGTGGGGCGTCGGGTACCGCTTCGACGCCGAGCCCCGAGAAGAACACAAGGATCAGGAAGATCACGAAGGGGCGGTGGACTGACCTTGCGGGACATGCTGCTCATCGCCCTTTTCGCCTTCCTCGGCGCCGCCGCCGTCGGCCTGCTCGGTGCGGGCGCCCTCTGGCTGATCCGGCGCCGCTCGCTGACCGCGTCCCTCGCCGTCGTCGCCGTGGTGGCGGTCACCGCGATGCTCGCGGGCACCCTCGCCGTGGCGGAGGCGATGTTCCTTTCGGCGCACGACCTGAGCGTCGTGACGACGGTCGTCGCGATGGCGGCCGTCGTCTCCCTGGCCACCGCGCTCCTGCTCGGCCGCTGGGTCGTCGCCCGCAGTCGCGCCCTCACCCTCGCCGCCCGCTCCTTCGGCGACGGCGGCGACTTCGCGGCACCCGACGGTCCCGCCACCGCCGAACTGTCCGCCCTGAGCCGGGAGTTGGAGGCCACCAGCGCGAAGCTCGCCGAGTCCCGCGACCGCGAACGCGCCCTGGAGGCCTCCCGACGCGAACTCGTCGCCTGGATCTCCCACGACCTGCGCACCCCCCTCGCCGGCCTGCGCGCCATGTCGGAGGCCCTGGAGGACGGCGTCGCCGCCGACCCCGACCGCTACCTCCGCCAGATCCGCACCGAGGCCGAACGCCTCAACGACATGGTCAGCGACCTGTTCGAACTGTCCCGCATCCATGCGGGGACGCTGGCGCTGAGCCTTAGCCGGATCTCCCTGTATGACCTCGTCGGTGATGCCCTTGCCGGCGCGGATCCGCTTGCGCGAGAGTGCGGGGTTCGGTTGGTCGGGGACCGGGTCGAGTCTGTACCTGTCGAGGTGGACGGGAAGGAGATGAGCCGGGTTCTGGGCAACCTGCTCATCAACGCCATCCGTCGTACGCCTGCTGACGGCATGGTCGCCGTCGCCGCGGAGCGCTCCGCGGACGGTGTGGTCGTCTCCGTCACGGACGGTTGTGGTGGCATCCCTGATGAGGATTTGCCGCGTGTCTTCGACACCGGGTGGCGTGGTACCCATGCGCGTACGCCGCCCGGCGGGGCGGGGCTTGGCCTCGCCATCGTCCGGGGCATTGTCGAGGCCCACGAGGGGCGGGCGGCCGTGCGTAACGTCCCCGGCGGGTGCTGCTTCGAGGTGACGTTGCCGTTGCCTGCGGCGTAGGTCGTGGTTACCTGCGGGCCGGTGGGGGCTTGTCGCGTAGTTCCCCGCGCCCCTTAGGGGGTTGCTGCTCGCCGCGTAGTCTTGCCGCCGCGAACTCCCTCATCCCTTCCGCGAAGCCCACCTCCGCCTTCCAGCCCAGCTCCGCCCTCAGTCGGGACGAGTCCGCCGTGATGTGGCGTACGTCGCCCAGGCGGTATTCCCCGGTCACCACCGGCTCGGATCCGCCGTGCGCGGCGGCCAGTGCGCGCGCCATCTCGCCCACCGTGTGCGGGTCGCCGCTGCCGGTGTTGTACACGGTCAGCGCTCCCGTCTCGCAACCCGTCTCACAACTCGCCTCCAGCGCCGCCACATTGGCCGCCGCCACATCCCGTACGTGTACGAAGTCCCGCCGCTGTCCGCCGTCTTCGAAGACTCGCGGGGCCTCGCCCCGGGCGAGTGCGGAGCGGAAGAAGGAGGCGACGCCGGCGTATGGGGTGTCGCGGGGCATGCCTGGTCCGTACACGTTGTGGTAGCGCAGGGACACGGCCGTAGAGCCGGTCGAGCGGGTCCACGCCGCCGCGAGGTGCTCCTGGGCGAGCTTGGTCGTCGCGTACACGTTCCGGGGATCGACGGGGGCGTCCTCGCCGACCAGTCCCGGTGCCAACTCCTCCCCGCATCGCGGGCATTGCGGCTCGAACCGACCGGCGTCGAGATCGCCGACCGCCCGCGGCCCGGGCCGCACGGACCCGTGCCACTCGCACGCGTAGGCCCCCTCGCCGTACACCACCATCGAACCGGCGAGCACCAGCCGCCGCACCCCCGCGTCGGCCATCGCGGTCAACAGCACGGCCGTACCGAGGTCGTTGCGCGAGACGTACTCGACGGCGTCGCCGAACCCGGTCCCCAGCCCCACCATCGCGGCCTGATGACACACGGCGTCCACCCCGGATAGCGCCCCCGCCACAGCCTCGGGATCGCGTACGTCCCGCCCGTCCCGGAGATCGAACACGACCGCCTCGTGTCCTCGCGCGCCCAGCGCCTCGACGACCTGTGACCCGATGAACCCGGCTCCGCCGGTGACCAGTACCCGCATACCCGAAACGCTAGGTCCGAGGCCCTCCCGCAGGGCAGTGCCGCGCCCCTCACGTCACCGGTCCGTAAGATCCGCCCGGCATCAGCCCCTGGCGGCCACCGGGATCGCGAGGGTGACCACCGTCGCCCCCGGCTCGCTCGTCAGGCCGATCGTGCCGCCGTGGGCCCGGATCAGGGAGCGGGCTACGGCCAGGCCCAGGCCGCTGCCGCCGCGGTCGCGGGTGCGGGCCTTGTCGACTCGGTAGAAGCGGTCGAAGACCTTGGCCTGGTCGGCGGGCGGTATGCCGGGGCCCGTGTCGGCGATGCGAACCGTCACTGCGTCGGTGGAGACCGAGAGGGTCACGGAGACCGTCGTTCCGGCCGGGGTGTGCATGGCCGCGTTGGTCAGCAGGTTGTCCAGGACCTGGCGGATGCGGAGGGGGTCCAGGCGCAGCCGTACCGGGGCCGGGCCGGCCGTCACCGTCAGGGGGTGGTCCGGGTGGCCCGCGCGGAAGGCGTCGGCCGCCTGGTGGACCAGGTCGACCAGGTCCGTGTCCTCCGGGCGCAGCGGGGTCTCGACCTCCGCCGCGTCCAGGCGGGCCAGCAGGAGGAGGTCGTCCAGGAGGACGCCCATGCGGGCCGCCTCCGCGCGCAGCCGCGCCAGGTGCTTGTCGCGTTCCTCGGGGGCGTTCGCGGCCGCGTACTGGAAGAGGTCCGCATAGCCCCGTACCGACATCAAAGGCGTGCGCAGCTCGTGCGAGGCGTCCGCGACGAAGCGGCGCAGGCGCTGCTCGGCCTCGGTGCGGACGGCGAGGGAGTCGTCGATGTGCTCCAGCATGGCGTTGAAGGCGGTGCGCAGTTCCTCGATCTCCGGACCGCCGCTGCGGCCGTCGGCGCGCAGCGGCAGCCGGGCCGCCGACTCGCTCAGGTTGTGCGAGGAGATGCCGTGCGCCGTGTGTGCCATGTCGCTGAGCGGCTTGAGACCGCGCCGCAGGAGTTTGCGCCCGAACACCACCAGCGCGATCAGCGCCAGGGCGAACGCCACCACCTGCACGGTGATCAGCTGCCGCATCGTGTCGTCGATGTCCTCGGTCGGCGCCGCACTGACCAGCACCACACCGGGTTCGACCTCGCAGGCCCGCAGCCGGTAGGTGCCCTCACCGTCGATGTGCACGGTGCGCATCACTTCGGTGTCCGAGTGCGCCATCGTCCTGGCGAGGGCGGTCAGCGCGGCGGTGTCCGCCGGCACGTCGGCCGGCCTGCGCAGCTCGGCCGAGCCGTCCGACACGTCGTAGACCGCCGTGTACCAGCCGTAGTACGGCTGGCGCTCGACCGTGCCGTGCACCTCGGCGTCCTTGGACTGCACGACCTGGACGAGCTTCATCTGGTCGCCGAGCTGGCGCTCCAGGTAGTCCCGCATGTACGTCGTCAGCGCCGTGCCGACGACCGCGAACACCACCAGCGACAGCACGCCCACCCCGAGGGCCAGCCGGGTGCCCAGGCGCAGTCGGCGGTACGTCCGCACGGCCCGGCGGATCACTCGGCGGCCTGCCGGACGACGTAGCCGAAGCCCCGGACGGTGTGGATCAGCGGCTCGCCACTGTCGTCCAGCTTGCGGCGCAGGCGGCTGACCACCAGTTCCACGACGTTCGAGCGGCCGCCGAAGCCGTACTCCCACACGTGGTCGAGGATCTGCGCCTTGGTGAGGACGGTCGGTGACTTGCGCATGAGGTAGCGCAGCACCTCGTACTCGGTGGGGGTGAGGGTGAGCAGGCGGTCGGCGCGGCGCACCTCGCGGGTGTCCTCGTCCATCGTCAGGTCAGCGACCCGCAGCACCGACCGCTGGAAACCGGGACCCGCGCTGCGCCGCAGCACCGTCCGCAGCCGGGCCATCAGCTCCTCCACCGCGAACGGCTTGACCAGGTAGTCGTCGCCGCCCCGGGTCAGGCCCGCGACCCGGTCGGCGACGCCGTCCCGGGCCGTGAGGAAGACCACCGGGACCATCGTCCCCGAGGCCCGCAGCCGGTCAAGGACACCGAAACCGTCCAGGTCAGGGAGCATAAGGTCGAGCACCACGATGTCCGGATGGAACTCGGCGGCCCGGCGCAGCGCCTCCTCGCCCGAGTTCGCGGTGACCGCGTCCCAGCCCTCGTAACGGGCGACCGTGGCCACCAGGTCGGCGATGGGCGGGTCGTCGTCCACGACCAGCAGGCGTACTTTTTCCACCCGCTCATACTGCTTCACAGGGTTCGGAAAGCCAGAGTCGTGTGCCCCGGGCGACCGAATCGATAACCACTTGAAAGATGTACGACAGGAAAACGACAGCTCCGGCCAGCGAAGCTCGGAGTCCCAGGACCCGATCTAGGAGTTGCCGTCCCGTGACGACCGTCCAATCGCCTCCTGCGCCCCCCACGGCGATACGTCCGAAAGCCGTGGCCCGCACCGGCCTGTACGCCGTGCTGGCCGCGAACGTGGCCGTCGTGACCGTCTTCTTCGTGCAGGCCGGCTTCGCCTCGAACGCCCTCATCGTGACCGGCCGCCTCCTCGGCCTCTACGCCGCGCTCATCATGGCCTTCCAACTGCTGCTGGTCGCCCGCCTGCCGTGGCTCGACCGCCGCATCGGCATGGACCGCCTGACCTCCTGGCACCGCTGGACCGGCTTCGGCCTGCTCTGGACGCTGCTCGGGCACGCCGTCTTCATCACCTTCGGCTACGCCGAGGGCACCGACATGGGCCCCGTCGACGAGGTCGTGGAGCTGGCCGAGACCACCGAGGGCGTGCTGCGCGCGATCGTCGCGCTGGCCCTGATCATGGTCATCGGCGCCGCCTCCGCCCGCTTCGCCCGCCGCCGGCTGGCGTACGAGACCTGGCACTTCATCCACCTGTACACCTACGTCGCGGTGGTCCTGGCGTTCACCCACCAGGTCGCGGTCGGTACGACCTTCACCGCCTCGTCCGCCGCCACGACGTACTGGTACGTCCTGTGGGGCGTCGCGCTCGGCGCGGTGGCCGTGGGCCGGCTGGTCCTGCCGCTGTGGCGGAACCTGCGCCACCAACTGCGCGTGGAGGCCGTCGTCCCCGAGTCCGACAACGTCGTCTCGATCTACATCACCGGCCGCGACCTGGACAAGCTGCCCGCCCGGGCCGGCCAGTTCTTCCTGTGGCGGTTCCTCACCAAGGACCGCTGGTGGCAGGCCAACCCGTTCTCCCTGTCGGCGGCCCCCGACGGCAACCGGCTGCGTCTCACCGCGAAGGTCGCCGGCGACGGCACCGCCGCCCTGCGGCACCTCCCGGTCGGCACCCGCGTCTTCGCCGAGGGCCCCTACGGCGCCTTCACCGCGCTGCACCGCACCCGGCCGGAGGCCGTCCTGATCGCCGGCGGCGTGGGCGTCACCCCGATCCGCGCGCTCCTTGAGGAGCTGCACGGCCACGCCGTCGTCATCTACCGCGTGGCCACCGACCGCGACGCCGTCCTCTACGACGAGCTGCGCGAACTCGCCCACGTCAAGGGCGCCGAACTCCACCTGGTGACCGGCCCGGTCGCCCCCGACAAGCTGGCCCCCGGCGAGCTCGTCAAACTGGTCCCGGACATCGCCGACCGCGACGTCTTCCTGTGCGGACCGCCCCCGATGATGAACGCGGTCCTCCGCAGCCTGCGCGAACTGGGTGTGCCCAAGTCGCAGACCCATTTCGAACGCTTCAGCCTGGCTGGATGAGAGGGACGTCGTGAAGCGAGCCATACCTGTACTGGTCCTGAGCATCGCGGGCCTGGTCCCCGTCTGGATGTACGAGCCGTCCCTGGGCACGTCGACAGCGGCGCCCGCCTCGACACCGTCTGCGTCGTCCTCCTCGTCGTCCGACTCCTCGGGCACGGTCGTCGCGGGTTCCACCGTGACCACCGAGAAGGGTGACGTCCAGGTCGAGGTGACGTTCGCGGGCCAGAAGATCAGCTCGGTCCGGATGCTGAAGCAGCCGGACCATCCGCAGACCGAGGCCGCCGTGCCGGTGCTGATCTCGGAGACGCTGGAGGCGCAGAGCGCGGACATCGACACCGTCTCCGGCGCGACGATCACCAGCGACGGCTACAAGGAGTCCCTCCAGGCCGCGATCGACTCGAACGCGGAGTCGGCGTCGTCGACCTCCGCCTCCCCCTCGGCCTCTGCTTCGGCTTCGGCCTCTGCGTCCGCCGCCTCCGAGAAGCAGACGGTCGACGGCTCGGCGGTGAACACCGAGAAGGGCGTCGTCCAGGTCCAGGTGACCTTCGAGGGCGACAAGATCTCCGCCGTCACGATGCTCCAGCAGCCCAACCACCCGCAGACGACGGCCGCTGTGCCGGTGCTGATCTCGGAGACGCTGGAGGCGCAGAGCGCGGACATCGACACGGTGTCCGGTGCGACGATCACGAGTGACGGCTACAAGGAGTCCCTCCAGGCCGCGATCGACGCGAAGGGCTGATCCTCCGATGCACCGAGTCGAACACGTCATGGGGTTCCCGGTCTCGCTGCGGGTCGACGACGAGCACATCGGCCAGGAGACCGCGGACGCGGTCTTCGCGTGGCTGAACGACGTCGACGCCCGGTTCAGCCCGTTCAAGCCCGACAGCGAGGTGTGCCGCCTGGACCGGGGCGAGCTGTCGGCCCAGGACGTCAGCGACGACCTGCGGGAGGTGCTCGGCCTGTGCGAGGAGTACCGGGTCGCCACCGGCGGCGCGTTCGACGTACGGCTGCCGGGCCGGGGCCTCGACCCCTGCGCGGTGGTCAAGGGCTGGTCGGTCCAGCGGGCCGCCGAACTGCTGACGGTGGCCGGTGCGACGCGCTTCGTCCTCAACGCCGGCGGTGACGTCATCACCGCCGGCGGCCCCTGGCGCGTGGGCATACGGCACCCCGAACACGCCGACAAGCTGTGCACGGTCCTGGAGTTGACGGACGGGGCGGTCGCCACGTCCGCCCGCTACGAGCGCGGCGACCACATCATCGACGCCCGCACCGGCCGCCCGGCCACCGGCCTGCTCTCCCTGTCCGTCGTGGCGTCCTCCCTGACGATCGCCGATACGACGGCCACCGCGGCCTTCGCCATGGGCGCGGAGGGCGTCGAGTGGGCCGCCGCCCGGGAGGGCTGCGAGGTGTTCGCCGTGGACGCGGAGCGGCAGGTGCTCCGTACGAAGGGCTTTCCCGCGGCGCCCGCGGAGGCGCGGGCGGCGTGACTACGGCCGGTTCCACCGGCTGACGAGAGATACGCCTGACGAGAGATACGACTGACGCCCCCGCATCGGATGATGCGGGGGCGTCGGGCTGGAGGGGCCGGCGTCAGCTGACGTCGGACGCGTCCAGGCGGTACAGGCCGCTGTAGTCGCTCACGGCCGTGCCGTTCTTCTTGACCCAGGTGGAGATCTCCGAGTTGGAGCTGCCCTGGCCGCTGTCGCTGATCACGATGTAGTGCAGCTTGCCGGACTTCACCAGGCTCTTGAGCTTGGCGAGGGTCATGGCGTTGTCGCTGCCGGACCAGCCGCCCATGGAGATCACCGGCTGGCCGGACTCCAGGATGATCGTGGACGCGGTCTGGTCGTTGGCCACGGCCACCAGCCAGGTCGCGCCGTCCTGGTTCTTCTTCAGGTACGCGATCTCCTCGGACGAGACCGAGGAGCCGCCGCCCATGCCGCCACCGCCGGCCTGAGTGCTGCTGTCGGTCGAGGAGGCGCTGTCCGACGAGGAACTGCTGCCGGACGAGGACGTGTTGCCCGACGGGGGCGTCCCCATCTCCTGGCCGTCACCGGTGCCGCTCTGGCTGCCGCTGCTGCTGGACGTACCGGGGCCGCCGCTCGTCCCGCTGGGCCGCTGACCGCCGCCCATGCCACCGCCGCCGCCCATGCCGCCACCGGTGCTCGGACCGGCCGTCGGGTTGGTGCCGTTGGTGGAGGAGGTCGCCGCCGACACCGAGTACGCGGCGGGTCCGGCGAGCAGGGCCACGACCGCTGCCAGCGCCGCGATCCCCATCAGCCGGTGCCGCTTGGTGAACCGCCCGACCAGCAGCCCGATCACCGCGACCGCACCGCCGACACCGACCACGATCTCGGCGACGGTGTACAGGGTTCCGGAGCCGGACACCCGCTGGAGCAGGACGACGGCCCAGGCCGCGCTGGCCGCGACGGCCACTGGAAGAACCCAGCCCCACTTGGCCAGGGAGCCCTCGACGAACGCCCGGTAGAGCATGACCCCGCCCGCACCGGCCAGGGCCGCGATACCGGGGGCCATGGCGGTGACGTAGTACGGGTGGAAGGTGCCCTCCGCGAGGGCGAACGTCAGGTAGTGCAGCACGAACCAGCCGCCCCACAGCATCAGCGCCGCCCGCTTGGCGTCCGTACGCGGAGCCCGTCCGCGCAGTACGAGCCCGCCGATCAGCGCGATGAGGGCGAAGGGGATCAGCCAGGAGATCTGGCCGCCCATGATCTCGTTGAACATCCGGTAGAGGCCCGAGTCACCGCCGAAGCTGGCCCCGTTGCCCTGCGAGCCCACCGACGAACTCGCCCCGAAGATCCGGCCGAAGCCGTTGTAGCCGATGACCAGATCCCACACCGTGTTGTCCGTCGAGCCGCCGATGTAGGGCCGGGAGGAGGCGGGGATCAGGTCGACGATCACCATCCACCAGGCGCTGCTGGCGACGAGGGCGACCGTGCCGACGGCGAGGTTGCGGATGCGCCGGCCCAGGCCCCCGGGGGCGGCCCAGAGGTAGACGAGGAAGAAGGCCGGCAGGACGACGTATGCCTGCATCATCTTGGTGTTGAACGCGAAGCCGATCGCGACCGCCGACCACACCAGTGGCATGAGGCGGCCGGTGCGGACGGCCTTCAGGAGGGCCGCCGCGCCGAGCAGCATCAGGAAGACCAGGACCGGGTCCGGGTTGGTGTCGCGGGTGATGGCGACGGTGATCGGTGTGAGGGTCAGCACGAGCGCGGCGATGGTGCCCGCGACCGGCCCGAAGTCCCGCTTGATCATGCGGAACAGCAGCGCCACGGAGCCGACGCCCAGGGCGACCATCGGCAGCATCAACTGCCAGGTGCCGTAGCCGAAGACCCGGGCGGACAGGCCCATCACCCACAGGGCGAACGGCGGCTTGTCGACGGTGATGAAGCTGCCGGAGTCCAGCGCGCCGAAGAAGAACGCCTTCCAGCTCTTGGTGCCGCTGTAGACGGCCGCGTTGTAGAAGGTGTTGCCGGTGATGGAGGAGAGGTTCCAGGCGTACAGGACCGTCGCCAGCAGGAGGATCGCCCACAGGGCGGGGCGGGTCCAGCGCGGGTCCTCGGGGGCGCCGGTGAACAGCCGCCGGGCGCGAGCGGCGAGGCCGCCTCCGGCCGGCGGGGCCGAGCGGTGCCGGGGCCCGGTGTCCTGGACGGGCGCGGGCGGCGGGGCGAGGGTCGTCATGACGCGTACTCCAAGTGCTCCGAGCGGGAAGAGGTGTTCGCGTCGGCCGCTGCCCCTGCGGGCGTGACCTCGGCGGTCTTACGAGTGGCCGGCACCTGAGGGGTGCGGCTGCGGCGGGGGACGCCGGCGATCCGGGCGCGGCCGGAGAGGGTGGCCCGCAGCATGCGGCCCATGCCCTTGAGGTCGTCGAGTGCCGTACGGACGATGTCGACCCGGCTGTCGGGGTCGTCGACCCAGGTGACCGGGACCTCGTAGGTGCGCAGGCCGTTGCGCTGGGCCAGCACCAGCAGTTCGGTGTCGAAGAACCAGGCGTTGTCCTCGATGTGCGGGGCGAGGGCCCGGAACACATCGGTGCGTACGGCCTTGAAGCCGCACTGGGCGTCCGAGAAGCGGGCGGCGAGTCCCAGCTTGAGCAGCAGGTTGTAGGCGCGGGAGATGAACTCCCGCTTCGGGCCGCGCACCACCGCCGACTGGCGGTGCAGCCGGCTGCCGATGGCCACGTCGCTGTGACCGGAGAGAAGGGGCGCGACGAGCGGCAGGAAGCCGTCGAGCCCGGTGGACAGATCGACATCCATGTACGCGACCACGTCCGCCGTCGACGCGCTCCACACGTGCTTCAGCGCACGGCCCCGGCCCTTGGCGTCCAGATGGACGACATGGACGTGGGGGAGCCGGTCGGCCACGTCGAGCGCGGTCCGCCAGGTGGCGTCCGTGCTCGCGTTGTCGGCGATCGTGATCCGGAACGGGAACGGGAAGGACGTTTCGAGGTGGGCGTGGAGACGACCGATGCTGTCGGCGAGAACGTGCGCCTCGTTGTAGACCGGCACCACGACCTCGACCGACCGCTGTCGGACGCCTCCCGCGTTCGTTTCGTTCATGGCAGCGACGATCGGGGCGGCTTCTGGGGCGACGCTGAGGCTTCACTTAGGGGCGGATGAGAATCAGGGAACCCACAGGTTGCGCACAGCGAAATGGGGGTGGACCCCAAGAATCCGCCGCGCAACGGCCGTTGAGTGGCACGCAACGCACCCCGTCTAGACTCTCCCCGCGACGGCCCGAGCAAGCCTGGCCGAAAAGCGGACAGCTTCTGCCAAACCCGAAGGGTATTCGGCGTTTTGATACGGATAGATTCAGTCACCAAGCGGTATCCGGACGGCACGGTGGCGGTCGACCGGCTGTCGCTGGAGATACCGGACCGCTCGATCACCGTCCTCGTCGGACCGTCGGGCTGCGGCAAGACGACGACCCTGCGGATGATCAACCGGATGGTCGAGCCGAGCGAGGGCACGATCACGCTCGACGGTGCGGACATCATGAGGCAGCCGGTCAACACCCTGCGCCGGTCCATGGGTTACGTCATTCAGAACGCCGGACTCTTCCAGCACCGCACGATCGTCGACAACATCGCCACCGTGCCCCGCATGCTCGGCTGGAGCAAGGACAAGGCGCGGGGCAGGGCACGGGAGTTGATGGAGCGGGTGGGGCTCGACGCCACGCTCGCCAAGCGGTACCCCTACCAGCTGTCCGGCGGACAGCAGCAGCGCGTCGGCGTGGCCCGGGCGCTCGCCGCCGATCCGCCGGTGCTGCTGATGGACGAACCCTTCTCGGCCGTCGACCCCGTCGTCCGCAAGGGGCTCCAGGACGAACTCCTCAGGATCCAGGAGGAGTTGGGCAAGACCATCGTCTTCGTCACCCATGACATCGACGAGGCCATCAAGCTGGGCACGATGGTCGCCGTGCTGCGCACCGGCGGCAGGCTCGCCCAGTTCGCGCCGCCCGCCGAGCTCCTGACCACCCCCGCGGACGCGTTCGTCGAGGACTTCCTCGGCGCCGACCGTGGCATCCGGCGGCTCTCCTTCTTCCCCTCCGCCGGACTCGACCTGCTGACCACACCCGTCGTCGCCGTCGACTCCACCGCCGACCAACTCGCCGCCCGCGACACCGCCGAGGTGCCCTACCTCCTCGTCACCGACCTGGACGGCAAGCCGCTCGGCTGGAGCGCGCCGCGGGACCTGACCGCCGGCGAGATCGACCCCGTACAACTGCTGTCGCACGGGCGGCCGTTCGAGCCCGGCAAGGACTCCCTGCGGGCCGCCCTCGACTGCGCCGTGCTCTCGCCCACCGGCTGGGCGGTCGCCGTCGACGGCACCGGACGCGTCATCGGCGTCGTCTCCCAGGCGACGATCGCCGAGGCCATCCGCGCCGCCCACGCAGAGGGACGTAACGACGCCAAGGTCGCCGGATGAACGGCCTCTTCGACATGCCCAGCGACCTCCAGCACAGCTACTGGGGGCTCGTCGGCCTGCACTTGAGGGAAGCCCTGCTGCCGGTCCTCGCCGGTCTGATCCTCGCGCTGCCGCTGGCCCAGTTGTGTGTGCGGTTCCGCTGGCTGTACCCGCCCGTGCTGTGGGTGACGACCGTGCTGTACGCCATCCCGTCGCTCGCCTTCTTCGTCATCCTCATCGACTACACCGGCCTGAGCGAGCTCACGGTGATGATCCCGCTGGCCGTCTACAGCCTCGTGGTGTTCGTCCCGGCGATCGTGGACGGCGTCCGCTCGGTGCCGAGGGAGACTCTCGACGCCGCCGCGGCCATGGGCTTCGGGCCCCTACGACGCTACGTCCAGGTGCAGTTGCCGATCGCGGCGCCCGCGATCATCGCCGGTCTGCGGGTGGCGTCGGTGTCGAGCATCTCCCTCGTCAGCATCGGCATGCTGATCGGCAACGAGGGAGCCCTCGGAAACCTGCTGAACAGCGGTCAGATGTACCACCAGCCGCGTCTGGTGTGGCTCTCCGTGGTGGGAACGGCCGTCCTCGCCATTCTGGTCGACGCCGCGCTGATCGCCCTCCGTGTGCTGGTGACGCCCTGGATGCCGCGAGGCACCCGCAAGAACCCGGGCACGATCGCCGTGAAGGAAACCGCTCAGTGAACGTACTGAACTTCATCGACGCCTTCTTCAGCGACAGCGCCCACTGGCACGGCTACGACGGCATCCCCACCCGCCTGTTCGAGCACATCCAGTACTCCCTGATCGCGCTCGTCATCGCCGCCGCGATCGGACTGCCCGTGGGTCTGATCACCGGCCACACCGGCCGCGGCGGCAACGCGCTCGCGTTCACCGCCACCGCCGCCCGGGCCCTGCCCAGCTTCGGCCTGCTGGTGCTGATGTTCGTGCTGCTCGGGCTCGGCCTGCTGCCCGTGATGATCCCCCTGGTGGTGCTCGCCATCCCGCCCATCCTGGTGACCACCTACGAGGCGGTGCGCTCCGTCGACCCGTCCCCGGTGGACGCCGCCCGGGGCATGGGCATGCACGAGGCGAAGATCCTCTTCCAGGTCGAGATGCCGGTGGCGCTGCCGCTCATCCTCAGCGGTCTGCGCTCGGCGGCCATCCAGATCGTCTCGACGGCCACCATCGCCGCGTACGTCAGCCTCGGCGGCCTCGGCCGCTACATCGTCGACGGCCTCTACCAACACGACTACGAGAAGGTCGTGGGCGGCGCCACCCTGGTCGCCGTCATGGCCCTGGCCACGCTCGCCGTGTTCTGGGCGGTGACCCGGATCTCCGTGTCCCCCGGGGTGCGCAGGCGCTCCGCTGGATAGGCGGTTCGTTGGCTGCGGGCCGGTGGGGGCTGGTCGCGCAGTTCCCCGCGCCCCTTAAGGGCGCGGTTGCGCGCCCGACTTCACCGGCCCCGCTCGCTTCTGCGCCGTCACCCCTCGGTGCGGGCCAGCGCCAGTTCCAGTACGACCAGCAGCGCGTCCCGCACCGATCCCCGCTCCCGCGCGTCGAACACGATGACGGGGACCCGGTCGGCCACGTCGAGCGCCCAGCGGACCTCGTCCAGGGTGTGCTCCACCTTGCCGTCGAAGGCGTTGAGGGCCACGGCGAACGGGATCTGCTTGTGCTCGAAGTAGTCGACGGCCGCGTAGCAGTCGTCCAGGCGGCGGGTGTCGACGATGACGAGCCCGCCGACCGCGCCCTCCACGATGTCGTCCCACATGAACCCGAACCGGTCCTGTCCGGGCGTCCCGAACAGATACAGCTTCAGCGTCGGGTCGATGGTGATGCACCCGAAGTCCATCGCGACCGTGGTCGTCGTCTTGCGCGGGGTGTGTGAGAGATCGTCCACGCCCGCCGCGACCTCGGTGATGGCCGCCTCGGTGGTCAGCGGCTCGATCTCGGAGATCGAACCCACGGCGGTGGTCTTGCCCACGCCGAATCCGCCCGCGATGACCATCTTCACCGGCAGCGGCGGACGTACGGCGGTCTGCGCGGCCGCGCCGCCGGTAGCCGGTTCAGTCGGAGTCACGGAGTACCCCCTGGGAGTTCGGGATGGCGCGGAGACCATCGATGACCCTGCGCAGGACGGAAGCGTCGTGCGTGACGTCGGTGTTCGGCACGTGCACCGTCAGGTGCCCGGCGGAGCGCAGGTCCTCGGCGAGGACCCGGACCACGTTGAGATGCAGCCGCAGCCGGGCCGCGAGCTCCGCGATGGACTGCGGCTGTCGGCAGGCGGCGACGATGTCGTGCTGTTCGAAAGAGAGCCGGTCCAGCGCGGCGAGCCCGGCGGCGGTGGCCACCACCTGGGTCTCGACGGGCATCGGCCGGCCGGCCGCGGCCGCGTTCGCGCCCGCCACCCGGCCGGCGGTGACCAGGAACGGCCGTACGGCGGAGGCCGGCCCTACGACCGGGTCGCGGCCCGGGAGCGTGACACCGTCCTCGCCGGCACCACGGGGAGTGCTGCCGTCCGCCATGGGTGTCGTCTTCCTCTCTGGACCGGCCGGGGCCGGTCACCCCTTCGACGCGGCGCCGACGCTGTTCTTCAGCTGGAGCACGAGCTGGGGATTGAGCGCGGCACCCGCGCGGTTGGCGAACAGCGTCATCTCGTAGGCGATGTTGCCGAGCTTGGCCTCCTTGTCGGTGACCACGCCGAGTACGGCGCCGCTGCCGATCGCGGAGACCAGGACATGGCCGCCCTCCAGGTCGATGATGACCTTGTTGAGGCCGCCGAGACCGTAGTTGCCGGAGGCTCCGGCGGCCAGGCTCGTGATGCCGGAGACGATCGCGGCGAGGCGTTCGGAGTCGGCGGGCTCACGCAGTTCCGAGACGGCGATGAGCAGTCCGTCCGAGGACACGGCGATGGCGTCGACGACACCGGCGGTCTCGGTCGCGAAACGGTTCAACAGCCAGGTGAAGTCAGCTGCGGCGGCCTGCAGTTCGGCCGGCGAGGTTCCCGTGGCCGGGGTGTCCCCTGTCGACGTGCTCACTGCTCCGCTCCTTCCGGGAGGTGGTTCTGGTCCTGCGCGTGGTGCTCGTTGTGCGGGTCGTGCAGGTTTTTCGGGATGGGCGTACTGCCGGTGTCGCTGTCGCGGTGCGCCCGCTCCACCGCGGCCTCGAACTCCTCCAGCGCGCTGCGTACGGCGTCGGCGTCGGCGGGGGCGGCCGGTTGCCGTACGGACGGGGCCGCCTCGGCGGTCGTACGGAGGGTCGCGCCCCGCACCCGGCGGCGCAGCGGGCGTGCCTCGCCGGCCGGCTCGTCGGGCAGCGGTGTCTCGGTGCGGGCCTTGGGGATGAGCGGGGCCTTCTCGTCGGACGTGGTGGCCTCCCGGCGCGGAACCCTGCGGGGCAGCGGGCCGGCCTCGGCGTCCTTCGCCGGTACGGCGTCCACCTGGACGGCGGACGGCGGCAGCGGCCCGGAGACGGCGGCCGGCTTGGTTTCCTCGACCACCGCCGGTGCGCTCACCGGGCTCATCGTCAGCAGCAGCGAGGACGGGACGGTCACCCGGGCCGTCACACCGCCGCCCTGCGTACGGGACAGCTCGACGCCGACCTCCCAGCGCCGGGCGAGCGCGCCGACCACGAAAAGGCCGAGGACCTTCGTCGGCACGAGGTCGAGCCGCTCACGGCGGATCAGACGGGCGTTCTCCTCGTCGATGCGCTCGGCGCTCATGCCCAGGCCGTGGTCGGCGACCTCGATCAGCGCACCAGCCCCTCCTTCGCCGCGCGATCTCCGTACCGTCACCTCGACCGGACTGCCCTCCGGCGAGAACGCCACCGCGTTCTCCAGGAGTTCGGCGACCATCAGTGTGAGGTCGCCGATGATGTCGGGCTCGACCATGACCTCGGTCTCGGCGTACAGCTGGACCCGCTGGAAGCCCTCGATCTGGCCGAGTGCGGCACGTACCACGTTGGTGAGGGCGGTCGGGCCGGAGTCCAGGACCGTCTCGCGGATGCCGGCGAGCAGCATCAGGCTGTCCGCGTTGCGGCGCAGGCGGACCGCGATGTGGTCGATGGAGTAGAGGCGTTCGAGGAGTGCCGGGTCGGTCTCGCCGCGCTCCACCGCGTCGATCAGCGCCAGTTGGCGGGCGGTGAGGTTGCTGACCCGGCGGCCGACGTTGCCGAACATCTCGGCGACGTTGCGACGGCTGAGCACCTGGCGGGCCAGGATGGCGGCCGCGGTGGACTGCACCCGGTTGAAGGCGTCGGCGAGTTCACCGATCTCGTCACGGACGAGAACAGGCACCTCGCGCAGCCGCGGCGGGGAGGCGTCCTCGGCGTCGTCGTCGGCGACGCGCGCCAGCTCACGGCTGGTGATGTCGAAGACCTCCTGCGCGGCGCCGGTGAGCGCCTGCACCGGGCGGACCACCGAGCGGCGGACGGCCACGGAGAACAGGACCCAGAGGGCCAGGCCGACCAGGGTGAGGTTCAGCAGCAGACCGGCGCGCCACGCGGCGTCGCTGGAGGCGGCGTCGGCGCGGTCGGCGATCTGGTCGATCAGGGAGGAGGTGATCTTCAGCCGGACCTGGGACTGCGCGCGGTACTGCGGGTAGGAGTCGAGGGCCGCGGTGAACGCCTTGCGCAGCTCGCTCGGCGACTTGGCCTGGAGCGCGGCGGGGTCGATCTGGAGTTCCGCGTACTGCTGGAGGATGGTGGCCTGCGCGGAGCCGTGCTCGAAGCCGCCGAGCTCGTTCGCCTGGTCCTCGGTCGCGAACCGGGCGAAGCGGTCGGCCTGTTGGTTGTACAGCTCGTGGGAGCCGACCGCGCCGACGAACTCGATGAGCGCGTTGGTGTCACCGGTCGTCGCCGAGAAGACACCCGTCTCGAAGGAGGCGTGGGCGGCGTCGGCGCGCAGCAGGGAGTCCAGCAGGTTGCCGGTGAAGGTGGCCGCGAAGGCCACGTTGCGGTCGAGGTCGAGGCCGTCGATCAGACCCTTGGCGGCGCTGGTGTAGGCCGGGTCGATGTTGTCGGCCGGCATATAGCTCGTCTCGACCGAGTCGCGCAGGCTGCTCAGGCCGTTGACCTCGCGGAGGGCCTGCGCCTCCGTGTCCGGCAGCCGGTCGCCGAAGGTGTCGACAACCTTGTCGACCTGCGCGGTCACGGCGGCCTGCGCCTCGCGGTACGGCGTGATCGAGGGGCGGTTGCCGAAGGTCGCCGACTCGAACCGCACCGACAGCAGGACGGCCTGCTGGTGCTCCAGCTCCAGCGCGTCGACGAGCTGGGCGACCTGCACGCTGTCCCGCACCAGGCGGGCCGCGTCCTCGGCCTCGCTCGACTGGTCCACCTGGTCGGCGATGAGGTAGGTGAGCAGGACGGCGACCACGGCGAGCGGTACGCCCACGAGGACGTTCAACTTGCGCCTGAAGGGCCAGCGGTCGGCGAAGCGTCGTAGGCGCACTCCGAACGGGGACACCGGTCCTCCTTACATGGGCTGTCTCAGTCTGGTGTGCGAAAACACCCGCGTGGCTCGCGCACGCCACTGTGACCGACGCCAACTCCGGCGAGACTATCGCTTCTTTCCGGCGCTGATCATGTCACCCCAAGTCAAGAATCCATTACAAAGCGCCTGCGTTTCGGAAGCAGGTCGTCCGTGATTTCTTCACAACCGGTCGTGTATTGAAGCCAATCGGTGATCGGACCGCTCTTGACCGACCGAGAAGCGGCTGGATTGGATCAGTGGAGTACCTCCTTCAACATCTCAGCCCGGAACGGGAATTGTGACTTCTACAGCGAGAAACAGCTGGTCAGGCACGAAGAACCCTGGTGCGGCGGTCGTCGCGCTCGCCGCTGTGGCGGCGCTGGTCGCGGGGTGTGGCTCCTCCGACGACGCGTCCGACGACCCGCTCGCGGGAGACAAGGCCAGTGGCGGTACTGTCGTCGTCGGGTCGAACAACTTCCCCGAGAGCATTCTGATCGCCGACGTCTACGGTGAAGCACTGAAGGCGAAGGGGATCAAGGTCACTTACAAGCCGAACATCGGCAGCCGTGAGACGACCTACGGTCTGCTCAAGAACGGCTCCATCACCGTGCTGCCCGAGTACAACGGCGCACTGCTGGCCTACCTGGACCCGAAGGCGACCCCGACGACGCTGGCCGCCACCACGGCCGCGATCAACGCCAAGCTCGACGCCGAGCTGACGCTCCTGGAGCCGGCGGCCGCGGAGGACAAGGACTCCATCACCCTCAACGCGGAGACCGCCAAGAAGTACGACCTCACCGCCGAGAACAGCATCGCCGACCTCAAGGACATCGCCGGCGAGATGGTCATCGGCGGCTCGCCGGAGTTCCAGACCCGACAGCAGGGCCTGGTCGGCCTGAAGTCGGTGTACGACGTGGAGTTCAAGGAGTTCAAGGCCCTCGACGCGGGCGGCACGCTGACCCAGGCGGCGCTGAACAAGAACACCGTGCAGGCCGCGGACATCTTCACCACGGACCCGACCATCACCAAGGAGGGTTACGTCGTCCTCAAGGACCCGAAGAACCTCTTCGCCCTGGAGAACGTGACCCCGCTGGCCTACAAGTCGGGCCTCTCCCAGGAGGGTGTAGACGCCCTCAACGCGGTCTCCGCCAAGCTGACCACGGCGGCCCTGCTGGACATGGACGCCCAGGTCGGCCTCGACAACAAGGACCCGCTGGACGTGGCCAAGGCCTGGCTGAAGTCGGTGGGCCTGGGCTGACCGAACCGGCAGACCGACGCGGGTGCTCCCGGTGGGGGCACCCGCGTTGTGTTCAACGCTCAGTAGCCGACCCGGAAGGTGGCGTCCTGCTGCTCGGTGCTGGTGGAGATCGGATCAATCCGCAGCACATAGTTCGAGTGCCGGATGTACCGCGTCGGGTTGTTGTACGACCGGAACGACGACCACGACGAGTCCGCGAGCCCCGCCGATCGATAGAACGTCGCGTCACCGGCGAACGTCGACGTGCCGTCATTGACGTCGAGTTGCAGCGCGTAGTTGTAGTGCCGCAGGTACCGCGTGGGGTAGTTCACCGACTGGAAGGACACCCCGGAACTGTCGGCGAGCCCCGGCACCAGCTTCCACAGCGTGTCCAGGTACGGGTCGATCGGATACGCGTCGATACGGCCCACATAGTTGCTGTGGCGGACGTAACGCCCCGGATAGTTGTAGGACTTGAGCCGGTTCCAGGTCGGTGTGCCCCACTTGGTGAGCAGGTTGTTGTACTCGGCCGTGGTGATCGTCTCGATGCCGCAGTGCTTGGAGTTGACCGGCTGGGTGTAGGTCTTCTGGTCCAGCGCGGTCCACGTGCCGGCGGCGAGATCGGTGGACTGCCAGGCGTAGAAGACACCGTTGGGGGTGTACGTGTCGCCCCACAGGTACCACGTGTTCGACGTCAGTGACTTCACGAGGGTCGGCGCCTCTGTGCCGCCCTGGGCGACACCGGTGTTGAACACGGTGAAGCTGCCCGGGTCGAGGGTGGTGGAGCGCGCGCCCACCAGCGTCTGGTCCTTCTTGAAGTAGAGGTAGTTGTAGCCGTTGACGCCGACGGCCATGTCGCCGTCGATGACGTCGTAGCCGGGGTCGAAGAAGACCTGCGGGTCCGATGCGGTGACGAAGTCGCTGGTGTAGTTCACCATGATCACGTTGTGGCCACTGGAGTTGACCGAGGAGTAGATGACCGCGTACTGGCCCCGGCCCGCGTCCCAGAACGCCTCGGGGGCCCAGCTGTGGGTGGTCATGTCGTGCAGCTTCAGCCTGCGGTAGCCGGTGAAGGTGCGCAGGTCGGTGGAGTCCCAGACGTGGATGTACTGGCTGTTGTAACTCCAGTCGGTGCCCTTGAGGTCGGTGGCGATCACGACGAACGTGCCGTCCTGCTTCCGCATCAGGAACGGGTCGCGCAGACCGAGGGCACCGGCGGTGGGCGTGACGACGGGGTTGTTCTGGTTCAGCGGCGTCCAGTTGAGCGAGTCCGTGCTGACGGCGAGGTGGAGGCCGTAGTCGGTGCCGTCGCCGAGGCTGGTCGACTCGGTGAAGTAGCACATCACATACGCCGAGTCGGCGGCGTGCGCGGTACCGGCGCCGAGTGTGAGCGCGCCGGTCGCGGCCAGGGGGACGGTTGCGGCCATGCCGAGGAACAGGCGGCGGGAGGGGCCGGGGAGGGATCTTGCGCTCATGTGCGGGCTCCAGGGGGCGGGTGACGTACGTGCGGGGAGTGTGGGGAGGCCTCGTTCGTTCGGGGTTTCGAACGAGGTTCGGCAAGCCGATCAGAAGTTAGGAGTGTGCCGCGTACGCGTCAATCACGGTGTCGGTCTTGGCTGGATCTCGTCGTTCGCCGCGGGCCGGTGGGGGCTGGTCACGCCCCGCGGCGGAGCCGCAAATCGACACAGCCCCGCGCCCCTTGCGGGGCGCTGCACCTCACCGGGATGGACAAGTTCACCCGCTCACGACACCCCTGCTGCCACCCGGAGTTCCGTCCACACCCGGGCCGCCGCCCCCAGCGTCACCGCGTCGTCGCCCAGACCGGCCGGCAGGATGCGCAACGGGTGTCCGCTGACCGGGGGTTCGGCGGCGAGGGTCGCGTCGATCGACGGCTCCAGCAGCGCCCATGCCCGGCTGACGCCCCCGCCGATCACGAACGTCGTGACGTCCAGCAGGCCCGCCGTGACCAGGATCGCGCGGGCTACTGCCGCGCCCGCCGTCTCGTACACGGCGAGGGCGTCCGGGTCACCCAGGGTCGCCGCCTCGGCGATGGCGCGGGCGGTCGACTCCCGCCCGGTGCGCTCCCGGTAGCGGGCGGCGATCGAGCGGCCCGACGCGAGGGTCTCCAGGTGGCCGCGGCCACCGCACGTGCACGGCAGGTCGCCGAAGCCGGGGACGTGCCCGATCTCGCCGGCCGCCCCGTGCGGGCCGTCGTAGAGGGCACCTTTCAGCCACAGTGCACCGCCGACTCCCGTCCCCAGGGTCATCCCCAGGACATGGTGCTCGCCGGCCGCCGCCCCCTTCGCGACCTCACCGCGCAGGAACGCGTTGACGTCGTTGTCCAGGAACGCCGGTACGCCGAGCGCCTCCTCGACCGTCGCCGTCACCGCGAAGCCCGCCCAGTCGCGGAACGAGTCGCTCGCCATGAGAATCCGCCCGGCCCGCGCGTCCACGAGACCGGCCGCGCCGATCCCGACGCCGAGCAGCCGCGCGGGCGTACGGTCGAGCAGCAGTCGTACGGCGTCCAGCGCGGCGTCGACCATGGCCGCCCCGCCCTCGGCCGCGGGGGTGGGCACCTCCAGGCGGTCGAGGACTTCGAGCCCGTCCGCGCACAGCACGGCCTGGGTGGTCGTCCCGCCGATGTCGACGCCGGCGACCACCTCGGGGGAGCGCGTCACGCGGTCGCCCCCGCTCCGCCGGTCAACACCGAGCGCTCCAGGCGCCGTTGCCGCTGCACCACCGGATCCGGCACCGGCACGGCCGCGATGAGCCGTCGCGTGTACTCCGTCTGCGGACGCATGAGGGTCGCAATGGTCGGCCCCTGCTCCTCCACCCGCCCCGCCCGCATCACGACGACCCGCCCCGCGAACTGCTGGACCACGGCCAGATCGTGCGAGACGAAGAGACACGCGAACCCGAGCTCGGCCTGCAACTCGGCGATGACCTCAAGCACGGTCTGCTGCACGCTCACGTCCAGCGCGCTCGTCGGCTCGTCCGCGACCAGCAGCCGCGGTTCCAGGACGAGGGCCCGGGCCAGACTCACCCGCTGCCGCTGCCCGCCGGACAGCTCACGAGGCCCCCGCCGTGCCAACTCCCTTGGCAGCCGCACCAGTTCAAGCACCTCCTCCACCCGCCCGCGCCGCTCGGCGGCCGTCATTCCCCGCCGGTGCACCCGCAACGGCTCCGCCACGCACTCCGCGACACTCATCCGGGCGTCAAGCGAGGCCACCGGATCCTGGAGCACCACACCCACCCCGGACAGCAGCGCCCGCCGCGCCCGCCCTCGCGTCCGGCCCAGGTCCGCGCCGAACAACGCCACCGAACCGGCGGACGGCGCCACCAGCCCGAGGGCGACCCGGGCAGCGGTCGACTTCCCGGACCCGGACTCACCGACCAGGCCCACGGTCTCCCCGGCCGCGACCGTGAGGGACACGTCCTGAAGGGCTCGTACGGTACGACGCCCCCGGCCGAAGTCGACGGAAACGTCCCGGAGTTGGACGACAGGGGCCCGCTCCTCGGCCACCGGGGGAGCGGCGTCGGCGACGACCGGTTCGGGTTCCGTGACGGCCAGGCGAGGCACCGCCGCCAGCAACTGCTTGGTGTACTCGTGCGTCGGCCGCAGCAGCACCTCCTCCACCGTCCCCGTCTCCACGACCTCCCCGCGCAGCATCACGGCGACCCGGTCCGCGAAGTCCGCCACGACACCCATGTTGTGCGTGACCAGCAGTACTCCGGTATCGAAGTCGGCCGCCAACGCCCGTAGCAGGTCGAGGATTTCGGCCTGCACGGTCACGTCGAGGGCCGTGGTCGGCTCGTCCGCGATGAGCAGACTCGGTGAGTTGGCGATCGCCATGGCGATGACGACCCGCTGCCGCTGCCCGCCGGACAACTGGAACGGGAACGCGGACGCCCGCCGCTCCGGCTCCGGAATGCCGACGCGGCGCAGGAGTTCGACCGCTTCGGCGGCAGCCTCCTTTGCGGAGACGGCCCGGTGATTCCGTACGACTTCCGCGATCTGCCTCCCGATCCGGGTCAGCGGGTCGAGGGCGGTCGCGGGCTCCTGGAAGACCATCGACACGGTACGGCCGCGCAGACGGACGAGTTCGGACTCGGGGGTGCCGATCACTTCCTTGCCGTCCACCGAACTACGCCCGGACGCACGGGCGTTGACCGGCAGCAGCCCCATCGCCGCCAGTGCCACCGTCGACTTCCCGGAACCGGACTCGCCGACGAGCGCGAGCGTTTCGCCCGGGCGGACGTGCAGCGACACGCCACGCACGGCGGGTACGTCGCCGGTCTCGGTCGAGAAGGTCACCCCGAGGTTCTCCATCTCCAGAATGTTCATCCGCGCCCCCTCACGTCGAAGGCGTCGCGCAGCCCGTCGCCGATCGCGTTGAACGCGCAGACGACGAGGATGATCGCGAGGCCCGGCGGAACGATCAGCCACCAGCGCCCGGAGTACGCCGCCGTCAACCCGGCCGACAGCATGCCGCCCCAGTCCGTCGACGGCGGCTGGACGCCCAGGCCGAGATACGACACGTACGCGACGAGCAGGATCGCGTCGGCGACCTGGAACGTCGCCGCGACCACGATGGTCGACACCGAGTTGGGCAGGATGTGCCGGGTGATCGCCCGGCCGTGGGTGCCGCCGATCGCGCGCAGGGTCAGCACGTAGTCCCGGCTCTTCAGCGTGAGCGTCTCCGCCCGCACCAGCCGCGACGGCACCAGCCAGGACACCAGCCCGAGGATGACGATCAGCCCGAGCGAGCCGGGCGTGGTGATCGCGGAGACGACGAGCAGGATGAACAGCGCGGGAATCGCGATCCCGGCGTCGACGACCCGCATCATCACGGCGTCCACCCACCCGCCCGCATACCCCGCGACCGCACCCCACAGCGTCCCGATCACGGTCGCGAGCAGCCCGGCCGCCAGCCCGACGAGCAACGACACCTTCCCGCCGTACATGAGCCGCCCGAGCTGATCATGCCCAACGGCATCGGTACCGAGCCAATGGGCCCCGCTGGGCGCCAGATTGACCTGGGTGAGATCGGTATGGGTCTGATCGGTGGAGTAGAGGAGCGGCCCGAGGAAACAGAACAGCAGGAAGAGGGTGATCACCAGGGCTCCGGCCACGGCGAGCTTGTTGCGCGCGAAGCGCGCTTTCAGGGGCGCGGGGAACTGCGCGACCAGCCCCCTCCGACCCGCACTTTGAACACTCACACCCGACCCCCCTTCACCCGAGGATCGACAACCCGCTGAACGACATCAGCGAGCAACGTCCCCACCACAGTCGCCACGGAGATGACAAGCACGCACCCGAGCAACACCGGATAGTCGGAAGACTGCGCGGCACTCCAGAACAGCAGCCCCATCCCGGGGTAGTTGAAGAGCTGCTCGACCACCAACGCCCCTCCGAACAGCACCGGCACGTAATACCCGAGCATCGCGATCACCGGCGTAAGGGAGTTCCGGAACACATGGCGCCACAGAATCGCGGCGGGCCGCGAACCGGCGGCGCGCGCCGTACGGACGTAGTCCTCGGAGAGGTTCTCCAGCGTCGAGGCCCGCATGTACCGGCTGAACACCGCGATCATCGACGCGGCCCCCGTGACGACCGGCAGGACAAGCGCGGCCGGGTCCGCGAACACCTGGGCCAACGTGTCCCCTTGGGGTGCCTGCGAGGGGAACCAGTGCAGGGTCTGGGTGAAGACCAGGACCAGGATCAGCCCGAGGAAGTACACCGGCGTCGAGTACGCGACGAAGCTCAGCGTGGTGATGACGTAGTCGGCCGGCTTGTTGCGCCGCACGGCCTGCCACATGCCGAGCGGGATCGCGAGCAGCAGCCCGACGAGCGCGGACAGGACCGTCAACACCAGGGTTTTCGGGAGGCGTTGCTCGATGAGCCGGGAAACGGCCTCGTTGAGCGTGTAGGACGTCCCGAGGTCGCCGTGGAGCAGGGTGCCCAGATAGTAGACGTACTGGACGGGCAGGGGGCGGTCCAGGCCCTGTTCGTGGTTGAAGGCGGCGATCTGCCCGGCCGTCGCCTGCGGGCCGAGGATCCCGCGTGCGGGACCCCCGGGCAGCGCGTGCAGCAGGCAGAACACCACGACCGTGACGATCAGGATCACGGCCAGGGCCTGGAGGACCCGCCGGGTGAGGTAGAGGAGGGTCTCCACTCAGCTGGTCCACTTCCACTGTGCCGGGTGGAAGTTGGCGAGCGAGTCCTGGGAGAAGCCGCCGAGGCCGTTCTTGACGACCGAGATCTGGTAGACGGGCTCAGGCAGCCAGATCACCGGCAGGTCCTTGGCGAGGGCCGTGCTGTAGCCCTGGATCGCCTCGGTCGAACTTGACGTCGTGGACTCGGAGATGAGCTTGTCGACCTCGGTGTTGGAGTAATTGCCGAAGTTCGAGCCGCCCTTGGACTGGAAGAGCGAGTCACCGGTCGGGAAGGCGTTGAAGTACCAGCTGCCTGCCGTGCCGAAGAAGGACAGCTGCCACTTGCAGATGGACTGGCCCGAGGTGCACTGCGGGGTTTGCGACAGCACCGAGTTGACGGGCGCCGTCTTGATGGAGAACTTGATGCCGGTCTTCGCGAGCGAGGACTGGATCGCGCTCATCATGTTGTCGGTCACGGTCGAGCCGGACTGCGACAGCACCTGCATCTCGAACTTCGTGCCCGTGGCGACGCCTTCACCGCACTGCGAGGCCCCGGAGCCCGCGTCCGTGCAGACCATGACGCCGTCCTGTTCGGTCCAACCATGGCCGGTCAGCAGCGACTTGGCGGCCGACGTCGAGAACGGATACGGGTTGTTCTCCTGCGTCGAGGAGACGAAGTCGGACTTCTGCGCCTGCGGGATCGGGCCGTAGCCGGGGACCGCCGTGCCGTTGAAGATGACCTTCGACAGACTCGTCTGGTCGATCGACCGCTGTACCGCCTGACGGGCGTACAGCTGCTTGAACACCGCGCCCATCGTGGGGTTGTTGAAGTTGTACGGCATGTAGGTGATCGCCCATCCGGACCACGGCTCGACCTTGTACCCCTGGGCCGTGAACTGGTCCTTCTGGTCGAGGTCGGTCGCCTCGATGTAGCCGTAGTCGACGCTGCCGGAACGCAGGGCGTTCTTCTCGGCGTCGGCGGTGGTGAAGGGGAGGAGGTTCACCGTGGGGATGTTCGCCTTCTCACCGCCGTCGTACTTCTTGTTGGCGGCCAGGACGACCTTGCCGGCGGTGGAGAAGGACTTGACCGAGTAGGGGCCGCTGATGGTCTTCCAGAGCGCGTTGCTCGCGTAGCCGGAGATGTTCTTCGCGGCGTCGTTGAGGTAGGTCCACGTCTTCTTGGCGTCACCGCCCTGGTCCCAGACGTGTTGCGGCAGCGGGTTGATGCTGCTCAGTTCGTTGGCCAGCATCCACTGCGGGTTGTAGGCCTTGTCGAACGTGATCGTGAAGTGGGTGTCGTCGACCGTCTTGAAGGAGGTCCAGTTGTCCGGCGCCTTACCGGGGTTGTAGCCCGCCCACTCGGCCTTGTTCGCCTTGATGAGGTCGAACCAGAACTTCACGTCGGCGGAGGTGATCGCCTTGCCGTCGCTCCAGTGCCGGTCGCCCAGGGTGATCGTCACGCTCTTGTTGTCGGCGGCGAAGTCGGCGGCCGTCGCGATCGAACCGGCCTTGTTCCAGGCGATCTTGCCGGTCGAGCCGTCGTACGCGATGAGCGGCTCCCACAGCGTGTTCGCGATCGAGTGGTTGTTGGTGTTGAGATGCGCCGCGGTGCCGATCGGCAGGAGCCAGTTCGGGGTGAAGTTGGCGGGCAGCGCGTAGTTGATCGAGTCGTGCGACGCGGACGAGGTATCGCTCGTCCCGGAGCAGCCCGCGAGCAGCAGCGTGCCCGCCAGGAGGGTGGCACCGGCAAGGAGCCTCGTGCGAGCAGGGGACATGGCTGGGCTCTCCTCAGGGGGACACGGGGGCGCAGGGGCTGATGAAGCCAGTAGAGGACCCGCGTGTTCGAAGAAACAGACGGGCCGCTGTAAAAAGCCTGTTTCTGCTGTTCTGAAGAAAGTCCAGGAGGTCCGTCCGGGCGTACGCTCATCGCCTCGAACCCCTGTGTCGGAAGTTACTTTGCCCATGGTTGAAAAAAGTCCGCCGCACCGGAGGGGAGCCACCGGCGTCTCCTCGCTCGCCGAGAGCGTCCTCGAACTCCTCGCCTCCGGACAGGCCAGCACCCGCACCGAGCTCGCCGAGCTGCTCGGCGCCGCACCCTCGACGATCTCGCTGACGGTCGGTCAGCTGGTCGGCCTGGGGCTGGTCGCCGAGCACGGGACGCGCTCCTCGGCGGGCGGGCGCCCGCGCAAGGTGCTGCGGCTGGGCGGCAGCGACGGGTTCGCGGTCGCGGCCGAGCTGGGCGGCCGGCACGCCCACGTGGGTGTCGTCCTGCCCGGCGGCGGGCTCACCGACGTATCGACCGTGCCGTTCGCCACGGCGGACGGGCCTCAGGCCGCGCTGCCGGGGCTGGCCGGGACGCTGGAGGCGCTCGCCGAGAAGCACGGCCGGGCGCTGCTGCGGGGCGTGGGCCTGTGTCTGCCGGGCCCGGTGGACGTCGACTCCGGCGTCGTCACGCTCCCGTCCCGGATGCCCGGTTGGAACCGCTTCCCCGTCCGGGCCTGGCTGGAGGACCGCTTCGGCGTCCCGGCGGCCATCGAGAACGACGCCAACTGCATGGCCGTCGGCGAACACACCGTCCAGCCCGCCGAGCGACGCCAGTCGATCATGGTGAAGACGGGCACCGCGATCGGCGCCGGCGTCATCGCCGACGGGCGGCTGTACCGGGGCGGCACCGGCGCCGCGGGCGAGATCACTCACGTCCGGGTCGAGGCAGCCCACGACACCCCCTGCTCCTGCGGCAACACCGGCTGCCTGGAGACCGTCGCCTCGGGCGCGGCGCTGGTGCGGATCCTGCGGGAACGGGGCCTGGACGTGACGTCCACCGAGGACGTCGTACGCCTCGCCACCGACGCCGATCCCGAGGCGACCCGCGCGGTCCGCCAGGCCGGCCGCTATCTCGGCCAGGTGCTGGCCGCGAACGTCAACTTCTTCAACCCCGACGCCGTGTACCTCGGCGGCATCCTCTCGACGCTCGAACCGTTCGTCGCCGCCGTGCGCAGCCAGTTGTACGAGGGCTGCCACCCGCTCGTCACCCGGCACCTGGCGATCGAGCGGGCCAGCCTCGGCGCCGACGCGGGGCTGGTCGGCGCGGGCCAGTTCGCGCTCCAGCGGGCCCTGTCGCACGCGCTGCACACGGTCACCGGCAACCACCACCACTGACGTCACCGCTTCCTGAGGAGGAGCCTTGTCGCAGCCCCGCCCCGTCATCGCGATCGCCGGACTCGGCATCGAGTCCTCGACCTTCTCCCCGGCCCGCACCGAGGCCCCCGCCTTCCACCCCCGGCGCGGGGCCGACGTCCTGACCCGCTACCCGTTCCTCGCCCCCGGAGCGCCGCTGCGGGAGGCCGCCGACTGGCGTGGCGCACTCGTCGGCAAGGCCCTGCCCGGCGGCACGGTGACGGCGACCGCGTTCGCCGACCTCTCCGGCGAACTCATCGACCGGCTGCGGCGGTTGGGCCGTATCGACGGATTCTGGTACGACATCCACGGCGCGATGACGGTCGAGGGTGTCGACGACGCCGAGGCACTTCTGCTGGCCAGGATCCGCGAGACCGTCGGCCCGGACGTGATCGTGTCGACCTCCATGGACCTGCACGGCAACGTCTCCCGCGAACTCGTCCATCTCACCGACCTGATCACCTGCTACCGCATGGCCCCGCACGAGGACGCCATGGAGACCAAGGAGCGGGCCGCCCGCAACCTCGTCGACCTCCTGGCCAGCGGCGCGCCCCGCCCGGTGAAGGCCTGGGTTCCGGTGCCGGTGCTGCTGGCCGGGGAGCAGACCTCGACCCGTATCGAACCCGCGAAGAGCGTGTACGCGGCCGTCGAGGAGGTCGAGGCGGTGGACGGGGTGACCGACGCGGCGATCTGGGTCGGGTACGCGTGGGCGGACGAGCCGCGCAACCGGGCCGCGGTCGTCGTCACCGGTGATTCGGAGGCGGCCGTCACCGCGGGCGCGGAGCGGCTGGCGCGCGGATTCTGGGCGGCGCGACGGGAGTTCGAGTTCGTCGCGCCGACGGGCACGCTGGAGGAGTGCCTCGACGAGGCGCTCGCATCATCCGCCCGCCCGTACTTCGTCAGCGACACCGGCGACAATCCGACGGCCGGGGGTGCCGGCGATGTCACCTGGGGGCTCCAACAGGTCCTGGACCGCCCGGAGTTCAAGGACCCCGACGGACCGACGGTGATCTACGCCTCCGTGCCCGGGCCGGCCGCCGTCGAGGCCGCCGAGAAAGCCGGCGTCGGGGCGACGGTCACCGTCACCGCGGGCGCCGAGGTGGACGACCGGCACTCCGGCCCGCTCACCATGACCGGCGTCGTCCACGCGATCCGCCACGGCGACCGGGACGCGGAGGTGGAGGTGGTGCTGCGGGTGGGGAGCGTGCACGTGATCCTCACGCGGCTGCGCAAGCCGTACCACCACGAACACGACTTCACCGACCTGGAGTTGGCCCCCCGCGAGGCCGACCTCGTCCTCGTGAAGATCGGCTATCTGGAGCCGGAGCTGTTCGCCATGGCCGCCGGCTGGAAGATGGCGCTGACCCCGGGCGGCGTCGACCAGGACCTGACCAGGCTCGGCCACCACCGCGTCCGGCGCCCGCTGTTCCCCTTCGACACGGAGATGCCCGAACCGGACCTCCGCGCCCGGGTGATCGCGCCCTCGGACGCTGCGCTCACCGGACCTGACGAGTGAGACGGCCGCTGCCGTCGGCCCGTACGGCGTCGGCGATCAACCGGTCGATCAGGGTGATCAGCACCTTCTTGGACGAGGCACGCTCACGCGCGTCGCACAGCAGCACCGGCACGTCGTCGGGAAGCGCCAGTGCCTCCCGTATCTCCTCGGGCGGGTACGGATGGTCCCCGTGGAAGCCGTTGACGCCGACGACGAACGGGATGCCCCGGCGCTCGAAGAAGTCGATGGCGCCGAAACTCGACTCCGGCCTGCGGACGTCGACCAGGACCACGGCTCCCAGGGCGCCGATCGACAGGTCGTTCCACATGAACCAGAACCGCTGCTGACCGGGCGTGCCGAAGAGATACAGCACGAGTTTCGGGCTGATCGTGATCCGGCCGAAGTCCAGGGCCACGGTCGTGGCCGTCTTCTCCTCGATGCCGGCCAGGTCGTCGATGCCGAGACCGGCGGCGGTCAGCGGTTCCTCGGTACGCAGCGGGGCGATCTCACTGACCGAGCCGACCAGAGTGGTCTTGCCGACGCCGAAGCCACCGGCGACGAGGATCTTGACGGTGTCGGGTGCCGTGACCGCGTGAGCGGTGCTGTCAGAGCCGGCCAAGGCCGTCCCTCACTTTCTGCAGCAGGTCCAGGTCCGGGGACGTAGGGGAGACGGGATGCGGCGGACGAGCCGTGATCCGCCCCGCCTCCAACAGGTCGCAGAGCATGATGACCACCACGCTCACCGGCAGATCGAGATGGGCGGCGACCTCCGCGACGGCGACCGGCTCGGCGCACAGCCGCAGGATCCGGGTGTGCTCGGGCTGCGGACGGGCCCCCCACTCGGGCGGCGGGTCCACCGCGGTCACCGTCGTGATGAGCGTGAAGTCGGCGCGGCTGGGCCGGGTCCGTCCCCCGGTCAGCGTGAACGGCCGTACGAGACGGCCCGCCGCGTCGCCTCCGCTCACCTCACGCGCCGTTGTCGGCCACGCCGCCGACGTTGGCCCGCGGCGCCGCGCTGAGATGCTCGCCGATCTTCTTCACCAGCATGTTCATCTGGTACGCCACCACACCCACGTCCGCGCCGGGTCCCGTCAGGACGACCAGGTGGGCGCCCGGTCCCGCCGAAGTGAGGACCAGGTAGCTGTTGGCCATCTCGATCAGCGCCTGGCGCACCGGGCCGCCGCGGAAGTCCATGCTGACGCCCTTGCTCAGGCTCATCAGACCGGACGCGGTGGCCGCCAGCCGTTCGGCGTCGTCGCGCAGGAATCCGGTGGACTTGCTGACCACCAGGCCGTCCTCGGAGAGTACGACGGCCTGGTTCACGTCGGCGACCCGCTCCACGAGTCCGGTCAGCAGTTGGTCCAGCTGGGTGTGCGTGGCGGGTATGGGGCGTGTCATGGCGGTGTCCTTCACGAGCGGTCGGCGGGCGAGGTCGGGGCTGGGGCGGGAGGTGAGGCCTCGGGTGCGGTCCGATCTCCGGTCTGGGCTGTGGCCGGGGCTGTGGCCTGAGGTGCGGTCGCCTCCTCCTGTTCGTACTGCGCCTGAGCCTCTTCGTCACGCGCCTGGAGCGTGCCGCGCTGGAATCCGGCTAGGGAGGACGCGGCGATCTCCGCCGTGAAGTCGCGGAGTTCCTCGTCGTCCTCGGCGGCGGACGCTGCCTCCTCGCGCAGCTCGGCGGGCAGGCTGGTCTGCGGCACGCGGCGCGGCAGCGGGACGGCTCCGTTCCGACGGGAGGGGAGAGCGGGGGCGGGGGTGGCGGGGGCCGCGGTGACGGGGCGGGGCTCCCGGGCCGGCTGTACGGCCTCGTCCTCGACCTCCGTCGTGGTGTCGTCCTCTTTCCCGAGCGCCTCTTTCCCGAGTTCGGCCACAGCCGCGACGCCGGACCGCTTGCCCGGCGGGGTCACGGCCCCGGCCTCGTCCGCGTGCCCGGCCTCCGTGCCGCCCTCGGCGTCCTTCGCGTCCTCGCCGCCTGAGCCGTCCGGCACCACGATGTCGTGCGGGATCAGCACGATCGCCGTGGTCCCGCCGTACGGCGACGGGCGCAGGGTGACCGCGATGCCGTGCCGGGTGGCGAGCCGGGCGATCACGAACATGCCGAGCCGGAGGTCGTCGGCCAGCGCCACCACGTCGAACTGCGGCGCCTGGGCCAACTGGGCGTTCATCGAGGCGTAGTCGTCCTCCGACATGCCGATGCCCCGGTCCTCGACCTCCACGACCAGGCCCTTGGCCACCATCCCGGCCCGCACCCCGACCGGGCTGGGCGCCGGCGAGTACACGGTCGCGTTGTCGATGAGCTCGGCCAGCAGATGGATCACGTCGGCGACCGCGGGCGGGGCCAGACAGACCTCCTCCTCGGTGTGCACCTCGACCCGCTGGTACTCGGCGACCTCACCGACGGCGCTGCGCAGGATGTCGATCAGCGCGACCGGCTCGGTCCAGCTGCGCCGGGGCTGCTCGCCGCTGATGATGACGAGGTTCTCCTCGTAGCGGCGCAACTGGCTTGCCGTCGAGTCCAGTTCGTACAGGCCCCTCAGCACCTCGGGGTCGGTGTGCCGGCGCTCCAGCGAGTCGAGCTTGCTGAGCTGGAGGTTGACCAGGTTCTGGCTCTGCCGGGCGATGCCCAGGATCACCTTCTGGAAACCGCGCCGGGTGTCGGCGAGTTCGACCGCGGTGTGTACGGCGGTGTACTGCGCGATGTTGAACGCCTTGGCCACCTGGCCGAGTTCGTCGCTGCCGTAGTCCAGCGGCGGGGTCGCCTCGTCGACGTCGATCTTCTCGCCCCGGTCCAGCCGTTCGACCACGTCGGGCAGCCGCTCCTGGGCCAGGCTCAGCGTGGCGATCCTCAGGCCGCGCAGCCGCCGGGACAGCGAACGGGTGATCCGCCAGGACATGCCGACGCACAGCAGCAGGGCGACCAGTCCGCCGGCGCTCAGGGAGGCGGCCTTCAGCAGCAGCTGGTCGGCCCGCTCGGCGCTGCGGTCAAGGAGCGCGGACGTCTGCACCTGGATCAGGGCCGAGTAGTCCTCGGATACGTTGATGAGCGCCGCGCGCCACTGCTTCTGCACGTTCGGCAGCGCGATCTTCCGGCCGTTGCCGTTGCCGTTGCCGTTGCCGTTGTCCGCCGCCGCCCGTGCCGCGAGCACCTGGTCCTCGACCGTCTCCAGGGTCTGCCACTGGGAGCTCTGCAGGATCCGCTCGGTCTGCGTCTTCGCGCTCCCCGTGAGCGAGGGGACGATCTGGTCCTCCACCAGCCAGCGGCGGGTGTTCACCAACTGGGCGAACTCGGCCCAGGTCTGCTCGTCCATGGCCCCGGACGGACCCGCCAGGGTGAGCAGCGTGTCCTCCTCGGAGACCAGCTCGGCCCCGTGCTCGATGGCGACCAGCGGACCGGCCTGCGAGGTGAGGTCGCCGTCGTCGACCTGGGAGATCTCCTGGAAGGCGTGGACCTGGTCGTCGATGATCGACGTGTACTGGTCCAGCGCCTGCCCGGGAGTGATGTCGGTGGGGTCGTCGACCTGCCCGCGGTAGTACTCCAGGCTGCCCACCGAGGCGACGATCGAGTACAGCCGGTCCTTGATGCGGGAGGGCGCATGCTGGATGGCGTCGGAGTTGCCGACCAGCTTGGCGACCGCCGCGTCCGTCTTCTTCCGTGCGGTGTCCAGTGCGGCCCGGGAGCCGTTGGGTGTGGCCAGCCACACCGCCGACAGACTGCGCTCCTGCTGGAGCGCGAGCGTCGCGTCGGTGCCCATGGCACCGGTCGACCGGCTCAACTCGGTCTGCGTCCGCAGCCGTAGCCCCTCCGAGAACATCTGCACGGTCGTCACGCCCCACATGGCGGCGAGCGTGACGCTGGGAACCAGCGCGAGGAGGATCAGGGAGAGACGAATGGAGCCGAGACGGCGCCGGGCACCTGTCCGTGGAGACATCGTGGTCCTAGGGCGATCAGCGGGGGTGACGGTCGTGGGTCAACTGGATCGACGGGGTCAACGTGTTCCGTTAGCGGCGAACTTCGCGACCGCGGCGACGTTCGTCTTGGTGACGAACGCCGGGCCGGTGAGCACGGGAGCCGAGCCGCCGCCGCTGAGGTTGCCGTTGGTCTTGTAGAGCCAGAGCGAGTCCACGGCGAGATAGCCCTGCAGGTAAGGCTGTTGGTCCACCGCGAACTGTACGTTCCCGTTCTGCACGGCCTTCACCAGGTCCTGGTTCAGGTCGAAGGTGGCGACATGGGTCTTGCCGCCCGCCTTGTCCACCGACTGCACGGCCGCCAGCGCGTACTGGGCGCCCAGCGTGACGATTTCGTCGATGCTCGGGTCCTGCTGGAGCTTGGCCGCGATGGCGCCCGTGAAGGTGTCCATGTCGGTGCCGTCGACGTAGAGGATCTCGGTCTGACCGCCGAATGTCTTCTTCACGCCCGCGCAGCGCGCCTCCAGAGCGATGTTGCCCTGTTCGTGGATGACGCACAACGCGTGCTTGGCCTTGAGATCGTTCAGCTTGTCGCCGACGGCGCGGCCCGCGACGCTCTCGTCCTGGCCGAAGAACTCCATCACCCCGGCCGACTGCCAGGCGTCGATACCGGAGTTGAGGCCGACCACCGGGATGTCCGCGGCCTTCGCCTCGGCGATCGGGCCCTGCATCGCCTGGGGCTTGGCCAGGGTGACCGCGATGCCGTCGACGCCGTCGCGGACCGCGTCCCGGACCAGCTCCGCCTGTCCGGCCGCGTCGGCGTCACTTGCGTACGTCAGGTCGATGTCGTCCTTGGCGGCGGCGGCCTCGGCGCCCTTCCGCACCAACTCCCAGAAGGCGTCGCCCTCGCCGCCGTGGGTGACCATCGCGACCTTGAGGCGGACGCCGCTCGCCTTGCCCGCCGCGTCCGCGGCGGAGCCGTCCTCCGAGCCGCCGGAACCGGAACATCCGGCCAGCAGCAGACAGACGGCGACACCAAGGACCGTACGACGGAGCGATCTTGGGGACATGTGAGGTGGGGGAAGGGTGATCATGAGGGTGCGGCACCTCGCTGTGCGGCCGAGCCGGGGGACGGGGAGAGCGATCCGGAGCCGCACGTCGTGCGCCGTCCGGTTGACTCCGCTGGCGGGAGCCAATCGCGTGTGACCGCCGGTAGTCAAGTGAACAACCACGTGTGGTGAGTTCTCGGTGCCGCATCGTGATGTGCCGTGCCCGTTTGCGTGGCTTTTCCCTTCCGGTTGGCGGGCGCTCTCTTCCGTTCGCGCACGTCCTACGGCCTGCGCGCCACCGCCCCGTACATCGCGATGTCCTCGTCCCGGATCGGCCCGGTGACGGACCCGCCGGCGGACGCGGTGTCCGGGCTGTCGGGATGCCACTTGTGGACCTGGACGATTCCGGGCTCGACGAGTTCGAGGCCGGTGAAGAACTCCTCCGCCTCCTCATACGTCCGCAGCCGCATCGGCATGTCACGGGCCGCGTACTCGCGGGCGACGCGGCCGACCTCCTGCGGGGCGAACTCGGCGGTGCCGATGGACATCGCGAGGTAACTGCCCGAGGGGAGCGGCTCAAGGAGGCGGCGGACGATACCCACCGCGTCGGCCTCGTCCAGGACGAAGTGCACGATCGCGATCACGGTGAGGGCGACCGGCCGGGTGAGGTCGAGGGTCGCCCGGAACTCGGGTGAGGCGAGGATGCCCGCCGGGTCGAGCATGTCCGCCTCGACGTACGCCGTGCGGCCCTCGGGCGTGCTGGTCAGCAGATCCCGGGAGAGGGCAAGGACGAGCGGGTCGTTGTCGACGTAGACGACCCGCGCGTCGGGGGCCGCCGCCTGGGCGATCTCGTGGATGTTCGGCGAGGTGGGCATGCCGCTGCCGATGTCGAGGAACTGGCGTATCCCGGCCTCCTGGGCCAGCCAGCGCACCGCGCGGTTCATCCAGTCGCGGTTGGCCCGCATGTGGATCGGCAGGGCGGGCCACTCCCGGGACATGGCGTCGCCCGCCTCCTTGTCCGCGGGGTAGTAGTCGTTGCCGCCCAGGATGTAGTCGTAGATCCGGGCGGAGTGGGCGGTCTCGGTGTCGATGCCGGTGATGTCACTCGGGCGTTCGCTGGCGGGCAATGCGGCTCTCCTGTCGCGGAGTGGGCAAGTGTGGGTCTTCAACTTCCCAGTTCTTGACCGCAGTTGACCGGTGATGCGGGATTTTCCGCGCTCCGAGATCGAAGCTCGGAGATCGAACCTCAGAGGTCGAACTCGTGCGGCGGCAGGTCGAGGGTGAAGCAGGCCTCGCGGACCACGGCCTGCTCGGTCTTGTCGAAGTCGCCGTCGGCGCCGCCGATGACGATGCCGATCTGGATGACGGCCCGTGCCTCGGCGGGCTTCTTCTTCGCCTTGGCGACCTCCTGCAACACGCTCACCTTGCCGAACGCGAAGTCGGTGGTCAGCTTGTTCAGGTTCTCGTCGAAGCGCCGCTGCAGATCCATGGCGTCGAAGTTCTGCAGCACCTCGTTGGTGGCGATCAGCTGGGCGACGCGCTGCCGCTCGGAGGGGTCGATGGTCCCTCCCCCACTGCCTAAAGGGCGTGGGAGGTACCCCCAGCGGCCGCGACCAGCGCGCACATCGCCATGCTCGCGTCCCGGAAGGCGCCGCTCTTGAGGTCGTTCTTCTTCGCCACGAGCTGGGTCTGCATAGTCGTCGCGGATTCCCGGATGCGGTCCCAGAGGGCCATGAGAACTCCATGTGTTCGTCGTCGGGCGCCGGGAGCGTCGGGCCGCCCCCGGTCATGTCGACAGCACCGTGGAAACTCACGAGCCGACGGATAAGTTCCTAGTCATGCCGGGACCGGGTTCAGGCGCGGCTCCGGTGGAGGAACGCGTCGAGCCGCGCCTGTTGCCCTCGGTGTGAGCGTCACGCTTCCGCGGGGGTCTGCGGGACAGCGTTGGCCGCGCGTGTCTCTTTCCGCCGCTGCCGACGGCTCTTTCGCGGTTCCTGGTCCGGCAGCCACCCGAAGGTGAGGCAGCTGCCGACGACCCCGAGGAGGAGGCCGATGAAGAAGCCGCCCATGTTGGAGGTGACCCAGGTGCCCAGGGAGAGCATGACGCCGGTGATCGAGTAGAAGAGGCGCTGGGCCGGGCTGAAGAGAGTCAGCAGGCCGCACAGCACCATCAGCGCCGGCAGGAGATAGCCCGCCAGGCCCTGCATACCGATGTGCAGTACGACCTTCATCGACGCCTTCTCGGTGAGCAGGACCTCCGCCCCGCCCAGGGCGAGCAGCAGCCCGCCCCAGAACGGACGATGGGCCCGCCAGCGTCGGAAGGCGGGCCGCATCCCCACTCGTTGCTCGTCCGGCATCAGCAACCCGTGCTGCTGAAGCTGAGTTTCAGGCCCGGAAGCTTGAACACCCCAGCGGTGGTCGCGTAGTTGGTCTGCCGGAGGTTGGCGATGCGCACGGTGTCGGCCTGCTGGCTGAAGACACCGAGCGGGCCCTTCACGCCGGCCTTGGTGAGCGTGCTGGCGTCGTTGCCGATCTCGATGTTGTTGAACGACGCGTCGCCGGACAGCTCGGTCGAGTCGGTGGTCAGGTCGGACGCTTCCACCTTGTCGGCGCCGCTGCCCGCCTTGATCAGCAGGTTGGTGCCGCCGAGGTCGACGCTCTGGCACAGCTTGGTGAGCGTGGCGTTCTTGATGGCGGAGGTGATGACCAGGACCTGGCCGCCGGTGTCGCCCGCGTTCGGGCTGCCCTCGGCCATGTTGTCGAGGCCGCCGAACTGCTCGAATCCGGTGCCGTTGAGCTCGGTCGCGGTGACCGTGAAGGGCATACCGGAGATCGCGAACTGGACCCCCAGCGCTCCCTCGGCGGTGAGGACCAGGAGCGTCGCGGCGACGGCGGTGGCCGGCACCGCCATCACGGCGGCCCGGCGCAGCCGGACCCGTCCGCGTCTCTCGGTGTCGGAACCGCTTTCAGGGTTCTCGGGGTTGTTGTCGGCGGACGAAGTGGCGTCCGTGGACGAGGCCATGTCTGCTCCCATGGGCATAGTCAATGCGGGTTGGGCTTCAGCGGCATCGTTGTCCTGGCGCGGACAGCGGCTGGGACGCACACCCCGTCACAACTCCCGGAGGATGCAAGGGCTTTCTCGTTACGCACCAGTAGCCGCCGAGGAAGTTACCGGTGGTTACAACCGAGGGTCAAGCAACTTGTGAGAAAAGAGTGTTGATTGTGCGTCACCTGTGGATCAAGGGGTGACTCCAAACATCAACTTCCTTTCTACGCCTTGACGTTGACGGACACTCAGGTCTAGAACTCTCCCTGGCTTCTCCAGATCCGTGGCGCCGGATCCGCCCTTCCCGGACTTCCCTGTCCGCATGGGCGTTTCGCCTCGCGAAACAGCCCCCCGAGTCCGACTCTCCAGGCGCCGGCACGGCCTCTTCCCCCCTGGTCCGTGCCGGTGGCCCCTCCCGCCCGGTCCGGCCGGAGGTTCATCCCACGGGTCTTCGGTCGATCACCGGCCGGTTGCCGTTGCCGGTCCGTCACGTACGGAGAAGGCGTCACGGGCCGGCAACGGCGCGCGCCGACACGCGTCCCGCGCTGTCACCCCCACCCTCGTACCTCAGGAAAGAGGCAAACCCGCATGCGTATACGCTCTCTGTTCCCCCTCACCGCCGCTGCCGCCGCCCTCGCGCTGGCCGTCGCCGCCCCCGCCTCGGCCGCCGATGTCGCGGTCCTCACCACCGGCGGTGTCGGCGGGACCACGATCGCCGACGGCACCGCCCTCACCGCATCCCTGGCAAGCGGCACCGCCGCCACCCTCTACTCCAGCTCGACCGGCACCAGCGGCATCTCCTGCGCGGCATCCACGTTCTCGGCCACCGTCGCCGACGGCGGCAACCCGGTCGCCCCGGGCGCCGCGACCGAGTCGCTCACCGCGCACACCTTCAGCAGCTGCACCTCGAACGTGCTCGGCGTCACCGGCGTCACCAGCATCACGGTCAACAACCTGCCGTACACCACCACCGTGAACTCCGACGGCACCGTCACCGTGACCCCGGCGTCCGGCTCCACCATCCAGACCACGATCGTGCTCAGCACCCTGCTGGGCAGCATCAACTGCGTCTACCAGGCGGCCAGCCTGACCGGCACGGCCAGCAACACCGACAACAGCATCGCCTTCAGCAACCAGGCGTTCACCAAGTCGTCCGGCTCCTCGTTGTGCTTCAGCGCCGGCTACTGGACCTCCAAGTACGCCCCGGTCAGCACCAGCGCCGGCGAGGCGGTCTACGTCAACTAGTCACCGCTGAGCGGTAGTTCAGCGTCGGCGCAGACGAAGCGCCAGGGCGGCGCCCCCGGTGAGCACCAGCACCGCGGCGGCGCCGCCCGCGATCATGGACGGGCCCGAGTCGGAGTCGGCCGTGGAAGCCACCGGCGTGCTGTCGGGGGCGGTGCCGACCTCCTGGGGAGTGGCCGAAACCGGCACGGTGGGCGAGGGGCTGGCCGACGTGCTGGGCTTCGCCGTCCGCTTGGCCGTGGGTGAAGGGCTGCCGCTCGCCTGCTTCTTGCCGCTCCCCGCGGTGGCCGAAGCGGCGGCGCCGCTCCCGGCCGCCGCCGGGAACACCACGTCCGAGCAGGAGTAGTACGTGTCCGCCGTGCTGCTGTTCTGCCAGATCGTGTACAGCACCTGACGCCCCGTCCGGTCCGACGGCAGCTTCGCCGAGAAGCGGTACGCGCCGTTCGTCAGCGCCGGATCCTTGACCTGGGCGAACGGCTGCTCCGGCAGGTCGGACCAGGTCAGCGGCTTCGAGGGGTCGTACCCCTCCTTCGTCAGATACAGCTTGAACGTGCCCGTGTGCGGGATCGTCGAGACGTACGTCATCGACATCGTCGCGCCGGGAGTCATCCGCGTCGACGGCCAGTCGGAGCGGGCCAGGTCGAGCCCCTTGTAAGGGGACAGCCCGCCGCTGCACAGCTGCCCGTCGGGGATCGTCTGCCGGTCCTGGCCGTTCACGTTGGCGACCCGCAGGTTGTCCCACAGGGTGAAGGGCTGGCCGTTCGCGGCGACGGCGGCTTTGCAGGCGGCGGACGAACGGGCCTGGCCACTCCCCTCGGGAGAGCAGGCGAACACCCGGCTGACCGGATTCGTCGGCGCGCCGTGCGCGTAGGCCGTTCCCCCGGTCCACAGCAGGAGCGGGGTCACGGCGGTGACCGCCAGGGCGGTGCGGTATGCGGTCATCCGGGACATCCGGAACGTCTCCTCGGCCGGCACGGGAACGGTCTGCGGTGTGATTGCTGCTCTGTGACTGCTGCTTTGTGAGTACGGAGAAACGGCCCGGCGCGTTCACTCCGCGACAACCGGTCCGTAGTCGGCGCGAAGGGAGCCATTACCGGTCAACTGTCCGATGTCGAGGGTGTATTTCAAGCCGGATCGAGGGTTTCCCCCATATCCGGATGACCACGTCTTTGCCTATCGTTCGAGCACAGCTGGCCCACAGGTAACCCCGGACGGGCCGACGCTCGCGCCTGGCCGGCCATCGCGCCTCGCTTTTCGAGGGGGTGTCTGGTGGATCTGGCCGGTTCCAAGATGCCGCGCCTGATCAGCATGGCTGAGCGGGGTCTGGTGCGTGCAACTGCAAGGCGGAGGAGGGAGTCGACGCGGAGCGTCGGCGACCGACGACAACGCCGCAGATGTGCGTGCCAGACCCCGCGACCCCGGCGAGATCCACCAGGCACCCCCTGAACCCCCCTCCGCTTCGAGGACGAAGCGAATCGACCGCCGCTCCGCCGCCGCTCTGTGCTGCCCGGAGCACGGCCACGAAAGGCAAGCACTTGCGCACCTCACCCGCCATGAGACGGAAGCTGATATCCGTCGCCGCGGTCTCCGCGGCCCTGCTGACGGCGGCCACCGCCTCGGTCGCCGTCGCCCAGGAAACCCCGGCAGCCACCACCCCGGCCGCCCTCACCGAGGCGGCCCCCGGCACCCTCGCCGAGCGCCTCATCGTCGGCTACAAGTCCGGCGCCGCCGAGGCGAAGTCGAACACGGCCGCCTCCGCCGACGCCGAGGCCAAGGGCAAGGAGTCCGGCGAGAGCCTCGACTTCCAGCGCCGCCTGGGCACCGGCGCCGCGCTCGTCGACCTGGGCGAGGACCTCACCGGGGCGGATGTCGCCGACGTCGTCGCCGAGTACCAGGCCGACCCGCAGGTCGCCTACGTCGTACCGGACCGTCTGAACACGGCGAAGGCCGACCCGAACGACACCGAGTACGCCAAGCAGTGGGACCTCTTCGAGGCCACCGCCGGCATGAGGGTCCCGGGTGCCTGGACCACCGCCACCGGCACCGGCGTCACCGTCGCCGTCATCGACACCGGCTACGTCACCCACTCCGACCTGGCCGCGAACATCGTCGCCGGCTACGACTTCATCGCCGACACGGCGGTCTCCGTCGACGGCAACGGGCGCGACAGCAACCCGGCCGACCCGGGCGACTACTACGCGGCGAACGACTGCGGCTCCGGCGTACCGGCCAGCGACTCCTCCTGGCATGGCACGCACGTGGCCGGCACCATCGCCGCGGTCACCAACAACAGCAAGGGTGTCGCGGGCATCGCGTACGGCGCGAAGATCTCCCCGGTGCGCGTGCTCGGCAAGTGCGGCGGCTACGACTCCGACATCATCGACGCCATTACCTGGGCGTCCGGCGGCACCGTCTCCGGTGTCCCCGCCAACGGCAACGTCGCCAAGGTCATCAACATGAGCCTGGGCGGCGACGGCGCCTGCACCTCGGCCACCCAGAGCGCCATCACCGCCGCCGTGAACCGCGGTACGACCGTCGTCGTGGCCGCCGGCAACGAGAGCGACAACGTGGCGAACCACTCGCCCGGCAACTGCAACAACGTGATCTCGGTCGCCGCGACCAACCGCACCGGCGCCAAGGCCTCGTACTCCAACTACGGCTCCCTCGTGGACATCTCGGCGCCCGGCGGCCAGACCAGCACCGGCACCGCGAACGGCATCCTGTCCACGCTGAACTCCGGCGCGAGCACGCCGTCCACGGAGTCTTACGAGTACTACCAGGGCACCAGCATGGCCACCCCGCACATCGCGGGCCTGGTCGCGCTGATGAAGTCGGCGAACTCCGCGCTGACTCCGGCCCAGATCGAGTCGGCCATCAAGACCAACGCCCGTGCCCTGCCCGGCAGTTGCTCGGGCGGCTGCGGTGCCGGTCTGGCGGACGCGGCCAAGACGGTGCAGGCGGTGAGTGGCTCCGGCGGGTCCACGGGGGGCACCACCTTCACCAGCGGCTCGGCCGTCTCCATCCCGGACAACGGCTCGGCGATCGAGTCCTCCATCGCGGTCAGCGGCATCAGCGGCAGCGCGCCGTCGGCCCTCCCGGTCGCCGTCGACATCACCCACACCTACCGCGGTGACCTGGTCATCGACCTGGTCGCGCCGGACGGTTCGACGTACCGCCTGAAGGCGTCCAGCACCTCGGACTCGGCCGACAACGTCAAGACCACCTACAGCGTCAACGCCTCCAGCGAGACCGCGAACGGCACCTGGAAGCTGCGCGTCCAGGACGTGGCCTCGGTGGACACCGGCACCCTGAACAGCTGGAAGCTCACCTTCTGAGCCAACGGGAGCAGAGAACCGGCCGCTGAGCGGCCAGAAGCGGGCGAGCCGGCCGGTGCGGATGGGCACCGGCCGGCTCTGCCATACACACGCGCCTACTCGCGCGGCCGCGGATCAGCTCGCCGCCAGGCCCTCGGAGGTCATGACCCGGGATCCCCGGTCGGACTTGCTGTCCAGGGCGAGGAGCACACCCGGCACCGCGATGCCCGGCAGGATGTGGCTCCACAGCACGGAGATCCGGTGCGCGAGGTCGCTCCGGTCGGTCAGCGCCTGGGACATCAACTGGATACCGGCGAACCCGCCGACCACCAGCTCCGCCGTGTCCCTCGGCTCCACCGTCGGCAGCAACTCGCCCTGCGCGCGGGCCTGTTCCAGCAAACCGACGAGTTGGTCCGTCCACAGCCGATACGGGCCGGAGTGATCGACCCCGGGAGGCGCGCACGGGTCCACCGTCAGCCTTACGCTTCCCTTGAGCAGGGTGTTGCTGAGCAGCCGCTCCCCGAAGACGAACGTGATGTCGACGATCTCCTGGAGCTTGCACGCCCGCGCCGGAACCGCGCCAAGGGACAGCTGCTCGTCGAGCACCGCCTGCGCCAGGGACTCCTTCGACGAGAAGTGGAAGTACAGGGCCCCCTTGGTCACTTCGGCCCTCTCCAGCACCATCGCGATGGTGCTGGAGGCGTAGCCGTGCTCGTCGAACACCGCCCCCGCGGCTTCCAGGATCGCCCTGCGCGTTCTGATGGCGCGCTCCTGCTGTGCCATAAGAGCCCTTCTCCACAGCCGAGTTGGCCGGTGCCCCGAGCGGCGCGCCGGGCCGGGCGCTCACAACTGCGGTTCACCTGGGTCTCATTGAAAACAAACCGGTCGCCTCGTACTCTAAACGCTCACCGGCGCGGGCACTTCGCCGTCTGCCACTGCCTTCGGGGGACGAAGGAGGGACATGTCGCACCTGCGTCAGCTCGCCGACACCCCGGCGACGGCCGAGACCATGACGGCCACCGTGCCACGCCAGCTCGTGCACCGCGCGGCGCTCGCGGAAACGTTTCTCACCGGGTGGACCACTACCGGCGAGGACCGATTCACCGTATCCGCCCAATGGCCACGGGCGCACCAGTTACACGTGTCGCCGGACCGGTCGGCGTACGAACCGCTGCTCGTCGTGGAGACCGTCCGCCAGTGCGGGGCACTGCTCGCGCACACCGAGTACGACGTTCCGCTGACCCACCAGTTCGTGCTCCAGGAGCTGCGGATCACGACGTACCCCGACCACCTGGCCGTGGGTGCCGTACCCGCCGAGCCCGTCCTGGACATCACCGTCTCCGACGTCCGGCTGCGCGGCGGGCGCCCGGCCGCGATCCGCTGCGACACGGACGTAAGGCTGGCGGGTGAGCGGGTCGCGAGCGCGCGGCTCGGCTTCGCGTGGATGAGCGAGTCCGTCTACCGCCGGCTGCGAGGTGGCCGTACCGCGGCAGGCGTGACCGCGCTGCCGGTTCCGGCCGGCCTGCCGGCCGCCGCCGTGGACCGCGCCCTGGCCGCGGACGTCGTCCTGGCCCCCGCCGACGGCCCGGACCGCTGGCGGCTGCGGGTGGATACCGCGCATCCGGTTTTCTTCGACCATCCTCTCGATCACATACCGGGCATGCTGTTACTGGAAGCCGCCCGCCAGGCGGTACGGGCACGGGCCGCCGGAGACCGGCTGCCGGTGTCGTTCCACACCACCTTCAGCAACTACGCCGAACTCGATGTGCCCACCTGGATAGAAGTGAGGGAATCAGGGGGCGACGACGTACAAGTGGTGGGGACACAGGGAGAGTCGACGATCTTCGAATGCGTGGTCGGTACCGTCGCACGGTGAGCTATCGTGTACAGGGGGTAAGAAACAAACGGCATGACCCGTTCTTTTCCGACCCAGGAGTGTTCAGCCGTATGGCGAGGCAGTTACGCGCCGAGCAGACCCGCGCGACGATCATCACGGCGGCCGCCGACCTGTTCGACCGCCAGGGCTACGAGTCGACGAGCCTGAGCGACATCGTGGAGCACGCCCAAGTCACCAAGGGCGCCCTGTACTTCCACTTCGCTGCCAAGGAGGACCTGGCGCACGCCATTCTGGAGCTCCAGTCCCGGGCCTCGCGCCAGGTGGCGATCGAGATGGACGGTCGGGGCTACACCTCGCTCGAAGCGCTGATCCGCATCACCTTCGCCATAGCGCGGCTGTCGGTCGAGGGCCCGATCCCCCGAGCGGGCCTGCGCCTGGCCACCGGTGGCGTGGAGGTGCGGGCCCCCCTCAAGCACCCCTTCACGGAGTGGCTGGACATCGTCTCGCGCAAACTCCTCGGCGCCGTCAAGGAGTCCGACGTACACCCGGACATCGACGTCGACGCCGTAGCCCACTCCCTGGTCTGCTTCTTCGTCGGCACCCGCGTCGTGAGCCGCTCCCTCGAACCCGTCACCCGCCAGCCCCGCCGACTGGCCGAGATGTGGCACATGACGATCCGCGGCCTGGTACCGGTACCCCGCCGGGCCCGCTATCTGAGCCTCGCGACGCGGTTGGAGCGGGAGATCAGACCCCCGTGAGGTGGGCGCTACCGTGAGCCGCATGCCCGACACCCCACCCCCACCCGTGCCGCCCGTGATTCTCGGCAACGAGCCCGGTTCCTTCCCGTACAGCGTGCTGGCCGAGCGCCATCCGGCGATCATCCAGCAGGTGCGGGATGCCTTCCCCTACGGCCCCGAGCAGCACCGTGCTCTCGACGCGCTCCTGAAGAGCTGCGCCGAGGGTGTGATCGAACCGCTTCCCGGCGACGCTCACGACCGGGAGCTGTGGCGGGCGTGGGGGCTGGGCGAGTACGCCGGCCAGTCCTGGTTCGACGTGCCCTGGCTCTGGTCCGAGAGCTACTTCTACCGCCAACTCCTCGACGCGGTCGGCTACTTCGGCCCCGGTGCCTGGCAGGGCGTCGACCCTTTCCGCCCGTTCAAGCTCGCGGAACTCGACGCCCCCGAGACGGACGAGGAGTTGGCGGCGCTCGACGAGCTGGAGGGCAGGCCAGCGGCGGAGCAGGCGCAGGCGTTGCTGCACGGCTCCCTGTGGGGCAATCGCGCGGACCTCGGTTTCCGGCTGTCGGCGGTCGCGGGGGCCGGGGGCGGGGATGCGGTGCCCGGGCTGGTCGCCGACGACGGCGAGGCCCTGTGGTCCATCCTCGGAGCCTCCGCATCCCCGGGCACGCTCTGCCTCATCGCCGACAACGCCGGCCGCGAACTCATCCCCGACCTGCTCCTTATCGCCCACCTCCTGGCCGACGGCCGGATCCGGCAGGCGACCCTGCACATCAAGCCCTACCCGTACTACGTCTCCGACGCCACGACCGCCGACGTGGTCGACGCGCTGCGCAGGCTGAGGGCCGCGAAGGGGGCGGCGTCGGCATACGGGCACCGTCTGTGGTCCGCCCTTGCCGACGGCCGCCTCACGGTGCGGGCCCACCCCTTCGCCGCCGCCCCGCTGCCGTTCACGGAGATGCCGGACGACCTCCGCGAAGAGTGCGCCGCGGCGACGCTGACGATCGTCAAGGGCGACCTCAACTACCGACGCCTGGTGGGCGACCAACTCCGGCCCCCGACCACACCGTTCACCGACGTCACCGCCTACTTCCCCGGCCCGGTCGCCGCCCTGCGCACCCTCAAGTCCGACGTCATCACCGGGCTTGCCGCGGACACGGAGGCCGCGCTCAATGCCGCGGAGGGGGAGCGGTGGCGGACTGGTGGGACGTATGCGCTGATTCAGGTGCGGGGGTAATCGGGGCGGGTCGGGGCGGGTCAGTCGAGGGCAAGGGGTCGCGGGACTGGACCACGCGTACTTTCGCCAAAGAGTGATTGAACGGCTGACCGGTATGTGGTGATCATGCCAAAACCTTGATAGGCATGCCCGCATGCCGTTACGTCAATTGCGCTCGGGAACAGGAAAGTTCGCGGCAGGTCTGGCCGCGCTCGCGCTGGTCGTCACGGCCTGTGGCGGCGACGGGGACTCGTCCTCCTCCGCCGGCGGGGACGACCGGATCACCGTGGCCGCCCTGCCGCTCATCGACTGCGCCGCGCTCTACATCGCGCGGGACCGCGGCCTGTTCGAGAAGGAGGGCCTGGACGTCCGCATCCAGCAGATCCAACAGAGCCTCCAGGCGCTGCCCGCGCTGGCCAAGGGGCAGGTCGACGTGGTCGCGAGTTCGAACTACGTCACCTACTTCCAGGCCCATGAGAAGGGCACCCTCGACATCCGTATCGTCGCCGAGTCGATCAGGGCCGCCCCGCACATGATGGACGTCCTGGTGCCGAAGGACTCGGACATCAAGACCGCCGCGGACCTCGCGGGCAAGAAGGTCGCCGTCAACGTCCTCAACAACGTCCAGTCGCTGACCCTCAACGAGATCCTGGCGAAGCAGGGCATCGGCCAACCCGTCTACCGCCAGGTCGCCTTCCCGCAGATGGGCGCCGCCATGGACAAGGGACAGGTCGACGCCGTGCACGCGGTCGAGCCCTTCGACAGCGTCATCCAGGACGAGTTGCAGGCCAGGGTCGTCCTCGACGGAGCAGCCGCGCCGGTCGAGGACATCCCGCTCAGCGGATACATCACCACACGCCAGTACGCCACCGAGAACCCGAAGACCCTGGCCGCCTTCCAACGGGCCATCAAGGCCGCCGCGAAGATCGCCGCCGAGGAACCGTCGGCCGTACGTGCCGTGGTGCCGACGTACACGAAGCTCACCGAGGAACAGGCCAAGACGGTCGGGCTGCCCACGTTTCCGCCCACCGTGGATCCCGAGCAGATCGCCCGGCTCACCGAACTCATGGAGAAACAGGGGCTGTTGAAGAAGGCGATCGATCCGGCGACGCTGCTGGTGAAGTGAAGCAGCGGTGGCGGTACGGGGTGTGAGGACACGTCAGGAAGCACTGCTCGGCGCGCTCGGCGTACTCCTCGCCTTCGGCGTGTGCGAGGCGGTGAGCCGGGCCGGGATCGTCCGCCGCACCTATCTGCCGCCGGCCTCCGAAGTCCTGGCCCGGGCCTTCGAGTTGGCGGGCGACAGCGCATTCCTGGACGGCGTCGGCGCCACCCTGCGCGCGTGGTTCCTGGGACTCGGTCTCGCCTGTGCGATCGCGATCCCGCTGGGGCTGCTGCTCGGCAGCGTGCCGGTCGTGGACGCCGCCGTACGCGCCATCGTCGAGTTCCTGCGCCCGCTGCCGTCCGTCGCCCTGATCCCCCTGGTCTCGCTGCTCCTCGGCGCGGGCACCGAGACCAAGGTCGCGCTCATCACGTACGCCTCGGTCTGGCCGATCCTCTTCAACACCGTCTACGGCCTCGGCGAGACCGACCCCCTCGCCAAGGAGACTCTGCGCGCCTTCGGCTTCGGGCGCCTCGCGGTGCTGCTGCGCGTCGAACTGCCCGGCACCGCCCCGTTCATCGCGGCCGGCATCCGCATCTCGGCCGCGGTCGCCCTCATCCTGGCCGTCGCCACCGAGATCCTCGCCGGCTTCGGCGAGGGCCTCGGCATCTTCATCGCCCAGGCCGGCCTGGCGACGGACGGCACGAAGGACGTCCTGGCGGGGGTGGTGTGGGCCGGCGTGCTCGGGCTGGTCATCAACGGCGTACTGGTGTGGGGCGAACGCCGGTTGTTCCCATGGACACCGGAACAGCGGGAACGGGCGGCGTACAGAAGGGGGTTGACGTGAGCCGGGCCGAGGTCGCGGTGCGAGCCGTCGGCGGCACCCGCGCACCGAGCCGACGGGCGACCGCCGCGCGCGGGGCGCTGCTGCGCTGGCTGGTGCTCGCGCTCGCCGTCGCCGTCTGGGAGGTCGCCACCCGCACCCACGACAGCGTTTACTTCCCTCCGCCCGGCCAAATCATCCGCCACGCCTATGAGTTGTGGTTCGCGGGCCCGGTCGCGCACGCGTTCCTCACCAACGCCGCCGTCGACAACATCCTGCCCAGCCTCGGCCGCATGGCCACCGGATTCGCGCTCGCCGCCCTCGCCGGAATCGCCCTCGGCGTCGCGGTCGGCCGCTCGCGCGGGACGTACGCCCTGTGCAACCCGGTGCTGCAGTTCGCCCGCGCCGTACCGCCCCCGGCCCTCGTCCCGGTCTTCGTCGTGGTCTTCGACTTCGGTACGCCGATGCAACTCGCGTCGATCGTCTTCAGCGCCGTCTGGCCGGTGCTGATCAACACGGCGGAGGGAGCCCGCAACATCGACCCGCTGCGCCTCGAAGTCGCCGCCGTGCTGCGCCTCAACGCGGTCGAACGGCTCCGCTTCCTCGTCCTGCCCACCGCGCTGCCCCGCATCTTCGCGGGCCTGCGCCTCAGCCTTTCGCTCTCCCTCATCCTCATGGTGTTCTCGGAACTGCTGCCGGGCACCGCGAACGGCATCGGCTTCACGCTCACCGACGCCCAGTCGCGTTCCGACCTGCTCACCGTGTGGGCGGCGCTGGTCCTGCTCGGGGCGCTCGGCTACCTCCTCAACACCGGCCTGCTGGCGGTCGAGAAGCGGCTGATCGGCCAGGGGAGGTCGACCGCGTGAACCGGAACATCCGGGACGCACTCCACCACGACCCCGGGAACAGGTGACCGACCCGCATGCTCCGCCTCGACTCCCTCGGCCAGCGCTACGGCGACCACCGCGTCCTGCACGACATCACCCTCACCGTGCCCGACGGGCAACTCCTGTGCGTCGTAGGCCCGTCGGGCTGCGGCAAGTCCACCCTCCTGCGCACCGTGGCCGGTCTGCTCCCCGCGCGCGAAGGCAAGGTCACCATCGACGGAACGCCCGTCACCGGAGTACCCGACCAACTGGCGGTCGTCTTCCAGGACTACGGACGCTCGCTCTTCCCCTGGCTCACGGTCCGCGAGAACGTCGCCCTCCCACTGCGCCGCCGCGGCCTCGGCCGGGCCGAACGCCGCGCCGAGGCCGAGCGCATCCTGGAACGCGTCGGCCTCGACGGAGCCGCCCGCCGCCACCCCTGGCAGCTGTCCGGCGGCATGCAGCAGCGCGTCGCCATCGCCCGCGCCCTGGTCTGCCGCCCCTCACTGCTCCTCATGGACGAACCCTTCGGCTCGCTCGACGCCCAGACCCGCGAGGACCTGGAGGACCTCCTCCTGGAGGTCCACCGCACCGACGGCGCGACGATCGTGTTCGTCACCCACGACATCGACGAGAGCGTCTACGTCGGCGACCGCGTCGTGGTCCTGTCACCGGGCCCGGGCTCTCATGTCGTCCTGGACCTCCCGGTCGAACTGCCGGGCAAACGCGACCAGATAGCGACCAGGGGCCTGCCGGAATTCGTGGCGCTGCGGGCGGAGGTAGGCCGAGCGGTGCGCTCGGGTACCTCCCATTAGCCGCTCAGACCACGCTCACGTCCTGCCAGACCATCCGGTGATCCGACGTCGGAACCACCGTTCCGTTGCCCACCAGCCGGTACAGCGGATCGTCCGACGTCGGCCAGAAGACGCCGTTCGCGCCAGGGAGCAGCCCTCTGGACGGGATGACGTGATCGACCCGCAGGTTGCCCGGCGCGGTGTCGTTGAAGTCGCTGGTGTCATACGCCGGATCGCCGGTCTGCGCCGCGTTGGCGCCGCCCTGCAGCCGCGCCGCCTCGACCCCGCCGGCACTCGCCGGGGGAGTGCCGGGCAGCCGCACGGCCGGGTGGTCCACGAGCAGCCGTACGGCGTGGTCGTAGCTGTCGCCGTCGTACGGATCGGCGTTGAGGTCACCCGCGAGCACGAACCGCGCGCCGGGCCGCAGTCCACCCCGTACGCCATTGTCGTCGTACAGATAGGCGCCACGCCGCCGCCCGCCGATGTAGTCGGCCCACAGCCGGATCTCGTCGTGGTTGCGACGGCCGTTGCGGTCCTCGGTGCCGTCGAAGGTGGGCGGCGTCGGGTGCGAGACCAGGAAGTGCACGGTGTCGTGGCCGACGCGAACCGGCACATCCCAGTGGCTCTTGGAGGAGAGCCGGAAGATCGCCGTCGCCGCGTCGCTGTAGTAGCCCGGCGGCATGACGTGGCCGGGCATGTCCTTCCACAGGAAGCGCTGGAAGGTGCGTACCGCGCGCGTGTCGATCGGGAACTTGGAGAGTACGACCATGCCGTACTGCCCGGGGAACCAGCCGTAGCCGAACGCGTCCTGCCCGTAGGCGTCCGAACCGGGCGTCGTGACGGCGCCGTTCCTGCCGTCGAAGTCCACCCCGGAGGCCACGCCCGTGTTGACCGGGGCCGTGAAGTGGTACGGGAAGCGGATCGGCTTCGAGCCGTTGTGGCCGACGGCCAGGTAGTTGTCGAGGAAGAGGCGGACCGCGGTGCCGCCCGCGACGTAGTCGAACTCGTTGATCAGCAGGATGTCGGGGTCGACCCGCTGGATGGTCTCCGCGACGTTCTGCGCCTGCGTGTTGCCGGGCGTGGACAGGTCGGTGACGAGGGCGCCCTCGGTGGCGCGGTTGAGGGAGGCGTTGAAGGTGGCGAACCGCACCGCGCGCGTGGGGCGTTCGGCCGCCGACGCCTGGAGTGCGGTGGCGCCGGCCAGCGCCGTCCCGGCGAGGGAGACGAGAGCGGAGCGGCGCGAGAGAGATCTGGGATGGTTCATCGGGACTCCCGGGAGGAGGGACACGTGAACCTCCGTAGTCTCTGCGCGTAGAAGTGAACGCCACAAGTGTTCGCCGGAATTCACGGGTTCATCCGCGATTCACGCGATGGTGTGATCATGTCCCGCCGGGCGGATGGCAGTTCGGGGACACGGGTAGGGCCCGGCCATGACGCAGCCGTTCGAACTCCCGCCCTTCTACATGCCGTACACCGCGCGATTGAACCCGCACCTGGAGGAGGCCCGCGCCCACTCGACCGCGTGGGCACGCGAGATGGGCATGCTGGAGGGCTCCGGGGTCTGGGAGCAATCCGACCTGGAGGCGCACGACTACGGTCTGCTCTGCGCCTACACGCACCCCGACTGCGACGGACCCGCCCTCTCCCTCATCACCGACTGGTACGTCTGGGTGTTCTTCTTCGACGACCACTTCCTGGAGATGTTCAAACGCACCCAGGACCGCGCCGGCGGCAAGGCCTATCTGGACCGGCTGCCCCTGTTCATGCCGCTGGACCTGTCAACTCCCGTACCGGAGCCGCGGAACCCGGTCGAGGCGGGCCTCGCCGACCTGTGGGCGCGCACCGTGCCCTCGATGTCCGTCGACTGGCGCCGCCGCTTCGCCGTCTCCACCGAGCATCTGCTCAACGAGTCCCTGTGGGAGCTGTCCAACATCAACGAGGGGCGGATCGCCAACCCCGTCGAGTACATCGAGATGCGCCGCAAGGTGGGCGGCGCTCCCTGGTCGGCCGGCCTCGTGGAGTACGCGACCGCCGAAGTCCCCGCGGGCGTCGCGGAGTCGAGGCCGCTCAGGGTGCTCATGGAGACCTTCTCCGACGCCGTCCACCTGCGCAACGACCTGTTCTCCTACCAGCGCGAGGTCGAGGACGAGGGCGAGCTCAGCAACGGCGTGCTCGTCCTGGAGACCTTCTTCGGCTGCACCACCCAGGAGGCCGCCGACACCGTCAACGACGTCCTCACCTCCCGCCTCCACCAGTTCGAGCACACCGCCTTCACCGAAGTCCCCGCTGTGGCCCTGGACAAGGGCCTCACCCCGGTCGAGGTCGCCGCCGTCGCCGCGTACGCGCAGGGGCTCCAGGACTGGCAGTCCGGCGGCCACGAGTGGCATCTGCGCTCAAGCCGCTACATGAACGAAGGCGCGCTCGCCACCTCGCCGTTGCAGGGCCTGACCGGTCCCGGCACGTCCGCCGCCGACGTCGGCGCCCTGCTCGCGGCGGCAGGCGCCGAACGCCTGCGCGCCTACACCCACACTCCGTTCCAAAAGGTGGGACCGTCTCAACTCCCCGACTTCTACATGCCGTTCCAGGTCGAGATCAGCCCGCACCTGGAAGGCGCCCGGCACCGCCTGGTCGACTGGATGCACGCCATGGGCATGCTGGCGGAGGGCGTCTGGGACGAGGACAAGCTGGCCGCCGCCGACCTCCCGCTCTGCTCGGCGGGCATCGACCCCGACGCGACCGTCGAGGCCCTCGACCTCAGCTCGCGCTGGCTCGCCTGGGGGACGTACGGCGACGACTACTACCCGCTCGTCTTCGGCAACCGCCGTGACCTGGCCGCCGCCCGCATCACCACCGCGCGCCTCTCGGACTGCATGCCCGTCGATGGCGAGGAGGTGCCCGTCGCCCTCAACGGCATGGAACGCGGACTCGTCGACCTCTGGGCGCTCACGACCGCGGAGATGCCCCCCGACGGGCGACGCACCCTGAAGGACGCGATCAACAGGATGACCGAGAGCTGGGTGTGGGAGCTGGCCAACCAGATCCAGCACCGCATCCCCGACCCGGTCGACTACCTGGAGATGCGCCGCGCCACCTTCGGCTCCGACCTCACCCTCAGCCTGTGCCGGATGGGCCACGGCCCGGCCATCCCGCCCGAGGTCTACCGCAGCGGCCCCGTGCGCGCCCTGGAGAACGCGGCGATCGACTACGCGTGTCTGCTGAACGACGTCTTCTCGTACCAGAAGGAGATCGAGTACGAGGGCGAGATCCACAACGCCATCCTCGTCGTCCAGAACTTCTTCGGCATCGACTACCCGACCGCGCTGGGTGTCGTACACGACCTGATGACCCAGCGCATGCGCCAGTTCGAGCATGTCGCCGCACACGAACTGCCCGTCGTCTATGACGACTTCGGCCTCACGGAAGAGGCCCGCGAGATCATGCGCGGCTATGTGACCGACCTCCAGCACTGGATGGCCGGCATCCTCAACTGGCACCGGCAGGTCGACCGCTACAAGTCCGACTACCTGGCACGCCGCTCCCATGGCTTCGTACCGGACCGCATCCCGACACCTCCGACATTCCGGGAACTTCGTCAGGATGCCGGGAGTTTTTCGGGCTGAACCGTCGACCGCTCCGCGTGCTCGACCGCGGCTCGCGCCAGCGCCCGGACCACCGGGTGCGGGCGTGAGCCGTCCCCGGACAGCTCCGGCTGGAAGAGGGTGGCCAGGAAGAAGGGGTGGCCGGGGAGTTCGGCGATCCGGACATGGCCGTCCTCGTCGTGCCCGGAGAAGCGCAGGCCGTGCGCGCGCAGCGTGTCGAGGTGGCGGGTGGGGCCGTAGGCGCAGAAGTAGCGCTCGGCCGTCCGCGCCGAACCGATCACCGACTGGGCGAGCGAGCCCGGCTCGATCGTCACCACGGCCTCGTGGCCCACGAGCGAACAGGTCAGCGGCTCGATGAGCAGGTCGTCTGCGTCGGGGTCGTTCTCGGCGTGCGCCACGCGCGTGAGTCCGCAGACGTCACGGGCGTATTCGAGCAGCGCGTGCTGGAATCCGCCGCACGTACCGAGGAAGGGGATGCCCGCCACGCGTGCGGTGCGGATCGCGGCGAGGACACCGGCCTCGCTGCGGTACGGGCTGCCGGGCACCACCCAGATCGCGTCGAACCCGGCCACGACGTCCGCGTCCCCGGCCTCCTCGGAGGGGATCCAGTAGGCGTCGAGGACGAGCCGGTCGCGTTCGGCGAGGGCGTCCAGCAGGAGGGGGATTCGGGTGTGCGAGACGACGTTGGGGGAGCGGTCGCCGACCAGGGCGATCCGCGCTGACCTTGTGGCCCCCGTGGATCCCACGGTGTGAGCTGCGGTGTTCGTCATGCAGTTCATCCTGGGCGCGGCCGGTGGTTCACGTCCAACGATGATTCCTGCACCCTCGATAAGCAGAGCTGATGCCATGCGGAATGCTGTCGGGCATGGACCCGCACCTCCTGCGCACGTACGTCGCCGTGGCCCGCCTCGCCTCCTTCTCCGAGGCCGCGCGGGAGCTGGGCTACACCCAGTCCGCGGTGTCGCAGCACATCGCCGCCCTCGAACAGGACCTCGGCGCCCCGCTGTTGACCCGCCGCCCGGTCGCACCCACTCCGGCCGGCGAGCGGCTTCTCGAACACGCGGGCCCGCTGCTGCTGCGCCTGGACGCGGCCCGCGCGGACGTCGTACGGATGGCGGCCGCGCCCGAGCACGGGCTGACGCTCGCCGCGACACCGACCGCGCTCGGACCGCGGGTCGTCGCGGCGCTCCCGGCCGCGGGAGTGACCCTGCGAGTGCTCGCCCGCGACGAGGTCCCCGCGGCGGTCGCCACCGGCACCGCGGATCTGGGCCTGGTCGACGGGCTGGCCGCGCCCAGCGACCCGCTCCGGCTGCCCGACGTAGCGCCCCTGACGACGCACGGCCTCGCCGAGGAACCCGTGTGCGTCCTGCTGCCCGCCACTCATCCCCTCGCCCGGCGCCCCGGCCTGCGCCTGGGCGACCTAGCCGACGCCCGCTGGCTCGACGCCCCCGACGCGGGCCTGCCCCTGACCCAGCTCAGGGCCGCGAACGGCGGCCACGGCTTCCGTCCCGCCCTGCGCTACGAAGGCACCGACGTCCGCGTCCTCACAGCCCTGGCCGCCGCGGGTCGAGGGCTGACCCTGCTGCCCCGCTCGGCGGCCACCGGAGTGACCGGCACGTTCGCCGTCCCGGTCACCGACCCACGCCTCGTGCACCGGACGGAACTGGTCCACGGGGGCTCGCCCAGAGGTGCGGCGGCGACGCTGCTGGACCGATTGGTCGGGCGGCCGTGACCCGAGGCCTGTCAGGGGCTCCCGGGTTGTCTTCCCGTTCTTGACCGCGGGTCAGTCTCACTCGTTCGTGGCTCGTCGTGCGCCGGTGCGCCGGGTAGTCACCTGCCGGAGGCGATCCGATGGAACAGACTGCGTTGCGTCCCAAGCCGATGCCCGGTCAGGAACCGGGCGGCGGCACCAAACCCGGCCCAGCCCGGCGCCCGCACGCCGCACGGCGGCGCGGCCGACGGCTCACGACCCTGCTGTTCGGCCTGTTCGTCGGGACGGTGCTGGTCCTGTCGGGCGTCGGACTCGGCACGGTCGGCGCGACGGTGATCGGCATGAGCAGGCTCGCCGAGCTGCAGCGGCACGCGGGGCAGCCGGGGCAGGGCGCACAGGGGAGCCCGTCGGCGTCGGCGCGGCCCAGCCCCTCCCCACCGCCCACGAACACGACCCCGGCCGACGCCACCCTCGGTGTGGAGGCCGTGGACGCCGAGAAGTCGGGAGCCCTGGTCGTCGGCGTCCACGTCCCCGGCCCGGGCTACACCGCGGGCCTGGTCCGCGGCGACGTACTCCTCACCTTCGACGGCACCCGCATCGACTCGGCGGCGGATCTCGCCCGCGCGGTGACGGAAGCCGACCCGGGGACGGAGATCGTCCTCACGGTCCGTCACATCAGCGGCGGCTACCAGCAGTTGACGGCGAGGCCGGGCGTCGTGACGTGACCAGGCAACCGTGACGGCGAAAACCACTGGTCGCATCTCCCCGCCCCGGGCCACGATGGGCCCATGCCGAGCACCCTCCTCGCCTTCCTCGGGGCCTGCACTCTCATCGCCGCCTCGCCCGGCCCGAGCACCGTGCTGATCATCAAGGAGTCCATGCGCAGCAGACGCGCGGGCTTCCTGACCGTGCTCGGCAACGAGACCGGCGTCTTCGTCTGGGGCGTCGTCGCCGCGTGCGGCCTGACCGCTCTGCTGGCCGCCTCCGAGGTGGCGTACGACGTGATGCGCGTCGTGGGCGCGATCGTCCTGACCGGCTTCGGCGTGCAGGCGCTGCGCCACGCCCGCCGTATGAAGAAGGAGCCCCGGGAGACAGGCGACAAAGGGAACGGTGGCGACTGGAACGTCGTCGCGAAGAGCGGCTGGGCCTCCTACCGCGGCGGGCTTCTGCTGAACCTCGCCAACCCCAAGGCGGCCGTCTTCGCGATGTCCTTCCTGCCGCAGTTCGTGCCCCAGGGCGCCCCGCACCTCCCGGCCATGGTCGGACTCGCGGCGGTCTGGGCCGTCTACGAGGTCGGTTACTACGGCCTGTACGTCTGGTTCGTCGGCCGGATGAAGGCCGTACTGTCCCGCGCGGGAGTACGCCGGCGCCTGGAACAGGTCTCGGGTGGTGTGCTGCTCCTCCTGGGCGTCCGTATGGCCCTGGAGAGCTGACGTCATGGCGGGCGAACCGCCCGAAAGAGCCGCCGACCGGCTCGCGCGGCCCCCTCGGTCCGGGCAGGATGCTGACCGTAGTCACTCACCCCGCACCGGGAGGCCCGGATGACCGGTAGTACGGCCGCTGGTACGACCGCCCCCTTCACCGCCGACGACTACCGGGCCCGGATGGAGCGAGCCGCGCGGGCGGCCGCCGACGCCGGTCTCGCCGGGCTGCTGGTGGCACCGGGACCGGACCTGGTGTGGCTCACCGGCTACGCGCCCCCGGTCACCGAACGGCTCACCACGCTGGTCCTCGCCCCCGGACAGGACCCCGTCCTCGTCGTGCCCACCCTGGAGGCACCGGACGCCGCGAAGGCGCCGGGCGGCCCCGCCATGACGCTGCGCGACTGGACCGACGGCAAGGACCCGTACGCCGCCACCGCCGACCTGCTCCCCGCCACCGGCCGCCTCGGTATCTCCGACAACGCCTGGGCGATGCACCTGCTGGCACTCCAGAAGGCGCTGCCCGGCACCTCCTACGCCTCTCTCACCGAAGCCCTGCCGATGCTGCGGGCCGTGAAGGACGCGGCGGAACTGGAGCTCCTGGCGGCCGCGGGAGCGGCCGCTGACGCAACGTACGAGGAGATCCGGAAGGTTCCCTTCGCCGGGCGCCGGGAGTCCGACGTCGCCGGCGACCTCACGGATCTGCTGCGACGGTTCGGGCACTCCCAGGTCGACTTCACGATCGTCGCCTCGGGCCCGAACGGCGCCAACCCGCACCACGAGGTCGGCGACCGCGTCATCGGACACGGCGACATGGTCGTCCTCGACTTCGGCGGCCTCAGGCAGGGCTACGGCTCCGACACCTCCCGCACGGTCCACGTGGGCGAACCCAGTGACGAGGAGCGCCGCGTCCACGACATCGTGCGTCAGGCCCAGGAGGCGGGCTTCCGGGCGGTGCGGCCCGGCGTCCCCTGCCAGGAGGTCGACCGGGCGGCCCGCGCCGTCATCGACGACGCCGGATACGGCGAGTACTTCATCCACCGCACCGGGCACGGCATCGGAGTCACCACGCACGAGCCGCCGTACATGATCGAGGGCGAGGAACAGCCCCTGGTGCCCGGCATGTGCTTCTCCGTGGAACCCGGCATCTATCTGCCCGGCCGCTTCGGCGTGCGCATCGAGGACATCGTCACGGTCACCGAGGACGGCGGCCGTCGCCTCAACAACACCGCCCGCGACATGGCCATAGTGGACTGAACGAGCGTCAGGAGCTCCGCACACCCTCCGAAGCACCCCCCGAAACACCCTCCGAACGACAACGGCGCGCCCATGACCCAGGCACCGACACCCACCGCGGACACCGTCCGCCGACTGGTCCGTTCCCTGCTCAAGGACGGCGCGGCCGGCGCGGGCGGTGCGAGCGGCGCCGCCGGGCCCGAGGTCCGGCCGGTCACCGAGGGCGGCGAGCACTCCACGTGGTGGGTCGGCACCCGCCATGTGCTGCGCCTCGCCCCCGACCGTGAGACCACGATCCGGCTGCGCCGCGAACTGCGGCTGCGCGATGTCGTACGCCCGCACATCCCGGTCGCCGTGCCGACGAGCGTGGCGCACGGCGAGTGGGCGCCCGGACTGGCCTACACCCTCGACAGCAAGGTGCCCGGCGGTTCGGCCGAGGACCACGACGTGTCCGCCGTCGGCGAGGCCGACCTGGCCGGACTGCTCACCGGGCTGCGCGAGGTCCCGGTCCGCCAGGCCGAGAGCCTCGGCGTGTCCCGCACCGCCCCGCGCTCCCTGGAAGGGCTGCGCCGGGCCGCCGAGCGGGCCGTCGAACGGCTCGCCGCGGCCGACGAGTTCGACCCGGCACGCCTCCACCAGCTCACCCTGCCCGCCGCGGTCCAGCTCGCCGCCCAGCCCGGCGTCGCGGTCCTCGTGCACCACGCCCTGAGGGGCGAGCACCTCGTGGTGAGCGCCGACGGCAGGGTGCGCGGCATCCTCGACTGGACCGAGGCGGTCGTGGGCGACCCCGCCGAGGACATCGCCGGACTGGCCCTCGCCGTCGGATCCCCCGCCGCCGTCCGCGCCGCCACCCTCGCCGGCTACAGCGCCCGCCCCTGCCTGCGCGGCCTCTGGCTCGCCCGCTGCGACACCGTCATCCGCCTCGCCGACCGCCTCCAGGACACCGACACCGGCCCGCTGCCGCTCCTGCGGACCCAGCTGAGGCGCGCCTGGGAGGCGATCCTGCTGGAACGGGTCACGGAGCTGCGGGACGACTACTCCGACGACTCCGACGAGGAGCTCTAGCACCCGCTCCCGCCGGCACCCCGCTCCCGCTGGAGTTCACTCCTGCAGCAGCACCACGCACGACTCCCCGGGCACCTGAAGCAGCCCGTCCGCCCCCGGCGCCTCGACCGGCTCCCACGCGGCCAGCACATGGGCCTGCCGGCTGCCCAGCGGGATCGCGGCCACCCCCTTGGCGAGGTTCACGGCCACGCGTACGTCACCGCGCCGGAAGGCGAGCCAGCGCGCCTCCTCGTCGTAGGCCACCTTGATGTCGGCCAGGTCCGGATCGGTGAGGTCCGCCTGCTCGTGCCGCAGGGTGATGAGCTGCCGGTACCAGGCCAGCACGCGCGCGTGGGGCTCGCTCTCCGGCTCGGACCAGTCGAGGCAGGAGCGGTCGCGGGTCGCCGGGTCCTGCGGGTCGGGGACGTCCTCCTCGGCCCAGCCGTGCGCGGCGAACTCGCGCCGCCTGCCCCGCCGTACCGCCTCGGCGAGCTCCGGATCGGTGTGGTCGGTGAAGAACTGCCACGGCGTGCCCGCCGCCCACTCCTCGCCCATGAACAGCATCGGCGTGAAGGGGCCGGTCAGCACGAGGGTGGCCGCGCAGGCCAGCAGGCCGGGGGAGAGGGAGGCGGAGAGGCGGTCGCCCTGGGCGCGGTTGCCGATCTGGTCGTGGGTCTGGCTGTAACCCAGGAGGCGGTGCGCGGCCACGCGCGTGCTGTCCAACGGGCGCCCGTGGTGCCGACCGCGGAAGCTGGAGTACGTGCCGTCGTGGAAGTAGCCGTGCGTGAGTGTCCTGGCGACGGCCGCGAGGGGGGCACGCGCGAAGTCGGCGTAGTAGCCCTGGGACTCACCGGTCAGCGCGGTGTGCAGGGCGTGGTGGAAGTCGTCGTTCCACTGCGCGTGCAGGCCCAGACCGCCCTCCGCGCGGGGCGTGATCAGCCGTGGGTCGTTCAGATCGGACTCGGCGATCAGGAACAGCGGCCGGCCGAGGTCGGCGGCGAGTGTGTCCACGGCCGTCGACAGCTCCTCCAGGAAGTGGCACGCGCGCGTGTCGATCAGCGCGTGCACCGCGTCCAGGCGCAGCCCGTCCAGCCGGTAGTCGCGCAGCCACGCCAGCGCGCTGCCCAGCAGATAGGCGCGCACCTCGTCCGAGCCGGGTGCGTCGAGATTGACGGCGGAGCCCCAGGGAGTGTGGTGCGTGTCCGTGAAGTACGGGCCGAACGCGGGCAGGTAGTTGCCGGAGGGGCCCAGGTGGTTGTGCACGACGTCGAGGACCACGCCCAGGCCGAGTTCATGGGCCCGGTCGACGAACCGTTTCAGTGCCTCGGGGCCGCCGTACGGCTCGTGCACGGCCCACAGCGAGACCCCCTCGTACCCCCAGCCGTGCCGCCCGGGAAACGGGCACAGCGGCATCAACTCGATGTGGGTGACGCCCAGTTCGGCGAGATGCCCCAGCCGGTCGGCGGCCGCGTCCAGGGTGCCCTCGCGGGTGTAGGTCCCGACGTGCAGCTCGTACAGGACCGCGCCCGGCAGCGCGCGTCCGGCCCACGCGGCGCGCCACGCGTACCGCTCGTGGTCCACGACCGCGCTCAGCCCGTCGGGGCCGTCCGGCTGGCGCCTGGAGCGCGGATCGGGCAGCACGGGCCCGTCGTCCACCGCGAACCCGTAGCGCGTGCCGTCGTCGGCCTCCGCCTCACCGATCCACCATCCCGGCCGCTCCGGATCGCGCTCCAACGCGCGCGTGGCGCCGTCGCAATGGAGCGTCGTACGGCCTGCCTGCGGTGCCCACACCTCGAACTGCACGGACGGTCCCCTTCGTCTGCTCACCGGGATGTAGCCCGTCCATCGTGCTTCAAACGAGATCGATCCGCTTTCGAATCCGCCCGTTCGCGGCAGATGTCGCCGAACCTGTGCCCCGTGTGTGCCTGCGTCACGCGCGCGTGACGGCCTCGCCTTTTTCTGGACACCCCCGGGCCCGCTGACCGACAATCACGAACGTGACGTCGTCCTTCGAGTTCAACACGTACCCCGCGCGGCTGTCCGACGTGGAGCGCGACAAGGCGCTGAAGGTGCTCCGTGACGGCGTCGCGATGGGCCGTCTCTCGCACGACACGTTCATCCGGCGGATGGAGCTGGCCCTGACCGCCCGCCGCTCCGAGGAACTCGCCGCGCTCACCGCCGACCTGCCCACCGAGAGCCGCATGTCGCGTCTGGTGTTCGGCACCGTCGAGGCGGTCTCCGGCTTCACCGTACGGCTGCGCAGGGCCTGGCAGGCCGAGAAGCTCCCCAAGCTGCTGCTGCCCCACCCCGGCAGCGGCCACCCCCTGCGCATCGGCCGCGACCCCGACAACGGCCTCAGGCTGACCCACGAGACGGTGTCCCGGGTGCACGCCGAACTCAGCCGCCAGGGCGGCATGTGGGTCCTGCGGGACCTCGGCTCGACCAACGGGACGACCGTGAACGGCCGGCGTGTGATCGGCGCCGCCGTGGTCCGCGAGGGCGACCAGATCGGCTTCGGACGGATCTCGTTCCGGCTGGCCGGGAACTGAGCCGAACCTTAGCCTTGGCCTGGGGTTTACTCCATGCTCTGCTTCGCGCTCCGCTCCGCGCGATGACCCAATTCCCTTGCCTTCGGCGGTGTTGACGTACCCCGCAAGCCGTGACTGACTGTGCGTACACCATGTACATCAGGTGAACCGACGGCACCACATTGTGGAGGTGTGCCCTGTCGCCACTCCTCCGCTACCTCACCGTGGACGAGCTGTGCGCCCGGGCGGCCGCGCTCGTCGCCCGCCACCCAGGCGACGCCCGGCTGCAACGGGTGGGCACCTCACGCGCGGGCACGCCCATGTGGCTGCTGTCCGTCGGACACGGCAGCAGACACTCCCTGATCGTCGCCGGACCGCACGCCAACGAACCCGTGGGCGGCGCCACCGTCCTCCGGCTCGCCGAACGGGCCCTGGCCGACCCCCGGTTGTGCGAAGAGGCCGACGCCACCTGGAACCTGCTTCTCTGCCTCGACCCCGACGGGCTGCGCCGCAACGAGGGCTGGCTGCAAGGCCCGTACACCCTCGGCCGCTACTTCCGTAACTTCTTCAGACCCGGCTTCATGGAGCAGCCCGAGTGGCTGCCCGACGGCGCGGCCAGCGCCACGCTGCCCGAGACCCGCACCCTGCTCGACCTCCAGGACGAACTGAGACCCTTCCTGCAGTGCTCCCTGCACGGCGTCGACGTCGGCGGCGGCTTCGTCGAGCTGACCCGTGACCTCCCCGGCCTCGCCCAGCGCGTCGCGCACACCGCGGCCCGCCTCGGCATCCCTCGCGAACTCGGGCCCTACGACACCCTGTACTGGCCGAGTCTCGGCCCCGCCGTCTACCGGATCCCGCCGCCCTGCCCGGGCGACCTGACCGCGGCCATCACCGAGGCCGCCGTCGAGTCGACATGGTTCCATCCGCACCGGCACGGCACCGTCACCGCGGTCGTCGAGGCGCCCATGTGGGGCGTGGCCGCCGTGGAGGACGCCTCCCCGCCCGGGGACCGGGACGCGGTGCTGCGCACCGTCAGCCGCACCCTGCGCCACGACTCGCGCGTCCTGGAGGAGATCCTCGCGCGGATCGGCCCCCATCTGGGCGCTGTGCCGGAGGCGGCCCGCCTGCTCGCGCCCGTCGACGACTATCTGCTGGTCTGCCCAGGGCTCGCCGACGCCTGGGACCCGGACGTCGCCGTCGGCGCGCACCGCCTGCCGCCGCTCAACACCGCCCACCTGGCCGCCCTGCGCATCGCCGGCCGGCGGCTGGCCCTGCGGACGGCCGGACTGCTGCACCGGCTCGTGTCGGGTGCGGGGCGCGACCCGGCCGGTGTGCTGCCGGACCTGGACCGGCTCATCGACGAGTGGTGCGTCGACTACCGCGACGGCTGCGGGGCGCGCTGGATCCCCGTCGCACGTCAGGTGGAGTACCAGTCACGGGTCGTGCTCGCCGCGTTCGAGCTGGCGGGACGGCACGCGCCGGCCGTCTCCCGTTCGGGTGAGCCGGGGTGGGGTACCGAGGCCGCCGTGCCGATGCACCGGGAATGACCCACACCACCACAGCGAACTCGGTACGGCGCGCTCTGCTGGCGGCGGCCGCCCTCGTCCTCGCGGGCCCGGCCCCGGCCCACGCGACGCCCCAGGAGGCCGTCAGCGGCGACTGGCTCTTCGTCTCGGTCACCCATGGCGACACCCAGTCCAGCGACACGCGCGGCACCCTGCTGCTGTGCGCCCCACCCCAGGGGCACACGCACGCGGCCGAGGCCTGCGCGGAACTGGAGGCGGCGGGCGGCGACATCGGCGCCATCCCGCCGAAGGACGTCTACTGCCCGATGATCTACGCGCCGGTGACCGCTCACGCGCGCGGGGAGTGGAACGGACGGCCGGTCGAGTACCGGGAGACCCTCTCCAACGACTGCGCGCTGGGGGCCCGGACGGGGTCGGTCTTCGCGCTGGACACCTGACACGTCCTCGTGCGCGGGCGGGCGGCGGGTCTCACGCCGCCCGCTCGCGCGCGTACAGCGCCGCCGCGACGACCGTCCGGGACTGATGCTCCACCTGGTGCTCCAACGGCACCCAGCGGGCCCGGAACCGCTCGGCGAAGGCGTCGCTCCAGGTCGCCACGAGCTGTTCGAGACGCGGCGCCGCGCGGTCGTCGGTCTCCTGGAGGACCCGCAGGAACATCGCCGCGGCCCGCAGCGGCAGCCGGCGCCCGAACGCGTCCACGCTGCCCACGTACGCCATCGTGTTGTCGGCAGGCGGCGTGTGCATCCAGTCCGCGGCCAGGCCCGGCACCAGGTCCAGCGCCCACTTGGCGGCCCGCAGCAGCGGCCCGTCGACGCCGTCCAGGCGAGGCAGCGCCTCGGCCAGCACCCGCTCCACCTCAAGGCCGTCCCGCTGCAGGCGCCGTGCCAGCCGCCGTATCGCCGCGGCCGGCGCGGGATGCGGAGCCGGGTCGTCGACCAGGTCGCTCGCCCACATCGGCACCTCGACCACCGCGGTCATCCCGCCGTAGCGATGGGTGTCGTACCAGGTGCTGTGTCGCGCGTCGTCCGGCATGCTCGGGTACGCGGCGCCCGCACCCGGCGAGGGCATCACATGGACCCCGGGCCCCGACGCCGACCATCCCGCGGCGTCCGAGGCGCCCGTCTCCACCGGGATGTGCAGCTGCGCCGCGGACTTCGCGAACGCCTCGGCGAGACCCGGCACGTCCTTGGTCAACTGGACCCAGCTGCCGCCCAGATCGGTCCCGTGCAGTGTCACCTGGAGGTAGGGGCGCAGCTCGTCGATCACCCGGGTCAGCGCCCGTGTCTCGGGCGGCAGCAGATGGGCCGGCAGCACCGACGGCGACCACTCCGGCTGCTCCTCGGCGGCCGGCCGGAAGAAACCGAGGTGGTAGTCGTGCAGGCTGCGCGGCGCGGGCGTCACATGGAGGCTGGCCCCGTCCGGGTCCGCGCAGAGCAGGAAGTGCCAGGAGGTGTCGGTCCGCAGTTCCCGCTCGTGCAGCAGCCGTTCGGTGAGCGCGAGGAGGGTGGAGCCCCCGGTGGGCTCGTTCGCGTGGGCGCCGGCGACGACGAGGACGGCGCGTCTGGCGTGCCCAACCGACAGCAGATGAAGGGGCCGGCCCCCGCGGGAGACACCCACCTGCCGCAGGGAACACAGGCCCGGACGATGAGCCACCAACGCCCGGACGGACGAGAGCAGTTCGGTCACATTGGGGTAACGCAGCTCCGGCAGGAGACTCACCCCCGTCTATGTCCACCCGGCGTCGCCAACCGCAGTACCCCACGGTCTCCGAGGCATGTCAAGGCGACCATGGGGGAGGCTCCAGGGGGCGCCCAGATGCATTTCCGGTTAGCGGGTAGGGCATTTGGTGCCGGCGGGGGTCAGGCGCCCGCGCGTCCCCTCTCGCGGGCACCGGCGCTCACCGCCGATGCGGGCCGCGCGCCCCTTTACGGGGCGCTGTCGTCGACCCGCTCCAGCAGCGCCACCGGCAGCCGCTCGAAAAGTTCCTCCACGCGCGCGTGCCCCCTGAACTCCCGTTCCGGATCGAGCACATCGGCCCACCTGCCCGGCGGCAGAGCCAGCCCCGTGTCACGCCAGCCACCCGCCTCGGCCAGCCGCAGCGACAGCCGTGTCACGGCCGTGAGCACCTCGCCGGAGCGCACGTACGCCACACAGTGTGCCGCCGCCGGGCCCTCGGCGGGCACGGGCGCGTACGTCGCCGAGTCCCCGAAGACGCCGGGCCGCCGCCCGCGCAGTCGGAGCGCGGCCTCGGTCACCGCGTTCTTGTCACCGGGGTCCTCCGGAGGGAAGTGGGCGGGCCGCCGGTTGTCGGGGTCCACCAGTGCCAGGTACTCGCTCTCCGTGCCCTGGTAGAGGTCCGGTACGCCCGGCATCGTCAGGTGGACCAGGGCCTCGCCCAGCACGTTGGCCCGGATGTGGGGCTCCAGCGCGCTCCGGAAGGCGGCCACGTGCTCGCCGGGCGGCCCGCACGGGCCCGCCGCGACGAACGCCGCCACCGCCTCCTCGTACGGCGGCTCCTGCTCCGTCCAGCTCGTGTAAAGACCGGCCTCGCGTACGTGCTTCAGCAGCGCCTGCTGGACACGTTCCGGGGCCGCGGGGCCGAGCCCGAACACCGTCTGCCAGGCTGCCCACGCCAGCTGTGCGTCCGGCACGCCCTCGCCGGTGCGGGTCACCTCGGCCAGGACGTCGGCCCAGCGCTCAGGGCACTCGGTGAGCACGGCAAGCGCCGCCCGCACATCGGCGCTGCGCTTGGTGTCGTGCGTCGAGACCACCGTCCCGGTGACGGGCCAGTCGCGCTGCACGCGCGCGCAGTACCCGTGGAAGTCCTCCACGGACACGGCGGGACTTCCCGGGTTCCCGCCCACCTCGGTCGCCGACACCAGCGGCACATAGCGGTAGAAGGCCGTGTCCTCCACGGACTTGGCCCGCAGCGCGGACGAGGTCTGCGCGAACCGCGCCCGGAACTCCGCGTGTTCGGGCCCGCCGCCGTCACGCCCGAGCACCAGAGCCCGTACGACGTCGACCGCGCCGGCCTCCTCGGGGACGACGAACGCCTGCCGGGCTTCGGCGGCGGCCTCCTCGGTGACCACGGAGACGGTGTCACCGGAGGTGTACGGCCGGTAGACCTCCATCCGGACGAGCAGCTCCTGCAAGGCCGTACGCAGCGCCCAGGGCGCCCGGTCGCGCAGGGCCGGATCCGGCGAGGAGTCGCACAACCGGCTCGCCACCCGCGTCAGCCGCTCCACCTCGGCGGCGAGCTCGTGCGTCAACACCTTGTACGCCGCCCGTCGCACCGTCGCCTCCCACTGACCGCCCCGGTCCGTCTGCGGGGCCGCGAACCGCCGGTACTGGCCGAGGAGTTCACCGGCGCCCGCAGGGTCCGTGAACAGGCCGTCGATGTGCCGCAGAGCGTCGTACCCGGTGGTGCCCGCGACCGGCCAGGAGGCCGGCAGCTGTTCCCCGTCCGCCAGGATCTTCTCTACGACCGTCCAGCGCCCGCCCGTCGCCTCGTGCAGCCGCTGGAGATAGGCGTCCGGGTCGGCGAGACCGTCGGGATGATCGATACGCAGCCCGTCGATCACCCCCTCGCGCAACAGCTCCAGCGTCTTCGCGTGCGTGGCCTCGAACACCTCCGGGTCCTCCACCCGCACCCCGATCAGCTCCGAGATGCTGAAGAAACGCCGGTAGTTGAGCTCCGTGCGGGCCAGCCGCCACCACACGGGCCGATACCACTGCGCGTCCAGGAGCTGCGGCAGCGGCAACTCCTCCGTGCCCTCGCGCAGCGGGAACTCCTGGTCGTAGTAGCGCAGTACATCGCCGTCGACCTCCAGCCGGCCGATCTCCTCGCCGAGAGGGTGCCCGAGCACCGGCAGCAGCACCTGACCGCCGTTCGCCTCCCAGTCGATGTCGAACCAGCGCGCGTACGGCGACTTGGGGCCCTCCCGCAGCACCTCCCACAGGGCCCGGTTGTGGCGCGGGGCCATGGCCATGTGGTTCGGCACGATGTCCACCACCAGCCCGAGACCGTGCTCCCGCGCGGCCCGCGCCAGCGCGCGCAGCCCCTCCTCACCTCCCAGCTCGCCGCGCACACGCGCGTGGTCCACGACGTCGTAGCCGTGCAGCGAACCGGGGACGGCCTCCAGGACGGGGGACAGGTGCAGGTGCGAGACGCCGAGCGAGGCCAGATACGGCACGGCCGCCGCCGCGGCCCCGAACGGGAACTCGGGCTGCAGTTGCAGCCGGTAGGTGGCCGTGGGCACCACGGGGTCAGGTCGCTCAGGTGTCATGCAAACCTACGTACCCGCCCCGCCCCCTTTCGTGTCATCGGCCTCTGCATATCCGCACGCGCGTGTGGTTAGTTTCGGGTGATGGGGACCAGGGGGCGGCGTACCACGCTGGAGACGTATCGCGAGGTGATCGGCCTGACCGGGCCGCTGCTGCCCGCGGTGTCGTTCTTGGGGCGCCTGCCGACGGCCACGATCCAGTTCGGCAGCGTCCTCCTGGTCGCCCGGACGAGCGGCTCGCTGGCCGCCGCGGGGCTGACCGGCGGCGCGCTCGCGATCGGGCAGGTGGCCTGCGGCCCCCTGGTGGGCCGACTCGCGGACCGGCACGGCCAGCGGACGGTCGTGCTCGCCTTCTCCCTGGCCAACGCCCTCGCCGTCACCGCGCTCGTGGCCGGCGCGCTCGCACGGCTGCCCACGCCGCTCCTGGCGCTCCTGGGGGCCACCGCGGGCGCGAGCGTGCCGCTGATCGGCCCGCTGGCACGCGCACGCCTCGTCGCCCTCGCCCGCCGGGCCGGGGCCCCCGACACGACGGTGGGCACCGCCCTCTCCTTCGAGAGCACCCTGGACGAGATCTCCTTCGTCCTGGGCCCGGCCCTGGTCGGCCTGGCGGCCGTACTGGCCCATCCGGCGTACGCCCTGGGCGGCGCGGCACTCCTGGTGGCCGTGTGCGGCAGCGGCTTCGCCCTCCACCCGACGGCGACGGCGACACGGCCGACACCCCTCGCCCCGGTCACCGCACGCACGCGTACCGGCCCTGACATCCCCCGCTCCGTCCACGCCCTGCGCGCCGCGCTCGCCCTCCAGGGGGCGATGTTCGGCGCCTGCCAGGCGGGGATCGCCGCGCTCACCGAGCGGCTGGGGCAGCCGGACCAGGCCGGGCTCGTGTACGCCGCGATGGGGGTGATGAGCGCCGTCGCGGGGCTGTCCATGGCCGCCGTGCCCGCCCGCATCGGGCTGGGCGCGCGCTGGAGGGTGGCCACCGCGGCCGCCTTCGCGCTCTCCCTGCCCCTGCTGTGGACCGACAGCCTCGGCGGCCTGTACGTCGTCGTCACCGTCCTCGGCGTCGCCTACGCCCCGCACCTCATCACCGTGTTCGGGCTCACCGAACGCGCGGTGCCGCCGGCCCGGCTCGCCGAGTCCATGGCCTTCGCGACGAGCGCGATCGTCGGCGGCCAGGCGCTCGCCGTCGCCGTCACCGGCCGCCTCGCCGAGTCCTACGGCCCCGCATCGGCCTTCGCCGCGGCGAGCCTGGCTGCCGCACTCGCCTGCGCGATCGCACTGACGGCGCACCCGGCGTCGTACATGCCCTTCTAGGCGGGCCGTTGCAACACCGTCATGCTCCGGTCCAGCAGGGTGAGCCGGTCTCCGGCCTGCACCTTCGCGCCCGTGCCCGGTGGTACTCCCTCCGGGCGTGCCGTCTCGACGATCACCTGCCACTGCCGGCCGTGGTTGACCGGGACGACGAACTCCAGTGGTTTCGGTGAGGCGTTGAACAACAGCAGGAAGGAGTCGTCGGCGATGCGCTCCCCGCGTGAACCGGGTTCGGAGATCGCGTTGCCGTTGAGGAACACCGACAGTGCCGACGCCCGTGCCGAGTCCCAGTCCCGCTGGGTCATCTCCTCGCCCTCCGGAGTGAACCAGGCGATGTCCGACAGCTCGTCGTGGGTGCCCTCCACGGGCCGGCCGTGGAAGAAGCGCCGCCTGCGGAAGACCGGATGGTCCTTGCGCAGCCACACCATCGCGCGGGTGAAGTCCAGGAGTTCGGTGCCACCGTCCCCCTCCTCCTCGGCCTGTGGCCAGTTCACCCATGCCAACTCGCTGTCCTGGCAATAGGCGTTGTTGTTGCCGCGCTGTGTGCGCGCGAACTCGTCGCCGTGGCTGATCATCGGCACGCCCTGGGACAGCATCAGAGTGGCGATGAAGTTGCGCATCTGGCGCTGCCGCAGGTCCAGCACCGCCGGGTCGTCGGTCTCGCCCTCGACCCCGCAGTTCCAGGACCGGTTGTGGCTCTCGCCGTCCCGGTTGTCCTCGCCGTTGGCCTGGTTGTGCTTGTCGTTGTAGGCGACCATGTCGTGCAGCGTGAACCCGTCGTGGCAGGTCACGAAGTTGATGGACGCCAAGGGGCGGCGGCCGTCGTCCTGGTAGAGGTCGGACGAGCCGGTCAGCCGGGACGCGAACTCCGCGAGCGTGCGCTGCTCGCCGCGCCACATGTCCCGCACGGTGTCGCGGTACTTGCCGTTCCACTCGGTCCACAGCGGCGGGAAGTTGCCCACCTGGTAGCCGCCCTCGCCGACGTCCCACGGCTCGGCGATCAGCTTCACCTGTGAGACCACCGGGTCCTGCTGCACCAGGTCGAAGAACGACGACAGCCGGTCCACCTCGTGGAACTGCCTCGCCAGGGTGGCCGCGAGGTCGAAGCGGAAGCCGTCGACGTGCATCTCGGTGACCCAGTAGCGCAGCGAGTCCATGATCAGCTGGAGGACGTGCGGGGACCGCATGAGCAGGGAGTTGCCCGTGCCCGTGGTGTCCGTGTAGTAGCGGGGATCGTCGGCGAGGCGGTAGTACTGCGGGTTGTCCAGGCCCCGGAAGGACAGCGTCGGGCCCAGATGGTTGCCCTCGGCGGTGTGGTTGTAGACCACGTCCAGTATGACCTCGATACCGGCCTCGTGCAGCGCCCGCACCGCCGATTTGAACTCCAGGACCTGCTGGCCGCGGTCGCCCCAGGAGGCGTACGCGTTGTGCGGGGCGAAGAAGCCGATCGTGTTGTAGCCCCAGTAGTTGTTGAGGCCCATGTCGACCAGCCGGTGGTCGTTCACGAACTGGTGCACCGGCATCAGCTCCAGGGCCGTGACGCCGAGCCCCACCAGGTGCTCGATGACCGCCGGGTGCGCGAGCGCCGCGTAGGTGCCGCGCAGCTCCTCGGGCAGCCCCGGGTGGCGCATGGTGAGACCCTTCACATGGGCCTCGTAGATCACCGTGTGGTGGTACTCGGTGCGCGGCCGCCGGTCGTCGCCCCAGTCGAAGTACGGGTTGACCACGACGGACGTCATGGTGTGCGGCGCCGAGTCCAGGTCGTTGCGCCGGTCGGGCGCGTCGAAGTGGTAGCCGTACACCTCCTCGCCCCAGTGGACCGAGCCGCTGACGGCCTTCGCATACGGGTCGAGCAGCAGCTTCGCCGAGTTGCAGCGCAGCCCGCGCGCGGGTTCGTACGGGCCGTGCGCGCGGAACCCGTACCGCTGTCCGGGCATGATTCCGGGCACGTACGCGTGCCGTACGAACGCGTCGCTCTCCCGCAGTTCCACCGCCGTCTCCGAGCCGTCGTCGTGCAGCAGACACAGCTCTACTCGGTCCGCGTTCTCCGTGAAGACCGCGAAGTTGGTGCCGGCGCCGTCGTACGTGGCACCGAGTGGATACGCCTCTCCAGGCCAGACCTGCATGGATACGACTCTTTCAGGTGGGCCGCGCCGCCGGGGGCGCCTTGGCCCCGAGTCTCCACGAAAGTGAGGGAACCTCCTATGACTTACGTCCCTCTTACCGATCGACCAGTGCATACACCGTATGCCGAACCAGTGGGGAAAACAGTTACTCCCAGGGATACAGGGGGAGTAGGGGGATCAACGTGCGCAAGACAGTGCACCGCCATCTGGGCAAGGTGGTGGCAGGTGCGGCCATCGCGGTGGCCGGGACCGCCGTGATGGTCGGAATCACTCTGCCGGGCACGGCAGGGGCCGATGAAACGGGAGGCAGCAAGAGCGGTTCCCAGTCTGCCCAGCAGACGGACCAGGGCCAGGGACAGGGCGCCGTGCAGCCGGGCGTCGTCGAAGCGGCGCCGGCCGAGGGCGAGACAGGCCAGGGCCGCGATCCGCTGACCGACGACGAGATGAAGAGGGTCGAGCAGATCGCCGTCAGCCGGCAACTGTTCAACTCCAGCGAGAACGCCGACGGCGAGCGCGGTCCCGAGCGCCTCAGCGTCGACCTGGCCGAACCCGAGGCCGACGAGGTGGACGACCCGAACGCGCCCCGGCGCGCGGACGTGACGTTTTACGACTACAAGGACGACACCCTCGTCACCAGGACCGTCAACCTCGACACCGGCAAGGTGGAGCAGACCGGCACCCAGCACGGCGTCCAGCCGCCGCTGAGCCGCGCGGAGATCATCGAGGCCGCGCAGCTCCTCATCGCCGACCCGCTGGGCGCGGGTGTCAAGGCGGACTACAAGGACGCCACGGGCAAGGAGCTCACCTCCCCGGACCAGCTGCTGCTGTCCGCGGCGGTGTACCGGGCCACCGCGGGTGCCCAGCCCGCCCTGCTCGACCAGTGCGGCGAGCACCGCTGCGTGCGGCTCTTCCCGAAGGTCAAGAACGGCGCGTGGATAGACGCCCGTTCACTGATCGTCGACCTGAGCGCCCGCAAGGTCGGCAAGCTCGACTGAGCCCGCACCGCCTTCAGTCCACTTTTCCAACTTGCCTCTCCTGTAAGGGAGTCACTTTTCCATGCGCGTGAACAGAAACAGTCCTGCCCGCAGGCGGGCGGCCGTGGGCCTCTCCGTGGCCGCGCTGGCCGCCGGTGCCACGACCGGTGCGGGACCGGCCGCGGCCCAGCCGAAGGAAGGCCCCGCTACTGCCGCCGCGGCGACCGCCGAGTGCAGCGCGGCGTACCGGATCGAGCAGAAGCTCTCCACCGGCACCACCTGGCGGATGTGCTGGCACTACGACAGCAAGGCCGGACTGGTCCTGGAGAACATCTCCTACCAGCCCAAGGGCGAGGCCGCCCCGATCAAGGTGCTCAGCAGCGCCAAACTCGGCCAGATAGACGTCCCCTACGACGACGGAAGCGTCGAGTACGACGACCTGACGGGCTTCGGATTCGCCCAGGGCCTGATGAAGCTGGCGCCCGGCGAGTGCCCCGGCGGCACCATCAAGACGGTCCGGGTCCCGGACGCCTGGGACCCCGCGCACCCGGACGTCAACGGCCTGTGCACCACGACCCGTTCGCGCGGCCACGCGTACCGCATGCAGGGCAACTCGGCCAACAAGGTCTTCCAGACGCAGGGCAAGGACCTGCTGGTCTACACCGTCAACCAGGTCGGCTGGTACGAGTACATGACGGAGTGGCGCTTCCAGGACGACGGCACGATCAACATGAACGTCGGCGCGACCGGCAGCCTCTCGCCGAGCGACTACGACGCCGGCGACGGCCGCGGCTGGCCCATCGGCAAGGGCGCGAGGTCGAAGGCGACCAGCCACGCCCACAACGTCTTCTGGCGGCTCGACTTCGGCCTCGACGGCTCCTCCAAGGCGAAGATCGAGCAGTACGACTCCAAGGTCACCGCGCCCGTCGCGGGCCAGGAGGCACCGACCAACAAGACCACCCGCACCAAGATCACCAAGGAACTCGCCGGCGACTCCAAGAACATGCGCTGGTGGCGCGTGGTCAGCAACACCGGCAAGAACAAGGACGGGCACTCGCGCTCCTACGAGATCGTCCAGGGCCCGACCAACAAGTACCCGGGACGTAGCTTCACCAGGCACGACGTCTACTTCACCCAGTACAACAAGTGCGAACAGTTCGCCAGCAACAACCCGCTCAACTGCGGTGCCGGACACGGCAAGTCCGTCGACAAGTTCGTCAGCGGCCAGACCCTCACCCACCCCGTCGTCTGGGTCAACGTGGGCTTCCACCACATAGCCCGGGACGAGGACCAGCAGCCCATGCCGGTCCACTGGCAGGGCTTCTCCATCGCCCCGCGTGACGTCACCGCTATGAATCCGCTCACTCCCGCCGAGCTGGCCGATCAGAACGGGCAAGTCCAAAACGGTAGTTGAGAAACGGTAGTGTCCATCCGGCTGCACCGCCGACCGGTCCCGGAGTACCCTTCCTTGATCGTTGGGACGGGGAGAGCTCGGGGGAGCGGAAGGCGGTGCGCGGGTGGGCTCGGGAGGGCTGGAGTTGCCCCCTGGTGACGAGGGTCACGAGGGGAACTCCGCAGACGTCCCGCCCGGCACGGTGTCCCTGGCACGGCCGATGGAGACGGGTTCCATTGGACCGGAACTGGACTGGGACGCCGACGCCTGGCGTGAGGTGCGTACGCGCGCTCAGCGAGCCGGCCGGGCCTACATCTGGCTTAATCTCGTCGAACAGCGGCTGCGCGCAGTAGTGGCCGCCGTCCTGCGCCCCATCTACGAACCCGTCCACGGCGGCGACGACTGGGTGGTCGCCGCGGCCGGACCCGCAGGCCAGGAGTGGGTGCAGCGCGCGGTCGCCGTACGGGAAGTCAGCCGCCGCAAGGGCTACTTGCTCGACCCGGCCGACGACAACGTCCTCAGCTTCCTCACCCTGCCGCAGCTGCGCGAGCTGATGGTGCAGCACTGGCCCTGCTTCGAGCCCTACTTCGACGAGCGCCGGGACGTCGAACTCGCCCTGGACGAGCTGGAGGTCACCCGCAACGTCGTCTCGCGCAACCGGGCCCTGTCGGAGGCCGTCCTGAACCAGGCGGAGCGGGCCTCCGAGAAGCTCCTGGAGATACTCGGCGCGGGCAGCGACGTACCGTCCGCCCGCCGGCTGCCCGTCGACGCGGTCGAGGAGATGGTCGGCGACCGGTACGCGGACGTGGTAGCCGTGCACTCCGACCGGGTGAGGCTGCTGCGCCAGTTCCCGGCCGAGGACATCTTCGGCGGCGCCCGCCGGCTCGACGCCATCGGCATCGGCCTCAACCTGCTCGTCCAGAACTTCTCGGGCCGGCGGCTGGTGCGGCTGGCCGAGTCGGGCTGCCGGGTGCGGCTGCTGTTCCTGAACCCCGCCTCCAGCGCGGTCAAGCGGCGCGAGCGCGAACTCGGTATAAAACGCGGCGAGTTGAGCCGGGCCGTCGAGATGAACATCCTGCACATGCGCCGGGTGCGCTCCAGGCTGCGCGACCCGGGCGCCTTCGAGATCCAGGTCTTCGACGAGACGCCCCGCTTCACGGCGTACCTCGTCGACGGCGACGGCTCGGACGGCATAGCCGTGCTCCAGTCGTATCTGCGCCGCTCGCGCGGAATGGAGGCGCCGGTGCTGGTGCTGCGCAACGGTAATCGGACGCTCAAGTCGGATGAAATCGACGAGAGCGGACTCTTTCCGACATATCGTGAGGAGTTCGAGGTGGCTTGGGCGGATTCGCGGCCGGTGTCCTGATACGCCCTCACGCGATACGCCTTCGAGTGCCAACCGGAACGCGGTCCTCTGATTGTCAGTGGCTCATGGGATCGTGGAGACCACTGGGGGAAAGCACCACCGAGAAGGGGGGCCAGGCATGGGCTGGCACCAGGAGCTGTTGATCGGCTTCGACCTGGAGACGACCGGGACGGATCCGCAGGAGGCGCGGATCGTCACGGGGGCCGTGATCGAGGTCAGGGGCGGGGAGCCGATAGGGCGCCGGGAGTGGCTGGCGGACCCGGGCGTGGAGATCCCGGCGGACGCGGTCGCGGTCCACGGGATCACCAATGAGCGGGCGGCCGGCGAGGGACGGCCGGCCGACCAGGTCGCGGACGCGATCGCCGACGTCCTCGTGACGTACTGGAAGACGGGCGTCCCGGTCGTCGCCTACAACGCCGCCTTCGACCTGACCCTGCTCTCCGCCGAACTGCGCAGGTACGCACTGCCGTCCCTCCGCGACCGGCTCGGCGGCCTCGACCCCGCCCCGGTCATCGACCCGTACACGATCGACCGCTCCGTCGACCGCTACCGCCGCGGCAAGCGCAACCTCGAAGCGGTCTGCACGGAGTACGGCGTCGCCCTCGACTCCGCCCACGACGCCACGGCCGACGCCCTCGCCGCCGCCCGGCTGGCCCGCGCGATAGCCGACCGCCACCCCAAGGTCGCGGCCCTCGGCCCGGCGGAGCTGCACCGCCGTCAGATCGAGTGGTACGCCGCATGGGCGGCGGACTTCCAGAGCTTCCTGCGCGGCAAGGGCGAGACGGACGCGGTGGTGGACGGCACCTGGCCGCTGCGGGAGCCGGCGGACGAGACGGTCTGACCCGCGCTCCAGCGGGCCGGGTTCAGAAGGGATACCACCGCACGGCCTCGTCCCCGTCCCGCAGCGACGCCACCCGGCGCTCGAACTCGGCCAGTGCCTCGGGGTTGCTCGGCGCGTGCTGGGCGACCCAGGCACAGCTGGCCGTCTCGCGGGCGCCGCGCAGCACCGAGCAGCCTTCCCACTCGCGCACATCCCAGCCGTACGCCTCGGTGAACACGTCATAAGCCGCCGCAGGCAAACCGTAGCGGTCGCGTGAGAGGGCCATCACCACCAGGTCGTGCTCGCGCAGGTCGGCGGAGAAGGTCTCCAGGTCGACCAGGACCGGGCCGTCCGGGCCGACGTGCACATTGCGGGGCAGCGCGTCGCCGTGGATCGGGCCGGGCGTCAGCCGTGGGGTGAGCGCGGCAGCGGCCCCCGCGAAGCCGTCGCGGCGCTCGCGCAGATACGCCGCGTCCGCCGGGTCGATCGCGTCGCCGGCGAGCCGCAGCCAGCGCTCCACACCGCCCAGCAGCTCACGGGGCGGCAGTACGAAGGAATCGGCGGGGGGAGTGGGGAGTGCGTGGACGACCCGCAGCAGTTCGGCCAAATCCCGCGGCTCGGCGGGGCGTACGGGATCGGGCAGCCGGTGCCACACCGTCACCGGATGTCCCTCGACGAGCCGCGCCTCGGGCTCGGCCGCCCGCACCGCGGGGACACCGGCCCCGGCGAGCCACGCCGCGATCGCCAGTTCGCGCCGCGCCCGGTCCAGGAGTTCGGCATCCCGCCCCACCTTGACGACCAGGTCACCGGCGGCGAACACCGCGTTCTCGCCCAGGGCGAGGAGCCGCGCGTCCTGGACCGGGCCGGGCAGCACGCCCGCCGTCGCCAGTACGTCCCGCGCCCGTGCCTCGTCCATCGTCGACCTCCGTTGCCATCCGTGTGATCCATGTGCGTGTGGGTACGGCGTCGGGTTCCCGCCATCCGCCGGCCAGTCTCGCATTCGCACAGGTGGGGAGGCATGCGAGGTGCCTTGACGCGGCACGGCGTGTTCACGACCAAGACGGGGCCCGACCGGGCCGTGCAAAGGGGCTGATTGCATGACAACGGTGACCGAAGTGAGGAGGGCGACGAGAGACGGGCCGACACCGACCGGCAGCGGCGCGGCACCGACCACGGGGCCTGGTTCCTGGTCCTGCCCGCGCTGATCCCGATCCTCGTACTGAGCGTCGGACCGCTGCGGCGAACTTCACCGGTCCCGCCGAGCGCGCGAAAAACCTCTTGCTCGCCTCACCGGAAGCCGCCTAGCGTGACCTCGTGGCCAGCAACGCGATCATCAACTCCGGTCTGTGCCGGGGCTGCACGTACTCCATCCGGAAGCGTCGCGCCCCCGGTGCCCTGACCGGCCCGGGGAACCGCACCCGCTGACGGCTCTGCCGCAGGGTCGCTCCTCCCCCCCCCGTACGCCCGAGAGCACGCACACCGCTGATGTGTGCGGGCCCGCTCCGCGCGTCCTCCTTCTGTCTCCGGTCGGGGCCTTCGTCTGCCCGTATGCCCTACACGGAAGACAAGGACCGCAGGCCATGGCCCGCCCCACGCACGTTTCCCGCGCGCTCTCGCAGAACTTTCTCGCCGACCGCGCCACCGCAGACCGCGTCGCCCGACTCGCCGTCCCGAGCGGAGCGCAGGTGCCCCTGCTGCTCGAAGTCGGCGCGGGCAAGGGCGCGTTGACGCGTATGCTCGCGCCCCGCTGCCAGGAGCTGCTCGCCTACGAGATCGACCCCCGCCTGGTACCCGGGCTGTGCGCCCGCTTTCGCGACACACCCCAGGTCCGTGTCATCGGCCAGGATTTCCTGACCGCGAAGTCCCCCCGCCGGCCCTTCTCCGTCGCCGGCAACGTGCCCTACTCGCGCACCGCGGAGATCGTCGACTGGTGTCTGCGCGCCCCCGCCCTCACCGACGCCACCCTGCTCACCCAGCTCGAATACGCCCGCAAACGCACGGGCGACTACGGCAGCTGGACCCTGCTCACTGTCCGCAGCTGGCCCCGGCACGAGTGGCGGCTGGTCGGCCGGGTCGACCGGAGCCGCTTCAGCCCCGTGCCGCGCGTCCACGCCGGCGTCATCCGTATCGAACGCCGCCGCACCCCGCTGCTCGACCCCGCCGCCCAGCCGAGTTGGCGGCACCTGGTCGAGCTGGGCTTCTCCGGCGTCGGCGGTTCCCTGCACGCCTCGCTGCGCCGGGCCCACCCGAGGCGCAGGGTGGACGCCGCGTTCCGCGCCGCGGGCCTCGACCCACGCGTCCTCGTCGGCGAAGTGGAGCCGGGAAGGTGGCTCCGGCTGCACGAGGCGCTGACGTCGTAGGAGAACCGGCGTGGAGGAGGGCCTGTTGGTTCCCCCGGGATACCAACAGGCCCTCAGCTGTGCGGAGTTCAGGCGAACCGGATCACACCCTGACTCGCTCGCCCTCGTCCGAGGCGTCCGGTACCTCGTGCGTGATGAGGTCTGCCGTCTCGTCGTGCGTGAGGTCGGGCAGCCGGTTCAGCCACTTCGGCAGATACCAGTTGCGTTCGTCCAGCAGCGCCATCACCGCGGGGAGGAGTACACCCCGGATGATCGTGGCGTCGATGAGCACCGCCGCCGCGAGGCCGACACCCATCTGCTTCATGGACTGCATGGACAGCGTGCCGAAGATCCCGAACACGGCGACCATGATGACGGCGGCGCTGGTGACGACGCCGGCCGTGGTGACCACGCCGTGCTGGATCGCGTCCTTCGTCGTACGGCCGCGCAGCCGGGCCTCGCGGATCCGCGAGACCACGAACACGTGGTAGTCCATGGACAGGCCGAACAGGATCACGAACAGGAACAGCGGCAGCCAGCTGATGATGGCGCCGACGCCCTCCGCGCCCACCAGCGACGCGCCCCAGCCGTGCTGGAAGACGGCGACGAGGATGCCGTAGGCCGCGCCCACCGACAGCAGGTTGAGCGCGATCGACGTGATGGCGATCGTCAGCGAGCGGAACGACAGCAGCATCAGCAGGAAGGCGAAGACCACGACGAACGCGAAGACCGGGACGACGGCTCCGGCCAGTTGGTCGTTGAAGTCGTGCGAGCCGGCGACCTGTCCGGAGATCGGCGCCTGGACGCCGTCGACCTTGCCGAGAGTGGCGGGCCGTACCTCGTCGCGCAGCTTCTCCAGGCTCGCGCCCGCCTTGTCGAGGTCGGAGCCGCCGACCAGCGGGACGTACACGAAGGCGATGTTCTGCGCCTCGTGCAGCTTGATCTCGACCGGGCCGCGCGAGGCGCCCGAGCTGATCGCCAGTTCCTTGAAGTCCGTCAGCGCGCTCTGGACGTCGGCGGCCTGGATGTCCTTCGCCTTGACGATCACCTCGGCCGGCTCGGAGCCGCCGGGGAAGGCGTCGTTGACGCGGTTGTAGGTGCCGACGATGGGCAGCGAGTTGCCGAACTCCTGGTCAAGGGTGAGGTTCTGGGTTTTCATGCCGACCGCGGGCGCCGCGATCGCCAGCAGCGCGCCGGCCGCCACGACGACGGCGAGCACCGGCTTGGCGAGCACACCGCGCAGGACGGCGGTCCAGAACCGGCTCTCGCCGTTGCCGTTGCTCTTGCGGCGGCGCAGGAACGGGATACGGCCCTTCTCCACGCGCTCGCCCAGCAGGGAGAGGAGCGCCGGCAGGACGGTGACGGAGCCGACCATGGCGACCGCCACGACCATCAGGGAGGCCAGGCCCATCGCCTCGAACTCGGCGAGCCCGGTGAACAGCATGCCCGCCATCGCCACGCACACGGTGACACCGGACACGATGATCGCGCGGCCACTGGTGGCGGCGGCCACCCGCAGCGCGGTCTGCGCGTCCCGTCCGGCCTCGCGCTCCTCGCGCTCGCGGCGCAGATAGAACAGGCAGTAGTCGACGCCGACGGCCAGACCCACCAGCAGCATCACGGAGTTGGCGGTGTCGCTCATCGGCATCACATGGCTGACGACACCCATCAGGCCCATCGTCGCCATGATCGCGGTGACCGCCAGCGCCACCGGCAGCAGCGCCGCCACCAGCGCGCCGAAGGCGATCAGCAGGATTCCGAGGGCCACCGGCACCGCGGAGTACTCGGCCTTCTTGAAGTCGTCCCCGAACGCGTCGTCGAACGTCTTCATCATGCTGGCGCCGCCGATCTCCTCGATCCGCAGCTCGCCGTGCTCCTCCTGGACCCCCTCGACGGCCTCCAGGACGGGCTCCACCCGCTTACCGGCGGTCTCCGCGTCGCCGCGCATGTCGAACTGCACGAGCGCGCTGCGGCCGTCCTTCGAGATCGTGTCCGTGTCGTACGGCGACGACACGTCCGTGACCCGGCCGGTCCCCTCGACGGCCGTCATCACCGCGTCGACCGCCGCCCGGAACTCGGCATCCGTCGCCTTGACCCCGGCGTCCTTCGACTGGATCAGTACGGTCTCGCCAGCCGGCTCGTCGATCCCCGCGTCCTCGACGATCTTGGCGGCGGTGTGGGTCTCGCCCTTCAGCTGGTCGCTGTCCTTGACGTCGACCCGGCCCGCCATCGAACCGATCCCCATGGCCAGGACGACGAACAGCACCCAGATGCCGACGGCCGCCCAGCGGTGCCGGGCGCTCCAGCCGCCGGCCCGCGCGGCTATGCCTCGCACCCGTGTATCTCGGTTCCCCATGACGGGCCTGCCCCCTCGTATGCGATGCGATGGCAGCCCCTGCCGCCACCTTTCCTTTTGAAGGTATGGGCGGGATAAGAAGGGATCGTCGTGCTGCCCGGTGAGGTGCCGGACCCCGGAGTCCTCCCCATGGACCCCGAGCCCTCCGCACTGGGGAGGACCGGTGAGGACCCTGGCCCCTACATCTAGATGGGCCGTCGGATGGGCGTCTCCGCACGCCGATCCCTTTATGGTGTGCGGATGACGACGTATGCGGCGCTGCTGCGCGGAATCAACGTGGGCGGCAAGAAGAAGGTCCCGATGGCCGATCTGCGCACGCTGATGCAGGGTCTCGGGCACGACGACGTACGCACGTATCTGCAGAGCGGACAGGCCGTGTTCACGAGCGGCCACGGCGACGAGGAGTCCCTCGCGGCGGAGCTCGTGCAGGCGATCGAGAAGCAGTTCGGCTTCGGGGTCGACGTGATCGTGCGCGACCACGCGTATCTGAGGACGATCGCCGAGGCCTGTCCGTTCCCGGCCGCCGACCTGGAACCGAAACAGCTCCACGTCACCTACTTCTCCACCCCCGTCGACGCGGAGCGCTTCGCGGAGGTCGACCCGGCCGCCTACCTCCCCGAGGAGTTCCGCCTCGGAGACCGCGCGCTGTACCTGTACGCCCCCGACGGCCTCGGCCGCTCCAAGCTCGCCGAGCACCTGTCCAAGCCCCGTATCAACAAGGGGCTCATCGCCACCACCCGCAACTGGAACACCGTCGTCAAACTCGTGGAGCTGACCGGTGCCTGAGCGCAACCTCGCCGTGGAGGCGGCCATCGAGGGCGAACTGAGGCTCCTGGACCCCGACATCCGCCGCTCCCCCGACCTCGTCGGGGCGCTGCTGCACCCCGAGTTCCACGAGTTCGGCGTCACCGGCCGCCACTGGGACCGGGCCTCGATCATCGCCGCACTGGCCACGACGACCGACCCGGGAGCCCGCCCCAGCATCACCTCACGCATACGGGGTGTCCGACTCGGCCCCGACCTCGTCCACCTCACCTTCGACACGGTGAGCAACGGCCAACGCGCACACCGCAGTTCACTGTGGCGGCGAACGGGCGAGGGCTGGTTGCTCTACTTCCACCAGGCGACGCCGTTCACGTCCGACGCAGGGTGACCTTTCGGACGCCGTTGTAGGTGGTGTACGAGGTGACCTCGTTGGGGACGGTCAACGGCGGGGCCTCGTACAGGCGTCGGAGTTCGTCGTCGGTGCGGGCCGCGGCGACCTCGTCGATCGGCGCGAGGTCGTCCTCGGTGAGCTGCGCGTCGGTCTCGATCTCCGGGCCCCATTCATCCCAGGGCAGCAGTTCCACGCCGTTCAGGGAGGCCAGGTCGCGACGGACGTTGGCGCGGACGAACCACAGACCCGTGTAGGACAGGTTCTCCGTACCGAGGCCGGTCACACCGAAGGAGCCGGGGTCGGCCCGCCCCTCGCGGCAGGCCCGCCAGGTGTCTGGGGCCACGAGGAACTGGTCGCGGGGAACGTCCATCGGATCGAAGGGGACGTGGTATTCGTGGTGGACCTGCGGGTCGGCCAGCCGCCAACTCCCCTCTGGGGAGCGGTACTCGGTGACCCAGTGGTCGCCGTGGAAGCCGTCGTCGAAATACGTGGCGAACCCGCACCGGATCCGCGCCGGCGTCCCCGTGGCCCGCAGCAACGAGCAGTGCAGCAGCGCGAAGTCCCGGCACGTGCCCACGAAACGCCCCTCGGGGGCCCGTAGTTGGGTGAGCGGCGCGCTCCCGCGTTCACGAAGGATCCGCAGCGACTCCGTGACGTGGCGCGACTCCGCGTCGTCGTGCAGCCGCTCGACGGGGATGTCGTATCCGAGCCGCTGCCCCTCGCCCCGATGCATGATCAGATTCCGTACGACTCCGGCGAGTTGGCGCGGATCGCGCGGCAGTCCGTCGATCTCCAGGTCTCCCGGATCGCTGAACACCGTCTGCTTCAGGTAGAAGTCCATGCCCGGGACTCTCCCCCCTGCCCCTGGGGCAAGGTCAACCCGAGGTGCCCGTGTGCGAGGCTAGCCGGTATGCGTTACATCATCATCGGTGCAGGGGCGGTCGGTGGCGCCGTCGGTGCTCGGCTGGCGGAGGCCGGGCACGAGGTGGTCCTGGTCGCGCGGGGCGCGCATTACGAGGTGCTGCGGGAGCGGGGGCTGCGGTTCGTCGCGCCGGAGGGTGAGGCGACGTACCAACTGCTCACCGTCGACGGGTCGGGCGGGCTCGGTGAGCTCCGTGGCGACGACGTCCTCGTACTCGCCGTGAAGACCCAGGACACCGAGGAGGCGCTGGCTGCCTGGGGGCCGGCGCCCGTGGCCGGTGGCGGCACCGCGGCCGAGCGGCTGCCGCTGCTGTGCGCGCAGAACGGTGTCGAGGGTCAGCGGCTCGCGCTGCGTCGGTTCCGCCGGGTGTACGGCGCCTGCGTGTGGCTGCCGTCCACCTTCGTCGAGCCGGGCGTCGTCGCCGCTCAGGCCGCCCCGCTCACCGGCATGCTGCACCTCGGGCGGTACCCGCAGGGCACCGACGAGACCGCCCGGCTGATCGCCGCCGACCTGGAGAAGTCGAGGTTCGAGGCACCGGTCGTGCCGGATCTCGCGCGCTGGCAGTACGCCAAGCTGCTCGGCAACCTTGCCAACGCCATCGAGGCGGTCAGCGGTCTCCTCGCCGACGAGGAGGCCTTCGCGCTGTTCGACCGGGTGCGGGCCGAGGGCAGAGCCGTGCTCGACGCCGCCGGAATCGCGTACGCGAGCGACGAGGAGCAGAAGGCGGCGCGGGGGCACAAGGTCGACCTCGTGCCACTCGACGGCGCCCCGCGTGGCGGCGGCTCCTCCTGGCAGTCCCTCACTCGCGGCACCGGCACCATCGAGGCCGACTACCTCAACGGCGAGATCGTGCTGCTCGGGCGGCTGCACGGCGTACCGACCCCGCTGAACGCACTGCTGCAGCGGCTCGCCAACTCCTTCGCGCGGGAGGGCAGGGCGGCCGGGTCGATGCCGGTCGGGGAGTTGGTTCGGCTGGCCGACGAGGCTGTCGCGTTGGTTCAACTGATTCATGCGAAGAATCCCGCGGCTTCAGACATCGAGAGGAATCGCATCCTTGAGTGAGGCACGCGGAGCGTCACGGCATCGTGACCGGCGGTGCCGGATGTATGAGATCAGTTGGGGCCTTTCTGGTTCTCGATGTACTCCTTGACCACTTCGAGGGGACTTCTCCGACGGGGGCGGCGAAGTAGGAAGGGGACCAGAAGCGCTCGCCCGACAGGTAGCGGCGGATGTGGTCGGGGTACTCCTTGCGCGGGAGACGTGCGGAGACGGAAACCCTCTTGAGGGAGCCGACCAGCCGGGACAGGACGGCCTGCGGGATAGTGCACGAGGAGGTGGACGCGATGGGTCTCGCCGTTGAATTCGGTCAGCTCCGCCCGGAAGCCGGCCGCAAACCTCGGCCGGGATCTCGTCGCTCGCGCGGCGTGAAGCGGCCGGGTGCCGGATCCGCCCGCTCGTGTCCACAGGGCGGTCGGCTCACTCGGACGGGTGATCGCTGGCGAACGTGCGGCGGACGGTTGCACGTGTGCGTACGTTGGTGATTGTGAAGCTGGTGGTGCAGATCAAGCTGTTGCCAACGCCCGAGCAAGCGTTGGCACTTGAGGCGACTCTGCTCGCCTGTAACGAGGCGGCCAACTGGCTGTCCGCCCAGGCGTACGACCACCAGGTGACCTCCCGGGCCCGGTTGCAGGCCCTGGCCTACGGTGAGTTGAAGGCGCGGGGTCTGTCCGCGCAGCCCGCCCTGCACGTGCTGTGCAAGGTCGCCGATGCCTACACCACGCTGAAGGCGAACCTGAAGGCCGGGAACCTCGGCAAGCCCGGCTCGAAGCGGCACGCCAAGGCCACCGGCAAACCAATCACCTTCCGCACGGACGCGGCCCAGCCGTACGACGACCGCTGCCTGTCCTGGCAGACGTCCGAGCGCACGGTATCGATCTGGACCACGGCCGGCCGCATGAAGAACCTCGCCTTCACCGGCCCACACGACCAGCTCGCCGTCCTGGCCGCGCACCGCAAGGGCGAGTCGGACCTGCTGCGCCGAGGCGGCCAGTGGTATCTGATCGCGACCTGCGACATTCCCGAGGCCGTGCTGAACGCTCACCCGGCGGGGTTCCTCGGCGTGGACCTGGGGATCGTGAACATCGCCTCCACCTCCACCGGCAAGCGCCACTGCGGGCGGCAACTAAACCGGCGCCGCGAGGCGGACCGCAAGCTGCGCTCCAAGCTGCAGAAGAAGAACACCAAGTCCGCCAAGCGGCGGGCCAGGAAGCACGCGGGCAAGGAAGCCCGCCGGGCCCGGGACATCAACCACAAGATCAGCAAGAGCATCGTGGCGGAGGCTGAACGCACCGCACGCGGAATCGCCCTGGAAGACCTGGGCGGCATTCGCGAGCGGGCACGGCTACGCAAGCCCCAACGCGTCACACTGCACTCTTGGGCCTTCCACCAACTCGGGACCTTCATCGCATACAAGGCGCAACGCGTCGGCGTTCCGCTGGTGTACGTGAACCCGGCCTACAGCAGCCAGGAATGCTCCCAGTGCCATCACATCGATAGACGCAACCGGCCCGCACAGGCCCGGTTCGCGTGCAGGTCCTGCGGCTTCGTTGAGCACGCGGATCTGAACTCGTCCCAGGTCATCAGCCAACGCGGCTGGGCAGCCTGGGTCCGCGGGGCCGAGTCACAGGCCCCTACCCTCACCCTCATCGCGTGAGAGCTGGACGCAGCCGGGATCCGTCGAAGCCATCGACGACCCGAGCAGCAAGCCCGGGACTTCAGCTTCAGTCCCGAGTAGTTGACGAGTCCTGAGCGGGCCCTTCCTAGCGTGGGGTGCATGAATGAGTCCGTGATCGAGTCCATGAAGCAGTTCCTGACGATGGACGACCTGCACCCGCACGTGGGACGTCCGGGCACTGGTCAACCACTGGGTCGGGCGGCCGAGCTCGTCCTTGAGGTGGTCGAGACGCACGGCGACCTCTATCGCCAGTACCACGGCTTCGCCGACCCGGTGCCGGTCCCGGACGACGCGCCCGTTTTCGACCGGGCCCTTGCGTCGAGCGGACGGAGTCCGCGGCAGACGGCGATGAGCTGAGGATGAGCTGAGAGAGACCTTCTGCTCCGTTACCCCGGGTTCAACAGCTACTCCGGGATGGACAGCGGCAGTTCGGCGGAGACCGTCGCGCCCTCCGGCGTCACGTCGATCGTGAGCGTGCCGCCGATCTGCTCCACCCGTTCGTGCATGGACCGGATCCCCACGCCGTGGGTCCACGGCCCCGTGCGGCGGCCGCTGTCCGCCACGGTGACGTGCAGGGACCCGGTGTCGGACAGCTCCAGCGAGAGCGTGGCCGACGCGACGCCGGCGTGCCGGGCGATGTTCGTCACCGCCTCCACGGCCACCCGGTACGCGGCGACCTCCACGGCCGCCGGCAGCGGGGGCAGCCGTGGGGGAGCGTGGACCGTGACGGTCAGGGGCCGGCCGTCCGCGGCACGCAGCGGGGCGACGCGCTGGCGGACGGCGTCGACCAGGCCCAGTTCGTCGAGGGCCCTGGGGCGCAGGCCGTAGACGATGCGGCGGATCTCGGTGATCGCGTCGCCCGCGTCGGCGCGCAGCCCGCGCAGTGTCTCCACCGCGCGTTCGGGGTCGGTGGCGACGAGGTTGGCGGCCGCGTCCGCGGTGTAGGCGATGCCGGTCAGGGCCGGCCCCAGCCCGTCGTGCAGGTCGCGGCGCATCCGGCGGCGCTCCTCCTCCAGCGCGGTCACCAACCGGCCGCGGGACACCCGCAGTTGCTCGCTCAGCCGGGCCGCGTACAGGGCCTGCGCGAGCGGCGCGGCGACGAGTTCGAGCACCGCGCCCGCCGCGCGCGGCAGCCGCAGATGGCCCGGCGGGAGACCGACCACGAGGTCACCCACCCGCTCACCGCCGGCCCGCAGCGCGGTCAGCGTGGTGTGGCCGTCGTCGACCGTGCCCGCCGTCGCGATGGTGGCGCCGTCCTGGCGCAGGGCGATCCCGGGCACGCCGAGTGTGGCCCGCAGGGTGTGCAGCCACAGGGGTGGCGGGGCGCCCGCTGTCAGGTCGGTGCCGAGCCGGGTGAGCGTCTCGACCGCGTCGGCCGACCTGCCGAACAGCATCTCGTCCATGCTCGCCTCGACCCGTAGCCGTACGGGCTGGTACCCGGCGGCGATCACGGCTGCCAGCAGCGCCGGGACCCCCTTGCCGGGCCGGGTGCCCACCGCCAACTCCCATACGGCCGCGATCCCTTCGTACACCGCGGCGCTCAGCGCGAGCATGACGATGAGGACGGCCGCGCCGCGCGTCACGGCCCGTACATCGGCCCGCCGGGGCGCGATCAGCGCCACGGTGATCGCGAGCGGGAGCGGCAGCGACACGACTCCCAGGACGACGACGATGGCCAACGGCCCCATGGGCAGCGAGTTCCCGGCCGCGAAGAGCAGCATGCCGCCCAACAACGTCGCGGCGGCGCCCACCACCAGCCACAGGACGCGGCGCCGGCCGTCGCCGGAGGTGACCTCGAAGAGCACCCAGGCGGCGGCGCACATGGCGGTGCCGGAAGCGATCGCCGCCGCCGTCAGCACACCCTGACCACCCGTCACCGAGGCCGCCGCACAGCTCACGCCGGTGGCGACGACCAGGACGTCCGCCCAGCGCAGCAGCCGTACGGCCGGACGCGGTTCGACGACCCGCAGCGCGGCCAGGGGCACGGTGACCGTCGCGGCGAGCACGGACAGGACGACGGCGACGGCCGGGGCACCCGCGGCGAGCGCGAGCGGGGCGCTCAGCAGGGCGGCCGCGGACACGCCGAGCAGCCGGGGCGCGACGGGCGTCGGGCAGGCACCCGGGTGCGGGTGTTCCCCGCCGGCAGCGGATCGCCGGGCGGTGACCACGACGTACGACACCGTCAGGAAGCAGCCGGCCATCAACGCCCAGACCACCCACCGACGGGACGAGGGCGGCGGCGCGAACCACAGCGAGGCGGCCGACGTACCGGCCAGCAGAGTCAGACCCGCCCAGGGCAGGAGGGGGCGGCGCCGCGCGGTCACGGGCCGGAGCCCAACCCGTGCTCACGGGCCACGATGACGGCCTCCGTGCGGCCGCTCACCCCCAACTTGGTGAAAATGGCGGACAGATGGTTCGCGACCGTCTTGGCGGCCAGCGAAAGTTCGGCCGCCACCCGGGAGTTGCTGTGTCCGCGGGCGACGAGGTCGAGGACCGCGCGCTCGCGATCGGTCAACTTGGGGAAGGGCAGGGCCGGTTGCGGCGGTGGGTCCAGATGCCCCAGCAGTCGGGCCGCGACGCCGGGTGCGATGACGAACTGGCCGGCCGCGACCGAGCGGATGGTGGTGAGGATCTCCTCCTGCTGGGCGCCCTTGAGGAGATAGCCGCGGGCGCCGGCGCGCATCGCGGACACCACCGTCTCGTCGTCCTCGAACATCGTGACCACGAGCACCGCGACACCGGGCAGCAGCGCGGCCAGCCGCCGGGTCGCCTCAACCCCGTCCATCGCGGGCATCTGGATGTCCATCACGACGACATCGGGCCTGCTCAACTGCGCCTCACGCAGCGCCTCTTCGCCGGTGGCGGCCTCCGCGACCACCTCGACGCCGTCCAGCGAGGCGAGCAGGGCACTCATCCCACGCCGTACGACGGGATGGTCGTCGGCGATGAGCACCCGGATCGGGCGGGTGGCGGAGGTCATGCCCCGATGATGGACGACCCGGGTTCCCGGCGGGGAGCCCTTCCTCCCGGAAAGCCCGGGAAATCCTCCCGGCGGTTCGGGACAGTCGGCCGATGCGTCCCAGCGGGCCTGTCCCCGATGCTGGGTTCACCGGGCAGCCGCGACGACGGCGCCCAACTCGCTGACAGGGGGACCGACATGAGCCAGTCGGATTCGGTGGTCCAGCTCACCCGCAAGAACCGGATCGGCCTCGCTCTCGCCGGAGCGCTCGGCCTGCTCGACCTCACCAACGTCTTCATGATCCCGGCGGAGACATCGGACTCCCCGGGTCCGCCGACCGGCGTCCTCGTCGCCGACGCCGTCCTCGGACTGATCACGGTGGTCGCGGTCGTCTACACCTGGCGCACGGCCGGGCGGACCGGCTCCCGGCTCGTGGCGGGCTCCCGGATCCTCTCGGTGATCACGGCCCTCCCGGCGTTCTTCGTCACCGGAGTCGGAGCCGGAGTCGTGTTGCTCGTCTCGGTCTTCGTGATCATCACGGTCGTGGTCGTCGCCCTCGTACTGTCCAGGCCCGCCCCGGAACTCGCCACGCCGTGAGCTCTCCGGCCCCAAGACGCACGGCAGTCGCATCCGACACCACAGGGGAGTGCCGGAAGCGGCTGCCGTGCACGAAGAGCGCGGTGTGTTCAGGCCCCGACCGCCGCCAGCGCGGGCATCCGCGCCGCGTCGTACCGCTCCACCAGCAGCCGCGCCACCTCCGGCGCCGGGCCCAGTACATCGGCCAGTACGTCCGCCTCCGCGGCGCCCCGCGCTATGCGGTCCGGCAGGAAGCCGGGGGCCAGGACGTACGGCGCCACGGCGACCCGTTCGCAGCCGAGGGCGCGGAGTTGGCGTACCGCGTCCTCGGTGCGAGGAAGGGATGCGGAGGCGAACGCAGGCCGCACGGCGCACCAACCGGTGTGCCGCCACTCCCGCGCGATTTCTGCGATCACTGCGATCGCCTCCGGGTCCGTCGACCCCGCCGAGGCCAGCACGACCCCGGTCGAGGACTTGTCGGCGGGCGTCAACCCCGCCTCGTACAAACGCCGTTCGAGGGCCCGCAGCAGGAGCGGCGAGGGGCCCAGTACCTCCGCCTGGCGGATCCGCAGCTGCGGCGGCGCGTCCCGCAGGACCGCCGGGATGTCCGCCTTCGCGTGGAAGGCGCGGGTCAGCAGTAGCGGCAGGGCTACGACGTCACGGACGCCCTCCGCCGCCAGGGACTCCAACACGCCCTGTACCGAAGGGATGTTGAAGTCCAGGAAGCCGGTCTCCACGCGCAGCCCCGGCCGCAGCGACCGTACGCGCCGCACCAGGGCGTGCACGGTCGCGGCGTGCCGTGGGTCACGGCTGCCGTGGGCGATGACGAGAAGGACCGGACGGCGCACGGGACTTCAGCTCTTGACCAGCAGGCCGCGGCTGCGCAGGACCCACCGCTCCAGCGGGCTGAAGATCAGCAGGTCGATGGCGATGCCGACGAACAGGATGAGGAAGATGGACTCGAACACCATGGCCATGGAGCTGACATTGCGGCCGTTCTCCAGCAGCGCGCCCAGGCCGATGCCCAGGTCGGGCGAGGAGGCGATGATCTCCGCCGCCATCAGCGAACGCCAGGAGAACGCCCAGCCCTGCTTCAGACCGGCGAGATAGCCCGGCAGCGCGGCCGGCATCACGATGTGCCAGGCGCCCTTCAGGCCCGTCGCGCCCATCGTGCGGCCCGCCCGCAGGAACAGCGGCGGCACCTGGTCGATGCCGGACACCAGACCGTTGGCGATGGAGGGGACGGCGCCGAGCAGGATCACCGCGTACATCATCGAGTTGTTCAGGCCCAGCCAGATCACGGCCGGCGGCACCCACGCCACCGACGGCAGCGACTGGAGGCCGGACAGGATCGGACCGAAGGCGGCACGGATGAACTTCACCCGGGCCACGACGAGACCCAGCGGCGTACCGATGGCGAGGGCCAGCAGGAAGCCGAGCAGACCGCGCGAGACGCTGGTCCAGATGTAGCCGAGGAGCTTGCCCTCCAGCCACGCGTCCTGGACCTCGCTCCACACGTCACCGGGCGACGGCAACTTCGTCGGATCGTCGACGATCTTGAAGGAGATCAGTGCCTGCCACACCACGAGGACCAGGGCGGCGGCGATGATCGGCGGCAGGATCTTCTGGGTGAAGGTCTGCCGGAAGGGCGTACGGCTCGACGTCGAGGTCTCCAGGGCGTCGAGGCCCGCTTCAAGACCGCCCAGGCCGTTGCCGTCCTTGACGTCTTCGACGGGCGCGTCCGCCGTCGTGTCGGTGGTCTCAGTGCTGGCCATGACGGCGGATCTCCCCACGCAGTACATCGGTGATCTCAAGGGACAGCTCCGCCACGGGGGCGTCCTCGATACGGCGCGGCTGCGGAATGCCCACCGTCCACTCCCGGGCCACGCGCCCCGGCCGGGAGGAGAGCAGCACCACGCGCTGCGCGAGCCGGACGGCCTCGCGCACGTTGTGCGTCACGAACAGGACGGAGACGTTCGTCTCCGCCCAGATGCGGGTCAGCTCGTCGTGCAGCACGTCACGCGTGATCGCGTCGAGCGCCGCGAACGGCTCGTCCATCAGCAGCAGTTGACTGTCCTGCGCGAGCGCGCGGGCCAGGGCCACGCGCTGGCGCATACCGCCGGACAGCTCGTGCACCCGCTTGCCGTACGAGCCCTTGAGCCGGACCAGTTCGAGCAGTTCCTCGGCCCGGCCGCGCCGGTCGTTCTTCGGAACTCCCCGCAGCCGCAGGGCGAGTTCGATGTTCTTGCCCGCGGTCAGCCACGGGAAGAGGGCGTGCTCCTGGAACATCAGGGCCGGGCGGCCGTTCGTCGTGATGCTGCCCGAGGACGGGGCATCCAGCCCCGCCACCAGGTTGAGCAGCGTCGACTTGCCGCAGCCCGAGGCCCCCAGGAGGGTGACGAACTCGCCCGGCGCCACATCCAGCGTGATGTCGTCGAGGACGAGCTGCTGTCCGGCGGGCCCGGCGAAGGACTTCGAGACGTGGTCGATGCGGGCGGCGTGCCCGACCGCCTCGGCGGTCTCGGTCTTGGCGAGCGTGGTGGCCATGGTCGTCACCTCCTGGGAACTCATCGGTATGCGGTGTCTTTCGCTCTTACTCGGCGTTCGCTGTTACTTGACGCCGAGACCGGCGTCGTCGACCGTGCTCTCGCCCGCGGCCTTGAGGACCTTGTTCAGGAGCGTGAGGTCGTAGATGCCGTCCAGCAGCGGGTCCTCCAGCAGACCGGCCTTGACCGCGTGCTCCGCCTCGGTGTTGAGGGTGGAGGCCAGCGGGTCGTTGGTGATCTGGATGGACTCCCAGGCCGGGTCGAGGACATCGGTGGGCAGGGCCTTGCCGGAGTCGGTCTCCAGCTGCTTGTTCGCCGCGGCCTTCGCCTCGTCCGGGTTGGCGTTGATCCACTTGTTGGTCTCGACGGAGGCCTTCAGCACGGCCTCGACGGCCTTGGGGTGCGCCTTCAGGAACTTCTGCGACACGATGATGTTCGTGATCACGAACTTCTTGTCCGGCCACAGGTCGGCCTCGTTCAGGAGCACCTTGCCGCCCTCGGCGACCAGCTTCGACGCGGTCGGCTCCGGCACCCAGGCGCCGTCGATGGAACCGGCCTTGTAGGCGTCCGGGGTCACCTTGTTGTCGGTGCGGACGACCGAGACGTCGCCCTTGCCGCTCTCCGCGTCGACCTTCCAGCCCTGCTCGGCGATCCAGTTGAGGAACGCGACGTCCTGCGTGTTGCCGAGCTGCGGCGTCGCGATCTTCTTGCCCTTGACGTCCTTCAGGGACTTGATCTTGTCCGGGTTGACCACGAGCTTCACGCCGCCGGACGCCGAACCGCCGATGATGCGCAGGTTGGAACCCTTGGACGCGGTGTAGCCGTTGATCGCCGGGGAGGGGCCGATCCAGCCGATGTCGATCGAGTCCGAGTTCAGCGCCTCGATCTCGGAGGGACCGGCGTTGAAGATCTGGTACTTGGCCGTCGTGGCGCCGAGCTCCTTCTGGAAGAAGCCCTTCTGGTTGCCGACGAGGGCGGTGGCGTGGGTGAGGTTGCCGAAGTAGCCGATCCTCACGGAGTCCAGGCCGTCGATCTTCTCGGCCCCGGCGGCGACCTTGGAGGTGTCGTCGTCCTTGGACTCGGACCCGTAACCGCAGGCGGCGAGGGCGAGCAGGGGAAGAGCGGCGACCACGGCTATGCCGCGGCGGAGGAGGTTCGAGCGGTTGACAGGCACGGGAGGTGTTCCTCTCGGAGGCCCGGCGGTCACGGTCTCTCAGGTCGTGGCCGGGAGGTCGGCAGGTCTTCGTCGATGTCGGGACGTCCGGTGGGGGGCCGGGGCGCGCAAGCGGTGCGCGTACGTCAATCCGCACATCGCGAGACCCCGCCCTGCCCGCTGCCGAGGACGCCGCTGCCGACGCGGCCGCCCTCCTTCGCGAACGTGGAGTAGACGTCGAAGGAGTTCATGATCAGAAGTCCCAACCGTCGTCTTCGGCCTCGTCCTTGACCGGCTCCGGAGAGGCGAACGACTCGCCGACCATGCCGGCGGTGAGCGTCGTGCCGTCGTTCGGGTCGATCAGGATGAACGAGCCCGTGCGCCGCGAGTCGGCGTACGAGTCCACCGGCAGGGGCTCCGCCGCGCGGATCTTCACCCGGCCGATGTCGTTGGCGACGAGCTGTCCCGGGTGCGGGTGCAGGGACAGATCGGCGAGCGTGAGACGGGACGGGATGTCCTTGACGATCGCCTTGACCGTGCGGGTGCCGTGCTTGAGCAGCACCCGGTGGCCGACGGTCAGGGGCGCGTCGGCGACATGGCAGACGGTCGCCTCGATGTCCTGGGTGGTGGCCGGCGCGTCCTTGCTCGGCACGATCAGGTCACCGCGGGAGATGTCGATGTCGTCCTCAAGCAGGAGGGTCACCGACTGGGTCGTCCAGGCCGCGTCTACCGACTTGCCCAGCACGTCGATGCCGGAGATCTTCGAGGTGCGGCCCGACGGCAGCACGGTGACCTCCTCGCCGACGTAGAACGTCCCGGCGGCGATCTGGCCGGCGTAGCCCCGGTAGTCGGGGTGCTCGGCGGTCTGCGGCCGGATCACGTACTGCACGGGCAGACGTGCGTGGCAGTGGCTCAGGTCGTGGGCGACCGGGACGGACTCCAGGTGCTCCAGGAAGGTCGGCCCGCCGTACCAGTCCATGTTGGCGGACGGCTCCACGACGTTGTCGCCGGCCAGCGCCGAGATCGGGATCGCGGTGATCTCCGGGACGCCCAGTTCGAGCGCGTACGCCGTGAACTCCTCGGCGATCGCGGCGAACACGGACTCCTGGTAGTCGACGAGGTCCATCTTGTTGACGGCGAGGACCACGTGCGGGACGCGGAGCAGGGCGGCCAGAGCGGCGTGGCGCCGGGTCTGCTCGACGACGCCGTTGCGGGCGTCGATCAGGATCACCGTCAGCTCGGCCGTGGAGGCACCCGTCACCATGTTGCGGGTGTACTGCACGTGGCCGGGCGTGTCGGCGAGGATGAACCGGCGCTTGGCGGTGGCGAAGTAGCGGTAGGCCACGTCGATGGTGATGCCCTGCTCGCGCTCGGCGCGCAGACCGTCCGTCAGCAGCGCGAGGTCCGGGGCGTCCTGGCCGCGGTCGGCCGAGGCGCGCTCGACGGCCTCCAGCTGGTCGGTGAGGACCGACTTGGAGTCGTGCAGGAGGCGTCCGACGAGGGTGGACTTGCCGTCGTCGACGGACCCGGCGGTCGCGAACCGCAGCAGGGTCGTCGCCGACAACTGCTCGACCGACAGCGTCTCGAAAGGTTCGATGGTCCTGGACATGTTTAGAAGTACCCCTCGCGCTTACGGTCTTCCATCGCGGCCTCGGACATCTTGTCGTCGGCGCGGGTCGCGCCCCGCTCGGTGAGCCGGGACGCGGCGATCTCGGCGATGACCTGATTCAGGGTCTCGGCGTCGGAGTCGACGGCGCCGGTGCAGGACATGTCGCCGACGGTCCGGTAGCGGACCTGGCGCTTCTCGACACTCTCGTCGGCCTTGGGGCCGCCCCACTCGCCGGCGGTCAGCCACATGCCGGCGCGCTGGAAGACCTCGCGTTCGTGGGCGAAGTAGATGTCGGGCAGCTCGATGCCCTCGCGGGCGATGTACTGCCACACGTCCAGCTCGGTCCAGTTGGACAGCGGGAAGACGCGGACGTGCTCGCCGGGCGCGTGCCGGCCGTTGTAGAGGTTCCACAGCTCGGGCCGCTGGCGGCGCGGGTCCCACTGGGAGAACTCGTCCCGCAGGGAGAAGACGCGCTCCTTGGCGCGGGCCTTCTCCTCGTCGCGGCGTCCGCCGCCGAAGACGGCGTCGAAGCGCTCGGACTGGATCTTCTCGGTGAGGGGGAGGGTCTGCAGCGGGTTGCGGGTGCCGTCGGGGCGTTCGCGCAGCACACCGCGGTCGATGTAGTCCTGTACGGAGGCCACATGGAGGCGCAGCCCATGCTGTGCGACCGTACGGTCCCGGTAGGCGAGGACCTCGGGGAAGTTGTGCCCGGTGTCGACGTGCAGCAGGGAGAAGGGGATCGCCGCCGGGGCGAACGCCTTCAGCGCCAGGTGCAGCATGACGATGGAGTCCTTGCCGCCGGAGAAGAGGATCACCGGCCGCTCGAACTCACCCGCCACCTCGCGGAAGATGTGCACCGCTTCGGACTCCAACGCGTCCAGGTGGCTCAGGGCGTACGGGTTCTCCGTGCCCTCCTCGACCTGTGCGACGGTCGTCATGCCAGTCCCCTTTCGGTGAGCAGGCCGTGGACCGCTGCCGCGGACTCCCGCACGGTCTGGTTCTGCGACTCGATCCGCAGGTCGGGCGCCTCGGGCGCCTCGTACGGGTCGTCGACCCCGGTCAGCCCGGAGAGCTCACCGGCGGCCTGCTTGGCGTAGAGACCCTTCACATCGCGTACGGAGCAGACCTCGACCGGGGTCGCCACGTGCACCTCGAGGTACGCGGCCCCGCTGTCCTGGTGGCGCTTGCGGACGGCCTCGCGGCTGTCGGCGTAGGGCGCGATCACCGGGACGAGCGCCTTGACGCCGTTGCGGGCGAGCAGCTCGGCGAGGAAGCCGATGCGCTGCACGTTCGTGTGCCGGTCCTCGCGGCTGAAGCCGAGGCCCGCCGAGATGAACTCGCGGATCTCGTCGCCGTCGAGCACCTCGACGAGGTGGCCGTCCTCGCGCAGCCGGGCGGCCAGCTCGTACGCGATGGTGGTCTTGCCGGCACTCGGCAGACCCGTGAGCCAAACGGTGGCTCCGGTCGTCACTTGAATCTCCTGGGTGGTCGAAAACGTCGAGTCGTTGAAGTCAGAGGTCATCGTCAGCCGTGCAGCCCGCACTCGGTCTTGGCGCGGCCCGCCCAGCGGCCGGCGCGGGCGTCCTCGCCCTCCAGCACCCGGCGGGTGCAGGGCGCGCAGCCGACGGAGGTGTAGCCGTCCATCAGCAGCGGGTTGGTCAGGACGCCGTGCTCCGCGACATACGCGTCGACGTCGTCCTGCGTCCAGCGGGCGATCGGGGAGATCTTGACCTTCTGCCGCTTCTCGTCCCAGCCGACGACCGGGGTGTTCGCCCGGGTCTCGGACTCGTCGCGGCGCAGGCCTGTCGCCCAGGCCGCGTAGCGCGTGAGGCCCTCCTCCAGCGGCTGGACCTTGCGCATCTTGCAGCACAGGTCGGGGTCGCGGTCGTGCAGCTTGGGGCCGAACTCCGCGTCCTGCTCGGCGACCGTCCGGCGCGGGGTGAGCGTGATGACGTTGACGTCCATCACCGCCTCCACCGCGTCCCGGGTCCCGATCGTCTCCGGAAAGTGGTAGCCGGTGTCGAGGAACACCACGGATACACCGGGCATCGCGCGGGAGGCGAGATGGGCGACGACCGCGTCCTCCATGGACGAGGTCACGCAGAAGCTCTTGCCGAAGGTCTTGGCGGCCCACTGGAGGATCTCCAGCGCGGAGGCGTCCTCCAGGTCGCGGCCCGCCTGCTCGGCGAGGGCCTTGAGGTCTTCGGTCGTGCGGTCTTCCTGGAGCGTGGTCATATCTCGTCGTCCCCTCCACTGTCGGCACGCTGCAGGCTCCTCTTTTGAGAGGCATTCGCCTCCGGAGCGCTAGAGCCGGTGTCGAGCGGCCGACCGTGCTCAGCCCCTCCTTCGTCGGGGCCTCCGCGCGCTCGCCCGCTCGACACCGCCGCGCTCCTGCGGCTCACGCCTTGGGCGAGCAGCCCGAGGAACTTCAGCTGAAAAGCCCTGTTGCACGCCGCGCATTCCCACGCGCCGTGGCCCTGCTCACTCGGACGCAAGTCCTCGTCGCCGCAGTAGGGACAGTAGAAAGGGGCGGCTCGCTCACTCATGAGAGAGCCTCCTCGGACGCACGCGTGGCCCAGGTGGCGAAGCGCTCGCCTTCCTCGCGCTCCTCCTGGAACCGCTTGAGGACCCGCTCGACGTAGTCGGGCAGCTCCTCGGAGGTGACCTTGAGGCCACGGACCTTGCGTCCGAAGCCCGCCTCCAGGCCGAGCGCACCACCGAGGTGCACCTGGAAGCCCTCGACCTGCTCGCCCTGGTCGTTGAGGACGAGCTGGCCCTTGAGACCGATGTCCGCGACCTGGATACGGGCGCAGGCATTCGGACAGCCGTTGATGTTGATGGTGATGGGCTCGTCGAACTCGGGGATACGGCGCTCGAGTTCGTCGATCAGGGAGATGCCGCGCGCCTTCGTCTCGACGATGGCGAGCTTGCAGTACTCGATGCCGGTGCAGGCCATGGTGCCGCGCCGGAAGGGGGAGGGCTTGGTGCTGAGGCCGAGCGCCTCCAGGCCCTCGGTCAGCGACTCGATCCGCGCCTCGTCGACGTCGAGCACGATCATCTTCTGCTCGACGGTGGTACGCAGGCGGCCCGAGCCGTGCGCCTCGGCCAGCTCGGCGATCTTGGTGAGGGTCGTGCCGTCCACGCGGCCGACGCGCGGGGCGAAACCGACGTAGAAACGGCCGTCCTGCTGGCGGTGCACGCCGACGTGGTCGCGCCAGCGCTCGACGGGCTGCGCGGGCGCCGGGCCGTCGGTCAGCTTGCGCCCCAGGTAGTCGTCCTCCAGGACCTGGCGGAACTTCTCCACGCCCCAGTCGGCGACCAGGAACTTCAGGCGGGCGCGGGTGCGCAGGCGCCGGTAGCCGTGGTCGCGGAAGATCGAGATGACGCCCTCGTAGACGTCCGGGACCTCGTCGAGCGGGACCCAGGCGCCCAGGCGCTGGCCGATCTTGGGGTTGGTGGACAGACCGCCGCCGACCCAGACGTCGAAGCCGGGGCCGTGGTCGGGGTGGTTGACGCCGACGAACGCGATGTCGTTGATCTCGTGCGCCACATCCAGCAGCGGCGAGCCGGAGATCGCGGACTTGAACTTGCGGGGCAGGTTCGAGAAGTCCTTGTTGCCGATGATCCGGCGGTGGATCTCGTCGATCGCCGGCGTGCCGTCGATGATCTCGTCCTCGGCGATGCCGGCGACGGGCGAGCCGAGGATGACGCGGGGCGTGTCACCGCAGGCCTCGGTGGTGGACAGCCCGACGGCCTCCAGGCGGTTCCAGATCTCGGGCACGTCCTCGATCCGGATCCAGTGGTACTGGACGTTCTGCCGGTCGGTGAGGTCGGCCGTGCCGCGCGCGAACTCCTGCGAGATCTCGCCGATGACGCGCAGCTGCGCGGTGGTCAGCCGGCCACCGTCGATCCGCACGCGCAGCATGAAGTACTCGTCGTCCAGCTCCTCCGGCTCCAGGATCGCGGTCTTGCCGCCGTCGATCCCGGGCTTGCGCTGGGTGTACAGGCCCCACCAGCGCATACGGCCGCGCAGGTCGTTGGGGTCGATCGAGTCGAAGCCGCGCTTGGAGTAGATCGTCTCAATGCGCGTCCGCACGTTGAGACCGTCGTCGTCCTTCTTGAACTGCTCGTTGCCGTTGAGCGGGGTGAAGTGTCCGGCGGCCCACTGACCCTCACCGCGGTGACGGCTCACCTTGCGGCGGGGAGTCGCGGCGGCAGGGTTCTGCGGGTTGGCGGCCATGGTTCTACGTCCTTCGGGACAGGCGGGGAAGCGGCTCTGACCTGCGCGTATGGGCGCATCGGGGCATACGTGCGCATCTTTGCGCAGGAATGAGGCAGATTACGAAAAACCGGCTGTGCTGCGGCTCGTCAGCTCGCCGGACAGATGGCGCTGGACATGCGGCCGAGATCGACGTGCCGCCGACTCACCAAGGCGATTCCAGTTCCAGACATGACGGAAGCGTGTCACGGAGATCTGGACACAGTCCAGCTTCGTCCGCCATGTGGACACCCTTGTCTCGTAGAGTGAGACCAGGGTGGCGTCGGTCACAACGTCCGAGGGGCGTCACGTCCGCGCAGGTCAGACGGTGTGAGCCCCAGGCCAGGGGCCAGGTGCCGCCACCTCCCTCGCCTCCTCGACCTTGGTGTCGAACAGCTTGAAGCCCCGGCGCAGATAGTTGTCCATGGCGTGCTCGCCGTCCAGGCTGCATGTATGCAGCCAGACCCGCTTCGTATGCGCCAGCCCCGGCCAGCGGTCCGCGAGATCCCAGGCGCGGGCGGCGCCGTACGACAGCAGGTGTCCGCCGATGCGACGGCCCCGGAAAGCGGGGATCAGGCCGAAGTACTCGATCTCCACGGCCCCGTCGTCCTGCGGACCCAGTTCGACGTATCCCGCGGGCGTCCCCTTGTCGTAGGCCACCCACGTCTCCACGCCCGGCCGGTCCAGGTGCTCCTGCCACCGCGCGTAGCTCCAGCCCAGCCGGTCGATCCAGCGGATGTCACCGCCAACGGAGGCGTACAGGAAGCGGCTGAACTCGGGTGAGGGGACCTCGGAGCGGACGATCCGGACGTCGCCGTCCGGCGCGGCGGCAGGGAGGGCGTCGGCCGGCGCGGTCTGCTCCAGGGACCAGGTGGTCACGGGGATGTTCGTCATACGGCCAGGGAATCATGCAGGACGGAGTTCTGTCACAGCCCAAGAAACCGGTCAGCCCAAGAAACCGGTCAGCCCAGGGACCGGTCGATCGAGGACAGGGGCAGGGAGAAGAGTGTCCGCCCCGACTGTGACCAGAGCTCGCCCGACACCTCCCAGTAGGAGAGGGACTCCGTGCGCGGGCTCCAGCAGCGGTCCGTGTCGCCCGAGCCGCACTGCATGGCCCTGGTGCCGCCGGTGTCCTGCCGCCACAGCGTCCCGTGGCCGTCCGGCGCGGTGGCCGCCCGGCTCAGATACCACCGGGACCGTGCGGCCCCGGCGGGCCGGTAGGAGAGGACGCCCCGGACCTCGGTGGCCTTCGTCTCGTAGGCCTCGGTCGGGTCGGCGTTCCCGGCGGCGGAGACGGCCGGCAGTCCGGCGCGGGCCGGGGCCGAGCTGAAGGAGTAGCGCCACAGCCGGGTGTCCCGGTCGCTGTCCGCGGGCACCCACTCGCTCGCGACCAGGCTGTCGGGCGTCGTGCTGCGGTCCAGGGAGAGGCTGTCCAGACAAGGGGGGACGCCGCTGGCGGATCCGCACGTCCCGGCGGCCATCGTGTACGAGGCGACGGCGGGCATCATGAACCGGTAGCCGTGCGCCGACCAGCCGCCGGGCACCCGGCCGATCGCGGGGCTGTTGACGCTCGTGCGCTGGACGCGGTCCATGTCGTAGACGTACAGGGCGCTGCCCGTGGCGACCAGGAGCCGGCCCTGGTACCAGACCATGCCGGAGATCCCGGAGACGAGCCCCCGGTAGTCGCGGCCCCCGTCGACCGGCACGGTGAGCAGGACCCAGGTGTACGTCAGGTGGTCGAGGTCGTTCGCGTCGACGAAGGCGACCTTGGCCAGGCCCCGCTCCGCCGTGCCGTCGGCGCCGGTCCAGCCGGAGAGGAGGACGCGGTTCGCGCCCCACCAGCCGTCGTCGTCCGCGTCCCCGGAGCTGGTGACCGCACCGGCCCGCCAGGTGTGGGTGTCGGCGCTGTCCCAGCAGTACGCGCGCGTGGCCGCCGGTTCGACGGGCAGCGCCTGCTTCTCGGTGGTCGTGCAGCCGGATGCGTCGCGCAGGGTGTGGTCGGTGCTGTCGAGGACGGCGTCGACACCGATCGGCTTGCCCATCGAGGAGGAGAGTCTCTCCAGCGTCCGCTGCGGCTCCAGGTGTTCCGTCAGCCGGAGCTTGCCGGTCTCGCCGGACGAGGTGAGCGGCCGCAGGGCACCGAGGTCGTCGCCGACCGTGGCCTGCGAGGCGCTGATCATCGTGGCGGCCGCGGTGAGCGCCAGGGCGGTGCCTGCCAGGACCGCGCGTAGCGCCCGGCCCCGATTACGACGACGGTGTCGACCGCGACTCATCACAGATCCTCCTGACGCGAGCCAACTGCGGCCAATGGTCCGTGCGTTGACCAAGGAGCAGGTGGGGCGGCCCGTAGGGGGATGCTACGTCAGTAGGCCACGATCGGTGACGAAGACCCTGCAAATATGCGGAAGATGCCACTCTTGAGCCACTTCAGGCAGCTGTCTTCGGCCACTTGGGGCATCACTCACGGCATTCGGGGCCGGTCGGGCGGGGTCCGGCCCCGCAGCACCGCCGGCGCCGTCGAGTGCGGCAGCAGGTCGTTCGGGTCGTCCGGGAGGACCAGCTCGACCTCCACGTCCTCCCCGAACCGGTACGGCCGGTGCTCCAGAAGCCCCCCGAGATACCGCCGCATACGCGACATCTCGGCGCGCACCGTCACCGTACGGCCCGCGTCGCCGAACACGTCCTCGGCGAGGCCCGCCGCGCCCCGCCCGGTGCGGTGCAGGGCCAGCAGATAGAGCAACTCGGCGTGCCGAGGGCTCAGTTCGTGGGTCCAGGAGCCGGTGCCGCCCGACACCGTCATCGACCAGCGGCGCGGCTGGGACAGGTCGAGGACCAGCTGGGTGGCGCCGCCCGGCAGCGGTTCGTCGGCGACCCGCACCAGCCAGCCCCCGGCCAGTGGCTCCACCGAGCACAGCCCGAGCGCCGGCAGCGGATGGCGGCCCGCCGTCAGCGACTTGGGCAGCCCGATCCGGTTCGTGTACGGCATTCCCGTCACCGCCGCCGTCCAGCCGTCCCGGTCCACCACCAGGGCCCGCCCGGTGAGCCGGGCCAGCAGCGGCGCCGCCACCGCGCGCAGCCGCTCCAGCGAGGTCAGGTGCAGTTCCCGCAGCCGGGCCTCGGCGAGCTTGGCCACCGAGTCGACCCAGGCGAGCGTGGCCGGATGCATCGTCTCCAGCGGCCCGCTGACGTCCACGACGCCGATCAGCCGACCGTCCCGGGGGTCGGTGATCGGGGCGCCCGTACAGGTCCAGGAGGCGTGGGTGCGGACGAAGTGCTCGGCGGCGAAGACCTGCACCGGGCGGCGCACCACCGCCGGGGTGCCCACACCGTTGGTACCGACGACGTCCTCCCGCCAGTCGGCGCCGAGTTCAAAGCCGAGCCCGTCCGCCTTGCGGAGCACCGGCAAGGACCCCTCGCGCCACAGCACCCGGGCCTCGGCGTCGGCGACCACCATGATGTGGTGGGCGACGTCCGCGACCGACAGCAGCCCCTCGCGCAGCACCGGCATCACATGCCGCAACGGTGACTCCTCCCGGCGCCGCCGCACCTCGTCGGGGGAGAGCAGCCCGGACCTGAAGTCGTGGTCGGGATCGACGCCGCTGCGCAGCATGCGCCCCCAGGACTGCTCGATCACCGGACGGGGCGCGAGCCGCGCGCGCTGTCCGGCGAGGGCCGCGTCGCGCATCGCGCTGAGTACCCGCGCCGCGTGCGTCGCGTCGACGGCGGCGAGTTGCGTCACGTACTTCGGCGTGTGCGCCACGGGGTCCTCCTGGCTCCGGGAAGGGCCTGTTTCGACAACCGGTTGTCGGGCGGTTCGGCCGACGAATTCTTGTCTCGTCCCGACTGCGCGTCTCATAGTGCCGTCCTTGTGTGACGGATGGGCACACTCCGCTCACAGACGCCAACAAGTTGCAACCCCCTGCAACCCTGGTGAACGGCTCTATGTTGATTGAAACTTGTGGCACGCCGCTTCGAGCGGCGTCCGCGGCCTCCGAACGGGCCTGTGAGGCGGGGGTGGTGCCGTGTCGGCGCAGCACCACTCCCGTCCGGCGGTTCGTTGTGGCTGGTCGCGCCCACGCGGCGGAGCCGCATATCGATACAGCCCCGCGCCCCTGGGGTGGGTGTGCGCGTCCTTAGCTTGTTGGGCGGGCTCTCTCCACCATTGATGCCAGGTTCAGGGTGTGTGGCAGGGTGCCGAAAGCCGAGCCCCAGTCGCCGCCCAGTCGGGAGGCGCAGAACGCGTCGGCCACCTCCGGGGGCGCGAAGCGCACCAGCAGGGCGCCCTGGAGCACCAGCGCGAGCCGCTCGACGAGACGTCTGGCCCGTGCCTCGATGCCCTCCAGGTCGGCGAGTTCGGTCAGGAGGTTCTTGATCGCGCCGTCCAGGCGGTGGTCGGCGCCGCGGGCCCGGCCGATCTCCTGGAGGTAGGCGTTGAGGGCCTGTGGCTCTCGGCGCAGCGCCCGCAGGACGTCCAGCGCCTGGACGTTTCCGGCCCCCTCCCAGATCGAGTTGAGCGGGGACTCCCGTACCAGGCGGGGCATCCCGGACTCCTCCACGTACCCGTTGCCGCCGAGGCACTCGGCCGCCTCCACGGTCACCGGCGTACAGCGCTTGGTCACCCAGTACTTGGCGGCCGGCACCGCGACGCGCAGGAACGCCCGCTCCTGTTCGCTCCCGTCGTCGTAGGCGGCCCCGAGCCGCAGCGCGAGGGTGGTGGCCGCCTCCGACTCCAGCGCCAGATCGGCCAGTACGTTGCGCATCAGCGGCTTGTCGATCAGCTTGCCGCCGAACGCCTCGCGGTAGGTGCAGTGGTGGACGGCCTGGGCGACGGCCTGCCGCATCAGCCCGGCCGAGCCGAGCACACAGTCGAGCCGGGTCGCGGCGACCATCCCGATGATGGTGCGCACCCCGCGCCCCTCCTCGCCGACCCGGCGGGCCCAGGTCCCGTCGAACTCGACCTCGGCGGACGCGTTCGACCGGTTGCCCAGCTTGTCCTTGAGCCGTTGGAGGCGGAACACGTTGCGGGTGCCGTCGGCCAGAACACGCGGGACGAGGAAGCAGGTGAGCCCGTCGGGCGCCTGGGCCAGCACCAGGAAACCGTCCGACATCGGCGCCGAACAGAACCACTTGTGGCCGGTCAGCTCGTACGTCCCGGATTCGGCGAGCGGCCGCGCCGACGTCGTGTTGGCCCGTACGTCGCTTCCGCCCTGCTTCTCCGTCATGCCCATCCCGAACAGCACCCCGGCCTTCTGCTCGGCGGGCCGCAGGGCACGGTCGTAGACCATGGATGTCAGCCGGGGCTCCCACTCGGCGGCGAGGTCGGGGTCGGTGCGCAGGGCGGGGACCGCCGCGTGGGTCATCGACAGGGGGCAGCCGTTGCCCGCCTCGGCCTGGGTCCAGACCAGGAAGCCGGCCGCGCGCCGCACATGTCCGCCCGGGCGGTTCCAGGCCGCGGTGAGGCCGGAGGAGACGCCCTTGCCGAGCAGCCGGTGCCAGGAGGGGTGGAAGTCGACCTCGTCGACGCGGTGGCCGTAGCGGTCGTGGGTGCGTAGCTTCGGCGGGTTCTCGTTGGCCTGTACGGCCCACTCCTGCACCTGCGCCGAGCCGGCGGCCCGGCCGAGCAGGGTCAGCTCCTCCCGCGCCTCGCCCAGCAGCTCCGGTGCGAGATGCCGCTCGACGGCCTCGTCCAGGGCCCGGTCGGTGGCGAAGACGTCGTGTCCGACCAGCGGCGGAGCCTGATTGGTCACGGAGTGGGTGCTGGCTGCCATGTCTGCGAACCTAACTCGGTACGGCGGTGGGAGCCACCGTGACACGGCAGCCCGACGCCCGCTTCAGGCGATCCCGGAAACGGCCCGCAAAGCGTGCGGATCCGCTGGGGCCTGTGTCGGAAGTGGCGTCGTCCGCCCGGAGGGCGGGTCGGGCGGCGTCTGGTGCGTGCTCTCGGCGTGCCGGGCGGAAGTCCTCGTACTGGTTGTACGTGGGCTTTCGCCCGGTGCGGCGAGAGTGCGTGCCAGGCGTCGCCCGACAGGCGCCACTTCCGACACAGGCCCCAGGTCCTCGGGCCAGCCTGCCCGGTAGACGGTGTCGAGGTAGCGCTCGCCGAGGTCCGGGGCGATCGCCACCGACGTGAGATCACGCCCGCCGTACGCGGCCAGCCACTGCCCCGCCCCGCTGACCACGGTGCCGGTGGATCCGCCGAACAGGAAGCCCCGCCCGGCCAGCCGGCGGCAGGCGAGCACGGTGTCCGCCTCCTCGACTTTCACCACGTCGTCCACGTACGACTCGTCGAGCAGCGGCGGCGGCACGCTGGTGCCGAGCCCCGGGATCATCCGCGGCCCGGCCGGTCCGCCGAAGGTCACCGAGCCGGCGCTGTCCACCGCGACGACCCGCACCCGGCGCCGCCACTGCCAGAACCAGCGGGCACAGCCCATCAGGGTCCCGGTGGTGCCGACCCCGACGAACAGCACGTCGAGGTCCGGGAAGCGGCGGGCGATGGCCGGGGCGGTCGTATGGAAGTGCGCCCTCCAGTTGCCCTGGTTGGTGTACTGGTTGAGCCACACGTACCGGTCGTCCGAGGCGCACAGGGAACGGACGTAGGCGATCCGGGCGCCCAGGAAACCGCCGTGCGCGTCCGGTTTCTCGATGACGTGGACCCGGCTGCCCAGCGCCTCCATCAGATGGATCGTGGGCAGGTTGCAGCGCACGTCGGTCACGCACAGGACGCGGTGGCCCCGGCTCGCGGCGATCACGCTCAGCGCGACTCCGAGGTTCCCGGACGACGACTCGACCAGGACCGAGCCGGGCCGGAGCCGGCCGTCGCGCTCGGCGGCGGCCACCATCTCGGCCGCGGCCTTCATCTTGATCGAACCGGCGAAGTTGAACCCCTCGCACTTCAGATAGAGCGGCAGCCCCAGCGCGGCCCGCAGGTCGACGTAGAGCTCCTCCTCGTTGAACTCCGTGGGATCGGAAATGACGGGCATCTTGTTCCCCCCTACTTCATGCGGCGCGGTGCCCGCGGGTCAGCCGTGCCGGCGCAGTTCGTGGAAGAACCCGTCGACGATGTGCAACTCGCCCCTGCGGGCCACCTCGTCGTGGACGAACCCGCCGACCGCGAGGTCCAGCACGCCGAGACCGAAGGGCGAGAACACCACCGTCCGGTCGGCGGGGACAGCCACTCGCCCGGTCAGTACGTCGTCGAGGGTGCCGTCGATGAAGTCCCGGCCGCCGGTGAGGCGTTCGGCGAGGTGCGGTGACGTCTCGGCCTTCAGACAGTGCTCGACGTCGTCGACGAAGTTGGCGGCGCCGAGCAGGATCCGGGGGTCGAGATCCCGCAGCGACACATGCAGCACCACCGGGTGGTGCGCGAACCAGGACGGGTCGTGGATGTGCGGCGAGGCCGCGACGGTCGCGAAGACCAGCAGGTCACTTGAGCGGACGAGATCCTCCGGGCTGTCGTGCACCGTGATCCGGCCCTTCGCGCCCGAGCGCTCCAGATAGCCGCGGAAGCCGGCCGCGCTCCCGGCGGACAGGTCGTGCACGCCCGTCTCCTCGAACGACCAGCCGGTGGCGGTGAGATGGGTGTGTATGTAGCGGGCGATCAGGCCGGTCCCGATGAAGCCGACGCGGGCCGGCCGGTTCCGGGTTCGGCTGAGGCGGTCGGCCGCCAGGGCCGCCGAGGCCGCCGTGCGAGTCGCGCTGATCACGGAGCCCTCCAGACAGGCGAACGGATAGCCCGTCTCGGGGTCGTTGAGGATCAGCACGGCCGAGGCGCGCGGCAGCCCGGACGCCGTGTTCTGCGGAAAACTGGAGATCCACTTCAGGCCGTCCACCCGCCGCGCCCCGCCGATCGAGGCCGGCAGCGCGATGATCCGGGACGACGGCCGGTCCGGGAAACGCAGGAAGTACGAGGGCGGGTTGACCGAGTCGCCCGCCCCTTGCAGCCGGTAAACGGTTTCGACGAGGTCGACGATCTCCGGCTCGCGGCCGTCCAGGACCTCCTTGACCTGCTCGCCGGAGACGACGGCGAACGGGGGCACGGTGACGCTCATGCGACCCTCACCTCGACCGTCGGCGCGCAGTCCACCAGCAGTACAGGGTCGGCGAGCGCCGCCAGCACCTCGCGCGGGCCCTCGAAGGGCTCCCTGCTGTGCGCGGTGCGGACGTTGTCGACGAGCAGCAGATCACCGGACCGCCACGGCTCGCGCAGGGTGTGCGCCTCGTACACCTCGTTGATGGTGCGCACGGTGTCCTCGCCGATCGGATCGCCGTTCCCGAAAAGGGTGTTGAAGGGCAGCGCGTCGGGTCCGTACACGTCCACCAGGTACTCGCGGACCTCGGGGTCCATCGTCCACTCGTTGAGGAAGGCGATCTGGTTGAACCAGCAGCGCCGGCCGGTGAACGGGTGCCGGATCACCGCGCTGCGGTGCTGCCGGGTGCGCAGCGAGCCGTCGTCCTGCCAGGCGAACTCGATGGCGTGTGTACGGCAGTAGCGCTCGACGGCGACCCGGTCCTCGGTGCCGAACGCCTCGGCGACCGACGCCCCGATCTCGTCGTTGTACGTCCGTGTCAGCACCCAGCCCTCGCTCTCGAAGCGGTCGGTCAGCTGGGCGGGCAGCGCCTCCAGCACGGCGTGCGCGTCGGCGACCGCGGTCGCGCCGCCCTCGGCGGGCGCCACGAGACAGGCGAACAGCAGCAGGCCCGGGAACTCCATCCCGTAGCTCGACTCGTGGTGCATGCACATCTGCTGGTTCGGCGGCCACTTGGAGGAGGAGTACAGGCCGTCCCCGTAGGACCGCCGGGGCGCGAAGGGCTCCCGGTCCGGCATCAGGGCGGTGGCCAGCCGCTCGAAGACGGCGCCGCACACGGCGGGGTCGTCCAGGCCAAGACCGCGGACCAGCACGCGGCCGTGCCCGGCGACGACGGTACGCAGGGCGTCACGGTGCGCGGCGGCCCAGCCCACCGGGTCGCCGTCCGCCGCGGCATGGAGAAGAGGAGGGCTGCCGGAAGTCGAGGTGAGGTCGGATAGCAGGGTCGGAGATGAGGGCGACATCTCGGTGTTCCTTTCGATGGTGCGGTTGAGCTGTCCTGCGGGAGCGCCGCTCATGGGGAGACGGGTGGTGACAGCAGGAGGGCCAGGTCCGCGAGGACCGGTTGGCGGATGACGTCCTTGAGGGTGATCGCCCGGTCCAGGGCGATCGCCAGCTTTACGGCGGACAGGGAGGTGCCGCCGCGGTCGAAGAAGTGGTCCAGGCGGCCGATCCGGTCGGCCGGGATGTCGAGCACCTCGGCCCAGGCGGCGGCCATCCGCCGCTCGTCCGGGGTGCCGGGCGCCCCGGAGTGGTCCTCGGCCGCGTCGAGTTTCTCGGCGAGCGCGGTGAGGGTACGGCGGTCGGTCTTGCCGTTGCCGGTCAACGGCAGCCGCGCCCGCCAGTGGACGACCGACGGCACCATGTACGCGGGCAGCGACGCGGCCAGCCGCTCCCGCACCGCGTCGGTGTCGACCGGCGGCGCGCCGGTGCAGAACGCCACCAGCCGCGCGCCCCGTACGACCACCACGGCGCCGTCTCTGACGCCGGGCGCCCGCAGCAGCGCGTTCTCGATCTCGCCGATCTCGATCCGGAAGCCGCGCAGCTTGACCTGGGTGTCCCGCCGGCCGAGGAACTCCAGCCTGCCGTCGGGCAGCCAGCGCCCCTGGTCGCCGCTGCGGTACAGCCGCTCGCCGGGGCGGTACGGGTCCTCCCCGAAGGCGGCAGCGGTGCGCTCGGGATCGTTGACGTACCCGCGCCCGACGCACACCCCGGAGAAGACGATCTCGCCGGGAGCCCCCAGCGGTACCGGCGTCAGCCGCTCGTCGACGACGTACACCCGCACATTGGCGACCGGCCGCCCGAGCGGCACCCGCTCCTGCTCCGGGACCCAGTCCATCACCTCGTGGTTGGTGTCGTCCGAAGTCTCGGTCAGTCCATAGGCGTTGACGAGCCGGATGCCGGGCATGGCAGTGAACCAGCGCTGCACCAGCTCCTTCTTCACCGCCTCCCCGGTGACCGACACACAGCGCAGGTCGGGCAGTTCACGCGGGCGCTGCTCCAACTCGGCGAGCACGGCTTCGAGATACGACGGCACGACCTGGAGCACGTTGACCCGCCCCCGGACGACGGTGTCCACGAACCGCGGCACGTCCAGGATCACGTCCTGTCCGACGAGCAGGGTCCGCCCGCCGACCAGGAGTGCGGACACCAGCTGCCACAGGGAGATGTCGAAGCACTGGGGCGCGGTCTGCGCGACCACCTGACCGGCGCCGATCCCGAGGTCGTCGAGCTTGGCGTGGACGTGGTTGACGAAGCCGGCGTGCTCGCACATCGCGCCCTTGGGCTCGCCGGTGGAGCCGGACGTGAAGTAGATGTAGGCGAGTTGACCGGGGGAGACGGGGATACCGAGGTCGTCGGCGGCGTGGCCCTCGGCGTAGGCGGCGTCGACGTAGAGCGTCTCGGCGTCCGGCGCGGCCCGGTCGAGGGTCGCGGTGCTCCCGCGCTCGGTGAGTACGAAGGCGCAGTCCGCCCGCGCGAGCGTGGTCGCGATGCGCTCGGCGGGGAAGTGCGGCTCGACGGGCAGATACACCCCGCCCGCCTTGAACACGGCCAGGACGGCGGCCAGCCAGTCCAGGTTCCGCTCCATCACCACGGCGACGACACCCTCGCGGCCCAGACCCCGGGCGAGCAGTGCCCGACCCAGCTGATTGGCACGGGAGTTGAGCTCCCGGTACGTCCACTCCGTGTCTCCCAGCACCGCGGCCACGGCGTCCGGGTGCTGCTCGACCCGCTCCTCGAACAGCTCATGCACCCGCCGGTCGGGGAGTTCGCGGTACGGGCCCGCCAACTCGTGGAGCTGGAAGCGGAGTTCGTCCTCGGACAGCAGGCTGTGGCACCCGGGGTCGGCGAGTGCGGTGAGGTGGTAACCGGCGATACGGGCGGCGGCCTCGGCGTCGAGGACGTCGGTGCGGTACCGCAGACGCAGCGTGCGGTCCGTGACGCCGACGCGCAGATCCTCGCCGGGAGTGACTTCACTCTCGCCCGACAGCGCCGCGAGGACCCGGGTGTGGGCCGCCGACAGCGCGGCGGGGTCGGCCGACACACCCTCGGGCAGCGGCACTTCGTACTGCGCGACACCCGGTGTCGGATCGAGCGTCCAGCGTGGAATCGTCTCCATGATTGTTCTCCCCCTGCTTTCTTGCTTTCTGGCTCACGCGCGGCGCGGCGCGACCGCCGGATTTCCGCCCCAGTACGCACCCGGCGGTACTTCCTCGCCCTTCATCAGGAAGGAGTCGGTGGCGAGGACGGCACCGTCGCCCATCGACACGCCGTAGTGGACGAGCGCCGCGACCCCGACGGTGCAGCCCGCGCCGATGGTGATGTGTTCGGACTTGAAGGTGCCGTCCTCCTGGGAGTGGGCCTGCACCTTGGAGTGGGCGGCCAGCGTGCAGTCGTCGCCGATCGCGGTGAGCGTGCGCTCGGTGATGTAGGCGCCGTCGTCGAAGACCCGGCGGCCGATCCGGACGCCGAGCATGCGCCAGATGACGTTCTTGAACGGCGTCCCGTTGAACACCTGGAGATGGTGGTCCGGTATCTTCCACAGCCGCTCGTGCCACCAGAAATACGGGTCGTAGATCGAGCAGAGCCGCGGTCGCAGCGGACGGAACCGGCCGATGATCCGCTCGACCAGCGCGTAGTAGCAGGCGGTGAACGCGAGGCCGACGATCATGGACGCACCGATCAGCAGGCCGGCGACGGGGCCGTGGCCGTCGTAGAGGTCGAAGGCGGCGAAGCCGAGGACCGTCAGGGCGAACCAGTGCAGCCAGCGCACGAACAGGAACAGGCCCATCGAGCGGAGGTTGTAGCGGTTCTTCGCGGCCAGCCTGCGGTGGAACTCCTCGCCCTCGCGGAGGTGGTCGAAGCGGCTGTCGCGCTCCACCGACCGCGGGATCTCGAAACTGGGCGAGCCGAGCAGACCGACCCCCTCGCGGACCGCGCCGTCGAGCGGGACCATCACCTTGGTCGCGAGCAGACAGTTGTCGCCGGTGCGGCCGCCCGCGGGATAGGCGATGTTGTTGCCGAGGAAGTTGTGCGGCCCGATCGCGGTGCGCGAGACGCGGAAGGACGTACCGGAGAACTCGGCGTTCACGATCGACAGCCCGTCGGCGACCATCGTGCCGCTTCCCACGGTGGCCAGATACGGGGTCTCGTGCTGTACCTCCGTACCGAAGTTGGAGCCGGTCTGCTCGACGTGCGAGAGGTCGTAGCCGAGGGCGCGCAGGTAGGGGACGATGTATGAGCTGTCTCCGCACAGCCACTTGTAGAACTTGATGTTCGTCAGGCGGGCGATCGCGCGCTGTACCGAGTAGTGGAAGCCGTACAGCGGATAGGTCCGGTCCGGCACCAGCAGCGGGCGCAGCAGCCGCGGCACCAGGCAGACGGCGGCGAGGCCGAGGACCACGAACCCCGTGAACAGGGCCAGGGACAGGCCGAGCGCCTCGCCGTAGAAGCGGGCGGACGCCAGGTCCTGGGAGCTCGGGTTCACGAGTGTGTCCAGCGCGGGCAGGGCCGCCAGCAGCAGATACGTCCCCCCGACCGTGAGCGGGACGTACATGAGGAGCATCTGGAGCAGACCGGCCAGGCCGTACGCGGCGCGGCGCGGGGTGGAGCAGTCCGTCGGGCGGACCCGGATGTAGTCGACGTCCGTGCGCTGCGCGGGGGAGCCGTGCCAGCGCTGACCGGCCGGGATCGCGGACGCCGTGCCGTACAGGGCGGACGAGTGGCCGAGTTGGGCGCCGTCGCCCATGGACGTGCCGATGTCCAGGACGGTCTTCTCGCCCACGAAGACTTCGCGGCCGAGGGTGACCGGGCCGGTGCGGATGCGGCCCGCCTGGGCCCGGTAGCCGAGGAAGAAGGAGTCCTTGCGGATGACGGTGCCGGCGCCGATGGTCAGCAGGTCGGTGCAGACCGGCACGGAGTGGGACAGGATCGTGACGCCCGGGCCGATGCGCGCACCCAGGGCCCGCAGGTAGAGCACGTACAGCGGGCTGCCGGTGAACAGGATCATCGGGTTGGCGTGCAGCAGCGACTTAACGGTCCAGAAGCGGACGTAGGCGAGGCTCCAGACCGGGAACTCGGTCTCCTTCCAGCGCCCGACCAGCAGCCACTTGGCCACCACCGGCACCGTGCACACCCCGAGGAACACCGCGCCGCCGAAGCCGGCCGACCGCAGATACACGTCGACCACGCCGTCACCGGCCCACACCCACTCGTAGCCGCGGGTGGTGACGAGCCCGGCGAGCAGGCAGTAGGCGGCGAAGACGAGGAACTGAAGGGTGCCGCAGAGCAGGTAGCGAGCGGTGCTGCCCGGCGGCGTGGGGGTTTCGCGCTCGGCCGAGGCGGGCGCCGTCTCCGGCGCCTCGGCGAGGGCCGCCGCCAGGGAGCGGATCGTCGGATACCCGTAGACGTCCCGCATGGACACCGCGGGCAGGTCCGCGTGTTTTCTGACCCGGGCGCAGAAGTGCGCCATGACCAGCGAGTTGGCGCCGAGATCGTCGAAGAAGTGGCTGTCGACGGGGACGTGCTCCTTGCGTACGACACCGGCCAGCACCTGAGCCAGGACATTTTCGGTGACGGTGTCGGGATTTCCCACCACGTGCGCTCCTTGAGCGGCGAGCAGTTGAACATGTGAATGCAGGTGAATACAGATGAATGGGGACGGGAATTCCGGAGCAGCACGGTATGATCCGCAGGATTCCCATGGGAATCACGGGAATCATGAGGATCACGGGTAACGCGACTGAATTGGGCCATGGTCAGTGGCCCGCTATGTCCCCCGTGTCGTGTGCGCCTGAGCCGTCCTCGGAGGGCGCAACGAATGCAATTCGGATTGTTTCGGGACATTAGTGAACGGGTCAAGGCCGTTTCAGTCATTGGCGCTTTACCGGCGTTCGTGTATTCCTCAACGATTTCGCCCGGTGATCGCGGGTGTCCGCCCCATCGGGGAACTCACCGAAGGGGCGGTGTAAACGTCGTCAAGGGTTCCGGTTTTTCCGGCGGAACAATTCGGCCAACGCGGGCATGACAGAAAAATGGTTCGATTTTGTCTAGCGGTTTCTGGTGAGTTTCTTCTCGTTTTCTGGCGCGTTGCGCGACCGGAGGGAAACCTGCGGTCCACGGGTGTGACCACGGTGCGACCACTCCGGAAGCCAGGACGGGGGATGAGTGAGACCTCCCACGCCGGATACCTTTAGGTCGTGCAGCCAGCAAGTAACTCCCCGCAGAGGCCGTCCGGCCGTCTCCACCGGGCGCGTGCCCTCTACCGGAACGTCTCCAAGCGCAGGACCGCCTGGCTGCTGCTCAAGGACACGGTGAACTCGTGCATCGAGTACCGGATCCTGGGGCTCGCGGCGGAGGCGGCGTTCTTCACGCTGCTGTCCGTACCGCCGCTGCTGCTGAGCCTGATCGGACTGCTCGGCTACGTCGACGACTGGACCGGCACCGACACCATCAGCAGCCTGGAGGCCAACCTCCTGGAGGCCTCGCGCACGGTCCTGTCGGACAAGGGCGTCCGGCAGATCGCCCAGCCGATCCTCGACGACGTGATGGGGGGCGGCCGCCCCGACGTCATCTCCATCGGCTTCGTGTTCGCCCTGTGGTCGGGCTCCCGCGCGGTGAACGTCTTCATCGACACCATCACCGTCATGTACGGCCTCGACGGCGTCCGCGGCATCGTCAAGACGCGGCTGGTGTCCTTCGTGCTGTTCGTCGTGGCCCTGCTGATCGGCTCGGTCGCGCTGCCGCTGATGGTCGCGGGACCGGACGCCGTACTGAACGTCGTGCCCTGGTCGGAGACCGTCGTACAGGTCCTGTACTGGCCCGTCGTCATCGTGCTGTCCATCGTCTTCCTGACGACGCTGTACCACGTGTCCGTCCCCGTCCGCTCCCCGTGGATCGAGGACGTGCCTGGCGCCCTCGTCGCCCTCGCCATGTGGGTGCTCGGCAGCTTCCTGCTGCGCATCTACCTGACCAACACCATCGAGGGCGCCACGATCTACGGCTCGCTCGCCGCGGCCGTCGCCGTCCTGCTGTGGATCGGCGTGTCCGCGTTCGCCGTCCTCGTCGGCGCCGCCGTCAACGCCGCCATCGACCGTGTCTGGCCGGCCGCCGCCACCGCCGCGGCCCGCGCCGCCAACGAGCGGCGACACGAGTCCGAGGCTGCCGAGTACGTCGCCCGCATGGCAGCGATGCACGCCCACGACCACCGGGACACCACCGAGTCCGACGACCCGGACGACCCCGACATGCCCTCCGAGTTCCCCGAGCGCTGGTCCCGCTTCCTGCCCCCGGAGGACGTGAGTTCACGCCTGCGCACGCACGCGAAGACATCACCGAAGGGCGGCGGCGACACGCCTCCGCCCTCGGACAAGTGACGCCGGGCTACCGGCCGTTTCGCCTCACAGCTTCCAGGCGCCCGCTGCCGCCGCCTCCCGCGCGAAGTCGGTGAAGTCCCGAGGCTCACGGCCGAGCACCTGCCGCACGCCGTCCGTGAGGTGCGCGTTACGGCCGTCGAGCAGCTGCTCGAACACCTCGACCAGGAACTCGGCCTCCTCGGTCGGCACCCCGAACCCGGCCAGGATCGCTCCGTACTCGCGCGGCGACACGGCCTGATACGTCAGCTCACGGCCCGTCGCCGCGGCGATCTCCGCGACTCCCTCCCCGAACGTCAGCAGCCGTGGCCCGGTGATCTCGAGGTCCTGCCCGACATACCGGTCGCCCGCCGTCAACGCGGCCACCACCACGTCCCCGATGTCCCGCGCGTCGATGAACGGCTCACGCACCTCACCACCCGGGAACACCAGCTCCCCGCTCAGCCGGAACCCCTCCACCAGCGGCCCCTCGCTGAAGTTCTGCGCGAACCACGCCGCCTGTACGACCGTCCAGTCCGCCCCCGACTCCCGCACCGCCTTCTCGGTCGGCCGCGCCCGCTCCTCGCCCCGCGCCGACAGCAGCACCAGCCGCCGCACCCCGAGCCCGACCGCCTCGCCCGCGAGCAGCCCGACCGCCTCGGTGGCCTCCGGCGACCCGACGTCCGAGGGATGGACGAGATACGCCGCGTCCGCGCCCCGCAGCGCCGGGGCCCACGTCGACCGGTCCGCCCAGTCGAAGCCCTGCGCCCGCGAAGCCGCCCGAACCGTCAGCCCCGCCGCCCGCGCGGCCTCCGCCACCCGGCGCCCCGTACGACCCGTGGCACCGGTCACCAAAACCGTCATGTTCCGTGCGCTCTGTGTCATGTCACCCAGTGAACTGTCCCGCGCCCAAGGCGCCCATCGCTGAACGGCTCATTCCCATAAGCGCGCGTCTACGCTGGCCCCATGGACGCACTCGCAGGCCTGCTGGAGGGTCCACGCGCGCGTGGCGCCTTCATGATCCGTGCGTGCTTCGAACCGCCGTGGAGCATCCGCGTCGAGGACCGTGCCCCGCTGACAGTGATGCTGATGGTCCGCGGCCACGCCTGGATCGTGCCGGACACGGGCGAGCGAAGCGAGATGGGGGTCCCCCCGGCCGAAGGCTGGGGGAGGGTACGGCTGCGGGCGGGTGACCTCGCCATCGCGCGCGGCCCGGACTTCTACACCTGCGCCGACGCCCCGGACACGCCCCCGCAGGCCCTGATCCTGCCGGGCGCCGAGTGCCGCTATCCCGACGGCCGCGCCCTCAACGGTTCCATGGACCTGGGCGTCCGCACGTGGGGCGACCGGCTCGACGGCTCCACCGTGATGCTGATCGGCACGTATCTGATGCAGGGCGAGATCAGCGGGCGCCTGCTGGACGCGCTGCCCCCGCTGCTGACCCTCACCTCCGACGTGTGGGAGTGCCCGCTCACCCCGCTCCTGATGGAGGAGATCGTGCGGGACGAACCGGGGCAGGAGGTCGTCCTGGACCGGTTGTTGGATCTGCTGGTCATCGCCGCGCTGCGGGCCTGGTTCTCCCGTCCGGAGGGGGAGGCCCCGGCCTGGTATCGGGCGCTCGCGGATCCGGTTGTGGGCCGGGTTCTGCGCCTGGTCCAGGACGATCCGGCCCATCCGTGGACGGTCGCCTCGCTGGCGGCCAAGGCGGGGGTCTCCCGTGCGGCCCTCGCGCGCCGCTTCACGGAGCTGGTGGGCGAGCCTCCGATGTCGTACCTCACCGGCTGGCGGCTTGCCCTCGCCGCGGATCGGCTCCGCGACAGCGAGGACACGCTTGAGTCGATCGCCCGTCGGGTTGGGTACGGGAGCTCGTTCGCGTTGTCCAGCGCGTTCAAGCGGGTGTACGGGGTCAGCCCGCAGGAGCATCGGATGCGGGTGGCGTAGGGGCGGGGTTCGCCGTTGGGGTGGGGGATGTCTGCGGGGTGCGGGTCGTAGGTGGCTGGTCGCGCCGTTCCCCGCGCCCCTGCGGGGCGTGTCTAAGCTGTTCTATGTGTACATGGAGCGGGCGTCCCGGCTGAGGGGCGCGGTCGTGTGGACGAACACCCCGTCCAAAGCCGGGGTCGGACGCGTGCTGCCCGATGGGTGCATGGATCTGCTGTGGCACGAGGGGCGGCTGCTGGTCGCGGGGCCCGACACGCATGCGTACGTCACCGGGGGCGAGCCCGGCGTATGGGTGGGCGTCCGCTTCTACCCCGGGACCGCCCCCGCCCTCCTCGGCGTTCCCGCGCACGAGCTGCGCGACCGGCGCGTCGCGCTCACCGAACTGTGGCCGGCCTCGCGGGTCGATCGGCTCACCGCGCACATGAACGCATCCGCCGAACCGGCAAGCGCGCTGGAGGAGTTGGCCCTACGGCTGGCCGCGGACACCAACCCTCCCGACCCGCTGCTACGACACCTCGTGGCCGCCCTCGACCAGGGCCATCCGGTCGGTGCCGCTGCCGACGAACTCGGCCTCGGCGCCCGGCAGTTGCACCGCCGTTCCCTGGCCGCCTTCGGCTACGGCCCCAAGACCCTGGCCCGGGTGCTGCGACTGCAGCGGGCCCTCACGCTGGCCCGGGACGGGGTGCCGTTCGCGGAGACGGCGGCTCGGACCGGGTTTGCGGATCAGGCTCATCTGGCGAGGGATGTGAGGGAGTTGGCGGGGATGCCGCTAGGGCGGCTACTCGCCGGTGACGGCTAAGCGGCCTCGCTGAAGTTCAGGCAGGGGCGCGGGGAACTGCGCGACCAGCCCCCACCGGCCCGCAGATTCACGACTGCGCTTCCAATGGAGCGAATAGGTCAACCCCGTTGCCGTCCGGGTCCTGCACAACCGCATACCGCTGCCCCCACACGGCATCCCATGGCTTCAACTCGCCATGACACCCCGCACCCACCAACTTCTCGTACACCGAGTCCACTTCACCAGGTCCGTCACAGAGCAGAGCCAGCGAAGCCCGGCCGCCACCAGAAGGTCGCTGCCACTCCGGACGGATCCCGCGGACCATGTCCTCGGAGTCCAGCATCAGGCGGAGCCCGCCCGGCAGTTCGGCCTCGGCGTGCGGCTCGTCGGCGGCGCCCTCGGGGAAGGCGAACCCGAGCCTGCGGTAGAAGGCGACTGAGGCGGCCAGGTCGGAGACGACCAGGCCGATCGCATCGAATCGTGGAGTCATGGGGCCACCGTAGGCAGAGCCCGGGCCGCCGGTCTTGAAGGAATCGGACACGGTGAAGTCCCGGGGCCCCTTGCACGACCCTGCCCCCGGCTGTACACGGGGAGAGAGGCCGTTCCGTGTCCCGGGGGGAGAGACGATCGTCATGGCCCAGGTCACCACCGCGCTGATGGACTACCCCAAGAGCCCCGTCACCCTGGAATCCGTGTACGACCCAGGACTGTCCCGCTGGCTGTGGCTGGTCAAGTGGGTGCTGGCGATCCCGCACTACCTCGTCCTCGCCCTCCTCTGGATCGCCTTCTTCCTCGTCACCGTGATCGCCTTCTTCGCGATCCTGTTCACCGGCGGCTACCCGCGCGCCCTCTTCGACTTCAACGTCGGTGTGCTGCGCTGGAGTTGGCGGGTGGCGTATTACACGTACGGCTCGCTCGGTACCGACCGCTATCCGCCCTTCACGCTGGAGGACGTGCCCGACTACCCCGCCCATCTGGAGATCGCCCGCCCCGAAGAGCTCTCCCGCGGTCTCGTCCTCGTCAAGTGGTGGCTGCTGGTGCTGCCGCAACTCCTCGTCGCGGGCATCCTCGCCGGCGGCATGCGGGGCGGCCTCGCGGGCCTGCTGGCGATCTACGCGGGCGTGTCACTGCTGTTCACCGGCCACTATCCACGCGGCATGTACGACCTCAACATCGGCCTGCACCGCTGGGTGGCCCGCGTCATCGCCTACATGGCGCTCATGACCGACGTCTATCCGCCGTACCGCCTCGACCAGGGACAGAGCGAACTCTGACGCCCCGTGAGCGATGTGCCAGCATGATCGGATGACCGAACAACTCACGCGACCGCCCGGGCCCGAACTGCTGGAGGTACACGGCATCCGGCTGCGGGAGGCGCCCGCACCCGCGATGCCGCCCGCCTGCCGGGCGGCCATGGACCAGGCCTGGGACGAGGCGGTCCGGGCCAACCCGAGCCTCTTCGACGGGCCGACAGCGGTGTGCGCGGGGCTTGAGCGAGAGGGGCCGTACGGGCTGGTCGTCTCCTGGGTGAGGACGACGTACCGTCAGTTCATCCTGCGCCGGATCCCGGGCGCCACCGGATGGCTGCCGTCGCTGTTCGTCTCCGTCGTGCAGCCGACGGACGACGGACGGCTGCTGGTGGGCCGGATGTCGGCGTCGACCTCCGCCCCCGGCCGCTGGCAGCTGCCGGGCGGCACCCTCGAACCACCCGAGGATCACGAGCAGTTGGACGCGGACGCACTGCGCCTGCACGCCGCACGGGAGCTGGCCGAGGAGACGGGAATCGACACACCGGCCGACGACCTGACCCTGTGGCGCGTCGTGCGCTGCGGGAACGGGAATGTCGGCGCCCTGTACCTGGCCCCCGCCAGACCGGCGTCGGAACCGGCCGAACGCTACGCGGCCCTGGTCTCCGCCGAAACGGCTCTCGGCCGCGATCCGGAGTTCGACCGGATCGCCCTGATCGGTTCCGGGGCCGAGCTGGAGGCCCTCGACGGCACCCAGGCGGAATACCTGGAGCCGGTCCTCAGCCGTTACGCCCAGGACCTCGGCCTCAGCCGAAGGTGACCGGCCCGCGCGGCGTGTCCCACGCTCAAGCAGCGGCGTGGCCGACAGGCCCGAGGCGGACGGTGGGGGAGAGGAACACCAGTCGATGTCGTAACCCCGGGCTCGGGCTGCCCCGGGTCCGGACCGATGATCTCCAGGTAACCGTTTCCGCCCAACGCGACCAGGTAGTTCCGGGTACCGAGCCCGACATGCACACCGCCACCGGCCGGCGCCACACCGGTACGCCGAGTGAAGTCGGCGGTCAGCAGTCATAGGTCAAGGTGCCGTCCTCGGGGTTCATCGTCGGGTGCATCTTCATGGGCCCGTAGTCGTCGACGTCCGAGGGACGCGGGGTCTCAGGACCCTCGGGGCCCATGCGTACGAGACGCTCGACACGGCAGATCCGGAAGACCTCGTCGTCGACCGTGAACTCGTCGGCGCGGCCGAGGGCCCGGTACTCCTCGGCCGCCTTCGCGTACCTGGCCTTCGTCGCATCGTCGAACTTGTACAGCAGGGCCCACAGTTCGGCCATGCCGTCGTACAACATCCGCCGGGCGTAGTGCGGGGCGGCCATGAGCGCACCGCACGGCTGCCAGCCGCCCCGTTCGCCGCGCTCGATCAGACGGAAGGCGGTGGGCAGCAGCGCGAGTTCCGGGTGGGTGGTGACCGCCCGCTCAGACTCCGCGCGGACTTCGGCGGGGAAACGGGCGCCCGTGTACGTGAACTCCCGCAGCCCCAGTTTCATCGCCCCCGCGGACGGGCCGTCCACGCGCTCCGGATCGAGGACGAAACCGACGTCCGGGGCCGTCGTGTCACGCTTCTGCCGGTCCCACGACCGCTCCGCCGGCTCCGGATCGGTGGGCCGGGGCCGCTCCAGACCGTCGTCCCCCACCCGCGCCAACTCGTCCCCGCGCACCACCCGGTAGCGCACCCCGCACGCCTGGACCTCGTTCACCGCCTCGCGCTCCAACACGGATACGGCCGCGAGCAGTTCCCGCCGTACGGCCGGGTCGTCGGTCTCGTCCTTCGCGGTGAAGAACAGGTGCGACTGCAGTCCGTCCCGGGCCACCTGCGCCATCCCGTCCACCACGGGTTTCAGCACCCGCCACCGCGGCCCGACCGCCGGAGCCTGCACCGCCACTCCGAACACGGGCCCACGCAACGCGATATGGGGATACCGCCGCATCGCCTCCACCGCGTCGGCCTCCCGCACCCAGGCGGCGGGGTCGTCGCGGTGCACCAACTCCTGGTGGAGTGCGTCGATCTGTTGCTGCCAGTCATCAGCCATGAACGCATTGTGGCGGGATACGTGCCCATGCCGGGGGTGAATCAACTCAACAACCCGAGTTGTTGGACGGCCCCAGGAGGGCGGTCCGGATGCCAGGGCAGGCGCCGGGCAGGGGAGGCGTGCGGCAGACTCTTCGTCATGGCCCCTCGACTCCTCGCCTACACCCGCACCACCGCCTACCGCCACGACTCCATCCCGGCCGCCGTCACCGCCGTACGCACACTCGGCGGTTTCGAGGTGGACGCGACCGAGGACCCGGAGGTCTTCGAAGCACCCCTGGAGCGGTACGCGGCCGTGGTGTTCCTCTCCACCAACGGCGAGGTGCTGACCCCGCCCGGGCGGGAGCGGCTGGCCGCGTACATCGAGTCGGGCGGCGGTTTCGTCGGGGTCCACGCGGCGGCCTGCACGGAGTACGAATGGCCGTACTACGGCGAGATGTTGGGGGCGTGGTTCGACCAACACCCCGCGTACCAGCCGGGCAAGGCCGTGATCGAGGACCGAGACCATCCGGCCACCCAACACCTGCCGCCCGTCTGGGAGTTCACCGACGAGTGGTACGACTTTCGCACCAACCCTCGCGGTTCGGCGCGCGTTCTCGCCTCCGCCGACGAATCCTCGTACGAGGGCGGCCGGATGGGCGACGACCATCCGCTGGTGTGGTGCCGGGAACAGGGGGCCGGACGGGTCTTCTACACGGCACTGGGGCATGCCTCGGAGGCCTTCGACGATCCGGACTTCCGAGCCCATCTGCTCGGCGGGATCAACTGGGCGGCTCGGCTCGGCGCATGATCGTCCGGTGGGCTGTGCGTTGAGGGTGTCTCATGTGCGTGGTGGAGCCGTGCTCGACCGCTCCACCAGCCGCGTCGACAGTTCCGTCCGGGTGCCCTCCGGGCGTTCGCCGTTCATCATGCGGACCAGGAGGCGCAGGGCCGTCGCCGCCATCTCCGAGAGTGGCTGGCGGACCGTGGTGAGGGCCGGGGTGACCCAGCGGGCCTCGGGGAGGTCGTCGAAGCCGACCACGCTGATGTCGTGTGGGACTCTCAACTGCCTTTCCGCCAGGGCCTGGTAGACGCCGAGGGCCATACGGTCCGAGCAGACGAAGACGGCGGTGGGCGGCTCGGGCAGGTCGAGGAGTTCCAGCATGCGGTGGCGGGCGACGGCCTCGTCGAAGCCGCCGTGGCGGACGTACTCCGGGCGCTGGCGCACCCCCGCCGACGTGAGCGCCGAGCGGTAGCCGGCGACCCGGGCGCTGCTGCACATCTTGCGCCGGTAGCCGGCGATGACGGCGATGCGCTGATGGCCCAGCGACAGCAGATGCTCGGTCGCCGTCACCCCGCCGTTCCAGTTCGCCGCCCCGACCGACACCACGCCCGGCGGCGGTTCGACCACCGGGTCGATCAGCACGTACGGGATGCGGTGCTGGTCGAGCCAGGAGTACTGGGCCACGGACAGTTCGGCCAGGTTGAACAGCACCCCGGAGGAGCCGCGCGTCGTCAGCTTGTCCAGCCAGCCCTGCTCCGGTCCGGCGCCCCGGGTGCGGGTCAGACCCGCCGAGACCACCACCTCCAGGCCCGCGCCGTACGCCGCCTCCTCCACCCCGTGCAGCACCGCCCCCGACCAGGAACTCTCCAGTGAGTGCACGACGAGGTCGACCATGCCGGGCGCCTTCGCCACGTCGAACCGGGGTCTGCGCACATAACCGAGCCGGTCCAGCGCCTCCGTGACCCGGCGCCGGGTCTCCGGCGCCACGTCCTCACGGCCGTTGACCACCTTCGAGGCGGTCGGCACCGACACCCCCGCCTCCCGGGCCACGACCGCCAGGGTCGGCCCGGCCGTCACACTCGCATTTCCCGTGCGGACCATCGGGAACCACCTCTCCGGCCCGCCCGAGGGCCCGCGAAAGTTTCGACCAGTGCGGATAGTAAGCGCTTCCTACTTTAGGTGCGCCTCAGGACGGCGTGAAGACAAGGGAATTCACCGGATCGCCCAGGTCGGAACTTTCGAAACCTCGAACAAGGGGAGGAGGTCATTCTGGTGCGCAGGTCAGCCGAAATCCGGTGAAGTCGGCCGTGAACGCCGCGTCGACGAGATCCGAGGCATGGATGCCGGCCATCGAGCCGGTGAAGCGCAGCCGCGATCCGTAGTCGTCGGAGAGGCGCGAGAAGTCCAACGCCGGCCCGACCGGTGTACGGACCCCCTCCCGCACATACCAGAAACGGGCGTCGGCACCCTCGACCGTCACCCCCAGCGTCATCGGCGCCCCCGCCTTGACGTCGACGACGGCCACCTGCCTCGTGCCCTCCTCGTCGCGCTCCACGAGACGGAGTACGGTGCGCCCGCCGTCGCCGCCCTGCCACTGCTGGCCGCGCTGCACCTCGCCCTCGGGTTCGGCCCACGTCAGGTCGAGACCGAGGTAGCACTCCGTGTCGTACCAGAGCATCAGACCGGCGGCCTGTGTGAACGTCAACGGCCTTGCGTCGAGGGTGACTTCGGCCTCGGCGCGATGCTCGGTGATGCGTTGCGCCAGCAGGCTGTTGGCCCAGCGTGACTCGGGCCCGTGGCGGCCGCGCAGCCGGATCCAGCCCGGTCGGCTGGTCACATCGGCCCAGGACGGGTCCGGGTAACCGCGCAGGGTGCTCCAGGGCCAGCCCAACGGGTCTTCGGGATCGGCGGGTTGGGGATCGCGTTCGGGATGCGGGTGTGCCGGTACGTCGACCTCGACCGCGGGGTGCCAGCCCCCGTGTCTCAGTCTGGGCCAGCCGTCCGCGTCCCAGGTCACGGCCTGGATCGCGGTCTCGCGGCCGAGGGTGCAGCGGGGGCCGTCCGGCGTTCGCAGCGGACGGGCCGTCAGATGACTGAGCAGCCACTCGCCTTCGGGCGTCTCGACGAACTCCGCGTGTCCCGCCTTCTGCAACGGCACCGACGGATCGTCCCGCGTCGTCAGCAGGGGCCGGCTGTCGAGCTCGTACGGACCGGTCAGGGCCCGGCTGCGTGCCACCCGCACCCCGTGCTCGAAACCGGTTCCGCCCTCCGCGAGGACGAGGACGTACCAGCCGTCGTGCTTCAGCAACTTGGGCCCCTCGATGAGGCGTTCGTGCTGAAGGAGGAGACGGGTGGCGCCCGTCGGGGCGAGACTGTCGCGGTCGAGCTCGGTGAGGACGATGCCCGCGAAACGTTTTCCGCCGGGGCGGTGGTCGCTCTGCATGTTCAGCAGCCACAGCCTTCCCTCCTCGTGGAACAGCGCGGGGTCGAAGCCGTGGCTCGCGACGCGGCGCGGGGCGCTCCACTTGCCGGACACGTCCGTCGCCGTGGTGACGTACGTGTCCAGGTCGAAGTAGGGCGTGCCGACCGAGCGGACGATCGAGTAGACCATCCAGAATCGCTCGCCGTCCCAGCTGAGCGACGGGGCCCAGATGCCGCCCGAGTCCGGGACCCCAGCGAGGGAGTCGCCGGGGACCGCGCCCCGGACGTGGCCCGCGTACTCCCAGTGCGCCAAGTCCCGGGAGCGGTGGATCGGGATCGTCGGGAACCATTCGAAGGAGCTGGTGGCCACGTAGTACCAGTCGCCGGCCCGGACCAGGGAAGGGTCTGGGGCGAAACCGCGGATCACCGGGTTGTGCAGCACGGTTCGAGGGGCGGATCGGGGCTTGGACTGCGTGTCGGTTTGGGGCTCGGTCACTTGAGGGCTCCCAGGGTGACGCCGGTCCGCCAGTAGCGGCGCATCGCGACCATCATGATCGCCATCGGGACGATGGACAGCAGCGCGCCGGTCAGGACGAGGCTGGTGAGGTCGACGCCGGACTCCAGGCGTTTGCCGGACCAGTTGTACAGGCCGATGTTGAGGGTCCAGTTCTCCTCGCCGCGCAGCACGGTCAGCGGGAGGAAGAAGGCGTTCCAGGTGTTCACGAAGGCGAGCAGGAACACCGTCGCGCCGCCCGTCGTCATCATCCGCAGCACGATGCTGAAGAAGATCCGCAGCTCCCCGGCGCCGTCGATACGGGCCGCCTCCAGAAGTTCGAAGGGGATCGTGGCCTCGGTGTACACCTTGGCCAGATAGACGCTGAACGGGTTGATCAGACAGGGGATCAGCATCGCCCAGGGGGTGTCGACAAGCCCGATCTCCGAGAACAGCAGATACAGCGGGAGGGTGAGCAGCGCGATCGGGATGAGGAACGAGCCCACCACACAGGCGAAGACGATGCCCCGGCCGGGGAAGTCGAAGCGGGCCAGACCGTAACCGGTTGCGAGAGCGATCAGCGTGCCGCCGAGGGAGCCGACGCCGGCGTACAGGAACGAGTTGGCGGTCCAGCGCAGGAAGATGCCGTCCTCGTAGGTGAAGAGCTGATGCAGGTTGTCCCACAGGTGCATGCCGGAGAACCACAGGCCGTTGCTCTGGTACAGCCCCGTACGGTCCTTCGTGGCGGCGACGATCAGCCACCACACCGGGAACACGCTGTAGGCGCTGGCCAGGACGAGCCCGATCAGCAGGAAACGCTGACCGCCGCGGGTGCGCGAGGCGGGGTCCGGGTGGGTGACGCGCCGGACGGTGTTCGTCGGCGGCTGCTGGGCGCGGTCTTCGGTGAGCGTCATCAGTCGGCCTCCCTCGAAGTGAGCCGGTAGAAGAGGAAGGAGGCGATGCCGAGGATGAGGGCCAGCAGCACCGAAAGGGCGGCGGCGTAGTGGTAGTTGCCCGCGTTGAACGCCTGGTTGTAGATGACCATGATCGGCGTGAAGCTGTCGTCGACCGTCTGCGGCGTCACGTTCCTGAACAGCGCGGGCTCGTTGAAGATCTGGAGCATCTGGATGATCGAGAGCATGCCGGTCAGCACCAACGCCCCCCGTACGTAAGGGATTTTGATGCTGAGGGCGACCCGGGTCTCGGAGGCGCCGTCGAGCCGTGCCGCCTCGAAGAGTTCGCGGGGCACACCCTGCAGCGCCGAGTAGATGATCACCATGTTGTAGCCGACTCCGTGCCAGGTCAGCAGATTGCCGATGGACGGCCAGACCATCGAAGGGGCGAAGAAGTTCCAGTCGAAACCGAGGAGTTCGCCCAGCGGAGTGAGCGGGCCGACCGCCGGACTGTAGAGGTTGATCCACACGATCGCCGCGACCACCCCGGGGATCATGTACGGCACCAGCAGCAGGATCCGGAACCGGCCGGCGACCTTCGAGGTGAGCGAGTCCAGGAACAGCGCGAGCACCAGGCTGATGAGCAGCATCACCGGGATCTGGACACAGGCGAACAGCACCACCCGCAGGACGGAGCTCGTGAACGCCGAGTCCGTCAGGCCCTGTTGGTAGTTGTCCAGGCCGGCGAACCTCTCGGTGGCGCCGCCGAGTCCAAGGCCGGACTGCTGCTCGACGAACAGCGACTGGTAGACGGCGTAGCCGATCGGGAGCAGATACAGGAACACGAAACCGAGCTGGAAGGGCACCGTGAACGCGGCACCCTTCCAGCGCAGAGAACGAATCATCGGGTGTGCCTCAGCCCTTGACGCTGATTCCGCGGGACTTCAGGTCGTTGACTGTCCACTCCTGCATGTGCGCGAGCAGATCGGTTACCGTCTGATCCTTGTTGATCACCTTCGCCCAACCGCTCTGCAACTCCGTGAACATCGCGGTCCAGTCGGGCCCGAAGACCCAGTCGGAGGTGACGGTGCCCAGACTGTCGGTCACGACCTTCTTCGCGGGCTCGTAGTTCTCCCCGAGCAGCTTGTCGGAGATCGCCTCACCGACGTACGCGTCGCTGTCGGCCAGCGCGGGCATGACGCCGTTGCCGGTGGTGGGACTCGCCATGGTCTTGACCGCGCCGGTGTCGGTCGACATCCACAGCGCCGCCTCGGCGGCCTGCTCCGGGTGCTCGCACTGTTTGGTCACCAGCGTCACACCGCCGCTCTGGTTCGTCCCGGCGGGCGTCTTGGCGGCCTCGCCCTCGAACGTCGGCCACGGCGACAGGGCCCAGTCCCCGTTGGACTTGGTGAAGTTCTGCACCATGCCGGCCATCTGCCAGGTGGAGATCTGCCGGGTCACGGTGCCGCCGGTGTCGTAGTTGCGCTGCACGGCCGCGTAATCGGCGAACGACAGCTTGGAGTTGAGGTCGTTGTCGACGATCTCCTGGATCACCTTCGCGGCCTTCAGCGTGCCCTCGTCCTGGAAGTCGACCTTCCAGGAGTCGCCGTCGATGGCGTACCAGTGCGCGCCCGCCTGCATGGAGAGCACCTCAAGGGTGCTGGGGTCCTCACCGGCGTAGTTGGTGATCTCGATGCCGTGCTTCTTCAGCACCTTGCCCGCGGCGATGAAGTCGTCCCAGGTCGCGGGCGGTTGGAGACCGTACTTCTTGAATATGTCGGTGCGGTAGATGGTGAAGGCGGGCGCCGAGCTGGTGGGGACGCCGTACACCTTGCCCTGCACCTGGGCGCTCGCCCATGAGCCGGCGTTGAACTTGTCCTCGCTGGAGCCGACGTACTGGGTGATGTCGGCGAGCGCGCCCTGCGAGACCCAGGTGGTCACGTACTCGGCGGTGTTCTGCACCAGACACGGCGCGTTGCCGGCCTTGACCGCGTTGGTCAGCTGCTTCTGCATCGTCAGCTGGTCGGTGACCTTGGTGTACTTGAGCTGGATGTCCTTGTGAGCGGCGTTGAACGCCTTGACGACGGCCTCCTGGCCGTTGGCCCAGCCCCAGAAGGGGAGGGTGACCGGACCCGAGGACGAGGAGTCGTTCGAGTCGGATCCGCCGCAGGCGGAGAGCAGACCCGTCAGCGCGAGGCCCACGACGGCTGCGCGGGCGAACCTTCTCCGGGGGTTGGTGATGTTCATCTGACCGTGATCCTTCGAGAGGGATGGCGGCGGCTCTGCCGGCTCGGCCATGCGGAAGAAGTAGAAAGCGGTTGCCGTGGACGGTAGGTGCAGAGAGCCGCGACTATCAAGAGGGCTGCGGAAATTTGTTACGGGTGGTTGTCCGCCGCGTTAGCGGCCCGGGTCACCGGGCGTGACGCCCCTGAGCCACGTATGTGCAGCTCAAAGGCTATATCGACGGCGTGATGCGCCAACCGTTGCGCAGTGGGAAGCGGCTGGTGAGGAGTTGTGGGCAGCGCGTGTAAACGCTTACGTAACGATCTCTCCGTGCGGTGCTCGGAGGTGTCTCAGGAACTCCTGACAGGCGGCCGCACCGAGCGGCGTACGACGACATGGGTGCCCAGCACCAGATGCTCGCCGTCGCCCTTGCGGCGGTCGGCCGCGACGTCACGCCGGTCGGCCACGGCACGCAGCGCGACGCGGCCCATCTCCTCGTACGGCACATGGACGGTGGTCAGTTGAGGGGTGAGTTGCGAGGCCAGCGGGATGTCGTCGTAACCGACGATCGACACGTCGTCCGGGACGCTGAGCCCCTCGGCGCGCAGTGCCTGCATGGCGCCCGCGGCGACCACGTCGGTGCCGGCGAACACCGCGGTGAAGTCCGGGGTGTCGTGCAGGGCCTGCTTGACCGCGGTGTAGCCGTGCTCGTCGTCGTAGCTGCCGTGCCGCACCAGGCCCGGATCGAAGGGCACGCCGTAGGCTTGGAAAGCGCGCTCGACTCCCCTCAACCGGCCCTGGGCCGTGCTGAGTTCGGCGGGGCCGGGAAGAGCCAGGATGCGGCGATGGCCGGCCGACAGGAGATGGCTGGCCATGGCATAGGCGCCGCCCTCGTTGTCGTAGTCGACCGTCGTGGCCGGGACATCGCCCTCCAGCGGTGGTCGGCCCACGAGCACCAGATGCGAGCCGGCGGCGTCCAGGGAGCGGGCGAAGCGGGCCATGCGCAGCTGGTACTCGTCGAAGTCGTACGCTCCACCGAGAAGGACGACGGCGGCGACGCCCTGCTGACGCATGAGGTTGACGAGCGCGAGCTCGCGTTCCGGGTCGTCGCCGGTGGTGCCCACGAGGGAGAGCCAGCCGCGCAGGGAGGCCGCGCCCTCGACTCCCCTGGCCACGTGGGCGAACGCGGCGCCGGTGATGTTGTTGAGGAGGATGGCCACGGTCGGCGTTCCGCCGCCGGCCAGGGAACGGGCGTGCGCGTTGGTGACGTAGTCCAGGTCCTGGACCACCTTCATCACCCGGCGGCGCAAGGGCTCCGACACCGGGTAGTTGCCGGACAGGACGCGCGACACACTGGCGACCGAGACGCCCGCCTGCTCCGCGACATCCCGGATGGTGGCCCGGCCGGAGTCCCCCGACGCCTTGCGCTGACTCACCGTTTCGGCTCCTTCACCGTAGCGACCCTGACCGGCGATCCGGGGCCCCGCCCTGCGCCGGTGCGGGAACCGTATCCCAAAGTTTCCGGGGCGATTTCTCCCCGCGTTTCGCCGGGTGGCTCCACGGCTGCTTCACCGACCGTCACTGAGACTCCTTCACCGACTGCCTCGCCGAGGCGGGCGCCTGCCCTTGGGCCCGGCTCAGGCGACGTGGGCAAGGTCCGCATGGTGCACCTCGAAGGCCAGGGGCAGGCCCGCGGTCAGGCGTTCCAGTTCATCGACCACGATGCGGCCGAGGCGCTCCAGCTCGTTGCCGAGGGAGCCGGCGATGTGTGGGGTGAGGAACACGTTCGGGAGTCTGTACAGCGGGGATCCGGCGGGCAACGGCTCCGGCTCCGTCACGTCCAGGACAGCGGTCAGGCGCCCGGACAGCAACTCGTCGGCCAGCGCCACCGGGTCGACGAGCGCGCCGCGCGAGGTGTTGATCAGTACGCCGCCGTCCCGGATGAGCGCCAGCCGCTCGCGGTCGAGCATGCGGTGGGTCTCGGGGATGTCGGGGGCGTGCAGGCTGACGATGTCACTGCGGTGGAGCAGGTCCTCCAGCGAGAGGGGCACCGCGCCGAGGAGGGCTGCCTCGGCGGCGTCGACGTACGGGTCGTAGAGCGCGACCTCGAAGTCGAAGGGCCGCAGCAGGTCGAGCAGTCGGCGGCCCACCCGCGAGGCGCCGATGACGCCGACCCGCCGGCGGTGGTTTCCGATGGTGCGGGTCTCGGCGGTGGTCGGGTAGGCGTGGGACTCGCGGAACCGCTCCCGGTGCGTGAAGGTGTCCTTTCCGGCGAGCAGGATCATGGCGAGCGTGTACTCCGCGACCGGCAGCGCATTGCCGGTGACGGCGCTGGTCACGGTGATTCCCCGGTCCCACAGGGCCTCGCCGACCAGCGAGCGGACGGAGCCCGCGGCATGCAGGACGGTACGCAGCCGGGGTGCCGCGGCCAGGGCGTCCGCGTCGAGGTGGGGGCAGCCCCAGCCGGTGATCAACACCTCGGCCCCGGCCAGCGCGTCGGCCGCCGCCGGGTCGGCGAAGTCCCGTACGACGAGCCCGGTGTCGATGTCGGTCGCTTGCTGGAGCCGCGCCATGAGCGGGGGCGGGAAGAGCAGGGGGAGGTGCACCGGATCCATGGCGAAAACGGCCCTGGGCAGGGGGGCGCTGGGCATGTGTCTCCTGAAGCGGGAAGAGATGAAACGGGAAGAAATGAAACGGTTGAGAAAGCGGTTTCAGAAAGCGTCTTCTACCGTAGGTCCGGCCTGAAGGGTGGGTCAATCGGTGGGGAGGGGAGGGCTCGCCGAGAGCTCATGTCGGGGGAGGGGCTGGGGGGCCGGTAGCCGGTTACTGCCGTGGGCGGTCGTCGGTGACCGCTCCGGCGCCGGGGTTATCGGCAACCGGTTTCTCGCTCAAGCTCTCATCCAGACCGCGATCAAGCCTCCCCTTGGCCCCTGTCGAGCCGTCCCCACCAGCTTGCCCGTGGTGATGGTCGCGAGGGCCGGGACAGGTCAGCCAGGCCTGCCGGCTCATCGCCGCCCAAGCTCTTGGCCCGTCAACACAAGGCTCTGACCTGGCGCTTCATAGCGCTTCCTCGCGCGCCGCCACCTTGTCCGGGCCGCTCGTCACGCCCCCCTCCCGAGCCGCCGGCCCCTCGCAGACTTTCGAAAATTCGTCATGAGTCTTGACGCCGTTTCCGTGGCGGAAGAAGCTCTGCCCCGTCGTGTAGCAACCGGTTTCCAAGATTCAACGTCAAGCAGGAGGTGGTGCGTTCATGCACACCCATGCCGGTGCGCCCGTGAGCCGCCGCCGATTTCTCGCCCTGTCGGGAGGGGGTGCGGCGGCCGGTGCGGTGGGGCTGAGTGGTTGCGCTCTCCAGGTGTCCAGTGCGGTCAGCGGTGCCGGTGAGACCGTCACGGTGATGGTCAAGCCGGGCGACCTCACCGCCGATCAGATCAAGCAGGCCCAGAAGGAAATCGGCGTCAAGATCGCCACGGTCAGGTACGACATCACCAAGCTGATCGGCATGATGACCAATGGCGCCCCGCCCGATCTGGTGCGTGGTCTCGGTGCCGTGGACGCGCCGTACTTCGCGGCGCGGGACGTGATGGAGAACCTGGACCCCTACTTCGCGAAGAGCGGTGTCCTCAAGCTCGACGACCTGGATCCCGTCAACGACCTGTGGCGCTACGACGGCCGAACCCAGGGCAAGGGCCCGCGCTACGGCATGGCGAAGGACTTCTCCCAGGACTCCATGTTCTGGTACAACACCGCTCTCTTCGACAAGGCGGGCGTCGACTACCCGCCGGAGACCGATCCGGTCACCTATGAGGAGTGGCTGGAGGACGCCAAGCGGCTCACTCAGCGCAAGAACGGTCAGACGACGGTCTTCGGCGGCAGTTACAACGGCGTGCTCACCCCCAACCTCCTGGCGAGCCTGGCGGTGGCCGCGGGCGGGAGTATCTTCAGCGACGACTTCTCCCGCGTCGACTTCACCGCCCCCGCGGCCCGCAAGGCGCTGGGCTGGTACATCGACTACGCCCGGACCAAGGTCGGGCCCAGCATCATCCAGCCCGACCCCAACGCCTGGGACGGTCCCACCTACTTGGCGAACCGGATGGCCATGTCCAACTCGGGCTACTGGCTCGGCGGCATGATCAACACCGACAAGAAGATCGCACCACTGTCCCGCCTCGCCCCCGCCCCGGTCTTCGAGGGCGGCGCGCGAGTCAGCCCCTGTCAGGCCGGCACCGGCCTGTGGATGCCGAGCAAGGCCCGGAACAAGGACGCCGCTTGGCGGGTCTTCGAGTGGTTCTTCGGCGAGGGACCCGCCAAGGAACGCGCCTCCGGCGGTTGGGGGATCCCCACCCTCAAGTCCCTGCGCTCACTGATGCCCGCTCAGGAGGACTACCAGAAGCGGGTGTTGAAGGTGCAGGAAGCCGAGCTGAAGCACTTCTCGGTGATCGCCTTCACCCCCTACGCGACGGCGGACTCGCTCTTCGCCCTCTTCAACCAGATCGCCCCGGCCGCGATGAACGGCGGGATGTCCGTCGACACCCTCGCCAGGCGGCTGAACTCGGCCATGAACGACCAGCTCAAGCGCGGTAAGGAGCAAGTGGGATGACGGTCGATCAGATCACCTCGGCCGCGGGCCGGTCCGGTTCGACCACGCAGGCCGACCGGGCGCGGGGCGCCGATCGGCCGGGCGTCTCCATGACCGGGCGCAGGCACCGGGCGTTCTACCTGTTCGTCTCGCCCTGGATCATCGGGTTCCTGCTGCTGACGGTCGTCCCGATGGCGTACGCGCTGTGGCTGAGCTTCACCACGTTCGACGGCATCTCGCCCCACTGGCACTACGTCGGCCTCGGCAACTACCGGGAGTTGTTCGCCGACGGGACGACCTGGAACGCCCTGGGCCGCACGGGCCTGTTCGCGGTGACCTCGGTGCCGCTGTCGATCATCGCCGGGCTCGGACTCGCGGTCCTGATCAACCGGCCGATCAGGGCACGCGGGCTGTTCCGCACCCTGCTCTATCTGCCGGCCGTGGTGCCCCCGGTGGGCGCCGGTATCGCCTTCAAGTCGCTCTTCGACCAGAACTCCGGTGCCGCGAACGGGGTGTTGAACATCTTCGGCATCGACGCCCTGGGCTGGCTCGCCGACCCCTATGCGCGGTACGTGCTGCTGATGACCGTGCTGTGGGCCGCCGGAAACATCATGATCATCTCGCTGGCCGGGCTCCAGGACGTACCCCGCGAACTCCACGAGGCGGCCCGCCTCGACGGAGCGAGCGCCTGGCGCACCTTCCGCAGCATCACGGTGCCGCTGCTCTCACCGGTGCTGCTCTTCCAGACGGTGACCGGAGTGATCGCCTCGGTGCAGACCATCATGCCGCTGCTGCTGTCCCCGGACGGCACCACGGCCGGCGTCACCGCGCTGCCGCAGTCCAACTACCTCTACATGATGCACGTGTTCGCGCAGTACTTCGCGCTCGGCCGCTACGGCTACGCCTCCGCACTGCTGTGGGTGCTCTTCGTCCTGATCCTCGTCGCGACCGGACTCATCTTCAAGTTCACGTCCGGCGTGGTGTTCTACAACGTCGACCCGGAGGCGAAGAAGTGACCGCCACCAGCCTGACCGCGACCGGCCCGTCCGAGGCCACTCCGTCCGCGACCAGCCGGTCCGCCGGCGGCGCGCCCCGAACGCGGGTGCGCGTCAACCGCCTCATCCTCTACACCGTTCTCGTAGCCGTTACCGGGCTGTTTGTCGGCCCCTTCGGCTGGCTCGTCCTCACCGGGCTGAAGACCCCGGCCGAACTGGCCGCCTCGCCCGTCCACTGGCTGCCCGAGCACGTCCAGTGGCGCAACTTCAGCGACGCCTACCAGCTTACCGACTTCCTCGGCTACGCCCGCAACTCCCTGATCATCGCCTTCGTCTACGCCACCCTCGTCACCCTCAGCTCGGCCTGGGTCGGCTTCGGCTTCGCCCGCCTCGACGCACCCGGGAAGAAAACGCTGTTCGGCATCCTCATCGGCTCGATGATGCTGCCCCAGATGATCACCCTCCTCCCGACCTATCTGATCTTCGCCAAGCTCGGCATGGTCGACACCTACTGGCCGTGGGTCCTGTGGGGCCTGGCCGCCGCGCCCTATCTGGTCTTCCTCTTCCGGCAGTTCTTCGCCGGCCTGCCCCGCGAGCTGGAGGAGGCCGCGATCGTCGACGGCTGCGGCTACACGACGATCTTCTGGCGCATCTTCCTCCCGCAGTCGTGGCCCGTCCTGTCCGCGAGTTTCGTCATCGCCTTCACCTGGACCTGGGGCGACTACATCGCCCCGCAACTCCTGCTGTCCAACGAGCGCTCCACCCTCGCCGTCGCCGTCATGTCCAACTACGTCACGGACGCCGGAACACCGCTGGCCAACCTCCAGGCCGCGGCCTCCGTGATGTACGTCGTGCCGATCCTGCTGATCTTCCTGGTCGCCCAGCGTGGCTTCGTGGCCGGGATGTCGACGTCCGGACTCAAGTAGCCCATTCCACTGACCTGTTGCAAGGAGTTCTGAGATGAACACGCCCCTGTCACGCCGTACGGTCCTCCAGGCGGCCGGTGCCGCCGCGCTCGCAGCCGGCCTCACCAACCTGACGGCCACGGCGGCCCGGGCCGAGGACGCGGACGTCAACGCCGCGCCCCAGCTGGTCACTTACCCCCGCCCGGCGGCCATGCCGACCAACACCAGCTTCAAGGTGCGGGTCCGGGTCCCCGAGGGCGACTGGCAGACCCTCGACATCTGGCGGCCCCAGCTGGAGGAGATCAACGCCACCACCGGGTCCGGCAAGGTCCTGAACTCCTCGCTGGTGTACTTCGACTTCCAGGGCTCCGTCGAGATCGAGGTCACCTACCTCAAGGGCGGCACCACGAAGGCCCGGGTGAGACCGGACTCGTACGGCATCAAGCCCGAACTGGGCGGTGACACCCTGGTGTTCACGCTCGACGAGCCGCGCGACCTGGTCGTCCAGATCAACGACGAGGTCTTCGACTGCCTGCACGTGTTCACCAATCGTGTCGACCACAACCCGTGCTCCGCCGACGACCCCGACGTCCTCTACTTCGGCCCCGGTGTGCACACCACGGCGGACGGCACGCTGACCGTGCCGAGCGGCAAGACCGTTTATCTGGCCGGCGGTGCGGTCCTGAACGCGACGGTGCTCTTCCAGGGGGTGGAGAACGCGCGCCTGACCGGCCACGGGTTCATCAACTCCTCGAAGGGCGGCGGCTGTTTCGTCGAGAACAGCAAGAACATCCGGATCAACGACGTCACCATGCTCAACCCGAACGGATACGCGACCCAACTCGGCAACAGCCAGAACGTGCACATCAAGGGGCTGCGCTCGTTCAGCTCCAAGGGCTGGGGCGACGGCATCGACGTCTTCTGCAGCGAAGACGTCGTCATCGACGGCGTCTTCATGCGCAACTCCGACGACTGCATCGCCATCTACGGCCACCGCTGGAACTACTACGGCGACTGCAGAAACGTCACCGTCCAGAACTCCACCCTCTGGGCCGATGTCGCGCACCCGATCAACGTCGGCACACACGGCAACACCGACAGCCCCGAGGTGATCGAGAACCTGGTCTTCAAGAACATCGACATCTGCGACCACCGCGAGCCGCAGATGAACTACCAGGGCTGCATCGCCCTCAACCCCGGCGACTCCAACCTCATCAAGAACGTGCACGCCGAGGACATCCGCGTCGAGGACTTCCGCTGGGGCCAGTTGATCCATATGCGGATCGCGTACAACACGTCGTACAACACCTCGGTCGGCCGGGGTATCGAGGACGTCTACATCAAGAACCTCACCTACACCGGTACCCACTCCAACAACTGCCTCTTCCTCGGCTACGACGCCGACCACGGCATCAAGAACGTCACCTTCGAGAACCTCGTCATCAACGGCACGGTCATCGCCGACTCGATGAAGAAGCCCCGCTGGTACAAGACCACCGACGTGGTGCAGTGGCACGCCAACGAGCACGTCACGAACCTCAAGTTCCTCACCACCGCCGAAGCCGAGGCGGCCGCCGCGTCATGACGACCCAAGCTCCGAGTCGCCGGGGTTTCCTCGGCGGCACCGCGGCCCTGCTGCTTGCGTCGGGTGCGAGCGGACTGCTCGTGCCCGGCCCGGCGCGGGCGGCGACAGGCACCCAACAGGCCTTCGCCCACCCGGGGTTGCTGCACAGCGCCGCCGACCTCGCCCGGATGAAGGCGGCGGTCGCCGCCAAGGAAGCGCCGGTCTACGACGGTTACCTCGCGTTCGCGGCCCACGCCCGTTCCAAGTCGACGTACACCGTCCAGAACACCGGCCAGATCTCCTCCTGGGGCCGCGGCCCGACCAACTACGCGAACCAGGCCGTCGCCGACTCCGCCGCCGCCTACCAGAACGCCCTCATGTGGTGCGTGACCGGCGACACCGCTTACGCGGACAAGGCCCGCGACATCCTCAACGCCTGGTCGGCCTCGCTCACGACGATCACCGGTGCCGACGGTCCACTCGGCGCCGGCCTCCAGGGCTTCAAGTTCGTCAACGCGGCCGAGCTGCTGCGCCACACCGGTTACGCGGGCTGGTCGGACGCGGACATCGCGCGCTGCGAGGAGTCCTTCCTCGGCGTCTGGTATCCGGCCGTCTCCGGCTACATGCTCTACGCCAACGGCAACTGGGACCTGACGGCCCTTCAAACCATCCTGGCCATCGGCGTGTTCTGCGAGAACCGCACCCTCTTCGAGGACGCGCTCCGCTTCGCCGCGGCCGGCGCCGGCAACGGCAGGCTCCGCCACCGCATCGTCACCGACGCGGGCCAGGGCCAGGAGAGCGGCCGCGACCAGGCCCACGAACAGCTCGCGGCCGGCCTGCTCGCCGACGCCGCGCAGGTCGCCTGGAACCAGGGCGTCGACCTCTGGGGTTACGACGACCACCGCATCCTCGCCAACTTCGAGTACTCGGCCCGCTACAACCTCGGCGGCGACGTCCCCTTCACCGCCGACCTCGACCGCACCGGCAAGTACATCAAGACGACCGTCTCCGAGAAGGTCCGTGGCACCCTGCCCCCGATCTACGAGATGGCGTACGCGCACTACGCGGGCGTCCGGGGCCTCGATGCCCCCTACACCAAGGCGGCCGTCTTCCGCGGTACGGGCGGCACCCGCCTCGTCGAGGGCAGCAACGACGACCTGCCCAGCTGGGGCACCTTCACCTACGCCGGTACGACGGCCCCCGCGCCGACAGTTCCCACGCCTCCCACCGGCGTCACCGCAACCGGTTACGACGACGCCGTCACCGTGACCTGGCTGCCCTCCACCTGGGCCACCGCCTACACGCTGCAACGGGCCACCAGCCCCGATGGTCCGTACGAGACGCTCGCGACCGGCGTCGACTCACCCACGTACACCGACCGTGACGTCAGCCCGGGCCGCACGTACCACTACACGGTCACCGCCTCCAACACCCAAGGAGAGAGCGGTGGTTCAAGCCCGGCAGTGGCCACCGCCGGGCTCCCCGGTCCCTGGCGGACGCAGGACATCGGGGACGTGAGGATCCCCGGCTCGGCCGCCTTCGACGGCGAACGCTTCGTCCTGGAGGCGAGCGGCACCGCCGACACCCACCGCCTCGCCCACCTCCCCCTGCGCGGCGACGGCACGGTCACGGCACGGATCGTGTGGCCGCTCAGCTCGCAGTACTCCAAGATCGGCGTCACCGTCGGCGCCTCCCTCGACGCGGACGCCGCGCACGCCTCGATGCTGATCCAGGGGCTGCCGCTGCACACCTGGAGCGGGGTGTGGACCGTACGGCCGACGACCGGGGCGGCCGTCTCCGCCACCGGCAGCACACCCGTGCCGCCCTCCCAGCAGCAGGCCATCACCACGTCCGCCTCCTTCCCGATCTCCGACCTCGGCACCCTCCCGGAGTCGGCGACCCCGCTGGAGGCGCCGTACGTCGAGGGTGCGGGCGACGGCTACCGGCTGCGCGCGCCCTACTGGGTCCGGGTGACCCGCAAGGGCAGGCGCTGCACCGGGGCGATCTCCCCGGACGGCATCCGCTGGACCGAAGTCGGCTCCACCGAGGTCGAGTTGGGGCGGACCGCCTACGCGGGTCTCCTCCTCACCTCCTGCCTCGGCGTCGACGAGGAGTACGCCGAGACCGGCACCGGCGCCTTCGACAACGTCAGCGTGGTCTCGTCCGCCGGCACCGTCTGGGAGACACCCCGCCCCACGCGCACCGCCACTGGCCTGCGCGCGCGGACCGGCGCCGACGCCGTCGAACTGGCCTGGACCGACCCCGACCTCTCGGCCCGCTACAAGGTGCTGCGCTCCACGGGGGCCGACGGCCCGTACGAGACGATCGCGACCGGAATCGGCCCGGTCGGCTTCGGCACCCGCGTCCGGTACGCCGATGCCACCGGCGCGCCCGGCACGACGTACCACTACGTCGTCGCGAAGACGGGCTGTGGCGGCCGAGGCCCGCTGTCGGAGTCGACGGCCGCACAGATGTCGACCCCTTCCGTGCCTGAACTCACCTCCTCCACAGCGGAGTTCGCCAACCAAGGCGTCCCCTTCCGGTATCCGCTGCGCGCCTCGCACCAACCCGTACGGTTCACCGCCGACGGTCTGCCCGACGGCCTCCGCGTCGACAAACGCACCGGCCTCGTCTCCGGAACCCCCACCGGGACGGGCGAGTTCACCGTCACCACCACCGCGGGCAACGCCGCCGGCGACGCGACGGGAACCCTCACACTGACCGTGGGCACACCCCCGCCCGACCCCTGGACGTACGGCGACCTCGGAGACGTGGTCCTCGACGAGCGCCCCTTCGGGACCCTGGGCGTCGCGGCGATCCGCGCCCCCGGCAGCACCTCGTACGACGGAGGGACCTTCACCGTCCGGGGCGCCGGCACCGATCTCAACGTCAACGGCCAGGGAATGACCGGGCAGTTCGTACGGCAGCCCGTCACCGGCGACTGCGAGGTCACCGCCCGGCTGGTCTCCCGTACCGGCGCCACCGCCGACCGGGTCGGACTGCTGATGGCCAAGTCCCTGTCGCCGTTCGACCAGGCGGCCGGGGTGATCGTCACAGGCGGCACCAGCGCACAGCTCATGCTGCGCACCACCGTCGCCGGAGCCTCCGCCTTCTCCGGCACCGCGACCGTCCAACTCCCCTTGCTGCTGCGGCTGAAGCGCGCCGGGACCGCCTTCGCCGCCGCCGTCTCCACCGATGACGGCGTCACCTGGACCGCCCTCGCCGAGGGATCGGTCCCCCTGTTCGGTGACGCCCCCTACTACGTGGGCCTCGTGGTCTGCTCCCGCAGCCCCCTGACCCGCTGCACCACGCAGTTCGAAGAGGTGAGCATCACGCTCACCTAGCACCCTCCAACGCAATCCCCCCACCGGATTGGAGAGTTCACGCGATGAGCCGCCGCGAACACCCCCGCACCGAGCACCCCCACACCCCCCTCCCACAAGGCGAGATGAGCCGCCGCGGTCTGCTGAAGGCCGCAGGCGGTCTCACCGCCGCCCTCGCCGTCGGTGCCTCGGTCGCCTCCGCGACCACGGCCGACGCCGCCCCCGCGACCTTCACCCACCCGGGCATGCTGCACGCCTACGGTGAACTCAACCGCGCCAAGGTGCGGGTCGCGGCCGGCACCGACCCCTGGCTGTCCGGCTGGAACCGGCTGACCGCCAACTCCCACTCGGCATCGACCTGGACGCCCAACCCGCAGGCCACGATCATCCGCGGCGGCACGGGCGAGAACTACGGCATCCTCTACAACGACATCCACGCCGCCTACCAGAACGCCCTGCGCTGGAAGGTCGCGGGCACAAGCGCCAACGGGGACAAGGCCGTCGCCATCCTCAACGCCTGGTCGTCCACCCTCACCACCCTGACCGGCAACGCCGACCGTTTCCTGGCCGCCGGTATCTACGGCTACCAGTTCGCCAACGCCGCCGAACTCATGCGCGGCTACAGCGGTTTCGACCTCGCAGCGTTCCAGGAGATGATGCTCAACGTCTTCTACCCGCTCAACAACCAGTTCCTGACCGGCCACAACGACGCCTGCATCACCAACTACTGGGCCAACTGGGACCTGTGCAACATGAACTCGATCCTCGCGATCGGGATCCTGTGCGACGACGGCGCCAAGTACGACCAGGCCGTGAACTACTTCAAGACCGGCGCGGGAAACGGTTCCATCACCCACGCCGTCCCGTACCTCTACACCGACGACGACGGCTACGCCCTCGGCCAGTGGCAGGAGTCCGGCCGCGACCAGGGCCACACCGTCATGGGCATGGGCCAGCTGGGCGCCTTCTGCGAGATGGCCTGGTCCCAGGGCGACGACCTGTACGGCTACGACGACAGCCGGTTCATGAAGGCCGCCCAGTACGTCGCCAAGTACAACCTCGGCTACGACGTCCCCTTCACGACCTACACCTGGGGGACCGGCCAGAGCTGCGCCCAGCAGTCCCACACGGCGATCTCCTCCGCCAGCCGCGGCCAGCTCCGCCCCGTGTGGGACATCCTCTGGTACCACTACGGCCGCCGCCGCGGCCTGGATGTGCCGTACATCCAGGCCATGGCCGAGTCCGTCCGCCCCGAGGGCGGCGGCGGTGACTACGGCTCCACCAGCGGCGGCTACGACCAGACCGGTTTCGGCACCCTGATGTACGCCAAATAGCGGCGAAGTTCCCCCCAGCCGCGCCGTGCGCAGGAATACCGGGAGGTGATGTGGTGCTCTGGTTCATGCAGGGTGCACGAGTGCGGCGAGGAGCTGGTGCGCATGACGGCAGACCAGGACCCGGACCCCGTTGTCGGCACGCCGTACGGGGCCGTCCGGGGCAGGTACGAGCAGGGGATCGCCGTCTTCCGCGGTGTCCCGTACGCGGCCCCGCCCTTCGGCCCCCGACGGTTCAGGCCGCCCGAGCCCCCCGAGCCCTGGGACGGGGTGCGGGACGCGGGCGCCTTCGGGCCGACGCCGCCGAAACCGTCGTACTCGGAATCCTTCGCCCGACTGCTGTCCGACCCCGCCATCTCGGGAGACGACTGCCTCAATCTCAATGTGTGGACACCGGAGCCGGGCCCAGGGGCCCGGCTCCCGGTCATGGTGTGGTTGCACGGCGGCGCCCTGACCCGTGGTTCGTCGGCGGTGCCCGTGTACGAAGGACAGGCCTTCGCCCGCGACGGTGTCGTCCTCGTCTCGGTCAACTACCGCCTGGGAGTTGAGGGTTACGGCCTCTTTCCGGACGCGCCCGCCAATCCCGGGCTGCGCGACCAGCTCGCCGCACTGGAGTGGGTGCACGAGTCGATCGGGGCCTTCGGCGGCGACCCCGACCGGGTAACCGTTTTCGGACAGTCGGCCGGGGCGATCAGTATCGGCGCTCTCCTCGCCGCCCCTCGGGCTCGGGGCCTGTTCCGGAGGGCGGTGCTGCAGAGCGGACCTCCGGAGGCGTTCGACCGGGACAAGGTACGGCGGATGGTGCGCCGGATGGCGGCCCGGCTGAAGGTCCCGGCCACCGCCGAGGCCTTCGCCGCCGTCGACCGCGAGCGGCTGCTGCGTGCCCAGGCGGAGGTCGGACGGCTGAGCAGCCCGGTCCTCGGCGGGCCGTCCTTCGGCATCGTCATCGACGGCGACCTCGTCCCGCGCGACCCGCTTGAGGCGCTGGTCGAAGGCGGGATGCCCCCGGGCGTCGACCTCCTCACCGGCTGGACCCGGGACGAGTACAGGCTGTGGCTGGTGCCCGGCGGGCTCCTGGAGCGGGTGGACCGGCTCGGGCCGGTCGCACTGGCCGGCGCCATGGCCCGCTGCCGCTGCGGCGTCGAGGTCCCGCGCGGCTACCGCCTCCTCCACCCCGAGGCCGGCACCGCCGAAATCGTCGGCCAGCTCGTCACCGACCACCTGCTCCGCGTCCCACTGCACCGCCTGGCCGACGCCCACCCCGGAGCGACATACGTCTACGAGTTCGCCTGGCCCTCGAACATCCCCGACCTCGGCTCCTGCCACGCCCTCGAACTCGGCTTCGTCTTCGACACCGGCGACACCCCCGGGGCTGCCAAGCTGGCCGGCCCGGACGCCCCGAAAGACCTGGCCGACGCCATGCACGGGGCCTGGGTACGCTTCGCCGTCGACGGCGACCCCGGCTGGCAGCGCTGGGACGCCTCGCACCCGGTAAACGTTTTCGGCGACGGCGCCCCGCACACGGTGTACGGGCCACGCGACCGTGAGCTGGCCCTGTGGGACGCGGATGGCACCGCCCGGGAGTCCCTGCCGGAATCGGTCCCCGTTCCCGACCGTCCCACGCGCAGTACGGAACTCCGGGCCGTCGTACGGAGGCTGCGCCGCTCAGGCGACGTCCGCCGGCACTGACCCGGCTCGCGCGTCACGCATCCGCCACCGCCCTCACCGAGTCCCGCACCACCACATGCGTCCCCAGCAGCAGGTGCTCGTCGGGGGTGCCGGAGGTGCGGCCCAGGGCCGTACGGACGGCCAGGCGGCCCAGCTCCTCGTAGGGGACGTGGACCGTCGTCAGGGCGGGGTGGAGGTCGCGGGCGAAGGGAATGTCGTCGTAACCGGCCAGCGAGATGTCGTCCGGGACCTTCAGGCCCGCCTCGTGGAGGGCTGTGAGGGCGCCCGCCGCGACCATGTCGGTGGCGGCGACCACGGCCGTGAAATCCAGGCCCGCCTTCAGCGCGAGGTGCATCAGGCGGTGGCCCGAGTCGCGGGTGAAGTCGCCGTGGAGGAGGAGCGCCGGGTCGGGGTCCAGGGCGCGGGCGCGGTGGGCGGCCAGGTAACCGCGTTCACGGCCCTGCGCGGTGGTGTGGTCCGGTTTGCCGCCGAGGAACAGGACGCGGCGGTGGCCCTTGGACAGGACGTGGGCGACCAGGGCGTAGGCGCCGCCCTCGTTGTCGTACTCGATGACCGTGACCGGCGCGCCCGGGCCGAGCGGCGGGCGGCCGCACAGGACGAGCCGGGAGCCGGCCGAGGCGAGCGAGTCGGCGATACGGCGGGTGCGTTCACGGTACTCGGGGGTGTCGGCGGCGCCGCCGACCAGGATCACGGCGGCGGCGCGCTGGGCGCGCATCATCTCGATGAAGTCCAGCTCGTGCCGGACATCGCCGTCGGTGCTGCACACCAGGCAGAGATGGCCGAGCCGGGCCGCCTCGCGTTCCACGCCGTGCGCCATGTGCGCGAAGGACGGCCCGGTGATGTCCTCCAGGACGAACGCCAGCGCGGGCGTCCCGGTGCCCGCGATCGCCTTGGCGCGCGCGTCGGCGACGTAGTCCAGCTCACGGACGGCCCGCAACACGCGCGCGCGGGTCGCCGAGCTCACCGGGTACACCCCGCCGAGCACCCGTGACACGGTCGACGCGGAGACGCCCGCGCGGGCGGCCACGTCCCGGATGGTGGTGCCGCCCGCGTCATGGTTCTTCCTGGTCATCGTCTGCCCCGCCCTCGCCAACTGCGGGAACACGGCGGCAACCGGTTCCCGCAGCGGAGGCTAGCAGCGGGGAGGTGCGGGGACGAGGGGCTGGGATACGTCGACTTCGAGCCTGTTGGCTCCGGGGGCGCGGGCGTCCGGACACGCCGACGTCCGGGCACGCGCGCGTGGCGTTACGCCGACGCCTCGGCCGCCTCCTCCGCCGAGAGCCGGGGACGCGCGACGGCCGCCCGCAGGCTCGCGGCCGTAGCCGGGTCGGCAGGCCGCCGCGTGTGCCAGTCGGTGACGGCCTGGTAGGCCGCCGCGACCTCCAGCAGCCGGTCCTCCTCGTACGGGTGACCGCCGAGGATCGCACCGACCGGCACACCGTCGGCGCCGAAACCGATCGGGAAGCCGATCTCGGGCAGGCCGAGGATGTCGAAGGGCACGGGCCCGGTCTGGAGCAGAACGTCGCAGCCGCTCATCACGCCGTCGAGGACCTCCCGCAGCAGATGGTTCTTGGCGCGCTGCGCCGTGATCCACTCGTCGCCCGAGAGCATCAGACCCTGCAGCCAGCTCAGCAGCGACACCCCGAACTTGGTCGGATCGCTGCGCAGCCAGTACCGGAACGGCTCGGTGCGCTCGGCGAGCCGGGCCGCGTTGAACGTGCCGGTGAGCAGCGTCCAGTCGTCCGGGTAAACGATTTCGACGAGCGTCGCGCCCGGGATCGCGTCCAGCCGGGCAAGAAAGGCGTTACGCAACTCCTTCTGCGCGGACAGGAAATCGGCCGGCACCCCGATCCTCGTCGCCCGCCGCATCCGGACGGCGCCCGTGCGGGATACGACGGGCGTGGCGGCCCGGACGAGATCCGGCACGGCCGGCAGCCCGAGCGTGCGCGGGTCCTTGGGGTCGGGTCCGGCCATGACCTGCATCATGATCGCCGCGTCCATGGCGTCCCGGGCTAGGGGGCCCGAGTGGTCGCGGGTGAAGGAGAGCGGGATGACGCCGTGGATCGACACCCGGCCCATCGTCGGCTTCAGACCGGTGAGGTTCTGCTGGTTGGACGGCAGCACGATGGAGCCGCCGGTCTGCGTCCCGATCGACGAGGAGGCCATACGGCCCGCCACCGCGCAGGCGGGGCCCGTCGAGGAACCGCCGGGGTCGACGGACGGGTCGCCGGGCGTCCAGGCGTTGACCGTGGTCACCGTGCCGTTCGGCTTCGTGGCCCTGGTGGTGGCCAGCGGCCCCATCTGGCCCTTGCCGATGACGATCCCGCCCGCCGCCGTCAGCCGCGCCACGGCCGTGGCGTCCTCGTCCGGCACGAAGTCCTCGAAGATGTACGAGTTGCAGCGGGTCGGCACCCCGCGTGTGAAGTAGTTGTCCTTGATGCAGAGGGGGATGCCCCGTAGGGGACCTCCCGAGCCACGGTCAGCGCTGCGCGCCGCTATCAGGGCTGTTTCCCCGACGACCTCCGCATAGGCCTGGTAGGTGGAGTCGTAACGCTCGATGCGCTCCAGGTACGCCTCGGTCAGCTCCGTCGCCTTGAGCTTCCCGCGCCGCATGAGCGTGGCGGCCTCGGCGAGAGTGGCCTCGGTGGGGTCCAGCCGGGCGGCCTGTCGTACGTCGACGTCGGGGACGCCTACGGCCGTGCCCGCCCCTGTGTCACTCGCCCGAGCGGGACTCGCCGCCTGGAGCGCCACTCCGCTCGCAACGGCCACCGAACTCGCCAGAAACACACGCCGGTTGAGGGCTCTGCTCATCGTTCGGCCGCCTTCTCCGTCTTCCCGGTCCACGCCTCGGTGATCGACGGATACAGCAGCGGCGGCGAGGCCTGCTGGGCGTACTCCGGGCCGGTGGCGGGCGCGGCCCAGCCGGATATCGCCCCGGGCGTGGCCGCCACGAACGATCGCAGCGACGCAAGGACTTGGGCCTGCGTGGGCACCCCGGTGTCGGGGTCCGCCGCTTCCGGCAGCAGGGAGAGATCGAAGCCGGCCAGCGCCAGCCGGGTCCTCACATATGCGTCCAACTGGTCCTGCGTGAGCGGCTCGGACACGACAGCCTCCATGATCGGCGGACGGGTACAAGGACTTCATCACCGGTCGATGAAGCCCTCATTGAGCCCGTGCTTCACGGGAGTTACTGCACTCGGTTACTGCACCGGAGTTGCAGAACGGGAGTTGCCGAAGGGGAACTGCCAGACGGGATCTGCCGAACAGGAGTTACCGCACCAGGGAGTTACCGTGCCGCGCTCAGCGTCCGCGCGATCGACGCGATCGCCTCCGGCCCCACCCGGCAGCACCCGCCGATGAGCTGCGCCCCGGCCTCCTCCCAGCCCCGCACCTGCTCGGCCGCGAAGCTGGAACTGCCGTTCCAGGCACGGGCCTCGGCGTCCCAGGCTTCGCCGCTGTTCGGGTAGACGACGACGGGCTTGCCGGTCACGCGCGCCGCCGTCGCGACGGCACCGTCCACATCCTCGGGGGCGCAGCAGTTCACGCCGACCGCGATCACCTCGTCCGCGTCGGCGGCCAGGGCGAACGCCTCCTCCAACGGCTGCCCGGCGCGGGTGCGATCCCCGTCGACGGTGTACGACAGCCAGGCCGGGACCCCGAGCCCGCGCACCGCCCGCAGCAGCGCCGTCGCCTCGTCGGCGTCCGGAACCGTTTCCAGGGCCAGCGCATCGGGCCCGGCGGCGGCCAGTACCTCAAGGCGGGGCCGGTGGAAACGCTCCAGCTCGGCCACGCTCAGCCCGTACCGTCCCCGGTACTCGGAGCCGTCCGCGAGCATCGCCCCGTAGGGGCCGACGGACGCTGCCACCCACAGCGGGGCCGTGACGCCCTGGGCCTGGGCCTGCCGCGCCGCCTCGCGGGCCAGCTCCACGCTGAGCGTGAGCAGCTCGGCGGCGCGGTCGTGGCTGATCCCGCGCTCGGCGAAGCCGTCGAAGGTGGCCTGGTAGCTGGAGGTGATCGCCACGTTCGCGCCCGCCTCGAAGTAGGCGAGGTGCGCCTCGGTGATGGCCTCGGGCCGCTCGGCAAGCAGCCGCGCCGACCACAGCTCGTCACTCAGGTCGTGCCCGGCCGACTCCAGCTGGTTGGACATACCGCCGTCGAGCACGACGGTGCCGGCGGCGAGGGCCTGCGCGAGGGAGGGGAAGGTGTCGCTGGTCATGTCATGACGCTAGTCGAAGGGGCGGGTGACGGCTCTATGTGTCCAGTGGATGAACGGATTGCCCGGCATGTGGGATATGGGGCGGGATCGCACCCCCCCTGCTCATCCCTGCGCGGCATGCCGCCCACCCCCACGCCGCCCGCCCCGGCCCTTGCCCCCGCCGCCCCTGCGCGTGCGCCGTGTCGCCGGAACCATCAGTCCGCCCAGCAGCCCGAGCCCCAGCGCGTACGGCCACCAGCCGAAACTGTCACTCGCGGTGGCGCTCGCGCTCGGCGCGGTGTCCGCCGCCGCGGTCCCGGTCGACGCCTTGGCGGCTGCCGTGGCCGATGGGCTCACGGTCGCGGCGGTGAGGACGACGTCGTTGCCGTCGCCGCCCTTGTAGCTGATCCGGTAAACGGTGTCGGAAAGCTTGACCTCGGTGCCCTCCTTCAGACCCGTGAAGGTGCCGGTCGTACGGCCGGGACCTGTGTGGTCGAGGACGGTGATCTTGCTCGCCGGATCGGTCACCGGCTTCCCGGCGGCGGACAGATCGAGGCCGCCGGCCAGCCGAACCGTGCCCGCGGCCTTCAACGGCTTGCTACGCAGCACCAGTTCGCCCTTCTTGCTCTGCGTGTAGCCGCCGGTCACCGTGACGCCGCCCGCGACGACGCCGTCGTTGGTCACCGAGCCCTTCACCGTTCCCTTGCCGGAGAGGGCGGTCGTCACGCGCAGCCCGGCGGTGCCAACGTCCAGCCGAGCCCCCGTCGACGTGAGCCGAATCGCCTTGCTACGGGCGAGAGTTGCCCCAGACCGTAGGGCCAGCGTGCCCTTCGCGACCGTCGTCGTGCCCGTGTACGTCACCCCGCTGCCCGTCAGTGTCGTCGTCGCGGCGCCCGCCTGGGTGAGCGACCCGCTGCCGCTGATCCGGGACAGGGTGAGCGCCTTGCTCGTGTTGCGCACCACCAGGGAACCGTTGTCGACGACCTTGTAGAGGTCGCCCTTCGTGTACAGCCCGCCGTCCCCGCCGGACTTGCCGCTGCCCAGGCGCAGTACCGCGCCCTTCTCGACGGTCGTCGAACCGTTGTAGTACTGGACGGCCGCGAAGGTGACGTCGTTGCCGGGCGTCCCCTTGATGACGATGTCCCCGGCGCCGGGCGCGGCCAGGGTGTCGTGGAACCTGCCGCCGCCGATCGGCGCGCCCAGGGTCACCGGACCGTTGTAGTCGAAGGTGAGGAGGGAACGGGAGCGGGCGGCCAGCAGGTTGATGTAAACGGTTTCGGCGGTCCCCGGCATGAAGATCTTGCTGGTGGTGCCGTCGCCCCACTGGACGTTGGCGCCCTTGATGTTGGTGCCGCGCTTGTTGACGTTCTTGGTCGCGGGCGTCCAGTTCAGGGCGGGGTCGCTGAGCGACGGGTTGGTGTCGCCGCCCTGGTTCGACCAGCTGTACTGCCCCGTCAGGATGACCTTGCTGCCCGGCCGCGACTGGACGTTGATGTCGCTGCCGTACTCGCGCTGGTAGAAGTCCATGCGCTGGGTGACGGTCTGGCCCAGCGGGGTGTCCACGGTCCAGGTGCCCTGATTGAGGACCTTGCGCACATTCGGCAGCGAGGTCGCGAACTCCGGCCGACCGGCGTTCACCTGCGTACCGTTGTCGATCACCCCGGAGAAGGCGTGGGTGCCGGACAGGTCCCAGGTACCCCAGAGGAAGCGAGGCTGGGTGATCAGGCCGGAGCCGCTGATCGTGCCCAGGTTGTAAGCGCTCTTCAGGGAGAGCCGCAGGGTGCCGTCGACCCGGATGTTGTCCTGGTTGAGCGCGAACGCCGGTGTGTTGTAAGGGAAGTGACCGATCAGGCCGGCCGTCCCACCGTTGCCGTACTGCAGGGTCGCCCCGCGCTCGACCGTGATCGCGGGCGGGTCGGGGTTGGCCGTGGTGACGTACGGGTGATTCCCGCCCGGTATCGACACCTTCTGCCCCTGCCGGGACTTCGGCAGCGTGAAGTCGCTGTCCTTCGTCAGGACCAGCGTCCCGCTCCCGCGCACGGTGAGCGTTCCCTCGCCACGGAAAACGCCGTCGTACGTCGTCGTCCCGGACGGCACGGTGACCACGGTGTCGCCGGTGAGCGTCACGTCCCGGTCCGCGAGCACGTCGGCGGTGACGTCCCGGGAGCCGGCGGCTGCCACTGGCGGAGCGGTGGCGATGAGGGCGGCGATCGCCGCGAGGGCGCCCGCGGCCGCTGCTGTCTTGTGGGGATGGCTGTGCACGTGATCGGAGACGGGCCGGACGGCGGCCGATAACAGAAACTCGGCGATCGTCTTTGTCGCAAGTCTTTGTCGCACGCGACCCGTTGACCTCCTCGTAACACGCCCGTACCTTTTCGGCGTTCGTTATGTCAAATAGCGAACGAAATACCGAACAACGTCTCGCATCCCCCTCCTTTCTCGCACCCCACTCCCCGAGAGGCAGCCCGCATGAGACGTCTGTACGCCACCCTCCTCGCCCTCTGTCTGGCCCTGGCCGGCGCGCTCGCCACCGCCGGTCCCGCCCAGGCGGCAGCCCAGACGATCGCCAACGGCACGCAGTTCACGGACACTTCGGGCGCCGCCGTGCACGCCCACGGCGGTGGAGTCATCAAGGTCGGCTCCTACTACTACTGGTTCGGCGAGCACCGCAACGCCGACAACACCTTCCAGTACGTGGACGCCTACCGCTCCACCGACCTGAAGAACTGGGAGTTCCGCAACCATGTCCTGACCCAGTCCAGCGACTCGGAGCTCGCGACCGCCAACATCGAGCGGCCGAAGGTCATGTACAACGCGTCCACCGGCAAGTTCGTGATGTGGATGCACAAGGAGAACGGCACCGACTACAGCGAGGCGCGAGCCGCCGTCGCCGTCTCCGACACCGTCGACGGCAACTACACCTGGCAGGGCAGCTTCCAGCCGCTCGACACCTACATGTCCCGTGACATCACGGTGTTCGTCGACACCGACGGAACCGGTTACATGATCTCCGCCGCCCGCGAGAACTACGACCTGCAGATCTACAAACTCACCGCCGACTACACCGGTATCGACAGCCTGGTCGCCGACCCCTGGCACGGCGGCCACCGCGAGGCCCCGGCCCTCTTCAAGCGCAACGGCGTCTACTTCATGCTGACGTCGGGCGCCACCGGCTGGAGCCCCAACCAGCAGCAGTACGCCACCGCGACGAGTATCACCGGCCCGTGGACGGCCATGACGAACGTCGGCGACTCGACGGCGTACGGCTCGCAGACCGCGTACGTCCTTCCGGTGCAGGGCACTTCGGCGACCTCGTACCTCTACATGGGTGACCGCTGGGGCAACTCCTTCGGCGGCACCGTCAACGACTCGCGCTACGTCTGGCTGCCGCTGACCTTCCCGACCACGACGACGATGTCCATGTCCTGGTACCCCGAGGCCACCGTCGACACGGCCACCGGCACGATCAGCGGGACGAGCGCCACGTACAACACGCTGATCGCCCGCCACTCCGCCAAGTGCGCCGATGTGACCAGCCAGTCGCTTTGGGCGGGCGCCCAGGTCAAGCAGTACACCTGCAACAGCGGCAACAACCAGAAGTACTGGTTCAAGTCGGTCGGAAGCGGTTACTACCAGTTGGTCGTCCGCAACAGTTCCCTGTGCGTGCAGGAGAACGCCTCGACCGTCACCCAGGAGAACTGCAGCAGTTCGGCGACCAGCCAGCAGTGGTCGCTCACCACGTCGGGCAGCTACGTGAACGTCGTCTCCCGCGCGAGTAGCGAGTGCCTGGACGTGAGCGGCGCGTCCACCGCCGACTCCGCCGCGATCATCACGTACACCTGCAACGAAGGGACCAACCAGCAGTGGACGCGCGGGACATGACCTCTCGTCAGATCAGGCCAGCAGATCGATCGCGTCGATCGACGTGCCCGCACTGAGATAGGACGTCGTCCCCGAACCGCTCGCCACGTAGATCTTCAGCGTGTTGTACGCGCTGGTGTCCGTCAGCCAGGCGGACGCCGGCACGCTGTACGTGAACGTGTTGTTGTTGCCCCGGTACGAGCCCACGGTCAGCGACCGTGTGCTCGGCTGGGTGGGCGGCGAGGGGACGGCCGAGGTCCAGGCGTCGTTGATGACGACCTGCGGGCGGCCGTTGGCGTAGGCCGTCGTCACGCCGATGCGCAGGGTGTGCGCGGCGGCGGCCTGGGCGGCCGTCAGCCTGAAGTAGACGATGAGGCCGCTGTTGACGTCCTTCCAGAGGTAGCAGGGGAAGGCCGAGGTCTCGGACCCGCTGCCGATGACGACGTTGCCGGTCCAGGACGAGGCGCGGACGTCGGACGGATGGGCGTACAGCATCAGGTCGGCGTTCTTGAAACCGCTGGGCGTGCCGTTCCAGTCGTTGATGCGCCAGATCGCGCTCGCGTTGCTCGGATCGTTCGAGGACGGGATCGCGATGGTGTTGAGGGTGGTCGTCCCACCCGCGGTCGCGGTCACCGAGGTGGTGTAGACGGCGAGTTCACCCTTGAAGACCGTCAGCGTGTACGTCCCCGGAAGGACGCCGCCGATGGAGAAGTAGCCGTCCGAGGACCGGGCCGAACCCCAGTACTGGGCGGCGGAGTTGGCCAGCCCGACCGTGTACGCGTACGACGTGTTGCGCCCGGTGATGCCGACGCCGGCGACCCGGCCCCGGCCGCCCGAGGCGACGTACCCGGAGATGCCGAGCGAGTCCGCCCACGAGGTGGCGAGGGTGCCCGGGTACAGCGAGGAGGAGGGGGCGCCGCCGTCCGTGAAAGCGATTACGTACGGGCCCTGGAGGCCGAAGCGCTGGGCCTCCGTCTGGTTCTCGCCGTAGTACAGGATCTCGTACAGGCCGCCGCCGTCCGCGCTCTGGTGGCGCAGGAGGGAGCGGTAGAACGGGCCGCCGGAGGCCTTCTCGTGGTTGGAGCGGACGACGTACAGGCCGACGCTGCCGGTGGTCCAGCCGACGTAGTTGTAGTCGATGACCCGGACCTTCGAGTAGTGCTTCGAGCGGGTCTGGCCGTCGGACTTCGCGAACACGTCCGAGGCCTCGATGGTGGTGGGCGCGTAGGTGTAGGAGTCGGGCTCGTCGTTGAGGAACTTGCCCGCGTTGACGCGCAGGATGTAACGGGTTGCGGAAACCGACGTGTCCGCCTTGTTGGTCCACAGGTAGACGTTGTTCTCGCCGCTGCGGGCCGCGTAGTAGTGCTTGAGCGTGCCGTAGGTGACCGAGATCAGGATCGTCGAACCCGACTGGCTGATGGTCACGGTGGAGGTGCCGAGGCCGGACTCGATGTGCGAGTTCTTGCCGCCGTAGCCCTGGTACTCCGTGCCGCGGTAGACCAGCGAGGTCAGGTCGCCGTTGGTCTTGCTGACCTTGAAGACGAGGTTGGCGCCGGTGTCGACGACGTAGTTCGAACCGTCGTCGGTGTAGCCGAAGGCCGCGGCGGACGCCGTTTCGGCGAGTGGGCCGACGGCGAGTGCCGCCGATCCGGCGGCGGCCGCGGTGCCGAGGACGAAGGTGCGGCGTCCTACCGGTCTGTTCACGGCTCTGTTCACGGCGGATTCGGACATGGGGGTGCCTCCTTCGAGACGCGTGGGGGTGGTGCGGGTGCTTTGGAGAGTGACAGTTGAATCGATTTCGCGAAAGGGCTTTCACTTGCGGGAGGTTGGCAATCCCGTGAAATGAGTCCAAGGTCTAGAAAGCGCTTGCGGATGGCGGTACGGTCCGGCGCCAGGTGTTGTCTCCCTGACGGAGGAACCGAGCATGAGACGTTTCAACCTCGCCGTGCTGGCGGCCGTCACGCTGGCCGCGGGCCTGACGGCGGTACCGGCGCAGGCATCCGCCGGACACGCGCTCGGCATCGAGAACTGCACCGCCACCGCCTGTCACTTCGATGTCCCGGCCGGCACGTACGACGTGAAGCTGCTGCTCGGTGGAGAGGCCGCCGCCAGCACGGCCGTCAGTGGCGAGACCCGGCGCTCTCTGCTTCCCGAAACCGTTTCCGCGGCTGGTCAGCCGGTCGCCCGCAGCTTCACGGTCGACGTCCGCACCCCCGAGGGCGAACCCACCGGCGCCGAGGGCACCCCGGGCCTCGACCTGGTGATCGGCGGCTCGGCCCCCGCACTCGCCGACATCCGTGTCACGCCCGCCCACCGCGCCCGGCAGATCTTCCTCGTCGGCGACTCCACGGTCTGCGATCAGCCCGGCGACCCCTACTCCGGCTGGGGCCAGCAGCTCCCGCGGTACCTCCGCAAGGGCGTCTCCGTCGCCAACTACGCGGATTCCGGGGAGAGTACGGTCACGTATCTCGGGAACCCGCAACTCTGGGCCACAGTCCAGCCGTTGATCCGCCCCGGTGACCTCGTCCTCGTCCAGCTCGCCCACAACGACAAGACAACCGACGAGGCGACCTACCGGGCGAACCTGGAGACACTGGTGGCGGGCGTGCGCGAGAAGGGCGGCCGTCCGGTTCTCGTGACGCCCATCGTGCGGCGCTGGTTCAACTCCGACGGCACCCTGAACAACGACATCGCGCTGCTGGTCAACGGCCTGGGCGTCAACCACCCGGCGGTGATCCGCTCGGTCGCCGCGGCCGAGGGCGTCCCGCTGATCGACCTCACGGCGAAGACGAAGGCGCTGGTGGAGTCCCTGGGCACCGAAGGCTCCAAGGCGCTCTACCTCTACAACGAGAAACGGGACAACACCCACACCTCCGCACACGGCGCCACCGTGTACGCGGGCCTGGTTCGCGACGAACTCGTCGTCCAGGGACTGGTGCCGGAGGGCAAAGTGCGGGTGGGATGAGCACCTGGGGCGTTCCGTCCGGAACCGGGGCGCCCCAGGTCCGAACGCCACGTACGAGAAGGAGAGACCAGCCAGATGTTCCAACTTCCCGCCGACGACCGCTCCTTGAGCCCGCGCACCGGCTACACGCGCGCCCACTGGGAGGCGGCCGCCGACGGGCTGCTCGCCGCGGTCGAGCCGTACGCCACCGAGGACCGCTCCCTCTACCACCTGCCTGGCGACCACACCAGCTGGTCCGGCAGGCTGTCGGACGGCCTGGAGGGGTACGCCCGTACGCTGCTGCTGGCCGCCTTCCGCAGGGACGAAACCGCGCTGGAACGGTACGCGGACGGACTCGACGCTGGCGTCTCGGGGGCCTGGCCCCGGATCGAGCACCGCAGCCAGCCACTGGTCGAGGCCGCGTCGATCGCCCTCGCCCTGCGGCTGACCCGCCCCCTGCTGTGGGACCGCCTCGACGATTCCGTACGGCAACGGGCGGCGGCCTGGCTGGGCGACGCCCTGACCGCCGAAGCCTGGCCCTGCAACTGGGAGTTGTTCCCGGTCACCGTGGGCGGCTTCCTCCAGGAAATCGGTTACGAGACGGACGCGTCCCGCAAGGCGATCGAGCGCGGTCTGGAGCGCATCGAGGAGTGGTACGTCGGGGACGGCTGGTACACGGACGGCGAGGGCCGCAAGTTCGACTACTACAACGGCTGGGCGATGCACCTCTATCCGGTGCTGCACGCGTGGTTGGCGGACGACGACGGGCTGCTGGACCTGTACGGGGGCCGCCTGTCACGCCATCTCGAGGACTACGCCCGCCTGTTCGGCGGAGACGGCGCCCCGATGCACCAGGGCCGGTCACTGACGTACCGCTTCGCGACGACGGCCCCGCTGTGGCTGGGTGCGCTGACCGGGCGAACGCCACTGTCGCCCGGGGAGACGCGGCGGCTGGCGTCCGGGGCGCTGAAGTACTTCCTTGAGCGGGGCGCGGTCGACGAGAACGGTCTGCTGACACTGGGCTGGCACGGCCCCGACTCGGCTGTCCTGCAAGGCTATTCGGGCCCGGCCTCCCCGTACTGGGCAAGCAAGGGCTTCCTCGGCCTGCTTCTGCCCCCGGACCACGAGGTGTGGACGGTACCCGAGGAACCGGGCCCGACCGAACGCTCCGACGCGATCACGCCGCTCCCCGCCCCCAACTGGCTGCTCCAGTCCACCAGTTCCGATGGCCTGGTCCGCCTCCACAACCACGGCAGCGAGGACGTCCGCTACGACCCGTACTACACGCGGCTCGCGTACTCGACGGTGACGGCGCCCTCATCGTCGTACGACAACAGTGTGATCGTCGAGGGCGATCCGAGCCGTACGGAGATCGAGCCGTTGGGGGCGGGGGAGGGGTGGGTGGCGTCGCGGCATCGGGTGGGGGACTCCGGGGTGCGGGTGACGAGCCTGGTGCTGGCTCAAGGGGCGGTGGAGGTGAGGGCGTTCAGGGTGTACGGCGCCCCCCAGGGCTCGCCGGTGCGCGTCACGGGGTGGTCGGCGGGGAAGGGCCGCCGGGCCGAACTGCTTCCCGCGTCCGGCCTGGACGACGAGCTCGCGGGTACGACGACCGCCGACGGGTCCCCCTTCTTCGTCGCCCTTGCCCGGCTCACAGCCGATGCCGCCCCGGTACCGCTCGCGTCGACCGCTGCCGTAAACGTCGACGCGGCAGGGGAGTTGGAGATCCGTTGGTCCGAAGGTCCCGTGGTGCGGGCCCGGTTGGACGACGGGGCTGTCGCCGTCAGCGTACGAGAGTGAGCAGCCGGGGGAGGCGGGAGCCGAGAGCCGCGCCGAAGATCCCGAAGGGCAGCAGTCCCCACGCCGGGGTGAACACGAGGACCCAGAAGACGGCGTCCTTGAGGTTCGTGCTGACCGGGTAGCCGCCCTCGCCGTCCAGAAGGAGCCGTCCGTCGACGCCGTACCAGTGCAGGGACTCGACGAGCCAGAAGACGAAGAGAAGGAGAGTGCCGAGCACGGCGGTCCAGACCGTGGTCTGGACACCCGCGCGGAAGGAACGGCGTACCGCGGCGGTCACCGCCGAGGCCAGGAAGGGGATGCCGATCGGGGCGAGGAAGAGGAAGGGAAACCATACGTTCTGCTGCCGCGAGGCCAGCAGGAAGCAGCCGACGAGCGTCAGGGCGGTGGCCAGGCCGACGCGGCGGGCGGCTCGGCTGGTGGTGAGTGCCCGCGGTGGCGCCAGGACCAGGCCGAGGCAGCCTGCCAGGTATCCGGCAAGCAGCACCGCCTGCGCGGAGCCCAGCGCCTGCGATTGGGCCGGGGCCTGTGTCAGTACGTGGGCGGTGAGCGCGACGGCCGCGGCCACCCCGGCCAGGCCGACGGCGGCGACGGTTGGTCCCGACGCGGGCCTGCGCACTCGGTGCGAGCGGGCCAGGGCGAGGGTGCCGAAGGCGCCGACGAGCGCGGCGAAGGTCATCGCGAAGAGCCGCATCGCGGGCAGCGCCTGCCCGACGGACAGCCCTACCGCGAACACGGTCCACACCGTCGCCACCCCGGCGGCGAGTACCGGATTCTGGTGCGCGGGCGGCGGAAACAGGGCGGCCCGGGCGCAGCCGGCCGCGAACCGCATACGGGCCGTCGGGCCCGCCACCTGGGCCAGCTCTGCGTTCATCGCCTCGCCCCAGGCCCGTCGGTGTACGGGCAGTGCGGCGACCGCGAGGGTCAACAGGCGGGCCGGAGTGTCCGAGGAGGGCCGGGCCGCTCCCGCACGGCGGGTCCACCAGGTGCGGAACACGAGATGCGCCGCGATCAGCGAGGGTGTGGCGAACACCGACCAGATGATCACGAGCGGCAGATAGCCCTCCTCTGCGGTGTCCGGCGAGCCCGCGGTGGCGAAGGCGAGGGCCAGGAACCCGGCGAAGGCCCCCGCCACGGCCCCCAACACGCCCAGCTCACAACGACTCTGAGTACGCATCAGGCCGACTCCCATCGCGGCCGCGGAACTGCCGTCACGGGCCTTGCCGCGGTCGGCTCGGCCGGCTGAACCAGCTCGTCCGCCAGGGTCCGGCCGGCGCCGGTCAGCCGGTACAGGTGCCGGGGCGGACGGCCGGTGGGCGCATCCGTCTCCCAGGAGGTCTCCAGCAGCCCGCGATCGGCCAGCCGCATCAGGATCGGATACACCGATCCGGCCTGAAGGTCCAGCAGTCGGCACAGCTCATAGCCGTACCGCCAAACAGTGGGTTCGCCGGCCAGCGCCAGCACCACTGCGGTGGTCTGTGCCGAGGGGCGTCGGGATCGGGGCATGCCACTAACTCTATATGGGTAGAGTTAAGTTGGCCATGCCCCGTACTTCAGGTCCCGTGCCTTCGTTCCTCAGGGGCTGATCCTGGCGATCCTCAGTGTCTTCGACGTCGGTGACGCGCCCGTGAGTGCCGTGCTGTACGACGGCTTCACCGGGGCGTATGCCCAGGTCAGTGTCCCGTCCTTCTGTACTGCTATGTCGCCCGCGATGCGGGTGCCGACGACCTTGTCCGCGGTCTGGAACTTGCCGTTCCAGTCGATGAGACGCAGGTGCGTGCCCGTGAAGGTGCCGGTGCAGGTACCGCTCGCGCACTTGGCGTTCTTCAGGGACTCCCAGGACAGGAGGAGGCGGTTCTTGCCGTACGGGGCCAGGCGCACGTTGACGTGTTCCGTGCCCTTCGCGTTCGTCAGGTAGATCGTCTTGCCCGACTTGGTGTTGCGGTTCTTGAGGAAGGCCACCGCCACCTGGTGCGTGCTGGTCTTAGGCGTGACCGTCCAGCCGCGGCCGGACGAGTCGTCCGGGTTCTTCTTGGCGGACGCCGAGCCACGGGATGCGAAGGCGGTGGCGTAGCGGCCGGTGGAGGACTTGACGAGGTCACCGGTGCGGCCGGCGAACGTGCCGCCGCAGTAGCCCGCCCAGCACTGCTCGCGCTGCACGACCGGCGCGGTGTCCGGGGCGCCGATCCCCGTCGACACGAACAGGCCCGAACGCCAGTCGTCGAAGCAGAGGGAGGTGAAGGCGCCGGTCGTCTCCGCGTGCAGCGCGATGCCCTCGTTGTGGCTGCAGCCCCAGCTCCAACCCCCGCTGAGCTTCGCGCCCTTGGGGCCGATGTACGACAACTTGTCGCCGTAGTGGCCGTCGGCGAAGCCGCCCGCGCCGTGCACGACGAAGTACGCGCCGTACTTCTTGCCGTTCCAGGTGAGTTGGCCGTCGAGGAGCGGGGAGGTGTCGTGCGAGGCGGTGCTGGTGAGCTTGGTGCTCCAGGTCTTCTTTGCGCCCGTGTAGCGGACGATCGCGGCCGCCGTCTCCTTCCACTTGTTCGTGTCGGCGACCCGGGTGAGCAGTGCGAAGCCGTCGTTGTGCGCGACCAGCCCGCCGACCTCCTTGGCACCCTTGACGACGGTGTCCGCCCCCGAGCGCTTGCCGGCCGCCGTCAACGGGGTGACGTGGATGCCGTCCGAGGCGGGCCAGGCCACGCGGAGGGTGCCGTTGGGGGCTGCGGCCGTCGCCGTCCGGGTCCACTCGCGGGTGTTGTTGTAACCCGCGGACAGATAAGGGAACTTGGCCGACAGACTCACTGCGGAGCTGGTGACGGTGAGGCCTTCGGCGGTGGTCGTCGCCGCGCCTGCCGTCGCGTACCACGCCCCGACGAGAGCGGAGGTCGCGACGAGCCCCGCGATCAGGGGTCTGCGGGCACCCCGGATACGGCGGTGACGTGTGATGCGTGTTGCTGCTGAGGTCATGCCCTCCAGTGGCCGCCCGGAGCCGGAAGGTTGCCTATTACATTGCCCAGCTGGAGAGACGTACACCACAATCCCCCGCATGACCTCTGCGATTCGCCACACGACCATCGACTGCGCCGACGCCTACGCGCTCGGCAGCTTCTGGGCCCAGGTGCTGGACCTGCCCCTGCACGAGGACGACAAGCCGGGCGACCCCGAGGCGCTGATCGAGGGCGCGAACCTGTTGTTCGTGACCGTGCCGGACGTCAAGACCGTCAAGAACCGCGTGCATCTGGACCTCCAGCCACAGGACCGCACCCGCGACGAGGAGGTCGCGCGGCTGCTCGGCCTCGGCGCGACGATGTTCGACGACCGCCGCAACCCGGACGGTACGGGGTGGGCGACGCTGTCCGATCCGGAGGGCAACGAGTTCTGCGTGGAGCGGAGTTCGGGGGAGCGGGCGGGCTGAGGCGACGGTGCTGGGGCGCCCCGCCGGAACACTTCGGCCGGCACCGAAGTGACGCGCCCGTAGCGTGCTGGTATGACCGCCGGCTCGACGCCTCGCCCGGTGACGGCTGGAGCTTCCGTGAACTCGCCCTGCATCTCAAGGGATCGACGTACTACGCCGATGCCCTCGGCGGCCTCTCATGACCGTCATGACGCCTTTCGCCGCCCTCCACCACGCCGACGACGAGCCCTTGCTCCTGCCGAACGCATGGGACAAGAACTGTCTCGCTCCGGCTTGAGTTCAGGAGTCTCTGGCCCAAGAGGACCGTTGTGGGGGTTCGAAGAACGCGGCCTGGTTCTTGCCGGCGGTTTTGGCTCTGTACAGGGCGGTATCTGCGTCCCGCAGCGCTTCTGAAGGCGTGGTCTGCCCGGTGATGCTCCGTGCTCCGATGCTTGTTGTCACGTGGAATGTATGACCTTGCGCGAGGATGAATGGGTCTTTGAAGGAGTCGAGGATCCGCGTGGCGTAGTCGTGGAGTCCGCTCGCGTCGACGCCTTCCACGAGGAGTGCGAATTCGTCTCCGCCGAGCCTGGCCACCATGTCCTGCTTGCGGACCCTGCCCGTCAGCCGCCGTGCCACGTCGACCAGCAGTTCGTCACCGGCCGGGTGCCCCAACGTGTCGTTGACGTCCTTGAAGCCGTCGAGATCGAGCATCAGCAGTCCGGCGGAGGAAAGGGCGGAGCACCGGCCGAGAACGGACTCCATGCGCTCGTTCAGCAGCGCCCGATTGGCCAGACCCGTCAACGGGTCATGGGTCGCCTGATAGCTCAGCTGCTCCTGGAGTTCTGCCTGCTCTCGCAGTGACTCTGCAAGGGCGTGGGCCTTCGTGCGTGCTTCGTTGGCCCTGCCCTGGGCGTAGCTGGCCAGGAACGCGATGCGCAGCAACAACAGCAGCGACAGGCTCGCCATCATGCCGACGATCACCTTGACGTTCACGGGCTGGACCTGGGCGCCACCGACATTGGCCAGCACGATCAATGGCCCCATCAGGATGAGCGCGATCAGGATCGACATTCGCCGCCGGGACAACCTCTCCTGGTCCTGCGCCACCTGTGTCGGCTGGGCAACGGACGAGTGCAGCGCCGCCGCCCCCAGCAGGAGGGATGAGACCATCCATCCCACCTCGGCCACGTCCTCCGGGATCACGGTCCCCGTGGCCAGCGTTCCGTAGTAGAAGCCGTCAGTGGCGAGCAGAACCAGCAGCCATCCGATCACCAGAAGAAACGACGGTGTCCGCGTGCCCGTGGTGAGCATCAGCCGCGCGGCCATCGACAACAGCACCAGGTCGGTGACGGGATAGGCGATGGACACTGCGAGCGGCCACGCGGACAGCTCGCTGCGCACGTAGGGGGCGATGATGAACGCCCATGACAGAGTGCCGGCCCCCAACGTGACGATTCCCGCGTCCAGCAGCCCCGCCCAGTGCAGGCGCCCTGTCTGCTGCCTGGCCAGCGCCACCAGACCCGCCGCAAGCAACAGATAAGCACCCAGGTAGAGCCAGTCGGCCACGCCTGGGAACGGAACCTCGACCCCGCGGGCCTGATAGAGACCCCAGATCGTGTCCGCCGCCGCGAACGGTGCCATGGCCGCCGCGAGCAGGTACCACGGAAGGACCGACGGCGGCTTGTTCCTGATCACTCCCACCACGATCGCGAAGACCACCGAGCCGGACACCATCGCGCCCAGCATGTAGCGCGCCGCGGAGGAGGTGACCAGATAGGTGACGATCACCGCTGTCCCCGCTGCCCCATACACCCAGGCCGCCGCAGCACGGCGGGAGGGCAACCAGGCGTCAACCTTGCCCACAGGCCCTCCTTCCCCGCTCCAGCCGCACGCGCCCGGGCGGCAGGAGGTGAACCGCTGGTTGTAAGACGGCGAGAGCTTGAACCTCATCCGTGGGCGCTTATCCACACTCTTGGCCGGGAGGGCGGGATCGGATGTTCTCCAGGGTGCGGCAGGTCCGGTCGAGTTCGTCCTGGAGACGGGGAGCGGTCTCGGCCAGCGGGGCCAGGTTTCCGGCCTTCGCTCGTTGTTCGAGCTCTGCGCAGCAGGCCGCGAGGCTGTCGGCTCCCATGTTGCCGGCAGCGCCTTTGAGGCTGTGCGCCATCTCGGTGATCTCGTGGGCGTCCTGGTGGACCAGCGCGTGGAAGAGTGCGCTGGTCATGTCGGGGGCCCGGACAAGAAAGTGGTCCACCAGCCGGTCGACCAGTTCGTTCTCGGCCGGGGTGCCGTTGCCGCGCAGTTCGTTCAGCCGCCGCTCGATGGGGGCACGCAAGGGGTCCTCGCCCTCTTGGGCCGGATGGTTGGGCTCTTCACCGGGTGGAGCAGGGTCGATCCAGCGGGCCAGGGCCTGTTCCAGGTCGGCGCCGGCGACGGGTTTGGAGACGTAGTCGTCCATGCCCGCGGCCAGACAGCGTTCCCGGTCCTCGGCGAGGGCGCCGGCGGTCATGGCGATCACAGGAAGGCGCCCGCCGCCGCCTTCTTCCCGGCGGCGCAGCTCTCGGGTGGCGGTGAAGCCGTCCATCCGGGGCATCTGGCAGTCCATGAGCACGGCTTGATAGGTGTGTTCCTCGGTCATCTGCAGGGCCTGGATGCCGTCGGCGGCGATGTCGGCGCTGTAGCCGAGTCGGGTGAGAAGGCCCTGCGCCGCCATCTGGTTGATCTCGTTGTCCTCCACCAGCAGGAGATGGCCGCGGTGGGCAGGCGGGGAGGCGGCGGAGGCAGGAGGTGTCTCTGCTGCGGCTTCGACTGACGGTGACTGGGCTGTGAGCTCGACCACGGCCTCCATGAGCTGGGACTGCTGGACGGGTTTGGGCATGCTGCGTGCGATGCCGGCCGCGTGGAGTTCAGCGGCGGCCAGCGGCACGCTGGAGCTGAGCATCAGCAGCGGTACCCGGCCGATGGCCGGGTCGGTGGTGATCCGGCGGGCTAGTTCCAGGCCGTCCATGTCGGGCATCTGCATGTCCAGGAGGGCCAGGTCGAAGGGGCGGCCCGCGGCCGCTGCCTCGTGCAGGGCCACCAACGCCTGGGGCCCGCCCTCGACCGTGGTCGGCTGCATGTGCCACCTGCGCAACTGGGTATCGAGGATCAGCCGGTTGGTCTCGTTGTCGTCGACGACCAGGACCCGTAGCCCGCGAAGGGTTGCGGGAGAGACCTGGACAGGCGGTTGCTCTGTGGTGTCGGGAGCCCGCACGGGCACGGTGAACCAGAACGTGCTGCCCTGGCCGAGCCGGCTGGTGACGCCGATGGAGCCGCCCATGGCCTCGGTGAGCCTGCGGCAGATGGCCAGGCCGAGGCCGGTGCCTCCGTAGCGGCGGGTGGTGGAGGCATCCGCCTGGGAGAAGGCGTCGAACATCCGCTCCTGGTCGGCCTCCGCGATGCCGATGCCGGTGTCGACCACCTCGAAGCGCAGCCACGGCGACTGCTCCGCAGAGAGCTGGGGCGGGGCAGGGTAGGCGCGCAGCACGACCTCGCCGGATTCGGTGAACTTCACGGCGTTGGACGCCAGGTTGAGCAGGATCTGCCGCAGTCGGCCGGCGTCCCCGTGCACCATCGCGGGCAGGTCGGGATGGCAGCCGCTGAGCAGTTCCAGGCCGCCGGCCTGGGGGATCTGCGCCACCAGCGAGACGACCTCCTCCACCAGCTGCTGGGGGCTGAAGGCGACGTTGTCCAGTTCGAGCCTGCCCGCCTCCAGTTTGGAGAAGTCCAGGATGTCGTTGATCAGCGACAGCAGGGCCGTACCGGCGGCCTGGATGCCCTGTGCGTAGCGGCGCTGTTCGGTATCCAGCTCGGTGCCCAGCAGCAGGTTGCTCAGCCCGATGACGCCGTTCATCGGGGTGCGGATCTCGTGGCTCATGGAGGCGACGAACTGCGACTTCGCCCTCGATGCGTCCAGCGCCCGGTCGCGGGCTGCCGCCGCGGCTTCCTCGGCCTGCTTGCGTTCGGTGATGTCCCGGACGAAGGCGTTGAAGCAGCGCACCGCGCCCGACTGCAGCCGCCACACCGCCAGTTCGACCGGCATCTCGTGCCCGTCGCGATGCAGTGCATTGATCTCGATCTGACGGCCCAGTACGTGCGGCTCCCCGCCGGCCAGCACCCGCTGCAGACCGGCCGCGTGCGCAGGGCGGTAGCGCTCAGGAATGATCATATCGGCCAGCCGCCGGCCCATCACCTCCCGGCGGCTCCAACCGAACAACTCCTGAGCAGCCTGGTTCCAGTCGATGACCAGAGCGTCCTCATCCATGGACACGAAGGCGTCCCGGGCGGTCTCGATGACCGAACGGGCCTGTTCCTGCAGCAGCCGCAGCGCCTCCTCGCGGCGTCGCTGGCCCTCCGCCTCGCGGATGAACCCGCGCACTTCGAGGGGTTCGCCCGCGGAGTCCCGCACCACCCAGTTCGTTGACTCCGTCCACAGCCAGTGTCCGTCGGCTCGCCGCAGCCGCAGGCACACCACCACCCGGCCCGAACGAAGCAGATCCCGCTCCGCCGACTCGAAGTCCTCCACATCGCCCGGGTGCACCCAGGACGCGACCGCGGTCCCCACGATCTCTTCGACCGGGCGGCCGAGCAATGCCGCCCCCGCGGGGGACACCTCCCGGTAGACGCCCTCGACCGTGCGGCGGTAGACCATGTCTGCGGAGTTCTTCACGAGCAGCCGGAACCGCTCCTCGTCATCAGCCGCGTACTGCTTCGCTGCCGGCCGGTCCGGTTCCATTTACCGCCTCCACACACCTCACGCGCCCACTACGTGGCGCAGGATCAGGACCGCTACAGCACGGGGTCGATGTCCCGGCCACCCATGCCGCTTGCCTGCTCGCTCTGCTCCGTAAGTCGGCGGGCCTTCTCCTTCAGCCGCTGCCGCTCCCCGGGATCAGTGACACGCTCCGCGGCCAGTTCCATCTCCTGCGCCCTCCGGCGCAGCTGCTGGGCACGACCGCCGGACTCGCCGGCAACACTCGTGATCACTCCTCGACGTGGTTGGGGTCAGCGGGCCCCACCAGCGAAACAGCACCCCCTCATCCGCGCATCTCGAACGGCCACCCACCGTTATCGGCCCAGTACGAGAGAGGGCCAATGGCGACCTGCGCAGGTCAGGCGGCTGTGGCAGGTAGTACGGCGTGACGTCGCGGCGGGTGGAGAGCTGGGCCTTGCGGCGGGTGAGGCGCCTCGGCATCAGCGGCACGGAGACGTCGTCGTACCACGTCCCGACGTACGACGACGTCCAGGCGCTCAGCGGATAGGGCGGCGGCAGCCAGGGGGTCAGATCACGCGGAAGAGGTCGGCGGCGGCGTGGACGTCGGTGAGGTCCTCGAGGGAGCGGAGGTTGTCGCACAGGGCGTCCAGGACCGAGTCGGCTTCGGCGGCCCGCGGGGCGCCGATGGCCACGCCGAAGACGCGGAAGCCCATCCGGTGCTTGGCGTCGTTCCAGCCGCGCATCCATTCCTCGGTGACGCCGCAGTCGTCGTCGGTGAGCATCACGATGTCGCCGCGCATGCGGGCGGCGTCGTTGAACTCCGCCTCCAGCAGTTCGCCGGCTGCCGTCAACGGCCTCTGGTAGTTGGTGCCGCCGCCGAGGAACGTCTCCGCGAAGTCGAGCACTTGGGCGATGCCGGCGGGCTGGCCGGCCGGGAAGCGGAAGACCTGGAGCGTGTCGGCGGCGGAGAACAGGATGCCGACGAAGTCACGCCCCGCGTGCCGGGCCTGGTCCAGCAGCGCCAGGGCGCACGCCTTGGCCCACGCCTCCCGGGTGACTCCGCCGGGCCCCGCCTCGTACATGGAGTGCGAGGTGTCCACGCACGCGACGACGGCGCCCTGGCCGGTACTCTGCTCACCCTGGCTGTCGTAGAGCATCAGCTCCCGGCGGCGTAGCGCGCGGCGAACACCGCACGCAGCTCGCGCAGTCCGAGGTTGGCCAGCTCGGAGGGGAGCACGCGGGAGAAGTCATTGCCGAGCGTGACGCCGACCAGCTCCCCGGCGGCGTTCTCCACCTTGCGGGCCCGCTCACCGCTCGCCATCTGCCGGAAACGGCCGATCAGTTCGGCCCGCTGTGCGAGACGGCTGGTGCGCAGCCGCTCGGCGAGCCGGGCGCGCTGGTCGAACGGCATCCGCTCCAGTTCGCCGGGACCAACGCCCCATGCCCGCATCAGTGCCGCCTCCTCCCGCGCGGCCTCGGCGGCCTTCGCCACCGCGTTCCGCGCGGCGGCACGGATGCCGGGGGCGGCCGCCGCGAGGGACTGCGCGGCGGCCTGGGCGGCCTGCCGCGCGGTAGCCTCGGCGGCCTCAGCTGCTTCGATCGCCTGTTGTACGGCCCCGGCGGCCGGGGCCGGCACGGTGCCGTCCTCCTCGGCCCTGTCGCCGGCCTGCTGAAGCGCCTCGGCCACGGCGGTCGCCGCGCCTACGGCATCCTGCTGGGCCTTCTTCGCCTGCTCGGCCTGTTCCTGGCTGGCCGCTCGGCTCGGGTGAGACGGACGGCACAGACCGGACAAGGCCATCCTGGTACGGTGGATGCTTTCGTGGGTATCAAACTCTTTGGGCTCATCTCCGGCGAGGGACCGAGGAACCATGGACATGGACATCCCCGGCGACAAGCGACTGGCTGCTGCCGTCGTGATGGACGACGAGGGGCGCGTGCTCCTGGTGCGCCGCAGTGAGACGGAGCGGTTCCTGCCCCGGGTGTGGGGCGTTCCGTGCGGCAAGCTCGAACCGGACGAGAGTCCCGAGGACGGCGCCGTGCGTGAGCTGAAGGAAGAGACGGGGCTGCTCGGCGAGGTCGTGCGCAAGGTCGGCGACTCCTCTTTCGTGAGCGACTACCGGGGCAACGAGATCAAGAACTGGCAGGACAACTTCCTGGTCAGGCCACTGTCGTCGGGGATCACTCTGCCGAAGCCCGACCAGGAGTACGTCTGGCTCCGGCCGACGGAGCTGACGACGGTCGACATCGACGAGTACAACCTTGACGTCGTACGCCAGGCCCTCACGAACTCCTGAGCAGTTCCGCGAGACCGCTCAGCGCGGCCAGGTAGTCGGTCAGGTCCATCGGCACCTTCGCCACCGCTCCTGCATGCGGCCCCGCCGCCGTGAACACGTCGGTGTGGCGACGCCGTTCACTGCCCGTCTCCAGGAACAGCGTCACCGTCGGCTCGCTCGTGTCGCACCAGGCGCGGTGCAGGGTATGTGCCGGCAGGGCGTATGCGCTGCCCGCCGCATACTGGCCCACATGCGTCAGCCGCAGCCGGGCCGGCCCCGCCGGCTCCAGCAGCCAGTTCGCGGTGAGCTCCGACAAGGACTCCTCGTAACGCGCGGTCTCGATCCCGCCATTGTCATTGTCCTGCGCCTCGAACAACTCCATGGCGAGCCGGCCCCGTACGACGTAAGAGGCCAGCGGGGAACGGTGATTGTGGATGTCCTCCTCGCCGATCGCCCCCGCGCCGGGATGCCACACGTGGGCCCGCAGCATGTGCCGCGGTCCGCCGTCGATGAGCAGCAGCTTGTCGAACCCGAGGACGTGCCGGTACGACAGAGCGGCACAGTGCTCCGGGTCCCCCTCGCCGGAGGCCAGCTCGGCGATCAGCTCCAACAGGCGTCCGGGAGAGCCGAGTTCGGCGATGACGGCACGGGCCGCGTCCACCGTCCTGTGCTCGGGCAGTTCACCGTCCAGCGCCTCGGTCAGCAACTGCCGCGCCGCCAGGACCTGCTGACCGCCCATGCACACTCATCCTCCAACTCCGGGTCGTCCAACCCGTGTTCCGAGATCAGTCATCCGTCATCCGGTATCCGGTTGATACATCCATACGGCATGTGCCCGCAGCGCCGAAAGACCTTGGTAGGTCATCCACATCGGGCGCCGCTGCTCGACGCCGGCGGCCCGGCCCCAGGTCCAGATGCCGTCCGTCTGCCCCGCCCACACCGCGGCGACCGCGCCGTCCAGCCGCTCCCGCCATTCGGCTTCCAGTCCGTGGTCGCGCGCGATCTCCCGGGTGCCGGGGGAGAGGAGGGCGCGGGCCACCCAGGACGCGGTGAAGTGCCGTACGTTCAGCACTTCGAGGCGAGAGGGGTCGTCCGTACGGGGGCGGCGTACCTCCTCCCTCAGGTTCTCCAGGTCCAGGCACACGTCGTGACGCGCGTCCGGGCAGGCCAGCAGCCAGCGCACGCCCTCCTCGCGGGCCGACCGTGCGGCGGAGGTCTCGCCCAGGACGCGGGCGGTGCGGTCGAGGGCGACCACCGCCAGCGCGGTGTGCAGCGAGGACGGAGGGCCGAAGAGTGGGCCGAGACGGTAGCTCCAGCAGCGCAGATGCTCGCGGCGCGGGTCGCCGATCGCGCCGTCGACGAGGGCCTCACGAAGTCGGGGAAGTGCTTCCGAGCGGGGCGCGGCGCGCAGAAGACCGCGCAGCACGGTCGTCACGACGTGGGTCGACTCCCGTCCGGCGCGGTCGAGTTGGTGGGTGAACGCGATCTGGCAGCGCTCGACCTCCTCCGCGATCCGGTCCGTGTCGGCGCCCGCGCGGGCCAGTGCGCCGAGTACCAGCGCGGTGACCTCCGGCCGGGCCTCGTCGCCCTGCGAACGCGCGGACCAGCCACCGCTCGGCAGCCTCATCCGCCACAGCGTGTCCACCAAGTCGCCTGTGCGCAGGCGCCCGTCGGGCACACCCAGGTCGAGCATGATGTGCAGGCCGTACGAGGTGCCGACGGAGGTGGGGCGTGCCGGGTCGTTCTCATCGAGGTTGTGCGGCCAGCCGGTGAGCTTGCCGCGCCTCGGGTCGTCGACCACGAAGGCATGCTCGACGAGCGTGTCGTAGGCGGAGGTGAACACCTGGGGGAGTGGGCCGGGCATGGGCGCAAGGGGCGTACCCGTCAGGGGAGTTGCCGTCCCGGGGGCGGCCGCGCCGTTGGCCCGGGCGCGCAGGAGCGCCGCCGCCAGCCAGGCGGCCGCGGCCGTGCCGATTCCACTGATCCCGGCGATCAGGTACTTGGCCAGACTCCCGTCGATCGAGTCGGGCAGCACCTCGAAGAGGAACTGGAACACCGCGTACCCGGCGGCCGCACACCCGAGCCTGCCCAGCCAGCTCACGAACCCCGCCGGGCGTGACACATCGTCACCGGGCCCGTCGGGCGCGGGGTCCGGTGACCCCGAGGCCCCCGATCGAGTCGATCTCAAGGGCCCGCGCCCCAGCTGCTGTTGAGACAAGACGCGCTCCCTCCCCCAGGGCGGCACGTGGGCGGCACGTGACCTCCGCGAAGCTTCCAGTCTAAGTGGTCAGCGATGCACCTGGGGTGGGGACCGGAAGCAGTGTTTCCGTGAGCAGTGTGGCGAACTCGGAGGGATGCCGCACGGCGCCGAGATGACCGCCGGGGAACTCACCGAAGTCGCTGTGTGTGCGCTCGGCGAGGCGAGTTGTTCCGTCATCCGGCCGAGGCGCATGGGATGGCCTCCGTGCGGGGCCAGTGCGTCAGCGCCATGTGCAGGGCCGCTACGGCCTTCTCCCAGGACTTCTCCACGTCACGCGGGGCGCCGAAGCTGCCCGCGGCCTCCAAGACGCAGTAGCCGTGGAAGGTGCTGCGGAGCAGGCGTACGGCGTCGGTCAGGTCGGGTTCTTCCAGGCCGTAGGCGCGGAGCATGCCGTAGGTGATTTCGGCGGTGCGGTGCAGGGCGGGGGTGCCGGCGATGAGGGACTGGTCGATGCGGATCTGGGTGGCGGCGTAGCGGCCGGGGTGGCGGAGGGCGTAGGTGCGGTAGGCGTTGGCGAAGGCGGTGAGGGCGTCCTGGCCGGCGCGGCCTGCGACCGCGGTGGCGATCTGGTCGATCATCTCCGCGCCCGTCAGCAGGGCGACGCGTGGCCGGAGGTCCCGCATGTTCTTGACGTGCGAGTACAGGCTCGCGTCCTTGACGCCGAAGTGCCGCGCCAGCGCCGATGCGGTGACGTTCTCGAAGCCGACCTCGTCCGCGAGTTCGGCCGCTGCCGCAACGACCCGGTCCGTCGTGAGCCCGGCTCGGGCCATGGACGACCACCTCTCTGGAACCTAGGGTGCCTAGGTTCCAGCCTAATGTGTCGGGGCGCACACCCGTGATTGTGTTGGGTTCAACCGGCGTGCCGTGCAAGGGCTGTTGGGGGAAGTGTGAAGGTTGCGGCCAGTCGCCGTGCCACGGTCGCCCCGTGCCCGTTTGCCATTCGTTTACCGTTCAGGTCTCACGTCGAATCTCGGCCACGCGAGGACCGCACCGGCGGCGCGCGCGATTTCGGGAGGCAGACATGGGGCACGGGCACCCGCACAGACACGAGCACGGCGAGCACCACCACGAGGGGCACCACCACCACGACCACGAGGTCGCCGCGCCGCTGCCCGCCGCCTTCGACACGACCGTCCCCGACGAGGCCCTCAGCCCCGAACAGCAGTCGCGCCGCTCGCTGCTGCGCCGGGCCGGGCTGCTCGGCGCCGGCCTCGCCGCCGCGAGCGTCCTCACCCCGGCCGCCACCCCCGCGTACGCCTCCGCCGACAGCCGCCGCACGAACGGCTTCCTGTGGCTGGCCGGCGACCACCACATCCACACCCAGTACAGCAGCGACGGCAAGTACCGCGTCGTCGACCAGGTCCGCCAGGGCGCCAAGCACGGCATGGACTGGCTGGTCATCACCGACCACGGCAGCACCGCGCACGCCAAGATCGGCGTGGACAAGGTCAACCCGGACATCAGGGCGGCCCGCGACGCGTACGAGGACACCCTCGTCTTCCAGGGCCTGGAGTGGAACATCCCGGGCGCCGAGCACGGCACCGTCTTCGTGCACCCCGGCAGGAACGAGGTCTCCGTCCTCAAGCAGTTCGAGACCGACTACGACGGCAGCGTCAACAACGCCTCCGACTCCACGCCCGCCAACGAAGCCCTTGCCGTCGCGGGCCTCGCCTTCCTCGGCGAGCAGGTCCAGCGCCGCAAGGTCAAGGACGCGCTGATGCTCGCCAACCACCCGGCGCGGCGCGGTGTCGACTCCCCGCACGAGATCCGCGCCTGGCGCGACGCGACCGACGCGAGCCACCAGATCGCCGTCGGCTTCGAGGGCGCGCCCGGCCACCAGGCCGCCGGTCTCCCCGCACCCCTCGGCGCCGCCCGCGCTCGCGGCATCTACGACAACAACCCCAGCGCCAACTCCTTCGCCGGCTACCCGCTGGAGAGCTACCGCACCTGGGGCGGCTTCGACTGGATGACCGCCACCGTCGGCGGCCTGTGGGACAGCCTGCTCGCCGAGGGCAAGGCCTGGTGGATCAGCGCCAACTCCGACTCCCACCAGGTCTACGCGGACACCGCCGCGCGCGGCGGCGGCGACTTCAACGCCAACGGCCGCTACGACGACCCGGTCTACGCCGGCAAGATCGACACCACCCAGGGCGACTACTGGCCCGGCCAGTACAGCCGTACCCACGTCGGCGCCGACGGCTTCTCCTACACCGCCGTCATGGACGGCATCCGGGCCGGCCGCGTCTGGGTCGACCACGGCCAGCTCATCAGCGGCCTCGACGTCCGCCTCTCGGGCGGCAGCCGCTGGGCCACGCTCGGCGGCGCCCTGCACGTGAGGAAGGGCACGAACGTCACCCTGACCGTGGATGTCGCCCTCGCCGGCGGCCCCAACTGGGCTGGTTTCCTCCCGAAGTTGGCCCGTGTGGACGTCATCCAGGGCGATGTGACCGGCCCCGTGGCCGACCAGGACACGTTCACCGCGCCGACCGCGAAGGTCGTCAAGTCCTACGAGGTCAACCAGTCCACCGGCACGGTCCGGCTCACCTACGACCTCGGCCGAGTCGACCGCCCGCTCTACGTCCGGCTGCGCGGCACCGACGGCAACCGCAGCGCGGTCGGCGCGATGGGCGCGGCCGTGGACCCGGTGGGTCCGGCCATCGACGTCGTCGGCGACGCCGACCCGTGGCGCGACCTGTGGTTCTACTCCAACCCGGTGTGGGTCCTGCCCGCGTGATGCCGTACGTCGTCACAGTGGATGCCGGGACCCCGAACCTGCGCGACGCCGATCACCTGCTCCAGACGCTGGCGGCCGAACTCGCCCTCCCCGAGGGCACGTTCGGCTGCACGCACCTGGTCCGCGGTGACCGTCCGCATGTCGCGCTGTCCCTGGCCTTGCCCTCGGAGCCGCTCCCACGCACCGCCCGGGAGCGGCTCACCGGGCACGGGTACGAGGTTATGGACGGCGCCCCCGACGCCGTGGGCCGAGCTGTCCTCTACCCGGGTGTCTCGGAGCTCACCGGCACATTGACGATCGCGGAGCTGGTGTCCCGTTCCGCGATCGACCGCGTGACGGTTCTGGGCGCGCCGGCGGGTCAACTCGCCCCCGATGCCCGGCTGGTGACACGGGATCACGTACGGCCGCAGTGGCAGAACGGCGAACTCGTCCTCGCCGCGATGCCCGCCGTGGGCGGCACGCTGGTCCCGTTCGAGGTGCCGGATCCGACACCGTGCTGCGCGGACCACTGACACGAACAACTATGTGAGAGTGTCGTCTCAGACCTTGTGATCACCAGGTCTGAGACGACACTCTCATGTCATGGATTCCGGCAATCGCCTGGGCGACCTAGAGATCACCGACCCCAAAGCCATGCGGGCGCTGGCGCATCCCGTGCGGCTCGCCGTCCTCGAACGGCTTCAGCGGTACGGGCCCGCCACCGCCACCCAGCTCTCCCCGCATGTCGGCGCCACCCCGTCCGTGACCAGCTGGCATCTGCGCCATCTCGCCGGCTTCGGGCTGGTCCGTGACGCCGAGGGCGGAGGGGACCGGCGGGAGCGGCGGTGGGAGGCGGTGGCGCGCGGCTTCCGGTTCGAGACGCCGGCGGACGAGGAAGGGCGGTCGGCCGCACGGATGCTGGCGGGCGAGATGTTCGCCAGGTCCGCCGAACTGCCGATGCGGTGGCTGACCGAGACACAGCCGGAACTCGACCCGGAATGGAGCAGGCTTGCCGGCGCGAACAACACCCGGATCGTGGTCACCGCCGCCGAACTGGCCGCCCTCAAGGACGCGTTGGAGGAACTCGTCGCGCCCTACGTGAACCGGGAGCAGCCGCCCCCCGACAGCCGGGGCGTACGACTGCTGGGCTACGCCCTGCCCGAGAGCGGCGCCGAGGACACTGGCGCGCCGGAGTGAAGGGATACGCGCTCGCCCCCGGTTCGCTGTGGCGGGACCGCCGGTTCCTGCGCTTCTGGGCCGGGCAGACCGTCTCGCAGTTCGGCGACCGCGTCTCCGAACTCGCCCTGCCGCTCATCGCCGTAGGCCTGCTGCACGCCTCCGCGAACCAGGTGGCCTGGCTGACCGCGCTCGTCTGGACCCCGAACCTCCTCGCCCTGATCCTCGGGGCCTGGGTCGAGCACCGCCCCAGCAAACGCAGGCTCATGGTGCTCACCGACCTGATCCGTGCCGTCGTACTGCTGACCCTGCCCCTCGCCTACCTGCTCGACGCCCTGACGCTCGGTCAGCTGTACGCGGTGTCGTTCCTGACCGGTGCGGCGTCCGTCGTGTTCAACACCGCCTATCCGCCCGTCTTCGCCCACCTCGTCCCCGCCGCCTCGTACGTCGACGCGAACAGCAAGCTCAGCGGCAGCAGGTCCGCCTCCTTCGTCGTCGGTCCGGCCGTCGGCGGTGGGCTGGTCCAGCTGCTGACCGCGCCCGTGGCCGTGGTCGCCGACGCCCTGTCGTTCTTGGCGTCGGCGCTGCTGCTCGGTCCGATCCGGGTCGACGAGCGGACGCCCACTGAGACCGAGGGACCGTCACTGCTACGGCGGGCCGGGGCCGGCCTCGGCTTCGTCGTCCGGCACCCGATACTGCGGGCGAGCCTGGGCTGCGCGACGACCGTCAACTTCTTCACGTTCGTGTCCGGCACCGGTCTGCTGGTGCTGTTCGCCGACCGGGTGCTCCAACTCTCCCCGGGAGTCATGGGGTTGGCGTTCGCCGTCGGCGCGAGTGGCGGTCTCGTCGGCGCGGTGGCGGCACCGGCGGTCGCACGGCGGATCGGCGTCGGACGCAGCATCGCCGTCGGCTCGGTGCTCTTCCCGGCGCCCATCGCCCTCATCGCGGCGGCGGGCGGCCCCACTTGGGCCCGGATCGGCGTCCTGTCGGCGGCGGAGTTCCTGTCCAGCGTCGGTGTCATGCTGCTGGACATCAACCTCAACTCCCTGCAGGCCGCGGTGATCCCGGACGGTCTGCGCAGCCGCGTGGCCGGGGCGTTCAGCACCGTCAACTACGGGATACGCCCCCTCGGCGCCGTCGTAGGCGGAGTGCTCGCCACGGCCATCGGACTCAGGGCGGTCCTCATCACGGCCGCCGTCGGCGGTTCGCTGTCACTGCTGTGGCTGCTCACCTCGCCCATACCGGGCATCCGTTCCCTGGAACGGGACGTCCCGGCCGACGCCGACCGCGACACGCGTGCCGTCGAACGCACCGAGTCCGGATGACCGTAGGGAGTCGGCGGAGGCGGGCTGGAGCCGCACTGCGCTGCCGGCTCCAGCCGCCATTGCTCCCCCGGGAATACGGTAAGGCGGAGTCGTAACGCCGAGTCTCCGATCCCCGCCCGGACTGTCTCCGGTTCGCGCCCGGAACCGGTCGGCCCGGTCGCTACGTCGTAGGGGTTCAGGCGCCGCAGTCCAGCAGGTGGGGGACAGCTGTATGAACACGGGTGCTCTGCACGTACACCGGGCCGGAGTAGGGGAGTTGCAGACGGCCGCGTCCACCGTCCTCGCCCCGCTCGCCGTGACGGCGCCCGGCGCGGTGGAGGCGTTCCCGTTCCGCGCGGACATCGACGCCGCCGCGATGGGACGGATGGCGGTGGCCCGGGTCCGGGGCTCGGCGCATCTCGTCACCCGCTCGGCCCGCGCCATCACCTCCACGGACCCGGAGTTGCTGAAGATCACCCTGCACCGGTCGCGGCAGCCGGGACTGGCCGAACAGGGCAGTCGGCAGGTGCGGGCGCACACCGGTGACCTCGTCGTCTTCGACATGACCCGGCCGTACCGGCTGTCGGTCCCCGACGACTGCGACGTCATGGCCGTGGGGATCCCGCGCGGCGAACTCGGCCGCCACGCCGACACGGTGGCCCGGCTCGCGGCACACCGATTACCCAGCGAGACCGGGGCACAGGCGGTGCTGTCCGCCTTCCTGCTCGGTCTCGGCAGCCACCTCGACGAACTGGCCGGACCGGCCGCGAGCCATGTGGGTGACGCCCTGCTCTCCCTCCTCATCGCCGCCTTCACGGAACTCGCGCCCGCCCGGACGGACACCGCCACGGACCTCGTCGACCGCGTCCGCGTCCACGCCCTCGCCAACATCGCCGACCCCGCCCTGTGCGTCGAGTCCGTCGCCGCCGCGCACGGCATCTCCGCCCGGCAGCTGCACCGCCTCTTCCAACGTTCAGGCGCCCCGCCCTTCGCGGCCTGGCTGCGCCACGAACGCCTCGAACGCATCCGCCGCGACCTCCTTGACCCCGCCCTCGCCGGCCGTACGACGGCCGCCCTGGCCGCCCGCTGGGGCATCCACGACCCACGCCATCTGGCCAGGGGCCTTAAGGAGCGCTACGGCCTGACGGCACGCGAACTACGCACTCAGGCAGCCGGGTTGAGTCCGTTCGACAGGCCGGTGTAGGCGGGCTTGGCGGCGTAACTCTCGTTGTACGGCAGGGCCGCCCCGTAGCCGCTGAAGGTGCCCGGGATCCACGAGTACTTGTCCGTCACGCCCCACAGCGTGACGCCCGCGCACCGCGCCACGCCCAGGCAGTTCTCGCTCGCCGTCTTGTAGTCGGTGGACTGCTGGGCGAGTTCCGCGGTGGAGGCGGGCAGCGGGATACGGATGTCGAGCTCGGTGACGGAGACCTCCAGGCCGAGGTCCGAGAACCGCTTCAGGTTGGCCTTCATCGTCGACGGCACCTGCCCCACCACGAAGTGCGACTGGAAGCCGATGCCGTTCAAAGGGACGCCGTCGGCGAGGAGTTGCTTGGCGAGGGCGTACAGGGCGTCGCTCTTCGCGTTGTCCGCCTCGATGTTGTAGTCGTTGATGTACAGCTTGGCGGCGGGGTCGGCGGCGTGCGCCCAGCGCAGGGCGCTCGCGATGTAGCCGGTGCCGAGGGTGTTCTGCCACAGCGAGCTGCGCATCGAACCGTCGTCGTTGAACGTCTCGTTGACGACATCCCAGGCGTAGATCTTGCCCTTGTAGCGGCCCATGACCGTGTCGATGTGGTTCTTGAGGATCGTGTTCAGCTGGGTCGCGGTGAAGCTCCCGTTCTTCAGCCAGGAGGGCAACTGCGCGTACCAGGCGAGCGTGTGCCCGCGCACCCCCTGGCTGTGCGCGGCCGCGTGCGCGACGAGCCGGTCGGCCGCGGCCCAGTTGTAGCTGCCCCGGGTCGCCTCCAGGGCGTCCCACTTCATCGCGTTCTCGGCGGTCACGGAGTTGAACTCCCGGTCGAGGACGGTCGTGTACGCCGAGTCGCTCTGCAGTGGGCTGTCCCCGACGGCCGCCCCGATCTTCACGCCCCGCCCGTCGGCGTACCCACGCAGGGTGGTGGCCGCCTCGGCACCGGACGTGAACTGCGGAAGCGTGACGGCACCGGCGACGAGCAGCGCCCCGGCGGCGACGAAGGGGAGGGAGCGGAGCGTACGACGACGGTGGCTTCGCGGTGTGCGGGACACGGGGACTCCTCGCGGGTGGGGGAGAGCTGCGGGTGCGGATACCTCACCCTGCGGTCGCCGCCGCCGTAAAAAAGGTTGCCGTCGGATGCCATCGCCCACCTAGGGTGCCGATGATGACACTCGACGGCGAACGCACCGATGACGACCAACTTGCTCTGGACAAACGGCCGTTGTGGCGCGACCGCAACTTCGGGATCTTCTGGGGAGCGCACACTTTCTCCGTCCTCGGGGACTCCTTCGCGCTGATCGCCCTGCCGCTGCTGATGCTGCGGGCGACCGGGTCGGTCGCGCAGATGGGGCTGCTGACGGCTGTCGGCGGGGTGGCCTCCGTAGCGGCCGGGGTGTTCGCGGGGGTCGTCGTCGACCGGGTGGACCGGCGCAAGCTGCTCATCGGCTGCGACCTCGTCCGGATGGCGCTGTACGCGCTGATCCCCGTGGTCTGGGCCGTCGCCGGGCCCCGGATCTGGCTGCTCTACCTCGTCCTCCCGCTGTGCTCGGGCGTCGGCATGATGTTCAACGTCGGCTACGTCACCGTCGTGCGCGCGCTGGTCAAGGGGAGCCGCATCACCGAGGCCAACGGACGGCTGAACGCCACCGCGGCGGCGGCCGGAGTGGTCGGTCCGCTGTGCGCGGGCGTCGTGGCCGGCTGGTTCGGCCCGACGGCGGCCATCGGAGTGGACGCGGCCAGCTTCGGAGTGTCGGCGCTCTGCCTGAGCTTCGTACGATTCGCGGTCGGCGCCCCGTCCGGGTCGGAAGAGAAATCCGCTACGGCCGTCGGGCAGGGCGTGTGGAAGGACCTGGCGACCGGAGCGTCCTTCCTCTGGCGTCACCCGGTGCTGCGCGCCATGACCCTGCTCCTGTCCGGCTTCAGCTTCCTGGAGCTCGGCGTGAACGACCTGCTCATCTACCACCTCAAGCACGACCTCGGCCACAGCGACGGCACCGTCGGCACCGTCTTCTCCATCGGCGCCCTCGGCTCGATCACCGGGGCCCTGCTCGTGGCCCGCATCCGCCGCAAGCTCGGCTTCGGGCCCACCTGGACCGGTGCCGTGGCTGTCTGCGGCGTCGCGCTCGCCGGGATCGGCTGGGCCGTCGACGTACCGGCCGTCGCGGCGCTGACCGTCGCCTTCCTGGGCTGCGTCGGCATCGCCGGCACCTGCTCCATGTCCCTACGCCAGCAGGTGACCCCGCAGCACCTGCTGGGCCGGGTCACCTCCGCCTTCTGGACCCTGCACTACGCCGCCGCCCCCATCGGCGCGGCCGTCGTCACCTGGGCGGCCCAGCATTGGGGGACCCGCCCCGTCGGCTTGGCCGCGGGCGCGTGCTGCGTCGCCATCGCCGGACTGGCCCTGCTCACACCGGCACGGGGACGGCATCCCGAGCGGATACCTGTACGGTCACCCGAGGCGACCTGAGGACCGGGCCTCCGTCAGCCATTCACCCCCGTGTAGTGCCGCAAGCTCCACCGCCACAGCAGCTGCGATCCCACATACGCGGCCAGCCCCAGCAGCGGTGAGGCGGCCGCCAGCCAGTACGGGACGCCGGTCTCGTGTCCGTGGCCAGTCAGTACGGCTGCCGGGAAGTATGCGACGAACGCGAGCGGAAGGCCGTAGGTCAGGAAGCCGCCCACCGCCTTGGGGAGCACGTTGAGCGGGTAACTGCCGAACGTGCCGAGCAGTTCCTCCAGCCAACGGCCCCAGTAGTCGGCGGCCGGGAAGCGCAGGGCGGCGCTGGCGACCACCGCGAACAGGGCCGCCTCCAGGAGCATGCCGCCCACGACCGCTGCGATCAGGTACGAGATCCGTCCCGACGTCCAGTCCAGCTCGCTGCGGCTGAGCGCGCCGACCATCAGGCCCGTGGCGACGGTCAGGTCGCCGATCGCGTTGGTGGGGAAGTAGGCGAGCTGGACCTGGCGTTGCACCGGCATGGGGCGCATCAGGTAGATGTCGATGCGGCCTTCCTGGATCTGCCGGCCGATGAAGTGCAGTCGACCAAGGACCAGGACGAACAATCCGTGGGCGAGCATCCGTATCGCCGGGATCAGCAGTACGTCGGAGCTGTCCCAGCCGCCCATCCCGGCGAACCGGGCCAGCAGCACGGTCGCGAACACGATCACCGACACCTGCCAGATCGCACCGATCGCGATGTTCAGCAGAAACTCGGTGCGGTACTCCATCGCGGCGCGGATGTTGAGCAGCGTGATGCGCCACATGATGCGCACGGCCTTCAGCGACATCTCAGCCTCCCTGCGAGATCACGCGCCGCGCGGCCCGCCGCCACACCCATCGGGTGAACAGCCCCAGCGCGACGACCCAGGCGGCCTGGACAGCCAACTGGGCTCCTGCGTCGGACAGTTGGATCCGTCCGACGTAGATCGACAGCGGCACGCTCAGGGTTGCCTGGAACGGCAGGAAGCCGCTGAGCGTGATGAACCAGTCCGGGAAGAACCACAGAGGCGCGTACACCCCGGACAGCAGGTTCTGCGCGAAGATCAGGATCAGCATCGCGGAGTTGTTGCGGAGGATGAAGAAGCACAGCTGGTCCAGCATGAGCATCACGTAGTACAGAACCCACTGGCCGAGCACCAGACTGACCACGAACACCCCTGCCACGGCAGCCGACTTGGGCGGCTCCACCACTCCGGCCGCGAGACAGACCACGAATCCGCCCAGCGCCCAGGCGAAGCCGTACAGTTGCTCGCCGAGGGCGCGCAGGGCGTAGTACCGCTGGGGCGGCAGCGGACGCAGGTACCAGTACACGATCGTGCCGAAGTGCATGTGCTGGATCACGGTGTCCCGGCCCGTGTACTGGTCCAACTCCCGTAGCCGGGACGCCAGTACGGCCAGCACGGCGTACGAGACGGCCTGGTTCTCGTCGATTCCGGCGGTGGTGCCGGTGTGCGAGTACAGGCCGTGCCACAGCGAGGCCACCAGCACGACCTGCACGGCCAGTCGGACGAAGACGGCCGTCATCCGGGGCGGGGCGTGCAGCTCACCGAGCGGGGTGACGCGGGCCGTGCGCCAGGCGTTCAGGACGGCCATGTCAGGCCGCCCCTTCCGCCGCGGGCTCCGCGGCGTGGACGTACGCGGCCCGCATCACGTCCTCTAGGTCGGCCTCGTCGATGGCGATGCCCGTCACCTCGTAGCGCTCGATGACTGCCTTCAACGCCTGGTGCACGCTGGGCGCGTCGGCTCCGTCGGGGCCGAAGACGACCTGCGGTCCGTCGTGCAGCAGCACCGCGATGCCCGGCAGCGCCACGACGTCCGTGTGCGCGTCGGCGAGGGTCGCACGGACCTGCCAGGTCGAGCCGAACTTGCGGCGGATCTCGTCGAGGGAGCCGTCGAGGACGAGTCGGCCGTGGTTGATGAGGACCACGCGCTCGGCGAGCCGCTCGACCTCGGTCATGTCGTGCGTGGTGAGCAGGACCGTACGGCCGCGCTCCTCGACCTGGTACCGGAGGAACTCCCGCACCTGCTCCTTGACCACCACGTCCATACCGATGGTCGGCTCGTCGAGGAACACCACCTGCGGATCGTGCAGCAGGGCCGCCGCGAGGTCGGAGCGCACCCGCTGGCCGAGAGAGAGATGGCGGACCCGGGTGTCCCAGAAGGACGACAGGTCGAGGAGGTCGTCGAACTCCTTGAGGCGGGCCGCGTGTTCGGCCTTGGGTACCTCGTAGATGTCCCGCAGGATCGCGAACGACTCGCGCACCGGCAGGTCCCACCACAGCTGGGTGCGCTGCCCGAACACCGCCCCGATGTTACGGGCGTTGCGTTCGCGCTCCTCGTACGGAACCACGCCCGCGACCCGGGCCTCGCCCGAGGTGGGCGTGAGGATGCCGGTGAGGACCTTGATGGTGGTGGACTTGCCGGCGCCGTTCGGGCCGAGCAGAGCGAGGAGTTCACCCGCGGCCACGTCGAAGGTGATGTCGGAGACGGCGTGCTTGGCGACCCGCTCGGGATTGACCAGGGAGCGGACAGCCCCGGTGAAGCCCGGTCGGCGGACGGTCGTGTGGAAGGTGCGGGAGAGCCCGCGGACCTCGATGCTTCCGCTCAAGGTGTGAACTCCCTTGCTCTCAAATGCTCTCAAAACGAGTTGCGGCCGGTCGACTGGAAGGCCGACCGGCCGCGGGCACCTCACCACTCTCGCAGAATGTCGATCAATCGGTCCATGGATTAATTGACCAGCGAATTGGACTAATCGATCACCGAGAACACGAACGAGAACTCCGTCGCCTCGGCCCGCAGGAAGTACTGCGGCAGCGGGCCCGGGCCGCAGGACTGCGAGCCGATGCCGTGCTGGCCGTGGTCGAGGTTGACCCAGACCGTGTCACCGGGCGTGAGGTCGGTGCGGTGCTCGGCCGCGTCCAGCTGCTCGTTCGTCCAGCGGCGCGCGCTGAACGAGAACTCCGGGTCGCCCTCGATCCGCAGTCCGCCGAGCTCCGCCCAGCGGACGTCGGGGCGGGCGCCGTTCTCCTGCGGGCGGACGTACGGCGTCTGCAGCTCGTCCACGGTGGAGTGCCAAAGGCCCAGCTTGGAAGCCGACTTGGTGTCCGGGTATCCCTCGCCGGGTCCGCCGCCGAACCACTTCACCGCGTCCGCCCGAGCCAGCCCGAGCCGCACGCCGAGCCTCGGCAGCGGCAAGGTCCAGTCGCCCTCAGGCCCCACCGACACGGTCAGCTTCAACCGTGTGCCGTCGGAGGTCCACCGGTACACCGTGGTGAGGCCCACCTCCCAGGCGGCGGGCGCCACCCGGGTCCGTACCGTCAGCGAATCGTCACCCAACTCGACGGCATCCAGGCGGTGTTGCATGCGGTGCAGGCCGAGCTTGCGCCACAGCTGGCCGTAGCGGGTGTCCGTCTGCCACTCCGCGCCGTCGTCGTTGTCGGTGACCGCCCGCCACACGTCCAGGCGGAGGCCGGTCACGTCCAGGCCGCCGATGGTCTTCAGTGCGCCCGTGCGGGCGTCGAAGGAGGCAGGCCCGAGATGGATGAGCTTCTCGCTCGCGGACGGGGCGTCGCTCGCCGCGACCGAGGACACCACCCGTTCGCTGACCGGGAGTTGGGCCCAGGCCACCTCGTGGTCCTTCGCCCCCCACGCGGTCTCCTCGGCCAGCTGCGCACGCACCGTCCACTGCGTCTCACCGCCCCGGCCGTCCGCGGGCGGCTGCGGCAGCTTGACCTCGGCCGATTCGCCGGGGGCGAGGGCGGGCACGGACAGCGCGCCGGCCTCGACCGTCTCGCCGTCCACCTGGTACGACCATTCGAAGGCGAGCGCGGACAGGTCGGCGAAGTCGTACGCGTTGGTCACCCGTACGGTCCCCTCCGAACCGTCGCCCTCGATCCGGACCGGCTCGATGACCTTCTTGTACTCGACGAGCCCGGGGGAGGGTGTCCGGTCCGGGAAGATCAGGCCGTCGCAGACGAAGTTCCCGTCGTGCAGTTCCTCGCCGAAGTCGCCGCCGTACGCGAAGCCGAACCGCTCGTCCTTGATGCCGTGGTCGATCCACTCCCAGATGAAGCCGCCCTGGAGCCGCTCGTACGACTCGAAGATCCGCTGGTAGTCGGCGAGCCCGCCGGGGCCGTTGCCCATGGCGTGCCCGTACTCGCAGAGGATGAAGGGGAGTTGGCGTCGTTTGTGGGTGCCGCCGTCCAGGCCCTGGCCGATCTGCTCGACCTCGCCGTGGAAGGCGTACATCCGCGAGTACATGTCCGTGTCGCGGCAGTCGATGTCGCCCTCGTAGTGCACGAGCCGGGATCCGTCCCGGCCGTGGATCCACTCGGCCATGGCGGTCAGACCGCGTCCGGTGCCGGCCTCGTTGCCCAGCGACCAGATGACGACCGACGGGTGGTTCTTGTCGCGCTCGACCATACGGGCAGCGCGGTCCAGGAGGGCCGGGGTCCAGCGGTCGTCGTCGACGGGGTTGTCGCGCCAGGCCTGCTCGGTGAAACCGTGCGTCTCCAGGTCGCACTCGTCGATCACCCACAGGCCGTACTCGTCGCACAGGTCCAGGAAGGCCGGGTGCGGCGGGTAGTGGGAGGTGCGGACGGCGTTGAGGTTGTGCCGCTTCATCAGCAGCACGTCCTGCCGCATGGTCTCCAGGTCGAGGGCGCGGCCCTTCTCCGGGTGCCACTCGTGCCGGTTGACGCCCTTGAAGAGGATCGGCTTCCCGTTGACCTTGATGAGACCGTCTTCGAGGACGACCGTACGGAAGCCGATGCGCAGGGGGACGCGCTCGCCCTCGGTGACCAGCACACCGTCGTACAGATGCGGGGTCTCGGCGGTCCACGGCCGCACTGGGACCGTCACCGTGTCCCCGGTGGCGACATCGATGTCCAGCGCGGGCACGGACACCCGCCCGTCGACATCGGAGTCGACGCGCAGGGTGCCGACGCCCTCGACATGGTCGTAGGAGGCATGCACGAAGAAGTCGAGGGCGCTGCCCGCCGGGCGGTGCAGCAGTGTCACGTCACGGAAGATGCCGGGCAGCCACCACTGGTCCTGGTCCTCCAGATACGAGCCCGCCGACCACTGGTGGACACGGACGGCCAGGACGTTGCCGCTCGGCTTGAGGAGATGGCCGACCGCGAACTCGTGCGGCAGGCGCGAGCCCTTGAACTCGCCGATGTCCGTGCCGTTCAGCCAGACGCGGGCGCAGGACTCGACGCCGTCGAAACGTAGGACCACCCCGCCGTCCGACGGCCAGTCGGACGGCAGGTCGAAGACGCGCAGGTGGTCGCCGGTCGGGTTCTCCGTCGGGACACGCGGCGGGTCCACTGGGAAGGGGTAGAGGTGGTTGGTGTAGATGGGTGAACCGTGTCCTTGGAGGACCCAGTGCCCGGGGACCGCGACCTCGGCCCAGTCCCCGGCGTCATAGCCCTCCTCGGCGAAGGAGTCGTCCTCGGCATCGGCTGTCGCCGACAGCCGGAAGCGCCAACTGCCGTTGAGAGACGTGGACTTGGCGTCCGAGGACGCGTACCAGGAGCGGGGTGGCAGGGCCCCGCTCCCGGGGGAGACGTCCTCGACGTAGTCGGTGGGGGAGGTGGTGCGGAAAGACATCGGTCTCCAGGTCGTGGGAAGAAGGCTTCAGCCCTTGATGCCGGTCTGCGCGACGCCCTGCACCAGCCAGCGCTGGAGGAACAGGAACACGAACACCAGGGGCAGGATGGAAATGGCGGTGGCCATGAAGATCAGATGGAAGTTCACGGTCTGGTTGGTCATGTACGAGGAGAGCGCGACCTGGACTGTCCACGCCTCCTGGTCCTGGCCGATGACCAGGGGCCACAGGAAGGCGTTCCAGCCGCTGATGAAGGTGATCGTGGCGATCGCGGCGAAGAAGTTCGCCGAGTTGGGTACGACGATGCGCCAGTACGCGCCCCAGTAGCTGAGCCCGTCCACACGCGCCGCCTCCTCCAGCTCCTTCGGGAACCCCAAGAAGTACTGCCGGAACAGGAAGCAGGTGAAACCACTGAAGAGCCCCGGAACCACGAGTCCCTGAAGACTGGACACCCAGCCGAGGGACGAGACGAGCACGAAGCTCGGTACGAACGTCACGGCGGTCGGGACCATCAGGGTGACCAGGACGAAGTAGAAGATCTTGTTGGCGTGCCGGTACGGGATGCGGGCCAGGCCGTACCCGGCCAGCGAGCAGACCAGCAGGGTGCCGAGGGTGTGCAGGACGCCGACGACCGCCGAGTTCCACAGGGACTGCGCGAACGGCACGGTCGGGTCGTCGAACAGCTCGGTGAAGTTGCCCCACTGGATGTCGGTGGGGAACCACTTCCAGTTCTCGCCGGTGATCTCGGCGTCCGTGGACAGGGCGTTGCGGACGATCAGATAGAAGGGGATCAGGAACAGCAGGGCGCAGACGCTGGTGGCGATATAGAGGCCGGCGCTGCTCATGACGCCGCCGCGCCGCTTCTTCACGATGCGGGTGCGGTGCGTTTCTGGTGCGGTGGTGGTCACTTGGACTCCTCCCCCCTTCCGAAGCCCATGAACCTGCCCTGGACGAGCGTCACGACACAGATCAGCAGGGTCAGGATCATGGCTCCGGCGCTGCCCGCGCCGTAGTCCTGGCTCTCGCCGAGCGCCGTGTAGTACAGCTCGACCAGCGGGGGACGGCCCCACGTCGTCTTGGCCAGCAGGTTGAAGAACTCGTCGAAGGCCTGGTAGGCGGCAACGAGGAGCAGCAGGATCACCGCGGTCGACGTGGCACGCAGCTGCGGGAGCGTGATGAACCGGAAGGTCTGCCAGCCCGGCTTCGCGCCGTCGATCGCGGCGGCCTCGTACAGCTCCGGCGGGATGTTCTGCAGCGCCGCCAGGAACAGGATCATGTAGAAACCGGCCTGCAGCCACAGGCGTACGGTGACGATGACCAGCCAGTACCAGGGCGGGTCTGGGTTGGCGAGCCAGGCGATGTTCTCGACGCCGAACCAGCCGATCACGGTGTTCGCCAGACCGAAGCGGACACCGCTGAAGATGGACATCTTCCAGATCAGCGAGGCGGCGACGAAGCTGACCGCGGTCGGCAGGAAGAACACCGACCGGAAGAACGCCCGCATGAACCGCAGCCGGTTCACCAGCAGCGCCAGGCCCAGCGAGAACGCCCAGGTGACCGGCACGATGAACGCGGCGAAGACGGTGAAGGTGACGAGCGAGTCGGTGAACTTCTCGTTCGTCAGCATGTACGAGTAGTTGTCGAAGCCGATGAACTTGTCCGGGGTGACCGTGTAGCGGGCCTCGAAGAACGAGAGGTAAGCGCTCCAGCCGATCGGGATGTAGACGAAGACGGCGAGCCCGATCAGGAACGGGCCGGTGAAGAGCCAGAAGTTGAGGGTGCGGCCACGCACCCCGCGCCGCCGCTTGACCTTGGGGGTCTCGGCGGCGGCGGGGGTCTTGGCGACACCGCTCGTGGTGGTGGTCGACATGTCGTGTTCTTTCCGCCGGCCTATCCGAACAGCTTCTTGAGCTCGCGGTTGACGGTCTTGTCGGCCTTGTCGAGCGCGGCCTCCGGGTCTCCGCCCTTGCGGACGGAGTCGGCGATGACGCCCTCAAGGGCGACGATCATGGCCTGCGTCCAGGCCGGGTTGTCGAAGTGACCGAACTCGTTGAAGAGCTTGACGCCCTCGGCGGCCAGACCCGACTTGAGCTTGGTGGCGGACTCGGCGAGCGAGGTGCGCGGCGGGATGTGGAAGCCGTAGCTGAGCGCCCAGTCCTCCTGGTACTCCTTCTGGTCGATCCAGAGCCACTTCACGTACTCCTTCGCCTCGTCGAGGTGCTTCGACTTGGCGTTCACGAACATCGACCAGCCGCCGTTGGTCACCGCGGCCTTGCCGCCGTCCCCGGAGCTCGGGAAGGGGATGATGCCGACATCGTCGCCGAGCGCCTTCTCGATCACCGGCATCGCCCACATGCCGCACCATTGGATGGCGACCAGGCCCTGGGTGAAGGCGGACGGGTCCCACCAGTCGGCGGGGGCGTCGAGGAGCAGGTGGCCGTCCTTGAACATCGTGCGGAGCTTGCTCAGGCCCTCGGCGACCGCGTCCGTGTGGTAGGCGATCGCGTTCTTGTCGGTCAGGGTGTCGGCGCCGGTCGACCAGATCAGCGGGCTCATGACCGGGGTGACGGTGTTGCCGAGGAAGACGCCCTTGACCTTGTCCGTGGTGAGCTTCGCGGCGGCCTCGACCAGCTCGTCCAGCGTGGTGGGCGGCTCGACGCCCGCGTCCTCCAGCATCGACTTGCGGTAGTAGAAGAACTGCGGGTCGTCGATCATGCGGACGCCCCATATCTTCCCGTCGATGGTGTGCGAGGCGATGTCGGCCTGGTTGAAGTCGTCCTTGACCGGGTTGATGAGGTCGCTCAGGTCGGCCACCTGGCCGCTCTCCACGAGCTGGATCTGCGGGTGGAACTCGAAGACGTCCGGAGCGTTGTCGGTGAGCAGCGCCGAGAACAGCTTGCTCTCGAAGTTGGAGCCGGTGATCCACTGAGTGGTCACGTTGGCCTTGTCGTACGCGGCGGCGTACTTCTTGATGGCCTGCTCGGTGCCGGCCTCGCCGTACGCGTGGAAGTACTGCATCAGGGCGGTGCCCGAACCCCCGCCGCTACGCCCCGTGTTACCCCCGCACGCGGCCAGCGGCCCCAGCGCGGCGAGGCCCGCGGCGGCTCGCAGTACGGATCGACGGTCCCAGTTGCTGCTGCTCATTGCCGACATGTTGACGTCCTTGTCTGTCGAGTGCGGCTTGCGACTTGCGGCTCCACGGCACGACGGCCGATGGCTCGAAATGGTGTTGCGGTGCGGGACGTTAACCTTCGGCTAAGGCTTCGGCAAGGGGTTGGACGAAGTCTGTTCGAAGCGTTGTGTCCGGTTCGGAATGACGAACGACCGGGTGGTGCAGGGTGGTTGAAGCTGCTGCCGTTGAAGTGTGTTCAAACGTGTTTTGGTGGGCAGGGGCGAGCGCCGGTGGTCTTGGTCCTGCCGCACGCGTCGACCGTGGGGTCGGCCCTTCGCGAGAAGGGAATGGATTTTCTTTCCTCGAACGCGTGACCTTTGAGGGTGGGCTTCGTTAGGTGCGGTGACGGGATCTTCGGGGTGGGTGCAGGCAGGGGGTGACGGGGTGGGCGGGCTGAGGTCACTGGCCAGGCCGTTCGTCGCGGTCGGCCCGAGTGGTGTGGCGGTCCGTACCCGGCTCAAGCACCTGACGCCGGAGGATGAGAAGGTCCTGGAGCTGGTGGGTGCGCATCTCGGCGCGCTCGCCTCGAAGGACCTCAGGACCCGTTGCAGGGACGGCCTGGAACACTCCGCGGACACCTGGGCGGCACGTAAGAGGGAGCTGACGGCGGTGTCGTCGTCGCGGTGGGCGGGCAGCATCACCAAGGCCACACACGATCAGTGGGCGCTCGCCCGCCGCAGCCAGTCCGCCCACATCCAGAGCCTGGAAGCGGGCATCCAGACCATCGCGCACCGGCTGTCTCTGCCCGTGGGCGAGAAGGGCTCGAAGAAGGCGCCGGGCGGCTACTCTTCCCGTCGGGAATGGCACGCCAAGGCCCGCCGCCTGCGCGTCCTCGAAGACCGGCTGGCCGCCGAACAAGCGGACCGTGACGCCGGGGTCGTACGCGTGACGCGAGGTGGCAAGCGCCTGGCCCGCACCCGCCACCACCTGGATGCCGCGCAGCTCACCGAGGCCGAGTGGCGACAACGTTGGGAGGCTGAACGCCGCTTCCTCCGGGCGGACGGCGAGTCCGGGAAGCGGTACGGCAACGAGACGATCCGGGTCAGCCCGGAGGGCGAGGTGAGCATCAAGCTGCCCGCCCCGCTGGCCGACTTGGCGAACGCGAAGCACGGCCGGTATGTGCTCGCCTGCCGCGTCGCGTTCCCGCACCGGGGGCCGGAGTGGGCCGACCGGGTGGAAGCCAACCGGGCCGTCGCGTACGGCATCCGCCTGGATGTGGCGCGTGGCCGCTGGTATCTCACCGCGTCCTGGCAGTACCCGACGACGCCGACGATCCTGCTGGATGTGGCCCTGGCCGGGGGTGTGATCGGCGTGGACACCAACGCTGATCACCTCGCCGCCTGGCGTCTGGATGTGCACGGCAACCCGACCGGTCAGCCGCGCCGCTTCTTCTACGACCTGTCCGGCACCGCCGAACACCGGGACGCCCAGGTGAGGCACGCCCTGTCCCGGCTGCTGCATTGGGCCAGGACCTGCGGCGTGAAGGCGATTGCCGTCGAGGACCTGGACTTCGGTGCGGAGAAGACCCGGGAGAAGCACGGCCGCAAAAAGCGCTTCCGGCAGCTGATCTCGGGCATGCCCACCGGCAAGCTCCGCGCGCGGCTGACCTCGATGGCTGACCAGACTGGTATCGCGATCGTCGCCGTGGACCCGGCCTACACCAGCCGCTGGGGCGCCCAGCACTGGCAGAAACCGCTCAACTCCACAAACAGGAAAACCACTCGCCACGACGCGGCAGCCGTGGCGATCGGCAGGCGCGCCCAGGGGCACCCGATCCGGCGACGGACGGCACCGCCCCCTGCACACCGGAGTGATGTGCAGGGGCATCGGACCGTCCAGGCCCGACCGGAAGTCCTTGGGCGTGAGGGAACCCGCCCCCGCATCCCCGGACCACGGACACGATCCGTCGGCGCCGGACGCGGAGCGAACGCGGGGGACCAGTGTGCCCAAGACCGTTCGGGGCACGCGGCTGAGCATGAACAACTCATGCTCACTCTTTAGGAACGGTGGTGAGGCACGTGCATCCCTTCCGTCGTCATGAAGGTGGTGCGGTACGACTCCTTGCGGGGGTGGTGCGTTTTACGGCAGTCCTCTGGCCGACTGACTGGAGCGCCCCTTCGAGCGCGAACGTCGCCGCGCCCAGGCACACCGGGTCGGTGGGGATCGGGGAGAGGACGATCTCGGTGGCGGCCATCGGGCGCGGCAGCGCGTGCCGGGCGACGGCCTCGCGCACTTCGGCGACCAGGGGTTCGCCGAGGGCGGCCGCGACCCAGCTGCTGAGCACGACCACTTCGGGGTTGAACAGGTTGACCAGGTCGGCGATGCCGGCGCCGAGATAGCGGACCGTGTCGCGGAGCACCTTGAGGGCGACCGGGTCGTGTGCCCGCAGTCCCCGGGCCAGCGCGGCGATCGTGGCCGTCTGGTCCTCCGGGTGGAGCAGCACGCTGTCGGCGCTCAACTCCCGCAGGGTCAGCATGATTCCGGACGCGCCGACGTACGCCTCCACGCAGCCGTGCTTGCCGCAGCGGCACAGCCTTCCGTCCAGGACGATCGTGGTGTGGCCCCACTCGCCGGCGCTGTTGCTGACGCCCCGGTGCAGCCCGCCGCCCAGGACGAGCCCGGCGCCCACCCCGGTCCCGAGGTTGACCACCACAGCGTCCCCGCGCCCGCGCGCGGCCCCGAACCACAGCTCGGCGACCGCGCTCGCGCGCAGCGGGTTGTCCAAGTACAGGGGATACGCGATGTGTTCGGTGAGCAGGTCGAGCAACGGCACCTCGTGCCAGTCCCAGTTGGGCGCGTACTCCGAGACGCCGGTCGCCCGGTCCACCTGGCCCGGCACGCTCACGCCGACGCCGAGCACCCGGGCGCCCTCGATGCCGGCCTGCGCGACCACCGAGCCGACGGCGGCGGCGACATGGCCGACCACCTGCTCCGGGAGGCTCTCGCCTGGGCGCATGTTCTCCTCGGCGCGGCCCAGCATGTTCAGCGCGAGGTCGAACAGCTCGACATGGACGTACGTCTCCGCGATGTCGACGCCGATCAGCGCGCCCCCCGAGACGTTGACGGCGACGAGACCCCGCGGGCGGCCACCCGCGGAGTCCTCGAAGCCGACCTCCGTGATCATGCGGAGGTCGAGCAGTTCACCGACGAGCGTGGCGACCGTGGCCAGGCTGAGCCCGGTGGCGGCGGCCAACTCCTGCCGGGACGTGGGCGACTGGGCGATGATCTGGCGCAGCACCTCGTAGCGGTTCGCGGTGCGGATGTCGCGCGATGTGCGCTTCACCGGAGATGCCACCATCCGTTCGACCCCCCATCGCCTCAAGCCATGCCGGGGTCTCCACGACGGCACCGGCGCGGCGCAAGGCTATGGGCTGCGGGGGACATTCGACAAGGGGTTAGGAAAGGGGCTTTATAAAGTCCCGCGGAGATCAGTCGGAGATCAGCCGACCAGGATGTCACGCACGAAGGCATTGGCGAATTTGCCCTCCGGGTCGAGCGACCGCGCCAGTGCGGAGAAGTCTCCCAGCCGCGGATAACGGCCGCGCAGCACCCCCGCCCCTGCCGTGAAGACCTTCCCCCAGTGCGGCCGGGGATCGAACGCGTCCAGCGCCTCCTCGACCCGCCGCACCACCGGCACCACCAGCTCCGTGTCCTCGACCCAGGTGAAATGCAGCGCCACGGTGTCCCGCCCGTAGGACGGACTCAGCCACTGCGCGTCGGCGGCCACCGTCCGCACCTCGCAGGTCTGGAGCACGGGCGCGATCGTCGTACGGATCGCGTCCAGCGCGTGCAGCGCGTCCAGGGCATGCTGCCTTGGCAGCAGGTACTCCGACTGGAGTTCGGCCCCGCTGCTCGGCGTGAACTCCGCCTTGAAATGCGGCAGTCGCTCGTGCCACGGCCCCGGAACGCCGAACTGCTCCGTGCAGTTGACCGCCGGCATGCCCGGCACCGGGTGCATCGCCTCGGTCGCGGGCGCCGCCCACGGGAAGTCGGGCAGCGGCTGATCGGTGCGCCGCTTGAGCCACACCTGCCGAAAGCCCGGCTCCCGCCAGTCGGTGAACAGACTCACGCTGTACGCCGACGCCGCCACCGTCTCGAAGTCAAGCCCCGTGAGCGGGAGTTCGGTGAAGACGTGCTGCTCGACCGCGAAGTCCGGCTCCAGGTCCAGGGTGAGCGCGGTGACGACACCGAGCGCGCCGAGTGAGGTCACGGCACCGTCGAAACGCGCGTCACCCCGCCCGATCGACACCGAGGAGCCGTCCGCCGTGACCAGCTCCACCTCGCGTACCGGCGCGGCGAGCGAGCCGTTGCCGACCCCCGAGCCATGCGTGCCGGTCGCCACCGAGCCGGCCACCGAAATGTGCGGCAGGGAGGCCATGTTGGGCAGCGCCAGCCCGTGCGTGTGGACCACGCGGGCCAGCTCCGCGTAACGGACGCCGCCCGACACCCGTACCGTCCGGGCGATGGTGTCCACGTCGATCACCGGCTCCAGCGCGGCGATCGACAGCAGTACGCCGTCGGCGCCCGGCTCGGCGATCTCGTTGAAGGAGTGCCCGCTGCCCAGCACACGTACGTTCGTGCTGTCGGCCACGAGGGACCCGAGCGCGTCCAGTGACCGCGGCCGGTGCAACTCCTTGGCCGTGTACGTGATGTTGCCGGCCCAGTTGGTGACCGCGTCCGTCATCCCTGCCGTCCCTCCGTCGTCCCGGTCGTCCGGCCGGGAAGAGTGCGTTTCCATTGACCCTCTCATTCGCCGCCGCCTACCGTAGAGACCGGTTGCTATCAGAGCGTCACCGAGCCGGAAGGCCACTTCCTTGCCCGAGCGTCCCCAGGCGCTGTTCGCCATGACCGCCGAGAACATGCCGCACATCTTCCCGCCCGATGTGCTGTCGCGGCTGCGCGCGTCCTTAGAAATCGATCCCACTCTCGTGATACAGAACGCGCGGGACTTCACGGACCCGCTTATCAAGGACACCCTCGCCCGGACCGAGATCCTCGTCACCGGCTGGGGCTGCCCCCGCCTGGACGCGGCCGTCCTCGACGCGGCACCCAAGCTCCGGGCGGTCCTCCACGCGGCCGGCTCGGTCAAGGGCTTCACCACGCCCGAGGTCTGGCAGCGCGGCATCGTCGTCTCCTCGGCGGCCGCCGCCAACGCGCTGCCCGTCGCCGAGTACACCCTCGCGATGATCCTGCTCGCCGGAAAGGACCTCTTCGCCTTCCGCGACCTCTTCCGCGCCCGCCGCGCCTTCCCCTACGGCGACATCGTCCCCGGCATCGGCAACTACGGCCGCCGCGTCGGCGTCGTCGGCGCCTCCCGCATCGGCCGCCGCCTCATCGAACTGCTGCGCCCGCACGACCTGCGCGTGAGCCTCGCGGACCCGTACGTCGACCAGGCACAGGCCGCCGAACTCGACGTAGAACTCCTGCCGTTGGACGACCTGCTGCGCACCTCCGACGTCGTCACCGTGCACGCCCCGCAGACCCCGGAGACCCGGCATCTGATCGGCCGCCGCGAACTCGCCCTGATGCGCAGCGGATCGGTGCTGATCAACACCGCGCGCGGTGCGCTGCTCGACCACGACGCGCTCGTCGAGGAACTGCGCACCGGGCGGCTGAACGCGATCCTCGACGTCACCGAACCCGAGCCGCTGCCCGCCGACTCACCCCTGTTCGACCTGCCCAACGCGTTCATCACCCCGCACCTCGCGGGCTCGCAGGGCAACGAGGTGGCCCGGCTCGGCCGCACGGTCGTAGAGGAGGCCGAACGGCTGCTGTCCGGCGGGAAGTTGGCGTACGCGATCGACCACACGGCACTGGAGCGGGCGGCGTGACCACGCCTGTGCCCAGGCCCGTCTCGTAAGGTGACCTGCACGAATCCTGGAAGGGGAGCCGAGCGGTGGGGAAGAAGGCACAGCCCATGCCTGGCGGGGACACCTCGACCGTGCGGGACGTGGCCGCGCGGGCCGGGGTCTCCGCCTCGACCGTCTCCCGGGTGCTGGGCGGCACCTACCCGGTCGCCGCCACCACCCGCGCCCGCGTCCTCAAGGCCATGCGCGAGCTGGACTACGTCGTCAACGCCCACGCCCGCGCACTCGGCGGCGCCACCAACAAGACCGTCGCCTTCGTCGTCGACGACGTCACAGGCCCCTTCTACGCCCACATAGCGCGCGGCGTGGAGGAGCAGGCCTCGGTCGAGGGCCGGCTGTGCATGCTCTGCACCACCCACGGCGACCCCCAGCGCATCCTCGCCGTCGTCGAGACCATGCGCGAGCAGCGCGCCGACGCCGTGATCGTGGTCGGCGGGGCCTGGGAGGACAAGGCCTACCAGGACCGCATGACCCACTTCGCCCACGCCCTGGACCGGGCCGGCTCCCGGCTCGTCCTCGTCGGCAGGCCGCCGCTCGGCCCCGGGGTCCCCGCCACGGTCGTCGACTACGACAACGAGGGCGGCGCCTTCGCCATGACCACGCACCTGCTCTCCGGCGGGCACCGCCGCATCGCCTACCTCGGCCGCATCCCCGGCATGTCCACCAGCAGCCAGCGCATCAGCGGCTTCACCCGGGCCCACGACCTGCTCGGCCTGGCCCCCGACCCCCAGCTGGTCCTCGACGGCGCCTTCTCCCGCCCCTACGGCTACCGGGCGACCCGTGACCTCCTCGACTCGGGAAGGGAGTTCACGGCGATCTTCGCGGCCACCGACATGATCGCGGCGGGCGCGATCCAGGCCCTGCGCGAGGCCGGCCGCCGCATCCCCGACGACATCGCGGTCGCCGGCTACGACGACATCCCCGTCGCCCTCGACGTCCACCCGACGCTCACCACGGTCAACGTCCCCCAGGAGGAACTGGGCCGCGCCGCGGTCCGCCTCGCCCTGCACCGCGACGAGCTGCCCGACAGCCAGCACCTGGTGCTGGGCACGCATGTGGTGCTGCGGGAGTCGACGCGGCGGGCCGGCGGCGGCTGAGCGAGATCAGCCGGGCGGCTGCGGATTTCGTTGACCTAGGGGTGGGAAAGTGCGCTGATGGTCGATTTTGTAGCCATGATGTCGCGATATCGATAGCGTGCGCGCATGGCCCCTGACCCGCTGCCCGCACGCCTCCCCACGACCGACCTCACCCGTCACCGCCGTCTGCGCGACCAGGGCAGCCTGGACCGTGCCGACCTGGAGGCGATTCTCGACGCCGGTTTCGTCTGTCACCTGGGGGTGGTGGTCGAGGGGCGGCCGTTGGTCGTGCCCACCGTCTACGGGCGTGACGAGCGCCACCTCTACCTGCACGGCTCGGTCGCCAGCCGCAGCCTGGCCGGCGGCACCCCCGTCTGCGTCACCGTCACCCACGTCGACGGTCTCGTCCTCGCCCGCTCCGTCTTCGAGCACGGCGTGAACTACCGCAGCGCGGTGATCCACGGCGAGGCCCGCAGGATCACCGACCCGGCGGAGAAGCTGGAGGGCCTGCGCCGGCTCACCGAACAAGTGACGCCGGGGCAGTGGTCGTACGCCCGACAGCCGAACCGCAAGGAACTCGCCGCCACGACTCTGCTCGCCCTCTCCCTCGAAGAGGCGTCCGTCAAGATCCGCACGGGTGCTCCCGACGACGGTGACGGGCCGGACGCCGAGCTGGGTATCTGGGCCGGGACCCTGCCGCTGACCTCGGTCTGGGGCGCGCCCGTGGCCGACCCGGCGCTGGCGCCGGAGATCAACGTACCGGCGCATATTTCGCGGCGCGAGGGGACCCGGCACACCTAGCGCGCGGGCGGGGGCATACCGTGAGGAGTCGAACGCCTGAGCCGGGAGGAGATTACGGATGGGCAGCCGCACCGCGCTGGTCGAGGATCTGATGGAGCGCTTTCCGCATGTGCCGCGGGAGGCCGTCTTCAAGGAGGACCTGCTCCGGGGCGGGATGGCCTTCGACCCCTCGGCCCTGAGCGACAACGAGGGCGGCGAGGTCAAGCCGAAGTCGTACTTCATCTTCTCCTTCGACCACGGCACCCTGCCCGAGCTGGGCGAGGCCGCGCTCAGGCGCCCGCCGGAGGAGATCATCCTCACCGGTGGGCCGTACGACCTGCGGCGGACCGTGGTCTCCGTGCGCGTGAACCCGGCGTCGCCGTACCGCGTGGCCGCCGACGAGGACGGCATGCTCGGGCTGTACCTCGACGGGAAGCGGATCTCCGACGTCGGTGTGCCGCCGATGCCGGAGTACTACCGGCACAAGCTCTCCAACGGGAAGTCCGTGATGGAGGTCGCGCCCACCATCCAGTGGGGCTACCTGATCTATCTCACCGTCTTCCGGGTCTGCCAGTACTTCGGCGCCAAGGAGGAGTGCCAGTACTGCGACATCAACCACAACTGGCGCCAGCACAAGGCGGCCGGCCGACCGTATACGGGCGTCAAGGACGTCGACGAGGTTCTCGAAGCGCTCGACATCATCAACCGGTACGACACCGCGAAGGCGTCCACCGCCTACACGCTCACCGGCGGCGCGATCACCTCGAAGCTGCAGGGCCGTGACGAGGCCGACTTCTACGGTCTCTACGCCAAGGCCGTCGAGGAGCACTTCCCGGGCCGGTGGATCGGCAAGGTCGTCGCCCAGGCGCTGCCGCGCGACGACGTGCAGCGGTTCAAGGACTACGGGGTGCAGATCTACCACCCCAACTACGAGGTGTGGGACGAGTACCTCTTCAAGATGTACTGCCCGGGCAAGGAGCGCTACGTCGGCCGCGACGAGTGGCACAAGCGCATCCTCGACTCCGCGGACGTCTTCGGCGCGCGCAACGTGATCCCCAACTTCGTCGCGGGCGTGGAGATGGCGGAGCCCTTCGGCTTCACCACGGTCGACGAGGCGATCGCCTCCACGACGGAGGGACTGCGCTTCTTCATGTCGCAGGGCATCACGCCCCGCTTCACCACCTGGTGCCCCGAGCCCACGACCCCGCTCGGCAAGGCCAACCCGCAGGGTGCGCCGCTGGAGTACCACATCCGTCTGCTTGAGGCCTATCGCGCGACGATGGAGGACTTCGGGCTGTCCTCCCCGCCCGGCTACGGCGAACCCGGCCCGGGCCGCGCGGTGTTCTCTGTCAGCTCCTTCATGGACAGCCTCCCGGCTCGCGAGCAGTCGGGAACGGCGGAGTCGGCAGCGGAGGAGCCCTCCCGCTTGTAACTTTCCGGTGCAACTCCTGCGGTGGATGAGCGCGGTGGGGTTGTTTCCCGTACAACTGCACAGAGAGCGAACGGTCGTCACGCGTAATTGAATACGTGGCTTGTCAGTTGTGAGGGAACCGTGAAAGGCTCTGGCCCTGTCACGAGGCAGCCCCCCTCCAACTCGCTTGGTGTCAGAGTGAGTTGGCCGTCATTCGTGGATGCAGGAGTACGATGCCCGACCTGCCAGCCCCCCAGGACGCCGCTGAGGCCGCGCTGTTCTCCGAGTGCTGGGACGCGGTGCTTTCCTACGCGGACCTGTGCACCTCCGGTTCAGCCGCGACCCAGCAGCTCGCGAGGGAAGCGTTCACACTCGGCATACGCGAGGCCCGCGCCGCCGAGTCGGCACCGGCCAGGAGCGCCGGCCGCCGCGCGCCGCGGCTGCCCCGGATACCGCTGCTGCTGACCGCCGTTCGGACCACGGCCGCGGAATGGGAGACCCAGGGCGACGGGTACAAGCTCGACCCCGACCTGCGCCTGTGGCTCAACTCCGACAAGGCCGCCCGCTACACCGGACCGCCGCTGCAGCGCCCCCTCGCCCTGCGCGGCCTGCGCGACATGCAGGAACCGGACGCGGCCCTGCTGTGGCTGGCCGAGGTGGAGGCGCTGCCGCTGAGCGCGGTGGCCCGCCGGCTCGCCCTCGACCCGGCCGCCGCGGCCGAGGAACTCACCCAGGTCCGGGGCCTGTTCAGGGACCGCTGCCACCGCAACCACCTCGACACACCCATGGGCGCGCAGTGCCGCAGCTACGCCCGGCTGCTCGACGCGGTCACCCGCTCGCCCCTCGCCGACACCCCGGAAGACCTCTCGCGCCACCTCGCGACCTGCGTGCAGTGCGCGGAGGCCGCCGCCTGTCTGCGGATGCACGGGGGAGGCCTGCCCGCCGCGCTCGCCGGCGGCGTGATCGGCTGGGGCGGCCTCGCCTACCTGGAGCGCAGACGCCGGGCCGCCGAGGTGCGCCTCGGCGCCGGACGTCCGGACGCCCTGGAGTTGGAAAGCGGCGGGGCGAAGGCGGCCGCGAACAAGGCGCGTACCGTGCGCAACGGACTCCTCGTCACCGCCGTGCTCGTCTCCCTGCTGGCGCTCGCCGTCTCGATGATGCCGATGGGCGGCGACGGGACCGACGCGGCGGGCGGCGACGCGACCGAGGGCCAGCCCGTCGCGGACCCCGGCACCTCCGTGTCCGCCGATCCGCTCCCGTCGGCCACCGCCTCCAGCCCCGCCGCCGAGCCGTCCGACGACAGCGGCGCGGCGGGCAAGGACGAGCACAAGAACCCCGACCCGGAACCCCAGGGCACCACCTCGTCCACCGCCTCCGGCAACGCGCCAGACCCCACCGAGAGTGAACAGGCGGCCTGCGAGGTGGAGTTCGACCTCGTGAACGAATGGCCCGACGGCTTCCAGGCCACGGTCACCGTCACCAGCACCGAGGCCCTCGACGGCTGGAGCGTCGCCTTCTCCTTCCGGGACGGCCAGCAGGTCAGCCAGATGTGGGACGCGAGCTTCATCCAGAAGGACGCCCGCGTCATCGCCACCGCCGCCGACTACAACAAGTCCGTCACCGCGGGCGGTTCGCTCTCCTTCGGCTTCCTCGCCTCCTGGGAGAGCAAGAACTCCGAGCCGTACAACTTCACCCTCAACGGCGATAGTTGCACCACCGGCTGACCGACCGCCTGACCCGCTCGCTCACCGGCGCGCACTGTCCCTCCGTCGAGATCTTCGGCGACGGGCATTGCGCGCCCTTTTGGTTCCGGCACGCTCGTCGTTGCCGCCGTGATCTCCTGCCGCAGGACGTGTATCAGGATCAGGTCGCCGCGCTCCACCTTGATGGGAAGGCGGTCGCGTCATGAGCGCGGGGGAGCGCCATGACGCGACGGTGCCGGGGGGCACCGGGACCGCCCGACCACGGGGGAGCGCGGGAGGCTCCCGGGCGCCGGAGAGCACGGGGGTCTTTCCGGCGCCGGGGAGGGCTTGTGATGGTAGAGGCCCTCCGGCTGACGGAACCCGCCGGTCAGCAGGCCGACTTGTAGAAGTACTTGCTGACCTCGGGGTCGTCCATGTTGTCCTTGGTGATGGCGACCATGTCGGTGCCGACCGACTTGGTGACCGTCTTGCCCTCGAAGGCGGCGGCGAGTTGGTCGACGCCTTCCTTGCCGATCGCCGCCGGGTCCTGGGCGACCAGGATCTGCAGGGTGCCCGCCTTGAGCGCGGCGACCTCGTCGGGTTCGGCGTCGAAGGCGGCGACCTTCACGGTGCCCTGTTTTCCGGCCTGCTTGAGGCCGGTGGCGATGCCCTTGCCGGTGTTGGTGTTGCCCGCGAAGACGCCTCCCAGGTCGGGGTGGGCCGCCAGCGTCGACTGGATCTGTGCGGCGGCCGTGGCCGGCAGGTCGTTGTCGTAGAGGGTCGGAAGCAGCGTGATGTCGGGGTACTTGGCCATCTCCTCGGTGAAGCCCTTGATGCGGGCGTCGGTGGTGGAGATGCCCGGCTTGACGCTGATCACGATGGCCGAGCCCTTCTCGTTCATCAGCTTGGCGAGCGCGTCGGCGGCCACGCGGCCGCCCTTCTCGTTGTCGGAGGAGATGCGCGTGATGCCGATCGAGGTGTCGGTGACCGTGGTGTCCACCAGCCCCACCTTGGTGCCGGCCGACTGGATCTGCTTGAGCGACGGGGTGAGCGCGCTGGTGTCGACCGGCGAGATCAGCAGCCCGTCGGGCCGGGTCGCCGCCACGGAGTCCAGGAGCGGGCGCTGGACGGACACGTCCCACTGCGCGGAACCGTCGACGGTCAGGTCGATGCCCTTGGCCTTGGCCTCGGTCTGCGCGGCGCAGGCCATCGTGATGTAGAAGGGGTCGCTCTTCACACCGGTGATCAGTGTGACCTTCTTGTCGGCGGCGCCTCCCGCCGACCCCGAACTCCCGTCGTCGCTCGACGAACCACATGCGGCGGCGGAGACGAGGGCCAGCACGGAGCCCGCCGCGACCAGGACCCTGCGAGTGCTGCGGATGCTCAACATAAGGGATTCTCCTCAGAGTTGGTCTCGGGTCTTCCTGCGCATCTGGTCGATGTAGACGGCCGCGACCAGCACGACGCCCACCGCGACGTCCTGCCAGTACTGCTGGACGCCGATGACGATCAGCCCGGTCGTGAGCACGGCGGGGATGAACACGCCGATCACGGTGCCAAGCACCGAACCGCGCCCGCCGAACAGGCTGGTACCGCCCAGGACCACCGCGGTGATCACTTTCAGGTTGTCGGTGGAGTGCCCGGCGATGGACGTCGTCCCGTAGGAGGCCAGCCACATCACCGCGCCCAGTCCGGCGAGCAGGCCCATCAGCCCGTACACCTTGATCAGGTGCCGCCCCACCGGAATGCCCGCACGCCGTACGGCCGTCGGGTTGGAGCCGATCGCCAGGGTGTGGGTGCCGAACCTCGTGCCGCCGAGGAACGCGCCGAACAGGGCGGCGACCACCGCGGCGAGGATCACCATCCACGGGATGCCGAGCAACTTGCCGAAGCCCAGGCTGTTCTGGAGATGGACGGCGGCCGCACCGGCCGGATCCTGTCCGCCGGTGACGAGTTCGGCGATCCCCAGCGCCGCGCCCAGACCGCCGAGCGTCACGATCAGCGGGGGCACCTTCCCGGTCGCCACCACCGCTCCCTGCAACGCGCCCCAAGCGGTGCCGACGGCAAGGGCGATGACGACACAGACCGCGACCGTGCCCCAGCCGGCGGCGGGCCCGCCGTGGTGGATGTTGTACTCGCCCGAGGCCACCGCGGCCAGGACCAGGACCGAGCCGATGGACAGGTCGATGCCCGCGGTGATGATCACGAACGTCATGCCGACGCCGAGGACCACGTAGATGGCCGCGTTGACGGCGATCTGCGTGAGGTTGTAGGTGGTGAAGAACTTGCCGGGGGCGGCGACCGTGAAGAACGCGACCAGCGCCGCGAGGATCACGAACGTCCACAGTTCGCTGATCGAGGCGGCCCGCCGCAGCCACGGGGGCGGCGTGAATCGTCCGCCGTCGGACGGGGGCGGATCCTGCACTCGGGCGGCCGGCTGTATCTCCTGGCTCTCGGCGCTCATCGGCCGTCCTCCGCTTCCGTCGTACCGGACGGGTTCGCACCGGACGAAGTCGCACCGGACGGAGTCGCCCCGGCCGGACCGGAGTTCCCGTTCCGCGCGGGCTCGTCCAGCGATCCGGTCATGGCCCCGACGAGTTCCTCGATCGTGGTGCCGGCCGCGGCGAACGAGGCGACCCGGCGGCCCAGCCGCAGCACCTCGACCCGGTCCGCCACCGACAGCACCTCGGGCATGTTGTGGCTGATCAGCACCACGCAGATGCCCCGCTCCGCGACCCTGCGCACGGTGTCCAGGACGCGGGCGCGCTGCACGACACCCAGCGCGGCGGTTGGCTCGTCCATGAAGATGACCTTGTTGGCGAACGCGACCGCGCGTGCCACGGCCACGGACTGCCGCTGCCCTCCCGACAACGTTGTCACAGGAGCCGTCACGTCCTTGAGTTCGACGCCGAGTTCACCGAAAGCCTTGACCGCCCGCCGGCGCATCGCGGGCCGGTCCAGGACGCCCAGCCGACCGAGCAGACCACCGCGCAGCAGTTCCCTGCCGAGATACAGATTGGCCGCCGCGTCCAGATCGGGCGCCAGCGACAAGTCCTGGTAGACGGTCTCGACTCCGTGGCTCTGCGCGTCCATCGGCCCGCTGAACCGGACCGGCGCCCCGTCCAGGCGGACTTCGCCGCCGTCAGGGGCCAGCACGCCTGAAAGTACGTTCACCAAAGTGGACTTGCCGGCGCCGTTGTCGCCGATCAGCGCTACGACCTCTCCTGGGTACGCCGTGAAGTCGGCGCCCTGGAGCGCCTGGACGTGGCCGAAACGCTTGACCACGCCATGTGCCGTGAGCAGTGGTTCCCTTGCAGAGGCCATGTGGTGCCTTCTGGTTGGTATCGTTAACAGCTCGTCGATTCTGGGAGGCCCGTGAGTGGGCGTCAAGGGTCAGGTACGAACGGGAAGTTGGGCGGACGCGGCGTGGTCGCGCGGCCCAGGATGAAGGACGTGGCCGCGGAGGCGGGCGTCAGCGTGATGACGGTGTCCCGGGTCGTCAACGGCGCCGTGGGCGTCGCGCCGCGCACCGCCGCCCGGGTGGAGGCCGCAGTCCGCAAACTGCGCTACCAACGCGACGACGTGGCCCGGCAGTTGCGTCGTACCGATCAGCCCAGCCAGACCATCGGGCTGATGGTCGACAACGTCGCCGACCCCTTCATGGCCGCCGTCGCCTCCGCCGCGGAGGACGTCGCCCGCCAGCGCGGCAGCATGGTGCTCATCGGCTCCAGCCGCGCCGACCTGCGCCGGGAACGGGAGGTCATCGCCGCCTTCACCGCCCGCCGTGTCGACGGGCTGATCCTCGTCCCGGCCGCGGGCAGCCACCGCTTCCTGCGCCCGGCGCAGGCGCGAGGGACCAAGATCGTGTGCGTGGACCGGGCGGCACCCGGTCTGGACGTGGACGCCGTGGTGGTGGACAACTTCGGCGCGGTGAAGGAGGCCGTCCACCACCTGGTCGCCCACGGCCACCACCGCATCGGCTACCTCGGCGACAAGCGGGAGATCTGGACCTTCGGCGAACGCCACCGGGGCTATCTGGCCGCGCTGGCGGCCGAGGGCATCGACGCGGACCCGGCGCTCGCCCGGCACGGACTGAGGTCGGGTCCGGACGCCGCCGCGGCCGTCACCAGGATCCTCTCCTTGTCGGAGCCCCCCACCGCGATACTGGCCGCCAACGAAGTCCTCGCGTTCGGCGCGCTGACCGTCCTGCCTCCCGGCGTCGCGTTCCTCGGCTTCGACGACTTCGCCCTCGCCGGCCGGCTGACACCGCCGGTCACCGTCATCGCCCAGAACCCGGTCGCCCTCGCGACGAGCGCCGCGCATCTCCTGTTCGCCCGCATCCACGGGGACATGTCGCCACCCCGTACGGTGGTCATGCCGACCGAGCTGATCGCGCGGGGGTCGGGGGAGGTGGCGGGGCCGTACGCGTCCCGTGGGCGTTGACCGGAGCCAGTCGCGCGGACCTCAGGGGCCCACGTGCAGATACGCCGCCCAGCGCAGGGGGTCCGTCGGATCCTGGGCGCGCTGCTCGGCCACCGCGCTGTGCAGTGCCCGGGCGGCGTCGGTGGCGTCCGGGCGGCCGGTGCGGGTGAGCGCGGCATAGAACCGAGCGGCCACGTCGGGCGCCGAGCCGTCCTGGATGCTCCACAGCGTGGCGATGACGTGCCGGTACCCGGCCAGTTGCATGGTCGAGGCGAGATGGATGGCCTCGTCGGGCATGCCGCCCCCGCCACTTGCCGTCTCACAGGCCGACAGATAGGCGAGTTCGGCGTGCGGCAGATCCAGCTCGAAGAGCTCCGCCGTGGTGAGCCGGTCGTCGTGCAGCACGAAGGCGCTCTGTGAGGGGGCGTTGAAGTCCTGCTCCGCATGGCAGGCGAAGTGCACCCAGGAATTCTCGTGCAGCCCGCGCCGCACCTGCTCGCGTGTCGCCTCCGGCCCGACGAGCAGCCCGCTCATGTCCGGCGGGAAGTGGGCGAACAGTTCCTCGCACTCCCGCTCCACTCCCGGCAGCGACGGCAGGCCGGGAGTCCTCGGCATGGCCACGGCCAGCAGCCCGCCGAAGTCACCCCCGCCCGCGCCGTTCTCACGGGCGCGGCGCAACGCCGTGAGCGTCGGAATGTACGAGGAGACGACCCGGCCCGGCACCGAGTGGGCCTGAGCCTCACCCGCCGTCCCCGCCGGGACTCGGTGGCGGGGATACCGGCCGGCGGCGTGCAGCGGAAGGAGCGTGAGCAGACCTGTGGGGCACCACCACAGGCGCGGCATCTCGCCGTCGGGGCAGGCCGCGAGACCGAGGTGGTCCAGGACGGGTTCCGCGATCCGGTCCCACAACCACTCCAGGACGTCGTGGACCGTGTGCCGGTCGCGCTCGCGGCGAAGGAAGGGCCGCTGTCGCCGATCGCCGGCGATCAATACGTTGAGCAGGGCCATGGCCCGCTCCGCCACGTCGGAAACCGTCACATCGGGCAGTGCGACGACCTCCACGGGCCCGGTCGCGTCCCGGATCACCAAGGCATGACCGGTCGTGCTCACGTTGACCACGACCACCGGTCCGTGTGCGGCGGCGGCCCGCAGTTCCTCGTACGGCACGGGAGCCAGGAAGTACTCGAAACCCTCCAACCCGCGTGCCTTCGCGAGCAGTTCGTCCCACTCCCGGTACAGCGCCGCTCGCTCCCGTGCCCGTTGCTCCCGGCCCAGCGGGGCGAGCAGGTTCTCGGCGGGCAGGTCCGGCGGGCCGATGCCCGAGGCGGGTCCCTGCGCGTCGAGCCGATCGCGCACCCCCTGCAGCGCGGCCGCCAGGGCCGGCTCCCGCTCGGCGAGCCGGGACAGGTCACCGCGGATGTGGAGCATCTGGTTGCGGATGATGGTCCGGCCCTGTTCCAGGATCTCCAGGGCGCGTTCCGGGGCGCCGGCCAGGACGTGGCTGGTGGCGGCGGCCGAAGCCAGGCCGGACCAGTCGGCCAGGTGCTTCTCGCGCGTCTCCCTGGGCAGTCCGTGCCAGGCCAGCTGGGGCAGGAGAAGCACCGCCCGGTCGAATGCCTCGGCGGCCAGTGCGTGGTCGCCGAGTGCCACCCCCGCTGTCCCGCACGCTTCCCACGACGCCAAGCGGTCATCCAACGCGGCGCCCGGCACGTCGTCGACGCTGCGCCAGCAGTCGATGGCCTCACGCAGGTCCGCGGGGTCGTCGCGGTGTTGGTATCGACGCCGGAGCATGTCGCCGAGCCGCCGCCGGGCCCGGGCGATGTAGATGTCGTCGTCGCCCTGAGCCAGGGACGCGGCCTCCCGGACAAGCGCCACGGGGCGGTCGAGAGCGTCCGGACGGGAGCTGTGCCTGGCGGCCAGGGCCGAGGCGAGAGTGGTGATGAGCGCACGGTACGTACGGTGGGTGCGGGGAGTGACCGTGACCGCCTCTTCGGCGGTCCGGATCGCCTCCTCAAGGTCCGCGGGAGACTGCGTCTCCCGGTGACGGCGGAGGAGCACGTCGCTGAGCATGGACGGATAGGCTCCGTAATTGGAGTGGCTGCGCGGGATCGTCGCCGCTGCCTTTCGCCGCCACTCGACCGCTTCGTCCAGGTCCGCCTGATCCTCGTCGTCGAGCAGGCGTGTCTCCAACGCCTCGGCGAGATAGGCCATGGCAACGGCCCGATCGGTACTGGGGGAGACGTCAGGGTAGGCGTCGATGGCCTTGGTCCCCAGCTGGATCGCGCGGTCCAGGTCGGCTCGCTCGAAGGTGCGGCGGTACCTGATGAGGAAGGCCTGACCGAGGTGGTACAGGGCGAACGGGTAGTCGGCCCGGACCGACACGGCCTCGGTCCCCAGCCGGATCGCCTCCTCCAGGTCCTCCGGGGAGTTCAGCCGCTCGGAGCGGAAGCGGTACGAGATGGAGTGGTTGGCCAGCCTGCGCCCTCGGTCGGGATCGCTCGGGGCGGTGGCCTCCAGGGCCTGGCGCTCCAGGTCGATGAGACTTTCCAGATCCGCGAGATCGCCGGTGCGTTCGTGCCTGCTGTGCAGGGCCGCGGCGAGTTGTGTCTGGGCCGTGGGGCGCAGGGCTTCGGGTGCCGTGGCCAGCAGGGAGCGCAGCACCTCGACGGGCATGTCGAGGTCGGCCGGGTCGCCCAGTCGGTCGTAGCGGGCTTTCATCCGTTGCGTGAGACCGGCCGCGTAATCCATCCGGTCGGGGTCGTCGGGCCGCGCGGTCGCTACCGCCTCCTTGGCGTGGCCGACCGCCTCTTCGAGGTCGGCGAGGTCATAGGTGTACTCGTACCGGCTATGGAGTTGGCCTGCCAGCTGCCGCAGGCGACGCGGGCGGGCGTGGCTGTCGAGCGGCGTCGCGGTCACCCCGTCCCGTCCCACCGAGACGGCCCTTTCCAGATCCGCTCGTTGCCCGGTGCGCTTGTAGCGCATCCCCAGCAGCAGCGACAGCAGCGTGAGCCGACGGGGCAGTTCGGGATTGTCCGTGTCCGTCACCTTGATCGATTCCTCGCGCAGCTCGATCGCCTCGTCGAGGTCGGCGAGCCGGCGGCCGAGGGTGTAGCGCTGCATCAGAGCCCCGGAGAGGTGGGACAAGGGCAGCCCGGGTACGTCCTCTCCGCCCAGCCCCAGCCCGAGTGCGATGCGAAAGTGGCCCACGGACTTGTCCAAGGGCTCGGCCGCCCCGGTCCGTTGGTGCTCCCTGAGCAGTCGCAGGGCTTCGGTATGGGCTTCGCGAGCCAGCCGGTTGGCGTCTTGGGCCGCCGTATGGAGGGACTCGGGTACGTCCTCGGAATGAATCCGGCACCGAAGCAGCAGAAGCCGCAGCACACTGCCGTAGTCGGCGAACCCGTCTGCTCCAGGCCTGGCTTGATGACGTGTCAGGTGGAAGGCGGCGAGCGCGTCCAGTACCTCGACGGAGACGGCACCTCTGTCCGATGCGTCCTCCCGCACGAGGAACTCCCTCAGTCCGGCTGCCTGTTCGGCCGCCTCTTCGCCGAACAGGAGTGATTCATCACCCTGTTCGCGGAATTGCGTCACACGGTCGGTAAGCGCTGTGATGAGACGGTCGCGCACCTGCCTACTCTACCGGCGCGTCGACCGCACCCGACACGTGCGAGACAGAGGGAAGCGAGCGCGAGGATGCCGGCACCTGAGCACCGTACAGATGAACCCTGGGAACCCACCTGGGACTTCAGCTGGACCGAGCGAGCCTACGACCTGCTGGAGCAAGGCCTGCTGCGGGCGGAGGTGACCGTCGTGGACGGTGTGCTCGGCACCCGGGTGTGGGGCAGCTGCCCGCGCTGCGAAGGCTTCCTCGACGACAGGCAAGTCCCCACAGCGGTAGGCGACTTCGGCCTGAACAGGGGAGAGACGAGCCGGTCACCCGGTGCCATGGCACCTCACGAGGTGGAGGTGGACGTCACGTGCGGCTGCGGCCACACTCACACCGGCGCACCCGAGGGGACGACCGGATGCGGGGTCAGCTTCCGAGTGGAGCTGGTGGCCGACGACACACCCGCCACCTCTCAGGAGGCGTCATGACCGGGTACCGGCCGCGGCGGCCGGCCCGCGGTCCCTCGGCCTTCGACCTCGCCGAGCGGGACGCCTTCGCCACCATGTCGGCCGCCTCCCTGGACTCCGTCCGGACCAGCGCCGAGACATGGCGGAACGGCCTCTCCGCCTTCATCACCCTGGTCACCACGGGCATCGTGATCAAAGGGCGCGACACCACGAGCGATCTGACCACCGGATGGCGCGTCGCGCTCACCGTGCTCATCGGCGGTGGACTGCTCGCCGCGGTGATCGGACTGTGGCAGGCGCTGGCGGCGCAGGCGGGTACCCGGCCGAGAACCACGACCCTGGCAGACATTCACCGTACGCATCTGTCGGTCGCGGCGTACAGGATCGCCCTGGCCAACGCGGCCGCCACGCGGGTGCGGCGCGCACAGTACCTCGTCGCGCTCGCGCTGGCCCTGCTGCTGTCCGGCATCGTGGTCACCTGGTGGGCCCCTGGGAAGCCTGCCGACGAGGCCGGTCCACCCGCCTACCTCAAGGTCAGCCACCAGGGCCGGTCGAGTTGCGGCGCCCTGGAATCCGCGGACGGTGGATTCGTCCGGCTGAAGGTGACGGGCAGCCATGAACCCGCCGTCGTTCCGCTGACCGAGGTGACCAACATGAAGGTGGTCAAGACCTGCCCCTGACCGAAATGCCTCAACGCGCCCCACGGTACGAGCTGTTGGCCAGCCGCTGCAGCAGATCCCCGCTCGCCGTCGCGATCAGCGGTGGCACATCGAGGTCGTCCAGCATCTCGGCGGCGGCCCGCATTTCGACGGTTCGGCGTACGGCGTGCTGGTGGCTGCCCTCGACGAGGCGGTCCAGGGTGGCGGAGTTCGCCCGGGTGAGCTCCTCGGCGATGATCTCGCGCAGCCATTCCTCGCAGCCGGCGGCCCGTGCCGCGTCGAGGGCTTCGACGGTCGCGGCTGCCAGGCCCTTGTAGAACACGCTGCGCAGCAGCTTGCGTTCGGCTGCGAGGCCGGCCGGTCCGTCGAGCAACTCCACCTCCGCGCCCAGGGGTTGGAGTAGTGCGGCGTAGCTCCCCGCCCCCGGTCCGGAGACGAGCATCGGCGTCCGCAACCCCCTCCCGGGGACCGTCGCCATCAGCGACACGTCGGCGAAGCCGATGCCGGTTTCCCCGGCGATCCGGCCGAGCTGTCGCTTCAGTGCGGGGGAAGCGGTGTTGAGGTCGGCCCACAGGCAGTCGGTGGACGTGCCGGCGAGGCCCGCGCGGAGGGCGCCCTCGGCGTCCGAGGCGCTGTTGACGCTGAGGACGAGGTCGCTGCCCGTGGCGGCCTCCGCCTCGCTGCCGGTGTCCACCACGCCGGGCGGTGCCGGAAGCCGAGGATCGTAGCCCCGTACGTGTGCGCCCGCGGCGACCAGGTCGACGGCGATGGCGCCACCCGCCTCTCCCAGCCCGAGTACGGCGATGCGCAAGCCCTCAACGGTGGTGGAACCCACGGGTGTTGCTCCTCTTCCCGGCTCTTCCCGACACGAAATTGATAACAATATTGTTGCCAGTCGGGCATTCCGCAAGGGAAGAGGGGGATCACGTGTCGGACACGCGCAAAGTCCCGCCCCAGTCCGGTTCGGTCGTGGAGGCCATCCGTGCGGCGATCGTGAGCGGGGACTACGTACCGGACCAACGGCTTGTGGAGGCTGATCTGTCGGAGCGGTTCGCGGTCAGCCGCGGAGCCGTACGTTCGGCGCTGCTCCAACTGGGCAACGAGGGGCTGGTGGAGCGCGTCCCCCACCGGGGCGCCCGGGTGCGCGCGGTCTCGCTGTCCGAGGCGATCGAGATCACCGAGGTCCGGATGGTCGTCGAGGGGCTTTGCGCGGCCAAGGCCGCGGAGCGGGTGACCGAGGCGGAGATCGCCGAACTGCGCGAGATCCGCGAGCAGATGGCCGCGGCGGTGGACGCCGGGGCGGTGATGACGTACTCGCAGCTCAACAACCGGCTGCACCGGCGGATGCTGGAGATGAGCGGGCAGCACACGGCCGGGGGAGTGATCGAGCGGCTGCGCGGCCAGTCCGTCCGGCATCAGTTCCGGCTCGCCATGCAGCCGGGCCGACCGTCCACCTCGCTGCCCGAGCATCTCGCGATCATCGACGCCATCTGCGGCCGCGACCCCGTCGCCGCGGAACGGGCCGCCCGGCACCACCTCGGGAGCGTGATCCACGCCCTTCGAGGCACGAACGCCTCGGCCTTCGGCGCGCCGTAGACGCACAGGAACACTTTCTGCGCGAACCATTGACGCCCCCTCAGTGATTGTTAACAATCTGGCTCACTAAATTGGCAACAGGGAGGCAATATGGCCGACCGAGCAGCCACGCATCCGACCCCGTCGGATCATGCCCGCGAACTCGTCGCGGGGGCCTACGACATCCATACGCACATCGCACCCGACCTGATGAAGCGCCGCATCGACGATCTGAGTCTCGCGTCCCGCTTTTTGGAGGTCGGCCTCACCGGTTTCGTACTCAAGTCGCACTACGTGCCCACGGCGGAACGGGCCGAGGTGGTCCGCACCGCCGTCCCCGGCTTCGGCGCGGTCGGAGCCATCACCCTCAACGGCTCGGTGGGCGGGATGAACCCGATCGCCGTGGAGATCGCCGCCCGCGGCGGGGCACAGTTCGTCTGGCTGCCGACCGTGGACAGCGCCAACGAGCGTGCCTGTACGGCGAGTAGTCCCGAAGGCGCCACACCGCCGATGTGGGTCCAGCTCCAGAACGAGCTGCGGGACGCCGGCATGACGGCCGACCCGGTGGACGTCGTCGGGCCGGACGGCAAGGTATTGGAGATCACCCGGCAGGTCCTCCGGGTGATCGCGGCCCACGACATGACGCTCGCCACCGGCCATCTCCATGCCGACGAGATCGCCGCCGTCGTGGACACCGCGGTCGAGGAGGGCGTACGCCGGATCGTCGTCACCCACCCGGAATTCACCTCCCAGCGGGTGGGCGTGGAACGCCAGCGCGCGCTCGCCGCCCGGGGCGCCCTGCTCGAACGCTGCTTCACCACCCCCTATACCGGCAAGGTCGGTTGGGAGCTGTGGCTGGAGAACATCAGGGCGGTCGGCCCCGACCACTCCGTGCTCTCCAGCGATCTCGGACAGCCCTTCAACCCGCCCGTGGAGGACGGACTGGCGCTCCTGGCCGAACGGTTGCTCGCCGCGGGCTTCACCGAGCCGGAGATACGGACCATGGCCGTGGACAACACCCGCTGGCTCGCCGGGGCGACGAAGGACCGGTCGCAGCCATGAGCGGCGTCCTGGAGATCCGGCGGCTGACCAAGCAGTTCGTCAAGGACGACATGGGCATCGTCGCGTTGCGCGACCTGAGCCTCGGGATCGAGGAGGGCTGCTTCGTCACCGTCCTCGGCCGCAGCGGCTGCGGCAAGTCGACCATGCTGAACATGATGTCCGGGCTGATGCGGCCCACTTCGGGCGTCGTGACGTACCGGGACCAGCCGGTGTCCGGTCCGCGTACCGAGGTCGGCTACATGACCCAGTCCGACACCCTCATGCCCTGGCGCGACGTCGTCCGCAACGTCGAGATGCCGATGGAGATCCAGGGCGTCCAGTCGAAGGAACGGCGCAAACGCGCGGTGGACCTCATCGAGCGCGTCGGCCTCACCGGCTTCGAGCGCCACTATCCGCGCGAACTGTCCGGCGGCATGCGGCGCCGGGCGAGCCTGGCCCGGATGCTCGCCGGCGAGCCGGAAGTGCTGTTGCTCGACGAGCCGTTCGGCGCACTCGACGCGCAGCTCCGCTCCGAACTCCAGGCCGAGTTGCTGCGGCTGTGGCAGGGCAGCGGACAGACCGTGGTGTTCGTGACGCACGACATCGAGGAGGCGCTGCTGCTCGGCGACCGGGTCGTGGTGCTCGGCCGGATCGGTCGCGTGGTCCTGGACAAGGTGATCGACCTGCCCAGGCCCCGCGACGCAGACGAACTGCGGGTGGATCCGCACTTCGTCAGCCTGCACAAGGAGATGTCGGCGGCGCTGCGGGAGGCGCGATGAAGACGGTCGATGAAGAGACCGAAGGGACCGAAGAGACGGCAGAGACGGAAGAGACGGAAGAGACCGCGAAGCCGGTGGGCGTCGAGAAGAACACCGGTCAGTCGGTCACCGTCCCGCTCAACCGCGGTTGGTGGGAGAAGCACCGCGGCAAGGTGGTCATCTGGGTCGGCCGGCTGCTCTTCGTCGTGGTGATGCTGGTCGCCTGGGAGCTGTCCGCGGGCCGTCTGTTCGACATCACCTTCACCAGCCGGCCGCTGGACGTCGTGCACCGGCTGGCCGACTACCACCGGGACGGACTGCTCTGGTCCAACACCTGGGTCACCCTCAAGGAAGTCATCCTCGGGTTCACGTTCGGTGCCTCGGCCGGGGCCCTCACGGGGTTCGTCCTCGCGTCCCTGCCGACCTTCTACCGGGTGGTCGACCCGTTCATGGTGGCGCTGTACTCGCTGCCGAAGGTGGCGCTCGCACCGCTGTTCATCGTCTGGTTCGGCATCGGTATGCAGATGAAGGTGCTGCTCGCGGCCGTCACCGTGTTCTTCCTGGTCTTCCTCAACACCGCCGTGGGGGTGCGCGAGGTCGACCGGGGACTGATCGACGCGGTCCGGCTGATGGGCGGCCGTCGCCGTGACGTGGTCTGGAAGGTGGTCCTTCCCGCCTCGATGACCGGCGTGCTCACCGGTCTCAAAGTGGCCGTCCCCTACTCGCTGATCGGTGCCGTGATCGGTGAACTCGTCGCGTCCAACCGGGGGTTGGGCTACCTGATCAGCGACGCGGCCGCCAACTTCGACACGGCCGGTGTCTTCGCGACGCTCGTGGTGCTGGGGACCATCGCCACGGTCCTGAACCTGCTCGTCGGCGTGCTCGACCGCAGGGCCAACCGCTGGAAGCCTCTGGAGGTCCGTAAATGAACGGTCGGCACATCAACGGTCGGCACATGAATCGTCGGCAACTCGTCAAAGGCATCCTCGCGACCGGGGCCGTCACCCTGACCGGCGCGGGCTGCGCGGAGTCCGGCGCCTCGACAGCGGTCGGCAAGCTGTCCGTGGGCCAGGTCAGCGCGTCGATCGCGTTCTTCCCGATGTTCATCGCGACCCAGAAGGGCTACTTCAAGGACGAGGGCGTCACCTTCGACGACCCGCCGATCCTCGGCAACGGCTCCAAGGTGGCGGCCGCGCTGAAGTCCGGCAGCATCGAACTCGGCGGCTCCGTCATGACCGACGTCTTCAAACTGTCGGCGGTCGAGAACGACATCCGCCTCGTCGCCAACCTCGTCGACAAGTACTACATCGACATCGTCACCGGCACGAAGTTCAAGGGCGCCGCGGTCGACGACACGCTGGAGAAGCGGATCGCGTCCCTGAAGGGCAAGAAGATCGGCATCACCGGGCCGGGCAGCGGCACCGAAGCGCTGGTCGTCTACCTCTTCACCAAGGGCGGCATGGACGCCAAGAAGGACGCCGAACTCGTCAACCTCGGCAGCGAACCCAGCGCGGCCCTCGGGGCGCTCAAGTCCGGCCAGGTCGACGCCCTCTCCTTCGCGCAGCCGCTGGCCCAGCAGGCGGAGGGCACCGGCGTCGGCACCACCTACATCTCCCCGTGCCGCGGTGACATCCCCGGCCTGGTCCACGCCTCCCACGGCGTTCTCTTCACCACCGCCAGCATCCAGAAGGAGAAGTCCAAGGAGATAGCCGCCTTCCAGAGAGCGCTCGTCCGGGCGCGGAAGGACATCCACGGTGACGACTCCGCGGAGATCAAGAAGTTGCTCGCCGAGTACCGCAGCGGGATGCCCGACACGACCCTGGACGCACTGGTTCCCCTGCTGAAGGACGAGATCCCGGTGACGAACGGCTTCCCGCGCTCCTCCTTCGACACCGCGGTCGAGTTCCACAAGTCCGCCGGCCTCATCGACAAGGACCCCGACTACGACCAACTCGTCCCCTCGAACCTGCGCGAGACGTGAACCCGGACGTCGTGGTCATCGGCGGCGGCAACGCGGCGATCGTGAGCGCGTTGACCGCCGCCGACGCGGGAGCCCGGGTGCTGATGCTGGAACGCGCACCCGTGGTCTTCCGCGGCGGCAACAGCCGGCACACCCGCAACATCCGCTGCGCGCACGACACGGGCGACGCGTTCACCACCGGCCCCTATCCCTTCGCCGAGCTCTGGAAGGACCTGTGCTCAGTGGGCGACGGGCCGAGCGACGAGCGCCTCGCCGAACTGACGGTCCGTCAATCGGCCTACGCACCTGAATGGATGGCCGCCCATGGCGCCCACTGGCAGAAGGCCCTCACCGGCACGCTCAACCTGGCCCGCACCAACAGATTCTTCCTGGGCGGCGGCAAGGCACTGCTCAACTCCTACTACCGGACCGCCGAACGGGCGGCGGTGAGCATCGAGTACGACCGTACGGTCACGCGCCTGGAGTTCGAGGGCGAGACCTGCACCGGCGTGCTCACCGACGACGGCCGCCGTATCCGCGCCGCCTCCGTGATCTGCGCGAGCGGCGGCTTCGAGGCCAACCTCGCCTGGCTGGGCCGCTATTGGGGCGAGGCGGCCAAAGGCTTCCACGTGCGCGGGCCGAAGTACAACGACGGGGGAGTGCTGCGGGAGTTACTGGAAGCGGGCGCTCAACACGCGGGCGAGGAGCGCGGATTCCACGCCGTCGCGGTGGACGCCCGCAGCCCGAAGTACGACGGCGGAATCGCCACCCGCATCGACTCCATCCCCTTCGGCATCGTCGTCAACCGCGACGGCCGCCGCTTCTACGACGAGGGCGAGGACATCTGGCCCAAGAGGTACGCGATCTGGGGACGCAACATCGCCCTGCAACCCGGCCAGATCGCCTACGCCCTGTGGGACGCGAAGGTCCAGGGGGCCTTTCTGCCGCCGATGTACGGGAGTTACTCGGCGGGGACCGTGGAAGAGCTCGCCGAGACGCTCGGCCTGGACAAGCGCGCCGTCGCCGAGACCGTCGCCTCCTTCAACGCGGCGGTCGACCGCGGCGGCGCCCCCGCACGGGCCTTCACCATGACTGAGCCGGACGGCAGGACCACCGCGGATCTCGACCCGCCGAAGAGCAACTGGGCCCAACGCCTTGACACTTCACCGTTCTACGCGGTGCCGATGCGCCCCGGGATCACCTTCACCTACCTCGGCGTCGCGGTCACCGACGAGGCCCGGGTACGCCGTACGGAAGGCGGCGTCTTCCGCAACGTCTTCGCCGCCGGCGAGATCATGTCGGGGAACATCCTCTCCACCGGCTACCTCGCCGGATTCGGCATGACCATCGGCACCGTATGGGGCCGCATCGCCGGAAGGGAGGCGGCCCGCCATGCCCTTGGATGACCTCTTCGGTGAGGCCGAACGCCAGCTCACCATCTGCAACTCCTGCCGCTACTGCGCCGGTTACTGCCCCGTCTGGCCCGCCCTTGAGCTGCGTACGGCCCTGGAACTCCAGGACATTACCCACCTCGCCAACCTCTGCCACGACTGCGGCGACTGCCTGACCGCGTGCATGTACGCCCCGCCGCACGAGTTCGCGGTGGATCCGCCGAGCGTCTTCGCCGGGGTCCGTCAGGACACGTACCGCCGCTACATCTGGCCGCACCGCACGCCGGGCGGGCTCGTGACGGGCATCGCCTTCGCCGTCGTATGCCTCGTACTCGCCCTGCTCTCCTGGCTGTTCACCGACCGCCCCTTCACGGTGGCGGACACGCCCGGTGACCCGTACGAGATCCTTCCGCACACGCCGCTGCTGATCGCGGTCGGGGCACCGAGCCTGTGGGCGGCCGGCATGTTCGGGTGGGCGGCGCTGCGGTACTGGCGCGACATCCACGGCCCGCTCGCCGATCTGCTGAGGCCCCGGGTGTGGGCGACGACGTTCACGCAGGCCGTGCAGTTGCGGCACATGACCGGGGGCGACGCGGGATGCGAGGTGCCCGGCCGGCGCGGATTCCATCTGGTGCTGCTGTACGGCTTCGGGCTCTGCGTCGTCTCGACCACGGCGGCGGCCTATCTGCAGAACGTGCTCGGCGCGCATCCGCCGTACGCCTATCTGTCCGTTCCCGTGATCAGCGGCAGCGTCGGCGGGATCGCCATGATCGTCGGGGGGAGCGGGCTGTGGCTGCGGAGCGGGGGCAGTGGCTTTCTGTGGGCGCTGATCGTCCTCGCCGCCTCCGGGATGCTCACCCTGCTGTTGCGCGAGACCGTCGCCTTCGGGCCGGTGTTTCTCCTGCACATGGCCGCTGTGGTCGTCGCGTTCGGGATCGCGCCGTACACGAAATTCGTCCACGGGATCTTCCGGACGCTGTCCATCCACCACGACAACCTGGAGCGCTGACATGGGCAACACCGCTGCCACGGTCGCCGGTTACGTCCGTTCCGCAGGGACCCGGTTCGTGTTCGCCTACCCCGGAGACCCGATCATCGAGCTGATGGAGGCCCTGCGCGCCGCCGACGTCGAGGTCGTGCTCGGCAGCCGCGAGGGCACCGCCGTGTTCATGGCCGAGGCCCACGCGATGGTGACCGGACGGCCCGGCGTCTGCCTGTCGACGCTCGGACCCGGGTCGACCTCGATCGTCAACGGGGTGGCCGCCGCCACCTGGGACCGGGTGCCGCTGCTGGCGATCTCCGGCCAGATCGACGCCGGACGCGAGGACTTCATCACCCATCAGGTGGTCGACCACAAACTCCTCTTCTCGCCGGTCGCCAAGTGGGCCGGCCGCATCCACCCCGGATCCGTGGACGCCGTGATGCGCAAGGCACTGCGCCTGGCCGTCGCCGAACGGCCGGGCGCCGTCCATCTCACCGGCTCCGCCGAGACGTTCGCCGCGTCCACACCCGACATCGACATCGCCCCGCCGCCCCTCGACGGCGGCGGGGGAGGCGTGCGGGTGCACCGGGTCCCCGGCGGCCCGGACCCTACGACCGTCCTGCGCGACGCCCGCCGTCCGGTGCTGTTGGCCGGAGCCGCCGCGACCCGGTGCGGCGCGTCCGGTGCCCTGCTCCGGCTGGCGGAGACGGTCGGCGCCCCGGTGGTGGTGTCACCGATGGCCAAGGGCGTGTTCCCGGAGGACCATCCGCTCTTCGCCGGTGTCCTCGACATGGCGTGCAACCAGGTCGTATGGGAGTTCCTGGCCGACGGCGACCTCGTCGTGGCCGCCGGATTCGACCCGGTCGAGCTGATCAAACCGTGGTCGGTGACGGTACCGGTGCTCCACGTGGACACCACCCCCAACACCGACCAGATCTACCCCAGCGACTGCGAACTGGTCGGCGACGTCTCCGCGAGCCTGGACTGGCTCGCCGACGAGTGGCGGGGCGAGCCCCGATGGAGCGAACGGGACGTCGCCGCACACCGCGAACGACTGCGCACCGCCTACTACGCGGGCCGCGTCGCCGGCCGCCTCAACCCCACCGACGTCATCGACGTCGTCCGCGCGAACACACCCTCCGAAACCGTCGTCACCTGCGATGTCGGCTCGCACAAACTCCTCGTCGGCCAGGGCTGGCAGGCCGGCGGGCCACGAAGTGTCCTCATGAGCAACGGCCTGTCCTCGATGGGCTTCGGCCTCCCCGGGGCGATCGCCGCCCAGATGACACTGGGCGAGACTCCCGTGGTCGCGCTGATCGGCGACGGCGGCTTCGCGATGGCCGCGACCGAGCTACGACTGGCCGCCGCACGCGGGCTGCGACTGGCGGTGGTGGTCTTCGCCGACGGCAGCCTCAACCGCATCGAGCTCAAACAGCGGGCCCTCGGCTATCCGAGCACGGCGACCCGGCTGGACGACATCGACCTGGTGGCACTCGCGGGCTCGATGGGCTGCGACGGAGTACGCGTCACGTCGACGACGGAGCTGGAGAAGGCCACGGCAGGACTGGCCGGCCTGACCCGGCCACTGCTCATCGAGGCGCGGGTCGACCCCGCCCAGTACGAGACCCAGTTCTAGAGCGGATGGGAGAGAGGGAGCCGGAATGACCGTCGTCGAGCAACTGGCCGAGTTCGCGGTCGCCCAGCGGAAGACACCGCTCGCGGCGGACGTACGGCACGCTGCCGTCCGCGCGGTCGTGGACTGGGTCTCGGCCACGGTCCCCGGCGCCGCCACACCGGCCGCCCGCGGACTGACCGAGGCGGTGTGCGCTCCGCTGGATGTGCCGCGAAGGGTTGTCGGTCCGCTGCGGCGTCGTCGTGGCTGGTCGCGCAGTTCCCCGCGCCCCTTTGGGGCGCTGCCGACCCGCTTAGTCCCCAGCCCCAGCCCCGGATCCGGCCCCGCCCGGCTCATCCCCTCCGGGCGGACCACCGACGTCCGAACCGCCGCCCTGCTCAACGGAACCGCCGCGCATGCCGCCGAACTCGACGACATCTACCGCGACGCGTTCTACCACCCCGGCGCTCCCACCATCGCCGCGGCGTTCGCGGTCGCCGACCTAGTCGACGCATCCGGCGAGGACTTCCTGCGTGCCGTGACCATCGGGTACGAGATCGGCGCACGGATCGCGCTCGCCGTAGGACCGGCCCACTACCGCAACTGGCACACCACGGGAACGGTGGGCACCTTCGGTGCGGCGGCAGCGGCGGCGGAACTGCTCCGGCTGAACCCCGACCGGTTCGCGGGCGCGCTCGCGCTGGCCGCGACCATGGCGGCCGGGCTGCAACAGACCTTCCGCTCACCGTCCACGGGCAAGCCGCTGCACTCGGGGCACGCCGCCGAGGCCGGGGTGGTGGCCGTACTCGCCGCCGAGAAGGGCCTCGCGGGCGCCCTGGACGTCCTGGAGGGTCCGGCCGGTTTCGGTGTCGCCACCGCCGGGGTCACCGACCTGTCCGTCACCGGCCTGGGCGATCCGTACTGCGTCACGGCCACGACGGTGAAGTACCACGCCTGCTGCGGGCACACCTTCGCCGCGATCGACGCCGCGCTCGAACTGCGCGCCGAGGGTGGTGTACGGGCGGAGGACATCGCGGAGATCGAGATCGAGACCTACGCGACCGCCACCCGCGTCGCCGGCCGCACCGACCCCAGCGAACCCGGCGAGGCCCGGTTCAGCCTGGCGTACACCGTGGCCGCCGCACTGGTGCTGGGCAGCGTACGGCTGCGCGCCTTCGAACCCGGGGCACTGCGCAACCCGGCGATCCGCGACCTCATGGCCCGCACCAGGACACGGGTCGACCCGGAGCTGGACGCGCTGGCCCCGGGGAGCAGGGCCGCACGCGTCCGCGTCACCGACCGGCAGGGCACCTCGCACGAACGGCTGCGGCTCACGCGCAAGGGCGACCCCGACGATCCCCTCAGCGACCAGGAACTGCGCGACAAGTACGACGAGTTGGTACCCGCGTTCATCGGCCGGGCGCGGGCCGAGGCGATCGCGAACGCCCTGTGGAAGCTGCCCGCTCTCACGCGGATGAGCGCTCTGGACTGGGGTTGATGTGATGGATCACGGCACGGGACTCTTCGTCGACGGGACATGGGCCAAGGGACCCGACAGGCTCGCGGTGGCGGACAAGTACACTGGCGAACCCATCGCCGAACTCCATGTCCCCGGGCCGGACCAGGTCGAAGCGGCGGTCGCGTCGGCGGTCCGGGCGGTAGGCCAACTCCCGTGCGGAGAGCGTGCGTTGGTCCTGCGCCGAGCCGCCCGGCTCCTGGACGAGCGGCGCGACACGATCGTCGCCCAGTACGTGGCCGAGACCGGCTTCACCCCGGCGGACGCGACCACCGAACTCGACCGCACCTTCCAGATCTTCGAACTCTGCGCCCAGGAAGCCCTGCGGCTGACCGGCGAGTTGGTCCCGGTCCAGGCCGCCGCCGGTCACGACGACTCGCTCTGCTTCACCCTGCGCGTCCCCATCGGCGTGGTCGCCGCCATCACGCCGTTCAACGCACCGCTCAGCACAGTCGCGCACAAAATCGGCCCCGCCCTCGCGGCGGGCAACGCGGTGGTGCTGAAGCCCGCGGAGCAGACCCCACTGAGTTCGATCGCCCTCATACGGGCACTCCTCGACGCCGAACTGCCCGAGCAGCTGGTGCAGTTGCTGCCCGGCCCCGGCGAAACGGTCGGCGACCAGCTCGTACGCCACCCCGACGTCCGCTACATCACCTTCACCGGGTCGACCGAGGTCGGCCGCCACATCCGGGCCGTCAGCGGCCTGGCCCGCACCCACCTGGAACTCGGCTCGAACTCCCCGACCCTGCTCTGGAGCGACGCCGACCTCGACCACGCCCTGCCGCTCATCGTCCGCGCCGGCTACCGCAAGGCCGGCCAGGTGTGCACCTCCGTACAGCGCCTCCTCGTACACGACTCGATCGCGGACGAGGTCACCGAGCGGCTCACCGCCCTCGTCCGGTCCATTCCGTACGGCGATCCGCGCGCGCCCGGAACGCAGGTCGGCCCGTTGATCGGCACCGAGGCCGCACAGCGCGCGGAACTCCTGCTCCGGGACGCGGTCGGTCACGGAAGCCGCCTGCTCACGGGAGGAACCAGGACCGGCGCGACGATCACCCCCGCGCTCCTGGCCGGGCTGCCCGACCACGCCCGGCTCGCCTCCGAGGAGGCCTTCGCCCCGCTGGTCGCCGTCGCCCCGGTCGGCTCCCTCGACGAGGCGGTGCGCAGGGCCAACGCCACCCGGTACGGCCTCCAGGCCGGGGTCTTCTGCCAGGACCTCGACGTCGCCCTCACCTTCGCCCGCCGCCTGGAGATGGGCGGCGTCATCATCAACGACACCTCCAGCGTCCACCCCGACCCCATGCCGTACGGCGGGGTCAAGGAAAGCGGCCAGGGAGTCGAGGGGCCCGCCTACGCAGTCGCCGACATGACCGATTCACGCACCGTCCTGATCCGGCATCGGTTCTCTTCCTGAGGCGATGCCACGGCCGACGCTCCCCGATGCTGCGGCGGCGCGGAGGTGGCACTCGACGAGTGTCGCTATCGGTCCTCGTCCCCGAGCAGCAGGGCGTCCAGGTCCGCCTTGAACACCTCCGTGTTCAGGAACGCCAAGTCCAGGGCGTCGGCCGGTGGTTCCTCGCGGTTCTCCGGGGTGAGCAGGGCCTGTTCTGTCCAGATGCACTTGCCGGTGGCCGTGTAGCGGGTGCCCCAGCGCTGCGAGAGGGCCGTGATCAGTTGGAGGCCCCGGCCGCCCTCGTCGGTTTCCGTCGCGCGGCGGATCCGGGGCATCGTCAGGCTGCCGTCGAAGACCTCGCAGATGAGTTCGGCGCCGTGCAGGAGACGGAGCTGGAGTGGGCCTCTGGCGTGGCGGATCACGTTGCCCACCAGTTCGCTGGCCAGGAGTTCCGTGGTCGGGGTCAGGTCGTCCAGGCCCCACAGGGTGAGCTGTTCGCGGACGTGTCGGCGGGCCTGGCCGGCCGCTCGTGGGTCCTCGGGGAGCGGCCAGGACGCCATGCGGTCGCCGGTGAGGGCGTGCAGGCGGGCGACGAGCAGGGCCGCGTCGTCCGTCGTCGCGTGTTCGGCGGGGAGCAGGCCCGCCGTCAGGGTGTCGCAGAGGCGTTCCAGGTCCGTGTCCGCGCCGGGCTCGGCCTGGTGCGCCTCGCGCAGGAGGCGGGCCAGGTCCGCCATGCCCTCCTCCATCTCGCGCTTCGACGACTCCACCAGGCCGTCGGTGTACAGCACCAGCAGGCTGCCCTCCGGCACCATCAACTCGACCGTCTCGAAAGGGGGTTCAGCCGCACCCAGGGGCGGATCCGCCTCCAGGGGCGGGAAGACGACCGTGCCGTCGGGGTGGACCACCGCCGGCGGGGGGTGGCCGGCCCGCGCGATGGAACAGATCTGGGTGGTCGAGTCGTAGAGCGCGTAGAGGCAGGTCGCGTACGACTCCTCGCCCATGCCGGCGACCAGGTCGTTGAGGTGGCTCATGATCTCGTCGGGCGGGAGTTCCAGGTCGGCGAGGGTGTGGACCGCCGTGCGCAGACGGCCCATGGTCGCCGCCTCCGGCAGGCCGTGGCCCATGACGTCACCCACCACCAGGGCGACCTGGCCGCCCGAGAGCGGGATGATGTCGTACCAGTCGCCGCCCACGTCCATGCCCTGCCCTGCGGGCAGATAGCGGGCCGCCGCCGTGCAGGCGGGCAGGTCGGGCAGGGCGCGGGGGAGCAGGCTGCTCTGGAGTTCGCGGGAACGGGTGTGCTCGGCGTCGTACAGGCGGGCCCGCTCCAGGGCCTGGGCGACGAGGGCGCTGATCGTGGTCAGCAGGGTGCGTTCCTCGTCGTTGAGGCGGCGCGGGCGGTCGAAGGCGACCACGCAGACGCCGAAGGTGTGGCCGGACGCCGTCAGCGGCAGAAACGCCCAGGACTGTTTGCCGGTGCGGTCGGGCGGGTCGGTCAGTTGCGGTGAGCGTGCGGTGAACTCCTGTACGGAGGACAGGAACAGGGGCGTACCGGACGCGATCGTGTCCCAGGACGGGTCGCCGGACGCGCGGCCCCGGTTGTTGACCGTGGCGAGGAAGTCCTCCGGGTAACCGACCGCACCCACGTTGTACAGCCGGTCGCCCTCGACAGCCTGCACCAGGAGGCCGGCGGCGGCGAACGGCGGCAACACCCGGCTGGCGACCGCGTCCACCACGTCCTGCGAGGTCGTCGCCTTGGAGAGGGCGGTCGTCAACTCGCCCATACGGGCCGCACGTTGACCGGCGGCGCGCTCGGACGCCCGGCGCTCCTCCTCGTGCTGCCGTTTCTCGGTGACGTCGGTGAAGTAGAGGGTGCGGCCGTCGGGGCCCGGGACCAGCCGCACATGGAAGCGACGGCCGGCGTCCCCCACCCGCACGTCGAAACCGACGGACCTCTCCTCGGCCGCGGCCTTCTTGCAGTTGCCCTCCAGGCCGGGGATCTCCCGTGCGGAGGGCAGCTCCCACAGCACGCGCCCGAAGAGCTCCTCCTCGGAGAAGCCCAGCGTGCGCTCCGCCTCCAGGTTGGCGAAGATGATCCGCCACTCGTCGTCCACCGCGAGGAAGCCGTCGGTCATATGGCGCAGGGCCCGGCTGAGCTCGTCCCGGGCGGACCGGGACTCGTCGCTCACCCAGCCCACGCCGATCATCCGGTGCGGCTCGCCGTTCTTGTGGTACGTCGCCCGGCCGCGGGCCTGCGTCCAGCCGTACGTGCCGTCCAGCCGCCGTACCCGGTACTCGGCCTCGAACACGCCGTGCTCGCGGATCGCCCGGTCCACCAGGTCCAGCGTGGGCGCCAGGTCGTCGGGGTGGACGCACACCATCCAGTTCTCGACCCTGGCGGTGTAGTCCTCCGGCCGGGTGCCGTAGAGCTCCAGGGCGGCCTCGTCCCAGAGCAGCTCGCCGCCCTGTATGTCCCAGTCCCACGAGCCGACCTTGACCTCCTTCAAGGCCTGCCGCAGGCGGTCGCGGTCACCGCTGATTTCCGTGTGGGAGGGCCGGGAGGGCGGCGGTGCCTGGCTCATGCGCTCTTCGGTCCAGGCGATCAGGGCCCGCAGGAAGTCCCACTGCTGCCGGGTGGGCTCACCCTGGTCGCCGGTCAGGAGCGTGAGCGCGCCTATACTGCGGTCCCCGCCGAACACCGGCACGGCTGCCAGACCGGTGCCGGGCCAGGTGACCTGCGGTTTCGACGCGGCGGATGTATTCGAGGGCGTGGACTCCAACGGCACCCACACGCCACTGCCCTGGTGCAGGGCCCGGGCCGGGGGCAGCGGCCCCTCCTGGTCGATGATCTCCCAGGGGCGTATGAGTGCGGGAGGCAGCCCGGTCGACGACACCAGACGCAGCGCGGACATGGGGCCGCGCAGGTGGATCGTTCCCCCGAGGGCGCTCAGCTCGCCCACGGCGTGTTGGAGCGCCAGTCGGAAGACCTCGCTCTCCGCGACGCCGGGATCCACGGTGCTGAGTAGAGCCAGACGTGCGTTCATGCCGCGGATTTTACCGTTCCCGTCTCGCGGTATGCATTGCTTCGCAGGATTCTCACCTGCGGCTCCGGTTACGGATACCTGTCTCAACTGCCTCAAAACCAGGTTGAGTTACTGAATCGTCACGTCGAGGTTTCGGTAAGCGGCAATACGCCTGAATTGGTAGATATTTGGAATGTTCGGGGAGCTAATATCCGACTGTGGTGCAGCGGCCGGTGACGAGCTATGACGTGGCGCGCAAGGCGCAGGTGTCCCAGTCGACCGTGTCGCGGGCGCTGCGCGACGACCCTCGCGTCGTGCGGGAGACGCGCGAGAGGATCCGGGCGATCGCGGCCGAGATGGGCTACGTCCCACTCGTCACCGCCCGTCGCCTGGTCACCCGTAAGTCGTGGACGGTCGCGATCGTCAGCCGCGGTCTGCGCAACCCGTCGTATCCCACGCTGGTCGACACGCTCCGGGACGAGTTCACCCGGCACGAGTACCGGATCCTGCTGCTCGGGGATCGTGCCGAGGGCGCGCTCGACCGGGACGTCAGGGCCCTGCGGGGCGGCCTCGTCGACGGCGTCGTGTACATCTCGCCGTGGCTCGACTCGCCCATGGTGTCGGAGCTGATCGACTGGCGGATCCCGCTCGTCATCCTCAACCGCGACCTCGACGGGGCGGGCCGGGCGTCCCCCGCCGACCGGGTCACCTCCGACAACGAACGCGGGGGCCGGCTGGTCGCCGGGCATCTGCTGGAACTCGGTCACCGGCGGATCGGGCTGGTCTCGGGACCCTTGGGGAACGCCGGGGTCGCGCTGCGCGAGAAGGGGTTCCGGGACGCCCTGGCCGAGGCCGGCCGGCCGCTCGGCGAGTCGCTGGTGTTCCGCGGCCGGATCGATCCGGCGACCGGATTCGAGGGTGCCCGGGCGCTGCTCACCGGACCGGCCGAGCGGCGGCCGACGGCCCTGTTCTGCATCACCGACTACGTCGCGTACGGCACCCTCGACGCGGCCCAGCGGCTCGGCCTGGACGTGCCCGGCGACGTCTCCGTGATCGGCTACAACGACCTGGAGGCGTCCGGCTGGTCGATGTTCGACCTGTCCACCGTGCGCCAGCCGCTGCGGGACATGGCCGCGACGGCGGCGCAGCTGCTGCTCGCCCGCGTCGACGGGGCGGCCGGAGCGCCGGTGCACCGCAACTTCGGCGTCGAGCTCGTCCGGCGCGGCAGCACGGCCGCCGTGTAGCGCACCGTTCACAGACCGGGAGAGGGGTATTAACGATCGACGAATACATTCGAAGTCATTCCGGTACTCCAGGAACTCATCGATCACGCACGCGCGTTGATACCCCGTCAGGCTCAGCACACCCGCCAACCAGGAGCGGCATGGACATCGGCGTCTTCATCCCCATCGGCAACAACGGCTGGCTCATATCGAAGAGTTCGCCCCAGTACATGCCGAGCTTCGAGCTGAACAAGGCCATCGTGCAGAAGGCGGAGGAGCACGGACTCGACTTCGCGCTGTCGATGATCAAGCTCAAGGGATTCGGCGGCGAGACCGAGTTCTGGGACCACAACCTGGAGTCGTTCACGCTGATGGCCGGCCTGGCCGCCGTGACGGACCGGATCAAGCTGTACGCCTCCACGCCGATCCTCGCGCTGGAGCCCGCCATCGTCGCCCGCATGGCGGTCACGATCGACTCGATCGCCCCCGGCCGCTTCGGCATCAACATCGTCACCGGCTGGGCCCCCGGCGAGTACTCCCAGATGGGCCTGTGGCCCGGCGACGAACACTTCGGCAACCGCTACGCCCGCGCCGTCGAGTACGTCACCGTGATGAAGGAGCTGTGGAGCGAGGGCGTCAGCAACTTCAAGGGCGAGTTCTACAAGATGGACGACTGCGTGCTGTCGCCGCGCCCGACGGACGGGCACATCGACATCGTCGCCGCGGGCCAGAGCAACACCGGCATGAAGTTCGCCGCCGAGCACGCCCAGTACAACTTCATCCTGGGCAGCGGCGTCAACACCCCGCTCGCGCTCTCGGACACCACGGCCACCCTCGTCGACGCGGCGAAGAAGACCGGCCGTGACGTCGGCGCGCTCTCGCTCTTCATGGTCATCGCCGACGAGACCGACGAGGCCGCCCAGGCCAAGTGGCAGGACTACCACGACAACGCGGACCACGCGGCGCTGGCGTACATGGCGGGGGAGACGGCCACCGACACGACCTCCGAGGGCACCTCGACCGCCCGGACCATCGCGCTGCCCGAGGGCGCGGTGAACTTCAACATGGGCACGCTGGTGGGGTCGTACGAGACCGTCGCGAAGCTGCTCGACGAGGTCGCCGCGGTCGAGGGCACCAAGGGGATCATGCTCGTCTTCGACGACTTCCTCGAAGGCCTGGAGAACTTCGGTACGCGCATCCAGCCGCTGATGAAGACGCGTTCAGTTCCGCGATGAACCCCGTGCCGGTACCGGACACCCGCTACCCCGACCTCACCGGGGCGCCCGCCCGGCGCGTCGAGCAGTTGCTGCCCGAGGCGCGGGCGGACGTGGAGCCCGTACTGGCCCGTTCGCGGCGCGCCCCGCTGCCCGCCTCTCCGGAGGCGGGCACCGAACCGGCGGACTCGGCGGCCTTTCTCGCCTCCTGCCCGGTCCCGGAGCCCACGGGTGCCGGTGCCGCCAACTCCCGTACGTCCGAAGGCTGTTCGCCGCACGAACTGGGCGTCGCCGGGCTGCTCCGGGCGTTCGCGGCGGGTACCCTCACCCCGCCCGAGGTGCTCGGCGCGCTGCGTGCCCGCTGGGTGGACGAGGAGTTGGCGGGCGGGGCGGTCCTGGCCGAGATCGGAGGTGCCGATGTCGCGGCGGCCGAGTCCGGGCGGCGGTGGCGGGCGGGTACGGCACGTCCGCTGGAGGGGATCCCGTTCGCCGTCAAGGACATCATCGACGTCGCGGGTACGCCGGTGACGTGCGGCTCCCGCACCACCGGGCCCCGGATCGCGCAGGCCGACGCCACCGTCGTGGCGAGGCTGCGCGCGGCCGGCGCGATCCCCGTACTGATGACGGCCACGACCGAGTTCGCGTGCGGCGCGCCCGGCAACGCGCGGTACGGCACCGTCACCAACCCGTGGGACCGGACCCTGTGGACCGGCGGCTCCTCCACCGGCTCGGCCGCCGCGCTCGCGGCCCGGCTCGTACCGCTGGCGCTCGGCTCGGACACCGGAGGGTCGATACGGGTGCCGAGTGCCCTGTGCAACCTCACCGGGATCAAGCCGACGTACGGCCTCGTCCCGCGTACCGGGGTGGCCTCGCTGGCGTGGACCCTCGACCACGTCGGGCCGATGGCCCGCTCGGCGGCCGACCTGCGATTGGTGCTGCCGCGCATGGTGGGACCGGACGGCGACGACCCGGCGGCGGCGCCCGCGTCGGTCGCGGAGACGGTCCGGGCGGGGCTGACCGCCTCCGCGACCGACGCAGGCCGTACGCCCAGGACACTGGACGGAGTACGGATCGGGATCCCCACGTCCTGGTTCACCGAGCTGTGCGACTCCGCCGTGCTGGCCGCCTGGCGGGACGCCCTGGACACGCTCGTGGGGCTGGGCGCCGGCGTGTCCGAGGTGGACCTGGGGGACTGGGAGCTCATCCACGACGATCTCGGCGTGATCTTCACCAGCGAACTCGCCTCCAACCAGGAGGCCTCGCTGGACCGATTCGAGCTGTTCGACGTCGGCACCCAAGTGCGCATCGCGCGGGGCATGGTGCCCTCGGCCACCGACTATCTGCGCTCCCTGCGACGCCGGGTGGTCGCGCAACGCACGGCGGTCGAGGCGCTGGACGCCGCGGACGTCGACGTGTTCGTCACACCGGGAGCCGGGATAACCGGCGTACGCCTGTCGGACGTGACCGTGGAGATCGACGGCGTCCGACATCCGATGCAGAGCGTCATCAGCCGCAACACCGGGATCTTCGACTACCTGGGGCTGCCCGCCGTCATGGTGCCCGCCGCGCCGGCCGGTGGACTGCCGACGGGTGTGCAGCTCGTGGGGCGCCCCTGGGCCGACGGCGTCCTGCTGCGGCTGGCCGAGGTGCTCCAGTCGGTGACGGGTCATCATGAGCGGGTCCCCGGCGGGCTGGACGTGTGGTCGTCCTGATGTCCGGGGAGGGGCCCGCCGTTCGTGATCCGCGGCGGGTGTTCGCCGCCACCGCGGTGGGCGTGGTCGCCGTGTTCCTCAACATGAGCGGTCTGGCCGTCGCACTGCCCACCATCACCCGGGAGTTGGGGGCGGGCCCCGGGCAGGCCGACTGGATCCTGCTCGGCTACATGCTCGTCAGCACCGCGCTGATCCTCGTCTTCGGCCGGATCGCCGACCTCGTCGGCCGCCGCAGGTTGTATCTGGCCGGGCTCGTCGTCTTCACGGCGGCGACGGGGCTCGCGGCGCTGTCCCCGTCGGCGGAGTTCCTCATCGCGGCACGGGTCGTGCAGGGGGTCGGTGCCGCCGCCGTGATCACCAACAACACCGCCCTGCTGACCGACGTCTTCCCCGCGCGGGCCCTGGGCCGAGCCCTCGGCTGGAACGTGACGGTGGCTTCGGTGGCCCAGATCGCCGGGCCGGTCGTCGGCGGCGCGGCGACCCAACTGCTCGGCTGGCGTGGGCTGTTCGTGGTCTGCGTGCCGATCGGGCTGGTGGCGATCGTCGCGTCGACGCTGGCTGTTCCGCCGAGCGGAGGGAGCGCAGCTCGACGGTCCGACGGGGTCCGCGAACCGTTCGACCTGCTGGGCGCACTGCTGTCCGTGGCGACGCTGACGGTGCTGGTCCTCGCACTCACCCCGGGCGCCACGGCCACCGTCGCCGGCTGGCTGCCGTGGGCCTGCGGCAGCGCGGCCGTCGCGCTGTTCGCGGTGCTCGCCGTCGTCCAGACGCGGCGGCCCTACCCCCTGGTCGACGTGGCGTTGCTGCGTACCCGCGCGACCGCCGTGGTGTTCGCGGCCGTGCTCGCGAGCGCGGTCAGCTCCTACGCCGTCGTCCTGCTGGCGTCGATGCACGAGCAGGCGGTCGGCGGGGCCACGTCCCTGGAGGCGGGGCTGCTGGTGACGCCGGTCGCGGTCGGCACGCTGCTCACCTCGGCGGCCGCCGGTTCACTGTTCGGCCGCTTCACTCCGCGAGCGCTGACGACGGCGGGCATGGCGGTGACGGCGTGCGGGCTGCTGGGCTTCTCCCTGATGCTTTCGTCGGCGGCTGTGCCGTTCTGGGCCGTGGCTCCCTTCCTCTTCCTCATCGGGGCCGGCACCGGGCTGTTCATGACGCCCAGTACGGGCGCGCTGATGCTCGCCGTGCCGGCGGACCGGCGCGGGGTGGCCAACGGCCTGCGATCGACCACACAGAACGTGGGCTATCTGCTCAGCACCGCGCTCGCGCTCGCGTTCACGACGACGGGGCTGAGCGAAGCGGCCCGGCACGCCGCATACGAAGGAACACTGAACACGCTGAACGTGCTCGCGTCGGGCGAGCTGAGCCGGTTCGTCGCCAACATCCGCGTCACGGGGTTCGTCCTCACGGGCATCGCCGTGGCGGGGGGAGCGATCTGCCTGGCGTTTCCCACGTCGCTACGCCACCACACGAAGGGCATGGCCATGACCGGTTCCCAGCAGTCACCGCACTCTCAGCAGTCACAGCAGGAGGACTACGAGCGCGCCGGGTTCGACGGGGAGCTCATTCCCGGCACCTCCCCGGCGCTGCTCCTGGTGGACCCCGCCCGCGCCTACGTCGACCCTGACTGTCCGCTCTACGCCGGGGTCGAACCGGCGGTCGAGGCGATGCGGGTTCTGCTGGCCGACGCACGCCGGGCCGGGGTTCCGGTGATCGTCACGCGCGTGCTGCTGCGGGCGGACGGCAGTGACGGCGGCGTCTTCTTCCGCAAGGTGCCGCTGCTGCGGGCGTTCACCGAAGGCAGCCCCTTCGGCGAGTTCATCGACGGACTGGCCCCGACGGCGGACGAACTGACGGTCACGAAGCAGTACCCGAGCGCCTTCTTCGGCACCGAACTGGCCGCCCACCTCACCGCCGACGGAATCGACACCCTGCTCATCGGCGGCCTCTCGACGAGCGGCTGCGTCCGAGCCACCGCTCTGGACGCCATGCAGCACGGATTCATCCCGGTCGTGGTCGAGGAGGCCGTAGGCGACCGGGACCCCGACATCCACGCGGCGAACCTCTTCGACATCAAGCACAAGATCGGCGAGGTCTGGCCACTCGGCCGTGTTCAGGAGTACCTGGAGAAGAGGGGCGAGCATGGCATGGTCTGATCGTGAAAGCGATCGGTCAAGTGTCGGACGGGGAGCAGGATTTGGCAGCCAAGGCGCCGGAGCCGCTCGGACCGGATTCGCTGACCTGGAAGTATCTTGGTGACTGGCGCGGACTTCTCACCGCGCTGTGGGCCGGGTCGATGCAGAACATGCATCCCGGTCTGGGCGCGGGCGTCGAACAGCACTCGCGGTTCTTCGAGGAACGCTGGCAGCGGCTGCTCCGCTCGCTCTATCCCATCAGCGGAGTCGTCTACGACGGCCCGCGCGCCCGCCGGACCGCGCTCGAAGTACGCGGCTACCACGATCGGTTAAAGGGCGTCGACGCCCAGGGCCGCCGCTACCACGCACTGGATCCCGATACGTACTACTGGGCGCACTCCACGTTCTTCGTCAGCACGATCCTGATCGCGGAGCACTTCACGGGCGGCATCGGTGAGGCGGAGAAGCGCCGACTGTTCGACGAGCACGTGCAGTGGTACCGGATGTACGACATGAGCATGCGCCCGGTGCCGGAAAGCTGGGAGGACTTCCAGCGCTACTGGAAGCACATGTGCGCGGAAGTGCTGGAGGACAACAAGGCCACCCGGGACGTGCTCGACATAGCCGGGATAGCGAGGCCGCCGTTTCTGCCCTGGCTGCCGAATGCCGTCTGGCGTCCCGTGGGCGCGCTGATCGGGCGGACCTTCGTCTGGTTCACCATCGGGCTGTACGACCGCGAGGTCCGCGACCTGCTCGGCTTCACCTGGTCGGAGCGCGACGCCCGGCGGCACCGCAGGACCTGCCAGTCGATCAACGCCGTCTTCAAGCTCGTCCCGCACGACCGCCGCTACCACCCACGAGCCCGGGCGGGTTGGCGCCGCGCCCGCGGTCAACTCGCGGCGAACGCCGAGCCGGTCGAGACCCCACGAAGGAACCTTCCGCCACTGTCCCAACGCGGAGAGCCGGAGGACTACGCGCCGGATGCCCAGGGGAGCGCCGCACATCTTGATCGAACTCCAGGGGCAGGGCCCTAATATGGCGTGATGGGCACTCCCACCTCACTGTTGCGGGCCTTTCGGCCCCAAGTCCAAGAGCGTCTCTACGACTTCTACGACGAGCTGAGGAGCGCCGACGACCTCTTCTGGGACCGCAGCCTGCGCGCGTGGGTCGCGACCGGGCACGCGGTGGTCAGCAAAGCGGCGGGTGACCCGGGGCTGTCCTCGGTGCGCTATCCCGACATCGAGGCCGTCTCCGAGGAACTGCGGCCGCTGGCCCGGGTCCTGAGCCGGCAGATGCTCTACAGCGACGCCCCCGACCACGCCCGGCTACGGGCCCTGATCAGCAAGGCCCTCACTCCTCGGGCGGTGGGGACACTCCGCGGCCGGATCTCCGAAGCCGTCGACCGGATCATCGCCGACGCGGCGCCGACCGGGCGGATGGACATCGTCGCGGACCTCGCCCGACCCCTGCCTCTCACCATCATCTGCGACCTCCTCGACGTACCGCAGCAGGACAGACCCGCCCTCGCCGCCTGGTCCGAGCCCGTCGCCGAAGCCATCGGCAACTCCCGGCTCGACGCCGACCGCAACCGCGAGGCCTCGCAGAGCATGACGGACATGCTCGCCTACTTCCGCGAACTCCTCACCGGCCGCGACACCCCGCCGGCCCCGCACACCCTGCGTGCCCTGGTGAGCGCACAGGCCGAGAACACCGACCAGGACCTCGACGAACTCCTCGCCAACTGCGCCCTGTTGCTGATCGCCGGCCACGAGACCACCACCCACTTCATCGGCAACGCCACACTCGCGCTGCTCCGCAACCCGGACGCGGCCGACCAACTGCGCCGACGTCCCGATCTGATGCCCGCCGCGGTCGAGGAACTCCTGCGCTACGACGCCCCGGTACAGCTGATGCTGCGCACGGCGCGGCACGACCTGGACCTGGCGGGCCGCACCATCGCCGAAGGTCAGACGGTGCTCCTGGTGGGCGGCGCCGCGAACCGGGATCCGGCCGTGTTCCCCGATCCCCATGTGCTGGACTTCGAACGGCCCGGCGGACGGCACATGTCGTTCGGGCACGGTCCGCACTTCTGCCTCGGCGCGGCGCTGGCCCGGCTGGAAGGCGCGATCGTCCTGGAAGCACTCCTCACCCGGCTCCCCGGCCTGCGGCTCGACGGCGATGCGCCGCAGTGGCAGCGCAGCCTCAACTTCCGCGGGCTCACCCGCCTGGACGTCGCCTTCACCCCGCAGGTGGCCATGCCGACCGACAGTTCCCCAAGCGGCCTCGGCCACGCGTCGCCCGTCGGCGTGTGCCCCGTCGGGGAGCATCGCGAACAGCAGGTCTGAAGGCCGAACGAAATTCCGTGGCGCACGACGTTCGTGCGCCTCTATGGCGAGTGCGAACCGAGCGGCGACCGGGGTTGCCGCAGATGACTTGGCTTGGTTGGGGAGGTGTGACCGATGGCTGTCTTTGAGATGGGCGCTGCCCGCATCCAGAAGTTCATCAAGTCCACCTCCGTGGCCGCCGGCTGACCTACCTCTCTTTCCGCGCCTGACCGAAGTGCGCGTGCCGGGGCCGCCCTTGTGAAGGGTCTCCCTTGACTTCCAGCTCCGATCTTTCTGCTTTCTCCGCGCTCGCTCCCTACGGCTGGGACGACGCATGGGCGGCCGAGTTCGCCCCCCACGACTCCGAAGGGCTGCTGCCCGGGCGGGTCATCCGGGTCGACCGCGGGCAGTGCGACGTGGTCACCGCCGACGGGATGGTGCGGGCGGACACCGCGTTCGTCACCCCGCACGATCCGATGCGGGTCATCTGCACCGGCGACTGGGCCGTTGTGGAGCCCGCCGGCAACCCTCGCTATGTGCGCGCGTATCTGCCACGCCGCACCGCCTTCGTGCGCTCCACCTCCTCCGACCGCTCCGAGGGGCAGATCCTCGCCGCCAACATCGACTACGCGATCATCGCCGTGTCCCTTGCCGTCGAACTCGACCTCGGCCGCATCGAACGGTTCCTCGCACTCGCCTGGGAGAGCGGCGCCCTTCGAGCAGCGCTGGAACGTGTCGGCGTCGAGCGACGGAGATCCGTCAATGAGTTGGTCGTCGGCACCTGGACCGTGACCGTCACCGCAGACTCGCTGGGAAGTTGTCCGGTGGCGGGGCGGAGGATTTTGCCCACTGGCTCGACAGCGTGGCGACGGGCAATGGACAACCGACTGGATAGCATTGTTCTGTTATGGGTTGAATCACCTGTCGTGTCCTGACCTCAGGAGGACCCCATCGTCGGGTCGAAAACGGCAGCGGCCGTGTCCGCGCCGGGGAATCAGCCTCAAGAGGCCGACCAGCTGCAGAACATGCTGCGCCGATCCGAATACCGCAAGGCGCTGGTGTTCTGCGGCCTGATCGGTATTCCGGTAGCGCTGATCGCGTTCTGGTTCCTCGTGGCGATCAACAAGCTGGAACTGCTCATCTGGACGGACTGGCCCAGGGATCTGGGCTGGAAGCAGGCTCCCTGGTGGTGGGGGTTCCCCCTGCTGTTGGTGGCTGGTGTGGCCGTCGGCCTGGTCGTCACGCGGCTCCCGGGGCGGGGCGGTCACATCCCGGCGGGCGGCTTGCACGCGGGTGGGACCACGAAGAACGCGCTGCCCGGTGTCGTCATCGCCGCCCTGTTCAGCCTGCCGCTCGGCGCAGTGCTGGGCCCCGAGGCGCCACTGATCGCCCTGGGCACCGGCCTCGCTCTGCTCTTCGGGAGCCTCGTACGGGCACCCCAGAGCGAGGCGAGCACGGCGTTGCTCGGCGCAGCCGGCGCTGCCGCGGCCATCTCGGCGCTCTTCGGGAACCCACTGGTGGGCGCGGTGCTCCTGATGGAGGTGGCCGGAGTCGGTGGGCCGCAGCTCTTCGCCGTCATGCTGCCCGCCCTGCTGTCCAGTGGAATCGGGGACATCGTGTTCACCGGCTTCGGCCGCTGGACCGGACTGCCGACCGGGAGTCTCGACATCGGACTGGCCAAGCCGCCGGCCCTGGACGCCGGGGACGTCCTGTGGTCGCTGCTGATGGCGCCGGCCATCGCGCTCTTCATGCACGGGGTGTTCACGGGCGGGCGGTTCACCGCCCGCTTCGTGTCGTCATGGACGGTACGGAACACCACCCTCTGCGCGCTCGGAACGGCCGGCTGTATCGCCCTCTACACGGTCGCCACCGGACGTTCGCCGTCCGAGGTCGCCCTGTCCGGCCAGGACACCCTGAGCCGGCTGGCCCAGGACCCGCATGCCTGGTCGGTGGGGGCCCTCGTCGGGGTGCTGGCGTTCAAGGCCTGCGCCTACGCGCTCTGTCTGGGAAGCCTGCGGGGTGGGCCTGTCTTCCCCGCGCTGTTCCTGGGCGGAGCGGCCGGCGCCCTGCTGGCGCCACTGCCCGGCTTCGGCCTGGTACCGGCCATGGCGGCCGGGATGGCGGCGTCGGTGACCGCGGCCCTGCGGCTGCCGATCAGCAGCGTGGTGCTGGTCGTCCTCCTGCTGGGCAACGCGGACACGGTCCCGGTCGTGGTGCTGGCGGCGGTCGTGTCCTTCGTCTTCACCGAGCTGCTGCCGCAGGGTCCGCGGATCCCCGCGTTCAGCGAGCTGCCAGCCGGTCGAGTGCGTCGTCCAGAGTCGTCGCGGCCATGATGAGCGACAGGTGGGTGAAGGCCTGCGGAAAATTGCCCAGTTGCTCCCCGCTGGGACCGATCTCCTCGGCGAACAGTCCGACGTGGTTCGCGTACGTCTGCATCTTCTCGAAGGTGTAACGGGCCTGCGGGAGGCGGCCGGCCCGAGCGAGGGCGTCGACGTACAGGAACGTGCAGAGGCTGAACGTGCCCTCCGAGCCCCGCAGCCCGTCGGGGGAGGCCGCCGGGTCGTAGCGGTAGACCAGGCTGTCGGAGACGAGCCGGTGGTCCATGGCATCGAGGGTGGACAGCCAGCCAGGGCTCTTCGGGGCGATGAAACCCACCCGGGGGGCGAGCAGGAGCGAGGCGTCCAGGACATCGCCGCCGTAGTGCTGGACCAGCGCCTGCTCCTTCTGGCTCCAGCCGCGCTCCATGACCTCCTCCAGGATCGCGTCACGGGCCCGGATCCAGCGCTGCGTGTCGGCCGGGCGCCTGAACTCCTCGGCGAGTTTCAGGCAGTTGTCGAAGGCCGCCCAGCACATCACGCGGCTGTAGGTGAAGTCCTTCCGTCCGCCACGGGTTTCCCATATGCCCTCGTCCGGCCGGTCCCAGTTGTCCGCGAGCCAGTCCATCAGCCGCGCGAGTCCCTTCCAGCCGTGGTAGCCCACCTGCTGGCCGATCTCCTCGATGCCCTCGGACATGGCGTACAGGGCCTCGCCGTAGATGTCGAGCTGCAACTGGTCGGCAGCGGCGTTGCCGACCCGCACCGGGCTGGAACCGCGGTAGCCCTCGAAGTGCCCGAGGATCTCCTCCGTCAGATGGGGGTCCCCATCGACCTTGTACATGATCTGCAACGGTTCTCCGTCCGCTCCCGCACGGTCCTGCAGTCGCGCTCCGAGCCAGTGGATGAACTGGCCGGCCTCCTCGACGAATCCCAGGTCGAGCAGTGCCCGGACCGACAGCGAGCCGTCCCGCACCCATGTGTACCGGTAGTCCCAGTTGCGCTCGCCGCCGATCTGCTCGGGCAGACCCATCGTCGCTGCGGCGACCGGGGCCCCGGTCGGAGCGTAGGTGAGCAGTTTGAGGGTGATGGCCGAGCGGTTCACCATGTCCGGCCAGCGGCCGCGGTACCGGGAGGTGCGCACCCAGCGCTGCCAGAAGTCGATGTTGGCCCACAGCTCCTCGGTGATCGTGTCGACATTCGGCGGTGGCGGTGCTTCACCGTCCGGGCCGCATACGGTGAACACGACGGCAGCTGTCTGACCCGCGTTCAGCGTGACCGAGCCCCGGACGTCCCGACCGTCCCGGCCGTCCCGCTCCAGGGGGAACGAAGCCTGCAGGTACGCGGTCGTGCCCGGAGCCCGGAAGGCGGCGGCCCTGTCGGTCACATCGAGTTCGTGGTCGGCCCGGGCATAATCGAAGCGCGGGCGGCACTCCAGGTCGAAGCGCACGGTACCCCGCACCGTCCGTACGACGCGCACGATCGTGTGCCGGTCGGACGGTGTCCGGGACTGAATGACCGGCATGCCGTCGATGACCTCACCCACCCCGTCGGGAGACATGAAGCGGGTCACCACGCCGGCTGTGTCGGGATAGTAGAGCTGGCGGCGCGTCACGTCGGAGGAAGTGGGCGCGAACCGGAAGTGTCCGCCGCCGTCGTGGTCCAGCAGGGACGCGAAGATGCTGGGCGAGTCGAAGCGCGGGGCCGCGAACCAGTCGATGACCCCTTCCGAGGTCACTAGAGCAGCGGTCTGCAGGTCCCCGATCAGCCCGTGGTCCGCGATGGGCGGGTAACGGTGCATGGCAGTCTCCCCTCAGGCCGCTTCGGCGGGGACCCGCCCCGCCCGGATGGCATCGACCAGTGCCTGGTGGTCCTTCTCGTTCTGGTCCGCGTACAGCTCGGCGAACGTCGCCAGGGCGCGGTCGAAGACATCGCCGCCGCCGAGGTACGCGGCGATCGCGATCCGGTCGCCGGACCTGGCGTGGGCGCGGGCCAGCGTGGCGCCGCACAGCCGGCCGAACAGGGACATCCGGTTCGGTGACATGTTCTCGGCGACGGCGACACCCTTCCAGTCGCGCAGTTGGCGTACGTAGAAGTCGCGGCGCCGGCCGTCGATGCCCGTGGCTCGTTCCCAGCCCAGGAAGATGTCGCTGGTGGCCTGCATCAGCCGCTGGCCGGCCACGACGCGCTCGCCCTGGGTGGGGAAGGTGCTGGCGCCGGCGTAGGGCGCGAGCACCGACTCGTCGGCCTCCTTGGCCTGGAGGAACAGCGGGTCGTCATCGTCCTTGCCGAGCAGCAGCACGATCCAGCAGCGGGTTCCCACGCTGCCCACCCCGACGACCTTGCGCGCGATGTCGGCGACGCGGTAGCTCTCCAGGAGGAACCGGCGGTCGGACTGCAGACTCTGGCCGTAGCGCTCGATCAGCCGGTTGATCTCCTTCTCCAACGTGCCGCGTTCGGCCTCTGGAAGCAGGTTCTCCAACCGCACGATCAGCGGCGGATCGGGAGCGATCCGGCGCCTTCCGTCGACGACGCGCGTGAGCTTGTCGAAGACCTGCACGGTGTCGTGCGCGCGGGCCCGCTCCCGGGTCTGCTCCCAGCGCTCGCGGGTCTTGGCCCCGAGCTCCACGGCGAACTGACGCTCCAGTTCGTCCGCCTCGAAGCGGGTGTACCAGACCTCGAGGTTGCTCATCGCCGTGAATTCGCGCATCCGCTCGCGGTACGACCGTACGGTCGCCCGCACCACCGACGCCCGCTCCTTCTCGCTGAAGCCGTTCGCCCGGCCCGCGATGACTAGGCTGGCCGACAGGCGCTTGACGTCCCACTCCCATGGACCGGGCAGCGTCTCGTCGAAGTCGTTGATGTCGAACATCAGGCGGCGCTCCGGAGAGGCCAGCAGCCGGAAGTTCAGCATGTGCGCGTCACCGCACAACTGCACTCTGATGTTGCTGCGTGGGGTGTCGGCAAGATCCGCGGCCATGATGGCGGCGGCTCCGCGGTAGAAACGGAACGGTGATTCGCTCATCCTGCCGTAGCGGATCGGCACGAGTTCCGGGACCCGCTTCGCCGACTGCGTCTCGATGACGTCCACCGGGTCGGTGCGCTTCGGCGGGGGCGTGAACTCGGCGTGCGCGGACCGTGGGACGGCGGACCGGGCTGCTTTGCCGAGTGCGGCCCGCTCCTTCGGGGTGCGGTGCCGCATGTCGTGGCCGGTGGGGTTGTTGTCGCTCATTGCAGACGCTCCACGATGTGGTCGCCGACACGCAGGGCGTTGGCGATGGCCGTCAGTGACGGATTGACCGCCCCGATGCTTGGGAAGAAGCTCGTGTCCACGACGTAGAGGTTGTCGAGGTCGTGGGCCTTGCAGTTGACGTCGAGCGCGGAGCTTGCGGGGTCGTCGCCGAAGCGGACGGTGCCCGCCTGATGTGCCGTGGCGCCGATGGGCATCCCCTTGTGCAGGTAGATGCTGTGCGGCATCAGATGGTGTTCATGCATGCCCAGGTGGCCGAGCATCCCCTGGAGCTTGTGCCGCAGCCGCTTCAGCCCCGCGATGTTGTTCTTCTCGTCGAGCGCCAGGTGCACGGCGCCGTTGCGGTCGAGGGTGACGCGGTTGTCGGCCGCGGGCAGATCCTCACCGCACAGCCAGAAGTCGACCGCATGGTGGGCGAGCACCTCGAAGGGCATGTCGGGGGAGACGGTACCGGCCCAACGGGGCGCCTCCCCGTGGATCTGATCGGAGTCCGACTTGCCGAGCATCTGGATACCGCCGAGCGGATAGTCCCAGTCGTCGGATCCCAGGTACCAGTCGTGCAGGGCCAGCGTCTTCTGGAACTTGGTGTCGTTCGGCTCCTTGGACACGGCCATCAGTGCCAGGTTGTTGTGCCGCATGTAGTAACGACCCACCACACCCGAGCTGTTGGCCAGGCCGTCCGGGTGCCGCTCGTCGGCCGAACGCAGCAGGAGGACCGCGGAGTTGACCGCACCGCAGGCGACGACCACGATGTCGGCGCTGAACTCGGCGGCAGAGCCGTCCCGCAGAGCCGCGACGACCGAGGTGACGCTCCGGCCGGCCGGGTTCGTGACGAGCCGCCGGACCTCGGCGCCGGTGACCAACTCGACGTTGTCGTGGCGCAGCGCGGGATCGACGCAGACGACCTGGGCGTCGGACTTCGCGCCCACCAGGCAGGGGAAGCCATCGACGCGGTCGCAGCGGATGCACACGCTGTCGTGGGTCGCCCTTCCCCGGTCGTCCTGGGTGAGGTTCACCCCGATCGGGAGATGGAACGGGTGCAGCCCCTGCTTCTCCAGGTCGTCGTTCAACTGCTGGATACGCGGCTCGTGTTGGACCGGCTCGTAGGCGTACTGAGCGCTCGTGGGCCCCTCGGTGGGATCCTCGCCGTGCCGGCCGTGCACCAGATAGAGGTGCTCGGCCTGCGTGTAGTACGGCTCCAGGTCCTCGTACCGCAGTGGCCAGGCGGGCGAGACGCCGTCGTGATGGCGGAGCTCACCGAAATCCTCCGGGCGCAGCCGGAACAGCGCGGCTCCGTAGAACTTGGTGTTTCCGCCCACGTAGTAATTGACCTCTGGCGGGAATTGGTTGCCATGTTTGTCGTACCAGAATTCCGGAGCCCGGTACTTTCCCTTGACGAAGACCGCCGTGGAATCCCAGTTGGCCCGTTCACGGGGGAGATAGTCACCCCGTTCGAGAAGGAGGACGCTTTTCCCACTGGGCGCCAGTCGATGGGCGAGAGTCCCACCGCCCGCGCCGGTGCCGATGATGACGACGTCATAGTGTCGCGGGTCGTTCATGCCGGCCGCCGTTCTCGGAGCACGCTCCGGTCCTGCCGGTGAATTGGTCGACTGTTATCCGCTCTCCAACGTATCTCCGGAGGCCACTCCCGGCGACTCGGCTGTACCCAGGCGCCGCGCCACCGCGGGTTCGCGCGCGACGACCGCGCCGGTGGTGATGCAGAGGGTCACGACCACACACAGCGCGATGAGCCACGACAGCAGGGTGAAAACCGCGCCCAGCGATCCGTACTTGTCGAGACTGTGGTTGAGAGCCCTGGGCACGTACAGCTGCGCGGCCGAGGTGAGGACGCTCAGGGCCGTTCCCGTCAGGAGAGCACCCGGCAGCAGCGGCAGCCACGGCACGCGCCCGGTCAGCAGCAGATGCTGGGTCCACCACCACATGCCGATCTCGGCGACCAGCAGGAGCGGTACGCCCAGCCACAGTCCGTGGCCGAAGCCGTTCCGCAGGGCTCCCTGCACCGCGATCATGACCAGCCACGCCGCGAGCCAGGCGATCCAGCGCCACGCGACCACCCTCGCCCCCAATCGCGGAAGACTCCAGGCGCGATCGCAGAGCCGTTGCATGGCACGGCTGCACGCGGTGGCCGAGAGCAGCACCATCAGCCCGCTGAGGATGCCGGTGGTCTGACGCAGTTCGGAGGTGTCCTCCTGGTAGACCTTCTTCAACTGGTCGTCCGCGCTTCCGGTCAGTCCGAAGACGTCGTGCACGGAGTTGACGAACTGGTCGCGCACCGCCTGCGGGGCGACGGAGGCCACCACGAAGAGCAGCGGTACCGCAGTGAGGAACGTCTGGGCGGCCAGCCGCGTCGCGGAGTCCAGCACGTTCACCGAGATCAGGTGCGACAGGAGATGCGTGATCACCGGGAACCGCGTCTCGGCCCGGGTACGCAGACCGAGCAGCCGGGCCCGAACCGAGGCGCCCCGCTCCCGGCGGCGGCGCGAGGTCGGGCGATCCGGTCCGGGGCCGGTGCCTGGCTGCATGCTGCCAGGGTGCCGTCGCAGCCGTCTCGCGGCCCGTGGTGCGAGCCCGGCGAGGGCCGAACGGGTGACAAAGCGGCTGGGCCGACATCCCATGACGCCGAGGATTTGTGGGCATCCGGCGCGGCGGTGACGATGAGGCCATGAGCGAGACCGGCCACACGGTGGGGTCCGGGCGGCCCCCCAGGGACAGCGATGGTGCTTGACCTGATCATCATCGGCCTGGCGATCGCTGTCGATCCGCTGTCGGTGACCGCGTTCGTGCTGGTGCTGTCGGCGCCTCGCGGGATCTGGAAAGGCCTGGCCTTCATCCTCGCCTGGCTTGCCTGCTTCGTGGCCGTCCTCGCCGCGGTGCTGCTCACCACCGGCGGCAAGCCTCCGGCTCCCAAGTCCCCGCCCTCCACGGCCTCGACCGCCGTCAAGCTCGCCATCGGCGTGGGGCTGGTCTGGTACGCCGGGCACCGCCACCGCTCCGGCCGCCGGCGCAAGCCCTCCGGCGGGATGATGACGCGGCTCGACCGGATCTCTCCCTGGACCGCCGCGGGGCTGGCGCCGCTACTGCAGCCGTGGGGGCTGGTGGCGGCGGGCGCGGCGACGGTCGTGCATGCCGACCTGTCCCATGCCTCCTCCTACGTGGCCCTGTTCGGCTACTGTCTCCTCGCCACCAGCAGCCTGCTGGCGATGGAAATCTACGCGACGTTCGCCCCCGACTCCGCTCGCGTACGGCTCGGAAAGCTGCGTACCGGGCTGCAGGCTCATCAGGACCAGGCGCTCATCGGTCTGTCACTGGTGCTGGGGTTGTATCTGGTGGGCAGGAGCATCTACCAGCTGACGTCCTGAGCGCGGGGTGGCCGGTGTCTCACAGCACGGCGAGCGGATTGACCGGGGAGCCGGTCGCGGAAGGCAGCCGTAGCGGCGCGATCACACACAGGAACGACCAGCGCCCTTCTCGGGCGCAGACCGGTACGAGATCCTCGAGTCGCAGGTAGTCCAGCAGGTGCAGCCCCATGGCGTGGACGGTGAGCACGTGCACAGGGAAGGCCACGCCCTGTGTGGTACTGGGCGCCGCGTCGTTGTTGCCGTCGCTGCCGAGCACCGCCACTTCCCGCTCGGCCAGGAACTCCAGGGCGGCCGGATGCAGTCCGGCCCGTGCACCGGCAGCGTCCCACGGCCCCCGCTCCTCGCGGCGCCGCCGGTGTCCGACGCGTACGAGCAGGATGTCGCCGGTGCCGATCCGGACGCCCTGCCGGGCCTCGGCGGCGGTGAGGTCCTCGGCGGTGACCTGGGCTCCGGGTTCGAGCCAGGGAAGGCCGTGCAGCGACGGTATGTCCAGCAGCACGCCGCGTCCCACGATGCCGTCCCGGGCCAGGTCGACGGACAGGGCGCTCGCCCCGTCGCGCGAAAGGGCGTCGCCGGCCGGGATGCCGCCGTGCAGGGTGCCGTCGTAGATGACATGGCACAGGGCGTCGAGATGGGTGTTGACATCGCCGTGGACATCCATGGCGAAGCGGTCACGTGCGAAGTCCAGGCCCGCGCCGGGTCCCGGGACGCCGGCGGCCGGAGCGGTGAGCCGGTGCTCGGCGGGCTCCGGGTCGTCGGGCGCGGCGAGGGTGTTCACCGGGGCGGCCAGCGAGATCGTACGGCCCGAACGCACCTCGCGTACGGCGGCCAGCACCCGCTCGGAGGTGAGGGCGTGCAGGGCTCCCCGGGGCGACGCGGCGCCGGGGGCCGTGCTCCGCAGACGCCGGTACAGCGACCTGAAGTCGGCCTCGCTGAGCAGGCTGGACGTCGACATGCTCCCACCATCAGGCAGGGCCCGGGTTCTCGCACATGGAGCCGCTCGGCGAGGGTCGTCCCGAGTTGCGGGATCCCGGCGCCGCCGCGCTAATGGACGGGCGCGGAGAGCCTCGGAGGTTGCGATGGACATGTTGCATGTCCGGGCGGTGTCCCCGCCGGATCTCACAGAACGGGCGATGGCCCTGCTCAGCGCCGAGCCATGTGTCCTCAACCTCGTTCTGCAGCCCGGCAGCGTACGCAATCCCGACGGCGACGCCATCGAATGCGACGTGCTGACCGGGGCCGCGAACGAGGTTCTCAGGGGCTTGCGCGACCTGGAGCTCGAACACCGTGGATCCATCGTCCTGGCTCCGGTCGACCTCGCCTTCTCCGACCGCGCGGCCACGGCCGGGGCGGAGGAGCTCGGGGCCCGGCTGCGGGCGCCGGTGTGGGAGCAGGTGGAGGCCAGGATCCGAGCGGAGGGCCGCTATCCGCCGAGCTTCTACCTGTTCCTGGTGATTGCCGGCCTCATCGGTGCGGTGGGCATCATCACGAACTCCCAGATCCTCATCGTCGCGGCCATGGTCGTCGGACCGGAGTACGGGGCGATCACCAGCGTCGCGCTCGGCGTCGACCGGCGCTCGGGGCACAGGATCCGGCGGGGGCTCACCGCCCTGCTCGTCGGGTTCCTGCTCGCCGTCGCCGCCACCTTCCTCTTCGGCCTCCTCGTCCGGGGCTTCGACCTGGAGCCGCGGGCGTTCGGTCTGGGGATCAGGCCCGTGTCGAGCCTGATCGACACGCCGAACTTCTTCTCGGTGGCGGTCGCCGTGCTGGCCGGAATCGTCGGCATCGTGTCCCTGGCGGAGGCCCGCACCAGTGCCCTGCTCGGAGTCTTCATCTCGGTCACCACCATTCCGGCGGGGGCCGACATCGGTGTCTCGTGCGCTTTCGCCGGCTGGGACGAGGCACGAGGCTCGCTGCAGCAACTGCTGTTGAACATCGGCATTCTGATCGTGGTCGGCACCGCCACGCTCAAGTGCCAGCGGGCGATCTGGCGCCGCGTGCGCAAGCGCCGGGACGAGCGCGCGGCAGACTTGACACCCCCGGGCTGACGGGGTGTCACGCGGGCGCGGTGTCCAGGAACTCGCGGATCCCGAAGGCCACCAGCACGATCACCGCCGTCCAGATCACGACCATCATCGTCGGGTAGCTCCAGCTGAACAGGACGATCGCGGCCGCCGCCAGGATCGCGGCCCCGATCCACCCCTTGAAGCGGTGCACGAACCGGCCCACCGCGCCCAGGCGCATCCCCGCCGAGGCGGCCACGTCCCGCCCCGCGCCGATGCCTTTGCTGCAGAAGTGGCGGGTGAACACGGCGACTCGGGACGGGCCGATGAAGAAGGCTCCGAGGGCCGTGACCAGGGCCAGTGCCCCGACAGCCCGCACGCTGGAGCGCAGGAATCGCACCAGCGAGTCGTAGACGGCACCCGCGGCGTCCGCGTTCGTTCCCGGCGGCAGATGGTCCAGATACACCGCGCGGAAGACGGTGAGGCACACACCCAGTACCACCATGGCGAGGAACACCCCGAGCGCGGCCCCGATCAGCGCCCGCCGGCGATGGGACGCCAGGAACACGCCCGCGGCGGCGATCAGTACCGCGATGACGGGCAGCCAGCTGCCGATGATCTGCAGGACCCTCAGATACGACTTGATCTTGCCGACGTCCTTCCCCTCGACCACGACGAAGTCCGTGTGGACGTCCGGGATCTTCGCGGCCGCCGCGAATCCCGAGCTGACCAGTCGGTCCTTCACCTGGGCCACGATGGGCCCGACATCGATGGCGACCTGGTTGTTCTTCAGTGACACCGCGGAGTCGGCCGAACCGGTCAGCGCCTTGTCCACGGCGGTGTGGGCCCGGCGGTTGGCCTTGGTCCAGGCCGTCTCGAAGGCTCTGCTGGAGACCATCCGCAGCACGGTGCTGTGCACCAGCTCCTTCAGACCGCTGTTGATGGGACCGCTCAGATCGCCGATGAGGCTCGCGGCCCTGGGCGGAACCCCCTTCTGTGACGCCGCGTCACTCAGTTGCGCGACCAGTGCATCCACGTCGATCTGCTTCAGTACGGCGTTGGTGACACGGGTGGTGACTGCCTGCTGGATGTCGGGGTTGGACGCCAGCGGTGCCACGGTCGCGACGTAACGGTCGGTGTCGCGGATGATGCTGTTCGCCCAGACTGCGACTACGGCGAGCAGCGCCAGCACGGACGCCAGGATGATCAACAGGATCGAGCCCAGGGCCCGGAGCCGGTGCCTCGGCTCGTGCCGGGCGCTCTCCAGTTCGCTCACCCGGCGGCGCAGTTCGTCCAGTTCGTTGTTCTTCTGCTGCGAGAGCCCCTGTTCGTCGGCAGGAGTCACAGGAGGGCGCTCCGGCTCTGGTGGAGACGTGTCGCTGCCTGCCATGCCTTCGAGGAGATCCCGGCGGGGGCCACCGAGCGAGCCGGGAGGGGCCGGTGGGGTGACTGGCGTACCGGGTGCGACGGCCGATGTCCGGTGATGCAATGGCATCAGGGAGGGCCCACGAGCACCAGAGGGGACGCTGTGAGCGAGCAACTCGAAGAGAGGGGACCCATCAACTACGTGGTGGTGGAGTTCCCCGGCAACCGCATGACGGGCGAAGGCTTCGAAGGCGTTCACTCCGGCCTGCTGGGCCAGGACGACCTGGAGGAGGCCGCCGAGGCCGTGCAGCCCTGCAACTCCGCCGGCCTGCTGATCTACGAGAACGTGTGGGCCGCGCCCTTCGCCGCCGCACTGCGTCACGGCGGTGCCCAGATGGTCGCCTCAGGACGGCTCCCCGTACAGGCCGTCCTCGCATCGCTCGAGGCGGCCGAGGCCGCCTCCTGAGGCCTGAGGTGACGGCCGCGGACTCAGCTGCCACCGCCGACGACGTAGTAGCTCAGCCAAGGGGACTGACCGGGGGCGAAGTTGACGGACGTCTGCGTAGCGAGGTACAAGCTCTCGCCGCCGGTCCGACCGCTCTGGTCTTTCCCGGCCGACGTCAGCACGCAGTGCGCGTTGGTGTAGAGCCGGATGTCGTCGAGCGCGTAGTTTGTCACGTTGTAGGCGCCGCCCGGAGAGCGATGGCATCCCTCGCCAGGAGGGCTCTGGATCACCGCCTTCCGCCTGGCCGGCGTTGTGTAGACGATCGTGCCCATGGCGGAGTCCGTGCAGCCCGCGACGGCAAGCATGAGAACGATGGCTCCGGCCCGGCGGCCGGCGTGGCGACGACAGATCATGGCGTCGGCCCACGCTGCCGTGACCACCGGTCCGCGTCATCTGATGCGGGACCAGTCGGCTTAATTCCCGAAGGCACCGGGGTGACGACCGACCGGGTGCTCACGGGCCTCGGCCTGATCGTCGTACTGGCGGTGGGCTCACAGGTGCTGGCGAGCCGGCTGCGGATCCCGGCGCTGATCGTGCTGCTGCCGGTCGGTTTCACCGCCGGCGTCCTGACGGACGACGTCAACCCCGAGCGGCTCCTGGGCAGCGCCTTCTCGCCGTTGGTCTCGCTGGCCGTCGCGGTGATCCTTTACGACGCCGGGCTGGGACTCGACCTGCACCGGTTCGCCGCCCACACTCGGCGGGTCGTGGTGCGGCTGCTGTGGTTCGGTGTGCTGGTCACATGGCTGTCGGCGGCGCTGCTCGCCGCCCCCCTGCTGGACATGTCACGTGACGCGGCGGTGATGCTGGGTGCGATCGTGGTCGTCTCCGGGCCCACGGTGGTGGGCCCGCTGCTCAACTTCGTGCGCCCCACCGACCGCGTCCAGCGGATCCTCGTCTGGGAGGGATCCCTGATCGACCCGGTGGGCGGCATCCTCGGCGCGCTGGTCTTCCACTCGGTGGTGGCCGGCGGACGCCATGGCCTCGGCAGTCAACTCGCGGCCTTCCTGGCCAGCGCTGCGGTCGGCGTGGCGGGGGGTGCCGTCGGGGCGGCCGTGCTGATCCTGCTGCTCCGCAGGCTTCAGCTGGGCGAGGCGCTGGGGACGACGGTGCAACTGGCGGCAGTGGTCGGGGTCGCCGCCGCCTGCGACATCCTCCGCGACGACACCGGGCTCATCGCCGCCGTCCTGATGGGTCTGGCCGTGGCAAACCTGCGCGGCGCCGACGTCCCCGCCCACAAGCCCTTCTTCGAAACCCTCGTCCACCTCGTCATCGGGCTGTTGTTCGTCTCCATCTCCGCCACCGTCACCCCGCACTCGCTGCGGCACGTCATGCTGCCGACGCTCGGGATCGTCGCCGTCCTCGTCCTGGTGAGCAGACCCGTGGCGGCGCTGGTGGCGTCCGTGCGTACGGACCTGACGCGCGGGGAGCGGGGCTTCGTGGGGTGGATGGCGCCACGCGGCATCGTGGCCGCTTCCACCGCCTCGACCTTCTCGACGGCGCTCGTCGACAAGGGGATCGGCGGCGCCTCGAGGATCCTGCCCGCCACGTTCGTGGTGATCGTGGCGACGGTCACGCTGTACGGACTGACCGCCGCTCCCATGGCACGGCGGCTGCACGTGGTGCGCTCGGCACGCTCCCGGCCACTGCTGGTGGGCGGCGCTCGGTGGGTGGTCGAACTGGGGCAGGCGCTGCGGTCGTTGGGGCCGGAGGTCGTCATGTGGGCAGCACACGAGGACGAGCGGGAGCGGATCGCCACCGCCGGTATCGAACTTGCCCAAGGGGAACTGTTTGCGACAGCCACGGGAGCCGGTGCGGAGCTGGAAGGTCTCACCGGGGTCCTGCTGCTCACCGAGGAGGACGACTTCAACGCCCTGGCCTCCACGGATCTGGCAGACAGCGTCGAGGGCGCGGTCTACCGCCTGGGGCCGCCCGTGGACAGCGAGGCAGTCGTCGCCCCTGACTCGGGTGGCCGGGTGCTGTTCGGCCCAGGGCTGACCGGAGCCGAACTGAGGCGCCGCCACGACCAAGGCGCCCGCGTCCTGACGCACCGCGTGAGGGGACCTCTCCCCGACGACACGGATCTGCTCTTCCTGGTGCGCGGCGACGGCCGGCTGCTCCCGGTCACGCGCACGGCCGGCCCGACGCCGAAGGACGGGGACATGGCGGTGCTGCTGGAACGATGACGGCCCAGCGCCTCAGGACGCCGTACGGCCGTCGAAGTGCGCGACCGCGGCACGGGCCCGCGAGAGGGTGACCTGCAGGTCCCCCGTGGCATCGATGGTGGCGCCCGGCTCGTCATGCTCCAGCGGCTCCAGGGCGTCGAACTGCGAGTCGACCAGCCCGGCGGGCATGAAGTGCCCGGTGCGTGCGGCGACGCGGCTCCGGGCGATGTCCCGGTCCAGGGCCAGGTACAGGCACCAGACCTCGGTTGCGGTGGACCGCAGCTTGTCACGGTAGCGGCGCTTGAGCGCCGAACAGGCCACGACCAGCCCCTGGCCGGACTCGGCGGACCTGCGAATGCGGTCGGCAATGATACGCAGCCACGGCGCGCGGTCCGCGTCGTCCAGGGCATGCCCGGCGCGCATCTTGGCGACATTGGCGCTGGGATGGACTTCGTCGCCGTCCAGGAACGGCAGGCCGAGTCCGTCGGCGACCGCGCTGCCGACCGTGGACTTCCCGGAACCCGACACGCCGAGCACCACGACGATCAAGCGGGCTCGTCCGCTGGTCTCCACTGATGCACGTCGCGTCCTCGTCGGTCCGCCGGGCTAGGCTGCGGCGTCGGTGCCCGTGCGGGCGCACAGGGCCCAGATGATGAAGCCGTCCACGACGATCAGCGTGATGGCCCAGAACGGGTACCAAGGCAGCCACGCGAAGTTGGCGAGCATCGACAGTCCCGCCAGGGTGATGCCTATGATGCGGGCCCACAGTTTCCCGCTGAACAGGGCGAAACCCGCCAGCGTCACCACGATGCCGAGGACGAGGTGCAGCCAGCCCCAGCCGGTGAGGCTCCACTGGAAGGTGTAATTGCGGGTCATGACGAACACGTCGTCCTCGGCGATGGCGGCTATTCCCTCGAATATCGCCATGATGCCGCCGAAGATCATCATGATCGCGGCGAATGCCGTCCAGCCGGAAACGGCCATTCTCCCGCCGGTGGCGGTCCGCCGCATTCCTGCGCTGTGTGTAGCCATTTTCGGGCTCCTCCTGGCTGGGCCTCATCGCCGGACGGAACGGCTGGCGATGCACAGTGTTCCAGCCTGTCACGAGTCGCAGCGGTCGGCAGATCGGCGGGAATTCAGGTCCGGCCGCGACCCGCCGAGATACAGCGGAATCCGAACATGGGTGCAATAGAAGTGCGCGGTGCGCCCGGAATGGGGCGCGCCGACTCGATGAGTCGTTCTTCGATTCCGGGTTCGAAAGGATCGCCATGCCAGGTCTTCCTCGCGGAGTCGCCCGCACGGCGGTCGTCGCGGGAACGGCGACCGCCGTGCTCCCACCGCGTGACGCGCCGTCAGCAGGGCCGATGGGCCGCCCAGCAGGGCTACCAGAAACCCCAGCCGCAGCCCGTCCCCGCTGCGCAGCCGCAGCAGGCCGCGTCGTCGGCCGACGACATGGGCAGCACGCTCGACCAGCTCAAGCAGCTCGGCGAACTCAAGGCACAAGGCGTACTCACCGAGGCCGAGTTCGAGGAGCAGAAGGACACCTCCTCGGCTGACCGCCATCGCCAACGCCCCGAGGGTCGGCGACCCCATCGCATCCCCGCTGCGCTGACGGGGTGTCGCACGCAGGGAGGCGGCATCCCTACAGGTTGTCCCCAAACGCTTTTGCGGCCTGCGTGTCCGCGTCGGTGAGCGGCTCCAGCTCGCCCTGTGTGTCGAGCCGGTAGAGCAGCACCAGCGCCGGGCCGACCAGCACGACTGCGACGACCGTGACGATCGCCAGCCAGCGCAGGGTGTGGGCGGCGCCGGCTGCCTGGGCCACCGTCAGCGAGGTGGGCAGCAGGTAGGGCCGCTGTGCGAAGCCCCAGGCACCGACGGCCAGGGCGACGCTCGCCACCGAGGTGAAGCGGGACCAGCCGTAGGACCGGAGCAGCAGAAGCAGCACCGTTGCCAGACCGCAGACTGCGGCCAGGATGATCAGGAGCAGACCCAGGCCCCCGGTGAGGCCCTCCCAGACGTAGCGGGCGTCGTTGTGCGTGACGGGCAGGCCGATGAGCGCGAGGACCACGACGGCGGCGAAAGCGGAAAGCGCCCGCAGGCGGAAGTAGTCGACAAGGTCGTCCGCGCCGTATCGTCGGGCGTCGGAGCAGAGGAACACTGCCCCGAGGAATGCGGTGGCGGCGATGGCCAGCAGGCCCGCGAGGACGGAGGTCGGATTGGCCCAGGCGTCCGCGGAGGCGGTCGTGCCGACCGCGACCCGCCCGGAGGCGATGCTGCCGAGCACAGCCCCGAGGAAGAACGGCGTGAGCAGCGAGGAGACGGCGAACATCGCGCCGTAGATCCTTCGTTGGGCGAGTCGGCGGGACGGCTTGCGCAGGGCGAATCCGGCGCCGCGGAGCACCAGGCCGACGGCGGCGAGGGCGAGTGGCAGCCACAGCGCGGCGAAGACGGCCTGGAACATGGTCGGGAAGCCGGTCCACATGATGACCAGGACGAAGATCAACCAGACGTTGTTGACCTCCCAGACCGGTGCCATGGCGTGGTCGATCAGCCAGCGGGGCCGCTTGCCGCGCTCCGCTCCTCCGCCCAGGAGGTCCCAGAAGCCCGCGCCGTAGTCGGTGCCTCCGGCGCAGGCGTAGGCGGCGATCGCGAGCACCATCACCCAGGCGATGAGATCGGCCATCACGGCGCACCGCCAGGGGTGCGGTCGGATCCGCCACCGGGCGCGGCCCCGGCGGCTGCGGGCTCGGGCTCGCTTCTGGGCCCGTAGGGCGTGTCGGTCTCCGGAGGCAGGTCGGCCCGGGCGGCGGCCGCGCCTTCGTCGGCGATGCGCCAGCGGGTGCGCATCTTCAGGACCACCGCGAGGAACGCGCCGAAGACGGCCACGTACACGACCATGACAATGCCGAGCATCGCCCACAGCGATCCGGCGCGGGTGCCGGTCACCGCCTCCGAGACCCTCATGCGGTTGTAGACGATCCAGGGCTGGCGGCCGACCTCCGTGGTGATCCAGCCGCACTCCACGGTGACCAGGCACGCGACTCCCGCGATCGCGGCGCAGCGGAAGAACCAGCGGCTGCGCGGGAGGTCCCGGTGCCGCAGCCGGCACCAGCCGTACCAGAGTGCGAGCAGGATCAGCACGCTGCCGACGGTGACCATGATGTCGAAGGCCCAGTGGGCGATGGTGGCCTGGACGGCGGTAGGGCGGTCGGCGGCCGACACCGAGGTCAGCCCTGTCACCTGGGTGCTGGGCTTGAAGCCGGCGAGGATCGAGTCCAGTTGGGGGATCCTGATTCCGCCGGAGATCGTCCCGTCGCTGTTCAGCCGCCCGAACAGGTACTCGGGCACATGCGTGTCGGTCTTCCAGACGAGCTCAGTGGCGGCGAACTTGACCGGCTGCTTGTGGAAGACGGCGCGAGCGGCGGAATCACCGAGCATGAACTGGATCGGAGTGAGGACCGCGGCAACGGTGAACGGCAGCGTGAACCCGAGCCGGTGGTAGCGGTCTCGGCGCCCGCGCAGCCAGCCGACCGCGTACACGCCGGCCACCACATAGCCGGCGGTCATGAACATCGCGACCGCGAAGTGCCAGTACTCCGGGCCGAACATCGGCGTGAAGACCGCCTGCCGCACGTCGACGTCGACAGGATTGCCCTGGGCGTCGAGGCGGAACCCCTGCGGCGTGTTCATCCACGCGTTGGCAGCGATGATGCCGAACGCCCCCATGAGGGCCGCCAGCGGCAGTGGTACGCCCAGCCAGAAATGTGTCCAGGGCTTGAGCCGGCGCCAGCCGTAGAGGTAGATCGCGATCAGGACGGCCTCCAGGAAGAACGCCCATGCCTCGACGCCGAACCCGAGGCCGAAGACGTCACCCCAGCGGCCCATCATGCCAGGCCACAGCAGGCCGAACTCCAAGGACAGCACCGTGCCGGTGACGATGCCGATGGCGAACTGGACGGCCATCACCGCCGCCCAGCGACGGGCGAGCAGGAGGGCGACGGCGTCGTTGCGGCGCAGTGCCCGATGGTGCATCAGTAGCGTGATGAACGGCAGCGCCACGCCGAACGGGACCAGCAGGATGTGCGAGGCCAGGGTGAAGGCCATCAGCTCGCGAGCCGGCAGGAGCTGGGGCGGAGTGTTCGCCAAATGGACCGCTGTGCTGAGCATGTTCGCCTCGATGGTCTGCCCGCGCGCTACGGGGGCTGAGGAGGGACAAGGTGGTGACGGCCGGGGAGGGATGCCCGGGACGTCGTCAGGAAGGAGGCGACGATGCCTTGGATCCGGGGGCGAGGCCGGCCGCCGCGTCTGCGTCGGACATGGTGAAGGGGCGCTCGCGTCGTGAGCCGGAGGCGAACACGACGGACCAGCTGAGCACCGCCCCCAGCCTGTTGCGGAATCCGGTGAGGAAGGCCAGATGGATGAAGAGCCAGACCAGCCAACCGGTGAAGCCCGACAGATGCAGGGGACCGGCCTTGACGACGGCCCGGCCACGGCAGAGATAGGCGGCGCTTCCGAGGTCCCAGTACTTGAAGGGCTTCCGCTGCTTCGTCCTGCCCTCCACGACGTGGCGCACGGCGCGGCCCGCGTATGCGCCCGTCTGCATCGCGACCTCGGCCAGCCCCGGGAGCCGGTTCAGGCTCATGACGTCGCCCGTTACGCGGATCTCCGGATGGCCGGGGAGGGTGAGGTCGGGTTCGACGGCGATGCGTCCGGCCCGGTCCTGGGTGGCGCCGGTTGCCTTGGCCAGTGCGGCGGCGATGGGTGGGGCCTCGACGCCCGCCGTCCACAGCACGGTGCGTGCCTCGAACCGGGTGGTGGCGCCGTCCTGGTCTTCCACCGTCAGGCCGTGCGCATCGACATTGGTGACCTTCGTGCCGAGGTGAAGCTCGACCCCGAGGTTCTGCAGGGTTCGTGCCGCACGGCCGGCCAGGGGGCGGCCGAAGGCGCCCAGCACCTCGTCGGACCCTTCGAAGAGCAGTACCCGGGCCCGGGCGGGGTCGATCGTGTGGAATTCCCGGTCGAGCGTGTGGCCGGCGATCTCCCGAATCTGTCCGGCGAGTTCGACACCGGTCGGCCCGCCGCCCACCAGGGCGAAGGTGAGCCATTGCTGCCGTTCCTCGACGTCCGCGGCCGTTTCGGCCATTTCGAACGCCTCGTAGACCTTGCGGCGGATGTCCAGCGCGTCGTTGAGGGTCTTCATGCCGGGGGCGTGCGCGGCGAACTCGTCGTGCCCGAAGTAGGACTGGCGCATGCCGACCGCGACGATCAGATCGTCGTAGGGCAGCGCGAGGGCTTGACCGTCGGGTCGCCTGGCGTGGACCAGCCGGGCGCCGACATCCACGTCGGTGGCCTCGGCGAGCAGGCAGCTCACGTTGTGGTGGCGTCGCAGGACCGCGCGCAGCGGCTGCGCGATCTGGCCCTCGGACAGGATTCCCGCAGCGTACTGGTAGAGCAGCGGCTGGAAGAGGTGGTGGGCGCGACGGTCGACCACGGTCACCGCGACCGGTGATCGCCGTAGGGCACGGGCGGCGAACAGCCCGGCGAAACCCCCGCCGAGGATCACCACCCGGCGGGGCGTTACATGGTCCTCCACCGGCGCTCAGCCTCCCGTGGCGAAGCCGGGAAAGAGCGTCATCCCACCATCGACGAAAAGCGTGCAGCCCACTACGTAGTCGAGCAGGTCGGACGCCACAGCGACGACGGCGTTGGCGATGTCGTCCGGGTCGCCCACGCGGCGGTACGGGATCAGGCGCAGGAGGTCGGCCTCGGCCGCGGGAGTGGACCAGGCGTCGCGGTTGATCGGAGTGCGGATGGCGCCGGGCGCAACCGCGTTCACCCTGATCCCCTGCGGGGCCAGCTCTTGGGCGAGCGTCTGCATCAGCATGCCCACGCCACCCTTGGAAGAGGCGTAGTTGACGTGGCCCGACCAGGGGACGATCTGGTGGACCGAGCTCATGCAGATGATCTTCCCGGCCGCCCGGGAGACCTCCGGAACGACACCGCGCCGCACGAACTCCTTGGCGGCCTCCCGCGCGCACAGGAACTGTCCGGTCAGGTTGACGTCGATGACCTTCTGCCACTGTTTGAGCGTCATCTCCGTCACGGCCGAGTCCCGCTGAAGGCCGGCGTTGGCCACCATGATGTCGATGGTGCCGAACTCCTTCACCATCCGCGCGACCATGGCGACCACTTGCTCCTCGTCGGAGACATCGGCCTCGTGGGCATAGGCGCGGACCCCGAATTCCTCGATCTGCGCCACGACCTTCTCGGCCTGGTCCGCACCGACGACGTAGTTCACCACGACGTCCGCTCCGGCCCTGCCCAGGGCAATGGCAGTCGCCATGCCGATGCCCGAGTTGGCACCGGTCACCAGCGCCTTCTGACCCCTGAGAAGTTGCGCGGACACCGGCCCGCGATTCTCGTCGACACTCCCTGCCACGACGATCTCTCCTTCGGTGTTTCGACGGCGCGCCTGCTGCCCCAATATCGACGAACGTGCGCCGGGAACGTGCGACGCAGATGGGGAAGGCCGAGCGTCGGTCGGCCCAGAAGGGCGGGCACGGAAGAGGCGGCACGCCCGGCCTGACGAAAGCACCCTGCTCTGCAGACAGGACGGACCGGCGCGCCAGGCGACCGCAGTTCGGCCGGACATGTCACCCGGCCGGGCTACACGCTGCCCCGCCCTTCGTCTTCTCCGATGTCCCGCGTAGGTTCGAGCTTGGTGCGCCGTCGCGGCGCCACAGCTGAATGGGCAGCGGGAGACCCAGTCCCCACCGCCTGCCGAGACGAAGTTCCACGGTTCCTTGGTCCCGCGGCTTCGGGCCGGCGATCGACGCCGCGCCCGCTTCGCGCCCGTCGCCTGATGGGCCGCCGTAATTCGATGGCGTCGTGGCCTGGGTACCTCTAGGGTCGGTGCTGTTCGAGCGGCGACCGGGGTTGCCGCAGATGACTTGGCTTGGTTGGGGAGGTGTGACCGATGGCTGTCTTTGAGATGGGCGCTGCCCGCATCCAGAAGTTCATCAAGTCCACCTCCGTGGCCGCCGGCTGACCTACCTCTCTTTCCGCGCCTGACCGAAGTGCGCGTGCCGGGGCCGCCCTTGTGAAGGGTCTCCCTTGACTTCCAGCTCCGATCTTTCTGCTTTCTCCGCGCTCGCTCCCTACGGCTGGGACGACGCATGGGCGGCCGAGTTCGCCCCCCACGACTCCGAAGGGCTGCTGCCCGGGCGGGTCATCCGGGTCGACCGCGGGCAGTGCGACGTGGTCACCGCCGACGGGATGGTGCGGGCGGACACCGCGTTCGTCACCCCGCACGATCCGATGCGGGTCATCTGCACCGGCGACTGGGCCGTTGTGGAGCCCGCCGGCAACCCTCGCTATGTGCGCGCGTATCTGCCACGCCGCACCGCCTTCGTGCGCTCCACCTCCTCCGACCGCTCCGAGGGGCAGATCCTCGCCGCCAACATCGACTACGCGATCATCGCCGTGTCCCTTGCCGTCGAACTCGACCTCGGCCGCATCGAACGGTTCCTCGCACTCGCCTGGGAGTCCGGCGCGCAGCCTCTCGTCGTGCTCACCAAGGCCGACCTCGTGCCGGACGCGGTGACGCGCTCGCATCTCATCGAGGACGTGGAGACCACGGCGCCGGGAGTCGCGGTGCTGTGTCTCAGTGCCGCCACCGGAGAGGGCGTCGATGTTCTCGCCGCGGTCGCCTCCGGGGGTACGTCCGTGCTGCTCGGGGCGTCCGGTGCGGGTAAGTCGACCCTCGCGAACGCGCTGATCGGCGAGGACGTCATGGACGTACAGGCCACCCGTGACGTCGACGGGAAAGGGCGTCATACGACCACCACGCGCAACCTCCTCGCACTGCCCGGCGGCGGTGTGCTGATCGACACGCCTGGGCTGCGGGGCGTCGGGCTGTGGGACGCGGAGACCGGGGTCGGGCAGGTGTTCTCCGAGATCGAGGAGCTTGCCGCGAAGTGCCGGTTCCATGACTGTGCGCATGTCGCTGAACCGGGGTGCGCTGTGCTGGCCGCCGTCGAGTCGGGGGAGTTGCCTGAGCGGCGGCTGGACAGTTATCGCAAGCTCATTCGGGAGAACCAGCGGATTGTTGCCAAGACTGACGCGAGGGTCCGTGCGGAGCTTCGGCGGGATTGGAAGCGGAGGGGGGCGGAAGGGAAGGCGGCGATGGAGGCGAAGCGGGGGCGGTGGTAGTTCCGGTTCGCTGTGTGGGGGTGACCGTCCCTGGGGGCTGCGCCCCCAGACCCCGCTTCGGCCCTGAAGGGGCCTCGTCCTCAAACGCCGGACGGGCTGAAATTGCCTGGACCGGCACTGAAAGGGTTGAGGCGCGCTGAAGAATGCCTCGGGACCTGCGCTGAATCCCTGAGGCGCGCTGAAGTGCTTGAGCCGCGCTGAGAGGTCCCCGTAGGCACTGCAACGCCACGTCCGATTTCCGCCAGCCCTCTCCCCGGGGATGGCGGAGACTGGAAGGCGTGATGGACGAAGACAGCAGGTACGAGGCCGTTCGGAGTCGGGATGCTCGGTTCGACGGGGAGTTCTTCTTTGCCGTCGAGACGACCGGGATCTATTGCCGGCCCAGTTGTCCGGCCGTCACGCCCAAGCGGCGTAACGTGCGGTTCTTCGCTACGGCCGCCGGCGCGCAGGGCTCGGGGTTCCGGGCCTGCCGGCGGTGTAGGCCGGACGCCGTGCCCGGGTCGGCCGAGTGGAATGTGCGTGCCGATGTCGTGGGCCGGGCGATGCGGCTGATCGGTGACGGAGTCGTCGACCGGGAGGGTGTCGCCGGGCTTGCCGGGCGGCTGGGTTACAGCGCTCGGCAGGTGCAGCGGCAGCTCACCGCCGAACTCGGCGCCGGGCCGGTCGCCCTCGCCCGGGCCCAGCGGGCGCACACCGCGCGCGTGTTGCTGCAGACCACCGACCTGCCGATCACGGAGATCGCGTTCGCGTCCGGGTTCGCCAGTGTCCGGCAGTTCAACGACACCGTCCGGACCGTGTACGCCTCGACGCCGAGCGGTGTGCGCGAGGCCGCGCCCAAGGGGAGGAGGGCCAAGGGGCCCGTCGCCCCGTCCGCCGGGATTCCCTTGCGGCTCGCCCATCGCGGCCCGTACCAGTCCGGTGCCGTCTTCGATCTGCTGGAGCGCGAGGCCGTACCCGGTGTCGAGGAGGTCGCCGGCGCCTCCGGCGACCGTACCTACCGGCGCACCCTGCGGCTGCCGTACGGCACCGGCATGGTCGTCGTCGACGAGCGGCCGGGCAGCGCGAGCTCCACCACTCATCCCGGCGGCTGGCTCGACGCCCGGCTGCATCTCACCGACCCGCGCGACCTGACCACCGCCGTACAGCGGCTGCGCCGGCTGTTCGACCTGGACGCCGACCCGTACGCCGTCGACGAGCGGCTCGGCGCAGACCCTCGGCTCGCCCCGCTGGTCGCCGGACGGCCGGGGCTGCGCTCGCCCGGCGCCTTCGACCCCGAGGAACTGGCCGTACGGGCGCTGGTCGGGGCGACGGAGGCCAAGCGGCTCGTGCGGCGCTACGGCAAGGTCCTGGACGCTCCGTACGGCAGCCTCACCCATCTCTTCCCCGAGCCGGCCGTCCTCGCCGCCGCCGAACCCGACGGCACCCTGGGCGCGCTCACCGCCGCCCTCGCCGACGGGACCCTACGGCTGGACGCGGGCGCCGACCGCGACGACGCGCAGCAGACGCTGCTCGCCCTGCCGGGGATGGACCCCGCGACGGTCGCCGTCATCCGCACCCGCGCCCTCGGCGACCCCGACGTCGCCGCGCCCGACCTGGACGTTCCCGACCACTGGCGCCCCTGGCGCTCCTACGCACTGCAACACCTGTGCGCAGCAGGCGAATTGGAGACCCGAACATGACCAGCACCACTGACTCCACCACCTACTGGTCGACCTTCGACAGCCCCGTCGGCGAACTCCTCCTCACCGCCGACGAGTCCGGCGCGCTGACCTCCGTGTCCATGCCCGGGCAGAAGGGCGGGCGGACCGTTCAGGACGGATGGCTGGAGGACGCCGCGCCCTTCCGTGCCGCCAAGGAACAGCTCGCCGCCTACTTCGCCGGTGAACTCAAGGAGTTCCGGCTGGAGTTGCACACCGACGGCACCGAGTTCCGGGAGCGGGTCTGGTCCGCTCTCGGATCCGTTCCCTACGGGGCGACTACTACGTACGGTGAGATCGCCGCGCGGATCGGCGCCTCCCGGGCCGCCGTACGGGCCGTCGGCGGTGCGATCGGCGCCAATCCGCTGCTGGTCGTGCGGCCGTGTCATCGGGTGATCGGGGCGGACGGCTCGCTGACCGGTTACGCGGGCGGCCTCGACCGCAAGGTCCGGCTGCTCACCCTGGAGGGCTCGCTCCAGACCTCCGCCTAGTCCTCCTCCAGACCCCAGCTGTGGATCCGTTTCGGGTGGACACGGATCACCTCCTCGCTGAAGTGCGGGCCCAACTCGTGCGGGCCCGTGAGGAGTTCGGCCTCGCCTCTGATGTCGATGCCGCGTACCTTCCAGGGGCGGACGCTCACCACGTCGTCGACGACCAGGGCGACCTTCGGGTTCTTCTGCAGGTTGCGCCACTTCTTGGTGGTGCCCATGGCGTAGCCGCCGATCAGGATCGTCCCGTCGTCCTGGGGGAAGAAACCGACCGGGTTCGCCTGCGGCTGCCCGTGCGGGTCGACGGTGGCCAGCCGCCCCAGCCGCTGCGACTTCAGATACGCGCGCTCGGCCTCGCTGAATTCGCTCATGCCGCAGCCAAGCACGCCGGCGCGGCCGGGCGCATCGGATCAGAGACCTAGGACCATGGGTTTACCTCGCCGGCCGGTGCCGGCTGTGTCCGCCGGTGTCAGCCCCAGATCACCGCACCCAGCCACGCCGCGAAGATCAGCAGGCAGGTGAACAGTTCCGTGAGGATGCTGGAGCCGCCGTTGCGCATGGCCGTCCGCAGAGCCGCCCGCGCCTCGCCGTGGCGGCCCAGCCGGATGCGCTCGGAGAGGTAGATGCCGCCCATGAATCCGGGGATCGCGCCGAGCACGGGTATCAGGCAGAAGCCGAGGAACGCACCGGCCCCGGCGTACACCGCCATCCGGGGGGTGGCACCGCTCTCCCGCAGTCGTCGTGGCGGCAGGGCCCAGCGCACCACCTGGGAGAGGAAGAGCACGACGGTGGCACCGACCAGCACCCACCAGGCCACCGGCCGCGGATCCTTCAGCGCCCACCACATGACCGCGGCCCACACGAACCACGACCCCGGCAGCCCGGGCACCAGCACTCCGCACAGGCCGAGCAGAATGACCAGGCCGACCAGCAGGAGATCCCACACTCCCATCTGTCCAGAGTGCCGGAGCCGCCCCAAAACCGCAGATCAGGAAACCGCAGATCAGGAAGGCACAGGTCGGTCCCGCCGTTCCCGCGCCACCCAGTCCCGCTCGTACGCATGCCACCCCAGTTGCAGCCGGGTGGTCACCCCGGTCAGCTCCATCAGCCGCTTCACCCGGCGCTGCACGGTCCTGAGGCCCAGATCGAGCTGTTTCGCGACGCTGGCGTCGGTCAGGCCGGCGAGCAGCAGGGAGAGGATCTCCAGGTCGGTGCCGTCGGGGCCGTCCAGCTCCTGCTCGGACACGCCCGTGGCGCCGATCCGCAGGGGGAGCGCGTCCCGCCACACCGACTCGAAGAGGCCCGACAGCAGCTCAAGGAGGCCGCTCGCGTGCACGACGAGCGCGGCGGGCTCGGCGGTGTGCGAGGTCAGCGGCACCATGGCGAGCGCCTTGTCGGCGACCACGAGCTTGGTCGGGACCCGGTCCACCACCCGTATCCGTTCGTCGCGGCCCAGCGCGGCCGTGAGCTCGGTGATGCCGTCCGGCAGATCGAGTACGTCCCGTTCGACGACCACCCGGTAGCGGACCCCGCGATTGGCCGCCCGCTCCTCCGCGTCGTTGTCCACGCCGGAAACGACCATCGGTTTCCCCGTGACCAGCGCGCACACCTCCTCGCTCGCGCCCAGCTGGAGCTGGAGGAAGCGCTGGGAGACAGCGGCCGCGCCGATCACCACCTCGACCAGGTCGTGCACCTCGGGTTCGGCGGCGGCCGCCCGGTACTCCTGGGCGAGCAGCGCGGCGGCCAGCTCCGCCTTCTCCAGCTCGTGCCGCTGCTGGGTGAGCAGCGCGCCCAGGGCCACCCCGGGCGGCGCGGCGACCCAGCGCCCGGGCCGCGCCGAGGACTGCGCCGCGAGTCCGTGCAGCTCAAGGCGGCGCAGGGCGCGCTCGGTGTCGTACTCGCCGAGCGTCAGCCGCCGCGCGAGATCGGGCACGTCGGCGGCGCCCACGGACACGAGCGCGCGGTACGCCGACTCGTGCCTCTCGTCCAGCCCTATCGCTCCCAGCATCAGGCCCTGCCCCTCCCCGACGACCCGGACGACCCGGTGATGGCGGCCCGTGGCGGAAATCGGCCACGGCGCAAACCCGCCTCGCACATCATCGCCGCACCACCCGCCACTCTGCCAAGGTTGCGCCACCGCAGCATCAACCACCGCCCGCATTGCCCGCCTTGGGCCTACTTGGCCTGCGCTTTCGCGTCACAGGGGGACGTGAAAGCCATCGTGTGGCACACGGGCAACAAGGGGGAGGAGCGATCTTGAGGAGAGCGATACCGCGTACGGTCCTGGGCGCGGCGACCGCCGCCGTCCTGGCCGTGACGACAGCCGCGCCCACGCACGCGGCCGAGGAGTCCGGACCGTCGAGCACACTGACCGGCAGCCGGGCCACCCCCGGCGCCGGCTCCGTCGTCACACTCGTCACCGGTGACCGGGTCCTCGTCACGAAGGACGGGGCCGTCGTGCTGCCCGGCGAGGACGGCACGACCCCCTTCACCCAGACCCGCCAGGCGGGTAAGGACCTGTACGTCTATCCCGAGGGCGCGGTCGAGGCGCTCGCCGCAGGCCGCGTCGACGAGGAGCTCTTCAACGTCACCGGCCTGATCCGGCAGGGCTACGACGACGCGCACAGCGAGACGCTCCCGCTGATCGCGACGTACGACCGCTCCCTCGCCCGCGGTGTCCCGGCCACCCCGCGTGGCGCCGAACGCGACCTCGTCCTCGACCCGATCGACGGCGTCGCCCTCAAGGCCGACAAGGCGAAGGCCGCCGACTTCTGGGCCGACATCACCGACGCCCGCTCCCGCGCGGCCGGCGACCTGAAGAAGCTGTGGCTCGACGAGAAGGTGCGGGCCACCCTCGACCGCTCGACCAAGCAGGTCCACGCCCCCGAGGCCTGGGCCGCCGGCTACGACGGCAAGGGCGCCAAGGTCGCCGTCCTCGACACCGGCGTCGACGCCGACCACCCAGACCTCAAGGGCCGTATCAGCGCTTCGAAGAACTTCACCGACTCCGAGGACGTCGACGACCACCAGGGCCACGGCACCCACACCACTTCCACCGTGGGCGGCACGGGCGCGGCGAGCGACGGCAGGAAGAAGGGTGTGGCCCCAGGCGCGGACCTCCTCAACGGCAAGGTCCTCAACGACTACGGATACGGCGAGACCTCCTGGATCATCGCCGGCATGCAGTGGGCCGTCGACCAGGGCGCCGACGTCGTCTCGATGAGCCTCGGCAACCCGGCCCGCACCGACTGCACCGACCCCATGGCGCAGGCGACCGAGGAACTCGCACAGTCCAGCACGGACACGCTGTTCGTCATCGCGGCGGGCAACACCGGACCCGGCAACAACACGGTCTCCTCGCCCGGTTGCGCCCCGAGCGTCCTCACTGTCGGCGCCGTCGACCGCGACGACTCCACCGCCTCCTTCTCCAGCCGCGGCCCGGCATACGGCTCGCACACCCTCAAGCCCGAGATCACCGCGCCGGGCGTCGCCATCTCCGCCGCCAACGCGGGCGGCCGCGGCGTCTACGCCTACCAGTCCATGAGCGGTACGTCGATGGCGACCCCGCATGTCGCCGGAGCCGCGGCGATCGTCAAGCAGCGGCACCCCGACTGGAGCGCCCAGCGCATCAAGGCGGCCCTCGTCTCCTCCGCCGACACGGACATCCCCGGCGACGTCAGGGCAACAGGTGGCGGACGCCTCGACGTCAAGGCCGCCGTCGACCAGTCGGTGCTGGGCGCGTCCGCCGTCCAGGGCGGGACTTTCAACTGGCCCCAGGACCGCAGCGATCGCACGACGGTCGCCGTGCCCTACACCAACACCACGGACAGGGCGGTGGAGTTGAGGCTGTCGGTGGTGGGAGTCACCGGCAACGACGGCTCCGCCGTCCGCTCGAAGGTCGCCCGGCCGGGAGTGGGCTCGCTCATCGTTCCGGCCGGGCAGACCGTCGAGGTCCCGCTGAGGATCGATCCGACGGCGGCCCTCAAGCCCGCCCAGTACGGCGACATCACGGGACGCGTCCTGGCGACGGCCGACGGGGTGCAGATCTCCACCCCCTTCTCCCTCTACGTCCAGCCGGAGACCGTCACCCTCCGCGTCAAGCTCGTCGACCGCCTGGGCAACCCCGCCGACGGCGCCTCGTCCGTCGACCTCATCGGCACCGACGACGCGAGCGGCGAGCGCCGCTACAACTCAGGGGCCACCGACCAGACGTACGAGATCCGCCCCGGCAGCTACTTCCTCTCCAGTTTCGTCGCGACCCCGGAGAGCGAGGGCACGCTCCTCAACTCCGTTTCCTATCTGGCCCGTCCGCAGCTGGAGATCCGCGACGACACCACCGTCGTCCTCGACGCCCGCAAGGCCCACCGGCTCAGCATCAGGACCGACAAGCCCTCCGAACTCCGGGGCGCCACCCTCGGGTTCGCCCGTAGCTGGGACGACACCTGGCTGCACGCGGGCACCGCGGCCGGCGGCAGATCCCTGCGCGGCTACTACGCCTCCGTGAGCGGCAGACCCACCGACGGCACCTTCGAGTTCGACAGCTTCTGGCGCGCCGCCGCCCCGCAGATCACCCAACTCGCCGTCGTCGGCGGCCAGTCGCTCCACCCGGTCACCGCGTCCACCGGCTCCGCCAACCTCGACGGCACCGGCCGGGCACAGCTCTTCGACGCCAAGTCCGGTACGGAGGAAGAGCTTTCGGGCGTCGAGGGGAAGATCGCCCTCGTCAAGTTCCCCGACGACGACGGCAGCGCGTACGAGGTCGCCACACGGGCCAAGGAGGCGGGCGCGGTCGCCGTCCTCGCCTACCGTGACGCCCCCGGCCGCTGGTACCCGTGGGTCGGCTTCGCCGGCGGCCCGCTGCCCGTCCTCGCCCTCCCGACGGAGGAGGCGACGGCCCTGCTCGCGGCCGGTGACGTGACCCTGCGCTGGACGGCCACGGCCAAGAGCCGGTACGTGTACAACCTCGCCTTCCCGGAGACGGGGCCCATCCACGACGACCGTGTCTACCGGGTGCGCGACAGGGATCTGGCGGCGACGACGGCGACGTACAAGGCGATGGGGACGGCCACCGACTACATCGACCTGCCGTCCGTGACCCGCCCGAACGGTCTGACCGGCTATTTCGGCGACATCGAGACCGTGCCCGCGCCCTTCATCCGCACTGAGTACCGCTCTGCCGGCACGACCGGCTGGGGGCACGAGGTGTCCAGCAGCTTCCCCTGGGGCGAGTTCATGATCGACCCCGTGCGGACGTACGAGAAAGGGGAGAAGCGTACCGAGGAGTGGTACGGCGGTGTCCTCACCCCCGTCGCCCCACTCGACGACAACGGGCGGCAGGCCCTTGCGGCCGAGCGGCAGGGCAATCTGATCGGCGTCGCACCCGGCTTCTGGGGAGATGCCCAACACCAGGGAGTCCAGGGGAGTTTCGGCGACATCGGCAACATGGTGCTGAAGCGGGACGGTGAGACGATCGGCGACAGCTGGTATCCGTTCGGGGTGTTCACCGTCCCGGCGGAGGAGTCGACGTACGAACTCACCCTCAACACCGAGAAGATCGGCTCCCGGGTCTGGAACCGCTCGACGAGCACCAGCACGACCTGGACCTTCCGCTCGGGTCTCGACGAGGACGTCTACTCGCAGGGCATCCCGCTGCTCTTCCCGCGCTACGACCTGCCCGAGGACGGACTCAAGACCCTCCCGGCCGAGGACGGCCGGCGCATCACCCTCACCGCGACCGGCCACGCCGGCTACCAGCCCGGCGAACTCACCTCCGTGAAGCTCGCCTACTCCTACGACGCCGGGGAGACCTGGACCCAGGCGCGGACCGTCCGCCATGACGGCATGTGGAACGCGTGGCTGAATCACAGCGGATTTTCAGGAAAAGAGGTCACACTCAGGGCCGAACTGGCCGACGCCAACGGCAACTCGGTCACCCAGATCGTGACCCGGGCCTACGACGTGCGCTAGCGCGTACGGGATCTGGGCCCGGTCACCCAGCAGTCGCCGGGCGGTTCTCCCGTGGGGGGTGGGACCGCCCGGCGACGTGTTTCGTATGAGGGTTCGACAGCTCACTCGACACGCCGTTCGACGGGGCATACCGGCCGGTTTTTCCTGATGCCCCGTTTTCATCCGGCCCGCGCGGTGGACAATTAGGGGCATGAGCCAGCAGGGGGGAAAGCCCACCGGTCACGAGGACGACTGGTGGGGGCAGTTGTACGACGACTCCACCGAGGACACGGGGCCCACGGCCGCCGCCGATTCGCTGGACGACCGGTTCGCCTCCGCGTCCGGGACGGTCGACGAGGCGGCCCGCCAAGCCGTACCCGCGCCGCGAGCCGGAAGCGCCGACTCCGCCGATTCCGCCGACGACACGGCCACCGGGCGAACGCCGCAGCGGGCGCCCTGGGAGCCACCGCCCGCTGTGCCGCCGGGCCCCGTGACGTTCCCGTCCGACGTGCCTCCGCCGGGATTCGAGCGGGCGGCACCCCAGGGGCGTACGACATCGGTGACCGGCGGCCGCACTTCCACGGAGACGCCCGCCACCGCCGTACCCGCTTCGGCCCTGCCACCGAACGGTCCCGAGGCGGGAGACGCACCGCCCTGGCACGGAGCCGGCGTCCGCGAAGCCACCCCCACCCCCACGGCCACCGAACCCGTCGTCCTGCCCGCCGCGCAGATCCTCCGCACCGCCACCCACCTCGACCTCCCCACGCTCCCGCCCCCATCCGCCACCGGCCCCGACTACGTCGGCTCCGGCCCGCCCACCTACGACGCCGAACCCACCGCACTCCCGCCCGCCGACCCGGACGAACTCGACGACCTGGTCGCGGACACCGTCCTGGACGGCGCCCGGTACGGCTCCTGCACGCTGCGGGCCGTCTCCGCGCGCGGGGACTCCGCGCGTTACCGGGGCGAGCCGCGCCGCGACTCGCTGCTCACGGCCCGGTTCGGGGCCGGCGAGCAGGCGCTGATCCTGGTCGCGATGGCGACCGGCGCCCGCGCCACACCCGGCGCGCACCGGGCCGCCGCCGAGGCCTGCCACTGGATCGGCCGTGCCGTCGGGCGCAGCCACGCCCGGCTCGCCGAGGACATCAAGGCCGCCCGGCGCGGCGACCTGAAGTCGGGACTGCACCGCCTGACCGACCGCAGCCTGGGCAAACTCCGGGCCAGCGCCGCCGAGCAGGGCATCGACCCGGAGGAGTACGCGGCCAGCCTGCGCTGCCTTCTCCTGCCCGCCGACCCCGAATGCCGTATCCGCGTCTTCTTCGGCGTCGGCCCGGGCGGACTGTTCCGGCTCCGGGACGGCGACTGGCAGGACATCGAACCGCGGGTCACCGACACCGTCGGCGAGCCCGTCGTCGGCTTCGGTTCGCTGCCGGCGGAGACTCCGGACGGCGACCGCCTGACCATGGACCTCGGCATCACGACGCCCCCCAGCCCCTACGAACCCGACCCCGAACCGCCCCGCGAGCCTTTCCGCTTCCGCGCCTCCGTCGCCCGCTCGGGTGACACGCTCCTGATGTGCACCGGCGGTCTCGCCGAGCCGCTGCGCGGCGAACCCGAACTGGGTGAGTACCTGACGGGACGGTGGTCAGGGCCGACCGCGCCAGGCCTCGCCGGCTTCCTCACCGACACCCTGGTCCGGGTCAAGGGGTACGCCGACGACCGGACGGCGGCGGCCGTTTGGGAGGCGTGACGGCGCGGCCTGTGAATTCATGGAACCCATAGGGATCCCGAGCAGCCCGAGGGATCCGTGGGATTTGCGGGAGACCGAAGGGGCACCCGACCGCCATGGCCAAGCAGAACGTCGCTGAACAGTTCGTCGACATCCTCGCCCGCGCCGGAGTCAAACGCGGACAGCTACGCTGCGTGCTGCGTCAACTGCGCATTGTGGTAACGTGATTGTCGTGTGGGGCGAAGGGGGACTCCGGAAGCTCCAAGCCGCCGGGAGGGACACGGCCCGGTAGTCGCCGCCGGGCGGGCGGAGACGGAAAACGCCGGTGGAGGCCCGTTAAGACCGAGACCTGTCTCGGCTCGGGCCTGTGAAGCGGGAACCCACCGACGCCCTCCGGGGCAGTAGGAGTCGTCGCCATTCTGGCGGCGAGGACGTCAATTCCAGGAGACCCACCCGGGCTGACCGCACTGCGACCAGCAGGCTGATCTCCGAGGCATCCGGATGGTGCTGCGTTGGGGCCGACCGCACAGCTCGGGCGGTCGGCCCCAACTCCGTCTCCCTCCCTTGCGACATCGCACTCGGCCCGCCCCGGACAAGGCCGCCGAGACCGCCCTCGTCACCTCCCGGCCCGCCGTCCGCCCCGGTGACACCGAGATCGACAAGCTCGTCGCGATGATCGACGACGCCGAGAAGGTCACCCTGTTCTGCGGCAGCGGCACGGCGGGGGCGCACGCGGAGGTCATGGAGTTCGCGGAGAAGATCAAGTCGCCGGTCGGTCATGCGTTGCGTGGAAAGGAGTGGATTCAGTACGACAACAGATTCGACGTCGGCATGAGCGGGCTCCTCGGCTACGGCGCCGCCTACGAGGCCACCCACGAGTGTGACCTGCTGATCCTGCTCGGCACCGACTTCCCGTACAACGCGTTCCTGCCCGACGACGTCAAGATCGCACAGGTCGACGTGCGGCCCGAACGCCTCGGCCGGCGCTCGAAGTTGGACCTCGCGGTGTGGGGCGACGTGCGGGAGACCCTGCGCTGTCTGATCCCCCGGGTGCGGGAGAAGGGCAACCGGCGCTTCCTCGACAAGATGCTCAAGAAGCACGCGGACGCGCTGGAGGGGGTCGTCAAGGCGTACACCCGCAAGGTGGAGAAGCACGTGCCGGTCCACCCCGAGTACGTGGCGTCGGTGCTGGACGAACTGGCCGATGACGACGCGGTGTTCACCGTCGACACGGGCATGTGCAACGTCTGGGCCGCCCGCTACATCTCGCCCAACGGCCGCCGCCGCATCATCGGCTCCTTCTCCCACGGCTCGATGGCGAACGCGCTGCCGATGGCGATCGGCGCCCAGTTCACCGACCGCGGCCGCCAGGTCGTCTCGATGCCCGGGGACGGCGGATTCACCATGCTGATGGGCGACTTCCTCACCCTCGTCCAGTACGACCTGCCGGTGAAGGTCGTCCTGTTCAACAACTCCTTCCTGGGCATGGTGGAGTTGGAGATGCTCGTCGCCGGGCTGCCCTCGTACGGCACCGCCAACAAGAACCCCGACTTCGCCGCCGTCGCGCGCGCCTGCGGGGCGTACGGCGTGCGGGTCGAGAAGCCCAAGGACCTCGCCGGCGCCCTGAAGACCGCCTTCAAGCACAAGGGCCCGGCCCTGGTCGACATCGTCACCGACCCCAACGCCCTCTCCATCCCGCCGAAGATCAGCGCCGAGATGGTGACGGGCTTCGCGCTCTCCGCTTCGAAGATCGTGCTCGACGGAGGAGTCGGCCGAATGCTCCAGATGGCCCGCTCCAACCTGCGCAACGTGCCGCGACCTTAGGGATCAGCAGGGATCAGTCGGTCGGGTTCCACCGTCGCGGATCGGGCGATTGTGGTTGCGCCCGGCCCCTGTGGCCGCAGATGCTTCTGCTGTTGCACCGACCGCCGCCGGACAGACCACCCGGCGGCGCGGCGATGCCCGACACCCGAGCAAGGCATCCACACAAATCACCAACGCAAGTCATCCACGGGGGACATCAATGTCCAAGCGCATCCTCGCAGGCGCGCTCACCATGCTCGTCATCACGGGCATCACCATCGGCGCGGTACTCGCCCAGCCGGCCGACGCGACACCCGCACCGACCGCGACAACGGGGCCCGTCGGCTCGCCCCGGTGAAGCCACGGTCGTTCCAGCACGGACAGCGACGTGTTCCAGCCAGATTCGTGAGCCGTCGTGTCTCGTGGACCAGCTGCCCCACCTCTTCGTCGACTACGGCGAGATCGGCAGAGCGGGGTCGGTAGTTGGGCCGATCGCCCACGGTCAGGATCTCCCCTGATGGAGACGCCGGGCGGGGAGTACCTCGTCGACCAGTGCATTCCGTGCACCGTGCTGGTCGTGAAGGTGCCCGGGTGGTGTCGCCTGCCCGCTCCGGGGTTCCGTAACCATGGCCGAACACCTGGTAGTTGACAATTCAGCATGACTGCCGCGTGCCTTAACGGGAATGGATCCCGTGAACATGTTCGACAGGAGGGGAACCGGCATCGGCGTTCGGGCGGGGGTCATGAAGAGGCAGGCACGAGGGGGCGGTCCCATGGCGATCGGGGCCTTCTCGGCGGAAACGGCGGAGGACAAGGCACACAGCGCCACGGAACCGGCGCAGTCGTCTCAACTGAGGCGCAGACTCGGACGATCGGACCTACGCGCGGTACCAGAGGCGCGCAGCGCGCTGCGCGAGTTGCTACGGCACTGGGGGAGGCCGGGCCGGTCGGAGATAGCGGAACTGCTCACCAGCGAACTCGTCACCAACGCGATCGTCCACACCGACCACGACGCGTTCCTGACGGCGACCGTCGGACCCCGTGGACTACGGGTGGAGGTAAGGGACTTCGTGGGCCGCCGGCCCCGGCTGCGCGTACCGAACGCCGACGACGGTACACACGGCAGAGGCCTGGTCCTGGTGCAGTCCCTCGCGGACGCGTGGGGCGTACGGTCGCACGGGGTCGGCAAATCGGTCTGGTTCGAACTGGACGGCGGAGCCTCCTGACAGCGGATCCTGGAACGGGAAGGGGCGTGGCCGGTACCGGCCACGCCCCTTCCCGTAATGCTCCGTTCAGGCCTGTCTCCGCCCGAACCGACTAGCCGAACTGCTGCTCCAGGTCCTTGAGCTTGCGCTCAAGGGAGTCGAGTCGCGGCAGGGCCATTGTGTCGTCCTCCGCGGTGAGATCGACCGTGATCGGGTCAGAACCCTTGCGGACGGGCTGCAGGGACGGCCTTGAGCGTACGGGCAGCTCGGGCGCCGATATGGCAGGCTCCGAGGTGCCCGGGGCCGTGGCCCGCTCCAGGGACGCCGCTTCCAGCTGACGTCCGCCGTTGCCGCCGCTCAGGCCGCGGCTGAGCGCCTTGAGGTGTGCCCGCTCGACCCGCTCCTGGTCGCGCCGACGGCGACGGTTCAGCTCCTTCTCGCGCTGGTCCTCGCGGACCTCCTCGACCGCCTCGTCGAGGCTGCGCACGTTCTCAAGGAGCATCAGCGACCACGCCTTGTACGTCTCACGCGGCGCCCGCAGCCAGCGGACGATGCGGATCTGCGGCAGTGGACGCGGCACCAGACCCTGCTCGCGCAGGGCGGCCCGGCGGGTCTGCTTCAGCGCGCGGTCGAAGAGCACGGCCGCCGACAGGGACATGCCGGAGAAGAACTGCGGAGCACCGTCGTGGCCGAAGCCCCTGGGCGCGTGCACCCAGTTGAACCAGGCCGCGGCGCCCGCGAACGTCCACACGAGTATCCGGGAGCCGAGGGCGGCGTCACCGTGGCTGGCCTCGCGGACCGCGAGCACGGAGCAGAACATCGCCGCTCCGTCCAGGCCGAACGGCACCAGGTACTCCCAGCCGTTCGAGAGGCCGAGGTTCTCCTGGCCGAAGCCGACCAGGCCGTGGAAGGAGAGTGCGGCGGCTACGGCCGCACAGCAGAACAGAAGGACATAGGAGGCGGTGCCGTATATGGCCTCCTTGCGCCTGCGGCGCTCTTCGGTGCGCTCCCACGAGTCCTCCGAGCTCGCTCTCTTCCCCGAGGGGCGCTTACCGCGCGCGAGTACCGCCACCGCCGCCAGCACGCCCAGGAGCAGTACGGCGCCCGGAAGCAGCCAGTTCAGCGATATGTCGGTCAGTCTCATCTGGGGTCCCTTGCATTGGGATAGGGCGTAACGCCCGCCATAGTGACCCAAACCCTTCGGCCCTCAGGGGGTTTCGGGGCAAGAGGCCGCCAAGGAGGTGCAAGGGGATGCCCAGGGCGGCTTTCTGCTCGAACTGCCGCGTGAGGGGCGGGAGTTGAGTTCGAATAAGACTACCCATACGAGTGGTTCCACGGAAAGTTCCTGCGGCAAGTGAGGAAATTGTGAATCGCCTGTAACCATGCGGGAGTCCCACTCGACGGTGATCTTACGGGACGCGCACCGGCCGATGGACGTGAGGGTGCCTCAACTGGCGGCGGCGGGCAGCAGCTTGGAGACCCGGTCCGCGTCGCAGGTGCGCGGGCAGGTGGCGCAGGTGTCCTCGGGGCGCAGTGTGTAGAACATGCAGCAGCTCACCCGGTCGCGGGTGGGTAGCGACTCGCCGTTCGGCCCGGTCAGTTCACGGAAGGCGGCGGAGCCGGCGTACGGCTTGGTCGCGCCCGGCAGCAGCAGCTCCAGCTCGCGCCTGGCCCGGTCCTCCTCGCCGAGGAGGTGGCCGACGTACCAGAGCCCCTCCACGATCTCGTCGGTCGCCATGCCCCACAGGGCGCGCCCGCGCCGCCGCATCAGTGGCCCGAAGCCGGCCAGGACGGGTTCGAGGTGCTCGGCGACCGCCGCCCGCACCTCCGCCCTCAGCGCCTCCTCGTCCGCGACCACCCGGGCGCCCGGCAGCGCCGCCGCCGGATCGCCCGGCAGACAGGCGAAGCCGCCGGTCCGTACGGCCATGCGCCCGGCCGTGCGGTCGTACGAGACCTGGGTCACGGGGAAGCGGGGCACCCGGCGGTGCAGGAACCACGGCACAGTGATCAGCAGACAGGCCGGCCAGGCGTACCGGTGCAGGCCGAAGCTGGCGACGACGTCCGGGCGGGCCGTCTGCTCGTAGTCCCGGCGTATCTGGTCGTCGTCCCACGTGAGAAACGTCTCCAGGGCTGCCCCGCCCTCCGCGAGCGCCGCGACGGCGACCCAGTCTTCGCCCTCGGGATCCCGCTCCAGCGGTCCCAGCTCCGTGACGGTCAGGTACGGATATGCCTCGGTGAGACGGGCGTACGCGTCCGTGATGGCGGAGGGAGGTGCGGGCATACCGGAACCCCCGATTCGCGGGCAGGCGGAGACGGATCTTAAAGGTAAGGCTTACCTTACCCAATATCGTGGAGATTTGAACTGTCGCCTTCTGCACCTAAGGTGCTTGACGGACGAGTAACAACCCGTAGTAATGACCTCAAGTACCGACAAGACCGGAGGAGGACCCGTGAAGCACGGTGCGCAGGGTCCCTCCGATACCGGCGTTCCTGGCATACCCGGCATCCCGGACAGTCGCCCACGCTCGGCCTGGGTGCCGCCGCAGCCCCGGGCGGCGGACGTGGACAATGACCGTGACCGTGACCGTGACCGGGAGCGGGACATCGCCGCCGGTGCCGCCCGCGGTGAACACACGCACAGCGAGACGCCGGTTCCACGGCCCCGTTCCGTGCAGCGGTCCTCCGTCCGCGGGCAGATCCTCGACGCCCTGCGCACGGCGCTGGTGGCGGGGGAGCTGACCCCCGGCGAGGTGTACTCGGCGCCCGCGCTCGGCGACCGGTTCGGCGTCTCGGCGACGCCCGTGCGGGAGGCGATGCAGCAACTGGCCATGGAGGGCGCCGTCGAGGTCGTCCCCAACCGCGGCTTCCGGGTGATCGAGCGAGGCGCCCGCGAACTCGCCGAACTCGCCGAGATCCGGGCCCTCATCGAGGTCCCCGTGATGATCCGCCTCGCCCGCACCGTGCCCCCCGAGCGCTGGGCCGAACTACGCCCCCTCGCCGAGGCCACCGTCCGCGCCGCGACCTCCGGCTGCCGCGCCACCTACGCCGAGTCCGACCGAGCCTTCCACCGAGCGGTCCTCGCCCTCGCCGGCAACGACCAGCTCACCCACATCGCCGAAGACCTCCACCGCCGCACCCAGTGGCCCCTGGTAGGCGGCCCGGTATCCCGAGGCCGGGCGGACCTACTGGCGGACGCGATGGAACACACGGCACTGCTGGACGCGTTGATCGCGGGGGATCCGGACGTGGTGCGCTCACTGGTGCGGGAGCACTTCGCGGGCTCGGCGTCACGCACGTAGGGGCAGCGCCGGTAAGGGGCGCGGGGAACTGCGCGACCAGCCACGACGGAGCCGCAGACGTTCGACGGCAAATCGTGGCACTCTCGTCGGCGCTCTTACGCCGTAGCCGCCCCAGCCGCCGGCGGAGCCAACTGCCGCGCCAGCCAGGTCGGTACACCCCCGAGCAACCGGAACAACCGCCGCGCCTCCTCACGCAGCCGCGACGCCTCGGGCTCGGCCTCCGCGTCGGCCAGCGAGGCCAACGCGGGCGCCGTGCCCACGAGATACCCCAACTCCTCCCGGATCCGAAGCGATTCGGCGAACCCGTGCCGAGCCTCCGCCAACTCCCCCTCACGCAGGGCGAGTCCGGCGAGATGCCGCCAGGTGAAGGACAGCAGCAGCGGATCGGACTGTGCGGCGGCCCCGGCATGCGCCCGCCGGTACGCGGCCCGCGCGGCCTGCGGTGAGTGCGACAGGTTCTCGGCGAGCAACCCCCGCCTGAAGTCCAGCAGGGCCCGCCCCGCGCCCCCCGGAGGGATCAGCGCGGCCGCCCGCCCGAGCGCCGCCCGCGCCTCGTCGGCCCGGTCCCGCTGCCCGAGCAGCGTCGCCGCGTACGCCAGCTGCCCGCGCTCACAGGCCGCCGCCCCCCGCTCGTCGTCCCCGTCGGCCAACGCCTCCGCGGTACGCAGCGCGTCCTCCGCGTCCGCCCAGCCCTGCTCGGTGTACAGACACCGTTCCACGAGCAACGAGGCCCGCTGCAGCGCGGCATCCGCGGTGACAGGCTGGAGCAGGGCCGCCGCGTCGGCCCAGCAGGCGCGCGAGCGCAACCGCCATACCGCGGTCTGGAGTGGATCGTCAGCTGTCGTTCCGGAACCAGACATGGCGGAATACGCCACGTTGCCCTCCCCGAGCACACCATTGAGCTTGTTGAGTGGTTGCGGCATCTCAGCACGAATGGTGGCGCCCGGCCAAGGGGGTAGGTGAAGGATTTCACAAAGTCCGGGGACTCAAGGCCCCCGCGGGTCTCAGCTCATCCTCAACGCCAGAAAGAAATCCAGCTTGTCCTCGAGCCTCGACAGGTCACGACTCGTCAACTGCTCGATCCGGCCCACCCGGTAGCGCAGCGTGTTGACATGCAGGTGCAGGCGGCTCGCGCAGCGCGTCCAGGAGCCGTCGCAGTCGAGGAACGCCTCCAGGGTCGGAATCAGCTCGGCGCGGTGCCGGCGGTCGTAGTCGCGCAGCGGGTCGAGCAGTCGGGCCGTGAAGGCGCGCCGCACGTCGTCCGGCACGAACGGCAGCAGCAGTACGTGCGAGGCCAGCTCCTGGTGGCCCGCCGCGCACACCCGGCCGGGCCGCGCCGCCGCCACCCGCCGCGCGTGCCGCGCCTCCTCCAGCGCCCCGCGCAGCCCCTCCGCCGAGTGCACGGCCGCGCTGACCCCCACCGTGACCCGCCCGTCGTCGTTCAGCCCGGCCGACAGCGGATCCCGTACGGCCTCCAGGAGGACGTCGGCGAGCAGTCCCGTCTCCGAGCCGTCGTGCTCCGTGGACACGGCCGGCAGCGGCAGCAGCGCGATGGCCTCGTCGCCCGTGTGGGCCACGGCGATGCGGTCGGAGTGCTCGGGTCCCGTCGACAGCGGGTCGACCAGGATCTCCTCCAGGAGTGACTGGGCGACCGGGCCGCCCTCCACGTCACCGCCGTCCCACTCGACGCGGGCCACGATCACCTGCCAGTGCGGGGCTGCCCCGAGCCCCGGCAGCAGGACCGGCGCGGCGACCCGCAGCCGGGCCGCGATCTCGGGGGGCGCGGCGCCCGTCTGCACCAGCTCCAGGACCTCCTGGGCGAGCCGCCGCCGCACCGTGCGGGCCGCGTCCCGCCGGTCCCGCTCGACGGCGATCAGCTGGGTGACGCCGTACAGCAGGTCGAGCCGCTCCTCAGGCCAGTCCCCGGCGTCCGCCTCGACGGCGAGCAGCCAGTCCGACAGCACCGTCTCGCGGACATCCCGGGAACCCTGCGGGGAGCGGCCGCCGCTGCGGATCGGGAAGAGGGAGTACGTCGTTGAGCCCAGAGCGAGCCGGTGCGGCCCCCGGCGGCCCGTGCGGGCCGCCGCGAGGTGCTCGGCCGCCAGCTTGGCGCACGTGTCGGCGGGCAGCGTCGGGCCCGTGGTCTTCGAGCCCGCGATGAGCCGCCCGGTCGGGGAGAGCACCCAGGCCCGCAGGTCCAGGTCGGAGCCGAGCAGGTCCAGGACCACGTCCGGACCGCCGCCCGCCGGGCCCGAGATCATCATCCGCCGGTGCCGGTCGACGACGGCCGCGAGATCGCCGGCCCGCTCGCCGGAGACCTGCCGTACGACGTGCTCGGTGATCGTCGCGAACGCCACCGACTCGTGGACGGCGAACAGCGGCAGCCGGTGCCGGGCGCAGGCGATGGCCAGGTCCTCGGGAACGGCCCCCAGTTCGGCCTCGCCGGCGGCCAGCGCCGCGACCCCGGCCGCCACCAGGATCCGTACGAACGGCTCCGAGTCGGCGGCGTCCCGGCGCCAGGCCAGGCCGGTCAGGACCAGTTCGCCGCCCGAGAGATAGCGGCTGGGGTCGCGCAGATCGGTGGTCATGACACCGCGTACGGTGCGGTCCAGTTCGTCCTCGCCGCCGAGCAGCCGCAGCCCCAGCGCATCGGTGTCCAGCAGTGCGCGCAGCCGCATTCTCGTCGCCGCCGTTCTTTGTCTCGAAAACTACGATGGATCATGTCGGTTCGTGGTGGCGCCCGTCGAACGGGCTCACAGGGTGTGACGGTCGGTCGCCAACCGTGTGCTCGACCCTCTGACGTCTGCGTCTGCCGTTTCCACAGGCTGTGTTTGACGTTTCCAGAGGAAACCGAGGAGGTTACTGATGACCTCCGTTCATACGAATCTACAAGATGTCCGGGCTGGCCAGCCAACTCCTTCATGGTTTCCGTGACTGACTCGGGTGACGCACAGCACGGTGTACTGACCTCATTCCGCGTAAACAGCACATGAACGAGCCGGGCCCGCCGCACACGATCTGGCTCGATCCGTACGACCCACGAGACGAAGAAGAGAGCCGGTCATGGACTTCCTTCGCCCCGCCAGCTGGGAGGAGGCGCTCGCCGCGAAGGCCGAGCACCCCACCGCTGTCCCGATTGCGGGCGGTACCGACGTGATGGTCGAGATCAACTTCGACCACCGCCGGCCCGAGTACCTGCTCGACCTCACCCGCATCGGCGACCTCTACGAGTGGGAGGTCGGCGAGGACACCGTGCGGCTCGGCGCCTCGGTGCCGTACACCAAGATCATGGAGAATCTGCGCGGCGAACTGCCGGGCCTCTCCCTCGCCTCGCACACCGTGGCCTCCCCGCAGATCCGCAACCGCGGCGGCGTCGGCGGCAACCTGGGCACCGCCTCCCCGGCCGGTGACGCCCACCCGGCCCTGCTGGCCGCGGGCGCCGAGGTCGAGGTCGAGTCGGTGCGCGGCTCGCGCCTCATCCCGATCGACGAGTTCTACACCGGCGTGAAGCGCAACGCGCTGGCCGCCGACGAACTCATCAAGAGTGTGCACATCAAGAAGGCCGACGGCCCGCAGCAGTACTCGAAGGTCGGCACCCGCAACGCCATGGTGATTGCGGTCTGCGCCTTCGGGCTCGCGCTGCACCCCTCGACGCGCACGGTCCGTACCGGCATCGGCTCCGCCGCCCCGACCCCCCTCCGCGCGAAGGCCGCCGAGGAGTTCCTGAACGCGGCGCTCGAAGAGGGCGGCTTCTGGGACAACGGGAAGATCATCACCCCGTCGGTCGCCAAGCAGTTCGCGGACCTGTGCGCCGCCGCCTGCAATCCCATCGACGACGTCCGGGGCACGGCGAGCTACCGCCGCCACGCGGTCGGCATCATGGCCCGCCGCACCCTGACCTGGACCTGGGAGTCCTACCGCGGCACCGCCGCCCGCACGGAGGGAGTCGCGTAATGCGCGTCAATTTCACGGTCAACGGCCGCCTGCAGGAAGCGGACGACGTGTGGGAGGGCGAGTCCCTGCTGTACGTCCTGCGTGAGCGCATGGGCCTGCCCGGTTCCAAGAACGCCTGCGAGCAGGGCGAGTGCGGCTCCTGCACCGTCCGCCTGGACGGCGTACCCGTGTGTTCCTGTCTGGTCGCGGCCGGCCAGGCCGAGGGCCGCGAGGTCGTCACGGTCGAGGGGCTCGCGGACTACGCGAAGCAGCGGTCCGAAGGATGCGGTACGGGCGCCTGCGGTACGACGCTGCAGGAGGCCCAGGGCTGGAGCGCCAAGGGCACCGACTCCCAGACCGGCGAAGGCACCGAACTCTCCCCCATCCAGCAGGCGTTCATCGACGCCGGCGCCGTCCAGTGCGGCTTCTGCACCCCCGGCCTCCTCGTCGCCGCCGACGAGATGCTGGAGCACAACCCGAACCCGACCGACGCGGACATCCGCGAGGCACTCTCGGGCAACCTGTGCCGCTGCACCGGCTACGAGAAGATCATGGACGCGGTCCGCCTGGCGGCCGCCCGACAGGGAGAGGCGGTCTGACCATGGCCGGCAAAGGCGCTCCCCTCGGCACTCCCACCAAGGTCACCCAGGGCTCGAAGACCAAGGGCGGCATCGGCGAGTCCACGCTCCGCCCGGACGGCACCCTCAAGGTCACCGGCGAGTTCGCGTACTCCTCCGACATGTGGCACGAGGACATGCTCTGGGGCCAGATCCTGCGCTCCACGGTCGCCCACGCCGAGATCGTGTCGATCGACACCAGCGAGGCCCTCGCGCAGGCCGGTGTCTACGCCGTCATGACGTACGACGACCTGCCGACCGACGTGAAGAACTACGGCCTGGAGATCCAGGACACCCCGGTCCTCGCCCACGGCAAGGTCCGTCACCACGGCGAGCCGGTCGCGATCGTCGCCGCCGATCACCCGGAGACCGCCCGCCGCGCCGCCGCCAAGATCAAGGTCGAGTACCGCGAACTGCCGGTCATCACCGACGAGGCCTCCGCGACCGCGCCGGACGCGATCCTCATCCACGAGAACCGCGACGACCACCACATCGGCCATGTCTCTCACCCGAACATCGTCCACCGCCAGCCGATCATCCGCGGCAACGTGGCATCCGCTCGGGAGCGCGCCGATTTCATCGTCGAGGGCGAGTACACCTTCGGCATGCAGGACCAGGCCTTCCTGGGCCCGGAGTCGGGCCTCGCGGTCCCGGCCGAGGACGGCGGCGTCGACCTCTACATCGCCACCCAGTGGCTCCACTCCGACCTGCGCCAGATCGCGCCCGTGCTCGGCCTGCCCGAGGACAAGGTCCGGATGACGCTGTCCGGCGTCGGCGGCGCGTTCGGCGGCCGCGAGGACCTGTCGATGCAGATCCACGCCTGCCTGCTCGCCCTGCGCACAGGCAAGCCGGTCAAGATCGTCTACAACCGTTTCGAGTCGTTCTTCGGGCACGTCCACCGCCACCCCGCCAAGCTCTACTACGAGCACGGCGCGACCAAGGACGGCAAGCTCACCCACCTCAAGGCCCGCATCGTCCTGGACGGCGGCGCCTACGCCTCCGCCTCCCCGGCGGTCGTCGGCAACGCCGCCTCGCTGGGCGCAGGCCCCTACGTCATCGACAACGTCGACATCGACGCCATCGCCCTCTACACCAACAACCCGCCCTGCGGCGCGATGCGCGGCTTCGGCGCGGTCCAGGCCTGCTTCGCCTACGAGGCCCAGATGGACAAGCTCGCCGACAAGGTGGGCATGGACCGGGTCGCGTTCCGTCAGCTCAACGCGATGGAACAGGGCACCGTCATGCCGACCGGGCAGGTCGTCGACTCGCCCGCCCCGGTCGCCGAACTCCTGCGCCGCGTCAAGGCGATGCCGATGCCGCCGGAGCAGCAGTGGCTCGCGGCGGGCGAGGCGGCGGACGTACGACAGCTGCCGGGCGGCCTCTCCAACACCACGCACGGCGAAGGCGTCGTACGCGGTGTCGGTTATGCGGTCGGCATCAAGAACGTCGGCTTCTCCGAAGGCTTCGACGACTACTCGACCGCCCGCCTCCGTATGGAGGTTGTCGGCGGCGAGGCGGTGGCCACCGTGCACACCGCGATGGCGGAGGTCGGCCAGGGCGGCGTCACGGTCCACGCGCAGATCGCCCGCACCGAACTGGGCGTCACCCAGGTGACGATCAACCCGGCGGACACGCAGGTGGGTTCGGCGGGTTCGACCTCGGCCTCCCGCCAGACGTACGTCACCGGTGGCGCCGTGAAGAACTCCTGCGAGCTGGTCCGGGAGAAGGTCCTGGAGATGGGCCGCCGCAAGTTCGGTACGTACCACCCCGCTTGGGCCACCGCCGAACTCCTCCTGGAGGGCGGCAAGGTCGTCACCGACGGCGGCGAGGTCCTCGCCGACCTGGTCGACGTGCTCGAAGGCGAGGCCGTCGAGGTCGACGCCGAGTGGCGGCACCGGCCGACGGAAGCCTTCGACCTCCGTACGGGACAGGGCTTCGGCCACGTCCAGTACACCTTCGCCGCACACCGCGCGGTCGTTGAGGTCGACACCGAGCTCGGCCTGGTCAAGGTCATCGAGCTGGCCTGCGCCCAGGACGTCGGCAAGGCGCTCAACCCGCTGTCCGTCATCGGCCAGATCCAGGGCGGTACCACCCAGGGCCTGGGCGTCGCGGTCATGGAGGAGATCATCGTCGACCCCAAGACGGCGAAGGTCAGGAACCCCTCCTTCACGGACTACCTCATCCCCACCATCCTCGACACGCCGAGCATCCCGGTCGACGTGCTCGAACTCGCCGACGAGCACGCCCCGTACGGGCTGCGCGGCGTCGGCGAGGCCCCGACCCTGTCCTCAACTCCGGCCGTACTCGCGGCGATCCGCAATGCGACGGGCTTGGAGCTGAACAGGACGCCGGTACGTCCCGAACACCTGACGGGAACCGCGTAACGCCGTCCGCCGCTGCGGGCGGTCGTGCCGCTTGGGCGGCACGGGTGGGCGCAGCGGCACCCCGGCGCCGGGCAACTGCTCGACCACGGCCGCCCCGGCGCCGGTTGCAAGTGCACCACCACGTTCGTCTCGGGCCGTCCCCCGGGTCGTGCACCTCCCCAAATCCCGTAATCGCCACGGCGGTTGACACGGGTGCCCCTGTGAACCTTGGGAGTAGGCCCACATGACCCAGCAGTCCCTGGAACCGAGTACCACCGCCGAAGACGCGGGTGAAGATACCCGCGCCCCCGCCGGACGGCCCTGGCTCGACCGGTACTTCCACATATCCAAGCGCGAGTCCACGGTCGTGCGTGAGGTGCGCGGCGGCGTCACCACCTTCATGGCGATGGCGTACATCCTGCTCCTCAACCCGCTGATCCTGTCCGGCAAGGACGCGGCGGGCAACACGCTCGGCCAGCAGGCCCTGATCACCGCGACCGCGTTCGCGGCGGCCCTCAGCACGCTGCTGATGGGCTTCTTCGGCAAGGTGCCGCTCGCCCTGGCCGCCGGCCTCTCCGTCTCGGGAGTGCTCGCCTCCCAGGTCGCGCCCGCCATGACCTGGCCGCAGGCCATGGGCATGTGCGTGATGTACGGCGTCGTCATCATGCTGCTGGTCGTCACCGGCCTGCGCGAGATGATCATGAACGCGATCCCGCTGGCCCTGAAGCACGCGATCACCATGGGAATCGGCCTGTTCGTCGCCCTGATCGGCTTCTACAAGGCCGGCTTCGTACAGCAGGGCAAGGCGACCCCGGTGACGCTCGGCCCGACGGGCGAACTGGCCGGCTGGCCGGTGCTGCTCTTCGCGGTGACACTACTGGCGATCTTCATGCTCCAGGCACGCGGAGTGCCCGGCGCGATCCTGATCGGCATAGTCGGCGGCACCGTACTGGCCGTGATCCTCAACGCGGTCGACGTCATTGACCCGAAGCAGTGGGCGAGCGGCGCCCCCGAACTGCACGGCAGCGCGGTGTCCATGCCGGACTTCTCGCTCTTCGGGGACGTCGAGTTCGGCGGCTGGGGAGACGTCGGCGCGATGACGGTCGGCATGATCGTGTTCACCCTCGTCCTGGCCGGCTTCTTCGACGCGATGGCCACGATCATCGGCGTCGGCACCGAGGCCAAGCTCGCCGACTCGCAGGGCCGGATGCCGGGCCTGTCCAAGGCGCTGTTCATCGACGGCGCGGGCGGCGCGATCGGCGGCGTCGCGGGCGCGTCGGGCCAGACGGTGTTCGTGGAGTCGGCGACGGGCGTGGGCGAGGGCGCCAGGACGGGGCTGTCCTCGGTCGTCACGGGACTCTTCTTCGCGGCCTGTCTCTTCTTCACCCCGCTCACGGCGATCGTGCCGGGCGAGGTCGCGGCCGCCGCCCTGGTGGTCATCGGCGCGATGATGATGACGAACGCCCGCCATGTCGACTGGGCCGACCGCGCCACAGCGATCCCGGTCTTCCTGACGGTCGTGATCATGCCGTTCACGTACTCGATCACGGCGGGCGTGGCGGCCGGCGTGATCAGTTACGTCGCCATCAAGATCGCCCAGGGCAAGGCACGGGAGATCGGCGCCTTCATGTGGGCCTTGACGGTGATCTTCTTCGTGTACTACGCGCTCAACCCGATCGAGAGCTGGCTGGGCGTGCACTAGCCGCGCGGTCAACTACCCTCCACGCAACCGTCGTTAAGGAGACCGAGAGATGCTGGACATCGCCGAAGAGCTGCACCGGTGGGTCGAGCAGGGACGCGACTTCGCCGTGGCCACCGTGGTGGCCGTCGGCGGCAGCGCACCCCGCCAGCCCGGCGCCGCCCTCGCGGTGGACGCCGACGGCACGGCGATCGGCTCGGTCTCGGGGGGCTGTGTGGAGGGGGCCGTCTACGCCCTGTGCCAACAGGCGCTGGAGGACGGGGAATCGGTCGTCGAGCGCTTCGGCTACAGCGACGAGGACGCCTTCGCGGTCGGCCTGACCTGCGGCGGCATCATCGACATCCTGGTCACACCTGTCCGGATGGGCGACCCCGGCCGTCCGGTGATCGGGTCCGCGCTGACCGCCGCGGTGAACGGGGAGGCGGCGGCGGTCGCGCGGATCGTCTCCGGCCCGGGGGAGTTGATCGGGCGCGCGCTGCTCGTCCGCCCCGAGGGCAGCACGTACGACGGCGGATTCGGCGCCCACCCCGAACTCGACCGCACGGTCGCGGAGGAGGCCCGCGCCTTCCTCGACGCCGGCCGCACAGGAACCCTGGAGATCGGCGAACAGGGCTCCCGCTGCGGAGCCCCGCTGACGGTCCTGGTCGAGTCGTCCGTCCCCCCGCCCCGCATGATCGTCTTCGGCGCGATCGACTTCGCGTCGGCGCTGGTGCGGATCGGCAAGTTCCTCAACTACCGCGTGACGGTGTGCGACGCGCGTCCGGTGTTCGCCACGAGGACCCGCTTCCCGGACGCCGACGAGATCGTGGTCGAGTGGCCCCACAAATACCTGGAACGGACCCAGGTCGACGCCCGCACCGTCCTGTGCGTCCTGACCCACGACGCCAAGTTCGACGTACCCCTGCTTCAACTGGCGTTGCGGCTGCCGGTGGCGTACGTGGGCGCGATGGGCTCGCGGCGGACCCACCTGGACCGGAACGAGAGGTTGCGCGAAGTCGGCGTAACGGAGCTGGAGTTGGCGCGGTTGCGGTCGCCGATCGGGCTGGATCTGGGGGCGCGGACGCCGGAGGAGACGGCGCTGTCGATCGCTTCGGAGATCGTCGCCAACAGGCGTGGGGGAAGCGGTGTTTCGCTCACCGGGGCACATACTCCGATCCACCATGACGGGACTTCGGCGTCGGTGGGGCGGATCGGGTCGGTGGCCTGAGGTCAGGGGTGGCTCGGGGGGAGGTAGCCGAGCTGGATTCCGCGTGACGCGTTGTGCGTCACCAAGGTGCCCCGGCCGGGTGGTCGGCGGATTGGGCTCACCGTTCTGATGAGGGGCCCCTCCGACGGGTCGCCGGACAGCAGCAGGCCCGGCGCGCCCTGGTTCATCATCTGCCGGAGGAGCGGCTCGTGGGACGCCCTCCCCGCTCCGTTGGAGCTGCTCGCCAGGATGACGCGCAGGCCCTGGGCCCGGGCGTAGGGGAGCCAGTCCACGAGTGGTGTGAGGGGGTTGCCGCCGGCGCCGGTCGAGACCAGGTCGTAGTCGTCGACCAGCACGAACACGTCAGGGTCCTGGTACCAACTCCGCGAGCGCACCTGGTCGGGCGGCACCTCGGGGCCGGGCGTCCTGCTCGTGAAGGTCGCGGTCAACTTTTCCATGGCTGCGAGGGCTTGTGGTCCGGTCATGCAGTGGGCCATGACGACTTGCTCAGGAAGCTGGTTCACAAGCGCCCGCCGGTAGTCGACCACGATGAGTCGCGTCCTCTTCGGCCAGCCCTTCGCGTTGATCTGGTGCGCCAGCATCCGCAGGAACGAGGTCTTGCCGGACTCGTGTTCGCCGAAGACGAGGAGCAGGGGATCGGCTTCGAAGTCGAAGGTCACCGGGGTGAGATCGGACTCGTCGACTCCTACGATGATGCCGAAACCGGGGGTCTCCTCGGGGGCCGGGAGTGCGTTCACGGACAGCAGTTTCGGGAGCATGCGCACCGGCGGAGCGGCAGGCCCCGACCACTGCTCGCGCACCGTCCGCACCAGCCGAGCCGTCGCCTGGTCGAAGGTCTCCTCCGCTTCGCCGCCGTCCAGCCTCAACAGCGCCGCCAGGAAGTGCAGTTTGTCGAGGGACAGCCCATGGCCCGGTTTCCCCATGGGCACGTTCCGGGCCTTCGCCGGGTCGATCTCCGACTCCGCCGGGTCGGACAGCCGTAGTTCGATCCGGCCGAGCAGGTGGTCGCGCAGCACCGGCCGGACGTCCTCGTACCGGGGGGTGGCGACCATCAGATGGACGCCGTAGTCGAGGCCACGAACGGCGATGTCGGTGACGATCGGTTCCAGTTCCTCGTAGTCGGCCTTGAAGGTCGCCCAGCCGTCGATGACCAGGAACACATCTCCCCAAGGTGCGTCCGAATGGAGGCCCCCCGCTCGCCGACTGCGATAACGGGCCATCGACTTGATGTCGTGGGTGCGGAAGAAGTCCTCGCGTTCCTTGAGACCCCTGGCCACCTGGGCGACCGTACGCCGGACGCGTTCTCCGTCCAGCCGGGGCGAGACACCGCCGACGTGCGGCAGTTCGGCCACGGACCCGAGCTGGCCGCCGCCGAAGTCGAGGCAGTAGAACTGCGTTTCGGCGGGCGTGTGGGTGAGGGCGAACGAGCTGATGAGCGTCGCCAGGAGGGTGGATTTCCCGGACTGCGGTCCGCCGACGACGAGACAGTGTCCTTGGGCCCCCGACACGTCCACGGAGAGCACGTTGTGGCTGTGTCCGAACGGATCGTCGGCCACCGCGAAGGGGGCCCGCAGCTTCAGCGCTGGGGGCTGGGGCATTCGCGCGCGTCCGGACCTGTGGCCGGCCGACTCCCAGGCGAGCGCGTGGTTCATGGTGAGCGGCGCGTGCAGCGGAGGCAGCCAGATGCGGTGGGCCCGCGCGTCCTCGTCCGTCAGTTGTCCGGCGACAACCTTCAACAGGGACCCGGAGGCCTCGGCTTCGTCCGGGGCCGGGACGGAGGCGTCCGCGTACGCGGCTTTGAAGCGGACCAGTACGTCGGTCGTGTCCGCCTTCAGATACCCGGCGCCCGGCTCCGACGGCAGGTGGTACGCGTCCGGATAGCCCAGCACCGCCCGTGACTCGGCGGCGGAGAAGGTGCGCAGCCCGATGCGGTACGACAGGTGGTTCTCCAGCCCACGGAGCCTGCCCTCGTCGAGGCGCTGCGAGGCGAGCAGCAGGTGGATGCCCAGGGCGCGGCCGACGCGGCCGATCTGGAGGAAGAGGTCGAGGAACGCCGGTTCGATCGAGCAGAGTTCGGAGAACTCGTCGATCACCAGCACCAGTTCGGGCAGGGGCGCCAGGTCCGGATTGGCGGAGCGCGCCAACTCGTATGCGTTGATGCTCGTCAGGTTGCCCCTCTCGCGCAGGATTCGCTGACGCCGGGCCACCTCCCCGGCGAGTGCCTCGCGCAGCCGTGATGTGTGCGACTGGTCGTCCCCCAGGCCGCCGACGACGCCCGACACATGGGGCAGCTCCGTCAGATCCGCGAAGGTCGCACCGCCCTTGAAGTCGACCAGCAGGAACGAGACTTCCTCCGGGGTGTGCCGGACGGCCAGCCCCAGCACGATCGTGCGCAGCAGCTCCGACTTCCCGGAACCGGTCGCCCCCACGATCACCCCGTGCGGCCCCATTCCCTGCTGCGGGCCGCTGTTGAGGTCCAGTACGAGGGGCTGGCCGTCCTCCCGGACGCCGATCGGGACCGTGAGCCGCTTTTCCGGGGTGTAGTTGCGGCGGCGCAGGAACGGAAGGTCCAGCGACGTCGGATCGGCGATGCCGAGCAGCCCGGTGAAGGACGCGTCCGGTGCTCCGGTGGAGAACTTCGCCGCCCCACCGCCGCCCCCGCCGTCCTGGAGAGCCGCCCACCCTTCCCACACCCGCCCCGCCGTCTTCGCCAGCGACTCCCGTGCCGCCACCGTCCCGGCCCCGTCGTCGAACCGGGGCACCGCCACCCGGAACCGCCGCCGACGCGACAGCCCCCAGCCGACCGAGACCCCGGACGCCAGCGCGGCGTCGAAGCGGGACTCCTCCGGGGTGTCCAGGGCGAGTTCGAGGCGGGTGCCGAGCAGGCCGACCAGGTCGGTGGAGACGTCGTTCCAGCGGCGGGCGGTCACCAGCAGGTGGACGCCGTAGTTCAGGCCCGTGTTGGCGAGTTTGTGGACCGTGTCCTCGAATGCCGGGTGCTCCCAACAGAAGTCGAGCCAGCCGTCGACGACGAGGAAGACGTCGCTCGCGGCCCCCGCCTCGATCCGTCCCGTGGCGCGCAGGGCGCGGAAGGCCTCGATCGAGTCGATGTCGAGGTCGCGGAAGAGGGTACGGCGGGTGGAGATGACGGCCTTCAGCGCGGTCAGGGCGCCCTCGACGGCGCTGTGTTCGTGGGGCGCCGCGTGCATACGGACGTGCGGCAGTGAACGCAGCACGCCGAGCCGGTTGACCGCGCCCTCCAGCAGATAGAACTCCGCCTCGTGCGGGGTGTGGGTCAGGGCCAGCGACATGATCAGCGTGCGCAGCAGGGTCGTCTTGCCGCTGCCGAGTTTGCCGATGATCGCGGCGTTTCCGTCCCGGCCGGACAGGTCGACGCACATGGGATCGCCGCCGGCCGCGCTCTCCACGCGGCCGATGGGGGCGACGAGCCGGGACGCGCCTTCCCAGGCGTCGCAGACGAAGCCGCGGTCCACGGTCTCCACGGGCGGTGGCAGGAGGGAGCCGAGCGTGAGTTCGTCCGTCACGGCGGCCCGGGCGGCGGGTCCGGCCCCGGCGTCGATCCAGGGAGCGTAGGCCAGGGGGACATTGCCCTCGCACTGGCCCGACTTGGTCGGCGTCTGTCCGGGCCCCGCCTGGTTGACGACGGTGTCGTGGACGTACGTGTACAACTCCTCGGGGGTGATCACCCCGTCCCGGTTCAGGTCCGCGAGGCCCGTGGTGAGGCCCTCGACGACCGCGGCGGTGAAGCGCGGCGCCGACAGGCCGTCGTCGACGACGAGTTGCCCGCCCTCGTAGGCGTACTCCAGGGCGGTCGACGCCGTGATGACGAAGGTGCCGCGTCCGGCGAGCGCGCCTTCCACGTCCACGGGGGCGACCGACATGGGGGCGCCCCGGTGGAACAGGCCGCTGTAACAGCAGTCCAGCAGCACGATCTTGGTGCGGGCCTCGCACTCGTCGAGGAGCTGGTGGAGGAAGGCCGCCGGAATGGCGGTGGTGTGCGGGCGCTTCAACTGGGTGCCCAGGGTGGCGAAGAACAGCCGGTCCGCGTCGTTCCTGATGCCGTGGCAGGCGAAGTAGAGCAGGATCAGGTCGTCCGGCGACCGATCGGTGAGCAACTCCTCGACCAGGGACTCGATCTCGTCCTTGGGCCGGTTCACCAGGTCGTGCACGAAGTCGAATCTGCCGATCGCCGGATCCTGGAGCAGGGCCTTGAGCTCGGAGGCGCCGCGGGCCGGGGCCCGGAGCCGGTTGAGCCCCGGGTCCTGATAGCCGTCAGTCGCGACCAGCAGTGCGATCCGGCGTCCCGCCATCGCCCACTCCCGGCTCGCCGCTGGTGTTCTGGTCCGTCGAGGTGGCGGGCCCGGCACCGATGCGGGCGGTCACCGCCTCGACCAGCGCGTGCTGGTCCTTGGCCGACAGGGCGCCGAACGATCCCTTGTCCCCGTCGATCTCCCACTCGACCGACCGCGCCTTCGACCGCTCCACGAAGGCCACGACGACATTGCTCACGGCCTTCAGGGCGGCGGCGGAGAACGCGCCGCTGAGCACCAGCACCGCGAGATCGTGCCCCACCCCCGCCATCGATCCCGGTGGCGAGGGCACCGTCTTGCGCTCGACGCGGAGCAGGCCGAGGGTCCGCAAGTCGCCGTACAGACTGCGGACCTGACGGTTCGTCTGCTCGGCCGTGGCGTCCGGTCCGGAGTCGATCCGCAGCTCCAGCCGCAAGGTCCCCTCGTGCACGGTGGCCCCTTCCCCCAGGTGTCCGTGGCATCGGCGCGCGCCTTGTGATCGTAGCCGGATCGCGGCCGCCCGACGCGGACTCGGCCGAAGGAGGAGGAGTGCCTGCGCCGAGGCCGTGGTCATGGCCGTCTGAGCAGCGCGTTCACCGCTCGGCCGAACGTCCTGGTCGCCGCCCCGCGCAGCGGCCGGTCGAAGAGCGTGGGCAGCAGGGGTACGTCCAGTTCCTCGCGCCAGATGACCCGCGTACGGCCGCCCGGACCCGGCCGTACCTCGATCTCCGCCCAGCCCGTGACGACCCGGCCCCGCTTCTCCAGGCGGCACAGGCCCGGCTCGTCGTCCTCCGGGGGGTGCCAGACCGTGACCTCCATCGGGTCGTCGAAGGCGAGCGGGCCGATGCCCGTGCGGGCCACGAAGAGGGTGCCCTCGTGTGTCGGCGGGGGCGTGACCACGGTGACGCGGGTCAGGGGGACCACGTCGGCGTGGCGGGGCCACTCCGTGAGGCGGCGCCAGGCCTCGGCGAGGGGCAGCGGGGCCGTGCGTTCGAGGAGGATGTTGACCACGTGGTGATCGTAGGGAACCTCGATGTGAATTCCCGTCCGAACTTCCCGCGCGGCCCCGACGGGTACGCCCGCATCCCTCTACCATTCCCCCCATGGCGGGCAAACCGCCCGCCTCCAGGGGGAGTTGGTCACCATGCCACTGAAGGCATACGGCGTACTGATCACACGGGCTGTCGACACCCGGCGCGAGGGCCGCGGCGACACCCCGCACTACCAGATCCACCTGACGGACGACGCCGGTACGCACTACCGCGCCTCCGTCAACGTGCTGTCGCAGGAGCGGCCCTCCGAGCTGCTCTACCTCGTCAGCGACGACTTCAAGCACCCCGTCACGGACCGGCTTGAGGGGCTGGAAAGCGGGTGGAACACCCTGCCTCCCGGGCCCGGCGGCCCGAACCTCGACTTCGTGCGCGGCAACCTGTTCGACCCGGCGCAGATGCGCACGCTGCCGCCGGACGCCACCGGTCCCGACAACGACCTCGCCGACCTCCTCGACCACTACGTGCGGCGCGCGGTCGACGACCCGGAGGCCCGGCTGTACGTCTTCGGCGAGCGGTGGGGTCCCGAACCGTCCGTCAAGGACAAGGTGTTCGGCTTCCTGCCCGGCAACGGCGTCCACGACATCCATATGAACCAGGGCAACAGCCGTCGCTTCCGCGGCGACGACGGGGTCTGGCAGGACGGCGGGCTGCTCATCCACTTCCCCGGCCAGTCCCGCTGGGTCGCCATCTTCCTCGCCTTCCAGAGCCAGGCCTGGCACACCGACGACCTCACAGGCCACGCCCTCGACGGCCCCGCCCCCGGCCCCGTGCGCCCCGAGCCGGGCGGCCAGGTCGCGCGCATCGTCGCCGCTCTGGTCAACCCGCGTGGCCCGGCTCCCGAGTTGGAGGCCGTCACCGTCATCAACGCCTCGCCCGACCCGCTCGACCTGACGGGCTGGCGCCTGCTGGACCGGCTGGGCCACTCCTGCGCGCTGCCGCCCGGCCCCCTCGCCGCCGGTGCCACGCTCCTCATCCCGCTCACCGGCGACGTCCAACTCGGCAACCACGGCGGCGAGATCACCCTGCTCGACGCGAACGGCCTCAAGGTGCACGGCGTCTCGTACACCGCCGACCAGGCCGCCCGCGAGGCCTGGACCGTCGTCTTCTGAAACCCCGGCGGACGGTCTATCGCGTCCGCACACCTGTACGGCACCATGAGCGCAACCTCGCACCGACGGCCGTAGGGGGACCCGCTCGTGGACCGCGAACTGCACGGCAGATTGGACGAGTTGCAGCGTGATCCCTATCCGCACTACGAGCGGGCGCGAGGCTCCGGCGGGCTCACCCATGTCGCCGAACTCGACGCCTGGCTCGTCGCCCGCGACGCCGACATACGCGAAGTGCTGCGCCGGCCGGACGACTTCTCCTCGGCGGTGGCGCTGCTGCCCGACGTGATGCCGACGCCCGCCGTACTCGCCGTTCTCGGCGGCGGGTTCGGCGGGCGGCCGGTGGTCGTCACCGCGGACGGGTCGCTGCACCAGCAGTTACGCGCGCCGATCGTCCGCGGGCTCTCGCCGGCCCGGGTGGCCGCCGTCCTGCCGTACGCCGCCGAGCGCGCCGCCGCCCTCGTCGACGGTTTCGTGAAGGACGGCCACGTCGAGCTGATGTCCGCGTACGCCAAACGGCTCCCCGGCGACGTCATCGGCACGATCGTCGGCCTCGACCCCGCCGACGTGCCCGGCGTCGTCCACGGCGGCTACCGGGCCGAAGAGCTGCTCTTCAGGCCCATGGAGGAAGACGAACAGGTCGCCGCGGCCCAGGACGTGGTCGCGATGCAGCACACCCTCGACCGGTTCGTCCGCGACCGCCACGCACACCCCCGCGAGGACCTCGGTACGGAGCTCATCGCCTCGCTCACCACACCCGGCGAGGGTGAACTGTCGCTGGACCACCGGCACGAACTCGTCGCCCATCTCCAGAACCTGCTGATCGCCGGGCACCTGACCACCACCGCGCTCATCGGCACGACCGTCCTCCACCTGCTCCGGCATCCGCGCCAGTGGGAGCTGTTGTGCGCGGAGCCCGAGCGGATCCCCGCGGCGATCGAGGAGGCCGCCCGCTACGACGGCGCGCTCCAGGGATTCCGCCGGATCACCACCCGGCCGCTCACCCTCGCGGGCACCGAACTCCCCGCCGGATCAACGCTGTTCGTCGCCTTCGGATCCGCCAACCGGGACGGCGCACGCCACCCCCGCCCCGACGAGTTCGACATCACCCGCACCCCGGGCCGCCACCTCGCCTTCGGCTTCGGCGTGCACGCCTGCCCCGGATCCCAGCTCGCCCGCGAACAACTCCGCCTCACCCTGGAGGAGTTGACGCGCCGGTTGCCCAGCCTGCGGCTCGCGGCGGATCACCCGGTCACCATGCGACCCACGATGATCCACCGCTCGCCCTACAGTCTGCACCTCACCTGGTGAGCCACATAAGGGCGCCTCACTGGGCGTAGAACGTGGCGTCCCCCTGAGCGGTCGTCGTGCTCGGAGTCTGCACGTACAGCAGGTAGTTGTAGTGCCGGATGTAGCGGCCCGCGTTGTTGTACGACTCGTAGGAGATCCCCGCCGAGTCCGCGAGCCCGGGCCGCTGGTAGAACGTGGCGTCCGACGCGAACTGCGTCGTGCCGTCGTTCTTCTCCAGCCAGACCTCGTAGTTCTTGTGCCGCAGGTAGTAGCCGGGGTAGTTGGCCGATTCCAGGGAGACCGTGCCGCTGCCCGCCAGGCCCGTGACGACACGAAACTGCGAGTCGGCGAGGGTCGTCACGTTCGTGTCGATCCTGGCCCGGAAGGCGTAGTGGCGGATGAAACGGTCCGGGTAGTTGTACGACGAGAAGCGCTTCGGCGTGACCCCGTCGGCCACCGGGATACCGAAGTTGGGGGTGCCGTCCGCGTTCCAGTACAGCTTCTGCACGCGGGTGCGGCGGTTGGGGTCGTTGAGCGGGTCGCCGGTGATGTCCTTGTAGTTGCGGTCGTGGTAGACGAGGACGTCGCTCTTGCCGTCCTCGGACACGGTGAAGGAGTTGTGGCCGGGACCGTACTGGCCGGTCGAGGCGTTCGACGTGAACACCGGCGTCGAACTCTTCGACCAGGAAGCCGGGTTGGTCAGGTCGGCCGTCGCGGAGGCGGTCAGCAGACCCAGGCAGTAGTTGGCGTCGGTCGCGCTCGCCGAGTACGACATGAAGACCTTGCCGCCGTGCTCGATGACCGCGGGACCCTCGTTGACCTTGTAGCCGATCGTCTCCCAGGACAGCGTCGGCTGCGAGATCTCCGCCGGAGTGCCTTGAATCGTCCAGGGGTTGGCCATCTTCGCGATGAACAGGCTGGTGTTGTTGTCCTCGGCCGGGTTGCGCTGCGCCCAGGCGAGGTAGCGGACGCCGCCCACGACGAAGGTGGTCGAGTCGAGCGAGAAGCTCTCCCAGGCCGTGGTGATCTGGCCCTTCTCGGTCCAGGTCGCGGTGAGCGGGTTGGCGCCGGTGCCCTCAAGGACGTACATCCGGATCGCCCACACGTCACTCGTGGATCCGGCGGCGAAGTAGACGTACCACCTGCCGTCGATGAAGTGGATCTCCGGTGCCCAGATGTGGGCGCCCATGACGCCGCTGCTGTGCTTGGTCCAGATCGTCGTCTCGGCGGCGGTCGACAGGCCCTGGATGGTCGTCGCCCGGCGCAGGACGATGCGGTCGTACGCGGGGACGGTCGCGGTGAAGTAGTAGTAGCCGTCGGTGTGTTTGAAGATGTGCGGGTCGGCGCGCTGTTCGGCGATGGGGTTGGTGTAGGTCACGGCGGGGGATTCGGGGACGGCCGCGTGGGCGGCGGGGGCGTTGAGGGAGGCCGCCAGGGCGATGAGCGCGGCCATGAGCAGCCGTAGGGCGATGCGTCTCAAGGGACTTCTCCAAGTGCGGGGTGGGGGAAGGCCGTTCAGGTGGTCGGGACGAGGCGCCACTGCTGGCAGGTGTTGCTCAGCCAGGTCCACTGGCGTACGTCGGCCCCGTCGGCGGTCGAGCAGTTCGCGACGTCGGCGACCTTGCCGCTGTTCTCGTTGACGATCCGGACGTAGTCGCCGCTCGCCGTGAACACCAGGCGGGAGCGCTGGCACTTGTTGTTGAGCCAGGACCACTGGCGGATGTCGGCGCCGTCGGCGGTCGAGCAGTCGGCGGTGTCCAGGACGCCGCCGGTGGCCACGTTCACCAGCCGGTTGGTGTCGTCGCCGAGGTCCTCGACCTTCCACTTCTGGTTGGTGCCGCCGTTGCAGGTCCACTGGGCGATGTCGGTCCCGTTGGCGGTCGAACCGCCCGCCACGTCCAGGCACTTGCCGCTGTTGCGGTTGACGAGGGTGTACGACGTCGGGGTCGTCGCCGTCTCTCCGGACGGGCCGGGGAGTGACGTACCGAGTGCGACCGGGGTGCCGAAGTTCGGGGTGCCGTCCGCGTTCCAGGTGAACTCCTGGGCGCGGGTGGTCCGTCCGTTGCCGCAGCCGCCGCTCGACGAGGAGTTGGCGTGGTAGACGATCCAGTTCTCCGTGCCGTCCGGTGATGTGAAGAAGCCGTTGTGGCCGGGACCGTAGACGCTGTTGGTGTCACTGCGCTGGAAGACCGGGGTCGACTTCTTCGTCCAGGACGCCCGGCTGAGCGGGTCCGAGCCGGTCAACTCCAGTTGGCCCAGCTTGTAGTCGGCGGTCTGGCAGGAGCTCGCGGAGTACGTGAGGAAGGTCCGGCCGTTGTGGTAGAGCGGCTCGGGGCCCTCGTTGACGGGCGCGCCGGACTGCTCCCAGCTCAGCGTCGGGCTGGAGATGACGGTGAACGTGCTGCTCGCGAGGGTGTACGGATTGCTCAGCGGCGCGATGACCAGGCTCTGCGTGCCGCCCGCGACGAAACCGCTGCCGACGAGATACAGGCTGCCGTTGTGCTCCAGCACGCTGGAGTCGATCAGCCAGCCGCTCGGGGTCAGGTTGGATCCGGTGAGCGAGCCCTTGTAGGTGTAGGGGCCCAGCGGATCGGTGCCGGCGCTCTCCAGGACGTGCGTGCGCTGGGAGTCGCAGCAGGCGACCCCGCTCTGGCCGGCGGAGTAGTAGACGTACCAGTGGCCGTTGAAGAGATGGATCTCCGGCGCCCAGAAGTTGGTGTTGCGGGTGGATGTGGTGTCCGACCACACCTGAACGTTGGGCGCGGTGGCGAGCCCGGCCAGCGTCGGCGATTTCCGCATGCCGAGGATGCCGGTGAAGGTCGTGGTGATCAGGTAGTAGTTGCCTTCGTAGTACTCCAGCCAGGGGTCGGCGCCCTTGTACGACTTGAGCGGGTTGGTATACGGCCGACCGTCGGCCGCGGCGGCCGGCTGGGTCGCCGCCACCAGGGCGAGCAGTAGTGCGAGCACGCAGACGAGCAGCGGTCTGCTGCGCTTCGCGTGATGGGTCCGAGGCATACGAGACCGTCCCTGTCCGTAATTTCGAACATAGTTCGTAACTTCGGTCAGAAGGTAGGGGTGCGGCATGCCCCCGTCAACGGTTTGGTCACGTGCTCTTTACGGCGGGCGTACCGCGGGCGAACGTCCCGGGGATGCGGGTCTAGACTGCATACATGTCGAAGGTCTTGAATAAACTTCCAGTCGGTGAGCGGGTCGGAATCGCGTTCTCCGGCGGTTTGGACACCTCTGTCGCAGTGGCGTGGATGCGGGAGCGCGGCGCCATTCCTTATGCCTATACAGCCGACATCGGTCAGTACGACGAGCCGGACCTGTCGGCAGTGCCCGAGCGCGGCCGTGCCTACGGCGCCGAGCAGGCCCGCCTCATCGACTGCCGCGAGGCGCTGGTGGAGGAGGGCCTGGCCGCGCTGGCGTGCGGCGCCTTCCACATCCGGTCCGCGGGGCAGACGTACTTCAACACCACCCCGCTCGGCCGCGCCGTCACGGGCACCCTGCTGGTGCGCGCCATGCGCGAGGACGGCGTCGACATCTGGGGCGACGGGTCCACGTACAAGGGCAACGACATCGAGCGGTTCTACCGCTACGGGCTGCTCGCCAACCCCGCCCTGCGGATCTACAAGCCCTGGCTCGACCGGGAGTTCGTCGAGGAGCTCGGCGGCCGGCACGAGATGTCCGTCTGGCTCTCGGAGCGCGACCTGCCCTACCGCGACTCGGCGGAGAAGGCCTACTCCACCGACGCCAACATCTGGGGCGCCACCCACGAGGCCAAGCGCCTCGAATACCTCGACACCTCGCTGGAGATCGTCTCCCCGATCATGGGCGTCGCCTTCTGGGACCCCGAGGTCGAGATCGCCACCGAGGACGTCACGGTCGAGTTCGAGAACGGCCGCCCGGTGAAGATCAACGGGCGCGGGTTCGCGAGCGCCGTCGAACTGGTCCAGGAGGCCAACGCCATCGGCGGCCGGCACGGGCTCGGCATGTCCGACCAGATCGAGAACCGCATCATCGAGGCCAAGAGCCGCGGCGTCTACGAGGCCCCCGGCATGGCGCTGCTGCACATCGCCTACGAGCGGCTCCTCAACGCCATCCACAACGAGGACACGGTCGCCCAGTACCACACCGAGGGACGCCGGCTCGGGCGGCTCCTGTACGAGGGCCGCTGGTTCGACCCCCAGGCGCTGATGCTCCGCGAGGGTCTGCAGCGCTGGGTCGGCCACCCGGTCTCCGGCAGTGTCACCCTGCGGCTGCGCCGCGGCCAGGACTACTCGCTCCTGGACACCACCGGCCCCCACCTCAGCTACCACCCCGAGAAGCTGTCCATGGAGCGCAGCCTGGACCAGGCGTTCGTCCCGGACGACCGTATCGGCCAGCTGACCATGCGAAACCTCGACATCGCCGACTCGCGCACCAAGCTGGAGCTGTACGCCTCCTACGGCCACCTCACGGCCTGGAACGGCCTCATCGGCGAACTGCCCCCGGGCGGCGCCGAGGCGATTGCCGCCGGCGGTGACGAGAGTGTGCCGGTGGGGTCCGATGCGCTCGACCATGCGGCGATTGAGTCCGGCACGGACTAGCGTTCCGCTGGGTCTGTGGGTTGTTCACCGCGGGCCGGTGGGGGGCTGGTCGCGCCCCGCGGCGGAGCCGCTAATAGATACAGCCCCGCGCCCCTTTCGGGGCGCTGTAGTGCGCCGGGGTTCAGCAGTGGCCCGGCAGGGTGACCGTGAAGCATGCTCCGCCCTCCGGGGCGGGCCCCCGGGCAGTGATGGTGCCGCCCAGCCGGGTGGTCAGGCGGTGGGCGATGGCCAGGCCCAGGCCGGTGCCGACGGGGCGGACGCCGCGGTAGCGGTCGGTGAGGGTGCCGCGTTCGAAGGCGACCGCGGCGTCCTCCTCCGTGAGACCGGGGCCGCCGTCGCGGACCTCAAGGCGGGCGCCGGTGCCGTCGAGGCGCAGGGCCAGTACGAGGGGTTTGCCGGCCGGGGTGACCCGCAGCGCGTTCTCGGCCAGGCCGTCGATGAGTTGACGTACCCGGAAGCCGTCGGTGGTGACCGGCAGCGGGTGCCCGGGGCGCTCGACGCGGAAGTCGACGTCGTGCCGGGCACAGTGGGCCGACCAGGCGGTCGCGGCCTCGGCGACCAGCGCGTCCAGGTCGACCTCGGTGATGTCGAGCCGGAAGTCGTCGGCCTCCAGGCGGGCCAGGGCGAGCAGGTCGCCCACGAACCGCTCCAGCCGCTGGATCTCGGTGCGCAGGATACGGCCGGCCTCGGGCACCTCGTCGCCGGTGATCACCTCGTCGGCGAGGGCCTCGGCATATCCCCGCGCGGTGGTCAGCGGGGTGCGGATCTCGTGGGAGACGGACATCAGGAAGTCCCGCTGCCGGTTCTCGCTGCGGGCCAGCGCCGTGTCCAGGGAGTTGAGCGCGGCGGCGAGTTCGGCCACCTCGACGGGCCCCTCCGCCGGTACGCGCAGGCCGCGCTCGCCCTCGGACAGCCGGTGCGCGGTGCGGGCCGCCGAGGTGAGCGGCTGTGCCAGGCGCCGGGCCAGCAGCGCGCCGGCCAGCGCGGAGCCGGTCAGGCCGAGGACCAGCGGCAGCACCAGGCCGCCGCGCATCCGGTCGGTGGCCTCGTCGACGGAGCTCATCGGCTGGGCGAGGACCAGCCCCCCGCCGTCGCGCGTCGGAACCCCCTCGACCAGCACGCTGCGCCCGTCGAGGGTCCCGGACGCCGACAGTTCGTCCCCCGCGAGCAGCGTCCCGCGCCGCCCGGCGTCCACGACCGGCGCCGCCGGTCCCACCACCGCGCCGGAGGGCCGGACCAGGGCGAGCGCGGTGCCGCTCGGCCCCGCGATCCGCTGCTCGCGGCCCAGCAGGGTGGAGGCCAGGGCCGGGGTCTTCGCCAACACCTCGGCCTGGCGGGCGAGTTGCTCGCGCTCCTGCGCCTCGGCGTTCGTACGGATCATCCGCCAGGCGAACAGCCCGGTCAGTACCACGGCCACCGCGGCCACAGCCGTGGTGAGCAGGACGATGTTCCCGGCCAGGGAGCCGCGGCGGCCCGGGGACGTCATCGGACGGTGTCGGTGACGCTGTAACCGACCCCGCGGACGGTACGGATCGGACTGGCCTCGCCGAGTTTCGACCGCAGTTGGGAGATGTAGACGTCCATCACGCGCGTGTCCCGGTACCCGGCGTAACCCCACACCTGCGCGAGCAGCTGATCCCGGGAGAACACCTGACCGGGGTGGCGCATGAGGTGGGCCAGCAGGTTGAACTCGGTGGTCGTCAGCTCCACCGGACGGTCGTCGACGTGCAGCGTGCGGCGGCCGGTGTCCAGCGTCAGCCGGCCCACCCTGCGCACCGGATCGCGCCGCGGGCCCGCGGCACGGCGCAGCAGGCTTCTGACCCGGGCGACGAGTTCATGCGGCGAGAACGGCTTGGTGAGGTAGTCGTCGGCGCCGAGCTCCAGTCCGAGGATGCGGTCGGCCACCTCGTCCCGCGCGGTCACGAACACCACGGGAGTCCAGTCGCCCTCCTCCCGCATCCGACGGCAGACCTCCACGCCGTCCATGCCGGGCAGCGCGATGTCCAGTACGACCGCCACCGGGCGCATCCTGCGGACGGCGGCCAGCGCCCCGTGCCCGTCGCTCTCGACATGGACACCGAAGCCCTCGCGGGTCAGGTAGCGCCGCTCAAGGTCGGCGATGTGCGGCTCGTCCTCGACGATCAGGACGAGGCCCTTGGTCTCCGGCATGCCCTCGATGCTAGTCAGCGCCATCGCCGCGGACCTCGGCCGCAGCCGATCCTTACAGTGCCCGAACACTCGCCGAACCTCCCGCTCGTACGGCCTCGGCACGCTGAGTCCGAGACCGAGCAACGGGAGGACTTCGTGAACAGCATCGTCACCGCCGTGTCCCGCCGGACCCGGACGACCGCGCTGGCCGTCGCCACCGCCGCGGCCGTCACCGGGTTGGTGTGGGCGGCCTCTTCCGGCACGACCAGTGCCACCTCGCCGACTTCCGCCACCGCGGACACCTCGCTGGTCCTGCTCGCCGACACGGACCCCATGGCCCTCGGCGACTCCGGCACCGACCCGCGCCCCCTGCCCGGCTGGGTGCCGCCGGAACTCCGTGCCGACCTGGGTGAACTGCGCACCATGGAGCCCGAGCAGCGCGGCGAGGCGGCGGCACGGATCTGGCGGGACGCGCTCGCCGGTGAGTACGGGACCGGGGTGCGGATCAGGGCCGCGGAAGCCCAACGCCGTTACCAGGCGCTCCCCGAGGAGCTGCGCGACGACATCGCGGACCTGCGCGGACTCGACTCCGACGAACGGCGGGACGAACTCCAGGAGATCCGCGACAAGGCCCTGGACGGCGCGTACGGCGACCAGGTGCGGTGGTGGGCCGAACGCCGCGCAGACGCGTGGAAGCAGGACTGAGCGTGGCACCCCGGCCCGCCCGGGCACATCCGCTGCGGCGGGCCGCGCTACCCGTCGCCGCCACCCTGCTCGTCGTACTGTCCCCGGCGTCGGCGGCCGCCGACGGCACCGATCCGCTGCGCGCGCGGCAGTACGGGCTGGAGCTGAGCGGCCTGGCCGCCGCGGCCGAGTCCGGGGCCCGGGCGGCCGGCACGGTCGTCGCCGTGGTCGACACCGGCGTCGACCTCGACCATCCCGACCTCGTCGGACGCATGGTCCCCGGCCGGGACTTCGTCGACGGTGACCTGGTGCCGGACGACGAGAACGGCCACGGCACCCATGTCGCCGGGATCATCGCCGCCACCTCCGGCAACGGCGTCGGCATCGCAGGCGGCGCCCCCGGCGCGAAGATCATGCCGGTCCGGGTACTCGGTGCCGACGGGACCGGCGACACCGAGGTGATCGCCGAGGCCGTCCGCTGGGCCGCCGACCACGGCGCCGACGTGATCAACCTGTCCCTCGACGACACCGGGCCCGCCGACCGGCTGCGCAAGGGCGGACCACTGTCCCTCGCATTGCGCTACGCCGCTGACCGGGCCGTGGTGGTCGCCGCGGCCGGCAACGCCGGGCACGCCGAGCGGCTGTACCGGGCCGGGGTGCTGGCCGTCGTCGTCCAGGCGGTGGGCCGGGACGGACAACCCACGCCGTTCACCAACTACGGCGACCCGCGAGCCGTCGCCGCACCCGGCGTCGACATCGTATCCACCGTCCCCGGCGGCTACGCCCCCAAGTCCGGCACCTCCATGGCCGCCCCTCATGTGGCCGCCGAAGCCGCCCTGTTGATCGCCGCGGGCGCCGACCCAGCCACGACGCGCGACCTCATCGCCTCGACCGCCCACGCGACGGACGACCCTCTCCTCGGCGCCGGACTGGTCGACGCGGACGCGGCGCTGGCGGCACTCGGCCCGACGCGACAGGCCACCGATTCGGACACCCCGGCCGCCGCCGTGCCGGACACGCCCACCGCCACCACCACTGACATGCCCACCGTCACTGACATCGGGACCCCCACCACCGACTCGGGAGGAGCGGCGCTCCTAGGCCTGAGCCTCGCCACGGCCGCGGGGCTGCTCACCGTAGTGGCGCTGCTTCTGCGGCGCACCCGCCCCAGGCACCACTGACCCGACCGAACCAGAAGGACCAGGAACGGCATGCCCCCCTCTTCTCCGGAAATCCCTCCCGAACCGGCCCTCACCGCCGGACGCCTGCACCGCCTCGGCCGCCGTTGCGCACGACGCCCGTGGTGGGTGCTCGGTGCCTGGCTGCTGGTGCTGTTGGCCGCCGTCGCCGCCGACCGGACCTGGGGCGGCACGTACGAGGACGACTTCTCCCTGCCCGGCACCTCCGTGCAGACCGGTGCCGATCTGCTGGACGCGCACGGTTCGAAAGAAGTCCGCGGCACCGCCTCGCAGATCGTGCTGCACTCCGGCAGCGGGCCGCTCGACGCCCACCGGGACACCGTCGACGAGGCCGTAGCCGCACTCGGGAAGCTGCCCGATGTGATCTCGGTGGCCGACCCGCTCACCACACCCGGCGCGGTCGCCGCCGACGGCACCACCGGCATCGTGACCGTCCGCTTCACGGAGAACCCGGTCAGGTTCGAGAAGTCCTACCTCGACGGCGTCGACGACGCCGTGCACGGACTGCGCGTGGACGGTGTCGAGGTCGAATACAGCGGCCCGCTCGGCCAGTTGGCGCGCCCCGAGGCGGCCCACCGGCTGTCGGAGGCGATCGGCATCGCTACCGCCGTGCTCGTCCTGCTGGCCGGGTTCGGCAGCCTGGCTGCCGCCGGACTCCCGCTGCTGACCGCCGTACTCGGCCTGCTCTGCGGCATCTCCGTGCTCGGCCTGCTGGCCGGCGTCCTCACCTTCGGCACCGCGGCACCGACCCTGGCCACGATGATGGGCTTGGGCGTGGGCATCGACTACGCGCTGTTCCTGATCACCCGTCACCGACGCCTGCTGCGCGACCTCGGTGATCCGGTGGAGACCGCGGGCCGGGCCATGGCCACCAGCGGCCGGGCGGTGATCGTCGCCGCGGCGACCGTGGCCCTCGCACTGGCCGGCCTGTACGCGTCGGGCGTCGGCTTCATCGGCACCCTCGGTGTCGCGGCCGGTCTGACCGTCCTGGTGTCCGCCCTCGCCGCGCTGACGCTGACCCCCGCCCTCCTGGGCATCGCCGGCCGCCGCATCGACCGCTGGCGCGTCCGCCCACCGGTCGACGAACCGACCGGCACCGCCGACACCTGGCACCGCTGGGCCGCCACCGTCGGCCGCCGACCATGGTTGTTCCTCGTCGCCGGCGTCCTGGTTCTGGGCGTGCTCGCCGTGCCCACCGCCGCCATGCGCCTGGGCCACGTCGACGCGGGTGCGGGACCCGCCGACTACACCGACCGCCAGGCCTACGACCTGGTCTCCGACGGCTTCGGCCCCGGTACCAACGGCCAGTTCACGATCGTCGCCGACCTGGACCGGGCCGCCCCGACCGCGGAACTCTCCGCCTCCCTGCACGACGCCCTGGCCGCGACGCCCGGTGTCGCCAAGGTGTCCACGCCCGTCGCCACCGACGACCGGGCCCTGCTCATCGCCACCGTCACTCCCGACACCGGACCGGAGGAGCAGGCCACCTCCGACCTGATGCACCGCCTGCGGGACGACACCCTCCCGGACGCCCTCGCCGCCTCCGGTGCGCAGGGTTACGTCACCGGCGTGACGGCCGCCCAACTCACCTTCCGCGACGTGGTGGTGGAGCGGCTGCCCGTCATCATCGCGGTCGTCGTCGCCGCGGCCTTCCTGCTCCTGCTCACGGTCTTCCGCAGCCTCCTCGTCGCCCTGAAGGCGGCCCTGCTGAACCTGCTGTCCATCGGCGCGGCCTACGGAGTCGTCGTCGCTGTCTTCCAATGGGGCTGGGGCGGCTCCCTGTTCGGCGTGTCCGAGCCCGTACCCGTCGAGTCGTACGTGCCGATGATGATGTTCGCCATCGTGTTCGGCCTCTCCATGGACTACGAGGTCTTCCTCCTCTCCCGTATCCGGGAGTCCTGGCTGCATACGAAGGACAACCACCTCAGTGTGGCCACCGGACTGGCCGGTACCGCCCGCGTCATCACGTGTGCCGCCCTCATCATGACCAGCGTCTTCCTCGCCTTCCTGCTCTCCACCAACGTGGTGATCAAGATGCTGGCGCTGGGTCTGGGCGTGAGCGTCGTCATCGACGCCACGGTCGTCCGGCTCGTCCTGGTGCCCGCGTCCATGTACCTGCTCGGCCGGGCCAACTGGTGGCTGCCCCGATGGCTGGACCGGCTCCTGCCCCACCTCGATCCCGAAGGCCCGACCGCTGCCGCCCCCGGACAGCCGGAGGCAGCCGTCACGCGCGTCACCTCGGGAGAACGGGCATGATCCGTCACCGGTTCAGGAGGTTGTCCAGGCGGTACCGCGTCGCCTCTCTGGCCGCCGTCGCCGTGGCCGCCCTGCTGGCCACGGCCGGCTTCGCCGAACTCGCCGCCCGCGGCCTGATGCACCACCGTATCGCCGCCGCGGCCGGGCGGGCCCTGGGGCAGGACAGCGAGGTCCACGTCTACGGCGGACCGGCGCTGCTCGACCTGTTCGACCGCCACCTCGACGCCGTGACCATCACCGGCGACCACGCCACCCTGGGCCGTATCCCCGACGTGTCCGTACAGGCCCGCCTGGATGACATACGTCTGACCGGCGACGCCTCCGGCACGGTCGACCGCACCCATGCGGACGTGGAGGTCCCCGCCGGGTCCCTGCGGAGCATGGCCGCCGGAGCGGGCGGACGGCTCCCGGTCACGGCCGTAAGCCTTGACGACGAGGCCGACACCGTCACCTTCGCCTTCGGCCGGGGCGGCGTCGGACAGGCCACCGTGCGGCCCCAACTCCAGGACGGACGTGTGACGTTGCGTATCGAGGACGCCGCGGTTCTGGGCAGCCCGGCCCCCGCCGCACTGGTCGACCGGATCCAGGACGGGCTGTCCGACGGCACCGGCGCGGACTACCCCCTCGGCCTGCGGGCCACCTCCCTCGACATCACGTCGACCGGCCTCGACATCGCCCTCGACGGGGGCCGAACCCGGCTCCCGGCCGGGGGCAAGGGGTGAGGTGAGCGAGGCGAGCGTCCGCTGGGTGGTCGCACCCGGACGACCCGGACGGCGGGGGTGTCAGTCGCCCCGTCCCCCGAACGCCCGCAGGATGCGCTCCGCGGCGAGCGTGGCCGTCAACTCGCCCTCCCTGACCGCCTGTTCAAGGCCGGGCGCGAGGGATCGTACGGCCGGATCCGCGTGCAGTCGGCCGAGCAGTTCGTCGCGGACCATCGTCCAGGTCCAGTCGACCTGCTGGTCACGGCGTTTGGCGGCGAGGCGGCCGGTCGAGTCGAGGAGGGTGCGGTGCTGTTCGAGGCGCTCCCAGACCGTGTCCAGGCCCAACGACTCGCGGGCGCTGCAGCTCAGCACCGGCGGAGTCCAGACCGCGTCGTGGCCGTGCATGAGGCGCAGGGCGCCCGCCAACTCCCGTGCGGCGGCCTGCGCGTCACGCTCGTGCGGGCCGTCCGCCTTGTTGACGGCGATCACGTCGGCGAGCTCCAGGACGCCCTTCTTGATGCCCTGCAACTGGTCGCCGGTGCGGGCCAGGGTCAGCAGCAGGAAGGAGTCGACCATGTTCGCGACCGCCGTCTCCGACTGGCCGACGCCGACCGTCTCGACCAGCACCACGTCGTAGCCCGCGGCCTCCATCACCACGATCGACTCGCGCGTCGCCTTGGCGACCCCGCCCAGCGTGCCCGCGGTGGGGGAGGGGCGGATGAAGGCCGCCGGGTCCACGGACAGGCGTTCCATCCGCGTCTTGTCGCCGAGGATCGAACCGCCCGTACGGCTGGAGGACGGGTCCACGGCGAGCACCGCGACCCGGTGCCCCAGCGAGGTCAGCATCGTGCCGAACGCGTCGATGAACGTCGACTTGCCCACCCCCGGCACACCACTGACCCCGATCCGCCGCGCCCGCCCGCTGTGCGGCAGCAGTTCGGTCAGCAACTCCTGTGCCAGCGCCCGGTGTTGGGGACGGGTGGACTCGACGAGCGTGATGGCGCGCGCGATCAGCGCCCGCTTCCCGTCGAGCACGCCCTTCACATAGGTGTCGAGCTCGATCACAGGCCGTGCCCGAGATCGGCCGAGAGCCGCTCGACGAGGTCGTAGGCCGCGTCCGGGATCACCGTCCCGGGCGGGAACACGGCCGCCGCGCCCATCTCAAGCAGGGTCGGCACGTCCTGCGGCGGGATCACCCCGCCCACTACGATCATGATGTCCTCCCGGCCCTCCGCCGCCAGCTCCTCGCGCAGCGCCGGTACGAGGGTCAGGTGGCCGGCGGCCAGCGACGAGACGCCCACGATGTGCACGTCCGCCTCCACCGCCTGCCGGGCCACCTCGCCCGGGGTCTGGAACAGCGGGCCGACGTCCACGTCGAAGCCGAGGTCGGCGAAGGCGGTGGCGATCACCTTCTGGCCGCGGTCGTGCCCGTCCTGGCCCATCTTGGCGACCAGGATGCGCGGGCGGCGGCCCTCGGCCTCCTCGAAGGCGTCGACCAGGGTGCGGGTGCGGTCCACGGAGGGGGACTCGCCTGCTTCGTTGCGGTACACCCCGGCGATCGTACGGATCTGGCCCGCGTGCCGCCCGTACACCTTCTCCAGGGCGTCGGAGATCTCGCCGACGGTGGCCTTGGCGCGCGCCGCGTGCACGGCCAGCTCCAGCAGGTTGCCCTCACCGCCGGCCGCCCGCGTCAACGCGTCCAGCGCGTCCTGGCAGGCCCGTTCGTCGCGCTCCGCCCGCAGCCGGCGCAGCTTCTCGATCTGCTGGGTGCGTACGGAGGAGTTGTCGACCTTGAGCACGTCGATCTGCTCGTCCGTCTCCACGCGATACTTGTTGACGCCGATCACCGGCTGGCGCCCGGAGTCGATCCGGGCCTGGGTGCGGGCCGCCGCCTCCTCGATGCGCAGCTTGGGGATACCCGCGTCGATGGCCTTGGCCATGCCGCCCGCCGCCTCGACCTCCTCGATGTGCTGCCAGGCCCGGCGGGCAAGGTCGTACGTCAGCTTCTCCACGTAGGCGCTGCCGCCCCACGGGTCGATGACCCGGGTCGTGCCCGACTCCTGCTGGATCAGCAGCTGGGTGTTGCGGGCGATGCGCGCCGAGAAGTCGGTGGGCAGGGCGAGCGCCTCGTCGAGGGCGTTCGTGTGGAGGGACTGCGTGTGGCCCTGCGTCGCGGCCATCGCCTCGACGCACGTGCGCGTGACGTTGTTGAAGACGTCCTGTGCCGTCAGCGACCAGCCCGAGGTCTGCGAATGGGTGCGCAGGGAGAGGGACTTGGCGTTCTGCGGGTCGAACTGCCTGACCAGTTTGGCCCACAGCAGGCGCGCCGCGCGCAGCTTGGCGATCTCCATGAAGAAGTTCATGCCGATCGCCCAGAAGAAGGAGAGCCGGGGCGCGAACGCGTCGACGTCAAGGCCCGCTTCACGGCCCGCCCGGATGTACTCGACGCCGTCCGCGAGGGTGTACGCCAGCTCCAGGTCGGCCGTCGCACCGGCTTCCTGGATGTGATAGCCGGAGATGGAGATGGAGTTGTAGCGCGGCATCCGCTGCGAGGTGAAGGCGAAGATGTCGGAGATGATCCGCATCGACGGCTTCGGCGGATAGATGTAGGTGTTGCGGACCATGAACTCCTTGAGGATGTCGTTCTGGATGGTCCCGGCCAACTTCTCGGGCGGTACGCCCTGTTCCTCCGCCGCCACGATGTACAGCGCGAGGACCGGCAACACCGCGCCGTTCATCGTCATCGACACCGTCATCCTGTCCAGCGGGATGCCGTCGAAGAGCTGCCGCATGTCGTAGATCGAGTCGATCGCCACGCCCGCCATGCCGACGTCACCTGTCACGCGCGGGTGGTCGCTGTCGTAACCCCGGTGCGTGGGCAGGTCGAAGGCGACCGACAGGCCCTTCTGGCCGGCCGCGAGGTTGCGCCGGTAGAAGGCGTTGGACTCCTCGGCGGTGGAGAAGCCCGCGTACTGCCGGATCGTCCAGGGCTGGTTGACGTACATCGTCGAGTAGGGGCCGCGCAGATACGGTGCCATGCCCGGGTACGTCCCCAGGAAGTCCAGGCCCTCCAGGTCACGGCCGGTGTACAGCGGCTTGACCGCGATGCCCTCCGGCGTCTCCCAGAAGGTCTCGTCCCCGCCGAGCGCCTTGCGCCAGTCCTCGGCGCTGCCCTCGGCGGTGGGCGTCCCCAGCTCGATTCCGGAGAAGTCGGGGATTCCCATCAGGACACTCCGATGCGGTCGAGGGTGGCGGAGAGCACGGCGACGGCGTCGCAGCCCGCGAAGACGTACGCGTCGACGTCGGTGTACTGCCCGGGACGGCCGGCCAGGAACACATGTGAGGCGCCCGCCGACTTGAGGTCCCGGGCCGTGTCGGCCGCCCGCTCCTCGTACAGCGCGTCGCTGGAGCACAGGCAGGCCTCGGTGGCACCGCTGTCCTCGAAGGTGCCGTCGGTGACCGGCTCGATGCCGCCGGCCTGGAAGAGGTTCGAGACGAAGGTCGTGCGGGCGGTGTGCGCGGCGGCGGGGCCGATCGCGGCCAGGTAGACGCGGGGCCGGGAGCCGGTGGTGGCGAGGTGGGCGTCCGAGCGGGCGCGCAGGGTCTCGAACGCCTCGTCGCGCCGCACGCGCGGGAGTCCGCCGGACGGGGGCTCGGGAGCGGGCTCGCGCTCGATGGGGCGCTCGGCGAGGAACGGGAACTCGCTGACGCCGGTGATGGGTTCGCGGCGCTTGGCTAGCTTCGCGCTGCGCGCCTCCCACGTGGTGGCGAGAGCTTCACCGAGCCGGCCCGAGCGCAGGGCTGTCGCCTGGCCGCCGAGACCCTCGATCCACTGGAAGAACTCCCAGCCCGCGTGGGCGAGTTCGTCCGTCAGGCGCTCCACGTACCAGGAGCCGCCCGCCGGGTCGATCACCCGGGACAGGTGCGACTCCTCGACCAGGATCGTCGACGTGTTGCGGGCGATACGGCGCGCGAACGCGTCCGGCAGGCCCAGCGCGTGGTCGAAGGGGAGGACCGTGACGGAGTCGGCGCCGCCGACCCCGGCGGCGAGCGTGGCGACCGTCGTGCGGAGCATGTTCACCCACGGGTCGCGGCGCGACATCATCACCGGCGAGGTCACGGCGTGCTGCACCTGCGCCCCCGCGCCCGCCGCCCCGCACACCTCGGCGACCCGCGCCCACAGCCGGCGGGCCGCGCGCAGCTTGGCGATCGTCAGGAACTGGTCGGCGGTGGCCGCGTACCGGAACTCCAGCTGAGCACAGGCCTGTTCGACCGACAGGCCCGCCGCGGTGAGGTCACGGAGGTAGGCGACGCCGGTCGCCAGGGAGGTGCCCAGCTCCTGCCCGGCCGAGCCGCCGGCCTCGTGGTACGGCAGCGCGTCCACGGTCAGGGCGCGCAGCCCCGGGTACTCCTCGGCGCACAGCCGCGCGAGCGAGGCGGCCGGCGCGAAGGCCGACTCCACGCCCGTACGGGCCTCGTGGCCCAGCGGGTCCGCGCCGAGATTGCCGCGCGCCGCGTCCTTGGCGACGCCCCGCTCCTCGTACAGACGCAGCAACTCCCGTGCGGCGGGCTCGACCTGGTCTCCCGCGTCCAGGACGACGGGCGCCAGGTCGAGGAACACGCCGTCGAGCACCTGGCCGAGGGACGACACGGGGATTCCGCTGCCGCCGACGGCCAGCCACAGCGAGGTGACGCCGTTCTCCAGGTCCGTGAGCACCGAGCCGTTGTCGGCGGCCGTGTGCCGCTGCCGTACGTCCCAGCCGCCGCCGATGTCGGCCCCGGCCCGACTGCCCCGCACAAAGGGGGCGAAACCGGGGAAACCGGAGTCGGGCGCGCTGTCGTTCGCGGTGTACAGGGGGCGGGTGCGCAACCCGTCCTCCAGCGCGGTGGACAGGGCGTCCTCTGCTGCCGTGCCGGAGACATCCTTGCCCGACTTGCGCAGAACATCCGCCACCAGGCGTTGCCACTGCTCATGGGTCGCGTCAGGGAACTCGGCGGCCAGGGAGAGCCCGTCGTCAGGCAGGACCGTCATGCTCGGATGCTAGGCCAGGCCGCCAAAGGAGCGCAGCGGACATGGCTGTGACCTTGCACTCGTCGGCAATGTGACCTCGCCCTCTCCGCCGTTCACGTCATGCCCGGGCCCGCCGCGCGACGGCTGTTCCCGCCCGGAGCGCGGCCACGGGATCGGCCGCCTCGTCCAGCTCGACGAGCACGATTCCGGCACCGGGGGTACGGGACATCGCGTCGGCCCAGCCCGGCCAGTCCACGATGCCGGTGCCCAGCTCGGTCATGAAGGGCTGCTGCTGGGCGAAGACCGTGTCGTCGATGACGAGCTCCACGTCGATCGGCCCGACCGCGTCCTTCCAGTGCGCCAGCACGATGCGCTGCGCGTGGCGGCGGGCAACGGCGACGGGGTCGCCGCCCCCGAGCGCGATGTGGCAGGAGTCGGGGCACAGCCACACATAGCGCGGGTCGGTGAGGGCCATGAAGAGGTCGATGTCCCGCTCGTACCAGAGCGTGCTGTTGGACTCGGTGTGGAAGGCGAGCTTCACCCCGTGCCGTGCGACGGCCTCGCCGACGACATGGGCGATGTCGGCCATCCGGGTCATGTAGGCGGCGTCGACGAAGAAGGGCGGGCGGGTCCCGAACGTCGTACGCATCGGCAGCCCGGCGATGAGCAGCTCCGCCCCGACGTCCGCGAGGAAGGCCGCGCGGCGCTCGGCGTCGGCGACGATCGCGTGCAGGTTGTCGCCGTCCCGCCAGTCCGGGCTCTCGCTCCCGGCGATGAAGGCGCTCACGACGGACAGCCCCCGGGCCGCCAACTCCCGCCGGAACGACGGCGCGTCACCGAAGGCACGCAGGGCCGAGTCGATGTCGCCGGGCGCGAAGGTCAGCTCGATCCCGGTGACCCCGGCCTCCGCCAGCGCGTCCATCACCCGCTCCCAGAAGCCCCTGGGGTGCTCGACGGCCCAGTCGCGCACGGCGTCCGCGGAGTCGAGGCTCCAGAAACCCGGGTGGTAGAAGGTGATGACGTCGGTCGCGAATAGCGGTTCGGCGTCCCCTCCCGGCCGGGTCATTCGGCACCCGCACGGGCGTTGTACACGACGATGCCGGCGGCCGCGTCGATGGCCTCCCGGTAGCCGCGGAACACGGCAAGGGCTTCATCCCGCAACACATCGCCTACGACCTTGATCCCGCGTGCCTCGAACTGCTCGGCCCAGTCCGCGCCGAGCGGGCCCTCGTCGAACGTGGTGATCTCCTCCAGCTCAGGTCCCTCCCCGGCGACCACGAGGCCGCGCACCCCGGACCACATGGTGGCCCCGTAACACTGAATGCAGGGACGCCAGTTGACGACCAGCTCGTGCGCCGGCATGCCGTCGCCGCCGAGGTCCCAGCCGCCGGTCGCCGTCTGGGCCAGGCCGAGGGCGACCACCTCGGCGTGCGCGCCAAGCGCTCCGCTGGATTTGCGGCTCGTTCGCCGCGGGCCGGTGGGGGCTGGTCGCGCAGTTCCCCGCGCCCCTTGCGGGGCGCGGTTCCGCCCCCGACATTCCCAAGACCGCTTGGATCCCCAGGAGGCGAGGACGACGTTCACGCCGGCAGAGACGATCAGGCTGGTGTCCTGCTCGGTGCTGAGTGCGCCGTACTTCTTCGCGACGATCACAACTGGACTCCCGTCAGTGCAAGGCGTGCCGCGACGGCACGGGCGGCCCGTACGGCCGTCACCGCGCCGGTCAGGGTGACGTTGGCGGCCATCGGGGTGGGGATCACGCCGTTGCCGGCGAGGTACAGGTTGTCGTGGCCCCACACCCGGCCCTCGGGGTCGCACACGCTGGTGCCGTCGTCGGCGGCGCCGGCCCGGACGGTGCCGGTGAGGTGCAGCGAGGAGCCGGGCGGGAGCAGCGCGCGCTCGGTCACGGGGTCGAAGGAGCCGAACTCCTCGGCCAGCGCCCGGACTTCGTCGAGTGCCCGTCCGATCAGCGCGCGGTCGGCGCCGGAGTAGCCGAACTCGACGCCGATCCGCGGCATCCCGGCGAGGTCGGTCTCGGCCGGCGAGAACACGAGCCGGTTCTCGGGGCGCGACGCGAGAGGGACGTACAGCGAGAGGCCCACGGAGTGCGCGAGGGGGCGGCCGTCCTCGTCGACGTACGTCCGGTTCATGATCTGGCCGTGGAACGGCTGTGCGGCTCCGTTCTGCGGCAGCCAGAGCGAGTCCGTGCTGAACTCGCCGACGCGCGGCAGGGGCAGGGCGTCGACGCCGATGCCGAAGCGGTCGAGGTCGAGCAGGACCCGGGCGGTGACGAAGGCGTGCTCGTTGAGGTGGCGGCCCAGTGCCGGGGGCCGGATGCCCGAGGCGAACAGCAGTTGCGGGGTGCGCAGCGCATCGGCGCACACCACCACGGCGTCCGCGTGCAGTTCGGACTCGACGCCGTCGGAGACGCGACGCAGCCGGGCGCCGGCGACCCGGCCGTCGTTCTCCGACACGATGAGCGAGGTCGCGAGGGTGCCGGTCAGCAGGGTGAAAGCGGGATCCCCGCCCGTGGCGATCGCAGGGAAGATCGTGCCCGGGGCCGTGCGTGGCAGGGGGCCCGAGGCCGTCGCGGTGACGGCCATGGGCATCGGCTGCGGCTGCCGGTCGGCCGGCCCGAGGCCGTCGTAGCGCCGCCGCAGTACGTCGAGCACCAGCCGGCCGACCTCGGTCGGGCCGATCGCGGCGGGCGTGACCGCGAGCACCCGGGACGCGGTCTCCAGGTCCGCCGCCCAGCGGGCCTGGTCGCCGAAGTCGAACACCTCGTCCCCGGCCGGCCACGGTGTAGCGGCGGTCCAGTGCACGCCCATACCGCCCGCGTTCCAGGCGAGCGCCGTCGCGGGCATCGCCTCGGCGTCCTCCCCGAACGCGAGCGCGTGGAACATGCCCGGCGTCAACTCGGTGAGATTGTCCGCGACTTCACGCACCACCTCGGCGCCCGTGTACATGCCCTGAACGCCAGTGCCGACCTTTTCGTTGTAACGCGACCACAGCGCAGGGTCGTCGACGTCGTGCAGATGCAGGCCGGGGACCTCGCCGATCGCGTCGCCGCCGTCGACCATCGTGATGCGCAGCGCCGGATCGGTCTCCCGCAGCAGGCGGGCCACGACGGATCCCATGATGCCGCTGCCGACGACGAGGACGTCGGTGCGAGGGGTGCCGGTCAAAGGGGGGACTCCTGTCATGTGGGGGGGAGGGTGCTCAGGCGGTCGGGACGAGCGGGCCGAACAGCTCGGTGTCCATGCGGTCGAGCGCCAGCTTGACGGCGCCGACGAGCGCGGCGTCCCGGCCCAGGACGGTGGCCCGCAGTTCGACTGCCGGGGTGCGGGCCCGGCGCAGCGCCTCGCGCACCCGGGGCAGCAGCACATCGGCCGCGTCCTCCAGACCACCGCCGAGCACGATGAGGGAGGGGGCGACCGTCCACGACAGGGTGGTGAGGATGGACGCGATGTTCTCCACGAGCTCGTCGACCTCGGCGAGCGCGCTTGCGTCACCGGCCCTGGCCGCCTCGAAGTGGTCGAGTGCGATGGCACGTTGGGCCGACTGCGGTGAGGTGAGCCAGGCGACGGGGCTGTGCTCGACCGAGTTGGCCGGCAGCGACACCGCCTCCACGATCTCGCCCGCGGCACCGTCAAGTCCCCGGTGCACGGCCCCTCGTATGAGAATGCCGAGGCCGGTCCGGTTCCCGAGCATCGCCCATACGACGTTGTCGTGGTCGCCGGCCACACCACGCCAACGCTCGGCCAGCGCACCGAGGTTGGTGTCGTTGTCCGCGAACCAGGGCACCCGGATCCGCCGCGAGAGCTCCTCGGGAAGGTGCACGCCTGCCCACTGCGTCGTGTGCACCAGCCGCCGCACGACTCCCTCGTCGTCGATGGCACCACCGCTCGCGACCGCACCGGCGCGCAGCCGGTCCGCCGACCCGCCCGCGTCTTCGAGCGCCTCCCGCACCAGTGCCGCCACGTCGTCGAGCGTGACCTGGGGATCCAGGTAGGCGCGCAGCGGCCGCTCGGCCCGGCCGAGGATGCGTCCGCGCACATCGGCGACGACCGCGGACGCGCCCGAGGTGGTGATCTGCGCGGCCGCCAACAGCGCGTGCTCGGCGCGCAGTTCGTAACGTCGGGCGGGGCGCCCCGCACACCCACTGGTCGGCACCCGGTCCAGCTCGGTCACCCAGCCCGCCTCGACGAGTGAGTCCAGGATCAGCTCGATGGTGCGCCGGGAGAGACCGGCCTGCTCGGCGAGCTCGGTCAGCGTCTTCGGGCCCGCCGACACCGCCAACGCCCGCAGGACGACTGACGTGTTGACCCGTCGTACGGCGCTCTGGTTCATGCCTGCCATCAGCACGCCTCCCTCACCGCATTCCCGTTCCGGAGATGCCCTGGACGAAGTAGCGCTGGAGGAACAGGAAGAGGACGAGCACCGGAAGCATCACGACGATCGCGCCGGCCAGCAGCAGGCCGTAGTCGGTGACGTGGGCGGCCGCCTGGCTGGTGGCGGCGAGGCCCACCGGGAGGGTGTAGGTGTCCATGCTCTGGGCGACGACCAGCGGCCAGATGAAGTTGTTCCACGAGGTGAGGAACGACATGATCGTGATCGTCGCGACCGCGGGGCCGGCCAGCGGGAGGAAGATCCGGAAGAAGATCCGGAACTCGCCCGCCCCGTCGATCCGGGCCGCTTCGAGGAGTTCGTCGGGGATCGACATCGCGTACTGCCGCATGATGAAGACCGACAGCGGCAACGCCACACCGGGCAGGGCGATTCCGGTGAGGGTGTCCGCCAGGCCCAGGTCGACGGTGATCACGAACTGGGTGATGAAGACCGTGGTGACCGGCACCATCATCGCCGCCATGACCGCGCCGAACGCGAGCCGCCTGCCCGCGAATTCGAGCTTGGCGAGCGCGTAGCCGGCGGCCGACGCCGCCACGATGTTGCCGGCGACCACCATGGCCGCGACCACGACGCTGTTGACCATGAACCGGCCGAAACCCTCGGTCCTGAACAGCCGGACGAAGTTGTCGAAGGTCACGTGGTGGGGGAGCAGGGCGCCGGGGGCCGAGCGGATCTCGTCGAGACTGCGTAGCGAGCCGCTGATTCCCCAGAGGAACGGAAGCATCGTGAGCAGCCCGCACAGCACCAGCGCGCCGTAGAGCAGGGGTTGGGAGACGGACCGGCGGCGCGAGGCGATCCGCTCGGTGGCGGGGTGGGCGTTCTCCAACGCGGCTAGGGCGGTCATGAGCGGGGCCTCAGCAGTCGGAACTGGACGATGCTCACCAGGGCGACGAGCGCGAGCATCACGAAGGACGCGGCCGAGGACATCCCGAACTCGCCCGCCCCGAACTGGTGGTAGGTGAACAGCGCCACCGACTCGGTCGAGCCCAGCGGGCCGCCGTCGGTCAGCAGATACGGCTCGTCGAACACCTGGAGGTAGAAGACGGTCAGCAGCACCGAGACCATGAGAGTCGTGGGCAGCAGCAACGGCAGGGTGATGTGGCGGAGTTGGCGCCGGCGGCCGGCCCCGTCGAGGGACGCGGCCTCGTACACGTCCTCGGGAATCGCCTGCAACCCGGCGAGGAACAGCACCATGGCGGTACCGAAGTTGCGCCAGACACCGAGCAGGATGACCACGGGCATGGCCAGGTTCGGATCGTCCAGCCAGTTCGGTCCGGCGAGGCCGACGGCACCGAGCAGCCTGTTGACCGTGCCGTCCGCGTGGAAGGCGTACTGCCAGATCAGGGCGACCGCGACCACGTTCGTGACGACCGGCGCGAAGAAGAGGGTGCGGAACACCCCGCGCAGCCGCCGGATGCCGGAGTTCAGCGCGAGGGCCAGCGCGAATCCGACGCCCATGGTCAGCGGCACACCTACGGCCACGAAGAGCGCGGTGTTGAGGATGTCCCGCAGGAAGATCTCGTCCTGGAACAGCCGGAGGTAGTTGTCGAGCCCCGTGACGTTCACCGCGAAGGGATGCCGCAGATCCGTGCCCCGCAGGTCGGTGAGGCTGAACCCGAGGGCGGCGACGGTCGGGATCGCGGTGTAGATCAGGAACACGACGGCAAAGGGCGCGAGGAACAGCCAGGCGGTGGCCGTCCGCCGGGCGCCCCGGGAGCGAAGCGTGTTGCGCGGCGCCCCCGGGCTGACGGTGGTGGTCATCGGCGGCTCACTTCGCGCCCGTACCGAGGCTCTCGGCGTACGCCTGGACGTTCGAGGCGGCCTTCGCGGCGGTCTGCGTGCCCTTGGCCACCGCCTCCATCTCCTTGCCAAGCCGGGTCGCGACCTGCTGCCAGCTGCTCACCTGCGGAAACGCCCTGGTGTTCTTCAGCTGGGTCAGGAAGGCGTCCAGCAGCGGCTGGTCCGCGATGGCGGAGTCGTCCCAGGCGGAGATGACCGCCGGCAGCGAGCTGTACGCCTTGTACTGCGACACCTGCGTGCTCGGCTTCGCCAGATACCGGATGAGCTTCCACGACGCGTCCGCGTTGCCGCTGCCCGCGAGCACGCCCCAACTGCCGCCCGCGGAGAAGGAGGAACTGGCCGAGGCCCCGGCCGGCAGCGGTGCGGTGGCGACGTGGGACGCAGTCCAGCCGTCCTTCTTCGCCGCGGTGTCCAGCTGCCCGATGACCCACGGGCCCGTGATCACCGTGGCGGTCTTCCCGGACACGAAGTACGGCTGCGCGTCCAGGAACGTGGGCCCGCTGGTGTCGGCGGTGCCCGAGGTGAAGAACGACGCGTTGTACTTGAGCGCCTCGACCATCGCCGGAGTGTCGAGCGTCCACTTCCCGGAGGAGTCGACCAGCGAGCCGCCGGCCTGCCAGGCGTACATCGCGACGTCCTGCCCGTTGAAGATGTCCCAGCCGATGTCGGCCCCCAGACCGTGCCCGGCGCCGGCACTCTGGAGCGCCTTGAGGAACGGCACCGTCTCGTCCCACGTGGTCGGCGCCTCGACGCCCGCCTTCTTGGCGAGATCGGAACGGTAGACGAGCGCGTACGTGTACGCGTACCAGGGCACCGCGTAGGCGACGTTCTCGGCCACACCCGCGTCCCAGAGACTCTTGAAGAAGCTGTCCGGGTCGACGAGACCGTCCGGCACGGCCTGGAGGATCGACGGGTCAAGGAACTGCGCCTGCGACTCGGGGAAGAACTGGGCGACATCGGGCCCCTTGCCCGCCGCGATCGCCGACTGGAGCTTGGTGTAGTAGTCGGAGTTCGGTATCAGCGTGAACTTCACGGTGACGTCGGGGTTCGCGGCCTTGAAGGGCTTGATGACCTTGTCGAGCACGTCGGCATCGCCCTGGGCGGCCCAGACGGTCAGGGTGCCGGTGGCCGGGGAGTCGTCGACGGGCTGCGCGGTGGCTTTCGCGGTGGCGGTGTCATCGCCGCGTCCACAGCCCGTCAGGGCGAAAGCGCCCATGAGAGCCATGCCCGCGGTCAGCTTGAGGGCGCCGCGTCGGGAGGGATTGGACACTCGGGGCTCCTGTCTCATGAAGGCGCAAGTCGCTGAGGACAGCGATGGGATTTCGGGGGGAAGTAGCTTTTTCGGCTGATGGCGAAGCTATGAGGCACGCATTTCGGCCAAGTGGCGGACCCATCACGAATAATTTCGGAACTTGTAGCGAAATCGATTTGGGGTGATTTATCGCGATCCGAAAATGGGTGGCAGAGCGCGGCGGGGATGCGTACCGTTCCGCACGATGACCACATACTCTGCTGGCAGATTGGGGGTCCCGACCGCGCAAGGTGAGTGCTGATGCTCACCTCGACCGCGGACGGGAATTCCCGCCTTTCCTTCTGGCCGCGCGTGCGCGAGTTCGCCGTGCCGCCCTCCATGATCGAGACCGCGACCGGCCGCCGTGGCGTGGGCGACTGGGCGGGAGCGTGCGCCGCCGCGGGCTTCGACGTCGATCTCGGCCTGCGCTCCGTCGCACGCACGTATGGCCAAGAACTCGCGACCCAACTCCGGGCGGATCTACGTCACTTGGTTCCCGACCTGCTGCGCTGGCACATGCCGAGAATCGCTCCCGACGGGTTGCTGCGTCCGGGGTTGACGATCTCTCTGGCTCGGTACGACGCAGTCGGCCGGGTGCACCTCGTGGCCCGTACCGCGCCCGCCTGGGCGGATGCCGGCCAGCGGATCAGCCTCGCGGTGTGGGACGGGACCAACTCCGGGGCCAACTCCGGGGGCGGCGACCGCCGTTATCCGCACCCGCATCCGAACCGACGGTTCCGCCTCGACCTGCACCGGCATCTCTGGGATGCGCGCAGAACGGACGAGCTGCGGATCCGGTCCGGGGCGGCCGATCGGCTGCCCGCCGACGATCGTGGCTGGGCCGTTCACCGCTGGGCGGCCGAGGCGGGGATCCTGCTGCACGCCGAGGGGCGGTCCGCCGGGCCCGTCCTCGTACGACTCGGGGCACGGCGTCGGCTGGTCCTGGACATGGCGGACGACGACGGGTCGCCCTCGACCAGGAGCGCGGCGGCGTCGACGGACAGGGGCGGCACCTCCGCACTGCCGGTCCTGCCCGACGCCGCGACCTGGATCCTGCCCGACCTGGAACTGATCCGCACCGGTGCGATCGAGGTCGATCGGCTGCACCCGCTGGTCGCCAGGGCGCTGGTACCGGATCGTCCGCCGACAGCCGCGCCCCGGATCCCGGACCCGCCAGGACAGCCCCGCCTCGTGGAGTGCCGGGGAGCCCAGCACCGGATCGGCCTGGTCGACGGGGTACTCGCCCCGCTGGACCACGACCCGGCCGAACTCCGCCGCGAGGAACTCCTGGTCGAACTGACCGGCACCCCGCTGCCCTGCCTCCGGGCGATCGACGAGGCACACCGTCACCCCGACTGCCTCACCGGCGTCCGCGAACGCCTGGACCACGGCGACATCGCCGGCGCACTGGCCGTCGTAGAAGGCCTGCTGGGTCCGGACGCGCTGCTGCGGGGCGGTGCTCTGCGCGACGAACTGGAGGCGGCCGCTCAACGGCGGATCACCTACGGGTTGTTCAGGACGGGCATGGTCGGCCCGGCTCCTGGATCAGGCCGCAACTGCCCTGTCGCGCCCCGCCCCCGCGACCGCCGCAGTCGAGCACGTCACGCAACCCTCCGCTGACCGGGGGATCTCCGCCCCGGGAACTGCTGAACTCCGGTGCGACAGCGCCCCTTTAGGGGCGCGGGGCTGTGTCCATTAGCGGCTCCGCCGCGGGGCGCGACCAGCCCCCACCGGACCCGCAGCAAACAACCCGCCTCTCAGCCCACCACGAACCCAAAGGTGATCACACATGCCCCAAAGCACATCCCAACTCGACGTAGCCGCCGACCTGTTGACCCTCCTCCGCGACACCACCACCGAAGCCCGCCCCGACACCCAACTGGAGGCCCTGACACTCGCCGTCGCCGCCGACCTGCCCGTACTCCTGTGGGGCGAGCCGGGAATCGGAAAGACCGCAGCCCTGACCCAACTCGCCGCAGCCCTGGACCTCCCGCTGACCACGGTCATCGCCAGCGTGCACGAGCCCTCCGACTTCTCCGGACTGCCCGTCGTAGGCGACGACCCCGCGGAACAGGGGGTTCCGATGGCCCCGCCGGACTGGGCCGTACGACTGGTACGGGCCGGCCGGGGCCTGCTGTTCCTGGACGAACTGTCCACCGCGCCACCGGCCGTGCAGGCCGCGCTGCTCCGCCTCGTGCTGGAGCGGCGGATCGGTGCCCTCCAACTGCCGCCCGGCGTAAGGATCGTGGCCGCCGCCAACCCGCGGTCCTCGGCGGCCGACGGCTGGGAGCTGAGCCCGCCGCTGGCCAACCGGTTCGTCCACCTCCAGTGGACCCACGACCACGAGGTCGTCGTACGTGGCCTCGGCGGAACGTGGCCCCGGGCGACGCTGCCACGACTCGACCCGCGGAAGCTGCCGGAGGCCGTCGACTTCGCCCGGCGTGCGGTGTGCGGGCTCCTCGCCGCCCGCCCCGGGCTCGTGCACCGGCTGCCCAGCAACGAGACGCGCCGGGGCGGAGCCTGGCCCTCACCCCGCAGCTGGGACATGACGCTGAGCCTGATCGCCTTCGCGAACGCGGCCGGTTCCTCCCGGGAGGTGCTCTCCCTGCTGGTCAGGGGAACCGTGGGGGACGGTCCGGGGCTGGAGTTGCTGGCGAGCGTGGACCGGATGGACCTCCCGGACCCCGAGGCGGTCCTCGCCGACCCGGAGGGTGCCGACCTGCCCGAACGGGGGGATCTGCGCCAGGCCGTGCTCGACGGAGTGGTCGCGGCCGTCCGCGCGCGCCCGGACAAGTCCCGTTGGGACGCGGCCTGGGCGCTGCTGGTGCGGGCGTTGGAGACCGGAGCCCCTGACCTGGTGGTCGTCCCCGCCACCACACTGGCCTCGCTGCGCCAGGAGGACTGGGACGTCCCGGCCTCGATCGAGCGGCTCGCCGGAGTGGTGACCCTGTCCCGTCGGGCGGACCGAGCGGCGGGCCGGGCCGCCGCGCTCACGGCGAAGGCGGGCCGATGAACCCGGATGAACCGATGAACCCGCACGCGCCGAGGGCGACCCTCGACCTCGACAAGCTCTACACCGCCCGACTGCAGGCGGCCCGTGCCCGTCCCTACCTGGCGACGGCACTGTTCGCCCTGCACACCGTGGAGTCACGGCAGGTGCCGACGATGGCCGTCGACCGGCACTGGCGGTGCTACGTCTCACCGACGTTCGTGGACCGGACCCCCGTGGAGGAACTGGCCGGGGTGTGGGTGCACGAGGTGTCCCACCTGCTGCGCGACCATCACGGGCGCGGCGACCGGTACGCGCACGAGCGCGGGCTGACCGGCCCGGGGGAGCGGCTGCGGATGAACATCGCCGCGGACTGCGAGATCAACGACGACGCGTACGGCGACGGGCTGGTCCGGCCCGAAGGCGCGGTCGACCCGGCTTCCCTGGGGCTGCCCGAGGGCGAGCTCATGGAGGAGTACCTGGGCAAGTTCCGGCTCGGGCCGCACACGCTGGACCTCTCCTGGCTGGACTGCGGCAGCGGCGCCGACGGACTGGGACGGGAGTGGGAGCTGGGCCCGGACGGCGCGCACGGCCTGAGCGAACAGGAACGGGACGCGGTCCGCTTCCGGGTGGCGCAGGGCATCACCGGCCGCCCGGGGAACGCCTCCAGGAAGTGGCAGCGGTGGGCGGAGGAGGCGTTCCATCCGCCGCAGCCCTGGCGGGAGTTGCTGGGGGCGGCGGTCCGCTCGGCGGCCTCCGGACCCGGGGTGGGCGAGGACTACACCTACGGCCGGCCGTCGCGGCGCTCCGCCGGGATGCCCGGCGTCGTCCTGCCGAGCCTGAGACGCAGGCCGCCCCGGGTCTCCGTGATCGTCGACACCTCCGGATCGGTCAGCGACGCCGAACTGGGCAGCGCGTTGCTGGAGGTCGCCGCGATCTGCCGTGCGGTGGGTGGCCGCCGCGACCTGGTCAGCGTGGTGCCCTGTGACGCGTCGGCCGGGATGGTGCACGAGCTGTGCCGTGGTGAGGGAATTCCGCTGGTGGGCGGTGGCGGTACGGACCTGCGCACGGGTTTCGCCAGGGCGCTCCGCGCACGCCCGGCACCGGACGCCGTAGTGGTCCTGACCGACGGCCAGACACCCTGGCCGAGCACCCGACCACCGTGCCGGACGGTGGTCGGCCTGTTCCCTCGCCGCCGCGCGTACCGATCGGCGAACGAGAACGATCCCGACTACGTCCCGGACACACCGCCCGACTGGGCCCGAGTGGTCGAGATCGACTCGGCTCGCGCGGCTTGACCGCCGTCGGAACGGCGGCTACCGCGGCGCTCGGCTCCCAACCGGGCGTAGTAGTCGATGAGTTCGGGATAGTCCACCGAGGCGAGGTTGACGACGTGTTCGGCGAAGGCGCCCTGGAGGAGGCGTTTGACAGGGACTTCGAGTTTCTTGCCGGTACGGGTGTGGGGGATGGCCGGGACTTCGAGGATCTCGTCGGGTACGTGGCGGGGGGAGGCGCCGCCGCGGATCGCCTCCTTGATCCTGTCCCGGAGGGCGTCGTCCAGAGTCACCCCGGCCGCCAGGACCACGAACAGCGGCATCCAGTAGCCGCCGTCGGGTTCCTCCGCCCCGATGACCAGGGCTTCGGTGATCTCCGGGAGGCGCTCGACGACGTCGTGGATGTCGGCGCTGCCCAGGCGCACACCGTTGCGGTTCAACGTGCTGTCGGAGCGGCCGTGCACGATCACCGAGCCGTGTCCCGTGACCGTGATCCAGTCGCCGTGCCGCCACACACCGGGGTACGAGGTGAAGTAGGCGTCGCGATAACGGCTGCCGTCGGGATCGTTCCAGAAGCACAGCGGCATCGACGGCATCGGCCGGGTCACCACCAGCTCGCCCACCCGGTCGACCACCGGGAACCCCTCGGCGTCGTACGCGGCCAGCGCCACGCCCAGGTGAGGAACCGACAACTCGCCCGCCCAGACGGGGGTGGTGGGTGCGCTGCCGGCGAAGCCGGAGGCGATGTCGGTGCCGCCGCTGATGGAGGCCAGCAGGACGCGGTCGCCCACGTGGTCGCGGACCCAGGGGTAGGCGGAGGCGGGCAGGGCGGAGCCGGTGCAGCCGACGACGCGGATGGACGACAGGTCGTGCACGGACGGGTCGATGCCGAACTTGGCCATGGCCAGCAGGAATTGGGGGCTGGTGCCGAACACGGTGACGTGATGGCGGGCCGCCAGTTCCCAGAGGATGTCCGGCTTGGTGAGGAGGGCGGGGCTGCCGTCGTAGGTGCAGGTCGTGGCACCGGTCAGGAGGGTCGAGGCGACCAGGTTCCACATCATCCAGTGGGTGGTGGTGTACCAGAGGAGCCGGTCGCCGGGGCCGAGGTCGGAGTGCAGGCTAAGGGTCTTGAGGTGTTCCAGGAGCACTCCACCATGGCCGTGGACGATGCCCTTGGGCAGGCCGGTGGTGCCGGAGGAGAAGAGAACCCACAGCGGGTGGTCGAACGGCACGGCGGTACAGGCGAGTTGCTCGGTACGGGTGGACGCGTCCTCCCACGGCACGATCAGCGACGGGTACGCGCCCGACGGCCAGGGCAGGCCCACGTGGTCCACCAGCAGCGTCGCCTTCAACGTCGGCAGCGCGCGGGCGAGTTCGAGGACGGCGTCGCGGCGGTCGTGCGGGTCGCCGTTGAAGAGGTAGCCGTCGGCGGCGATCAGGACGGTGGGTTCGAGCTGGGCGAAGCGGTCGGCGGCGGCCTTGGGGGCGTAGTCCTGCCCGCACACCGACCAGATGGCGCCCAGGCTCGCGGCGGCCAGGAACGCCACGATCGCGTGCGGGGTGTTGGGCAGATAGCCGACGACCCGGTCACCCCTGCCGACGCCCAGGTCGCTCAGGGTGGCGGCGACGGAGGCGACCTGGGAGCGCAACTGCTGCCCGGTCACCTCGTACCCGGAGCCGGTCTCGTCCAGGGCGACGATCGCCACGTCGTCGTCCCTGAGATTGCGCAGGGCGTGGTGGGCGTAGTTGAGGGTGGCGCCGGGGAACCAGCGGGCGCCGGGCATCCGCTCCTCCTCCAGCACCTGCTCGTACGGGGTGTCCGCGTCAACGTCGAAGTACTCCCACACCGCACCCCAGAAGCCCTCCAGGTCGGTGACCGACCAGCGGTGCAGGGCGGCGTAGTCACGGTCGTCGATGCCTTGACGCCGGGCGAAGTCCGCGATGCGACTGGTCGCCGCCGCTTCCGGATCGGGCGTGAAGAAGGGGGCCGGGTACGGCGGGTTCATCGCGTCATGCTCCTCAACAGGCTTTTCTCAACGGTCCGTTGGGAAGGGAAAGGGCTTCGTGTGGTGTGCAGCAGGGACGCCCAGTCGGCCGTACCCGTGAAATCGCCGCCCCCGCGCGGGACTACGTCCATCACGACCCGGTCCGGACGCAGCAGCACCGCGTCCGCGCGGCCGGCGCGCAGCCAGGCGGCGAGCGTGCCGTCGTCGCCGAGGTCGGTCACCGGGATCGCTTGTATGCCGAGACCGTGGGCGAGCGCGGTCAGCGAGGGGCCGGGTTCCGTGGCGGTCAGGACGGCGAAGGAGTCGCCGAGCACATCGTCGAGGCGGGTGCGCCGTCCGCCGACGCTCACCCATGGTTGGGGGCAGTGCGTGCCCGCCAGGCCCCGGCGGACCCCGCGCCGCACGAGCGGTCCGGCGGTCAGGGGCGGGCTGAGGTCGCGGCCGACCAGTTCGGTCAGGCCGGGTATGCGGCAGGCCGCGGCCAGCGCCCTGCGGCGGATCGCGGCGGCGCCGTCCTGGCCGCCGGTCATGGCCCAGCCCATGGCCACCGCGAGCCGGACCACATGCCGGGCATGCGGCTTGCGTTCACTCTCGTAGGTCGCGAGCAGCCGCTCGTCGCCCCCCTGGTGGAGAACCCGGGCGAGCTTCCAGGTGAGGTTGTAGGCGTCCCGCAGTCCCGAGCACAGGCCCTGCCCGATGAACGGCGGGGTGAGGTGGGCGGCGTCGCCGAGCAGGAAGACCCGGCCGCTGCGCCAGCGGTCGGCTACGCGGGCCCGGAAGGTGTACCGCGTCTCGCGGACGACCTCGAAGTCACCGTCGGACGAGGGCGGCAGCCACGGGGCGATCAGCTCGCGGACCGTCTCCTGCCCTTCCCCGTGCCGGAACTCCCAGCGGTAGCGGGACTCGTTCACCCGCATGAAGGTCCCCGGCCGGTCCGGGTCGCAGACTTGGTCGACGCCCTCCCAGCAGCGGACGGGGCCCGTCGTGTCGACGTCGATGACCTTCCAGTCCTCCTCGAAGCGCAGGTCCTCCCAGACACCCCCGATGGCTTCGCGGGTGAGGCTGTTGGCGCCGTCGCAGCCGAGGACCGCCTCGGCCCACAGCTCGTGCTCGCCGGCGTCGTCGCGGTAGGTGACGCGTACGGGTCCCGTGGTGTCCGGGCCGACGCCGGTGACCTCCACGTCGCTACGCAGGTCGCATTCCGGGCGCTGGGCCAGGGCGTCGCGCAGCACTCGTTCCAGTTCGGGCTGGTCGAACATGCTGGACTGCGGATAGCCGTGGTGGCCCTGCTGGGAGCGCCGGAACTCGGCCATCACCCGGTGCCGGGCGTCCAGCAGTCGCAGCCCGCCTGCCGGGCGGGAGATCGCGGTGAACTCCTCGCCGACGCCCGCGGCCTGAAGGATCCGGTGGATCTCGTCGTCGTTGGCGACGGCGCGCGGCAGTGGGTAGACGTCCTGATGGCGTTCGAGGACGACACTGCGGACTCCGCGCCGGGCCAGGAGAAGGGCGGCGGTCACGCCCACCGGCCCGGCCCCGACGATCACGACGGGCACACGTGCGGCTTCGTCGACGTTCATGTGCGGCTCACCTCGGGTCCTCAGTTCGCGTCCGTGACGGACGTGCGTTGCTCGCCGAGGTCGATGCGGCCGTCCGGGGTCGCGATCGTCGCCGTGATCACGTCACCCGCGTGCAGGTAGTGCGGGTTGCGGGCCTGGCTCTTGAAGAACGCCTTCCACTTCACGGCGGGCGGCAGCAGCGCGCCGATCTTCTCGACGACCTTCGGCGGAGCCTTGAGCGCCGTGCCGCCGGGGGTGCCGGTCAGCAACAGATCGCCGGGATCGAGAGCCTGGAAGCGGGCCAGCAGGGTCAGCGCCCGCGCCGGTCGGACGATCATGTCGGCGAGGGTGCGGTCCTGACGCAGGTCCCCGTTGACGCTCAACCTCAGCCGCAGGTCCAGCAGATGGGCGAAGTCCTCCGGCTCCAGCAGCGCCAGGTACGGCCCGGTCGGCGTGAAGGTGGGGTACGACTTGCTCTCGTAGAACTGCGTCTTCGTCAGCTGTACGTCACGGGCGCTGACGTCATTGGTGATGACGATCCCGGCGACGTACGAGGGCAGGTCCCGCTCCTCGACCACGGTGCCGACAGACAGCGGCGCGCCCATGACCAAGCCCAACTCGACCTCGTAGTCGAGGAAGTTCACATGCGACGGCCGGACGATCGCCTCGCCCGGGCCGCTCACCGAGCCGGACGCCTTGCGGAAGAAGGTGGGCGGGATGTCGCCGGTGAAGCCCGAATCGCGGGCGTGGCTGCGGTAGTTGACCATCTGGGCGACCACTCGGCAGGGGGTGGTGACCGGGGAGAGGGCGACCAGGTCGGCGACGGGCGTGCCGGGGTCGCCGCTCGCAGCGGCCTCCCGCACCGCGGCCCGGTCGGCCAGCAGCTCCGCGGTGGTGACGGCCTTGGTGTCGACCGGGACGGCCCGGTCACCGAGGACGACCCACCAACCCTCGGCGGTGCGCAGGATGTTGGTGCTCATGAGTTCGCCGCTTTCAGCAGGCCCAGCAGTCGGCCGGGGTCGAGTTCGTTGTCACCGCGCAGGGCCTGGACGACCTCGCGGATCCGTTGGGGGGAGGGGCTGGCGCCGAGGAAGTCACGGGTGGCCGGCGGGCCCCACTGGGCGAGACCGCTCGTCGACATGGGCGCCCAGCCGGGTTCGAGGTCGCTGGAGAACAGGTCGCCGTCGGCGAAGTGCTCCAGCATGAAGCGGTCGGGGTCGCGCCAGTAGTCGAAGAGCTGGCTGCCCTGGATGTGCCGACCGATACCCCAACTGCGCTGATAGCCACGCTCGTTGAGGTACTCGCCACCGGCCGCGAGCGAGTCCAGGTCGGTGACCTGGTAGGCGGAGTGGACGTAGCCGTTGCCGGGCCCGAGATGCATGGCCAGGGTGTGGTGATCGACCGCCACGCTCCCCTGGTCGCAGCGGATGAACGCCATCGTCGGACCGCGCCCGCGCTGCCCGTCCAGGAACAGGAAGTCGGACACGATCATCCCGAGCGTCTCCAGATACCAGTCCAGGGCCCGTGCGAACACCCTTGTCTCCAGCACCACATGCCCCAGGCGCTGGATACGGGACGGTTCACGGGACGGACGCTGGGTGGCGTTCGTACGACGGTGATCCGGGCCGAAGTTCAACAACAGCGGCTGCTGTCCGGGGAGTTCGGGCAGCGGCTCGGCGCCGTGCACGACCCGGACCGGGAAACCCGAGGGATCGAGCAGGTCGACGACCTTGCCGCCCCCAGGCGCATCCGCATCCCGTACGTCCGTCCCCGTCGCCCGGGCCAGCCGGTCCAGGTCGGCCCGCTCGGCCGCGCGGAAGGCCGGGCCGATGAACCGGGACGTGCGACCGCGCCGGATCACCATGCAGGGCGGCCCCGCGAAGGTGCCCCGCAGCCACAGGCTGTCCGGGGTCCGGGCGGCCACGGCGAAGCCGAAGTCCCGCGCGAACACCTCCGCCCGGTCGAGGTCGGGCTTCTCGAACTCCAGCCAGGCCAGGTCGGCCGCTTTGATCACCGGATTGCGAGCGCGCCCCGGATGCTCACCCCGCGAGCCGCCCAGCTCGCTGTGGAGGTCCTGATGGGCCGTCCTGGACATGGCGTCCTCCAAGCAACATTGCCGTAATGACGAAATCATCAAACTTGATGCCATCGTCGTCAAGAGGTAAGCAGCAGGAAATGATGGGTTCATCAGAACTGTGATCCTCATAGTCACCGCAGCTAGACTCGCCGCATGCCTACGTCAGCCCCGCCCGGCAACCGCTTCGAACGGCGCCGCGCCGAGACCCGCCAGTCCCTCGTGCGCGCGGCCCGGCAGATCCTCGCCGAGTCCGGGGACACCAGCGCGAGCATCCAGGCGATCGCCGAGCGCGCGGACGTCGGCTTCGGCTCCTTCTACAACCACTTCGAGTCGAAGACGGAGCTGTTCGACGCGGCGGTGGTCGACGCGCTGGAGGAGTTCGGCCGTACCTTCGACGAACGCCTTCAGGACATCGACGACCCGGCGGAACTCGTCGCGGCGGGCTTCAGGCTCAGCGCCCGCATGGCCGAGTCGCACCCTGAACTCATGCAGGTCCTGCGCCACCGCGGCCTCGGCTACCTCCACTCCGACTCGGGCCTGGCCCCACGCGCCCTGCGCGACCTGGAGGTCGGCGTAGCCTCCGGCCGTTTCACCATCGCCGACCCGACCGTCGCGCTGACCGCCCTGGGTGGCTCCCTGCTGGCGCTGGTGGAGTTGCGGTTCGCCCGCCCGGAACTCGACGGCGACGAGACCGCGTCCAACCTGGCCGAGATGCTGCTGCGCATGCTGGGAGTCCCGCCGGAGGACGCCCACGAGGTCGCCCGACGCCCGCTGCCCGACCTCGACTGAGGGGCCGGGGGGATCACGCGGAAGTGGAAGCGGCAGCGGAAACCGACCCCGGCCGGAAGGTGACCGCCCTGCCCGTGAACCGGGCGCTGATCCCGCTCTCCGTGGTGGTGACCGACCGCAGGCGCAGCCCCTCGGGGATGTTCCGGAGGGGTATGGGCTCTTCCAGGGCCTTGTCGAGCAGCGCCTTCGCGGGAGGGATCAACTCGCCCCGGGTGACGCGCACATCGGTGAAGGCGATGCGGTTGCCGCCGACCGCCGAGACGACCGCACTCACGCTCACATCACCGGCGAGCGGCAGGCTGACAGCCGCGTCGACCCGCCCCGGCTGCTCGCCCTGAGAGACCTCCAGACCGAGCGCGCCCGACACATCCTCGTACGACAGAAAGGCGGTCGCCTCGACACCGCTCGCACGGGCCACGTCGGCACTCCCCGAGGTCTTCAACCCGTCGAGCCCGACGGCCAGTTCCGTCACGGGCAGGGGCCGGTCCGACCCGCTGGCGGGTATGTCGTGGGCGGTGATGTCGACGTGCCGGAGACTGCCCCGGGCCAACTGAGTCGCCACGGGAAACCCCGTGACGTGCACCGAAGGCAACTCAGGCGTCCCCATGCCTTCCTGAAACGCCACCGCCGTACGACGCTCCGCGCGGCCCGCGGCGACCCGATCGACGACGACGCCACCGACGAGCAACACCGCCAGGGCCACGCCGGCAAGGAGCCTGCGGCACCTCCAGGGGGCAGGGGGGCTCGCATACAGGGCGGCGTCACTGTAGTAGGGCTCGCCCACCACGGTCTCCTCGTGATGCTGGGACGGGTACATGGCGTTCCTCTCGGTTTCGCGGGGGATGTGATCTCGGGGGGTTCGGCGGCGTCCCGAAGGGGCGCGGGGAACTGCGCGACCAGCCACGACGCCGACGCCCGACGCCCGACGGCACAGCGCGGCACTCGCCTAGGCGCTGACGGCCTCGGGACGCCTGAGCTCGCGAACCCGCGCGACGGCGACATCACGATCTGCCCCCACCGCAATCAGCGCGGCGGTCGTGCTACCGGTGCCGTCATCGCTCCAGGTGCCGACGTTCACGCACTCCAGCAACGCAAGCAGCAGCCCTTCGACCGCCCTGCTGAGCGGCTCGGCCGGGACGCCGTTCCGGAAAACCCCCTGCCGCTGCCCCCGCTCGATGATCGCCGTAGCCGTGTCCCGGGCGGGCGCCAGGACTTCGTCCACCCGCTCCGCCCCCAGATCCTGCGGAGCAATCCGCAGCAACGTGCGATAACGATCGCCGACGGGCCACAGAGCCATGACGAACCGCGCCATCGCGGTGACGGCGTCTGGGTCGGGGCCGGCGTCGGGGTCAGGGACCGCCACGCCCGCCAATGCGCACCGCAACGCTTCCGCCGCATCCGCGGCAAGCCCTTCGACCAGCGCGGCCCGCCCGGCGAAATGGTCGTAGACGGTACGCCGCACCACGCCGGCGGCCTCCGCGATGTCACCGAGGCTGCTGTCGGGATCACGGCCGAGTTCCTGCCTCGCCGCTTCCAGGATGCGGGCCCGGGTGAGCCGCGTCTGGCGTCGCCCGCTACCGCTGACGTGCGGATTGGTCATGTCGGACCTCCGGTCGACGGGGAAGCGCAACTCGATAGTTGCACATCGATGGGCAAGAAACTAGTCTGCACATCGTTGGGCAATTAAGTCCCCGTCGATTCCCCAGGAGCTCCCGATGCCGCTCTTCGTCAACACCCCCGCCGAGAAGATGACGGAGCCCTATCCACGCCGCTGGTGGGCGCTGCTGGTCCTGTGCCTGAGTCTGCTGATCGTGGTCATGGCGAACACGTCACTGATCGTGGCCGCCCCCGACATGACCAGCGACCTGGGCCTCAACAGCAGCGACCTGCAGTGGGTCATCGACGGCTACACCGTCCCGTACGCCGCGCTGATGCTCGTACTGGGCTCGATCGGCGACAAGTACAGCCGCCGCGGCGCACTCGTGCTGGGTCTGCTGATCTTCGCGGGCGGCGCTGTGATGGGCGGCCTGGTCGACGCGACCGGCCTCGTCATCGCCGCCCGCGCGATCATGGGCGTCGGCGCCGCGGTGGTCATGCCGGCCACGCTCTCCCTGCTGGTCGCGATGTTCCCGCGGGCGGAGCGCGCCAGGGCCATCACGGCCTGGAGCGCCACCTCCGGCCTCGCCATCGCCGCAGGCCCGCTGGCCGCCGGCTGGCTCCTGGAGAACCATGCCTGGGGCTCTACCTTCCTGATGAACGTCCCCCTCGCGCTCCTCGGCGTCATCGGCGCACTGATCCTGGTGCCGCCGTCGAAGGCGGAGAAGATGGGCCGGATCGACTACGTCGGCGGCCTGCTGTCGATCGTCTCCGTCGGCAGCCTGGTCTACGCCACGATCGAGGGCCCGCACTTCGGCTGGGGCGTCGGCCCGATCGCCGCGGCCGTCATCGCCGGCGTCGGCCTCGCGGCCTTCGTCGCCTGGGAACTGCGCCACCCCCACCCCATGCTGGACGTGCGCAAGTTCAGGGAGCGCCCCTTCAGCGGCTCCATGCTCGCGGTGCTGTTCTTCTTCTTCGGCACCTTCGGCTCGATCTACTACTCCACCCAGTTCCTGCAGTTCGTCCTCGGCTACAACGCGCTGGAAACGGGCGTACGACTGCTGCCGCTGGCCGGAGCCGTCTTCGTCGGAGCCGCGGTCACCGGACGGGTGGCCCCGAAGCTGGGCGTGAAGCTGGTGGTGGGCACCGGCATGCTGATCGGCACGGCGGGAGTCTTCCTGCTCGCGCAGATCGAGTCGGGCTCGGCGTACACCGACTTCCTGGCGCCGCTGGTGCTCCTCGGCTTCGCGATCGGCCTGAGCCTGTCCCCGGCCACCGACACCATCATGGGTTCCTTCCCCGAGTCGGAGCTGGGCGTCGGCGGCGGCGCCAACGACACCGCGCTGGAACTCGGCGCCTCCCTGGGCATCGCCATCCTCGGCTCGCTCCTCGCCACGTCCTACAAGGACAAGCTGACCGACCTGGTCGGCGGCCAGCTGCCGGCCGCGGCCCTGGACACCGCCAAGGACTCGGTCGGCGGCGGCCTCGCGGTCGCCCAGCAGGTCGCGAAGGACCCCTCCGCCGGACCCCAGCAGGCCCAGACCCTGGTCGACGCGGTCCACGAGTCCTTCGCCCACGCAATCGCCCAGACCAGCCTCATCGGCGGCATCATCATGGCCGTAGGAACCGTGATCGTCCTCGTGGTACTGCCCGCCGGCAACCACCGCGCGAAGGAGCCGGTGGAGAAGGCCGACCGGGACGGGGAGTACGCCGACAACGCATGTCGGTGAGCCGCGCTCACCCGGACGGGCCCGGCCGGTGGCGACGGCCGCCGCGCGATGGTGGCCTGGCCATCCCGGCCCGATCGTGGAGGTACCCCATGCCGGCCGAGCCCGACGCCGTACCCGAGACGTTCGTCTTCGCCTGCGGAGACTGCGGTCACGCCTGGGAGCGCACCTTCCGCGTCATGTTCTTCACCGACCCCGGCCGACCGGACATCCAGGACTACGTCGACGAGAACGGCAAGGCCCTCGCATCGCCGCTGGCGGCAGCGGTCTGCCCGCGCTGCGGGAGCCGCACCGTCCAGGTGACGTCACCGGAAGTCGCCGCCCGCGCCGTCGAACGACCGCACCGCGAGCGCCACTTGAGCCTGCCGCATCTCCCGCACCGGCGCCGGCACGGGTAGCGGCCGTCAGGTCGAGGGTGCCGGAGGCATGGCGCGGTTCCGTGGCCGTGTCCTGGCCAGTCCGGCCTCGACGGCGCTGAGCAGGGTGATGGCGGCGTCGAGGTGTTCGGTGTCGTGGTCGGCGGCCGCGGAGACGGTCGCGGCCCATTCCCGCCGGACCAGGACGGTATTGCTGCGCCCGCGCTCGGTGGAGTGGACCGTCACCCCGCGACCGTCGCCCGCGTGGGCCCGCCGCTCGATGAAGCCCTTCTCCTCGAGCCCGCGCAGGACGGTGGAGAGGTTGGTGCGCTGGAGCCCGGTCGCGGCGGCGATGCGGCTGGGCGGGGCGTCGGGGTCGCTCTTCAGGTAGCGCATCACCATGCCCTCGGACTGTGACAGGTGGACGGCCCGCTCGTCCGTGTAGCGGCGGAACTGGATCTCCCTGCTGATGATCAGCACGAGGTCGGCCAGCTCGGCCCACCGCTGCTCGTGCTCCGGCCCTGCTGTCGGGCCCGTCTGATGCGCTTGGTCCTCCATCACGGCTCCAGGGTACGGGGTTGCCGCCATGTAGTTATGGGGGCATACTCATTATGAGCTCATAGTTATGAGGTCATAACAACTGTCCTTCTGGAGTCGTCGTGACGACAACCACCTCAACCTCGCAGACCGGGGGCACCGCGCTGTCGCCCCACGCCACGGCCCGGGCCGGCGGCCTGCACCCGGCCGGAGTGTTCATCCTGCTGGCCGGCGCCTTCCTGCCGATCATGGACTTCTTCATCACCAATGTGGCCCTGCCCAGCATCGACGCCTCGCTGCACGCCTCCGCGTCTTCGCTGGAGCTGGTGATCGCCGGGTATGGCGTCGCGTACGCCACCTTGCTCGTCCTCGGCGGACGCCTTGGCGACCGCTACGGCCGCCGCCGTATCTTCCTCGGGGCGCTCGTCGGCTTCGTGCTGGCCTCGCTGGCCTGCGGAGTCGCCCCGAGCGTGGGTGCGCTGATCGCGGCCCGCATCGTTCAGGGCGCCACGGCCGCCCTGCTCATCCCGCAGGTGCTCGCGACCTTCCACCACGTCCTCGAAGGCGAACGCAAGTCCCGTGCCGTGGCCCTGTACGGGGCCACCTCCGGAATCGCCGCCGTGGTCGGACAGTTGGTGGGCGGCCTGCTGGTCAGCGCCGACATCGCCGGCACCTCGTGGCGGCCGATCTTCCTGGTCAACGTACCCATCGGCGTGGTCGTGCTGCTGATGGCGGCCCGGATCGTGCCCGACACCCGCTCGCACCACCCGGTCGGCATCGACCTGCCCGGCACCGTCCTGTTCGCCGCCACCCTGACCGCGCTGCTCGTCCCGCTCACGGAGGGCCACTCCCTGGGCTGGCCGTGGTGGACCTGGCTGCTGCTCGCCCTCGCGGTCGTCCTCGGCGCCGCCACCTACGCGGTCGAGAAGCGCACCGAGCGGCGCGGTGAAGTCCCGCTGCTGCCACCGTCGTTGCTGCGTCTGCCGTCCATGTCCCGCGGCCTTGCCATGGTGTTCGTCTTCAGCATCGGCTTCGGCGCGTTCATGTTCGTCTTCGCCCTCACCGTCCAGAACGGCCTGCACGCCGACGCCCTGCACAGCGGCCTGGCGATCCTGCCGATGGCCCTGCTCTTCTTCGCCGGTTCACTGGTCGCGCCCCGCGTGATCACCCGGTACGGCCGGGCCGCGCTGTCGGCCGGCGCGGTCGTCCAACTCGCCGGACTGGCCTCCCTGGTGGCGATCCTGCTCGCGAACTGGCCGCACGTCGGCCTGTGGACGATGGCGGTACCACTCGCACTGGTCGGTGCCGGCCAGTCGATGCTGTTCGCCGGCCTGTTCCGCAGCGTCCTCGCCGACGTCCCCACGCACCTGGCCGGCATCGGCAGCGGAGTGCTGATCACGTTGCAGCAGAGCGGCCTGGCCCTCGGCGTGGCCACCCTCGGCACCCTCTACCTGGCCCTGGCCCCGCACAACATCGCCCACGCCTTCGCCGGAGTCGAGTACGTCCAGATGGGCATCGTCGCCCTCCTCGCGATCGGCGCCGCCGCCCTACCGCGCTTCACCAAGTCAACGTCGGCCGCCACTCCCGTCGTCGACGCCTGAACCCGCCCCTCTCGAACCTCTCGCAAGGGAGCAGTGATGAGTCTTCTCGACTTGTCGCGATGGCAGTTCGCCATCACCGTGATGTTCCACATGACCTTCCCGGCGATCACCGTCGGCCTGTCCGTCTTCCTGTCGGTGGTCTACGGCCTGTACTGGCGCACCGGCAGGGCGGTCTACCTCCAGATGTTCCGATTCTGGCGGCGCATCTTCGCCGTCGGCTTCGCGATCGGTGTGGTCGCCGGGGCCGTCATCACCTTCCAGATGGGACTCAACTGGGGTGTGTACGGGGCGAAGACGGGGCCCATCATCGGGCCGATCATCGGCATGGAGGTCGTGACCGCCTTCTTCGTCGAGGCCGGCTTCATCGGCGTGCTGCTCTACGGCGACGGCCGCGTCAGCAAGGGCACGATGTTCCTGTCGACCGTGATGGTGTCGCTCGGCACCGTCCTGTCATCCACGTGGATCATCGCTGCGAACTCGTGGATGCAGACGCCCGCCGGATTCAAGGTCGTCCACGGTCAGTTCGAGCCCACGGACTGGATGCGCGTCATCTTCAACCCGTCGTTCATCTGGCGCTGGCCGCACGTGCTGGCCGCCGTACTGATCTCGGCGAGCTTCTTCGTCGCCGGGATCTCTGCCTGGTACCTGGTCAAGGGGCGCGCGAAGGGCTTCGCCCGCCGCTCGATGTCGATCGCGCTCGGGATCGCCGCACTGCTGATGCCCGTTCAGCTCTACCTCGGCGACAGCGTGGCCGGGCATGAACTGCCGTATCAGCTCCCGAAGTTGGAGGCGATCGAGGGGAACTGGAACAACGGCGACACCGGCTTCGTCCTGTTCTCCATTCCGGACCAGCAAGCCGCGCGGAACATCGCCGAGCTCGACATCCCCTGCCTCGGCAGCTACATCGCCAAGGACCTCACCTGCAAGACGGCCATGCCCGGCCTGAAGCTCACCCCGGCCGCCGACCGGCCGAACATGGCAGCGACCTTCTGGGGCTTCCGCGTCATGTTCCTGGCGGCCGTGCTGATGTTCGGCACGGCGTTCGCGGCCACGGTCCTGCGCATGCGCAACCGCCTGTGGACCGCGCGCCGCTTCCACCGGTTCGTCCTCTGGACGACTCCGGCGGGGATCCTGGCCATCCTCGGGGGCTGGGTCACCGCCGAAGCGGGACGGCAGCCGTGGATCGTGTTCGGGCAGCTCCGCACCTCGGCCGCGGTGTCCCAACTGGCGCCAGGCGAAGTCCTGTTCTCGGTGATCGGTTTCTCCGTGCTCTACCTGATCATGCTCGTGGCCTACGTCGCCTACATCGTCCGCACGATGCGCATCGGCCCGGAACGCGACGATCCTCGACAGGAACCTCCACCACAGGCCGGTCCCGTTCCGCTCACGGGACTGTCCGCATCGGTCGCCCCGAGGGAGGTGGCGGCGCGATGACCACCACCCTCTGGTCGGCGACCGTCCTCCTCTGCCTGCTGATGTATGTCGTGCTCGACGGCTACGACCTCGGTATCGGCGTCGCCACCCTCTTCGAACGCGACCCGGCGCACCGTCGGCACATGCTGGAGTCCGTCGCGGTGGGCTGGGACGGCAACGAGACCTGGCTCATCCTGCTCGGCGTCGCGCTCTGGGCGGGCTTCCCCCTGGCTTTCGGCACGATCCTGCCGCACGCCTACCTGCCGGTGATCGTGATGCTGTTCTCCCTCGTCGTTCGCGGCGTGAGTGTCGAGATGGCCTCCCAGGCGCCTCCGGCTCCCCGCTGGACCACCGCCTTCGGCGTCGCGTCGCTGCTGTCCGCGTTCGCGCAGGGCTTCGCCCTGGGGACGCTGACCTCGGCACCACATCTGCGGGGTGATGTCTACACCGGGTCGGCCTTCGGGGCGTTCAGCTGGTTCTGCGTCCTGTCCGGACTCACCGTCACCGTCGGGTACACCGCCCTCGGTTACGCCTACACCAAGCACAAGTCGTCCGGGCTTCTGCGCGAGTCGGCGGCACGACGGGGCGCGGTCGCCACGGCGGTCGCCGGAGCGCTGCTCATCCTCGTCCTCGTCACGGTCGACACCACCGCGGCCCCGCTGAACCTCGACAGCCCGGGTCGCGCCTTCGCGTTCGCCGTCCTGCTGCTGTTCGCCGCCGCGGGAGCGGTCACCTCGCTCGTCACGTTCCCCCGGAAGCGGAAGTCCGCAGCGGCGGACACCCTCCCGCTCGGCGGGCTCGTGGTCGCGACGGTGTCCGTGTTCCTCGCCCTGGGCGTGGCCCGCTACCCGGTGCTCCTGCCGCCCGGCCTCACCGTCGACGGCGCGGCCGGCCCGCACTCCACGATGGTCTTCATCCTCGTCGGCATCGGCCTGAACATGCCGCTGGTGCTGGCCTACAACGTGTTCGCCCACCGCGCCTTCGCAGGAAAGCCCGACACCGCAGGAGCGCGCTCATGACCACCCGGAGCTCACTCCCCACGCCGGTCCGTATCGTGCTGCGTCTTCTCGCGGCGGTCGTCTGGACCGTGCTGGGCCTGCTCGCCTACTTCGTCTGCCAGGGGATGTTCGGCGGCTACCAGCAGATCCACTCGCAGCTGCTGACCACCCTGGGCATGATCGCCATCGCCCTGACCGGTGGCATCGCGTGGATCGTCGACGAGCGGCGCCCCCATGACGACGAATGAGATGCACGAGAAGAGCGACGGCGTGTGGCTCGTCAAGTGCGCCGCACCCGGGCGGCACTGGTTCGGCCTGTCGGGCGCCTTCCAGACACTGGAGACGCTGTTCACGATCGCCCGCTGGGGCGCCCTGGCGTGGACGGCCCAGACGGTGATGGACCGGGCCGTGGCACACGAGACGTGGGGCCTGGCGGCTTTCGCAGCCATGAGCACGCTGGCGGTGGGCGCCGGCTGGACGGCCGGCACGCTGGCCGAGCGGGGCGCACGTGCCGTCGCGACCGGTCTGCGGCGGCAGTTGACGGGCGCTCTGCTGCCGACCGCCGGTCGGATCAGCGAGACAGGACCGGCCGAGACCGCGTGGACGATGGTCGATCTGGCCGACGACGTCGCCGACTTCCACGCGCGGAGCGCGCCCCTGGACCGGTCGGCGCCACTGTCGATGATCGCCGTACTGGCGGTCACGGCCGCCGTGCACTGGCCGGCTGCGATCGTGCTCGTCCTGACCACCGCGCTGCTGCCCCTCAACATGCGCCTGGCAGGACTGTTCGCCCAGCACGGCGCGGACCGCCAACTGACCGCGACCCAGCACCTGAACGCCGTAGTCCTCGACAGCTTCCGCGGCCTGCGGACCCTGCGCGAGCTCGGCGCGGTCGGTAGGCGCGGCCGCACCCTGACCACGGCCGCCGAGCGGCTGAACAAGGCGACGATGAGCGTGCTGCGCCGGGCCTTCCTGTCCGGGATGATCATGGACGTCGTCATCACGTTCTCCATCGCGGTGAACGCCACGTACATCGGCCTGTCGTTGCTCGGGTACGTGCGGGTGCCGCACGCGCCGCGCCTCGACCTGTTCACCGGTCTGCTGGTGCTGCTCGTGTGTCCGATGTACTTCGCCCCGATGCGCGCCAGGGCCTCCGCCTTCCACCTGCGGGAACGCGCGATGGTCGCCGCCGATGTCATCCACGGCATCGTCGAGAGCACCCCCGTCGAGGTGATCCGGGCGGTCCGTCCGCAACTGACCGAGCCGGTCGGTGTGTCACTGACAGCGGTCCGGTTCCGCTACGACGGCGCCGACCAGGACACCATCCATGCCGACGCCGACTTCGCACCGGGTACCTGGACCGCGATCACCGGCGCCTCCGGCTCGGGGAAGAGCACGCTGCTGTCGCTGATCGCCGGCCTGTGTCGGCCCTCGGCGGGCTCGGTCCGGTGGCAGACCTCGTCCGCACGCCAGGCGCCGGCCCTCGGCGGATGCGCCTGGGTAGGACAGCAGACCGTGCTGCTCGACGCGACCGTCCGCGACAACGTCCGCCTCGGCCGCCCGGCCGCCACCGAGCGGCAGATCCGGAGGGCCGTCGACGCCGCCGGGCTGAGCGCCGTGATCGAGGGCCTCCCCGAGGGACTCAACACCCGTCTCGGCGAGGGCGGTTGGGGTGTGTCGACCGGCGAGGCCCGCCGGATCGCCATCGCCCGGGCCTTTCTGCGCGGAGCCCGGCTCTGGCTGCTCGACGAGCCGACCGCCCACCTCGACGCGGACAGCGAACGCGAGCTCGTCGAGGCCCTGCGGCGGGCCACCGACGGCTGCACCGTCGTCATCGCCACCCACTCCTTCACGCTGGCAGCCGCGGCCGACACCGTGCTCGCGATCGACGGCGGCCTCCTGTACGACGCGAGGCCGGTGAACGCGCGATGAGCAGCAGCCGTAGCCCGAACGTCCGTGATCGGCGGGCGAGTTGCCCTGCGGCCGCGGGACTGGTGCTCGCGGTCGTCGCCGAACTGTCCTCCGCCGGACTGCTCGGACTGTCGGGCTGGTTCATCAGCGCCTGCGCCGTCGCCGGGGCGGCCACCTTCAGCTCCTTCTCCTACGTCGCTCCCAGCGGCGGTGTGCGCGCCTTCGCCTTGGCCCGCGTCGCCGGCAACTACGGCAAGCGGCTCGTGTTGCACGCGGCCGCCCTGCGCCGGATCGCCACCGCCCGGGCCGGTCTCTTCGACCGTGCCGCGGCCACCGACCGGGCACCGGCGGACCGCCTGTGGTCGGGTGAACTGCTCGACCGCGGCATGGCCGACGCGGACAGCGCCGGTATGGCACTGATCGAGTCCACAACCCCCGTCGCCGTCACCGCTGTGCTGACCGCCGGTGCCGTCCTCGCCGTAGCGGTGACCACGTCCCTCGCACCGGCGGCCGTACTCGCGGCAGGCGTCGTCGTCATGGCGGTGATCGCCCACCGCACGCCCGGTACCGCCCGCGAAACCGAGCAGCACACCCGCAAGGCGCTGCGCGCCGAACTGGTCACCGCCGTCGACGCATGGACGGAGATGGCATCGCTGGGTGCCGCCGAGCAGCTCGCGGCGCGTACGACGGCGCGGTTCACCCGACTCGACAGCGCGCGGGAAGCGGCAGGCCGACGCCGGCACCGGACCACGCTGGCCACCGGCCTGATCGGCACGGCCACGCTGACCGCCACGGCCGCCACCGGCGGCGCACTGGACGCCCCCACGTTCGCGTTCGTCACCCTGCTGGCCCTCGGCGTACTGGCCCAGGCCGAACAGCTGGCGACCGCCGCCGATGCCCGAGCCGCCGCGAAGGCCGCACACCGCAGGCTCACGGCAACCGTGCCGCTCACCGCGAGCGACTCCACGGTTCCGGAGATGCGGTCGTGGTCCACCGAGCAGGGCATGGGCTTCGCCGACTACGTCCTTCCGCCGATGGCCCTCCGGCCGGGGCGCGTCCTCGGTGTCACCGTCGCCCGGGGCGCGATGCTCGTGGTCACCGGCCGCTCAGGCAGCGGCAAGAGCACCCTGCTCCGAGCCCTCGCCTCGTCGCTGCGGCAAGCGACCGAGGACCCCGAGAGGGGCCGGCCCGCCGTCGTGGCCGTCGCCGCCGACGACCACCTCTTCACCGGCACCCTCGGATCCAACTGGCGCCTCGCCGACCCCGCCCTGACCGACGACGAGATCGACGAACGCCTCGCCCAACTACGGCTGAACGACAGCGGACTGACCGCCACGACCTCCGTCGGCCCCGGCGGAAGACAGCTCTCCGGCGGCGAACTCCGCCGGGTCTACCTGGGCCGGGCCCTGGCCCGCCACCCCCACGTCCTGATCGTCGACGAACCGACCACGGGCCTGGACGACCGCACCGCCCGCCACGTACTGGGCATCCTCGCGAGCCTGCCCGACACCACCGTCGTCCTCGCCCTGCACGCCATACCGGTCTGCCTTCAGTCGGCCGGACACGTGACCCGACTACCGCTCGACCACACCTCCGAGGAGGCGCCATGACCACAACACACTCCCGCTTCGAACCGGCCCTGGCGCATCTCGACCGGCTCTACTCGACGGCTCTCGGCATGACCGGCTCTCCGGCCGATGCCGAGGACCTGGTCCAGGAGACGTACGCCAGGGCCTACTCCTCGTTCCACCAGTTCCGCGAGGGCACCAACCTCAAGGCGTGGCTGTACCGCATCCTCACCACCACCTTCCTCAACTCCCGCCGCAGCCAACGGCGTCGACCGCAGTACGACGGCTCGGCGCACGTGGAGGACTGGCAGCTGGCCCGTGCCGCGTCGCACACGTCCACTGGCCTGCGTACGGCCGAATCCGAGGTGCTGGACCACCTGCCCGACGCGGACGTCAAAGCGGCGCTGTGGGCCATCCCCGAGAGCTTCCGCGTCGTCGTGTACCTCTTCGACGTCGAGGGCTTCACCGTCCGGGAGATCGCCGACATCATGCGGACCCCCGTCGGCACGGTGTTGTCCCGCCTCCACCGGGGGCGCAGCAGGTTGCGCTCACTGTTGGAGGGCTACGCCCGCGAGCACCGCCTCGGTGGACGACAGGCGTCCACCGAGGTGCGCGGGGTCAGCTGATGCAGACCAGCCCGAGCAGGCAGATCTCTGACGACGAGGACGACGAGGACTCGGACGGGGAGGAGGTCGCCGACGAGGTTTCCGTGCTTGGGGCGCTGGCGGTGGCCGAGGCCGTCGTCTCCGTGACGGTGCCCGTGGCATCGGACACGGTGGAGGCGGCCTGCGACTCGACAGAGGACACCGCATTCGTCAGCGGAGTCGTGACGTCGGCCTGTCGGGTCGCCTGGGCCGTCGGCGTGGCCTGGGGTGTGGCGGCGGACTGCTCGTGCGGTGCGTTCGTCGCGGAGGAGTCGGTGGCGGACGACGTGGGCTGGGACCGCTGGGTCTCGGTCGACGTCGACGAGTCCGGAGCGGAATCCGTGACCTGCTTCTCCGCGATCCCCATGGCCTCCCTGTCGGGCGCGGATGCTGCCTGTGCCCGATCCGTGGACTGTCGGTCCATCGAGGTGACGGTCAGACCGCCGCCGACCAGGGCGACCGCGGTGGCCACCAGGGCCCTGCGCTGGGTCTTCTTCCAGCGCTCCCGCTGCCGACGCCGCGCAGCCCGGCCTGTCGGTGCCGGGGAGGGGGCGTCCGTGCCGTCGTACGGGTGCTCCTGCTGTGCCTCGCCGACTTCCTCGGCGTCGGGAACAGCGTCGTGCCGCAGGCTGGACGGGGCGTGCCACTCTGCTGCGTCCGTCGCGGCTGCCCTTGCGGGCGTTCCGTAGACGAGCGGAGCGTTGCCCGAGGCGTAGACGCCGCAACCGGGGCACGCCAGAGCGCCGTTGAGATGCCGACGGCACGTGGAGCAGTAGTCCATCTGCGGTCTTCCTGTGTTCATTTCGCACGGGGGAGCGAGCCGCAGCAAAGGTAGCGAGGCTTTCGATTGGGCGTGTGCAGCCTGTGTGACGCTCCTGCGCAGATGTGCGCGGGGAGTGACCGCCGGCGGTCACTCCCCAAGTGTCTGGTCACTCCTTCCTGAGGACGATGTCGAAGGTCGTCGAGGTCCACTGGCCCTCCAGCTGTCGGCTGTCCGGCGTCGGTGTTCCGGCCTCGTGACGGTCGAAGGGGCGGATCAGTGACTCCTTCACGCCGAAGACGGAGTCACTGTGCAGGAGGGGGTCGCCCGCTACGAAGATGTGGGTGATGAGCCGCCGGAAGCCGGGTGCCGTCACCATGAAGTGCAGGTGCGGTGCGCGCATCGGGGAGCGCCCGGCGTGGTCGAGGAGTTGGCCTACGGGGCCGTCGGCCGGGATCGGGTACGGCGTGGGGGTGAGCCCCCAGAAGCGGTAGCGGCCCTCGGTGTCGGTGAACAGGTGGGCGCGGCCCGCGAGTTGGCCGTCGTCGTACTGGACGTCGTACATGCCGTCGTCGTCGGCCTCCCACACCTCGACGCGGGCCCCGGCGACCGGGTTGCCGTCGGTGTCCGTGACCCGGCCGCTGACCCAAGACGGTTCACCGGTCGCGCCGCCCGCGATGTCCCCGCCGAGTTCGACCTCGGGTGCGTCCTGGACGAAGAACGGGCCGAGGACCGTCGACTCCGTCGAGTCGTCGAGGCCCGGTTCGTTCACCGCCACGGTGAGCATGGAGACGCCGAGGACGTCCGAGAGGAGGACGAACTCCTGGCGGGTGTCGGTCGTGATGTGACCGGCAGCGGTGAGGAACTCGATCGCCGCGGACCATTCGTCGTCGGTGAGCCTCGTTTCGCGCACGAAGGCGTGGGCGTGCCGGACGAACGCCTGCATGACCTCGCGGAACCGGTCGTCCTTCGCGGAGTCGAAGCTCGCGACGACCTTGTCGGTCAGCTCCTGTTCAGTCATCGGGGTGCTCTTCCGTACGAGGGAGGGGTACGTGTGTCGGGGTGTCCCCGCGCCATGCGCGCCCCAGCAGCTCGCGCATCTCGTCGCGGGTCACCCGGCGCGGGTTGGTGTCCGGCACCTGTGCCATGACCAGGTCGGCGGCTCGGTCGAGTTCCTCCTCGGGGAGCCCCAACTCCGCCAGGGAACAAGGTGGTTCGAGGCGCGAGTAGAGATCGAGCAGTGCGCCGAAGGGATCCGTGGTCGAGCCGAGCGCCGCTCCCAGCTGCCGAGCCGCCTCGGGCGCCGCCGCCAGGTTGAGGCCGACCACGTGCGGCAGGATCACCGAGTGCAGGGCGGCGTGTTCGAGGTCGTACGCGCCGCCGAGGACGTGGCACACCTTGTGGTGCAGTCCGGAACCGGCGCCCGCGAAGGCGACCGCCCCGAGGTAGGTGCCGTAGAGGATCTCGCGGCGGGCCGTGACGTCCTGGCCGTCGGCGACGATGCGGGGGAGTGCAGACGCCAGCGAGCGGACGCCCTCGACGGCCAGTGCGGAGCTGATCGGGTTGTGCCGGGGTGCCCACCACGCGTCGACGCAGTGGGCGAGGGCGTTGAGGCCCGACGTCACCGACAGGCGGGTCGGCAGCGACAGCATCAGCGTGGCGTCGTAGACGACGACGCGGGGGAGCACCTTCGGGTCGACGTCGGTGCGTTTGTGGCCGTCTTCGGTGAGGCCCCAGACGGGGGTCGCCTCGGAGCCGGCGTAGGTCGTGGGGACGGCGAGGATCGGAAGGCCGGTGGTGAGCGCCGCCGCCTTGGCCGTACCCGTCGTGGAGCCGCCGCCGACGCTCAGCAGCAGGTCGGCGTCGTGCTCGCGGGCGGCCGCCCGCACGGCCTCGGCCACTTCGGCCGGGACGTGCGGACGGACTGCACCGAAGACCGCCACCACGGGGACGTCCTTGCAGAGGTCCTCGGCCAGGGCCCGCTCCCCGTCGGCCGCGATCACCAGGACCCGGCTCGCGCCGAGCCCGGTGACCTCGGCCGCCACGTCCTGCCGTGCGGTGCCCGAGCCGAAGACGACCCGCTGCCCCCAGGACTCGTAGACGACCTGCGTCATGCCGTCACCGCTCGGACGCGGGGTACGGCGCCCGCCGCGATCGCCCCGACGAGGGCCGGTACGGCGAAGGCGTAGAAGGCCCACTCGACGTCGGCACCCGAGCTGAGGACGAACGCGCCCAGGGACGGGCCGGCGATCGCGCCGAAGCGGCCGATCGACAGGGCCCAGGCGAGGCCGTTGCCGCGCAGGGCGTCCGGGTAGCGCGTCACGATGAAGGCGTTGCCGAGGATCTGCGAGCCGATGAAGCCGAAGCCGCTGATGAACATGAGCACGAACATGACGGGCGTCGGCGGGCGGGTGCTCATCGCGACCAGGCTCAGCGTGCCGACCAGGAAGGCGACGACCACCACGCGCTTGGCGCCCAGCGCGTCCGCGACCCGGCCGCCGACTATGGCACCGACGCCGACACCGAGCCACATCGCCGCCGTCTGCAGCAGCGCCGAGCCGAGGGAGAAGCCCGCGGCCTGCATGATGCTGGGCAGCCAGGTGCTGATGCCGAAGACGAGGAGCAGTCCGCAGAAGGACATCGCCCAGAACAGCACCGTCGACACCGCGAGCCCGCCCGTCAGCAGCGAGCCGATGCCGAGCCAGCGACCCGGGTTCGAGGCCGGCGACGCGTCCGACGGACCGAGGCCCAGCTGCTCCTCGATCGCGCGCGCCTCGGCGGTCCGGCCCGTACGGCTGAGGTGGAAGGGGCTCTCCGGGAGCCGCAGCACGAGCGGTATCGCCAGGAACACGGGGAGCACGCCGAACACGTACAGCCAGCGGTACGAGACATCGGGCAGCAGAGCGGTGCCGAGCAGCGGGGAGAGCAGGGCGCCGGCCGCGTAACCGCTCATGATCAGGGCGACGTTGCGGCTGCGGCGACCGGGCTCGCTCAGGTCGGCGACGTACGCGTTGATCGTCGGCAGTACGACACCGAGGCCGAGGCCGACCACGAGGCGTCCGGCGCCGAACGACGGGACGCCGGCGGCGAACGTACAGATCACCATGCCGAGCGAGAACACGGTGGTGCCGACGAGCAGGAGCCGGCGCGGGCCGGTGCGGTGGACCAGCGCCCCCGCGAAGGCCGCGCCGATCAGCATCCCGATGCCGACGAGCGAGCCGATGGTGCCGGCCTCCGCCTTGTCGATGCCGAGCGAGGGGTCGCCGAGGATCGCGGGCACGGTGACGCCGTACACGGCGAGGTCGTAGCCCTCCAGGGACGCTACGACCCAGGCGGCGAGCAGCACGAACGTGCTCGGGGAGATTCTGCTGACGGTGTTCGGGCGTATGACGGTGGGTGCGGTCATGGCCGGATCCCTTCTCCGACTGTGGCAGGAGCCTGCACCGGCTCGACTGCTGTGGCAAGTGTGGTGAGAAGTGCCGGGATGTCCGAGAGGACTCCCGTGGTGCCGAGGATGTAGAAGTCGGGCCGCCACAGAACGGCCGCACGGCCGGTCTCGTCGAACCAGCGCCCGTAGACGCCGCCGACATCGGTGAGCCCCTCGGTGGTGAGGCGGCGGTCGGTCAAGTGGTGGACGGACACGCCCAGTTCGGCGGCGAACCGAGTGGTCGAGGCGTCGAGCGAGGCGCCCGCACGGCTGTCGACGAGGAGGACGAAGCCGCGGCCGAGGACCTCGTCGAAGAGTCCCTCGGTGCCGTGCGACTCCACCCGGCCGTGCGGCATCAGGTGGCCTGCCTGCGGGGAGGCGTCGTGCAGGCCCGGTCCGAGGCCCGGGAAGCGCATCTTGTCGGGGCGCCCGTTCGCCTCGCGCTGGGCGATCAGCCGGGCGTCGCGCTCGGCGGCGGCCACCGGGTCGCGCATCGTCTGGACGCGGCCGAGCTCGATGCCCTTGGCGATGATGGCCCGCACATGCGGCTCGCGTTCGCTCTGGTACGTGTCGAGCAGCGCGTCGTCGGCGCCCCGCAGCACGGCGTCCAGCTTGAACGCGAAGTTCTGGGCGTCCCGGATGCCCGAGCACATGCCCTGCCCGAGGAACGGCGGCATCTGGTGGGCCGCGTCCCCGGCGAGCAGGATCCGGCCGGTGCGCCAGCGCTCCGCGACGAGCGAGCGGAAGGTGTAGGTGGCGACGCGGATGAGCTCGGCCTGTCCACGGTCGAGGTAGTCGGCGACGCGTGCCCACACCCGCTCCGGGTCCCGCTCCACGGGGAAGTCCTCTTCGGAGTCGAGCATGAAGCTGAACCGGTGGTGCTCGGGGCCGAGCGAGATGATCGAGATCGGCTGCTCGGGGTCGCAGACCTGGCGAGCCTTCGGGACGTCCGAGGGACCGGTCAGCCGGAAGTCGCAGACCATCCACGGCTCGGAGAAGCCGTAGTCGTCCTGCCCGATGCCGAGCCAGTCGCGGGTGAAGCTGTTGCCGCCGTCGCAGGCCACGACGTACCGGGCCGAGACGGCCGTGTCGCTTCCCTCGACCTGGATGTCCACGCCGTGGTGTGTGTTCTGCAGGCCGCTGACCCGGGCGTCCATACGGATCTCGACTTTGCCGAGCCCGCGGACGAGACGGTCGAGGGCGTCCTCCAGGTAGGGCTGGTACATCATGTACCACTCCGCCCAGCCCTGGCCGCCGACGGCCGCGAAGTCGTGCTCGATGAGGAGCTCGCCCGCGCTGTTGCGCCACTCGTAGTTCCGCTGGACGTGCAGCGTGGGCAGCAGCTCGCGGGAGATGCCGAGGCGGTCGAAGGTCCGCATCGTCTCGTCGTCGAAGATGGCGGCGCGCGGAAGGTTGTAGAGGGTGGGGTAGCGCTCCAGGACGACCACGTCGTGGCCCGCCTGTCCGAGCAGCGCCGCGGTGACCATGCCGACGGGCCCGTACCCGATGACGGCGACGTCGTACACGTGCGTGCCCTTCCGCTCAGACACCCGCGAACGCGGGTGCGGTGGCGAGACCGAGGAGCTTCTCGGCGTTCTGGTGGCCGATCTTCAGCCGGTCGGCGTCGCTGATCGGGGCGTTCCGCAGGAACTTCGTGGCCGTCTCGATGTCCTCGAAGGGGTAGTCGGTGCCGAACAGGATGTGGTCGGCGCCCATCGAGAGCAGGGCGGTGAGCAGCGGGGCGGGGGAGCAGACGCCGCTGGTCGTGATGTAGAGGTTGTGGCGGATGTACTCCGAGGGGCGCCCGCGCTTGAGCTCGATGCCGTGGTGCGCGTGGAAGTCCCAGCGCGAGTCCATGCGCCACATCACGTACGGCAGGCCCTCTCCCATGTGGCCGAGGAGCAGCTTGGCGTTCGGGAAGTCGTCGAAGACACCGCCGAAGATCAGGCGCAGGACGTGGGTGGCGGTGTCGACGCCCCAGCTCCACATCGGCCCGACGAGTTCGGGGTGCCCGGACAGCACGTGCGCGGTGTCGACGCCGTTGGCCGGGTGGAGGTAGAGGGGTACGTCGAGGTGCTCGGCGCGCTCCCATACGACGCGCAGCTCGGGGTCGTCGAGGTACCTGCCGTGGGTGTGCGCGTTGACGAGGGCGCCGCGCAGGCCGAGTTGGGTCACCGCGCGCTCCAGCTCGTCGGCCGCGGCCTTCGGGTCCTGTAGGGGCAGTGCGGCGAAGCCGGAGAAGCGGTCGGGGTGTTCGGCGATGACGCCGGTGAGGAAGTCGTTGACGGTGATCGCCTGGCGTACGGCGGCGGCCGGGTCCTTCTCCGCCTGGAGGCCGGGGGAGTTGAGCGACAACACCTGCATGTCCAGCCCTGCGGCGTCCATGTCGTCGAGGCGTTCCTCGGTGAGGTCGAGGAGCCGGCGGGAGGCTTCGGCCCAGGCGCCGGGCTGGGCGATGGACGCGGTCGACGCGCCATGGCCCACCAGGTCGGGGGTCACGAAGTGCTCTTCGAGGCCAATCAGCTTCATTGCGGAGTTCTCCTCGGGGGATTTGTGCGCGTTTGCAGCCGATCTCTCGGATGCGGGGGTGCGGCGATGCCCGGCTCGGTGTGAGTGGCCGGAGCGGATGAGATGCGCGGGTGTGTGCGCCGAACGACGAGCGGCTCGGGGCGGCCGCGAAACGGGCCGCCGGGATGGCGGGGCAGTCCGGGGAGGTGAGTGCCACCGCTCTCGCAGTTCACCAGAACGTAACGCGTTCCGCAATAGTGAATGTAAGATCTGTTCGTGAGCGGAGGCCGGCGCTCGGCCCGTCGATAGGCTGAGCACCGTCATTCACCTGCGGGAAGAGAGCTGCGCTGTGACCGAGACCGACCCCAAGGAGAACGGGGAACGGCAGGGCATCCAGTCCGTCGAGATGGCGATGCGGGTCCTGCTGGCGCTGGAGAGCGGCGGCGGTGCGCTGAGCCTGTCGGCGATCGCGCAGGCGAGCGGCATGCAGCCCAGCAAGGTGCACCGCTACCTCGTCAGCCTCGGTCGCATCGGTCTGACCTCGCAGGATCCCGCCTCGGGCCTCTACGACTTCGGGGCCGCGATGCGCCGCCTGGGCGCCGAGTCGCTGCGCCGCACCAACGAGGTGGCGGTGGTGAGTGGCCACGCGACGCAGCTCCGCGACCGCACCGGCCACTCCGTGAACCTCGCGGTCTGGGGCGACCGCGGCCCGATCGTCGTGAGCTGGGCGTACGGCACCCGCCCGCTGCCCCTGACGGTGCGCGTCGGCGCCACACTCCCGCTGCTCACGTCGTCCGTGGGCCAGGTCTTCCTGGCTCATCTGCCCGAGAGCCTCACCGACGAGGTGCTCGGCGGAGAGCTCCGCGGCAAGGAGACGGAGTGGACGGGCGAGCGCCTCGCGGCCATCCGGGCACAGATCCGCGAGGAGGGGCACGTCGTGACGCACAGCGGCGTCATCCCGGGCATCATCTCGGTCGCCGCGCCCGTCTTCGCGGCCAACGACCCGCTGCCGCTCGCCGTCTCGGTCGTCCTGCCCGAGAGCCTCGGCACCCCGGACCACCTCGCCGAGGTCACCCGCGAGCTGCACGACACCGTGGCCGCGGCGTCGCACGAGCTGGGCTACCTGTCGTAGTTACCCCTAGGCCTGTCCTACGCGACGGGACGCGGGCCGGCCACCTCGTCGAAGTAGGTGTCGGCGGACGGGCCGAGGATCTCGTGGGCCTCCAGGAACATCTCGTGCGCCTCGTGGCCCACCCAGCCGGCCGGGAGCAGTTCGGTCGGCAGGTCGGGGTCGCGGAAGGGGAACTTCCGGTAGTCGTACGTCAGCTGCATGCGCTCGACCAGCGCCTCCTCGGGGCTGAGGTGCCCGGCCCGGTACGACGGCATCCGGCTGCGGTAGGTGCGCAGCAGCTCCCGGTAATCCTCGTTGAGAACGGCGAGATCCCAGCTGCGCGCCGCCATCTCGCGGTCGACGGGCAGCCCGCTCGACTGGCAGCGCAGGGTGTCCAGGCGCATGGCCGGCTCGTCCGCGAACTTCTCCCGCACCTGCTGGAGCCGGTCGTGCGGGGAGACGTACGTGGACGGGGCCAGGGGGCCGAAGCCCAGCCAGGCCAGCTCCTTGCGGATACGGTCGCGCACGCCTCGCTCGGTCTCGGGGACCGAGTAGATGACCATGTACCAGTGCCGGTCCCAGTCGGACGGCGCCCGGTCGAAGATGCGTGCGCGGCCCTCGTCGAGCAGCTGGAGACTGCGCTTGTTGAGCGCGTAGAGCGTCTCCCGGCCCTCCCGACGGACGTCGAACCAGCCCTCCTTGCGCAGGCGTGCGAGGACCACCCGCACGGTGCTCTCACCGACACCGAAGCAGCCCATCAGTGTGCTGAGGGTGCGCACCCGGGCGGCGCCGCCGCGGTAGCGGACGTAGTCGCCGAACAGGTCGAAGACGATCGATCGAGGCTTCACGAAATCGACTATGTCACACGGACGGCCGTCGCGAGGATGAGCCGTTCGACCGATGAAACTCATATTCCTGCCGGTGAGCGGCCCCGACGAAGCGCAACAAATTATTGACGCCCGTGTATCCATTGACACAGGATGTGCCCGGGCCTGAGTCTGGGCTTGTACTCGACGTGGAGGCGGAAGCCATGGTTTCTCGGATCGCTGTCGTGGGAGGCGGCCCTGGTGGGCTGTTCTTCGCGGCGCTCATCAAGCAGGCCGATCCGTCGGTCGAGGTGACGGTCTTCGAGCGGAACCGCGCGGAGGACACCTTCGGCTTCGGCGTGGTGTTCTCGGACGCGACGCTCGCCGCCATCCACGAGGCGGACCCCGTCCTGCGCACCGCGCTCGCGGACCACGGCCGGCACTGGGACGACATCGAGGTGCGGTTGAAGGGGCAGCGGATCCGCTGCGGCGGCAACGGCATGGCCGCCATCACCCGCAAGACGCTGCTCCAGCTGCTGCACGAGCGGGCCGAGGAGGTTGGCGTCGAACTCCGGTTCAGCCACGAAGTCCCCGCGGATCCGGCCGAGTTGGCCGACTACGACCTGATCGTGGCCGCCGACGGGGCGAACTCCCGCTTCCGTGACCGCCTCGCCGATGTGCTCGTGCCGGAGGTGGAGGTCGCGACCGCCAAGTTCATCTGGTTCGGCACGGACTACCTCTTCGACGGCCTGACCTTCGTCCACGAACACGGCCCGCACGGCACCTTCGCCGTGCACGGCTACCCGATCGACGACCGCGTCAGCACCTTCATCGTCGAGACCGACGAGGAGTCCTGGCGGCGGGCCGGGCTCGACGAGTTCGACACCGCGCAGCCGCCGGGCCCGAGCGACGAGAAGACCAAGGCGTATCTGGAGAAGCTCTTCGCCGAGCAGATCGACGGGCACGAACTGCTGGTCAACAACTCCCGCTGGGGTAACTTCCGCACCCGCCGCACCCAGCGCTGGCACAGCGGCAACGTCGTCCTGCTCGGCGACTCCGCCCACACCGCGCACTTCTCCGTCGGCTCCGGCACCAAGATGGCCATGGAGGACGCCGTCGCCCTCGCCGACAGCCTCCTCGCCCTCCGCGACGACCTGCCGACCGCCCTGTCGGCGTACGAGGCGGTGCGCCAGCCCTCGGTGGCGAAGATCCAGGGCTCCGCCCGGCCGAGCCTGTCCTGGTGGGAGCACTTCGGCCGCTACCACGACGCCTTCGAGCCGACGCAGTTCGCCTTCCACTTCATCTCCCGCAGCATCGGGAAGGGGCGGATCGCGCGCCGCGACCCGGACTTCGTCGAGCAGGTCGTACGGGACTGGCGGGCGGCGCACGAGGGGCTCGACCCCTTGGCCACTCCCTTCCGGGAGCTCGGCAGCCGGCGGCTGACCTCCGAGGAGCTTGCGGCCTTGCGCACCGAAGGGTGCCTGTGGCTCACCGCTCCGGACAGTGAGGCTCAACTGCCGGAGTTCTACGACGAGTTGGCCGACGCCCTGATGGGTGATACGCCCCCGGATCTGGTCGCCGTACAGGGCGGCACCTCGCTCACCCGGTCGCTGCTCGCCGAACAGGCCCGGCTGGTGCATGGCGTGCCCGCGCTGATCGTGGAGGACGGGATGGACGACGACCGGGCCGAGACGCTGCTGCTGTCCGGACGCGCCGACCTGGTGGCGGGGGAGCAGGCATGAGCACCGACCTGACGCCGATGTTCGCGCCCGAGGGCGTGGTCGTGATCGGCGCCTCACGGCAGAGCGGCAAGCTGGGCGCCGCCATGGCCCGCTCGCTGGCGACCTTCCCCGGCGCCCGCGCCCTGGTCAACTCGCGGCGCCCGGAACCCGACGAGGGTGTGTACGCCTCGGTCGCCGAAGCCGCCGCGCACACCGCCGGACGACTCGACCTGGCCGTCCTGTGCGTGCCCGCGGCCGGCTGCGCCGACGCGCTCGCCGAAGCGGCCGCCGCCGGCTGCCGTGCCGCGCTGGTCTGCGCCGGCGGTTTCGGCGAGGCAGGCCCGGAAGGAGAGGAGCACGCGGACGCACTGCGCCGCGTCGCCCAGGAGACGGGGATCCGGCTGCTCGGCCCCAACACCTCCGGCTTCTTCGCTCCCCATCTCGGACTTACGGCCAGCTTCGTGCCCGCGGCCGGCCAACTGCCCGCCGGTGACATCGCGGTGGTCGCTGCCAGCGGCGGCGTCAACCACGCCCTCTCCTTCGACCTGGTCGCCGCCGGGAACGGCATCAGCCTCGGCGTCGGCATCGGCGCGGGCCTCGACGTCACCGCCGCGGACGTCCTGGAACACCTCGCCGGGGACGGTCGTACGACAGCCGTCGCACTGCATGTGGAGACGGTGCCGGACGGGCCACGGCTGGTCGAGGTGGTACGCCTGGTCGCCGCCGTCAAACCGGTCGTGGCGCTGGTCGTCGGCCGCAGCGACGTCGGTGACTTCGCCCGGTCGCACACCGGGGCGCTCGCCACCTCCTGGCGTACGACGCGTGCCGCGCTGCGGCAGGCCGGGGCGGTGGTCGTGGACGACGAACGGGAGATGGTGGACGCGCTCACCGCGCTCTCCCGCATCCAGCTGCGCCCCGCCTCGGACCCGGGGCTCGCCATCGTGACCGCCCAGGCCGGACCGGGGCTGCTGCTCGCGGACCGGGCCGGCACCGACAACATCCGGATGCCGGAGCTCGCGGACGGCACCCAGCAGACCCTCGCCGGACTGCTGCCCCCGCTCACCTACCAGCGCAACCCGGTCGACACCGGCCGCCCCGCCGAGACCTTCGCCCGGGTGCTGGACACGACGGCCGCGGATCCCGAGGTGGACCTGCTCGCCGTCTACGCCCTCACCGAGCCCGACAGCGTCGATCTCGCCTCGGCCGCGCAGGACGCCGGCCTCGGGGCGGACTCCCCGGCCGTGGTGGTCGTCGGAGGCCTGCCCGAGGACGTCGCCGAGCAGCGGGCGCGGCTCCACAAGGCGGGGATCCCGGCGCTGACCGGACCGGCTTCGGCGGCCAACGCCGTACGGGCGGTGGTGACGCATGCGCGACAGCGGGCGGTGCCTTCCGAAGAGTCCCCGCAGGAGACGGCCTCCTCCGTGCCCGCCGGCCCGTTGGACGAGGACGCCGCGAAGACGTTCCTCAGCTCGCTCGGCATCCGTACCCCGGTCCGCGTCGCCTGTGACACCCGCGGCGACGCCCACTACGCCCTGCGCCTGCTGGGCGGGCCGGTCGCCGTCAAGGTGCTCGACGCCGCGATCCTCCACAAGACGGAGATCGGCGGAGTCCACCTGGGCGTGCGCACCCCCGACGAACTCGACGCGGCGCTGGACGCCATCGGCCCAGGCCGCCGCTACCTGGTCGAGGCCATGGCCCCGGCCGGTGTCGACCTCGTGCTCGGCGCGCGACGGGACCCCGTGTTCGGGCCGGTCGTCCTCGCCGGACTGGGCGGCACGGCCGCAGAGGCCCTCGCGGACGTGGCGATCCGGCTCGCCCCGTTGTCCGCGGCCGAGGCCGCCGGAATGCCCGACGACCTGGCCGCCCGTGCCCTGCTCGACGGCTGGCGCGGCGGACCGGTCCTCGACCGGGCCGAGTTCGGGCGGGTGGTCTCGGCACTCGCCGCCGCCCTGGCCGCGAGTCCGGACACCGCCGAGATCGAGATCAACCCCCTGCGGCTCACCGCCGACGGGCTGATCGCCCTGGACGCCGTGATCGTGCACACGGCCGACCGCACCTGAGGAGAACGACCATGCCAAGGCCGAGCAGCAACGGCGCTGTCCCCTGGCCCGCGGAGTACGCCGAGCGCTACACCGCGAAGGGCTACTGGGAGGGCCACGCCATCGGCGACCGGCTCCACGCCGCCGCCGACGCCACTCCCCACGCGGTCGCGCTCGTCGACGGCGACCGGCGGCTGACGTACCGTCAACTCGCCGAGCGGGCGGACGCCGTGGCCCTGCGCCTGGCCGCGCTCGGGCTCCGCCCGGACGACCGGCTCGTGGTGCAGCTGCCCAACACCGCCGAGTTCGTGATCCTGACCTACGGCTGTCTGCGCCTCGGCGTCATCCCGGTGATGGCACTGCCCGGGCACCGCAGGCACGAGGTCGGGTACCTGGTCGAGCACAGCGAGGCCGTGGGCATCGCGGTGCCGGATTTCCTCAAGGATCACGATCACCAGACCATGGCGTTCGAGATCGCCGCGGAATCGCCGACTCTCCAGCATGTCCTGGTCCTTGGCGACAAGGTCGGCGACGACGCCGTGGACCTGGGGGAGTTGTGCGCCGCACCCGGCACGCCGGCGGACCGGGCCGCAGCGGACGCGTACCGGCCCGACAGCCGCTCGATCGCCGTCTTCCTGCTCTCCGGCGGCACCACCGGGCTGCCCAAGCTCATCGCCCGCACGCACGACGACTACGTCTACAACGCCCGCCGCAGCGCCGAGGTCTGTGAATTCGGCCCGGACACGGTCTACTTCGCCGCTCTCCCGCTCGGCCACAACTTCCCGCTCGCCTGCCCGGGCCTGCTGGGCGTGCTGCTGAACGGCGGCCGGGTGGTCCTCGGCTCGCCCAACCCGGAGAAGGCGTTCCCGATCGTCGAGCGCGAGGGCGTCACCGCCTCGGCCCTGGTCCCGGCCGTCGCCCAGCGCTGGCTGGACCACCACCGGGAACACCCGGGTGCCGACCTGAGCTCGTTGCGCGTCCTCCAGGTCGGCGGCTCCCGGCTCGCCGACCACGTCGCCCGCCGAGTCCGCCCCGAGCTGGGTTGCACGCTCCAGCAGGTGTTCGGAATGGCCGAGGGTCTGCTCAACTACACCCGCCTGGACGACTCCGAAGACGTCATCTGTACGACGCAGGGGCGCCCCATGTGCGAGGACGACGAGCTCCTTGTCGTCGACGAACTGGGCAACCCGGTCCCCGACGGGACACCCGGCGTACTGCTCACCCGCGGCCCCTACACCCCGCGCGGCTACTACCGCGCCGAGGAACAGAACGCCCGCGCCTTCACCGACGACGGCTGGTACCGCACCGGCGACATCGTGCGGCTGCTGCCCGACGGCAACCTCGTCGTCGAGGGCCGCGACAAGGACATGATCATCCGGGGCGGGGAGAACATCTCCGCCGAGGAGATCGAGAACTTCGCCTACCAGGTCGCGGGCGTCGCCCGCGCCGCGGCCGTGGCCATGCCCGACGCCCAACTCGGCGAGCGGGTCTGCCTCTACGTCGTACCGGAACCGGGGCACACGGTAACCATCGACGACGTCCACCACGTGATGGACCGCGCGGGCATCGCCCGCTTCAAGTTCCCGGACCGGCTGGTGACGGTCCCCGAACTCGCCGCCACCAAGGTCGGAAAGATCGACAAGAAGGCCCTGCGCGCCGACATCGTGCGCCGCCTCGACGCCGAAGGAACCCCCGATGACCAGTGACACCGTCATAGCTCCCGAGGAGACGGACCCCGAACTCCGCAAGCTCTACGACGGGTTCGCGGCTGCCGGGCTCATCCCCCTGTGGACCGAGATCGGCAACCTCATGCCGCTCACCCCGCAGCCCGAGGCCGTACCGCACGTCTGGCAGTGGGACACGCTCCTGCCGCTCGCCCGCCGGTCCGGAGACCTGGTGCCGGTCGGGCGCGGCGGGGAGCGCCGTGCGATCGCGCTCGCCAACCCCGGTCTGCCCGGACGGCCGTACGCAACTCCCAATCTGTGGGCGGCGATTCAGTACCTGGGCCCGCGCGAGGTCGCCCCCGCGCACCGGCACTCACAGGGTGCCTTCCGGTTCATCCTGGAGGGCGAGGGCGTGTGGACGGTCGTCAACGGCGACGCGGTCGAGATGCGCCCCGGGGACTTGCTCCTCACCCCGTCGATGCACTGGCACGGCCACCACCACGTCGGCGACGCGCCGATGGTCTGGCTGGACGGCCTCGACATTCCGCTCGTGCACCGACTGGACGCCGGGTTCTTCGAGTTCGGCGAGGACGGGGTGTCGGACCGGTCGACCCCGTCCCGGTCGCGCAACGAACGCCTGTGGGGCCACCCGGGACTGCGCCCGATCGGGGCGCCGGACAGCCCCGACTCCCCACTCATGGCCTACCGCTGGGCCGACACCGACGACGCGCTCACCGCCCAGCTGGAACTGGAGGACGAGGGACACCCCGGCGTCATCGAGCCCGGCCACGCGGGCATCCGCTTCACCAACCCCGCCACCGGCCGCGACGCCCTGGCCAGCCTGCGCACCGAGATGCATCGCCTGCGCCCGCACACGGCCACCGCCACCCGCCGCACCGTGGGCTCCTCGGTCTGGCAGGTCTTCCGCGGCAGCGGCACCGTCACCCTCGACGACCAGGTGATCGAGGTGAGCGAGGGCGACCTGATCGCCGTCCCCTCCTGGTGCGCGCTGACCATCGCCGCGCACACCCAGCTCGACCTGTTCACCTTCAACGACGCGCCCCTCTACGAGGCGCTGAACCTCGCCCGCACCGAAACGACCGGGAGCACGTCCGCATGAAGCTCGCCACCATCCGCACCGCGAACGAAGTGAGTTGGGGGTCCCCCCGGCCGAAGGCTGGGGGAGGCACGGTCGCCGTCCGCCTCGACGGCGACCGCGCCGTGGAGACCGGCGCCCCCGACGTCGCCGCCCTGCTGCGCCGCCCCGACTGGCGCATGTACGCGGCTGCCGCCGAGGGCCCGGCGCACGACGCGGCGGCTCTCGACTTCGCCCCGGTCGTCACGACCCCCGCCAAGATCTTCTGCGTGGGCCACAACTACCGCGCCCACATCGCGGAGATGGGCCGCGAGATGCCGTCCTACCCCGCTCTCTTCGGCAAGTTCGCCAACGTCCTGCTCGGCGCCCGCGACGACATCGTCCACCCGGGCGAGACGGAGGAGCTGGACTGGGAGGCCGAACTCGGCTTCGTCATCGGCTCGCGGCTGCGCCGCCGGGCCACCAAGGAGGAGGCGGCGGCCGCGATCGCCGGCTACACCGTCGTCAACGACATCTCCATGCGGGACTGGCAGTGGCGCACCCCGCAGTGGCTGCAGGGCAAGGCGTGGGAGGCCAGCACGCCGGCCGGTCCCTGGCTGGTGACCGGCGACGAGATCGACGACGCGGCCGACCTGGAGATCCGCCTTGAGGTGGACGGCGAGGTCATGCAGCGCTCGCGCACGTCGGACCTGCTGTTCACGCCGGCGGACATCGCCGCGTACCTCAGCACGTTCACGACGCTGGAGCCGGGCGATCTCGTCCTCACCGGTACCCCGGGTGGGGTCGGCGCGGCCCGCGACCCGAAGGTGTTCCTGAAGCCCGGTCAGGTCGTACGGACCGTGGTCGAGGGTGTCGGGGAGTGCGTGAACACGGTCGTCGAGGACAAGCCGTGAGGGAGCCGGAACGGGTTCTCGGGTGGGTCGAGGACGGACAGCGCCGGCTGCGGCAGGCGGTCGACGCGTTGGCGCGGGACGAGGTCACCGAACCGTCCGCGCTGCCCGGCTGGACCCGCGGCCATCTGCTCACCCACCTCGCCCGCAACGCCGACGCCCTGGTCAACCTGCTGACCTGGGCCCGGACGGGGATCCGGACCCCCATGTACACCTCGCCGGACCAGCGCGTCACAGACATCGAGGCGGGTGCCGGACGTCCTCTCGCCGAACAGCAGGCGGACGTACGGGAGTCCGCCGCCCGCTTCCGGAAGGCCGCCGACGCACTCTCGGCCGATGCCTGGGCGGCCACCGTCGTCAGCGGCCAGGGCCGTGAGATCCCGGCGTCGGAGGTGCCGTGGCTGCGGGCCCGCGAAGTATGGATCCACCTGGTCGACCTGCGCGTGGGCGTCGGCACGGACGCGTTGCCGTCCGACTTCGCCTGGGCCCTCGTCCGCGATGTGGCCGGGTGGATGTCGGCACGCGTCGAGACGGGCATCGGCGCCGAGTTGGCGGCGGAGGGCCACGGCACCGTCGTACTCGGCACGCCCGCCCCGGGCGTCACGGTCACCGGACCGCCGTACGCCCTCACCTCCTGGCTCACCGGCCGAGGCGGTACCCAAGAGCTGCGCGTCACGGGTGAACTCCCCGACATTCCACGCTGGTTGTGAACCCAGTTTTCATCATTCGATCAAAGGAGACCGACATGAGCGAGACCTTTGTCCTGGTGACCGGAGCCTGTCACGGCGGTTGGGCCTGGCGCCCGGTCGCGAACGAGCTGAGAGCCGCCGGGCACCAGGTGCACACCCCCACCCTGGCCGGGCTGGGCGCCGACGACGACCCGCGCGGCGTGACCCTCACCGACTGCGTGAACAGCCTTGTGGACTACGTCGAACGAGCCGGGCTCACCGACATCACCCTGCTCGGCCACAGCTGGGGCGGATACGTCCTGACCGGCGCGGCGCCGAAGCTCGCATCCCGGATACGGCGCCTGGTCTTCTGGAACGCGTTCGTCCCGAACGACGGCGAGTCCCTGATCGACGCGTGCCCGCCGCACTACGGCGAGATGTTCCACGCCGTGGCGGCCGCCTCCGGCAACGACACGGTGACGTTCCCCTATGAGGTCTTCCAGCAGGCGTTCATGCAGGACGCCAGTGAGGAGACCCAGCGCCTGATCCACTCCCTGCTCGTCCCGCAGCCCCTGGGCACCTTCACCGAGAAGCCGGACACGACGGCGTTCGCCGCACTCGACATCCCCACCGCCTACATCCTGGCCACCGAAGACCTCGCCCTTCCCGGCGAGTGGGCCTGGGCCGACCGCTTCCTGCCACGGCTCAAGAACCCGCTGGTCATCGAGACCCCGGGCAGCCACGAGGCCCTGTTCACCCGCCCCGCCGAACTGGCCGACGCGTTCGTCCGGGCCTGCGCGGCATGAAGGTGTCATGGCGTCACCCGGCGTCGATGATGACCGCCTTCACCTGGGTCCAGTCCTCCAGGTAGTCCGGGCCCATGGAGCGGCCGAACCCGCTGTTCTTGTACCCGCCGAAGGGGGTGCCGATCGAGCCGTATCGCGCGTCCGATGTCCCGTGTCCACACTGTTGAGGTGAGGCCGTAGCGGGTGCCGTTACGCGGTCGGTTCTCCCCACGCGCTCCCCAGGACCGTCGAGACTCCCCAAATTCTCCCCAGAGATGGCAGTTGCCGGGGTGGGTGTGACACGGGAGTCCCGTCCATTCAAGTTCCCGAGGAGCAGTGTGGCCGTCGTGGACGGTGGAGGGACGGTGACCTGAGGGTCGTCGAACTGGCTGTCGGGGGAGGAGGAACGGGTGCCGGCTCCGGTTTCTCTCCCACCGGTGGCCTGTGTCAGTGCCGGACCAGGGGGTCCGTCCTGATGACCGGCTCGGTGTGCTCAACGGTGAATGCGTGCACGGCTGTCATGACCGTGTGCTGATCAGCGACGAGGTCGGCAACTTGCTTGGACGTCAGGATCTCGGCCATGGCGGCGCGGCTGTCGGCTCCGAGGACGACACATCCGTGGTACCGGCGGAAGGTCGGATTGTCGTGCGAGATGCCGGGCGTCGGGTGCGGAAGCGAGGTCCACGGCAGGAAGGTGTACGTGCGCAGGTCGTGCGCGCCGGCCTCATGGAGCGCGGGGCCGATGCGGTCGTGGATGTACCTGCGGAACGCGCGGCGGCTCACTCCGCGACGTCGGCGCAGCAGAAGGACGGTGCGGTGGCCGACGTCGGCGTCGTGGCCGTTGGTCCACCAGCGGCCTCCTCGTGGGCCGGTCAGGTTTCCGAGAACCCGGTCGAAGACGTTCTGCTCGTCGAGGTACACCTTCCGCATGTGGACCGGGACGGTGAGTGCGGCGGCCATGCTCGCCATCCTGACCTCGGCGATGCCGTCGCAGCGCCAGCTCGGGGGTACGACGGTGCCCACCGTAGGAGACGCGGGCCAGTAGCCGTGATCGGTGGGGGAGAAGTGATGCTGGAGGTATTCGGCGATGCTGGGCAGCCGCGCGACAATCTGCGCGTGCGGTCCTTTCCAGTACTGAAGGGCGGCGGCTCTAGGTAGGTCCTCGCGGAGCCACACCGGGAAGATCCCTGAGGTGGTGGGTGCAGGTCCGGTCGTACTCCCGGTGGTCGTGCTGCCCGGGCGGGTGCCAAGGGGTTCGTGGTCGCTCGGCATGTGGTTCACGCTTGCTCCGTCCATCGCAGCATGTGGTTCTTCTGGATGCGGATCGGCTCGACGTAGCAGTCGATCGCCGACTCCACCCCTTCCCTCGTGTGGAACCCAGCGACGCAGATCACCGGGATGTCCAGCCGCGCGGTGAACTGCTCGGCCTGGGGAAGGTTGAAGCCCTCGCCGCCAGGGGCGAGACGTTCCGCGGCGCGTTCGATGACGGGGGCCGCGGCGAGCATCGCCAGGCGTCGCCGCCGCGTCAGCGACATCCGTGAGCCCTCGGTGATCTGTCCGCGGATAAACCCTTTGTAGTGTCCCAGGATCATTCCCGGCCACGACTCGTAGTGCGCCCTCGAGATCAGGACGGGGAAGTCGTCGCCGACGCGGGTGCGTATCGCGCGGAACATCTCGCGCAGCAGGCGCATCCGGTACAGAGGCTCGCGCACCGCTGACGCGGATACCGGTGCCTTGCCCGGGTCGGCCGGACTGCAGTGAGACATAGAGGTTGCCGGTCACGATGAGCGGGATCCCGGCCCGCACATGGGTTCGTAGAACTCAAGCAGTTCGTCCGTCACGTACCCGTCGTCGGTGGCACGGGTCTCGCCGGTCGCTGACTTGTAGAGCCGCCCCGGCACGGTGAGCGTGCCGATCCGTAGGGGACGCAGGAGCGGGCTGGTCGGAGGGGTGGGCATCGGCGGCTCTCCTCTACCTCATGGATGCTATGACGTTCGGGCGCATCGTGGCCGAGTCGTCCACGACGGCCGGTCGACGACCGCGGCTCGGTGAAGCCACGCACCCGGCGGTCAGTCGTCGGGGATACCTGCGCCGCTGAGGGCGGGAACGGTGACCTCAGGGCGGGACAGGGAACGGGCACTGAGCCGGAACTGGTCGAGCTTGTCGACGATCGTCTGGCCGACGCGGGTGTGGCCCCAGACGCTGATGCCCTGGTGGGTGTTGGGCTGCCAGGTGGTCTCGTCGATGACGACGGGGTTCCAGCCGACCTCCCACTCGAAGCCCGAGGGAGTGCGGGCGTAGTAGGAGAGTTCCTTGTCGTTGGTGTGCTGGCCGACGGACAGGGCCATGTCGAAGCCGAGTTCGTGCACCCGCTGGTAGCTGCGGGCCACGTCGTCGAGGGTGGCGGCCTGGATGTTGAGGTGCTGGACGCGGGTGCGGACCGGGTCGATCGGCAGGCCGCGGACGGCGGCGATGGCGATGGAGTGGTGGCGTTCGTTGACCCGCAGGAAGCGGATCTTGAGTTTGACGCCGCTGATGGTCTCGTCGATGTAGTCGGTCAGCCGGGCGTCGAAGACGGTGTTGAAGTAGCCCCGCAACTGAGCCGGCTTGGTGGACGTGATCGCGATGTGGCCCATGCCCGAGTCGCCGGTGACGAACCCGGAGGCGAGCATCCGCAGCGGCTCGGCGGACTTCACCGGAGTGGTGTAGATCTCCTGGGTAATGCCTTTGGGGCCGGGGAAGCGCAGCAGGCGCTCGACCCCTCGCAGAGCAGCCTCCTCCGCAGTGCCTTCGACGACGGGTACGCCGTGGGTGCGTACGCGGGCCTCGATCTGCTCGAAGGTCGAGTGGTCGTCGAGGTGCCAGCCGGTGACGACGACGTCCTCGGCCGGGCCGCGCCGGAGCAGGAAGCGGCACTCCTGGTCGTCGAGGCGGAACCGCATCAGGCCGGCGTCGAGGTCGTCGCGGTGCATGCCGATGGCGTCGGTGCCGAAGCGGCGCCAGTCGGCGAAGCGGTTGGTCTCGATGACCAGGTAGCCGAGGTGGACGGCACCGAAGACCGAGGTGTTGGGATTCATCGGCGGCCTGCCAGGAAGTCCGCGCACAGCCGGTTGAACAGCTCGGCGCGTTCGAACTGGACCCAGTGGCCGGTGTTGGCGACCTCGTACAGATCACAGTTGGGCATCCGCTCGGCCAGCATCCGGCCGCCCCTGGGCCGGTTCACCTTGTCGGCGGCGCCCCACAGCACCAGAGTCGGCACGGGCAGCCGGGACAGCCGGGCGTCGCGGGTGAAGTCCATCTTCCACAATGCGCGCAGCGACTTCGGGCGCCTCAGCGGCGGAGCCGCGACGACCTCCGGGTCGATGCTGTCGCGATAGCGCGCGTCGATGACGCTGTCCGGCACGTCGGCGGCGTTGAAGACCAGGTAGTCGCGGATGATCTTCTCCAGCTTCAGCCGGGAAGGGCCGTCCCCGGAGTAGTAGTTGAGCAGACTGTTGAGGCCCGGGGTGGGCAGGGCGCGGGTGGTGCCGATGCCACCGGGGCCCATCAGGACCATGCGGTCGACGCGGTCGGGGGTTTCCAGGGCGAGGCGCAGAGCGCAGGCACCGCCGTAGGAGTTGCCGACCATGTGGGCCTTGTCCAGGCCGAGTGCGTCGAGCAGGCCGCGGATGGCGTCGGCGAGGCTTCCGAAGGGGTCGGTGAGGTCGATGCCCTTGGTGCTGCGGCCGTAGCCGGGCAGGTCGGGGACGATGACCCGGTACTCCTTGGCCAACTCGGCGATGTTGCGGTGGTAGTTGGAGATTCCGGAGGCGCCGGGTCCGCCACCGTGCAGCAGCAGTACGGGCGGGCCGTCTCCGGTCTCCGCGACGAAGATCTTCTTACCGGCGGCGTCGAGCAGGGACTCCTGCATCGACGGCGGTTCGATGTGCGTGGTCATAGCAATCCTTACTGGGCGATCGAGGCGGTCGCGCGCGACGCCGGGGCGAAACCGGCGGGAGGCGGCGGGAGTGGAGCGCCGGTGGGTGCGGCTGCGTAGACGTAGGCGTCCGGGCGCAGTGCGAGGGTGGCCACGCGGTGCTCGGCCATCCAGGGCAGCAGGACGCCTTCGCTGTCGACGACCGTGCCCTCGGCCGGCTCGGAGCCGGCGGGCGTGACGGTGAGCGAGGGAACACCGAGGCGGTCCCACGCGGGCTGGGGTGCGGGGTGCCCGCCGTACAGGAGCAGCCAGCGGCCGCCGAGTACGTCGTCAAGGCGTACGCGTTCACCGTCGGGGCCGGTCACCCAGGGCTGCGGGATCTGGTGGCCGGATGCCTTGGTGCGGGGTCGGCCTTGGAAGCCGGCGGCGTAGTGGGCGACGGGTATCCAGTGGGAGTCCTGGAGCCAGTTGCTGAAGCCCGGTATGCGGTTGAGGCCGCGCAGTGCGGTGTTCCGGATGCGGGTTACCGGGAGGCGCCGTTCGGTGATGATCCGCCCGACGAACACCGCCCGCTTGGTGATCTCCTTGACGTGCGGCTTGCGTTCGGCCTCGTAGCTGTCCAGCACCGTCTCGGGCAGTTCGCCGCGCAGCACGGCGGCCAGCTTCCAGCACAGGTTGGCCGCGTCCCGCACACCGGCGGCCATGCCCTGGCCGATCCACGGCGGCATCGCGTGCGCGGCGTCGCCGGCGAGGAAGACCCGGCCCACCCGGAAGCGGGCGGCGAAGCGGACGTGGTGGCTGTAGATCGTGGCCCGCAGGATCTTGATGCTGTCCCGGCTGATCCCGTACCGGGCCACCATGGCGTAGATCGCTTCGTCGGTGGTCAGGTACTCCTCGTCGTCGCCGGGCAGGATCGGGAACTCCCAGCGGTGATGGCCAAGCGGGGTCGGGCAGTCCACCGCGGGCCGGGCGGGGTCGCAGCGGAAGCGCAGCCGGTCGTGGTCCGGCCACGGCTTCAGCATCTCGGTGTCGATGACGACCCAGCGGTCCTCGTACGTCTTGCCCTCGTAGCCGATGTTGAGCTGCGCCCGGGTGAGGCTGGAGCCGCCGTCGGCGGCGATGACGTAGGAGGCGTGCAGGCGTCGTACGGAATCGTCGGCGGCGGACAGGACCGTCAACTCGACGCTGTCCTGGCTCTGTTGGATCCGTAGGCACTCGTGCCGTAGCAGGATCTCCACGTCGGGGTACCGGTCGGCGCCGTCGCGCAGGACCTGCTCCAGCGCCGGCTGGTAGATGAACATCTGCGGCGGATGCCCGTGTCCGCGCGGGGTGGGGTGCGCGCTGAGGAACGGTCGGCCGCGCGCGTCGACGAAATCGAGGGGCCGCTCGGCCAGCATGTCCTGCTTCAGCCGGTCGGCGAGACCGGTGCGCTGCCAGATCCGTAGGACCTCCTCGTCGGTGGAGATCGCGCGGGCGCGGGTGTAGATCTCGGCGTCGCGTTCGACGACGACGACCCGTAGGCCCATCGCCCCCAGCAGGTTCGCGGCGGTGACGCCGGTGGGGCCGTAGCCGATCACCGCCACGTCGTAGGTCATGTCTCCGGCTCTGAACTCGCTCACCAGGCGCCTCGCTGTCGTCCCTGTCGCGGTGTGTTGCGATCACGTTGCTGTAGTGTTTACTCCAGTTGGAATGACCGCTACGGTAAGGTGGGCGCGGAACGGGGTCAAGTGCCGGCACGACAGGAAGGGCACATCCGATGAGCAGGCCGCAGACGACGCGCAAGAAGCGAGCGAACGGGGTGGAGTCGCGGCAGCGCATCCTCGACGCCACGGTGGAGATCGCGGGCGAGCGCGGTTACGAGGGCACGTCCATCGCGGCGGTCAGTGCCAAGTGCGGGCTGCCGGCGAGCTCGATCTACTGGCACTTCAAGGACAAGGACGACCTGATCGCCGCCGTCATCGAGCGCAGTTTCGAGACCTGGCTGGCAGCCGTCGAGCTGCCCGGCGAAGAGACGGGCACGCCGCTGGAGCGGGTCACCGTCATGGCGGCGAACGTGGCCAAGTCCCTGGTCGACGCGCCGGACTTCCTGCGCCTCGGTCTGATGCTCGCTCTGGAGCGGCGGCCCACCGAGCCCCGGGGCCGGACGGTGTTCCTCCAGGTCCGTGACATCGCCACCCAGAAGATCACCGAGGTGACCGGGACCCTGTTCCCGGATCTGGACGAGGACGCCGTACGCACGCTCACCACCTACGCCGTCGCCGGCGCCGACGGTCTGTTCGTGCACCGGGAGATCCACGGCGACGCCGTCGACCTGGTGGCGATGTTCGAGCTGCATGCACAGCTGGTCTGTGACGCGGCCGGCCGCATGGCATCGAGGAGCAAGGGATGACCCTGACCGCACCACAGCGTGAGACAGCCCGTCGGCTGCTGCGTGAGGCCGAGCATCACGTGGCGCCGATCGATCCGCTGTCGGACCTGTTGCCCGGTCTGGAGCTGGCGGACGCCTACGCCGTCCAGCAGGGCAACATTGCCCGGCGCCTGGCCGACGGAGCGAGCGTCGTCGGCCACAAGGTCGGGCTGACCGCGACCGCTATGCAGCAGCTCCTCGGCGTGGACGAGCCGGACTTCGGTCACCTGCTGGACGACATGGTCCACCGCGACGGCAGCAGCGTGCTCGCGGCGCGCTACTGCCGGCCGCGCATCGAACCGGAGATCTGCTTCCGCCTCGCCGAGCCCCTGCGCGGACCGGGCATCACCGTCGAGGACGTCCTGGGCGCCACCGACGCGGTCGCGCCCGCGCTGGAGATCGTCGACAGCCGGATCCGCGACTGGGAGATCACCCTGGTCGACACGGTCGCCGACAACGCCAGCTCCGCCGGCCTGGTCTGCGGCCCCTGGACACCCTTTGCCGAGGTACCCGATCTCGCTGCCGTCCTCGTGGACCTGGTCGTCGACGGCGAGCGCGTCGCCTCGGGCAGCGGGAAGGAAGTGCTGGGCCATCCGGCGGCCGCGGTCGCCTGGTTGGCCAACACCCTCGCCGGCTTCGGCGTCGCCCTGGAGCCCGGACACGTGGTGCTGCCCGGGGCAATGACCACCGCGCCCTTCGTCAGCGCCGGCCAGAAGATCGAGGCACGCTTCAGTGCCCTCGGCCCGGTGTCCGTGACCTTCGTCTGAGGCACCCCCGCCCTTCCCACACTCACACGAGGACTCCTTCATGCCTGCTGCCCCCGCCCCGTGGCCGGTCGCCGTCATCGGCTCCGGCAACATCGGCACCGACCTGATGATCAAGATCATGCGTGGCTCCGGCGCGCTGACGATGGGAGCGATGGTCGGCATCGACCCCACCTCCGACGGCCTTGCCCGCGCCCGCCGTCTGGGCATCGCCACCACCGCCGACGGCGTGGACGGGCTCCTGGCGCTGCCCGAGTTCGCCGACATCAAGCTGGTCTTCGACGCCACCTCCGCCACCGCCCACCAGGCGAACTGGGCCAGGCTGGAGCCCACCGGCGTCCGCGTCCTCGACCTCACGCCGGCCGCCGTAGGGCCGTACTGCGTGCCCGTGGTCAACCTCGACGCCCACCTCGACGCCCCGAACCTCAACATGGTCACCTGCGGCGGCCAGGCCACCGTCCCGATCGCCGCCGCGGTCGCGCAGGCCGCCCCCGTCGCCTACGCCGAGATCGTCTCCTCCATCGCCGCCAGGTCGGCCGGACCGGGCACCCGCGCCAACATCGACGAGTTCACCGAGACCACCTCCCGCGCGCTGCGCGAGGTCGCCGGCGCGCAGCGCAGCAAGGCCGTGATGGTCCTCAACCCGGCCGAGCCGCCGCTGCTGATGCGCAACACCGTGTACTGCCTCATCGAGGGCGACTGCGACCACGCCGCCATCGAGAACAGCATCCTGGCCATGGCCGAGAAGGTGTACGCCTACGTACCCGGCTACCGGCTCAAGCAGAAGGTTCAGTTCGACATGTACGGCCCGGAAAACCCCCTGCACATCCCGCAGACGGGCAGGTTCATTGGCACCAAGGTGACGGTGATGCTGGAAGTCATCGGCGCCGCCGACTACCTGCCCGCATACGCCGGAAACCTCGACATCATGACCTCCGCGGCCGTCGCCGCCGCAGAGCGTATCGCCCAGCACGCGCAGACCCCCGCGGGAGCCGCCCGATGAGCCGCCTCTACATCAGCGACGTCACCCTGCGGGATGGTATGCACGCCATCCGCCACCAGTACACGGTCGACCAGGCGGTCACCATAGCCGCCGCCCTGGACGCGGCCGGCGTGGACTCCATCGAGGTCGCGCACGGCGACGGCCTGGCAGGCTCCTCCTGCGTGTACGGCTTCGGCGCCCACACCGACCTGGAGTGGATCGAGGCCGTTGCCGACGCCGTCACCCGTGCGCAGGTCGCCACGCTTCTCCTGCCCGGTATCGGCAGTGTCCACGACCTGCGCGACGCCCAACGCGCAGGAGCCTCCGTCGTCCGCGTGGCCACGCACTGCACGGAGGCCGACATCTCCGCCCAGTACATCGCGGCCGCGCGGGAGTTGGGCATGGACACCGTCGGTTTCCTGATGATGAGCCACATGACCGACCCGGCACACCTCGCCCGTCAGGCGAAGCTGATGGAGAGCTATGGCGCCACCTGCGTCTACGTCGTCGACTCCGGCGGCGCCCTGACCATGCACGGTGTCGCCGAACGCGTCGACGCCCTGCGCCAGACCCTCGACGCGGCCACCGAGATCGGTATCCACGCCCACCACAACCTCTCCCTCGGCGTGGCCAACTCCCTCACCGCCGTCGAACACGGCGCCCACCGCGTCGACGCCAGCCTCGCGGGCATGGGCGCCGGAGCCGGCAACGCCCCGCTCGAGGTATTCATTGCCGCCGCCGACAAGCTCGGACACGCCCACGACTGCGACCTGTTCGCCCTGCAGGACGCAGCCGACGACCTCGTACGACCGCTGCAGGACCGCCCCGTTCAGGTCGACCGCGAAACCCTCACCCTCGGCTACGCCGGCGTGTACTCCAGCTTCCTGCGCCATGCCGAGACCGCCTCTGCCCGCTACGGGATCGACGCGCGTGCCCTGCTCGTCGAGGTCGGACGGCGCGGCATGGTCGGCGGCCAGGAAGACATGCTCACCGACGTGGCGCTCGACCTGCTCACCGCCCAGGAGGCCCCCGAGGCCGCCTCATGACCGGCGCAGCGGGCCGGGTCGATGTCCACCAGCACATCGTTCCCGCCTTCTACCGTGAGCTCCTCGCCAAGGCGGGCATCGCCGACGCCGGCGGCCGTGCCCTGCCCGACTGGAGTCCGCAGGCCGCGCTGGAGCTGATGGACCTGCTGGGCACCGCCACGGCGATCGTGTCCGTCTCCACCCCGGGCACCGGCTTCCTCACCGATCCGGGCGAGGCCGCCGACCTGGCCCGGCAGCTCAACGATTTCTCCGCGTCCCTCGCCGCCGAACACGCGGGCCGTTTCGGGTACTTCGCCACGCTGCCCATGCCCGATGCCGCTGCCTCCGCCGTCGAGGCCAAGCGGGTCCTGGACGAGCTGGGGGCCGACGGGATCACCCTGCTCGCCAACAACCAGGGCGTCTACCTCGGCGCGGGCGGCCAGGACGAACTGTGGCAGACCCTGAACGACCGGGGCGCTGTCGTGTTCGTCCACCCCGCCGACCTCCCGGCACCCGCTGTCGACGGGATCCCGCCGTTCGCCGCCGACTTCCTCCTCGACACCACCCGGGCCGCATACCTCCTGGTCCGCAACAGCGTCGTACGCACGTACCCGAACATCCGGTTCATCCTCAGCCACGCCGGCGGCTTCGTGCCCTACGCCTCCCACCGCATGGCCGTCGCCATCGCCGGCGGCACCGGACGCAGCCCCCTGGACGTGCTGGACGACTTCCGCGGCCTCTACTACGACACCGCGCTGTCCTCCAGCTCCGCCGCCCTGCCCACGCTGCTCGCCTTTGCCCGCCCCGGACATGTTCTCTTCGGTAGCGACTGGCCGTTCGCCCCCGCCATCGCGAGCCAGTACTTCGCCAACGGCCTCGACAGCGGTGTCGACCTCGGTGTCCTCCAGGCCGTCAACCGCACCAACGCCGAAACCCTCTTCCCCCGCCCGACAGGCACTGCCGCACCGACTCCGGGCCGCCCGGCCCCCATGCGCCTGCGCCAAGCCGCCCAACGGGCCGCCGCCCGCCTCGTCTTCAAGCTCGTCCAGCCCGGCACAGATTGACACACGTCCCCAGGACCGCCACTCCGCGTCCGGACTCCGGAGAATGCCTCCACGCGTGTTCCGTTGAGTCGGAAGACGTGGTCGGTGCCGACGAAAGGGATGCCGAGCAGTGTGTACGCGGCGTCCTGGACGGCCCCCTCCGCTCTTCGAGTGCCGCCTCCGATTCCGGCAGGGCCAGGCTGCCTACGGCTTGGGCGCGGGCTGCTCGCCCGAGCCGCGGACGATCAGCCGCGTGGGCACGGTGATGGTGCGGGTACGGGTGCGGTCGCCGTCGAGTCGGGTCAGGGCGGTGGTCGCGGCTGCCCTGCCGAGTTCCTCCGCGTTCTGGGCGACAGCGGTCAGGGCGGGGTCGAGCGCTTCGGCGAGCGATACGTCGTCGAAGGCGACGACGGCGACGTCCTTGCGCTTGCTGCGGGCCAGTTCGGCGACTGTCCCCAGCGCCATGATGTTGTTGCCGGCGAACAGGGCCGTCGGGGGATCGGCCAGGGCGAGGAGCTGGGAGGTCGCGGCCTCGGCTCCTTGCTGGTCGTGGGCGTTGGCGACCAGCGAGCGGTCGTAGGGGATGTCGGCCTCCTGCAGCGCTGAGCGATAGCCCGCCAGGCGCTCGCGGCGCGTGTACAGCTTCAGGGGCAGGTCGCCGATGAAGCCGATGCGCCGGTGTCCGTGGGCGATGAGGTGGGCGACGCCGTCGTGGGCGCCCGCGCGGTTGGAGCAGACGATGCTGTCCGTGGCGAGGCCGACTCCGGGTCGGTCGAGGAAGACCACAGGCAGTCCCGCCGTACGGTGGGACTTGAGGTGGGAGTGGTCGGCGCCGACGGACGGCACGACGATCAGGATGCTGACGCGGCGGGCCAGGAACTTGTCCGTCAGAGCACGTTCGCGCTCGGGGTCGTCCGCGGAGGAGCCCATGAGCAGGGTCAGTCCGCGTTCGCGGACGGTGTCCTCGATGGCGCGGGCCACGGCTCCGAAGAAGGGGTTGGCGAGGTCGGGGATGACCAGACCGATGGTGGTGTCCGGGCCGCCGACGCGGATGTTGCGGGCCATGAGGTTCGGCTGGAAGCCGAGCTTGGCCACTGCGGCGAGTACCTGTTCCCTGGTCTGCGCGGAGGCGGGCCCGTCCTCGTTGAGGACTCGGGAGACCGTCTTGGCGCTGACGCCGACTTCGCGGGCGACATCGGCCAGGGTAGGGCGGCGGTTCGCTGCCATGGAGGAAACCGTCTCCTGAGGGCTCTCGGTTCCGGCCGCGGCCTCGGCCGGAAACATGCGAGAGCTGGGTCGTGCTGTCAGGTGGCCTGGACTCCGGCGGCCTTCGCCGCCTCGGAATCCGCTACGACAGTATCTCCGGCCGCATCCACGGTGAGAGCGCCGGTCATGATGGCGACGACCTCGGCCATGGAGTAGTCGGAGGGCTTGATCACGGCCGCGCGCCGACCGAGGCGGTGGACGTGGATCCGGTCGGCGATCTCGAAGACGTGCGGCATGTTGTGGCTGATCAGAACGACCGGCATGCCCTTGTCCCGGACCCGGCGGATCAGGTCCAGGACCTGCCCCGACTCCTTGACGCCGAGCGCGGCGGTGGGCTCGTCCATGACGACGACGGAGCGGGCCCAGGCGACGGAACGGGCGACCGCGACAGCCTGCCGCTGTCCGCCCGAGAGCGTCTCCACCGCCTGCGTCAGCGAGCGCAGACCGATCTTCAGGTCGGCCATGTGCTCGGCGGCCTCCTGTCGCATGCGCTTCTTGTCGAGCATGCGGAAGACACTGCCGAGGACGCCGGGGCGGCGGAGCTCGCGCCCGAGGAACACGTTCGAGGCGATGTCCATGGAGGCGGCCACGGCGAGGTCCTGATAGACCGTCTCGATGCCGTGGGCGCGCGCACTTTGCGGCCCGGAGAAGGTGATGGGTTCGCCGTTGAGCCGTATCTCGCCCGCGTCGGGGGTAACCGCGCCGGTGAGCGCCTTGATCAGGCTGGTCTTGCCGGCGCCGTTGTCGCCGATGACGGCGAGGACCTCGCCGGGCAGCAGGTCGAAGTCGGCGCCGTCGATGGCGGTGACATGGCCGTATCGCTTGACCAGACCGCGGGCCTGAAGGACGGGGGTGGGGGTGCCGGTGGCGGTCATCGGGCCTTCTTCCGGGAGAGCTGGTCGACGGTCACCGCGAGGATCACCAGGACTCCGGTGATCAGGGTCTGGTAGATGGAGGCGACGCCCATCAACTGCAGGCCGTTGCGGAAGACGCCCACGATGAGGACGCCGATGAAGGTGCCCAGGACCGAGCCGCGTCCGCCGAAGAGGCTGGTGCCGCCGAGGACCACGGCGGTGATGCTGTCGAGGTTGTCGGTCTGACCGGCCTGCGGGTCGCCGACCCCGGTGCGGGAGATGAGCAGCAGGGCGGCGATGCCGTAGAGGAGACCCGCCACGGTGTAGATGCCGATGGTCAGGCGGGAGGTGCGGATGCCGTTCAGCCGGGCGGCCTCGGCGCTGTTGCCCAGGGCGTACACGTGCCGGCCCCAGCCGGTGTTGCTCAGCGAGTAGGCGAGGAGGAGGAACAGGGCGATGGTGACGAGGGAGCCGTAGGTGATGTCGGTGTGGCCGAGCGGGAAGGTCTCCCCGAGCGCCGTCAGCGGGCCCGGCAGGTTGGTGACCGTCTGCTCCTCGGAGTAGATGTGGGTCAGCGCGAACGCCACGTTGAGCATGCCGAGGGTGACGATGAACGGCGGCAGCGGGATCTTCTGCACCAACAGCCCGTTGACCAGCCCGAACCCGCCGCAGACGGCTATGCCCAGTGCGATGGCGACGAGCGGGGGCAAAGAGCCCTCGGCCGCCATCTTCGCGATCACGATGCTGCCGAACGCCATCACGGCACCGCACGACAGGTCGATGCCCGCGGTCAGGATGATCAGGGTCTGTCCGATGGCGAGGGTGCCCACGACCATGACCTGCTGCACGATCAGCGAGAAGTTCCCGCCGGTCAGGAACTGGTCGGTCGAGAAGGAGAAGAAGGCGCAGGCCAGGAGGAGAGCGACCAGGGGTCCGGTGGTCGGCGCCGTGAGCAGTCTGCGGGCCGTGGTCGGTGCTTTGAGCTCGGCGTACGGCGAGGGCGTGCCCGGGGGTGTGGTCGTGGCTGTCATGCGAAGTCCTTGTCGGAAGACAGTGGTCGTTGTCCTTCCTGGTCGGAGGACAAGAGGACGAGCGGGCGGCCGTCCCCCCGGTCAGGGAGGGGAGGAGGGGACAGCCGCCCCGCTGAGAGGGGCGTACGGATCAGGCGGCCGGCTCAGCCCCAGCAGTTCTCCAGGCCGTACGCGGTGTCCTTCGACGTGACACCGTCCTGCGCCTTGTCGCTGATCAGCGTGACGCCGGTGTCGGTGTAACCGGACGCCTTCTTGCCGTCCTTGGCGTAGTCCACGACGGCCTTGACGCCCTCGGCGGCCATCTTCAGCGGGTACTGCTGCGAAGTCGCGGCGATCTTGCCGTCCTTGACGGCCTGGGTGCCGGTGCAGCCGCCGTCGACGGAGACGATCAGTACGTCCTTCTCCCGGCCCTTGGCCTTCAGCGCGGTGTACGCGCCCAGCGCGGCCGGCTCGTTGATGGTGTAGACGACGTTGATGTCCGGCTCCTTCTGGAGACAGTTCTCCATCGCCGTCTGGCCCTTGGCCTGGTCGCCGCCCGTGTCCTGGGCGCACACGACGTCCTTGTCGGTGGCGCCGAAGCCCTTCAGGAAACCGTCGTGGCGCTGAACGCCGACGGAGACGCCCGGCGCCAGGTCGAGCGCGGCTATCTTCGCCGTCTTGCCCGCCATCGCGGCCTTGGCGTACTCGCCGATCAGCTCACCGGCCTTGAGGTTGTCGGTGGCGAAGAGAGCGTCGACCGCGCTCTCCGGCTCGGTCGGGGTGTCCAGGGCGATGACCAGGACGCCCTTGGCGCGGGCCTTCTCGATCGCGGGCACGATCGCCTTCGAGTCGCTCGGAGTGATCAGGATGCCCTTGACGCCGGCGGCGACCATGTTCTCCATGGCCGTGACCTGACCGGCGTTGTCCCCGTCGAACTTGCCCGCCGCGGTGGACAGTTGGGCGCCGTTCTCCTTGGCGGCCTTCTCCGCGCCCTCCTTCATCTTCACGAAGAACGGGTTGGTGTCGGTCTTGGTGATCAGACCGACCTTGACCTCGCCCGAGCCGGAACTCGACGAGCTCGATCCGGAGCCGGACCCGCAGGCCGTCAGGGTGAGGGCCGCGACGCCCGAAACGGCGGCGACTCTGAGGAGGGAGGAGGACAGGCGAGCGGTACGAGGCATGACGACTCCTGTGGGATAGCGAGCGGCACGGAGTTGGGATCGGAGCACGCCGCCCGGGGTGTCATCGTTGACTCATGTCATCGTTGACACTGCCTGGCGAGGATGATGGACTCCGCCTCCCGGAAACGTCAATGCCCCGCGCTCGTCACAAATCGGCAAACATCCGCGGCCGCCGTTCACCCGGCTGTCCGGTAGCCGCACCTCGACGCGACCGGTGTGCCCGTACGTCCGTCAGAGGAGAGCAGCCCATGAGCCCGAGCCGGATCACCGTCCTGGGGGAGTGCGTCGCCGACGCGTTCGCCGAACCCGCGAGCACCTCCAACGAACTCGCCCTACGCGTACTGCCGGGCGGCGGACCTGCGAATACGGCGGTGTCCTTGGCCCGCCTCGGCACCCGGGCCCGCTTCCTCGCGCGGCTGTCGGGCGACGTGTTCGGCCGCCTGTTCCGCGCCCATCTGGAGTCGTCCGGGGTGGACTTGTCGGACGCCGTCCAGGCCACGGAGCCCAGCACGTTGGCCGTGGCGGAACTGGATGCCCAGGGCCAGGCAGCGTTCTCCTTCCACGCCCAGAACACGGCCGACTGGCAGTGGACGCCCGAGGAACTGGCCCGCGTCGACCTGTCCGAAACCGCCTGTCTGCACACCGGATCCCTGGCCCTGGTCCGGCAGCCCGGCGCGACGGTGGTCGAGGACTTCCTGGCGGCGGCCGCCCCGCACGCGACCATCAGCATCGACCCCAACGTCCGGCCACTGCTGGTCCACCCCGACGTCTACCGTGCCCGGCTGGCGCACTGGTGCACCCTCGCCGACGTGCTGCGGCTCAGCGAGGACGACCTGCAACTCCTGCTGCCGGGCACCCCGCCCGAGCAGGCGTGCGACATCTGGCACGAGGCCGGGGCGCGGCTCGTCGTGATCACGCGCGGTGCCGACGGTGCCCTGGCCTCGCTCGACGGGGAACGGGCCCAGGTGCCCGCCGTCCCGGTGAGCGTAGCCGACACGGTCGGGGCAGGCGACTCCTTCACCGCCGGACTGCTGCACCACCTCGGCACGCGCGGGCTGCTGGGTGGCCGACTGACGGAACTCCGCCTGGACGACGTCGCGGAAGCCTGCCGCTTCGGTGCCAGGGTCGCGGCCCTGACCTGCTCTGTCGCCGGCCCCAACCCGCCGTGGCAGCACCAACTGGCGCAGCTCACCGCGGCCGACCGCGCTTGACGGGCGAGCGTGCCGCTCAACAGGCCATCGCGGCCGGACCGTTGACGCACCAGCCGGATTGCCCTCATCATCGGGCCACTCGATGTCAGCGATGACACAAGTCAACGATGACACTCCTTGCCGGTGCTGTGGACGACGGCGTCGGCAAGGCGCCACTTCAGCGGCCGGATCCGCGCCGGACGGCAGGCTTCGCTGCGCGGACGGCCGCAGCACAGGAGGCCCCATGAGTGCTGCACGTGTATCCCGGCATGCCCGCATGCGGATGATCGCGGCGGTGGCGACGGTCTGCGCCCTGTCCGCCGCCCCGCTCGCCCCCCAGGCCGTGGCCGCCGACGCCCCGCCGTACTCCGAGACCTACCGGCCGCAGTTCCACTTCACGCCGGAGCAGAACTGGATGAACGACCCCAACGGCCTTGTGTACTTCGAGGGCGAGTACCACCTCTTCTACCAGTACAACCCGAATGGCAACTCGTGGGGCGACATGTCCTGGGGCCACGCGGTGAGCGAGGACCTCGTGCACTGGACGGAACTGCCGCTCGCCCTGTCGCACGACGACAACGAGATGGTGTTCTCCGGGAGTGCGGTGGTCGACCGGGACAACACGACCGGCTTCGGCACGACGGTGAACCCGGCCATGGTGGCGATCTACACCAGCCACAACAAGGCGACGGGCATCCAGGCACAGTCGCTCGCCTACAGCACCGACCGCGGCCGTACCTGGACGAAGTACCAGGGCAATCCCGTCCTCGACATCGGCTCCAAGGACTTCCGCGATCCGAAGGTCCAGTGGTACGCGCCGACGCAGAGCTGGCTGATGACGGTGTCGATGTCCGCCGAGCACAAGGTGCGCTTCTACTCGTCCAAGAACCTCAAGGACTGGAACCTGCAGAGCGAGTTCGGTCCGGCGGGCGCGACGGGCGGGGTGTGGGAGTGCCCGGATCTGTTCCCCCTCGCGGTCGACGGCGATGAGAACAACATCAAGTGGGTCCTGGTCGTCAACATCAACCCCGGTGGTATCGCGGGCGGTTCGGCCGCCCAGTACTTCGTCGGTGACTTCGACGGCACGAAGTTCACCGCCGACGACAAGGGCACGTACACCCCGCCCACCGGCACGGTGGTGCAGGACTTCGAGGGCACCGACTTCGGCTCCTGGACGACCACGGGCGGCGCGTTCGGCCAGGCGCCGGCCGCCGGGGCGCTGGACGGCCAGAGCGCGGTCGACGGCTTCGACGGCAAGGGCCTCGCCAACAGCTTCCACTCGGGTGACGCCAGCACCGGCACCCTGACGTCGCCCTCCTTCACCGTCGACAGCAACTACCTGAACTTCAAGGTCGGCGGGGGTCGGCACCCGCATGTGGACGGCACGGTCCTCGCCGACTTCGAGGGCGGCACCTACGGCGACTGGACGACAACCGGGGACGCCTTCGGCACCGCACCGGCCACCGGCACCCTCCCCGACCAGCAGGAGGTCTCCGGCTTCCTGGGAAACGGCCTGGTCAACAGCTATCTGAACGGCGACTCCACCACCGGCACCCTCACCTCGCCCGAGTTCACCATCGACAAGGACTACGTCAACTTCCTTGTGGGCGGCGGCAACCACCCCGCCGGCTCCGACAACCCGACCGCGATCGAACTGCTCGTCGACGGCAACGTGGTCCGCAGCGCCACCGGACAGGACGCCGAGGCACTCGACTGGGCCGCCTGGGACGTCAAGGACCTCACCGGCAAGAAGGCGCGGATCAGGATCGTCGACGACAACACCGGCGGCTGGGGCCACACCAATGTCGACCACATCATGCTCTCGGACACCCAGGCCCAGCCCGCCTCCCAGGAGACGTCCGTCAACCTGATCGTCGACGGCAAGGTCGTCCGGAGCGCCACCGGCTCCAACAGCGAGACCCTGGACTGGGCCTCCTTCGACCTGCGCCCCTACGCCGGCGAGCAGGCGAAGATCCAGATCGTCGACATGAACAAGGCGGGCTGGGGCCACATCCTGGCCGACCGGTTCACCGAAGCCGACACCGCCGCCAAGTCCGTAGTCCAGCGCGCCGACTGGGCCGACTACGGCAAGGATTACTACGCGGCCGTGTCCTGGGAGGACGCGCCGGACGGCAAGCGGTACATGGTCGGCTGGATGAACAACTGGGACTACGGCGGCGTGATCCCCACGTCACCGTGGCGCGGCGCGCAGAGCATCCCCCGGGAGATGGCCCTGAGTACGGTCGACGGCCGGATCCGGCTGACCAGCAAGCCGGTCAGCAGCGTGGAGTCCCTCCGGCAGGAGAGCCCGGCGACCGCGGCCGATGTCACGGTCAAGAACACCTCCGAGACCCTGATCGGCCCCGAGGCCCAGGGCAAGGCCCTCGACATCGAGGCGACTTTCTCCCTCCAGGACGCCGAACGCTTCGGCCTGAAGGTGCGCACCGGCGCCGACGGCGAGGAGACCGCCATCGGCTACGACACCACGACCGAGGAGCTCTACGTCGACCGCACCCACTCCGGTGCCGTCGACTTCAACAGCACCTTCCCAGGCGTCCAGACCGCGCCTCTGAAGTCGACGAACGGCCAGGTGAAGCTGCGGATCCTCGTCGACTGGTCGTCCGTCGAGGTCTTCGGCGGCAGAGGCGAGGCCGTCATCACCGACCAGATCTTCCCCGACCCCGCCAGCCAGGGAGTGCAGGTCTTCGCCGAGAACGGCTCGGTGACGCTGGACCGGGCCGTGGTCTGGCAGCTGGACTCCGCCCACGGGTGACGGCCCACAACTGACGCTCGCAGCCGACAAGGAGAACAAGACCGTGAAGAAGACCCTGCTCGCCGAGTTCACCGCCCGCGAGGGAGCCGAGGACGAGGTCGCCCGCCTGATCGGCGACTACGCCCTGAAGGTCCGCGAGGAAGAAGGCAACCTCGCCTTCGACGTCTACACCAAGGCAGCCGCCCCGCGCGCCTTCTGGATCTTCGAGGTGTACCGCGACGAGGACGCCTTCCAGACGCACCTGAACGCCCCGTACGGCGGCCCGTTCAACGCGGCGCTCACCCCGCTGATCGAGGAAGACGCCTCGGTGCTGACCTTCCTCGATCCGGTGACCTGACCTGACCACCTCAGGGTTCTAGAGCCAGTCCCGCCGTTTGAAAATCACGTACAGACAAGAGAATTGCTGCGCAGCTCGAGATCTTCTTGAAGTTGTCCACCAGGTGGCTCTGACCTGTGGCGATGTCGCTGATCAAGTCTCTGGCCTGGGCTGATCCGTCTTTCTGGGTCTTTCAGGCTGGCGCCGGGTTACGCAGTCGGTTCTCCCCAGGTGCTCCCCAGAGCCGCTCGTACTCCCCAGATTCAGTCGATGCGCTTCGGGGGCCTGCTCGGCCGGAAGGGTCCGCGCGACCCGAGGGGTGAGGCTGCCCTTCTCCGCCAGTTCGCGCAGGCGGTCGAGCCTGGCGTTCTCGCGTGCGTACTGCGGGACAAAGGTGTTCCGGGTCTCGATGCCACGTTCGCCGGGGACCTGGACGCCGCCGCCCGACGTCGCCACTCGGCCTCCGTCGCGTACCGCGCGGACGGCGAGGTCGGTGTCGACTCCCTTGCCGATCTGGTCGACCACGCCCGCTGCGTCCATCCCAGGAACATAGGGCGGCTCGGCGTCGGAGACGAAGGCGATTCCGCGGCGCACCAGCGTGTCGACGGGGTTGACCGTCGCCGCGTGCACCCGTACTCGTATCTCGCCCGGCCCGGCCTCGGGGGCCGGAAGGTCCAGGACCCGCAGTACCTCGGGCCCGCCGAACTCGGTCAGCCCTATCGCCTTCATGGAAAGTCCTTCCTCAGGGATGGGTCATTCGACCGCCGCGCCTCCCGACAGGCGCACCTCTTCGCTGTCGAGGGCGGCCTGCAGGCGGCGCAGTACGGTGTCGTCGATCCGGCGCTCGTCGCGGAGCCGGACGACGGTGGAGCGTTTGTTGGCGATGAGAGCCAGGCGCAGTGCGAGGTAGTCCTGGTGCTGGAGCACGGCGGGGTCGTCGTGGGCGCCCGCGCTCCTGGCCTGGACGGATGCCAGGTGGGCCTCGTACTCCTGGCGCAGCCACTCGGTGATCTTCGGATCGCTTCGTAGGTCGGCGGCGAGTTGGGGCATCGCCTTGATCGCCTCTTCGATGGCGGTGGTCTCGGCGAGGTCGTGTTCTTCGTCGACCGAGGTGTCGGGCGGCAGCTTCGCCCAGCGCACCGCCACCGGCAGCAGCAGTCCCTGCACCACCAGCGTCACGAGGATGACGCCGGCGGTGACGAAGACAATGAAGCTGCGGTCGGGGAACGGCTCGCCCGAGTCGAGGGTCTGCGGCACCGAGAGCACCATCGCGAGCGAGACCGCGCCCCGGAAGCCGGCCAGTCCGTTGACGACTCGGGTGCGGTGCCCGACCCGGAGCGAGCGCTGCCGGGGGCTGCGGTCGAGTGCGCGGACCAGGTAGGTGGAGGAGTACAGGAACGCGAAGCGTACGGCGACCAGCACCACGCAGATGACCCCGACCGCGATGAGCGCGTCCTGGAGGTCGGCGCGGCCCAGGTCGCGGACGGCGTACTGCAGTTCCACCCCGACCAGGACGAACAGCGCCCCGTTGATGATGAAGGTGGCCAGCGGCCAGAACGCCAGTGCCTGCGTGCGGTGTTCGGCCTGGATGATGCGCGGGGCGACCTGGGACATGATCAGGCCGCTGACGACCACCGCGAGAACGCCGGACGCCTCGACCAGTTCGGCCAGCAGGTATGCGGTGAAGGGCGCCAGGATCATGACCAGGTTGCCGAGCAGGGGATCGGTCAGGCGGCGCCGCAGGTTCATGTTGACCCACGCGACCGCGACACCCACGGCCGCTCCACCGCCGTACGCGAGCAGGAACAGTCCGCCGACGTGCGGCACGCTCAGGTGTTCCTCGCCGACGGTGATGCCTACGGCGAGACCGTAGACGACCAGGGCCGTACCGTCGTTGACCAGGCTCTCCGCCCGCAGGATGGTGACCTGACGGCGTGGCAGGGCGCGGGCCAGGACACCGACGGCCGTCGCGTCCGTGGGTGCCATGGCCGCGCCGAGCACCCAGGCCGGCCCCCAGGGCAGCCCGAGGGCGTGCCCTGTCGCGGCGACGGCCCAGGCGGTGAGGATGACGAGTACGGTGCTCAGCTGCAGGATGCCGCGCAGGTTGGTGCGGATCTCCCGCAGGGAGGTGGTCAGGCTCTCCCAGTACAGCAGCACCGGCAGGAAGAGCAACAGCACGACCTCCGGCGGCAGTTGCGCGTTCCGTACGGCCGGGATGAACCCCAGGAGCACACCCGTCACCAGCAGGACGACGGGCGGCGCGATGCCGAGGCGCCGGCCCACGACGTTGCCCACCAGCACGGCCACGCCCAGGACCACGACGAGTTCGAGACCGAGCAAGGTACTTCTCCTGGAGGGGTGAGATCGCCGCTGTTCAGCGGGGTGCGAGCTTCAGGGTCGTGTCCCGCGAGGCCACCATCGGATCGACGTAACTCGCGCCGTAGCGGCCGTACTTGGTGCGGTAGGCGGCGTCGATGCGGTCGTTGACGCCGGGGTCGGTGACCTCGACGAGGGTGACGTTCTTTGTCGACGCCGCCGGCGCGGATACGGCCCTCGTGGCTGGCCCGGGCCGCGCGGTACCAGGCGCCGGCGCTGCCGCGGAAGGAGCGGACGTAGAGGTCGTCGCCGTCGCGGACGACCCAGATCGGCACGGGTGTGCGCGGCGTTCCGTCACTGCGCGCGGGGGCCATCTGAAGTTCCTCGGCGTGCTCGATCCGGGTCAGTTCGTCGTTCGTCCAGGTCGTCATGGGCGTGCCTCCTTTGCGACCGTGCGGCGGGGGGGGGCGCCCTCGTGGGCGTGAGCGCGGCCGGCGCAGCTCACGCTCACGAGGCGATCGGTTCAGGGCTTGAGGAGAGCCTTGATGGCGCGGCGCTCGTCCATCGCCTTGTAGCCCTCGGCGACCTGCTCCAGCGGCAGGGTGAGGTCGAAGACCTTGCCCGGGTTGATGTGGCCGGACAGCACGCGGTCGATCAGGTCGGGCAGGTAACGGCGAACGGGCGCCGGGCCGCCGCGCAGACCGACCTGGGAGAAGAACAGCTCCTGGCCGTCGACGGCCACCTCGTGCGGGACGCCGACGAAGCCGACGTTGCCGCCCGGGCGCGCGGAGTGCAGGGCCTGGCTCATGGACTGGGAGGTGCCGACGCACTCCAGGACGGAGTCGGCGCCGATGCCGCCGGTGAGGTCCTTGATGCGGGCGATGCCTTCCTCGCCGCGCTCGCTGACGATGTCGGTGGCGCCGAACTCCAGGGCGAGCTTCTGCCGGGACTCGTGCCGGGACATGGCGATGATCCGCTCCGCGCCTAGCTCCTTCGCGGCGATGACACCGCACAGGCCTACGGCTCCGTCACCGACCACGACGGCCGTCGAGCCGGGCTTGACCTCGGCGGCGAGGGCCGCGTACCAGCCGGTGCCCATCACGTCGGACACGGCCAGCAGGCTCGGCACGAGCTCGCCGGAGGGGTGCTCGTCGGTGGCGACCAGGGTGCCGTGGGCGTTGGGGATGCGTACGTACTCGGCCTGGCAGGTGCCCATGAACTCGCGGTTCAGGCAGGAGGACTGCCAGCCCTTCTGGCAGTTCGCGCAGGTGTTGTCGGAGGTGGCGAAGGAGCCGACCACGAACTGGCCCGGCTTGACGTTGCCGACCTCGCTGCCGACTTCCTCGACGATCCCGACGTACTCGTGGCCCATCGGGTGCGGGTCGCCAACCGGCTCCAGGCCGCGGTACGGCCACAGGTCCGAGCCGCAGACGCAGGTGGCGACGGTGCGGATGATCGCATCCGTCGGGTTGAGGATCTTGGGCTCGGGGGCGTCCTCCACCCGGATGTCACCGGGGGCGTGGATCACGGTTGCGCGCATGATTTTTCTCCTGATGCGTTTCTCGGGCAGCGGCGTCACCCGGATGTGCCGGATTCGTCGACGATGGTCAAAAGGGGAAAGGGTGTACAGAAGCGCCGACGGCCTGTGAAAATAATTGCCGGTCTCTGACTCTGTCACCGCCCGCAGGGCCCGTACAGAGGAGAATTTCACCCCCGGAGAGATGTATCCAGGGATAAAACCTTCCTACCCAGCCGAGTGGCGGACAGCGCAGACTGGCCAGTATGAACAGCAGTGCGCACCGTAAGGAGCTGGGTCAATTCCTGAAGGCCCGTCGGGCCGAGCTCAGCCCCCGCACGGTCGGGCTGCCCGAAACCGACCGGCGCCGACGCGTGGCCGGACTGCGCCGGGACGAGGTGGCTGTGCTGGCAGCCATCAGCACCGACTACTACACCCGTCTGGAGCAGGGCCGTTTGCTGAACGAGCTCAGCGTGGCCCCCGGTATGATCCTGGGCCGGCACCTGGACATCCTGGCGTGGAACCCGATGGCCGCCGCCCTGTTCGGCACCGATTTCGGTGTTCGACCACCCGGTCGCCGGTGAACTCACCCTCGCCTGGGATGCCCTCACCTGCGTGGCCGACTCCGATCAGCAGCTGATCGTCTGGAGCGCCGAACCCGGCTCGCGTACGTACGAGGGGCTGCGCTTCCTTTCCTCCTGGGTCGCGACCCCCGCCATGAATTCGTAAAATTGGCAGGTGATTCCCGGCGTAAAGCCAGGGACTAATCCTTCCTACCTTCCCTATTGAATTCCGTGCCATGCTTCCAGGGAACGATTCACGCAATCCCTTTCGGGATCCTTTTCGAGGAGCAATACCCCCATGTCCTTCACCTCCCGCCCCACTGTCGCCGTCGCTTTCCATTCCGGCTATGGCCACACCGCCGTCATAGCCGAGGCCGTGGCGCGCGGTGCCGCGGAAGCCGGTGCCGAGGTGATCTCCATCCCCGTGGACACGATCACCGACGAGCAGTGGGCGCAGCTGGACGCCGCCGACGCCATCATCTTCGGTGCCCCCACCTACATGGGCACCGCCTCCGCCGCCTTCCACACCTTCGCCGAGGCGAGCAGCAAGCGCTGGTTCACCCAGACCTGGGTCGACAAGATCGCCGCCGGTTTCACCAACTCCGGTGCCAAGAACGGCGACAAGTCCTCGACCCTGGGCTACTTCTTCACCATGGCCGCCCAGCACGGCATGCACTGGGTCAGCCTGGGCGTGCAGCCGGGCTGGGCCTCCACCGAGGGCAGCGAGAACGACATCAACCGTCTGGGCTACTTCGTCGGTGCCGGTGCCCAGACCCCGACCGATGCCGGCCCGGAGGCCGTCCACAAGTCGGACATCGCCACCGCCGAGGGCCTCGGCGCCCGCGTCGCGCAGCAGACCGCCTTCTTCCGCGCCGGCCGCGCCGCCCTCGCCGCCTGAGCCCAAGCACTTCACCCGCAGCCTGACCCGTAAAGGAGCAGCACCATGTCCGACTCCCCGAACCTCGCTCTCGTCCGCCGCCTCTACGACTCCGGCATGGCCCCGGACGTGGTCGCCGAGGTCATCGACCCCGAGATCGTCTGGGACATCACCCCCGGCTTCCCCTACGGCGGCGTCTACAAGACCTGGGCCAGCGCCGGCGGCGACTTCTTCGGCCGCCTCGCGCCGCGCTTCACCTCCTTCGGCGCGGTGGCCGAGGACTTCTACGACGCCGGTGAGCACGTGTTCGTCCGCGGTCACTACCACGCCGTGTCCAAGTCCGGCGAGGAGTCGGACGCCCGCTTCATCCACCTGTGGACGGTCGGCAACGGCAAGCTCACCCAGCTTGTGCAGGCCGCCGACAGCCACGTCGTCCAGCTGGCCGCGAACAGCTGACCGCCCGCACTCACCCCAGGGAGCACCCATGGCGAAGATCCTCTTCCTCATCACCGCCGCCGACCACTGGACCCTGGCCGACGGGTTCGAGCAGCCGGCCGGCTTCTGGGCCGAGGAGGCCATCGGCCCGTACGGCGTCTTCAAGGAGGCCGGCTACGAGATCGCCGCGGCCACCCCGGGCGGCGTCCCGCCGACCCCCGACGCGCTCAGCCTCACCCCGGACTTCAACGGCGGCGAGGAGGGCGCCGAGCAGATGCGGACCGCCCTCAAGGAGGCCACCGAACTGGCGAACCCCGTCCGCATCGAGGACGTGAACATCGACGACTACGACGCCGTGTTCGTCCCCGGAGGCTGGGGCCCGATGGAGGACCTCTCCGACGACCCCGCGGCCGGCCGGCTGCTCAGCGACTGGCTCGCCTCCGGCAAGCTCGTGACGCTGGTCTGCCACGGCCCGGCCGCGCTGCTGTCCACTGTGGATGCCGACGGCAAGTCCCCGTTCTCCGGCTACCGCCTGACGGGTCTGTCCAACTCCGAGGAGATCCAGAACGGCCTCGCGGACCGGGCGAAGTGGCTGCTGCAGGACCGTCTCGTCGCGGACGTGGGCGCGGACTACCACAAGGGCGAGGCGAACTTCGCCCCCCACCTTGAGGTGGACCGCAACCTCATCACCGGCCAGAACCCCGCCTCGGCCGTCCCCCTGGCCCAGGAAGTCGTCAAGACCCTCGGCTGACGACACCCCCCGTACGACAGAAAGAGGTAGTACCGATGGACAGCAACGCCACTCTCCCCAGCGTCGGCCAGACCTGGCTCGCGGACCTCGGCCCCGACACCCCGCTCGGCCACTTCACCGTCGAAATCACCTTCGACTCGGCGACCCAGGTCAGCTTCGAGGTGACGGGCGGCGCCATCAAGGGCCGTAAGCAGACGATGGAGTACACCACCACCCAGCTCCGCGACGGCCTGTTCGTCGTCCGCTGGACCGAGCCCGACGCCGGTGACCACGTCACCCACATCGAGGACTACACCGAGGGCACCTGCATGGCCAGCTCCGTCATCGGTGGCGAGTTTGTCCAGCTCCACGGGAAGTGGAGCCGCGTCCGCTGAATCGGCAAGGCGGCCGAGGACTTCCAGGGACAAGTCTCTCCCCCTGACAACACCGCGTTCCGATGTCAGGGTGATGGCATGAACCGCGATCCTCACCGCCACGATCTGGGGGAATTCCTCAAGGCACGCCGCGCCGAGCTCGACCCGGCCGCCGTCGGTCTGCCCGACGGCGGCTCGCGTCGCGTCGCGGGCCTGCGCCGTGAGGAGGTCGCCGTACTGGCGGCCATCAGCACCGACTACTACGCCCGCCTCGAGCAGGGCCGTATCCAGCCGTCGCCCTCCGTACTGGAGTCCCTGGCCCGGGTGCTGCGCCTGGACGAGGACCAGCGCGCCTACCTGTACGAGCTCGCGGCCAAGGACGAATTCCGCCCGCCCCGCCGGCAGCCGCGCCTCAAGGCACAGCCACAGCTGCAGCGCATGCTCGACGACATGGCGCACACCCCCGCCTTCGTGATCGGTCCGCGGACCGAGATCGTCGCCTGGAACGCCATGGGCGCCGCCCTGATCACGGACTTCGGGAAGATCCCCGAGAAGCAGCGCTACTACATAAGGCTGCTCATCACCGACCCCAGGATGCGCGAGCTGTACGCGGACTGGGAGGGCGTCACCCGGCTGGCCATCGCCCAGATGCGGATGCACAACGCCAACAACCCCGGGGACACACAGCTCGCCGCCCTGGTGGGCGAACTCTCGGTCCGGGACGAGCAGTTCCGCCAGTGGTGGGGCTCCCACCACGTCGCCGTCCGCGACACCGGGACCAAGCACCTGCGCCACCCCGTCGTCGGCGACCTGCACCTCGACTGGAACGCCGTCACCTGGGCCGCCGACCCCGACCTGGCGATCATCGTCTGGACCGCCGAATCCGGCACCCCGACGCATGACAGCCTGCGCATGCTGGCGTCCTGGGCGGCGGACCCGAGCCACTCGACCAGCGACAGCTCCGCCTGACCGCCGCCCAGGTATTCCCTTCGTCGCCCAGGTATTCCCTTCAAAGGGGGAGCCTTTCCTCCTGCGCGCCCCGCGCCTAGGAAGAGGCTCTCCCTTTTTCGTGTACGGCGCTCCTGGCACGCTCGTCACGAGGCCCACCGCGCCGCGCGTCCCCGCCCCCGGTCCGGCCCTCCTCCCACCGACAGAACCGGTTTCCTCAGCGCCGAGGCGTCCGACCTGCCTGCTCATCCGCCAGGAAAGAGATCCGTCTCCCCATGTCCCTGACCCAGTCCCGCCCCGGGACGCTGCCCTCGGCCGCCCCCGAACCGCGCTGGACCGCCCGCCTCTGGGCCGTCCTCGCCGTGCTGTGCCTCGTGCTGTTCCTCGACGGCCTCGACGTCTCCATGGTCGGCGTCGCCCTGCCCTCCATCGGCCACGACCTCGGCATGGCCACCGGCTCACTGCAGTGGATCATCAACGGCTACGTCCTCGGCTACGGCGGCCTGATGCTGCTCGGCGGCCGCACCGCCGACCTGCTCGGACGCCGCCGCGTCTTCCTCGTCGCGCTGGCCGTCTTCGCCGCCGCCTCGCTGCTCGGCGGCCTCGTCGACAGCGGCTCGCTGCTGATCGCCACCCGCTTCGTCAAGGGCGTGGCCGCCGCCTTCACCGCGCCCGCCGGCCTGTCGATCCTCACCACGACGTTCCCGGAGGGCCCACAGCGCAACCGGGCGCTGTCGGTCTTCAGCCTCTTCGGCGCCCTGGGCTACTCCTCGGGCCTGATCCTGGGCGGTCTGCTCACCGGGATCGGCTGGCGCTGGACCTTCCTCATGCCGGTCCCGCTCGCCCTGCTCGCACTCGTCGTCGGCCTGATCCTGATCCCGCGCGACCGCCGCACCGAGACCGGAGGCCAGGACCCGGCCGGGGCGGTCACCCTCACCGCGGGCATGCTGCTCGCCGTCTACGCCGTGGTCACCGCCCCCCAGACGGGCTGGACCTCCGGGGCGACGCTCGCCGCCGTCGGTGTCGCCGCCCTGCTGCTGCTCGCCTTCGTCCTGATCGAGCAGCGGGTCCGGCACCCGCTGGTCCGCTTCGGCATCCTGCGCAAGGCCACCACGGTCCGGGCCAACCTCAGCATCGTCGCGCTGATGGGCTCCTACCTCAGCTTCCAGTTCATGATGACGCTGTACCTCCAGGACGGGCTCGGCTGGTCGCCCTTGCGCATGGCCTTCGCGCTGCTGCCGGTCGGTCTGATCGTCGCGGTCGGTTCGCCCCTCACCGGCCGACTCGTCAACCGCTTCGGCACGGCACCGCTGATCATCACCTCGATGACCTCGCTGACCCTCGGCTACGTCTGGTTCCTGGCCACGGCCGGCTCCTCACCCGACTACGTCACCGCCATGCTCCCGTCCCTGCTGCTCCTCGGCGGCGGCTTCGCGTTCGGCTACAGCGCCATCATGGCCCAGGCCACCGAAGGCATCGACGACTCCGAACAGGGCCTCGCCTCAGGCCTGGTGCAGACCTCCGGCCAGGTCGGCGCCGCCCTCGTCCTCGCCGTACTCACCGCCGTGATCGCCCAAGCCGGCGACAGCGGCGCCGACTTCACCGCCTACCGACCCGGCCTGAACCTGGTCACCGTCGTCGCGGCGATCGGGCTGCTCCTGAACCTGGTCCCCGTGCTGCGACTGCGGCGGCGCTGAGTCCCGACAGACCGAAAGCCGACCCGGGGTCATCCTCGGGTCGGCTTTCCGCGAGCACCACTCACGCGAGGTTGTTCGTCAGCGGACGTGGCTGTCGAACCAGTCGACAGCGACCTCGGGGTGCTCGCTGAAGTAGTTGTAGCCGTCGAAGCGGCGGGTGCTGCCGTGGATCCAGTGCATCTGCTTGTCCTCGACGGGGATGGCGTCGTGGACGGCCTGCACGGCCTCGGGAGTGGTCATGGCGTCGTCGTGCTCCTGCGCCACCAGCGTGGGCACGGTGATGGCGGAGGCGTACTTCGCGGGCGACTGCTCTGCAAGACGGAAGCCGGTGCGCTCCAGCACGGCCTGGTCGAGCCGGTCGTAGCCGCCCTCGAAGCCGAGGGCCTTGGAGAACTGTTCGCCGATGGAACGGCCCTCCAACGGCTGGAGCATGACCAGCGCCTGGATCTCGGCGAACTCCTCCGGGTGCTTGGACCAGGCCACCGCGGTGGAGTTGGCACCCAGGCACACCGACAGCAGGGCCTTCTTCATGCTCGCCGTGTCCGGGCGGGACGCGGCGTAGCGGAGGGCTCCGATGACGTCGCGGTACTCGGTGAGGCCGATCGTGCAGATGCCGCCGTTGCCGTAGCCGCTCATGCCGTGGTTGCGCAGGTCGTAGGCAAGGACGTTGTAGCCGGCGTCGTGCAACGCCTTGTAGGAAGGGAGGAAGTTGACCTCGAAGGCGCCGAAGCGGTCCCAGCCGGGCAGGTGTCCGGGGTAGCCGTAGCGGTTGCCGGGGGAGAAGTGGTTGTGGGTGATCAGCCGGTCGGAGTCGGCCGGGATGAACCACCCTTCGAGAGGCACGCCGTCCATCGACGGGAACGTCACGTCCTCGTAGGCCAGGCCCAGTTCGGAGGGGCGGCGCAGCAGGGGCGCGCGCCGGCCGTCGGTGGTGCCTTCCGTCCATTGCCCGACGAATCCGTTGAATGCCAGCTCGGCCATGTCGAGTTCGGTCATGGTGCGCTCCTGATTTCCCGGCAAGGGTGCTTGATGCGTGATACTCCGGGCGCCTGGTTTTCCATCAAGATTGGCCCGTAAGCGCATTTTCTGCATCTTGAGCTCGGCCTGGATAGAGAAAGAAGGGGGGAGGAATTCTCCCAGGGAAGAATTCCTCCCCCCTTCTCGGGGACGGGGTGAATCCGGGGTCAGATCGTCGCGGTGTCGATCACGAACCGGTACCGGACGTCGCTCGCCAGCACCCGCTCGTACGCCTCGTTGATCTCGGACGCGGCGATCACCTCGATCTCGGCGCCGAAGCCGTGCTCGGCGCAGAAGTCCAGCATCTCCTGGGTCTCGGCGATGCCGCCGATGGCGGAGCCGGCGATCGACCGGCGGCCCATGATCAGCGGGAAGACGTTGACGGAGATGGGCTCCTCGGGGGCGCCGACGTTGACCAGGGCTCCGTCGATCTTCAGCAGGTTCACGTACCCGCTGAAGTCGAGCGGGGCCGAGACCGTGGAGACGATCAGGTCGAAGGTGCCGGCCAGTTCCTCGAAGGTCTTGGGGTCGCTGGTGGCGTAGTAGTGGTCGGCGCCCAGCTTCAGGCCGTCGTCCTTCTTGCGCAGCGACTGGGAGAGGACGGTGACCTCGGCGCCGAGCGCGTGGGCGATCTTGACGCCCATGTGGCCGAGACCGCCCAGACCGACGATCGCGACCTTCTTGCCGGGGCCGGCACCCCAGTGCTTGAGCGGGGAGTACAGGGTGATGCCCGCGCACAGCAGCGGCGCGGCCACGTCGAGGGCGAGGCCATCGGGGATGCGGACGGTGTAGTTCTCGTCGACGACGATCTTCTCGGAGTAGCCGCCGTAGGTGGGCTCGCCGTTCTTGTCGAGGTAGTTGTACGTCTGGATCATGCCGCCGCCGGTGCAGTACTGCTCCTGGCCGGCCTTGCAGTGGTCGCACTCGCGGCAGGAGTCGACGAAGCAGCCCACGCCCACCCGGTCGCCGACCTTGTACTTCGTGACGCCGGGGCCGACCTCGGAGACGACACCGGCGATCTCATGGCCCGGGACCATCGGGAAGATGGCGGTACCCCAGCCCTCCTGGACCTGGTGGATGTCGGAGTGACAGATACCGGCGAACTTGATGTCGATCAGCACGTCGAATTCGCCGACCGGGCGCCGCTCGATGGTGGTGCGCTCCAGCGGAGCCTTGGCGGCGGGAGCGGCGTAAGCAGCAACGGTGGTCATGTGGGGGATCTCCTAGCAGTGCTCTCGCGCCCGGTTGCCTTCCGACCAGGCACGGTGATGAGCATGCCTCGCCGCCGGGAAATCACCCAGGGCAGGAATGTGCCTACGTTCGCGGTTCCTGCCACTGCCAGAGTCAGGCTCTTGCCCATCGGCACGCGAATTGCGTCGTGCCCTCAAGAATCCAGTTCATTCACCGGCTCCTTCTCATGGACAAGACCACGAGAAGGCAAAGGGGGGATAAAAGTCTCCCTGCCGCGAGTTTCGCCGGTGATGCAAGACTTCCGGCGTGATCGGCCGCCGCTGCCAAGGCGCGCGGTCGCCCTTTCCTCGTGGCGGCGTTGATCCCGCGCCTGCTGCCCCGCTGTTGTTCACGACTTTCCCGTCCGTGATGCGAAGGTGTATGTATGTCTGCTGACCTCTCTGAATCCGCAGTTCCACCCTCGACAGAATCGGGTGAGTCCCCCTCGGGACTCAGCCGACGTACCGTCATCGCCACCGGTGTCGTGGTGGGCGGTGCCGTGGTGGCCGGAGGGACCTTCCTCGCCGGCTCGGAGGAGGCCACCGCCGCGGAGGCGGCGCCCTCCAGCCAGGTCTCCCTGACCGTCAAGGGCACCCGCCGGACAATGACGGTGGACAACCGCACCTCGCTCCTTGACCTGCTGCGCGAGCACCTCGACCTGACCGGTTCCAAGAAGGGCTGCAACGCGGGGGCCTGCGGAGCGTGCACGGTGCTGGTCGACGGGCAGCGGGTCAACTCCTGTCTGACACTGGCCGTCCGGCTGGAGGGTGTCGAGGTCACCACCATCGAGGGCCTGGCCAAAGGCGATCAACTCCACCCGCTGCAGCAGGCGTTCATCGACGAGGACGCCTTCCAGTGCGGGTACTGCACCCCGGGCCAGATCATGTCCGGCGTCGCGTGCATCCAGGAGGGCCACACCAACTCGCCGGAGGAGATCCGGGAGTACATGAGCGGCAACGTCTGCCGCTGTGGCTGCTACGTCAAGATCGTGCGGGCGGTCGAGCAGACCGCCGCCCGGAAGTAAGGAGCGGCCCGTGTATCCCTTCGCCTACACCCGCGTGAACAGCGTCCGGGAAGCCCTGGACTCCGGTCGACGCGGCGGCCGCTACATCGCCGGCGGCACCACTTTGGTCGACCTGATGCGCGAGACCGTCGAAACCCCCGAGACAGTGGTCGACATCAGCACCCTGCCCCTGCGGGAGATCACCGCCACCAAGGGCGGGGGCATCCGCATCGGCGCCCTGGCCCCGATGGCCGTGGTGACCGCCGACTCCAAGCTGAACTCCCTCTACCCGGTGGCCGCCCAGGCACTTCGGGGCGCCTCGGCCCAGCTGCGCAACATGGCCACCATCGGCGGCAACATCATGCAGCGCACCCGCTGCACGTACTTCCGCGATGTGACCGCCGACTGCAACAAGCGCGAGCCCGGCTCCGGCTGCGCCGCCCTGCACGGCTACAACCGCGGCCACGCGATCCTCGGCGGCTCCGCTCACTGCGTGGCCGTCCACGCCTCCGACTTCGCCGTCGCCCTCACCGCCCTGGAGGCGACGGTTCACCTCCAGGCCCCGGACGGCAGGGAGCGCAGCCTCCCCTTTGCTGACTTCCTGCTCCGCCCCGGCGCCACCCCGAACAGGGAACACGCCTTGAAGCCCGGCGAGTTGATCACCGCCGTGGAGATCCCGGCGTATCCGCGTCCGCTCAAGTCGGCGTACCTCAAGATCCGCGACCGGCAGTCCTACTCGTTCGGGCTCGCCTCGGCGGCCGTTGCCCTGCACATCAGAGGTGGCGTGATCCGCGAGGCGAAGGTCGCCGCCGGCGGTGTGGCCACCGTGCCGTGGAAGCTGTCCGCCGTCGAGCGGGCCCTGATTGGTGAGCGCCCCTCGGACGGGCTGTGGGCCGAGGCTGCCGCACACGCGGCCGACGGCGCCCGCCCCCTTCAGCACAACCGGTTCAAGGTCGAGCTCCTGAAGCGAACCGTCGAACGCCAGCTGCGCACCGTAGGAGAAATGGAATGAGCCCCCAGCCGCAGGCAGCCGTAGGTGCGCCGCTGTCCCGCGTGGACGGCCGGCTCAAGGTCACCGGCAAGGCGGAGTACGCCGCCGAACACGACCTCAAGGGTGCCGTGCACGCCGTCATCGTGGACGCGAGCATCGGCCGCGGCCGCATCAGGTCCATCGACACACGCGCCGCCGAGAAACACGCGGGCGTGCTGCGGGTGATCCACCATGGCAACGCCCCGAAGCTGCCCTACCGCGACAACGCAGGGTCCAACAACCCGGCCGGGCGCAGACTTCGGGTCTTCCAGGACGACAAGGTCCTCTTCCACGGCCAGCCCGTCGCCGTGGTGGTGGCCACCACCCTGGAGGCCGCCCAGCACGGGGCGAGCCTGGTCAAGGTCCGCTACGACGCCGAGAAGCCCTCGACCGACAGCACCAAGGCCAAGCCGGGCGCGCCGACGCCCTATGCGCGCGGGGACGCGGAGGCCGGTCTGGCTTCCTCGGCGGTGCGGCTGGACCTGACGTACGAACTGGCGCGCAACCACCACAACCCGATGGAGCCGCACGCCACCGTCGCCCGCTGGGACGGCAACCGGCTCACGGTGTGGGACAAGACGCAGTGGGTGATGGGCACGCACGACGAGATCGCCGCGGTCTTCGACCTCCCGGCGGACGCGGTGCGGGTCATCAACCCGTTCGTCGGCGGCGGCTTCGGCAGCGGACTGCGCTGCTGGCCGCACACCATCGTCGCCGCGCTGGCCGCGCGCGTGACGCGGCGCCCGGTGAAACTGGTGCTGTCGCGCAAGCAGATGTACTTCGGCACCGGATTCCGGCCGGCCTACGAGTACCGGCTGCGCCTCGGCAGCGACCGGCGCGGCAAGCTGAACGCCGCGATCCACGACATCGACCACGAGACGTCGTCGTACGAGACCTTCTTCGAGGCCGTCCTGGGCACGGGCCAGATGATGTACAGCATGCCCAACGTCCGCCAGGCCTACCGGCAGGTGCCGTTGGACGTGAACACCCCGATCTGGATGCGCGGGCCCGGCTTCGCCCCCGCATCGTTCGTGATCGAGTCGGCCATGGACGAACTCGCCGACGAACTCGGCATCGACCCGATCGAGCTGCGCCGGCGCAACGAACCGGCCGAGGACGAGTCGAGCAACGAGCCGTTCTCCACCCGGCGACTGAGCGAGTGCTACACGGTCGGCGCCCGCGAGTTCGGCTGGGACCGCCGCAATCCCGAGCCGCGCTCCACACGGGACGGGAACCTGCTGATCGGCCTGGGCATGGCCGCCGGCGCCTACGACTGCGGGCGATTCCCCGCACAGGCCAGGGCGCGGCTGGATGCCGACGGCACGGCGGTCGTGGAGGCGGCCACCACCGACATGGGGCCGGGCACGTACACGTCCCAGACTCAAGTCGCCGCGGACGCCCTCGGGTTGACCATGCGCACGGTCACGTTCCGGCTGGGGGACTCGGAGTATCCGTTCACCTCGCCGCACGGTGGTTCGGCGACCATGGCCAGTGTCGGCTCGGCCGTCGTCGACGCCTGCAACAAGGTGCGGCAGCAGGCGATCAAGCTGGCCGTGGAGGACCGCGAGTCGCCGCTGTACGGGGTGAACGCGGACGACGTCGTGGTGCGCAACGGCCGACTGCACGACCGGAACAACACGGCGCGCGGGGAGACGTACAAGAGCCTGCTGGCCCGCAATGACCGCTCCCACCTGGAGGCGAACGGTTCCTACGAAGGGCCTGGCTCCGAGCGGTCCGCCTACTTCGCCTACAGCGCGACCTTCGCCGAGGTGTCGGTCGACGCGGACCTGGGGCTGGTACGGGTGCGCAAGATGCTCGGCGTGTACGACGCGGGGCGGATCATCAGCCCCAAGCTCGCCGACAGCCAGGCGGTCGGCGGCATCGTGGGCGGCATCGGCCAGGCGCTGTTGGAGCACACGGTCACCGACCACCGCGACGGACGGATCGTGAACTCCAGCCTCGCCGACTACCTCGTGCCCGTGAACGCCGACGTCCCCGAGATCAAGGCGATCTACCTGGACGGCGAGGACAACGCCGGCAACCTGCTGGGCGTCAAGGGGCTCGGCGAGGTCGTTCAGGTCGGTGTGGCGGCCGCGATCGGCAACGCGGTCTTCAACGCCACGGGCCGACGGATCCGTCAACTGCCCATCACCGCAGAGGCGTTGCTCTGATCCCGGCACGCCCATAGGCCGGTCCGGCAGCCGAACCCCCCGTACGGCTGCCGGGCCTCCCCGGGCCGCCGCCGCGCATGCGCCCCCGTGGACGCGGCGGCGGCCCGCTCACCTTCTGCGACAGCGACCGCCTGCTCTGGAGATCCTGGAGACTCCCATGCTGAACATCGCGGACACACTGCACCGTTGGTGCCGCGAGGAACGCCCCTTCGCGCTCGCCACCGTCGTCGACGTCACCGGCAGCGCACCCCTGCCCGTCGGTACGTCGGTGGCGGTGGACGAGGACGGCAAGGCCATCGGCAGCATCTCCGGTGGCTGCGTCGAAGGCGCGGTGTACGAGCTGTGCCGGCAGGTGCTGCGGGACCGAGGGCCAGCCCAACGGGCCTGGTTCGGGTACTCCGACGACGACGCCTTCGCTGTCGGGTTGACCTGTGGCGGCGAACTCGACGTCCTCGTCCAGCACATCGACCCCGCCGCCCAGCCGCATCTCGGCGCCGCGTTCGCCGCAGCGGTCGAGGGGCGGCCCGCCGCCATCGCCCAGGTCGTGGACGGGCCTGAGGGATTGCTCGGCGCCACGTCGAGCGTGCTCGGCGACAGCTGGATCGCCGACCGCGCACTCGGCGACGGGCCGACCGGCCGGGCCGTGGGGGACCGGGCCACCGCCCAACTCCGCAGCGGACGCACCGGACTTGTCTCTCTCGGCGGTGACGCCGAAACCTGCCCCGAGCAGTTCACCCTCCTCGTCCACGTGGCCGCCACCCGCCCCCGCATGCTGATCTTCGGCGCCATCGACTTCGCCGCCGCCCTCGCCCATGCCGGCCGCTTCCTCGGCTACCACGTCACCGTGTGCGACGCCCGCCCGGTCTTCGCCACCGAAGCCCGCTTCCCGCACGCCGACGAGGTGATCGTCGACTGGCCCCACCGCTACCTGGCACGGGCGGCCGTGGACAGTCGTACGGCCGTGTGTGTGCTGACCCATGACGCCAAGTTCGACATCCCCTTGCTGCAGCGGGCACTTGACCTGCCTGTGGGCTACGTCGGTGCGATGGGCTCGCGACGCACACACGACGAACGCCTCCGTCGCCTGCGTGAAGTCGGGCTCACCGAGGGGCAGTTGGCCCGGCTGCGTTCCCCGATCGGCCTCGACCTCGGCGCCCGCACCTCCGAGGAAACGGCCATCTCCATCACCGCCGAGATCATCGCCCACGCCAACCAGAGCACCGGCCTGCCTCTGGCCCGGGTCACCGGTCCGATCCATGCTCATTGACACCTACGGCCGGGTGGCCACCGACCTGAGAGTCTCGCTGACCGACCGGTGCAATCTGCGCTGTACGTACTGCATGGCCGGACAGGCCGATGTCTGCAACCGGAGGCTAGGTATTTCTCTCGTCGACGCCCGGGCCGTTTCCTCGTAGCAGCCGGCGCGGCCTGGCTGACGAATCTGTCGCCCGTCACCGTCGGGTCGCTACTGCCGGTTCATGCCGTCGCAGGGAAGAGGCGCTGGACGGCGGCGACGATGGCTGCCCGGCGGGTTGCCAGGAAGGCGGCGCGTTCCTCGCCGAGGGGAGCGAGGTCGGTCTGGCCGGCCCACGACAGAGCCAGCTGACTGACGAACACGAGGATGTCCTCCGGCTCCCATGCGGGATCGAGGTGGCCGGCCTCCTGCGCCTTGCGCACCAGCTCGACCTTGCGGCGCAGGGACTCCTGTACCGGGTCGTCGGAGGGAACCCCCCCGGCCGGCAGCTCCAGCTGGCCCCACATCATCAGCCGGTGGCGTTCGGGGTGGCTGATGGCGTGGTCATGCATGCGGCCGGCGTAGCCCGGAAGGTCGGTGGGATCCAGGGGCACCGCTTCGGCCATGGCCGCGAGCTCCCGTCCGGCGACGAACCGGTAGAGCGCCTCCTTGCTGCGGAAGTACGCATAGACGCGCTCCTTGCTGGTGCGCGCCGCCTTGGCGATCCGCTCGACCCGCGCTCCCGCGATGCCGTGACAGGCGAATTCGGTGGTGGCCGCGGAAATGATGCGGTCACTGGTGGCGTCGGTGACGCTGCTGCGGGAGGCCATGAGGCCCAGCTTACCCAACCGAACCGTTCGGTTTGGCAGCGGTGACTCATGGCTGTATGGTCGAACCGAACCGTTTGGTGTGACTTACAGGAGCAGATCATGCAGCAGCGCAATCTGGGCCGGCAGGGCCTGACCGTCTCCGAGATCGGCTACGGCGCGATGGGCACCGCCGTCGGCTACGGCCCCTCGGACGACACCGGATCGATCACCGCGATCCGCCGCGCACACGAACTCGGCGTGACCCACTTCGACACCGCGGAGATGTACGGCTGGGGAGAAGGCGAGAAGCTGCTCGGCAATGCTCTGGCCCCGATCCGTGACGAGGTGACGATCGCGACGAAGTTCGGCCTCACCCCGACTTTCGCTCCGAACTCGAAGCCGGAGCACATCCGGGAGGTCGTCGAGAACAGCCTCCGTAACCTGAACGTCGACGTGATCGACGTGCTCTACCAGCACGGCCCTGACCCGAGCGTCCCGATCGAGGAAGTCGTGGGCGTGATGAAGGAGTTCGTCGACGCCGGCAAGGTCAAGTACCTCGGCCTGTCCAACACCGACACCGACGCCATCCGTCTCGCCCACGCGGTGCACCCGATCTCGGTCCTGCAGCACGAGTACTCGATCTTCGCCCACGACTCCGAGCAGTTCTTCCCTGTACTGGAGGAGCTCGGCATCGGGCTGGTCGCCTACTCCCCGCTCGCCCGCGGATTCCTCAGCGGCGCGGTCAAGTCCCGTGAGCACTACGACGCGAGCGACTTCCGCCAGATGATTCCCTGGTGGGCCCCGGAGAACTTCGACCAGAACCTCTCCATCGTCGGCGAGCTCACCAAGCTCGCGGAGAGCAAGGGCGTCAGTCTGTCGCAGCTCGCCCTGGCCTGGCTGCTGGCGAAGAAGGACTACATCGTCCCGATCCCCGGCTCACGCAACCCCGAGCGCGTCGCGCAGAACATCGCCGCCGCCGACCTCGAGCTGACCGCCGACGACCTCGCCCGCATCGACGAGATCGCACCCGACGGCGGCATCGGCGGACGAGGTATGTGACGCCCGCACTCGCCTGCTCGCTCACCGGCCCACCGGAGCCCGGCTGACCGCTACGGGCAGGCAACCCGCACTCATCGTTCAACTGGTGTGTAACGGGCGCCTGTTACCTGGCGGCGCGCACCAGGCGCAGGTAGCGGTCCCAGTCCCAGTACGGGCCCGGGTCGGTGTGAGTGGCACCGGGAACCTCGTTGTGGCCGACGATGTGCTCGCCGTCGACGGGGATGTCGTAGCGGGCGCTGATGTCGGCCGCCAATACGGCGGAGGCGCGGTAGGCGGTATCGGTGAACCAGCGGTCCGGTGCGTCGACGAAGCCCTCGTGCGCCGAGGCCGGCCGCCGCGCTGCCGAGGCCGACGACGAGCGCGGCGCCCGCACCGAACAGCAGGGTCCGGCGGGTCGTGGTGGGGCGGGAGGGCTCACGCCCGTGCGGCGGCAGTTGGCCGTCGGGTATGTCGTTCATGGTGCGGTGCCTGCTGGGCGAATAGGAGCCCGGCCGCGGTCAGGCGAGCGGAGGAGAGGCCGGCAGGTTCTGGTCGGCGGCCCAGGAGGCGAGGATGCGCAGCCGCTCGTGGGTGGGGGAGCCGGGTGCGGCCGTCCAGACGGTGAGGTGCTGGTCGGGGTCGGTGTTGGCGGTCAACGTGTCCCAGTCCAGGATGAGTTCGCCGACCACCGGGTGGTTGAGGGTCTTCGTGCCCACCGTGCGGGCCGCGACCCGGTGGTCGCCCCACCACTGGGCGAACTGCTTGTCCCGCAGGGACAGTTCACCGACCAACTCGATGAGTCGGGGGTCCTCGGGATACTTGGCGGCCTCCATACGCAGCTGGGCCACGGCGATCTGAGCGGAGGTCTCCCAGTCGGCGTAAAGGGTGCGCATGGCCCGGTCGGTGAACTGGATGCGTGGGTAGTTGCGGTGCCTTTCAGGGACGCGGGAGAAGTCGGTGACCAGCGCGGCCGCCAGCGCGTTCCAGGCCAGGATGTCGCCCCGGCGACCCTGCACGATGGCCGGCGTGGCGGTGAGATCGTCCAGCACGCGCTGCAACTGCGGCTGGACCTTCTGCCGTCCTCGGCTGCGGACGCGGGTGGTGGTCTTGCCGGCGAGCTGGAAGAGATAGCCGCGTTCGTCGTCGTCGAGGTGGAGCACCCGGGCGAGCGTGTCCAGCACGGGTGCGGACGCCTGCATACGGCCCTGTTCGAGACGCGTGTAGTAGTCGGTGCTGATGCTGGCGAGCTGGGCGACCTCTTCGCGGCGCAGCCCGGCGACCCGGCGGGGGCCGCCGTTGTGGGGCAGGCCGACGGTGCGCGGGCTCAGCTCGGCGCGGCGCTTCTTGAGGAATTCTCCCAGCTCGTTGAGGGGAACGTTGCCGGTCATGCCGCTCAGCATGACACCGAACGGACCAGAGGAAGGAGGGAGAGTTTCCTCCCCGGATGTCTCCCTCCCCGGATGTCTTTCTCCGCTTTTGGCCCTTGCCTCGGCGTGTGAGGCTCGACATACAGCAGCCTGCACGACGATCCCGAGCGCTGTGCCAGCAAGATCCTCCCCACCCCTGATGGAAGCCCCTCCACCCACAAGGACTCACCATGACGACCTTCGCACTCGTCGGCTCCGGCCCCGGCCTCGGGCTCGCCACCGCCCGCTGCTTCGGAACCGCCGGCCACACCGTCGCCCTCATCTCCCGCAACGCCGCGAAGCTGGACGCACTGACCGCCGAGCTGGCCCGCGACGGAATCCAGGCGCGGGGCTTCACCGCTGACGTCCTCGACATCGAGTCACTGGACGCGGCCCTGTACGCGGCGGCGGCCGCCCTGGGGCCCATCGAGATCCTGCAGTACAGCCCCGTCCCTCGCGCCGACTTCATGAAGCCGGTCCTCGACACGAGCGCCGACGACCTCGACGCGCCCCTCGCCTTCTCCGTCAAGGGCCCGGTCGCCGCGGTGAAGGCCGTCCTGCCCGGTATGCGCCAACTCGGCCGCGGCACCCTGCTGTTCGTCAACGGCGGCAGCGCCGTACGCCCCAACCCGAAGGTCGCCGGCACCTCCATGGCCTTCGCGGCCGAGAGCGCCTACGCCCACATGCTTCACGACACCCTCGCCCCCGAGAACATCCACACCGCCCAGTTGATCATCCCGGGAGCCATCCGCCCCGACGCCGAGCACAGCAGCCCCGAGGTGCTGGCCCACCGCCTGTACGACATCCACCTCAAGCGCGACGGCTTCCGCCACTACGCCGAGCCTCTGCCCGACTGACGCCCCGGAGGATGCCGTGAGCCCGACCACCCGTTCCAGCCTTGCCCGCGCTGTCCCGACCGCCTTACTGCTGGCAGTGACCGCCTGCACCGACGAGGCGCCCCCGTCCCCGTCTTCCCCGTCTTCGCCCTCCGCCTCCGCGTCACAGCGAACGCCGGCGGCCACGGCACCAGCCGCACCGTCCGATGACAAGGACACCGCCATGAACATCCGCCTCACCATCGACGGCCACCGGGTCGACGCCACCTTGAACGACAGCGCCACGGCCCGCGACTTCGCCGCCCTGCTCCCGCTCACCCTGAACCTGAGCGACTTCCACGAGACCGAGAAGATCGCTGACCTGCCCCGTCGGCTGTCCACCTCGGGCGCCCCGGACGCCGCCGAAGCCAAGCCCGGCGACCTGGCGTACTACGCCCCCTGGGGCAACCTGGCCCTCTTCTACCGAGGCAGCGGCTCCAGCGACGCCGGCCTGATCATCCTCGGCAGCGTGCACGGCGACACCGAACGCCTCGCCACCGCCACCGAGGTCACCATCGAAACCGCCTCCTGACCAGGCCCACTCTCAACGGCAGGAAAACACGTGAACCCCACCTACGACTTCACCGGCCAGGTCGCCCTCGTCACCGGCGCCGGCTCCGGCATGGGCCTGGCGACCGCCCGCGCCTTCGCCGAATCAGGGGCCGCCGTCGCCCTCACCGACATCGACGAAGCCGCCCTGAACGCAGCCGTCAAGGAACTCACCGACTCCGGCCACCGAGCACTCGCCCTCACCTGCGACGTCAGCGACGAAGAACAGGTCGCCGCCGCGGTCGACCGCACCGTCGAGACCTTCGGCCGCCTCGACATGGCCTACAACAACGCCGGCATCCAGATCCCGCCCAGCGACGCAGCCGACGAACCCGCCGAGAGGTTCGACCGCGTCAACGCCATCAACCTCCGCGGCGTGTGGGCCTGCATGAAACACGAGCTGCGGCACATGCGCGCCCAGGGCAGCGGCGCCATCGTCAACTGCTCCTCCCTCGGCGGCCTGGTGGGCCTCCCCGGTCGTGCCTCCTACCACGCCTCCAAGCACGGCGTGATCGGCCTGACCACCAGCGCGGCCCTGGAGTACGCCCCGCGCGGCATCCGCATCAACGCCGTATGCCCCGGCACCATCGACACCCCGATGGTCAGCGACATGATCGCCAAGGGGGAGCTGGACCGCGCCGCGGCCGAGGCCAACCAGCCCATCAACCGCCTCGGTACGGCCGAGGAGATCGCCCAGGCGGTCCTGTGGCTGTGCAGCCCGGGAGCCGGATTCGTCGTAGGCGTCGCTCTCCCCGTCGACGGCGGCTACGTCGCCCGATAACGGCGTGGGAGCCGCCGTCACATAAGTGTGAACGGGAACTGAGCGTCACGTCAGGGTTCTAGAGCCAGTCCCGCCGCTTGAAAATCACGTACAAACTAACGCAGACCACCCCCATCAAGCCGATCGCGAAGGGGTATCCGAAGCTCCAGCCCAACTCAGGCATGTCCTCGAAGTTCATGCCGTAGATGGTTCCAACGAGCGTCGGAGCAAAGAGAATTGCCGCCCAGCTCGAGATCTTCTTGATCTCCTCGTTCTGCTCGAACCCCGCCTCCGCCAACGCCCGCATCTCCGCGTTCTGTTGCTGGGTCACCAGCGTCGCGTTCACCGTCAGGATGTCCGTCAGGGCCTGGCGGAAGCCGTCGACGCGTTCGCTGGTGTGGGTGACGTGGTCGGCCACGTCCCGTAGGTAACGCTGGAGTTCCTCGTCCGTGCCGTACTTGGCGAAGCCGGCCATCAGGGCGTGCAGCATGCCGACGAGGGGGCGGGTGGCGCGCTGGAACTCGACCATCTCGCGGGAGAGTTCGTAGATGCGGCGGGAGACCTCCGGGTCGCCGCGGAAGACCTCCGTCTCGATCTCGTCGATGTCGGTCTGGACGCCGGTCACGACAGGGACGTACCCGTCGACCACCGCGTCGAGGATGGCGTACAGCACCGCCTCGGGGCCGAGCTTCAGCAGGTCCGGCGACTCCTCCATCCGGCGCCGGACCGCCGACAGGTCGGGCGCCGCGCCGTGCCTGACCGTGATCACGAAGTCGGGGCCCACGAAGACATGCAGCTCGCCGAAATCGACCTCCTCGGGCGCGTCGAGATAGCGGGCCGCACGCAGCACGACGAACAGGGTCTCGCCGTAGCGCTCAAGTTTCGGCCGCTGATGTGCCTCCATCGCGTCCTCGACCGCCAACGGGTGCAGGTCGAACTCGGCGGCCAGGGAGTGGAGTTCACTCTCGGTGGGGCGGGCAAGGCCGATCCACGCCATGCCGGACGGCTGCTCGCGCAGATCGCGGAAGGTGTCGGCGAGGGTGGCGGGCGCCGAGACCCGCACCCCGTCCTGGTACAGGGCCGCCTGGACGACACTGTCCGGGTCGGACGGTTCCCGGGGCGGCGCGTCGGCGGGGGGCACCGGGGGCTGCGCCGGAGGAGCCGGCGGCGGAGTCGGCGTGCGGCGCCAGCGGGACTTCCTGCCGTTCCTGGAGGCGGGGCGCTCGGGCATCGCGGCTGCCTCTCGGTCGAACCTGCGTCTGCGTGATCACCGAGCAGGATATACGGGGCAAACAGCCTTGACGTGGTGAAGCGGGTACAGGATCCGGTGAGAGTTGCGGACCGAAGGTGTCCGCAAGGGGCGTTAGCGTGCACAGCATGACGAAGATGGCGAAGACGACGACGCCTTCCGCGCCGGGGTCCCTGCTCGGCACCCGCGCCCTCAACCGCGCCACCCTCGACCGGCAGCTGCTTCTGCGTCGCTCGCCCGGGTCCGCGAAGGCCGCCGTCAAGCACCTCCTCGGCCTCCAGGCGCAGAACGTGAAGCCGCCCTACTACGCGCTCGCCGCCCGCCTCGACGGCTTCACGCCCGAGGCGCTGTCCGGCCTCATGGCCGAGCGTGAGGTCGTCCGTATCGTCACCATGCGCTCGACCATCCACACCCACACCGCCGACGACTGCCTCACCCTGCGACCGCTGGTCCAGGCGGCCCGGGACCGCGAACTCATCAACTTCCGCAAGGGCCTCGCCGGCGTCGACCTCGACCGCCTCGCCGCCCTCGCCCGCGACCTCGTGGAGACCGAGCCGCGCACCATGAAGCAGCTGCGTGAGGCCCTGCTCGCCGAGTGGCCCGACGCCGACCCGCAGTCCCTCGCGATCGCCGCCCGCTGCCGGCTCCCGCTCGTCCAGGTCACCCCGCGCGGGCTGTGGGGGAGGAGCGGCCAGGTCGCTCTCACCACCGCCGAGCACTGGCTGGGCCGCCCCGCCGCACCCACGCCCACCCCCGACGCCACCGTGCTGCGCTATCTCGCCGCCTTCGGCCCTGCCTCCGTCAAGGACATGCAGACCTGGGCCGGCCTGACCAGGCTGCGCGAGGCCTTCGAACGCCTCCGCCCCCAGTTGCTCACCTTCCGCGACGAGAACGGCGTCGAGCTCTTCGACCTCCCCGACGCACCCCGCCCCGCCGAGGACACCCCGGCCCCGCCCCGCTTCCTGCCCGAATTCGACAACCTGCTCCTCTCCCACGCCGACCGCACCAGGGTCGTACCGAAGGAGTACTGGGGCCGGACCTGGCGGGGAAACGTGGCCTACTGCACCTTCCTCGTCGACGGCTTCCTCGCAGGCGTGTGGAAGCGTGACGAAGACGCCCTCGTCATCGAGCCCTTCGGCACGCTGACCAAGGCCCAGCGGGACGAGGTCACCGTGGAGGGGGAGCGCATGCTGACCGCGATGCACGACGGATCGTCGTACGACATCCGCTTCGGCACCGTGATCAAGTAGCGGCAGCCTGCAAAAAGCCGCCAGTCAGCGTAAAAGCCACTACTCCGCGCGGCCCGTCACCGCGACCGTGACCCCGAGGCCGATCATCGCGCAGCCGCCCGCGCCGCCGACCAGGGACAGTCGGCGGTCCGAGCGGGCGAACCAGGTGCGGGCCGCCGATGCGGTCAGGCCCCACAGGGTGTCCGTGACCAGGCCGATCGAGATCGGGACGAGGCCCAACAGCAGCATCTGCGCGGTGACTTGGCCCGCCGAGTGGTCGACGAACTGGGGGAGTACGGCGGCGAAGAACACGACGCCCTTGGGATTGGTGACGCCGACCAGCGCGCCGTCCAGGACGGTACGTAGGTCGCCGCGGGCCGGGGCCGAGGGGGCCGCGCCGATCGCGGAGGCCTTGAGCTCCTTGCGGTGCCGGAACGCCTGTACGCCCAGATAGACCAGGTACGCCGCACCGGCCAGCTTGACCGCCAGATAGATCGCGACGGACCGCTCGACCAGCGAGCCGATCCCCACCGCGACCGCCACCACCAGGGCGTACGAGCCGACGACATTGCCGAGGGCCGTCGCCACGGCGGTGCGGCGGCCGTGTGCCAGCGCCCGTCCGATGACGAACAGCACGCTCGGTCCCGGGATCACGATCACCAGCAGCGACATCGCCGCGAAGGCCAGGTACCGGTCGGTGGACACCATGCCCATCACCCCCATCCGACGCCATTGAAACAGAGGTCAACGGGTTGAGGACAGGGCTGAGGACAGGGCTGAGGACAGGGCTGAGGACAGGGCTGAGGACATGGATAGGGGGCGCTGCGGGCTGCTCGTGGAAGCCCGCAACGCCCCCCGGTTTTTCACCTGAGGTGTACTCAGGAGATCTTCTGGGTTATGAGTTGACCTGCGTGGTCACCAGGCTGGAGAAGGTGGTCAGCCGGGTGTAGACACCCGGGTAGCCCGCCTCGGCACAGCCCTCTCCCCAAGAAGTGATCCCTGCCAGGACGCCCCCGATGAGCAGGGGACCGCCGCTGTCGCCCTGGCAGGTGTCTACGCCACCGGAGGTGTATCCGGCGCAAACCATGTCGCTCGCGATGAAGTCGGAGCCGTACGAGCTGGCGCAGCTGGAGTTGGAGACGATCGGCACGGTCGCCGTCCGCAGCTGGTTGGAGGAGCTGCCGCCCGAGGAGGTGGTGCCCCAGCCGAGAATGCGGGCCGTGGTGCCGGCCGCGTACACGCTGGTCTGGGAGGAGGAGACGTACGACGCCGGGGTGTACGACATCGCCGTCGACAGGGTCAGGACGGCCACGTCGTCACCGTTGGTGGCGTCCGTGTAGCTCGGGTTGATCCAGATCTTGCTGACCCGGCTGACCGTGCCGTTCGTCCCGCTCAGATAGGTGCGGCCACCGACGACGCGGACGCTGCTGGTGGTCTCGCCGACCATACAGTGAGCGGCCGTGACGACCTTGGTGGAGGACACCAGGGTGCCGCCACAGAACTGGTTCTGCGAGGCGTCCGTGATCTGCATCATGAACGGGTACGTCGTCGTCGTGGTCGTCGAGCCGCCGACGATCGGCTGGGGGGCTGCGACAGCGGTGGGGGCGCTGAGCAGAGCGGTCGCTGCGGCGGCAGCGGTCGCCGCGACGACGGCGGCGGTCTTCTTGGCGCGGGTGAGCCCGAACATGAGTCTCCTCAAGGGGTTGCCGGTGGGGGGACGCGCGGGTGTGGGGGGTGTGCACCGGGGTCGCGGGACCGACCCCGGTGTTACCGGGCGAGCGGCACACCCATAAGCTATGGCCCGGAACACCTGACTCCCAATGAGGGAACCCCCTAGGGGAGTTGGGGCAGGGAAAACCCTCGGTCGGGCTCAGTTAACCGAGGTCGGCCTCACTTGGCGCGGCGCCCCGCCGCCAGTCGGACGATATCCACCCGCGAGCGGATCCCCAGCTTGCGGTAGACCCGGGTGAGGGTCGCCTCGACCGTCTTGACGCTGATGAACAGTCGCGCGGCTATCTCCCGGTTGGTCGCGCCCTCCATGACGAGCGCGGCGACCTGACGCTCCATCGAGGCCAGCCCGTCCAGTGCCGCGGGGGCGACGGCCGGCTCCGCCACCGGGCTCGCCACGGCGGCCGCGGTCGCCGCGTCCACCTGCCGCAGCCAGGGCAGCGCCCGGCAGCGCCGGAACAGTCGCGCCGCCTCGTCGTACGAGGTCGGCCCCGGCTGCAGGGTGCGCAGCGAGGCCAGCGCGAACGCGGCCCGGGCCTCCTCCAGGCCGTACCCCAGCTTGGCGAGCCGGTCCTGTACGGACGTCAACTGGGCCAGCGCCGCCTCGTGTTCGCCGTGCGCCGCCCGCACCAGGGCCTCGGCCCGGTCAAGTACGGCGAGCACGCTCTCGCGCCCCAGCCGCAGCGCGTGCTCGCGCGTCACGTCGATGAGTTCGCGAGCCTCGGCGACCTCACCGATCCGCACCAGCGCCTCGGCCAGGTCGCCCTGCCAACGGCCGCGCGCCGGGTCGGTGATGCCCAGGCCCTGCTCCAACTCCCGTACTCGGCGCAGCGCCCGCACCGACGCCTCCGCGTCCCCGGCCACCAGATGGGCGTGGCCCAGGGCGCCCAGGGCGCGGGACAGATAGACGACGTCGCCGTCCTCCTCGGCCCGGTCCACCGCCTCCTGAGCGAGCGTGAGCGCCCGGTCGACGTCGCCGCCGGCCGCCTCGGCGAGCGAGGTGAACATGGCGCCGGCCGCCTCGCCGATGCCCGCGTCCCGCGACAGCCGCAGGCTCTCCCGGGCCAGGTCGAGGGCGCGCCCGCAGTGCCCGGAGCGCAGCTCGGTCTCGGCGAGGAAACGCGAGTAGTGCACCTCGCTCTCGACCATGCCCCGCCGCCGTGCCTCGCGCAGCAGCGCGGAGATCACGGCCCGTGCCTCGGGCAGCTGGTCGCTCATGATGAGCCAGCGGAAGCGGGTGTTGCCGGTGCCGTTGTGGTGGCACGCCACGTCCGGGTCCTGGGGCTCCTTCAGCGCGCGCTTGATGGTCGCGGGGGCGTCCGGGTGGCCCATCAGGGTCTCGGCCTGGGCCTGGAAGGCGAGCGCCATGAGCTCGGTGCGCCGGTCGCCGGCCAGCGCGGCCAGCTCCGCCGTGTGCGCGGCCTCCTGTCGGGCCACGGCGAAGTCGCCCTCCATGACCGTCGCCCGCCAGGCGAGCCGGTAGTGGACGAGGGCGAGCAGCCGCGGATCGTCGCCCGCGTCGGCCAGCGCCTGCGGGTAGACCGCGTCGACGTCTCCGAGCGCCTGCCCGGCGGCCTCGATGACCACGATCCAGGCCCGCACCCGCTCCGAGGGGGCGGTGACCCGGGTGAGCACCTCACGAGCGATGTCCCGTGCGAGGTCCACCTCGCCGGCGGTGACCGCGTCCTCGGCTGCCTGCAACCGGCGTTCGTCCGGTCCCGGCACGCTGTCGGCCGGGGTGTGCCGGGCCGCGAGCAGTCCCAGTGACGCGGCCACGGACGGGGCCCCGCGGTCGCGGGCCAGTGCGGCGGCCTCGGCGAGCCGGGCGGCCACCTCCGGGTCGGTGCCGGTGGTGGCCAGCGCGAGATGCCGGGCCCGCTCGATCGGGTCGGAGGCCGCCGTGGACAGCGCGGCGTGCGCGGCTCGCCGCTCCTGCGCGGGCGCCTCCGCGTACAGCGCCGCGGAGATCAGCGGATGTGCGAACCGTACGGCCGGACCCTCCTGCTCCGTCGCGAGCAGCCCGAGCTCGGCGGCCCGGGCGGTCTCGGCCTCGGCGTTCTCCCGGCCGGCCGCGTGCAGCAGGGCCAGCGTGGGGCGGGCACCGGAGCTCGCCACGAGGAGCGTGCGGCGGGCCTCCGCCGGCAGCATGTCGAGGCGGCTCAGCACGAGGGCCCGCAGCGAGGTGGGCACGGGCAGCGGCTCGCCCGGCCGGGGCGGGGTCGGGTTCTCGGCGAGCGCGCGGCCCAGTTCGAGTGCGAACAGCGGATTGCCGCCGCTGGTGCGGTGGATGTCGCGGACGGTCGAACGGGGGAGGCCGGTGTACCCGCGGTGGTCGAGCAGCACCGACACCTGCGCCCGGGAGAGGGGGTTCAGACGAACCGCGAGGGTGTCCGGGGGTGACGCGCGTAGGTAGCGGTCGTACTCCTGGCCCTCCGTGCGTGCCGCGAGGATCATCTGGACCGCGGTCCCGCCCAGGCGGCGGGCGGCGAACCCGAGCAGCTCGGCGCTGGCCGGATCCAGCCATTGCAGATCGTCGGCGACGACGAGCACGGGGCCCCGGGCGGCGAGCGCGCGCAGCGCCGAGAGGACGGCCAGGCGCAGGGCGAGTCCGTCGCGCTGGAGGGTGGACTCGCCGCGGCCGGTGAGCGCCGATTCCAGGGCGGTGCGCTGGGCGGCGGGCAGCTGGTCGGACACCTCGTCGAGGACCAGACCGAGGAGGTCGGCCAGCGCGAGGAAGGGGAGGTGGGATTCGGACTCCGTCGCCGAGCAGCGCAACACGGTGTGCGCCGCCTCGCCGTATTGCGCGGCCAATGCCCGCAGGATCGTCGACTTTCCTATTCCGGCGGTGCCGTGGACCAGCACACTTCCGCCACCGGTGAGCTGCTCACGGGCCGCCGAGAAGAGCTCCTCCCGGCCGATGACCAGGTCGGGGCGGCATCTGGCAGGCTCCTTGAAGTCCCGTCGCAAGGTCACCGCTCCCCTCGGGTGTCGTGTCCTGGCCAATATTAGGCAATCAGTCTTTGAAATTCGGACGGATGGCGTGGTGAGGGAAATAACAGCGGGTTGGCATGGGGAAATTCAGCGGGCGGGGGAGTGAATGGATGGGCGACGTCGGGAGGGGTCGGTGGTACCCCTCGCGGCTTGAATCCGGCGCACACCGCCCGCTTCGGGGGGTAGCGAGACCGTGTCACGGATTACACGATGTCAAAGGCCGCCCGGCAATGGTCCGGAACCTAGGAGGACTGAGGACAGATGACTACGGCGACGGAGCTCTTCCGCAGCGCACGGGACCTTCTGCTGACGCATCGCGAGGACTACGCGAGCGCCTACGAGGGTTTCGTCTGGCCCCGGCCGGACTACTTCAACTGGGCGCTGGACTGGTTCGACGTGATCGCGGCCGGGAACGAGCGGACCGCGCTGCACATCGTCGAGGAGGACGGCTCCGAGGTGCGGCTGTCCTTCGCCGAGCTGTCCGAGCGCTCCGACCGGGTGGCGAACTGGCTGCGGGGAAGGGGTGTCGGGGCCGAGGACCGGATCCTCGTCATGCTCGGCAACCAGGTCGAGCTGTGGGAGACGGCACTGGCCGCGATGAAGCTGCGCGCCGTCGTCATCCCGGCCACACCCCTGCTCGGCGCCGCCGATCTGCGGGACCGCGTCGAGCGCGGCCGGGTCGCGCAGGTCGTGGTGCGGGCGGAGGACACCGGCAAGTTCGACGAGGTGCCCGGCGGCTACACGCGCATCGCGGTCGGCGGCGCACCCGAGGGCTGGCAGTCGTACGAGGACGCGTACGCCGCCCCGGCCGGGTTCACGCCCGACGGCCCCACCCGGGCCGACGACCCGCTGATGCTCTACTTCACCTCGGGGACGACCGCCCGGCCCAAGCTGGTCGAGCACACCCACACCTCGTACCCGGTCGGCCACCTCGCGACCATGTACTGGATCGGCCTCAAGCCCGGCGACGTCCATCTGAACATCTCCTCGCCGGGCTGGGCCAAGCACGCCTGGTCGAACCTGTTCGCGCCGTGGAACGCCGAGGCGACCGTCTTCCTGCACAACTACACCCGCTTCGACGCCGCCCGCCTGATGGCCGAGATGGACCGCGCCGGCGTCACCACCTTCTGCGCCCCGCCGACCGTCTGGCGCATGCTCATCCAGGCCGACCTCACCCAGCTGCGCACCCCGCCGAGGGAGGCGGTGGCGGCCGGGGAGCCGCTCAACCCCGAGGTCATCGAGCAGGTGCGGCGCGGCTGGGGCGTGACCATCAGGGACGGTTTCGGCCAGACCGAGACCGCCGTGCAGGTCGCCAACAGCCCCGGCCAGCCGCTGAAGACGGGCTCGATGGGACGCCCCAGCCCCGGCTACCGCGTCGAACTCCTCGACCCCGTGTCGGGTGCGCCGGGCGCGGCCGAGGGCGAGATCGCGCTCGACCTGTCGGCCCGTCCGGTGGGCGTGATGACCGGCTACCACGGTGACCCGGACCGTACGGCGGAGGCGATGGCCGGCGGCTACTACCGCACCGGCGACATCGGCTCCCGCGACGCCGACGGCTACCTCACCTACGTCGGCCGGGCGGACGACGTGTTCAAGGCCTCCGACTACAAGATCTCCCCGTTCGAGCTGGAGAGCGCACTGCTGGAGCACGAGGCGGTCGCCGAGGCGGCCGTGGTCCCCGCACCGGACGAGCTGCGCCTGGCGGTGCCGAAGGCGTACGTCGTGCTGGCGGCGGGCTGGGAGCCCGGGCCCGACACGGCCAAGGTGCTGTTCGAGCACTCGAGGGAGACCCTCGCGCCGTACAAGCGCATCCGCCGGCTGGAGTTCGCCGCCCTGCCCAAGACCGTCTCCGGCAAGATCCGCCGGATCGAGCTGCGCGAGGCCACGGCGGCCGGGTCGGACGCCGAGTACCGCGAGGAGGACTTCCGGTGACCTCGTACACCCATGGGACGAGCGGGACCGCGCTCCTCGGCGACACGATCGGCGCCAACCTGGACCGGGCCGTGGCGGCCTGGCCGGACCGTGAGGCGCTCGTCGACGTGCCGTCGGGCCGGCGCTGGACGTACGCCCAATTCGCGGCGGACATCGACGAGTTGGCGCGGGCGCTGCTCGCGAGCGGGGTCGTCAAGGGCGACCGGGTGGGCATCTGGGCGGTCAACTGCCCCGAGTGGGTGCTCGTCCAGTACGCCACCGCCCGCATCGGCGCGATCATGGTGAACATCAACCCGGCCTACCGCACCCACGAGGTCGAGTACGTCCTCAACCAGGCCGGAATCTCCCTGCTGTTCGCCTCCCTCGCCCACAAGACGAGCGACTACCGGGCGATGGTCGAGGAAGTGCGGGGCAGGTGCCCGGAGTTGCGGGAGACCGTGTACATCGGCGACCCGAGCTGGGACGCGCTGCTCGGGCGCGGGACCCCTGACGTCACGTACGAGGAACTGTCCTGCGACGACCCCATCAACGTCCAGTACACCTCGGGGACCACCGGCTTCCCCAAGGGGGCGACCCTCTCCCACCACAACATCCTCAACAACGGTTATTTCGTGGGCGAGTCGATCGCCTACACCGAGCAGGACCGGGTCTGCGTCCCCGTGCCCTTCTACCACTGCTTCGGCATGGTGATGGGCAACATCGCCGCCACCTCCCACGGCGCGTGCATCGTCATCCCGGCCTCGTCCTTCGACCCGGCGGCCACCCTGCGCGCGGTCCAGCAGGAGCGCTGCACCTCGCTCTACGGCGTCCCCACCATGTTCATCGCGGAGTTGAGTCTGTCCGGCTTCGCGACGTACGACCTGTCGTCGCTCAGGACCGGCATCATGGCGGGCTCGCCCTGCCCGGTCGAGGTGATGAAACGGGTCGTCGCCGAGATGCACATGGCGGAGGTCTCCATCTGCTACGGCATGACCGAGACCTCCCCGGTCTCCCTCCAGACCCGCATGGACGACGACCTGGAACACCGCACGGGCACCGTCGGCCGCGTCCTCCCGCACATCGAGGTCAAGGTCGTCGACCCGGCGACCGGCGTCACCCAACCACGTGGCACAGCAGGGGAGTTGTGCACCCGCGGCTACAGCGTCATGCTCGGCTACTGGAACGAGCCGCAGAAGACCGCGGAGGCCGTCGACCCCGGCCGCTGGATGCACACCGGGGACCTGGCCGTGATGCGCGAGGACGGATACGTCGAGATCGTCGGCCGCATCAAGGACATGATCATCCGCGGCGGCGAGAACATCTACCCGCGCGAGATCGAGGAGTTCCTCTACGCCCACCCGAAGATCGCCGACGTACAGGTCGTCGGAGTACCCCATGAGCGCTACGGCGAGGAGGTCCTCGCCTGTGTCATCCCGCGCGACGCGACGAACCCGCCGACCCTGGAGGAACTGCGCGCCTTCTGCGACGGCCGGCTGGCCCACTACAAGATCCCGAGCAAGTTGCGGATCCTGGAGTCCTTCCCGATGACGGTCTCCGGCAAGGTACGCAAGATCGAGCTGCGGGAGACATACGGACAGCCCAGGCCCTAGGTCGCGCCCGTGGCGTCGAGTTCGTCGGCGAGGCTGTTGACCGGCTGGGGGGTGCCCGTCAGGTCGAGGACGAACAGGGGGACGCCCAGGGTGTCGGCGCGGGTGCGGGCGTCGTCGGCGTATCCAGCGAGGGAGAAGTAGACGCAGGCCGAGTTCTCCGTCATGGCCGTCAGCCACAGGCACTCCACGTCACGCAGTGACGCCGGGCGCACCGTCGGGTCGACCAGGGCCAGGATGCCGCGGGCGGCGAGGCCGATGCCGGACGTGGGCCGCTGGTCCGCGCGGCGGATCTCCCGGTAGCCGAGCCAGCGCAGATAGAGCGCGGCGGCGGTGACGGCGTCGCGTGCGGTGCGGATCGTGACGGGCTGGAAGGCCGGGCGCCGGCTCGCGGCACCGGGCACTCTGCTGATCATCGCCGGCGCCGGTGCCGGTGCCGGCGCTGTGTTCGCGCCCGCGCGCGCCACCGGTATTCGTATCACCGTGCCGCACTGGCAGCCCAGCTCCGGGTGGGGCCACTCGTCACGCCGGCCGCAGGTCGTACAGCGCACGCTGACCCATTCCTCGTCCCAGACCCGGTGGGTGACGGCCGTGGGGGTCCCGGTCGGATCGAGCGGCGGGGTGACGGGCGCGCCGCACACGCACGGGTACGACGGCGCCGAGTAGCGATGCTCGCGACGGCAGGCCGGGCAGCGCACCGACACGCTCTCGGACATGGCCCACTCCAGGACGACGGCACGGACAGCGACAGACCGATGGATCGACAGACGGGGAACACCGCTCTCATCGTCCTCCAGCGGAACCCCGCTTGTCCGGTACTTGTCCAGCTCATCGCCCCCGACGGCCCCCTCGGACCCCGCTCCCTTGACGGCCCCCGCCCATCCGCCTACATTGCTTCCAGATAGTAGAAGTTAGTTTCCGCAATACGGAAGAGATGCTCACCGCGGGGCGCGACGGGAGTGCCATTCCGACAGCCGAAGCAGGAGTACTCAATGGCTCGAATGACCGCTGCCCGCGCGGCAGTTGAGATCCTCAAGCGCGAGGGCGTCAGCAGCGCGTTCGGTGTCCCGGGCGCGGCGATCAACCCCTTCTACGCGGCGCTCAAGGCATCCGGTGGCATCCACCACACGCTCGCCCGCCACGTCGAGGGCGCCTCGCACATGGCCGAGGGCTACACCCGCACCCGGGCCGGCAACATCGGCGTCTGCATCGGCACGTCGGGCCCGGCCGGTACCGACATGATCACCGGCCTGTACTCGGCCATCGGTGACTCCATCCCGATCCTCTGCATCACCGGCCAGGCGCCGACCGCGGTGATCCACAAAGAGGACTTCCAGGCCGTCGACATCGCCTCGATCGCGGGGCCGGTGACCAAGATGGCGGTCACCGTCCTGGAGGCGGCCCAGGTCCCGGGCGTCTTCCAGCAGGCCTTCCATCTCATGCGCTCCGGCCGTCCCGGCCCCGTCCTCATCGACCTGCCGATCGATGTCCAGCTCGCCGAGATCGAGTTCGACCCGGAGACCTACGAGCCCCTCCCGGTCTACAAGCCCGCCGCGAGCCGCGCCCAGATCGAGAAGGCGCTCGGCATGCTGAACGCCGCCGAACGTCCGCTGATCGTCGCCGGCGGCGGTGTCATCAACGCCGACGCCGCCGAACTCCTCGTCGAGTTCGCCGAGTTGACCGGCGTCCCGGTCGTCCCCACCCTGATGGGCTGGGGCGTCCTGCCCGACGACCACGAGCTGAACGCCGGCATGGTCGGCCTCCAGACCTCGCACCGCTACGGCAACGCGACCTTCCTGGAGTCCGACTTCGTCCTCGGCATCGGCAACCGCTGGGCCAACCGCCACACCGGCAAGCTCGACGTCTACACGGCCGGCCGCACATTCGTGCACGTCGACATCGAGCCCATGCAGATCGGCAAGATCTTCGCGTCCGACTACGGCATCGCCTCCGACGCCAAGGCCGCCCTGGAGCTGTTCGTGTCCGTGGGAAGGGAGTTGAAGGCCAAGGGCCGGTTGCCGGACCGCTCCGACTGGGCGGCCGCCGCCCAGGAGAAGAAGGCGAGGCTCCAGCGGCGTACGCACTTCGACGACATCCCGATCAAGCCGCAGCGCGTCTACGAGGAGATGAACAAGGCCTTCGGCCCGGAGACCCGGTACGTCTCCACCATCGGCCTCTCGCAGATCGCCGGCGCCCAGATGCTGCACGTCTTCAGGCCGCGCCACTGGATCAACTGCGGCCAGGCGGGCCCCCTGGGCTGGACGATCCCGGCCGCGCTGGGTGTCGCCAAGGCCGACCCGGAGGCGTCCGTCGTCGCCCTCTCCGGCGACTATGACTTCCAGTTCATGATCGAGGAGCTGGCGGTCGGGGCCCAGCACCGGATCCCGTACGTCCATGTCCTGGTGAACAACGCCTACTTGGGCCTGATCCGTCAGGCGCAGATCGGTCTGGACATCAACTTCCAGGTCAACCTGGAGTTTGAGAACATCAACTCGCCGGAGCTGGGCGTCTACGGCGTCGACCACATCAAGGTCGTCGAGGGCCTCGGCTGCAAGGCGATCCGGGTCACCGACCCCGGCGAGCTGGGCGCCGCCTTCGAGCAGGCGAAAAAGCTCGCCGCCGAGTTCCAGGTCCCGGTGGTCGTCGAGGCGATCCTCGAACGTGTCACCAACATCGCGATGAGCAAGACGAACGACATCAGCAACGTCGTCGAGTTCGAGGAGATCGCGACCGAGCCGGGGCACGCGCCGACGTCGATCAGGACCCTGAAGGTCTGACGTACTGACGTATCCGGTTGCGCCAAGGGCGGCCCGTCCTCACGGACGGGCCGCCCTTGCGCGTGCTTCCCCCGTACGGGCCCGCCGCCCCCGTGTCGGCGGGCCCGTACGGGAGTGAATGTGCCCGTCTCAGGGGGTGGTTGAAGCCTCCTGAACCATGTTTAGAGCTTGATTTGAGGTTTTGTGGCCGACTCAGTGCTCGTGGTGCTCGGACAGTCCCGGCCAGTCGTCCGGGCCGCCGCCCTGCCACTCCACGATGTCCTCGTCCTCCACCTCGATCCGGTCCAGGTCGGCGAGGCGCAGCAGTTCCACCACGTCGTCCAGGTGGGAGGCGAGGCCGAGGTTCTCGTCGTCCGCGGTGACCCGCCGGGAGCCGTCCAGGGCCGGCGGGTGCACCACGACATGCGGGTGGTGCGTTGGATGTGCCATGCCTTCAGCCTCCTGCGCGCGGGCCGTATCCGCACCCCGGGAACGCCGAAGAGCGCCGGATACGGGACTGTCCGTATCCGGCGCTTCGGGTGTTACCGGTGTTGTTGGGACCGCGGCGGCCGCGACGGAACCGGGGGTCTCCTTCCCTCAGGTCGAGAAGGAGAGGCCGGGACCTTCACCACCGCACTGGCTCGCACGCCGCCGCGGTCCATACCCTGCCCGCGCCCGGTGCCGGGCGACGACCCCTCATCCGAGTCGATCGGCGGTCGGGTGGGGGCAGGGAGTCAGGGGGTTCTCAGGGGGTTCTCGGGGGAGTTCAGTCCTCGCGCAGGGCGTGGACCGCCTCTTCCACGCGCTTGCCGTACTCCGGGTCGGCGGCGTGGAAGTGGGCCAGGTTCTTCTCGATCACGTCGTCGCGGGAGACCTGCGCGAGGCCGCCGGCGATGTTCGCGACGAGGCGGGACTTCTCGTCCTCGGACATCAGGCGGTACAGCTCGCCCGCCTGGAAGAAGTCGTCGTCCTTGGTGTGGAGCGGGGCCACGTGGGTGCCGGTGTGGCCGTTGACCGCGAGGGGCGCCGACAGCGGGCGGCCGGTCTCCACCGGGCCGTCGTAGGAGTTCGGCTCGTAGTTCTTCGCCGCGCGACCCTGCGCGTTGGACGCCATGAAGCCGTCGCGGCCGTAGCTCTGCGCGGTCGTCGCCTTCGGCGCGTTCACCGCGAGCAGGGTGTGGTTGACGCCCAGGCGGTAGCGGTGCGCGTCCGCGTAGGCGAACAGACGGCCCTGGAGCATCTTGTCGGGGGAGGGGCCGATGCCCGGCACGAAGTTGTTCGGGGAGAACGCCGCCTGCTCGACCTCGGCGAAGACGTTGTCGGGGTTGCGGTCCAGGACCAGGCGGCCGACGCGCCGCAGCGGGTAGTCGCCGTGCGGCCACACCTTGGTGAGGTCGAAGGGGTTGAAGCGGTAGTCGGCCGCCTCGGCCGCCGGCATGACCTGCACGTACAGCGTCCAGGAGGGGTTCACCCCGCGCTCGATGGCCTGGAGCAGGTCGGTCTGGTGCGAGTTGGGATCCGCGCCCGCGATCTCGGCGGCCTGCTCGGAGGAGAGGCTGCGGACGCCCTGGTTGGTCTTGAAGTGGTACTTGACGAAGAAGGCCTCGCCGTCGGCGTTCGTCCACTGGTAGGTGTGCGAGCCGTAGCCGTTCATGTGGCGGTACGACGCCGGGATGCCGCGGTCGCCCATCAGCCAGGTCACCTGGTGCGTGGCCTCGGGGGCGTGCGCCCAGAAGTCCCAGACGTTGTCAGGCTCCTGCTTGCCGGTGAACGGGTCGCGCTTCTGCGAGTGGATGAAGTCCGGGAACTTGATCGGGTCCTTGACGAAGAAGACGGGCGTGTTGTTCCCGACGAGGTCGTAATTGCCCTCTTCCGTATAGAACTTGACCGCGAAGCCGCGTGGGTCACGCACCGCGTCCGCACCGCCGAGCGAGTCGGCCACGGTGGAGAAGCGCAGGAAGACCTCGGTCCGCCTGCCGACCGTGCTCAGGAAGTCGGCGTGGGTGAAGCCGGTGACGTCGTCGGTCACCTCGAAGTAGCCGTACGCGCCGGACCCGCGGGCGTGCACTACGCGCTCGGGGATGCGCTCGCGGTTGAACCGGGCGAGCTTCTCCAGCAAGTGCTGGTCCTGGAGGAGGAGGGGTCCGCCGATGCCGGCGGAGGCGGAGTTCTGGTTGTCGGCGACCGGGGCGCCGGACTCGGTCGTGAGCACGCGCTTCGACATCGTGGACCTTCCGTACGGGTGGGCAGCGGAGACCTTTGGAAAACTTCTTCCGCTTTGTGGAGCCTAGGTTTGGGGCGATCCGGACGTCAACAGTTTGTTGAAGTGGATTGCGTGATGGATTCCGGGCCGCGGCGGCGCCTGGGCGCGACAGGACAGTTGTCAGCGCCGCCGCGGCCCGGAAGTCTCGGGTGGGGTCAGACCTGGGCGCCGGAGAGGCGCTCGACGGCCCGCAGCAGGGCCGAGTGGTCGAGCCCGCCGTCGCCCTGCGCACGCAGGCTCGCGACCAGCTGGGCGACCACGGCGCCGACCGGCAGGGCCGCGCCGACGTTGCGGGCAGCGTCCGTCACGATGCCCATGTCCTTGTGGTGGAGGTCGATACGGAAGCCCGGCTTGAAGTCGCGGTTCAGGAAGTTGTCCTTCTTGCGCGTCAGCACGGTGGACCCCGCGAGTCCGCCGTTGAGGACGTCGAGCGCCGCCTTCAGGTCCACGCCGGACTTCTCCAGGAAGACCACGGCCTCGGCGCACGCCTGGATGTTCACCGCGACGATCAGCTGGTTCGCCGCCTTCACGGTCTGCCCCGACCCGTGCGGACCGCACAGCACGATGGTCTTGCCGAGCGCCTCGAAGATCGGCTTCGCCTCGTCGAAGTCCGCCTGCGCCCCGCCGATCATGATCGACAGCACGGCCTCGACCGCACCGGCCTCACCGCCGGACACGGGGGCGTCCAGGACGCGGATGCCCTTGTCCGCCGCGGCCTTCGCCAGGTCGACGGAGGTCTGTGGGGTGATCGACGACATGTCGATGAGAAGGGCGCCGGACCGCGCGTTCTCCAGGATCCCGTCCGGGCCGTACGCGATGGCCTCGACCTGCGGGGACGCGGGAACCATCGTGACGACGACATCCGCGTCCCGCACGGCCTCGGCGATTGAACCGGCGGCGGTGCCTCCGGCGGCGGTGAGCCGGTCGAGCTTGTCCTGCTCCAGGGTGAAGCCGGTGACGTTGTAACCCGCCTTGATGAGGTTCTCGGACATCGGGGAGCCCATGATGCCGAGGCCTATCCAGGCGATCTTGGGGAGGGTGGTGGTCATGGGGTACCTCTCTGACTGCTGCGATACGTCGGTGAATTGGCGTCGGTGGGGCACTTTTCAGCGCCGGTCCAGGTCACTTCAGCCCGTCCGGCGTTTGAGGACGAGGCCCTTTCGGGGCCGAAGCGGGGGTCTGGGGGCGGCAGCCCCCAGCGAGGCCCACATCAACGAGCGGCGCGCGCTTCAACCGGCAGCCACTCGAACGCTTCGGCGCTGGGCCGGTCACCCGCCTTGTACTCCAGGCCGACCCACCCCTCGTACCCGGCCTTCGTCAGCTGGTCGAGCAGCTCAGCCAGCGGCAGCGACCCCGTACCCGGCGCTCCACGCCCCGGGTTGTCGGCGATCTGCACGTGGCCGGTCTTCGACGCGTACTGCTCGATCACCGACGGCAGGTCCTCACCGTTCATGGACAGGTGGTAGAGGTCCATGAGGAAGCGGGCATTGCCCAGCCCCGTCGCGTGATTCACCTTGTCGACGATCCCGACGGCGGCCGGAGCCGACACCAGCGGGTACAGCGGTGACTCGGGTTTGTTCAGCGCCTCGATCAGAAGAATCGCGCCGATCCGGTCGGCCGCCCGCGCCGCGAGGACCAGGTTCTCCAGCGCGAGCGCATCCTGCTCGGCCGGATCGACGCCGTCGACACGGTTGCCGTAGAGCGCGTTGAGGGCCTTGCACCCCAGCGATTCGGCGAAGTCGGCGGCCACGTCGATGTTGGCGCGGAACCGCTCCGACTCCTCGCCGGGGATGGACAGGGCGCCGCGGTCCGGGCCCGGGAGCTGTCCGGCGTAGAAGTTCAGGCCCGTCAGCTGGACGCCCGCGTCCTCGATCGCCTTCTTGAGGGCGTCGAGTTCGGACCGCTCGGGGGTGGGGGAGTCGACCCAGGGCCACCACAGCTCGACCGCGGTGAAGCCGGCCGCGGCGGCGGCCGCGGGGCGCTCCAGGAGCGGGAGTTCCGTGAAGAGGATCGACAGGTTGACGTTGAAGCGCTGCTCTGCGGCTGTGCTCAATTCAAAACCTGGCATCGGGCCGGCGCTCCCTTCCGTGTCGTGATTCCGTATAGCGGAAGTTTGTTTCTGCTTAATGGAAGATTGCCGCCGCGTGTCGCCGCTTGTCAAGAGGGGGTCGGCGGAAGACCGTGCCGCGCGTTAGGTTGAGCGCGTGCGATTGCGAGTGGAGTTCACGACCGAGCCCTTCGATCTCGACGAGGCGCCTGCTCACGCGCTCGTGGCCCGCGAGGTCATCGAGGCCGCCGAGCTCGACGCCGTCGACGTCGGCCCGTTCGGCAACACGGCCGAGGGCGGCGCCGACGCGGTGCTGACCGCCGTGGACGCGCTGCTGCGCAAGACCCTGGAGGCCGGCGCCACCCGCGTCTCCCTGCAGGTGAACGTCGTCGTCGGGGAGGACGGGAAGTGACCGGCGCGGGGGACGAGCCCTTCATCACGGCCGTGAAGCCGCTGGTCGACGCCATGGGCGGCGAGATGGTCCCGCCGGACGAGGCCGGTGCCGACGACGTCGTGCTCTCCTGGGAGGGCGTCGACGTGGTCGCCGTACGGCTGCCGCAGCTGGCGGACTCGCTCGATCACATCCTGGCCGCCATGGAGCGCAAGAAGGGCAAGCCGCTCGCCGACCTGGACCGCAAGTCCAAGCAGGAGGTCGTACGGATACTGGAGGCGCGCGGCGCCTTCTCCGTGCGGCATGGCGTGGAGACCGTCGCGAGCGCGCTCGGCGTCAGCCGCTTCACCGTCTACAACTACCTCAACCGCGAGAAGGAAGCCTGAGCCCCGGGTTTCGTAACCCCGAATTTTCAACAAAGTGTTGACGCGGTGTTCTGGAGGGCGTTAGCTGTCCGCAGCCCGTTCAGTACGAAGGCCGGTTACGGCCACGGAGGCTCCCGTGACTTCGACTCCCACGCCACCGGGCCTGGCCCGGTTCAACGCCCTGGAGGAGCACGCGGCCTTCGCCGCACTTCATGAGGCGTGCGCCTCCACCGCCTGGGCCCGGCGCCTGCTCGCCGCCCGCCCCTACGCCTCCCCCGAGGACCTCTACACCGCCAGTGATGCGGGGATGGCCGAGCTGACCGTCGTAGACCTGGAAGAGGCGATGGCCGGGCACCCCCCGATCGGCCGCCCCAAGCCGGGCGATCCGACCTCCTCCCGGGAGCAGCGCGGCATGGCCGGCGCCTCCGAGGCGCTCAAGGCGGAGATGCTCGAACTGAACCTGGCCTACCAGGAGAAGTTCGGCCATGTCTTCCTGATCTGCGCGACCGGCCGGACCGGCGAGCAGATGCGGGACGCGGTCAAGGAGCGGATCGGCAACGCGCCGGAGCAGGAGCGCGAGATCGTCCGCACCGAGCTGGGCAAGATCAACCGTATCCGCCTGGCCCGATTCGTCGAGGAAGACTGAAGAGGACGCCCGTGCCCATGAGTACCAGCACCACCGCCTCCGTCTCCACGCACATCCTGGACACCTCCGTCGGCCGCCCCGCCGAGGGCGTCGCCATCCAGCTCGCCGCCCGCTCGGGGCGGTCCGCCCATTACGGGCAAGGAGGGGACTGGCAGGCGCTCGGCGGCTCCGCGACCGACGCGGACGGCCGGTGCAAGGACCTGCCGGCGCTGCCGGCCGGCACCACACACGTACGGCTCGACTTCGCCGTCGAGGCGTATTTCTTGAAGTCCGAGAACAAGCAAGCCGATGCGCAGCAGGACGCCCCCGCGAACCGGGACAGCGATGCGTTTTTTCCAGAGGTAGCGATCACTTTCGCCGTCAAGCCCGGCGAGCACTACCACGTACCGCTGCTGCTCAACCCGTTCGGCTACTCCGTATACCGAGGGAGCTAGCAGACACATGGCAGACAATTCCCGCCCTGCCCACCCTGTGATCCTGGGACAGAACCAGTACGGCAAGGCCGAGAACCGAGTCGTAAAGATCACGCGGGACGGCGCCACCCATCACATCAAGGACCTCAATGTGTCCGTGTCGCTGAGCGGCGACATGGACGAGGTCCATTACTCCGGCTCGAACGCCAACGTCCTGCCGACGGACACCACCAAGAACACGGTGTACGCCTTCGCCAAGGAGTACGGCATCGAGTCCGCCGAGCAGTTCGGCATCCACCTCGCCCGGCACTTCGTGACCTCGCAGGCGCCGATCAAGACGGCCCGTATCCGCATCGAGGAGTACGCCTGGGAGCGCATCGAGGCCTCCGACGCCAACTCCAAGTTCATCGGCGCCGACGAGGTCAAGCACTCCTTCGTCCGCAAGGGCCAGGAGACCCGGGTCACCCAGATCACCTACGACGGTGAGTCCTGGGAGGTCATCTCGGGCCTCAAGGACCTCGTTGTGATGAACTCGACCAACTCCGAGTTCTGGGGCTACGTCAAGGACAAGTACACGACGCTCCCCGAGGCGTACGACCGCATCCTCGCCACCCAGGTCTCCGCCCGCTGGCGCTTCAACTGGTCCGACGACGAGCAGAAGATGCCCAGTTGGGAGAAGTCCTACGAGCAGGTGCGGAAGCACATGCTCCAGGCCTTCGCCGAGACGTACTCGCTGTCGCTCCAGCAGACCCTGTACCAAATGGGCTCGCGGATCATCAACAACCGTAGTGAGATCGACGAGGTGCGCTTCTCGCTCCCCAACAAGCACCATTTCCTTGTGGACTTGGAGCCGTTCGGGCTCAAGAACGCCACCGAGGACGGTGCTGTGTACTTCGCCGCCGACCGGCCCTACGGGCTCATCGAGGCCACCGTCCTGCGGGACGGCTGCGAGCCGAAGATCCCGGTGGATCTCACCAACCTCTGAACCAGTCTCCGAACCAGCCTCTGAGCAACTCCCTTCGCGGCACCCGTGGCCCGCCTCCTGTGCGGGCCGCGGTACTCAAATCCCAGGGTCCTGCCGTGCCCACTCCATACCGTGCAAAGGACGAACCATGGCAGCAGACCGGCGCATCGTCATCGAGAACTGTTCGATCGCGACGGTGGACGCCGACGACACCGAGTACGCGAACGGGTACGTGGTCGTCGTCGGCAACCGCATCGAGGCGCTCGGCGCGGGCAAGGCCCCCGAGGGCCTGGAGAACGTCGTACGCCGTATCGACGCCTCGGGCCACCTGGTGACCCCCGGTCTGATCAACACCCACCACCACTTCTACCAGTGGATCACCCGGGGCCTGGCCACCGACCACAACCTCTTCAACTGGCTCGTCGCGCTGTACCCGACCTGGGCGCGCATCGACGAGCGGATGGTCTCCTCGGCGGCCCAGGGATCGCTCGCGATGATGGCCCGCGGCGGCGTCACCACCGCCATGGACCACCACTACGTCTTCCCCAAGGGCTCCGGCGACCTGTCCGGCGCGATCATCCGCGCCGCCCGCGAGATGGGCGTCCGCTTCACGCTCGCCCGTGGCTCCATGGACCGCAGCGAGAAGGACGGCGGCCTGCCCCCGGACTTCGCCGTCGAGACCCTGGAGGGCGCGCTGGCCGCGACCGAGGCGACCGTCGACGAGCACCACGACGCCTCCTTCGGCGCGATGACCCAGGTGGCCGTCGCTCCCTGCTCGCCGTTCTCCGTCTCCACCGAACTCATGCGGCAGGGCGCGGAGTTGGCCCGCCGCAAGGGCGTACGGCTGCACACGCACGGCTCGGAGACCGTCGAGGAGGAGCAGTTCTGCAAGGAGCTGTTCGGGATGGGCCCGACCGAGTACTTCGAGTCGACGGGGTGGCTCGGCGAGGACGTGTGGATGGCGCACTGCGTCCACATGAACGACTCCGACATCGCCGCCTTCGCCCGCACGAAGACCGGCGTCGCCCACTGCCCCTCCTCCAACGCCCGCCTCGCCGCCGGCATCGCCCGCGTCCCCGACATGCTCGCCGCCGGCGTCCCGGTCGGCCTCGGCGTCGACGGCACCGCCTCCAACGAGTCCGGCGAACTCCACACCGAGCTGCGCAACGCCCTCCTCATCAACCGCCTCGGCGCACACCGGGAAGCGGCCCTGAACGCCCGCCAGGCCCTGCGTCTCGGCACCTACGGCGGCGCCCAAGTCCTGGGCCGGGCAAGCGAGATCGGCTCCCTGGAGCCCGGCAAGCTCGCCGACCTGGTGCTGTGGAAGCTCGACACGCTGGCCCACGCCTCCATCGCCGACCCGGTCACCGCGCTGGTCTTCGGCGCGGCGGCCCCGGTCACCCTCTCCCTCGTGGGCGGCGAGCCGGTCGTCGAGAACGGCCGCCTGCTGCACGTCGACGAGGACGCGATCGCCCGCTCGACGCGCGAGCAGGCGCAGCGTTTGGCGCGGATCGCCGCGCAGGGCTGACCAGTTGAACATCGTCGGCTGAAGTTCTCCGGCCAAAGATCTCCGGTCGAGGGGGACGGCCCTCGACCGGTGGCCGTGGACCCCATCGGGGTCCAGGGCGGCCGTGCCCGGGGCGCGCATGGACGTGCGCGCCCCGGAACGGTCACCGTCACCCCCCTCACCAACACGGCCCCGCACGGCCGCGCATCACCTCCTTGAAACCCACGTCAGAGCCGACGTGCTGTTAACCGACCGGAGGAGCCGCCCCATGTCCGCCCACCCCGTTGACGAAAAACTCCCCGCACTCAAAATGGCCACCACGGGCCTGCAACACGTGGCCGCCATGTACGCCGGAGTCGTCGCCCCGCCCCTGATCGTCGGCGCGGCCATCGGCCTGACCGGCACCGAACTCACCTTCCTCACCGGCGCCTGCCTGTTCACGGCCGGCCTCGCCACCTTCCTGCAGACCCTGGGCTTCTGGAAGGTCGGCGCCCGGCTGCCCTTCGTCAACGGCGTCACCTTCGCCGGTGTCGCCCCCATGACCGCGATCGTCGCCTCCACCGAGGACAAGTCCGACGCCCTGCCGATCATCTTCGGCGCGGTCATCGTCGCCGGAGTCCTGGGCTTCATAGCCGCCCCCTTCTTCAGCAAGGCGGTCCGCTTCTTCCCGCCGGTCGTCACCGGCACGGTGATCACGCTGATCGGGGTGTCCCTGCTTCCGGTCGCCTTCGGCTGGGCGCAGGGCCCCAACCCCGGTGCGGACGACTACGGTTCGACGACCTATCTGGGCTTGGCCGCGGCAACTCTCGTGATCGTGCTGCTGCTTCGCCGCTTCACCCGGGGCTTCGTCAAGCAGATCGCGGTCCTGCTCGGCCTGGTCGTCGGCACGCTCGTCGCGATCCCCTTCGGTGTCACGGACTTCGGGCCGGTCGCCGACGCGGATGTCGTCGGCTTCCCGACGCCGTTCCACTTCGGGGCACCGCAGTTCCAGGTCGCCGCGATCGTGTCGATGTGCGTGGTGATGGTGGTCTCGATGACCGAATCCACCGCCGACATGCTGGCGTTGGGCGAGATCGTCGAACGCCCCGCGGACGAGCGGACGATCGCCGCGGGGCTGAGGGCCGACACCCTCGGCTCGGCCCTCAGCCCCCTCTTCAACGGCTTCATGTGCAGCGCCTTCGCGCAGAACATCGGCCTGGTCGCCATGACCCGCATCCGCAGCCGCTACGTCGTCGCCACCGGCGGCGGCTTCCTGGTGCTGATGGGCCTGTGCCCGATGGCCGCGTCGCTCATCGCCGTCGTACCGCGCCCGGTTCTCGGCGGGGCGGGCGTGGTCCTGTTCGGCTCGGTCGCCGCGAGCGGCATCCAGACCCTGGTGCGGGCCGGCCTGGACAAGGACAACAACGTCCTGATCGTCGCCGTCTCCCTGGCCGTCGGGATCATCCCCATCACGGCGCCGGAGTTCTACCACTCCTTCCCGGAGACGGCGAAGATCGTCCTGGACTCGGGTATCTCGACGGGCTGCCTTGCCGCGGTCGTCCTCAACCTCGTCTTCAACCACCTCGGCAGGGCCCGCGAGGCCGACGACGACGTGACGGCGCCGATGGAACCGGTCGCGCCTCAGCCGATCCGGTAACTGTCCCCGTACACCTTCCACGTGAGCGGCGTGTCCAGGTCGAGATTGCCCTTCTTGAGAAAGACCCGTTGGGCGGTCTCGACCCTGCTCACGTCGCTGTGGGCCTCCTCCTGCTTCATCGCCCAGACCCGGGCGTCGAGGAAGGCGTGCAGATACGTCGTCTCGTTGCCGCCGTCCGCCGGGGTGTCCGCGTTCTTGCGCGCCCTCTGGCGGATGCCGCCGAAGCTGACGGCGTTGTTGCCGGGGCCGTGCATGACCATCGCGTCGTAGTAGATGAACTGGCCGAGCGTGCCGACGCCGTCCTTCTTGGCGCGGGAGATTGCCGGATCGAAGCAGCCGCGGTCGCGTTCGTCGCGCTGGGCCTTGCGGAACCCGGAGGTCTTGGCCGCCTTGTGCCAGGCCGTGACGAACCCCGTGCCCAGCCCCTTGTGCGAGTCGGTGCCGTCCACCGCGCGCAGCGCGGGCAGGTACTTGGCCAGCACACTGCCCGGGTGCCGCTCGGTGTACAGCTCGACGAGGGCCAGCATGTCGCTCGTACCGGAGCAGAAACCGATGATCCCGCCGGTGTAACCGCGGCCGTCGCCTATGTCCTTGATGAACCTGTACTGCGCCTCCCAGTCCAGCGAGGAGTTCTCCGCGCTGGACACCAGCCGCATCGCGATGGCCTTCTTGCCGGCCCTGTCCAGCCCGGTCGCGGTCGACGCCTCGGCCGACGGCCACTGGGTGGCCAGCACCCCGGCGCCGAGGGCGGCGAGCAGGGTGCGGCGGGCGGCTGTTCTGCGGTGAATCGGCACGTCATCTCCAAGGAGGGCGCTGTGAAAGGCAGTCGAGACTTGCGCGCCAACTTGGGAAAGCCGTGGGGAGCGATTAGGAAGTCAATGTGAGTCACTGTGAGTTGATCACGGCCGCGGGACCGGGCCACGCCAGGAGGTTGGCGAGCAACTCGGCCTGCTCCACGGCGTCGTCGAGAGCGGGGTGCGTATGCGGCCACCTGAACAACAACTCGCGCGGCGGGCTCGCCCCGGTGAAGTGGATCAGATACCAGCAGAGAAACATCCAGTCGTACGACGCCGGGTACCCGCACATCATCGGCTGCGCACCCACGCCCACCACCGGCGTTCACCGCTCCCGGCCCGCCCGCAGTACCCCCGCCGCCAGCGCCAGCGCCCCCGCCGCGATCAATGTGGCCACCCGGAACGCCAGCTGGTAGCCCTCGGCCGTGGCCGGGATCAGTTCCGTGCCCCGGCTGAGCAGGCCGTCGGTGTGGCTTGCCGCGAGGGTCGACAGTGCTGCCAGGCCCAGCGAACCACCCACCACCTGCGTGGTGTTGAAGAGCCCGGACGCCAGCCCCGCGTCCTCCTCCCGGGCTCCCGACATGGCGAGCCCGGTCAGCGCCGGCATCGCGGCGGCGAACCCGGCGGCGAGCAGGAGCAGTGGCGGGAGTACGTCCGTGACGTACGAGCCGTCCACCGGAGCGCGGCCCAGCAACGCCATCCCGGCGGTGATCAGCACCAGCCCCGCCAGCAGCACCCGGTACGGGCCGAACCGGCCGATGGTGCGTGCGGACAGGCCCAGCATCAGCACGCCGATCACGATCGGCGCCGGAAGGAACGCCGTCCCCGTGGCCAACTCGCTGTAGCCCAGGACGCGTTGGAGGTAGAGCGCGCCGATGAACTGGAAGCCGTACATCGTCGCGATCATCAGGATCTGGACGGCGTTCGCGCCGGTCAGCAGTCGGGAGCGGAAGAGGCGCAGCCGCAGCAGTGGGCGGCGGCCCGGGCCTGGCGGACGGTGAACGCCGTGAACAGGGCGAGGGCGAGTGCGGCCAGCAGGAGTGCGGCGGTCAGGCCGCGGTCGCCGGCGCCGACGATGACGTACACCGTGAGCATGAGCGCGGAGGTGACCAACGCCGCGCCCGGATAGTCGGCGCTCCGGCCGATCCCTCCGCTCCCCACCGAGCCCTACAGCCTCCCCGCGGACAGGACGCGCACGCGTGCCCTGTCCGCGAGGTTCTTGACAGGGTGTCCCGGAAATGGAGTGTCCAGATCCTGGTGGCCGCCGCCCACGGACCCATCCGCTTCACCGAGTTGGAACGCAGCGTCGAGGGCATCAGCCGCCGCATGCTGACCCTGACCCTGCGCAACGTGGAGCGCGACGGCCTCGTCACCCGCACCGTGTTCCCGACGGTGCCGCCGAAGGTCGAGTACGAACTCACCCCGGTCGCCCGCGAGTTGCACGAGACCCTGCAACGCCTGACGGACTGGGCGGAGCGGAACCGCCTCCACATCGCCGAGTCACGTGCGGCCTACGACGCCGAGCATCAGCCGGAGCTGCTCGACGTGTAGACCGCCGGGATCACAGCCGGAAAGGCGTCACATCGCTCGCCAGCGCCCGGAAGTACTCCTTCGGGTCCGTGACCAGCTTCCGCTCCCTGAGATCCAGCAGCCCGCCCACCGCCGAGATCTCGGCGGCCACGGTGCCGTCGCCCGTCTTGCGTATCGTCTGCTCGATCCGGAACGTCTTGCCCTCGCCCCAGACGAAGTCGCAGGTCACCTCCACCTCGTCACCCGCCAGCAGCTCCCGCTTGTAGCGGATGGTGGTCTCCAGGGCGACGGGGCCGACTCCCTTGGCCATGAGACCGGCCTGGCTTATCCCGGCGGCCTGCAGTAGCGCCCAGCGGCAGTGCTCCGCGTAGTTGATGTACACGGCCTGGTTGAGGTGGCCCTGTACATCGGTTTCGTATCCGCGGACGGTCACTTGGACGGAAAACGGTTCGGACACGGCTTGGCCTCTCCAACTGGTGTATTGGACACGCTGATTGACCGATCTTGGCATGTCCGTCAAGAACGACGCGGAGAAGCGAGCAGATAACGAGCCCTCGTACGCGGGTCCGTGTGCTCCCCGACCTGCCAGCCCGCCTTCTCCAGCGTGGCCGAGCAGGCCCGGAGCGCTTCGGCGTCCGGTTCGTGCACGGCGACGGCCTCCGGCTGCGGGGTCGCGCGCACCCGGTAGCCCGCCGGTTCCGGGCCCGCCGGGCGGTGTCCGGCCGCCTCCAGGGCGAGTGCGGCGGCCTGCACCAGATGGGTCCGCTCCCAGCCGCAGGGCCGGTCCGTGGCACCGTCCGGGTTCGTCATCCGGCGCAGCTCCAGTAGCCCCTGCCAGGCGCTGTGCACCTCGCGCACTCGGGAGGCACCCCCTGCCGGGATCTCCTCCTCGCCGCCGACGCGCGCGGCGAACACGCCTGTGGGAGGGGAGGTCTCGACGGCGGGCTCCGGGTCGGCCGGGGCCACGTCCTCCCGTATTCGATGTCCCGCCGGTGTCAGAAAGTGGTCGTGCGGCGGGCGCGGGTGACGGAACGCGAGCCCCCGCTTCACCAGCGCCGCGAGCTGCGCCTCCGTACCCCTGAGCCGTCCGGTCACGGGATCGGCGGCGTCGATGACACGGCGCTGTGCGGCGGTCGGCGGTCGTGTCATGACGTACTCCTCCCTGAAGCCCCTGTAGCCCCTGTAGCCCCTGTAGCCCCTGTAGCCCCCAAATTGGGTTGCCCGGCGATCCCCGGTCAGCCCATTCGAAGACTACGACCAGGGTCTGACATTCCACCCCGCGATCACCGGCCGCCCGTGCTCGGTGCCCAGCCGGCTCACCGTCCCGGTCGACAGCTGGAACAGCGCGCCCGCCGACGGGGGCAGGCCCAGTCGGCGGGCGGTCAGGACGCGCAGGTAGTGGCCGTGCGCCACCAGGACGACGACGCCCTCGGTGTTGGCGAGCGCGGCGTCCACCTTGGCCAGTACGCGGTCGGCGCGCTCGCCGACCTGCTCCGGGGTCTCGCCCGGGTGCTCCGGCGGCCCGGGGGCGACCCCGTCGGTGAACAGGAACCAGTCCGGCCGCTCGCGCTGGATCTCGACGGTGGTGATCCCCTCGTACCCGCCGTAGTCCCACTCCCGCAGATCCATGTCGATCCGCGCCCCGTCGATCCCGATGAGCTCGGCCGTCTCCCGGGCCCGTTGCAGCGGGCTGACGAACGCGGCGCCGATCCGGTGCGAACGGATCAGCGGAACCAGCCGCCGCGCCTCCTCCCGCCCGTTCTCGGTCAGCGGAACGTCCGTCCACCCCGTGTGCCGCCCCGACCTGGACCACTCGGTCTCACCGTGCCGGACCAGAAGAAGATCACCCATACCTCACAGGCTAGGGCCTGCCTTTCGGATCACCCCGGGGCGGCGACATGGCGTACGGCCAGGTCGGTCGAGCCCCCCAACCGCTACTGCCGGTACCCGCTCAGGAACCGCCCGATCCGCCCGATCGCCGCTTCCAGGTCGTCCGCGTGGGGCAGCGTGAGGATGCGGAAGTGGTCGGGGGTGGGCCAGTTGAAGCCGGTGCCCTGTACCACCTGGATCTTCTCCCGCAGCAACAGGTCCAGGACGAACTTCTCGTCGTCGTGGATCTTGTGGACCTTGGGGTCGAGGCGCGGGAACGCGTACAGCGAGCCCTTCGGCTTGACGCAGGACACGCCGGGGATCTCGTTGAGCTTCTCCCAGGCCACGGTGCGCTGTTCGTGCAGCCGACCACCGGGCGCGGTCAGTTCGTGGATGGACTGGCGGCCGCCGAGCGCGGCCTGGATGGCGTACTGCGCGGGTGCGTTGGCGCACAGCCGCATGGAGGCCAGCATGGTCAGGCCCTCCAGGTAGCTCTTGGCGTGCTGCTTCGGGCCGGTGATCACCAGCCAGCCCGAGCGGAAGCCGGCCACCCGGTAGGTCTTCGACAGGCCGCAGAAGGTCAGGACGACCAGGTCGGGGGCGAGCGCGGCGACCGAGTGGTGCACGGCGTCGTCGTAGAGGATCCGGTCGTAGATCTCGTCGGCGAAGACCATCAGGCCGTGCCGGCGGGCGAGGTCGAGGATGCCCTCGATGATCTCCTTCGGGTAGACCGCGCCCGTGGGGTTGTTGGGGTTGATGATGACGACGGCCTTGGTGCGGTCGGTGATCTTCGCGGCCATGTCGTCCAGGTCCGGGTACCAGTCGGCCTGTTCGTCGCAGAGGTAGTGGACCGCCTTGCCGCCCGCGAGGGTCGTCACCGCCGTCCAGAGGGGGAAGTCCGGGGCGGGGATGAGGATTTCGTCGCCGTCCTCGACCAGCGCCTGGACGGCCATCGAGATCAGCTCGGAGATGCCGTTGCCGAGGAAGACGTCGTCGACGCCGACCTCCAGACCCAGCGTCTGGTAGCGCCCCGCCACGGCCCGGCGGGCGGAGAGGATGCCGCGCGAGTCGGTGTAGCCGTGCGCCTGCGGGAGCATCCGGATCATGTCCTGGAGGATCTCCTCCGGCGCCTCGAAGCCGAAGAGCGCGGGGTTGCCGGTGTTGAGGCGCAGGACGCTGTGGCCCGCCTTCTCCAGTGCGTCGGCGTGCTCGATCACCGGGCCGCGGATCTCGTAACAGACCTCGCTGAGCTTGTTCGACTGCCGGAACTCCATGCGCGCTCGCCCCTCCGGTTTCGTGTGTTGCTTGGTTTTACCAAGTTCCAGCTTGGAAAGTCCAACGACATGTCTAGACTGCGTCGCATGTCACCTCGCCGAAGCTACGACCAGTACTGTTCCGCCGCCCGCGCGCTCGACCTCGTGGGCGACCGCTGGACCCTGCTGATCGTCCGGGAGCTGCTCGCCGGCCCGCGCCGCTACACCGACCTGCACGCGGACCTGCCGGGCGTGAGCACGGACGTACTCGCCTCCCGGCTGAAGGACATGGAACGGGACGGACTGGCCACCCGGCGCCGGCTGCCGCCGCCCGGAGCGGCCTATGTGTACGAACTCACTTCGCGCGGACAGGAGTTGCTGCCTGTGCTCCAGGCGCTCGGCGCTTGGGGGCAGGCCGAGCTGGGGGAGCGGCGGCCGACGGACGCCGTGCGGGCGCACTGGTTCGCGCTGCCGCTCTTGCGCGCGCTGGACGGGGAGGGGCTCGTCGAAGTCCGGCTGGAGGAAGGGCACTTCCACCTGTACGTCGGTGCCGAGGACGGGCCGGTCTACGGCGACGGGCCCGCCCCGCGCCAGCCCGACGCCCGGCTGTCACTCGACGTCGACACCTGTACGGCCATCGGCCGCGGGGAGTTGGGTGTGGCCGACGCGGTCCGTGAGGGGCGTATCGAGGTGAGCGGCGACGGCACGCTCGCCAAAGCCTTGCGAGAGGCCTGAGAAGGGCAGAAGGCCCGCCGCACCCAAGCGCGGCAGGCCTCCTGATGTCCCGTCAGACCCCCGGCGGCACCCGCGAAGGGCGCCCGGAGCCGCGCGTCAGCGCATACCCGCCGACCCCGGCGAGCGCGGCCAGCACGCCCCCGATCGCGGTCCACACCCAGCGGTCGGACCACCAGCCGGAGGCCCAGCCGTCGTCGGGCTCGATGCTGGACAGCACGGCCGAAGCCGAGGAACTCTCCTCATCATTCTCCGAATCATTCTCCGACTGGACCGCGACACCCGGCACGAGCGGCTGCGCCAGCGAGCCGTCCACCGCGGCCGAGCCGCCGATGTCCTTGGCGTCCACCCGCACCTCTGTGTCAACCGGCAGGCCCAGGTCGGACGTTGGCAGGTCGACGGCCGTCAGCCGGATGTAGTACGTGCCCGGCAGCGGGTCGTTGTCCCACGTCTCCGACCAGGCACGGACCGTACGCAGGGTGCAGGCGAGGTCGACCGAGGCCGCGTCCTGTGCCGCGGTGCGCGTCTGGGTGCCGTACTGGCAGGCCTGGCGGCGCCGCAGTCCGTCGTACACGTCGATCTGCCAGGTCTGGCCGGCGTGCGTGTCCGGCAGCTTCACCGTCGCCTTGACGGTGGGGCGCTGTCCGGCGTCCGCGGGGAACGACCAGTACAGGTAGTCGCCGGTGGAGCCGCTCGCCGTGGCCTGCTGCCCCTGGTCGACCTCGGTCGCCGTACGGAACGACGTGCCCGCCGAGGTCGGCGCCGCGCTGTCCTCGGAGGAGCTGGGGGAGGGTGAGGAGTCCGCCAGCGCGGGGGACACCGCAAGGCCCGTCATCAGCAGGGCCGCGCTCAACACACGTGTGATACGCATCAGTTGGTCCTCCAGACCGCGAGCCGCCAGCGTGACAGCCAGCCCCACAGCAGACCCGCGACGAAGCCGGTCAGCACCAGCACGCCGAGCAGCCACCAGCCGCGACCGAGGCCGAAGGAGGCCACGTCGCTCGCCTGGGAGGGGCCGTCCACGACGTCGACGGTCAGCTCAAGCGGCAGACCGGGCGTGGTCTTCACGCCGGAGGCCGCGGAGAAGGAGTTGGTGATCTGGAGGCAGACCGTCTCGGCCGGCGCGTCCTCCTCGTCGCTCTCCGCCTTCGGATAGCGCAGCCCGGTAGAGATCACGTCCGTACGGCCGTTGCCCGTCGCCTCGCCGCGCACGATCTCGCGGCCGTGCACGGTGACCGCCCGCAGCAGCACCCCGTAGTCGGGGTTCACGGCCCGGTCGGCCGCCACGCTCACCGAGGCGCGCACCTCCTGGCCCGGCTCGACGTCCACGCGGTACCAGCGCTGCTGCCCGAACTCCTCGCGGTCCGTGTAGAGACCGGACTCAAGAGTCGGAGCCTTCGCGCACGCGGTGGCGCCCTCGGTGGCGACCGGCGTCACCACCGGGTCGGCCGCACGGTCGACCAACTGGTTGACCTTGTCGGTGAGTTCGTCGGTGTGCTCCACCGACGTGTACGTCCCGCCCGTGGCCTCGGCGATGCAGCTCAGCTGCTGCCGCATCTTGGTGTTGGGGACGAGGCCGAGCGTGTCGATGGTCAGGCCGATGCCCTTGGCGGCGATCTCCCGGGCCACCTCGCAGGGGTCCAGCGGGGCGCAGGTGTCCTCGCCGTCGCTGATCAGCACGATGCGCTTGGTGCCGGTGCCGCCGTCGAGGTCGTCGGCCGCCTTGAGCAGCGCCGGGCCGATCGGGGTCCAGCCGGTCGGGCTGAGGGTCGCGACCGCCGTCTTGGCCTCCGTGCGGTCCAGGGGGCCGACCGGATAGAGCTGCGCGGTGTCCTTGCAGCCTGTCTTCTGGTCGTCGCCCGGGTAGTTGGCGCCCAGCGTGCGGATGCCGAGCAGGACCTCCTCGGGCGTCGCGTCGAGCACTTCGTTGAACGCCTGCTTCGCGGCGGCCATCCGGGTGCCGCCGTCGATGTCGGTGGCCCGCATGGAGCCGCTCACGTCGAGGACGAGGTCGACCTTGGGCGCCGTGGCTGTGGTCTCGTCGGCGACCGCCGAGGCCGGGAACGCGAACCCGGCCGTCAGCGCGGCGAGCAGGGCACAGATGCCCGCCGCCAGCCGTTGTCTTCTGATCATCGGCGGATCCTATTGATCAATCATGCCCTGCTTCAAAACGGTCCACCGACGAGGCTCATGTGAGCGGGTTGGGCAGCCCCGTCCACTGGTCCCCGGGCGTCTCGGGCGACAGCCGCATCAGCGTCAACGCCTTTGTGGGCAGCGGCTGTTCGCACAGTGCGGCGAGATCGGGGGTGCGCGGCAGATCCCGTACGACCGTCTCCAGCGCCGCGCCCAACGCCGTGCCCGAACCCGCCGTGCCCGCCAGCGCGCCCGCCACGAGAGAGCCGAACAGCTTGCGCCGTAGGGTCGTTTCGTCGTCCGTGACGATCCGGCCGGTCAACTCCGGGAGCGGGACGCCGTGTCGGGTCAGCCGGGCCGGGCTGATGCGGATGTCGGCGAGGTCGCGATAGACCAGGCGCAGGGGTGCCCCCGTCGGGTCCAGCACGACGAGGAGGTTCTGGCCGTGTGCCTCCAAGGCCACGCCCAGCTCCAGCAGTCGCAGTCCGACCGTGAGGGCGAGCCGCGTGAACTCCGCCAGCCAAGCGGGGGAGTCGGGCAGCTCGGTGGTGGCGAGCGCGGCCACCGGCACGACATGCTCTCCGGCCGCCGCGTAGACCTGCGGCGACTCCCGCAGCACCGCCGCCAGGTCGGGCGTACCGGCCGTGACCGCGCCCAGCGTGCGTGTGACGTGCAGCAGGCCGTCCATGCGGGCCGCCAGCGCCTCCGCGAACCGCGACAGGGTCGCGGACACCCCGATCGAGTACACCGAGATGTCCCGCACCGACGACGTCAGCCGAGTGCTCAGCGCGGTCTTGACGTGCGGCCCGGCGGGCAGCGCGAGGGTCCGCAGCGACATCAGCGGATGCGCGGCGATCCCCTCCTCGCACGGGCGCTTGAGCACATGCGCCGCCTGCCAGGGATGCACCGGGATCAACACCTCGTCCCCGTCCCGCAGATGATCCGGCCACACCCCCGTCACCAGACACTCGTCCACCCTGGCCGGCACCAGCCCCAGCCCCACGACCGGCCCGTGCTCGGGCCCGTAGGCGAGCTGCTCGGTCACCGAGAAGCCGGGCCGGGAACGGCAGTTGGGGTGATACGGGTGGCCGTCCACCACCCGCTGCTCCCACTCCCAGTCGGTCTCCGGCCACTCATTCGGGTGCTGCTTCTGCCCGGCTCGTGAAAGCGCCAACGACGCCACACTGTGGTCCAGTTCGGCCGCGAACCCGGCGGCGTGCGGCACCGCGAGCGCCGTCATCAGCCGCGCGGGACGGTCGTACGACACGTCGTCAAGCCGTACGACGGTGACGTGGTCGCCGGTCGCGTACGGATCGGCGTACGGGCCGCGCAGCCGGCGCCCGTCGGAAAGCCGCAGGGTGAGCCCGTCCCGGTCCGGCTCGCGGGCCTCGATCCACGCCAGCGGCTCATGAGCGAACGCCCGCCACAGCCGGGACAGCACGGCCGCCCGCGCTCCGGGCAGTGCGGCCGCGTACCGCGACACGAGGTCGGGGCGCAGGACGGCCAGCTCCTCGGCGACCTCGGCCTCGGCGGTGGGGGGACGGTGCACGGTCGGCTCCTCGGGTACGGGTAGGCAGTCAGGGTCACGGACGACGACAGACATACTGATCGCGACCGCACCGTACGGAACGAATGGATCGCGTGGACCACATGCCCCCCAGCGACGACGTCGGACAGCTCGCCGACGCGTACGCTGCCGCGCCCCTGCTCAACTGCCTGCTGCGTGAGGTGGCCAGGCCGCTCCCGAAATGCGGTGAGCGACTGGTGTACCGACTGCACGGCGAGGGCCGCCTGCTGCGGGTACGCGGCGAACGCCGCCCCACCGAACCGGAGTTGTACGTCGCGGGTGCCTGGCAACGCCTCGGCCACACCGACCTCGTGAAGCTCGTCGCCGAGGAGCTGAGCAGCCACACGGGCCAGTCGAACCATGACCTGCCCGCCGAGATGGCCGACAGCCGGGCCGCCGTGGCCGCGCTGCTCACCGCACGCGCCCTGGCCACCGCGCCCGACGACCCGTATCTGCGCTCCGAGCAGTCCCTCATCACCGGCCACCCCCACCACCCCGCGCCCAAGGCACGCGGCGGCGGCCCCGTCTCCGGCTGGCTGCCCTACGCGCCCGAGGCGTACGCCCGCTTCCCGCTGACGCTGCTCGGGGTGCGCGAGGACGCGGTCGTCGAGGAGGGCGACACCGCGGCCCTCGACACCCTCGGCGAGGCCCCGCCCGGCTACCGGCTGCTGCCCGCCCACCCCTGGCAGCTCGACCTGGTCGGCCACAGCCTCACCGAGGCCTTCGCGGACGGCCGCCTGATCCACCTCGGCACCACGGCGTCCCCGTACTGGCCGACGGCCGCCATCCGCACGCTGTACGCCCCCGAGGACGACCTCTTCCTGAAGTTCAGCCTCGATGTGCGCATCACCAACGACATACGCCGACTGTGGCGCCACGACCTGCTGAAACTCCGCCGGACCGACGCGGCGGCGACCGACGCCTTCGCGGCGATGGGCGGCCCGGCGGCCTGGCTCTCCGACCGGGGCTACCGCACCGCCGACTTCGCCTTCGAGGAACTCGCCGTCCTCGTCCGTGACGGACTGCGCGACCACCTCCTGCCCGGCGCGACCCCCCTCCTCGCCGCGGGCTTCGTCGAGGGCTTCGACGGCAGCCCGCGGGAGGCCGCCGCCGATCCGGCGGCCTGGTGGGAGGTCTACCTGCGCCAGGTGGTCCCACCCGCGCTCACGGCCTTCGCCGACCACGGCGTCGTACTCGAAGCGCACCTCCAGAACACGCTGGTCGCCATCGACGCCGACGGCACGCCCGTGCAGGCGCTCTTCCGGGACGCCGAGGGCGTGAAGGTGCTGCCGGACGTCTCCCGGGCCGCCGGCTGGGAGCGGCTCGTGTACTGCCTGGTCGTCAACCACCTCGCCGAGCTCGCCGGGGCCCTGGCCGAACGCCACCCGATCCTCGACCCCTGGCCCGCCGTCCGCCGTGAACTGGCCCGCCACGACCTCCCCGAGATCAAGGACCTGCTCACCGCCCCCACCCTCCCCGGCAAGACCAACCTGCTGCTGCGCTGGACGGGCGCGGACGGGGCCGACGCCCGCTATCTGCCGCTGCCGAACCCGCTGGCCGGTACATGATCTGAATTACCCTGGCCGGTGTGCTGCGCGAAGTGACTGCCGTTCGATACGTGACCCCGCTGAGGTCCGGCGGCTCCGTACCCGGAGTCGTCGAGGCCGACGACCTGGGGACGTACGTCGTGAAGTTCACCGGCTCCGCGCAGGGCCGCAAGGCGCTGGTCGCCGAAGTGATCGTCGGGGAGCTGGCCCGCGCTCTCGGGCTGCGCTTCCCCGAGCTGGTGTTCGTGCACTTCGACCCGGCGATCGCCGACCAGGAGCCGCACCAGGAGGTGCGCGAGCTGCATCGCGCGAGCGGGGGCCTGAACCTCGGCATGGACTACCTGCCGGGCGCCCAGGACTTCACCCCGGAGATCGCCGCGCGGTGCACGGTCGACCCGCTGGAGGCCGGGAAGATCATCTGGCTCGACGCCCTGACCGTCAACGTCGACCGTACGATCCACAGCTCCAACCTGATGATCTGGCCGACGCTCGGCATCGCGCCCCCGCGCCTGTGGCTCATCGACCACGGCGCCGCCCTCGTCTTCCACCACCGTTGGGACGGCTCCGACCCCGCGAAGGCCTACGACTTCCGCCACCACGCCCTCGGCCACTACACCCCGGACACCCGGGCCGCCGATGCGGAACTGGCCCGCCAGGTGACCGAGGAACTGCTGCGCGGCATCGCGGCGGAGGTGCCGGACGCCTGGCTGGCCGGCGAACCGGGCTTCGCCACGCCCGACGAGGTCAGGGACGCGTACGTCGCCTACCTCCACGCGCGCGTGCGGGCATCGGCGGCCTGGCTCCCCACCGACTTCCCCACCCGGGAGGAGCTCGCCGCCGAGGAGGCCCTCCGCGCGGCGAAGACACAGCAGGGCCGCCCGAACTGGCTCAAGCGGGTCCCCGACCTGCACGGCAAACCGGCGGCGGAACAGGATTGGTCGGTACACCTCGGATGACGGACACACAGCGGGTCGAGATCGAGTACTGCACCCAGTGCCGCTGGCTGCCGCGCGCGGCCTGGCTGGCCCAGGAACTGCTGACGACCTTCGAGGCGGAGCTGACCGAGCTGTCCCTCAAGCCGGGCACGGGCGGCGTCTTCGTGGTCCGCGTGAACGACGAGGTGGTCTGGGACCGCCGTGAGCAGGGCTTCCCGGAGCCGACGGCCGTGAAGCAGCTCGTACGCGACCGAGTGGCCCCGGGCAAGTCCCTGGGCCACTCGGACAAGTGAGCTGTGCGGCAGGTCAGCCCTTGAGCTGCTCGTAGGCCGGCAGCGTGAGGAAGTCCGCGTAGTCCTCGTCGAGCGCGACGGTCAGGAGCAGGTCGTGGGCCTGCTGCCAGTGGCCGGCCGCGAAGGCCTCCTCGCCGATCTCGGCGCGGATGTCGGCCAGTTCCTCGGCGGCGACCTTGCGGGCCAGCTCGGGGGTCGCCTTCTCGCCGTTCTCGAACTCGACGCCGGCGTTGATCCACTGCCAGATCTGCGAGCGGGAGATCTCGGCGGTGGCCGCGTCCTCCATGAGGTTGAAGATGGCGACCGCACCGAGCCCGCGCAGCCAGGCCTCGATGTAACGGATGCCGACCTGCACGGCGTTGACCAGTCCGTCGTACGTCGGCTTCGCCTTGAGCGAGTCGACGGCGATCAGGTCGGCGGCCTCGACGTGGACGTCCTCGCGCAGCCGGTCCTTCTGGTTCGGCTTGTCGCCGAGGACGGCGTCGAAGGAGGCCATCGCGATCGGCACGAGGTCGGGGTGGGCGACCCACGAGCCGTCGAAACCGTCCCCGGCCTCACGGTCCTTGTCCGCCTTCACCTTCTCGAAGGCGACCTTGTTGACCTCTTCGTCGCGCCGGGACGGGATGAACGCCGCCATGCCGCCGATCGCGTGCGCGCCACGCTTGTGGCAGGTGCGGACGAGGAGTTCGGTGTACGCCCGCATGAACGGGGCCGTCATGGTCACCGCGTTGCGGTCCGGGAGGACGAACTTGGCGCCGCCGTCACGGAAGTTCTTCACGATGGAGAACAGGTAGTCCCAGCGGCCGGCGTTCAACCCCGAGGCGTGGTCGCGGAGTTCGTAGAGGATCTCCTCCATCTCGTACGCGGCCGTGATCGTCTCGATGAGGACGGTCGCGCGGACGCTGCCCTGGGGGACGCCGACGTAGTCCTGCGCGAAGACGAAGACGTCGTTCCAGAGGCGGGCCTCCAGGTGCGACTCCGTCTTGGGGAGGTAGAAGTAGGGGCCCTTGCCGAGGTCGAGCAGACGCTGGGCGTTGTGGAAGAAGTAGAGCCCGAAGTCGACGAAGGCGCCCGGGACTTGCTCGCCGTCGACCTGGAGGTGCCGCTCGTTGAGGTGCCAGCCACGGGGCCGCATGACGACGGTGGCCAGTTCGCCTTCGTCCTTGAGGGCGTACGACTTCCCGCTCTTCGGGTCGGTGAAGTCGATGTTCCGGGTGTAGGCGTCGATCAGGTTGAGCTGACCGGTGACCACGTTCTCCCAGGTCGGCGCGGAGGCGTCCTCGAAGTCCGCGAGCCAGACCTTGGCGCCCGAGTTGAGGGCGTTGATCGTCATCTTGCGGTCGGTGGGTCCGGTGATCTCCACGCGCCGGTCGTTGAGGGCCGCGGGCGAAGGGGCGACCTTCCAGGAGTCGTCGGCCCGGATCGCCGCGGTCTCGGGCAGGAAGTCCAGGGTCGAGGTGCGGGCGATCTCGGCGCGGCGCTCGGCGCGGTGGGCGAGGAGCTCGGCCCGCCTGGGCGTGAACCGGCGGTGCAGCTCGGCCACGAAGGCGAGGGCCGCTTCGGTGAGGACCTCGTCCTGCCGGGGCAGGGGCTCGGCGTCGACGATGGCCAGCGGGGACGGCGCTGGTGCGGACATGAGCTGTCACTTCCTTCAGCGAGCGTGGCACCGGGTGCCAGTCGACCCGGGTACGGCGGAGAGGGCCCGCAGACCGGTCGGACCCTTCTGAACAGTGGATACTAGTTTCCTCATGGTGGAAGTTCAATGTTTTGTTGACGTCGAGATTCTCCGGATCGAGGCATGACGGCGCTCAGTGCCACCATGCTCACTCAAGGTGGCCCAGGTCGCCTTCCGTGTCGATGTCGTACGCCTCGGCCACGTCCCCGCACTCGACCAGCGTGATCGCCTCCCGATGGGCCTTGAGATAGGCGCGCGCGCCCTGATCACCGGTCGCGGTGGCCGCGATACCGGCCCAGTGGGCGGCCCCGAAGAGCACCGGGTGCCCCCGCACACCGTCGTACGCCGCCGATACGAGCGACTCCTCGTCCTTGAACGCGGCGAGCACCCGAGTGACCGCCTCCGGACCGATGCCGGGCTGGTCGACGAGGGAGACGAGCGCCGCCGCCGCTCCCGTACCGGCGAGCGAGTCGAGCCCCGCACGCAGCGAGGACCCCATCCCCTCCGCCCACCGCGGATTGTCCACGAGCACACACCCAGGCAACTCCGCCAACTCCGCCCGCTCTCGTACGACATCGGCGGCGGCCCCCAGGACGACGTGCACGCGCGTGCAGCCGGCCGCGCGCAGGACCCCGGCCGCGTACTCCACGAGCGGCCGTCCCCGGTGGATGAGCAGCGCCTTGGGGCGCCCGCCAAGGCGCCGGCCACCGCCCGCGGCGAGGATCAGCCCGACGACCTGCCCTTCGTTGTGCGTCATACCCCCTGCATACCTGACACCGCCCGGCCCGCGCGGTTTCCGTGGGCTGAATTTCGGTCCGCGCGGTGGCGCACCCCGCACCGGTTGGCGTTTACTTGCCCGCGTCCCCAGGCGTCCGACCAACGCCACGGGGGTGCTGGGCGGGAGAACGCGGTAGTTGCGGTAGCGGTAATCGCGGTAGTTGCGCACAACGACGTGCGAGGGGGAGAGCTGTGTTGCGGAGCTTGGGGCAGAGGCCAGTGACCGGCAGCGACGAGGACCCGAGGGTGGCGGAACTGCGGACCGCGGTGTCCCGGCTGCGCCGCGAACTCGCCGCGCACCCGGCCGAGTTCCCCGACCGGGGCATCGCCGAGGACGAACTGGCCGCGCTCGCCGCGATGGCTATCAGCGGCATCCCCGAAATCCCGCGCCTGCGGCGCTCGTTGCTGCTGATCGCCGGCGCGATCGGGTCGGTGAGCGCGCTCGCGCGGGGGCTGTCGGACGTGCGTCAGGCGGTGGATCTGTTCGGCGAGCCGCCGCGCCGCTGAGTGGGGACGCGTCTCAGGCGGCCGGGCCGCCCGAGGTCGCCAGTGCCACCGACAGTTCCGCCGCCACCTGCTGGAGCACCGGCACGATCTTCTCCGTCGCCGCCTCCGTGACCCGGCCCGCGGGGCCCGAGATCGAGATCGCGGCGGCCGTGGGGGAGTCGGGGACCGAGACCGCGAGGCAGCGGACCCCGATCTCCTGCTCGTTGTCGTCGACCGCGTACCCGAGGCGCCGCACGTCCTCCAACGCCGTGAGGAAGCCGTCCGGTGTGGTGATCGTCTTCTCCGTCGCGGCGGGCATGCCGGTGCGGGCGAGCAGGGCCCGCACCTCCGCGTCAGGCGTGGCCGCGAGCAGGGCCTTGCCGACGCCCGTGGAGTGCGGCAGGACGCGCCGGCCGACCTCGGTGAACATGCGCATCGAGTGCTTGGACGGCACCTGGGCGACGTAAACGATCTCGTCGCCGTCGAGCAGGGCCATGTTCGCCGTCTCGCCGGTCTCCTCGACCAGGCGGGCGAGGTAGGGACGCGCCCAGGTGCCGAGCAGTCGGGACGCGGACTCGCCGAGGCGGATCAGGCGCGGGCCGAGCGCATAGCGGCGGTTGGGCTGCTGGCGTACGTATCCGCAGGCCACGAGGGTGCGCATGAGACGGTGGATGGTGGGCAGCGGCAGCCCACTGCTCGCGGAGAGCTCGCTCAGACCCACCTCGCCGCCCGCGTCGGCCATCCGCTCCAGCAGATCGAAGGCGCGCTCAAGGGACTGCACGCCACCACTGGTGGACTTGGCGGAGTCGGTGGTGCTGGCGCTGGACGTCGGCACGGCGCGGTCCTTTCGGGCTGGCAGGAAGGGCAGAAGCCTACCGGGCAGTCGGTTGACTCCCCGGCGGTGCGTAGCTACGTTCTGCCTGGCGGAAGTCTAATTCCGCTTTGTGGAAACGTCCAGAGTGTTCGCATCGGGTGCACTGTGGAGGAGTGTGCCCTTGACGGTACGGGAGTGGCGGTGAAGACTCCTTCAACAGAACGTTGAATTCCGTTACGTGGATGTAAATCCCGTTTCTCGGAAGTAAACGGCGACAGAGAGGGGTCCGGGTGTCCGACGTCGAACTGGTGTTGCGCTCCACGCGCGTCATCACCCCGGAAGGGACGCGTGCCGCCTCGGTCACGGTCTCCGCCGGCAAGATCACGGCCGTACTCGCGCACGATGCCGACATACCGGCCGGCGCCCGTCTGGAGGACTTCGGCGACGACGTCCTGCTGCCCGGCCTGGTCGACACCCATGTGCACGTCAACGACCCCGGCCGCACCGAGTGGGAGGGCTTCTGGACCGCCACGCGCGCGGCGGCGGCAGGCGGCATCACCACCCTCGTCGACATGCCTCTCAACTCCCTCCCGCCGACCACCACGGTCGACAACCTCCGTACGAAGAAGGACGTGGCCGCCGCCAAGGCGCACATCGACGTCGGTTTCTGGGGCGGCGCGCTGCCCGACAACGTCAAGGACCTGCGCCCGCTGCACGACTCCGGTGTCTTCGGCTTCAAGGCGTTCCTCTCCCCGTCCGGCGTGGACGAGTTCCCGCACCTCGACCAGGACCAACTCGCCCAGTCCCTGGCCGAGATCGCCGGCTTCGGCGGCCTGCTCATCGTGCACGCGGAGGACCCGCACCACCTCGACGCCGCCCCGCAGCAGGGCGGCCCCCGGTACGCCCACTTCCTCGCCAGCCGCCCGCGCGACGCCGAGGACACGGCGATCGCGGGTCTCATCGCCCAGGCCAAGCGCCTCAACGCGCGCGTGCACGTCCTGCATCTCTCGTCGAGCGACGCGCTGCCGCTGATCGCGGCCGCCAAGGCGGAGGGGGTGCGGCTCACCGTCGAGACCTGCCCGCACTACCTGACCCTCACCGCCGAGGAAGTCCCGGACGGGGCCAGCGAGTTCAAGTGCTGCCCGCCCATCCGCGAGGCCGCCAACCAGGACCTGCTGTGGCAGGCGCTCGCCGACGGCACGATCGACTGCGTCGTCACCGACCACTCACCGTCGACGGCCGACCTGAAGACCGACGACTTCGCGACGGCGTGGGGCGGCATCTCCGGCCTCCAGCTCAGCCTGGCGGCGGTGTGGACGGAGGCGCGGGCGCGCGGCTACGGCCTGGAGGACGTCGTCCGCTGGATGTCCACCCGCACCGCACAACTCGTCGGCCTTGACCGGAAGGGTGCCATCGAGGCGGGCCGCGACGCCGACTTCGCCGTCCTCGCCCCCGACGAGACCTTCACCGTGGACCCGGCCGCCCTCCAGCACCGCAACCGCGTGACGGCGTACGCGGGCAAGACCCTCAGCGGCGTCGTGAAGTCGACCTGGCTGCGCGGCGAACGCATCGTGGCGGACGGCGAGTTCACCGAGCCCAAGGGCCAACTGCTCACCCGCACCCCCTGATTCCAGCCCAGGAGGACCCGATCCACCCCGCACCCGCAGCGGCCGACTCCCGAAAGGCAGACCTGATCACCGTGACGGCGATACCGAGCTTCACCGGCGACGCGAACCCCTACGGAGGCGGTGACCCGTACGCCGACCACCGCACCGCCGACTTCCCCTTCACCCAGTACGCCAACCTCGCCGACCGCCAGCTCGGCGCCTCGGTCGTCGCCGCCAACGACGAGTTCTTCGCCCAGCGCGAGAACCTGCTGTTGCCCGGGCCCGCCGAGTTCGACCCCGAGCACTTCGGGCACAAGGGCAAGATCATGGACGGCTGGGAGACCCGCCGACGCCGCGGCGCCTGTGCCGAGCACCCCTGGCCGACCGCCGAGGACCACGACTGGGCCCTGGTACGCCTCGGCGCCCCCGGCGTCATCCGCGGCATCGTGATCGACACGGCCCACTTCCGCGGCAACTACCCGCAGGCGGTGTCGGTCGAGGGCGCGTCGGTGTCCGGCTCCCCGTCCCCGGAGGAACTCCTCGCGGACGACGTGAAGTGGACGACGCTGGTCCCGCGCACTCCGGTGGGCGGCCACGCGGAGAATGGTTTCTCCGTAGCGGTCGAGCAGCGCTTCACGCACCTGCGCGTCAACCAGCACCCTGACGGCGGCATCGCCCGCCTGCGCGTGTACGGCGAGGTCGTCCCGGACCCGAAGTGGCTGGCGGTGCTGGGCACCTTCGACGTCGTCGCCCTGGAGAACGGCGGCCAGGTCGAGGACGCCTCGAACCTCTTCTACTCACCCGCCACCAACACCATCCAGCCCGGCCGCTCCCGCAAGATGGACGACGGCTGGGAGACCCGCCGCCGCCGGGACCAGGGCAACGACTGGATCCGCTACCAGCTGGTCGCCCAGTCCCAGATCCGCGCGATCGAGATCGACACGGCGTATCTGAAGGGCAACAGCGCCGGCTGGGCAACCGTCTCCGTGAAGGACGGAGAGGACGGCGACTGGCGGGAAATCCTGCCCCGCACCCGCCTCCAGCCCGACACCAACCACCGCTTCGTCCTCCCCACCCCGGCCGTCGGCACGCACGCGCGCGTGGACATCTATCCCGACGGCGGCATCTCGCGGCTGCGGCTGCACGGCTCCCTGACCGAGGACGGCACGACCCGCCTGGCGGCGCGCCACCAGGAGCTGGGCGGCTGAACCCCCGAGGCGCACCGGCCCGCCAACACCGGTGCGCCTCGCTATCGTTGACCCGGCTGAACACGAGGGGCCGGGGGAGCAGATGGGCGTGTTGCTGTACTACCCGAGGGTGAACCCGCCCACGGAGATCGTCCATCAGGCACTGCTCTACTGGGACGGTGTCGCCTCCGTCGTGCCACGCGACCAGCAGGTCTACGAGGCCGTGGTGGGCGAGGAGTTGAAGCGGCTGGAGGAGCGGCAGCTCTACCGGCCGCTCGCCTTCAACGAGGAGAGCCTGGACACGCTGGACCTGTACGGCGACCCGGGCTCGTCCTGGCTCAGGGGACAGGCCACGTCCGTCCTCGTCGAGGAGCTCCGGCGCATCGCGGCGCGCCCGAACCCGCCCCGGCCCGCCTCGCCTCCCGAGGCCGTCATCTACACCTCCAAGCTCAGCTACCCGCTGGAGACGCTGCTGCTGGAACTCGGGCTCGCGGAGCGCCACAGGGAGGGGCAATGGGGGCTGAGATCGCTCGCCGTCTCCATGGAGGTCCAGACACTCGTCGTCGGAGTGCTGGCCCGTGAGCTCGCCGTACACCCCGACGTCGCGTTCTTCCCGTACACGGACAGCGAGGCGGCGTACCGCAACGGTCTGCGGCCCGCGGCCCCGACCGGCACTCTGGCCTGGGAGATGGAGCTGGGCCGGCTGCTGCCGGTGCCCGCGCCCGGCACACCGACCGCCGACGTCCTCGCCTTCCGCGACAGGTACACCGACGAACGGCTGCGCCTGATGCGCGCCCTGCACCGCATGCTCGGCGATCTGCGCCGGGACTACGAGCATCCCGCGGATGTCTTCGCCCAGCTGCGGCTTGAGCTGTCCGGGGCGCTGGAGGACTACCACGCCGCGAGCCGCAGCAGCCGTATGGCCTGGGTGCACCGCTCGGTCACGGTGTCGGTCGCGCTCGCCGCCGCGGCGGGCGGAGCACTGCTGCTGCCCGACCTCGGCTGGCTGCTCGGCACGATCGGCGGCTACGCCCTGAACGTGGCCACACGTGAGATCCGGCCGCTTGTCCGGGCCCGCGAGACACACGACTTCAGCTATCTGCACCGGGTGAACAGCGGACTGATCTGAGGACGGGAGGCGCCATGACACTGACGATGCGACAGTTCGGCAGGGCACGGCTGGCCGATGGCCCCTGGACCGTCCGGATCCACATGGAGGACGGCTGGACATCCGAGGTCCGGGTGATTCTCAGCGGCAGCACGTGGTCCCCGGACTTGGACGGACTCGGACCCACCTGGGCCGAAGTCGACCGAAGTCTGCGCCTGGACGGCTACGCGCGCAGGGGGTCGGCTTCCCGTGAGGACCCGGCAGACGGGGTGGAGTTCGATGTGGTGGCCTGGGACCACGGCAGGCGGCACGAGCCCTACGCGCGCGTGCCCCGTGGTGAGGGGGTCGCCACCGTCGCCGTCTCGCTGCCACCGACGCGGATGGCGGAGATCCGGCGAGCCCTCGACGGCCTGGCGGACCTCACCCCCTGGTACGAGGAAGCGGTCACCTCACTGAGAGAGCGGCTGGACAAGGCCGACACCGTCACCGTGCTGCTGCCCGCCGACGTGGCGGGCTCGCTGTCGCTCGCTCTCGGCAACTCACTGGAGAGGGCCACCGAACTCGACGAAGGCTCGGTGAGCGCCCTTGAAGACCTCCATCGCCGCCTGGAACAGAGCCGCCCGGTGACCGGCCCCTGGCCCCACGTCCGCGACACCTTGCAGAGCGCCCTGCGCGAGGCACTGGCCCGCCCCGGCGCGGAAGGGCTCGCCGCGCGTGACGAGCTGCTCGACGTCGTCCGTAGATTCACCGACGCGCACCGGACGGCCACGGCGGCCGACGACGCGGAACAGGGGCACCTCCAGGCCGAGCGGGACACCGCCGCGCCGTGAATTCACGCCCGCCCAGCTCCCCGGAACTCTTTCCTCCACCTCCCGCGTTCTCCTGTCGTGACTCTTCAGCAAGAAATCGTCGGCAACGCCATGCAGATGGCGGTCGTCAGCCTGCGCCCCGGTCAGACCGTGTACTGCGAGGCGGGCAAGTTCCTCTTCAAGACCACGAACGTCAGCATGGAGACCCGCCTCTCCGGGCCGTCGAACAGCGGCGGCCAGCCGCAGGGCGGCGGCGGGGGCGGAGCCGGGGGCATGGGCGGCGTGCTGCGGCAGGCCATGGGCACCGCCATGCAGGTCGGCCAGCGCGCCCTCGCGGGCGAGTCGCTGGCGTTCCAGTACTTCACCTCGACCGGCGGCGAGGGCACCGTCGGCTTCGCCGGAGTCCTCCCGGGCGAGATGCGCGCCCTGGAGCTCGACGGCACGCGCGCGTGGTTCGCCGAGAAGGACGCCTTCGTCGCCGCCGAGTCCACCGTCGACTTCGGCATCGCCTTCCAGGGCGGCAAGACCGGCATGAAGGGCGGTGAGGGCTTCATCCTGGAGAAGTTCACCGGCCACGGCACGGTGATCATCGCCGGGGCCGGCAACTTCATCGACCTCAACCCGGCCGACTTCGGCGGCGCCATCGAGGTCGACACGGGCTGTGTCGTCGCCTTCGAGGAGGGCATCCGGTACGGCGTCAAGCGCGTCGGCGGCCTCAACCGCCAGGGCCTGATGAACGCCGTCTTCGGCGGCGAGGGCCTTTCCCTGGCCACCCTGGAGGGCAACGGCCGCGTCATCCTCCAGTCCCTCACCATCGAGAGCCTCGCGAACGCCCTGAAGAAGGCTCAGGGCGGCGACAAGCAGGGCCCGACGGGCGGCCTGTTCTCGACGAACGTCGGATGAGGGAGCGTACGGACGACCGATGAGTTGCGGGTGCCGGTGGGGTCTGAGCTGATGAAAACAGACCCCACCCGAGAAAGAAGGCACCCGTCATGGGCAAGCTCGTCTCCCAGATCTTCGTCAGCCTCGACGGCGTCTACCAGGCACCCGGCGGTCCCCAGGAGGACACCAGGGGCGGCTTCGAGCAGGGCGGCTGGACCGTCCCGTACAACGACGAGGACTTCGGCCGGTTCGTCACCGAGGTCTTCGGCAACGTCAGCGCGTTCCTGCTCGGCCGCCGTACGTACGACATCTTCGCCTCGTTCTGGCCGAAGGTGACCGACCCCGCCGATCCCGTCGCCTCGAAGCTCAACGCCCTGCCGAAGTACGTCGCCTCGTCGACCCTCACCGACCCCCAGTGGGCCGGCACCACCGTGATCAGCGGCGACCTCGCCAAGGAGGTCACCGCCATCAAGGAGCGCACCGACGGCGAGCTCCAGATCCACGGCAGCGGCGCCCTCGTACAGTCCCTGCTCGCCCTGGACCTCGTCGACACGATCCACCTGTTGACCTTCCCGGTCGTGCTGGGCGCCGGCCGCCGCCTCTTCACCGAGGGCGGCCTGCCGACCGCCTTCAAGCGCACCGGCGGTCTCATCACCTCGACGGGCGTCTCCATCCAGACGTACGACCTGGCCGGACGGCCGGAATACGGGTCGTACGAGCTCCCCGAGAACGCCTAGGCGAAAACAGGCCACGCCTCACCCGTCCCTCACTCGGCGACCTGCTGATGCTGCCCGCGGCGTTCGTATTGGTCCTGGTGGGGACGGCGTGGGGGCGCGGAGCGGCAGGTTAACTCCACGAAAACTCATCGGACTTGACGGGAAAATCTCCGGAGTTGTCATTGACATGCCACTGTCTACGCGCGTCATCATAAGGGCATGAGATTCCCCCCACGAATCACTCGCATCGGCGCCGCAGCCGCCGTCCTGTCGGCCCTCCTGGTAGGCGGCACCGTCGCGACGGCCACCCCCGCGGCCGCAGCGGTCGGCAGCATCTGCTACAGCGACCTGCCGTCGCAGGCGTACGACACGCTGGAGCTGATCGACGCCGGTGGACCCTTCCCGTACTCGCAGGACGGGTCCGTGTTCCAGAACCGGGAGGGCATCCTGCCCTCGCACTCGACCGGTTACTACCACGAGTACACGGTGATCACGCCTGGTTCGTCTACGCGCGGAGCTCGCCGTATCGTCACTGGTCAGGCGACTGACGAGGACTACTACACCGCCGACCACTACGCCTCGTTCGACCTGATCGACTACGACTGCTGAGTCGCCCGTCGATGACGCCGGACCGGTGAGGGAACCGAGGGAACGGTGCGACCGGCCGGAAGCCCGGCCTTCCCGCGCTCACCCGGGCTTCCGGCTCTCCGCGGCGGCGAACAGCGCGAACGCCAGCACGATCAGCACGACGCTCGCGTAGACCTCGTAGCCGTCGAGGAAGCCGACCTTCTGTACGAACCCCACGTGCCAGTCGGTGAACTCGTGCAGCAGGCCCAGCACGCCCTGCAGCAAGGCTAGGAATCCGAGTAGCTCCAACAAGTGCCTCATGGGATAGACCCTCGCCCCGCGGACCCCCCACTTTCATCGGCCGCGGGGCGAGGCCTTTCCGACGGAAGTTCCTGATCCGTCCGGGCCGCCGAGCCGAAAGTCTGCGGCTGTGCGACTTTGGTCTTCGATCATGTGCGCGAGGGGGTTTCGGGAGCCCGCGCTGCGTAGATTTGTCGACTGTGACTGGTGACAAGTCGGTGCCCCGGCCCATCTCGGCGTTTCCCGCGCGGAGGTGGCTGCTGCCGTCCGCCGTGGCCCACGAACTCGACCCCGAGGCCGGACGCCCCGGCCGCTCCGGACGACCCCGGCGGACCGCGCGTGACTGGGTCGTCGACTTCTTCTGCTTCTTCCTGGCCGTCCTCATCGGGCTGCTCGCCGCGGACAGCCTGACCGGCGACCCGGACACCCCGCACACGCTCGTCGTCGTCGACCAGTGCGTCGGCGCCCTGGCCTGCGCCGCGGTCTGGCTCCGCCGCCGCTGGCCGGTCGAACTCGCCATCGCCATGCTCCCCGTCGGCTTCGTCTCGACCACGTCGGCCGGCGCCGGCATGGTCGCCTTCTTCACCCTCGCCGTGCACCGGCCCTTCAAGTACGTGGCCTGGGTGGGCGGCATCTCCCTCGCGGGCATCCCGCTCTTCTACTGGCTGCGCCCCGACCCCGACCTGCCGTACCCGGCCGCGGTCGCCATCACCGCGCTGTTCACCCTCACGGTCCTGGGTTGGGGCATGCTCGCCCGGTCCAAGCGGCAGCTCATGCTCAGCCTGCGGGACCGGGCCCGGCGGGCCGAGACGGAGGCACAGCTGCGGGCCGAACAGGCGCAGCGGCTCGCCCGCGAGGCCATCGCCCGGGAGATGCACGACGTACTGGCCCACCGTCTGACCCTGCTGAGCGTGCACGCGGGTGCGCTGGAGTTCCGCCCGGACGCACCCCAGGAGGAGGTCCAGCGCGCGGCGGGCGTCATCCGGGAGAGCGCGCACGAGGCCCTCCAGGATCTACGGGAGATCATCGGCGTCCTGCGGGCGGGCGAGCCCGAGGACGCGGGCCGCCCCCAGCCGACGCTCGCCGCGCTGGACACCCTGGTCGCCGAGTCCCGGGACGCGGGCATGAAGGTCATCCTCGACAACCGCGTCACCGACCCCTCCGGCGTCCCGGCCTCCGTCGGCCGCACCGCCTACCGGATCGCCCAGGAGGGCCTGACGAACGCCCGCAAACACGCCCCCGGGGCGGAGGTCACGGTGACCGTTTATGGCGCCCGGGGCAACGGTCTGCAGGTGTGTGTGGAGAACCCCGCACCTGTGGGTGACGTCCCTCCCGTCCCCGGCTCGGGACAGGGCCTGATCGGCCTGACGGAACGGGCCACGCTGGCCGGGGGAGAGCTGCAGCACGGGCCGCTGGAGGGCGGAGGGTTCAGGGTGCAGGCCGGGCTGCCCTGGTGATGAAAAGCCCGTGCCCCATGCCCCATCTCCCGTGATTTCGTAGGCCCATGACTGCGATCAGACTGCTCCTCGTCGACGACGATCCGCTCGTACGGGCCGGACTGACGCTCATGATGGGTGGCGCCGACGACATCGAGATCGTGGGCGAGGCCGCCGACGGCAGCGAGGTCGAGGAGCTCGTCGACCGCACCCACCCCGACGTCGTCCTCATGGACATCCGCATGCCGGCGGTGGACGGCCTGACGGCCACGGAGCGGCTGCGCGGCCGCAATGAAGCCCCGCAGGTCGTCGTCCTCACCACCTTCCACGCCGACGAACAGGTGCTCAGAGCCCTCCGCGCGGGCGCCGCCGGATTCGTCCTCAAGGACACCCCGCCCGCGGAGATCCTCGCGGCGGTACGCCGCGTCGCGGCCGGCGACCCGGTCCTGTCGCCCACCGTCACTCGGCAGTTGATGGCACACGCGGCCGGTTCCGGCGCCGACACCCGGCGCGCACGCGCGCGTGTCCGGATCGCCGCCCTCAACGACCGTGAGACCGAGGTCGCCGTCGGCGTCGGCCGGGGACTCGCCAACGCCGAGATCGCCGCCACCCTCTTCATGAGCGTCGCCACCGTCAAGACCCACGTCTCCCGCGTCCTCGCCAAACTCGACCTCAACAACCGGGTGCAGATCGCGCTGTTGGCGTACGACGCGGGGCTGCTGGAGGAAACGGGGGAGGACGGGCACTAGGGGTGGGTGCCGGGCGTTGTCAGTGCGAGGGGGACGCGGGGAGGGGACGACGATGACAGAAGTGATCGACCTGGGGGAGTACGGCGACGCGTTCCGCACGGATCCGCATCCCGTGTACGCGCGCCTGCGTGAGCACGGCCCGGTGCACCGCGTGCGGCCGCCCGGTTCCCGCGCCGACTACTGGACCTGGCTCGTCGTCGGCCACGAGGAGGCGCGCGCGGCGCTCGCCGACTCGCGCCTGTCCAAGGACGGCAGCAAGATCGGGGAGAGGTTCCTCGACGACGACCTGATCGGCAGGCACCTGCTGAGCGCCGACCCGCCCGAGCACACCCGCCTGCGGGGGCTGGTCTCGCGCGCCTTCACCCTGCGGCGGGTGGAGGCACTACGGCCGAGGATCCAGCAGATCACCGACGACCTGCTCGACGCGATGCTGCCGCTGGGTCGGGCCGACCTGGTGGAGTCGCTGTCCTACCCGCTGCCGATCACCGTGATCTGCGAACTCCTCGGTGTGCCCGAGATGGATCGCGCGGAGTTCCGCAAGCTGTCGACGGAAGTCGTCGCACCCACCAGCCCGGACAGTGTGTACGACGCGTACGTGCGACTTGCCGAGTATCTCGCCGAGCTGATCGAGGACAAGCGGTGCGCCGGCCCGAGCGACGACCTGCTGAGTGACCTGATCCGCACCACCGCCGAGGACGGAGACCGCCTGTCCCCGCAGGAACTGCGCGGCATGGCTTTCATCCTGCTGATCGCCGGCCACGAGACGTCGGTCAACCTCATCACCAGCGGCGTCCACGCCCTGCTCACCCACCCCGACCAACTCGCCGCCCTGCGCGCCGACATGAGCCTCATCGACAGCGCGGTCGAGGAGACCCTGCGCTACGAGGGCCCGGTGGAGAACGCGACGTTCAGGTACGCGGCGCAGCCCCTGGAGATCGCCGGCACCCGCGTGGAGGAGGGCGACGCGGTGATGATCGGCCTCACCGCGTCGGACCGGGACGGGGTCCGCTACCCCGCCCCGGACCGCTTCGACATCCGTCGCGACACCCGCGGCCACCTCGCCTTCGGCCACGGCATCCACTACTGCCTGGGCGCCCCGCTGGCCCGCCTCGAAGCACGCACGGCGATACGTTCGCTGCTTGAGCGTGCCCCGGACCTGGCCCCCGACGGCCCGCCCGGCGACTGGCTGCCGGGCATGCTGATGCGGGGCGTCCGCAGCCTGCCGGTGCGCTGGTCGGAAGGGTCGCTCATAAGGACGTAGCGGCTCATAAGGACGTAGTCGTCCCGCCCGGCAGCTCCGCGAGATACACCGCCCTGCGGTCCCGTCGGGACACCTCACAGGCCTCCGCGATCCGCAGCGCCTGCAGGGCCTCGCGTCCGTCGCACGGGTTGGCCAGCTCGCCGCGCACCACGTCGACGAAGGCAGACAGTTCGGCCTCGTACGCGGGCTCGAACCGCTCCAGGAACCCGGTCCACGGCTTGTCCGCGGCCGGCGGCCCGGTCGGCTCCGTGGAAGCGATGGGCGTGCGGTCGTCCAGGCCGACGACGACCTGGTCCAGCTCCCCGGCAAGCTCCATACGGACGTCGTAGCCGGCGCCGTTCATCCGCGTGGCCGTCGCCGTGGCCAGCGTGCCGTCGTCGAGGGTGAGGACGACCGCGGCCGTGTCGACGTCACCCGCCTCACGGAACATCGCGGGCCCGGCGTCGGACCCGGCGGCGTACACGTCGACGATCTCGTGCCCGGTCACCCAGCGCAGGATGTCGAAGTCGTGGATCAGGGTGTCCCGATAGATCCCGCCGCTGTGCGGCAGCCACTCCGGCACCGGCGGCGACTGGTCGGAGGTCAGCGCCCGTACGGTGTGCAACCGCCCGAGTTTCCCCGAGCTCACCGCCTCACGGGCACCGCCGTAGCCCGTGTCGAAGCGGCGCTGGAATCCCATCTGGAGGATCGTTCCGGCTGTCTCGACCTCGGCGATCGCGTGCAGCGTGCCCGGCAGGTCCAGTGCGACCGGCTTCTCGCAGAAGACCGGGAGGCCGGAGCGTGCCGCCCGACCGATCAGTTCGGCGTGGGCCCAGGTGGACGTGGCGATCACCACGGCATCCACCCCCCACTTGAATATCTCCTCCATACTCGGTGCGGCCGTCTCGCCCAGCCGGTTTGCCAGTTCCTGGGCCCTTGAGGGGTCCGCGTCCGTGAGAATCAGGGAGCCGACCTCACGATGGCGGCTGAGGGTGGCCGCATGGATTCTGCCGATGCGGCCCGTACCGATGACTCCGATGCGCATGTGAACAAATTGGGGTCGAACTGTGCACGCTGTCAATGCGCATGTCCGGACAATCGAACTAGACAACTTCCCGTCAACCATCCACGGAGCTACGCTCGGGGCCGTGCCGAAACCAGATGGGGACCCGAGAGTGCCACTTGAGCTCAGCGTGGACCGGAGCAGCCCGGTGCCGTTGTACTTCCAGCTGTCCCAGCAGCTGGAGGCCGCGATAGAGCACGGCGCGCTCACTCCCGGCAGTCTGCTCGGCAACGAGATCGAGCTCGCCGCGCGGCTCGGTCTGTCCCGGCCCACCGTCCGCCAGGCCATCCAGTCGCTCGTCGACAAGGGCCTGCTCGTGCGCCGCCGTGGGGTCGGCACCCAGGTCGTGCACAGCCAGGTCAAGCGCCCGCTGGAGCTGAGCAGCCTCTTCGACGACCTTGAGTCGGCCGGGCAGCGCCCCGCGACAAAGGTCCTGGTCAACACCCTCGTCCCGGCGTCCGCCGAGGTCGCCGCCGCCCTCGCGGTGCCCGAGGGGAGCGAAGTGCACCGGGTCGAGCGGCTGCGGCTGGCGCACGGCGAGCCGATGGCGTACCTCGGCAACTACCTCCCACCGGACCTGCTCGAACTGGACACCGCACAGCTGGAGGCCACCGGCCTGTACCGGCTGATGCGGGCCGCGGGGATCACCCTGCACAGCGCCCGCCAGTCCATCGGCGCCCGCGGCGCGACTGCCGCCGAGGCGGAGCGGCTCGGCGAGTCGGTTGGCGCGCCGCTGCTCACCATGCAGCGCACGACCTTCGACGACACGGGCCGCGCGGTCGAGTTCGGTAGCCACACCTACCGCCCCACCCGCTACTCCTTCGAGTTCCAGCTCCTCGTACGGCCCTGATTCCCCGGCGCGCCCTCGGGCCCGAGATCGTCGCAATGTCCGGACAAAGCGACCGAATGTCAGGGCAAGGCCACAGACCAGCGAGCCGAGGACCTCAGGACCCCTTGTTGTTCCCCCGCACGGCACACAGCGTGACGGTGAGGCAGAATCAAGCCCGATGAGCACCTACCGCGACCTCGCACTCCCCAGGGCACTGAGCAACGCCCGGACGGCCGGCGCCCCCATAGGCTCCCGCCGCGCCCCCGTACTCCGTACGGTCGGCACCCGGGAGCGCCGCTCTCACCTGACCGCCCCCCGCGTGCCCACCGTCGGCATCGACATCGGCGGCACCAAGGTGATGGCGGGCGTCGTAGACGCCGACGGCAACATCCTGGAGAAGGTCCGCGCGGAGACGCCGGACAAGTCCAAGAGCCCCAGGGTCGTCGAGGACACGATCGTCGAACTGGTCCTGGACCTCTCCGACCGCCACGACGTCCACGCCGTAGGCATCGGCGCGGCCGGCTGGGTCGACGCCGAGCGCAACCGCATCCTGTTCGCGCCCCACCTCTCCTGGCGCAACGAGCCCCTGCGCGACCGCCTCGCCGGCCGGCTCGCCGTGCCCGTCCTGGTCGACAACGACGCCAACGCCGCCGCCTGGGCGGAGTGGCGCTTCGGTGCCGGCCGCGGCGAGGACCACCTCGTCATGATCACCCTCGGGACCGGCATCGGCGGCGCGATCCTGGAGGACGGCCAGGTCAAGCGCGGCAAGTTCGGCGTCGCGGGCGAGTTCGGGCACATGCAGGTGGTGCCCGGCGGCCACCGCTGCCCGTGCGGCAACCGCGGCTGCTGGGAGCAGTACAGCTCCGGCAACGCGCTGGTCAGAGAGGCGCGCGAACTCGCGGCGGCCGACTCCCCGGTGGCGTACGGGATCATCGAGCACGTCAAGGGCAGCATCGAGGACATCACCGGCCCGATGATCACCGAGCTGGCCCGCGAGGGCGACGCCATGTGCATCGAGCTGCTCCAGGACATCGGCCAGTGGCTCGGCGTCGGCATCGCCAACCTGGCGGCCGCGCTCGACCCCTCCTGCTTCGTGATCGGCGGCGGTGTCTCGGCCGCCGACGACCTGCTGATCGGCCCCGCGCGGGACGCGTTCCGTCGTCAGCTGACCGGCCGCGGCTACCGCCCCGAGGCCCGTATCGCCCGCGCCCAGCTCGGCCCCGAGGCCGGCATGGTCGGCGCCGCCGACCTCGCCCGGCTGGTCGCCCGCCGCTTCCGGCGCGCCAAGCGGCGCCGGGTGGAGCGGTACGAGCGCTACGAGCGGTACGCGGAGGCCCGCCGCACCCCCCAGGACACCCCATGACGGCTTCGCTGCCACGCCAGGCCATGTCCCCGGACGAGTCGCCCAAGCCGCCCGAGGACCGCCGCCACCGCAACCGTCGCCGGGCGCTCACCCTGCTCATCATCGGGCTGCTCATCGGTGTTCCGGCCGGCTATCTCGTGATCTCCGCCAACCAGAGCCGCAACAGCGGCAAGGACAAGGAGGAGAAGTACTCGGCGACCGGCCTCACCGCGGGCTACCCGTCGAAGGTCCAGCGCCGCCTCTACGAGGTGCCGGTTCCGCACCCGGCCGACCGGGTCGCGTACTACGAGACGAACAACTGGAAGACCAGCCGTCTCTACGTCCAGTTCCGCACGACCGACGCGGGCCTGGACGTCTTCCTGGACAGCGTCGGCGTCAAGCGGAGCGCGCTGAAGACGGACGACATCACCATCGGCGAGCGCGACCAGAAGGTCACCGGCTGGAACTTCACGGGCCCCGGCCCGTGGGCGGGCGTCGTCCACACGCAGAAGGACCCTGCGCCCACGCAGGACATCGTCGTGAACACGGCGGATCCCGCCTACCCCATGGTCTACGTCGTCTCGCGCACGATTCCTTGAGCCGCCCCGTCCCGGTGCCGGCCGGTCGCCGGGACCGGTTGTCAGACCCCGCCCGTAGAGTCGAAGACAGCTGAACGACTCTGAGCGGCGGGAGGTGACAGGACGTATGGGAAACGCGGCTACGGTGGCCGAGCGCACAGGGGAGTCCGTCCCCGTGTGGCTCGCGGCCGTCTTCCTGCCCGCCCCGCTCCCGCGCGAGGGCCGGGTCGCCTTCTGGGACCCCGAAGACGACCCGCTGCCCGACGAGGACCACGAGGGCATCGAGCGCACGGAACTGACCGTCGTACGACGGCACGGCGCCGGAGTCCGCCGCCGGCCCGCCCCCGCGCTGTCCCTGCCGCTCGCCGAGGCGCTGCCGCTGCTCGTGCGCGCCCGGCGCGACCCCGCCGCCCACCCCGCCACCGCCTGCTGGGGCGCGGCCGCACTGCACGCGCTGCGGCTCACCGCACGGGGCCGGCTGCTGCCCGGCCTGACCGCCACAGGCCACGACGCCTGGCGCGCGGGCCCCCTGGACCCGGCCGACATCGCGCACCTGAGGGCGGTGGCCGCGGCGCTGCCCTACGAGGGACACGCGGTCCCGCTGCCCGGCCCGGGCCCGCTGCGGCTGCCCGAACCGGAAGCGCTGATGCGCTCCTTCCTGGACGCGGTCGCGGACACCCTGCCGCGCACCCCGGCCGCCCCCTTCGCCTCCGGGAGGCCCTTCGCCGACCGCCGGCCCCAGCGCCTGCCCGACGCCCACGACTGGGCCGCGGAGGTCGCCGCCGGCATGGACGCGGGCGTGCGGATCTCGCTGCGGCTTGACCTGTCGGCGTACGACCTGTTCGACGGCGCAGGGCGGGTCCGCACCGCGGGCGCGGCGATCGTCCAGGTGCACAGCCTCGCCGACCCCACCCTCGTCGCCGACCTGGCGGCCCTGTGGGCGGGCGAGGCGGACGCGGTGTTCGGGCCACGCGCACGCGTGGACGCGGCCCTGGCCGTGCGCCGGGCTGCCCGGGTCTGGCCACCCCTTGACCGGCTCACCGAACAGGACGTGCCCGACGTACTGGCCCTGTCCGAGGACGAGTTGGGCGAGCTGCTCGGCGTGGCGGCCACCCGGCTCGCGGCGGCCGGGGTTGCCGTGCACTGGCCCCGGGACCTGGCGCAGGACCTCACCGCGGCCGCGATCGTGCGCTCCGCGCCGGGCTCGGCGACCGACGGGACCGGTTTCTTCGAGAGCGAGGAACTGCTCCAGTTCCGCTGGCAGTTGGCGCTCGGCGGCGACCCGCTCACCGAGGCCGAGATGGACATGCTCGCCGAGGCCCACCGTCCCGTCGTACGCCTGCGGGACCAGTGGGTGCTCGTCGACCCGGCGCTCGTCCGAAAGGCCCGCAAACGCGAACTGGGCCTGCTCGACCCGGTCGACGCGCTGTCCGTCGCGCTCACCGGCAGCGCGGAGGTCGACGGCGAGACCGTGGAGGCGGTGCCCGTCGGCGCCTTGGCCGCCCTGCGCGACCGGCTGACGGCCGGAATCCAGCCCGCCGAGCCGCCCGCCGGCCTGCGGGCGACACTCCGCGACTACCAACTCCGGGGCCTGGCCTGGCTCGACCTCATGACCTCCCTCGGCCTCGGCGGCTGTCTCGCCGACGACATGGGCCTCGGCAAGACGATCACCCTCATCGCACTGCACCTGCGCCGGGCCCGCAGTGCGCCGACCCTGGTGGTCTGCCCGGCCTCGCTCCTGGGCAACTGGCAGCGCGAGATCACGCGGTTCGCCCCCGGCGTCCCGGTCCGCCGCTTCCACGGCCCGGACCGTACCCTGGACGATCTGGACGGCGGCTTCGTCCTGACGACGTACGGCACCATGCGGTCGGTGGCGCCCCGGCTGGCCGAACAGCAGTGGGGCATGGTCGTCGCCGACGAGGCACAGCACGTCAAGAACCCGTACTCGGCGACCGCGAAGGCACTGCGCACCATTCCCTCGCCCGCGCGCGTGGCCCTGACCGGCACCCCGGTCGAGAACAACCTCTCCGAGCTGTGGGCGCTGCTGGACTGGACGACCCCGGGCCTGTTGGGCCCCCTGAAGTCCTTCCGCGCCCGGCACGCGCGCGCGGTGGAGAACGGCGAGGACGAGGAGGCGGTGGCCCGGCTGGCCGGACTGGTCCGCCCCTTCCTGCTCCGCCGCAAGAAGTCCGACCCCGGGATCGTCCCCGAGCTGCCGCCCAAGACGGAGACGGACCACCCGGTCCCCCTCACCCGCGAACAGGCCTCGCTCTACGAAGCGGTGGTGCGCGAGTCGATGCTCGCCATCGAGACCGCGGAGGGCATTGCGCGCCGCGGCCTGGTCCTGAAGCTGCTGACCTCGCTCAAGCAGATCTGCGACCACCCCGCGCTGTACCTGAAGGAGGAGACCGGGCCGGGAGGGGGAGACCGGCAGGTGGCCCGCTCGGGGAAACTGGCCCTGCTGGACGAGCTGTTGGACACCCTGCTCGCCGAGGACGGGTCGGCCATCGTCTTCACGCAGTACGTCGGCATGGCCCGCCTGATCACCTCCCATCTGGCCTCCCGCGCGGTCCCCGTGGACCTCCTCCACGGAGGTACGCCGGTACCGGAGCGGGAGCGCATGGTGGACCGCTTCCAGAGCGGGGCGACTCCGGTCCTGGTGCTGTCCCTGAAGGCGGCCGGCACGGGCCTCAACCTCACCCGCGCGGGCCATGTCGTCCACTTCGACCGCTGGTGGAACCCCGCCGTCGAGGAACAGGCCACCGACCGGGCCTACCGCATCGGCCAGACCCAGCCCGTCCAGGTCCACCGCCTCATCACCGAGGGCACGGTCGAGGACCGCATCGCGGAGATGCTGGAGGCCAAGCGAGCCCTGGCCGACGCCATCCTCGGCTCCGGCGAGTCGGCCCTCACCGAGCTGACGGACCGCGACCTGGCCGACCTGGTGTCACTGCGGAGGGAGCAGTGACCGACGTGACGAAGGAGATCGGCGAGGACGCCCCCACACCGGACACGTCGAGCGACTCCGGGGAACCGCGACCGGCCGACGCGGCACGCCGGGCACTGCGCGCCGCACGGGAGCGGCAGCCGGTGACCGGGGAGGCGTCGGCCCACGACTCCGTGGCGGAGGAGTCCGCGGGCCCCGAGACCCGGCCGGGTGATGCCGCGCGTGCGGCACTGCGGCGGGCGGCCAGGGCCGAGCACAGCGGTGAACCGAGCCCTGAAAATGCGTCCATGCGGGGCGGTCAGGGGGGACCGCGAGCCGCCCGTCCCGCTGATGTCGCGCGTGAGGCGTTGCGCGCCGCTCGTGGTGAGGCGCGGCAGGCCAGGGAGGATGCCGCGGCTGCGGGAGTCGAGAGGGCCCGTGGACGCAGCGGGGTGCTCCGGGCGCGTGATGTACGGGGGTTGATCGGCGACGCCTTCAAGCTGCCCCCCGAGGCAGCTTCGCCCAGCGACACGACCAGCGACACGGCCGACGACACGACTGACGACAACGAGGCTGCGGGGCACGGGAGTTCGGATACCCAAGAAGCCTCCGGCACGGTGAGTTCCAGGCCCCTTCCGCCCCTCGCCCCACCCGCCTCCGCAAGCGCTTCTCCACCCGTGCCCTCACCCCCACAGACGCCCCCCTCCATGGCCGCCCCCGGCCGCGACGGCGACCTGCGCCGCACCTTCCCCGCCTTCCCGCCCCGCACCTCGCGCGGTGACGGCTTCGCCGAGACCTGGTGGGGGAACGCCTGGGTGAGCGCGCTGGAGGAGGGTGCGCTGGACGCCAAGCGGCTGGCGCGTGGCCGGAGTTACGCGCAGCAGGGGCATGTGGACGCCATCACCGTGACGCCCGGGCTGGTCCTCGCCTATGTGCAGGGGAGTCGCCCGCGGCCGTATCGCGTACAGGTGCGGCTGCGCACGCTCGACGACGCCGACTGGGAGCGGTTCCTGGACGCCGCCGCCGAGCGGCCCGGGGACATCGCCGCGCTGCTCGACAAGGAGATGCCCCACTCGCTCGCCGACTGCGGAGTCGCTCTCCTCCCCGGCGCTGGAGACCTCGAACCCCGGTGCAGCTGCCCCGACTCCGGCCACCCCTGCAAGCACGCCGCCGCCCTCTGCTACCAGACCGCACGCCTCCTCGACGCCGACCCCTTCGTACTGCTCCTGCTGCGCGGCCGAGGCGAACGCACGCTGCTCGACGCCCTGTCCCGCCGCAACGCCGCCCGCGCGGCCCGCGCCGCCCAGGAACAGGAACCGGCCCCGCTGCCCGGCGTACGGGCCACCGAGGCCCTCGGGCCGCGCCAACTCCCGCCGCTCCCGCTCCCCTTGCCCGCGCCTCCGCACCCGGAGCAGCCCCCGGTGTACCCGGCGGCACCCGGCGGCCCGGACCCCTTCGCGCTGGACCAGCTGGCCACCGACGCCGCCGTCCGCGCCCACGCGCTGCTGCACACCGGCCGCGACCCGGTCGCCGAACTCACGCTGTGGCAGGACGCGGTGCGCCTCGCCGCGGCCCGCCCCGGTTCCGGGCTCACCGCCGCCACCCGCTCGCTCTACGCGTCCCTCGCCGACGCCACCGGCCGTACCCCGTCCGACCTGGCGCGCGCGGTCGCCGCCTGGCGGCAGGGCGGGTTCGAAGGGCTCGCCGTCCTCGAAGAGCCGTGGGACCCGCCCGCGGGCCGCTTCGACCGGGCCCGCCCGCTCCTCCTCGCCGCCGACCTCCCGGCCTTCCGCCCCTGGCACAACCACCTCACCCACCCCCACGGCCACGTCCAACTCCGCCTCGGCCGCGACGGCTTGTGGTACGCCTACGAGTCCGAGCCGGGCCACGACGACTGGTGGCCCCGCGGCACCCCCGACCTCGACCCGGTCGGTGCCCTGACGGGACTGGGCGGCGCCGACGACCGGTGACAGCCTGAAACATCCGTCATGGATCATGGCTTGGGACAAGGGGTAAAGAACGGTTCAGGTGGCGTTCAATGGCGCCCCTGAGGTGAACACGTCCACAGGCACTAAGTTCTGATGATGAGACAGGTCGTCGCAGTCGGCCGAGAGAGGGGCCCTCATGGCAGAGATCCAGATTCCGGGGGACGAGCTGGAGTCTCTCAGCTCGCTTCTGGCCCGCGTCATGGAACTCATCGACACCAAGCCCACGAACTTCGACGAGACCGCCGTAGGCGCGCCGCTGGCGTCCTCGGGCGGCAACTTCGAGAGCTCGTGGAGCGACGGCCGTAAGCAGCTCAAGCGGCAGGGCAACCAGCTGAAGGAGGCCTGCGACCAGATCGTCAAGGCCTTCACCGACTACGACAACCAGAGCGCGGACTCCCTGACCGCGAAGAAGTAGAGCAACAGCAGAGGAGCACGCGGCGATGACCGTGGAAGGAACCCTGGCGTTCGGCCTTCGGATACCGGACGGCTGGGTGGAGTACGACCTCTCCGGCGAGTCCCTGGCCGAAGTCCGGGCCGCGTTGCTGAAGGAGACGCCGAACAAGGCGGAGCGGGACCAGATCAACGAGACGTTCCGCAACGTGCGACGGATCGCGCAGGGTGCGAAGCGGCGCGGGGCGGTGTACGCGGCGGGCACGTTCAGCATGTACGAGGACGGTCTGCTGATGGCGAACGTGATGATCTTCAAGGTCACGCCACCGCCCGGGCGGAGCTTCTCGCTGCAGGACCTGAGCAAGGAGTTCTCGGCGACCGGCGGCACCCAGGGCGCGAGCACGACCCGGACGTTCAGCACCGTGGAGCTCCCCGGCATCGGGCCGGTGGGGCGGGTGCGCGGCGTCGAGGAGGCCGAGATCGCGCAGGGGGTCAGGACCAAGCTGGCGATCATGCACACGGTGGTGCCGTTCCCGGACGAGAGCGGGCAGGTGCTGGTCATCACCTGCTCCAGCCCGAACCTGCCGCTCGCGGAGCCCCTGTACGACGTGTTCGACGCGATCACCTCGACGTTCAGCTTCGGCGTGATCACACCGGCCTGAGCGCGGACATGACGACGGGCCCGGCCCTCCTTCGGGGAGGAGCCGGGCCCGTCGTCATATTCGGCTTCAGCTCGTCCTGCCCGGCGCGGGGACGCGTACGGTGACGTACTTGCCGTCCCCGAGATGGAGATGGGCCTTGCCGGGTTCCGGGTCGGCGCCGAGCAGGCCGTGCGGGATACGGGCGCCGACCGGTTCGCCGTCACTGAGGTGGCGCGGGGCGAGGATGGCGCCGCAGCGGTTGCGGCGGGCCGAGACCTGCCAGCTGGACATGCTGCTGAGGAACGCCTCGTTGTTGCCGGCCGCGATCAGGCCCCAGCCGTCCCCGGCGGCGCCGCGGGCGAACCGGGCGAGATCGGAGTCGATCTCGGAGTGGACCAGCATGTCGGCGTCGTCCAGCAGGATGGCCCCGGTGGGGGAGTCGACGCCGTGCAGGGCCTTGCGGAAGTCGGCGAGCGCCACGTCCGGATCGGTGAGGACCTCGACGACGCCCTCCTGGCCGGCCAGCGAGCGCAGCGGCGACGGCCGGGGCGCGACGATGACCAGCTTGTTGCCGCGGGCGAGCAGCGACCGGGCCATCGCCAGCAGCACCGTGCTGCGCCCGGAGCGGGGCGGACCGGCGATGACGAAGGTCGGGACGGCCGCCAGGTCCGTGCCCATGGCGGACAGTTCGTCGCCGCCGACGCCGACCATCGCCCACAGCGGGGAGGCGTTCTCGGGGACGCGGGCCAGGGCGTCCTCGAAGGAGAACCGGTCGGGGAGCACGTCCACCCGGAAGGGACGCAGCTGGTCCGGTACGGCCTTGTCCCGCTCGGCGGTCTGCGTCGCGATCCGCTCCAGGGCGGCGGCCTGGGCGGCACCGCTGGGATCGGGGTCGATGAGGGCGATCTGGGCGCTGCAGGTGTCCTTGAGCCGGATGGCGCGGCCGGCGGGCAGCTCGGCGGGCACGTCCCGGTAGGAGATGCCGGTGGCGGAGTAGTCGTTGCGGTCGTTGAGCCGCAGCACCAGCTTGTCCTCGGTGGTGGAGACGAACCGGGCCGAGGTCAGGATCCGGTCACCGGTGAGCACCATGTGGATGCCTACGGCGGCGCCCTCGCGCAGCAGCAGGAGCATCTTCTCCATGACGCTGCCCTGGTCGTAGGAGCCGAAGTCGCGTTCGAACGCCTCGAAGCGGTCCACCATGACGAGCAGGTGCGGAGGGCGCCTGATGGGGGTGCGGCGGCGGCGCAGCTCGGTGAGGTCGGCGAGCCCGCGACGGCCGAGGGCGGCCCGGCGGCTGTTCAGTTCGGCGACCAGCCGGGTGAGCAGTCGTACGACCCGCTCGACCTGGCCCCGGTCGACGACGGCACCGCAGTGCGGCAGCTTGGCCATCGCCTGCAGGGCGCCGTTGCCGCAGTCCAGGCCGTAGAGGTGGACGTCGGCGGTGCTGTGGTCGCGGGCGACGGCGGCGGCCAGGGTACGCAGCGCCTGGGAACGGCCGCTGCGGGGGGCGCCGATGAGATGGAGGTGGCCCATCGTGTCGAAGTCGAAGACCAGGTCGGCGCGGGCCTGTTCGGCGGGGATGTCGACCTGCCCGTAGGCGACCGGGTTCAGGCGGCCTTCGGCGTCGTACGACGGACCGTTGCCCTCGGGCAGGGCGTACGAGTCGGGCAGGGGCGGCAGCCAGGGGCGGCGGGACTCGGGGATGCCCAGCTGTTCCGCCGCGGAGCCGATGCCCTGGACGAGCACGGCCAGGTCGGTGACGGTCTGCACGGCGCGCTGCTCACCGCTCCTGGCGCGGGCGGGCGGCGGGTCGCCCAGTTCCTCCCAGTGGAGTTCGGTGAGGACGGGCGCCGGGTGGTCGCCGGCGTCGGCGGTGGCGGTGAGGTCGGGGCGGCGGCCGCCGATCCGGCCGGTCTGGAACGGCAGCAGGACGGCGTGGCCGAGGCGCGCGTAGGCGCGGCCGGGGGTGCGGGGCGAGAGCTGGCCGGCGTCGGGCGCGTCGATGATGTCGCGGCTCTCGGACGGGTCGGTGGTGCGCAGCGCGATCCGCAGGTTGGTGTTGGCGCGGATGTCGGCGGTGACGGCGCCGGAGGGGCGCTGGGTGGCGAGGATCAGGTGGATGCCGAGCGACCGGCCGCGCTGGGCGATGTTGACCAGGCCGGTGACGAAGTCGGGCAGTTCGCGGACCATGGAGGCGAACTCGTCGATGACCAGGACGAGTCGTGGCATCGGGGCGAGTTCGGGGCGGCGGATGCGCTTGTCGGTGTAGTCGTCGATGTCCTTGGCGCCGGCGTCGGCGAGGATGTGCTCGCGGCGGCGGAGTTCGGCGCCGAGGGAGGTCAGGGCGCGCTCGACGAGGTGGGTGTCGAGGTCGGTGACCATGCCGACGGTGTGCGGGAGTTGCTCGCACTCGGCGAAGGCGCTGCCGCCCTTGTAGTCGACGAGGACGAAGTTCAGCTCGTCCGGCCGGTTGGCGACGGCCAGCGACGCCACGAGGGACTGCAGCAGCTCGGACTTGCCGGAGCCGGTGGTGCCGGCGATCAGGCCGTGCGGTCCGTCGGCCTTGAGGTCGATGGCGAACGGCCCGTCGACGCCCTCCCCGAGGACGGCCCGGGTGCTGCGCGCGGACACCGCCCACATGGCGGCGACGGCCTCGGCGGTGGGGGGTTCGAGCCCGAGGACGTCCAACAGCCGGGCGGACACCGGAAGGAGGCTCTCCTCGGCCTCGTCGCCGACGTCCCGTACCGGGGCCAGGGCCCGGGCGACGCCGGTGAACCAGGCCGGCTCGGGTGCGTCCATGAGGACGCCGGTCACCGGCTCCATGCCGGCCTGGCGGATCCATAGCCCGCCGACCCCGGCAACCGCGACGGCCTGGCACTCCTCGGGCAGCAGCCGTTCCTCGTCGTCCAGGCACAGGACGTACACGCCGACCTCGGGGCCGTCGCGGAGGATCTGTATGACACCGGGCAGGGCGCGCAGGCGGCGGGCGCCGTCGAGGACGACGAGGACGTCCGGCTCGCTGGCGGCGCCGCCGCGCGGGGCGTTGCGGCCGGCGGCCTTGCGGGTGGCGATCAGGGCGCTGAGTTCGGCGACCCGGCGGCCCAGCGACTCGGTGCCGGAGCCGACGAGGCTCACGGTGTCCTCGCTCTGCGGGGCGCAGTGCGGCAGCCAGTGGACCCAGGACCAGCGGTCCGCGCCTGCCGAGCCGGACAGGACGTAGATGCGCAGGTCGGAGGGGCTGTGCAGGATGGCGGCCTGGGCGACGAGCCAGCGCACCAGCGCCGACACGGTGTCCGCCCCGCTGCCCTTGGCGCCTTCGCCGCCGACCCGGAGTGCCGCGTCGGGGGCCCGTACGTCGGCTGCGATGCCCATGACGCCGGCCTCACGGAGCGGTACGGCGACCGGGACGGCGTGGGTGGTGCGGGTGACCCGGCGGCGGTGCTCGGCCTCGGCGGGGTCGTCCAGTTCGAGCCAGGCGGGCCGGTCGGCCACGCCGAGCCGCAGCATCAGGAAGTCGTCGTCCCGCCACCGGCGTTCCCACAGCCGGCGGCGTGGCCCTGCGGTGATGAGCAGGGCGGTCGCCGGGTCGGGGCAGGCGGTACGGCGGGCGTCCTGCTCGGCGAGGACCGCTTCCTCGACCTCCTGGTCGAGCTGGGCCTTGGTCACCTCGTACGCGGCGAGCTGCTCCTCGTAGGACTCCTTGCCGCGTCGCTTGGCGCTGATCTGGTGGACCAGGGCGATGACCGGGGAGAGCAGGCCGAACATGAGCATGCGGGGGTTGCCGGTGATGGCGGTCATGGCGCCGGACATGATGAGCGGCGCGAAGATCATCGGCAGCTGGAGTTTGTTGCGGGGCTGCTTGCTGGGCGGGCGCGGCAGCTTGAAGCGGTTCTTCGGGGTCGGCGGGAGCAGCCGGGGCGGCCGGTTGTAGTCGAGCCCGGTGCCGTCGGCCGAGGGGACCACGGCGGCGTCGGGGGCGGTGGGCTCGGCGCGTTCCAGCAGGACGGGCCCGGCGGTCAGCACACCGGCGACGGGCCAGTTGGTCCAGTCGTCGCCGCCGGTCAGCTCGGTGTTGTCCAGGCGCAGGGTCTCGCCGTGCGCGGCGCGTACGCGGACGCCGCCGTCCACGGCGACGGTGAGGTGCGCGGCGGTGGCCGGAAGGTCGTCGGCGGGCAGCCGGATACGGGCCGTTGCGGCGGAGCCGATCTCGAAGTTGCCGGGCGGCAGCCGGAACACCGATCCGGCGCCGGTGCCGCCGATGGCGCGCAGTTCGGTGACGCCTTCGGGCTCCTGGCCGGCAGACGGCACGTCGAGCGGTGTCCCGAGGGCGAGCAGCCCGCCCGAGCGCAGTCCGGCGGCGGCCACGACCTGCTCCGCGGGGAGTCGCTCGGCGCCCACATAGAGGGCGGGTGGTTCGGCGGTGGGAGCTGTGCCGTGCAGGGCCTGACTGAGCTCTCCGGCGAGTTCGCCGACCGGGACACCGGGGTCGGTATCGATCACGAGGTCGGCCGCCCGTCCCGACTGCGGGTCAGGGTCGACGACGGTGACGGTCAGGCGCATGGGGCTGCTCCTCGGTCCTTCCAAGGTTCGAACGTGGGGGGCGGCACGGGCCGGACCGGTTCGGTGGTCCGGCCCACGCCGGTGGTGGCGACTAGTGAGGGAGGCTGTTGCCCAGCTGCTCGTCGGTCTGGGTGAAGCCCTCGCCGACGCTCTTGACGTACTGGGAGATGCCCGGCAGGCCCTCGATCACGTCGTTGTAGCCCTTGTGGAAGGACTCGAAGAACGGCCGGAACTTCTGCTCGGCCGCCGGCGTGCGGTAGCCGTCGGCGAGCAGGTTGTCGATGTCCGACTTGATCTTCTGGAGCTGGGCGATCGCGGTGTCGTACTCGTTGGTGACGGTCGCCGAAGTGGACTCGGTGACCTCGGTCTTGACGTCGAACTGGGGCATGGATGGTGTTCCTTTCCTGTGGTGCGGGATGGTGGGGCAGGCGGTCTATTGGCCCTGGTTCTGCCGGCTCTGCTCGGCCTCGATGTAGGCGAGTTCCTCCGGGGTGAGGGACACCGGGCCCGCGGGCGCAGGCGGGTTGAGCAGTTCCCGGTTCTGGATGTCGTTGGAGGTGTTGAGGAACTTCACCGGGATGTCGGTGTAGAGGCTCTCCGGCCCCTTGGTGTTGAAGATGGCGCTGTTCTCCAACTGCTTGCCGGTGACGCCGTTGGCGACCGAGGTGCCCACCCCGAGCCCGGCGTTCTGCAGGGCGGTCGTGGGGTCCGCGCCCATGGCGATCTGGACTCCGGCGTTGGAGAAGTTCTGGACGACACCCTTGAGCGCGCTGCGGGCGGCCTCCCAGGCGAACTCCCGGTAGTCGTCCGGCTTGAGGGTGGCGCCCAGGTTGAAGTTGTAGTCGTCCACGGGCGAGTGCTGCTCGCTGTAGCCGCCGGAGCCGTCGATGCCGGTGACCTTGTTGCCGTCGGCGTCCCGGACGGTGACGGCGCCGCTGTCGCCCGCGGTGAAGGTGTGGGTCGTGCCGTTGTTGTCGACGCTGCCGGTGACTCCGCTGTGGCTGACGTGCAGGTTGGTGTTCTCGCCGTTCGCCGTGTACTGGAAGTCGGCCGAGCCGTTCGGGTTCTGGGTGATGGTGACGCCGTTGCCGGGGTCGGTCGTGGTGGCCGTGCCGTGGTCGACGGTGGTGCCGGGGGCGCCGCCGGGCGGGGTGAAGGTGGCCGGGCCGCCCAGGTTGGAGACCGTGGTGCCGTCGCTGAGGGTGGCCGTCTGGTGGGCGGGGAACGCCGGTCCCTGCTCGCCCGGCGCCGGGGTGACGGCTGGGTGGTTGGTGACGCCCGGGCCCTGGAGGCTGTTGTCCGGCCGTACGGTGACGGAGTCGCCCGCGCCGCCCGGGCCGTTGACCTGGAAGGTGCCGCGGCCGGTGTGGTCGACCTGGAGGCCGCCGTTGCTGACGCTGGAACCGCCGCCCCAGACCGGGAGTTGGACGCTGGGGCCGCCGGCGTTGTTCGCGCCGACGCTGAAGGTCTCAGGCTGCTTCGGCGGGGCGCCCGGGCTGTCCTTGCCGGGCAGGACGCCCGACTTCTCGGCCGGGGTGGTCGCGTTGCGGTAGTCGCCGTCGGACTTGGTGACCGTGACGTTGCCGGTGTCCACCTTGGACTCGCCGCCGAAGCCGCCGGTGTGCTGGATGGTGGGCCCGTTGCCGGGAGTCTGCACGGTGATGCCGCCCTGGCCGTCGCCGGTCACGGTGGAGACGTGCGTGTCGTTCTGGCCGTTGCCGACGGGGTTGCCGTTGGTGTCGACCGGGTTGCCCTGGGCGTTGACCGGGCCGTTCGGGTTCGGGCCCAGGTGGGTGATGCCGCCGGGGCCGTAGCTCGCCGTCGCCGGGCCGTGTTCGACGGTGACGTGTCCGCCGCCGTTGTGGGTGACGGTGGAGCCGGGGGAGTGGACCGGGTCGGTGCCGTGGGTGGTGACGCTGGTGCCGCCGGTCCCGTTGGCCAGGGTGTTGTCGCCGCCGACGAGCGTGGGGTGGCCGATGGCGCCCGGACCCTTGTTGACCGGGGTCTGGACCGTCCCTCCGTCGTGCGTCGCGGTGATGGTCGCGCCGCTGGGCGAACTCTGCACCCCGAGCTGCCCGTTGCTGTCGACGGTGTGGCCGACGCCGGACTTGTCGTGGACGGTCTGGGTGGTGAAGCCGCCGTTGCCGTCCGGGGTGAGCGTGGTGGTGTGGCCGTTGCCGGTCGCCGTGACGGTGCCGCCGGAGGTGTTGACGCTCTGTCCGGTCGAGTTGGTGACGGTGACCGACTGCTGGCCGGGCTGTCCGTTGCCCCCGGTGACCTTGACCTCGCCGTCGGGGCCGTGGACGTTGAGGGAGCCGTCGGCGCCGGAAGCGGTGGTCGTGGTCCCGGTGGTGCCCTGCTGGGTGATGGTGACGCCGTTGTTCGGGCCACCCTGGACGGTGACGCCCTGCGAGCTGATCCCGTTCCCCGTCACCTGCACCTGGTTGCCCGAGTGGGTGACGTCGGAGGTCGGGTTGCCCGCGCCGTCGGTGCCCTGGTTGACGGTGAACGTGCCGCCCTGGCCGTCGTTGACGGTGGCGCTGGAGTTGCCCGCGCCGCTGGTGACGGTGGTGCCGTTCCCGACCGGGGCACTGGAGCTCGTGCCGTTGTGGGTGGCCACCACGGTGTTGTTGACGTGCGTCTGGGCCGGGGTCTGGCCGCCGAAGGCCGTGGTGCTGCCGGCGGTGGTCACCGTGGTCGTACCGTTCTGGCCGGAGTTGACCGTGACCGCGGGCACATGGGCGTTGGTGGCGCCCGCGCTGACGCCGCCGGGGAAGCCCTGGGCGGTGAATCCGTGCCCGGTGACGGTCGTGCCGTTCGCACCGGTGGTCACATGGAACCCGTCGGAGTCGAGCGTGGTGACGCCGCCCGAGACCGACGCCGTCGTGGGGGGAACGCCACCGGCGTTCGTGCCCGTCACGCCGACGGTGCTGGTTCCCTGGGCGTCCACGGAGACCGTGAGGTTGCCGTGTGACACCGGGTTGCCCGGGGTCGCCTGCGCCAGCTGCGGGGGCGCGGTGGGGGCGCCGTCCGGTCCCGGAGGCCCGCTCTGGCCGGGGGTGGGGGTGATGGCGCCGCCCGCGCCGACGTCGTAGTGGAAGCCGTTGTGGGTGAAGCCGGCGGTGCCGTCCGCGTTGATGGTGGTCGTCCCGGCGGTGATCGTGCCGTTCCCGCCGTGGGTGATGCCGCCGACGTTGAAGGAGCCGTTGCCGCCCACGTTGAAGGGGGCGCCGCTGTCGCCGGTCAGCGTGACGCCGTTCGGCGTGAAGTGCGCCCCGGCGCCGGCGCCCGGCCCGCCCTGCACGGTCACGTTGCCGGTGCTGTCGGCGCTGACGTACGGGCCGCCCTGCGTCGTCACGTTGACCGCGGGACTGCCACCGGGGTTGCCGCCGCCGGAGTCGAACTGGACGGTCGTGTTGGGCTGTTGAGGGTCGGGCTGGACCGTGAAGCCGTCGTTGCCCAGGTGGGTGGTGGGGCCGCCGATCGAGCTCACCGTGGCGGTGCCGTCCGGGTGCAGGGTGCCGGTCACGCCGTTGTCGGTGACCGGGACGCCGCTCGCCGTGGGCGGGTCGACGTGCTGGTTGCCGGGCAGGTTCACGCCGCCGCCGACGTTGTCCGCGGACGCCGTGACGTTGTGCCCGCCGAGGTTGACGTCGACGGTTCCGTTGGGCCCGGCGCCCGCGTCGTGCGTGGCCAGCGGGGGGTTGCCCGGGCCGCCGTTGGACACCGTGGTGACGTCGCCCTGGTGTGTGACGGAGACTCCGTCCCCGGACACGGTGGTGGTGCCGCCCGTGTCCCCGACGGTGAGCCCGCCGGTGTGGATGTCGCCGTTGCCCCCGACGGTGAAGGCGGGCGGATTCGGGCCCTGAGTGCCCGCGTCCACGGTGCCGTTGAAGGCGATCGTGCCGTCGGTGCCCTGGGTGACGCCGCCGCCGAACGGGCCGTCCGAGGTCGTGAACCCGTTGTCGGTCAGCGTGGTCGTGAGATTCGTGTCCTTGGCGACCGGCGTGTCCACGCTGGTCTGGTTGCCGTCGTAGGCCACCTTGTCGCCCTGCGGGCTCTCGATGGTGTTGGTGTCCCCGTTGGTCGTGGAGGTGAAGCCGTCCGGGGTCGTGGTCGTCGTCGTGGTCTCCGGCGCCGGCTGCGGGGTGCCGTCCGCAGTCGGGGTGGGCTTCGGCGTCGCCGGCTCGGTCTTGGTCTCGGTCGACGTGCCGTCCGGCGTGGTGATCTTCGTCTTCAGCGCGCCGGTGGTCTGGTCCCCCGAGGTATTGCCGGTGATGCCGTGGAAGCCCGTTTTCTGCGGCATCTCCCGGCCGTTGACGTGCAGGAGGCTGCCCGGGGTGAAGCTCTCCTTGGAGAAGGCCAGGTCGATGTTGCTCTTGAACTTGCCCTCAGTGGTGAAGGCGTCCTTGAGGTTGTTGGCGAACTTCGTGCCGCCGAGCACCGCGAAGCCGCCACCGACGGCCGCGCCCACCGCGGCGCCGGAGAGGATTCTCGCCGCGTCCAGTTGCCGGCCCGCGGCGAGGTCCGAGATGACGGTCGCGGTCGCGCCGAGCGCGAACTCGGTGGTCGCCTCGGCGAACGCCTTCTGGGTCACCACGAAGGCCGGCTGGACCTTCAGCCCGTTGTAGTTGATGCCCCGGCCCAGCGGGGTGAGGACCTTGCGGGTGAAGGTCGACCCCTTCGCCCAGGTCTTGACCGCGACCGACACGGTGCCCGCGCCCCGGCCCGCCGCCGACAGCGCCTTGCCCAGCGGCGCGAACTTCGACACGACGTTGCCGAGCCTGCCCAGCTGACCGAGCAGCACCCCGCCCGGCACGATGGTCAGCAGGCCGATGAGCAACTCACCTATCTCCAGCTTGCCCTGGGTCACCATCCGGACCACCGACAAGCCGAAGGCGATGGCGCCGAGCACGATGCCGAGGACCGGGAAGAAGATCGCGACGATACCGGCGAGGATGCCGATGATGATCTCGAAGATCGGGTGGTCCGCGAGCCAGTCGCCGATCTTCTGGAAGATGTTCCGCGCCGGAATGGCCTGGTCCGCGGCCTCGTCCAGGGCTCGGGACGCGGTGGCCGACCCCGTCTCGCGCATCTGCTGGGCCTGTTGGGCCAACGCCGTGGCCGCCGACAGGGTCGACTTGGCCGTACTGACCTCCGACACCTTCGAGTTGTGGCTCGTGGTCTGCTCAGGCGTGGCGTCCGTGGGCAGGTCCGGGACCACCGCGGCGGCGGTCGCCGCGACCGGCCCGCCCTGGTCGATCGCGGTGTCCAGCAGGGTCTGCGCCTCGGCGAGCACGCCGGCGTAGGTGGTGTAGGCGCTCGCCGCCGAATGGAAGGACGTCCGTGTCTGGTCCAGGAAGCGCGGCATGTCCTTGATCTTGTCCTGCAGGGCGGTCATCGCCTGACCCTTGCCGTGCCGCACCGCCGCGTCGGTACCGAGCAACTGGTAGGCCTGGTCCGCCTGATCGCCCAGATCCTGGTACGTCCGGGCAAGGGTCCGGATGGCCTCCGGATCACCCGGGGTAGGGTCGCTGTCGAAACCGAGCGCTTCCCACCCGCTGGTGTGTCGCCTCGCCATAGCGTTGTCGCCCTTCCCCGAATTGTTCACAGTCATCCGCACCTGGAGTAACTCCGGTACGGATAGCCTCAGTTCAGGACTCAACTATCTCGCGTCCCGGTAAACCGATCATGACAGTTGTGTGTCGGGCGAACGCTGCTCAGGAGGATGGAGATTGCGTCACAAGAATTCGGCGCCGTACGCGGCGTCCCTGGTCAGATGGCCTGCCGTGCTCGTACTGGCCCTCGGGATCACATTCGCGCAAATACTTCTGACGTCTGCTCAGACAGCGCTGGCACTCCCGGCCCAGGTGACCGCCGCGACCGCCTCGACGACGGCCGGAGCGAACGCCACAGGGGACGTCCGGTTCTACGTCGTCAAGCCCGCGGAGGAGAACGGCGGTCAGTACGAGACGCTGCTCTCCATCGCCGAGCGCACCCTCGGGGAGGGCAACCGGTACGCCGAGATCCTCAGCCTCAACACCGGCCGCACGCTGCCCGACGGCTCCACGTTCACCACCCCCCAGCAACTCGTCCCCGGCTTCGCGCTGCGCCTGCCCGAGGACGCGACCGGTGACGGCGTACAGGTGGGCGCGCTGCCCGAGACCACGGCGGCGAGTGCCATCCCCACCGCGACGGCGTCCCCGAGCGCGGCCGCCGCTACCGGAACCTCCCTGTTCGGCAAGCGAGTTCCGCTCGGCCCCCTCGTCGCCGGAGTCGTCGGTCTCGCCCTGCTGACCCTCCTCATCGTCGCCCGCCGCCGCGTGTTCAAGCTTGCCCGCAAGATCGGCGGCGCCCTGCTCCGCGCCGCCCGCGTGCTGCGTCCGCGCCTGCCACGATCCGCGAGCCTCTGGCTGCGCCGCCGGCGCCGTGCGGTCCTGGGCCGTTCCCTGGTCGCCGACACCCACACACTCCCCGTCGTACGGCACACCCTGCGCGAACTGGTCGCCCCCGTACCCGCTCCCGGCAGCCCTACGGCCACCGCGTCCACCCGCGTCTACAGCGTGCTCGCTCTCCCCACCAAGCTGCTCGCCGCCGTTTCCGGAACCGCGCCGGCCCCGGAGCGCTGGACCGCCCTCGACGCCGGCCGCTGGGAGCGCACCGGCGTCCCCACCTCCGTCGAAGAGGACGCCCCGACCGACGGCCTGCCCTTCCCGCTGCTGGCCCGGGTCGGTGTGACCGAGCCCGGCAACGCCCAGGTCCTGGTCGACCTCGGCCACATCAACGGGACGCTCAGCATCCTCGGCGACCAGCAGGTCGCCCGGGACACCCTGGCGGCCCTCGTGCGCAGCCTGCTGGAGACCGCACGCCAGGACAACGCCGCGGTGACGGTGGTGGCCGTCGACCCGGACCGCACCGTGCTGCCCGACCTGCACGCGCAGCACGGGCTGCTGCGGGTCCCCGGTCTCCAGGACGTCAGCGGCGGAACCCCGTCCCCGCTGACCGCCCCCGCGCCGGAACTCGGTGCCGACCTCATCCGCAGCGCCACCCGCACCGGGCCCGTCACCGGCGTGCTCGTCCTGGCCCAGCCGCTCGCCGAGGACGACCTCAGGGCGCTCGCCCGGCTCTCCTCCAAGGCCGGCGGCTGGATCGTGCTTGCCGCGGGGGACGTCCCGGGCGCCCACTGGCGCTGGCACGCCGAGGAGGACGGCACCGTCGACACCGGGATCCTCGGCCGCAAGGTCTTCGTTCCGGCCCAGTCCGTTCCGGCGGGCGCGGGCGCGAGGTGAGGTACGGCCGTCCACGACAGGCGGGGCCATCTGTTCGACGCCCTCGTACGGCATCCGGTGAAGGCGCTGTGAGCGTTCGCGGGTGATATGCGGGAGCCGGGTGTGGGGACTGGGGGTCCCGAGGCCGGAGGTTCAGAAAAGGCGGTTAGCGTGGAGCGGTGAGTGAGACGACGCCTGCCCTTCAGTACCGCCTCGACGGCCCGGAAGACGCCCCGGTCCTCATCCTCGGCCCGTCCCTCGGGACGACGTGGCACATGTGGGACCGCCAGGTGCCGGAGCTGGCGAAGCAGTGGCGTGTCTTCCGGTTCGATCTGCCGGGACACGGCGGCGCCCCCGCGCACCCGGCCGACGCGGTCGCCGACCTGGCCACCCGGCTGCTCGTCACGCTCGACGGCCTGGGCATCCAGCGCTTCGGCTACGCGGGCTGCGCGCTGAGCGGCGCGGTCGGCGTCGAGCTGGCCCTGCGCCACCCCGAGCGGCTCGCCTCGCTCGCCCTGATCGCCGCCTCGCCCCGCTTCGGCACGGCCGACGAGTTCCGCCAGCGCGGCGTGATCGTGCGCACGAACGGGCTCGACCCCATCGCGCGTTCGTCCCCAGAGCGCTGGTTCACGGGTGGGTTCGCCGCCGCCCAGCCGGCGATCACCGAGTGGGCCGTGCAGATGGTGCGCACCACCGACCCGGGCTGCTACATCGCCGCCTGCGAGGCGCTCGCCTCCTTCGACGTACGGGCCGAACTCGCCCGCGTCGGCGTGCCGACCCTCGTCCTCGTCGGCTCGGACGACCAGGTCACCGGCCCCGCCGAGGCCCGCACTCTGGTCGCCGGCATACCGGACGCCCGCCTCGCGGTCGTACCCGGCGCCTCTCACCTGGTCCCGGTCGAGCAGCCCGCGGCCGTCACCGACCTCCTGGTCCGGCACTTCTCCACCGCGTGGCAGCCCGCCTTCGACTCCACCACCGGCCAGATGGCGATCCCGGCGGCCCCCGTCAAGCCGGTCCTGGCCGCCTCGCCCCCGCAGGCGGCGCCCATCGCCGAGATCGCCCCGCCCATCGCCGTACCGTCGCACGGCATGGGGAGACCGGACCCGTACGACGCCGGGATCAAGGTCCGTCGCGAGGTGCTCGGCGACGCGCACGTCGACCGGGCGCTGGCGCAGGCCGACGAGTTCTCCGGGGACTTCCAGGAGTTCATCACCCGGTACGCGTGGGGCGAGATCTGGGACCGGCCCGGCCTCGACCGGCGTTCGCGCAGCTGTGTCACCCTCACCGCGCTGGTCGCGGGCGGTCACCTGGAGGAGCTCGCCTTCCACGTCCGCGCCGCCCTCCGTAACGGCCTCACCCCGGTCGAGATCAAGGAGGTGCTGCTGCAGGCCGCCGTCTACTGCGGGGTGCCGGCGGCGAACAGCGCGTTCAAGGTGGCCCAGCAGGTCATCCGCGAGGAGACGACCCCTACCGAGTGATCGTCATCCGGGTAGGGAAAGCACCCGGCTCGACTGCCCACGGCCCAGTGCCGCGAGGCAGGATGGACCCATGAAGCTGACCAAGAAGTCGCACGCCTGCGTCCGCCTCGAAAAGGACGGGCAGACGCTCGTCCTCGACCCCGGAGTGTTCAGCGAGGAGGACGCCGCGGCCGGCGCCGACGCGATCCTCATCACTCATGAACACCCGGACCACTTCAGCGAGGAGCGGCTGCGTACGGCCATGGAGGCCAATCCGGCCGCCGCGATCTGGACCCTCAAGTCGGTCGCGGACAAGCTCGCGGCCGCGTTCCCCGGCCGCGTGCACACGGTCGGCCACGGCGACACCTTCACCGCCGCGGGCTTCGACGTTCAGGTCCACGGCGAACTCCACGCGGTGATCCACCCCGACATCCCGCGCATCACCAACGTCGGCTACCTCGTCGACGGCGGCCGCGTCTTCCACCCCGGCGACGCCCTCACCGTCCCCGACCACGCCGTGGAGACGCTGATGCTCCCGGTCATGGCCCCCTGGAGCAAGATCTCCGAGGTCATCGACTACGTCCGCGAGGTCAAGCCGCAACGCGCCTACGACATCCACGACGCCCTCCTCACCGACCTCGCCCGGCCGATCTACGACAACCAGATCGGCGCCCTCGGCGGCGCGGAGCACCTGCGGCTGGCGCCGGGGGAGAGCACGGCTCTGTGAGTGTCAGTGCCGCCCGGTAGGTTGTGAGGCATGCGCATCGCCACCTGGAACGTGAACTCGATCACCGCCCGCCTGCCGAGGCTGCAGGCCTGGCTGGAGAGCAGCGGCACGGACGTGCTGTGCCTCCAGGAGGCCAAGCTCGCCGAGGAGAGCTTCCCGTTCGAGCAGCTGCGCGAGGCGGGTTACGAGGCGGCGGTCAATGCGACGGGGCGGTGGAACGGCGTCGCGGTGATCTCCCGAGTGGGCCTGGAAGACGTCGTCAAGGGGCTGCCCGGCGACCCCGGCTACGACGGAGTCGAGGAGCCCCGCGCCATCTCGGCGACCTGCGGCCCGGTCCGCGTCTGGTCGGTGTACGTGCCGAACGGCCGCGAGGTGGACCACCCCCACTACGCCTACAAACTCCAGTGGTTCGAGGCCCTCAAGGCGGCCGTCGCCGGTGACGCCGCGGGCAGCCGCCCCTTCGCGGTCCTCGGCGACTACAATGTCGCCCCGACCGACGACGACGTCTACGACGTGGCCGCCTTCGAGGGCCTCACCCATGTCACCCCGGCCGAGCGCGCCGCTCTGGCAAGCCTCCGCGAGGCCGGCCTGTCGGACGTCGTCCCGCGTCCCCTCAAGTACGACCACCCGTACACGTACTGGGACTACCGCCAGCTCGCCTTCCCCAAGAACCGCGGCATGCGCATCGACCTGGTGTACGGCAACGAGCCGTTCGCCAAGGCGGTGACGGATTCGTACGTGGACCGCGAGGAGCGCAAGGGCAAGGGCGCCTCGGACCACGCGCCCGTCGTGGTGGACCTGGACGTGTAGGACGGGTGGCCCTGCGGGGCGGATCCGTCAACACGCTCATGACATCGGCGTCCGCACTCGTGCGCGAAGGGCGTGCGGATGCCAGTCTGGGTGTATGAACATCCCTTTCCTCGGTAACGGGCGCAAGAAGCGTGAGGCCGCCCGCGACGCGGCGCTCTCCGGCGACGACGCCTCCGATGCCGAGGGGGTGGCCGGCCTGCTCTCCGAGTGCGAGCTGCTGCGCTCGCAGGCCGCCCGGGAGGGCATCCAACTCGACGACACCGCGGCCTCGTTGGAGGCGCTCGACCAGCTGGTGCCGCGCTGGCGGGATGACGAAGAGGTCCTGCCCTGGCTGGGCAACGACGCCGGTCTCTATCTCGGCACGGTCATCGTGCGCACCGTCCCCGGCGCGGTCTGGGAGGTCTGGTCCAGCGGCGGGCCCGTCGTACGGCTCGCGTCCGGCCGTGAGTTCGACGTCGTCGCCTCCGGGCGCGAGTGGGCCGCGAGCGGGGTGCCCGAGCTCTCCCAGCTGTACGCGGAGGTCTCGGAGGCCTGAGCCGTCGGTGTCACCGGGCGTAAGTGCGCCGTAAATACGGCTAATGACCGAAAAGTGCGTGTCGTGTATCAACTCCCCCCTTGTCTGGATAGTTTGCGGCAACCACACCACAGCTGAGAGTGAGTAGGGCTGGGCATGGCCGTCGATCCGTTGATCGAAATGCAGGACGTCAACAAGCACTACGGGGAGTTGCATGTCCTCCAAGACATCAACCTCACCGTCGGCAAGGGGGAGGTGGTCGTGGTCATCGGCCCTTCGGGTTCGGGCAAGTCGACACTGTGCAGGACGATCAACCGGTTGGAACCCATCGAGTCCGGCACGATCAAGCTCGACGGCAGACTGCTGCCCGAGGAGGGCAAGGATCTCGCCAAGCTCCGCGCCGAGGTCGGCATGGTCTTCCAGTCCTTCAACCTCTTCGCCCACAAGACGGTGCTCCAGAACGTCTCGCTGGCCCAGATCAAGGTCCGTAAGCGCAAGCGGGACGATGCCGACAAGCACTCACGCGAACTCCTGGACCGCGTCGACCTGGCCGACCAGGCGCCCAAATACCCGGCGCAGCTCTCCGGTGGCCAGCAGCAGCGCGTGGCCATCGCCCGCGCCCTCGCCATGGAGCCCAAGGCGCTGCTGTTCGACGAGCCCACCTCCGCCCTCGACCCGGAGATGATCAACGAAGTCCTGGAGGTCATGCGGCAGCTGGCGCACGAGGGCATGACCATGGTCGTGGTCACCCACGAGATGGGCTTCGCCCGCTCGGCCGCCAACCGCGTCGTGTTCATGTCCGACGGCCGCATCATCGAGGACCGCACCCCTGACGAGTTCTTCACCGACCCGCGCAGCGACCGTGCCAAGGACTTCCTTTCCAAGATCCTCAAGCACTGAGCCGACAGGGCCCGGGGGCAGCAGTCACAGAGCCGGGCCGGGCCGGCAGCAGCCGGAGATCACTGCTCGCGCAGCGGAACCGACACGTACGACGGGTCGTTCGCCGGTGAGGAGAAGGTCAGCTGTGCGCCGGACGGGTTGTGCTCGATGTAAAGCGGGTCGACCGTGTCGACGACCAGGGCGAGACGGTGCCCTGCCGGGACGTCGTAGGCCGTGGAGAACAACTCCAGGCCGATGTCGAACGGCTTGCCGGGCGTGAGCCCGTGCCAGGTGTACGGCGCGTTGCTGACCAGCTTGCCGAGGCCGAGCGGGCCCACGTCGTAGAGGTACGCGACGAGGGTTCCGCTCTCCTCGGTCGGGGTGACCGTCGTATGCAACTCGGCTGTGCCGCGCACCTGTTGGGCCGTCGTGTACTTCTCCGACTGCCACACGGCCGCCCAGCGGCGGGGGAGCAGGGGGATCGAGGCCATCGGGGGCAGCTGGGCCACCTGGTCGAGAAGGCTGGACAGCAGGACGATCCCGCCGTCCGCCCCGGAGTCGACGTTCGCGCGGATCGTGGTCGTGCCGGCGAGGGTGATCTTCCTGCTTGTCGCGCCGACCGACTTCCAGTCCGGGTAGCCTTCGTAGCCGCCCGTGGAACGGGACTTGAGCTGGACCGGCTGCTCGCGGTCGATGCCGTTGTCCTCGCCCTTGAGGTAGTGGTCGAACCAGCGCTCGGTGTCGGTCCACACGTCGTTGGGGAGGCCGAGGAGTCCGGTGATCTCGGCGGTGGCGTGGTCGCCGGGGCGGAACTCCAGGCGCTTCGGGACGGTCAACTTCTCGTAGAAGTCGGCGTTCTGGTTGGCCGGGAAGATCGTGTCGCCCCAGGCGCCCGCGAGCATGATCGCCGCGCCGTTCTTGTTGATCTGGTCGACGTAGGTCGCGGCTGAGCGTTTCTTCCCCCAGGCGATCATGTCCTGCTCCTTCGCCAGGTTGGAGCCGTAGAGATCCTTGAACAGCTGCTTGAGTTCGGCGCTCTGGCGGCCGGTCACCGTGCTGGCGACGTCCAGCAGAGCGGCCGCCTGGGTGTGCTGGGTGCGGCCCGAGTAGATCGAGCCGATCAGATCGGCCCAGCCGCTCAGCGAGGCCACGGCCTTGATGCGCTTGTCGTGCGCGGCGGCCAGCAGGCTGATGCCGGCGCCGTAGGAGACGCCCGCCATGCCGATGTGCCGGGAGTCGGAAGGGGTGTTGGCGAGCGCCCAGTCGATCACCTTGGACGCGTCGGCTATGTCAGGAGGGCCCGCCACTTCTATCTCGCCGCCGGACTGCCAGAAGCCGCGGACGTTGTAACTGACCACGATGTAGCCGGAGTTCGCGAGCTTCTGGGCCTGGGCGAGGTACTGGACCTGGGGGAACCCCCAGCTCGTGGGCAGCACCAGCAGGGGGTAGCGCTGGGTGGCACCGGCGCCCGCGGGCGTGACGACGTTCGCCTTGAGGACCGTGCCGCCGTCACCGGTGATGTCGACGAACCGGACGTTGTTCGAGGCGGCTTGTGCGGCGGGCGCGAGCCCGAGAACGCCACCGGCGACCAGCGCCGCGGAGACGGCGCCCACGGCGGTCGTACGCAGGGCCCTGCGATGGTGTCCCACGGGTCACTCCTACTCGTGTCAACTGCAAAGTGACCCGACGGTAACCGCGAGGACTTACCGCAAGTAACCCGTCGGTAAGTTACGTGCGAGTAACGATTGGTGTGACGGCCATGGATCCGGTCGTCCGGTGCGGATCCGGTGGGGAGTTGGCGCTCCTCAGGTCGCCTTGTGCGAGGCGCGGGTCGGTGCGGGTGTGGGCAGGGGCGACTGCGCCGACCGCGTCACATCGGCGACGACCTCGACGACATCCGGACCGTACGCCTGGGAGTTGACGACCTTCAGCAGCAGTACGAAGGAGCTGTTGCCGTGCTTGCGGGCCAACCGCTCGTGGTTGCGGGCGAGATAGCGGGTCGCGGCCTGGTTGGTGATCGCGCGCTGGCCGCAGAAGAGGAACACCGGCCGCGCCTCGCGGGTCTGGCCCGCGGTGAGCCGGGCCAGCAGCACGTACTCGCCCTTGCCCGCCTCAAGGCGGTAGCGCTCGCTGCCTATCTGGAAGGCGCCGCGATCCGGTCCCGGCTCGGCGTCGACGTTGACGCGGATGCCCGGCAGCAGGGAGTGGAGGTGCGCCGCCATACGGCGATTGGAGGCCGGCCCGCCCACACAGAACTCCGTGCGCTCACCGAAGCCCTGCTGCGCGGCGTCGTGCGCGACGACCTGGGCGTGCGCGTTGCAGTCCTTGATGAGCGCGGCCAGTTCGAGGAGGGCGAACACGTCGTGCCGCATCACCGTGAGTTCGGGACCGCCGGCCTCGCGGTTGACCACGAGCAGGGACTCGGAGTTGTCGGGCAGCCCGAAAAAGGCCTGCTTGCGGCGGAGCTTCCGCTTCCACAGGTAGGTCCGGGCCAGCCAGCCGAGCCCGGCACTGATGCCGGCGGCCACCAGGCCCAGAACGATGTTGCGCAGGTCGTCATTCATGGGCGCGCATGGTAGCGGGCTCATGTGTACCCGTGTTGGCGCGCGTGTTCGAGAAGGCCTGAGATGGGTCCTGACGAGGCCATGGCAATGCAATAGGCTGCGCGGACGGTCCTTACTGGAGGTGCGGATGCGTCGTCCTGTAGCGCGGAAGCTGGCGGTTCTGGCGGTTTCGGCCACCGTGGTGTCGGTCGGGGCGGCAGCCCCACCCGCCGCAACGAGCGGCACCCCGAGCAAAGTTCCGGTCGCCGTCGGTTACGGCGGTGCGGTCGCCAGCGTCGACGCGGACGCGTCCGCGGCCGGCATCGAGGTTCTGCGCAAGGGCGGCAACGCGGTGGACGCCGCCGTCGCCACGGCCGCCGCGCTCGGCGTCACCGAGCCCTACTCCTCCGGCATCGGCGGAGGCGGCTACTTCGTCTACTACGACGCCAAGTCCCGTTCCGTGCACACGATCGACGGCCGCGAGACCGCGCCCCTGACCGCCGACGCCAACCTCTTCGTCGAGAACGGCCAGCCGCTCGCCTTCGCCGACGCCGTCAGCAGCGGCCTCGGCGTCGGCACCCCGGGCACGCCGGCCACCTGGCAGACCGCACTCGACAAGTGGGGCAGCAGACAGCTCGGTACGGTGCTGAAGCCCGCCGAGCGGATCGCCCGGGACGGCTTCACCGTCGACGACACCTTCCGCGCGCAGACCGCGCTGAACGAGACCCGCTTCCGCTACTTCCCGGACACGGCCGACCTGTTCCTGCCCGGCGGCGCCCTCCCGGTGGTCGGCTCCACCTTCACCAACCCGGATCTCGCCGAAACCTACGAGGAGTTGGGCAAGAAGGGTGTCGGCGCGCTGTACCGCGGCGACCTCGCCGAGGACATCGTCGACACCGTCAACAACCCGCCCGTGGACGCCGGTTCCGGCTGGAACGCCCGCCCGGGCAAGCTGTCCGCCGAGGACCTCGCGGCCTACCGCGCCAAGCTCCAGGCGCCCACGAAGACGTCGTACCGCGGCCTCGGCGTCTACTCCATCGCGCCCTCCTCCTCCGGCGGCACCACAGTCGGCGAGGCGCTCAACATCCTTGAGAACACCGACCTTTCGAAGGCGAGCGAGGTGCAGTACCTGCACCACTTCATCGAGGCCAGCCGGATCTCGTTCGCGGACCGGGGGCGCTGGGTCGGCGACCCCGCCTTCGAGGACGTACCGACGAAGGAACTGCTCTCGCAGTCGTACGCCGACTCGCGCGCGTGTCTCGTCAAGGACGACGCGGTGCTCACCAGCCCGCTCGCGCCCGGCGACCCGCGCGACCCGGCGGCCTGCGCCACCGGAGGCACGGCGGCGCCGACGACGTACGAGGGGGAGAACACCACGCATCTGACGGTGGCCGACAAGTGGGGGAACGTCGTCTCCTACACGCTCACCATCGAGCAGACCGGCGGCAGCGGTATCACCGTCCCCGGGCGCGGGTTCCTCCTCAACAACGAGCTGACCGACTTCTCCTTCACCGCCGCGAACCCGGCCGTGCACGACCCGAACCTGCCCGGCCCGGGCAAGCGGCCGCGCTCGTCGATCTCGCCGACGATCGTCCTTGACCAGCACAACAAGCCGGTCGTCGCGCTCGGTTCGCCCGGTGGCGCGACCATCATCACCACCGTGCTGCAGACCCTGACGGAGTTCCTGGACCGCGGGATGCCGCTCGTCGACGCGATCGCGACGCCGCGCGCCAGCCAGCGCAACCAGACCACCACCGAGCTCGAACCGGGCTTGTGGAACAGCGAGTTGAAGACCCAGCTGGAGGCCATCGGGCACGGCTTCCGGCTGAACGCCGAGATCGGCGCCGCGACCGGTGTCCAGCGGCTGCCGAACGGACAGTGGCTCGCGGCGGCCGAGACGGTACGGCGGGGCGGCGGCTCGGCGATGGTCGTGTACCCGGCGTCGTAGAGCGGGTCACAGCGGGACGGGCGGCTCCGGCGTACGGGAACGGAACGCGAGCCGCTCGTCCGCCACATCCACCGTCACCGCTTCGCCCTCCTTGATCCGGCCGTCCAGGAGCAGCCGGGAGAGCTGGTTGTCGACCTCCCGCTGGATGGTCCGGCGCAGCGGGCGGGCGCCGTACTCGGGCTGGTAGCCGCGCCGGGAGAGCCAGTCGACGGCCGGGTCGGCGAAGTCGACGGTGATGCCCTGCGCGTGCAGCAGGCGGCGGGTCTTCTCCAGCAACAGGTTGGTGATCTGCCGCAGTTGCTCGGCTGTGAGCTGGCGGAACACGACGATCTCGTCGATGCGGTTGAGGAACTCGGGCCGGAAGTGCTGGCGCAGCGGCCGCAGGATCTGCTCGCGCCGCGCCTCCTCGTCGGCGTCCTCGCCGCCCGCCCCGAAGCCGACGCTCGCACCACGCCGGGTGATCGCCTCGGAGCCGAGGTTGCTGGTCATCACGATGACCGTGTTGGTGAAGTCGACCGTGCGGCCCTGGGAGTCGGTGAGCCGGCCGTCGTCGAGGACCTGGAGCAGGATGTTGAAGACGTCCGGATGCGCCTTCTCCACTTCGTCGAGGAGGAGGAGCGAGTACGGGTGCCGGCGCACGGTCTCGGTGAGCTGACCCGCCTCCTCGTGGCCGACATAGCCGGGCGGGGCGCCGACCAGACGGCTGACCGTGTGGCGTTCCTGGTACTCGCTCATGTCCAGTCGGACCATGCGCTCCTCGCTGCCGAACAGGGACTCCGCGAGCGCCCGCGCCAGTTCGGTCTTGCCGACGCCGGTCGGTCCGAGGAACAGGAAGCTGCCGATCGGGCGGTCCGGGCTGCCGAGTCCGGCCCGGGAGCGCAGCACCGCGTCGGCGACCGCGCCGACCGCCTCGTCCTGGCCGATCACCCGCTCGTGCAGATGCTCCTCAAGCCCCAGCAGGCGGTCCTTCTCCTCCTGGGTGAGGCTGCTGACCGGGATTCCGGTCAGCCGGGACACCACCTCGGCGACGGCCTCGGCGGTCACCTCCAGATGCAGCCCCTCGTCGACCTCGGGTTGGCCGGTCGCCTCCTCGATCCGCCCCTTCAGCTCGGTGACGCGGTCACGCAAGCGCGTTGCCTGCTCGTACTGTTCGTCCGCGACAGCCTGGTCCTTGTCCCGGGTCAGCTGCTCGACCTCGCGCTCCATGGCCCGTACGTCCGTGCCCTTCGTCCGGGACCGCAGCCGCACCCGGGCACCGGCCTGGTCGATCAGGTCGATGGCCTTGTCGGGCAGCCGGCGCTCGGTGAGATAGCGGTCGGACAGCTCCACGGCCGCCACCAGCGCCTCGTCGGTGTAACGGACCTGGTGGTGGGCCTCGTAGCGGTCGCGCAGCCCGCGCAGGATCTCGATCGTGTCCGGGACGGACGGCTCGGGCACCAGGATCGGCTGGAAGCGGCGGGCCAGCGCCGCGTCCTTCTCGATCCGCCGGTACTCCTCCAGCGTGGTGGCGCCCACGATGTGCAACTCGCCGCGCGCCAGCGCCGGTTTGAGGATGTTGCCGGCGTCCATCGACCCGCTCTCGCCACCTCCGCCCGCGCCCACGACCGTGTGCAACTCGTCGATGAAGATGATGAGTTCGTCCGAGTGGGCGCGGATCTCGCCCACGATGTTGTTCATCCGCTCCTCGAAGTCGCCCCGGAAACGGGTGCCCGCGACCACACCCGGCATGTCCAGCGCGACGACCCGGCGGCCGATGAGCACGTCCGGCACATCGCTGTCGGCGATGCGCTGGGCCAGGCCCTCCACGATGGCCGTCTTGCCGACGCCCGCGTCGCCGATCAGCACCGGGTTGTTCTTGCCGCGGCGGGAGAGCACCTCGATGGTCTGCTCGATCTCCTCGTCCCGGCCGATCACCGGGTCGATACGGCCCTGCCGCGCGTCCTCGGTGAGATCGCGGCCGTACTTGTCGAGGGTGGGGGTGGCTGTCGTGCGCGGTCGTTCGGTACGGGTCTGTGGGGCGTCCGGCGCCTCGGGCGGCAGCCCTGCGGGTGCGAAGCGGGCCGCGCTGAGGATGTGGCCGGCCGCGGAGTCGGGGTTCGCGGCCAGGGCGCCCAGCACGTGCTCGGGGCCGATGTAGCCGGCGCCGCTCGCCCGTGCCAGGTCGTGTGCGTCCAGGAGGGCGCGTTTGACGGCCGGGGTCAGGGCGAGCGACGTCGGCGGCGGGGCCTCCTCCGGGGTGTGCTGGACCGGGCCCGAGCGCTCGTCGATCTCCGTCGCCAGCGAGTCGGGGTCCGCGCCGGAGCGGCTGAGCAGGCTCCGGGTGGGCTCGCTGGAGAGTGCCGCGCGCAGCAGGTGCTGGGTGTCCAGGTCGCGGCTGCCGTGTTCGGCGGCGTACTGGGCCGCGCCCCGGACCAGGTCTCGGGCCGGTTGGCTCAGGAGGCGGCCGATCTCTATGTGCCGGGGACCTTGGCGGGGGCCGCCGAAGAAGCGGGCGAGGAATTCTCCGAAGGGGTCGGGACCGAGGCCCTCCGGGCCGGTGAAGCCGCTGGTCATCGCAGTTCCGTTCCGCTGACGATGTTCCGGTGCCTGTAGACCACCATGGCATGGGTGGTGTCCGGGGGCATGTGCAGGAACGCCTGCGGTTCGGGGTGCGTGTGTTGTCTGGCAGGTGCGGGTCCGTTGTGGCTGGTTGCGCAGTTCCCCGCGCCCCTGGCGGAACTGGTCTACCGCTCCGTCAAGATCCGCGGGCCCGTCTCCGTGATTGCCACCGTGTGTTCTGCGTGGGCTGCTCTGGAGCCGTCGTTTGTGCTGAGGGTCCAGCCGTCCGGCTTTTCGTGGTAGCCGTCCTTGCCGCCTCCGATCAGCATGGGCTCGATTGCCAGGGCCATGCCGGCGCGGAGGGGGAGGCCTCGGCCGGGGCGGCCCTCGTTGGGGACCGGGGGGTCCTCGTGCATGCGGCGGCCGATGCCGTGGCCGCCGAAGCCTTGGGGGATGCCGTAGCCGGCGGCGCGGCACACGGTGCCGATGGCGTGGGCGATGTCGCCGATGCGGTTGCCCACGACGGCCGCCTCGATGCCCGCCGCGAGGGCGCGTTCGGCCGTTTCGATCAGGCGTACGTCCGCCGGGCGCGGCCTGCCCACGATGAAGCTGATCGCCGAGTCGCCCACCCAGCCGCCGAGTTCGGCGCCGCAGTCGATGGAGACGAGGTCGCCGTCGCGCAGCCGGTAGCCGGTCGGGATGCCGTGCACGATCGCGTCGTTCACCGAGGCGCAGATGACGGCGGGGAACGGGGTGGGGGCGAAGGAGGGGCGGTAGCCGAGGAAGGGGGATGTCGCGCCCGCCTCGCGCAGTACCCCGCGCGCCACCTCGTCCAGCTCCAGCAGGGATACTCCCACGTCAGCGGCCTTTCGCGCGGCCGTCAGGGCCTGCCCCACGACCTGGCCGGCCTCGTACATGGCGTCGAGAGATGTGTTCGTCTTGAGTTCCACCATGCCAATTACTATACCGGTATTAGAATGACGGCATGGTACGGAACCCACTGACCCCCGAAGAGCGCGAACGCGGTGAGCGGCTCGGCAGGCTGCTCCGCGAGGCCCGCGGCGGTCGCAGCATGATGGAGGTCGCGACGGGTGCGGGCATCTCCGCCGAAACCCTGCGCAAGATCGAGACCGGGCGGGCGCCGACTCCGGCCTTCTTCACCGTCGCGGCCCTGGCGGGGGAGTTGGGGCTGTCCATGGACGAACTCATGGTCGCCTGTGCGCCCGTGCCTGTCTGAAATCCGTCCACCGAACTCGCCTTTTTCCGGCGGGAGTTCCAGCAGGCGATACGGGTCTTGGCGTCTACGCGCGTAGTCGCTAGCCTCCCGTCATGTCGATCACGAACACCCGTGAACACGAACGCGGGCGGCGACGGACGCGGACCGTACGCCTCCTGTGCACCGACTTCGACGGCACCCTGCTCGACTCGCAGGGCGGCATCAGTGACCGAACCCTCAGCGCGCTGGCCGAGGCATCGCGGGCCGGCATCACCGTGGCCGGCGTCACCGGCCGTCCGATGCGGGACGCGCTCCCCGTCACCCGGGGCCACGGGCTCACCGGGCTGCTCGTGTGCAGCAACGGCGCCGTGACCGTGGACGCCCGAACCGGCGAGATCCACGACTGCCGGGGCTTCGAGCCCGCCGGGGTCACCGAGATACTCGGCGCCCTGCGCTCCGGCGTGCCCGGGATCGCCCTGGGCGTCGAATCCCTCGGCGGGCTGCGCCTGGAACCGGAGTTCAGCGCGCTGGTGCCTCATCCGTGGGCCCATGAGCCGATGGCCGCCTGGGACACCGGGCCGCGCGACGGCGATCCCGTGGTGCAGATCCTCGCCGCCCATGCTGAGCGCCCTGTGGAGGAACTGGCCGGTGTGGCCGCCGCATTGCTCGGCGCGGGGGCCCAAGTCACCAGGTCCAGCAGCCGTTTCCTGGAGATCTCCGCCCCCGGCGTCGACAAGGGCGACGCCCTGCTGCGGCTCGCGGGCCGCCTCGGTGTCCCCTTGGAGCACACCGTCGCCGTCGGCGACATGCCCAACGACCTGCCCATGCTCGGCGCGGCAGGGCTCGCGGCGGCCGTGGCGGGCGCCCACGAGGACGTCCTGCGGGCCGCCGACATCGTGGTCCCGGGCAACGACGACGACGGGGTCGCCACGCTGATCCAACTCGTGCTGCCCCGCATGCTCACGCGAGACTCGGGCTGCATCTGAGCTCGATCGACCCGTTGCCCTCTCCGTGCGCGAGGCCGGCGCCGGCTACCGCCTGGTGGGCGTGGTGACCGGTGTCTTCGCCGTAGCCGGGGCGATCGGCGGGCCGCTGCTCGGCCGGCTCGTCGACCGCACCGGCCAGCCGCGGGTGCTAAGCGCTCCGCTGGATATGCGGTTCGTTTGCCGCGGGCCCGGTGGGGGTTGATCGCGCAGTTCCCCGCGCCCCTTACGGGGCGCTTTGTGCCACCCCGGGCTTCACCAGTTCCGTGCGGTGCGGCAGCGCCCTGAAGGGCGTGGGGGACTGCGCGACCTGCCACGACGCACCCGAAGCTGGTGTACCGGACTTCCAGCGGAGCGCTTAGCCGTCTCGGCGGTGGTGTCGGGGCTGGATACGCCGTGCTCGCCCGTGGCTGGCCGCCGGTCTTGGCCTGCTGGGTGCCGTACTCATGGCGACCGCGAAGCCCTCGCGCACCTGGCGGACCGAGGCCCGCGACGCACACTGGCTCGGCCCGCTGCGCAGCCCCGCCCTGCTCCTGCTGCTCGCCGCCCTGTTCGGCGCCATGACCTACGGGGCACTCGGCTGGACCGCGGCCGCGCCGCACAAGGCCGTACTCCTCAGTACCGGGATGGCGGCCTCGTACTGGCTGGTCGCGCTCGTGCCGGGACCGGCGGGCGCCTGTCTGGTGGCGGTCGGCGCCGGCGTCTTCTTCGCGCCGCTGCTCACCGTGTCTTTCGGCCTCGTCGGCGAACTCGCGCCGGCGGGCACGGTGACCGAGGCGTTCGCCTGGCTGGTGACGCTCATCGGCGGAGGTGTGGCGGCCGGCTCCGCCGCGTCGGGCCTGCTGCTCGCGGACTCCACGCTGAGGGCGGCCGCCGTGCTCGGCGCGTGCGGAGTGACGGCCGGGGCGCTCCTCCTGGCGGCGTCCCGGGGACGGTTGGGGCGTACCCTGCGGCAGGGGGAGAAGGCCCGGGTGCTGTGAGCGGAGCGTTTGCGCACAGCGCTCTGTACTCGTTCTTGAACGCTCTGCGTCCGGCCTGAAAAGGATCTGTAGCCGCGCCGTAACACGAATGGTGTTTTCTACGGACCGGAGTACTCCGGTCTGGCGGGAGTTGGGCGATGACAGTGGATCAACTCCCGGCTCGAATACGGGAGTTCGCGAACTATCTGGACGGCCTAGTGGCGCGCCTGGATCAAGGTGGCGGCTGGTGTGCCGTCTTCTGGCAACGTGACCCGGAAGGTATGCAGGCCTGCCTCCAGGGATACGAGGTGCCGCCCTGGGACGTCGTGGAGGCGCTCCTCCAGGACCTCGCCGTGTCCTACGGCCCTGACGCCGCCGCCCATGAGGCGGACCGGGCCCACGCCCTGCACGCCGCCGCGCTCATCGCGTACGACACCCGGCCCGGCGGCCGGGACGTCCTCGGGGACCGGCTCGACGTCATGCTCCGCGAACAGCGGTACGCCGCCGAACGGCAGGCCGAGCTCGGCCGGTTGCTCGCCTCCGCCACCACCCAGGACGCGGCCGACGCCATCCGCCTCGACCTCGCCTGGGCCCACGACGACCACGAACGGGCGACCGCCCGCTGCGCCGAACTCCGCGCCCGCATGTTCGAACTGGACCGGCGCCAGGCCGGCGCCCAGGTCATCAGGCGCGACCACCAGGGGAACGTATTCCAGACCGACGACGTGTTCTCGGAGGACTCCGGCAGCCGCTCGCCCGCCGCCCCCCGGTCAGGAATGCCCCGCCGGCGTGACACGGCCCCCGACACCGCGGACTGGCGCCTCGGACAGCGCGCGGCAGCCGAAACCGCAACCTGGCACGAGGCCCCGGACCCCGAGCCCCAGGGCACACACGACCCCCGGTACGACCGACCCGGCCGGGACGCCGCCGCCGAGAGCAGGCCCGGCGCCACGAGGCCGTCGAACGCAACGCGGGGTGGCTACGGCGGTCCCCGCGCCACGAGGCCGGCGTACGACACGCCGGGCGGCTACGACACCTCCCGCGCTCGGACGGGCCCCGCGTACGACACCCCCGCTGACTACGACAGCCTCGACGCCCCGACCCCCGACCTCGACACCCAGCCCCCCGCCACCCCCGAGCCCCCCGCCGTCGACACCGTCCCCGCCCCGGCCCCCACCGCCAAGCAGCGCAAGCGTCGCCGCGGCAGTGCCCGTTTCGCCGGGATGGTCGATGACGAGAGCGCCGCGGTCCCGGCCCCGATGGCCGCCGTACCGGACATCCCCGTCCCGGCGCCGACCACGGCCCGTACCCGGGGCGGAGCCCGCTTCGCCGGGGCCGTCGCCACCGCGGAGCCGGCCGAGCCGCAGACCGATCCGCTGGACGCGGAGGCGCGGCGGGCCACCGCCGAGGCCGTGGCGTCGCTCGTGCGGCTGCGCCGAGAGGGCCGCAGTGGTGAGGCGCACGCGGTGCTCGTCGAGGCCGCGTACTGGCCCGCCGCCCGCTTCCCGCTGCTCGCCGCCGAGCTCCAGCGGGCCGGACTCGGCGCCGACTGGCAGACCCTGCTCTGGGAGGCCGGCTCGCTGCCCGCCGACCGGCTGGTCGCCGCGGCGGACGCGCTGGTCGCGGCCGGTCGCGCAGGCGACGGGGAGCAGATCCTGCGCCAGGGCGTGGCACGCCCGCCCGGCGAGATCGGTGAGGCAGTGCTCGGGCTCGTGGAGGACGGCCGCCGCCGCGAGGCCCGCGCCCTCCTCGACACCTACGTCAACGTCCGCACCCCCGAGGAGGCGGCCCACAGCGTCGAGGCCGACCCGCAGCGCCTCGTCCCCCTCCTGCTGGAGGCGGCACGGGGCGTCTCGGGCGACCGTCACCGGGACCTCGTCCACGCCCTCCGGGTCGCCGGCTTCAGCGCCTGACCGGGGTCCCCTCCACTCACCCACTGGGGTGTGAAACGTGATCGACTCCGCGGGTTAACGACAATGGTCTTGGCAAGGCAGTCCGAGAGGCTTACGTTCGTCCCTCTACGGCCTGTTCTACGGGCGTAGACGGATCTGGCGTCCCGTCGAAGGAGCAGCTCATGGCCAACGTCGTACGCGCCGCTCTGGTCCAGGCCACCTGGACCGGCGACACCGAGTCCATGGTGGCGAAACACGAGGAACACGCCCGCGAGGCGGCCCGGCAGGGCGCCAAGGTGATCGGGTTCCAGGAAGTCTTCAACGCCCCCTACTTCTGTCAGGTGCAGGAGCCGGAGCACTACCGCTGGGCCGAGCCGGTGCCCGACGGGCCGACGACGAGTCGTATGCAGGCCCTCGCCCGCGAGACCGGCATGGTGATCGTCGTCCCCGTCTTCGAGATCGAGCAGACGGGCTTCTACTACAACACCGCGGTCGTGATCGACGCCGACGGCACCGTCCTCGGCAAGTACCGCAAGCACCACATCCCGCAGGTCAAGGGCTTCTGGGAGAAGTACTACTTCAAGCCCGGCAACGCCGGCTGGCCCGTCTTCGACACCGCGGTCGGCAAGATCGGCGTCTACATCTGCTACGACCGTCACTTCCCCGAGGGCTGGCGGCAACTCGGCCTGAACGGCGCCCAGTTGGTCTACAACCCGTCGGCCACCTCCAGGGGCCTGTCCAGCTACCTGTGGCAGCTGGAGCAGCCCGCGGCCGCTGTCGCCAACGAGTACTTCATCGCCGCGATCAACCGTGTGGGACAAGAGGAGTACGGGGACAACGACTTCTACGGGACGTCGTACTTCGTCGACCCGCGTGGCCAGTTCGTGGGCGAGGTGGCCAGCGACACCAAGGAGGAACTCGTCGTGCGCGACCTCGACTTCGACCTCATCGAGGAGGTCCGCCAGCAGTGGGCCTTCTACCGGGACCGCCGCCCCGACGCGTACGAGGGGCTGGTTCAGCCGTGAGCGACCTGTACGCCCGTCACCGTGCCGTCCTGCCCGACTGGCTCGCCCTCTACTACGAGGACCCGCTCGAAATCACGCACGGCGAGGGCCGGCACGTCTGGGACGCCCGGGGGAACAAGTACCTCGACTTCTTCGGCGGCATCCTGACGACGATGACCGCGCACGCGCTGCCCGAGGTGACGAAGGCGGTGAGCGAGCAGGCCGGGCGGATCATCCACTCCTCGACCCTCTACCTCAACCGGCCGATGGTCGAACTCGCCGAGCGCGTCGCCCACTTGTCCGGCATCCCCGACGCCCGCGTGTTCTTCACGACCTCCGGTACGGAGGCCAACGACACCGCGCTGCTGCTCGCGACGGCATACCGGCAGAGCAACCAGATCCTGGCCATGCGCAACAGCTACCACGGCCGCTCCTTCAGCGCGGTCGGCATCACCGGCAACCGCGGCTGGTCACCGACATCGCTGTCACCGCTGCAGACGCTGTACGTCCACGGCGGCGTCCGCACGCGCGGTCCGTACGCGGCGTTGAGCGACAGCGAGTTCATCGCGGCCTGCGTCGACGACCTCAAGGACCTGCTCGGGCACATCCGCCCGCCCGCCGCCCTGATCGCCGAACCCATCCAGGGCGTCGGCGGCTTCACCTCCCCGCCGGACGGGCTGTACGCGGCCTTCCGCGAGGTGCTCAGCGAGCGCGGCATCCTGTGGATCGCCGACGAGGTGCAGACCGGCTGGGGCCGCACCGGCGACCACTTCTGGGGCTGGCAGGCCCACGCCGCCTCCGGTCCGCCGGACATCCTCACCTTCGCCAAGGGCATCGGCAACGGCATGTCCATCGGCGGCGTCGTCGCGCGCGGCGAGATCATGAACTGCCTTGACTCCAACAGTATTTCGACGTTCGGCGGCACCCAGATCACCATGGCGGCCGGGCTCGCGAACCTGACGTACCTCCTGGAACACGACCTCCAGGGCAACGCCCGGCGCGTCGGCGGACTGCTCATCGAACGGCTGCGGGCCGTCGTCGCCCAGCATCCGGGCGTACGGGAGGTGCGGGGGCGCGGGTTGATGATCGGCATCGAGCTGGTCAAACCCGGTACGGACGAGGCCGACCCGGTCGCGGCGACCGCCGTCCTCGAAGCGGCCCGCGAGGGCGGGCTGCTCATCGGCAAGGGCGGCGGCCACAACACCAGCGCCCTGCGCGTCGCACCACCCCTGTCCCTCACCGTCGCGGAGGCCGAGGAGGGCGCCGCGATCCTCGAACACGCTCTGAGGAGCACGCAGTAGCAAGAACCTGAGCAAGGGAAGTCCGCCCATGACCGCCATCTTGGAGAACCTGGGGAGCCTGGAACCCGCCCTGTCGGTGCGCCAGGTCCTCACCCTGGAGCGCGTGCTCGCCGGGGAGCCCGAGGTGGTGGCCGGCGCGAGCCAGCTCGACCGGCCCGTGCGCTGGGTGCACGTGGCCGAGGCCGCCGACGTGGGCGTGATGCTCACCGGCGGCGAGATGGTCCTCACCACCGGGGTGCTGCTCGCCGGCGACGAGAGCGCCCAGGCCGAGTACATCCAGTCCCTGCACCGCGCGGAGGCCTCCGCCGTCGTCCTCGGACTCGGGCGGGCCTTCCCGGCCCCGCCGGACGTGATGCGCCGGGCGGCGGAGCGGTGCGGCCTTCCGATGGTCGTCCTGCACCGGCCCTTTCCCTTCGCCGAGTTGACCGAAGAGGTCCAATCCCGGCTCGTACGGCGGAAGTTCGCCGCCGTCAGCCTGTCCGAGGCCGTACGGACCGCGCTCACCGGGCTCATCACCGCGGGCGCCCCGCTGCAACGCCTGCTCGACGAGGTCGCCTCGCACAGCGCCTGTCCCGTCGTCGTCACCAACCTCGCCCACCGCGTCCTCGCCACGGCGGGGGAGCGGTCGGCTGTGGACGACGTGCTGCGGGACTGGGAGCGCATCGCCCGGCAGGCGGGCGGCAGCGAGGGCGACGGCTGGGTCCGCGCCGAGCTGGGCGGGCGTGGCGAACGGTGGGGCCAGATCATGCTGTGCGGGTATCGCGGGGACACGGCCACCGGACGGCTGCTCGCCGATCGGGCCGCCGAGGCCCTCGTCCTGCACCGCATGCTCGGCGGCTTCACGCAGAGCTGGGAGGAGCAGTCCGCGCAGAGCCTGCTGACCGACCTCGTCAGCGGCGTCGTACCAGCGCGGCAGCTGCTGCCCCGGGCACGCGCGGCCGGACTGCCGGTCAATCGGCGGGCCTTCGTGCCGCTCGTCGTGCGCGACGGCGATCCCGCTCAACTCGACCGGGTGCTACGGCTGTTGGGGCTGCCCGGGCTCGTCGCGGAACTGGCCGACGGAGTCACCGCCGTGCTGCTGAGCCTGGCCCGGGACCAGGACGCCGGGGCCCTCGCGGCGCACTTCGCGGCGCGGCTGCGGACCGAGTCCGGGGCGCTGAGGGCGGTGGTGGCCGCGGCCGAGCCGCGCATCGTCTGGGACGACGTGCCGGCCGGGCTGCGCGAGGCACAGCACGTCGCCGACGCCGTGGCCGACTCCGTGGACGTCCTGGAGCTCCCGGCCGTCGTACGCCTCAAGGACGTACATCTGCGCGGCCTGATCCGGCTGCTGCGGGACGACCCTCACGTGCAGTCGTTCGCGGAGCGGGAGCTGGACGGGCTGCTGTGCGCGGCCGACGAGGATCTGCTGTCCGTGCTGCGCACGTATCTCGCCACCGGGCGCAACAAGTCCCGCACCGCCCAGCTCCACCACGTCTCCCGGCCCGCGCTGTATCGCCGGCTGGAGGCGATAGAGGCGCGGCTCGGCGTCGACCTCGACGACTTCGAGCAGGCGGCCTCGGTGCACATCGCACTCCTCGCACACGACGCGCAACAGGCTTGAAACATGCGACCACCTGGGAAAACGGCGGTGAAACATGGGCCCACGACAGGGTGACACCGTGGAACGCCGCGCGTCCGCAGACGTGACACCGTGCAACTCAAACAGGACTTCAGGACTTCCTAGGCTCGCCCCACACCTAGCGACCGGAGGTCCCGATGAGCACAGTGATCCGTGCCGCCCTCTTCCAGACCGCCTGGACGGGCGACAAGGAGTCCATGATCCAGGTACACGAGCAGGCGGTCCGCGACGCGGCCGCGCAGGGTGCTCAAGTCCTGTGCTTCCAGGAGCTGTTCTACGGACCGTACTTCTGCCAGGTCCAGGACAAGGCGTTCTACGAGTACGCCGAGTCCATCCCGGACGGCCCGATCGTCAAGCGCTTCCAGGCGCTCGCCAAGGAACACGGCATCGTCCTGGTCCTGCCGATGTACGAGGAGGAGCAGCCCGGCGTCCTCTACAACACGGCCGCCGTGATCGACGCGGACGGCTCGTACCTCGGCAAGTACCGCAAGCACCACATCCCGCAGGTGCCGGGCTTCTGGGAGAAGTTCTACTTCCGCCCCGGCAACAGCGGTTGGCCGATCTTCGACACCAAGGTCGGCAAGATCGGCGTCTACATCTGCTACGACCGGCACTTCCCCGAGGGCTGGCGTGCGCTGGGCCTCGCCGGTGCCGAGATCGTCTTCAACCCGTCGGCGACCTCGCGCGGTCTGTCGGCCTACCTGTGGCAGCTGGAGCAGCCGGCCGCCGCCGTCGCCAACGAGTACTTCGTCGGTGCGATCAACCGGGTGGGCGTAGAGGAGTTGGGCGACAACGACTTCTACGGGACGACCTACTTCGTCGACCCGGAGGCCCAGTTCGTCGGCGAGGTGGCCAGCGACAAGGAGACCGAACTCGTCGTCCGCGACCTGGACATGGCCAAGCTGCGCGAAGTCCGTGACCGCTGGCAGTTCTACCGGGACCGCCGTCCCGACGCGTACGAGCCGCTGACCGCTCCGTAACCGACCGGTACGTCCGTCGGTCCGGTGCACGGGGGCTGGACCGGCGGCGCCGATCGACCTGCACGTCACCAGTGTTGAGCACGGTAGGAGAGGGAGCATGAGTAGTCGTACCGTCATCCGCGGTGGTCTCGTCATCACCGCGTCCGACGAGTTGCACGCCGATGTCCTGATCGAGGACGGCCGCATCGCCGCCCTCGCCGCGAGCGGTACCCCGGCCGCCGAGGCCTGGGGGGCCGAGCGCACCATCGACGCCACCGGGAAGTACGTGATCCCGGGCGGGGTCGACGCCCACACCCACATGGAGCTGCCGTTCGGCGGCACCTTCGCCTCCGACACCTTCGAGACCGGCACCCGGGCCGCGGCCTGGGGCGGCACGACGACCATCGTCGACTTCGCCGTGCAGAGCGTCGGCCACGGCCTGCGCGAAGGTCTCGACGCCTGGCACGCCAAGGCCGAGGGCAACTGCGCCATCGACTACGCCTTCCACATGATCGTGTCCGACGTGAACCAGGACACGCTCAAGGAGATGGACCTGCTGGTCGAGGAGGGCGTCACCTCCTTCAAGCAGTTCATGGCCTACCCCGGCGTCTTCTACAGCGACGACGGCCAGATCCTGCGCGCCATGCAGCGCTCCGCCGAGAACGGCGGCCTGATCATGATGCACGCCGAGAACGGCATCGCGATCGACGTCCTCGTCGAGCAGGCGCTCGCCCGCGGTGAGACCGACCCGCGCTACCACGGCGAGGTCCGCAAGGCCCTCCTGGAGGCCGAGGCCACCCACCGCGCCATCAAGCTCGCGCAGGTCGCCGGCGCGCCCCTGTACGTCGTGCACGTCTCGGCGATGGAGGCAGTCGCCGAGCTCGCCCGGGCACGCGACGAGGGGCTGAACGTCTTCGGCGAGACCTGTCCGCAGTACCTGTTCCTGTCGACCGACAACCTCGCCGAACCCGACTTCGAGGGCTCGAAGTACGTGTGCAGCACGCCCCTTCGGCCCAAGGAACACCAGGCCAAGCTGTGGCAGGGCCTGCGCACCAACGACCTCCAGGTGGTCTCCACAGACCACTGCCCCTTCTGCTTCGTGGGCCAGAAGGAACTCGGCCGGGGCGACTTCTCCAAGATCCCCAACGGTCTGCCGGGCGTCGAGAACCGCATGGACCTGCTCCACCAGGCCGTCGTCGACGGGCACATCACGCGCCGCCGCTGGATCGAGATCGCCTGCGCCACCCCGGCCCGGATGTTCGGCATGTACCCGAAGAAGGGCACCATCGCCCCCGGCGCCGACGCCGACGTCGTCATCTACGACCCGCAGGTCGAGCAGATCATCTCCGCCGAGACGCACCACATGAACGTCGACTACTCGGCGTACGAGGGCAAGCGTCTCACCGGCCGCGTCGAGACGGTCCTCTCGCGCGGCGAAGTCGTCATCAACGAGCGGGAGTACACCGGCCGCGCCGGCCACGGCACGTACACCCCGCGCTCCACCTGTCAGTACCTCAACTAGGAGTGGCGCACATGGACTTCGGACTCGTCCTGCAGACGGACCCGCCGGCCTCGAAGGTCATCAGCCTGATGAAGCGGGCCGAGCGCAACGGCTTCACCTACGGCTGGACCTTCGACTCCGCCGTGCTGTGGCAGGAGCCGTTCGTGATCTACAGTCAGATCCTGGCCAACACCACGAAGTTGACGGTCGGCCCGATGGTCACCAACCCGGGCACCCGCACCTGGGAGGTCACCGCCTCCACCTTCGCCACCCTCAACGACATGTTCGGCAACCGCACGGTCTGCGGCATCGGCCGCGGCGACTCCGCGATGCGTGTCGCGGGCCGTGCGCCCAACACGCTGGCGCGCATCAGCGAGGCCATGAAGGTCATCAGGGCGCTCGGCTCCGGCAAGGAGGCCGACCTCGGGGGCACGGTCATCAAGTTCCCCTGGATCAAGGAGGACGCCGAACTCCCCGTCTGGATGGCCGCGTACGGCCCCAAGGCCCTGAAGATGACCGGCGAGGAGGCCGACGGGTTCATCCTCCAGCTCGCCGACCTCTACCTCACCGAGTACATGGTGAAGGCCGTCAAGGACGCCGCCGTCGCCGCCGGACGCGACCCGTCCGAGGTGAAGATCTGCGTCGCCGCCCCGGCCTACGTCACCGAGGACGACTCGCCGGAGGCGCTCGCCCACGCGCGTGAGCAGTGCCGTTGGTTCGGCGGAATGGTCGGCAACCACGTCGCCGACCTGGTGTCGAAGTACGGCGAGCACTCCGCGGCCGTACCCGAGGAACTCACCGACTACATCAAGGCCCGCGAGGGCTACGACTACTCCCACCACGGGCGCAGCGACAACCCCGACACCAAGTTCGTGCCCGACGAGATCGTCGACCGGTTCTGCGTCATCGGCCCGGTCGAGAAGCACATCGAGAAGCTCAACGCGCTGCGTGCGCTGGGCGTCGACCAGTTCGCCGTCTACGACATGCACGACGCGCAGGAAGCCACCATCGACGCGTACGGATCCCAGGTGATCCCGGCCGTCAACAGCTGACCGACCCGCGTAGGAACCCTTCGTAGGAACCGCTCAACTCCCCATCCCCCCACTCCAGTTCTCCCCTCCCCGGCCGTCCCCGGGGAGGGGACCGGAGCCCCCGCACGGCCTTTCCGGACCCACCCCTCATTGATTGGCCTGCCCATGACCGACACCGCTCCCGTGGCCATACCGCCGACCTCTCAAGTCACCCTCGCCGACGGCCGGGTGGAGATCGCCCCTGGTTCGCCGCTCCCCAGCGGCCCCTACGCCAACGAGGACCTGCTTCCGGTCCCCGTCGAGAAGCGCACCTGGACCACGTACAACTTCTCCGCGCTGTGGGTCGGCATGGCCCACAACACGGCTTCCTGGACCCTGGCCTCCGGTCTGATCGCCGTCGGCATGGACTGGAAGCAGGCGGTGCTCACCATCGCCCTGGCCAACGTGATCGTGCTGGTGCCGATGCTCCTCACCGGGCACGCGGGACCCAAGTACGGCATTCCCTTCCCGGTCTTCGCCCGCGCCTCGTTCGGTGTGCGCGGGGCCAACCTCCCCGCTGTCGTACGGGCGTTGGTGGCGTGCGGCTGGTTCGGGATCCAGACCTGGATCGGCGGTGAGGCGATCTACTTCCTCGCCGGGAAGCTGATCGGGAACGGCTGGAGCGACGCCGGAAAGATCGGCGGCTATGCCTGGACCATGTGGCTGTCCTTCGCCATCTTCTGGGCCCTCCAGGTCGCCATCATCTACCGGGGCATGGAGACGATCCGCCGCTTCGAGAACTGGGCCGCGCCCTTCGTGCTCGTCGGCGCCGGCGTGATGCTGTGGTGGATGAGCGAGAAGGCCGGCGGCTTCGGCCCGCTGTTCGACCAGCCCTCCAAGCTCGGCTGGGGCGGGGACTTCTGGAAGCTGTTCTGGCCCTCCCTCATGGGCATGATCGGCTTCTGGTCGACGCTGTCGCTGAACATTCCCGACTTCACCCGGTACGGCAAGAGCCAGAAGGCGCAGATGTGGGGTCAGGCGCTCGGCCTGCCGACCACGATGACGCTCTTCGCGCTCCTGTCGGTGATGGTCACCTCCGGTTCGCAGGCCGTGTACGGCGAGGCGATCTGGAACCCGGTCGAGCTGGCCGCCAAGACGGACAACGTCGTGGGTCTGCTCTTCGCGCTGGTGACCGTGCTGGTGGCGACCCTGTCCGTGAACATCGCGGCCAACCTGGTCTCCCCGGCGTTCGACTTCTCCAACATCGCGCCCCGCAAGATCACCTTCCGGGCCGGTGCGCTGGCCACCTGTGTCATCGGCGTACTGATCTTCCCGTGGAAGCTGTACTCCGACCCGGCCGGCTACATCTTCACCTGGCTCGGCCTGGTCGGTGGTCTGCTCGGCACCGTCGCCGGCATCCTCATCGCCGACTACTGGATCCTGCGCCGCGGCAAGCTCGACCTGACCGACCTGTACAGCGAGGGCGGCCGCTACTGGTACGAGAACGGCTGGAACTGGCGGGCCGTCGTCGCCTTCGTGGTCGGCGGTGTCCTCGCCGTGGGCGGCGCCAACTTCGACCCGCTGATCGACGGGCGGCCCATCCCGGCCCTGTCGTCGCTGGCCGACTACGGCTGGGCGGTGGGCCTCGGTACCTCGATGGTGCTGTACCTGGCGCTGATGCTGGCGGGCGGGCGCAAGAAGGTCGCCGTCTGACCCTCGCGCCCGAACGCATGAACTGCACGAAACGGAGGGCGGTCAGCTGGTCTGGCTGCCCTCCAGTGCTGCCACCGCCTCCTTGGCGGCCTTGATGGCACCCTTGTTGATCACGTCCGTGCTGGGTGCCTTCTTCGACTCGAAGTCACTGCCGTTGTAGGTGACGACCACCAGCGCGTTGGACGCCTGGACGATCACCACGCCCTCGCGTGTCTGCTGCTTGTCCTCGGTGGTGAGGTTCACGACGGAGTAGGCCGTGTCGCCGAGCCCCGGGACCGCCCCTCCGCCGCTTTTGTCCGCTACACGTTCCTTGTAGGACTTCTGTGCCGCCGAGTCCGACTCCGTGATCTCGAAGGAGACATCGAGCCAGCGGTAGTCGAACCCCTTGAGCGCGTTCCAGGAGCAGGTGCGGCGCACCTTCGTGTCCGTCGACGCGATCTCCTTGCCGGCCGTCTTGGCGCCCGGGACAAGGGACTTGAGGGTCTTCACGGTCACACTGGTGCATGGGGCGGGCGCGGAGGCGTACGACTTCGAGACCGCCGACGTCGAGGGCGCGGAGGGCGACGAGTCGGCCCCCTTGTCCGTCGCCGCCTTGTCCTCGGCGGCAGGCGTCGCGGCGAACGGGCCGGACGACAGGGCCCAGCCCGCCGCGGCGAGCACGACGACCGGCGACAGGCGCGCGGTGAGGGCGACTGGCAGAGGAAGAGATCGCACGGCGCACTTCTCGTGGGGGTGGGGGTGCGGAGGGGTCCGCACTGCGGACAGGGGACGCCAGTGTCACATGACTCCCTGTGGGGCGGAAGTATGAACTCGCTCCGTGCCTGTGCGGTGACGCAGGCCCGCTGTTGACGGGCTGTGTGTCCCGTTATGCCCGCGCCGAGCGGAGGTTCGCCGCCGACTCGATCCGGTCAACGGCCAAAAAGGCCCCATAGACCACGAGCCGCACAAGAGATTCGTCGCTGTGCTCCGGCCGCCGCCAGGCCGCCACGTCTTCATCTGTGATGCGGTACGGCGCGAGGGCGGCCAGCAACGCGAGTCGCGCGCCGGGCCGCTCCCGCCGGTCTGGAAACCCGCCAAGGCCGAGCGAGGGATGCGCCCCGTCCCAGTCGAGCAAGGTCTCCTCTACGAGGTCCAGGTCGTCGGCGTCGAGGAAGCCGGTGTCCGTCAGGGCCGCCCTGAGCAGCGCCGCGTACGCGAGGCCTACGGCCGTGCCGCCCGCCCACGCGGGAGCCTCGCCGGGGTCGGGCTGGTCGAGCAGCGCGAGGGCCTCGCCGGGACGGGCCGGGCGGCGTACGGTCCGGGCGAGCGTGCGGCCCGCCAGGCTGCGTACCGGACGCAGCCGCTGGGCGTTGCCCGGCAGCAGGTTCTCGGTCAGCAGGGCGGACACCACCCGGTTGATGAGGTGGAAGGCGAGGGCGGTGCCGAGGTAGCCGGGGGCGTGCTCGCGCGGGAACGGGTACGGCCCGGCGCCGAGGCGACCCGGTACGCGGGACTGCCTGCCCCACTCCAGCACGCGCGCGTGCTCCTCGTTCTCCGGCTGCTCCCCGCGCGCGAGACGCTCGGCGAGCGCGTGGTCGCCGGTGGCGTGCAGCAGCACGGTGTGCGCGTCCACGCAGAACGGGCACCTGTTGGCGAGCGACACCCCGAGCGCGGCGAGTTCCTTGCCGGTGCGGTCACCGGGGCCCGCGATGAGCGACTCGCGCATCAACGCCCAGGTCGCGGCGAGGATTTCGGGCGCGGAGGACAGGACCACGAAGGTCACGGGCTCGTTGATGCCGAAGTCCCTCGCGAGCTGTTCGTACACCTCGGCGACGCGGCCGGTGGCCGACTTGGGCGGCAGGGGCTTGGTGTAGCGGAAGGCTGAGGTCATGGACAGCAGCGTGCGCCCGCCGGGTGCTCCGGGTCGTCGTACGGCCGATGGCAGTTGACGCTACGACAGGGGGCGCGGCGGTGCCGGCCACTACTGCGTGGGGAGTAGTGCGGGAGCAGTCCACAGGTCTGACGCCGTTGTCGGTGCGGCGGTCTAGTGTGCGGGCATGAACGGGGAATCGGTGACACGCAGGCGCTTGGCCGACGCGGGCCTCGCGGTCGTGGTCGGCGCCCTCGTCGCGGTCGTGGCGGCCTTCGACGCGGACACGACGGGCGTCGACTACGCGCTCATCGTCCTTGGTTCCGCGGCCCTGGCCTTCTACCAGACGGCTCCGAGAGCGGTCCTCGCCGTGGCCACGGCGAGCGGCGCGGCCTACGTCCTGCACGCCCATCCGGGGCCGATCGCGGGCCTGCCCGTCCTGGCCGCCATGCATACGGCGGCCCGCGCGCGACACCGCGGTTGGGCGGCCGGGGCGGGCGGGGTGTTCCTGGCGGCGTACCTCGCGACGGGGCCGACGACCCAGCAGGTGGTCGAGAGGACCGCACTGCTCGCGGGCTGGTTCCTGTGCGCGGTCGTGACCGGCCTCGCCGACAGCAACTGGCAGGCGTATCTGCGCCAGACCGAACAGCGCGCCCTGGAGGCGGAGCGCACCCGCGAGGAGGCCGCACTGCGCCGGGCGGGCGAGGAACGCCTGCGCATCGCGAGGGAGTTGCACGACTCCCTCACCCACAGCATCTCGATCGTCAAACTCCAGGCGGGCGTCGCCGTCCACCTCGCCCGCAAGCGCGGCGAGGAGGTGCCGCCCGCCCTGCTCGCCATCCAGGAGGCGGGCGGCGAGGCCATGCGCGAGCTGCGGGCCACACTGGAGATCCTGCGCACCGACGAGACGACCGGCACACCCGCGCTGCTCGTGGAGCGCGCCCGCGCGGCCGGCCTGGCGGCCGACCTGACCGTGAGCGGTGCGGAACGCCCCCTGACGGCGACCGTCGACCGGGCCGTCTACCGCATAGTCCAGGAGTCCCTGACCAACGCCGCCCGGCACGCGGGAGCCGCGAAGATATCGGTCCGACTCGACTACGGGGACGACGAGTTGACGATCCACGTCGACGACGACGGCGTCGCCGACCAGTCCAACCCGCCCACACCCGGCATCGGCCTCACCGGCATGCGCGAACGCGTCGCTGCCCTCGGCGGCACCCTGCACGCCGCCCCACGCGCGGAGGGCGGCTTCTCGGTGCGGGCGTCCCTGCCCCTGGGGGAGCCGGGATGATCCGGGTGGCTCTCGTCGACGACCAGGCCCTGATGCGCGCCGGTTTCCGTGCACTGCTCGACGCCGAGGACGGCATCGAGGTGGTCGGCGAGGCGGCGGACGGGGAGCGGGGCGTGGAGCTGGTGCGGGCCGAACTCCCCGACGTCGCGCTGATCGACGTACAGATGCCGGTGATGACGGGCATCGAGGCCACCCGCCGCATCGCCGCCGACCCGGCCCTCTCCGCAGTCCGCGTGGTGATGCTCACCAACTACGGCCTCGACGAGTACGTCTTCGAGGCGCTGCGCGCGGGCGCGAGCGGTTTCCTGCTGAAGGACACCGAACCGGCCGACCTGCTCCAGGCCATCGAGGTCGTCGCCCGCGGCGAAGCCCTCCTGTCCCCGTCCGTCACCCGCACCCTGATCGGCGAGTTCGTCTCCCGTCCCCCGGACCGCACCACGGCCCCCGGCCTGGAGTGCCTCACCCGCCGCGAACGCGAGGTCACGGCCCTGGCCGCCCGCGGCCTGACCAACGAGGAGATCGCCGCCCACATGGTCATCAGCCCCCTGACGGCGAAGACCCACATCAGCCGCGCGATGACGAAGCTGGGCGCCCGCGACCGGGCCCAACTGGTCGTGTTCGCCTACGAGTCGGGGCTGGTGGCGGCACGCGAGAGATGACCGAAATCCCGTTGTGTACAGTGCGCACCCGCATCCAGCCTGGGGCGATGACCGAGACGACGCGTGAGCAGACCCCGGCCGTGCGCGAGGAGATCCTCGCCTACTACACACAGGGCAAGGAGGACGCCCGGCTCCGACAGGGCTCCGGACGGCTGGAGTTCTGGCGGACCCAGGAAGTGCTCCGGCGGCGGCTGCCCCCGGCCCCCGCGCGCGTCCTCGACGTCGGCGGCGGCAGCGGGATCCACGCGGAGTGGCTCGCCCGGGACGGGTACGAGGTCGAACTGGTCGATCCCGTACCGCTGCACCTGGAACAGGCGGCCAAGCTGCCGGGTGTCGCCGTCCGCCCGGGAGACGCCCGCGCCCTGCCCGCCGAGGACGCCGCGTACGACGTGGTGCTGCTGCTCGGGCCGCTCTACCACCTGCCTGAACGGGCCGACCGGGTACAGGCGTTGGCCGAGGCCCGGCGGGCGGTGCGGCCAGGAGGGCTCGTGGTCGCCGCCACCATCAACCGGTACGCCGGACTGCACGACATGTTGAAGCAGGAGCGCTACTTCGACCCCGTCCAACGGGCCCACACCGACGCCGTGTCCGCGGATGGTCGGCACGACAGGGGAGCCGGGCAGTTCACGGTCGCCTACTTCGCCCAACCGACCGAAGTCCCCGGCGAGTTCACCGAGTCCGGGCTCTCTGTCGAGGGCCAGTACGGCGTCGAGGGTCTCGCCTGGCTGATGGGCGGCATCGAGGACTGGCTGGACGACCCGGACCGCCGCGAGGCCGTCCTGGCGGCGACCCGGCGCATCGAGTCCGAGCCGATGTTGCTGGGCGCCAGCGGGCATGTGCTCACGGCGGGCAGACGGCGACCGTAGAGCCGTAGGACGACCGTGGGGCCGTAGATCCGTACGATCATCAGGCCGCCCGCCCCGCAGTGAGGAGACCGCCCGTGTTCACCACCCGCCCCACACTCCAGGGCACCTTCGGCATGGTGTCCTCCACCCACTGGCTGGCCTCGCAGTCGGCGATGGCGGTCCTGGAGGACGGTGGCAACGCGTACGACGCCGCCGTCGCGGGCGCGTTCGTCCTGCACGTCGTCGAGCCGCATCTCAACGGGCCCGCCGGAGAGGTTCCGATCCTGCTCGCCCCGGCGGGCGGCGAGGTGCGGGTGCTGTGCGGACAGGGCGTCGCGCCGGCCGGGGCGAGCGTCGCGCACTACCGGGGGCTCGGGCTGGACCTAGTACCCGGCACGGGCCCCCTCGCCGCAGCCGTCCCCGGCGCGTTCGACGCCTGGATGCTCCTGCTCCGCGACCACGGCACCAAGCCCCTCGCGGACGTCCTGAAGTACGCCATCGGGTACGCCGAGGACGGGCACGCGCCCGTGGAGAACGTCGGCGCGACCGTCGAGTCGGTACGGGAACTCTTCGAGACGGAGTGGACCTCCTCGGCGGACGTGTACCTGCCGGGCGGCAAGGCGCCCCGCCCCGGCGAGCTGCTCCGCAACCCCGCGCTGGCCGCCACCTGGAAGCGGCTGCTCGCCGAGACCGGCGGGGCGGGGGACCGGGTCGCGCAGATCGAGGCGGCCCGTGAGGTGTGGCGCTCCGGCTTCATCGCCGAGGCCCTGGTACGACAGTCCGAGCGCCCCACCCTGGACACCAGCGGCGCCCGCCACACCGGCACGCTGACGGCCGCCGACCTCGCCGATTGGTCCGCGACCTACGAGGCGCCGACGACGTACGACTGGAACGGCTGGACCCTGTGCAAGGCCGGCCCCTGGAGCCAGGGCCCCGCCTTCCTCCAGCAGCTCGCCCTGCTCCCGCCCGAGCTGCCGCGATACGGCTCCGCGGACTACGTCCACCTGCTGATCGAGGGCTGCAAGCTCGCCATGGCCGACCGGGAGGCCTGGTACGGGGACGCGGCCGAGGTGCCGCTCGGCGAGCTGCTGTCGGACGGGTACAACGCGGGGCGGCGTGCACTCGTCGGCGAGAAGGCCTCGTACGAGCTGCGGCCCGGCAGTCCGGCAGGGCGTACGCCGCGGCTGTGCGCGCACGCGCGCGTGATCGCCGACGACGATCCCGGTTTCAGCCCGATGGGGGCGGGCGAGCCGACCGTCGGCGCCGACGGTGGGACCCGGGGCGACACCTGCCACCTGGACGTCGTCGACCGCTGGGGGAACATGGTCGCGGCCACGCCCAGCGGGGGCTGGCTCCAGTCCAACCCGGTCGTGCCCGAGCTGGGCTTCCCGCTCGGCACCCGGCTCCAGATGACCTGGCTGGAGGAGGGCCTGCCGAACTCCCTCACCCCGGGCCGCCGCCCCCGCACCACCCTCACCCCCTCGATCGCCCTGCGCGACGGGGTGCCGGTCATGGCCTTCGGCACGCCCGGCGGGGACCAGCAGGACCAGTGGCAGGTGCATTTCTTCCTGGCCGTCGCCCTGCGCGGCCGTGTGCGCGGCGGTCTCGACCTTCAGGGCGCGATCGACGCCCCGAACTGGCACAACGACGGCTTTCCCAGTTCTTTCTATCCGCGCGGCATGCGGCCCGGAAGCGTGACGGTGGAGTCCCGTATGGACGCGGGTGTCGTCGAGGAGCTGCGGCGGCGCGGGCATGACGTGACCGTCGGCGACCCCTGGTCCGAGGGGCGGCTGTGCGCGGTCGCGCGGGACCCGGAGACGGGGATCCTGTCGGCGGCGGCGAACCCGCGGGGCATGCAGGGGTACGCGGTCGGACGCTGAGGCTCCACGACGGTTGGCGCCGAAGGTGGGTGTTCATGCCGATTCCACCCGGTGTACAGGGGGCGGGAGTGGATTGTCAGTGGCGCGTGCTCTCATGGAGGCATGATCGAAGCAAACGAAACCATCGACGAGTTTCTCGCCCGGCACGCCTCCGACGTGCAAGAAGAGATCCGCAAGGCCGCCGCGGCAGAGATCATGCCGCGCTTCCGCCAGCTGGCCGCGCACGAGGTCGACCAGAAGAGCGGCCCGCACGACCTGGTGACGGACGCCGACCGCAACGCCGAGCTGTATCTCACCGAGGTGCTCGGCAAGCTGCTGCCCGGCTCGGTCGTGGTCGGCGAGGAAGCGGTGCACGCCAACCCGGCCACCTATGAGGCGATACAGGGCGACGCCCCGGTCTGGATCGTCGACCCCGTGGACGGGACACGGCAGTTCGTGCACGGCGACCCCGGCTTCTGCACGCTGGTCGCGCTCGCGCTGGGCGGAGTCGTGCACGCCTCGTGGACGTTCGCGCCCGCACGTGACCAACTGGCCACCGCGGTAAGGGGCGGCGGTGCCTTCCTCGACGGCGAGCGGCTGCACGCCGGTCCGCCGCCCGCCGACCGGGACCTGCGCATAGCCACCTCCCACCCGGACTACACGACCGACGCCCAGAAGCGCGCGCTCCTCAGCCTCTGGACGGACGGTGTCGCGCCCCGCGCCTGTGGTTCGGCAGGCCTGGAGTATCTCGCCGTCGCCCGGGGCGAGTTGGATGCCACGGCCTTCAGCTGGGAGGCTGCCTGGGATCACGCGGCGGGCCTGCTCCTCGTCGAGGAGGCCGGTGGCGCGCACCTGACGCTCACCGGCGAGCCTTTCCGGATCACGGGCGGCAACACCCTGCCGTTCACGGCGGCGCGGGACGCGGCCACGGCCCGTCGAGTGGTGGAGCTGCTGAGCGAGCCGTACCCGTGGAGCGCCTGACCAGACCGTGCCCTCCGGGCTCCGGACCCAGCCGTATCCTGATCTCAGTGGCCATCGGCTGACGAAGGAGTCCGAAGGTGCCGTCGATGCTCGATGTGGTCGTGGTGGGTGCGGGGCCGAACGGACTGACCGCTGCCGTGGAGCTCGCCCGGCGCGGCTTCTCGGTGGCCGTCTTCGAGGCCCGCGACACCGTGGGCGGGGGAGCGCGCACCGAGGAACTCACCCTGCCCGGCTTCCGCCACGACCCGTGCTCCGCCGCGCACCCGCTCGGCATCAACTCACCGGCGTTCAGGGCGCTGCCCCTGGAGCGCTACGGCCTGGAGTGGGTACACGCCGAGCTGCCCATGGCGCACCCGTTCCCCGACGGCACGGCCGCCGTGCTGTCCCGGTCCGTGGCGGAGACGGCCGCCTCCTTCGGGCCGCGTGACGCGGGCGCGTACCGCAGGCTGGTCGAGCCGTTCCTGCCCAAGTGGGACACCCTGGTCCGGGACTTCATGTCCCTGCCGCTCACCGCGCTGCCCCGCGACCCGGTCACCCTCGCCCGCTTCGGCCTCGTCGGCCTGCCCCCGTCGACCTGGCTGACCCGGCGCTTCCACGACGAGCGCGCCAAGGCCCTGTTCGCCGGCCTCGTGGCGCACGTCATCGCCCCGCTCGACGGCCTTGCCACCGGCGCCGTCGGCCTGGTCTTCGCCCTGGCCGCGCACGCCCGCGGCTGGCCGGTGGCGCGAGGCGGCTCCCAGTCGATCTCCGACGCGCTCACCGCGTATCTGAAGGACCTCGGCGGCACCGTCCACACCGACTACGAGGTCAAGCGCCTCGACGACCTGCCGCCCGCGCGCGCGTACGTCTTCGACACCTCGCCCACCGCGCTGGCCCGGATCGCGGGCTTCGGGCGGTACTACGAGCGGTACCGGTACGGCGCGAGCGTCTTCAAGATCGACTACGCGCTGGACGGCCCGGTGCCCTGGACCGCGAAGGAGGCGCGCGGCGCGGGCACCGTGCAGGTCGGCGCGAGCAGCGCGGAGATCGACACCGCTCTGCGCGCGGCGTCCAGGGAGGGCCGCGCACCCGACGCGCCCTTCCTCATCACGGTGCAGCCCAGCGTCGCCGACCCCACCCGGGCCCCGGCGGGCAAGCACGTCTTCTGGGCGTACGGCCATGTGCCGAACGGCTGGACCGGAGACCTCACCGACGCGATCGAGCGCCAACTGGAGCGTTTCGCCCCCGGCTTCCGCGACCGCGTCCTCGCCCGCGCGACCGCCGGCCCACCCGAACTCGCCGCCCGCAACGCCAACTACGTCGGCGGCGACATCGCCACGGGCGCCGCTTCGGGACTCCAGCTCCTGCTGCGCCCCAAACTCTCCCTGTTCCCCTACAGCACACCGCACCCTGCGGTGTTCATCTGCTCCTCGGCCACCCCGCCGGGACCCGGCGTGCACGGCATGTCGGGACACAACGCGGCGAAGGCGGTCTGGAGGAGGCTGAGGCAGACATGACCACCATCACCTTCGTCCAGGGCGACATCACCCGGCAGACCGCCGACGCGATCGTCAACGCGGCCAACTCCTCACTCCTCGGCGGCGGAGGCGTGGACGGCGCGATCCACCGCCGCGGCGGCCCCGCGATCCTGGAGGACTGCCGCGAACTCCGCGCCGCCCACCTCGGCAAAGGCCTCCCGACGGGCAAGGCGGTCGCGACGACCGCGGGCAAACTGGACGCGCGCTGGGTGATCCACACGGTCGGCCCGGTGCACAGCCGCAGCGAGGACCGCTCGGAGCTACTGGCCTCCTGTTACCGCGAATCGCTGCGCGTGGCCGACGAGTTGGGCGCCCGAACCGTCGCGTTCCCGGCCATCTCCACCGGCGTCTACCACTGGCCGATGGAGGACGCGGCCCGGATCGCGGTGGAGACGGTACGGGGCGCGGAGACCTCGGTCGAGGAGGTCAGGTTCGTGCTCTTCGACGAGCGGGCGTACAAGGCGTTCGCCGGGCAGATCCGCTGACTTACGAGTGTGCTCAACGGCCATCAGGCGTGCCTCGACGGCCTCATCGGCGCGGCCTCCGGGAGACTGGCGCCTGACCATCCATCAGATCAGGAAGTTGATGACGTCATGACCGACAAGCTCACCGTGAGTGTCCTGGGCACCGGCATCATGGGCGCCGCGATGGCCCGTAACATCGCCCGCGCCGGACACACCGTCCAGGCCTGGAACCGCTCCCGCGCCAAGGCCGAGCCGCTGGCCACCGAGGGCGCGCACATCGCCGACACCCCCGCCGAGGCCGTACGGGGCGCCGACGTCGTCCTCACCATGCTCTACGACGGCCCCGCCGCCCTGGACGTGATGCGCGAGGCCGCTCCCGCCCTGCGCCCCGGCGCCGCCTGGGTCCAGTCGACCACCGTCGGCATCGAGGCCATCGGCGAGCTGGCCGACTTCGCCCGCGCTCACGACCTGGTCTTCTTCGACGCGCCCGTGCTCGGCACCCGCCAGCCCGCGGAAGCCGGTCATCTGACCGTGCTGGCCGCAGGGCCCACCGAGGGACGCGCCGCGGTGACCCCGGTACTCGATGCTGTCGGGGCCCGCACGGTGTGGACCGGCGAGGACGGCGCCGCGGGCACCGCCACCCGCCTCAAGCTGGTGGCCAACAGCTGGGTCCTCGCCGCGACCAACGCCGCCGGCGAGGTCCTGGCCCTGTCCCAGGCCCTCGACGTCGACCCGCAGAACTTCTTCGACCTGATCGCGGGCGGCCCGCTCGACATGGGCTACCTGCACGCCAAGGCCGGGCTGATCCTCAACGACCAGCTGTCCCCGGCCCAGTTCGCCGTGGGCACAGCCGCCAAGGACGCCCGGCTGATCGTCGAGGCCGGCAAGCGGCACGGCGTACGCCTGGACGTGGCCGAGGCGAGCGCCGAACGCTTCGCCCGCGCCGCCGCACAGGGCCACGCCGACGAGGACATGGCGGCCGCCTACTTCGCCAGTTTCGACAAGAAGCCGACCGCCTGACAGGCGAGAAGCCGTCTGCCCGCGAGACCTCGCCCGCCTGCCGTCCGCCCTCAGGCGCCCAGGCGGTTGATGTCCGGGCTGTACAGGATGCGCGGGGCCTCGGCGCCGGGCCGGGTGAGGGCGAGCATTGCCCGGCCGAGGTGCTCGGTCGTCGTGGTGTGACGGGGCAAGACGCGGTGCAGCACGGGATACAGCCAGCCCGTCAGCGCGTACGTCAGCCGGTACACCCGGGTCCTGGAGACCGCCCCGTGGCGGGGCTGGATGTAGGCGGGGCGGAAGAGGTAGGCATTGATCGGGAGGGCCAACAGGGCGTTCTCGGTACGGCCCTTGACGCGGGCCCACATCGTGCGGCCGGCCTCGCTGCTGTCGGTGCCCTCGCCCGAGACGTAGGTGAAGGTCAGCCCGGGACTGTCGGCGGCCACGGCTTCGGCCGCCGCGAGCGTGTAGTCGTACGTGATGCGCGTGTAGTCGGCCTCGCTGAGCCCGGCGGAGGAGACACCGAGGCAGAAGAAGCAGCCGTCCAGGCCGGTCAACTGCCCGGCGAGGGCGGAGAAGTCGGTGAAGTCTTCGTGCACGATCTCGCGCAGCTTGGGGTGGGAGACACCGAGCGGGCTCCGGCCGATCACCAGGACACCGGTGACCGTGTCGTCCAGGAGACAGGCGCGCAGGACTCCCTGGCCGACCATGCCGGACGCTCCGAAGACGACGACGTTCACGGGGGCTCCAGGGGAGGGGAAGGGGACGGCGAGGCTCGAGTCACGGTAGCGGCTCAAGGTCGCCGAAGGCCTTTCCGGGGCGTCTCGCCGAAGCCTTCGCTCGATGGGCGACGGCGGCGAGGGCCGCGACCGTCGCCGCGACGAGCAGCGGATGCCCCACCAGCCAGGTCTGAACGCCCTCGAACGGGTCGGCGGACGTCAGCGTCGCGCGTTCCAGCATCCAGGACACCGAGAAGAGCACACCGACGAGCGCGACCCCGACACGGAACGCGGGGTATACGGCCGTACGGGCCAGGACGAGCAGCGACGGCATCAGGAGTGCCACGACGAGCAGTTGTGTCAGTTCGATGCCCAGGTTGAAGCCGAGCAGGGTCGTCACGAGCGAGCCGCGGTCGAGCCCGAGGTCGCCGATGAGCGAGGCGAACGCCAGCCCGTGGACCAGCCCGAACCCGCTCGCGATGAGCACCTCGCCGCCGGCCACCAACGGCCGGATCGCATGGACCGCCGACACCCCGATAGAGAACGCGATCAGCGTCTCGACCGGCCGGCTCGGCACATCGACCACTCCCGCCGCCGCCAACGCCAGCGTGAGCGAATGACCCACGGCGAACGCGGACACCACGTGCACGACACGGACGGCGCTGCGGCGCGCCGACGTACCGGCGCGCCACCGGCCCCCGACGGCCACCAGCGGGGCCGGAATGAGCAGCATCAGAAGAAACAGCAGATGGTCGGCGCCCTCACCGACATGCTCGATGCCGAGGCCGGCGGTGGTCGCGAAACCCCGCACCCACGATCCCTCGCCCGCGGGCACCTTCAGGCTCTTGGTCGTGAAGTCGAACACCCCGAGGGTCTCTGCGTCGTCGGTCTTCAGGATGCCGCGGTCGAAGTCGTACCGGACGGTCGCGATCACCTTGTGGGTGAGGAGCTCCTCGACGATGACGTCGTAGCGCAGGTCGAAGTCGGTGACCCGCCCGTCGGGCGGACGGATCTCCAGCGGATAGACGAGGTGCGCCGATCCGTCGATCGTCCGGACCGATCCGGTGCCGAGTACGACCGCCCACGCCTCGCCGTCATCTCCTACGGCGGTGATGTGCGCGCCGGTGTAGCGCCTGAGGAACTCCCGGTCGGCGCCTAGGACGCCGTCGGTGGTGAGGTCGCGGTGCACGGCGACGGCGAGGCGGTCGACGGGCAGTTGCACCTCGCCCTCGACGCGGTCGTCGCGGATGTCGAGGAGGACGGCCGAGGTGCTCATCGGATGGGCGCCGGCCGGCGACGCGAGGCCACCGACCAGCGTCAACGCCGAGAGCAGGAGAGCAAGCAGCAGACGGCGCATGGTTTATGACGCTCCGTCATTCCCAGCCGTAGTCGGCTGTCTCGTCCCGGAAGATCGTGTGCTGGTGGATGCCGTCGGTCGAGGCGCCGGGCTGGTTGGAGAACTCGATCCAGGCGGACGGGCCGTCGAGACGGACGTACGTCTGGCTGTTGTCGAGGGTCGTGCCGCCGCTCCAGCCGATGTACGTCTCGTCGTACTCGGAGACGTACTTGGCGAGCAGCCGCGCGGCCGCCCGCTCGTCCAGGTCGTCGACCCACGCCTTCAGCATCGCGGTGACCTTCGCCTGCTGCTTCTTGGTCAGACTGCTCACCAGGACGCCCTCGGGCGCGGTGGGGAAGGGGCCGTCGTGGCCGGGGCCCAGGTACAGGTCGTCGAAGCTGCCGTCGATCTCGGCCGCGGCCAACTCGTCGGCGGTGAGCGACTGGACGGCCCCGACGGTCGCGGTCCGTTTGTCCTCCAGCGGGGCGTAGTAGAGGTCCTCCCAGTTGAACTCCATCGGCTCGACAGCCGTCAGGGTGGGGGAGATGGAGACGCTCTTTCCGGCGTAGGTGAGGTTGTACGCCGCATGGTGGCCGCCGTACTGGAGCGTGAACTCCCCGGTCCTGCTGGGCAGTCCGAAGAAGGAGATGTAGTACCACTCCGAGCCGAAGTTGGCGCCTCCGCCACCGCCCGGGGGCCGGCCGCCGCCTCCGGTCGGCGAGGCGGTGGGAGAGGCCGTCGCGGAGGCGGTCGGGGTGCCGCCGCCGGAACCCCCGTCGTCCGGCAGCGCGGCGAGGTAGTCGTCGGCCTTGCGGATCTCCACGAGTTCCTCGTAGCCCTTCTTGCTGAGTGCGGCCTCCATGACCTTGAGGGCCGCCGCCTCCTGGTCGTCGGTGAGATCGCCCAGCTTGAGGCCGTTGCGTTCGACGACGGGCGTCGGGAAGTTCGACCAGCCGGTCTTCTTGGCGGCGTCGTCGAAGTCGTAGAGGACGGTGTCCTTCTGCTCGTCGGAGAGTGTCGCGAGGAAGGCGTCGGCGGCGGCCACGACCTGGGCGGTGTTCGCCCCGCCCGCGCCGGCACGGGTCGCGGAGGCCGGGATCGGCGCCTTGGCGGTCAACTCCGAGGTGGAGGACGCGGATCCGAGGGTGGAGCAGCCGGTGACGGCGAGGGTGACGCACGCGGCGACGGCCAGGGCGCGGCGCACTGGTCCGATGGGTGACATGGCGCTTGACATGGGGGACTCCGTGGGGGGGGTGATCGGTCTGCGGAACCCATGCTGGGTGAGGGATCTCAGAGTTCGGGGGGAGGGAGTCCGGAGCAAGGTAAGAGTCGGGGCGTGAGTGCGGCCGAGATACGACGGTTGCGCGTGAGGCTTTCCGAGGTCTTCCGAGGCGGTGGGCCATCATGGGGACGTGCCCAATTGTGTCCTCATCGCCGACGACGACCGCGCGGTCCGTGAATCCCTCGCGCGCGCACTGGAGTTGGAGGGGTACGGCGTCGTCACCGCCGCCGACGGAGTGGAGGCCCTGACCCGCGTCCGCCAGGGCTCCTTCAGCGCGCTGGTGGTCGACGTGATGATGCCCCACGTCGAGGGCGTGGCCGTGTGCCGGGTGCTGCGCGCCGACGGCGACCGCACACCGGTACTGATGCTCACCGCGCGAGCCGAAACCCCGGACCGGATCGCCGGCCTGGACGCGGGAGCGGACGACTATCTGCCCAAGCCCTTCGAGGTACCCGAACTGCTGGCTCGGCTACGGGCGTTGCTGCGCCGCGTCGCGTCGGAACCGGGGGCCGGGGAATCGCACGGGGTGGTCGGTGCCGGTACCGCCCTGCGCATCGCGGCCCTGCGGGTCCTCCCGGCCGCCCGGCGCGCATGGTGGGGCGAGACGGAACTGCGCCTGACGAAGACCGAGTTCGACCTGCTGGAGCTGCTGGTGCGCAACGAAGGGCTCGTGCTGGACCATGAGGCCCTGTACCGGCGGGTCTGGGGTCAGGACGTCGGCGTGGACGTCAAGAACCTGGCGGGGTACGTCGGTTATCTGCGGCGCAAGCTCGCCGACGCCGGCGCGCCCGAAGTGATCCACACGATCCGCGGCGTGGGCTACGCGGCACGGCGGCCATGAGCCTGCGCTCACGCTTCGCGCTCTCCTTCGCCGCCGTCGGCGCCCTGGTGGCGACCCTGGTCGGGATGCTGAGCTACCGTGCCGCCTCCGACCGGGTCCTCGCGGAGATCGACCGGACGCTGCGCACCGTCACGGTGGCCGTGGCCGGGGCCGCCGACGACGACCGCGCACCGGACCTCCCAGCCGCGCTGGCCGGGGGACCGGACCTCTTTCCCCGGCCGGACCTGCCGGGCCCGGGGGACGAGGAGGAGCGGCGGGTGATCGTGCAGGCCGTGGCCCGCGACGGCACACCTTCCGGCCTCGGCGGCCCGCCCGTGGCCCTACCGGTATCCGCCACCGCTCTCTCGCTGGCCGCCTCCGGTACGGCCGGTCAGTCCGAGACCACCGAGGTCGTCGTGGGCGCCCACACCTACCGGCGGCTGACCACCGCGCTCGGCGGAGACCGGGGGGCCCTCCAGGTGGCCGTGGAGATCGACCAGACGCACTTCATGCTGGGCGGCATGGCCAGGGAGATCGCGGGGGCCAGCTTCTTGGTCATGGTGGGCGCGGCGGGGGCGGGGTGGCTGCTCGCCCGGCGCATCACCCGGCGCCTTGAACGGCTGGCCGGGGTCGCCGAGGACGTCAGCGCCGGGGGATGGACGACCGGTGTTCCGGGCCTCGTCGGCGGGCGGGACGAAGTCGGGCGGCTGTCCGCGTCGTTCGGCAGGATGCTCGCCCGGCTTGCCGCCGCCCGCGAGGCTCAGGAGAGGCTGGTGCAGGATGCCGCCCACGAGTTGCGGACCCCGCTGACCAGCCTGCGCACCAATGCCACCGTCCTGCGCCGCGTCGACGAGCTGTCCCCGGATGCCCGCGAGCGGCTCGTCGAAGACGTCGAAGGGGAGACCCGCGAACTGGGTCACCTGGTCGACGAGCTCGTGGAACTGGCCCTCGCCCGCAACCGTGAGGAGGCCGAAGAGCCCGTGGAACTAACCGAGTTGACCCGCCGAGCCGCCCGACGCGTGTACCGGCGTACCGGCCGCCTGGTCCACATCGACGCCGATGAGTCAGCAGTCCGGGGTCGCCCCCACGGGCTGGAACGCGCGGTGGGCAACCTGCTGGAGAACGCCGCCAAGTTCGACCCCGACGGCCGCGAACCCATCGAGGTGCGCATCCGCCGCGGCAGGGTCACCGTCTCCGACCGCGGCCCGGGCATCGACCCCGACGACACGATCCGCGTCTTCGACCGCTTCCACCGCACCGACACCGCCCGCGCCCTGCCCGGTTCCGGCCTCGGTCTCGCCATCGTCCGCGATGTCGCCGAGACGCACGGCGGCACCGTGTTCGCGGGTACACGCCCCGGCGGCGGGGCGGCGGTCGGGTTCACCGTGGACGACGCCCGCCTCCTGCCGGGAAACGGGCGGCGGCGAGGCACACCCGTGGGCGACGCGAACGGGGCAGCAGCCGAGCCGGACCCGCTGTCCCCCCGTTCCTGACAGCGGGCGCGGAACGCAATCGCGCGCGGCGACCTGCTTCGCGAAGCTTCGGTGATCCGGCCGAGCCCAGGACAGACGAGGTTGATGTCGGATTCTCGCCAGCCCCGGCCCGACCGGTGGCCGATGCTGGACGTATGCAGAACGGGATGCACACCGACCGGGAGCGCTGTCTGCGCGCGGTCCAGGCCAAGGACGCACGCTTCGACGGATGGTTCTTCACCGCCGTCCTGACCACCCGTATCTACTGCCGGCCCAGCTGCCCGGTCGTACCGCCCAAGCCGCGGAACATGGTGTTCTACGCGAGCGCGGCCGCCTGCCAGCAGGCCGGGTTCCGCGCCTGCAAGCGGTGCCGCCCGGACACCAGCCCGGGCTCGCCCGAGTGGAACCAGCGGGCCGACCTGGTGGCTCGCGCGATGCGGCTGATCGCCGACGGGATCGTGGACCGCGAGGGCGTACCCGGCCTCGCCGCCCGCCTCGGCTACAGCACCCGCCAGATCGAACGCCAGCTGCTGGCCGAACTGGGCGCGGGCCCGCTGGCCCTCGCTCGCGCCCAACGCGCCCAGACCGCAAGGCTGTTGATCGAGACGACACCGCTCCCGATGGCGGAGATCGCCTTCGCCGCCGGCTTCTCCTCGATCCGTACCTTCAACGACACCGTGCGGGAGGTCTTCGCCCTCTCACCCACCGACCTGCGCGCCCGCCTCCCCAAGAGGAACGCGGCCGTCACCCCGGGCACCCTCGCCCTGCGCCTCCCGTTCCGCGCCCCGCTCAACCCCGACAACCTCTTCGGCCACCTCGCGGCGACCGCCGTACCCGGTGTCGAGGAGTGGCGCGAGGGGTCGTACCGCCGCACCCTCCGCCTCCCCTACGGCCACGGCATCGTCTCCCTCACCCCCACGTCCGACCACATCGCCTGCCGCCTCACCCTCAGCGACCTGCGCGACCTGACCGTCGCCATCAGCCGCTGCCGCCGCATGCTGGACCTGGACGCGGACCCGACAGCGATCGACGACCAGCTGCGCGCGGATCCGCTCCTTGCCCCTCTCGTCGACAAGGCCCCCGGCCGACGAGTCCCGCGCACGGTCGACGAGGCCGAGTTCGCGATCCGCGCGGTACTCGGCCAGCAGGTCTCCACGGCCGCCGCCCGCACCCACGCGGCCCGCCTGGTCACGGCACACGGCGAGCCGGTCGACGACCCCGAGGGCGGTCTCACGCACCTCTTCCCGTCGCCGGAGGCGCTCGCGTCCCTGGACCCGGAAACCCTGGCGATGCCGCACACGCGACGCAGCACATTCACCACGCTCGTCACCCAACTCTCAGACAAAACCCTCCACTTGGGAGTGGAGTGCGACTGGACGGAAACCCGCGCCCGCCTCCTCGCCCTCCCCGGCTTCGGCCCCTGGACAGCGGACGTGATCGCCATGCGCGCCCTCGGCGACCCGGACGCCTTCCTCCCCACCGACCTCGGAATCCGCCGCGCGGCAGGGGAGTTGGGCCTCCCCTCCACCCCGGCCGCACTGACGGCACGCGCGGCGGCCTGGCGCCCCTGGCGGGCGTACGCGGTCCAGTACCTGTGGGCGACGGACAACCACCCCATCAACTTCCTGCCGGTCTAAGGAATGTCAAGGAATCCCAATGAAGCAACACACGGTGATCGACAGCCCGTACGGCCCTCTGACCCTCGTCGCCGAGGAGGGCGCCCTGAGCGGCCTCTACATGGTCGGCCAGCGCCACCGACCCCCGGAGGAGACCTTCGGTGAACGAGGCGAGGCGCGTGCATTCGAGGAAGCCGCCGACCAACTACACGCCTACTTCGCAGGCGAGTTGAAGGAGTTCACCCTCGAACTCCACCTGTCCGGCACGGACTTCCAGCGCAGCGTCTGGCACCATCTGACCCGCATCCCCTACGGCGAGACCCGCACCTACGGCGAACTGGCCGACGCCCTCGGCAACCCGGGCGCCTCCCGCGCCGTGGGCCTCGCCAACGGCAAGAACCCCATCGGCATCATCGTCCCCTGCCACCGCGTCGTCGGCACGGACGGCAGCCTCACGGGATACGGCGGCGGCCTGGACCGCAAGAAGCGACTGCTGGACTTCGAGAGCGGAGGCGCACTCTTCTAGTGTCCGCGAGGTCGGTGGGGCGTCTAGGCTGACCGCCGGAGGTGGCCAAGTGGCAGAGCAGGCACCGGAGTTGGGTGGGGCAGTGGAATCCACGACCGTGGTGGTGATCGGCGCGGGCCCGGCCGGTCTCACCGTCGCCAACCTGTTGCGGCGCAGCGGCATCGACTGTGTCGTCCTCGAAAGCCGGACCCGCGAGCATGTGGCCCAGCGCCAGCGGGCCGGCATCGTGGAAACCCGCGCTGTCCGGATGTTCGACTCGTGGGGGCTGGCCGACCGCGTCCTCGGCGGTGTCCCGCACGACGGCATCCTGGAGATCCGGGTGGACGGCGAGAGCCACCTGGTCTCCGACGTCGACGGCTCCGAAGGCCCCACGGCCGTCCTCTGCCCCCAGCAGGTACTGGTCCAGAAACTCATGGCCAACTACCTCGCCGACGGCGGCGACCTGCGCTTCGAGGCCCTCGACGTCTCCCTGCACGATCTGACCGGCGACCGCCCGACCGTCCGCTACCGCACCCCCGACGGCACCCTCCGCACCATCACCTGCGCCTTCGTCGCCGGCTGCGACGGTGACCACGGCGTCAGCCGCACCGCCGTCCCCGACGGTGTCCTCACCGCCCACGCCTTCGACCACGGCATCGGCTGGCTCACCGTCCTCGCCGACGCCCCGCCCCCGGCCCACCCCCTCCTCGCGGTCAGCCCGGACGGCTTCGCGGCCCACTTCCCCCGCGGCCCGCACGCCAGCCGCTACTACCTCCAGTGCCCGCCCGACGACCACCCCGAGGCCTGGCCCGACACCCGCGTCTGGGACGCACTGAAGATCCGGCTCGGCGACTCGGCCCTCGTCCCCGGCCCGATCACCGACCGCGAGATCTTCCGTCTCCGCAGCCTCGTCCACGACCCCATGCAGTACGGCCGCCTCCACCTCGTCGGCGACGCCGCCCACATCATCGCCCCCATGGGCGGCAAGGGCATGAACCTCGCCCTGTACGAGGCGGACCTCTTCGCCCGCGCGGTACGGGACTCCGTCCACAACCACGACGACACAGCCCTGCGCACCTACTCGGAGCGCTGTCTCCGCCGCGTCTGGAACGACCAGGAGTTCTCCCACTGGCTGACCCGTACCCTTCACGACGCAGGCGACGACACCCACTCCGGCCCCTTCCACCGCGCCCTGGCCCGCGCCCGCCTGGACCGCCTCTTCACCTCCTCCAGCGCCGCCCTCACCTTCGCGGAACTCATGGTGGGCCTGGACCCGGCGGGCAGAACCTAGGAGTCGCTCCCGGCGCTCAGCCGACGCAGCAGCTCCGGCAGGGCGGTGCCGATGGGTTCCCGTACGACCTGGTCGGCTCGCTCGTCGTACGGCGTCGGCTCGCCGTTGACGATGACCAGCCGTGCGCCGTGGTTGGCGGCGACGCCGGCCAGCCCGGCGGCGGGCTGGACCTGGAGGCTGGTCCCGACGGCGATGAACACCTGGCAGGCCTTGGTGATGGCGAGAGCCTCGCCGAGGACGACGGGGTCGAGGCGCTGACCGAACATGACGGTCGCCGACTTGAGAATCCCGCCGCACTTCAGACACGGCGGATCGTCCTCACCTGCCTCGACCCTGGCAAGGGCGTCCGCCATGGGCCCGCGCGCATGACACTCGGTGCACACGAACTCCCGTGCGGTGCCGTGTAGTTCGAGCACCTTACGGGCGGGCATCCCGGCGAGCTGGTGCAGCCCGTCCACATTCTGCGTGATCACCCGCACGGGCACCCCGGCCCGCTCCAGCTCGGCCGCGGCCAGGTGCGCGGCATTGGGCTCGGCCTGAAGAGTCCGGTTCGCGCGCCGCATCTGCCACGACCGCCGCCGGATCTCGGGATCGCCCATGTAGTACTCGTACGTCACGAGCTTCTCGGCCTCGGGGTCACGCCGCCACAGGCCGCTCGGGCCGCGATAATCAGGGATCCCGAAATCGCAAGGCATCGTCAGCGGCAGCCCGAATCGGACCAGTAGCCATGGCCTGTATGGCGCACCGCGGTCTTCCTCCCGAGTGACCCCGGTGGCGCGAGTCCGTGGATCGCTGGTGTCTGTACGAAGGAGGACTAGACAGAAAGCGAGAGACCATGGAGCCAAAGCACGAGCGCCTGGCGACACCCTGGGCCGCCGGGGTAGCCGGGGTGGTGTTCGCGATCCTGATGGCCGTGGCGATCGTCCTGATGCGCATCGCTCTGCCCGGCGGCGTCGGCGGGGACGACGTAACCGCCGATGCCGGACAACGGAGCACCGTGCGGACGGCGCTGGCGCTGGTCCCATTCGCCGGGATCGCCTTCCTGTGGTTCATGGGCGCCCTGCGCGAGCAGGCCGGCGAGGGCGAGGACCGGTTCTTCTCCACCGTGTTCCTGGGCAGCGGCCTGGTCTTCGTCGCCACCCTGTTCGGCGCTGCCGCGGCGGCCGGAACCGTTCTCGACCAGAGTCAGCAGCACCCTCCTTTCGGCCGGCACTTCGCCTACGCCCTGCTGACCACCTACGCCATGCGGATGGCGGCCGTGTTCATCATCACGACCTCTACCATCGGCCGCCGACACGGCGTCCTCCCTCGCCAGCTCGTCGTTTTCGGCTACCTGGCGGGCCTTACGCTGCTCGTGGTGGGAGCGAGCGTGCCCTGGTCCGAACTGGTCTTCCCGGCCTGGGCGCTGCTCCTCAGCCTGAACATCCTGTGGGGCCGGCGTCCCGCCCGGCCCCGGCCGGCCACCTCGACCTGAGCCGACCGCACCGCTCACTCGAACGGTCTTCCTCTCGTCGCGGCATCCCGTCCGGCCACCGAGGGTGGTCGCAGGGGGCTGAGCGGGCCGTTGGAGAGGACCGATCCCGTGGTAAGGATTGCCGTCGACCTGAACCGCTGTCAGGGGTATGCGCAGTGCGCGTTCCTCGCCCCCGAGATCTTCACCATGCACGGCGAGGAGGCGCTGCTGTACGACCCGGAGGCCGACGAGGCGCAGCGTGCGAAGCTGGCCCAGGCCGCCGCGGCCTGCCCGGTTCAGGCCATCCTCGTCGATGCGGTGGAGGTACCGGCCGAGGTGGTGTCCGGTGCTCGGTGACGGATCCCTGGAACGGCTCAAACGCGAGGGCCGCATCGTCGTCGTAGGCGCCTCGCTGGCGGGCCTGCGCGCTGCCGAAACCCTGCGGGCCGAGGGCTTCGCGGGCTCTCTGACCCTGATCGGCGACGAGCCCCACGAGCCGTACGACCGGCCCCCGCTGTCCAAGCAGGTGCTGCTGGGCAGGGCGAGCGCCGACCGCACAGCCCTGCCCAGGCTCCGATCCGTCGACGCGACCTGGCGGCTCGGCGTTCCGGCCACCGGGCTGGACATGGCCGCAAGGCGGGTGCGGCTGGCCGACGGCGACGAGGTGCCGTACGACCGGCTGCTGATCGCCACCGGGGTCCGGGCGCGACCCTGGCCGCGCGAGGCCGAGGCGGAACTCGACGGCGTCTTCGTCCTGCGGACCCGCGACGACAGCGCCGCGCTCGCGCGGCGGCTCGACGCGGGACCCAAGCGGGTCCTCGTCATCGGGGCCGGGTTCACCGGCTCGGAGATCGCCTCCGCCTGCCGCGAACGCGGCCTTGCCGTCACCGTCGCCGAGCGCGGCGCGGCACCCCTGGTCGGCGCGCTCGGCGGGGTGGTCGGTGCGGTCGCCGCCGAGATGCAGCGCGAGCACGGTGTGGACCTGCGGTGCGGGGTCATGGTGACCGCTCTGGAGGGCGACGCCTCGGGACGGGTGCGCGCCGCGCAGCTGTCCGACGGCTCCACCGTGGAGACCGACGTGGTGATCGTCTCGCTCGGCGCCACCCGCAACACCGAATGGCTCGCCGGATCCGGACTGGGGGCCGGCCCCCGCGGCATCGCCTGCGACGCCGGCTGCCGCGCCTTCGACATCCGCGGAATCGTCACCGACGACATCTATGCGGCGGGCGACGTCGCACGCTGCCCGCACCCCCTGTTCGGCTACCAGTTCCTGTCCCTGGAGCACTGGGGCAACGCCGTCACCCAGGCCCGGATCGCGGCGCACAACATGATCAGCGAGAGCACCGACCGCATCCCCCACATGGAGGTGCCGGCCTTCTGGTCCTCGCAGTTCGGAGTCAACATCAAGTCGGTCGGGGTGCCGTCACTGGGGACGGAGATCCTCATCTCGCAGGGATCGCTCAAGGATCACCGGTTCCTCGGCGTCTACGGGTATCAGGGGCGCGTCGTCGGCGCGGTCGCTTTCGACCACGCCCGGTGGCTGCCGTTCTACCAGGAGCTGATCGAGACCACCGTGCCGTTCCCGCCGCCGTTCCCCACGGTCGACCGGGGCTCGGACGGACAGCGGCCGCTCGACGCCGACTTCCCCGACCCTTCGGTCCCCACCCACGGCCCCACCGTGACTCTCGGCGGATACTCGCCGGCCGACCGCCGGATGACGTTCACCCCCGCGCACTGACCCGTACGGCCACGAGGACTCGCCATGACGCAATCCTTGCTGCACCAGATCCTGGACTACGCCAACCGCGCCAACCCATACCCGATCTACGAACAGCTGCGGAAGACGCCGGTACACCACGAAGCCGGCGGGCCGTACGTCATCAGCACCTACTACGAGATCCGCAGCCTCCTGCACGATCCTCGGATCAGCTCCGACGCCCGCAATCTGGCCTCGAACACCGGCGACGGGCTGGTCGAGCCGGCCCAGGAGGAGAGCGCGCTGCCGCCGGGCTTCCTGAAGCTCGACCCGCCGGAACACGACCGGCTGCGACGCATGACGAACCGGCCCTTCGGCCCGCCGCACTCCCCGTACCGTGTCGACGGTATGCGCGGAGAGCTCCACGACATCGTCTCGGGCCTCATCGACGGCATGGGCGACCCGGGCCGGATCGACCTGGTGGAGCAGTTCTCGTACCCCTTCCCGGTGACCGTGATCTGCCGGCTGCTCGGGGTGCCGCGCGAGGACGAGGCGCGCTTCCACACCTGGGCGGACACGCTCGCAGCGAGCCTGGACCCCGACCCGGACGCGGATCCCACCGAGCGGGGCAAGGGCGCGCACGACGCCCGTATGCAGTTGGGCATGTACCTGGCCGGCCTGATCGAGGAGCGCCGCAAGAAGCCCGGCGAGGACATGCTCTCCCAGCTGGCGACGGCCAAGGGCGAGGACGGCGCGATGACGACGATGGAACTGCTCAGCACCGCGGCACTGCTCCTGATCGCGGGCCACGAGACCACCGTCAATCTCATCACCAACGGAATGCTGACCCTGCTGCGCCATCCCGACGTCCTGCAGCGGCTGCGCTCGGATCCGCAGCTGGCCGTGCCCATCGTCGAGGAGCTGCTGCGCTTCGAGCCGCCGGTGCAACTGGTGCCACAGCGCACCACCCTCGCCGACATCGAGGTCCACGGCGTCACCATCCCCAAGGGCGCCTCCCTCTGGCTGGTTCTGGCGTCCGGCAACCGCGACCCCCAGCGCTTCGAGGACCCGGACCGCTTCGACCCGGACCGTCGGGACATCCAGCACCTCGGCCTGGGCAGCGGCATCCACAGCTGCTTCGGCGCACCACTCGCCCGGCTGGAGGCCCAGCTCGCCCTGTCGGAACTGGCCCGGAGGCTGGGAAACCCACGTCTGCTGGAGGACCCGCCGCCGTATCGGCAGAACGCCGTGCTGCGCGGGCCGCGGCATCTGCACATCTCCTGCGACGGGATCCGCCCCTAGGAGTGCTCCATGCTGAGTTGGCGCAGCAGCTCCGGCAGGGCGGTGCCGATGGGTTCGCGTACGACCTCGTCGGCTCGCTCGTCGTACGGTGTCGGCTCGCCGTTGACGATGACCAGCCGTGCGCCGTGGTCGGCGGCGACACCGGCGAGCCCGGCGGCGGGCTGCACCTGGAGGCTGGTGCCGACGGCGATGAAGACCTGGCAGGCCTTGGTGATGGCGACGGCCTCGCCGAGGACCACCGGGTCGAGACGCTCGCCGAAGAACACGGTCGCCGACTTGAGAATGCCGCCGCATTGCAGACACGGCGGATCCTCCTCGCCGGCCTCAACCCGGGCGATCGCATCCTCCATCAGCCCCCGCGCATGACACTTCGTACACACGAAACTCCGTGCGCTGCCATGCAGTTCGAGCACCTTGCGGGCGGGCATCCCGCCGAGCTGGTGCAGCCCGTCCACGTTCTGCGTGATCACCCGCACCGGCACCCCGGCCCGCTCCAACTCGGCCACGGCCAGGTGCGCGGCGTTCGGCTCGGCCTTCAGCGTCCGGTTCTTCCGCCGCATCTGCCACGACCGCCGCCGGATCTCCGGATCGCCCATGTAGTACTCGTACGTCACGAGCTTCTCGGCCTCGGGATCCTTACGCCACAGACCATTGGGGCCGCGATAGTCGGGAATCCCGGAATCGGTGGAGATACCGGCGCCACTGAGGATCGCGACGAGGGGCTTGTTCATGGGCCGAGAGTAAGTCGTCCGTCCGGCGCGGAGCGACCGGGTTTTGGGGGTGCGAACCAGGCTCCGCACCACGGCTCAAAGTCACTGAAAAGTAAGGCTGTTGGGTTTGGTGGTCACGTGTAGTGTCCGTTGGGTGCTGGCTGAACGACGACACCGACTCATCCTCCAGGCCCTGCGTTCCGGCGGCACCGCCACCGTGGCCGGCCTTTCCGACCAGCTGGAGGTCAGTGCGGCGACCGTCCGCCGGGATCTCCTCAAGCTGGAGGAGGACGGGCTGCTCACCCGAGTTCACGGGGGAGCGGTGATCGAGGTGGACGCTCCGCCGTTCACGGAGGCCGCCACGATCCGGGTGTCCGAGAAGGACGCGATCGCCGCCGAGGCCGCCCTGATGATCGAGGACGGCCAGTCGGTCATCCTCGACTCAGGTACGACAGTCCACCGGCTGGCGCGCCTGCTGCACGGGCGTCGGCTCACCGTGATCACCAACAACCTCGTGGTGTACGACGAACTCGTGGAGGACGAGAGCGTTCAACTGATGCTGCTCGGAGGCATGGTGATACGCGAGTCACGCATGCTCGACGGCTTCATGGCCGAGGACAACCTCCGCCAGGTGCACGCCGACTGGCTCTTCATGGGCGCGTGCGGCATTCGTCCCGGCGGCCAGGTCATGGACACCACGGTCGTCGAAGTCCCCGCCAGACGCGCGATGATCGCCGCGGGCGACAAGGTGGCGCTGCTCGCGGACAGCAGCAAGTTCCCCGGGATGGGCATGGTGAAGATCTGCGACCCCGAGGACCTGGACGTACTCGTGACCAACTCATCGTCGGACGCCGCGACTTGCGCGGCGCTGAGGGAGGCGGGCGTGCGGGTGGTCGAGGCCGCCGCACCCGCCGTCGTCGACTGTTAGGGTCCGCGCATGGCCAAGGTCACAGTGTCGCTGGACGCCGAACTCGTCGTGGAAGCGATGGTGTTGGCGGGCGTGGGCAATCCACAGGACGCCGTCGAGCTCGTCGTCCGCGACTACATCGAGCGCGGCCACCGCACGGAGGCCAGGATCGCCGCGCGTGACGAGGCATTGCGTGAGGTGGACGCGAAACCCCGGGACGCCGAGGGCTGAGCCGCCGGCCCGTCAGTCCACCCGCTGCCCGTTCTCCAGTTCCGCCGTGCCCGAGCCCTCGATCAGGACGTCGAGGGCGGCCAGTACGCGGAGGCCCAGGGAGCCCGGCAGGTACTCGGTGAGTTCCTCGCGCGGGACGAGGCGCCAGGACAGCAGTTCCTCCTCCTGGAGCTGGATCGCCTTGAGGTCGTCCTCGGCGAGGACACCGCCGTCGTAGAGGTACGCCACCAGCGGCGGGCGGGCAGTTCCGTGGACCCAGTCCACCGCGAGGAGGCGGCCGAGGGCGATGTCGAGGCCGATCTCCTCCGCGGTCTCGCGGCGCGCGCCCTGGCGCGGGGTCTCGCCGTCGTCCGACTCGATCGTCCCGCCCGGAAGCGCCCAGCCCTCACGGTAGTTGGGCTCGACGAGCAGCACGCGCCCCTCGGCGTCGCGGAAGAGTGCGGCGGCACCGGCGAGGACGCGGGGCAGTCCCGCGATGTACGTGGCGAAGTCCTGAGTGGTCATTGAGGAAGCGTAACCAGCGCGCGCAGCCGCGCCGCGGACTCGCTGCCCATCCACGCGCTGTTGAGACCCATGAAACCTACGGGGTCTCCACCAGCCGCGCCGTCCGCTCCGCCAGTTCGCTGATCCGTACCCCGTCGAAGCCGAACACCGCGCTGCGCACCGTGTCCTCCAGCGGGTCCTGCCACTGGGCGGGGATCGCGTCCGCGCCGGTCAGTACGCCCGCCACCGAGCCCGCGGTCGCGCCGTTGGAGTCGGTGTCCAGGCCGCCGCGGACGGTGAGGGTGATGGTGCGGGTGAAGTCACCGTCGCCGTACAGGAGGCCCGCGGTGAGTACGGCGGCGTTCGGGATGGTGTGGATCCAGCCCAGCCCCGCCGTTTCCTCGGACACCGTGGCGAGCGTGTCCTCCCAGGTCATCCGCGTCTCGTGGAGGGTCAGCACCCGGCGTACCGTGCGCGCGAGGCGGCTGCCGGCCGGGACGACGGTCAGCGCCGTGTCCAGCGCGTGCCGCACGGTCGGTGCCGTGAACGCCGCGGAGATCAGCGCCGCCGCCCACATCGCGCCGTACACGCCGTTGCCGGTGTGGGACAGCACCGCGTCCCGGCGGGCCAGGGAGGCGGCCCGGCGCGGGCTGCCCGGGCAGGTCCAGCCGTAGATGTCGGCACGGATCAGGGCGCCGATCCACTCCTGGTACGGATTGTCGTACGTCGCCGTCAGCGGCGGTTTGAGTCCGTTGGCGAGGTTGCGGTAGGCGGCCCGCTCGGCGGTGAACGTCTGCAGATACGGCAGCCGCAGCAGCCACAGGTCGCCCACCTGCTCCGTGCTGAAGGCGAAGCCGTGGGTCTCCAGGAGGTCAAGGCCGAGGATCGCGTAGTCGACGTCGTCGTCACGGCAGCTGCCGTGGATACGGCCGCGTACGCACTGACGCCACTCCGGGCGCAGCTCGAAGCCGTCGTCCTCGCTGGCAGGCTCGGGCAGGTAGTCGGTGAGCGGCAGCGCGGCGGCCTGCCGCAGATAGCGGTCGATACGGTCCCGCGTCCACAGGTCGCCCTGCTCGACCGGCTTGCCGAGCATGTTGCCCGCGATCCGGCCCAGCCAGCCCCCGAGGATGCGGTCCGCGAGCTCTGGCTCAGTGCCCACAGGGGTCATAGCTCCGGTGTACCCGATTCCGGAGCCGGGCGGGGCATGACGGCGGGGGTGTCCTCCGGCTAAGGTCGCAGCGGCGCGACTGCCTTGACATGCGCAAGGCTCAAGAGCAAGGGGAACGCAAGGTGGCGGACGCTGTGAACGGGACCAGGGTGCTCATCGCCGCGGACAAGTTCAAGGGGTCGTTGACGGCCGTGCAGGTCGCCGAGCGGGTGACCGCCGGGCTGCGCAGAGTGGTCCCGGACGTCCGGGTCGAGGCCATGCCGGTGGCCGACGGCGGCGACGGAACCGTGGACGCGGCGGTCGCGGCCGGGTTCGAGCGCCGCGAGATTCGGGTCGCTGGGCCCCTTGGGCACGAGGTGGCGGCGGCGTTCGCGCTGCGCGGCGACACGGCGGTCGTGGAGATGGCGGAGGCCAGCGGACTCCAGCGGCTCGCCAAGGGCGTCTTCGCGCCGCTCACGGCCTCCACGTACGGCTCCGGAGAGCTGCTGGCGGCCGCGCTGGACGCGGGCGCCCGGACGATCGTGTTCGGCGTCGGCGGCAGCGCGACCACCGACGGCGGCGCCGGGATGCTGTCCGCGCTGGGGGCGCGCTTCCTGGACGCGGACGGCGAGCCCGTCGCGCCGGGGGGCGAGGGCCTGGCCGACCTGGCGTCGGCCGACCTGTCCGGTCTCGACCCACGGCTCGCCGACATCGAGTTCGTGCTCGCCAGCGACGTCGACAACCCGCTCACCGGCCCCAAGGGCGCACCGGCCGTCTACGGGCCCCAGAAGGGCGCCTCACCGGACGACGTACAGCAACTGGACGAGGCACTCGCCCACTACGCGAAGGTGCTGGAGTCGGAGATCGGCGACAAGGCGGCCGAATACGCCGCGTCGCCGGGCGCCGGCGCGGCGGGCGGCATCGGATACGGCGCCCTGATCCTCGGCGCCCGCTTCCGCCCCGGCATCGACGTCATGCTCGACGTCCTCGGCTTCGCACCCGCCCTGGAGCGGGCCGACCTGGTGATCACAGGCGAGGGTTCGCTGGACGAACAGACCCTCCACGGCAAAGCCCCGGCCGGCGTCGCCGCGGCGGCCCGAGCGAAGGGCAAGGAGGTCGTCGCGGTGTGCGGCCGCCTGGCCCTGCCCCCGGAGGCGCTGGGCCGGGCCGGCATCCGACGGGCGTACCCGCTGACGGAGGTCGAGCCGGACGTGGCCCGCTGCATCGCGGACGCGGGCCCGATCCTGGAACGGGTGGCGGAGCAGATCGCGCGGGACTTCCTGACCTGAGTCCCTGGGGCCTGTCTGCGGGGTGCCCCTCAGGCACCCCCGGCGAGCCGGGCGTCCTCGGGGCCGCCCGGCGCGGGAGCCGGACCGGACAGCCGGTAGGCGTCCAGGGCCAGCGTCATCTCGATCAGGTCCCGCGGCCGCGCCAGGGATCTGGACGTCAGCTGTTCCAGCCTGCGCAGCCGGTTGAAGACCGTGTTGCGGTGGCAGTACAGCCTGCCCGCGGCCCGGCCCGCCGAACCCTCGCAGACCAGCCACATGTCCAGCGTCTCCAGCAGCACCGCGCGGTCGGCGGGCTCCAGACCGATGAGTTCGCCGAACACGTCCGAGACCAGCCGCCCGGCGAGCTCCGGCTGGCTCACCACCAGAGCCGTGGGCATGCGCTGGTCCAGGCGTACGACCTCGTGCGCGTCCGGCGGACAGGTGCGCAGCGCCAGCTCGGCCAGCCGTCGCGCCCGGCCCAGTTCGGCCAGACCCGGCACGACGGGACTGATCCCGCCCGCCCCCGAGCACCGCCCGCTCAGCAGCCGTGCCACCGCGTCCAGATCCTGGCCGGGGCCCAGGAGAACCACCCCCACCTCGCGGTCCGCCCGCATCCGCCAGACGAACCGGTACCCGGCGGCCAGCAGCGGCCGGTGGAAGGCCTCCCGCGCGTCCCGGCGCTCCGCCCGCAGCACCACCACCGCGTACGCGCCCCGCTCCGGCAGATCGAGCCCGTCCGCGGCCCGCGCCGCGAGCCCCGGTGTCCCCTGCCCGTCCAGGAGCGCGTCAAGCAGCGCCTGCAACTGCTCGTCCGTACGTCGGCGCAGCTCCAACTCGGTCGTCCGATAGGCCTCCGACGCGGCCGCCGCCTGGGCGTCGACCGCCGCCCACACGATCGTCGCCGAACGCATCAGCACACCCAGCCGCTCCGGTTCCTGGCCACCGGCCCCCTCCAGCAGCGCGTCCCACACGAGATACCCCGCGCTCCGGTACGCGTGCACCAGCAGCTCCAGCGGCAGCCCCTGCTGGGCGCGGCGCCGGCCCGCGTCCTCCGCGTAATCCAGATCGCGGCGAGGCGCGTCCCGGGGCGCGGAGAGGGTCTCGATGCCGATCCGCATCGCCTCCTCCGCCTCTCGCCAATGCTGGTCGTGCGGCAGGACCTGGTCGTAGACGGGGGAGTGCTCCGCCAGCCGCCGCAGGTGCTCGTCGACCAACTCCGGCACCCGCTCAAGGAGGGCCGTGCAGGACTCCGCGAGCACCTTCCAGTCATGACCGGTACGCCTTCTGCGGGCTCCCATGGCCGGAGCATGTCACCGGCCGCCCGGCTTGGGCAGGCCTCTTGCACGCGGTGTTGTGCGCGTGCACAACGGGCGGCCGTACCCGCTGGTCACCGGCAGCGATTCGGCCGCGACCCGTGGACGGACGTCCGGCCCGGTGCTGGGGTGAGCGCCACACAGCGCGACGGCGGAGGAAGGGGGCGACGCCATGGGAGGCTCCGATCTGGTCGTACGGGACCTGTCGGTCGGGTACGGGCCCGTGCGCGCCCTGCGCCGGGTGTCGCTGGAGGTGCCGGAGGCGGCCGTGGTGGCCGTCCTGGGCGCCAACGGCGCCGGCAAGTCGACGCTGCTGCGGGCGGTGAGCCGCACCCTCTCCTTCCACGGCGGGGCGAGGACCGAGGGCACCGTGACGCTCGGCGGACGTCGTATCGACGGGCTCGCTCCCGACCGGGTGGTGGCCGCCGGGGTGTCCCAAGTGCCGGAAGGGCGGCGGGTGTTCGCCCGGATGACCGTCGCGGACAACCTCCGGGCCGGGGCGCTCGGGGCCGGTGGCAGCCGTGCGGACCGGGCCGCCGCCCTGAGCCGCGTCCATGAACTGTTCCCCGTCCTCGCGGAACGGGGCCGGCAGCGCGCCGGGCTGCTGTCGGGAGGTGAGCAGCAGATGCTCGCCGTCGCCCGCGCGCTGATGGCCGTACCGAAAGTGCTGCTTCTCGACGAGCCGTCGCTGGGCCTGGCCCCGCTGATGGCCGAGCGCATCGCCGACACCGTCCGTGAGATCAACGAACAGGGCACCTCCGTACTGCTCGTCGAGCAGAACGCGGCACTCGCCCTGCGCCTCGCCGGCCACGCCGACGTCCTGGAGGTCGGCGAGGTCACTCTCTCCGGCCCGGCCGCCGAACTGGCCGCCTCCGACGAGGTGCGCCGCCGCTACCTGGGTGTGGTCGACGAGGATGCCGCCGCCGATGCGGCGGGCGCCGCACGGTCCCACCCGGCGCTGTCCAGATGGGAGGGTTGAGCAAGGTGGAGGAACAGGTCAGGGACACCGTCCCCCCTCTTCACGTCGACCGGCTCACCGTGCGCTTCGCCGGACTCCTCGCCCTGGACGACGTCACCTTCACCGTGCGCCCCGGCACCGTGCACGCCCTGATCGGCCCGAACGGAGCGGGCAAGTCGACCTGCTTCAACGTCCTGTCCGGGGTCTACCGGGCCACCTCGGGCACCGTCCGCTTCGGCGGCCACGAGCTGACCGGGATGCCCCCGCACCGCATCGCAGCCCTGGGCGTCGCCCGCATCTTCCAGAACCTCGCCCTGCCGCCGCACGCCACCGTCGAGGACAGCCTGCTCCTTGGCCGGCACCGGCTGACCAGGACCGGCTTCGTCGCTGCCGGGCTGCGGCTGCCGTCGGCGGCGCGCGAGGAGCGCCGGCACCGTGAACGCGTCCGGGAGATCGCCGCGTTCGTCGGCCTTGAGGACCACCTGGAGCGGCCCGCGGGCTCCCTGCCCTACGGGCAGCAGAAGCTCGCGGAACTCGCCCGCGCGCTGTGCATGGAACCCCGGCTGCTGCTGCTCGACGAACCGGTGGCCGGCATGACGGCCGACGAGCGGCGCGGAGTCGCGGGCGTGATCGCCGGTGTCCGCGACAGCCTCGGCATCTCCATCGTCCTGGTGGAGCACGACATGGGAGTGGTGATGAGGCTCGCGGACACGGTGACCGTCCTCGACTTCGGCAGGCTGATCGCGGACGGAGCTCCGGCCGACGTACAGAACGACCCGGCAGTGGTCCGTGCCTACCTCGGCGAGGAGGCCGCGTCGTGAGCGCCTTCGCCGAATTCCTCCTCAACGGGGTCTCGCTCGGCTCCGTCTACGCCCTCATCGCCCTCGGATTCGTCGTGATCTTCCGGGCCACGGAGGTCGTCAACTTCGCGCACGCCTCACTCCTGCTGGCCGGCGGATACGTCACCGCCACCCTCCACGACGACATCGGGTTCTGGCCCGCGCTGCTGGCCGGCATCGCGGGCGCCGCACTGGTCGGAGCGGCCGTCGAGTTCCTGGTGATGCGTCGCTACCGGGGCAGCGACCAGAGCGTGCTGGCCATCGTGACCATCGGCGTCGACATCCTGCTCACCACCGAACTGACCCGGCGCATCGGCACGGACGTCCTGACGATGGGCGACCCGTGGGGCGACGCCGTTCTCTCCGTCGGGCAGGTCTCGATCGCCCACACCCGGATCGCCGCCTTCGTCGCCGCCGCGCTGCTCATCACGGCGTTCCTGCTCGCCTTCCGCTACACCACCTGGGGCGTGGCGATGCGCGCGGCCGCCGAGAGCCCGGAGACCGCCGCCCTCATGGGCGTCCGGCTCGGCCGGGTCTCGCTGGGGGCCTGGGCCGTCGCCGGGGGACTCGCGGCCGTGGCCGCCCTGTTCCTCACCGTCTTCCCGACCCCGGGCCTGGAGCGGGCCACCTCCCTCGCCGCCCTCAAGGCGTTCCCGGCGGCGATCCTCGGCGGTCTCGACTCGACGACGGGAGCCCTGGTGGGCGGCCTTCTCGTCGGTGTGACCGAGTCCCTTGCCACCGGCTACCAGAGCGAACTGACCTTCCTGGGCCGGGGATTGGGCGATCTGGCGCCCTATCTGGTCATGGTCGCGATCCTCCTCATCCGGCCCGCCGGCCTGTTCGGCACGAAGGAGCTCGCCCGTGTCTGAGGCTCTCGCGGGCGGCACCCGGCCGCTGTGGCTCACCCGCACCCGTACGTACGTCTGGGGCGGCGGCACCGTCCTGCTCCTCGCGCTGCCCTTCTACCTGGACCGCTTCTGGCTCCAGGCGGGCCTGTTCGCCATGGCCGCCGCGATCGGCGCCATCGGCATCAACCTCCTCACCGGCGCCACCGGCCAGCTCTCCATGGGCCACGCCTTCTTCCTCGCCGTCGGCGCCTACGGCTACTGCGCCTTCGCCGGGGACGGACGCGACGGCCTGACCGGAATCGGCCTGCCGACCTGGTTCGCCGCCGTGCTCGCCACGCTGGTCGCCGGAGTCGCGGGCGGCCTGTTCAGCCCCATCGCGGGCCGCCTGCGCGGCGCCTACCTCGGTATCGCGACTCTCGCGCTGATCTTCATCGGCCAGCACGTACTGTTCAACGCCCGCGACCTCACCGGCGGCTTCAACGGCCGGGACGTACCGGCCCTGAACCTCTTCGGCCTCACCTTCGACGACCGCGAACTCCTCGTCGCCGACGTGCCGTTCGGGTCCGCCGAGAAACTCTGGTACGCCGGACTCGTCGTCCTTCTCGGCTGCGCACTGTTCGCCCGCGGCGTGCTGCGCGGCCGTCCGGGGCGGGCCATGAACGCGATCCGCGACCACCGCATCGCGGCCGGGGTGATCGGCGTGCCCGTCGCCCGCTACCGCGCCGCCGTCTTCGTCCTGTCCTCGATGTACGCGGGCCTCGCCGGGGTGCTGCTCGCGCTCGTCTTCCAGCGGACCGTGCCCGACTACTTCGGCATCGCCCTCTCGCTGGAGTACCTCGCCATGATCGTCATCGGCGGGCTCGGCTCGGTCGCCGGAGCGGTGCTCGGGGCGGCGTTCGTCTCGCTGCTGCCGCAGCTGCTGACCCGCTACAGCGACGCGCTGCCTCTGGTCTCCGACCCGGGGACGGGCGGGATCGCACCGGGCGAGGCGTCCCGGTACCTGTACGGCGCCGCCGTCGTGGCGGTGGTGCTCTTCCTGCCGGGCGGCCTGGTCAGGGTGGCCGTCCGGCGCCGCGTCGGACGCAATCCAGGGGAGGAACGATGACCACGACGTATGCGGCCAGGGCCGCCGCGGGCGCGCTCGCCGCGCTGCTCGTGCTGGCCGGCTGTAGCTCCAAGGCCAAGGACGACGGCGACGGCAAGAGCACAGCGGGCGGCGTCAAAACCGGTGAAGGGATCTCCGGCAAGACGATCACGCTCGGTGTGCTCACCGACATGACCGGCGTCTACGCGACCCTCGGCAAGAGCGTCACCCAGGCCCAGCAGCTGTACGTCGAGCAGCTGAACGCCGACGGCGGCGTCTGCGGCTACAAGGTCGCTCTCTCCATCCGCGACCACGGCTACGACCCCCAGAAGGCCGTCTCCGGATACACGGAGCTGGCGCCGAAGGTGCTGGGCTTCACCCAGTTCATCGGCTCGCCGTTCGTCGCCGCGGTCAAGCAGCGCGTGGACGGCCAGGACAAGGGGCTGGTGCTGCCGCAGGCGTGGGCGCACACGCTGCTCGGCAGCCCGTACATCCGGGTTATCGGTGCGACGTACGACATCGAGACGATCAACGCCATCGACTTCCTGATGCGGGAGAAGGGGATCAAGAAGGGCGACAGGATCGGGCACGTCTACTTCGAGGGCGACTACGGCGAGAGCGCCCTGACCGGCTCGAAGCACATGGCGAAGGAGTCCGGCCTTACGGTCGTCGAGCAGAAGATCAAGCCGACGGACAACGACATGACCGCCCAGGTCGCCGCGCTGAAGAAGGCGGGCGTCAAGGCGATCGTGATCAGTGCGGGACCGCGCCAGGCGGCCTCGCTCGTCGGCGTCGCGGCCGCGAGCGGCTTCGGCGTCCCGATCATCGGCAACAACTCGGCCTTCGCCCCGCAACTGCTCGCCACGGAGGCGGGCCCGGCCCTGATGAAGAACTACTGGGTGGCTTCCCCGTCGCTGCCCGTCGGGGCGGACACCCCGGAGGCGAAGCAGCTCGTGGCGGACTACCAGGCGGAGTATCCGAACGACGCGCTGGACAACGGCGTGGTGGCCGGCTGGACCGCGGCCTCCGTCTTCGGCGAGGTCCTGAAGAAGGCCTGTACGAGCAAGGACCTCACCCGCGAGGGCGTGGACAAGGCCCTGCTGACGATCGACGCCTTCGACGTCGGCTTCGGCATCACACAGGACTTCACCGAACCCAAGAGCCCGTCGTCCAGGCAGAGCGTGATCCTCCAGCCGGACAAGACCGTCACGGGAGGCATGAAGGTCGTACGGGAGGCGGCGGCCTCGTCGGTCGCGGAGGCCTACACACCGGGTACGTGAGGGCGACACGAGGAGGGCCCGGACCAGAAATGGTCCGGGCCCTCCTCGCTGTCACCGATACGGCTACGGCAGCTGTGCCGCCCGTGCCTCACGCCTGTTGTCGCGGAAGTTGTTCACCCGGCGAGCCGTGGCGAACAAGGGGATCACCGCGCCCGTGACCAGCTGCAGCGCACAGCCGGTCTGGAGGAGGAGCTGGCCGCTGGGCGCGTCGAAGGCCCAGGCCGCCAGCAGGCCCATCGAGACGACGATCCAGGTCAGCATCGCCACCGCGAGCCGCCCCCGCGGCTTGGGGTACTCGACCCGGCTGACCATCAGCCACGCGGTGCCGAGGATCGCGAGGAGCGTCGCCACGAAGGGCAGCTCAAGCAGCACGATCGAGACCACCGTCAGTGCGCCGAACGGCGAGGGCATGCCCTGGAACATCCCGTTCGGCACCGTCACGCACGAGAACCGCGCAAGCCGCAGCACCACCGCCAGCAGCACCACGATCGCCCCGACCGCGGCCACCCGCTGGTACGCGTCGTCGGCGACCATGCCGTAGACGAGGACGAAGTACGCCGGCGCGAGGCCGAAGCTGATCAGGTCGGAGAGGTTGTCCAGCTCCGCGCCCATGGGCGACGAGCGCAGCTTGCGCGCGACCAGGCCGTCGAACAGGTCGAAGACCGCCGCGCACAGCATCAGGATGACCGCGGTGGCCGCGCTGTTGCGGGCCATGCCGGATTCCTGGCTGTCGGTGAGGTGCGGGATGAGGATGCCGGTGGTGGTGAAGTACACCGCCATGAAGCCGCACGTCGCGTTGCCGAGGGTGAGGGTGTCCGCTATTGAGAGGCGGAGAGAGAGGGGCATCTCCTCCTCGTCGTCCACCTCGTCGGCCTCGGGCACCCAGCCCGCCTGGGTCTCCGGATCAATCACGGTCAATGCGAGTCACCCCAGCCACGGTCTTCTGACCGACCTCGACCGCGACCTCCACGCCCTCGGGCAGGTAGATGTCGACGCGCGAGCCGAAGCGGATCAGCCCGATGCGGTCACCCTGCTCGACCTTCGTGCCCTGCGGCACGTAGGGGACGATGCGGCGAGCGACCGCGCCGGCGATCTGGATCATCTCGATGTCACCGAGTTCGGTGTCGAAATGCCAGACTACGCGCTCGTTGTTCTCGCTCTCCTTATTGAACGCCGGAACGAACCCACCCGCGATGTGCTCGACCGACGTCACCATGCCGGAGAGGGGCGCCCGGTTGACGTGGACATTGAGCGGGCTCATGAAGATCGCGACGCGGGTACGGCCGTCCTTCCACGGCATGATGCTCTGCACCACACCGTCGGCGGGCGAGATGACCCGGCCCTGGGCGATCTCGCGCTCGGGGTCGCGGAAGAACCACAGCATGCCCGCCGCGAGCGCGGTGGCGGGTACGGCCACGGCCTTGGCGGCGCCGGACTTGCGCGCGCGTACCAGGCTGAGGGCTGCGGTGGCGACGGTCGGGAGAAGCCACGGCGATGCTCCGCGCGCGAGGCGTACGCCTGCCAGGCTGTCGCGAGGTGCAGAGGTTTGGCTGTGGGGCATGGATGACCTTCGTAGCGGATGATGCCGCGCTGTAACGGGGGACGGCGGCTTTCCCGGGATCGTACCGGTCGCGGACTACAACTGGGCAAGCCAGGAAGCCGAGTCGACGGCCGAGGGGTGTTGACGGGGTGTGATCTTCTTCTCGAAGAAAGCACCCCGAACCCGGACATCTAGCCCTGCAGCCGATACTCTTCGAGCAGCCTGCGACCGATGATCATTTTCTGGATCTCGGCGGTACCTTCACCGATCAGCAGCATCGGGGCCTCACGGTAGAGGCGCTCGATCTCGTACTCCTTGGAGAAGCCGTAGCCGCCGTGGATCCGGAAAGCGTCCTCGACGACTTCCTTGCAGTACTCGGAGGCGAGGTACTTCGCCATCCCTGCTTCGAGGTCGTTTCGTTCGCCGGAGTCCTTTTTGCGTGCCGCGTTCACCATCATCGCATGGGCGGCCTCGACCTTGGTAGCCATCTCCGCCAGCTTGAACTGAATGGCCTGGTGCTGGGCGATCTGCTTCCCGAAAGTGTGACGCTGCTGCGCGTACGAGACGCCCAGTTCGAAAGCACGCTGAGCGACGCCGCAGCCACGCGCCGCCACGTTGACGCGCCCGACCTCCACTCCGTCCATCATTTGGTAAAAACCTCGGCCGGTGCTGCCGCCCAGGACCCGATTGGCCGGAACGCGCAGTCCGTCCATGATGAGTTCGGTCGTGTCGACGCCCTTGTAGCCCATCTTGTCGATCTTCCCGGGGATGGTGAGGCCGGGGCGGACCTCTCCGAAGCCGGGCTCCTTCTCGACCAGGAAGGTCGTCATCGACTTGTGGGGGGCGGTGCCCTCCGGGTGTCCTTCGTCACTTCGCACGAGTACGGCGACGAGCGACGACGTACCGCCGTTCGTCAGCCACATCTTCTGGCCGTTCAGGACGTACTCGTCGCCGTCCTTCACCGCCTTCGACGTGATCGCCGACACGTCCGAGCCGAGCGCCGGCTCCGACATGGAGAACGCGCCGCGGATGTCTCCCAGCGCCATGCGCGGCAGGAAGTGGTCCTTCTGCTCCTGCGTGCCGTGCTGCTTGAGCATGTACGCCACGATGAAGTGCGTGTTGATGATGCCGGACACCGACATCCAGCCGCGCGCGATCTCCTCGACGCAGAGCGCGTAGGTGAGGAGCGACTCGCCCAGACCCCCGTACTCCTCCGGGATCATCAGGCCGAACAGGCCCAACTCCTTGAGCCCGTCGACGATTTGCTGCGGGTACTCGTCGCGGTGCTCCAGCTCGGTCGCGACCGGGATGATCTCCTTGTCCACGAAGTCGCGGACGGTGGACAGGATCTCCTGCTGGACGTCGGTCAGACCGGCGGTCTGGGCGAGTCGCGCCATGACTACTTCCCCTGTTCCTTGAGCTGGGGGCGGCCCGGCTGCTCGCCGCCGCGCTCCTTGATGTACGCCTCGGTCGGCACCATGACCTTGCGGCGGAACACACAGACCAGCGTGCCGTCCTGCTTGTAGCCCTTGGTCTCCACGTAGACGATCCCGCGGTCGGTCTTCGACTTCGACGGTGTCTTGTCGAGGACCGTCGTCTCGCCGTAGATCGTGTCGCCGTGGAAGGTCGGCGCCACGTGCTTCAGCGACTCGATCTCCAGGTTGGCGATCGCCTTGCCCGACACGTCCGGCACGGACATGCCCAGCAGGAGCGAGTAGATGTAGTTCCCGACCACGACGTTCTTGCCGAAGTCCGTCGTGTTCTCCGCGTAGTTGACGTCCATGTGGAGCGGGTGGTGGTTCATGGTGAGGAGGCAGAAGAGGTGGTCGTCGTACTCGGTGACCGTCTTTCCGGGCCAGTGCTTGTAGACCGCCCCGACCTCGAACTCCTCGTAGGTGCGCCCGAACTGCATGGTCACGCCTCCGGAATCTCGAACTTGCTGGTGCGCTGCATGCCGGCCGCACGCCCCTTGCCGGAGATGACCAGCGCCATCTTGCGGCTGGCCTCGTCGATCATCTCGTCGCCGAGCATCGCGGAGCCCTTCTTGCCACCCGCCTCGGACGTGCAGTAGTCGTACGCGTCCAGGATCAGCTCGGCGTGGTCGAAGTCCTCCTGCGAGGGCGAGAAGATCTCGTTGGCCGCCTCGACCTGGCCCGGGTGCAGCACCCACTTGCCGTCGAAACCGAGGGCCGCGGCGCGCTGGGCGACCTCGCGGTAGCCGTCCACGTTGCGGATCTGGAGGTAGGGGCCGTCGATCGCCTGGAGGTTGTTGGCGCGGGCGGCCATCAGGATCTTCATCAGGATGTAGTGGTAGGCGTCCGCCGGGTAACCGGGCGGCTGCTCGCCCACGACCAGCGACTTCATGTTGATCGACGCCATGAAGTCGGCCGGGCCGAAGATGATCGTCTCGACGCGCTGGGAGGCCGTCGCGATCTCGTTGACGTTGTTCAGACCCTGGGCGTTCTCGATCTGCGCCTCGATGCCGATCTTGCCGACCTCGAAGCCCATCGTCTTCTCGATCTGCGTCAGCAGGAGGTCGAGGGCGACGACCTGCTGAGCGGTCTGCACCTTCGGCAGCATGATGCAGTCGAGGTTCTGGCCCGCACCCTCGACGACCGTGACGACATCGCGGTACGTCCACTCCGTCGTCCAGTCGTTGACGCGCACGACCCGCGTCTTGCCCGTCCAGTCACCCTCGTTGAGGAACTTGACGATGGTGTGCCGCGCCTCGGGCTTGGCGAGCGGCGCGCACGCGTCCTCCAGGTCCAGGAAGACCTGGTCGGCCGGGAGGCCCTGCGCCTTCTCCAGGAAACGGGGGTTGCTTCCCGGGACCGCGAGACAGGAGCGTCGCGGACGAAGCCGGTTCACGGGGGCGGGCGTGGTCATGCGGGGACCTCCAGGGGGTCGAGCTTGTTCGCTTTCCGGATCTCGTCGACGATGCGGCCGATGATTCCGGTGATGTCGAAGTCCTTCGGGGTGAAGACCGCGGCCACTCCGGCGGCCCTGAGCTGCTCGGCATCTCCATTGGGGATGATCCCACCGGCGATGACAGGTATGTCTGTGGCACCGGCCACACGCAGTCGCTCCAGCACGTCCGGCACCAGCTGGGCGTGCGAGCCGGACAGGATCGACAACCCGACCGCGTGCACGTCCTCGGCGACGGCCGCGTCCACGATCTGCTCCGGGGTGAGCCGGATGCCCTGGTAGACGACCTCGAAGCCGGCGTCACGCGCGCGTACGGCGATCTGCTCGGCGCCGTTGGAGTGCCCGTCCAGGCCCGGCTTGCCCACCAGGAAGCGGAGCTTGCCGACGCCCATGTCGCTCGCGGTGGTCTCCACCTTGCGCCGCACGGCGGCCATGGCCGTGCCCTCCTCGGCGGGGACGGCCACCGGCGCGGACGACACCCCGGTCGGCGCGCGGAACTCGCCGAACACCTCGCGCAGCGCCCCCGACCACTCGCCGGTCGTGACCCCGGCGCGGGCGCACTCCAGGGTGGCCTCCATGAGGTTGTCCGTGCCCTTGGCGGCCTCCTTCAGCCTCTCCAGCGCCTTGCACGGGCGGGGGTGGTTGAAGGGCGGCTGGTAGCGCGTGTCGCGCCAGTGGGTCAGCGCCGACACGACCCGGGCCTCGACGGCGGGGTCGACCGTCTGGATCGCGGTGTCCAGGTCGGCGGTCAGCGGGTTGGGCTCGGTCGTCTCGAAGATGTTGACGCCGACGATCTTCTCCTGACCGGACTCGATACGAGCGCGGCGCTCGGCGTGGGACGAGACGAGCTGCGACTTGAGGTAACCCGACTCGACGGCGGCCATCGCGCCGCCCATCTCCTGGATGCGGTCGATCTCCGCGAGGGAGTCCTCGACGAGCGCGGCGACCTTCGCTTCGACGACGTGCGAGCCCTCGAAGATGTCCGCGTACTCCAGCAGGTCGCTCTCGTAGGCGAGCACCTGCTGCATCCGCAGCGACCACTGCTGGTCCCAGGGCCGGGGCAGACCCAGCGCCTCGTTCCAGGCGGGGAGCTGGACGGCACGCGCGCGTGCGTCCTTGGAGAGGGTCACGGCCAGCATCTCAAGGACGATCCGCTGGACGTTGTTCTCCGGCTGAGCCTCGGTCAGACCGAGCGAGTTGACCTGGACGCCGTAGCGGAAGCGGCGCTGCTTGGGGTTCTCGATGCCGTACCGCTCGCGCGTGACCTTGTCCCAGATCCGCCCGAAGGCCCGCATCTTGCACATCTCCTCGACGAAGCGGACGCCCGCGTTCACGAAGAAGGAGATACGGGCGACCACATCGCCCATGCGCTCCGCGGGCACCTGCCCCGAGTCACGGACGGCGTCCAGCACGGCGATGGCCGTCGACATCGCGTACGCGATCTCCTGGACCGGCGTGGCGCCGGCCTCCTGGAGGTGGTAGCTGCAGATGTTGATCGGGTTCCACTTGGGGATGTGGGAGACCGTGTACGCGATCATGTCCGTCGTCAGCCGGAGCGAGGGACCCGGCGGGAACACGTGCGTGCCCCGCGACAGGTACTCCTTGACGATGTCGTTCTGGGTCGTCCCCTGGAGCTGGGTGATGTCGGCGCCCTGCTCCTCGGCGACGACCTGATAGAGCGCCAGCAGCCACATGGCGGTGGCGTTGATGGTCATCGAGGTGTTCATCTGTTCCAGGGGGATGTCCTGGAACAGCCGGCGCATGTCACCGAGGTGCGAGACGGGGACCCCGACCCGGCCGACCTCGCCGCGGGCGAGGATGTGGTCGGGGTCGTAGCCGGTCTGCGTCGGCAGGTCGAACGCCACCGACAGGCCCGTCTGGCCCTTGGCGAGGTTGCGCCGGTACAGCTCGTTGGACGCCTCGGCCGTGGAGTGACCGGCGTACGTGCGCATGAGCCACGGCCGGTCCCTTTCCTTTTGCGCCTGCGGCTGAGGGCGCTCTGTGCCGGTGTCGACGTTCCTCAGCCCGCGGTCGCTGCGCTCCCTTGTCTTCGTCTCTTTCGACACCGGCGCGCCCTCAGCCGCAGGCTCTGTCTGACGCTCAGTCATGTACGGGACCTCGGCCCTCAGATGTTCCGGAAGCGGTTGATGGCGTCGATGTGCTTGGCGCGCAGTTCCTCGTCGCGCACGCCGAGGCCCTCCTCGGGGGCCAGGCACAGGACGCCGACCTTGCCCTGGTGGAGGTTGCGGTGCACGTCGTAGGCGGCCTGTCCGGTCTCCTCCAGGGAGTACACCCGGGAGAGCGTCGGGTGGATCTTGCCCTTGGCGACGAGCCGGTTGGCCTCCCAGGCCTCGCGGTAGTTGGCGAAGTGCGAGCCGACGATCTTCTTCAGGGACATCCACAGGTAGCGGTTGTCGTACTCGTGGTTGTAGCCGGAGGTCGAGGCGCACGTGACGATCGTGCCGCCCTTGCGCGTGACGTAGACGGAGGCGCCGAAGGTCTCGCGGCCTGGGTGCTCGAAGACGATGTCGACGTCCTCGCCGCCGGTCAGCTCACGGATGCGCTTGCCGAAGCGCTTCCACTCCTTCGGGTCCTGGTTGTGCTCGTCCTTCCAGAACTTGTAGCCCTCGGCGTTGCGGTCGATGATCGCCTCGGCGCCCATGGCCCGGCAGATGTCGGCCTTCTGCGGTGAGGACACGACACAGATCGGGTTGGCGCCGCCCGCGAGCGCGAACTGCGTGGCGTAGGAGCCGAGTCCACCGCTCGCGCCCCAGATGAGGACGTTGTCGCCCTGCTTCATGCCGGCGCCGTTGCGGGAGACCAGCTGCCGGTACGCGGTGGAGTTGACCAGTCCCGGTGCGGCGGCCTCCTCCCAGCTCAGGTGGTCCGGCTTGGGCATCAGCTGGTTGGACTTGACGAGCGCGATCTCCGCGAGACCGCCGAAGTTGGTCTCGAAGCCCCAGATGCGCTGCTCGGGGTCGAGCATGGTGTCGTTGTGGCCGTCGCTCGACTCCAGCTCCACGCTCAGGCAGTGCGCGACGACCTCGTCTCCGGGCTTCCAGGCGTTGACGCCGGGGCCGGTGCGCAGGACGACGCCCGCGAGGTCGGAGCCGATGATGTGGTACGGCAGGTCGTGGCGCTTGGTGAGCTCGGAGAGCTTGCCGTACCGCTCCAGGAAGCCGAAGGTCGCCATCGGCTCGAAGATCGACGTCCACACGGAGTTGTAGTTGACCGAGGAGGCCATCACGGCCACCAGGGCCTCGCCCGGGCCCAGTTCGGGCAGGGCGACATCGTCGAGGTGGAGCGACTTGCGCGGGTCCTTGTCGCGGGTCTCGAGACCCGCGAACAGCTCGGTCTCGTCCTTGTGCACGGTGATCGCGCGGTACGACTCGGGGAGCGGCAGGGCGGCGAAGTCGGCCGGAGTCGAGTCCGGCGACTGGATCGCGTCGAGGATGTCCTTCACGGTCACGGTGTTGCCTCCGGCGGTGAGCGCCCTGAGGGAGGGGCGCTGACGGTTACGTCGGTGCTGCTGAGGGTGGGTGAGGGTTGCCGTCGGTTCGGCGGGCGGTGCTGTTCGGCAGCGCTTTGTGGCGCGGGAGGTTGCCTGTGACGCAGGCGTCCGGGCGCGCGGCCAGTGGTGGCTGCGGGGACAGCCGGCGTACGAAAGGTCTCTGCACGCCGGCCGCCCGGACTCCTTCAAGGTATGACACCGCGTGTCACCTCGCAAGGCACTGAGTGCCAGAACGTTCCCTCAGATGAAATCTTTACGTAACAAATGAGCGATGATCGATCGAACGGGCTCTGAGATCTGCGCGAAAAGGGGCTCTGACATGCCAAAACGGCCACCCCGTGGGGTGGCCGTCATCACATGGGTGAAGCGATCTCAGCGTTCAGCGTTCTTTGAGCGCCTGCTCGATGGTGCGCATGACCTCGTCCAGCGGGGCGTCCGTGCGGGCCACGGTGACCAGGACCTCACCCTGCGTGGAGACGGAGGCCGGGGCCGTGGGGCGCGGTGCGGTCTCCCGTCCCGCGCCGATGCCCGTACCGAACGTCTTCCGCACGATCGCGAAGGCATGGTCCAGCTGGGTCTCGACGTCGCCCTGTCCGCCCGCCCGCAGCCAGCGCCGCAGCACGTGGTTGTGGGCGGTCACCACGGCGGACGCGGCGACCTCGGCCAGCAGCGGGTCGTCGTTGGCGTCGTCGTCGTGCGCGTGCTCGTCGAAGTGACCCAGGAGATAGCGCGTGAAGAGCCGCTCGTAGCGGGCGACCGACGCGATCTCCGCCTCGCGCAGGGTGGGCACCTCGCGCGTGAGCTTGTAGCGGGCGACCGAGATCTCCGGCCGGGCCGCGTACATCTTCATGACTTCCTTGATGCCACGGCACACCGTGTCGAGCGGGTGCTCGTGCGCCGGAGCGGCGTTGAGTACCGCCTCGGCACGGATCAACGTGTCGTCGTGGTCGGGGAAGATCGCCTCTTCCTTGGAACGGAAGTGGCGGAAGAACGTACGGCGGGCCACCCCGGCCTGGGCCGCGATCTCGTCGACGGTGGTCGCCTCGTAGCCCTTGGTCGCGAACAGCTCCATCGCCGCGGCCGCCAGCTCGCGGCGCATCTTGAGCCGCTGGGCGGCCGCGCGACTTCCGGCGGCACTCTCCGGCGCGTCGGGCGTGGCAGGTGTACGTGAGGACTTGGCGGGCTGGGACATGACCCGAACGTACTGCATGTGCGCAGCTTGGTGCGCATGTCGGGGGCTTCCCCCGCCCTCGACGGGCGGGGGAACGCAGGGCTGGGAGGGCGGGGGAGAGCTGGGCCGGGAGAGCGGGGGAGAGCTGCCGGGGTCCAGCAGCCCGCCCCAGTCCTCGCCGGCTCTGAACCAGTCGCCGGGACGATCAGCGCCGGGCATATTCGCGGAAGCCGCGACCCGTCTTGCGGCCGAGGCAGCCCGCGGCCACCAGGTGCTCCAGGAGCGGGGCCGGGGCGAGGCCGGGGTCCCGGAACTCGCGGTGCAGGACCTTCTCGATGGCCAGCGAGACGTCGAGCCCGACGACGTCCAGCAGCTCGAAGGGGCCCATCGGGTAGCCGCCGCCCAGCTTCATCGCCGCGTCAATGTCGTCAAGAGATGCATAGTGTTCCTGCACCATCTTGATCGCGTTGTTGAGGTACGGGAAAAGCAATGCGTTGACGATGAATCCAGCTCGATCGCCACAGTCAACGGCATGCTTCTTGATCTTGACGCAGACCTCGCGAACCGTTGAGTGGACGTCGTCGGTCGTCAACACCGTACGGACGACCTCGACCAGCTTCATCGCCGGTGCCGGGTTGAAGAAGTGCATCCCGATCACGTCCTGCGGACGCGAGGTGGCACGGGCACAGGCGACGACGGGCAGCGACGAGGTGGTGGTCGCCAGGACCGCGCCCGGCTTGCAGACCTTGTCCAGCGTCGCGAACAGCTGCTGCTTGACCTCCAGGTCCTCGGCGACGGCCTCCACGGCCAGATCGACGTCGGCGAAGGCGTCGTAGGAGCCGGCCGCGGTGATGCGGTCGAGGGTCTGCGCGGCGGCCTCGGCGGTCAGGCGCCCCTTGTCGACGGAGCGTGAGAGCGACTTGCCGATGCGGGCCTTGGCGGTCTGCGCCTTCTCCTCGCTGCGGGCGGCGAGGACGACCTCGTACCCGGCCTTGGCGAAGACCTCCGCGATGCCGGACGCCATGGTGCCGGAGCCCGCGACACCGACGGAGCGCACGGGGCGGCCAGGGGTCTCCAGAGCGCCGGCCGACGGGGTCAGCGCGTCCGGCACGACCGTCGCGCTGCCGGGCGCCTCGTAGGTGTAGAAGCCGCGCCCCGACTTGCGGCCGGTCAGGCCCGCCTGGCTGAGCTGCTTGAGGATGGGCGCGGGGGCGTGCAGCCGGTCGTGGGACTCGGAGTACATGGCCTCCAGGACCGTACGGGCCGTGTCGACGCCGATCAGGTCCAACAGGGCGAGGGGGCCCATGGGCAGTCCGCAGCCGAGCCGCATCGCCGCGTCGATGTCCTCGCGGGAGGCGTACCTGGCCTCGTACATCGCGGCGGCCTGGTTGAGGTAGCCGAACAGCAGGCCGTCCGCGACGAATCCGGGGCGGTCGCCGACCGCGACGGGCTCCTTGCCGAGGTCCAGGGCGAGGTTGGTGACCGCGGTGACGGCCGTGGGCGCGGTCAGCACGGACGAGACGACCTCGACCAGCCGCATCGCCGGTGCCGGGTTGAAGAAGTGCAGGCCCAGCACCCGCTCGGGGCGCGCCGAGTCGGCGGCCAGGCGCGTCACGGACAGGGCGTTGGTGCCGGTCGCGAGGATCGTCTCGGGGCGCACGATCCCGTCGAGCTCGCGGAAGATCTGGTGCTTGATCTCGTACGACTCCGGGGCCACCTCGATGACGAGGTCGGCGTCGGCCGCGGCCCGGAGGTCGGTGGAGGTGCGGACCCGGGCGAGGACGTCCGCGCGCTCCTGCTCGGTGAGGCGCCCGCGCTGCACGGCACGGGCGGTCGAGGACTCCAGGGCGGCGACGGCCTTGGCGGTCGCGGCCTCGCTGATGTCGATGCCGACGACCTCGCGGCCGGCCTTGGCGAGGACCTCGGCGATGCCGGTGCCCATCGTGCCGAGGCCGACGACGGCAATGGTCTTGAGCGGGGACAGAGGGGTGTCGGACAGGGGAGTGGCCATCGCGGGACTCCAGGAATGAGGGTGGTGACGACTGGGAACGCGCCCGGTGCGCCGAGGGGAAGCCCCCGTGAATGGCGCACCGGATGCGGCGAGTTGAAAGGAGTGCGGGTGGTTTCGGGCTGCGAGCGCACACGCCCGGTGTCGTAGTCGCGGGCGTGCACACGCCCGGAGAACGGTGAGGTCCGACCGGCTCTGTCCCAAGCCGTGCCGTACTGCGGTACGCGAGGTACCGAACCGACTGCACTCGCAGTGGCTGCGTCACCAGGCCACCGCGAGGAGGAGAGCGAGTGGGTAACTCGCTCGTCTGAGCTTAACCCGCGGGTAACGAGCGCGCTAGTCCCCGAGTTTGTGATGTACGTCCCGGGTTGCGGGCGGCGCGTCTACTCTCGCCTTCATGGACGAAGAGTTGCGATCAGTCACGGAGCGCTTACGGCAGGAGTCGGCGGCCTCCGCGGCCTACGAGCGGCTGGCGGCGACCGGGGACCACGACGAACTGGCGGGTGTGCTCACCGCGCCCGGACAGCCGCTGTGGGCCAGGGAGTTGGCCGCGTTCCGGCTGGGGCTGGCAGGCGACCCCCGTGCCTTCGAGGCCCTCGTCCTCTTCCTCAACCACCGCGAACCGCAACGCTGCGCTTCAGCGGCGTACGCCCTGGCCCGTCTCGGCGACCCCCGCACCGCCCGAGCGGCCGCCGCCCTCGCCACCAACGAACTCCGCGTCGCCTACGCCCTGCACCCGATCCGCCTCCTGACGGAGTTGCGCGCCCCCGAGTCGGTACCGGCCCTGATCACCACCCTGGAGCGCCGCCTACGCCCGCACGACCCGTACCGCCGGGTCGCCCTCGCCTGCGTGGAGGGCCTCGGAGCCCTGGGCGACAACCGGGCCAGCCCCGTACTGAACGAGGCGCTCGCCCACCCGGCACTTGCGGAGGCGGCGGTACGCGCGCTTGCGGACATCGCGAAGCAACGGTAACGAGCGCGCTGCTGGATAGGCGGTTCGCTTGCCGCGGGTCCGGTGGGGGCTGGTCGCGCAGTTCCCCGCGCCCCTTACGGGGCGCTGCACAACACCGGCGTTCACCAGCCCGTCATGCTGCTGCCGTCACCCTGCTCGAAGCGAGCGCGGCGTCGTGTCGAGGAACGACTGCGGGATGAGGCCTCGGTGCGCGGTCTTGTCGGGGGTGGCGCGAACCCCACCCCCGACGGGTTATCAGGCCGGGCTCAGCTGTGGAAGCCGAGCAGGCCGTGCAGGGTCGAGCCGCGGGATGTGGACGGTGTTGACTTCTTGCTCAGGGGCTTCGGGGCGGGCAGGGCGTCGCACGCCGCGTCCACCTCGCCGCCGGCGCTATTGCGTGGGACCGTGCCGTCGGTCAGGTACTTCGCCAGGTGTTTGTCCAGGCAGGTGTTTCCGCTCAGGGTGATGCCGTGGTTTCCGCCGCCCTGTTCGACCACCAGGCTGGAGTCGTGCAGGAGGCGGTGGACTGTCACGCCGCCCTCGTACGGGGTGGCGGCGTCGTTCGTGGCCTGGAACAGCAGGGCCGGAGGCAGCTCGGTGTTGGTGATGTCCACCGGTTCCTGGGACTCCGTCGGCCAGAACGCGCACGGCGCGTTGTACCAGGCGTTGTTCCAGGTCATGAACGGTGCCTTTTCGTACACCGCCCAGTTGTCGTCGCGCCACTGGTCCCAGTCGCGCGGCCATGAGGTGTCACGGCACTGCACCGACGTATAGATGCTGTAGCTGTTGTCGCCGGAGGCGTCGACCGCGGCGAAGTTCTCGTACGCCTCGACCAGGGGGTCGGCGTCCTTGTCGTTCACGTAGGCCGCGAACGCCCCCGCGAGGTAGGGCCAGTAGCCGTTGTAGTAGCCGCCGGGCATGAAGGTGTCCTCCAGCTCCGAGGCGCCCACCTTGCCCCCGGCCGGCTTCGCGGCGAGGGCCGCGCGCATCGCGTACCACATGGCCTCGACCGTCTCCGGGTCGGTGCCGAGCTTGTACGTCGCGTCGTACTTCGCGACCCAGGCCAGGAAGGCCCGGTGACGGTCGTTGAAGGCGTAGTCCTGCGCGATGTTGTCGTCGTACCAGACGCCGGTCGGGTCGACGATCGAGTCCAGGACCAGGCGGCGGACGCGGTCCGGGAAGAGCTTGGCGTACACCGCGCCGAGGTAGGTGCCGTAGGAGTAGCCGAAGTAGTTGAGCCGCTCCGCGCCGAGCGCCTTGCGGATCGAGTCCATGTCCTGCACGGCGCTGACGGTGTTGATGTACGGCAGCACGCTCGCGTACTTCGTGCCGCACGCGTCGGCGAAGGACCTGGCGCGGTCGAGGTTGGCCTTTTCCAGGGCGAAGGTGCTCGGCACGGAGTCCGGGCGCGCCGGATCGAAGTGGCCCGGCGAGCAGTCCAGCGCGGGCTTGCTCGCGCCCACTCCGCGCGGGTCGAAGCCGATGACGTCGTACTGGGACGCCACCGCCTTGGGCAGCGCGGACGTCACGTGCCCGGCGAGCGACAGGCCGCTGCCGCCGGGACCGCCGGGGTTGACCAGCAGCGGGCCCTGGTACTTCTTCGCGGTGTGCGGGACGCGGGACAGCGCGAGCGTGATCCGCCGCCCGCTGGGGTTCGCGTAGTCGAGTGGCACCTCGACGGACGAGCACTGGAGTCTCGGGTAGGCGGTGGTGCCGCACTTCTTCCAGGTGAGTGCCGCGGCTTGGGCGGTTTCCGCGACGCGCGGCGCGCTCGCGTCGGCGGGGACGGCCGTGAAGGTTCCGGCCAGCACGACGGCGGCGCCACACAGTACGGTTGCGCGTTTCCTCATGAGTCTCCCAGGGCGGAGGGGCTTCGGGTCGCGAAGGTCACGACCTGGGCCGCATCGTCCCGGAAAGGGCGCCCGGAACCACTCGTTCTGGCGACACATGACCCGATTGGGTCGAATGATGCGCTCGAACGCTCTCAGATCAATGTGAGTTGGGTCGGTTCGGGCATCGCGGGCTGCGCCGGCTCCGGCTCCCGGACGCGGCGTGGCATCTCCGCGCGCTCGGGGCCGATGCCGTACTCCTGGGCCAGTTCGTGGACCTGACGGGTGATCCGGCGCTGGTACCACTTCGGGGCGTAGGCGCCGTCCGCGTACAGCCGCTCGTAACGCCGGACCAGATGCGGGTGGTGCTGCCCGAGCCAGGCCATGAACCACTCGCGCGCGCCGGGGCGCAGATGCAGCACCAGCGGGGTGACGGACGTGGCCCCGGAGGCGGCTATCGCCCTTACCGTGGCGCGCAGTTGGGCCGGGTGGTCGCTCAGGAACGGGAGCACCGGGGCCATCAGGACACCGCAGCCGATACCGTGCTCGCTCAGGGTGCGAACGACGTCCAGTCGGCGCTCGGGCGCCGGTGTGCCCGGCTCGACGGTGCGCCACAGCTCGGGGTCGGTGAAGCCGACGGAGACCGAGACGCCTACGTCGGTGACCTGCGAGGCCTGCACCAACAGGTCGAGGTCGCGCAGGATCAGCGTGCCCTTGGTCAGGATCGAGAACGGGTTCGCGTGGTCGCGCAGGGCGGAGAGGATGCCCGGCATCAGCCCGTAGCGGCCCTCCGCGCGCTGGTAGCAGTCGACGTTGGTGCCCATCGCTATGTGCTCGCCGAGCCAGCGGCGTGAGCCGAGCTGGCGGCGCAGCAGGTCCGGCGCGTTCACCTTGACCACGATCTGCGAGTCGAAGCCGAGCCCCGTGTCGAGGTCCAGATAGCTGTGCGTCTTACGGGCGAAGCAGTACACACACGCGTGCGTGCAGCCCCGATAGGGGTTCACCGTCCACTCGAAGGGCATCCGGGAGGCCCCCGGCACGCGGTTGATGATCGATTTGGCCCGGATCTCGTGGAAGGTGATTCCACGGAACTCCGGCGTGTCGAAAGTGCGGGTGGTGACCGCGTCCGCGCCGAACAGCGCGGCGTCGGCCGGGCCGACGGTGGACTCCGCTGTGAGGTTCTCCCAGCGCATGACGCCTCCTCGGTATCGCTGCGCCACATAATAGAACACTTGTTCCCTTGATCGTGCGACCTTGCCTTTCCGGCGTGTTCCGATCACTTCGAGGCCCCCGATTTGGGTGGCCGGGCAGCGGGGTGGTTGGCTTGCTCCAACCCCCGAGAAATCAGGTCCTGGAGGAAGCAATGGCGCAGGTCGAAGCCACTACTGAGCGGGTCGTCGCGGCGGACGCGGAGAAGGTGTTCGACGCTCTCGCCGACTACACCGGCACGCGCGCGAAACTGCTCTCCGATCACTTCAGCGAGTACGAGGTGCGCGAGGGCGGCGACGGCGAGGGCACCCTCGTCCACTGGAAGCTCCAGGCCACCAGCAAGCGCGTCCGCGACTGCCTCCTGGAGGTCAGCGAGCCCACCAACGGTGAACTCGTCGAGAAGGACCGCAACTCCACGATGGTCACCACCTGGCGGGTCACCCCGGCCGGCGAGGGCAAGTCCCGGGTCGTCGTCACGAGTACCTGGAACGGCGCCAGTGGCATCGGCGGCTTCTTCGAGCGGACCTTCGCGCCCAAGGGTCTCGGCCGGATCTACGACGAGGTGCTCGACAAACTCGCCACCGAGGTCGAGAAGTAGCTCCAACGCCCCGATCGCCGACGGTCGTTGATCTTCTCACCGGTTCGAGTGGATCTCCCCGCGGTCGGATTGAGGCCGTAACTCGTCGTGCTTGTTCGTAGTTGTCGCATAACGCGGGAATTGTGCGACAGGCGCGACGAGGGGAGCGGTACGTGGGCGGGACGACTCTGGTGCAGGCGGAACCGGTCGCGACGCCCCCGGAGGATCCCCCAGCGGCTCCGGCCGCGGCGGTCGAACTCGGGCCGCGCCAGGTGCGGTTGGTCTTCATCGGGCTGTTGCTCGCCCTGCTCCTCGCCGCCCTGGAGCAGATGATCGTCGCCACCGCGCTCCCGAAGATCGTCGGCGAGCTGCACGGCCTGGACAAGATGTCCTGGGCGATCACCGCCTATCTGCTCACGGCCACCATCGGATTGCCGATCTACGGCAAGCTCGGCGACCTCCTCGGCCGCAAGGGCGTCTTCCAGTTCGCGATCGTCGTCTTCGTCGTGGGCTCCGCGCTCGCCGGCCGGGCGCAGACCATGGACCAGCTGATCGCCTTCCGCGCCGTCCAGGGCGTCGGTGCGGGCGGGCTCATGATCGGTGTGCAGGCGATCATCGCGGACATCGTGCCGCCACGGCAGCGCGGCCGTTTCATGGGCCTGATCGGCGCCGCCTTCGGGCTCGCCTCCGTCGCGGGCCCGCTCCTGGGCGGCTACTTCACGGACCACCTCTCCTGGCGCTGGTGCTTCTACATCAACGTGCCCTTCGGCCTGCTCACCCTGGCCGTCGTCACCGTCGTACTCAAACTGCCGAAGCCAGCGGCGAAGGCCCGACTCGACGTCCCCGGCGCGCTGTTGCTCGCCGCGGCCTCCACCTGCCTCGTCCTGCTGACCAGTTGGGGCGGCACCGAGTACGCCTGGGACTCGCGCGTCATCCTCGGCCTCGGCGCCGGAGCGGGCGCCGCCATCGTCCTCTTCCTCGTCGCCGAACACTTCGCCGCCGAACCCCTCATGCCGCTGCGGCTGTTCAAGGACTCCGTCTTCAACATCACCGGCCTGGTGGGCCTCGTGATCGGCGTCGCGCTGTTCGGCGCCGCGAGCTATCTGCCGACCTTCCTGCAGATGGTCGACGGAGCGAGCGCCACCGAGTCGGGTCTGCTGATGCTGCCCATGATGGGCGGCATCGTCGGCGCCTCGGTCGTCTCCGGACAGCTCATCAGCGTCACCGGTCGCTACAAGGTCTACCCGATCCTCGGCAGCCTGCTCTCCGTGCTGGGCATGTGGCTGCTGTCCCGGCTCGAAATCGACACGCCCCGGCTGCACTACAGCCTCTGGATGGCCGTCCTCGGCGCCGGCATCGGCATGGTGATGCCGGTCCTGATCCTCGCCGTGCAGAACTCCGTGGACCCCGCCGACCTCGGTACCGCGACGAGCGCCAACAACTACTTCCGGCAGATCGGTGGAAGCGTCGGCGCGGCGATTTTCGGCACCCTCTTCGCGGACCGGCTCACCGACTCCCTGGCACAGCGCCTCCCCACGCATACGGGGCTGCCCGACCCCGAGTCCATCACCCCGCAGCTCGTCCACGCCCTGCCGCCCGCGCTGCGCGACGGCTACATCCGGGCCTACGCCGACGCCATGCCGCGGATCTTCCTCTACCTCGTGCCGGTCCTCGTCCTCGGCCTGCTCATCTCCTTCTTCCTCAAGGAGACCCCCCTGTTGAACAGAGCAGCCGCCCCCCACGCCCCCGAGACGGAGACCGTGAACGCCCCCATCCCGCAAGCCCGTTCGCCGTACACCGCCGGAATCCCCGTCTGCGGGACCGTCCAGCACCCCGACGGGACCGTCGTACCCCGCGCGGCCCTCACGCTCATCGACGTCACCGGGGCGCAGATCGGGCGGGGCGCGAGCGGCGAGGACGGGCGGTACGCGCTGTCCACGCCCGGCTCGGGGGCGTACGTCCTCATCGCCGCCGCGGGCGGCCACCAGCCGCAGGCCGTCTCCGTGACCGTCGGCGAGTGCCCCGTGGAGCTCGATGTCGTCCTCGGCGGCGCCGGACGCCTCGCGGGCACCGTGGTCACCGGGGACGGCACCCCGGTCCGGGACGCCACCGTCACGCTCACCAACGTCCACGGCGAGGTCGTCGCCAGCACCCGCAGCGGGCGCGAGGGCGGCTACGTCATCACCGAACTGGTGGCCGGCGAGTACACCCTCGCCGCCGGCGCGCCAGCGTTCCGGCCGGCCGCGCTCCCCATCACCGTCCAGGCGTCCCGGGAGACCCGCCAGGACATCGAACTCGCGGGCGGCGCCGTGCTGCGCGGCACCGTGCGGTCCGGCGGCGAGCGAAGCGAGATGGGGGTCCCCCCGCCCGGAGGGTGGGGGAGGCCCGTCGAGGACGCGCGCGTCACGCTGCTCGACGCCGCCGGCAACGTCGTCGACACGCTCACCACCGGCCCCGACGGCACCTTCCGCTTCGTCGACCTCTCCTCCGGCGAGTACACGGTCATCGCCGCCGGATACCCGCCCGTGGCCACCGTGCTCCAAGTGGCGGGAGGGGGAAGGACGGAGCGAGACCTCCAGCTGGGACATGAGGACTGAGCCGATCTCTCCGGCCAATCCCGCACGCCGGAGCCGTCGCCCGCGACCAATTCCCGAATTGCCACCCCTCGCAACCGGCCGACGCCGTACCGTGGTGAGGCGGCACAGATCTTGCGGAGCCGTGGGGAGAGAGGGCCTTGGCCATGGACCGTGGCGCAGAGAGGGACGCACCTCCCAGCCGCGGAGCTGGGAACGGCGCGGTGGTGGAACATGCCGCGACCGGCCGCATCCCCCTGGCCGTGGTCGTGATCGACCGCGAGGGGCTGGTCTCCCACTGGAGCAGGGGCGCGCGGCGGCTGTTCGGCGCCTCCAGGGAGGACGCGATCGGCCGGTCGGCGCTTGACCTTCTCCCCGTCTCCGGAGCCCTGCCCGAAGAGGAGGACGTCACCCCGTACGGGGCGTACGCGGCGTACGACGGCCTCGGACCCGACCTCGAATCGTCCCTCGACGGACGGCTGTCCTACCCGGCGGCCGGCCGCGCCCGCCTCACCGTGCCTGAGACCGGCCGGGTGGACGTCCTGTGGTGGGCGTACCCCTTGGTGGGACCGGGACGGGAGAAGCTGCTGGTACTGGCCGCCGACGCGGACGGACTGCGGCCGGAGGTATCCGAGGACTCCGAAGACTTCGCCGACGACGTGGCGTTCGAGCGCATCGCGCCCGGTTTCGCCCTGCACACCGACTTCCCCGGCGCCGAGGAACTCGCCCGCAGACTCCCCGAGATCCTGCCCAGCATGAGTGTCGACGAGGGCGCCCGGATCGTCGCGCAGATCCTCGAACTGGGCTATCCCGTCCTGGAGTTCAGCCAGAACGACCGCGTCCCCGTCACCCCCGACTGGGGCGTACCCCGCCGGGCCGAGCGCAAGGCCCGCCGCGAGCGGGCGGCGCTCGCCGCGGCCGAGGGCCTGCCCACGCCGCAGGAGAACGCCGACGACGCCGAGGACCTCGAATACGTCGCCGTACGCGAGCGCCTGGAGTTCCTCAACGAGGTCAGCGGCCGCATCGGCACCTCGCTCGACCTGGCGAAGACCATCATCGAGGTCAGCAGGGCCGTCGTCCCGCGCTTCACCGACGTCGCCGGCACCTATCTGCGCGAACAGGTCGTCGCCGGCGAGGGGTTCCCGGACGGTGTGCCGGACACGACCACCATGTGGCACCGGGTCGCCGTCGAACACACCGACGAACCCGGCCGCTGGGACGACGTCGTGCCGGTCGGCGAGGCCATGCCGTTCCCGGCCCACACCCCGTTCTTCCAGTGCATGACCAGCGGCGACCCCGTCCTCGTGCCGCGCATCAGCGAGGAGATGGGCCACGCCATCGCCTCGCAGTTCGAGAAGCGCGACATCCGGCCGCTGATCACCGGCCGCTCCATGCTGGTCGTACCGCTGAAGGCACGCAATGTCGTCCTCGGCTTCATGATCCTGCTGCGCCACCCCGAGCGCGTCGAGTTCAACGACATGGACCGGGTCACCGGCGCCGAACTCGCCGCCCGCGCGGGCCTCGTGCTCGACAACGCGCGCATGTACACCTACCAGGAGAGCGTCGCCGAGACCCTCCAGGACAGCATGCTGCCGCACATCCCGCCGCGCATGGCGGGCTGCGACATCGCCACCCGCTATCTGCCGGGCACGCTCCTTGGCCGCGTGGGCGGCGACTGGTTCGACTCGGTGAAGCTGCCCGGCGCCCGCACCGCCCTCGTCGTCGGCGACGTCATGGGCCACGGCCTCAACTCGGCCGCGATGATGGGCCAGTTGCGAACAGCCGTGCAGACCATGGCCGCCCTCGACCTGCCCCCGGAACAGCTCCTGCGCAACCTCGACGACCTCGCCCAGCGCCTCGGCGACACCTACCTCGCGACCTGTCTGTACGCCGTCTACGACCCGATCGCCGGCGAGCTCCACATCGCCAACGCGGGCCATATTCCACCGGTGTTGGTCCGCGCCGAGGACGGCCGCAGCGAGCTGCTCGACCTGCCCACGGGCGCGCCCATCGGCGTCGGCGGGGTGCCCTTCGAGGCGGTACGCGTGCGCGTGGAGCCCGGCGACCGGCTCGTGATGTGCACCGACGGCCTCGTGGAGGTGCGCGGCGAGGACATCGGCGTAGGCCTCGCCACGCTCTGCGAGTCCGCCGCCCACCCGGCCGCGTCCATGGACGACGCCTGCGACACCATCATCCGCGCCCTCAACACTCGCGGCGGCCGCAAGGACGACGTGGCCCTCCTGCTGGCCCGACTCAACGGCATCGGGGAGGACGACGTGGCCGAATGGCGGCTCCCCGTCGACCCGATCGAGGTCGGCAGGGCGCGTGCGGTGGTCCGCGAACAGCTCCACGAGTGGGGCCTGGCCAAGCTGGCGGACAACGCCGAGCTGCTGGTCAGCGAGCTCGTCACCAACGCCGTACGGCACTCCCGCAGTCGCCCCGTACAACTGCGCCTCGTGCGCGGTGACACGCTGCTGTGCGAGGTGGACGACGACGATCACGAGCTGCCGAGCCTGCTCACCGCCGGATCCGGTGACGAAATCGGGCGCGGTCTGCACGTGGTCGGCACGCTGGCCCGGGAGTGGGGTACCAGCCGTACGGCGGCCGGAAAGACCGTCTGGTTCGAACTGACGTTGCCGCGACGCTGACGGCATGCCGGGAATCAAGGGGCGCAGGGGGCGCGCAACCGCGTACACCACTCGAATGAGCGGTGAAGGAATGCGCCATGCGCTTGTGGCTGTAACCAGGGCGCGATAAACCGTACTGGCCCGTCACTTACGACGGGTTCGGTGTCGCCACCTGGGGGTTCGGCATGAGCGTGACGAGTCGGTACCGGGAAGCCTGGGAGGGCTTCTGGCGAGAAGCCTCCGATGACGAGGGAGCCGTGTTCTGGGACGCGTCGCCCGTCCTGACCGCGGCCCTCCATCTCGCCCTCTTCGAGCCATATCTGACGGACCCTCAACTTCCTTTGGTGGACCTGGGCTGCGGCAACGGCACCCAGACGCGCTACCTCGCCGACCGGTTCCGGCACGTCATGGGCGCCGACCTGGCCGCCGCCGCCCTCGACCACGCCCGGCAGGCCGACCCGGCGGGCCAGGCGACGTACCGACTCCTCGACGCCACCGAGAAGACCGAGGCCGAGACGCTGCACGCGGAACTCGGCGACGCCAATGTCTATATGCGCGGCGTGCTCCACCAGGTCGAACCCGACGACCGGCAGTCCCTGGTGGACGGGATCGCCACGCTCGCCGGCGACCGCGGCCGGGTCTTCCTCGTCGAACTCTCCGAGGCGGCCCGCCCCGTCCTCATGGGCCTGGCGCAGAGCCCCGGGGGGCCGCCGCCCAAACTCGCGCCGATCTTCCGGCACGGCATCGCACCCGGCGAGGTGGCCGACGACGCGGTGCCCGTGTATCTGGGATCGGCCGGACTCACGGTCCTGGCGAGCGGCGAACTGCCTCTGACCACCACGGAGTTCACGCCCGACGGCACCCGGATCGAGCTGCCGTCGAAGTGGCTGGTGGCGGGACGTACGGCCTGACACGCCACGTAGGACTGGAGCTAGCCGTCCGTTCCCGAGCCGGGAGTGATCAGCCCCGTCTCATAGGCGGCGATCACCGCCTGGGCGCGGTCGCGGAGTTGGAGCTTGGACAGGATGCGCGCCACATGCGTCTTCACCGTGGCCTCGCTGAGCCGGAAGCCCCGGGCGAGCTCCGCGTTGCTGTGGCCGCGGGCCAGCGCCCCGAGCACCTCCAACTCCCGTGGTGTGAGCGCGGACAGGTCGCGGTGCAGGGAGGCCGTACGGATGTCGGCCGTGGCGAAACGCTCCACCAGTCGGCGCGTGATGGCGGGGGCCAGCAGGGCGTCGCCGGAACGCACCAGACGGACGGCGGCGGCGAGATGCTCGGGGGTGACGTCCTTCAGGAGGAAGCCGCTGGCACCGGCGCTCAGCGCGGCGTAGACGTACTGGTCGAGGTCGTACGTGGTCAGGATGATGACGCGCGGCGGGGACTCGCCGCCGCCCAGGATCCGGCGCGTCGCCTCCAGGCCGTCGGTGCCCGGCATCCGGATGTCCATGAGGACGACGTCCGGGAGCGTGCGCCGCACCACCGCGACCGCCTGCTCGCCGTCGGCGGCCTCCCCGACCACGTCGATGCCGTCCGCCGCGAGGATCATCCGGAAACCGGTGCGTACCAGGGCCTGGTCGTCGACGATCACCACCCGGGGTGCCTCGGTCACGCTTCCTCCACCGGGATCACGGCACGCACGCGATACCCCCCGCGCGGGCGCCTGCCGTCCTGGAGCGTACCGCCGTACACCGCGAGCCGTTCCCGCAACCCGATGAGCCCGCGACCGTTCCCGTCGGCGGACGTCGGCACACCGCCGGAATCCTGCACCTCCACCCGCAGTTCACCGGGCGCGTACTCGACGGCCACGGACACACTCGCCCCCGACGCGTGCTTCACGGCGTTCGTCAGTGCTTCCTGTACGACGCGGTAGGCGGCGAGATCCACACCCGGCGGGAGTTCGCACCGGGCCCCGGTGACGGTCAGCTCGACCGGAACTCCCGTGCCGCGCACGCCGTCCAGCAGCTCGGTCAGCCGGTCCAGGCCCGGCTGCGGTGCCAGGTCCAGGTTCCCCGGCGCGGACGAGCCGTCCGAGGCCATGGTGAGCAGGCCCATCACCTGCCGCAGCTCCGACATCGCCGTCCGCCCGGCCGCCTCCACCGCCAGCATCGCCTCGCGGGCCTGGTCCACGTTCACGTCCAGCACCTTGCGGGCCGCGCCGGCCTGAATGGTCATCATGCTCACGTTGTGCGTGACCACATCGTGCAGTTCACGGGCGATGCGCTGCCGCTCCTGGTCCACGGCGTACCGGGTGGCGGCCTCCTGCTCCGCCTGCAGGGCCCGTACCCGCTGGCGCCAGACGTGCAGGCCGTTGGCGGCCACCGCGATCGGCGTCAGCACCAGCAGCGGGATCAGGGTGCGGCTGACGTCCGGGACCAGATCGACGACGGCGAGGACCACGGCACCGGCCGCGAGACTCGCGCCGGCGGCCTTGCGGTGCGGGCTGTACATGGCGGCGCTGTACGCCGCGATCAGCACCGAGGCGAACGTGACCGCCGTGGCGTCCTCGTTGACCTCGCTCAGATGGAACAGCGCCGTGGCGCCCAGCACCGCCCAGAACGTGGCCAGCGGAGACCGCCTGCGCCAGGCGAGCGGCGCGGCGGTGAGTACCGCCAGGACCATCGCCCACCAGGGGATGGGGCCCAGGGTGTGCTCGTAGGCCCGGACGATCACACCGGCCGGGGGCGGCACGGGCGGCAGCGGCCGGTCCTCCAGCGGAATCTTGACCTCGCCGGACTCCCGCGGCACGTCGTCCACGTACGCCCGGTCCATGTTGGCGCTGATCGTGCCGACGGCCAGCACGAGGGCGAGCACGGCGTCCGCCGCCCAGGCCCAACGGGACAGCCTCGGCAGCGCACCGGACAGGGGAACCGCGATGTTCACCGGGCAAGTGTGCCAAGCCCACCGCCTCCGGGGATCCCCCCTGCGGAGCAGGAACGCGGACCTCCGGCGTACATCGCGGGGATGACACCCCCGCCGCTCCACCGAGCAGGGTACGGACCTTCCCCATCGCGGCCGACGTGCCCGCTCATGGCTCACACCTAGCTTCGGCCCAGACATCGAGCCGTGGAGGAGAGCCATGAACGAACCCCTGATCGACCTGCGCGAGGTGCGCAAGGCGTACGACGACGGCCCGCCGGCGCTGGACGGCCTGACACTGCGGGTGCGTGCCGGGGAGGCACTCGCGGTGCTCGGGCCGTCCGGCAGCGGCAAGTCGACGCTGCTCAATCTGATCGCAGGCCTCGACCGGCCCACCGAGGGCAGCGTCACCGTCGACGGGCTGCGCGTCGACGAGTTGAGCGAGAGCGCCTCGGCCCGTTACCGGCGCTCGCGGATCGGGATGGTGTTCCAGTTCTTCAACCTCCTGGACGATCTGACGGTCGCCGACAACGTGCTGCTGCCGGCCCAGCTCTCCGGCATGCCCCGGGCGAAGGCGGCCGCCCGCGCCGCCGAACTGCTCACGTACCTCGGCATCGACCGGCACGCCCGCGCCTACCCCGGCAGGCTCTCCGGGGGTGAACGGCAGCGCGTCGCCGTGGCCCGGGCGCTGATGAACCGCCCGCCGCTGCTGCTCGCCGACGAACCGACGGGGGCGCTGGACACGGCATCCGGGGCGGAGGTGCGGGAGCTGCTGCGCGAACTCAACGCGGACGGGCAGACGATCGTGCTGGTCACGCATGATCTGACGCTCGCTCACTCCTGTGCGACCCGGACGATCGAGCTGGTCGACGGGTGCATCGCGAGCGACGTTCCGGCGGTGGTGTCGTGAGCCGGCCGGACGTGCTGGGCAGCCGTCTCGGTGCCCTCGGGAAAGTGGTGCGCGCCGGGGTCGGCAGGCGACACGTGCAGACGACGGTGATCGTACTGACGACGCTGCTGTCGGTGGCGGCGTCCGTGCTCGCGGTCGGGCTGCTGGTCGCCTCGCAGGCACCGTTCGACAAGGCCTTCGCGCGACAGCACGGGGCCCATCTGACGGCCGAGTTCAAGGGAGTTGAGGCGTCGCAGCTCTCGAAGACCGCGTCCGTGAAGGGAATTGAGGCGGCCGCGGGCCCCTTCGCCGTGACCTCCGCCCGGCTGCACGCGACCGCGGGCGAACCGCCCGGCGTCGCGCCCGCACCGTTCACCGTGGCCGGACGGGCGTCGGCCGACGCCGCCGTGGACGACGTCAGCCTCGTCAACGGCCGCTGGGTGAAGGCGAAGGGCGAGATCGTCGTGGAGGCGGGCTCCGTCAACCCGGCCATGCAGATAGGCAACACGGTGAGCGCCGGCGACGTGGAGCTCACCGTGGTCGGGATCGCCGAGTCGGTGGGGGAGAGCGCCGACGCGTGGGTCGTACCGGCGCAGTTGACGGCGCTGGACGCGAAACCCTCGTACCAGATGCTCTACCGCCTCACCGACGCGGACAGTCGCGCCGATGTCGCCGCCGGTCTCAAGGCGGTCACCGCCGCCGTGCCGGACCGTACGCTCACCGGTTCGCAGTCCTATCTCGACGTCAAGCAGGCCGCCGACGCGGTCACGGGCGCCTACATTCCCTTCGTCACCGCCTTCGCGCTGCTGGGGCTCGCCATGTCGGTGCTGGTGATCGGCATCGTGGTGAGCGGTGCGGTGAGTGCGGCGACCCGGCGCATCGGGATCCTGAAGTCCCTCGGGCTCACCCCGTTCCAGGTGGGGCGGGCCTATGTGGCGCAGGCGCTGATCCCGGCGGTGGTGGGTGCGGTACTGGGCGTGTTCCTGGGCGATCTGCTCGCCGTGCCGTTGATGGCGGACGTGGCCACGTCCTACGGGACGGGCGAACTGCTGATCCCGCTGTGGGTGAACCTCGTGGTGCCCCTCGCCGTCCTCGCGGTCGTCGCCGTGACCGCGCTGGCCCCCGCGCTGCGGGCGGCCCGGCTGCGTACCGCGTCGGTGCTCGGCGTGGGCCGCGCGGCGACCGCCGCCCGGGGGCGTGGCGTACGGCATCTGCTGGGCCGGCTGCCGCTGCCCCGAGCGGTGAGCCTGGGGCTGGCGGGCCCGTTCGCCAGGCCCGCCCGTTCGGCTACGACGGCCGGGGCGGTGGCGTTCGGGGCGCTGGCGGTGACGTTCGCGATGGGCCTGGGGAGCACGCTGTTCGCGATCCAGAGCAACGGCGAACCGGACCGGGCGGCGGGGGAGGTGACAGTACGGACGATGGTGCGCGTGGAATTCGGTTCCGGGGCCGCCGGGCCGGCCGATCCGGCGACGGTCGGGGCGATGATCAAGTCCCGCCCGGAGACGGCCTCGACCTACCGCACCGCTCGTGCCGAGGTACGCGTGCCGGGTCTCAAGGGCGCGGTGCCGGTGCAGGCGTACGACGGGGACTTCGCGCACGGCCGCCGCACCATGGTGTCGGGCCGCTGGTTCGCCGCGCGCTCAGAGGCGGTGGTGGCCTCGCGCTTCCTGCAGGTGACGGGCAAGCGGATCGGGGACACGGTGACGCTGTCCGAGGAGGGCCGCACGGTCTCGCTGAAGATCGTGGGAGAGGTCTTCGACCTGAGCGAGGAGGGGCTGACACTCCGCACGTCCATGTTGTCACTGTCAGCCCTCCAAATCGACTACCAGCCCAGCGAGTTCAGCGTGACGCTCGACTCGGGAGCGGACGCCAAGAGCTACGTCGAGGCGCTCAACGCGGACCTGAAGGGGGCCGGCGCGGAGGCGTTCCTCACCGGGGTGGGAGAGTCGAGTGTCATCCTGGCCATGCAGACACTGATCGCGACGCTCACTCTCATGCTGGTGGTGGTGGCCTGCCTGGGCGTCCTCAACACGGTGGTGCTCGACACCCGCGACCGCGTCCGTGACCTGGGCATCCTCAAGGCCCTCGGCATGTCACCACGCCAGACGGTCGCCCAGGTCCTCACCTCGGTGGCGGCCATCGGCCTGGTGGCCGGTGTGATCGGCGTCCCGCTCGGCGTGCTCCTGCACGGGTACGTCATGCCCGCCATGGGCAACGCGGTCGGCACCCGGATCCCGGACTCCCTCATCGACGTGTACGACGTCCTCACCCTGACCCTGTTGGCCTTGGCCGGCGTGGTGATCGCCGTAGCGGGCGCGCTGCTGCCGGCGGGGTGGGCGGCCAGGACCCGGGTGGCGCGGGCGTTGCGGGCGGAGTGAGGGAGGGGAGGGTGTGCGTCACCGGCGCGGCGAGCGATCGGTGAGCTTCTGCCAGGCGGCGCACGCCTTCTGCCAGTCGGCATCGGCGGCTGCCCGGTCCTGATGCTGCTGTTGGAGCAGGCCCTCGCGCTCGCGCCTGCCCTGCTCCTCCCGCGCAGCCGTGTCGTCCTTGACCCGTTGGATCTCGGTCGTGATCTCCGCTGCCCGAAGTTCCTGGCCTCTACGGACGGTTTCGTATTCCCGCGCCACGTTGTCGATCTGATTGGCGAAACGCAGGACGTCGAACCGGTCGAACGCGCGCGGGTACCCCGCGCTGCGTTTGGCTTCAGGCCACTCCACATGGATGAAGGTGTAGTCGTCGACGTACTCGATCTCGGCGCTGAGTCCGATCAGCGACACTTCGTGGTCCACCTCCACCGTCGTCTCGCCTTCCCCTTGCGCGGGAACCTCCCTCACGAACTGCAGGGTGCACTGGTACAGCGCCAACTCCCCGAGCCGCAGGACGAGTTCGCCCCGCACCGGCCGTAGGAGATCCGCGCGCTCCCGCTCCAGCGTCAGGACGCGTTCCCCGCCCTTCCGCGCGATGTCCGCGAGGCCGGCATCGGCCAGGGCCACCTTTCGGTTGCCCTCGCTCTCCACCTCACGATTTCGCAGGCGGACGTCGTGGAGCCGCTGCCTCGCCTCGCTGAATTCCCGGCCAGGGGCGAGGGAGTAGCGCCACTTGTCCCCGCCGGCCGGGAAGAGGAGCAGCCGCCGACCCGCCCACACGGCCCCGCCTGCCACCGTGATCAGCAACACCCAGACAACGGTCTCCAACGTTCGCCCTCCCCAGGTGACGTCGCCAGCAGTGTTCCAGCCCGCCGGGGTCCTGCGGAACAGGTTCACGCAACCCGCCTGCTCACGCGTCGATCACGACGTCTTCCAGCGGTTTCGAGCAGCAGAGCAGGATCTTGTTCTGGGTGATCTCGCGTGGGCGGATGCCCCCGTTGTGCTGCATGTCGACGGAGCCGGAGAGCAGGGTCGTCTTGCAGGTGCCGCACATGCCCTGCGCGCACGAGGCCGGCAGGCTGAGGCCGGCCCGGGACGCGGCGGCGAGGAGCGAGGTGTCGCTGTCGCACTCGATGGTGCGTCCGCTGCGGGTGAACTCGACCTTGAAACCGGTATCCGTGGAGGCGGCGGGCGAGGTGTCGGCCGGCGTGGCCGGCGTCTCGAAGGTGAAGCTCTCCTCGTGGTAGTGGTCCATGTCCAGGCCCGCGTCCGACAGCATGTGCCGTACGGCGGCCATGTAGGGGGCGGGGCCGCAGGTGAAGACCTCCCGTTCCAGGAAGTCCGGCGCGACCTGCCGGAGCGTCTCGATCGTCAGCCTGCCGCGGTATCCGCCCCAGGGGGCGTACGGGCGGTCCTCCTCGCAGATGTGGACGACCCGGATGTTGGGCGCGGTCGCGGCGATGAGGTCGAGTTCGTGGCGGAAGACGATGTCCGCCGGGGTGCGGGCGCTGTGCACGAACACCACGTCGGCCGGGTCGGCGAGGTCGTACAGCGTCCTGGTCATCGACATCGACGGCGTCACTCCTACGCCCCCGGACAGGAAGAGGTACTTGGGCGCCGGATGCCGGGCGGTGGAGAACTCGCCGAGCGGTCCGTGCGCCCGCACGGTGTCGCCGGGACTCAGGTGGTCGTGCAGCCAGTTGGACACGAGTCCGCCCGGTATGCGTTTCACCGTGATCGAGAGGAGAAACGGGCGGGTGGGGGATGAGGAGATGGTGTAGCAGCGCTGGACCGGCCGGTCGTCGATGTCGAGGGTCAGTGTCAGGAACTGGCCCGGGTCGTGCCGGAACAGTCGGGGTTCGGCGTACTCGAACACGAACGTGGCGACGTCGTGCGTGAGCGGGTGGACCTGACGGCACACCAGCAGTTCCTCGGTCTCGGTCATGGCTGCTGCCCCAGGTGGGCCTTGAGCCTGGTCACATACCAGTTGATGAACGCCTCGACCTGCTCCTCCGTCGGGCCGTAAGGGCCGGGCATGTAGGCCGGGCTGCTGATGCCCTGGTGGGCGCGGGCGACCAGCACCGCGTCCTGGTCGTTCGTGGCCTGCCACACCTTGGTGAGGGTGTCGAGGTCGTAGTCGATGCCCTCGACGGCGTCGGCGTGCACGAGCCACGTGGTGCGGACGAGGGTGCGGTCCGGGCCGAGCGGGATCGTGGAGAACGTGATCGCGTGGTCGGCCATGAAGTGGAACCAGGAGTTGGGCTGGAGGTGCATGGACAGCCTGCCCAGGCGGGCCGTCGGGAAGTCCGCCAGCAGGCGCCTGCACGCGGCCGTGCCGTCCGGGGTGTAGGACTCCCCGGCCAGGTCGAGGGGCTCGCGCTGGATGCGGAAACCGGTGGGGCGGGTGTCGAGTTCCTCGATCTCGGCGTAGGGCAGGCCCAGTGAGTCGTAGGTCGTGCGGGCCTCGGCGTCGGCCACGAGGAAGCGCTCGTAGGCAGGGCGCAGCGCGGGCGGGATGTCCTTCTCCTGGTAGCCGTAGATGGGGAAGTAGCAGGCCTGGAGTTCGGGGTGGCCCACGCAGTGGTAGCACTCCCGGTTGTTCTCCATGGTCAGCTTCCAGTTGCCGTTCTCGATCAGGTCGATCTGCGTGGCGACTTTCGCCTTGGCGAGGTTGTGCGGTGCGAGATACGGCTCGATGCGGGCGGCGACCTCGTCGAAGTCCTCCGGCGGCTCCTCGGCCAGGCAGATGAAGAGCAGCCCGGCCACCGTGCGCGCGTGCACGGACCTCAGCCCGAAGCACGACGGGTCGAAGCCGGGCGCCTGGGACTCGGCGTACAGCAGCTTGCCGTCCACGCCGTACGTCCAACGGTGGTATCCGCAGACGATGTTGCCCACCGAGCCGCGCTCCTCGTTGAGGATGCGCGCGCCGCGGTGGCGGCAGACGTTGTGGAAGGCCCGTACGTCCTCGTCGTCGTCGCGGACGACGATGACCGAGTATGACCCGAGGGTGACCGTCACGTAGTCGCCGGGCTCGGGAAGCTCCGCCTCGGCGGCGACGAACAGCCAGTGCCGGGCGAAGACGGCCTCGATGTCGAGGTCGAAGAGCTCCTCGTCGACGTAGAACGGGGCTTCGAGGCTCTGTCCGACGGGACGTCGGGCCACGAGGCCGCGGACGTCGGATGTCGCTTGCTTCATCTCATCTCTCCGGTACGACGGGGGAGTTGACGTGCGGAAACGGTGGCGTTCAGACCGGCAGACACAGCCGCAGCGCGTCATAGATCGCGGCGTGGATGTTGCGGGAGGCCACGGCGTCGCCGATACGGAAAAGCTGGTAGTGGCCCGCCTCGTTGCGGACCGCCGACTGCTCCTCGTGGGCCAGCAGGGCACGGTGGTCGACCTCGCCGAGGTTGGTCGATCCGGGGAGGAGTTCGACGTACAGCTCGTCCATCGGCAGGGTCCCGTGCTCCACGATCACGTGGTCCACGATCCGCTCGGTCTCGGCCTCGGTGTACTCGCTGTAGAGGGTCGCGGCGAGCCGGCCGTCCCCGGTGCGGCGCACGGAACGCAGCCGCTGGGCGAGCGTGGTGGTGACACCGTGCCGGGTGAACGCCCGTAGATAGGCGGGGGAGTTCATGCTGCCGACGTCGGGGGCGAGGGTGCGCTCCGGGGTGACGTACTCGATCCGGATGTCGGGAGACGCGGTGAGGACCTCCACGGCGTCCATTGCCGGGTAGCCGCCGTGGTCGTCGTAGACGAGGATCTCGCCCCGTGGGCGGCGCAGTGAGCCCGTCATCACGTCCCAGGTGTCGGTGACCAGGCCCTCGCCGGCGGTGAGGAAGCTCCGGTTGGGCATGCCTCCGGTGGCGACGATCACGAGGTCGGGGTGTTCGGCGATCACGTCGTCGGCCTCGGCGTACGTGCCCAGGCGCAGGTCGACGCCGAGAAGTTTGCACTCGGCCAGGCGCCAGTCGACGATCTGGATCAGGTCGGCCCGGCGCGGGTTCGACGCGGCGAGCCTGATCTGCCCGCCGGGCTGGTCGCTCGCCTCGAACAGGACGACGGCGTGGCCGCGTTCGCCCAGTACGCGTGCCGCTTCCAGACCGGCCGGACCCCCTCCGACAACAACTGCCTTCCTGCGGCGGCCGATTGTGGGGGAGATGACGTGGGGTACGTGGAGTTCCCGGCCGGCCGCCGGGTTGTGCACGCACTTGGTGTCGCCGGAGTCGTAGATCGCGTCGAGGCAGTAACTCGCCCCGACGCAGGGCCGGATGCGGTCCTCCTGGCCGGCCTTCACCTTGGCGACCAGGTGTGGATCGGCGATCTGCGCGCGGGTCATGCCGACCAGGTCCAGCAGTCCTTCGCGCAGGGCGTGCCGCGCGGTGGCGACGTCGGCGATGCGTGCCGCGTGCATCACGGGGATGGAGAGCCGTCGCTTGATCTCGCCGGTGAAGTCCAGGAACGGCCCGAGCGGGGTGCCCATGGACGGGATGGTCTTCGCCAGGGACGCGTCGCTCTCGATGGTGCCGTGGATGACGCTGAGGAAGTCGATGCCGTCGGCGGCGTACTGCTCGGCGGCGGTGAGCGCTTCGTCGAAGGTGAGGCCGCCGAGTCGTGCTTCGTCCAGCGACATCCGGATCCCGACGACGAAGTCCGGGCCGACGGCTTCGCGCATGGCGCGGATCACCCGGCGCGGAAACGCCATGCGGTTCTCCAGGCTGCCGCCCCACTCGTCGTCGCGGTGGTTGGTCGCGGGGGACAGGAAGCTGTCCAGGAAGTGTCCGTACGCCTCCAGCTCGATGCCGTCGAGGCCGCCCTCTTGGCAACGGACCGCCGCGGTGGCGTAGTCGGCGACGATCCGGTCCAGGTCCCAGGGCTCGGCGGCCTTCGGGAAGGCGCGGTGCGCGGGTTCGCGCAGCGGTGAGGCGGACACCACCGGGAGCCAGTCGCCGGTGAAGTTGCTGGTGCGGCGGCCGAGATGGGTGACCTGGCACATGACCGCGGCCCCGGCTTCGTGCACGTCGTCGGCGAGCCGGCGCAGCCACGGCACGATGTCGTCGTGGTACAGGAGCAGGTTGCCGAACGCGGGCGGGCTGTCGGGGGAGACCACCGCCGAGCCGCCGATCATCGTCAGGCCGACCCCGCCCCGCGCCTTCTCCAGGTGGTAGGCCCGATAGCGGTCCTTGGGCAGGCCGTCCTCACCGAACGCCGGCTCGTGGGAGGTGCTGACCACGCGGTTGCGCAGGGTGAGGTGCTTGAGCCGGAAGGGCTGGAGCAGGGGATCCAGGACGGTTGAGGGCACGGCAGCTCCTCGAAGGGCGCGTGTTTCGCGATGCGGAACAGCATCGCCATACGAGACAAATGGTGAAGCTGGAAATCCCCGGCCGTCAAGGCCCGCTGTGTTAACTCGAATCGCGTGCCGCGCTCAGCCGCGCTTCACGTACCCCCGGCGCCAGGAGATCTTCGCGGCGGCTGCCAGCACCTGCTCCGCGAGACCGGGAACGGTGTCCTCGTTGATCCGGAAGGTCGGTCCGGACAGGGTGACGGCCGCGATGACCTTGCCGTCCAGGGCGCGGATCGGGGCGGCGATGACGGCCAGCCCGATCTCGTGCTCCTCGCTGGTGGTGGAGTAGCCCCGCTCGCGGATCACCTTGAGCTCGGCCGCGAGACGCGCCGGGTCGACGATGGTGTGCGGGGTGTACTTCTCCGGCCCCTTCGCGAGGATCTCCGCGACCTGGTCGGGGGTCATGTGCGCCATGAAGAGCTTGCCCGCCCCGGTGGCGTGCATCGGGGTGCGCCGGCCGACCCAGTCGATGGTCGTGATCGCCGCCGCGCCGATCGCCTGGTCGATGCTGATCACGTGGTGCCCGTCATGGATCGCCACGTTCACGGTGTCGCCCACGGCCGCGGCGAGCTCCTGGCAGACGGGGCGGCTCAGCAGGGACAGGTCGTTCACCTTGCTTGCCCCGGCGGCGAGTTCGACCATCGTGTACCCGATGCGGTACCGCCCGCGCTCGGTGTCCTGCTCGACCAGGCCCCGTGACTCCAGGGTCGCCAGCAGCCGGAACACCGTCGACTTGTGGATGTCCAGTTCCTCGGCGATCTCGGTCACGCCGCTGGGGCCCCGGGTGGCCAGCACCTGCAGAATCGACACCGCCCGGTCCACGGACTGCACGGAGTGATCACGCGGGCGGCTCCCCTTGCTGGTCATGGCGGAAGGGTAACCGAGCGGCAGACACCGGCCGCGAGCCCCGGGCCACTGCTTCCGAGCCCCAGGAACACCCTCGCCTCCTTGTGGCCGGTTCCCCCTGCCGATGCGTAACGTGATGCACCATGAAGATCCTCATCAGCGCCGACATGGAGGGCGCCACCGGTGTGACCTGGCCGGCCGACGTGCTGCCGGGGACACCGCAGTGGGAGCGGTGCCGGGCGATGTTCACCTCCGACGTCAACGCCGCCGTGCTCGGCTTCTTCGACGGCGGCGCGGACGAGGTGCTCGTCAACGAGGCGCACTGGACCATGCGCAACCTGCTCCTCGAACGGCTCGACGAGCGGGCACAGATGCTCACCGGGCGGCACAAGTCCCTCTCCATGGTGGAGGGCGTGCAGCACGGAGACGTGGACGGCATCGCCTTCGTCGGCTACCACGCGGGCGCCGGCATGGAGGGCGTCCTCGCCCACACCTACCTCGCCAACTCCATCACCGGGGTGTGGCTGAACGACGTACGGGCGAGCGAGGGGCTCCTCAACGCCCACGTCGTCGCCGAGTACGGGGTGCCCGTCGTGCTCGTCACCGGTGACGACGTCGCCTGCGAGGACGCGCTCGGGTATGCGCCTCAGGCCTTGAAGGTCGCCGTCAAGGACCATGTGTCGCGATACGCGGCCGTGTGCCGTACGCCGGCCCGGGCCGCCTCCGAGATCCGGGCCGCGGCGAAGGAGGCGGCCGGGCTGGCGGTGCGTCAGGAGCCAGTCGTCGGGGGCCCGTTCACCATCGCCCTGGAGTTTGACGCCGAGCACCTGGCCATGGCCGCCACCGTCGTGCCGGGTGTGGGGCGGGTCGGGGAGCGGAAGGTGGCGTACACCAGCGGGACCATGTACGAGGGGATCCGGACCTTCAAGGCGGTCACCACGATCGTCTCGGCCGCGGTGGAGGAGCAGTATGGCTGACGAACAGGTGCTGGACGAGGTCGTCCGGTTCACCTCCGACCTCATTCGCATCGACACGACCAACCGCGGGGGCGGTGACTGCCAGGAGCGGCCGGCCGCCGAGTACGCCGCGGAAAAGCTGGCCGACACCGGACTCGAACCCGTCCTGCTGGAACGCACCAAGGGGCGGACCAACGTCGTCGCCCGGATCGAGGGCACCGACCCGTCCGCGGACGCGCTGCTCGTCCACGGTCATCTGGACGTGGTGCCCGCGCAGGCGGAGGACTGGAGCGTGCATCCGTTCTCCGGGGAGATCCGCGACGGCGTCGTCTGGGGGCGGGGCGCGGTCGACATGAAGAACATGGACGCCATGATCCTCGCGGTCGTGCGCGCCTGGGCACGGCAGGGCGTACGCCCCCGGCGGGACCTCGTCATCGCCTTCACCGCCGACGAGGAGGCCAGCGCCGAGGATGGTTCGGGCTTTCTCGCCGACCGGCACGCCGGGCTGTTCGAGGGGTGCACCGAGGGCATCAGCGAGTCGGGGGCCTTCACCTTCCACGACGGGAGCGGACGGCAGCTCTATCCGATCGCGGCCGGCGAGCGCGGCACGGGCTGGCTCAAGCTCACCGCGCGCGGGCGCGCCGGACACGGCTCCAAGGTCAACCGGGAGAACGCCGTCACCCGCCTCGCCGCCGCCATCGCCCGCATCGGCGACCACGAGTGGCCGCTGCGGCTGACCCCGACGGTCAGTGCGGCCCTCACCGAACTCGCCGCGCTCTACGGCGTCGACGCCGACCTCGACGACGTGGACGGCCTCCTGGAGAAGCTCGGCCCGGCGGCCAAGCTCGTCGAGGCGACCGTACGCAACAGCGCCAACCCGACGATGCTGGCGGCCGGTTACAAGGTCAACGTGATCCCTGGCGAGGCCGTCGCCTACGTCGACGGGCGCTATCTGGCGGGCGGCGAGGACGAGTTCCGTACGACACTCGACCGGCTCACCGGACCGGACGTGGACTGGGAGTTCCACCACCGTGAAGTGGCCCTCCAGGCACCGCTGGACTCGGCCACGTACGCCAACATGCGTGCGGCCGTAGAGGAGTTCGCGCCGGAGGGGCACGTGGTGCCGTACTGCATGTCGGGCGGTACGGACGCCAAGCAGTTCTCCCGCCTCGGCATCACCGGCTATGGATTCGCACCCCTGAAGCTCCCCGAGGGCTTCGACTACCAGGCCCTCTTCCACGGCGTCGACGAGCGCGTCCCGGTCGAGGCACTGCACTTCGGCGTCCGTGTCCTCGACCGGTTCCTGCGGACGGCCTAGCCAAGTGGGGGAGAACGTGCGGACGTTGGCGTACGGCTCGTGGCCCTCGCCCATCGACGCGGCGCTCGCCGCCGCGCACGACGGCCATCCGGAGTACGTCGGCTTCGTCGGCGACGAGGCCTGGTGGACCGAGCCGCGGCCCACCGAGGGCGGCCGGCGCACACTCGTGCGGCGCCGCGCCGACGGGGTGGAGGAGCCGGTGCTGCCCGCTCCCTGGAACGTGCGCAGCCGCGTCATCGAGTACGGCGGCCAGCCGTGGGCCGGGGTGGTGCGGGACGGCGAACCGCTCGTCGTGTTCGTGAACTTCGCCGACCAACGGCTCTACCGTTACGAGCCCGGGAGCGAGCCGCAGCCCCTCACTCCAGTCTCCCTCGTGGGCGGCGGACTGCGTTGGGCCGAACCGCAGTTGCGCCTCGACCTCGGTGAAGTCTGGTGCGTCCTTGAGGAGTTCACCGGCGACGGGCCCATCGATGTGCGCCGGGTGCTCGCCGCCGTGCCGCTGGACGGCTCGGCCGCGCAGGAACGGGACGCCGTACGTGAACTCACCGACGACCGGCGCCGGTTCGTGAACGGACCCCGTATCTCGCCGGACGGGCGGCGCGCGGCCTGGCTCGCCTGGGACCATCCGTGGATGCCCTGGGACGGGACCGAACTGGTCGTCGCCGAGGTGGAGAGCGACGGCACCCTGCGCGAGGCGCGGACCGTCGCCGGTGGGCCCGGCGAGTCGATCGCCCAGGCCGACTGGGCCCCCGACGGCTCCCTGCTGTACGCGAGCGACCGCAGCGGCTGGTGGAACCTTTACCGGGACGGGCAGCCACTGTGCCCGCGCGAGGAGGAGTTCGGCGGGCCCCTGTGGAAGCTCGGGCACCGCTGGTTCGCCCCGCTGGACAGCGGTCTGATCGCCGTCGTGCACGGCCGCGGCGCCACCGCCCTCGGGATACTGGACCCCGAGACGGGAGAGGTCGTCGACGCGGCCGGCCCCTGGACCGAGTTCGCGCCCACACTCACGGTGCACGGCGAGCGGGTCGTCGCCGTGGGGGCCAGCCCGCGCAGCGCCTACGAGGTCGTCGAGCTGAACACCAGGACCGGTCGCTCCCGGGTGATCGGCGCCGCCCACGACGACCCCGTCGACCCCGCCCACTACCCCGAGCCGCGGATCCGCACCTTCACCGGACCGGCGGGACGGGACATCCACGCGCACGTCTACCCGCCCCACCACCCCGGGTGCGTCGCGCCCGACGACCAACTGCCGCCGTACGTCGTCTGGGCGCACGGTGGGCCCACCGGACGGGCGCCCCTCGTACTCGACCTGGAGATCGCCTACTTCACCTCGCGGGGCATCGGCGTCGTCGAGGTCGACTACGGGGGCTCGACCGGCTACGGCCGGGAGTACCGGGACCGGCTGCGCGAACAGTGGGGCGTCGTCGACGTCGAGGACTGCGCGGCCGTCGCGCTGGCCCTCGCCGACGAGGGCACCGCCGACCGCGACCGGCTCGCCGTCCGGGGCGGCAGCGCGGGCGGCTGGACCGCAGCCGTCTCGCTCACCAGCACCGACGTCTACGCCTGCGGCACGATCATCTATCCCATCCTCGACCTGGCCGGCTGGGCCTCGGGCGAGACCCACGACTTCGAGTCCCGGTACCTGGACACCCTGGTCGGGCCGCTCGCCGAGGTGCCCGGACGGTACGCGGAGCGCTCGCCCACCGAGCACGCCGACCGCATCAGCGCGCCCTTCCTGCTGCTCCAGGGCCTCGACGACGTGATCTGCCCGCCCGCGCAGTGCGAACGGTTCCTGGCCCGGATGCGGGGGCGGCGGGTGCCGCACGCCTACATCGCCTTCGAGGGGGAGGGGCACGGGTTCCGGCGGGCCGAGACCATGGTGCGGGTCCTGGAGTCCGAACTCTCCCTGTACGCCCAGGTGTTCGGGCTGAACCCGCCTGGTGTCCCGACCTTGGAGCTCGTCAGGTGAAGCCACTCGTCCGGCCGCCCCGACTCGCCCCCGGCGCCCGCGTGGCCGTCGTCGCGCCCAGCGGGCCCGTGCCCGAGGAGCGGCTCCAGGCCGGTCTCGACGTGCTGCGCGGCTGGGACCTCGACCCGGTGGTGGCGCCCCATGTGCTGGACCGGCACGGCGAGTTCGCCTACCTGGCGGGCACCGACGCCGACCGTGCCGCCGATCTGCAGGGCGCCTGGTGCGACCCGTCCGTGGACGCGGTGCTGTGCGCCCGGGGCGGGTACGGGGCGCAGCGCATGGTCGACCTGCTCGACTGGGAGGCGATGCGCGCGGCCGGGCCGAAGATCCTCGTCGGCTTCAGCGACATCACCGTGCTGCACCAGGCCTTCGCCACCCGCCTGGGCCTGGCGACGCTGCACGGGCCCGCGGCGGCGGGCGTCGACTTCATCAAGAGCACGCGTGCGCAGGAACATCTGCGAGCCACCCTCTTGGATCCGGAGTCGGTGGGAACCATCAAGGCCGTGGGCGGCGGCGCGCTCGTTGGAGGGCGGGCCCGGGGCGTCACACTCGGCGGCTGCCTGAGCATGCTCGCGACCGACCTCGGTACGCCCCACGCCCACGCCGGCGCAAGCGGCGGGCTCCTCCTGATCGAGGACGTCGGCGAGAGCGCGTACCGCCTCGACCGGTATCTGACCCAACTCCTGCGTTCCGGCTGGCTCGACGGTGTCCGGGGGATCGTGCTCGGGTCGTGGGCCGAGTGCGGCCCCTACGACAGGCTCCGCCCGCTCTTCACGGACCGGCTCGCCGGGCTCGGGGTCCCCGTCGTCGAGGAGTTCGGGTTCGGGCACTGCGAGGGGGCGTTGACGATGCCCCTCGGGGTGACGGCCGAACTGGACGCGGACGCGGGCACGTTGACGCTGATCGAGCCGGCGCTGCGCTGCGCCGCCCGCTACTGATCTCAAACATGGGGGAGCGCCACGCTGCACTCCTGGTCCTTCCACCAGCTCGGCAGCTTCATCGCCTACAAGGCCCAGCGCGCCGGGGTTCCGCTGGTGTACGTGAAAGCTGCCGGTGGTGGCCGACTAGGCCGGTCCTGAGGTGAGCTGTCACCCGTACGGCCCACTCCGCACCCGGAGTGGTGGCGCTCGCCGCGCGTGCCGCCCGGGGGCGGCCCATCCTGGGCGCATGAGTCCGAAGACCTCCGAGAGCGGTGGCAAGGCCGGCGGGAAGGGCGGGGTGATGACCCCCGCCAGGATCATCGTGCTGCTGCTCGGCGTCCTCGCCCTGACCTTCATCTTCGAGAACACCGCCTCCACCAAGATCAGACTGCTGATCCCCGAGGTGACGATGCCGCTGTGGATGGCGCTGCTCGGCACGACGGTCATCGGCGCGCTGTGCGGGGCGTACTTCATGAAACGGCGCCAGTAACGGCGGCCGACGTGCCGTCGTAGGGTGAAGGGATGCCGCACATCGCTTCCCGCTACCTCGCCGAGGGCCCCCGTGTGGGCATACGCCACTTCACCTACGAGGACGGCGCCGAGTTCACGGCCCGGGCACGGGAGAGCAAGGACCTGCACCAGCCGTGGCTGTTCCCCCCGACCAGCGCCAACGCGTACGTCTCCTACGCGAGCCGGCTGATCGAGGATCCGACCAAGGTGGGGTTCCTGGTCTGCGAGAAGGACGGCGGGGGCATCGCCGGATTCATCAACATCAACAACATCGTCGAGGGCGCCTTCCTCAGCGGGGCGCTCGGCTACGGCGCCTTCGCGCACGCGGCCGGGCGCGGGCTGATGCGCGAGGCGCTCACCCTGGTGGTGCGGTACGCGTTCGGCGCGATGCGGCTGCACCGGCTGGAGATCAACGTCCAGCCCGACAACACCGCGTCGATCGCCCTCGCCCGCAGCTGCGGCTTCCGCCTGGAGGGCTTCTCACCGAACATGCTCTACATCGACGGCGCCTGGCGGGACCACGAGAGGTGGGCGATCACCGCCGAGACGCGGACTTCCGGTTGACCTTCATGGTGTCCAGGTCGGTGACGGTGGACTTGAGCGCCCCGAAGCCGTAGCCGAGGCCGCGCAGGCTGGTCTCGGCCCGGTCCTCCGCGATCGCGGCCGCCATCTCCACACCGTCAGCCGCGTCCGACACCACCACGTACCGCAGCGAGAAGTGCTTGAGCGGCGACGGCTCGTAGGAGAGCGAACCCTCCTCGGTGAACCGCATGCTCGTCATCCCGTGGTCGGCGGCCTCGGCCAGCAGCCGCTCCCGCGCCGCGTCCGTCAACGCGTCCCACGTGCCCCGGACGATCACCCGGTAGGTGTGCTGCTCGCTCATGTGTCGCTCGGCCCCTCTCGAATCCGCTGTCCGGCCGACTCTACGTCGGTGAGGACAAACCGCACGCGGAATATCGCCGTGGCCGCCTTTGCGGAATCCTGACCGGCGGCGACCCTGGTCAGGTCCCCGGTGAACGGGTTCCATGGTGATCGTGACGACGATCCGACGTGACGTAGTGACGCTGCCCGCCGCCGAGTTGGGGCCCGACAACCCCCTGCCCCCGCTGCGGCCGCTCGACGAAGTACACCGCATCGACGAACGCGACCGGGACGACCTGCCACGCGACATGGCCCGGCAGATCGGTTACGAGCCACTGCGCAGCCTGCTGCCCGTACGGATCAGGGACGGCTACGACAGAACGGGCGAGTCCCGCGACATCGACGCGCTCGTCATCGAGAACGAACGCCTCCGCGCCACCGTCCTCCCCGGCCTCGGCGGACGGCTTGCCTCCCTCTTCCACAAGCCGACCGGCCGCGAACTCCTTTACCGCAACCCGGTGTTGCGGCCCGCCAACTTCGCCCTCAACGGCGCCTGGTTCTCCGGCGGCGTCGAATGGAACATCGGCGCCACCGGCCACACCACCCTCTCCTGCTCACCCCTGCACGCCGCCCGCGTCCCCGCCCCCGACGGCGGCGAGATGCTCCGGCTGTGGGAGTGGGAGCGGCTGCGCGACCTCCCCTTCCAGGTCGACCTCTGGCTGCCGGAAGGCTCCGACTTCCTCCACGTCGGCGTCCGCGTCCGCAATCCGCACGAGAAACCCGCGCCCACCTACTGGTGGTCCAACATCGCCGTGCCCGAGGAGTGCCGGGTCCTCGCACCCGCCGAGGAGGCGTGGCACTTCGGGTACGAGCGGCGACTGCGCCGGGTGCCCGTCCCGGCGTACGACGGAATCGACCGGACGTACCCGCTCAACAGCACCTACGCCGCCGACTACTTCTACGAGGTCCCCGACGGGCGGCGGCGCTGGATCGCCGCGCTCGACGCGGACGGGCACGGGCTGGTGCAGACGTCGACCGATGTGCTGCGCGGCCGCAAGCTGTTCGTGTGGGGCACGGGCAGCGGCGGGCGGCGCTGGCAGGAGTGGCTCACCGAACCCGGCACCGGCGGCTACTGCGAGATCCAGGCCGGGCTCGCCCGCACCCAGCTGGAGCATGTGCGGCTGGAGGCCGGGGGCGAGGTGTCCTGGCTGGAGGCGTACGGGCCCCTCGACGCGTCCCCGGAAGGGGAGTGGGGCGATGTGGTGGACGCGGCCGCGGCACGGCTGGAAAGCGTCCTGCCGCGTGCCGACGTCGACGCCGCCTACGAGGCCTGGAAGCCGTGCGCCGACACCGAGCCCGGCGAGATCCTGGCCGTCGGCTCCGGCTGGGGCGCGCTCGAAGTACTGCGCGCCGGCTGGAAGTTGCCCGGCACGCCCTTCGACGAGTCCACCCTAGGCGAGGCCCAGGCGCCCTGGCTGGAGCTGCTGAGCGCCGGGGCCCTCCCCGAGCCGCGTCGCGTCCAGCCGCCCGGTGAGACCCTCGTCGCCCGGCACTGGCGGGACATGCTGGAGACCGCCCCGGCGACCCCGCTCACCGAGTACCACCTCGGCGTCTCCCAGTGGCACGCCGACGACCGGGCACAGGCGGTGCGGAGTTGGGAGCGCGCCCTCGAACTCGCGCCCTCGCTCTGGCCGTTGCTGCGCTGCCTCGCCGTCGCCGACCAGGAGTCCGGCAACCCCGAGCGGGCCGCCGACCGGTACGCGGAGGCCTTCGACGACCTGTGCCGGGAACGGCGCGACGACGGGGAGCGCTGGACGGCCGTCACCGCCGCGCTCGGTCGCGAGAGTGTCGAGGCGCTCCTCAAGGCCCGCCGGGTCGTGGAGGCGCGCTCCGTGTGGGAGCGGCTGCACCCGGCGACCCGGGCGCGCGGCCGGTTCCGGCTGATCGAGGCCGAGTTGCTGCTCGCGGAGGGCCGCCCACAGGACGCGCGGGCCGTGTTCGACGCGGGCTTCGAGGTCGCCGACCTGCGCGAAGGAGCGGAGGCCATCGGCCGGCTGTGGGCCCGCGTCAGCGACGAGCCGCTCCCGGCCCCGTACGACTTCCGCATGCGACCGCCCACGCCATGAGACGCGGGCCGGGCGGTGTCACCCGCGCCGGTCCACGTACTCGTACACCACCCCGTCCGGATGCACCGCGATCAGATTGCGGCCCCCCGGTGTCTCCACCGGGCCCGCGACGATGCGGGCACCGAGCTCGGTGAGCACCTCGTGGGCCTCGTCGACGTCCTTGACGGCGATGGTCGCGGCGACCTTGCGCAGCACCTCCAGCTCGGCCGCGGGCCCGCTCATCAGCAGGAAGCAGCCGACCGCGGCGACGGACACACCACCGCGCTCGAAGCGAAGCGCTCTGCCGCCCGCGAGCCGTTCGTAGAAGGGGACCGCGGCCTCCAGGTCGTCGACGCAGACGCGCAGCGTGGCTCCCAGAATCTCCATGCGGAAAAGCCTAGTGGGGGGCGAACCGGGGAGGAGATCGTTCCGGACGATCGGCGCCGCGCCGCTCATCCGCGGCGACGGGGCGAAACGCCTGGCGTCGTCGCGTTTGGGCGCTGTGGCAGGGGGACGCGGAAACCCCGTACCAACGACATCGGCCGGCCGTCACCCGCGGGGAGGAGACTCATGAACACCCGAGAACTCGTCGAGCTGGCCCAGCAACTCCGCGTGGACAGTGTGCGCGCCTCCGCCGCCGCGGGCTCAGGGCATCCGACGTCCTCCATGTCCGCCGCCGACCTGATGGCCGTACTGCTCGCCCACCACCTCCGCTACGACTTCGACCGCCCCGCCCACCCCGGCAACGACCGCCTCGTCCTCTCCAAGGGCCACGCCTCACCGCTCCTGTACGCCGCCTACAAGGCAGCCGGAGCCGTCGACGATGCCGAACTGCTCACCTTCCGCGCGCTGGGCAGCCGCCTCGAGGGGCATCCGACGCCGCGGCGGCTGCCCTGGGTGGAGACGGCGACCGGCTCGCTCGGACAGGGGCTGCCCGTGGGTGTCGGCATCGCGCTGTCCGGTAGCAGGCTGGAGCGCACCGGTTACCGGGTGTGGGTGCTGTGCGGGGACAGCGAGCTCGCCGAGGGTTCCGTGTGGGAGGCCGCCGAGCAGGCGTCGTACGAGCATCTCGACCATCTCACCGCGATCGTCGACGTCAACCGGCTCGGCCAGCGCGGGCCGACTCGGCACGGACACGACCTCGACGCGTACGCGCGCCGGTTCCGGGCCTTCGGCTGGCACACCGTCGAGGTCGACGGACACGACGTGGACGCGATCGACCGCGCATACGGCGAGGCCGCGTCCACGAGCGGGCAGCCGACGGTGATCCTCGCCCGCACCCTCAAGGGCAAGGGCGTCGAGTCCGTCCAGGACCGCGAGGGACTGCACGGCAAGCCGCTGCCGGACGCCGACGAGGCGATCGCCGAGCTCGGTGGAGTACGCGACCTCCGCGTCCGGGTGCAGGAGCCGCCCGCCGCCCGGATGCTGCACGCCGTACGCACCGGACACCTCGAACTGCCCCGCTGGGACAAGGGCGAGGAGGTGGCGACGCGGGACGCCTACGGACAGGCGCTCGCCGCACTCGGCATCGCGCGAGGAGACGTCGTCGCTCTCGACGGCGAGGTCGGCGACTCCACGCGCGCGGAGTTCTTCGCCAAGGAGCACCCCGACCGCTACTTCGAGTGCCACATCGCCGAGCAGCAGATGGTCGCCGCCGCGGTGGGACTCGCCACGCGCGGCTGGGTACCGTACGCCTCGACGTTCGCGGCCTTCCTCACGCGCGCGTACGACTTCGTCCGCATGGCCGCGGTCAGCGGCTCCGGCATCAATCTGGTCGGCTCGCACGCGGGCGTCTCGATCGGACAGGACGGGCCCTCGCAGATGGGTCTGGAGGACCTGGCGATGTTCCGGGCGGTGCACGGCTCCACCGTGCTGTATCCGTGCGACGCCAACCAGACGGCCCACCGCCCGGCTGCTCGCCGGCGGGGTCGTCGTCACCGGGGACATCACCCTGCGCATCGCGGACGTGGACCTGGTGCGGATCGACCTGAACGCGCTCATCAGCTCCGTGAACGAACAAGTCCCCTCACCCTGGAGGGAGTTGTCATGACGGGACGCAACCGCCTCGACCTCGAACCGGACACCGTCGAGCGCGACCTGGTCAGACTCGTCCTCACCGTCGTGGAACTGCTGCGCCAGTTGATGGAGCGCCAGGCCGTGCGCCGGTTCGACACAGGTGAGTTGACGGAGGATCAGGAGGAGCGCATCGGGCTCACCCTGATGCTGCTCGACGACCGTATGACCGAACTGTGCGAGCGCTACGGAGTGCGGCCCGAGGACCTGAATCTGGACCTCGGGCCGCTCGGACCTCTGCTTCCCAGGAGCTGACCGCAGGGTCAGGCTTCCTTCCGGCAGAGGATCTCTCCGTGCAGCACGCTGAACCAGCCGTCCTCCCGCCGCCCCCACTCCCGCCACGCGTCCGACACGGCCCGCAGTTGCTCCGCGGTGGCGTGGCCGCCCTCCGTGGCGCGTTCCGCGTACGCCGACGCCAGGGTGCGGTCCGCCCACAGGCCGCTCCACCAGGCCCGCTCGTCCGCCGTCGAGAAGGTCCAGGTGCCCGACGTGGCCGTGATGTCGCTCAGGCCCGCCCGCAGCGCCCAGGACTTCAGTCGGCGTCCGGCGTCCGGCTCGCCGCCGTTGGCGCGGGCCACCCGCCGGTACAGGTCCGCCCAGTCGTCCATCCCCGGCACCTCGGGGTACCAGGTCATCGCCGCGTAGTCCGAGTCGCGTACGGCGATGAACCCGCCCGGCCTGGTGACCCGCCGCATCTCGCGCAGCGCCTGCACCGGATCGCCCACGTGCTGGAGCACCTGGTGGGCGTGGACCACGCAGAACGAGCCGTCCGGGAAGTCCAGGGCGTGTACGTCCGCGACCCCGAAGTCGACGTTGGTGAGCCCGCGTTCGGCCGCGGTGGACCGGGCCTGGTCCAGGATCCCCGCCGCGTGGTCGACGCCGGTGACATGGCCGTCGGGGACCAGCTCCGCCAGGTCGGCGGTGATGGTGCCCGGGCCGCAGCCGATGTCCAGGATCCTCATGTGCGGCTTCAGTGAACTCAGGAGGTAGGCCGCGGAGTTGGCGGCGGTCCGCCAGGTGTGCGAACGCAGCACCGACTCGTGGTGTCCGTGCGTGTAGACAGCGGTCTCCTGCGCTTTCGGCATGGCTCTACCCCTTCTCGTCGTACCGCCGCACGGAGCCCGCGACCCCGTCGTGCGGTGCGCATCACGCTACGCGCGCCAGCCGCATAATGAGACCCGCGTTTCGGAATGTGGACTGACGGATGATCAGTGGCCGGGCAGCGGGCGGTAGACCGTCAGCGCCTCGGGCAGGTTTTCCAGCGTCACCTCGCCCTCCACCTCGGTGACTTCACCGTCGTACGCCAGGAGCGTGCCCGGCGCGACACCGGCCAGGCGCAGTCGGCCCACCTGCACCGCCGCATGGGTGGGCGACCGGGTGAGCGGGCCCGCGAGTGCCGCGGCGAGCAGCCGCAGCGCGGGCATCCGGCCGCCGTGCACGACCCGTACGTCGAGCCGCCCGTCCGCCAGATCCACCCGGCGGCCCGGCGTGAGGCCCATGCGGTGATAGGTGCCGTTGCCGGCGAACAGCAGCCACAACGGGCGGGTCCGGCCGTCGAATTCGACCTCCAGCGGATGCCGGTCGGCGCGCAGCACCCGCAGCACCGCGAGCACCCCCGCCGGCCAGCCGCCGATCCGGGGCGACCAGCGGTCCCGTACCCGCACCAGCTCCGGATAGACGCCCAGACTGCACGTGTTGAGGAAGACGCCCCGCACCTTCCCGCAGCGGAACCGGCCCACGTCGACGCGCACGGCCTCGCCGTCCCGCAGGGCCCGGCTCAGATCCCGTACGTCCTCCACGCCCAGGTCGTACGCGAAGTGATTGAGCGTGCCGCCGGGGAGGACCGCCAGCGGCAGGCCGTGGCGCAGGGCCACCTCGGCGGCCGCGTTGACCGTGCCGTCGCCGCCGCACACGCCCAGCACCCGGGCGCGCAGCGCCGCCTTCTCCAACTCGGGGCCCACATCGGCGGGTTCGCACTCGACCACCTCCGCGTCCGGCAACACGTCCCGCAACACGCCCGCCCGGTCCGCGCTGCCCGCAGCCATGTTGGCCACGAGGACAAGACCCGCGCCGTCCGGCAGCGCCGGAACCTCCGCGCGGGGCCGGGCCAGCGGGCTGATCTGCGCGCGGGTCGGCACCATGCCCCGTACGGCGAACGCGGCGCCCGCGCCCAGCGCCGCACCCGCCAGTACGTCGCTCGGAAAGTGGACGCCCGTGTACACGCGGGACATGGCGACCGAGAACGCCATAGGGGCCACCACCGCACCCCACCCGGGGGACTCCAGGGCGACACCGGTCGCGAAGGCCGCCGCCGACGCGGAGTGACCGGACGGGAACGACGTGGTGATCGGCTGCCGCTTCAGGTGCCGGACCGACGGCACCGGATCCAGGACGGGCCGCGGACGGCGCACCGAGCGTTTGCCGAGCGTGTTGATCGTGAGGGAGGCCAGGGCGAGCGAGGCGAGACCACGGGCCGCCGCCCGGCGGGCCCTGGGCGTACGGCTCGCCGCCAGCGCGGCCGCCGTCACGCACCACAGCACCCCGTGGTTCGCGCTGTGGCTCAGCCTCGGCAGGACGGGTTCGGCGCCCGGCCAGTGGCGCTCGGCGGCCACCTCGAACAGCCGGGAGTCGAGGGCCAGCAGCCGGTCGCGCAGGACGTGCCGGCCGGGCACGGGCAGGGTGAGGTCGACATCTGGGCTCATAGGGTGCCGGGTACCCTGAAGTGGCCGTTCTGCTCTTCGGCGGACCGAGTTCCAGGAGGACCCCGTACATGCGCCTGCTTCTCATCCGCCACGGCCAGACACCCTCCAACGTGCTGTCCCTGCTGGACACGGCCGTCCCGGGCCCGGGCCTGACCGAGCTCGGACAACGCCAGGCCGCCCTCCTGCCGGAGGCCCTCGCGGGCGAGGACATCGAGGCCCTGTACGTCTCCACCATGATCCGTACGCACCTCACCGCGGCCCCGCTGGCCGCCGCCCGCGGCCTCGACGTGATCGTCCGCGCCGGCATCAGGGAGCTGTCCGCGGGCGACCTGGAAATGCTGCCCGGCGATTCGGAGGACGGTCTCAGGTACATGAAGACCGTGTTCGCGTGGTCGGCCGGTGACACCGAGTTGCGGATGCCCGGCGGGGAGAGCGGCACGGAGGCGCTGGCACGCTACGACGCCGTCGTCGCCGAGGCCGCCGACAGCGGGGCCCAGGCGGTCGCCATGGTCAGCCACGGCGCCGCGATCCGCATGTGGACGGCGGCCCGCGCCGACAACGTAGACGTGCCCTTCGCCGCCGCCCACCCCCTGGACAACACCGGTGTGGTGATCCTGGAGGGCTCACCGTCCGACGGCTGGAAGGCGCTGTCGTGGGCGGGAGCGGTCGTGGAGCCGGCCGGAGCGAGCGAAGCGAGATGGGGGTCCCCCCGCCCGAAGGGTGGGGGAGGCCCCGCAGGACAGCGCGTCGACGCCGAATAGGCCGGGCGACGGCGATATGCGTTTGCCCGCCCTCCCCGGCGGCCCGCAGAATGCGTCCTCATGGGACACCTGGAAGCCGCACACCTCGAGTACTACCTCCCCGACGGGAGGGCGCTGCTCGGCGATGTGTCCTTCCGGGTGGGAGAGGGGGCCGTCGTGGCCCTCGTCGGCCCCAACGGCGCCGGCAAGACGACCCTGCTCCGGCTGATCTCGGGCGAACTGAAACCGCACGGCGGCACGGTCACGGTGAGTGGCGGCCTGGGTGTGATGCGCCAGTTCGTGGGCTCCGTACGGGACGAGACGACCGTACGGGATCTGCTCGTGTCGGTCGCGCAGCCCCGGATCCGGAAGGCCGCCCAGGCGGTCGACAAGGCCGAGCACGCCATCATGACCGTCGACGACGAGGCCGCGCAGATGCAGTACGCGCAGGCGCTCTCCGACTGGGCGGAGGTCCAGGGGTACGAGGCCGAGACCCTCTGGGACATGTGCACCACGGCCGCGCTCGGCGTCCCGTACGACAAGGCGCAGTTCCGCGAGGTGCGTACGCTCTCCGGCGGTGAACAGAAGCGGCTCGTCCTTGAGGCCCTGCTGCGCGGCACGGACGAGGTGCTGCTGCTCGACGAGCCGGACAACTACCTCGACGTGCCCGGCAAACGCTGGCTGGAGGAGCGGCTGAAGGAGACCCGCAAGACGGTGCTCTTCGTCTCCCACGACCGCGAACTCCTCTCCCGCTCCGCCGAGAAGATCGTCTCCGTGGAGCCCTCGCCCGCCGGTGCGGACGCCTGGGTGCACGGCGGCGGCTTCGCCACCTACCACGAGGCCCGGCGTGAACGCTTCGCCCGCTTCGAGGAGTTGCGCAGGCGCTGGGACGAGAAGCATGCCCAACTGAAGAAGCTGGTCCTGAACCTCCGTCAGGCCGCGTCCATCAGCCACGAGTTGGCGTCCCGCTACCAGGCCGCCCAGACCCGGCTGCGGAAGTTCGAGGAGGCCGGACCGCCGCCCGAGCCGCCGCGTGAGCAGGACATCAAGATGCGGATCAAGGGCGGCCGTACCGGCGTAAGAGCCGTCACCTGCAAGGGACTTGAGCTCAGCAACCTGATGAAGCCCTTCGACCTGGAGGTCTTCTACGGCGAGCGGGTCGCCGTCGTCGGCTCCAACGGCTCAGGCAAGTCGCACTTCCTGCGGCTGCTCGCCGGCGACACCGTGGCGCACACGGGGGACTGGAAGCTCGGCGCGCGGGTCGTGCCCGGACACTTCGCCCAGACGCACGCGCACCCCGAACTGCTGGGCCGCACACTCCTCGACATCCTGTGGAAGGAACACGCCCAGGACCGCGGAGCGGCGTCCTCCCGACTGCGCCGCTACGAGCTGACGAACCAGGCCGAGCAGAGCTTCGACCGGCTCTCCGGCGGCCAGCAGGCCCGCTTCCAGATCCTCCTGCTGGAACTCCAGGGCGTGACGGCCCTCCTCCTCGACGAGCCGACCGACAACCTCGACCTGGAGTCCGCCGAGGCCCTCCAGGAGGGCCTGGAGGCCTTCGACGGCACCGTCCTCGCCGTCACCCACGACCGCTGGTTCGCCCGCTCCTTCGACCGCTACCTGGTCTTCGGCAGCGACGGCCGGGTCCGCGAGACCCCGGAGCCGGTGTGGGACGAGCGACGGGTGGAGCGCGCGAGGTAGGGGGTGCCGGGCGCAGGCCGGAAAGCCTGGGGATGGCTCCGGCCCCGGATGTTCGTAGAGTGGATTCAGGACGACACCTCGACGAGTGGGGCACCACCATGACCGGAGTCGACCCGGGTCGGCTGGACGACCAGCAGCTCATGAAAGAGCTGGAGACCATCCACCGCACACGCCACGACACCCTGCTGTACGGCTCGAACGACGCGCTGCGGATCCACAACGTACGGATGGCGCAGCTCGAAGGCGAGTATCTGCGCCGCAACCCCCGCCGCCTCGTCGCCGCGGGCCGCACCCGGGAAGGAGCCCGGGAAAGGAACCACGGCAACGCATGACCGGCTCTCGGCCGCCCGCAGGAGGTGTTTGTCGCGGAAGGCCGGGGGCAGGCGCATGGTCAGTGCTTCGGACAGGAGGCACCCCCGTGGGAGCGGCGAACGGCCGCCCCGGGCGCGTCTGTCCGACTCTCGGCCTCGCTCCCACGGTGACCGTCCATCCCAGAGCATGTACAAGGGAGTTGCGACGCACCATGCGAAACCGAGCGAGCGCGAAGCACCATCCCCACGACGACGCCCCCGACACCGCGAAGGCGTTCCACAGGCTCGCCACGCTTCCCCCGGGCCCGCAGCGCGACGCGCTCCGCGCGGAGATCGTGGAGGCCTGGCTGCCCATGGCCGACCGGCTCGCGGCGCGGTTCCGCAACCGCGGCGAGAGCTTTGACGACCTGCGTCAAGTCGCCGCCCTCGGCCTTGTCAAGGCCGTAGATCGGTACGATCCCGAGCTCGGCAATGCCTTCGAGAGTTACGCCGTTCCCACGGTCACCGGGGAGATCAAGCGGCATTTTCGTGACCACATGTGGACGCTGCATGTGCCGCGCCGGGTGCAGGATCTGCGGAACCGGGTGCGGTTCGCGTGTCAGGAGCTGTCGCAGACCGTGTCCGGGCGGCGGCCGACGATCGGCGAGATCGCCGAGCATGCGGGGATGAGCGAGGAGGATGTGCTGATCGGGCTGGAGGCGCTGGAGAGTTTCACGGCGCTTTCGCTGGACGCGGAGTTGCCCGGTAGTGAGGACGGGTACTCCCTGAGCGATGTTCTCGGGGGGCCCGATCCCGCGTTGGACATCGTGGTGGACCGGGAGGCTGTCAGGCCTCGGCTTGCCGCGTTGCCCGAGCGGGAGCGGGTGATCTTGTACATGCGGTTCTTCGGGGACATGACGCAGAGCCGGATCGCCGAGCAGCTGGGGATTTCTCAGATGCATGTGTCTCGGCTGATCAGTCGGTGCTGCAGTCGGCTTCGGGATCAGGTGATGAAAGACGCCGCGTAGTGCCTCTGGCGGTTTGTGGGGCGAGTGCGGGTGCGTTGTGGCTGGTCGCGCAGTTCCCCGCGCCCCTTTAGGTGGGCTGCACATCCCCCGATCACTCGCTCGGCCCCTTTGACGCCCGCCAATGGGGGGTGGGCGCGCGCGGGGTGTCGGTCGGCGGGCTGTGATGGGTGTGTACGTCCTTCCCGCAGCCGTCCGTCTTAGGAGCTCGGTCCATGTGCCGCATCGCCGCCCGTGTCCTGTCCGTCTCCGTGTTGGTTGGTGTTGCCTTGAGTGCCGGCGGTTCCGCCGTGGCCGCGGATCCCGCCGCCGAGGTCAGTCCTGGCAGTGCTTCTCCGGGTGGGAGTGTGACCGTTTCCGTGTCCTGTGATGCGGGGGGTGGGCAGGCGGCCGAGAGTATCGACGCCACCTCTCAGGCCTTCGACGAGGGGACTGCTTCGCTGCGGCTGGTCACCGGGAACGAGGACCCCGCCTCCGGGCCTGCCTATCGCGGCACCGCGCGAATCGCCCCCGCCGGTGACTTCGAGGGCGCCCCGCTGAGCAAGCATTCCGCGTGGACCGTCGACGGGACCTGTCCGGGGGCGCACGGTGGGCAGGAGAAGCAGTGGAGTGCGACGTTCACGGTGTCGGTGTCCGGGGGGAGTGACGGCGGCCGGGAGTGCGTGGAGCCACGTACCGAGTCCTGTGAGGCGGCCGTGATTCAGCGTGGGGTGCGGGCCGGGGAGGGCGGTGCCTTCACCGGTTCCGTTCCGGCGCTGGTCGCGGGGGGTGTGCTGATCGCGGGTGCGCTCGGTGGCGCCGCCTACCGGGTGCGCCGCAGGGGGCCCGGGGCCGACGCCTGAGGGTAGGACCGCGTCGCAGGGACCACTGAGACGAACCACTGCGGAGGTACGGATGCGGCGGACGGACCTTCAAGGGCATGGGCCCGTCCGTTTCGGGCCGCCTCTTCCCGAGGACGGGCTGCCCGTGCTGCCCGAGCTCTCCGCGGTGCTCGCCGCGGCCGCCTCCCGCGCCGGGGCCGAGCCGGTCGGCGGCGGGCTCGGTCTCCGGGAGGCCGCGTGCGGGTACTGGGCCCGGCGTGGCCTGCCCGCCGAGCCGGACCGGGTGGCCGCCACCCCGGGCGCGCCCGCGCTGCTGGTCGCGCTGACCGCCGCCATCGGAGGTGACGTCCTGGTCCCGCGGCCCTGTGCCGCCTGGTGGGCGCCGTACGCACGCCTGTTGGGAAGACCCGTGTTCCATGTGCCGACACCGGTCGAATGCGGGGGTGTCCCGGATCCCTACGCCCTGCTGGAGACCGTGCGCCGGGTGCGTGATGAGGGCGGTGATCCGCGGCTGCTCGTGCTGTCCGTCGCCGACGACCCCACCGCCACCGTGGCACCGCCCGAGGTGCTGCACGAGGCCATCGAGGCCGCCACCGGTGAGGGGCTGCACCTGGTCAGCGACGAGACCTGGCGCGACACCGTGCACGCCCCGCACGCCACCGTGCTGCTCAGCCCCGCCGAGATGCTGCCCGACCGGGTCACCGTCGTCACCGACCTGGCCGGCGCCCTGCTGCCGTCGGGCTGGCCGGCGGCGGTGGCCAGGTTCCCGGCGGGCGACACCGGGGACGGGCTGCACGCGCGCGTGCTCGACGTGCTCACCGCGCTCGGCGCCTGCGTCGCCGCCCCGGTCGCCGAGGCGGCCGCATACGCGCTCTCAGAGCCCGAGCCGGTCACCGCGCGGCTGGCCGCCGCCGTAGGCCTGCACGCGCGCGTGGCCGCCGCCGCGCACCGGGCCGTCGTCTCCGCGGGCGCCCTCGCCCGGCCCCCGCAGGCCGGCCGCCATCTGTATGTCGACCTCGGCCCGCTGCGTACCGCGCTCACCGCGCACGGCGTCGGCGACGCGCAGGATCTGGAGGACTTCCTCGCCGTCCGGCTCGGCATGCCCGCGCCGGGGGGCCACCGCTTCGGCGACGATCTCGGGGCGCTGCGCGTGCGGTTGTCCACGGGCGCGTTGCTGGCCGGAACTGATGCGGAACGCGCGGAATGCCTCATGTCACCCTTGCCGTTGGAACTGCCACACGTGCAACGCGCGTTGATCCATGTGACGTCGGTCTTCGACGATCTCCGCGACGACGCTCAGCGATGGGAGCCTCCTCGATGACGCAGCAGTCCGAGTCGACCACGGCCACCGCGACCACCCCGCCCACGTCCCCGCACGCCCCCGGCGACCCGACAGCCACGGCACCCATACCCCCCTTCGCGCCCCCTTCCCCGCCACTGGCCGACCCCCTCCCTCTGGGCGAGCGGCGCGTATGGCCGAGGACCTTCCACGACCGCCTGACCGCGCCCCTCCCCGGCCTCAAGGCCGTCGCCCGCTTCGCCCGCGAGGGCTCCGTGCGGCCGAGCCCCGAAGGCCTCGCCGACATCCCACGGCTGCCCTTCGAACCGGGCCCGCTGCCCCGCGTGGACGCGCGCACGGTCGCCGTCACCTGGGCGGGCCACGCCAGTTGGGTGGTCCGCATCGGCGGGCTCACCGTCCTCACCGACCCCGTCTGGTCCCGCCGGATCCTCGGCACCCCGGCCCGCATCACCCCCGTCGGCGTCGCCTGGAGCACACTGCCGCGCGTCGACGCGGTCGTCATCAGCCACAACCACTACGACCACCTGGACGCCCCCACACTGCGCCGGCTCCCGCGCGACACCCCGGTGTTCGTGCCGGCCGGCCTCGGCACCTGGTTCCGTCGCCGCCGGTTCACCTGCGTCACCGAGCTGGACTGGTGGGAGGCGGCCGAACTGGACGGCGTCCGCTTCGACTTCGTCCCGGCCCACCACTGGTCCAAGCGCAGCCTCACCGACACCTGCCACTCCCTCTGGGGCGGCTGGGTCCTGACGGCCTCCGACGGCCAGCGCGTCTACTTCGCGGGCGACACGGGCTACGGCCACTGGTTCTCCCGCATCGGCCGCCGCTACCCCGGCATCGACCTGGCCCTGCTCCCCATCGGCGCCTACAACCCACGCTGGTGGCTGAGCGACGTCCACTGCGACCCGGAGGAGGCGGTAAGGGCGGCCCAGGACCTGGGCGCACAACGGATGGCCCCCATGCACTGGGCAACGTTCGTCCTGTCGGCGGAGCCGGTTCTTGAGCCGCTCACGCGGGCGAGGGCGGCGTGGGAGAAGGCGGGCCTGGCGAGAGAGAACCTGTGGGACCTTCCAGTTGGAGGCTCACGGGTACTGCAGCTCACCTAGGGGCGCGGGGAACTGCGCGACCAGCCACAACGAATCCCGCACTCCGCAATGCACCGTCACCCAGCAGATCGAACCCGCTTCCAAACGCTAGGCGCCGCGCTGATCGCAACGGTCAGCGCGACCGCCGCAACCACGCCCTCCCAGGGCTCATTGAACAGCGACCCACCGAGGATCCCGATCAACTGGTACGTCACAGCCCACGCCAGACAGGCAGGCAGATTGCCCCGAGCAAACCGACGCAACGGCCACTTGGCAATCAAACAGGCCAGCATCACCGGAATCCGCCCGGCCGGCACCAGCCGAGACAACACCAGCACCGCAACCCCGTGATCCGCGAGACGCACCTGCGCCTGCGCAAGCCGCTCCTCAGGCGCGCGCGAGCGAATCGCCTCCAGCCACCGCGACCCGTTCTTCGACCCCATCCCCCGCCGCCCCAGCCAGTACAACGTCACGTCACCGAGAAACGCGGCCAGCGCCCCCGTCACAAAGACCAACGCCAGCGCGAACGGCGCCGTCTGATGAAACGCCACCACGGCCGCCGAACTCACCAGCGCCCCCGTAGGCACCACCGGCACCAACGCCCCGAAGAACACCAGCAGAAACAGCGACGGATAGCCGATCGCCTGCTGGGTGCTCTCCGGCGTCACGGCCGTAGAGGCCACGGCGAGCAGCGTCACCGTGCGACCTCCAGGCGCACACTCTCCCCGTGCCCGAGCCGGTGCACGGCGACCCCGGGCGCGTACTCGGCGGCGAGGCGCACGAACTCGTCGCCCGGCGTGTGGAATTCATGGGGGCGCACGGCATCCATCCCGATCGGCCAGTACGTGCCGTAGTGCACCGGAACAGCGCTCAGCGGCGCCAGCCGGGCCAGCGCCTCGGCGGCCCGCCCCGCGTCCAGATGCCCCTCGCCGAGATACGGCCCCCAGCCGCCCACCGGCAGCAGCGCCACGTCGACCGGACCGACCTCCTTCGCCATGGAGTCGAACAGACCGGTGTCCCCGGCGAAGTACGTTCGTGCCTCGCCCTCGACGACATAGCCGAGAGCGGGGGAGCGGTGCGGCCCGACCGGCAGCCGCCGCCCGTCGTGCCGCGCGGGCACGGCCCGTACGACAAGGGCGCCGACCCGGGTCTCGTCGCCGGCCTCCACCTCGCTGACCTGGAGGTGGCCGAGCCGACGCAGCCCCGGTACCGCCCGTCGTGCGCCCCGGGGCACGAGCAGGCGCGTGCCCTCGGCAAGCTTCGCCAGCGAGGGAAGGTGCAGGTGGTCGGCGTGCAGATGGGAGACGAGCGCCACGTCCGCGCGCCAGGCGTCGGGCGCCGGCACCGCCCCGCGGCGCCGGCGCAGATGCGCGAGCCGGCGGGCGAACAGAGGGTCGGTGAGCACCCGTACGTCCGAGTCCTCGACCGTGCAGGTGGCGTGACCCCACCAGGTGATCTCCACCGGCACCTCTTTGCCTCCTTCGCGCGACTCCCCCGAAGCCTACGGGCAGGAGTAGTCTCGGCGCCTGAAACCCGGAGGTGAGGGGGACGCCATGGGACAGGTACGGGGTGCCCCCGGCGGGTCAGCGGCGACACCGGTCCGTGTCACGGCGATCGCGAGTCTGACACCGCTGGAGGAACTGGACGACGATCCCTTCCTCGTGGACTCCCGCAGCCAGCACGCGATGTGCGCCCGCTGGGCTGCCGAGCGGGGCTATGTCGTCACCCGGGAACTCCTCGTCCGCGGGCTGCGCCCCGACCACAGCGCCCTGTGGGAAGGCGTCCGCCCCGGCCTCGACCTGTTCGTCGCGCCCAGCCGCCGGGTCCTGGAGAGCGCGCTGGCGTCCGTCGAGGAGTTCACCGCCGAGTGCGCGCGGCGCGGGGTGCGGGTCGAGACGGTCGGGCGGGCGGAACCGGCGTACGACGCCCAGATGAAGGCGCGTGTGCACCGGCGGCTGTCGATGCCGACGGCGGGGTACGACGGTCGCTAGAGCGGGCCGGGTCCGGGTGACAAAGGGCTGCCCCCAGCCGTTGTGACACTGTGGGTACAGGCCCACGCGGACGACGGGCCGGGACGTGAGGTGTGCTGGGCGTGGGCGGAGGGCGTTGGCGGCGGGTCGTCAGCCAGGTCGGGCGGAGCGTCGCGGTGTGGGCCGTCTCCACGGTCACCATGCTCGTACTCGCCGGCGTCCTGCCGGACTTCCAGCTCCAGTCGCCGGACGGCGACAGCGCCACCCGTATCGCCGTCACGGCGGCTCTCGGCGCCGGTGCCTTCGGTCTGCTGTCGGCGCTCGTCTGGCCCCTCCTGGTCCGGCTGTTGCTGCTCGTGCCCGCGCTCGTCCTTGGGCTGCTCGTCTTCGCGCTCAACGGGTCGCTGCTGCTGATCGCCCTGCGCATCAACCCGTCCGGACGCGGCGAGGTGGCACCCGAGACCGCTGTCGTCGTCGCCGCGGTGATGTCCGCCGTCGCCTCCGCCACCGGCGGTGCCCTGGCCGTGCGCGACGACGACGCCTACCGGCGCAGGCTCTACCGCCTCGCCGACCGCCGCCGCAGAGCACTGCCCCCGGGCCCGTCCAGCCCCGGCACCCTCTTCCTCCAGCTCGACGGCGTCGGCCACGACGTCCTGCTCGACGCGATCGGCAAGGGGCTGATGCCGACCGTCGCCCGGTGGCTCGGCGCCGAGGGCCGGGCCACCCACCGGCTCACCCCCTGGCGCACCGACTGGTCCAGTCAGACCGGCGCGAGCCAGCTCGGCATCCTGCACGGCAGCAACCACGACATCCCCGCCTTCCGCTGGTACGAGAAGGACAACCAGGAGGTGATGGTCTGCAACCGCCCGGCCAGCGCCGCCGAACTCCAGCACCGCGCCGTCGAGTTCACCGGCGACGGCGGCCTCCTCACCCTCGACGGCGCCAGCCGCGGCAACCTCTTCAGCGGCGGCGCCGACGAACAGGCCCTCGTGCTGTCCATCGCCACCCGCCGACGCGGCAAGGAGAACCGCTCCCGGGCGGGCTACTTCGCGTACTTCTCCGACCCCGCCAACGCCGTCCGCACCGCCCTGTCCTTCGTCGCCGAGGTCGGCCGCGAGATCGGCCAGTCCCTCCGGGCCCGCGCCCGCAAGCAGCGCCCCCGCGTCAAGCGCGGCGGCCTCTACCCCCTCATCCGCGCCTTCGCGACCGTCGTCGAGCGGGACGTCGTCGTCGCCGCGGTGATGGGCGACCTGCTCGCCGGGCGCAGCGCGGTCTACGCCGACCTCGTCGCGTACGACGAAGTGGCGCACCACTCCGGGCCGCACAGCCGCGACACCGAGCAGGTGCTCCAGCGCCTGGACCGTTCGCTCGCGCTGATCGGCAAGGTCGCCGAGCACGCCCCGCGCCCGTACCGGATGGTCGTTCTCTCCGACCACGGCCAGAGCCCCGGCGAGACCTTCCGCGGCCGCTACGGCCTCTCCCTCGGCGACCTCGTGCGGGCCGGCTGCGGGCTGCCCGTACCGCGCAAGGCGCGACGCACCCACAGCGGGGCCGAGGCGCGTGCGTCCGTGCGCGCCGCGCTGCGGCGGCCCGTCGAGGAGGGGCGCGAGGAGTACCGCCCCTCGCGCCGCTCGGAGCCGATCGTGCTGGCCTCCGGCAACCTCGGGCTGATCTCCTTCCCGGACGTGCCGCACCGGATGAGCAAGGAGGAGATCGACGCCCGCCACCCCGCGCTGCTGACGACGCTCGCCAACCATCCCGGCGTCGGCTTCGTCCTCGTACGGAGTGAGGAGCACGGCGGGGTCGTGCTGGGCGCGCACGGCGCCGAGATCCCGCTCGACCAGCTCGGCGAACGGCCAGGCCCGCTCGCCGACTTCGGGCCCGGCGCCGCCGACGTCGTCCGCCGCACCCACTCCTTCCCGCACACCGCCGACATCATGGTCAACTCCTGGTACGACCCCGCCGACGGCGAGGTCCTCGCCTTCGAGGAGCAGATCGGCTCGCACGGCGGCCTCGGCGGCGCCCAGGGCAGACCGTTCCTGCTGTCGCCGTTCGCCTTCTCCATGTCGGTCGAGGACGGGGAGGAACTCGTGGGCGCCGAGCACATCCACCGCGTCCTGCGACGCTGGCTGCGCGAGTCGGACGGTCCGCAGGTGCCGCTGGAGGCGGAGCCCGAGGAGCGGGTCGCCTGAAAACCGGGTGCGCCGGGGGAGTCGTAGGCACACACTGTTCGCATTCGGCCCTTCTCGAACCTCTCAAGGAGCCGCTGCTTGCAAGCAGCTGTCACCGTCACTCCCGCCCGCATACCCGAACTGCTGCTCGGCCTCGCGACCGTGCGTCCCGTCTTCCTCTGGGGCGCTCCCGGCATCGGAAAGTCCTCCCTGGTAAGGGAGTTCGCCGAGTCGCTGGGTCTGGAATGCGTGAGTCTGCTCGGTACGCAGCTCGCCCCCGAGGACCTGATCGGCGTGCCGCAGATCCGTGACGGGCGGTCCGTGTTCTGCCCGCCGGAGGCCATCGCCCGCGACGAGCCGTACTGCCTGTTCCTGGACGAGCTGAACGCGGCCACGCCCGATGTGCAGAAGGCGTTCTACTCCCTCATCCTCGACCGCCGTATCGGCAACTACGAGCTGCCCCAGGGCTCGATCGTCATCGGCGCCGGAAACCGCGCGACCGACAACGCGCTCGCCCGCCCGATCGCCTCCGCGCTGGTCAACCGCCTCGCCCATGTCCACCTGGAGGCCTCCGCCAAGGACTGGCTCGGCTGGGCCGCAGGCAACGGCATCCACCCGTGGATCCTCGACCACCTCACCGACCGGCCCGACCACCTGTGGTCCAAGCCGCCGAAGACCGAGGAGCCGTTCTCCACGCCCCGCTCCTGGCACATGCTCTCCGACGCGCTGCACTCCTTCGGCCAGGGCCTCGACGAGGAGACCCTGAAGGTCATCGCGCACGGCACGCTGACGCCCGCGCACGCGGTCGCCTTCTGCGGCTACGTCAAGATCGTGCGCAGCCAGTACGGCATCGAGGCGATCATCAAGGGCGACGCCCGCTGGCCCCACCGCATGGAGGACCGCGACCTGCTCTACTACCTCGCCGAATCCTTCCGCGGCCGGCTCGTCAAGGAGCTGCCCGCCAGCAAGGACCACCTCTCGGCGAACGGCCAGCAGACCGCCTACCGCGCCAAGTCCCTGCTCGTGCAGCTCGCCGAGATCTCCGTCGAGGTCGCGCAGAGCGTCATCGCCCCCGACACCGACGGCAACCCCCTGCTGCCGGCGTGGTTCCTGGTCGAGGCGGCCCGCGACATGCCGAGGCTGGTGGAGGCGCGGCAGTGAGCCGCGCCCGTGGCCGGGAAAAGGCCAAGAAGGACCTCGCTGCGGAGGCGTTCGCCGAGGGCATGCGCCTGGTGCGCGCCAACCGGGCGCTCGCCGCCATCGGCTTCAGCACCTGCCGCCAGGAGAAGTGCGCGGACGCCCCCACGAACGGCCTCGTCCGCGTCGACTCCGACGGCGTGCTGCACATCCACCCCACCCGCCGGGCCGAACCCGCCGACTGGGCCTGGGCCGTCGCGCACGGCGTCATCCACCTGGGCTTCGGCCACGTCCCGGCGGCGGCCGGCCGGCGCGAACAGCCCGACCGCTACGACCTCGCCGCCCGCTGCGCGGTCGTCAACCGCTTCCTGCTCGGCTTCCCCGTCGGCACCACCCCCGAGGACCTGCCCCCGTCCTACCCCGACGGCGACGAGGAACAGCTCGCCGCGCGCTGGCGCCGCGACGGCATCCCGCCCGCCTACGACCGCTGCGGTACCGCGGGCGGCGAACCGGACCAGCTGCTCGTGCCCTGGGACACCTGGCGGGGCGGCACCCCGCCGAACTGGCAGCTCGCCTTCGCACACGCCCTCACCCGCACCGTGGCCACCGCGATGGACGTGGCCGGCGGCCGCCGCGCCTCGATGCGCGGCGGCCCCACCCGGCTCCAGCCGTGGGAGCGGGCGCTGAGCTGGTTCGTCTCCTCCTACCCGCTGCTCGGCGGTATCGCGGCCGGCATCACCCTGGTCGCCGACGCCGAACTCGCCCGCGCCCACGACATCTCCGTAGCGGCCGTGAACGCCGAGGCCGGCGAGATCTACGTCAACCCGCTGCGCGAATTCGAGGACGAGGAATGGCGGTTCATCCTCGCCCACGAAATGCTGCACGCGGCCCTGCGCCACGGAGACCGCTGCGGCACCCGCGACCCGTACCTCTTCAACATCGCCGCCGACTACGTCATCAACGGCTGGCTGTGCGAGATGGACATCGGCACGATGCCCGAAGGCCTCCTGTTCGACCCGGAGTTGAAGGACCTCTCGGCCGAGGAGGTCTACGACCGGATCGCCGGCGACCTGCGCCGGATGCGCCGCCTGTCCACCCTGCGCGGCAAGGGCGCCGGCGACATCCTCGGCGGCCCGCTCGGCCCGCCCCGCGACTACGTCGACCTCGACGACCTCTACCGCCGAGGCCTGGCACGGGGGTTGGACCTGCACCAGCAGCAGGCACGCGGATACCTGCCCGGCGGTCTGGTCGAGGAGATCCGGGCGCTCAGCCATCCGCCGCTGCCGTGGGACGCCCAACTCGCCCGCTGGTTCGACGAGCTCGTGCCACGCCCGGAGCCGGTACGGACGTACGCCCGTCCCTCGCGCCGCCAGTCCTCGACCCCCGACATTCCGCGCGCGGGCCACTACTTCCCGCCCGAGGAGATCGCCCGCTGCACCTTCGGCGTCGTCCTGGACACCTCCGGCTCCATGAGCCGCACCCTCCTCGGCAAGGCGCTGGGCGCGATCGCCTCGTACGCCGAGGCCCGTGACGTACCGGCCGCACGCGTCGTCTTCTGCGACGCGGCACCGCACGACGCGGGCTATCTCCCGGTCACGGAGATCGCGGGGCGCGTACGGGTGCGTGGCCGCGGCGGTACGGTCCTGCAGCCGGGCATCGACCTGCTGCACCGCGCGGACGACTTCCCGCCCGGCGCGCCGATCCTGGTGATCACGGACGGGTGGTGCGACGTGCTGCGGGTGCGGCGCGAGCACGCCTATCTGTTCCCCAGGACGCCCGACTGCCGTTCACCGCACGTGGGCCGGTGTTCCACGTGCGGTGAGCCGGAATGTGATCGGATGGGCACAGCAGGGACAAGACACAGCCGGAATTTCGGAAGGACTTATCGTGGCAACCACGCGCTCCGCACACACCGTCTGGGAAGGCAGCCTTCTCGAGGGCAGCGGTGTCGTCAACTTCGACTCCTCCGGTGCCATCGAGGCGCAGCCGGTCACGTGGGCCTCGCGCTCCCAGGACGCGGGCGGCAAGACCAGCCCCGAGGAGCTGATCGCCGCCGCGCACTCCAGCTGCTTCTCCATGGCGCTGTCGCACGCCCTCGCGGGAGCGGGCACCCCGGCCACCAAGCTCCTCACCTCGGCCGACGTCACCTTCCAGCCGGGTGAGGGCATCACGGGCATCAGCCTCACCGTCGAGGGCACGGTGCCCGGCCTCGACAACGACGGGTTCGTCGCCGCCGCCGAGGACGCCAAGGTCAACTGCCCGGTCAGCCAGGCCCTGAAGGCCGTACCGATCACGCTGTCCGCGAAGCTCGCCTGAGCCGCACCACCATCGAGCAGTATGTCGCGTGGGCCGCCTGTCGCAGGTGGTCCGCGCGGCTGTTCGTCCGGGGTCGCCGTGGCCTGGGTGGGGTAGGAACGTCGTACGCACAGGTGTCGGAAGGACTTGGATGGTGCCGGGAGCGACCAGCGACGGGACGGTGCTCGACTCGGCGATCCGCGAGCGCACCCGCGTCCTGCTGTTGTTCAGCCTGGCCGGCCGGATCCGACCGGAGCGCGGCGGGGCGGGCCGGCTCGTCGACCGCTGGGACTTCGGCCGCTTCGAGCCGCACCTGGTGTCCAGCGACGCGGTGCTGCCCGTGGCGGTACTGGCCGAGGCCGTGAGCCCGCAGGCGCTGCGGCTACCGGGCACGGACCACGGGCTCGCCCTCGCCTCGGCCGCTGTGCTGGTCATGGCCACCCCGCGCGGTGACGCGACCCTGATCGTCGACTGCGACTTCGAGGGGGAGACCGCCTCGGGCGCCCTCGCCTCCTGGCTGGCCACCACCTGTTTCGACCGGGCCGCCATGGAACTCGACGGCAGGCCGCTGCTCGACGTGCTCAGCGAGCGGCTGGGCGCGCCCGAACCCCTCGCCTTCGGACAGAACGTGCATCAACTCGTCTTCCCCGGCGGCCAGTTGCTGGACGACCTGCTCGGCGTGGACATCGACGACGAGACGCGGTTGTCCGTCCTCCTCAACGACATGGTCTACCGCGGCAGGATGCCCTCGCCCGGCACCCCACGGCTCACCGTCACCATGCCGCCCAACCTGCGGAACCACAGCGGAACCCTGTCCGCGCACGGCCGCGGGGTCTCCGTGCTGGCCGGCTGGGCCCCGCACGTGGAGAACGGCCTGACCCTCGTCGCCCTCGGCATGATCTCCGCCCTGGCCGTCCTCCAGCGCACCCGGCTCGCGGCCTTCGACATGATGCGGGCCAACGAACAGGCGCCCACGGACTCGCCGTACGAGGTCCGCTCGCTCATCTCGGGTCTCTCGGCCGGGGTGAACGAACTGCAACTGGACCTGGCCTTCGGCGTCGAGGCCTACGTGGACAGCCTGTTGATCCCGGAGATGCTCATGGAGGGCTTCCAGGCCTCGCTGCGCGACACGCTCGGCATCCGCGACAGCCTCGACAACTCGGCCCGCATGGTCGAGCGCCTCACCTCCGTCATCAACGCCCGCTCGGCGGCCCTCGACGCGGCCCTCGCGGAACGGGGCGACCGCCGAGAGCGCACTGTCTCCGGCCTCCTCGCGGTGGCCACCCTGATCGCCCTGCCGGCCACTCTGCTGTTGGCCTACTTCGGGGTGAACGCCACGGACGTGGACCCCGGCCGCTCCATCTTCGATCTGCGGGAGTACGGGGTGGCGTACGTGGTGGCCTGGCTGCCCTTCATCGTTCTGACGGTGATCGGAGTCGTCCTGCGCAGACGGGTCAGCGGGTTCTCGGGCTCGGTGCTCTCACCGCCCGGCAACGGCCCCGTCCCGCTGCCCACTCCCGTTCCCGCTCCCCTTCCCCCTCCGCGCAATCCATCCGGGAGTTGACCGCCCATGCCGCGACGACCCGCTGTCTCCGCGCACAAGGGAGGATCCGAAAGGACCACCCCCGGTACGTGGCAGGCCTACGAGGACGCGCTGCGGTCGGGCGCGGAGTACGTCGAGTTCGACATCCGGCGCACGGCGGACGGCGTCTTCGTCGTCTACCACGACGCCAGGGTCGCTCACACGGGCCCGCTGCTGTCCCGTATCACCCATGCGGAACTGAGCGACCGGGCCGGATACCCGGTACCGGTCGTGGACGAGGTCATGTCGCTGATCGCGGGCAAGCTGATCGGGCATCTGGACCCGAAGGAGGTCGGGTACGAGCGTGAGCTGATCGACCGCGCGATCGCCCTGCTCGGCGTGGACGGCTTCGTCGCCACGACCCTGGAGGACTCGTCGATCGCCACGATCACGGAGACCTTCCCCGGCGTGCGCACCCTCCTGTCCCTGGGCCGCAACCGCAGGGAGACGGGGCTGCTGCGCCTGCCCGGCACCCGGCTCGGCGAACTGTTCCCCATGCGGCGGATCCGCGCGTGCGGGGCGCACGGTGTCGCCGTCCACCAGCGGCTCGCGCGCGCCAATGTGCTGCGTGAGGCCGCAAGGCACGGCCTCTTCACGATGGTGTGGACGGTCGACGAGGAGGCGAGGATGCGCCGTTTCCTCGACGACCCGCGCGTGGACGTACTGATCACGAACCGGCCCCGGCGCGCGGTATCTCTCCGGGACCAGCCACCGAAGGCAGGGGCTGCGGGGGAGGCCGGGGCCGCGGGCGGCGGCCGCGGTCTGGCGGCCGCGGAGGACAAGGCCTGAGCGCGCGCTCAGGCGCCCTTCCCCCGGTGTCTGCTTCTACGCTCCCTTGACAAGAGCGCACTCAAGTTTTGTGCTGGAGTCCTGGAAGCGCCCTGGCGGAAGGGGATGGCGATGGGACGTGCGGTCGGTATCGATCTCGGGACCACGAACTCGGTGGTGGCCGTCCTGGAGGGCGGCGAAGCCACCGTTGTCGCCAACGCGGAGGGGGCCAGGACCACACCGTCGGTCGTGGCCTTCGCCAAGAACGGCGAGGTGCTCGTCGGTGAGGTGGCCAAACGGCAGGCCGTGACGAACGTGGAGCGCACCGCCCGTTCGGTGAAACGCCATATGGGCGAGGCGAGTTGGCGCTTCCCGGACCAGGGCGCGGTGGACGGCACCCGCTACCAGGCGCAGGAGCTGTCGGCCCGTGTCCTGCAGAAACTGAAGCGGGACGCCGAGTCGTACCTGGGCGAGGACGTCACGGACGCCGTGATCACGGTCCCGGCCTACTTCGACGACGCCCAGCGCCAGGCGACCAAGGAGGCGGGGGAGATCGCCGGCCTGAAGGTCCTGCGGATCATCAACGAGCCCACGGCCGCCGCCCTCGCCTACGGCCTCGACCGGGGCGAGGAGCAGACCGTCCTCGTCTTCGACCTGGGCGGCGGCACCTTCGACGTGTCGCTGCTGGAGATCGGTGACGGCGTCATCGAGGTGAAGGCCACCAACGGTGACACGCACCTGGGCGGTGACGACTGGGACCAGCGGGTGGTCGAATACCTGGTCAAGCGCTTCAAGGGGCAGAACGGCATCGACCTCGGCAACGACAAGATGGCGCTGCAACGCCTGCGGGAGGGCGCGGAGAAGGCGAAGATCGAACTGTCGTCGTCCTCCGAGACGACCGTCAACCTCCCCTACATCACCGCCTCCGCCGAGGGCCCCATCCACCTTGACGAGAAGCTGACCCGCGCCCAGTTCCAGGAGCTCACCGCCGACCTTCTCGACCGCTGCAAGACCCCCTTCCACCAGGCGGTCAAGGACGCGGGCATCAAGCTCGCGGTGATCGATCACGTGATCCTGGTCGGCGGCTCGACCCGGATGCCGGCGGTGACGGACCTGGTGAAGGAACTGACCGGCAAGGACCCGCACAAGGGCGTGAACCCGGACGAGGTGGTGGCGGTCGGCGCGGCGCTGCAGGCGGGCGTGATCCGAGGCGATGTGAAGGACGTCCTGCTCCTGGACGTCACCCCGCTGTCCCTGGGCATCGAGACCAAGGGCGGCATCATGACGAAGCTGATCGAACGCAACACGACGATCCCGACCCGCCGTTCGGAGATCTTCACGACGGCCACCGACAACCAGCCCTCGGTCGGCATCCAGGTCTACCAGGGCGAACGCGAGATCGCCGCCTACAACAAGAAGCTGGGCGTCTTCGACCTCACGGGCCTCCCGCCCGCCCCACGCGGCGTCCCACAGATCGAGGTCGCGTTCGACATCGACGCCAACGGCATCATGCACGTGTCGGCGAAGGACCTGGCGACCGGCCGCGAACAGAAGATGACGGTCACGGGCGGCTCGGCCCTCCCCAAGGACGACATCGACCGCATGATGCGCGAGGCCGAACAGTACGCGGACGAGGACCGCAAACGCCGCGAGGCGGCGGAAACCCGCAACCAGGCGGAACAACTCGTCTACCAGACGGAGAAGTTCATCCGCGAGAACGAGGACAAGATCCCGCCGGACACCAGGTCCGAGGTGGAATCGGAGATCACGAACGTCAAGTCCCTCCTGGACCGCGAGTCCGACACGGTCGCCCTCCGGGCGGCAGTCGAGAAACTGGCCACCGTCAGCCAGAAGATGGGCCAGGCGATGTACGCCCAGGCCGCCCAGCAGGCCCCTTCGGACGCGGCGCCCGGGGAGGAGCATGCGTCGCCGCAGGATGAGGAGGGGGTGGTGGATGCGGAGATCGTGGATGAGGAGAGGGATACGAAGGGTGGGGCGGCGTAGGGGTGGGCCGCGTTGGTGTGCACCGCCCCTGACCCGGCTCAGCCGAACGGCAGCTTGATCGTCTTCCACTCGCTGGCCGCGCTCACGACCGTCGTAGCGGAGCCGATCTGCCGACTGCGGTTCTCATCACCGACGTCGGGCAGGGTGGCGCCCGGCTTCAGGACGTTCTCTAGGTCTGGACGAGTCGCCTGGCGTGCCCGGCCTCATCCTCCCGGACGAGGCCGGGCCGGGCGCTGCGGAACTGCCACCGCGTGATGGCACCGTCCGGGTTGTCGAGGCCGGCCTGGGACAACGCTGCTTCGATCCGGCTGCGGACTTCGGCCTCAGCCGCAGGTTCGGTTACGAACAGCACTCGTAGTCGCACCTTGTCGCCGGAGCGTTCCACGGCGGTGTGGTGCGGCGCGAGCGGGCACGGCGGCTCGTGCTCCCAGTGCCCGCAGAGCGCGACCGTGATGGCCGCTCCTGGGGCTCGCGCATCGCCGCCCGCTTCCATGATCACGATCGCTTCGTGGACGAATGCTTGGCGCACTCAGTCAGTATCCACCCGAGTCGGCACCGCGTGGGCGGTCGGGTAAGCGACCGGAGCGAAGCGCATTCCCCACAGTGATCACCAGTGGCCGCAACCGAATCTCCGCACCACGGCACGATCTACGGCTGGCGTACCAGGAGCCTCCAGGAGACAGAGCTCAGGACCCCGCCCGCTCCGGACGCGGCGGGGGTGGGAGCGGCGGCGGTAGATCAGTAGCAGGATCCACCAGCACGAACAAGATGCCGTAATGGAACGCCGGGGACGCGATGTTGAGGAGTCGTGACTCGTAGATCTGGGACGAGCGGGTTGTCCAGCCGAACTTGTCGTAGCGGTAGCGCCAGATCAGGCCCGCGATGAGCGAGGCGAAGGCCACGTACGGGAGGACTGCCCACAGGAATGTCTTCATCGGGCGGCCCCCGCCCTTGTCGGCGGCAGCGTCGCGCATACCGCGTCCAATATCGACGCGTACGGGGTGCCGAAGGACGTCAGGCGGGCGCGGAGTTGGTCCAGGCCGTCCCTGTGGTCCGTCAGCAGGTCCGTGTTGCCTGTGCGGGCCGCGAACTCCAGTACCGCCGGGAGAAAGTCCGGGAGTTCCTCGCCCGTGAATTCCAAGTCGTGGGCTCGGTATACCTCCTTGAAGCGGACCAGGGACATGCCGCGTCTCCTCGTGTCGCCGTCGTTCCACCAACTCAGGTACAGGCTGTGGCGGTTCTTGAAGTCGAAGACCTGGACGTAGTGCGCGGCCAGTTCCTGGGCGGGGGTTATCGCCGCGTGGTCCACGAACTCCCGTAGTTGTGGGGCCGCTTCGCGGAGTAGTGGCAGGCGGGCTCGGAAGTCGTCGTCCGGGTACGTCAGGCAGAGTGCCGACGCCTGGTACAGCACCTCGAATCCTGGCATCAGGTCTCTTCCTCCGCCTCGTCGGATGTCTGTCGCTTGCGCAGCGCGTGGAGGTTCTCCACCGACACCAGCGGCAGCTGCTTGCGGCCCGAGTCCTGGCCGAACGGGCCGTCGCCGCCCATTCCGGGGCCGCCGTCGTAGTCCAGGCTGCAGTCGTCCGGCAGGGCGGACTCCTCCAGACGGCGGGCGTCGCCCACGGCGGCCGTCGGGATGACGTAGCGGTCCTCGTACTTCGCGATCGCCAGCAGGCGGTACATCTCCTCGATCTCCGTCGTCGTCATGCCTACCGACTCCGCGATCGTCTTCTCCGGCTCGTCGCCCAGGAGGATCACGTGGCCCATCGCCAGAGCGAGCGCGTCGTCCGTGCCGGGGTGTGGGTGCAGCCACTCGTCGGCGAACTTGGCGTTGTCCGCGTAGTCGGGGGCGACCACCACGACCTTCTGGCCGCGATAGCGGGCCTCCGCCATCCAGTGCGCGTCGGGGGTGCGGGTGACCGGGACGTTCGAGCCCCACATCATCAGATACGCGGCGTCCCACCAGTCGCGCGACTCCGGTACGTCCGTCTGGTCGCCGAAGACCTGCGGCGAGGCGACCGGGAGGTCGGCGTACCAGTCGTAGAACGACAGCATGGGCGCGCCGATCAACGAATGGAATCTCGCGCCCGCCGCGTGCGACACCATCGACATCGCGGGGATGGGGGAGAAGCCGGCGATGCGGTCGGGGCCGTACTCCTTGATGGTGTGGACGTGTGCGGCGGCGACGATCTCCACCGCCTCGTCCCAGGTCGCGCGGACCAGGCCACCCTTGCCGCGGGCCTGCTGGTAGCGGCGTCGGCGCTCGGGGTCGGCCTGGATGTCCGCCCAGGCCAGGACCGGGTCGCCGAGGCGGGTGAGGGCCTCGCGGTACAACTCCAGGAGGACACCGCGGATGTACGGGTAGCGCACGCGGGTGGGGGAGTACGTGTACCAGGAGAAGGCGGCGCCGCGGGGTTCGTACTCGGGGCGGTCGGGGCCTACCGGCGGGTAGTCCGTCTGCTGGGTCTGCCTGCGACGGCTGGTAAACCGATCGTGTGCTGAGCGAGAACCAAGCCGGCGTAGTAGCGCCCGTGGTCTTTGGGACAACCGGCCTGGTTCCAACCCGGTTGGTGATGATCGCGTAAGACTTGATCGCTCGCTGAGCGACTGAGCAGCGTGAGCCAGGAACTCCCTGCCGTCAGGCAGGGGAGGGTTCAAGACCTTGTCGTGGCTCCTGCCACTTTCGGTCACAAGCGCTCCCTTGCCGGCCCCTGGCTTCCAACCTAGGGGCCGGCAAGGGAGCGCACCTGTTCACGGCACCCGTACGGGTTCCCGTACTGGTCAGGCCTTGCGGGCGACCCCCGCGTACACGGGCACGATGCCTTCCGCCTGGAGGGCCACGTCCTCCGGGTCCGGGCGCCAGCCGGACACCGGGATCACTCCGGGGCCCAGCAGCTCCAGACCCTCGAAGAAGCGCGCGAACTCGGGGAGCGAGCGGGGGTAGAAGGGGGTGCCGCTGCGCCGGAAGTGCTCGGCCGCCTTCTCGATGGCCGCCGGGTTGAGGTCCGGGGTCACCTGGGAGAGAACCAGGTAGCTGCCCGGGGCGAGCGCGTCGATGTACCGCTTCAGCAGGCCGTGCACGTCGTCGCCGTCCGGCTCGTCGCTCAGGTAGTGGGTGAGCGCGACCAGGGACAGCGCGACGGGCTGCGCGAGGTCCAGGGTCTCGGCGGCCAGGCTCAGGATCGTGTCGGGGTCGCGGACGTCGGCGTGCACGTACTCGGTGGTGCCCTCCGGTGAGCCGTGCAGCAACGCCTCCGCGTGCCGCAGGACGATCGGGTCGTTGTCCGCGTACACGACCTTGGCGTCCGGCGCGACGCCTTGGGCGACCTGGTGCAGGTTGGGCTCGGTGGGGATGCCCGTGCCGATGTCCAGGAACTGGCGGATCCCCGACTCGGCGGCGGCACGGGTCGCCCGCTGCATGTACCGGCGGTTGGCGCGCGCCCCGCGCAGCACGGTGCCGTCCACGGCGAGGATCTTGCGCGCCAGCTCCTCGTCCACCGGGTAGTTGTCCTTGCCGCCCAGCCACCAGTCGTACACACGGGCCGGGTGCGGCCGACTGGTGTCGATGTGGGTGGGTGCGGCCTCGGATCCGGTCATGCGGCGATTCTCCTCGCGGTGCGGTTCACGGCGGTGTGGTGCGGTGCGGTGGACGGGTCGAGCGGGGCGTGTGTCGTCTGCGTTGTGTTGCTTATCGGGGTGGTCAGAGGTTCTCGCGGTACTCCCGCAGGATCTTCTTGGTGCGCTGGGCCGAGGCGGCGCGTGCCGTCATGTGGTCCAGGACCTCCAGATGCGCCGAGACCTCCTTGCGGGAGTCGAGGTAGAGCGCGCCGGACAGGTACTCGGTGAACACCATGTCCGGCAGCTCCGGTTCGGCGAAGCGGAACAGCGAGAACGGCGCGTACGTCCCCGGGTGCGGGCCGTCCTTGAACTCGGCGATCTGGAGCGTGACCAGGTCGCGCTCGGCGAACTCCAGGAGTTTGTCGAGCTGATCGCGCATCACCTCGGGGCGTCCGCTCACCGGACGGCGCAAAACCGTTTCGTCCATGATCGTCCACAGGTGCGGCGCGTTCGGCTTCTCCAGCAGCTGCTGCCGGGCCATCCGCAGGGACACGTGCCGCTCGATCATCACGGGGCTGGTCTGTCCGATGGTCCCGGCGTCCATCACCGCGCGCGCGTAGTCCTCGGTCTGGAGCAGCCCGGGCACGAAGTGCGGCTCGTACGAGCGGATCATGCGGGCGGCGCCTTCGAGGCTCACGTACAGGCTGAACCAGTCCGGCAGTACGTCGTTGAACCGCTGCCACCAGCCCGGCTGGTTGGCCTCCTCGGTCAGCGCGACGAACACGGCCGCCTCGTCGTCCGGCACGCCGTACGTCGTCAACAGCACCTGCACGTACGGGATCTTCAGCGCGACCTCGGCCATCTCCATACGCCGTACGGTCGCCGAGGCCACCCGAAGGACCTTCGCGGCCTCCTCGCGCTTGACGCCGGCCGCCTCGCGCAACTCCTGGAGCCGTCTGCCGAGCACCACCTGGCCAACGGTGGGCGCAGCCCGCCGCTCACTCACGCCACGCCTCCCCTACGCGCCGAAGTATGCGGGCAGTGTGCCATGTCCACGCGGCACTCTCACAGGGGTGAAGGTGAGGCGCCTGCCGGGATGGGTTCGCAGGCCTGTTCGATGACGGCGTCGTGGGGCTTAACGGGTCCCGGGCACCGGGTCGGCCGGGAGGAGTGTCTCGACGGCCAGTTCGGAGACGGTCACGTCCAGGGGCGGGTTGAAGGTGGAGATCGACGAGACGAAGGACAGCATCCGGCCGTCGTGCTCGATCTGCATGGGGAGCACGAAGTACACGACGGGTTCGGCGGGTTGGTCCTCAGGAACAGCGGTGTCCGGTACCGGATGCGTCGCCACCTCCTCGTACAAGGCGTCGACCACAACGCCGGGTAGGGCTCGTAGCCCTGGATCAGCCGCTCCATGCCCACCCGCAGGACGTCCAGCGCTGGGTCGTCTCAGCAGGTCGGGCGAATTCCACAGCCGTAGCACCATCTCCTCGCTCGGCCGGGAACGGCCCGTCTCGATGAAGCCGATGTGCCGGGCGGAGGAGTCGGCACGCAGTGCCAGCTCCAGCTGACTGACCCGCCGCCGGTCCCGCCAGGCCCGAAGCAATGGGCCGACACCCTTGCCGTGGGCGGGTACGGCGGCCCCGGACGCGGCGGTGGTGGTCATACGGACGACCGTAGCCGACGACCCGGCGTACCATGCGGGGCCGACCACTCGGGCACCCTCCTGACCAGGGCCGCAGCGGCTCGGATGTGGCACGCTGAAGATGACCGCAGGCACCCGGGAAGGAGCGAGGCCATGGCTGTCGAGCCGCTGTCGCAGAAGGAGATCGAGGACCGGCTCGCGGAGCTGCCGGGCTGGTCGCTCGACGGGGACCGCATCGCCCGCTCCTACCGGTTGCGCTCGCATTTCGCGGCCATGGCGATGGTGGTCCACATCGCCCAGGTCCAGGAGGAGCTCGACCATCACTCGGACCTCACCCTCGGCTACAACACCGTCTCCCTGTCCGTGAACACGCACAGCGTGGGCGGGGCCGTGACCGAGCTCGACTTCGGCCTCGCCCGCCGCGTGGAGGAGCTGGCCGCCGGACACGGGGTGCGGTGACCGGGGCCTGCCCACGCGAAGGAAGCCGAGTCCTGGACTGGGAGAAGGAACCGCGTGCTGGACTACGACAAGGAAGCCGTCGACTACGACGCCACCCGCGGCGGTGAACCCCGGGCCGCCGCGGCCGCGGACACTGTCCTCGGCCTGATCCCCGAGGGTGCCGATCGGCTCCTCGACGTCGCCTGCGGCACGGGGATCGTGACCCGGCGTCTCGCGGTGGCACGGCCCGGGCTGCGGGTGACCGGCGCGGACCTGACGTACGGGATGGCCCGGATGGCCGCCGTACGCCTGCCTGGCGCGATCGTCCTGTCCGACAGTCGGCGGCTGCCGTTCGCGGACCGTACGTTCGACGCGGTCGCGAGCGTGTGGCTGCTGCACCTCCTCGACGAACCCGACGACGTGCGGGCGGTCGTCGCCGAGTGCGCCCGGGTGCTGCGGCCCGGCGGGGTGTACGTCACCACCGTCGACAAGGCCGCCGCGCACGACGTGGGCAGCGACATCGACGCGGTGCTCGCCCCGCGCCCGCGCCGGCCCGCCTCGGACGCCGCCGGGATCGTCACCGCGCGCGCCGCCGAGCACGGCCTCCTCCCCGCCGGGCAGTCCCGCTTTCCCGGACACGGACAGGGCCGCAGCCCACGCGGAACGGCCGCCAATCTGCGACGCGGCTGGTTCACCCAGCTACCGCCCGGCATGCCGCTCACGGAGGGGTTCGCCGCACGACTGGAGGCCCTGCCGGAACCGGACCGGCGGCGCGCCGATCCGTGGTTCAGTGTGCGGGCCTTCAGGAAGCCGGCCGGGTAACGCCGGCGCTTTCGAGTGCGGGTTGGTCGACGTGACCGTGGCTGGGGGCTGCCGCCCCCAGGCCCCCGCTTCGGCCCTGAAGGGGCCTCGTCCTCAAACTCCCCCAGAGGGGGTACCCCCAGACGGGCTGAGTGTTGCTGACCGGCGCTGAGAATGCCGACCTCCCGGTTCACGTCAGCGCAGCGCCGTCGTGCCGTTGGGCAGGGAGTCGGCCAAGTAGGCCTCGATGTCCGGGACTTGGCGTGCGAGCATGTGCCGTACCCAGGCGTCCCGTTCGTGCAGGATCGGGGGCAGCTCCCAGACGCAGCCGATCCAAGGGAGGTCGGGCTTCATGAAGTGGGTGGGGTCGTTGTCCGGGCAGCCCAGCATCGGCTGGCCGGCCGAAGCGCCCCTGAAGTGCAGGACGTTGTCCCACACCCAGCTGTACGCGTTGAGATACGCGCCGTCGTCGGCGCCCCGGTGCAGGACGACGAACGTCGCCGGTGGAGTGCCGTCCGGCTCCGGCAGCAGCTCCGGCAGGATCGCGTACGCCGCCTTTTCGACGTCGGGCGCAATGCCGGCCGGGTCGGCGGTGACGTGGTAGCGCTTGATGCGCCGGCCCGCGATCTCGATGGGTGGCGGCACGGTCAGCAGTTTCTCCGTGAAGGTCATGGCAGGACGCTAGGGTCGCTTCACTGACACCTTCTGTCAGTGGATTCTGACATTCTGGACCGGTGAAGTCGTCCCGGCTCCTCTCCGTCCTCCTGCTGCTCCAGACCCGCGGCCGGATGACCGCCGCCCAGCTCGCCGAGGAGCTGGAGGTGTCGGTCCGCACGGTCTACCGGGACGTCGAGGCGCTGAGCGCGGCCGGGATCCCCCTCTACGGCGACGCGGGCCACGCCGGCGGCTACCGCCTCCTGGACGGCTACCGCACCCGGCTGACCGGCCTCACCGCCGACGAGGCCGAGGCCCTCTTCCTCGCGGGCGCCCCCGGCCCGGCCGCCGAACTGGGCCTCGGCTCGGTCCTTGCCGCCGCCCAGCTGAAGGTGCGCGCCGCGCTGCCCGCCGAGCTGCGCGCCCACGCCGACCGCATCAGTGGCCGCTTCCACCTCGACGCGCCCCGCTGGTACGCGGACGCGGAGGAGACGCCGTATCTCCCGGCCGTCGCCGACGCCGTCTGGAACAGCCGCGTCCTGCACGTCCGGTACCGCCGCTGGCGCGAACCCACCGACGTGGAGCGGCGCCTGGAGCCGTACGGGCTGGTCCTCAAGGCGGGGCGCTGGTACGTCGTCGCCGGTCCGAGGCCGCGTACGTTCCGCGTCGACCAGATCCTCCAACTGGCCACGTCCGACGAGGAGTTCACCCGGCCCGACGACTTCGACCTGGCCGCCTACTGGACGGCCTACCAGCGGGACTTCCGCGACCGGCTGTACGGGGGAGAGGCGGTGGTGCGGCTGGCGCCCGGAGCCCACTTGACCGGGCCGGCGGGTGCGGCCGTGCGCTCCAACGGCCGTACGGACGCGGATGGTTGGACGCGTGCGACCGTCCCCATCGAGTCCGTCGACCACGCCCACGGCGAGTTCCTGCGCCTGGGCACGGACATCGAGGTGCTGGAACCCGCCGAGCTCCGCCAGAGGATCGCCCGCACCGCCGCCGAACTGGCCGAAAAATACGGCAACTTGAGTACCGGCAGCGGCAACTGAGAGGTCGGAACCCGTCCGTCCTCCCAGGAGGTACGTCACGTGCAGCACCCGCACCCGCATCCGCACAAGCAGCGCAGACGCCGGGCCGTCCTCGCGGCGCTGGTCGCCACGGCGGCCCTGGTCGGCGCCGGACTCGCCACGCTCACCCCGGGCACGGCCGAGGCCGCCACCGCCCGGCAGGTCGAGGCCCTCGACCGGGGCGTCGTGAGCGTGCACACCGACAGCGGCAACCTGGTCAGCTGGCGCTGGCTCGGCACCGACCCCAACGACGTCTCCTTCAACGTCTACCGCGCCGGCACGCTGGTCAACTCGACCCCGATCACCGGCTCCACGAACTACTTTCACTCCGGCGCACCCGCCCAGGCCGACTACACGGTTCGCGCCGTCGTGGGCGGAGTCGAGCAGACCGACTCGGTCCACGCCGTCCAACTCCGCACCGGCTACAAGGACGTTCCCATCACCCCGCCGGCCGGCGGCACGACCCCCGACGGTGTCGCCTACACCTACGAGGCCAACGACGCCTCCGTCGGCGACCTCGACGGCGACGGAGCCCTCGACTTCGTCCTCAAGTGGAACCCCACCAACGCCAAGGACAACTCCCAGTCCGGCTACACCGGCAACACGATCCTCGACGGGGTCAAACTCGACGGCACCCGGCTGTGGCGCATCGACCTGGGGCGCAACATCCGCTCGGGCGCGCACTACACGCAGTTCCAGGTGTACGACTACGACGGTGACGGCAAGGCCGAGATCGCCATGAAGACGGCCGACGGGACGACGGACGGTCAGGGCACGGTGATCGGCAGCTCCTCCGCCGACTACCGCAACTCCAGTGGGTATGTGCTGTCCGGGCCCGAGTACATGACCATGTTCAACGGGCAGACCGGCGCCGCGATGGGCACCGTCGACTACGTCCCCGCCCGCGGTACGGTCTCCTCGTGGGGCGACTCGTACGGCAACCGCGTCGATCGCTTCCTCGCCGGAACCGCCTACCTGGACGGCGCCCGCCCCTCGCTGATCATGGCCCGCGGCTACTACACGCGCACGGTGATCGCCGCCTGGGACTGGCGCAACGGGGCCTTCACCCGCCGCTGGACCTTCGACACCAACTCCTCCACCAACACGGGCAAGGGCTACGACGGGCAGGGTTCGCACAGCCTCTCCGTCGGGGACGTCGACGGCGACGGCAAGGACGAGATCGTCTACGGCGCGATGGCGGTCGACGACAACGGCAACGGGCTGTGGACGACGAAGACGGGCCACGGTGACGCCCAGCACCTGGGCGACCTGGACCCGGCCCACGCGGGCCTGGAGTACTTCAAGGTGTCGGAGTCGACGAGCCAGCCGGCCGAGCTGTACATCAACCCGGCCAACGGAACGGTCAATTGGAGCCTCGCCGCCTGCTGCGACAACGGCCGGGGAGTGGCCGGGGACATCTACGCCGGGAACGACGGCGCCGAGGTGTGGTCCGCCTCCGACTCCTCCATCCGCGACGAGGCGGGCGCCACCAAGGGCCGCGAGCCGTCCTCCGTCAACTTCCTGTCCTGGTGGGACGGCGACACCGTCCGCGAACTCCTCGACGGCACCCACATCGACAAGTACGGCACCTCGTCCGACACCCGCCTCCTGACCGGCGCCTCGGTCCACTCCAACAACAGCACCAAGGCGACCCCGACCCTCTCCGGCGACATCCTGGGCGACTGGCGCGAGGAGGTCGTCTGGCCGACCAGCGACAACACGGCGCTACGCATCTACTCCACCCCGCTCGAAACAACCACGAAGATCACGACCCTCCTGCACGACACGATGTACCGCACGGGCCTGGCCTGGCAGAACACCGCCTACAACCAGCCGCCCCACCCGAGCTTCTTCATCGGCAACGGGATGGCTACGGCACCGAGGCCGACGGTCTACACCCCGTGAACGACGGTGGGTGCGTGCCCCCTTGGGAGGCACGCACCCACCGGTTTCGGCAACTGCTTCTAGGTGACCGTGCAGTTCTGGTCGCCCAGCTTGAACGCGGTCGGTTCGGTGTTGGACCCCGTCCAGCTGCCCGTGAAGCCGAAGCTCACGGACGAGCCGGCCGCCACGTTGGCGTTCCAGCTCACGTTCTTCGCCGTCACAGACGCGCCCGACTGGGTGTAGTCGGCGTTCCAGAGTTGGGAGATGGTCTGGCCGTTCGGGAAGGACCAGCCAAGTGACCAGCCTGTCCAGGCTGTTGAGCCGGTGTTGGTCAGTTGTACGTCCGCCTGGAAGCCGCCCGACCACTGGTTGGTGACGGTGTACGTCACCGTGCAGGCGCCGGTCGGTGTCGGGGTCGGATCAGTGCCGCCGCCCCCTCCACTGCTGTCGGAGGAGTCGCCGTAGATCACGCCGCGGCCGTTGGTGGAGACGTAGACCCGGCCGTAGATCCGCGGGTCACCCGTGATGGCCGCGCCGGTCCAACCCCACTGGTGGGCATCGTCGTTGATGCGGGTCCAGGTCGCGCCCTTGTCCGTCGAGCGGAAGATGCCGCGTACGCCGGCGATCTTCGCGCTGGTGTAGAGGGTCTGGTACGAGGCTCCCGTCGCCGCCTTGCCGAAGCCGATCGTGTCGGCCTGGTCGACGTTCGAGAGTTTCGTGAAGCTCGCGCCCCCGTCCGTCGAGTGCCACAGGCCGTACGCTCCGTCACTCGCGCCGCCCGCCAGCCACACGTCGCCCTTCGTGCCCGGGAGCGCCTTGAAGCGCACGCTGTCACCGCTCGGGAGACCGGTCGCCGCCGACGCCGTGAAGGTCGCGCCGCCGTTCGAACTGACGTAGAACTTGCCCGACTTGAAGCCGTAGAAGGTCTGCGGGTCCACTCGGTCGGACTCGACGATCGCGCCCGCCGGGATGCCGGTCGATGCCGACCAGGACGTGCCGAAGCCCGTCGCGTACTGGACTCCCGCGCCCGCAGGGCTCCACACGAACCGGCTTCCGTCGGCCGCCGCCGCGACCGTCCCGCCACCGCTGACGCCCGAAGGGTCCGTCCCCGCGAACCAGTTGGCGCCGTTGTCCGTCGAGAACGCGATGTGCGGGCCCGAGTCCAAGTTCCCTACGCGGACCACTGTGTTGGGGTTCGTCTCCGCGAAGTCCAGACTGGTCGTGGACGTGAAGTTCGGCGACGTGTACATCATCGACGGGACCTTCGTCAGGTCCGTGTGGCGGAAGCCGCCGATGTCGCCGAGCGCGCTGAGCAGCGGGGCGCCCGACGGCGGGGACGCCAGGTCGTTGACCGCCGTCTCCTCCAGGCCCTGCACCATCGGCTTGATGGTGAACTGGCTGCCGCCGTCCCAGTTGGTGAGGGTCTCGGTGCCGTAGATCGTCGCGCCCGTCCCGTACATCATGTGGTTCGAGTTGAACGGGTCGATCTCCAGCGACTCCGTCATCCAGCCCAGTTTCGGGGTCTGTTCGGGTGGTGACGGGTTCGCGCCCCAGGTCAACCACGGTGAGGACGAGGCGTCCATCGTGAAGCGGTTCGAGCGGTTGGGGTACGACGTGTAGTCCCACGCCCTCGTCCAGGTGCCGCCGCTGTCCGTCGTGCGGAAGATCTGCGTGTCCGGCCACCAGGAGCTGTACGCCGTCGCCATCACAGTGCCGGGGTGCTGGCGGTCGACGGTCAGGCCGCTGAAGCCGTAGTACGTGTCGGCCTCCGCCACCGGGCTGATGTTCGTCCAGGTGCCGGTCGCCGTCGCGTACCGCCACAGCTGGCCCTTGCCGCCGTCGTAGGGGCCGCCCTTGTCGCTGTAGGCGAGATAGAGGTAGCCGTTCGTCGCGTCGAGGACGCCCTTGTGGGCGAGGTAGCCGGTCGGTTGACCGGCGAGGCGGGACCAGGTCGCGCCCCCGTCCGTCGAGCGGTACACCGAGTTGGCCAGGTCGGCGACCCCGACGTAGACAGTCTGCGTCGCGTTGCCCGACGTACCCGTGGACTCGTCGAAAGTGACCCAGACGATGCCCTGGTTGTCGGAGGCGTAGCCGCTCGTGTCGCTCGGATCCTGCGCGTAGTTACCGACGTTGGGGAAGTTGGCGACCTGCGACCAGGTGACACCGGAGTCCGTCGACCGCCACAGGCCCTTGCCGCTCGGCGCGCCCAGATACAGCACGCTGTTCTTGTTCGGGTCGACCGCGAGCCGCTCGCCCATGCCCCGGCCCGGCATGTTGCCGCCCAGCTTGAACGGCAGGTCCGTCTTCTGCCAGCTGGCGCCCCGGTCGCCGGACCGCAGCACGGCACCGTTCCCGGGATCCCAGCTGTTGGTGTACGTGCCGACAGCCGCGTACACCTTGTTCGGGTCGACCGAGTCGGAGGCGAGGCCGACGACGCCGGTGTGCCCCCAGTCGTCCCAGCCGACCGAGTCGAGCAGCGGCGTCCAGGTCTTCGTCGACTCCTGCCAGCGGTAGGCCCCGCCGATGTCGGTACGGGCATAGGCGAGGTTCTTCTCGGCCCGGTTGAAGACGATGCCGGGGACGAAGCCGCCGCCGTCGATCCGGGCGTTGTTCCAGGTGTAGGTGTCGGCGGCGATGACCGCCTTGGCGGAGGCGGGCGCGGCCAGCGCGGGCGGCGTGCCCGCGAGCAGTCCGGCCGCCAGTGCCAGCACCGCCGTGAGGATGCGGGTTCTTCGCACGGGGGATCCTTTCCGGGATGTGGGGGAAAGCGCTTTCTCCGTGAGTCGAGAGTTGCCGGGCGGCCCTCAGTGCGGGAGAGGGCCGCCCGGCCGGTTGGCCCCGTCGTCAGGTGACGGGACCGAGCACGCGAAGCTTTCAGGCGGTTCCGAGAAACGCCGTGTAGTGGAGCGCCCCTTCAGGGGCGCGGGACTGCATCGATTTGCGGCTCCGCCGCGTGAGCGCGACCAGCCACAGCGGACCCGCAGTCAACACACGGCCCAACCCGCGGAGCGCCCGGCGGGGACTATTCGAGAAGCTCCGCGTACGACCCCATGGCCAAGGCGATGTCCGCCTGAGCCCAGAACCGGTGATAAGTGAACGAAGGTACCGCCCCGCCCGCCAGATACGCCTCGATCTTCGACCAGGCCGGATCGTCCTCGTAGAACGACCGGATCGAGTCGAACGTCGACGACGAGTTGATCGCGTCGCCGTTCGGCATGGTGCCGGTCCAGCCACTCGGGACGTACACGCTGTCGTCGAAGCGGTTGTAGTCGGCGCGGCTTTCCGGGACGGCAACACCCAGGCTGTCCTGGTAGTTGCCCCACATGCCGTCGAGGAGCGCCTTCGCGGTAGTCGCCGCCTCGGTGTCACCGGAGCGGTCGGCGTAGTACGTCAGGGTCTTGGCGTACGCGGCCGCCACGCCGACGTCGTTGGTGTAGTCGGCGACGGTGACATGAAGTCCCGTGTTGGCGCCGGGACTTGAGGCGTTCCAGGTGTCGGGCTGGCCCGACCACTGGAGCGTGGAGGGGATCAGATAGGTGCCGTCCGGGTTGATCGTGGTCTTGGACAGCGCCCAGTCGACCCACTTGTCGAGAACCGCCTTGGCGCTGGCGTTCCCGGTCTGCTGGTAGTACTCGGCGACCCGCTCCATCGACCACGCCTGGAAGCCGAACCACTGGTTGGACGGCGGGTCGTGGTAGACGGGCTGCTGGTCGTAGTACATGCCGTAGAAGGTCGACGTACCGGCCGGCGGGGTCGCGTAACGGCCCGCCCAACTGTTGGTCGCACCGCCCGCGATGGCACCCTCGTTGGACTGCAGCCAGCGGTAGAACTCCAGTTGCCGGGTCAGTGAGGTACCCCAATCCGCAGCGCCCGTCGCCGACTTGGGCTTCAGGTCGGCATACGAGCTCAGCGCGTACGCCGCCAAGGGGTTCTGGTAGCCCCCGTGCATATGGCTGGAGCCGATGCGCCAGGCCCAGCCCGCACTCGTGTCCGTGGCGCCGCCCCACGCGTAGTACCAGGACAGCAGATAGGACGAGGCGTCCTTGCCGGTGCCGGCCGCACACGTGGTCGGGCCGACGCAGTTGCCGATCTTCTTGAAGTACTTGTCGTACATGGCGTAGCGCAGATAGTCGCCCATCTTCGCGGCCTTGCCGACGGTCGCGGAGACGTCCGCGCCCTTGCCCTGCTGCTCGGCCCAGATGTCCGCCCAGTACGCGGCCTGCACGGCCCGCGCGTCGGCGTCCGGGGCGTTGGTGAACTTCCACTGCTTGGCGTAGGAGGAGTCACCGGTGAACAGGTCCAGGTACCCGTTCGTACCACCGTACTTGAAGGCGTCGCAGGTCGGCTGCGGCACCGTCTCCCACACCGACTCCTGCGCGCCGCGCTGGAAGGTGTTGATGTACGACGGCCCGGTGTCGGTCGGCCCCGCCTCGCACTTGCCGGGCGAATTGCCGTAGCCGTAGACATTGTCGACGTCCTGCAGCCAGTGCATACCGTAGACATCGTCCGTACCGTATGCGGTCTTCAGTTCACCGGCGATGGGATCCGATCCCACCGACACCCCGGTGTCCAGCTTCGCCGGGTACTCGTTCGGAGTGTCCAGCTCGGGCGCGTACGTCGCCGGCTTCGAGGCGTTGTAGAAGGAGTTGGTGGGCTGGTCGGCGTGGGTGGGGATCATGTACTTCTCCATGATGTCCCAGGCGCCGTTGAACTTGGTCCAGTCGCCCGTCACCTTGCCGTACATGGCCTGGAGCCACAGGAGATAGCTGTACGCCTCCGACGTCGTCTCGTGGCCGTGGTCCGGCGCCTCGACGATCAGCGTCTCCACCGAGTGGTAGGGGATGCCCTCGGGGGAGAAGTAGCCGTTCGCCGGGTTGGTGATCTTGCCGTAGAGCTCCAGGAAGCGGGCGTCGTACGCCTTCGTCGCCGCGATCTCGGTGGCGGTGACCGTGGCCTTCGCATGGCCCGTCGCCGTCGACTCGAAGACCGCCGAGCCCGTGCCGGAGGCGTCCGCCGTGATGGTCACCGTCTGCGCGGTGCTCCAGTTCGACGGGGTGAAGGTGAGCGAGGCGCCGCCCGTGACCGACAGGCCTGTGTTGCCGCTCGCCCGCGCGGTGGTGACCGTGACGTTCGCGCTCGGCTGCGTCGACAGCTTCACCTGGTACGTGCCCGTCTTGCCCTGCTGGACAGGGAGTTGGGCCGGGGAGGCGACGACGGCGGGACCCGAGGCGACCGTGATGCCGACCGGCGTCGACTCACCGGACGCGCCCAGACTGTCGTACGCCTTCGCCAGCAGGGAATGACTGCCCACGGTCAAGCTGGAGACCGAGAGCGAGTACGGCGAGGTCGTGTCGGTGCCCAGGAGCGTGGTGTCGTCGTAGAACTCCACCTTGCCGATCGTCGCGCTGTCGGCCGCCGCCGCTGTGGCCGCCAGCGGCACCGCGTCACCCAGGGTGTAGACGGCGCCCGCGGCGGGGCTGGTCAGCACCGTGATCGGCGGCTGATGCGCGCCGACGCAGGTCGTGCCGTTGATCGCGAAGCTCGTCGGGGCGGCGTTGGTGCCGCTGTACGAGAACTGCGCGCCGGTGGAGACGGCCGCGCCCGCGGCGATCGTCCCGTTGTACGAGGCGTTCTGCACGGTGACGGCCTGGCCCGACTGGGACCAGGTGCCGTTCCAGCCGTTGCTCAGCTGCTGGTTGCCACTGTACGCGTACGTCAGCGTCCAGCCGCTGATGGCGTCCGTGCCGCGATTGGTGAGCGTGACGTCCGCGGTGAAGCCGGAGCCCCAGTCGTTCGTCTTGTAGTCGACGCTGCACTGAAGTGCCGCCGCCTGTGCGGGAGTTGGACCCGTCGTCAGCATCGCGAAGGGCAGCGCGAGGGCCGCCACGACAGCGGTCCATAGCCGCCGCGCTCTGCGGCGTCTCCTTCTGGGGTGCATGTGCTGGTTCCTCCTTGCGGCTCGGAGAAGGGGGGTGGAGCAGCAACAAGCCTTGAACCAGTGGGAGCGCTCCCATAGTGGGGATGGGGTCGAGAGGGGTCAAGGTGCTTGAAGAGTCGAAAAGATTCGACGAGCGGGGTTGAGGGAAAGTCAGTGACTCCCCTGTTCTTTACCGTCACTTGGCGCTAGCTTCATGGGCACCAGTGGGAGCGAATCCATCAGTCGACGCGTCCGTCACGACGCGCCCGAGCTGCAAGGACTCGCTCATGCGACACCCCCCGCGATACCCCCCGCGTTCAGGACTTTTACTTGCCGGCGCCGCCGCGACCGCGCTCATCGGCACCGCGATCGCGCCGGTCGTCACGGCGTCGGGAGCCACCCCCGCGTGCACGGTGGAGTACTCCGTCACCAGCCAGTGGGACACCGGCTTCCAAGGCGCCGTCACCCTCACCAACAACATGGCCCCGGTGAGCAGTTGGAGCCTCACCTTCGACTTCGCGAACGGTCAGCAGGTCGGCCAGGGCTGGAACGCCAAGTGGTCCCAGTCCGGTACGACGGTCACGGCGGCCAACGAGAGCTGGAACGGCTCGCTGGGCACGGGCGCGAGCATCGGCGCCGGATTCATCGGGTCCTGGTCGGGGAGCAACTCCACACCGACGGCGTTCAAGCTCAACGGCGCGGTGTGCAACGTCGATGCCGATCCGTCGCCCTCGCCCACCCTGACACCGACGCCGACCCCGACCGATCCGGCGGACCCCGGTGACGGGCCGCCCGCCCTGCACGTCTCCGGGAACCAGCTCGTGGACGCCGACGGCAGCACACGCCGGCTGCTCGGCGTCAACCGGTCCGGCGGCGAGTTCATGTGCGTACAGGGCTACGGCATCTGGGACGGCCCGGTGGACGACGCCGCCGTCCAGGCGATCGCCGACTGGGGCGCCAACACCGTCCGCATTCCGCTGAACGAGGAGTGCTGGCTGGGCCTTTCCAACATCAAACCCGAGTACGCCGGCGCCAACTACATCAACGCCGTCAAGGACCTGGTGGCGCGCGTCGAGGCACACGGCATGACGCCGATGGTCGAACTCCACTGGTCGTACGGGCAGTACACCGGCAACTCGGCGGGCTGCTCCGACGTACACGCCAGCTGCCAGAAGCCGATGCCGAACATGCAGTACACACCGTCCTTCTGGGCTTCGGTGGCCAGCACCTTCAAGGCCGACCCGGCCGTCGTGTTCGACCTGTTCAACGAGCCCTACCCGGACCGCGCCACGTCCACGACCACCCAGGCGTGGCAGTGCTGGCGGGACGGCGGCAGCTGCTCCGGCATCGGGTATGAGGTCGCCGGTATGCAGGATCTCGTCGACGCCATACGGGCCACCGGCGCCACCAACCCGATCCTGGCCGGCGGGCTCGCCTACTCCAACGACCTGAGCCAGTGGCTGACGTACAAGCCCAGTGATCCGGCGGGCAATCTCGCCGCGGCATGGCACGTCTACAACTTCAACACCTGCGCCAACGAGAGCTGCTGGAACTCCACGCTCGCCCCGGTCGCGGCCCAAGTGCCGCTGGTCGCGGGGGAGATCGGGGAGAACACCTGCGCGCACTCCTTCGTCGACCAGGTCATGAAGTGGTTCGACGACCGCGGCCTGTCCTACCTCGGCTGGACCTGGAACACCTGGGACTGCTCCTCCGGTCCTTCCCTCATCTCCGACTACGACGGCACACCGACGTCGTACGGAATCGGGCTGCGCGATCACCTGCGCGCCCTCAACGGATAACTCCCGCACCAGATAACTCCCGTACCGGTCAACACCCGCAACGGAGAAGGAAACCCGCACTCATGAGTCGTACAAGAACAGCGATACTCGCTGCCCTGGCGCTGGTCGCCGGGGCCTCCGGGACCGCTCTCGCCGCGCCCACCATGGCCGACGTCGGCACGGCCGCCATCCCCTGCACCGTCGACTACAAGGTGCAGAACGACTGGGGCACCGGCTTCACCACCGCCGTGACGGTCACCAACAACAGCGCCGCCAAATCGTCCTGGGCGGTGAAGTGGTCGTACGCCGGAAACCAGACGGTCACCAGCGGCTGGAACGCGAAGATCAGCCAGAGCGGGACCGCCGTCACCGCCGCCAACGAGACCTACAACGGGACGCTGGCGACCGGCGGTTCGGTCAGTTTCGGCTTCAACGCCTCCTACAGCGGGACCAACGCGCTCCCGACGACGTTCACGCTCGACGGCGTCACCTGCAACGTCGACGACGGCGGCGGCACCGATCCCGATCCGGATCCGTCCGGCCGGGTCGACAACCCCTACTCCGGCGCCAAGGTGTACGTGAACCCGGAGTGGTCCGCCAAGGCGGCGGCCGAGACCGGCGGCAGCCGTATCTCCAGCCAGCCCACCGGTGTCTGGCTCGACCGCATCGCCGCCATCGAGGGGGTGAACGGCGGCATGGGGCTGCGCGACCACCTCGACGCGGCCCTGACCCAGAAGGGCACCGGCGAAGAGGTCGTCCAACTCGTCGTCTACGACCTGCCCGGGCGTGACTGCGCCGCCCTCGCCTCCAACGGCGAGCTCGGCCCGACGGACATCGACCGCTACAAGACGGAGTTCATCGACCCGATCGCGACGATCCTCGCCGACAGCAAGTACAGCTCGCTGCGGATCGTCACCACGATCGAGATCGACTCGCTGCCCAACCTCGTCACCAACACCGGCAGCCGCGCCACCGCGACCCCGCAGTGCGACGTGATGCTCGCCAACGGGAACTACGTGAAGGGCGTCGGCTACGCCCTGAACAAGCTCGGCGCGATCCCCAACGTCTACAACTACATCGACGCCGGCCACCACGGCTGGCTCGGCTGGGACGACAACTTCGCGCCCTCCGCCACCCTCTTCCACCAGGCCGCCACCGCCGAGGGCGCGACCGTCGACGACGTCCACGGCTTCATCACCAACACGGCCAACTACAGCGCCCTGAAGGAGAACAACTTCACCATCAACGACACGGTGAACGGCACTTCCGTGCGCCAGTCCAAGTGGGTCGACTGGAACCGCTACGTCGACGAACTGTCGTACGCCCAGGCCTTCCGCACCCAGTTGGTCTCGGTCGGCTTCAACTCCGGTATCGGCATGCTGATCGACACATCGCGGAACGGCTGGGGCGGCACCGCGCGGCCCACCGGTCCCGGTGCCACGACCAGTGTCGACACCTATGTCGACGGCGGGCGTTACGACCGCCGGATCCACGTCGGCAACTGGTGCAACCAGTCCGGAGCCGGCCTCGGTGAGCGTCCGCAGGCATCCCCGGCGACCGGGATCGACGCCTATGTGTGGATGAAGCCGCCGGGTGAGTCCGACGGCTCCAGCACGGCGATCCCGAACGACGAGGGCAAGGGCTTCGACCGTATGTGCGACCCGACGTACACGGGTAACGCCCGTAACGGCAACAATCTGTCGGGCGCTCTGGCCAACGCGCCGCTGTCCGGGCACTGGTTCTCGGCGCAGTTCCAGCAGCTGATGCAGAACGCGTTCCCGCCGCTCTAGGCTTTGGCGGTTGGGTTGAGTTTTGGCTGCGGGCCGGCTGTGGCTGGTCGCGCCCACGCGGCGGTAGCCGCAAATTGTCACAGCCCCGCGCCCCTAAAGGTCCGTCGGGGTCAGGCCTCTTGGGTCAGGCCCCGGCGGATTGCGAACTCAACCGTCGAGTAGTCGCCGTCGGGGCGGTTCAGGTTGTAGGGGACTGCCGGGATCAGGGGCGGCTGGGCCATGAAGCGAGGGCGTGTTCCGTGGTGAGGCTGGGCCGCGTGGACCAGGAACGGGTGGCACAGGTAGACGTCGCCGGGGTGGCCGGTGGCGTAGGCGAGGGGGCGGTGGGAAGAGGCCTCCGCGACCTTCGGGCCCAGCTCCATGAAGGAGGCGCCCTGTTCGCCGTACGGCTCCAGAACCGGTGGTACGTCGAGGTGAGAGCCGACCCGGATGCGGGTCGGGGCGTCCTCCTCGGTCACCTCGCTGAACAGGAACAGCATCAGGAGGGCGCGGTCCCTGGAGTGCAGGTTCGTGTGCCAGAGGGTGGCGCCCTCCGGGAGGTAGCTCCCTTCGATGTGCCAGCCAGCGTCGTCCGGCTCCTCCTCGTGCGGGAAACGGAGTGGGAAGCTGCCCAGGGAGTAGCGCGGTTCCCAGCGGCGTTCGCCGACCAGCAGGTCGAACGCCTCATGCAGGACCGGGGAGTTGGCGGCGGCCGCGAAGGGGCCCTGCGCCATGCCGGAGACCCACACGACCGGGGCCTTCCAGGTGTCGGGGTCGGCCGGGTCGTAGCCGGTCTCCCGCCACAGCAGCCGCGTGCAGCTTTCGGCGACGCGGGGCGGGAAGGCGCCCTCGATCTTCACGAAGCCGTCTTCGAGGAAGCGTTCCACCATGTCGTCGTCCACCCGGTCATGGTCGGGGACGGGCTTGCCGGGGCGCATCTCATTGTTGCCGCTTCGGCAAGGAGAGTGGTCTGCGTGCGGTGCGTCAGAGCACGCTGGTCGCATCGCGAACGAGAGGCTGACCACCATGGCGCACCGACACGATCACACCGACATCGACTGGGCGGAGATGGCCCAGCACCTCGAATCGCAGGCGGAGCTGTACGCGCCCCTGTACCGCCGGGCCATCGCCTGGCTGGCGCAGGAGCAGCCGGCGCCGGGCCTGGTCGTCGACGTGGGCAGCGGTCCCGGGGTCGTGGCCTGTCTGTTCGCGGAGGCGTTTCCGGGGGCCCGGGTCGTCGCCGTGGACGGTTCCGGGCCGCTCCTTGAGCGGGCCCGGGAGCGGGCCGGGCGGCTTCAGGTCGCCGACCGATTCGGCACCGTCGCGGGCGAACTCCCGGGCGCACTGGACGACTTGGAGTACCCGGCCGACCTGCTGTGGGCGAGCCGGAGCCTGCATCACCTCGGCGACCAGCGGGCCGCCCTCGCCGCTTTCGGCGAGCGGCTCGCGGTCGGCGGCACCCTCGCGCTCCTTGAGGGCGGACTGCCCACGCGGTTCCTGCCCCGGAACATCGGCATCGGGCGTCCCGGCCTCCAGTCACGCCTGGACGCGGTGGAGCAGGAGTGGTTCACGCAGATGCGGGCCGAGCTGCCCGACGCCGTCGACGAGACGGAGGACTGGCCGGCGCTGCTGACCGCCGCCGGGCTCAAGCACACGGGCACGCGCAGCTTCCTGCTGGACCTGCCGGCACCGGTCACGGAAGGGGCCCGTGCCTATGCGGCGGACTCGCTGTCCCGGTTCCGCGAGGTCTTCGGCGAGGCCCTGGACCCCGAGGACCTCGCCACGCTCGACCGGCTTCTCGACGCGGAGGACGAGGCGAGCGTGTATCGGAGGCCGGATGTGTTCGTGCTGGCGGTGCATACCGTGCACACCGCCGTACGTCAGCAGTGACCTGGCCTCGCGTAGACGGTCAGACGTGCCCCCTGGAGCTGCCGGGTCCCGCACTCCTCGAAGTAGGTGGCGAGCACCCGCCGCTTCACCTCCTCCCGCGGGACCTCGTCCAAGGGCTGCCCCGCCGGGTCGCTCAGCGCGACGATGCGTGGTGTCGCCAGCATGCGGGCGCGGATGACGTCGGCGGCCACCTCCGTGCCGTACAACGTGTGTGAGGCGACCGGGCTCCGGTCCAGGGCGAGGTCGCGCAGCCCGTGGACGGAGCCCGGGTCCGGCAGTGACCAGACCCGGCGGCGGGCCAGCAGATAGAGGATCCCGTCCCCGCCGTTGCCCTCCGCGCGGACGGCCGCGGCGATGGCGGTGACGTCGTCGAGGCGGCTGTCCGGGGTGCGCAGGTCCAGGGTGAAGGGGAGCAGTACGAGGCCGGCGACCCCTGCCGCGAGGGCGGCGACCCTTCGGCTCCGGCCGCCCGCGCGGGCCAGTCGGTCCAGGGCGGCGCCGATCAGGAGGGCGGTGCCGGCGTGGCCGTAGAGGACGTAGCGGTCCACGTAGAGCGGCTTGACCAGCGAGATCAGTATCAGCAGCAGCGCGGGCAGGATGAGGAGGGGCAGGGCCAGGGCGGACAGCGCCGGGCGTGGGCGTCCGGGCAGCAGTCTGGCGCAGGCCACGCCCACCGCCGTGGCACCCGCGAATCCCGCGAGCGCCCCGATTCCGATGCCGCTGATCCACGCCACCTGGTCCGACTGGCGCATGCTCACGGTGGCGAGCGGGGCCAGTCCGGCGCAGACCGCGACCGCCGTCCACGCCCAGGCGCGGCGTGCGAAGCGGGGTACGGTCATCAGGTGCGCCGCGAGGGCCAGTACCGCGAACTCGTGCAGGAGGCAGGCCGCCAGCATGACCGTGCCGTAACCGGCCCAGGCCCCGCCGCTCCGGGAGGCCACCGCCCGCACGAGCAGATACGTCGCCCAGACGACCAGCGCGCACACGAGCGCGTACGAACGCCCCTCCTGCGCATAGCGCTGCACCGGCGGCAGCAGCGCGAAGACGACACCGGCGAGCAGTCCCGCCCGTGGTCCCGCGAGCCGGTGTCCGAGCAGGGCCACGGCCCCGCTCGCCGCGCCCGTCGCCAGCACCGAGGGGAGGCGCATGACCAGCAGCGGGTCCACTCCGGCGAAGATCCCGAACAGGCCGTGCATCAGCAGGTAGTACAGGCCGTGCACGGCGTCGATCCGCTCCAGCGTCGCCCACAGGTCGGGCAGGGAACGCCGCGCCATGTCGTACGTCACCGCCTCGTCCCGCCACATGGTGCCCTCCCGCCGTACGCCCCACAGCCCGAGGGCGAGGGAGAGGGCGACCGGGACGAGCATCGGCAGCGGGACGCGGTGACCTTTGGGCGCGCTCGGCAACCGGGCGGGGGCCAGAAGTGGTCTGGGTGAGTGTGTGGTGGCGATGGCGGACTCCGGTGCGTGGTGGGAAGAGCGAGTGCACCGACGAGTCCAGGCGCGGATTGATTGATGGGCAGCCCTGGTTCTCCGCGCCAATCAATCGGCGAGGGTGGGCTGTTGGCGTGTGGGCCGGCTGTGACGGAGGGGGAGTCGTGCATGGGGCGTCGTGAGAAACCGCTGGATCCCGGGGCGGGGGCCGTGCAGCGGTTCGCCTATGAACTGCGCAAGCTGCGGGACGAGGCGGACACCCCGACCTACCGTGCGATGGCGCTCGGCACCGGCTACTCGGCGCCCACCCTGTCCGCCGCGGCGGCCGGGGAACGCCTGCCGACCCTGCCCGTGCTCACGGCGTACGTCACCGCGTGCGGCGGCGACACCGAGGAGTGGGCGCGGCGCTGGCGGGCGGCCGTCGCCGAGGCACTCGACGCGGAACCGTCCGACTGCGCCGACAGCCCCTACCCGGGACTCACCCGGTTCGAGACCGACGACCACGACGACTTCCACGGCCGCGACGACCTCATCGCCGAGCTCGCCGAACTCGTGGGCCGCAGAAGGATCTCGGTGGTGGCGGGCGCCTCGGGGAGCGGGAAGTCCTCGCTGCTGCGGGCCGGTCTGATCCCGGCGCTGCGCAAGAGAAACGACCCCGGGCCGCCCCTCGCCGCCATCCGCGTCCTCACCCCGGGCGCCCACCCGGCCCGCACGCACAAGGCCCTGTTCGTCCCCCATGACGCCGCCGGCGACACACTGCTCGTGGTCGACCAGTTCGAGGAGGTCTTCGCGCTCTGCTCCGACCATGCCGAACGCGACCTGTTCGTACGGGAGTTGCTCACCGCCCTGGATCCGGCGGCCCGGCTTCGGGTCGTCCTCGCCGTGCGCGCCGACTTCTACGGCCGCTGCGCCGACCATGGCCCGCTCGCCGACGCCCTGCGCGATGCCACGCTGCTTGTCGGACCGATGCCGCCGCAGCAGTTGCGGGAGGCCGTGGTCCGGCCCGCCGCCACGCACCGGCTCGTCGTCGAACGCGCCCTGACCGCCCGCGTCGTTGCGGACGTCGCGGGCGAACCCGGCGGCCTGCCGCTGATGGCCCACGCCCTGCGCGAGGTCTGGCGGCGCCGCACCGGCAGAAACCTGACCCTGGCCGCGTACGAGGCCGTCGGCGGCATCCACGGTGCCGTCACCCACACCGCGGAGGCGGAATACGCCCGTTGCACTCCCGCCGAGGCCGCCGCGGTCCGGGCGCTGTTGCTTCGGCTGGTGACCCCGGGCGACGGCACCGAAGACACCCGGCGCCCCGTCGACCGGGCGGAACTCGACGCCGACGGGAGGACCGCAGGCGTCCTCGAACGACTGGTCCGCGCCCGCCTGTTGACGGTCGACGGCGACACGGTCGACCTCGCCCACGAAGCGCTGATCGGCGCCTGGCCTCGACTGCGCACCTGGATCGACGAGAACCGCGAGCGGCTGCGCCTGCACCGCCGCCTCACCGAAGCGGCCCTCACCTGGGCGGAGTTGGGCCGGGACACGGGCGCGCTGTACCGGGGGATACGGCTGACGGAGGCGAGAGAAGCCTTCGGCGATGGCGGCGATGGCGGCGATGGCGGCGATGGCGGCGAGAGGGGCAATGGGGCTGGGAGCGAAGGGGAGTTGAACCGACTCGAACGCGACTTCCTCGCCGCGAGCGTGGCCGCGTACGAGCACGGCCGTCGTGCCCAGGCCCGGGCGGCGCGTCGGCTGCGGGTACTGGCCGGTGCGCTCGCCGTGCTTCTTTGTCTGGCCGTCGTCGCGGGGGTGGCCGCCTGGCGGCAGGGCGGCATCAGTGCGCGGCAGCGGGACGAGGCCGAGGCGCGCAGGGTCGCCGCGCTGGTGGACACGTTGCGCGAGTCCGAGCCGCGCACCGCGATGCGCCTGGCCCTCGCCGCCTGGCGGACCGCCGACCTGCCGGAGACCCGCGCGGCCCTGCGCACGGCCGCCGCGCAGAGCGAGCAGGACGTGTTCACCCAGCCCGAGGAGGGCGGCCGCGCGCTCAACGCCCCCGCCTGGCTCAGCGACGACGGTCGGGTCCTGACGTCGGTGGCGCACGACCGGGCCATGCAGTGGGACGTGCGCACGCACCGCCGCATCCGCTCCGTGAAACTCCCCGGCCTGTCAGACGGCGTGATCGACGTCAGCGGCGACGGCCGGCTGATCGCCCAGCACGCACCCGGCGGCAAGGGCACGCTCATCCGTGGGCTCGCCGATGGAAGCACCCGGCGGCTGGCGACCGGCGAGTGGGCGGACGCGGGCGGCCGGTTCGGGCCGAGCGGGCACACCTTCCTCGCCAGTCGTCTCGCCCACGACCCCGGGAGCGACCGGATGGTCCTGGAGCTGTGGGACCTGGACCGGCAGCGCGTGCGGTACCGCTACGAACACGCGGAGGACGACGGCCCGTTGCCCATGCCGAGCCCCGACGAACGCCATCTCGCCTGGTGCGGGGACGACGACACCCGACTGCGGGTCCTCGACTTCGCGGAGGGGCGGCTGGTGGCCACCCGCCCGCCCCGGTCGACGGAGCAACTGCTGTGCGAGGGAGAGGAGTTCGTCTTCACCCCGGACGGTGGTGCCGTCGCGGCCGCCACCTCTCAAGGGATCGTGACCTGGGACTTCACGGCCGGCAGGGAACGCCCCCGGCTGCCGATCGCGGGCGGCGCGAACGCCGTCGTGTTCCACGGCGCCTACGCCCTGGCCTGGACCCCCGGCGCCCTCTCCCTGTGGCGCACGGACCTCCCGAAACCCGCGGACGACAGTGAGCGTGCGCCGCTGCTCACCTATCCGGCGTCGGCCCTGACGGTCGGCGATTTCCGCCTTGACCCGAAGGCGGGCGTGCTGAGCTACCGCGAGGGCGGGCGGACCAGCATCGTGCACACCCTGTCCCTGCGGGGACTGGCCGGCCCGGCATGGCGCGAGAATCCGGCCGCCCACGCCGCGTTCGACACGCGAGGCCGATCCGTCGCGGCCCACGAGCCTCCGGTGGTCAACAGGGTGACAACCATCGGGGTCGACCCCACGGGCCGTACCGCCGTGACCTACGAGGGCACGCTCGTGGACGTCGCGACGGGCAGGCGGCGCACCGGGGGAGTCGAGGGGGAGGACTTCCTGCGCACGGTCGTCTTCAGCCCCGACCGGCGCTACCTCGCCGTGGAGGACACCGGAGGCCGCCTCACTCTGTGGGATGCGCATACCTGGCGCAGGATCGCGGTCCTCAGGCCCACCGGCGCCACCACGGTGGACTCGGCGCTGGCCTTCTCCGCCGACGGGTCCCTGCTCGCGGCGAGCGCCGCCGACGGAACCGTGCAGGTGTGGGAGACGGCACGGGCGCGGCTGCCCGCGGCGACCGTACCCGCCGGTGACGGCCCCGTCCTCGCCGTGGGATTCGCCGCCGACGCAGGGGAGTTGCACATCGCCACGCCCCATCTGCCGGACCGGACAAGCCCGTTGACGCCGAGCGAGGCCGCCGCCGAGGTGTGTGCGCGAGCGGAGGGCGGCGCCACGGAGGCGGAATGGAAGCAGTACCTCCCCGCGGTGCCCTACCGCGGCACCTGCGGCTCCTGAGCCTTGACCGGCCTTGACTTCGAGAGTGCTCCAACTGATTCACTCCCTGACGTCCGACCCCGAAACACAGGGGCGAAACACAGGGGGTAGACATGGCAACCATGACCGACTCGCCGGTCGCGCTGATCACCGGCGGCGGCAGCGGGATCGGCGCCGCCGTCGCGCGGCAACTGCTCGACGCCGGGCACCGGGTGGCCGTCACCGGCCGCAGCGAGAGTCGGCTGCGCGGCTTCGCCGACGAACTCGGCGACCCCGAGGGCCTGTTGACGGTCGCCGGCAACGCGGCCGACTACGACCAGGTGCGGTCCGCCGTCGAGGCCACGCTGAAGGAGTTCGGCCGGCTGGACACGGTCGTCGCCAACGCCGGTTTCGCGACCCACGACACGGTGGCCGACGGCGATCCCGCCGGCTGGACCGAGATGGTGCTGACCAACGTCCTCGGCCCGGCCCTCCTCATCCGCGCCTCCGTCGACGCCCTCAAGGAGACCCGGGGCCGGATCGTCCTGGTCGGCAGCGTCGCCGGGTTCGTGCACGGCCCCGGCAACATCTACGGGGCGACCAAGTGGGCGGTGACCGGCCTCGCCGAGAACACCCGCCGCCAGGTGACGGAGTACGGCATCGGCGTCACCCTGATCGCACCCGGCCGCGTCGAGACCCCGTTCTGGGACGGCAACGGTAGCCTGCCGCCCGGCCGTCTCCTCACCGCCGACCAGATCGCCGACTCGATCGTCTGGGCCATCCGGCAACCGGAGGGCGTAGACATCAACACGGTGGTCATACGACCGATCGGGCAGCCCGTCTGACCGACCGCGCCACCCCGGTTCGGCCCTCGCGGAATTACGCCGGACGGCGCAGGCGCAATTCCGCCAACTTCCGTCATCCTGGAGCTGTTTCGTTCGGGGGAACGGGGGCGGTCATGGGTGGCCGTTATGTCAACAGAAGCGCCGACGGCTGGACCGAGTTGCGGGTTCACGGGGTGTCGGGCACATCACCGGAGTCCGAGCTCGGGCATCCCTTGGTGGAGCGGGTGGCGGGGGACGGGCTGGCGGGTTTCTACCGCCGGGTCTGGCAATCCGGGTACAAGGTGGATGACCGGCCGGGGTTCCGCCGCGAGGGCTACGCGTGGGGCAGGCTCACCTCGGGGGACAACTCGCGTGCGCTGTGGCTGCTTCTGCTGCCCTTCATGTTCCTGAACATGGCGTTCTACATGGATCCGGGACACAAACTCGACAAGGACGGCCACAGCGACACCGTGCGCTCCAGGACCGCGATCCAGCGGCTGCTGGCACTCTCCCTCACGGGGACCTACGTCCTGGCCGCGACTTCGGTGTCGATGGACCTGGTGGGCTGGCAGTGTGGCCGGGACGATGAGTTCGCCTGCCGCGACGGAGTGATCTGGCTGAACTGGCTGGACTACAGCTGGCTCGACTCGACGGGACGTCATCTCGCCGTGGCGGCGCTCGTCCCGCTCGCGCTGATCGGTCTGCTGTGGTGGCTGGGCAACAAGACCTGGTCGAGGTTCGAGGCCCAGAAGGTGGAGCAGGTCGAGGGTGGCGGAGACGTCCGGACCCTTCTTGAGGACCGGCAGTTGTGGAACGGGCGAGGCTCGGTGCGCGAGCTGCGTGCCCTTCATGTGACGGCTGCCCTCGCACTCGTGGGGGTGCTGCTGCTCGTGCCACTGCTGCCTGACGGGGATGTCACCGAGCTGATGAGCGGTGACGCTCTGGCCGCCTACGTGCGCGATGCGCTGCTGATCGTCCTGCTTCTGGTGCTCGTGGCGGTCGTGGTGTGCGTGGGTTTCCCCGGGGTGGCGAAGCGCGAACGCCCCAAGACCAGTGACGAACCGCTTCCCCGTTACCGCGACGGCTACTGGTTGCTGCCGTGGGGCGGCGCGCTGCTCGTCGCGGGCGCGGCGGCGGTGGCCTGCTGGGGAGCGGCGAACGACCACGGCACGCCCGTCCCCGGCGAACTGCCCTGGCAGGTCGGGCTGACGAGGTGGCTGCTCATCGGACAGGGTGCACTTCTGGTGCTCCTGGCCGCCTCCCTCCTCGTAGGACGGAAGGCCGCTCTGCGGCAGTTGGACACCCGTGCTCCCTTGCCCCACCCGGCCTTTGGCGGGGTGGCGGCGGCTGGTGTCGCGCTGCTCGGTACCGTGCTGGCGACGGCCCTCGCGGCGGGAGTGACGCTCAGGGTGGCCGAGATGCTGGGCGCGCCGACCGTGCCGGGGCGCGCGACGGGTGACCAACGGCCGCTGGTGGTACCGACCGAGTACTTCTGGGCGGCCACGGGCGCACTCGCGTTCGTCGCGGTGGCGCTCGTCGTCGTGGTGGTCGCCTGGTGGGGGATCCGCCGGACCCGCGGTCACTTCGAGGAACTCGTCGGGCGGCACTACCATCAGGGCGCGGTCGGTCCGGACACGCCGAAGGAGCGGAGCAGGCGCATCGCGGGCGCCTGGGCGCAGGCCCAGGGCATCGACCGGGCCGCCCGCGGCGCGCTCGGCGCTCTGCTCGTGGCGGCCGCGGTGATCGCGGCGCTGTGCGTGACCCTGCACCTCGTCTTCGGTACCCGGCTCGTCGAGGAGGGACCGGGCTGGCTGACCACTGTCGCCAACCTCGTCCTCACCGGCCTGGTCGCGGCCCTGCTGTGGGCGGGACGCCAGGCCTACCGGCAGGAGGCCTTCCGTCGCACGGTCGGCATCCTCTGGGACATCGGCACCTTCTGGCCGCGCGCCACGCACCCCTTCGCCCCGCCGTGCTATGCCGAGCGCACCATCCCCGACCTGTTGGTTCGCCTGGAGTACCTGACCGGCTCAGCGTCCCCGACGCTGCCCGTGGACCGAGGCCACGTCATCCTGTCCTGCCACTCGCAGGGCTCAGTCATCGGCACCGCGGTCCTGATGCAGGCCAGGACGACGGCGAGCGAGCGGACCAATTTCCTCACGTACGGGAATCCGGTGACGCGGCTGTATCTGCGGTTCTTCCCGGCGTACTTCAACGCACGCGCGCTGGACCGGCTCGGGGAGATCCTCGTGGACGGGAGCGAAAAGAAGCCGACGGTCCGCTGGCACAACCTGTACCGCCTCAGCGACCCGATCGGCGGCTGGGCCCTGGACGAAGTAGACGTACAACCGCCGCACTCGCAACTCGCCGTCGTCGACGAGCTGTTGCTCGACCCCGAGTTCTTCGGGAAGCAGGACGGCGACACCTGCTACCAGGCCCCGATGGGCCACTCGAACTACTTCGCGGACTGTGCCTTCGACCGCTGTGTGGACGCCTGGGTGGGCAACGCCTGCGCGCCGGTCATTCCGCAGCGGACGGCAGACGTGGTCGCCCCGGCAGACGTGGTCGCCCGGCCGGACGACCACGCCAGGTAACCCGTCAGCCCATCTCGAACGTCGCCGGGTCGGGACCGAGCCGCCGGTCCTCGTTCAGCGCGCTGATCGCCGCGAGGTCCTCGACGTCCAGGCTGAAGTCGAAGACCTCGATGTTCTCCTTGATCCGCGACGGCGTCACGGACTTCGGGATCACGACGTTGCCGAGCTGGAGGTGCCAGCGCAGTACGACCTGGGCCGGGGTGCGGCCGTGCTTCTGGGCGATGGCCACGATCGCCGGGACCTCCAGGAGGCCCTTGCCGGAGCCGAGCGGCGACCAGGCCTCGGTGGCGATGCCCTGCTCCGCGTGGTACTCGCGGGCCGCGTGCTGCTGGAGGTGCGGGTGCAGCTCGATCTGGTTGACCGCCGGGATGACCGACGTCTCCGCGATCAGCCGCTCCAGGTGCTCCGGGTAGAAGTTGGAGACACCGATGGCACGGATCCGGCCGTCGGCGTGGAGCTTCTCGAACGCCTTGTACGTGTCGACGAAGTTGCCCGTGGCCGGCCTCGGCCAGTGGATCAGATACAGGTCCAGATACTCCAGACCGAGCTTCTCCATGGACGCGTCGAAAGCGCGCAGGGTGGAGTCGTACCCCTGGTCGCTGTTCCAGAGCTTGGTGGTGATGAAGAGGTCCTTGCGGGGGACGCCGGATGCGGCGACCGCCTTGCCGGTGCCCTCTTCGTTGCCGTAGATCGCCGCTGTGTCGATGCTGCGGTACCCGGCCTCCAGCGCGCTGGCGACGGCCCTCTCGGCCTCGTCGTCCGGCACCTGCCACACGCCGAAGCCCAGCTGGGGCATCTCGACGCCGTTGTTGAGGATGATCGGGGGGACCTTGCTACTCACGAGCTCTCGATCCTTCAGTCGTCGGGTGGTACTCCCCATCGTCAACGATCACCAGCCGCGATGCATTCCTGACGGCAGAATCGACCGGAAACCGGTTGTCGTGTGCTAGGCCCAGCAGGCCTAGGCCCGGTAGAGCGCCTCGACCTCGCCCGCGTACGCGTTCTCGATCGCCTTGCGCTTCAGCTTCAGCGACGGGGTCAGCAGGCCGTGCTCCTCGGTGAACGGCTGGGCCAGGATCCGGAACGTACGGATCGATTCGGCTTGTGAGACAAGGGTGTTGGCGGCCACGACCGCGCGCCGCACCTCCGTCTCCAGGTCCGCGTCGCGCACCAGCTCGGCCGCGGTCAGCTGCGGCTTGCCGCGCATCTGGAGCCAGTGCTCGACGGCCTCCTGGTCGAGGGTGACGAGGGCCGCGATGTACGGGCGGTCGTTGCCGACGGCGATGCACTGGGAGATCAGCGGATGGTCCCGCACCCGCTCTTCGAGCACGCCGGGCGAGACGCTCTTGCCGCCCGAGGTAACCAGGATCTCCTTCTTGCGGCCGGTGATGGTGAGGTAGCCGTCCTCGTCGAGGGAGCCGAGGTCGCCGGTGGCCAGCCAGCCGTCGTGCAGTGTCGCGTCGGTGGCCTTCTGGTTGTTGAGGTAGGCCTGGAAGACGTTGGGGCCGTGCAGCCAGATCTCGCCGTCGTCCGCGATGTGCACGGTCATGCCCGGGATGGGCAGGCCGACGGTGCCGTAGCGGGTGCGCTCGGGCGGGTTGGCGGTCGCGGCCGCCGTGGACTCGGTGAGGCCGTAACCCTCGTAGATGTGCACGCCCGCGCCCGCGAAGAACAGGCCGAGCCGCCGGTCCATCGCCGAGCCGCCCGACATGGCGTGCCGGACGCGGCCGCCCATCGCGGCCCGCACCTTGGAGTAGACGAGCTTCTCGAAGAGCTGGTGCTGCATGCGCAGGCCGGCCGACGGGCCGGGGCCGAGGCCCCAGGCCTTCGCCTCCATCGCGTCCGCGTACTTCACCGCGATGTCGACGGCCTTCTCGAAGGGCCCGGCCTTGCCCTCACGCTCCGCCTTGCGGCGGGCCGAGTTGAAGACCTTCTCGAAGATGTACGGCACCGCGAGGAAGAACGTCGGCTTGAACGCGGCCAGGTCGGGCAGCAGGGCCGCCGCGTGCAGCTGCGGCTGGTGGCCGAAGCGCACCCTGCCGCGGATCGCGGCGACCTGCACCATCCGCCCGAAGACGTGCGCGAGCGGCAGGAACAGCAGGGTCGCCGCCTCGTCGCCCTTCTTGGAGTGGAACACCGGCTCCCAGCGCTCGATGACCGTGTCCGCCTCGTACATGAAGTTGGCGTGCGTGATGACACAGCCCTTCGGGCGGCCTGTGGTGCCCGAGGTGTAGATGATCGTGGCGACCGACTCCGGGGTGACCGCGCGCCGGTGCCGGTGCACGACCTCGTCGTCGAGGTGCGCGCCCGCCTCGTACAGCTCCTGCACCGCGCCCGTGTCGAGCTGCCACAGTTCGTGGAGCTGGGGGAGGCGGTCGATGACGGTGGCGATCGTCATCGCGTGGTCCTCGTGCTCCACCATCGCCGCCGACACCTGTGCGTCGTGCAGCATCCAGAAGCACTGCTCGGCCGAGGAGGTGGGGTAGATCGGCACCACCTGGGCGCCGATCGTCCACAGCGCGAAGTCGAAGAGCGTCCACTCATAGCGGGTCCGGGACATGATGGCGACCCGGTCCCCGAAGCGGATTCCCCGGGCCAGCAGACCCTTGGCGAGGGCCAGCACCTCGTCCCGGAACTCGGCGGCGGTCACATCCCGCCACTCACCCGCCTCGTCCTTGCGGCCGAGCGCGATGTACAGGGGGTCCTCGTGGGCATGCTGGAAGACGACATCGGCCAGACCGCCCACCGGCGGTGCCAACGCCAACGGAGGGTTGGTGAACTCGCGCAAACCCCGCTCCCCGCTCCTGGTGACGCTCCGCGTACAGCGCCGTGAAAGCTACCCCACTGGAAGGTCGGGCGGGAGGGGGTGCGAAACCGAGCACTGCTCACAATTCGCACTGGTCGGCGGAGGAAAAAGCGCTTACATGGGGAAGGGTCGGACAGAAAGCCTTACGGCTGCGTAAGTTTCGCCACCGTAATCTCCACCGAATCTGTACGACGCGATCACGGGTGAGCGCCACCGCCGCAGGCCTCATTCCCGTGACGCTGTTGTCTCTACTGTCAGCGTCCGGGCGGCCGTTTCCGTCACACCCGGCTCCGTCGGGCGTACCGCCTTGACCAGCGCGAGGACGAGTGTGCCCCCGACCACGGCCACCAAACCCGCCGTCACTGCCGCCGTGTTGAGCCCCGAGGCGAACGCGGCCCGCAGGGTGTGCTCGGAGAAGGTGCCGCGCAGGGCCGCCGCCCCGCCGCCGGCCAGGGTGTGGGCCGCGTCGTGCGGCAGCGTGCCTTCCATACGGGACGTCAGCACCGTGCCGAACACGGCGATCCCGAGCGCATAGCCCAACTGCCGGAAGGTGTTGACCGCCCCGCCCGCCATCCCGGCCCGCTCCGGCTCCACCGCCGCCAGCGCGGCACCCGCGATACCGGGCGACACCAGGCCCGTACCCACACCGACCAGCACCAGACCCGGCACCAGGGTGGCGCCGGTCGAGCCCGCGTCGAGGACCGCCAGACAGAACTGCCCCGAGCCGATCAGCAGCAGCCCGCCCCCGATCGTGATCCGCGCCGGCACCCCGTGCAGCAGCCGTCCGCCGGCCGCGGCGACCACGAACGCGGCGACCGACAGCCACAGGAAGACGACACCGCCCTCCACCGGGCTCATCCCGAGCACCGTCTGCAGCCAGATCGACGTGTACGCCATCACCCCGAACGCCGCCGCGTTGAAGGCGAGCGCACCCGCCGTGACGGCCAGGAACGCAGGCTTGCGGAACAGCTTCGGGTCGAGCAGCGGATCGGAACTCCGCCGCTCCACCACGACGAAGCACCCCAGCGCCACGACCGCCGCCGTGAAGCAGACCAGCGTGCCGGTCTCGCCCCACCCGTGCGCCCCGGCCCGCACCGCCCCGTACGTGATCGCCCCGGCGAAGCCCGCGAACGTCACCGTGCCCGCCCAGTCGATACGGCGTTCACGCGGGCCACGCGACTCCGGTACCACCCGCAGGGTCAGCCACACCGCGACGACGCTCACCGGGACGTTGACGTAGAAGATCCACCGCCAGCCGGGCCCGTCGGTGAGCACCCCGCCAAGCACCGGCCCGACCGCGGCCGCCGCCCCGCTGATCGCGCCCCACACCCCGAGTGCCACCGACCGCTGCCGTCCCTGGTAGACCGAGCCCAGCAGCGGCAGGGTGGTCGCGAACATCGCCGCCGCGCCCACGCCCTGCAAGCCGCGTGCGGCGACCAGCATCCCCGGCCCCGACGCGAGCCCGCACAGCGCCGACGCCAACGCGAACAGCACGATGCCCACCACATGCACCCGCCGCCGCCCCAACACGTCGGCCGCCGCCCCCACCCCGAGCAGCAGCGCGGCCAGCGCCAGCGCGTACCCGTCCATCACCCACTGCAGATCGCTCAGCGAGGCGTGCAGTCCCCGCGCCATGTCCGGCAGCGCGACGATCGCGATCGTCACGTCCAGCAGCAACATGAACGTGCCCAGACACACCGCTGTGAGCGGCCCCCATGTACGCATGAATGTCCTCGACTTCCCTGTGAGTTCGGGTGTCTCCGTTGTCTCCGTTGACCCCGTTGTCTCCGTACGATGGGCAGCGCGCGGCCGATCACAGTGGTATTCGGCGGCCAAGCGCCGAAATCCGATGGGAGCGGGCCCGATGGAGATGGAATCCGACACGTTCGACGAGCTCGACCTGCGACTCGTGTCGGCCCTGGAGGTCGACGGCCGGGCCTCCTTCAGCCGTATCGGGGCGGTGCTCGGCGTCTCCGACCAGACGATCGCGCGCCGCTACCGCCGGCTGTGCGCCGAGGGCGGGCTGCGGGTCGTCGCGATGTGTGACGGCCATCGCCTCGGCCAGGACCAGTGGATGCTGCGCGTGCGCTGCGCGCCCGACAGCTCCCTGGCCATCGCCGAAGCGCTCGCGAAGCGCCCCGACACGTACTGGGTCGGCCTCGCCTCCGGAGGCACCGAGGTCCAGTGCCTGACCCGGCCGCGCAGCCCGGGAGACTACGACGACCTGTTGCTCGGCAAACTGCCACGCACCCCGAACGTGGTGGAGATCCGCGCGCACCAACTCCTCCACCGGTTCTACGGCGGTGTCAACGGCTGGGTCCGCAAGCTCGCCCTGCTCACGGCCGACCAGATCGCCGCCCTGAGCCCCGAGGCGCCGCCCGCGCCGGGACCGGCCCGGATCGACCCGGAGGACGAGCCGCTGCTCGCCGTGCTGCAACGGGACGGCCGCGCCACCTACCCCGAACTGCAGCGCGCCACCGGCCGCTCCGAGTCCGCGGTAAAGCGCCGCCTGACCGCACTGCTGGCCTCCGGCGCCCTCTACATCGACGTCGAGTACCGGCCGGAGATCTTCGGCTACCCCGTCGCCGCCGTCCTGTGGATCACCGCCGCCCCCGCCGCCCTCAACTCGGTCGGCGAAGCCCTGGCCGCCCACCCCGAGATCGCCCACGTCTCCGCGGCGGCAGGCCCCTCCAACATGGTCGCGACCGCGCTCGCCAGGAGCACGGCGGACCTGTACGCCTACTTGAGCGGACCCTTGGGCCAGTTGGAGGGCGTCCAGTACGTGGAGACGACGCCGTTCCTGCGCCGGGTCAAGCAGTTGACCTATCCGATGGTCACGCGCTAACGCCGGTGCAGCCGGTCCCCGCCCGCCAGGATCGCCGCCGCCAGCGCGTCGGCCGCGCCCTGTGCGGACGCCCGCCGGCGCCCGTGGACCAGCACGAAGTCGACCTCGCCCAGTTGCGGCAGGCCTGCCCGCTCCGGCATGCGGACCAGCCCGGGCGGTACCAGGCCGTGTGAGTGCGCCATCACTCCCAGCCCCGCCCTCGCCGCCGCGATCAGCCCGTTGAGGCTGCCGCTGGTGCAGGCGATCCGCCATGCCCGTCCCTGCCGCTCCAGTGCTTCCAGGGCGAGCGCACGCGTGATCCCCGGTGGTGGGAAGACGATGAGCGGCACCGGACGGTCGGGGTCCAGGCGGAGCCGCTCCGCTCCGATCCACACCAGCTCGTCGTGCCACACGAGTTCGCCGCGCGGATCCTCGGGGCGCCGCTTGGCCAGGACCAAGTCCAGTTTCCCGGCGGCGAGTTGCTCGTGCAACGTTCCCGACAGCTCGACGGTCAACTCCAGGTCGACCTCGGGATGGTCGTAGCGGAAGCGCTCCAGGATCTCCGGCAGCCGGGTCAGCACGAAGTCCTCCGACGCGCCGAAGCGCAGCCGCCCGCGCACCCGCGTGCCCGTGAAGAACGCCGTCGCCTGCTCCTGCACCGCCAGGATCCGGCGGGCGAAGCCCAGCATCGCCTCACCGTCCTCCGTCAGCTCCACGGAGTGCGTGTCCCGGGTGAACAGCTGCCGCCCGGTCACGTCCTCAAGCCGCCGCACATGCTGGCTCACGGTCGACTGGCGCAGCCCGAGCCGCCGGGCGGCCTGCGTGAAGCTCAACGTCTGGGACACCGCCAGGAACGTACGCAGATGCGAGGGGTCGTACACACTGCCACGCTACCTCGTTATCGCGGAACGTGATGACAGTCAGAGCGGTATGACGGATTCCCGATCACGCTCCGGAGGAGGACGATGGAGCGGGGAGCTCCCGGCCCCGAACCGCACAGACCGGCGCACACAACAGCGCACCCCCGACCGGAACAGTGGAGCACCGTGAAACGCCTGCAATGGCCGAGCTGGATGCCGGTCGACCCCTACATCCTGCTGCTGCTCGGGACGGTGGGCCTCGCGGCCCTGTTCCCGGCGAGCGGGACAGCGGCCGACGTCGCCTCCGGCGCCTCCACCGCGGCGATCGCCTTCCTCTTCTTCCTCTACGGCGCCCGGCTGTCGACGCGTGAAGCGGTGGACGGCCTCAAGCACTGGCGCCTCCATGTCACCGTCCTGGCCTGCACCTTCCTGGTCTTCCCGCTTCTGGGCATGGCCGCCCGAGGCCTCGTTCCGGTGTTCCTGACGGACCCCCTCTACCAGGGCCTGCTCTTCCTCACGCTCGTCCCGTCGACCATCCAGTCGTCGATCGCCTTCACCTCGATCGCCCGCGGCAACGTGCCCGCCGCGATCTGCGCCGGCTCCTTCTCGTCCCTGGCCGGCATCGTCCTCACCCCCCTGCTCGCGGCCGCGCTGCTCGGCTCCACCGGAGGCGGCTTCTCCGCCGACTCGCTCGTCAAGATCGTGCTGCAGCTCCTCGTGCCGTTCGTCGCCGGACAGCTGCTGCGCCGCTGGATCGGCGGCTTCATCGCCCGCCACAAGAAGGTCCTCGGGTACGTCGACCGCGGCTCGATCCTCCTGGTCGTCTACACGGCGTTCAGCGAGGGCATGGTGCAGGGCATCTGGCACCAGGTGAGCCCGCTCCGGCTGGGCGGCCTCCTCGTCGTCGAGGCCGTACTGCTCGCCGTGATGCTCGCCGTCACCTGGTACGGCGGCAAGGCGCTCCGCTTCAACCGCGAGGACCGCATCGCCATCCAGTTCGCCGGCTCGAAGAAGTCCCTCGCCTCCGGACTCCCCATGGCCAGCGTCCTGTTCGGCGCCCACGCCTCGCTCGCGGTGCTGCCGCTGATGCTCTTCCACCAGATGCAGCTCATGGTGTGCGCGGTGATCGCCAAACGCCGGGCAAACGACCCACTCGACGCGCACGAGGCGCTCAACTCGGCGACGCCAGCCGCAGATTCACGAACCGCGGTCGGTACAGGGACACGTTCCGGCTGACGTTCGCCGAAACCCCCGCCGTGTCCAGCCAGTTGACGTCGTAGCTCAGCACCAGCCGTCCATCACCGCTCAGCGCGGGATGCGCCTGCGGGTTGTACGCGGCGACCTGCCCCTGCGGCAGTGGCGGGGAGAGGTCCCTGGTCGGCCCGTGCCAGGGACCGGAGGGCGAGCAGGCCCAGTAGGAGGTCACCGCGGCCAGCCCCTTCACCCCGGCCGCCATGGTGAACAGCACATACGTCCCCCCGTCCCGCACCACCGAGAAGGCGCTGCCCACCCCCACCCGCCGCTCGTCCCCGAGCACCGCCCGCGGCCTGGCACCGGCGGCCCACGCGGACCCGTTCCAGTACTGCCAGGCGGCCGGCTCCCCGAGCCGGCCCTCCGGCACCCGCGCGACATACGCCGACGACGTCGCCCGGGAGACCGCCTGACCGTCGTCCCCGCCGAAGACGTACGTCCAGCCGCCCTCCTCGACCAGCGTCGTCCCGAACACGACCCGCCGGGAGGGATCCTGGACGAGGCTCTGGTCGTTGACCTTGACGACGGACTCGACGCGCAGGTCGGGCAGGGTGAGCGTGGCGACCTCGGTGGCGGTGGGCACGCCGTAGATCCACGGGTACGCGCCCGTCGCACGCGTCCACAGCAGCACTCGTACGACCTGCTCGGACGAACCGGGGGAGCGGGGCTCGACACGGGCCGCGACCGGCCAACGCCACTGGTTCGGGGCCGGGTCGGGGAAGAGAGGGGAGGGCAGCGTGGTCTGCAGGCGTCCCCCGTCCATGACCACGGCCGAGTTGCGCACCATGGGTGCCGTCGTGTCGCGCCAGGCGTAGGACTCGCCGACCGGGTTGGGCGGGCCGTGCACCTGGCCCAGGAAGGTGTCCGAGAACAGCCACAGCACCCGCCCGTCCGGCAGCCGCACCGAGTGGGTGCCGTCACCGCCGGTCCAGTCGTCGATACGGGTCGCGTCGTCGCCGTAGCGGGCGAACTCACCGGTGAGTTCGCCGTCGACCGCCCAGGACTTCACCGTACGGGCCGCACAGGCACCGTCGCCGTCCCGGTCGCCGTCCCCGGGAAGGGCGGTGAGCAGCACGGCCCCGAGAACCAGGACCAGCAGGAGTCCGAGCCCGGTTCCCGTCCGCTGCCGTGCACGTAGGTCGTCGGGCACGCCGGGGACGTTAGCGGGTGACGGTCACCGGCTCAACGCCCATACCCGGACAGGGACTTCTACGGGTGCTGCTATGGATCACGTCCGGCGAACGGGCGGGCGTCGCCGCAGAGGCGGGGGCAGGACCGGAAGTACGGCCGCGGGGCCCGGATTCGGCGCCGGGGCGGCACCGCCCGCTTTGCGGCACACGAGGGCGTCGGCATCGTAGGCGGGCGCCTGGAGGGTGTAACCGTCGGGACAGGCGGGCCCGGGATCGCCTTGGGCGCCGGGATCCCCCTTGTCTCCTTTCTCACCCTTGTCGCCCTTCGGGCCTGCCGCGCCCTGGTAGCCCTGACTGCCGTTGAAGCCGGCGGGGCCGGTGGCGCCGTCGACACCCGGGGGACCGGTGTCGCCGGGGGGACCGGAGGGCCCGGACGGTCCGGGGGAGCCCTCGGGCCCTTGCGGCCCTTCCGGGCCCGGTGGTCCCGAGGGCCCGGGTCCGCCGCTCTGACCGGGGGCGCCCTCCTCGCCCGGAGCGCCACCCGTGCCCGTGGCCCCGCGCTCACCCTTCTCGCCTCGTTCGCCGGGCAGCGCGGCGGGTACCCGGATCCGGTCGAACAGGTCGTCGATCGCGTCGGAGGGGTCGGGGGCGGCAGGGGTGCCACCGCTCGCCTCGACCTGGGCACGCAGATCGCGTACGTCCTCGGCGAGCGTGGACAGCGCTTTGCCCCGCCGGTCGGCCTCGGCACGCATCTGCTCCGCCCGGCGGTCACCGGCGTCGATGCGCGCCCACAGGATCACGGCGACACCGGCGAGCGCGACCAGCACGCAGACGAGGAAGACGCTGCGCCAGCGGGGTGCCAGCAGCCGCTCGAAACGTGACCTCACGACGCACCTCCCATCCGGTGGATGTCGAGTCGCAGCCGGGCGATCTCCGACTGGTCGGCCGCGTGCAGCGTGGACAACTCGGTGATACGCGTGTCGCGTTCGGCGACCTGGCGCTCCAAGCGATCGCGTTCGGCCTGGAGCTTCTCGGTCAGACTGGAGTAGCCGCTCAACGCGTTCTCCCCGCGCTTGCCCAAGTACGCCACGGCTGCCGCACCCAGCACGCCCGCACACGCGAGTAACGAGCCGAGCAGCGTGGTCCCGGCATCCAAGTGACTGCCTCCTACCGTTGAACTCGTTTGGAGCAACGAGCCACGTGCCAACGGGGTGTGCCGGGACCGCTGACTACACCTGATGGGGGGTCAGGGAGTTGTGGAGGTGACGTGGTTTTACCGCGAATGCCGGGACCAACCGTCGTACGGCGGATGGGTATTGAAGGTCAGCCCTGTGTGGCTGTGGCCTGCAGGGCGATGCGGTCTTGTCCCGCGTACACGTTCATGGAGGTGCCTCGTAGGAAGCCGATGAGGGTGAGTCCGGTTTCGGTGGCGAGGTCGACCGCGAGCGAGGAGGGGGCCGATACCGCTGCGAGGACGGGGATGCCTGCCATGACTGCTTTCTGTGCCAGCTCGAAGGAGGCGCGGCCGGAGACGAGGAGGATGGCGCGGGAGAGGGGCAGGTTGCCGTTTTGGAGTGCGCGGCCGACGAGTTTGTCGACGGCGTTGTGGCGGCCGACGTCCTCGCGTATGTCGAGCAACTCCCCGTCTTCGGTGAAGAGGGCGGCGGCGTGGAGGCCTCCGGTCCGGTCGAAGACCCGTTGTGCTGCGCGTAGCCGGTCGGGGAGGTCGGCGAGGAGTTCGGGGTTGATGTGGACCGGGGGAGTGTCGGAGATGGGCCAGTGGGTGGTGGTGCGGACGGCGTCGAGGCTTGCTTTGCCGCACAGGCCGCAGGAGGAGGTGGTGTAGACGTTGCGCTCCAGGGTGATGTCGGGGATCACGATCCCGGGCGTCGTTTTCACGTCGACGATGTTGTAGGTGTTGGAGCCGTCGGCGGTGGCGCCCGCGCAGTACACGATGTTCTGCAGGTCCTGCTGCTGGGCGAGCACGCCCTCGCTGACCAGGAACCCGGCGGCGAGTGCGAAGTCGTCGCCGGGTGTGCGCATGGTGATGGCGAGTGGTTTGCCGTTGAGGCGGATTTCCAGGGGTTCCTCGGCGACGAGTGTGTCGGGGCGGGTGGAGATGGCCCCGTCCCGGATGCGGAGCACCTTGCGTCGTTCCGTGACTCGTCCCATGTCCTGATCAGCCCCGGTTCTGTACGTGCTGGTGACCTTAACGATTTCATTGTCCTGTACGCGGAGAGTGAGGTTGCAGCCAGCTCTCCACGAAATGCTGTCGACGAAATATTGTCTACAGTGTGGGGTCGATTCGGCAAGGCGCCGGCAGGACATGGAGGCATCGGCCATTACGACCGTTCGTCGCGTCCCACATACCGTTCATCGCATACGGTCGACGCGCCGCCTTCTCAACTGCCCCGGTTCTTCCTACCGTTCGGGATCATGAGTCCCCCTGTCGCACCCCCGGGGTGGAGCCGCTGGCTCGTGCCCCCGGCCGCTCTCTCGGTCCACCTCTCCATCGGTCAGGCCTACGCCTGGTCCGTGTTCAAGCCGCCGCTTGAAGCCTCGCTCGGGCTCAGCGGCACGCAGAGCGCGCTGCCCTTCCAGCTCGCGATCGTCATGCTCGGTCTGTCCGCCGCGTTCGGTGGCACCCTCGTCGAGCGCAACGGTCCGCGCTGGGCGATGACCGTGTCGCTGATCTGCTTCTCGTCCGGCTTCCTGATCTCGGCGCTCGGTGCCGCGACCGAGCAGTACTGGCTGATCGTCCTCGGCTACGGCTTCGTCGGCGGCATCGGACTCGGCATCGGCTACATCTCGCCCGTGTCGACGCTGATCAAGTGGTTCCCGGACAGGCCCGGCATGGCCACCGGCATCGCGATCATGGGCTTCGGCGGCGGCGCGCTGATCGCCTCGCCGTGGTCGGCGCAGATGCTGGAGTCGTTCGGCTCCGACAGCTCCGGGATCGCGCTCGCCTTCCTCGTGCACGGGTTGTCGTATGCGGTATTCATGTCGCTCGGTGTGCTGCTGGTGCGGGTGCCGAGGAGCGAGAAGCCGGTCGCGAGCGCGCCGAGCGCCTTCGAGGGCGTGCAGGTGTCCGCGCGGAACGCCGTGCGGACCCCGCAGTTCTGGTGCCTGTGGGTCGTGCTCTGCATGAACGTGACCGCCGGCATCGGCATCCTGGAGAAGGCCGCTCCGATGATCACGGACTTCTTCGCGGAGACCTCCGCGACCGTCTCGGTGACGGCGGCGGCGGGATTCGTCGCCCTGCTCTCCGCGGCCAACATGGCGGGCCGTATCGGCTGGTCGTCGACCTCCGACCTGATCGGCCGCAAGAACATCTACCGCGTCTACCTGGGCGTCGGCGCACTGATGTACGCCTCGCTCGCGATGTTCGGTGACACGTCGAAACCCCTGTTCATCCTGTGCGCGCTGGTGATCCTGTCCTTCTACGGCGGCGGCTTCGCGACGATCCCGGCCTACCTGAAGGACCTCTTCGGGACCTACCAGGTCGGCGCGATCCACGGGCGGCTGCTCACCGCCTGGTCCACGGCCGGCGTCCTCGGACCGCTGATCGTGAACTGGATCGCCGACCGGCAGGAGGAGGCCGGCAAGCACGGCTCTTCCCTGTACGTCATGTCCTTCGTCATCATGATCGGGCTCCTCGTCGTCGGCTTCGTCGCCAACGAACTCGTACGGCCCGTGGACGCCCGCCACCACATCCCCGCCCCCAGGGAGGAGACCGTCGATGTCGAACGACAGCAGTCAGAGTCCGCCTGACCGGCGCCCGTTGATCGCCTTCGCCTGGCTGTGGGTGGGGGTGCCGCTCGCGTACGGGCTGTACGAGCTCGTACGGAAGGCGACACAGCTGTTCACAGGGTGACTGCTCGCGTGTTCACGGAGTGACTGTTCGGGCGTCCGAGCTCCTGATAGAAGCCGACAACCCGGACGGCCGAATCCTGTGGCATCACTTGCCGTCGTACTCGCGAGTCACTGATGAGACTGGTGGATCCCGCTACCCAAGGCACCGAGGGGACCACCCATGAACGGCTCGCGCATCGCCGCCGTCGGCCACTACCAGCCCGCCAAGGTACTCACCAACGAGGACCTGGCGGGCATGGTCGACACCAGCGACGAGTGGATCACCTCCCGGGTGGGCATCCGGACGCGCCACATCGCAGGGCCCGACGAGCCGGTCGACGAGCTCGCCGCGCACGCCGCCGCCAAGGCGCTCGCGGCGGCCGGCCTGAGCCCTGGCGACATCGACCTGGTGCTGGTCGCCACGTCCACCGCCGTCGACCGCTCACCGAACATGGCCGCGCGGGTCGCGGCCAGGCTCGGCATCCCCTCGCCCGCCGCCATGGACGTCAACGTGGTGTGCGCCGGATTCACCCACGCGCTGGCCACGGCCGACCACGCGGTGCGGGCGGGTGCGGCGGTACGGGCCCTGGTCATCGGAGCCGACAAGATGTCCGACGTGGCGGACTGGACCGACCGCACCACCTGTGTCCTCGTCGGCGACGGGGCCGGAGCCGCCGTGGTGGAGGCCTCGGACGAGCCCGGGATCTCGCCCGTGCTGTGGGGTTCGGTGCCCGAGATGGGGAACGCGGTGCGCATCGAGGGCCAGCCCGCGCGCTTCGCGCAGGAAGGGCAGAGCGTCTACCGCTGGGCCACCACGCAGCTTCCGCCCATCGCCCGCAAGGCGTGCGAGAAGGCCGGGCTCGCGCCCGCGGACCTCGCCGCGGTCGTGCTCCACCAGGCCAACCTGCGCATCATCGAGCCCCTCGCCGAGAAGATCGGCGCGGTGAACGCGGTCGTGGCCCGGGACGTATCCGAATCCGGCAACACCTCCGCCGCCAGCATCCCGCTCGCCTTCTCCAAGCTCGTCGAACAGGGCGAGATCTCCACCGGGGACCCGGTCCTGCTGTTCGGCTTCGGCGGAAACCTCTCCTACGCGGGTCAGGTCGTCCGGTGCCCGTGAGCTGCGACGCGGTGTGGGTGTGACGAGGTCAACTCCCCGTCCCCCTGGCCCTGTTGCGCCGTAGACTGTAGACGAAAGACAATTGATACTGGCTCTACGGCTGCTGTGCACGGCCCTGCCGAGGAGGGTGACCGCGATGTTGTCGACGGGACTGCCGCAGGGGGCGGTGCCCAGGCTGGAACGCCCGGGCCCGCTGCGCGACCGCGTCTACGAGGCGCTGCTCGAACTCATCACCACGCGCGCGCTGCAGCCCGGCCAGCACCTGGTCGAGAGCGAACTCGCCGGCCATCTCGGTGTGTCGCGCCAGCCGGTGCGCGAAGCGCTGCAGCGGCTCAACACCGAGGGCTGGGTCGATCTGCGGCCCGCCCAGGGCGCGTTCGTGCACGAGCCGACCGTGGCGGAGGCCGACCAACTCCTCACCGTACGCACGCTGTTGGAGGCCGAGGCGGCCCGGCTCGCCGCCGCCAACGCGGGCAGCGCCGGCATCGCCGCGCTGGAGGAGCTGTGCGGGGAGGGGGAGCGGGCCGTCGCCGCCGACGACGTGGACCGGGCCGTCGCCATGAACGCCCGCTTCCACGCGACGGTCATGGAGCTCGCGGGCAACGCCGTGCTCGCCGAGCTCGCGGCGCAGGTCGACCGGCGGGTGCGCTGGTACTACACCCCGATAGCCCGGCAGCGCGGAGAGCAGTCCTGGATCGAACACCGCGGTCTGATCGCGGCGATCGCGGACCGGGACGAGACGCTGGCCACGCGGCTGATGCGCGAGCACACCGAGCACACGCGGCGGTCGTACCACGAGCGGGTGACCTCCTGAGCGTCGGGTTCCTTCTTTGTCCTGAGAGTGGAGAAAGTTCGCGGCAATTCGCGCACAGCTTCTTCCCAGGTTCGGCGCCCGCTGCTACGTTCCCCTCGAAAGACCGGCAACCGGTGGCCGATTGAGGCGGGGAGGGGCTCGTGAGACGTATGACGGCACGACCCGCGAACGCCCACCAGGCCCGGCTGCTCAGGCTGTTGCGCGACGGGGGTCCCAACTCCCGGGCGCAGCTGGGCGATCAGATCGACCTCTCCCGCTCCAAGCTGGCCGTGGAGGTGGACCGGCTCCTGGACACGGGCCTCGTCGTGGCCGACGGACTCGCCGCCTCGCGCGGCGGCCGACGCTCCCACAACATCCGGCTCGCGCCCGGCCTGCGCTTCCTCGGCGTCGACATCGGCGCGACCTCGATCGACGTCGCCGTCACCAACCCGGAGCTGGAGGTATTGGGGCACCTCAACCAGCCCATGGACGTACGCGAGGGCCCGGTCGCGGTCTTCGAGCAAGTCCTGTCCATGGCGGCGAAGTTGAGAGCCGGCGGGCTCGCGGAGGGATTCGACGGCGCCGGCATCGGCGTCCCGGGTCCGGTCCGCTTCCCCGAGGGCGTCCCGGTCGCACCCCCGATCATGCCGGGCTGGGACGGCTTCCCGGTCAGGGAGGCGCTCAGCCAGGAACTCGGGTGCCCGGTCATGGTCGACAACGACGTGAACCTGATGGCGATGGGGGAGCAGCACGCGGGCGTCGCCCGCTCCGTGGGCGACTTCCTCTGTGTCAAGATCGGCACCGGTATCGGCTGCGGCATCGTCGTCGGCGGTGAGGTCTACCGCGGTACGACGGGCAGCGCGGGCGACATCGGGCACATCCAGGCCGTACCCGACGGACGCCCGTGCGCCTGCGGCAACCGGGGCTGCCTGGAAGCCCACTTCAGCGGCGCGGCCCTCGCCCGCGACGCGCTGGACGCGGCCCGACAGGGTCTCTCGGTGGAACTCGCGACCCGGCTGGAGGCGAACGGCACGCTCAGCGCCGTCGACGTCGCCGCCGCGGCCGCCGCGGGCGACGCCACCTCTCTCGACCTGATCCGCGAGGGCGGCGACCGTGTCGGCCAGGTCATCGCCGGACTCGTCTCCTTCTTCAACCCCGGCCTGGTGGTGATCGGCGGCGGGGTGACCGGCCTCGGCCACACCCTGCTCGCCGCGATCCGCACCCAGGTCTACCGCCAGTCCCTGCCGCTCGCCACCGGCAACCTGCCCATCGTCCTGGGCGAGTTGGGCCAGAACGCCGGCGTCACCGGCGCGGCCCGGCTCATCAGCGACCACCTGTTCTCACCCGCGTAACGACACCTCGCACAGCAACACCTCGCACAGCAACACCTCGCGCGACGACACCTTCAGAGCCGCTTACTCACCTCCTCCGCACAGCGCCCTGCTCTGCCCTGCCCTGAAACCGGCCCGCACGCCTGCCAAGGGGAACCGTCATGGCACCCGAACCACCGCTGCTCACCATGTCCGGCATCACCAAGTCGTTCCCCGGAGTCCGGGCCCTCGACGGCGTCGACCTCGACGTCCAAGCGGGTGAAGTGCACTGTCTGCTCGGCCAGAACGGGGCCGGGAAGTCCACCCTCATCAAGGTCCTGGCCGGCGCCCACCAGCCCGACGACGGCACGATCGACTGGCGCGGCGAGCCGGTCACCCTCCGCTCGCCCATCGCCGCCATGCGCCTCGGCATCGCCACCATCTACCAGGAACTCGACCTGGTGGAGGGCCTGTCGGTCGCCGAGAACGTCCACCTCGGCCATGAACCCACGGCCGTCGGCTTCGTCGTACGGGGTAAGGCGGCGCGAGTGTCAACAGCCAAGCTGTTGAAGCGACTTGGGCATCCAGAGATCGACCCGGCGCGCCTGGTGGGGGAGTTGTCGGCGGCGCAGCAGCAGATCGTGTCCATGGCGCGGGCGCTCTCCCACGACGTGCGGCTCATCGTGATGGACGAGCCGTCCGCCGCGCTCGACCCCGACGAGGTCGACAACCTCTTCCGGATCGTGGGGGATCTGACCGCCGACGGCGTCGCCGTCGTCTACATCTCCCACCGGCTGGAGGAGATCCGCCGCATCGGCGACCGGGTGACCGTGCTCAAGGACGGGCGGGCGGTGGCGGGCGGACTCCCGGCGAAGTCGACGCCGACCCGCGAGGTCGTCGCGCTGATGACGGGGCGGAACGTCGAGTACGTCTTCCCCGAGCGGCCCACGTCGAGGGCGGGCGGAACGCCGGTGCTTGAGGTGCGAGGGCTGGCCCGGGAGGGCGAGTTCGAGCCCTTCGACCTGGAGGTCCGCCCGGGCGAGATCGTCGGGCTTGCCGGGCTCGTCGGATCCGGACGCTCCGAGATCCTGGAGACGATCTACGGAGCCCGCAGGCCCACCGCCGGTCAAGTCCTTGTCGACGGACGGCAGTTGAGAGGCGGCAGTGTCCGTGCCGCCGTCCGCGCCGGGCTCGGCCTCGCCCCCGAGGAACGCAAGGCGCAGGCCCTGCTGATGCTGGAGTCCGTCACCCGCAACGTGTCGGTCTCCTCCATGTCCCGCTTCGCACACGGGGGTTGGATCGACAGGGGCGCGGAAACGGGCGCGGCCCGGGCCGCGACCCGCGAGCTGTCGCTGCGCCCCGACAACCCCTCCGCGCCGATCCGTACCCTCTCCGGCGGCAACCAGCAGAAAGCCGTACTGGCCCGCTGGCTGCTGCGCGGCTGCCGGGTCCTGCTGCTCGACGAGCCGACCCGCGGCGTCGACGTCGGCGCCCGCGCCGAGCTCTACGCGGTGGTCCGCAGGCTCGCCGACGAGGGCCTCGCCGTACTGCTGGTCTCCAGCGAGGTCCCCGAGGTGCTCGGCCTCGCCGACCGCGTCCTGGTGCTGCGCGAGGGCCGCGTCGTCCACACGGCACCCGCCCCCGAACTCGACGAACACCGCGTACTCGACCTCGTCATGGAAGGAAGCCCTGTGGCCAGTGGAAGCCCAGCGGCCGGTTCGGCCGGGGCCGGCGAAGGGAGCCCGGCGTCATGACGCAGCACGCGTCCCCGCCCCGGAACGGCACCGACAAGGTGGCATCGGTGAGCCAACCCCCCACCTGGCGCGTCCTCGTGGCCCGCGCCGACGTCCGCACCCTCTCGCTCCTCGGCGTGCTCGCCGCACTGATCGTGATCGGCGGCATCACCAAACCCGACGAGTTCCTCGACACCCGCAACCTCCAACTCGTCCTCACCCAGGCCTCGGTGATCGGCGTCGTCACGGTCGGCATGACCTTCGTCATCATGTCGGGCGGCATCGACCTGTCCGTCGGCGCGATCGTCGCCCTCGCCTCGGTATGGGCGACCACCGTCGCCACCCAGGAGTACGGCTTCGCCGGCATCCTCTTCACCGCGGTACTCGTCGGAGTGGGCTGCGGCCTGGTCAACGGACTGCTCATCGCGTACGGCGGGATGGTCCCCTTCATCGCGACGCTCGCCATGCTCGCCTCGGCCCGCGGACTCGCCCTCCAGATCACCGACGGCAAGACGCAGATCGTCACGATCAACAGCGTCCTCGACCTCGGCGAGCGCGACGCGTACGTCCTCGGCGTACCGCCCCTGGTCATGGTCTTCGCGGTAGTGACGATCATCGGTTGGCTGATCCTGAACCGCACCACCTTCGGGCGCCGCACGGTCGCCGTCGGAGGCAACGCGGAGGCGGCCCGCCTGGCCGGCATCGACGTACGCCGCCAGCGCCTCTATCTGTACCTGCTCTCCGGACTGTGCTGCGGGATAGCCGCCTTCCTGCTGATCATCCTGTCCGGCTCGGGCCAGAACACCAACGGCAACCTGTACGAGCTGGACGCGATCGCCGCCGCGATCATCGGCGGCACCCTGCTCAGCGGGGGTCGCGGCACCATCGTCGGCTCGGTCCTGGGCGTCCTGATCTTCACCACGATCACCAATATCTTCGCCCTGAACAACCTGCAGAGCGACGTCCAGCAGATCGCCAAGGGCGCGATCATCGTCGCCGCCGTGCTCGTCCAGCGCCGTACCGCAAGCACGACCTGAGGGAAGGGTTCACCGCCATGCCAGAGCCGACGCCTTTCACGAGCCGCCGAGGGCTGCTCTTCGGGACCGCCGCCGTGGGGGCCGGCGTACTCCTCGCCGGTTGCACCAGCAACGAGTCCAGCGACGAGCCCGCGGCGAACGACCAGCCGGCCGCCGCCGACACCCCCGGCAAGGCCGTCACCATCGGCTTCGCCGGACCGCAGGCCGACCACGGCTGGCTCAACGCGATCAACGACAACGCCAAGAGCCGTGCCAAGAAGTATTCGGACGTGACGCTGGAGATCACCGAGGGCTCCAACGACACCGCCGCGCAGATCGGCCAGATCGAGACGCTGATCAACAAAAAGGTCGACGTGCTGGTGGTACTGCCCGCCGACGGCAAGGCGCTCACCCAGGTCGGCCTGAAGGCGATGCGGGCCGGAATCCCGGTCGTCAACCTGGACCGGATCTTCAACACCCCGCAGGCGTACCGCTGTTGGATAGGCGGCGACAACTACGGCATGGGCCTCAACGCCGGTCACTACATCGGCGAGCAGCTCAAGGACGTCGACGACGCCAAGGTCATCGAACTCGCCGGTCTCGACAACCTGGAGTTGACCAAGCAGCGCACCCAGGGCTTCGACGACGCGCTGAAGAACTACCCCAACATCAAGAAGGTGGCACGCCAGGCCGCCGAGTTCACCGTGGAGACCGGACAGGCCAAGATGGCCCAACTTCTCCAGGCCCAGCCGAAGTTCGACGCACTGTGGAACCACGACGACGACCAGGGTGTGGGCGCGCTGCGGGCCATCGAACAGGCCGGGCGCGAGGACTTCCTGATGGTCGGCGGGGCGGGCGCGCTCTCCGCCTTCCAGGCCATCAAGCAGGACAACGGTGTCCTGAAGGCGACCGTCCTCTACCCGCCGACCATGGCCGCCTCCGCGATCGACCTCGCCCGCGCCCTCGGCCAGGGCAAGGGCGTCGGCGGCCTCGCCGAGTTCGAGATCCCGGCCTCGCTGACGCTCTACTCGGCCGTCGTCGACAAGGACAACGTCGACCAGTACATGCCGACCGGCTTCAAGTAGAGGGACCGGGCCGGAGGCTGGGGCGAGTTCTCAGGCGTGCGGTTCTGCCGCGCCCTTCAGGGGCGCGGGGCTGTGTCTATATGCGGCTCCGCCGCGTGGGCGCGACCAGCCACAACGCACCCGCAGCCGACCCACTGGATCACCCCCCCCACCACGAGGAGGACTTCCGCATGGCACAGCCGCAGGCAGACGCCGACAAGCCGGCACTGGGCGTCGGCATGGTCGGATACGCGTTCATGGGCGCCGCCCACTCCCAGGGCTGGCGCACAGTGGGCCGCGTCTTCGACCTGCCCCGGCGCCCGGTGCTCGCCGCGATCTGCGGCCGAGACCCCGGTGCCGTCCGAGCGGCAGCGAACAGGCACGGCTGGGCGGCGGCCGAGACCGACTGGCGGGCCCTGATCGAACGGGACGACGTCGACCTCGTCGATATCTGCACCCCCGGCGACAGCCACGCCGAGATCGCCGTCGCGGCGCTCGCCGCCGGCAAGCACGTCCTGTGCGAGAAGCCCCTCGCCAACACCGTCGAAGAGGCGGAAGCCATGACGGCCGCCGCCGAACAGGCCTTGGAACGCGGCCAGTTGGCGATGGTCGGCTTCAACTACCGCCGGGTGCCCGCCACGGCGCTGGCCCGTGGCATGGTGGCGGACGGCCGGCTCGGCACCCTGCGGCACGTGCGGGTGACGTACCTTCAGGACTGGCTGGTGGACCCGGAGTTCCCGCTGACCTGGCGGCTGCGCAAGGAGTTGGCCGGCTCGGGCTCCCTCGGCGACCTGGGCGCGCACATCGTCGACCTCGCCCAATACCTGGCGGGCGAGCCGCTGAGCGGGGTGTCGGCGCTCACCGAGACCTTCGTACGACAGCGCCCGCTGCCCGGCGCGGCGACCGGCGGGCTCAGCGCCGTCGCGTCCGCCGGCACCGGACAGGTCACCGTCGACGACGCCGCCCTGTTCACCGGCCGCTTCGCCTCGGGCGCCCTCGCCTCCTTCGAGGCCACCCGCTACGCGACCGGCCGCAAGAACGCCCTGCACATCGAACTCAACGGCGAGCGCGGCTCGTTGGCCTTCGACCTGGAGCGCCTCAACGAACTCTCCTACCACGACGGTACGGAGCCCGGTGCCCACGCCGGCTTCCGCCGCATCCTCGTCACCGAACCCGACCACCCCTACCTGGACGCCTGGTGGCCGCCCGGCCACGGTCTCGGCTACGAGCACACCTTCGTCCACCAGGCCCGCGACCTCGTCCTCGCGATCGCCGAGGGCCGCCAGCCGCGCCCCTCCTTCGCGGACGGCCTCCAGGTGCAGCGCGTCCTCGCGGCCGTCGAGGAGAGCGCCGAGAAGAACTCCGTCTACACCCCGATCGCCCTCTGATCCCGAGGAGCCCCGGACATGCCCCGCACCTTCACGCTCTTCACCGGCCAGTGGGCCGACCTCCCCCTCGAAGAGGTCTGCGCCCTGGCCCGCGACTTCGGCTACGACGGCCTCGAACTCGCCTGCTGGGGAGACCACTTCGAGGTCGACAAGGCGCTCAGGGACCCCTCGTACATCGACTCCCGGCACGCGCTCCTCGACAAGTACGGCCTCAAGTGCTGGGCGATCTCCAACCACTTGGTGGGCCAGGCGGTCTGCGACGCCATCATCGACGAGCGCCACCGGGCGATCCTGCCCGACCGGATCTGGGGCGACGGCGACGCGGAGGGCGTACGGCGGCGGGCCGCCGCCGAGATCGCCGACACCGCACGCGCCGCGGCCGCCTTCGGCGTCGACACCGTCATCGGCTTCACCGGCTCCGCCATCTGGCACCTGGTCGCCATGTTCCCGCCCGCCTCCGAGGCGATGATCGACCGCGGCTACGAGGACTTCGCCGAGCGTTGGAACCCGATCCTCGACGTCTTCGACGCGCAGGGCGTGCGGTTCGCGCACGAGGTCCACCCGAGCGAGATCGCCTACGACTACTGGACAACTCACCGCGCACTGGAGGCAGTTGACCACCGGCCGGCCTTCGGTCTGAACTTCGACCCCTCTCACTTCGTGTGGCAGGACCTCGACCCGGTCGGCTTCCTGTGGGACTTCCGCGACCGCATCTACCACGTCGACTGCAAAGAGGCCCGCAAGCGGCTCGACGGACGCAACGGCCGCCTCGGCTCCCACCTGCCCTGGGGCGACCCGCGCCGCGGCTGGGACTTCGTGTCGGCCGGCCACGGCGACGTCCCCTGGGAGGACGTCTTCCGCATGCTCCGCTCCATCGACTACCAGGGCCCCATCTCCGTCGAGTGGGAGGACGCCGGCATGGACCGGCTCCAGGGCGCACCCGAGGCCCTGACCCACCTCAAGGCGTACGACTTCGAGCCCCCGTCGGCCTCGTTCGACGCGGCGTTCGGCAACTGACGTTCCCGCGAGGGACTTTCCCGAACTCTCCGGGGTGACGGCGCACCCCGGCGCAACGCACCCGCATGTACAACCAGCCCCATTCTGGAGGCATCCGTGCACGCGAACGACCGCACCACCAGCACCGACAGAAACGAGACCCACAGACGACGCCCGTCCTTCCGTAAGGCAGTCGCCCTGCTCAGCGGGGCACTCCTGGCAGGCGCATCGCTCACCCTCGCCGCTCCCCAGGCCGGCGCAGCCGTCGCCGACCCGGTCCAGGTGACCGCGGCCGAGGACTTCCAGCAGGTCACCCTGGCCAAGGGCGAGCCGGAGGTCGGCGAACCCATGTCGCTCGCCGTCCTCCCGGACCGCTCGGTCCTGCACACCTCGCGCGACGGCGAACTCCGCATCACCGACGCGGCGGGCAACACCCGGCTCTCCGGCAAGCTCGACGTCTACTCCCACGACGAAGAAGGCCTCCAAGGCATCGGCGTGGACCCGGACTTCGCCGCCAACCGCTTCATCTACCTCTACTACGCACCCCCGTTGAACACCCCGGCCGGCGATGCCCCGGAGACCGGTACGGCGGCCGACTTCGCACCCTTCGACGGCGTCAACCGGCTGTCGAGGTTCGTGCTCAACACGGACGGCACCCTCGACAACGCCAGCGAGACGAAGATCCTCGACATCCCGGCCTCCCGCGGCATCTGCTGCCACGTCGGCGGCGACATCGACTTCGACGTGGCGGGCAACCTGTACCTGTCGACGGGCGACGACTCCAACCCGTTCCAGTCGGACGGCTTCACTCCCATCGACGAACGGTCCGACCGCAACCCGGCCTTCGACGCCCAGCGTTCGTCCGCCAACACCAACGACCTGCGCGGCAAGATCCTGCGCATCAAGGTGAACGCCGACGGCTCGTACGCGATCCCCGACGGCAACCTCTTCGCCCCCGGCACCGACAAGACGCGGCCCGAGATCTACGCCATGGGCTTCCGCAACCCCTTCCGCTTCAGCGTCGACAAGGCCACCGGCATCCTCTACGTCGGCGACTACGGCCCCGACGCGGGCGCCGCCGACCCGGCGCGCGGACCGGCCGGCCAGGTCGAGTTCGCGCGATTGACCGCCCCCGGCAACTTCGGATGGCCGTACTGCACGGGCGCCAACGACGCCTACGTGGACTACGACTTCGCCACCGGCACCTCGGGCGCGTCCTTCGACTGCGACGCGCCGAAGAACACCTCGCCGCACAACACCGGCCTCACCGACCTGCCCCCGGCGCAGGCCGCCTGGATTCCGTACGACGGCCCGTCCGTCCCGGAGTTCGGCACCGGCTCCGAGTCCCCGATGGGCGGCCCGGTCTACCACTACGACGCCTCGCTCGACTCGCCGGTGAAGTTCCCCGAGGCCTACGACGGCGACTTCTTCGCCGGGGAGTTCGGCCGCCGCTGGATCAAGCGCATCACCAGCGACGACAACGGCACCGTCCAGTCGATCAACGACATTCCGTGGACCGGCACCCAGGTGATGGACATGGCCTTCGGCCCGGACGGCGCGCTGTACGTCCTCGACTACGGCGTCTCCTGGTTCGGCGGCGACGAGAACTCGGCCCTGTACCGCATCGAGAACGCCACCGACGGCCACTCACCCGTCGCGCAGGCAGCGGCCAGTCGTACGTCCGGACAGGCACCGCTGAAGGTGCAGTTCTCCTCCGAGGGCACCAGTGACCAGGACGGCGACGCCCTCACCTACAGCTGGGACTTCGGCGACGGCGGCACGTCCACCGCGGCGAACCCGACGCACAAGTACAAGAAGAACGGCACGTACACCGCCACCCTGACCGCGAAGGACGCCTCGGGCCGCACGGGCAGTGCGAGCGTGCAGATCGTGGTCGGCAACACCGCGCCCAAGGTGACCCTTGAACTCCCGCGCGACGGCCAGCTGTTCAGCTTCGGCGACGCGATCCCCTTCAAGGTCAAGGTCACCGACCCCGAGGACGGGACCATCGACTGCTCGAAGGTCACGGTCACCTTCGTCCTCGGCCACGACAGCCACGGCCACCCCGTGACCTCCGCGAACGGCTGCACCGGCACCATCCAGACCAGCGCCGACGGCGGCCACGACGAGGACGCCAACATCTTCGGCGTCATGGACGCCGAGTACACCGACAACGGAGGCGGCGGCCAGGCCGCACTGACCACCCACGACCAGAGCGTCCTCCAGCCCCGGCACCGCCAGGCCGAGCACTTCGGCAACAGTTCCGGCGTCTCGGTCATCGCCAAGGACACCGCGCACGGCGGCAACACGGTCGGCGACATCGACAACGGCGACTGGATCTCGTTCACGCCGTACGTCCTGAGCAATGCCAAGTCGATCACCGCGCGCATCTCCTCCGGCGGCGCGGGCGGCACGCTCGAGGTCCGTGCGGGGTCCTCGACCGGCACCCTGCTCGGCAAGGCGACCGTGCCGGTGACCGGCGGCTGGGAAACCTTCCAGGACGTCAGCGCCGACCTGTCCCGCGCACCGAGGGGCACGACCACGCTCTACCTCGTCTTCAAGGGGAGCGGCTCCGGAGCCCTGTACGACGTGGACGACTTCACCTTCACGACCGGCTGAGAGGCGGTGGTCACGATGCGCTCAACAGGGCGACTCAGTACGGTCGTTGCGGGTGCTGCTCTGCTCATCGGCTGCGTTTCCGAGCCGGCCGCCTCGCACCCGGCGGACGCCGGCCGAGTGCTGGTCTTCTCCAAGACGGCCGGCTTTCGGCACGACTCCATCCCCGACGGCGTCGCGGCGGTGAAGCAACTCGGCGAGACGGGCGGCTTCACGGTCGACGCCACCGAGGACGCGGGCGCGTTCACCGCCCGCAACCTGCGTCGCTACGACGCGGTTGTCTTCCTGTCGACGACGGGTGATGTGCTCGACGACGCCCAACAGCGCGCCTTCGAGGGCTACATCCGGCACGGTGGCGGCTATATCGGCGTCCACGCCGCGGCCGACACCGAGTACGACTGGGCGTTCTACGGCGGGCTCGTCGGCGCGTATTTCGAGTCGCACCCGGCGATCCAGCGCGCGACGGTGCACGCCGAGGACCGTGCCCACCCGGCGACCTCGGGTCTGAACGCCACCTGGGACCGCACGGACGAGTGGTACAACTACCGCTCCAACCCCCGGGAGAGGGTGCACGTCCTCGCCGCCCTCGACGAGTCGTCGTACACCGGCGGCACCATGGCGGGCGACCATCCGATCGCCTGGTGCCAGACCTACCAGGGCGGACGCGCCTTCTACACCGGCGCAGGCCACACCAAGGAGTCCTACGCCGAACCCGCCTTCCGGCAGCACCTGTTGGGCGGAATCCGCTGGGCGACGGGCGAAGCACAGGCGGACTGCCGCCCGGAGAACGGCTACCGCCCGCTCTTCGACGGCACCCCCGCCTCCCTCGACGGCTGGCGGCAAGCGGGCCCCGGCTCGTTCGCACTGAGCGACGACGGCACGCTGACGTCGTCGGGCGGCCTGGGTCTGCTCTGGTACGCCGACCAGGGCTTCGGCGCGTACTCGCTGAAGCTCGACTGGAGGGTGGACGGAGACGACAATTCCGGTGTATTCGTGGGATTTCCGCCCTCGGGCGATCCGTGGTCGGCTGTCAACAACGGCTATGAGATCCAGATCGACGCCACGGACGTACCCGAGAAGACCACGGGTTCGGTCTACGGCTTCCAGTCCGCCGACCTCGACCGGCGCGACCGTGCGCTGAACCCGCCGGGGGAGTGGAACACGTACGAGATCCGCGTGGAGGGCGAACGCCTCCGCGTCTGGCTCAACGGCGTGAAGATCAACGATTTCACCAACACCGATCCGGCCCGGAGCCTGAGCGACGGACATGTCGGCATCCAGAACCACGGAGCCGACGACCAGGTGTCCTTCCGCGACATCCGGCTCAAGGAACTGCCCGTCAAGGGCGACTGAGCGGCGGCGGGCGGGGGACGCCGGACTCCCGCCCGCCGTCTCCCGCCCAGGCCCTGTCGTCACGACAGGACCTGGGCCGGGGCCCACGTACAGCAAGGAGGCTGTCCATGCCCGCGTCCTCTTCCCGACCTTCCCGCGCAGGGGTGTGGCTGATCGGAGCACGCGGCTCCGTCGCCACGACCACCGTCGCGGGCTGCGCAGCCGTGACCGCGGGACTGCACCCACCCATGGGCATGGTCACCGAAACCCCCGACTTCACGGACAGCGGCCTGCCACCCCTCTCCTCCCTCGTCTTCGGCGGTCACGACACGGTGGACTGCCCCCTGCCCAAACGGGCCGAGGCACTTGCGGCAGGAGGCGTGCTCCCACCCGACCTCCCCACGGCGATCGCCGCCGAACTCGTCGCCGCGGACAGGGAGATCAGGCCCGGCCGCCCCGCCCCCGGCGACACCCGCGACGAGGAGCAGCTGATCGCCGCCTTCACCGCGGACATACAGGACTTCGTACGACGCCGAGAGCTGGCGCGGGCGGTCGTGGTGAACGTCGCCTCCACCGAACCCACCCCCACCGGCAAGGCCCTCCCCGCCAGCTCCCTCTACGCGGCGGCGGCCCTGCGCGCCGGCTGCCCCTACGTCAACTTCACCCCCTCCGCGGGCCTGCACCACCCGGCGCTGGCCGCCCGGGCGTCGGCGTCCGGCCTGCCCTACGCGGGCCGCGACGGCAAGACCGGCCAGACCCTGCTCCGCTCCGTCCTGGGCCCGATGTTCACCCAACGTGCCCTCGCGGTCCGGGCCTGGTCCGGCACCAACCTGCTCGGCGGCGGCGACGGAGCCGCCCTCTCCGACCCGGCCGCCGCAGCCGCGAAGAACGCCGGCAAGGAGCGGGTCCTCACCGACACCCTCGGCACCACCCCCGAGGGCGAGACCCACATCGACGACGTCCCCGCCCTCGGCGACTGGAAGACCGCCTGGGACCACATCGCCTTCGACGGCTTCCTCGGCACCCGCATGATCCTCCAGACCATCTGGCAGGGCTGTGACTCCGCTCTGGCCGCCCCCCTCGTCCTCGACCTGGCCCGCCTCCTCCTCCGCGCCCACGAAACCGGCCTCTCCGGCCCACTCACTGAACTCGCCTTCTACTTCAAGGACCCGGTGGGGGAGGGCCCGTCGGCTCTGGGCGAGCAGTACGCGGCACTGGTGGGCTTCGGGGAGCGGTTGAGGGAGGTGGCGGGGTGTCCGGGGGAGGGGCGATGAGCGCGGGTGGAACCGGCCGCCCGGCGATCTCGCACCGCACCTCTGCCCGTGCACGTGCCTGGGCCGAACTGCTCCGCCTCCCGGCCCTGTTCACAGTCCCCGGCGACGCCCTGGCGGGCGCGGCAGCCACCGCCGTACGCCCCAACGCCCGCACCTTGCTCGCCATCGGCTCCTCCCTCTGTCTCTACGAGGCCGGCATGGCCCTCAACGACTGGGCGGACCGCGACGAGGACGCCCTGGAACGCCCCCACCGCCCCCTCCCCTCCGGCCGCATCCACCCGGCGACCGCCCTCACAGCTGCCTGCGTGTTCACGGCCGGCGGCCTGGCCCTGGCCGCCCGCGCAGGCCGCCCCGCCCTCACCGTCGCGGCCCCCCTCGCCGCCACGATCTGGGCCTACGACCTCACCCTCAAGCACACCCCGGCAGGCCCCGCCGCCATGGCAGCGGCTCGCGGCCTCGACCTGCTCCTGGGTGCCGCGGCCACCGCCGGCCACACCCGCGAAGCCCTCCCGTCCGCAGCCCTCCTCAGCACCCACACGCTGGCCGTCACCACCGTCTCCCGCCACGAAACGAGCGGCGGCTCACCCCTGGGCCCCTTGGCAGCCCTGGCCACGACTGCCGCGCTGACGCGACTACTGACGGTCGAGCGCACTGCGCGCACCTCCATGGGGGTGTCGGCGCACACCCCGGCCGAATCGGCTGCCGGGGCGAGCCACGCTGCCTCCCAGGTTCCGGCGGGCGGAGCAGAGACAGCCACGGTGCTCGGAACCCCGCGGTGGCCGGGCCCGCTGGTCGCCCCTCCAGCCCACGTCGCCCCCGCGCGCCTCACCGCGACGGACGCCCTCCGCACGGCCCTCGCCGCCGCCTACTCCGCAACCGCGGCCCGCCCCTACTTCCATGCCGCGCTCAACCCGTCACCCCCTCTCACCCAACGAGCCGTCGGAGGTGGCATCCGGGCCACCATCCCGCTCCAGGCCGCGCTCGCAGCCCGATCCGGCGCCGGAGTCACCGCACTGCTGACCGCGGCCCTGGCCCCGATCGCGCGGACCCTCGCGAGGAAGGTGAGCGTCACATGAGCCCCGAGGCCCTTCTCCTGAAGGCCACTCCCGCCCCCGACCCGGCCGGCGGCGACAGCCCCCTCCGCTTCGGCTACGGCACCAACGGCCTCACCGACCTCCGCCTCGACGACGCCCTCGCCCTGCTCGCCGACCTCGGCTACGACGGTGTCGGGCTGACCCTCGACCACATGCACCTCGACCCGCTCGCCCCGGACCTCGCCACCCGCACCCGCAGGGTCGCCGACCGGCTGGACGCCCTCGGTCTCGGCGTCACCGTGGAGACGGGCGCCCGCTATGTACTCGACGCCCGCCGCAAACACGGCCCCTCTCTTCTCGACCCGGACCCGGACGGCCGCGCCCTCCGCGTCCGCCTGCTCACCCGCGCCGTCCAGGTCGCCGCCGACCTCGGCGCCCACGCAGTGCACTGCTTCAGCGGGATCACCCCGGCGGGCACGGACGAGGACACGGCGTGGAAGCGCCTGGCCGAGACACTCACCCCGGTCCTGGACGCCGCGACCACGGCCGGCATCCCGCTCGCCGTCGAACCCGAACCCGGCCACCTCCTCGCCACCCTCGCCGACTTCCGCCGGCTCCGCCGCACCCTCGGCGACCCGGAGCCACTCGGCCTCACCCTCGACATCGGCCACTGCCAGTGCCTCGAACCCCTTCCTCCCGCCGACTGTGTCCGCGCCGCCGCCCCCTGGCTGCGCCACGTCCAGATCGAGGACATGCGCCGCGGCATCCACGAACACCTCCCTTTCGGAGACGGCGACATCGACTTCCCTCCAGTACTCGCGGCCCTGTCGGCCACGGGCTACCGCGGACTGACCGTCGTCGAGCTGCCCCGCCACTCCCACGCGGGACCCCACTACGCCGAAACCTCCCTCCCGTTCCTCCGCGAGGCCGCGGCGACGACCACGACACCGTCCGCTCCGGTCCCACCCCACGGCGATCCCTCCGCCACCCCGGAAGGGAGCAGCACCCCATGACCCACCTCCAGGCCGACCCGGGCACTCCGGCGGTGGGCACCACCCTCGCCCGCACCCCGCCGGACGACCTGCGCGCCCGTCTCAACTCCCGGCTCGGACCGGCCGCCCGTGCCTGGCTCGGCCACGCCCTCTCCGATGCCGCCGCCCAGCCCGGACTCCACGGCCCCATCTCCGTCTGGGAGTTGCGCCTCGCCGAGGCCGGCCGCCGCTGCGGCCCCGAACACGCCGACGCCGCCCGCGTCCTCATCCTCCACGCGGCCCACGCCGACACGGACGCCCTCACCCGCGTCTACTGTCAGGGCACCGCCGCCGAACGCCGCGCCGTCCTGCACGCCCTGCCGCACCTCGTACCGGGCCCCGAAGCCCTCCCGCTCGTCGAGGACGCCCTGCGCACCAACGACACCCGGCTCCTCGCAGCTGCCGTCGGCCCCTACGCCGCCGACCACCTCGCCGCCCACCACTGGCGGCACGCCGTCCTGAAGTGCCTGTTCACGGGCGTCCCGGTCGACAACGTGGCCGGCCTGCCCGAGCGTGCCCGCGCCGATGCGGAACTCGCCCGCATGCTCGGCGACTACGCCGCCGAACGCACCGCAGCGGGCCGTCCCGTACCGGAGGACCTGCACCGCGTCCTGGCCCTGACCGAGTCCGCACCCCCGCCGAACGGAACGGTCGACCCCCACGGCAAGGAGTCCTGATGCGCATCTTCGACCCCCACATCCACATGACGTCACGGACCACCGACGACTACGAGGCCATGCACGCCGCCGGCGTCCGCGCCGTCGTCGAGCCCTCCTTCTGGCTCGGCCAGCCCCGCACCTCTCCTGCCTCCTTCCTCGACTACTTCGACTCCCTCCTGGGCTGGGAGCCCTTCCGCGCCGCCCAGTACGGCATCGCCCACCACTGCACGCTCGCCCTCAACCCCAAGGAGGCGGGCGACCCGCGCTGTGCCCCCGTCCTCGACGAACTGCCCCGCTATCTCGTCAAGGACCAGGTCGTGGCCGTCGGCGAGATCGGCTACGACTCGATGACCCCCGCCGAGGACACCGCCCTCGCCACCCAGCTCCAACTGGCCGCCGACCACGCACTGCCCGCACTCGTCCACACCCCCCACCGCGACAAGCTCGCCGGCCTGCGCCGCACTCTCGACGTCGTCCGGGAGTCCGCACTGCCCCCGGAACACGTCCTGGTCGACCATCTCAACGAGATCACCGTCAAGGAGGCCAGGGACAGCGGTTGCTGGCTGGGCTTCTCCGTCTATCCGGACACCAAGATGGACGAGGAGCGGATGGTCGCGATCCTGCGCGAGTACGGCCCCGAGCAGGTCCTGGTGAACTCGGCCGCCGACTGGGGCCGCAGCGACCCCCTCAAGACCCGCAAGGTCGGCGACCTGATGCTGACGGAGGGCTTCACCGAGGACGAGGTCGACCGGGTGCTGTGGCGCAACCCCGTCGCCTTCTACGGGCTCAGCGGCCGCCTGAACCTTGACATCGCGGCAACCGACGCCACCCACGAGGGCAACTCCGTCCTGCGCGGCGCCCCCGTCCCGGAGGCATGAGCGATGCGCTTCCGCCACCCCGACGGCTCCACCGTCCACCTCGCCTACTGCACCAACGTCCACCCCGCCGAAACCCTCGACGGCGTCCTCGCCCAACTCCGTGACCACTGCGAACCGGTGCGCCGGCGCCTCGGCCGGGACCGACTGGGCATCGGCCTGTGGCTCGCGAAGGACGCCGCCCACGCCCTGGTCACCGACCCGTCCGCCCTGCGCGGTCTGCGTACCGAACTCGACCGCCGCGGCCTCGAAGTCGTCACCCTGAACGGCTTCCCGTACGAGGGCTTCGGCGCCGAGCAGGTCAAACACCGTGTCTACAAGCCGGACTGGGCCGACCCCGAGCGCCTCGCCCACACCACCGCCCTGGCCCGTGTCCTCGCCGGCCTCCTCCCCGACGACGTCACCGAGGGCAGCATCTCCACCCTCCCGCTCGCCTGGCGCACCGCCCACGACAAGGAGCGCGCGGAGGCCGCCCTCACCGCCCTGCTCACCCTCGCCGAACGCCTCGACGCACTGGAGGAGTTGACCGGCCGCTCCATCCACGTCGGCCTGGAACCGGAACCCGGCTGCACGGTCGAAACCACCGCCGACACCATCGCCCCGCTGACCGAGATCGCCCACCGCCGCGCCACGACCGCCCGCCATCGCGGCGCGCTCGCCGACCACCGCGTCGAAGCCGGACAGGAAGACGCCCCGCGCTCGACCGCCCACGTCCTCGTCGACGCCCACGACCCGCAGCGGACCCGCCCGGACCGCATCGGCATCTGCGTGGACACCTGCCACCTCGCCACCTCCTTCGAAGACCCGCACACCGCCCTGGACGCGCTCGCCCAAGCCGGCGTCCCCATCGTCAAATCGCAGCTCTCAGCCGCCCTGCACGCCGAACACCCCCATCTCCCCGAAGTCCGCGCGGCCCTCGCCGCCTTCGACGAACCCCGCTTCCTGCACCAGACCCGCACGGCGACCGCCGCCGGCCTGCGCGGCACCGACGATCTCGGCGAGGCGCTCAAGGGCGACACCCTGCCCGACGGCGCCCCCTGGCGAGCCCACTTCCACGTCCCGCTCCACGCGGCCCCGACCGCACCCCTCACCTCCACGCTCCCCGTACTGAAGGCCGCGCTGACCCGGCTGGTCGGCGGCCCGCACCCGCTCACCCGCCACCTCGAAGTCGAGACCTACACCTGGCAGGCACTCCCACCCGAGCTGCGACCCCGCGCCCGCGCTCAGCTCGCCGACGGCATCGCCGCCGAACTCACCCTCGCCCGCGACCTGTTGACGGACCTCGGCCTCAAGGAGCTGCCATGACCCAGCACCCGGCACCGCAGGCCCAGCGGGACCGTCCCACCCCACTCCTCGTCCTGGACGTCGTCGGCCTCACCCCCCGTCTCCTCGACCACATGCCCCACCTCAAGGCCCTCGGCCACTCCGGCTCCCGCGCACCACTCGGCACCGTCCTGCCCGCCGTCACCTGCGCCGCCCAGTCGACCTTCCTCACCGGCACCTACCCGTCGGAGCACGGCATCGTCGGCAACGGCTGGTACTTCCGCGAGCTCGGCGACGTACTCCTGTGGCGGCAGCACAACGGTCTCGTCGCCGGAGACAAGCTGTGGGACGCCGCCCGTCGAGCACACCCCGGCTATACGGTCGCCAACATCTGCTGGTGGTACGCCATGGGCGCCGACACCGACTTCACCGTCACCCCCCGTCCCGTCTACTACGCGGACGGCCGCAAGGAACCCGACTGCTACACCCGGCCGCCCGCCCTGCACGACGAACTCACCGAGAAACTCGGCACGTTCCCCCTCTTCCACTTCTGGGGTCCCGGCGCGGATCTCGTCTCCAGCCAGTGGATCATCGACGCGACCCGCCACATCCTGCGCACCCGCCACCCCGACCTGACGCTCTGTTACCTCCCCCATCTCGACTATGACCTGCAGCGCTTCGGCCCCGACGACCCGCGCTCCCGGAAAGCGGCCACCGACCTGGACACGGCCCTGGCCCCGCTCCTGGCCGACGCCCGCGCGGAGGGCCGTACCGTCGTCGCGCTCTCCGAATACGGCATCACCCGCGCGGACCGGCCCGTCGACATCAACCGGGCCCTGCGCGGCGCCGGTCTGCTGGAGGTGCACACGCAGGACGGCATGGAGTACCTCGACCCGATGGCATCTCGCGCCTTCGCCGTGGCCGACCATCAGATCGCCCACATCTATGTGCGCCGCCCCGAGGACCTGGACGCGACCCGGGCCGCGCTCGACGGACTGCCCGGCATCGAGCAACTCCTCGACGACGAGGGCAAGAAGACCCATCACCTCGACCATCCGCGCTCCGGCGAGCTCGTCGCCGTCGCGGAACCGGACGCCTGGTTCACGTACTACTACTGGCTCGACGACGCCCGCGCGCCCGACTTCGCGCAGCTCGTCGAGATCCACCGCAAACCCGGCTACGACCCGGTCGAACTCTTCATGGATCCCCTCGACCCCTACATCAAGGTCAAGGCGGCCACGGCACTGGCGCGCAAGAAACTCGGCATGCGCTACCGGATGGCGGTCGTGCCCCTCGACCCGTCACCTATTCGCGGCAGCCACGGCCGCCTTCCCGCGAGCGACGACGACGGTCCGCTCATCATCTGCTCCACCCCCCGCGCTGTCGGCGACCGCCTCGCGGCCACCGATGTGAAGTCACTCCTGCTCCAACTGGCCGGTCTCTCCTGACTGGTCACAAGTGAAGCACTCACCACTGACAACGCCCTTCGATCCCGAGGAGTTCCAGCATGAGCCGCATGCACCCGACCGACCCCGAACTCACCCACCGCCTCACCAGACGAGGCATGCTCGGCGTGGCCGCGGGCGCCACCGCCGCCGCACTGCTGGGCGCCGCCCCGGCCCCCGCGCTCGCCGCCACCGGGACCGAATCCGCGACCGCCGGCCGCGGCCGCCCCGTCCTGCCGCCCGGCCGGCTCGGCATCCAGCTCTACAGCCTGCGCGACAAGGTCTCCACGCTCGGCTTCGCCCCCGTCTTCGCCGAGTTGGAGAAGTACGGCTACGACGAGGTCGAGTTCGCCGGATACACCCAGGGCACGGCCGGCCCCATCACCCTCGCCCAGCTCAAGCGGCTGGCGCGCGACCACGGCCTGAACCCGATCGGCAGCCACGTCGGCTACTACTCCAGCGACCCGAACGCCTACACCTTCGCCCAGAACCTCACCAAGGTCCTCGACGACGCCCAGGCCCTCGGCCTCAAGCACATCGGCACCGCCTCCGGCCCCTTCCGCTACGGCTCGACCGTCGACGCGTGGAAGCGTGCGGCGGAGGAGTTCAACACGTACGGCGCGGCGGCCAAGGCGCGCGGCATGAAGTTCTACCAGCACAACCACTCCGAGGAGTTCTCCTTCGCCACCGACAACCCGAAGGTCCGCCTCTACGACGTGCTGCTCGCCGAGACCGACCCCCGCCTCGTGTTCCTGGAGATGGACATCTTCTGGGCCTACTCGGGCCAGTTCCGCTTCTCCAAGCGGCCCGACGGCACGCCCGCACCCTTCGAGCCCCTCGACTACGTACTGGAGCAGCCCGACCGCTACCCGCTCTTCCACGTGAAGGACGGCGTGAGCGACCCGTCCAACCAGTACGGCTACCGCATGACGGACGTCGGCGACGGAGACATCGACTACCAGCGGTTCATCTCCGGAGTCACCCGGCTGCGCGGCCACCGGCTGGCCCACCACTGGCAGGCCGAGCACGACCAGCCGACCGAGTCGTTCACCTTCGCGCGCCGCTCCAGCGAGTACCTCCACTCGCTGCGGGAGAAGTGCTGACGGAAACAGAAGAGGCGAGGCCCCACCGGCGCAGGGGGCGCTCCTCGCCGGTGGGGCCCCGCCGCCGCGTAGCGGGGGGCCGAGTCAGCCCTGTGTGGCTGTGGCCTGCAGGGCGATGCGGTCTTGTCCCGCGTACACGTTCATGGAGGTGCCTCGTAGGAAGCCGATGAGGGTTAGTCCGGTCTCGGTGGCGAGGTCGACCGCCTCCCCGTGTTCGGTGAAGAGGGCGGCGGCGTGGAGGCCTCCGGTCCGGTCGAAGACCCGTTGTGCTGCGCGTAGCCGGTCGGGGAGGTCGGCGAGCAGGTCGGGTTCGATGTGGACCGGGGGAGTGTCGGAGATGGGCCAGTGGGTGGTGGTGCGGACGGCGTCGAGGCTTGCTTTGCCGCACAGGCCGCAGGAGGAGGTGGTGTAGACGTTGCGTTCGAGGGTGATGTCGGGGATCACGATCCCGGGCGTCGTTTTCACGTCGACGATGTTGTAGGTGTTGGAGCCGTCGGCGGTGGCGCCCGCGCAGTACACGATGTTCTGCAGGTCCTGCTGCTGGGCGAGCACACCCTCGCTGACCAGGAACCCGGCGGCGAGTGCGAAGTCGTCGCCGGGTGTGCGCATGGTGATGGCGAGTGGTTTGCCGTTGAGGCGGATTTCCAGGGGTTCCTCGGCGACGAGTGTGTCGGGCCGGGTGGAGATGGCCCCGTCCCGGATGCGGAGCACCTTGCGTCGTTCCGTCACTCGTCCCATGGCCGCCTCAGATCCGTGTCGCCGTGACCGGCAGCTTCTCGATGCGGATCGCCGACGCCTTGAACTCCGCCGCCCCCGCGATCGGACAACTCGCCCTGGCCATCACCTGGTTGATGGTCCCTTCTTCCGGTTCTTCCGGCTCTTCCGGAAGGCGCATGGCCATGAACGCCAGGCCCGGCCGCAGTGCCGGGTCCACCCATACCGGCGCCGTCAGCGATTCGCGCCGGGTGGAGACCAGTACCTCCTCGCCGACCACCACGTTGTAGTGCTCGGCGTCCTCCGGGCTCAGCTCGATGCACTCGCCACGCCGCAGCGGCGACGCGGAACCTCCCCTCCGCACACTGCCGTTGGACGAGTCGAGGCGGCGCCCGGTGGTGAGCCGGACCGGATAGCGCTCGTCCGTCAGGTCGACGGGCGGGTCCTGCCGGACGAGTCGGAAGGGCGTGCGCTGAGGCCCCGAGCCCTGCTGACCGGCGTGGCCGGTCAGCAGGGACAGGTTGATCAGGGCGTGGACGTGGTCGGTGTTGCTGCCGCTGTCGTACTCCGTGACGTCCGGCAGCCGGAGCAGGCCTGCGCGTTGGTCGCGGGCCCAGCCATGTGCCAACTCCCTTATCGCGGCGGCGGGTACGCCCGCCACCTTCTCCGTGAGGGACAAGGTCCAGGGTTCGACGAGATGCCGGTACTCCTCGAATCCGCTCGTCGCCCGCTCGACGAAGGCACGGTCCGTGAGCCCCGCGTGGATGATCTCCCGGCCGATCGCGTGGGCCAACGGGACGTCGGTACCGGAGTTGGGTCGCAGCCGCCCCTCCGTCCCTTTTGCGCGGGCGTGCGGGAGGAGTCCGCTCATGCGGCGGTCCGCAGCGAGAGCAGGTCCGAGATGGCGTGCACGGTGCGCAGGGTGGGCACCTCCACGCCGGTGATCTCCGCCAACTCCACTACGGCGGCCAGGAGTACGTCGAGTTCCAGTGGCTTGCCGCGCTCCAGGTCCTGGAGCGTGGAGGTGCGGTGGTCGCCGACGCGTTCCGCGCCCGCGAGCCGGCGTTCGATGGAGACGCCGACCTTGCAGCCCAGCGCCTCGGCGACGGAGAGAGTCTCGGCCATCATGGTTTCGATGACCTTGCGGGTGCCGCCGTGCAGACACATCTGTCGCATGGTGGCGCGGGACAGCGCGCTGATCGGGTTGAAGGAGATGTTGCCGAGCAGCTTGAGCCAGATGTCGTTGCGCAGGTCGGGTTCGACCGGGCACTTCAGCCCGCCGGCCTGCATGGCCTCGCTGAAGGCCAGACAGCGGGCCGAGCTGCCGCGGTCCGGTTCACCGATGGAGAACCGGGTGCCCTCCAAGTGCCGTACGACTCCGGGGCCTTCGAGTTCGGTGGCCGCGTAGACGACGCATCCGATGGCCCGTTCGGGCGCGAGCACCGCACTGACCGCGCCGTCCGGGTCCACACTCTCGATGCGGTGGCCGTCGTAGAGGCCGCCGTGTTGGTGGAAGTACCACCAGGGGATGCCGTTCTGGGCGGCGATCACCGCCGTGGTGTCGTGCAGCAGAGGCTCGATGAGCGGCCCGCACGCCGCGTACGAGTTTGCCTTGAGGCCGAGGAAGACATAGTCGACCGGGCCGATCTCGGCCGGGTCGTCGGTGGCGTGGGCACGGGCGACGAAATTGCCGCGTGGGCTGAGGACCCGTACTCCGTCCTGCCTCATGGCCGCGAGATGCGGTCCACGGGCGACGAGGTGCACGTCGGCGCCGGCGCGGTGGAGTGCGGCGCCGACATAGGCGCCGATCGCTCCGGCGCCGAGGACTGCGACTTTCACTGGGTGGCGCTCCGTTCGGTCGAGGGATACCGAGGAACTGCCGAACTGTGTCGACGAAATATTGTCTACAGGATGGAGTCGACGGCGACAAGGGTTGTGACGCCACTTGGGCGGTCGGCCCTCTGGCTCCGCCGCCCGTGAGCTGCTGGTACGGCTCCGGGAGACGCGGCGACCTAGGTGTCTACGGGCGTTTGTGCGCCGTAGACTGTAGGCGAAAGCCAATTGATGATTGGCTTCGTGCCGCAGCATCACCGCTGCCCAGGAGGGACCGCGATGTTGTCGACGACAGGACTGCCGCAGGGTGCGGTGCCCAAGCTCGAACGCCCCGGCCCCTTGCGTGACCGCGTCTACGAGGCGCTGCTCGAACTCATCACCACCCGCGCCCTTCAGCCCGGGCAGCACCTGGTCGAGAGTGAACTCGCCGGGCACCTCGGCGTGTCCCGGCAGCCTGTGCGGGAGGCGTTGCAGCGTCTCAGCACCGAGGGCTGGGTCGATCTGCGGCCGGCCCAGGGCGCGTTCGTGCACGAGCCCACCGAGGACGAGGCCGATCAACTCCTCACCGTTCGTACGCTGTTGGAGGCCGAAGCGGCACGGCTCGCCGCCGCCAAGGCGGGCAGCGAGGCCATCACCGCGCTGGAGGAGTTGTGCGCACAGGGCGAGCGCGCGGTCGCCGACGACGACGTGGACGGCGCGGTCGCGATGAACGCCCGGCTGCACGCGAAGGTCATGGAGCTCGCGGGCAACACCGTCCTCGCCGAACTGGCCGCGCAGGTCGACCGGCGGGTGCGCTGGTACTACACCCCGGTCGCCCGGCAGCGTGGGCACCAGTCCTGGACCGAGCACCGTGAGCTGATCGCGGCGATCGCGGACCGCGACGAGCAGCGTGCCACGGAGATCATGCGCGCCCACACGGAACACACGCGGAAGATGTACCACGAGCGCGAACGCTCCGCGGGGTAGGCGGGTTGGCACAGGTTCGTCGCTCACTGCGGGTCGGTGGGGGCTGGTCGCGCAGTTCCCCGCGCCCCTTACGGGGCGCTGTACCGAAGGGGAATTCATCAGTCCCGCTCAGTCAGTGGAACCGGTGGCCCTCCCCGGCGACGAATGTCGCCGGGGAGGGCCACCGGACTGTTGTCCGAGCCTCCTTGCTCAGGTTGCCGCCTGCGGCTGCGGTATCGAACTCGCGGCCCCGGTCCGCCCCGGCTGCCGTAGCAGCAGGGTGATCGCCGCCGCGACGATCGAGGTGGCGCCGGCCAGCGCGTACGCACCGTCGTAGCCCCACGCGGCGACCACCATGGAGCCGAGGCCGCCGCCGAACAGGCCGCTGATCAGCTTGCCGCTGTACACCAGCCCGTAGTTGGAGGCGTTGTAGTTCTCCCCGAAGTAGTCCGGGGTGAGCGCCGCGAACAGCGGATAGAACGCGCCGCCGCCGAAGCCGGACAGGAAGGCGAAGAACAGGAACAGCGATTCGCTCTTGACGTCACCGGCCCAGATCACGCCGAACTGGGCGAGCCCCAGGACGACGATGACGAACACCAGGGTGGACTTGCGGCCCCACTTGTCGGACAGCCAGCCCACGACCCCGCGGCCGATGCCGTTGATGACCGCCATGACACCCATCGAGGAGGCCGCCACCAGCGGGCCGAAGCCCACCTCCTTGGCGAAGTCGACCTGGAAGGAGATCCCGAAGATGGACACGCCCGCCGTCATGACGAGGGCTATCCACATCAGGGGAAGCATGCCGGTCCTGATGGCCTCCTTGGGCGTGTACTGCTTCACCGCGGGAGGGTTCTTGGCGAGGCTTTGAGCCCCCTTCGCGGAGCCGCCGTAGGTCAGCGGGTCGATGTCCGCGGGCCACCAGTTCTTCGGCGGATCCTTGAAGAAGAACGCGCACCCGAAGACCACGATCACGATGTAACAGCCGATGAGGTCCAGGACGCGGTGGTAGTTCGCGGTGTCGAAGCCGTAGTTGAAGATGAAGATGAAGGGCAGTGATCCGTACGCGAAGCCGCCGTTGACGAATCCGGTCTTGGCTCCCCGGCGTTCGGGAAACCACTTGCCGACCATGTTGATACAGGTCGCGTAGACGAGGCCGGCGCCGATCCCCCCGATGACGCCGAATCCCAGGATCGCCAGCCAGACGTTGCCCAGGTGCGACAGGGCGAGGAACCCGACCAGGCACATGGCCGAGCCGATGTACATCGCACTGCGCGCGGTGAGCACGCCCTTCTCCCGCAGCCAGCCCGCCGGGAAGGCGATGCCGGCCTGGAAGAAGACCCAGACGCTGAGGATCCAGAAGGTGTTGCTCTGCGTCCAGCCGTGGGCGTGGGACAGGGTGTCCTCCGCCGAGCCGTACGCGTACTCGAAGACGCTGATGGTCATCATGGCGATCCACGGCAGATACACCATGAGTTTGCGTGAGTGGCCGAGGATGTCACGGTCGGTCTCGCCGATGCGGTAGAGGCGGCCGTGGGCGTCGGTCACTTCGCGGTAGGGACGGTGTGCGGCGTTGCTCTGTTCGGACGTGCCGGTGCTGCTTTGCGTTGCGTACGGATCTGCCGTCATGTCAGGCCATTTCCTCGCCGAGGGGGTGCTGGTTGGGGACGGCTAGGCGACTGGGCTTTGGCCTGTCGGGCGCCTTCAGGAACAGCGCCAGGACCGCGGAGGCCAGGCCGATGGAGCCGGCCAGGACGAACGCGCCCTCGTAGTCCCACGCGCCGACCACGATCGAGCCGACTCCGGAGCCCACGAGGCCCGAGATGAGCTTCGAGCTGTAGACCATGCCGTAGTTGGAGGCGTTGTTGTTCTCGCCGAAGTAGTCCGCCGTCATGGCGGCGAACAGGGGGAAGATCGCCCCGCCGCCGAAGCCGGAGACCATGGAGCAGAAGAGGAAGAACGGCATGCTGCCCATCTGGCCGGAGATCAGCACACCGAACTGGGCGGTGCCCAGCACCAGACACACGATGATCAGCGTGTTGCGCCGGCCGAACTTGTCGGAGATCCAGCCGATCACGCCGCGTCCCGTGCCGTTGACGATCGCCTTCAGGGACATCGCCGTGGCCACGATCCCGCCCGCGAAGCCCATGTCCTTGCCGAACGGCACCTGGAAGGCGATGCCGAAGATGTTGATCCCGGCCGTGCACAGCAGGCAGAACCACATCATCCACAGGACAGGTTTGCGTGCGGCCTCCTTTGGCGTGTACTGCTTCACGGCCGGCGGGTTCTTCTCCAGCGCGCGGCGGATCTTCGGGTCGTCGGTCGCCTTGAGCGGGTCGACGTGCGGGGGCCACCAGTTCTTCGGCGGGTCCTTGAAGAACCATCCCGCGAACGCCACGACCGAGCAGCAGATGAGGCCGACCATCACCAGGACGGTCTTGTAGTTGCTCAGGTCCATGTACGAGGTGAACAGGAACACGAAGGGCACCGAGCCATAGGCGAAACCGCCGTTGACCATGCCGGTCTTGCCGCCCTTGCGCTCCGGATACCACTTGCCGACCATGTTCACGCAGGTCGCGTAGACGAGGCCGGCGCCGATGCCGCTGCACACGCCGAAACCGAGGTAGGCGACCATCACGTTCGGCGCGAACGCGAGGGACAGATAACCCAGGACCGTGCCCAGCGCGCCGAGCATCATCGCGTACCGCGCGGGAAGCCTTCCGCTCTCCCGCAGTTGCCCGGCGGGGAAGGCCACGGCCGCCTGGAAGAACACCCAGACGCCCATCAGCCAGAAGATGTGCCCACTGCTCCACAGATGCGCCTCGTGCAGTGTGTCCTCGGCCGAGGTGAACGCGTACTCCGAGGAGCTGATGCCCAGCATGCCCATCCAGGGGAAGAGCACCATGGTCCAGCGCGGCCGCCCCATGATGTCCCGGTCGGTCTCACCGAGCCGGTACATGCGGCCGTTGCGGTCCGTCACCTCCCTGTAGGTGGCGGACTTCGAGTAGTCGAGAGTTGTCATCTTCTTCAAGCACTCCTTGCGTCGAAAGATTTGGCCAGCGCCCCCTGTCCAATGCCTTTCGTGCGCGCACAGCTCCCGGGCCCGGTCGACGCGCACCGTCGGCCGATCCCCTGTTGAGTCACCTCACGTCAGATCACCCCGCTCGACTTGAGCAGGCGCAGCTCTTCGTCGCCGAGGCCGAGTTCGCCGATGTAGATCTCCTCGTTGTGTTCGCCGAGCAATGGCGAGCTGGTTATGTCCACGGGGGAGTCGGAGAGTTTGAGTGGGTTGCCGACGGTGATGAATTCGCCGCGTTCGGGGTGGTCGACCTCGACGACCATCTGGTTGGCGATCAGTGATTGGTCTTCGATGATTTCTTTGGTGGAGAGGATGGGTCCGCAGGGGATGTTGTGGGTGTTGAGTTGTTCCAGGACCTGCCATTTGGGCAGGGTGGAGGTCCATTCCTCGATGAGCTGGAACATTTTGGGGAGTTTGGGCAGGCGGGCCTGCGGGGTGTTCCATTCCGGGTCGTCGGCGAGTTCGGGCCGGCCGATGAGGTGGGTGATCGGCTGCCAGCCGGTGGGCTGGACGATGACGTAGACGTAGTCGTTGGGTCCGCCGGGCGCGCAGCGGACGGCCCAGCCGGGCTGGCCGCCGCCGGAGGCGTTGCCGGAGCGGGGGACCTCGTCGCCGAAGTCCTCGTTGGGGTATTCGGGCAGGGGGCCGTGGGCCAGGCGTTGCTGGTCGCGGAGTTTGACCCGGCAGAGGTTGAGGACGGCGTGCTGCATGGCGACGTTGACGCGCTGGCCGCGCCCGGTGCTCTCGCGCTGGAAGAGGGCGGCGAGGATGCCGGCGACGGCGTGGATGCCGGTGCCGGAGTCGCCGATCTGCGCGCCGGTCGCCATCGGCGGCCCCTCCTCAAGGCCGGTGGTGGCCATCGAGCCGCCCATCGCCTGCGCGACCACCTCGTAGGCCTTGAAGTTCGTGTACGGGCCCTCGCCGAAGCCCTTGATCGAGGCGTACACGATCCGCGGGTTGATCTCCCTGATCCGCTCCCACGTGAACCCCATCCGGTCCACCGCACCCGGCCCGAAGTTCTCCACCATCACATCCGAGCGGGCGATCAGCTCGGTCAGGATCTGTTTGCCCCGCTCCGACTTCGTGTTCAGGGTGATGCTGCGCTTGTTGCAGTTGAGCATCGTGAAATACAGCGAGTCCACGTCCGGAAGATCCCGCAGCTGCCGGCGGGTGATGTCCCCGCCCGGTGCCTCCACCTTCACCACGTCCGCCCCCAGCCATCCCAGCAGCTGCGTCGCCGACGGCCCCGACTGCACATGCGTCATGTCCAGCACACGAACACCCTCAAGCGCCTTCGTCGTCACAGGTCACCTCACTTGTCCGTAGCCTTGAGCGTCCTGGTGGCGCCGGGCTTGAGCTCCGTTCGGCACATTGCATACAGTCGACGAATACTGTATGAAGATTGTTATCCCGCATCCCGTGGGTGATGTCCAGGGGTCGCGCAGCACTTTTAAGGCGTGCGGCACTTTCGAGACGGGAGCCGAATCGTGGACCTGTACGAGCACCAGGCCCGGGGGCTCTTCGCGGAACACGGCATCTTGGTGCCGAAGGCGGAGGTCACCGCAGCACCCAAGGAAGCGCGTGAGATCGCCCGCAGGCTCGGGGGCCGCGTCGTCGTCAAGGCGCAGGTCAAGACCGGGGGCCGGGGTAAGGCCGGGGGCGTGAAGCTTGCCGCCGATCCGGCCGCGGCCGAACTCACGGCACGTCAGATCCTCGGTATGGACATCAAGGGGCACGCGGTCGGCAAGATCATGCTGGCCCAACCCGTCGACATCGAGGCGGAGTTCTACGTCGCCTACGCCCTCGACCGCGCGGCCGGCCGTTTCCTGGCGATCGCCTCGGCGGAGGGCGGCATGGACATCGAGGAGGTCGCCGCCGGTCGGCCGGAGGCCGTCGCCCGTATCCACATCGACCCGGCCGAGGGGGTCACCTCGGCGAAGGCGGGCGAGATCGCCGACGCCGCCGGGCTCCCGCCACAGACCGTCGACGCGCTCGTACGGCTGTGGGAAGTGCTGGTCCGCGAGGACGCCGTCCTCGTCGAGGTGAACCCGCTCGTCCGCACCACGCAGGGGCAGATCCTCGCCCTCGACGGCAAGGTCACCCTCGACGACAACGCCCGCTTCCGGCAGGACCGTTGGGGTGCCGAGGAGGCTGCGCACGATCACCCGCTGGAGGAGGCGGCCGCCGCGAAGGGCCTCAACTATGTGAAGCTCGACGGCGAGGTCGGGATCATCGGCAACGGCGCCGGCCTGGTCATGTCGACCCTCGACGTGGTCGCCGGCTGCGGTGCCCGACCCGCCAACTTCCTCGACATCGGCGGCGGGGCATCGGCGCAGATCATGGCCGACGGGCTGTCCGCCATCCTCTCCGACCCGGCCGTGAAGTCGGTGTTCGTCAACGTCTTCGGCGGGATCACCGCCTGCGACGCGGTCGCCGACGGCATCGTCCAGGCCCTGGACGCCGTCCAGTTGAACAAGCCGCTCGTCGTGCGCCTCGACGGCAACAACGCGGTCCGTGGCCGCGCCATCCTCGACGAACGAGCCCACCCCCTGCTCCAACAGGCCACCACCATGGACGGCGCCGCCCGCCGTGCCGCCCAACTCGCCAACACCAGCTGAAGGAGCGGGACATGGCCATCTTCCTCACCCAGGAGTCCAAGGTCTTCGTCCAGGGCATGACCGGCGGCGAGGGCATGAAGCACACCCGGCGGATGCTCGCGGCCGGCACGAATGTCGTGGGCGGCGTCAACCCGCGCAAGGCCGGTCGCACCGTCGACTTCGGCGAGCGGGCCGTACCCGTCTTCGGGTCGGTGCGTGAGGGACTGGAGACGACCGGAGCCGATGTGAGCGTGGTCTTCGTGCCACCGGCGTTCGCCAAGGCGGCCGTTGTGGAAGCCGCGGACGCCGGCATCGAACTCGTCGTCGTCATCACCGAGGGCATCCCGGTCCACGACTCCGTCGCCTTCACCGCGCACGCGGCGAAGAAGGGCACGCGCGTCATCGGCCCCAACTGCCCGGGCCTGATCACGCCCGGCCGGTCGAACGCGGGCATCATCCCCGCCGACATCGCGAAACCGGGCCGCATCGGCCTGGTGTCCAAGTCCGGGACGCTCACCTACCAACTCATGTACGAACTCCGCGACACAGGCTTCTCGACCTGCGTGGGCATCGGCGGCGACCCCGTCGTCGGCACCACCCACATCGACTGTCTGGCAGCCTTCCAGGACGACCCCGACACCGACCTGATCGTTCTCATCGGGGAGATCGGCGGCGACGCCGAGGAACGGGCGGCCGCGTTCATCCGCGACCACATCAGCAAGCCCGTCGTCGGCTACATCGCCGGATTCACCGCACCCGAGGGCAAGACCATGGGGCATGCGGGAGCCATCGTCTCCGGTTCGTCCGGCACCGCCGAGGCGAAGAAGAAGGCCCTGGAGGCGGCCGGAGTAAGCGTGGGCGGCACCCCGACCGAAACAGCTCGGCTGGTGCTGGCCCATCTGGAAAGTGAACGCGACGTCAGTCATCGTTGACGTGGAGTGACCGTCGAAGTCGGTCGGCCTCGCCGCATTCACCTCAACACGCGACCATGGGTCGTGACACATGCGACCACCTGTTGCGCCACACGCGACCACCGGTCGTGACATCACACGACCATCGGTTGTGACACCACGCGACCGCTGGTCGTGACACCAAGCGACCCCTGGTCGTGACATTGCGCGACCACTGGTCGCGCGGGCTCGCATCCTGCGTTTGGGCAGATGCAGCCCCCCGCCCCCGACTGTGCACCGAGAGCGGAGACACCCGAATGGCAACCACCCTCAACCCCACGCATCTCGTCGTGAAGTCCGGTACGTCCTGGACCGACGCCTGGCAGCGGTGCCTCGCCGTCGCCCCCGAGGCGTTCCGCGACGACCGAGTCCTCAACCTCTGGAACGCCGCCTGGCAGGCGGACGGCCGGGCCCTGCCCGCCACCAGCCCCGTCGACGGCAGCCCGATCGCCGGCCCGCCGCGTCTGGACCGGGCCACCGCCCAGCATGCCGTACGCGCCTCGCTCGACCAGCACCGCGCCTGGCGCCACATCCCCCTCGACGAGCGCCGCGCCCGCGTCGCGGCCACCCTCGACGCCCTCACCCAGCACCGCGAACTCCTCGCCCTCCTTCTGGTCTGGGAGATCGGCAAGCCATGGCGGCTCGCCCAGGCGGACGTCGACCGGGCCATCGACGGTGTGCGCTGGTACGTCGACGGCATCGAGCCGATGGTCGCAGGGCGGGCTCCGCTGGACGGCCCGGTGTCCAACATCGCGAGCTGGAACTACCCGATGAGCGTGCTCGTTCACGCAATGCTGGTCCAAGCACTGGCGGGCAACGCGGTCATCGCCAAGACCCCGACCGACGGCGGCGTCGCCTGTCTGACCCTGGCCTGCGCACTCGCCGCCCGCGAGGGGATTCCCGTCACCCTGGTCAGCGGCAGCGGGGGAGAACTGTCGGAGGCGCTGGTCAAGGCGCCCGAGATCGGCTGCGTCTCCTTCGTCGGCGGCCGCGACACCGGCGCCGCGGTGGCCACGGCCGTCGCCGACCTCGGCAAGCGACACGTCCTCGAACAGGAGGGACTCAACACCTGGGGCATCTGGAACCACTCGGACTGGGACGCCCTTACGGCGGTCATCCCCAAGCTCTTCGACTACGGCAAACAGCGCTGCACCGCCTACCCGCGCTTCGTGGTCCAGCGTGAGCTGTTCGACGAGTTCCTCGCCGCCTACCTGCCGGCGGTCCGCACCCTGCGCGTCGGTCACCCCCTCGCCGTCGAACACCCCGACGACCCGTACCCGGCGCTCGACTTCGGGCCGGTCATCAACGCGGCGAAGGCCAAGGAACTGCACGACCAGGTCGCCGAGGCCATCAGCCGCGGCGCCGTCCCGCTGCACCGCGGCAGCCTGAGCGAGGCCCGCTTCCTGCCCGGCCAGGACACTTCGGCGTACGTCCAACCGGTCACGCTCCTGAACCCGCCCCCCTCCTCCCCGCTGCACCACGCGGAACCCTTCGGCCCGGTCGACACCATCGTCCTGGTCGACACCGAGGCGGAGCTGCTGGCCGCGATGAACGCGTCCAACGGCGCCCTCGTGGCCACGCTGTCCACGGACGACGAGGCGACCTTCGCCCGGCTGGCCCCGCAGATCCGCGCGTTCAAGGTGGGCCACGGCAAGCCGCGCTCCCGGGGCGACCGTGACGAACTGTTCGGCGGGTTCGGTGCGTCCTGGCGCGGCGCGTTCGTCGGCGGCGAACTGCTGGTGCGCGCGGTCACCCAGGGCCCGGCGGGGGAACGGCTGCCCGGGAACTTCCCGGAGTACCAGTTGATGCCGTGAGGTGAACTCGGGCGGCGCCTGTGCAAGGGCGCCGCCCGAGTGCGGGGTCGACAACAAACAGAGACAGTATTCAATATGCAATACGGGAGGGTGGCGAGCATGACGAAGGCGCTTGAGGGTGTTCGTGTGCTGGACATGACGCATGTGCAGTCGGGGCCGTCGGCGACGCAGCTGCTGGGATGGCTGGGGGCGGACGTGGTGAAGGTGGAGGCACCGGGCGGGGACATCACCCGCCGGCAGCTGCGGGATCTTCCGGACGTGGACTCGCTGTATTTCACGATGCTCAACTGCAACAAGCGCAGCATCACCCTGAACACGAAGTCGGAGCGGGGCAAACAGATCCTGACCGAGCTGATCGCCCGCTCGGATGTGATGGTGGAGAACTTCGGGCCGGGTGCGGTGGACCGGATGGGGTTCACGTGGGAGCGGATCAGGGAGATCAACCCGCGGATCGTGTACGCCTCGATCAAGGGCTTCGGCGAGGGCCCGTACACGAACTTCAAGGCCTACGAGGTGGTCGCGCAGGCGATGGGCGGCTCGATGGCCACCACCGGCCTTGAGGAGGGGCCGCCGATGGCGACCGGCGCGCAGATCGGCGACTCCGGCACCGGCATCCACGCCGTCGCCGGCATCCTCGCCGCCCTCTTCCAGCGCGAGAGCACCGGGCGCGGCCAGCGCGTCAACGTCGCCATGCAGCACGCCGTCCTCAACCTCTGCCGGGTCAAACTCCGCGACCAGCAACGCCTGGCCCACGGCCCCCTGCCCGAATACCCCAACGAGGACTTCGGCGACGAGGTCCCCCGCTCCGGCAACGCCTCCGGCGGCGGCCAGCCCGGCTGGGCCGTCCGCTGCGCGCCCGGCGGACCCAACGACTACGTCTACGTCATCGTCCAGCCCACCGGCTGGCAGCCGATCACCCACCTCATCGGCCGGCCCGAACTCGCCGACGACCCGGAATGGAACACCCCGCAGGCCCGCCTGCCCAAACTCCCCAAAATGTTCCAGCTCATCGAGGAATGGACCTCCACCCTGCCCAAATGGCAGGTCCTGGAACAACTCAACACCCACAACATCCCCTGCGGACCCATCCTCTCCACCAAAGAAATCATCGAAGACCAATCACTGATCGCCAACCAGATGGTCGTCGAGGTCGACCACCCCGAGCGGGGCGAGTTCGTGACCGTCGGCAACCCACTCAAACTCTCCGACTCACCCGCCACCATCACCACCGCACCCCTCCTCGGCCAACACAACGAAGAGATCCTTCTCGGTGAACTCGGCATCCCCCAGGACGAGTTGCCGCTGCTCAAGGCCCAGGGCGTGATCTGACCCGTTTGATAGGCGCCGTTTATCACCTGGAAGTTGTTCTGTCTTTGACTACCGCTCGGAAGAGCGCCTGGAGGTCACCCCGCCCAAGACCAAGGGCTTCGACTGCCCCGGCTGCGCCTGGCCGGAACCCGCTCCAGGAGAGCGGGCGAAGAACGAGTACTGCGAGAACGGCGCCAAGCACATCGCAGCGAGGTGGACCTGGTGAGCGTGTGGCGTGACGGAGTCGAACGACGGGCAGAGAGGTTCCGGGTGGTCGCCTATCCCACCACCCCCGGTTCCGCCGCGGCCTATTACCCCGAGACCAACGTCCTCGTCCCGTTGGACAGCGTGGCCGACATCAGCAACACCCCTACGTCGAAAGGCGTCGTGGTCCGTCTGGAAGCGATCCGTTCGGAAGCGACGCACACCTAACCCCTGGCACGTGTCTCGAACCCGACCGGAGTGAGGTAGCCCAGCATGTCGACACCAGCACCCCGTTTCGTCCAGCCCACCCGCAGTGCACGCGGCGCCGGGACGGTCACCGACCGGCTCGTGGAAGCCAACCGCGCCTATGCCGCCGGGTTCGTCGACCCGGGTATGGGTGCCCGCCCGGTCCTGCGCGTGGCCGTCGTGGCCTGCATGGATGCCCGTCTCGACCTGCATGCCGCGCTCGGCCTGGAGTTGGGCGACTGCCATACCGTCCGCAACGCGGGTGGGGTCGTCACGGACGACACGATCCGTTCTCTGACGATCAGCCAGCGGGCGCTCGGTACCCGCAGCGTCATACTCATCCACCACACCGGCTGCGGTCTGCAGACCCTGACCGAGGACTTCCGGCACGAGCTGGAGATGGAGGTCGGCCAGCGCCCCGCCTGGGCGGTGGAGGCCTTCCGGGACGTCGAACAGGACGTACGCCAGTCCATGCAGCGCGTGCGCACCTCGCCGTTTCTGCCGCACACCGATGACGTCCGCGGCTTCGTCTTCGACGTGACCACCGGGCTGCTGGGGGAGATCGATCCGCGGTCCTGAGTTACGAATGACGAGGTACGGCCCCCTGGCCCCGCCCGCGCGTCAGACGCTCTGGACGGTCACCGCGGCGATCTGCCGGCAGTAGAAGTCGGTGGTGTGCCGTGTGTGCCGGCGCATGAGCTCCTCCGCGCGGTCGGGGTCGCCGTCGGCGATGGCCTCGATGATCCGGGCGTGCTCGCTCCAGGCGTCCTGGCCGCGCGGTTTGGCGATCGGCATGTAGTACCAGCGCACGCGCCGGTCGACCTGGGGGATGAGTTCGGCGAGGACCGCGTTGCGGGAGAGTCGGGTGATGTGGGTGTGGAGGGCGGCGTTGGCCTCCACGATGGCCCGGGCGTCGCCGGCCGCCAGGGCGACGAGGCCGGTCTGCTGGAGTTCCCAGAGTCGGGCCACGTCAATGGGCGTGGCGTGCAGGGCGGCACCGCGCGCGGAGTGGGTTTCGAGGAGGCCCCGGACGCTGAGGAGTTGGGCGCATTCCTCCGTGGTGGGGGAGTGGACGAAGGCACCCTGGGAGGGGCGCAGGTCGACCCAGCCGGCGGTGTGGAGCCGTTGCAGCGCCTCGCGTATCGGCTGGCGGCTGACACCGAGCTGCTCGGCGAGTTCGGCCTCCACGAGGTGCTGGCCGGGTTTGAGCGAGCCGTTGATGATCAGTTCGGTCAGGGCGCCGTAGACGGCCTGGCGCAGTGGGGCGGGCCGGCTGATCGGGCCGCGGGCTGCCACGGTGGGTGTGTCGGGCATGGGCCTCTCTCCGTCGTTCGAGCGCTGACGCCAAACGATCGTCGCCAATCATCGGCTACGAAATACTGAGTTTAGTATGCAATAGACACCGACTCGCGCCCCTCGCCGAGAACTTCGCGGAATTGCCCGGTTCCAACTCTGGCGCCGGATGCTGGATGCAGAATACTGTATGCAGTCATCGCCTGGCAGTGGACCAGAAGCCGTTCCCGAGGGGGTCACCCCGTGTCGTACCGCACCGCTCTCTCAGAAGTTCTGACCAGCGTCATCGAACCCGCCGCCCAAGTGACCGGCATCAAGGGCAGGTTCCCCCGCGGCGCCGTGACGGCCCTCGGCCGTGCCGGGCTGCTGGGGCTCACGGTCTCCACCCAACTCGGCGGCGGAGGACGGGGGTTGCCGGAGGCCGCCGAGGTGGTCGCCCGAACGGCGCGTGCCTGCCCCGCGACCGCGGCCGTGCTCCGGTCCCACTACACGGCGGTCGCCGTCATCGAGTCGTACGGCAGCCCCTGGATGCGCGGCGAGATCGCCGCCGGACGTCACCTCAGCAGCCTCGCTCTTGCTGAGGCGGAGACGGGCGTGGAGGTGGGTGCGGAGGCCGTGGCGGCGCGGGGCGGCGCCGATCGGCAGGGCGCCGAGACCCAACTCCTCGTGCCGCGCTCAGCCGCCGCCCGCTCCGGTGACGTGGCCGCACTGCGTGGCCGTAAGCATCAGGTGGTCGCTGCGGGAGAGGCCGACAGTTACGTCTGGTCCTCCCGGCCGCTCGCCGCACCCGACGGCCTGAGTCTGTGGGTGGTTCCGGCGCACGCCCCGGACCTGTTCGTCCCGGCCCGGCCCGGCGGTGTGGGGCCGGGCGGCAGTGCGACGTCCACGGTGTTCGCCGACCCGGTGCTGGTTCCCGCCGACGCGATGCTCGGCGGGGACGGCGAGGGGCTCGACATCGTGCTGCGCACGGTCCTGCCGTGGCTGCTCGAACTGCGGGCCGCCGCCGGTGCCGAAGTCCTCAGGGCTCCGGCCGTCGACGTCTCCCTCGGAGCCGCTCGCCGCCCCGCCGGCTCCGTCGCGGCGTCCTGAATCGTGCCCGGGGAGGTTTCAGTCCTCGCTCGCCCTGGCGGCGATCTGCCTGCGGTAGAAGTCGGTCGTGCGCTCGGTGTGCTTGCGCATGATCTCGCCGGCCCGGTCCGCGTCGCCCTTGGCGATGGCCTTGATGAGCTGCGTGTGCTCGTTCCAGGCCTCCTTGCCACGGGGTTTGGCGATGGGGGTGTAGTACCAGCGCACCTTCTGGCCGACCTGGGCCATCAACTCGGCCAGTACGGCGTTGTCGGCCACGGAGGTGATGTAGTCGTGCAGGGCGGTGTTGGCCGCGACCAGGCGTTCGACGTCACCCTCGGCGAGCGCGGCGATACCTTCCAGCTGGAGTTCGTCGAGACGCGTGATGTCCTCGGGCTTGGCGTTCTGGGCGGCGAGTTGGGCCGAGTAGGTCTCCAGTACCGCGCGGACGCCGAGGAGTTGGGCGGCCTCTTCCTCGGTGGGGGAGTGGACGAAGGCTCCCTGGGCGGGGCGCAGGTCGACCCAGCCGGAGGTCTGCAGTCGCTGGAGGGCCTCGCGGACCGGTTGGCGGCTGACGCCGAGGTGTTCGGCGAGTTCGGCCTCGACCAGGTGCTGGCCGGGCTTGAGCGAACCGTTGATGATCAGTTCCGTCAGGGCGTCGTACACGGCCTGACGCAGGGGTGCCGGGCGGGTGACGCGCCGGGACGCTGCGGCCGTGAGTGCCTCGCGCATGGTTGTCCCGTTCTGCCGCTGGGCCCGCGGGGCGGCGGCTTTGCCAAGTGGTGGCCGCCGAGAGGGTTGCCGACGGCAGCGTCAGCATACAGGTTTTGGTATGCAAGATGGCGTGTGCTGTCCACCGTGAACCCCTGGTCGGCGGCCTCCCGGACGCGCCAGGGGATTCCAGGGCGCAGTCTGCTTGATCGGGTCTGGAATGGGTCCTGATTGAGTTCTGTATACAGAAGCCTGTATGAGGTATTGTCTCAGTCTCCTGCAGCCCTCGCCGGGGACCCGTGTGACGGAAGGCGAAGCGATCATGACGACCAGCGGGAGTGACGTGACGGTCGAGAGCGTGGTCCGGAGAGTGGTGGCCCGGCACCGGGGCCAACGCGGTGCGCTGCTGCCCGTACTGCACGCCGTTCAGGCCGAGTTGGGCCATGTGCCGCAGGAGGCGATCCCGGTGCTCGCCGACGAGCTCAACCTCTCCCGCGCGGACGTCCACGGAGTGGTGACCTTCTACCACGACTTCCGCCGCGCGCCCGCGGGCCGCACCACCGTCCGCATCTGCCGAGCCGAGGCATGCCAGGCCCTGGGCGCCGACCGCCTGCTGGACTACACCCGCGAGGCCGGCCTGACCCTGGGGGAGACGACGGCGGACGGTGCGGTCACCGTCGAGCAGGTCTTCTGCCTCGGCAACTGCGCACTCGGCCCGTCGGTGGAGGCGAACGGCCGACTGTACGGACGCGTCGGCCCCGCCCGACTCGGCTCGATCCTCAACGGGACGGTCTCCTCATGAACGACTCCTCGCACACCACGACGACACCGCACTCCACGACGACACCGCACTCCACGACGACACCGCACTCCACGACGACACCGCACTCCAGGGCGGCAGCTCACGCCACTTCGACCGCACACTCCACGGCGACGGTCTACGTCCCCCGCGACTCGGCGGCGAAGTCCGTCGGCGCGGACGAGGTCGCGCAGGCGCTCCAAGACGCCTCCCGCCGCGGGGACTTCGGCATCGACGTCGTACGCAACGGATCGCGCGGCATGCTCTGGCTGGAGCCGATGATCGAGATCGTGACCCCACAAGGCCGCGTCGGCTACGGGCCGGTGGCCCCCGAGGACGTGGACGGACTCCTGGCCGCGGGCATGCTCGACGGGGCGGACCACCCGCTGCGACTCGGCCTCGTGGACGAACTGCCCTGGCTGGCCCGCCAGAACCGCGTCACCTTCGCCAGAGTCGGGATCACCGACCCCCTGTCGCCGCAGGACTACGAGGCACACGGCGGCCTCGCGGGCCTGCGCGCCGCCCTGGAACTCCCGCCCACCGACGTGGTCGCCGAGGTCACCGCATCCGGACTGCGCGGCCGGGGCGGCGCCGGATTCCCGGCCGGCATCAAATGGAAGACCGTGCTCGAATGCGCCGACGAGCTGAAGTTCGTCTGCTGCAACGCCGACGAGGGCGACAGCGGAACCTTCGCCGACCGGATGGTCATGGAGGGCGACCCGTTCATGCTCATCGAGGGCATGACGATCGCCGCGCACGCGGCCGGAGCGAGTGAGGGCTACCTCTACATCCGCTCCGAATATCCGGACGCGATCGCCACGATGCGCGCGGCGATCGAGATCGCCCGCGAACACGGCTGGCTCGGAAGGAACGTCCTCGGCTCCGCACTCGACTTCGACCTGCATGTCCGCGTCGGCGCAGGCGCGTACATCTGCGGCGAGGAGACCTCCATGCTGGAGAGCCTGGAGGGCAAGCGCGGCATGGTCCGCGCGAAACCGCCGATCCCCGCGATCGAGGGCCTGTTCGGCAAACCGACCGTGGTGAACAACGTCCTCACCCTGGCCACCGTGCCCGTCGTCCTCGCCGAGGGCGCGAAGGCGTACCAGGAACTCGGCGTCGAACGCTCCCGAGGCACCCAGGTGTTCCAGCTCGGCGGCAACATCGCGCGTGGCGGCATCGTGGAGACCGCGTTCGGTATCACCCTGCGCGAACTCATAGAGGAGTACGGCGGCGGGACCCACACCGGACGCCCGGTGCGCACCGTGCAGGTCGGCGGGCCGCTGGGGGCGTACCTGCCGGAGTCGATGTTCGATCTGCCCATGGACTACGAGGCGTTCGCGGAAGCCGGTGCGATGGTCGGCCACGGCGGCATCGTCGTCTTCGACGACAGCGTCGACATGGCCGCACAGGCGCGCTTCGCGATGGAGTTCTGCGCCGAGGAGTCCTGCGGCAAGTGCACACCGTGCAGGGTCGGTTCGGTACGCGGCGTCGAGGTCATCGACAAGATCGTGGCCGGTACGCACCGGGACGAGAACCTGGCCCTCCTCGAAGACCTCTGCGACCTGATGACCGAGGGCTCGCTGTGCGCGATGGGCGGGCTGACACCGATGCCCGTACGCAGTGCGCTGGCCCACTTCCCCGACGACTTCCTCGGCGGCCGTCGACTGCTGGAGATCCAACCCGTACGAGCGAACGGCGTAAGGACGGAGGGAACGGCATGACACTCCTCAAGGAACCCGACTTCGGAACCCCGGAACGGCCCGGTCCGGCGACGGTGTCGGTAGAGGTGGACGGCCTGTCGGTGACCGTCCCGGAGGGCACGTCGGTGATGCGCGCCGCCGCCCAAGCCGGCGTCGAGATACCCAAGTTGTGCGCCACCGACAGCCTTGAGGCGTTCGGCTCCTGCCGACTCTGTGTGGTGGAGATCGACGGCCGGCGCGGCACCCCGGCGTCCTGCACCACACCGTGCGCCGACGGCATGAAGGTGAGCACCCAGACGCCGAAGGTGGAGAAGCTCCGCCAGGGCGTCATGGAGCTGTACATCTCCGACCACCCCCTCGACTGCCTCACCTGCCCGGCCAACGGCGACTGCGAACTCCAGGACATGGCAGGTGTGGTGGGGCTTCGGCAGGTCCGCTACGGCTACGAGGGCGCCAACCACCTCGACGCCGAGAAGGACACCTCGAACCCCTACTTCGACTTCGACCCCTCCAAGTGCATCGCCTGCTCCCGCTGCGTACGGGCCTGCGACGAGGTGCAGGGCACGTTCGCGCTCACCATCGAGGGACGCGGCTTCGACTCCAAGGTCTCGCCGGGCGCCGGCGAGACCTTCATGGACTCCGAGTGCGTCTCCTGCGGGGCCTGCGTACAGGCCTGCCCGACGTCGACCCTTCAGGAGAAGTCGGTCGTCGAACTGGGCATGCCGACAAGGTCAGTTGTGACCACTTGCGCCTACTGCGGTGTCGGCTGCTCGTTCAAAGCCGAGCTGCGCGGCGACGAACTCGTGCGCATGGTGCCGTACAAGGACGGCGGCGCCAACGAGGGCCACTCCTGCGTGAAGGGCCGCTTCGCCTTCGGCTACGCCACCCACCCCGACCGCGTCCTCAAGCCGATGGTCCGCGACCGGATCACCGACCCCTGGCGCGAAGTCGAGTGGGACGAGGCGATCGGCACGGTCGCCCGTCGCATGCGCGAGATCCAGAACCGGTACGGATCGAGCGCGGTCGGCGCGATCACCTCCTCGCGTTGCACCAACGAAGAGGTCTACGTCGTACAGAAGATGGTCCGTGCCGCCTTCGGCAACAACAACGTCGACACCTGCGCCCGCGTCTGCCACTCCCCGACGGGATACGGCCTCAAGCAGACCTTCGGCGAGTCGGCCGGCACCCAGGACTTCCGGTCGGTGGCAGAGGCCGACGTCATCGTGGTCATCGGTGCCAACCCCACCGACGGGCACCCGGTGTTCGCCTCCCGGATGAAGCGCCGGCTGCGCGAGGGCGCCAAGCTGATCGTCGTAGATCCGCGCCGCATCGACCTCGTGCGGTCGCCGCACATCGAGGCACAGCACCACCTCCAGCTCAGGCCGAGCACCAACGTCGCCGTCGTCAACGCCATGGCGCACGTCGTCGTCACCGAGGGCCTGGTCGACCGCGCTTTCGTGGACGCGAGGTGCGAAGGCTTCGACGACTGGGCCGAGTTCATCGCCCGCCCGGAGAACAGCCCGGAGGCCGTCGAACCGATCACCGGCGTCCCGGCCGAGGAACTCCGCGCCGCCGCAAGGCTGTACGCGGAAGCACCCAACGGGGCCATCTACTACGGCCTCGGCGTCACCGAGCACAGCCAGGGCTCGACCATGGTCATGGGGATGGCCAACCTCGCGATGGAGTGCGGGAACATCGGCCGGGACGGCGTCGGCGTGAACCCCCTGCGCGGTCAGAACAACGTCCAAGGCTCCTGCGACATGGGCTCGTTCCCGCACGAACTGCCCGGCTACCGCCACGTCTCGGACGACGCGGTGCGCACCGTCTTCGAGAACCTCTGGGGCGGAACTCTCCTGGCCGAACCGGGACTTCGCATCCCGAACATGTTCGACGCGGCGATCGACGGCACCTTCCGCGGACTCTTCGTCCACGGCGAGGACATCGCCCAGTCCGACCCGAACCTCAAGCACGTCACCGCCGCGCTCGAAGCCATGGAACTGGTCGTCGTACAGGACCTGTTCCTCAACGAGACCGCCAAGTTCGCCCACGTCTTCCTCCCCGGTGCGTCCTTCCTGGAGAAGGACGGCACGTTCACCAACGCCGAACGCCGCATCAACCGGGTACGCGCGGTGATGAAGCCGAAGACCGGCAAACACGAGTGGCAGATCGTCAGCGAGATCGCATCCGCCATGGGGTATGCAATGTCCTACGACCATCCGAGCCAGATCATGGATGAGATCGCCTCGGTCACACCGACGTTCACCGGGGTGTCGTTCGAGGTCTTGGACAAGCTCGGCAGCGTCCAGTGGCCGTGCAACGAGGCGGCACCGGAGGGCACGCCGATCATGCACGTGGACGAATTCGTGCGGGGCAAGGGCAGGTTCGTGGTCACCTCCTACGTCCCGACCAACGAGCGCAGCACCCGCCGCTTCCCGCTGGTCCTCACCACGGGACGGATCCTCAGCCAGTACAACGTGGGCGCGCAGACCCGTCGTACGGGCAATGTGGCATGGCATCCCGAGGACATCCTGGAACTGCACCCCCACGACGCCGAGGACCGCGGCATCACCGACGGCGACATGGTCACCCTGGCCAGTCGCGTCGGGCAGACGACCCTGCGTGCCGAGCTCTCCGACCGGATGCCGACCGGGGTCGTGTACACGACCTTCCACCACCCCGTCACCGGCGCCAACGTGGTGACCACCGAGAACTCCGACTGGGCGACCAACTGTCCGGAGTACAAGGTGACCGCCGTACAGGTCGCGCTCGCGCGCCCGGACCGGCACACCGACACGGAAGTCACCGACAACGACCTCGTCACGGTGGTGGATTGAGTGGTGGATCGGGTGGTGGTTTGAGATGACAGCGACCGTGCCGTCCGAGCGCAGGATGGCCAACGACATCGCCAGAAACCTCGCACACCTGCCGGCCGACCGGGCCGCCGAGGAGATCGCGGGCCACATCGGCAGGTTCTGGGATCCGCGCATGCGCACCAGGCTGTACGAATTCGTCGACGCCGGAGCCGACGGACTCGACCCCCTGGTGGTGGCCGCCGTGAAGCTCCTGCGTTGATCCGTGTGAGCTCCTCGCGGGCCGGAGTTCCGTATGCTCGAACGAAGATCGCGGGGGCCTCGCTCGAAGGGAGTCGTTCATGCTGTTCCGGCAGCTCGAATACTTCGTGGCGGTGGCGAGGGAGCGGCATTTCGCCCGGGCGGCGGAATCCTGCTACGTGTCCCAGCCCGCGCTCTCGGCGGCGATCGCCAAGCTGGAGCGGGAGCTGAACGTCACGCTGATCAACCGCGGGCACAACTACCAGGGCCTCACCCCGGAAGGCGAACGGCTCGTCGTGTGGGCCAAGCGGATCCTTGCCGAGCAGGACGCGTTCAAGGCCGAGGTGGCCGCCGTGCAGTCGGGCATCACGGGGACGCTGCGCCTCGGCACGGACCCGACGGCGTCGACGACCCTGGCGCTGCCCGTGGCCGCGTTCTGTGCTGCGCACCCGCTGGCCAAGGTGCAGGTCCGTTCCCGGCTCTCGACGAAGGAACTCCACCGTCAGCTACGGGACTTCGAGCTGGACGTGGCGATCGCCCACTTCGATCCGGGCGACCAGGAAGGGCTGCAGGTCGTTCCGCTGTACCAGGAGCGGTACATGCTGCTCGTCTCGGACGATCAGCTGACCTCGCAGGCCTCCACCATGACCTGGGCGGACGCGGCCCAGCTGCCGCTGGCGCTGCTGACGCCCGACATGCGGATCCGGCAGATCGTCGACACCGTGTTCGCGGACAAGGGGTATGTGGTGACGCCGCAGGTGGAGACGGACTCGATCGCCTCCCTCTACGCGCATGTGGGCGGTGGTGGGTGGGCGAGCATTGTGCCGAACACGTGGTTGCGGGCGATGCCGGTGATCGGGCGGACGCGCGCGCTGCCGCTGGTTGACCCGGAGGCCGGGGCCCAGGTTTCGGTGGCGATCCATGCGGGGACCCCCGGGTCGGTCGCCGCCCGGGCGTTCGTCAATGCGGCCACCGGGTTGTCGCTGGACGACTTCTTCGACGGGCCGTTGCCGATGCGCTCCGCTGGTTAGGCAGTTCGTTTACCGCGGGCCGGTGGGGGCTGGTCGCGCAGTTCCCCGCGCCCCTTTGGGGCGCTGCCGTACCGTCGGCAATTAAGGACCATGCCCCTGCCCCCTGTCACTGCGCGTATCGCACCTGCACGGCCTTCCGGTCCAGGCCCCCCTTCGCGGTGTGCGGCAGAGCGTCGGTCAGTTCCAGTTGGTCGGGTACCTCGAAGGCGGCCAGGTGGTCGCGGCAGTACTGGAGGATCTCCTCCAGCCCGATGTTCTCGCCCTCGCGCACCACCACGGCGGCGCCGACCCGCTGCCCGTACGTCGCGTCTGGTACGGCGAACACGGCCGCCTCGGCGACTCCCGGGCAACCGGCGAGGATGTCCTCGACATACTCGGGCGAGATCTTCTCGCCGCCCCGGTTGATGAGGTTCTTGATCCGACCGGTCAGGGACAGGTAGCCGTCCTCGTCCAACGCGCCCAGGTCACCGGTGTGCAGCCACCCGTCGACGAAGGTGTACGACGTCTCGTCCCGGGCGGCGAGATAGCCGCGGGCGACGGTGGGACCGTGCACCCACACCTCGCCCTCGACGCCCGCCGGACACGGACGCCCACTGCGGTCCACGACCCGGACCTCGACCCCGGTCGCCCGGCCGACCGACCCCTGTTTCAGCGCTCCCCGCTGCGGCAGAGGCTCACTGGTCGCCTGATGGGTGGACTCGGTCATGCCGTAGGCGGACAGCAGCGGTGCGCCGAACGTGCGCTCCAGCGCCCGCTGCGTGGCGGTGTTGAGGGGGGCGCTGCAACTTCGTACGAACTTCAGGGGCGGCGTCTGCGGGCCCGGGTACTCCCTCTCGGACCGGTCCAGGAGGATCTCGTGGATGGTCGGGACCGCGGTGAACCAGGTGGCCGCGGCGGCCCGCATGTCGTCCCAGAACGTGCCCGCCGAGAACCGTCCCCGCGCGGGCAGCAGGACACAACCCCCACTGGCCAGAGACGCCAGCAGTGCCGCGAACAGCCCGTGGCCGTGAAAGAACGGCATCACCGCGACCGTCGCGTCACCGGGGCCCAACTCGTAGGTGGCGCAGATGGTTTGGAGGGAAGCAGCGATGTTGGCGTGCGTCAGTGGGACCATCTTCGCCCGGTCGGTGGTGCCGGCCGTGAACAGGACGAGGGCGTCGCGGCTCGACAATTCGCCTGACGCACCCTGGACTTGGGGCGCGGCGTACACATCCGGCTCCAGTGCGACCGCCGCCGTGCCCGCGCTGGAGGCGTCAACCCGTAGGGGCCACGCCGGCACGGGCAGCCGGGCAGCGGTCGCGTCCGGTCCGAGGAGAACCGCCCGTGCGCCCAACGCCTCCAGCCGCGCGGCGAGTTGGGACCCGGGCAGTGCGGGGTCCAGCGGAGCGACCACCAGACCGGCGCGCGCCGCACCGAGCAGCGCGACGACGAACTCCGCGGTGTTGGCGCAGATCAGGCCGACCGCGTCACCGCGACGCAGCCCCGTTCGATGGAGACGTACCGCCACCTCGTCCGCGAGGACTGCGAGCGCCCGGTAGGACAGGTGCACCCGGTCTCTGCCGACGACGAGGGCACGGGCGTACGGGCGTTCGCGGACCTGTCGGTCGAGAAGATCGACGAGGCCCGTGACCGTCGGAGGCCGGTACCGGTTCGCGTCGCGCACGGATGCCGCCGCCGGAGCGGCCATGACCCCACCTCCTCGCGCCCAATCGGACGAAGCCGTCCTCTGCGAGCCTGCGGTGGCGCACGGGGCACGTCCAATACGTACTGGCGAACGCCCGATAGCAACCGTCTATCAAGGGAGTTGCGGCGCTCCCACCAGCCATCGATAGATGCTGTTTATCAGCTGGTCGCCGATGGGTCTTGGACGCGGGCAGGCGCGCTGCGGATGGTGAGAGGAGTAGCCGCACGGCAGGACCTGCCCAAGGAGGACCTCGGACCATGACCGCCCCCTCGACCCTGGAGACCGCGGCAACAGCCGACGTTCCGACCGAGCTCACCGACGGGTATCACCTGGTCGTCGACGCGCTCAAGATGAACGACGTCGACACCATCTACGGGGTGGTCGGCATCCCGATCACCGACCTGGCCCGCCTCGCCCAGGCACAGGGCATCCGCTACATCGGCTTCCGGCACGAGAGCAACGCCGGACACGCGGCCGCCGCCGCCGGCTACCTCACCAAGAAGCCGGGCGTGGCGCTGACGGTCTCGGCACCGGGCTTCCTCAACGGTCTGGTCGCGCTGGCGAACGCCACCACGAACTGCTTCCCCATGGTCCAGATCTCCGGCTCCAGCGAGCGCCACCTCGTCGACCTCAAGCAGGGCGACTACGAGGAGATGGACCAACTCGCCGCCGCGCAGCCGTTCGTGAAGGCCGCCTACCGGGTGAGCCGGGTGGAGGACATCGGCCGCGGTATCGCCCGCGCGCTGCGCACCGCGATCTCCGGGCGCCCCGGCGGTGTCTACCTCGACATCCCCGCCGCGGTGCTCGGCTCCATCCTGCCCGCCGAGGCCGGCGCCAAGACGCTGAGCCGCCTCGTCGACCCGGCGCCGCGCCAACTGCCCGCGCCCGAGGCGGTGGACCGCGCGATCGAGCTCCTGGCGAGTGCCGAACGGCCGCTGGTGGTCCTCGGCAAGGGAGCGGCGTACGCCCAGGCGGACGCCAAGATCCGGGAGTTCATCGAGTCCACGGGCATCCCGTATGTGCCGATGTCGATGGCGAAGGGCCTGCTGCCCGACGACCACCCGCAGTCCGCGGCCACCGCCCGTTCGATGGCGCTGAAGAAGGCCGACGTCGTGATGCTCGTCGGCGCCCGCCTCAACTGGCTGCTCAACCATGGCGAGGGGCCGTCGTGGAACCCCGAAGCGAAGTTCATCCAGGTGGACATCGAGCCCAAGGAGATGGACAGCAACCAGCCCATCGCCGCCCCGCTCGTCGGTGACATCGAGTCGGTGCTCGACGCGCTCGCCGAGCGGACCAAGCCCGGCCAGATCGCTGCCCCCGCCGCCTGGCGCGAGGAGTTGGGCGCGCGTTCGGCGCAGAACGTCGCCAAGATGGCGAAGCGCCTTGAGGCCGACCCGCACCCCATGCAGTTCATGGGCGCCCTGAAGGCCGTACGCGATGTACTGCATACACGCCCCGAGACGTACCTCGTCAACGAGGGCGCCAACGCGCTGGACATCGCGCGCAACGTCATCGACATGCACGTACCGCGTCACCGCCTCGACAGCGGCACCTGGGGCGTCATGGGCATCGGTATGGGATACGCAATCGCCGCCGCCGTCGAGAGCGGTGCACCGGTCGTGGCCGTGGAGGGCGACAGCGCCTTCGGGTTCAGCGGCATGGAACTGGAGACGATCTGCCGCTACAAGCTGCCCGTCGTCACGATCATCATGAACAACGGCGGTGTCTACCGCGGCGACGACGTCAACCCGCTCGACGACGCACCGTCCCCGACGACCCTGATGCTCGCCGCCCGCCACGACCTGATGATCGAGGCGTTCGGCGGCAAGGGCTACCGCGCGACCACGCCCGCCGAGGTCACCGCCGCCCTCACCGAGGCACTGGCCTCGGGCGGCCCGGCGCTCATCGACTGCGTGATCGACCCCTCGGCCGGCACCGAGAGCGGCCACATCTCGCACCTCAACCCGAAGGGCATCACCGTCGGCAACATCACGGCGGCGAAGAAGTAAGCGCCTTCACCCCTCAACTCCCTCCCCGCACGCGTTCATTCACGAGAAGGAAGCCAACATGAGTGAAAAGCCGCTCGCCGGAATCAAGGTGATCGACTTCACCGGGGTACAGGCCGGTCCCGCATGCACCCAGATGCTCGCCTGGTTCGGCGCCGACGTCCTGAAGGTGGAGCGCCCCAACGGTGGTGACGTCACCCGCAATCAGCTGCGGGACATCGAGGACCTGGACGCGCTGTACTTCACGATGCTCAACAGCAACAAGCGCTCCCTCGCCATCAACACCAAGACCGCCGAGGGCAAGGAGGTCCTGGAGAAGCTCATCACGGACGCCGACGTCCTGGTGGAGAACTTCGCCCCGGGCGCCCTGGACCGTATGGGCTTCTCCTGGGAGCGCATCCAGGAGCTCAACCCGCGCCTGATCTTCGGCTCGGTCAAGGGCTTCAACGACCAGTCCTCCTGGAACGACCTCAAGGTCTACGAGAACGTCGCCCAGTGCGCGGGCGGCGCCGCCTCCACCACCGGCTTCTGGGACGGCCCGCCGACCATCTCCGGCGCCGCTCTCGGCGACACCAACACCGGTATGCACCTGGCGATCGGCATCCTCACCGCGATCATCGACCGCAACAAGACCGGCAGGGGCCAGAAGGTCTCCGTCTCCATGCAGGACGCCGTGCTCAACCTCTGCCGGGTCAAGCTGCGCGACCAGCAGCGCCTGGAGCGGGTCGGCTACCTGGAGGAGTACCCGCAGTACCCGAACGGCGAGTTCACCGACGTGGTGCCGCGCGGCGGCAACGCGGGCGGCGGCGGCCAGCCCGGCTGGGTGCTCAAGTGCAAGGGCTGGGAGACCGACCCGAACGCGTACATCTACTTCACCGTCCAGGAGCAGAACTGGAAGCGCACCGCCGAGGCGATCGGCCACCCCGAGTGGGCCGAGGACCCGGAGTACGCCACCGCGCGCGCCCGTCAGTCGCACATCTTCGAGATCTTCGCGGAGATCGAGAAGTGGCTCGCGGACAAGACCAAGTACGAGGCGGTGAACATCCTGCGTGAGTGGGAGGTGCCCTGCGCCCCGGTGATGAGCATGAAGGAGATCGCCTACGACGAGGACCTGCGCAAGAGCGGCACCGTCGTCGAGGTCGAGCAGAAGGGCCGTGGCACGTACCTGACCGTCGGCAGCCCGGTGAAGTTCTCGTCCTTCAAGCCGGAGGTCGCCGGTGCCCCGCTGCTGGGCGAGCACAGCTCCGAGGTCCTGGTCGAGCTGGGCTACGACGAGGAGACCATCGGCAGGCTGAAGGAGAGTGGGGTCATCGTCTGACCCGGACCACGCAAACGGAAGCGGCCGTGGCCCGAAGGCCACGGCCGCTTCCATGTCGTCCTCTGCGGCTCAGACCGTCGCCTCGGCCCGCCGCCGCATCAGCTCCCGCTCCCGTTCGCGTCGCGCGGTGACATCCCGGATGACCGCTCCTACGTACGTGCCGCCGTCGAGCGCCGGCAGCAGCATCACGCTGAACTCGATGGACAGCTTGCGGCCGTCCGCGGCCAGTGCGGGAACGGCCAGGAGGTCCGCCTCCCCGTACTTGGTGGACCCTCGGTCCATTGCCTCCTCGAAGCCGTCCCAGTGACGCTTCCGGTGCTTCTCGGGGATGATCACGTCCAGACTGCGACCGGCCACGTCGTCCGCCGAGAACCCGAAGATGCGCTCCGCACCCCGGTTCCAATAGCGGATGAGTCCCTCGCCGTCGATGATCACTATGCCGTCGGGTGCCTGGGCGGCCATACCCAGCACCACCGCGGGATCCAGATCTTCCATGTCGCCTCCGAGCCGGGGCCATTGGTGGCAACAGTATACAGAATACAGTCGTCACGAGCCCCGATCGTGCCGCGGACCGCCTCCCGGGCGACGGATATGCAGGTGAAAGGCGCTCCGAAAGCTTGGTATTGTTGTCCATGTCGCCGCGGGGAACACCCCCGGTCAGGCGGCAGACACCTAGTCCGGGTGGCGGAATGGCAGACGCGCTAGCTTGAGGTGCTAGTGCCCTTTATCGGGCGTGGGGGTTCAAGTCCCCCCTCGGACACGTACTCAGCGCACACGACTGGTGCCGGCCGAGCTTCGGCCGGCACCAGTCGTGTTTCGTGGTCGTACGTCAAGCGCAGTCCGAGTTGGCGGTAGAGCTCCACCTTGTGGCCTGGGTCGGCTCGGCGCAGGAGGGCCAGTAGGCCGCCGACGCTCTCCACGACGCTGCGGATCTCCTCGCGGTCCATGAGGACTGTCGGTCGCCGCCACAGCCGCGCTGACCGAAACCAAGGGCGCCCCCCCCTCACTCTCGCACCCCTCCACCTGGACGACCCGCGGCTCGGCGAGGCGGTGTAGCCGGTACTCCCGCCCGGCGTGCTCGACCACTAGGGCGCCGGCGTCCACGGCGTGCTCTTCGGCCAGTCCGCGTTCGCGACCTGCGCCCTCGCCTCCGAGCACAACGTGGTCAAGGTTGACCCGGCGGCCTCGTTGCGGATTCCGAGAAGGGCACCACTCTCAAGCCCGTGAGCGGGGGCACCGATGTTCCTCTCGTACGAGGGTGCCGACCTGACGTATGAGGAGTACGGCTCCGGCGAGCCGCTGCTGTTGATCCACGGCTCCTGCGCCGAGGCGGCGGCGGGGTCGGCCACCGGGTCATCGCCTACGATCGCCGCGGCTATGGCGTCTTCGCGCACCCTCCGGCGCGCGACCACCGGCGTAATGTCGCGGACGCGGTGGCGATGCTGGAGCAGGTCGCCATGGTGCCGGCCACTGCGCGCCGGCCATCTCGCCGTGGAGCAGCCCGACGCCGTACAGGTCGTGCTGAGCACGCATCTCAGTACTGCGTAACCAGGTAACCCCTGAGCGGCGGCGATGGTTGCACGGTGGGCACTTGCGTGCGGTGGATCCGGTTCTGTGCCAGCCGGTTGTCGTTGCTGCTGCCGAGTGCGGGCAGCCGGTGGCTCTGGTTGCCCGCACTCGGGTTCATGCCTGCCGCGAGGGCTACGAGACCGTGGCGGAGGTCAGTTGAGCGTCCATCTCTGGTTGGTCTGGCCGTTGCAGGTCCACAGGATCATCTTGGTACCGTTCGCGGTCGCGGCCCCGTCGGCGTCCAGGCAGAGGCCCGACAGGTTGTTGGTGATGCTGCCGTTGGAGTTGACGGTCCACTTCTGGTTCGTGCCGTTGGTGCAGTCCCAGAGGATGACCTTGGTGCCGTTGGTGGTGCCGTTGTTGTCGGCGTCCAGGCACTTGTTGCCGTAGACGACGAGCTCGCTGCGCGAGGTCTGGGTGAAGGTCTCGTTCCGCCCGCCGAAGCAGTCCCACAGGATGGCCTGGCTGCCACCTGCGACAGTGTTCTTCTCGAAGCCGAGGCAGCGGTTCGAGGCGGCACCGGTGAGCGCGACACCGTTGGTGCCGGGGACCCCCTGGACGCGGATGGCGTCGATGTCGGGAGCGGTGCTGCCGGAGACGGCGGCGAACGTCACGGTGTTCGTTCCCTTGGCCATGTGGGCCAGCACGGACACGGTCCGGTAGGTGGTGGCGGAGCCGGTCGGCGGGAAGGACGCCTGGTACTTGTACTGGCCGTTGACCTGGATGGTGGCCTTACGGGCCGAGCTGCCGCCGTTGGCGTAGGTGACGTCGACCAGCTTGGTGCCCGCGGCGCCGGTGGTGACGCCGGTGAAGGTGGGCGTGGTGGCGGTGCTGGTGTCCTCGTACGTCGAACCGGACGCCTCGGTGCCGGAGACCGTGAGCAGCACGGCGTCGTTCGCCGGGACGGTCGTGGAGTAGCTGGTGGCGAAGGAGCCGGCGTCGCTGCGCGACCAGGCGTTGCGCACGGAGGCGGAGGCGGTGGTCAGACCGAGGTCGGCCCAGCGGACGGTCATCGAGGCGGCGGAGCCGGTGCGGTTGAGCAGCAGCACGGCGCGCTTTCCGCTGCCGGAGAGCACCTTCGAGTACACCTGCAGGTTCCGGGTGTCCTCGGCGACCTTGACGCCCTGCAGGCCGCGCGTGTCCTGGTCGATGGCGAGGACTTCGGGCTGGGTGAGGATGTCGCGGGTGGTGGTGCTCATCGTGGCCAGGTTGTTGCCGGCCAGCATCGGGGCGCCGGATATCGCCCACAGGCTCATGTGCAACCGGTTCTGGGCCGCGCTCAGACCGTTCATGCCGACCATCAGCATGTCGGGGTCGTTGTAGTACCCGGTGTGCTGGGCCGCGGGGTGGATGGCCTGGTCGAAGTTGGTGAGCATCTTGGCCGTGTCCGGGGTCTGGCCCCAGAAGATGATGTCGTTGCTGGTGCGCCACAGGTCGCCGGTGCCCGTTGCCCAGTTCCACGTCAGGCCGGTGCCCCACTCGCAGACGGACAGGACGAGTCTGCGGCCGGTGACGGCGCTCGCGGCGTCGTGGGCGGCGGCGATCGCCTTGTACGTCGCCTCCTGGTTCAGGCCTTCTTCGCGGCCGCCGCAGAAGTCGATCTTGACATAGTCGAAGCCCCAGCGCTGGAAGGTCTCCAGGTCCTGCTGATAGTGGCCCTCCATACCGGTGTTGGGGGCGGCGGGGCGGGTGGTGGGGTAGTAGTAGCCGCAACCCTGCTTGCCCGCGTCGGTGTAGATGCCGGCCTTGAGACCCTTGCTGTGGATGTAGTCGGCCATCGCCTTCATGCCGCCGGGCCACAGGTTCTCGTCCACCACGATGTTGCCGTTGGCGTCGCGGGCGCCCTGCCACCAGCCGTCGTCGAGGTTGACGTACTTGTAGCCGGCGGCGGCCATGCCGGAGGAGACCAGGGCGTCGGCCTGGGCCTTGATGGTGTTGTAGTCGATGCTGCTGGCGAAGCTGTTCCAGGAAGCCCAGCCCAACGGCGGCGGTGTGACGCCGATCTGGTTGGTGCTGACGGCGGCCGGATCAGGGGACAGGGGGACCGACGGTGTCTGCCGGTCGAGGGTGGCCAGACCGGCGAGGGTGAGGGCGAGGCCGAGGACCTGTGCGGCGATGCGTCTGGGCCATCTCCGTGCGATCTTGTTTGACATGGGGCCTTCCGTGCGGAGAAGGGATCATTTTCCAAAGAAATCCATCACATGGCAGCCGAGAAGCGTGTCCACGTCAAGAGGCGGAACAGGAAAATCCGTTGTCCGGTGGGGAGTTCTGTTGTTCCGGCCGTTGCCGGTGACCGCGAGACCCCCGCCAGGGTGAACTGGCGAAGCGGCCCGAAGCCTGCGGAGGACGTGGCGGCGGGGCCGGGACGGTCGTGCTGTCCCGCGCCGCGTTCGGCGACGATTTGCACGGCCCGTTCGGTGACGGCGGGTGACACCTGCCGGGCCTGGAGCCGCTCGACGGTGGGGAGTCGGGCGAGGCGGGCGCCGCGGTGGGTGGAGGAGAGTTGCTGGGCGAAAGTGTGTACGGTAACCGGGATTTGGGGCGTGGGGGCGTTCATGGGGCAACCGTGGCGGGCGCGTGGGTGCGTCTTCCGGGGATGCAGTCCGTACGGTGCGTCAGCGTACGGGGACATTCTGTAGACGGTACGCCGATCTTGCCGTCACTCTGGGTGAGTCGATCGCGGGGAACAGCGCACGTACGCACCTGGAGGTGGCCGCGTATGAACGACGGCACGGAGAGCATGGACGACGATGACCTGACGGCCGGTGAGGTGGAGCGGGAGCCCGACCCCTCCGACAGTCTGCGGACCTTCGGGGCCGTCGTCCAGGCCCTGCGTGAACACGCCGGGCTCAGCCGCGCGGAGTTCGGGGACCGGGTCCGGTTCTCCAAGCACACGGTGGAGTCCGTGGAGTTGGGGCGGCGGATGCCGGACGAGTCCTTCGTGGAGCTGGGGGAGGAGGCGACGGGGAACACGGGGGCGCTGCGGAAGTCGGCGAAGTTCCTGACGCGAGGGGACGTGGGGCTGGCGGCGTGGTTCCGGCGGTGGGCGCGGCTGGAGAGGATCGCGGTGAGCCTGTGCACGTATGAATGCCGGTTGGTGCCAGGGTTGTTGCAGTCGGAGGGGTATGCGCGGGCGGTGTTCGGGAACAGCGTTCCGCCGTTGTCGGACGACCAGTTGGAGGCCCAGGTCGCTGCTCGACTGGAACGCCAGAAACTGTTGCGCGAGAGGCCGAACGTCCCGTTCAGCTTCATCGTGGAGGAGCACATCTTCCGGCGGCGGCTCGGTGGAACCGAGGTGACGCGACGCTTGCTCGATCATGTGCTGGAACTCACGGCCCCGCGCAACGTGACGCTTCAGATCATGCCGCTGGACGCCGAGTTCCACGCGTGCCTGGACGGCCCTGTGCGGCTTCTGGAGACGCCGGAGCGTCGGCGGCTCGCGTACTCGGAAGGACAGCAGAACGGGCGCCTGATCAGCGACGCGAAACAGGTGAGCCTCCTCTACCAGGCCTATGACACACTGCGCTCGCAGGCCCTGAACCCCCAAGACTCGCGGGGTCTGTTGGAGCGACTGCGAGGAGAGCTATGAGCACGACGGAACTCGCCTGGTTCAAGTCCAGCTACAGCGGCACCCAGGGTGACGACTGTGTGGAGGTCGCCGTCACCGAACAGGCCATCTGCGTACGGGACTCCAAGGACGTTGCACGCCCTCACTTCGCGGTCGGGCGTGACGGCTGGACGTCGTTCGTACGGTTCGCCGCACACGGCTGAGCCCTTCGGGCGGGTCCAGCCGTACCGGGGTTCGGTCCGGCGGGCCCGGGCGGCGCCAGGGTGACCCTGCAGCCGGCGGAGGGTGTCATCCCGCCCGCCCTACGGCAGCCGTAGACCCCCGCACCACCAACCGGCAACTGAGCCGGATATGCAGAGGCTCCGGCAGGCCGCCCAGGACGCGGAGCATCAGGCGGGCCGCCTCCGCCCCTATCTCGTGCTGCGGGGTGCGGATCGTGGTCAGGGGGGTGGCCATGCGGTCGAGCATCGGCATGTCGTTGAAGCCGATGACGGACAGGTCGCGGGGGCAGTCGAGGCCCGACTCGGTGAGGGCGTCGAGGACGCCTAGGGCCATCAGGTCGTTTCCGGCGAGGACAGCCGTGGGGCGGGGGCGCAGGTTCAGTGCCGTATGGGCGGCGGAGCGGCCCGCCTCCGTGGAGTAGCTGCTGCCCGTCACCACCGGGCAGTCGCGGCGGTCCAGGCCCAGTTGGTCCACCGCGTCCAGGAAAGCTCGGTGGCGCAGATGGCCGGTGGACAGGTCCTGGGGGCCCGCGAGATGGGCGATGCGTCGGTGGCCCAGCTCGGTGAGGTGGCGTACGGCGTCCCGTACGCCCGTCGCGTCGTCGCCGGTCACGCTGGAGTGGCGGGGGCTGTCGGTGATGCGGTTGAGGAGGACGAGCGGGGTGTCCGCGTCGGCCAGGCGGTCCAGCAAGGGGTGTTCCCGGCGCGCGGTGGCGACGATGAAGCCGTCGCTGCGGCGGCCCTGGAGCATCGAGACGAGCCGCTCCTCCAGCTCGGGGTCGTTGTCGGTGTCGGTGAGCAGGGCCAGGTGGTCGGCGGCGCGCAGGACCTCTTCGATGCCGCGCACGATCGGGGGGAACAACGGGTTGGCCAGGTCGGGGATCAGTACGCCGATCGTGCGTGAGCGGCTGGTGCGCAGGCCGCGGGCAAGGGAGTTGGGCTCGTAGCCGAGTGTCTCCGCGGCCCGGACGACTCGGCGGACGGTGTCCGGGGCCACCCGGTGGCGTGTCGCCGGGTTGAGCGCCTTGGAGGCGGTTCCGGGGTGGACGCGCGCCTCGCGCGCCACATCGGCCAGCGTGACGCTCACCGTGCGCCGCCCCTTGACGGGCTGTCGACGCGTTCATAGTGTCCTGAGCCTGAAGACAAACGATTGTCGTCCATGAATCCCGAGCTTAGATCCGGGTCATGGAGCACTCAACACCCCTTGTCACACCCATCGTTTGCCCTGCGTACGACAGCGGAGGGACCCCACGATGACGACCTCGACCACTCCGACCACCCCGAAGAGCCCGGCAGAACCTCGTGTCGGCTGGATCGGAACCGGCCGCATGGGCGGCGCGATGGTCCGGCGACTGCTCGCCGCCGGTTACGACGTCACCGTCCACAACCGCACCGGCGCCAAGGCCGAGGCGCTGCGCGAGCATGGGGCCGGCGTTGTCGGATCGGTCGCCGAACTCGCCCACCACGACGTGGTGTTCACCATGGTCGCCGCCGACGCCGCGCTGATCGAGGTGGCCCTCGGCGAGCATGGCCTGCTCAGCCAGGAGACGGTTCCGGGCATCCTCGTCGACTGCTCCACGGTCTCGCAGGAAACCTCCCTCCAAGTGCGCGCGGCGACGGTCAAGGCGGGCGCACGGATGCTCGCCGCCCCCGTCAGCGGCAACCCCTCGGCGGTCGAGGCGGGCACGGCGGCGTTCGTCGTCTCGGGGCCCGAGGAGGCGTACGACGCCGTACGGCCGCTGCTGGCCGCGATCTGCGGCGCGGCGACCCATGTCGGGGAGGGTGAGGAGGCCCGGCTGGTGAAGATCGCCCACAATCTGTTCCTGGGCGCGGTCATCCAGTCCCTCGCGGAGATCACCGTGCTGGCCGAGAAGGGCGGGGTACGGCGCTCGGACTTCCTGGCCTTCGTCAACTCGTCTGTGCTCGGGTCCGTATTCACCCGCTACAAGACGCCCGCCCTCACCCGGCTCGACTTCACCCCCACCTTCACTCCCCAACTCCTCCGGAAGGACTTCGAGTTGGGCCTGGCCGCCGCTCGCGGGAGCGGCGTGAGCATGCCGGTCGCCGCGCTCGTCCACCAGCTGGTGCAGGGCGCCGTACAGGCCCAGGGGCAGGACGGGCCCGTCGACTTCGCGGTGCTGCTCGCCGAAGTCGCCCGTTCCTCGGGCCTGACTCTGGAGGCCGAGCAATGACGACCGCCGGCGCACCCCATCACCCGGCCGGCGCACCAGGTCACTCCGCCGTCGACTTCGAGTCCCGCGTCGACTTCGACCGGCTGCGCGCCTACCGTCTGGAGCGCGTACGCGCCGCCCTGGACGCCAGTGGGCTCGGCGCGTTGCTGCTCTTCGACGTCAACAACATCCGCTACCTCACCGGCACGGTCATCGGCGAGTGGTCCCGCGACAAGATGACCCGCTATGCCCTGCTCACCCGCGAAGGCGAGCCGTTCCTCTGGGACTTCGGCTCCGCCGCACGCCACCACCAGCTGTACGCACCCTGGTTGAAGCCCGAGAACTGCCGGGCCGGCATGCTCGGCCTGCGCGGTGCCGTACGACCCGAGGCCGGCCTCTTCGACCGGGCCGTCGCCGAGATCCGCGACCTGCTCCGCGCCGCCGGGGTGGAGGACGCCCCCGTCGGCGTGGACATCGTAGAACCGCCGTTCCTCTTCGCGCTCCAGCAGGCCGGACTGCGCGTCGCCGACTGCCAGCAAGTCATGCTGGACGCACGGCAGTTGAAGAACCCGGACGAGATCCTGCTGCTCACCCAGTCCGCCGCCATGGTCGACGGCTGCTACCAGGCCATCGCCGAGGCCCTCAAACCCGGCGTGCGCGAGAACGACATCGTGGCGCTCGCCAACAAGTACCTCTACGAGCACGGCTCCGACGACGTCGAGGCGATCAACGCGGTCTCCGGGGAACGCTGCAACCCGCATCCGCACAACTTCACCGACCGGCTGATCCGCCCCGGCGACACCTGCTTCTTCGACATCATCCAGTCCTACAACGGCTACCGCACCTGCTACTACCGCACCCTGAACGTCGGTTCGTCCACCGCCCCGCAGCGCGCCGCCCACCGCCGCGCCCGCGAGTGGATCGACGCGGCCATCGCCCTGGTCAAACCCGGCGTGACCACCGACGTCATCGCCCGCGCCTGGCCCCGCGCCCAGGACTTCGGCTTCGCCACCGAAATGGACTGCTTCGGGCTGCAGTTCGGGCACGGCCTCGGACTCGGCCTGCACGAACGCCCGATCATCAGCCGGCTGAACTCCCTGGAGCACCCGGAGGAGATCCACGAGGGCATGGTCTTCGCCCTGGAGACCTACTGCCCCGCCACCGACGGCTACTCGGCCGCCCGTATCGAGGAGGAGGTCCTGGTCACCGCCGACGGCGCCCGGGTGCTCACCCTCTTCCCCGCCCAGGAACTCTTCGTCGCCAACCGCTACTGAGGGAGGCACCCGTGGCACCCGCAGCACCCCTCGCACCCGTGGACGTACGGCTCGACCTCTACCGCCAGATGGTGCGCATGCGCGCCATGGAGAAGCGGGCCTACGACCTCTTCCTGCGCGGCCTCGTCAAGGGCACCAGCCATCTCTCCACCGGCCAGGAAGCCGTCGCCGCCGGATTCGCCGCCGCCATGCGCCCCGACGACCTCACCTTCGCCACCTACCGAGGCCACGCCCACACCCTCGCCCGCGGCGCCCCCATGACGGCGATCCTCGCCGAGCTGATGGGCCGCGCCAACGGGCTCATGTCCGGCAAGGGCGGCAGCATGCACCTGACCAGCACCGAGCACGGAATGATGGGCAGTTACGCCATCGTCGGCGCCCACCTTCCCATCGCGGCCGGCGCCGCCTGGTCGGCCCAACTGCGCGGTACCGAGCAGGTCACGGTCTGTTTCTTCGGCGACGGGACCACCAACATCGGTGCGTTCCATGAGGCGTTGAACCTCGCCGCCGTATGGCAGCTGCCGGTCGTGTACGTCTGCGAGAACAACCAGTACATGGAGTACACGCCGATCACCGCCGTGACCGCCGTCGAGCGGCCGGCCGCCGACCGGGCCGCCGCGTACGGCCTGGAAGGCGTCGTCGTCGACGGCAACGACGTCGACGCGGTGTACGAGACCGCGCGCGACGCGGTGGGCCGGGCGCGCGGTGGCGGCGGGCCGAGCCTCATCGAGGCCGACACCTACCGGCAGGGCGGCCATTCGCGGGCCGATCCGGGGACGTACCGCCCGAAGAAGGAGGTCGAGGCCTGGCTCGCCCGCGACCCGATCCCGGCGTACCGCGCGAAGCTGCTCGCGGCGGAGGTCGGCGAGGACACCCTCGCCGGAATCGACGACGCCGCCGCTCGCGAGGTCGACGAGGCGGCGAAGGCCGCCGAGGACGGGCCGCTGCCCGAACCGGCCCTGGTGGAGCGGGACTTGTGGGCCGACGGAGGTGCGGCATGGCGCAACTGACCTACCGGGACGCCGTCGCACGCGGCCTCGCGCAGGAGATGCGTCGCGACGAACGGGTCGTCCTGCTCGGCGAGGACGTCGCCGCGGCCGGCGGGGTGTTCAAGACGACCGCCGGGCTGCTCGACGAGTTCGGGCCGCAGCGGGTACGGGACACGCCGATCTCCGAACAGGCCATCCTGGGCGCGGCGATGGGCGCCGCGATGACCGGGCTGCGGCCGGTCGCCGAGATCATGTTCAGCGACTTCTTCGGCGTCGGCTGGGACCTGCTCGCCAACCAGATCGCCAAGTCCCGCTACATGGCGGGTGGTCAGCTCTCCCTGCCGCTCGTCGTGCGTGCCGCCAACGGCGGTGGGCTGCGCTTCGGCGCGCAGCACTCGCAGGACGTGGCCAACTGGGTGATGGCGGTGCCGGGGCTCAAGGTCGTCGTACCGTCCACGCCGAGGGATGTCGTGGGGCTGCTCGCCGCCGCCGTACGCGACCCGGATCCTGTCATCTTCCTTGAGGCCAAAGGGCTTTACCCGGTTCGGGGCGAGGTCCCGGACGGTGAGATCACCGACACGCTGGGCTCCGCCGTAGTGCGGCGTACGGGCGGGGACTGTGTGATCGTCGCGCTGGGGCTGATGGTGCCGCGTGCGCTGGACGCCGCCGAGCGGCTTGCCCGGGAGCAGGGCATCGACTCCGCCGTACTCGATCTGCGCAGCCTGGTACCGCTGGATGTGCGGGCCGTGTTGGAGGCGCTGGGGCGGACCGGGCGGCTGTTCACCGTAGAGGAGAATCCGCGGCTGTGCGGCTGGGGAGCCGAGGTGGTGTCGCTCTGCGCCGAGGAGGGCTTCACCAGCCTGGACGGGCCGCTCGTACGGATCACCACCCCCCATGTCCCGCTGCCCGCCGCCGACTCGCTGGAGGACGCGGCGCTGCCGAGCGTGGACCGGATCGTCGACACGATCGCCAAGAGCATGGACTAGAGACACGCGATGGACGGGCTGGAGTCGCCATGAGGGGTACGAACGGGCTCACCCGGAGGGAGTTCGCCGCCGCCGGACTGGGACTTGGACTGGGGCTCGCGCTGGCCGGCTGTTCGGAGGACGGTTCCACGGGGGATTCCCGCGGCGATCTGCTCATCGGGGCCTCCCTGCCGCTGACCGGGCAGTTCTCGCAGCCGGGGCAGGAGGCCGAGCGGGGCTACCGGATCTGGCGGGAGATGGTCAACGCCGACGGCGGAATCCTGGGCCGCCAGGTCGAGTTGAAGATCACCGACGACGCCAGCAGCCAGGACACGGTGGTCGCCGACTACACGCGGCTGATCACCCAGGACCGGGTGGACTTCCTGCTCGGCACCTTCTCCTCGCTGCTCAACTACCCTGCGTCCGCGGTCGCCGAGCGGCAGGGCATGGTCTTCGTGGAGCCCGCGGGCGGCGCCGAGAACATCTTCGAGCGCGGCTTCGGGAAGCTCTTCTTCGCGCAGCCCGCGCTCTCCGCCGACCAGGCGAACACGTTCGTGGACTGGGTGAAGTCCCTGCCGGAGGCCGAGCGTCCGGTCTCGGCGGCCTACACGACCCAGGACGACCCGTTCACCCGGCCGGTCATCGAGCGGCTGCAGGAACTGCTGGAGGACCTGGGCATCAAGACCGTCTACACCAGCGTCTATCCGGCCGAGACCACCAATATGCAGCCCGTCGCCGCCGCCATCGCGGGCAAGAAGCCCGAACTCCTCGCGCACGGTGCGGTGTTCCAAGACGGCGTCGGGCTCGTACGGGCCCTCAAACAGCAGCGGTTCTCGCCCAAGGCGCTGTTCCAGATGTCCGCGCCGAGCAACGCGAGCCAGTACAGCAACGGCGTCGGCATGGCGAACACGGAGGGCGTGTTCTACTCGGTCAGCTGGCACGAGAGCGCGCCCACCCCGCTCAACAAGGAGTTCGTGGCGGCGTACGCGAAGAAGCACAAGGGCGGCGTCCCGGCCGAGGACGCCGCCGACGCCTTCGCCGCGGCCCAGGTGCTCCGGGCCGGCATCGAGGGCGCGAAGGGCACCGACCAGGACAAGGTCGCCCAGTGGCTGCACGCCAACGAGGTGGAGACCATCCTCGGCCCGCTGAAGTGGGACAAGCGCGGGGCGCCGCTCGGCAGCTTCCTGCTCGCCCAGTGGCAGGGCGGCAAGGTGGAGATCGTCTCGCCGGCCGACGCGGCGACCGTGGACCGGGCCGTGTACCCGAAGCCGGACTGGCAGTGAGACGGCGATGGCGGAGCTCGTCCAGACGCTCGTCCTGGGGCTGCTGATCGGCGGTGTGTACGCGCTGATGGCTTCGGGCCTCACCCTGATCTTCGGCGTGATGCGCGTCATCAACGTCGCCCAGGGCGCCTTCCTCGTCCTGTCGGCCTTCGTGACGTGGTGGGTGTGGCGGGGGACCGGCATCGACCCGATCGCGCTGGCCGCCCTGACGACTCCGCTGATGTTCGGCCTCGGCTGGGCCTTCTACCGCCTGGTCGGGGCCCGCCTCCGCTCGGCTCCGCCATCCATGTCGGTCCTGCTGATGTTCGGCGTGGCCCTGCTCATCGAGGGCCTGCTGAACGTCACAGCGGGCAACCGCTACCGCTCCGCCACCCCCGCCTACTTCGACGAGTCGTACTCACTCGGCCCGATCTCCATCCCCAAGGCCCCGCTGTACGGCTTCCTGGCCGCGCTCGCCGTCCTGGCGACCTTCTACGCCGTACTGAACCGCACCTGGACCGGCCGCGCGATCCGCGCCTGGGCGCAGAACCCGTCCGGCGCGGCCCTGATCGGGGTGAGCGCCGTGCCCACCGCGACGCTGACCTTCGCGCTCGGCACGGCGAGCGCCGGCATGGGCGGCTCGGTGCTGTCGGTGCTCGTGCCGTTCTTCCCGGCCTCGCACTACGAATGGATCGCCCGCATCCTCGGCATCATCGTCCTCGGCGGACTCGGCAGCCTCCCCGGAGCCCTCACCGGCGCACTGATCCTCGGCCTCGCCGAGTCGCTGACCTCGGTGTACATCTCCCCGCAGTGGTCCGTCCTGGTCTTCTACGGCGTCATCATGGCGGTGCTGATCGTCCGGCCGCAGGGACTGTTCGGGGCCCGGCTCCGGGAGGACGCGGTCACATGAAACCCCTCCTCGCGATCGCCGCCGCCGTGGCAGCCCTGGCCGTCTATCCCGTGTCGGGCATCGGCACCGCCTACCACCTCACGGTCGCCACCCTCTGCCTGCTCCTCGCCGTCCAGGCCGTCAGCTGGAACATCCTTTCCGGATACGCCGGTTACATCTCCCTCGGCCACAGCGCATTCCTCGGCGCGGGCGCCTACGCCGGCGGCATCACCGCCGAACGCCTCGACATCGACCCGCTGTTGGGCGCACCTCTCGGCGGGATCCTCGCCGCCGGGATCGCGGTGGCGATCGGCGCGGTGGTCCTGCGCTCACGAGGCGCCGCGTTCGTCATCGTCACCATCGCGCTGCTGCTGACCTTGCAGGTCCTCGCGACGAACCTGCCCCAACTCACCCACGGAAACCAGGGGTTGGCGTTCGCGCTCCCGCCCTGGTCCCGCGAGACCGGCAACCGGCCCTTCTACTACCTCTTCCTCGCCCTGCTGATCGTGACGGTCGCCTTCAGCGCCTGGGTACGGACCCGCAAGCTCGGCGCCGGCCTGGTCGCCATCCGCGAGGACGAGGGCAAGGCCGCAGCCATCGGCATCCCCACGACCCGCTACAAGGTGACGGCCTTCGCCTCCGGCGCCTTCTTCACCGGCGTCGCGGGCGGTGTCTACGGCTACTTCCTCTCGTACATCAGCCCCACCACCATGTTCGCCGTGCTGTCGAGCGTCATGGTGGTCCTGGCCGCCCTCCTCGGCGGCCGCGGAAGCCTGTACGGGCCGGTCCTTGGCGCGTTCGTCGTGGCGATCGGCAGCGAGGCGGCGACCGTGTACGGGGGCGGGTCGAGCAGCAGGCTGCTGCTCTTCGGGGGCCTGCTCACCGCGGTCGTGCTGTTCCTGCCGCAGGGGCTGCTGCCGGGCGCGGCCGGCTGGTGGCGGGCCCGGCGTCCGCGTCCCGTCGAGTACACCGACCAGGAGGGGGCGCTGGGTCGGCTGCCGCCCACGGTGACCGCGAAGGGGACCGGGCCGTCCGAACTCCTGCGGGTGAGCGGGGTGTCGAAGAGTTTCGGGGGACTGGTCGCGGTGGACGGCGCCGATCTCGTCGTACGGCGTGGCACGATCACCGGTCTGATCGGGCCCAACGGCTCGGGAAAGACCACCCTGTTCAACCTCGTGACCGGCACGCTGCGGGCCGACGCCGGGGAGATCGCCTTCGAAGGGCGCCGGATCGACCGTATGCCGCCCTGGCGGCGCTGCCACCTCGGTCTGGGCCGCACCTTCCAGACGACCAGGCTCTTCCACGGCATGAGCGTCCTGGAGAACGTCGTCGCGCCGCTGCCCGACGGGCGCTGGCGTACGGCCGTACGAGGTGGAGTGACCGGTGCCGAGGCCGAACGGGCCCGCGAACTCCTCGACTTCATGGGCCTGGGCCGGTTCGCGGAGGAACCCGCGGGCTCACTGTCGTACGGGCAGCAGAAGCTCGTCGAACTCGCCCAGATCCTGATGCTGGACACCCGGCTGATCCTCCTCGACGAACCCGCCGGAGGCATCAACCCGGCCCTGGTCGAGCACCTCAAGGGCATCATCCGCCAACTCGCCGACCAGGGCGTCACGTTCCTGCTCGTCGAGCACAACATCCCGCTCGTACTGGATCTGTGCGACCCGGTGGTCGTGTTCTCGCAGGGCAGGGTGATCGCCGAAGGGCCACCGGGGAAGATCCGGGACGATCCGGCGGTCCTGGAGGCGTACCTGGGGGAGCGGAAGGCGGTCGGACCGTGCTGATCCTCGACGGTGTGGTGGCGGGATACGGCGGCGGCGACGTCCTGCACAAGGTGTCCCTGACCTGCCCGCCGTCCACGGTCACGTGCGTCATCGGGCCCAACGGCGCCGGCAAGTCCACGGTGTTGCGGGTGATTTCAGGCCTGCTGACCCCGCGCAGCGGCGAAGTCCTCCTCAACGGCGTCCGTCTTTCCGGCCTGACCCCGCGCGACATACTGCGCCACGGCGTCGTCCAAGTGCCCCAGTCCCAGGCCCTGTTCCCCAAGATGACCGTCGCCGAGAACGTTCTGATGGGCGGCTATCTCATCCGCAAGGACCGTGCCCTGCTCCACGCCCGGCGCGCCGCCGTCGAGGAACTCGTCCCGCTCGTGCGCGAGCGGGCCTCGGAACCGGCCGGGAACCTCTCCGGCGGACAGCGCCGCATGGTCGAGATCGGCCGCTGTCTGATGCTGCAGCCGAAGGTCGTGATGATGGACGAGCCGTCCCTCGGCCTGGATCCCAGGAGCCTCGCGGCGGTCGCCGAACTCATCGAGCGCATCCATCTCGCCGGGGCCACCGTGCTGCTCGTCGAGCAGAACGTACGGATCGGGCTCGGCCTCGCCACCCACGGCGTCGTCATGGAAGGCGGCCGCGTCCGGCTCACCGGCAAGGCCGCCGAGATCGCCGCGAACCCCGACATCGGGCAGCTCTATCTGGGCGCCCCGACCACAGGAGGACAGTGACCGTGCCCGACACGACAGACGCCCGCATCGCCTCCGCCCTCGCCAACTGGGCCCCGCGCTTCACCACCAACGGCGTGATCGTCTCCGACTTCCAGGAGGTCACCGGGGGCCTGGAGCGCTGGGGGCAGTGGTGCGCGGCCTGGTCGAAGTCGGCGGCCGGGCACGAACGGCTCGGCCGCGACGCCCTCACCGAAGGCCGGACCCGTTCGGCCGGCGAACACCTCGCCAGGGCCGCCCTCTACTACCACTTCGGGAAGTTCCTGTACTTCGACGACCTGGACGAGGCACGCGACGCGCACCGCGCCGCCGTCCGCTGCCTGAACGACGCCCTCCCGCACCTCGACCCGCCCGGACGCCGGATCGAGATCCCCTACGAGGGCGGGATCCTGGTGGGCGTACTCCGCCTGCCTACCGGCCCCGGCCCCCACCCGACCGTGCTGATGATCCCCGGACTCGACTCCACCAAAGAGGAGTTCCGCACCACCGAACGCACCTTCCTGGACCGGGGGTTGGCCACCTTCGCCGTGGACGGACCCGGGCAGGGCGAGGCCGAGTACGACCTGCCGATCACCGCCGCCTGGGAGGAGCCGGGCCGCGCCCTCATCGACGTGCTCGCCGCGCAACCGGGAGTCGACGGAAGCCGGATCGCCGTCTGGGGCGTCAGCCTCGGCGGCTACTACGCGCCCCGGGTGGCCGCCGGTGACGAGCGGGTGCGGGCCTGTGTGGCCCTGGCCGGACCCTACGACTTCGGGGCGGCCTGGGAACTGCTGCCGCCCCTCACCCGCGCGGCCTTCCGGCACCGCTCGCACGTACTGGACGAGGGAGCGGCGGCCCGTGCCGCCCGCTCCCTCACCCTGGCCGGCCACGCGAAGTCGATCACCTGCCCGCTCCTCGTCGTCACCGGTAAACGCGACCGCCTCTTCCCCTGGCAGGACGCTGGCCGCCTGGTGGCGGAGGCCGCGGGACCCGTGGAACTCCTCGCCCTGGACGAGGGCAACCACGGCTGCGCGAACCTGCCGGCACACCACCGCCCCTACACGGCCGACTGGCTCGCGCGTGCGGTAGAACGATCCGTGCTCAACGTCTGAACCCTGGCGGCCGACAACTCCTGGAAGTGTTCCAAGTATTGTAAACAATCACGTCTCACATCTTGCTCGCAGTATTGCCGCGCGGTTACGTTCTCAGGCCACACCGGTACCCCGCCCACCTTCCTCAGCGCGCCCGCAACGCAAGCAGAGAGCAGGGAAGCATGAGACCGATCACGGCCCTGCGCGGCAGAGTCCGCGCCACTCTCGCCACCGTCAGCCTCCTCGGCCTGGGACTGACCCCCATTGTCGCCCAAACCCAGTCCCCCTCGTCCTCCTCGGAAACCGCCGCGCAAACGTCAACCCGCCCCGCTTCCACCGCCGTTCAGACCACGAATGGCAGGGTCAAAGGAGCGAGCCGGACCGGATACGACGAGTGGCTGGGCATCCCCTACGCCGCCGACCCCGTCGGCAAGCTCCGCTGGAAAGCCCCGCAGCCCGCGCCCAAGTGGTCCGGCGTGCGCGACGCCACCCGCTTCGGCGACCGCTGCACACAGCCCGCCGGCTGGGACCCCGGCTACGAGAACCCGACCACCACCGAGGACTGTCTCGCCCTCAACGTCTATGTACCGGACGGCATCAAGGGCAACGCGCCCGTCGTGGTCTGGATCCACGGCGGCGGCTACTTCGGCGGCGCGGGCCAGGACACCAACCCCCGAAAGTACGTCGAGCAGACGGGCTCGGTCGTCGTCACCATCAACTACCGCCTGGGCCCGCTCGGTTACCTCAACCTGCCCCAACTGCGCGCGGAGAGCGCCAACGGCCCAGGAAACTACGGCCTGTTGGACCAGCAGGCAGCCCTGCGGTGGGTCCAGTCGAACATCTCCCACTTCGGCGGCAACCCGGGGAACGTCACCATCGCCGGCCAGTCCGCGGGCGGCGGCTCCGTCTGCGCACAGCTCACCTCACCCACCGCCAAGGGCCTGTTCGCCCGCGCGGGCATCATGAGCGGCAGCTGCGGCATCCAGTCCGCCGCGGCCGGCGAGACCCAGAGCCAGGCCTTCGTCAAGGAGATCGGCTGCTCCACCGCCACCGACATCCTCGCCTGCCTGCGCGCCAAACCCGCCTCCGCGATCGCCGCCGCCCAGGTCAAGGCGCCGATCCGCCCCTCCCTCGGCGGCACGTCCTTCGGCACCGACCCCGGAGCCTTGGTCCAGGCCGGCACCTTCAACCGCGTCCCGGTGACGCTCGGTCAGACCAACAGCGAGCGCGGCCTGTTCACCTTCCAGAACTACGACTACCTCGGTACGCCCATGACGGCGGCCCAGTACGAGGCGGCCGTGCGCTCCACCTACGGCGACGACGCGGACGCCGTCCTCGCCGAATACCCGCTCAGCGCCTACGACACCCCGGGCCAGGCCTGGACCGACGCCCAGAACGACTCCACCTCCTTCACCCGCCAACAGCTCATCGACGCACTGGCACGCTGGGTGCCGACGTACGCCTACGAGTTCGCCGAGAGCGACACCCCGCACTTCACCTCGATCTTCCTGATCCAGCAGAAGAGCGAGACCGCGCGCGACTTCCCCTTCGGCGGCGCGATCCACGTCGACGACCTCGGCTACATCTGGGACTACCTCGGCCAGACCCTGCCCTACGACGACGACCAGCTGGAGCTGTCCCGCCAGATGATCACCTACTGGGGCCGGTTCGCGGCGCACGGCGACCCCAACGGGCCCCGCACACCGACATGGCCCAAGTACAGCGCCGGTACAGGGAAGTTGATGTCGCTGGTCGCGTGCGACACCGCACCGTCGAGCACCAAGCCCCCGGCCGCCTGCTCGAAGGCCACCCGTGACTTCGGAGAGGAGCACAACCTCGGCTTCTGGCGGAGCCTGTCGTCCTGAACTCTCAGCGCGACCGTGTGACGGTGGCGGGTGCGGGCCGAAGGGGGAGCCCCGGTCCGCACCCGCCACGCCCTCAGGGGTACGACACCACCGTCGACGGAATGGTCGACGTGCCCGAAGTCGGCGTGCCCGTCTCGTTGATGACGTGCTCGTACTGGCCCTGGCCGCCGAGCGAGACGACCAGTAGGTCGTGGAACTTCACGCCCGCCGTGTTCGGGGCGGTGAAGCCGTTGTGCTGCACGATCGTCGGGTCGACGTTGTAATAGCAGTAGCTGCCGAGGCCCCAACCCTCGTGCGCGGTCACGTTGTCGCCGACTTTGTAGGCGGCGTAGCCCTTGATCGAGCCGTTCTGGATCGCCGCCTGGTTCGGGGCGTCGTACGCCTTCTCGTTCTGGAAGAAGATCGTGCGGCCCCGCTGTCCGTACCATTGCACGTCGTACTTGTTGAAGTGCTCCACGAACAGGCCCGTGGCCAGGACGTCGTGGCCGTTGACGACGACCCCGTAGTCGGCCCGGTTGGTGTCCCAGCCGACGCCGGCGCCGTGGTCGGCGCGCCAGATCCAGGTGTGGTCGATGATCGTGTGCCGGCTGTTGACGACCAGGCTGGTCGTGGCCTTGCCCGCGCCCGCGCCGCCGATGCGGACGAACACGTCCTGCACGGTGGTCGGGTTGGCGGAGTGGTCCCGGGACGCGCCCTGCGGTCCGATCTCCAGCAGGGTGGGGGAGTTGACCGTCCCGGCGTCGACGAGGAACCCGGCCAGCCGGACCCCGTCCACGTCCGCGACCTTCAGCGCGGTGACGCCGTTGTCCGGGATGAGGGTCGCGTAACCCAGGCCCAGCACAACGGTGTTGGCGCGGTTCACCTGGATCGGCTGGTCGAGGTGGTAGATGCCCGGGGTGAGCAGGAGGTGGAGTCCCTGGGTGAGCGCCTGGTTGAGGGTGGCCGCCGAGACGCCTGGCTGGGCGACGTAGAACTGTGTCAAGGGGAGTGAGGTGCCGCGCGGGGTGCCGTTGCCCCAGGTGACGCCGCGGGCGTTCGTCCGCTTCTCCGGCAGGAAGACGCGGTACTCGCTGCCGCTCAGGTAGAGGAAGGGCTTCTCGCGGGAGACCGGGGTCGTGTCGAGGGTCGTGTACGGCGGGTTCGGGAAGCTCTGTGCGGGCGCGCCCTCCACGCCCGAGAACACCATGTTCCACACGCCGTTGAGCCAGCTGCCGATCGCGCTGTCCCGCGTGTACCACTGCTGCTGCGAGTACGGTCCGACCTGGCCGTCGATGCGGCTGTCGGCGATGTAGCCGCCGCTGGCCCAACCGTAGCCCGTGGGCGAGAGGTTGAGGCCGCCGCGTACGTGCATCCGGCGGAAGGGCGCCGCCTGAGCGACGGCCCAGCGGTTGGTGCCATTGACCGGGACTAGCGCGAGGTTCTCCGCCGAACGCCAGAAGTTCTGCGTGGCGTTGCCGTTGAACCAGCCGGCGTCGACCGTGACGTCCCCGTTGATGGTCGTGTCGTCGGGGGACAGACCCAGGCCCGCGATGGAGGTGTAGAAGCCCAGTTGGGCGTTGAGCCCGCTGTAGGTGCCGCGCTTGAACAGCAGGGCGTAGCGGCCGGTGCCGAACTGCGCCGACTCCTGCTGGGCGAACACCTGGTCGAGTCGGGCCTGGATACCGGGAGTCGACGGGTCGAAGACGATCACGTTCGGGCCGAGGTCGCCGCCACCCGGAAGGGCTCGCGGGCTCTTGGCCGACGGGGCGGCGGAGGCCGCGGTGGGCAGGGCCGCGAGCGCGGGGGCGGCCACGGCGGCACCGAGCAGGGCTCTGCGGCCGAGGGCGGTGGACTTCCGTGCGGGGTCAGACGGCATGGGGCGGCTCCAGCTTCAAGTCTGGTTCAGGAATTGAACGATGGGGGGCCTGGGAGCGCTCTCTCGCCGGTGAATGTTTCAACTGCCTGAACGTGCGCGTCAAGAGGTGCGACGAGAGTTCGGCGGAGTTCGACGAGTGCTGTTCAAACCCTTGACGTGTCCGGCGCCCAGGGTTTAACTCACGTCCTAAATTAAGCCATGATGGTATTTCCTGAAGGGACACCGGGAGCCATGCGCAGCAACCGAGTCGCGGCCATAGGTGCCGTCACCCTGTCTCTGGCCCTGGCTGCCACGGCCTGCGGAGGCGGTTCGTCGACGAGTGACGGGTCCAACGACTCGCCCAAGACGCTCACTTACTGGGCCTCGAACCAGGGCGCCAGCATCGAGATCGACAAGAAGGTCCTCCAGCCCGAGCTCGACAAGTTCGAGAAGCAGACCGGGATCAAGGTGGAGCTGGAGGTCGTGCCCTGGTCGGACCTGCTCAACCGGATCCTCGCCGCGGCCACTTCCGGCCAGGGCCCCGACGTCCTCAACATCGGCAACACCTGGAGCGCCTCCCTCCAGGCGACCGGGGCGTTCCTGCCCTGGGACGACGCGAACTTCGCCAAGATCGGCGGCAAGGACCGCTTCGTCGACTCGGCGCTCGGCTCGACGGGGGCCGAGGGCAAGGACCCGGCCGCGGTGCCGCTGTACTCGATGGCGTACGCGCTCTACTACAACAAGCAGATCTTCGCCGACGCCGGTATCTCCCAACCACCCGCCACCTGGGCCGAGTTGATCGCCGACGGCAAGAAGATCTCCGCCAAGGGCAAGCAGGTCCTCGGCGCCGAGGGCGCGAACGTGTCGGAGAACATCCACCACACCTTCGTCTTCGCCAAGCAGCATGGCGCCGACTTCTTCACCGCCGACGGCAAGCCCGACTTCACCTCCGACGGCGCGGTGGCCGCGGTCAAGCAGTACGTCGACCTGATGGCCAAGGACAAGGTCATCCCGGTGGGCAACGCCGAGTACGCGCAGAACCAGTCCGTCAGCGACTTCGCCAAGGGCAAGACGGCGATGCTGATGTGGCAGTCGGCGTCCGCCAACCTCAAGTCGCAGGGCATGAGCGAGGACCAGTACGGCATCGCCCCCATCCCCGTGCAGTCCGGCACCCCCGGCACCGGCACCGGCGTCAACTCGATGGTCGCGGGCATCAACCTGGCCGTATTCAAGAACTCCGACAACCTCGACGGCGCCACGAAGTTCGTGAAGTTCATGACCGGCGACGCCGAACAGAAGATCCTCAACACGGCGTACAGCTCCATCCCGCCGGTCAAGGCCGCCCAGACGGACGCCGCGTTCAACACCTCGGCGAACGCCGTCCTCAAGGACACCCTCGCCACGAGCGCGGCCGCGCTGCCGCAGGTCGCCGACGAGTCCCAGTTCGAGACGACGGTCGGTACGGCCGTCAAGGAACTGTTCGCCGACGCCGCCGCCGGACGCGCGGTGACCACCGAGTCGGTCAAGGCCAGGCTGGAGAAGGCCCAGCAGCAGATGCCGGCGAAGTGAGCACGATGACGACCACGGCCCCCACCGAGGCCGCTGTGCGCGAGAGTTCCCCCGGAGCGGCGGACGGCCCCCGCCGCCGCCCCGGGCGGATCCGGCGCATCGGCCTGCCGTACTTGCTCCTCTTGCCCGCCCTGCTCCTCGAACTCCTGGTCCATCTGGTGCCGATGGTGATCGGCATCGTGATGAGCTTCAAGGAACTCACGCAGTTCTACATCCGCGACTGGGGCACCGCCCCCTGGTCCGGCCTCGACAACTACAAGATGTCCGTGGACTTCGACGCACCCGTCGGCGAGGCCCTCCTCCACTCCTTCTTCGTCACCGTCGCCTTCACCCTGCTGTCGGTCGGCCTGTGCTGGCTGATCGGCACGGCGGCGGCGATCTACATGCAGGACAACTTCCGTGGCCGGGGCCTGCTGCGCGCCCTGTTCCTCGTCCCGTACGCCCTGCCGGTCTACGCGGCCGTCATCACCTGGGTGTTCATGTTCCAGCACGACAACGGCCTGGTGAACCACGTCCTGCACGACCAGCTCCACCTCACCGACAAGCCGTCCTTCTGGTTGATCGGCGACAACAGTTTCTACGCGCTGCTGATCGTGTCCGTGTGGAAGGGCTGGCCGTTCGCCTTCCTCATCGTGATGGCCGGCCTGCAGAACATCCCCAAGGACCTCTACGAGGCAGCGGCGTTGGACGGCGCCGGGATGGTGCAGCAGATCCGCCGCATCACCCTGCCGTCGCTCCGTCCCGTCAACCAGGTGCTGATCCTGGTCCTGTTCCTGTGGACGTTCAACGACTTCAACACGCCCTACGTCCTGTTCGGCAAGGCCGCCCCCGAGGCCGCGGACCTCATCTCGGTCCACATCTACCAAGCCTCGTTCGTCACCTGGAACTTCGGCACGGGTTCAGCCATGTCGGTCCTGTTGCTGCTCTTCCTGCTCCTGGTGACCGGCGTGTACCTGGCCCTCACCTCACGCGGACGGAGGACCGCCGATGTCTAGCTCGCCGATGGCGCCGCCGCGCTCCTTCCTCTGGTCCCGGCGGATCTTCCTGACCCTGCTCACCGGCTTCGTCCTGCTGCCGGTGTACGTGATGGTCTCCAGCTCGCTGAAGCCGCTGGCCGACGTCACGGACAAGTTCCGCTGGCTGCCGAGCGGTTTGACCTTCCGCCCCTACATCGACATCTGGTCGACGGTGCCGCTCGCACGGTATTTCATGAACTCGCTGATCGTGGCGGGCGTGGCGACCGTCTGCTCGGTGGTCATCGCGGTCTTCTCGGCGTACGCCGTCAGCCGCTACGACTTCCGCGGCAAGCGCGTCTTCACGGTCACCGTGCTGTCCACCCAGATGTTCCCGGGCATCCTCTTCCTGCTCCCGCTCTTCCTCATCTACGTCAACATCGGCAACGCCACCGGCATCGCCCTGTTCGGCTCGCGCGGCGGGCTGATCCTGACGTATCTGACCTTCTCCCTGCCGTTCTCGATCTGGATGCTGATCGGGTACTTCGACTCGGTGCCGCGCGACCTGGACGAGGCGGCGCTGGTGGACGGCTGCGGGCCGCTCGGCGCGCTGTTCCGCGTCGTCGTGCCGGCCGCGATCCCGGGCATCGTCGCGGTCGCCGTCTACGCCTTCATGACCGCCTGGGGCGAGGTGCTGTTCGCGTCGGTGATGACCAACGACACCACCCGCACCCTCGCTGTCGGCCTCCAGGGCTACTCCACGCTCAACGACGTGTACTGGAACCAGATCATGGCCGCCTCGCTGGTCGTCAGTGTGCCTGTGGTCGCCGGTTTCCTCCTGCTGCAGCGCTACCTCGTCGCCGGGCTGACGGCGGGAGCCGTCAAGTGACCAACTCCCCCCACCCCGAAGGGACTTACGTGACCATCGATTTCGCCGCACTCCCGCACGACTTCCTGTGGGGCACGGCCACGGCGTCGTACCAGATCGAAGGAGCCGTGGCGGAGGACGGCCGTTCGCCGTCGATCTGGGACACCTTCTCGCACACTCCCGGCAAGATCGCGAACAACGACAACGGCGACATCGCCTGCGATCACTACCACCGCTGGCGCGAGGACATCGGCCTCATGCGCCAACTGGGCGCCAACGCCTACCGGTTGTCCATCGCCTGGCCGCGAGTCGTGCCCGGCGGCGACGGCCCGGTCAACGCCAAGGGCCTCGCCTTCTACGACGAGTTGATCGACGGCCTGCTGGAGGCGGGCATCACCCCGTCAGTCACCCTCTACCACTGGGACCTCCCGCAGGCGCTGGAGGACCGGGGCGGCTGGCCCGAGCGGGAGACCGCCGAGCACTTCGCCGCGTACGCCTCGGTCGTGGCCGAACGCCTCGGCGACCGGGTCAGTCACTGGGCCACCCTCAACGAGCCGTCCTGCTCGGCCTGGATCGGCCATCTGGAGGGCAAGATGGCCCCGGGCCGGACGAACCTGACCGCCGCCGTCCGGGCCTCGTACCACCTGCTCCTCGGCCACGGACTCGCCGCCCAGGCGATCCGTGCCGCGGCCCCGGACGCCGAGGTCGGCATCGTCAACAACCTCTCCACGGTGTACGCCGCCACCGACCGCGACGAGGACGTCCAGGCCGCCCGCCGCCACGACGGCCACATCAACCGCTGGTGGCTGGACCCGGTCCACGGCCGAGGCTTCCCGGCCGACATGCGCGAGGTCTACGGCGTCGAACTCCCCGAGCAGCCGGGCGACTTGGAGACCATCGCCGCGCCTCTCGACTGGCTCGGCCTGAACTACTACTTCCCGGCCACCGTCGCCGACGACCCACGCGGCCCGGCGCCCCGCGTCCGCTCGGTGCGCCGACTCGGCGTCCCGCGCACCGGCATGGACTGGGAGATCGACGCGAGCGGCATCGAGACCCTGCTGCTGCGCCTCACCGAGGAGTACGGCGCCCGCAGGCTGTACGTCACCGAGAACGGCTCCGCCTACCCGGACGTCCTGCGCCCCGACGGGACCGTCGAGGACCCCGAGCGCCAGGACTACCTGGAGCGCCACCTCGCCGCCTGCGCCTCGGCCGCCCGCAAGGGCGCCCCGCTCGCCGGCTACTTCGCCTGGTCGCTGCTCGACAACTTCGAGTGGGCGTACGGCTACGACAAGCGCTTCGGCCTGATCCACGTCGACTACCGCACCCAGACCCGCACGATCAAGGGCACCGGACGCCGGTACGCGGACATCATCCGCGACCACCGCAACCGGGCCAGGCGCGCCGCCTGACGGTCACAGCGGCGTGAACGGTGGACGCGGGCGCGGGAACCCGCGTCCACCGGACCGGGGTCGGCGCCTTACAGGTCACGCCCATGCCATAAACCGGGCGGAATACGGGCCGGACGAATCAACCGTCCGGCTCGCCTGCGTACCCCGACGACAATCCGGTTGCCGACCCCCGGGGCCTGCTGAAATGGTCTGAGCCATGCCCACATTCCCCGCACCCGACGGCACCACCCTCGCCTACCACGTGACCGGGGACGGCCCGCCCCTGATCTGCCTCCCAGGCGGCCCGGCAGCCTCCTCATACCTCGGCGACCTGGGCGGCCTGTCCGCCCACCGGCAGCTGATCAAATTGGACGTCCGGGGCACCGGCGATTCGGCGACACCGCAGGACCTCGCTTCCTGCCGCTCCGACCGACTGGTCGCCGACGTGGACGCGCTGCGCGAACACCTGGGCCTCGACCGAATGGACCTGCTGGCCCACTGCGCCGGCGCGAACCCGGCCGCACAGTACGTGGCCCGCAACCCGGACCGTGTCTCTCGTCTCGCCCTGATCACCCCGAGCGTCCGGGCCGTCGACATCCCGATCACGGGCGCCGACCGACGCGAGATCTCCCTGCTCCGCCGGAACGAACCATGGTTCCCGGAGGCGTTCGCGGCCCTGGAGAACATCTTCGCGGGCAAGCCCACGCCCGACAGCTGGCAGGCCATCGCCCCCTTCTCCTACGGCCGCTGGGACGAGACGGCCCGGGCCCATTGGTCCGCCCAGGACGAGGAGGACAACAGCGAGGTCGCGGCTGCCTTCGGCGCCGAGGACGCCTTCACCCCGGACCTCACCCGCAAGTCCCTCGCGAGCTTCGACGCCCCCGTGCTGGTGCTCGCCGGCGAGGTCGACATCGCCGCCCCTCCCCGCGTGATGACGCAGTACGCCACCCTGTTCCCGAACGCCGAGCTGACCCTCCAGCCCGGCGCCGGGCATTTTCCGTGGCTCGACGACCCGGAGTGGTTCGTGACGTCGGTCGCGGCCTTCCTCGGAGGGGTCAGCAGTCCCTGAACTCCGGCGACTGGTTCAGCACCTGAGAGCGCACCGACGTGAACTTGCCGTACGTCTCGCCGTCCTCCGTGCCGGGCCGGAACGCCGCCACGCGGTGGCAGTTCTGGAAGGCGAGGGTGATGCCGAAGTGGCGTTCCAGGCTGCCGCGGATGGCGTCGCTGGCGAGGGCGCGGAGGAGTTGGCCGCGTTCCTTCTCGGACGGGGGCGGGGTCTGGTTGTCGGTGAAGTCGGCCTTGCCGTCGTGGAGTTCGGTGGCGAGGCCGGCGATCAGGTCGTAGGCGTAGGGGAGGGACGTGCGGACGGTGTCCACGAAGTCCGCCTCGCGGATGTCACCGTTTTCGGCTTCGGCGAGGAGCTTCGGGGAGACGTCGAGCGACATGAAGGGTCCTGTCTGGTGGGGGTGAGTGGGTGGTGAGTGGGTGGTGGGCAGATCGGGTCAGGTCAGGGACGCCGGGCCCGGGACGAAGTCCGGGTCCACCTGGGCGGCCAGGTCCAGGCCTGTCGCCTCGTCCGCCCATGCGCGGGCGTTGCGCAGGTGGAACTCGACGGCGTGACGCTGCATGGTCGGCCAGTCCTTGGGGCGTGCGTCGACCGCTGCGCGCAGGACGTCCAGGGCGTGGCGGTTGTGCGCCTCCAACTCGCCCTGCGCGCGGCCCTGTTCGGCGGCGCGTACCCAGGGGGAGTGCACGAGGTGGGTGAGCAGGTCGTCGCCCACCGCGCCCTTGAGGAAGAGCAGGTCGTCCTCGCCGGTCACCTTGTTGCCGACGACGGCGACCGGGATGTCGAACTCCCGGGCGTGGTCGCGGTATTGGCGGTACACGGAGACACCCTTGCGGGTGGGTTCCGCCACCAGGATGGTCAGGTCGAAGCGGGTGAAGAGGCCGGAGGCGAAGGCGTCGGCTCCGGCCGTCATGTCGACGACGACGTATTCGCCGGGGGCGTCGACGAGGTGGCTGAGGTAGAGCTCCACCGCGCCGAGTTTGGAGTGGTAGCAGGCCACCCCGAGGTCGCTCTCGTCGAACTCGCCCGTCACCATCAGCGGTACGCCGCCCACGCGTTGGACATGGCGGGCGTGGATCTCGTCGTCGCCGAGCAGCCGCAACAGACGTGAGCCGCGGCCCGGCGGAGTGGTCTTGATCATGGCCTCGGGGGAGGCGATGCGCGGGTTGGTGCCGCGCAGGAATTCCTTGATCTCGCCCAGGTGCGAGGCGAGGGGAGGGGCCGCTAAGGGCTGTTCGTCCTGGCCCAGTGCCTCGGCCAGGTGTTGGTTGATGTCACCGTCGATGGCGACCACGGGCGCGCCGGAGCGCGCCAGGTGCTGGGAGAAGAGCGCCGAGAGGGTGGTCTTGCCGCTGCCGCCCTTGCCGACGAACGCGACCCGCACTAGGCGCTCCGCTGCAATTGCCGCGATGTGCCGTCGGTCCTCCGCGGCACTGTCGTGGCTGGTCGCGCCCCGCGGCGGAGCCGCGTTTCGACACAGCCCCGCGCCCCTTCAGGGCGCTGCTGAACCGCAGCAGACTTCACCCGGCCTGCTTGACGCCCGGTCATTTTGAAAATGAATGTCATGTGGCTAGGTTTTAGGGGGCTCGCCGATCTCTGTCAAGTCGGCGCAGGGTGCATTGCGGCGCACGAGGGTGGTGATCACTTGCGATTCTTAATGCAAATGATGTGCAAGTGCGTGACTACTGCATCAGGGTGGCAGGCCCGGAAGACCTCGACGGCGCGCGAGCCGTGATGCTCGACACCGTGTACCGCGACTTCGGCACGGGCTATGTGCCCCGCGACCTCGCCGAGCGCTATCCCTCCGTCGAGACCGCTCAGTTGCGCCGCGTGTACGTCCGCCCCGAGCATCGCCGACGCGGCCTCGCCCGGCGCCTGGTCCGCGAACTGCTGGCGTTCGCGGCAGCGGACGGCGGCTACCGCTCCATGTATCTGCACACCGACCCGGCGGTCCCGGGCGCCGAGGACTTCTGGCGGTCGCTCGGCAAGGTCGTACACGACGAGCGCGAGGAACCGGGCGGCGGCCAGGGCATCGTGCACTTCGAGATACCGATGGGACGGTAGTCGTCGATGCGCGTGCCCCGTTTCCCCCGCCGTTCCAGGCTGCTCGCCGGCTTGCTGCTCACCCCGCTCCTCGCGGGTTGTTTCGCTGCCGGCGACACCGATGACGCGAAAGCCGGCTCCGGCTCCCGACTGTGGGTCGCCCTCGCCTTCCCGCCCGCCGAGAACCTCTCGCCCTACGGCGCCGACGCCACCCTCCTCAGCCGCGTCGGCGTCACCGAAGGCCTGACCGCCCTCGACGCCAACGGCACCGCCGCTCCCGCCCTCTCTGCGTCCTGGCAGCGCGAGAACGCCCGCACCTGGCTGTTCACCCTGCGCGAGGCCACCTTCCAGGACGGCACGGACGTCACCCTCACCGCGGTCGCCGCCGCCCTCACCCACGCCACCGAGGCCAAGCCTCAGCCCGCCGCCCTGTCCAGGCGCTGGTTGACGCCGCTGATGCCCGGCCCCGACGAATTCACGGACAGGGCCGCAAGGGCACACTCACCGCGCTACGCGATGCTGCCACGCTCAAGACGATCTACGCCTACGGCACCCGACGGACCGAGTCCTCGAAGGGGGCACCGCCGAAGCGACGGACCGTGCTTCTGGTCCGCCGCTGCCTTCGTCAGCCGTTTCGTGGCGGTCGCGGTCCGCTCCCAGGGCGCACACGGCTCGATGAAGTGCTGTATGCCGGGTCACAGCGGAAAGGGGAACAGTTCCGCAATTTTTCCGGCACCTCTGGTAGGCGTCCTGTCCTGCCGCGCGCCGCTCGGGTCGGGGTCGAGCGAGGCCGGGCAGGATTCGGTGTCAGGATGCGTGGCGAGTTCGATCAGAACATTGAGCCTTCGGCTCGCCGCCTGTAGCTCGGCGGTCTTCGCGTCGATGCGGGCGCGCTCGTAGCGCAAGCGGTCCAGTAGCTCGGGGCCCATCGAACGGCCGTCGATGGCGGGCAGAAGTGCGGCGATCAGGCGGCTGCCGAGGCCGGCGGAATAGAGCTGCTGAATGAGCTTCACCCGGTCGACGGCGGCCTCGGGGTAGAAGCGCTGGCCGCCGGACGTGCGCTGGGGACTGAGCAGGAGCTGCTCCTCGTAGTAGCGCAGGGCCCGCGTGCTGACTCCGGCCCGATCGGCCAGTTCGCCGATACGCATCGCGACTCCTTCTGCTCGTGCTGTCGCCGCCGGTCGATTTGCACTTCACGTCGACGTCAAGTTCTAGCGTAGGCAACACGGAGCGGGATTGCACCGAGCGCCCGCCCGAGAAAGGGAATGACCATGGACATCGCCGGTTCCACCGCACTCGTGACCGGGGCCAATCGAGGGATCGGTCGGCGCTTCGTCGAGCAGATGCTGGAGCGCGGAGCTGAGAAGGTCTACGCGACCGCTCGCCGCCCGGAGTCGATCGGCATTCTGGACCCGCGGGTCACGCCGCTGTACCTGGACCTGCTGGACGAGGCATCGATCTCAGAGGCGGCCGTAGCGGCGCAGGATGTCACGCTGCTGGTCAACAACGCCGGTATCAGCACCGGCGCACACCTCCTGACCGACGACCTGGATATGATCCGGCAGGACCTGGAGACACACCTTTTCGGCACCCTGAGGGTCATCCGCGCCTTCGCCCCGGCCCTGGCCTCCAACGGCGGGGGCGCGATCGTCAACATCCTCTCCGTGCTGTCATGGGTGGCCACCGCTGAAGGATCGGGGTCGTACTCGGTGGCCAAGGCTGCGGAGTGGAATATGACCAACGGCGTACGCGTCGAACTCGCCGGCCAGAAGACCCTCGTCCAAGGCGTACACCTGGGGGCTGCGGACACCGACATGATGGCGGGACGCGACGTACCCAAGATCGATCCGGCGGATGTCGCACGCGCCGCCCTCGACGGCGTACAGACAGGAGCCATCGAGGTGCTGGTCGACGACCCCAGCCGCTTCGTCAAGTCCGCCCTCGCCGGCGACCCGGCGCAGCTCTACGGCCAGCCGTCGGGCAACTGACCGCGCTCCGCCGGCCCTGTCGGCAAAGGATCGTTTGCCGACAGGCGCCAAGCGCATCCAATGAACCCGGACATTACTGGACTCCGGGGCGGCGTCGATCCCATCAAATCCGATGGCGATTGCTGACAGGGTTTGACGACAGATAGGGTCCGGTCCTCCGCATGGGGGCCTCGATGGCGAACCTGGTCTACAAGCGGGTCTCGACCGACCAGCAGTCGACCGCCCGGCAGAACCTCGTCCTGGACGAAGCCGGGATCGAAGACCCGGTCGTCTTCGAGGAGGACCCGGGCACCTCCAGCCGCCTCCACCCCCTCCAGCGGCCGAAGTTCCGCGAACTGCTGACGTACGCGCGGCCGGGCGACATCGTGCACATCTCCGAGATGTTCCGCCTCGTACGAGGCACCCAGCACATCGACGTGCTCGACGTCCTCCACCACGACCGGCTCGCCCTGCGCATCCACGACGGCGCCTTCTCCGCGATGGACCTCACCGCCTGCCACCCGCGCACCGGCGAGCTGCTGTCCACTGTGAAATTCATGGTGCAGACCCTCGCCGCCGCCGGCGAACTCCAGCGCGACCTCCAGCGCGAGCTGACCTACGACGGGCTGCGCGCCGCCGAGGCCAAGGGCAGCAAAGGCGGCCGCCGCCCCGCCGTCCCGGCCGCGAAGACCGACGGCGTCCGCACCGCGTACCTGAACGGCCGGTCCATCGCAGCCCTGGCCCGCGAACACGGCGTCAGCCGCGGCGCCATCCGCACGACCGTCACCGACCTGATGCCAGAGCACGCCCCCGCCGACCACGAGGACGCCCCGGCCCCGGAACTGCCGGTCACCCTCGACATGCCGGGCAAGGTCGCCCACTTCCTCCGCACCGCCGAACTGGAGCCCGCCGAGCGGGCCGCGCTCGACCATCAGGTGACCGTGCGGCGTGGCCAGGGCTACACTCTGCGCGTCAGCGCCGCCCCCTCCGTGCAACGCCAGCTCCTCGCCCGCTGCCAGCCTCTCGACGGCGGCCAGGGCGCCCCGGCGGTTCCGGCCCAGCGCAAAGCCCGCCGCGAGTACGAGAACCGCGTCGTCGCCCTCACCGCACCAACCGGACCATGACCGGGTCGGCGGCTACCGCTAATTTGTGTTCGGATAGTCCCCGAAGGCCGTTTTACCTCCTGCCAGGTCATCTCCCGCCACGCGACGACGGCTTCCTCGTCGCGCTCGGTGGCGGGCCGGGCGGGCATCTGCACGCTGTAGCCCATCCGGTGCAGCGGCCGGGTCACCCCGGAGGCGCTGTAGGAGAGGTGGAGCTTCCGCCCGATCGGCGTGCGTACCCTTGCGGCGGTCCACGTCTGGTCCGCACTCCAGCCGTGAGCGGTCGGCCCCTTCTCCAGCCGCATCGCGAGCTTGGCGCCTGGTCCCTTCGGCATCTGGTGCGGTGAGGCCGAAGGGGAGCCGGACGGGTCGGAGTCGGCTGACGCGGGCGATGCCGCGTTGCGGTGCTGGGGTCGGGATTGACCTCATGGTGAGCGCTGTGCCGATCGTTCTGGGCCGGGTTCAGGCGAGGTGCGGTGCGAGGAGGTCGTCGAGGCCGATGCGGTGGTAGAAGGAGGTACGCACCATGTCACCGACGCGGTTGACAGTCTCGGCGCCGTCGTCCACGGGGTCGATGTGGACACGGAAGGGGCGCTGCCCCTTGGGGGTGTCGAGGACGCGCACGATCGCGGCGGCGACCTCAGCCGGGTCCGCGTCGGGCGGGGTGATCTCCGCCAGGCGTGCGCCGACCTGCTCCGACAGTCCCGCGTAGCGGGCCTCGTAGGCGTCGGCGACGGTGGTGTCGGCGGGGCGGCCGGAGTGGGTGAAGTGGTTGGTGCCGGAGGTGAATGCACCGGGGACCACGATCGTGGTGTCGATGCCGAAGCGGGCGACCTCGGCGGCGTAGGTGACGGCGAGGGAGTCCATGGCGGCCTTGGCGGCGAAGTAGGGGCCGAGGTAGGGCGGGGTTCCGCCGCGGGTGCTGGTCGAGCCGACCCACACCAGCAGGCCGTCGCCCTGCCGACGCAGGTGGGGCAGTACGGCGCGGTTGACGCGCTGGGTGGAGGCCGCGTTGACGTCGAACACCTCGTGCAGCTGTTCCGGTGTGAAGGCCTCCAGCGGGCCCAGGACCATGTGGCCGGCGTTGTGCACGACCACGTCGATCCGGCTCGACTCGGCGACGATGGCGGCGATGGCTGCGTCCACGGACGCCTGGTCGCTGACGTCGAGTTCGACGCTGCGCAGGTCGACGCCGTGTTCGTGGGCGTAGCGGGCGGTCTCGGCGACGGCGGGGCGGTTGCGGCCGGTGGTGTGGCGGATGCCGGCGTAGACGAGGTGGCCGGCGTCGGCGAGGGCGCGTGCGGTCATGGCGCCGAAGCCGCTGGACGCACCGGTGATGAGTACGGTCTTGGACATGCTGTTCACGTTCCTTTGGAGTGTTTGGGAAGGGGTGGGTTGAGGGGTGTTCAGATGACGCCGCCGTTGGCGTAGAGGACCTGGCCGTTGACCCAGCGGGCCGGGCCGGCCAGGAAGGAGACGACCTCGGCGATGTCGTGGGGGGTGCCCAGTCGCTCCAGGGGTGACATCTTCGTCAGGTGCTCGATGACGGTGTCCGGCTTGCCGTCCAGGAACAGGGCGGTCGCGGTCGGGCCGGGGGCGACGGCGTTGACGGTGATGTCGCGGCCGCGCAGTTCCTTGGCGAGGATCAGCGTCATGGCGTCGACGGCGCCCTTGGTGGCGGCGTAGGCGGTGTAGTTCGGCAGGGCGATCTTCGTGACCGAGCTGGAGAAGTTGACGATCGCACCTCCGGAGCGGACGCGGCGGGCGGCCTGCTGGCCGACGACGAAGGTGCCGCGCACGTTGATGCGGTGCATCCGGTCGAAGTCGGCGAGGTCGAGTTCGGCCATCGGCGCGAGCAGCATGATCCCGGCCGCATGCACCACGACGTCGACGCCGCCGAAGCGCTCCTGGGCCGCGTCGAACAGGGCGGTTACCTCGGTCTCGTCGGCGACGTCCGCCTTGACGGCGATGGCGGTGCCGCCCGCCTTCTCGATTGCCTGCACTGCCTCCTGGGCGGGGGCGGGGTTGCCGGAGTAGGAGACGACGACGGCCAGGCCGTCGTCGGCCAGGCGCTCGGCGGCAACCCGGCCGATGCCGCCGGATCCACCGGTGACGACGGCGACGCGCGGGGTGTTGGTGTTGGTGCTGGTCATGGCAGAACTCCTTTTCGGCGGCCGGAGGCGTCCGGCCGGTAATGGACGATGCGTCCATATTAGCAAGATGTAGACGCTGCGTCCATATAAACTGGGGAAGACGCATCGAACCGATCCGAGGAGGCCGCGGTGGCCAGGGCATCGACAGCAGGTTCAGGCACCGGCTCCACCCCGGAGGGCGGCGCACCCGTACGGCGCGGCCGGGGGCGGCGACCGGCCGACGAGGTGCGCCGCGACATCCTCTCCGCCGCCGGCACACTGCTGTTCGACGAAGGCATGACAGGCTTCACCATCGACCGGGTCGCCACGACGGCGGGCGTCAGCAAGATGTCGATCTACAAGTGGTGGCCCTCAAAGGGCGCGCTCGCCCTCGACGGATACTTCACCGCGGTCGAGAACACGCTCGCCTTCCCCGACACCGGCGACATCGAGGCCGACCTGCTCACCCAGCTGCGCGCTTTCGTCCACCTCACCGCGGACACCCCAGCCGGCCGCATCGTCATCGAACTGGTCGGCGCGGCGCAGACTGACCCAGACCTCGCCACCGCCTTCCGCGAGCACTACTCCGGTCCGCGCCGCCGCCTGGCCGTCGACGTCCTGCAACGCGCCCAGCAACGCGGCCAGCTGCGGGCCGACGTGGACCCACGCATCGTCGTCGACCAACTCTGGGGCGCCTGCTACCACCGGCTGCTGATCCCCGACGAGCCCGTCACCGAGGAATTCGTGGCCGGACTCATCTCCAACCTGATGCACGGCCTACGACCATAGGCGGGTGGGAGGTCACATCAACGCCCCTTTTATACGTACAACATCCGCCTGACCTGGGCGTATCCGCGTGAGATCTAGATAAGGATGCCCATCAGTTCGTAGGTGATGGCGATGCCGTGGGTGCCGATGGCCCCGTCGAGGCTCTTGGCGCTGTCGTCCGGCATGGGCGCGAAAGTGGCAGCACCGCGACGCGGTCGCGACGGGTTTCGGGGCCAACCGGTAGCGGAAACGACCGGAAAGGTCGCGAGATCGACCTGGCCGGCATGGATGTCGGCCAGATGCTGTTCGAGCTCTTCAGCGCTCATCCCGGAGGCGATCAGGCGTTCCCGTGCGAAGCAACCGACAGCGAAAGTCGCTTCAGGGGATTGGGCATGCTCGGTGAGCGCGGGTGGCATTGCGGAGTCAACAGCGACGTGTTGAGGGCCCGGCGGCCTTCGGCTGCCGGGCCCTGATGATCTGTGAGTGCGGCTGTCACGCATGCGTTGGAGTGACCGAAGTGCCTGTTGATCTACGCCGCAGCGCGCTGCGCCCGTGCCAGGGAGAGTGCTCCGACTATCTCGTCGACCTTCGTCTTGGCGTCGCCGAAGAGCATCTGGGAGTTGTCCCGGAAGAAGAGCGGGTTCTGCACGCCGGCGTAGCCGGCAGCCATTGAGCGCTTGAAGACGACGACGTTCTTCGCCTCCCAGACCCGGAGCACCGGCATGCCGGCGATCGGGCTGCCGGGGTCTTCGGCCGCGGACGGGTTGACGGTGTCGTTGGCGCCGATGACCAGGACGACGTCGCTCTCGGCCAGGTCGTCGTTGATCTCGTCCATCTCGAGCACGATGTCGTAGGGGACCTTCGCCTCGGCGAGCAGCACGTTCATGTGCCCGGGGAGCCGCCCGGCGACGGGGTGGATGCCGAAGCGGACGTCGGCACCGCGCTCGCGCAGGAGGCGGGTGAGCTCGGCGACCGGGTACTGCGCCTGGGCGACAGCCATGCCGTAGCCCGGCGTGATGACCACGCGCGACGCGGAGGCCAGCAGCTCGGCGGTCTCCTCGGCCGAGATCTCGCGGTGCTCACCGTGCTCGGTGTCGGCGGAGGCCTTGGCCTCGATGCCGAAGCCGCCGGCGATGACCGAGATGAAGGACCGGTTCATCGCCTTGCACATGATGTACGACAGGTACGCGCCCGAGGAGCCGACCAGCGCGCCGGTGACGATCAGCAGGTCGTTGTTGAGCAGGAAGCCCGAGGCCGCCGCGGCCCAGCCGGAGTAGCTGTTGAGCATCGAGACCACGACCGGCATGTCGCCGCCGCCGATGGAGGCGACCAGGTGCCAGCCCAGCACCAGGGCGACCAGCGTGATCAGGGCGAGGACGATCGTGCCCGTGCTGTCGGTCCTGTCGTGGGAGACGACGATGTAGACCACGCTCAGCACGGCGAAGACGACGAGCGCGCCGACGTTGATGAGGTTCTTGCCCGGCAGCATGAGCGGGGCGCTCTTGATCTTCGCCGAGAGCTTGAGGTAGGCCACGATCGAGCCGGTGAAGGTGACCGCGCCGATGAAGATGCCGATGGCGATCTCCGCGTTGTGGATGTTCCACAGCGAGATCGGCGACTCGACCGGCTCGCCGGACAGCACGCCTTCGCGGTGGCCGACCCAGCCGATCAGCACGGCGGCCAGACCGACGAAGGAGTGCAGCAGCGCGATCAGCTCGGGCATGCCGGTCATCTCGACGATCCGGGCACGCCACAGGCCGATCGCACCACCGACCACGACGGCGACGAACATCAGGACGATGCCCAGCGTGCTGTCGCTGCCGGCCTGGTCGTGGCCGCTCTTGATGACGTAGACGATCGTGGCGACCAGGGCGACGCCCATGCCGGCGACGCCGTAGATCAAGCCCTGCCTGGCGCTCTCGTGCCTGGACAGTCCGGCGAGGCTGAGGATGAAGAGCAGCGCGGCGATGACGTACGCCGCGGTGGCTATGTCGGAGACGCTCATGTCGTCAGTTCCCTCTGCTGAACATGGCGAGCATGCGGCGTGTCACCGCGAAACCGCCGAAGACGTTGATGGAGGCGAGCAGGACGGCGACGGCGCCGAGCGACTGCATGAGGTGGTCGGGGTGCCACACCTTCAGCAGCGCACCCACGACGACGACGCCGGAAATGGCGTTGGTGACGCTCATCAGCGGGGTGTGCAGCGCGTGGTGCACCTTGCCGATCACGTAGTAGCCGATGACGATCGCGAGCATCAGCACGGTGAAGTGCTGCGGTAGCGGGGCCGGGGCGAGGGCGACGATCAGGCCGAAGGCGAGGATGCCGGCCAGGCTCAGGCCGAGCTTGGTGCCGGCGCTCATGGGCGCCTTCTCCTCCTTGGCGGGTATGTCGGCAGCCGGCCCCGTGTTGCCGGCGGCGGGCGCCGCCGAGACCTGCACGGGCGGCGGTGGCCACAGCTTCTCGCCGTCCTTGACCACGGTGATGCCGCGCTGTACGACGTCGTCGAGGTCGAGTACGAACTTCCCGTCCTTGCCCGGGGTGAGCAGCTTCATCAGGTTGACCAGGTTGGTCCCGTAAAGCTGCGAGGCCTGGGTGGGCAGGCGGCCGGGGAGGTCGGTGTAACCGAGGATGATCACGCCGTTGTCGGTGACGACCCGCTGCCCGGGGGCGCTGCCCTCGACGTTGCCACCCATGCCGGCGGCCATGTCGACGATCACCGAGCCCGGCTTCATGCTCGCCACGTCGGCGGCCGTGATCAGCCTCGGCGCCGGACGCCCCGGGATCAGCGCGGTGGTGATGACGATGTCGACGTCCGCGGCCTGGTCGGAGTAGAGCTTCGCGGCGGCCTCGTTGTAGAGGTCCGAAGTGGCCTTCGCGTAGCCGTCGGACGACTGTTGCGTCTCCTCCTGGACCACTACCGGGAGGTACTCGCCGCCCAGCGACTTCACCTGATCGGCCACCTCCGGGCGCGGGTCGGTGGCACGCACGATCGCGCCCAGCGACGAGGCCGCCCCGATCGCGGCCAGACCGGCCACACCCGCGCCCGCGACGAGCACCTTCGCCGGCGGTACCTTGCCCGCGGCGGTCACCTGGCCGGTGAAGAAGCGGCCGAACTCGTGGGCCGCCTCGACCACCGCGCGGTAGCCGGCGATGTTGGCCATGGACGAGAGCACGTCGAGCGACTGGGCGCGGCTGATGCGCGGCACCGCGTCCATCGCCAGCACCGTGATCGGCCGCGCCGCGAGTGCGTCGACCAGCTCGGGGTTGAGGGCCGGCGCGAGTGTGGAGACCAGTGTGGCGCCGTCCTTCGGCTTGCCCACCTCGTCCATCGACGGGCCGTTGACCCGGAAGACGATGTCGGCGCCCCACGCCTCCTCGCCCGTGCCGATCCGCGCTCCGGCCTCCACGTACGACTCGTCGGCGAAGGCGGAGAGTGTCCCGGCCCCCGCCTCGATCACTACGTCGTACCCGAGTCCTGTGAGCTGCTTGACGGTGGCCGGTGTCGCGGCGACGCGCGTCTCCCCTGCGGGCTCGCAAGGGACTCCAATGAGCATGGGGGTACTCCAAATTTCGTTTCGGATGCGCCGCCGAGCCGAGCACGGTGTGGCAATCGGCTCGGAGGCGCTGTCGGGATTCCGCACAGGATGCAGGCCGTCAGACCTGCGGGTTACTGAGCGGTCGGCGCTGCCGGGGCCTTCGTGAAGTGCCGGACGAGGTAGTCGTTCATGGTGTGGTGGAAGCTCGCCGCGAGGTGGGACTGCGGGGCGAACATGTCGAAGGCGTGGTAGGCGCCGGGGTAGAGGTGCAGCTCGACGGGGACGCCGTGGGCGCGCAGGCGCGCGGCGTAGTCGAGGTTCTCGTCGCGGAAGAGGTCGAGTTCACCGACGCCGATGAAGGTCGGGGCCAGGCCGGCGAGGTCGGTCGCCCGGGAGGGGGCGGAGTAGGGCGTGACGTCCTCGGTGCCGGCGCGGTCGCCGAGGATCGCCTGCCAGGCCAGGAGGTTGGTCGAGCGGTCCCAGATGCCGATGTCGGTTATCTCGTGGCTGGAGTCGGTGGTGTTGCGGTCGTCGAGCATCGGGTACATCAGCAGCTGGAACAGGGGGGTCGCCGCGCCGCGGTCACGGATCAGAAGGGCGGTGGCGGCGGTGATGCCTCCGCCGCCGCTCTGGCCGGCCAGGCCGATCCGGGCGGGGTCCAGGCCGAGATCGGTGGCGTTGTCGCTGATCCACCGGTAGGCCGTGTATCCGTCCTCGGCGCCGCCGGGCGCGGGGGTTTCCGGGGCCAGCCGGTAGTCGACGCTGACAATGGCGCAGCCGAGTGCAGCGGACAGCGGCTTGAGCCAGGGTGTGTCCTGCGCGGCGAAGCCGAGCACCTGCCCACCGCCGTGGAACCACACGAGGACCGGCAGCGGTCCGGGCGCGTTCTGCGGACGCAGCAGGACGATGGGGACGTCGGGGCCTTCGGCGCGCGGCACCTGGATCTCGTCGGCGGTGACGGTGGGCTCGTCGGGGATGGTGGCGGCGATGGATTCGGCGAGCGCGCGGACGGCCTGGCGGGTGGCGGGGATGTCGGTCAGGTCGAAGACGCCGTTCGGGCCGATCGGCATGGCCTGGAGTGCTGCGGCCAGTTCGCTGTCGATCGCGGGACGGGAGCGGGGCATGGTTCTACCTTCCAGGGGCGGGGCTGCGGGTCAGGGGCACGGGAGCGTGGTCAGGCCCTCGGTGCGGCGAGGTGGTCGCCGCACTGAAGGTCTTCGAGCAGGGCGGGGTGGCTGGGACTAGCCACCCCGGGCCTGGATGGGGCGGGATGGAGGTGGGGCGGGTTCAGGGTGTGGTGGTGGCCGGGGTGTCGAAGTAGTGGCCCTGGCCGAGGTCGTCGATGAGGCTGGGCTGGACGGGTTTCCAGCCGAGGAGGTCCTGGGTGAGGGTGCTGGAGGAGGGGTTGTCGGCCTGGGCGTGGGCGCTGAGGAAGCCGAAGTGGGCTTCGGCCTGGGTCGGCGGGATGCTGACCACGGGCAGGTTCAGCCCGCGGCCGATGGCCTCGGTGATCTGGCGGAAGGTGATGCCCTGGTCGTCGACGGCGTGCAGCCGTGATCCGGCCGGTGCGGATTCCAGCGCCAGCCGGTACAGGCGTGCCGCGTCGAGGGTGTGCACGGCGGGCCAGCGGTTGGTCCCGTCGCCGACGTAGGCGGCGACGCCCTTGGAGCGGGCGATGGAGATGAAGGTCGGGATGAAGCCGTTGTGGTCGAGCGTGCTGTGCACGGTCGGGGTGAGCCGGACGACGGACGAGCGGATGCCGCGTTCGGCGAGTGCGATCACCGCGTTCTCGGCGTCGATGCGCGGCCCCGCCTGGAGGGCGTCGGTCTCGGTGAGGGTGTCCTGCAGTCCTGCGAAGGCGAACAGTGCGGTTCCCGAGGTGGTCACCAGGGGCTTGCCGGTGCCGGCGAGCGCGTTTCCGAGTGCGTCGATGGCGCGCAGATCGGCTGCGACGGCGCCGTCGAAGTCGCCGGCGAACATGGCGTCGTGCTTGAAGGCCAGGTGGATGACGCCGTCGGCCGCGGCGGCGGCCGCGGCCAGGCCCTCGAGGTCGTCGAGGTCGCCTCGGTGTACCTGGGCGCCGGCGGCCGTCAACGCGGCGGCGGACTTGTCCGAGCGGGCCAGGCCGCCGACCTGGTGTCCGGCTGCGAGGAGTTCGGGGACGACGGCGGAGCCGAGGTGTCCGGAGGCTCCGGTGATGAATACGCGCATGGTGCGCCCTTCCTGCTGCGGGTTCCCCGCCGGGGGCGGAGAGCCCTGATGTCAGTTCGTGACATCACCGTAGCACCGATGTCAGACTCTGTCATCACTCTGATGTCAGCTTCTGTCATCGCGGTGTAGGATCGGGGCATGAGCCGATGGAAACCCGACGCACGAGGCCGCCTGGAGAAGGCGGCGCTGGAGCTCTACAACCACCAGGGCTTCGACGCCACCACCGTCGCGGAGATCGCCGCCCGCGCCGGCGTCACCGAACGGACCTTCTACCGGCACTTCGCCGACAAACGGGAAGTCCTCTTCCCCAGCGCCAACCCCCTCCCCGACGTCCTCGCGGAGGCCACGGCCACCGCCCCCGCCTCGCTCCCGCCACTGGAGGTGATCACCCACGCCCTGATCGAGGCCGCTCCCGTCTTCGAAGAGCGCGAGGACCTGGCACGACAGCGCCAGGCCGTCATCGCCGCCAATCCCGAACTCCAGGAACGCGAACTGGCCAAACTCGCCGCACTCGCCGCCACGCTCGCCCACGCGCTGCGTGAGCGCGGTCTGGAGACCACCACCGCGGCACTCGCGGCCGAAATCGGGATCGCCGCGTTCAAGGTCGCCTACGAACGCTGGGTCAACGACCCCGACCAGCACACCCTCGCCCAGCGCATTCGGGAAACCCTGGATGCCGCCAGGCACCTCACCGCGCCCCCCCCGAGCATGTCGCCGCGACCGACGACGTGAGCTTCACAGGCCAGGAGGGAGTGGCATGAATGCGGTGGGCACCCTGCGCAAGGGGCCTGGGGTGGCTTTGTTCACCGCTTGCGCCAGCAGTTGGCCATGGCTTCGGGAGGCACTGCCAGCCGCGCCGTGTTCGATGTTCATGAGAAGCGACAGCACGTCGGTGCCGCCCCTATGGCGGGGGCGTCGTCGGGCAAGGGCGACCGACGGGTTGCCAGGCGCTGACTCCAGCGGGCAGATCAAAGGCAACAGCACTGTTGCATGGCTGACGGGGCTTTCACCGCTCTCACCTGGATAGTTCCATCACCGGGACAGTCGACTACCTCTCACAAGATGGCGGAAGAAAGTCCCGGAAGGACCCTCACATGACGGCGTTTGACGAGCTCACCGCCTGGGCCGGCACTGGGAACGTTACGAGGGCAGAGCCGACAGTCGTGTCGGGCTGGCAGATCCCCGACGATCAGAAGGCACTACTGGTTGATGTCGGGGTTCCCATCGTTGATCAGTTGATTGAGTACGTATCGTTCCAGGCGGAGGCGGTTCCAGCACTCCAGACGTCTGCCGGTGGGTCGCTCTCAAGGCGAGGCATGGTTCGCCAACTCCTCCATCGACCTGTGGCTGCGGACCCTGCACCACTACGGCCTGCACGTCAGCGAGTCGGAGATCCTCAGCGATCCGGATGACCGCGAGGACGAAGCCCTGGCCGAACTCAGCATGCTCGCTGACGAACTCAAGAAGATCGATTAACGTGCCTTCGGCGGCTACAACGGGTTCATCTGGGCCGAGTTCCTCGACCGCTGGCTCTGGTAGTTACTCGCGGCGGCAGCCACGATGCCCAAGCGATCACTCACCGTGTCCGGCGCGCCAAGCGGCTCGCGAATACGCGACACCTCAACATGCGAGCCCACCAGTCCCAAGGCCGAATACTGCAACTCTCGAATACCGACACTTCACCAGTGCCAGGCACTGCGCCGCTGCGTGCCCGGACTGCTGCCGAACCTCGGCCTGTTCGTCGTCGGCCTGACCGGCGGCTCCGTCGCGGCGGAGCAGATCTTCGACATCCCCGGCCTCGGCCATCCGGCCGGTCGTGCTCGCGGGCTGTGCGCTGCGGATCGCCGGGTTCGCGTGGCTCGGGTACGCGGAACAGACCTGGGCGGTCATCGGTGCGGTGCTGCTGATCGGGTTCGCCGCCGCGCTGTTCTCACCGGCCGTCGAGTCCGAGGTCGCCCGGCAGGCCGTGGCCCGGGAGGAGGCCGGAGACGGGCCGCGCACCCGGGTCCTGGCGCTGTTCACCGTCGCCGGACAGGCCGGCGCGTTCGTCGGGCCGCTCCTGGGCGCTCTGCTGCTCGCGGTCGACTTCCGCACGGTGTGCCTGGCCGGGGCCGGGATCTTCGTGCTCGTCCTCGCCGGACACGCCTGGCTGTTGCCGCAGCACATCCCCGGGCGCGTCCGCATGCGGGAGAAAGGCGGCGTACGACTCTTGGTCCGCAACCGCCGCTTCCTCGCCCTGTGTTGTGCGTACGGCGCCTACCTCCTCGCCTACAACCAGCTCCACCTCGCCCTCCCCGCCGAGGTGGAGCGCGCGGCGGGCTCGCATGCGCCGCTGGCCTGGCTGTTCGCGCTGTCCTCGCTGCTGGTCGTGACCGCCCAGCTGCCCGTGACCCGCTGGGCGGGGGAGCGGCTCACCCCGCACCGGTCCATGGCGGCCGGGCTGCTTATGGTCGGCGCCGGGTTCGCGGTCGTCGCCGCGGCCCGTCCCGCCGGCCTGACCGGGACGGCGGGGCTGCTGCCCTCGGCCGGGTTCGTCGCGCTGCTCACCCTCGGCCAGATGCTCGTCGCGCCCGTCGCCCGCGCCTGGGTGCCCGACCTAGCCGAAGAGGGCCGCCTCGGCCTCTACACCGGAGCGCTCTCCTCGGTCTCCGGCCTCATCGTGCTGGCCGCCGTACCACTCGCGGCGATCGCACTGCTGCCGCGTCGCACCTGAACCCAACCCCGTGTCCACGACACGCCTCACCCTGCGCCGCGCAGGCGCCGTCACCGCGCTCGCCGCCGCGGGAGTCGCCTCCGCGCACGTCACCGTCCACCCCGAGAGCCACGCCAAGGGCGCCACCGACGGTGTCCTGACCTTCCGGGTTCCCAACGAGGAGGACACCGCCAGCACCAGCGAGGTCCAGGGGTGACACCACGAACAAGCTCAAGACGCCGGTCAGCTGGATTGAGGAGGCCGAGCCGCGGGCTTTGCGATCGTGCGGGCTCGGTCGCCTCGCTAGCGCTTCGCTGGATAGGTAGTTCGTTTGCTGCGGGTTCGTGGGGGCTGGTCGCGCCCACGCGGCGGAGCCGCATATCGATACAGCCCCGCGCCCCTAAAAGCGGGGCGCTGTAGTGCACCGGCGTTCATCAGTCCCGCACCGCCTCCCCGACAAGCCGGAGGGCCCGGACCATTCCATGGCCCGGGCCCTCCGCCCCTGGGTCACCGTGCGGCCAGCTCCAGAAGCTTCTCCTCGACCGGAGCCACCTCGACGCGGGAGGTGCGCCAGAGCCACAGCACGTCCCGGCCGAACGACCACGACAGCGAGCCCAGAGCCAGCAGCACCACCGCGGCGTTGCCCGTCTCCGGCAGCACGTTCGCGCCCGCAACCAACAGGCAGACGCCCTGGAGGGCGGCCACCGTCTTGCGGGCCGTGCTCGGCGGCAGCGGGGCGTTGAGCCACAGCCACACACGGGCGGCGGCGACGAAGGCGTAGCGCATGGCGCCGATCAGCAGGACCCACGGGCCGAGCTGCATCGAGATGTACACGCTGAGCACCAGGATCAGGAACGCGTCGACCTCCATGTCGAAGCGTGCGCCCAGTGCGGTCGATGTGCCGGTGCGCCGGGCGACCTTGCCGTCGACGCCGTCCAGGATCAGGGCCACCGCTGTGAGACCGACGAGGAGCGTGACCGGCGGTGAGCTCTCGAAGGAGTCCGCGACCAGGGCCGTCACCCCGCCGACGAGGATCGAGCGGCCGAGCGTGACCCGGTTGGCCGGTCCGAAGGAGCGCAGCTGGGAGCGGTGCAGGGCCCGGGAGAGCACGGCCCAGGTGGCGATGGCGAAGGCGAGGCCGGTCAGCCAGCCCGCCGGCCCCAAGCCGATCGCCGTGCCGAGCAGGGCCAGCAACAGGATCTGTACGCCCGCTCCCACGGCAGTCTCCTGCTGAACCAGCCTTGCGTCGTAAGTGTTGTTCAGGGCCACCGCTTACCCTCCGGCCGAATGACAATGTCGATCAACGCCGCGTACTGTGCGCGGACTGTGCACATCTCCGTACGTGAACAACTTCCCGATCGTTCAGGAGGATGCCGATGAACCGCTCGGCACGCGCGTTCTGGCTCCGCTCGCCCGGCCTCGGCGAGATACGCGACATCACCCTTCCGGCCCCTGCCGACGGTGAGGTGCTGGTCCGCTCGCTGTACACCGGGGTGAGCCGGGGCACGGAGACGCTCGTCTTCCGCGGCGGCGTCCCCGTCAGCCAACACGCCGCCATGCGGGCACCGTTCCAGGAGGGCGACTTCCCGGCCCCGGTCAAGTACGGCTACCTGAACGTCGGTGTGGTCGAGGAGGGCCCGGACGCCCTGATCGGCCGAACGGTCTTCTGCCTGTATCCCCACCAGACCCGTTACGTCGTTCCGGTGAGCGCCGTGACGCCACTGCCGCCGAACGTCCCCGCCGAACGGGCCGTCCTCGCCGGCACCGTCGAGACCGCCGTGAACGCCCTCTGGGACGCAGCGCCCCTGGTCGGAGACCGGATCGCGGTGGTCGGCGGCGGCATGGTCGGCAGCTCGGTCGCCGCGCTGCTGGCCCGCTTTCCCGGCGTACGCGTCCAGTTGGTCGACGCGGATCCAGGGCGGGCCAAGACCGCCGAGGCCCTCGGCGTCGACTTCGCCTCCCCGGCCGACGCCCTGGGGGAGTGCGACCTGGTCGTCCACGCCAGCGCCACCGAACAGGGCCTGGCCCGCTCACTCGAACTCCTGACCGGCGAAGGCACCGTCCTCGAACTGAGCTGGTACGGCGACCGGCAGGTCAGCCTCCCGCTCGGCGAGGCCTTCCACTCCCGGCGCCTGGTCATCCGCAGCAGCCAGGTCGGCACCGTCTCCCCGGCCCGCCGCTCCAGCCGCACCTACGCCGACCGCCTCGCCCTCGCCCTCGACCTCCTCGCCGACCCCGCGCTGGATGCCCTCGTCACCGGAGAGTGCGCCTTCGAGGAACTCCCCGACGTGCTGCCCAGGCTCGCCTCCGGCGAGATCCCGGCCCTCTGCCACCGGGTGCGCTACCCGGGCGACGACTGACGGATTCGTGCAATCCGGTACGACAAGACCGCCTGACCTGAGAAAAGAGTGAGAGGCGGCTGAACACGGGGAAGCGAAGAGCCGTACTACACGGCATCCACCGGCGGGGATCAGCCGGGGGACCAGACGCGCCGCACCTGGAGGGTCGTCCGTTGTTCAGCATCACCGTCCGCGATCACATCATGATCGCCCACAGCTTCCACGGCGAAGTCTTCGGGCCCGCGCAGCGGCTGCACGGAGCCACGTTCCTCGTGGACGCAACCTTCCGGCGCGAGCAGCTGGACGACGACAACATCGTCGTCGACATCGGACTGGCGACGCAGGAACTGGGCGCCGTCGTCAGCGAGTTGAACTACAGAAACCTCGACAACGAGCCCGACTTCGCCGGCGTCAACACCTCGACGGAGTTCCTGGCCAAGGTGATCGCCGACCGGCTCGCCGAGCGCATCGAGAAGGGCGCGCTGGGCGAAGGCGCCCGGGGCCTGAAGGGTCTCACGGTCACCCTGCACGAATCGCACGTCGCCTGGGCGAGTTACGAGCGTGCCCTGTGACCGACACGACCCTCGACCGGGAGACCCCGGCGCAGCTGAACTACGTGCCCGTCCAGCACGCGGCCCTCAAGAACGCCGACATCATCCCCATGTCCCTGAACTCCGTGCACTTCGTCATGCCGGGCGGTGTCGACGACCCGACCGCGCCCAGCGGCGGCAATGCCTATGACCGGCGGGTGAGTCTGGACCTGTCGAGCTTCGGCTGGCAGGTCCACAAGCACGCCGTGGCCGGCAGCTGGCCCCGCCCGGGCACCGCGGCGCGTACGGAACTGGCCCGCACGCTGGGCGAGTTGCCCGACGACACGGTCGTCCTCCTCGACGGGCTCGTCGCCTGCGGCGTCCCCGAGATCATCGTCCCCGAGGCGGAGCGGCTGCGCCTGACCGTCCTCGTCCACCTTCCGCTCGGCGACGAGACGGGCCTCGCGCCCGCCGTCGCCGCGGAGCTGGACGCCAGGGAACGTACGGTCCTGCGGGCCGTGTCGGCGGTCGTCGCCACCAGCGAGTGGGCGGTCCGCCGGCTCGTCTCCCACCACGGGCTCGCCCCCGACAAGGTGCACATCGCCGCCCCCGGTGCCGACATCGCGCCCCTCGCCCCCGGCACGGACGGCCTCTCCCGTCTTCTCTGCGTCGCCGCCGTGACCCCCCGCAAGGGGCAGCACCGCCTGATCGAGGCGCTGGCCGCGGTGACCGACCTGCCGTGGAGCTGCGTCTGCGTCGGCGGCCTCGTCCAGGACCCGGAGTACGTGGCCCATCTGCGGTCCCTGATCCACAAGTACGGCCTCGGCGACCGCCTGCACCTCGTGGGACCCCAGGCCGGCGCCGAACTCGACGCCAGCTACGCCGCCGCCGACCTCATGGTCCTCACCTCCTACGCCGAGACATACGGCATGGCGGTCACGGAGGCCCTGGCGCGCGGTATCCCCGTCATGGCCACCGACGTCGGTGGCCTCCCGGAAGCGGTCGGACGCGCCCCCGACGGCGGCGTGCCCGGCATCCTCGTCCCCCCGGAGAACCCCGCCGCACTCGCCGCCGAACTGCGCGGCTGGTTCGGCGAGGCGGACGTCCGGCGTCGCCTCAAGGCGGCTGCCCGCAGTCGCCGAGCCGCACTGGACGGCTGGGCGACCACAGCAAAGAGCCTGGCCGGTGTACTCGGCCGGCTTCCCAACGAACCCCGGAGGGCGGCATGAGGAAGACGGCGACAACGCGGGCGGGAGCAGGCCGAATGAGCCGGGGAATCCCCGCACAGCCCGGACCGAGGGACCACTCCGCCGCGACGGACTCCGTGATCCCCGGCGCCGGCCCCGCGACCCGCCCCGGCGAGCGGGCCACCGTACGGCTGCGGGACGCCGGGCCCGACGACCCGCCCCGTTACGCGCCCGAGTGGCTGGAGTTGCGCGAGAGCGTCGACGCCGCCGCGCGCTCCAACGACCTGCTCGACCCGCTGCGCATCCGGCTCGCCAACCTGCCGGGCAAGGCGGGCGGGATCGTCGTGCACGACCTGGGCTGCGGCACCGGCTCGATGGGCCGCTGGCTGGCCCCCCGCCTCGACGGCGCCCAGCACTGGGTCCTGCACGACCGCGACCCCTACCTCCTGCACTTCGCCGCCGTCGCCTCCCCGCGCTCCGCGGCCGACGGCAGCCGCGTCTCGGTCGAGACCCGGCGCGGCGACGTCGCCCGCCTGACCCCGGACGCCCTCAAGGGCGCATCCCTGGTGACGGCCTCCGCACTCCTCGACGTCCTCACCCGCGAGGAAGTCGACGCGCTCGCCGCCGCCTGCGTAGGCGCGGGCTGCCCGGCCCTCCTCACCCTCTCGGTGGTAGGCCGAGTCGAGCTGACCCCGGCCGACCCCCTGGACGCCGAGATCACCGAGGCGTTCAACGCCCACCAGCGTCGCTCAGGCCTGCTGGGCCCGGACGCCCTCACGGCAGCCTGCGAGGCCTTCGCCGACCGAGGCGCGACGGTACGAATGAACCCGAGCGCCTGGCACCTGGGCCCCGCCGAGTCCGACCTGACGGCCCAGTGGCTACGAGGGTGGGTGAGCGCGGCCGTAGAAGAGCGCCCGGACCTGAAGCCGCGGGCCGACCGCTACCTGGAGGAGCGCCTGGCGGCTTGCGCGGCGGGTGAGTTGCGCGCGGTGGTCCACCACAGCGACCTGCTGGCACTCCCGAGGCCAACGGGCGGTGCGTCATGAGCACGGGAACAGTAAAGCTGATCGGAACCGTTGATCTCCGGTCAAGTATGGCGCCCCTCAAGGGGCGCGGGGAACTGCGCGACAAGCCCCCCACAACCCGCAGCCTGCAACTGACCCGTCCACCCGGTCCCTTGACAGGCGTAGCAGTCTCCAAGGACCGCATCGGCGTGATCGTAACGAAGCCCCGCCCCGAGACCGAGGCAACCACCCAGCCCAAGCCCCGCTCGCGAAGCGCCCTCCGCACACACTTGGGCACCATCGCCGGCATCGTGATCCTCGCCGTACTGCTGTGGCGCCTCGGCACAGGCGTCTTCCTGGACGGCCTGCGCCGAATCGACGTACCGACCCTTCTCCTGGCGCTGGCCATCGGCCTGGTCACCACCGTGTTCAGCGCCTGGCGCTGGTCCCTGGTGGCCCGCGCCCTGCGGATCCGCCTCCCCCTGGCCCCCGCCGTGGCCGACTACTACCGCGCACTGTTCCTGAACGCCGCCCTCCCCGGCGGCATCGTCGGCGACGTGCACCGTGCGGTCCGGCACGGACAGAGCGCCGGCGACCTGGGCCGCGGCGTCCGCGCCGTCGTCCTGGAGCGGACCGCGGGACAGGCCGTGCTGGCAGTGGCAGGAGTAACGGTCCTGCTGACGGTGCCGTCCCCGGTCATGGCGGACGCCCGCCAGTTCGCCCCGCTGGTCCTCTTCGCCGCGGTGGGCGCGTTCGCCGTGGTCGTGGCGCTGCGCATGAACCGGACCCCGGCCGCGTCCCGCCGCGGGCGCGTCCTGCGCGGGACCCTGGCCGAGGCGCGCGAGGGACTGCTCTCCCGCCGGAACCTGCCCGGGGTCGCGCTCTCGTCCTTCGTCGTCCTGGCGGGCCACATCGCGATGTTCGTCGTCGCGGCCCGGGTCGCCGGATCGGCCGCCTCCGCGTTGGCCCTGCTGCCGCTGGCCGTGCTCGCGCTGCTCGCCATGGGTCTGCCGCTGAACATCGGCGGCTTCGGACCGCGGGAGGGCGTCACCGCCTGGGCGTTCGGCGCGTCCGGACTAGGTGCGAGCAGCGGCCTGGCCGTCGCCGTTGTGTACGGGGTGCTCAGCTTCGTGGCCGCCCTGCCGGGCGTCGTCGTCCTGGTCGTCCGCTGGTACACGGGGCTGCGGGCCGGCTCCGGCGCCGAGACGGTCGTACCGGACGTGGTGGAGCCGGAAACCGGCCACGCGCCCGACGGTCACCGCTTGTCCTCGGCGCCCCTTTCGGTGAGCAGCGAGAAATACGCGCCGAAGGAATCGGCGAGGCTCGCCAGCAGTTCCTTCCCCTTTTCCGCCGTTGCCAGGGACGGGCGGCCGATGACGCCCGACTCGGTATAGGCGGACATGCCGAGGGTGAGCAGATGACGACGGTCGTCCGCGACGAAATCGGAGGTCTCGTAACCGGGGCGGAGCAATTCCGGGTGCCTGTGCAGCAGGATGGAGGTCTCTATTTCCCCCGCGTGCATGTCGGTGAGCAACGAGGTTTCCACCCCGGCCTGTTCCAGTGCCGTCTCCCAGTCCTCCGCGGCCGGGAAGAGCGCCATGTGCTCGCCGCGGGCGGAGGATTCCTGAACGACGTTGCCCAGTACGTAGTTTCCGCCGTGTCCGTTGACCAGCACCAGGGTGTCGACGCCCGAGCGGCGGAGCGAGGAGGCTATGTCCCGCACCACCGCGTGCAGGGTCACGGCGGAGATGCTGACGGTCCCCGGCCAGGCGGAGTGCTCGTGCGAGCAGGAGATCGTCACGGGAGGGAGGAGGTGCACCGGGTGCGTGGCGGCGATCTCCCGGGCAATGGCACAGGCGACCAGCGTGTCGGTCGCCAGCGGAAGGAACGGGCCGTGCTGTTCGAAGCTCCCGACGGGAAGGACGGCGACCTCCCTTGAGACACCTGCCCCTCGCGTCCGTACGTCTTCCGTAGTGTCCGTCGGCAGCAGCGTTCCCGCACCATTCATCTTTTTCACGGCCTTTCGTCTCTGCTTAGGAACCAGATCATGACAGAAAACATTGGCGTACTCGGCAAGAAGAAGTCACCACAGCGCTCGGGCGTCGAACGCGTCGTGAATGCCCCTTTGCCCACCGTCTACGGGGAATTCCGCGCGGTCGGCTACCTGGATCACGATCGCGGTGACGAGCAAGTGGCCCTGGTCTACGGTGACATCGGCACGGAGGAGGTGCTCACCCGGCTCCATTCGGAGTGCCTCACCGGTGACGCCTTCGGCTCCCAGCACTGCGAGTGCGGCGACCAGCTCGCCTCCGCGCTGCGTGCCGTCGTCGCCGAAGGCCGGGGCATCGTCGTCTACTTGAGAGGGCATGAGGGCCGCGGCATAGGCCTGCTCGGCAAGCTGCGCGCGATGGCGCTCCAGGCGGAGGGCCTGGACACCGTCGAGGCGAACCTCGCCCTCGGCCTGCCCGTCGACGCCCGCGACTACGGTGTCGCCGCCGAGATCCTGCACGACCTCGGAGTGAACTCCGTGCGCCTGCTGTCCAACAACCCGCGCAAGGTCGAGGCGTTGCTCCGCCACGGGATCGAAGTCGCCGAGCAGGTGCCGCTGTTGATCCCGCCCTGCGAGAACAACATCACCTATCTGCGGACCAAGCGGGAGCGCCTCGATCACAATCTGCCCCATTTGGACGCGGTGGCCCACTGGTCCTGATTCCCGGCCGTGCGGTTCGGATAGGAAGAGGGAATGAACGACGACGTCCTCTTCCTCTCCGGCGACCAGGTGGCAGACCTGCTCGGCACCGACGCGGCCATCGCGTCCCAGCGCGCGGCCTTTCTCGCGCTCGGCGCCCACAACGCCGACCTGCCGGGGAAGATCATGCATCCGAGCCGCTTCGACGACAGCGTCGTCTTCGCCTACGTCTCCCGGTTGTCCGCCGACACCGGGGCCGTCGCGAAGTTCGGCAGCGTCAACCCGGGCAACGCGGCGGCCGGTCTGCCGACCATCCACGCCGTGATCAGCGCCCTCGACCCGGTCACGGGACGCCTCGTCGCCGTCATGGACGGCACCGCGGTGACGACCCTGCGCACGGCCGCCGCCAGCGCGGTCGCCCTCGACGCCCTGGCGCTCCCCGACAGCGCGGATCTCACGCTCCTCGGCTCGGGCACCCAGGCCCTCGCCCACGCGCGGTCGATCACCCGGGTGCGGGACCTGAAGTCCGTACGGCTGTGGAGTCCGACCCCGGAGAACCGCGTCCGCGCCGCCGAGTCCCTGGCGGCCGAACTGGGCATCACCGTCGAGCCGGTCGGCACCGCCGAGGAGGCCGTGACCGGAGCCACCATGGTCGCCGCCTGCACGCTCAGCGCCACCCCCGTCGTACATGGCGAGTGGCTCGCGCCCGGGTGCACGGTGGTCAGCGTGGGCTCGTTCGAGCCGACGCGCCGCGAGGTCGACACCGAAGTCATACGGCGTGCCGCCGCCGTCGTCGTCGACGACCCGGAGACCGCGGCGGGGCACGCCGGCCCGATCGTCCACGCCCTGCGGGACGGGCTGCTCACCCCGGAGGAACTGATCCCGCTCGGCGCGGTGCTCACCGGGCGGCGCACCGCCCGGACCGCGCCCGAGGACATCGTCTACTACAACAGCGTCGGCCTCGGCATCCAGGACGCGGCCGCGGCCTGGGCCGTGATCGACGCGGCCAAGGAGGAACGCCCGTGAATCGTCAGGCTGAGGTCGTCGTCATCGGCGGCGGGGTCATGGGCGTCAGCATCGCCTACCACCTGGCCCGGGCCGGCGTACGCGACGTCATGCTGGTCGAGCGGGACGAACTCGCCGCCGGCTCCACCTCCAGAGCCGCGGGCGGGGTGCGCGCGCAGTTCTCCGACGAGCTCAACATCCAGCTCGGCGCCCGCAGCCTGGAGGCGTTCGGCCGCTTCGGCGAGGAGATCGGGTACGACATCGGACTGCACCGGACGGGCTACCTCTTCCTTCTCTCGACGCCCGAGGAGGTCGCCGGGTTCGAGGCGAGCGTCCGCTTACAGAACGCCCTCGGTGTGCCCAGCCGCATGATCGACCCGGCGGAGGCCCAACGCCTCTCCCCGCTGATCAGCACCGAGGGCCTGCTCGCCGCCGCCTACTCGCCGGACGACGGCCACTGCACCCCGGAGGCCGTCGTCCACGGCTACGCGGCCGCCGCCCGCAGCCACGGCGCGCAGATCCTGAGGCACTCCGAGGTCACCGGCATCGAAACGCACGGCGACACCATCACGGCGGTGCTGACCACCCTGGGCCGAATCGAGACCCGCACGGTGATCTGCGCGGCCGGCGCCTGGTCGCGCGGGGTCGGCGCGATGGCCGGCATCGACCTGCCGGTGCAGCCGCTGCGCCGCCAGATCGCGGTCACGGAAGGCGTGCCCGGACTGCCGCCCGCGCTCCCCATGACCATCGACTTCACCACCAGCCTCTACTTCCACTCCGAGGGCCCCGGTCTCCTCGTCGGCATGTCCGACCCCGACGAACGCCCCGGCTTCGCCGCCGACACCCACGACCGCTGGATCCCCCGCCTCACCCAAGCCATGGCACACCGCGCCCCCGCCCTCCTCGACCTGCGCCGCACCGGCGGCTGGGCCGGCCTCTACGAGCTCACCCCGGACCACAACGCCCTGATCGGCGAGGCGACTTACCCCTCCCGCTTCCTCTACGCCACCGGCTTCTCCGGCCACGGCTTCCTCCAGGGACCCGCCGTCGGCGAGGTCGTCCGCGACCTGTACCTGGGCCGCGTACCCTTCGTGGACGTCAGCCCCTTGAACGCCGGCCGTTTCGCGGCCGACGCGCCCCGCCCGGAGGCCAACCGCGTATGACCGAGCTCCACCTGTGGCTGCGCCACGAGTTCCGCACCACCGAGCGGCGCACGCCGATCGTCCCCGCCGACGCCCGCCGACTCGTCGAGGGCGGGGTGACCCTGACCGTCGAGGAGTCCCCGCAGCGGATCTTCCCGATCGAGGAGTACGAGGCGGTCGGCTGCCGCGTCGCAGCTGCGGGCTCCTGGGTGTCGGCGCCGGACGACGCCGTGATCCTCGGCCTCAAGGAACTCCCCGACGAACCGAGTGCGCTGGCGCACCGGCACATCTACTTCGGGCACGCCTACAAGAGCCAGCCCGGAGCGAGCGACCTGCTGCGCCGCTTCACCGCCGGAGGAGGAGCCCTCCTCGACCTGGAGTACCTGGTCGACGACGACGGACGCCGTCTCGCCGCCTTCGGCTTCTGGGCCGGCTATCTGGGCGCCGCCCTCGCCGTGCTCCAGCACCGGGGCAGGCTGGTGGCGCCGCTGAAGCCCACGACCAAGGAGGAGCTGGACGAGAGGCTCCAACCGGCGGACGGGGACGAGGAGTTCACCGCCCTGGTGATCGGCGCCCTGGGCCGCAGCGGACGGGGTGCGCGCGTCGCGTTCGCCACGGCAGGCGTCGAGCCCACGTGCTGGGACCTCGCCGAGACCCGCGACCTGGACCGCCGCGCCCTGCTGGAGCACGACGTGATGGTGAACGCGGTCCTCGCGACCAGCCCGATCCCGCCCTTCGTCAGGGACGAGGACCTGGACGACCCCGCCCGGCGCCTGCGCACCCTCAGCGACGTCACCTGCGACGTCGGCTCACCCCTCAACGTCCTCCCCGTCTACGACCGCACCACCGAGTGGACGGACCCGGTACGCCGCCTGCGCAAGGAGCCCCCGCTGGACCTCATCGCCATCGACAACCTGCCCTCCCTCCTGCCGAAGGAGTCCAGCACCGACTTCTCGGCCGCCCTGGTGCCCCAGCTCCTCGACTTCGCCACCGGCGGGCCGTGGGGACGCTGTCTGGACCGGTTCCATCAGGCATGCCGTGAACTCGGCATCACAGAGGGGGAGTTCCGCAATGTCTGATCTGGATCCCTACCGGGTTCCCGCGAGCGGCACCGTCCACTGGATCGGCGCGGGCCTGTCCACGGGCAGCGGTCTGGCCGTGCTGTGCGACAGCGCCGATCATGTGCGGCTGTGGCACCGCACCGAGGAACGCGCGGCCGAGGTCCTCGATCAGCGGGGCCTCGCCGGACGCGCCGAGCCCCGCGCGTTCACGCTCCCCGCGCTCGGCGCCGAACTGGCGCCCGGCGACATCGTCGTATCGATGCTGCCCGCCTCCGAACACGCCCTGCTGCTGGCGCTCTGCGTCGAGAAGCGGGCCCATTTCGCCTGCTCCAGCTATGTATCGGACGCGGTCCTCGAACAGGTGCCCGCGGCCACCGCGGCGGGGGTCGTCGTCCTCACCGAGGCCGGGCTCGACCCGGGCATCGACCACCTCTTCGCGCACAGCCTCGTCGAGCGGGCCCGGGAGGCGATCGGCGCCGAGACGGCGGCCTCCTACAGCCTCACCTCGTACTGCGGCGGTGTCCCCGCGGTCCCGAACGACTTCCGGTACCGCTTCAGCTGGGCGCCCGCCGGAGTGCTCAACGCGCTGCGCTCGCCCGCCCGTTACCTGGAGAACGGGGCGGAGACCACGGCTGTCCGTCCCTGGGAGGTGACCCGGACGCATCTCGTGGACGGTGAGATCTTCGAGGCCTACCCGAACCGCGACAGCGTGCCGTTCGTCGAGCAATACGACCTGCCGTCCGCCTGGAAGGCGCGGACCTTCGTCCGTGGCACCCTGCGCCTGGAGGGCTGGCTGGACGCCTGGGACGCCGTCTTCGAGGAGCTCAAGGCCGGGGACGACACCCGGATCGCCGCCCTGGCACAGGAGTTGGCGGCCACCTATCCGACGACGGACACCGACCGTGACCGTGTCGTCCTCGCCGTGTCGCTCGATGTGACCGGCGGCCCCGGGCAGACGTGGTCGGGCAGTTACCTCCTCGACATGGTCGGCGACGAGGAGGAGAGCGCGATGGCCCGCTGTGTCTCCCGTCCCCTCGCTCTCGGAGTCCGCCACATCTTGGACGGCTCCCTGCCTCCCGGCCTCAGCCGTGCCGCCGAGACGGCGGCCCGGTCGAAGCGGTGGCTCGGCGAACTCGCGCGGGAGGGGATCGGGTTCACACTGCGGGTCGACAGCTGACCGGCGGGGTTCAGTCCGTGACGGCCTCGTGCACCAGCGCCTTCAGGTCCGGGAACATGGTGTGCGAGGTCTTCGGACGGACCTGCGTCATGAACTGCACGGTCAGGTCGCGGCTCGGGTCGACCCAGAACGTCGTGGTCGCCGCCCCGGTCCAGCCGTAGGTGCCGAGGCCGGAAGGGGCCAGGGTGCGCTCCGGGTCGATCACCACGGAGACGCTGAAACCGAAGCCCACGCCCTCGTTCTTGGGCTCGTCGTGCGACGGACTGCCGAAGGAGCGCAGGTCGGCGCCGCCGGGCAGGTGGTTGCTGGTCATCAGGTCCACGGTCTCGGGGGCGAGCAGGCGGACACCGTCGAGTTCACCGCGCCGCCGCAGCAACTCCATGAAGCGGTGGATGTCATGGGCCCCGGCCACCATGCCGCCGCTGCCGGACAGGAAACGCGGGCGGCCGTACAGGGGCAGGCCGGCGATCGGCTCGATGCCGCCGCCGTCCGTCTCGCCGTACAGCTCGGACAGCCGCTTGGCCTGCGCGTCCGTGACCTGGAAACCGGCGTCCGCCATCCCGAGCGGGCCGAAGATCCGCTCCGCGAAGAGCTCGTCCAGCGGTCTGCCGGAGACGACCTCGATGACCCGCCCGAGGACATTGGAGGCGACCGAGTAGTTCCACTGCGTCCCCGGCTCGAACTGGAGCGGCAGACTCGCGTACACGTCGATCGTCTCGGCCAGGTCCGAGCCGGGCACCACCGACGACTCCAGGTTGGCCTCGCGGTACAGGGCGTCGACGGGGTGACAGTGGTAGAAGGCGAAGGTCAGACCGGCCGTGTGGGTCAGCAGGTGCCGGATCAGGATCGGCCCGGACGGCCGCGTCTTGAGGCCGGCGCCGGAACCGCTTTCGTATACCTGCGCGTCGGCGAAGGCCGGGATATGGCGGGCGACCGGGTCGTCCAGCGACAGCAGGCCCTCCTCCATCAGCATCAGGGCGAGGACCGCGGTGACGGGCTTGGTCATCGAGTAGATGCGCCACAGGGTGTCGGACTCGACGGGGAGCCCGGCGGCGACATCGCGGTAGCCGTGCGTCGTGAGGTGCGCGACGTGTCCGCCGCGGGCGACGGCCACGAGATAACCCGGCAGTCGCCCTTCGTCGACATAGTGGGCGAAGTACTGGTCCAGGCGGTCCAACGCCTTGGCATCCAGCCCGACCTCACCCGGGTCGACTTCTTGTCGCAGCTCTGCCATCGCTCTCCTCAGGTCGCGTTCATCGAAGTGCGCGTCCGGCATACGCCGCCGGAACGACTTCAGACCTTCATGGTCGCGTAGGAATGCGTGAACGGTTCCCGTTATGAACGCGATGAGGCGATCGTCTCGTGGCGGTGGTTCACATTCGTTTCGTCCGGGGGTCGGGAGGTTGCCGAATCGGACAGCCCGGGCAGCGCCAGAGCGGCCCCCGCACCGGCCGCCGCCACACCCGCCAGCACGACCAGCGGCAACCCGGACGACCCTAGGCCCATCAGCGTGGTCGCGGCGGCAACTCCCAGCGTCGGACCGACATTCATCGCCGTCTGCTGCAACCCGCCCGCCACCCCGGCCGACTCCACGGCGGCCCGCCGCACGACGACATGCGTCGCCGCCACCATCACCGTGCCGAACCCGGCCCCCAGCAACGCGAACCCGCCGCACAGCGCGACCGTGCCGGATGCCCCGGCGAGCACCAGGATCCCGGCGGCGAGGACCGCCATCGCCGCCACCGTCGTACGCCGGGCGCCGACGCGGCGCAGCAACACCGCGCACACGGGAGCGGAGAGCACCATCAGCACGGCCAACGGCAGGCTCCGCAGGGCGCTTTGGAACGGGTCGAGGCCCAGAGCGCCCTGAAGGACGTACGTGCTCACGAACAAGGTGCCGAAGAGGGAGGCCGAGGCCGCCACCAGGACACCGAGCGCCGGATCGACCGAGCCCGGGGGCACCAAGGGGTGCGCGGTACGGCTTTCATGGCGCACGAAGGCCCAGCCGCCGACGGCTGCGATCACGAGCCCGAGTCCACTCGCCGCCGTCCAGCCGGCCTCGGGCAACCCGACGAGGGCGTGCACCAGGCACGCGAGCGTGGCCGCGAGGAGAAGGGCACCGGGCAGGTCCAGACCGGGGGAGCGGGCGTACGAACGCTTCGGGCTCGGGATGACGAGGGCGAGGCCGCCGAAGGCGACCGCGGGCACGACGTTGAGGAAGAAGACGGCCCGCCAGCCCAGTCCGGTCACCAGCGCCCCGCCCGCCAACGGCCCCGCCGCGGCCGCCAGCCCGATCGCGCTCGTCCGCACCGCGATGGGCACCCGCAGCCGGTCCGGCCGGTACGCGGCACGCAGCATCCCGAGCGTGGCCGGCTGGAGCAGCGCGCCGAACACCCCCTGCGCGACGCGCAGTCCGATCACCCATCCGATGCCGGGCGCGAGGCCGATCCCCGCCGACACCGCCCCGAAGCCGAGCATCCCGACGGCGAACATCCGCTGATGCCCGTACCGGTCACCGAGCCGTCCCGCGAACACCAACAGCCCGGCCACCGCGATGAGATACCCGGTACTGGTCCACTGCACAGACGCGAACGACGCGTTCAGATCGCGCTGCAGGGTCGGCTGCGCGACGGTGAGGACCGTACCGTCCAGGGCGACGATCACGGCCCCGGTCACACTGCTCACCAGTGTCACACCACGGCGCGCGCTCACGCGGACTCCGGCCCGAGGTGCGCGTCCAGAGCGGCCCGCAGCAGGGGTACGAAGTCGTCTGTGTCCGTGGCGAGTTGGAGACTGCCCCAGCCCCACAGCTGGGCGATGCCGTGCAGGTTCGCCCACAGGACACCCGCGACGACCCGGGCGTCCGCGCCGGGACGGACCCGGCCGACCAGGTCCACGAGCACACCGAAGAGGGGGAGGCTGGTCTCCCGCAGGCCCAAGTGGCCGCTCTCCAGCAGATCGTGACGGAACATCAACTCGTACATGCCGCGGTTGCCGAGCGCGAACTCCAGGTAGACGCGGCCCAACTCCGTGAGCTGGGCGCGAGGGCTTGCGCTGCCGTCCCCGACGGCGACCGCCGCCCGGTCCGCCAACTCGCCGAAACCGCGTCGCGCGATGGCCGACAGCAACTCCAGATGCGTGGGGAAGTAGCGCCGCGGCGCCCCGTGCGAGACGCCGGCCCGCCGGGCGATCTCCCGCAGCGTCAGCGCCTGCGCACCCTCCCGGGCGACCAGATCCACGCCGACGTCGACCAGCCGGGCCCGCAGTCCCGTCTCGGATTCATCCATAGACACTGTCTACCATTCGGGCGTAGACAGTGTCTACCCGGGAATGTGCCGACGGGCGTTGCCCGTTGATCGAGACATGACTCAGGACCACGAAACCCAGGACGCACTGCTCGCGTTGCTCTCCGCGGGCCACGGCGGGGTGCTGGTCACCCTCAAGCGCGACGGCCGGCCCCAGCTGTCGAACGTCAGTCACGCCTACTATCCGGACGAGCGGATCATCCGGGTCTCGATCACGGACGATCGCGCCAAGACCCGCAACCTGCGCCGCGATCCCCGGGCGTCGTACCACGTGACCAGCCCCGACCGGTGGTCCTACACGGTCGCCGAGGGCACGGCGGACCTCACGCCGGTCGCGCGGGACCCGCACGACGACACGGTCGAGGAGCTCATCCGCCTCTACCGCGACGTGCAGGGCGAACACCCCGACTGGAACGACTACCGGGCCGCGATGGTCCGCGACGGCCGGCTCGTGCTGCGGCTGCGTGTGGAGCGGGTGTACGGCATTCCCAAGCGTTAGTTTTCTACGCCCTACGGCCGCCGCGCGTCGTTCTCCAGGGCCGGGCCGAGTACGTGGCACAGGGTGTCCGTGAGGAGATCGAGCGGGTCCTCGGTCTCCAGCGGCAGGCCCACCACGACCCAGGCCGAGAGGAACGACTCGGTCTGCAGTACCGCCATCAGGGCCCGTTGGCCGGCCTGCGCCGGGGGGATGTTCCGCCAGCGCTCGGGGTCTCCGGTCAGCAGGGCCGCGTAGCGTTCGTGGGCGCCGACGTAGCGTTCCTTCGACTTCGAGGTGTCGCGGACCGCGCCGTAGGACGCCTGGCGCACCACGCGGAGTGTGGGTGTGATCTTCCGGTAGCTCGCTGTGGCGTCTTCTAGCCAGTCGCGGATTCCCGGGCGCGTCCAGCGTGGCAGCGCCGCCAGTTCGGCGAACACCTCGCCCATGGCGCCGTAGACCCGGTCCACGAGGGCCTGGAGGATCTCGGCCTTGCCCGCGAAGTGCGCGTACACGGTCACCCGGGTGACCCCGGCCGCCTTCGCGATGTCCTCCATCGTCACGTCGACGACGGACTTCTCCGTGCACACGGTGACCGCCGCGTCGAGCAGTCGATGACGGGTCAGGCTCTTCTGCTCTTCACGCAGGCTCACACGCGGTTCGGAACTCACGGTCCCCACTATCCCTCACCCGGGATGACTTTACATCGAGTAAAGTCACCGTACATTGTGTAAACCGAATGTCCGTCGCATGGAGCCCGCCTCATGAGTTCGACCGCCGTCAACGAGTCCCGCCCCGCGGACCCGGAGTCCGCCGACCATCGACAAGTGCTCAAGGCGCTCAGCGGCCTGCTCCTCGCACTCTTCGTCGCGACGCTCAGCAGCACCGTGGTCTCGACCGCGCTGCCGAAGATCATCGGTTCGCTCCACGGCTCGCAGACGCAGTACACGTGGGTCGTCACCGCGACCCTGCTCAGCGCGACCGCCACCACCCCGATCTGGGGCAAGCTGGCCGACCTGTTCAGCAAGAAGACCCTGGTGCAGGCCGCCGTCGCCGTCTTCGTCCTCGGCTCGCTGGCCGCCGGACTGAGCCGGACCGGAGGGGAGTTGATCGCCGCGCGGGCCGTGCAGGGCATCGGCGTGGGAGGCGTACAGGCCCTCGTGCAGATCGCGCTCGCGGCGATGATCGCGCCCCGGGACCGCGGCCGGTACAGCGGTTACCTCAGCAGCGTCACCGCCACGTCGACCATCGGAGGCCCGCTGCTCGGCGGGCTCATCGTCGACACCTCGTGGCTGGGCTGGCGATGGTGCTTCTTCCTGGGTATCCCGATCGCAGCCGCCGCGCTCCTGCTTCTCCAGCGGACCCTGCGGCTGCCCTTCGTCCGCCGCGACGACGTGAAGATCGACTACGCGGGCGCCACCCTGATCGCGGCGGGGGTGAGCCTGCTGCTCATCTGGATATCGTTCGTCGACACCTCGTTCGCCTGGGCCTCCTGGCAGACCGCCGTCATGGTCGCCGGGGCGCTGGTCCTGCTCGCGGCCGCCCTGTGGGTGGAGACGCGGGCCGCCGAACCCGTCGTACCACTCGCCATCGTCAAGCAGCGCACCACCGCTCTCGCGATCGTCGGAAGTCTCGCCGTCGGCACGGCCATGTTCGGCAGCGCGGTCTTCCTCAGCCAGTACTTCCAGGTCAGCCGGGGCTACACGCCCACCGAGGCGGGCCTGCTGACGATTCCGATGATGAGCGGCATCCTCATCTCCTCCATCGTCGCCGGCCGGCTGATCAGCAGGACGGGGCGGATCAAGCCGTTCATCCTCGCCGGTACGCTGCTGCTCGCGGCCGGGTTCGGCGGGCTCGGCCTCGTCGACGGCGACACCTCGCTGGTCTTCATGAGCGGGGCGATGCTGCTCGTCGGCTTCGGCGTCGGTATGACGATGCAGAACCTCGTCCTGGTCGTACAGAACACCGTCGCCCTCAAGGACATCGGCGCGGCCAGTTCCACGGTCTCCTTCTTCCGCTCGCTGGGCGGCACGATCGGCGTCTCCGTCCTCGGCGCGATCTCGGCCCGCGAGATCGCCGACCGGATCAGCCAGGACCTCGCCTCCGCGGGCCTTCCCACCACCGGCGGCACACAGAGCCCGGCGGGGCAGGAGATCGTCCGCGCGGCCTACGGCGACGCGACCGGACACATCTTCCTCATCTCGGCCGGGGTCGCCGTCGTCGCCGTGGTCGCGGCGGCGCTCCTGAAGCCGGTCACGCTGCGTACGAGCCTGGATCTGGCGGATGGAGCCCGGTCGGCAGGCGGCGCCGAACCGAGCCAGGACAAGGCGCCGGAGGTCGACCGGACCACCTGACCGGCGTACGCGAGCACCCCCGTACCCCGAAGCCTTCGCGGCATCCGGGGTACGGGGGTGCTGAGGGGGCGGGCCGGTGTCAGGCCGTCACGGTCTCCGGCCGGGCCGCCTCCTGGGACGCCCGCTCGCCGAGCCGCTCCGTCGGGACCTTGCTGGTCTCGCGGGCGGTGAGGACGGCGATGATCGGCGGGATGCACAGGGCGGAGGTGAACAGGGCCACCGACGACCAGTCCGAGCCGTCCGGACCCGCGATCTGCGCGGCGAAGGTGACCGCGAACCCGGCCACGGCGAAGCCGATCTGGGTGCCGATCGCCATGCCCGACAGCCGGACCCGGGTCGAGAACATCTCGCCGTAGAAGGAGGGCCAGGTGCCGTTCGCGGCGCTGTAGACCACGCCGAAGGTGATGATGCCGAGGAGCAGCACCAGCGGGTAGTTGCCTGTCGAGATCGACCACAGGTACAGGAACATCATCACCGCGCTGCCGGCGGCGCCGATCAGGTACACCGGGCGGCGGCCGATGCGGTCGGAGAGCGTGGCCCACAGGGGGATCGCGGCGAGGGCGACCAGGTTGGCGAGCGCGCCCACCCACAGCATCGAGGAGCGGCTCATGCCGACCGCGTCGCTGGTCGCGTAGGCCAGCGCCCACACTGTGAAGATCGTGCTGACCGAGGCGATGAGGGCACCTGCGACGACCCGCAGTACGTCCGACCAGTGCTCGCGCAGCAGCACGACCAGCGGCAGCTTCACGACGCCCTCGGTGGCGGCCTGCTGGGTGAAGGCCGGGGTCTCCTGCAGCTTGCGGCGGATGACGTAGCCGACGACCGCGACCGCGATGCTCATCCAGAACGGGATCCGCCAGCCCCAGGACAGCAGTTGGTCCTCGGGGAGCGCGGCGATCGGGATGAAGACGAGGGTGGCGAGGAGCTGGCCGCCCTGGGTGCCGCTGAGGGTGAAGCTGGTGAAGAAGCCGCGCCGGTTCGGTGGCGCGTGTTCCAGGGTCATGGAGTTGGCGCTGGCCTGCTCGCCGGCGGCGGAGATGCCCTGCAGGACGCGGCACAGGACCAGGAGCACCGGCGCGAGGCCGCCGACCTGGGCGCGGGTGGGCAGACAGCCGATGAGGAACGTCGCCAGGCCCATCAGGATCAGCGTGAAGACCATGATCTTCTTACGGCCGACGCGGTCGCCGAAGTGGCCGAGGAAGAGCGCGCCTACCGGGCGGGCCGCGTACGCGACACCGAAGGTCGCCAGCGACAGGAGGGTCGCGGTGGCCGGGTCGGACTCGTCGAAGAAGACCTTGGGGAAGATGAGCGCGGCCGCGCTGCCGTAGATGAAGAAGTCGTAGTACTCCAGGGCGCTGCCGATCCACGCGGCGGTGGCGGCTTTCTTCGGCTGACCGCCGGGTGGGGCGTCGAGGGGTGCGGGGACGGACACGGCGTGCTCCTTCGGGGGAACTCCAACGTAAGTGGAGTGAGCGGCGGGGAGAAGTGCCGGATCCCTGGGGTGACGGGACGGCCGTGCCGGGTGCTACCCGGCTAATTAACCCACTGGATAGTTAGTAGCGGATGGCTACGGATGTTGCGCTCACGTTTCCCCGCTGTCAAGAGGTCGTGCCGAAGGATCTTTGTGTGGCGCCGGTCGGGCTCAGTCCGCCGAGCGGGGCGCCGTCAGATAGGCGATCACCATGTCGCCCAGCATGTTGCGGTAGTGCTCGCGTCGCGCGGGGTCGATCAGGTCGCGGCCGAACAGGGCGCCGAAGGTGTGCCGGTTGGCGACCCGGAAGAAGCAGAAGCTGCTGATCATCGCGTGCAGGTCGACGGCGTCCACGTCTGCCGTGAACAGGCCCGACTTCTGGCCGGACTCCAGGATGCGGCCGATTACGTCGAGGGCGGGGGAGCTGAGCTTCCCGAGCTTCTCGGAGGCGGCGATGTGCTCGGCCTCGTGGATGTTCTCGATGCTGACCAGCCGGATGAAGTCGGGGTGGGCCTCGTGGTGGTCGAAGGTCAGCTCCGCCAGGCGCCGGATGGCCGCGACCGGGTCCAGATGCTCGACGTCGACTTCCTGCTCGGCCTCGCGGATCACCGTGTAGGCCCGCTCCAGGACCGCTGTGAAGAGCTGCTCCTTGCCGCCGAAGTAGTAGTAGATCATCCGCTTCGTGGTGCGGGTGAGGGCGGCGATCTCGTCGACGCGGGCGCCCGCGTAGCCGGCACGGGCGAATTCGTGGGTGGCCACGTCGAGGATCTCGGCCTTGGTGCGCACGGCGTCGCGCTGGCGCCCGTTGGGTCGTGCCGGTTCTTCGACGCTGGTCATCGGGTTCCTTCGGGCGGAGGCGGGTCTTCGGTTGAGTCTTCCTGGCTGGTGCTCGCGATTCTAGGAGCAGGCGCTCTTGCCCGGATCCGGGTTTGGTGGCCGGGTCTTCCCGTGGGCTCCGGATGCTGATATAGCTAACGTACTAGTTCGTACATTAGTAAGCCGCGAAGCATGCCGCTCTGGAGGTCCGCCGTGGGCAAGGACACCTATCTCGTCGGACTGATCGGTTCCGGCATCGGACCGTCGCTCAGCCCCGCACTGCACGAGCGGGAGGCCGACCGGCAGGGCCTGCGCTATCTCTATCGGCTCATCGACATCGACACGCTCGGCGTCCCGCCCGAGGCGGTGGGCGACCTCGTGCGCGCCGCCCGCGACCTGGGCTTCGACGGGCTCAACATCACGCACCCCTGCAAGCAGCTCGTCATCGAGCACCTCGACGCGCTCGCCCCGCAGGCCGAGGCGCTCGGCGCGGTCAATACCGTCGTCTTCGAGGACGGCCGGGCCGTCGGCCACAACACCGACGTCACCGGCTTCGCCGCGTCGTTCGCGCGCGGGCTGGGCGATGCGCCGTTGGAGCGGGTCGTTCAGCTGGGCGCCGGGGGTGCGGGGGCGGCCGTTGCGCATGCCACGCTCACTCTCGGCGCCGAGCGGGTCACTGTCGTGGACGCGTTGCCCGACCGCGCCGCATCCCTTGCCGGGGCGCTGAACCGGTACTTCGGTGCGGGGCGGGCAGCGGCCGCCACGCCGGATCAGCTGGCGCAGCTGCTCCACACCGCCGACGGCGTCGTGCATGCCACGCCGACCGGCATGGCGGCGCACCCCGGGTTGCCCTTTCCCGCCGAACTGCTCCGTCCCGAGCTGTGGGTCGCCGAGGTCGTCTACCGGCCGTTGGAGACCGAGCTGCTTCGCGTCGCCCGCGAAGTTGGCTGCGCCACGCTCGACGGTGGGGGCATGGCTGTCTTCCAGGCCGTGGATGCGTTCCGTCTTTTCACTGGTCGTGAGCCCGACAGCGTGCGAATGCTGGCGGACATCGCGGAGATGGGCGGAGTTGTGGAGAGCTCGGCGGGTAACGCCGTCTGATTGCTGCGGGTCGTTCGTGGCTGGTCGCGCAGTTCCCCGCGCCCCTATCGGGGCGCTGTAGTTCGGCAATTCCAAGGAGCGTGCCCATGCGTACATCCATCGCCACCGTCTCCCTCAGCGGGTCCCTCACCGAGAAGCTCACGGCTGCTGCCCGGGCCGGGTTCGACGGGGTCGAGATCTTTGAGAACGATCTGCTCGCCAGTCCCCGTTCGCCGGAGGAGATCCGGACCCGGTGCGCCGACCTCGGGCTGAGTATCGACCTCTATCAGCCGATGCGGGACATCGAGGCGGTGCCGGAGGAGGAGTTCGCGCGCAATCTGCGCCGGGCGCGCCACAAGTTCGAGCTGATGCGGAGGCTCGGGGTCGATACCGTCCTCGTCTGCTCCAGCGTCTCCCCGCTCGCCGAGGACGACGACGCCCTTGCCGCCGAGCAGCTGAGCCGACTGGCCGATCTGGCACAGGAGTTCGGGGTCCGCGTCGCCTACGAGGCGCTCGCCTGGGGGCGGCACGTCAGTACGTACGAGCACGCCTGGCACATCGTCGAGCAGGCCGGCCACCCGGCGCTCGGTACCTGCCTGGACAGCTTCCACATCCTGTCCCGGGGTTCCGATCCCAAGGGCATCGAGGACATCCCCGGCGAGAAGATCTTCTTTCTTCAGCTGGCAGACGCCCCGCTGCTCGCCATGGACGTCCTCCAGTGGAGCCGCCACTATCGCTGCTTCCCCGGGCAGGGTGGCTTCGACGTGGCCGGCCTGGTCCACCACGTGATCCGGGCCGGATACGACGGTCCGCTCTCCCTGGAGGTCTTCAACGACGTCTTCCGCCAGTCCGAGGCGGGCCCGACGGCGGTCGACGCCCACCGCTCCCTCCTGGTCCTCCAGGAAGCCGTCGGCCTGGCCACGCCGCCGGCGCCCGTCGTCCCCACGGGTGTCGCCTTCGCCGAACTGGTCACGCCCGACGCCGAGCCGGTCACCACGCTGCTCGGGGCGCTGGGCTTCGCCCGCACGGCCCGCCACCGCAGCAAACCCGTCGACCTGTGGCAGCAGGGCGAGGCCCGTGTCCTGGTCAACACCGGCCCGGCCGCCCGCCGTGACGGCACCGGGCTCGCCGCCATCGGCCTGGAGTCACCCGACCCGGAGGGCGCTGCCCAGCGCGCCGAGGCCCTGCTGGCACCCGTCCTGCCACGCCGCCGGGCACGCGAGGACGCGCCCCTCGAAGCCGTCGCCGCCCCCGACGGCACGGAGCTGTTCTTCTGTGCGACGGACCGGCCCGAACTCCCCGACTGGCGGGCCGACTTCGAGGACGTGACACACGAGCCGGTCGGCACGGCCGTCTCCCGCGTCGACCACATCGCCCTCACCCAGCCCTGGCACCACTTCGACGAGGCGACCCTCTTCCACCGCAGCGTCCTGGGCCTCCACGCACAGGAGAGCGTCGACGTGGCCGACCCGTACGGCCTGCTCCGCAGCCGCGCCGTCACCAACGCCGACGGCAGCGTCCGTATCGCCCTCACCGTCGGTGCGGCGCCGACCGGGGACTCCGTCCGCGCTCAGCACATCGCCCTGGCCACGGACGACGTGATCACCGCGGCCCGCCGCTTCCGGTCGGCGGGCGGTCGGCTGCTCCCCATCCCCGCGAACTACTACGACGACCTCGCGGCCAAGTACGAGTTCGCCGACGGCGAGTTGGAGACCTACCGCGAGCTCGGCATCCTCTACGACCGTGACGCGGGCGGCGCCTTCCGGCACTGCTACACGCACACCGTGGGCCGCGTCTTCTTCGAGCTGGTCCAGCGTGACGGCGACTATCGCGGCTACGGCGCCCAGAACGCGCCGGTGCGGCTTGCCGCGCAGCATGCGGCGACCGGGCTCATTGGCGGGTGACGCTCCTGCTCACGCCCGCGATGACGGTGGTGGCCAGGATCCAGCCGGTCAGGATGAGGACGTACGACAACACCTGGTACCAGCCCTCGGGTGCGAACGCCCCCTCCTGACCGAAGGAGATCACGGGGAGGAGCAGGTCGAGGGTGTAGAAGAACGGATTGAAGTCCGGTGCCTCCGAGGCCTTGAGCGGGCGCGGGTGGTGCAGGGTGTACGAGACCCAGCCGACCGCCAGCAGGGACGCCAGCCAGGTGGCGGCGCGCAGCGGGCGGAAGCCGTAGCCGACGGTGGTGTCCTGGAGGTGGCCCCACACCCGGCCGATCCAGGGCAGGGTGGCCCGGTGCCGGCGCTGCTTGGCGAGCTGTACCCGGCGGGCCGCGCCCTCGTCGCCGACATGACGGTAGGCGGCGGCCAACTGCTCGTAGGCGTACGGGACATAGCCGTCGCCGTCTCGCTCCAGCATCGGCAGCCGGCGCTCGGCGGGCTCGTGCGGGTTGAGCACCGTGTAGCTGAGGTTGTTCAGGAGGACCTCGCCGGGCACGACGTCCGGTTCGCAGCCCAGTACGTCGATCCGTGAGCGGCGCAGATGCAGGATGCCCTCGATCGGCTCGGCGCGGAACAGCCACAGCTCGCCGATGGTGCAGCTGCTCGCCCGCAGGGCGATGCCGTCGGGGTTCGACAGCCGCGACCGCATGAGGTCGAGGCAGCCCGCGATGCGGGCGCCGCGCAGGTCGACGCCGCCCTGGGCGCGCAGCCGCCGCGCCCGTACGTCGGCCCGCACTTCGAGGGACTGGGCGCACAGGGCACGGCCGCCGGGGTTGGTCAGTTCGGCGCCCTCCAGGTTGACCGACCCGCCCACCGTGGCACCGTCGAGCATCGTCTCACCGTGCACGTGCAGCCCGGGTGCCGCGAAGCCGTCGCCGAGAGCGGACTGGTTGAGCTGGAGTGCCGGTCCGGGCGCATCGGGTGCGGTGATGCGAGCCCGGTCCATGAAGAGTGCGCCCCCAATGTGCGACCCGGCGAGCTTCACCGGCCCGCGCACCCGGCAGCCCGTCATCCGCAGCGTGCCGTCGATACGCGTGCCGGCGAGGTTGACGGCCGGGAGCACCGAGCCCTCCAGGTTCAGCTGGCGCAGCTGGGACCCGTAGAGGTCGGGGGACTCGTCGAAGTGGCAGTGCCGCAGATGAAGGGGGTGGACCACCGCCGCGTAGGCGAGGTTCAGGCTCCCTGTGACGCGGGCGCCAGAGAGCCTGAGGGCGGGGACCTCGCCCGCCTCGGGCGGAGTGCTGAGCAGGAGCGCCCTCAGTACGGCAGCCCGCACTGTCCGCTCCGGCCCCCACTCCTCGCCCGGCGCCTCACCCGCGTTTCCGGCCTCGCGGAAGTCCACGGACTCACCCGTGGCGAACGCCCGCCACACCCGCTCCTCGGCCGGCGTCAGATCATCGATCTCCATCAGCGGCGACTCTGACCTGCGCCGCCGGACCTGTCAACACCCCCTATGACGGCCGGGTGTTCCACTCCGCGATCACCGGGCGACCGTGTTCCAGCGACAGGCGGCTCAGCGTGCCCGTCGCGAGCTGGAAGAGTCGCCCGTCCGCGGGCGGGAGCCCGAGGCGACGTGCCGTCAGGACGCGGAGGAAGTGGGCGTGGGCCACGAGGACCACGTCGCCCTCGGCGAGCGGGCCGGCGATACGGGCCAGTACGCGGTCGGCGCGCTCGCCCGCCTCTCGGGGCGACTCGCCCGGGTGCCCGTTGGGACCGGGCGGTACCCCGTCGGTCCACAGGTACCAGTCGGGACGCGTGCGGTGTATCTCGCGGGTGGTGACGCCCTCGTAGGCGCCGTAGTCCCACTCGTGCAGGTCGGGGTCGGTCACGGCCCCGGTCAGGCCGGCCAGGTCGGCGGTGCGTATCGCGCGGCCGAGCGGGCTGGTCAGTACGGATGCGAAGGTCCGGTCCGAGAGGAGCGGAGCGAGGGACTTGGCCTGTTCCTCGCCGTGCTGGGTGAGGGGCAGGTCGGTCCAGCTGGTGTGCTGGCCCGACACGCTCCACTCCGTCTCACCGTGGCGGACCAGTAGGAGATCCCCCACGGTCCGCCTACTTCGACTCGACGGCGTGGCCGCCGAACTGGTTGCGCAGCGCCGCGATCATCTTCATCTGCGGGGAGTCGTCCTGGCGGGACGCGAACCGCGCGAAGAGGGAGGCGGTGATGGCGGGCAGCGGCACGGCGTTGTCGATGGCCGCCTCGACGGTCCACCGGCCCTCGCCGGAGTCCTCCGCGAAGCCGCGCAGCTTGTCCAGGTGCTCGTCGTCGTTCAGGGCGTTGACGGCCAGGTCGAGCAGCCAGGAGCGGATGACGGTGCCCTCCTGCCAGGAGCGGAAGACCTCGCGTACGTCGGTGACGGAGTCGACCTTCTCCAGCAGCTCCCAGCCCTCGGCGTAGGCCTGCATCATGGCGTACTCGATGCCGTTGTGGACCATCTTCGAGAAGTGGCCCGCGCCCACCTTGCCCGCGTGGACGAAGCCGAAGTCGCCCTCGGGCTTGAGCGCGTCGAAGATCGGCTGGACGCGCGCGATGTGCTCGGCGTCGCCGCCCACCATGAGGGCGTAGCCGTTCTGCAGACCCCAGACGCCACCGGAGACGCCCGCGTCGACGAAGCCGATGCCCTTGGCCGCGAGTTCCTCGGCATGCTTCTCGTCGTCCGTCCAGCGGGAGTTGCCGCCGTCGACCACGGTGTCACCGGGGGAGAGGAGGCCGCCGAGCTCGTCGACGACCGACTGGGTCGGGGCGCCGGCCGGGACCATCACCCAGACCACGCGGGGTCCTTCGAGCTTGCCGACCAGCTCGGTCAGGCTGGAGACGTCGGAGACGTCCGGGTTGCGGTCGTAGCCGATGACGGTGTGGCCCGCGCGACGGATCCGCTCGCGCATGTTGCCGCCCATCTTGCCGAGGCCGATGAGTCCGAGCTGCATGTCAGTGCACTTCCTTGAGTTCGCGGTACGCGGCCACGAGGGCGGCGGTGGAGGGATCGAGGCCGGGGACGTCGGCGCCCTCGGTCAGGGCGGGCTCGACGCGCTTGGCCAGCACCTTGCCGAGCTCGACGCCCCACTGGTCGAAGGAGTCGATGTTCCAGATCGCGCCCTGGACGAACACCTTGTGCTCGTAGAGGGCGATGAGCTGGCCGAGGACCGACGGGGTCAGCTCACGGGCCAGGATCGTGGTGGTTGGGTGGTTGCCGTTGAAGGTCTTGTGTGGGACCAGTTCCTCGGCCACACCCTCCGCCCGCACCTCGTCCGGGGTCTTCCCGAAGGCCAACGCCTGGGTCTGCGCGAAGAAGTTGGCCATCAGCAGGTCGTGCTGGGCCTTGAGTCCCTCGCTCAGCTCATCGACCGGGTTGGCGAAGCCGATGAAGTCGGCCGGGATCAACTTCGTGCCCTGGTGGATGAGTTGGTAGTAGGCGTGCTGCCCGTTGGTGCCGGGCGTGCCCCACACCACCGGGCCGGTCTGCCAGTCCACGGCGTGTCCGTCACGGTCCACCGACTTGCCGTTGGACTCCATGTCCAGCTGCTGCAAGTAGGCCGTGAACTTGGACAGGTAGTGCGAGTACGGCAGCACGGCATGCGACTGGGCGTCGAAGAAGTTGCCGTACCAGACGCCCAACAGGCCAAGGAGCAAAGGTGCGTTGGCCTCGGCGGGCGCGGTGCGGAAGTGCTCGTCGACGAGCCGGAACCCGTCCAGCATCTCCCGGAACCGGTCCGGGCCGATGGCGATCATCAGCGACAGGCCGATCGCGGAGTCGTACGAGTAGCGGCCGCCGACCCAGTCCCAGAACTCGAACATGTTGTCCGGGTCGATACCGAACTCGGTGACCTTGCCGGCGTTGGTCGACAGTGCCACGAAGTGCTTGGCGACCGCCTTGTCCTCGCCGCCGAGACCGGCCAGCAGCCAGGACCGGGCGGAGGTGGCGTTGGTGATCGTCTCGATCGTGGTGAACGTCTTGGAGGCGACGATGAACAGGGTCTCCGCCGGGTCCAAGTCCCTTACGGCCTCGTGGAGATCGGCGCCGTCCACGTTCGACACGAAGCGCAGCGTCAGCGAGCGGTCGGTGAAGGCGCGCAGCGCCTCGTAGGCCATCGCCGGGCCCAGGTCGGAGCCGCCGATGCCGATGTTGACGACGTTCTTGATGCGCTTGCCGGTGTGGCCGGTCCAGGCGCCGGAGCGGACCCGGTCGGCGAAGTCGGCCATCTTGTCGAGGACGGCGTGGACTTCGGGGACGACGTTCTCGCCGTCGACCTCGACCACCGCGTCCCGCGAGGCGCGCAGCGCGGTGTGCAGTACGGCGCGGTCCTCGGTGATGTTGATCCGCTCGCCGCCGAACATCGCGTCGCGCAGCCCGAACACGCCGGTGGCGGCGGCCAGTTCCTGGAGGAGCGCGAGCGTCTCGTCGGTGATCAGGTTCTTCGAGTAGTCGATGCGCAGGTCGCCCACACGCACGACGTAGCGCTCCGCACGCCCGGGGTCCGCCGCGAACAGCTCACGCAGCTGCGGGTGCAGCAGCGCGTCGGCGCGATGGTCCTCCAGGGCGACCCACTCGGGTCGCCGGGTGAGCCGGGGTGAGTCAGACATGACTAACGGTCTCCTTGGTGCCGCCGCCAGCGAGGGCGATGGCGTACATCTCGTCCGCGTCGAGGCGCCGCAGCTCCTCGGCGATCAGTTCGGAGGTGGTGCGGACCTTCAGCGCGAGGGTGCGGGACGGCTGGCCCGGCAGGGACAGCGTGGCCAGCGGGCCCTCGGGACGGTCGATGACGATCTCGCCGTTCGCGGTGCCGAGGCGTACGGCCGTGACGACCGGGCCCGCGGTCACGACCCGCTCGACCGTGACGCCGAGGCGGGCCTCCAGCCAGCGGGCCAGCAGCTCGGCGCTCGGGTTCTCCGCCTCGCTCTCGACGGTCCCCGAGGTGATCGGTACCCGGGCCTGGTCCAGGGCCGCGGCCAGCATCGAACGCCACGGCGTCAGCCGGGTCCAGGCGAGGTCGGTGTCGCCGGGCGCGTACGAGGCGACCCGGGCCGCCAGCGCGGTCAGCGGGCGCTCGACGGCGTACATGTCGGTGATCCGGCGCTGGGCGAGCGCGCCCAGCGCGTCCTTCGACGGGTTCTCCGGGGAGTCCACCGGCCACCACACCACGACCGGCGCGTCCGGCAGCAGCAGCGGCAGCACCACGGAGTCGGCGTGGTCGGACACCTCGCCGTACATCCGCAGCACGACCGTCTCGCCGGTGCCCGCGTCGGCGCCCACCCGGACCTCGGCGTCGAGGTGCGAGTTCGTACGGTCGCGCGGGGAGCGGGCGTGTCGCTTGATGACGACCAGGGTGCGCGAGGGGTGCTCGTGCGAGGCCTCCTCGGCCGCCTTGATCGAGTCGTAGGCGTTCTCCTCGTCCGTGACGATGACCATCGTCAGGACCATGCCCACGGCAGGAGTGCCGATGGCGCGGCGACCCTGCACCAGCGCCTTGTTGATCTTACTTGCCGTGGTGTCGCTCAGGTCGATCTTCATGGCCTGCGCCAGCTCCGTCCGTCTCGTGCGAGCATCTCGTCCGCCTCCTCGGGACCCCAGGTGCCCGAGGGGTACTGCGCGGGCGTGCCGTGCCTGCCCCAGTACTCCTCGATCGGGTCGAGGATCTTCCAGGACTCTTCCACTTCCTGGTGACGGGGGAACAGGTTGGCGTCGCCGAGCAGCACATCCAGGATGAGCCGCTCGTACGCCTCGGGGCTCGACTCCGTGAACGACTCGCCGTACGCGAAGTCCATGGACACGTCGCGGATCTCCATCGACGTACCCGGCACCTTGGAGCCGAAGCGCACCGTCATGCCCTCGTCCGGCTGGACGCGGATCACGATCGCGTTCTGGCCCAGCTCCTCGGTGGCGGTGGAGTCGAAGGGGGAGTGGGGTGCCCGCTTGAAGACGACCGCGATCTCGGTGACGCGGCGGCCAAGACGCTTGCCGGTGCGGAGATAGAACGGGATGCCCGCCCAGCGGCGGTTGTCGACCTCCAGCTTGACGGCCGCGTACGTGTCGGTCTTCGACTGGGGGTTGATGCCGTCCTCGTCCAGGTATCCGAGGACCTTCTCGCCGCCCTGCCAGCCCTCCGCGTACTGGGCGCGCACGGTGTGATCGCCCAGGTTCTCCGGGATCCGCACCTGCTTGAGGACCTTGAGCTTCTCCGTGAGGAGGGACTCGGCGTCGAAGGCGATGGGCTCCTCCATGGCGGTGAGCGCCATCAGCTGGAGGAGGTGGTTCTGGATGACGTCACGGGCGGCGCCGATGCCGTCGTAGTAGCCGGCCCGGCCGCCGATGCCGATGTCCTCGGCCATCGTGATCTGGACGTGGTCGACGTACGACCGGTTCCAGATGGGCTCGTACATCTGGTTGGCGAAGCGCAGCGCCAGGATGTTCTGGACGGTCTCCTTGCCGAGGTAGTGGTCGATGCGGAACACCTGGTCCGGCTCGAACACGTCGTGCACCAGGGCGTTGAGCTCGCGGGCGCTCGCCAGGTCGTGGCCGAAGGGCTTCTCGATGACCGCGCGCCGCCAGGCGCCCTGCGGCGGGTTCGCCAGCCCGTGCTTCTTCAGCTGCTGGACGACCTTGGGGAAGAACTTCGGCGGTACGGAGAGGTAGAAGGCGAAGTTGCCGCCCGTGCCCCGGGACGCGTCGAGCTCGTCGACGGCCGCCCTGAGCTGCTTGAACGCCGTGTCGTCGTCGAAGTCGCCCGGGATGAACCGCATGCCCTCGGCGAGCTGCTGCCACACCTCCTCGCGGAAGGGGGTGCGGGAGTGCTCGCGCACCGAGTCGTGCACCACCTGCGCGAAGTCCTGGTCCTCCCAGTCGCGCCGGGCGAAGCCGACGAGGGAGAAGCCCGGCGGGAGCATGCCGCGGTTGGCGAGGTCGTAGACCGCCGGCATCAGCTTCTTGCGGGACAGGTCGCCGGTGACGCCGAAGATGACGAGACCGGACGGGCCCGCGATACGGGGGAGACGGCGGTCGCCGGCGTGACGCAGCGGATTGGTCCAGTCGGCCACCGGAATCGGCGCCTCCGCCGGCGCGGCGGCCTCAGCGGCCTTGGCCACTTCAGCGGCCTCGGCAGCGGCCGCCTTCTGAGAAGCCTTGCTCATTCCCCGTCAACCCCCTTGCTGTCCAGCGACTTCGTCACGGCGTCCAGCAGGTCCTGCCAGGCCACCGCGAACTTGGCGACACCCTCGTCCTCCAGCTGCTCGACGACCTCGTCGTACGAGATCCCCAGCGCTTCCACGGCCGCGAGGTCGGCGCGGGCCTGCGCGTAGCCGCCGGTCACCGTGTCGCCGATGATCAGGCCGTGCTCGGCGGTGGCGTCGAGGGTGGCCTCCGGCATGGTGTTGACGGTGCCGGGCGCGACCAGCTCGTCGACGTACAGCGTGCTCTTGTACGACGGGTCCTTGACGCCGGTCGAGGCCCACAGCGGGCGCTGCTTGTTGGCCTTGGCACCGGAGAGGGCGGTCCACCGAGCACCGCCGAAGACCTCCTCGTAGGCCTCGTATGCGAGCCGGGCGTTGGCCAGCGCGGCCTTGCCCTTGAGCGCGAGGGCCTCGTCCGAGCCGATGACGGTCAGCCGCTTGTCGATCTCGGAGTCGACGCGGGAGACGAAGAAGGAGGCGACGGAGTGGATGGAAGAGAGGTCGATGCCCGCGGCCTGGGCCTTCTCCAGGCCGGCGAGGTAGGCGTCCATGACCTCGCGGTAGCGCTCCAGGGAGAAGATCAGCGTGACGTTGACGCTGATGCCCGCGCCGATGACCTCGGTGATGGCGGGCAGGCCGGCCTTGGTCGCCGGGATCTTGATCATCACATTGGGGCGGTCGACCAGCCAGGCGAGCTGCTTGGCCTCGGCGATCGTGGCCGCCGTCTCGTGGGCGAGGCGGGGGTCGACCTCGATGGAGACACGGCCGTCGCGCCCGCCGGTGGCGTCGTACACCGGACGCAGGATGTCGGCGGCGGCGCGGACGTCGGCGGTGGTCATCATCCGTACGGCCTCGTCGACCGTCACGCCCCGTACGGCCAGGTCCGCGAGCTGCTCCTCGTAGCCCTCGCCGGAACCGATGGCGGCCTGGAAGATCGACGGGTTGGTGGTGACACCCACCACATGCTTCGTGTCGACGAGTTCGGCGAGGTTGCCGGAGGTGATCCGCTTGCGCGACAGGTCGTCCAGCCAGATGGAGACGCCCTCGTCGGAGAGGCTCTTGAGCGCTCCCGCGGTGGCGGTTGCTTCGGTGGTCACAGTGATCATCTTCTTTCTGGCGATCGGATCAACCGCGCGCGGCAGCGAGGGATTCCCGGGCTGCGGCGGCGACGTTCTCGGCGGTGAAGCCGTACTCGGCGAACAGGGTCTTGGCATCGGCGGAGGCGCCGAAGTGTTCGAGGGAGACGATGCGTCCTGCGTCACCTACGAAGCGGTACCACGTCAGACCCACCCCCGCCTCGACAGCGACACGCGCCTTCACGGACGGCGGAATCACGCTGTCGCGGTACTCGCGCGACTGCTCCTCGAACCACTCCACGGACGGCATCGACACCACACGCGTGCCGATCCCCTCGGCCTCCAGCAGCTCCCGCGCGCCGACGGCGAGCTGAACCTCGGAGCCGGTCGCGACAAGCACGACGTCGGGGGTCGCGCCGGACGAGTCCTGAAGCACATAACCGCCCTTCGCCACATCGGCGTTGACCGGCAGCGTCGGCACACCCTGTCGGGTGAGGGCGAGGCCGTGCGGGGCGGGGTCGGTGGCGTGCCGCTTGAGGATCTCGGCCCAGGCGACCGCGGTCTCGTTGGCGTCGGCGGGCCGGACGATGTTCAGCCCAGGGATGGCGCGCAGCGAGGCCAGGTGCTCGACGGGCTGATGGGTGGGCCCGTCCTCGCCGAGCCCGATGGAGTCGTGCGTCCAGACGTAAGTGACCGGCAACTGCATCAGCGCGGAGAGCCGAACGGCGTTGCGCATGTAGTCGGAGAACACAAGGAAAGTGCCACCGTAGATACGAGTATTTCCATGCAGGGCGATGCCGTTCATCTCCGCGGCCATGGAGTGCTCGCGGATGCCGAAGTGGATCGTACGGCCGTAGGGGTCGGCCTCCGGGAGGGGGTTGCCCTTGGGCAGGAAGGACGAGGCCTTGTCGATGGTGGTGTTGTTCGAGCCGGCCAGGTCGGCGGAGCCGCCCCACAGCTCGGGCAGGACCGCGCCGAGCGCCTGGAGCACCTTGCCGGAGGCGGCGCGGGTGGCGACGGACGTGCCCTCCTCGAAGACCGGCAGCGACTGCTCCCAGCCCTCGGGCAGCTGACCGGCGACGATCCGGTCGAAGAGCTTCGCGCGCTCGGGGTCGGCGGTACGCCACTCGGCGATCCGCTTGTCCCACGCGGAGTGCGCCTCGGCGCCGCGGTCGAGGGCACGCCGGCTGTGGGCGAGAACCTCGTCGCTGACCTCGAAGGATCGCTCCGGGTCGAAGCCGAGCAGACGCTTGGTGGCGGCGATCTCGTCCGCGCCGAGCGCGGAACCGTGGGAGGCCTCGGTGTTCTGGGCGTTCGGGGCGGGCCAGGCGATGATCGTGCGCATGGCGATGATCGAGGGCCGCTCGGTCTCGGCCCGCGCAGCCTGGAGCGCCGCGTACAGCGCGTGGACGTCGACATCACCATCGGCGGAGGGCTCGATGCGCTGGGTGTGCCAGCCGTAAGCCTCATACCGCTTCAGCACGTCCTCGGAGAAGGCGGTAGCGGTGTCGCCCTCGATGGAGATGTGGTTGTCGTCGTAGACGAAGACCAGGTTGCCGAGCTTCTGGTGGCCGGCGAGGGAGGATGCCTCGGCGGAGATCCCTTCCTCCAGGTCACCGTCGGAGACGATCGCCCAGATGGTGTGGTCGAAGGGCGACTCGCCCTCGGCGGCCTCCGGATCGAACAGACCACGCTCATAGCGGGCGGCCATCGCCATACCCACCGCGTTGGCGACGCCCTGCCCGAGCGGCCCGGTGGTGGTCTCGACCCCCGCGGTGTGCCCGTACTCGGGGTGACCGGGCGTCTTCGACCCATGCGTCCGGAACGCCTTGAGATCATCGAGCTCCAGCTCGTACCCGGAAAGGAAGAGCTGCGTGTACAGGGTCAGCGAGGTGTGCCCGGGGGAGAGGACAAAACGATCCCGGCCGGTCCACTCGGGATCCGCCGGATCGTGACGCATCACCTTCTGAAAGATCGTGTACGCGGCCGGGGCCAGGGCCATCGCGGTGCCGGGGTGGCCGTTGCCGACCTGCTGCACGGCATCGGCCGCCAGAAGGCGGGCGGTGTCGACGGCACGCCGGTCGTTTTCGGTCCACTCGAAACTGTCGGGTGTCTGCGCACTCATCTTCAAGAAATCCTCACAGGAACGGGTCGGACCAGCCGGACGCGTTCAAATCTAAAAGTCTGACTTTTACGAGGGAAGGTGCCGGTGTGTCAGCCTGTGGTGAAAGTGGGACACCGGCAGCGGTATCGAGGCGGCACGAGAAGGACATGGCGGACAGAACCATCCAAGAGGGCGAAGGTGACGGCGGCGGAGACGGGATCAGAACGTTCCCCTTCCCGGTCGACCTGAGCGTCGCCGGAGTCGGCATGCAGGTGGGCCCGATGAGCACCGACCGCACCTGGCATGCGGATGCCCCGCTGCAGCGCGTCCACCGCATCGACTTCCACGTGGTGATGTTTTTCGAGGGCGGCCCGGTACGCCACATGATCGACTTCGCGGAGTACGAGGCGGGGCCCGGGGACGTCCTGTGGATCCGCCCGGGACAGGTCCACCGCTTCTCGGACACCAGCGAGTACCGCGGCACCGTCCTGATCATGCAGCCGGGCTTCCTGCCCCGAGCCACGGTGGAGGCGACCGGCCTCTACCGCTACGACCTGCCGCCCCTCCTGCACCCGGACGAGGCGCAACTGGCCGCACTCCGGGCCGCACTGGCCAACCTGGAACGCGAGTACGAGGACACGGTCACGCTCCCACTGAGCCTGCACACCTCAGTCCTGCGCCACTCCCTGACGGCGTTCCTCCTACGCCTCGCGCACCTCGCCGCAAGCTCCGCGGAGGCGGCCGGCCAACAGGCCGACACCACCTTCACCCTGTTCCGCGACGCCGTGGAGAAGGGCTTCGCCACCAACCACAGCGTCAGCGCCTACGCCGATGCCCTCGGCTACTCCCGCCGCACCCTCGTCCGCGCGGTCCGCGCCGCCAACGGCGAGACCCCCAAGGGCTTCATCGACAAACGCGTAATCCTGGAGGCCAAACGCCTCCTGGCCCACACAGACATGCCGATCGGCCGCATCGGCGCGGCCATCGGCTTCCCCGACGCGGCGAACTTCACCAAGTTCTTCCAACTCCACACGGGGGTGACACCGGTGGCGTTCCGCGCCGAGCTGAGAGGCCAGCACGGGAAAACAACAGGCTCACAAGAGCCGCCCACAACTCACCCCCGGTGAGCTGACGGCAAACACAGGCGGGGGTTGCGGGCCGTCCCAGGCTGCCCGTCCCCACGCGCCGGCCGGGAGGGAGCCGCAGGGGGCGCGCCGGTGTCGAGAGGCCGAACGCGCGGAGGCCCGAAGGGTCGAGCACGATCGGCCTCTCGGCACCGGCACTAAGCGCCCCCGAAGGCGACCGACCCATCAAACACAGCGCGCGAACCTCTGGAGCAAGCCCGCGCTCTCGGCATCGGCACAAATCAGCCCCGGAAGCGCAACCACCCTGTCAGTGCCCGAAGTTGAACCAGTTGACGTTCACAAAGTCCGCCGACTGCCCGCTGGTGAACGTCAGATACACATCATGCGTCCCGGTAACAGAGGAGATGTTCGCCGGAACGGTAGTCCACGTCTGCCAACCCCCCGTGTTCCCCACGGAGAAGCTCCCAACAGGCGTATTCGTACGGCTATCAAGCCGCACCTCCACCAACCCACTGACCCCACTCGCCGCCCCGCTGGCCACCCGAGCGACAAACTGAGTGGCCGCCGTGGACCCGAAGTTGACGCCCGAATACAACGCCCAGTCCCCGTTGGCCAGATACCCGATGTCCTGCCCGCCACCCGTATCAGTCGTCGTCTCCGCGACGACACCGGACTGGCTGTCGTACGACTCCGCCTGGATGGCGCTGTAAGCGTCACGACTCCCGCTCGGCGGCGTAGTGGTACCGCTCCCACCAGCCGCCGACAGCACCTGCACGTAATCCACGGTCATAGGCACCCCGGACTGGGTACCGCTGTCCAGCCCACCCCCGTACGCGTCCGGGAAGCCGCCGCCCATCGCCACGTTGAGGATGATGAAGAAACCGTGGTTGGTGGCGTTGGACCAGGTCGTCGCGTCCACCTGGCTCGCGTTGACGGAGTGGAACTGGGTGCCGTCGACGGAGAAGCGGATGGTCTCCGGGGTGACCGAGCGGTCCCACTCCATGGTGTACGTATGGAAGGCCGCCTGGCAGGTCGAGCCGGGACACGTGGTGTTGCCGCCGATGCCGGTCGTCTCGTTGCACGGCCCGCCGGGGCTGGTCCCACAATGCAAGGTGGCCCACACGCGGTTGAGCCCCTGGACGTTCTCCATGATGTCCAGCTCGCCGACGCTCGGCCAGTTCTGGTAGTTGCCCCGGTAGGGCGCGCCCAGCATCCAGAACGCCGGCCAGTAGCCCTCGGCCGCCGTGCCGGTGACGTTGGGCATCTGGATGCGGGCTTCGACGCGCAGTTTGCCGCCGGACGGGGGCTGGAAGTCGGTGCGGTTGGTCTCGATGCGCCCGGAGGTCCAGTTGCCGGCCGAGTCGCGCAGCGGGGTGATGCGCAGGTTGCCGTTGCCGTCCAGGGAGACGTTGTTGGTGCTGGAGGTCATCGTCTCGACCTCGCCGGTGCCCCAGTTGGCGGGGCCGCCGGGGTAGCCGGTGCCGGTGGAATACTGCCAGTTGGTGGTGTTGACGCCGGTCCCCGCGGAGCCGGTGAAGTCGTCGAGGAAGACCTGTGTCCAGCCCGCCGGGGGAGTGGGAGCGGAGGCGTTGGCCGGGAGGGTGGCGGTCGTGGCGACCGCCGCCGCCAGGCCGAGGGTGCTGATCACCGCGATGAGGACGCGCCTCAAGGGACGGCGTCTACTGGGTATGACGGGTATGACTGGTGTGCCGGAAATCTCGCTCATGAGGGGGTGCCTCTCGAGTACGGAGTGAAGTGCACGGGTGCCATCGAGAAACGCCTCGGGCGAGACCCTGAGAGCGCTCTCAAAGTGCGGCCAATGTGCTCCCGGCCACTCCGGTCGTCAAGAGGTGTAACTGTGAAAGTCCTTCCCCCGTACGGGAGTTCACCTCATGAATTGACGCGTACCGGTCTAAAGCGCGCTGCCCGCCGTCCAGTCCGCCCACGAGAGGTTCCAGCCGTTGAGCCCGTTGGACGGGTCGACGGTCTCCTCGTTCGAGTTCTTGACGATCACCACGTCGCCGAGCATCGAGCTCTTGTAGAACTTGTAGCCCGCCACCGAGCTGTCGTTGGCGCCCTTGGTGTCGTGCAGACCGATGCAGCCGTGGCTGGTGTTCTGGCTGCCGAAGATCGAGGTCGAGGCCCAGTAGTTGCCGTGGATGAAGGTGCCGGAGGTGGTGAGGCGCTGGGCGTGCGGAACGTCGGAGATGTCGTACTCGTCGCCGAGCCCGACGGTCGACGACTCCATCCGGGTCTCCTTGAACCGCTCGCTGATCACCATGATCCCGTTCCAGGTGGTGTGGTCGGCGTCGCCGCCGGAGACGGGGTAGGTGGCGTACGTGGAGCCGTCGCGCTTGACGGTCATCTGCTTGCTCGCGAGGTCGACCGTGGTGATCTGCTCGCGGCCGATGTGGAAGGTGACGTCCTTGGACTGGACGCCGTAGACGCCGTCCGGGCCCTCGACGTCCTTGAGGCGCAGGCTGAGCGTGACCGTCGTGCCGGCCGCCCAGTAGGTCTCGGGGCGGAAGTCGAGCCGGGTGTCGCTGAACCAGTGGCCGACCACCTCGACGGCGGGCTCCGCGGTCACCGTGATCGCCTTCTCGACGGCGGCCCGGTCGGCGACCGCGTGCGTGAAGTTGATCGACACGGGCATGCCGACGCCGGAGGTGGTGTTCGCCTCGGGAGTGAAGTAGCCCACGAAGGTCTCGCCGGGCGACTTGGTGGTGAAGGTCACGGTCTCCGCGGCGGCTCCCTGTGCCTGGGCCGCGACCGTGTACTTGGTCCCCGAGTACGGGTTCTTCGTGGACGTCCAGGTCGTCTTCGCGTCGTTGAAGGACCCGGCGAGGGTGGAGCCGTCGTTTCCGGTCACCGTCACGGACGCGAGGGTGCCGTCGGTCACGGTGACCTCGACGGGGCTGGTGAACGCGGCCTTCTTGGCGCCGTCGGCGGGAGTGACCGTGATGACCGGTTTCTTCGTCGCGGCGGCCTTCACCGACGCGGTCGCCTTCGTCCCCACGGCGGCGTCCGCGGAACCGCCGCTGCAGCCGGTCAGAACGGCGGCCGGGACCACCCCGAGCGTGGCGAGGATCCCACGCCGGGACCACCGTCCGGGCTGCTGCTCGGACCGGTCGGATATGTGCGAGACGCCCACGGCAGGCCTTCCTCCGCAATGCCGCGCGGGCCACGAGGCCGAGCGCGACTGGATCACCAGTGCGGATGAATCCTGCGGTACTTCCATGGGTTGATTCTTTGAATCCCGGGGGCGTCACCTGAGATTCCTGTGAGGACCCACTGAGAGGACGCCTCAATGCGTGGTTGACCGGCGACCTCCGATTGTGAACAGAGTATGAAACGGCCGACTGGTGCCCTGAGTATCCGGTGAGATCCCCGCCCCGGCATGGCTTCCCCACCAACCCGGTCGGAATAGTAAGGAAGATAAGGAAGCCCCGGAGCCGGTGCCCGCCCCGACCGGCTCCGCAGCAGACCATCGCCGGAGGTAATTCGTGACCGAAGTCCGCAAGCGGCACACCGTGGCCATCGTGGGAGCGGGCGCGGCAGGCACCCTGACCGCACTCCAGCTGTGTGAGACGGCGACGCGCCGCCGGACACCCCTCGAAGTCGTCCTCGTCGACCCGGCCCCCGAGGCCGGCCGTGGCACCGCCTACGCCACCCCCGACCCGCGCCACCGCCTCAACGTGCCCGCAGGCGGCATGAGTTGCTACCCGGACGACCCCGGCCACTTCACCCGCTGGCTGTGCCGGCACGGCGAACCCTCCGTCACCGCCGCCGACTTCGCCACCCGCTACCGCTTCGGCGCCTATGTCGCCGACACCCTCGCCCAGGCCGTCGTCCGCGCCCACGGCACCGTCTCCGTACGCCGGCTGCGCACCCGCGCCGAGAGCTGTACCGGCACCCCCGACGGCAGGGTGGAACTCCACCTCGCCGACGGGGGACTCCTGACCGCGGACAGCGCCGTCCTCGCCACCGGCCCCGCCGCCCCGACCTCCTCCTGGGCCCCGCCCGGCCTACGCGCGAGCTCCCGCTTCATCGCCTCGCCCTGGGCCACCGGCGCCCTAGGGCCTGTGTCGGAGGTGGCGCCTGCCGGCCGACGCCCGGCACGCACTCTCGCCGCACCGGGCGAAAGCCCACGTACAACCAGTACGAGGGCTTCCACCCGGCACGCCGAGAGCACGCACCGGACGCCGCCCGGCCCGCCCTCCGGGCGGACGACGCCACCTCCGACACAGGCCCTAGACGGCCCGCGCGAGGGCGCCGCCGACATCCTCCTCGTCGGCACCGGTCTGACCGCCATCGACCTCGCGCTCAGCCTCGATGGGCCCGAGCGCACCGTGCACGCCGTCTCCCGCAACGGTCTGCTGCCCCAGCCGCACGCCCTCGGCCCGGCCGGAGTGATGAGCGCGCCCGAGGGCCTCGACGACACCTCCCTCGGCAGGCTGCGCCGCGCCGTCTACCGGCACATCAGCCGCGCCGTGCGCACCCACGGCGACTGGCGCCCCGCCCTCGACAGCCTGCGGCCCCACACCGCCCGCCTGTGGCACAGCCTTACCCCCGAGGACCGCGCCGAGTTCCTCGCGCACGAGGGCTCGCTGTGGAACACCCACCGGCACCGGATGGCGCCCGCCACCGCGGAGTCGGTCACCCGGGCCCGTAGGGCACGACGACTCCAAGTGCACACCGGCATGATCACCGACGCCGTCGAAGGGGACGACTCGCTGCGGGTCGCCCTCTCCAACGGCCGTGAAATAGAGGTCGGTTGGGTGATCGACTGCACCGGTCCCGGCCGGAGCCTCGAAGACCCCCTGTGGCGCTCGCTGTTCGAGAGCGGAGCGGCGGTTCCCGGTCCGCTGGGCATGGGGGTCGCGACCCGCGAGGGGCGGCTTCTCGACGCCCAAGGGCGGGCCGGACAGCCGCTGTTCACGCTCGGGGCCCCGCGCCGCGGCGAGCTCTGGGAGACCACGGCGATCCCCGAGATCCGCGTCCAGGCCTCCGAGCTGGCCCACCAGCTGCTCGCGCCCCTCACCCGCAAGCCCCGCACCACCCGCCGCCCCGTCGACGGCAACGGCCTCCCCCTCTCCACCCACGCCGAGGCGGCCGCCGCCCACCGCACCGGCCTCGACCGGGTCCTCAAGGTCCGCGCCGGTGCCGAGGACGCCTTCGCCCGCGCGGTCGCCCTCGACCCCGGCTTCGCCCTCGGCCACGCGGCCCTCGCCCTGCTCGGCCACGAGTGCGGCGCCGACGTCGACGTACCCCGGGCCCTCGCCGATGCCCAGCGCTCCGCCCGCGAACGGGCCGACGAGCGCGAGCGCTCCTTCGTCGACGTGGTCACCCGCCGCGTCCACGGCGACGGCGGCGACGCGGCTCTCCTACGCCACCTCGACTCCCACCCCGCCGACGCGCTCGCCCTCGCCACGGCTGTGCCCACCATCGCCTTCTCCGGCGTCAACGACCTCGACGACGACTTCGCCCTGCGCCTGGTCGAGCGCACCTCCCCGGCCTACGACGGCCACTGGTTCCACACCTCGCTGCTCGCCTTCCTCCGCCAGGAGGAGGGCCGGTGGCACGAGGCCGGCGAACTCGCCCACCGCGCCCTGGCGATCCAGCCCGCCTCCGGGCACGCCGTGCACGCGCTCGCCCACGTCCACTACGAGACCGGCGCCCATGAGAAGGGCCGGGACTGGCTGGACCGCTGGGTCTCCGGACAGGGCCGGGGCGCCGTCCACCGGGCGCACTTCTCCTGGCACATCGCCCTGCACGAACTCGCCCTCGACGACCCGGCCGCCGTCCGCAAGCGCTGGTTCACCCAGCTCGCGCCGGGCCGGGTGACGGGCGTGCGCGCCCTCGTCGACTCGGGGTCGCTGCTGTGGCGGGCCCGGCTCAGCGGCACCTGGGAGGGCGAGCTGCCCACGGCGGACATCCTGGCGTCGGTGACCAACGAGGTCCTGGAACGGCCCGCGACCGCGTTCACCGCCCTGCACGCGGCCGTCGCCCTCACCGCCGCCGGAGACCTGGCCGCCCTGCGGCGCCTGCGCGACCACGCCGCCGGCGCCGACGACGTACAACGGGAGGTCATCGCCCCGCTGTGCGAGGCGTTCGCCGCACTCGTCGAGGAGCGCTTCCACGAGGCGGCCCACGGCCTCGACGCGCTGCTGCCCGTGCTGCGCAAGGTCGGCGGCAGCGCGGCCCAGCGCGAGGTCGTCGAGGAGACGCTGCTGTATGCCTTGGTGGCGGCGGGCCGCTGCGACGCCGCCCGCCGCCTGCTGGACGCCCGCCTGGACCGTAAGCCCGCACCCCGGGACCGCCGGATGCTGGCAGGCCTACCTGCCTGAGCCGCGCCTTTGGAGTGATCTGGCTCACTTGCTGTCACACCGATCGGTCATGCGGTGTCTTGAGGCCGAACCCCTTCGAAGAGGAGGGGAAACGGAGGAGACACCGTGAGCGAGAACACCGATGTCGTTGTGATCGGCGGCGGATACGCCGGCGTCATGGCCGCCAACCGCCTGACCCGGCGCGACGACGTGACAGTGACCCTCATCAACCCGCGCCCGAACTTCGTCGAGCGGATCCGCCTGCACCAGCTTGTGGGCGGATCCCACGACGCGGTCCTCGACTACCGCAAGGTCCTGGCCGAGGGCGTCCGGCTGGTCGTCGACACCGTGACCCGGATCGACGCCCCCGAGCGAGCCGTCACTCTCGCGACCGGAGACACGGTCGGCTACGACTACCTGATCTACGCGGTCGGCAGTGGCAGCGCCGACCCGCGCGTGCCCGGAGCGGCCGAGTTCGCCTACCCGATCGGCAGTCTGGAGGAGGCGCAGCGGCTGCGGCCCGTACTCGACGCCATGCCCGCTACGGCCGCGGTGACGGTGGTCGGTGCCGGTGCGACCGGCATCGAGACCGCCGCCGAACTGGCGGAACTGGGCCGCACCGTGACCCTGGTGTGCGGCGGTGCGCTCGGCCCGTCCCTGCACCCTCGGGGCCGGCGCGCGGTGGCCAGGCGGCTGGCCAAGCTCGGGGTGAGCGTGCTCGACGGCCCCGACACGAAGGTGACCGCCGTGACAGGCGAGGCCGTGCGGCTCGCCGACGGCCGCGAGCTGCCGAGCGAGGTGACTGTCTGGACCGCCGGGTTCGGGGTCCCGGACCTGGCCGCACGCAGCGGGCTGAGCACCGACGCCCTCGGCCGGCTGCTCACGGACGAGACGTTGACGAGCGTGGACGACGTACGCATCGTCGCGGCCGGCGATTCGGCGGCGCCCTCGGACCTGCCGTACCGGATGAGCTGCCAGGCCGCCGTCCAACTGGGCCCGCAGGCCGCCGCGACGGTGCTCAGCCGGCTCGCGGGTGAGCTGCCCGCACCCGTCGACGTGGGGTTCGTCAGCCAGTGCATCAGCCTGGGCCGTCGGGCCGGCCTCCTTCAGCTCACGGGTCGGGACGACACCGCCAAGAGGTATTACGCGGGCGGCCGACTGGGCGCGCGGATCAAGGAGTTCATCTGCAAGGGCATCCCCTGGCAGCTGTCGTACGAGGCGCGCAAGCCCGGTGCGCACAAGTGGTGGACCAAGGACGACAAGCGCCGGGAGCTGCTGCGGACCAAGCGCGGCGAGGTACCGGTCACCGCTGAACAGGCCGCCTGACGACTTACGGAGACCACTATGAACCTCACCCTCTGGATCGCCGCCGGACTGCTGGCCGCGGTCGCCCTGGCCGGAGGCACCACCAAGGCGTTCGTCCCCAGGGAGAGACTGGCCGCGCAGCACGGCGGGGAATGGACCGAAAGCGTCGGCGCCGGCTTCGTCAAGCGCCTCGGGGTCCTTGAACTCCTGGCCGCGGCCGGCCTGATCCTGCCCGCCGTGCTCGACATCGCGCCGCTCATGGTGCCGGTGACCGCCGTCTGCTGGACTCTGCTCATGGTCGGCGCGATGATCACCCATGGCCGCCTGGGCCAGTTCAAGCTCGTGATGCTCAACGCGGTCTATCTCGCGCTCGCGGCCTTCGTCGCGTGGGGCCGCTTCGGCATCGAGCCCTTCACCGGCTGACGAAGACGAAAGGGACCACGCCGTGGACGCCACCGACCCGACGACCGAGACGTTCGTCGCCCACCGCAACCTGCTCTTCACCGTCGCGTACGAGATGCTCGGATCGGCCGCCGACGCGGAGGACGTCCTCCAGGAGACCTGGCTGCGGTGGGTCGGTGTCGACTTGGAGCAGGTGCGCGACCAGCGCGCCTACCTCGTCCGGATCACGACCCGGCAGGCGCTCAACCGGCTGCGCACGATGAAGCGCCGCAAGGAGGCGTACGTCGGTCCCTGGCTGCCCGAGCCGCTGCTCACCACGCCGGACGTGGCCGAGGACGTCGAGCTCGCGGAGAGTGTGTCGATGGCGCTGATGCTCGTCCTGGAGACGCTGTCGCCGACGGAGCGTGCCGTCTTCGTGCTGCGCGAGGTCTTCGACGTCGGCTACGACGAGATCGCGGCCGCCGTCGACAAGACCCCGGCGGCCGTCCGCCAGATCGCCCACCGGGCCCGTCTGCACGTCGACGCCCGCCGCCCTCGCGAGGTGGTCTCCGCGAGTGCGACCCGGGCGGCGCTGGAGTCGTTCCAGCGGGCGCTCGAAACCGGTGACCTGCAGGGCCTGCTCGACGTGCTCGCCCCTGAGGTCGTCCTGATGGGCGACGGTGGCGGAGTCAAGCAGGCCGCGCTGCGGCCGATCATCGGCGCCGACAAGGTGGGCCGCCTCATCATCGGCGGTTTCGGCAAGAACCAGCTCCCCGTCATCGTCGGCCCCACCGTGGTCAACGGCAGCCCGGCACTGGTCGTACACCTGGACGGCGAACTCGACGGCGTCATCGCGATCCGGGTCGAGGACGCCCGCATCACCGGGCTCTACTACGTCCGCAACCCCGAGAAGCTGACCCGCGTCGAATCCGAAACCACACTCACCTTGCGATGACCTCGAGCGTCTCTTCCTCCTCCCGCAGTCCGATCCGCTCGTGCGCCCGGCGCAGTGGAGTCGGTGCCCACCAGGCGCGGTGGCCGAGGAGGGCCATCGTCGCCGGGACGAGCAGCATGCGTACGACCGTGGCGTCGATGAGTACCGCGAGGGTGAGGCCGAGTCCGATCTGGAGGATGGGGGCGAAGCCGCCCGTCATGAAGGCGCCGAAGACGACGGCGAGGAGAAGGGCGGCGCAGGTGACCACGCGGCCGGAGCGGCGCAGGCCGGTCACCACGGCCTCCTGGTCGTCGGCGCCGAGGCGCCGGGCCTCGCGCATCCGGGCCAGGATGAACAGCTCGTAGTCCATGGCGAGTCCGAAGGCGATCGCGATGATCAGTGGCGGGGCGGTCAGGCTCAGCGCGCCAAGCTCCTGGGAGCCGAGGAGGCCGGCCAGATGCCCGTCCTGGAAGACCCAGGCCACCACTCCGAGCGCGGCGCCCAGACTGAGCAGCGTCGTCGCGATGGTGCGCAGGGGGATCAGCACCGAGCCGGTGAAGGCGAACAGCAGGGCGAAGATGCCGGCCAGGACGGTCACGGCCGCCCAGGGCGCACGGTCGGCGAGCATGTCCCGGAAGTCGACGAGGCGGGCGGCCACACCGGTCACCTCGACCGGCTCGTCGCCGCGCAGGTCCCGCACCCGCTGCACCAGGTCGGTGGCGCCCTCGCCGTCAGCGCTGCCGGGCGGCCGGAGTTCGACCACGGTGGCGCCACCCGGGAGGTCACGGGATTCCGAACCCGCGGACAGCGCACGGATGTTGTCGGCGGTCGCCGCGTCCGTGCCCGGCCTCAGGACGACCGTCACCGGAGAGATCCCGGTGCCCGGCGGGAAGTGCGCGTCCACGGTGTCGTACAACTGCCGTGCCTCGGTGCTCGACGGCAGCTGGTCGGCGCCCCCGATGTTGATCCGCATGCCGGTGACGGGCAGCGCAAGGACGAGGAGCACCGGCACGACCACGGCCACGACGGCGACCCGGCGACGGGTCGCGAACCGGGCCAGACGCGCGAAGAGGCGGCCCTCCTCGCCCTCCGGGAGGGTCTTCGCGGGCGGGATCCTGCCGCCGAAGCGCGTCAGCAGCGCGGGCAGCAGGGTGAGCGCGGCCAGCATGTCGATGACCACGACCGCGGCCACCGCCAGGCCCATGCTGCGCAGGAAGACACTCGGGAAGACCAACAGGCCGGTCAGGCTGACGGCGACCGTGAGCCCGGAGAACAGCACGGTCCTGCCCGCCCGTGCGACCGTGCGATGGACCGCCTCGACGACGTCCGCGGTGTCGCGTCGTTCCTCGCGGAAGCGGACCAGCAGCAACAGGGCGTAGTCCACGGCGAGTCCGAGCCCCAGCATCGTGGTGACCTGGATCGCGTACACGGAGATGTCGGTGACCTCGCTGAACAGGAACAGCGCCAGGAACGCTCCCGCGATCCCACTGACCGCGATCACCAGCGGCAGCGCGGCGGCACGCAGTCCGCCGAACACCACGAGCAGCAGGGCGAGTACGACCGGCAGTGAGATCAACTCGGCGTTCCTGACGTCCTCCTGGGCCCGTTCGCCGAGCTGCTCGCCGAGCAACGGGCCGCCGCTGACGTGCACTTCGGGCGCGTCGATCCGCTGGATACGGGCCGCCGCGTCGTCCACCGCCCGTTCCTCGGCGTCGTCGTCCAGGCCGCCCTTGAGCGTGACGGAGACGAGCAGCGCCCGCCCGTCCTCGGCGACCAGACCGCGCGTCTCGTACGGGTCCGGCACCGCCGCGACCCCGGCGAGATTCCGTACGTCCGCCACGGCCCGCTCGACCTGGCCGCGCAGCGCGGGGTCGGAGACGGCGACGCCGGAGACGACGGCGGTGAAGGACTCACCGGTCGGGTCGGCGCCGTCGAGATACTGGGCGGCCCGTTCCGACTCGGTGCCCGGGACTTCGGGCACGTTGTCGGAGAGCCGCGCGAAGACGCCCGTCCCGAGCCCGAAGCCGAGCAACAGGAAGAGCACCCACAAGAGGATGACGGTCAGCGGGCGGCGGGTCGCCGCCCGGGCGAGTGTGGACAGCACGGTCACTCCCGGCGAGTTCGACGTCTGGCAACGTGTCACTCAGGCTCGTGCGGGAGGGTGCGCCGGCGGATCGCCGGAGGGAGCGGTTTCCCGGCCTCCGTCGTACGGGGGAGAGGGGCCCGCATCTCACTCGCTAGGGGGAGCCGGGGGTCACCAGGCCCGTCTCGTACGCGCAGATGACGGCCTGTACCCGGTCCCTGAGGCCCAACTTGCCCAGCACATTGCTGACATGGGTCTTGACGGTGTGTTCGCTGACGAACAGGGTCGTGGCGATCTCCGCGTTGGACAGCCCGCGGGCCAGCAGCCGGAGGGTCTCCTCCTCGCGCGAGGTGAGCACCTCCAGGCGGCGCGGCGTGATCTCGGCGACGGCCTCCTCGCGGCGGCGCCGCACGATGTCCGCGACCAGTCGGCGCGTCACCGTCGGCGCGAGCAGCGAGTCGCCGGCCGCGACCACCCGCACGGCGTGGACGAGGTCATCGCGCCGCACGTCCTTGAGGAGAAAGCCGCTGGCGCCGGCGTACAGCGCCTCGTACACGTACTCGTCCAGGTCGAAGGTGGTCAGCATGACGACCTTGCAGCTGGACTGCGCACACACCTGCCGGGCCGCCTCCAGGCCGTCCACGACCGGCATCCGGATGTCGAGGAGCAGTACGTCGGGGGCGTGCCGGCGCACCGCGGCGACCGCCTCGGCGCCGTCCCCGGCCTCGGCGACCACCTCGATGTCCCGCTGCGCCTCCAGGATCATGCTGAAGCCGCTGCGGACCAGCTCCTGGTCGTCGGCGACGACCACCCGGATGCTCACCCCAGGGCCGCCTGCCGGTCCACGGCCACGGGCAGCCGTACGACGACCCGGAAGCCGCCCTCCGCCCCGCGCCCGGCATCCGCGCCGCCCCCGCAGGCGGCGGCCCGCTCCCGGATGCCGATGAGCCCGTGACCGCCGCCCGGGCCCGCCGGGCCGTTGCCGTCGTCCGTCACCGTGAGCGTCAATTCGGCCTCCCCCCAGTCGAGTTCGACGGTCGCCGAGGAAGCGTACGCATGCTTGACGGTATTGGTGAGCGCCTCCTGGGCCACGCGGTAGGCGGCGATCTCCGTGTCCGGGTGCAGCGGGCGCGGCTCGCCCGACGTCCGCAACTCGACGCGCAGCCCGGCGGATTCGGCGACCTGGTGGACCAGCGCGGGCAGCGCGGCTACGCCCGGCTGCGGCAGAGGGCGTGAACTGCCGCCCGTCCGCTCCTCCTTGAGCACGCCGAGAATCCGCCGCAGTTGCGTCATCGCGTCCCGTCCGGCCTCCGCGATCGCCTCGAACGCGGCCTCCGCCCGCGCCGGGTCGCTGCGCACGACGACCGGTCCCGCCTCGGCCTGCACCACCATCAGGCTCACCGCGTGGGCCAGGATGTCGTGCATGTCCCGGGCGATCCGGGCCCGTTCCTGGGCCAGCGCACGCGCGGTGTCGGCGGCCCGCTCCCGCTCCAGGCGCCGGGCCCGGGCCTCCAGTTCGGCCGTGTAGGCGCGCTGGACACGGGCGAGCATCCCGAACCCGTAGGCGCAGACGACGCTCAGCAGATGGAAGGCGTACTCGAAGGGCTGCGGGTCGAACTTGTGCTGCATGGTGACCGAGACGCCGATCAGCCAGCCCACCAGCATGATGCGCCGCTGACCGGGCGGACACGCGGCGGCCACGGTGTAGAGGACGACCAGACCGCCGTACATCACCTCCGGCGGCGGCGCGTGATGGATCGCCATGGTCGGTGTGGCCACCGACACCAGACACGCCGTCAGGAACGGTGCCCGGCGCCGCCACACCAGCGGCACCGCCGTACCGGCGCCGAGCAGGAAGCCCTGCCAGGTCAACCGGACGTCCCCGTCGTCTGGGAAGATCCACTGGAGCGAGGCGGCGAACAGCACCAGCGCGGCCAGTGCCGCGTCGACGACGTACGGGTTCGCCGTGCGCAACTGGGCGACGACCCGCGTGAACCAGGACAGGGGGGACATGAGCGGCTCCTCGGGGCAAGGGCGGTTCCAGTATCGCGACGGCGCCTGGGTCCCCGCCTCGCCGGTCGGAGGGATTTCGAGGTTCCGTTCGTGAGGGATTCTGTTCGTGATCTTTCCGATGCCCCGGACAGGGAACCGACAGCCGCGGAATTCCCTCTCACGGGTTGAAACAGAGCGTTCACACCCTGTGCATGGTCTTGCACCGAGTGTCCCGTTCATCATCGGTTCACCACCGCGCACAACTGCCGTACAGGAGACTCACCGAATGACGAGCCGCCGCCGCTTCCTCGCCGGATCCGCCGCTGTGCTGGGCGCGACCGCCGCGGTCACGGCATGCGAGGCCGGCGACGACGGGGCGCAGCCGGCCCAGGGACCGGTCGCGGAGCCCGCGCAGGCCTCCGCCGTGCCCGTCGTTCAGGCGCCGTCCAACCGGCTCAACTTCGTCGTCATCCTCGCCGACGACCTCGGCTACGGCGAACTCGGCTCCTACGGCCAGAAACTGATCCACACTCCGCGCCTGGACGCCCTCGCCGCCCAGGGGCTGCGCTTCACCGACGCCTACTCCGCCGCCCCGGTCTGCGCCCCCTCGCGCTGCTCCCTGCTCACCGGGCTGCACAGCGGACATGCCACCGTGCGCGAGAACCCGTGGGGTGCGGGCGGCCAAGGCGCCCTCACCGACCGGGACTTCACCTTCGCCGAGGCGCTGCGGGCCCTCGGCTACCGGACCGGCGTCATCGGCAAATGGGGCTTCGGCCCCGAGGAACCGGACCAGCCGAGCCACCCCAACTCCCGTGGTTTCGAGGAGTTCTACGGCTACATCACCCACGGCCACGCGCACGACTACTTCCCCGAGTACCTCTGGCACAACGGCACCAAGCAGGAGATCCCCGCCAACAAGGGCGGCGCCCGCAAGGTCTACGCGCCCGACCTCATCCAGGAACGCGCCCTCGACTTCCTCGACTCGCGCAAGAACCAGCCGTTCCTGCTCTACCTCGCCCCCACCGTCCCGCACGCCCCCAGCCAGGACCCGCACCTCGGCGACTACGCGGACGAGCCCTGGACCGGGCCCAACAAGCGGCACGCCGCCCAGGTCACCTCCTTCGACACGCTCGTCGGCGCGGTCACCGACCGGCTGACCGACCTGGGCCTCGCGCAGCGCACCATCGTCCTGGTCACCAGCGACAACGGACCGCACGAGGAGGGTGGCACCGATCCCGAACTCTTCGACGGGAACGGCCCGTTGCGCGGCTTCAAGCGCAACCTGTACGAGGGCGGCATTCGCGTCCCGCTCATCGCCTGGTCGCCGAAGAGCGTGCCGTCCGGCACCACGGACCGGCCCACCCCGCTGACCGACCTGCTGCCCACCCTCGCCGAACTCGCGGGCGCGCCCTCCCCCACGGACATCGACGGCCTCTCCCTCGCCCCGCTGCTGAGCGGCTCCAAGGACGCGGCCCGCCACGACCACCTGTACTTCTATCGCAACCACGCCGGCACCACCCCGCGCGCCGACGCCGTCGACCACGGCCGGGGCCGCCGCCTCGCGGAGGCGCTGCGGCGCGGCGACATGAAGGCGGTGCGGTTCGCCCCCGGGCAGAACCGCCGGGCGCCCGACCGGCGTTGGGAGGTCGAGCTGTACGACCTCGCGAAGGATCCCGGCGAGCAGCATGACCTGGCCGCCGCGCGGCCCGGCCAGGCCGATGCGATGGTCAAGTTGATGCGGGGTTCGTGGGCGGAGCCGTACATCCGAAAGCCGTTCGGGGTCACGCTCCAAGTGAGCGGCGAGGGAACGGAGTTGACGGTGTCCGCCACGTTCGCCAACGGTTCCGGGCGGCCCTGGACCGAGCCCAAGCTCGACCTCTTCGCGCCGAAGGGCTGGACCATCAGCTCGATCGGCCGGGTCACCGCGGTACGGCTCGGCGCGGGCGATCGCATCACCGCCCGCTGGACTGTCACCCGGCCGAAGAACGCGGGTGCGGCGACGCTCGTGTGCCGGGGCAACGCGAAGCATGCGGGGGACACCGTGACTTACGCGGGCCGTGCGACGGTTCGCTGACGTGTCTTTGCGCTCCGTTGTTCTGCGTTGTTCGTTTTCCGCGGGTCCGTGGGGGCTGGTCGCGCAGTTCCCCGCGCCCCTGGCGGGGTTCCGTCAGCGTGGGTCTGGTTGCCAGCCCAGTGCCCTTGAAATGCCTCGTGCCGCCAGTCGTACCGCCGGGATCAGTGCCGGTACCTGGGCGTCCGCCTGCGGGACTACGACGGAGACGGCGGCTACCACTGACCCGCCCGCCCCGCGCACCGGCGCCGCCACCGACAGTGCGTCATCGGTGACCTGGCGGCTGCTCACCGCGACGCCCGTGCGCCGCACCTCGGCCAGTACGCGCCGTAGTCGTGCCGGGTCGGTGAGGGTGTACGGGGTGAAGGACGCCAACGGGCCCTCGCAGTACTTCTCCTGGAGGTCGGCTTCCCCGTTGGCCAGCAGGGCGAGGCCGACCCCGGTGGCGTGCAGGGGCCAGCGCGCGCCGATCCGGATGTGCACGCCGACCGCCGAACGCCCGGAGATCCACTCGATGTAGACGACCTCCGACCCGTCCCGCACCGCCAACTGCACGTTCTCGTGCGTCGCCTCGTACAGGTCCTCCAGATACGGCAGCGCGACCTGCCGCAGCGCCAGCCCGCGCGGCGCGAGTGCCGCCACCTCCCACAGCCGCAGCCCGACGTGATACACCCCGGACTCGTCCCGCTCCAGGGCGCCCCACTCGGTCAGCGCGCCCACGAGTCGGTGCGCGGTGGTGAGGGTCAGCCCGGCCCGCCGGCTGATGTCCGTGAGGCCCAGCGCCGGGTGTTCGTGGTCGAACGCGGCGAGGACGGACAGCAGCCGGTCGGGTGCGGAGCGGGTGGTCATTGCCGGGTGTCTCCGGGGTGTGCGAGGTCGTACGGGCGCGGGTAGGGGCCCGGGGCGTAGGTCACGTAGCGGGCCTCGGTCGTCGGGTCCTCCTGCTCGGCACGGGCGTTGAGGGTGGCGGCCGAGGTGTCCCAGCGGCCCGAGTCCAGACGGTGTTCCAGGGTGTGCAGGGCGCCGAGCATCTCGCCCGAGGTGAAGGTGCAGTGGCCGGGCCCGTCGACGTAGGCCTGGCTGAGCAGGGCTCCCGAGCCCGCGGCGGTGGCGGCGCGCCGGTAGGCGCTCTCGGACTGGACCGGGATCAGCGCGTCACCCGTGGTGTGGATGTCGAGCTGCGGATCGGTGAGCCGGCCGGTGAAGACGCTGGTGCTCCGCGTCCACTGTACGGCCGCGGGGTCGGCGGAGATGCGGGGTGCGCGGTCGAGGGCCGCGAGGTCGTTCTGCAAGGACAGGTCCGCCTCCTTGTAGAGCTCCGTCACCTCCTTGTACACCGAGGAGTGCCGGAGCATCCGCGTGTAGTCGACACCCGTGTTCCAGGACGGGTTCCCGCCGGCCCGGGTCTCGGCCTCCTGCCGCCAGCTGAAGGCGGGCAGCCGGATCAGGCCCGTGACGGCGGTGTACTGGTTGGCCTGCTGGGCGTCCCAGTCGGTGGGGCCGGGCTCGGGCTGCGCGGGGTCGTTGTAGCCGGGGATGTTGTGCAGGGCGGCGGCCAGGGCGATCCGGGCGCGGCCCTCGGCGGTCTGCTGGGCCGAGGCGACCTCGGTGGCCAGGGTCGTCGCCGCGCTCTGCGCCTCCGCCTGGTCGGTGAAACCGGTGAGCGGGATGTCGGAGTCCGGGGTGAGCAGGGTCTTCAGCGCGAACACCGGATCCAGCGTGCTGTTCCAGTTGGCGACACCGCCGTGCACCAGCCCGCACATCGACAGCGACCCGTCGAAGCGGTCGGCGTGCCGCTCGGCCAGCGTCGTCGTGACGAGCCCGCCGTACGAGGTGCCCCAGGCGACCGTCCGCCGGGCCGCGCCGAACTTCTCCGTGAACAGGTCCAGCGTGGCCAGCTGGTCGGGCACGGCGTCCGTGACGGCCCAGCCGGTCGTCGCGTACGAGGAGCCGATCAACGCGTACCCCTCGGCGAGGAGTTTGGCCGTCGTCCCGGTCCGGGTGTCCGAGTCGGGGGAGTTCTGGGCCGGGTTGGGCCAGCCGCCCGCGCGGTAGCCGTGGCTGTAGAGCAGGACGGTGCCGTTCCAGTCGGCGGGTACGTCCATCAAGTAGGCGGCTCCCGAGGGGAGTTGGCCTTCGATGTGGGCGTCCGTGGCGGCGTGTGCGGGCACGGCGGTCGCCGTGCACAGGAGCATGCCGAGGGTGAGTAAGGCGGTGCGGGTTCTCATCGGGGCGTGCCTTCCGGTGTGGGGGTGGTGATGCGGGAAGGGGAGGCGTCGAGGGTGTCGGTGTGCGTCTCGCGCAGCCGCCACACGGTGAGCGCCGTGATGGCCGCGCCGCCGCACAGCAGCAGCGAGACGGGGGTGCTGCTGCCGCCGGACGAGGCCAGCAGGCTGCTCGCGATCAGTGGGGAGAAACCGGCGCCGACCAGGGTCGCGGCCTGGTAGCCGAGCGAGGCGCCCGTGTAGCGGACCCGGGTGCCGAACATCTCGGTGAGCAGGGCGCCGAGCGGGCCGTACATCGTGGACTGGGCGACGCCGTGGCCCAGGGCGAGGGCGAGGATCAGCAGGCCGGGGGAGCCCGAGTCGACCAGCGCCAGCACGGGGAAGGCGAGCGCGGCCGAGGCGATCGCGCCGGCCAGGACCACCGGGCGGCGGCCCACCCGGTCGGACAGGGCGGACGCGGCGGGCAGCACGACCAGCGCCACGCAGGAGGCGATGGTCACGGCGGTGAGCACCTGCGAGCGGCTGTAGCCGTGCCCGACCGCGTACGAGATCATGAAGCCGGTCAGCAGCGACTGCGCGGTGAACGCGCCGATGCCGACACAGCAGGCGAGCAGTACGGGCTTGGGCCGGCGCAGCACCTCCAGGACCGGCGGCCTGTCCAGGGGCTCCCGCTTGACCTGCGTGAACAGCGGGCTCTCCACGACCCTGAGCCGCACGAACATGCCGACGGCCAGCAGTACGACGCTCAGCAGGAACGGCACCCGCCAGCCCCAGGTGCGGAACTGCTCGTCGGGGAGCGTGGAGACCAGGGTGACCACTCCGGCGGACAGCACGGAGCCGACCGGAGCGCCCAGCATGGTGAAGCTGGACCACATGCCGCGGCGGCCGCTCTGCGCGTGTTCGGCGTGCTCGACGACCATCAGGGTCGCGCCGCCCCACTCGCCGCCGATCGCGAGACCCTGCACCACACGCAGGGTGACCAGGAGGACGGGCGCCCAGACGCCGATCGCGTCGTAGGTCGGCAGCACGCCGATGAGGAAGCTGCCGCAGCCCATCAGGACCATGGTCAGCAGCATCATCGACTTGCGGCCGAGCCGGTCGCCGAAGTGCCCGAAGACGATGCCGCCCAGGGGGCGGGCCACATAGCCCGCGGCGAAGGTGCCGAAGGCGGCGACGGTGCCGACCGCGGGGTCGGCCTGGGGGAAGAACAGTTCGCCGAAGACAAGGGCGGCGACGGTGCCGTACACGAGGAAGTCGTAGAACTCGACGGCGGTGCCGAGCAGGCCGGACAGTGCGACGCGGCGCAACTGCCGGGTGTCGGGGGACGGTTGAGCGGTGGAGGGGGATGACTGCACGGTGAGCTCCCTGGGGACGGGGCGCGCTTGCACCGTGAAGTTAGGCATATCCCGTGCGGTCGTCAATCATTTGCACAACATCAGTTGGACTCGTCCTCCGCGATCCGCAGCAGAAGCGCCTGCAGCGTCTCCCGCTCGGCCGCGTCGAGCGGGCCGAGCAGGTCGTTGGTCACCCGCAGGCCGGCCTCGTCGGTGCCGCGCAGGAAGGCGCGGCCTTCCTCGGTGAGGACCACGATCCGGCTGCGGCGGTCGTCCGGGGCGGGGCGGCGCTCGGCGAAGCCCAGCTTCTCCAGGTCGTCGACCAGGCCCACGATCGCGCTCGGGTCGTAGCCGAGCCGGACGCTCAGCTCGCGCTGCAGCGCCCCCTCGGTGGTGGCGAGGAAACGCAGCACCGCGTAGTGGCGCAGGCGCAGCCCCGACTCCTGGAGGAAGGAGTTGAAGAGCTGACCCGAGCGCAGGCCCAGCCGGTACAGCAGGTAGCCCGTGTCCGCGTGCAGTCCACGCATCCAGGGTTCGGCCGCGTCGATGGGCTCCGGGGTGACGTGCTGGCGTGTGATGGCGGACTCCTTGGGCTCGATGCGTCCTGGAGATTCCAGCATGTCTCACCCGTAGGTCATCAACAACTATTGACGTCGACAATTATTGCTCTTAGCTTCGATCTCGAAGCCGCACCCAGGTGCGTCTCGCAGCCGCATCGCCTTGTGAAGGGACTCACCCGTGCCCAGCATCGATCTGACCGGCAAGGTCGCCGTCGTCACCGGCAGTGGCCGGGGCCTCGGCCTCGCCTACGCGCACGCTCTCGCCGCCCACGGAGCCTCCGTGGTCGTCAACGACGTCGACGAGGCCGTGGCCGAGCAGGCCGTCAAGTCCATCGCCGAGGCGGGCGGCACCGCCGTCGCCGAGGTCGTCCCGGTCGGCACGGCCGAGGCCGCCGAGCGGCTGGTCAACCGGGCGGTCGAGGAGTTCGGGCGGCTGGACATCCTGGTCACCAACGCGGGCATCCTGCGCGACAAGGTCCTGTGGAAGATGACCGACGAGGACTTCGACGCGGTGATCACCATCCACCTCAAGGGCACCTTCACCTGCGCCCGCGCCGCCGCCGTCCGCATGCGCGAGCAGGGCGAGGGCGGCAGCCTGATCCTGGTCGGCTCGCCGGCCGGTCAGCGCGGCAACTTCGGGCAGACGAACTACGCCGCCGCGAAGGCCGGCATCGCCGCCATGGCCCGCACCTGGTCGATGGAGCTGGGCCGGGCCGGTATCACCGTCAACGCGATCGTGCCGGTCGCGGCGACCGCGATGACCGAGACCATCCCCGCCTTCGCCCCGTACATCGAGGCCATGAGGAACGGCGAACCGCTTCCGGACTTCCTGCGCAAGGGCGAGGGCTTCGGCACCCCCGAGGACTGCGCGGCCCTCGTCCCCTTCCTCGCCTCCGAGGCCGCCCGTGGCATCACCGGCCAGGCCATCGGCATCGGCGGCGACAAGGTGGCACTCTGGTCGCATCCGCAGGAGATCAGCGCGGCGTACGCCGACGGCGGCTGGACCCCCGACACCCTGGCCGACGCCTTCCCGACCTCCGTCGGCGCCGAGCTCCAGTCGGTGGGCATTCCCGCGCCCAAGCTGCCGGAGGCGTGATGGCACCCCCCATGAACCTCGACGAACTCGTCGCGATCGACGTCCACACCCATGCGGAGGTGTCCTCCAAAGGCCACTCCTCCCTGGACGACGACCTGCACGACGCCTCCTCCGCCTACTTCAAGGTCGAGGGCAAGCGGAAGCCGACCTTGGAGGAGACGGCCGCCTACTACCGAGAGCGGAAGATGGCCGCCGTGATCTTCACGGTCGACGCCGAGTCCGCGACCGGCACCGAGCCCGTCCCCAACGAGGAGGTCGCCGAGGCCGCCGCCGCCAACCCGGACGTGCTGATCCCCTTCGCCTCGATCGACCCCTTCCGCGGCAAGGCCGGGGTCAAGCGGGCCCGCCGCCTGGTCGAGGAGTACGGGGTGAAGGGCTTCAAGTTCCACCCCAGCGTCCAGGGCTTCTTCCCCAACGACCGGTCGGTGGCGTACGACCTGTACGAGGTGATCGAGGAGACCGGCACCATCGCCCTGTTCCACACGGGCCAGACGGGAATCGGCGCCGGAGTGCCCGGCGGGGGCGGCATCCGCCTCAAGTACTCCAACCCGCTCCACGTGGACGACGTGGCCGCCGACTTCCCGCACCTGAAGATCATCCTGGCGCATCCGTCCTTCCCCTGGCAGGACGAGGCCCTCGCCGTCGCCACACACAAGCCGGGCGTGCACATCGACCTGTCCGGCTGGTCGCCGAAGTACTTCCCGCCGCAGCTGGTGCAGTACGCCAACACCCTGCTGAAGGACAAGGTCCTCTTCGGCTCCGACTACCCCGTCCTCACCCCCGACCGCTGGCTCGCCGACTTCGCGAAGCTGCCGATCAAGGACGAGGTCAGACCGAAGATCCTCAAGGAGAACGCGGCCCGGCTGCTCGGGCTGACGAAACCGTAACTCCGTAACTCGTAGAGGGGCGCAACGATGCGCAACGAGGGACTGGGGTCGTGGCCCGCACGCCGGGCCCGCAAGACCCCGCACCGCACCGCCCTGATCCACGGCGACGCCACCTTCACCTACGCCGACCTGTACGAACGCACCACCCGCCTCGCGCACGCCCTGCGCGCCCGGGGCGTGCGCCGCGGCGACCGGATCGCCTACCTCGGCGCGAACCACCCCTCCTACCTGGAGACACTGTTCGCGGCCGGCACGCTCGGCGCGGTCTTCGTCCCGCTCAACACCCGCCTGGCCGGCCCCGAGATCGCCTACCAGCTCGCCGACTCCGGCGCCAAGGCCCTCGTCTACGGCCCCTCGCACGCCGGACTCGTAGCCGGACTGCCGGGCAGTACGGATGTCCGTACGTACGTCGAGGTCGGCGCCGAGTACGAGGAGGCGCTGGCCACCGCCTCCGCCGAGCCGATCGACGCACCGGTCACCGCCGACGACACCTGCATCATCATGTACACCTCGGGGACGACAGGGCGTCCCAAGGGCGCGATGCTCACGCACGGCAACCTGATCTGGAACGCCGTCAACGTCCTGGTCGACCACGACCTGATCGCCGACGAACGCGCCCTGGTCTCCGCCCCGTTGTTCCACACGGCCGGCCTGAACATGCTCACCCTGCCGGTGCTGCTCAAGGGCGGCACCTGTGTCCTGGTCGAGGCCTTCGACCCGGACGCCACCTTCGACCTGATCGCCCGGCACCGGATCACCTTCATGTTCGGTGTGCCGACGATGTTCGACCAGGTGGCCCGGCATCCGCGCTGGGCGGAGGCCGACCTGTCCTCGCTGCGGATCCTCACCTGCGGCGGCTCCCCGGTGCCGACTCCGCTGATCGCCGCCTACCAGGAGCGCGGGCTCACCTTCCTCCAGGGCTACGGCATGACGGAGGCCGCGCCCGGGACGCTGTTCCTGGACGCCGAGCACGCGCAGAGCAAGGCCGGTTCGGCGGGTGTGCCGCACTTCTTCAGCGACGTACGGGTCGTACGGCCGGACCTCGTGCCGGTCGACGTCGGCGAGACCGGCGAGGTCGTGGTCCGCGGCCCGCATGTCATGCCCGGCTACTGGGGGCTGCCCGAGGAGACGGCCGCCTCCTTCACGGACGGCTGGTTCCGCAGCGGGGACGCGGCCCGGGTAGACGAGGACGGCTATGTCTTCATCGTCGACCGCATCAAGGACATGATCATCTCCGGTGGGGAGAACATCTACCCCGCCGAGATCGAGGACCTGCTCCTGGCCCACCCCGACATCGTCGAGTGCGCGGTGATCGGCGTGTCGGACGACAAGTGGGGCGAGGTGCCGCGCGCGGTCGTCGTGCCCCGGGAGGGCGCCGAACTGGACCCGGACGAGGTGCTCGCCTCGCTGTCCGGCCGGCTCGCCAAGTACAAGATCCCGAAGTCGGTCGTGGTCGCGGACGAACTCCCGCGCACCGCCTCCGGCAAGCTCCTGAAGTCCCGGGTGCGCAAGCGCTTCGGCAACCAACTCCCTTAAGGAACAGGCTACTTATGAGCATCACCGTGAACGGCCTCGACGAACTCAAGAAGCTGGCCGGCAGCGACCTGGGCACCAGCGAGTGGATCGAGATCACCCAGGAGCGCATCGACACCTTCGCCGACGCCACGGGCGACCACCAGTGGATCCACGTCGACCCGGAGAAGGCCGCCGAGGGTCCCTTCGGCGCGCCGATCGCCCACGGTTATCTCACCCTCTCCCTCTTCATCCCTCTGTTCACCGAGCTGCTGGACGTCCAGGGCGTGACGACGAAGGTCAACTACGGCCTGAACAAGGTGCGTTTCCCCTCGCCGGTGAAGGTCGGCTCGCGGATACGGCTCATCGGGAAGCTGGCGGACGTCGAGGACGTGCCGGGCGGGGTGCAGATCACCGTCGACGGCACGGTCGAGATCGAGGGCGGCGCCAAGCCGGCGGCGGTGCTGCAGAGCCTGTCGCGCTTCTACGCCTGATCGGGGCGGACCGGCACGAGGTCGAGAAGGCGCTCCGAGGCGTCCCGGGCGAGCGGGGTGAGCCGCTCGTGCACCGTCCGGAACGTCTTCTCGGCCTGTTCCGCCGGCCAGTCCTCCGGCAGATGCCGCACCGGCAGGCGCGGATCGCGCCGGATGATCCGCAGCCACTCCGTCTGGAGGCGCAGCCGCAGGGTCAACGCGTCGTCGGGCTCCGGGAGTTGCGTCTCCCACGCCTGCCAGCGCCGCACGAACGCCTCGTAGCCCGCGGCCAGTTCGCTCAGCTCCCAGGTCTCCTCGATCATCGCGCCGATGTCCATCCCGGAGTCGGCGTGCGCGCGGAAGACCTTGACGTGGGCGGACAGGCCGAGTTCGGCGACCAGTTCCGTCACGTCGACCTCGCCGGGCGCGATCCACAGCCCGCTGAACAGGGGGCCGAAGCCGCTCCAGGTGAGCTGGGAGCGCAGGTCGTGGCGCTGGCGCTGCCAGGACTCGGGCAGCGAGAAGCCGAGCAGCGTCCAGGTGCCGTCCCACTGCCGGTTGACGGCACCGGTCCGCCAGATGCGCAGCTCGCCGTCGCGCAGGACGGCCGCCGAACGCCCGGTCAGACCGAAGTACATCCGGCGGCCCTCGCGCTGGCGGCGCAGCAGACCGCGGTTCACCATGCGGGTCAGCGTCGAGCGCGTCGCCTGCTCGCCGACGCCCGCACGGGCGAAGACGTCGATGACACTGCCCGAGTACACGCACACGTCACGCCCGAGCACCTGGTCGCCCAGGAACGTCAGCATGAGCGACTGGGGCCGCACCACCTCTTCACCGGTCACGCGGCCCACGGTACGCCTGGATCGATCAGTTGGTCAGCCCGTGACCTGCTGATACGAGTAGACGGTCGTCGACAGGGCGCAGACGCCGGGCTGGATCACCTCCGCGCGCAGGGTGCCGCTGTTCACGTCGTAGTCGACGCCCTCCGCCTCGTACGTCGTCTCGGTGCACAGGCTGCGCTGCGGCAGCGCGAACAGGCTCGTCACCGCACCGGTGATCGGCTGCCCGTCCAGCTTGCGCGGCAGGTCGACCTGGAGGAGGGGCCGGACCTCGGGGAACAGCGTGGCCGAGTCGTCGTCGGAGGAGCACACCAGCCGGGTGTCGGTCACGAAGTCGCAGCCCTGGATGTCGCGCACGGTCTTGTCCAGGGTGATCTGCCAGGCCTCGCCGAGCGCCCCGCCCGTCGCCGGCGTCGACGGGTTGAGCAGGGGGGTGGGGAAGACCTGGAGCCGGTTCATGTCGCCCCACTCGCCCGACACCATCCACTGCCCGTCGGGCGAGACGGTGGCGAAGGAGTTGTTCACCTTCTCGCCCGTGTTGAGCGTGTGCAGGTACTGGTAGCGCTGCCCGGCCGGTGTGGTGACCGCGTACATCTTGGAGGCGGCCGTGTCGGCGCCCTGGTAGGCGTCGAAGACATAGCCGTTCGAGATGTCCGGGTCACCGACGTGGTTCCAGCCCGCGATGCGCAGGTCGAGGGGGATGTCCGTGAGCCCGCGGTACAGCAGTGAGCCATCCGCGAGGCTCGCGAGCCCCTGGCCGCCGCCCAGCGTGTCGGTGTAGGCGGTGCCGGTCTCCGCCCAGTGCGTCGCGTCGGCCGCGAACGCCGCCGGAGCGGTGAGCGTGAGGGCACCTAATAAGGAGGCGAGAGCAAGGAGTTGACGCTTCATCAGGCACCTGCCACGTCGACGAAGATGGGGTTGGCATAGAACCATGTATCGGCCCACGGGTCACCGTTTCCGGGCTCGTGGGGGATCGGCCCGTGCGGGTCGACCGAGGCGCCGAGGTAGCCCGCGCCATTGCGCTTGCCGTCGCTGCCGCGCAGCCGGACGTAGAAGGATTCGTCACCGGCGGTCAGCGGGATGCGCAGGGTGTACGTCCCCTTGCGGCCCGACACGTCCACCGTGCGTACGACCTTGGTGTCCGGCGCCCGCCAGGTGTCGCGGTCGGACACGGGACCGGTCACTGCGCCCCGGATGACGTCCACGTGCGCCAACTCGGGGAGGATTCCCTGGGTGTTGGGGCGCGAGGCGCTCGTCACGGTGACCGACAGGGTGAGCTTCTCGCCCTTGCGGACGCGCAGCCGGCCGCCCAGGGTGACACCCGTGCCGAAGTCGCAGTCGCGCCGCAGCCGCACGTCGAGCCCGTCGAGCAGATGCCCGTGATCCAGCCAGACGCGGCCCGCGCGCAGGCCCGCCATCACCGCGCGGTAGCCGTAGCGGGTGACGCCGACGTGGGTGCGGCTGAACTGGCCGGGCCAGAAGTCGCTGCCCGGCTGCGGGGTGTCGGTGTTGACCGGGTCGGGCAGCTTGCCGGTGTTGTCGAAGTTCTGCCCGGCCGGCCAGTCGCCGTTCTTCCAGGTGTCGAAGACGATCCGGTGGGCGTCGGAGTTGGTGGTGACGGAGAACAGCCTGCCCTCGGAGAGCATCGCGTCCCACAGCCCGCCGACGGTCGCCGTCGCCCAGTCGAAGCCGCCGTACGTGAGGTAGCCGTCCGCCGGGTAACCGGCCCAGGACTGTGCGGACGGCTTGTTCTCGTACTCGCCGCGGATCGACGTCGAGCTGCGCCAGCCGGGGATGGCCGCGCCCTGGGCGCCCGGTGCTCCCTCCATGCCGATCATGATGTCGGGGGCCGCGTCCCGCCAAGCCCGTATCTCGTGCGGGGAGTCGATGCCCAGACGCATGGGGTGGTTGGCGAGGACCAGCACGTCGTCGACGTAGCCGGTGCGGCGCTGCTCGGCCAACCACTGGATGCCCTTGACTGCGTGCGCCTCGTTGCGGGCGGTGTCCGCGCCGCCGGCGGAGCCGTCGGTGTAGCCGAGCAGCTTGCCGTCGTAGGCGCTCTCGAACTGCGTGAGGACGTCCACCTCATGAGGGCCGGGGGCGGCGAACACCGTGCAGTGCTCGGCGGCCGGGATGTACCACTCCAGGCCCTGGAAGATCAGCTGACGCGGGTTCTCGGCGCGGGCCTTGAGGATCTCGTCGTGCTCCAGCGGGGCGCCGTACTTGGCGTGCCCGAAGTTGGAGTGCTCGGTGAACACCATCCAGTCGAGGCCGTACTCGGCGCCCGCGGCGGCCAGTTGGGAGAACGTGTACTTCGCGTCGTGGCTGTAGACGGTGTGGATGTGGTGGTCGCCGACGAGGTAGGCGAGGCGGGGGTCGTCGCCGCCGAAGCGCGGCTCGGAGGCCGCGGCGGGCACGGCCGCCGAGCCGAGGGCGAAGGCGGCGCCGAACAGGCCCGCGCCGCGCAGGAGCCCGCGTCTGGAGACACCCTGGGCGTCGAGGGAGGAGGGGGAGACGGACGGGTCTGCCCAGGCGGGCAGCTGCTGCTCGGTCATGGCGTTCCTCAGACAGTTCAGTGGTTCATGAACGATGTGACGGGCAGCGCCCGTGCGACGATCCGGACGTCGCCCAGCCGTCCGTACAGGATCTGGTCGATCTGCCCGGCGTACTCGTAGCCGCCGAGCAGCCACGGCAGCCCGACAGAGGTGAGCCCGACGGCCGGGGCGTGGGGATTGCGGGCGACGGGGCAGCCCTGGACGTACAGCGTCGTGTGGGAGCCGTCGTTGACGACGGCGAGATGCCACCACACCTCCCGCGCCGTTTCGTCGCCCCAGTTCGTCGCTATGCCCTCCTGGTTGAGCGGGCGGACCGCCCACTGCGGGCCGGGACCGTCGGACAGGGAGAGCGTGGCCAGCGGCTCGTCCGGGTCGTCCTCGGTCTTGCCCGCGGCGCCGCCCGTGCCGGTGCGGCTGACGAGCCCCGCCCACTTGTTGTGCGCGGCGTCCCAGTCGGCGGGGAGGCGGTAGAAGGCCTCGATGGTGTAACCGTCCTTGAACGTCGCCGCGTTGAGCGGAGCGCCGGGGACTGTGCGCAGGTACGCGCCCCTCACCGGGGGCTTGTAGCCGTGGAACTCCAGGCTGCCGTGGCCGGGCTGGTCGGGGTGGTGGTCCGACGACCAGGTGAGCTTTCCGCCGTCCACCGTGACCAGGGTGAGGTCGTTGCCGCGTCCGGAGAGGTCGCGGACGGTGCCGCTGACCGTCGTACGGTCAGCGTGTCCGTCGAAGCGCCAGTAGGCGACCGTGCCGGGGACGAGCATCTGCGAGGCGGGGCGCGCCGGGCGCGGCGGCACCGGATCGAAGCCGGAGAAGCGGGAGGCGAAGTCGATCTCGACCGAGAAACGGTCGGCGTCGCCGCTCAGCTCGATCTCCTCCCGCTCCAGCTCGTTGAGCCCCTGCGCGGCCCGGCCCAGGATCCACGGGGAGACCGTCTCCACGTCGATGACGTTCCGGTCCAGGTCGAAGTGGTAGAGGCGGATCATCGCCGCGCCGCCGAAGTAGCGGTTCTGGTAGTTCGTCAGGTGCAGGTGGACCTCATGTCCGGCCGCGTTCTTGCGGGTTGTCCGGCCGGCGGGCCAGTAGTGCCCGTTGAGGGTGAGGAAGATCTGGTCGTGGTCCTCGATCAGCTGGTCCCACAGCTGCTGCCCGTACGTGGAGAGGGTGTCGTCCTCGACGACCAGCTCGTGCGTCGTGAGGATCACCGGCGTCTTCGGGTGCTGGGCGATGACCTCCTTGGCCCATGCGTAACCCTTGGCCGACAGCCGCCAGTCCAGCGCGAGCACCATCCACTTCCTGCCTGCGGCCCCGAAGAGGTGGAAGGTGTTGTAGCCGTCCGGGGAGGCGCCGCCGAACGTCGGCTTGCCCTGGAACCGCTGCGGCCCGAAGGCGTCCAAGTACGGCGTCGAGCCGCGCTGGTCGTCCGTGGAGGACCTCACGTCGTGGTTGCCGGCCACGACGCTGTAGCCGACGCCGCGCTCGTCCAGCAGCCCGAACGCCTCGCTGATCGCGGCGACTTCGGCCTGGGCGCCGTTCTCCGTGAGGTCGCCCAGGTGGGACAGGAAGACGATGTTCTCGTCCTGGCCGTGCTCCAGGAGATACTGCAGGGAGGCCTCGATCGGCGCCGGGTTGATGCTCGGCCCGTCGAAGAGGTACTGCGTGTCGGGCATCACGGCGAGCGTGAAGCGACGGCTCTCGGAGTCGGGCCGCCATTGCTGCTGTTCTTGCGGGGCCGCCTCGGCGACGGCCGGCAGCGTGACCGCGGTGGTGGCCGCCGCGCCGATCAGCGCGGTGGCCCGAAGAAAGTTGCGTCTCCCGGCGTGGGCGCAGGCAGACTCCTGCCCGGGCTCGTGCGAAGTGCACACATCGTCTCCAGTGAAAGGGCGTGGCAAAGCTGAGGAGTTGGGCGTGTTGAGAGCTGCGGGGGGTTGGATCAGAGGGTGCGCAGGGTCCAGCTCCAGCGGTGGACGCCCGACGGGACGAGGTAGGACGGTGAGGTGTCGGGGCCGCAGGACGCGGTGCCCAGGCCCCGGTGGGAGGCGTCGACGTGGACCACGCACCCGGGGCGCGGGACCAGCTCGTCATGGTGTGCGGCGGCGGTCAGGTCCGCGGCGCGGAAGCGGGTCACGGACACCTGGCGCGGCTCGTCCAGCTCTACCGCGAGGCCGGTGGCGTCCGGCGCCGACAGCGTGAAGTGCCGTACGCCGTGCCGGCCGCCGCTCTCCTGCGGCCGCAGATACGGGGTGAACAGCTCGTCCACGGAGAGGGAGTGGTGCCCGACGGGCGCACCCGCGCTGCGGTCCGGGTACGACTCCCAGGGGCCCTGCCCGAACCACTCCAGCAGGTCAAGGCCCGGCCCTGTCTCGAACACCGAGCCGACCCGCGCCACGTCGTCGAACTCCTCGGGCAGCTCGGCCGACTCCTCGACCTGGACACCGCCCGCGACGGGCGTGAACACCTGGAGGTGGCGGACGACGCCGACGGTCCCGGCGTACTCGGCGTGCACGGTCACACTCCCACTGTCGTCCTGCTGCACGGAGACGACCTTGCGGACGAGCGAGTCGAGCCCCCAGACCCGCCAGCGCAGCGCGATGCCGCCGAGCTCGTCGTTGTCGGTGGGCGCCCGCCACAGGGACAGCGTGGGGGCGACCGCCAGGAGGGGGTGGACGAGGAGGCCCTCGTCGTCGACCTCGACGGGCGGGCCCGCCACGGGAACGTCCGTCGAGACCGGCGTCGGTGCCGCGCGCAGCCGCAGCTGGGGTGCGCACACCTCCGTGCCGCGCGGCGCCCACGGCTCGTCGTCCGCCGTCGTCACCCGCAGCGTCAGCCAGGCCTCGCCGCCGTCCTCGGGCAGCGCGAACGGCAGCGGCACCGCCGCCGTCTCGCCCGGGCAGAGCTTGGGCAGCTCGGCGTCGGCGGTCAGGGTGCGGCCGTCCGCGAGGGACAGCTCCCACCGGGCGGACAGCCAGTCCAGGCCGCGGAAGTGCTGGTGGTTGCCGAGGACGATGCCCTCGTGCCGGAAGCACTCCATGCGCACCGGCGCCGCGAGCTCCCGGTGCTCGTACATCACGGGCTTGGGCGTGCGGTCGGGGAAGACGACCCCGTCGGCGATGAACGCGCCGTCGTGGATCGCCTCGCCGAAGTCGCCGCCGTACGCCCAGCGATGGCCGGGCGCGGCGACACCGTTGTCGTACAGGCCGGCGCCACCGCGCCCGACCGGTCTGCCATCGCTCACGCTTTGGAGAATGCCGTGGTCCCAGAACTCCCAGATGAAGCCGCCCTGAAGACCTGGGGTGGCCTCGATGGCGACCCAGTGGTCGGCCAGCGTGCCGTTGCTGTTGCCCATCGCGTGCGAGTACTCGCACTGGATGAGCGGCTTGGTCTGCTCCCCGGAGAGCGCGTGGGCGACGCAGTCCTCCAGCGGGGCGTACATGGGGCACGCGATGTCGGAGGCCAGGTCCGGGTCGGCCCAGCCGCGCTTGGCCGCGCCCTCGTACTGGAGCGGCCGCGTCGGGTCGTGCCGGCGTACCCAGCCCGCCGCCGCGTCGTGATTGGCCCCGTAGTCGGACTCGTTGCCCAGCGACCAGATGATGACCGACGGATGGTTCTTGTCCCGCAGCACCATCCGCGAGACCCGGTCCACGAAGGCGCCGAGATAGCGCGGGTCGTCGGCGATCTCGTGGGCGTGGTCGTGGGACTCGATGTCCGCCTCGTCGACGACGTAGAAGCCGAGCTCGTCCGCGAGGTCGTACAGCGTCGGGTCGTTCGGGTAGTGCGCGGTGCGGATCGCGTTGAAGCCGAAGCGCTTCAGCAAGACGAGATCGGCGCGCATGTCGTCGTACGACACCGTCCTGCCCGTCAGCGGATGGAAGTCGTGCCGGTTGACGCCGCGGATGAAGATCCGCTCGCCGTTGACCAGCAGGTCCCGGCCGACGATCTCGACGTCCCGGAAGCCGATCCGGTGCTGCGAAGTGTCGGCGACTGACCCGTCGGCGCGGTGCAGGCGCACGGTCAGGCCGTACAGCTCGGGGGTTTCGGCGTTCCAGGCGCGCACCTCGGGCACGGTGGCCAGGATCCGGGGCTCGCCGAGGAAGTCGGAGACGCGGTCGTCCTCGGTGTTGAACCGGTCGAACTCGGCGTCCTGCGCGAGGTGTTCACCGTCCAGCTCACCGGTGACGTACCAGCCCTCCGGCAGCGCGCCGCCCGTGTCCCGCACCTGGCAGTCGACCCGCAACTCCCCGTCGGCACGCGCGCGTACGGTTACGTCCGCGAGATACAGCGGGTCCGTCGCGTACAGCAGCACCGAGCGGGTGATCCCGCCGTGCCACCACTGGTCCTGGTCCTCGACGTGCGTGGCGTCCGACCACTTCACCACGGTCAGCCGTACGGTGGCCCGCTCGCCGGGACGCACCGCGGCCGTCAGATCGAACTCGGCGGCCAGGTGCGAGTCCTTGGAGATGCCGACGGGCCGCCCGTCCACGTGCACCAGCAGCACGCTCTCGGCCGCGCCGACCTGCAGCACGATCCGCCGCCCGGCCCACTCGGCGGGCACGTCCACCTCACGCTCGTACACACCCGTCGGGTTGGCCGCGGGGGAGGACGGCGGGAACTCGGGGAACGGCATCTGGACGTTGGTGTACTGAGGGAGGTCGTCGGTGCCCTGGAGGGTCCAGGCGCCGGGGACGTGCGTCGAGGACCAGGCACTGCCGACCGGCGCGTCCGGGGCTGGCAGCAGCTGGAACCTCCAGTCGCCGTCCAGGGGGAGTGCTCCGGAGCGCCGGTCGACGGCGTTCATGGGCATGCGCCCCCAGGAGGTCACCTCGGGTGACTCCCAGGGGCGCAGGGCGATCAGGGGATCGATGGTCATGACCGTTCCGAAGTCGGTGGTGACAGGGGGGACGTGGTGGGTCGGGGCAGGACGCGGCCCCGCAGACCCCAGGCGGGGTCGGCGGGGATGCCGAGACGGTCCAGGACGGTGGGGGCGATGTCGATGAGGCGGGGTGTGTCCAGCCGGGTGCCGCCGGGCGTTCCGGGCTCGGCGAGGACGACGAAGACCTCGCGCTCGGCATGCGTGTCGCCTCCGTGGCCGCCGGTGTCGAGATGCCCGTGGTCCGTGGTGACCAGCACCGTCCAGTGCTCGTCTCCACGGGCGGGGTCGGAGCGCCGGGCGTCGATGGCGTCAAGCAGCCGCCCGAGGTGGGTGTCCTGGGCGAGGAGGGCCTGGTCGTAGGCGAGGGTGAGGGGGCCCGTCGCGTGGCCGGCCTCGTCGGTGGCGCCGAAGTACACGAACACGATGTCCGGGTCGTCCTCGGTGAGCCAGCGCACGGCGGTGTCGGCGACGAGGCGGTCCGCGCCCTCGTAGCCGTCGGACTCGCCGTCGTACCGCACGCGCTCGTCGATGGCGGGGCCCAGGGTGCCGCGGTCGACCAGTTCGGGCCAGGACACCACCGCCGCCGTGCGTAGACCCGGCCGCGCGGTGGCGGCGCGGCTGAGGAAGTCGGGGAATCGGGTGTAGTCGGCGCCCGTGAAGTCGTTGCCGGTCACCCCGTGGCGGTCGGGCCACACCCCGGTCAGCACGCTCGACCAGCCGGGGCCGGAGTCGGTGTAGGCCATGCTGGTGGACGGACCGTTCTCCGCCTGACCGTCCACCTCGCCGTAGGGGAGCAGGCTGCTGCCGTGGGCGCCCTCGGCTATCAGGCCGTGCAGCACGGGGGCCGTGGTCGGCGGGCGAAGCGGGAAGGGGGTCCCCCCGGCCGGGGGCCGGGGGAGGGGCAGCCGGTCGAAGCGCAACCCGTCCATACCCACCACGAGCACCTTGCCGCGCCCCCGCCGTACGCCGCCGTCCACCATCGCGCACCTTTCTCGTGAGCGGTTCAGCTGCCCTGTACCGCGCCTTCGGTGGCGCCGGCGATGAACCCGCGCGCGAAGATCGCGAAGACCGCGACCAGCGGGATGGACGCCATGAGCACACCGGCCATGACCATGCTGTAGTCGGTGTTGTGGCCGACGTTGAGCTGGGCCAGCTCCACCTGGAGCGTGACGTGTTCGGGGTTGGTGAGCACGATGAGGGGCCAGACGTAGTCGTTCCAGGCACCGACGAAGGCGTAGATGGCGAGGAAGGACATCGCGGGCTTGATCATCGGCAGCGCGACGTTCCAGTACTGACGAAAGAACCCGGCGCCGTCGATGCGCGCCGCGTCGAGCAGTTCGTCGGGCACACCGTTCTCGATGTACTGGCGCAGCCAGAAGATGCCGAAGGCGTTGGAGAGGGCGGGCCAGACCAGCGCCTTGAGCATGCCGACCCAGCCGATCTCGGACATCAGGATGAACTGCGGCAGGACGGCCAGCTGGAGTGGCAGCATCATGAACACCAGCAGCGTGCCGAACAGTATCTTGCGCCCGGGGAACTCGAACTTGGCGAAGGCGAAGGCCGCCAGGGAGTCGACGAACAGCACCAGGACCGTGGTGACGCACGCGACGACGACCGTGTTGAGCATCGACCCGAAGAAGTCGACTGTGTCGAGCACACCCCGGATGTTCTCCAGCAGATGGGAGCCGAAGGTCAGCTTCGGTGGGCTCTTGTAGATGTCCCGGGTGGTGTTGGTCGCCATGACGATCGTCCACACGAACGGGAAGACCGAGATCAGGACGGCCAGGATGAGGAAGGCGTGCGCGGACAGGCCCTTGGGGCGGCGCGGCCGTTTCGTGCCCGTGGCCGGCCGTGGCGTGGCGGCTGTCGTCATGACTTCCTCCCTCGTTGCACGATGCGCCAGTTGATGACGACGAGCACGATGATCAGTACGAAGAAGGCCCACACGATGGCCGCGCCGTAGCCGTAGTCGTTGTCGAGGAAGGCCGACTGGTAGAAGTACAGCAGCGTGGTCAGGCCCGCCTGGCCCGGGCCGCCGAGGTTCTGGTTGGCGGCGTTGCTGGCGAAGAGGACCTGGGGTTCGCTGAAGCTCTGCAGACCGTTGATGGTCGAGATGACGACGGTGAACAGGATGATCGGCCGCATGATCGGGATGGTGATCTGGAAGAACGTGCGGATGGGGCCCGCGCCGTCCATCTTGGCCGCCTCGTAGACCGACTGCGGGATGGCCTGGAGGCCCGCCAGGTAGATGATCATGTTGTAGCCGGTCCACATCCAGGTCATCAGCAGCGCGATGACCACCTTGATCAGCCATGGGTTGCTCAGCCATGGGACAGGTGAGATGCCGACCATGCCCAGGATCGCGTTGACCAGGCCGAAGTCGTTGCTGAACACCGCGCCGAAGAAGATCGCCACGGCGACGATCGACGTCACGTTCGGCACGTAGAGGGCGATGCGGTAGAAGCCCTTGAAGCGGCGCACCGAATGCAGCACGGTCGCCAGGACCAGGGCGCCGAAGAGCGTGGGCACGGTCGACAGGACCCAGATCGCCAGGGTGTTGCGGATCGACAGCCAGAAGACCGGGTCGCTCCAGAGGAACTCGAACTGCTGCAGGCCCACGAACTGCTTGGCGCCCAGGCCGTCGTAGCGCTGGAAGGCCAGATACAGCGAATAGAAGACGGGGACGAACGAGAAGGCGATGAAGATCAGGTAGAAGGGCGAGATCGCCAGGTACTGCCGCCAGTACGACAGCACTCCGCGACGTTCGGGCCGCGCGACGCCCGCGGGCGGGGTGCGCCGCGGGCGGAAGCGGGCCGGGCCCGGCCCGCCACGGTGCTCTGGCACCGTGGCGGGTCCGGTGACCGGAGGTGACGACACCTCAGTTCACCCCCTGTCGCCGGGCGATCTGCTTGGCCTGGCTGACCGCGTCGTTCCAGGCGTCGTCGGGCTTCTTGCCCTTGGCCTCGATGCTGGTCAGTTCGGCCATGAAGGGAGCCATGACCGCGGAGTCGGCGGGTGCCTCGTAGCTGACGGGGATGGCCTCGGCGGCCGGGCCGAAGACCTCGATGATCTTCTGTCCGCCGAAGAAGGCGTCGGGGCCCGTCATGGCCGCCATCGAGTACGTGGCCGGGGAGGCGGGGAAGATGACGGCGTCGGTGAAGCTCTTGGCGTTGTTGTCCGGGCTGAGGATCCAGCTGATGATCTTGAATGCCTCTTCGGGGTTCCGGCACTGCTTGGGCAGGGTCAGATAGGAGCCGCCCTGGTTGGCCGGCCCGCCCGGCGTCGCGCAGACCCGCCACTTGCCCTTGGTGGCCGGGGCCGCCGACTCGATGTCCAGCGCGTGCCAGGCGGCGCCGACTTCGGTGGTCAGGCTCTTGCCGACGGCGGCGTTCCAGCTGTTGTCGTTGATCTTGGCGTCGAGGCCGAGCGTGTAGGCGCGGACCGCGGTGTCCCACGCGGCGCGGATGTGGTCCTGGTCGCCGATGAAGTGGTTGTCCTGGTCGATGAACCGCGTGGTGCCCTGGCCGACCATGATGCTGAACACCGAGCCCATGTTGTTGAGCAGGAAGGTGCCGGGCAGCGCCTTCTTCAGCTCGGTGCCGAGCGCGAAGTAGTCGTCCCAGGTCTTGGCCTCGGCGGCGACCTTGGCCGGGTCGCTGGGCAGCCCCGCCTTCTCGAACTGGTCCGCGCGGTAGAAGAGCGCGGTGGGACCGATGTCGATCGGGAATCCGATCTGCTTGCCGTCCTCGGTCTGGGCGAGCTTGGTCTTCCACTCCAGGTACTGGGAGGAGATCTTCTTGAAGCCCAGGTCGTTCAGGTCGAGGAAGCGGTCGGCATTGGGCAGGAAGGAGGCGATGTCCTCCCCCTTGATGCCGGTGATGTCCGGCACGGAGGAGCCGCCCGCCGCGAGTGTGGTGGTGAGCTTCTGCTTGAAGTCGCCGCCGATGGAGGAGCTGGTCAGCTTGATCTGACTGCTGAAGTGCGTCTTGGCCTCGGCGACCACCTTGTCGCTGAGGGCGCCGCCCCAGTACCACATGGTGAGGTTCTTGCCGTTCTTGGTACCGCCGGATCCCGAGTCGCCGCCACAGGCGACGGTCAGGCCGGAGGCAGCCGCGGTGAGTACGGCGGCCTGGAGGAAGCCTCTACGAGTAAGGTCCACGAGTCACTCCTGTTTGTTCCTGTTCGTGGTACTGAAGGTCGTTTTTCTGGAGGGATCAGGGCAGCGGTGCGGGTGGGGTGACCGGGGCGTGGTGCACCGGCGGGCCGACGTCCGCCGGGATGCGGTCCGCGAGGAATCCGTATGCCTTCTTCAGGCCGGGGTCGGTCAGCGAGCGCCACCAGCGGTCGACGCCGTACCAGCCGGGTGCGGCCAGCGCTCCCGTGTGGTGCCGTACGGAGAGACCCGCGGCCAGCACCGCGAACTTCAGCCGCTCCTCCAGCGGCCAGCCGCCGAGTGAGGCCGCGACGAAGCTCGCGCCGAAGACGTCGCCGGCGCCCGTCGCGTCGAGGACATCGATGTCGAGGGCCGGAACCTCCGCGTACTCGCCGGTCGTCTGGTCCGCCGCGATCGCGCCGTCCCCGCCGCGCGTGACCACGGCCACCGGCACCAGCTCGGTGAGCGTGCCGAGCGCCGCGACCGCGCTGTCGGTGCGGGTGTACGCCATCGCCTCGGCCTCGTTGGGGAGGAAGGCGTGGCACAGGGAGAGCTGGTCGAGGAGGTCCGTGGACCACTGCTGGGTGGGGTCCCAGCCGACGTCCGCGTAGATCAGCGTGCCGTTCGCGGCCGCCTTGCCGAGCCATGCGCGGGGCTGCGCCTCGATGTGCACGAGGGCGGTGCGCGCCTCGGGCGGGTCGCCCATCAGCACGTCCTGCGAGTACGGGGGCTCCTGGCCGTGGGTGACCAGGGCACGGTCGTGACCGTGGGCGATGGAGACGGTGACCGGGGTGTGCCAGCCGTCCGCGGTACGGGAGAGCGAGAGGTCGACGCCTTCCTGGTCGGCGAGGACGTCACGGCAGTACTCGCCGTAGAAGTCGTCGCCGAAGACCGTCGCCAGGGAGGTCCGCAGACCGAACCGGGCCGCGGCCACCGCCAGGTTGGCGATGCCGCCGGGGCTGCTGCCCATGCCCGCCGTCCAGATCTCCTCACCGGGTGTCGGGGGCCTGCCCAGTCCGGTGAGGACGACGTCGTAGAAGAGCAGCCCGGTCAGCAGCACATCGGGCCGGTCGTCATCCACGGATGCGTCCACTCGTCAAAACCTTTCACTTCGGTGCACGGAATCGTGCGCCCATCCCGAAGGTTTGGCAAGAGTCGAGCAGAACTGAGCATAGAAATGATTGCGAATGACGAGTAGTGTTCACAACGTGCTGGCAGAACGACGACACCAACTCATCCTGCGGGCCCTGCGCTCGGGTGGCCCCGCGGCCGTGACCGATCTCTCCGAGCAGCTGGGTGTGAGCCCCGCCACCATCCGGCGTGACCTGCTGAAACTGGAGGAGGACGGCCTGCTCTCGCGGGTGCACGGGGGCGCGGTGGTGGAGAACGGCGACCAGCCCTTCGCCGAGGTCGCCGAGGTGCGCGTATCCGAGAAAGACGCCATAGCGGCCCGGGCCGCGGCGCTGATCAAGGACGGTCAGTCGGTGCTGCTCGACATCGGCACCACCGCCTACCGGCTGGCCCGCCAGCTGCACGGCCGCCGGCTCACCGTGATCACCAGCAACCTGGTGGTCTACGAGGAGCTCGCCGACGACGAGGACATCGAGCTGGTGCTGCTCGGCGGCGTGGTCCGCCGCGACTATCGCTCCCTGGTCGGTTTCCTCACAGAGGACAACCTGAGCCAGTTGCACGCCGACTGGCTCTTCCTCGGCACCAGTGGACTGCGCCCGGGCGGGCAGGTGATGGACACAACCGTTGTGGAGGTGCCGGTCAAGCGGGCCATGATCAAGGCGAGCGACAAGATCGTCCTGCTGGCGGACTCGGCGAAGTTCCCGGGTACGGGCATGGCGAAGGTCTGCGGTCCCGAGGACCTGGACGTGGTGGTGACGGACGCCCCGGTGAACGCGGCGACGCGGTCCTCCCTGGAGGAAGCGGGCGTCGAGGTGATCGTGGCAGGAAAGGTGCGAGCGTGAAGCTGACGATTCTGGGCGGCGGAGGATTCCGGGTGCCCCTCGTGTACGGGGCGCTCCTGGGCGACCAGGCCGAGGGCCGGGTCACCCGGGTCGTGCTGCACGACCTCGACGCGGACCGGCTCTCCGCCGTGACCCGCGTCCTGGCCGAGCAGGCGGCCGGCGTGCCCGACGCCCCCGAGGTGGTCGCCACCACCGACCTCGACGAGGCCCTGCGCGGCGCCGACTTCGTCTTCTCCGCGATCCGTGTCGGCGGCCTCGAAGGCCGTGCCGACGACGAACGGGTGGCCCTGGCGGAGGGTGTCCTCGGCCAGGAGACGGTCGGCGCGGGCGGCATCGCCTACGGCCTGCGCACGGTCCCCGTCGCCGTCGACATCGCCCAGCGGGTGGCCCGACTCGCACCCGACGCCTGGGTCATCAACTTCACCAACCCGGCGGGCCTGGTCACCGAGGCCATGTCCCGCCACCTCGGCGACCGCGTCATCGGCATCTGCGACTCGCCGGTCGGCCTCGGCCGCCGTATCGCCCGCGTCCTGGGCGCCAACCCGAACGAGGCCTGGATCGACTACGTCGGCCTCAACCACCTCGGCTGGGTCCGCGGCCTGCGCGTCGCCGGCCGCGACGAACTCCCGCGCCTGCTCGCCGACCCCGACCTGCTCGGCTCCTTCGAGGAGGGCAAGCTCTTCGGTGTGGAGTGGCTCCAGTCCCTGGGCGCGATCCCCAACGAGTACCTGCACTACTACTACTTCAACCGCGAGGCCGTCCGCTCCTACCAGCAGGCCGAGAAGACCCGCGGCGCCTTCCTGCGCGACCAGCAGGCGCACTTCTACGACGAGATGAAGCGCCCGGACGCCGCCGCGCTCACCGCCTGGGACCGCACCCGGGCCGAGCGCGAGGCGACCTACATGTCGGAGAACCGGGAGACGGCGGGCGCCGGCGAGCGCGACGCCGACGACCTCTCCGGCGGCTACGAGAAGGTGGCACTGGCGCTGATGCGGGCCATCGCCCGCGACGAGCGCACCACCCTGATCCTCAACGTGCGCAACCAGGGCAGCCTCTCCGTCCTTGACAACGATGCCGTCATCGAGGTCCCGTGCCTCGTCGACGCCAACGGCGCGCACCCGGTCGCCGTCGCCCCGCTGCCCGACCACGCCACCGGCCTGGTGTGCGCGGTCAAGGGCGTCGAGCGTGAGGTCCTGGCAGCCGCCGAGTCCGGATCCCGTACGACCGCGGTGAAGGCGTTCGCGCTGCACCCGCTGGTCGACTCCGTGAACGTGGCCCGCAGACTGGTCGACGGATACACCGCGGTCCACCCCGGCCTGGCGTACCTTAAGTAAGCGCTTTCCCCGCACGCTGTCTGGAGACTTTCATGCACGACGAACGCCGGAGGATCGAGGAGCGCGTCCAGCGCCTCCACGACCAGCGCATCAAGCCCGCGATCTACGCCGCGACCGCGCCCTTCGAGGTCGAGGCCTGGCAGGCACCGGGCGAGCCGGTCTCCTTCGAGGAGGCGGCAGCCGCTCCTTACGTCCCCTTCGCGATGGACACCCCGTGGGGTCCGCCGTGGGGCACGACCTGGTTCCGGATGCGCGGGCAGGTGCCCGCCGAGTGGGCCGGGAAGCGCGTCGAGGCGGTCATCGACCTCGGCTTCATCGGGGACTGGCCCGGCAACCAGGCCGAGGCCCTCGTCCACCTCGCCGACGGAACACCGCTGAAGGCGGTCAACCCGCTCAACCAGTACGTGGCGATCGCCAACCCGGCCACCGGCGGCGAGCAGATCGACTACCTGGTCGAGGCGGCCTCCAACCCGGACATCCTCGCCGACAACTTCTCGAAGATCACGCCGATGGGCGACATCCTCACCGCCGGCGACAAGCCGATCTACACCTTCCAGCGCGCCGACCTCGCCGTCCTCGACGAGGAGGTCTTCCACCTCGACCTCGACGTGCAGGTGCTGCGCGAGCTGATGCTGGAGCTGGGCGAGCACGACCCGCGCCGGCACGAGATCATGCACGCGCTGGACCGCGCGATGGACCTCCTGGACCTGGACGACGTGGCCGGCTCGGCGACGGCCGTGCGCGAAGCCCTGGTGCCCGTGTTGTCGAAGCCCGCGAACGCGAGCGCCCACGTGATCTCCGGCGTCGGCCACGCCCACATCGACTCCGCCTGGCTGTGGCCGATCCGCGAGACCAAGCGCAAGACGTCCCGCACCTTCTCCAACGTCACCTCGCTGGCCGACGAGTACGAGGACTTCATCTTCGCCTGCTCGCAGGCCCAGCAGTACGAGTGGGTGCGCGACAACTACCCGCAGGTGTGGGCCCGCATCCAGGAGTCCGTCAAGAAGGGCCAGTGGGCGCCGGTCGGCGGTATGTGGGTGGAGGCCGACGGCAACCTGCCGGGCGGCGAGGCGGTCGCCCGCCAGTTCATCCACGGCAAGCGGTTCTTCATGGAGCACTTCGGCGTCGAGACCAAGGGCGTGTGGCTGCCGGACTCCTTCGGCTACAACGCGGCCTACCCGCAGCTCGCCAAGCTCGCCGGCAACGAGTGGTTCCTCACCCAGAAGATCTCCTGGAACCAGACCAACAAGTTCCCCCACCACACGTTCTGGTGGGAGGGCATCGACGGCACCCGCATCTTCACCCACTTCCCGCCGGTCGACACCTACAACGCCCGCTTCAGCGGCGAGGAGATGTCCCGCGCGGTCCGCAACTACCAGGAGAAGGGCGGCGCCACCCGCTCCCTGGCCCCCTTCGGCTGGGGCGACGGCGGCGGCGGCCCCACCCGCGAGATCATGGAACGGGCGCGCAGGCTCGCCGACTTGGAGGGCTCCCCGAAGGTCGTCGTCGAGCATCCCGACGAATTCTTCGCGAAGGCGCGTGAGGAGTACCCGGACGCGCCGGTCTGGGTCGGCGAGCTCTACCTCGAACTCCACCGCGCCACCTACACCTCCCAGGCCCGCACCAAGCAGGGCAACCGGCGCAGCGAACACAAGCTCCGCGAGGCCGAGTTGTGGGCGACGACCGCCGCGCTGCACGCGCCGGGCTACGCCTACCCGTACGAGAAGCTCGACCGCCTCTGGAAGACGGTCCTGCTCCACCAGTTCCACGACATCCTGCCGGGCTCGTCGATCGCCTGGGTGCACCGCGAGGCCGAGGCCGAATACGCCCGCGTGGCACAGGAGTTGGAGGCCCTCACGGCCGAGGCGGTCGCCGCGCTGGGAAGTGGCTCCTCCCACGTCTTCAACACCAGCCCGTACGACCGCGCCGAGGTCGTCCGTACGGCGGAGGGCGCTCCGGTGTTCGTGGAGGTCCCCGCGAGCGGCACCGTGCCGCTGGCCGCCGCCGAGCCCGCGCAGCCCGTTACCGTCACCGGCCGCGTCCTCGACAACGGCCTGGTGCGCGTCGAGTTGGCGGAGGACGGCACGCTGGCCTCCGTACGCGACCTTCGCGCCGGTCGTGAAGTCCTCGCCGACAAGGGCAACTTGCTGCGCCTGCACACCGACCTCCCGAACTACTGGGACGCCTGGGACATCGACAAGCACTACAAGAACCGCTACACGGACCTCCTCGACGCCGACTCCGTCGCGGTCGTCGAGGAGGACCCGCTCGTCGGCGCGATCCGTGTCACGCGGTCCTTCGGCAAGGGCTCGACGGTCACTCAGACGATCACGGTCCGCGCGGGCAGCCCGCGCATCGACATCGAGACCGACATCGACTGGCACGAGGCCGAGAAGATCCTCAAGGCGGCCTTCCCGGTGGACATCAGGGCGCCGCACTCGTCCGCCGAGATCGCCTACGGCCACGTGCAGCGGCCCACGCACACCAACACCAGCTGGGAGGCGGCCCGTTTCGAGGTCTCCGGCCATCGCTGGGTGCACATCGGGGAACCCGGCTACGGGGTCGCGGTCATCAACGACTCGACCTACGGTCACGACGTCTCCCGTACGGTTCGCGAGGACGGGGGTACGACGACCACGGTGCGGCTCAGCCTGGTTCGCGCCCCGCGGATCCCGGACCCGGGGGCGGATCAGGGGCGGCACCGGTTCACCTATGCGCTGCTGCCTGGGGCGAGCATCGAGGACGCCGTGGCTGAGGGGTACTCCCTCAACTTGCCCCTGCGGGTGGCTGATGCGGCGGCTGCTCCGGAGCCGGTCGTGTCGGTGGTCGGCGAGGGGGTGACCGTCGAGGCGGTCAAGCTCGCCGACGATCGGTCCGGTGACGTCGTTGTCCGGCTTTACGAGTCGCGCGGTGGTCGTGGGCAGGGTGTGCTGCGGACCGGGTTCCCGCTGGCCGGGGTCAAGGCGACGGACCTCCTGGAGCGGCCGCTCCCGGACGAGTACGTCGAGGTTATCGATGGTGGGGTCGCGGTCGAACTGCGGCCGTTCCAGGTACTGACGTTGCGTCTGACGCGCGGCTGAGCGCATCGCTGGAGTCCGGTGCGTCGTCGACTGCGGGCCCGTCGTGGCTGGTCGCGCAGTTCCCCGCGCCCCTTGGCAGCACTGCCGCACCGGACTTCGCGGTCCCCGCCCCTTCTTCACGCAGTCCTTGAAGTTCCCTATTCCGCCGAGGAGTTCAGCCGTGCCCATGCAGCCGTGGTTCACCGACGCCAAGTTGGGGATCTTCGTCCACTGGGGGATCTATGCCGTCGACGGCGTCCAGGAGTCCTGGTCGTTCTACGACGACATCGTGCCGCACGACCAGTACATGTCTCAGCTCGACCGGTTCACCGGCGCGAAGTACGACCCGCGCTCCTGGGCGAAGCTCTTCGCGCGGGCCGGGGCCAAGTACGCTGTCCTGACCAGCCGCCACCACGACGGGGTCGCCCTGTGGGACACCGCGTACGGCGATCTCAACCTGGGGCGGGACTACCTGACCGGCTACGCCGACGCCCTGCGCGAGGAGGGCCTCAAGGTCGGCTTCTACTACTCGCACTCCGACTGGAACCACCCCGACTACGCCTCCACACGCAAGCCGGGCCGCCCGCCGGAGCAGGAGGACAACCGCTACTCGGAGGTCGCGGCCGAGTTCGAGGATCTGGATGCCTGGGAGCGGTTCATCGCCTACCGGGACGGTCAGATCCGCGAGCTGTCCAGCCGCTACAAGCCCGACCTGATGTGGTTCGACGGCGAGTGGGACCGCAGCGAGGAGCAGTGGCGCATCCCGGAACTCGCCGCGCTCATCCGCTCGTACTCGCCGCACGTCGTCTTCAACGCCCGCATGCTCAGCGAGGGCGACTACGCGACCCCCGAGCAGGGTGCCCCCGTCATACCGCCGGAGGGCCCCTGGGAGCTGTGCCTCACCATCAACGACTCCTGGGGCTACCAGCACCACGACCACAACCACAAGTCGGTCGGCCAGCTGATCCGCTACTTCACCGAGACGATCGGCGGGGGCGGCAACCTCCTCCTCGACGTCGGCCCGATGGAGGACGGCACCATCCCGGCCGAGCAGGTGGAGCGCCTCGAAGGGCTCGGCGACTGGATCGCCAGGCACGCGGACGCCGTGTACGGCACCGTGCGCGGACTGCCCGCCGGCCACCACTACGGGCCGAGCACGATCTCGGCGGACGGCCGCACCCTCTATCTGACCCTCTTCGACATCCCGCGCGCCGAGATCGGCGTACGCGGCATCGTCAGCGGGGTACGCCGGGTCACGGTCCTGGGCACCGGCACCGAACTGCCCCACCGCATCATCGGCGGCCTGCACGAGGCACCGGGCGTGCTGTGGATCGACCCGCCGGCGGAGGCGGACCTGGACCCCTACGCCACGGTGCTCGCCGTCGAGTTGGACGGGGAGCTGGAGCTGTACCGCGGCTCGGGCCGCTTCTGATTTGTTGCATTCCCATGAATAATTAAGAGAGGGGTAAATGGGCAGGTCATGGCCGGTTTTCAGGGTGCCGTGACCACTGCCTGTCGCCTCCGCGCCACCTGGTGTTTGCTTTCCAACCGTGTTATACGGAGGCAACGACAGAGAAAGGTGTCACCGTGCGAGACCCACGCATGTCCGCGATAAGCAAGGGACTGAGGCGCCGCGGCAGGCTGATGGTCGAGGCGGTGACCCCGCCCCGCCGCACCCTGAACGCGGTGCCGGCGCAGCCGGCCAAGCCGAAGCCGAAGAAGCCCGCGTACGTCGCTCCGCCCACCCCGCGCCTGGTGGACTCCCCGGTCTTCGTGCTGTCCTCCGTGCGCTCGGGCTCGACGCTGCTGCGCGTCCTGCTGAACAGCCACAGCCGGATCCGCGCCCCGCACGAGATGCACCTGCGGACGGTGCACGTCCAGATGACCCGCACCTTCACCCCGGCCGCCATGAAGGCGCTGGAGCTGGACAAGGTCGAGCTGGAGCACCTGCTCTGGGACCGGATCCTGCACCTGGAGCTGGAGCGCAGCGGCAAGGACATCATCGTCGACAAGACGCCGCCCAACACCCTCATCTGGCCGCGTATGGACCGATGTTGGCCCAACGCCCGCTACATCCTCCTGCTGCGTCACCCGGGCGCGATCATCGCGTCCCTGACCGACCGCCGCAAGGTGCCCGACCACGAGGCGATCCTGGCCGAGGTCACCAGCTACACCGAGAAGCTGGAAGAGGCGCGGCAGAACCTCGAAGTCCATGTGATCAAGTACGAGGACCTCACGGCCGACCCGGAGAAGACGACCCGCGGCCTGTGCGACTACCTCGGCGTCCCGTGGGAGAGCGGCATGCTCGACTACGGCAGCCAGAACCACGGCAACTTCCGCCCCCAGCTCGGCGACTGGAGCGAGACCATCAAGTCGGGCCAGATCCAGCCCGCCCGCACGGCCGACCCGACGGTGGAACTGCCGCCCCGGCTCGCGGAGATCGCCAGGGCGTGGGGGTACCAGGTCTAGGAGCAGGGACCGGCACCCCCACGGTGACGCTCAGCCGGTGAAGCCGGCCGTGATGGACGTGAACTGCCAGTTGTTCTGGCTGATGCCGGAGCAGTTGCTCACCACGCCGCCACCCGCGCACGGCCGGTCGCGGTTGACCGACCAGAACGCGAGGCGGGCGATGTGGTGCGAGTTCGCCCAGTCGCGGACCTGGGTCCAGATCGCCGGACTGGTGAGCTCCTGCTGGTCGCTGAGACCGTTCATGCCGGAGATGCCGATGTGGGCGTGGGCCGTGGCGTCGTCCCAGCCGAAGGTGGACTTCAGCTTGGTCTTCAGCCCCTCGGTCGCGCCCACGGTGTTGCCGTACATGTCGGCGCCGCCACCGAAGTCGAACGGCATGATCGTGAAGACGTCGATGTCGGCGCCGAGCGAATTGGCCTGCTCGATGAGCCGGTTGCCGTAGTACGTCGGGCCGGTCGTCGAGGTGCCGAAGGTGACGATGGTCTTCAGGCCGGGGTTGTTGGCCTTGACCGTCTTCAGCGCGGTGAGGATCCTCGCCTGGACAGCCTCGTTCTCGAACTCGTCCGAGTTCTCGATGTCCATGTCGATGGCCTTGAGCGAGTAGGCGTCGATCACCTTCTGCAGGGCCCCGGCGAGTGCGCTCGCGGAGGAGCAGTTGGCGCCGAGCTTGCTGCCCGACCAACCGCCGAACGACGGGACGATGTCACCGCCCGCGGCGCGGATCTGGTTGATGGCGGTCTGGTCGACCCCGCCAGTGAGCGGCCGGGCGCTGTCCCACATCGGGTTGCAGCCGCCACCGTCCAGCATGAACGCCATCGTGAACCACTTGATCCCGGTCGCGCTCATCACGGTGGTCGGGCTCGGCGGGTCGCCCCAGCCCTCGTACAGGTACGGCGCGGCCTGCTTGAAGCCGGTGCCGCCACCGCTGCCCGCGTCCGTCGTGACGGTCACGGCGTTGGAGGCCGCCGAGGTGTTCCCGGCCGCGTCCCGCGCCTTCACGGTGAACGTGTAGGCGGTACTCGCCGACAGCCCGCTCACCGTGGCGGACGTACCGGAGACGCTGAGCACCTGGGTCGCGCCGCTGTAGACGTCGTACGCGCTCACGCCCACGTTGTCGCTGGAGGCACCCCACGACAGCGACACGCTCGACGAGGTCTTGCCCGTGGAGGTCAGCCCCGTAGGCGCGGTCGGCGCCTGGGTGTCCGAGCCGCCGCCACCGCCGGGGCCGTCGAGGCTGATGTCGTCGGCGTAGTAGGTGCCCTGGGCGTACCAGCCGTGGACGTAGATGGTGGCGCTGGTCTGGGCGGCGCCGGTCGTGAAGCCCACGGTCAGCTGGCTGTACGCCGACGGCGACGTCGTCCAGGTCGAGGCACCGCAGGGCTCGGCTGGTGCCGGCGGTTAGCTCGATCGTGTGATCGTCGGCGTTGGGGCTTGCCGTATGTTGGGCTGTTCGGGTTAACGTTGCCGTGCGATCTGGGACGCCGAGTGCGGTGCCAGCGTGCAGGGCCCCTGCTCCGCCAGAGTGATGGTTCAGGGCCTCCCTGTCGCCTTTGGCCGCGCTCACATGGCCAGGTCGTACAGGGAGCTGGCCTCCCGGGCTCGGACCACGGACAGGATCCGTGTCGCCGCCCCGGGGTCGAGTACGCCGGTGACCAGTGCGCCCAAGACCGTTCGGGGCGTGCCAGTGGACGGGTTCGGTCTCGCCAACTGCTCAGGAACGGTTGTTCGGGAGTGCAGAGATGCGCAACCGCGCCGGTGTGGACCAATCATGGGTGCCAGGGCCGCAGCCATGATTGGTCCACACCGGCAGGAAAGCTGCGGGTCTAGGCCGGAGCGGTGGCGGTGGCCCCACTCTCCGAAGAGACCGTGTCGACAGTCTCGACGGAGTCGACTGTCTCGGGCGCGGCCGCCGGAACGGTCGGCAGCAGGGGCTGCTCGGTCTCGTCGAGCCGCTGGTGGGGGAGGGACACCGCGCGTAGAGGACGAGGCCCGGAAACCACCGTGTAGTCCTGGCCCAGGAACGGCGGGTGCACCTCGCCCGGGTCCTCGCCGAGCGCCAACTGCACTGCCGCCCAAGGGGCGTTGACGCCGCACAGCGACAGCTGGTGCAGGCCGCCCGCCGGACGCGTGTTGACGTCCATCAGGACCGGCTTGTCGCCGAACATCCGGAACTGGATGTTGGACAGATAGTGCAGCCCGAAGCCCTCAGCGATCATCCGCGCCGGCTCCAGCCACTGCTCCTGCAGCGTGAAGCCCCGACGACGGCCGTTCTTCGTGCGCCCCACGGCCATCCGGATCCGGTTGTCGGGTCCGGTGAGGCAGTCGACGGACACCTCCGGCTGCTCCAGCCGCGGCATCACCAGCCAGTCGACTGGATGATCGGCCTTCTGCACCGCCTCGACGACGACATCCAGCGGCACATACGGGCTCGGGAAGCCGTTCAGGTGCATGAGCGAGAAGGGAGTACGAGTGATGACACGGAAGCCCACCCCACCCGCACCCGACGCGGGCTTGAAGCACGCTTTATGCCCGCCAGCCTCCAACTCCTCGACAGCCGCGACGAGTTCATCGGCCGTACGCACCCGCCACCACGGTGGCACCGGTACGCCGATCGCCTGGACCGCCTCGTAGGCGATCACCTTGTCGTGGAAGACGGCCACGGCCTCGGGAGGGGGCGCGAGGAGCGCCGTACCGACGGCCTCGAAGTCGGCGCGGTGCGCGACGATCGCGGTCTGGTGCAGGCGCGGCACGAACACGTCGATGTTGCGACGAGCGCACTGGTCGAGGGCGAACTCGACGTAGGCGGCCGGGGACAGGCCCTCGGGCTCCAGGTCGGCGGTGTCGGCGGCGGCCAGCACGGGGGAGTCGGCGTCACCGTGCGTCGCATGGATCTCGACCGCGCGGTCGCTGGGATTTCTCCGCAGCTGATCCATGAAGAACACGTTCTCCGCGTACGTGCGGTTGAGCCAGACGCGTACGCGAGAGACCATGCAGGGCCGTCCTTTCACGGTTCACAGGCACGGCGGAGCAAGCCGTGCCCGGGCAGGGTTATGGGAGGGAACACCAAACTGCCCTGCGTGAAGGGAAGTTCGTGGCGGTGGTGTTGGGGCGATCATACGGCTTTCCATGGGCCCGGCGTGCAACATGCATGTTACGGATTTTCCGACCGCGCCCACCCGCCTCGCCGGAGCCTGCCAGCCCACCTGCGTGACACCCCCTGCCCCCCTGTGAGGCGCGCCCTTGTCCCGCGAACCCCGGGTGTGCTCTTGTGGTGCCATTCGCGCGCTCGGAGGGGGCAACGGGTGGACTCGAGGGCCGGCGGACCCGGACAGCTGCTGGCCATCAGCGACCTGCACATCGGCTACGCCGAGAACCGCGCCCTGGTCGAGCGGATGCACCCCGAAACGGACGAGGACTGGCTCCTGGTGGCCGGCGACGTCTCGGAGTCCGTGGCCGACATCCACTGGACCCTGAAGACACTCGCGGCCCGCTTCCGCAAGCTGATCTGGTCCCCCGGCAACCACGAACTGTGGACACACCCCAGGGACCCGGTCACCCTGCGAGGCGTAGCCCGCTACGAGCACCTGGTCGAGATGTGCCGAGAGCTGGACGTCACGACGCCGGAGGACCCGTACCCCGTATGGGAGGGCCAAGGAGGCCCGGTAGCGGTCGCGCCCCTCTTCGTCCTCTACGACTACTCATTCCTCCCCACGGGCTGCACCACCAAGGAACAGGGCCTGGAGTACGCGTACAAAACGGGCATCGTCTGCAACGACGAGTACCTCCTCCACCCCGACCCGTACCCGACCCGCGAGGCCTGGTGCAGGGCCCGGGTAGCCGAAACAGAGCGCCGCCTCACCGCACTCCCCACCAACCTGCCCACGATCCTCGTCAACCACTACCCCCTGGACCGCCACCCCACGGACGTCCTGTGGCACCCCGAGTTCGCCATGTGGTGCGGCACGACCCTGACCGCCGACTGGCACCGCCGCTTCCGCGTCGCCACCATGGTCTACGGGCACCTGCACATCCCGCGGACCACCTGGCACGAGGGCGTCCGCTTCGAAGAGGTGTCGGTGGGATACCCCCGCGAGTGGAGCAAGCGCCCCGGGCCGCCGGGAAGACTGCGGCGCATTCTGCCGATGGAGGTCGGAATCCTTTGATCGAGGAGCTGCTCCCCGCCTCGGTGGTGGCCGTGGAGGCCCACGGCACCGAGGGCGTCGAGGGCGAGGGGGACACTTCCCTCTACCCGGATCTGTACCCGGAGGAAGAGGTGATCGTGGCCCAGGCGGTGGCCAAGCGCCGCCGCGAGTTCGCCACGGTACGCGCCTGCGCCCGCCGCGCCATGGAGAAGCTGGGCGTGCCCCCGCAGCCCATCCTCCCCGGCGAGCGCGGCGCCCCCCGCTGGCCGTCCGGCCTGGTCGGCAGCATGACCCACTGCGACGGCTACAGCGCCGCCGCCCTGGTCCGCGCGACCGACCTGGCGTCGATCGGCATCGACGCCGAACCCCACCTCCCGCTCCCCGAGGGCGTCCTCGCCGCAGTCTCCCTCCCCACGGAGGCGGAACGCCTGCGCCGCCTGTCCACCGACCACCCCACGATCCACTGGGACCGCCTCCTGTTCAGCGCCAAGGAGTCGGTCTACAAGGCGTGGTTCCCGCTGACTGGCCTATGGCTGGACTTCACGGAGGCCGACATCGAGATCTCCGTGAACCCCGACACCCCCCTGCATGGCGCCTTCCGAGCCGAACTCCTCGTACCAGGCCCGCTGGTGGACGGCCACCGGCTGGACCACTTCGAGGGCAGATGGACGGTCCAGCGGGGTTTGGTGGCAACGGCGGTGACGGTAGAGCACCCCTGACGCGCGCCCTACTGCCCGCTCCATCCCCCTCCCCTCCCTACACGTCTGGGCACCAGCTCTGCAGGAGCCGGAAGAACGCCTCCTCGTTGCCGGCCAGTCCCGCGGCCGCGAGAGCCTCCTCCGCCTCGGCGAGTACCGAGGGCGGAACGACGGTTGGCCGCCCACCGCCCGGAGGACCGTCTGTGTCTGTGTCCCCGAAGGCGGCACGCACCGTATGCAGCAGCCGCAGATAAGCCTGTACGGCGGCGCGCTCGCGGTCGGTCATCACAGCGGTGTGCATCGGCATCGGTCGGCTCTCCCCGCGTCGGCGTCGTAGGTCACGCGCCCCACCACAGCGGTGCGCACTCCCAGCTTGCCGCCCCCCACTGACAATCCACTTCGGCTACGCCCGGGTTCGCCCGCTTAGCGGAGGCGAAACGTCGCGGAAATCCCCTGTAAGACAGCCGCTCTACGCTGGTGTGAAGGGCTTTCGGCCGTCACATGGCGGCCACGGGAACGGGAGGCGAGTGCGTGGTCGACGTTCCACGCCGACGCCCGGCGCGCGCGGTACGGCTGCGTCCGGTGGGCGACGGCGAACTGGAGGTGCAGTACCGGGTCGTGCACGGCTACCGGCGTGCCTTCCGCATGGCCGGCGAGGGACCCGCGCTGGTCCTCATCCACGGCATCGGGGACTCCTCGGCGACCTGGGCCGAACTGATCCCCGACCTGGCCCGCAACCACACCGTCATCGCCCCCGACCTCCTGGGCCACGGTGCCTCCGACAAACCGCGCGCCGACTACTCGGTGGCCGCGTACGCGAACGGCGTACGAGACCTGCTGACAACCCTGGGCATCGAGTCCGCGACGCTGGTCGGCCACTCGCTGGGCGGGGGAGTGGCGATGCAGTTCGCCTACCAGTTCCCCGAGCGCACCGAACGACTCATCCTGGTCAGCGCGGGAGGCGTTGGCCGCGAGGTCAACCCGGTACTCCGCGCCGTCACCCTCCCCGGCTCATACCTAGCCCTCTCAGCCCTACGCCTGCCAGGCATGCGCCTCCAAGTAGGCCTGGCAGTCCAGCTGATGAAGCTCCTGAACACGGACCTGGGCCAGGACGCCCCGGACTTGCTGAACCTGGTCGATGCCTTGCCCGACGACACGTCACGCAACGCCTTCATCCGCACCCTGCGCGCGGTGGTCGACTGGCGCGGCCAGGTAGTGACGATGCTCGACCGCTGCTACCTCACCGAGGGCATGCCAACGATGCTCCTCTGGGGCGACCGCGACAGCGTAGTCCCGGTCCGCCACGCCTACGGCGCCCACGAGGCAATGCCCGGCAGCCGCCTGGAGATCTTCAAGGGCGCCGGCCACTTCCCGTTCCACACAGACCCGGCCCGCTTCCTGTCCCTGGTAGAGGAGTTCACCGGCACAACACAACCGGCGAACTGGAGCCGGGACCACTGGCGTGACCTCCTCTGCGAGGGCACCCCGGGAACGTCACCGGAACACCCCGACAGCACCCGCAACCGCGCGATGGAGAGAGACCTAAGAGAAGCAAGTGAAAGAAGCGCCACGTAATCTGACGCCTCAAACAAGCGCCTGACAGCCATCCCTGCCCACACAGACGGAGGTTGCGGGCCGTCCCAGGAGGCCTGTCCCCACGCGCCGGCCGGGAGGGAGCCGCAGGGGGCGCGCCGGTGTCGAGAGGCCGAACGCGCGGAGGCGCGAAGCGCTGAGCACGATCGGCCTCTCGACACCGGCACAAAGCGCCCCCGAAGGCGACCGACCCATCAAACACGCGCGCGAGGGTGCCTTCTCAACAAGCGCCCACACGGGAGGCCAGCCTCCCAATAAGCGTCACGCGAGCGGCCAGCCACTCAACAAGCCCCAGCCCCAAGCCCAGCCCCCACACTCAATCCTCAGGCCGCTTAACACTCTCCAACAACATGTCCAGCCACTCAGCAACCTTGTCCCGATGCTGATCAGTAGGCAACTGCGCCGCCCGCCAAGCAATACCCCGAACCCCATGGTCCATCAGCAGCCGCTCCAGCGGATCCCTATCCCCGCCCCCCGCAGCCGCTTCCCGCTCCCGATCGGCAAGCTTCTGCAGAAGCTCCCCCTCGGTCCGCTGCAGGGCCCCCGCCAGCGCCTCCGGATCCTCCGCGGTAAGAAACCCGGCGTGCACACGGAAGAACCGCTGGATGGCGTCGCAGTGCTCCATGGTGGGCCGCCGGTCGCCATTGATAAGGGCACCGGCCTGCTGCCGCGACATACCCGCACCGTCCGCGATCTCTTGCTGCGTGTACTTGCGCCCGTTGGGCTTGACCCGGGTACGGCGCAGAAGATCGAGCCGTTGCAGAAACCGAGCCTGAACATCAGGCTCGCCCGCGGGGCAGCCGCTCAACAGCGTCTTGACGACAGGCTCGGGAACCCCGGAAGCGACAGACAACCGCCCAGTGTCGAAGACCTCACCGTGCGACACATCCAGCCGGTCGGCGAGCGCGGTAACGCGTGCGACGACGGCCGGCAGCAGAACCGTCGCCGCGGCGCCCGGAACCTCGAAGCCATCCGTCACCGACAGATCTCCTACGTCTCTTGCGTCTTGTGTGTCTCTACGCACGTATCTCTACGAATGCGTCTCTAAGCAAGTGTCTCTACGCACAGGCTTCTCACAAGCGGTTGCCGTGAACTTCCCGGAGAGTAGCGGTTGGTTCGAACTCACATCCAGGTCTCGCCACAACTGTGGCCAATTTCAGCCGTCAACAGGCATGAAATGCCACGATAGTTGACACGACTCGCATCGGGGCAGCAGGATCAAGGCGCCGCGTGAAGGCCGCATAGGCAAGAGGGGTGACCTCCCGATGGCATTTCAGGCAGGAGGGCAGCGGCCGGCGCCGCGGCCCATCCCCGAGAGTCCCGAGGCCCAGGCGTATCTGCAGGACTACGCCACCCTCCTGGAGGCAGTCCCCTTTCCGTCCGTCGTCCTCGACCACCGCTGGGACGTCGTCCTTTCCAACACCGCTTTCGAGTCACTCTTCCGCGGCATGAGCCCGCATCCGACGGCCATGCCCTACGACAACTTCCTCCGTTTCGTGCTGTTCCACCCGGACGCGGGCACGGTCCTGGGGGAGCACGAGTCGAGCTGGTGTCTGCCGATGCTGGCGCACTTCGCGGCCGCAGTGGAGCGGTACGGGCACGACCACGGGCTCCAGGCGATCCGGCGTGACATCGCCCTGGATCCGATCATGGAGGCCGCCTACCGGCAGGGCCTGCCGCACTGGATCAGCTCGGTCGGCGAGGAGGCCGTCGAGCACGACGGTGCGATCCGCCCGCTGCTGCACCCCGACCCGCGTTGGGGTGCCACCGACTGCCGTATCGTCGGTGAGACCCCCAAGACCCTTCAGGGCATGGGTTATACGCGCTTGACGCTGCTCCTGCGCGAAACCCGCCGCCCGGTACCCCCGGCACCCGCCCTGCCCGGCCCGCGCCGGGCAAGGCGCACCGCGAGCCATCTCAGCGTGGTGCCGACCCCCGAGGCCTGACCGGGCACCGCCGGCGTTCAGGTCGCCGACGGCGCCTCGGTCAGTGAACGTAAGCAAGACGACGGATCAACGCCTGCCCGGCCCCCCGGACACAACGAGAACGAGCGGAATCCCACGGCACGGAAAGAGCCGCATCCCGCCGTACTCGAAACCCCCGGGCCGGGCCCCTTCCGAACCCCCGCCCCCGCCTCCGCCCCGGCCCCCCTCCAACACGCCCCCAAAGTCCGGCCCCTTGGTAAGCGACCCCGCCAGGTGCGCGGGATCCGCAGAAGCCGCAACCCGCCCCCGCGCATTCACCAGATGCGCAGGCCCGTCCAGTTGCCGCAGCAACGGCAGCGCAGCAGCCTCGAAGTGCCGCAGATAAACATCAGCAGCAGCCACCCCCACGAACCGCCCCGCCAACTCCACCGGCGCCGAAAGCGTCAGGCTGTACTCGTCGGAGCACAGATAGTCCACATACGGCCCGGCCACAGCCCGTTGCCCGCTGTCCCGGGGCAGCGCGAACCAGTCCCAGTGGGTGTAGTCCGAGTAGGCCGAGCGGTCGGGATCGAGGGCCGGCAGCAGCGGCCGTACGTCTCCCTCGGCGGTGGTCTGCCACCACTCCAGCCAGGCCGGTACGTCCGTCAGCAGCCCTGGTGCGGCCACGAAGCCGACGCCGGACACCAACTCCTGCCGGGCCAGCCGCAGATGCAGTCCAGGACGCAGCGCCGCGAGGTCCGCGGTGGCGGGCCGGCGGCCCTGCGCCGTGACCCGGGCCAGCAGCGCAGCCGTATCGTCACGGGTTTCCGCCACCGCGTCGAAGACGGACTCCAGCGCGCGGCCCACCCGTGCCGCGACGCGCTCCTCGGCGGACGCGTCCAGCGTCGCGGCCGCCGCGCCGACGAGACTTCTGCTCATGGCGCCCTCCAGCGGACAGGGACCGGACCGAGGTCTGCGTCTAGAGCGTGAGGCGTACGGCGATGAGCCGTGCCGTCGACTCGCGGACGCACCTTTCGGCCAGCGTTCCGGCCGATTCGTGGGCCCCATCTTGCACGGCCGAGATTACGGAGTGGTGACGGTCTGCGACTTCTTCACGATATTCGTCGTCGCCGAGCACGAGGCAGAGCAGCGCCCCGACTTCGGTCTGGAGGGCGACCTGTTCCCGGGTGAGGCGGGCGGACTGGGCCGCCGCGGCGAGCTCGACGTGGAAGCGGCCGTAGACACGACTACGCGCACCCACATCCTCTGCTCGCCTCAACTCCTCGGTCGTGCGACGCAGTTGGACCAAGTCCTCCGGCTCCGTGCGCTGGGCCGCGAGCCGGGCCGAGGCGCCGGACAATGCGGCCCAGTGGTCGCCGAGGTCGCGCAGTTCCTCGGTGCTCCAGCCGCGCAGCCGGACCTTGAGCCGGTCCTCGCCGGGGGCCTCGGGGAGTGACACGAAGCTGCCGCCGCCGCGGCCCCGGCGGGTGGTGACCAGGCCCTGCTGGCGCAGCGCCATGAGCGCCTCCCGCAGGGTCACCGTGGATACGCCGAGCTGCCCGGCGAGCTCGCTCTCGCCCGGCAGTTGCTCCCCGTCGGCGAGCAGCCCCAGCTCGATGGCGTCGCCGAGTCTGCGGACCACCGCGTCGACGCGGGCCCGGTTGTCCACCGGGGCGAAGACGGCCTTGCGGGCGCCGCCGTCCATGTCTCGCATGTCTTGCTTCACGGCCACCACCTTGCACGTTGACTCAAGCTTTACCCTAAGGGGGTCTTGAGATTTGAACTATGACTTCATATGTTTCAGGCCAACGTAAGAGAACGCCAGAAAGGTTCCCGTCCATGGAGGGAATTGCGATCCGGCTAGCGGATCTGCGGAAGTCGTTCGGGGAGACGACCGCCGTGGCCGGGGTCGACCTGGAGATCGCGGACGGGGAGTTCTTCTCGATGCTCGGCCCCTCGGGCTCGGGCAAGACGACCGTGCTCCGCATGATCGCCGGGTTCGAGAGCCCCACCGGAGGCCGGATCGAGCTCGCCGGGCAGGACGTCACGGGCCTCGCCCCGTTCGAGCGGGACGTCCACACCGTCTTCCAGGACTACGCGCTGTTCCCGCACATGACCGTCGAGCAGAACGTCGCCTACCCGCTGAAGGTCCGCAAGGTGCCGAAGGCGCAGCGCCTCGTGCGAGCCCGCAAGGCGCTCTCCGAGGTGCGCCTCGACGGCTACGGCGGGCGCCGACCCGCCCAGCTCTCCGGCGGCCAGCGTCAGCGCGTCGCCCTCGCCCGGGCCCTGGTCGGCAGGCCCCGCGTCCTGCTGCTCGACGAACCGCTCGGCGCCCTCGACCTCAAGCTCCGCGAGGAGATGCAGATCGAGCTCAAGGCGCTCCAGCGCGAGGTCGGCATCACCTTCGTGTTCGTCACCCACGACCAGGAGGAGGCCCTGACGATGAGCGACCGCATCGCCGTCTTCAACCAGGGCCGCATCGAACAGGTCGGCACCCCGGCCGAGATCTACGAACGCCCCGCGACCCCGTTCGTCGCGTCCTTCGTCGGCACCTCCAACCTGCTGGAGGGCGAGTCGGCTCAGCGGGTCGTCGGCACGGCCGGCGTCTACAGCATCCGCCCCGAGAAGATCCGCGTCCTCAAGGAGTCCGCCATCGCGGACGAACCCGAGCACGCCACCGCCGTCGGCACCGTCGCCGAGGTCGTCTACCTGGGGGACGCGACCCGCTTCCTGGTCGACCTCGACGCGGGCGGCCGACTCACCGCGCTCCAGCAGAACCTGGAGACCTCCGCCGAGGACGTCGCCGCCTACCGCGGCACCAGGGTCCGCCTTCAGTGGCACCACCGCCACACGGTCCAGGTCCCCGCCACCAGCTGAACCACCTGCCCCACTGAACAACCCGTCCCCCACGCCAGAGCTCCCTCACTCTTGGAGAACGTCGTGCGCCTCACCCGAACCCTCCAGGCCGCCTCCGCCGCCGCCCTGCTGCTGGCCGCCGCCACCGCCTGCGGCTCCTCCGACTCGACCACCGGCTCCTCGGCCACCGGCCTCAACCCCCCTGATCTCAAGGCGCAGTCGAAGCTCGGCAAGACCGAGGGCGAGGTCAACCTGATCGCCTGGGCCGGCTATGTCGAGGACGGGTCCAACGACCCGTCCGTCGACTGGGTCAGCGATTTCGAGAAGCAGACGGGCTGTCAGGTCAACTCCAAGACCGCTGCCAGCTCCGACGAGATGGTCAAGCTGATGAAGACCGGCCAGTACGACGCCGTCTCCGCCTCCGGCGACGCGTCCCTGCGCCTCATAGCCTCCGGCGACGCGGTCCCCGTCAACACCGACCTGGTGCCCAACTACAAGAACATCGTCAGCGGCCTCAAGGACGGCGACTGGAACTCCGTGGACGGCCAGATGTACGGCATCCCGCACGGCCGGGGCGCCAACCTCCTGATGTACGACACCGAGAAGGTCACGCCCGCTCCGACGTCCTGGTCCGCCGTCTTCGACGACGCGTCCACCTACAAGGGGCACGTCACCGCGTACGACTCGCCGATCTACATCGCCGACGCCGCCCTGTATCTCAAGGCGACCAAGCCGGAGTTGAAGATCGAGGATCCGTACGCGCTCGACCAGGAGCAGTTCGACGCCGCCGTGGACCTGCTGAAGCAGCAGAACGCCAACATCGGCGAGTACTGGAGCGACTATCTCAAGGAGATCTCCGCCTTCAAGAGCGGCGACTCCGTCGTCGGCACCACCTGGCAGGTCATCGCCAACCTCGCCACCGACGAGGGCGCCAAGGTCAAGGCCATTGTGCCGAAGGAGGGTTCGACGGGCTGGTCCGACACCTGGATGATCTCCGCGAAGGCCGAGCACCCCAACTGTGCCTACAAGTGGCTCGACTGGATCGTCTCCCCGGAGGTCAACGCCCAGGTCGCCGAGTACTTCGGCGAGGCACCCGCCAACGCCAAGGCCTGTGACCTGACCAGCGACAAGAACTTCTGCACCACGTACCACGCCGCCGACGAGAGCTACTGGAAGAACATCGCCTTCTGGAACACGCCCATCGAGCAGTGCCTGGACGGCCGCAGTGACGTCAAGTGCGTGCCGTACGCCAAGTGGGTCCAGGCCTGGACCGAGATCAAGGGCTGACGCGTGACCGTACTGAACCGGACCGCGGGGGCGCTGCACCGTCGCCCTCGCCTCCGGCTGTCCCTGCTGCTGACCGCACCGCTGCTGTGGCTGGCCGTGCTGTATCTCGGTTCGTTGAGCGTGCTGTTCGTCTCGGCGTTTTGGACGACGAACTCGTTCACCTCCGAGGTGGTGAAGGTCTGGTCGACCGACAACTTCCACGCCCTGTTCACGACACCCGTGTTCCGGCAGGTGATCCTGCGGAGCGTCGGTGTCGCGCTGGCGGTCACCGCCCTGTGCGCGGTGATCGCCTTCCCGGTCGCCTTCTACACGGCCCGTATCGCGAAGCCGACGTGGCGCCCGTTGCTCGTGGTCGCCATCCTCACCCCGCTGTGGGCGAGTTACCTGGTCAAGGTGTACGCCTGGCGGCTGATCCTCTCCGAGGGCGGGCTCGCCGACTGGATGCTGAAGCCGTTCGGGCTCGACGGGCCGGGGTTCGGACTGCCGGCGGCGGTCATCACACTGACGTACCTCTGGCTGCCGTACATGATCCTGCCGATCCACACCGCGCTGGAGCAGCTGCCCGCCAACCTCCTTGACGCGTCAGCCGACTTGGGGGCGCGGGCCGGGCGCACCTTCCGCGCTGTCGTGCTGCCGATGGTGCTGCCGTCCGTCGCCGCCGGGTCGGTCTTCACCTTCTCGCTCAGTCTCGGCGACTACATCACCGTGCAGATCGTCGGCGGCAAGACCCAGCTGATCGGCAACCTCGTCTACTCCAACATCGAGCTCAACCTGCCCATGGCCGCCGCGCTCGGCACGGTCCCGGTCGTCGTCATCGTGCTGTACCTGCTGGCGATGCGCCGTACCGGCGCGTTGAGCAGTCTCTGAGGAGTCCGCCGTGCAACTCTCCCGTTCCGCGCGCATCGCGCTGCGTGTCGCCGCCGGGTTCGGCTTCGCGGTGATCTACGTCCCGCTGCTGCTCGTGCTCGTCAACTCGCTGAACCCGGAGCGCAGCGCGAGCTGGCCGCCGCCCGGGCTGACCCTCCACTGGTGGTCGGTGGCCTGGGAGAACGAGGGTGCCCGCGAGGCGCTGTGGGTCTCGGTGAAGGCGGGCCTCGGCGCCACCGCGATCGCGCTCGTGCTCGGCACGCTGATCGCGTTCGCGGTGGCCCGGCACCGCTTCTTCGGCCGCGACGCCGTGTCCTTCGTGGTCGTCCTGCCGATCGCGCTGCCCGGCATCGTCACCGGCATCGCCCTCAACTCGGCGTTCAGCACGGTACTTGAGCCGCTCGGCGTGGGCCTGAGCCTGTTCACCGTGGTCGTCGGACACGCCACCTTCTGCATCGTCATCGTCTTCAACAACGTCGTCGCCCGGCTGCGCCGCACCTCCGGCTCGTACGAGGAGGCCGCGATGGACCTCGGCGCGAACACCTTCCGCGCCTTCGCGGACGTCACCTTCCCACTGATCCGCTCGGCCCTGCTCGCGGGCGGACTGCTCGCCTTCGCGCTCTCCTTCGACGAGATCGTCGTGACGACGTTCACGGCGGGACCGGGCGTCGAGACCCTGCCCATCTGGATCTTCAACAACATGACCCGCCCCCAACAGGCGCCCGTGGTCAACGTGGTGGCGGCGGTACTCGTCCTGCTGTCCGTCCTGCCGATCTACGCCGCCCAGCGACTGTCCGCCGACACGGCCACCGGAAGCCGGGTGTAAGCCGGACCCCATTTACGCAAACGGCTTGCATAACTTGCGCTATTCTTGCGCGCATGACGCGACGGCTTGCCGAGGTGGCGAAGAAGGTCGGGGTCAGTGAGGCCACGGTCAGCCGGGTGCTCAACGGCAAGCCGGGAGTCTCCGAACCCACCCGGCAGGCGGTGCTGTCCGCCCTGGACGTCCTCGGCTACGAACGTCCCACGCAGCTGCGCGGTGAGCGGGCCCGGCTCGTCGGGCTCGTCCTCCCCGAACTGCAGAACCCCATCTTCCCGGCGTTCGCCGAGGTGATCGGCGGGGCGCTCGCACAGCTCGGGCTGACCCCCGTGCTGTGCACGCAGACCAAGGGCGGCGTCTCCGAGGCCGACTATGTGGCACTGCTGCTCCAACAGCAGGTCTCCGGGGTCGTCTTCGCCGGCGGGCTGTACGCGCAGGCCGACGCACCCCACGACCACTACCGGCTGCTCGCCGACCGCAACATCCCGGTCGTCCTCGTCAACGCGGCCATCGAGCACCTGGGCTTCCCAGGTGTCTCCTGCGACGACGCCGTGGCCGTGGAGCAGGCCTGGCGGCACCTCGCCTCCCTCGGGCACGAGCGGATCGGGCTGGTGCTCGGGCCCGCGGACCACATGCCGTCGGCGCGCAAGCTGGCAGCCGCGCGGGCGGTCGCGGGGGAGTTGCCGGACGAGTTCGTCGCCCGGGCCATCTTCTCGATCGAGGGCGGACACGCGGCGGCCTCCCGGCTGATCGAGCGGGGCGTCACCGGCTTCATCTGCGCCAGCGACCCCCTGGCCCTGGGCGCGATCAGAGCGGCCCGCCGCAAGGGACTCGGCGTCCCCTCGCAGATCTCGGTCGTCGGCTACGACGACTCGGCGTTCATGAACTGCACCGAGCCCCCGCTCACCACCGTCCGCCAGCCCATCGAGGCCATGGGACGGGCGGCGGTCGAGCTGCTGAACGCGCAGATCGGGGGCTCGGCCGTACCCGCGGACGAGTTGCTGTTCGAGCCGGAGCTGGTGGTGAGGGGGTCGACGGCGCAAGCGCCGCGCGCCTGAGGTCCAGCAGGTCCAGCAGATCCGGTAGATCCATCCTGCTGTCGAATAATTACAAACTCTGCGCGACATCTTGCGGACCCATATCGCCGGTGCTTGAGTGTGCGGCGCCCACCGCTCCTGCCCAGAGGGGTCCACCGATGAGAAGCACCGGGTTCCGCCGCACCCTTGTCGCGCTCAGCGCCTGCTCCCTTGCCCTCACCGCCTGCGGGTCGAACGGCGACTCCGACGACTCGGGGAGTGGCAAGACCCGTATCACCGTCAACTGCATGCCGCCCAAGAGCGCCAAGGTCGACCGCTCGTTCTTCGAGCAGGACATCGCCTCCTTCGAGAAGGCCAACCCGGACATCGACGTCGTCGCGCACGACGCCTTCCCCTGCCAGGACCCCAAGACCTTCGACGCCAAGCTCGCCGGCGGGCAGATGGAGGACGTCTTCTACACGTACTTCACCGACGCCAAGCACGTCGTCGACATCAACCAGGCGGCCGATCTCACCCCGTACGTCAAGGAGTTGAAGAGCTACGACACCATCCAGCAGCAGCTTCGGGACATCTACACCGTGGACGGCAAGATCTACGGCATCCCGCGCACCGGCTACTCGATGGGCCTCATCTACAACCGCGCGCTCTTCGAGAAGGCGGGCCTGAACCCCGACCAGCCCCCGGCCACCTGGGACGAACTCCGCGCCGCCGCCAAGAAGATCACCGCACTCGGCGACGGCACCATCGGCTACGCCGACTACAGCGCCCAGAACCAAGGAGGTTGGCACTTCACCGCCGAGCTCTACTCCCAGGGCGGCGACGTCGTCAGCGCCGACGGCAAGAACGCCACCATTGACACCCCGCAAGGCCACGCCGTCCTGCAGAACCTGCACGACATGCGCTGGAGTGACAACTCGATGGGCAGCAAGCAACTCCTCGTCATCAACGACGTCCAGCAGCTGATGGGTTCGGGCAAGCTCGGCATGTACCTCTCCGCCCCCGACAACATCCCGATCCTCGTCAAGGAGAAGGGCGGCAACTACAAGGACCTCGCGCTCGCCCCCATGCCCGGCGGCGAGGGCACGCTCATCGGCGGCGACGGCTACATGTTCAACAAGAAGGCGAGCCCCGAGCAGATCCGCGCCGGACTGAAGTGGCTCGACTCCATGTTCCTCACGCCCGGTGACGGCTTCCTCGGCGACTACGCCCGCGCCAAGAAGAACGACGCACCCGTCGGCCTGCCCGAACCGCGCCTGTTCACCGGCGCCGCAGACGCCAAGGACCAGCAGGTCAAGCAGGCCAACGCCAATGTGCCCGTGGAGAACTACCAGGCCTTCCTCGACGGCAACCAGAGCCTGAAGATGAAGATCGAGCCGCCGAGCGCCCAGCAGATCTACTCCGTCCTAGACTCGGCCGTCTCCGCCGTCCTCACCAAGAAGGACGCCGACATCGACCAGCTCCTTCAAGACGCCTCCGGCAAGATCGACGGCATCCTCGCCCGGGGCTGACCGAAGATGACGAAGACCACCGCGCGCCCCGTCGAGACCATCGACGTACGCCCGGTCCAGGCGCCGCCCCCGGAAGGGGACCGGAGGCGGCGCCGCCTCACCGACCAGGCCCGCGCCTACGGATTCCTCCTCGGCGGCCTGATCTGCTTCGCCCTGTTCTCCTGGTACCCGGCGATCCGCGCGATCGTGATCGCCTTCCAGAAGTACACACCGGGCTCGGACCCCGAGTGGGTCGGCACCGCCAACTTCACCCGCGTCTGGCACGACCCCGAGTTCACCGCAGCCTGGCGCAACACCCTCACGTTCACGCTGCTCGCCCTGCTCATCGGCTTCGCGATCCCCTTCGTGATGGCCCTCGTCCTCAACGAACTCCGGCACGCCAAGGCCTTCTTCAGGGTCGTGGTCTACCTGCCGGTGATGATCCCGCCGGTGGTCACCGCCCTGTTGTGGAAGTGGTTCTACGACCCCGGCGCCGGCCTCGCCAACGAGGCACTCCGCTTCCTCCACCTGCCCACCTCGAACTGGTCCAACGGCGCCGACACGGCACTCATCTCCCTTGTCATCGTGGCGACTTGGGCCAACATGGGCGGCACGGTCCTGATCTATCTCGCCGCACTCCAGTCCATCCCGGGCGAGCTTTACGAGGCCGCCGAACTGGACGGCGCGAACCTGCTCCAGCGCGTCCGACATGTGACGATCCCTCAGACCCGGTTCGTCATCCTCATGCTGATGCTCCTTCAGATCATCGCGACCATGCAGGTCTTCACCGAACCGTTCGTGATCACGGGCGGCGGCCCCGAGAACGCCACGGTCACCGTCCTCTACCTGATCTACAAATACGCCTTCCTCTACAACGACTTCGGCGGCGCCTGCGCGCTCAGCGTGATGCTCCTGGTGCTGCTGGGCGCCTTCTCCGCCGTATATCTGCGCCTCACCCGATCCGGAGAGGACTTCGCGTGAGCACCCGCACCCTTCTCTCCCCGGCGGCACTCGCCCGCCCGCGCGGCAGGGCCGTCTACTGGAGCGTCTTCACCACCGTCGTCGTGCTCTTCGCCCTCGCCTTCCTCTTCCCGGTCTACTGGATGGTGACCGGCGCGATGAAGTCGCCGGACGAGGTGACGCGGACACCCCCGACCCTGGTCCCCGAGCAGTGGCACCTCGACGGCTACACCGACGCCTGGGACCTGATGCAGCTGCCGCAGCACCTGTGGAACACGGTGGTCCAGGCGGCCGGTGCCTGGCTGTTCCAGCTGGTTCTGTGCACGGCCGCCGCCTACGCCCTGTCCCGACTGAAACCCGTCTTCGGCAAGGTGATCCTCGGCGGGATCCTCGCCACGCTGATGGTCCCGGCCCAGGCCCTGGTCGTACCGAAATACCTGACCGTGGCCGACCTGGGACTGCTCAACGACCCCCTGGCGATCTGGCTGCCGGCCGTCGCCAACGCCTTCAACCTCTACCTGCTCAAGCGGTTCTTCGACCAGATACCGCGCGATGTGCTGGAGGCCGCCGAGATCGACGGGGCCGGAAAACTGCGGATCCTGTGGTCGATCGTGCTGCCCATGTCGCGGCCGGTGCTCGGCGTCGTGTCGATCTTCGCGCTGGTCGCCGTGTGGCAGGACTTCCTCTGGCCGCTGATGGTCTTCTTCGACACCGAAAAGCAGCCGATCAGCGTGGCGCTCGTCCAGCTGTCACAGAACATCCAGCTGACCGTGCTCATCGCCGCGATGGTGATCGCCAGTATCCCGATGGTCGCCCTCTTCCTGGTCTTCCAGCGGCACATCATCGCCGGGATCAGCGCGGGCAGCACCAAGGGCTGACGTCGACGCCCCGTCAACAGAAAGGGAAGCTCAGTGGGACAGCCCACCCATGCCCCGAACGAGTGGTGGCGCTCCGCCGTCATCTACCAGGTCTACGTCCGCAGCTTCGCCGACGGTGACGGCGATGGCACCGGCGACCTCGCCGGCGTCCGCGCCAAGCTGCCGTACCTCGCCGAACTCGGCGTGGACGCCCTGTGGTTCAGCCCCTGGTACCTGTCCCCGATGAAGGACGGTGGCTACGACGTCGCCGACTACCGGGCGATCGACCCGGCCTTCGGCACCCTCGCGGAAGCGGAGAAGCTCATCTCGGAGGCGCGGGAGCTGGGCATCCGCACCATCGTCGACATCGTCCCCAACCATGTCTCCGACCAGCACCCGTGGTTCAGGGCCGCCCTCGCCGCCGGGCCCGGGAGTCCCGAACGCGAGTTGTTCCACTTCCGGCGTGGACGGGGCGAGCGGGGCCAACTCCCGCCCAACGACTGGCCGTCGCAGTTCGTCGGCTCAGCCGAGCCCGTCTGGACACCGCTTCCCGACGGCGACTGGTACCTGCATCTGTTCACGCCCGAACAGCCCGACCTCAACTGGGCCCACCCGGCCGTCCGCCAGGAGCACGAGGACATCCTGCGCTTCTGGTTCGAGCGCGGTGTCGCGGGCGTCCGCATCGACTCGGCCGCCCTGCTCGCCAAGGACCCGGACCTGCCCGACCTCGTCGAAGGACGCGACCCGCACCCCTTCGTCGACCGCGACGAACTCCACGACATCTACCGCTCCTGGCGGGCGGTGGCCGACGAATACGGCGGCGTCTTCGTCGGCGAGGTGTGGCTGCCGGACGCCGAGCGCTTCGCCCGCTATCTGCGCCCCGACGAGCTGCACACGGCCTTCAACTTCTCCTTCCTGTCCTGTCCTTGGGACGCCGGGCGGCTGCGGACGTCGATCGACACGACACTCGCCGAGCACGCCCCGGTCGGTGCCCCCGCCACCTGGGTGCTGTGCAACCACGACGTGACCCGCACGGTCACCCGCTACGGACGCGCCGACACCGCCTTCGACTTCGCCACCAAGGCCTTCGGCACCCCCACCGACCCGGCCCTCGGCACCCGGCGGGCCCGTGCGGCCGCTCTGCTCTCCCTCGCGTTGCCCGGTGCCGTCTACCTCTACCAGGGGGAGGAACTCGGCCTGCCCGAGGTGGAGTTGGAGCGCGACAGCATCCAGGACCCCATGCACTTCCGCTCCGGCGGTACCGACCCCGGGCGGGACGGCTGCCGGGTCCCGCTGCCCTGGATAGCCGAAGCGCTGTACGCGGGGTTCGGGGGCGAACCCTGGCTGCCCCAACCCGCCGACTGGCCCGCGTACGCGGCCGACCGCCAGGCCGAGGACCCGGGCTCGATGCTCAGCCTGTACCGCCAGGCGATCAGGATCCGGCCGGTGTTCGGAGGCGGTTCCCTCACCTGGCTGTCCGCCCCTCAGGGAGTCCTGGCCTTCGCCCGCGCGGAAGGCGTGATGTGCCTCGTGAACCTCGCCGGCACCTCCGCCGACCTGCCCCCGTACACCGAACTCCTCCTCGGCAGCGGCCCCTTGGACGTCGACGGGCGGCTCCCGAAGGACACCGCGGTCTGGCTCCGCGCCTGAAACCGCGCCCCGCTATCCCCGTACCCCCACCACGAAGGGATCAGCACATGCACCACATCACCTTCAGATATGTCAGGCGCATGACAATCATGGCCACCACTGTCGCCCTCGCGGCAGGTGCGATCGTCACCCTGGCCCCCGCCGCCCACGCGGCCGGCGCCGCTCTCCCCTTCACCTCGGTCGAGGGCGAGGCCGCCACCACGACCGGCACGAAGATCGGCCCCGACTACACACAGGGCACCCTCGCCTCGGAGGCGTCCGGACGCCAGGCCGTCCGCCTCGCCTCCGGGCAGCGCGTCGAGTTCACCGTGCCGGTCGCGGCCAACGCCGTGAACGTCGCCTACAGCGTCCCCGACGGCCAGTCCGGCACGCTGGACGTGTACGTCAACGGCACCAAACTCGCGAAGACCCTCGCCGTCACCTCCAAGTACTCCTACATCGACACGAGTTGGATCCCCGGCGCCAAGACCCACCACTTCTTCGACAACGCCCGTCTCCTACTCGGCCAGAACGTCCAGGCGGGCGACAAGGTCGCCTTCCAGTCGACCGGGACCGAAGTCACCGTGGACGTCGCCGACTTCGAGCAGGTCGCCGCAGCCGCAGGCCAGCCCGCCGGTTCGGTCTCCGTCACCTCCAAGGGCGCCGACCCCACCGGCAACGGCGACTCCACCCAGGCCTTCCGGGACGCGATCTCCGCCGCGCAAGGGGGAGTGGTCTGGATCCCGCCGGGCGACTACAAGCTGACGTCCTCGCTCAGCGGCGTCCAGAACGTCACCCTCCAGGGCGCCGGCAGCTGGCACTCCGTCGTGCACACCTCACGCTTCATCGACCAGTCCAGCTCCTCCGGTGGCGTCCACATCAAGGACTTCGCGGTCCTCGGCGAGGTCACCGAGCGCGTCGACTCCAATCCCGACAATTTCGTCAACGGGGCGCTGGGTCCCGGGAGTTCGGTCTCCGGTATGTGGCTCCAGCACCTCAAGGTCGGCCTGTGGCTGATGAGCAACAACGACAACCTCGTCGTCGAGAACAACCGCTTCCTCGACATGACCGCCGACGGCCTCAACCTCAACGGCAACGCGCGCGGAGTCCGCGTCCGCGGCAACTTCCTGCGCAACCAGGGCGACGACGCGCTCGCCATGTGGTCGCTGTACGCCCCCGACACCGACAGCAGCTTCGAGAACAACACGATCACCCAGCCGAACCTCGCCAACGGCATCGCGATCTACGGCGGCACCGACATCGCGGTGAAGAACAACCTGATCTCCGACACCAACGCCCTCGGCAGCGGCATCGCGATCTCCAACCAGAAGTTCCTCGACCCCTTCCATCCCCTCGCGGCCACGATCACGGTCGACGGCAACACCCTCGTGCGCGCCGGCGCCATGAACCCCAACTGGAACCACCCGATGGGCGCGCTGCGCGTCGACTCCTACGACAGCGCCATCAACGCGACCGTCAACATCACCAACACGACGATCACCGACAGCCCCTACAGCGCCTTCGAGTTCGTCTCCGGCGGCGGACACGGCTACCCCACGAGCAACGTCACCGTGAGCGGCGCCACCGTACGCAACACCGGCACGGTCGTCGTCCAGGCCGAGACCCAGGGCTCGGTGAAGTTCGGCAATGTGACGGCCACCGGCGTCGGCGCGGCCGGCATCTACAACTGCCCCTATCCGACCGGCTCCGGCACCTTCACCCTCACCGACGCCGGCGGCAACTCCGGCTGGAGCAGCACCTGGTCGGACTGCTCGACCTGGCCGCAGCCCGGCCAGGGCAACCCGGACCCCGACCCCACCCGCAACCTGGCCAAGGGCCGAACGGCCACCGCCACCGGCTCCCAGGACGTCTACACACCGGGCAAGGCGGTCGACGGCGACGCCGGCAGCTACTGGGAGTCCACCAACAACGCGTTCCCGCAGTCCTGGACGGTCGACCTCGGCTCCGACGAGGCCGTACGGCGGCTGGTGCTGAAGCTGCCGCCGTCCGCCGCCTGGGGCGCGCGCACCCAGACCATCACCGTGCTGGGCAGCACCGACGGCTCGGCCTACACCACGGTGGTCGGCTCACAGGGCTACCGTTTCGACCCGGCCACCGGCAACACGGCCACCGTCTCCCTGCCCAGCGGCACCAGCCTGCGCCATCTCCGCCTGTCCGTCAGCGCCAACACCGGCTGGCCCGCAGGGCAGTTCAGCGAGGTGGAGGCGTATCTGACTTCGTGAGCCTGTCCTGAACCGGGAGGCTCCCGCGCTTCGCCGCCTGGATCTGCTCGTACACATGGGTCCGCAGTTCGGCGAAGCGCGGGGCCACCCGGGTGTGCAACTGGTCCCGCTCGTCGGGCAGATCGACCTTCAGCTGCTCCTGGACCACGGTGGGGGAGGCGGACAGGACGACCACCCGCTCGCCCAGGTACACGGCCTCGTCGATGTCGTGCGTGACGAACAGGATCGTGATCCCGCGCTCCCGCCACAGCCCGCGTACGAGGTCCTCCAGGTCGGCCCGCGTCTGGGCGTCGACCGCCGCGAACGGCTCGTCCATCAGCAGGACGTCGGGCTGGTAGGCCAGCGCGCGGGCGATGGCCACCCGCTGCTGCATACCGCCGGACAGCTGCCACGGATACGCTCCTGCGGCATCCGCGAGGCCGACGGACTCCAGCGCGTCCGCGACCAGCTCGCGGCGGCGTGCCTTGGGCAAGTTCTTCTGCTTGATGGGGAGTTCGACGTTCTCGCCGACCCGCATCCAGGGGAACAGGCTGCGCCCGTACTCCTGGAACACGAACGCCATCCCGGGCGGCGGACCGTTCACCTTCTTGCCCGCGAGCAGCACTTCACCCGCCGTCGGTGTGAGCAGGCCGCCCATGCACTTCAGCAGGGTCGTCTTGCCGCAGCCCGACGGGCCGACGAGGCAGACCAGTTCACCGGCGTCGACCGTGAAGGTGAGGTCGCGGACCGCCTCGACGCGGCGCCCCGAACCCTCGTAGACCTTGTTCAGGCCGCGTACGTCGAGCATGGACTGCCCTTTCATGAGCTTCACGAGGACCGCCGGGTGGACGCGCGCAGACCGTGGTACCAGCCGAGCACCCGCCGCTCGACCAGCTGGAAGACGACGGAGAGCAGGAAGCCGAGCAGGCCGAGGACGAGGATGCCGGTCCACATGTCGGGGATGGCGAAGCCGCGTTGGAACTGGACGATGGTGAAGCCGAGGCCGTTGCTGGCGGCGAACATCTCGCTGATGACCATCAGGATGATGCCGATGGACAGCGCCTGGCGCAGGCCCGCGAAGATCTGCGGGCTCGCCGAGCGCAGGACCACCTTCCGCAGCCGGGCGACGCCCTTGATGCCGTAGGAGCGGGCCGTCTCCGCCATCACCGAGTCGACGGCCCGTACGCCCTCGACGGTGTTGAGCAGGATCGGCCACACGCAGCCGCTCGCGATCACGACGACCTTCATCGTGTCGCCGATCCCCGCGAACAGCATGATGACCGGGACGAGTACCGGCGGCGGCACCGCGCGCAGGAACTCCAGCACCGGTTCGCACACCGCGCGGACCCGCCGGTAGGAGCCGATGACCGTGCCGAGCCCGATGCCGACGACGGCCGCGAGCGCGTAACCACTTGTCAGGCGCAGCACGCTGGGCAGGACGTCCTCACGCAGGCGCTCGCCGGTCCATACGTCCGGGAAGGTCGTCAGGATGGTGCGCAGGGGCGGCCAGAACGGGTCCGTGCTGCCGTCGGAGCTCAGCCACCAGACCACGACCAGCACGATGGGCAGGGCGACCACGAAGAACAGTCGCTGCAGGACGCGCCTCACACCGTCACCTCCCCGCGGACCGACTGGTGCCAGGCCAGGGCCCGTCGCTCCACGGTACGCGCGCCGACGTTGATGAGCAGCCCCAGAATGCCGGTGACCACGATCAGCGCGTACATCTCGGGCACGGCCTGCGAGGTCTGGGCGACGGCGATCCGCGCGCCCAGCCCCGGTGCGCCGATGACCAGTTCGGCGGTGATGGCCAGGATCAGCGCCACGGCCGCGGCCAGCCGGATGCCGGTCATGACGTACGGCAGCGCGGTCGGCCACAGCACGTGCCGGATCCGCGCCCAGGTGCCGAGGCCGTACGACCGTGCCGTCTCCTCCGCGACCGGGTCGACGTCCTGGACGCCGTACAGGGTCTGGATCAGTATCTGCCAGAAGGAGGCGTACACGACGAGGAGCAGGACCGAGCGGAGTTCGGTGCCGTACAGCAGCACCGCGAGGGGGATCAGCGCGACCGACGGGATCGGGCGCATGAACTCGATCGTCGAAGCCGTCGCCTCGCGCAGATACGGGACGACGGAGACGAGGACGCCCACCACGATGCCGGCGCAGGCCGCGATCACCAGGCCCAGCGCCCAGCCGGTGAGGGTGTCGCCGAGCGCCGTCCAGAAGGCCTCGTCGGAGACCTCCTGGACGAACGCGTCGGCGATGCGGCTGGTCGGGGGGAAGTAGGCCTCCTTGACCAGACCGAGCCGCGGCACCGCCTCGCCCAGGGCGAGGAAGGCCGCGAGCCCGGCCGCACCGAGTGCGACGTTCGTGCCCCTCACGGAAGCAGCGCGTCCAGATCGGGCGTCTTCTTGAAGAGGCCGTCCTCCTCGCCGAGCTTCTCCAGCGCCTCGATCGAGGGGCGGTTGGCCTCGGCCGGCCACTTCGGGAGGGTCACCTGGGCCAGCACGTCCGCCGGGATCTTCGTGTACGTGGTGACGATCTCGCGGGCCTCGTCCGGGTGGGAGTCGGCGTACGCGAGGGACTCGGCGGTCGCCTCCTGGAACTTCTTCACGATGTCGGCGTTCTGCTGCTCGTACTGCGTCGACGTGAAGTACATCGCGACGGTGAGGCCCTCCGCGACGTCGACCAGCGGTGAGGCGATCTCGACGCCGCCCTGGCTCTTGATCGTGGCCAGCGCGGGTTCGACGACCATGGCGGCGTCGATCTGGCCGCTGTCGAGGGCGGCGGGCATCTGGTCGAAGGCGAGCTCGACGAAGTTGACCTTGTCGGGGTCGCCGCCGTCCTTGCGCACCGACTCGCGCACCGCGGTCTCGTTGATGTTCTTGAGGGTGTTGATGGCGACCTTCTTGCCCTCAAGTTCCTTCGCGGACTTGATGGCGCTGTCCTTCTTCACCATGATCGCGCCGAAGTCCTTGCCCTGCACGCCCGTTGAGGCGATGCCGTTGACAACGGCCTTCACGGCCACGCCGTTCGACTGGGCGACCATCAGCGAGGTCATGTTGGAGAAGCCGAACTGGAACTGACCGCTCACCACACCCGGCACGATCGCCGCGCCGCCCTGGGCGAGTGAAATGTCCAGTTTCAGGCCGCGTTTGCTGTAGAAGCCCTTCTTCTCGCCCAGGTAGAGGGGTGCGACATCGACGATGGGGATGATCCCCACCTTGATGGTGGTGGTGCCGCCGGACGAGGCGGTGTTGTCGGCGCCCGAGCTGTCACTACTCTCGGACGAGCCGCACGCCGATGCGGCGGCCAGGACGATCGCGGCTGTCAGGCCGATGAAAAGACGATGACGCATGGCTCCCCCTGTGGGACCGAACATGGTGCTCCGACAGGCTGTGCGCAGACAGCACGAATGTGCTCAGCGGGAACGTAGAGCCCCGCCGGAGTCATGGTCAATGCCTAGGTAGACACAGGTCGTTAACGTTGCGAGGGACGGGCCGTTGACACTTCTAGATCCGCACTCATAGCGTGCGCACAGCGTACGTTCGTGCGTCATTCCGGAGGCAACGATGCCCGCCTCGCCCCGCGCACCGCACTTCGTCCAGTCCTTCGAGCGCGGCCTCGCCGTCATCCGCGCCTTCGACGCGGAACACCCGGCGCTCACGCTCAGCGAGGTGGCCCGTCTCTGCGACCTGACCCGAGCGGCGGCCCGCCGCTTCCTGCTGACCCTCGCCGACCTCGGCTACGTCCACACCGACGGCCGGCTCTTCCGGCTGACCCCGCGCGTGCTGGAGCTCGGCTACTCCTACCTCTCCAGCTTCACCCTGCCGGAGATCGCCGAACCGCATCTTGAGCAACTCGTCGCGCAGGTAAGGGAGTCGTCGTCGCTGTGCGTCCTGGACGGCGACGACATCGTGTACGTGGCACGCGTCCCGACCAGCCGCATCATGACCGCGTCCATCACCGTCGGGACGCGCTTCCCGGCGCACGTCACCTCCGTGGGCCGGGTGATCCTCGCCCATCTGCCGGACGATGAGGTCGACGCCCGGCTCGCCCGCGCGGAACTGCGCCCCCTGACCGCACGCACGATCGTCTCGGTGGACGCCCTGCGCGGGGAACTCCGCCGCGCCCGCCGTCAGGGGTACGCCGTCGTCGACCAGGAGTTGGAGGAGGGGCTCCGGTCGGTCGCCGCCCCGGTGCGGGACCGGGACGGCGAGGTGGTCGCGGCCGTGAACATCGCCGTGCACGCGGGCCGCAACTCCGTCGAGTCCGTACGCCGCGACCTGCTGCCCCACCTGCTGGCGACCGTCGCCCGAATCGACGCCGATCTGCGGATCACAGGTCCAGCACGAGCCGTTTCCCACGGCATCGCGACACGCAGATGAGCATCGTCTCCCCGGCCTCCCGCTCCTCGTCCGAGAGCACCGAGTCCCGGTGGTCCGGAGTGCCCTCGACGACATCGGTCTCGCAGGTGCCGCAGGTGCCCTCGGTGCAGGAGAAGAGCACCTCGACGCCGGCGGCGCGCACGGTGTCGAGCACGGAGACGTCAGGGGGCACGGTCAGAGTGCGCCCGCTGCGGTGGAGCACGACCTCGAACTCGGTGTCGTCGCCCGTCTGTTGCTCCTTGGGCTGGAACCGCTCGACACGCAGGATCCCCGACGGACAGCGCTCCTCCACCGCGTCGAGCAGCGGGCCGGGACCGCAGCAGTAGACAAGGGTGCCGTCCGGGACGCCGTCGAGGACGGAGGCCAGGTCGAGCAGCCCGGTCTCGTCCTGGGGAGCGACGGTGACCCGGTCGCCGTAGCGGCTCAACTCCTCGGTGAACGCCATGGATTCACGGGAGCGGCCCCCGTAGAGCAGGGTCCACTCGGCGCCCGAGGCTTCCGCGGCGGCGAGCATCGGCAGGATCGGGGTGATGCCGATGCCGCCGGCGATGAAGCGGTAGCGGGGGGCGTTCGCGAGGGCGAAGTGGTTGCGCGGCCCGCGCACCCGCACCTTGTCGCCCTGCCCCAACTGCTCGTGCACATGGGCGGATCCACCGCGCCCCTCCGACTCCCGCAGCACCGCGATCCGCCAGCCGGTGCGGTCCGCGGGATCGCCGCACAGCGAGTACTGCCGCTCCAGCTCCGGGCCGAGTACGACGTCGATGTGGGCGCCCGGCTCCCAGGCGGGCAGTTCCTCGCCCAGCGGATGACGCAGGATGAGGGAGAGCACGCCGTCGGCGGCGAACTCCCGCCGCTCGACGACGAGTTCGGCTTCGTACACGGTCATGAGCTGTTCCCTCGCGGCTCGCTGGGGGAGTGCCCGTCGGGCGCGTGGCCTTCGGGGTGGCCGAGCATCCACTCCCACATCTCGATCGGGTCCTGCGCGGTGTGCTGGGCGCCGCAGTGACAGGTGCCGTGCAGGATGTCGGTGCCCGGCAGCCAGTCGACGCGGTAGATCTCACGCGGCGTATCGGAAAAGAGCCTGCTCACAGGACCTTCTCCATGGGCTTGTCGCCCTCCTCGACCAGCCGGGCGAGGATCCGGCGGGCCGCGAGGCCACCGGTGTCGATGTTGATGCTCAGCTCCTGGTAGCCGGTGCGCTCGGTGCCGAGCGTCTTCTGCAGGAGGTTGAGCGCGTCGACGTCCTGCATCACGACCGTGTGGTTGTTGCTCCGCAGGAACTCGGTGACCTCGGCGTCGTCGGTCGCCCAGTCGCGTGAGACGGCCCAGAAGTCGTACACCTTGCCGTCGGACGACGGCGTGATCGCGTACGTGATCTCGGTGTGGAAGCCGTTCGGATCGCTGCCGTCCGCCTCGGGGAGCACGCCGACCGGGGCGATACGGCTGTGCAGCAGATACAGACAGGGCGCGTGGTACTCGATGTCCTGCCAGCGGGTGATCCGGCCCTCGATGCCGGTCGAACGGGCATAGAACGGCGGGCACTCGGCGTCGTCCATGTGCCGGCTGACCCGGACGATCCCCGCGCCCTCGTCGACCTCGGTGGTGATCGGCGTCTCGGCGACCTCGGGGCTGCCGATGTAACCGCCGTGCAGATACGTCTCGTGGGAGAGGTCGAGGAGGTTGTCGACCAGGAGTCCGTAGTCGGAGTCGATGGGCTCCATGCCGCGGACGGTGACCCAGTCGGGGTCGTCGAGGTGCCGGGCCCGGGCGATGGTCCCCGGGTCGGCGAGGGCCGGGTCGCCGATCCACACCCAGATCAGGGAGTCCTGCTCGACCACCGGGTAGGAGGCGACGCGGGCGGTACGCGGGATGCGCTTCTGCCCCGGCACGTACACGCACGCGCCCGTCTGGTCGTACGTGAAACCGTGGTAGCCGCACACGATCCTGTCGCCGTCGAGACGGCTCTCGGACAGCGGGAACCGGCGGTGCACACAGCGGTCGTGCAGGGCGATGGCCGTCCCGTCGTCCTCGGTGCGGTAGAAGACGAGCGGCTCACCGAGGATGGTCCGACCGAGCAGCCCCTCGCGCCCGACCTCGTGGCTGTAGGCGGCGACGTACCACTGGTTCCTGGCGAAGGCGGTCATGTGAGGCATGGCTGCGGCTCCCGTCGTTGGGCGATGGCGACATCGTCCGGAAGGGCGTCATGGGGGCGCAACACTGCTTCCGCCTCACGGAAGGTTCGATGTAAACGGCCTGTTCAGAGGGTTGATCTGACTACGCCTCGATGGTCGACCTCAGTGGAAGGTGCCGCCGTGCCTTCTGTTCTTCGCCTACAGCTCGCGTCGCTGCAGCATCGATGATTTGCAACGGGTGACCGATTTAGCTTCTTTATGGCGATTTCCTGGCTGCATGCGGCTGGTGCAGCCAGGAAATCGCAGAGTCGCAGATCAAGGTTGGTTACAGGTCAACAATGGCGCCGTCGCGTCACCGAACCGGCGGCGTGAAGCCTGAGGCCTTGATGAATGCGGATCGGGCCCGTCGTAGGCAGTCGGCCGTCTCCTTGTGATCGGTCAGGTCTCCGACAGCTCCGGCTTGAGGAACTGTGCTGGTGGCCGCGGCATACCGATGCCAACCCAATCTATTACAGAGTATTGACGTTGCGCTGAGAACTTGTAGATTCTGGCCCAACCCTTTCGCCCCGGGCCCACCTCAGGAGCTGCCATGGGTGCTGTCTCTGCGTTCTCGTTGTCCAGAACTGTCGCCGGACTCGCCGTCAGCGCCCTGGTGCTGGCGGGTTGTGGGTCGAGTCTCGGCGAGTCCACCGGGAGTGAAACGGCAGAGGGCCGGTCCGGCGGCAAGGTCAAGATCGGGTTGCTGGTGCCGTTGTCGGGCGTCTACGCGCCGCTCGGCGAGGACATGAAGGCGGGCTTCGGGCTCTATCTCGACCAGCACGACGGCAAGCTCGGCGGACGCGAGGTCGACCTCGTGACGGCCGATGAGGGTGAAGGCCCACAGACTGGAGTGCCCGCAGCTCAGAAGCTCGTGACGCAGGACCAGGTCACCGCGGTCGCCGGAGTGGTCAACTCGGCCACCGCGCTCGGTCTGCGGGACTTCTTCCACGAGTCGAAGAAGCCGCTGCTGGTCGCGAATGCGGGGGCAGATGACATCACCGGGTCACGCAAGTCCGAGTACGTGTGGCGGACGAGTTTCAGCAATGGTGACGTGTCCGCCGCCCTGGGCCCGGCGGTCGCCGGGGAGGCCAAGGGCAGTGTCTATCTCATCGCGGCCGACTACGCCGCCGGCAAGGAGATGGTCGCGGGGTTCCGTAAGACCTTCGTGGGGGCGGGAGGCAAGGTCGCGGGCGAGAAGTACACGCCCTTCGGTAAGACGCAGGACTTCCAGCCCTACCTCTCGGCGATCCGGGAGTCCGGTGCCGAGGCCGTCTTCGCCTTCTACGCGGGCGCGGAGGCGGTGAGCTTCGTGAAGCAGTACGAGCAGTTCGGGCTCGCAGGCAAGACGGCGCTGTACGGCACCGGGTTCCTCACCGAGGGCGGGGTGCTCGCCGCGCAGGGCAAGGCCGCGGTCGGCGTGAAGACTTCCCTGCACTACTCGACGGAGCTGGACACACCGGTCAACAAGAAGTTCGTGGCCGACTATCAGGCAGCGGCGGGGAAGGCCCCGACGGTCTACGCCGTGCAGGGCTACGACACCGCCGCCGTGCTCGACAAGGCGCTGGCAGAGGCGAGCGGCGACAGCGGCGACGCGCTGGTGAAGGCGCTGGGCGCGGTCGGCTCGATAGATAGCCCCCGGGGCGCTTGGAAGTTCGGCGCCGACCACAACCCGGAGCAGACCTACTACCTGCGCGAAGTCCGTGCCGACGGAGCCACAGCCGTCAACGCGGTCGTCGGCGAACTCGACTGAGCGCGCCCGGTATGACGACGCATCTGGTGAGTGTCCTCAATGGGCTGGCGATGGGCTCCCTGCTCTTCGCCATCGCGCTCGGTCTGTCCCTGGTGTTCGGCATGATGGACGTGCTGAACCTCGCCCATGGCGCGGTCTACCTGGTCGGTGCCTATGTGGCGGTGGCGCTCGTGTCCGACGGCTCGGGCGTGGCAGCCTTCGTCCTGGCCGTGGTGGCCGCCGCGGCCGCCGGTGCTCTTCTCGGAGGTCTGCTGGCCGGCCTGACGCGGGCCACCTCCCACCATCTCGACCAGGCCCTTCTGACGCTCGGTGTGGCGCTCGTGGTCGCCGAGGTCCTGTCGCTCGCCTTCGGCAACGACGTGCACTCCATCGCCGCACCCTCGCCGGTCGCCGGGAGTGTCACGGTGCTGGGCGAGACGTACCCCGTCTACCGGTTGCTCGTGATCGGGTTCGGCGTGGTGCTGGCGGTGGCCGTCTACTTCCTGGTGGAACGCAGCCCGCTGGGCACGGTGATCCGCGCCACTGTCGCCGACCGCGCGATGGTGGCGGCGCTGGGCATCAACACGGGCCGGGTGCTGGTCGGGGTCTTCGCGGCGGGCGCGGCGCTGGCCGCCGTCGGCGGCGTCCTGGCCGGACCGATCCTGGGGGCCCAGCCCGGCCTGGACGAGAAGGTGCTGCTGCTTGCCCTGGTCGTCGTGGTGATCGGCGGTCTTGGCTCGGTCCGCGGCGCACTGCTCGGCGCCGTGCTGATCGGGCAGGTACAGGCGCTCGGGACGGCGCTGCTGCCCGAGTACGCCTCGTTCCTGGTCTTCGCGGCGATGGCCCTGGTCCTGCTGGTACGCCCGGCGGGTCTGCTCCCGGCACGGACGGCGGTGCACGCATGACCGTGAAGGCGGCGGAAGGCGGTGCGCCCGTGCCGCACGACACAACCCCTGTACGCGAACCGTTCGACGAGAGCGGAAGTGGGCCCGGCACCGGTGTCAGGGGACCGGAGCGCCGAAGGGCCGCGGCCGCCGTCGCGGTCGTAGCCCTGCTCGCGGCGGCCCCGCTGATGCTCGCCCCCTACCCGGTGTCTGCCATGACCCGGATGCTGGCGTTCGCGGTGCTGGTCCTCGCCGTCGACCTGCTGACCGGCGTCACGGGCCTGCCCACGCTGGGCCAGGCGGCGTACTTCGGTGTCGGTGCCTACACGGCGGTACTGGTCGGCATCCATGTCACGTCGGACGCGATGGTGCAGGTGCTGGCGGCCCTTTTGATGGGGCTGCTGGCGGCGGCGGTCACCGGCTGGGTGGCCGTCCGCGCGGGCGGACTGGTGTTCCTCATGCTCACGTTGGCGATCGGGGAGACGGTGCACCAGGTGGCCGACACCTGGTCGGCGGTGGGCGGTAGCAACGGCCTCGCCGGGATGCCTCCGATCAGTCTGTTCGGCGGATCGCCGCTGCTGGTCGCGGGGTTCGTGTACTGGTGGGCGCTGGCCGTGGCGGTCCTGGTGTTCTCGGTGGTCGCGCTGGTGGTCCGTTCGCCCTACGGCCGGACTCTGCGGGGCATCCGGGACAATGAGGCCCGGATGCGGGCCCTCGGCTACCGCCCCGCGCTCGCCCGGTACGGCGTCTTCTGTCTGGCGGGAGCCGTCGCCGGAGTGGGCGGCGCCCTGTGGGCGCAGCAGGCCCGCTTCGTCTCGCCCGGGGACATGGGGTTCGAGGTCGCGGCGCTGGCGCTGCTCAGCGTGGTCATCGGCGGCGCGGGCAGCCTGTGGGGCCCGTGTCTCGGCGCGGCGCTCGTCCTGTACGTCCGCGACAACCTCTCCGCGTCGATCGGCGGCCATGGCCCGCTGGTGCTGGGCGCGGTGTTCGTCGCCGTCGTCTTCCTCCTGCCGCGCGGTCTGGCGGGCCTCACCGGTGCCCGCCCGGGAATCGGGACCCGTCTGAGAAACCTAGGCCGCGCTCGTCGCCGGAGCCGGGAGGAGAACCCGTCGTGACCACTCTCCTGGAACTGCGCGGACTGACCCGTTCCTACGGATCGCTGACCGCCGTCGACCAGGTGGACCTGGCGATCACCCGGGGCGAGCGGCACGCGCTCATCGGTCCCAATGGCGCCGGCAAGTCCACGCTGTTCGCCACGGTGGCCGGGACACTCCGGGCCTCCGCCGGTGGCATCGTGCTGGCCGGGCAGGACGTCACCTCACTGCCGGAGGCGGAGCGGGCCCGGCGCGGCATGGTGCGCACCTTCCAGCACTCCAGCCTGTTCCTCGACTGCTCGGTGCTGGACAACGTCGCCCTCGCGGTGCAGCGGGTCCAGGGGGTGGCCCACCGGTTCGACCGGGCGGCACGGCGCTTCCGGCACACCGAGGCCGAGGTGCGGCGCCATCTGGACTCGGTCGGGCTGTCCGGCCGTATGCGGGACAAGGCGGCCGCGCTGTCCCACGGCGAGCGGAGACAGCTTGAGGTCGCCATGGTGCTTGCCGCCGAACCCTCCCTGGTGATGTTCGACGAACCCACCGCGGGGATGTCCGCAGCCGAGACCGAACGGTTCGTGGCCCTCCTGGAACAGCTTCCCGAGCACCTGACCGTCCTCATCGTCGAGCACGACCTGGACGTGGTGTTCCGGCTGGCCGACCGGATCACCGTGCTGCACCTGGGCAAGGTCCTCGCCTCCGGGTCGCCGGAGGAGATCCGGGCCGACGCGGCGGTGCGGCGGGCCTATCTCGGCTCGGCCAGGACCGAGGACCTGTTCGCCGACACCGGAGGACCGCGATGACCGAACTGCTCAGCGTGCGTGGGCTGCGCGCGGGATACGCGGGTACGACCGTGCTCGACGGCGTCGACCTCACCGTCCCCGCCGGCGCCGTCGTGGCGCTGCTCGGACGCAACGGCGTCGGCAAGTCCACCTTCGTCCATACGGTGATGGGGATGCTCAAGCCGTACTCCGGCAGCATCCGCGTGGACGGCCGCGAACTCGCCGGAGCGGCCGCGCACAGGGTCGCCCGCAGCGGGGTGGCGATCGTGCCTCAGGGGCGCCGCGTGTTCACCCCGCTCACGGTCGAAGAGAACCTGAGCATCGCGGCCAGGGCCGTCAGGGGCGAGGGCGGCCCTTGGACGCGGGATCGGGTCTACGAGCTGATGCCCCGCCTCGCGGAGCGGCGCGGCAACCGAGGTGACCAACTCTCCGGCGGGGAGCAGCAGATGCTGGCCATCGGCCGGGCACTGCTGCGCAATCCCCGGCTGCTGCTCCTGGACGAGCCCTCGGACGGTCTCGCCCCCGCTGTCGTCGACGCGGTCGCCGAAGTGCTGGAGGGGCTGCGCGGCGAGGGCATCGCGGCCGTACTGGTGGAGCAGGACCTGCACCTCGCCTTCAGCCTCGCCGACGAGGTGGCCGTGATGCAGAAGGGCCGCATCGTGCACCGGAGTTCCACAGCGGAGTTCCGCCAGGACCGGGACCGGGCCCACAGCCTTCTCGGCGTGGGCTGACCGCGACGTACGTACCCCCAGGCACGAACAGCGCGAACAGAAGGAAGCAGAGGCGATGACACCCCCCACATCCACAGCGGGTTCGGCCTGCTCCACCCGCCGTTCCTTGAGTGCCCTACTGACCGGTCTGGCCCTGACGATCGGTCTCACGGCCATGTCGCCGACCGGCCAGGCGACCTCCCCGGCTTCCGGTGAACCGGTCAGATCCTGCGCGAGCCTCACCGAGTTGACCTTCACCGACGGCACCCGCGTCACCGGCGCCGAGGAGACGGACGCCATCTGCCATGTACGGCTGCTCGTACCCGGCAGTATCAACATCGCGGTCTCTCTCCCGGCGCACGACTGGAACGGACGCTTCCAGGGCGTTGGAGGCGGCGGTTACGCAGGCGTCCTCACGCCCCCCGACGCCGCCGCGAAAGCGGGCTACGCCGCGGCGGTAACCGATACCGGCCACACCGGATCGCCCTTGTCCGGCGCCTGGGCGTGGTCGCCGACCGGGATGAGGCAGGACCTCATCACCGACTTCGCCCAGCGTTCGGTGCACGAGATGACCGTCAAGGGCAAGGCGGTGACCGGCGCCTACTACGGAAAGGCCCCCGACCACGCGTACTGGAACGGCTGCTCCACCGGCGGCCGACAGGGCCTGATGGAGGCCCAGCGCCACCCGGAGGACTACGACGGCATCCTCTCCGCGGCACCCGCCATCAACTGGGACCGGTTCATCCCGTCGGAGCTGTGGCCCCAGGTCGTGATGCGGGAGAGCGGCCATGTCGTCAGCTCCTGCACCTTCGAAGCGGTCAACAAGGCGGTCGTCGCCGCCTGCGACGGCAAGGACGGCGTCACGGACGGGATCGTCGACCCCCGTACCTGCCGCTTCGACCCGTCAAAGCTGATAGGTACGGAGACGTCCTGCGGCACCATCACCGCCGAGGACGCGGCTGTGGTCAAGAAGATCTGGCAGGGTCCGCGCCGCAAGAACGGCTCCTTCCTCTGGTATGGGCTGACGCCGGGCACCTCGTTCGCCGGGCTCGCCGGCAGCACTTCCACCGGCCAGGCCGCGCCGTTCCCGATCACGACCGACTGGTTCACTTACTGGCTGGCCAAGGACCCGGACTTCGACTGGCGCACCGTCACCATGGCCGGCTTCGCCGACTGGTTCGACCGGTCCCGGGCCGAGTACCACGACGTGATCGGCACCGACGACCCCGACCTCCGCGCCTTCCGTGACGGGGGCGGCAAGCTCGTCCTGTGGCACGGCTGGGCCGACCAGCTGATCTTCCCGCAGGGCACGATCGACTACTTCCAGCGGGTGGCCGCCGTGATGGGCGGACAGAGCCGCACCGAGCGGTTCGCGCGGCTGTTCATGGCCCCGGGCGTCGCGCACTGCGCCGGCGGTCCCGGCGCCGCCCCGGTCGATCCGCTCGCCGCGCTGGTGAAGTGGGTCGAGGAGGGCAAGGCACCGAACACCCTGACGGGGGCCAACGGGGAACTCACCCGGCCGCTGTGCCGCTGGCCCTCCGTTACCCGCTACACGGGCCACGGCAGTACGTCCGATGCCGCCAACTTCCGCTGCGCCGCAGCGTACGGCCCACAGCGCCGGTAACCCATACATCAACGTTCTACAGAACCTTGACGTATATAGGTTCTTCTGTAGAAGATTTCCCTGTCGGTATCCGAGCCGACGCGAGGAGGAGCTCGTCATGGTGGTGGTGTCCTTCGACCGAAGCCCGGACGCGTACCGGCACTGGAGGCTGAGTACGGACGGGCCGGTCGCGTGGCTGGAGATGGACGTCGACGAGCAGGGCGGCCTGGTCCCCGGCTACGAGCTGAAGCTCAACTCCTACGACCTGGGCGTGGACATCGAGCTCTACGACGCCCTCCAGCGGCTGCGGTTCGAGCACCCCGAGGTCCGCTCGGTGGTGCTGACCAGCGCCAAGGAGAAGGTCTTCTGCGCCGGGGCGAACATCCGGATGCTGGCGGGCTCCTCCCACCAGTGGAAGGTGAACTTCTGCAAGTTCACCAACGAGACCCGCAACAGCATGGAAGACGCTTCGGAGTACTCGGGGATCACCTTCATCGCCGCCGTCAACGGCTCCTGCGCGGGCGGCGGCTACGAACTCGCCCTGGCCTGCGACCGGATCCTGCTGATCGACGACAACTCCTCGGCGGTCGCCCTGCCCGAGGTCCCACTCCTCGGCGTGCTCCCCGGCACCGGTGGCCTGACCCGGGTCACCGACAAGCGCCGCGTCCGCAAGGACCTCGCCGACCTCTTCGCCACCCGCAGCGACGGCGTACGCGGCAAGACGGCGGTGGACTGGCGGCTGGTCGACGAGGTCGTCCCACGCCGCGACTTCCGCACGATCGTCGAGCAGCGCGCGGTGGAGGCCGCCGAACGCAGTTCCCGTCCGGCGGACGCCCGGGGCATCGCCCTGACGCCGCTGGAGCGTGAGGTCACCGAGGCCGGCATCGTCTACCGCTACGTGCGCGCGGAGTACGACCGCCCGCTGAGCCTGGTCCGGATCACCGTACGAGGACCCGACGAGGACGCCCCGACCTCGCTGCACAGCCAAGGTGCCGACGGCTGGTTGCTGGCCATGACCCGCGAACTGGACGACCTGATCCTGCGGCTGAGGACGAACGAGCCCGAGCTGGGCACCTGGGTGCTGCGAACGGAGGGGGATCCGGAGCATGTACTGGCCCACGAGCGAGCCCTGTTGAGCGCCGAGGACTGGCTCGGCAACGAGCTCCTGCACTACTACAAGCGCACCCTCAAACGCCTCGACGTCACCAGCCGCAGCCTCATCGCCCTGATCGAACCGGGCAGTTGCTTCGCCGGGCTGCTGCTGGAGCTGGCCCTCGCCTGCGACCTGCAGTACATGCTGGACGGCCCGCCGATCGAGGACCCCGACAGCGACGCACGCGCCCACCTCGCCCTCTCCGAGGCGAACTTCGGCGCCTTCCCCATGGGCAACGGCCTCACCCGCCTCCAGTCCCGCTTCTACCAGCAGGACGACCACCTTGACTGGCTGCACCGCGAGGCCGGACACCCCCTGACCCCCGCCCAGGCCCGCGAACTCGGCCTCGTCACCGACGCACCCGACGACATCGACTGGGAGGACGAGATCCGCATCGTCCTGGAGAGCCGTGCCGCGCTGAGCCCGGACGCGCTCACCGGCATGGAGGCCAACCACCGGTTCGTCGGCCCGGAGACGATCGAGACCAAGATCTTCGGCCGGCTCACCGCCTGGCAGAACTGGATCTTCATACGCCCCAACGCCTCCGGCCCCGAAGGCGCCCTGCGCCGCTACGGCACCGGTCAGAAGGCGGTCTACGACCGGAAGCGAGTGTGAGCCGATGCCCACGAAGATCGACTACGACTCCAGGATCCCCAACAACGTCGCCCTCGCCGACGACCGCCGGCTGCAACGGGCGCTGGAGGGCTGGCAGCCCAAGTTCCTCAACTGGTGGGGGGAGATGGGCCCGACCCTGGAGAACCAGGGCGTCTATCTGCGCACCGCCGTGGCCGTCGGCCGCGACGGCTGGGCCCACTTCGACCACGTCGACGTCCCCGACTACCGGTGGGGCATCTTCCTGGCCGAGCCCACCCCCGACCGCCGGGTCGCCTTCGGCGAGCACATGGGCGAGCCGGTCTGGCAGCAGGTGCCCGGCGAGTACCGCGCCGACCTGCAGCGCCTGATCGTCGTCCAGGGAGACACCGAGCCGGCCTCCGTCGAACAGCAGCGCCTGCTGGGCCTGTCCGCGCCGAGCCTGTACGACCTGCGCAACCTCTTCCAGGTCAACGTGGAGGAGGGCCGGCACCTGTGGGCGATGGTCTACCTGCTGCACGCCTACTTCGGCCGGGAGGGCCGCGAGGAGGCCGAGGCGCTGCTCTTCCGCAACTCGGGCAGCCCCGACGCGCCGCGCATCCTGGGGGCGTTCAACGAGGAGACCGCCGACTGGCTGGCCTTCTTCATGTTCACGTACTTCACCGACCGGGACGGCAAGTACCAGCTCGGCTCGCTCAAGGAGAGCGCCTTCGACCCGCTCTCGCGGACCTGCACCTTCATGCTGAAGGAGGAGGCCCACCACATGATGGTCGGCACCACCGGCATCGACCGCGTGGTGACCCGCAGCGCCCAACTGATCCGCGAGCACGACACCTTGGACATCGCGGCCTGCGGCGGCATCCCGCTCGACATCATCCAGAAGTACATCAACTTCCACTACACGGTGTCCCTGGACCTCTTCGGCGGCGAGACCTCGACGAACGCGGCGAACTACTACACCGCCGGGCTCAAGGGCCGCTGGCAGGAGGAGCGCCGCAAGGACGACCACCAACTCACCGAGGACGGCGTCCTGTTGGACAAGCCGGCCGGGGACGGCACCTGGGCGCTGGACGAGGTCCCCGCGCTGCTCGCCCTCAACCTGGACCTGCGTGACGAGTACATCGCGGACTGCGAGAACGGCCTCAAGCGCTGGAACCGGATCCTGGACGACCACGGGATCGACTTCCGGCTGAGGCTGCCGCACCCCGGCTTCAACCGGAGCGTCGGTATCGCCTCGGGGCACCACATCACCCCGGACGGAACGATCGTCGACGAGCAGACCTGGGAGGCGAGCCGTCACCACTGGCTGCCCACCGCCGAGGACCTCGCCTTCGTGCGGTCGTTGATGCAGCCGGTGTACGAGCGGGGGAAGATCGCCCACTGGGTCGCGCCGCCGGTCAACGGCATCAACGGGAAACCGTTCGACTTCGAGTACGTCCGCCTCGTCTAAGGGTGCGTGAGCCGCATGACCGAAGTGTTCAACACGGCGGACTACCTGGTCGGCCGGCACCTGCGGGAGGGCAACGGCTCCCGTACGGCCGTCGTCACCCTTGCCCAGAGCCTTACCTACGAGCAGCTGGCGGCCGAGGTGCGCCAGGTGGCGGCCGGACTGCGGGCCCTTGGAGTACGCCCCGAGGAACGCGTCCTGATGTGCATGGCCGACGACGTGGAGCTCTTCACCGGCATCCTCGCCGCCTTCCACATCGGCGCCGTGGCCCTCCCCGCCTCGACCATGCTCACCGGCCCCGAACTGGGCAAACTGGTGACCGACTCGCGCTGCCGGGTCGTGCTGGGCTCCGCCGAGTTCGGACCGGTCGTCAGGGCGGCGCTCCGGCAGGCCCCGGAGGTCGAGCACGCCGTCCTCACGGGGGACGACACGGCCGGACTCCCGGGTCACGTCGAGGGCCACACCTGGCAGCAGTTGCTGGACGGCGGCGTCGGTACACACGACGGGCCGTACCCGACCTGGCCGGACTCGCCCGCCCTGTGGCTCTACACCTCGGGCACCACGGGCATGCCCAAGGCGGCCATGCACCGGCACATCGACATCAAGTTCGTCGCCGAGAAGTACGGGCAGCAGGTGCTGGGCATCGGTCCCGGGGACCGCTGTCTGTCGGTGGCCAAGCTCTTCTTCGCCTACGGCATCGGCAACTCCCTGTTCTTCCCGCTGGCGGCCGGCGGAACGGCACTGCTGGAACCCTCCAGACCGTCCCCCACGCTGTTCGCGAAACGAGCGGCCGGCGACCGGGCCACCGTCCTGTTCGGCGTGCCCGGCTTCTTCGGGCCCCTCCTCGCGAGCACCGACATCCCGGACGACGCCTTCGCGACCGTACGGATGGGCGTCTCCGCCGGTGAGGCACTGCCCGCGCGCATGTACGACGGAATGCTGCGGCGGTTCGGTGTGGAGGTGCTCGACGGCATCGGCTCCACCGAGATGCTGCACATCTTCATCTCCAACCGGTCGGGCCGGGTCCACCCCGGCTCCTCCGGCGAACCCGTACCCGGGTACAAGGTCGAGCTGCGCGACGTCGAGGGCCGTGTGATCGAAGGCGACAACACACCCGGCGAGCTGTACGTGCGCGGGGAGTCCGCCGCCACCGGCTACTGGTGCCGGGCCGAGACCAGCCGCCAGGTCTTCCTCGGCGACTGGGTGCGCACCGGCGACACCTACGTCCGCAACACCGACGGTACCTACACCTGCATGGGCCGCACCAACGACCTGCTCAAGGCCGGCGGCATCTGGGTCTCGCCCGCCGAGGTGGAGGAGCGTCTGCTCGCCCATCCTGACGTGGCCGAGGTCGCCGTGGTCGGCGTACCCGACGCGGACGGCCTGGACAAACCGGTCGCCTGCGTGGTGCCCAAGCCCGGCCGTGAAGTCGATCCCGAGGTGCTCGTGCTGTGGTGCCGCGAGGGCCTGGCCGCCTTCAAACGCCCGCGCGGTGTGATCGGGCTGCCCGAGCTGCCCCGCACGCCCACCGGCAAGATCCGCCGCAACGTGCTGCGCGCGATGGCCCGCGACGGCTCCTGGGCGGAGACGCCGTCCTCGCCGACGGCACCGAGCTGACCCTCTGCCGAATCGCCGAGTCACCGTCAACTCCCCTTCTCCCACGGACTTTCCCTGCCCTCAAGGAGGACGTGCGTGTCCACGCCCCCCGCGGATCACCGCACGGATCTGCTCATCGTCGGAGCCGGCCCCACCGGCCTGTTCGCCGCCTACTACGCCGGTTTCCGCGGCCTGTCCGTGACCGTGCTGGACTCGCTGCCCGAGCCGGGCGGCCAGATCAACGCCATGTACCCGGAGAAGCAGATCTTCGACATCGCCGGATTCCCCGCGGTACGGGGGCGCGAACTCGTCGACCGGCTCCTGGAACAGGCGGCGCCCTACGACCCGTACCACCTCCTCGGCCACCGGGCCGAGACGCTGGAACGGACCGCGGAGGGCACCTTCGTCGTGACCACGCACCAGGGTGCGCGGGTGCGGGCCAAGGCTGTGCTCGTCACCGGCGGCATCGGCACCTTCACCCCGCGCCCGCTGCCGGCGGCGGCCGCGTACGAAGGGGCTGGGCTGGCCTACTTCGTGCGCCGGCCCGACGACTACGCGGGCCAGGACGTCGTGATCGTCGGCGGCGGCGACAGTGCCTTTGACTGGGCCCTCACCCTGCACCCGATCGCGGCTTCCGTGACCCTGGTCCACCGCCGAGACGCCTTCCGTGCGCACCCCGCCACCGTGGCCGCCGTACGGGCCGCGGGCGTGGAGATCGTCACCGAGGCCGAGCTGTCGAAGGTGATCGGCGACGGCCGGAACATCGAGGCGGTCGAGATCACCCGGCGGGCCCCCGGCGACGAGCTGACCCACCACCGGCCCTGCCAGGCGATCATCGCCGCCCTCGGCTTCACCGCCAACCTCGGCCCGCTCCTCGCCTGGGGCATCGACATTGAGAACAGACGGCACATCCCCGTCGACCCCGCGATGCGTACCTCCGTGCCGGGGATCTACGCGGCGGGCGACATCAACGACTACCCCGGCAAGGTGCGGCTGATCGCGGTCGGCTTCGGGGAGGCCGCGACCGCCGTCAACAACGCGGCGCACCACATCGATCCCGAGCAGCCGGTGTTCCCCGGTCATTCCACCGACGTCCCGACGACGGTCCCGGCCGTCGCGTAACTCCGAAGGGGACCGTACGCCCATGCCCTACGTCATCGCCGAGGCGTGTATCGACATCACGGACCGCTCCTGCATGGAGGAGTGCCCTGTCGACTGCATCTACGAAGGCGACCGCAAGCTCTACATCAATCCGCTGGAGTGCATCGACTGCGGCAACTGCGAGCCGGTCTGCCCCGTGCAGGCGATCTCGCAGGACCGCCGGGTGCCGCTGGAGCTGAACGATTTCGTCGCCGACAACAAGCGGTTCTTCACCGAGCCCCTGCCGGGCCGGGACACACCGATCGGCGCACCGGGCGGCGCCGCGGGCCACGGCCCGGCCGGCGCGGACACCGAGCTCGTCGCCGGGTACGAGCCACGCGGCTGAGCCCACGAGCGAAGGAGACACCGTGATCGACGGCGAGACCGTGGTCGACGCGCACGTCCACGCCCCGAGACTGTCCACGCTCAAGCCGGCCTGGTTCGAGTGGGCGGACAGCTTCAGCGGCGATCACCCGTGGCGCGATGCCTACGACGAGCGGGGCGACCCCGTCCCCGAGCGGCTGGACGCTCTGCTGGAGGCTCAGGGTGTGGACCGGGCGCTGCTGTTCTGCGAGTACAGCCCGCGAGCCACCGGTATTCAGCCGATCGAAGACCTGCTGCCCGTCGTCGCGTACAACCCGGTCCGCTTCCGGCTGGTGGCGAACGTCAACCCCCACCTGCACCACCCGGTGGTGGCGGAGGCCGAACGCCAGCTGGACCTGGGCGCGGTCGCCGTCAAACTGCACCCGGTACACGGCGGCTTCGACCCGGCCGACAAGGAGCTGTACCCGCTGTACGCACTCTGCGGCGAGCGGGGCGTCCCGGTCGTCGTGCACTCCGGCACCTCCAGCTTCCCGGGCGCCCGCGCCCGGTTCGGCGATCCACAGCTCCTCCTCGATGCCGTGGAGGACTTCCCCGACGTGCAGTTCGTCTTCGCCCACGGCGGGCGGGGCTGGTGGTACGACACCGCGGCGTTCCTCGCGCTGGCCAAGCCCAATGTCTGGCTGGACCTGGCCGGACTGCCGCCACGCAAACTGCCCGAGTACTACGCCCGGTTCGACCTGCCGAGGCTGGCCACCCGGTGGATCTTCGGCACCGACTGGCCCGGCGTACCCGGCGCCTCCCGCAACGTCGCCGCGCTGCGCGCGCTGGGCCTCCCGGCGGACACCGTCCGGGCCGTGCTGTCCGGCAACGCGGCCAAGGTCTTTCCCGGCCTCGGGGTCTGATCCCGCACCCTGCCGCGCGTGCACCGGTGTCAGACGTGCCCGTGATCCTCGGTCAGCTCGCTCCACCGCTCCAGCGCCGCCGGGCTCCATTCGGCATGCCTGCTGTGGAAGAGTTCGGCTGCCTTGGCGCCGCTCCAGCCCGCGGGCAGCAGCTTCGCAGGCAGACGTGGGTCGAGGAACGGGAAGCGGCGCCACTCGTGCACCAGCATGGTCTGGGCGTGCAGGACTGCGTCGCCGTCGGCGGGGTGCAGGCCCGTGAACTCGTCGATGAACTCCTCGTAGCGGTCCTCGACCTCGCTGAGGTCCCAGGCGCGGGCCACCATGGCCGCCTCGCTGCCGACGGTGCCGTATGTGGCGGTGAAGGACATCGCGTCGTCGGCGAGTCCGAGTTCCTTCAGGACACCGAGGGCCTCCGTCTCGCGGTCGGCGCGTGCCGTGATCCACACGCCGGGCTCCGGGGAGCCGAAGCCGGCCCAGGTCAGCCGGGTGCGCACCCGATGCCGCAGGTCCCGCTTGGCCTCCGGCACCGAGACCAGGACCACCAGCCAGGTGCCGTCCCAGACGCGCTCGCCGCTGCCGAAGTCGTATATGCGCTGCGCGCCCTCGGTCAGCATCCGCCGGCCCGGAGGGGTGAGCGTCCAGCGCACCCGGCGGCCGGCCCGCTCCGAAGCCAGCCAGCCCTCCGCGGCGGTGCGGGCCAGCGCCTGGCGGGCCGACTTCTCCTCGACACCGAACTTGGCCAACGCGTCCACCAGCGCCGACGTCCACACCGGGCGGCTCTGCGGGAGCACGTACTCGCCGAGGATGGTCATGAGCAGCGAGCGCGCGCTGACGTCACCGAGCTCACGCCGCCGGCTGACCACCGGCCGTGTGGCTTCTGCCGTGCCTCTACCGGCTCGTGTCTTGCGGGCCGGTCCGCGCGAAGCGCCCTCCACCATGGTTCTTCACTTCCCTCGCTGCCGGACATGCCGATCTGTCACGCCGTCGTGCGACACCGGCTTCACCAGCGTATCCGGGCATTCCGGTAGTGGAATGCGAAGCCTTTCCTGTCTTTAGACAATATCTTGTCGTCGCGAAAATTATCAGTAGAGTGTGGGTCGGGTCGGCGAGTGGCCGACCAGGACGCGAGCGAGGTGGCAGCCGTGCCGGTCTACGCCCTCGGGCTCTGCGAGCCGGACATTCATCCCAGTGCCTTCGTCCACCCCGACGCCGTCGTGATCGGGAGCGTGCGGATCGGCGCGGAAGCCAGTGTCTGGCCCGGTGCCGTACTGCGCGGAGACCTCGGCGGACGCATCGAGGTGGGCGCCCGCACCAGCATCCAGGACGGCACCGTGCTGCACACCACCGAGCAGTGGCCGACCGTGATCGGCCCCGAGTGCGTGGTCGGACACAACGCTCACCTGGAGGGCTGCACGGTGGAGCGTCGCTGCCTCATCGGCTCCGGCTCCGTCGTCCTCAACCGGGTCACCGTGCGCGAGGGGGCCGTGGTCGGCGCCTGCGCGCTCGTGCCCGAGGACTTCGAGATCCCGGCCAAGACCATGGCTCTCGGTGTCCCGGTCCGGCTGCGCGGGACAGAAGTCGACCCCTCCTGGGTTGAGTACGCCGTACGCACCTACATCGACGCGGCCGCCCGCTACCGGCGCGACCTCAGGCGCATCGACCGCTGAACCCGAGAGCACGGAAAGGTGGGCCCTCCCATGCCCGCGCAACTGCACAGCTACCTCGTCGGCGCCTGGTACGAGGCACCCGACGAGGGCCGCCCTCTCCTGGACGCGGCGACTGGCGTCGAGGTGGCCCGGCTCTCGCAGCGCCCCGTCGACGCCGTGGCCGCGCTGCGTCACGCGCGACAGGTGGGCGGCCCCGCCCTGCGCGAGCTGACCTTCCATCAGCGCGCCGGTCTGCTCAAGTCGCTGGGCAAACACCTGACCGCGCACGCGGACGAGTTCCACACGCTGTCGACCCGCACCGGAGCCACCCGCCGCGACTCCGTCCTCGACATCGACGGCGGCATCGGGGTGCTGTTCGTCTACGGCAGCAAGGGCGCCAAAGAACTGCCGGACGGCCATGTCCTGCCCGACGGCGACACGGAACCGGTCGGCAGGCAGGGCACCTTCGGCGTACGCCACATCCACGTACCGAGGCTGGGCGCGGCCGTTCAGATCAACGCGTTCAACTTCCCCGTGTGGGGCATGCTGGAGAAGCTCGCGCCGGCCCTGCTGGCGGGCCTGCCCTCGGTCGTGAAACCCGCGGGACAGACGGCCTATCTGACGGAACTGGTGTTCCGCCGCATCATCGAGTCGGCCATCCTTCCCGAAGGCGCCGTACAACTGGTCTGCGCACCGCCCGACGGCATCCTCGACGCCCTCACCGGACAGGACCTGCTCAGCGTCACCGGCTCCGCGGTCACCGCCTGCACCCTGCGCACCCACCCGGTCGTCGCCGGTCGCGCCGTCCGCTTCAACGCCGAGGCCGATTCCCTGAACTGCGCCGTCCTGGGACCCGACGCCACCCCCGGCACCCCCGAGTTCGGCCTGTTCACGAAGACCCTGGTCACCGAGATGACCGTCAAGGCAGGGCAGAAGTGCACCGCGATCCGCCGTGCCCTGGTGCCGGCCGGACTCGTCGACGCCGTACAGGAAGCGGTCTCCTCCGAGCTGGACGGCATACGTGTCGGCAACCCCGCCGATCCCACGGTCGCCATGGGCCCACTGGCTGGGCTCGGGCAGCGGGAGGAAGTACTGCGCGCGCTCAAGACGCTCACAGCGGCGGCCCGCGTCGTGCACGGAGACCCCGACCGGTTCGACGTCCTGGACGGTGACCGCGAACGCGGCGCCTTCCTTCCGCCACTGCTGCTGCGCTGCGAGGATCCCGACCGGGCCGAGCCGCACGAGGTCGAGGCGTTCGGCCCCGTGACCACCCTGCTGCCGTACGACGGAACCGCCGCCCACGCGGTCGACCTGGCCGCGCGAGGCGAGGGCAGCCTCGTCGCCTCCATCGTCACGCACGACCCCGACTTCGCCCGCGAGACCCTGCTCGGGGCGGCCCCCTGGCACGGTCGTCTGCATCTCCTCGACCGCACCGACGCCGCGGAGTCCACCGGCCACGGCTCACCGCTGCCGCACACCGTGCACGGTGGCCCCGGCCGGGCGGGCGGCGGCGAGGAGTTGGGCGGCATCCGCAGTGTGCTGCACCACATGCAGCGAACCGCCGTCCAGGGCCCGCCCGACACCCTCGCGACGCTCACCGAACACCGCCCCGGATCCCCTGCTCAAGCGGAGTGAACACCATGGCAGACATCGAGGACCGCCCCCGCGCGGCGGGCGAAGCCACCGGCCGTACGCGGTCGGGAAGGCGGGCCGGACACGGCAGCCGCCTCGTCCAGCGGCTCCTGAAGCTGACGCCCCCGCTCACCAGGGAGGTCGTCGTCCAGCGGAACCTCAGGGTGCCGATGCCCGACGGGACGGTGCTGCTGGCCGACCGGTGGGCGCCGCGAAAGGGTGGCGACGGCCTGCCGACGGCCCTGATCCGCACACCGTACGGCCGACGAGGTCCGATAGTGGCGCTGTCGGCCCCGCCCCTGGCCGAACGCGGCTTCCAGGTGGTTGTCCAGAGCGCCCGCGGCACCTTCGGTTCCGCAGGAGACTTCGACCCGTTCCGGCACGAACGCGAGGACGGTCTCGCCACCCTCGACTGGCTGCTGAAGCAGCCGTGGTGCGGCGACGCGATCGTGCTCACCGGCGGCAGCTACCTCGGCTACGTGCAGTGGGCCGTGGCCGACCGGCTGCCCCCGCAGGTCAAGGCCATGATCCCGGTGGTGACCGAGTCCGCGCTCTCGCTGGACTTCCTCCGCGAGGACGGCTTCTCACTGGAGACGCCGTTCGGCTGGGGCGTCATGGTGGCGGGCCAGGAGCGCCGAGGGGCGCTGCTCCGCCAGATGCTCGACGCGAGGAAGACGCACCGCGCCCAGTTCACCCTGCCGCTCGCCGACGCCGACACCGCCGCGCTCGGCCGCCGCTCGCAGTACCTCCAGGACATCCTCGTCCACGGTGCCGATCACCCGCGCTGGGCCGGGGTCGACCACCGGGCGCGGGTGGCGGAGGTGAGCGTGCCGGTCAGTTCGGTGGGCGGCTGGTACGACATCTTCCTGCCCGGCCAGCTCCGCGACTACCAGGCACTGCGCGCGGCGGGTAGCGAGGCCCGGCTCACGGTCGGCCCGTGGACGCACACGGCGATGAGTGTCTTCGCCCAAGCCGCGGCGCAGACCCTGGAGTTCGGACTCGCCCACGCCCACGGCGAGCAGCCGCCGGAGCGCGCACCCGTACGCCTGTACGTGATGGGCGAGGAGAAATGGCGGGGCTTCGCCTCCTGGCCGCCTGCCGGGTACGCTCCGCAGCGCTTCCACCTCCAGGCGGCTGGCGGGCTGTCACCGCAGTTGCCCGGTGAATCGTCTCCCGACGGCTATCGCTACGACCCGGCGGACCCCACCCCCGCCCTCGGCGGCGTGCGGTTCGCCCCGGGCGACGGGGGCCGGGTGGACAACTCCCGCCTGGAGGCCCGCTCGGACGTGCTCACGTTCACCACCCCCGTCCTGGAGGAGGACGTGGAGGTGATCGGCGAGGTCGAGGCCGAGATCTGGTTCCGCTCCAGCCTGCCCCACGCCGACGTCTTCGTACGCCTCTGCGACGTCGACGAGAAGGGCCGCTCGACCAACCTGTGCGACGGCCTGGTCAGCCTCACCGGCGCGGACGAACTCTCCCGCGCCACCGTCCGGCTGTGGCCCACCGCCCACAACTTCAGGCGCGGCCACCGCATCAGGGTCCAGGTCTCCAGCGGCGCCTTCCCCCGCTACGCCCGCAACCCCGGCACCGGCGAGCCAAGGGCCACCGCCACCACCCTCCACGCCGCGGACCAGCAGGTCTTCCACGACCCCGAGCACCCCTCGGCCGTGCTGCTCCCGGTACGGCAGCCCGACTGACCACCCTCCGTCAGGCGGCCCACCCTGGTATCGCCGTCGACCTGGTCGTTCACCGAGTTCAGGCACCAACGTTCCTCCACGAGAGGGTCATTCGGCTCCGGCCCCGGGCAACAGGCGCGACCCGGCCACGGTGAAGCCGATACAGGCACCGCCGCCGGGGCGGGGACCCGCGGTCACCGTGCCGCCGTGGGCTTCGGCGACGTCGCGGACGATGGCGAGGCCGAGTCCGGAGCCGGGCAGGGCGCGAGCGGTGTCGGCACGGTAGAAGCGGTCGAACACCCGGGGGAGGGCGTCGGCGTCGATGCCCGGTCCACGGTCGGACACGGTGACCGCGCCACGGCGGATGCGCACCTCGATGGGATCGTCGCCGCCGGGGTCGAACTTGGCGGCGTTCTCCAACAGGTTGCCCAACGCGCGCTCAAGGCCCTGCGGGCGGCCACGGACCACGGTGCCGTCGGCGTCGACATGGACGAGGCGACCGGTGCGCCGGTACACGCGCCGCGCGACACGGCGGGCCACCGCGGCGAGCTCCACGGCCTCCTCGGCCTCTTCCTGACCGCCGGCCAGCGCCAGCTCCACGAGTTCCTCCACGAGGTCCGCGAGTTCACCGGTCTCGCCCTCGACGTCGTCGAGAAGCCGGTCGCGGGCCTGTGGGGAGAGCTCGGCGACGCGCCGCAGTACCGCGGCGTTGGTGCGCAGACTGGTGAGAGGGGTCCGCAGCTCGTGGGCGGCGTCGTGCACCAGTCTCTCCTGGGCGTCACGGGCGGCCGCGATCCGCCCGAGCATCCTGCCGAACGACGTGGACAGCCGGCCCACTTCGTCGCGCCCGCCCGTCAGGTCCGCGTGGCCGAGCACGGCCCGCCCGTCGGCACTGACCTCTTCGGCGACCTCGGCCAGCCGTACCAGGCGCCGGGTGATGTGTCCCGCGACCAGCAGACCCACGCCGGCCGCGACCAGCATGACCGCGAGGCTGACCACGGCGATCTCCACGGCCATACCGCCCAGGATCCGGCGGGTCTCGTCGATCCGGACCGCCACCTGCAGCGCGCCCCGCTTCCCGCCCAGCGCGGTGGTCAGCCGACGGTAGGTGCGGCCCGCCACGACGACCTCGGCGACGTCAGGGCGTCTACTCCTCCTTCCTCCGTCACGCCGAGACCGCCTCCGCGCGCTACGGCGTCGATGCGCGAGCGCTGTTGCTGGAGGTCGGGCGCCGCGGGCTGGTCGGCGGGCAGGAGGACATGATCGTGGACATCGCGCTCGACCTGATGTCGGAGGAGCGGGCACCCGCCGCTGTGAGCTGAGCACTCCCGCAGTGTGGTCATGGGGCAAGTGCGGCGACGGTCTCCACCGCGCGGCCCGAGCGGTCGCCGCATGCCCAACCCCGCTAGGGTCTTGCACAGATGACCTTGCCCACGGGCCTCGGCCTGCCGGAACACGGCCTCGTGCAGCACGTCAGGGCTCGCAGAGAATCAACGTGTTGCTTCGCGTGATCCGGCTCGTTGGTCTGCTATGGGTGTTTCCGATGAGGTTCGTGGTCAACTCGCAGTGAAGTTCGGGGTGTTGTTCCTGCATCCGGACGAGCGGCGGCGGCTGATGATGGGGGCCGAGGCCCGGATCCTGGGTCACGGCGCTATCCGGGCGGTCGCGCGGGCGGCCCAGGTCAGCGAGACGACGCTCCGCAAGGGTGTGGACGAGTCGGAGGCCGGCGAGGAGCCTCTGAGTCGGGTACGCAGGCCCGGTGGTGTGAGTCGGGTACGCAGGCCCGGTGGTGGTCGGAAGAAGGTCGTGGACCTTGATCCGGGTCTGCGGCCCGCGCTGCTGGCACTGGTGGAACCTGACGAACGGGGCGACCCGATGTCGCCGCTGCGCTGGACGGTGAAGTCGACCAGAACCTCGCGGCCGAGCTCACTCGTCAGGGGCACAGGGTGAGCGCGGACACGCTCGGGGACCTGTTGCGTGAGGAGGGCTTCAGCCTTCAGGCCGGCGCCACGACCATCAATGTCGCGCAGGTCGGCGGCCTCGTGGAAGCCGTCGACCTCACAGGCGGTGAAGTTCGAGGTCTTGTGTACGACAATGCGCGCGGGCTGGTGGCCGTGGGTGGTGCGGTATTCGGTCAGCGCGTCCAGCAACAGCTGCCGGGCATCGGAGAGCGTCAGGTGGGGCTGGCGGTCGCTACCCCCGGTTCGGGCAGGAAGCCGAGAGCTCCTGCTACCTCGATCTTGCGGATCCTGCTCACCATGACCAAGGGCATCGCCCGCCCCCGCTCCCGCAGTGGTGCTCGTGGCCTGCGTTCCTCTGGCGGTCGCTGCCTGCTATCTGCGCCAGCCCGAGATCGAACCGCTGCTTCCCGGTCGGGGTCGCCCATGAAAACCAGTCGGCGTTGTCAGCGTGACCCTCCATTCTGGAAGTTCACCTGATGACAAGGACTTTGGACCGACCATGACGTTGAACTTCGAAGCAGACCAGCCAGTAGTAGGGCTAAAGAGACAGCAGGCGCTGATCAGGGCCGTCCTCGGCGCGAGTAGCGCAGACGAGTCGCGTTGGCTGGAGTGGAAGTCGCAGCAGGCAGGTCGGGGTCGCGCCGTCCAGGGCTCCGGCGAGGTGGGCGCGGTGGCCTGCCAGGCCGGAGGACTCGGCGGTGACATCGTCCACGCCGGCGACGACGAGGGTGTCGCCGCCGCGTTCGAGCAGTAGATGGCGGTTGCGCAGCGGCTCCCAGCCCAGCTCGCCCATCAGGTCGACCCAGCCCTGGGCCTCGCTGCAGTACTCGTGGTTGCCGGTGATGTAGACCCTGACGGCGGCGGTGCGCGGCTCACTGGCCCTCTCGTGGCCGTGGGTACTCGCCACCGCGGATCTCGGTGCCATGACCTGCATGTTCGTCATGCCGTCCACGCCGACCGGCTCGCTCACCCTGCTGCTCGCGACATGGTGCGTCGCCGGGGCGTGCCTGTGGACGTTCGCCCACCGAGACCCGGCGCCCGCGAAACGTCCGGAACGGCTCGCCCCGGCGGTCACCGGGCTTGCCATGGCGTACATGTTCCTCGCCGCACAGTTCTGGACCTCGTCGGCACCGTCGCACCACGGACACACCATGCAGGACACGCGCGGGATGCCGCAGTACTCATCGCATCCATGAGGTGTGCTGCCCGTCGGCCATCGCCCGGCTCCTCGCGTCCGGCAGCCACTCCAGTCGGGTCAGGACGACTGGCGGACCGCGCACTCGGCGTCCAGATCCTGGGCCAGCAGATCGTGAATCTTGTTCAGCCAGTCCGAGGCGACGGTACGTAGCTCGGTCAGCGGGAGGTACACCGAGGTGAGCGCGGGAACGACGAACTCGCCCTCGGTGAAGTGGTCGGCGTCGACCACGGCGAGGTCGAGGGGAGAGGACCAGCCCAGGTCCGCCATGGCGCCCAGGACGGCGATGCCCATGCGGCCGTCCGCCGTCGCCACGACCGGTTCGTACGCGTCCAGCACCGCCATGGGCTGTACCCGTTCCGTGCGGCGAGTTCGCGGATAGCTCGCTCCATGGGGCCCGGAGCTCCTACAACCCCTGAGGGTCTGCGGGTGCCTGGCGATCTCGTGGCCGTGTGTATGAGCAAGGGTCCCGCCTTCGCGGACACGGATTCGCCGGTCACGACGCTGAGTCTCTGTCCCAGGGGGCCATGGAAGGCGCGGTCACCGCGCTCGTGGGCGCCGTCGAGTCACCCGGGGCCCCTCCCTGGACATGATGCCCCGTCATCCGACCGTACGGGATTCGACCCGGCACCGGTCCGGCTGTGGTGAGAGGGGGTGCGTCGGACGGCGCGAGTGCCGCGGCGTCCCGGGGTGCCCCAGGCACGCCCACATGCGTCAAATTCGACACGGCCAGGTCGGTCGTCGCCCGGCAGCCCGCACTCCACCTCGGCGGAGTGCCGAGGCTCGGACGGTCCGGCAGATCCACGCCCTGATCGTCTGCCCTGGTCGCGCGCTGAGGCCGACCGGAGCCGTAGATGGGCCCGAAGCCGCTTAACGACAAAGAAACACATGCAGGTCGCGGGCGAAATGCAGTCCGGGCATCTTTCCTCTACGAACGTAGAGAAAAACGGCCGCCGCCCCCGCAGGGGTCGGTGCTCGCCACAAGACGCTCGGCATGCCCCCGGAGGGGAACCACTCATGGACGTCCTGTCTCTGTCCTCGCACATCCCGATCGAGCTCCATCCGCTCGATTCCCTCACCCCCGTGGAGATCGACGCCGCTCGCCGCACACTCACCGACGCCGGTCTCGTCACCGCATCGACCCGCTTCGCCTACCTCGGGCTGGAGGAGCCGGCCAAGAGCGACCTGCTCGCGGGGGCTCAGGCCGACCGCCGGGCGCGGGCGCTGCTCCTCGACACGGACCCGGCGGGTGGCCCGGCCCGGGACGTGATCGTCTCCATCACCCACGGCAAGGTCGATTCCGAGCGCGCTCTCGATGCTGCCGTTGACGGTCAACTCCCGGTACTCGACGAGGAGTTCGCGCTCGTCGAGGAGATCCTGGCCACCGACGAGCAGTGGCTGGCCGCGCTCAGGAGCCGGGACCTGGACGTCTCGCGCGTACGGGTCGCGCCCCTGTCGGCCGGTGTCTACGCCCACGAGTACCCCGAGGAGCGCGGGCGCCGCATCCTGCGCGGCCTGGCCTTCGTCCAGGAGCACGACACGGACCACGCCTGGGCCCACCCGGTCGACGGACTGGTCGCCTACGTCGACGTCCTCAACCGGACCGTCGACCGTGTCCTCGATTTCGGCCCGGTTCCCGTACCCGCCGAGCCGGGCAACTTCGACGACCCCGCCGTCACCGGGCCACTGCGCACCAGCCAGAAGCCTATCGAGATCACCCAGCCCGAGGGACCCAGCTTCACCCTCGACGGCAACCTGCTCACCTGGGAGAACTGGACCCTGCGCGTCGGCTTCGACGCCCGCGAGGGCCTGATCCTCCATCAGCTAGCCTTCGCCGGTCGGTCGGTCGTCCACCGCGCGTCGATCGCCGAGATGGTCGTCCCCTACGCGGACCCCTCCCCGGTGCGGTCCTGGCAGAACTACTTCGACACCGGCGAGTACCTCATCGGCCGCTACGCCAACGCCCTCCAGCTCGGCTGCGACTGCCTGGGCGACATCACCTACCTCGACGCGGTCATCGCCGACGAGACGGGCGTCCCGAAGACCCTCCCCAACGCCATCTGCATGCACGAAGAGGACTACGGCATCCTCTGGAAGCACACCGACCTGTGGGCCGGCTCCGCCGAGACCCGGCGCCAGCGGCGCATGGTGATCTCCTTCTTCACCACCGTCGGCAACTACGACTACGGCTTCTACTGGTACCTCTACCTCGACGGCACCATCGAGTTCGAGGCGAAGGCCACCGGCGTGGTCTTCACCTCCGCCCACCCCGGCGGCGACTACCCCTATGCCACCGAGATCGCCCCGGGCCTCGGGGCGCCGTACCACCAACACCTGTTCAGCGCCCGCCTCGACATGGCCGTCGACGGCACCGCCAACCGCGTCGAGGAGATCGAGACGGCCCGGGTGCCGATCGGCCCGGACAACCCGCGCGGCAACGCCTTCGCCCTGCGCCGCACCCCGCTCACCCGGGAGAGCGAGGCCCAGCGCATGGCCGACGCGGGCACCGACCGCGTCTGGCACATCTCCAACCCCACCTCCCTCAACCGCCTCGGCCACCCGGTGGCGTACGCCCTCTTCCCCGAGGGCAAACCCGCCCTGCTCGCCGACCCGGACTCGTCCGTCGCCGCCCGCGCCGCCTTCGCGACCAAGCACCTGTGGGTGACCCGCTACGACCCGGCCGAGCGCTACCCGGCCGGCGACTTCGTCAACCAGCACCCCGGCGGGGCCGGCCTGCCCGCGTACGCCGCCGCCGACCGCGACCTCGACGGGGACGGGAGCGGCCAGGACATCGTCGTCTGGCACACCTTCGGCCTCACCCACGCACCCCGGCCGGAGGACTGGCCGATCATGCCGGTCGACTACACCGGCTTCAAGCTCAAGCCGGTCGGCTTCTTCGACCGCAACCCCACGCTCGACGTTCCCCCCACTCCGACCGCCCACGCCTGCTGCGCACCGGAGGACCACCATGGCTGACCTGACCGCACAACCCGCCACGACCACCACCGCGACCACGCCCGCGCCGGGCCTGCGCGGCTCGATCGGCGTCACCGGAATCGTCTTCCTCGTCGTCGCGGCGGCCGCGCCGCTGACCGCCATCGGCGGTGCCCTGCCCGTCATGTTCGCCATCGGCAACGGCCCCGGCGTCCCCGCCGCCTACCTGCTCGTTGCCGCCGTCCTGCTGCTGTTCAGCGTCGGCTACGCGGCCATGAGCCGCCACGTCGTCGACGCGGGCGCCTTCTACTCGTACGTCACCGCAGGCCTCGGCAGAGTCACCGGCACCGGCGCCGCGGGCCTGGCCCTGCTGACGTACAGCGCGATCCAGGCGGGCGTCTACGGCCTGGCCGGGGTCACCACCGGCGGCCTGGTCACCAAGTACGGCGGCCCCGACCTGCCGTGGTGGACATGGAGCGGACTCCTCCTGCTGCTCGTCGCGGTGCTCGGTTACCGCAACATCGAGGTTGGCACCAAGGTCCTGTCGCTGCTGATCGTGCTGGAGGTCGGCATCGTCGCGGTCGTCGCCGGCGCGGTTCTGGTCCAGGGCGGCGCCGACGGCATCAACCTCACCTCCTTCACCCCGCACTCCTTCTCGGTCGGATCACCCGGCATCGGGGTGATGTTCGCGGTCGCCTCCTTCGTCGGCTTCGAGGCCACCGCCATCTACGGCGAGGAGGCCCGCGACCCCAAGCGCAGCGTCGCGAAGGCCACTTACCTGGCTGTCATCCTGATCGGTGTCTTCTATGCCCTCGCGAGCTGGGCGATGGTGCTGGCCGTCGGTACCGACAAGGTGCAGGGCGCCGCCGCCGCGGACACCTCGGGGCTGGTCTTCGCCATAGCCGGTGAATACGTCGGCGGCGCAGCCTCCGATCTCATGGAGATCCTGCTCCTCACCAGCCTGTTCGCCGCACTGCTCGCCTTCCACAGCGCGATCGCCCGCTACCTGTTCTCCCTCGGCCGCCAGGGCAGCGCGCCCTCGGCGCTCGCCCGCAGCCACGGCCGGCACGGCTCCCCGCACATCGGTTCGCTGGTCCAGACGGCCTCGGCCGCCGTGGTCGTCGCCGCGTTCGCCCTCGCCGGGGCCGATCCGGTGCTCCAGCTGTTCACCTGGATGAGCGGCCTGGCCACGCTCGGCGTGCTGGTGCTGATGATCCTGGTCAGCGTCGCGGTCCTGGTCTTCTTCGGCCGGGGCGGCGCCGACTCCCGCCTGTGGCACACCCGGATCGCCCCGGTGCTGGGCGGGCTCGGGCTGTGCGCGGTGGCGTGGCTCGTGCTGGACAACTTCACGACCCTCATCGGCGGATCCGCCGCCCTGGCCCGTCTCTTCGAGGGCGTCGTGGTCCTGTTCTTCGCCGCCGGCGCGCTGATCGCCGTACGGCGACGGAGCGGCGGCCCGACGGAGTGAGACCTGACGGCGGGGTCCCGGCGCCCGGGCCCCGCCGCCCCCGGCCAGCAGGAGGTACATGTGCAGGACGCGTGGGCCCTCGCCGGTACGGCGGGGGCGGTTCTCTGCCTCGCCGGGCACCTGCCCGGCCCCATCCGCCACTGGGCACCTCATGCGATCGCGATCGCCGTGATGGCACTGATGGTGCCCCGGCACCCCGACCCCGGCGTCCTCCTCGCCGGAGCCGCCGCCATCGCTGTGGCCTGTCTGTGGACCGCCTTCGCGGGCTGCCCCGCACGCCGCCCGGCCGCCGTCGTGGACCTCGCGGCCATGGCCGTCCTCACCGCCGCCACCGCCCGGACCGGCCACGCGGGTGGTACGCACATGACCCACGAGCCCGCCGCCTGGGAGCCGGTCCTCTTCCTCTTCCTGACCGGCTGCTGGGCCGTCGCACGGGCCGCCGCCCACCTCCACGCACGGCTCGGTCTCATCGGGCCGACGCGCCATGGTCCGGGGCACCGACCGCCGTACCGGAGCGTGCTGCTGCGCGAATCCGGAGCCCTGGTCATGGTCGTCAGCATGGCGGCGATGCTTGCCTGAAGCAGCTCCGGCGACATCCCTGGCCAGGCACGAAGTGGGCTAGGGTCGGACCCGGAGAGCAGGACGGGACCGGGGGGGAAGGGCGCATGCCGAAGATCGTCGACCACGACGCACGACGCCGTGAGATCGTCGAGGCGGTGTGGGCCCTGATCGCGCGCCGGGGGCTGGACGCCGTCACCATGCGGGAACTCGCGGCCGAGGCCGGATACGCCAACGGCGCCCTGTCGGGGTACTTCCGCAACAAGGACGAGATCCTCCAGGCCGCCTTCCAGCACGCCTTCGACGCCACCAACGCCCGGGCCCGCCAGGCCATAGGGGAACAGCGCGGACTCGCGGCGCTGCGCCTGCTCTGCCGGGAGATCATGCCCCTCGACGAACTGCGGCTCATGGAAGCCCGCGTCGTGATCGCCTTCTGGGACCGAGCCCTGCACGACGACCACATGGCCGCCGTCCACGAGACCGTCATGACCACCTGGCGCGCCCAGATGCACGGCTACCTCCAACAGGCCCGGCTGGACGGCGACGTGACCACTGCCACCCCGGACGAGACCATCGTCGACAGCCTCCTCGCTGCCCTCATGGGCTTCCAGATCAACGCCCTCTTCGCCCCCGCCGCCACCCCGCGGCGCCAGGAGGCGGTTCTCGACGAACTCCTCGGCGCGCTGGCGCCCTGATCCGGCGGCCCTCGGCCTCAGCAGCCCTCGACGAAGTGTCGGACCCCGTCGGGGGCGGGGCGCAGCAGGCCGTCCCGTACGGCGAGGGCGGTCGCCTCGGCGCGGGAGGCGGAGTGGGTCTTGCGGAGCATGTGCTCGATGTGGCTGTGGACGGTGCGCGGGGAGAGGAAGAGGTGCGCGGCGATGGCCTGGTTGGTGTGTCCCATGGCGGCGCGGGTCAGCACGTCGAGTTCACGGGGGCTGAGGCCGTAGGGCAGCGGGGTGGGGCGGGCGTGCACCAGGACGGCCCGGCGCGGGAGCGCGGAGGGCAGGGGGAGGGTGTGCCGGGCGAGGCCGACGCGGTACCAGACGCGGGCGACGGGCCAGAGCAGGCGCAGGCGCTGTCCGCCGGAGGCGGTGAACTCCCTCAGCAGCGACAGGAATTCCTCGTCGTCCAGGACCGGCGGGCGGTCGCGGCCGGGCAGGCCGAGCGGTCCGTCCGCGGTGACGAGGGCCGCGGAGGCGTCGTCGGGGAGGTCGTGGTGGTCGCGGGCCCGGGCCGTGGGGTCCGCGATGGCGGCCAGCGCCGGGATGATCGAGGCCAGGAGGTGGCGGGTCTCGTGGGTGAAGACCCCGGCGCGTGCCGAGGCCAGGTGGATCATGCCGACGTAACGGCCGTCGTGGTGGAGGGCGCCGCTCATCGCGTCGCGGAAACCGGCGGGGCGGACATGCTCCTCGTAGAACCATCCGCGGCGGTACGGCTGCCCGGCCTCGTCGGAGATGGACGGGGGCAGCGACCCGGTGAGCACCCCGCGATACCAGGGCGTTTGGACGAAGGTCTCGGTCAGCGCCCGCGCGGACGGGCCGGAGGGGTCGCTGTCGGTGGCGGCGACGCACACATGGGCGCCGCTGAGCGGGTCGAGCGCGGTCAGTGTCGAGGCGTCGTTCGGCAGGGCCCGGGCCAGCAGGCGCAGGGCCTCGGCGCAGGCCGAGACGGTGTCGCGCTCACGGGTGAGCATGCCGATGCGGGTGGCCGCCGCGATCTGGTGGTGGCTGATCATCCTCGCCTCCTGCGGTGCGGGCGAGCGACAGAAATGTGTGGTGACAGAGATGTCCGGTGCCCAACGGTAGGGGGCGGCCGTAGGCCGGACAAGCGGTTCATCCACTTGTAACCGGGATCGCGGGGCCCGCGACCGGAGTCGGTATTTGTACGGATGGTGGGCCGTCGCCGTGCGGGGCTTTGCTGTTCGCCACACCGTCACACCGCCGCGCTGTCGAGAGGCCCCGCCATGAGTGACCAGTCCCGTACGTCCCGTAGAGGCTTCCTGGCACTGTCCGGTGGCCTCGGTGCCGCAGCCGTACTGAGCGCGTGCTCCGCGCCGGCCGGCGCGTCCTCGTCGTCCGCGACCCGTTCCGCCACGGCGGCGGACCTGACGAAGATCGGCCTGGACTATCCCTTCACCCAACTCCCGCTCTACACGACCCTCGTCAAGCTCTCCACGGCCGGCGCGAAGAAGAAGGGCGTCACGCTGGTCACCACGAGCGACCAGAGCAGCCCGGACACCCAGGCCTCCAACCTCAACGCCTGGATCAGCCAGAAGATCCCGGCGATCGTCTCCTTCCCGATGGTGTTCGAGGCCACCGAGAAGATCGCCGAGAGCGCGCTCGACGCCGGACTGATCTGGGTCACCTACGGCGGCTCGCTCACCCACCAGAGCGCCGACATCCAGTTCAGCTTCACCGAGGGCGGCAAGCTGCTCGGCGAGGCCGCGGCGAAGTGGGCCAACGAGACGCTGGGCGGCAAGGGCAAGATCGCCTTCCTCACCGACAGCACGATCCAGCTGGGCCGCGACCGTACGAAGGGCATGATCGACGCCTTCACCGAGCTCGCCCCCGGCGTGGACGTCGTCGCCCAGGAACAGGCCATCGACCCCGACACCGGCCTGTCCAAGTCCAACGCGATCCTGGCTAAGCACCGGGACCTCAACATCATCCTCGGTGTCACCGACGCCGCCGCGTACGGCGGGTTCAAGGCGCTCCAGCAGGCCGGCCGTGCCAAGGCCGACGCCAAGACCTTCGTCGGCGGCCAGGACGGCGCGGCGCCCTCGCTCCTCGCGATCAAGCAGGGCACCTTCTACCGGGCCTCCGCCGCGCTCGCGCCCCAGGACATCGCGGCGGCGATCGTCGACGTACCGCTCGCGGTGGCGGCGGGCAAGGCGAACCCGAGCGTCGACGTGCCGATCACCCTGGTCGGCAAGGCCGACACCGTGAAGATCGACGCGCTGCTCGCGCAGAACGCGTGAGGCGGCCGCGATGACCCTGTCCATCAGCGGGCTCACCAAATCCTTCGGCGGCGCCAAAGCCCTGGACGGCGTCGACCTGACCGTGCCCGCCGGCCAGGTGCACGCGCTGCTCGGGCACAACGGTGCCGGGAAGTCGACCCTGATCAAGTGCCTGGGCGGCGCCTACGCCCCCGACGCGGGCACCATCGAGGTCGGCGGTGCCGCGTACGCCCGGCTGAGCCCGCGTGAGTCGATCGCTGCCGGGGTGGCGATCATCTTCCAGACCCTGAGCGTCGTCGAGCCGCTCACCGTCGCCGAGAACATCTTCCTCGGCCAGGAGTGGACCCGCCGCTCCCGGCTCGGCGCGGTCCACCGGCGGGCCCAGGAGGAGGTCGCCGCCGGGCTGCTTGAACGGGTCGCCGCGAGCTGCTCTCCCCGCGACCGGGTCGGCGAACTGTCCATGGGGCAGCGGCAGTTGGTCGAGATCGCGAAAGCGCTCAGCCGCAGTGCCGCCGTCCTCGTGCTCGACGAGCCCACCGCCGCGCTCTCCCGCGCCGAGAGCGACGCCCTCGCCGAGCGGGTCGAGGACCTGCGCACCCAGGGTCTCGCCATCGTCTACGTCACCCACCTGCTGTCCGAGGTCGAACGGCTCGCCGACGCCGTGACCGTGCTCCGCGACGGCCGGGTCGGCTACCACGCGCCCATGACCGGGCACACCAGGCGGCACCTGGTCGACACGATCGTCGGCAAGGGTGCCGTCGCGGCGAGCGGCGGGGGCGGGCGCGGTCCGGAACCCGGCGCTTCGACGGCCGGTGAGGGGCTGGGGGCGGGCGTCACGGCAGCGGGGGTGGTGTCGGCGGAGGCCGGGGTGGTGGGTGTCTGCGGGGAGGCCGGTTCGTCAGTGGGTGGTCCGGATGTGGGTGTCCGTGGGGAGGCCGGTTCGTCAGCGGCCCGCCCGGCCGTGGCCGGTCCGGCCGTGACGAATCTCGCCTCCGTGCCTTCCGCCGCGACGGATCCCGCCCACACGCCTTCGGCCGCCGCGGACCCGGCTTGGCCGGTCGAGGCCGTAGGCGACTCCGTGTCTTCGGCCGCCACGGACCCGGTTTCACCGAGCGCGGCCGTAGGCCGCCCCGCCGTGCTCGCGCTCGACGGCCTCACCGGCCCCGGGTTCGGGCCCATCGGCCTCGACGTGGCAGGCGGCGAGATCGTCGGCCTGTACGGGCTGATCGGCTCCGGGCGTACGCGCCTGCTGGAGACCCTCTTCGGCCGCCGCCCCCGCACCGGTGGGACGGTACGGGTCGCCGACCGCGTCGTCACCGCGGCCCGTCCCGCCGACGCGCTCGCGGCCGGCATCGCACTGGTCCCGGGCGACCGCCGCGCGCAGGGGATATTCGCGGGGCTCAGCGCGCAGGACAACGCCCTGCTCCCCGCCGTTCGCCCGCTGGCGCGGTGGGGCGTACGCTCCCGTGCGGCCGAGCGTCGCCTCTTCGCCGACCTGGCCGGATCGGTGGGCCTGCGGCCCTTCGCACCCCGGCTGCCCGCGGTCGCCTTCTCCGGCGGCAATCAGCAGAAGCTGGTCCTCGGCCGCTGGGTCAACGCCTCCCGCACGCCCGAGGTCCTGCTGCTCGACGAGCCCACCCAGGGCGTCGACGTCGGCTCCCGCCAGGAGATCTACCGGGTCGTGGGCCGGCTCGCCGCGGAGCGGGGCACCGCGGTGCTCTTCGCCTCCTCCGACCCTGAGGAGATCGTCGCCCTCGCGCACCGCTGCCTGGTCGTCGCCGGAGGGCGGGTCGTCGGTGAGCTGTCGGGAGCCGAACTGACCGAGGAAGCGCTGCTCTCGGCGGTCCACGACGGGCCCGGCCCCGACACCCTCACCCCCGCCGCCGCGCACATCGCCGGTTCAGCCGAAGGAGAAGCACCATGACCACCGTCCAGCAGGCCGAACAGGACGAACGGGCTGAACGGGCTGAACAGACCGGGCGGCTCGCGCTCCCCGGCCCCCGTGCCCTGGCCGCCGCAGGTCTGGGGAGCGTGCAGCGGCACCCGTTGCTGCCCGTTCTGGCCCTGATGGTGCTGGGTTTCCAGCTGACGACGGGCAGTTTCCTGGACGTGGCGAACCTGCGCGGGATCGCCACCGACGCCGCGACGATTGCGATCGTCGCCGTGCCGCTGGCGCTGCTCGTCATCAGCGGCTACCTGGACCTCTCGGTCGGGTCCAGCCTGGCGCTGGGCGGTCTGGTCGCCGGGCAACTGGCTGGCACGCACCACCAGTCGCTCGCCGTGTCGGTGCTGGGCGCGCTGGCGGCGGGCGCGGTGGTGGGGGCGGTCAACGGCGTCCTGTGCTGCTACCTCGGGCTGTCGGCGTTCATCGTGACGCTGGGCATGCTCACGGCGGTACGGGGCCTGGCACAGCAACTGTTCCCACTGCCGCTGAGCAACTTCGGCGAGGGGTACGCCTGGCTCGGCGGGGCCACGCTCGCCGGGATCGCGGCGCCGGTCGTCATCGCGGCCGTGGTGCTGCTCGCCGGGGCGGCGTACCTGGCGTTCGCGCCGGGCGGGCGGCACGTGTTCGCGATCGGGGTCAACCGGGAGGCCGCGTATCTCTCGGGGATCAACATCCGCCGTACGCCGTTCGGGCTCTTCGTTCTCACGGCGGCCGCCGCCGCGCTCACCGGTGCCATCAAGGCGTCGGTGCTGGACAGCGCCTCGGCAGGCACCTCCGGCGCCGGGTTCGAGCTGACGGTGCTGACCGCGGTGCTCCTCGGCGGCGTGGCGCTGACCGGCGGCTCGGGGTCGGTCTTCGGGGTGCTCCTTGGCGTGCTGTTCCTCGGCTGCCTGCAGAACGGACTGACGCTGCTCAGCGTGCCGGCCTTCTGGCAGCAGATCGCCCAGGGCACCTCGCTGGTCGTCGGCGCCGCGCTCGCGTACTTCGGCCCCCGGCTGCGCCGGTCCTGATCACCGAACGGGCAGCACCGAACAGCAGCACCCGACGGAACCACCGAACAGAGAGAGCCCGGACAAATGAACCGTGCGGACAGCACCCTCATCCTCACCAACGGCCAAGTCCTCACCGTCGACCCGGACTTCACGGTCGCCGAGGCCGTGGCCGTACGCGGCCGGGAGATCGTCGCCGTAGGGACGTCGGCCGAGATCGCGGCATACGCCGGGCCGTCGACGCGCGTCGTGGACCTGGCGGGGCGGACCGTACTGCCGGGAATCAACGACTCGCACCTGCACGGGGCCGCATACGCGATGACCAAGGCGCCGTTCGCCATCGACGTGGGCCACCCGGCGGTGCGGTCGATCGAGGAGATCGCCGAGGCCGTACGGAAGGCGGCCGAGGCGGCCGGCCCGGAGGAGTGGGTGGTCGGCCTGGGCTGGGACCCGGGCTACCTGGCGGAGTGCCTGGCCGACCCGGGCCGCCTGCCCGGCCGCCTCGACCTCGACCGGGTGGCACCGGACAACCCGGTGTGCCTCACCGACTTCTCCGCGCACATGGTGTGGGCCAACAGCGCCGCCCTGCGCGCCGCCGGGATCGACCGGACCACCGAGCCGCCGCCGGGCGGGGTGATCGACAAAGACGCCGACGGCGAGCCGACCGGCATCCTGCGGGAGGCGGCCCAGCGCTTCGTGCAGAGCCTGCTGCCCTCACCCACCGTCGCGCAGCGCCGGGAGGCGATCCGCTCGCTCGTCGCCGAACTGCACGCACGCGGCATCACCAGCTACACCGAACCCGGCCTCGGTACCGCCGGTGCCGACACCCTCTTCGGCGGACTCGGCGCCGACAACCTCACCGCCTACGCCGAACTGGTCGCCGAGGGCGCGTTGGCGGCCCGGGTGAGCGTGTTGCTGCTCCCGGCCCCGATGGGCGGCTCAGCCGCCGACGTACGTACAGGGCTCGAAGGGCTCCAGGTCCCTCAGTCGGCGGACGAGCGGCTGCTACGGGTGATCGGCGTCAAGATCTTCGGCGACGGCGTGCCGCCCAACCGCACCGCCTGGATGAGTGAGCCGTACCCCGAGGGCGGCCACGGCGCGCTCTGCGTGCACGGTGACACGCCCGCGCTCCAGGTGGACGAGCTGCGCGAAATGATCCGCATCGCCCACAAGGCGGGCTACCAGCTCGGCGTGCACGTCACCGGCGACCTGGCCATCGACACCGTCGTCGACGCCTTCGTCGACGCGAACGCCGCCGCCCCGCGCCCCGACGCCCGGCACTACGTCATCCACGGCGACTTCGTCAGCCCGGAGAGCCTGGCCAAGCTCGCGGCGCACGGCTACGGGGTCAACATGAACCCCGGCATCAAGTGGACGGTCTCCGACCTGATGGACGAGCTCGTCGGCGAGCGCCGCTCCGCCTACCAGTGGCCGGTCCGCTCCGCAGTCGAGGCCGGCGTCACCGTCTGCGCCAGCTCCGACGCCCCCATCACCGAGCCCGACTGGCGCCAGGGCGTGGCCGGCATGCTGCTGCGGGAGTCCAAGGCCAGTGGCCGGCGCAGCGGCGCCGACCAGTGCGTGGGCCTCGCGGACGCGTTGCGCGCGTACACCGTCAACGCCGCCCGTCAGGACTTCGCCGACGACTGGAAGGGGTCCATCGAGCCAGGGAAGGTCGCCGACCTGTGCGTACTGGACCGCGACCTGCTGCGCACCGACCCGCATGACATCACCGCCGTCGAGGTCGATCTGACCGTGTTCGACGGGCAGATCGTCTTCGAGCGCTGACATTCTCGCTGTCTGTTGATGTCTCGATGTCGCTGGTCGAGACGAACTTGTGAAGGCCGGCGAGCGTCGGCTGCCAACCCTGACCGGTGAACTCCGGCCCAGCGCACCCTCTACCGCACCGTGTGGGAAGACCTCACCAACGTGCTCAAGCACGCCCCCGGCGCCGCCACGACCGTCCTGGTGTGACATGAAGGCACCTTCGAGTCCGGCGTCACCTCCGACGGCCGCTACCGCGTGACGCTCCGGATCCCGGCCCACGCGGACTGAGCGCCGCTACCTGACGCCGGGACACACCGCCGAGGTCATCAGCACCCTGGTGAACGACCGAGCGGGGCCTGGTCGTGCTCACCCATCTGTGGTGAGGTGCCGAGGGTCGGTCCCGTCGACGATCCGTTCATCCCCGACCGCGATCAGCTGCGATCGGGCAGGGAGCAGGTTCCGTCCCTGGGCCCGGCACTGATCGTGCCCGGCCACGGTGCACCGTTCGCGCCGTCCGACGCCACACCGCTCTAACCACGGCAGGGCCGGGGCCGGGTCGACTCCCTTACGGTCAGACGATGGGGCACCGTGACCGGGGAGCGGGCCCCGGGTGACTCGATGGCGCCCACGAGCGCGGTGACCGCGGCCTCCATGGCGACCTCGGGGCAGAGGCTGAGCGTCGTGACCGGCGGATCCGTGTCCGCGTAGGCGGGGTCTTCGCTCATGCACGCGACCAGGAGGTCGTCGGGCACGCGCAGGCCGTGGTGCCGGGCCGCGTTGAGCAGTGAGCGGCCCGACAGGTTGTAGATGCCGTAGACGGCGTCCGGGCGGTCGGCGTGTTCCAGCAGGGTGTGCGCGCCGGTGTCGGATCCCACCCCTGGGATGAGAGGAGCCGACAGCGGTTCCTGGCCGTGGTCGGCACACCAGTCCTGGTAGGCCTCGAGGCAGGTGCGGGAGTAGTGCTCGGTGCTCGGTCCCGCGATCAGGGCGATCCTGCGGGCTCCTTCAGCCGCGAGGTGATCGAGGACCGAACGCACGGCGGCAGTGTGGTCGTTGTCCACCCAGAGGTCGTCGGGGTGGCCGTCCACCGGTCGGCCGTCGAAGGCCAGCGGAGTCCCAGCCCGGCGCAGGGCGTCAGTGAGAGGGTCCTCGGCCGGCGCGTCGAGCAGGAGTACTCCGTCGAGTTCGAGCGCCTGTCCGCTGCCAGGTGTGGAGGGCAGCACGCTGAGAGCGTAGCCGTGGCGGTGGGCGACGGCCGTGGCGGTGGTGATGGCCTGGGCGTAGTAGGCCACGTCGACGAAGTTCCAGGCCACGTCCCGGTACGTGGTCACCGCGAGACCGAGAGTCCGGGTCCGGCCACGCCCTTGCCCCGTCGTGTAGCCGAGCAGCGCGGCGATCTCCAGTACGCGGCGGCGGGTTGAGTCGGTCATACGGCCGGTGCCCTTGAGAGCGTGCGACACGGTCGCCGTCGACACCTCGGCCGTGCGCGCTATGTCCACGATTCTCACCGCATTCATGACCCAAAGATACGGATCCAATTGTTACGGCCATGTTTGGCGACTAATTCCGTTGCCAAATCGTACTTGTGGTCAATCGCGTAACCAATGACCGTTTGAGGCAACAGCGTCGGGTGACACCCCTGGTGGAAGGACGGTCATGGGTCAACGGACCAATCGCAGAACGTTTCTCGTCGGCGCGGGCGCAGCGGCGGCAGCCGCCGCTCTCCCTCTCAGTGCTGCCACGTCGGCATCCGCCGCCCCACGACGTCGCTCGGCGGCCACGGTTCTGCACAGCGGTGTCGTCTTCACCGGGAGACAGGGGTGTCGCCCGGCACAGGCGCTGGCCGTCGGCCGTGACGGCACCCTCCTGGCCGTCGGTTCCAACGCCGAGGTCCGGCGGTTCCTCGGCCGCGACACCGAGTCGATCGACCTCAAGGGCGGCTTCGTGATGCCGGGTCTGCACGACGGGCACGCCCATCCCGTCTCCGCGGGCCTTTCCCTGCACAATGTCTCGCTCGGTGACGCCGAGCTGACGATCGCGCAGATCCAGGCCGTCATCACCTCGGCGCTCACGGCGTCCGCCGACCAGGAGCCCGACGGCTGGCTCCAGATCAGCATGTGGAACTCCAGCGGCGTCCTGCCCGCCGGGACCGTCGTGACCAAGGCCGACCTGGACTCGCTCGCCACCAGGCGGCCCATCTACGTCAAGTCCTCGGACGGCCACAACGCCTGGGTCAACTCCCGCGCCCTGGCCCTGGCGGGGATCACCAAGAGCACCCCGGACCCGGACGGCGGCACCATCGTGCGCGACGCCTCCGGTGAGCCCACAGGCCTGCTGAAGGACACCGCCGGACGCCTGGTCAGCGATGTCATCCCGGATCTCACCCTGGCCCAGGAAGTGGCGGCGGCCGGCGAGGCGTTCGCCATGCTGGCCGCCGCCGGGGTGACCTCGGTCATGAGCGCCTCGACCAGAGACGACTCCGTCGAGCTGTACCTGGCCCTCGCCGCGGCGAAGAAGCTGACGCTGCGCACGCACCTGGCCTACCGCCTCTCCGCCGACCAGGCCAAGGACCCCCAGGCCGCACTTGACCTGCTCCAGGCCTTCGAGAAGAGCCTGGCGGGCGCCGACCTGCTCAGCACCGGCACCGCCAAGGTCTTCATGGACGGTGTCATGGAGTACCCGGCGCACACCGCCGCGATGCTCGACCCCTACCTGGTCAACACCGGCACCGACACCGACCCCCACTGGGTGCCGGGCACCGACTACGGCAGCCTCTACTTCGACCAGGACACCACCACCAACCTCGCCCTCGTCCTGGACCCGGCCGGCTGGCAGCTGCACGCGCACGCCATCGGTGACCGGGCCGTACGCACCGCGCTCACCGCCTACGAGGCCGCCATCCGTCAGGGCGGACGGCACCGCGACAACCGGCACACCCTGACGCACATCGAGCTGGTCGCCCCCTCCGACATCCGCCGCATGGCCCGCGCCCGGGTCCTGGCCAACATGCAGCTCCAGTGGGCGCAGCACGACTCGTACACCGGTGACTCGCTCCTGCCGTACATCGGCGCCGAGCGCCAGGCACGCCTCTACCCCGCCCGCTCGATGGAGCGGGCCGGGGTCCGCCTCACCGGCGGCACCGACTGGCCCATCGACGACTTCAACCCCTGGCGCCCGGTCGACCAGGCCATCACCCGCACCGGTTCGGACGGCACTCCCTTCTTCCCCGAGGAGAGCCTGTCCCGGATCAGTTCGCTGCGCATGCACACCCTCGGCAGTGCCTACCAACTCCACCAGGAGCACCTCACCGGCACCCTCGAAGTCGGCAAACAGGCCGACCTCGTCCACACCGACCGCGACCTGCTCAAGATCAAGGCGACCGAGATCCACGGCACCCAGGCCGAGCTGACCATGATCGGCGGCGAGATCGTCCACGACGCCGGTTCGACGACGACGGCGACCCGCACGACGCACGCCTCGATCGCCGCGGCGAAGACGCTGCGTGCCACCGGCGCCACATGCCGACCGAGGCACTCGCACGCAGCCTGCGGCCACTGACCGGAGCTGTGCACCGGCAAAAAGCCAGACAAGAAGGGGCCTCCACCTTGGCCGGGGCGGAGCGGTAGTGTTCCAGCACCGCCGCCCGCACCAGGAACGGCCAGGCCGAGGTGATTGCCGCCTACGCCTCCGACAGGGAACGGGCACTGGTCGATTGGGAGCTGGACCTGCCGACCGAGCCGGCCCGGGGCGTGCCGGTCGCGGACAGCGCGCGAACAGTCGACAGGCACCCGCGACCAGCCCCAGGTGATCAAGCTTCGTGAGCATGTCGGCCGTTCCCCGTGCCACGATCCCAAGCGGGGCGGTCAGGCCATCCTCGTCCCGCTCCTGTCCCGGCGACGGCATCCACGTCTTGCTCGCCGACCAGGCGAGGAACGACCGAGTCCTGAACGTCCTCGGTGACCGTGCCGCTCTCGGATGGCCCACCCCCTCACGAGTGTGCGATCGCCTTGTGGGTGAAGGTGGGTGACGTTCCTGGGTTGGCCCAGGAGGCGGTCAGTTCGCTGGAGGGGAAGAACTGGAGGAAGCGGGGGTCGGTCTGGGAGCGGTCGACCAGGGTCTTCTCGAGGATCAGCGAGTTGTACTGCTCCGCGGTCGTCTCGATGGTGTTGGCGTTGAGGACGACCTCCTGGCCCCAGGTGCGGGCCCAGCGGGCGATGCCCGGCATGCGGGAGTGCTCGGGGGTCAGGCACTCGGTGGCGATGACGTTCTCGCTGCTGGCCCAGATGCCGGTGGAGGTGTTGAGGACGATGGTCTGGTTGCCGAGCACGTGTCCCGGGGTCTCGATCACGGCGACGCCGGGGCCGAGGATCAGGGAGCCGTCGACGGGGAGGAACGCGTCCGGCCGTACGTCCTGGTAGGTCTCCGGCTGGTACCAGGGTTGCTGGAGGGGGTGCAGTTGGGACATGGCCAGCAGTTCGTGGCGCTGCACGATGACCTTGGCGTTGGGGAAGGCGGGCTGCACGGTGCCGCCCAGGTCGCTCTGCGGGCTCGTCGTGCCCACCCAGCGGCGCAGGTCCTGGGTGTGCAGGTGGTCGAAGAGCAGGTAGTCGACGTCCTCCGGCTTGATGCCGAGGCGGGCCAAGTGGCCGAGGACCGTGCCGTGTTCGGTGGTGAGCAGCGACTGCAACGGCTTGGGAGTGCGGCGGATCAGTGCGGCGAAGTAGGGCGTGTTCTGGCCCAGTTCGTGGTCGCTGGGCTCGAACAGCAGCACGCGCCCCCGTCCGTCGCTCTCCGTCCACCGCACCACCAGCATGCGGTTGGTGATCGACAGAAACGGGGCGATCGCCCGACTGGCCCGGAACAGACCGAACTTGGTCGGGTACGGCAGAGTGATCAGGTCACAGGTCGTGACGCTGTCCGGGGTGCCGGTCGCGGCGAACTCGGCACGGAAGACCTTGGCCTGGTCACGGGCCCAGGCGAGTTTGGCGCCGTAGCCGCCGGGCACCTCGGTCAGGCCGTCGAAGGCGGTGACGCGGGTGCCCAGGGTGGGCATGTCGAGGACATCGGAGTCCTGCCAGGCGAGCTTCATCGATCCTCCCGGAGGGTGTGAACAAGGGCTGTGCGGCGGGGCTTTGAGGAGGCGCTTCAGTACGGGGCCTTCTCGCCCTCGGTCGTCACGCCGAAGGTGTTCAGGAAGTTGCAGACCAGTTGGTAGAAGCCGACCGTGAGGACCAGGTCGGAGAGCTGCCCGGCGGTGAGGAAGGCCAGCGCCTCGCCGCGCTCGGGCTCCGTGAGGGTGTGCTGTTCCAACAGCCGGTCGGTCAGGGAGAGGACTGCTCCCTGCTCCGCCGACAGTCCTTCCGACGAACCGCTCTTGGCGGCGGCGATGCCGGCCTCGTCGAGCCCTAGGAGCCGACCGATGTTCTCGTGGTGATGGATCTCGTACGGCGCCTGGTAGGCGTGTCCGACCCGGAGGATGGCGAGTTCGCGCAAGGGGTGCGGCAGGGCTCCCTGGAAGATCGCGTCGGCCATCTGGAGGAAGGCTGGGGCCAGGGCGGGCGAGTGGAACACCATGCGGTAGATGTTCACGGCTGACCGCTCGGCGGCGACCTTCCGCAGGTCGGCGGGGAGTTCGGTCAGGTCGGGGTAGTCCACAGTCGTCTCCTTCGTGCGTACGGCAGTGTCAGCCGACCTTGTTGATGGGGTTGGTGCCGTCCCATGCGGCCGCCATCTCCCGCAGCGCGGCGAAGAGTTCGCCCTTGGCGCCACCGATGTCGGAGATCTCGATGACTGTGCCGGGGTGCGTCTCGGTGTCGAGGTAGGCGAAGCGGCCGCCCTGGACCGAGCCCTCCTGGACGACGGTGTAGCCAAGGGACAGGGCGCGGTCGTAGAGCTCCTGGTAGTCCTTCGTCCAGTAGGCGACGTGCTGCGCGCCCTCGTGTCTCGCGTCAAGGAAGTCCTTGTAGGCCGACGGCTCGTCGTTGAGCGGCTGGATCAACTCGATCTGCACATCCCCCGAGTTGGCGACCGCGGCGGCCATCTGCATGCCGGAGTCGGCGCCTCGGTACTTGAACCAGTCCGTCTGCACCGGGTCCTGGTAGAACCAGGGGCCCACGCCCTGGGCGACCCAGAACTCCATAGCGGCGTGCAGGTCGCGGACGACGTACCCGATCTGGGCGATCTGCCCGAAGACGCGGCTCATGAAGTGACCTCCAGAACGATCTTTCCCACGGCTGTGTTGGAACGCATGTGGTCCGCCGCCGCCTTGGCGTCGTCGAAGGCGAAGACACGGTCGACGACGGCTCGGACCCTGCCTTCCTCCATGGCGGGTACGGCATCGGCGGTGAGGGCGGTGCAGGCGTCGGCGAGCTCGTCGGGGGTGCGCACGCTGAAGGTCGTGCCGATGACCCGGAGGCGGCGGAACGACAGCTGGTTGAGGTCGATGGTGGACTCGGCCCCGGCCAGCCGTCCGACGTTGACGACGGTGCCGCCGATGCGCGTGGCGAGGAAGGTGTCGGCGAAGAGCTGTCCGCCCACGTGGTCGAGGGTGAGGTCCGCCCCGGCGCCGCCGGTGGCATTGGCCACGGCCTCGGCCAGGTTCTCGGACGCCGTGTTGACGACGACGTCCGCGCCGACGGACTTCAGGGCGGCGGCCTTGCTCTCGGAGGTGGTGGTCGCGATGACCTGGGACGCACCGAACGCCTTGGCCAGCTGGACGCCGATCAGGCCGACCGACGAGGTGGCGCCGACGACGAGGAGACTCTGCCGCAGGCCGAATCCGCCCTGGGCGAGTGCGTCGTGCTCGGTCGCCAACGCCACGGGCAGGGCCGCGGCATCGGTCCACGACAGGGACTCCGGCACCGTGATCACATGCCGGTGGTCGACCAGGGCGTACGGGGCGAAGGAACCCAGGGTGACGCCCATGACCCGGTCGCCGACGGTCCAGCGCTTCACGTCGGCGCCGATCGCGTCGACCTCGCCGGCGAATTCGAGACCGGCGGTGAACAGGTCGCTCGTCTTCGCTCGGGGGTTGTAGGTGCCCTGCAGCATGTAGAGGTCCGCCCGGTTGACGGCGGCGGCCCGGACACGGACGCGGATCTGTTCCGGTCCCGGTGCCGGTACGTCGACGTCCCGGACTTCCCATTCGGGTCCGGCGCCGCCCATCAGCGCCCGCATGGTGCTGGTCATCAGTGGTTCTCCGTTAACGAGGTGGAAAGAGCGCTGAAAAACTTACGGTGTATGTACGTTGTTTCCTCAAGCTAGACTTACGTAATAAGTCATGTCAAGGGCAGGGGAGACGGCTGATGAAAGGCCAAGGCGGCGGCCGGGGCAGGCGGCTCGGCCTGACGCGGGGCAAGGTCGTCGAAGCCGCCCTCGCGGCCATCGACCGGGACGGCCCGGACTCCTTCTCCCTGCGAAAACTCGCTGGTGAGCTGGGTGTCGAAGCGATGTCGCTCTACAACCACGTACCGAACAAGGACGCCCTGCTGGAGGGTGTCGCGGAGCGGCTGCTGGGCGGGATCGAGCTGTCCGGGGCCGACGCGGGAACCTGGCAGGAGCGCGCGCGGGCGTACGCCGCCGCCTTCCGGGCCGCGGCGCTGCGGCATCCCAAGGCGTTCACTCTGGTCCTCACTCGGCCCACGCAGTCGCCGGCGGCCCTGGAGAACGTTCGGTGCGCCCTGGCCGGCTTTCCCGAACTCGGTCTCTCACCCCAGGAACTCGTCCATGTGGTGCGGAGTTTCGCCGGTTTCACCGTCGGCATGATCATGCGGGAGCTGGGCTCGGCCATCACCATGGGCACGGTCGAGCCGGACCAGATCCGGCGGCGGGTCGAGGAGATGGCCGCCGTGGGTGATCCGCTCCTGTCCGCCGCCACCCCCTATCTCGCGGTGAGCGATCACCGGGCCGAGTTCGAGCACGGCATCGAACTGCTGATCGCCGGTCTGGCGGTGCGGGTGGGGGTGCCGTACGACGGTGGGCCGAGAGGGGTCTGCTCGTGAACCCGCCCGCAGGGGGCAGAAGACGACAGCCGCGTGGTCTGCGCCGTGCCGAGCAGATCCGGGACGCGGCGGAGGAACTCATCGCGGCCTCCGGTGTGGAAGCCGTCGGCATGAACGCCGTCGCCAGGCATGCGGGAGTGTCGCCGGGCACGCTCTACCAGTACTTTCCGCACAAGCGGGCCCTCGTGGACGGGCTTCTGCAGCGGTTCGTGGAAGACCTGCGCGCTGATACGGCGGTCGCGCCCCGGGCCCTGGACGGGAAGGGCGGCGCGGCGACCGAGTCCGCCGTGGACGGAGTGCTCCGCTCGGTGCTGACCCTGGCGGAGAGCCGCCCGGCCCTGCTTCCTCTTCTGTCTGACACCGGAACGTTCGGTGAGCCGAACGCGCTCTTCCGGTCCCTCGCGACCCGTCTGACCCTAGCCCTGAACGAGGGTGCGCCCGGCGAGCTTGCGACCCGCTTCCTCGTCCAGGGCGTCGTGGTCGCTCTCCGATGTGACGACCGCGGGGCGCGGACTGCCGTACTCGCGCAGACGCGGGCGGCGATTCTGGGTACTTTCCGGGCCTCGACCTGCCTTGATTCCTCATAGTGCTTGAGACTTATGAGATAAGTTGATACATGGCGCAGGGATGCGCCGCTGACCGGAGGGATGGGTGATGGCGCAGAGGATGACCCGCCGTGGGCCGTTGACCAGGGAGGAGATCGTGCGTCAAGCCCTGGTGGTGGCCGAGACGGAGGGCATGGAGAAGCTGTCGCTGCACAAGATCGCGGCGGCGGTCGGGGTGCGGACCATGTCGTTGTACAACCACGTCGACGACAAGACCGACGTGCTGGACGCCATGGCCGACGTGATCCTGAGTGGGGTCCGCATCCCCGATGTCGACGCGATGCCGTGGGAGGACGCCCTGCGCGAGCTCGCCCGCTCCTTCCGCGCCGCCGCCCTCGAGTACCCCCGTTCCGCGCCCCTCGTGCTGACCCGGCGCCTGAACGCGCCCGCCGCCATGCCGGTCGTGGAGGCCGCGCTACGGATCCTGCACCGGGCGGAGCTGGAGGGCGCCGCCGCGGTCCATGTGCTGCGGACCTTCATCGCGTTCCTGATCGGCACCCTCTCGCGCGAGGTGGGCTCGGCGCCGACGTACGCCGGAGCCATCCCGGGCGTGATCGTCATGCGCGAGCAGGAACTCGTCGACAGCGGGCTGCCCGCCGTGGCCGCAGAAGCCGCCGAACTGGCCGTCTGTGACCACGAAGCGGAGATGGAGTTCGGCCTGGAGCTCCTCCTCGACGCGGTCCGCCGCCGCGCCGAGGCACGCTCGTGACCTGACGGACCCGCCCCGCCGGGAGTCGCGCCGTACGGCTTCGGCTCCCGACGGTGTACGGCCCCCACCGCCACGTCACCCCACCGGCACCTCACTCCGCTCGGCGTCCTTCTCCGCCCTGTGCTCGGGGAGGTTGGCTCCCTCGATGTCCACGTCGGGCAGGGCGCGGTCGAGCCAACGGGGCAGGCTCCAGGCGCGGCGGCCGAGCAGTGCCATGGCGGCGGGCACGAGGGTCATGCGGACGACGAAGGCGTCGATGAGGACACCGACGGCGAGTGCGAAGCCGATGGCCTTGATGACGGGGTCCTCGTTGAAGATGAACCCGGCGAAGACCGCGGCCATGATGAGCGCGGCCGCGCTGACGACGCGCCCGCTGCGGGCTACGCCGTGCACGACGGCCTGCAGCGGGTCCAGGGTGTTCTCGTGGTGCTCGCGCATGCGGCTGACGAGGAAGACCTCGTAGTCCATGGCCAGTCCGAACAGGACGCCGATCAGCAGGACGGGCAGGAAGCTGGCGACCGGAGCGGCCGAGGGGATGGCCAGCGGGCCGTTGAGGTGGCCGTACTGGAACACCCAGACCGTGGTGCCCAGGGCCGCGGCGACGGAGAGCAGGAAGCCGACGGCCGCTTTGAGCGGGACCAGAAGCGAACGGAACGCCAGGGTGAGCAGGATCAGGGCCAGGATCACGATGATCGCGACGAAGCCGGGCAGGGCGCCGGACAGCTTTTCGGCGACGTCGATGGCCGCCGCGGTCTGACCGGCGATGTAGAGGGTGCCGCCGGCCTTGGCGAAGGCAGGGGCGTGGTCGCGGAGGCGGCCGACCATGTCGGTGGTGGCCTGGTCGTCGGGTCCGGTCTTCGGGACGACGGCCATGACGACGAGGCTCTTGTCGGCGTTGGGGACCGGCTGAGAGACGGTCGCCACGTCGGAGTCCTTGGCCATTGAGGTGCGCAGGTCGGTGACGGTGGCCGTGATGTCTCCGGCGGGTATGTCCTTTGTCTCGACGACGGCGACGAGGGTGGCGTTGAAGCCCGGGCCGAAGCCCTTCGTCAGCAGGTCGTAGCTCTTGTGCTGGGTGCTCGCGGTGGGCTCCGAGGCGTAACTGGGCAGCCCCAGGCGCAGGTTGCGGGCCGGTAGCGCGAGCGCGAGCAGCGCGATCACGCCCACCAGCAGGACGATCAGGGGCTTGCGGGTGACCGTGCGGGCCCAGGCCAGACCCCAGGCGCCGGGGACACGCTCGCGACGGCCGGGACGGGGGCTCTTGGTGCTCTTGGCTCGGGGGCGGAGCCGCTCGCCGAACAGGCCGAGTACGGCCGGCACCAGGCTGACCGCGATGAGGACGGCGATCAGCACCGTGGCGGCGGCGGACAGGCCCATGACGGCCAGGAAGGGAATGCCGGTGGCGGTCAGGGCGGCCAGGGCGATGATCACGGTCGCACCGGCGAAGACGACCGCGCTGCCGGCGGTCGCCACGGCCCGCGCGGTCGACTCCTCGGCGTCCATGTCGGGGTCGGCGAGCTGTTCGCGGTGGCGGGAGATGATGAACAGGGCGTAGTCGATGCCCACCGCCAAACCGATCATGAGGGCGAGCACCGTGGACGTGCCGGTGATCTCCACCCATGTCGAGACGAACTTCACGCCCAGAACGCCGATGGCCACGCCCACCACGGCGGTCACCAGGGGCAGTCCGGCCGCCACCAGTGAGCCGAGGGTGAGCGCCAGGATGACGAGGGCGATCACGACGCCGACGAGTTCGGCGGGTCCGCCGACCTTGGTCTGGGGCTTCATTGCGGTTCCGCCGTACTCGACCTCCAGGCCGGCCTTCTCGGCCTGGGTCATGGCGCTGCTCAAGGAGTCCTTGGCCTGCTGGGTGACGTCGGCGGCGGCCTGCCGGAAGCGGACGTCGGCATAGCCGATCCGCTTGTCCGCGGACATCGTCCCGGTCTTGAAAGGGTCGGAGACCTGCACGACCCCGGAGATCCCGGCGGCCTTCCCGAGGCCCGCCTCGATGGCCGCCTCGGTCTTCGCCTCCGTCAGGTTGCTGCCCTTCGGTGCGGCGTACACCACGCGGATCACACCGCCCGCGGCGTCCGGGAACTGCTTCTCCAGGAGGTCCTGGGCCTTCTGGGACTCGATGCCCGGGACGGTGAAGTCCGAGGCCACCTTGCCGTGGATGGTGATGCCGAGGCCGCCGATCGCGGCGAGCAGCAACAGCCAGACGCTGATGACCCGACCGCGGTGGGTCACCGCCAGCCGCGCCCATGCGTACAGGCGAGACGCCATGTCCGCCTTCCCTTCGTCGTTCGATGACAGCTGGATGCACTCTAAGGCATAATTGCAGTCGACTGTAAATTAGCTCTCCATGGTAATGTTTGAGTATGGTGACTGACGGGCCACGGGACGGCCTCCGGGAGCGAAGCAAGGCTCGGCGACGGGAAGCGATCCTCCGGTCCGCGTACCGGCTCTTCGCGGAGCGCGGATTCGACGCGACGACGATCGCCGACATCGCCGAGGCGGCGGAGGTCTCGCCGCGCACGGTCACGCTGTACTTCCCGTCCAAGCTGGAGCTGGCGCTGGCCCGTTCCGAGGCGCTCGCGGAACGCCTCGGAACGGCCCTGCGCGAGCGGCGGGAGGGCTGGCTGACCCTCGACGCGCTGGAACACTGGCTGCGCGAGGAGATCGCCAACCGGAGCGACCTCGACGACCTGTCCGAGCGCATGTTTGAGCTGAATCCGCAGCTCAGGGCCGTCAGCAACGGACGCCTGGCGGAAGTGGTGCAGGAAGGCGCGCGCATGTTCGCCATCGAGAGCGGCGCCGTGCCGGGTGCCTTCGGCCCGCGTTTGGTGGCCACCACCGCTGCGGCGATCGTCGGCGAGCTGTGTCGCGACCCCGAGAGCGCCGACATCGACGGCGCGATGGCGTTCCTGCGGGCCGGGGCCGCCACGCTGCTCCCGGCCGCGCCCTAAGGGCTCAGAGGGATTCGACTGCCGAGTCGCCGTCTCCGTGGCGTCGGCAGGCGTCGAACCGGTTCGACGTCGGAGCCACGATTGCACAGCAGTATCGTCAACCGGCCCTTAACGGTGGGTGCACTGCACCCAGGCGTCTTGTCGAACCGGTTCGGTGCAAAGCGTTGACACCCGTTCGGGTTGCTCCTAACTTCACTTCACGCGAACCGGTTCGATCCGTACGAGCAAGGAGTCAGCCCGTGAACATCGGTGAGATCGCCAAGCGGGCCGGTGTCTCGCGGAGCACTGTGTCCTACGCGCTGAGCGGCAAGCGTCCCGTGTCCGATGACACCCGGCTGAAGATCCAGCGGGTCATCGACGAACTGGGCTATCGGCCCAACGCCAGCGCGCGTGCCCTGGCCAATGGCCGGACCAGCACCATCGGCCTGGTCTTCCCGCCGGCCGGCAACCACTACACCGGGATGCAGCTCGACTTCATCGGCAGTGTGGTGGAGGCGGCCGCGGCCTACGACTACGACGTACTGCTGTCTCCCAGCGGGGTGGACAGCGACCGTTCGTTCCAGCGGCTGCTGGGGGAGCGTCGGGTCGACGGCGCGATCCTGATGGAGATCAGGCTGGAGGACGACCGGGTCGATCACCTCGACGCGTTGGACTTCCCCTCGGTGGCCATCGGCCGTACCGCACACCCGGAACGCGGCTGGTGGGTCGGCCTGGACCACACCGCGCTGGCGGAGGCATGCGTCCACCACCTCGCCGACCTCGGCCACCGTCGGATCGCCTTCGTCAACCGGCCCGAGCAGCTCCTGCGGGCCGGGTACGAGTCCGCCCGACGCGGCCTCGACGGGTTCACCAAGGCCGCCGCGGAGCGCGGGCTCACCGTCCGGACCTACTGCTGCGGGGACGACGCCGCCTCGGGCCAGGCCTGTGTGGAGCGGATCCTGTACGACGACCCGGCCACCACGGCCCTGGTCACCCTGAACGAGGCCGCGCTCGGCGGCCTGTACCGGGGGCTGGCCGAGGCCGGCCGCCATGTACCGCGCGACTTCTCCCTCACCGGAGTCGTGGCCTGCCGGTGGGCGGAGACGGTGACCCCGCAGCTCACCGCGGCGGACGTGCCGGCGGCGGAGATGGGCCGGCTCGCCGTCGACCTGCTCGTCGAGCGGCTCGACCACCCCGACGCGCCACCCCGGCACCGACTCCTCGCACCGCCGATCTCGTTGCGCTCCAGCACGGGGCCTGCCGGTACCTCGCCCGCCGGTGAGGCCCCGGACGCGGGACTCGACACGAACTCCTGACCCTCTCCTGACCCTCTGACCCGCACCCCGTCACATCCCGTACGTCCCTTCCCCTTCCGCACGCCCCCTCTCCTTCCGCTCGGGCCGCTTGAACAACTCGGCGGCCCCGTTCGGCAGGCCCCGATACCCCCAGGACACCCTCCCCGGGCATTCCTGTGCCAAAAACGAAGAGGACCGCGCAATGAACACATCGGCGAACACATCCGCCAGACGGCGCCTCACTGCCGTAGCCCTGACCGTCGTCGCCATCGCCACGGGCAGCACGGCGTGCTCCTCCGGATCGAGCGGCTCCACGAAGGCCGAGGACACCGGCACGTACACGATCTGGGACCCCTACCCGCAGTTCGACAAGGGCTCGGCGTGGGCGAAGCTGCTGGACGACTGCGGTACCAAGGCCGGCGTGAAGGTCAAGCGGACGGCCTTCGACACCAGCGACCTGGCGAACAAGGCGCTGCTGGCGGCGCAGCAGGACAACTCGGCGGACGTGCTCATCGTCGACAACCCCGTCGTGTCGACCCTGGCCGAGGCGGGGGTGCTCACCACGACCGACGACAACAAGCTGGACACTTCGAAGGCGGACCCCAACCTGCTCGGAGCCGGCCAGGCGGGCGGCAAGACGTACGGCACCCCGGTCGGCGCGAACACGCTCGCCCTCTACTACAACAAGAAGGTGCTGAAGGACGCCGGCGTGGACATCGCCTCCGTCAAGGACTGGAAGACGCTGACGGCGGCGCTGGAGAAGGTCAAGAAAGCGGGCAAGAAGGGCATCACCTTCTCCGCCATCGGGACGGAGGAGGGCAGCTTCCAGTTCCTGCCGTGGTTCTGGGGCTCGGGCGCGCAGCTCACCGCACTCGACTCGGCCGAGGGCGTCTCGGCACTGACGTTGTGGAGCGACTGGCTCAAGAACGGCTATGCGCCGAACTCCGTCATCAACAACACCCAGACCACCAGCTGGCAGGAGTTCGCGACCGGCGACTACGCGTTCAGCGAGAACGGCACCTGGCAACTGGCCAACGCGGAGAAGGCGGGCTTCGAGTACGGGGTCATTCCCGTCCCGGCCGCCTCGGGAGGCAGCGCGGCGGCTCCGACGGGCGGTGAGTTCGTCACTATTCCGGCGCAGGGCGAGACCGACCGCTACGCCACCTCGCAGCAGCTTGTGTCCTGCCTGACCAGCACCGAGAACCTCCTCGCTACCGACACCACGCTCTCCTACGTCGCGCCCACCGCTGAGGTCCAGGACAAGCAGGTCGCGGCCAACGCCGAACTGAAGCCCTGGGTCGACGCGGTCAAGGCGGCCAAGGGGCGGACCAGTGACGACCTGGGCACCAAGTACCCCAAGATCTCAGAGCAGTTGTGGAAGGCGGTCCAGTCCGCACTCAGCGGGGCCGAGTCGCCGAAGGACGCGCTGACCGCGGCCCAGGCCGCCGTCAAGTGACCGTCCGTCGCCAACGCTCCCCGCAGTGGGCCGCCTGGGCCTTCCTCACCCCGGTGACCCTCTACCTCGTCCTCTTCAACGCCTATCCGCTCTACCGCAACCTCGATCTGAGCCTGCGCGACTACACGGTCCGTTCCTTCGTCCGGGGCGACGCCCCGTTCACGGGCCTGGCCAACTACCGGACCGTCTTCGACGACCCGACCTTCGCCCCCGCACTCGTGCACACCGTGGTCTTCACCGCCGTATGCCTGCTCTTCCAGTACGCCATCGGCCTGGCCCTCGCTGTCTTCTTCAACCAGCACTTCCGGCTCTCCGCGACCCTGCGCGCCCTCTTTCTCGTGCCGTGGCTGTTGCCGCTCATCGTGTCCGCCTCCACCTGGTCGTGGATGCTCAACAGCGACTCCGGCATCGTCAACTCCGCCCTGCACGCCGTCGGCATCGGGCCGGTGAACTGGCTGACCTCGCCGGACTGGTCGCTGACGTCCGTGATCATCGCGAACACCTGGATCGGCGTCCCCTTCAACCTCGTGGTCCTCTACAGCGGGCTGCAGTCCATCCCCGCCGGCCTGTACGAGGCAGCCGCCCTCGACGGCGCGAACGCCTGGCAGCGGTTTTGGCACATCACCTTCCCGCTGCTGCGCCCGGTCTCCGCGATCACCCTGCTCCTGGGCCTCGTCTACACGCTCAAGGTCTTCGACATCATCTGGATCATGACCAAGGGCGGCCCGGCCGACTCGTCCACCACCTTCGCCACCTGGTCCTACCAACTCGGCTTCGGCAACCTGCTGCCCGCCTTCGGCCCGGGTGCGGCCGTCGGCAATCTGCTCGTCGTCGCGGCGCTGGTCTTCGGCCTGGTGTACGTCCGGGCCGAGCGAAAGCAGAGGATGTCATGAACAGCAGCTCCCGTACGTGGTGGAAGACCGGCCTCGGCCTGCTGCTGACCGCGATCATGCTCTTCCCGGTCTACTGGATGCTGAACGTGTCCTTCACCCGCGAGCAGGACATGCGCAAATCGCCCCCGGACCTGTTCCCGGTCCACGGCACCCTGGAGGGCTACCGGGCCGTCCTGGACCAGCAGTTGCCGTACCTCGGCACCAGCCTGGTCGTCGGTCTGGGCACCGTCGTGCTGACCGTGGCGCTGGCCGCGCCCGCCGGTTTCGCCCTGGCCAAGCTGCGCCCGCGCGGCGGCGGAGTCCTGAGCTTCGTCCTCCTGGCCGCCCAGATGGTCCCCGGGATCATCATGGCGATGGGCTTCTACGCCATCTACCTCAGCCTCGGCCTCCTCCAGTCCGTGCCCGGTCTGATCATCGCGGACTCGACCCTGGCTGTCCCCTTCGCCGTACTGATCTTCACCGCGTTCATGTCCTCCATCCCCGGCGAACTGCTCCAGGCGGCGAGGACCGACGGCGCCGGGACCCCGCGCACCTTCTGGTCCATCGTCCTGCCGATGAGCCGCAACGCCATCGTCACGGTGTCGCTGTTCGCGTTCCTGTGGTCCTGGTCCGACTTCGTCTTCGCCAGCACCCTCGCGGCCGGCGGCGCCCACCAGCCGATCACCCTCGGCATCTACCAGTACATCGGCAACAACAACCAGGAGTGGAACGCCATCATGGCCACCGCCGTCGTGGCCTCGCTGCCCGCCGCGGTGATCCTCGTCCTGGCCCAGCGGTACGTCGCCGCCGGGGTGACGGCCGGTGCCGTCAAGGACTGACGGATCGTCAAGCGCCTTCTATCGAGCCCCTGTTGAAGAAACGAGTTACGCCTCCATGACCGCCGCCCCCTCCGGTCCGGCCTTCTTCCTCCACGACATCCCGTTCAGCACGCACGGATCCTGGTTCTGCATCTCGCCCGTGCTCGCGGAGAAGACGCGTGCCGAGGACCTCCACCTTGTCTCGCACCAGAACGGCATGCACGCCGTCCTGCGATTGGTCCCCCTCGACCCGGCCACGGGCGAGCGGGCCGGGACGCGCACGGCGGCGACCCCGAGCATGCTCAGCTGGACCGGTGAGGGCGGGCGCATCGACCTCGCCTACGAGTCGCCGGACACCGTGCGCCTGCGCGGCACCGGTCTCGGACTGGGCGTCGGCGCGGCGGCACCTGCCCTGACCCCGTTCAGCGGCACGTACTTCTACCGCGACCCGGCCGCCGACGCCCACGTGTTCACCTCGTACGAGACCGGGCGCCGCTACCGGATCACCGTGCTGTCCGGCGCCCTGGCCGAGGTGTCCGGCACCCAGGCCCTGGGCGTCGCCGAGCGCGGTCTCACGGTCATGGCCGAGGGCGACGGACCGTGGGAGATCGCGGTCGAGGAGCTCGACGCGGCGCGGGCGCCCTACGTCTCGGCGACTACTTTCGGCAAGGTCGCGGAGGCCGCCCGGAACTCCTTCGCGGACTTCGTCGACGTGGTGGCCCCCTGGCGCTCGGCCGCCACCCCGGCCGCCGAACTCGCCGCGTACGTGGTGTGGTCGGCGACGGTACGCCCGGCCGGCCTGGTCACGCGGCCCGCCGTGTTGATGTCCAAGCACTGGATGGACAAGGTGTGGAGCTGGGACCACTGCTTCAACGCCCTTGCCCTGGCGCCCGGTTGCCCCGAGCTGGCCCGGGACCAGTTCGCGCTGCCCTTCGACCACCAAGACGAGAGCGGGGCCCTGCCCGACTCGGTGACGCACTCCGAGGTCCTCTACAACTTCGTCAAACCGCCCATCCACGGCTGGGCCTTCGGTCACCTCCGCAGACGCTTGCCCGAGCCCCTCGGCCAGGCCGAACTGACCGATGCGTACGGCATGTTGGAGCGCTGGACCGACTTCTGGCTCACCGCCCGCAGGGCCCCCGGCGCCGACCTGCCCCACTATCAGCACGGCAACGACAGCGGCTGGGACAACGCCACCACCTTCGACCCCGAACGCGTGGTCGTCACCGCGGACCTGGCCGCCTTTCTCATCCTCCAGATGCGCGAACTCTCCATTCTTGCAGGGGAGTTGGGCCGCCCGGATGACGCCGGCGACTGGACGCGGACAGCCGACGCGACCCAGTCGGCCATGCTCGGCCGGCTGTGGACCGGGGACCGGTTCGTCGCCCGCTCCGCGCACGGAGAGGACAGCTGGAGCAGCGCCGGCCTGCTCGACCTGATGCCCATCGTGCTCGGCGAGCAACTGCCGGACGAGATCAGCGCCGTACTGGCCGAGCGCATCGAGGCCCACCTGACCCCACACGGCCTCGCCACCGAACTGCCCACCTCCCCGCACTACCTCGCCGACGGCTACTGGCGCGGCCCCATCTGGGCACCCGCCACGGTCCTCGTCGAGGACGGCCTGCGCCGCGCGGGCCACATACGACTGGCGGACGAGATCAGCGCCCGCTTCCGCGCCCTGTGCGAGACATACGGCTTCGCGGAGAACTTCGACGCCCTGAGCGGCAAAGGCCTGCGTGACCGCGCCTACACCTGGACCGCCAGCAGCTACCTCCTCCTCGCCGAGGCCCACGAGCGGCGGCGCGGGGAGTCCGCCGGAACCGCCGGGACATCCGGAACCTCCGGCGGCTGAAGACCACCTGGGCCGAGCCGCGCCCAGGGGACACCGAACTCGGGAGACCCGCCATGCGCACACCCCGTATCCCCAGCCCTCCGAGACGAGGGCGCGTGTCCGTCGCGCTGGCCGCACTGGCCACCGCGCTCGCCACCGTCACCCTGCCCGGCACCACCGCGCACGCCGCCGACACCACCGTTACCGTCGACTTCTCCACCGCCGGGGGCGCCCCCGCCTACCGAGCCTCGGGGACCATCTACGGGATGTCCGAGGACGGTTCGCTGCCGCAGGACCACTTCTACACGGACATCAAATGGAAGTTCATGCGGGCCGGCGGCGCCCAGCTGGACAGTCCCGGCGGCTGGGTCGCCGGCAAGTACGACCGCCGCTGGAACTCCACCCTCGCCCAGTACAAGCGCACCAAGGCGCTCGGCGGGACCTTCGTCATCCTGCCGCACGACCTGTGGGGCGCGGACGGCACCACCACCCCCACCTACCCCGGTGACGGCGGGGACTGGTCGAACTTCGACGCGTTCTACACACGGCTGCTGTCCGACGTACTGGCGGCGGGCATGACGGACATCCAGTGGGACATCTGGAACGAGCCCGACTGCACGGCCTTCTGGGGATCGGGGCAGACCCAGTACCTGGAGATGTGGAAGCGGGCGTACGCGAAGATCAGAGCCGCGATCCCGGGCGCGGTCGTCGTCGGCCCGAGCACCTGCGGCAAACCCAGTGGTTCCGGCTCAAGTTGGTGGAACACGTACCTGGACTACGTCAAGGCCAACAGCGTCGCCCCCGACATCTACAGCTGGCACGACCTGCCCGGCGACCCCGTCACCGACAGCAACGCCGTCAAGTCCAAGCTCTCCGCCCGCTCGATGACCACCAGCCGCTCGTTCCAGGTCAACGAGTACGGCAACACCGACGAGCAGAACCCCGGACGTGGCGCCTGGTACATCTCCCGTCTGGAGCGGGCCGGAGCGGACGGCCTGCGCGCCAACTGGGCCTCCGCCGGCAACCTCCACGACTTCGAGGCCAACCTGCTCACCAAGACCGGCAGCCAGTACCTGCCGCTCGGCGAGTGGTTCATGTACCGCTACTACGGCTCGCAGTCCGGCAACATCGTCAACTTCATCCCCGGCACCAACACCGACGGGCTCGCGACCAAGGACAACACCGCGAAGAACGCGAAGATCCTGCTCGGCAGCAACGGCAACACGGGGACCGTCACGGTCAACCTCAACCGCCTCGACACCACCTCCGTGGTCGAGAACGGCCAGGTGCGCGCGGTCCTCCAGCGCATCCCCAACAACGGCGGCGGCGCCGTGACCGGCCCGGTCACCGTCTCCGACCAGACCCTGACCGTCAGCGGCAACGCCGCCTCCGTCACCGTCCCCTGGACGAACGCCTCCGACGGCTACACCGTCACCCTGCTCCCGCCGTCCGACACCACCGTCTCCACGGTCGCCGTCGCCCAGCACAGCGGCCAGTGCCTGGACGACACCAACCGCAGCACCGCCAACGGCACCCAGTACCAGCAGTACCACTGCGAGGGCGGGTACCAGCAGATGTTCGACTTCAAGCCGGTGAGCGGCAAAACCAACACGTACACCGTGGTGAACCAGTACAGCGGCAAGTGCCTGGACGTCTCCGGGGCCGCCACAGCCGACGGCGCCGCCGTCATCCAGTACACCTGCAACGGCGGCACCAACCAGCAGTTCACCCTCAACCCCGTCACCGCGCTCGGCAACAGCCAGGACTACCAGTTGGTCGCCGTCCACAGCGGCAAGTGCGTCGACGTCTCAGGGGTCTCCACCTCGGCCGGCGCGGCGATCCACCAGTGGACCTGCGACGCCGCAGGCGTCCTCGGCAGCAAGAAGAACCAGATCTGGCGACTGCTCGGCAAGGGCTGACCGCAGCGGCGTCGAGAGGCGGCCGGATCAGGCGGGCTGTGGGGTCAGGCGTCGGTGGCCCTTCCGGTCGTAGTACGCGGTCATCGCGAAGCCGAAGAGCAGCGCGATGGCCGCGCCGATCGCGATCATGATCCAGGCGCGGGTCAGGCCGGCGTCGCCGCGTGCGGCGAAGTAGAGGATCGCGCGGACGCCGTCGCTGAGCTGGCGCATGGGCTCGAAGTGGGAGAGGAACTCGTAGAAGCCGGGGACCGCTTGGAGCGGGACGGTGGCGCCCGAGGACGGCAGCCCAAGGACGATGAACACGAACATGGACACCAGCTGGCCGATCCCGCCGAAAGCCGCGTTGATGGCCTGGACGCCGAGGCCGACGGCCAGGGAGGCGCAGTAGGAGTAGATCCACAGCAGTGGGATGTGGGTCGCGTCCATGCCCAGGACGCTGATGCTGGCGAGCATCACGAGGGAGACGCTGATGAGGGTGATGCCGGCCGTCATGGCCATCTTCAGCAGGAGTGTCTGGGTGCGGTTGATCGGCACAGTGGGCAGGCGGGTGTGCCAGGGGCCGATCTCGTTGTCGGCGTAGCCGAGGGCGGTGTCCACGCCGTTGCTGATGACGTTGCCGCCCATGAATCCGGCCAGGACGAGCAGCAGGGTGTAGTAGAACGCGGTCAGTCCGAGTCCGCTGTGGTCGCCGAGGGGGTGGCCGACCTGGGTGGTGACGGTGACCGGGTCGGCGAGCAGCAGCTTCGTCGTGGAGTCGGCCGTGGCCGCCGTCGTGAGCTGCTTGCCGATGGTCTGCGAGGCCTGATGGGCGGCCGCCGTGGTGATCTGGCTTGCCAGGGAGGAACCGAGGCTGCCCTTGCCGGGGTTGGTGAGCACCGTGATGACCGGACGCTCGGTGGCCTTGGCCGTGGTCAGCGCGGCGACGGAGTCCGTGAAGTCCGAGGGGATCACCAGGGCGCCGTAGACCTTGCCGGAGTCCAGCTCGTCCTGGGCCTGCGCACGGGTGAGCGTGCGCCACTCGGCCTTGTCACTGGAGGTGTCGGCGGTGATGGCCCCGCTGATCTGCGTGCCCAGGTTCTGCTTCTGGCCGGGCAACGGCTTGCCCGTGTCCGCGTTGACGAGGGCGATGGGCAGGTCGTGCAGGTCGCGCTGCGGGTTGACGATCCCGCCCATGTAGAGCAGGGACAGCAGCAGGGCGAGCAGCCCGGTGAGGATCGTGGGCATCAGCCACAGCTTGGGGCGGCGCAGGAGTGCGGTGGCGCGTGCCTGAGGGCCGGTGCCGGGAGGCGTGGCGTCTGCGGTCATGAATCGTCCTTTTCGCGCTCTGGCACAGGGACTCGTCCTATGCGCCTGCGCGCGCCTTCTCGTACAGGACCGGGTCGTGGGCGCTGATGATCGTGAGGTCAGTATCGGCGCGCCGGTACAGCTCGGCGAGGCGGGCGTGGTTGTCGCGGACCTGCTTCAGGTCGAACCCGACGACGGTCTCCATGCCGCGCAGGGAGGCGGGGACCGGGGAGCGACCGTCAAGGGTGCCGTGGTGGTAGAAGGCGTCACCGGCGTGCAGCACCCAGCGCGTACCGGCGTCGACCGCCACGGCGGCGTGGCCGCGGGTGTGGCCGGGAAGGGCGATCAGGACGATGCCGGGAGCGATCGCGTCGAGTTCCCTGGCCGCTGCGAACCCGCGCCACTTTTCGCCGTCGGGACGGTGCTCGACCAGCTTCGGGCCGTGTGCCCACTGGGCTGGGCTGTAGCGGATGCGCTCCCGCCAGGAGGGGGCGTGCACGGCTCCGAGCGCCTCGTCCGCGGTGAGGTGGACCTCGGCGTGGGGGAAGTCGGAGAGGCCGCCGATGTGGTCGGCGTCGAAGTGGGTGAGCACGATGTGACGCACGTCGTCCGGGCGGAATCCGAGCGCCTCGACCTGGCGGACGGCGGTCTCCTCGGGGTCGAACGCCGGCCGGATGAAGCGGCGCGCCGGTCCGACGCGACGTTTGGGGTCGGCGATGTCGTCGAGGCCGTAGCCGGAGTCGACGAGGACCAGGCCGTTCGCGGTCTCGATCAAAAGGACGTGGCAGACGAGGCGGGCGCCGGGCGGATGCATGGTGCCGCAGTTGAGGTGGTGGACCTTCATGGCGGGCGTCCTTGGAGGTGTGAGGGGGGCGGGTACTGACCGGCCCCGGCCGTGGTCGTGGACGCCGGCCGGTCTGCGGCTGCCCGTCATTCACAGGCCTCCATCACACTTACGGCGTATGTCCATCTCCCCTCAAGCTAGACTTACGATATAAGTGCTGTCAAACGTCGGGTGGGTCAGGTCGCCGCGCGCCGTCGGCGGGGTGCCCGGTGGCGTGGGGCGTTGCGCAGGTTGTCGCGGACTCGCGTGAGAACGTCCGCCATCGCCGTGACGTCCTCCTCGTTCAGCGGGCCGAAGAGCTCTCTCGCGACGAGGTCGATGTGGCCGGGCAGCACGCGCGCCAGTGTCTCCCGCCCGGCCTCGGTGATCGTCACGGTCACCGAGCGTTCGTCGTCGGGCGACGGAGTGCGGACGATCAGGCCGTTCTGCTCCAGGCGGTCGGCCTGGTAGGTCAGTCCGCTGCGGCTGTAGACGACCCCGTCGGCGAGATCGGTCATGCGCAGGCTCTGGCCGGGGGCCTCGGCGAGCTGGGCCAGGACGCGGAACTGGATATAGCTGAGGCTGCCCTCGTCGCGCAGTTGCTGCTCGACCAGTTGTTGCAGCAGGGCTCCGGCCTCCATGAGGGCGAAGTAGGCCGCGATGTGCTGGGGCGTCGGCTCCATGGTCCACCATCCTTGCTTCGAGTTCGAAGTATGCTACCGTCAAGCATGTGATTCGAATTCGAAGTACTTTTGGCCTAATGCTTCGAATTCGAAGTAAATAGCCCGAGCGGGCCCAAGCAGGCCCCGGAGGAGGAGAAGAACGATGAAGATCGCCGTACTGGGCGCCACCGGCAACATCGGCTCACACGTCGTGAAGGAGGCGCTGTCCCAGGGGCACGAGGTCGTGGCCTACGTCCGCAACCCCGACGCGGTGCAGCCGCAGGCCGGACTGACCGTCGTGCGGGGCTCCCTCGACGACCGGTCCGCGATGGCGAAGGCCTTCGTCGGCAGCGACGCCGTGATCTCGGCCATCGGGGTCGCCATGCGCGCGAAGAAGCCCATCGACCTCATGCAGCGCACCCTGCCGGTCGTCACCGCCGCGGCGCGGGACGCCGGTGTCGAGAGGTTCGTGCTGGTGTCCGCGTTCGGGGTTGGGGACACGGCGGCGAAGGGGTCGTTCCTGGCGCGGCTGGTCTATCGCACGGTCGTCGCCGCGATATTCAAGGACAAGGAGCTCTCGGAGCAGAGCCTGCCCGCGAGTGGCCTGAACTGGACGATCGTCCACCCGGTCAACCTCAAGGAGGCCCCCGCCGCACCCGCTGCCACGGTCAAGAGCCTCGACCAGGTCGCCAAGGTCCCCGGTCTGCCCACCCTCCCGTTCGCGAACGTCGCGCGCGCCCTCGTCGAGATCGCCGGCGACCGCGGCCTCGCCGGGCAGCGCGTGCTGGTCACGACGGAGAAGGGGTGGAAGCCGCAGGGGCACGCGGGCTGATCGCGGCCGGTCAGGGCACCGACGGGCCGGTGATGAGGCGGCCCTTCGTGTCGTAGGGCCAGACGTTGGGTGTGCAGCCGAGCATGCCCTTGATCTGCTGCATCATCGCCGGGGCCGGCTTGCCCGCGCCGGGGCAGGTCACGTGGCCGTGGCCGAGGAAGTGGCCGACCTCGTGGTTGATGATCAGCGCCCGGTAGGCGTCCACGTCGTCGGCGTACACCGGGGTCGCCAGCAGCCACCGCTTGAGGTTGACCACGACGTCCTTGTCCACGCTGCAGTTGACCTCGCCGCCGGTGTTCAGCCCGTACCGGCCGCAGATCTTGTCCACTGTGCCCGGTGTGGCGAGCCGTACGACGAAGTCGGGTGTGCCGCCGGAGACGCGTCGAAAGGAGGACTTGCCGTCGGCGGTCCAGCCGCGCGGGTCGGCGAGTATGCCCTCCACCTGCCGGGCGACGTCGGCCGGCGACTGGGTCAGTCCGTCCTCGACCACGACCTCGTAGCGCAGCAGGCGGCTGCCCCGGCCCACGGTCTCGCTGCCGCCGGAGGCGGTGGTGAACGTGCCGGGGCCCGAGGGCGGGATGGTGATCGAGGGGGAGGAGTCGGGTGACGGGGTGCTCGTCCCGTCGGCCTTGGCGCCGGTTTTGTCGCCGTCCATCGCGGCGCTCGGTTTCGTGGACCTGTCCGGCGTCGGCCGGGACGAGGGCCGGCTGGGGGTGGCCGTGGGGCTCTCCTGGGAGTCGGTCGCGGAGGTTGCCGGTGGTGTCCGGTGCAGGGCCAGGGCGGTGGCGGAGGCCAGTACGGCGATCGCCGCCAGGCCCGCCAGCAGGGGCCCCTTGCTCGTTCGGCCGCGCCCGTCGGCGTGTGCGGGGCCCCTGCGGCGACGGCGGGACGGGGGAGTCGAACGCGCCGGACGGTGGGTGGTCGTGGTCATGGCCGTCAAGGCTGTGGAGGCCATGTGATGGGATCTAGCCCGAGAGGTAACGAAAATATAACGGTCAAGTCTCGGCGGGGTTATGTGATCGTCCCGTAACAGTTCCCCGGCCCGACGCCGTCTCCGCCTCAACTCCCTTGATCCGTACGGATAATGTGCACATGCCACGTGTCCTGCTCATCGAAGACGACCGCGCCGTCCGGGAGGGCGTCCTGCTCGCGCTGCGCCGCCAGGGGCACGATGTCAGCGGTGCCGCCACCGGCGAGGACGGGCTGGCCCAACTGCGGTCCTTCCGGCCGGATGTCGTCGTGCTCGATCTGATGCTGCCGGGGCTGAGCGGCCTGGAGGTGTGCCGCCGGATCCGTGCCGAGGACCAGGTGCCGATCATCATGGCGACCGCCCGGGGCGACGACACGGACATCGTGGTCGGGCTCGAAGCCGGGGCGGACGACTACGTCGTGAAGCCGGTGCAGGCGCGTGTGCTGGACGCCCGTATCCGCGCGGTCCTGCGCCGGGTCGGCGGCGCGCCCGCCGACGGCGGCATACCGAAGATCGAGACCCACGGCGAGGACGGTGAACTGGCCATCGACCGGGCCGGGTTGACCGTCACCCGGCAGGGCGAGCCGGTCGTCCTCGCACCCTCCGAGCTACGGCTCCTGCTGACCCTCTCGGCCTCGCCCGGCCAGGTGTTCTCCCGGCAGCAACTGCTGGAGGCGGTCTGGGAACACAGCTACCACGGCGACTCACGGCTGGTGGACGCCTGCGTCAAGCGGCTGCGCACCAAGATGGGCGAGCCGGCGGGGCAGCCGCGCTGGATCCAGACCGTGCGCGGCTTCGGCTACCGGTTCCAGTCCCGGTGAAGCCACCGCTGCGCGGACTGCGCGGCCGACTGCTCGTCGCCTTCGTGCTGGTCGCCGCCGTCGCCACCGTGACCACGGGCGCCCTGACCTTCCGCGAGGCCCGCATCGGAGTGCTCCAGCAGGGCCAGGACACCGTGATCAAGCGCCTCCGCTATCACGTCAACGCCATTGCGGCGGGCATCAGTTACCCGCCGACCCGGGCCGGCCTGGAGTGGGTCGCCGCAGAGGTGGCCCGCGCGGAACCGGGGCAGAACTGGCGGGTCCTGGCCACTTATGGCGAGCTGCGCGCCACCTCCACACCACGGGACGCGTTCAGCGAACTGACCCCCGCCATGCGGTCGGCAGTGGCCTCCCGCCGGGCCGCCGTCTTCCAGCGCGTTTCTACGGACGGCCGTTCCTCGCTCGTCGTCGGCATGCCCGTCACCCTGGAGATGCCCGAGCACCCGGCGTCCGGAGTCGCGGTCTTCCTCACGGTGCCGCAGACCGTCGAACAGGGCTACGTCGACGCCCTGGTCGCCGCCATCGGGCGGGCCGTCGTGCCCGCGCTGGGCGCCGCCGTCCTGCTCGCCCTGCTGGCCGCGCGGGGCGTGCTGCGGCCGGTGCGGGAGCTGCGGCGGGCCACCCGCAGGATGGCCGAGGGACACCTGGACACCCGGCTCGCCGTCAACGGCACCGACGAACTCGCCGATCTCTCGCACACCTTCAACGAGACCGCCGCGGCCCTGGAGGAGTCCGTCTCCGAACTGCGCCGCATGGAGGCCCGCGCCCGCCGCTTCGTCGCGGACGTGTCGCACGAACTGCGCACCCCGCTGGCCGCGATGTCGGCGGTCACCGACATCCTCGACGAGGACGCGGCCGGGCTCGATCCGGACACCGCCACCGCCGTACGGCTCATCAGCGAGGAGACCGTGAAGCTGGCCTGTCTGGTGGGCGACCTGATGGAGATCTCCCGCTTCGACGCGGGCGCCGCGGATCTGCAGCTGGACGACATCGACTTCGCCGAGTCCCTCCGGCGCACCCTCGCCGCCCGCGCCTGGCTGGACGCGGTGGATGCCCGGCTCCCAGGGCCCGGCGAACTGCGCGGCCGGGTCGACCCGCGCCGCCTCGACGTGGTCGTCGCCAACCTGGTCGGCAACGCGCTCCGGCACGGGGAACGGCCTGTACAACTCCGGCTGTACGCGAGGGAGATGGCGGACGCCGACGTATCGGGGTGGGCGGTCATCGAGGTGCTGGACAGCGGGCCGGGCATTCCCGCCGACGTCCTGCCCCACGTCTTCGACCGCTTCTACAAGTCGGACACCGCCCGGACCAGAACGGAGGGCAGCGGCCTCGGGCTCTCGATCACGGCCGAGAACGTCCACCTGCACGGCGGCACGGTCCGGGCGGCGAACCGGGCGGAGGGCGGCGCGGTGTTCACGGTCGAGATCCCGCTGCGACAGCCTCAGCCTCCGCAACAGTCCCTCGAACAGGGGGAGTCATGAGCCCCGCACTCCGGTCACTGCGGCCTGTGCTGCTGTTCGCGACCGTCCTCCTCCTCTCCTCCTGCGGCATCCCCGAGACCGGTGTGGTGGAGACCGGGGAGCCCGCGACCGGCATCCGGCCGGCCGAGGTCGTCTACTTCGTCAGCGAAGGCACCCTGATCGCCGTCCATCGTCAGGTCGTCTTCGACCCGGTCGGCGTCGAGTCGGCCGTGGAGAAGGTGTTCCAGGGGCCGGACGCCGCGGAACGCGGTAAGGGCATCACCACCGAGCTTCCGCGGCTGAGGAGGGACGCCGCGGTCCGGACGGACGGCGGGCGGGTGACGATCGAACTCCCGCGGGGCACCGAGCAGTTGACCGAGACAGCCCTCACCCAACTGATCTGCACAGCCGCCGACGCCGCGCCGGACGGCACCTCGACGACGGTGACCGTGACAGTCCCGGACTCCTGGCACGCCGAAGGCACCGGCGATTCCTGTCCCTCCTGATCAGCAGGGCCGGCGCCACACCCCGAGGTCCAGCTTCTTGCGCATGGACGACAGTTTCAGCTTGCGGGAATCGGCGCAGAACTCGCTGTTCGGCACCTCGTACTCGACGTGGAAGACCGCCTTGCCCGCCGCGATGAACGGACGGAGTTCGCCGCACTCGTCGTATTGGGCGCACTCCTCGTTGACCGCGAAGTCGAAGTGACGCAGGAGTTGGGGGATCTGCGAGAGGTCGTTCTTGAGGCCCACCGAGAGGCCGCGGGCGTGCGCGATGCCGGCGATCATGCGGTTGTAGGCGAGCTGGTCGCGTGCGGTCAGCGGGAATCCGGTCTCGTCGGCGTATCCCTCAAGGAGGTCGGGCTCCACCGCGTCGAAGCCCTTGGCCCGGCACATGTCGACCCGGCGCTCCATGATCGGCCGCAACACGTTCCGGCGCCGGATGTCCAGCCACCGCTCGCCCGCCCAGCCGTTGGACGCGCCGAGCACCGACCGAGGGAAGTCGTCCTGGTCGGGGCGGAAGTTCTCCCAGGCGCCCACGTTGATGTAGCAGATGACCTTGCGGCCGGCGCGGTGCAGACGGGCCACGTCCGCCGCGGAGTTCTCGAAGCCGTCGATGTCGTAGACAGGTACGTCGACGGACGTGTCGACCTTCCCGTCGAGCTGCCACTGCCAGGCCACCCCCGGGCGGGGCCGCCAGCGCTGCTTCTGAGCGGAGTCGGTGGCTTCGGCGGAGGCTGTGGGGGCCGAACTCGTGGGTGCGGCCGAGCTGTTGGAGGGGGACTTCACCGGGCCGGACGCCGTCGGCCTCGGACTCGCGGCGGGGGTCGACTGCTTCGTCGTACCCGAGGTCGGTCGGCCGTCGGCGGCTCCGGTCTCGCCGTCCGAACTCGAACATCCGGCCAGGGTGCCCACCAACACAGCGGCGCAGGCGCGTGCGATACGTCGTGTCATCGTTCCGTCTCCCTCAAAGCGGGCGTCAACTCGGCCCAGGGGTTGGGAAGTTCACCCGTCACCGGTCCGGCGACCCCCGCGCCCCGCTCGCCGGCGGTACGGACGGCGAGTGGAATCAGCGCCTCGGGGACGCCGTAGACGAGGTGGCAGAACCGTTCGGGTGGGTGCCGTGAGGTCCACGCCGGTCTGCTGAAGGCGGAGACGTACGTGGACCAGTGGCCCTCGAAGGTGACGAGCAGGTCGGCGACGCGGGCGTACCCCGGCGCCGGGTGGGCGCCGGGGTTCAGCACGACGGGCGCGGTGCCGAGCCGGCGTACGGCCCGCACCAGCCTTCTGCAGGCGGGCAGTTCGCCCGGATCCGCTGTCACCTGGTCGAGGAAGCAGCCGTCGGTCTGGTACCACTCGCGGTACTTGAGGACCTCCTCCGTCATCTCGGCCAGGGCACGGCCGCCGTAGTCGGTGTCGACATACCCGAGCAGCCGGGCCCCGGCCGTGCGCAGGGCCCCGGCCGCCGCGGCGAACGCTGGGTCGGGGCCCGGACCGGGGCCGTTCGCCGGGTTGAGGATCACCGCGTAGGTGTCGGAGGCCGCCCCGATCAGGCGGTGCCAGGCACCCGGATCCTCGGCCGGATGGACGTACAGCGGAATCAGCAGGCTCATGGCGCCCGGTCGCTTTCCAGGCGGGGGGAGTGCGTGCCCGACGTCGCCGCCCACAGGTCGGCCAGCGAGTCGTCGAGGGTGTACGACGGCCGCCAGTCGAGCGCGTCGTCGGCGGCCGTGATGTCGGAGCACTGCCAGGAGACCTCGCCCGAGCGGGCGGATCCGCCGCCGTCCTCCTCGATCCGGCCCCGGAACCCGGCCACACGCGCCAGCGCCCGCACCAGGTTTCGCACCGGAACCGCCTGTCCGCCGCCGATATTGAGGATGCCCGGCAGGGACTGCGGGGCCATGGCCGCGTACGCCGCCGCCCGCGCCACGTCACGTGCGTCGACGAAGTCGCGGTACGCCGACAGATCGCCGAGGCGGATCACCGCCTCCGGGTCCGGGCCGGCCTCCCGCAGCACACCGGCGACCCGCCCGGGCAGCCCGGTCGACGGGGCGCCGGCCCCCACCGGGTTGCCCACCCGCAGCACCACCGCGTCGAGCCTTGAGGCGGTGACCGTGATCGTGCCGGCGAGCTTGGTCGCGCCGTACACGGACTGCGGGTGTGTGGCGGCGGACTCCGTCACTCTTGTGTCCCGGATGCCGGGGCCGTACTCGGCGGCCGAGCCCAGGTGGACCAGACGCGCCTTGGGTGCCGCCGTCCGCAGCGCCGCACAAAGTACGGCTGGGCCACGGGAGTTGGTCTCGGTGAGGGTCACCGCGTCGCCGCCGGTCGCGCCCGCGCAGTTGATCACGGCGTCGGGTGCCGCGGCGGCCAGGTGGGTCGCCAGCTCGTCCGCGCGGGCGGTCGCGAGGTCGACGGCGAAGTCCGCGGTGGGCGTGCGGCCGCCGCCGAGCACCCGCACGCCGGTCACGGCGCGCAGGTGCTCGGCGACATGGCCGCCCAGATAGCCGGTGAAGCCAAGGACGAGAATGCGCATGCGGTGGTCAGGCTCCCTTGAGCAGCATCTGCCTGCGGCTGGTGAACTCGGCGTTGGCCCGGTCGTAGTCGTCGGGGCGGCCGATGTCCAGCCAGTACCCGTCGAACTCGTAGGCGTGCGGCGGGTTCTCGGTCTTGAGCAGGTCCAGGACCAGCTCGTCGAAGCCCAGCGGCAGCCCGGCGGTGTAGCCGTCGAGCGTGGACCGGGACAGCCCGTACACGCCCATGGAGACGTTGTAGTCCATGCTCGGCTTCTCGGTGAAGGCGACGACACGGCTGTCGGTGGTGGTCAGTACACCGAAGTCGATGTGCACCTTGCGGGCGTACGTGGCGATGGTGAGCGGCGCGTCGGAGCCGCGGTGCTGCCGCAGTACGTCCGCGTAGTCGAGGTCGGTGAGGACGTCGCCGTTCATGACCAGGAACGTCTCGGGCAGCCGCTCGCGCATGGTGAGCAGCGGGCCCATCGTGCCCAGGGGGCTCTCCTCGGTGGCGTAGTCGATGGACATGCCCCACTGGCTGCCGTCGCCGACGTAGGCGCGGATGATCTCGCCGAGGTGGCCGATGGCGATGGTGCAGTGGGTGAAACCGGCCGTCGCGAGCTGGCGCAGCACGATCTCCAGGATGGCGTGCTGGTCGCCTATGGGCACGAGCGGCTTGGGCAGCGCGGTGGTGTAGGGCCGCAGCCGGACGCCCTTGCCTCCCGCCAGGATCACTGCGTGCATGGGACTCCTCCTTCGTGTCCTTCGTGGACGTGCCGGTCGGGTCAGATGTTGTAGATGCCGGTCTTGTAGCGGGAGAGATTGGCGGGGTCGCGGAAGAACTCCACGGTGTGCGCGAGGCCTTCCTCCAGGGTGTGCGCGGGCTGCCAGCCGGTGGCCGCCGTCAGCCGGCTCGCGTCGGCGACCAGCCGCATCACCTCCGAGTTGGCGGGCCGGATGCGCGCGGTGTCCTCGCGTACGTCGAGCGCGGTGTCCATCACCTTGCCGATCAGCGCGACGAGGTCACCGACCGAGATCTCCCCGCCGGTACCGGCGTTGAAGGTGCGGCCCACGACCTGCTCGGCGGGCGCGGTGCCCACCGTGAGGAACGCCTGCGCGGTGTCCTTGACGTAGGTGAAGTCCCGGGTGGGGCGCAGATCGCCGAGGGTGATGGTCCGTTCCCCGGCGGCCACTTGGCCGATGACGGTGGGGATGACGGCCCGCATCGACTGGCGCGGCCCGAAGGTGTTGAACGGCCGCAGCGTCACCACGGGAGTGTCGAAGCTCGCGTAGTAGCTGTCGGCCAGCCGGTCGCCGCCCGCCTTCGAAGCGGCGTACGGGGACTGGGTGTTGATGGGGTGGTCCTCGGTGATCGGCACGGTCTGCGCGGTGCCGTACGTCTCGCTGGTCGAGGTGTGCACCAGCCGGGGCGTGCCCAGCGCGCGGACCGCCTCCAGCACGTTGAGCGTGCCGGTGACATTGGTGTCCACATAGCTGTGCGGCGCCTGATAGGAGTACGGGATCGCGATGAGCGCGGCCAAGTGGTAGGCGCAGTCGGCGCCTTCGAGCAGACCGCGGACCGAGCCCGGGTCCCGTACGTCGCCCAGGACGATCTCGACGTGGTCGAGGACGTCCGGCGACAGGGTCTCCAGCCAGCCGTAGGAGGAGAAGGAGTTGTACTGCGCCATGGCCCTCACCCGGTGCCCTGAGGCGACGAGCGCCTCGGTGAGGTGGGAGCCGATGAAACCCTCGGCTCCGGTGACTGCGGCGAGTGGTGCGGTACTCAACTCGTAGGTCCTTCCGGTCGGTTGTGCTTCGGTGGGGGGTGTTCCGGATCCGCCGGAGGCAGTGCCGTGCGGCGTTGCGGAGGTGGAGCTGTGCAAGGAAGGTCAGGCGTGCGGTGCGGGTCGCCCCAGCAGGCGCAGCACGCACGCCGTAAGACACAGGGCGGCCGCGCCGCAGCACAGCGACAGCGCGTCGATGCCCGGTGGCGGGTGGTAGAGGGTGAGCGCCCCGGCCCCGGCGGCGGCCGCGAGGCACACCCCGGCCGGCGGCCAGGCCACCCCGAAGGCCTGGAGGAGCAACGCCGTCCACAGAGCCGCCGCGAGCAGCAGCAGCGGGGTGGGTGCGGAGCCGGTGAGCAGTGCCGCCGGGAGCAGGGGCAGCAGATACACGCACAGACAGAGGGCGAGGATGCCCGCCGAACGCAGCTGGAAGGCGGTCGGTGTGGCGGTCGCCCGCAGTGCCGCCACCGACAGCCCGCGGTACCGGTACAGCAGCCACTCGGCCGGCCCCATGCTCACGGTCAGCACGATCACCGCGTACGGCTCCTCGCGCCCCGCCAGCAGCACCAGCGACCCGGCGGCCAGCCCGAACAGGCCGTACGGCAGCGACCGCAGCAGCGGCGGCCGGGTGGCTCCCGGCGCCGGGGAGTTGGCCATGGCCGTGCGCAGGACCCAGCCGGCCGCGGCGACCGCGCCCAGCAGGGACAGCAGCGGGAGCCCGGCCCGCAGTACGGGGCCCGGCTCCCACCACGGCAGTACCGCGGCACCGGCGATCAGCGGACCGAGCGCGGCGAGCAGCAGCCGTTCACCGCCGAGCACCAGCAGCACACCGGCCGCCGCGAGGTACACCGACTGCGCTGCCGCGGCCAGGGCTGCCGGGCCGGACGCGGTGACCAGTGTCCCGGCGGCCGTCGCGGCGAGGGCGCCGAGTGGTGCGCCCTTGAGGAGGGTGCGTCCCGCCTCCCGGCGGCCCGTGGTCATGCGCAGGAAGGCCCGGTGGCCCAGCGCCTGCCCCCAGGCCCAGGAGACGAGCCCGGCCACGACCAGGACGGACACGGCGCGTTCGGCGTGCCACAGGGGCGCGGTGAGCAGGTAGGCGAGTCCGGGCAGCGCGAACAGGGCTCCGCGCAGTGCGCACCGTACGTGGTCCGGGCGCCAGGGGTCGGCCGGCGGCGCGGGTTCCGGAAAGGTGCGCGGGACCAGCTCGTAGAGGGCGGTGGCGAGGGAGAAGAGGTTCGGGTGGCCGTACCGCTCCTGGATGACCTCGGCGGTCAGTCCCTCCGACTCCAACAGTGCGGCGACCTCGTAGGGGTGCACGGCGGGACCGATACGGTCGGCCAGCTCGGCGGCGAGCGAGTCGACCGCGCGCCGGTCCGCGCCCCAGCTCGGCAGGCGGCGCAGGGACGGGGGGCGGTTGCCGGGTACCCGGGCGGCGGGTAATCGGGTGTCGGCCAGCCGGAGGGACAGTACGTCCCCGTCGGCGCCGCCCGGTTCGAGCTCCATCGGTCCGCTCATCCGGCCAGGCTCCCCGTCCTCGCGGGCAACGGGGCGGCCACCGGGGCGAGCTCCGTGTCGGTGGCCGGCTGCCACATCCGGCCCAGAGCCGACAGCTCCAGATAGATCGAGCGGAAGGTGTCGACGGTCTGGCGCAGCGTGAACTGCTCGATCACCCGCAGCCGGGCCCCCTCGCCCATCGTGCGGCGCCGCTCCGGATCGCCCAGCAGCTCCAGCGCGGCGGCGGCCATCCTGGCCGGGTCGCGCGGCGGAACGACCAGACCGGTGTCCCCGACGGCCTCCCGCACCCCGCCGACGTCCGTGGAGACGGTCGCCCGCCCACACGACATGGCCTCGATCAGGGTGAACGGAAAACCCTCGCTGATGCTGGAGAGCATCACGACGTTCCCGGCGGCGTAGGCGTCCTTGATGTCGTCGACCCGGCCCTCGAAGATGACCGCGTCCCCGTGACCGAGCTCGGCGGCCAGGGTCTGGCACCGCTCCCGGTAGACCTCGCCGCCCCGGGGCGTGCCGCCGAACAACCGCAGTGCCGCGTCCGGGAGTTGATCCCGGACCAGCGCGAAGGCGCGGATGAGGGTCTCCAGGTCCTTGATCGGGTCGACCCGCCCCGCCCAGCTGAGGGTGGGCCGCTCCGGCTCGGGTCCGGCCGGCGGGAAGGCGCCGGGATCGACGCCGTTGTACACGGTGCGGATCGACTCGGGGTCCGCGCCACCCTGTTCCTCCCACAGCCGGTTGTAGCGGTTGCCCGGCGTGATCAGGGCCGCCCTTCGGTACGTCTCCTCGGCCAGCAGCCGGAAGAAGCCCAGGACGACGGCCTTCACGGGCCAGCGGTAGGGGGCGGTGCGGTAGCCGAGGTAGCGCTCGCGCAGATAGACACCGTGCTCGGTCAACAGCAGCGGTACGCCGTGCCGTTCGAGCGCGGCCAGACCCGGCAGTACGGCGACGCCGCCGCTGACCGCGTGCGCCACCCCGTCCTCGGGCAGCGGCGTGGCCAGGGGCCGCAGGGCGTGCTCCAGGAGGGCGGTCGCGGTGATCGCGTCGTGCAGGCTCGGGCGGGCCTCCCGTACGGCCAGGCCCGGGCGGTTCCACACCGACGTGAGGATGCCGATCGCCGCGTCGCCGCGCAGGAAGGGACTCAACGTCCCGTCCGCCGCGGCCCGGGCCATCGTGTACAGGGCGGCGGCGAACCCGTCCTCGGCACAGGGGTCGAGGAGCGCCGTGAGGAACTGCTCGTAGGCGACGGCCAGTTGGTTGCGGCCTCTGCCGCGCGGGGCGCGGCCGTCGGGCGCCGGCCCCCACATGGGGACGGACACGACGCGCGAGACGTGCGCGGGGATGTCCCACACGGTCGGCTCACGACCCGTTCCGGTGACGGCGACGACCTCGAAGTCGAGGTCGGGCATGCCGGTGACGAGCTGGTCGCACCAGACACTCACCCCGCCGTGACTGTGCGGGTAGGTGCCTTCGGTGAGCAGGGTGACGCGCGTCGAGCCGGAGCGGCGCGCGCCGTGGTGAACGTGCATGGGTGTGCTCCACGTCCGAGGTCGGTGGCGGTCGTTCCGGTCCCGGCCGCGAAGGGTGCGGCCGGAACCGTCGTGCTGCGGGCCGCGCTCAGTTCTCCGGGACGTACGGCACCTGCTCGGTCACGCCGGCGGGCACCAGGGTCGAGGGGGTGGTGGACGTCGTAGCCGTGTCGGTGGCGTCGACGGCCGTGTCCGTGGACAGAGCTGCCGTGGACGACGGCAGGGTGAGCGTGAACGGCGTGCCGGCCGAGGTGGTCCAGCCGGACACCTCGCCCGCGTAGGCGTCACCGAAGGCGGCGGTGCCCTGTGTGGTGCCGGTGGGCATGGTCGCGGTCACGGCCAGCCCGTCGGGCGCCTCGACGGTCACCGTGTCGCCGACGCGGTAGGCGGTGACCTGGCTGGCGTCGAGTGCCGCGTCCCAGGCCGCGCGCCGCTGCGTCTCGACACCGATGGCCTTCATCCGCAGGTTCACCACGGGGGTGCTGTCCGCGAACAGCGCGTTGTAGCCCTCGATGACGCCGCTGAGCACCGGATAGGCGATGCGGTCCTCGGCCAGGTTCGACTGGTGGATGTAGTGCGGCTTGGGGTCGTTGGCCAGCACGTGCCCGAGGGCGTTCCTGGTCTCCATCGGCACGATGTAGTCGGCGTATCCGGTGGTGGTGTCCAGCGGCGTCGACAGACAGGTGGTGGTGGCGGGGTTGTCCTCGCAGATGCCGCTGCCGCCCTGGGCGCGGCTGGTGTAGATCCAGTTGTACTCGTCGACCTGCTCGGCCGCGTGCCCGGCGTTGTAGAAGACGTTCATCGGGTAGCGCGGGACGGTCGTCGCGGGACCGACCTGACGCGCCCCGGGATCACGGGAGTTGTCCGAGGCGAGCCAGGTCACGCCGCCCGCGACCAGCGCGGGCGCCAGGTTGGGGTTGTCCTCGGGCTGCTGCGGCAGGATCTTCAGGCCGGAGTGCTCACCGGTCACCAACTCGTCGGTCTCCAGCGGGAGTCCGACGCTCTGACCCCAGATGCGGTTGGTGGCGATCTCGTCGGAGATCTCGCTCTGGCTGACCCATGCGGTGGAGCCGTCGGTGTTGGTGGAGCACACCCACGGCACCACGGTGACGTCCTGGACGCAGCCGAGATAGGGGTGCGAGTAGGTGTGGTTGACCCAGCGGAAACTGTCGCGGTCGGCGACGAACTGGTCGGCGAGCTCGTCGACGCCGTCGTTGTCCTCGCGCTGGCTCACGCTGCCGTAGCCGTTGTAGACCATGTCGAGCGTGATGTTGTGGTCGCTCTGCCAGTCGAGCGCGTAGTCGACATCGGCCGGGGTCATCCGGATCGGGTCCGGGGTGGCGTTCGGGTCGGTGCAGTCGACGTCGCCGGGCGTGCAGTTGAGGGTGCTGTCCCAGCGGTCGTCGGCCGCGAACACGTCGTCGACGTGCACCGCGAAGTAGTTGTGGGAAGCGCCGAGATGCACCCCGCCGGTCATCCACTCCACGATGCCGCGCGCCAGCAGCCGGAACTGCTGCTGGTACTGGTTGTAGACGAACGTGACCACGAGCTCGCGCCGCCCGTCGTGCCGGTACTCGCCGACCAGCGAACCCCGTGTCGACTGCCCCGGGATGGCCGCGTCGACGTAGGGCGTGAAGTCCGCCCCCGTGACCGGCGTCGACAGATAGGCGTAACTCTCACCCACATCGGGGGAGTTGTCCTCGAAGGGCACGGTCCCGTCCAGATAGCCGAACGGTCCCGCGAGGCCGGCCGTGGTGACCTGCGCCGTCACCCCGTCGGCGCTGCCGGCGTAGCCACCGTAGGCCGGATCCGGGTACTGCAGCCCGGCCTCCGGACGCGCGTAGGTGTAGGCGTCGACCTGTGGGATCGCGTACGTCTGCTCATAGGCCGCCAGCGCCGCCATCTCGGCGGAGCCCGTCGCGAACGGGTTGTCGTTGGGCAGGACCACGGCCTGGAACTTCGCGCGCGGTACGCCGTCCACCGTGTCCGCCAGGAAGTCCGCGTCGATCACGGGTCTCGCGGAGTCCTGGAGGTTGATTTCCGTGTACGGCGTTCCGGCCGTGTCCAGTTCGGCTTCGATGGCCTCGGTGGACGGTCCCGAGTCGCTCACGACCAGGACCCGCAGATCGACGCGGGGCGTGACCGTGTCGGCGTGTGCCGTGGTGGCGGGTAAGGCGAGCGAGGCGATGAGTGCGCCCACGGTGAGCGCGGTCGTGCGTATGGTCCGCTGCATTGCGGTGTTGTCCCCTCCCCGGGCAGGGGTGAGCACTGCTCCCGTCGGAGCGGACGCACCCCCTGTGCGACGCCACGCCCCCCTCAGACGCCAGTCGTCAGCACATCAGTCGCGACACATCGTGGTGTGCCTGTGTAGCTTTCGTGGTCATTCGGCGAAACGTGACGGAAAAGCGCGGCGTCCATCTGGGGGCGCGGCGCCCCGAACGTCCCTTGCCGGGAACCGAGTTGGGGCGGTCGGGGTGCACGCGAACGGTCCTGTGGGCTGATCCCGGCCCGGTCAGGGTATGTGCGGGGCCCCGGGCGGCCGAGCTGGACCGTCGAGATCCGGACCGAGATGTCCGCAGCGTTTCCGTCCGGATTTGGGCCAACTTGAGTCTCGGTATGTGGACGGCGGCCGGTCCGCGCGCGCCGCGCGGACCGGCCGCCGTCAGCGGCTCGTCATACCGTCTCTCAGGGGCAGACCACGCGGGTCTCGGGCGTGTAGACCGGGCCGCCACTGACGCTCGTGCTGTCGCTGAACTCGGCGTAGTAGTACGAGTAGAAGCCGATGTTGCCGCTGCAGCCGGAGTCGGCGGCGACCTGAAGGGTCAGAGTGACGGTCCGGCTCTGGCCGGGCGGAATGGTCGCGCCGTAGTTGGTGCCGAGGTTGGCGGGGCCGGTGCCGGAGCAGGCGGTGGGGCCTGCGTCCGTGGCCAGGCTGCAGCCGGTGAAGCTGTACTTCAGATCGGGCCGCTGGGTGGTCAGCCACGTCGGGTCGATCGTCTGGTAGACGAACCAGATGTCGTAGGTCTGGTTGTTGGTGAGGGTCATCGACAGGTTCACGGTGCCACCAGGGGTGGTGGTCGCGGTGTCGGTGGTGAACGTCAGGTCGGCTTCGGCCGCGCTCGCGGTGGGGGCCAGGCCGAACAGGGCGAGGGCAAGGGCGAAGACGGCGGTGAGACCGAGGCGTCTCAGCAGTGTGGTTCGCATGGCTCGGGAGGCTAAGCAGGCGTCGAGCGCACCGTCTGCCCCGCCCGGAGCACAGGCAACGCCCGTCGGCCGAAAGTGTACGTCTTGTGAAGGCGGTGTATCCGGGTCGTCACGGGATGCGGCCGCGCGCAACGCTGCAAGGCACCGCAGGTGTGGGGGAGTTGGCCGCGTGGGGCGGGTGGTGCCGGACGGCTTCGCGTGGCCATTGAATGGATTTGGCGAATACCGCACGGGACGGGTCCGCACCCGCACACCTCACGTACCGACGACTTTCACATCAGGGTCACCGGACCCTTCCCTGACGTTTGGTGCTCTTGGAACACTCCAACCGCGCGCATTCCGTCACCGATCCGGCCAGACGTAACCGCCTGGAACTCCAGCAGGACGAGAGGTCCCTCACCCATGTCCGAAGTCAACCGGCGCCGCTTCCTCCAACTCGCGGGCGCCACCACGGCGTTCACCGCACTGTCGAGCAGCATCGAGCGTGCCGCGGCGCTCCCGGCCAACCACCGCACGGGATCGATCGAGGACGTCGAGCACATCGTCGTCCTGATGCAGGAGAACCGCTCGTTCGACCACTACTTCGGCAAGCTGCGGGGCGTTCGCGGCTTCGGCGACCCGCGGCCGGTCACCCTCGGAGACGGCAAGTCGGTCTGGCACCAGTCGGACGGCACGAAGGACATCCTCCCCTTCCACCCCGACGCCGACGACCTGGGCATGGCGTTCCTCCAGGACCTCCCGCACGGCTGGAACGACGGACACGCCGCGGTCAACGAGGGCAAGTACGACAAGTGGGTCCCCGCCAAGGGCTCCACGACGATGGCGTACCTGAACCGCGAGGACATCCCGTTCCACTACGCGCTCGCCGACGCCTTCACCATCTGCGACGCCTACCACTGCTCGTTCATCGGCTCCACCGACCCGAACCGCTACTACATGTGGACGGGTTACACGGGCAACGACGGCAAGGGCGGCGGGCCCGTCCTCGGCAACGACGAGGTCGGCTACGGCTGGACGACCTACCCGGAGCGCCTGGAGGCGGCGGGCGTCTCCTGGAAGATCTACCAGGACGTCGGCGACGGCCTCGACGCGAACGGCAGCTGGGGCTGGATCCAGGACGCCTACCGCGGCAACTACGGCGACAACTCGCTCCTCTACTTCAACCAGTACCGCAACGCCCAGCCCGGCGACCCGCTGTACGACAAGGCCCGCACCGGCACCGACGCCCGCAAGGGCGAGGGCTTCTTCGACCAGCTGAAGGCCGACGTGAACGGCGGCAAGCTGCCGCAGATCTCCTGGATCGTCGCCCCCGAGGCCTTCACCGAGCACCCGAACTGGCCCGCGAACTACGGCGCCTGGTACGTCGCCCAGGTCCTCGACGCGCTCACCGCAGACCCGGCCGTGTGGGCGAAGACGGCCCTGTTCATCACCTACGACGAGAACGACGGCTTCTTCGACCACCTGGTCCCGCCGTTCCCGCCCGCCTCCGCCGCGCAGGGCAAGTCCACGGTCGACGTGGGCCCCGACCTCTTCACCGGCGACAGCAGCCATGTCGCCGGCGCGTACGGCCTCGGCCAGCGGGTGCCGATGCTGGTCGTCTCGCCCTGGAGCAAGGGCGGTTTCGTCACCTCGGAGACGCTCGACCACACCTCGATCATCCGGTTCATGGAGAACCGCTTCGGCGTGCACGAGCCCAACATCTCGCCCTGGCGGCGTGCGGTCTGCGGCGACCTGACCTCGGCCTTCGACTTCTCCCGCAAGGACACCAAGCCGGTCGCGCTCCCGGACACCGACGGCTACCAGCCCCCGGACAACGTCCGCCACCCCGACTACGTGCCGACCCCGCCCGCCAACCCGGTCCTGCCCAAGCAGGAGCGCGGCCTGCGCCTGGCCCGCCCCCTCAAGTACGCGCCGTTCGTGGACGGTTCGGCGGACACGGCGGCCGGAAAGTTCACCCTCACCTTCGCCTCCGGGGCGAAGGCCGGCGCCGCCTTCCTGGTCACCTCCGGCAACCGCACGGACGGCTCCTGGACGTACACCACCGAGGCCGGCAAGACCGTCGCCGACACCTGGAACTCGGCGTACTCCAGCGGCTCGTACGACCTGACCGTGCACGGCCCCAACGGCTTCCTGCGCGTCTTCAAGGGCCCGAACAAGAAGGCCGGCCCCGAGGTCACCGCGCGGCACCACGGCGACTGCGTCGAGCTGACCTTCACCAACAAGGGCTCCGGCACAGTGCAGTTGAAGGTGGTCAGTGGCTACGGCGGCCGTCCGCAGACCTTCAAGGTGCGTCCCGGTGCCACGGTGCGGCACTCGGTCGACCTGGCCGCGACCAGGCGCTGGTACGACCTGACCGTGACGTCCGACGCGGACGCGACCTTCCTGCGCCGGTTCACCGGTCACGTCGAGAACGGGCGCCCCGGTGTCAGCGACCCGGCGATCGTGAGCGGCTGACCTTCGTCACAGCGCGGTGAGGTGCCCCGGTTCGGTCTGCCGGGGCACCAACGCCGGTTCGACCGACGCCGATTCCGCCTGCAGCGCCAGTACCGCGGCCACGGGATGGTCGTCCTCGTGGTCCAGGGCGTGATCGGGCGCGGGGGCGGGCGTCATCCGGGTCAGGAGTACGACCCCCCAGGCCGCGAGCCCCGCTCCCGCCAGCGCGATCAGCACGCCCAGCGCGCCGCCCTGCAACCGCTCGCCCAGCAGACAGAGCCCGATCAGCGCGGCGGCCACCGGATTCGCCAGGGTCACCATCGCGAGCGGGGCGTCCAGGCCGCCCCGGTAGGCGGTCTGCGACAGCAGCAGTCCGCCGACCGCGAAGAACGCGACGAGCAGCGCGATCCCGACCACCTGCCAGCTGAGCAGCGGGCCCGAGCGGTCCGTCGCGGCGACCGTCACGGTCTGGGTGAGCGCGGACCCGACGCCCGAGGCGAACCCGGACGCGGCGGCGTGCCGCAGCCCCGGCCGACCACCAGGCCGGGCCAGCCCGCCGATCAGCACCGCCGTCACGCCCGCGACAGACAGCGCCTCGGGAACACTGAGCACCTGGTCGGGCTCGGGCCCGGACGCCGCCACCAGCAGCGCGGCCAGGCCGACGAGGGTGAACGCCGTACCGCGCCACTCGACCGCGCTGACCTTCCGCCCGGCCACCCGCGCGCCCATCGGCACCGCGGCGACCAGCGTGAGCGCACCGAGCGGCTGCACCACGGTCAGCGGGCCGTACCTGAGGGCCACGACATGCAGCACCGCGCCCGACGCGTTGAGCCCGACCGAGGACCACCAGGCGCCCCGGCCCAGGAGTTGCCGCAGGCCCGTGCCGGAGTTCCGGGAGGCCAGCCGCTCCTGGGCGACGGCCGCGGCGGCGTAGGCGACGGCCGAGAACAGGGACAGGACGACGGCGACGAGGGTGGCGCTCATGGGCCCGCTCCCACGAGGGCCGGCTCTTCGGCCGGTACGAGGGTCCGCCGGCCGCGTCCCGCCGTGGTCGCGGTGCGGTGCGGCAGGTGGATCACCGCGAGCGCGAGGCCGAGCATGGCCCCCGCCACGATCGCGTCGAGCCAGTAGTGGTTCGCCGTCCCCACGATCACCAGCAGCGTCAGCAGCGGATGCAGCAGCCACAGCCAGCGCCAGCGCGATCGGGTCGCCACGATCAGGCCGATCGCCACCATCAGGGCCCAGCCGAAGTGCAGCGAGGGCATCGCCGCGAACTGGTTGGAGAGGGTGTCGGTCTGCGGCGGGCCGTACACCGACGGCCCGTACACCCGGGCGGTGTCCACCAGGCCCGTGGCGGCGAGCATCCGCGGCGGCGCCAGCGGGAACGTGAGATGCACCACCAGGGCGGCGGCGGTGACCGCGGCCAGCACCCTGCGGGCCCAGACGTAGTGCGCCGGGCGCCGCAGGTAGAGCCAGATCAGGAAGGCCGCGGTGGCCGGGAAGTGGACGGTCGCGTAGTAGGTGTTCGCGATGTGTATGAGGGTGTCGCCGTGCAGGAGCACGGACTGCACGTCGCCCTCGCCGGGCAGATGGACGGCTCGTTCCAGGTCCCACACGTGGTGCGCGTTGCGGAAGGCCTCGCCGGTGTGGCCCGTGGCCAGCTGCCGGCCGAACTTGTAGACGAGGAAAAGCCCCACGACAAGCAGGAGCTCACGGACGAGCGGAGGCCGCCCTTCGGCGTCGGCCTCCGTTTCCCCAGGCTCGGTGTCGCCCTTCATGCCCGGCCCCTTTGCTGCCGTTCGTGCGTGTGCTGGTGAGCCTCTGACCCGTTTCGTGGCCGGGACTCATCGGTACGCTTCATCGATACGAATTCGTTCCGATACGTGAGTGTACCGATACGCCACTGTACCGAAACGGTCGAGTACCGGTACAGTGGCGTATCGATTGACGTAGGACACACTGGAGACAAGGCCCCCGGGCCTTCGGACATTCCAACCCGAGTGAGGAGAAGTGACGATGACGTCGCAGGCCGCGGACGGACCGGAAACGGTCGCCGCCTCGCGCCGCTCCAAGATCACGCCCGAGCGTGAGCAGGAGTTCTTCGACGCCGTGCTCGACCAGATCCGCGACTGCGGCTACGACTCCGTCACCATGGAGGGCGTCGCCAGCAGCACGCGGTGCAGCAAGTCCACGCTCTACCGGCAGTGGAAGACCAAACCCCAGTTCGTGGCCGCCGCGCTGCGCGCCACCGGCCAGGCCCGCTTCGCCGGCGTCGACACCGGCTCGCTCGCGGGGGACCTGCGCGCGGCCGCGCGGCTCGCGGGCGCGTGGTCGGGCAAGGACACCAACCTGCTCCAGGCGCTGGGCCCCGCCGTCATGCAGGACGCGGAACTCCGGCAGGCGCTGCATGAGGCGCTCGTCAAGCCGGAGATCGAGGCGCTGCGGCAGATTCTGCGGCGCGGGGTGGAGCGCGGCGAGATCGCCGCCGACAACCCGGCGCTGGAATACGTGCCCGCGCAGATGTTCGGCGTCATGCGCGTGCGGCCCATCCTGGAGGGCGAGCACGCCGACCCGGACTACCTCGTCCGTTTCCTGGAGGCCGCCGTGCTCCCGGCGCTGGGCCTCACCTGAGACTCAGGCCGCCGTCCACGGGATGACTGGACGGTGACCTGTTCGCGCCGCACCGTGGGGACGGGGGCGGCGCGCACCCCCCGGCCGGGTGGGGTTCCTCTTGAGCGGAGAGGCGCCCCACCCGGCCGACCTATGGGTGCGTGCCGGGGCCGATCAGACGTCCTGGCCGCTGCCGCCGCCCGACGACACCTTGATGCCCGCGGTGATCTCGTCGATCACCGACTGCTTCTCCCCGACGTCCACACCGAAGCGGACGACGACGATCTGCGAGGAACTGGCCGGCGACGGGAAGGCGAGCGACTCGACATAGCCGTCGGCGCCCTTGCTCGTGACCGCCTGCCAGCGGACCAGATAGCCCTTCTGTCCGGCCACCGTCACCGCTTTGGAGGCCAGCACCTTGTGCGAGGTGATCTTGCCGTAGGTGGTGCCGCCGTAGGACTCCTCGGCGTTCTGCGCGATGTCTGCCTTCGCGACCGCCTCGGCCGTGCTGCCCGCCGTGCCCAGCACCAGCGCGGGCGCCGAGTACGCGCCGCCCTTGGTGCACGTCTGGGAGGTCTCGCCGGGGCAGTTGTAGGAGTCGTTGGACGTCACCGAGGCGCCGACGCTGAGTTCCTGGCCGTACCAGTCGTCCGGGATCGGGATGCTGATCCCGCTGACCGCGTCGGTCACCGAGCCGCTCTCGATCTTCGGAGCCTCGGACCCCTGAGGCGCGGGACTCTCGGTGCCGCCCTGGCCACCCGTACCGCCGCCGGGACCGCCCTGACCGCCCGTCGAACCGTCCTGGCCGCCGGGACCGCCCTGGCCGCCCTGACCACCCGGGACCTGCTGGGAGTTGCCCGCGTCGTCGCTGCCGGAGCCGCCGTTGTCGGTGAGCGCGAACACGCCCACGCCTATGCTCGCGAGGACCGCGACGGCCGCCGCCACGGCTATGCCCGTGCGCAGACCGCGCCGCGAACCGCCCGGCGGTGCGGCGGGATACGCCGGGTAGGCCCCGGCCGGCTGCCCCGGGGGACCCCATTCGGCGGCCGACCCGGCGAGGCGGGTCTGGTCCGTCCACGTACTGCCGTCCCACCAGCGTTCGGTGGCGGGACCGTCACTTGTCTGCCCTGGGTCGGGGTACCACCCGGGAGGAGTCACCTGCGTCATGCCCCCACCGTATGAGGTGTCGGTGAAAGCGGGATGAGAGGATCCGGACCGACTTCCACGGAGGCCTCGGGCCGCCCCAAATGATCCATCGATAGCGGACAATCCTCCCTTTCGCGGCGGCTGTTGACTGTCGGTTACCTTCACAGAGCCTGGTCACGGGCCTTCCGCGTCGTCCTGCCGTGTCCGAAGTCACCCGTGACGGCAATAGCTGCCCGGACCGGCCTCCAACGCGGTAGTCGCACGGCTACGCTCGATATCTGTACGTCGTTCGGGCGACTTGGGGAGGTAGCGGGATGACGGAGGAAGAGCCCCAGGAGGCCTCCTCGGCACCCCTCTGGGAGCGCGAGGCGGAACTCGCCGGCGTCGTACGAGCGGTCGAGAACCTACGCGCCGACCGCTCCTCCTCGGGCAGCCTGCTGGTGTTCCGGGGCGAAGCGGGACTCGGCAAGACCGCGCTGCTGTCCGAAACCCGCCGCATCGCCGAGCGGTCCGGCTGCACCGTGTGGTCGGCCCGCGGCGGCGAGACCCTCAAGTCCGTCCCCTTCAACGTGATCCGGCAGTTACTTCAGCCCGCGCTCGTCTCCCTGATGCCCGAGGAAGCCCGCGAATACCTCGGCGACTGGTACGACATCGCCGGCCCCGCCCTCGGCATCGCGGACCCCGTTGAGCGCCAGGCCGACCCGCAGGGCGTCTACGACGGCCTCGTCGCCGCGGTGTGTCGGCTCGCCAAGCGGGACTGGCCGCTCGTGCTCGTCATCGACGACGCCCACTGGGCCGACCAGGAGACCCTGCGCTGGCTCGCCGCCTTCGCCGAGCGCCTCGACGACCTGTCCGTCCTGATCGTGCTCGCCCGCCGCCCCGGCGACATCACCGGCGAGAGCGCCCGCCTCCTCGACGAGGTCGCCACCGCGGGCATCCCCGTGAACAACCTGAGCGCCCTGACCCCGGAGGCCACCGCCGGCCTCACCCGCGCCACGCTCGGCCCGCACGCGGACGCCCCGTTCTGCCGCGAGGTGTGGGCGGTCACCGGCGGCAACCCCTACGAGACCGTCGAACTCCTCGCCAAGGTCCAGGACAGCGAGATGGATCCGAACGAGTCCTCGGCCGGCGAACTGCGCGCCCTGAACCGCTCGGCCCGCGGCGGCGGCCTCGTCGCCCGTCTGGAAGGCCTCGGCGTCGAGGCCACCCGGTTCGCCTGGGCGGCCGCGATCCTCGGCACCGGCATCACCGTCCGCCTCGTCGCCAGGCTGGCCTCCATGGGGTACGACGACGCGGCACGCTGCGCCGAACTCCTGCGCAACGCCCGTATCCTCACCGAACCCGACCGGGCGGCCGGCCCCGCCGCCCCCGGTGATCTGGAGTTCGTCCACCCGCTGATCGCGAGTGCCGTCTACAACTCCATCCCCGAGGCCCTGTGCACCGCCATGCACGGCATCGCCGCACAGGTCGTCACGGACTCCGGACTCGGCGCCGCCGCGGCCTCCCGCCACCTCCTCCAGGTCCACCCGGACGACGACGAGGAACTCGTCGAGCAGCTCCGCGAAGCCGCCCGTGACCATCTCGCCGTCGGCGCCCCCGACGCGGCCCGCCGCTGCCTGGAGCGCGCCCTGGTGGAGCCGCCCCGGCCCGAGGTCCACGCGCGCGTGCTCTTCGAACTGGGCTGCGCCACGCTCCTGACCGCGCCCGCCACCACCATCGGCCACCTCCAGACCGCGCTGAGCATGCCCGGCCTGGAGGGCCCGGCCCGGGTGGACGCCGTGTACCGCCTCTCGCAGGCACTGCTCCACAACGACCAGCTGGAGGAGGCAGTCCGCACGGTCGAGGCGGAGGCCGCCCGGCACGAAGCGGGACCGGCGCAATTGCGCCTCCGGGCCGTCCAGTACATGTGGGAGGGCATCTACGTCGGCGGGGAGGTCTCACCGGGGCGCTCCGAGCGGCTCGCCGAACTCGCCGGAACCTGCACCGGCCGCGACAACTCCGAGCGCGCCCTGCTCATCCTGCGCGCCTTCGACATCATGACGCACGGTGGCAACGCCGAGGAGGTCGTCGAGCTGTGCGACCGTGCCCTCGTCAACGGCCGCCTGACGCCCGGACTCGGCTGGACCGACACCGAGTGGGGCTTCGAACCGCTGATGATGCTCGGCGGTTCCTATGCGTACGCCGACCGTCTCGACCGCGCCGAGAGCCTGTTCGCCGAGGCCCAGCGTGCCTACACCTCCGCCGGCTGGAGCGGCAACCACCTCGCCCTCGCGAGCAACTTCCTCGGCTTCGCCTATCGCAGGCAGGGCCGCCTGAGGGACGCGGAGACCACTCTGCGCGAAGCCCTGGGCCTGGCCGAGCGGGTCGGCCGTGGCCTGCCCGTGTACTGGTCGGCGACGTGTGGCCTCGTCGACACACTGCTGGCCCGCGGCCACGTCGACGAGGCCTGGGCAGTCGCCGAACAGTACGGCTTCGCACCGCCCTACCCGTCCGCCATCATGCTGCCCGACATCCGCTCGGTGCGCGGCCGTCTGCTGCTCGCCGTCGGCCGCACCAAGGACGGCGTCAACGAACTGGAGGCCGCGGAGAAGGCCTCGGCCGTCGCCGGCGGCCACAACCCGCTGCTGGCCTCCTGGACCGTGGACCTGGCACGGGCCCTCGCCACGGAGGACCCCGCCCGGGCCGCCCAGCTCGCCTCCGACGCCCGGCGCCAGGCCGAGCGCTTCGGCACGGACACGGCCATCGGCGAGGCCTTGCGGTGCGCTGCCGCGTTGGAGACCGGTCAGCGGGCGGTGCGGTTGGCCGCGCAGGCTGTGGCGTATCTGGAGGCCTCGCCCTGCCAGTACGAACATGCGGCGGCGCGTGTGGAGTACGGGGTTGCCGCGCGGTCGGTGGCCGAGCTCAACCGGGGGTTGGCGCTTGCTCGTTCGTGTGGTGCGGATGGGTTGGTGGCGCAGGTTCGGGAGGTGCTGGAGACGGGGCGGGGGTTGCGCTGAAGGACTCGGTCGGGAAGGTGGTATGGCGGCTGCGGGTCGTGGGTGGCTGGTCGCGCAGTTCCCCGCGCCCCTTGGTTGGTCAGAGCGCGAGGAGTTGGTCGGTTACCGCTGCCAGGCGCTTGCGTACCTCGCTGTCGTACGTTGCCTCGTGCGCCCGTGCTCGCCGCGTACCGTCGAAGTACCCGCCCGTGCCCACTTCTTGAGTGGCCAGGGCGATCACCCCCGGCGCGCCGTCCGCGACCGTGGACCAGGCGGCGACCCCTCCCTCGCGCACCATCGCCGTGTCCATGAACGTCGCCGGATGCAGCACGTTCACCGCGACCCCGGTGCCCGCCAACTCCTCGGCGAGAGTGAAGGTATGGGCTGCGAGCGCGAACTTGGCGCGACAGTACGCGGGGAAGCCGCCGTAGCCCCTGGTGAACTCCGGGTCGTCGAAGTCGACGGGCTCCTGGCCGGCCGACCCCACGTTGACGATTCGCGCCGGTGTGTTCGCCCGCAGCACCGGCAGTAGTACGCGGGTCAGCGCGACTGGCGCCAAGTAGTTGACCGCCAACCGCAGTTCGTGACCGTCGGCGCTCACCTCCCGGCCCGAGCCGGGGGAACCGGCGCCCACGCCGGCGTTGTTGACCAGCACGTCGAGTTCGGGGTGGGCCTCGGCGACCTGGGCGCCCAGCTCGCGGACCTGCGCGAGCGAGGCCAGGTCGGCGACGAAGCCCGCCGCTTCGCCCTCGGCCCGCAGCTCCTCGACGAGGTGGGCCGTGCGGTCGCGGTCGCGGCCGTGGGCGAGGACGACGTGGCCGGAGCGGACCAGTTCGAAGGCGACGTAGCGGCCGAGGCCGGACGTGGCGCCGGTGATCAGGATGGTGGACATGCCTCCACCCTAGGCACGGGGTGCCGAGGGGCGGAGGCATGAGAGAGGTGCTGCCGAAGCTACTACCAGCAGGGTCACCCTGCGGTGTCGCCCTCCGCCGCTTCCTCCGCCAGGACCCGCTGGGCCGTCGCGAACGCCGAGTTCGCCGCCGGGACACCGCAGTACACGGCCGTCTGGAGCAGCACCGCGCCGATCTCGTCGGGTGTGAGCCCGTTGCGGCGGGCCGCCCGGATGTGCATCGCGAGTTCGTCGTAGTGGCCGTGTGCGACCAGCGCCGTGAGTGTGATCATGCTGCGCTCGCGGCGGGTGAGCGTCGGGTCGGTCCAGATCTCGCCCCAGGCGTAGCGCGAGATGAAGTCCTGGAAGCGCGCGGTGAACGGCGTCTGCCGGGCCTGCGCCCGGTCGACGTGTGCGTCGCCGAGCACCTCGCGCCGCACCTTCATGCCCCGCTTGGCGCCACCGCCGAGGTGGGCCCGCAGCGCCGTGAGGACGGCCTCCGGGCACTGCGCGGGCGCCAGGTGCGAGGCCCCGGGGAGCTCCACGAGCGCGGCGCCCGGCACGGCGTCCGCGATCTCCCGCAGATGCGCGGGCGGCGTCGCCGGATCCTGGCGGCCGGCGACCAGCAGGGTGCGCGCGGCGATCTCGGGGAGCCGGTCCCGGATGTCGAAGGCGGCCAGCGCGTCACAGCAGGCGGCGTACGCGTCGGGGTCGGCGTCCCGATGGTCCTGGACGAGCTCCGGGACGGTGAACCCGGGCGTGAACCAACGGGCGTTCGCGCTCTCCGCGAGCCCGGCCAGCCCCTCCCTCCGCACCAGCGCGGCCCGCTCCTCCCACGGCTTCGAGCCGTTGAAGTGCGCCGACGAACAGATCACGGCCAGTGACGAAATCCGCTCCGGGTGGTGCACAGCCAGGTGCAGACCCACGGCACCGCCCAGCGACACCCCCGCGTACGCGAACCGCTCGATGCCGAGCGACTCGGCGAGCGCCAGCACCAGATCGGCCAGATCGCCCACCGTCGCCCCAGCCCCGATCAGGTCGGCGGCCGAACCGCCGTGCCCCGGCAGGTCCCAGCGGACCACACGGTGGGTGATGGACAGCTCGGGCGCGACCTTGTCCCACAGGGCGTACGACGTGCCCAGCGAAGGCCCGAGCAGCAGCGGGGGAGCGGAAGTGGGCCCCTCGGCACGGTGGTTGAGGAGTTTCTCGGTCAACGTCGCTCCAGGGCACGGTCGGTGAGGGGTCCGGCGGAGCCGGTGTAACGGGCGGGGTCGGTCAGTGCGTCGAGGTCGACGTCCTTCAACTCCGGCTCCTCGGCGAGGAGTTCGGCCAGCGGGCGGATTTCGGAGTAGGTGCGCTTCGCGAGCTCGGTGAGCAGGGACTTGGCGCGGGCGCGGCCCAGCAGCGGGGCCAGCTCGGCGGACAGCCGCTCGGAGACGATCAACCCGTGGGTGAGACCGAGGTGTTCGCGCATGACGTCCGGATGGACCCGGAGCCCCTCGGACAGCTCGGCGGCATCGCGCGCGGCACCGCCGACCAGCCGGAGCAGCTCCCGCAACGGCTCCCACTCGGCGTGCCAGGCCCCGGCCGGACGCTCATCCTCCGCGACCAAGGCCCCGTACAGCGTGGCCGCCAGCTGCGGCGCCCGCCGGGCCGCGGCCGCGATCAGGGTGGACCGTACGGGATTGGCCTTGTGCGGCATGGCCGACGAACCGCCGCCGCTGCCCTCCGCGACCTCGGCGATCTCGGTGCGGGCGAGCGTCAGCACATCCGTGGCGATCTTGCCCAGCGCGCCCGCTGCGAGGGCGAGGCAGCCGGCGAGGTCGGCGATCGGGGTGCGCAAGGTGTGCCAGGGCAACAGGGGAGCCCGGAGGCCGAGTTCACGGGCGTAGGCGGCCGGGACGGCGTCCGCCTCGGCGGCGCCGTACGCGGTGAAGGCCGCCAACGTCCCGGCGGCGCCGCCGAGTTGGGCGGGCAGAGAGTCCCGTACGGCCGTCACGCGGTCCCGTGCGTCGAGCACCAGCGAACGCCACCCGGCCGCCTTGAGACCGAACGTCGTCGGTACGGCGTGCTGGGTGAGCGTCCGGCCCGGCATCGCGGTGTCACGGTGGTCGGCGGCCAGCCGGGCCAGCGCCCGCTCCGTGCGGGCGAGGTCGGCGAGGACGAGGTCCAGGGTGCGCACGGCGACCAGCATCGTCGCCGTGTCCATGATGTCCTGGCTGGTCGCACCCCGGTGGACATACGGGCCGTACTCCTCGCCCACCGCCCGCGTCAGATCCGCGACCAGCGGGATCACCGGGTTCCCGCCCGCGCGGGCGCGTTCCGCGATCGACCGCACGTCGAAGTCCCCGCCGCCCGCCGCCTCGGTCACCGCCGAAGCCGCCTCGGCCGGAGCGAGCCCCAGCGCGGCCTGGGCGCGGGTGAGCGCGGCTTCGGCGTCGAGCAGGGCCCGTAGATAAGCGGTGTCACTGGTGGCCGCGGCGGCCGGGGAGCCGGCCCACCCGGGGGCGAGCAGACCGGCGTCGGACTCGTCAGCTGTCACTGGAACTCCAGGAAGACCGTTTCGCCTTCGCCCTGAAGGCGGATGTCGAAACGGTATGTGCCGTGGCCCCCGTCCGTGGCGATCAGCGTGTCGCGCCTGTCCCCGTCCAACTGCGCCAGCAGGGGGTCGGCGGCCAGCGCCGCCGCGTCGCCCGGCAGGTAGATCCGGGTGAACAGGTGCACCAGCAGACCGCGCGCGAAGACGCACACGCTGATGTACGGGGCGCTCTGCCCGCGCGCGCCGGGCCGCAGCGTCCGCGCGTACCAGTGGCCGTTGGCGTCCGTCTGGATACGGCCCCAGCCGGTGAACTCCACGCCGTTGCGGCCCAGATAGCCGCCGGTCGACGGGTCGCGGCGGATCGAGCCGTCGGTCGTCGACAGGTTGCCGTCCGAGTCCGGCCCCCACAGCTCCACGAAGGCGTCCGGCAGCGGCTTGCCCTCGCCGTCGTAGACGTAGCCCTGGAGGGTGATCGTGTCCGGGTGGCCGACGGGCGCGATGTCACCGCCGCCGGGGAACGGCAGCGCGTACCCGTAGAAGGGGCCGACCGTGTGCGACGGGGTGGGGAGCACGCTGTCCGGGTTGCTCGTGTCGATCTTCGTCATGTCGGGTCAGCGTCCTTCTTCGATCCAGGTGGCGTTCGGGCCGTCCAGCACGATGTCCCAGTGGTAGCCGAGCGAGAACTCCGGCACCGACAGGCTGTGGTCGTACGTCGCGACCAGCCGCTGCCGCGCCGCGTCGTCCGTCACCGACTGGAGGATCGGGTCGTAGGGGAAGAGCGGGTCGTTCGGGAAGTACATCTGCGTCACGAGCCGCTGTGTGAACGCCGAGCCGAACATCGAGAAGTGGATGTGCGCCGGCCGCCAGGCGTTGACGTGGTTGCGCCACGGGTAGGGGCCCGGCTGGATGGTGGTGAAGCGGTAGAAGCCGTAGTCGTCGGTGAGCGTGCGGCCGACGCCGGTGAAGTTCGGGTCCAGCGGGGCGTCGTGCTGCTCGCGCTGGTGCGCGTACCGGCCGGCCGAGTTCGCCTGCCAGATCTCCACGAGCTGCCCGCGCACCGGACGCCCGTCCCGGTCGAGAAGCCGCCCGGAGACCGTGATCCGCTCACCGATCGGCTCACCGTTGTGCTGCCGGGTGAGGTCGTTGTCGATCTCGGTGATGTCCCGCTCCCCGAACGCGGGCGAGGACAGCTCCACCAGCTCCGGGTCCTTGGTCACGTCGATGGTGATCGGCGGCTGCTGGGGATGCCGCAGCACGGAGGAACGGTACGGGGCGTAGTCGCGCCGAGGGTGATGCTCGACGGGCGCCCCATCGGCGACCCGCTTCTCGTACGAGGCATGCTCGACGGCGATTTCCTGATCGATGTCGTGTTGGGTGAGAGTCATGGGGTTTCGTAGCCTTCCGGGTGCGACAGCGCCGTAAGGGGCGCGGGGAACTGCGCGACCAGCCACGACGGCGCCGCAGACAACCGACGGCCCATCGCGAAGTGCTTAACGTTCGAGGACGAGGGCGAGCCCCTGCCCCACGCCGATGCAAAGGGTGGCGACACCAACTCCGCTGCCCTTGCGGGCAAGTTGGTGGGCGACGGTCCCGGCCAGCCGCGCACCGGACGCGCCCAGCGGATGCCCGAGAGCGATCGCACCACCCTGCGGATTGAGGATCGCCGGGTCGAACTCGGGCCATTCGGCGACACAACCGAGCACCTGGGCAGCGAACGCCTCGTTGAGTTCGAGGACGTCGAGGTCAGCGAAGGTCCGACCAGCCTTGTCCAGCGCCCGGTTGACCGCCTCGACAGGCCCGAGCCCGAAGTAGTGCGGCTCGATCGCGGAGACACCGGACGCGGAGATCCGGGCGAGGGGCTCGCGGCCGATGGCCTCAAGACCCTCCTCGTCGACCAGCAGCAGCGCGGCCGCACCGTCGTTCAACGTCGACGCGTTGCCCGCGGTGACCGTCCCGTTCTCCTTGCGGAACGACGGCTTGAGCTTCGCCATGGTCGCCAGCGAGGCGTCCGCGCGGACACCCTCGTCGGCGGCGAAGACGACCGGGTCGCCCTTCCGCTGCGGAATCGACACCGGGGCGATCTCCGCGTCGAACAGGCCCTCCGCCTGCGCCTCGGCGGCCTTCTGATGGGAAGCGAGCGCGAACTCGTCCTGCTGCTCACGCGTGATCTTGTGCTTGTCGGCGATGAGTTCGGCCGACTCGCCCAGCGGAATGGTCCACTGCGGGTCCATCCTCGGGTTGACCATCCGCCAGCCCAGCGTGGTCGAGTACAGCTCGGCGTGCCCGGCCGGGAAGGGCTTGTCCGACTTGGGCAGCACGTACGGCGCGCGGGTCATCGACTCGACACCGCCGGCCACGACGATCTGCGCGTCCCCAAGGGCGATGGCCCGGTAGCCCTGGATGACGGCTTCGAGACCGGAGGCGCACAGCCGGTTGACGGTGACGCCGGGCACGGAGGTGGGCAGCCCGGCCAGCAGCGCGGCCATGCGGGCGACGTCGCGGTTCTCCTCGCCGGCGCCGTTCGCGTTGCCGAAGTAGACGTCGCCGATGGTCGCCGGGTCCAAGTCGGGCGTACGGGCGAGGAGTTCACGGATGGCGTGCGCGGCCAGGTCGTCGGGCCGTACGGACGCGAGGGCGCCGTTGTACTTGGCGACCGGGGCGCGGACCGCGTCGACGATGTAGACGTTCCTCATTTCAGGTCCTCCGCGACGGTCAGCTTGGCATCGGTCTTGGCGGTGATCTCCTCGACGGTCACACCGGGCGCGGTCTCCACGAGGAGCAGCCCGTCGTCCGTCACGTCGAGGACGCCGAGGTCGGTGATGATCCGGTTCACGCACGCCTTGCCGGTCAGCGGCAGCGCGCACTCCTCAAGGATCTTCGCCGAGCCGTCCTTCGCGGTGTGCGTCATGACGACGATGACCGTGCGGGCGCCGTGGACCAGGTCCATCGCCCCACCGATCCCCGTGATCATCTTGCCGGGGATGGCCCAGTTCGCCAGGTCGCCGCCCGCGGAGACCTGCATCGCACCGAGCACGGCGACGTCGATGTGCCCGCCGCGGATCATCCCGAACGACAGCGACGAGTCGAAGAAGGAGGCCCCCGGCAGGACCGTGACCGTCTCCTTGCCCGCGTTGATCAGATCGGGGTCGACCTGCTCCTCGGTGGGGTAGGGGCCGGTGCCCAGGATGCCGTTCTCCGACTCCAGGACCACCTCGACGTCGTCCGGGAGGTAGTTGGGGATCAGCGTCGGCAGGCCGATGCCGAGATTGACGTACTGGCCGTCCTCAAGTTCGCGCGCGGCGCGGGCGGCCATCTCTTCTCGTGTCCAGGCCATCAGCTGCTCACCGTCCGCTGCTCGATCCGCTTGTCCGTCGCCTGCTCGGGCGTCAGCGCCACCACGCGCTGCACGAAGATGCCGGGCAGATGCACCGCGTCCGGATCGATCTCGCCGGGCTCGACCAGCTCCTCCACCTCGGCGATGGTCACCTTGCCCGCCATCGCGGCGAGGGGGTTGAAGTTGCGCGTGGACTTGTTGAAGACCAGGTTGCCGTGCCGGTCGCCCTTGGCGGCCCTCACCAGCGCGAAGTCGGTGCGGATCCCGTGCTCCAGCACGTACTCGGTGCCGTCGAACTCCCGCACCTCCTTCGGCGGGGACGCCAGCTCGACGCCGCCGGAGCCGTCGTAGCGCCACGGCAGTCCGCCCTCGGCGACCTGCGTGCCCACCCCGGCCGGCGTGTAGAAGGCGGGGATGCCGGCCCCGCCGGCCCGCAGCCGCTCCGCGAGAGTGCCCTGCGGGATCATCTCCACCTCCAGCTCACCGCCCAGATACTGCCGCGCGAACTCCTTGTTCCCCCCGATGTAGGAGCCAGTCACCCGCGTGATCCGGCCCGCCGACAACAGCACCGCAAGGCCCGACTCCATCGCCCCGCAGTTGTTGGACACCACACCCAGACCGGCCACGCCACGCTCGTACAGAGCCTGGATCAGCACGTTCGGCACACCGCTGAGCCCGAACCCGCCCACCGCGAGCGTCGCGCCGTCCGGCACATCAGCCACCGCCTCAAGGGCCGTGGCGACCACCTTGTCCATCCGTGCTGCCCCATCTCTTCCGAGGGTTCAGCGTCCCGAATTAATCAGGGCACTGAGTATTTCTGCGAGGTTTCACTCACGCTGCCACCCGAGTCCTGAGCAGTCAAGACCCCAGGTTCACGGAGTGGACAGTGCGATATTGTTCAGTACACCGATGAAATCCCGGACCAACGCTGAGGAGCGCACATGGCCGCGGTGGACCTCACCACCCACCCCGGGCACCTCGCCCGGCGGCTCCAGCAGGCGCACTACCTGCTGTGGAACACGATGGTCTCCGAGGAGATCACCTCGCCGCAGTTCGCGGTCCTCAACGCGCTCGTCGCCGAGCCGGGTCTCGACCAGCGGACGGTGGGGGAGCGGGTGGGCCTCGACCGTTCGACCATCGCCGAGGTCATCAGCCGGCTCGGCCGCCGGGGGCTGCTCGACAAGGTCCGTGACACCCAGGACGGCCGCCGTTTCCTGCTGCGCCTCACGGACGACGGGGTACGCACCCACCGCAAGCTGACGGTGCGCACGGCCCGGATGAACCAGATGTTCCTGGCCCCGCTCTCGGTGGAGGAACAGGGCGTCTTCTTCGACCTCATACGCCGGGTCGCGGACGCGGCCGAGGGGCTCCGCAACCCGGCGGAACCCCTCGTCACCCAACGCTGACCCCGCCTCGTCAAGAGGCCTTCGCGAACACGACCCACACCTGGCCCTTCGCGAAGTTCACCGGCTTGCCGCTCTTGGTGAACTCGGTCCCGTCCGTCGCCTCGTCACGCTTCCAGTCGACGCCGAAGACCTTCCCGTCGCGCAGCACCTTGGCCGTACCGGAGCCCACGGTCTCGGTGTACGGCGAGTTGTTGCCGAGGACGTCGTGGTAGGCGGACTTGCGGATCTTCACGTACTGCACGACGACCGTCGAGGCGACGACCCGCTTCCCGTCGGTGGTCACGGTCGGCGTCCCGTCCATCGAGACCAGCCAGCGGTCCCGGCTCGACGACCAGGTGAACGTGAAGCTGGCCGCCGGATAGCGCACGGTGATCGAGGACTGCGACGTCCCGCCGGTGGGCGCCGTGCCGTAGTGGAAGCCGGTGGTCAGCGCGTCCGAGCCCGGCGTGGAGGACATCAGCCGGTTGGGGCGCAGATAGAGATTGTGCGGCGCGGGCTTGGGGGTGCCCCGGTAGTAGGCGCCGGACACCTTGCCGGGCGGCTCCGCCACCAGGGGCGCCTTGGCGATCAGCGGCAGCAGCTTGTGCTGGGCCCCGGAGAAGGCGAGCGTGGGCCGGTCGAACTGGCGCAGCAGCTCAAGGTCGGACTCGCGCGCGCTGCGCACCGGCCCGATGACCTCCGGGAGCTTGGTCGCGAAGACCGCCATCAGACGGCTGAGCCCGCCCTCCACCTGCTCCGCGTACACGACATCCGCGGAGTCGATGCCCGTCTGCGGCCGGGCCGCGCGCACGTTGTCGATCTTCACGGCGAGCACCGAACCGCCGGCCAGCGGGCTCTGCCCGGGCTCGGTCTCCTCCGGCTGCCCCTGTGTCGGCACGTCGCTCTGGCCGCGCCCGTCGTCCGCCGGGCCGTTGGATGTCGTACACCCCGCGGCCAGGGAGGCCGTCAGGGCGGCGACCAGCAGCGCCGCCGTCGTAGCGGTGCGCCGTGCGTGCGCCTGTAGTCCCATGCCCACCGTTTGCCACCCAGTCCGTGTCTCCGATTGTGCGCTTATAAGTTCATTGGTGGCCATACCCGCTGGGTTGTGTTTGTGTGCGTGCACTACATTGATCGGTTCACTACGTCTCTCGGATCACCGCGGCCCGAGGATCTCCGTCAGGTCGTAGCTGACCGGCTCGTCCAGCTGTGCGTAGGTGCAGCTCTCGGCGGTGCGGTCCGGGCGCCAGCGGCGGAAGCGGGCCGTGTGGCGGAAGCGCACGCCGTTCTCCATGTGGTCGTACGCCACCTCGGCCACCCGCTCCGGGCGCAGCGGCACCCAGGACAGGTCCTTCTTGCCGGACCAGCGGCTGGGTGCGCCGGGCAGCCGTGCGCTCTCGTGCGCCGCTTCCTCCGCCCAGGCCGCCCAGGGATGCCCCGCCGCGTCGTCCAGGCGCAGCGGCTCCAACTCCTCGACCAGCTCGGCGCGTCGCTTCATCGGGAAGGCGGCGGAGACGCCCACGTGCTGGAGGGTGCCGTGGTCGTCGTAGAGGCCGAGCAGCAGTGAGCCGACGATCGGGCCGCTCTTGTGGAAGCGGTAGCCCGCGACGACGACGTCCGCCGTGCGCTCGTGCTTGATCTTGAACATGGCGCGCTCATCCTGGCGGTAGCGCAGGGTGAGCGGCTTGGCGATGACGCCATCGAGGCCCGCCCCCTCGTACTGCTCGAACCACCGCCGCGCCACCTCGATGTCGGTCGTCGCCGGCGCCACGTGCACCGGGGCCGTGACACCCTCCAGCGCCCTGGTGAGAAGCGCCCGGCGGTCGCTCAGCGGGACGTCGAGGAGCGACTCGTCGGCCAGCGCCAGCAGGTCGAAGGCCACGAAGGACGCCGGGGTCGTCTCGGCGAGCAGGCGAACCCGGGAGTCGGCCGGGTGGATGCGCTCGGTGAGCGCGTCGAAGTCCAGCCGCCCCTCGCGCGCGATCACGATCTCGCCGTCCAGCACGCAGCGCGCCGGCAGCCGCTCCTTCAACGCCGTCACCAGCTCGGGAAAGTACCTGGTCAGCGTCTTGCCCGTACGGCTGCCCAGCTCGACCTGGTCGCCGTCGCGGAACACGATCGCCCGGAACCCGTCCCACTTCGCCTCGTACTGCATGTCCGGCGGGATCTTCGCCACCGACTTGGCGAGCATGGGTTTCACGGGCGGCATCACCGGCAGATCCATGGGTTTTCACCTCCCACTACTACTGAGGGTGACCGGACAATTCGTTCTCATTGCTTGTTGTCCATTCCGGTGGATTCCGCTTGGGGAGTGCCCTCATCCGTGCCCTGATCTTGTCGAGTGCCGTCCCTGAGGAGACCGCTCAGTCCCTGCTCAACGGCCGCCCTGGTCGACTCGTCCGAGTCGGGCCACAGATGCCCGTACACGTCCAGCGTGACGGCCGCCGACGCGTGGCCAAGCCGCTTCTGGACGACCTTGACGGACTCACCGTGCTTGATCAGCAGTGAGGCGTACGTGTGGCGGAGCGTATGCAGCGTGGTCCCTGCCGGAATCTGCTCTGTGCCCTGATCGGCAAGGATCTTGTTCGCATCGCCCACCATCTTCCGCCATGTCCTCGCCCACGGCGACCGCTGCACCGGCTCACCCGAAGCCGTCGTGAACACCAGCCGTACCCGGCGCTCCCGCCGGTTGCCGTCGGTCGTGTCGGCCATGACCTGAGAACGTGCCGGGAACCCCTTCAGGTGGGCGCTCAGGGCGTCCGTGACGGCCACCGGCACCGGTACCACCCTGCGGCTACTGGACGACTTCACAGGAGCGATATGGACGCCCTTCCCGTCGATCACGGACACCTGCTGTCGTACGACGATCTCCCCGTCCCGGACGTGCCCCGGTTCGAGTCCGAACAATTCACCCTGTCGCAAGCCCGACGCCGCCGTCAGCAGGATCGCAGCCCGGTACCGATCGGGTGCGGCATCGGCCAGCGCGGCCACCTGGGCGACCGACAGGGGAACGATCTCCTTCGCCGGTACCGTCGGCAGCCGGACACGGTCCGCGCGGCCTCTGGAGTCGCAGGGGGACAGCGGTATGTACTCACCGACGGCCCAGGCGAACACGGCTCGCAGCGTTCCGTACACGACTTCCAGTGTGGAAGGGGCGAGGACGGCGGCCCGGTCGGTCACCCACGCCTGTATGTCCGGCTTGCGGATGGCCCCGATTTCCCGGTCGCCGAACGCCGGAAGGATGTGCAGCTTCAGGGCGCGGTCGGTGTTCGCGAGCGTTGAAGGTCGGTGCTGTATTCCGCTCGCCGTCTGCCATTTGGCGGCGACTTCCCGGAAGGTAGTGCGAGTTGTGGTCGGGTTGATGTAAGTCCCTTTGTCCATCGAAGATTTGAGTTCCGCCGCGTACCCGTGGGCGTCAGGCTTCCGCTTGAAAAGCTTCTTCCGCTGCTTTCCCTGAGGGTCCCTCCAGCGGACCGCCCAGCGGAGTTCCGTCCCATGGTCGGCGGACGGGTACGGGTAATCCCTCGAACCGCACTTGCATTCCTTGGCACCGTCGGCGGTCGAGGTCCGGCGGTGCCACCGGTCGGCTATCTGCACTGCTCTGGTCATTGCGCTGCGCCCCTCTCGCGCGGGCACGGTGTGGCTTTCCAAGTGTGACACGACGGACGGCCGGAGGATGTCGTGCCCGTGTCTGGCGCTCTCTCCGAGGGTATTTCCGCTCCTTCAACGCATCACAATCCTTAACTGCATTCCCCACTGCTAACTGTGTGGCGAGTATGTAGTTAAGCGCGACAGGTATCCGAATACGCTAAATAGCCACACATCAGAGAATTAGCAACGCGTGATATGCGTCACTTTCAACGAGTCAACTACCCACCGCACTCAGGGAGTTGCCCTTTTCTAATCGATACGGGCGCTTCATGCGGTTTACCGTACGGCGGCTACCGGAGATGTCAATGGCGAACCGGAGTAACCGGTAAGCGAAAGCGAAGGACTGTGGCAATGCAGAAAATGATCTCGCCGAAGGAACTCGCCGAATTCCTGGGTATGCCGCTACAGACGATCTACGAGTGGAACTACGCGGGGACCGGGCCGAAGTACCGCCGCTTCGGAAAGCATGTCCGGTACGCCGCTGAGGACATCGCCGCTTGGCTCGAAAGCCGCCGCGTCGACCGCAGTGACCGGACGGGGGCGGCGTGACGACGAGCCGCCGCCAACCCCGGCGACTGTCGACGTTCGACCCCAGCCAGTGGCTCGACGGCGCCGCCCCGGCAACCAGAGAGGCGGTGTTGGCCGCCCACGCCCGATGGCGAGCCGCCCGGCGCGAATGGCACCGGCAGGCCCCGCACGGAACGCCGCCACCCTCAGCGTGGGCAGAGGCGCAGGAGCTCGCCGAGGCGTTGGCGGCATTGGCGGCGGGCAAGCAGCGCCCAGACACGACCCGTTGACCCAAAGACAAGATCACGAGAGGAGATCCGGGCCACGCCACCGGACCCGCACAGTCCCGGACAACGCCATATGAGCCAGAACGACACCGAGGCCGCCCCCAACGAGAAGAGCGGCCCCGAACCCACGATGAGTATACGACTGTCCACCAAACCGGCGCCGTCGCCGTTTCGTCGTCCTACACCGCCTGCCAGCGAGGAGCAGGCAGAGCCCATCAGGCGGCGCATCGAAGCGGACCGATTCGGGCGTCCGCAGCTCTGCCTACCCGAGGACTTCTGGGATAGGCGCGGGGTGTTCCGGCACATCCGCACCGCCGCTCACGCGCGCTGCGCACCCGCCGACGCGGTGTTTCTGATGACGCTGGTGCGCTTGGCCGCCATGGCCCCCCACACCGCCCGGATCGCCACGCATCGTGGGTTCGCGACGTTGAACCTGTACGTCGCGGTGGTCGGGGAGTCCGGCGGTGGCAAGTCAGCCGCCCAGGCGGCATCGGCTGAGCTGCTTCGCCCGCCGGCCGGGCTCGACTTCCTCGACGCGGTGCCGGTCGGCTCCGGGGAGGGCATCGCCGAGGCGTTCATGGGTATGGAGGGCAGGCCGAAGAGGAAGGTTCAGGTTCGGCACAACGCCCTGTTCTACGTGGACGAGGGCGCCGCCCTGGCGAAGCTGGCCGAACGGTCGGGATCAACCCTGGGCGAGACGCTGCGACGTGCGTTCGGGGGCGAAGCACTCGGCCAGACGAACGCGACCGCCGACCGTTCCCGGCTGGTGCCCCGTCACACCTACTCGCTCGGCGTGATCGTCGGCTTCCAGCCCGATGCCGCGCTGCACCTCCTCTCCGAGGCTTCACTAGGCGGGCCGCAGCGGTTCCTCTGGACGCTGACGGAGGACCCATGGATCCCCGACTTCACCGAATGGCCGGGGAAGCTGGAAAACACCACGTCCATCGGCGGGCAGTCACCGTTCCGGCAGCCGTCAACGCTCACGCTCCCCCCGAGCGTGACGGAGGAAATGCGCTGCAAGGCTGTGGCCAAGACGCGCGGCTTCGGCGAGGGCGGGGCGCCACTGCCCGGCGACGATGCACTCGACGCGCACGCCGACCTGGTGAGGATCAAGGTCGCTGGCCTTCTGTGTCTGCTCGACGGTCGGCGGCAGATCTCAGAGGAGGACTGGGAGCTGGCCGAGTCGGTCTGGAAGGTGTCCTGTGCCGTCCGCAACGAGGTCGTCGCCCACGGGGAGCGTCAGCGGGAGCAGGCCAGGAAGGCCGACCACAGGCGAGCAGCGGATCGGAAGGGCGCTGAGGCGAACGGGGAGCACGAGGCCAACGTCCAGCGCGTCTCTAAGCGACTCGTCAAAGCCGTGATCAGGGAGGGAGGGCGCCTGAAGGTCACGGAGTTCCGGCGGAATGCTGGGCGGGATCGGGACTACCTCGACGAGGCCATCGAGCACGCCGTTTCGACTCGTCGCCTGAGCAATACCGACGGGGTTCTGGATCTTGACGCCCAGAGCTGACCGATCTTGCGGACATGCGGACGTCCGCATTCGACCCCGTGTTGCGCCCTACGCGTGAGTAAAGAGATCTATCTATTTTTCCAGTTCAGAGGCATGCGCCTGGGCGACGGAAACAAGTACCGCCCTTGCGGACATGTCCGCGTCCGCAAGAAAGGATGACGATCATGATTCCGACACCCATTGCTTACGACGCCGAGTTCAGGGATGACAACGGCTTCACGACGTTTCCCGTGATCGCCTGGTCGGACGAAGGGTACGCCCTTGTCGTAGACGAGCCATCGGGCCGCCTGGTCGAAGCTCGGTCGCTCCCCGGATTCTCGCGGGTCAGCGAGTCCCCTTATCGCCGCATGAAGGGCTCCAATGGAGACCCGCAGTTCAAAGGCGGTGGTCGGTTGTGATGGGCCCTCTGCTGGCGCCCGGGACGCTCAGGGCGGCTGCTATCCGCCGCGTACTCGTGGTTGGTCTCACCCGGGGGGAGGGCTTTCTCCGTGAATTCGAGCGGAGGGCCGGGCTCGAATTGCTGGCCGAACTGGACGGAACTCGATGCTCGTCGTGTTCTCAAGGGGAATCGAGGTCGAACGCAACTTCGGAACTTCCGGAGAGGGGAAACGGAGACGATGTGATCTGTGTGGCTGAGGCTGCCCAGATCATGGGCGTCTCGGACTCCTACATACGACGCATCGCAGAGTCCAAGCTCGGCGGGCGCAGGGTCAAGGGCAAGTGGCAGGTTTCGCAACTGTTGGTTATGGATGAGAAGCAACGAAGGGAAGAGGGGGTGAAGTGATGGAGTACAAGAACGGGTCAACTGGCATCGAGATAAAGTCGGCGGCGCGGGGGGAGGTTGAAGCCGTGTTCGCCACCCTGGGCGTGGTCGACAAGGACGGCGACGTAACTGTTCGGGGTGCCTTCGAAAACGGCGCCAAGGTAGCGATCTCGGCGTACAACCACAAGAGCTGGGAAGGCGCTATGCCGGTTGGCAAGGGCACCATTCACGAGGTCGGGAACGAGGTGATCCTTAAGGGTCACTTCTTTGTGCAGACAGCCGCTGGCCGAGACGCGTTCGAGACCGTCAAGGCGCTGACCGATGACGGTCCCGGAACCGAGTGGTCGTACGGGTTCGATGTCCTTGACTCGGGGCCCGCATCCCGGAACTCCCCGCACGGGTCTAATCACCGCAGAACACTGCGCAGGCTGCATGTCCATGAGGTCAGCCCAGTTATGCGCGGCGCGGGTATCGGAACCCGGGTTCTCGCTATCAAGAGCGCGGATGCCACTCGCGCCGATCTGCTGCGGATCCGGGACAACCTTTACCGCGACATCCTCGCGGAGTCGAAGGCACGACTGGACGACGAGTGCCGCCGCGAGGCACTTCGCACTGAAGTGGAACGTCTGTATGGCAACTACGTAAAGGTGGTGGGAGTCGGTTACAGCTACGACCGGGAATCGATCGTGCCGCAGACGGTCCGCGACGCCGCCCGTGCCGCCATCGGGGTCTACGCCCCTGAATTGGGTCTCGACCGAGACCAGATCCGCATCAAGTGGTTTTCGGCTGAGGGTGACATCGGGGCGGCCGTGAAGGACGAGTTCGTGGATTTCTGGTCGGAAAAGCCGCTACTGGGCAGGTGCCGTCCCAAGATGTCGCCCAATGTCATCGATCTCAATTCCAGCCTCACCGAAGATGACTGCTGGAACGTCGTCCCCCATGAGCTGCGACATCTGAGCAACCCCGAAGAGTCAGAGGATGACGTGCGGCTTTACGAGAGCCGGGCGCGACTGCAAAGGATGGGACTGATATGAGCCACCGCGACGATATGAACGCCAGCCCGAGCCCCACGGAGTTGAAGGTTCAGGAACTGCTGGACGTATTGGAGATCGACGACCTGGCCGTCGATACGCACCCCAACCAGGCCCGCACGCTAAGGGAGTCGGTCCTCAATCTCGACATAGAGCGCCTGGAGCACGTGATTCTGGCCGTGAAGCGGGCCAAGGACATCTATCTGACTCGGGGGCACTAATGCGAAAGCAGGCTGAGAACAAGGCCGTTCGGACGTCAGCCGGCGGGTGCGGGTACTGCGGATTCCCGACCAGCGAATACGGATGCCGTGAAGTGCGCGCCGGTTGGTACTGCGTGAATGGCGGCGCATTGTGGCGGATGCGTACGAGGCCCCGGACACCGGAGCCTATCAGCCCCGTAGAGCAGGCCGCTTACGCGGAGCATGCACCCCGCATTGCCGAGGCCCAGAAGATCGAGGCGGAGGCGGAGGCCGCTTACGAGGCCAAATCGAAGGCTTGGGCAAATGCCGGACTCGCCGCGCGGGCCGCCGAAGAAGAGGACGCCGAGGCGCAGTACCGGGCGGCGTACACCGGGCAGAGGGCAAAGCCCCACCCCGACTTGGAGAGACTTCGGGGCGAACTGGCCCAGCGGCGGGAGGAACTGGACGAAGCCGAGCGGTTGCTGCGGAAGGCTAGGGGCCGAGCCATCAAGGCTCAGGCTCATGCGGAACAGTCGAGACGCGTTGCCCGGGACCGGGAAAACTGAAGGGCGCCCAACCCCCGGCGCCCCGTGGGGGTGGGCAGGGGGTGGTGGGGTCAATCCCCCTCCCCCCTTCCCACCCCATCCACCCACTCGTACGTATGCCTCTTCGTACGTTCTTCAGTGTTAAATCAATAATCAAATTCAATTATCAAATTGAAAAACAATTAAAGAAAAAAGAGTTTTGATTTGTTCGAGGTTAAAGGTGAGTTTTGTTAATCGATCGAGCCATGCCCCTCGTGCCCTTATCAATTCGCGTGAACCGTTAAATCAAGAATGAGGGGGGAGGGGGTGCCGGTTAACGAACCGCCCCCGACCCGACCCGACCTCGACCGCGATTTTTTGCGACACCCGAAAAGTTGACGAGCGAGCCTGGCTAGGACCCCTTGACGAGATCCTTCTTGCGCTTCGCAAGGGCTCGCTTCACGGCCTCCTTGTCGGCACTGCGCTTCTTCTGGGCCCCCTCCAGGTTGTCGACCAGGCGCGGGTCCGGCCTGAAGGGAGGGGGTGATGCAGGGGGCGTGGGCTTCTGAACCATCGCAGGGACCTCCTCGCTGTTCTCTTTCTGAAGTATGCCACCAAGGCAGGACGGCCTACTCTGTCCACGCATCCAGACACAGCAGGACTAGCGCTGCCATGAGCAGCATCGACGCGAGGCCTACAGCGCAGAACCGTGCGTACACACGTTTCTGATCTTGCAGATGAAGGAGGATGCGGGTGTCGAGGATCGCAAGCCGAGCGTCTCCGTCATCAAACATCATGTAGTCGCGAAGGCGGAAGGGTTCCATGCTGGACGTGGCTTGCCTCCACAACGCCCCCACCACCGCAGATGCCGCAGCAGCGGCGGCCAGGATCAGGGCCCAGAGTTGCAGGCAACTAAGCGGCACATCTGGCGTGCTGCTGCGCGTGACCAGCCCCACGAGTACTCCCGCGAAGCCGATTAGCACCCCGCCACGTGCATCCAACTGAGCTGCGCGATCTTGCAGCGTCCTCCGGTCTAGGTGGAATTCATTCAGGACGAGTTCCAGCGAGGGCAACCCCGAGCTGCTGTGTGACGCGTCGTCTGCCCCTGTTTCGGTATGCGCCTCGTGATCGTCCATGAAGGCATTCTTAGCGCCGCTGGCGCACATCAGCCTGTATGGACGTGGCGAGGTGGCCGCTGATCACACTATCGGCTGTGAGGGTCTTCCATCTTGATCCAAAGATGGGACGTGCAAGGTCATCACGGAGAACCCCGTCAGAGATCTTGAAGTCGTGGAGGGGGCGCGACGCACGACGTCGGGGTCTTCCCTCATCGGGAGCCCAGCGACGATCGGCTCAAACCGCCACGCCGTTTCCCGTTCCGGAAACCCGAACCCCTTGCCCCAGCAGTGCCTGCGCCGGAACGATCAGACGAGACAGCCAACGGCCACGGGAAGGGGAACGCTCGTGAAGGTGACCATGCTCGCGACGACGTGCGACAAGAGGGACTGCCCGACCATCTACCGCACAGATCGCGGGACGATCCTGGTGCAGGGCGAGACCCCGAAAGACCATGGGCTGAACATCCCGGCGAACGAGACCCTCGTCGAGATCCCCATGGACCTGATCCGGAAGGCATTCGGTGACCAACTCGGCGTCTAGGACGCTCGGCGACCTGTTCGAAACCTTCCAGCGCGAGGCGTTCCGGTTTGAGGCCCTGGACGACTACAGCGCCTCGGGCAGCGTGGACGCGTACCGCGCTTTCCTCGATGGCCAGGACAAGCCTGCTGACTACAACGCCGACTGGCTCGAAGAGGTGCGCACGCACACCGAGGCCGGACGCCGCATGTATCGCGTGCATCTGCTGACGCGTCCTCTAACTCCGTACCTGCGCTTCGAGTTGGGGTGGGGGTACGTCACCAACGCAACGGCTGGCGAGGAGTTCTACATCCTCGATGTGACCGACCGACCCAGCCCTCTGCCGCCGGACCTCGGCGACTTCTGGCTGTTCGACTCCACGACGGCCGCACCCATGCGCTACAGCGATGACCGCAAGTTCCTCGGTGCCGACGTACTGCCTGACGAAGGGGCCCCGGAGTTCGTCGCTCACCGGGACACCGCCCTCGCGCATGCCGAGCCGTTCGAAGACTGGTGGGCCAAGTACGCCGAGTGAACCGTTCAGAGCTTGGGGCAGCGCTGCGGGTACTGCGACAGTCGTCCGGCAAGGAAGCTAAGGCAGTGGCCCGCAGCGCCGTCATGTCCGCCTCCAAGCTCAGCAAGATCGAGACCGGCAAGCTCGCCCCCAGTGCTGACGACGTCGAGCGCATCCTGACCGCCATCGGTGTCTCAGACGACGTCAAGGCCGAGTACATGGAAGCGGCCCGTGCGGTCGCCACCGAGGCCACGGCATGGCGCCTCATTCAGCGAGCCGGCCTCCACAAGGCACAGCGCCAACTACAGGCCGTCGAAGCCCAGATGAGCCTTCTACGAATCTTTCAGCCCGCACTGGTGCCTGGGCTGCTCCAGACCCCGGAGTACATGCGAGCGATCCTCTCCCGGCACGAGGACCTGAGCGGGGTCACGGTACGGGAGACCGTGAGCGCACGACTCGAACGGCAAGGGGTGCTGTACGACACGAGCAAGGCACTGAGGTTCGTGATCACCGAACCCGTCCTGCGGTGGCTCATCGTGCCGCCGCTCGTCATGGCCGGACAGTTGGACCGGCTCATCTCACTGTCGCGCCACCCCAACATCGACGTACGCGTGGTGCCGTTGGCCGGGCCGAAGCACGACATCCCCAACCACGCCTTCGTCATCCGTGACAACCGCGCGGTCACCGTCGAGACCGTCCACGCCGAAGTCGTCGTCACCGACCCTCGCGACGTGGCCCTGTACGTCGCCAAGTTCGATGGATTCGCTGATGGGGCGCTTGACGGTGACGACATGCGGACCCTCCTGGAGGCCATCCGGGACGGCCTCTTGCGGCAACGGGAAAGCGGCTAGGAGGAGTCGCACACAGCCCCAACGATGGGTCCGAATCGGGATCCAAGTCGGGGAGGCATCCATGGCCGCGAAGCACAGGACCACCCAAGAACCGCCTGTCGTCCTTCCTGTGGGCCTCAACGCATGGCTGCTGGACTGCCTACCGGCGCCGGGGTGCAAGGTGTGCGCCGCCAACTGGAGACAGCTCAACGCCGCCAAGGACGAAGGGGACATCGCTCAGGCCGCACGCCATGCGACCGAGATTCGCGATCACGCCTCGGGGGTTCACCAGTCATGAGCGGGCACATCGAGCGGCGATGGCTCGACACCGGGTCCGGCCCGGGCCGCCTGGTGGACGTGCTCGTATGGGAGTCCGACGATCCGGTCCGGCTGGAAGAACCTCAACGGGCGAGTGAGCGGGAATCCCCAGCAGTCTGCCTCAACTCCCCATCAGTTCCTCCGAAGTGACAGTCTGTCGTACTCGACACATGCTCTAATGGAGTCATGACCGCTCCGAGGCTTACAAAGCCGACCATCTCCGTGCTGGAGGTGCTGCTGGCCGCGACGGACGACGCCCCGGCGTGGGGGCTGAGCATCTGCCGTGACGCGGACCTCGGCTCCGGCACCGTGTATCCGATCCTAGACAGGCTCGAAGAACGCGGTTGGCTCTCCAGTCGGACCGAGGCCGAGCCGCATCCCGGGCGGCCGCCGCGTCGCTACTACACGCTGACGGGTCAGGGGCGAGAACTCGCGACCAGCGCTCTCGCTGCCCGACGCGCCCGGCAGCGTCATGTCCTGCGATGGGCAGGTGGGCAGGCTTGAACCTCGTCAGGTGCCATGCTTGCCGAAAGCGCCTCCTCAGTTGGGCGATTCTCACTATTCCTGTCGAAGTGTTCCTTCTTGCCCTCCTGGCCTGCGCGGTTACGCCGTCCGTGCTGTCCAGTGAAGTGCGCGCATTCACGCCGACGGGCCTTTGCATGATCTGGGCCAACGTGAGCGCCATGTTGTTCATCGGCGGTAGCTGGTATCCGCTGGTCGGCTACCAGCGAGCAGCCCGACGAGCGTTCATCGCGAGAGACGCCACGGCGTCGATGCAGCGCCGCGCCTTAGAGCTGCGGGACCTTGGGGCTGCACAGATTGCAGCGCTGGATGCGGCCGTTGACCCAATGGCGAAGGAGAACGCCGCCACGGCTCTCCAGAGCACCGCTACGGAGCTGCAAGAGCTCGCCACAGCGCTAGCGCCCAGCCGCGCGCGTATGAGCCAGGCATTTTCCGAGGTCGAAGTCTGGGAGCAGTGGCTCCCTCATCGGTTGATCGCTATGTGGGTCCGGCGAGGTCTGGTCACCGGTCTGACGAGTGTTGCAGTCGCCGTGGCAGGAGAGCGCGGTGCTCGCCTGCGGGACACGTGGATGGCCGACCTCACTGGCGCCCCCGAAGAAGGTCTGACCATGGGGCGCTGGCAGCGGGTAGGACACGCGGCAGGCTTCGTGGTCGCAGCCATCCGCATACGAAGCCGCGTCCTGTCGGAGCCGTTGTGGCGGCCTGCCGACTGGCTGCTGTCTAAGGACTCGCGCACAAACGGCTTCATCGCAACCGTGGTGGGCGCGCAGGCGGTCTACATCGTGGATGACGGCGGCATCCCGGCTCTCGTCACGGAAGTCTGGGAGCCGTGCGGCATCCTCGGGGCAGGGCTGTACGTCCTGGCTCGCTGGCTGCGCCGGGTGCGCGGCATCGAGCTTGCGGCCGCGAGCGCTCCACCAGATGAGTAGCCACACACAGGTGATTCTTCGGGGACCGCGCGGGGATAACGCGCGTCAACCTCCAGTTGACGGAAGTAGTGGTAACGCCACTTACCGCTACTAGCGTCAAGCGGAGGTTGACGGGTTGGCGGTGCAGTCAAGGGCCGATCACACGCGCGACCGCCGCCCTGGCCAGCCGCCTGGCAATGGAAGGGGTGGAGGGTGGCGACACAGGGCTCACGTCCCTCATTTAGATGCTTCCAGGGGCGCCTGGATGTCAATCAACGGTTGACGCTAGTAGCGGTAAGTGGCGTTACCACTACTAGCGTCAAGCGGAGGTTGACAAGATCAGTTTGCTCCTAGTGCTAGGTCGGCTTGACTAAGTCGGCGACCGCCAGTTTGCCGATCTACGGAATCTCGTACGGCCATGAGCCACGATGTCGCACCTGGGCATGGTGCGGGCCGAGGTAGCTGAGCGGATCGCGGAAGCCATCCGGGCCGCCGAGTAGATCCGGCTTTCGGGGATTCGTTTGTGTTTGTGTGCCCTGGAAGTGCCCTGAGGGTCACTCTTCTGGGTTACCTTCCCAGGTCAAGGTCGCTATGTGCCCACTTCGCCTCGTACTGCATGTCCGGCGGGATCTTCGCCACCGACTTGGCGAGCATGGGTTTCACGGGCGGCATCACCGGCAGATCCATGGTTCGATTCTGCGCGCTTGTGTCGGCCGCCGCCCGGTGTGCGAGGCGGTTGCGGTGCGCCTACCGTGGCTCGCATGGGCGAAGCGGTGGAACTGGAGGCGGGCGGCCGGACCGTACGGCTGTCCAGCCCGGGCAAGGTGTTCTTCCCCGAACGCGGTTTCACCAAGCTGGACCTCGCCCGCTACTACATCGCCGTCGGCCCCGGCGTCCTCCGCGCCCTGCGCGATCGGCCCACCACCCTGGAGCGCTATCCGGACGGGGTCGACGGCGAGAACTTCTTCCAGAAACGGGCGCCCAAGAACATGCCCGACTGGATCCCGACCGCCCACATCACCTTCCCCAGCGGCCGCAGCGCCGACGAGATGTGCCCGACGGAGGAGGCCGCCGTCCTGTGGGCCGCCCAGTACGGCACGCTCACCTTCCACCCCTGGCCCGTGCGCCGCGACGACGTCGACCACCCCGACGAACTCCGCATCGACCTCGATCCGCAGCCCGGCACCGACTACGACGACGCCGTGCGCGCTGCCTTTCAACTGCGGGAGGTACTGGAGGAGTTCGGCGGCCTGCGCGGCTGGCCCAAGACCTCCGGCGGGCGCGGCCTGCACGTCTTCGTGCCCATCGAACCGCGCTGGACCTTCACCCAGGTCCGCCGCGCCGCGATCGCCGTCGGCCGTGAGCTGGAACGCCGTATGCCGGACCACGTGACGATCAAGTGGTGGAAGGAGGAGCGGGGCGAGCGGATCTTCGTCGACTACAACCAGACCGCGCGCGACCGCACCATCGCGTCCGCCTATTCCGTACGGCCCCGCCCGCACGCCCCTGTCTCAGCGCCCCTGCGCTGGGACGAGGTGGGTGACGCGCACCCCCGGGACTTCGACCTCGGGACCATGCCCGCGCGCTTCGCCGAACTCGGCGACGTGCACGCGGACATGGACGACCACCGCTTCTCCCTCGACGCCCTGCTCGAACTCGCCCGCCGCGACGAACACGACCACGGACTGGGCGATCTGCCGTACCCGCCCGAGTATCCGAAGATGCCGGGGGAGCCCAAGCGGGTACAGCCGAGCAGGGCGAAGAAGGAACCTTCGTGAGGGTCGCTACAGCTCCTTGACCCTGATGTCCCGGTACGAGATCACATCTGTCGTGCCGTGCACCTGGAGCCCGATGTAGCCGGAGGCGAACCGCCGCCCGTCCGTGCCCGGGTCGTCCGAGCGCGGTGGGTAGAAGTCCTGGCCGCCGATGTTGTCGAACTCGTTGATCAGCACGCCGTTGCGGTAGACCGAGTAGTGCTGGTCGACCACCCGGATCTCGTAGTCGTTCCACGTGCCCTTCTGGGTGACGCCCGCACCGGCGAGCCCGACCCGGTCGAAGCCGTACACCGACCCGGTCTTGTACATGTCGCCGTCGGGCCGGTCGAGCACCTGCACCTCGTGGCCGTACTTGATGGCGACCCACTCCGGCCGGGACTCCTCCGGGTGGTCATGGATCCACGGGAACCGTACGAACACACCGGAGTTGGCGTTGCCGGTGCCCGGGGCGTCGTCGCGCCACTGGAGCTTGAGCGAGAAGTCGCCGTACTTGCGCTCGGGGAACCACAGCATGCCCAGGCCGTCCCTGGTGGTGCCGCTCGTGATGGAGCCGTCGCCGTTCGGCGCGAACGAACCGCCGCCCACCTGCTGCCACTTGGCGAAGGAGTCCGCGCTGCCGCCGAGGATCGTGCGGTAGCCCTCGGTCTGGCCGGGCTTGCCGATCCCGGACTGTACGGCGGCCTCCTGGACGGCGTCGTACTCGCGCTGGTCGACGACCCCTTCCTTCAGGAGCTGGTCGAGGACCGTCTTGACGTGCTTGAGGAACAGCGCGTGGGACGTCCAGTCCTTCTCGTCCTCGATCAACTCGTTGATCCGGCACCGGCTGTTGGTGATCCGGTTCGGCACGCCCGAGTCGACCGTCCCGACGATCACCGTCAACCGCTCGTCGAACTCAGGGCAGTTGGGCGGCGGGACCTGGCTTGCGACCACCGTGAACGTCGTGGTGCGTGCGGCGGCCGTGTTGCCCGCCTTGTCGGTCGCGCGGTAGCGCACGGTGTGCGTGACGAGTTGATGCACCATCACCAGTGCGGTGTACGGCAGCCAGGCGCCGGAGTCGACCGCATACTCGATCCGGTCGACGCCGGAGCCGCCCTCGTCCGTGGCGCCGACCGTCACGGTCGCCGTCGTGTCCTCTCCGGCGCCCTCGGGCACCACGAGGATGCCTTGCATCTGCCCGTAGCCCCGGGAACGAGATCGTGCAGTGGCAGAGTTGACTTGCTCCCTGGGCTGAAGCTCGGGGATTCTGGCCGTCCCTACCGGTCGCTGTGCCCTTACGCGGCACGGTTGCCGGTGGGGATTCCGTGGCTTCCTGTTTCTTCGCGCTGCGCCAGAACGAGTTCTGGTCTTACCGGCGCTCCGCAGGCCGATACCGCCAGTCCGGCGGCCGTCTTGACGTTGCGTGCTGCGTTGGTGTCGCGGTCGTGCGGGGTGCCGCAGGCGGTGCAGGTCCATTCCCGCACGTGCAGGGGTTTGGGACCGTCCTTGGCACCGCAGGCGGAGCAGACCTGGCTGGTCGGCTCGAACCGGTCAATCTTGATCAGGGTGCGCCCGTATCGCCGTGCCTTGTAGTCCAACATGTTCAGGAAGGCGCCCCAACCGGCGTCGTGCACCGACTTCGCCAACTTGGTGCGCGCGAGGGCTTGCACGGCCAGGTCCTCCACGGCGATCGCTTGGTTCTCGCGGATCAGCCTGGTGGAGAGCTGGTGGTGGAACTCGCGGCGCGCGTCGGCCACGGCAGCGTGGGCGCGGGCGACCTTGAGACGGGCCTTGGTGCGGTTCTTCGATCCCTTCTGCTTGCGGGACAGCTCCCGCTGGACCTTCTTGAGCTTCTTCTCCGCGCGGCGCAGGAACCTCGGGGAGTCGATCTTCGTGCCGTCGGAGAGGACCGCGAAGTGGGTCAGCCCGAGGTCGATACCCACACTCTGGTCGGTGGCGGGCACCCGGCCGGTGTCGGCGGCCGGGTCGGTGTCGACGACGAAAGACGCGAAGAACCGACCCGCACTATCCTTGATCACGGTGACACTGGATGGGACGGCGGGCAATTGCCTGGACCAGGCGACCTTCACCGGCCCGATCTTCGGCAGGTTCAATCGGCCGCCCGGCGTGATGGACCAGCGGGCGTTCGCGGTGAAGCGGATCGCGGCCCGCTTGTCCTTGCGGGACTTCATGCGCGGAGCTTCGATCTTCGGGCCCTTGCGTTCACCCTTCAGCGAGGCGAAGAAGTTGCGGTAGGCCTGCTCGGCATCGCGCAGGGACTGCTGAAGCACCACCGCGGACACCTCACCCAGCCAGGCCCGCTCCGGGTGCCGTTTCGCCTCGGTGAGCAGCGCGCGGGAGAGCAGGGACAGGCTCGGATAGGGGCGGCCTTCGGCGTGAGCGTCGCGGCGGGCGCGCACGGCGTCGTTGTAGACGACGCGGGCGCACCCGAACGCTCTGGCCAGCGCGCGTGCCTGGCCGGGTTCCGGGTACAGGTCGGGTAGCCGGGATGCATTACTGCATCCCGGCCCCCTCAGAACCGTGCGTGCACCTCTCAATGCACACGGCTCAAGCTCGCCCCATGGGCCAGCGCAGTTTCACTTGGTCTGCACGTCATCTTTGGCATGGAGCTGTCGATGGCATGCGGAGTGCACGAGACGGAGGTTGGTTCGATTGTCGGAGCCGCCGTCTCGCCGGTAGACGAAGTGATGCTTGTGGAGCATCTTCTTCGAGGCCGCGAACCAATTGATCCACTCACGTGGACTGTCCGGCTCGTACTCGGCCCCGGCAATGAGCGCCTGATTGCAGAGCGGGCACAGCCCCCTCTGCTTGTATGCCAAGGACAGACTCACCTTGTCCATCGGCGGTGGCGCCTTCTTGCGGCGGCGTCCTTGCCAGTATCCGGCCAGGGCAGGGTCGTCGGGAGACGCCGCACCCTTCACCTGTACATGGCGGACAATCTTCGTCCAGCCGAACTTGGGGAGATAGGCACCGCTGACACGGTCGCCGAACACCCACTTGTCGTTTCTGGACTCGTTGAACCTGCCGAAATATCTGTGGGCTACCCAGACCCTCGACTTCCTCGGGTGGCTCCTTCTCGCCCATTCCCAGAGCAGCCCCCACACGTAGTGGTCGAGGCTTGAGAATGTTTGAGAGGAAACCGCCTTCCGGTAGTACGCCGACCATCCACGGATGATGGGCGTTAGCGCCCTCAGCATTCCTGCCGCGTTGGAGCCGTACAGCCCCTTCACTTCGGTGCGTAGGGTTTCCCGGAGTCTCTTGACAGCATCAGCACTTGGCTTGATGAGTAGCTTTCCGTCGTAGCGGCGGATGTTGAAACCGAGGAAGTCGAACCCGTCCTCCATGTGGACGATTCGGGTCTTTCCTTCGTTGAACCGAAGTCCTCTCGGCTCCAGCCACTCTGCCAACCGTTCCTTGATCTCTTCTGCTTCGGACTTGCTGTGGCACATGACCACAAAGTCATCCGCATAACGGATCAGGATCGGGGTCCTAGGGGCAGCCTTCGGCTCGTATGTCTTCGCCTCGGCTCCCCAGTACCGACACCCTGCTGCCTCTTCCATCCCATGAAGTGCCACGTTCATCAGCAGCGGACTGATCACACCGCCTTGTGGAGTTCCCTCCTCAGTTGGCGTCAAGCGGCCCTCTTCGACCACACCGGCCCTCAGCCACGCACGGATGAGACTCCGGCCGGGGAATCCCCCGACGGCGTTCATCAGGCGAGGATGGTCGATGCGGTCGAATGCCGCCGACAGATCAGCATCGAGAACCCAGAGGCGCTTGGCGTTCTTGCGTGCCGTTGCCCCGAAGATGGCCTCGATCGCGTCGTGGCACCCTCTCCCCGGACGGAAACCATACGACCGGGGTTCGAAACGGGCTTCCCACTCGGGTTCCAGCGCATTCTTGACACGGGCCTGCATGGCCCGGTCTCGAATCGTCGGAATACCGAGCGGGCGTTGCTTCCCGTTACTCTTCGGGATGTACACCCGCCTGACCGGCAAGGCTCGCCAGGGTTTCTCGACCCGCTGGACCTCTGTCGCGAGATTCCAACGAGCCTCGGGCGTTACCGCCTTCTTCCTGTCGACGCCGGCCGTCTTGCGGCCAGTACTCAGCTGAGACACTCGCCTCACGCTTACCAGCGTGTTGGAGTAGCTCCGCAGCATGAGTTTTTGAAGATTTCTGACCTTGGGCCAGTCCTCTTCCTGCGCGGCCTTGAAGATCCGCTGTCTCAGTCGCCGTACTTCCCCCTCGTATTGGCTCCAGTCGATCTGGTGCCACAGCGTGGAGGCGTCCTCGGGTCCGTTCGCCGGGCTGAGCGGCAGAGCAGACACGTCCACCGTCCTCCCGGTGTCTAACTTGCCCCTCGGTTCGGGCTTCTTCTCAGTTCACTTCAAAGGCTTACCCGGTTCACGTCTGCTCCCTTTCGGGCCGGGGAAAGCCCCGTATCCGGCAGGTTATACGGGCGCGTTCGCCCGATTTCCCTCTCCCTTTCGGGGACCGGCATTCGCTTCTTGAACCATCCTGTCCGGCTGAGGGGTTCCGCTTTCCTTGCGGTCGGCCTACCAGATCCCTCTGGACCTCATCCGGGTTTCCACGTTCCGCACCGTCAAGATGCGTCCGGGGAGGGTGCCCCCTATTGCCCCGTGGCCAGCGGTGTTCGCGAACCTCGGGTCCGAACCCTCGGCTCCGCTCGACGTCTCTCAACGTCCGGGCCATGACCGCCACTCGTGCACGGCATCGTGCGGGCTACAGTGACGAGGCTTTGACAGGGGTTCACTTTCGTTCACCCTTCCGGACTGTCCCTCGGCCTGTGACGTCAGATGCCTTGACGTTCTTGGGCCTTGAGCGTTCAGCTTCACACCCCGCCGTTGCCAGCGACGCATGTGAGCGTGGGACCAGACCTCAGAACACTGGTCTGGGATAACCCCGTTGAGGCGGTGTTGTCCACTTGAACGGTGCGACCTCGTGTCGCACACGAAATGCGTACCGGAGTTGCATGACGATCACACTAGGCATCCCGCATACTCACCGTCACGATGGAACATTAGTGCGAGATGGTATCGACCCGCAGTCATAGGCCCTTCGCATGGTCGAGTCGCGATCGCCTTCAGGAGTCCTTGTACGCAGATGGAATTGACGATCCGAGAGCGCTCTCACCACGGTTATCCTGATCGGCACCCCCCGGTGAGGAGCTTTGAAGTGACCGAGACTGCGTCGCGTCCCACCCTGGAGGCCGTGGCCGCGCGGGCGGGAGTGTCCCGGGCCACCGTGTCCCGGGTGGTCAACGGCGGGGACGGGGTGCGGGGGCCGCTGGTGGAGCGGGTCAGGCGGGCGGTGGAGGAGCTCGGTTACGTCCCCAACCAGGCGGCCCGCAGCCTGGTCACCAAACGGCACGACGCCGTCGCCGTCGTCATCGCCGAACCGGAGACGCGGGTCTTCGCCGACCCCTTCTTCGCGCTGCAACTCCGGGGGATCAGCAAGGAGTTGACGGCACACGACTCACAGCTCGTGCTGCTGCTCACGGAGGGCCGCGACGACCACGCCCGTGTCGGCCGCTATCTGGCCGGCGGCCATGTCGACGGCGCGCTCGTCTTCTCCCTGCACCTCGACGACCCGCTGCCCGGGCTGATCCAGGGCGCCGGGGTACCGACCGTGTTCGGCGGCCGGCCCGGCTGGAGCGACGGCCTCCGGGACGCCTCGCCCACGGTGTACGTGGACAGCGACAACCGCGGCGGGGCCCGTGAGGCCGTACGGCATCTGCTCGAACTCGGCCGCACCCGGGTCGCGCACATCACCGGTGCCCTCGATCAGACGTCCGCGGTGGACCGGCTCGACGGGTTCCGGGACGTCATGGTCGACGCGGATCCCGGGCTGATCGTGGAGAGCGACTTCACCCCGGCCGGTGGTGAGCGCGCGATGCGTGAACTCCTCGACCGTCGCCCCGACCTGGACGCGGTGTTCGCCGCCAACGACCTCACCGCCTCGGGCGCCCTGCGTGTCCTGCGCGAGCGCGGGCGGCGGGTACCGGAGGACGTCGCCGTGATCGGCTTCGACGACATGCTGCCGGTGGCCGAACAGACCGACCCCCCGCTCACGACGGTCCGTCAGGACATCGAGGAGATGGGCAGGCTGATGGCCCGCCTGCTGCTACGCGACCTCGACGGCCGGGGCACCCGCAAGCCGGACGGGGCGGGCGGCGCGGACGGGACGGGCGAGCGCCTGGAAGGCGCGGCGTCCAGCGTGATCCTGCCGACCACACTGGTGCGCCGCGCCTCCGCCTAAGCCGGAATGCCCCCTCCGCCCGCTCACGTCTGCGGCGGCTCGCTCTTGATCACCGCGAACCGTGCCCCGTAGGGGTCGGCCAGTTTGGCGATGCGGCCGACGCCCTCCATGGACGTGGCCGGCATACGGACCGTGCCGCCCAGTTCCTGTGCCTTGGCGACGACCGCGTCCGTGTCCAGGACCTCGAAGTACGGCAGCCAGTACGGGCCCGCCGCGGCCTCCGTCGGATCGTCGGCCAGGGCCACGACACCGCCGAACATGGAGTCCTCACCGCCCCCCGCGGGGTTGATGGAGGTGTAGGTGCCACCGGGGAAGGGCACGGCCGCGGTCTCCAGGCCGAGCGCCGAGTGGTAGAACGCGGCGGCCGCGGCGATGTCCGCCGTGTACAGCTCGACCCAGCACAGCGAGCCGGGGTCGCCGGCCAGGTCCACGCCCTTGGTCTGACCGGGCTGCCAGATGCCGAACGGCACGCCCGCCTCGTCGCCGAGGATCGCCATGTGGCCCTGGCCCATCACGTCCATGGGCTGCATGAGCACACTGCCGTGCGCGTGCTCGGCGGCCTTGGCCGTGGCCTCGGCGTCCGGGCTCTGGAAGTACACGGTCCAGGACGGCGGTCCCTGTTCCGGGGTGGTCTGCATGCCGCCGGCGACGGTTTTTCCCTCCAGCTGGAAGAAGCCGTAACCGCCGGAATCCGGTCCCGCCGACTGGAACTGCCAGCCGAAGAGTCCGCCGTAGAAGGAGATGGCCCCGTCGATGTCGGACGTGCCGACGTCGACCCAGTTCGGGGCGCCATTGACGAAACGGGTGGTGAGCATAATTGCCCTCCTCTTGAAGGGTCCCGCTGTCTGCACTGCCGAGTCTTGCACCGGCCACTGACAATCGCTGCCGGAGCGCCGAGGCGGACATGAGCGACAGCTGTGATTACCCCGGGTGACCGTTGGAGTTCTCTTTGTTTTCAACGCTCCTGCGCGCGCCGCCGTGCACCGCCCGGTCCCGCGGCGCCATCATCTGGATGGCCGGAGGCCCTGCGCGCGGCGTTGATCGCGCGTTGATCGAACGTTTTTCGCCGCCCGGCACGATCTCGCTCATGCACACCGACACCATCACCCCGGCCGACCCCGCCTGGCAGGCGCAGGCCCTGTGCGCGCAGACCGGGGCGGACTTCTTCTTTCCCGAGCCCGGCAGCTCGGTGCGTGAGGCGAAGCGCATCTGCGGCATGTGCGAGATGCGCTCCGCCTGCCTGGAGTACGCGCTGGAGAACGACGAGCGCTTCGGCGTCTGGGGCGGCCTGTCCGAGAAGGAAAGGCTCCAGCTCAGGCGTACGCAACAGTGAAGCGCCACGTCCCGGCAGGTACCCGTACGTCCTGACCCGCCACGTCGAGCTCCCGTCCGTCCGCGCTCGTCGCCGAGCGCACCGCGCCGAAGCGGCACGGATAGACGAACCGCACCCCTTCCGGCGCCTGGGTGACTTCCACGGTCACCGTCCGCCCGGCCGGATCGTGCGCGAGCCGGTAGCCGAACGGCTCCCCGAAGAGCGTCGGCGCCCCGTCCACCGTGATCCCCTCGCCCGCCGGCACCCAGTGCGGACGTACACCGGGAGCGATGAACAGGTGCGGGTCGCGGTCCTCGTCCGCCTCGAAGAAGAGGATGTCGCGGATCAGGAGCAGATACTCCGCGGCGGCCCAGCCGTGCGGCATGTCGCCCATGTACCAGGGACGGTGCGGCACTTCGCGGAAGTCCGAGGCCACCGGGAACGCGTGCTGCTCGTTCCAGGCCCCCAGCGCGACGGCCTGCCCCGCCACGCTCGGGAACCCCGAGCCGACCACCCAGCCGAGCAGCTCGTCCGCCCGCCCAGGATCACCGGCGAGGAGATAGGCATGCGCCAACTGCATGGTCAGATAAGGGCCGTACGCGTTCCAGGCCGCCTCGTGCCGGAAGCCTCCGGTGACGAAGTGCGCGTACATCGTGTCGAGCGTGTGGCGCGCGGCCAGGTCGATGTCGTCGCCCAGTTTGCTGCCCATGTGCAGCCGCAGCGGATGGAAGTAGGCGGCGGCGCCGATCATCGTGGAGTCGAGCCTGCCGACGTCGCCGGGCCCGGTCGGGATGTACGTCTCCCACGCCCCGCGCTGCCGCTGCTGGTCCAGTACCCAGCGGATCGAGTCGCCCGTCGCCCGCTTCAAGTCGTCGAAGGCGCCCCAGAGTTCGGACACCTCCGGCGCCCCGATCCGCTCGGCGAGACGGGCGGACTCGTACAGTCCGGCCAGCGCCCAGAAGTCGTCCCAGTAGTGGGGCTTGTCGCGTTCGCCGAGGTGCTCGGCGCTCCAGCCCTTGTGCAGCAGCCCGTTGGGGTCGCGGTTGTCGCGGATCCAGCGTGCCGCGTCGCGCACGTACGGGACGTACAGCTTGGCGCCGAAGGCCGAACTCGGCCCGGCCGTACGGTCGTAGCGGCCGATCGCCCACAGGGCCTGGCCGTTGCTGTCCCACTCGTTGTCGTCCCGCTCGTGCGGGCCGCCGTAGAAGCCGTACTCAGCACACGGGCCGATTCGTCCGCTGCCGTGGTTGAACTTCAGCGGGTAGTGGGTGCCCAACTGCCGTTCGGCCAGGGCGGAGTCACCGACGAGTGAGCACGCCGTCGCCTCGACGGAGGAGTCGCGGATCCAGAAGGAGTCGTAGACGGTCGGGCCGGGATGGATCTCGCCGTGGTCGGAGAGGATCAACAGCTGGGAGCGCGCCTGCCGGAACAGGTCCGTGAGATGCGCGACCGGACGCGGCAGCCCCGGTTGCAGTCCTTGCCCGAGGAGCTTCACCGTCCAGAAGTCCCGGTTGGCGGCCTCCAGTTCGGCGGCGGGCGTCCCGCGCAGCTCCGCCAGATCGGCCGGTCCGGAGAACTCGTCGACCGGCAGCCGTACGTCGATCTCGAAGACCTCCTCGTCGGCGACCCGGAACGGCCACGCGAACACCGCGCTGCACAGGCCTGCGACCTGGTCCTGCGCCTCCAGGGCGCCGTTCAGCTTGCCGCCCATGACCAGGTCGTGGAACGGACTGTGCGCGAGATACACGTCCGGGTCGAAGGAGAAGTCCGCGTTGCCGTAGACGCCGTACTGCTCGGGCGCGGTGTCGAAGACCGGGCCCCAGCCCGAGTTGGTCTCCACCCGCTGCTCGACCGGCAGATGACGCAGGAACGTCAGCCGCCGGTCGGTGATCTGCCGCCCGTTGCGGTCATGCCGCTGGAAGCCGCTGGGCCCGGCCGGCAGCACGGCCGCACACAACAGCCCCTCACGCGCCTGCCCCGTCGGACTGCCCACCGCCACCCGGGTGACGACGAGGTCGCGTTGCCCCTGCCCGACGGTCGTGGCGAACGTGCGCTGCACGAACTCGACGTCCTCCGGCGTACGGAACGTCGTCAGGACGACCGGCAGATGTGGTGCCTCCATCCGCTGCTCCACCCGTCCACCGCCCGGGAGTTGGGGCAGGCACAGGGTGCCCGTCGCCGGGTCGAACAGGAAGAAGGAGAGACAGTACTTGTCGTAGACCGGCTCGATCTCGCCCGCCTGCCCGATCAGGGACTCCTGGCGATGATCCTTGACGCCGACCATGTTCCAGTAGCGATACAGGGCGTTGGAAGCGAAGGCCGCCTCCTTCGAGTCGTATGTGCCGGAGTCGAACTCGTCACTCCAGCGCCGAAAGGCCTGCTGCGCCCACCAGGGCACGGGATACGGCACCTGCTCCCGTCCCGCCCAACTGCGCCACATGACCTCGTAGAACATCCACTCATGGGTCTGGGCCATGAAGTTCACCCCCTGCGGGCACCGTTGCACCGCGGGGGCGGTCCGTAAATCGGTACGGCACCCGCACGGTGGCCCAGTTCGGGTGAGGACGACCCGCACCGGGAAATCGGTACGCCGCACCCGCCCCGGCAGGCACAATCCCCGCATGGTCCCCACCGCGCATTCCGAGGCCGAGAGCCTGCTGAACGTCCTCGATCCGCTTCCGTATCCGCAGCGCATGCGTGAACTCGCCGCGCGGGTCGGAGAGTTGCGGGTCAGGGGGACTGGGGCGCTCCGGCCCGTGCTCGAAGAGCTCGAAGGGCGTGGTGCGTACGAGCGGGGGCTCGCCGTCGTCGCGGCCGCGATCGGGGGTGACACCGAGTGGGTCGCGGAGCGGATCGCCGATCCGGACTCCTTTGTGCGCGGGCACGCGCTCAAGGTGGCCGGTGGCCTCCAAGTGCCCGACTCCGCCTACGAGTCGGGGCTGGAGGACGCCTCCGAGGCCGTGCGCCGGGATCTGCTGCGCGCCATCGTGACCGGCGGGCGCACCGCTCTCGCCGACCGGTTGGTCGACGGGCTGCGCCGCGATTGGGGCGATGCGGAGGCGGCGCGGCTGCTGCCCGGGTGCTCGGCGTCGGTCGTGGCGCGGCTGCTTCCGGAGCTCTTTCACGGGGTCAGGGGGTGGGCGTCCCTCGCCAAGCGGCATCCCCGGGCGCTTCTCGACGTGGTGGAGGGGGAGTTGGCCGGGCTGCCGGAGGCGCTGCGTGACCACTGGTGGAGCCGGTACGCGTCCGCTGTGGCCGCCGTCGCGGTCGCCGAGCCCCTGCGGGTGCTCGGGCTGCTCGAAGACCTTGGTCCCGCGAACCTGCCGTATCAACTCCGCGTGCACGTGGGGGTGTTCGCGGCAGCCGATCCGCAGCGCGTGCTGCGGCTGCTCCTCACGCCCGCCTGGTCCGCCGTCCTGGGCGTCCGCTCGCTCGGCCCCGGCGTGCTGCGCAAACTCGCCCGCGCCGAGGGGCCCGAACTCCTCAAGTACGGGCGGACCTTGATGTCGTACGGCGGTCTCCCGGCGCTCCTGAAGGCGCTGCCGCCCGCTCGGCGTCACCCCTTCTACACGGCCGTCCACGAGGGCTACGGCGTCGGTGCCGTCGTCGTCGACCAGCCCGTCCTCGAAGCGCTGCCACGGAGTTTTGTCGCCGACGAAGCCCGGACGATGGCCGCTGCCGCTCGCGAAGGCGGTGCTCTGTGGAGCTCTGTCCTGCTCGCCGAATCCTTCCTGCCCGTCGCCGAGGTCTACGACCGGCTGGTCGAGGCCACCCGGCGACCGGTCGCCGAAGACCGCGCCACGGGCTGGGAGTTGCTGATCCGCAACGCCGCGCGCTCCGGTGATCCGGCCGCCGTCACCGCCGTACTGGAGGAGATGGGGCGGCTGCGCAACGAACAGGACCCCGTGCGGTCGGGCGCGATGTGGGCCCTCGCGGACACCCGGGCCGCCCTGTTCACGGGGGACGCCGAGCCGTACCTCGACCGGATCGCCGGGGACGCCGTGGTGGCGCGCGACTCCTCACCCGGGACACGGCAGGGGCTCAGCACGCTCGCCCTCGCCGTGCTGCGCGAGCACGCGGCAGGCGGGCCGAGGGAGTTGGTCAACTGGGCGCTGCGCACGCTCGTCCGGATCTCCGGGCACACCGGCGGCGCCGACCTCGGCCGCCTCGACCGCACCCTGCGGCGCGGCCAGGAGCACCAGGTGTACGAGGCCCTGCGCCCATGGATCGAGGCGGGCGCCGAGAAGGCCGACTACAGCCTCGCCTTCGCCCTCGCCCGCGCGGTGGGCCGGCGCGCCGCCGGTATGGCCGAACTGCAGGAACTCCTGTGGCAGGCCGTCCGATACGGCAACGACGCGACCGTCCGCACGGCGGTCGACCTGTGGCTCGAACCGCCTGCCACGCGCGACGGACGTGCCGCCCGGATCCTCGCGCACGATCACTCGACGGCCGCTCTGGCATCGGTGCGGCAGGTCGTCACCCGACGCCGTACCGACCTCCTCGACCTGCTGCTCGCCGACACCCCGCCGTACGGCCGCTTCCTGGCCAAGGGCACACCGTGGGTCGTACCGGTGGACAGGGACGTACGCCGCTGGGTGCCTCGCCAACAGGTCGCCGCGGCACGGCGGTTGGAGGCCCAGGCCGCGGACGAGGGGCTTCCGCTGCTCCGGCGTGCGGCGGCCCTCGCGCAGGCCGCGCTCGTGCCCGACGTCGGCGCCGGACTCGTACGCCGATGGACCGGGTCCCCGGACGTCCACCTCGCCGAGGCGGCCCTCGCCGCGCTCGCCCGCACCGAGAGGCCCGCCGACGCCCTGCCCGAGCTGCTGGCGCACGCGGGCGGCGAACGGGCCCGGGTCGCCGTGTACGCGGCCACGCAGGCCTCCCGGCACGCCGCGCCGTCCCGGCTCGCCGGACAACTGGACGAGGTGCTGCGGGCGCCCGACGCCAAGGTGACCAGCCGCAAGGAGGCCGTCCGCCTCGCCGCCGTCCGGCTCCCGCTGCCACGGGCGGCGGCGCTGCTCACCGCGACATACGCACGCCCCGGCACCCACCCCGACGTGCGCGCCGCGTGCGTCGCCTTCGCCGGCGGCCTGCTGGCGCACGAGGACGTGTGGGAGCTGCTGGGCGACGCCGCGGGCGCCGAACCCGTGCTGCGGACCGCCGTACTGCGCGTGGCGCCGCTGGACCTGCCCGAGCCGCACCGCGAGCGCTACGCCCGCCTCATCCTGGACGTGAGCGCCACGGACGACCCCGAGACGGCGCCGCTCGCCTTCGCCGCGCTCGCCACCTGGGTCCCCTGGTCCCCTGAGGCGCCCGCGGTGCTGGCCCGTGCGGCGACGGACCTCGCGGACCGTACCGCCTGGCACGTGGCGGCCAAGGGGCTGGTGACCGCCGCGGCGGGTTCCCCGCAGGGTGCTCTGGGGCTTCAGCAGGCGCTGAGGACGCTGGCCGGCACACAGGACGAGGGTGGATTCGACGCGGACGAGCGGCGCGACCGGCCTGCCCGGCGTCGTATCGGCTTCATCGTGGCCTGCCTGGAGCAGCACGCCAGGTCGGCAGCCGGAGCGGTCCGTCCCGCGGCGCTCGCCGTGAGCGAACTGCTGGCAGGCTACGACGCCTATGTGCCGCAGGCGGCCGCCATCGCGGTGACCTATGTGGACCTGGGCGCCGTACCCGTGCGGCTCGATCGGCTGGCCGGTCTCACCGCCGGACGCCCCACGCTCACGGCGGAGATCGCCGACGAACTCAGGGTGCGGCTTGAGCACCGGGAACGGGACGTCGACCCGGAAGCGCTGTTGGCCGAGGCCCGTCGGCTGACCTCCCACGGTGGCCACGCCGACGGTCTCCTCGCGGTGGCCGTGACCGGAGCGCTCGGCAGCCGCACGGACTGGCCGGAGCCCTGGCGGGCACAGCTCAGAGAACTCCGCCGCCACCCGCAGGCCGACGTACGGGACGCGGCGCTGAGGGAGGCGACGGCGCTCGAATAGGCCAGGGGTCAGGCGTTCGCGCGGGCCGCCATGCGGGCCTTGCGGGCCGCCAGCTTCTCGTCGAACTTGGCGGCCTCGGAGTCCAGACCGCCCATGAACATGCCCAGTTCCTCCTGGGCCTGGAGTCCCTCCGGGCCCAGGTCGCCCATGTCCATGACCTTCAGGTGGCGCAGGACGGGCTGCAGCACGTCGTCGTGGTGGATCCGCATGTTGTAGACCTCGCCGATCGCCATCTGCGCGGCGGCCCGCTCGAAGCCGGGCATGCCGTGACCGGGCATCCGGAAGTTGACGATCACGTCCCGCACCGCCTGCATGGTCAGGTCGGGTGCGAGCTCGAAGGCGGCCTTCAGCAGGTTCCGGTAGAAGACCATGTGCAGGTTCTCGTCGGTCGCGATGCGGGCCAGCATGCGGTCGCAGACCGGGTCGCCGGACTGGTGGCCGGTGTTGCGGTGCGAGACGCGGGTGGCCAGCTCCTGGAAGGCGACGTACGCCACCGAGTGCAGCATCGAGTGCCGGTTGTCCGACTCGAAGCCCTCGGCCATGTGGGCCATGCGGAACGCTTCGAGCTTGTCCGGGTCGACCGCGCGCGAGGCGAGCAGGTAGTCGCGCATCACGATGCCGTGCCGGCCCTCCTCGGCCGTCCAGCGGTGCACCCAGGTGCCCCAGGCGCCGTCGCGGCCGAACAGGCTGGCGATCTCGTGGTGGTAGCTGGGGAGGTTGTCCTCGGTGAGGAGGTTCACGACCAGGGCGATCCGGCCGAGCTCGGTGACCTTGGACTGCTCCTTGCCCCAGGCCTCGCCGTCCTCGAAGAGGCCGGGGAAGTTACGGGCGTCCGACCACGGCACGTACTCGTGCGGCATCCAGTCCTTGGCCACCTTGAGGTGGCGGTTGAGCTCCGTCTCGACCACTTCCTCCAGCGCGTACAGCAGTCTTGCGTCGGTCCAGGCGGAGGACGGGCTGCCGAGATGGGGAGAAGTGATCGTCACGGGAACTCCAGGGGGACGCGATACGAACCGACGAGCGGTGCCGGAACTTACGGGATCGTAGGCTACGAACCCGTAGGTTACGAAACCGTAGGTTAAGCGCGCTGTAAAGAGTGCTGATCAGGCTGTATGACCAGGACAAACGGGACAGCCCCGGTTACCCGCGGATTCGCAGGTCCTGGGGCTGTTCGGGTGATCGGCTCACCTGTCAGACGTACAGTTCCCGAAGTCGGACTGAGAGGCAAGTCACACAGCCCTCGAGTTTTTCGAACTCGCTGATGTCCACCACGACGGGCTCGTGTCCGAGGTCCGCGAGCAGCTCCGCCGTCTTGGGCGCGCTCGCCGCGATGAGCAGCTTGCCGCCACCGAGGAGCACCACATGGGCCCCGGAGTCCTCGGGAACCGGCAGGAAGCGCGGGAACAGCGACGGGGTGTCCACCTGCCGGATCCGGCCGAGGACCGTCCCGTCGGGCAGCGCCGTGACCGCCGACTTCAGATGCAGCACCTTGCTCACCGGCACGGCGACGACCCGCGCCCCCAGCGGTTCGAAGGCCGCCCGCAGCTGCTGGACGCCGGCCGCGTTGGTGCGCCCGCCGCGGCCGACGTAGACGGTGTCGCCGATCTTCAGGACGTCGCCGCCGTCCAGCGTGCCCGGCTCCCAGATCCAGTTCACCGAGCAGCCGAGGCGGGCCACGGCCTCCTCGACGCCGATGGTCTCCTCGCGCCGGGACTCGGCCCCGGAGCGGGCGATCAGCGCCACGTTCTTGTACATGACGACCGTGTCCTCGACGAACACCGAGTCCGGGCAGTCGTCGGCCGGGTCGACCTCGATCGTCTCCCAGCCGTGCTCGCGGAGGGCCTCCGCATACGCCTCCCACTGTTCGACCGCGAGATCGGCGTCGACCTTCTCCCGGTCGATGTGCGTGACCAGGCCTTCGGCGAGGCGCGGGCTGGGGCGGCGTATGAGGGCCTTCTTGCTGGGCACGTCGGGGTCTCCGTCGTCGGGTGAGGATGTCCGCCCATCATGCAGGGCGGGTCCCCGCGTACAAAACCCCTGTTGTCAGGCTGTGGCCTCCCCGAGACGCTCCTCCCATGTGGTCTCCCGAAGTTCTCCGTCGAGCAGCAGCCACCGGGTGACGCCGATCGACTCCAGGAACGGCAGGTCGTGGCTGGCCACGACGAGCGCGCCCTCGTACGACTCCAGGGCCGTCGTCAGCTGCCGCACGCTCGCCATGTCGAGGTTGTTCGTCGGCTCGTCCAGCATCAGCAGCTGCGGTGCGGGTTCGGCCAGCATCAGTGCGGCCAGCGCCGCCCGGAAGCGCTCGCCGCCGGACAGCGTGGCCGCCTTCTGGTCGGCCCTGGCGCCCCGGAACAGGAAGCGGGCCAGCCGCGCCCGGACCCGGTTGTTGGTGGCGTCCGGCGCGAACCGGGCCACGTTCTCCGCCACCGTCAGCTCCCCGTCGAGCACGTCGAGACGCTGCGGCAGGAAGCGCAGCGGGACATGCGCCTCCGCCACGCCCGACACCGGCGCGAGCTCCCCGGCGATCGTGCGCAGCAAGGTCGTCTTGCCCGCGCCGTTGCGCCCGATCAGCGCGATCCGCTCCGGACCGCGCAGGTCGAACATCCCGGCCACGCGCGCGCCGTACGCCAGCTCCAGGTTCTGCAGGGTGAGGACGGTACGGCCAGGCGGTACGGCCGTGTGCGGCAGATCGACGCGGATCTCGTCGTCGTCCCGTACGGCCTCCACCGCCTCGTCGAGCCGCCCCCTGGCCTCGGCGAGCTTCTCCTCGTGCAGGGTGCGGAGCTTGCCCGCGGACACCTGCGCCGAGCGCTTGCGCGCCCCCATGACGATCTTCGGCTCGCGCTTCTGGTCGGACATCTTCTGCCCATACCGCCTGCGGCGGGCCAACGTGACCTGGGCGTCGACCAGTTCGCGTTTCTGCTTCTTCAGGTCGGCCTCGGCGACGCGCACCATCCGCTCGGCCGCCTCCTGTTCGGTGGCGAGCGCCTCCTCGTACGCCGAGAAGTTGCCGCCGAACCAGGTGACCTGGCCGGAGCGGAGATCCGCGATCTGGTCGACCAGGTCCAGGAGTTCGCGGTCGTGGCTGACCACGACCATCACGCCGGGCCAGGACTCGACGGCCGCATACAGCCGCCTGCGGGCGTACAGATCGAGGTTGTTGGTGGGTTCGTCGAGGAGGAGTACGTCCGGGCGGCTCAGCAGCAGCGCGGCCAGGCGGAGCAGCACGGACTCGCCGCCCGACACCTCGCCGACGGTGCGGTCCAACTCGATGTGGCCGAGCCCGAGTTCGCCGAGAGTGGCGAGCGCACGCTCCTCCACGTCCCAGTCGTCGCCGACCGTCTCGAAGTGCTCCACGGCCACGTCACCCGCCTCGATGGCGTGCAGTGCGACCCGCCGGGCGGCGATGCCGAGGGCCTCGTCGACCCGCAGGGAGGTGTCGAGCGTGACGTTCTGCGGGAGGTAGCCGACCTCGCCGGTGACGCGGACGGCGCCGTCGGCCGGGGTCAGCTCACCGGCGAGCAGCCTCAACAGGGTTGATTTTCCTGAGCCGTTGACGCCGACGAGGCCGGTCCTGCCGGGGCCGAAGGTGACGTCGAGGTCCTCGAAGACGGAGGTGCCGTCGGGCCAGGTGAAGGAAAGGGACGTGCAAGTGAGGGATGGAGACATGGTGGCCTCGCGGTTGCTTGATGCGGTCAGGGGCAAACGCGTATCGAGACACCGGGAGGGCATGAGAAAAGCCCTGCACGTTGAGGACGGCTCGGAGGCCGAGGTCACACGCGGCGCACACACCTCAGGTGTGTGACACGGTGTCTCAGGACCTCAGACGAGCAACGTCCTTCTCCAATCGACGGCAACAGGACCGTCAAGGACGGTACGAGGGGCCCCGGCGGCTGTCAACGAATTAAAAGGAGGTCCTGTGCCCAACGGCTCGCTCTCGCTGCCGACCCGGCTCTACCTGCTGGCCTGGGACACCAAGCGGCTCAAGGTGACCGGCGCGACCCACCTCCCGCACCTGGTGCGGGCCGGCGCCCTCACCGAGCTGGCCCAGCGCGGTCTGCTCACCGACGACGACGGCATCGTCACCCCGGCCGACATGGACGACCTCACCGGGGACGCCGTCCTCGACGGGCTCCTGGAGCTCGTCCGCGAGTCCCGGCCGCACACCTGGCAGGCCTGGGTGACGCTCCACGCGCGCGTCACGCTCGACGCCGTGCGGGCCCAGCTCGCCGCCGAGGGGTATCTGCGGGCCGAGAAGACGCGTGTGTTCGGGCTCTTCCCGTCCGTGGAGTACGTCCTGGAGCGCGGCGCCCTCGTTGACGCGCTGCGGGAGGAGGCACGGGAGGTCCTGGAGGGGCCGGTGCCGGTCGCCGATGTGTCCGATCGGGACGCGGCCGTCGTCGCCCTCGCGGCCGCCGGAGATCTGCGCACGCTGCTGCCGGCCAAGGACCGTGAGCGCTACGAGGGCCGTGTCGAGGAGCTGACGGAGCGCAGCGGAGCGGCGGCGCCGGCACTGCGGAAGGCCGTGCACGAGGTGCGCACGGCGGTGACTCTCGCGGTCGCTGCGGCGTCCGCGCCTGCGGGCGACTGAGGCTTCTTCGTCCCCGGGGCCGTCGAGCCGGGGGCGGTCAAGCTGTTCGTCGAGGGCGGGGAGGAGCCACTCGACGTGATGGCAGGACCTGGCGCGCCACGCGGGAGCTGCCGCGGCGGGGACGTACGACTCGCCCTGCCGGAGGACTCCACTCCGGCGGGTTCAGCGAAACCGGTCAGGCGTCGCGCATCAGCTCTGCGAGGTCCTGGTCCAGGTCGAGCTGGAGGTGCTCAAGACCGACCGGCACCAGCTCGTCCGTGGCCTCCAGGAACCGGCGCACCTCGCCCGAGCGGACGTGCACGACAGCGGTGCCCTCGGGGGCGTGGAACTCCAGGACGGTGCGGTCGAAGCCGTACGGCCGCACGCGCACGTCGCCCTGGCCCTCGGCGCCTTCCAGGCCGGCCGCGAGGAGTGAGCGGGCGAAGGTCCAGCAGACCTCGACCCCCTCCAGGGTGGCCGGGGCCGGGAAGGTCATGCGGACGGCGAACGGATCGCTGCGGTCGTACTGCAGGGTCGCGGGAATGGTCGGCATCCGCGGCGCGGCGGCGACGAGACGGGCCTGTACGGGCTGCTCGATGACGATGGACAACGCCTTGCTCCCTTGTGACGGCTGGACGAACTTCCGGGCGGACGAGGCCGGACACTGGAAGAGACGACGGAACGAGGCAATCCGTGCACACAAAAGTCGAGTGACGTCCGTCACCGCGTTTGAATCATGAGCGTGATCCAGCCTGCCTCCCATGCCTTGGGCGGCACTTGTGCCGGACGCAGGCCATCTGGACGGTGGCGGGGGAGTGGGTTAGCTTCGCCCGCCATGAGGCGCTTGGGGAAGACGCGACGGACGGGACGTGTGCATCGCTTGGTGGCGACGGGGGTGTGCGGGATCGCGCTGGCCGCGCTGACGGCCGTACCGGCGCGGGCGCACGAGCCGGAGCACCGGGTTCCGCACTGGGAGCTCAAGGACACCGGCACCACTTCGGTGCGCTTCCGCGGGCTGTCCGCCGTCAGCCGGGACATCGCCTGGGTGGCCGGCAGCCAGGGCACGGTCCTGCGCACCGCCGACGGCGGGGCGAGCTGGCGGAACGTCTCGCCGCCCGGTGCGGCCGACCTCCAGTTCCGCGACATCGAGGCGTTCGACGCGCGGCGCGCGGTGGTCCTGGCGATCGGCGAGGGCGAGGCGTCCCGCGTCTACCGCACCGACGACGGCGGTACGACCTGGACCGAGTCGTTCCGCAACACCGACGCGAAGGCCTTCTACGACTGCCTCACGTTCTTCGACGCCCGCCACGGCCTCGCCCTGAGCGACCCGGTCGACGGAAAGTTCCGCATCCTGTCCACCGGCGACGGCGGCCGCTCCTGGAAGGTGCTGCCCGACGAGGGCATGCCGGCCGCGCTGGACGGCGAGTTCGCCTTCGCGGCGAGTGGCCAGTGCCTGGTCGCGTCCGGCCCCCGGGACGCCTGGCTCGCGACGGGCGGAGGCGCGCACGCGCGCGTGCTGCACTCCACCGACCGCGGACTGACCTGGACGGCCACCGACACCCCGATCCCGGCCGGCGACCCGGCCCGCGGCGTCTTCGCCGTCGCCTTCCGCGACCGCACCCACGGCCTCGCCGTCGGCGGCGACTACCGCGCCGACCAGGCGTCACCGCAGGCCGCGGCCGTGACGTCGGACGTCGGCCGCACCTGGCAACCCTCCGCCCAGCCGCCGCCCGCCTACCGCTCCGGCGTCACCTGGCTCCCGCACACCCGCACCACCGCCCTCGCCGTCGGCCCCACCGGCACCGACCTGACCACCGACGCCGGCCGCACCTGGCACACGGTGGACACCGGCTCGTACGACACCGTGGACTGCGCACCCGACCTGGGCTGCTGGGCCTCCGGCGAGCAGGGACGGGTGGCCCGGCTGGAGGACTGACCGTGCGCCACGTGTGGTGAAGGTCGGGAACAGGGGTACCCGGTCACCGGACACGAAAGGAGTGACCGGACATGCCACGCGGTTCGAGCCCCAAACGGGAACGCCAGTACGAACACATCAAGCAGAGCGCGCTGGACCGGGGGGAGAGCAGGGAACGCGCCGAGGAGATCGCCGCGCGCACCGTCAACAAGGAACGCGCCCGCTCCGGCGAGTCGAAGACGGCGAGCCGCGTCTCGACCGAGGACATGTCATCGGGCGAGCGCGGCGGCCGACGGTCCCACCAGGGCGCCCAGGGCCCCACCTACGACCAGCTCTACGAGGAGGCCAAGCGGCGCGGCATCCACGGCCGTTCGGACATGAACAAGCAGGAGCTGCGCCGAGCACTCGGCAAATGACCCGACCGGCCGACGCCACGTCCGACCCAGGCCCCGGCCCCGTACGCTCGTCGGCACGATGACGACGACCGTACGTATCCCCGAGGGCTGGCCCGCGACAGAGGAGCAGGCCCGCGCCGTCCAGGACGAGTTGCGGGCACGGGTGGTGCTCGACGAGCCGGGGCCGCCGCCCGGGACGGGGCACGTCACGGGGGTCGACGTCGCCTACGACGACGAGCGGGACGTCGTAGCGGCCGCCGCCGTGGTCCTGGACGCGGCGACCCTCGAAGTGGTCGCCGAGGCCACGGCCGTCGGCCAGGTCTCCTTCCCCTACGTGCCCGGCCTCCTCGCCTTCCGCGAGATCCCCACGGTCCGCGCCGCCCTCGACGCCCTGCCCTGCCCACCGGGCCTGGTCGTCTGCGACGGCTACGGTCTGGCCCACCCCCGCCGCTTCGGCCTCGCGAGCCACCTCGGCGTCCTGACGGGCCTGCCCACGATCGGCGTCGCCAAGAACCCGTTCACATTCCGGTACGACGATCCGGGCCCCCGGCGCGGCAGCGCCTCCCCGCTTCTCGCGGGCGCCGAGGAGGTCGGCCGCGCCCTGCGCACCAGGGATGCCGTGAAGCCGGTCTTCGTGTCCGTCGGCCACCGGGTCGGCCTCGACAACGCCTGTGCGCACACACTGGCGTTGACCCCGCAGTACCGGCTCCCGGAGACGACCCGGCGGGCCGACGCGCTGTGCCGGCAGGCGCTCAGGGACGCGACTTCCTGAGCGGGCCCGTGTGCTGGTCCGGCGCCGACAGCCGTGCCCTGCACGCCAGTTGGAGGGCCAGGCGGGTCTCCGGGTCGGTCAGGTCGGCGCCGGTCAGCTCGGTGACGCGGCGGATGCGGGCGCTAACGGCGTTGCGGTGCAGGTGCAGTGACTCGGCGGCGCGTGCGGGGGAGTTGTTGTGGTCCAGGTAGGCCTGGAGGGCGCGTAGCAGCGGTTCAGCCCGTTTGGGGCCGAGGGCCAGGACGGGCGCGAGGAACTCGGTGACCGCCTCGCGGGCCGTGTCGGAGGCGTACCACTCCAGGAGCATGCGATCGAGGCCTGCGGCGTCGTGCGCGGTGACCGAGGCGCCGTCGGCCGGGGCCAGGAGCGCGGCTCGTGCCTCGCGGGCGGTGGTGCGGATGCCGAGGGGCCCGCGGTGCGGAACGCCGAGGCCGCCGCGCAGGGCCGCGTCGGGGTGCAGGGCGCGCAGCCGGTCGAGGGTGCGGCGGGCCAGATCGAGTGTGGCGCGGCGCAGTTGGGGGTCCGGCTGAGTGGACCGGGTGGCGAGCAGGATCAGGGCGTCGTCGACGAGGGCCGCGTGCCACTGGGTGCCGGCGGTGGCCGGTTCGTCGCGCAGCCGGGTGAGGGTCTCGGAGGTGAGGGCGTCCAGGAGCCGGTAGCGGCCGGCGGCGGGCAGGCCCGGCGCCTGGACGCGCAGAGCGGTGTGGTGCCCGTCCACGGGCAGCCCCAGTGCCCGCCCTCGCGCGGCCAGGAGGTCGGCCTGGTCCTGCGGCGCCGCGAGGAGCTCGGCGAGGAGGTGGGCCCGGGAGCGTACGGGCGTGTCGCCGTGACCGGCGCCCGCGGCGGCGAGCGCGGCCAGGGTGAGCACGGCGCGGGCGGCCGTTCCGGCGTGGCCGTGGCGCGCGGCGGTGGCGAGGCGCACCTCGCCGTCGGGGCCCGAGGCCGTCGCGCCCACGTCGCCCGGCCCGGGCGCCCTCAGCTCGACGGGGATACCGAGGGCCCGCGCGGCCGCGTCGACGGCACGGCGCGGATCCCCGGCGGCACCGGCCAGCCGTACGGCGGCATCCGCGACCCGGGCCAGCGCGTCGGCGGCGTCCCCGGCGACGGCCCGCTCCACGGCGATGACGAGCGCGGCGAGATCCCCATGGGCCCGCAGGACGGCTACCCGGCCACGGAGGGCGAGGGCGTGGACGGCGGGCGGGACGGTGACCGTGACGGGGGTGAGAGGGGAGCCGTCGGCCCCTGGGCCCTCCCCGGAGGTCAGAACCAGTGCGGCCGCCCGTGCCGCTGCGGCGTCCCGCACGGCCACGTCCAGGAGGTGGCCCGAGAGGGGCGCGACGAGGATCACGACCGTCCCGGGCGGCGCCGCCGAGACGCGCTCCGGGCGGGTCTCCAGCCGGACCCCGGTCACCTCGGCGGCGTCGAGGGGACCCGCGAGAACCGTCACCGTGTCGAGTCCAGGTGCGCGGAGGATGTCGGCGAGCGTCGGCATGCGATGAGTGTGCCGGGCGCACAACTCGCCCTACAACTATGGGCTGTTGGCCCATCACCCGAAGTCGGCCGCTCCGTACGCTGATCGGTATGCAGATGGACGCCAAGGCGCTCGCCGACTTCGCGCGGGGTTGCGCCGTCCTCGGATCCGGGGGCGGCGGTCCCGTCACGACCAGCCGCCTCATCGCCGAGCAGGCGATCGAGGAGTGCGGGCCGGTCGAGGTCGTACTCCCGGACGAACTGCCCGAGGACGCACTGGTGATGCCGGTCAGCCTGGTCGGCTCCCCGGCAGTCGTCGCCGAGCGGATCGGCGGGCGCGCGGAACCGGCTCGGCTCGCGGCACGCGTGGAGGCGTTGCACGGACGGCCGGTCGCCGCGGTGATGTCCGGTGAGATCGGCGGTGACAACGGCGTGCGGACCGTCGCGTGGGCGGCTCGCCTCGGGTTGCCACTGCTCGATGCGGACACCATCGGACGTGCCTACACACGCATGGACCAGAACGTGCTGGAGCTGGCGGGATTGGCACCCGACCCCGCCGTGCTCGCCGACGAAAACGGCCGTACCGTCGTCATCGACCACGTCGACGGCGCCTACCTGGAGGAGCTGGTGCGGCCCGTCGTAGCGGCCTTCGGCGGGCGTGCCATGTCGTCGGACTACCCCCTGACAGCCGGTCAGGCGACCCGCTTCGCCGTCCAGGGATCCGTCTCCCGAGCCCTGGCACTCGGCCGAGGCGAAGGCCTCGACCCGCTGCTCACCGGCAAGGTGTCCTCCGTGCACCGCCGCGCCGACGGCACCGGTCTCCTGCTGGAGGGCACGGACGCCGACGCCGGGCGGCTGGTTCTGGTGGAGGCGCAGCACGAGTTCCTCGCCGCGCTGGAGGACGGCCGGACTCTGGCGCTGGTCCCGGACGTGATCGCGCTCCTGGACACCAGGACCGGCTGGGCCGTACCGGTGGAGGAGGTGCGGTACGGGCTGCGGGTGCGGCTCGTCGCGCTCCCCGCGGCGCCCGTCTGGTACACGGAGGCGGGACTGCGGCTCGGCGGACCGTCGGCGTTCGGACTCGGCCGGATACGGCGGGGAGGCCGGCGATGATCATCGGAGTGGACGTCGGACGCACGAGCACCGACGCCGTGCTGCTGGACGCGGGCCGTGCGGTGTACGCCGTGCAGGTGCCGTCGCTGCCCGAGGACACGGTGGGCTCGCTGATCAGGGCGGTCGAGGCGCTCCCGGACGTGCTGCGTGCCCGGTCGACGCAGCTCGCGGTCGGACTGCGCGTCGCCGCGCGTGCGGTGGCCAGGAGGTCGGGGCTGGCCCAGGTCGGCGTGCTGCGGATCGGCGGCACGGCCGCGGACGCCGTACGACCGCTGTTCGGCTGGCCCGAGGAACTGCGGGCGGCGGTGTGCGCGGGCGTGGCGAACGTCGCCGGCGGCACCGGGCTCGGGCCGCGTGACGGGGCGCCCCTGGACGAGGCGGCGGTGGGACGGTTCGGGGCCGAACTCGCGGGCCGCGCCGAGGCGTTCGCGGTGAGTTCGGTGTTCTCGCCGGCCGACGGCACCCAGGAGCGCCGGGCCGCCGAGATCCTGCGGGAGCGGGCCGGTCAGGACACGCCCGTGCTGCTGTCCGGCGAGGTCGGCTCGCTCGGCCTGGTGCGGCGGGAGAACGCGACCGTCCTCGACGCGGCCCTGTGTCTCCTCGTGGCCCGTGTCGCCGACGAGTTGACGGACGCGCTCGCCGGGCTCGGCCTCGCACCGGACGCCACCGTGCTCGTGACCCGGCACGACGGTACCCTGATGAGCCTCGACTATCTGCGCCGCCAGCCGGGCCTGAGCCTTGGCTCAGGGCCCGCGTGCACGATCCGCGGCGCGGGCCTGCTCGCCCGGCTGCGTGACGCGGTGGTGGTGGACGTGCGTGAACACCGGGCCCGGGTCGGCGCGTTGACCGGCGGCTACCCGCGCGAGGCCGGCCCCGGTGAGCACATCGGCGGGGTTCCGGTCAGCCTGCGCTTCCCGGAACTGATCACCGTGGACGCCGCCGATCACGGCGCGCTCGCCGAGGCCGCCGACCGGCTCCAACCCGCCGCGGACCGGCTGCCGTTGGTCCTCGTCGGCGGCGGCGCCCCAGGCATACCCGACAACGCCCTGCCCGGCGGCACGGTGATCCGCCCCGAACACGGCGACGTGGCAGGCGCGTTCGGGGCCGCCGCCTCCCCGGTCGGCGGCTACTCCGAGCGCATCGTCGCCACCGGCGGCGCCCTGGACGCCGTACGCGAGGAGGTGCGGGAGCTGGCGCGGGCCAGCGCGGTGCGGGCCGGGGCGGATCCCCGGCGGCTGCACACGGTGCTGGATCCCGCCGAGCCGGTTCCGTATCTGCCGGGGGCGGTGCTGCTGCGGGCCCGCTCGTCCGGCCCGCCGTCACCGCTGTAGGACAGCTCTGAACATCCCTTTCCTGTACGGCAGTTCAGCGTCGCGCTGCCGTGCCGCCCCGCTCTGCCCTCCTGCCCCTCCTCACCCACTGCGAGGACCGTCCCCATGACCGTGAAGGCGCTCACCCAGCACGCACCGGACTCCCCATCCGGCGCCGACGAGGACTACCCGCTCGAACGTGTGCCGCGCGCGGCCCGTTACTCGTGGTTCAACGTGGCCGTGCAGCGCTTCGGTCAGCTCTCCGACCTCACGCAGTTCCTGCTCGGCGCGACACTGGGCGCGGGACTGTCGTTCTGGGGAGCGTTCTGGGCGTTCACGCTCGGCTCGGTGATTCTGGAGGTCGTCTGCGTCTTCGTCGGCATCGCCGGGATGCGCGAAGGCCTGTCGACCTCGGTGCTGGTGCGCTGGACCGGCTTCGGCCGGTACGGGTCCACGCTGATCGGCCTGGTGATCGCGGTCAGCCTGTTCGGCTGGTTCGGCGTGCAGACCGCGGTGTTCGCGGCCGGTGTGCACGCGATCGTCCCCGGTCTGCCGCTGGGGGTGTGGTGCCTGATCTGCGGGCTGGTCGTGACGGCGCTGGTGCTGCGCGGGTTCCGGGCGATGGGCTGGACCGCGTTCGTGACCGTGCCCGCCTTTCTGGGGCTGGCCGGCTGGGCGATGAGTGTCGAGATCGCCCGGCACGACCTCGGCGACCTGGTCGCCTCGCAGCCGTTCGGCGCCCACTTGTCCATCGCGACCGGCGCGACGATCGTGGCGGGCTCCTACATCGTCGGCGCGGTCACCACACCGGACATGACCCGCTTCAACCGCTCCACGGGCGACGTCGTCAAGCAGACGTTGGTGGGCATCTCGCTCGGTGAGTACGTGCTGGGCCTCGCGGGTGTACTGCTCGCGTACGCGGTGAAGTCCTCGGACCTGATCGCCATCATCACGTCCAGCTCGGGCGTCGTCGGTGTGATCGTCCTGGTGTCCGCCACCGTGAAGATCAACAACTGGAACCTGTACTCGGCGGCGCTCGGCCTGATCAACTCGGTGGAGTCACTGACCGGTTCGCGCCTCGCGCGCGTGCCGACGACCTTGGCGATCGGCGTACTGGGCAGCCTCGCCGCGGCGGCCGGGATCCTCGACCACTTCACCGAGTTCCTCACCGTGCTCGGCGTGCTCACCCCGCCGGTCGCCGGGATCATGGCCGCCGAGTACTTCGTGGTGAAGAAATGGCGGCCCGCGTTGGATGCCTCCCGGCGGCTGGGCAGCCTTCCGGAGACAGAGCCCGGCTGGGTGCCGGCCACGCTCGTCCTGTGGCTGCTCGCCTCCCTGGTCGGCTGGTTCGCCGACCACTACCAGTGGTGGGGCGTCCCCGCACTCGACTCGCTCCTCCTCGCGGGCCTCGGCTATGCGCTCCTCGGCAGCCTTGGCCTGGTACGCGGCACCCGCGAACTGCCCTTCACCCAGCCGAAACGTTCCGCCGCCCAGCGCGAGGCCGAGGCAGGGGCGGCCCGTTGAAGGCACGAACCACGCAACTCCCGCACGCACGCCGGACAAACGAAAGCGAACAGCATGCGCATCGGCATCGACGTCGGCGGAACCAACACCGACGCCGCCCTGCTCGGCGACGACGACCGGGTGCTCGCGGCCGCCAAGGCCCCGACCACACCGGACGTCACCGCGGGCGTCACGGCCGCGGTCCGGGCCCTCGACCCGCCCGTCGCCGAGATCACCGCGGTGATGATCGGCACCACCCACTTCCTCAACGCGCTGGTGGAGGGCGCCCGCCTCGCCCCGGTCGCCGCCGTACGCCTCGGTCTCCCCGCGACCGCCGCGCTGCCGCCGATGACGGACTGGCCCGAGCGGCAGCGCGCGGCGGTGGGCGGGCACGGCTATCTGTGCCACGGCGGCCGGGAGTTCGACGGACGCGTCCTGTCGCCCCTCGACCCCGAGGAACTGAAACGCACGGCGGCCGACATCGCCGCGCGCGGCCTCACCTCGGTGGCCGTCTCCTCCGTGTTCTCACCCGTCGCCGAGGACGACGAACGGCGCGCCGCCGAGATCCTGCGCGCGGAACTCGGCGACGCCGTCCACTTCTCGCTCTCCCACGAACTGGGCCGCATCGGCCTGCTCGCCCGCGAGAACGCGACGATCATCAACGCGGCGCTGCGCGACCTCGCCACGGTGATCGTGGAGTCCTTCGGCAAGGCGCTCGCGGAGGCCTCGATCACGGCCCCGTTCTTCCTCTCGCAGAACGACGGCACCCTGATGGCCGTCGACTTCGCCCGTACGTACCCGGTGGCCACGTTCGCCTCCGGCCCGACCAACTCGATGCGCGGGGCGGCGTTCCTGTCCGGCCTCGCGGACTGCGCGGTCGTCGACGTGGGCGGCACCACGGCCGACGTCGGCATCCTGGCCGGCGGCTTCCCCCGCGAGGCCGCCGGCGAGAGCGAGTCGGCCGGCATCCGCACCAACTTCCGCATCCCCGACGTCCTTTCCCTCGGCATCGGCGGCGGCTCCCTGGTCACGCCCCACGGCGAGACCGGCCCGCGCTCGGTCGGCTACCGGCTGACCGAACAGTCCCTCGTCTTCGGCGGTACGACATTGACGGCCACGGATCTCGCGGTCGCGGCGGGGCGTGCGCAGGTGGGGGATCCGGCGCGCGTCGCCCATCTCGACCCCGGCTTCGTGAACCGAGCCCTGGACCGCATCGCGGAGCGCCTCGCCGAAGCGGTCGACCGCATGCGTACGTCCGCGGCGGCGCTGCCCGTCGTCCTGGTCGGCGGTGGCTGCATCCTCGTACCGGAGTCGCTGCCCGGCTTCGACGACGTGCGGAGGCCCGCCCACTCCGGGGTGGCGAACGCCGTGGGCGCGGCCATCGCGCAGGTCGGCGGCGAGGTCGACCGGGTCTTCCGCATCCCCGAAGGCAGCCGGGAGGCGGTGCTCGCCGGGGCCCGCGCGGAGGCCGTGTCCCGTGCCGAGGAGGCCGGGGCCAAGGGCGGCACCGTGCGGGTCGTCGACATCGAGGAGGTGCCGCTCGCCTATCTGCCCGGCAGCGCGACCCGTATCCGCGTCAGGGCCGTCGGCGACCTCGACCTGGGCCGCGTCCAGCAGTCACCCACCACACGAACGGGAGCACCTGGCCATGCGTGAGATCACCCTCGACATCCTCGACGACATCGCCCGGGGCGCCGGCATCCTCGGCACGGGCGGCGGGGGCGACCCGTACATCGGCAAACTGCTCGCGCGCGAGGCGATCCGCGCGCACGGGCCCGTCCGGGTCGTGGACATCGGCGAGGTCCCGGCGGACGCGACCGTCGTGCCGATCTCCGGCATGGGCGCGCCCACGGTCCTGCTCGAACGCGTACCCAACGGCGCCGAGGAACTGACCGCGCTGCGCGCCCTGGAGAAACACCTCGGCCGCCGGGCCACGCACATCGCGCCGATCGAGGTCGGCGGCGTCAACTCCATGCTGCCCATCGCGTGCGCCGCGCAGGCGGGCCTGCCGCTCGTCGACGGGGACGCGATGGGGCGGGCCTTCCCGGAGGCGCAAATGGTGCTGCCGGGCCTGATCGGCGTCACCAACTCGCCGATGGCCCTTGCAGACGACAAGGGCAACACGCTCATCATCGAGGCCGTCGACAACCACGCGGCCGAGCGCATGGCACGGGCCGTCTGCGTGGAACTGGGCTGCCAGATCTCCTGCGCTGACACCGTGCTGCGCGGCGACCAACTCGCCGCCGGTCTCGTCCCCGCGACCCTGACCCTGGCCGGGCGGCTGGGCGCCGCCGTCCGCTTGGCCAGGGCCGCGCACACCGACCCGGTGGCCGCGACCCGCGAACTGCTGGCCGGCGTCCACCTGCTGACCGGCAAGGTGGTCGACGTGTCCCGCCGCACCGAGGGCGGATTCGCGCGCGGCCGCGCCCGCGTCGAGGGCGTCGCCGACGACACGGGCCGGACCCTGGAACTCGGCTTCCAGAACGAGCACTTGCTGGCCACCCGCGACGGCGCCACGGTCGCCACGACACCGGACCTGATCTGCGTCCTCGACACCGCGACCGGCGACCCGGTCACCACGGAGGGCCTGCGCTACGGCCTGCGCGTCACCGCCCTCGCGGCACCCTGCGACCCGCGCTGGACGACCCCCGGCGGCCTGGCCCTGGCCGGTCCGCGGTGCTTCGGATACGCCGTGGACTACCTGCCGTTCGGGACGCAGGCGCGTTTGCCGGCCGCCACAACATGAGCAACCTGAGTACCTCTTCTGAGTACCTGTACGGATGTCGGCACCGCGCCCCGATCGGCAGGCTGTGCCCCATGACGACGCACCGCGCCCCCAAGCCCCTCGCCGACCCGAACCGGCCCGTCGAGCGAGCCGTGAACGCCGCACTGATCCTCGCCGTCCTCGCGGGCGTCGGCTGGATAGCCGGCATGCTCTACACGGTGGCGGGCTGGACCCTGTAGTTCCGTCGGCGCCGGTCAGAGGTTCGCGGCGACCCGGAAGCGGATCCCCGCCGCGCTCAGCCGCTCGATCAGCGCATCGCCCATCGCCACGGCCGTCGTGACCTGGCCGGACGTCGGCGGCAGCTCGTCGAGGGCCAGGGACATGGCCGACTCGGCGAACATCTTCGCCGTCTCGCCGTAGCCGGGGTCACCCCCGCTGACCTCCGTGAACACCCGCCGTCCGCCGCCCTCGCCGACGAAGCGCACGGAGAACCAGCTCCGCGCCCGCTTCTCCGCACTCGGCCCCTCCCCGGGCTTGAGCCGGTCGGACAACCAGCGCCGGGCGGGCGGCAGTTGGGCGGCCGCGATGAGCGTGCCGACGGCAGCGACCCCGCCCATCACGACGGGCAGGTGCTCGACGGCCGCGTAGTGGCGGTAGCGGAAGTCGGGGCCGTAGCACTCCAGGGCCCGCGCGGACCGCCGTACGATCTGCGGGTCGATGGTCGGCAGCGGCAGGGCCCAGGCACCGACCTCCTTGGCGAACCGCGGCGCACCCGTCGGCGCGGTCGCCCTGCGCCCCACCAGCCGGGGCTCGTGACGGCCGCGGTCCCGCGCGGCGGACAGTACCTGGCGCCCGCGCGCGAGCTGGTTGAGCGCGGAGGCGAAGGTCCCGCCCGAGAAGGTCGCGTCGACCGACACGAAACCGTCCACCGTGAGCGGCACCCCCTCCGGCAGCTGCCGGACGGTGAAGTACGCGCCGAGGTCGTGCGGCACCGAGTCGAAACCGCAGGCGTGCACCAGCCGGGCCCCGGTCTCACGCGCGCGTGCGTCGTGCCGGACGTACGTCAGGTCCACGAACTCGGCCTCACCCGCGAGGTCGAGATAGTCCGCGCCGCTGTCCGCGCAGGCCGCGACGAGCTCCTCGCCGTACGTCACATAGGGGCCCACCGTCGTGGCCACCACGCGCGCGTGCCCGGCGAGTTCACGCAGCGAGGCCGGATCGGACACGTCCGCGACCAGCACCCCGACCCCGTCGCCGCCGGGCAGCCGCTCACGCAACTGCTCCAGCTTGCGCTCGCTGCGGCCCGCGATCGCCCAGCGCAGCCCCTCGGGCGCGTGCGCGGCGAGGTACTCCGCGGTGAGCGTCCCGACGAAGCCCGTGGCTCCGAAGAGCACGATGTCGTAGGAACGGTCCGTCCTGTTCAGCCTGCTCATGACACCCCTCGGTCGTGCAGCCCGCGCCGCTGTCGGTGGCTGAGGCTAGCGTGAGGAGTGTGGAGGCCGACGACGAGGCCGGTGGAGGACAGGTGGCTGTGCCGAAGAACGCCCACAAGAAGTGGGAGAAAGTGCGCGAGTTCGCCCTCGGGCTGCCGGGCGCGGCCGAGGAGTTCCCCTGGGGCGAGACCGTCGCGAAGGTCAACAAGAAGGTGTTCGTCTTCCTCGGCGTCGACGACGGCAGCTATCCCCTGGGCGTCACGGTCAAGCTCAAGGACGAGGCGGCCCACGCCCACGCCCTGACCTGCCCGGGTGCCGAGCCTGCCGGGTACAACCTGGGCAAGTCCGGCTGGGTGAGCATCCCGCTGGAGGCGAAGGGTGCCCCGGCGGCGGAGCTGCTGTGCGACTGGGTGGAGGAGAGCTACCGCACGATCGCGCCGAAGCGTTCCATAGCGGAGCTGGACGGGCGCTGAGAGCCGGAGGGGTGCTGAGCCACCGTGCCCGGTAACCTGGCTAAGCGCTTGCTTGCTCAACCCTTGTGTTCGATGGAACGCGTTCCTAACATCGCTGGTGTTACATCAGTTGTGTCACGCCTCAGGGGGCTGGATGACAGCGGCAAAGACGCCGGGGCACGGCCCTCTCGCAGGCGTGCGCGTGGTCGAGCTGGCCGGGATCGGCCCCGGCCCCTTCGCCGCCATGCTCCTCGCCGACCTGGGCGCCGACGTCGTCGTAGTGGACCGCCCCGGCGGCAGTGGTCTGGCCATCAACCCCGAGTTCGACGTCACCAACCGCAACAAGCGCTCGGTGATCGTCGACCTGAAGTCGCCGGACGGCCCGGCCCGCGTCCTCGACCTGGCCGAACGCGCCGACATCCTCATCGAGGGCAACCGCCCCGGAGTCGCCGAGCGCCTCGGTGTCGGCCCCGAGCCCTGCCACGCCCGCAACCCGAGGCTCGTCTACGGCCGGATGACCGGCTGGGGCCAGGAGGGCCCCCTCGCCCAGCGCGCCGGCCACGACATCGCCTACATCGCGCTCACCGGCACCCTCGGCATGATCGGCGCCCCGGACGAACCCCCGGCCGTCCCCGCCAACCTCCTCGGCGACTACGCGGGCGGCTCCCTCTACCTCGTCGTCGGCGTCCTCGCCGCCCTCCACCACGCCCGCGCCACCGGCACCGGCCAGGTCGTCGACGCCGCCATCGTCGACGGCACCTCGCACCTCGCCGCGATGATCCACGGCATGCTCGCCGCGGGCGGCTGGCAGGACCGGCGCGGCGCCAACCTCCTCGACGGCGGCTGCCCGTACTACGGGACCTACGAGACCGCCGACGGCAAGTACATGGCGGTGGGCGCCCTGGAACCGCAGTTCTACGCCGAGTTCGTGGACCTTCTCGGCCTCGGGGACTTCACCGACGCCCGCAAGGACTGGACCCGCTGGGGCGAGCTGCGCGAGGAGGTCGCCGCCCGCTTCAAGAGCCGTACGAGAGACGAGTGGACGGCCGTCTTCGAGGACTCCGACGCGTGCGTGGCCCCGGTGCTGTCACTCCGCGAGGCCCCGCACCACCCCCACCTGGCCGCCCGCTCCACCTTCACCGACCACGGCGGCATCACCCAGCCCGCCCCCGCACCCCGTTTCTCCGCGACGCCCACGTCCGTCCGCACCGGCCCCGCCCAACCGGGCGCCGACACCGCGGCCGTGGCCCGCGACTGGGACGTACCCGCACTGACGAAGTACGGCGACCCCTGACGCACCCCTGACGCAGCCCCGCACGCGCATGACCGCCCCGCCCGGCCGCCCCACCCCGAAAGGCTGACCAGTGAGCACCGAAGCGTACGTGTACGACGCGATCCGCACCCCGCGCGGCCGCGGCAAGGCCAACGGAGCCCTGCACGGCACGAAGCCCATCGATCTGGTCGTCGGTCTCATCCACGAGATCCGCGACCGCTTCCCGGGCCTGGACCCGGCCGCGATCGACGACGTCGTGCTCGGTGTCGTCGGCCCCGTCGGCGATCAGGGTTCCGACATCGCGCGGATCGCCGCCGTCGCCGCCGGTCTGCCGGACACGGTCGCCGGCGTCCAGGAGAACCGCTTCTGTGCGTCGGGCCTCGAAGCCGTCAACATGGCTGCCGCCAAGGTCCGATCGGGCTGGGAGGACCTGGTCCTGGCGGGCGGCGTCGAGTCGATGTCCCGGGTGCCGATGGCCTCGGACGGCGGCGCCTGGTTCAACGACCCGATGACCAACCTGGCCGTCAACTTCGTGCCGCAGGGCATCGGCGCCGACCTGATCGCCACGATCGAGGGCTTTTCGCGGCGGGACGTCGACGAGTACGCGGCGCTCTCGCAGGAGCGTGCGGCGACGGCGTGGAAGGAGGGCCGCTTCGACCGTTCCGTAGTCCCGGTCAAGGACCGCAGCGGTCTGGTCGTCCTGGACCACGACGAGCACATGCGCCCGGGCACCACCGCCGACTCCCTCGCCAAGCTGAAGCCGTCCTTCGCCGACATCGGCGACCTGGGCGGCTTCGACGCGGTCGCCCTGCAGAAGTACCACTGGGTCGAGAAGATCGACCATGTCCACCACGCGGGCAACTCCTCCGGCATCGTGGACGGCGCCTCGCTGGTCGCGATCGGCTCCAAGGAGGTAGGAGAGCGCTACGGCCTGACGCCGCGCGCGCGGATCGTCTCCGCGGCCGTCTCCGGCTCCGAGCCGACCATCATGCTCACCGGTCCGGCCCCCGCCACCCGCAAGGCCCTCGCGAAGGCCGGGCTGAGCATCGACGACATCGACCTGGTCGAGATCAACGAGGCGTTCGCGGCGGTCGTCCTCCGCTTCGTTCGGGACATGGGCCTGTCCCTGGACAAGGTGAACGTCAACGGCGGCGCGATCGCCCTGGGCCACCCGCTGGGCGCGACGGGCGCGATGATCCTCGGCTCGCTAGTAGACGAACTGGAGCGCCAGGACAAGCGATACGGCCTCGCCACGCTCTGCGTGGGCGGCGGCATGGGCATCGCCACGATCGTCGAACGCATCTGAACCCCAGCGGCTTTCAAGAGACTTCAACGGAGACCCCGTCATGACCGAGAGCACCACCATCCGCTGGGAACAGGACCGTACCGGCCTCGTCACCCTCGTCCTCGACGACCCCGACCAGTCCGCGAACACCATGAACCAGGCGTTCCGCGAGTCCCTCGCCGCGGTCACCGACCGCCTGGAGGCCGAGAAGGACTCCATCCGGGGCGTCATCATCACCTCCGCCAAGAAGACCTTCTTCGCCGGCGGCGACCTGCGCGACCTGATCCGGGTCACGCCGGGGACGGCCCAGGAGCTGCTCGACGGCGGCCTCGCGATCAAGCGGAACCTGCGCCGTATCGAGACCCTCGGCAAGCCGGTCGTAGCGGCGATCAACGGTGCGGCCCTGGGCGGCGGTTACGAGATCGCGCTGGCCTGCCACCACCGGATCGCCCTCGACGCCCCCGGCTCGAAGATCGGCTGCCCCGAGGTCACGCTCGGCCTGCTCCCCGGAGGCGGCGGTGTCGTCCGTACGGTACGGCTGCTGGGCATCACCGACGCGCTGCTGAAGGTCCTCCTCCAGGGCACCCAGTACAGTCCGCGCCGCGCCCTCGACAACGGCCTGGTAGACGAAGTGGCCACCAGTGGCGACGAATTGATCGCGAAGGCCCGCGCCTTCATCGACGCCAACCCCGTCACGCAGCAGCCCTGGGACAAGCCCGGCTACCGCATCCCGGGCGGCACACCCGCCAACCCGAAGTTCGCGGCGAACCTGCCCGCCTTCCCCGCCAACCTGCGCAAGCAGACGGCCGGCGCCCCCTACCCGGCCCCGCGCAACATCCTCGCGGCCGCCGTCGAGGGCGCCCAGGTCGACTTCGAGACCGCGCAGGTCATCGAGGCCCGCTACTTCGTGGAACTGGCCGCGGGACAGACGTCGAAGAACATGATCCAGGCGTTCTTCTTCGACCTCCAGGCCGTCAACTCCGGCGCCAACCGCCCCAAGGGCATCGAGCCGCGCAAGGTCCGCAAGGTGGCCGTCCTCGGCGCCGGGATGATGGGCGCGGGCATCGCCTACTCGTGCGCCCGCGCGGGCATCGAGGTAGTCCTCAAGGACGTGTCGGCCCAGGCGGCGGCCAAGGGCAAGGGCTACTCCGAGAAGCTCTGCGCCAAGGCCGTCTCCAGGGGACGTATGCCCCAGGAGAAGGCGGACGCGCTGCTCGCCCGCATCACGCCGACCGGCGACCCGCAGGACGTGGCCGGCTGCGACGCGGTCATCGAGGCGGTCTTCGAGGACGCGGCGCTCAAGCACAAGGTGTTCCAGGAGATCGAGCACCTCGTCGACCCCGACGCGCTGCTGTGCTCCAACACCTCCACGCTCCCCATCACCGCACTCGCGGAAGGCGTGGACCGCCAGGCCGACTTCATCGGACTGCACTTCTTCTCTCCAGTGGACAAGATGCCGCTGGTCGAGATCATCAAGGGCGAGCGGACGGCCGACGAGGCCCTGGCCCGCGCCTTCGACCTGGTCCGCCAGATCAACAAGACGCCGATCGTCGTCAACGACTCGCGCGGCTTCTTCACCTCCCGCGTCATCGGCCACTTCATCAACGAGGGCGTCGCGATGGTCGGCGAGGGCATCGAGCCCGCGTCGATCGAACAGGCGGCGGCCCAGGCGGGCTATCCGGCCAAGGTCCTGTCCCTGATGGACGAACTGACCCTCACACTCCCGCGCAAGATCCGGGCCGAGTCCAAGCGGGCGGTGGAGGAAGCGGGCGGCACCTGGGTGTCCCACCCCGCGGAGGCCGTCATCGACCGCATGGTCGACGAGTTCGCCCGCACCGGCCGCAGCGGCGGCGCGGGCTTCTACGACTACACGGACGGCAAGCGCACGACCCTGTGGCCGGGCCTGCGCGAGCACTTCACCCGCGAGGGCACGGAAATCCCCTTCAAGGACATGCAGGAGCGCATGCTCTTCTCCGAGGCCCTGGACACGGTCAGACTCCTGGAGGAGGGCGTACTGACGTCGATCGCCGACGCCAACATCGGCTCCATCTTCGGCATCGGCTTCCCCGGCTGGACGGGCGGCGTTCTCCAGTACATCAACGGCTACGAGGGCGGCCTGCCGGGCTTCGTGGCACGCGCGCGCGAACTCACGACCCGCTACGGCGACCGCTTCACGCCGCCGGCGTTGCTGGTGGAGAAGGCGGAGAAGGGGGAGCGTTTCGTGGACGCCTGAGCTCGTCCGGCGTCGGCTTTCAGCGCCGGTCCAGGTATCCCAGCCCGTCCGGCGTTTGAGGACAAGGCCCCTTAAGGGCCGAAGCGGGGGTCTGGGGGCGCAGCCCCCAGGGCCGTGCCCCCCACACACCCGCACTGGAAATCCGCTCAACCGCCAGAGGCACCCGCATGTCGCTCAGCGACACGCCGCCCTTGCCCTCCGGGGACGAGACCCCGACGCTGACCGGCGAAGCCAGCCGCACGGTCCCGTCCCCACGAGGAGCCCCCCATGGGTCACCGTCCTGCCCTCGCCTTCCTGGACATCCTCCGCGGCGAGGGCGTGGACCGGGTCTTCGGCAACCCCGGCACCACCGAACTCCCCTTCCTGGCAGCCCTGTCGGAGGCAGAGGACGCCCCCGAGTACGTGCTGGGCGTCCACGAGGGCGCCGTAGTCTCCATGGCCGACGGCTACGCGCGCGGCACCGGCCGCCCGGCGTTCGTCAGCCTGCACATAGCCGCGGGCCTCGCCAACGGACTGATCGGCCTGCTCAACGCCCGCCGCTCCCGCACCCCCCTCGTCGTCACCGCCGGCCAGCAGGACCGCCGCCACCTCCAGCAGGACCCGATGCTGTCGGGCGACCTGATCGGCCTCGCGACACCGGCGGTGAAGGCGGCCTACGACATCCAGCACGCCCGCGACCTCCCCCTGGCCCTGCGCAGAGCCTTCGCCCTGGCTCAACGTCCGCCCGCAGGCCCGGTGTTCCTGTCGCTCCCCATGGACGTGTTCGCTGAGACGGCCGAGGTAGAGATCCCGGCCCGTACGGCCCCACCCCGCCCCGGACCGGCTCCCGGCCTGGACCGGGCCGCCGTCCTGCTCGGCGAGGCGGCCCGCCCCGCGATCATCGCCGGGGACGGAGTGGGCCGGGACGGCGCGGTCGGAGCGCTGGTCCTGGCGGCGGAGGCCTGCGGCGCGACGGTCCACCACCAGCCGATGGCCGACTGCCTCAACTTCCCGACCACGCACCCCCTGTACGCGGGGATGCTCCCTCCACGCCACGACGCCATCCGAACCGCACTCGCCCCCCATGACGCGGTCCTGATCGTCGGAACACACGCCTTCACCCCCCACCACTACACCTCGGGCCCCCCACTTCCCCCTGGCCTCACGGTCGTCCAACTCGACTCGGACGCGGACGAGATCGGCCGCAACTTCCCCGTCGACGCAGGCCTGGTGGGCTCCCTGGGCCCGTCCCTCCATCGCCTGGCGGAACTCCTCCGAGACCGTGTCACCAACCAAACCGCGAAATCCCGCACCCTGCGCGCCGGCGAACGCCACACCGCCGACCGCGACCGCGCCGAATCCGCCGCCCGCGCCGCCTACTCCCCGGCACCCCTGGCCCCCTGGGCCGCTGCCCACGCCATAGCCCGAGGCCTCCCCCCGACCGCCGTGATCGTCGAAGAGGCCATCACCGTGGGCCTGTTACTCCGCCGCCTCGTACATCTGGACCGCCCCGGCAGCTACACGCACACCGTCGGCGGCGGCCTCGGCTGGGGCATCGGCGCCGCAATCGGCCGCTCCCTGGCCGACCCCACCCGCCCGGTGGTCGCGGTACTGGGCGACGGCTGCACACTCTTCGGCCTTCAGGGCCTGTGGAGCGCGGCCCAGCAATCGACCCCGGTCCTCTACGTGGTGATGAACAACGGCGCCTACCGCACCCTCCAGGACACCTACGAGTCCATGGGCGGCAAGGGCACCTGCCCCGGCACGGACCTGGGCCAACTGGACTTCACCCAGGCGGCACGCTTCTTCGGGGTGGACGCGGTACGGGTGGGCAGCGCGGATCATCTGAGGGAACTGGTTGCGGGGGTGGGGGAGTTGACGAGACCGTTGCTGGTGGACGTCCCCCTGCGACAACCCGGCCCGTCCGGCGCTTGAGGACAAGGCCCCTCAGGGGCCGAAGCGGGAGCCTGGGGGCGGCAGCTCCCCCAGCAAGCCCGGCACCAAGAATCGGTACCGCTCAGATCACGGTCACCTACTCACAGCCACCCACACCTTGTCACCCACAACCAATGGCGCCCACCATCGGTCCATGACGGACGGCCCGCTACCAAAGTCGGTGCTAGCGCGAGGCGTGCTGCTCCTACGCGCCTGCGGCGACGCGGACACCGCCCTCCCCCTCGCCGAGCTGGCTCTCCGCACAGGCCTGCCCAAACCCACCGCCCATCGCCTGGTAGGCGAACTGGTCCGCCTGGGCCTGGTCGAGCGCACCACCGACGGCACCTACCGCATCGGCCTGGGCCTCTTCGTGCTGGGCCAATCCGCCCCCTCCGTACGCGAGTTGCGGGACACGGCACTGCCGTACCTGGGCGACCTGTACGAGGCGACGCACGAGAACGTGCACCTGGCCGTCCCGGACGGCACCGACACACTCTTCCTGGAGAAGGTAACCGGCCGCCGCGCCACCCCGATCGTCTCCCGCACCGGAGGCCGGCTCCCGGCCCACTGCACGGCCACCGGCAAGGTGTTCCTCGCCCTGGACCCACGCCCACCGCGCCGAACCCTGCTCAGACTGACCCCCCGCACCCTCGTCCTGCCCGGCCAGCTGGCGCGCGACCTCGCGCTGACCCGGGCCCGCGGCTTCGGCATCAACCTGGAGGAGGCCGAGATCGGCGTCTCGGCGGTGGCCGCCCCGGTCTACGTACGCGGCCAGGGCACCGGCCCCATCGCCGCGATCTCCGTCACCGGCTACACCCGCCGCCTCGACGTGGACCGCCTCGGCGCCCGCGTGTGCGCGGCGGCACGGGCGTTGACGCGAACCCTGTCGGCCTGAGCCTCAAAGCTGCTTCAGCCCGTTCAGTCCGACCCTTCCCGCGCCTGCCCGTTGGTCTGCTGCATAGCCACCGCCAACGCATGCTCCGTAAGCCCCGCCCCATGCACCTCACCGGCAACCCGCCCCCGCACGAACACCAACACCCGGTCGCACACCTCCGTCAGCTCAGCGAGGTCGGTCGACGCGATCAGCACGGCCGCGCCACCGGCCGCCAACTCACCGACGATACGGTGCATTTCGGCCCGTACGCCGACATCGACGCCCCGGGTCGGATCGTCGAGGACAACAATCTTCGGGTCGGTCGCCAGCCACTTGGCGAAGACGACCTTCTGCTGGTTGCCGCCCGACAGCCGGGCCACGACGTCATACGGCCCCCCACGCAGCCGCAGCCGCTCGGTCAAGTCCACGGTCCTGCCCACGAGTTCGGAGCGAGAGGGCGCGACACCACCCCGCCCGAGCGCCAGCCAGCTGACCGTCGTCGTGTTCTCCCACACGGTCCGCTCCACCATCAGCCCGTACCGCTTCCGGTCGCTCGGCACGAAGGCGACGCCCGCCCGGACCGCGCCCCGCAGCGAATGCGGCAACCCACGGCCACCGACGTCCACCCGGCCCGCCGAGATCGCCGTACGCCCGCACACCACCTCCAACGCGGTGAGATGCCCCGCCCCTTGGAGCCCGGCCACCCCCACCACCTCGCCCGCCCGCACGGTGAAGGTCACGTCCGCGAGCTTCCCGGGCACGCTCACCCCGGACATCACCACGGGCGGCGCCCCTTCGCCCACGGTCCGCACACCGCGCATCGGCTGCGGTGGACGGCCGCCCAGCATCGCCGTCACCAGCTCCGGCACGTCGACCTCGTCCCGGCCCACTCCCGCCAGCGCGACCCGCCCGTCCCGCAGCACCGTCACCCGCTGCGCGAAGCGCATCACCTCGTCCAGGAAGTGGGTGACGTACAGGACGGCGATGCCGCGCCCGGTGAGCGTGCGCAGGACGCGTTCGAGCCGGTCGACGGCGGCAGCGGGGAGCGCCGAGGTCGGCTCGTCGAGGATCAGCAGCTTGGGCCGGCGCAGCAGCGCCCGCGCGATCTCCGTCAACTGCTGGTCGGCGAGGGGAAGTTCACCGAGCTCCTGGCCGGGATCGGCGTCCAGGCCCAGCTCGTCGAGGACCGGCCGGGCGGCCCGGTCCATGGCGCCGTGGTCGAGGAGACCGAGGCGCCGTGGCGGACGGTGCGGGAAGAGGTTCTCCCGCACGGTGAGGTCCGGAAAGAGGCTCAACTCCTGGGAGACGACGGCGAGTCGGGAGTCCTTCGCCGACCTCACCGCCCCCGCGTCCGCCGCCAGCGTCCCGGACAGGATCCGCACGAGCGTCGACTTGCCCGCGCCGTTCTCCCCGACCAGCGCGTGCACCTCGCCGCCCCGCAGCCTGATCCCGGCCCCGTCCAACGCCCGTACACCGCCGTAGGACTTGACCAGGCCCTGCGCCACGAGGATGTCGCCGTACGTCATGTCAGCGGGCGTCCTTGAGCGGCTTGAGGTTGGCCTCCTGGTCGCCGAGCAGCTTGTCGATCGTCGGCTTGTACCAGTCGTACGCAGCCTCGGGCGACTTCTGCCGGGTGATGATCTCGTCGATGTTGGTGGATTCGACGACCCCGCCCGGCGACAGGAACCAGCCGTCGAGCAGCTTGCCGTCGTTCTCCCGCACCGCCTCGATCAGCATCGCGGTGGACAGATAGCCCTTGAGGAAGTGCTGCGGGTCGATGGTGACGAAGTTCGAGCCGTCCTTGACCGCGTCGAGCGTCTTGGGGTCGACGTCGAAGCCGGCGGTCAGCCACTTGCCGCCCTTCGACTTCTTGATCTTGGCGAGGTTGTAGCTGTCGGCGTCACCGACGCCGAGGAAGGCGAGCGCGTCGGGGTGCGCGTTCACCTGTGCCGACCAGGAACTGTAGTTCTGCCCGGGATCGCTGTACGTCTGGAAGGGGCCGACGATCTTGACGTTCGGCGCCTCCTTCTTGAACGTGTCGGCGATGCCCTGCGCCCGGTTGTCCAGCACCGGCGTCCCCGGGTTCGGCACCCCGATCGCGATCTCACCCGTCGGATCGTCGCCCAGCCGCTTCAGCGCCTCCTTCGCCATCAACGCGCCGAGCGCGTAATTGTCGTTGCCCACATAGAAGTCGACCTTGCTGCCATCGGTGGGGGAGGTGTCCAGCGCCACGATCGGAATGCCCTGGTCGACCGCGCGTGCGGCGGGCCGGGTGAAGATCGGCGGGTCGAGGTTCTCCAGGACGATGCCGTCCTTGGCGCGGGCGGTGAGGTTCTGGAACAGCTGCACCTCGGCGGGGCCGTCGGTGTTGGGCGGTCCTACGGCCTTGAAGTCGACGTTCCCCGCGTGGCTCGCGGCGCTCTCCGCGCCGAGCACCATCTCGTGGGCGAAGTTGAGGGAGATGTTGGCGACGGCGATGCCCATGTTCAGCTTGCCGTTCTTGTCGCCGGAGCCACTGTCGCCGCTGCCGCAGCCGGCGGCGCCGAGCAGGACCAGTACGCCGAGCGCGGCGGACCAGGTACGCGAACGGGGGTGCATCACGGCCTCCAAAGGAGCGGCTCACAGGGGCACTTGGGTCTGGTAGGTCTGGGGTCTGGAGGAACTTGGGTCTGCGGGCGGGGCGTTCACCTGCGCCGCCGCCCCGACCGACGCAGCGCGCTGTCGGCCGCGACGGCGACGAGGATGACCCCGCCGGTCGCGAACGACGTCCAGTTGATGGGGACTTCGAAGAACACGAGCCCGGAGGCCACGACCGACAGGATCATCGCCCCCGCCACCGCACCGACCACCGAGCCGCGCCCCCCGGCCAGCGGGGTGCCGCCGATGATGCAGGCGGCGATGGCCTGGAGTTCGTAGCCCTGGCCCAGCGTCGGGTCGCCGGCGCCGTAGAAGGCGAGCGCCAGCGCGGCGGCGCACGCCGTGGTCAGCCCGGACAGAGCCAGGGCCTGTATCCGGGTGCGGACGACCGGGATGCCGCTGAAGGCGGCGGCGTCGGGGTTGGAGCCGATCGCCCGCACCCGAGCCCCGAAACGGGTGCGGGCGAGCACCACCGCGAGGACGACGATCACCGCGAGCAGCACCCACAGGGCGAACGGCACGCCGCCCGGATCACCGCCCGCGAAGGTGAAGAACGAGTCGTCCAGCGGCAGATCAGTGATCTGCTTGCCGTCGGCGAGCGCGAGCCCGATACCCCTGAACAGCATCAGGGTGCCCAGCGTCACGATGAACGACGGGAGCGCGAGCAGCGTCGTGACCAGCGCGTTGAACACCCCCGCCGCGATCCCGGTGACCATCATCACCGGCACCGCCAGCCACGGGTCCATACCGTCCCGCACCAGCAGCGCGCCGACCACCAGGCACATCGCGTACGTGCCGCCCACCGACAGGTCGACCTCGCGCATGGCGAGCGCGAACACCATGCCGCACGCCATCAGCGAGATGTAGACGGAGTTGTGGGCTGTGGACAGCAGATTGTCGGTGTCCATGAAGTCCGGGTACGGAATCCCGATCGCGGCGATCAACAGCCCCAGCACGAGCAGCACACCGAACTCGTCCCGCACCAGCCGACGCGGCAGCGGCCGCCGCCGACGCGGCCCGCCACCCTGTTCGCGGGCGCGCTCGGCGTCGTCCACGGCACGCTCGGTCTCGGTCATCGGGCACGGCTCCCGGGTACGGCTGGTGCTGGGTCGCCCCGCAGCGTGGGCCCAAGGGCGGCGCGCGGCAACCGGGGCGTTTCAGCGAGTGGAATGCGCTCTTGCCGAGTGGCTGACGGCTCATCACACTCGCCCCATGGAGACGCGTACCGCCCTGGTGACCGGAGCGGCACAGGGCCTCGGGCAGGAGTTCGCCGTCGCGCTCGCGGGGCGCGGTTACCGGGTCGCGGGGATCGACCTCGTTCCGCAGCCGGAGACGGCCGAACGGATCCTGGACTACGTGGAGTTGATCGGCGACGTCACCGACGAGTCGCAGATACAGGAGGGGATGGAGCACGTCATCGACCAGTTCGGGACCCTGCACGTCCTGGTGAACAACGCCGGTGTCTACCCGCAGTCGGCCTTCGAGGACACCACGCTGGAGGAGTGGCGCCGCGTGATGCGCGTCAACCTGGAGGCACCGTTCCTGATCACCAAGGCCGTGCTGCCCTACCTCAAGGCGGCGGGCTGGGGCCGCATCGTCAACATCGTCTCGGGCGCCGTCTTCACCCCGCCCCCCACGATGGTCCCGTACGTCGCCTCCAAGATGGGCCTGATCGGCTTCACCCGAGCCCTCGCCACCGCCCTCGGCCCCTACGGCATCACCGTCAACGCGATCGCCCCCAGCATGGTGCGCACCGCGACGGCCGAGCGCACGGTCGGTGCGAACGGGGGCTTCGAGGCGGTACGCGCAGGACAGACCGTGCCGCGCACCCAGGAACCGCCGGACCTGATCTCGACGCTGCTGTACGTAGTGGACGAGGGCAGCGGTTTCCTGACGGGCCAGACCCTCAACGTGGCAGGAGGCTCAGCCTACTTGTGAGGTCTCGACCCACTCGCGCAACTCCTCCTTGAGCGACCGCTGAAAGGTCGTCAGCAGGGCCTGCACGACGAGCGGTTGCATATCCGCGGACAGAGATCTCACGGCCTGCGCGTCGCGTTCGGACACCTCGCCGCGCAACAGCTGCGACAGCTCGCGTGCCGCGGCCCGCGAGTGCTCGATCAGTACGTTCCGCGCCGCGAGGATCAACTCCTGCGACAGCGGTACGTCGAGCAGCTGGACGCCGAGCCGAAGCAGCCCGGAGTCCACACGGTAGGACCCGTCCCCGTCCCCGACCACGTTCATCGCCACCAGCCGCTCCACGTCCTCGTCACTCAACTCCCGCCCCGCCCGCCGCTCCAGCTCCTCCCGCGACACCGCCTCCACGGCATCGGGCGCCCAGGAGGCCACCACGGCCCGGTGGATGGCGAGATCATGGGCGCTGAGGTCGGCAGGCAACTCCCGCACATAGCGCTCGATGGCAGCCAACGTCAGCCCCTGCTGCCGCAGCTCCTCGACCAGCGCCAGCCGCCCAAGATGCTCCCGCCCATAGAGCCCCACCCGCCGCGCCCCGATCACCGGCGGCGGCAACAGCCCCTTGGTCCCATAGAACCGAACCGTACGCACCGTGACCCCGGCCCGCGCGGCCAGCTCGTCGATGGTGAGACTGGGCTCCTCGGCGTCACTGGTCATGCGCAGCAGTATCGCAGCGCCCCGTAAGGGGCGCGGGGAACTGCGTGAGTCGATCCGCCCCACAGGCGTTTCCTGACCACCCACACCTCACACGGTCCCCAGCGGCCCTCTTCTGTACGGGAGTTGACCGATGTAGCGTCCGCGCATGCCCATACGCATGCCCTTCATGACCTGGAGAACGCTCGCGGTGACAGCCGTCGCCGCCCTGATGGCCGCCTTCCTCACCCCGGCGGCGGCCCACAGCGCTCCGCGCGAGAGCCAACCGGTCTACTCGTACGAGAACGCCATCCGCGAGGCCGTCTGGGTGGACACCGGACTCGACGGCGACAGCGACGGAAAGCCCGACCGCGTGGCCGTCGACATCGTCCGGCCCAGCGAACCGGCCGCGCAGGGCCGGAAGATACCCGTCATCATGGACGCCAGCCCCTACTACTCCTGCTGCGGACGCGGCAACGAGAGCCAGTTGAAGACGTACGACGCGAACGGCGACGTCGTCCAGATGCCGCTCTTCTACGACAACTACTTCGTGCCCCGCGGCTACGCCTTCGTCGGCGTCGACCTCGCCGGCACCAACCGCTCCGACGGCTGCGTCGACGTGGGCGGCCGCTCCGACATCCAGTCCGCGAAGGCCGTGGTCGACTGGCTGAACGGCCGCGCCAAGGCCTACACCACCCGCACCGGCACCGTCCGCTCCAAGGCGACCTGGACGAACGGCAGAACGGGCATGATCGGCAAGAGCTGGGACGGCACCATAGCCAACGGCGTCGCCGCCACCGGCGTCAAGGGACTGAAGACCATCGTCCCGATCAGCGCCATCTCCTCCTGGTACGACTACTACTTCGCCCAGGGCGCCCCCCTCTACGACTCCGGCCCCGAGTGGCTCTCCGACTACGTCGACAGCCCCGACGCCCGCACCAAGTGCGCCGCCGTCCAGCAGAAACTCGTCGACGAGGCCCCGCGCACCGGCGACTGGACCTCGCTGTGGACCGAGCGCGACTACGTGAACGACGCGAACAAGGTCAGGGCGAGCATCTTCCTCATCCACGGCATGCAGGACCTCAACGTCCGCACCAAGCACTTCGGCCAGTGGTGGGACGCCCTCGCGAAGAACGGCGTCGAGCGCAAGATCTGGCTCTCCCAGACCGGCCACGTCGACCCCTTCGACTTCCGCCGCGCCACCTGGGTGGACACCCTGCACCGCTGGTTCGACCACGAACTCCTCGGCTACGACAACGGCATCGACGACGAGCCCATGGCCGACGTCGAACGCCACCCCGACCAGTGGGTCACGTCGACCGTCTGGCCGCCGCGCGGCACGTCGGCCACGACCCTGCGCCCCGCCTCGGGCATCCAGGCCGGCGTCGGCACCCTCGGCCTCGCCAGGAGTCACGGCACCGAGACCTTCACCGACAACCCGCAGCTCAGCGAGACCGACTGGGCCGCGCAGATCGACACGTCGACGCCCGACAAGGCCGGTTTCGTCACCGGGCCGCTCACCCGTGACCTCCGCGTCTCCGGCTCTTCCAAGGTCACCGTCACGGCGACGCCGACCACCTCGACGGCCCACCTCTCCGCCGTTCTCGTGGACCTCGGCCCCGACACGATCCGTGACTACGCGGCGAGCGGTGAGGGCATCAGCACCCTCACCGACCGCACCTGCTGGGGCGTGAGCACCACGGGTGACAGCGCCTGCTTCAAGGCGACGCGGGCCAGGGCGACCGCCGTCGACTACACGGTCGTCAGCCGCGGCTGGGCCGACCTCGGCAACTACGCCTCCGACCAGGGCGTCCCGCTGACCCCGGGCAAGTCGTACACGATCACCCTCGACCTGGCCGCCACCGACCATGTCGTCCCGGCCGGCCACCGCCTCGCCCTGATCGTCGCGGGCACCGACAGGGACCTGATCGACCCGCCGTCCACCACACCCACGCTCACCCTGGACCTGTCCCGTACGTCGGCCCGCGTGCCGTTCGTCGGCGGCACGGCCGCGTTCGCCCGGGCCACCGCGGGCTCCACGGCGGCGGCGCCGAAGGCCACTACCTTGGACGGCGTAGAGGCGCCGCGCACGATCCAGCGCGTCCCGCGAGGAGGCCTGTGATCCGCCGCGGTGCCCTGACCCTGACCACGGCAGCACTCGCCACAGCCCTCCTCTCCGTACCGGCCCAGGCGGCCGAAACACCTCCGCGTACCGGTTTCGAGCAGTCCAACGGGGCTCGCTGGACGACCCAGCCCGAGGAGCAGGACTTCCTCGCCGCGGTCGACGAGGCCAGTAACCGGGTGTCGATGACGGAGATCGGTACGACGGCACAGGGCCGCCCGCTCCAGCTCGTCCGGATCGGCACGCACCCCACGACTCACACGGTGCTGCTCGTCTGCAGCCAGCACGGCGATGAGCCTTCGGGCCGCGAGGCCTGTCTGACGACGATCCGCGACCTGGCGTACGCGACGGACGGCCCGACCCGGCGCCTCCTGGACCGCACCACCGTGCTCGTCGTCCCCACCGCCAACCCGGACGGCCGGGCCGCCGACACTCGCGGCAACAGCGCCGGCCTCGACATCAACCGCGACCACCTCGCCCTCCAGACGGCCGAGGCGCGGGCGATGGCCACGGTCCTGCGTGACCAACGCCCGGACGTGGTCTACGACTTGCACGAGTACAGCGCCACACCCCTGTACTACGACAAGGACCTCTTCGACCTCTGGCCGCGCAACCTCAACACCGACGCGGCCGTCCACGAGGAGGCCGAGACCCTGTCGCAGGCGTACGTACGGCCGGCCGCGCAGAGCGCCGGGTACACGACCGGGACGTACGGAATCTGGACCGACCCCGTCACCGGCGACCCGATCAAACAGACCGCGGGAGACGGCCAGGAGCGCATCCTGCGGAACATGTCCGGCGTCAAGCACGGAGTCGGCCTGCTCATCGAGAGCCGCGTCGATCCACTCACGGAGGCGGAACAGGCGGACGCCTCGCTCAACAACCGGCGCCGGGTGAACTCCCAACTCGCCGCGCTGACCGGCCTGTTCGGGTTCACGGACGAACGCCGCGCACAGGTCGAGGCGGCAACGACCCAGGCCCGGCTGGCCGGTTGGCGCGACAGCGGCCCGGTCTACCTGGGCGGCGCCGACAACGACCCCGCCGAACCGGCCGAGGTGATCCAGGACCCGCCCTGCGGCTACCGGCTCACCGCCGACCAGTACACGGAGGTGAAGGACGAACTCGCCCTGCACGGAGTCATGGTGAGGCAGGAAGGCGCAGGGGCGTACGTGCCCCTCCGCCAGTCCCTGCGCGCCCTGGTCCCGCTGCTCCTGGACGAACGCGCCCAGTACCACGTCACCACAGCGGAACCCGACACCGACTGCTGAGCGAGTTCACGCGGAGGAGGCGAGCTCGGCCGCCTCCTCCGCACAACCCCAGGCCACGGTGACGCCTCCGCCGCCGTGGCCGTAGTTGTGGACCAACACCCGCCCGTCCGGCAGCAGTTCACGCTCCAGCCGGACCGAGTCCCGCACGGGCCGCAGTCCCACCCGGTGCTCCAGAACCCGCGCCCCGGCTATCTCCGGCCGCAGCGCGGCACACCGCCGCACGATCGCCTCGGCCACCGCCGGATCCGGTACGAGCGACCAGTCGTCCTCGTCCCCTGTGCCGCCCAGCACGAGCCGCCCAGGCTGCGGAAAGAAGTACGCCATCTGCCCGGCGTCGTCGTCCGAGGTCAGCCAGGTCCGTATCCCCGGGTTCTCCACGACGACCAACTGCCCGCGCACCGGACGTACGGAGTCGTCCGGCACGAGCTCCCGCGCGCCAAGGCCGGTGCAGTTGACCACGACCGGCGCCTCGACCTCGGCGAAGCCGGACACCGCACGCGTCTCGATCGACCCGCCCGCCGCCAGGAACCGCTCCCGCAGCCACGGCAGATGGGCCGTCATGTCGATGAGCGGCACCCGCGCCCACACCCCCACCCCGGAGTACTCCTCCGGCGTCGCCGCCCGCAGCCCCGGCACCCGGTCGCCCGCCCAGGCCCGGATGGTGTCCAGGTCCTCCTCGCCCTGTACCCCTTCGACCATGCGTACGCCGGTCTCCGCGGGCCGCGTCGCCAGGTCCTCGTACACATCCAGGGACCGCAGCGCCCACTCCCACGCCAGCTCCGCCGGCTCGATCCGGTGCGGCCACCACAGCGCCCCCGCAACCGCCGAGGTCGTCCGCTCGGCGGGCTCGCGTGTCCACACGCGCACCCGGCGGCCGCGCTCGGCCAGTACGAGGGCCGTCGTCAGCCCGATCACGCCCCCACCGACCACGATGACTTCGCCACTCTGTTCGTTTGTCACGCGGGGACGCTAGCGGAATATGTCATGCCGTGCTCACATCACTCCCGCTCTGGGGATACTCACAGCATGTCTGCCGCATACGCGACCTTCGGCCTGGCACCGGCGATGCGTGCCGGTGAAGTCCTCGCCGACGGTGGCTACCAGGTCCACCGGGACTTCGTCGACTTCATCGTCGACGGACGCCCACTCCTCCACCAGCTCTCCGACCTCGACGCCGTCTCCCCGCTCGCCTCCGACGTCCCGCCCGCGATCTTCACCGCCCAGGTCCGCAGCCTGCTCCTGGAGACAGAGGCGCCCCTGGAGGGCGGCCGGTACGTCATATACGGCTGCCCCGAGTGCGAGGATCTCGCCTGCGGTGCGGTCACTGCGGTCATCGAGAAGGACGGCGACGACTACATCTGGCGGGACTTCGCCTGGCAGACCGACGAACACGCCGACCTGGAGTTCAACGGCTACCACGGCATAGGGCCCTTCCGCTTCGCCGGCGCCGAGTACCGGGCCGCCCTCGCCTCCCTGCTCGACGGCGACGACGCCGGCCCGGCCCGCCGCCGCGTCCTGCTGATCGGCGCCCGCGTCGCCCTCCTCGCCAAGCTCGCCGCCGCCCTGCGCACCATCGGCATCGGCGCCGACATCACCCGCGACGCGACCGACGTCCCCGCCGACGAACTGCGCGTCTACGGCGCCGTCGCCTTCGGCCGCGCCATTCCCGACGAGGAGCGCGCCGCCGTACGCCGCTCCTTCGAACGCGCCGGAGTCGACGTGGCCTACGTCGAGGGCCTCGCCCCGATCGTCCCTCTCCTCGTCGCCCAGATCGAACACGCCCTGGACCGCAGCCCGCAGGAACAGCGCCGCCTGACCCGCCTGGTCGCCGCCGACGGCGAAGCGGGCATCGAGGTCACCTCCCCGTGCCGCGTCCGCCTCACCGCGTACCGCCTGGACCGCCTCAACCGCACCCACGCCCACGAGGTCTTCGACGACGTCCTGGAACCGGGCCGCCACCGCATCGCCCTGGAGGCCAAGGCGGTCAAGGGGGAGTCCTTCGTCGTGGCCAGGACATCGGGGAGCGTGCTGGTGGAGCCGATGGCGCACTGAAAACGAAGGCGCGGACCGCGTCGTACGGCTATTAGGATCGGCAGCCTGATGACTGCCACCCTCGTCGCCAAGAACCTCGCCGCCGGCCACGGCGACCGCTCGCTCTTCTCCGGGCTCGACCTCGTCGTCGCCCCCGGGGACGTGATCGGGCTGGTCGGTGCCAACGGCGCGGGCAAGTCCACCCTGCTCCGCATCCTCGCCGGGCTGCTCGCACCGGAGGAGGGCGAGCTGCGGCTCTCCCCGCCGTCGGCGACCGTCGGCCACCTCCCGCAGGAGCCGGAGCGGCGGCCCGGCGAGAGCGTGCGGGAGTTCCTCGCCCGCCGCACCGGAGTCGCCGAGGCCCAGCGGACGATGGACGAGGCCACCCAGGCCCTGGTGGACGGCGCCCCTGGCGCGGATGACGCCTACTCGATCAGCCTGGAGCGCTGGCTCGACCTGGGCGGCGCGGACCTCGACGAGCGGGCCGAGGAGGTCACCGACTCGCTGGGCCTGGGGGTCGGCCTGGACCAGCTGATGACGTCCCTGTCCGGCGGCCAGGCGGCCCGCGCGGGCCTGGCCTCACTCCTCCTCTCCCGCTACGACGTCTTCCTGCTCGACGAGCCCACCAACGACCTGGACCTGGATGGCCTGGAGCGCCTCGAACGCTTCGTGAGCAGCCTCCGTGCCGGCACCGTCGTCGTCAGCCACGACCGCGAGTTCCTCACCCGCACGGTCACCAAGGTCCTCGAACTCGATCTGGCCCAGGGGGAGATCAACCTCTACGGCGGCGGCTATGAGGCCTACCTGGAGGAGCGGGAGGTGGCCCGCAGGCACGCCCGCGACGACTTCGAGGAGTACGCCGACAAGAAGTCGGCCCTCCAGGACCGGGCCCAGATGCAGCGTTCCTGGATGGACAAGGGCGTCAAGAACGCCCGTCGCAAGGCGAACAACGACAACGACAAGATCGGCCGCAAGTTCCGCAGCGAGGCCAGCGAGAAGCAGGCCGCGAAGGCCCGCCAGACCCAGCGCATGATCGAACGCCTCGATGTCGTCGACGAGCCGCGCAAGGAGTGGGAGCTGCGCATGGAGATCGCGGCGGCCCCGCGTTCCGGCGCGGTCGTCGCGACCCTGCGCGACGCGGAGGTCCGGCGCGGCGACTTCGCACTCGGCCCGGTCTCCCTCCAGATCGACTGGGCGGACCGGGTGGCGGTCACCGGAGCCAACGGCGCGGGCAAGTCGACGCTGCTCGCAGCCCTGCTCGGCCGCGTCCCCCTCGACGCGGGCCAGGCCTCCCTCGGCTCCGGCGTCCTGGTCGGCGAGGTCGACCAGGCCCGCAAACTGTTCCACGGCTCGGAGGCCCTCCTCGACGCCTTCCGCGCCGCGGTCCCCGACACCGAGCCCGCCGAAGTCCGCACCCTGCTGGCCAAGTTCGGCCTCAAGTCCGACCACGTGCTGCGCCCGGCGGCGACCCTCTCCCCGGGCGAACGCACCCGGGCCGCCCTGGCTCTCCTCCAGGGCCGAGGCGTCAACCTCCTGGTCCTGGACGAGCCCACGAACCACCTCGACCTGCCGGCCATCGAGCAACTGGAATCGGCCCTCGACGCCTACGAGGGCACCCTCCTCCTGGTCACCCACGACCGCCGCATGCTGGACGCGGTCCACGTGACCCGCCGCCTGGAAGTGGCGGACGGCAAGGTAACCGAACGCTAGCGCTTCGCTGGATGGGTGGTTCGTATGCCGCGGGTTCGGTGGGGGCTGGTCGCGCAGTTGCCACCGGGCCCGCGGCAAACAAGCCGCCTATCCAGCAGAACGCTTAACGCTTGCCCTTCTTCGGATCGAGCAGCCCCGCGCGGCGCAGCGCGTCGGCCATCGCACTGTTGGCGGGCGGTGCCGCCTGCCGCGCGCCGCCGCCGGCGGCACGGGCACCGCCACCACCGCCTCGCCCCTGCTGCCGCTGCTGAGGCGGGCGCCCACCACGCTGCTGACGGCCACCACCACCCTGCTGCGACCCCTCCGCAGGCGCCGCCTCGTCGTCCAACCGCAGCGTCAGCGAGATCCGCTTCCGCGGGATGTCGACGTCGAGCACCTTCACCTTGACGATGTCACCGGGCTTCACGACATCCCGCGGGTCCTTGACGAACGTCTTCGACAGCGCGGAGACATGTGCCAGCCCGTCCTGGTGGACACCGACGTCGATGAACGCCCCGAAGGCCGCCACGTTCGTCACGACCCCCTCAAGCACCATCCCGGACGTCAGGTCGGAGATCTTCTCGACGCCCTCCTTGAAGGTGGCCGTCTTGAAGGCCGGCCGAGGGTCGCGCCCCGGCTTCTCCAGCTCTTTGAGGATGTCGGTCACGGTCGGCAGACCGAACGTCTCGTCCACGAAGTCCTGCGGCCGCAGCGAGCGCAGCACACCCGTGTTGCCGACGAGCGAGGCCACCTCCTGCCCGGACGTCTTCACCATGCGCCGTACGACCGGGTAGGCCTCGGGGTGCACGCTGGACGCGTCGAGCGGGTCGTCGCCGCCGCGGATCCGCAGGAAGCCCGCACACTGCTCGTACGCCTTGGGTCCGAGCCGCGCCACCCCCTTCAGCTCCGAGCGCGACTTGAAGGGACCGTTGTTGTCCCGGTGCGCCACGATGTTCTCGGCGAGCCCGGAGGAGATGCCGGACACGCGCGAGAGCAGCGGCGCGGAGGCCGTGTTGACGTCGACACCGACGCCGTTCACACAGTCCTCGACCACCGCGTCCAGCGACCGCGACAGTTTCACCTCGGACAGGTCGTGCTGGTACTGGCCGACACCGATCGACTTGGGGTCGATCTTCACCAGCTCGGCGAGGGGGTCCTGGAGCCGGCGGGCGATGGAGACGGCGCCGCGCAGCGACACGTCCATGTCCGGGAGCTCCTGCGAGGCGAAGGCGGAGGCGGAGTACACGGACGCGCCCGCCTCGGACACCATCACCTTGGTGAGCTTCAACTCCGGGTGCTTGGTGATGAGTTCACCGGCGAGCTTGTCGGTCTCGCGGGACGCCGTGCCGTTGCCGATCGCGATCAGGTCGACCGCGTGCTCCTTGGCGAGCCGGGCCAGCTTGGCGAGGGCCTCGTCCCACTTGTTGGCCGGGACGTGCGGGTAGATGACGTCGGTGGCGACGACCTTGCCGGTCGCGTCGACCACGGCGACCTTCACGCCCGTACGGAACCCGGGGTCGAGCCCCAGCGTCGCGCGCGTGCCCGCCGGGGCGGCGAGCAGCAGGTCCCGGAGATTGGCGGCGAAGACATTGACGGCCTCGTCCTCGGCGGCCGTACGCAGCCGAAGCCGCAGGTCGAGCCCGAGGTGCACGAGGATGCGGGTGCGCCAGGCCCAACGGACGGTGTCCGTCAGCCACTTGTCGGCCGGACGGCCGCGGTCGGCGATCCCGAACCTCGAGGCGACGATCCCCTCGTACGAGGACGGTCCGGGCGTGTCGGAAGGCTCCTCCGGCTCCAGGACGAGGTCGAGGACGTCCTCCTTCTCGCCGCGCAGCATCGCCAGGATCCGGTGCGAGGGCAGTTCTTTGAACGGCTCCGCGAAGTCGAAGTAGTCGGCGAACTTGGCGCCCGCCTCCTCCTTGCCCTCCCGCACCTTGGCGGCCAGCTGCCCGCGCATCCACATGCGCTCGCGCAGCTCACCGATCAGGTCGGCGTCCTCCGAGAACCGCTCGGTGAGAATCGCCCGGGCGCCGTCGAGGGCGGCTTGCGGATCGGCGACCCCCTTGTCGGCGTCGACGAAGGCCGCGGCGGCGGCCAGTGGATCGACGCTCGCGTCCCCGAGCAGGCCCTCGGCGAGCGGCTCCAGACCGGCCTCACGCGCGATCTGGGCCTTCGTCCGCCGCTTCGGCTTGAACGGCAGGTAGATGTCCTCCAGTCGCGCCTTTGTCTCGGCACCGCGGATCTGCGCCTCGACCTCCGGCGTCAGCTTGTCCTGCTCCCGCACCGACTCCAGGATCGCGGCCCGCCGCTCCTCCAACTCCCGCAGGTAGCGCAGCCGCTCCTCGATCGTGCGCAGCTGCGCGTCGTCGAGCATCTCGGTCGCTTCCTTGCGGTAGCGGGCGATGAAGGGCACCGTCGAACCGCCGTCGAGCAGCTCCACGGCGGACTTGACCTGCCGCTCCCGTACGCCGAGCTCCTCGGCGATCCTGCCTTCGATGGACCCTACGAGGGGTGTCGTCACGCCCGTACCGCCTTCTCCACTGGGGTTGCGCGGCAATTGTGGCAGGTGGCACCGACAACCGGGGATCAGGGCGGTGCCCTGCGGGTTCGCCGCCCAAGCGCTCTGCTGGAACGCCGGTAAGTTGTCTGCGGGTCCGTCGTGGCTGGTCGCGCAGTTCCCCGCGCCCCTTCGGGGCGCTGCCGAACCGCATCGGACAGGCTCTACCCCTTTCCGAGCAGGTCCCCCGGAAACGCCCCCGCGGCTAGTGCGCGTCGCGCGAACCCCGTCGCCAGTTCCGTCAGCCGTACGACGCCCTCGGCCCCCAGGTGCTCATACGGCCCCCGGTCCAGCCGGTCCGTCTCCGCCTCGATCTCAGCGCGCAGCGCGACCCCCGCCTCCGTCAGCTCACCCTCCACGTCCAGCAGCCCGCGCTCGCGCAGTCGTCCGCCCGCCGCGTCCCACTCCTCCTGGCTCCACCCGCGCGTGCCGAACACCCACTTCGGCGTCATGCCCTTCCCGGTCGCGGTGTGGGTCACCACGGCCTCCAGGCCATCCAGCCCGGCGGACATCAGCACGGCAAGATGACCGTCGCCGCGGTGCTCGCGCAGCAGCGTGGCGGCGTGGAAGTACGCCAGATGCGGCTCCTCGGGGACCGCCAGATCGGCGTGGGCGGAGTACAACGGGCGGGCGGCGCGCGTACACGCCTCGGCCGCCCGCAGCGCCAGCCGCGCAGCCTCCGCCATCTCCCGCGACACCACCGCGTCCTCGCCCAGCAGCCGGCGCAGGGTCGCGTCCACGGCACGCGCGCGTGCGTCCAGGATCCGCCCGGGCGTGGCGGTCTCCCACACGGCGGGCACGTGACGGGCCACGAGCTCGTACTTGTAGTTGTAGAAGGCCGCCGCCACCGTCCCCGGCCCGACCGGCCCCATCGCGGCCGCCCGTACGGCGAAGTTGACGGCCCTGGGGTGCGTGATGCCGAGAGCACCCAGCTCCGTCCCCAGGTCGGGCGAGAAGTAGAGCGTGGCGTGCAGGGAGTTGAGCGCGTTGTGGCAGCGGCGCCCGGCGCGCGGATCGGTGGCGGCAGCAGTCATGACGGGCACGTTACCGACTGGTTGGTACGGGCTCCATAGGTGGGCGCCGTATGGCAGGAAAGGTGGGTTACTCGTCGTTGCGGTCATCCTTGGCGGCGCCAAGAATCGAGGACATGCGAACCGTCCTGGTCGTCCTCTTCGACGACGTGCAGAGCCTCGATGTCACCGGCCCGGTGGAGGTCTTCAACGGCGCCGAGGTCCACCGCCCGGGCACCTACCGGATCCGCACGGCCTCCCTGGACGGCGAACCCGTACGCACCTCCAGCGGCCTCACCCTCGTCCCGGACCACTCCCTCGCCGACGCCCCGGCCCCGCACACCCTGCTGGTCCCGGGCGGTGCGGGCACCCGGCATCCCGACCCGCGCCTGCCGCCCTGGCTGCGCGAGCACGGCCCGCGGGCCGAGCGCCTGGTCTCCGTGTGCACCGGAGCGCTTCTGCTCGCCGAGGCCGGCCTGCTGGACGGCCACCGCGCGACCACCCACTGGTCGGTGTGCGAGAAGCTCGCCCGCGACCACCCGGCCGTCGAGGTCGACCCCGATCCCATCTACATCCGCGACGGAAGACTCGCCACCTCGGCCGGCGTCACCTCCGGCATCGACCTAGCCCTAGCACTGGTCGAGGAGGACGTCGGCCGCGAGACCGCCCTCTCCATCGCCCGCCACCTCGTCGTCTTCCTCCGCCGCCCGGGAAACCAGGCCCAGTTCAGCGCCCAGCTCGTCGCGCAGACCGCACAGCGCGAACCCTTGCGCGAGGTCCAGCAGTGGATCACCGAGCACCCCGGAGAGGACCTCTCCGTGGAGACCCTCGCGGCCCGCGCCAGCCTCTCGCCCCGCCACTTCGCCCGAGCCTTCCAGACCGAGACCGGCATGACACCGGGCCGCTACGTAGACCGCGTCCGCGTCGAGCACGCCCGCCGCCTCCTGGAGGACACCTCCGACGGGGTCGAGGAGATCTCCCGCGCCTGCGGCTACGGCACCCCGGAAGCGATGCGGCGTGCCTTCGTCAGGTCCCTCGGCGCCGCACCCGCCGAGTACCGCCGCCGCTTCCGCCCGGCGCCCGCCCACTGAGCACCCGCCAACCCGAGGGGGAACCCATGCAGTTCGCGATCGTCCTCTACGACCGCTTCACCGCCCTGGACGCCATCGGGCCGTACGAGACGCTCGGCCGTCTCCCGGACTCCGAGGTCGTCTTCGTCGCCGAGGAGACCGGCCCCGTCCGCGCCGACAACGGCAACCTCGCGCTGATCGCCGACCGGACCCTGGCCGAGGTTCCCAGCCCCGATGTCGTGATCGTCCCGGGCGGCCCCGGACAGCACGAGCAGATGGACAACAAGGCACTCCTGGACTGGCTGCGCGGCGCCGACCGCACGAGCAGTTGGACGACGTCCGTGTGCACCGGCTCCCTGCTGCTCGCCGCCGCGGGTCTCCTCGAAGGGCGCCGGGCGACCTCGCACTGGCTGGCCCTCGAAGAGCTGAAGAGGCTCGGCGTCGAGCCGACGGGGGAGCGGGTCGTGACCGACGGCAAGTACGTCACCGCGGCCGGCGTCTCCTCCGGCATCGACATGGGCCTCACCCTGCTCGGCCGGATCGCGGGCGATGTCGTCGCCCAGGCCGTCCAGCTGGGCATCGAGTACGACCCGCAGCCGCCCTACGACGCGGGGTCCCCGCAGAAGGCGCCCGCGGACGTGGTCGAACTGATCCGCTCGATGAGCCGCTTCATCCTCGGCCAGGAACCGACCACGTGAACCGCGGCTGACGGCGCTCCAGGAACGCGGCGACCCCCTCCGCGGTGTCGCCGCTCCCGTGCGCCTGCTCCGCCCAGTACGTGTCCCGGTCGGTGCGCCCGTCGGCGAACTCCTTCGCAGCGGCCTGCGTCAGCTGCGACCGAGACGCCAGCACCCGGGTGAACTCCACGACCCGCTTTGCGAGTTCGCCCTCGGGCAGCAGCTCGTCCAGGAACCCCGTGCGCAGCGCCCGCTCCGCGTCGATCAACTCGCCCGAGAACAGCAGGTACTTGGCGGCCCCGGGACCCACCAGCGACACCAACCGCCGGGTGGAGGACGCCGGATACACGATCCCCAGCTTCGCCGGCGTCACCCCGAACAGCGAGCCCTCCTCCGCGAACCGCAGATCGCAGGCCGCCGCGAGCTGCGACCCGCCGCCCACGCAGTGCCCCCGAATCGCCGCCAGCGTCGGTTTCGGAAAGGCGGCAAGGGCCTCCTCGGCGGCCACGGCGAGTGCCTGAGCCTCGTCCGGCGAACCCCGCAGCGTCGAGATGTCGGCGCCCGCGCAGAACGTCCCGCCCTCCCCTGTGAGCACCAGCGCCCGCACGTCCGGTTCGGCCGCCAGGGTGTCGAGCAGGGGCGGCAGCGCCCGCCACATCGCGGCCGTCATGGCGTTGCGCTTGGCCGGGTGGTGGACGACGACGGTGGCGACCCCGTCCGTGACGCTGTGCAGCAGCTGCGGCTCCATGCGCCGGATGTTATCCGCCCCGCCCCGGCGCACGATCAAGAAGGGGGGCGTTGAATCGGATGACTAGGCCGTCAAACCCGTACAACCCGAATAGTTCGCGAAGTCGGCCCAAGCGGGGCGTAAACGGTCATGCGGTCGACCCTGTCGTGCGTCATTGATCAGAAGCGCTCGATTACTGCTGACTCCTGTTCAGGTCTCCGGAGGGGGGCGGCTCGTCGCCAACACTCGGACGTGTGGTGACAATCGAGCGCAAGGGTGGCGACCGGACGATGGAGAACCATGGGCGCGGGTCAGGCCCACGCCCAGAAGGTGACGTACCCCCCGACCCTGGGCCACCGGACCCACTGCCGTACGAGGGGGTATGGCGGTTCACCGCCGCCGCCATCGACGCCTCCGTCCCGCAGGCGCGACACGCCGTACGGGACCTGTTGTTCCGCCAAGGAGTGCCGGTCTCGGACGAACTCGTCCAGGGGCTCCTGCTGATCGTCTCGGAGCTGGTCACGAACGCGGTGCGGCACGCGGCGCTGCTGTCGCCGATGCTCGCCGTGGAGATCGCCGTCGGCGCCGAATGGGTGCGGGTGTCCGTCGAGGACAACCACCCCTACCGCCCGACCGCCCTGGAGGCCGACCACGGTCAGACCGGGGGCCGGGGACTGCTCCTGGTGCGCGAGGTCACCCGGGAGGCGGGCGGGGTGTGCGACGTCGAGCACACGGCGAGCGGCGGGAAGGTGATCTGGGCCGCCCTGCCGCTCAAGCCGACAGTGCTGAGGTGATCACCAGCCGGCGGACGGGCCCGTCAGCTCCCGGACGGCTGGGCGGGCCGCGTCCAGCACGGTCATGAACCACGACGAGAAGGTGTCCTTCGCGTGCCGCTCCGCCAGCTCGGCGGGCGTCACGAACGCCGTCGCCCCGACCTCCTCGGGGTCGGGCCGCAGCGGGGACTGCACCATCCCGACGAAGAGGTGGTTGTACTCCTGCTCAACCAGGCCCGAGTCGGGGTCCGGGTGGTTGTAGCGGACCGTGCCCGCCTCGGCGAGCAGCGACGGGGAGACGCCGAGCTCCTCATACGTCCGCCGGGCCGCCGCCGCGAAGGGCGCCTCGTCCGGATAGGGGTGGCCGCAGCAGGTGTTGGACCACACACCGGGGGAGTGGTACTTGCCCAGTGCCCGCTGCTGGAGCAGCAGTCGGCCCTGCTCGTCGAAGAGGAAGACCGAGAACGCCCGGTGCAGCTGCCCCGGCGGCTGATGCGCGGCGAGCTTCTCCGCGGTGCCGATCGTCACGCCGTTCTCGTCGACCAGCTCCAGCAAAATCGCGTCCGCGGTGCCGTTCGACGAACTGTGCGTCGCGGTGGCAGGTGTGATCGGCATACCCATCCTTCGCATCGGTCTTCCGGCCCCAAGTCTGCCGTACGAATCCGGCACTCCCGGCACTTCGTTGCACGCCCGCATGTCCCGCGCTGCGGCGCGGGCCGCAGCCGACGCCGGTCGGTGCCGGAAGACCGGAAGAGGGGCCCGGTGATTGATCGTGCCCTGGTCGGCGGGCGGGGAACCGTCCGGGGCAGCGTTGTGAGCAGGAGGACGCGGACGGCCGCCGGACGGCTGCATTCCCCGCCGGATTGCCTCCGGATTCCTCCCGGGGAAGCCTCTCGCGCCTCAGTGGCAGAGTTTCGCCTCGTGCTCCGCGTGCCCGCTCGGCTCCAGCTGGAAGGTGCAGTGCTCCACGTCGAAGTGGTCGCCCAGGCAGCCCTGGAGTTCGTGGAGCATCTTCTCGTGGCCTATGGCACTGAGTACGTCCGAGCGGACGACCACGTGCGCGGACAGCACCGGCATCCCGCTCGTGATCGTCCAGGCGTGCAGGTCGTGGATGTCCTCCACCCCGTCCAGCGCCAGTACGTGCGCCCGTACGTCCGCCATGTCGACGTCCTTGGGGGCCGACTCCAGCAGTACGTCGAGGGTCTCGCGCAGCAGCTTCCAGGTCCGCGGCACGATCATCAGCCCGATGACGAGGGAGGCGATCGGGTCGGCGGCCTGCCAGCCGGTGAGAAGGATCACCGAGGCCGAGATCAGGACGGCGAGTGAACCCAGGGCGTCCGCCGCCACCTCCAGGAACGCGCCCCGCACGTTCAGGCTGTCCTTCTGGCCGCGCATCAGCAGCGTCAGCGAGATGAGGTTCGCCACCAGACCGATCAGACCGAACACGATCGTCAGCCCGCCCTCGGTGTCGGCCGGCGTGATGAACCGCTGGATCGCCTCGTAGAGGACGTATCCGCCGACCCCGAGCAGCAGCAGACAGTTGGCGAGCGCGGCGAGGATCTCGGCGCGGGCGTACCCGAAGGTGCGCTTGCCGGTCGGCGGCAGGTTCGCGAAGTGGATCGCCAGCAGGGCCATGCCGAGACCCAGCGCGTCCGTCGCCATGTGCGTCGCGTCCGCGATCAGCGCGAGCGAGTCGGCGACCACACCGCCGACGATCTCGACCACCATGACGGTGAGCGTGATCGACAGGGCGACGCGCAGCCTGCCGCGGTAGGCAGCGGTCGCCGTACCGCCGGCGGGCGCGCTGTGCGCATGCCCGTGATCGTGCCCAGCCCCCATGAAAGCCGACCTCCTGATGTACGTCCGTGTTCCGCCCGGGATCACAGTGAACTACGGGTGGGGGGTATGGGGCAACGCGGCACTGAACACCGTTGTCATGTGCCCTGACCTGCGGAAACGAATCGCAGGTCAGGGGTTGCGGGCGGCCGCGACTCTCGCTGTTCGGGTGCACCTGAGTGCAGAGGCGTTCTTCGTGATCATTTCCACACTCGGGTCGCCGTGGACGGCGGCCGACGACGAGAACACGAACCGCTTGATCCCGGAGATGTCCGGGATGCCCGGTCTGGTGGCGCGGTTTGTGGGTCAATACCCGGATCCCTGATGATGATCAGGGCGGAGGCGGCATGCAGAACGTGTCGACCGGACCATGAACGGCCGGTGAACACCGCCTTCCCATCATCCGATAGCCTCTGCCGACATGCCGCCCGGGTGCCACGGCCAGGGGCGCCACCACGATGTACATGACCGACGCGGACGCGTCGGCACCCAGGGAGTGAGTTCGGTTGTCGACCGCCATCCTCACCGGTCAGTCGGTCCCCGGATCGTCGATCGAGGCCGATCTGCGGTCGCTCGGCTTCGACGTACGGGTCGCCTCCGGTGACGCCGACGCGGAGACGCTCCTCGCCGCGGTGCCGTCCGGACAGCGGGTCGCCGTCGTCGACGCCCGCTTCGTGGGCCACCCGCACGCGCTGCGCCTCGGCCTCACCGACCCCCGCTTCCCGCTCGCCGCGGTGCCGGGCGCCGTGACCGCCCAGCCGGCCGCCCGCCAGGCCCTGGCCCGGGCGCTGGCCCGCGAGAGCTCGGCGGGCGGCGGCACGGCCGTGGCCGTCGACAGCCTCGCCGACCGCATCGTCACCGCCCTCGACGCGGACGGCACCGCCGTCCACCGCCCCGAGCTCGGCAGCCTGGTCGCCGCGGTCCCCGCCGACCCCCAGGCCCGCAACGAGGCACGGCAGGCCCTCGCCGCCGTCGACGACGAGGCCGTACGCCTGAAGTCGGCCGTGAAGGCCCGCGACGGCTTCTTCACCACCCACTTCATCAGCCCGTACTCCCGCTACATCGCCCGCTGGTGCGCCCGCCGCGGCCTCACCCCGAACCAGGTGACCACCGCCTCCCTGCTCACCGCGCTGATCGCGGCGGGCTGCGCGGCCACCGGCACCCGCGGCGGCTTCGTCGCGGCCGGCGTGCTGCTCCTCTTCTCCTTCGTCCTGGACTGCGTGGACGGCCAGATCGCCCGCTACTCCCTCCAGTACTCGACGCTCGGCGCCTGGCTCGACGCCACCTTCGACCGCGCCAAGGAGTACGCCTACTACGCCGGCCTCGCCCTCGGAGCGGCCCGCAGCGGCGACGACGTATGGGCCCTCGCGCTCGGCGCGATGATTCTGCAGACCTGCCGGCACGTCGTCGACTTCTCCTTCAACGAGGCGAACCACGACGCCACCGCCAACACCAGCCCCACCGCCGCCCTCTCCGACAAGCTCGACAGCGTCGGCTGGACGGTCTGGCTGCGCCGGATGATCGTCCTGCCGATCGGCGAGCGCTGGGCGATGATCGCGGTCCTGACGGCCTGCACGACCCCGCGCATCACTTTCTACGCGCTGCTCATCGGCTGCGCCTTCGCGGCGACGTACACCACGGCGGGCCGCGTGCTGCGGTCCCTGACGCGCAAGGCGAACCGCACCGACCGGGCGGCGCAGGCGCTGGCCGACCTCGCGGACAGCGGCCCGCTCGCCGAGCTGCTGGCGCGTTCCGCGCCCGGCAAGCCTCGCAAGACGGCACCCCTCAGCGCTGCCGTGGGTGCCGTCGCGGTGACGCTCGCGGCCTGGCTCTGGGGTCCTTCCTGGGACGTCGTCCTGCTGGCCGGCCTGTATGTCCTGCTGTCGGCCGAAGCCGTCTCCCAACCTCTCAAGGGCGCTCTCGACTGGCTGATCCCCCCGTTCTTCCGCGCCGCCGAGTACGGCACGGTCCTGATCCTGGCCGCCAAAGCGGAGGTGAACGGAGCCCTTCCTGCGGCTTTCGGCCTGGTGGCCGCTGTCGCCTACCATCACTACGACACGGTCTATCGCATCCGCGGCAACGCGGGAGCCCCGCCGAAGTGGCTGGTGCGGACGATCGGGGGGCACGAGGGCCGCACGCTGGCGGTCGCCGTGCTGGCCGCGCTGCTGACCGGCGCGCAGTTCAAGGTCGCGCTCACGGCCCTCGCCGTGGCTGTCGCCCTGGTGGTGCTCGTCGAGAGCGTCCGCTTCTGGGTGTCCGCAGGGGCACCCGCCGTACACGACGAAGGAGAACCCGCATGATCGGCCTCGTGCTGGCGGCCGGCGCCGGAAGGCGTCTGCGCCCCTACACCGACACCTTGCCCAAGGCACTGGTGCCGGTGGGGCCCGCGGGCATGGAGGAGAGCATCACCGTGCTCGACCTCACCCTCGGCAACTTCGCCGAGATCGGGCTGACCGAGGTCGCGATCATCGTCGGCTACCGCAAGGAGGCCGTGTACGACCGAAAGGCGGCCCTTGAGGAGAAGTACGGCCTCAAGCTCACCCTCATCGACAACGACAAGGCCGAGGAGTGGAACAACGCCTACTCCCTGTGGTGCGGGCGTGACGCCCTCAAGGACGGTGTGATCCTCGCCAACGGCGACACCGTCCACCCGGTCTCCGTCGAGAAGACGCTGCTCGCCGCCCGCGGCGACGGCAAGAAGATCATCCTCGCCCTCGATACGGTGAAGAACCTCGCCGACGAGGAGATGAAGGTCGTCGCGGACCCCGAGAAGGGCGTCCGCAAGATCACCAAGCTGATGGACCCGGCCGAGGCCACCGGCGAGTACATCGGTGTCACCCTCATCGAAGGCGACGCCGCCCCCGAACTGGCCGACGCGCTCAAGACGGTGTGGGAGACCGACCCGCAGCAGTTCTACGAGCACGGCTACCAGGAGCTCGTCAACCGCGGCTTCCAGATCGACGTGGCGCCCATCGGCGACCTCAAGTGGGTCGAGATCGACAACCACGACGATCTCGCCAGGGGACGGGAGATCGCGTGCCAGTACTGACGCGGCTCATCCCCTCGCCGGTCGTCGTGGACATCCGCCCAGGTGCCCTCGACGACCTGGGCTGCGTGCTCGCCGACCAGCGGATCTCGCACTCCGGCAAGCTCGCCGTCGCGGTCAGCGGCGGCTCGGGATCCCGGCTGCGCGAGCGGCTGGCCCCTTCGCTACCCGGCGCCACCTGGTACGAGGTCGGCGGCGGCACCCTCGACGACGCGATCCGGCTGGCCGGCGAGATGAAGGCCGGCCACTACGACGCGGTCGTCGGCCTCGGTGGCGGCAAGATCATCGACTGCGCCAAGTTCGCCGCGGCGCGGGTCGGCCTGCCGCTGGTCGCCGTACCGACGAACCTCGCGCACGACGGCCTGTGCTCGCCCGTCGCGACCCTCGACAACGACGCGGGCCGCGGCTCCTACGGCGTGCCCAACCCGATCGCGGTCGTCATCGACCTGGACGTCATCCGCGAGGCGCCGGTCCGTTTCGTGCGGTCCGGGATCGGCGACGCGATCTCCAACATCAACGCGATCGCGGACTGGGAGCTGTCCAACCGCGTCAACGGCGAGAAGATCGACGGCCTCGCCGCCGCCATGGCCCGTCAGGCCGGTGAGGCGGTGCTGCGGCACCCGGGCGGAGTCGGCGACAACGGCTTCCTCCAGGTGCTCGCCGAAGCACTGGTCCTCAGCGGTATCGCCATGTCGGTGTCGGGCGACTCGCGGCCCTCCTCCGGCTCGTGCCACGAGATCAACCACGCCTTCGACCTGCTGTACCCCAAGCGCGCCGCCAGCCACGGCGAGCAGTGCGGACTGGGCGCCGCCTTCGCGATGTACCTGCGCGGAGCGCACGAGGAGTCGGCCTACATGGCCGAGGTGCTGCGTCGGCACGGACTGCCGGTGCTGCCGGAGGAGATCGGCTTCACGGACGACGAGTTCGTCCGGGTCGTCGAGTTCGCGCCGCAGACCCGGCCCGGCCGCTACACGATCCTCGAACACCTCGACCTCAAGACCGACCAGATCAAGGACATCTACGCCGACTATGTCAAGGCCATCGGTAGCTGAACTCCGTCCCGTCGTCCACCCCGCAGGGGTGAAGGACCGGCGCAGCGGTGAGCACTGGATGGGACGCCTCTACATGCGTGAGGTGTCCCTGCGGGTCGACCGCTACCTGGTGAACACCAGGGTGACGCCCAACCAGCTCACGTACCTGATGACCGTCTTCGGCGTGCTCGCGGCCCCGGCCCTGCTGGTGCCGGGGATCACGGGCGCCGTGCTCGGCGTGGTGTGCGTCCAGATGTACCTGCTGCTCGACTGCGTCGACGGCGAGATCGCCCGCTGGCGGCAGCAGTTCTCGCTCGGCGGGGTCTACCTGGACCGCGTCGGCGCCTACCTGACGGACGCCGCGGTGCTCGTCGGCTTCGGTCTGCGCGCCGCCGATCTGTGGGGCAGCGGGCGCATCGACTGGCTGTGGGCCTTCCTCGGCACCCTGGCGGCCCTCGGCGCGATCCTCATCAAGGCCGAGACCGACCTCGTCGGCGTCGCCCGGCACCAGACGGGCAAGGCCCCGGTCCAGGAGGCCGCGTCCGAGATGCGCTCCTCCGGCATGGCGCTGGCCCGCAGAGCCGCCGCTGCCTTCAAGTTCCACCGGCTGGTCCTCGGCATCGAGGCGTCCCTGCTGATCCTGCTCCTGGCGATCCTGGACCAGATGCGCGGCGACCTGTTCTTCTCCCGGCTCGGCGTCGCGGTCCTGGCCGGCATCGCGATCCTCCAGACCCTGCTGCACCTCGTGTCCATCCTCGCGTCGAGCAGGCTCCGGTGAGCCCCGGCCTGCGGATCGGCGCGGTCGTCATCACCATGGGCAACCGCCCCGACGAACTGCGGGCTCTCCTCGACTCGGTCGCCAAGCAGGACGGCGACCCGGTCGAGGTGGTCGTGGTCGGCAACGGCTCACCCGTCCCCGACGTGCCCGACGGCGTCCGCACGATCGAACTGCCCGAGAACCTCGGTATCCCCGGCGGCCGCAACGTCGGTGTAGAGGCCTTCGGCCCCTACGGCCGTGACGTCGACGTCCTGCTGTTCCTCGACGACGACGGCCTGCTCGCCCAGCACGACACCGCCGAACTGTGCCGCCGCGCCTTCGCCGCCGACCCGAGGCTCGGCATCGTCAGCTTCCGCATCGCCGACCCGGACACCGGCGTCACCCAGCGCCGCCACGTGCCGCGGCTGCGCGCCGCCGACCCGATGCGCTCCTCCCGGGTCACCACCTTCCTCGGCGGCGCCAACGCCGTCCGTACGAAGGTCTTCGCCGAAGTCGGCGGCCTCCCGGACGAATTCTTCTACGCGCACGAGGAAACCGACCTGGCATGGCGGGCTCTCGACGCGGGCTGGATGATCGACTACCGGTCCGACATGGTGCTGTACCACCCCACGACCGCGCCCTCACGGCACGCGGTCTACCACCGCATGGTCGCCCGCAACCGCGTCTGGCTGGCCCGTCGCAACCTGCCCGCGCCCCTCGTCCCCGTGTACCTCGGGGTCTGGCTGCTGCTGACCCTGGTCCGGCGCCCCTCGCGTCCCGCCCTGCGGGCCTGGTTCGGCGGTTTCAAGGAGGGCTGGACCACCCCGTGCGGAACTCGCCGCCCCATCAAGTGGCGTACGGTGTGGCGCCTGACTCGACTGGGCCGCCCCCCTGTCATCTGACAAGCTCGTCAATGGGAGCACCCAGGCCGCACACAGGCCCCCGGTTCATGCCAGACCCGCACAGGCTGCGCATCTCGAAGACGAAAGTTTCCACACGTGAGTGAGACAACGCATGACGGCGGAGTCGCGGTGACAGCGTTTCCGTCGCCCGACGACGGCCTCGGCGCGGAGCAGCTCGCCGCCAAGTACGGGCTGAGCGTCAGCGGCGCCCGCCCCGGACTCGCCGAGTACGTCCGTCAGCTCTGGGGACGGCGGCACTTCATCCTCGCCTTCTCGCAGGCGAAGCTGACCGCCCAGTACAGCCAGGCGAAGCTCGGCCAGCTGTGGCAGGTGGTCACGCCGCTGCTGAACGCGGCCGTGTACTTCTTCATCTTCGGCGTCATCCTCAACGCCAGCCGCGGCATGTCCAAGGAGGTGTACATCCCGTTCCTGGTGACCGGCGTCTTCACCTTCACCTTCACCCAGAGCTCGGTGATGTCGGGCGTCCGCGCGATCTCCGGCAACCTCGGCCTGGTCCGCGCCCTGCACTTCCCGCGCGCCGCGCTGCCGGTCTCCTTCGCGCTCCAGCAGCTCCAGCAACTGCTCTTCTCGATGATCGTGATGTTCGCCGTGGTGATCGGCTTCGGCAGCTACCCGGACCTGTCCTGGCCGCTGATCCTGCCGACGCTCGCCCTTCAGTTCCTCTTCAACACCGGCCTCGCGCTGATCGTGGCCCGCGCCGGCGCCAAGACCCCGGACCTGGCCCAGCTGATGCCGTTCGTGATGCGTACGTGGATGTACGCGTCCGGTGTGATGTTCTCCATCCCGATCATGCTGGCAGACAAGCCGGCCTGGGTCGCGAACGTCCTGCAGTGGAACCCGGCCGCCATCTACATGGACCTGATGCGCTTCGCGCTCATCGAGGGCTACGGCTCCGAGAACCTCCCCGAGCACGTCTGGGCGGCCGCGGGCGGCTGGGCGGCGCTCTTCGCCGTCGGCGGCTTCGTGTACTTCTGGAAGGCGGAGGAGAGGTACGGCCGTGGCTGAGCAGAGGAGCGACTCCCACATCCCCACCGTCATCGCCGACGAACTGCACATCGTCTACCGGGTCAACGGCGCCAAGACCGGCAAGGGCAGCGCCACCGCCGCCCTCAGCCGCATCGTCAAGCGCGGCGAGGAGCGGGGCGTGCGCAAGGTGCACGCCGTCAAGGGCGTCTCCTTCACCGCCTACCGCGGCGAGGCCATCGGCCTGATCGGCTCCAACGGTTCCGGCAAGTCGACCCTGCTGCGCGCCATCGCCGGTCTGCTCCCCGCGGAGAAGGGCAAGGTCTTCACCGACGGCCAGCCCTCCCTGCTGGGCGTCAACGCGGCCCTGATGAACGACCTCACCGGCGAGCGGAACATCATATTGGGTGGGCTCGCCATGGGCATGACCCGCGAGGAGATCAGGGAGCGCTACCAGGAGATCGTCGACTTCTCCGGCATCAACGAGAAGGGCGACTTCATCACCCTCCCGATGCGCACCTACTCCTCGGGCATGGCGGCCCGTCTGCGCTTCTCCATCGCCGCGGCCAAGGACCACGACGTCCTGATGATCGACGAGGCCCTGGCCACCGGTGACCGCAAGTTCCAGCGGCGCTCCGAGGAGCGGATCCGTGAGCTCCGCAAGGAGGCCGGCACGGTGTTTCTGGTCAGTCACAACAACAAGTCGATCCGGGATACCTGCACCCGCGTCCTGTGGCTGGAGCGGGGCGAGCTGCGCATGGACGGTCCGACCGAAGAGGTCCTCAAGGAGTACGAGAAGTTCACGGGCAAGTAGCCCGGTTTGCCCAGGGCCCTGCCGGAACTGTTCCGGTGGGGCCCTGCGTCTGCAAAGGAAACGTCAACTCCGGCTCGCCTTAGGAATCTTGACGCCAATCGGTGTGTTGTTGTGATGCGCAGGACACCCCGACGATCCTCGCCGCGTTGTACAACGTAAGCTGTACCGGTGCTGATTCGCGGCAAGTGGGGCGATAATGCGCGACACCCGGCATGGGGTCGCCCCGCGGTCGACGGGGCGGATGGCCGGGCGGCGTGTCCGAAATAGTGTGTATTGGGTCGGCAGTGTAGAACGGGAGATGTGACGGCAATGGCTACGGAAACTCCCCAGGTCGACGCAGCGTGTGCCGTCTCCGCCCCGGGCAGTGAGTGGTGACCGGAACCGGCACCGCGCCCACGGGGGATGCGGAGCGCGGCACGCTCGACAAGGCCGCGGACGAGAACTTCCCCGTGGCGCCGTTCTTCCTGCCCAAGGCCTGGCGCGCCGACCTCATGGCCGTTTACGGTTTCGCCCGTCTCGTCGACGACATCGGCGACGGCGACCTGGCCCCCGGCGGCGCCGACGCCCGCCTGCTGGGCGTGACCCCCGACGAAGCCGACGACCGCCTGGCGATGCTGGACGCCTTCGAGGCCGACCTCCACCGGGTGTTCGAATCGACCCCGCGCCACCCCATCCTGCGCAGCCTCCAGCCGACGGTCCGCCGCCGCTCGCTGACCCGCGAGCCCTTCCTCGGCCTGATCGCCGCCAACCGCCAGGACCAGCTGGTCAAGCGGTACGAAACCTGCGACGACCTGCTCTCCTACTGCGAACTGTCCGCCAACCCCGTCGGCCGCCTCGTCCTCGCCGTCACCGGCACCGAGACCCCCGAGCGCGTCCGCCGCTCCGACCTGATCTGTACGGCGCTCCAGATCGTCGAACACCTGCAGGACGTCGCCGAGGATCTCGGCCGCGACCGCATCTACCTTCCCGCCGAGGACATGAAGCGCTTTCACGTCCAGGAGGCGGATCTCGCCACGAAGACCGCGGGCGCATCGGTGCGCGCACTGGTTGCATACGAAGCGCAACGCGCTCGCGATCTGCTGAATGAAGGCGCCCCCCTGGTGGGTAGCGTCCACGGCAGACTGAAACTGCTGCTCGCGGGGTTCGTGGCGGGAGGAAGGGCGGCAATCCAAGCGATCGCCGCCGCCGAATACGACGTACTTCCCGGCCCGCCGAAGCCCGGCAAGATCCAGTTGCTGCGTCAGGTGGGCGTGACCCTGCGAGGAGAGGGGTGATTCGGACCGTGGAATCGGAACAACACGCGTCCGCACCGGTACTCGCCGCCTACAGCTACTGCGAGGCCGTCACCGGACAGCAGGCACGTAACTTCGCCTACGGCATCAGACTTCTGCCGACGCCCAAGCGCCGTGCGATGTCTGCGCTGTACGCGTTCTCCCGGCGCGTCGACGACATCGGCGACGGCACGCTGGAGCCGGACGTCAAGATCGCGAGACTGGAGGACACCCGGGCCCTGCTGACCCGGGTGCGCGAAGGCACGGTCGACGAGGACGACACCGACCCGGTCGGAGTCGCCCTCGCCCACACTGCCGAGACCTTCCCGGTCCCGCTGGACGGGCTGGACGAACTCATCGACGGCGTACTGATGGACGTACGCGGTGAGACGTACGAGACCTGGGACGACCTGAAGGTGTACTGCCGCTGTGTGGCGGGCGCCATCGGGCGGCTCTCGCTCGGTGTGTTCGGTACGGAACCGAGGGCGCGCGGCGCCGAGCGCGCGCCGGAGTATGCCGACACGCTCGGCCTCGCGCTCCAGCTCACCAACATCCTGCGGGACGTCCGCGAGGACGCCGAGGGCGGTCGTACCTATCTGCCCGCCGACGACCTGGCCAAGTTCGGCTGCTCGGCCGGGTTCAGCGGGCCGAAACCGCCCGAGGGCTCCGACTTCGCGGGTCTCGTGCACTTCGAGGTGCGCCGGGCCCGCGCCCTTTTCGCCGAGGGCTACCGGCTGCTCCCCATGCTCGACCGCCGCAGTGGCGCCTGTGTCGCCGCCATGGCCGGCATCTACCGCCGCCTCCTGGACCGCATCGAGCGCGAGCCGGAGGCCGTGCTGCGCGGCCGCGTCTCGCTGCCCGGGCGGGAGAAGGCCTACGTCGCCGTGCGCGGCCTCTCCGGTCTCGACGCCCGGCATGTGTCCAGGACCGTCAGGAGGCGCGCCTGATGGACAATTTGGGCCAAGGTGATTCCACCGGAGAAAAGCGGCACGCAACCCTCCGCCTCCGAACCGCGTCCCTGACTGCAACGGCCGGCCGTGCACCGTTGAAGCACCGCGGCGGCCGCGCAGGGGGGAATGCACGATGACCGACGGCACGCAGCCCGACGGGCTGCCTGCGGGCATGACGAAACGGCCGTCCGGGCGCGACGCCGTCGTGATCGGCGGAGGGCTCGCCGGCATCACCACCGCGCTCGCGCTCGCCGACGCGGGAGTCCGCGTCACGCTCCTCGAAGGCCGGCCCCGTCTCGGCGGGCTCGCCTTCTCCTTCCAACGCGGCGAACTGACCGTCGACAACGGACAGCACGTGTACCTGCGCTGCTGCACCGCCTACCGCTGGTTCCTCGACCGCATCGACGGCGCGGAGCTCGCTCCGCTGCAGGATCGTCTCGACGTGCCCGTACTCGACGTCGCGAAGCCCGAAGGTCGCCGACTCGGCAGGCTGCGGCGCGACGCGCTGCCCGTGCCCCTGCATCTGGGGCGCAGTCTGGCGACGTATCCGCATCTCTCACTCGCCGAGCGGGCCAAGGTCGGCCGTGCCGCGCTCGCGCTCAAGGGGCTCGACCTCGCCGATCCGAGCCTGGACGCACAGGACTTCGGCAGCTGGCTGACCGCGCACGGTCAGTCGGCGCGTGCCATCGACGCCCTGTGGGACCTGGTCGGGGTCGCCACCCTCAACGCGGTCGCGGGCGATGCCTCGCTGGGGCTCGCCGCGATGGTGTTCAAGACCGGTCTGCTGTCCGACCCGGGCGCGGCCGACATCGGCTGGGCGCGCGTCCCGCTGGGTGAACTGCATGACCGGCTGGCCCGCAAGGCGCTCGACTCCGCGGGCGTGCGTACCGAAGTCCGTACACGCGTCACCTCCATCTCTACTGACGAGAACGGGCGCCTACGCGTTCAGGTTCCCGGCGAGACGCTGGCTGCCGACGCGGTCGTCCTCGCCGTACCGCAGCGCGAAGCGCACGAGCTGCTGCCCGCAGGGGCCCTCGACGCCCCTGACCAGCTGCTCGACATCGGGACCGCGCCGATCCTCAACATCCATGTCGTCTACGACCGCAAGGTCCTCGACGTACCTTTCCTCGCGGCTCTCGGCACGCCGGTGCAGTGGGTCTTCGACCGAACCGACGCGTCCGGGCTGAAGGACGGCCAGTATCTGGCGCTGTCGCAGTCGGCCGCGCGGGACGAGATCGACGCGCCCGTCGCCGAGCTGCGCGAGCGCTATCTGCCCGAGCTGGAACGGCTGCTGCCCGGTACCCGCGGCGCCGAGGTGAAGGACTTCTTCGTGACCAGGGAGCGCACGGCGACGTTCGATCCCGCCCCCGGCGTCGGACGGCTGCGGCCCGGCGCCCGTACCAAGGCCCCCGGCCTCTATCTGGCCGGAGCGTGGACCGCCACTGGGTGGCCCGCGACCATGGAGAGTGCGGTCCGCAGCGGTGTGAGCGCGGCGGACGCCGCCCTCGCCGCCCTGGGCCGGCCCCGCCCCGCCCACCTCTTCGAGTTCGAGGAGGCGGCGTGATGCTCGATCAGCATCCGGCAGGCCCCCGCACCCCCGGTACCGCAACAAGAGGAGAGACTGTGCCCACTGTGCCCCCGGCCTCGAAGGCTGCCGACGCGGTGGACGTGACCGCGCTCCTGGAGCGCGGCCGGACCCTGGCCACACCGGTACTGCGGGCGGCGATCGACCGCCTCGCGTCTCCCATGGACACCGTTTCCGCCTACCACTTCGGCTGGATCGACGCCGAGGGCAACCCCACGGCCGGCGACGGCGGCAAGGCCGTGCGCCCCGCCCTCGCCGTGCTCTCCGCCGAGGTCACCGGCGCCGCGCCCGAGGTCGGGATCCCCGGCGCGGTCGCCGTCGAACTGGTCCACAACTTCTCGCTGCTGCACGACGACCTGATGGACGGCGACGAACAGCGCCGCCACCGTGACACCGTCTGGAAGGTGCACGGCCCCGCCCAGGCCATCCTGGTCGGCGACGCCCTGTTCGCCCTGGCCAACGAGATCCTGCTGGAACTCGGCACCGTCGAGGCCGGCCGCGCCACCCGCCGCCTGACCACCGCCACCCGCGCCCTCATCGACGGCCAGGCACAGGACATCTCCTACGAGCACCGCGACCGCGTCAGCGTCGAGGAGTGCCTGGACATGGAGGGCAACAAGACCGGCGCCCTGCTCGCCTGCGCCAGCTCCATCGGCGCCGTGCTCGGCGGCGCGGACGACCGTACCGCCGACACCCTGGAGAAGTACGGCTACCACCTCGGCCTGGCCTTCCAGGCCGTCGACGACCTCCTCGGCATCTGGGGCGACCCGGAGTCCACCGGCAAGCAGACCTGGAGCGACCTGCGCCAGCGCAAGAAGTCCCTGCCGGTCGTCGCCGCGCTCGCCGCGGGCGGTCCCGCCTCGGACCGGCTCGGCGAGATCCTCGCCGCCGACGCCAAGAGCAGCGACTTCGAGAACTTCTCCGAGGAGGAGTTCGCGGCCCGCGCCGCCCTCATCGAGGAGGCCGGCGGCCGCGAGTGGACGGCCGCGGAGGCACGCCGTCAGCACACCATCGCCATCGAGGCCCTCGACGCCATCGACATGCCCGACCGGGTGCGGGCCCAGTTCACGGCGCTCGCCGACTTCGTCGTCGTACGAAAGAGATGATCACTATCGGTCGAATAGACCTCGCGTAGTCGCCGGCCGGTGCTGCGAGCAGATCGCCCACCGGCCGACGGCGGACCCACAGCAGAGACATCGCACTCACTGCACGAAGGGGAAGCCATGACAGCGACGACCGACGGAAGCACCGGGGCCCTGCCGCCCCGCGCTGCCGCGGCCAGCGAAACCGAGAGCACCACCTCCGCGGCGGCCGGGGTTCACGAAGCCGCCGAGAGCGCCACCCGGCGCGCCACCGACTTCCTGCTGTCCCTGCAGGACGCCGAGGGGTGGTGGAAGGGCGACCTCGAAACGAACGTCACGATGGACGCCGAGGATCTGCTGCTCCGTCAGTTCCTGGGAATCCGCGACGAGTCCACCACGCGCGCGGCCGGACTCTTCATCCGCGGCGAACAGCGCGAGGACGGCGCCTGGGCGTCCTTCTTCGGCGGACCCGGCGAACTCTCCACCACCATCGAGGCGTACGTCGCCCTGCGGCTGGCCGGTGACGCGCCGGACGCGCCGCACATGGCGAGGGCGTCCGCCTGGATCCGCGACCGGGGCGGCATCGCCGCCGCCCGTGTCTTCACCCGGATCTGGCTGGCCCTCTTCGGCTGGTGGAAGTGGGACGACCTGCCCGAACTCCCGCCCGAGCTCATCTACTTCCCGAAGTGGATGCCGCTCAACATCTACGACTTCGGCTGCTGGGCCCGGCAGACCATTGTGCCGCTCACGATCGTCTCCGCGAAACGGCCGGTCCGTCCCGCGCCCTTCGCGCTGGACGAGCTGCACACCGACGCGAGTCGGCCCAATCCGGTCAAGCCCCTTGCTCCGGTGGCCAGTTGGGACGGTGCCTTCCAGCGTCTGGACAAGGCGCTGCACCAGTACCGCAGGTTCGCGCCGCGCAAGCTGCGCAGGGCCGCGATGAACACCGCCGGCCGCTGGATCATCGAGCGGCAGGAGAACGACGGCTGCTGGGGCGGCATCCAGCCCCCCGCCGTGTACTCGGTGATCGCGCTGCATCTGCTCGGCTACGACCTCGAACACCCTGTGATGCGTGCGGGACTTGAGTCGCTGGACCGTTTCGCCGTCTGGCGTGAGGACGGGGCCCGGATGATCGAGGCCTGCCAGTCGCCGGTGTGGGACACGTGCCTCGCGACCATCGCGCTGGCCGACGCGGGCGTGCCCGCCGACCATCCGCAGCTGGTGAAGGCGGCGGACTGGATGCTGGGGGAGGAGATCGTGCGGCCCGGCGACTGGGCGGTCAAGCGGCCCGGGCTCCCGCCGGGCGGCTGGGCGTTCGAGTTCCACAACGACAACTACCCCGACATCGACGACACCGCCGAGGTCGTCCTCGCACTGCGCCGGGTCAAGCACCACGACCCGGAGCGAGTGGACAAGGCGATCGGACGCGGGGTGCGCTGGAACCTCGGGATGCAGTCCAAGAACGGCGCCTGGGGTGCCTTCGACGTCGACAACACCAGCAGCTTCCCCAACCGGCTGCCGTTCTGCGACTTCGGTGAGGTCATCGACCCGCCGTCCGCGGACGTCACCGCGCACGTGGTGGAGATGCTGGCCGTCGAGGGGTACTCGCACGACCCCCGTACCCGCCGCGGCATCGAGTGGCTGCTCGCCGAACAGGAGCCGGACGGCTCGTGGTTCGGGCGCTGGGGCGTCAACTACATCTACGGCACCGGGTCGGTGGTGCCGGCTCTGACCGCCGCCGGAATCCCCGCCTCGCACCCCGCGGTCCGCCGTGCGGTGACCTGGCTGGAGAGCGTGCAGAACGACGACGGAGGCTGGGGCGAGGACCTGCGCTCCTACCACGACGTCAAGGCGTGGAGCGGCCGGGGCGCCTCGACCGCCTCGCAGACGGCCTGGGCGCTGCTCGCCCTGCTGTCGGCGGGGGAGCGGGACTCCAAGGCCGTGGAGCGTGGCATCGAATGGCTCGCCACGACCCAGCGGGAGGACGGCTCCTGGGACGAGCCGTACTTCACGGGAACCGGCTTCCCGTGGGACTTCTCCATCAACTACCACCTCTACCGGCAGGTCTTCCCGCTCACCGCGCTCGGCCGATACGTCAACGGAGAGCCGTTCTCCGGGGTCAAGGGGGGCTGATGACCACACAGCCCGCCACGGCCCCGCTGCTGATCGCCTGCGCGCTCGGCATCGAGCGCCTCGCCCTGCGCACCGGCGACCGCGGCGGTTCCGGCGGGCCGGTCACCGTCCTGCGGACGGGCATGGGACCCGAGGCGGCCGAGGTCTCGGTCGCCCGGGTCCTCGCCCACCCCGAGCTCGCCGCGGCCGCGGTGCTGGCCACGGGCTTCTGCGCGGGGCTCGCCCCCGGCATGCACCCCGGCGATCTGGTCGTCGCCGGGGAAACCCGGCACCCGCGTGGAACCGTTCGGTGCGTCGGGACCGACCTACTCGTCAGGGAACTGGTCAAGGCCGTGCCCGGCCGTACGGTCCACACCGGACCGCTCACCGGTTCCGATCACGTCGTCCGCGGTCAGGAACGGTCGGATCTGCTCGCGACCGGCGCGATCGCGGTCGACATGGAGTCCGCGGCCACACTTCTCAGCGCCGTGCGCACGGGCGTGCGCCCGGTTGCGGCTGTACGGGTGGTCGTGGACGCTCCAGAACATGAACTCGTCCGGATCGGCACGGTGCGCGGTGGAATATCAGCCTTCCGCGTCCTTCGTTCCGTCCTTCCCGCTTTCTTCGAATGGCACCGTTCCTTGCTGCTCCCCAGGAGGTGAGCCAGATGGCCATGCCGCTGCGCCAGTCCATCAAGGTCGCTACATATTTGGCTGAACAGAAGCTCCGCAAGCGCGACAAGTTCCCACTGATCGTCGAACTCGAACCACTCTTCGCGTGCAACCTCGCGTGCGAGGGCTGCGGCAAGATCCAGCATCCGGCGGGCGTGCTCAAGCAGCGCATGCCGGTGGCGCAGGCCGTCGGGGCGGTGCTGGAGTCCGGGGCGCCGATGGTGTCCATCGCCGGCGGTGAGCCGCTGATGCACCCTCAGATCGACGAGATCGTGCGGCAGTTGGTGGCGAAGAAGAAGTACGTCTTCCTCTGCACCAACGCCATGCTGCTGCGCAAGAAGATGGACAAGTTCAAGCCCTCGCCGTACTTCGCCTTCGCGGTGCACATCGACGGGCTGCGCGAGCGGCACGACGAGTCGGTGGCGAAGGAGGGCGTGTTCGACGAGGCCGTGGAGGCGATCAAGGAGGCCAAGAAGCGCGGCTTCCGGGTCACCACCAACTCGACCTTCTTCAACACGGACACCCCGCAGACCGTCATCGAGGTGCTCAACTACCTCAATGACGATCTGCACGTCGACGAGATGATGATCTCGCCCGCCTACGCCTACGAGAAGGCGCCCGACCAGGAGCACTTCCTGGGCGTGGAGCAGACCCGCGAGCTGTTCAAGAAGGCCTTCGCGGGCGGCAACCGCAAGAAGTGGCGGCTCAACCACTCCCCGCTCTTCCTGGACTTCCTGGAGGGCAAGGTCGACTTCCCGTGCACCGCCTGGGCGATCCCGAACTACTCGCTCTTCGGCTGGCAGCGCCCCTGCTACCTGATGAGCGACGGGTACGTCCCGACGTACCGCGAGCTGATCGAGGACACCGACTGGGACAAGTACGGCCGCGGCAAGGACCCGCGCTGCGCCAACTGCATGGCGCACTGCGGCTACGAGCCCACCGCCGTCCTCGCCACCATGGGTTCGCTGAAGGAGTCGCTCCGCGCCATGCGCGAGACGGTCTCCGGAAACCGCGAGTGACGTGATGACCGCCATTTCCTTGGGCGTCCCCGAGGTGCCGGTCCGCCCGATCGCCGAGCGGCGCGTGTCGCGACAGATCCAGGTCGGACCCGTGGCGGTCGGGGGCGGGGCGCCGGTGTCGGTGCAGTCGATGACGACGACCCGTACGTCGGACATCGGCGCGACGCTCCAGCAGATCGCCGAGCTGACGGCGTCCGGCTGCCAGATCGTGCGCGTGGCCTGTCCCACGCAGGACGACGCGGACGCCCTGGCGACCATTGCCCGCAAGTCGCAGATCCCGGTGATCGCGGACATCCACTTCCAGCCGAAGTACGTGTTCGCCGCGATCGAGGCGGGCTGTGCGGCCGTACGCGTCAATCCCGGCAACATCAAGCAGTTCGACGACAAGGTCAAGGAGATCGCGCGGGCCGCCAAGGACCACGGCACGCCGATCCGTATCGGGGTCAACGCCGGCTCGCTCGATCGCCGGCTGTTGCAGAAGTACGGGAAGGCGACGCCCGAGGCTCTCGTCGAGTCGGCGCTGTGGGAGGCGTCGCTCTTCGAGGAGCACGGGTTCCGGGACATCAAGATCTCGGTCAAGCACAACGACCCCGTGGTCATGGTCAACGCCTACCGGCAGCTGGCGGCGCAGTGCGACTACCCGCTGCACCTCGGCGTGACGGAGGCGGGGCCGGCCTTCCAGGGCACGATCAAGTCGGCGGTCGCCTTCGGGGCGCTGCTGAGCGAGGGCATCGGCGACACCATCCGGGTGTCGCTGTCCGCGCCGCCCGCCGAGGAGGTCAAGGTCGGCATCCAGATCCTGGAGTCGCTGAACCTGCGGCAGCGGCGACTGGAGATCGTGTCGTGTCCGTCCTGCGGACGGGCCCAGGTCGATGTCTACAAGCTCGCCGACGAGGTCACGGCCGGTCTGGAGGGCATGGAGGTGCCGTTGCGCGTCGCGGTCATGGGCTGCGTCGTCAACGGGCCGGGCGAGGCGCGGGAGGCGGACCTGGGGGTCGCCTCCGGCAACGGGAAGGGTCAGATCTTCGTGAAGGGCGAGGTCATCAAGACCGTCCCCGAGTCGAAGATCGTGGAGACGCTCATCGAGGAAGCGATGAAGATCGCCGAGCAGATGGAGCAGGACGGCGTCGCGACCGGCGCCCCCGCCGTCACCGGAACACCGGCAGTGACGGTGAGTTGAAGCAAGGCACGTACCGATATAGGGGGCCGAGCGTGACAATTCTGGAGAACATCCGGGGACCACGCGACGTGAAGGCGCTGTCCGAGGCGGAACTCGGTGAACTGTCCGACGAAATACGAGAGTTCCTGGTGCACGCGGTCGCCAGGACCGGAGGCCATCTCGGGCCCAATCTGGGCGTCGTGGAACTCTCCATCGCACTCCACCGGGTGTTCGAGTCACCGGTCGACCGCATCCTCTGGGACACCGGTCACCAGAGCTACGTACACAAGATTCTGACCGGCCGTCAGGACTTCTCCAAACTGCGCGGCAAGGGCGGCCTCTCCGGCTACCCCTCGCGCGAGGAGTCCGAGCACGACGTCATCGAGAACAGCCACGCCTCCACCGCGCTCGGCTGGGCCGACGGGCTCGCCAAGGCCCGCCAGGTACAGGGCGAGAAGGGCCATGTGGTCGCGGTCATCGGCGACGGCGCGCTGACCGGCGGCATGGCCTGGGAGGCGCTCAACAACATCGCGGCCGCCAAGGACCGGCCGCTGATCATCGTCGTCAACGACAACGAACGGTCCTACTCGCCGACCATCGGCGGCCTTGCCAACCACCTCGCGACCTTGCGCACCACCGACAGTTACGAGCAGGTCCTGGCCTGGGGCAAGGACGTACTGCAGCGCACTCCCGTCATCGGCAACACCGTCTACGAGGCACTGCACGGCGCGAAGAAGGGCTTCAAGGACGCGTTCGCGCCGCAGGGCATGTTCGAGGACCTGGGGCTGAAGTACGTCGGCCCGATCGACGGACACGACATCGGCGCCGTCGAGTCGGCGCTGCGCCGGGCGAAACGCTTCCACGGGCCCGTCCTCATCCACTGCCTGACCGAGAAGGGGCGCGGATACGAGCCCGCCCTCGCGCACGAGGAGGACCACTTCCACACCGTCGGCGTGATGGACCCGCTCACCTGCGAGCCGCTCGCGCCCTCCAACGGGCCTTCCTGGACCTCGGTGTTCGGCGACGAGATCGTGCGGATCGGGGAGGAGCGGGAGGATGTCGTGGCCATCACGGCGGCCATGCTGCATCCCGTGGGCCTCGGCAAGTTCGCCGCGCGGTTCCCGGACCGGGTGTGGGACGTGGGCATCGCCGAGCAGCACGCGACCGTGTCGGCGGCCGGGCTGGCCACCGGCGGTCTACATCCCGTCGTCGCCGTCTACGCCACCTTCCTCAACCGCGCCTTCGACCAGCTCCTGATGGATGTCGCGCTGCACCGCTGCGGAGTGACGTTCGTCCTGGACCGGGCCGGCATCACCGGCGTCGACGGGGCCTCCCACAACGGCATGTGGGACATGTCCATCCTCCAGGTCGTGCCGGGGCTCAGGATCGCCGCCCCGCGCGACGCCGACCAGCTCCGCGCCCAGCTGCGCGAGGCCGTGGCCGTGGACGACGCGCCGACGCTCGTCCGCTTCCCCAAGGAGTCCGTCGGACCGACGATTCCGGCGCTCGACCACGTGGGCGGCATGGACGTGCTGCACAGGGCCGACGAACCCGACGTGCTCCTCGTCGCGGTGGGGGTCATGGCCCCTGTCTGTCTCCAGGTCGCCGAACTGCTTGAGGCCCGCGGCCTCGGCTGCACGGTCGTCGACCCGCGCTGGGTCAAGCCGGTCGATCCGGCGCTGCCCCCGCTCGCCGCCGGCCACCGGCTCGTCGCGGTCGTGGAGGACAACAGCCGGGCCGCCGGGGTGGGCGCCGCGATCGCGCTGGCTCTCGGGGACGCCGAAGTCGACGTACCGGTACGGCGGTTCGGCATTCCGGAGCAGTTCCTCGCGCACGCCAAACGTGGTGAGGTGCTCGCGGACATCGGCCTCACGCCGGTCGAGATCGCCGGGCGGATCAGCGCAAGCCTGGCCGCCAAGGAAGAGCTGTCCAAGGAGAAACAGGAATGACCACCGCCGAATCCGCGTCCCGGTCAACGGAGTTCGACCTCCGCGCCCTGCTCGCCGAGCGCGGAGCCGAACGCTACGAGCTGCACACCAAGTACCTCAACCACCAGCTCCCGCGCATGCTGCACACCATCGGCTTCGACAAGGTCTACGAGCGGGCCGAGGGCGCCTATTTCTGGGACGCGGACGGCGACGACTACCTGGACATGCTCGCCGGGTTCGGGGTGATGGGCCTGGGGCGCCACCACCCCGTTGTCCGCAAGGCGCTGCACGACGTCCTCGACGCCCAGCTCGCCGACCTCACCCGCTTCGACTGCCAGCCCCTGCCCGGGCTGCTGGCCGAGCGGCTGCTCGCGCACAGCCCGCACCTGGACCGGGTGTTCTTCGGCAACAGCGGTACGGAGGCGGTGGAGACCGCGCTGAAGTTCGCCCGGCGGGCGACCGGCAAGCCGCGCGTCCTGTACTGCGAGCACTCCTTCCACGGTCTGACCACCGGTTCCCTGTCCGTCAACGGTGAGGACGGCTTCCGCGACGGCTTCGCACCGCTGCTGCCCGACACGGCCGTACCGCTCGGTGATCTGGACGCCCTGGCACGGGAGTTGAAGAAGGGCGACGTCGCCGCCCTGATCGTCGAGCCGATCCAGGGCAAGGGCGTGCACGCGGCGCCGCCCGGATATCTGCTCGCCGCCCAGGAGCTGCTGCACCGGCACAAGGCGCTGCTCATCGCCGACGAGGTGCAGACGGGACTGGGCAGGACCGGCGACTTCTACGCCTATCAGCACGAGGACGGTGTCGAGCCGGACCTGGTGTGCGTGGCGAAGGCGCTGTCCGGCGGATATGTGCCGGTGGGCGCCACCCTCGGCAAGGACTGGATCTTCAAGAAGGTCTACTCGTCGATCGACCGGGTCCTCGTCCACTCGGCGAGCTTCGGATCCAACGCCCAGGCCATGGCGGCCGGCCTCGCCGTGCTGTCCGTCATGGAGAACGAGCAGATCGTCGCCAACGCACGTGCGACGGGGGAGCAGTTGAAGTCCCGGCTCGCGGCACTGGTCGACAAGTACGAGCTGCTCGCCGACGTGCGCGGGCGGGGCCTGATGATCGGCATCGAGTTCGGCAGGCCCAAGTCGCTGAAGCTGCGTAGCCGTTGGACCATGCTCCAGGCCGCGCGCAAGGGGCTGTTCGCGCAGATGGTGGTCGTCCCGCTGCTCCAGCGGCACCGGATCCTCACCCAGGTCTCCGGCGACCACCTGGAGGTGATCAAGCTGATCCCGCCGCTGATCGTCGGCGAGCGGGAGGTGGACCGGTTCGTCGAGGCCTTCACGGCGGTGATGGACGACGCGCACAGCGGCGGCGGCCTGATGTGGGACTTCGGAAAGACGCTGGTCAAGCAGGCGGTGGCAAACCGCTAGGCACCACAGCCGGAGCAGACTTTGCCTCTGAGGCAAGAAAGTTGCCTCAGAGGTAAAGCTGCGGCTGAATGGAGGGCATGAGCGCTCCCGAAGCCGAGCCCGAGCCGCTGTCGGCGTCCGGGCCGGCCGAAGACCTGCCCACCGTCGCACCGCAGCTCCGTTCGCTGCGCCGCCGCGCCGCCCTCACCCTGGAGACCGCCGCCCACGCGGCCGGACTCTCGCCCGCCCACCTCTCCCGCCTGGAGACCGGCCGGCGCCAGCCATCACTGCCGATGCTGCTGTCGCTCGCCCGTATCTACGGTACGACGGTTTCCGAGCTGCTCGGCGAGACGGTCGCGGACCGGGACGCGGTCGTGCGCGCCGCCGACATGGAACCGACCCGGGCGGGCGGCTGGACCTACCGGCAGGCAGGGGCGCCGGGCCGCGGGATGCAGGCCCTGCGGGTCCACATCCCGTACGGCTCCCAGGGTGACATCGTGCGCGTGCACGCCGGCGAGGAGTGGCTGTATGTCCTCAAGGGGCGGCTGCGGCTGCGCCTCGGGGACACCACGCATGTGCTGCCGCCGGGCGACAGCGCGCACTTCGACTCGCTGACCCCGCACCGCCTCGCCGCCGAGGACCGCGACGGAGTCGAACTCCTCTTCGTCCACACGCTCCTGCAGAGCCCCACCACCGCGCTGTGCCTCGGCCCCACCATTGGAGAGACGTCATGAGCGACATGGAGGAGAAGTTCCCCCGGGCCATGTGGGTCCGGCTGATCATCTACATCGCGGCGGGCCACGTCTTCGCCGCCTTCCTCTTCCTGCTGTTCGAGATGGGGGCGAGGCAGTGAAGGGCCGCCTCAGTCGAGCAGGCGCTCGCGCAGCCGCTCCCGGGTCTCCGGCGTGATTCCCAGTCCCTGCTCCAGGTAGGCGTCGACGCCGCCCCACGTCTCCTCGATGGTCTCGACGGCCGCCGTCAGGTATTCGGCCCGCGCGTCGAAGAGGGGGCTGAGCAGCTCCATGACCTCGGGGGAGTAGGCCGAGGCCGAGGAGCTGCTGCGGTGCACCTTGTAGCGGCGGTGCTTGGCGTTCGACTCCAGGTAGTCGGCGAGGATCGCCTCGCGCTCCACGCCCAGGGCGAGGAGGGTCACGGCTATCGACAGGCCCGCGCGGTCCTTGCCGGCCGCGCAGTGCATCAGGGCCGGCACGCTGTCCTCGGCGAGCGCGTGCAGCACCCGGGAGTGCTCGGCGGTGCGTTCCTTGACGATCGTGCGGTACGAGCCGATCATGCGGTCCGCGCCCTTGCCGTCCCCGAGGAACGAGCGCAGCTGGTCGATGTCGCCGTCGCGGACCATGACCCAGAACTCGGAGCCGTGTGCGGGATCCGTCAGCGGCAGGTTCACATTGCGCACGCCGGGCAGCTCGACGTCCTCGCCTTCCAGCTTCTTGTCGGCCGCGTTGCGGAAGTCGAAGATCGTGTGCAGGCCCAGGGAGGCGAGGAACGTGGCGTCCTCGTCGGTCGCGTGCGCGAGATGGCCGCTGCGGAACAGCACGCCCTGCCGCACCCGCCGTCCGTCCACGGTCGGCAGCCCGCCCACGTCACGGAAGTTGCGCACTGCGGCCAGCTCGGGCTCGGTCGACGGCACCTGCTGCGTCACGGGGGCTCCTCCCAGTCCGCCCCGCCGACGCACGTCATCGGTGGGCACGCCTTCGACCATACGACATGGATTCCCAGGGCAATGAGTTGTCCACAGGCGTTGCTTCTCCGGCCCCCGGACGTTGATGATGTTGGTGCTTGATCGGACCTGTTGAGATGTGTGGGAGCCTGATGTTGGAGATCGCCGAGACCGGTCGTACGTGGCTTCTTTCGGGCCCCACGAGCAGTTACGCCGTCCATCTCACGGACGCCGACGAACTGCTGCATCTGCACTGGGGTCCCAGGATCACCCTGGCCGACGCCGAGGCCCTCGCCGTGCGCCCGCTGCCGGACTACTGGCCCTTCGAGTCCCAGCTCGACGGCCGTGAGGAGTACCCGGTCGAGGGCGGCCCCCGCTTCACGCGCCCCGCCCTGTCCGTGCGCACGGACGAGCGCCGCGGCACCGAGTGGAGCTTCGAGCGGGACGAGAGCGAGGGCGACGAACTGCGGCTCCGCTTCCGCGACGCCGGGCTGTCCGTCACGCTGCACTACCGGATGCGCGGAGATGTCGTCGAGCGCTGGACGACGCTCGGCAACGACGGCCCGGCCGCCCTGGAGCTGCTCCGCGCCGACTCGGCCACCTGGACCCTGCCCGACCGCGACGGCTGGCGCCTGTCCCAGTTGCACGGCCGCTGGGCCGCCGAGTCCCGGCTCGTGAGCGCCCCCCTCACCTACGGTGAGAAGGTCATCGGCAGCCGCCGCGGCCACACCGGGCACCAGCACCTGCCGTGGGTCGCGCTCGACACCGACGCGAACGAGGAGCGCGGCGAGGTCTACGGCTGCGCCCTCGGCTGGTCGGGGTCCTGGCGGATCGCCGTGGCCCAACTTCCGGACGCGCGCGTGCAGATCACCGGCGGGGTGGGATACGACGACTCGGGCCTGCTGAAGCTGGACGCGGGCGAGTCGTTCACGACGCCCGTCTTCGCGGGGTTGTGGAGCGACGCGGGCTTCGGCGGCGCCAGCCGGACCTGGCACGCCTACCAGCGGACGTACGTCATCCCGGAGGTCGACCAGGACCGGCCGGTGCTCTTCAATTCCTGGGAGGCCACGGAGTTCGACATCGCCGAGGAGCAGCAGCGGGAGCTCGCGCGGCGGGCCGCGGCGATGGGCGTCGAGCTGTTCGTGGTCGACGACGGCTGGTTCGGGACGCGGACCAGCGACCGGGCCGGGCTCGGCGACTGGGCGCCCAACCCCGACCGCTTCCCGGCCGGCCTCAAGCCGCTCGCCGACTACGTCCACGACCTCGGCATGCAGTTCGGCATCTGGGTCGAGCCCGAAATGGTCAATCCGGACAGCGAGCTGTATCGCGCGCACCCCGACTGGGTGCAGTTCCAGCCCGGACGAAAGCGGACGGAGTTCCGCAATCAACTGGTACTGAACCTCGCCCGCGAGGACGTCCAGGAATACCTCTGGGAAAAGCTCGACGGACTCCTCTCCAGCGCCCCCGTCGACTACGTCAAGTGGGACTTCAACCGCTGCTTCACCGACGCGGGCTGGCCCGGTGAGCCGTATCCGCAGCGCCTGTGGGTCGACCATGTGCGCGCGCTCTACGCCCTGTTGGACCGGCTGCGGGAGGCCCATCCCGGGGTGGCCTTCGAGTCCTGCTCGGGTGGCGGCGGCCGGATCGACCTCGGTGTGATGAGCCGTACGGATCAGGTGTGGACCTCGGACAACACCGACCCCCTCGACCGGCTCGCCATCCAGCACGGCTTCAGCCAGATCCACCCCGCCCGGGTCATGGCCGCCTGGGTCACCGACAGCCCGAACACCCAGCTCAACGGCCGGGTCAGCTCGCTCCGATTCCGGTTCGTGAGCTCCATGGCGGGCGTACTCGGCGTCGGTGGCGACCTCGCGAAGTGGAGCGACGAGGAGCTCGCCGAGGCGCGGGAGTGGGTGGAGCTCTACAAGGAGATCCGGCCCCTCGTGCAGCGCGGCGACCAGTACCGGCTGCGGCCTCCGCGCGGCGGGCTGAGCGCCGTGCAGTACGTGCGCGGCGACGAGGCCGTCGTCCTCGCCTGGCTCCAGGCGCAGAGTTACGGCGAGCCGGTCCCGGCTCTTCGGTTGCGCGGCCTCGACCCGACAGCATCGTACGAATGCCGTGAAACGGGCGAAGTTCACAGGGGTGCCGTATTGCTGCATCACGGGCTGCGTACAGGCTTGCTCGGTGACCTTGATGCGGCAGTTTTCCGGCTGCGTCGCATCTGAGTATTCTGTCCGAATTGAACCCTTCATTCCAACTCGCTCTGGAATGAAGGGTTCTGGGGATGTGTCGCGTGAGCAGCGTCTCATTCGTGACCGAGCGTCGCCCGTCATGTTCACGTAATTCCGGTTCATTTCCTGGGGATTTGAAGTAAGTGACGGGGGTGGAATTCACGGAGGGTGACCGTGAATTCTCACAGGGGATCACAAGAAACGCGTGCAACTGGAACCTCCTGCTTGTCCCTTTGCGTCTTGGTCGCTTACGTTCGCCACCAATCCGGACGGACGCCCAATCCTGCCGCCGCCCGGAATCCGCAACTCACCGGTGAACGGCAGGAGCGGGGGACCCACAGGTAGAACCGCCTGTTCCGGTCTCCGGAACGGCTAGGGGTAAAGCCGCGTTTCGACGCGACCGGGCATCTCCAGCTCGCACCCGACAGCTCACCTCGTAGGCGCCGGAGAGGAATTCGTCATGCCCGCGAAGGGTAAGCACCGCCGCCCGAAGGCCCAGCGTTTCACCCGCTCGATCGCCGTTGCCGGAACCGGCGGAGCCGCACTCGCCCTTCCGCTCATGGGGGCCACCGGCGCCCATGCGGCCACCCCGCAGTCCGTTTCGGAAAAGGCCGCGCAGTCTTCCACCGCGACGGTCGAGAAGACGGCCACTGAAAAGAAGGCCGCCGAGAAGAAGGCCAACACCAAGAGTTCGGGCGTCAAGACCTATTCGGTGCGAGCCGGGGACTACCTCTCGAAGATCGCCGACGAGCAGGACGTCAGCGGCGGCTGGACGAGGATCTACCAGGACAACCGCAAGGCCATCGGCAGCAACCCGTCCCTGATCCACCCCGGCTTGAAGCTCACGCTCGGCGGAAAGGCCGCGACGGGTAAGACGGGTAAGACGGACACCACCAAGTCGTCGTCCTCTTCGTCTTCTTCAGCCTCCTCGTCCTCGTCCTCGTCTTCTTCGGCTTCCTCGTCCTCGAACACGTCGACGAGCGACGCGACCGACACCACGAGCACCAGCACCTCCAGCGGCTACACCCTCCCCGTGGCCGGTGCCACCGTCGGCACCGCCTACCACACGGCGGGCAGCATGTGGTCCAGCGGCTACCACACGGGCGTCGACTTCGTCGTCCCGACCGGTACTTCGCTCAAGGCCGTGGCCGCGGGCACGGTCGTCTCCGCCGGCTGGGGCGGTGCGTACGGCAACCAGGTCGTCATCAAGCTCGCCGACGGCTACTACGCCCAGTACGCCCACCTCTCGTCGCTCTCCGTCTCCAGCGGCCAGACCGTGACCGAGGGGCAGCAGCTCGGCCTCTCCGGTGCGACCGGCAACGTGACCGGCCCCCACCTCCACTTCGAGATCCGCACCACGCCGGACTACGGCTCGGACGTGGACCCGGTCGCCTACCTCCGCTCCCACGGTGTCTCCGTCGGCTGACACCCGCGCCTGAAGCGCCCCCACGCCACCGAAGGCCGGACCCCGATCCCCGGGTCCGGCCTTCGGTGTGTCCACTGCTCCCCGTTCGTGATCGCTGTGTTGCCTCTTTGTGGCAGGGGTGTCCAAGGCGTCGGCAGGGGAGGGAGGGTGAGGCGACAGTGATCCCGTTCCCGAAGGAGTCGTATCCCGTGACGACCACGCGTAGAACGTTCGGAGCCCTCGCCGCCGGCACCGCCCTCGCGGCGCTCGCTCCGACGGCGGCGAGCGCCGCGCCCCGCCACCGCCGGCTCATCGCGCACGACGACTTCCGCCACGGTCTCGGGCAGTGGGTCGCCGAGTTGCAGGGCGGCGGCACCGTCACCGCCTCCCGCGGTGTCCTGGAGATCGACGTGCCGAGCGGTGCGACGGTCTGGTTCAAGCGGAGGCTGGAGGGGCCGTACGTTCTCGAGTACACCGCCACGCCGGTGTCCGAGGGCGGGGTCAACGACCGGGTCTCCGACCTCAACAACTTCTGGAACGCCACCGACGTGCGCTCCCCGGACGACCTCTTCGCCACCGTGCGGGGCGGCGCGCTCGACGAGTACGACTACCTCAGGACGTACTACGTCGGCTACGGCGCCAACACGAACACCACGACGCGGCTGCGCCGGTACGTGGGGGAGCCAGGGGTCCGCCCGCTCGTCTACGACTACACCGAGCCGCTGCTCACCGCGAACGAGCCGAACCGGGTCCGGATCGTCTCGGACGGGTCGACGGTGCTGTGGTGGAACAACGGGCGGCTCGTCTTCGACTTCACGGACCCGGAGCCGTACACGAGCGGGCACTTCGCCTTCCGGACCGTGTGGAGCCACTTCAGGATCACAGAGTTCCGGGTGTGGCGGTTGACGCCGGAACAGCCCTGATCGGAGGGTTATTCCTCAGTTGGGAAAGCCTTTAGCAGTGGCTTATGTCACCGTCCGTCAACCCCTTATTACGGTCGCGTAGGTCACACCCGAAGAGGAATCATGCCGGTGTGGCAGACGATTCGAAGAATGACAACAGATCAGTGATCGGGTCGTACGTGGCGGTGGGGGACAGCTTCACCGAAGGCGTCGGCGACCCCGGCCCCGACGGGGCGTTCGTCGGCTGGGCCGACCGGTTCGCGGTACTGCTCGCCGACCGGCGGCCCGAAGGCGACTTCGGCTACACCAACCTCGCCGTGCGCGGCAAACTGCTCGACCAGGTCGTGGCGGACCAGGTCCCGCGGGCCATCGAGCTCGCGCCCGACCTGGTCTCGTTCTGTGCGGGCGGCAACGACATCCTCCGGCCCGGTACCGATCCCGACGAGGTCGCCGAACGCTTCGAGCGGGCGGTCATCGCACTCACCTCGGCCGTCGGCACGGTGGTGGTGACGACCGGCTTCGACACCCGTGGCGTGCCCGTGCTGAAGCATCTGCGCGGCAAGATCGCCACCTACAACGGGCATGTGCGGGCCATCGCCGACCGATACGGTTGTCCGGTGCTCGACCTGTGGTCCCTGAAGACCATCCAGGACCGTCGTGCCTGGGACGGCGACCGGCTGCATCTGTCTGCGGACGGCCATACGCGCGTGGCGCTGCGCGCCGGGCAGGTCCTCGGGCTCGACGTACCGGCCGACCCGGACCAGCCGTGGCCGCCGCTGCCACCGCGTGGCACGCTCGACGTCCGGCGCGACGACGTCCACTGGGCCCGCGAGTACCTGGTGCCGTGGATCGGGCGGCGGTTGCGCGGGGAGTCCTCGGGCGACCATGTGACGGCCAAGGGGAGTCTGTCGCCGGACGACATCAAGTCGCGCATCGAGGCGGTCGCTTGAGCGGGCCGGGCTGGCTCGACCAGTGAGGTGACGGCGCGGGAATGGCGCGCGGACGGGTGCGGACCCCGGTGCCGGGATGGGCGCGACCTGTCCGCGCCGTCCGGAGGGGCCGTATCCGTATCCCCGCACACCTTCCCCGCGCCACCGCCACGCTCGCCGCCGCCCTCCTCGCCCTCGGCCTGTCGGCCGTCGCCGCGCCCAGTGCGACCGCGCTGCCCAAGGGCGCCGCAGTCGCGGGGCACAGCGAGCCGACCCCGGCGACCGTCACCGTCACCGGCCAGGGCAGCGCCACGGCCGCACCCGACGCCCTGCTGCGTGCCGTACGCGAACACGGTGTCGCCGACCGGGACGTCCGTACCGAAGAGTTGTTCCTGAACCCCGTCCACCAGTACCAGGACGGCACCTCCCAGCTGACCGGCTACCAGGCCGCCCCTCCACGGTGGCCGTCGACGCACCCGCTGCCGGCGCGGGCGTGCCGGTCGCCCCCGGCGAGATCGAGGACACCGTCACGCTGACGGCCGTGTACGAACTGCGGTGACCGTCAGGGGAGGCGTCTCACCGCTCCGAGGTGGTCAACGCCTCCCGCTCCAGCCCCAGTTCCCGGGCCAGCGCATCCTCGACCCACTCGTGCGCACGCGCGCGTGACACCGCACCGGCGTACGACGTCAGCTGTACGGCGAGGCCGTCAAGGAGGGCCGTGAGGCGCAGGGCCGTGCCGGCGGGGTCCGGGCAGCGGAACTCGCCGGCGGCCACCCCTTCGGCGATGACCTCGACGATCGCGGCCTTCCACTCCTTGTCGAGGTCACGGGTGACCTCCTGAAGGGCGGGCTCGCGCAGCGCCGCCGCCCAGCCCTCGATCCACAGCCGCCATCCCTTGGCCTGCCCTGTCGGCGCGTACCAGCGCACGGCCGCCCGCAGCCGGCGCAGCGCGGTCGTACGGCGGCCGAGGAGCTTGCGCAGTTGTGCGAGGTCGTCCTCGGCCGCGTAGGTGAACGCGGCGGCGACCAGCTTCTCCTTCGTCGAGAAGTGATACAGCACCAGCGCGTTGCTCACACCGAGCGCCGAGGCCACATCGGCGATCCTGACCGCCGCCACGCCCCGCGCCTCGATCTGATCGATGGCGGCCCGCAGCAACTCCTCACGCCGCTCCGCCACGCTCAACCGCACTCTTGCCACGCCGTCACCCTAATCCGTGGCAGGTGAGGGTGACGAAGAGCGGGTCACCGCGCGTGGCCGCTGTCACCGGTACCAGCCGAACCGCTCGGCGATCACCGGCAGTTGGTCCGCGACGAGGGCGTGTGCGGCGGCCCGCGGAGTCGTCCGGTCGGCCTCCGCGCGGGCCAGCATCAGGTAGGTGAGGGCGCGCATCGAACGGCGGATGTGCGCGAACGCCTCGTCCGCGTCCGCGCCGATGTCGCCGAACAGCGTCCACCACCACCAGGCGTTCGTCCCGGAGTTGACGACCACGTCCGGCAGCACGGTGACACCGCGCCCGGCGAGCAGTTCCTCAGCCTCCGGCAGCACGGGCATGTTGGCCGCCTCGACGATCCAGCGCGCGGTGATCCGCTCCTGGTTCGCCGTGTCGATCGTGTACGAGACCGCCGCCGGCACCAGCACCTCCGCCTCGACCGACAGCCAGGCGTCGCCGGGCAGTTCGCGATCACCGGCCCGCAGCACGGAGCGGTCCACGGTGCCGAACGCGTCCCGCGCGGCGAGCAGCGCGTCCACGTCGAGGCCCGCCGGGTTGGCGATGGTGCCCTTGACGTCGGCGACGGCCACGATCGTCAGACCCGCGCGCGTGAGGAAGCGCGCCGTGGCGCCGCCCATGGTGCCGAGGCCCTGCACGGCCACGCGCGTGCCCGCCCACGGCACCGACGCCCGGTCCAGGGCGGCGAGCAGCGACTCGGCGACCCCGCAGCCGCCGACGAGTTCGTCGAGCCCGATGCCGTCCACCTCCACCGCGAAGGCGTCCGCGAGCCGCTTGCGGGCCACGGCCTCGTCGTCGAGCAGCGGATAAACGGCCTGGATCGACGAGATGAGCCCCGCCTCGGCGGCCGCCCGGTCCACGAGATCCTGGGTGAGGCCCAGATCCTCGCCCGTGGTCCAGAAGCCCTCGATGTAGGGCCGCATGGCACGCAGATAGCGCACGAGCAGCGCGTACGACTCCGGGTCCCGGGGATCGCAGTCGATGCCGCCCTTGGCGCCGCCGAGAGGGACGTAGCGGCTCTCGGGGTCGTAGTGCAGAGCCTCTTTCATGGTCATGCCGCGGGCGAGCCCGGTGACCTCGTCGAGGGTGCAGCCCTCGCGCATCCGCAGACCACCGCTGGAGACACCGCGCACCAGCCGGTCGACGACCAGGAAGCCCTGGCGGCCGGTGAGGTGGTCGGTCCAGGTGAGGGAGAGCAGGGGAGCGCCCTGAGGGGTTGCCATGCGGGCAATATACTGAACCGGCGTTCAGTTGCGCGCCGCCCCTCCGGGGTGGCCCGGGCGGCCCGGGTGCGCCGCGTGCCCATCCGGTCACGTTCCGCCGCATCTTTGGTCTTTCCTTGGAAACCGGGGGCTGTGACCCGGTCGACCCGGGAGCTGTCAGTGGGGGCGACCATAATGGAAGGTCTCACCCACTCCACTTGGAGGCATCGTGACCGGTTTCCGTTCCCTGAGCTCCGGGCTCCGTGCGCTGCGGCCCGCGGCCTTCGGCGCGGACTCGAGCGGTGAGCGCCTGGCGCGCATCCACAGGTCACCGCACTTCGTGGACGGGGTCTTCAAGAACCCGCCGGGTGCCGCCCGGCCCGACGGCGCCATGCTCGAGTTCGCGAAGTCCTCCTTCCGTAAGGAGGACCGCGCCCTCCGCGCCCCGGTCGGGACGGTGCCGGTGCACGCCACGACCCTCGCCGACCTCGCCAAGGCCCCGGCCACCGGACTCCGGCTGACCTGGATGGGCCACTCCAGCGTGCTCGCCGAGATCGACGGGCAGCGCGTGCTCTTCGACCCCGTCTGGGGCGAGCGCTGCTCCCCCTTCTCTTTCGCCGGGCCCAAGCGGCTGCACCCGGTGCCCCTGCCGCTGGCCGCGCTCGGCCCGGTCGACGTCGTCGTCATCTCGCACGACCACTACGACCACCTGGACATGCCCACGATCGAGGCGCTGGCCGGCACGGACACCCTGTTCGCGGTGCCGCTGGGCGTCGGCGCCCATCTCGAACGGTGGGGCGTCTCCGCCGACCGGCTGCGCGAACTGGACTGGCACGAGGAGACCCGGGTCGGCGGGCTCACCCTCACGGCGACCCCGGCCCGCCACTTCTGCGGCCGCGGCCTGCGCAACACGCAGCACACGCTGTGGGCCTCCTGGGTCGTGGCCGGCGAGGAGCACAGGATCTACCACAGCGGTGACACCGGATACTTCGAGGGCTTCAAGGACATCGGCGCCGCGCACGGCCCCTTCGACGCCACGATGATCCAGATCGGCGCGTACTCCGAGTTCTGGCCCGACATCCACATGACGCCCGAGGAGGGCATGCGCGCCCACCTCGACCTCCAGCGCGGTGAGCCGAGCGGCGTGATGATGCCGATCCACTGGGCCACCTTCAATCTGGCGGCGCATCCGTGGTCGGAGCCCGGTGAGGGCACGGTGGCGGCCGCCCGCGCGGTCGGCGCGCGTATCGCCCTGCCGCGCCCCGGCGAGCCCTTCGAGCCCGCCGCAGAGACGGTCCCGTCCGAGCTGTGGTGGCGCGGAGTGGCCACTCCTCCGGTGGGCGGCTGGCCTGAAGTCGACGTTCCGACTGGTGTGCCGGCCGAGGCGCCGGCCGACACGGCCGGTGACGTTCCGGGGACTTCGGCCGAGAGCGCCGGCGACCCCGAAGCCGTCCCTTCGGGCTGATCCCCGAGCGGGAAACGACAGCCGGCGAGGGCCGGGGAGCGGATGACTCCCCGGCCCTCGCCGTTTCTTTGCGACCGGTTCTGACCAGGTCGGATCGATCGATTTCCGTTCGGCGGTCATTACCCGAGGGGCTTATCGGTCTGTCGTACGAAGCCTCATACCAGAGCGGGACCGTCTCCGTGGGACTTTGTCAACTGCCCACCGCACATGATGCGTTGGCGACTACTGTGAGTGTCCGTCGGGCGACGCAGGGCCGAATTTTTCGGCTCTCTCGACCGGCACCGCGATGGCGCATGCCCGAGTCGCGCACCCCGCGCGACCCCACAGGCCCGACGGACCAGTACGAGGACGACGATGTCTCACCTTCGCGCACCGGCCGCACGCGCAGAACGCCGTGAGGGCGGACGGCACGGGCGCCCGGTCGCCCGCACCGTCCCCTCGCTGCCCGAGACCCAGATACGGCCCCAGCTCCTGCGTCTCGCCGTGCTGCCGCCCGTCGCGGTCGCCCTCGGCGCCAGCGCGGCCGTCCTGTTCACCGTCCGCTCCACCGGCGCACGGACCAGCCTCTCCCTGTACGGAGTGCTCGCCGGAGCGGTCTCGGTCGCGCTCGTGGGCATTGTGATCGCCGCCGTCGCCGCGAACCGCGCCGCCCGGTCCGTGAGTGACCGCATCGGCGCCCTGCGCCGCCACAGCGCACGCGGCGAGGCCGACCTGCGCACCCTGGTCGAGGCGCTGCGCCGCGGTGAGGTCCCGCCCAAGCGCAAGCCGCGCAGCGGGCCCCCGGACGACGCCGACGACTTCGAACTGCTCGCCGCCGACCTGGCCCGCGCCCACGACGGAGCCGTCACCGCCGTCGTCCAGGCCGCACAGCTCTCCAGCCAGGCGGGCAGCGAACAGAAACTGGAGGTCTTCGTCAATCTCGCCCGGCGCCTGCAGTCCCTGGTGCACCGCGAGATCTCGATCCTCGACGAGCTGGAGAACGAGATCGAGGACCCCGATCTCCTCAAGGGCCTCTTCCACGTCGACCATCTCGCCACCCGTATCCGCCGCCACGCCGAGAACCTCGCCGTGCTCGGCGGCGCCGTCTCCCGCCGGCAGTGGAGCAACCCGGTCTCCATGACCGAGGTGCTGCGCTCGGCGATCGCCGAGGTCGAGCAGTACTCACGGGTCAAGCTCGTACCGCCGATCGACGGCACCCTGCGCGGGCACGCCGTCGCCGACGTCATCCACCTGCTGGCAGAACTCGTCGAGAACGCCACGGTGTTCTCCGCCCCGCACACCCAGGTACTGCTGCGCGCCAACATCGTCACCTCGGGGCTCGCCGTCGAGGTCGAGGACCGCGGCCTCGGCATGCCCGTCGGCGAGCAGAGCAAGATGAACGCCCTGCTCGCCGACCCCGACCAGGTCAACGTGGCCAGCCTGCTGGCGGACGGCCGCATCGGACTGTTCGTGGTCTCGCAACTCGCCCGCAGACACGGCATCCACGTCCGGCTCCAGACCAACATCTACGGCGGAGTCCAGGCCGTACTCGTTCTGCCGCAAGGGCTGTTGGGCACCGCGCCGGGCGCCCCCGGGATCGTGGCACCGCCGCAGGAGCACACGGGCCCGGGCAGACAGGCCGCCGCGCCTGCGCCTCCCCAACGCCCCCAGCACAGGGCCGGGACCGAGCCCGGGCCCGCCGCGGCGACCAGGGTCTCGTCCACGGCATCGACCGTCGCACCACCCCGGCAGTCACGGGAACCCTCCCGGGAACCGCGGCATGCCACCCGGGCCGCGACGCCGGTGGCGACCGGTGGCGCACCGGCGCCGCTGCCCATGCGCGGCACCCACGGGGAGCGGCCCAATCCCGCGGAGGCGCTGCCCGGCATCAGGCCCGATGACCGGCTCACCGTCGCGGAGCACACAGCTGTGCCGCCCACTCCGCGCAACAGCACCGTCCGCGGCACCATGGGAAAGCCCCAACTGCCCCGCCGCCGCGCCCAGGAACACATCGCACCCCAACTCCGCGAGGGCCCGGCACCCCGCCAGGACGCCGAGCACCTCGTCGGCCACGACCCGGGCCTGATGGCGGCCTTCCAGCGCGGCATCGGCCTCGCGGAGGCCGCGCAGCTCATCGATTCGCCCCCAGCGGAGTCCGGCCACACAGGGGCCGGTCACACAGAGCCCGGCCATACGGAGGCGGGCCACATGGTGTCCGGGCACATGGAGGCGGGCCACATGGAGACGGGTCACATGGACCCTCCCCACATCGACACACCCTCGTTGGGTGCGCCACCCCACATGGATGGGACGCTCATGACCACGACGTCCTCCATAGACGTTCCGCCCATGGACACGGCCCGCACCGTCGAGGCGCACCCCTCGCGCGCGCCCGCGTCCCGCGAGGCGCACCGCGCGCGTGACGGCGTGGCCGCGCCCGGACACGACCTCACCACCCGGCACGACGGGAGCGCACCAGCCGGATGACCACCTCCGTACGCACCCCCACGACCCACCCCGTACCCGCCCCCACCTCCAGCGCTCCCGCAGACCTTCGTACCTCAAGGAGTCGATCCACCATGGCGAGCGATGCGCCGACCGGCCATGTATCCGATCTCGACTGGTTGATGAGCGGCCTCGTGCAGCGTGTGCCGCACACCACCAGCGCGGTACTGCTCTCCTGCGACGGGCTCGTGAAGTCGGTCCACGGGCTCGACCACGACAGCGCCGACCACATGGCCGCCCTGGCCTCCGGTCTCTACTCCCTCGGACGCAGCGCGGGCGTCCGTTTCGGAGACGGCGGGGACGTCCGGCAGGTCGTCGTCGAACTCGACTCGACCCTGCTCTTCGTCACCACCGCCGGCTCCGGCACCTGCCTCGCCGTGCTCGCCGGCCGAGAGGCCGACGCCGCGGTGCTCGGCTACGAGATGGCGATGCTGGTCAAGAGCGTCCGCCCGTACCTGATGACCGCGCCCCGGCAGCACGCCGCAGAACCCTCGGCGATGAGGCCTTGAGCGTGGCGACGGCCGGCGACGGGCCCTGGCTCGACGACGCGGCCGGACGGCTCGTGCGCCCTTTCACGGTCAGCAACGGCCGGACCCGGCCCACCATCGCGCTCGACCTCCTGTCGCAGGTGATGGCCACCGGAGCCACGCCCCTCGGCTATCTCGGCCCCGAGCACGCGCAGGCGCTCGACCTGTGCCGCGCGCCCGTCTCGGTGGCCGAGGTCGCCGCCCATCTGAAGCTGCCGGCGGTGGTCACCAAGGTGCTGCTGTCGGACCTCGTCGACTGCGGTGCACTGACCACCAAACCGCCCGAGTTCCACCACAACCCCACTGACCGGTCTCTTCTGGAGGCAGTGCTCGATGGACTACGACGACAGCTCTGATCTCTTCCCCACCGCACTCAAGATCCTGGTGGCGGGAGGCTTCGGAGTCGGCAAGACGACCTTCGTCGGCGCGGTGAGCGAGATCGCGCCGCTCAGCACGGAGGAGCTGCTCACCACGGTCAGTGCCGCGACCGACGATCTCGAAGGCATCGAGAACAAGGTCGAGACGACCGTGGCGATGGACTTCGGCCGCATCACCCTCGACCCGGAACATGTGCTCTACCTGTTCGGCACGCCCGGGCAGGAGCGGTTCTGGTTCATGTGGGACGAGCTGTCCGAAGGCGCGCTCGGCGCGGTCATCCTGGCCGACACCCGCCGCCTGGAGGACTGCTTCGCGGCCGTCGACTTCTTCGAGCAGCGCGGCCTCGGCTTCATCGTCGCGATCAACGAGTTCGACGGCTCGTACCGCTACGACCCCGAGGAGGTGCGCGCCGCGATAGATCTCGACCCCGGGATCCCCGTGGTCCGCTGCGATGCGCGGATCTCCAGTTCCGGAGTCCAGACCCTGCTGACCCTCGTACGCCATCTCATCGCCCACGCTCCGGCGCCGGCGCCGAGCCATGGTGCCCACATGTGATCCCCGCACACCGCCACGGAGTACCTCTATGACCTACGTCCACAGGGACGGAGTCCGCCCATGAGCTACGACCCGCCCCGCCCGGCCGGTCGTCTGCTGCTCACGCCCGAGGACAAGGAGGCCCCGGCGCGGATGCGACGGCTGCGCGGGCTGGGCCTGGGGGAGCATCCGGACCCTGGGCTCGACGCGTTCGCGGACCATCTCGCCGAGCTCACCGGGGCGCCGTACGCCATGGTCAACTTCATTGACGAGAACCGGCAGTTCTTCGCCGGGCTGCATACTCCGGGCGGTTTGGGACTGCGCAGGCCCGCCGTGAACGGGGAGGGCGCCAAGCCCGAGGTCGGCCGTCAACTGGCGCGAGATTATGGGTTCTGCCCCCATGTGGTGGTCCGACGTAAGGCGCTGGTTCTCGAAGACGTCTGCGACTACCCGCGGTTCGCGGGGAATCCGGTCGTCGACGAGTTCGGTATCCGTTCCTATCTGGGCGCACCCCTCATCGACACCACGGGGATGGTGCTGGGCACGGTGTGCGTCGTCGACACGGAGCCGCGGCCCTGGGGGAAAGCGGGGCTGGAGACCATCAAGTCGACGGCGGCGGAGCTGGTGGCCCGGCTGGAACTGCTCGGCGGGGGATAGCCGAACGGTCGTATGGACCTGGTCGCCAATAGGCGACAAATCGGCCAGTTGAGCCGGGGCGGAGGCGTGAAGCAAAGCTGCGGCGCCGCTTAAGAAATCCTCGATGGACCCGGGACGCGGACGTAGGGCAGATTGCTACCCGAATCCACCCCTCTCCCCGGAACGGGCGCCTTCGGCATGTCCGGACCCGGGAACTCATGCACAGGAGCCGTGGCGTTGAAGGCGCTGGTCAAGGAGAAGGCGGAGCCCGGGCTTTGGCTCGCGGACGTTCCGGAGCCCGTCGTCGGACCCGGCGACGTACTGATCAAGGTCCTGCGGACCGGAATCTGCGGCACCGATCTGCACATCCGGGCCTGGGACGGCTGGGCGCGGCAGGCGATCCGCGCGCCGCTGGTGATCGGGCACGAGTTCGTCGGCGAGGTCGTCGGGACCGGCCGTGACGTCGACGGCATCAAAGCGGGCGACCGGGTCAGCGGCGAGGGCCACCTGGTCTGCGGAAAGTGCCGCAACTGCCAGGCCGGCCGCCGCCATCTGTGCCGGGCCACCGTCGGGCTGGGCGTCGGCCGGGACGGCGCCTTCGCCGAGTACGTGGTGCTGCCCGCCGCCAATGTGTGGGTGCACCGTGTCCCCGTCGACCTCGATGTCGCCGCGATCTTCGACCCGTTCGGCAACGCCGTGCACACCGCGCTCTCCTTCCCGCTGGTCGGCGAGGACGTCCTGATCACCGGCGCCGGACCGATCGGTCTGATGGCCGCCGCGGTGGCGAGGCACGCCGGTGCGCGCAACGTCGTGATCACCGATGTGAGCGAGGAACGCCTTGAGCTGGCCCGCAAGATCGGCGTGAGCCTCGCCCTCGACGTCGGCAAGGCGACCATCGCCGACGGCCAGCGCGAACTCGGCCTGCGCGAGGGCTTCGACATCGGCCTGGAGATGTCCGGCCGCCCCGAGGCGATGCGCGACATGATCGCCAACATGACGCACGGCGGCCGCATCGCGATGCTCGGCCTGCCCGCCGAGGAGTTCCCGGTCGACTGGGCCCGGATCGTCACCTCGATGATCACCGTCAAGGGCATCTACGGCCGTGAGATGTTCGAGACCTGGTACGCGATGTCGGTCCTCCTTGAGGGCGGTCTCGACCTCGCCCCGGTGATCACCGGCCGGTACGGCTACCGCGACTTCGAGGCGGCGTTCGCCGACGCGGCGAGCGGCCGCGGCGGCAAGGTCATCCTGGACTGGACCCTGTAAAGGAAAGTGACGATGTTCGAATCCGTACGCGACGACCTCCGCACCACCCTCGACGAGATCCGCGCCGCGGGACTGCACAAGCCCGAGCGCGTCATCGGCACCCCGCAGTCCGCGACCGTGAACGTCACCGCCGGCGGCCGCCCCGGTGAGGTCCTCAACTTCTGCGCCAACAACTACCTCGGCCTCGCCGACCACCCCGAGGTCGTCGCCGCCGCCCACGAGGCCCTCGACCGCTGGGGTTACGGCATGGCCTCCGTGCGCTTCATCTGCGGCACGCAGGAGGTGCACAAGGAGCTGGAGGGACGCCTTTCCGCCTTCCTCGGCCAGGAGGACACCATCCTCTACTCCTCCTGCTTCGACGCCAACGGCGGCGTGTTCGAAACGCTGCTGGGCCCGGAGGACGCGGTCATCTCCGATGCGTTGAACCACGCCTCGATCATCGACGGCATCCGCCTGTCCAAGGCCCGCCGCCTGCGCTACGCCAACCGCGACATGGCCGATCTGGAGCGGCAGTTGAAGGAGGCCGACGGCGCCCGGCGCAAGCTGATCGTCACCGACGGCGTCTTCTCCATGGACGGTTACGTGGCGCCCCTGCGTGAGATCTGCGACCTCGCCGACCGCTACGACGCCATGGTCATGGTCGACGACTCCCACGCCGTCGGCTTCGTCGGTCCCGGCGGCCGCGGCACCCCCGAACTGCACGGCGTCATGGACCGCGTCGACATCATCACCGGCACGCTCGGCAAGGCACTCGGCGGAGCCTCCGGCGGCTACGTGGCCGCCCGCGCCGAGATCGTCGCCCTGCTGCGCCAGCGCTCACGGCCGTACCTCTTCTCGAACACCCTCGCCCCGGTGATCGCCGCCGCGTCCCTGAAGGTGCTCGACCTGCTGGAGTCCGCGGACGAGCTGCGGATCCGGCTCGCCGAGAACACCGCCCTGTTCCGCCGTCGTATGACCGAGGAGGGCTTCGACATCCTCCCCGGCGACCACGCCATCGCGCCCGTGATGATCGGCGACGCGTCCGTGGCCGGACGGATGGCGGAGCTGCTCCTGGAGCGCGGGGTGTACGTGATCGGCTTCTCCTACCCGGTCGTGCCGCAGGGCCAGGCCCGTATCCGCGTGCAGCTGTCCGCCGCGCACTCCACGGAGGACGTGAACCGGGCGGTGGACGCGTTCGTGGCGGCGCGGGCCGAGCTGGCGGGCTGAGTACTCCGGCCGAGCTGAGAGAATCGATCTCATGATCGAGGCGCGGCGGCTCCACATCCTCCGTGCGGTGGCCGACCACCGCACGGTGACGGCGGCTGCCGCCGCGCTGTACCTCACCCCCTCAGCCGTCTCCCAGCAGCTCACGGCCCTGGAGCAGGAGACGGGCCACCGACTGGTGGAGCGCGGTGCCAAGGGTGTACGGCTGACTCCGGCCGGCGAGATCCTGCTCAGCCACACCAACCTGGTCCTCGCCCAGCTGGAGCGGGCCGAAGCGGAGCTGGCCGCGTACAGCTCGGGTGCGGCCGGCACGGTCACGGTCGCCTCCTTCGCGACCGGCATCGCGCTGGTCGTCGCGCCCGCCGTGGCCCGCCTCGCCCGGACGGCGCCCGGCATCCGTATCCGCGTCCACGACGCCGAGGGCGACGCCAGCCTGCCGATGGTGCTGGACCGGCAGGTGGACGTCGCCGTCGCGGTCGAGTATCGAGGGGCCCCGCCCGCCGACGATCCGCGCCTGACGCACGTCCCGCTCTACGCCGAGCCCTTCGACGCGGTCGTCCCGGTGAGCCACCGGCTGGCCGACGCGCACGAGGTGCCGCTCGCCGAACTGGCCAAGGACCCGTGGATCGGCCCCTATCCCGGCAACCCCTGTCACGACGTGGTCGTCCTCGCCTGCGAGAGCGCCGGCTTCCAGCCCCGCCTCGAACACTCCTCGGACGACTTCCGTGCCGTGGTGGCGCTCGCCGCGGCCGACGCGGGCGTCGCACTCGTGCCCCGCTCGGCGCTGCGCGGCATGGACCTCACGGGCGTGGTCGTCCGCCCCGTGGACGGCACCGCGCCCACCCGCCGCGTCTTCGCCGCCGTACGCCGGGGAGCCGAGGAGCACCCGTTGATCAGCCCGGTGCTGAACGCGTTGGGCGAGGCGGCGCACGCGTAGCCGCCGGTGACGTGAGCCGGCCGTAACCAGGGCGTCTCATATCCGGGATAGCGTCTCGAATATGAGACAAGAGATGGCTGAGCACTCCCTGTCTCCCGACCCCGTGGACATCCGCCTCGGCGCCAGGCTGGCCGAGCTGCGGGCCGAACGCGGTTGGTCACTGGGGGAATTGGCGGAACGCAGCGGAGTGAGCCGGTCGACGCTGTCCCGGGCCGAGCGGGCGGAGACCAGCCCCACGGCTTCCCTCCTCAACCGCCTCTGCGGTGTCTACGGGCGGACCATGTCCCAGCTGCTCAGCGAAGTCGAGACGGAGCCCGCCCTGCTCGTACGGGCCGCCGCGCAAACGGTGTGGAAGGACCCGTCCTCCGGCTTCGTACGACGGTCCGTGTCCCCGCCCCACACCGGTCTGCGCGGCGAACTCGTCGAGGGGCGGCTCACGGCCGGCGCCGACATCTCCTACGACCGTCCGCCCGTGCCCGGACTGGAACAGCACATCTGGGTGTTGGAGGGCGCGATGGAGGTGACGGCACAGGACGTCGCGCACCAGCTCGACGCCGGCGACTGTCTGCGCCTGCGGGTGTGGGGGCCGACACGCTTCAGGTGCCTCGGCGGCGAGGGCGTGCGGTACGTGCTGGCGGTGGTGCTGCCATGACGGTCGTACGACTGGACGCGCATCGACTGCTCGACTCCATCGAGGAGTTGGCCGACCTGCTGACCGACACGGTGAACGGCGGCGCCTCGATCGGCTTCCTCGCGCCCCTCGACCGGGCGGCGGCCCTCGCCTGGTGGAAGGAGCGAGCCGCGGCCGTGGCCTCCGGTCAACTCGCCGTGTGGGCGGCCCGCGACGCCGACCGGCTCGTGGGCACCGTGAGCCTCGCCTTCCCGGACAAGCCCAACAGTCGCCACCGCGCCGAACTGGTCAAGCTGATGGTTCACCGGGACGCCCGCGGACAGGGCCTCGGCCGCGGCCTCCTGGCCACCGCCGAGACCGCCGCCGTCGCGGCCGGCATCACCCTGCTGCACCTGGACACCGAGACCGACAGCCCGGCCGAACGCCTCTACCGCGCCGCCGGTTGGACCCCGGTCGGCGCGATCCCCGACTACGCGGCGGACCCGGGCGGGGTCCTGCGGCCGACGACGATCTACTACAAACAGCTGGGGGCAGGCCCTCCCACCAGGTGACTGTCAGTGGGAGCCGCTACGGTGCCAGTCATGCCGGATGCCGAAGACGTACGTCGTATCGCCCTGTCCCTCCCCGAGACGACGGAGAAGATCGCCTGGAGCATGCCCACCTTCCGGGTCGCGGGCAAGATGTACGTCACGTTGCCCGAGGAGGAGACGTCCATCGCCGTGCGCTGCCCCAAGGAGGAGCGCGACGAACTGGTCCTGGCCGAACCGGAGAAGTTCTGGATCGCCGATCACGAGGCAGGCTTCGCCTGGGTCCGGGCCCGGCTCGCCGCGCTGGACGACGAGGACGAGCTGCGGGACATCCTCACCGACTCCTGGCGCCAGGCGGCGCCGCCCCGACTGCTCGACGCACACCCCGAGTTGGGGCTGCCGACCGCGGACTGAAAACTCCTCGGGCGTTGTCAGTGCCCCGTGGCATGATCCGAAGGCGTGGGAGGTGGGTGGAGGATCGGCCGGGAGGGGAGCGGGGCATGACCGGGACGTCGTCGCAGGGCGAGCGGAGGGCGGGGCGCCGACCTGGTGACAACGTTGCCGGAGGCGAGGCTGCCGGTCACGAGGGACATGGGCCATCGAAATCGCACCCCTCCCTGTGGTCACGCGACTTCGCCCTGTTCTTCGTGGCGCGGGCCGTCGCCCGGCTCGGCGACACCATGCTGCCGGTCGCCCTCGCCGCCGGCCTGCTCCAGCACGGGTACGGGGCGGGCGCGGTGGGCCTGGCCATGGCCGCGACGGCGGCGGCCTTCGCCGGGTTCGTGGTTTTCGGCGGGGTGTTCGCGGACCGCTTCAACACCCGCAGGCTGATGATCGGCGCCGACCTGGTGCGCGTGGTCACCCAGGCGCTGGCCGCCGCGCTCTTCTTCTCCGGCCATGTGGTGCTGTGGGAGATCTGCGCGCTCGGCTTCGTCAACGGCGTGGCCGGCGCCGTCTTCCAGCCCGGCGTCGCCAGCACGGTGCCCCGCCTCGCCATCGACGTCCAGGGCGCGAACGGCGCGATACGCATCGCCGAGGCGGCGGCCCAGCTCTCGGGCCCCGCCCTCGCCGGTATCCTCGTCGGCTTCGCCTCACCCGGCGGCGTCTTCGCGGCTCATGCCGCCACCTATGTGGTGAGCGCCCTGTGCCTCCTGCTGCTGCGCCTGCCCCCGCTCGCCCCGGACGACGGCCCGGCATCCCACGGGAGAAGCACCTTCCGGGCCGATCTGGTCGAAGGCTGGCGGGAGTTCAGGTCGCGTACCTGGCTGTGGGGCGTGATCGCCGTCTGGGGTCTCTACATGATCGCCGTCACGGGCCCGAGCGTCCCGCTGGTCGCGACGGAGGTGGTCCAGGAGCACGGCCCGCGCGTCTACGGCCTGGTGAACTCCGCCCTCGGCGCCGGCACGGTGATCGGCGGCCTGCTCGCCCTGCGCCTGCGCCCCCGCCGCATGCTCCGTGCCGGGGCGATAGCCCTGATCGGCTTCGGCGCCTTCCCGGCAACCGTCGGCGCCGGCCTCGGCGTGCCTGCCATGGCGGCCGGAGCCGCCGTCGCCGGGGCGGGCATGTCCTTCTGGAGCGTGATGTGGGCGACCAGCGTCCAGACACAGGTCCCGCCCGACGCCCTCAACCGTATCCACGCCTACGACGTCGCCGGCTCCCTCGCCCTGATGCCCGTCGGTCAAGCCCTCGCCGGACCGTCCGCCGACGCCTTCGGCGCCGACCACGTACTCCTCGTCTCCGGGGCGATGAGCCTCGTCGTCTGCGCCGCCCTGCTCTCCGTACCGGCGATACGCGACCTGGTGCGCGTCGACGCGACGGTGACGGGACCGGGCTCGGCGGCGGCAGGGGAGCGAATACGACCGGCGAGCGGCTGACCAGGGGCAATCAGCCCCATATGACCTCAACCAAACTTCAGGTCGAGAAAAAGGCGTGCGCGACCATCGACCCGAGTGCGGTATTGTTTCCATGCACGTTCGGCCAGGCGAAAGCCCAGGTCAGGCGGGCAACGGGACGTGGCGCAGCTTGGTAGCGCACTTGACTGGGGGTCAAGGGGTCGCAGGTTCAAATCCTGTCGTCCCGACGGTGTGAAGGGTCTTCACAGGCGAGAGCCTGTGGGGGCCCTTCTTCGCGTAGGTCTGATCCCGGCTTCGGCGTTGAGCATGCCGCTCATCGGCCCTTGATCACCAGTCGGACAGACGGCCTCGTGAATGTGCAAAGCTGGATTTCTCGTCGCGAGGATGACGCTCTTCGGCCTGGGAACGGTGAGTACGGATGAGCTCGAGTTCCGGCGGTGCCCCGAATCCCGGGCCGACCCGTACCCACAACGGCCCTGCCGTCTCCCGTCGGCAGTTCGACGCACTCTTCGAGGCGGTTCGCACGTGGGGTCGCTGGGCCCCGGCCGACCGCGGTGCCTGGAACCGGGTGACCGCGGACCGCGTGCGGCGCGCCACGGACAGAGTGCGGTCCGGGAGGGTCGTCCAGATGGCGGTGCCCTGGAACACCCGGGCCGGCCCGGACAACCGCAAGCCCGCCCTGCACCACATGACCGATCTCGGTGACGTGGAGAGTCCGGAACCCTCCACCTTCAAGGACTTCATCGGCGCCGACTACCACGGCAAGGGCGTCACCCACCTCGACGCGCTGTGTCACATCGCCTACCGGGGGCAGCTCTACGACGGCCGGACGGCACACGAGCTCGTCGATGCCGCAGGCGCCCGCTTCGGCGCGGTGTCGGCGCTCGGGCCCCTCGTCACGACGGGTGTGCTCCTCGACTTCCCCGCCGTCTTCGGGATCCGCTGGCTGGAGCCGGGGCAAGCGGTGCACGCAAACGACATCATCGCCGCCGAGAAGGCGCTCGATGTGGCGATCGGCGAGGGCGACGCGGTGCTGATGCGCTCCGGGCATGTCCGTCGCCGCGGGGAACTCGGTTCCTGGGACCCCGACACGGCGAGCGCCGGCTTCCATGTGGACGCCGTACCGCTGCTGGCCGAGCGTGGCATCGCGCTGCTCGGCGGGGACGGCGACAGCGATGTACGGCCCTCGCCCGTGGACGGCGTGCATTCGCCGGTCCACGCGCTGGCGGTGGCCGCGATGGGGGTGCCGCTGCTGGACAACCTCGACCTTGAAGAGCTCTCCGTAGCGACCGCCGAGGCGGGGCGGTATGAGTTCCTGCTCGTCGTGGCACCGCTGAACGTCCCGGGCGGGACGGGCTCGCCCGTAAACCCCGTCGCCATCCTGTGACAACCGACCAGTCCGGTTACCGTGCGTGAGAGACCTTACGAATCGTGACTCATATCCCTGATGCCCGTATCCTCGTCAATATCAGATAATTCCGAAATGTGGACTATCTAAGGTGTGAGCGAGGCTGAGCGTGGTTCGGTCCGGCGGCGAACCCATACCCACGGGGCGTGCGACAGAGGGCACGGGACCCGCCCGTTTTCGTGAGCGGTTCATGCAGGGAGAGCCGGTCGAGGCGGGTGTGCGCACGTCGATCCTGAATTCCTGGCAGCGGTGCCGGTCCATGGGGCTGTCGCCGGACCAGTCCGACCTTCCCTTCCGCGAGGATTTCGATCCGGACGCCCGGCTCGTCCACGCGGCCGTGCCGGTGCTCGACCGGCTGCAGCTCCGGTTTGCCGGCAGCGCGATGAACATCTCCGTTGCCGATGCGAGCGGGACGGTTCTCCTGCGGCGTTTCGGAGAGACGTCGCTGGCCCGAAGCCTCCCGGCGATCCAGAGCGTCCCAGGGTTCGTGTTCGCCGAGCAGGTCGCCGGTACCAACGGCATCGGTCTCGCCCTGGCGGAGCGGCAACTCATCCGGGTCTACGGTGCCGAGCACTTCGCCGAGCGCTCCCAGGGCAGTGCCTGCCGCGCGCTTCCCGTCCGCGACCCGCTCAGCGGCCGCATCGAGGGCGTCCTGTGCTTCGGCTATCCGCGCAGCGCCGAGGATCCGGAGCTGGACATCGTGATACGCAGGGCGGCCGAGGCCATCGAGCGGCGGCTGCTGGGGCAGAGTTCCGCGCGTGAGCACGCTCTGCTGCGGGCGTACCAGGACACCGCGGCCGAAGCCGCCGCCGGCCTTTACCGCAGCATCGGCGTGGACGAACTGGCCCTCGAACTGCACCCCCGTGACCGGGCGATCATCATGGAGCAGGCCGCCGAACTGATCTCCCGCGCGCAGCGGGCCGCGGTCGACGTGTCCCTGCCCGACGGCCGGCACGTCACGCTCGTGAGCCGGCCGATGACCAGCACCTCCGGAGTGGAGGGCATCGCCATCGAGGCCGTCCTCCCCGCCTCCTCGCAGCGCGCGCCTTTCACCGTGCCGGACCGGGTCGACGTGGAGCCGGGCCTCCCCGCCGAGCTTGCCGTCGCCCTCGCCCCGCTGACGTCCGGGGCCGTTCCCAACGTCGCGGCGCCCGGGCATCTCTCCGTCACGGTACCCGGCCAGGTCGCCGCGGGCGGCGAGGGCGTCACCACCGCCGACGGCGACGGCGCGAGAGACGGTCACCTCGACTCCCCGCTTCCCGCGAGAGGGCTCGTGATGGTGGGGGAGCCGCACGTGGGGACGTACGCCTTGGCCGCGCGACGCCGCCTGGAGCTGCTGTCCGAGGCCAGCACCCGCATAGGCACCACCCTGGACGTGCGCCGCACCGCCGAGGAACTCGCCGAGACAGCGGTACCGCGGTTGGCCGACTTCGTCACCATCGACCTGCCCGAGCCCGTACTGCGCGGCGAGGAGTCCGCCGATCCCCGCAGTGACCTGCGCCGTACGGTGGTCCACGGCATTCGCGACGACTGTTCCTTCCACCCCGTCGGCAAGCAGATCGACTACGGCCCGACCACGCCTCAGCTGCGGTGTCTGACCAGCGGCGAGGCGGTGCTGGAGCCGGACCTGAGGGCCGCCGCGGGCTGGCTCGCGCAGGAACCCGAGGACCCCGAACAGCTGCTGAGCCACGTCCACTCCCTCATCGCGGTGCCCCTGGTCGCCCGCGGTGTCGTCCTGGGCGTCGCCGCTTTCTACCGCTCGCAGGACCCTGCCCCCTTCGGAGACGACGACTGCTCGCTGGCCCAGGAACTCGCCACCCGCGCCGCGCTGTCCATCGACAACGCCCGGCGCTACACGCGTGAACGCACCATGGTCCTGGCCCTGCAGCGCAGCCTGCTCCCGCACGGTCTGCCCGACCAGGACGCCGTCGAGGTCGCCCATCGCTACCTGCCCGCCGAATCCGACGTCGGCGGGGACTGGTACGACGTCATCCCACTGTCCGGCACCCGCATCGGCCTCTTCGTCGGCGACGTCGTCGGCCACGGCATGCTCTCCGCCGCCACGATGGGCCAGCTGCGTACCGCCGCACGCAGCTTCGCCGAACTCGACTTTCCCCCGGACGAAGTGCTCACCCACCTCGACAACCTCGTGGGACGCCTGGACCGGGAGGACCCCGCTTCCGACGGCGTCGGCACCATTGGTGCGACGTGTTTGTACGCCATCTACGACCCGACCTCGCAACAGTGCACCATGGCCCGCGCCGGCCACCCCCCGCCCGCGCTGGTCCACCCCGACGGCAACGTGTCGTTCCCCGACCTGCCCGCCGGACCCCCTCTCGGCCTCGGGGGCCTGCCCTTCGAAACCGCCGAGATCCACCTCCCGGAAGACAGCCAACTGGTCCTCTACACCGACGGACTCATCGAGGACCGGCACCGCGACGTCGACGTCGTCCTCGACCAGCTGCGCGGGGCCCTGGCCCACCATCCGGAGCGCTCGCCCGAGGACACCTGTCAGGCGATCCTGGACACCGTGGCCCCCGCCCATCCCTACGACGACATCGCCCTGCTCGTCGCCCGCACCCACGCCCTCGACCCGGATCGGATCGCCACCTGGGACCTGCCCGCCGACCCGGTACTCGTCAGCGAGGTCCGCGCCTCCGCCACCCGTCAGCTGGCCGACTGGGGGCTCGACGAAGCCGCGTTCGCCGCGGAACTGATGCTCAGCGAGCTGGTCACCAACGCCATCCGCCACGGTGCCGGGCCCATCAGGGTACGGCTGCTCCACGGCCGCACCCTGATCTGCGAGGTCTCCGACACCAGCAACACCGCCCCGCACCTGCGCCGGGCGGCCACCACCGACGAGGGCGGCCGCGGCCTCTTCCTCGTCGCGCAGCTGTCACAGAGCTGGGGTACCCGCTACACCCCGGAGGGCAAGGTCATCTGGGCCGAATGCGGGCTCGACGGCGTGTGAGACCCGAGTGCGGCGCTGAGCCGTTGGGGGCACGAGGGACGGCAAATGTCTGATATCTAGCTATACGTCCGGCTAGCATCGCCCATGACAGTCGGGAACAACTCGCCAGGTCGATCACCGGAGATGTCCGTGGAACCTCTGGTCCGCGTCCGCGGGCTCGCCAAGCGGTTCGGCGGGACCCTCGCGCTGGCCGGGGTCGACCTGGACGTCCACGCCGGCAGCGTCCTCGCCCTTCTCGGTCCCAACGGAGCCGGAAAGTCGACGCTCATCAAGGTGCTCGCCGGCGTCCACCACGCCGACGCGGGGCGGATCACGGTGGACGGGCACCCGCTCGGGAGTCATGCCGCTTCCCGCAGCATGTCCTTCATCCACCAGGATCTCGGTCTGGTGGAGTGGATGACGGTCGCCGAGAACATCGCCCTGAGCGCCGGGTATCCGCGGCGCGCCGGACTGATCTCCTGGCGGCGGAACCGAGAGCACTGCGCCGAGGCCCTGCGCATCGTCGCCGGACACCTCGATCCCGACGCACCGATCGCCCGGCTGGCCCCGGCCGAGCGTTCACTGGTCGCCATCGCACGAGCCCTGGCGACCCGGGCGAAGCTCATCGTCCTCGACGAGCCGACCGCCCGCCTCCCCGCCGCGGACTGCGCCCGGCTGTTTCGTGTCCTGCACGCACTGCGCGACCGGGGGCACGGCATCCTCTATGTGAGCCACCGTCTGGACGAGGTGTACGAGGTCGCCGACACCTTCGCCGTCCTGCGCGACGGCCGTCTCGTCAGCCACGGCGCACTGGCGGGCCGGAGCCCTGCCCGTCTGGTGCACGACATCGTCGGCGAGGAGCTGAGCGACCGCCACCCCGCCACGGCCCCGGTCCCCGGCCCGGCCGTCCTGACCCTCGACGGCGTACGGACCGCCGGCGCGGGACCGGTCAGCCTGGAGCTCAGGGCCGGGGAAGCCCTGGGCCTGGTCGGCCTCTCGGGCGCCGGACACAGGGACCTGGGCCGAGCCCTCGCGGGTTCCCGGCCCCTCATCGAGGGACGTGCCCTTCTCGGCGGCCGCCCGTACAGTCCCCGTACGGTCGCCCAGGCCGTCGGACTCGGTGTCGCCTTCGTGCCCGGTGACAGACAGCAGGAGGGCTGCCTCGCCGAGCTGACCGTACGGGAGAACTTCCTGGCCAACCCCCGGGCGGGAGGCCTGCCGGCGCTGCGCTGGATCAGCCCCCGCCGCGAACGTGCCGAGGCCGCCGCCCTGATCGAACGGTTCACGGTGCGCCCCCGCGACAGCGAGGCCCCCATCGCCACGCTGTCCGGCGGAAACCAGCAGAAGGTCATGATCGGCCGGTGGCTCCGGGTGGGCCTGCGTCTGCTCATCCTCGAGGAGCCGACCGCGAGCGTGGATGTCGGCGCCAAGGCCGCGGTCCACCGCCTGCTCGACGAGGCACTGGCCGGCGGCCTTGCGGTCCTGCTCATCTCCACCGACTTCCAGGAGGTCGTGGACGTGTGCCGGCGCGCGCTGGTTTTCGCCCGCGGGTCCGTGACGGCCGAGCTGAGCGGTCCGGCCCTCACCGTCTTCGGGCTCACCCGTGCGGCTTCGGACATGCCCCCCTCCGGAACCGCGTCGAACCCGTGACCCCCTCGCCCTCCCCCTCCTCGCCCCGGCCGCGTCGACAGGGTCGGCCGAGTCTCCCCGTCCGACTGCCCGGCCCGGGCGGGCACCTCATCGGTGCTTACGGCCTTCTGGCACTCACGGCCCTGCTCTTCCTGATCTTCTCCTTCACCCTGCCGCGTACCTTTCCCACCCGGGACACCGTCGACTCGATCCTTTCCAACCAGTCGATCCCGGCCGTTCTCGCGCTCGCCGCCATGGTCCCCGTCGTGACCGGCGCGTTCGACCTCTCCATCGGCTACGGCCTCGGCCTGGCGCACGTGATGGTGATGCAGCTCGTCGTCAACGTCGGGTGGCCCTGGCCGCTCGCCTGCCTCGCGGTGATCGGCGGAGGGGCGGTCGTGGGCGTCCTCAATGGCGTCATCGTCGAGTTCGGCCGGATCGATTCCTTCATCGCCACTCTCGGGACCGGCAGCATGATGTACGCCGTGACCGGCTGGATCACCGGCGGCGGCCGGATCGTCCCCGGCCCGCAAGGCCTCCCGGCCGCCTTCACCGACATCTACGACTCCAGGTTCCTCGGCCTTCCGGTCCCCGCCTTCTACGTGCTCGCCCTCGCCGTCGTCCTCTGGCTGGTGCTGGAGCGGCTGCCGCTCGGCCGGTATCTGTACGTCGTCGGCTCGAACCCGCGCGCGGCCGACCTCGTCGGCATCCCGACCCGCAGGTACAGCGTCTACGCGTTCGCCGCGTCGGGGCTGATCGTCGGCTTCGCCGGTGTGCTGCTCGCCGCCCAGCAGCAGATCGGTAATCCGAGCGTCGGACTGGACTACCTGCTGCCCGCATTCGTCGGCGCCCTTCTCGGCGCCACCGCGATCAAACCCGGCCGCCCCAATGCGATGGGCACCCTCGTCGCCGTCGCTGTCCTCGCCGTGGGCCTCACCGGCATCGGCCAGATGGGAGCCGACTTCTGGACGGTCCCTCTGTTCTACGGCGGCACCCTGCTCATCGCCGTCGGCCTGGCCGGCTACTCCGCGCGCCGCCTGCGCACCGGCACCGTCGCGGCCCGCGATTCGCCTGCCGTACCGCCGGAGCCGCCGTCCGCCCCGACGTAGGACGGTGGCGCAGCGGGCGCCCCTCCGTGAACGACGCCATGGGCACCACCTGAGTGCCTCCGGCCACATCCTCCCGCTCATCCCCGCGAGGAGCTCCCCGTGAACTGCAACCGCAAAGCCACCCCCGGCGCGCTCAAGGCTCGGTCCGTCGCCGCCGCCCTGCTGGCTGCGGCAACCGTCCTGGCCGGCTGCGAACGCGGCTCGTCGAGCGCCCCGGAGGACTCCACCACGGGACCGAGCGGCTGCCCCGCGGTCCAGGCAAGGGCCCAGGCCGCCGTCAGACAGGCCGAGAAGACGGACGTTCCCTGGAACGGACCGACCAGCGGCCCGACGGCGGTGTCCGGCAAGACCATCGTCTACGTCGCCCAGACCATGACCAATCCCGGCGTCGCGGGCGCGGCGAAAGGCGTGAGCGCAGCTGCACGGGTCATCGGCTGGAACGTCCGGGTGATCGACGGTGGCGGTACCCCCGCCGGCATCCAGGCGGCGATGAGCGAGGCCGTAGCCCTCAAGCCCTCGGGCATCGTCATCGGTGGCTTCGACCCGGGCTCGACCTCGCAGCAGGTCTTGCGGGCCGAAGCAGCACGGATCCCGCTCGTCGGCTGGCACGCGGTCGCTGCCCCCGGCCCCAGTCAGCGGCCCAGACTCTTCACCAACGTCACCACCGACGTCGAGGACGTGGCCGCAGTCAGCGCGCAATGGGTCATCTCGAACTCGGGTGGCCACGCCGGGGTCGTGATCTTCACCGACGCCTCGATCCCCTTCGCCAAGAACAAGTCCGAACTGATCAGGAAGGAGCTCCTCACCTGTTCGGGCGTGAAGCTGCTGGCGTACGAGAACATCCCCATCCCGGACGCGAGCAGCCGCACCCCGCGGGAGGTCTCCTCGCTCCTCGCCCGCTTCCAGAGCAGGTGGACCCACTCCGTCGCCATCAACGACCTCTACTTCGCCGATGCCGCCCCGGCCTTCCGCGCGGCCGGCAAGAAAGGTTCCGGCCCGCCCTTCAACATCGGCGCCGGAGACGGAGACCCCTCCGCCTTCCAGCGCATCAACAGCGAGCAGTACCAGGCGGCCACCGTGCCCGAGCCGCTGTCCCTGCAGGGCTGGCAGATCGTCGACGAGTTCAACCGGGCCTTCTCCGGCCGTCCCGCCAGCGGATATGTAGCCCCCGTCCACATCACCACCGCCGACAACAGCGACGGTGCCACCGCCTGGGACCCATCGGGCTACCGGGAGGGGTACCGGAAGATCTGGGGCACCTAACCGCGGCGTCGGGGACTGGTCAAGGGGCGTACTCGGTGAGCAGGAGTGCGATGTCGTCCATCCTTTCGTGGGACCGGCAGGCATCCTGCAGCAGCCGGTCGGCCAGATCCTCCAGGCTGTCCCCGCCCATGCGGGCCAGCGCGGCCCGGAGCCTGCGGATGCCGGAACCGATGTCCGAGCCGCGCCTCTCGATGAGCCCGTCGGTGTACAGGGCGAGGATCGATCCGGGCGCGAGGCGCAGCTCCGACTCCGGATAGTCGGGCATTGCCTCGACGCCGATCAGAGGGCCGCCCGGTACGTCCAGGATTTCGGTGTGTCCGTCGGGCAGACGCAGCAGGGGCGGGCAGTGGCCCGCGCGGACGATGCGCACGACCCCCGAACGGGGGTGGAGGAGGGCGTAGCAGCAGCTGGCGAGCAGCGCGGGGTCGAGGTCCATATGGAGCCGGTTGGTACTGGCGAGGACCTCGCTCGGCCGATGGCCGGCGGTGACGAAGGCCCGCATCGCGCTGCGTAGCTGTCCCATGGCGGCCGCGGCGGCCACGTTGTGTCCCTCGACGTCCCCGACGATCAACGCGACCTCGTCACCGACGGGGATGACGTCGTACCAATCGCCTCCGATGTCCATCCCCCTGGTACCCGGAACATAGCGCCCGGTGACGCGGAGGCCCGGCAGCGTGGGCAGCCGGTGGGGCAGCAGCGCGTTCTGCAGGCCGCGGGCGAGGGCGAATTCGGCGTCGTAGAGCCTGGCGCGTTCGAGAGCCTGGGCGATCAGGCCGCCCAGCGCGGTGAGGAGGCCGCGCTCCTCGGCGGGGAACCGGTGGACGTCGTCGAAGGCGAGCATACAGGCGCCGACCGGGCGGTTGGAGGCGATCAACGGCAGGAACGCCCAGGAGTTCGAGTGGCCGACCAGGATCCCGGGGTAGGTCCCGAGGAGCTCCTCCCGGGTCTCGACGAACAGCGGGGCCCCGGAGGTCAGCGCGTCCGTCACCGGCAGCCGGGCATGCAGCGGGGTCCCTTCGAAGCCGGCGAGGAAGCGCTTCGAGTAGCCGCGCTGCGCGAGCAGGTGCAGGCGCCGCTCCTCCACGACGGCGATCGCCAGCTTCTGGCCGCCGAAAGCGGGCAGCAGCTGGTCGGCGACGGCGTCGAACACCTCGTGCGCGGTGACCGCCTCGGTGAGGGCGCTGCCCAGCTGGAGCACGCGGTAGAGGGATCCCAGGCGGGGGGCCGTGGGCGGAGGTGACAAGGAGACGGGAGGACCCTCCTCCGCGACGAACGTCCCGGGTCCTGCCCCGTCGGGCAGCGGCTGCCTCACGAGTGCCGCCCATCCCGTCATGCCCTGCCCGCCGGGGTGCAGGGAGAAGACGAGCCACTCGTCGGGTGGGCGGCGGACCAGGAAGGAGACCGGCTGCTGGGAGACCACAGCGGCCCGGTAGCGGTCCTCGTACACGGGATCGGCCAGCCAGGGCAGCACGTCCCAGGGGCGTTGGCCGAGCAGTTCGTCCTGGCGGACCCGGAGCAGACTCTCGAGGCTGTGGTTCGCGTAGGTGACACGGCCGTCCGGGGAGAGCGCGAAGAAGCCGTCCGTGAGCCGCTCGAGCGCCGCCACAGCAGCCATGCCGCTTCCGGAATCGAGCACGGCGCCGACCAGATGGGACGCCGTCCGCGGGTCGTGCGGGATCTCGGGCACCCGACCCCACAGCTCGACGGTGCGAAGCCTCCCGCCGCCGTCCCGGATACTCACGCAGTGCGCGAGCACATGTCCCTCCTCGACCGCGGCACGTGCGGCTGACCGGAAGCCGGGCAGGTCCGCCGGTTCGATTCTGGCCGCCAGGGTGGCCGCCCGTCCGTCGAACTCGCGGGGCGGAATCCCGAAGATCACGCACAGTTCGTCGTCCGCCGTGAAGGACCCGGTGTCGAGGTTCCAGTCGAACAGGCCCACCCTTATCACCGGAGCGGACGGCAGCGGGACCACGATCGGAGCCGTCCGTTCGTCCCACTCGCCGAGCAGTCGGCGTGCGCTCAGACCGGCGAGTGCGGTGCCCAGACGGTCGGCCGCGGAGCGCAGCTGCCGACGCTGTGCCCTCGAAAGCCCTGTCCGGCCGGGCCCGGGCGTCCACAACACGGCCATCGTTCCGAAAGTCCGCCTGCCCGCTCTTACGGGCACCGAGGCAGAGCCGAACGGGTAGGGCACGGCGACCGAGAGCTGGGGGAAGCGCCGCATCGTCTCCTCCGCGTCGGTCAGGTGGACCATGCGCCCCGAGCGGTACGCCTCCGCCACCGGAATGCGGCTGTTCACCGGGATCCGACGCCAACCGCCCAGCAGGGAGGGCGGTGTCCCGCACGCCGCGGCCAGGAGGAGCGAGTGATGGTCGCCGGAGAGCAGGAACACACTTCCGGCATGCGCTCCGGTCACCTCCACGGCACCGACGACGGCGCTGACCAGCGCGTCGTCACGCTCGGGCGATTCGCCGACACGCGCGACGCCGAACGGGTACGAGCTCGATGCCACACCGTCGGCCGACACGTTGCCCTCGATCATCATTGGGTAATTTGTTCCATTTTAGGTTGGCTTACGGCTTCCTGGGAGGCGGGTGCCGGGCCGGAACTGGGGCGAGTGGTGATCGGCGGCGCGGGCCGACCGAAGGCGACGATGGTCCAGCAGGGACTTCGCGCGGCGCATGTGGTCGCAATTACGCGCAGAGCAGCACCTGCTGTCGGGTGTCATGGAGTGCTGCGCGCTGTTCTCGCGAATCCTTTACTCGGCTGAGTACGCTGGATCCCGACCTCCAAGAACGACCCGTCGCACGCCGCTCATCGACCACCCAACTGGGGGTCAAGGGGTCGCAGGTTCAAATCCTGTCGTCCCGACCAGCTTTATGCGGGTCGGAGGCCGTTTCCTCAAGGATGAGGAAACGGCCTTTGCCGTGCCCGCGGGAAGGGGTGTTCCCCGTCGTGTCCGTCCGGTCAGGCTGCCTGGCCGACCTCGGCCTCGTCGAGGCGCTTGCTCTTGGGGATCAGGAGAACGAGCACCGCGCCCACGGTGACGCACCCGACGACCAGCCAGAGCCCGTTCGTGAAGCCCTTGTCGAGATAGAACTGGGTGCCCTTGAGGACGGCCCCGTGCTGGGCCATCACGACGAAGGCCACCTGGGAGACGATGATCTGTGCGACGCCCTGGCCGAGGGTCTGGACACCGTTGGCCAGCGCCTGCTCCTCGGGGGTCACCGCCTCGATGATCATGATGGGCACGCTGGCCATGACAATGCCCGTGCCCAGCCCGGCGAACAGGCCCATCTCGATGATCTGTGCGGCGTTGTGGTGCAAATGGGTGCCGAGGCCGTAACCGAGGATCGCAAGCAGGGTGCCGGCGCCCAGGAGGATGCGTGAGTCCATCCGGCGGGCGAGTACGCCGGTACCGACGGCCCCCACGATGATCATGGCGCTGATCGGGCTGGTGACGATGGCGTTGTGAGTTCCGGACCAGCCCAGGCCCTCGGAGACGGTGGGGATGTTCGGCATCAGGATCAGCAGCTGTATCACCACGCCGACGGCGCTGAGCGAGCCGGCCGCGATGGACGTGGCCAGCAGGACGGTCCACACCGGACGACGCCGTGTCATGGCCGGCGGGAACAGCGGTTCGGCGACGCGGCGCTCGACGAACACGAAGGCGATCAGCGCGACCGCCGACCCGACGACCCAGGTGGCGAACTCGCCGCTGCTCCAGCCCCAGTGCGACCCCTCACCGACGGCGTAGACGAGCGCGGTGATCCCTCCGCCGAGGAGGATGCCGCCGGCCCAGTCCATCCGGCCGCCCGCCGCACGGATCGGGCTCTCCGGCACGAAGACGGCCACCAGTACGAAGCTCAAGGCGGTGCTGATGGCCATGAACCACAGCACACCACGGAAGCCGTAGTCGTCCAGGAGCCAGCCGGACAGGAACGGCCCGCCGAAGGCGACGAGGCCGATACCACCGGCGAGGATCCCGCTGGCGAGGCCGACCCAGCGGCGGGGGAACACGTCGCGGGTGATCGCGTAGGCGAGTGGGGCGGTGGCCGCGTAGACGCCCGCGATGCCGCGCCCGATCAGCAGGGTGCGGTAGTCGGTGGCGACGGCGGCGATCAGGTCACCGACGAAGCCGAGCCCGGTGGCGACGAGCAGGACCTTCTTCTTGCCGAAGAGGGCTGCGGCCTTGACCGCGAAAGGAAGGAAGAAGGTCCCTGTCAGCAGGGTCATCAGGGTGAACCAGGCGATATCGGTGGTCCGGAAGTGGATCGCGACATCGGCCTGTGCGATGCCGGACAACGCGGCCATGAGTGCGACCAGTTGGACCGTCCACACGAGCGCGACGACGACGAGCACGTTGCGTGAGGTGGAGAGGGATTTCTCGTCGGTCAGCGGGGGCGGGGTAGGGGGAGAGGTCTGTGTCTGGGACATCGTCGTCCTTCCAAAGGTGAGCGGAGGTCCAGAGAGCGGCTCTGGTCCCGGTGGTATGGGGACGTCCGTCGCAAGATCCGCTCGTGCCGGCGCTCCGGGCCAAGCGACTGATCCGGTAAAATAGACCTAACGGTCGGTACAATCAACGAATTGGACAAAGATTGCGGCCAGGGGGCTGAAAAGCCCTGTGGAGCACCGGAGTCCCGTTCGATAACCTGCCGTGGCATGAGGGCGATCGTCGTGGGAGCGGGCGTCGGGGGACTGGCCGCGACGCTGAGCCTGCGCCGCACCGGACATGACGTCACGCTCGTCGAGCAGACGGCGCGCTTCACCCAGGTCGGGGCCGGGATCCAGCTCGCGCCCAACGCCACGCGGGAACTGCGTCGACTGGACCTGCTCGACGCGGTCGCCGCACAGGCCGCGCGCCCCTCGCACATCAGCTTCCGCACCTGGTCCGACGGGGCCGAGATCTGCCGCTACGCCCTGGGGCGCGAGGCCGAGGACGAGTTCGGGGCGCCCTACCTGCAGGTTCACCGGGCCGATCTGCAACAGGCGCTGGCCGCCGCGGTGCCACCCGAGTCGGTACGCCTCAACACCCTCGTCGTGGGAATCGACCAGGACGACAAGTCCGCCCAGGTGACGACGGCGAGCGGCGAGCGGCTGGCCGCCGACCTGGTCGTGGCCGCGGACGGGATCCGGTCCCCGGCCCGGCAGTGGCTCTTCGGTTCCGACGAGGCGGTCTTCTCGCGAACCGCCGCCTACCGGGCCCTGCTCCCGGCCGGCGAGGTGGCCGATCTGGACCTGCCGGACACCGGGGTCTGGCTCGGACCGGGCCGGCACTTCGTCCACTACTGGGTGCGCCGTCGCGAACTCCTCAACGTCGTCGCCGTGTTCGGGACACAGGCGGCACAGGAGTCGTGGACCGCCCAGGCGGAACCAGGAGAGCAACTGCGCGCGTTCGACGGCTGGGCCCCCAGGGTGCGCCGCGTCCTGGAACGCACGGGCCAGGTGTTCCGCTGGGGCATCTACACCCGGGCCCCGCTCGCGCGCTGGAACCTCGGACGCGTGACCCTGCTGGGGGACAGCGCCCACGCGATGGTGCCGTTCCAGGCCCAGGGCGCGGCCCAGGCGATTCTGGACGCGGCCGTACTCGGCGACTCCCTCGCGGACGCGACACCGGACGAGGTCCCCGACGCGCTCGGCCGGTACGTGCGCCGACGGCTGGCGGGCGCCACCAGCATGCAGGCCCGATCCGCGCAGGCGGGCGACGAATTCCATCTGCCCGACGGCCCCGAGGCCCAGGAGCGGAACGCCCGCATGGCGGCCCACGCGGCCGAGCACAGATTCCTGCCCCAAGCGACCACCTGGGCGGTCGACATCCTCGACAGGTAGACGCGACGGGCTCGACGCGGCGGGAAAACACTTGGACTCCGCGGTCGGCGTCGCGGGACACTGCGATTCCTTGCCTGCCCGTAACTGCTTACGGAATCGAGGCAACGGCACCTCCCCGCCCGAACATGTCGCGGGCTGCCGCACGACAACACGGGGTTGAGATGGGAACGCCTGAATCGCGCGAGGTTCCGCCACGAAAGGGCTCGGTACTCCTCGCACTTCGCTACTACGGACGGGAGTTGGCCCGATTACGGTTGCTGACCGCGCCAGCGATGCTGTTGCCCGCGCTGGGCAACATCGGCATCAACTACATCGCGCCGCTGATCATCGCCAAGCTCGTCGCCCGCATCGCCGACGACACCGGTATCGCTCTCGGCCCGACACTGCCGTACGTCCTCGGCTTCGCCGGGGTCCTGCTGCTCGCGGAGGCGCTGTGGCGCCTGGGCCTGCACTGCCTGAACCGTCTGGACGCCCTCGGCATCGAGCACCTGTACGTGATCGGCATGGACGAACTCTTCGCCAAGGACGCCGCGTTCTTCCACGACAATTTCGCCGGGTCCCTGACCAAACGGGTCCTGAGCTTCGCCGCCCGCTACGAGGAGTTCGTCGACACGCTGGCCTTCCAGATCGTGGGCAGCTTCGTGCCGCTGCTGTTCGGCTCGGTGGTGCTGTGGAGCTACGAACCGCTGCTCGTCGTAGCGCTGTTGACGATGATCGCGCTCACCGCGGTGTGCGTGGTACCCCTCATCCGGCGCCGCCAGGCGCTCGTCGACCAGCGCGAGGCCGCGTTCGCCCGGGTGTCGGGCCATGTCGCCGACAGCCTGATGAACATGGACACGGTCAGGGCGTTCGCCGCCGAGGAACGTGAGGCCGCCGAGCACCGCTCCCGCGTCGCCGTGTCACGGCGGCTCATGCTCAAGTCCTGGGACTACGGGAACCTGCGCATCGACACCCTGGTCGCGCCGATGTCCGTGCTGACCAACGCGCTGGGGCTGCTGCTCGCGATCGCGCTCGCCGGGGGCGGGCACGGTGTCGAGGCGGTCGTGGTCGCCTTCACGTACTACTCCAACGCGACGCGCATCATGTTCGAGTTCAATCAGATATACAGGCGTCTGGAGAGTTCGATGACGGAGGCCGCGCAGTTCACCGAACTGCTGCTGACGTCGCCGACCGTCCTCGACCCGGTGTCGCCCGAGCCGCTGTCGCCCCGGGCCGCCGACGTCCGCTTCGAGCAGGTGACCTTCGCCCACGCCGGCGCGGAGCCGCTCTTCGAGAAGTTCGACCTGGCGGTGCCCAGCGGGACGAAGATCGGGCTCGTCGGGCGGTCCGGCGGGGGCAAGACCACGCTCGCCCGGCTGCTGCTGCGGATGACGGACATCGACGCCGGCCGGATCCTGATCGGCGGGCAGGACATCAGCAGGCTGCGCCAGGCCGACCTGCGCAGCCTGATGGCCTACGTGCCGCAGGATCCGGCGATGTTCCACCGCACGCTGCGGGACAACATCGCCTTCGCCCGGCCGGACGCCACCGAAGCGGAGATCCGGCGTGCTGCCGAGGCCGCGCATGTCACGGAGTTCGCCGACACGCTGCCGGACGGCTTCGACACGATGGTGGGCGAACGCGGGGTCAAGCTCTCCGGCGGACAGCGCCAGCGGGTCGCCCTCGCCAGGGCGATCCTGCGCGACGCGCCGATCCTGCTGCTCGACGAGGCGACCAGCGCCCTGGACTCCGAGAGCGAGATCCTCGTCCAGGAGGCGCTGTGGCGGCTCATGGAGGGGCGGACGGCGCTGGTGGTGGCGCACCGGCTGAGCACCGTCGCCGGTATGGACCGGCTCGTCGTCCTCGACCGCGGACGACTCGTCGAACAGGGCACGCACCAGGAGCTGCTCGCCTCGGACGGCACCTACGCCAAGCTCTGGCAGCACCAGTCGGGCGGCTTCCTCGACGAAGCCCCCGCGCCGGCCGATCTGCGCTGAACGACCGACGGCCCCCTCGGCATCGCGCTGGATGCCGAGGGGGCCGCCGGTCCGTCAGGATCAGACGAGGTCGTACCGGTCCAGGTCGGCGACCTTGGCCCACGCGGCGACGAAGTCCTTCACGAACTTCTCCTTCGCGTCATCGCTCGCGTAGACCTCGGCGAGCGCACGCAGCTCGGAGTTCGAGCCGAAGACCAGGTCGGCACGGGTGCCGGTCCACTTGACGGCGCCGGAGGCGTCGCGGCCCTCGAACTCGTCCTGCGCCTCGGACGTCGACTTCCACTCCGTGCCCAGGTCGAGCAGGTTGACGAAGAAGTCGTTGGTCAGCGTGCCCGGCCGGTTGGTGAGGACGCCGTGCTTGGACTGGCCGGTGTTGGCGCCGAGGACGCGCAGACCACCGACGAGGACCGTCATCTCGGGCGCGCTCAGCGTCAGCAGGTTCGCCTTGTCCGTCAGCAGGAACTCGGCCGGCAGACGGTTGCCCTTGCCGACGTAGTTGCGGAAGCCGTCGGCCTTCGGCTCGAGCGCGGCGAACGCCTCGACGTCCGTCTGCTCCTGCGTGGCGTCCACCCGGCCCGGCGTGAACGGCACGTCGACCTCGACGCCACCGGCCTTGGCGGCCTGCTCGACGGCCGCGGCACCCGCGAGCACGATCAGGTCGGCCAGCGAGACCTGCTTGCCGCCGGCGGAGTTGAAGGACTCCTGAATGCCCTCGAGCGTACGGAGCACCTGCGCGAGGTCGTCCGGGTTGTTGACCTCCCAGCCGCGCTGCGGCTCCAGGCGGATGCGGGCACCGTTGGCGCCACCGCGCTTGTCGCTGCCACGGAAGGAGGACGCCGCGGCCCAGGACGCGGAGACGAGCTGCGAGATCGTCAGGTCCGAGGCGAGGATCTGCTCCTTGAGGGAGGCGATGTCGGCGGCGTCGATGACCTCACCCTCGCGCGCCGGCAGCGGGTCCTGCCACAGCAGCACCTCGGAGGGGACCTCCGGGCCGAGGTAGCGCTGGATCGGGCCCATGTCGCGGTGCGTCAGCTTGTACCAGGCGCGGGCGAACGCGTCCGCGAACTCCGCCGGGTTCTCGTAGAAGCGCCGCGAGATCTGCTCGTAGACCGGGTCGAACTTCAGCGACAGGTCGGTGGTGAGCATCGTCGGGAGCTTCTTCTTCGACGCGTCGTGGGCGTCGGGGATGATCGCCTCGGCGTTCTTCGCCACCCACTGGTTCGCACCGGCCGGGCTCTGGGTGAGCTCGTACTCGTACTCGAAGAGGTTGGTGAAGAACCCGTTGCTCCACTGGGTCGGCGTGGCGGTCCAGGTCACCTCAAGGCCGGAGGTGATGGCGTCGCCGGCCTTGCCGGTGCCGTAGGTGCTCTTCCAGCCGAGGCCCTGCTGCTCCATCGGGGCGGCCTCGGGCTCGGCGCCGACGAGGTCCGCGTCACCCGCGCCGTGGGTCTTGCCGAAGGTGTGGCCACCGGCGATGAGGGCGACGGTCTCCTCGTCGTTCATCGCCATGCGGCGGAACGTCTCGCGGATGTCGCGAGCCGCGGCGATCGGGTCCGGGTTGCCGTTGGGGCCCTCCGGGTTGACGTAGATGAGGCCCATCTGGACCGCGCCGAGCGGGTCCTCCAGCTCGCGGTCGCCGGTGTAGCGCTGGTCGTCGAGCCAGACCTGCTCCGGGCCCCAGTAGACGTCCTCGTCCGGCTCCCACACGTCGGGGCGGCCGCCGGCGAAGCCGAAGGTCTCGAAGCCCATGGTCTCCAGCGCGACGTTGCCGGCGAGGATCATGAGGTCGGCCCAGGAGATGTTCTGGCCGTACTTCTTCTTGACCGGCCACAGCAGACGGCGGGCCTTGTCGAGGTTGCCGTTGTCCGGCCAGCTGTTGAGGGGGGCGAAGCGCTGCTGACCGGCGCCGCCACCGCCACGGCCGTCGCTGATGCGGTACGTACCGGCGCTGTGCCAGGCCATACGGATCATGAGCGGGCCATAATTGCCGAAGTCAGCCGGCCACCAGTCCTGCGAGGTGGTCAGAACCTCGGCGATGTCCTGTTTGACGGCCGGAAGGTCCAGGCTCTGGAACGCGGCGGCGTAGTCGAACTCCTCGCCGAGCGGGTTCGTCACGGCGGGGTTCTTGGCGAGGATCTTCAGGTTGAGCTGCTCCGGCCACCACTGGCGGTTGCCGCCGCCCTGGGTCGGGTGGGGGGCGCGATCGTGCGCCACCGGGCACTTCGCTTCTGCAGGGGTGTTCTCGGACATGAGAAATCCTTCCGGACTGGGTGGATCAAGGTGCTGAAGTACCAGAGGTGGAACAGTCGGGGCACAGGCCCCAGTAGATGACCTCGGCCTCGTCGACGGTGAAGCCGCGGTCGTCGGACGCGGTCAGGCAGGGGGCGTGGCCGACCGCGCAGTCGACGTCGACCACGGAGCCGCACGACCGGCACACGAGGTGGTGGTGGTTGTCCCCGATGCGTCCCTCGAACCTGGCCGGGCTGCCAGGCGGTTCGAGGCGGCGTACGAGACCCGCCGTGGTGAGGGCGTGGAGTGCCTCGTACACGGCTTGGAGGGATATATGGCCTACGCGATCACGCACGCCCGAGGCGATCGCCTCGACGCCGAGATGATCACCCTCCCGGACGGTTTCGAGCAGCGCGACACGGGCGGCCGTCACCCGCAGCCCGGCACCGCGCAGCTCATCGGCGGCATTCGGAATCTGGGGTTCGGTCATGGCGCCCAACCTACCCTCATAAACACGAACGGTTCAAGAAAAGAAATAGTTCAAGTTTGATGTCGCTCCGGGGAACACTGTGCGTGTACAGGGCACGTCAAGCAACCGCAAAGCCCGTCGGCGCCTCATACCTGGTGACAGACCCCGGGTGGAGGAGAGTTCGTTGGACGGCTACGAGTCAGGGAAGTTGTCCCGGCGCAGGTTCATGGTCTACTCCCTCGCGGCGACGACCCTGACCGTCGCGGCGCCCATCGGCTGTGACACGTCGTCCGCGGAGGGCGCCGAGACCGCGGCTCGCGCTGCGTCCGACGTGGTGGTGACCGGCACCGACGACGAGATGCTGGTCCTCGAAGTGACCGAGGCCAACAAGGTGGTCGTAAAGCTGCCGCGGGTCGAGGTCGGGCAGGGGGTCACCACCGCGGTGGCCATGATGATCGCCGAGGAACTGGACGCCCGCCTCGTCGACGTGCGCATCCCGCTCGCCGGCGCCCGGACCAGGGGGAACCAGTTCACGGGCGGATCGAACTCGGTCAGTTCCCTCTACGGGCCGGCCCGCCAGCTCGCCGCCACCGCACGCGCCAGGCTGGTGACCGCGGCCGCCAGGAAGTGGCACGTCCCGGCGCGGCTGCTGCACACCCGGGACACCATGGTGCTCGGGCCGAACGGACGCAAGGCCACCTTCGGATCGCTGACGGCGAGCGCGGCCACGATCCACCGGCCGGCCGTGTCGAGCAAGCCGAAACCGGCCTCGCGGCATCGGGTGATCGGACGGCCGACGACCCGGATCGACGCGCGCGACATCGTCACGGGGAAGGCGCAGTACACCGGGGACCTGTCGGTGGCGGGGGCGAAGCCGACGGTCGTGGCCAGGCCGCCGACGCTCGGCGGAAAGGTCGTCTCGGTGGACGACCGGGCGGCTCGCGCCCTGCCCGGCGTCCTCGCGGTCGTCAGGATCGCAGGCGGGGTCGCCGTCGTCGCCGACTCCTTCCACCACGCCTTCAAGGCCATGGACGCCCTGCGGATCACCTGGTCCCCGGGCCCGCTGGCATCCCTGTCCGACGCCGCGATCCGCTCCCGGCTGCGCGCCGCGGTCCCGCCGCTGGGCTCCGCGCCGCGCGGATCGACGCAGGTGGCGGGCGAGTTCGCGTTCGCCTTCGTCAGTCACGCCCCGATGGAGGTGCTGACCGCGGTCGCGGACGTACGGGCCAACGGCGCCGAGATCTGGTTCTCCTCGCAGTCCCCGATGGACGCACGGGACAGCATCGCGTCGGCCGTCGGACTGCCGAGTTCGAAGGTCAAGGTCCATGTCGTGCGCGGCGGCGGCTCGTTCGGACGGCGGCTGAACCACGACGCCGCGATGGAGGCGGCCCTCATCTCCAAGGCGGCACGCCGGCCGGTGAAGCTGATGTGGAGCCGCGTCGACGACATCCGGCACGGCAGGATGCGCCCGGCCAGCCACCACAAGATCCGGGCCAGCCATGCCGACGGCCGTGTGGTGGCCTTCGTCCATGCGACGGCGTCGGTGAGCGAGTCGTACGAGGACGGCATCTCGGCCCAGGGCGGCAGGACGAGCCTCCTCGCAGCGTCGTCGGGCCCACTGCCCAGCGACAGCGGCCTCTACAACTTCGGTGCCCTCTCCGGGGATTCGGGCAGTGTCGAGCTGGCGATGCCGTTGGGCGCCTGGCGTTCCGTGGACTCCGGGACGATGCGGACCGCGGAGGAGATCGTCGTCGACGAGATCGCGCGGAGCCTGGGCGAGGACCCGGTCGCCTTCCGGCGCACCACCCTGCGGAGCAAGGCCGTCAAAGCCGTACTCGACAAGGTCGCGACCGCCGGGCAATGGGGTCGGACCCTGCCGGACGGGCAGGGCCAGGGCGTGGCCGTCCACGAGGAGTACGGCTCCTGCGTGGCCTGTCTGGTCGAGATCGACGCCACCGACCCGAAGCAGCCCCGGGTGACGAAGGTGGTGATGGCCGCCGACGTCGGAACAGCCGTCAACCCCAGCGGACTTGAGGCCCAGCTCATGGGCACCGCGATCGACGGCATCTCCACCGTGCTCCAGGCCGGCCTCCACATCGACCGGGGCGCCGTCCGCGAGGGCAGCTACGCCGACTTCCGCTACGCCCGTCAGCGCAACGCCCCCTTGCACTTCGAGGCGCACATCATGCCGTCCCGCGCCGAGCCCGGCGGGGCGGGCGAACTGGGCGTTCCGGCGGCGGCCGGCGCCGTGGCCAACGCCTACGCCCGGGCGACCGGCACCACACCGCGCAGCTTCCCGCTCACCTTCTGACCGAACTCAGGCTTCAGACACCCCACTTCAGACCTCCGACTTCAGACTTCCGACTTCAGACTTCCGACTTGGAGAGGCCCCCGATGCCCCGCCACACCTTCGTCCTCAACGGGAAGCCGGTCACCGTCGAGGCGCCCGCGGACATGCCGCTGCTGTGGGTCCTGCGCGATCTGCTGAACGTCACCGGCCCCAAGTACGGCTGTGGCGTGGGCGTTTGCCGTGCCTGCACCAGTCACCTCGACGGTGCGGAGATCCAGCCCTGTGTCGTCCCGGTCGCGGACTGCGCGGACCGTGAGGTCACCACCATCGAGGGCCTGGCCGACGGCAACAAGCTGCACCCCGTCCAACAGGCCTGGCTCGACTGCGATGTGGCGCAGTGCGGCTTCTGCCAGCCGGGGCAGATCATGGCCGCGGCCGCCCTGCTGAAGAAGACGTCGGTACCGACGGACGCCGACATCGACGGGATCGAGAACGTCTGCCGCTGCGGTACCTACTCCCGCATCCGCGAGGCGATCAAGAAGGCCGCCGCCGAGGCGTGAGCCACCGGCGACGGTCCTCAGATGACTTCAGCTGACGTGACCGACGTGCGCGAGCGCCTGCTTGAGCAGGGCCCCGTGCCCGCCCGGCATCTCGCTCTGCAGCGCCTCGGACGCCGCCTCGTGCGGGCTGAACCAGACGAGGTCGAGGGCGTCCTGCCGGGGGCGGCAGTCACCTGACACCGGCACGATGTAGGCGAGCGACACGGCGTGCTGGCGCGGGTCGTGGTACGGCGTGACCCCGTGCGTCGGGAAGTACTCGGCGACCGTGAAGGGCTGGAGCGAGGCCGGCACCCGGGGCAGCGCGACCGGGCCGAGGTCCTTCTCCAGGTGGCGCAGCAGGGCGTCCCTCACCCGCTCGTGGTGCAGCACCCGCCCGGAGACGAGCGTGCGGCTGACCGTGCCGTCCGGTCCGATGCGCAGCAGCAGGCCGATGCTGATGACTTCGCCGCTGTCGTCGACGCGCACGGGCACGGCCTCGACGTACAGGATCGGCATACGGGCCCGGGCTTGCTCCAGTTCGTCGGAGGTGAGCCAACCGGGCGTGATCTCGGTCATGTCAGACATTGCTTGATCATACTTTCAGTCATTCCCGGGCGCTCAGCCACGGTCGCTGTCAGGGGCGGGGTCTGTGACGGAATCAGGGTCGTGAAGTCCGTAGACGCGGCGGGCGTTGTCGTGGGCCGTCCACGCGACGATGCGCAGAGCGTCCGGCAGGCTCAGCTCGTCGGCGGCCACCCTCTCCTGGAGGAGTCCGGCCAGGCCCTGCCGGAAGGCCAGCGCCCCGAGCTGGTGGAACTCCGCAACACCGTACGCGTCCGAGCTGTACAGCAGCTTGCGGAACGGTGTGATCTCCAGCGCTTCCTCCAGGATCGCCCGCGCCCGCGCGGGACCCACATAGTGCAGGGTGAGCCCCACGTCGAGGTAGACCTGTTCGAAGACCGTCGCCAGATAGGCGGCCTGCCGCTGGTAGGGCCAGCAGTGCAGGAGCAGCACCGGAATGGTGCCGGACGTCAGATGCAGCCAGTCGGTGAGGTGGGTGGGGTCCACCCGGTGCAGCCGGATGTCGCCGTCCCCGAACCCGGTGTGCAGTTGGAGGGGAAGCCCCAGGTCGACGGCGGTCCACAGCACATGCCGGACCAGCACGGGGTCGCTCAGGCGCCGCACCCCGCTCCCCAGCCAGTGCCGGGCCGCCTCCGTGACCTCCGCGTCCGAGGGCCGGGCGGGATCCAGGTCGAACCCGGCCCGGTAGGCGGCCACGGACTTCACCGCCACCACACCGGGACGCCGTACGGCATCCAGCGCGGCGGAACGGAACAAGTCGGCGTACTCGCCCGGCTCGACCCCGTCGGCCGCCACCGCCTCGGCGACACTTTCCAGCCGTACGACCTCGTACGCGACCGCCGAGGGCCCCGCGTCCCGGGCCAGCTCCGCCGGAGCGGTGAGGCCGTCCGGCGCGTACCCGGTGTCGACGCAGAACACGTCGGCCCCCGCCGCGGACACGAACCGCCGGTTCACCTCGCGCCAGCCCAGTTCGGCCCGCCGCGCCAGATACTCCTCGGCGGGCGCGTGGTGCGGCAGGTCGAGGAGCGGGGCACAGTGCCGGCGGACCGCCACACCGACAGGGCTGTCGAAGGGCGAGATCCCGGGCCACGGGTCGCCCTCGGTGATCAGGGACTCGAAGCGCTTCCGGTCCAGGTCGGCGGTGACGACTCCGTGGCAGTGGTGGTCCACGAGGCGTACGGCGGCCAGCGCCTCGTGGACGGGGCCCGCGCCCACCTCAGTACTTCCAGCGGTACGCGGCCGCCACCTGCTCGTCGTCCAGCCCCTCGACGGCCGCGACCTCCCCGAGGCGTACGGCGATCACCGCGTCGGCGAGGACCGGTCCCAGTGCGGTGCGCAGCTGTCTGTCCTTGCGGAACTCCTCGACGGCCTCGTCCAACGAGGCCGGCAGCCGGCGCACGCCCAGGGCCGCCGCCTCCGCCGCACCCAGCCGCGCGGGATCCCCGGTGATCTCACCGGGCAGCGCCGCGGACGACGTCAGCCCGTCCAGGCCGGCGGCGATCAGACAGCCGAGCGCCAGATACGGGTTGGCGGCCAGGTCGACCGGCTTGACCTCCAGATTCGCCTGCTGGTGCCGTTGCCCGGCTGTGCCGGTGACGACCCGTACCGCGGCCTCGCGAGTCTCGCGGCCCCAAGCCGTGAACACCCCCGCCCACTGCGAGGGTTTGAGCCGCAGATAGCTCGACGGGCTCGGCGCGGTCACCGCCGTGAGGCCCGGCAGGTGGGCCAGCACGCCGGCCGCGAACGACTCGGCCTCGGCCGTCATCCCGTACCTGCGGTCACCGCCCGCGTGCAGGTTCACCCCGTCACGCCAGGCGGACAGATGGACATGACCGCCGTTGCCGACGCCCTGGGCGAGGACGGCCGGGGCGAAGGAGACCCGCAGCCCGTGCCGCTGTGCCACCGCCCGGATCGTCTGCCGCACCAGCACGCTCCGGTCGGCCGCCGCCACCGGGTCGAGCGCACCCACCGAGATCTCGAACTGCCCGGCCGCGTACTCGGGATGCAGCTGGTCGACGTCCACCCCCTGCGCCGCGAGCGCCGCCAGCAACTCGGCGCAGTAGTCGCTCAGTTCGACCTGTCGGGTGGCGCCGTACGCCGGGCCCGAGACCGCCGGCACGAAGTCCCCGTCGGCGGCCGACCCGAGCCCCACCGCCCACTCGATCTCGATGCCCGCCCGGAACGTGATGCCATGTTCCCGCGCGGACTCCGAGACGATCCGCCGCAGGAAGGTGCGGCTGCACCCCGGGTGCCGCTCGCCTTCCTGGGTGATCCGGTCGACCGGCGCCCACGCCCAGCCGGGCTGCCCGACCAGCACCGACACGTGGTCGAGATCGGGGTAGAGGCGCAGGTCGCCGTCGGGCGAGCCGAGGACGTCGGTGGAGACGATGTGGTCGCCCGCGAGAAAGGTGTCGAACACCGGTGACATGCCGACACCCCAGGCCGCGGCCGAGGCGAGCCTGGCGGTCGGGACCGTCTTCACCCGGCCGATGCCCGCTGTGTCGACGTAGGACAGGACGATCCCGTGCACGCCGCGCCCGGACAGCTCCGCGCTCAGCGCGGTGGCCCGTTCGACATCGCCCGGACGTCCGCCCGGAACGGGGTCGACAAGGGTGGTCATAGGTCCTCCTCGACGAGCCGGGCACCGCGGGAGCCGTCGGTGCCGCTCACGTCAGGGTTTCACGGCCACCGCGCCGAACTGCGGTACCGGGGCGGGAGAGTCGGGCCCGGCGCGCCACCGCGAGCACGACACCAGGCCCGGGTCGAGCAGGTCGAGGCCCTCGAAGAAACCGGCGATCTCCGCGCGGGTGCGGGCGGTGAGCGGCGGGGTGGCGTTCTCGTTCCAGAACCTCATCGCCGCGATGTTGCCCCCGCCGCCGAGGTCGGAGTCGAAGGTGGGGTGCGTCAGGACCAGGAAACTGCCGGAGGGGACCGCCGCCATCACCCGGCGCACCACGTCCATCGCCTGGTCGGTGTCCAGGACGAAGTTGAGGATGCCCAGCATCATCACCGCGACGGGCCGGCCCAAGTCGAGGGTCAGCGCCGCCCGTTCGAGGATGGCGTCCGGGTGGTGCACGTCGGCGTCGATGTAGTCGGTGACGCCCTCCGGAGTGCTGGTCAGCAGGGTGCGGGCGTGCATCAGCACGATGGGGTCGTTGTCGACGTAGACGATCCGCGCCTCGGGTGCGATGAGTTGGGCGATCTCATGGGTGTTCTCCACCGTCGGCAGCCCGGTTCCGATGTCCAGGAACTGCCGCACCCCGTGCTCGGCGGCCAGCAAGCGCACCGCCCGGCCCAGGAAGTCGCGGTCCGCGCGGGCCACGTCCCGGATCACCGGGAACATCGCGGCGACCTGCTCGCCGACCCGCTGGTCGACCGTGTAGTTGTCCCGGCCGCCGGTCCAGTAGTTCCACACGCGCGCGTTGTGCGCCACTGCGGTGTTCAGCTCCACCGCAGCATTGTGGATCAATTACCCCTGGGCGCGTGGCCGTTCTGCCAGGCCCAGGCCGCGATCTCCACGCGGTTCCGCGCGGCCAGCTTGAGCTGGACGCTGGAGAGGTGCGTCTTCACCGTGGACAGCGAGACGTACAACTCGGCGGCGATCTCGGCGTTGGTGCGGCCGAGGGCGACCAGGCGGACCACGTCGAGCTCACGGTCGGTGAGCGGCTCGGTGAGCGGTTCGGCGAACGATTCGGCCAGGGGGGCGGGTCGCGGTGCCTCGGCCGGCTGCGGGGCCGTGAGGTGCTTGAGCAGCCGGACCGTGACCGAGGGCGAGACCAGCGAGTCGCCCGCCGCGGCGGCACGGACCGCCTCCGCGAGGAGGGTCGGCCCGGAGTCCTTGAGGAGGAAGCCGCAGGCGCCGCCGCGCAGCGCCCCGTACACGTATTCGTCGAGGTCGAAGGTGGTGACCACGACCACCCGCAGCGGATCGGCGACACCTGGCCCGGCCAGCAGCCGGGTGGCCTCCAGGCCGTCCAGCTTCGGCATCCGGATGTCCAGCAGACACACGTCCGGCCGCAGCCGCCGGGCCAGCGCGAGGGCCTCCTCGCCGTCGGCGGCCTCGGCGACCACGGTGATGTCCGGCTGCGCGTCCAGAAAGAAACGGAAGCCCGTGCGGACCATGTCCTGGTCGTCGGCGATCAGGACCCGGATCGGGGGACTGGGCGGGGCGGGGGTGGTCATGGCTCGATCATGCCTCAGGGTCCAGGTCCGACATGTCAGTGGCGGGTACGTCAGTCCGCCGTCTGCGCCGGATCGGCCGTCACCTTCCGCAGCAGTGGTCTGCTTGCCGCGATCGCCGCGAACATCGTGAGTGCTCCTGCGGCCGCGCAGAGGGCCAGTTGGATGGCGCCGGACGTGCTGATCGTGCTGTCGGTCGCCTTGTTGAACTGGTAGGCGCCGTACAGCCCGGTCGCCGTGGTGCCGCCGGCCAGGACGACCAGGGGCAGGACCGTCTCCCGGACCCTGGCCCGGTCCAGCACCTTCAGCGGGGCGCCGGACAGACGCAGAAGGCCGTAGACCCGGCGTCGGTCGAGGACGCCCGCGGCTGCGGTCAGGCCCGCCGAGGCGGTCGCGACCAGGAAGCTCAGGGCCAGTGCGGCGGTGCCGAGTTGGGCGAGGAGGTGGGTGATCACGTCGTCCTGGGCGTTTGCGTAGGCCTGCGCGTACGGGAGTCGGCCGGAGCCGAGGGGTTGCAGTGCGGTGAGGGTGGTGTCGAGTTGCTCCGGGCCGCCGGAGACGTGGGCGATCACGCCGTCACCACCGCCCAGCAGGAAGCTGTCGTCCCCCTCCGTGACCTTCGCGGTCACCCCAGCCTCGCGCAACAGCGTGCGGGCCTCGGTCACCGCGTGGTGTGCGGAGGCGGAACTCGCCGTGGGCACGGCCACCTGGCCCCGGAAGTCGAAGCCCAGGACCCCCAGATTGCCGACGGTGAAGAACCCGGCCACGAACCCGGCGAGCACCAGGCCGCTGACCGTGCGCCAGGCGCCGCGCGGGTCGTCGCTGAGCCTGCGCGCGGCCAGCAGTGTCGCCGGGCGGCGGGCGAAGCGGCCGGCGATCCGCCCCAGCCGGTCCACCACCCACGGGCCGAGCATCCAGAACGCGGCGTAGAACAGCAGCATCAGGACGACCACCCGCCCGTTGTCCAGGGTGCCGCCGTGCATGCTCTCGCGGATGTAGACCAGGGCCGCCACGAACAGCAGGAGCCGGATCAGACGCGTGCGGCGCGGATTCGCCTCCTGGGCCACGCCCAGCGGAGACTTCGCGACCTGGCGCAGCATCGACATCGCGCTCACCGCGATGAGCCCGGCCACGGCGATCACGACAGCCGCCACCCACGGCACGCCCACCCACAGCTGCCCGGTGTACCAGGACCCGATGCCGTACGGGACCTCGGCGAGGGCGGGCAGCAGCGCGCCGTACGCCACCGCCCCCGCCAGGGCACCGGCCGCGCCGACCCCGGCCGCCTCCACGCCGGTCATCGCCAGGATCTGCCGAGGGGTCGCCCCCGCCAACCGCAGCGCGGCGAGCCGTTGTTCGCGCCGGGCGGCACCGAGCCGTCCGGCCGCCGCGGCCAGCACGATCACGGGGACGACCAGCAGACCCACGCCCAACAGCACCGTGCTCTGGTCGCTGCCCGTGAACAGGCTCCGCTGCGAACCCGCGAACCCGGAGACCACGGCGCGCCCGGTCTGTCCCGCGTCGTACAGACCGCCGCCCGCGGCCGCCGTGGACACCGCGGGGTCGGTGGGCGCCCGTCCCACTACGGCCACGAGCTCGTCCGGCGAGGCGAGACCGGCCGCGCCGATCGTGCCGTAGGACGCCACCTTCGGGAAACGGTCGGCCAGTTGGCTCGCGGGCAGCTTGTGCAGCAGCTCGGCGAGGGCGGGGGAGACGTACACCTCGCCCTTCATCGGGAAGGCGCTCAGGCCGGGCGGTGCGGGGGTCGCGGCGCGGTCGGGCAGCTGGGCCAGCGACACGACGGTGACAGGGGCGTCGCGGACGTACGTCGTCGCGAGGGCCTGTACGGCGGTGCCGTGCCGGTCGGCCTCGGGGGTGCGCCAGGCGGTGCGGTCGGCGCGGGCGCCGGCGCCGAGGTAGGCGGCGAGCAGGACGAGGAGGACGAGTGAGCCGACGGCTGCGGCGCCGATGGCGAGCAGCTGGCTCTGCAGGCCGCGACGGCCGGACGACTTGGCGAGATGCCAGGTCAGGGGCAGGACGGGGGAACGCATAGGGGTCTCCGGGAGGCGCGAGTGGTCAGGCGACCGTGAACTGGCTGTGGCTGCTGATCCGGCCGTCCCGCACCTGCAGGACCCGGTCGCAGTGGGCTGCGACATCCGCGTCGTGGCTGACCATAACGAGACAGGCGCCCTGCTCGCGGGTGACCGAGGTGAGCAGTCGGACGACCTCCTCGCTGGTGACCTGGTCGAGGGCGCCGGTCGGCTCGTCGGCGAAGACCACGTCCGGTTCGACGACGAGGGCGCGGGCGATGGCGACCCGCTGGGCCTGACCGCCGGACAGCTGACCGGGGCGACGTCCCTCGAGTCCGTCGAGTCCGAGCGGCGCGAACCAGCGGCGGGCCCGGGCGACCGCCTGCTTGCGGGGCATGCCCTCCAGCATCAGCGGAAGGGCAACGTTCTCCTCGGCGGGCAGCTCCGGCAGCAGCTGGCCGAACTGGAAGACGAACCCGAACCGCTTGCGGCGCAGCGCGCTCAGCCGGTTCTCGCCCAGCTTGTCCATGCGCTCGCCGCGCAGGACCACCTGACCGCCGTCCGGGCGGACGATCCCGGCCAGGGTGTGCAGAAGCGTGGACTTGCCCGACCCCGACGGGCCCATGATCGCGAGCGAGTCGCGCTCGCCGACCTCCACGTCCACACCCGCCAGGGCCGTCGTGGAGCCGTACTTCTTGATGAGGCCGTGACCGGCCAGCACAATGCTCATGTCGTGGTCCCCGATCCGGCTCAGCGCTCGAACTTCCAGGTCACGGAGTCGGCCGAGGCCTTGACCACGGACACGGGGATGTCGACGGTCTTGCCGTCGCCCTTCTTGCCGGTGCAGGTGACGGTGGCCCCGGCGACCGCCTTGAGGCCGGTCGGGCAGGACACGTCGGAGACCTTCGTCCCGACCCAGGGCAGGGGGTGGTACTTGCTCTCGGTTCGGCCCGCGACGATGTTCGCGGCCAGCGCCCGGTGGCCGTCCACCGTCACCGTGCTGTACGAGTCCAGCCGGCTGGTCGACTCGGTGGTCGCGAGCAGAGAGGTGCCGACGCCGCCGACGGCCAACGCCGCGGTCGCACCGCCGATGACGCCGATGAGGAACTTGCGCTGCATCACGTACTCCTGAAGGTCGAGGGGAGGAAGTGGCTCCACCCTCGCCCGTGGGTACGGGCGTGCGCCTCGGCCGTTAGGTCAGGGTTGGGACGGCGGCCCCTCGACCTTTCGGCCGATCCCGCCGCCGACCGCCTCGCCTACGGTTACCGGCATGATCTCTGTTTCCGCCCGGGGCTGCGCACGGGGCTTCGGGGTCGGCGTCCTGCTCGTGGCGTCGGTCGTCGACGTGCTCGCGGCGGGCTCCACCGGTCTCACCCCCTGGCCGTCGGCCGCGGTGCTGTTCCTCGGCCTCGCGGCCGTGCTGTGGCCGGCCGAGCGCCGTCCGCGGTGGCTCACCCCGCAGGTGCGCACCGCCGCGCCCGCGCTGGCCTCCGCGTTCTACACGGCGGGCTCGGCCCTGTCCGGCGAGCAGGTCCTGTTCGGCCCGGGCGAGACGCTGATCCTGCTGTGCCTGCTGTTCATCGCGGTACGGCACTGCCCCACCCCCTGGGCCGCGGTGTGCGGCGTCCTGAATGGCGCGGCCGTTCTCCTCCTGCCGGTGCGCGCCCTCCGGGAGACCCCGGGCGACATGGAGGGCTACATGGTGGTGGGCCTGGCCCTCATCGGCCTCTCCGCCGGCCTCGCCGCCTACCTGCGCAATCTGGACTACCGCCGTAGCGTCGCCGTCGCCGAGACGCGCCGGTCCGAACGCCTGGCCATCGCCGCCGACCTGCACGACTTCGTCGCCCACCACGTCACCGGCATCCTGGTCCAGACCCAGGTGGCCCGCATGATGACGACGGCGCGGACCACACCGCCCGAGGACCTCGACCCGGTCCTGGCGGGCATCGAACGCGCCGCCACCGAAGCCCTGGCCTCCATGCGCCGCACGGTCGGCGTGCTGCGCGACAGCGGCCCCGAAGCCGCCGACCGCCGTCCCGTCGGCGACCTGGCCGCCATCGCGGAACTCGCCGACGGCTTCGCGAGCCCCGTCCAGAAGGTCACCCTGCGCCGCGACCCCGCACTGCCCGCCGACCTCCCGCACGAGGTACAGGCCGCCGCCTTCCGGGTGGTCCAGGAGGCGCTGACCAACGTACGGCGGCACGCGGCCGACGCCACCGAGATCACCGTCGGCCTGCGGCTCGCCGGCCGGCGCCTGGAGGTCGCGGTGACGGACGACGGACGCGGCGGCACCCAGCTCCCGGCGGCGGCGCACGGGGGCGGCTTCGGACTCGTCGGCCTGACGGAGCGGGTGACCACGCTGGGCGGCGAATTGCACGCGGGGCCGCGCGAAGGGACGGGCTGGGAGGTCCGGGCGGCCTTTCCACTGGGGAAGCCCTGACGACACATGCCCACCAGGCACTTGCCACTCGCGCAGCCCCTGCTCTGGCGCCCTGGCCGACCGCGGCTGTTCAATGTGGCTGCACAGACCCGCCCGGGAAAGGAGCCGCTCGTGGCAGCTGCCGATGTGCCGCCGGTCGGCGCACGGATCCGGCAGGCGCGACTGGACCGCGGGACGAGCCTGCGCGCCCTGGCCCGCGCGGTCGGTGTCTCCGCGAGCCTGGTCTCCCAGATCGAGACCGGCAAGAGCCAGCCGTCGGTCAGCACGCTGTACGCGATCACGACGGAGCTGGGTATCTCCGTCGAGTCGCTTTTCGAGGCGCGGGAGCCCGCCGCGGCGATGGGCGGTGCCACCGTCCTGCATGCCCTCGCCGCCTTCGCCGCCGACCCCGCCCGACGCATCGGACCGCTGATCACACCTGGTGAGCGGGAGGTACTGGAGCTGGACTCCGGCGTCGTGTGGGAGCGGCTCGGGCACGTGCCCGGCATGGATGTCGACTTCCTGCTCGTGACGTACCGGCCCGGCGGTTCCTCCTCCGGCTCCGGCGGCCTGATGCGGCACGCGGGCACGGAATACGGCTATCTGACCTCGGGTGTGCTGGTGCTCACGCTCGGCTTCGACGAGTACACGCTGCGTCCCGGCGACGCCGTGTGCTTCGAGTCGACGACCCCGCACCGGTACCGCAATGATGGAGAAGAGCCGGCGGTGGGTGTGTGGTTCGTGTTCAGCCAGAGTGTTCAGTAGCACTTGACGCTCCCGTCGGACAGCCGTTCACTCCGAAGTGGGGGTGGTCGCCATGGCGATCCGCACATTCGGACCCAACGCCGTCGACTGGGAAGAGCGCATCGACCTGGACCGGCTGCGCAGGCAGCGGCTGGCCCGACTGCACGAGACCCTGAACGGCTCCTCGCTGGGCGCCGTGCTCAGCTTCGACTTCGCCAACATCCGCTATATGACGGCCACACACATCGGCACCTGGGCGATGGACAAGCTGATCCGCTTCGCCCTGCTGGTGCGTGGCGGCGAACCCGTCGTCTGGGACTTCGGCTCCGCGGCCCGCCACCACCAGCTGTACAACCCCTGGCTGGACTACAGCGACGGCAAGGACGGCCCGCCCACCGGCGCCCGCGCCGGCATCTCCACGCTGCGCGGCGCCTTCCACCCGGACGCGGGAATCGCCGAGGATGTCGCTCGGAAGATCGCCGCCGAACTACGCGAACACGGCCTGGCGGGCGAGCCCTTGGGCATCGACGTCGCCGAGATGCCCGTCCTCGCCGCCCTGCGCGCCGAGGGCATCGACGTCGTCGACGGCCAGCAGGTCTTCCTGGAGGCCCGCCGCACCAAGACGCGCGACGAGATCTCCCTGCTCACCCAGGCCTGCGCGATGGTCGACGCCGCGTACGAGGAGCTGTACGGCTATCTGCGCCCCGGCGTGCGCGAGAACGAGTGCGTCGGTCTGGTCAGCAAGGTCCTCTACGACCTCGGCAGCGAGTACGTCGAAGGCGTCAACGCCATCTCCGGCGAACGCTGTTCACCCCACCCGCACGTCTACAGCGACCGCCTCATCCGCCCCGGCGACCCCGCCTTCTTCGACATCCTGCACAGCCACCTCGGCTACCGCACCTGCTACTACCGCACCTTCGCCGTCGGCAGCGCCTCAAGCGCCCAGCGCGACGCGTATGTGCGCTGCCGCGAGTACATGGACGAGGCCATCGCGCTCGTGCGACCCGGCGCGACCACCGCCGACATCGTCCAAGTCTGGCCGCGCGCCGAGGAGTTCGGCTTCGCCGACGAGACGGCCGCCTTCGCGCTCCAGTACGGCCACGGCGTCGGCCTGTCCATCTGGGAGAAGCCCGTCTTCAGCCGCCTGGTCTCCCTCGACCACCCCGAAGTCCTCGAAGAGGGCATGGTGTTCGCCCTGGAGACATACTGGCCGGCCGCCGACGGCTGGTCCGCGGCCCGCATCGAGGAGGAGCTCGTCGTGACCGCGGACGGCTGCGAGGTCATCACCAAGTTCCCGGCGGAGGAGCTGCTCGTGGCGGGCCGCAAGTACTGGACGGTGGGCGGTGAGCTGAACACCAGGCGCGAGGCACAGTCCCACCTCAACACCCGTAGGAACGGGGAGAACACCCCAAGGGAGGCAGGGCGATGACCGATCGGATACTCCTACGCGCCGGACACGTGATCTCGATGGACCCCGATATCGGGGACCTGCCCCAGGGTGATGTCCTCATCGAGGACGGCAGCATCGTGGCGGTGCGGCGCGAGATCGACGCGGACGCCGAAGTGCTCGACATGACCGGCCGGATCGTCATCCCCGGCTTCGTCGACACCCACCGCCACACCTGGGAGGCATCCATCCGGGGTACCGCCCCCGACGCCACCCTCGACGACTACTTCGTCGACATCCTCGACACCTTCGCCCCCCTCTACACTCCCGAGGACGTGTACGCGGCCAACCTCGCCGGCACCCTCGAATGCCTCAACGCCGGGATCACCACACTCGTCGACTGGTCGCACATCAACAACACACCCGAGCACCCGGACGCGGCGATCCAGGCGCTGACGGAGACCGGCATCCGGGCGCAGTACGCGTACGGCAGCGCCAACACCTCCCTCGCGGACTACTGGTTCGAGAGCAAGATCGCGATCCCGGGGGACGACGTACGACGGATCCGCGACCGCCACTTCGCCTCCGACAGCGGGCTGTTGACCATGGGGCTGGCCACGCGCGGCCCCGGCTTCTGCGTCAATGACGTCGTCACCGCCGAGTGGGCACTCGCGCGCGAGCTGGACATCCCGATCACCGTGCATGTGGCCATGGGCAGGCTCGCCGGCCGCTTCGGCATGGTGAAACAGCTCCATGACCTGGGCCTCCTCGGGCCGGACACCACCTACATCCACTGCTGCTACTTCAGCGAGGAGGAGTGGCGGCTGGTCGCCGACAGCGGCGGCACGGTGTCCATCGCCCCGCAGGTCGAGACGCAGATGGGGCACGGCTGGCCGCCCGTGATGAAGGCGATCGAGCACGGGCTGCGGCCGTCGCTGAGCATCGACGTCGTCACCACCGTCCCCGGCGACATGTTCACCCAGATCCGCGCGGCCTTCGGCGCCGAACGCGCCCGCGTCAACGCCGACTGCTGGCAGGCCAATCTGCCGGTACCCGAAACGATGTTGACGGCACGTCAGATGCTGGGGATCGCCACCGTCAACGGCGCGCATGTCGCGGGACTGGAACACCGCACCGGTTCCCTGACCCCCGGCAAGCGCGCCGACATCGTCGCCATCGACGCCACCGCGCTGAACATCGCGCCCGTCCACGACGCGGCCGCCGCGGTGACGCTGTGCGCGGACGTGTCCAACGTGGAGACCGTCATCGTCGACGGAGTGATCCGCAAGCGGGACGGGAAGCTCCTCGCCGACACCGGCCGGGCCCGCCACCTGGTCGAGGAGTCACGCGACCGCCTCCTGGCCGCCAAGGCGGCGAGGACACCGAAGGCCTCGTCATGACCCACCACCTGGTGCGCCGGGCCGCCGACGTGCCCGAGCCGCCGTACGACGCCCACGGCCACCGGCGGCGGGAACTGGTCGGCGAGGCCGACGGGAGCGTGCACACCGGATTCGGCATCTGTGAACTGCGCCCGGATGGTGTGGTCGGGCCACATGTGCACTCGTACGAGGAGAGCTTCCACCTGCTCGACGGGACCGTGATCCTCGACGTGGCCGAAGGGTCGTACCTGCTGGAGGAGGGCGACTACGGCCTCCTCCCGGCCGGCGTCCCGCACGCCTGGCGCGGCGCCGGGGACACCGGCGCCCGCTGGGCCGACCTGCTCGCCCCCGTGCCACGGGCCCGCTACCGCCACGACACCCACGCCGTACCCGCGCTGCCCGCGCGCGACCCCGTCCGCATCGACGTCCGCGACCCGCGCACCCGGTCCTTCGGCCACTTCGAGCCCGCCCAGATGGACGCCGGCAAGCAGTCCCAGGACCTGCTCGCGGTGTCGGCGAGCATGCGGACCGCGCTGCTCGTCTACAGCGGCATCACCGTGAAGATGATGGTCGACAGCGACCTGGGCGCCGTCGCCTCGACGATGTTCATGGTCCAGTACGCGCCCGACGGCATCGCGGGCACACACGATCACCCCTTCGAGGAGACGTACCTGTTCCTCGAAGGCACCGTCGACGCGACCTTCGACGGGGCGAGTTACCGGCTGGGCCCGGGTGACGTCGCCTGGGCGGGCGCCGGTTGTGTGCACGGCTTCACCAACGCCGGTGAGGGGCCGCTGCGTTGGCTGGAGACACAGGCACCGCAGCCGCCGCCGCGCCACTCCTACCGGTTCACCAGGGACTGGGAGTACCTGCGCGAGGCACTGGAGGATCAGAGATGAGCAGCGTTGTCGTCATCGGCGGTACCTCCGGGATCGGCCGCGAGTTCGCCCGCACCCGCGCGGAACGCGGGGACGACGTCGTCATCACGGGCCGGGACGCCCATCGCGCCGACACACTGGCCAAGGAGATCGGCGCCCGGGGCCTCGGCGTCGACCTGGCCCGGCCACTGGAGATCGCCGGTGCGCTGGCCGACCTGGGACGCGTCGACCATCTGGTGCTCGCGGGAGTCTCCCGCGACGACAACCACGTGACCTCGTACGACATCGACGCCGCCCTGCACCTCGTCACGCTCAAACTCGTCGGCTACACCGAGGTCGTGCACACGCTGCGCCCACGGCTGCACAACGGCAGCGCGATCGTCCTGTTCGGCGGGCAGGCCAAGGAACGGCCCTATCCGGGCGCGACGACGGTGGCGACCGTCAACGCGGGGATGTCCGGCCTGGTCCACACCCTCGCCGTCGAACTCGCGCCCGTCCGCGTCAACGCCATCCATCCGGGCGTCGTCGGCGACAGCCCGTACTGGCTGGCCAAGCCGGAACAGGTGCTGGCGACCCTGCGCACCAAGACGCCCACCGGACGGCTCGCCACGATGGCGGACGTGGTGGACGCCGTGGACTTCCTGCTGCGCAACGGCTCGGTCAACGCGGTCGACCTGAACGTGGACGGAGGATGGCTGTTGGGGTGAGTGCTGTGGTCGTCAGCCCTTGAACCCGACGGCGCCGTAGAGCGACACCGGCCCCTCGCCCTCCGGACGTTCGTCCACCGCGAGCTCCGGACGCCAGCATCACCGAGTCACCGGCCACCTATCGAGACGCTCCTTACGCCGCCAGATACATGCGCATAGCATCGGGATCCGCATGGACACGATGACTATCTGGCACATCACCGGTTGGGAGTTCGCCGCACTCGCCTTCGCGGCCCTGCTCGTCGGCTTCTCGAAGACGGCCGTGAGCGGGGCCAACACGGTCAGTCTGGCGATCTTCGCGGCCGTACTGCCCGCCCGCGCCTCCACCGGTGTACTGCTGCCGATCCTGATCGCCGGGGACGTGCTCGCCGTCCTCACCTACCGACGGCACGCCCACTGGCCCACGCTGTGGCGACTGTTCCCGGCGGTCGCGGCGGGCGTGGTCCTCGGCACTCTGTTCCTGGTCTGGGCGGGCGACGAGATCGTACGGACCTCTATCGGCGCGATCCTGCTGCTGATGGCCGGGGTGACGGTGTGGCGGCGCCGCAAGGCCGACACGGACGAGGAGCCGGACTCGGTCTCCACCCGGCCCGGCCGCATCAAGGCCCGTTCCTACGGTGTCCTCGGCGGCTTCACCACCATGGTCGCCAACGCGGGCGGCCCGGTGATGTCGATGTACCTCCTGTCCGCGGGCTTCCGGAAGCTGGGGTTCCTGGGGACGTCGGCCTTCTTCTTCCTGATCGTGAACGTCTCGAAGGTGCCGTTCAGTGCCGGGCTCGGCCTGATCGACGGCGACTCGTTGCTCCTGGACGCCGCGCTCGCCGTGTTCGTCGTACCGGGGGCGTTCCTCGGCAAGTGGGCGGTGAACCGGATCAACCAGCGGCTGTTCGAGCAGCTGGTGATCGTGGCGACGGTCGTCGGCGGGGTTCAGCTGCTGTTGCGCTGAAGGAGGGACTGAAGGAGGGATGGGAGATCCGCGAAGGAGTCGATGACGTGGTCGGGCTTTCCGCTCGCGGACCGGTGGGTCTCCGGGAGGTACTTGCCCGTCCTGACGAGGACGCCCGCGATGCCCGTGCGCTGCGCGGCCAGTACGTCCGACTCGATGTCGTCGCCGACCATCAGCGCCTGGTCCGGGCCGACCCCGAGATGGGCGAGCGCGGCCTCGAAGAAGGCGGGGGAGGGTTTGCCGGTCACCTCGGCCTCGGTGCGGGCGGCCGCCTCCAGCCCCGCCAGGAAGGCCCCGGCGTCGAGCTGCAGCCCGCGCTCCGTCCGCCAGTACAGATTGCGGTGCATGGCGACCAGCCGGGCGCCCCGCTGGAGGTGCCCGAAGGCGCGGTTCAGAGCGGCGTAGTCGAACTCGGGACCGGCCCCGCCGACGATGACGACGTCCGGGACGTCCTCGGTGTCGTCGTCGAGGAGGGTCACCCCGCTCAGATCGTCCCGGATGTCGCCGCTGTTCAGGAGGGTGCAGCGGGCGCCGGGCAGCCGGTCGGCGAGGTGTGCGGCGGTGACGGCGGGCGCGGTGAGGATGTCCTCGCCGGCCACGGGGAACCCGGCGTCTCCCAGGGCCTCGGCGATCGAGGCACGCGTACGGGAGGTCGTGTTGGTGAGGAGCGCGACGGAGAGCCCGGAGCCACGGATCTCCCGGAGCGCCTCCACCGCCCCCGGCAGCGGTTGCCACGACACGGTGAGGACCCCGTCGATGTCGATGAGGACGGCGCGCACTGAATCCATGCAGGGACGATAGCCATCCGCCGCCGCGAAATCGGTGTTCCACCCGCCGAACCGCTCCCCGAGGGGGCCCGTACCCTCGACGCCATGTCCCCGCACGTCCTGGTCCTCGGCGGCACCACCGAGGCACGCCGACTGGCCGCCGCACTTGACGCGCGCCCCGACGTCCGGGTGACCACGTCGCTGGCGGGGCGGGTGTCCCGTCCGGGGGCGCAGGCCGGGGACGTACGGATCGGCGGCTTCGGCGGGGCGGAGGGACTGGCCGACTGGCTGCGCGAGCACCAGGTGGACGCCGTCGTCGACGCCACCCACCCCTTCGCCGAGACCATCACCGCGAACGCGGCACGGGCAGCGGCGGCGACCGGCGTACCGCTGGTGGTACTGCGCCGCCCGGGCTGGCGGCCGGGCCCCGAGGACCGGTGGCACATGGTCACGTCACTGAGTGCGGCCGCGGACCTGCTCCCGCGACTGGGCCACCGGATCTTCCTGACGACGGGACGCCTGGGCCTGGCAGAATTCGCCCACCTGACGGAACCGCACTTCGTCGTACGTTCGGTGGAACCCCCCGAGCCACCGATGCCACCGCACACGCAACTGATCCTGGCACGCGGCCCCTTCACCGTGGCCGACGAGTCACACCTCCTGCGCGAGCACCGCATCGACGTCCTGGTCACGAAGGACAGCGGCGGCGAGGCAACAGCCGCCAAACTCACGGCCGCACGCCAACTCGCCCTCCCGGTCGTGGTCGTACGTCGGCCGGCGTTGCCGAAGGACGTGACCGTGGTGCCCGACGTGGCGGGCGCGGTCGAGCGACTCGGGCTCAGCCCGCTGTGACGGGTTGGTGCGCGCCGCTGGAGGCCAGCTCGGCCGGCTTGTGCGGCAGGCCGGTGCTCAGGTCCTCGACCAGGAGGCGTTTGGCGATCGTGTGCACCGCGGCGCGCAGGTCCTCGCCCGCCGGGCGGCCGATGTCCTGCTGGACCTGGTCCTCCAGCCAGGCGCCCCATGCCGTGCCGATCACCTGGGCCTCGCGTTCTCCGGCCTCGGTGTGGGAGAGGAACGAGCCGGCGCGGGTCAGATAGCCCTCCTCGACCATGCGGTCGAAGACCGGCAGGAGCACCTCGGGAGGCAGGTGCCGGCGGGCGGAGATCATGCCGAGGCTGGCATGGCCGACCAGCTTGGTCATCAGCTCGACCTGCATCACGGCCCATGCGCCGGCCACGTCGAGCCGCGTGTCGGAGCTCTCGACGATCCGCCGGCCGGTGTCCAGGTCGGTACTGCCGATGATCTTCCCGACGGAGGCTTCGAGCACCCGCTGGGACGTCGCGCCGGCCGGTTGCGCGAACCCCTCGCCCATGTCGGTGGAGCCCATCCGCGCGCTGTCGCGCAGCTGCACCTGCTTGAGGAACAGGGCGACCACGAAGCCGATCGCCGCGACCGGCACGCACCACAGGAAGACGGTCTGGATCGTGTCGGCGTAGGCGTTGATGATCGGAGCCGCCGTCTCAGCCGGCAGTTTGTGCAGGCCTTCCGGGCTGGTCGCGGCCTTGGTGATGATCGCCGGGTCCGTGCCGCTCGTCTGCGCGGCGGCCGCGATCCCGTCGCCGAGGTTGTTGTTGAGGGCGTTGGTGTAGATCGTGCCGAAGACCGCGGTGCCGAAGGAGCTGCCCAGCGTACGGAAGAAGGTGACGCCGGAGGTCGCGGTGCCGAGGTCGGCGTACTCGACGGTGTTCTGCACGGCGATCGTCAGGACCTGCATGCACAGGCCGATACCGGTACCCAGCACGAACATGTACAGCGATTCGAGCCAGGCACCGCTGTCCGGGCCCATGAGCGACATCAGATACAGCCCGACCCCCATCACCAGGGAGCCGACGATCGGGAAGAACCGGTACTGCCCCGTCTTGCTGACCACGTTGCCGCTGAAGATGGACGCGATGAGCAGCCCGAGCACCATCGGCAGCGTCCGTACACCGGACACCGTGGCCGAGTCGCCGTCGACGTACTGCAGATAGGTCGGCAGATACGTCATCGCGCCGAGCATCGCGAAACCGACGATGAAGCTGAGGATCGAGCAGACCGTGAAGACCGGGTTGGCGAACAGCCGCATCGGCAGCATCGGTTCCCGGGCGCGTGTCTCGGCCCAGCAGAACAGGCCGAGCGCGATCACTCCGCCCACGAACAGGCCGATGATGACGCCCGAACCCCACGCGTACTCGTTGCCGCCCCAACTCGTCGCCAGGATCAGCGCGCTGGCGCCGATCGCGACCATCGCGATACCCAGGTAGTCGATCACGGGCCGGGAGGCCGACTTGACCACAGGGATGGTGCGGGCGGCCGCGATGACGACCACGATCGCGATCGGGACGTTGACGTAGAACGCCCAGCGCCAGGTCAGATGGTCGGTGAACAGCCCGCCGAGCAGCGGGCCGATGACCGTCGCCACGCCGAACACCGCGCCGATCGCGCCCTGGTACTTGCCTCGCTCCCGCAGCGGGATGACGTCGGCGATGAGGGCCATCGCCGTCACCATCAGGCCGCCCGCGCCGACGCCCTGCACCGCCCGCCAGAGGATGAGCAGCGTCATGTTGCCCGCGAGGCCGCACAGGAACGAGCCGGTGATGAACACGATGGCCGAGACCTGGAAGACCACTTTGCGGCCGAACATGTCGCCGAACTTGCCGACCAGGACGGTCGCCACGGTCTCGGCGAGCAGATACGAGGTGACCACCCAGGACATGTGCTCGGCACCGCCGAGGTCCGACACGATCGTCGGCAGGGCCGTGCCCACGATCGTCTGGTCGAGGGCCGCCAGCAGCATTCCCAGCATGATCGTCACGAAGACGACGTTGCGGCGGCGCGCGTCCAGGACGGGCGGCTGTGCGGCTGCGGGAAGTGCGGTTTCCTCAGCGACTGTCACGAGGTCACCATCACACCGGCGGGTTTCACCCGCATGCCGGGACGGTCCGCCCGGGTGCCGCCCGGCCGGCGGCTCCCCACTGCTCCCCTCTACTGCTTCTTCGGGTGCCTGCGCAGCAGATACGTGTCCATGATCCAGCCCTTGCGCTCGCGGGCTTCCGCACGCAGCCGCTCGATACGGGGAGCGGCCTCGGCGATCGGGCCGGAGGCGAGGATCTCGTCCGGGGTGCCTATATAGGCGCCCCAGTAGATGTCGATGTCCTGGTCGGCGTACTGCCGGAAGGTCTGATGCGCGTCGAGCATCACGACCACGTCGTCCACGCCCTCCGGGAAACCCTCCGCGAGCCGTCGGCCCGTGGTGATCTGGACCGGGCGGGCGACCCGGTTGAGGCCGGTGCGGTGCCGGGCGACCAGAGCCGAGACGCTGCTGATGCCCGGCACGACGTCGTACTCGAAGTCCACGGCGCCTCGGTCGAGGATTTCCTCCAGGATGCCGAGCGTGCTGTCGTACAGCGAAGGGTCGCCCCACACGAGGAACGCGCCGCTCTCGTCCTCGCTCAACTCATCGGTGATCAGCCGCTCGTAGATGTCCGCGCGGGCACTGCGCCAGTCACCCACGGCGGGGGAGTAGGCGGCCCCGCCCGCACGCCGGTCCCGATCCGGATCGCGGGCCTCGACCAGGCGGTACGTGCCCTGCGGTATGTGCGCGTCGAGCATGTCCCGGCGCAGCCGCACGAGGTCGGCTTTCGTCTCGCCCTTGTCGAGGATGAAGAACACGTCTGTGCTCTTCAGAGCGCCGACCGCCTGGAGGGTGAGCTGGTCGGGGTCGCCCGCGCCGATACCGATGACATGAATCTTTCGCACGTCCCCGAGTCTGCCGTACGCCACCCTCCGCTGGACATGCGGGTCGTTCGGCCTCGGGCCGGTGGGGGCTGGTCGCGCAGCTCCCCGCGCCCCTTGCGGGGCGCTGCACCACACCCGCATTCACAAGTCCCGTCTACTGCGCCTGCGAACCTCGCAACCGGGGTGCCCGTTCCCTTGCGTCTACGACCGTCCCGGCATCCCTCTCCACTACTTCCGCGAGGTCCTTTGCCCAGGTGACGACACCGGCGACATCCATGCCGTACGGGTGCTGCCGCTCGCCCAGCGTCGCCCACTCCTCGACTCCGCCCGCCCCGCGTCGCAGCAGCCTCGCACCGCCCGTGGCATTGCCCCGGGCCGCGTGGGTGAGTCCCACGGCGAGTTGGGCGAGGCCGCGCCACAGGGCTCGCTCCTCGTCGGGGCCCGACTTCCAGGCGTCCTCGAAGACCTCGTGCGCGTGGAACGGTTTCCCCTCGTCCAGCAGCGCCTGCGCCTCGGCGACCGATGCCTCCGGGGAGCGCACGATGCCCTCCGGCTGACGTGCCACGCCGTCCGCGTCGTACGGCAGGGGCCGCCCGAGTCCGTCCCGCGGCCGGGCGCTGCGCGCCCGCCCCTCGCCGTCCCGGTCCCGCGCGCCGGCCTGGCCCTCTCCCGTGCCCCTCGTGTCTCCCGATGGTCTGCCCATACGTCGATTGTCGCGCGCTTCGGGCCGCCTGCGGGTCAGTCACCGTTGTGGGGTAAAGTGCTGTTCGCGCGATCACGCGGGTCACCGCGGGGTGAACGCACCGGGACGTGGCGCAGCTTGGTAGCGCACTTGACTGGGGGTCAAGGGGTCGCAGGTTCAAATCCTGTCGTCCCGACGGTGCGAAGGGCCTTCGCGGGCGAGAAGCCCGCGGGGCCCTTTTTCGTACCCATGGCGTGCGTCTCCCAAGTCCCGAGAGGCCCGTTCGCCACTCCAGTCACGCCGGTTACGATCGGCGTTCCGATTCGCCCGCGTGCGGCTTGTGTATTGGAACAGAAGAGGCCGGGAACGGCGAGCGGTTTCGGTGAATCCCGTGTCTTCTTCCACCATCCATCCGTGATGGGAACACAAGTTCTCCCAGCGGTTGAACGATCTTTATCGAATTCCCCGATAAACCTCATCAGGTCCCCTCTTGTTGTGTCATCATGTTGCACCCGCGGGCGAGCGCTTCTGGCTGCAGGCGAGCGTGCGCGGGTGGGGATCGCATCGGGGGGAGTTGCAACGTGGGGGGATCCCGTATTCATCAGGCATGCCCTGTGTGCAGAACTCCTGGCCAGGATGGCGAGTTCTGTGAGGCCTGCCAGTGGCGGCTGTACGACGACCCGGTCCTCGGGGAGCTGACCCCGCAGGACGTCCAGCGGGCGCGAGCGGCGCTGCAGGCGGCCGGACACGCTTGGGACGCAAGGGCGGTCGCGCTGTCGGCCCGGGATCCGGGCGGCGCCGCGGGAGGGGGGCTCGAACAGCTCGGGGCCTTGATCCGGGGTGGTCCGCCGAGACCGGGGGAGACGGTTCCGACCGGCCCACCGGAGTCCTCGGGAAAGGCCGGCGGCTCGGGTCCGGACCGGTACGGGGGCATTCTCGACGAGCTGTTCGGGCGGCGGATCAAGGAATTATTGTTCATCGAATTCACGCCCGACGAAGTGAACGTGGTGAAGGTGGCGGTGGGGGACGGTGGAATACCGCACCAGGCCGATGCGGGAAGCACCGAATGGCGTTCCATGGTTCCCCTTCTGGACACCCGCGCGGAAATCCGTCGCTTTCAACTCGCCGGGGGCATAGGGACTCTGCCGCCCGTCTCCCGCACTGAATTCGACGACACCGTTCTGCATTGGCTGAAGGCGTATATCCCGCCCTCCTACGAACACTCGGTCGTGCTGCTGACACCTCGCGCCGGCTGGGTCCTGCTGGAGCGTGCCGCAGCCGTCGTGCGCGGCGTGTACCCCCTCCGCGCCGAGCTCGGCCGGGGCACGGCCGTCGCCGCGGACGGCACGACCTCCGAGGCCGTACGGGAAATAGTGCGCACCGCGCCCCTGCTCGCCGACCACACGCTCGTGCTGGCCCACGCCGACCGCCGGACCGGCGCGGTGCAGACCCACAGCCACGTCCTCTTCCCCGCGGGCTCCCGGCTCCGGCACGGGGAGACGGCGACCACGGAAGTCACGGTGCACGGCGGGGTCGAGGCCGGCGAACCGTTGCGGCTGCCGGTGTTCGCCGGGGCTCCCGCGGCCGACGGAGGCGGTGCCCCGACCCTGGCCGTGCACGAGGTCACCGTCGGCCGGCTCGAACAGGTTCGGCTCAGATACGTCCTGCGCGGGCCCGGCGAGGTCGACCTCGTCGCACCGGCAGCCGACTCGTCGTACGGACCGAAGAAACGCGCCGCCGTCGACGTGCCGGCCCTGATCGGCCGACTGCCCCACCGGATCATCCGCCCGCCCCGGCTGGAACTCTTCTTCACCGTCGAACTCAGCGGCGCCGACCAGGCGGAGAGTGAGGAACGGCTCGCGTTCGTCCGGGACGTCATCACCGAACTGGCCCGGCAGGACGGTTCCGGTTCCGCTTTCCGCGTCGGTGCCGTGGGCCACTACGACCACGGAATCCGCGAGAACAGCTACACGTCCCCGCCCATGGTGCTGCTGCCGCCGATCGCGGCCGGCCCCGCGTCGGCCACCCTCAACGCCCTCGCGGCCTGGCCGCCCGCCCGGCGCACCCAGGACCTGGCGTCCTCGCTGGAGGACGCGCTCAGGGCGGTGGTCCCGCTGGCGAGAGCGGCCGGCGCGGGCACCGACACCGTCCGGCGCGTCCTCGTGATCGTCGCCCGCCGGCCACCCGGCCTGCCGCGACAGCAGGGCATCGTCCCGGTCTGCCCCCTCGGCGCCGACTGGCGGATGGAACTGAACCGGCTGCGCGCCGCCGGTGTCCGCGTGGCCGCCAGGGCCGATCCCGCGACCGGACCGGCCCCGTACGACCATCCCGGCCTCGCGGCGCGGCACTACGCCGAGGAGGCGTGGACCGAGCTGTCCGCCGAAGGCTCCTACCGCCCGGGCAAGGACTCGGCGGCCGACGTGGCCGCCGAACTCACCCCGCCCTGGCGGCTGGAGGGCCCGCCGTGCCGGCTGGCCTTCGCCACCCCCCTGATCTGATTCCGCTTCCGCTCCCGTACGAGGAGAATGCGATGTCCGCTGACTTCTACCGGCCCAACAAGAACACCCCGGACGGCGACCCGTCCGGTGGCCCCTCCGCGAACGGCAACCAGGGCCCGGCCCAGCCTGCCCAGCCCGTCGAGCCCGTTCAGCCGCCTCCGCCGCCGGAGCAGCCCGCCCCTCGGGGGGTCTTCGGCGTGGTGCGCGATCCGGCACCGGCGCCCGTGCCACCGCCCGCGCCGATGCCCCTGCCCGCGCCCGTGTACCCGCCGCAGCCCAGCCTGCCGCCGCCCCTGCCGTCCGTGCCGGACGGCAACCTCGCTCCGCTGCGGATCCCCACGGCCGCACAGGGGGACGGTGCCGCCGCTGACCGTGTCCGCATCGGCCTGTGGGGCGCGCCGCGTTCGGGCAAGACGACGTATCTGCACGCCCTGCCCATCGCGGCGATGCAGTACCAGCGGCACGGGCAGGGCAACTGGCTGATCAGCGGTATGAACGCGGAGGCCAACGCCTTCCTCGACAGGAGCGTGTCGCTGCTGGCCGTTCGCCGGGAGTTCCCCGACGGCACCGTCGGCATCCAGGGCATGAGCTGGTCGTTCCAGGGCGAGGAACCGGCGGCCGGAATGATGCGCAACCGGACCCGGGAAGCGAGCTTCGTCCTGGAGATCCAGGACGCGCAGGGCGAGATCTTCCGCAGCGATCATCCCAGCCACGCACTGATCATCGACCAACTCGCCCGGTCCCAGGGGCTGATCTACATCTTCGACCCGCTCGGCGACGCCCAGGAGCTGACCCAGAGTCTGTCCTTCTTCTACTCGACGCTGAACGAGCTGAGCGCCCGGGTCAGGAACGCCGGCGGACACTACCGGAACCGACTGCCGCACCATGTCTCGGTCTGCGTCGCCAAGTTCGACCACCCAGACGTCTTCCGGCCCGCCGTGGAGGCCGGATGGGTCACCCAGGATTCCGTGGGCGCCCAACTGCCACGTGTCCCTGAGCAGCTGAGCGAGCGTTACTTCCAGTGGCTGTGCGACGACTTCCGCGGTTCCACGGCGCGGTTGGTGCGCGACGGGCTGGCGAACTTCTTCCACCCCGAGCGCATCTCCTACTACGCGATGTCCGCCATCGGTTTTCGGCTGAATCCGCAGCACGTTTTCGACTACCGCAATTACGCCAACGAGGAGTATGTCGACGGAAAGCGCCGGATCTGCACCTCGCCCGAGCCGATCAACGTGCTGGAGCCGCTGACCGACCTGGAGCGCCGCATCCGTGCCGACCGCGGCGGCCGCAAGGGGTGGCGACGGTGAACGACGGCCTCGGCGCGGGTCGGTTGACCGCCGACTGGGCCGTGCTGGGCAAGCATCCCGGGCAGGTGATGGGCTACGAGGTGCTGGACGGCAGCCTGCCGGCGGACCGTGCCAAGCCCTATCTGTGGGGCGCCACCACCGGGACCCCCGACGGTCGCGACCCGGCGGACGCCCTGCCGTGGCGTGTCTTCCTCGGCAGTGTCCACACCGACCCGAGCCCCGTCTGCGCGACCGTCGAGACCACCTGGGACGGGAGCAGGGACGGAACCGGCGCCCCCAGCTATGCCTGGCAGCTTTTCCTGGTCGACTGGGGACAGGCCGGTGCCGCCCGGCTGACCTGGTCGTCGCTCGACCACCTCCTGCCGCGGGAACAGCCGCCGCCCACGGGCATCGGAGCCTCCCTTCCCGTACCGCACTCGCCGGCCGCCGAACTCGCCGCCCAGGTGGACGAGTTGGGTTTCGCGTGGGCCGCCCGGGTGGCCGCGCTGCTGCTCGACAACCGGCAGGTGGCGATCGTCCCGGGGCCGGGGCAGGCGCTCCCGCAGGTCGCCGAGCGGGTCCGCGTTCTCGACGCGGTCTGCTCGCTGCTGCCGTACGGATGCCGTGCCTGGCTGAGTGCCGCGACCTGGACCGGCCAGGCCGACCACGGTCTACGGCTCGTCTTCGCGTCCGGCGCGCGGACCGGACAGGTGGAGGTCCAGCTGGGGGCGGGCAGCCCTCCGGAGCCGCAGGGCGCCGTCGCCCGCACCTATCTCAGCGAACTGCTCAGGCTCCAGGCGAAGGGGCGGACCACGGCCGAACTGGTCGGGCATCTCCTGGGTGCCGTCGCGGCCATCCCCCTCCAGAACCCGGCGGACGCCGTCCGGGCCCTGCGCGAGGCCGACCTGCTGGACTCGGTGATCGAGGAGATCCGGCAGGGCCGCGGCGAACTGTCCGACGTCCAGCGGGTGTTGGACGTCCACCCCATCGACTCCCTCGGCGAGCACCGGCTGGCGGTGCTCGTACCCTTCCTCGCCCGCCGAGCGCAGGGCAGCGGCGGCGGGCTCGCCCAGGCGGTGCTGCGCCAGCACTGGACTCGTCTCACTCCGCAGTTGCTGGCCGAGGACGTCGCCGCGGACGGCTCGACCGAGGCCTCCTTCGAGCGGGCCACGGGCTATCTGTGGCTGATGCACGCGACGGAGGCCGACCATCCCGGTGTGTTCGACGAGTTGTTCACCGCCTTGGTGTCCGACCCGCACCAGAACGCCCGATGGGTGGGGTCCCTCGTCTACATGGTGGAGGACGTGTTCGACCGACTGCCGGACTCGGCGGACAGCTTCCTCATCCGGACCCCGGAAGCCGGACTGAAGTGGCTGGCCACCTGGCTGGAGGACCGCACCCGCTCTCTCGCGCCGCTGTCCCGGCTGGCCGCGCGAGCGGACGCCTTCACCGTCGGCGGCATCACCGGATGGCTGCGCTTCGCCGCCGTTCTCACCGGAGTCGCGGCTCCCGGCCGGGCCACGGAGAACGACGCCGCCGAATTCCTCGCCGCCGACGACAGCGCCTGGCGCATCGCCCTGGACATCGCCGCCGACGCCCGCCGGCCGGCGGTGATCGAGCCGATGTGGTCCCGTCTGCGCCAGGTGGCGCACGGCCCGGACGGACCGACACGGCTGGTGCCCGCCCTGGACCGGCTCGCCCCGCCGGGCGACCTGGGCGTCACCCCGGCCACCGCCGCCGACGCCGACCTGCTGTGCGCGATGAATGGGGCCCAGGGAGCGGGGACGGCCCGGTCGATGCCACGGCTGCGACACATCACCGGCCTGGGGACGATGGACGACTACACGGACGCCGTGATCCGTCGGATCGACACCGACGGCGCGCTGGCGCGGTCAGTGGTGGAGGCCCTGCTCGGCGACGCGACGGAAGCGCGATCGAACTCCTGGGAGGTGCTGGACCGGCTGATCGCAAGGCGGCCCGGAATCGAGTCCACAGTGAGCGAGTTGCTGGAGTCACGCCTCACCGCGAACCCCGGCCCCTGGCTCGACCTGCCCCTGCCCGAAAGCCTGGTGACGACCCTCGGCCGTCGTCCACACCTGCGCTGGCTGCGCAGTGTCCGGGACTTCCGGGAACACGCCCTGGCCCAGATTCCGTCCTACGAACGGCTGGCCAGGGTGATCGTCGACGGATCGCCCTCCCGTACGTTCACCCCGCAGCTGCTGGGCGAGATCACCGCGTGGCTGATCGCGGGCGGGCCGTGGCGGGCGTACTTCCTCACCACCGAAATGGACCGGGTGGACACCCGGATGGGCCTGAAGCTCTACTCGGCGCTACGGACCGCCGAGGGGGCCCGGCAACTGTGCGAGGACCTGCACCGGTTCAGCCTCGGCGAACTGGCCCACCACCAGCGGATCATGGAGTCCCTGAGCGGTGTGTCCGAACCCGCCCCGCAGCGGTCGTCGCCGTCATCCCACTCCCAACCGCCCTCCCAGCAGCCGCCGCAGCCGGCCCACCCTGGTCAACAGCTCGCTCATCAGGCGCCGTTGCCGGACCCGGAGCCGCAGCAACAGCAGCGGCGGAGGCCGAAGCAGAGGCGCATCCTGCCCAAGCGGCCCGACTGGTTCCAGGGCTACCGATGACGTCCCCCGCCGCCATCGCCATCGACGCCGGCGCCCACTTCACCCGCATCGCCCGCATCGGCGCGGACGGGACACCGGGCCTCGTCGAACTGCCGGGCTCCGTGCCCGGGGAGGGCCTGCCCACCTCGGGTGGCGTCGGCGGGCATCACGGTGCCGCGCTGCGGGCCGCGTACGCCGCCTACCGCGAGCACTGCGGCACACCAGAGCAGGTGGTGCTGGTCGTCCCGCAGGAGGACCGGGCCGCACACGCGCGTCGGGCGACGGACGTACTGACCGCTCTGCACGGCAGCGACCCGCTGCCGCGGCTGCGTGCGCTGGGCACCCCGCACGCCGTTCTGGCGCTGTTGCGGCACGCGGGCATGGCGACCGCCCCGCGGTACGCGGTGTGCGACCTGGGTGCCACGGCCGCCGAGGTGTCGGTGTGCGCTCTCGCCCCCGGTTCCGTGGCGGTGACCGGTTCCGCCCGGCACGCGCCCGTCGAAGGATTCGGCGCCGGATTCGACGCGGCGCTTCTCGCCGGTGCGGGCCTGCCCGACGACGAGGAGGGGCGGCGGTCGCTCGCCGGAGCCAGGGCCCAGGAGGACGCCGTACAGCGGCTCGACCTCGCCCTCGGACGCAGCGCGAGCCATCCGGGACGGTATGACGAAGTCGTGGTCCACCAGGTGGCCGGGCGGGACATCACCGTGGGCGCCGTGCGGCAGGCGCTGGGGCGGCTCACCGCCGGGCTCGACCGGGTGCTGGACGCCACGCGCGGCGAGCATCCGGCACCGCCGTCGATCGCGGTGGGCGGCATGGCGCGGTTCGGCCCGCTGCTGCGCCGGCTCACCGACCGGCAGGGCGTGCCGGTCGCACTGCCCGGCGGAGTGGACCCGGCGCTCGCGGCCGCGTTCGGCGCCGCACTGGTCGCCGCCGGGCGGGTCGACCCCGCCGACCGCTATCCGCACGCCGTGTGCGTCGGCACCCACCGCACCGTGGGCGGCGAGCCCCTCGCAGAGGAACTCCTGATCAGCCCGGCCGGCGCCCTGGAACCGGGCGGCCCGCCGGTCTTCGCGGAAACCGACGGGCAGCGCGTCCGGGTCCGCACCGGACCGGCCGGAACCGACAGCGCACGGCCCGTCCGCATCCAGGTGCGCGACGCGGACGGCCGGCACACGGCACCGGTGGGCACCCTGACGCTCCCCCCGGCCGCCGAAGGGGCCCGCTTCCACGTGGGCGTACGGATCGCCGTGGACGGCACCGCCCGTCTCGTACTGCACCCGCTGGGCCCCGGCACGCCCGGCGAATACCCGCTCGGCATCCTGCCGACCGACATCGAGGGAGCCCGTACGTGAACCGATCCGCTGGTGGGGCCGGCCAGAGCGCCCCCGGTGAAAAGCCCCCGCACAAGGCCCCGGCCGTCCGGCGTCGCACGGGGCGGGCCTGCGCCCTCGTGGCCACCGCGGCCCTCCTGGCGCTCTCGCCGGTCGCCGCGCCCACGGCGTCCGCGGCGACCAGCCCCTCCCGTGCCGAGATCTACGAGGACCTCGGTCTGAGCGACCAGCCCGCCGACTACGTCGTCCTCGTCGACACCTCCGGCTCCATGACGGAGGACGGCAGATACGACACCGTCCGCTCGACGCTGCGCCCGTTCCTGGACGGGCTGTCGGCCGAGGACCACGTCGCGCTCCTCACCTTCGACTCCACCCCCGAGCCCCGCTACATCGGCTCGGCCGGTGACACCGACACCATCATGTCCACGCTGCCCGCGGCTCCCGACCCGGACGGCGAGACCGACATCGGCGCGGCGCTGGACAGCGCGCTCGACGAGCTGGAGCGCGACGACGCGGCCGAGATCGCCTCCGTCGTGCTGCTCACCGACGGCCAGCACAGCCCGCCCGAGGGTTCCCCCTATCCCGAGTCGACCGGCGCCCCGTGGGCCGACCTGCGTCAGCGGGCCCAGGCCATCGGCGAGCGGACCGAACTCGCCGGATACGCACTGCCGTTGGGCAGCGGCGCGACCGGCGCCGAGCTCCTCGGGACAGTCGTCGACGACGCCATCGTGCTGCGCCCCGACAGCATCCAGGACCTGGGCGACTATCTGGGCCGGGCCGGTGACGGCGCCCGGGCGCGCAAGGCGAAGCTCCTCCTGGCCGACGACATCGGCAAGGGGGTCACCGCGTCCTGGGCGGGCGACGGCCGCCGGGACGTCACCGACGGGGCCGCCACCGCGGAGATCACCTTCAAGTCGGCGACCCGTCATGTGCCCCTGAACATCACCGACTTGCACGTCACGGCCGACGGCACGCCCCTGCGCATCGAGGGACTGCCGTCGCAACTGGCCCTGAAGCCGGGGGAGTCCAAGACGTTCCCCGTCCGACTGCGCGGACAACTGTCGGCCGGTCCACTGCCGTACCGCCGGACCGAGAACACCGACGCCGGTCTGCGGGTGGCCGGACTCGTCGGCTCCGACTGGGAGCGGGCGCTCGCCCCGGACATCGCGCTGAAGGTGCCGCGCCAAGTCCAGGTCACCGGGGCCGAGTTGCCGCTGCGGGGCACCGTCGGCTCGGCGGTCCTCCTGCCCGCCCTCCTCGCCGGCATCGCGCTGGTCGTCCTGGTCGTCTGGCTGTGGTGGCGGCGCACCCACCGTCCCCGGCTGCGCGGCGAGCTGGTGCTCTCCCCGGTGTTCGGCGGGCAGCTGCCCGACCGCATCGCCCTCTCCGGACGCCGGGTCGCGTTGCGCCCGCAAGGGATCGGCGGCCGCGGCTCGGTCCACGGCCGGCGCCGGTCGACCGACCGCGGGCCGCGTGTCGACCTGCTGATCCGCTACACCCCGGACGGTTCCACCGGCCGGCAGAGTGACGCGACCTGCGGACCCGGCAGCCAAGTCGTCGTCAACGGTGTCGCGTTCACCTACCTGCCCGAGCAACGGGCCGCCCAGGCCTTCGCCGCCCACAACGGACAACCGCTGTGACCGCCCCCGTGCTCAACGTCGCGGCCACCCACGTCGGCACCGAGGCCCTCGGCCCCGGAGTGCGCTCGGCCCTGTGGGTGCAGGGCTGCCCCTTCGACTGCGTCGGCTGCATCGCCCCGGACTGGATCCCCGACCGCCCGGCCCGCCGGGCCGAACCCGCCGAGCTGGCAGCGGAGTTGCTCGCCGACCCCCGGGTGACGGGCCTGACCCTCTCCGGAGGTGAACCCATGCAGCAGGCGGCCGGACTCGCGGAGGTGGTCCGGCTCGCCCGCGAGATCCGGGACGTCACCGTCATCTGCTTCACCGGACACCGTCTCGAACAGCTGCGCACCAGGCCGCCGTCGCCCGGCGTGCCCGACCTGCTCGACGCCGTCGACGTACTGATCGACGGCCGCTACGTCGCCGCCCTGAACGACGGCCGCGGTCTGCGCGGCAGCTCCAACCAGCGCGTCCACCACCTCACCAGGCGGCTCGCCGACCGCGGATACGACTTCGGACAGGGCCCGCGCGCCGCCGAGATCGCGGTCAGCGGCCGGGAGGTCCTGCTCATCGGCGTACCGCCGACGGGACTCCTCGCCGCCTTCGACACCGCGGTCGACGCCGTCCGCGCCCGTACGTCCCCAGGAAGGAAGCACCACCATGAGCGGTAGGAAGCGCATTCAGGTCGACGAGTCGGAGTGGTACCGCATCCAGCGGCAGGCCCAGCAGCTGAAGGATGTCCAGCGCAACATCCCCCAGCTGATCGACGACGTACGGGCCCAGACCCGCGCCGACATCGACCGCACCTTCGCCGGCGTCCAGCAACGGCAGCGGCGACACGAGGAGGCGGTCCGTCAACTCAGCGACCACACCCGCCAGTTGGAGGCAGACACCACCCGAAGGCTCCAGGAGCAGGCGGCCCAGTTGCACCGGGCCCTTGACGAGACCGCGGGCCGGATCCAGGAGGACACCCGGCGGCAACTGGCCGAGCAGCGGGAGGAGACCCGGCGCTCGATCGCCGCCGAACGGGCCGAGCGACGCGCCGAGATGGCGAAGCTGTCCGCGGAGATCGACGTGATGAAGGCCGACCGGGCGCACGCCGAGGAGACCGTACGGGCCTGGCTGGCGGACGCCCGCACCCTGACCGCGCTGATCGCCGACACACTGCCGCACGAGCGGTACGCGCCAGGAGAGCTGGCCCGGCTCACCGGACGGCTCGGCACGGCAGAGCACAATGTCACGGACGGACGGTTCGACGCCGCCCTCGCCGTGGTGCAGGAGGCCTTCCACTCGCTCAGCGATCTGCGGGTGGACGTCGAACAGCGCGAGCTGGAACGCTGCTCGGCCCAGACCGAGGCGGTCGACGCCCTGGTACGCGTCGAGAACCTGATCAAGGGCAACACGGAGCGGCCCGTCATCGGACCGGAGGGCGAGGCCCTCGCCGGATACAAACTCGACGTCGTCTACTGGTCGGACGGCGAGTTCGACGAGCTGCGCCGGGACACCGTGGACGCCCTGGCCAGGGCCCGCGACGACGGCACGGACATAGACGTACTGCGTGGTCTGCGCGACGAGGAGTCGACCCGGCTGGAACAGACCCTGGGCGGCACCGTGGAGCGGGCGGGCATGCGCCATCTGGCCTCGCAGATCAGGGTCAACCTGGCCGACGCGGTCGCCCAGACACTCAGCGAGTACGCCTACTACGACCTCGTCGACGGCGAGTACCAGGACGCCGACCCGCGAGGCGCCTACTACGCCAAGCTCCGCAACGAAGCCAACGGCAACGAGATCGTGGTGGACATCTCGCAGGCCGACCGGGACTCCGAGCAGTGCGTGGTCCGGGTGCTGTCCTACGACCACGACGTCACCGCCGACGCCGACCTCCGCGGCCGGGCCGAGGCCATCCAGCAGGCGCTGGCGGCCGACGGTCACCGGACGTCGGCGCCGGACTGCGAGCCGGGCACCCTCGACCCCGCGATGCTCGACCTCGACCGGCACCGCACACCGCGGCCCGGCGAGCGGCGGGAGCCGGGGACGGCCGCGCGATGACCGCGACGGCGGTGGAGACACCGTCCGAACGGGGGCCCGCCACGGAACGCCTCGACCCGTCCGCCCTGCACAGCGGGGAACCGTTCACGATCCTCTACGGCCCCGGCGTGGGCGACGTCTTCGTCGACAGCGCCTACCAGGTGTGCGTCCTGGAACAGGCGCTGTGGCGGCTGCTGCGGGCCGAGGGCTTCGAACGCATCGTCTTCAGCTCGCTGGACCATCCGGTCTACTTCCGGGACCCCGCCTCCCGCGACCTGACCCGGGCCGGCCGCACCGCCGCCGCACCGCCACGACCGAGCGGCCCGCGCACCATGCGGCACGCACAACTCAGGGGGCCGCTCGGCGACTTGCTGATGCGGGACTTCGCGCCCCGCCGTGCCGCCGAGCCGGAGCCGCCCGCGCGACAGGGCGCGGGCCCCGACTCCACACCGGCCGCGCCGCCGAGCGGCATCGCCGACCCGTTCGGGGTGATGACCCTCGCCGGCTATCTCCGCCAACCCGAGCACCGTACGGCCGTGGTGTTCGCGCACACCGAGGAGATCCTGCGGCATCACACGGCCGCACGGCAGCTTGCCAGCGCCATGGAGCGCTGGGCCCACCACGGCCACCACCGCAACCAGTGGATCCTGGTCTTCCGCAAGGCGAGTCTCGACGACGTGGCGGAGTCCGTGCGGACGCGCGGGAGTTACCCGTTGCTGGAGACCTTCGTGGACGAGCGGCGTTCCGCGCCGGGACGCGGCGGCACTCTGCGGATCGGCCTGCCCGAGGCCGCCGAACTGGAACGGCTCATCCACTCCGTACGGCTGCGCAAGGGCCTGCGGATCGCCGACTGGCGCGAACTCGACACGATCGTGAAGGCGATGGCCGCCCACCCCGGCAAGGCTCTCACCTGGCAGGCCCGGCTCGAACGCCTGGCAGGCCAGGGCGGTGAGCTCAGCCGTGACTCGGTACGGGAGTGGGGAGGCACGGTCACGGCCGACAGCCGTACCCCCTGGGAACGGCTGGAGTCCATGCCCGGACTGGAATCGCTCAAGCACCACTTCGAGCAGCTGCGGGCCGAGGCCGAGGCGAACGCGGCGCTGCGGGCCGCCGGCCGTGCCGCCGCTGCCGAACCACCCGCCCTGCACCTGGTGTTCACCGGCAACCCGGGCACGGGAAAGACAACGGTGGCCAGACTGGTCGGCGAGATGTACCGCGACCTGGGCCTGTTGAGCCGCGGTCACTTCGTCGAGGCCCAGATGAGCGACCTCGTGGCCGGATACATCGGCCAGACCGCCCAGTTGACCAACGCGACGGTCGACCGGGCCCTCGACGGCGTCCTGTTCGTCGACGAGGCGTACGGACTGAGCGACCAGCGGGACGGGTTCGGCGACGAGGCGATCCAGACGCTGCTCAAGCGCATGGAGGACGACCGCGGCCGGCTCGTCGTGATCGTCGCCGGATACCCGGAGAAGATGAAGGAGTTCCTGGCCGCCAACCCCGGTCTCACGAGCCGCTTCCCCCTGGACAACGTCCTGGAGTTCCCCGACTACGCCCCCGACACCCTCCAGGCGATCCTGCTGCGCCGGCTGGACGAACGCGGACTCCTGCTCGACGAGGGGGCCGCGGACCGGCTGCGGGAGATCGTCGACGAGCTGTACCGGACGAGGAACGCGGACTTCGCCAACGCCCGCGACATGCGCACTCTCGCCGACGCCGTCGCCAAGCAGTGGGCCCGCCGGGTCCGCGGCGACATCGGGGAACCGGTCACCCCGGGGGACATCCCGGAGACCTACCGGGCCTATCTGCCCCGGCCCGCGCCCGACCCCGCCGACCTGCTCGCCGAACTCGACGACTACGTCGGCCTCGGCCCGGTCCGGGAGGTGCTGGAGAACCTCGCCAACCGGCTGCGGATGCGGCACGCTCTGAAGAAGGGCACGCTCGCCCCGCCCCACCTGCTGTTCACGGGGCCGCCCGGCACGGGCAAGACCACCGTGGCCCGCCTGATCGGGAAGCTCTTCCGCGACCTCGGTCTGCTGCGCAAGGGCCATGTCGTCGAGGCGACCCGCGCCGACCTGGTCGCCAGTTACATCGGGCAGACCGCGCCCCTGGTCCGCACGGCCGTGCACGACGCGCTGGACGGCGTGCTGTTCATCGACGAGGCCTACAGCCTCGTCCGGGACACGAAGGGACTGGGCGGCTTCGGCGCCGAGGCCATCGACACCCTGCTCAGGGAGATGGAGCACTGGCGGGGCCGGCTGGTGGTGATCGCGGCCGGCTACCCGAGGGACATGGACGAACTCCTGGACTTCAACCCCGGCATGCGGTCCCGCTTCACCGACCGGGTGCCCTTCCCGGACTACTCCCTCAGGGACCTGATCGAGATCCTGCGCCGGATGGCCGCCGCCGAGGGCTACACCCTGGGCCAGGGCGTCCCCGAACGGGCCGCGCGCTGGCTCGAGTTCACCCGCCGGACCGACCCGTCCGCCTTCGGCAACGCCCGGACGGTGCGTGGACTGCTGGGGGCCATGGAGGGCCGGATGGCCGCGAGGTACGGGCGGGGAGAGGACACCGGCGCCGAGTTCCAGCCCGAGGACGTGCCGGACCCGCCGGGTTCGCGGCTGTAGAGGCGGGGCAGGACTCGACCCCAGCGAGGGCTCTGCCTCCGCTCACCCGCCGGTGCGCAGGACCACGTTCCTCCCGTCCGTGTCCCCGTCCTCCCGGTCCCGCAGCACCCTGCCCAGCACCTCGTCCGCCTCCCGCAGCCGGCGCTCGATGGTCTCGGTGGCGGACGCCACCTGATCCAGCGCGACCTGGTCCTCCCAGGTGTGGGCGGAGGCACTCCCGGCCGCCCCGGCGGCGTCCCGCAGGGCCAGGGCCAGCCGGCGGTCGGCCTGCGCGTACCGGCTCAGGGACGCCAGCTGCGCACCCCGCTCGGCCTGCACCTGCTCCAACCGGTCGTGGTAGGTGGCCAGTTCGGCCGCGCTGGCCTTCAACTCGCGCTCCGCGGATGCCAGCGCGTTCTGCGCTGTCGCGGCCCGCTCCAGGATCTGCCGGGTCTGCGGTGCCAGCACCGCGAGCTTGTCCTCGGTGAGCCGCACCAGCGCGTCACTGCTGGTGCGCAGCGCCTCGTCGACGCCCGCGTCCCGCCCCCGCAACTGTGCCAGCCGCTCGCCGATGACCTGCTGCTGCTCGTGCAGTGCGTCCAGCGCGACGACCAGCCGCTCCAGACGGCGCAGCTCGTCGACCTGCCGGCGCAGCCCCTCGTGCTCCTCCAGCCGGCGGCGCAGGGCGTCCTCCGCGGCGGCGAGCTTCTCCAGGTCCTCCCGCTCGGCGCGCACCCGGTCGGCGGTCCGCGTGAGCTGCCGCATCAACTCCTCGGTGCCACCGGCCACTTGGTCCCCGGGCCGGGCCGCCGCCAGCAGCCCGGGCAGCGCGTCGTCCAGACCGCGGCCGGCGTCCAGCGCGTCGTCCAGCGCGAACAGCACGGCGAGGGCCTGACTGCCGCCCGCCCCGCCGTCCAGCCCGCCCAGCGCGGTCGCCGCCCACCGGAAGGCGGCGCCCAACGCGCGCAGGGCGGCTTCCTGGTCGCTTGTGTCGGTGGCGGCGAGCGCGTCCGTGATCTCCTGGATCTCTTGCCTGCTGCTCTCCACGCTGTCCCCCCAACGGACCTGCATCCGACCGGTATGGCCGCAAACCCACCCGCAGCCGTCGCTCTCACCACTATCCTTCACGAACGGTGTACGGCGGTGACAGTTCGGGGGGCTCATGGCCGAGTTGGTGCGTTTCGACGGTCCTGACGGGGCGTCACTTCTGGTCGAGGTGGACGAGGACGACGCGGGACTCGAGCGGATCGCCCGGGACCCGAGCGGCGTCGTCCAGGCCGGCCGGCGCCTGGAGGACGCGCTGGCCGCGGTCCGCCCGGCCCTGCGCTCGGTCGTCGACTCCGTACACGCCCTCGCCCCGGACGAGTTCGAGGTCGAGTTCGGGATGAAGCTCAACGCCGAGAGCGGCGTGGTGATCGCGAAGTCGGCCGTGGAGGGACACTTCAACGTCAAGATCCACTGGAGTCGGTCCACCGCCCTGACCACCGGGGAGTGAACCGGTGTCCGCCACGCGGGAGCGCCCGCCCTGGCTGGTGAGCATCCGCCGCTCCCGGGACTCCGATCCGGTGGGCGCCGGGCTGCTGGTCACGGAGCGGCACGTGCTGACCTGCGCCCACGTCGTCCGGCCGGGCACGGCCAAGGAGGTGCCCCAGGACCCGGTCCACGTCGAGTTCCAGCACGCCCAGGAGCACGAGCCGATCCCCGCCGTCGTACTCCCCGAGGGCTGGCACCCGCCCACCGGATCCGACACCGGTGACATAGCGGTCCTGGAACTGGGCGCCCCGCCGCCCCCCGGTGCCAAGGCCGCCCCGCTGCGCACCACCGAGTCCGGCTCGTGGGACCACCGCTTCCGCGCCTACGGCTACCCCAAGGAGCATGCCCGTCAGGGAGTCCCCGCACAGGGCGAGATCCTCGGCGAGGCGGGCAAGGAGTGGCTCGCGGTGGTGACCTCGACGACCGGATTCGCGCTCGAACAGGGCTTCTCCGGCTCCCCTGTGTGGGACATGAGCGTCGAGGGCGTGGTCGGCATGCTGGTCGCCCGCGACTCCGTGGCCAAGGTCGACCGGCGCACGGCCTACGCCATCACGGTCGAGACGATGGCCCGTTACTGGCCCCCGCTCGTCCCGTACGTACGGGACGCCACCACCGCCGAGCTGCGGGACCGACTGGAGCGCCTGCTGTGGATCCCGCTCACCGCGGACGGTGAGATTCCCCGGGTCGACGAGGCCGACCCGTACGACATCGGCGTCTCCCGCTCCAAGTACAGCAACCGGCCCCTCGACGCGCCCTACGTGTCCCGGCAGCCGCAGGACGAGCAGCTGGACTCCGCCCTCGGCGAGGCCCGGTTCGTGGTGCTGGCCGGCCGGTCCAAGGCCGGCAAGTCCCGCTCGCTCTACGAGGCACTGCGGCGCACGCTGCCCGACGCCCGGCTGATCGTGCCGCGTCCGGACGGCACCGACCAGCGGGTCCTGGACGACCTCAGCCGCCTCAGCCTGCCGACCGGGCAGGAGCGCGGCGTGCTCTGGCTGGACGACCTGCACCGCTATCTCCAGCCCGGCGGCGGCCTGGACCTCCAGATCCTCGACCGGCTGGCCCGCAAGCACCCTGCCGTCACCGTCGTGGCCACCATCCCGGCCAAGCAGCGGGCCGCGCTGATCGCGATGGAGAACGACGTCGGCCGTGTCGCCCGTACCGTCCTCGGCAAGGCGCGCACCGTCGAACTGCCCTCGCGGCTCGGCGCGCAGGACGCCACCGTCGCCCAGGAGCTGTATCCCGGGGAGGACTTCACCGCCCGCGGCATCGGCGAGCTCATGGTGGCCGCGCCCGCCCTGGAGCAGCGCTTCGACGACGGCGCCGAGAGCTGTCCCGAGGGCTGGGCTCTGGTGAAGGCGGCCACCGACTGGCACCGGATGGGCATGACGGAACCGGTGCCGGAGACCGTACTGCTGGAACTGTTCGACGCCTATCTCACCGCACACCACCCGCAGTTCGACGCCGACGAGACGCTGTACCGGAGCGGCCTGGTGTGGGCCCGCGAGCCGGTCGCCGGCGGCATCGCGCTGCTCCACCGCGTCCCGGGCCCCGACGACCTGCCCGCGTACGCCGGTTCCCCGTACCTGTCCGAGTACCTGGACACCCGCTCCCACGACCCCTCGGCCGAAGTGCCGCCCTTCGCCTGGGAGTTCCTCACCGAGCGCCGCCCGGCCGCGGAACTGCTCCGCAGCGCGTACGCCGCGCTGGTCCGCGAGGAACCCCAGGCCGCCGAGCGGATGTTCCAGCGGGTCGCGCAGACCACGGGCGACCGGGACAGCTCGGCCTGGGCCGCCCTGATGCTCGGTGAGATACGGCTCTACCAGGGCGACTTCCAGCAGGCGGCGGCCCTGCTGGACACCGCGGCCTCGTCCGGCGTCGAGGACGTGGTCCCGCTGGCCCAGGTCGACCTCGCCGGGGTGCTCATGCTCACCGGCGACCGGGCGCGGGCCCGGACGCTGCTGGAGACCGCCGTCACCTCCCGGGACCCGCAGGTGTCGCAGATGGCCCAGGTCGGCCTCGCCCGGCTGCTGGCGGCAGAGGGCGAGACGGAGCGCGCCGAGCAGCTCCTGGAGGCCGTGCTCGCCGCAGGCGACACCGAGGTGGCGCCACTCGCCGGCAACACGCTGGTCAACGTACTGACCGGCGGACAGCGGGGCGGGCGCGGCGGGCGCACCTCGGGCCGCGAGAGCGGAAAGCCCGGTGCGGGACCGGCCCCCGTCCGCTCCGGTTCCGCTTCCGCCGAGCTCGCGGAGCAGCCGTGGGCGCTGTCGCGGGCGGTGGGCGAGTCGATCGCGGGGCAGATCACCGCGCTGGCCCGGGCGAACCTCGGTGGGATCTACGCCAACCAGGGGAAGCTCGACCGCGCCGAGGAACTCCTGAAGTCGGCGGTCGGCAGCGGCGGTTACCACGCCGTCCCGCAGGCCCAGTCGGGTCTCGGCGAGCTGTACATCCTCCAGGGCCGGTACACCGAGGCCCAGCAGATGCTGGAGGCCGTGCTGCGCTCCGAGCATCCGCTGCTGGTCCCCGTCGCTCAGGTCAGCCTGGGCATCGCGCTGCTGCACCTCGGCGACGACGCACAGGCCCTGCCCCTGCTGCGCGAGGTGCAGGAGCTCGGACATCCCGACCAGGCGCCGCGAGCGGCCTGCGTCCTGGGCGAGTGGTACGGCGCCTGCGACGACAACGAGGCGGCCCGGGACTGGCTGGGCCGCGCGATCGCCGCCGGCCACCCCGACTGGTCGCCGACGGCCCGCGTCGACCTGGCGTTCGTGATGGCGACCGTGGAGGAGAACCTGGCCGGGGCCGGGGACCTGCTGACGGAGGTCATGGGATCCGGACACGTCGAGCAGTCGCCGCGCGCCGCCGAGCTCCTGGGCGAACTCCTCGCGGCGGACGGCCAGTCGGAGCCGGCCGAGGCGGCCTACCTGGCGGCGATCGCCTTCGGGCACCGCGAGTGGACACAGCTCGCCCGCATCAACCTGGCCGCCCTGCTCGCAGGCCAGGAGGGCGGGTGGGCCGGTGCGCGGGAGCAGCTCGGCGCGGTCATGCGGTCCGGGCACCTGGAGCAGGCACCGCGCGCGGCCGACCTCCTGGGCGACCTCCTCGTGGGGGAGGGCCGGCTGCAGGAGGCCGAGGAGGCCTACCGGGCGGCGATCGACTCCGGTCACGAGGAGTGGTCGCTGATCGGGCGGATCGACCTGGCCGTCATGCTCGCCGACAACGGTGACTTCGCACGCGCCGAGAGCCTGCTGAGCGTGGTCGCGGAGTCGGCGAACCCCACCGCCGTCGCCTGGGCGAACACGCTGCTCGGCATGGTCTACGTGTACGGGGGCCGACGGGCCGACGGTCTGCGCTACCTGCGGGAGGCAGGGCAGACCGACGAGGTGCCCATGGCGCAGATGGCGCGCTTCCAGTTGGCGAAGTTCCTGCTGGAGGACGGCGAGAACGACGAGGCCCGCACCCTCCTGCGGTCCGTGATCGACGACCAGCCCACGGACGTCACCGACGTCGCCCGCGCCTACCTGTGCGTCCTGATGCTGCGTGAGGGCGAGACCGACGCGGCGGAGGAACTCCTGCTCAGCGTGGAGGAAGGCGGGAACGCCGAGGCGATCGGCGTGGCCTATCTCGGTACCGGCCGATACCTGCTGGACGCCGGTGAAGTGCAGGCCGCCGGCGAACTCCTCGAAGGCGCGCTGAACGTGGGCGACTGGGAGACCCGGGCCGAGGCCGGGGCCTGGCTCGGTGTCGTACGGCGTTCCTACAACGACTTCGAGGAGGCCCGGCGGCTGCTGACCGACGCCCTCGCCACCGGGGAGGCCGGCATCGAACCGATGGCCCGGCGCTACCTCGGCAGCACGCTCGCCCGCATGAGCCTGTGGGGGGAGGCCGTGGAGGTGCTGCTCCCCCTCGCCCGCTCCGAGGACACCGAGCACCGCCCGCAGGCGTTGCGGCTGCTGGCGCAGGCGCTGGACAGGGACGGCAGGCCGGAGGAGGCGTGCGAGTGGTTCGAGCAGGCCATCGAGTGCGGCGACTACGAGACCGAGGAGGGCGCGAGAGAGGAGTTCGCCGTGCTGCTGCTCCGCCTGGGTCGACGGGAGCGCGCTCGTGAAGTCTGGAACCCGGAGCAGGACGATCCCGACGCTGCCGCGATCGAAGCCGGTCGCACCGCGGCGCTGCCCGCCCCGGTGACGGATCCCGAGCCCCCACAGCCAGCCCCACACCCCCTCCCGGCGGCCGTACTCACCCTGCTCGGAGAGGTGGCGTCCGCTGAAGGCAACGACGAGGAGGCCCGCTACTGGTACGGCCTCGCCCGTGCCCGCCGGGGCGACAACCCGTGAGGGCCCCGGTGTTCACCCGCTCCGCGTCGGATTCCGCAGCAGCCGCTCGCCCAGCCGGCTGACGTCCTCGGGGATGCCGAGGCGGGTGGCCAGTTCGTGGGCCTTCTGCCAGCAGGCGTGGGCCCAGGACTCGTGGCCGAGGCGGCTCAGGGCGTCGCCGAGGGCGCGTTCGCCGAGGACCTCCAGGCGTTCGTGACCCACCTCCCGGATCAGCATGACGCCGGACTCGGCGCTGCGTGCCGCCTCCTCGAACCGGCCGAGCTCCACCAGTGCCTCCGCGGCCCGTATCAGCGAACCGGCCCGGATCATCAGTGCCTGGCCGTCGGGAAGCAGTTCCTGGGCCCGCCGGTGGGTGCGCAGTGCGTCGGCCGGGCGGCCGAGGACCAGTTGCACCTGGCCCAGGCGGTACAGCGCCCATACCTGGCCGGCCCGGTCGTCGAGTTCTTCGTGCAGTGCCAGCTGGCGCAGCGCGGTGTCGAGGATGGTCGCGTCCTGCTGCTCGGAGGTGAGCCGGAACTGGATGACGTTGCCGAGGGCCATCGCCTCGACGGAGCGGTCCCCGATGGCGCGGGCGACGGCGGCGGCCCGGCCGCCCTGTTCGAACGCCTCGGTGGCTCTCCCCGCGGTCCACTCCAGTAAGGCGCGCACGTTCAGCGCCATGGCGTGCACCGCGCGGTCGTCGGTCCCCAGGCACAGCTCGATCGCGCGGTCGGTGGTCACGCGGGCCGCCTTGAGGTCGTTGATCTGCATCAGCGCCCCGCCGAGCATGTAGCCCGCGCGCCGCTCGGCCCGCTCGTCCCCGGCCCGCCGCGCGGCGCCCACCACCAGCCGTCCGACGGGCACCACGTCGCTCCACCGGTGCTCGGCCATCAGCAAGGGGTCGAGCGCCAGCAGCAGATCCGCGGCGGTGGCCGGGTGCTGCTCGGCCGCCTGCCCCACCACCTCCAGCGCGCCCGACAGCTCGCGAACGCCCCAGCGACTGGCCTCCTGCTCGTCGGCGAACGCCACCCCTGAGCGTCGAGGGGCCGTCAGTGTCGCCGGCAGCGTGTGTCCCGGACGGGTCAGCCGGTAGGCGGCGAGGGCGGTCGCCAGCAGATGGTCGAGCAGCCGGACCAGTGCCTCGGAGCACGCGTCGGGGGACTCCTCCTCCCGGGCGCGCTGCCGGGCGAACAGCCGCAGCAGGTCGTGGTAGCGGTAGTGGCCGCAGACCGGTGACTGCAGCATGCCGACGTTGACCAGCGACTCCAGCAGCGGCTCGGCGTCCGCCTCGGACAGGTCGAGCACGGCGGCCGCCTCGGGGAGCCCGATAGCGGTGGGGGTGGGCACGGACAGGAGCCGGAAGGCACGTGCCTGGTCGGCGGGGAGCTGGCCGTAGCCGAGCCGGAAACAGGACTCGACGGCCAGGTCCTCCACGCTCAGTTCGCCCAGCCGGCGCCGCTCGTCACGCAGCCGTTCGAGGACGTCCGTGATCGGCCGGTCGGGCCGCACCGCCAGCCGGGAGGCGACGATCCGTACCGCCAGCGGCAGCCCGCCGCACAGGTCGATCACCCGCAGGACCGCGAGGCGCTCGGCCTCTCCCCGGGGTGCGCCCACGATCCGGGTGAACAGGTCAGCGGCCAGCTGCGGAGTGAACACCTCCACCGGGATGCGCGCGGTGGCCGGCAGCGCGGCCAGCAGCGACCGGCTGGTGACGATCGTGGCGCAGCCGTTCGCGCCGGGCAGCAGCGGTCTGATCTGCTCGGCGTCGTGCGCGTTGTCCAGGACGACCAGGATGCGCCGCCCGGCCAACTGCGACCGGTATAACGCGGCGCGTTCCGCGAGGCCCTCCGGCATGCCCTGGTCCGACTGGCCCAGACCGCGCAGGAAACAGGCGAGCACGACACCCGGGTCGGTCGGAGTGCCGTCGACGCCCCGCAGGTCGATGTACAACTGCCCGTCCGGGAAGTCCTCGGCGACCCGGTGGGCGGTGTGCACGGCCAGCGCGGTCTTGCCCGCACCGCCCATCCCGGTGAGCACCGCGACGGGCATCGACGTCCCGGACGGATCCGACAACGCGGCGGCCAGCCGGTCGGCTTCCTCCGTGCGGCCGGTGAAGTCGGCAAGGCTGGAGGGAAGTTGGGCCGGGCGGGCGACCGGGGCGGCCCGGGGTGCCGGTGGGGGTGCGGCGATCTCCGGGTCGGCGGCCAGCAGACTCGCGTGCAACTCCCGTAGCGCCGAGCCCGGTTCGACACCCAGCTCCCGTACGAGGGTCTGCCGGGTGCCCTGGTAGACGGCCAGGGCCTCGGCCTGGCGATCGCTGCGGTACAGCGCCAGCATGAGCTGTCGCGACAGTCGTTCGCGCAGCGGATGGGCCGCGGTGAGGGTGATCAGTTCGGGTATGACCTCCTGGTGGGCGCCCAGTTCGAGGTCCAGGTCAAGGCGGGTCTCCGTGATCCCGAGCCGTAACTCGGCCAGCCGGGACCGCTCGGCCTCCGCGAACGGTCCGGGAACTCCCGCCAGGGGCACGCCCGTCCACTCCGCGAGAGCCGTACGCAACTCCTTCGCGGCCGACGCCGGTTCGAGGGACCGGGCCTCGGCCACCCGGCGCTCGAAGACGGCCAGGTCCAGGGCGTCGTCGGGCACCCGCAGCGCGTACCCGTCGGCCACCGAGACCAGCAGGTCCGGACTCTCTCCACGGGACCGGCCCGGTTCCAGCACCCCGCGCAGCCGCGACACATAGGTTCGCAGCACCGACACCGCGCCGGGCGGCGGGTCCTCGCCCCAGACGGCGTCCACCAGCTCACCGGTGCCGACCGGCCGCCCCCGGCGCAGCAACAGCACGGCCAGCACGGCCAGTTGCTGCGGCGATCCGAGCGCCAGTTCCGCCGGGCCGCGCCAGGCACCCAACGGCCCGAGCACCGTGAACCGCAGTAAGGCAACGTCGTCCGGTGTCATAAAAGTTCGACCTTCGCAAACGTGTTCGCTGGGCCTTCGACCGTATCGCCCGGCGGCGAGCGCGCCCTGTAGGTCATGACGTGACCCCCTTCACACAGCGTGCACACAACGACTCCCCTCCGTCGTCCCTCGGCCCCGGGATGGTAGAAGCGGAGCATGACCAACTCGTACGTCCTCTCCCACGACGCCGGTGTCCGATGACCGCCGGCATCGACACCCCGGACCGCCGGGGCCGCACCGGCCTGGACCGCACCGGCCTCGATCTCACCGGCAACCCGCGCGTCAAGGTGCGCGACGTGACCCTGCTCTCCAGCCACTGGTACGTGGAACGCGCCACCACCTTCGACCTCCAGCACGCCGACGGCACCTGGAGAACCCAGCAGCGCGAGACCCACGACCGCGGCAACGGCGCCACCATGCTCCTCTACGACACCGAGCGCGCCACGGTGCTGCTCACCCGCCAGTTCCGCTTCCCCGTGTACGTCAACGGCCACCCCGACGGCATGCTCGTCGAAACCCCCGGCGGACTGCTCGACGACGATGACGAGCACCCCGAGATCGCCGTACGCCGCGAGGTGGTCGAGGAGACCGGGCACACCATCGGCACCGTCCAGCACGTCTTCGACGTCTATATGAGCCCGGGCTCGGTCACCGAGCGGGTCAGCTTCTACGCGGCCGCCTACGGCCCCTCGACCCGCACCCACGAAGGGGGCGGCCTGGACGAGGAGGGCGAGGACATCGAGATCCTCGAACTGCCCTTCCGTAGAGCCCTGGAGATGATCCGCACCGGGGAGATCGCGGACGCGAAGACCATCATGCTGCTGCAATGGGCGGCGCTGGACGGGCCGTTCGCGAAGTAGGCGCCCAGGGCCTTGACTTGAAGAGCGCTCCAAGCGGAAGACTCCCGTTCGTGCCCGGACAACCGGGTGCGAACGGGAGGGATCATCATGAAGTACCGCACCATCGGCGCCGATCCGGCCCACCGCCGCGAGGTGAGCGTGCTGGCGCTCGGCGCGATGCTCTTCGGTTCCCGCACTGACGAGAAGACCTCCTTCGCCGTACTCGACCGCTATGTCGAGGCCGGCGGCAATTTCATCGACACCTCCGACAACTACGCCTTCTGGGAGGACGGCAGCCAGGGCGGCCACAGCGAGGAACTCCTCGGCCGCTGGCGGCGCAGCCGCGGGATCGGCGACGAGATCGTGATCGCCACCAAGCTCGGCGCCCGCCCCCTGGCACCCGGCACCAGCTACATCGACAACCCGGAGGGCCTGTCGGCGAAGGTGATCCGCGAGTCGGCCGAGCGCAGCCGGGAACGGCTCGGCGTGGAGAAACTGGATCTCCTGTACGCGCACATCGAGGACCACAAGGTTCCGCTGCAGGAAACCGTGGAGGGGTTCGCCGAGCTGGTGGCCGAGGGCACGGTCGGTCTCCTCGGCGTCAGCAACCATGCCGCGTGGCGCGTGGAACGGGCCCGGGCGCTCGCCGCCGCGGCCGGGCTGCCCGGCTATGAGGTGCTCCAGTACCGGCACAGCTACCTGCGCCCCCGCACGGACCTACCCCACGAGCTCTTCCCCGACGGCAGCCTGGGCGGGGCCACCCCCGACCTGCTCGGCTACCTCCGCGCCGAGCCGGCCCTCACCCTGGTCGCCTACTCACCTCTCCTGACGGGCGCCTACGTACGCCAGGACAAGCCCCTGGGGGCCGAGTACGACCACCCGGGCACCCCGCCCCGGCTTGCCGCCCTGCGGGAGGTCGCCGAGGAGACCGGGGCGACCGTCAACCAGGTCGTGCTGGCCTGGCTGCTCGGCGGAGAGCTGCCGGTCGTCCCGCTCGCCGGAGTGTCCTCGGTGGCACAGTTGGAGGAGAACCTGGCGGCGGTGGAGCTGGAGCTGACCCCGGAGCAGCGGGAGCGGCTGGACTCCGCCGGGTAAGGAGCAGCCATGACCCCACTCCCGACCACCCGGACCATCCGCACCACCCCCGAAGGCCTCCTCTGGGAGCCCAGCGAACGCTGGGTGCGCGGCCGCAAGGGCGACCTCACCGTCGTCGACAGCCGGCACCCCGTACTCGTCTGGGAGCCGACGATCCCCGTCCCGACGTACGCCTTCCCCCGCCATGACGTCCGCGAGGACCTCCTGCGCCCCGCGAAGAACCCGCCGACGGGCAAGCACACCGGATCGACGGTCTTCTACGACCTCGAAGCGGACGGCGAGCTGCTGGAGAACGCGGCCTGGACCTATCCCGCCGAAGACCTGGCCGGGCACATCGCCTTCGAGTGGTTCCGGCGCAACGGCCGGGGGCTCGACCACTGGTACGAGGAGGAGGAAGAGATCTTCATCCACCCCCGTGACCCGCACAAACGGGTGGACGCGATGCCCAGCAGCCGCCATGTCGTCGTCGAGATCGACGGCACGGTCGTCGCGGACAGCCACCGCCCGGTGCTGCTCTTCGAGACCGGGCTGCCGACCCGCTACTACCTCCCGCCCGAGGACGTCAGGCTCGACCTGTTCGAGCCGAGCGAACACCACACGGGGTGCCCCTACAAGGGCACCGCCGAGTACTGGAACTCGTCGAACGAGGCCAACCTCGTGTGGAGTTACCCGGAACCACTCCCTGCCGTGGGCGCGATCAAGGGACTCCTCGCCTTCTACAACGAGGCCGTCGACATCACCGTGGACGGCGAGCGGCTGGAGCGCCCGGTCACGTGGTTCAGCAAGCCGCTCAAGGCCTGACCAGCAACTGGAAGTCGAACGCGTACCGCGACGCCCGGTAGATGTGCGTGCCGTACTCGACCGGGCGACCGGTGTCGTCGTACGCCGTGCGCTGCATGGTGAGCACGGCCGCGCCCTCCTTCTCGTCGAGGCGGGTGGCCTCCTCGGCGGTGGCGCAGCGGGCGCCGATGGTCTGGCGGGCGCTGTGCAGGGTGATGCCGGCGGCGCGCATCATCCGGTACAGGCCCGTCGACTCCAGCCGGGCGGTGTCCAGTTCGAGGAGTGTCGCGGGGAGGTAGTTGCAGAGGAACGCCACGGGCTGGCCGTGGGTGCAGCGCAGCCGCTCCAGGACCGTGACCTCGCTGCCCTCCGCGACGCCGAGCGCCGCCGCGACGTCCGCGGTGGCCGGAACGCGCTCGTTGCGCACCACCTGCGTGGTCGGACCCTGCCCGGCCGACTCCAGGTCGTCGTAGAGACTGCTGAGTTCCAGCGGACGCTTGACCTGGCTGTGCACCACCTGCGTGCCCACCCCGCGACGGCGGACCAGGAGTCCCTTGTCGACCAGGGACTGGATCGCCTGGCGGACCGTGGGGCGGGACAGGCCGAGGCGTACGGAGAGGTCGATCTCGTTGCCCAGGAGGTTTCCCGGGGCGAGGACTCCGTGCTCTATCGCCGCCTCCAGTTGCTGGGCGAGCTGGTAGTACAGCGGCACCGGACTGTTGCGGTCGAGCGCGAAGTCCAGGGAAGCGAGCGCGGAGACGGTCACGGCACGAGAGTAGTCACCGGTGGTCGCCACAGGGGGCACCTCCCTTCGGGTCGGTTCGGGTGTCAGGAGTGGCTCGGGAAGCCGAGGTTGATACCGGCGTCGGCCGGGTCCGGCCAGCGCGTGGTGATCACCTTGCCCTGGGTGTAGAAGGCGACGCCGTCGTTGCCGTAGACGTGCAGGTCGCCGAAGAGGGAGTCCTTCCAGCCGCCGAAGGAGTGGTAGCCGACGGGGACCGGGATCGGCACGTTCACGCCGACCATGCCCGCCCTGACCTCCAGCTGGAAGCGGCGGGCGGCGCCGCCGTCGCGGGTGAAGATCGCGGTGCCGTTGCCCCAACGGGAGTCGTTGATCAGCTTGATGGCCTCGTCGTACGTCTCCGCGCGGACGACGACCAGCACCGGGCCGAAGATCTCGTCGCGGTACGCGTCCGCCGTCAGCGGCACTTTGTCGAGGAGCGATACGCCGAGGAAGAAGCCGTCCTCGTGGCCCTTGACGGTGTATCCGGTGCCGTCGACCACGACCTGCGCGCCCTGCTCGGCAGCCGAGGAGACGTACGACGCCACCTTGTCGCGGTGCTCGCGCGTGATGAGCGGGCCCATCTCGGAGGCCGGGTCGTCGCCGGGACCGATGCGCAGGTTCCCGGCGCGCTCGGCGATCTTCGCGACCAGTTCGTCGCCGGTGTCGCCGACCGCGACCACCACCGACACAGCCATGCAGCGCTCGCCCGCCGAGCCGTAGGCGGCGTTGATGGCCTGGTCGGCGGCGAAGTCGAGGTCGGCGTCGGGGAGGACGAGCATGTGGTTCTTGGCGCCGCCCAGAGCCTGGACGCGCTTGCCGTGCTCGACCGCCTTGAGCTGGATGTACTTGGCGATCGGGGTCGAGCCGACGAACGAGACGGCCTCGATGTCCGGGTGCTCCAGGATGCGGTCCACGGCCACCTTGTCGCCCTGCACGATGTTCAGGACACCGTCCGGGAGGCCGGCCTCCGAGGCGAGTTCGGCCAGCCGGAAGGAGGCCGAGGGGTCCTTCTCGCTCGGCTTCAGCACGAAGGTGTTGCCGCACGCGATCGCCAGGGGGAACATCCACATCGGCACCATGGCCGGGAAGTTGAACGGCGTGATGCCCGCGACCACGCCCAGCGGCTGCCGGATCGAGGCGACGTCGACGCGGGTGGAGACCTGCGTCGACAGCTCGCCCTTCATCAACTGCGCGATACCGCAGGCGAGTTCGACGATCTCCATGCCCCGGGCGACCTCGCCCAGCGCGTCCGAGTGGACCTTGCCGTGCTCGGCGGTGATCAGCTCGGCGATCTCGTCGCGGTGCGCGTCCAGCAGTTCGCGGTACTTGAACAGCACCGCCGTGCGCTTGGCGAGGGAGGCGGTGCCCCAGCCCTCGTAGGCGGCCTTGGCGCTGGCTACGGCGGTGTCCACGTCGTCGACCGTAGCGAAGGCGACCTGCTTCTCCTGTACGCCGGTCGCCGGGTTGTATACCGCGCCGAAGCGCCCGGAGGTGCCCTCGACGGGCTTGCCGCCGATCCAGTGGGTGATGGTCTTCATGGTGCGGGCCTTTCGGGGGAGGGGGGTTCAGAGGTGCCGGCGGCGGTCGGCGACCTGGCGGTCGTAGACCTCGCGGGCCCGGACGGCGGCCTCGCGGGTGGCGGTCTCGGCGACCGGCACGTCCCACCAGGCTTCCGCCGGGGGAGCGGTGGGCGCCGGATCGATTTCCACGTAGACGCAGGTCGGCCGGTCGGAGGCGCGCGCGGTGGCGAGGGCCTCGCGCAGTTCGCGCACGGTCTTGGCGCGCAGGACGTCCATGCCGAGGCTCGCGGCATTGGCGGCGAGGTCGACGGGCAGCGGATCGCCGGTGAAGGTGCCGTCAGGGGCCCGGTAGCGGTAAGGCGTGCCGAAGCGTTCGCCGCCGACCGACTCGGAGAGGCCGCCGATGGAGGCGTAGCCGTGGTTCTGGATCAGGACCAGGTTGACGGGCAGGCCCTCCTGGACGGCGGTGACGATCTCGGTCGGCATCATCAGATACGTGCCGTCGCCGACCAGCGACCAGACGGGCGTGTCGGGGGCGGCCTGCTGGACGCCGATGCCGGCCGGGATCTCGTAGCCCATGCACGAGTAGCCGTACTCCAGGTGGTACTGGCGCGGCGAGCGGGCCCGCCACAGCTTGTGCAGGTCGCCCGGGAGCGAACCGGCCGCGTTGATCACCACGTCCTCGTCGCCGACGACCGCGTCCAGCGCGCCCAGCACCTGCGTCTGGGTCGGCACCGCGCTCTCGTCGTCGGCCCGGAAGGCGGCCTCGACCACCCGCTCCCAACTCGCCTTGCCGGCCCGGTACTCGCTCTCGTACGACGCCTCGACGCGATGTCCGGCGAGCGCCTCGGCGAGTGCGGTGAGCCCGGCCCGCGCGTCGCAGACGAGCGTGCGGGCCGCGAGCTTGTGGGCGTCGAAGCCGGTGATGTTGACGTTGAGGAAACGGACGTCCGGATTCTGGAAGAGCGTGCCGGAGGCGGTGGTGAAGTCGCTGTAGCGGGTGCCGACGCCGATGACCAGGTCGGCCGTGCGCGCGATGTCGTCGCCGACCGCGGTGCCGGTGTGGCCGATGCCGCCCAGGTCGGCGGGGTGGTCGTGGCGCAGGGAGCCCTTGCCGGCCTGGGTGGCGGCGACCGGGATGCCGGTGGCCTCGACCAGCGCCTTCAGGGCGTCCTCGGCCTCGCTGTGGTGGACTCCGCCGCCCGCGACGATCAACGGGCGGGCGGCGGAGCGGATCGCGGCGACGGCCTGCGCCAGTTCGACGGGGTCGGGCGCGGGGCGTCGTACGTGCCAGACACGCTCGGCGAAGAAGGCGTCCGGCCAGTCGAAGGCCTCCGCCTGGACGTCCTGGGGGAGGGCGAGGGTGACGGCGCCGGTCTCGGCGGGGTCGGCCAGGATCCGCATGGCATTGAGGGCGGACGGGATCAGCGCCTCGGGGCGGGTGACCCGGTCGAAGTAGCGGGAGACCGGGCGCAGGGTGTCGTTGACGGACACATCGGCCTCGACCGGGTGCTCCAACTGCTGGAGGAGCGGGTCGGCGGCGCGGGTCGCGAAGTAGTCGCCGGGGAGCAGGAGCACCGGGAGGCGGTTGATCGTCGCGAGCGCGGCTCCCGTGACCAGGTTCGTGGCACCGGGGCCGATGGACGTGGTCACCGCCTGCGCGGAGAGACGGTTGAGGTGGCGGGCGTGGCCAACTGCCGCGTGCACCATGGCCTGTTCGTTGCGGCCCTGGTGGTACGGCATGGCGTCCTCACCCGCCTCCAGGAGCGCCTGCCCGATGCCCGCCACATTGCCGTGGCCGAAGATGCCCCAGGTGCCGGCGATCAGCCGGTGGCGTACGCCGTCGCGCTCGGTGTACTGGGCGGACAGGAACCGCACCAGTGCCTGGGCGGTCGTCAGTCGGCGGGTGCTCATCGGGACCTCTCGGGTGCGGTGCGGAGGGGGAGTCGGGTCATCGCGTACCGCCTCACAGCAGGCCGACCGCGGTGTCCACGGCCGTCTCCACGCTGCCCTCGGCCGGGTAGAGCAGCGAGCGGCCCACGACCATGCCCTGGACGGTCGGCAGTCGCAGCGCCTTGCGCCAGCGCTCGTACGCGCCCTCCTGATCGTCACCGACCTCGCCGCCGAGCAGGACGGCGGGCAGCGTGGAGGTCTCCAGGACCTGGCCCATGTCGTCCGGGTCATGGGTGACGGGGAGTTTCAGCCAGGTGTAGGCGGAGGTGCCGCCGAGTCCCGAGGCGATGGCGATGGAGCGCATGACGGCCTCGGGGGTAAGGTCGTTGTTGACCTTCCCGTCGACGCGGCGGGAGATGAACGGCTCGACGAAAACCGGGAGTTGGTGTGCCGCCATGTCGTCGATCGCGCGGGCGGTGGACTCCAGCGTGGTCAGCGAACCCGGGTCGGCGTAGTCGATACGGAGCAGCAGTTTGCCCGCGTCGAAGCGCAGCCGGGAGAGGTCCTGGGCTCGGTGGCCGGTGAAGCGGTCGTCCATCTCGAAGGCGGCGCCGGCCAGGCCGCCGCGGTTCATGGAGCCCATGACGACCTTGTCCTCCAGCGCCCCGAGCAGCAGGAGGTCCTCCAGGATGTCCGCGGTGGCGAGCACCCCGTCGACGCCGGGCCGGGAGAGGGCGACACAGAGGCGTTCCAGCAGGTCCGCCCGGCCGGCCATGGCCAGCTTGCGGTCGCCGACGCCGAGCGCGCCGCGTGCCGGGTGGTCGGCGGCGACGATCATCAGACGGCCGCTGTCGCCGATCAGCGGGCGGCGCCCCCGTCGGGCGGCCGCCTCTGCGACGGCCTCCGGGTGCCGGGCTCTGACCGTGGGGAGGTCAGGGATGCCGATGGTCAAGGGGAACTCCGTTCAGGGGGTGGCCCGGGCGGCCACGCCGCTCGCCGTCGGGGTCTGTGCGAGGAGGCCGTCGACCTCGGCCCGGGTCGGCATCGCCGAGGAGCAGGCGAGGCGGGAGGCGACGAGGGCGCCTGCCGCGTTTGCGTACCGCATCGTGTCCGCCAACTCCCAGCCGGACAGCAGCCCGTGACAGAGCGAGCCACCGAACGCGTCCCCCGCGCCGAGGCCGTTGACCACCTCGACGGGCACCGGCGGCACCTCCGCGCGGGTGCCGTCGCGGTGCAGCGCCAGTACGCCTTTGGGGCCCTGTTTGACGACGGCGAGTTCGACACCCGCTGCCAGCAACGCCTCGGCGCACGCCTGCGGTTCGCGGACGCCGGTGGCGATCTCGCACTCGTCGAGGTTGCCGACCGCGACGGTGACGTGACGCAGCGCTTCCGCGTAGTAGGGGCGGGCCTCTTCCGGGTCCCGCCAAGCTGTGTCATTCCAAAGCGCGGGGCGCCAGTCGAGGTCGAAGACGGTGATGCCCGCCTTGTCGCGCGCCTTCAGCGCGGCCAGCGTGGCCGAGCGGCTCGGCTCCTCGCTCAGGCCGGTGCCCGTGATCCAGAAGATCTTCGCCGCGCGGATCGCGAAGAAGTCCAGCTCGTCCGTGTGGATCTCCAGGTCGGGGGCCTTCGGTCGACGGTAGAAGTACAGCGGGAAGTCGTCCGGCGGGAAGATCTCGCAGAACGTCACCGGCGTCGGGTGGGCCGCCACCGGTCTGACCCAGCGGTCGTCGACGCCGAACTCCCCGAGCGCCAGGTGGAGATAGGCACCGAATGGGTCGTCGCCGGTGCGGGTGATCACGGCGGTGGAGCGGTCGAGGCGGGCGGCGGCGACCGCCACGTTGGCGGCCGAACCCCCGAGGAACTTGCCGAAGGAGTCGACCTTCGCCAGGGGTACGCCCGTCTGCGTGGGGTAGAGATCGACCCCGATGCGGCCCATAGTGATCAAGTCGAAGGGCTGGGCTGACTCGGCCATGCGCGACGCTCCTCGATGGAATCGAGTCTGCTGGGATTGGCAGGCTCCGGGCGGGCTGCCGCCTCCCAGGTGTAAGTCGCGGAACCCCACGCTGTCAATGGTTTGTACTTACATTCGGACCTGCTTGTGAAATGATGTCTTAACAAAGTATTGACAGCGGGCGCAGCAAGGGATTGGATCCCGTCCCAGCGCAACAGCCGTGTTTCGCGGCACAAGACCCGGGTCTGAGTAGCTCCCGGGCCCCAGGACCCTCGCGGTCCCCGGCCCTTCCCCCGTCGTTCGTCGCACAGTGAGGTGCAGGAAAGATGGCACGCTCTTCTCGTTCCCGCAGAATCGCCCCCGTCGTGGCCATGGCCGCGGCAGCGGCCCTGACCCTCGCGAGCTGCTCCAGCAGCTCCGGTGGAAAGGAGTCCGAGGAAGGCGGCACCGACTCCTCGGCGGGCAAGGCCACCACGCCCCGGATGACCATCGCGCTGGTCACCCACCAGTCGCCCGGTGACACCTTCTGGGACATCGTCCGCAAGGGTGCCGAAGCCGCGGCCGCCAAGGACAACGTCAAGCTGATCTACTCGGCCGACCCGAACGCCGGCAACCAGGCCACCCTGGTGCAGAACGCCATCGACCAGAAGGTCGACGGCATCGCGATCACCCTCGCCAAGCCGGACGCCCTCAAGGACGTCGTGAGCAAGGCGAAGGCCGCGAACATACCCGTCGTGGGCCTCAACTCCGGTGTCAGCGAATGGCAGAAGCTCGGCCTGATGGAGTTCTTCGGCCAGGACGAGACCGTGGCCGGCGAGGCGCTCGGCAAGCGGCTCAACGAGGCAGGCGCCAAGAAGGCCGTCTGTGTCATCCAGGAGCAGGGCAACATCGGCCTGACGCAGCGCTGTGACGGTGTGAAGAAGACCTTCACCGGCACCACCGAGACCCTGAACGTCAACGGCACCGACATGCCGTCCGTGAAGTCGACGATCACCGCCAAGCTCACGCAGGACAAGGCGATCGACTACGTCGTCACCCTGGGCGCCCCGTTCGCGCTGACCGCCACGCAGTCCGTGACCGACGCGGGCAGCTCGGCCAAGGTCGCCACCTTCGACCTGAACAAGGACCTGACGGGCGCCATCAGCAAGGGCACCATCGAGTTCGCCGTGGACCAGCAGCCCTACCTCCAGGGCTACTTGGCGATCGACTCGCTGTGGCTCTACAAGAACAACGGCAACTACATGGGTGGTGGCGAGCAGCCCGTGCTGACCGGTCCGGCCTTCGTCGACAAGACCAACGTCGACACCGTCGCGGCGTTCGCCGCGAAGGGCACTCGGTGATCGGCATGACCCAGCACGCCGAGCCGGCGGTGACCACACCGCCGGCCCCCGGCCGCAAGGAGACCGACGGCCGGACCACCCAACGCCCCCTGGCGCTACGGATGTTGGCCCGTCCCGAGGTGGGTGTCTTCCTCGGTGCCGTAGCGGTGTACGTGTTCTTCCTGATCTCGGCTCCGCCGGTGCGCGACAGCAGCTCGATGGCGAACGTCCTGTACCAGTCGTCGACCATCGGGATCATGGCCCTGCCGGTGGCGCTGCTGATGATCGGCGGCGAGTTCGACCTGTCGTCCGGCGTCGCCGTCATCACCTCCGCGCTCACCGCGAGCATGCTCAGCTACCAACTGACCATGAACGTATGGGTCGGTGTGATCGTCGCGCTGCTCGTGTCGCTCACGGTCGGCTTCTTCAACGGCTGGATGGTGGTGAAGACCGGGCTGCCCAGCTTCCTGGTCACCCTCGGCACCTTCCTGATCCTGCAGGGCGTCAACCTCGCGGTGACCAAGCTGGTCACCACCAACGTGGCCACCGACGACATCAGCAACATGGACGGCTTCTCGACCGCGAAGAAGGTGTTCGCGTCGTCCTTCGACGTCGGCGGCGTCCAGGTGAAGATCACGATCATCTACTGGCTGGTCTTCGCGGCCATCGCCACCTGGGTGCTGCTCCGTACCAAGTACGGCAACTGGATCTTCGCCGTCGGCGGCAACAAGGACAGCGCCCGCGCCGTCGGTGTGCCGGTGACGTTCACGAAGATCTCGCTGTTCATGCTGGTCGGCTTCGGTGCCTGGTTCGTCGGCATGCACCAGCTGTTCACGTTCAACACCGTGCAGTCGGGTGAGGGCGTGGGCCAGGAGCTGATCTACATTTCCGCGGCCGTGATCGGCGGCTGTCTGCTGACCGGCGGTGCCGGTTCGGCAATCGGTCCGGTCTTCGGCGCGTTCATGTTCGGCATGGTGCAGCAGGGCATCGTCTACGCCGGCTGGAACCCCGACTGGTTCAAGGCGTTCCTCGGCGTGATGCTGCTCGGCGCCGTCCTGATCAATCTGTGGGTCAGCCGCACGGCGACCCGGAGGTGAACGGAATGACATCCACCAACGGAACCGGCACCCACGGCGCCATCCTCGCGGACGCCGCCCCCGAGAAGGACGGGGTGCTCGTCCAGCTCCGCAACGCGGGCAAGTCGTACGGCAACGTCCGCGCCCTGCACGGCGTCGACCTCGCCGTGCACCCGGGGCAGGTGACGTGCGTGCTCGGCGACAACGGCGCCGGCAAGTCGACCCTGATCAAAATCATCTCCGGGCTGCACCAGCACACCGAGGGCGACTTCCTCGTCGACGGGCAGCCGGTGCACTTCTCCACCCCGCGCGAGGCCCTCGACAAGGGCATCGCCGCCGTCTACCAGGACCTGGCGACCGTGCCGCTGATGCCGGTATGGCGCAACTTCTTCCTCGGCTCCGAGATGACGCTGGGCCCCTGGCCCGTACGTCGCCTGGACATCGCCCGCATGAAGAAGACCGCGGACGAAGAGCTCCGCAACATGGGCATCATCCTGGACAACCTGGACCAGCCCATCGGCACCCTCTCCGGCGGTCAGCGCCAGTGCGTGGCGATCGCCCGCGCCGTCTACTTCGGCGCCCGCGTTCTGATCCTGGACGAGCCGACCGCCGCCCTGGGCGTCAAGCAGTCCGGCGTGGTGTTGAAGTACATCGCGGCCGCCCGCGACCGCGGTCTGGGCGTCATCTTCATCACCCACAACCCGCACCACGCCTACATGGTCGGCGACCACTTCAGCGTGCTGCGCCTGGGCACGATGGAACTGTCCGCCGAACGCGCCGAGATCACCCTCGAAGAGCTGACCAACCACATGGCCGGCGGCACCGAACTGGCCGCGCTCAAGCACGAGTTGGCCCAGGTCCGCGGCGTCGACGTCGAGGAACTCCCCGAAGCGGAGGACCTCACCGCGCCAGTGGTGGCGAAGTCCGAAGGGGACTCCTGACATGGCGAATGCCCTGGACCGCATCCGGGTCGGCTCCGCCCCGGACTCCTGGGGCGTCTGGTTCTCCGACGACCCCCGACAGGTGCCCTGGGAACGCTTCCTGGACGAGGTCGCCGAAGCGGGCTACTCCTGGATCGAGTTGGGTCCGTACGGCTACCTTCCGACCGACCCGGCCCGGCTCACCGACGAGGTGGACAGGCGTGGGCTGAAGGTGTCGGCGGGCACGGTCTTCACCGGCATGCACCGGGGTCCCGCCGTCTGGGAGTCCACCTGGGAGCACGTCAGCCAGGTCGCCGCGCTCACCCAGGCGATGGGCGCGAAGCACCTCGTCGTCATCCCGTCCTTCTGGCGCGACGACAAGACCGCCGAGATCCTGGAGCCGCCGGAGCTCACCGGCGAGCAGTGGGCCCACCTGACCAAGGGCATGGAACGCCTCGGACACGAGGTCAAGGAGACGTACGGCCTCGACCTCGTCGTCCACCCGCACGCCGACACCCATGTCGACACCGAGGACCATGTCGAGCGCTTCCTCGACTCGACCGACACGGAATTGGTCAACCTCTGCCTCGACACCGGGCACTACGCCTACTGCGGCGGCGACAGCGTCAAGCTGATTGAGACGTACGGCGAGCGCATCGGCTATCTGCACCTCAAGCAGGTCGACCCGGAGATCCTGGCCGACGTGGTGAGGGACGAGGTTCCGTTCGGTCCGGCGGTGGGGCGCGGGGTGATGTGCGAACCGCCCTCCGGCGTACCGGAGTTGGAGCCGGTGCTGGTGGCCGCCCAGCGGCTGGGCGTGGAGCTGTTCGCGATCGTCGAGCAGGACATGTACCCGTGCGAGCCGGACAAGCCGCTGCCCATCGCGGTGCGTACGCGCAAGTTCCTGAGGTCCTGCGGGGCCTGAAGCCAGGGCGGCAGGCGGGGCAAAGGGCGAGGCGGAAGGGGCTGGAGGGGCCCTTGTTAGACTTGGTGTCATATTACTGAAGCGTAATAATCCGAGGGCTACCGCCGGTAAGTTACGCGTGGGTAAGGTCGCGGCATTCCGCTGTGGAGCGGTGCGAGGGCGTCGTGGGACGACGTGCGCCCTCGCACTCACCGGCCCCCCACCGCGCCCGGACTCGAGCCGCGAGACCCCGGGCGAGCCGCTCCGCATGCCTCTGCTCTGGAGGTTTGCCATGCCCCTAGGAAGAGCCCTGCTCGTCGCGGCCTGTGCCGCCTGCCTCGGTGCCCAGGCCCTGCCCGCCGCCGCGGCCACCGGAACGGACACCGTGGTGTCCCGTGGTGTCACGATCCCCGCGTTCTACAACCCGCCCGCCTCCCTGCCCGACGCCAACGGCACGCTGATCCGCAGCGAGCCACTGCCGCTCGCCCTCAGCCTGCCCGGCCTGGACGGACCGCTGCCGGGCACCGCGACCCGCCTGATGTACAAGTCCACCGACTCCAACGGGGAACCGGTCGCGGTGACCGGCGCCTACATCGAGCCCTCGGCCGCCTGGACGGGTTCCGGGGCGAGACCGCTCGTCGCCGTGGCGCCCGGCACCATGGGACAGGGCGACCAGTGCTCGGCCTCCATGGGCCTGGAGCATCCGATCCAGCTCAACGGCGAGACGGTGTCGATCGGTTACGAGGACCTGTCGATCTACCGGCTGCTGGCCAAGGGCGTCACGGTAGTCGTCACCGACTACGTCGGCCTCGGCGCCACGGACCGGCTGCACACCTACGTCAACCGCGTCGACGAGGCGCACGCGGTACTGGACGCCGTCCGCGCCGCCCGTGCCCTCGACGGCGCGTCCGTCACCTCCGCCTCGCGCGTCGGCCTGTTCGGCTACAGCCAGGGCGGCGGTGCCACGGCTGCCGCCGCCGAACTCCAGCCCGTCTACGCCCCCGAGCTCACCCTGTCCGGCACCTACGCCGGCGCCCCGCCAGCCGACCTGGACGCGGTCACCGAGGCCATCGACGGCACCGAACTCGCGGGCGCCCTGGGCTGGTCCCTCAACGGGTTCCTCCAGACCGACCCCGCCCTGAAGCCGATCGCCGAGGCACATCTCAACGACGCGGGCAGGGCCGCGCTCACCGACCTGTCGACCATGTGCGTCGCCGACGCGCTCTTCACCTACGGCTTCGCGCACAGCACGGCGTGGACCGACGACGGCCGGTCCATCAGCGAGATCATCCGTTCCGAGCCCGCCGTCGAGGCCTTCCTGGCCGAGCAGCGCATCGGCACCCTGAAGCCGACGAGCCCGGTCCGCCTGGCCACCGGCATCGCCGACAACCTCGTCCCGCACGCACAGGCACGCCAACTCGCCGTCGCCTGGTGCGGCAAGGGAGCAGACGTCACCTACCAGCCGGTGCTGCTGCCCAGCGTCGGCGACCCCCTGCTCAACCACTTCGCGCCCCTGCTCACCGACCAGGGTTCCGCCATCTCGTGGCTGACGGACCGGCTGTCCGGCAAGCCCGCCTCCTCCAACTGCTGGAGCATGCCGCTGCAGCCCTGAAAACCGGTCGGGGCGGCCGGAGTTCACCCGGCCGCCCCCCTTCCGTGGTCCGCGTCGTCAGACGGTGCGGACCTCGGCGATCGTCACCGGGCGGTGCTCGTGCAGCGACAGCGTGCACGCGTCGGCGATCCAGCCGGCCTCAAGGGCGTCCGCCACCGTGCAGGGGGAGGTGCGGGTGCCCGCCACGACCTCGGTGAACGCGGTGAGTTCGGCGCGGTAGGCGGCGGTGAAGCGGTCCATGAAGAAGTCGTGCGGGGTACCGGCCGGGAAGGTCACACCGGGTTCGACGGAGCGCAGCGGGAGCTTGTCCTCCAGGCCCACGGCGATGGAGTCCGTAAAGCCGTGGATCTCCATGCGGACGTCGTAACCGCGGGCGTTGTGGCGGGAGTTGGAGACCACGGCGATCGTGCCGTCGTCGAGGGTGAGGATCGCGCCCGTGGTGTCGGCGTCGCCCGCCTCCTTGATGTAGTCGGCGCCCCGGTTGCCGCCGACGGCGTACACCTCGGTCACCTCGCGGCCGGTCACCCAGCGGATGATGTCGAAGTCGTGCACGCTGCAGTCGCGGAAGATGCCGCCGGAGGCGGCGATGTACGCGGCCGGCGGCGGCGCGGGGTCGAGTGTGGTCGACCGTACGGTGTGCAGCTTGCCCAGCTCGCCGCTGTGCACGGCGGCGCGGGCGGCGACGAATCCGGCGTCGAAGCGGCGGTTGTAGCCGATCTGGATCGGCACGTCCTTGTCCTCGACGGCCTTGAGTACCTGGACGCCCTCGGCCATGGTCTTTGCGACAGGCTTCTCGCAGAAGACGGGGATGCCGGCCTCGACCCCGGCCAGGATCAGCCCGGGGTGGGCGTCCGTCGCGGCCGCGACCACGATGCCGTCCACGCCGGCCGCCAGCAGGGCCTCCGGCGAGTCCACGACCTCGCCGCCGAACCGCTCCGCGGCGGTCTTGGCGGCGTCCGCGAAGGGGTCGGTGAGGACGAGCGACTCGACGGCGTCGAGTCCGGAGAGGGTCTCGGCGTGAAAGGCGCCGATGCGGCCGAGGCCGAGGATTCCGATACGCATGAGGGTGTTGCTCCTTGGGAGGTGCGGGTGTCTTACAAGGGGAGTCAGTCGAGTGCGCCGAGGACGTTCTGGTCCCAGTCGATCACCGAACCGGTGACCACGCCGGACCGGTCGGACAGCAGGAACACCACGAAGTCGGCGATCTCGTCCGGTTGGCCGAGCTTGCCCATCGGCAGCTTCGCCGCGGCTTCCTCCCGCCAGTCGTCCCCGGCACCGTGGAAGGCCTTCTGCGTGGCGTCCTCGCCCTCGGTCGCGGTCCAGCCGATGTTCAGGTCGTTGATCCGGACCCGGTCGAAGCGGTGAGCGTGCGCGGCATTGCGGGTCAGGCCCGCCAGACCGGCCTTGGCCGCGGAGTACGCCGCCAGGTGGGGAGGCCCGCCGTGGGCGCAGTTGGAGCCGATGTTGACGACGGTGCCCGGCGCCTTGCGCGCCAGCATGTCGGCCACCACGGCCTGCATCGCGAAGAACGGCGCCTTGAGGTTGATCGCGATGTGCTGGTCGAACAGTTCGGGCGTGGTTTCCAGCAGCGTGCCGCGGGTGGTGAGCCCGGCGGAGTTCACCAGGCAGTCGACGCGACCGTGCGCGGCGATCACCTCGGCCACGGCCGCCTTCGCCTGCTCGGCGTCCGACAGGTCGGCGCGTACGAACATCGCCTTGCCGCCCGCCTCGGTCAGCTCGGCCACGATGGCCTCACCGCGCTCGGGGCGGCGACCGGTGACGGCCACCACCGCACCCTCGCGCACCGCGGCCCGGGCGATGGCGGCACCCACGCCCTGGCTGCCGCCGTTGACGAGGACGATCTTGTCGTCGAGTAGTCCCATGGTGTTCCTCAGCTCTCGCGTCGCTCTGCACCGGCCAGCAGCTCCTCGCGGAGCGCCTCCGGGGTCCATTCCTCGCGTACCGCACGGCGGACGACGTCGGCCTGCGAAGGCGGCGCCAGTCCGTCGACCGGCGGGTCGCTGTCGAGGTTGGTGGGGAAGGGGTAGCCCTCGGCGCAGGCCGCGACGACTGTGTCCAGCCACTCTTCGTCCGCGCCCTCGGCCTTGCGCCGCAGCAGCACCGGGAAGACCGCGTTGCTCACCGCCTCGCGGTCCACCGTCTCCATCGCCCGCCCGAACGCCGAGGACACCTGGAGCAGGTTCGCCATGCGCCGGATGTCCGCCGAGCGGTTGGTGCCGGCCGCGTGGAAGAGCGCGGGGTTGAAGAAGGCGGCATCGCCCTTGGCGAGGGGGAGTTGGATGTGGTGGGCCTCGAAGTAGGCCTGGAATTCCGGGAGTCGCCACGCGAGATAGCCCGGCTCGAACTTCTGGGAGTGCGGCAGATACAGCGTCGGCCCCGACTCGACCGGCATGTCGCAGTGCGCGACCGCCCCTTGGAGCGTGAGTACGGGGGAGAGGCGGTGCACGTGCGCGGGGTAGCCGGCCGCGACCTCGTTGGTGAGGAAGCCCAGGTGGTAGTCCCGGTGTACGGTCTGCGCCGCGCCGCCCGGGTTGACCACGTTGACCTGCGAGGTGATCTGGTAGCCGGGGCCGAGCCAGGCCGCCGATGCCAGGGCCAGGATGTCGTTCGCGTAGTAGTCGGCGAACGCCTCCGGGTCGTAGAGTGCGGCCTTCTCCAGGGCGTTCCACACACGGTCGTTGGCCCCCGGCTTGGCGAAGTGGTCCCCGGCGCTCGCGCCAGAAGCTCGCTGCTCGGCGATCAGGGCGTCGAACACGGCCGTCGTACGGTCCACGACCGAGGTGTCCGGGAAAGCGGCCTGGAGAACCACGATGCCGGGCCCCTCGTCGAACGCCCGGACCAGCTCGGCCTGGACCTCGCGGCGCTCGCCGGCGGCCACGGCCTTGCGGAGGCGGTCGCTGTCGTAGACGAGGACGTTCCGCTCGACGGAGGAGGCGTACGGGAAACCCGCCAGGTCGGTCGGCTGCTCGACCAGCGCGCGGAAGGCGTCGAGATCGCAGTCGCGCTCGGATAGCCAGGCGCGGTGTTCTGCGGGAGTGAAGGACATCGTCGTCCCCTCGGGTCATGAGGTGGTGCGGCTCTGTCATTCTTGTCAGTACAAACCCATCGAACAACCAGCAGGAAGCCTTCAAAAACCCCTCAAGGAACCGAGGAGCCCCGCGCCCATGGGTCACCCCTTCCCGATCCGGGAGATCGCACGTCAGGCAGGCCTGAGCGAGGCCACCGTCGACCGTGTCCTGAACGGCCGGGGCGGGGTCCGCGAGAGCACCGAGCGCGAGGTGCGCCAGGCCATCGCCGACCTGGACCGGCAGCGCGCCCAGGTCCGGCTGGTCGGCCGTACGTTCATGATCGACATCGTGATGCAGGCGCCGGAGCGCTTCACCACTGCCGTCCGCGCCGCCCTGGAGGCCGAGCTGCCGTCCCTGCACCCGGCCGTCCTGCGCTCACGTTTCCACTTCCGGGAGACCGGCCCGACGGAGGAGCAGGTCAGGACCCTGGACCGGATAGCCAGGCGTGGCTCGCAGGGCGTGATCCTCAAGGCCCCGGACGTGCCCGAGGTGACCGCGGCCGTCGGCCGGCTCGTGGCGGTCGGCATACCGGTGGTGACCCTGGTGACCGACCTGCCCGCCAGCGCACGGCTCGCCTACGTCGGCATCGACGACCGGGCGGCCGGCGCCACGGCCGCCTATCTCATGGGCCAGTGGCTGGGCGATCGCCCCGGCAACGTCCTCACCAGCCTCAGCAGCGGCTTCTTCCGCAACGAGGAGGAGCGCGAGATGGGCTTCCGCAGCGCCATGCGGGCGAAGCACCCCGACCGCGCACTCGTCGAGATCACCGAGGGCCAGGGCCTGGACTCCACCCAGTACGACCTCGTCCACGCCGCCCTGAAACGCGACCCCGACATCCGCGCCGTCTACTCCATCGGCGGCGGCAACATCGCCACCCTGCGCGCCTTCGAGGACCTGGGCCGCGAATGCGCCGTCTTCGTCGCGCACGACCTGGACCACGACAACACCAGGCTGCTGCGCGAGCAACGCCTGTCCGCCGTCCTCCACCACGACCTGCGCCAGGACATGCGCGACGCCTGCCACACCGTCATGCGGGCCCACGGCGCACTACCGCCGGCCGGCCCCATGCTGCCGTCCGCGATCCAGGTGGTCACGCCGTACAACATGCCGCCGCAGACGAACGTCAGCTGACCGCCACGTCCACCCAGGACCGGCTCTCCGCCGAGCGGGACATCGCCTCCAGTACGGCCGCACTGTGCACGGCGTCCGGCAGCGTGGCCCCATGCGGCGTGCCCTCGGCGACCGAGCGCAGGAAGCGGTACGCCTCGATGACCTTCAGGTCGTCGTAGCCCATGGCGTTGGCGGCACCCGGCTGGAACGCGCCGAACTCGCCGTCGCCCGGGCCGACGTACACCGTGCTGACCGGCTGGTCCTGGTACGTCGTACCGCGGCTGACGCCCAGCTCGTTCATCCGGCGGAAGTCCCAGAAGACCGCGCCCTTGGTGCCGTGCACCTCGAAGCCGTAGTTGTTCTGCTCGCCGACCGAGACCCGGCACGCCTCCAGGACGCCGCGCGCGCCGGAGGCGAAGCGCAGCAGGCAGTTGACGTAGTCCTCGTTCTCGACCGGGCCGAGTTCGCCTCCGGTGGCCAGGGTGTGGCCGGCGGTGGCGCCGGTGGGGCGGGCCCGCTCGGGAATGAAGACGGCGGTGTCCGCGGCCAGGGACGCGATGTCGCCGAGCAGATACCGGGCCAGGTCGGCGCCGTGCGAGGCGAGGTCGCCCAGCACTCCGCTGCCGCCGCGCTCACGCTCGTACCGCCAGGTCAGGGCGCCGTCGGGATGCGCCGCGTAGTCGCTGAAGAGACGGACGCGGACGTGCGTGACCGTGCCCAGCTCGCCGGAGGCGATCAGCTCGCGGGCGGCCTCGACAGCGGGCGCGTTGCGGTAGTTGAAGCCGACGGCGCCCTGGACACCGGCCTTGGCGACCGCGTCGGCCACGGCACCCGCGTCCGCCACCGTCAGGCCCACCGGCTTCTCGATCCAGATGTGCTTCCCGGCCTCCGCCATCGCGACGCCGATCTCACGGTGCAGGAAGTTCGGGGCGGTGATGCTGACGACCTGGACGCGGGGATCGGCGGCCACGGCGCGCCAGTCGCGGGTGGTCGAGGCGAACCCGTACTGCGCGGCGGCCTCCTCGGCCCGTCCCGGCACCTCCTCGGCGACGGTCACGAGCTCCGGACGCCGGGGCAGCTGCGGGAAATGGTGCGGCACGCGCGCGTACGCCTGGGTGTGCACCCGCCCCATCCAGCCGAACCCGACGACAGCGACACCGAGCGTGCTCACCATGACAGCCCCTCTTTGGACCGGTCCATTCCTTGTCCAGCCCACCCTGAGCGCGATGTCCCGCAGGTGTCAAGCCCCTTTGACAGCTGACGACTCCCATGGAACGGTCCATGCCATGAGACCCCCGACGATCCGCGACGTTGCCGACCGCGCCGGCGTCTCCAAGTCGCTGGTCTCCCTCGTGCTGCGCGGCTCGGAGCAGGTGCGTCCCGAGAAGCGGGAGGCCGTGCGGCGGGCGGTACGGGAGCTCGGCTATGTGCCGAACGCCGCCGCGCGAAGCCTCAGCGAACAGCGCACCCGCACGGTCGGCGTCCTCCTGAACGACCTGCGCAACCCGTGGTTCGTCGACCTCCTGGACGGCCTGAACTCGCTCCTGCACGACAACGGCCTGCACATGCTTCTGGCCGACGCCCGCCTCAACCGCCGCATAGGCGAGGACCTCGCCCGCCCCTTCCTCGACCTTCAGGTCGACGGCCTGGTGGTCGTCGGCACCCTGCCCGATCCGGCGGCCCTCGGCGCGGTCGCCGAGCGGATTCCGGTGGTCGTCGCCGGTGCGCGCGAGCCGGTCCCGCCGGGCGTCGACGTGGTCGCGGGCGACGACGAGCAGGGCGCCCGGCTGGTCACCGAGCACCTCATCGGGCTCGGCCACCGGCGCATCGCGCACATCGCCGGGTACGGCGTCGTCGGCGAGCTGCGCCGACGCAGCTTCGAGGCGACGATGCGGGCGCACGGTCTCGCGGACGGCGCGCTCGTCGAGGTGAGCGACATGACGGAGGAGGGCGGCTACCGGACGACCGTCCGGCTGCTCGGCCGCGCCCCGGCCCACCGGCCCACCGCCGTCTTCGCCGTCAACGACATCGCCTCCGTCGGCGTCCTGTCGGCAGCCGAGGAACTGGACCTCCGCGTCCCGGACGACCTGTCCGTCGTCGGCTACGACAACACGAGCATCTCCCGCCTGCGCCACGTCTGGCTCACCACCGTCGACAACGCCGGCCACGAGGTGGGCCGCCGCGCGGCCCGCTGCCTCCTGGACCGCTTCGACACGCCAGGAAGCCAAGGGAGCGTCCGGCTGGCCGTGCCGACGCTGGAGATCAGAGGGACGACGGCACCGCGAGGTTGATGGCGTACGCCTTGCGCAGGGTCTCGTGCACCGTCCACGTCGTACGGTCGCCCGCACGCAGCACGGCCATGTCCCCCGGACCGACGTTCAGCGTCGCCCCACCCTCGACCTCGATGGTCGCCGACCCACTGATCACCACGAACAGCTCGTCCGCCTCGGTATCGGTGACCACCCCGGGCGTGATCTGCCAGACCCCCCGAACCTGCCGCCCGTCCTCCGACTCCCAGACGACCTTCCCGGTCACCTCGGGCTCCCCGGAGACGATCTGCTCCGGGTCGAGCGGCTCGGGTTCGAGCTCGGCGTCGGGGATGTGGATCACGAAGCTGTGGGTCATGGCACGACCCTAACCAGCGCGAACGCCGTTCGGGCGCCGACAGAGTGTGGGGTAGCGGAGGGCGCGCGCGGACACCGTGTCCAGTGGCGCGGGTGAAGGTGCCGGGTGATCGTTCAGGGGACAAGTCCCTACGTCCCCGAAGCGAGCCCCCATGGTGGCGAAACCGGCGGCACTCCCCGAGCCGCCCCCGCACGACACACGGTCGGCCGTGCTGTTCGGGGGTGTCTACGGCTCCGTACTCGCGTGTGCCATGGTCGCCGCGCTCACCCAGTACGGCCACACCTCCCGCACGAGCCGCCGCTACGACGCCCTGTGGCTGTTGGTGACCGCGTTGGCCTCCGCCTTGGCGCACGGCTACGCCCACATCATCGCCGAGCGGGGGCCGCACCGGGGCTGGGCCGCCCTGCGTACCGTGCTGCGGACCCTCGCCGACGAGTGGCCCCTGGTCGCGGCCGTGCTTCCCACCGTCCTTGTGCTCGCGGGGGCGGGCTGGGGCTGGTGGTCGGCGGACGGGGTCGAGTACCCGGCGTTCGTCCTGAACATCGCGCTCCTGTTTGGCCTGGGCCTGGTCACCGCCCGGTGGTCGGGGCGTGGTTGGGGTGTCGCCGTGCTGATCGGGGTGGTGGACGCGATGCTCGGGCTGGTGGTCGTCGTGGCGAACGCGGTCATCAAGTGAGGGCGGGGGCCGTGCTCGCGGAGTTCCACTTACGGCCCCGCACCGCCCAGGCGCGGGCCGTCAGTGGGATCGAGCCGTCCGGCTGCTCCGGGACCGACGCCGCGAGCGCGTCACGTAGTCGGTTCCGTTCGGTTGGGGCGAGGGCGGCCACGTAGCCCGGTGCGGGGCCCTGGCCGGCCAGGAAGGGTTCCCACAGGTCGGTGAAGTCCGTGAAGACGGTGGGTACTTCGAGCGGAGTCACGGATACGTCCGTGAGGCCCGCGTCGGTCCACAGCGAGCGGAGTGGTTCCGGTCGGCAGTCGGGGAAGCGGCGGGCCTCGTCGAGCGATGCCGCGGCCGGGTCGAGGTCGACCGCTGTGGTCCAGAAACGGCGCAGGAATTCCATGCCTTCGGCGTAGTCCCACACGTACGTCGCGATCAGGCCGTTCGGCCTGACCGCCCGGATCATTTCGGCAACCGCCTTGGCGGGCGCCGGGACGAAGTTCAGCGCCAAGCCACTGACGGCCACGTCGTACGCCTCGGCGCGCACGGGCAGGGACATCGCGTCCGCCACGACGTAGTGCACGCAGGAGGCGGGAGCGTTGGTCCTTGCCGAGCGTACGAACGCCTCCGACCGATCGCACGCCACCACCTGCCGTGGCCGGGCCCGGGCGGACACGGCCGAGGACAGCGCACCGGTGCCGCAACCGACGTCGAGCCATCGGAGTCCCTCAGCGCCGTCGATCCAGGTGGTGAACTCGTCTGCGATCAGTCGACTCCACCGGCCCATGTACTGCTCGTAGGCGGACCCGGCCGCCCACACGTCGAACCGCTCCCTTTCCATGGCTCCACGATCCCGGCTCGTGCGCGGGAATGCTCCACTGAATCAGTGATCCATGAAGTCGTTGACATTTGGCTGATCGAGCCAGAGGATTTCCGGGGTGACCCCCAGCGAGCACGTCCCCGCCGGCCCGGCCCTGTCCTCCGACCTGGACGAGGCGGTCCATCGCTGCCTCGTCGCCGGATTCGACGGCACCACGAGCGTTCCCGACCCCCTCAAGCGCCTCATCGACCGCGGCCTGGGCGGGGTCATCCTGTTCACCCGCAACGTGCGCGACGCGGGGCAGGTCCGTGAACTCACCGACACGCTGCGGGCGTTGCGCCCCGATCTGCTGGTCGCCATCGACAACGAGGGCGGCGGCATCGGCCACCTGGTGAGTGCGGGCGCGCCCGAGGTCCCCGGTTCCTACGCGCTCGGCGTCGTCGACGACCCCTCGCTCACCGCCCGGTGCGCCGACGCGCTCGCCGCGCACCTCGCCACGCTCGGCATCACCGCGTCCTATGCCCCCGTCGCCGACCTCCAGCACCAGCCGCTGAACCCGATCGTGCGCACCCGCTCCTTCGGCGCCGACCCCGACCTTGCCTCCCGCCACCTGCACGCCTGGATCACCGCCACCGAGGCACGCGGCATCGCCTCCTGCGCCAAGCACTTTCCCGGCCACGGCGGCACCGTCACCGACAGCCACCACGAGATGGCGGTCGACCCGCGACCGTACGACGAACTCGACCTCGCTCCCTTCCGCGCGGCCGTCGACGCCGGTGTGCCGATGCTGATGAGCGCGCACGTCGTCTTTCCGGCGTTGGATCCCGACCTGCCCGCCACGCTCAGTCCGCGCATTCTCAGTGGGCTGCTGCGTGACGAACTCGGCTTCGACGGGGTGCTGGTGAGTGACGCGCTGGAGATGAAAGCGATCGCCGACCGTTACGGCGAGGCCGCGGGTGCGCGGCTTGCGCTTGCGGCGGGGGCCGACCAAGTCATCGTTGCCGTAGCCGACTTGGGGGTCACGCTGGCCTGCCGGGATGCCGTGGTCGATGCGGTGCGTGCCGGTGAACTGTCCGAGGAGCGGGTGTGGGAGGCCGCGGGGCGGGTGCGGCGGCTTGTCGAGCGGTATGCGACACCTGTCGAGGTGGTTGGGGCGTGGGACTCCGGGGCCGGGTTGGAGGCGGCGCGGATCGCCGTACGGCGTGGGGGCGTCGTGCCGTTGCGGGTGCGCGGCGCGCATGTCGTCGACCTGTTTCCGGAGCCGCATCCTGCGCTCAACTGGGGTGGGGAGGATTTGCTGACCGCGGTGCGTCTCGTTGATTCCGCGGCGGGGGGTACCGCTGTTGCCGGGGAGCCTGAGGATCTGGGTGCGGTGGTTGACGAGGTGCTGCGGCAGGCTGGGGACGCGCCGTTGGTTGTCGCCACGTGTGATGCCGGGCTTTATCCCTGGCAGGAGCGGCTGCGGGATGCGGTGGTGGCTCGGCGGGGGGATGTGGTGCGGGTTGATACCGGGATGCCGGAGGGTGGGGTGGTCTGTTCGTTTGGGCGGGGCCGGGTTAATTTGCGGGCCTTGGCGGAAGTGCTGAGTGGGGGGCCTGTTGTGTGACGGGTGCCGGTCGGCTGTGGCTGGTCGCGCAGTTCCCCGCGCCCCTAGGTAAGTTGGAGCGTGCGTTGGGTCAGGGGCGCCGTAGGACCTTGGTGATGCCCCGTGCTGCCAAGTAGCTCTCGTCCTCTGCCCGTTCCGCCAGGACCACCGCCGGGCGGGTGCCCTCCTGCCGCAGGCGCATCCACTCCTCGAAGTACTTGCCGCCCGGGCCGGACATCGATCGAGTCGCCCGCGTGCACTCCAGGACCAGGGCCGTCTCGCGTACCGGCGCCGTGCGCGGCTTGGTGCGTAGTTCCGTGATCGTGTCCGCCAGTGCTTGCGCTATCGGCTTGGGGTGGCCCTTCGAGTCGAACAGGCCCAGCGTGTATTCGAGTTCGGGGTAGTCGGCCAGGGCGCGGTCCACGTCGTGGGAGCACCACCACGTCACGCCCCACAGGCCCGTGCACTCGGCCGCGTTGAGGAGGGTGGCGCGGGCGAAGTCCGGGGCGTTCGCGGCGGGAATGTGTGGTTCGGGGGCGCCGGTTTCCTGGACCCAGACCGGGCGAGCCGGGTCGGTGGCGTAGGCCTTGGCCAGTTCCGTGCCGTACTCCGCCAGGTGGTGCACCTGCGGGGAGCTCGGGCCGTAGAGGCGGGCGCAGTTGGCGGAGAAGACCCAGGGGTGGACGGTGGTCAGGTCGCCCTTGCGGGCGGAGGCCTCGGGGGTGAAGGGGTGGTCGTCGCCGTACCAGGCGGCGTCGTAGGCGGAGTGGGTGACCAGGCGGTCCGGGGGAGCGGTGGACAGGCCCTCGCGGGCGGCGGTGAGCAGCGTGTCGAGGTAGTGGTCGACTTCCTGGACCGTGACCGGGTTGTGCTCCACCAGGTTGTTGAGCTCGTTGCCGAGCTGGAGGCCTATGAGGTTGGGGCGGTCGGCCAGGGCGCGGCCGAGCGTGCGGAGGAGGTCTGCCTGGGCCTCTATCGCCTCGGGGTCGGTGAACACGTTGCGGTGGTGCCAGCTGCGGGTCCACTCCGGGTAGAAGTCGAAGCTCGACAGGTGGCCCTGGACGCCGTCCACCATGACGTCGAGACCGGTCTCGGCCGCCAGGTCGACCAGGTGCGCCAGTTGCTCCACGGCGGTGGAGCGGATGAGGGTGCGGTTGGGCTGGAGGAGCGGCCAGAGGTGGAAGATCCGGACGTGGTCGAGGCCGAGCCCGGCTATCTGTGCCAGGTCCTCGCGTGCGTGCCCCGGGTCGAAGTCGTGCCAGGCGTGGAACCAGCCGCGGCGCGGGGTGTAGTTGACGCCGAAGCGGGGCGCGGGGGCGGGGGGAGTGCTGATGGGGTCCTCCTCGACGACCGGGGTGGGGCCTTGTGTCCGGCGAATGTATCAACCACCATAGTCGTCGATGAGTAATAATTTGAACCAGGAATTCGTGGTCGGCCTGGATGCCGGCGGCACCCGCACGCGCGCCGTCCTGGCGACCGCGCACGACGGCCGCCCGCAGGGCGAGGGCACCGGAGCGCCGGGCAACGCCCTGACCGTTCCGGTGCCCGAACTCACCGACCACCTCGCCGACGCCGTCGCCCAGGCGGTCCCGGAAGCGCTGCGCGGCAGCGTGGTGGCGGTGGCGGGTGGCTTCGCGGGCGCCTCGCGGACCGCCGCCGACGAGCCCGGCCGGCTCAGGGCACACGCCGCCCTGACCGCCGCGCTGGGGCGCCTCGGTATCACCGCGGTGTCGGTCGAGATCTACAGCGACATCGAGGTGGCCTTCGCCTCCGCCCCCGGCTTCCCCGCCGACGGGCTCGCCCTCGTGGCCGGCACCGGCGCGGTCGCGGCCCGCATCACCGGACGCCGCTGCACCGCCACCGCGGGCGGCGACGGCTGGCTCCTCGGCGACGACGGCAGCGGCTTCTGGATCGGCCGCAGCGCGGTCCGCGCGGCCCTGCGCATGGCCGACGGACGGGGTGGACCCACGTTGCTGGCCGCTGCCGTCGGGCGGGCATTGGGTCTGCCGGGCGAGGCGCTGCCGTACGACGGTCAGGAGTGGTCCCGGGAGCGGCGCGAGGTCTACCGGATGCATGTGCTGCCCGCCGTCATGGCCCGGCCCCCGGTCCAACTCGCCCTCCTCGCCCCGCTGGTGGCCGAGGCCGCCCGCGACAAGGACGCCGTCGCCGAGGCGATCCTCCAGGAGGCCGCTGGGCAACTGGCCGACACCCTGCGGGCGTTGGGGCCGCGCCCAGGCGAACGGGTCGTCGCCACCGGCGGCCTGCTCGGCCCGGACGGGCCGCTCCTCACCCCCGTCACCGACCGTCTCCGCCTCCTCGGGCTGACCGTCGACCGCGTGGCGGACGGCTGTCCGGGAGCCGTGGCCCTCGCCATGACGGAGTGCGGACGGTGACCCCGACCTACCGGGATCCGGCCGCCCCGATCGAGGCCCGCGTCCGCGACCTGCTCTCCCGCATGACGCTGACGGAGAAGGTCGGCCAGCTCAACCAGCGGATGTACGGCTGGGACGCCTACCGCCGCACCCCCGACGGCGACTTCGAACTCACCGACGCCCTGTACGCCGAGACCGACCGCTTCGCCGGACTCGGCGCCCTCTACGGACTGCTGCGCGCCGACTCCTGGTCCGGCGTAGACCACACCACCGGGGCGGGCGCGGCGGACGGCGCCGTCCTCGCCCACCTGGTGCAGCGTCACGTCCTGGAACGCAGCCGCCTCGGCATCCCGGCGCTGTTCGTCGAGGAGGTACCGCACGGCCTCATGGCCCTGGACGCCACGGTCCTGCCCGTCAACCTCACCGTCGGCGCCACCTGGGACCCCGAGCTGTACGAGGCCGCCGCCGCCCACGCCGCCGCCGAACTGCGCGCCCGCGGCGGCCATGTCGCCCTCGTCTCGGCTCTCGACATCGCCCGCGATCCCCGCTGGGGCCGTACCGAGGAGTGCTTCGGTGAGGACCCCTACCTGGCCGCCCGGCTGACGGAGGCGCTGGTCCGGGGGATGCAGGGATCGGGTGGCGTCTTCGCCGCCGACAAGGCCCCCGTCGTCCTCAAGCACTTCGCCGGGCAGGGCGCCACCGTCGGCGGCCGCAACTCCGCCGAGTCCGACCTCGGGCCGCGTGAACTGCACGAGATCCACCTGCCCGCCGCCCGCGTCGGCGTACGTGCCGGGGCCGCCGCCGTCATGGCCGCCTACAACGAGGTCGACGGCCTGCCCTGCTCCGGCAACCGCGCGCTGCTCACCGAACTCCTCAGAGAACGCTGGGGGTTCGAGGGCCTGGTCATGGCGGACGGTCTCGCCGTCGACCGGCTGGCCCGCATCACCGGCGACAAGGTGTCCGCCGGTGCCCTCGCGCTCAACGCCGGTGTCGACCTGAGCCTTTGGGACGAGGGCTTCACACATCTGGAGACGGCGGTCGAGCGCGGCCTGGTCGGCGAGGAGGCCCTCGACACCGCCGTCGCCCGCGTCCTGCGCCTCAAGTTCCGCCTCGGCCTCTTCGAACAGCCCTACGCCACAACGGAGTTGCCCTCCCCGGAACGCGGGCGGGCCCTGAGCACCGACCTCGCCAGAGCCTCGGTCACGCTCCTCCGCAACGACGGGGACCTGCTCCCCGTTCGGGCCGCGAGTGTCTCCCGTATCGCCGTCATCGGTCCCCAAGCCGCCACCACCGCCCACCAGTTGGGCGACTACACGGCACCACAGCGTCCCGACACGGGCGCCGCCGTGCTCCACGCGCTACGACGGCACGCCCCGCCCGGTATCGACATCCGCCACGCCCGCGGCTGCGCCCTCACCGGCGACGACCTCTCCGCGATCCCCGAGGCGGTCGCCGCGGCCGCCGCCTCCGATCTCGCCGTGCTGGTGCTGGGCGGCAGCAGCGCCCGTACGCCCGAGACCGAGTTCGACGCCAACGGGGCGGCCCTGACCGCCGCCTCGGAGATGACCTGCGGCGAGGGCGCCGATCTGGCCGGACTGCGGCTCGGCGCCGCACAGCACGCGCTCCTGGACGCCGTCGTCGCGACGGGCACGCCCACCGCGGTCGTCCTGATCCAGGGCCGCCCGCACGTCGTGCCCGACACGGCCGCCGCGCTGCTCACCGCCTGGTACCCGGGCCCGTGGGGCGGTGAGGCGATCGCCGAAGTGCTGCTCGGACTCACGGAACCGGTCGGCCGACTGCCCGTCTCGATCCCGCGCTCGGTGGCCCAACTCCCCGTCTACTACAACCACAAGGACACCGAGTACGGCGCCTACGTCGACGAGAGCGCCGAGCCGCTCCACTCCTTCGGGCACGGGCTGTCGTACACGACCTTCGAGTACGGCACGCCACGACTGTCGGGCCGTACCGTCGAGGTCGATGTCATCAACACCGGGGCCCGGTACGGTCGTTCAGTCGTCCAGGTCTATCTGAGGCGCCTGATCACCCCCGTATGGCCGCGCACCCTCGAACTGTGCGCGTTCGAGGGTGTCGGCCTCGCGCCGGGCGAGCGTCGCACGGTCGCCATGACCCTCGATGAAAGCCAAATGGCCCCGGCCGACTCCGTCGAGATTCGCGTCGCGGAGTCGGCCCGGGCCGCGCTCACCGCCGTACCCGTCGTGCTGGACCTCAGAGGCCTCAGCGACCTCAGAACTTGACGGCTCCCGAGGACACGCCCTTGTAGAACCACCGCTGCGTGATCACGAACAGCACCAGCACCGGGATCACGGAGATGACCGAACCGGCCATGACCATCCGCTGGTCGTAGCCGAACGACGAGCTCTGGAGCCGCGAAAGCCCCAGCGTCAGCGTCATGTTGCTCTCCGAGCGCAGCACGATCAGCGGCCACAGGAAGTCGTCCCAGGCGCTGATGAAGGTGTTGATGACGACCACCATGATCGCGCCCCACGCGGACGGCAGGTACAGATACCGGAAGCGCTGCCACTCGTTCGCGCCGTCGAGCATGGCCGAGTCCTCGATCTCGCGCGGTACCGCGAGGAACGCGCCGCGCATCAGCAGGACGTTGATGGCGCCGACGAACCCGGGCAGCCACACGCCCGCCAGGCTGTCGACCAGGCCCAGGTCGCGGATGCTCAGGAACAGCGACACCATGATCGATTCGAAGGGGAACATCATCGAGGCGATGAGTACGACCCAGACCGCCTTGCGGCCCTTCCAGCCGGGCTTGGAGAGCATGTAGCCGGCCGTCGTGGAGAACACCAGCTGGCTGGTGACCGACAGGACGACCACGATCATGCTGTTCCTGATGTACGTGGCCACCGGCACCTGCTCGAAGACCGTCCGGTAGGCCCGCAGGGTCGGATGCTCCGGCAGCAGCGTGGCGTTCGCCCCGAAGACGTCCTCGCTGGTGCTCTTCAGGGAGGCCAGCAACTGCCAGAGCAGCGGGCCGACGGTGAGGCCGAGCACGAGGAACAGGAGCAGGTAGCGGACGAACAGTTCCCGGGGGCGGCCGTAGTCCCGCCAGCGTGGCATCAGGCGCCGGCGCTTCTCCACAGCCGTGGTCATGACTCGTCCTCCTTCGTCAGGCGCTGCGCCAGCAGGGTCAGCCCCAGCGTCAGCGCGAACAGGGCCACGCTGACGGCCGAGCCGTAGCCGGCGTTGCCGGTGATCGGGTCCAGGCCGACGTCCCGGATGTAGAAGGGGAGGGTGCGGTCGGCGCCGCCGGGGCCGCCGGTGGAGCTGCCGAGCATGTAGATCTCGGTGAACACCCGCAGCGAGCCGATGCCGGTGAGTGTGCCGACGAGCATCATGGCCTGTCGTACCCCGGGGACCGTGATGTGCCAGAAGCGGCGAGCGGCACCCGCGCCGTCCATGGACGCCGCCTCGTGCAGCTCCTTCGGCACGTTCCCGAGCGCGGCCAGGTAGAAGACCATGTACCAGCCGAGCCCCTTCCACAGCGTCAGGCCCATCGCGGACAGCAGGATCAGCCAGGAGTCGGACAGGAACGGGATGGCGTCCCTGATCAGATGGGCCTTCTCCAGCCAGGTGTTGACCAGCCCGTCGTCGGCCAGCAGCCACTGCCAGCTCAGACCCACGACCACGCTGGAGGCGAGGACCGGGGTGTAGAAGGCGGAGCGGAAGAAGCCGATGCCCGGCAGGTTCTTCTCCACCAGGACGGCCAGCAGCAGCGGCAGCAACACCATCAGGGGGACGACGATCACCGCGTACAGAATGCTGTTGCGGGTGGCGAGCCAGAAGTCGTCGTCGTGCAGCATCCGCGTGTAGTTGTCGAGCCCGACGAAACTCGCGGCGCCGCCAAGCGGCTTGGCGTTGGTGAACGACAACAGGAGTGTGTTGAGGAACGGGAACACCCCGAACACCACCGCGCAGACGATCGCGGGAGCGGTCCACAGCCAGGGCAGCCACCAACGGCGGTACATCGCCGCCCCGTTGGCGCCCGGAGCGGGGCCGGGCAGGGCGGCCCGGGCGAGTCGGCGGGCGCGGGACGGGGCCGGGCCCGGCGCGGAGGACGTGGCCTCCACACCGGGCACGGACACCGGGTTCGTGATCTGTGCCGTCACCGTCAACTGCCCTGCTTCAGCAGCTCGTTGGCCTTCTCCTGGGCGTCCTTGACCGCGTCCGCCGCGCTCTTCTTGCCCTGCATGGCCAGCTGCACCTGGGACACGATGGCGTTCTGCACCGACGGGGAGAGAACGGTCTGGTAGGCCGTGGTGGTCTTCAACTGCTCGGCGACCAGCTTGCGGGCCTCCGAGAACGGGTCGCTGCCGGTGACGTTCTGGAAGAACGGGTCGTCCAGCGACTCGGTGGTCGTCGGGAAGATCACCACCTTCGGGTCCTTGCACCAGGCCGTCTGGTTCTCGGCGTTGGTCAGGAACTCCGCGAACGCCAGCGCCGTGGGGGCGTTCTTGCTGGTCGCGGCGGCCGCTATGTACTGCGGGGCCCCCGTGGTGTGGCCGAGCGCGTCGAAGGGCTGCTGGCCGACGGCGGTCTTGGCGTAGACCGACGGGCTGTTCTGCTGCACGAAGCGCACGAAACTCGGGTTCGTCGAACCGTAGGCGATCTTGCCCTGGCTGTAGAGCGTGGAGGGGTCGTTGTTGGAGGACAGGGAGTCCTTCGGCATCGCGCCTTCCTTGTACAGCTTCGCCATCCACTCGACCCACTCGGTGGTGCGCGGATCGTCGGCGAAGGTGGCGGACTTGCCGTCGGTGGAGAGGACCTTGATGCCCATCTGGTCGAAGTCCGCCGGGATCCGCGACACCGGGTTGGCCGTCGTCGCGTAGTACTTGCCGTCGCCCGCCTTGGCGATCTTCTCGTAGTCGGCGAACAGCCCGAAGATGGTCGTCGGCGGCTTCTCCGGGTCGACGCCGGCCTTCTTCAGCAGGTCGGTGTTGTACGTCAGGAGGACGCCACCGGTGTACCAGGGCAGCACGGTGTGGATCGACTTGCCCGAGGCGTCCTTGAAGGTGCTGGACTTCCAGAACGCCGGCACGAAGGGCTTGGAGGCGTCGGGGTCCTTGGTGCCCACGTCGAGCAGGTAGCCGGACTTGGTGAGGGCGGTCGCCGTCTCGGCGTTGACGTTGATCACGTCGGCCAGGGTGCAGGCCTGGGCGTCGGCGACGGTGCGCGTGGTGAACGTGTTGTCCCCGGGGTCGTCGATCCACTTGACCGAGGCGTCGGGGTGGGCCTTCTCGAAGTCCTTGATCACTCCGTTGAAGAAGTCCCCGAAGTCCTTCTTCAGGTTGGTGGTCTGGAAGGTGATCTTGCCCTTGATGTCGCCCGAGAGTTTGCCGGACCCGACGTTGGCCTTGTCGACCGTGCAGCCGCCGGCGGTGGCGTCGCCGTCGTCGGAGCCGCCGGAGAGGCCGCAGCCGGCCGCCGTCAACGTCAATACCACGAGACAGGCCAGGGATCCGGTCAGTCTTCTTGCGCGCATGTGGTGCCCTCCTGAGACCAGTTCGATCGCTGGTTCAATCAACCAACTTCGACTCCGATTGATGAAAAGGTGGACCAGAATTCATCGGAGGTCAATGGGTTGCCGTGTTGCGTTTAGGTTCCGTCCGCGATCAACACCGCGATCGGCGCGCTGATTCAGCTCAATGATTCAGTGCCGGTGCTCGTGGTCCGAGTGCGTGGGATCGCCCGGGTGCTCGTGCCCGGAGGCGTACACAACCCCGCCCCGTGCCCGGTCGAGCCAGTCGAAGAAGGCCAGCCGGCCCCGCGCCCGCCGCAGTTCGCGCAGGATGCCCTCACGTGCCAGTTCGTACGGCAGGTAGTCCTCCGGGGCCGCCCCGCCGAACGGGTCGACACCGCGCCGCAGTGCGTCGGGAGTGAGGTAACGATCCCGGTTGCGCTCGTAGTAGTCCCGCACGGCGGGCCCGGGGACGGCCTGCTCGCTCTCCAGCTCGCCGAGCAGGAGCCGGGCGGCCGGGGAGTGGGCCAGCGCCACCGCGACGATGCTGCCGAGATCGGCGACGTCCGTCTCCGCCACGGCGAGCACCCGCGTGGGCGACACCTCCTCGGGCGGCTTCAACCCCCGCTCCACACAGGCCCGTCGGGCCAGCTCGTCCACGACGACCACCTGCGTGGCCCACCGTCTACGCTGCCGCTCGGCCCTCGCCAGGGCCTCGGGCCGGGTCTCGCGGTCACGCGCCGGTACGGCCTTCAACAGCGCGTCCACACGCGCCTCGGGGAGGGCCGCACCGCGTACGACAGCGGCGGCACCCTCGGGAAGACGCGTCACGCCGTCACCTCCAGCGCGACGGCCTCCGTATAGGCCACGCAGCCGTTCCAGGCGACCTTCGCCATCAGCCAGTACGACCCCGGCGGCACCGCAGAGCCGTCCACCTCGATCACGCACTCCAGCCGCTCCCCGGCGCCCACTGTGAAGCCCTGGCAGCCGGGACCGACCCCCGGCCAGGTCTCCCAGGAGGACACGGCCCACAGCGTGCCGCTGACCGGCCCGCGGGTCGTGTTCCGCACGGTCATCGGGACCCGGACGCGCTCACCCCGGCGCACTTCGACGCGTTCAACTCCCAGTCGGGACACGAGAGTCGGTCCGGTGCGCCCGTCCGGCTCACCGTCCACCGCCGCGCCCGGCACGTCGAGGGCCACGACGTCCTCGTACACCTGCCCCCGGTACGACAGCCGCGCGGCGAGCCAGTGGCGCCCGGGTGGGGCGTCGGGCGGTGGCGTGACCGTGACCTCGGCGAGCGTGAAGCCGCCGGGGCCCAGGGCGTAGGGGAGTTCGGCCGGCTCGGCGGACCAGCCGGGCGGTACCCGCAGGGTCACGGTGCCGGACACCGGTGCGTCGGTGAGCTCCGAGCCGACCCGGACGGTCGCGGTGACGGGCCCGGAGACCGTGAGGGCGGCGGGCGAGACATACACCGCGACCGGCATGTTGCCGCGGGGGGCGGGGCCGGAGTTGTGGAGCCAGTAGCGGGTGTGGACCGGCTGGGCGGGCTCGTGGGCCGCGATCCCGGGATCGGAGGAGGTGGGGGTGGTGCGGGGCGTGGCCAGGACCGTGGCGACCTCGAAGCCGGTCAGGCCGAGGCGGAGACCTCCCGTCCCGTCCGGCCCCAGCGGCTCCCCGGGCCGCTCCAGTACGTCCGCTCGGGCGCCCCGCGTCCACTCCAGCGGTCCGTGCACGCGCGCGTGGGCGGGGCGTCCGTTCACCTCGTGCATCCGTACGACGACTCCGCGCCCCGGGTCGGCCGGTGCCACGCTGCCTCGTGCGAGGGGGGAGCCGAGCGGCTTGAGCGCGTCGAGCAGCACCTCGCCCGCGGGTTCGAGGGCCAGCAGGGTTGCCTGCCGTGGCAGGGCGGTGGTGTCCGAGGGTTGCCGGGTCCGTGCCCTGAGTGGGTGGTTGAACTCGTGCCCGGCCTGGGGCAGTCGCGCCTCCCGCCAGTCACCGGCGCCCGCGACGACGGCGTACTCGAACGTGTGGGACCAGCGCTGGAGTTGGAACGCCGAGCCGTCGGGGGCCGTACGCCGGGGCGGGTCCACCCAGATGCCGGAGGGCCAGCCCGTGCACGAGCGCATCAGCGACATGTAGAGGTCGCCGGAGGCGGTGACCACGCAGCCGGGCGTGCCCCGGTTCAGGACGGCGAAGCTGCGGCCGTCCCAGGCGTCGCCCGGCGGCAGGGCCTCGCCGCCGCCCGCCGCCGTGGCCGTGACGCTGAAGTCGTCCAGGTCGGCGATCAGCGCGTCGACCGCCTTCGCGTCGCCCTCCGTGTCGGTGCCCGCCACCACCAGCAGCGGCAGCCGTTCGAGGTCGCGCAGGTCGGCGCCGGGCACCCACTCCTCGCGCAGGGAGGCGCGCGGCGCGACCCAGACGGACGCCACGCCCTGTTCGGTCAGTTGCCGGCGCAGCTCGCGGCCGGCGGCCGGGTCCATGGCGAGCGCCTCGGCGACGAGGGAGTTGCGTTCGGGGCCGCCGACGGCGATCCGGATGTCGGGCAGGTTCGAGTCGACTTCGAGGTCGCCGTAACGGGGCCCGCCGGCGATGGTCGAGGTCGCGGTGACGCCCGCGCGGACGAGGGCCGCGGCGAGCGGGGTGCCCAGCTCACCGGCCGTGCCCCAGTCCGCGTACACCAACTCGGCCACACCGAGGGAGCGTTGACCCAGCAGGGTGCCGGAGTCGTCGTGGACCGCGACCCGGGCCGTGGACCCCAGCCCGAACCAGGTGTTGGCCGGGTTGTCGAGCGTCCACGGGAACTGCTCGCTGTCCACCTCCACGAACCCGAACCCGCGCCCGATCACGGCGTCCGCCACCTCGTGCACCGGCAGTCCGCCCCGCACGTCGGAGGGCCAGCGGACCCGGATCAGCCGGTCGGCGCCGTCGTAGCCGTCGATGGTGGTGGACACGTCCAGCCGCGGCACGCCCTTCCACAGGCACAGCCGCTGCGTGTACCGGAACAGGCCGAGGTCGGCGGTGACGGTGATCCGCGACCCGGCGGGGGAGTGCTCGACATCGATGTCAGCGGTCACATCTCCGCTGCGAGCGGCGGTCGTTCCGGTCGGGGTGAGGTGCCAAGGGCCCTCGCCGAAGCGCGGATGCCTTGAGTACTCCTCCTGTACGACGAGTTCGTTGCCGATGTCGCCGGGGCGCAGCAACTCCCGGCCGCCGTCCCCCTCGGCCAGCGCGCGCAGACCGCTGACGGCGCCGCCGCGCGCGGGGTCGACCGTCACCTCGTAGAACTCGTTGCGGATGGTGGCACCCTCGCCCGCCGTCCACCCGGCGACTGAACCCTCCGCGAGCGGAAGGGCCTTGAGGCCCATGCCGGGCATCTCCGGTACGACGACCCGGAGTTCGCCGTCCTCGCGTACGGCGGGCAGTGGCACGCCGGTGTCGTCCAGCGGGACGAGTCCCGGGTCCTCGACCGTCAGCACGTCCCGGCGCTCCCAGGTCGCGGAGTTGAAGACGACAAGGTCCGTTCCCCGCCAGGGAGTTACCGCGTCGGCGAGCGCCTGCGTCGCGTCGGTGTGCACGGCCTCTGCGAGGTCGTACAGCTCGCGCCAGCCCGTCATCAGGTCGATGTACACCTGGTCGGACTCTGAGCCGGTGATGGCGTCGTGGTGGGCGCCGTAGATGAGCTGCCGCCAGGCCTTGTCGAGGGCCGCGTCCGGGTAGGGGTGGCCGGTGACGAGCGAGGCGAGCGTCGCCCAGGCCTCCGCGTCGGCGAGCACCGTCTCGCCGTGGCGCTGGGCCTGCTTGGTGTCGATGTAGGAGACGTCCTTGCCGGTGTAGACGGGATTCATGTCGCGCGTCTGCGGCGACGCCTTACGCCCCTCGGTCTCCAACTCCCCCCGTACGGCGGCGAAGAAGTCCCGCGGGATCGCGCTGACGAAGCGCGGCCAGACGTAACGGGCGTTCCAGTCCCGGTGGATGCCCATCACCCAGCGGCACGGCGGGGCGTAGTCACCGCCGACCGGGAGCAGCACATTGCGGGTGAGCGCGACCTTCTTGAGCCCCTTGAACAGCTTGAACGCGGCCGCCTGAGCCTCCGGCAGCGTGGGCGCGTTGTCGATCGCCCAGCCGGCGCCGTAGTGGTTGACCATGTAGGCGGTCAGCAGCCCGCGCCCGGACGGTGCGATCCACGAGAACTCGGCGGGGAACTGCATCCGCGTCGCGTCCCGCGGCTCCTCACCGAACACGGACAGCGCCGGACCCCACTGGTGGAAGGGCCCGCGCGCCCACGAGCTGGAGGTGACCCCCGCGTCCGCCATCAGCCCAGGGAACTGCGGATCGTGCCCGAAGGCGTCCAACTGCCAGGCGGTCTCCGGGGATGCCCCCATGATCCCGCGCTGGTATCCGTCGCCGTACAAGGCGTTCCGTACGGTGGCCTCGGCGCCGGTGAGATTGGTGTTGGGCTCGTTGTAGGTGCCGCCCATGATCTCGACGCGGCCGGTGCGGATCAGCTCGCGCAGGAAGGCGCGTTCCTCGGGGAAGGCGTCCCAGTACGGCTTGAGGTAGTCGACCTCCGCCAGCACGAAGGTGTACGCCGGGTCGCGGCGCGCCAGATCGCAGTGGGCGCGCACCAGGCTCATCCCGGACTGGCCGCGGGAGTCGAAGGTGCGGGCGGGCAGTCCGCTGGTGGCCGGGTCGTCGGCGACGTCCCAGGTCTCGGTGTAGGCGGCCTGGGTGTTCCACCACACGGGGTCGTAGTGGAAGTGGCTGACCATGAACATGGTCCAGCCGGGCTCGGCCGCCGTGAACTCGGCGGTACCGGAGGCCAGTTGGTCTCCGTCGGCCGCAGTGACGGTGACCTGGTCGCTGTCGCCGGCCACGGGTATCTCGGCGCGTACGGTGCCGTCCTCGCCGACGGTGGCGAGTGTCTCCCCGACGCTGTGCAGACCCCCCGGGCCCTCGGCGGTGAGCCGGACCGACCGGCCCGGGATGTGCTCGATCTCGGCGACCACCACCTGGTACGGCTGCTCGGCGGTGCCGACGAAGAGCTCGGTCGACTCGACGGAGATGACGCGCATGGGGCTCCTACGACTGCTCGGCGGAGCCCCATCCTGGCATCGGCGAGATGGTTCAAACAACCACCTTGACGTTTCCTCGGTGGTTCATCCATGCAAACCCGGCTGCGCTCAGCGACTGCGCCGGGACTTCATCGCATGCTGCGGGATGATGTGGTCGGTCAGCGCCAGGGAGGTGCTCGCGCGCTGGTAGGAGAGCTGGGCGACCCGGACGTAGAGGCAGTCGATCAGGACCAGGACGGAGTGCCGGCCGCCGATCCCGGTGAGGAAGTTGGTCTCCGAGGCGGACGAGATGAGCCGGATGTCGGCGGCCTTGGCGAGCGGTGAGCGCGGGTCGGAGGTGATCGCCACGGTCGTCGCCCCGCGCTCCTTGGCCAGCTCCAGCGGCTCGACCGTCTCGCGGGTCGCCCCGGTGTGCGAGATACCGATGGCGACGTCCGCCGGGGTGAGCAGGGCGGCGGAGGTGGCGGCCGCGTGCACCTCGGTCCAGCCGCGCACCGCGCAGCCGATGCGGAAGAGGCGGGTCTCGGTCTCCTGGGCCACCGCTCCGCTGCCGCCGACGCCGTACACGTCGATGCGCCGGGCGCGGGCCGTCGCCTGGGCCGCGCGCTCCATGGCGTCCAGGTCGATCCGGTCGATGGTCTGCTGGACCGCGCGCAGGTCGGCGTTGCCGACGACCTGCACGACCCGTTCCAGACTGTCGTCGGGGGAGATGTCCGGGCCGATCTCGGCGGTGCCCCAGTCGGACACCTCGCCGCGGCCGCGCTCCTGGGCCAGCTCGATCAGCAGGTGCTGGTAGGAGTCGAGGCCGATGGCCCGGCAGAAGCGGGTCACCGTCGCCTGGGAGGTACCGGTGCGACGGCCCAGCTCGGCGGCCGAGCAGTGGGTGACGGCGGCCGGATCCTCCAGGATCAGGTCGCCGACCTTCCGCAGGGAGCCGGCCAGCCGGGGAAGCTCGGTGCGGATCAGTGTGGTGACGTCTGTCGGGGGCATGGAAAGAAGGTATCAGCCACCGTTCATGTCACAGATTGAATCTCAGGACCGAAGGTCAGGGGCGACGGCCAGGACCGGGGCCGTCCGTTGCTCGCGACACCTCGCGTGTGATTTATTGATTCACCTAATGTGATGTACGAGGTGGTTCAATCCACCGGTGGGGAGTGTCCGTGTCCGACGAGTCCGTGAGCGCCGAGGGCTTCGCGCGCGAGAGCCTGACCGTCCTCGACCGCATCACCGAGTCCGCCCGCGAGGAGGTCACCCGGGCCGCGGAACTGATCGCCGACTGCATCCGTGCGGACGGTGTCATCCAGGCGTTCGGCACCGGCCACTCCCAGGCCATGGTCCTTGAACTCGCCGGGCGTGCCGGGGGGTTGGTGCCGACGAATCGGCTCAGCATCGCCGACCTCGTTCTGTACGGCGGTGACTCCCCGAGCGTTCTCGACAACCCCCTCCTGGAGCGTGAGCCCGGAGTGGCCGCGCGTCTCTACGACCTGGCCGGTCCGCGTCCGCAGGACCTCTTCGTGATCATCTCCAACTCCGGCGTCAACAACGTCATCGTGGAGATGGCGCTGAAGGTCAAGGAACGCGGCCATCGGCTCCTGGCCATCACCTCGCTCACCCATACTCGGGCCGTTCCCGCCGGGCACTCCAGCGGCAAGAAGCTTGTCGACCTTGCCGACGTCGTTCTTGATAACGCGGCGCCGCGTGGGGATGCGTTGCTGGAGCTTCCGGGTGGGGGCGCGGTGTGTGCGTTGTCGACGTTGACCGGGGTGATGTTGGTGCAGATGGCCGTCGCCGAGGCGTCTAGGTTGCTTCTCGACTCCGGTGAACGTCCGCCGGTTTATGTCTCGGCCAATGTGCCTGGCGGGTTTGAGGGGAACCTGGAGTTGGAGGAGCGGTACGCCGGGAGGATTCGGCGTACCGCCAGTTGAGGGCTCCGTTGGGGGTGCGTTGTCGGCTGCGGGGCGGTGGGGGCTTGTCGCGCCTACGCGGCGGAGCCGCATATCGATACAGCCCCGCACCCCTTAGGGGGTTAGGGCCGCCGCCAGTGGATAGGCGCCCGTGGAGAACGGCGACCCTGACGTGCCTGAGGTCACGTCTATCGGCACCAGTACGTTTCCGTCGGCCGTGGTGACGTATGCCGTGGTGCCGTTCCAGTTCAGGGCTACGTCGAAGGCTGACTTGCCTACGGTGATTTGCTTGCCCGGGGCTCCGGTGACCGTGTCCACGGGCGTGACGTAGTCCCCGGTGCTCGGGCTGACCCACAGTGTCCGGCCGTCCGGTGACAGGGCGAGGCCGTAAGCCTGGCCGGTGACCAGGAGTGTTGGCTCGGTGTCGTTCGTTGCCGTGTCGATCGGAGTCACCGTTGAGCCGCCGGAGTTGGACACGTACACCGTCTTCCCGTCCGGTGCGGCGACTACGTTGAAGGGCCTGGGGCCGACCTGGATCGCCGCGCCGGCCTTCTTCGTCGAGAGGTCGACCGGTGTGACCGTGTTGTCGTGGATGTTGGCCACGTACAGCGTCCGGCCGTCCGGAGTGATCGCCATGTTCTCCGGCCCGGACCCGACCGTGATGACCGCGCCCGCCTCCAAGGTGCCGGTGTCCACCGGCTGGACCGTTCCGTCCGTGTAGTTGGCGACCCACAGCGTTCCGCCGTCCGGAGTGAGCGCCAACCCGGCGGGGACGTGGCCCACCACGACCGTGGCGGTCACCGTGCTGCTCGCCACGTCGATGACGCTGACCGTGTTCGAGCCCTGGTTGGCGGCGTAGGCGGTACGGCCGTCGGCGCTCACGACGACCTCGCCCGGGTTGTTGCCGACAGCTATGTCGGTGGTCTTGGCGGAGGTCAGGTCGATCGAACTGACCGATGCGCCACTGAAGTTGGCCGTCAGGGCCTTCGGCGAGCCCTCGCCGTCGGCGACCCGTACCGGTATCGCCCGGTCGAGGATGCCCGTGCCCGACACCACGATGGAGTGGACGCCCTCCTTGACCGCGGTGAGGGTGACGGTGGCCGAGGCGGTGCCCCCGGCCGGGACGTTCACCGTGCCCTCGGTCGGCGAGGCCGTGACGCCGGCCGGTACGTCGAGTTTCCAGGTGACCGTGCGGGCTTCCTTGTCCGAGAGTTCGAGGGTCACGGTCTCGGAGGCGCCCGGCTTCAAGGTGAGGGAGTTGGGGGAGAAGGAGGCATCGACGCCCGGGTCGGGGGCGTTCTCCAGCATCGTCGTGTAGAGGAACTGGTCCATGACGCCCGGGGAGACCTGCTGCGGGATCGCGTCCAGTTCCTTGCGCTGGGTCCTTAGCCGGTTCCAGTACGTGGAGACCGCGTCGGCGTCACCCTGCTTGTTCGCCAGCAGCAGGTCTACGGCCGTGAAGCCCGCCGTGCCGTAGCTGCCGAGCTTGTCCAGCCAGGCCGAAGTCTCCTGAAGGAAGCCGGGGTTGGCGAGATGGGCCCGCAACTCGGCGGGTGTGGCGGCCATGTCGGTGAAGTACGCCTTGAGCGCGTCGGCGGCCTCGTCGAGACCGCTGTCCTGCTCGTAGGCGGAGCGGAAGGCGGCGATGAGCCGGGTCAGGGTGGGGGACTCGGTCGCGTCCAGCTGGGAGGAGTAGTTGTTCTCCGCGAAGATCCGCAGCCATTTGGCCGCCGTGGGGCCGCCCAAGTCGCGGACGGAGGCGAGGAATGCGGCCCGGGGGTCGTAGGCGTTGGGGTTCCAGAGGTAGGTGGCTGAGGTGAACAGGGCGATCTTGCTCGCCTCGCCCTGGATCATCGGGTTGGCGGTGACGCCGGTCGCGGCCCTGGCCACGGCGGCCTCCCGTCCCGTGTACGGGCCGAGCAGGAGGCGGCTGGTGACATAGTCGTTGACCGGGTAGTTGTCCCAGACCAGGATCGGGTGGCCGAACACCTCACGGGCCTCGGCGACTTGTGCGGCCGTGATGGTCGGGGCGATCACGCCGACGCCGGTCCACTCGACGACGACCGACGGATCCAACTTCTCCCGCAGCGCCGTCTTGTAGGGCGAGTCGGCGAGGTCCGAGTACTCGGTGGGGACCATCTCCAGCGGCTGGAGCCCGGTGTGGGTGGCGGAGAACTCCCCCCACACCTGGTTGAGCAACCGGGCCTGGGCCGCGCCCGCCGCGCCGCCACCGGTGCCGAACTCCTGCTCGTCGGCGTCGCAGTTCCACTTGGTGTAGCTGATGTCGTCCAGCGGTATCGCGAAGGAGCGGACACCGATGTCGTACAGGGAGTCGAACTTGGCGGTCAGGGCCTGGACGTCCGCGTCCGAGGAGTAACAGACCGACAGGCCCGGGGAGAGGGCGTAGGTGAAGCGGACGTGGTTGGCGTCGGCGTGGTCGACCAGTTCCTTCAGCTGGGCCAGCTCGGCTGCCGGGTACTCGTCGCGCCAGCGGGCACGCAGATAGTCGTCGTCCTTGGGGGAGTAGACGTACACGTTCTGCTTCGTACGTCCGTAGAAGTCGAGTTGGCTCAGTCGCTCGGTGTGCGTCCAGGGCGTGCCGTAGAAACCCTCGATGACTCCGCGCAGGGCGGCGGTCGGCCAGTCGCGGACGGTGACTTCGGGCAAGGCGCCTTGTCCGGTGACCAGTTGGCGCAGGGTCTGGGCCGCGTAGAAGGTGCCGGTCGTGTCGATGCCGGAGAGGGCGACGACGGACCGTCCACGGTCGCGGCCGGACGCGAGGACGTAACCGCCTGAGGGCAGGCTGGACGGGGAGGTGGCGCCCAGTTGTCGCAACGCGTGCCCGGTCGCGCTGTTTTCGTCCGGGCCGCCGACGTAGACCGTGAACGCGGCCTTCGCGGGAGGCTTGTCGACGGTGACGATCCTGTCGGCTCCGGCCTCGCGCAGGACGGACTCGACGAGGCGGCGGGCCGACGGGTCGGTGCCGGGGCCGACGACCTCAACGACCCGGTCGGGGACGGTGAGTCGACCCGGTCCCGTCGTCTCGATGTGCTGCGGAGTCGGCCATACCTGGGGGAGCGGCGCCTTCGGGGTGGCGGACGCCGCCGTCGGCAACGACGGGGCGGTCAGCGCGGCGGCCACCAGCAGGAGGGCGGCCGGACGTCTGACACGCAGGGCTGAGAACACGGATTCCCCTTCCACGACATGTAGATGGGACATGGAGACGGCATATGGACGCATGGATGAATGGATCCACCGGATGATGCTAGGTTCGCTGAATTGAATATTCAATAGCGTCGTCGGTGAGGTGGAACCGGAAGGCGTGACATCGTGCCGGTATCACCACCGATGCCACGGAGACCACGGTCACGGACGAAGCGGTGCACAGTCTGCGCGCCACCGCCGATCCGCGACTGCGCGAACTGCTCACCGGCCTGATCCGCCACCTCCACGACTTCGCGCGCGAGACGCGGCTGACGCAGGCGGAGTGGGAGCGGGCAGTCGGCTTTCTGACGGCCACGGGACAGATGTGCACGGACACCCGACAGGAGTTCATCCTCCTGTCGGACGTGCTCGGTCTGTCGATGCTCGTCGAGACGATCAACGGTCACCGCGCGCCCGGCGCCGCCGAGTCGACCGTCCTCGGCCCCTTCCACATGACCGAGTCGCCGGTACGTGAACTCGGCGCGGACATCGACCTGGTGGGCGGCGGCGAACGCGCCGCTGATCGCTCTGATGGCGCAGGAGGGCGTGCGGGCGATGGCGCGCGCCCTTCCCGAAGTGGCCGCCGATCCTGCCTCGTTGGAGGCGCGCGGGCGTGCCCTGTACGGGGCCTGGCTGTGCGGGTCCTGTCTGGGTGCCACCACGATGGGGCTGCACCACAAGATCTGTCATGTGCTCGGGGGCACGTTTGGCCTCCGGCATGCCGAGACACACACGGTGGTACTGCCGTACGCCCTGGCCTTCAACGCGCCTGCGGCTGTGGCCCGTGCGCTCGACGCCGACGACGCCCCAACGGCTCTGTGGCAGCTGGCCGGTGGTCTTGGTGCGCCTCGTTCCCTCGCCGAACTGGGGCTGGCCGAGAACGACTTGGCGGGTGACGGTGGACGAGGTGCTTGCGTTGCTGCGGGCAGCGTATGAGGGGAGGGTTCCGGAGTCCTTGTGTTAGGGGAGTGCCGCGATGTGTCGTCGTTCGGCTGCGGCGTCGTCGTGGCTGGTCGCGCAGTTCCCCGCGCCCTTAAAGGCGCTGCGGTGGTCCGCGTCAAGGGCGCGACGTGACGATGCTCAGCGCGTTCGCGGCCACCACCGCGCCGATCGCCGTCCAGTCCGTCCAGCCCAGCGACTGGCCGAGGATCACCCAGCCGACCAGTGCCGCGAGGACCGGGTGGGCGCTCATGAAGAGGCTGAAGGTGTGGGCGGGGACGCGGCGCAGTGTCTGCAGGTCCGCCAGGAAGGGGAGCGCCGAGGAGAGCACGCCTGCCGCCACCGCGCAGGCTACGGCCGTCAGGGTCGGCGGGTGGTGGAGGGCTGTGGCCAGGCCGATCGGCAGGAACAGGAGCGCCGAGACCCCGGCCGCGGCTGCCGAACCCTCCACCCCGGGCAGCCGGCGGCCGACCGTGCGGTTGAGCAGGATGTACGCCGCCCAGCAGGCGGCGGCCAGCAAGGCGAGGCCCATCCCCAGGTAGTCGGTGGACGGCTGCGGTCGCATCAGCGTGACGACGCCCGCCGCCGCCAGCAGCCCGCAGCACGCGTCCGTACGCCGGCGCGACCCGGCCAGCGCGATGGTCAGGGGGCCCAGGAACTCCAGGGTCACGGCGAGCCCGAGGCCGACGCGGTCCACGGCGGTGTACAGCGACAGGTTCATCGTGGCGAACACCAGGGCCAGCAGCAGGACCGGTCCCCACTGGCGCCGGGTGAATGTGCGCAGTCGGGGGCGGCCCACGGCCAGCAGGACGACCGCGGCGACGTACTGGCGTATCGCCACGACGCCGGCGGGACCGAGGACCGGGAAGGCGAGCGAGCCGATCGCGGCGCCGGTCTGGCTGGACAGGCCGCTGCCCAGCATGGTGGCCACACCGGCGAGGCGATGGCCGGCGGAGGGCTCGGGGGAGGCAGCCGACAGGTGGCGGTGCGCGGGCCCTTCGGCGGGACCCTCGGCGGGCGCGGGCGCGGGTGCTCCATGCATGGGTCGAGCATGCCGCCCCTGTACTCATGCGTAAAATGCATCAGCCGATCCATCTATACGCTTGCGTCATGGACGCGCGTATCGCGGATGTGGAACTGCGGCAGCTGCGCTGTCTCGTCGCCATCGTCGACGAGGGCACCTTCACCGACGCCGCCATCGCGCTCGACGTCTCGCAGGCGGCCGTCTCCCGTACCCTGGCCTCCCTCGAACGGGCTCTGGGTGTAAGGCTGTTGCGGCGGACCTCGCGTGAGGTGACTCCGACGAGCACCGGACTGCGTGTCGTCGCGCACGCCCGGCGGGTCCTCGCGGAGACGGACGAGCTGATCCGGGAGGCCACCTCGGGCCACGCCCATCTGCGCGTCGGTTACGCCTGGTCCGCGCTCGGCCGGCACACGGTCGCCTTCCAGCGCCGCTGGAGCGAACTCCATCCGGGCACGGACCTGCACCTGGTCCGGGTCAACTCGGCCACGGCCGGGCTCGGGGAAGGCATGTGCGACCTGGCTGTGGTGCGCAGGCCTCTGGAGGACAAGCGGTTCGACTCCGCGATCGTGGGGCTCGAACGCCGGCTGTGTGCCCTGGCCGCCGACGACCCCCTCGCCCGGCGCCGCTCGGTCCGGCTCGCCGACCTCGCCGGACGTACGCTCCTCGTCGACCGCCGCACGGGCACCGCCACCGTGGAGCTCTGGCCGCCGCACGAGCGCCCGGTGACCGAGGAGTCCCACGACATCGACGACTGGCTGAACGTGATCTCCACCGGCCGCTGCATCGGCATGACGGCGGAGTCCACGTCCCACCAGTACCGGCGGCCGGGTGTCGTCTACCGGCCGGTGCGGGACGCCGGGCCGGTCGCCGTGCGCCTCGTCTGGTGGCGGGACGACCCGCACCCCGCGACCCAGCCCGCGATCGAGCTGCTCACCCTGCTGTATCGCGGGGAGTGAACCCGGCCGCGGGGCCTCACGCAAGGTCGCCGGCGCGGATCTGGAGCATCACTCCCGCGCCGGCGTCCGCCGTGTCGTACAAGGTGAAGCCGCTGCCGTCGGGGCGTCGGCCGCGCAGCAGGACGTCGAGGCCAAGCCGGGCCGCCTCCGTCTCGGCGGCATCGCCGTCGGGTACGCCGAAGGCGAGGTGAAAGACTCCCTCGCCATGTGTTTCCAGGAACTCCCGTTGCGGGCTCTCGCCCTTGCCGGGCTCGCAGAGCTGGAGCTGGATGTTCGCGAGGTCGGCGTACTTGCAGCGCAGCCCGAAGAACGCGTCGCGGTCCGGGACGCGCAGGTCGTCGGCGAAGGACGCGGGGGAGGGCAGGTCGTGCCAGGGGCCGATGCCCGCGGACTCGTAGTAGGTGACGGTCTTCTCCAGGTCGTTCACGACGACGCAGATGTGATGCAGCGTGCTGAACACGGCGCTCTTTGCCGGCATGAGCTGGGACCGTAGTACCCAGCAAGGACACAGGCAATACGGCGGACAAAATTGTTGACAATCTTGTTTGGCTAGATTTAGGTTCGACAGGCACTCACTCAGGGAGGGCAAGGATGCCGAAAGAAGCCAGTCCGGGCACCGGAGAGCAGGCCAAACAGCTCGCGATGACGCGGCTGCGGCAGGCGATCCTGCACGGCGAGATGGCACCGGCCCAGCGGCTGGTGGAGAACGAGCTCGCCGAGCAGTTCGGTGTGACACGGGCCAGCATCCGGGCGGCGCTGATCGACCTGGAGGCCCAGGGGCTGGTCGAGCGGATCCGCAACCGCGGTTCGCGCGTGCGGGTGGTGACCGTGGAGGAAGCGGTCGCCATCACGGAGTGCCGCATGGTCCTGGAGGGACTGTGCGCGGCCAAGGCGGCCGTCGCGGCCAGCGACGACCAGCTGACCGAGCTCGTGGATCTCGGGTCGGCGATGTCCAAGGCGGTCGCCGACGGAGAGCCGATGACCTACTCCGACCTCAACCACGAACTGCACGCCAAGGTCCGGGAGTTCTCCGGCCAGCAGACGGCCGTCGAGCTGCTGGAGCGGCTCAACGCCCAGCTGGTGCGGCACCGGTTCCAGCTGGCGCTCAGGCCGGGGCGTCCGCAGCAGTCCCTGAACGAGCATCTGGCGATGATCGAAGCGATCACGGCCAGGGACCCGCAGGCGGCCGAAGGGGCCGTCCGCGCCCACCTCACCAGCGTGATCGACGCGTTGCGCGACTGACGCACGCGGGGCGGGCGCCCACCTGTCCACCAAGGAGATTCTGCAATGACGCATGCCGACGCGCCCTCCCCCAGTCTCGACTCCGCTCGACCGGGGGGACCCCCACCCCCACCTCGGTCGACTCTTGTCGTCACGGCGCACGCCGGGGACTTCGTGTGGCGGGCGGGCGGTGCCATCGCCCTGGCCGCCTCCCGGGGCGAGAAGGTCACCATCGCGTGCTTGACCTTCGGTGAGCGCGGCGAGTCCGCCAAGGCGTGGCGCGAGGGGAAGAAGCTCGACGAGATCAAGGCGATACGCCGGGACGAGGCCGAGCGCGCCGCGGCCACCCTTGGCGCCGAGGTCCGCTTCTTCGACGCCGGCGACTACCCGCTGGTCGTCACCGCGGAGCTGACCGACAAGCTCGTCGAGGTCTACCGCGACACCCAGCCGGACGTCGTCCTCACCCACCCGACCGAGGACCCCTACAACGGCGACCACCCGGCCGCCAACCGCATGGCGCTGGAGGCCCGCATCCTCGCCCAGGCCATCGGCTACCCCGGCCCGGGCGAGATCATCGGCGCCCCGCCGGTCTTCTTCTTCGAGCCGCACCAGCCCGAGATGAGCGGCTTCAAGCCCGAGGTCCTCCTCGACATCACCGAGGTGTGGGACACCAAGCGCAAGGCCATGGAGTGCCTCGGCGCCCAGCAGCACCTGTGGGACTACTACACCGACCTCGCCGTCCGCCGCGGTGTCCAGCTCAAGCGCAACGCGGGTCCCAACCTGGGTCTGGCGCACAAGACCATGGCCGAGGCGTTCATGCGGCCGTTCCCGGAGATCGCGAAGGAGCTGGCATAACCATGGGCGGCGTCATCGTCACCAACCCGCCGAAGGCGGAGCTCAAGGACGTCGAGGCGCTCGCCGGATACGGCGTGGCCACCGTCAGCGAGGCCATGGGGCGCACCGGTCTCCTGGGCCCGGAGATCCGCCCCGTCCAGCAGGGCGTACGGGTCGCCGGCACCGCCGTCACCGTGCTCTCCTGGCCCGGCGACAACCTCATGATCCACGCCGCGGTGGAGCAGTGCGGCGAGGGCGACATCCTGGTCGTCACCACCACCTCCCCGTGTACGGACGGCCTGTTCGGCGAGCTGTTCGCGACAGCGCTCCAGCAGCGCGGCGTGCGGGGAGTCATCATGAACACGGGCATCCGCGACACCCAGGAGCTGCGCGAGATGGGCTTCGCCGCCTGGTCCCGGGCGGTCTCCTCGCAGGGCACGGTCAAGGCCACCGGCGGGTCGGTCAACGTGCCGATCGCCATCGACGGCCAGGTGATCCGCCCCGGCGACGTGATCCTCGCCGACGACGACGGTGTCGTGGTCGTGCCGCGTGAGCGCGCCCGGGAGACGGCCGAGAAGTCCGAGGCCCGCGAGGCGAAGGAGGCCGCCACCCGCGCCGCCTTCATCCAGGGCCAACTCGGCCTGGACCGCTACGGGTTGAGGGACACCCTCAAGCGGCTCGGCGTCGAGTACAGGACATACGACGAGTACGCGGGGGAGTCGTCGTGACCTCCCTTCCCGAGGAGGTGCCCTGTCTGCTGATGCGGGGCGGCACCTCCAAGGGCGCCTACTTCCTCGCCGACGACCTGCCCGCCGAACCCGCCCTGCGCGACGACCTGTTGCTGCGCGTCATGGGCAGTCCCGACGAGCGGCAGATCGACGGCCTGGGCGGTGCGCACCCGCTCACCAGCAAGGTCGCCGTGGTCTCGCCCTCCGCCGACCCGCAGGCCGACGTCGACTACCTCTTCCTCCAAGTCGTGGTCGACCGGCCCGAGGTGAGCGACCGTCAGAACTGCGGGAACATCCTCGCCGGCGTCGGCCCGTTCGCCGTCGAGCGAGGGCTGGTCCCGGCGGGCGAGAGGGAGACAGCCGTCCGGATCCGCATGGTCAACACCGGCGACCGTGCGACGGCGACCTTCCCGACCCCCGGCGGACGCGTCGACTACACGGGCGACGCCGAGATCTCGGGCGTGCCGGGGACGGCCGCGCCCGTGGTCATCGAGTTCCCGCCGAGCGAGAGCCCGCTGCTGCCCACCGGCAGCGTCCGGGACGAGATCGACGGCGTGGCCGTGACCTGCGTGGACAACGGCATGCCGGTGGTCCTCATCGAGGCCGCCTCCCTCAAGGCAAGCGGCTACGAGTCGCCCCGGGAGCTGGAGGGGAACGTCGACCTCGCCGACCGGATCCGCACGATCCGGCTGGAGGCGGGCCGGCTCATGGGCCTCGGCGACGTCGCGGACGCCACCGTGCCCAAGGTCACGCTGCTCGCCGCGCCCCGCGACGGCGGCGCGGTCACCACCCGCACCTTCATTCCGGTGCGCTGCCACACCTCGATCGGTGTGCTCGGCGCGGCCAGCGTCGCCGCAGGCCTGCGGATCGAAGGCGGCGTGGGCGCAGACCTTGCCGTACTTGATCCCGACAGTGACCGAATTCGCATAGAACATCCCACCGGATTCCTGGACATCGAAAGTAGTCTCGGGACCGCCCCCGACGGCCTGCCTTCCGCCCGCCGTACCGCCGTGGTCCGCACGGCCCGCAAGCTCTTCGACGGCACCGTGTTCCCCCGGTCCGCCGAGACGGCGCCGATTCCCCCACGACCCCAAGGAGGTCAACGATGACTCCGCCGCTCGGCGACATCGCCCACATCGGCCACGCCCAGCTGTTCACCCCGGACCTGGACGCCAGCGTCGCCTTCTTCACCGACTACCTGGGGCTCACCGTCAGCGGGCGGCACGGGGACACGGTCTACCTGCGGACCTTCGACGACTACGAGCACCACAGCCTGGTGCTCACCGCCCGCGAACAGCCCGGCCTCGGCCGGCTGGCCCTGCGCACCTCCAGCGAGGAGGCCCTCCAGCGCCGGGTGAAGGCGGCCGAGGACGCGGGCGGCACCGGCAAGTGGGTCGAGGACGAACCCGGCCTCGGCAAGCTCTACGTCACCACCGACCCCGACGGCCACGAGCACGCCCTCTACTGGGAGAGCGAGCACTACCAGGCCCCCGAGGAGCTCAGGCCCGCGCTGAAGAACCAGCCGCAGGCCAAGCCCAACCGGGGCGTGAGCGTACGGCGCCTGGACCACATCAACTTCCTCGCCGCCGACGTGCTGGAGAACGCCGAGTTCCAGCAGAACGTGCTCGGTGCCCGGCCGACCGAGCAGATCCAGCTGGACAGCGGGAAGATCGCGGCGCGCTGGCTGACGTACACGAACAAGTCGTACGACGTCGTCTACACCTCGGACTGGACCGGCAGCACCGGGCGGCTGCACCACATCGCCTTCGCGACCGACACTCGCGAGGACATCCTGCGCGCGGCCGACCTTGCGATCGACACCGGTGTGTTCATCGAGACGGGCCCGCACAAGCACGCCATCCAGCAGACGTTCTTCCTGTACGTCTACGAGCCCGGCGGCAACCGCATCGAGCTGTGCAATCCGCTCACCCGCCTTGTGCTGGCGCCCGACTGGCCGCTCATCACCTGGACCGAGGAGGAGCGGAAGAAGGGGCAGGCCTGGGGTCTGAAGACCATCGCGTCCTTCCACACCCACGGCACGCCGACCGTCGACTGAGGCCGCTGGAGCCACCCCCTGCATCGATTGTCGATGAGATTGTTGACAAAAACGTTGACACTGAGGGGGTGGCTCCTTAGCGTCTAGCGCACACCGGGTCAGCCGCACGAGCCGCCTCGACCCTCTCCCCAAGCTCAGAGGAAAACAAAGATGTCCTCCTCCCCCTCCCTGTCCGCTCGCGGCAGCAGACTGGCCTTCCTGGTCGTCGGGCTGTGCTGGCTGGTCGTCTTCTTCGACGGCCTCGACATGTTCATCTACGGCTCCGTGCTCCCGCAGATGTTCGAGGCCAAGGCCCTCGGTATCGACCCCTCCAAGGCCGGTGACGTCGGCTCCTACGCCACCTTCGGCATGCTGCTCGGCGCCCTGTCCTCGGGCACCGTCAGCGACTGGGTGGGCCGCAAGAAGACGATCATCTACTCCACCGTCGTCTTCTCCCTGGCCTCCGCTCTGTGCGCCTCGGCCGGCAGCCTGGGCGTCTTCAGCCTCGGCCGCTTCCTGGCCGGCGTCGGCCTCGGCGGTCTGCTGCCGAGCGCGATCACCATGGTCACCGAGTACGCCCCCCGCGGGCGCGGCGCCCTGATAGTCGGCTCCCTGATGACCGCCCACCAGGCCGGCGGTATCGCCGCCGGGTTCGTGGCCCTGTGGACCGGCGACTGGCGGGTCTCGTTCTGGATCTGTGTGATCCCGCTGTTCGTCGGTGTCCCGCTGGCCGCCAAGTTCCTGCCCGAGTCGATGGCCTTCCTCCAGGCCAAGGGCCGAGGCGAGGAGGCCCTCGCGCTCGCCGACCGCTACGGCGTCGAGCTGGCCGGCCGTGACAAGGACCGCCCGGCCACCGCCGAGCGCTTCAGCGCCCTCGCCGCCCTGTTCCGCGGCGGCCTGTGGGTCCAGACCCTGCTCTTCTGGCTGGCCTCCTTCGGCGGCCTCCTGCTGGTCTACGGCGTCTCCCAGTGGCTGCCGACGCTGATGAAGGCCAACGGCTACGACCTGGGCTCCTCGCTCGGCTTCGTCATCGTCATCAACCTCGGCGGCATCGTCGGCATGCTGGTCGGCGGGCGGCTCACCGACAAGTTCGGCGGCTCGCTCATCTCCGCCATCTGGTTCGGCGCCACCGCCCTGGGCATCTACACGCTCAGCATCAAGATGGCGCTGCCCCTCACCTACACCGTCGTCTTCCTGACCGGCATGTTCCTCTTCAGTGCCCAGGCGATGATCTACGCGAACGTGGCCGGTCGCTCCAGCGCCGAGAACCGCGCCACCGCGGTCGGCTGGGTGTCGGGCATGGGCCGCTTCGGTGCCGTCTTCGGCCCGTGGCTCGGCGGCCAGTTGCTCGCCACCGGCTCGACCACCGCGGGCTTCACGGCCTTCGCCATCGCGGGCGTCTTCGCCATGGTGATGATCAGCCTCACCGGTCTGCGCAGTGTCCAGCCGAAGGCTCCGGCCGAGGTCCAGCAGGAGCTGACCCCGACCGGCTGATCGCAAGGCCACGCACCCGGTCGTACAAGGGGGCAAGGACCGAAGGCCGGCCACCGCAGGGGATGCGGTGGCCGGCCTTCGGCGTTGGCGCTGCACGGGTCCTGGAGCCCCCGACAGGGCTCCAGAAGGCGTTCTCAGCCCATCTGGTCCTCGACCGAGAGGTGTTCGACCGTCTTGCCGGTCTCCGTGAACGTACGGGTCACATGGCCGGAGGAGTACACCCACAGGATGCGCAGCGGACGGTCGCCGATGTTGCGGAAAAGGTGAGGGATCGGCGACGGCACATACGTGGTGTCGTACTGCTCCAGCTTCGTCACCTCGCCGTCGACCACCACCTCCGCCTCACCCTCCAGGATGGTCACGTGCTCGTCGCAGTTGTGCGAGTGCAGCGGGGCCCCCGAGCCGACCGGATACACGCTCATCCCGCTGGTGATCCGGTTCTCCCCGGCCGCCGACACCGTGGTGACGAGCGGTGTCGTGACGACGGAGCCGCCCCGGTCCAGCAGGGGCACGGACGCGGTCTTGATGATCGTGGTCATCCGGAATTCCTCTCCACACTTCATGGCGATGCGTCGAACGACGTTAGGTCGCGCCCGTGTGAATGGGTGCCCTCCGGCGTGCAGTTTTACCTTGCACTCCGGGAGGGGTGAGCACCCCCCACCTCGGCTGTACCGTCGGCACGCATCGCACGGCGTTCGGTTCCGTGCCCGAAACGCGCCGGAAAGAAAAGGCAGGTATCGGCCACATGAGGCTTCCCGTTCTCAGCCATGAGGAAATGACTCCGAGCCAGCAGGAGTTGGCCGCCCGTATCGCCGGCCGTCGTGGCGCCGTCCGTGGTCCTTTCCGGGTCTGGCTGCACAGCCCGGAGATGTGCGAGCGGGCCGAATCCCTCGGCGCCTTCGCCCGCTTCGACTGCAGCCTCCCCAAGCACCTGCGGGAACTCACGCTGTTGATGGCCGCCCGCAACTGGGACGCGCAGTACTCCTGGAACGCGCATGTGCACCAGGCCGTCGAGGCCGGCATACCGGAGGCCGCCGTCAAGGCCATCGCCGAGAAGCGCGAGGCCGTCTTCGACGAGGAGGCCGACCAGGCCTTCTACCAGTTCTGCCGCGAGATCCTCGACGAGCACTTCGTCACCGACGAGACCTTCGCCCGCGCCCACGCGCACTTCGGTTCCAAGGGCCTGGTCGACACCATCGGCGCACTCGGCAACTTCACGATGCTCGGCATGTGCCTGAACACCTTCCAGGTGGACCTCCAGGCCGACAAGGAGCCCCCCTTCCCGGACATCCGCGGCTACGGGCGTGTCGCCCCCGACGGCGACGGGGCTCGGTCGTGACACCCGTCGTCCGCGTCCGTGGCATCACCAAGAGCTTCGGCGGGGCGGCCGCGCTCAAAGGCGTGGACCTCGACCTCCACCCCGGCGAGATACACGCCCTGATGGGCATGAACGGCGCCGGCAAGTCAACGCTGGTCCAGGTCCTGTGCGGAGTCCACCAGCCCGACGGCGGCACCATCGAGATCCAGGGCGACCGGCACTCCGGACTGACCGTGCGCAAGGCCCGCAAGCTCGGCATCTCCTGCGTCCCGCAACGCCGCGAACTGGCCATGGGACTGACCGTCGCCGAGAACGTGATGCTGGGCGACCTGCCCACGCGGGGCCGCACCGTGCACTGGCAGGCCGTCAAGGACGAGGCGCGCAAGGCGCTGGCCGCCCTCCGCATCGACATCGACGTGGAGCGGACCGCGGGTTCCCTCTCCGTCGCCGAGCAGACCATGGTCGAGGTGGCGCGGGAGGTCCGCCGCGGCGGCCGTGTGCTGGTCCTCGACGAGCCGACCGCCTGTCTGAGCGCCAAGGACGCCAACCAGATCCGGGCCCTGGTGCGGAAGTTGCGCGACGACGGCGTCGCCGTCGTCTACATCTCGCACTACATCGACGAGGTCATGGCCGTCGCCGACCGGCTCACCGTCCTGCGCGACGGGGCCGTCGTCACCACCGCGCCGGCCTCCGAGATGGACCCCGCCGGGCTGGTCCGCAGCATGGTCGGCCGGGACGTCGTCTCGCAGCGTCCCGAGCGGCCCGCCCCGAAGGCCGAGAGCGGTCTGAACATCAGCGGCCTGAGCCACGGCCGGGCCGTCCAGGACTTCACCGTCGAGGTACGCAAGGGCGAGATCGTCGCCGTCCTCGGGCCGGCCGGGGACGCCCAGTCCCGGCTGTTCGACCTGCTCTCCGGACGCAGCCGCCCGGACGCCGGTGAACTGAACGTCGACGGCAGGCGCGTCCCCTTCGGCCGGGTGGCCGCCTCGCTCCGCAGCGGCCTGCGCTGTGTCACGGGCGACCGCCGGGCCCTGGGCCTGGTCCCGGGGCTGACCCTGGACGAGAACCTGATGCTGGCCGACGACCGCTTCGCGCGGCGCAGACTGCACCGCCGCGGTGAACTCGCCCGCCGCGCCGCCCCGTTGCGCAGCAGCTACGGCGTCGTCGCCCTCACCGGCAACCCGCCGGTGGGCGCGCTGTCCGGGGGCAACCAGCAGAAGGTCCTGCTGGGCAAGTGGCTGGAGACCGATCCGGTCGCCTGCTTCCTCGAAGACCCCACCAACGGTGTGGACGTGGCGGCCATGGCCGACATCCACGCCCTCGTCGACGACCTCGCCTGCCGCGGCGTGGCCGTACTGCTCGCCTCCTCGTCCGCCGAGGAGGTCATGCGGCTGGCCGACCGGGTCGTCGTCGTCAGTGCCGGCCGCACGGTCGCCGAGCACGACATCACCGCCATCACCCGCGACGAGCTCGTCGCCACCGCTCTCGGAGGACAACCCCAGTGAGCCTCAAGACCCCCTCCGCCTCCCCGGACGCCGTGGCCCGACCGCCCGAGCGCAGCGCGTCCCGCCTCACCCCCCAGGCCCTGCTGCGGATCCCGCACGGCGGACTGATCGTCGTCCTGGTCCTGGTGTGCGTGTTCACCGCCGTCCAGGCGGACTCCTTCACCACCCACCAGAACCTGCTCAACGTGCTGCGGCAGATCAGCGTGACCGCCGTCATCGCGGCCGGGCTGACCCTGCTGATGACCGCCGGCGGCATGGACTTCTCCATGGGCAGCAACGCGGCCGTCACCGTCTCGGTGGGCGCGACCCTGCTGTCGGGTGGCCACTCCACGCCCGTGACCGTGGTCCTCACCCTGCTCCTCGCCACCCTGATAGGCCTGGTCAACGGTCTGGTGGTGACCTTCACCAACGTCGCCCCGTTCGTCGCCACGCTCGCCTCGGCGATGCTCCTGGACGGTGTCGCCCTGCTCGTGCTCAACGGCGAGAGCATCACCATCGGCGAGAAGATGTTCGCGCTCGGCAACTCCAGCCTGGCCGGACTCCCTTATCTGCTGATCGTGGCGGTGATCGTGCTCGCCGCGGTCGGTCTTGCCATGCGGTTCACCACCTTCGGCCGTGACGCCTTCGCGATGGGCGGCAACGAGCACGTCGCCCGGCTGAGCGGCATCAACGTCTCCGGCCGCAAGCTCGCCCTGTACGCCCTCGCCGGCGCGCTCGCCGGTCTGGCCGGGCTGATGCTGCTCTCCCGGCTCGGCGCCGCGGCCCCCAACACCGGTGGTCTGCAGACCCAGTTGACCGCGGTGGCCGCGGTCGTCATCGGCGGTACTTCCCTGGCCGGCGGTCACGGCAGCATCTTCGGCACGGTCCTGGGCTGTGTGCTGCTCGGCGTCGTCGCCAACGCCCTCAACCTGCTCCAGGTCAACAGCTACTACCAGTTCGTCGTGACCGGCGGCGTGCTGCTGGTGGCCGCGATCGTCAACGAGTTCCAGCGGAAATCCTCACCGGGCCATTGAGGCCAAGCCCATGCGTAAAGCAAACACACCTTCTCTTCGAAGACGCAGGAAAGGCGTAAACCCATGAAGTCCACTGCCCGCTCCCGCCGCACCATCGCGGCCTCGTTCCTCAGCGCCGCCGCCCTGGTGCTCTCCGGCTGCGGCTCGGAGAACGACGGCGGGAGCACCGGCTCCGCCGGATCCGTCTCGCTCGGGTTCGTCAACGGCGCCAACACCAACTTCCACGCCTGTCTGCTCAAGGCCGTGGAGCAGACGGCCAAGGCGGAGGGGGCCGAGGTCTACACGGCCAACTCCAAGCAGGACGCCGCCACCGAGCTGTCCAACATCGAGGACATGATCGCGCGGAACGTGGACGCCCTGATCGTCCAGACGGTCAACGTCGACGCCCTCGAAGGCGACATAGCCAAGGCCAAGGCCGCCGGCATCCCGATCTTCCTGACCTCCGTGGCCACGTCCGACCTGTCGAACGTCCTGGGTGTCGCCAAGGTCGACCTGAAGAAGGTCGGCGCCCTGGACGCCGGCTGGATCGCGACGGACGCCGCCGGCAAGGACGTGAACGTCGGCATCGTCGCGGGTGCCCCCGGTGCCGCCTCCGACCTGCTCGTGGGCGGCTTCAGCGACGCGCTGCCTGCCACCGCCAAGGTCGTCGCGAACCAGCCCGGTATGTTCAACCCGGCCAAGGCGCAGGACGTCGCCGAGAACATGATCCAGGCCCACCCCGACCTCGACTACGCCTTCGTCGCCAACGAGGAGATGGCCTTCGCCGTCCGTAAGGCCTTCGACGCGGCCGGCGCCAAGGATGTGAAGATCGTGACCGTCAACGGCACCGAGGAGGGCCTCGCGGCCGTCACGGCGGGCACGTTCTCCGCCACCGTGGCCAACTCGGCGATGACCATCGGCCAGACCGCGGTGAAGAACACGATCGGCCTGCTCGACAAGGACAAGGCCGTTGACAAAATTGCCAACATTCCTCTTGTCTTGGTCACCAAGGACAACGTGAGCGAAGCGCCGCAGTACTGCCCGAAGTAGGAGGGCCCACGGGGGAACGGTGCCTTTCTCGCCGTGTCCGAGCCGCACATTCCTTCCCCCGCTCTCACGAGCCGCGAGAGCGGGAGGGAGCCCCCGGAGGAAACATGGATCGCTTGCTCCTCATGCACAGCTTCGTCACTGTCGCCCAGGTCGGCAGTTTCAGCGGAGCCGCCAAAAAGCTGGGCTCATCGGGCTCACTGGTGTCTCGGCACGTCGCCGAATTGGAACGGCAGGTCGGCGTACGCCTGGTGAATCGCACGGCCCGTTCGGTGAGCCTCACCGAACCGGGCCAGCGGTACGCCGAATTCGCCGCACGCATCCTGGACGAGATCGAGGCCGAGGACGCCGGCATCGCCCATCTCCACGACCGGGCCGAAGGCACGCTGAGCATCATCTGCCCCAAATGGATAGGCAGTCTGGATCTCGGAGACGCCATCGCCGCGTTTTCCGCGTCCCATCCGAAAATCCAGGTCCGATTCGAACTCGGCGGAATGTCCGACCGGACCTACGACTTTCTCGACAGCGGATTCGACGTGGCATTCCACACCCGCGACCTCAGGGATTCCAGCGTCCGCCTGAAGAAGATCGCCTCACTGCCCTTCGTGATGTGCGCGTCGAAGGCGTACCTGGACCGGGAGGGCCCGCTCACCGAGCCGAACGCGCTCGCCAACCACGACTGCCTCGTGCACGTCAACGACCCGGTCTGGCGCATCGGCCACGGTCACGCGAGCACCCTGCACAAGATCCGCAACATCGCCTTCTCGTCCAACTCCTACCTCGCCCTGCAGAAGGCGGCCGTCCATGGCCGCGGCATCGCCCTGCTGCCCCAGCGTCCGGCCTACGACGACCTCGTCTCCGGCGCTCTCCAGGTCCTGCTGCCCGAACTCGCCGTACCCGACCGTCCGCTGTACGCCATCTACGGCCCCGGGCAGGACACCCCGCGCAAGATCAGCGTATTCCTGGACTTCCTCACCGAATGGTTCTCGCAGAATCCCATTCCGACGATCCGGTCCTGAGGCCGGCGGCCCCGGCCGCAAGAAACGATTGCACATTCCGTAGAGCCCGGACCGTTGAGGCCGTGCTGCCCGAAAACCTACGCTCACCAGGCGACCCGCGAAACGAGGAGACCATGGGAATCCAGAGAATCGAATCGGTCACCTACAGCATCGCCGACCTCGACGAATGCTCCCGGTTCTTCGACGACTTCGGACTGTTCCCGGTGGAGCGGACCGACGAGCACGCGGTGTTCGAGACGCTCACGGGACAGACCCTCCAGCTGGACACCGACCCGAGCCCGCTGCTGCCGCCGCCGGTCGAGGACGGACCAACCCTCCGCGAGGTCCTGTGGGGCGTCGACACCGAGCAGGAGCTGGAGCGGCTGGTGGCGGCCGTGGCCAAGGACCGCACGGTCCGCGAGAGCGCCGACGGCGTCCACCACACCGTGGACGAGACCGGCTTCGGGGTGGGACTCACCCTGGCCCGGCCCAGGCCCGCGCCCGTCACACCCCGGCCTGCCAACGCGCCGGGCAGCGTCAACCGCTGGAACAGCGCGCTGGAGGCGATCACCCGGGTCCGCCCGCTGCGCATGTGCCATGTCGCCCTCAACATCGTCAAGGAGGGCCGCGAGGACGCCGTCGGCTTCTACGTCGAGCGCCTCGGCTTCCGCCCCACCGACGTGGTCGAGCCCATGGGCGTCTTCATGCAGGCCCCCGGCGACGAGGACCAGCACACCATGCTGCTCTGCCACCGCCCCGACCGGGCCGGCGTCAACCACATCGCCTACGAGGTCCCCGGCTTCGACGATGTGATCGAGGGCGGCAACTACATGATCGACCACGGCTGGCGGGAGGCCCGCAGGCTCGGCCGGCACACCATCGGCTCCAACGTCTTCCGCTTCCTGCACGCCCCGTGCGGGGGCCGCGTCGAGTACGCCGCCGACATGGACCGCGTCGACGACTCCTACGAGACCCGCGTCCACGAGAACACCCCGCCCCACCACATCTGGGCGCTGCGCACCAACCGCGACCAGCAGGACGCCCCCGCCTCCTGCATACACCCCCTGCCAGCCTGAGAGGGCACCCAACTCATGAGCACCGACCACGGCTACCCCGCCGTCCGCATGTACATCGCGGGCGAGTGGTGCCAGGGCGGCACCGGACGTACCGCCCCGATCGTGAACCCGGCCACCGAGGAGGTGATCGGAGAGGTACCGCTCGCCACCACCGACGACCTCGACCGCGCCCTCGCCGCGGCCACCGAGGGTTTCCGGACCTGGCGCGACACCCCCATAGCCAAGCGCTCGGCCGTCCTGCACGCCGCCGCCGACCTGATCACCGAGCGCGCCCCCGAGATCGGCCGGATCATGGCCCAGGAGCAGGGCAAGCCCCTCAGGGAGGGCACCACCGAGGCCCTGCGCACCGCCGACACGCTGCGCTGGCACATCGAGGACGCCCGCCGCGCCTACGGCCGGATCATCCCGTCCGCGCCCGGCACCCTGCTCACCGTGCGCCGCGAACCGGTCGGCCCGGTGGCCGCCTTCGTGCCGTGGAACTTCCCCGTCGGCGGCCCCAACCGCAAGCTCTCCTCCGCCCTCTCCGCGGGCTGTTCGATCGTCATCAAGGCGTCCGAGGAGACTCCCGGCACCGCCGCCGCGCTGGTGGCCTGCTACGCCGACGCCGGGCTGCCCGCCGGCGTGCTCAACCTCGTCTTCGGCGAGCCGGCCGAGGTCTCGGCGCATCTGATCCCCGCGCCGGAGATCCGCCTTGTCGCCTTCACCGGCTCGGTCCCGGTCGGCAAGCTGCTAGCCGCCAAGGCGGGCGAGGTCATGAAGCCGACCCTGATGGAGCTGGGCGGCCACGCCCCGGTCATCGTGTGCGCGGATGCCGACCCGGTGAAGTCCGCCCGCAAGGCCGCCCAGGCGAAGTTCTTCAACGCCGGCCAGGTGTGCACCTCCCCGAGCCGCTTCTTCGTCCACGAGAGCATCGTGGAGGAATTCACCGCCGAGTTCGTCAAGGCCGCCGATGCGGTCACCGTCGGCGACGGTCTGGACGCCGACACCACCATGGGCCCGCTGGCCAACGAGCGCCGGCTGGAGGCCATGGAGAGCCTGGTCGCCGACGCCGTCCGGCGCGGTGCCAAGGTGCTGACCGGCGGCGAACGCCTCAAGCGGGACGGCTACTTCTTCGCCCCGACCGTGCTCACCGACGTCCCCGCCGACGCGGACCTGATGCACGAGGAACCCTTCGGCCCACTGGCGCCGATCGTGCCGTTCACCGACCTCGACGAGACCCTCGCCACCGCCAACGCCCTGCCCTACGGCCTGGCCGCCTACGGTTTCACCGACTCCGCCGCCACCGCCGAGAAGCTCTCGGACACGCTGGAGGCCGGCATCCTCTCCATCAACCACTGCGGCGGCTCCGTCAGCGAGGCCCCCTCCGGCGGCGTCAAGGAGAGCGGCTACGGCCGTGAGGGCGGGCCCGAGGCACTCGACGCCTACCTCGTCACCAAGCGCGTCTCCCACCTGCTGGCGGGCTGAGGCGCCATGAGGTACACCCGCGTCTCGGTCGGCGGCAGGGCGGTGTGGGGCCGCGTGGGGGAGACGGACATCGAGCTGCTGTCCGAGTCCCCGCTGGAAAGCGAGTCGGTCGACCCCACCGTCATCGGCACCGTGCCACGCGACACGGCCGTCTGGCTGCCGCCCGTCGTCCCGCCCGTCTTCTACGCGGTCGGCATGAACTACCGGCGGCACATCGAGCACGCCGGAGTCGAGGTCCCCGAGCGTCCCGAGGTGGGCTACCGGGCCAACAACGCCCTCACCGGCCACGGTTCGCCGATCGTCAAACCGGCAGAGGTGGAAGGGCGGTTCGAGGCCGAGCCGGAGCTCGTCGTGGTCATCGGACGCACGCTGCGCCATGCCACGTACAAGGAGGCGCAGGAGGCGGTCTTCGGCTGGACGATCGGCAACGACGTCAGCGCCCGCACCTGGCAGCACCAGGACCGCACGTTCTGGCGCAGCAAGAACAGCGACACCTTCAAGCCCATGGGGCCCTGGATAGAGACCGACGTCGAGGCGTTGGCGCAGACGACCACGCTCCGCGTCAACGGCGAGGTCCGGGCGGAGTTCCCGACCGGCGACATGGTCTTCGACCCCTTCGACTACATGGTCGCGATCACCAGGCACATCACCCTGCACCCCGGCGACGTGCTGTGGATGGGCGCCGAGTCCACCTGCCAGATCGAGACGGGCGACACCGTCGAGGTCGAGATCAGCGGAATCGGCACGCTCTCCAACCCCGTACATCCAGAAGGGAATCACGTATGAGCAACGCACCCCGCTACATCCACCACGTCAACTTCCCCACCACCGACCCCGACCGGACCGCCGCGTGGTACACGAAGGTCTTCGGGATGAAGCGGATCATGCCCAAGTCGAACACCCGCGTGGTGCTGATGACCCGCGGCAACTTCGACCTGCACTTCACCCCCGTTGAGGAGATGGAGCGCATGGCGCCCTATCACTTCGCCGTCGAGGTCGACGACTGGGACGACTTCCTCGCCCACCTCAAGGAGCTGGGCATCCGCCACACCCGGCCGATCGAACGGCCCGAGAACCAGTCGAAGTTCTGCTACATCCACGACCCCGACCACACCATGATCGAGCTGGTCTGGCACGGCAAGCGCCCCAACTGATCGCCCTCTACCAGGAGTTCACCCCTATGCCTCTCGCCGACTCCGACGGCACCTCCATCTACTACGAGCGGCACGGCAGCGGTCCGGCGATCCTGTTCGTGCACGGCAGCGGCGGACACCACGCCGCCTGGTGGCAGCAAGTGGCCGCGCTACGCGAGGAGTTCACGGTCATCACCGTGGACCTGCGCGGCTTCGGCAAGTCCGACTCGTCCATGGCCCAGTTCGACGGACAGGACTTCCCAGGTGACGTGGTCGCCGTACTCGATCAGGAAGACCTGACCGACGCCATGCTGGTGGGCCAGTCCATCGGCTCGGTGGCCGCTCTGCGCGCCGGACTGCTCCGGCCCGAGCGGGTCTCCTCCGTCGTCCTCGGTCACTCCCTCGGCGGGATCAGCCACCCCGAGCTGAAGGAGCTGGCCGCCGCCGACCGGGCCGAGGCCGTCAAACTCCCGGTCATCGACCGCCTGTTGACCAAGCGGTTCCAGCAGGAGCGCGCCGACCTCACCTTCCTCTTCCAGCAGATGGGCACCTTCAACGTCGCGAAGATGGCCGACCTGCGCAACCTCGACACCAACGGCCCCTCCCTGGACGACATCAAGGACTCGGGCGTCACGGTCGCCTTCCTGGCCGGCGAGAAGGACGCGGTGCTCAGCGTGAAGACCGTGACCCGCGCCCACGAACTGGTCCCCGGCTCGCACCTGGAGATCGTCCCGGGCGCCCCGCACTCCATGTACTGGGAGACGCCCGAGCGCTACAACGCCGCCGTCGCCCACCTGCGCCGCACCCTCACCGCACAGAAGGAAGCCGCATGAGCAGCCTCACCCTCGACGCCGCCGACGAGATCATCGACGCGGCCCTCAAGCGCGCCCACGCGATGGGCAAGGCGGTGAGCGTCGCCGTGGTGGACGCCGGTGGCTTCGTCATCAGCGTCCGCCGCTCCGACGGGGCCCGCCCGCTCACCCCGGACATCGCGCGCGCCAAGGCGTACACCGCGGCCATCATGCAGCGCCCCGGCAAGATGCTGAAGAAGTGGCAGGAGAGCCAGCCCGTCTTCTTCGCCCAGCTCTCCCAACTCCCCGGCGCGGCCCTGCCGATCATGGCCACCGAGGGCAGCGTCACCATCAAGAGGGACGGCGAGATCATCGGCGGCCTCGGGATCGCCGGCGGCACCGCGGACGAGGACCAGCAGGTCGCCGACGAGGTCCTCGAATCCCTCGGCTACGAGCTGGAGTTCGCGGCGTGGGGCGTCGCGGGCAAGCCGGCCTCGTCCGGAAAGGACGCGTGACCCATGGCGGACACCTTCAACTACCGCATCGACCACCACGGCAGCCTGGTACGGCCGACCGACCTCGCCACGATCGGCGTTGAGCGGGCGGTCGAGGACGCGGTGACCTTCCAGCGCAAGCTGCGTTCCACCGTCGTCACCGACGGTGACTTCCCGCGTGAGGACTTCCGCAGCGCGCTCTTTGACGGCGTGTCAGGTTTTCGTCGCACGGAAGAGGCGGACGCCGACGGCCTCACCCGTTGGGTCGCGGAGTCGCTCCCGAAGGCCAACGGCCCCCTCCTGGCCGACGCGACGTCGAAGCTCGCCGAACTGACGGTGATCGCCCCGAAGGCCGCGCTGCCCTCGCCGGCTTACATCGCGGCGACCACCTACCAGCCCGGCTCGGGCGTCTCCTCCGCACGCGAACTGGGCGAGGCCCTGGCGGAGATCATCCAGGCCGAGATCGCCCTCCTGGTCTCGAAGGGCGTACGCCTGATCCAGCTGAACAACCCCCTGCTGCTCGGCGGCGCCCCGCGCGCACTGTCCTTCGAGGACGCGCTGGCGGTCGACGCCCTGGCGGTACGCCTTGACGAGCGTCCCGAGGGCGTCCGGATCGGCGTCTGCCCGGGCTGGGCGGCCCCCGCGACCGTGGACCGGGCCCGCGTGGAGCGGCTCTACGCCGAAGTGCCGGCCGACCGCTGGATCCTGCCGTTCGACCAGGGCACCGAGGCCGAACTCGACCTGCTCAGGGCGCTGCCCGAGGATCGGGATGTATGTCTGGGCGTGGTGGACGCGACCGTGGCGGAACTGGAGGACATCGACACGGTGTTGGCGCGGATCGACGCGGCCGCCGAGCTCAAGGACATCGAGGACATGGCCATCTCGCCGTCCCGCGGCTTCGCCGACGTGGCCGGCCGGCCGCTGCTGAGCGCCGAGGAGCAGCGCCGGAAGCTGGTCCTGGTGGAGACCCTCGCCCGCTACTGCTGGGGCAACGAGTTCTGATCCCAGGTGCCGGGAAGCGCGCGTCACCTGCGCTTCCCGGCGGGGGCTCCAAGGACCCCGAGGTGCTCAGAGCACCTCGGCGAACGTCACCGTCCGCTCCGTCAGCAGCGGCAGCACACACCCCACGATGAACTCGGCGAAGTGGTCCGAGGCCTTGTGCGCCTCGAATCCGGCCCGGTCGGTGTACTGCTCGTACAGCACGAACGAGGCCTCCTGCCCCTCCTCGGCATGGACCTCGTAGCCGAGGTTCGCCGGCTCGGTCGGCGTGAGCTCGCGCATCTTGAGCAGCGCTGCGCGCACGGTGGCCTCGTCGGCCGGTGCGCACCGGTAGTGGGCGACGACTGCGAACGCCATGTCTTTCCTCCGGATGGGGTGGTGCGGTCGGGCCCGCCGATTCCAGCACGAATCCCCTGATGAGCGACCCGCGCGGAGCGAAAGCAATGTCTGCCCCCGAGGGGCTGGTCGCCCTGGCCCCTTGTCGTGTGTTGTCAGTGTGGCCCCACGGCCGTCCCATCTGGTTAACCGCGGCCCGCACCGCGGCCGACGAGAGAAGTGATCTTGATGCGTAACCTGGAAACGCTGTCCGGCGGAGAGTGGGTGGCGACCGGTGCGTGGATCGACGTCCACGACCCCTCCGACCTGCGCACCCCCGTCGCCCGCGTCCCCGCGCTGAGCGCCGACGATGTCACCCGCGCCTACGACCACGCCGAGCGCGGCTTCGCCGTCTGGAAGCGCACCAGCCCCTTCGAGCGCGCCCGGATCATGACCGACGCGGCCCGGCTGCTGCGCGAGCGCGTCGACACGATCGCCGAGGACCTCGTCACCGAGATGGGCAAGACCCGGGCCGAGGCGAGCGTCGAGACGGTCAAGGCCGCCGACTTCCTGGAGTACTACGCGGGCATCGCCCGCCAGGGCTACGGCACCCTCGTGCACGACGTACGCCCCGACACCCGCACCAGTTTCCAGCGCGAGCCCATCGGCGTCGTCCTCGCGATCACCCCGTGGAACGACCCGCTGATCACCCCGGCCCGCAAGCTGGCCCCCTGCCTCGCGGCGGGCAACGCGGCCATCCTCAAGCCGGCCACCGACACCCCGCAGGCCGCCCTGCACTTCGCCCGCGCCCTGCACGACGCGGGCCTGCCGGCCGGTGTCCTCAACGTCGTCACCGGCCGGGGCGCGGACATCTCGGAGGCGCTGATCACCGACCCGCGCCTGACGGCGCTCACCTTCACCGGCAGCAACGAGGTCGGCGAGGCCCTGCGCGCCCAACTCACGAGCCGCAACGTCCGCTTCCAGGGCGAACTCGGCGGCAAGAACGCCACCGTCGTCCTCGCCGACGCCAACCTCGCCGCCGCGGCCAAAGCCGTCACCGCCGCCGGCTTCGCCCAGGCCGGGCAGCGCTGCACCGCCACCAGCCGGGTGATCGTCGAGCGTTCCGTGTACGAGGAGTTCACCGCGCTGCTGCTCGCCGAGGCCGCCGCCCTCCGGGTCGGCCCGGGCCTGGCCGAGGGCACCACGATGGGGCCCCTGGTGAGCGCCAGGCAGCGCGACGGTGTCCTCTCCGACATCGAGCGTGCCGTCAAGCAGGGCGCGACGGTCCTCACCGGCGGCGACCAGCCGCGCGAGGAGGCGCTGAGCCACGGCTGCTTCGTCAACCCCACCGTGCTGGGCGACGTGACCGACGACATGGACATCTGGTACGAGGAGGTCTTCGGTCCGGTCGTCGTGCTCCTGCCCGTGGACTCCTTCAAGCAGGCCGTCGCGGCCGTCAACGACTCCGACTTCGGCCTCGCCGCCGCCGTGTTCACCCAGAACCTGGGCGCCGCCCACCGCTTCGCCGAAGAGGCCGAGTGCGGCCAGATCGCGGTCAACACCACGACCTCCGGCTGGGACGTCCACCACCCCTTCGGCGGCTTCCGCGACTCCGGGTCGCCGTTCAAGGAGCAGGGCGAGGAAGCCCTGCGGTTCTACACGCGCGTCAAGACCGTCGCCATCCACTTCGGCTGACGGCCCCTGCAAGGAAAGGAGGATGCCGATGGCTGACGAGACGATCGGCATCGTCGGCGCCGGCATCGTGGGCCTGGCCACGGCCCGCGAGATCGCCCTGCGTCGCCCGGGCACCCGGGTCGTGGTCCTGGAGAAGGAACACGAGGTCGCCGTCCACCAGACCGGCCACAACTCGGGCGTCGTCCACGCCGGGATCTACTACACACCCGGCAGCCTCAAGGCCCGCCTGTGCACCAAGGGCATGGGAATGATCCGCGAGTACTGCGAGGAACGGCGGCTGCCCTACGACGAGTGCGGCAAGCTCGTCGTCGCGGTGACCGACGACGAGGTGCCCCGTATGGAGGCGCTGTACGCCAAGTCGCTGGAGAACAAGGTGCCCGGCGTGCGCCGGGTGTCGGCCGGCGAGATCCGGGAGATCGAGCCGCACGCCGTGGGCAGGGCGGCCATCCACTCCCCGCGCACCGCGATCACCGACTACACCGCCATCGCGATGTCCTTCGCCAAGGACATCGAGGACGGTGGCGGCGAGGTCCGGCTCGGCTTCCCGGTCACCCGCGTCGCCCGGCTCACCGGTGGCGGCGTCGAGGTCGCCTCGCCCGACGCGAACCTCAAGGTGGACCGCCTCGTGCTGTGCGCGGGGCTCCAGAGCGACCAGGTCGCCGCGCTCGCCGACGACGGCAGCGACCCTCGGATCGTGCCGTTCCGCGGCGAGTACATGACGGTCGTCGCGGCGAAGACGCACATGGTGCGCGGCCTCATCTACCCGGTGCCGGACCCGCGTTACCCCTTCCTCGGTGTGCACTTCACGCGCCGCGTCAACGGTGAGGTCGAGGTCGGCCCCAACGCGGTCCTGGCGTTCTCCCGCGAGGGATACCGCCTCTCCGACATCGACCTGCGCGAACTCGCCCGCATCGCCCGCTTCCCCGGCATCTGGCACCTCGCCAAGGAGCACTGGCGAACCGGCATCAAGGAGATGCGCGGCTCACTGTCGGTACGGGCCTACATGAAGGACGCCAAGGCGTACGTCCCCGGCATCGATGCCTCCGACGTGGTGCGCGGCGGAGCCGGCGTACGCGCCCAGGCGCTCGGCAGGGACGGCTCGCTCGTCGACGACTTCGCCATCCACCGGATCGGCGCGGTCACGGCCGTACGCAACGCCCCCTCGCCCGCCGCGACCTCCTCCATGGCGATCGCGGAGCACATCGTCGACACCGTTTTCGACGACGCCTGAAGCAACCTGAAAATGCCCCGCGAACAGCGGACTTCCGCGCAACAACAGCTTGCGTCCCAGGGGCTCGGCAAGGCCTCAGGACCCGCCTAGCGTTCCGTTCCGCACCACTTCACCACCCCCTAGAGAACTTCGAAGAAAGAGAGCTGACGGCATGTTCGTTGTCGACACCCAGATCCACATCTGGCTGGAAGAGTCCGCGGACCGCCCCTGGGTCCCGGGCGCCCGTGAGCGGATCCGCCTCAACGGCCACCGCGAGGACCCCTTCTCCTACGAGGAGGCCCTTGAGCTGATGGACGAGGCCGGCGTCAACCGGGCGCTGATCCTGCCGCCGTCGTGGGAGGGCGACCGCATCGACTACGCCCTTCAGGCCTGCGAGGCGCACCCGGACCGCTTCGGCATCATGGCCCGCATTCCGCAGAACAAGCCCGAAGAGGGCAAGGCCATGCTGAAGGACTTCGCCCAGAACCCGCATGTGAAGGGCACCCGGCTCACCTTCCACCGGCCGATCGACCGCAACTGGATGATCGACGGCACCAACGACTGGTACTGGCCGATCGCCGAGGAACTGCGCGTCCCCACGATGGTCCACGCCCCGATCTGGAAGCGTGAGCTCGGCGAGATCGCCGCCAAGCACCCCGAGCTGAAGATCATCATCGACCACATGGGCATCATGGCCCGCTGCGTCGACGACGCGATCGGCTACTGGGTCCAGGAGACCGCCGACCTGGCCGACCACCCCAACATCTACGTGAAGGTCTCGGCGCTCCCGGGCTACTCCACGCAGCCCTTCCCGAACAACAACATCCAGAAGTACGTGCGCGAGATGGTCGACAAGATGGGCCCGCAGCGCTGCTTCTACGGCACCGACATCACGCGTCTCCTCGGCCACGGCATCACCTACACCGACACGATCGAGCAGTTCACCAAGCACTGGGACTTCACCCCCGAGGAGCTTGAATGGATCATGGGCCGCGGCATCTCCGAGGTCCTGAACTGGCCGATCGAGGGCTGAGGAAGCACGAGAGATGACCGACATCACCAACACCCCGGGCGCCGACGGCGGCGACGCTCTCGTCACCGCCTTCAACGCCGTCGGCGCCGACTACCTCTTCTGCTCGTCGGGGTCCGAGTGGGCCCCGGTGTGGGAGTCGCTGGCCCGGCGCCACCGGGACGGGCTGCCCTGTCCCGAGTACCTGGACCTGACGCACGAGACCGTCGCCGTGGGCATGGCCACCGGCTACGGCCTGCTCAAGCGCCGCCCGCAGGGGGTGCTGCTGCACGCGGCCCCCGGTCTGCTGCAGGGTTCGATGGCCGTGCACGGGGCGCTGCTCGCGGGCGTCCCCATGGTGGTCAGCTCCTCGGAGTCGACCACGTACGGCGACGGACCCGGGCAGGACCCGGGCGGCCAGTGGTATCGCAACCTGTCGATCGTGGGCGGGCCGCACCAGATCGCGCAGCCCTTCACCAAATGGTCCAACGAGGCGGCCAGCGTCCACACCCTGCCGACGATGGTCGCGCGGGCGGCGGAGCTGGCCTGGCGTGCGCCGGCGGGACCGGCGTACCTCAACGTCCCCCTGGAGATCCTCCTGGAGGAGTGGGACGGGCGCGAGGCCAAGCCCATCGTGGCGCCCGGCTCCACGCACAGCTCGCCGGAAGAGGTCGACCCGGTCGCGCAGATGATCCGCGAGGCGTCCAACCCCGTGATCGTCACGGAGACGGCCGGTCGCGAGGCGGGCGGCTTCGAGGCCCTCGTCGCCTTCGCCGAGGCGTGGAACATCCCGGTCGTCGAGCCCGACTCGGCGGTGTGCGGCAACTTCCCGCGCACCCACCCGCTGCACGCGGGCAGCGACATCGGCCCGTGGATGGACGAGGCGGACCTCATCCTCCTCGTCAACTGCCGCGCCCCGTTCTACCCGCCGTCGCGCCGCCCCTCCAAGGCCACGATCGTCGTCATCGACGAGGTGCCGCAGCGCCCGCACGTCGTCTACCAAGTCCTGTTCGCGGACAAGTACTTGGAGGGCAACGTTGCCAACACCCTGCGCCAGCTCGCCAAGCGGGCGAAGGATCTCGACGAGGCCGCCGTGCTGACTCGTCGTACGGCTCAGGAGGAGCGGCACACCGCCGAGCAGGCCGCCATCGCGGATGCCGAGGCGAAGGCCGCCGCCCAGGCCGAGGGCATCGACCCCGTGCTCGTCGCCGCCACGCTGCGCAAGCTGCTCGACGGCAGTGACGCGATCGTCGTCGACGAGACCATCACTCACAGCCGCGTCGTCAAGCGCCATGTGCAGACCGACGCCCCCGACTCGTACTTCTACGTACAGGGCGGCCTCGGCCAGGGCATCGCGGTCGCCCTCGGTGTCAAACTCGCCGCGCAGGAGCGGCCGGTGGTGCTCACGATCGGCGACGGTGCCTTCGCGTACAACCCCGTCATCCAGTCGTACGACGCTTCGAAGGCGTACGAACTCCCCGTGCTGATCGTGGTGTTCAACAACCGCGTCTACAAGTCCATGAACCTCAACCACCGCAGGTTCTACCCCGACGGCGCCGCCGCCGAGACGGGGGAGTGGCTCGGCACAGATCTGCACCGGCTGCCCCGGCTCGCCCAGTTCGCCGAGCCGTTCGGCATGCACACCGAGACCGTCGACGCGCCCCACGCGCTCGTCCCCGCGCTTGAGCGTGCGCTCAAGGCCGTGGCGGAGGGCACCACCGCCGTAGTCGACGTACTCGTCACCCGCTGACCCAGGAGGCATACGCCACCATGTCCGACACCCCAACGCCCAAGCCGGGCAAGGTCCTTGTCCCCGCCGAGGAGATGCGCGCCTTCGCCGCCGCCCTCCTGGAGAAGGGCGGGCTCAGCCCCGAGCACGCCCGCACCACCGCCGACGTGTTCGTCTGGGCCGCGCTGCGCGGCGTCGACTCCCACGGCATCGCCCGTGTCCCCGCCTATCTGGAGCTGCTGAACAAGGGCGTCGCCAACGCCAACCCGCAGATCAAGGTCGAGTCCGGCACCGCGGTCGTCGCAGTCCTGGACGCCGACCGCGCCCCCGGCCCGGTCGTCCTCAGCGCGGCCGCCGACGAAGCCGTGAGCAGGGCGAAGGCGGGCGGTATCGCCGCCGTCGGAGTGCGCCGCACCGTGCACACCGGCGCCATCGGCTACTACGTGTCGAAGATCGCCGAGCAGGGCCTGGTCGGCATCGGCTTCGTCGCGGGGATGCCCAACATGGGCTACACGGGCGTCAAGGGCGCTGCCGTGGCGACCAGCCCGCTCGCCATCGCCGTACCGGCCGACAGCCACGCGCCGCTTCTGCTGGACATGGCCACCGCCACGATCGCCCTTGGCAAGCTCCGCCAGGCCAAGGTCAGCGGCACCCCGCTGCCCCAGGGTGCCGCCGCGACCGCTGACGGCACCCCCACCACCGATCCGGAACTGGCGGTCATGCCGCTGCCGTTGGGGGGCGCCAAGGGTTCCGGCATGTCGTTGGCCTTTGAGCTGCTCACCAGTGTTCTGGTGGGGGCGCCGATCTTTGCCGGGTTCCACTCGGACGATCCGGACGGGCGCAAGCACCGGCAGAACGCGCTGCTCGTCGCCCTTGACCCTGCGGCCTTTGGTGACGCGGACGCCTTCACCGCGGCTGTGGACGCGACCCTGGGCACGCTCAAGGGACTCCCGGCGGCGGATGACGCGGAGGGCGTGTTCTACCCCGGTGAGCGCAGTGCGGCGGTGGCTGTGGAGCGGGCTGCCAAGGGGATTCCGGTGGCGCCGAAGGTGTGGCGTGAACTGACGTTGAACGCGGAGAAGTTGGGCGTGACGCCTCCCGAGGTCGCCGCGTAGGCGATGACGCTTCCCCGGGGAGAGCCCGGGGGAGGGGGAGGGCCGGGTGGCCGGGACGTCCGATGTGCGGCGGGCGTCCCGGCCGCCTCTCGCGTCCCGCGCCCGACCCGCTCAACCGGCGTCGGACTCCCCGGAGTTGACGGCTCGCCGCACATGGTCCGCGATCAGGGCGTAGACCTCGCGGGCCTTCTTGTCGTCCTTGCCGTCGTACCCGTGATCGGCCCCGGCCACGTCGTGGTGGTCGACCAGCGCACCGGCCCTCTTGAGCCGCTCGGCATAGCGCACCCCCTCCTCCTTGAGCAGGTCGAACTCCGCCGTGACCATCAGCGCCGGGGCGATGCCCCGCAGATCGGCGGTGTCCGAGGAGTGGGCGGGCGACACCAGCCGGTCGGTGCGCTGCCGGGGATCGGGCACGTACGACGTGTCGAAGATTTCCCCCATCCAGGGACGCAGCATCGGCTTGGCGATTGCGGCCCGCTTGTCCCTGACATCGGTCGCGAGGTCCAGCGGCGGATAGTGGAGGACCTGGAGCGCGATCGAGGGCCCGTCCTCCTCAAGGGCCTGACGCGCCACCGCCGCGGCGAGACCCCCGCCCGCGCTCTGCCCGCCCACGGACAGCCGGCCCCCGTCCCAGCCATGCTCGCCGCCGTGCTCCGCGACCCAGCGGACCACCTCGTACGCCTGCCTGGTCGGCGCGGGGAACGGGTGCTGCGGGGCGACGACGTAGTCCACGTTGATCACGACCACGCCCGCCTCGGCGGCGAGGAAACGGCAGAGGGGATCGTCGATCTCCGTCACCGACATGACGTAGCCGCCGCCGTGGAAGTTGACGTGCACCGGGGGAGTGGGCTCGTCCGTCGGCGGCCGGTACACCACGACGCGGGCCGGGGCGACGGACGTAGGAACCGTCAACTCCTGGGCGTCGCGCGGGAATTCGGGAAAGCGGCCGTGATACGAGGCCTGTGAGCCCGGACCCGAGGCCCGTCGGCTCGCCAACAGGACCAGACGCTGCATCGACTTGGCGGCGAGGGCGGCCACCGCCGGGCGGGACAGGAGGGACATGCCGTTCCGTTCGCTCGATCGTTGAGTTCGGCAAGCTTACGGCAGGCCGCGCGGCGTCAGCGGGGGGCGCGGACCCCGTCGAGGGCGACGGACAGGACGCGGTCGCGCTGGGCGTCGTCGAGGAAGTTCGTCGCGGTGATGCCCGCGACCATCCGCAGCAGGTCGTCGAAGGCCATGTCCTTGCGGGCCTCGCCTGCCTCCTGGGCCCGCTCGAACAGCGGGCCGCCCGCCGCGTACATCGACTCACGGCAGGCCAGGAAGATCTCCGACTCGTTGTTGAGCGCCTCTCGGATGGCCCGCTTGGTGACGGTGTAGCCCACGAACCGGCGCAGCCACGAGGTCAGCGCCTCCCAGGGCTCCAGCTCGGAGACCTCCTCGGCGACCTGGCACAGGTCATCCACCTCGCTCGCGTAGACGCTCTCGAAGAGATGGCGGCGGGTGGGGAAGTTCCGGTACAGCGTGCCGATGCCGACGCCCGCGCGCCGCGCGATGTCCTCGAGGGACGCCTCCGCGCCGTTCTCGGCGAACGCCTCGCGCGCGGCGGCCAGCAGGGCGTCGTAGTTGCGCGCCGCGTCCTTCCGGTGGGGGCGCCGGGACGCGACGATCTCACTGACGGGGTACGGCTGAGCCGTCACTGCTGCCTCCCGGGGCGGGACTAGGTTGAAGCGGAGGTATGCCTCCGCTACAGTGGAGGGGTACCTCCACTTTAGCAGTGCGGAGTGGGTTCGCCATGGGCGTGTACGGCCGGGCACGCCTGACGGGATACCCCTCCGTTCGGATTCGGAGAGGCTCTCCATGCCCCGGAAGTCCACCACCCGCCTCACCTTCGCGGTCCTCGCGACCGGTGCGGGTGTGTTCGCCATGCTGCAGTCGCTGATCGCGCCGGCCCTGCCGACCGTCCAGCACGCGCTGCACACCTCGCAGTCCACCGCGACCTGGGTGATGACGGCATACCTGCTGTCCGCCTCGGTCTTCACGCCGATCCTCGGCCGCGTCGGCGACCTCATCGGCAAAAAACGCACACTCGTCGCCGTGCTCCTGACCGTCCTTGCCGGCTGTCTGCTCGCCGCGCTCGCGCCCGACATCGGCGTGCTGATAGTCGCCCGTGTCGTCCAAGGCGTCGGCGGCGCCCTGTTCCCGCTCTCCTTCGGCATCATCCGGGACGAGTTCGCCCCGTCCGAGGTGAGCGGCAGCATCAGCAACCTGTCCGCCGTGATCGCCGCCGGCGGAGGCATCGGCATCGTGGCCGCCGGTCCCATCGTGTCCGCGCTCGACTACCGCTGGCTGTTCTGGATCCCCGTCGCCATCGTCGCGGCGACCACCCTGATCGCGCTGCGCTACGTCCCCGAGTCACCCAAGAGGGCCGAGGGGCACGTCAGTTGGCTCGGCGCCGCGCTGCTGTCGGCGTGGCTGGTGGCCCTGCTGCTGCCGCTCAGTCAGGCGGAGGTGTGGGGCTGGGGCTCGGCCCGGGTGATCGGCCTGTTCGCAGCCGCGGTGGCCCTGTTCGTGATCTGGCTGCTGTTCGAGACCCGCTCCCGCACCCCGCTGATCGACATGCGCGTCATGCGGCTGCCCGCGGTGTGGACGACCAACACCGCCGCGCTGCTGTTCGGCGCGGGCATGTACGCGATCTGGTCCTTCCTCCCCGGCTTCGTCCAGACACCGAGCTCCGCCGGATATGGCTTCGGCGCGAGCGTCACCGCCTCCGGGCTGCTGATGCTGCCGATGCTCGTGGCGATGTTCCTCTCCGGCATTCTCGGCGGCCGCCTGGAGCCCGCCCTGGGCGCCAAGAAGCTCCTCGTCACCGGCGCCGCGCTGGGTGCGATCGCGTGCGGCTTCCTCACCCTCTGGCACGACCAACAGTGGCAGGTCGCCTTCGTCGCGGGCGTGTTCGGCCTCGGCATCGGACTCGCCTTCGCCTCCATGGCCAACCTGATCGTGGGCAGCGTCCCGGCCGAGCAGACCGGCGCCGCGACCGGGATGAACGCCAACATCCGCACCATCGGCGGCTCCATCGGCGCCGCCGTCACCAGCGTCCTGGTCACCGGACACCTCCAGCCCTCGGGCCTGCCCTACGCCTCCGGCTACACGCACGGCTTCGCCCTGCTGGCCCTGCTCCTCCTGGCCGCGGCACTCGCCGCACTGCTCGTACCGGGTCGGCGGGCCGGCCTCGTCACGAGCACGGCCCGCGCCACGAGCGACCTGTCGGGCGCCGAGCCGGAGAGCGTCGCAACGGGGGTGCGCGACTGACGTACGCACCGGCCGCCCCGACACCGTCGCGGGGCGGCCTGCGCGCATGCGGTAGTGTTAACCCGCACGATCACCGCGGGTCACCGCGGGGTGAACGCACCGGGACGTGGCGCAGCTTGGTAGCGCACTTGACTGGGGGTCAAGGGGTCGCAGGTTCAAATCCTGTCGTCCCGACGGTGCGAAGGGTCTTCGCGGGCGGAAGCCTGTGGGGGCCCTTTTCGTTTGGGTCGTTTCCGACTTCGAGGTTGAGCGTGCCGCTCATCGGCACCTTTACCCGGAGGGGGGAGGCGAAGAGTCGGCGTCAGCCGCGCAGCAGTGTGAGCACGGCGAGTACCCGGCGGTTGACATCCGGCGACGGTGCCAGACCCAGCTTGCGGAAGAGATGAGCGCAGTTCGCCTCCACCGTGCGCTCGCTGATGCGTAGGTCGCCGGCGATCCGGGCGTTCGACATTCCCTCGGCCATCAACGCGAGGATCTCGCCTTCGCGGGAAGTCAGCCGGGACAGTGGCGAGTCCGGGCGTCGGCGTCGCATGAGGCGGGAGACGATCGCCGGGTCGATCACGCACTCGCCTTCCGTGACCCGCCGGAGTGCGTCGACCAGCACGGCGACGTCGGATACCCGCTCCTTGAGCAGGTATCCGACCGCTTCCGTCTGGTCGGTGAGCAGACGCTGGGCGTAATGCACTTCCAGGTACTGACTGAGCACCACGATGGCCGTGCCCGGGTGGCGTTCCCGGATGTGGCGGGCGGCGATGAGACCTTCGTCGGTGTGTGTGGGCGGCATACGGATGTCGACGATCGCGGCGTCCGGCTGTTCCAGTGCGACCAGGCGCATGAGCTCGTCCGGCCCGGCGGCCTCGCCGACGACCTGCACGCCCGCGTCGGAGAGAAGTCGGGCGAGGCCGGACCGGATCAGCATGACGTCATCAGCCACTACGACCTGCATGGGATCACCGCCGTCAGCAAGGTCACGATGGCTCCGTCTTCTGATGTGCTGGACAAGGTGAACTCTCCCCCCGTGGCCCCCACGCGGTCCGCGGCGTCCGTGATCGAAAGGTCGTCCACGCTGTGCCGGCAGACCGTGCCGCTCGTAGTGATCGCGACCCGCACGGTGAACGTGTCGCCGTCGCCCACGGCCGACACCTCGGCGTAGGCGGCCCGGGGCCGGCGGGCAGCGCTTTCGAGGGCGGCGGCGACCACGGCGTAGGCCGCCAGCGCAGCGTCCGTACTGCCCTCGGCGAGGGTCCGGCTGTCGACCGTCACAGGGATCTCGCAGGTCGCAGCGAGGTCTTCGAGCCCTGCGTCGAGACCCTCGTCGGCGAGAACACCGGGAAAGAAGCCATGGGCGACACGGCGCAGCTGGGCGAGCGCGTCGCGTACGGCAACCTCCGCGTCCGCCAGGGCGAGTGCCTGCGCGGGCACCATGGCGGACGCAGCGACTTTGAGGTGGAGCGCAGCACTGACCAGACGCTGCTGCACCCCGTCGTGCAGGTCGCGCTCGAGGCGCCGCCGCTCGGCGTCACTCGCGGCCACCACACGCAGCTGTGAGGCCCGGATCTCGGTCAGCCGTGCCCGCAGGACAGCGGACAGCCGGGCGTTGCCCAATGCCAGTCGGGTCATCGGGGTGAGCCTGGCCAGCGCATCACCCCCGTCCGCGTGCCGGGCGAGCAGCAGCCGCAGTACCGGTCGCCCGGTGTCGTCGGCCAGGACCACGGATCTGCTCGGCGCCGGGGCCGCCACCTCACGGCCCCAGACGTCGACCCACCGAACGTCGCCGTCGAGTGTGTCGGGCGCCGTCGGCATGGCGAAGTGGGCTCCGCGAACGCCGGCGCCAACCCTGGTCACGGCGGCCTCGGGGCCGGACAGGCGGTGCGCGAGTCGGTCGAACGCCGCCCGGGTGGCTGTCGCCCTGACCGTTGTGGCGCACAGTGCGGCCGAGACGAGGGCGACGGCCAGCGGCTCCATCAGTTGCTGGGTCGGAGAGGGCGCGCGCTCACCCCAGCGGGCCCCTTGCCACGCGGAGGCGGCCGCCAGCATGCCGAATGCCACGAGGCTTGCCGCCACCACCGTGCGCGGCACCCCTGGCATGCCTGCTCGCGCCATCGTGGTGAGCGCGGTGCCCGTCGCACAGAGGGTCAGCAGGCCGGCGAGGACAACCGCCGCGCGCGGTGCCAATGTCCCCTCGAGGACAGGCTGTACGTCCTCGCAGACGCGGGCGCAACCGGGGTCGGCGAACGGGTTGTAGGCCACCAGATGCACCAGGGCGGCGGCGCCGGCGAGCAGGAGTACCACGCACAGGCCACGGCGCACGACCGCCGTCGGACGACGCGGCGACAGACACAGCACGGCCCGGGCCACCCCGGCCACGGCGAAGGGTGACGCGCCGAGCAACCCACTGCGTGCCGACGCCGGAAGCCAGTTCCAGCCCGCCCAGAACGGGAGGAGCACGGCCGCAGTGGCCAGTGCCAGACCGGACGACGCCGCGGGACTCCGGCTGCGGGTGACCCACGCGCCGGTCACGGCCAGGGTTCCGGCCGCGAGCACGGTCGGCAGCGCCCACACCGGGGGCGCGTACACGCCGAAGGGCCCCAACTCACCGCCCCTGCCGACGGCGTAGGAAACCCCGGCCGTGACCACGGCGACGGCCGTCGCCGCGAAAGCCCAGAGGGTGGCCCGGCCCCGCCCGGGCGCGATGCCCGCCGTATCCGCGAGGCTCAGCGGATACGACGCAGGGGCGCCCGGCGAGGTGGCCATGTCTCGCATTGCAGCACAACGGGGACACCTTGGGTGCAGTGTTATCCCCATCTATGACGAGTGGTGGCACGGTCGGCACACCCACGCGGTGGTCCCTACGGTCGAAGTCCTGGATCAGGAGGCTGCCATGGACTCACACAGCAGGCGTATCACCGTCCCGGGATTGGTCGTTGCACTGGCCGTGTCGCTTCTTGCGGGTTGCCAGACGTCACCGGGCTCCGACAAGACCGGTGGCGACACAACCGTACTGAAGCTGGCCACCATCGACGGAGCTCCCAACAGCAACGGTCAGTCCTACGCCCCCCAGACGTTCGTCGATGAACTCGCCAAGGTTTCCGGCGGGCGGTTGAGGGCCGAGGTCACCGCCGAATACGGCGACAGGGCGGCCCAGGCCGAGTCGCGCATCGTGAAGGAGATCGCCACGGGGAAGCTGGACGGCGGATGGCCGGCGACCCGTGCCTTCGCGAACGGCGGCATCAACGGCCTCGAAACCGTTGAGGCACCCATGACGATCACCAGTTACGCGGCTGAGAAAGCCCTCGTCTCCGGTCCGCTCGCCAAGAAGTACCTTGCGCGGCTGAAGGGTTCGGGTGTGGTCGGACTCGGCCTGGCGGTCGGGCCGCTGCGCCGCCCGTTCGCCGCGAAAGCACCGTTGCTGGCGCCGGCCGACTTCAAGGACATCAGGTTCCGCGCCTTCAACTCGCCCGTGCAGTCCGAGGCATTGAGGGCCCTCGGCGCGACTCCGGTCGATCTCAGCTACACCTTCACCGACCAGATCAAGGCCGGGACCCTGCGCGGAACGGAGTTCGACATCGCCCAGTACGCCAAGAACGGTCTTTCCACGGAGGCCGGGAACATCACGGAGAACATCGTCCTGTGGCCGAAAGTCTTCGTCCTGTCCCTGAGCAGGAAGCGATACGACAGCCTCACCGGGCAGCAGCGCACCTGGGTGAGGCAGGCAGCCGAGGCCGCCGTCAAGGCCTCGGCCGCGGGCTCGCACGACGAGACGGCGGCGGCACAGGAGCTGTGCCAGAAGGGCGCCCGGTTCGCCCGAGCCGACGACCGGCAGCTCGCGGCGCTGCGTACCGCGTTCCGCCCGGTCCTGGACCGGCTCGCCGCCGACCCCACGGACGCTCAGCTCCTGCACGAACTCCAGACGCTCGCCGGGAAGCATCCAGGTCCCGAACCACTGGACCTGCCGGCCAAGTGCGATGAGGGCACCGCCTCGGACAAGGTCGGCGACGTCCCGCCAACCGCTGTCGCCACGATTCCCGATGGCGTGTACCGCGCCAGGATCAGCAAGGACGATGTCGCCGCCGCGGGCGGTGACATCGCCGACGCGCACCCGGCAGGCATCTGGACACTGACGGTCCGTTCGGGGACGTACGAGGTCAGGTGCCGACCCGTGGCGGCCCCGGGCGACGACTGCGGAGCGGGCGACCCCGCGCAGCCCCTCGTCGAGGCCGGAGACCTGCGCGGGACCGGTCACGTGGCGTACTTCGTGCCGGATACCGAGCGGCTGTCGAAGCTCACGGGATGCAAACTGCCGGTCTCCAGCCACCTCTCGGACCACTGCGGGCCCGACGACCCCTACCGGCTGAAGTGGTCGGTCGACGGCGACAAGCTCATCTTCGGCGCCATCGGCGAGGTGGGCACCACCCAGTCGTGGGTCATCAAGCCGTACCGGAAGATCGGCTGAGCTCCGGCACCGCAGCCGTCACCGTCGTACCGGCTCCGGGTGGACTGTCCACCCGGAGCCGGCCGCCACAGGTCGCGACTCGGTCGCCGAGCCCCTGCAGCCCCGACCCTGCAGGGTCGGCGCCGCCGCAGCCGTCGTCGCGGACCTCCGCCACGATCTCCGCTCCGCAGCGCCGCACGCTGATGGCGATCAGACCGGCTCCCGCATGCTTCACGGCGTTGGTCAGGGCTTCCGAACACACGTAGAAAAGTGCCGCCTCGGCCTCCCGGTCGCCGGCCGCGTCGGCGGCGGCATCGACGGTGACCGGCACCGGACTCGACCGGGCGATGTCTTCCAGCGCCTGTCGCAGCCGCACGCCGCCGAGGGCCAGTGGGGGGACACCGGCGACCAGGTCAGCGAGGTCGGAGGCGGCGGCGCGCAGTTCCCCGGTGACGATGTCCAGGGCCGCCTGCACTTCGGGATCGTGCAGGCGTGGACGCAGGGCCTCGACGCGGGTCAGCGCGGTGTGCAGCGGGATGTCGGCGGTTTCCCGCAACTCGGCGGCGATCCGCTCCCGCTGCCGGTCGGCCGCGGCCAACAGCCGCACGCGCGCGGCCGTCAACTCCCGCAGCCGCCGCGCTTGTTCCTCCTGAAGCCCGATGTGCGTCACGGCCAGCCGTACGGCGGAGGCGAACGCGGTGGCGACGCGTGGCTCATCAAGGGCCGCACTGCGGTGTACGACGACGGCGATCGGGTGGTCCGTGTCGACCCCGTCCGCGTCGGCCGGAACGGTCAGTACGCGGCGCCCGTCGGCCGGGAGCGGTTCCGGCACGTCCTGACCGCGATGGACCCGCAGGTCCGGGTCACCGAGCACGTCGGCCAGGGCGGCGGAGAGCCCTTCGACCCCTGACCAGCGGCCCTCGGACAGCAGCCGATCGGCCAGCCCCGCCCGGGCGCGGGCGGCGGCCCGGGCGCTGAAGGGGAAGACGATCGCGACCAGCATCAGTACGAGTTCGTACCCGAACAGGGCCGCCTCGGGATCGAACTGCGCGCTCCATCGTCGGGAGGCGACGAATGCCGCTGCGAGTGACGCGGCCACGACGGCCGCCGCCGTCATCGGATACCCACGCCCCACCTGCTTGGCGCGTTGGTCGACCCAGGCGGCCACCGCGACGCCCGTGAACAGACCGACGGCTGCGGGCTGTCCGACGAATCCGAGTGCGACCGGCACGGCGAGGACCACCAGCAGCACCTGGGCAGCACCTCGGATACGGCCGGCCGGGAAGGAGGTCAGCGCAATGGCGAGTACCGCCTGGTGCCAGGTCCGCGCGGTCGGCAGCACGGAGCCCGCCAGCCAGGCCGCGCCGACGGCGGCGACGAGGGCTCGCTCGGTGCGGGGCCCGCCGGCGACCGCTCCGGCCGCAACGAACGCCAAACCCACCACCACGTCCGTCACGGTGAGCCACACCGCAGCCCCTGGCGCCCGTCCGTCCGACCGCACGGCCAGCGCCGCAAGCATCGTGAGGGCGGCCAGGCCCGCCACGACGACCCCGCCGGCTGCCGGCCCTCTCAGTCTCCCGGCCACCGCTGGATCGTCTCACCGTCCCCCGCTGTCCGCACGGGTCGAGTTGCCGGCGGGTGACTCCGACGCCTGTGGGCTGTTTCCGACGCAGGTCTCGCCCACCGTCTCCTGACAATGCCGAGCGTGCCCGCCACAACCGCGCGCCTGAGCGGTGTCCTAGTGGCTGGGATGGCCCAGGACCCGCCGTGCCGGACCCCAGGACCATGGTGGCCAATTACCAGCGGGCTAAATCGGGGCCCTGCGGGTGGGCGAAGGGAGATCACTCATGGCAGCTGTGCCCGCGAGCGTCTCGGATCCGATCGAAGTCGACACCGGACGTCTGGACAACGCGTCCTGGCGCCGCGTCATCCTGATCGTCCTGGCGATCGTCGCCGCCACGGAGATCGTCCCGTTCCACTACACGTTCATCAGCATGTCCGTGCGCCTCATCGGGCCGGACTTTCCCTCTGCGGGCAGCCAGTTGGCCTGGCTGAACACGCTGTACGCGCTCGTCGGCGGGGTCGCCGTACCCATCGCCGGCAAGCTCTCCGACATGTACGGCAAGAAGCGGATCATCTTCGCCTGCCTAATGCTTTCACTGGTCGGCTCCGCACTGGACGCGCTGACCCACTCATGGACGGTGCTGCTTGTGGGCCGCGCTCTCCAAGGGCTCGCCTTCCCTGTGCTCGCGATCTCGTACGGTCTCATCCGCGACCTGGTGCCCCGCCGGATGGTCGCCGTGGCCATCGCCATCGCGGGCGGCGGCACCGGGATCGGCGCGGTGCTGGGGCCGGTCGCGGGCGGTGCGCTGACCGACCACTACAGCTGGCGGTCCCTGTTCTGGTTCTGCACGATCTACACCGCCGTGACGAGCCTGGTCCTGCTGCTTTTCGTACCGGAGACCAAGTTGCGCGTGAAGTCCCGGCTCGACTGGGTGGGTACCGCGCTGCTCGGCGCGGGCATCGCCCTGGTGCTGATCTATCTCAGTCGGGGCAGCGACTGGGGCTGGGGCCGGGCCACCAGTCTCGCCTGGCTGGCCGGCGGCCTGGTGCTGCTCGTGTTGTTCTATGTGTGGGAGACCCGGACACCGGATCCGATCATGAGTCCGACGTTGCTGCGTTCTTCCCGGCTGGTGTCCCTGCTGTGCTGGGCGTTCCTGCTCAACATCTGCACGCAGGGCCTCAGTTACCTGCTGGGCTACCTCGCCGAAGGCCCGGGTGGTGCCGCGGGCGAGGCCATCAAGCAGCAGGTGGCCGTCGGCGCGGCCAAGGAGGCGGCCGAGCGGTCCGGCGCACCTGTGGACAGCATCCAGCAGTTCTTCACTGTGCAGGGCGACCTGCCGGGGATGAACCTGACGCTGTTCCAGTTCACCGTACGGATTCTGCTTGTCATGTCCGTGCTATACGTGGTGGTCGCGCCGCTCACCGGATGGGTGGCCACCCGGTACGGGCTGCGACTTCCGGCCGCTGCCTGCGCCTTCTTCTTCGGCCTCGGCAGTCTGCTGCTGTTCTTCTTCCACGACAGCGTGTGGCAACTCGCCCTGTGCACACTGCCGTTGGGTGTGGGGGCGGGCATCTTCCTGGGCACTGTGCCGAACATGCTGATCGAGGCGGTACCGCAGGAGCAGCAAGGGGCGAGCGCCGGGATGTACGGGGTGTTCGGCAGCTTCGGCAGCGCCACCGCGACGGCCGTCGCGGCCGCGGTCATGGCCGCCCATCCGCTGGTGCTGCACGTAAGCATTCCCGGCCAGGAATCGAGCACGGAGCTTCGGTCGGGCTCGCTCGCGCAACTGTCCACGGAGACGGCCTACTCGCAGCTGTTCCTCATCTTCGCCGGTGTCGCCCTGCTCGGGTTGGCGGTCGCCCTGCTGATGCGGCAGTTCCGGCGACCGGCCACGGGCGGGCTGCGGAACTGACCGTCCCGGACGGGGAGAAAGCCCGGCACCATCGGTGCCGGGCTTGTCCGTCGAGGCCGACCGGTCAGTCCGACGCGGGCAACGGCTTGGCGCTCTTCACGACCAGCGGCACGCCACCCACCGCGAGGGTGCCTTTGCCGGGCTTGGTGCACAGCAGCTCCACGGTGCCGTCCTCGGTGGCGTAGCGCTTGCCGAGCAGCGTTGCGGTCGAGGGGCCTGGGGCGGGTGTCCCTCGGGGCGTTGGGTCGACCTGCGTCGGATCGACCATCGGCGCGCCGCCGCACGTCACCTCCTGGTCGTCGGCCGCCCAGCGGACGACCACGACGCTGGTGCTGTCCACCGTGCTCGCGAGCATCATCCCGATCCGCGGTTTCATCGCGACTCGTTCCTTCCTCTCGTCTCTAACGGACCGGCGCCCGGCCGATGACCCCGTCGGCCTCCAGTGCGGCGATCTCCCGCTCCGTGAGCCCGAGTTGGGCCAGCAGCTCGTGGTTGTGCTCGCCCAGCAGCGGGGCGTGTCGTGCGGGACGGCGGTCGGGATGCTGCGAGAGTCTCACCGGCCAAGTGCTGTAGCGGGCCGGTCCGTTGAGCGGGTGGTCGATCTCCTCGAAGAAGTCGCGGAAGCGCAGCGGGGGCAGTTCGGCCTGGCGGTGCGGCTGCATCACCTTGCCCACCGGGACACCGGCGGGCCAGAGACGGTTGACGACCTCGTCCGCGCCGCGCTCCTGGCACCAGGCGGCGAGTCGCCCGTCGATCTCGTCGTGGTGCTCGCGCCGCCCGTCGGCGGTGGACAGTTTCGTGTTCATCGCCCAGTCGGGTCGGCCGAGGGCGTCGCGCAGCGCGCCCCATTGCTCGTCGGTGGCGACGGCGATCGCCACCCAGGAGTCCGTCCCGCCGAACTCGTCGGTGTCCGCGGTCCGATAGAGGTTCTGCGGGGCGGCGGTCGGCCCCCGGTTGCCGGCCCGCTCCAGCAGCGCGCCGTAGGCCGAGTACTCGATGACCTGCTCGGCGGCCACATTGAGCGCGGCGTCGACCATGGCGGCTTCCACGAGCACTCCTTCGCCGGTGCGGCGCCGGTGTTCCAGGGCCAGCAGGAGACCGTTGAGCGCGTGGACACCCGCGTTCGGGTCACCGATGGAGTAGGGCTCGACCGGGTTCTGGTCCGGGTGGCCGGTGAGCCAGGTCAGCCCCGACGCGTCCTCGATGACGAAGGCGAAGGCGGCGTTGTCGCGCCACGGTCCGTCGAGGCCGAAGCCGGGCATACGGACCATGATGATGCCGGGGCGGATGGCCCGTACCGCCTCGTAGTCCAGGCCGATTTGGTCCAGGACCCGTGGGGTGTAGTTCTCGACGAGCACGTCGCAGGTCGCGATCAGCCGGCGCAGCAACTCCTGCCCCCGCTCGGTGCGGAGGTCGAGCGTCAGGCTCTTCTTGTTCGTGTTGAGGCCCGCGTAGATCGGCGACCGTTCCCACCACTGGTCCTCGGTCGGCGGCACGCCCGCGATCAGCCGCGTGCCGTCCGGCCGCGAGGTGGATTCCAGGTGGATCACCTCGGCCCCGAGCAGGGCGAGTACATGGGTGCACGAGGGGCCGGCCCAGAAGGCGGTCATGTCGAGGACCCGCAGATCGCTGAACGGCAGTCCGGTGTCCGTCTTTTCGGGCACCCGGCGTGCAGAACGGCGGGTCTCGGTGTGCTCGCCGAGATGTGGAGCCGGGCGGGGAGCCCGGAGTCGGGCGGGCTGCAGGCGGTACGGGGGAGCGGGCTGGAGGAACCCGTCACGGGGGTTGGGCAGGAAGCTCCGGCGTGCCTCGAAGTGGTCCAGGGCCGGAGCGTTGGCGCCGTTGACCACCACGGAGTTGGGGATGCGGAACGCGGTGGCCAGTTCACGGATCTCGGCGACCGTCCGGCCGGCGATCCACTCCTGGATCACCGGGGCCACCTCGGTGGCCCGCGCGACGATCGAGAAGGGGTTCTTCTCGTCGATCCACTCCGGGTGCCCCACCATCGCGCAGAGGTCGAAGAACTGCTGGGCCGTGGCGCAGCCGAGCGCCACGAGCCCGTCCTTGGCGGTGGCCACTCCCGGCATGTTCAGCCTGCGGGTCTGCTGCCACGGCCGGTCCAGCATGGCGTGGAACGTCACCGGGTGGTAGGTGAGGGAAAGGACATGGGCTTCGAGCATGGAGAGGTCGACCAGTTCGCCCGTGCCGGGCGCGCGCAGTCGTACGGCCATGGTCGCGGCGGCGGCGTACGCGCCCGACACCCAGTCACCGACCTGGCCCCCGACGAAGACCGGCGCCCGGTCGGGCGCACCCCGCCCCAGCCCGATGATGCCGCCGGACCAGGCCTGCAGGGTGAACTCGGTGGCCGCGCGGTCCCGCCACGGCCCTTCCAGCCCGAACGGCGTGATCGACGTGACGACGAGGTGCGGGTGAGCGCGGTGGATCTCCTGAGGGGACAGTGGTGAGCCCGGTGACCACACCACGACGTCCGCGGAATCCAGGAGGCCTGTCACCAGGTCCGGATCGCCGACCACGCTCTCCTTCGAGCAGGCCAGAAAGCTGAACAGGGCACCGTCGGCGCCGGGTGCGAGCGTGGCGCCGGATGCCGACCACCGTCGTAGCGGATCGCCCTCCGGAGGCTCGACCTTGACGACCTCCGCGCCCCCGTCGGCGAGCAGCTTCGTGCAGTAGGCGCCGGGGATTCCCGTGGAGAGGTCCACGACGAGACAGCCGGTGAGCGGCGGCGGCGCGGGCGTGGGACTCATGAGCCGCCGCCCGGCCGCTTGCGCCCGGACTTGCTCAGCCGGAACTCCGGCGGGAAGCGGTCGTCGTTGCCCCGCACCGCGTTGGCTATTCCTCCGTCGACCGTCTCCTCGTCGAGCATCAGGTCGTTGCCGTCGGCCCGGGCGATGCCGCCGATCGACTCGAAGAGGCCGGTGAGCAGGGAACCCATGTACTCGCCCTGGTGCTGCTTGAAGATCTCGAAGAAGACCTTCTGCATGAACACCGTGTCGGTGGGGCGGGTGCGGGCGCAGGCCAGCGCGTACTTCTCCACCTCCCTCTCCAACTCGTCTCGGGGGACGATGCTGTTGAGGAAGTTGCACTCGTACATCTCCAGGGCCGTGAACGGCCTGCCCGTGAAGACCATTTCCTGGAACTTCCGCAAGCCCATCGTCTGCGCCCACGTCCACATCCGGGGAGCCCAGCCGATGTAGCGGAAGGAGGGGTGGCCGAAGAGGGCATCGTCGGAGGAGATCACCAGGTCGGCGTCGGCCGCCTGGTAGAAGTGCCAGCCGTAGCAGTAGCCCTTGACCTCCAGGATGCTGATCTTCTTGAAGTCCTGGAGGCTGCGGCAGCCGCCCGGGGGAGTCGCGTACCACTGGGAGGGGGTTCCGCCGTAGCGGTAGGAGCCCTTGGGGGGATAGCGGACGTCGTCGTCCTCGCCGATGCCCTGTTCCGCCAGGAGTGGCCCGGCGGTCGGCGCGGCGTGCATCTCCATGGTCTCGGCGATGTCGGCGCCCGAGCCGAGATCGTCGCCGACGCCCCGGATCACCAGGACCTTCACCTCGTCGTCGACGTTGGCGCGGTGCAGCAGCTCCGCGAAGCGCAGCCGGGCCGCCGCGGTGGGGGCGTTGAGGGCGTCGGGCCGGTCCAGGGTGAGGGTGGCGATCTTCGTCTTGGGGTCCTTCTCGTAGCGGATGATCTCCTCCGCCGAGGGACGCGTGCTGTCAGCCATGTGAGGGGGTCCTTTCCCCGGACGCGTGACGGTGGCGGGTCAGAGGCTGCGCGACACGGCCCCTGACCTGCCCCAACTACGGTTTCCAGACGGGACTCGACGTGAGCAGTTCGGCTCCGTCGGAAGTGATGAGCACGGCTTCGCGGCCCAGGGCGGCTCCCACGCCCTCCTGCCAGACGTAGCCGGTCACGGCCAGCACCATGCCGGGTTCGAGCCGTTCCTCGGCCGCGGTGGCCGGCAGCCCGGACGTGACCACGGGCGGGTCGAAGCCCAGGCCCAGGCCGCGGGCGACGGGCATCGGCGGCAGGGGCTCACCGGCCGTGTCGTACGCGGCGAGCAGATCACCGGCCGGCGCGCCCGGACGGCAGGCGTCGAACAGCCGGGCCCAGAGCTCGTTCCACCGCCGGTACAGGGCACGGGTGGCGACCGGGTCACCTCCCTCGGCCGGCCAGGTGCGGCCGACTTCGCCGATGTATCCGCCGGCGACCACTCCGGAGACGAAGGCCACGAGGTCACCCGGACCCACATCGCCCCTCACCTGCCGCCACGCGTGTTCCCGGCAGGTCACCCAGGCCACCTCCTGGGTCGCCGGCGTGCTCACGCCTCCGGCCGCCGCGGCCTCCAGCAGTACGCCGGACAGATGCCGACCGCTGACTCCCGGCCGCAGTTCGGCCACCGCCTTGGCCAGGGCGTCCTCGGCCACCCTTATCGCCTCCCGCAGGGCCACCACCTCCTCGGCCGTCTTGACCCGGCGGGCAGCCCGCATGGCCGGCTCGCCGTCGACCAGTTCCGCCAACGGGAAGGCGTAGGGCAGGAGTTGGGCGAAGGTCGGCGAGATGGTGTCGGTGCCCACCCGCCGGGCCGTGGCCGTTCCCTCGATGGCCCGCAGCGCGGTCACCCAGTTCATGGGATTCCACGTCAGGCCGTAGAGATGTTCCCGGGGGATGTCGTCGGGCACCCCCTCGTCCCAGGTCATGAGCGCGTGGATGGCCCCGGTGGCGCGGACCACCACCGCGCCGGGGAAGAAGGGATGGGTCCCCGCGGTCCACAGTCCCGGAGACCCGGTGACATAACGGACGTTCGCCATCCGCCCCAGGACGAGGACGTCGAGGTCGTGGGCTTCCATGTGTGCCAGCGCGCGCTCCCGCCGCCCGACGCGGAGAGCTCGGTCGTCCGGCAGGACCTCAGTCGCCATAGGGGGCGTAGGGGTAGTCGGTCAGGGCCGTGAAGCCCTCTTCCTCGATCACGAGGACCTCCTCGCTGCGGTAGCCGCCGGTGCCGTCCTCCCAGACGACCGGTTCGAGAACGAGCACCATGCCGGCCTCCAGCACCAGTCCCTCGTCGAACTCCTCGCCCAGATCGGTGCCGACGAAGGGCATCTCGGCGGGATCGGTGCCCATGCCGTGTCCCAGGTAGAAGTGGGGGAGCCAGGGCTTGCTGCCGCCGTTCGCGGCGATGGCGGCCTTGGTCAGATCGGCGGCGGTGGCTCCCGCCCGCAATACGTCCTTCACCGCGGTCTGGATGTCCCACCACCTCCTGAACTGCGCCCGCTGACGCGGCGTCGGATCCTGGCCGACGATCCAGGTGCGGCCGAAGTCCGAGCAGTACCCGGCGTAGCTGATGCTCACGTCGGTCCACAGCACGTCCCCCTTGGCCAGCTCCCGCTCGGTCGTCAGCAGCGGAAGGGCGAGATCGCCGTGGGTGGTCCACACCCCGGCCTCCCGGGAGTCCGGCATCACCTGCCAGATGGGGTCGAGTACGTTGGCCAGGGCGCCGTGTTCATAGGCCTGGCGCACGAAGCCGGCCGACAGGTCGATCTGGCGCATCCCCGGTGCCAGCGAGCCCTCGATGTCGGCCATGGCCCGCTCGGTGATCCGCAACGCGGTGCGGATACAGGCCAGTTCGTCGGGGGTCTTGATCAGCTTGGCCGCGGCCAGGACTATCGCGGCGTCGCTTGGGGGGCCGCCCGGGAAGAGCTCCTTCTGCGCTCTGCGCATTGCGCCGGTCAACTCGTCGACGGCCACCGTCGCTCCGGCGGGTACGAGGTCGGCGATCACGGCGGCGAACTGCCGCACTCCTTCGTCGTACTCCAGGTAGACCGGCGGGTGGAGGTGGTCGGAGGGCAGCGGTGCCTGATCGGCGGTGCCCTCGCGGAACGGCATGAACAGATGGGGCGACGGGTCGTCCGCCACCACCACGGCGACCGGACGGTCGGCGTGGGCCAGACCGGAGTCCCCGAGCGGCCAGCTCACCCCGGTCGCGTAGCTCACCGCGGTGTTGCCGAGCAGGATCAGCGCGTCGACGCCCTGCCGGACCATGGCGGCCCGTAGCTTCGCGCCGCGTTCACGGCCCATGCGGGGCAGGTCGGGTGCGGCCGGAATGTCGATGACGGTCATTCCCGCCTCCCTACAGGCCGAGGTATTCCTTGATGTTGTCGCTGACGATGCGCCCGGCCTTCTCGGGACCGACGGCGTTCACCACCAGGGCGACCGACTTCTCCGAGTAGCCGAACGTGCTCTCGTTGTGGGGGTAGTCGGCGGACCACATGACCCGGTCCACCCCTATGCGTTCGAGCAGTTCGAGGCCGAGCGGGTCGACCATGAACGACGCGTACATGTGGTGGTTCCAGTAGTGCTGGATGTCGTGCTCCAGCGGGCGGTCCAGCATGTGCCGGTAGGAGGCGAGGATGTGTTCGGCGTCCTGGAGGGCGGAGGGAACCCAGTTCGCTCCTCCCTCGAACCAGCCGATGCGCAGGCCCGGGTGGCGGTCGAGGATGCCGCTGAAGATGTACTTCGCCCACACCTCCCGGAACGGCGAGACGTTGACGATCATGCCGACGGCGATGGCGTTGGACTCGCAGGGGGCCTTGAGCGTGCTCTCGCCGATGTGGTGCGAGACCGGGAGCCCCGCCTCCTCGATCGCCTCCCAGACGGGACGCATGGAGGTGCTCGCGTAGTCGACGGGGTTGCCCTCCAGGTCGTTTCCCGGCGACAGCGGCATCAGGAAGGTCCTGATCCCGAGGCTCTTGAGCTCCTCAAGGGTTCGCCGCGCGCCTTTGCCGTCCCACCAGTTGATGAGCCCGACGCCGTAGAAGCGGCCGTGGGAGCGTTCCTGCAGTCCCGCGATGTACTCGTTGTAGATCCGGAAGGTGAGCTCGCGCACCTCGGGGTCCGGGTAGAAGAACATCGCCAACAGCGCGTTGGGGAAGGCGAGTTCCCTGTCGATGCCGTCCGAGGAGAGTTCCTCCAGGCGGCCTTCGAGGTTGTTCGACCCGGAGCCCGTGAGCGGGTCGTACTGCATGAGGACGCTGCTGAATTCCTTGGGCAGGAACGACTGGCCGCCCATGCCCAGTTCGTAGGCGCCGTCCTCGTACCAGATGCGCGGTGCCTGGTCCTTGAGCCGCTCGGGGAACTTCTCGACGAAGATGTCCTCCGCCAGTGAGATGTGGTTGTCGGCGGAGAAGATCTCGGTGCCCTGCGGGAGATTCAGGGCGCTGCCTGTGTGACCCTGCCGGTCCTTCGGCGCACCGAGGCCTTCGGGCGGGTAGAGCGTGTCTGCCTGGCTGGACATCATTGTCCTCCACTGATGGGTCCTACGAGCTCGGATCACGGGTGCTACGAGGCTGGGGCGGGCCGCATCGGCTTCAGGCCCGCGGTCGTCCCACCGTCGACCGTCAGCACGGTTCCGGTGATGTGCAGCGACCGGTCACCGCCCAGGTAGGCGACGGCTTCCGCGACGTCCCTGGCGGTGCCCAGTCGCTTCAGGGGCTGGGCGGCCGCCATGTGGGCGCGGACTCTCCGGGTGACCTCTTCGGTCGCGGTCGCGGAAGCCAGCAGTCCTGTCGGAATGCCCCCCGGCGCAACGCAGTTGACCCGGATTCCGTACTCGGCGAGATCGAGCGCCACGCACTTGGTGAAGTGGATGACCGCCGCCTTCGAGGCGCGATAGGACAACACGCTGGGGCCGGCCTGGACGCCGCCTATGGAACTGATGTTGACGATGGAGCCGCCGCCGTTCGCCGCCATGTGCCGGGCGGCCTGCTGGGTGCCCGTCATCACGCCGAACAGATTGACCGCCAGGACGCGCTGGAAATCGGTGAAGTCCTCGTTCAGGATGCTGTCGTTCATGACGCCCGGAATACCGGCGTTGTTGACCATGAGGTGCAGTCCGCCGAATTCCTCGACCGCGAAACCCACGAGTTCCCGGACCTGTTCCGCGACCGCGACGTCCGTCCGCCGGAAACGCACGTCCGGGCCGTAGTCCGCGGCGAGCGACTCTCCGGTGTCCTGGTCCAGATCGGCTACGACGACCCGGACCCCGTCCTCCAGAAGCCTCTCGACGGTCGCGCGCCCCAGGCCCGCCGCACCGCCGGTGACCACGGCGACTCTTCCTGATAGTTCCTTGGTCATCGCGGCCTCACCAGGTGACCGGCAGGGCGTAGACGCCGTAGGCGAGCCGGTCGTGCTTGAACTCGATCTCCTCGCGCGGGGCGGCCAGGGCCAGGGTGGGGATCCGGCGGAAGAGCGTGCCGTAGACGACCTGGAGTTCCACGCGGGCCAGTTGCTGTCCCACGCACTGGTGGATGCCGAAGCCGAACGCGTTGTGGTGACGGGCGTTGGCCCGCCGCAGATCCAGCAGGTCGGGCTCGGGGAAGACGTCCGCGTCCCGGTTGGCGCTGAAGAGTTCGATGACGACGCCCTCGCCGGCGCGGATCACCTCACCGGCGATCTCGATGTCCTCCTTGGCGATCCGCCGCTGGCCGCCGTGGATGATGCCCAGGTAGCGCAGCAGTTCCTCCACCGCGCCCGCGACGACCTTCGGGTCGTCGGTGTCGCGCAGGACCGCCAACTGCCCAGGGTTCTCCAGCAGTACGGCCGTGGCGAGGCCGATCATGTTGGCGCTGGTCTCGTGCCCGGCGATGAGCAGCCCCAGGCCCATCATGGCCGCCTCGGACACCGTGATCTCACCGGCGTTGACGCGGGCCGCGATGTCGGACAGCGCGTCGTCCGCGGGCTCGGCGGCCTTCTTCTCGACCAGTTGCACCAGGTAGGCGTTGAGCGCGCCGAAGGTCCGCATGCTGTCCTCGGCGGACACGTTGTGGGCGATCCCGCGGGAGGCATTCTCCTGGAAGAACTCGTGGTCCTCGTACGGCACGCCCAGCAGTTCGCTGATCATCAGCGTGGGCAGCGGGAGCGCCAGCGCCGGGACGAGGTCGGCCGGCTTCGGTCCGGCGAGCATCGCGTCGATGAGATCGTCGGTGATCTTCTGGATGGTGGGGCGCAGCGCCTCCACCCGCTTGAAGGTGAACGGGCCGGTCATGATCCGGCGGTACCGGGTGTGCTCGGGGGCGTCCGAGTTGAAGACGGAACGCGGGCGGTATTCCACCGCGGCCGCCATGCCCTCGTGCCAGTGCGGGAAGCCGGGCAGTCGCTCGTCGACGCTGATGCGGGGATCCCCGAGTAACTCCCGTTGTGCGGCGTGGCCGGTGACGATCCAGGGGGTGCTGCCGTCCCAGATCCGTACCTTCGCCAGCGGTTTGCGGGCGGTGAGTTCCCGCAGGGCCGGCGGCGGATCGAACGGGCAGCCCTCCGCCCGGGGCATCGGCCACTCGGGGACCTGGGCTTGCCTGTCGGCTGCGGCGTCGGTCGGTGCGTTGGACATGTCCATCCTTAGGGTGTCGGCCGGGCTGTCCATTGGGGGCGGCCGGGTGGTCATTCCTCGATGTGGATCGCCAGCGCGGGGCAGACGGCGGCCGCGTACCGGACGTCGTCGGCGAGTTCGGCGGCCGGGGTGTCGGTCAGCAGCACCACGACGCCGTCCTCGTCACGCTGGTCGAAGACATCCGGCGCGGTGGCCGTGCACTGACCGGCCGCGACGCACTTGTCCTGTTCGACGGTTACTCTCACGGGCTGCTCCTCATCGGCGTGGGGCACAGCGGCGGCGACGGAGTGACAGTCCGTCAAAGAGTGTGCGAAATCGGCAGACTGACTGGTAGTCGGCTCGGGTTCCGTCGACCGCGCCTCCGAGTGAACTCCTGCCCCGTTGCTAAGTCAATCGGTTGATTCAAAATTTCGGAAAGGGTACGACGCCTCTGGAAAGGGCGGGATCGGTCAGGAGCCGTACGAGACCGGCGCCGTCCACAGTCCGACGATCGCGTCGACCAGACCGGTGGCGGCATCGTGCCAGCTGGACCTCGGCGTGGGAGTTCCGAGGGCGAGCGCGCGCTCGCGGTCGGCGCACATGTGGAGGATCAAGTGCCGGGTCATGGCGGTGCGTTCGGCGCGTACCTCGGCCGGCAGATCGGGCAGGCACCGGTGGAGACCGGCGAGGATCTGCCGCCACACGCGGGCGTCGAGGATCTCCTCGACCAGGATCTCGTGGAGCATCGGGTCGACCATCACCTGGGCGCAGAACCGCGCGAACCACGTGGGGCTGCCCAGCTCCGCCAGATACTCGGGGGTCGGCCGCACCAGGCACGCCACCCAGTCCCGGAGTTCGGCGGAGTCGCCGGTCTCCTCCAGCAGCCGCGCGCTCACGCGCACGATCCGCTCGGTGTGATGGCGGGCGATGGCCCTCACCAGGTCCGCCTTGGTGCCGAAGTGGTAGATCACGGCGGTGTTGTTGCCCTGCCCGGCGGCCTCGCTGATCTGCCGGTTCGACACGGCGTACACCCCGCGCTCGGCGAACAGCCGTTCCGCCGTGTTCCGGATGACTTCCCGGGTCGCTCGGACCTGCTCGGCCCTGACACTTCTGCCCGCCATGTCCACCACCGTAGCGGGACCTTGTGCTCGCGCGCTCGTGCCGGCGGCGAGGTTCCCGGTCGCCCTCTGGACGGAAGTCAACTCGGATGACCTAAGTTTGGTGCCGGTCCAAGGAGGTGATGATGGCAAGCGGTTCGAGACGGGACGAGCAGGTCAGGGCGACCCGGGAAGCGCTCCTCGCCGCGGCGGAGCGGCTGTTCGCCGAGCACGGGGTGTACGCGGTCGGGAACCGCCAGATCAGTGAGGCCGCGGGCCAGGGCAACAACACCGCCGTGATCTACCACTTCGGCACCAAGGTCGATGTGGTGCGCGCACTCATCCGCAGACACGCCGAGCAGATCGAGGTCATTCGCGTACGCATGCTGGACGACATCGGCGACTCGGGCGACCTGCGCGACTGGGTGGACTGCTCGGTCCGCCCCGTCACCGAGCACCTCGCGGCACTGGGCTCGCCCAGCTGGTACGCCCGCTTCATCGCGCAGGCCACGGCCGACCCCGCGCTCTACGCCATCGCGGAGGAGGAGTTCTACGGAGCGTCCCCGTCGCTGTGGAAACTGGAGGAGGGCCTGACGCGCTGTGTGCCCGCTCTGTCGGCGGAGGTGCGCTCCGAACGCGCCCTCATCACCCGCCACTTGATCGTGCAGATGTCGGTCGATCGGGAGCGGGCCCTCGCCGCCGGCACCCGCACCCCCCGTCCGACGTGGCACGACGCCGCCACCGGCCTCGTCGACGCGATCGTCGCCCTGTGGCAGGCACCGGTGACGCGCGGGGTCTGACCGGGCGGCCCGGCCGTTCCACTCACCGGGAGGGCGAGCGTGGCGCCCGCTCAACGAACCTACGGTGGAACGCACTTGTCCGGGACCGCGCAGCGGGGGAGGCAGGCCGTTGACCGACTGGGATCACTCGACCGACTTCTTGGTGGTGGGCAGCGGCGCGGGTGTCGTGGGGGCGGTGCGGGCACGCGCGCTCGGCAAGGATGTTCTCGTCGTGGAGAAGACCGACCGCTTCGGCGGATCGACCTGTATGTCGGGCGGCGTGATGTGGCTTCCGCGCAACCCGCTCATGCGACGCGAGGGCGTTCCCGACTCGACAGACGCGGCACTCAGGTACTTCGACACGGTCGTCGGCGACGCGGGACCGGCATCGTCGCCGGCCCGCAGGCTCGCCTTCGTCGACGCCGGTGTCGAGATGGTCGACTTCCTGGAGTCCGAAGGCCTGGAGTTCCGGCGCTGCGAGGGCTACAGCGACTACTACTCCGGCGTCCGGGGCTGCGAGGGCGGCTCGGCGCGGGGCAGGTCGATCGAGGCGAACGCTTTCGACAAGAAGCGCCTCGGACCGTGGCAGGACCGGATCCGCCTCGGCTTCTCCGACGGTCTCACCCTCTACACCGGTGAGGCCGCACCGATGATGCTGATGCGGACACGGATCGGACTGGCCGTCCTGGCCAGGGTGGGGATGCGTACGGCGCTCGGCCGGATCCGCGGACAGCGGCTCGTGACGAACGGCGCCGCCCTGACCGCCCGCCTGCTTCAACTCCTGCTGCGGCGGGATGTCGCCGTATGGCTCGACTCCCCGTTGACGGGCCTCCTGGTCGAGGACGGCAGGGTCGTCGGCGCCGTGGTCCGCAAGGACGGGCGCGACCTACGAGTCCGGGCACGCGACGGCGTCCTGCTCGCCGCCGGCGGTTTCGCCCGCAACAAGGAGATGCGCGAACAGCACTCGGGAGGGCGAACCGTCGGCACACGATGGACCTCGGCCAACCCGGGCGACACAGGGGAGACGATCCGGATCGCCATGGCTCACGGAGCCGCCACGGCCATGCTCGACGAGGCGTGGTGGATGCCCTCGTGGATCACGCCCGACGGAACCCCCGGCATGTGCCTGTCCGAGCGCAGCAAACCGGGAGCGATCATCGTCGATTCGGAGGGCCGCCGATACTTCAACGAGGCCGTCGCCTACCAGGAGGCCGGCCAGCGAATGTACGCCCACGAGCGGGAGTTCGGAGGCGCCGTTCCGTCCTGGCTGGTCATCGACTCCCGGCACCGAAGCCACTACCCGTTCGGGTCGTCTCCCCCCGGCCGGATGCCGAGGGAGTGGATCGCCGGCGGCGCGATGAAGCGCGGCGACACCCTGGAGGACCTCGCCCGCCAGTGCGGGATCGACGCCGATGGACTCCTCAAGACGGTCGAGCGATTCAACGGGTTCGCCAAGGCGGGTGCCGATGAGGACTTCCATCGCGGAGAGGGCGACCACGAGCGCTTCTACGGCGACATCACCCACGAGCCGAACCCCTGCCTGGGCCCCGTCGCGAAACCGCCGTTCTACGCGGTGGCCCTGTACCCCGGCGACATCGGCACCAGCGGAGGCCTTCTCTGCGACGAGTTCGCCCGCGTCCTCGACACCGAGGGAAACCCGCTCGCCGGGCTCTACGCCACGGGCAACTGCACCGCGTCCGTGATGGGCCGCAAGTACCTGGGCCCCGGGGCCAGCATCGCGGCCTCGGCGGTGTTCGGATACGTGGCGGCGAATCACGCGGCCTCGATGCGGCAGGCGTCGTAGAGCGGACTGTCATCCGCCGCCATCGAGGTCGACGCGTTGCCGGAGCACTCGTAGCTCGTGCCCGTCGAGCCGCATCTCGTACAGCTTGCCCCGCGCATTTTCGAAGGGGCGGTGGAGGACCAGCATCAGCCGGTCGTCGAAGGTGCGGAACAGCATGCCGTGACCGCTGTCGTCGCGGACCAACGGCCGGTGTTGTTGCCAAGGCCCCGTGATGTCACCGGACTTCGAGACGGCGTAGGTCTGCACATAACCGCCGCTGATGCCGCCGTCCTTGCCGACCAGGTTCTTCTCGTACGTCGACCACAGCATGAGCAAGGAGCCGTCCGGGGTGCGGTACAGCTGCGGACCGTCGGTGATGTAGGGCGGGAGCTGATGCGGTACGCCGGCGGGTATCCGCTCACCGAGCCAGGGCGCGTCCGAGGCCTTGAACAGGAAGACCGGGTCGCCGATCGTCCGGGTCAGGTCCGGGGCCAGCCGGATCGCCTCCATGGTGCCGTCGATGGTCTGCAGCCACTCGTGGGCGTACACCATCCAGGGCTGCCCGGACGGGTCGATGTGGAGCGTGCCGTCGAGGGTCATGAGGTTCTCGGGCGGGGTGGGGCGTGCAGGGTCCACGGCGGTGAAGGGACCCAGCAGCGAGTCGGACACGGCGGTGATCGTGCCGCGCATGTAGTTCGGGAGCTGGAACGGCGTGCCCCATTGGTTGGGCGGTGGTACCGGAAGCGGTTTGTCCTCGTTGTGCAGCGTGGTGAACAGGTAGTACCTGCCACCCCATTCGTGCACCTCCGGCGCCCATCCGCCGTCGGTGGCCCAGATTCCCTTCTGGCCACCGGCCAGGAAGACCACGACGGGGCGCGTCCAGTCCCGCAGGTCACGGCTGCGGTAGACCATCGTGCCGACGCCGTCCACGCCCGATACGGACGAGTCGTTGGACGTGTAGAGGTAGTAGGTGCGGGAGTTGTCGTCGGCGACGACGAACGGATCGTGCAGCGGCATGTCCGGCAGCCGCATCGCTTCGGTCTTGGCCACGGCCGAAGAATACGTCGACGGAATAGTGGTCCCTAGTGGTAGCGGAGAGGCACGACCCCGACGCACCGCCCGTCCCGGTCCAGCATATGCCCCATGTGTTTGACCGTGCGCAGCACCACCGAGCGGTCGTCGACGACGAGGCGGGGCAACTGCCGTGACAGATGGGCCTCGAAGGCGTGCACGTCGTGCAGGTCGCGCAGCCACACGTCGATCACCAGGTTGTGCGGGCCCGCGGTGATCGCGCACGAGCGGACCTCGCGCACACCGGACAGCGCCCGGCTGGTCTCCTCCACGTACTGACCCGGTACGGAGGCGAAGTACACGGCGGACAGCGGCCAGCCCGACAGCGGTCGGGCCAGATCGCAGCGCAGACTCAGCCGGGAGGCGAGCAGCGACTGCACCCTGCGCCGCACCGTGGTGAGGCTCGTGTCGGTCGCCGACGACAGGTCCCGCAGGGACAACCGGCCGTCCACGCTGAGGAGTTCGAGCAGCTGTCCGCCGAGGCCGTCCCAGCCACCCTCGGCCGCAGGATCGCACGGCGGGGGCAGCGCCGCCTCGATACGGGCGCTCTGGACGGCGTCCAGGCTGCGCAGCCGCCATCGGCTGCCCTCCGTCGGCAGACCGGTCGACACATGGGTACGGGTCGCCCGCACCCCGGGTGTCCGCCGGAACAGCACGGTGGTGACGTGGGCCAGTTCGTCCAGGTTCCGGGCCACCACGGAGGCCACCACGTCCCGCCCGCCGGCCGTGAGTTTGATGTTCGTCATCGCGGGATCCGCGGCGAGAGCCCGGGCCACGTCCTCCGCGGTGCCCGGCTCGGTGTCCACCTCCACCACGGCGGTCACCACGATCCGGGAGTTGGACAGCCGGGGGTAGGCGGTCACCCAGGCCAGGCCCGCCTCGGTCAGCCGGTGCCAGCGGCGCGCGGCGGTCACCGGATTGACGCCGAGCACCTCGCCGACCAGCTTCCACGGGGCCCTGGGGTGGATCTGGAGTGCGTGGACGACCGCGCGGTCGAGCTCGTCGAGCTCCACCGTCCCGAGGGCCGCCGCGGGTTCGGCGGTTTCGGAGGTGGCACAATCCTGCACCCCCGTGAGTGGCACAACGCTGCGCGCACCAGGGGAATCCGGCGCGAAAACTGCACTGTCACACGAGGGTTCGCTGCGCATCCCACACTCCGTTCTCCAGTTCCCGACGCGAGAGGAGTGACCGCGCCCGATGACGCTCGTCACCACACATGAGGCCGCACGCACCGCCCTGCGCATCCACAACGCCCGGCTCATCGACGGAACCGGCGCCTCCCCGGTGGACGACGCCGTCGTCGTCGTGGACGCCGAGGGGACCGTCACCTACGCCGGATCCGCCGCGGCCGCGCCCTCCGCTGCCCAGGATGCTTCCCCGGTCCGCGTGATCGACGCCGGTGGCCGCACCGTACTGCCGGGTTTCTTCGACTGTCACGTCCACCTCGCCTACGCGCAGGGCTCGCCGCCCGGCCGCCGCGCCGAGCTCGACCCGGTCCTGGTCACCCTGGACACCGCCGGCCGGCTGCGCCAGACCCTGGACGCCGGCATCACCAGCGCCCGCGACCTGGGCGGGCTCTCGGCGGGCTACCGTACGGCCGTCGAGAGCGGCCGGATCGTGGGACCGCGGCTGCACACGGCCGTACGGATCATCAGCCACACCGGCGGCCACGCCGACGTACGCCTGCCCGACGGCACCGACCTGAGCGCCGGGATGTCCGAGATCGCCGACACCGCCGACGAGGCCCGGCTGGCGGTGCGCCGGGTGCTGCGCGAGGGCGCCGACCTGGTGAAGGTCTGCGCCACCGGCGGCATGGGCAGCCCCTACGACCAGCCCGATGACGAGGGCCTGTTGGAGGAGGAGATCCGGTCCGTCGTGGACGAGGCACGGCGCCACGGCGGCAAGCCGGTCGCCGCCCACGCCCAGGGCAACGCCGGCATCCTCAACGCGATTCGCGGCGGCGTGACCAGCATCGAGCACGGCTACGGGCTCGACGAGCGGGCCCTCGACATGGCGGGCGAGCGCGGCGTCTTCGTCGTGCCGACCCTGTCCACCGTGTACGCGGGCATCAACAAGGACACGATGCCGGACTACCACTACCAGAAGAAGGTCCGCTGGTCCGGCCTCACCAAGGAGAACATCGCCCGGGCCATCGAGTACGGTGCCCGGATCGCGCTGGGCACCGACGCCGCCGTCGGACCGCACGGCGTGAACCTGATGGAGCTCAGCTATCTGGTGGACCTCGGCATGGACCCGATGGCCGCCATCGTCGCCGGCACCCGCACCTCCGCCGAACTCCTCGGCGTCGCCGACCGGCTCGGCACCCTCGCCCCCGGCCGCACCGCCGACCTGATCGTCTGCGACGGCGATCCGCTCACGGACATCGGCGTCCTCGGCGATCCCGCCCGCATCGTGTGCGTCGTCCAGGACGGCGTCGTACGCAAGGACCTGCTGCTCCCAGCCGCCCGGAACGGAAGGCAACTCTGATGTCCTCACTGACCGACCTCCCCGCCCCGGACAGCAAGTCGCCCGAGGCCCGCCGCCCGAGCGGCCTGGACCGGGTGCTCTCCCTCATCGAACGGGTCGGCAACGCCCTGCCCAACCCGGTCGTCCTGTTCAGCGCCCTCTTCCTGCTCCTGGCCGTCATCTCCACCGCGCTCGGTCTGGCCGGGGTGTCCGTCAAGGTCCCCGGAACCGACGAGACCAAGCAGATCACCGGCCTCTTCTCCGGCGACGGGGCGCGCTGGCTGGTGGAGAACCTCGTCGTCAACTTCGCGACGTTCCCGCCGATCGGAGCCGTCCTGGTCCTGATCATGGTGGTCGGGCTCGCGGAGAAGACCGGCCTGCTGGAGACCGTGATGCGGGCCACCCTGGCGAGGGTGCCGCGCGCAGTGCTGCCGTACGCGGTGGCGCTCATCGCCAGCCAGGCGCACATGATGAGCGACGTCGCGTGCATCGTGCTGCCGCCGCTGGCGGCCCTGGTCTTCAAGAGCGCCGGACGCCATCCCGTCGCGGGCCTCATCGGCGGCTTCGCCTGCGTGACCGCCGGGTACGCCGCCGGGTTCACCATCGGCTCGCTCGACGCCCTGTACGTCGGCATCACCCAGCAGGCGGCCTCGGTGCTGCCGGCCGCCGAGGGCCTCGACATCCATCTGCTCATCAACTACTTCTTCACGGCCGCGAGCAGCATCGTGCTCGCCGCGGTGGGCGGTTTCCTCATCAGCCGCGTCCTCGAACCGCGCCTGGGCGACTACGAGCCCTCCGCGGACGAGCCCGAGCGGCAGGACCTCGCCCTCACCCCCGTCCAGCGCCGGGGGCTGCTGATCACGGGCCTGGTCGTTCTCGCCTACGTGGGCGGGGTCCTGGCCCTGTGGCTGCCGCCCGGGGCGCCGCTGCGCGGCGAGGGCGGGGCGTTCGTGCCTTCGCCGCTCCTGTCGGGCATCGTGCCGGTCCTCTTCGGCGCCTTCCTGCTGGCCGGGCTGACCTACGGCTTCACGGTGAAGAAGCTCACCCGTGCCGAGGACGTGACCGCGGCCGTCACCGAGTCGGTGAAGACCATGTCCGGCTACATCGTGATGATGTTCGTCGCCGCCCAGGTCATCGCGCTCTTCACCTGGTCCAACGTCGGGGTGCTGCTCGCGGTGAAGGCCGCCGCGCTGTTCAACTCCATAGGGCTGACCGGCTTCTGGGCGATCATCGTGTTCGTCCTGCTGGTCTCCTGCCTCAACCTGTTCATCCTCTCCGGCTCCGCCCTGTGGTCGCTGGTGGGGCCCGTCTTCATCCCCGCGTTCATGCTGATGGGCATGAGCCCGGCGCTCACCCAGGCCGCGTTCCGCATCGGCGACTCGGCGACCGGTGTCATCACGCCGATGAATCCCTACCTGTTCCTGATCCTGGCGATGCTCCGCCAGTACGATCCGGACGCCCGCCTCGGCACACTGATCTCCCGGCTCGCCGTCTTCGTGGTGCCGTTCATGGTGGTGTGGCTGGTGATTCTGGGCATCTTCTACGGCTTCGACCTGCCGCTCGGCCCGGGCGCGCACATCGGCCTGAAGTGACCGGGACGCGGGGCTGCCGTGCGTCAGCCCCGCGCCACCCACTCCACGACCACCTTCGCGAACTCCTCCGGCAGCTGCTCCGGGACGGGGACATGCCCGCCGGACAGCACCCGTGTCTCGCAGCCGAGCGCGGCGGCGAACTTCTCCAGCCCGGGCAGGGAGTAGTGGTCGCCGGGAGCACAGACGGCGAGGGTGCGGACGGTGAGGGCGGGCAGCCGTCGGTCCATCTCATAGGCCCGTACGGCCACATGGCCCTCCTCCACGCGGTCCAGGACGGTCAGCGCGTCGACCATGAACCGGGTGAGCGCGGCTTCCTGGCCCTCCTCGTAGAACCCCCGCCGCCGGTTCCACAGGTCGAGGAGGTGCGAGCCGTCGGGCTCGGGGTCGACATGGTCGACGGGCTTGCGCTCGCCCGCCGTACGCCTCTTCTCCTCGTCGACGAAGGGTGTGGCGGACAGGAGGAGGCTCGCGACGCGGTCCTGGAGGCGGGCCGCCAGTTCTACGGCGATCACACCGCCGGTGTGGTGCCCGACGAGGTGGAAGCGGTCCAGGCCCAGCGCGTCGACCAGCGCCTCGGCGCCGTCGGCGAAGCGCTCGATGGAGTGCGGTCCGTCGGGCTTGGCGGAGGCGCCGAAGCCGAGGGTGTCCATGGCGATCGCCCGCTGCGCGGCGCCGACCAGCGGCAGCACGTCGAGGTACTCGGTCCAGGAGCGCGGGGTCTGGTGGAGCATCAGGACGGGCTCGCCGGCTCCGCACTCGACGTAGTGCAACTGGCCGAAGTCACTGGAGACATAGCCCTTTTGCAGCGTCATCGGTCACTCACCTTCAGTCGGGGCAGCACGGACGTGCCGACGGTCTCGATCAACTCGGTGGGTGGGTCGTAGGAGCCCACGTGTTGCAGGAACACGCCTGTCACGCCTGAGGTGTGGAGGGCGTGGAGCCGTTCCGCGATGTGTGCCGCGGTGCCGAACAGGCAGAATTCCCGGGCGAATTGGACAGCCGCCTCATCGCTGATCCATTGCGAGCAGATCTCCACGGCGGCCTTCCAGTCCTCGGCGTGCACAAGATCCGGGTAGACGCCCTCGACGGACGCGGGAACGTCCACGTCGATGCCCGCGAGGGCCAGGAAAGGTGCTCCGCCGTTCTGGGCGATCGAGGCGCAGATGGGCTTGAGGAGCCGGGCGTCGGCCTCGACGTCGTCCGTCACCGCGCAGAACGCGGAGACGGTCAGCGGTATGTCGTGGGCGTCGCGGCCCGCCCCCTCGGCTCCTTCGCGGACGCGCGCGGTGGCGCTCTCCAGGGTCCTCGGTGAGACGCCGCTGAGCAGGATCACCCCGTCGGCGATCTCGCCCGCGAGCCGTAGGTTCTTCGGGCCGCTCGCGGCCAGGTGCAGGGGTACCTCGGGCCGGGGATCGCGGAGCCGGGACCGGGCCCTGCCGTCGAAGTCCCACTCGTCGCCGTCCAGCAGAGCCCTCAGCATGCGCAGGCCTTCGCGCATCGCCGCCGAGGTGGTCTGCCGCAGTCCGACGGGGCCTACCGAACTGTTGCCCACGCCGAGGCCCAGGACGAATCTGCCGGGCGCCAGTTCCGCCACGCTGCGGGCGGCCGAGGCGACCACGGCGGGGTGGCGGGTGGCCAGGTTGGTGACCGCCGTGCCGAGGCCGATCCGCTCGGTGCCGAGGGCGGCCGCGGTGAGGGTGGTGAACACGTCCCGCCACAGCAGTTGGGAGTCGGGGAACCAGACGTCGTCGAAGCCCAACTCCTCGGCCCGGCGCACGGTTTCGAGCACGCGGTCCGCGCGGTCGCAGGGAGGTATGCGGACACCGAGGCGCAGTCCGCCTCGGCCTTGTCCGCCTGGAAGAACGCTCATGGGCGGGAGCGTAAGGACGGCCACGGAGCCGGCCCCACGGGTTCGTTCCGGCCAGCGGGACGTACCGCTCCGCGAGCGGTGCGGTCACTCCACGAGGAGCGGACGCAGTGTCCTGTGGGCGATCCGCAGGCCCTGCTTCACCCTTTCCGGAGTCCCGGACCAGACGGGATCCTCGTGTTCGACGGAGAGCGTGCCCGTGTATCCGAGTTCGTGGAACCGGTCGATGACGCGGCGCCAGTCCACCTCGCCCAGGCCGGGCACGCGGTAGCGCCACCAGCCCGTCTCCCAGGGGTTGTCGCCCTTGTGCACGGTGCCGAAGAAACCGAACCGGTCACGCTTGGCGGGGAAGGTCTCCACGTCCTTGGCCTGGGTGTGGACGATCCGGTCGATGTACGGCTCGATGGTCGTGAGCGGGTCGATGCCGATCCAGGTCAGGTGCGAGGGGTCCCAGTTGAGATAGAACCCGAGGCCGAACATCCACTCCCACAACTCGGGCGAGTAGGCGAGGTTGCCCGGATAGCCGTCGGGATGCCAGCCCTCCATCACGCAGTTCTCGATCACGATCCTGACCCCGCGGTCCGCCGCGTGGTCCACCAGCTCGGGCAGGATCTTCTCGCCCTCGCGCAGGTTCTCCGCGACGCTGAGCCGCGGATCGCGCCCGATGAACGTGCCGACCGACTCCACCCCCAGCCGCGCCGCCACATCGATCACGAGCTTGAGGTGGGTCCGGATCGTCTCCCGGGCCGCGGGGTCGGGGTGCAGGTTGTTCTCGTAGTAGGCCAGTGAGCTGATCTCCAGGCCGGTGCGGCGCAGCAGTTCGCGGGTGGCGTCCTCGTCGGCGTCCGAGAAGGTCGCGACGGGCAGATGGGAGGCTTCGAAGTCGCGGCCGCCGGTCTCCGGCCACACCGCGACTTCGAGGCTCTGGTACCCCTCGTCGGTGGCCCAGGTGGCGATCTCGTCCAGGGACAGGCCGGGGAGGCAGGCTGTCAGGAATCCGAGCTTCATGGCGCGGGTCCTTCGCTGAGTGGGGACTTGGGGAATGGGGCAGCGGGGTGGGGGTCAGTCGGGGACGGTGGTCCACGCGCGCCGGTCCGCCGAGGCAATGACGGCGTCGACGAGGCGGGCGGAGCGCAGTCCGTCCAGCACGGTGGGGAGACCGTCGGGGGCCTCGCCGCGGATGGCGGCGTACGAGTCCTTGACGAAGTGCTCGAAACACTCCAGGTAGCCCTGGGCGTGCCCGGCGGGCACGATCGAGAGCCGGGCCGCGTCGGCGGCGTTGGACGACGGGTCGCGTACCACCGTCTCGGTGCGGTTCTCGTAGCCGAGCCACAGGGACTCCGGCAGTTCCTGGTCGAAGACGGCGCTGGCGTCGGCACCGTCGAGTTCGAACCACAACCGGTTCTTCCGGCCGGCCGAGACCTGGGAGACGGTGGCGGACACCAGGACTCCGTCCGTCGTCCGCCCGAGCACGCCGAGTGCGTCCTCCGTGGTGACCGGGACGCGTACGGAGTCTGCGAGGGCCCTGCCCGAGAACGACGGGCCTGCCGCGCCGGGCCGCTCGGCCACGGTCGTGGTGGTCTCGGCCAGCACCTCGGCGAGACGGACCCCGGCCACCCATTCCACCAGGTCGAACCAGTGCGAGCCGATGTCGGCGAACGCCCTTGAGGCGCCGCCGATCGCCGGATCCACGCGCCAACTGGTGTTCTCGGGTGTCAGCAGCCAGTCCTGAAGGTACGAACCGTGCAGCAGCTGCCAGGGGCCGAAGCCGCCCGCCGCGATCCGGGCCCGCAGTTCGCGGACCATGGGGTGGTAGCGGTAGACGAACGGCACGGTGGCGATCAGGCCCGACGCCGCGGCGGTGTCGGCGAGCAGCCGGGCATCGGCCGCCGACGTGGCGAGGGGCTTCTCGCAGATGACGTGCTTTCCCGCCAGCAGCGCGTCGCGGGCCTGGGGGATATGCAGGTAGTTGGGTGTGCAGACGTGGACGACGTCGATGGTGGCGTCGCCCAGGACGGCGTCGACGTCCGGATACGCGACGTCGACCTGCCAGTTCCGGGCCGCCGCCCGGCTCCGCTCCGGTGAGGAGGCCAGGACGCCGACCACCTCCGCGCCGGCCGCGCGGGCGCTGCGGAGATGGACTCCTGCGATCATTCCGGCGCCGAGGACGGCGACCCGCAGCCGCGGTGCCCTTGGACGCTGTACGTGAGTGGTGTCGACGCGGGGGGTGTGCCCAGTCGGGGCGGTCATGCAAGGTCCTTTCGGCAACTGCCGTACGGAACCCGCTGTACCGGCCTCATCCACCGCCAACAATATGAGCTGTTGTTCTGTCGGAAAACCCCCAGGAATATTGTTGTTTCTGGAATATTTGGCGGCCATCCATCGGCGTCACCCGTCACCGGCGTCAACAGGGAGTGAACGTGGCAGCACGACTGGGCGCACCGGGCATCGGCTCGCGCCGTCACCCCGACGCGGTCCGCAGTCAGATCGCCCGCCTGGTCGCGGCGGGTGAGGCGGCACACCGCCTCGACCTGTCCCGGCTCACCGGGCTCTCGCGGTCCTCGATCCACACGCACGTACAGCATCTGGTGGACGCGGGCCTGCTGCACGGCGACGACGCCGCGGGCGGCGGTGGCAGGGGCCGGCCGGCGCTGCGGCTCGGTCTCGCCGGTGACGCGGGCGTCGTGCTCATCGCCGACATCGCCCCCTTCTCGGTGCGCTGCGTGGTGGCGGACCTGACCCAGCGGGTGCTCGCCGACCTGACCCTTCCCTGGCGGCTCGCCGAGGGCCCGCAGCTCACCGTCTCCTTCCTGGTGGACCAGTTCGCCGGCCTGCTGGAACAGACGAAGATCCCGGCGGACCGGCCTCTTGTCCTGGTCGTCGGCCTGCCGGGCCCGGTGGACGTGGCGCGGGGCATGGCCGTCCGTCCTCCGATCATGCCGGGCTGGGACGGCTTTCCGGTGGCCGAGCGACTCGCCGCCGAGTTCGACTGTCCCGTCCTCGTCGACAACGACGTCAACCTCATGGCCCTCGGCGAGGCGCGCACCGTGCCGCCGGAGCAGCTGCCCGTGTTCTTCGTGACCGTCGGTGCCGGCATCGGGGCCGGGTTCGTGCTCGCCGACGGAACGCTCCACCGCGGCGCCGACGGGGCGGCCGGAGACATCGGGCACATCCGCGTCCCCGGTGCCGACGAGGTGGTGTGCCGGTGCGGCAAGGTCGGCTGCGTCGAGGCCGTGGCGTCCACCGGGGCACTCGCCCGGCGCCACGCGCAGGCCGGCGACGACGACGCGCCGGCGGGGACGGTGGGGACGGCGGAGGACGGTGCCGCGATGCGGGCCTTCCTGGGACAGCTGCGTGACGGTCTGCCGGACGCGCTGCGGGCGGTCCGGGCGGCGGGGGCCACGCTGGGGGAGGTCATCGCCCTGTGCATCCACATGCTGAATCCGCGTCATGTCGTCGTCGGCGGCGATGTCGTGGAGGCGAGCGACGACCTGCTCTCCGCGGTGCGTGGCGTGGTGTACCGGCAGGCCCTGCCGCTTGCCACCCGTGAACTGACCCTCACCCGCAGCGTGTTGGGGAGGGACGCGTCGATGGTCGGGGCGATGGTGCTCGGCGTCGAGCACCTGCTGTCGCCGACCGGGATCGGCCGCTTCCTGGACCAGGACGGCAGGCACGGCACCGCGAGGGGCGCACACCCGGCGAGGTGACGGCCTTTCACCGAGTCGTTCACCCGGCGGTCCGTTCAACGGAACATCGCGCTTCTACGCTCCCCACGGAGGCCACTAGCTTCCGACACGTCTCGCACGTCCGGTCTCATCCAACCGGCGGATTCGCTCCGCGCGAACCAGACTTGGGAGACACGGTGAACCAACCCACCCCTCGCGCAAACATCGGCGTCGTCGGTGCGGGCGTCGTCTTCGACGCGTACGCCCGGGGGCTCGCCTGGTACGGCGATCTGCCCGTCGTCCGGGTCGCCGACATCGACGTCGGCAGGGCCCGCGCCAAGGCCGAACTCCACGGAATCCCCTTGTACGGCACGCCCGAGGAGCTCTACGCCGACCCGGACGTGGACGTCGTCGTCAACATCACGCCCCCCGTCGCCCACTGGGAGGTCACCCGGGACGCGCTCGCCGCGGGCAAGCATGTGTACAGCGAGAAACCCCTCGCGGCGACGGCCGAGCTCGCCCGTGCCAACCTCGACCAGGCGCGGGCCGCCGGCCGGGTCCTCGCCGGCGCCCCCGACACCTTCCTCGGCACGGCCGGCCAGACGGCCCGCGCGGCCGTCGACCGCGGTCTGATCGGCACTCCGTTCGCCGCGACGTCCTTCGTCCGGTCGCCCAGGGTCGAGACGAAACACCCCAACCCCGGGTTCTTCTACCAGCCCGGCGGCGGACCGACCCTCGACTGGGGCCCCTACCACGTGGCCGCCCTGGTGAACCTGCTCGGGCCCGTCGCCGAGGTCGTCGGGACCAGCGCGATCCCGACTCCCCGGATCACCGTGACCGCGCCGGACCGGGTCGTCGACGAGGTCGAGGTGACCGTGCCGACGACCACCGCCTCGATCCTGCGCACGGTCTCCGGTGTGATCGTCTCCACCCTCTACAGCTTCGACATCTGGGACATGACGCTGCCCCACATCGAGGTGTACGGCACCGAGGGCACGCTGAACATCCCCAACCCGAACCACCACGACGCCCCCGTCCTCATCAAACGCCGTACGGACGCGGACTGGTCGGAGCTTCCCCCGGTGCTCCCGCCGACCTGCGACCCGGACGTACGGCTCTTCCGCGGGCACGGTGTGAACGACCTGGTCGAGTCGCTGAGCGGCGAACCCCTGCGCGTCTCGGGCGAGTTCGCGCTGCACGTCCTCGAAGTCCTTGAGGCCATCGAGCAGTCGACCTTCACCGGCGGGGTGCGTGCGATCAAGAGCACGGCTGTGCAGCCCGCGCCGGTCGCGGTTTCCGACTCCGACTCCGCCTGAGCTCCATTCCGGCCCCGCACGCCGGCCGCGGACCGAAGTACCAGCACGACCCACCCTCGAAAGGAACTCCCATGAAGCGTGCGATGCGCACGGCGGCACTCGCGACGGCGGCCGTACTGGCCGGCGCCGGTATCACCGCGTGCGGCGGCGGCTCGACCTCCTCGTCCGGCGCCGACACCATCACCTACTGGGCGACCAACCAGAGCGCCAGCCTCGACGCGGACAAGAAGATCCTCCAGCCGGAGATCGACAAGTTCACGCGACAGACCGGCGTCAAGGTGAAGCTGGAGGTCATTCCCTCGGCGGACCTGCTCAACCGCATCCTCGCGGCGACGACCAGCGGCAAGGGTCCCGACGTCCTGAACATCGGCAACACCTGGTCCGCTTCGCTCCAGGCCACCGGAGCCTTCGTGCCGTGGGACAAGGCGAAGCTGACCGAGGTCGGCGGCGCGTCCCGCTTCCTGCCGACGGCGCTGAAGTCGACGGGCGCCACGGGCGAGGACCCGATGAGCCTGCCGCTCTACACCAACGCGTACGAGCTCTACTACAGCAAGAAGCTGTTCAAGGCGGCCGGGATCAGTGCGCCGCCGAAGACCTGGAGCGAGTTCGTCTCCGCCGGGCGCAAGCTCACCAAGGACACCGACGGCGACGGCAGGACGGACCAGTGGGGGCTGGGCATGCAGGGTGCCTCGCCCTCGTACGCCGCGCACCTCGCGTACATCCTCGGCACCCAGCACGGCGCCGAGGTCTTCGACGGCCACACCCCGAAGTTCGCCGACGCGGGGATGGTCGACGGGATCGACCAGTGGCTGTCCTGGATGGGCGAGGACGGCATCGCCAACCCCTCGGACGCCGAGGTCGCCGACAAGACCGCGATGACGCAGAACTTCGCGGCGGGCAAGGCCGGGATGATCCTCGCCCAGGCCTCGACAGGTCTGACACTGGGCCAGTTCGACATGACGGCGGACGACTACGGCGTCGCACCCGTGCCCGCCCAGGACTCACCGCCCGCGGGTGGCAAGGACATCGGGTCCTTCGTCGGCGGGATCAACGTGGCGATCTTCAAGAACACCGGGAACCTCGACGGCGCCACCCGGTTCGTGAAGTTCCTGACCAGCGCCGGTGAGCAGGTGATCCTCAACAAGGTCTACGGGACGCTTCCCTCGGTCACCGACGCCAAGGACCCGGCGTTCGAGACCGCCGCACTGGCCGTGGCCCGCGACACCCTCGCCGACCGGTCCCGGCCGCTTCCGCAGATCACCGAGGAAGCGCAGTTCGAGACCCTGGTCGGCTCGGCGATGAACGGTTTCGCGGCCAAGACCGCGACCGGGGACCAGCCCGGGAAGGCCGCGATCCGGAGCGAGATGGACGCGGCGAACCAGAAGCTCGAAGCCGGCAGCTAGGAGCCTCACGATGGCAGTCATCAGTCCCTCCGGGACACGTGAGAGTCCCAAGACCCCGGACGAGCCGCGACGGCCCGAACGCGGGCGCACCCGGGGAAGCCGCCGGTGGATCCCGTACGTCTTCCTGCTCCCCGCTCTGGCGCTCGAACTGCTCATCCACTTCGTGCCCATCGTGCTCGGCACGGCGATGAGCGTGCTGAGGGTGACGCAGTATCAGATCAGCCACTGGTGGGAGGCGCCCTTCGCGGGCCTCGGGAACTTCAGGATCGTCCTGGACCTCGACGGCCCGACGGGAAAGTCCCTGCTCCAGTCGTTCCTGGTCACCCTCGCCTTCACGGCCGTCGTCCTGTCCGCGACCTGGCTCATGGGCATGGCGGCGGCGCTCGCCCTCCAGCGCCCCTTCCGCGGCCGGGGCCTGCTGCGGACGCTGTTCCTCGTGCCCTACGCCCTGCCCGCGTACGCCTCGGTCATCACCTGGCGTTTCATCTTCCAGCGCGACAACGGCATGCTCAACCACCTGCTCGGCCAGGCCGGGCTGAGCGACGGCAACCCGTTCTGGCTGATCGGCCAGAACGCGTTCTGGGCGGAGTGCGTCGTCGCCGTCTGGCGCATGTGGCCGTTCGCCTTCCTGTTCCTGATGGCCGGCATGCAGGCCATCCCGCAGGACGTGTACGAGGCGTCGAGCATCGACGGAGCCGGGCCCTGGCGGCAACTGCGGTCCATCACCCTGCCGTTGATCGCGCCGGTCAACCGGGTGCTGGTGCTCGTGATGTTCCTGCACACCTTCAACGACTTCAACACGCCGTACGTCCTGTTCGGCGCCGGGGCCCCGCCCGCGGGGGACCTCATCTCCGTGCACATCTACGAGAGTTCGTTCGCCACCTGGAACTTCGGCCTCGGCTCGGCCATGAGCGTCCTGCTCCTGCTGTTCCTGCTGCTGGTCAGCGCCTGCTACTTCGCCCTCACCCGGAGGAAGAGCCATGACTCATGACACCCCGGGCTACCGGCTGTTCCGGTACGTCACCCTCACCCTGCTGTCGCTGTTCGTCGCCACCCCGCTGTACGTCATGGTGACCTCGTCGCTGAAGTCGCTCCCGGACGTACAGGGCGAGTTCACCTGGGTTCCCACCTCGCCGACGTTCCAGTCCTTCGCCGACATCTGGCAGACCGTGCCGCTGGCCCGGTACTTCGTGAACTCGCTGATCGTGGCCGTCACCGCCACGGTGCTCTCGGTGCTGGTGGCGGTCTTCGCCTCCTACGCGATGAGCCGCTGGAACTTCCGCGGCGGCGCCACCTTCAAGGGCGCGGTGCTGGCCACCCAGATGTTCCCCGGCATCCTGTTCCTGCTGCCGCTGTACCTGCTGTTCGTCTACGCCGACCAGAACTTCGGCACCGACCTCGTGGGCACCCGTACCGGCCTCACCCTCACCTATCTGACCTTCTCCCTGCCGTTCGCGGTGTGGATGCTGGTCGGATACTTCGAATCGGTGCCCCGCGAACTCGACGAGGCCGCGAAGATGGACGGTGCAGGGCCGCTGCGCACGCTGCTGCAGATCATCGTGCCCGCCGCGACACCGGGAATCGTGGCCGTGTCGATCTACGCCTTCATGACGGCCTGGGGCGAGGTGCTCTTCGCCTCGGTCCTCACCAGCGAACAGACCCGCACCCTGGCCATAGGCCTGCAGGCCTACTCCACGGAGGTGAACGTCTACTGGAACCAGATCATGGCCGCCTCGCTGGTCGTGTCCGTTCCGGTAGTCGCCGGATTCCTGCTCCTCCAGCGCTACCTCGTCGCCGGATTCACCGCGGGGGCAGTCAAGTGACGTACTCGAAAGTGGAATTGGACATGCCCGCCATCGGCCTCCAGCTGTACACCCTGATGGACGTCCTGGCGGACCGTCCCGCCGCGCTCGCCAGGATCGCCGCCCTCGGGGTGACCACGGTCGAGCCCTTCCGGCTGGGCCGCAGCGACCTCGACCGAGCCGCACGTCTCGCCCACGCACGCTCCCTGAAGGCCGACATCGACGCCGCCGGACTGACGGTGTCCTCCACCCACGCCCGGCTCCCCGACGCGGAGGACCCCGGCTGGTTCTTCGAGGAACTGGCCGAGCTCGGCGCCCCCGTCGCCATCGCCTCCACCCCGGACGCGCTCCCCGGATTCACCCGGGACGCCCTGGTCTCCACCGAGGGAGTGCTCCGGTACGCCGACCGGCTGAACGCCCTGGCCAAGGCGGCGGCCCCGCACGGTCTGCGGGTCGGCTACCACAACCACGAGTGGGAGTGGACCCGGCTCGACGACGGCCGGTACGGCTACGACGCGCTCTGGGACGCCCTCGACCCGTCGGTCGTCGCCGAGGTCGATCTGTACTGGGCGCAGACCGCCGGCCAGGTGCCCGCCGAGGTGGTCGGCAGGCTGGGCGAACGGGTGCAGTTGGTCCACGTGAAGGACGGACCGGCGGTCCGCGGCGAGCCGCAGGTCGCGGCCGGCCAGGGCACGGTGGCGCTGGCCGACGCCCTCGACGCCGGCCGGGACTCGATCCGTGCGCACATCATCGAGGCGGACGGGATCGCCGAAGGGGCGGACATCTTCGACCTGGTCGCCGGCAGCGTGGCATGGCTCAAGGCGCGCCGGGCCGGCCCGGAGTGAGCCGTACGGCGTCGCACGGGGTCACCTCATGTCTCATCCGGGGTGGCCCCCGACGCGGTCCCAGGTGCGGGCCGTGACGCCGCGTTCACGCAGAAGACCCTTGCGGACCTTGCCGGTCTCGGTGAGTGGCAGGGCCGGGATCGTCTCGATGTACCGGGGTACGGCGAACGCGGGCAGGTCCCGCGCGCAGTGGCGGGCGAGGTCCGCCGGATCCAGTACGCCGCCCGGCCGGACCACCACCGCGACCATCACCTCGTCCTCGGCCAGTTCCGAGGCCACCGGGAACGCGGCGGCCTCGGCGACCGCCGGATGGGAGCGGACCGCCGCCTCGACCTCGCAGGAGGAGATGTTCTCGCCGCGGCGGCGGATGACGTCCTTGACGCGGTCGACGAAGCGGAACCAGCCGTCGGGCTCGCGGATCACACGGTCGCCGGTGCGGCGCCAGGAGTCGGGCCGCTGCGGCGGCTCGTCGAGGTAGCCGGTCGAGAAGGCGTGCAACTGGTGGGTGCGGACGAGGAGTTCGCCGGGGGTGCCGTCCGGGACGGGCGCCAGGTTCTCGTCGACCACCCGCGCGGAGAAGCCCGGGCGCAGGGTGCCGATGTGTCCGGGCCGGTACTCCTCGGGCGTGGATCCGATGACGAGGTTCGTCTCCGTGGAGCCGAACCCGTCCACGAGGGTGACACCGAAACGCCCCCGGAACGCCTCCCACGCGGCGGCCCCAGTCGCTGGGGACAGGCCCCGTCGTACCTGATGAGCACGGTCGTAGGGGCCGGGCGGCTGTGCCAGCAGCATGGGGACCATCGCGCCGAGGAGGTGGACGACCGTGGCGCCCGCGTCCGTCACCCGCGACCAGTGGCGTGAGGCGGAGAAACGTCCGTCGACGGCGCAGCTCGCGCCGACCGTCATGGCCTGCGCCAGGGTGTTGAGGGCGTTGGTGTGGAAGAGCGGGAGGCAGGTGTGGAGCGTGTCGTCGGAGGTGAGGCGCAGGGAGTCCGCGACATTGCGGCCCCACCAGACGAACTGGGCCTGTGGGCAACGGACTCCGCGTGACAGACCGGTGGTACCCGAGGTGAAGAGGACGGCGGCGGTGTCCTCCGGACGGACCGGGGCGGGCGGGACCGGGCCGGTGACACCGGGCACGGGCACGTCCGCCCCGCCCGCCACCCATACGACGCCCTTGTGGCCCGCCTCGACCGCGAGCGGCGCCAACTCGGCCTCGGCATAGAGGAATTGAGGTCGCGCCTCGTGCAGCACGTGCCGCAGTGACTGTCCCCGCAGCGCGGTGTTCAGGGGCACGGCGACCGCGCCGAGCCAGGCGCAGCCGAGGACCAGGTCGACGAGTTCGATCCGGTTGGACAGCAGGACCGCGACCCGGTCGCCCGGCCGGCAGCCGTGTGCCGCGAGGGCCCCGGCCATGGTGGCCAAGGCCTCGCGGGTCTGGGCGTACGTCCGTGTCGTGGCCCCCATACGCAGGAAGACCCGGTCGCCGAACCGCTCCGCGGCCGCGTCGACGAGTTCCGGCACGGTCTCTCTCACCGCAGCACGCCCGCCTCCCGCAACCGTCGAAGCCGCTCGGGCCCGATGCCCGCCACGTCCCGCAGCACCTCCTCGGTGTCGGCCCCGAGGAGCGGAGCGGGCCTGCGGATTCCACCCGGTGTCCGAGTGAGCCGGATGGGCACGCCCTCCTGGAGGAAGGCCCCTGCAGCCGGATGCTCCACCCGGACGTAGAAGCCGCGTGCCCTCAACTGCGGGTCGTGCTCGACGAGTTCACGACCGTCCTGCACCGCCCCCGCAGGCACCCAGCGCTCCTGCAACAGCTCGGCGGCGGCGTCGGCGGGCAGGGTACGCGCCCACTCCCCGAGTACCCCGTCGATCAGGGCGCTCTCGCGCCTGCGCCCCTCCGCCGCCAACAGCCGCTCGTCGGCGGCCAGTTCGGGACGGCCGAGCACCTCGCACAGGGCCGCCCACTCCTCGTCCGAACGCACACTGACGGCCAGCCAGCGATCCGCGCCCAGGCTCCGGTACACGCCCTGGGGGCTCCACCGAGGGTGCGTGTTGCCGCTCGGCGACCGTGCCGCCGTGAGCAGACTCGTCCCCATGTGGGAGGCGATCGCCTCCAGTTGGGACAGGTCGATGTGCTGACCCCGGCCGGTCTCCGCCCGGTGCTCCAGCGCGGCGACCGTGGCCAGCGCGCCTTGCAGACCCGCGACGATGTCGCCGTGGCCGTAGATCACACCCACCACCTCGTCCGGCCCCCAGCCCGTGAGCCCGGTGAGCCCGCCGGCGGCCGAGACCGTGTCGGCGTACGACACCCAGCCGGCGCGCGGACCCGTGTGGCCCATGCCCGACATGCTCACGTAGATGATGCCGGGGTTGATCTCGCGCAGTGTCTCGTAGCCGAGGCCCAGCTTCGTCATGACCGTGGCGCTGAAGTTCTCCACGAGGACGTCGCAGGAGGCGATGAGGTCGCGCAGCACCGCCACGCCCTCCTCGGTGCGGGTGTCGAGCGTGATGCCGCGCTTGTTCCGGTTGACCTCGTTGAAGTAGCCGTTGGTGTCCGGGTCCGTGTGGGGGCCGCGCGAGAGGTGCATGAAGGGCGCGAAGCGGGTCGGGTCGGGGCGGCCCGCGGACTCGACCTTGATGACCTCGGCGCCGTGGTCGGCCAGGACCTTCGTGCAGTACGGGCCGGCCAGCACCCACGTCAGGTCCAGGACCCGTACGCCGTCCAGGGCGGGTGCGGTGGGGGAGTCGCCGGTGACCGGGCGCACCGTGCGCGCCTCGTCCAGCAGTGCCTGGTCGGCGCCCTGGCCCGGCACGGTGAGCGAGGTGATCCGGTGGCCCTCGGGGAACGCGAACGGGAAGCCCAGGTCGGTGCGGCCCTCGACCTCGGTGAAGAAGCCGCGGGCGATGAGCTGGGGGTTGTCCGGGAGTTCATGGGGCAGGTCCACCGCCGCCCAGGGCAGCTTCCTGGCCTGGGCCCGCTCCGCGAACTCGGCCTTGGGCCAGGCGCCCACGAAGTCCTGGACGACCTTGAAGACATGCTCCTGGTGCTTCTTGCGCTCGACGGGATCCTGCCACCGCGGCTCCCCGAGGTCGGCCTCCGCGCCCTCCTCGCGCAGCCACGCCAGCAGCGCGTCCCACATGCGCGGGCTGCCGCCGAGACCCCCGCCGAGATACCCGTCGGCGGCCCGGAACAGCCCGTGCGGAACGAGGGGGTGCACCCGCCCCGGCCGTGGCGGCACCCGGTCCTCGTGCAGGTAGGCGAGGGCGCCGGCTTCGAGAGCGGCCGCGACGCACGCCTGCGCGGAGACGTCGATGAGCTGCCCCGGGCCCCGGCGCCGCGCCCGCAGGCCCAGCAGGACGGCGATCGCCGCATTGACACCCGCGAGGTGCTCCGCCTGGTTCTCGGGCAGCCGCAGGGGCGGGCCGTCGGGATCGCCGACCTGGGCGAGCATCCCGCCCAGCGCGGCCACCACCAGATCGGTGCCCTGCCAGCCGCTGCGGGGGCCGACCAGACCGAAGGGGGTCACGCGTACGTGGACGAGGTGGTCGAGGCCGGTCACGTCGGCACCGTCCGGAGTCCCGTCCAGCAGGACGTCGGCGCCTGCCAGCAGTCGGCGTAGATCGTCCGGCGCGGAAGCGATCACCGAGCGCTTTCCGGCGTGCCAGTGGGCGAAGGCGGCGGCGTCCTCGTGCCGGTCGGCGTGGCCTTCCGGGGGTTCGACCAGCACCACCTCGTGGCCGATGCCGACCAGCAGTCGGCCGGCGAACCGGGTGAAGGGGCTGGTCAGTTCGACGACTCGCGGGGTTGCTCCAGTCACCTGTCCTCCGTCAGCCGTGCCGCTGGTTCAGGAAGCCGCTGACCACGCTGTAGTAGTCGTACGGCCGCTCCTCCTGGGGATGGTGGGAGGCCTCGCTCATCACATGCAGGTTCCCCTTCGGGATCATGCGCGCCAGCATCAGTGGATAATCCGGGGTGAGGAAAGCGTCGTACATGCCCCACAGGAAGAGCACCGGCGCGGTGATGGTGCCGAGTTCGGCGGTCAGGTCCTGCCAGTCGCCGCGCGGGTTGTCGGAGGCGCCGGCGAGCGCGGTTTCCTCGGGGTCGAGGCTCTGCTCGTAGCGCAGGTCCACCGTGCCGTCGGGGATCGCGTCGGCGTCGTACCACTCAAGGCGTGCGATCAGCTCCCGCATCTTCTGGCGGGACGGGCCGGTGCCGCCGTAGTAGACGTCCCGGGCGTTGCGGCCGCGGCGGCCGCCCTCCGGGAGCGGGGCGAGGGGGCCATGGAAGACCGGCATGCTGCCGGTGATGACCAACGACCGTACGCGCTCGGGGTATTTGGCGGCCAAGTTGAGCGCGATGGTGCCGCCCCAGGAGTTGCAGACGAAGTCGGCGCGCTCCACGCCGAGGGAGTCCAGGAGGGCCACGGTCTTCGCGGCGTGGTAGTCCCACATGGGGCCCTCGATGACGGGCTTCGCGGACTTGCCGTACTGCAGGATGTCGACCAGGAAGCAGGAGCGGTCCGCGGCGAACAGCGGTGCCACCTGGCCGAAGTCCGACCAGCCGGTGCAGCCGGGGCCGCCCCCGTGCAGGAAGACCGTGGGACTGCCCTCGCCCAGCTCGACGTAGTGGTACTTGACGCCGTCCGCCTCGGCGTAGGCACCCTCCGGCGGGGTCTGAATCTTCATGAGGTCCATGGCCCCGATCGTCCGGGGACGGCGGTGTCCGCCCAAGCGAACCGTTCTGCTGAGCGGGCCGATTCCGAGGACGGGGTCGCTACGCCGGGGCCTGCTCCGGTCGGTCCGGGACCTGGCCGCACAGCTCGACGAACCGGGTGGCCGCGGGGGACAGTTGCTCGCAGCGCCACACCATCACGGCGCTGCGGACCAGGCGTGGCGTCGTCGGTACGATGACCGCTCCCTGGCCGGCCGCGTCCGCCGCGAGCCTGCGCGGCAGCAGGGCGACGCCCGCACCGGCCAGCACGAGCGGGACGATGGCGGCGCGATGCGTGGTCTCCACCGCGATGCGGGGCGGCCTGCCGTCGATGGTCAGCACACTGTCGACGAGGGCGCGCATGGCGGTGCCCTCCGGTGTCGAGATCAGCGGGAACTCCGCCAACGCCGCGACGCCCACGGCCTCTTCGTCGTTCTGTGGGGTGCCGGGCGGCAGCACCGCGAAGAACTGCTGCACGGGCAGGCGGAGATGGTCAAGGCCGTCCAGGCCGACCGGGGACTCGGCAAGACCCAGCTCGCACTCCCCGGTACGGACCATCCGGGTAACCGCGTCGTCGTGTTCGGGGTCGACGACCCGGATGTCGACCAGCGGGTGCTTCTCACGGAAGCGGGCGATCAGGTCGGCGAGCGGATCGACGGCGAGGGTCGTCAGCGCGACGATGTCGAGCCGTCCGCCGGCCAGTTCCACCACGCTGTCCACCGAGGCCCGCGCGGTGGCGAAGTCCCGCAGGATCTGTTGGGCCGGGCGGACCAGCGCCTCACCGGCCGCCGTGAGGCCGACGCCGCGGCCCAGCCGGTGGAACAGGGTCGTGCCGAGGTCGCGTTCGAGAGCCCGGATCGCCTGCGACAGGGAGGGCTGGGCGACCCGCAGCCGGCGGCTGGCATTGGTGAACCCTCCGCTGCGAACGATCGCGAGGAAGTACTCCAGTTGGCGACGCTCCATAGGCAGATGCTATGGGTGCGGTCAAGAACTGGTCTTCCTTCACCGGGCGAACCCGTTGTTCGGGCCGGTGCCTGGGCGGGATCGTTTTGCGCCAGCAGGGGTTCTCCCGCCGGCAGGCGGATTTCCCGCCGGGGGGCAATGGCGCCTTCACTTCGCTGCCTTCCGTTCCTCCTGCCTTCCTTCCTCTTCCACTGGTCAACCCCTGCCCTCGAAGGGACGCCAAGCGATGACGAGTTGCTGCGGCATCGACCACCACCAGGCTGGCTACACCGAACGCCAGCGCGTCGACCTCGACCGTGTGCTCGCCTTCAACCGCCTTCTGGCCACGGCCATCGACGCGTGCACGGACATCTCGGCCGTGGTCGCCACCCTGGACCCGGATCCGCTGCGCTACATGTGGGTCGACGAGGGCGGCGGTCGGCTCACCGAGTATCTGGCCGCAGGACAGCGGGAGTTGAACGCCGCGGTACCGCTCGCGGGACATCGCAGGGTGGCCGGACGGATGGTGTGCGGGCAGCGTTCGGCGGCCCGGCCGGCGGTCGCGGCGACGGACGACGGCCGGGTTCTCTACGCGTGGATCGAATGGCAGGAAGGCGTCGGGGAACGCGTCGTCGCGGCGCTCGCGGACGGCCCGGGCGCCGAGGCGCTGCCCGTCGTACTGGACGACGAGCCGTCCGACTGCTTCCGTCCGTCCGCCGTCTTCGACGCCGAGGGCGCCGCCTGGGTCTGCTATGGGCGGGCGGACCGGGACGGCCGAGTGGACGTCTGGGCACACCGCCACGATCCCGCCACCGGGTGGGGTGCCGCGGAGCGGGTGAGCGAGACCGGGCACCCGTCCTTCAACCAGGAGATCGTCGTCCACGCGGACGGCGACGTCGAGGTGGTGTGGCAGGGCCCGTACGAGGCCGGCTTCGGCATCTGGTCCCGGCGTCGGCACGACGGGGTGTGGGGGAGCGCCCGGCTGGTCAGCGAGGGGGCGGCGGGCAACGCCTGGGATCCCGCGGTGGCGGCGCTGCCCGACGGCGGCAGCGTGTACGCGTGGTCGGAGTACGTGGCCGGGTCGTACCGGGTCGTGGTGTGTGTCGCGGACGGCTCGGGGACCCTTGGCCCGGTGCGTCCGGTGAGCTCGGGCACGGACTACGCGCTGCACCCGAGTCTCGCGGTGACGGTGGACGGCGGGATCTGGTGCGCGTTCGACCTCATCGCGGTGCACGGGCACGGCGGTTCCGGTCCGACGCGGCTGCGTCCGGAGTCCGAGCTCGCTCAGGCGCCCCGACTGCCCGGCATGCGGGACAGCGGCGACGCCGTACCGCCGGAATTGCTGCCCGAGGTGACGGCGTCCCTGCGCGTCGTACGCGTGACGGAGGAAGGGCTGCTGGAGCCCGAGGGCGTACTGGCCGAAGCACTCGACGTGGTCCCGGGCGGGCTGCCCCGGCTGGTCGCGGACGCCGGCGGCGGGCTCACCGTCGCGTACCGCACCCACCGGCGGCTGCCCCTGATGACGTACTACTGGGAGGCCGCCGCGCAGACACTCGGCCCCGACGGCTGGTCGAAGCCGGTCACCTTCGGCAGCAGCGACGGCACGCTGGAGGAGGTCGCGGTGGCACGCGCCGGTGACGGCGTGGTGCTGGCCTGGCAGACCGACGGCCGCCTGGAGCGCAGCCTCACCTGGACGGAGGGCTTCGGCGGCCGGGAGTGTCCCCGACTCCTTGAACACCAGGGGTCCGTGGTGTGGCACGGCATGCACGGCGTCGGCGCGATCGGCACCGCTGTGCTGCCCGCCACCGGCCAACCCGCACAGGCCAACCGCCCGTTGGAAGTGGTAGCAGGCAACGACCGCCGCGAGGCCCGCTCCTGGGCCGCCACCGAGTCCCCGCGCTACCGGACCGACGTGGACGGCAGCGAACTCACCCTCTACTGGGGCGACTTGCACCGCCACTCCCTGGTCAGCCGCTGCACCTCGGGCGACGAACCCTCCCTTGAGGACTTCTACCGCTACGGCTGGGACGTCTGCGACTACGACTTCTGGGCGGTCACCGACCACTCCGAGAACAGCAGCGCCTACCAGTGGTGGTCGATCCAGAAGATCGCCGACCTGTTCCGGGTAGAGGGCCGCTTCGTTCCGCTGTACGGATTCGAGTGGACCGGCAACACCGGCCACCAGAACGTCATTTACGGCTCCGAGGAGCGCGGCGCACCCATCTACTCCTCGTTCGCCGCCGGTTCGCGGACACCGGACGAGCTGTGGGCGAGCCTGCGGCGCCATCCGAGCTATCCGGCACTCACCATCCCGCACCACCCCGGCTCGGCGATGATCCCCTACGACTGGGACTACTACGACCCCCAATTCCTGCGCCTGGTGGAGGTGTTCCAGGCCTGCCGCGGCAACTACGAGGGGCAGGGCTGCTTCCGCCAGTACTCGGACGGCACGCTCGACGGGACGTTCGTGGTGGACGGACTGCGCCGGGGACACCGCTTCGGGCTCATCGCCAGCTCGGACCACGGCAACGGCGCCAGCTATGTCGGCGCGTACGCCGAACACCTCACCAGGGACGGCGTGTTCGACGCCCTCCAGGCACGCCGGGTGTTCGGCGCGACCACCCGCGACGTCATCGTCGACGTACGGGTGGGCGGCGCCTTCATGGGCAGCGAGATCCGGCACGACGGGCCCGTCGACATCGAGGTGTACGCCCACGGGTTCCGCGACCTGGCACGGATCGAGCTGGTCCGCGGCGGCGAGACCGTCCGGAGCCTGTCACCCGACCTGAACCTGCCGGACGGCTGGCTGGAGCTGCCGCTGCGGGTGGAGTTCGGCGGCAGCGGCGTGACCACCGACTGGAGCGGACGGCTGCGGATCGACGGCGGCAGGGTGCTGCGGACGCCGTACTGGGGCCCCGAGGTGACCATGGCCGACGAGACCGAGGTGCGCTGGACGGCGTCCACCAAGTCCTTCGGCGAACCGTACGGCTCCCAGCGCGGCGGGATCGAACTGACCCTGGTCGGCCCGCCGGAGGCCACGGTCGACCTGAAGACCGCGCAGGGCGGCACCACCGTGTCCCTCGGCGACCTGTGCTCCGGAACGGTCGAACTGCCGGGCGGGGACGGCGGGTTGCTGTCCCTGGGACGCGGCACCGGCGGGCTGACCTCGCTCGGCGGCACCGAACGGCGGCTGACGTGGACGGACGATCCCGGCGGCCCCACCCACTACTACGTACGAGTCATCCAGATCGACGGGGAGATGGCCTGGTCCTCTCCCGTCTGGGTCGACCCCGAGGAGCCGACGGGGGCGTGAACCCTCAACCGATTCACCGTCCTGACAGGAGATCCCTCCCATGCTCCCCATCCGTATGCGTATCCGTCCTCGCCGCCACAGCGGCGCTCTCGCCCTGACCCTCGCCCTCCTCGTGCCGCCGCTGCTCGCGGGCTGCGGCAGCGGCGACTCCGACTCCTTCGGCTCCGCCGGCGGCGGATCGCACTCCGTCCGCCTCGTCCAACAACCCTGGGCCGACCTCGTCGTCGAGAACCAGATCACCTCCGACATCCTCACCAAGCTCGGCTACGACCCCTCCGTCCAGGACGTCGCGGTCCCGCTCGGCGCCCAGGCGCTGTCCACCGGCAAGGCGGACGCCTACCTCGGCAACTGGTGGCCGTCGCAGAAGAGCGTGTACGGCAGCCTGATCGACAAGGGGTCGGTGGCGGTGGCGGGCACGCTGCTCACCGGCACGCAGTACGCGCCCGGCATCCCGGGGGCGACGGCGAAGAAGCTGGGCATCACCTCTCTGGCGGACCTCGCGGCTCACGGCGACGACTTCGACCACGAGATCCTCGGCATCGAGCCGGGTTCGCCCGGCAACCAGTACATCCTCGACGCGATCAAGAAGAACGCGTACGGGCTGGGCGAGTGGAAGCTGGTCCAGAGCAGCACCGAGGCCATGCTCGCCGAGGTCACCCGCCGGGTCGCCAAGAACGAACCCGTCGTCTTCCTGGCCTGGCGGCCGCACTGGATGGTGGTGAAATGGAAGGTGACCTTCCTGGCCGACCCCCAGCACGTCTGGCCCGGCGCCGGCCAGATCCGGGTCCTCACCCGGTCCGGCCTGAAGAAGGACGACCCGAACCTGGCCCGCCTCCTCTCCCAGATCACCATCGACTCGGCGACGGCGTCGGCCTGGATCGACGCCTACGACAACAAGAAGCAGTCCGCCGAGAAGATCGCCTCGTCGTGGATGGCCGCCCATCCGGAGGCCGTCGAGAAGTGGCTGGCCGGCGTTGAGACGGTGAGCGGCGAGGACGGCGCCGCCGCGGTGGTCGGGAGCTGAGCGCCATGAGCACAGGACTCCCCACGACCCGGATCCCGCCCATGGACACGCCCACGGCGCCGTCCGCGGTGATGATCGAGGGCTCTGGCCTGAGCAAGGTGTACGGGCTTCCCGACCGTCGGGCGGCGGCGCTGCTCGGCGATGGGCCCACGCCCATAAACGTCCCCGCGGCCGTCACCGCCGCCGGGGGCACCCTCGCCGTGCACGACGTCGCGTTCACCGTGGGCCGGGGTGAACTCTTCGTCATCATGGGCCTGTCCGGCTCCGGCAAGTCGACGCTGCTGCGGATGATCAACCGCCTCGTGGAGCCGTCGTCCGGGACGCTGGAGATCGACGGCGCCGACGTGACCGGCATGGACCCGGCAGACCTGCGGGAACTGCGGAACCACCGGATCAGCATGGTGTTCCAGCACTTCGCGCTGCTGCCGCACCGCACCGTCCGGGAGAACGCCGCGTACGGGCTCCAGATCCGGCATGTCCCGGCGAAGGAGCGGCTGGAGCGGGCCGACGCGGCGCTGCACCAGGTGGGCCTCGGCAACCACGGCGACGCGCGTCCCCACCAACTCTCCGGCGGCATGCGCCAACGGGTCGGCCTGGCACGGGCGTTGGCGACCGACGCCGACATCCTGCTGATGGACGAGCCGTTCAGCGCACTGGACCCGCTGATCAAACGGAACATGCAGGACCTGCTGTTGCGGCTCCAGGCGGAGCACCGCCGCACCGTCGTCTTCGTCACCCACGACCTCAACGAGGCCATGCGGATCGGCAACCGGATCATGGTGATGAAGGACGGCCGCGTCGTCCAGTGCGGCACCGGTCCGGAGATCATCTCCTCGCCCGCGGACGACTACGTGAGCGAATTCGTGTCCGACGTCGACCGCTCCCGTGTACTGACGGCCGGGGCGGTTCTGCGGCCCGCGCTGCTCACCGCGCACGTCCACGAGACACCCGCGGACGTGCTGGAACGGCTGGCGAACGCGGAGGCCAACGGCGTCTTCGTGCTCGACGAGGACGGGCTGCTGCTAGGCGTGGCCCGGGACCAGGACCTCGCCACCGCACTGCGGGACGGCGAGGAGGATCTCACCGGGCAGGTGCGCGACGCGTACCACACGGTGTCGCCGGACCAGCCGCTGGCCGACTTCCTGCACCTCGCGGGCCGGAGCATCGTCCCGGTCGCGGTGGTGGACGCCGGGCGACTGCTCGGCGTCGTACCCAAGGCGGCCCTGCTGTCCGCTCTCGCCCAGCCGAGGAGGAACGATGATGCCTAGGATCCCGGTCGGGGACTACGTCAACGACGTCATCCAGTTCCTCCTCAACCACCTCGGCGGAGTCTTCGACGGCCTGTCGTCGGCGGTGACCTCCGTGGTGAACGCGGTGTACTGGATCCTCCACACGCCACCTTCCGCGGTGCTGATCCCGGTCTTCGCCGTCATCGCGTGGCTGGCGACCCGGCGCCCGCAGCTCGTGCTGTTCACCGTCCTGGCGTTCCTGCTCGTCGACTCCATGGAACTGTGGACAGCCACGATGCAGACCCTCACCATCGTGCTGATCTCCGGGACGGCGGCCGTGGCCATCGGCGTACCGATCGGGGTGTGGACGGCCACCAGCGACCGGGCGGGCGCGGCGGCGCGGCCGGTGCTGGACTTCATGCAGACGCTGCCTGTGTTCGTGTACCTCATCCCGTCCGTCTTCTTCTTCGGCATCGGCGTCGTGCCCGGCACCGTTTCGACGATGATCTTCGCACTGCCGCCCGCGGTCCGGCTGACCGAACTCGGCATCCGCCAGGTCGACTCGGAGATCGTGGAAGCGGCGCACGCGTTCGGTTCCCGGCCGCGACAGGTGCTACGACAGGTTCAGTTCCCGCTCGCGATGCCGTCGATCATGGCCGGCGTCAACCAGGTGATCATGCTGGCGCTGTCCATGGTCGTCATCGCCGGAATGGTGGGCGCGGGCGGCCTCGGCGAGGTCGTGGTGCGCGGTGTGACCCAGCTCGACGTCGGGGCCGGGTTCGAGGGCGGGCTGTCGGTGGTGGCCCTGGCGATCTTCCTGGACCGCGTCACCGGTGGCCTCGGAACGCCGGGATTCCGTGTCCCGAGGCTGCCGTTCCGCCGCCGCCCCGGTGGCGTCGCCGACGGCGAGGCGGGTTCCGGGGCCGTGGCGGTGCGGGCCACGGCCTAGGCCCCGTCAGCTCAGATCGAGGACGACCCGGCCGAGCGCCTCCCCCGTCCGCAGCCGGGCCACCGCCTCGGCCAGCCGGTCGGGGGAGTGGCGCTCGATCGGCAACGTCAGTTCTCCCGCGCTCAGTTCGGCCAGCAGCCGTTCCGTGTCCGCGGCGACCTCCCGGCCGCGCGTCATCAGGTTCACGGGCAGCAACGACACGTCGGCCAGCAGGAAGTCCGCGAGGTCCACGCCGAACTCGCGGCCCGCGGTGTAGCCGACGAGAACGGCGCGTCCGCGCGGGCGCACCAGGTCGAGGGCGTCCCGCAGCACGGGTCCGCCTACGGTGTCGATGAGCGCGTCGACCTGCCCGCCCACCGTCTCCGGGGACAGCTCGGCCGCCAGCACGGCCTTGGCGGGCGCGGGCACGTGATCGAGCTTCGCCGGACGCCCGACCACCCCGATCACCTCAGCCCCGGCCCGCGCGGCGACCTGCACCGTCAGGGCGCCCACCGCGCCCGCCGCCCCGGTCACCAGGACCCGCTCTCCCGGCCGCACGGCGGCGACGGAGTGCACGGCCGCCCAGGCCGTGCCGGCCGGAGAGAAGAAACCGCACGCCAGCGCGGGGTCCGTGCCTTCGGGCACCGCCACCACGGCCGCGTCCGGCACCACGGCGTGTTCGGCCCAGCAGCCGTCCCGGCGCAACCCGACACCCTTGCCGTTGACCCTGATCAGGCTGCCCTCGGGATGGGTGTCCGAGGCCAGGACGATCCCGCTCCCGTTGGTGCCGGGGACCACCGGAAGATCGGGGAGGATCCCGAACTTCCCGTCCACGATGTTGAGATCGAGGTGACCCACCTGCGCGGCCAGCATCCGTACGACGGTGTGGCCGGGCAGGTGCGCGGGCACGGGCCGCTCGACCAGTCGGGGGAGGGAGCCGAACCCCTCCAGGACCAGGGCACGTGACGTGCCGCCACTCGCGTGTTCGCCGCTCACAGCTTCACTCCGTATCGACGCAGGACACGGGACGCGACGATCCGCAGCACGCGGTCGAAGACGAACCCGAGGATGCCCAGGGTGATGATCCCGACGAAGACCCAGTCGATGCGGCCGTAGTTGCGGGAGGTCCAGATCAGCGAGCCGAGCCCGACCTGGGCCGCGACGATCTCCGCGGACACGATGGTCAGGAAGCTGTTGCCCATCGCGAGCCGCGCCCCGGTGACGATGTGCGGCACCGTCGAGGGCAGCACGATCCGGGTCAGGACCTGCCGGCGGCCCGCGCCCAGGCTGGCGGCGGCCCGCAGTTTCGACTCGCTCACCGACATCACCCCGGCGCTGGTGTTCAGGATGACGATGAAGACCGACGTGTAGAAGATCAGGACGACCTTCGACGACTCGCCGATGCCCAGCCACACCACCGCCAGGGTCACGAACGCGACCGGCGGGATGAACCGGAAGAACTCGATGTACGGCTCCAGGAGTTGCCGCACGATCCGGATCTGCCCCACGAGCAGCCCCGCCGGTACACCCACCAGCAGCCCGAGTCCCCAGCCGATCAGGATGCGGCGGCTGGAGGCGATGACCGAGTTGGTGAGGGTTCCGTCGCGCGCGAGATCGCCGGCCGCGGACAGGGTCTCGCGCGGGGAGGCGACGAGCGAGGGGCCGTAGTGCATCGCCAGCAACTGCCAGACGGCGACGCCGAGTAGGACGGACACGGCGTACAGGCCGATCGTGCGCAGCCGCTGCCGGGCGGCCCCCACCGTGCGGCGCTCGGTGCGCGGCTTCGGCGCGGTGTCGACGGTCATGGTCGTCATCGGTCCTCCTCGGGGCCGAGTGCGGGGCCGACGCCGACATCCGGGTCGAGCCCCTGGTCGCGCAGCGCCTTGCGCACCTCTTCGCCGATGTCCTCGCGCAGGCTGTGGCGCAGCGCGGCGGCCGACGGGTCGGTCACGTCCCGGGGCCTGGGCAGGTCCACCGGGTAGACGGACTTGATCGACGCGGCCGGGCCCGTGGTCATCACGGCGATCCGGTCGGCGAGGAGGATCGCCTCGTCGATGTCGTGCGTGACGAACACGACGGTGCAACCGGAGACGCGCCGGATGCGGTCCATCTCCTCCTGCATCACCTGCCGGGTCTGCGCGTCCAGCGCCCCGAACGGCTCGTCCATCAGCACCACGCTCGGCCGGTTGGCCAGCACCCGCGCGATCTGCACGCGCTGCCGCATACCACCCGACAACTGGCCGGGGAACCGGTCGGCGCAGTGCCGCAGCCCGACAAGACCCAGATACTCGTCGGCCAGCGCCGCCTGTTCGGCCCGGGACCGGCCGCGCATCCGGGGCCCGAACGCCACGTTCTGACGGACCGTCAGCCAGTCGAAGAGCGCCTCGCTGCTCTGGAACACCATCCCGAGTTCCGGGTCAGGACCTGTCACCGGGGCGCCGTCCACGGTGAGGCGGCCCGAGTGCGGTTCGACGAACCCGGCCAGCGCGGACAGCAGGGTGGACTTGCCGCAGCCGCTCGGCCCGAGCAGGCAGAGGAACTCTCCGGCGGCGATGTCGAGGGAGACGTCCCGTACGGCGTGAAAGGAGCCGAACCGGATGTCGACCCCTTCGACAGAGACGGCCGCACCACGCCTGCCGTCTGTCGCGGCGGACGTCGGTTCGGCCTCGATGGCCTTCGTCATCACGATCCCTTCAGGTCATCGGCGGGGCGTGGGCCCGGGGAGGTCGAAACCGTAGAACGGTGCGCCGCGTGCGCGCACGGCTGCGGGTCCGCTGAGCGGGACGCTAACCGAACGTGCCGGTGCGATTCCCCGGCGGTCTGTTCAGCGGAACGGGTCCGTTGGCGGGCTCGACGGGAGCGCCGATGCTCGACGCCATGTTCCGACGGCGGCAGGAGGTCACGCACGATGACGACGGGTGAAGGCTCGATCGTCCCCAAGAGGACGGGCCGGACAGGGCGTACGACGGGACAGCCCGGCCGGCAGGACTGGTCGACATGGCCCCACTACGACGCCGCGGCCGCCGGCTTCCGCGGGTATTGGTACCCGGTCACCTGGTCCAGTCACATCACGGGCGACCCGCTCCCGTTCACGATCTGCGGCGAGAAGATCACGCTGATCCGGGACGCCGGCCAGGCGTACGCGCTCCACAACCGCTGCCCGCACCGCGGCGTACCCCTCTCCGAGGGCAACCAGCAGTTCCCCGGCACCGTCAGCTGCCCGTACCACGGCTGGACGTTCGACCTGCCCACCGGCAAGCTGTCCGCGGTCATCACCGACGGGCCCGGCTGCCGCCTCACCGGCAAGGTCGAGGTGCGGACGTACCCCGTCGAGGAGCGGCTCGGCATGGTGTGGGTGTACATCCCCCTCGCCGACGAGGCACCCCACCCCATCGACGAACAGCTGCCGGAGGAACTCGTCTCCAACGCCTTCGTGATGGGCGGCCGGATCGAACCCCGCGGCGGCAACTGGCGTTTCGCCTGCGAGAACGGCTTCGACGAGGGCCATGCCAAGTACCTGCACCGCACGGCACTTTGGCGGCTCTTCAAGCCGATGCCCACCTGGAACATCACCCGGATCGTGCCCAAGGGCCGCTGGATCTTCCGGGTCCAGGACGAGGTCCACTGGGAGGCCGACTTCCCCGGCGTCGGCCATTGGTCCAACAAGCGCTGGTGGAAGACCCGGCCGCCGAAGGAGACCTTCAACATCGGCAATACCGGCAAGCCGGACCAGGTCGACCCGGTCATCGAGGCCCAGGAGTTCCCCGGCTTCGCGTCCCTGGCGATGCCCGGCATCCTGCGCATCGCCTACCCCAACTTCATCCACTACGAGTTCTACGTCCCCGTCGACGCCGACCATCACCGCTACGTCGGTGTGATGGTCAACTTCACCGAGGGCTGGGACACCCTCCGCTTCTACGCCAAGTACCTGGGCGCGATCCGCTGGTTGTTCCACGGCCAGTTCTCCGGCCAGGACGCCTGGATGGTCGACGTCACCGACGCACCCCCGGAGAAGCTCTACCGCCCCGACATCTCGCTGACCGCCTGGCGGAACCTCAGCGAGGAGGAGTACGGCAAGAAGCTGGCCGCGGTAGGCGCGAACACCCCGACCGAGAACGGAGCCTGAGATGGGCCGCACCCTGCTCACCCTGCTGGCCGGGGCCGCGATCGCCATCGGGCTCCCCCTGGCCAGGAAGCGCTTCGCGCGCACCACGATGACCCAGGTTCACAGGATCCACCAGTGAACGGTCTCAAGGGTCTGGACGAGCGGCGCGGCGCCTGGATCACGGAAGCCTGGCGCCACGTCACCGAAGACCGCCTGCGCGAGCTGATCACGGGCCTGGTCGACATCCCTAGCCCGACCGGCGACGAGGGCCCGCTGGCCCGGCACATCGCCGAGACGCTCTCAACCTCCGGGCTGCGTGCGGAAGTTCAACCGCTGGACGACCGCCAGGCCAACGCCTGGGCCCGCCTCGACGGCGACGGCACCGGCCCCGACCTCATGCTCTACGCGCCGATCGACACCCTCACCGTGGGGGAGGAGAGCGAGGATCTCCCGTGGATCGGCCCGGAGTTGAGGGACGACATGCGCCCGCAGGCCACCGTCTACGACGACCTGGTCACCGGCCTCGGCGCCTCCAACCCGAAGGGCCACGCGGCGTGCGTGATGATGGCCGCCGAGGCGATCGCCCGCGCCGGCATCCCGCTCACCGGCGACCTGGTCGCGGCGTTCGGCGCGGGCGGCATGCCCACCAACGCCAGGCCGGGCAGCGGGAGGCTCAACACCGGTCAGGGCGCGGGCTGTTCGTTCCTCCTGGAGCAGGGCGTGTGGACCGACTACGCGGTCATCGCCAAGCCCGGCTGGACGGTCTCCTGGGACGAGGTCGGCCTCGTCTGGTTCGAGGTCACCGTCCGCGGCACGCACACCTACGTCGGCTCCCGCCACCGCCTCCCCTACGACAACCCCATCGCCCGTGCCGGCGAGGTCGTCCGGTACCTGGAGGAGTGGTTCGCCGAGTACGCCGAGCGCCACGCCGACGGCACGGTCGCCCCGCAGGGCATCGTCTCCTCGATACGCGGCGGCTGGCCACGCATGGCGGCGGTCACCCCGGCCGCCTGCACCCTCAGGGTGGACCTGCGGATCGGCCCGGACATGACGCCGATGCGGGCCAAGCGGGAGTTCCTCGCCGCCCTCGACAAGCTGGACGGCGTGAGCGCCGAGATGATCCTGGCCATCCCCGGCACCCGGACCGACCCGGAGAGCTGGATCCGCCGTTCCGCGACCGCCGCCTGGGAGGCCTTCGAAGGCCGCGAGCACGAGGTGATCCGCGGCAACAGCGGCGCCACCGACGCCAACATCCTGCGCGGGCGCGGCATCCCGACCGTACGGGTCGGCATGCCGAAGGTTCCGCAGGACGAGGCCCCCTTCGAGATCGACTTCGCGCGAGGCATGAACACCGTCTCCGTACGGGCCATGGAGAAACTGACGCGCCATCTGGTCCGTACGGCGCTCGACACCGTCACCCGGACACGCGCGGAAGTGGAGGCATCATGACCGAGATCGTCCTGGGCATCGGTGCGTCGCACAGCACCCTGATGAACACCCACTGGGAGCAGACCCTCCACAAGGACCGCGCCGAACGCTTCCGCGACGCGCTCGCCGAAGCACGCGACCAACTGGCCGCAACCCGCCCCGACACGGTGATCCTCGTCGGCTCCAACCACTTCCGCGGCTTCTGGCTGGACCTCATCCCGAGCTTCACCATGGGGGTGGGGGAGTGCGTCGCGAGCGGCGAGTCCGGCACTCCCAAGGGCCCGCAACCGGTGGATGTGCCGCTCGCCCGCCACATCGCCAACTCCCTTGTGGAGAGCGGCCGTTTCGACGCGGCCTTCTCCGCCCGCCTGCAGATCGACCACGGCCAGTCGCACGCGATCCAGTACCTCCTCGAAGGCCTGGACGTGGAACTCGTACCGATCGTGATCAACGTATTCGCCCACCCGCTGCCGACCCTGGAACGCTGCGAACGACTCGGGCGGGCGATCCGTGAGGCCGTACTCGCCTTCCCCGACGACCGCCGCGTCGCCGTCATCGGCTCCGGCGGGCTCTCGCACCGCCTGCCCTGGCCGGACTGGCGCGAACCGCACGGCGACGACGAGGAGTTCATGGTCGGCGCCTGGCTCGACGGACGCGAGAACTGGCAGGACTACGACGTCCGCCGCCGCGAGATCATCCGCGCCGCCGAGGCCGCGCTCAACCCCGAGTGGGACGAGGAGTTCCTGTCCCTCGTCGAACGCGGCGAGACCCACCGCGTCACCGGCCTCACCACCGGGGAACTGGAGAAGACGGCCGGCAACGGCGCCCAGGAGATCCGCACCTGGCTGCTGATGTCGGCCCTGCTCGACCACGCCCCCGGCCGACGCCTGGCGTACGAGCCGATGCCCGAGTGGCTCACCGGAATGGCCGTCGCCGTCCTGGACCCCGTACACACGCAGACCGAGAGGAAGTCATGAGCATCTGGACCGAACTGTCGGGCATCGACTACCGGCACGCCTATGTCGAGACCGGCGGCTTCAGGACCCGTGCCCTGCAGGCGGGCCCCGAGGACGGCGAGCACGTCGTGTTCCTGCACGGCACGACCGGCCACCTGGAGGCGTTCGTCCGCAACATCCCGGCGCACGCCTCGGCCGGCTACCGCTGCCACGCCATCGACATGCTCGGCCACGGCTACACCGGCAAGCCGGACCGGCCCGGCGAAATCCCGGCCTACGTCGAGCACTTGATGTCCTACCTGGACGCCGTCGGCGCCGAACGCGCCCACCTGGTCGGCGAGTCACTGGGCGGCTGGGTGGGGTCGTGGGCCGCGAGCGAGTACCCGGACCGGGTCGCCTCCCTGCAACTCCTCTGCATGGGCGGCACGAAGATCAACCCCAAGGTCATGGAACGGCTGAAGACCTCGACGCGGGCCGCCGCCATGGAGGACGACATCTCCTTCACCCGGGAGCGGCTGCGGCTGCTGTGGGCCGAGTGGGACGAGGACCTCGGCGAGGAGCTGACCCGGGTGCGCTACGAGATCTACCACCACCCCGACTTCCGGCGGAACCTGCACAACCTGCTGGCGCTGCAGGAACCCGAGGCGCGCGAGCGCAACCTGCTCCGCCCGGACAGGATGGCCCGCATCAAGGCCCCGACCCTCGTCGTCTGGGGCAACAAGAACCCGCTCGGCGACGTCCCGGAGGCCGAGGCGATCGCCGCCGCGATTCCCGGGGCCCGTCTTGAGGTGTTCAACGAGTGCGGGCACTGGCCGCAGCACGAGAAGGCGGACCTCTACAACCCGCTCAGCCTGGCGTTTCTGGCCGAGGCCGCGTGACACCGCGCCGGCCCCGGTTCCGGGTCACCTCGATTTAACCGCTCCCACCATGGCCGTGAACCAGGTGTACGTGCTTCCGTTCTCCGGAGGACCACGCACAGACCGGGAGGTTCGTCCCATGACCGTCACCACGGTCGGCCTCGCCGACACCACACCCGCAGCACTCGCTCCCGACCCGATGAACTCGGTCCTCGGCAAGGTCAGACCCATTCTGGAGGCGTTCACCGCCGAGGACGACGGTCTCTCCCTCGCCGAGCTGGTCCGCCGGACCGGCGTGGCCAAGGCCACCGTGCACCGGCTCGCGCAGGAACTCGTCGTCTGGGGGCTCCTGGAGCGGGCGGGCTGCGACTACCGGCTCGGCCTGCGCCTGTTCGAGATGGGGCAGCGCGTGCACCGGCAGCGGATCCTGCGCGAGGTGGCCCAGCCGTACATGGAGGACCTCCTGCTGGCCACACAGGAGACGATCCACTTCGCCATCCACGACAGCCTCGACGTCGTCTACCTGGAGAAACTCTTCCCGCACCGCGGACTGAACGAGGAGTCCCGGGTGGCGGGCCGGCTTCCGCTGTACTGCACGGCCACCGGCAAGGCGATCCTGGCCTTCTCCCCGCCCGCCCTGTTCGCCGAGGTGGTGAGGAACGGCCTCAAGCCCTTCACCCGGCACACGGTCACCTCGCCGGGGCGGCTGCGCATGCAGCTGGAGCGGATCCGGACGGAGCGGATCGCCACCGAGGCCGAGGAGATCCGGCTCGGCTACACGAGCATGGCCGTGCCCGTCTTCACCCGCCAGAACACGCTCGTGGGCGCACTGTCGATCACCGCGCCGACGTATCGGATGGATCCCCCGGGCCATGCCGTCGCCCTGCGCGCCGCGGCCCTCGGCATCAGCCGGTCACTGCGGTGAGCGCGGCACTGGACGAGGTGCTCGCCAGAGCCCGGAAGCTGATCGGGGAGTGGGAGAGCGAGGACTGCGGCGTCCTGGCCGTCAAGGACTTCTGCCGGTACGCGGCCTCCCTCAACGACGACGACTACATCCGCCGCGCCCGTGCACGGGAGGCCGCCGGAGAGCCCGTAGTCGCCCCGCCGCTCTTTCTCGCCGGGACGCTGAGCTGGCAGGACGGCCCGACCGAGGCCGCGCTGCAACGCGACGGACTCGCCGCCCGGGAAGCCCCCTGCACCGACGGACTGCCGGTACGCCACGTGCACGGCGGCCAGTCGGTCCGCCTGGGCGCCACCCCGGTCGCGGGCACCCGGATCACCGCGACCCGGGCCATCACCTCGGCCGACCACCGCAGCGGCAGGTCCGGGGAGTTCGTCCTGCTCGGCATCACCACCCGCTTCATCGCGGAGGAGGGAGAGGAACTCATGGCCATGGACGAGACTGTCGTCGTACTCGACCTGCCCGACGCACTCGCCGACAGCGACGCGGACAGCGGAGCCGCCGCGTGAGCGCCCCCGCCGCCGGGCAGATCTGCCCGCCGCGCACCTACTCCCACAGCCGAGTGCAGCTGTTCCGGTTCAGCGCCGTGTCCTGGAACTCCCACCGGATCCACTACGACGCCGAGTTCGCCGCCTCCGAGGGCTTCCCGGACGTCGTCGTACAGTCCACCCTGCACGGCGAGACGCTCGCCCGGCTCGCCCTCGACTGGGCCGGGCCCGAGGCCGAGTTGGCGTCGGTGAGCTGGCGCAACCGGGCCACCGCCGTGGCCGGGGAGCCGCTCACCTGGACCGCGACGGTGCGCGCGGTCGAGCCCGGCGCCGACGGGGCCCGGGTGACGCTGGACGTCAGCGTCCTCAAGGACGACGACGTGCCCTGCGTCACCGGGCACGTCGAACTCACGTGGCGTGCTGCTCGTACCAGCCCTTGAGCAGGCTGGTCTTCAGGTCCGGTGACTTCTTGAGCAGCTTCTGCTTGAGGAAGAAGTCGACGATCTTCTTCGACTCGGTGAGGTCCGAGTCGTTGATGCCGCGCGCGGCGAAGGTGATCTCCGGCAGGACCTTGACCGTCTGGTCCTCGGGCAGCTTGACCTGCGCGTTGGAGGCCTTCGCCGCGGCGGCGGGATCGTCGGTGACGATCTTGTCGGCCTCGGCGACCACCTTGAAGATCTTGCCGGCGACCTCCTCGTTGTCCTTGAGCCAGCTCTCGTCGGCCAGCAGCCACTGCACGTACTTCACCCCGAAGTCGCCGATACGCCCGGCGATGTGGCCGCCCGCCGCGTCGCCACGGGCCGCCCACGGCTCGTAGAGGATGTAGGCGTCGATCGAGCCCTGCTCCAGCAGGCCGGGGATCTCCGGTGCCGAACTCTCCACGATCTTCACGGAGTTGGGGTCGATGTCGTTGTGCAGCAGATACCGGTGCGTCGAGTACAGGCCGAGGCCGCCGATCGACGCCATGGTCTTGATCTGCTTCGGGGAGTCGATGCCGTCGCGCAGGACGACCTTGAGGTAGCGGTCCGAGGACTGGAAGACGCCCAGGGCGCGCAGATCGGGGTTGGTCACCATCAGCGGGAGGGCGGTGGAGTCGGAGTTGAGCCCGATCTGCGCGGTGCCCGCCGTCACGGCCTCGGACGCCGCCGGGCCGCCCTCGGTCTTGACCAGCTCGACGTTGACGCCCGCCTTCTCGAACATGCCGCGCTCGACGGCCAGATAGAGGGGGGCGTACGAGGCGTCGACACCGAGGGCGAGGCGCACGGTCGGTTTGCCCGCCGCCGAGACTCCCGTCGAGTCGGTGGACCCGGCCGTACAGGCCGTGGTGAGGACCAGCGCCGCGCAGGCGATGGTCAGGGTGCTCCTGGAACTGATGCTGGCCGCTGTCGGCATGTCCGCACTCCCGGTGCCGGAAAACTGGTGCCGCCGACGTTCCCAGCGCGGTGCCCCGTCCGATAAGCGCGACGTCCTGCTCACCGGAACGATCCCGTGGGGCCGGGCCGCGGACCGCTCCTAGTCTCCGGGCCCATGAGCGTTCTTACCGACGTGCCGGCGAGCACGGACGATTCGCGCACGATCGAGACGGACATCCTGATCATCGGCGCCGGACCCGCGGGCCTGTACGGCGCCTACTACGCGGGCTTCCGGGGCCTTCGCGTGACGGTCATGGACGTACTGCCCCAGTGCGGCGGCCAGATCAGCGCGATGTACCCGGAGAAGCCGATCTTCGACATCGCCGGCTTCCCGGCGGTACGCGGCCGCGACCTGGTGGCCAACCTCGTCGCCCAGGCCGCCCCCTACCGCCCGCGCTACCTGCTCGGCGAACGGGCGGTGGAGCTGATCCACGGCCCCGACGGCCGTCCGGTCGTACGCGGTGACGGCGGGACCACGGTCCGGGCCGGTGCGGTCGTCATCACCGGCGGCGTGGGGACGTTCACGCCCCGGCCGCTCCCGGCGGGGGAGGAGTACCTCGGCCGCGGGCAGGTCTACTTCGTACCGGACCCCGCCGCCCACACCGGCCACGACATCGTGGTCGTCGGCGGCGGCGACAGCGCCTTCGACTGGGCCGCGACCCTTGCCCCGCTCGCCCGCTCCGTCCGGCTGGTCCACCGCACCGGCCGCTTCCGCGCTCACCACGCGAGCGTGGCGAAGGTCCGCGCCCTCGGCATCGAGATCATCACCGACTCCGAGGTGAGCGCCCTGCACGGCACCTCACACGTCGAACGGGCCGAGGTCCGCCACCGCACCACCGGGGCCACCCGACTGCTCCCGGCCCGCACCGTCGTCGCCGCGCTCGGCTTCATCGCCGACCTCGGCCCCCTCACCGACTGGGGGCTCTCGCTCCAGGCCCGCCGGATCGCCGTGGACACCCGGATGGCCACCAACCTGCCCCGCGTCTACGCCGCCGGGGACATCACCGACTACCCGGGCAAGGTGCGGCTCATCTCCGTCGGCTTCGGCGAGGTCGCCACCGCCGTCAACAACGCCGCCACCGCCATCGACCCGGACGCGGCCCTGTTCCCCGGGCACTCGACCGAGAAGGAGAACTGACATGGCCTACGTCATCGGCCCTGCCTGTGTCGACATCATGGACCGTTCCTGTGTCGAGGAATGCCCGGTCGACTGCATCTACGAGGGTGAGCGCAAGCTCTACATCAACCCGGCCGAGTGCATCGACTGCGGCGCCTGCGAGACGGCCTGCCCCGAACAGGCCATCGCCGTCGACCGACTGGCCGACGCCGAGCACCGGGCCGACAACCGCCGCTTCTTCGACGAACCCCTGCCCGGCCGTGACACCCCCCTGGGCTCGCCGGGCGGAGCGAGCGCGTTCGGGCCCGTGGGCGCCGACACGGCTCTGGTCGGCTCCCGATGAGCGCCCCGGAGGTGACCAAGGCGGCCGACGCGCTGGCGGAGGCCGCACGGACCAACACCGTGTGCCCGCCCGTGCGTTCACTGCTCGCCGAGGGGGACGTCGAGGCGGCGTACGCGGTGCAGCGGCTGAACGTGGAGCGCGGGGTGGCGGCCGGGCGGCGGATCGTGGGCCGGAAGATCGGGCTGACCTCGCCCGCCGTACAGGCTCAACTCGGCGTCGACCGGCCCGACTTCGGGACCCTCTTCGCGGACATGGCCGTCCCGGACGGCGGAACCGTCTCCCTGCGGCGCTTGATGCAGCCCAAGGTGGAGGCGGAGGTCGCGCTCGTGCTCGGCGCCGAACTGCCGCACCGGGACTGCACGGTGGCCGATGTCATCCGCGCGACGGACTTCGCGCTGCCCGCACTGGAGATCGTGGACAGCCGGATCGCCGGCTGGGACATCACCATCGTGGACACCGTCGCCGACAACGCCTCCAGCGGCCTGTTCGTGCTGGGCGGTACGCCCGTGCCGCTGGCCGAGCTGGATCTGCGGGGCGTGCGGATGACGATGACGCGGGAGGGCGAGCCGGCGAGCGAGGGCACGGGCGCGGACTGCCTGGGCGGGCCGCTGAACGCCGCCGTGTGGCTCGCCTCGACGCTGGCCGGCATGGGGGATCCGCTGCGGGCCGGGGACGTGGTGCTGACCGGGGCACTGGGGCCGATGGCCGTGGCGGCGCCGGGGGACCGGTTCGAGGCGCGCATCAGTCAACTCGGCCGGGTCTCGGTCGAGTTCGGGACGGAAGGGGATCTCACGTGAGCACCCGCACGAAGGTGGCGGTGGTCGGCTCCGGGAACATCGGCACCGATCTGATGATCAAGGTACTGCGGCTGTCGGAGCGCCTGGAGATGGCGGCGATGGCCGGGATCGACCCGGACTCCGACGGCCTGGCCCGCGCCCGCCGCCTGAAGGTGGCCACGACGCACGAGGGCATCGACGGCCTGGTCGCGATGGACGAGTTCGCCGACGTGTCGATCGTCTTCGACGCCACCTCCGCCGGCGCCCACCGCCGCCACGACGAAGTACTCCGCGCCCTGGGCCGTACGGTCGTCGACCTCACCCCGGCCGCCCTCGGCCCGTACGTGGTCCCGCCGGTCAACGCCGACGCCCACCTGGACAGCCGGAACGTCAACATGGTGACCTGCGGCGGCCAGGCCACGATCCCGATCGTCGCCGCCGTGTCGGCCGTAACTCCCGTGCACTACGCGGAGATCGTCGCCTCCATCGCCTCGCGTTCGGCGGGCCCGGGCACCCGGGCGAACATCGACGAGTTCACCGAGACGACCGCGGCGGCCATCGAGCGGGTCGGCGGTGCCCGGCGCGGGAAGGCGATCATCGTGCTCAACCCGGCCGAACCCCCGCTGATCATGCGGGACACGGTGCACTGCCTGGTCTCGGAGTGCGACGAGGAGGCGGTCACCGCCTCCGTCGAGGCGATGGTGGAACGCGTACAGGCGTATGTGCCGGGCTACCGCCTGAAGCAGCAGGTGCAGTTCGAACGGGTCGGCGCGGACGATCCGCTGCGGATGCTGGTGCCGGTCGGCACCCGGCCGTTGCAGGTGTCGGTGTTCCTGGAGGTCGAGGGCGCCGCCCACTACCTGCCGGCCTACGCCGGCAACCTCGACATCATGACCTCGGCCGCCCTGATCACCGCGGAACGCCTGGCAGACCGCCGCACCCGACAGGAGGCCTCGGCATGACCACCGACCTCTACGTCCAGGACGTCACCCTGAGGGACGGCATGCACGCCGTCCGGCACCGCTACACCGTCGACCAGGCCCGCACCATCGCCGCCGCCCTGGACACGGCAGGTGTGCGCGCCATCGAGGTCTCCCACGGCGACGGCCTGTCCGGCTCCAGCATCACCTACGGCGTCGGCGCCCACACCGACTGGGAGTGGATCGAGGCGGTGGTGGACTCCGTACGGCACGCGATCCCCACGACCCTCCTGCTGCCGGGCATCGGCACGGTCCAGGACCTCAAACAGGCCCACTCACTAGGCATCCGCTCGGTGCGCGTCGCCACCCACTGCACCGAGGCCGACATCTCCGCCCAGCACATTGCCGCCGCACGCGAGTTGGACATGGACGTCGCCGGATTCCTGATGATGTCCCACCTGGCCGAACCGGCCGAACTCGCCCGCCAGGCCCGGCTGATGGAGTCCTACGGCGCCCACTGCGTGTACGTCACCGACTCCGGCGGCCGGCTCACCATGGAGGGCGTACGCGACCGCTTCCGCGCCTACCGCGAAGTCCTCTCCCCGGACACCGAGTTGGGCATCCACGCCCACCACAACCTGGGCCTGGGCATCGCCAACAGCGTGGTCGCCGTGGAGTGCGGCGTCACCCGCGTCGACGCCTCCCTCGCCGGACAGGGCGCGGGAGCGGGCAACTGTCCCCTGGAGGCCTTCGTCGCGGTGGCCGATCTGACGGACTGGCAGCACGGCTGCGACCTGTTCGCGCTGATGGACGCCGCCGACGATCTCGTACGACCGCTGCAGGACCGCCCCGTCCAGGTCGACCGCGAGACCCTCACCCTCGGCTACGCCGGGGTCTACTCCAGCTTCCTGCGCCACGCCGAGACCGCCGCGGCCCGCCACGGACTCGACACCCGCGCCATCCTCGTCGAGGTCGGCCGGCGCGGCATGGTCGGCGGCCAGGAAGACATGATCACGGACGTCGCCCTGGACCTCGCGGCACGAGCCCGCACTTGACGCCATGTCTCCCGCTTCACGTCGGTCTCGTGCGAAATCGAGCCGAGTAAGAGATCGACGTGAAGCGGTCGCGGCCCCTGTCCGCGCTTCCGATCTTGTGAGTACCGTTCGAGTTCCGCGCGGCAGGGCGACCCCCCAACTGCCGTTCTACGCGCGGAGATCGACACCCGCACTGGTTTCCCCAATGTCCCCCCACTCATGGAGGAAAGACCGGATGCTCGGCTTCGCAAGGTCCCGGTACAGACTCACCACCGCACTCACCGTGCTCGGCCTGCTGACCACAGGCGTCGCCGTCCAGGCGGCCACCGTCGCCCCCGCCCACGCGGCCACCACGCACCGCGTCCTGTTCGACAACGCCCACGCCGAGACGGCAGGCAACGCCGACTGGATCATCTCCACCAGCCAGCCCGACCCGCTGAGCGAGGACTCCTCGCCGTCCTCCGAGACGGACTGGACCGGCGCCCTCTCCTCCTGGGGCGTCGCCCTCCAGCAGACGGGCGACTACAGCCTGAGCACGCTCAAGTCGGGCGCCGGCATCACTTACGGCGGCTCGTCGGCGACGGACCTGTCGAACTTCGACACGCTGGTCCTGCCTGAGCCCAACACGCTTTTCACGACCGCCGAGAAGACGGCCATCATGAACTTCGTGAACAACGGCGGCGGCCTGTTCATGATCTCCGACCACACCGGCGCCGACCGCAACAGCGACGGCGAGGACGCGGTCGAGATCCTCAACGACCTGATGACCAACAACAGCGTTGACAGCACTGACCCGTTCGGCATCTCCGTCGACTCGCTGAGCATCAGCTCCGGCTACCCGGCGGCGATCAGCGACAGCTCCAACGCAGTCCTGCACGGCTCCTTCGGTGACGTCACCAAGAGCCTGATCGCCAGCGGCACGACCGCCACGCTCAAGCCCGCCGACAACTCCGCCGTCAAGGGCCTGCTCTACCGCAGCGGTTACTCCGGCAACACCGGCGCGTTCTTCGCGACCAGCACCTTCGGCAGCGGCAAGGTCGCCTTCTGGGGCGACAGTTCACCGATCGACGACGGCACCGGCCAGTCCGGCAACACCCTGTACGACGGCTGGAACGACACCGGCGCCACCAACGCCGAACTCGCCCTGAACGCCACCGAGTGGCTCTCCTCGTGATCGACCGAGCTCGGGGCTGAACCAACAGACCCCCGCCACACCCATGTTGGGCGTGGCGGGGGTCGCGTTCGTTCGTCAGCGCTGGGTGTAGATGAAGCCGATCTTGTCGACCTCGTCGCCCGTGCGTCCGTGGAAGCCGGCGATCTGCCAGCCGGACGGAGCGGTGCGCGTCACGCAGTCGGAGGTCGTGGTGCCCCCGGCCAGGCTGTTGCCCAGGTTGGTCGTGAACTTGGCGTAGAAGATGCGGGTGTGGTCGTCCTTCACGCCCTGGCAGAGCAGGGCCGTGGTGACGTACTCGCTGCTCCCGAGGGTGAGGGAGGAGGCGGTGCCGCCGGTGCCGCCGTGGGTGAGCGTCGTACCGCTGCTGAGTGTGACGCCCATCTGGTCGACGCGGGCGCCGGCGCGCAGCGAGATCTTCGTGGCGCGGGCGGCGGCGGGAACGCTGTCGATGTCGGTGAAGTAGTCACCGTGCGGGCCGCCGAACTGGTCGCTCAGCTGGAAGGCGGAGTTGCGCGACCAGGTGAAGCCGACCGTGAGCGGGTCGTGGTCGGAGAGCATGAGGTTGGTTCCGGTTTCCAGGAACTTGGCGTGCTCGTTGTTGTACGACGTGGCGTTGAGGGAGACCAGCTTGCTGCCGCGGTAGAGGATCTTGTCCACGACCTCGCAGGTGTTGGGCACGGTGGTCCCGGTCTGGTCGCAGACCAGCGCGTCGCTGCCCTTGGTGGGGGCCACACCGCCGCGGATCAGCTGGACCCAGGGGTCGGTGAGCCCGTTGGCGGCGGCGAACTCGGCGATGGTGTCGCCGGAGCGGGTGTAGCGGGTGTTGGTGTCACCCATGACCACGACCGCGTTGCCGGCGGAGTGCGTGGCGATGAAGTCGCTGAGCTGGCTGAGGTTGTCGGCGCGGGCGGCGAGGTCGTCGTCGTTGGTGCCGGCGTTGGTGTGCAGGTTGTAGAAGTCGACGTAGACGCCCTCGGCGAGGCGCTCGCGCATGAAGGTGAAGCCCTTGGGGGTCAGGCAGTCGCCCGAACCATAGGTGCAGGTGTTCCAGCCCACCCGCTCGAAGTCGTCGGCGTCGTAGGAGATCTTCGACAGGGTGTTGAGCCCGCTGCCGATGCCGGCGCCGCCGCTGGTGGGGGTGCGGTAGGCGTGGTTGGTGTCGGCCGCGTACAGGTAGGCGTGGTAGTTGAAGTCCTCCTGTACGTGCACGATGTCGTACGGCGCGATCCGCTCGCCGATCGTCGTGGTTGCCGACTCGCGGGGCGTCGGGGCGCTGGAGATGGCCTCGGGCAGGCCGGCCACGTTGTAGCTGAGCACGCTGAAGGAGCCCGAGTCGGCGGCCGCGGCGGGCGGTGCGACTGCCGTGAGTCCGCCGAGCATGGCCGCGGCTGATGCCAGGCCGGCGACGAGTCTGCGCATGGAGGTGTCTCCTGGGGAGGGGGGACGGATGAGGCTGTGAACATGTCAAAACGTAGCGACAAACGCCCCGGGTGGGCACTCGCCGGAGAGTATTTCTTACCTCCGGTAACCGGACTTTGGTTCGAATCCCAACAGGCGCGGGCGAGGAGACGAAGACTCGGCGGCGGACTCCGTGGCGTGGACACCCTCTTGACGGCGGCCGGGAGTGGATCGACACTCCAGAAGGGAATCCTAGTGAACAGGTAGGGAAACATGGCGCGCGTCGAGACGGTCACCGATCGAGTGAGCCGTACTCCGCCGGCATCCCCCCTCCTGACCTCCCGCCTGCACATCGATCTGCTGCGTGTCTGCAGCGCGATCGGACTCCTGGGCTGAGTCGGCCCGGAGCCCCGCAGCACCCCCACTCGACGACGCTTCCGCCGTGCGTACGTCCGCGCACCTGCCCCCGGGGAGACCCATGACCGTCACACCGCTCGCCGCCGTACCGTCCACCCAGCCCGCCCCCGCGTTCCGGGGCCGGATCGGGCGCGACGCGCGCAGCGGCCACTACGCCGTGCCGCGCCGCTACCGCCTCCACCTGTCGCCGGCCTGTCCGCACTGTCTGCGCATCGCCATCACCCACAGCCTGCTCCGCCTCGACGAGGACTGTCCGGTCACCCTCCTGCCCGCCGTGCCCGACAGCCCCGACGGAGGGCACTCGGCGCTGCGCCCGCTGTACGAGGCGAGCGCGCACCGGTACGCGGGACCGGCCGCGGCGCCGGTGCTCAGCGACGACTGGTCCGGGCGGATCGTGAGCACCCACGCCTCCGACATCATGCGCGACCTCGCCCTCCACTTCGGCGCCGGCCGCCCGGCGCTCTACCCCTGCGGCCAGGAAGCGGAGATCGCGGCCGTGGAACGGCTGTGCGCCCAGCGCGTCGACGAGGCCGCCCAGCGTGCCGGCCGGGCCGGAGCCGACCCGGAGGAACGGGCCGCCGCGCTCCACATACTGCTGTCCACCCTCAACTCGCTGGAACACCGGCTCGCCGTCGACGAGTACCTCCTGGGCGCCCAACTCACCGCCGCCGACATCGAGTTGTGGGTCACCCTCGTCCAGCTCGACACCGTGCACCGCAACCACCTCGACGCCGACGCGGTGCGCCGCATCGCCGGCCACCCCGCCCTGTGGGCCTACGCCCGGCGCCTCGCCGCCCACCCGGCCTTCGGCACCCACCTCGACCTCGACGCCATCGCCCGCCGCCACCACGCCCACTGCCGGGGACTGGAAGCGGCCGGAGCGGCCGTGCAGATCCTGGACTGGGCCGCACACGCCGCCCGGACGACCTGATCGTTCCAACTGCTGGACCGGCGTTGACATGCCGCCGGGTAACTGTCTTGACTGACGATCCACTTCGGCGAACACGAGGCCCACGGGCCCGAACAGAGACGGTGACGGACATGGACGCAGCTCCCAGGAGGACCGCACGCCGGTCCCCGGGCTGCGTGCCGCCGTACGCGACGAACGTGCTCGTCGCGAACCGCGCCGTCGATCTCCTGCGCGTGAACAGCGCACTGTGTAGCGCACCGGGCTGTACCCGCCGCCGGGGCTGACCACTCTTCACGGCCCCGGCGTTCCCCGACGAACACCGCCTGCGCGGTGTCCCGTTGCCCGCCCAGTCGCCGCTGTGCGCTGACTCCGCTGGAGCCCTGGATGACCGAACCCCCAGGCACCGCCGTGTCCCTCGCCGAGGTGCCACCGCCCGCCGACACACCGTCAAATACCCTCACCGCCCAGCGAGTTCAGCCGCTGCGCCGCCCCGGACGCTGGATCGCCACCGCCGTCGTACTGGTCCTCGTCGCCCAGTTCGTCCACGGCCTGGTGAGCAACCCCTTCTACCAATGGGACCGCTTCGGCTACTGGTTCCTGCGGCCGACCATCCTCGACGGGCTGCTCATCACCCTCGAAGTAGCCGCCTACAGCGCCGTGCTGGGCCTGCTCGGCGGCATCCTGCTCGCGCTGGCCCGGCTCTCGAAGAGCCCGGTGCTACGGGTCGTCAGCTGGGCCTACGTCTGGCTGCTGCGCTCGGTGCCCCTGATCGTGGTCCTGCTCTTCCTCTACAACTTCTCCGCGCTCTACCGGACGTTGAGCATCGGAGTGCCCTTCGGCCCGGCCTTCCTCACCTTCGACGAGTCCCGGCTCGCCACCGACATGGCCGTCGCCGTCGTCGGCCTCAGTCTCAACGAGGCCGCGTACGCCGCCGAGGTCGTCCGCGGCGGCATCCTCTCCGTCGACCAGGGCCAGCACGAGGCGGCCGCCGCACTCGGACTGCCCCGCGGCTACCAGTTCCGGAAGATCGTCTTCCCGCAGGCCCTCAGATCCATCACCCCCAACTACGTCAACCAGCTGATCGGCCTGATCAAAAGCACCTCACTGGTCTTCTACGTCTCCCTGCTCGACCTGTTCGGCACCGCACAGACGATGGGCAGCACCTACCCCGGCGACATCGTGCCGCTTCTCCTGGTCGTCACCGTCTGGTACCTGATCCTCACGAGCCTTGTGTCCGTCGCCCAGTTCTACGTCGAGCGGTACTACGCGCGGGGCGCCACCCGCTCCCTGCCGCCGACCCCGTTGCAGAAGCTCCGCACCGGCCTGCGTGACCTGCGGGAACGTGCGCGCAGGGAGGCCGCCGTATGACGACCGAACCGTTCGAGGCCCCCGCCGCCGTCGAGGTACACGGCGTGCACAAGTGGTACGGCGCCCACCGGGTGCTGGACGGCGTCGACCTGACCGTGCGCCCCGGCGAGGTCACCGTGATCCTCGGCCCGTCCGGCTCCGGCAAGTCCACCCTCCTGCGCGTCATCAACCACCTGGAGAAGCCGGAGATCGGCTACGTCAGCATCAACGGCGAACCGATCGGCGTACGCCGGCAGGGCGACCGAAGGGAGATGGGGGTCCCCCCGGCCGAAGGCTGGGGGAGTCTGAAGGAGTTGAGCGAGCGGGTCATCCTGGCCCAGCGCAGCCGGATCGGGTTCGTCTTCCAGAACTTCAACCTCTTTCCCCACCTGACCGTGCTCGACAACGTGGCCGCCGCCCCCGTGGCGACCGGCAAGCTGAGCCGGCCCGAGGCGCAGCGACTCGCCCGCGAACTGCTCACCCGGGTCGGCCTCGGCGACAAGACCGGTGCCTATCCACGGCAGTTGTCGGGCGGCCAGCAGCAACGCGTGGCCATCGCCCGGTCCCTGGCACTGCGCCCCGGCGTCATCCTCTTCGACGAACCGACCTCCGCCCTCGACCCCGAACTCGTCGGCGAGGTACTGGCCGTCATCAAGGACCTGGCCCTCACCGGCACCACCCTCGTCATCGTCACCCACGAGATCGGCTTCGCCCGCGAGGTCGCCGACCGGGTCGTCTTCATCGACGACGGCCGGATCGTCGAACAGGGTCCGCCCGCCGAGGTCCTCGACCACCCCAAGCACGAGCGGACCAGAGACTTCCTGAGCAAGGTCCTCTGACCCGCCGCAGCTCCCCGCACCCGCACTCACACCCACACCGGACAAGGACACCACACCCATGCGCACCCTCAGTCTTCGCCGTCGCCTTCTTCGCGGTCTCATCGCGGGCACCGCCGTCGCCTCCCTCGCCGCCGGACTCGCCGCGTGCGGCGGCGAGAGCGACGCGGCGACCACGACCGACACGGCGGGCACGGTGACCGTGGGACGGCTGTCCAACGGGGCCGCCGACCAGACCGCGCTGAAGGTCTCCGAAGTGAAGTCGATCAGCGCGCAGTTGCCCGCGTCCGTCCGCGAGAGCGGCAAGCTGGTGATCGGTGTCGGAGCCCTGCCCGAGGGCTTTCCGCCGCTCGCCTATGTCGGCTCGGACCAGAAGACCCTCACCGGTGCCGAACCCGACTTCGGTCGGCTGGTCGCCGCAGTCCTCGGCCTCCAGCCGGAGGTGCGGAACGCGACCTGGGAGAACATGTTCGTCGGCGTCGACAGCGGAAAGTTCGACATCGCCTTCGCCAACATCACCGACACCGAGGAGCGCAAGAAGAAGTACGACTTCGCCTCCTACCGCAAGGACGAGGTCGGCTTCGAGGTGCTGAAGAGCAGCACCTGGAACTTCGACGGCGACTACGAGAACCTCGCCGGGAAGACCGTCGCCGTCGACAACGGCACCAACCAGGAGAAGATCCTCCTTGAGTGGCAGAGCAAGCTGAAGAAGGAGGGCAAGCAGCTCACCGTCAAGAACTTCGCGAGCAAGAACAGCACCTACCTCGCGCTGACCGGCGGGAAGATCGACGCCTACTTCGCCGCCAACCCCGGTGTCGCCTACCACGTCACGCAGACCGCCAAGTCACCGAATCCGACGCGCAGTGCGGGCACGTACTCCGGTGCCGGCGCCACGCTCCAGGGCCTCATCGCGGCGACCACCAAGAAGGACAGCGGACTCGCCGAGCCCGTCGCCGCCGCGATCAACTACCTGATCAAGAACGGCCAGTACGCCACCTGGCTCAAGGCCTGGAACCTCTCCAACGAGGCCGTCACCACGTCCGAGGTCAACCCGCCCGGCCTGCCGCTGGACAATTCCTGAGCACCGCGGCGGGAACAGACCGCGGGGCCGCGCTGTTGTGTGTGTCACGACGAGAGGGGACGGGGGTGGGTGACGTGCGGCATCCGTCCCACCCCCGTGCCCTGAACCCGCGCCGCCGCGTCCGCCTCCACTCCCGGCGCCATGTCGATCTGCGGCGGGTGGCCGGCGCGCTCTGTTGCTCCTGACCTGTTGCTCCAGCACCGTGCCCCACCCACCCGCGGGCCGGTGATCTCGTACGGACCTCCAGGAAGGCACCCACCCGTGTCCCCTTCTTCTTCTCTGCACCTCGCCGTCGCCCTGGACGGCACCGGCTGGCACCCCGCCTCCTGGCGCGAGCCGGTGGCCCGCCCCCGCGACCTGTTCACCGCCGGATACTGGGCCGACCTGGTCGCCGAGGCCGAACGCGGCCTGCTCGACTTCGTCACCATCGAGGACGGCCTGGGCCCGCAGTCCTCCCACTTCCTCGACCCGGACGAGCGCACCGACCAGGTACGCGGCCGCCTCGACGCCGTCCTGATCGCGGCCCGCATCGCCCCGCTGTCCCGGCACATAGGCCTGGTCCCGACCGCTGTGGTCACCCACACGGAGCCCTTCCACCTCTCCAAGGCCATCGCCACCCTCGACTACGTCAGCACCGGCCGGGCGGGCCTACGGGTGCAGATCACCGCCCGCCCGAACGAGGCCGCGCACTTCGGCCGCCGCACCATCCCGCGCATCGAGGCCTACGACAGCCCGGACACCCGGGACCTGGTGACCGACCTCTTCGACGAGACCGCCGACTACGTCGAGGTCGTGCGCCGCCTCTGGGACAGCTGGGAGGACGACGCGGAGATCCGGGACGTCGCCACGGGCCGTTTCGTCGACCGGGACAAGCTGCACTACATCGACTTCCAGGGCGGGCACTTCAGCGTCAAGGGGCCCTCCATCACGCCCCGCCCGCCGCAGGGCCAGCCGCTGGTCAGCGCCCTCGCCCACGACACCGTTCCCTACCGTCTGGTGGCCCGGGCGACCGACGTCGGCTACGTCACCCCGCACGACACCGACCAGGCCCGCGCGATCGTCGCCGAGATCCGCGCAGAGCAGGCCGCGGCGGGCCGCGCCGACGAACTCCTCCGCATCTTCGGCGACCTGGTGGTCTTCCTCGACGACGACCCGGCCGAGGCCGCCGCCCGCAGGGACCGGCTCGACGCCCTCGCGGGAGAGCCGTACACGAGCGACGCCCGTGTCTTCGCAGGTACGCCCACCCAACTGGCCGATCTGCTAGGCGAGTTGCAGGCGACCGGCCTCACGGGCTTCCGGCTGCGACCGGCAGTCCTCGGCCACGACCTCCCGGCGATCACCCGGGGCCTGGTCCCCGAACTCCAGCGCCGAGGCGCCTTCCGCCGCGCCTACGAGGCCGACACCCTGCGCGGACTGCTGGGCCTGCCCCGCCCCGCCAACCGTTACGCCGCCGTCTGAGCCGGAAGGACCCGAGCCCAATGAGCAAGCCCCTGAAGCAGATCCACCTGGCCGCGCACTTCCCCGGCGTCAACAACACCACCGTGTGGAGCGACCCCCGGGCCGGCAGCCACATCGAGTTCAGCTCCTTCGTGCACTTCGCGCAGACCGCCGAACGCGCCAAGTTCGACTTCCTGTTCCTCGCCGAGGGGCTCAGGCTGCGCGAACAGGGCGGCGAGATCTACGACTTGGACGTTGTAGGCCGCCCCGACACCTTCACCGTCCTGGCCGCGCTCGCCGCCGTCACCGAACACCTCGGACTGACCGGCACCATCAACTCCACCTTCAACGAGCCCTACGAGGTCGCCCGCCAGTTCACCAGCCTCGACCACCTCTCCGGCGGGCGCGCCGCCTGGAACGTCGTCACCTCCTGGGACGCCTTCACCGGCGAGAACTTCCGCCGGGGCGGCTTCCTGCCGCAGGACGAGCGCTACTCCCGGGCGAAGGAGTTCCTGGCCACCGCCAACGAGCTCTTCGACTCCTGGCACGGCGACGAGATCCTCGCCGACCAGACCACCGGCACCTTCCTGAACGACGCGAAGGCCGGCTCCTTCGTCCACACCGGCCAACACTTCGACATCCAGGGCCAGTTCAACGTCCCGCGCTCCCCGCAGGGCCGCCCCGTCATCTTCCAGGCCGGCGACTCCGAGGAGGGCCGCGAGTTCGCCGCCTCCAGTGCCGACGCGATCTTCAGCCGGTACGCCACCCTCGACGCCGGGCAGGCCTTCTACACCGACGTCAAGAACCGCCTCGCCAAGTACGGCCGTAGCCACGACCAGCTCAAGATCCTTCCCGCCGCGAGTTTCATCCTCGGCGACACCGACGCCGAGGCGGAGGAACTGGCCAAGGAGGTCCGCCGGCAGCAGGTCAGCGGGGCCACCGCCCTCAAGCACCTGGAGTTCGTCTGGAACAGGGACCTGTCCGGATACGACCCGGAGGGCCCGCTGCCCGACATCGACCCGGACGTGAGCGACACCCACATATCCCAGGGCCGAGCCCAGGTGCGCATGTACCGCGACCCGCTGGCCACCGCCCGCGAATGGCGTGAGCTGGCCGCCGCCAACAACTGGTCGATCCGCGACCTGGTCATCGAGACCGGCAACCGGCAGAACTTCATCGGCTCCCCGGCCACCGTCGCCAAGACCATCAACGAGTTCGTCCAGGCCGACGCGAGCGACGGCTTCATCCTCGTCCCGCACATCACTCCGACCGGCCTCGACGTCTTCGCCGACAAGGTCGTCCCCCTGCTCCAGGAACAGGGCGTGTTCCGCACGGAGTACGAGGGCCAGACCCTCCGCGACCATCTGGGCCTGGCCCACCCGGACGCCGTACGCGACGAGCGGGCGGCGTCCTGAGGCCCTGAGGGTCACTCCGCCCAGTCGAGCTGATGCTCGGGAGTGCCCGCGGATCTGCCGTGGGCGATGGCTTCGGCGCGGCCCGCCTCGTCGCCGCGCCGATAGCGGAAGACCTTGCCCGCGAACACGACGACGTGCTCGTCCCCGGACGAGAAGTCGACGTACCAGCCGTTCGCCGGCTCCAGTGCGTCGGCGAACGCCTCCGCGAGCCCCTCGTCGCCGTCGGCCTCCCACTCGATGAACGTCCACAGTTGCGGCTGCCCGGCGGTCGCGCTCGCCGAGAGGTCGAGCCGGCTGACCTTGCGGATGCGCAGCCCACGCGGCTCGAACTCCGCACCGGGCCGCAGACTTTCGCCGATGAGGTACCCGCTGACCATGCGATGTCTCCCTTGACGGTGAGGGACCAACTCCCGGACCGAACTCCCGGGACGAACTGCCGAGCCGAACTTATCGACCGCCACTGACAACGCGTCCCCGCAGCACCTCCAGCAGCCGCCCACCGTCCTCCCCGGCGAACCACTCCGCATGCCCCACGTAGTACTCGTACGCCAGCCGGGTGTTCTCCGCCGAGCGCGTGACGCCGTGGAAGTAGCCGAGCTCGGACAGGGCGAACTCCGCGTGCACCAGGGGGAGGAGAGCGGGGAGGGCCGACGACTCGGCCGCGCTGAGCGGTCCCGCGCCGGCTCTACGACGGCTCGCTGGCGGAGTGGTCGAAGGATCCCGCGCGGCCGCTGGAGCTCGGCGCCTCCTGAACGTGGCGTGGCCGACGCTCGTCTCCCTCCCCCGAAGGCGACGAGCGTCGGCCGCTTCCCCCGGCGCCGGACAGTGGCCGGCCTCGCCCGTGTGCGGCCTGCGTGTGCTGTCACCAGCACATGACCGCGGTTTCCCCCGAACCCCACGCGGAGTACAGGCGCACACGGACGAAGTAGCGGCGGCCCTTGACGAGCCGAACCTTGATGGTGGCGTTGTGCGGCGTTCCCCCGTCGTCCTGCCCGGAAAGGTAGCGGGGTTCGCCGTCCCGTTCCTCGAAGAGGACGACCACGGTGTCGCTGTCGCCGAAGGTGCCCACCGTGTACTCGCGGGTCTCCGGCGGCTCGACGACGAAGTCGGCCTGCTCGCCCGGGCCCAGGCGCAGCGGCGCCGAGCGGAACGGCACCAGCGCGGTCGCCGGCGGAGGGCCGGCCGGCGGATACCAGCGGAGTACGAACTCCTTGTCGGCGGGGGAGAGGGTGCCGGGCGGGTCGATGCCCGCGCGGAACTGCTCCGGCTCCAGGATCAGCCCCGACGAAAAGGGGTACTCCATGATCGAAAGCGGGTCCCAGGACGAGCCGTTGACCTCGTCGGGGTCGAGCTTGCGCAGGATGTTGAAGAACGTCTTCTCGCGGCTCCAGAAGTTCGGCGGGCCCGCCAGATCGGCGTAGACGGCCTCGTCGTCCCAGTGGATGCCGGCGAACGGGCTCTGGTGCTCATGGAGCATGCCGAGCGCGTGTCCGATCTCGTGCAGGGCCGTGCCGCGCTGCGTCGGCGCGGTCAGATCCCAACCCAGGTTCATGGTGCGCTCGTTCAGGCCGACCTGGAGCGCGTCCTTGCCGACCGTCGACCAGGAGCCGTCCCCGAGCTGGAACCCGATGCGCAGCTCCGCCTCCGAACGGTCGTCGACCTCGGTGAACGTGATCCCGAGGCCGAGGTCCCGCCACTCCTGGAAGCACTCGCGCACCACGTCCCGCTGCTCCTTGGCACCGGTCCACGACACCCGGCGGGACTCCCCGGTGCCCGGCACGGGGATCACGGATCCGTCGGTGTCGCCGTCGAAGAAGTAGTAGTGCACGACCGTGCCGTTGACCCACATCCGGTTCCCGGCGATGAGCGCACTGTGCCGCTCGGCGGTCAGCCCCGGTGCGATGACGGGGGCCGACTGCTGCGCGAGCGAGCAGTAGCGTGCGGTCATGCGGTCAGGTTGCCGTCGCCCGGCCCCGGGCGCCTGAGTCGAGGGCTACTCAAGTCCCCGTGTATCAGGGATGAGTAGCCCGGCTCCTGTTCACGTGACGACTTACGCACGGGACGCGAAGACTCTTGAACTGCCCTGGCCCTTCACCGGCCGGGAGAGCGAACTCGAACTGATCCGCAGGTCCTTGAGCGCCGGCCGGCTAGGCATCGTCGTGACCGGCCCGGAGGGCTGCGGCAAGACCCGACTCGCCACGGAGGCCGCCCGTGGCACCGACTGCGCCCGGATCGCGGGGACGCCCGAGACCCGGCAGATCCCCTTCGCCGCGTTCGCGCACCTGCTCCCCGACACGGTCTCCCTGCACCGAGCCGTACAACTCCTCGCGGGCGTACGCCTGTTGCTGGTCGACGACGCCCACCTGCTCGACGACGCCTCCGCCGCCCTGGTCCACCAACTCGCCGTGCACGGCCGCACCCGCCTGCTCGTGGTCGCGACGGACGGTGCCCCGGCACCCGGCGCGGTGTCCCGGCTGTGGACCGGCGAGCTGCTGCCGCGCCTCGCCCTCGAACCGCTGCCCCGGGAGGAGACGGCACAGCTGCTGACGGGAGGTGCCGGCGGAGCCCTGGAGCCGCTCACCGTGCGCCGACTGGACCGGCTGTGCCGCGGTGACCTGCGACTGCTGCGCGAGCTGCTCGGCGCGTTGCGCGAACAGGGGCTGTTGACCCGGACGCGGGACTCGGACTCGGAGGAGTGGGCATGGCGGGGCCCGGTGCCGCTTACGGTGACCGTCCGCGAGCGCGCCGCACACGTCCTCGACCGCTCGGGCCCCGAGGAGCGGGAGACCCTCGAACGCCTGGCCTTCGGCGAACCCCTGCCGCCGCACATGGACGAACTCGACCTCTACGCCCTCGAACACCTCGAAGCCGACGGCCTGATCGACATCGACGAGCACGGCGCCGTCCGCCTCACCCACCCCCTGCACGGCGCGGCACTACGAGCCGCGGCCGGCCGGCTGCGGGCGAAGCGGCTGGCCCGCACCCCGGACGAGTGCGACCCGGCTCTCGGGGCCGAACTCGCCGTACTGACCAGGCGGATCGAGCTCGACGACGTACGGCCGATGCCGACGCCGGTGGGGGAGTGGCTCGTGGCGGAGGGGGCCGTGGTATCGGCCGGGTACGCGGCCGTACGCGCACGGTTCTCACGCCTGCGTGGGGAACTGCGGGAAGCCGCGGCATGGGCTCGGGAAGGCCTGCGGGATGCCCCGGCCGCCCCCGCCTGCCGCACCGAACTCGCCCTCGCCGCCGCCCAGTTCGGGGACGCGGCCACCGCGCTCGACGCCCTCGCGGGCCGCCCGCCCTCCGGGCCGGTCGCCACCTGGCTGGCGGTGGCCCGCGGCGACATGGAGGGCGCACTGTCGGACGACCGCGGCTACGACGCCGTACGCATCGGCGCCGCCGAGAAGGCCACCGTCCCGTTCCCGGACGGCGTGTTCGCCCAGCACGCCGACGCCCTCACCCAAGGCGACGGAGCCGCACTGGACCGTGCGGCCGGCCGGCTGGAGGAGCGCGGCTTCCTGCTCTTCGCGGCGGAGGCATACGCCCAGGCCGTACGCGCCCACCGCGACCCACGCGCCGCCCGCATGTCCCGCACCCGGGCCGTAGCACTGGCCCGCCGCTGCCAAGGTGCCCGCACCCCGGCACTGTCCGGCCTGGTCCTGGGCGAACTCACGGCCCGCCAACGCCAGATCGTCACCCTCGCCGCCGCCGGCCTGAGCAACCGCCAGATAGCGGAACGCCTCACCCTGTCGATCCGTACAGTCGGGAACCACCTGTACAGCGCATACGCGAGGCTGGGCGCGAGCGACCGGGGAGCACTGCCATGGCTGGTGGAACTCCCGGAATCGGCGTGAGAGGAACGCCCCAAAGGGGCGCGGGGCTGTGTCGATATGCGGCTCCGCCGCGTGGGCGCGACCAGCCCCCACCGGCCCGCAGCGAACACTCAGGCCGCGCCGAAGGCGGAGAAGGCCCACCCCGTAGCCTGATGCACCGCGTCACCCGGCAGCGCACCCCGCGCGTCACGCAGAGCCTCGGCCAAAGACAACCCCGCACTCAACCCCTTGTGCAGGCCCAGCATCAGCGGCACCACAGCCGCGTCATTGACGGGCGCACTGCTGGCCACTACCCCCGCCGTCCCCAGCGGGAGGAGCGCGGTGACCAGCCCGAGCAACTCGTCCGCACCGACCGAGGCAAGCCGCGCGGTGTCACAGCTCGACAGAATGATCCGGTACGGGCTCCGGTCCAGCCGCTCGAAGTCGTGCACGACGATCGGCCCGTCGGCCATCCGCAACGAGGAGAACAGCGGACTGTCCGCACGGAACGTGCCGTGCGCCGCGATATGGGCCAGCGCGGCACCGTCGAGTTCTTCCAACACGCGTGGCACGCAAGCCTCGTCGTGCTCAAGAAGGATCGGGCTGCCGTACCGCCCGGCCAGTTCGGGCACCTCCGCACCGCCGGTCGCCAGACCGGGGCCGCGCACCAGGACATGCCGTCCGCCCGGCGGCGGTTCGGTGTCCCGCGCGCGCAGCCAACTGCTCGCCGACGGCGACACGCTGAGCACCCGATCCCGCAGCGAGGGCAGCAGCGCCCACGGCACCCTGTGCAGTCGCCCCGGCGGCACCACCACGACCGGCCCGGACCCCAGTTGCTCCACCGCCCCGCCCAGCAGCAGTTCCTCCAGCCGCCGCCCCGCCGCCTCCACCACCGGCAGCCGCGCCTCCGCCCCCGGATGCGCCAGCCGCCGCAGCGCGGCCTGTACGTGCTCGGCCTCCAGCACCGCCTCGGCGAGCAGCCCGGCCTCGAAACGCCGTACCCGTCCCTCCCCGCACAGCAGCACGTGAACACGCCCGTCGACTACGGCGAGTTCGACCAGCCGCCCATCCCCCAGCCGCTCCAGCAGCCTGCCGGGGTCGAACCGGTGCCCGTCGCCGGGCGAGTCGCCCCGCATGTGCAGGGTGCGGGAGCGGATCTCCCTTTCCAGGCGCCGCTGTTCACGCTCCAGGACCGGAACGGGGTGCCCCTCCATCCGGGCCTCCTCCGCACGGGCCGCGATCTCCCGGAACGCGGTCAGTCCGCTCAGCAGCGCCGGATCGGCCGGCGGCCGGGTGGTCGGCGTCGTCAGCACAGTGGCCCGCCAGCGTTCGCTCCACACCAGCAGTCGGCGCGGCCCGCCGGTGGCGAGGCTGGCCTGCTGGGCGAGCGCGGCCAGCTCGGCGCCCTGCTCGGTGGCACGGGCCCTGAGTTCGGAGGCGCCGAGCGTCATCCGGTGGTCGTCGAGCACGTCGAGGCCGCGTCGGCAGGCCTCCAGGACGCCCCGGTCCGAACCGGCGGCCCGGGCCCGCAGCGCCTGCGCCGCCCAGCCCGTCAGACGGGCCAGCGAGGGACCGCCGCGCCTGCTGCGGGCGGCGACCGCCAGATGCCGTTCCGCGTCCGTCATCCAGCCGAGCGCGAGCGCGATCCGGCCCGCGAGCAGCGAGGCCTCCGGCGCGGCCGGCGAGCCGAAGGAGGCCAGCCGCTCGGCCACCGCGGCCGCGTCGGCGACCAGCCGCCCCGAACCGCGCCCGGCGGCGACCCGCGCCTCGATCAGCACCAGTTGGGCGTGCGCCTCCCACCAGGGGCGCCGTTGCCCGGCGAAGAGCCGCACCGCCACGGCCGCCCGCGCTATCGCCGTGTGCGGATCGCCCGCCAGCCGCGCCGCCCGGGCGGCGACGTACAGCAACTCCGCCTTGCGGGTGGACTGTCCGCCGATCCCGTCGAGCACGGCGATCGCCGCATCGGCCTCGGAGACCGCCTCGGGAGCGAGCCCGGCGGCCATCAGGACCTCGCAGCGCCGGATGTAGAGCACGAACGTCGGCGTACCGAGCTTCGCGTACCGCTCCTCCGCCTCGTCGAGCAGCCGCAGCGCCACCGGGATGTCGCCCGACCGGAACGCCGCCAGACCACGGCTCTCCACCGCGTCGGCCTTGTCGTGCTCCTGGCCGGTCGTGTCCCACAGGGCCTCGGCCGCCGTGAAGTCGGCGTCGGCCCGCTCCACCGCGCCCAGCGCCAGATGCACGGTCGCCCGCAGTGTCAGCGCCCGGGCCTGCCAGATGACGTCGTCCACCTGCCGCAGCACGGGGATCGCCCGGCGTACGTCCTCCAGTGCCTCGCGGTGCCGGCCCAGCACCCACCAGACGTAGGCCCGGCGGTACAGGACACGCGCCCGGGTGTGCCCCGTACCGCGTGCGACACCCCGATCGAAGGCGTCCAGGCCCTGCCGGGTACGGCCCGCGTGGACCAGCGCCACGCCGAGTGTGCCGAGGACGTCGGCCTCCCGGTCAGCCGACTCCGCGCGCGCCGCCAGATCGCGGGCGCGCCGAAGATGTCGTAGGGCGATGCGCATGTCGCCGAAGTCCCGCTGCCAGATGCCGATCACCTGGTGGGCGACGGAGCCGTGCAACGGTGAGGGGTCGGTGTCGAGAAGGTCCTCCGCCTGTGCCAACGCTTCGTTGGGGGCGGCGAACACCATCGGCAGCAGTTCGAGAACCGTGTCGCTTGCCGCTGTCACTCCACGGATGGTACTGGCCACGCAGCGGTGTCACACAGGTTTGGCGCTGTATCAACCAATGGCCTCGCGGCTCTGATTGACGACCGCCGCCTCAGGGGAGGACACGCCATGGCACCTCAGCGATTCCACGAGCAGTTCGACCAGGTCCAGCGCTCGATGCCCGACGTCCCCCTGGCGATGGGGCCGGACGACTCCGCCGAGTTCTTCTACGAGAAGGGCGTCGTGCTGGCCCGCGACGGCGAGGAGGCGCTGGAGGTCGAGAACCGGGTACGGGCCCACTTCACCGAGTTCACCGGTCTGACCGCGGACCACGTCCGCCGGGCCGGCCCGGAGACCAACCGCTCCGGCATCACCCGCATCCAGGTCGGCGACCCCGGACACGGCGACCGGCGCGGCGACCGTTCCGTCGCGGGCGCCCTGCGCGCGCTGCGGGAGGCGGAGGGACGGGCCGGACGCCGGCTGGTCAGCCGTAACCACGTGGTGTCCACCACCGCCGTCAACGCCTGCAACCCGGCGGAACCGGTCCCCGCCCTGCTCACCCAGGCGCCCAACCCGTCCGCCACCGAGGGGAGTTACGACGCCGACACGGCCGTCGGCGTCCTGGTCGTCGACACCGGCCTGGTGCACGACTACCGCTCCTACCCCCTCATGGCCCATGCCCAGGGCGACGGCCAGATCAATGAGACCGACGCCGGCGGAATCCTCCAGCAGTACGTCGGCCACGGCACGTTCATCGCCGGACTCGTCGCGGCCCTCTCGCCCAACACGGACATCGCCGTCAGCAATGCGCTCAACGACGCGGGCGCCATCCTGGAGTCGGAGTTCGGCGAGAAGCTCTTCGAGGCGACCGACCGGTACGGCTGGCCCGACATCATCAGCCTCTCCGCGGGCACGCCGAACGGAAGCGCCGACGGACTGCTCGGCGTGGAGAACTTCATGCAGGCGCTGCTGGCCCAGCCCCGCACCCTGCTCGTCGCGGCCGCCGGCAACAACGGCAGTGCCACACCCTTCTGGCCCGCCGCCTACGCCGACGTGCCCGGCTACGAGAACGTCGTGCTGTCGGTCGGCGCGCTGCGCAGCGACGGCGAGTTCGGGGCCTGTTTCACCAACCACGGCCCCTGGGTGAAGGTCTACGCCCCCGGCGAGCAACTGACCAGCTCCTTCACCGGCTTCGACGCGCCCGTTCCGTACGTGTACCAGCACACCACGTACGACACCTGCCGGTTCGGCTTCGCCTACGCCTGCACCTGCCAGTTTCCCCGCCACACAGGGGTGTTGACAGAGGGTCAGGGGACCGCCTCGGCCACACCGGACCAGGTGATGTTCGACGGGTTCGCGCACTGGAGCGGGACCTCGTTCGCCACACCCGTCGCCGCCGGCCTGGTCGCGGCCCACATGACGGCCCACAAGGAGTCCGACGCCCGCGCCGCGCTGCGGCAACTCCTCGTGGCGAACAACGAGTTCGCCGAAGTACGCGGCGCCCACGTCCCGGCGCTGCGCCCATCGACCTGGCGTCCGGTCCCAGTCGTGCAGGTCGCACCTCCGGCATGAGGTCCGGAACACTCCCCTCCACGGCGTACGATGACATGCCGTACACGAGGGGTGGAGCCGTGGACCGTGCAGATGTCGGCGCGCTCGTCCGGACCGCCGTCGACGGTGACGCGGCGGCCTGGAAGGCGCTCGTGGAAGGGCTGAGCCCACTGGTGTGGTCCGTCGTGCGCGCGTACCGGCTCTCCGACGCCGACGCGCACGAGGTCTACCAGACCGCGTGGTACCGCTTCGCCCAGCACCTGGGCCGACTGCGCGAACCCGAGAAGGCGGGGGCCTGGCTGGCGAGCACCGCGCGGCACGAATGCCTGAAGGTGATCAGGAGCATGCGACGGCTGACTCCGACGGACGACGCGCAACTGCTCGACCGGATCAGTGAGGACCGTACGCCCGAGCAGTCGATCCTCGACTTGGAGGAGGCCGCGGCCGAGACCGAGCGGATCAGGCGGGTGTGGCAGGAGTTCGAGGAACTCGGCGAACGTTGCCGCCAGTTGCTGCGCGTCCTGATGGCCTCGCCGCCGCCCAGCTATCAGGAGGTGTCTGCGTCGCTGGGCATCGCCGTGGGCAGCATCGGGCCCATGCGCCAGCGCTGTCTGCGTCGGCTGCGGGCGCGACTAGAGGTCGGGGGCACAGTGTGAACGGCATGGGTGACGACGACCTCTTCGACGGGGACTCCGCAGAAGTGAGCGGCGAAGAGGCCTTCGACGACGGGGAGTTCGACGACGGGCTGCTGGAGGAGGAGCTGCGCCAGGCGGCGGCCATCCTCGACCCGGTGCCGGGCGAACTGCGGCAGATCGCCGTCGAGGCCTACGTCCTGCACGCCCTCGACGCCCGGCTGGCCGAGCTGACCTTCGACTCGCTGGTCGACGCGATCCCGGTGAGAGGCGCGGTGGACGTGCCGCGCATGCTGACCTTCCGCACGGGCGAGTTGACCGTCGACGTGGAGGTCACCGCCGAGGGTCTGATGGGCCAGGTGCTGCCTCCGCAGACGGCCGACATCGAGGTCCTCAGCGGCCCGCAGGTGCGCTCGCCGGCGACACTCACGGCCGACTCGATGGGCCGCTTCACGTCCGACGTCCCGCCGGCCGGCCCGTTCGCGCTGCGGCTGCGGACCGGCGGGGACGTGGTCGTCACGGAGTGGATGCGGGTCTGAGCGGCGGTGTGCCTGGTGGCCCGAGGTGTGGGGGCTACCAGGGCGCCGGCAGGGTCTGCGGACCGCGGATCATCGTCTTGCGGCGCCACACGACCTCGTCCGCCGGGACCGCGAGTCGCAGGCCGGGCAGCCGGTTCAGGAGCGTGTCGATCAGCAACTCGGTCTGCAGGCGGACGTCAGCGGGAGGGCACGGCGTCGACGAGGGCGGCCAAAGCCGAGGCAAGACGCCCGACGCCCTCGGCAGCGGCTTCCCCACCGGGCTCGGTCATGTACGTGTCCCGGCGGATCTCCACCATCAGGGCGCTGACCCTGGGCTCGGCCCCATAGAACTCCAGCGGCACATAGGCCCCACTGAACGGACTGTCCAGCCCCGTCTCCCCACACCCCGCGAACGCCTCCCGCGCCGCGGCCAGCAGCGCGGGCGGCGTGTGGACGGAGTCGGTGCCGAGGCACACAGGCGGCCGGGGCCCGTCGCCGTGCAGCTCGTACGGCAGTGGACGGCTGGGGTAGGAGTGGACGTCGATGACCACGGCCCGCCCGGTGGCGGCCAGCCGGTCGGCCACCGCATCCGTCATCGCACGGGCATACGGCCGAAAGTAGCGCTCGATCAACGGCTCGGGGTCGACACCGTCGAGCCGCAGCGGACCACGCTGCGTGGTCCGCGTGTACACCGCCCCCATCCCCACGGAGAGCATCTCCTCCCGCTCGTCCGGAAACCGCTCCGGATCGACGACCAGCCGCGAAAGCCGGTTGACGAACCGCCAGGGTGTGACGCCGCACAGCCCGGCCGCCTCGGCGGCGATCAGCGCGGTGTGCCCGTCGGTGATGTGATCCAACTCCCGCTCCAACGCCACGTCGTCCAGCACGATCCCGGCTCGTACCGCAGCGGGGATCTCTCGCGCCGAGTGCGGCACATGGAGAATCACCGGGGATTCTTCGGCTCCCGGCACCAGCTCGAACGATGTCACGGCAGAGGTCATACGGCGGCTCCGGGGCGTTGTCAGTGGTGTGGTGCACGATCACAGCATGACGATCAGCAATGAGCGTGTGACCGCGCACCCGTTTCTCAAGGCGCTCTACCAGGACGACTACTACCCCGACCACGTGGTGGACCGGGGAAAGGAGATCCTGCTGCGACTGTGCGAGCGGATCGAGGCGGAACGGCCCGTCGATCGGAGGTCGAGGAGCTCATCGCCACCCGGGACTGGTGAGGGGCACGGTGGACTCAGGGCCGTACCAACGGCACCGTGCGGGACAGGCCGCGGGGTGCCGACGTGGTCGTGCACTGGACCCGTACGTCCAGCAGGGAGTGGCGGCAGTCGTGGGTGGGGACCGTGTCGACGAGGAGGTGGTAGGTGACCGTCGTTCCGGAACCGAGGCGGCCGGGGCCTATGTGGAGTTCGGCGCCGTGCATGCGGGTCGGCGGGGCTTCGGCGTCGGCGGGGAGGGACTCGGTGCGCAGCAGCTCGGCGTAGGGGACGGCGAACCGGACACGGAAGGGCTCGCCGCGGTCGAAGGCGATGCTGGCTATGTCCCGTCTGCCGGGGTTCGTCAGCGCCACGGTGACCAGATGCGGGTCGGTCAGCGGAGTGCCGTTACGGCTGATCTCCAGGCTGCCGTCGATGGGGCCCCGCACCAACGGGGCATGGCTGACCGTGCAGATGAGCCGACGCCGGGGGTGTGCCGCCCGGAACGCGGCCCAGGTCGTGCCGCATCCCAGGAGGACGGCGACGGGGACCCCGACCGCGGTCCAGAAGGTCTCCGTCGCGTAGAACGGGCCGGACGCGACGGCCTGGGCGGATAAGACGTCGTACACGGGCAGCCCTCCTGGCCGGTCCGTTCAGCGGCGGTGCGGGCGGCCCTTGGAGGCCGCTCCGAGGAACGCGCGCCACATGAGTGGCGAGAAGACCAGGGCCGGCCGGTCCGTGTCCTTGGAGTCCCGGACCGCGACCACCCCCTCGACGACGGCGAGCTCGACGCACGCCCCGTTGTTGTTGCTGCGGCTGCTCCTGCGCCACACGGCGCCGTCGAGCCCGACCTGCGGCGGACGCCGGCCGTCCTGCGTGTTCATGAGTCCTGCATCTCCCTAATGAGCTGTTCCAGCAGGGCAGGCGCCTCCTGCGGATCAGGAGCCGCCGCCCGGAGTAGATCGAAGGTCTGGATGAAGGTGCGGACATCGCGCTCCTTCTCCAGGTAGACGTTGCCTGCGGCGGATTCGACGTAGACGACCGTGGGCGCGCGGGGCTCGAACTCCAGCAGGGAGAAGGGGCCCGCCATGGCCACGTGGGCGCCCTTGGCCGTCGGCATGATCTGGAGAGTGACGTTCGGCATGGTCACCGTCTCGGCGAGGTACCGCAGTTGGGCCGCCATCACGTCCTTGCCGCCGACCGGCCGGCGCAACGCGCTCTCCTCGATCACCACCCACAGCTCCAGCGGATCGGGCTGCCGGGTGAGGAGGGCAGCCTGGCGCTCCTTGCGGAAGCGCACCAACTGGTCCGTCTCATGAGGCTGGTTGAACCACGCTGTGGAGATCACCGCACGGGCGTAGTCCTCGGTCTGGAGCAGACCGGGCACCACCGTCGACTCGTACTGGCGCTGGACGCGGGCCTCGGCTTCGAGATCCGCGTAGGTGCCCATGCCGTAGGGCAGCACCTCCGCGTAGTGCGCCCACCAGCCCTGCTGCTGGGCGTCCTTGTGGATCTGCATGACGGTCTCGATGCGCAGCGGATCGGAGACCCCGTACCACTCCAGCAGATCGCGCACGTCGCGGGCCTTGATCGGGGCTTGTCCCGTCTCCACGCGGCTGATCTTCGACATGGAGCACTCCAGGTGGGTTGCGGCGTCCTCGATCCGCCTGCCCGCCTGCTCGCGCAACCGCCGCAGCTCCGCACCGAGTTGACGCCGCCGTACCGTGGGACCCCCGACCGTGGCCATCGCCTCGCCTCTCACAATCGACGTCGCGGAGTATTGCCTGACGCAAGTGTGCCGCACCCTCAGCATGCTTGTACCCGTGAGGAGTTGGTTCGAGACATTTGGCTCACGCAATTGCGTGCAGGAAGTCGCTCGGACGTCCGGACGCCGGATACACGACCGCCCCGGCCGGGAGGAACCCGGCCGGGGCGGCGTCACGTGCGGGGCCTTTGGGCCCGTGGCATCAGCTCAAGGACGCCAGCGTCTCGTTCCACGTGGCCGACGGGCGCATCACCGCGGCGGCCTTGGCCGGGTCGGGCTGGTAGTAGCCGCCGATGTCGGCCGGGCTGCCCTGGGCGGCGAGGAGCTCGTCGACGATCTTCTGCTCGTTCGCCGAGAGCGCCTCGGCGAGCGGGGCGAAGGCCTTCGCCAGGTCCGCGTCGTCGGTCTGCGCGGCCAGCTCCTGCGCCCAGTACAGGGACAGGAAGAAGTGGCTGCCGCGGTTGTCGATGCCGCCGACGCGACGGGTCGGGGACTTGTCCTCGTTGAGGAAGGTCGCCGTGGCGCGGTCGAGGGTGTCGGCGAGGACCTGGGCGCGGGCGTTGCCCGTGGTCTTGGCGTACTGCTCGAAGGACGGCACCAGGGCGAAGAACTCGCCGAGGGAGTCCCAGCGCAGGTAGTTCTCCTTGACCAACTGCTGGACGTGCTTCGGCGCGGAGCCGCCGGCGCCCGTCTCGAAGAGACCGCCGCCCGCCATCAGCGGGACGACCGACAGCATCTTGGCGCTGGTGCCCAGCTCCAGGATGGGGAAGAGGTCGGTCAGGTAGTCGCGCAGGACGTTGCCGGTGACGGAGATCGTGTCCTCGCCGCGGCGGATGCGCTCCACGGAGAGCTTGGTGGCCTCCTCCGGGGACAGGATCCGGATGTCCAGGCCCTCGGTGTCGTGCTCCGGCAGATACGCGTTGATCTTCTCGATGAGCTGCGCGTCGTGTGCGCGGGTCTCGTCCAGCCAGAACACCGCCGGGTTGCCGGTGGCGCGGGCGCGGGTGACGGCCAGCTTCACCCAGTCCTTGATCGGCGCGTCCTTGGTCTGGCAGGCGCGGAAGATGTCACCGGCGGCGACGGGCTGCTCCAGGACGACATTGCCGGCCTGGTCGACCAGCCGGACCGTGCCGGCGGACGCGACCTCGAAGGTCTTGTCGTGGCTGCCGTACTCCTCGGCCTTCTGCGCCATGAGGCCGACGTTGGGGACCGAGCCCATGGTGGAGGGGTCGTAGGCGCCGTGGGCGCGGCAGTCGTCGACGACGACCTGGTAGACGCCCGAGTAGCTGGAGTCCGGGAGGACCGCGAGGGTGTCCTGCTCCTGGCCGTCCGGGCCCCACATGTGGCCGGAGGTGCGGATCATGGCCGGCATCGAGGCGTCGACGATCACGTCGGACGGCACGTGCAGGTTGGTGATGCCCTTGTCGGAGTCGACCATGGCCAGCTCCGGGCCCTCGGCGATCTCCGCCTCGAAGGACGCCTTGATCGCGTCACCCTCGGGCAGCGCCTCCAGGCCCTTGAGGATCCCGCCGAGACCGTCGTTCGGGGACAGACCGGCCGCCGCGAGCGTCTCGCCGTACTGCTCGAACGTCTTCGGGAAGAACGCGCGGACCACGTGGCCGAAGATGATCGGGTCGGAGACCTTCATCATCGTGGCCTTCAGGTGCACCGAGAACAGCACGCCCTCGGCCTTGGCGCGGGCGATCTGCGCGGTCAGGAACTCCCGCAGCGCGGCGACGTGCAGCACGGAGGCGTCGACGACCTCGTCCTTCAGGACCGGTACGGACTCGCGCAGCACGGTGGTCGTACCGTCCTCGGCGACCAGCTCGATCCGCAGCGCGCCGGCCTCGGAGATCACCGCGGACTTCTCGGTGGAGCGGAAGTCGTTCTCGCCCATGGTCGCCACGTTCGTCTTGGACTCGGAGGTCCAGGCGCCCATGCGGTGCGGGTGGGTCTTGGCGTAGTTCTTGACCGACGCGGGGGCGCGGCGGTCGGAGTTGCCCTCACGCAGGACCGGGTTCACGGCGGAACCCTTGACCTTGTCGTAGCGGGCCTGGATGTCCCGCTCCTCGTCGGTCTTCGGGTCGTCCGGGTAGGCCGGCAGCGTGTATCCCTTGGCCTGCAGCTCGGCGACCGCGGCCTTCAGCTGCGGGATGGACGCCGAGATGTTCGGCAGCTTGACGATGTTGGCCGCGGGCGTCTTCGCCAGCTCACCGAGCTCGGCGAGGGCGTCCGGGACGCGCTGGCCCTCCTCCAGGTACTCGGGGAAGTGGGCGAGGATGCGCCCGGCCAGCGAGATGTCACGGGTCTCCACAGTGACACCCGCCTGCGAGGCGTACGCCTGGACCACCGGCAGGAAGGAATACGTCGCCAGGGCCGGGGCCTCGTCAGTGTGCGTATAGAAGATGGTCGAGTCAGTCACCGGGTGCTCCGCTCCACGTCTGCAACATTGCTCGACATCAAGATATCTCCTGATCGACCCGGGCTCGACAGGGGTCCGCGCACCGCGGCCGAGAACACCCTGTCCGAGAACCCGCGCATCTCCTGGGACAACCGAAGCGTCTGATCTTGCGGTCATGCATGTTGACCACACTTCACCCGACGGCCGGACCTGACCACCCGGCCGCCCGAGCGAAAGCGGACCATGAGATATCGCACCAGAGTGACGGCCCCGGCCGCGCTGATCGGCACGGCCGCGGCCCTGACCGTGGCATTCCCGGCACACGCGACGACCCAGGCGGACCCCACCCCCGGCGCGGAGACCCTCGGCGACGCCGTCTACCCGAGCCTCGGCAACGATGGTTACCGCGTCTCGTGCTACCACCTCGACTTCGAGTACGACGCCTCGACCACGCTCGTCGAGGCGACGGCGACCCTGACGATCACCCCCACCCAGAACCTGAGCCGCTTCTCCCTCGACGCCCTCGGCCTGGACATCCACGCGGTCGGCGTGAACGGCGCCCCGGTCGCCGCCCTGGAGCAGGTGGACGAGAAGCTGCGGATCACCCCCGCGTCGCCGCTGGCGCCGGGCACCCGGGTGACCGTCACCGTGGCCTACACGGCGGACCCCCGCGGCACCCTCGCGCACACCGCCTGGGTGCCCACACCGGACGGCTTCGCGGTGTGCCCCCAGCCGAACTCGGCGCACACCGTCTTCCCGTGCAACGACCACCCGGCGGACAAGGCGGACTTCACCTTCCGCATCACCGTCCCGGCGGGCCTGCGTGGCGTCGCGAGCGGCCGACTGGTGAAGACCCAGGACCTCGGCGACGGCCGTACCGCGTACACCTACCGGTCCCGGGAGCCGATCGCCACCGAGCTCGTCCAGATAACCGTCGGCGACTACGTGATCAAGGACCGGCCCGGCCCGAACGGGCTGTCGCTCAGGGACGTCGTACCGACCGCCCGGGCCACCGCCCTGGAGCCCGCGCTCTCCCTCACCCCGAACCTGGTGAGCTGGATCGAGCAGCGGCTCGGAGCTTACCCGTTCGAGACGTACGGCCTGCTGCCGTGCAACAACGACTCCTCGACCGCCTTCGACTTCACGGGCCTGGAGACCCAGACCCTGACCCTGTACAAGCCGAACTACCTCCTCCAGGAGGAGTCCAGGATCGGCTCGCACATGATGCACGAGCTGGTCCACTCCTACTTCGGCAACAGCGTCAGCCCCGCCTCCTGGTCCGACCTGTGGCTCAACGAGGGCCACGCCGACTTCTACGGGCTGCTGTACCGCTACGAGCGGGGCTGGGCCGACTCGCTCGGCCTCACCACGATGGAAGCCCGCATGAAGGACACGTACGCGCGCGGCGACCAGTGGCGCAGCACCTCGGGCCCGGTCGCGGCGCCGAGCGAGGTCAATCTCTTCGACAGCCAGCGCTACCTGGGCGGCGTCCTCGTCCTGTACGCGCTGCGTCAGGTGGTCGGCGAGACGGTCTTCAACGCCATCGAGCGCACCTTCCTGGAGCGGTACCGCAACGCGTCGGCGTCGACGGAGAACTACATCGCCGTCGCCTCGGAGGTCTCCGGCCAGGACCAGTCCGGGTTCCTGCGGGACTGGCTCTACGGCACGAAGACCCCGCGGATGCCCGGCCACCCGGACTGGACGGTCACGCCGGTGACCTCGGCCCTGCGGCAGCCGGAGAGCCGGACGGACGGGCACCACCACGACAACTCGGCCACCCTGTAAGGGGATCAGCCTGGGTAGGGGATCAGTCGAGCCGGGCGGTGGAGACTTCGCCCGGCTCGGCCTCGATCTCCGCGCCGCGCTGCTGCGGGATCACCACGGCACCCTGCTGGAACGCCACCGTCCGCGCGGGCGCCGGAATCCGGATGGCCTCCTCGCGATAGCGCTTGTGCAGGCGCTTGATGAACTCGTGCTTGATGCGGAACTGGTCGCTGAACTCGCCGACGCCCAGGATGACCGTGAAGCCGATGCGGGAGTCGCCGAAGGTGTGGAAGCGGACCAGCGCCTCGTGGTCGGGGACGGCGCCGGTGATCTCGGTCATCACCTCGGTGACGACCTCGCAGGTGACCCGCTCGACGTGCTCCAGGTCGCTGTCGTAGGCCACCCCGACCTGGACCAGGATCGTCAACTGCTGCTCGGGACGCATGAAGTTGGTCATGTTCGTCTTCGCGAGCTCGCCGTTGGGGACGACGATCAGGTTGTTGGAGAGCGCGCGGACCGTCGTCTGACGCCAGTTGATGTCCTCGACGTAGCCCTCCTCGCCGCTGGCCAGCTTGATGTAGTCGCCGGGCTGGACGGTCTTGGAGGCGAGGATGTGGATGCCCGCGAAGAGGTTGGCGAGGGTGTCCTGCAGGGCGAGCGCGACCGCCAGACCGCCGACACCCAGGGCGGTGAGCATCGGCGCTATGGAGACGCCCAGCGTCTGGAGCACCACCAGGAAGCCGATCGCCAGGACCACGACCCGGGTGATGTTCACGAAGATCGTGGCCGATCCGGCGACCCCGGAGCGGGACTGGGTGACCGTGCGCACCAGGCCGGCGACCAGCCGGGCCGCCGCCACCGTCACGACGAGGATGAGCAGCACGGTCAGGGACTGGTTGACGGTGCGCTGGACCGTCTTGTTGAGGGGCAGCACCCCGCCCGCGACCGCCGCGCCGCCCACGATCGCCGCCCAGGGCACCACGGTCCGGAAGGCGTCCACGATGACGTCGTCGCCGCTCCAGCGGGTGCGGTCCGCGTGCTTGCCCAGCCAGCGCAGCAGCATGCGCAGCAGGAAGGCCGCCAACAGGCCCGCGGCCAGGGCGATTCCGGCGATGACCAGATCGTGCATGGTGAGTTCGCGGTTCACCGGTCACCTCCGGGGAGAAGATCTGCGACGGTTGTCGCCGCGGAACACCGGATGTGAAGTCTCGTCAAGATGCCACCTGCTCGTCTACGGGATGTGCGGTCGCGCCGGTCTCCACGGATCTGTTACAAACCGGCGCGACCGCTCATCCTGCCGTATCCGGAACAGGAGTTCGTACCTGGTCGGGCGGCACAAGGGCGGTTCTCAGACGATGCCCTCGGCCAGTTCGGCCTGATCCCGCTCGCTGCCGTACGCGGTGGTCGTGGGCGTTCCGTACGAACGGCGGGCGACGTACCACCACACAGTGGCGAGGACCAGTACGACGGCGAGGGCGATGGACGCGTAGTTCATCGTGTCGACCGTCACCGGCGAGGACTGCGGCAGGCAGAACAGCACCGTCACACAGGCCACCCACACCACCGCGATCCAGCCGATCGGCCTGCTCCACCGGCCCAGGCTCCAGGGGCCGGGACGGAAGCGGTCGCCCGCCCGCAGGCGCAGATACACGGGGATGGCGTAGGCGGGCGTGATGCCGATGACGTTGATGGCGGTGACCGCGCCGTACGCCGTGACCGAGTACAGGGACGGCAGGGCGAGCACGCCGGCGACCACTACCGACAGCCAGACCGCGTGGACCGGTGTCTGGGTGCGGCTGCTGACCTTGCGCCACAGAGTCGAGCCCGGCAGGGCCTTGTCGCGGCTGAACGCGAACACCATGCGGCTGGCCGCGGCGACCTCGGCGTTGCCGCAGAACAGCTGGGCGACGATCACGACCAGCAGGAGCGCGCTGGCGCCGTCCGTGCCGAGGCCGTCGAGGAGGATCTGGGCCGGCGGCACGCCTGTCGGGGTGGCCCGGGTGCCCGCGTAGTCCTGGATGGCGAACGTCAGACCGGCGAGGAGCACGAACCCCGCTATCCAGGACACCCAGATGGAGCGCACGATGCCGCGCGCCGCCGACACCGAGGCGTTGGAGGTCTCCTCGGAGAGGTGGGCCGAGGCGTCATAGCCGGAGAAGGTGTACTGGGCGAGCAGCAGGCCGATCGCGGCCACGTAGACGGGATTCGACCAGCCGGTCTCGTTGACGAACTTCGTGAACACGAAGGACGCCGACTGGTGGTGGTCGGGGACGATCGTCAGGGCGCCGACGATGAGCGCGACGCCGCCCAGGTGCCACCACACGCTGACCGAGTTGAGCACGCTGACCAGCCGGACGCCGAACAGGTTCAGCGTGGCGTGCAGCACCAGGATCACCAGGAACACGAGGAACGTCTTCTCCGGCGTCGGCTCGAAGCCCCACTGGAGGTTCATGAACGCGCCGGTGAACAGGGCGGCGCCGTAGTCGATTCCGGCGATAGCGCCGAGCAGACCGAGCAGGTTGAGCCAGCCGGTGTACCAGCCCCAGCGGCGGCCGCCGAGCCGGTCCGCCATGTAGTAGAGGGCGCCGGACGTGGGATACGCGCTGGTCACCTCGGCCAGCGCGAGGCCCACGCACAGCACGAACAGACCGACGCCCGCCCAGCCCCACAGCATCACGGCGGGGCCGCCCGCGCCCATGCCGAAGCCATACAGGGTCATGCAGCCGGACAGGATCGAGATCACCGAGAAGCTGATCGCGAAGTTGCCGAAACCGCCCATGCGGCGGGCCAGCACCGGACGGTAGCCGAGTTCGCGCAGGCGTTGTTCCTCGTCGTGGGAACCGGTCGGGGGAGGGGTGCGGGACATGCGGAAACCTCCTGAAGGACTTCTGAAGGGACCTGAGGCCAGAAATGGGGGAGTTTTGCGTCAGTCGGGGCCGTGTGCGGCCGCCTGGCTGCGCGTCCGGGCCTGGAGGAAGACCTCCACGGCTCCGGCCGGGTCGGCGGTGCGGTAGGCCCAGGGCAGCGGCGTCCAGTACGGGCCGAGCGCGTCGAACACGCGGGCCGCGTCCGGGAATTGGAGGGCGCCCCAGAGGGCGTGGGCCAGATGATTGAGGTCCAGCAGGGAGCGCTCGGCGGCGTGGGTGTGCTCGAACCAGGCGCGCAGCGCGTGGCGTGCCTCGCGGGTGGCGTCCTCGGACACCCAGTTCAGGTCGAGGGCGGAGTCGCGCCCGCCCGAGCGGCGATAGCGCTCCATCCGTACGTACAGGGGCAGGACGTGCAGCGCCGAGCCCATCGGCGCGGCGTTCACCGCCCAGTGCGCGAAACCGAGCGCCTCCGCCAGCCGTCCCGAGGGGCCGCGCCCGTACAGGAACTGCAGCATACGGTGGTGGGCCTCGCGGTTGTACGGGTCGCGCTTGTCGGCCTCGGCCAGCAGCCCCCACGGCCCGGGGGGCAGCATCGGCTCGGGCGGCACGCTGCGGTGCTCGGCCCAGTGCTGCCCCTCGTCGAGCTGGGCCAGCGCCAGCAGACACACCCAGGGGACCGGGTCGTACGGCGCGACACGCGTCGCCGCCTCGCTCAACCGCCAGGCCTCGTACCACACCTGACGGGTGCGTTGATGCTGCTCGCGGTGCGCCCGCAGCGCGCGCTCCACGGCGACGCGAGCATGCATCACGGCGGCCGGGACGCTGTACGGCTCCTCCGCGAGCCAGGCCCGCACCACGTCGGTGCCGGCCGCCGCCGCGGCGAGGATCTGGGTGCGCTGCGTCCACTGCCCCCAGCCCGTCGTGTCCGACAGGAGGCCGCGCATCGACATCCAGCGCCCGGTGCGCACCTCCTGGAGCACCATGCGCAGCGCGGAGTCGTGGCCTGCGGGATCGTAGGCGGGTCGTGCTCCGTCTCTGGCCATCAGCCGCCCGCCCCGAGGATCGGGCGGGGCGGGAGGACGGCAGGGTGGAGTAACAACAGCCCTCCTACGGGCGGCAGTTGACGAGCGCGCGCGGGTCGGCCGTCACTATAGAGGCGGAGGTTCCGCATCACCTTCACTTTCTCCATCCTTTCGAACTCCGGTACCAAACACGTGAACTGACTGAGGGTCAGCGTCGCTTGACGTGGTGCGCGGCGCGGCGGCAGGCTGGCGCACTGTGTCGCCGACGGCGACGACGGGAGTGGTGCGATGACAGGTCCGGTACTCGCCGTCGACCAGGGCACGTCCGGTACCAAGGCCCTGGTGATCTGTCCCGAACGCGGCGTCATCGGCACCGGATTCGCCGCCGTCCACACCCGTAACCTGCCCGGCGGACTGGTCGAGGCCGACCCCGCCGAGCTGTACCGTTCCGTCGTCGACGCCGGTTCCCGCGCGCTGGCCGAGGCGCGCGAACCCGTCGTGGTCCTGGGCCTCGCCAACCAGGGCGAGACCGTCCTCGCCTGGGACCCCGGCACCGGCCGCCCCCTGAGCGACGCACTCGTCTGGCAGGACCGCCGAGCCGAGACCGTCTGCGCCGAACTCGCCCCGCACGCCGACGAGTTGCGCGAGCTGACCGGCCTGCCACTGGACCCGTACTTCGCCGCGCCCAAGATGGCCTGGATACGACGTCACCTCACCCCCGAGGGAGTCGTCACCACCAGCGACGCCTGGCTGGTCCACCGCCTCACCGGCGCCTACGTCACCGACGCCGCGACCGCCGGCCGCACCCAGCTCCTCGACCTCGACCACGCCACCTGGTCACCGCGCGCCCTCGACCTCTACGGCCTGTCCGCCGAACGCCTCCCGGACGTCGTCGACAACGCCACACCCGTCGGTACGACCACGGCGTTCGGCGCCGAGATCCCGCTCACCGGCCTCGCGGTCGACCAACAGGCGGCCCTGCTGGCCCAGCGCGTCACCGAACCGGGCGGCGCCAAGTGCACCTACGGCACAGGGGCGTTCCTGCTCGCCCACACCGGTGACACACCCCGGCGCGGCACCTCGGGACTGGTCAGCTGCGTCGCCTGGCGGCTCGCCGGCCGCACCAGCTACTGCCTCGACGGCCAGGTGTACACCGCCGCCTCCGCCGTCCGCTGGCTCACCGACCTCGGCGTCATCAAGGGCGCCGCCGACCTCGACCCCGTCGGCGGCGCCGTCCCCGACCGCGGAGGCGTCACCTTCGTACCGGCGCTGGCCGGACTCGCCGCCCCCTGGTGGCGCGGCGATCTGCGCGGCTCGCTCACGGGACTCGGCCTCGACACCGGCCCCGGACACCTGGTCCGCGCCCTGTGCGAGGGCCTCGCCGCCCAGGTCGTCGAACTCGCCGACGCCGCCGCGACCGACCTCGGCACCCCGATCGACGTCCTGCGCGTCGACGGCGGCCTGACCCGCTCGACCCTCCTCATGCAAACCCAGGCCGACCTGCTGCAACGTCCCGTAGAGGTGTCCGCGCTGCCGGACGCGACCGCGTTGGGCGTCGGCGCCCTGGCGCGGCTCGGCGCCCAGCCGGACTTGACGATCACCGAGGCGCTCCCGGACTGGAAGCCGGCCGCCGTCTACGAGCCCCGCATCACCCGGGACGAGGCCACCGAACGCCTCATCGCGTTCCGCCGCGAGGTCGCTGCGCTGCTTGAGCGGTCGCCTGCGTGACGGATGAGGGGCGGCTGATGTCTGCTGGTGCTGATGGGGTGTTGCCCTCGGAGACGTACGACGTGGCGATCGTCGGTGCCGGCGTCGTCGGCTGTGCGATCGCCCGCGAACTCGCCCGCCACCCCCGCCTGCGCATCGCCCTCGTCGAGGCCCAGGACGACATCGGCCAGGGCACCTCGAAGGCGAACACCGCGATCCTGCACACCGGGTTCGACGCGGTCCCCGGCTCCGAGGAGGCGCGGCTCGTCCGCGAGGGCTCGCGACAACTAGCCGCGTACGCCGCCGAGTCCGGCATCCCCGTCGAGCCGGTCGGCGCGCTCCTCGTCGCCTGGGACGAGGACCAACTCGCCGCCCTGCCCCGCCTCGCCGAGAAGGCCGAACGCAACGACTACGGCGGCACCCGCCCCCTCGGCCCCGACGAGCTCTACGCGCGCGAGCCCCACCTCGGCCCCGGCGCGCTCGGTGCCCTGCACGTGCCCGGCGAGAGCATCATCTGCCCCTGGACGACGACACTGGCGTACGCCACCCAGGCCGTCCGGCACGGAGTCGACCTGCACCTCAACTCCCGGGTGGAGACGGCGAGTCGGTGTGACGGAGTGCACGTCCTCGGCACCACCAGGGGCACCCTGCGCACCCGCCACCTCGTCAACGCCGCCGGGCTGCACGCCGACACGCTCGACCGGCTCCTCGGCCACCACGACTTCACGGTCACCCCGCGCCGCGGCCAACTCATCGTCTTCGACAAGTTCGCCCGCGACCTGGTCCGGCACATCCTGCTGCCGGTCCCCACCGCACTCGGCAAGGGCGTCCTCGTCGCCCCCACCGTGTACGGCAACGTCCTCCTCGGCCCCACCGCCGAGGACCTGGACGACAAACGGGCCACAGACTCGTCCGCCGAAGGGCTGGCGGGGCTGCGCGAGAAGGGCCGCCGCATCCTGCCCGGCCTGCTGGACGAGGAGGTCACCGCCGTCTACGCCGGGCTGCGTGCCGCCACCGACCACGAGGACTACCGCATCCGCGCCCACCCCGAGCAGACGTACGTCACCGTCGGCGGCATCCGCTCCACGGGCCTGACCGCCTCGCTCGCCATCGCCGCGCACGTGACGGAGCTGCTGGCCGACACCGGCCTTGCCCTCGGACCCGAGCGGGACCTGGAGCCGGTACGCATGCCGAACCTCGGCGAGGCCTTCCCGCGCCCGCACCAACAGCCCGAACTCATCGCCGCCGACCCCGAGTACGGCATCCTCGTCTGCCACTGCGAGCGCGTCTCCCGCGGCGAGATCCGGGACGCCCTCGCCGGCCCGATCCCGCCCCGCGGCGTGGACGGACTGCGCCGCCGCACCCGGGCGCGGGCGGGCCGGTGCCAGGGGTTCTACTGCGGGGCGGCGGTACGGGCGCTGCTGGAAGAGGCGGGGCGATGACCGTCGTACGCACGCTGCTTGAGGGGACCGGTCGATGACCGCCGTACGCCACGTCGACGTCCTCGTCGTCGGCGCCGGCCCCGCTGGGCTCGCCGCCGCCGCGCGCCTGGCCGTCGCCGGTGTGGGCCGGGTCGAGGTCCTGGACCGGGAGCAGCAGGCCGGAGGCGTCCCTCGTCACTGCCAGCACGGTGGTTTCGGTACCTGGCTGCATCCGCTGACCGGTCCCGCCTACGCCCGACTGCTCCTCGACGCCGCCGAGCGCGCCGGAGCGGTCGTACGGACGGGGGTGACCACCCTCGACTGGACGGGCCCGCTGGCGCTGGCCACCGTCGGCCCTGGCGGGCCCGAGACGATCAGCGCCCGCGCGGTCGTGCTGGCCACCGGCGCACGTGAACGCCCCCGCGCGGCACGGCTGGTGCCCGGCGCGCGCCCGGCCGGGGTGTACACCACCGGGGAACTCCAGCAGGCGGTGCATCTGTACGGGCAGCGGATCGGTACCCGGGCGGTGGTGGTCGGCGCGGAGGATGTGTCGTACGCCGCCGCCGAGACCGTACGGACCGCCGGTGCCGAGGTCGTCGCCATGGTCACGGATCTGCCCCGCGCCCAGACGGCCCGCACCACGGCGGCGGACGCCCGGCTCCGACGCCGGGTCCCGCTCCTCACCGACACCACCGTGACCGAACTCCTCGGCCACGGACGGCTGTCCGGCGTCAGCGTGCGCCACCGTGACGGCCGTACGACCATCCTCGCAGCCGACACGGTCGTGTTCACCGGCGACTTCGTGCCCGAGCACGAACTGGCCCGGCGCGGCGGACTGAACCTGGACCCCGGCACGCGCGGCCCGGCCGTCGACGGCACGCTGCACACCTCGCGCCCGGGTGTGTTCGCGGTCGGCAGTGTGCTGCACGCCGTGGAGAGCGCGGGGACGGCGGCCCGCGAGGGCGTCCACGCGGGCGGGGCGGTGGAGCGATGGCTCGCGGGAGGCGAGTGGACGGAAGGCGTCGCCCTGGTCGTGGAGCCGCCCCTGCGCTGGATCGCCCCGAACCGTGTCACCCCGGCCGACCGGCTTCCGTACGTCCTGCGCACCACGACCCGACTGAACCGCCCGGTCCTGCACGTCACCCAGAAGGGCGTCCTGCTGCACCGCGAAGCCCTGCGCATCCGTACGGCACTCCCGAACCGCACCCTGAGGCTGAGCGCCCGCTGGACGCAACGGGTCGACCCGGCGGGCGGGCCGGTGCGGGTGCGCGTGTCCTGAGCGGCCGGCGCCGTCAGATCACCTTCAGCCGCACCAGCGCACCCAGCGTCAACGCCCCCGGAAGGATCGGAATCCACACGGTGATGATGCGGTAGGCGAGGACCACGGCCGTGGCCACCGCCACCGGTCCGCCCGCCGCGACCAGTGCCACGATGAGTGCCGCCTCGACGGAGCCAAGGCCGCCGGGGGTCGGTATCAGGGCGACCGCGACGGTCGCCGCGAGGTATGCGACCACCATGTGCACCGGTGGCACCGGCAGTCCCAACGCCAGCCCCACCGCGACGAGTCCGGCCGCCTGGAGCGAGGGGAAGGCGAGCGAGCCGCCCCACAGGGCGAACGCGCGCGCGGGGCGGGTGTGGACGGAGCGGGCCTCGCCCAGTGCGGTGCGCAGGAAGTTCAGGACGAACCTGCGGAGCTTGCCCACCAGAAGCAGGACCAGCAACGCCACGCCCGCCACCGCCCCGATGCCGATCAGCAGCGGACCCAGCACGCCGTCCGGCAGGAGCGAACCGACGCGCAGCGCGTGCGGGAAGGCGATCAACAGGCCGAGGAGCAGGCCCACGCGGGCGATCGACTCCGCGAGGATGAACAGCGCGACCGCGGCCGACGAACGGGCCAGCGGGACGCCGCACACCGCCATGAACCGCAGATTGACCGCGCTGGCACCCAGGCCCGTGGGCAGCAGGTGGTTGGCCGCGCCCGCCGCGAACTGCGTGGCCAGCAGGCGTCGTACGGGCAGCCGCTCGACGAGTGCGCCCTGCCGGGCGGCGGACGCGGCGACCCAGGTCAGACAGGTCGCGGCGGCCGCGGCGACGAGCCACGGCCACTCGGCCTCCCGGAGGTGGCCGAAACCTTCCACGAGCACGGACCAGTGGCGCACCGCGATCCACAGGACGAGCGCGAGGGGAAGCAGCATCAGGATCTGCCGGATCGGGAGCCGCCTGAGGCGCGGGGGAAGCTGGGGAAGGCGTACGACCATCACATCGTGAGAGGTTTTCCACGCCAGGTCAACGGCAGGTTGCGGCTGCGCGGACACAGGCTTGCCATCAGCCCCAGGATTGCCTTCGAACGCACGAATTCCGTCCACTTCAGGACTTCCGTTGACCTCAACTTTACTTGAGGTCCTACCGTCTCCTCCATGAGCATGGAGACCACGGCCTGGACACAACTGCACAGTGTCATGACCGCACAGCAGGAGCGCCGCCCCTTCGCCCGCGCGACACTGCGCCGCATCGGCACGTTCGCCCGCCCGCACCGCCGCCGTATCGCCTGGTTCGTGGCGCTCGGGGTGATGACCGCGCTGCTCGCCGTCGCGACCCCCGTGCTCGCCGGACGCGTCGTGGACGCGATCGTGTCGGGCGGCGACGAGAGCACGGTCGTACGGCTCGCGCTGCTGATCGCCCTCATCGCGGTGGTGGAGGCGGCGCTCGGCATCCTGGGCCGGCGGCTGTCGGCCACGCTCGGCGAGGGCCTCATCCTCGATCTGCGGACGGCTGTGTTCGATCATGTGCAGCGGATGCCGGTCGCGTTCTTCACACGTACCCGTACGGGAGCGCTCGTGAGTCGTCTCAACAACGACGTCATCGGCGCCCAGCGAGCGTTCAGCAACACCCTGTCCGGAGTGGTCAGCAACCTGGTCACCCTGGTGCTCACCCTCGCCGTCATGCTGACCCTGTCCTGGCAGATCACCCTGCTCGCGCTGGCGCTGCTCCCGGTGTTCGTCGTGCCCGCGCGCCGGATGGGCAGCCGCATGGCCCGGATGCAGCGCGAGGCCGCCGAGCTCAACGCGGCGATGGGCACCCGGATGACCGAGCGCTTCTCGGCCCCCGGCGCGACCCTGGTCAAGCTCTTCGGCCGCCCGGAGGAGGAGTCGGCCGAGTTCGCGGCCCGCGCGGAGCGGGTGAAGGACATCGGCGTACGGACGGCGACGGCCCAGACGGTCTTCATGACCGCGCTGACCCTGGTGTCGGCCCTGGCGCTGGCCCTGGTCTACGGCCTCGGCGGCTGGTTCGCCCTGCGCGGCACCCTGGAGCCGGGCGCCGTCGTGGCGCTCGCGCTGCTGCTGACCCGCCTCTACGCGCCGCTCACCGCGCTCGCCGGAGCACGCGTCGAGGTGATGAGCGCCCTCGTCAGCTTCGAGCGCGTCTTCGAGATCCTCGACCTCAAGCCGCTCATCGAGGAGAAACCCGACGCCCGCGCGGTCCCGGACGGCCCCGTCGCCGTCGAGTTCGAGAACGTCCGCTTCGGTTACCCGTCCGCCGACAAGGTCTCCCTCGCCTCCCTGGAGGAGGTCGCGTCCCTCGACACCCGCGGCGGCGCCGAGGTCCTGCACGGCGTCTCCTTCCGCGCCGAACCCGGCCGGACCATCGCGCTCGTCGGCTCGTCCGGCGCCGGCAAGTCGACGATCGCGCAACTGCTGCCGCGCCTGTACGACGTCGACGAGGGCGCCGTACGCATCGGCGGCGTCGACGTCCGCGACCTGAGCGCCGACTCCCTGCGCGCCACCCTCGGCATGGTCACCCAGGACGGCCACCTCTTCCACGACTCGGTCCGGGCCAACCTGCTGCTCGCCCGCCCCACCGCCACCGCGACCGAACTGTGGGACGCCCTGCGCCGCTCCCGCCTCGACGACCTCGTACGGTCCCTGCCCGACGGCCTCGACACCGTGGTCGGCGAGCGCGGCTACCGGCTCTCCGGCGGCGAACGCCAGCGGATGACCATCGCCCGCCTGCTGCTGGCCCGCCAGCGCGTCGTCATCCTCGACGAGGCGACGGCCCACCTCGACAACACCTCCGAGGCAGCCGTCCAGGAGGCGCTCACGGAGGCGCTGGAGGGCCGTACGGCGGTCGTGATCGCCCACCGGCTGTCCACCGTGCGGGCGGCGGACCTGATCCTCGTGGTCGAGGCCGGGCACATCGTGGAACGCGGCACGCACGAGGAGCTGTTGGCGGCCGACGGGCGGTACGCGGAGCTGTACCGGACGCAGTTCGAGACGACGGAGATCCCGGCCGTGTAGGCGAACAAGGGCGAACAGCGGTGCATGATGGGCGCTGTGGACGTCGACGGCGGACAGCGAGGAATCGTGGCGGACGGCAGGACCGCGTCCCTGGTCCCGGCGGGTCGGCCGCGCGTGACCTCGCGGGACGTTCTGGAACGACTGGGCTTCGAACTCTTCGCCCGGGACGGGTTCGACCGTACGACGATCGATGACATCGCCGCTGCGGCGGGTATCGGCCGCCGCACCTTCTTCCGCTACTTCGCCTCCAAGAACGATCTCGTGTGGGGTGACTTCGAGGGTCGGCTGGCCAGGCTGGACGCCTTGCTGGCGGCCACCGACCCGGCCGCCCCGATGATGGACGCGCTGCGCGGCGCGGTCGTCGAGTTCAATCGTTTCGACCCGGCGGTGGTGCCCTGGCACCGGCAGCGCATGGCGCTGATCCTGCGCGTGCCGACCCTCCAGGCCGACTCGGCCGTGCGCTACACGTCGTGGCGGGCGCTCATCACGGGTTTCGCCGCGCGACGCACCGGCCGACCGGAGTCAGACCTGCTGCCCAAGCTGATCGGCCATGCCGCCCTGGCCGCCTGCATCGCCGCGTACGAGCACTGGCTGGCGGACGAAGAAGCAAGCCTGAGCGGCCTGTTGGATCTGGCGATGCGGCAACTCGCGGCCGGCTTCGAAGGTCCCGCCGCTCTCATGTGAACCTCAGGGAAGGTCGCGGCGCATGGCGTCGGCGATGAGCTCGCCGATGAGGACGGCGGTCGCCGCCGGGCCGCGCAACGGGGCGGACGGCAGGATGGACGTGTCCGCGACCCGGAGTCCGTCGACGCCGTGCACCCTCCCGTAGTGGTCGACGGCCGCCCGGTCGTCGTCGGCAGGGCCCAACGGGACCGTGGCGCAGGTGTGTTGGGACGTGCTGAGGTGCGAGTGGATCCACTCGTCGAGCAGCCGGTCGTCGTCCAGGATCTCCCGTCCCGGCGCCGTGAGCCCCTTCGAGACCTCGTCGAAGGCGGAAGTGGCGACCAACTCGGCGGTCGTGCGGACCACTTCGCGCATACGTCGTCTGTCCTCGGCGGTCTGGAGATAGCCGTAGGCGAGGTCAGGGGGGGTGGCCGGGTCGGCTGATCGTGTGCGCAGGCGGCCACTGAGCCGGGGTGACTGGACGGACACGAGGAACGCCAGGGGTTCGCCGGGAGCGGTCGTCGTTCCGTTGACCAAGGCGGCCATGGGGACCAGCGATTGGAGGATCTCCAGGTCGCTTTGGTCGACTCCGTGCGACGACAGGTGGAGGGCGCCGCCGAGCCAGGAGCCGGTGGGTTCGGGCAGGGGCCGCCGAGGTGTCCACTCCAACACCACCTGAGGATGGTCGCCGAACCGGGCCCCGACGGCGGGGGAGTCCACGGCGACCGGGATGCCGAGCCGCTCCAGGTCGTGGCGCGGTCCGATGCCCGACAGGTGCAGCAGCTGAGGAGAGCCGAACGCCCCCGCACACAGCACCACTTCGCCGCACCGCACGACCCCGCGGTGCCCGTCGCTCTCCACGACGACGCCGGTCGCCCGACCCCGCTCGATGACGACCCCGAGGACCGTACTGCCGCCCTCCACCGAGAGGTTGGGACGGCCGAGCGCGCCCACCAGGTAGCCGACGCCGGTGTTGACGCGCACTCCGTCCACGGCGTTGGACGGCACCGGCCCGAAGCCGGGAGCGCCCTGGGCGTTCTTGTCGGGCTCCTCGGGAAAGCCCAGTTGGCGCGCGGCCGCCCGGAACGCGGCGGCGGCAGGGTGCCGCAGATCCGTGCGCCGGACCGGGACCGGCCCGCACGCGCCGTGCAGGGCATCGGCGCCATGGTCGAGGTCGCTCTCCAGTGAACGCAGGAACGGCAGCACCCGGTCGTAGGACCAGGCGGCACCGCCCACGGCCGCCCAGCGGTCGAAGTCCTCGCGCCTGGCCCGGACGAAATACCCGCCGTTGACGGTCGTCGAGCCGCCGAGGAAGCGGCCCCGGACGACGGTGTACGGGCGCTGCGGCGTGAGGTGCACCGCGTACGGCTGGACGGCGGAACTCCCGGGCCGGGCACCGGGGACGAGCCGTGAGTCGAGTAACTCGGGTGCGAATTCCGAGCGTTGACGCGGCACGGGACCCGCCTCCAGCACCAGCACAGAGCGGCCGGGGTCCTCGCTGAGGCGTGCCGCGAGGACGGCGCCGCTGCCTCCGGCACCCACCACGACGACATCGGGGCGGCTCTCCAGCTCCATGAACGGGCGATTCAACTCGTGGAGGCGAGTGGCCGCGCGGATCGGTTCCGGTGACCGGGACTCGGGCTGGGTTTCGGCACACGGTGTCATTACCGTCGGCGCGATCGATGGGAGCGGTCCGTGGCGCACGGCCGCGGAGCCGCGGGATGCCGAGGGAGAGCCCTATGACCGAGCTCAGCACCGTCTCCTCCGAGAGGGCCACGACCGAAGAGGCCGTGACCGCCGAGCCGTTGGCTGAGGAGTCGTTGACCGAAGAGTCGTTGACCGAAGAGTCGTTGATCGAGACCGAGGACCTCATCGAGGAGATCTCCATCGACGGCATGTGCGGCGTCTACTAGGCCGCCGCGTGACCACCGTCGACCTCGACGGAGCCTGGGACCTGCATCCACAGGTCTCGGTCCGGCCGGAACCCTTCGGCGCGCTCCTCTACCACTTCGGCACCCGCAGGCTGACGTTCCTCAAGGACCGCCGGCTCCTCGCGGTCGTCGAGTCCCTCGCGGACGCGCCCACGGCCCGCGCCGCCTGTCTGGCCGCCGGTGTCGGCGAGGCCGAACTGCCGTGCTACGGCCGGGCCCTGGCCGCTCTCGCCCAGTCGTCGATGGTCGTCGGAAGGACCCCATGACCACCTCACCGGAGACCGCCGCAGCCGTGCCCCGCACATCACGGCTGGTCGACCTGTTCGAGTACGGGCTCGACGCGCCGATCTGCCTCACCTGGGAGCTGACCTACGCCTGCAACCTGGCCTGCACCCACTGCCTCTCCAGCTCCGGCCGCCGCGACCCCCGCGAACTGAGCACCGCGGAGGCGAAGTCCGTCATCGACGAACTGGAGGCCATGCAGGTCTTCTACGTCAACATCGGCGGCGGAGAGCCCACGGTCCGCGCCGACTTCTGGGAGCTGCTCGACTACGCCACCGCGCACCGCGTGGGCGTGAAGTTCTCGACCAACGGCGTCCGTATCACCCCCGAGGCCGCCGTACGGCTGGCCCGCAACGACTACGTGGACGTCCAGATCTCGCTCGACGGCGCGACCGAGGACGTCAACGACGCGGTGCGCGGGGCGGGGTCGTACGGCACGGCGCTCAGGGCCTTGGAGAACCTCGCAGCCGCCGGCATGAAGAACTTCAAGATCTCCGTGGTCTGTACCCGCCACAACATCCCCCAGCTCGACGACTTCAAGGCACTCGCCGACCGCTTCGGCGCCCAACTGCGCCTGACCCGGTTGCGCCCCTCCGGACGTGGCGCCGACGTCTGGGACGAACTGCATCCGACGGCCGGGCAGCAACGCGAGCTGTACGACTGGCTGTTGGCCCACGGCGAGAACGTGCTGACCGGGGACTCCTTCTTCCATCTCTCCGCCTACGGGCAGGCGCTCGACGGCCTCAACCTGTGCGGTGCCGGACGCGTCGTCTGTCTGATCGACCCGGTCGGCGACGTGTACGCCTGCCCGTTCGCGATCCACGAGGAGTTCCTCGCGGGCAACGTCCGTGAGCCCGGCGGCTTCGCGGGGGTGTGGCGCGACTCGGAGCTGTTCCGGCGACTGCGGGCCCCGCAGCACGGGGGAGCCTGCGCCTCCTGCGCGTTCTACGACACCTGCAAGGGCGGATGCATGGCCGCGAAGTTCTTCACCGGGCTGCCACTGGACGGCCCCGACCCCGAGTGCGTGCGGGGATACGGCGAGGAACTGCTGGCCCACCGCGACGGAACCCGGGTGCCCAAGCCGTCCGGCGACCATTCCCGCAGGACCGTGGACCTCGTCCTCACCCGCCGCCCTCCGGTGAGCGACTGCGCCGAGGACCCCCTCTCCGGGTTCGATCCGACACCTACGGGAAAGGGCGGCGCACATGCCTAGGAACCCCTGGTTCGAGACGGTCGCCGAGGCCCAGCGCCGGGCCAAGAGGCAGCTCCCGAGCACGGTCTACGGCGCCCTCGTCGCGGGCTCGGAGCGTGGCCGTACGATCGACGACAACATCGCGGCCTTCGCCGAACTGGGCTTCGCCCCGCGGGTCGTTGGCCATCACGCGGAGCGCGACCTGTCCACGACCGTGCTGGGTGTGGAGACCGCGCTGCCCGTGCTCATCTCCCCGACCGGGGTCCAGGCGGTGCACCCGGAGGGCGAGGTGGCCATGGCCCGGGCCGCGGCGAGCCGGGGCGTCATCATGGGCCTGAGCTCGTTCGCCTCCAAGCCGGTGGAGGAGGTTTCCGACGCCAATCCGAACCTGTTCTTCCAGCTCTACTGGAGCGGCACACGCGAGACGATGACGCGGCGCATGGACCGGGCCAGGGCAGCCGGCGCCAAGGCCCTCATCGTCACCCTCGACTGGTCCTTCTCCCACGGCCGGGACTGGGGCAGCCCGGCCATCCCGGAGAAGCTCGACCTCCGAGCCATGCTGCGGTTCGCCCCCGATGTGCTGCCCCGCCCCGGATGGCTGTGGCGGTTCGCGAAGTCCGGCCGCGTCCCCGACCTCACGGTGCCCAACCTGAGCCCTTCCGGTGAACCGGCCCCCACGTTCTTCGGCGCCTACGGCGAGTGGATGCAGACCGCGCCGCCGACCTGGGACGACATCGCCTGGCTGCGCGCGGAATGGGGCGGCCCCTTCCTGATCAAGGGGGTGACCCGGGTGGACGACGCCAAGCGGGCGGTCGACGCCGGGGTGACGGCCCTGTCCGTCTCCAACCACGGAGGCAACAACCTGGACACCACCCCGGCCACCATCCGGGTGCTCCCCGCCATCGCGGACGCGGTCGGCGACCAGATCGAGGTCCTCCTCGACGGCGGCATACGCCGTGGCGGCGACATCGCGAAGGCACTCGCCCTCGGCGCCCGGGCCGTACTGATCGGCCGCGCCTCGCTGTGGGGCCTGGCGGCCAACGGACAGGCCGGGGTGGAGAACGTGCTCGACATCCTGCGCGGCGGCCTCGACTCCGCCGTACTCGGCCTGGGGCACTCGTCCGTCCACGAACTGTCGCCCGAGGACCTGGTGATACCCCCTGGCTTCCGGCTGACCCTGGGCGGCGCCTCCGACCCCCGGATCCGGGACGTACCGGCCGCGAGCCCGGACCTGGCCGACGCCCCGTCGCCGGTCGCCGGGGCATGACGCGGGACGGCATTCCTGCGCCGCCGGACGGCCGGGATCTGGCGGGCGCGGTGTGGCCTGCCGTACGGCCCGGTGTGCTGGTCCTCGTCCCGATCGGGTCCACCGAACAGCACGGCCCGCACCTGCCGTTCGACACCGACAGCGTCGTCGCCCACGCGGTCGCACGGCGGACGGCGACCGCGCTACCCACAGGGCCGAACGGCCCGCCGCTGGTGGCGCCGCCGCTGGCGTACGGCGCCAGCGGCGAGCATGCCGACTTCCCGGGAACCGTCTCGATCGGGCACGAAGCGCTGCACGCGGTGCTCGTGGAACTGGTGCGGTCGCTCTCCCTGTGGGCGGGCCGCGTCGTCCTGGTCAACGGCCACGGCGGCAACACGGCCACCCTCGACGCCGCCCTCGGCCTGCTGCGTTCCGAGGGCCACGACGCTGCCTGGACCGCCTGCGAGGTGACCGACGCAGACGCCCACGCCGGCCGCACGGAGACCTCGATGATGCTGCACCTCGCCCCCGAACGCGTACGGTTGGACGCCGCCGTCGCCGGTGACACGCGGCCCCTCGCCACCCTCCTGCCGGAACTGATGACCCACGGCGTCCGCGCGGTCTCACCCTCCGGCGTGCTCGGCGATCCGGGCGGCGCCTCGGCCGCGGAAGGCCGCCGGGGGATCGACGCGATGGTCTCCGCCACGGTCCGCCGGATCACCGACTGGGCGGTCGACAGCCGGGGCCGCCTCACGTCGAATGCCGTACGCCGATGACGCTGCCCCACGGTTTCGTCGTCACCCTTGACCGGCACACCCGGGTCGTCGACCACGGTCAGGCTCTGGTCGGTGGCTTCCCGACCCGGCTGATCCGGCTGACCCCGAGGGCCCGCCGATACCTCCGCGGTCGTACGGTCGCCGTACGGGACGCGCCCAGCGCGCTCCTGGCGGACCGGCTGCTCGAACTCGGCATGGCCAACCCCGTCGTCGACTCGCTCCCCGCACCCCCCGACCCGCGCTACACGGTCGTCGTGCCCGTCCGTGACCGCCCGCGTCAACTCGACCGTCTGCTCGGCAGTATCGGGACGAATCACCCCGTCGTCGTGGTCGACGACGCCTCCCGGCACCCGGACGCCGTCGCGGCCGTCGCCGCGCGGCACGGCGCCCGGCTGCTGTCCCTGCCCGTCAACCTCGGGCCCGCCGGTGCGCGCAACGCCGGACTGCGACTCGTCACCACGCCCTACGTGGTCTTCGCGGACTCCGACATCGTTCTGCCGCCCGACACCGTCCCGACCCTGCTCGGGCACTTCGCCGACCCCCGGGTCGGCATGGCCGTGCCGCGCATCACCGGCCTGCCGTCCGCCGCCGCCACGAACTGGATCGGGCGCTACGAGAACGCCCGTTCCTCCCTCGACCTCGGCGCCCACCCGGCCGCCGTGCGTCCCGGAAGCCCCGTCTCCTGGGCGTCCACGGCCTGCGTCGTGGCACGCGTGGACGCGCTGGCGGCCGGCGCCGGGTTCGACGAACGGATGCGGGTGGGGGAGGACGTAGACCTGTGTTGGCGGCTGATCGACGCGGGCTGGCGGTTGCGCTACGAGCCCGCCGTGCAGGCCGCTCACGAGCATCGTGTGCGCCTCGACGACTGGCTGACGCGTAAGGCCGTGTACGGAACCGGCGCCCATCCGCTCGCCGAGCGGCACCCCGAGTTCATCGCCCCGGCCGTACTCGCCCCGTGGAGCACGGCATTCGTCACCGCGCTCCTCGTCCAGCGGCGCTGGTCCGTGCCCGTCGCCGGTGCCGTCCTCGGGGCGGTCAGCTTGCGCATCGCCCGCAAACTCGACGGCACCCGGCACCCCCACCGGTTGGCGGTGCGGCTCACGGCGAACGGAGCCGTCGCCGCGCTGGCCCAGACGTCCGCCCTGCTGACCCGGCACTGGTGGCCGCTCACCGCCGTGGGCTGTCTCGCGTCCCGCCGCATACGCAGGGCCGCCGCGATCGCCGCCGTGGCCGACATCGCCCTTGAGTACCGGCGCGACCGCGCCCATCTCGACCCGGTCCGCTACGGCGTCGCCCGGCGCCTCGACGACCTCGCCTACGGGGCCGGCGTATGGTTCTCCGCCCTCAAGGGCCGCTCCGGCAGGGCCCTGAGGCCGCGCATCCTCCGGTGAACGCCCCGCCCTTGAGGAAAAACCCGCAGCTGTCCCGGTCAGCGGAAAGTACCAGGCGGTCCATTGGATGGCGAAAACACAATGAGGCGTCCGGCCGCGAGACGCGGCACAGGTGAGGTGGCCGTCAGCAGGAGGTGTGCGGAGTGGCGCACGAAGTGGTCAACCGTATAGAGGAACTCGGCTCCGAACTGGCCGCACTCGCCGACGAGAACGAAGAACTCGGCAAGTTGAGCGACAGGACCGTAGAACTACTGCGCTCCTCAGGGGTGATCAGGCTCCTGCAGCCCAAGGAGTTCGGCGGATACAGCGCCCACCCGCGGGACTTCGCGGAGGCGGTCATGGAGGTCGCCCGGCACGACGGGGCCGCGGGCTGGGTGTGCGGCGTCGTCGGCGTGCACCCGTGGGAGCTCGCCCAGATGGATCCCCGCCTCGCCCACGAGGTGTGGGACGAGAACCCGGACACCTGGATCGCCTCCCCCTACATGCCGAACGGCATCGCCGACCCCGTGGACGGCGGCTACGTCCTCAGCGGGCGCTGGCCGTTCTCCTCGGGCAGCGACCACTGCGGCTGGGACTTCCTCGGGGCGCTCGTCGGCGACGGCAAGGGCAAGCCGGCCGGGCCGATCAGCGTGCTGCATGTCGTACTTCCCCGCTCCGACTACGAGATCATCGACGGCACCTGGGACGTGGTGGGCCTCGCGGGCACCGGCAGCAAGGACGTCGTCGTCGACAAGGCGTTCATCCCGGCGTACCGGACCATCAACCAGGAGAAGGTCCAGGAAGGAGCCGCCGCCGAGGAGGTCGGGCTCACCGAGACCCTCTACAAGCTGCCCTTCGCCTCGATGTTCCCGCTCGGCATCACCGCGGCCGTCATCGGGATCTGTGAGGGCGCGCTCGCCGTACACCTGAGCCAGCAGCGCGACCGCGTCGCCGTCACCGGCGTCCAGGTGCGCGACGATCCGTATGTGCTGTACGCCGCCGGGGAGGCCGCTGCGGAGATCGCCGCCTCCCGGGTGCAACTCATCGACGGCATCAGCCGGTTGTACGACAAGATCGAGTCCGGGAAGTCCGTCACCATCGAGGACCGGGCGGACATCCGGCGCAACCAGGTGCGCTGCGCGTGGCGGGCCGTCTCCGCCGTGGACCAGATCTTCACGCGGTCCGGCGGGAACGCGATCCGGCGCGGCAACCCGATCCAGCGGTACTGGCGGGACGCGCACGTGGGCCTCCAGCACATGATCCACGTCCCCGGCACGGCCTATCACGCCAACGCCCTGGCCCAGATGGGGCTTGAGCTGCCCGAGTCGATGCGCGTGCTGATCTGACGTGATGTCAAGAACGGTCGAGGGGCGAGGTGGAGGCTCGATGAGCGAGATCGACGGGCGGCAATTCCGCGACGTACTGGGCCACTTCCCCACGAGCGTGGTCGCCGTCACCACCACGGACGCCGAACAGCGGCCGCACGGACTGGTCGTCGGGACCTTCGCGTCCGTGTCCCTGGACCCGCCGCTGGTGTCGTTCCTCGTGGACAGCTCCTCCACGACGCTGCGGCAGATCCGGGCCGCCGGACGCTTCTGCGCCAACGCGCTCGCCGGCAACCAGGAACGCCTGTCCCGCAAGATGGCGACCGGCGGATCCCGGCAGCGGTTCGAGGGCACGACCTGGACGGCGTCGGGCCTCGGCAACCCCGTCCTGGACGGAGTCGTCGCCTGGGTGGACTGCACGGTGGAGCAGATCGTCGAGATCGGCGACCACTTACTGGTCGTCGGACGGGTTCACGAACTGCGCGTCGAGTCGCTGAAAACCCCGCTGCTCTTCTTCAGGGGCGCGTACGGCGACTATCTCGCGAGCTCCACGCTCGTGCTGGACAGGCTTGTCGGTTGGTAACGAGCTCAAAGGGGAGCCGTAGATGAAGAAGGACCTCCACATAAGACTGCAACGCATATCGGCCTGGTGCGGCGTCATCCTCTTCGTGGGATTCCTCGTCGCGTACTCCGTGGGCCATCTCATTCCGCCGATGAGCCCGACGGAGAGCCCCGACGACGTCGTCGCCTTTCTCCAGGACCATCGCACGGGGATCCTCACCTGTGTCGCCCTGATGGTTCTGCTCGTCCCGTTCGAGTACCCGTACGTCGTCGTGACGAGCATGCAGCTGCGCCGGGTCGAGGGCGGCTGGGGGCTGCTGTCCATGATCCAGCTCACCACGGGTGTGGTGGCCCCGCTCGGGTTCTTCTTCCCGCTCGCGATCCTCGCCGCCGCGGCCTACCGACCGGAGGCCCACTCCGTCGACGTCCTGACCGCGATGGTCGACACCTTCTGGCTCATGTTCGTGGGCAACGCCTGCATCTTCGTCCTCCAGGTCTGGTCGATCGGATACGCCGCGTTCATCGACCACACCCGGGCGAAGCCGCTCTTCCCTCGCTGGTACGGCTGGCTCAGCCTCGTGCTGGGAGTGACGCTCATCCCGGGCGCCTTCGTCTTCCTCAACCAGACCGGGCCGCTCGCCTGGAACGGACTTCTCGCGAACGTCATCCCCTCGGTCGCGTACGCCTTGTGGAAGATCGCCACACCGTACGTGCTGCTGAAGGCGATCACGGACGAGGAGAAGGAGCTGGCAGGGAAGCCGGAGAACGAGCCGGTGACCGTGTAGGACAGCCGGAACGGCTGCGGCCCCGCGACCGATGTCGCGGGGCCGCAGGCGTGTTGGGCGCTAGACCGACAGCGCGAAGCCGCCCGTCACGCGTAGCGTCTCGCCCGTGACGAAGGACGCCTTCGACGAGACCAGGTAGAGCAGCGCCTCGACGATGTCCCGTTCCTCGCCCGCTCGCGGGAGGATCTGCTCGCCCACGACGCGTTCGGCCTCGCCGGCGGACAGCTGGGCCCGCACGGTGTCGGTGAGGATCAGGCCCGGCGCGATCGCGTTGACCCGGATGCCGTCGGCGGCGAACTCGCGGGCGAACGACACCGTCAGGCCGCGCACGGCGAGCTTGGAGACGCCGTAGACCGACCGGTTCGCGTAGGCCGCGGACGACGAGATGTTGACGATGGAGGCGCCGGGGCGACCCCGCATGGCCTGCTGTGCCGCGAGCGAGCAGATGACGGTGCCCATGACGTTGACGTCGAACACCCGCCGGACCTTCTCCAGGCCGAGTTCGGCGAACGGCCGGTTGTAGGCGGCGTGCAGGCCGGCGTTGTTGACGAGGATGTCCAGGCCGCCGTGGTCCTCGGTGACCTGGTCGATCACCGCGGCGACGGCGGCCTCGTCGGCGACGTCGCAGGCCGCTCCGGTCGCGCTTGCCCCGCCTTCGGTGAGTTCGGCCGCGGCGGCCTTGGCCGCGTCGCCGTCGATGTCGGCGAGTACGACGTGTGCCCCGCCGGCCGACAGCGCGGCGCCGAACGCCTTACCGAAGCCGCGGCCGCCCCCGGTGATGACCGCGACCTTGCCCTGAAGCTCGTTGTCCCTTTCCGACATGCGGATCCTCCCGTTAGTGTGCGCTACTTCGGGCCGAACCGCTGACCGGCGTCCAGCCGCAGGCACTGGCCGTTCAGCATCGGGTTGTCGACGATGGCGAGCGCGAGCTTGGCGTACTCCTCAGGGCGGCCCAGGCGCTTGGGGAACGCGGCGTCCTTGACCAGCACGGCCCGCACCTCGTCCGGGATCTTCTCGACGGCGCCCGTGTCGAACAGGCTCGGGGCGATGGCCAGGACGCGGATGCCGAGCGAGCCGAGATCGCGGGCCATGGTGAGGCACATGCCGGCGATGGCGGCCTTGGCGGCGCCATAGGCGACCTGACCGACCTGCCCCTCGAAGGCGGCGATCGACGAGGTGTTGATGATGACGCCGCGTTCGCCGTCGGGCTCCTCGGGTTCGTTGCGGCTCATGTGCGCGGCCGCGAGCCTGCTGATGTTGAACGTGGCGACGGCGTTGAGGTCGAGCACCCGGCGGAAGGTGTCGAGATCGTGCGGACCGTCCTTGCCGAGCGTCCGCTTCGCCGTGCCGCCGCCCGCCGTCGTGATCGAGACATGCAGCCCGCCCAGCGAGTCGACGGCGGCGGCCAGCGCACGCTCCGTCGCCTCGAAGTCGGTGACGTCGACCGGCTGGAAGCTCCCGCCGAGCGCGGCGGCGACCTCGGCACCCGCCGACTCCGGACGATCGAGTACGACGACGTCGGCACCGCGGGCCGCGAGGAGCTCGGCGCCGGCCCGGCCCATACCGGAGGCGCCGCCGAACACCACGGCCTTCTTGCCCTTGATCTCCATCGAAGACCCTTCGTTCAGACGGACGTTGACGCGGACGCGGGGGACTGCCGCAGGAGCGTGCACAGCCGATCCCGGTGTACGGCTGCGTCGCCGTACAGCACGCTGTCGGCCCTGGCGCGGCGCAGACCGAGGTGGAGTTCGTGCTCCCAGGTGAAGCCGATGCCGCCGTGCAGTTGCAGCGCGCGGCCCGCCACCTCACCCGCGGCGGCCGAGGCGTGGGAGGCGGCGGCGCAGGCGGCCCGGGAGGCCTGGTCGGCACCGGTGTCGGCGGCCATCGCGGCGTAGTAGGTGGCGGCACGCGTGCCGTGCACGAGCAGTGCCATGTCGGCGCACGCGTGCTTGACGGCCTGGAAGGTGCCGATCGGCCGCCCGAACTGCACGCGGGTCTTCACGTGTTCGACGGTGAGTTCCAGCAGGCGCTCCATCACCCCGAGCACGTCGGCGCACCGCAGCACCGAGGCGTGGTCGAGCAGTCGCTGGATCGCGTCGGGTCCGTCGTCGAGGCACCGGCCGCGGGGGACTCGTACGCCTTCGAACCGGACCTCGTGGAACGAGCGGGTGAGATCGAGGACTTGGAGGCGGCGGACGGTGACACCGGGAGCGGTGCGGTCGACGAGGAACGACGTGGGGACCCCGTCCCGCAGCGCGGTGACGAGCAGCCAGCGGGCACCGTCGGCGTCCTGGACCGCCGTCTTGACCCCGTCGAGGACGAACTCGTCGCCCTCGTCGCGGGCGGTGGCGTGGATGCCGTCGAGGGTCCAGGGCGCGTGCGGTTCGGCGAACGCCCAGGTGGCCCAGCCCGATCCGGCGGCGAGCGCGGGGAGGATCTCGGCCCTCAGCTCGGGCGACCCCGCGACGGTGAGCGCCCGGCCGACGATCGCCGTGGGCGCGAAGGGACCGCGCCCGAGCGCACGCCCGATCTCCTCGGCGACGAGCGCGAGTTCGACCACTCCCTGACCGGCACCGCCGTATTCCTCGGGGAGGGCCAGCCCGGGCCAGCCTAGGTCGGCCGTCAGCCGCCACACCTCGGGGTCGACATCCTCGTCGCGCTCCATCCACGCCCGTACGTGCTCGATCGGGGCCCGGTCCGCCAGCAGGTCACGCGACGCCTCGCGCAGCAGGGCCTGCTCCTCACTGAGCTCGAAGTTCACCACAGCAAGGTATCCTCTTTTGCTGGCATGGTCGAGATGGTCTCCCTGTATTACAGATCTCCTTTCGACTCATGCCCGAGTTAAGTACTCTGAATTACATGGTTGATGCCGTTCTTCTGTCCGCTTGCCGCACCGCGATCGGGACCGCCCGCAGGGGAAGCCTGCGGGACACCAGCGCTTTCGACCTCGCCACCCTCGTCGTCCGCGAGGCCGCACAGCGCTGCGGGCTTCCCCCGGAGGCGATCGACGACGTCGTGCTCGGCGAATCCCTTGCCGGTGGCGGGGACATCGCCCGGTACGCGGCCCTCCAGGCGGGGCTGACCCACGTTCCGGGTCTGGCGCACAACAGGCACTGCGCCTCCGGCCTGGCGAGCGTGGCGACCGCCGCCGGGAGCGTACGCGCGGGAATGGACCGCGTGGTGATCGCCGGCGGGACGCAGTCGTCGTCGACGGCGCCCGTCTCCCGACGGCGGATGCCGGGCACCGACGACTGGCAGGACCCCTGGATGTCGCCCTCCCACGTCCCGACACCCGAGGCGCCCAACGACGACATGGGGGTGCTCGTCGGCTGGAACACCGCCCGGCTGGCCGGCCTCACCCGGCAGGACATGGACGCCTGGGCGCTGCGCTCCCACGAGCGGGCCGTCCGGGCGATCGATCAGGGCCGGTTCATCGACGAGATCGTTCCCGTGAAGGTCACCGACCGCGGCGGCGCGGTGTCGGTGTTCGACGTCGACGAGCATCCCCGGCGCGACAGCACCATCGAGAAGCTGGCGGCACTGAAGGTGCTGCACCCCGAGATCGAGGGCTTCTCCATCACTGCGGGGAACTCCAGCGGTGTGAACGACGGCGCGGCGGCGGTCGTCGTCGCGGGTTCGGACGTCGCCGCCTCCCACGGGATCGCACCCCTCGCGACGGTACGGTCATGGGCGAGCGTGGGCGTCGATCCCGTCGAGACGGGTCTGGCGCCGATCGCCGCTATCCGCAAGGCACTCGACCGTGCCGGGCTCGGCATCGACGACGTCGACCTGTTCGAGGTCAACGAGGCGTTCGCCGCGGTGGCCGTGGCCACCACCCGCGAACTGGGCCTCGACCCGGCACGGGTCAATCCGTTCGGCAGCGGGTGCAGCCTCGGCCACCCGGTCGCGACCACCGGCACGCGCATGATCGTCACCCTGGCGCACGAGCTGCGGCGCCGCGGGGGAGGGGCGGCGGTCGCGGCCATGTGCGCGGGCGGCGGCATGGGCTCGGCCATGGTCCTGACTGCGTAGCGGCGGGCCCAGGACCCTCACCTGGGCCCGCCGGTCAACGGGACGCCCAGGTGAGCGTCTTGGTCTGCAGGTACTCGTCGAGCCCGAACTCGCCCCATTCCCGGCCCAGCCCGCTCTGCTTGTACCCGCCGAAAGCGGCCCGTGGATTGACCCCGGCGCTGCCGCCGTTGATCGTCACGCCGCCCGCCCGGATACCGGACGCCATCTGGTGGGCGGCCACGGTGTCGGCGCTCCAGACCGCACCGGCCAGGCCATACGGACTGTCGTTGGCGAGCCGCACCGCCTCCTCGTCGGTGCGGAAGGGGATGACGACGCCGACCGGGCCGAAGAACTCCGTGCGCGCGATGCTCATCGCGTTGTCGACGTCGACGAAGAGCGTGGGTTCCACGAAGTAGCCCTTGTCGAGTCCGCTCGGGCGTCCGCCGCCGTGGACGATGCGCGCCCCCTCCTTCTCGCCGACGCCGATCAGCCTCTCGACCTTGTCCCGCTGGGCTTCGCTGATCAGCGGGCCCATGGTGGTGGAGGCGTCGGCCGGGTCGCCGACCCGCACCCCGGCGAGGCCCTCGATCAGCCGGGCGACCAGCTCGTCGTGCACGGACTCGTGCACCAGCGTGCGCGTCAGCAGCGAACAGCCCTGGCCGGCGTGGGTGATGATGCCCGCAAGCGCCGAACGGACGGCTCCGTCGAGATCGCCGTCGGCGCGGACGATGTTGGCCGACTTTCCGCCCAGTTCGAGGACGACCTTCTTCATGGAGGCCGCGGCCTGGGCGTAGACCAGGCGCCCGACCGTGTCAGAGCCGGTGAAACTGACGAGGTCCACCATGGGATGGGTGGTCAGCTCACGGCCGGCCTCGACATCACCGGTCACGACGTTCAGCACACCCGGCGGCAGACCGGCGGCATCGGCGAAGTCGCCCAACAGCAGGGAGTCCAGGGGGGTCTGGGGTGCAGGCTTCAGTACGACGGTGCAGCCCGCCGCTAGAGCGGGGATCACCTTCATCATGCTGAGGAAGAACGGGAAGTTGTAGGCCGCGATCAGCGCGCACACTCCGAACGGCTCGCGGCGCACCACCCCTTGGGAGATGCCGATGCCCGGCGCGATCGTGGGCCCCATCGGGCGCTCCCAGCCGAAGGTCGGCATCACCCGCTCGGCCATGTCGCGCAGATGCGCCACCGGGACGCGGGTCTGCAGGCTCTCCGCCAGCGAGCGGACCGAGCCCGCCTCGGCCATGTTGACCGCGACCAGTTCGGGCAGCCGGCGCTCCATCTCCTCGGCCATGCGCAGCAGCACCGCGGCCCGCTCGGCGGGCCTCATCCGTGGCCACGGTCCCTCGTCGAAGGCCTTGCGCGCTGCTTCGACCGCGCCGTGCACATCCGTGAGCGAGGACTGGGGAACCTCCGCGATCGGTTCCTCCGTCGCCGGATTGCGCACCACGATCCGCGCGTCCGAGGTGCCGTCGGTCCGGCGCCCGTCGATGTAGAGCTGTGAAGAGAACGAATACGCCGTCGTCATGTGTCGTCTCCTGATCGGCCGCGCTCACCCGAGGACCTTATTTCAGTGTACTGAATTGCAGGCAAGGGGGAAGGTTATTGACTAGACCGATCGGTACAGGTAACTTCGGCAGCACCACCCAGGTGCCGGGTTTCTGCAGCGGACAACGAGGTTCGAAGTGAGGTACGGCCTGTGTTCAAGGAATTCGTCGTCTCCGGCGACTCGCACATAATCGAGCCCGTCGACCTGTTCAAGACTCGACTCCCAAAGAACCTGAGGGAACGCGCCCTCTGGGAAGAGGAGTTCACTCTGGACGAGCCGATCGTTCCGGGCGGGCACACGGAGTTCAAGAAGCTCCACACGATCGGGTTCGACGGCTGGACCATCTCCAAGTACCGCCAGACCGGCGGGGAGACTCCGGACGGCGACCCGGAGCACATCATCCGGGACATGAACTTCGACGGCGTCGACGCCTCGGTCATGTTCCCCAACCTCTCGCTGTTCGTCCTGTTCACGGACGACCACGAGCTGTCCATGGCGCACGCCCGCGTGTGGAACGACTACCTCGTCGAGCGGTACCTCCCGTACAAGGACCGGCTGCGTCCGACGGCCGCGATCCCGCTCACGAACGTCCCCGAGGCCGTGGCGGAGATCGAGCGGTGCGCGAAGATGGGGCTCGGAGCGATCCTGCTCCCGGAGATCCCGCCGCTGCCGTACTACGCGCGGGAGTACGACCCGGTCTGGGCGGCCGCCCAGGCGCACGGGCTGCCGGTCTTCATCCACGTGGCCACCGGCGGAGTGAAGGTCAAGGAAGAGGTGTCCGAGACGGCGATGACCGTCCGGGGCCTGATGACGGCCATGAACATGGGCAAGGGCAACCTGACCGACGACATGGTGGCCGGACGGACCATGGGCTTCGCGGTCGGGTCGGCCGTGGCCGGTCCGCAGGGCATCATCGCCAGCCTCGTCGGCGGCGGCGTGTGCGAGCGCTTCCCGGACCTCCACTTCAACCTGATCGAGTACACGGCCGGCTGGCTGGTCTCCTTCATGGGCTACATGGACAAGGCCTGGAAGACCGGCACCGGCCAGGACCCCGACTGGTGGCTCGGCTTCTGGGACGACAACCGCGGCCCGAAGGAACAGCCCTCCATGGGACGGCTGTTCGCGATCAACGACAAGTGGCCCTACCCGCTCAAGCCCACCGAGTACGTGCGGCGGCAGATCCACGTGCAGTTCGCGGACGACCCGACGGCCGTCAAGGCACGCCACATCACCGGCCTGTCGACGGTCATATGGGGCAACGACTACCCGCACGCGGAGGGCACCTTCCGCAGCAGTGAAGAGTGCATCGCCGAGAACTTCGAGGGCGTGAACGACGAGGACCGGGCGGCCATCCTGGGCGGCACCCTGGCCGACGTCGTGGGCTTCGACAAGAGCAAGAAGCTGGCGCCGGTCACCGAGAACGCCTGACGCGCGACCGAACGAACCAAAGGCCGGGCCCCGGAGCGTCCTCGCTCGGGGGCCCGGCCTCGTTCCGGGATTTGAGAGTACGGAATGACAGGTGCCCGGAGTCGCGCAGCCCCCCGGTCACTCCTCCGGCACGGCGTCGACCAGAGCGAGGCTCGCTCGCGCGTAGGCGGCGCGGCGCCTGCGGCTGACCAGGAAGCTCGGGGGCGCGAAGTAGCCGACGTCACGCGGGATCGAGCCTGTGCGACGGGCGAGCATGTCCTTCGCGTCGGCGCTCGTTCCGCAGACGGCGATCTCGGTGAGCATCTCGTCGGTGACGGCGGCGGCCATCGCGTCGGTGTCACCGGCCCGGAACGCGGCACGCAGTCGTGCGACCGGCTCCTGCCAGCCGTGATGGGCGACGAACGGGTCGTACGTCTTCACGGTGAGGTAGAAGGCGATCATGCGCCGGGCGTCGGCGACGGCGCGTTCGGGGGCGTCGTCGTCGACCGCCGTGATGATCCAGCCGTGTTCGAGGGGGCGGCCGGTGCGGCCGCTTTCCGCGGTGCCGCGCTCGACGGAGGGCCGTACGACGTCGTTCCACCAGGACGCGGTGAACAGGCCGTGTCCGATGACCCCGTCGGCGACCCGGCCCGCGGTGGTGGCCATGCGGGTGTTGAATCCGGCGAGCAGGACGGGGATGTCGAGCCGGCCGAGCACCGGGGCGCGGACATCGGCGTCGATCGAGTAGAACTCCCCGGAGTGCTGGACCTTCTCGCCGTTCTCCGCGTGCAGCCAGGCGCGCACCGCCTCGACCGTCTCGGCGATCCGCTCCACGGCGCGGTCGGCGGGTACGCCCAGCCAGTCGCGGTTGATCCGGAACGCGGCGCTGCCGAGCCCCAGGAACAGGCGGCCCGGCGCCTGGGCGTGCAGCTGGCGCATGGCGGTGGCGTGTGCGTACGGGGTGCGCGAGAAGGCGTAGGTGATGGCGGGCCCCGCCAGGGCGTGTTCGGTGCCCGCGACGATCTCGGCGAGGGTGAGGTAGGCGTCGTGGTCGACGAACTCCCCGGCGCAGAAGGCACCGGCACCGGCTTCCTCAGCCTCCCGTGCGACGTCCCGGCCTGGCCAGGGCATGCCGAACCGCATGAGAGCCTCCCTCTAAAAAAGGATACTGAATTGGAGCGTACGGGAGGCTCAGCGCAGTGTCCACTGCCGACGGGGCACCGTGGAGCGGTCGACCTCGGCCTTGCCGATCGGGTTGCCGAGCTGCGTGTAGGACAGTCCGGTGCGCAGGGCCTGGGTGCGGGTGGCGTCGAGGGACTCCCAGATCGCGCGTACGGTGCCCTGGATCGCGGCGGCCGGCTTCGCGGCGATGATGCGGGCGATCTCGTCGGCCCGGCCCCACAGTTGATCGCCCGGAACCACCTCGCTGACCAGGCCGATCTGCAGGGCGCGGGCGGCGGAGACGCGCTCGTCCAGGCCGAGCAGCGCGATGCGCAGCGCCTCGCCGAGCGGGATGCGCCGGGCGAGCCCGATCGGTTCGAGCGCCGCGGTCAGGCCGAAGCTGACATGCGGGTCGAAGAACGTCGTGTCCTGCGAACAGATGACGATGTCGGCCTCGTTGAGCCAGTAGAAGGCGCCACCGGCGGTCATGCCGTGCACCGCGCACACCAGGGGTTTCCACACCTGGTTCAGCTTCGGCGACAGATACTCCCCGGGGTCGGTCTGCGACCAGACGTTGGGATGGCGGTCGATCCCCTCCTTGACGTCCATGCCGGTGCAGAACGCCCGCTCGCCCGCGCCCCGCAACACGACGACGTGCACCTCGTCGTCGGTCTTGACCGTGTCCCAGATGACGGAGAAGTCGTCCAGCATCTGCTGGTTGAAGCTGTTCATGGCCTGCGGGCGGTTCAGGGTGATGGTGGCGACGTGGTCGGTCACCTCGAACAGGACGGTCTTGAGTTCCATCCGGCAACTCCGTTCATCATCTCGACGTGATCGAGGTAAGTAGTATACTTTTTTCTGGTCTTGGAGCGCCCGAAATGGAACTGGATCCGCGGAGGAAGCTGCGATGAGGCCACGTGTGGGGCAGATGCTCGCCAGTACGGTGGATACGACGGCGGTCATCGTCGTGCGCTGCCCTGACGCCGAACTGGAGATCACCTGCGGCGGGGCGGCGATGGCCGAGGCCAACGGCCGGGGGATCCCCAACACCGGTACCGCGGACCCCGAGTTGATGGGCGGCGCGCTCCTCGGCAAGCGCTACGCGGACGAGGACCTCGGCGTGGAGCTGCTCTGCACGAAGGCGGGGGACGGCACCCTGGCGGTGAACGGCGTCCCGCTGCCCGTGAAGAGCGCCAAGCCGCTGCCGGCCTCGGACTGAGTGGCGGGGAGCCGGCCGATGAACGTATCGATGCTCCTGGACATGGCCGCCGAGGGTTTCGGCGACCGGGTGGTGATCGGGCGCTCGGCGGACGGGCTGACCGCCCTGCGGCTGCGTGAGCTGTCCGTCGGCGGGGCGCGGACGGTTCGCGCGAGCGGAGCCGACGCGATCGTGTACCTGGCGCCGGGCGGCCCCGCCTTCGCCGTCGCGCAGTTCGCCGCCGCCCGGGCCGGAGTGCCGCTGGTCCCGGTCAACTACCGGCTGGGCGCCGAACAACTCGACGCGCTGCTCGCCAACCACCCCCGCGCACTGGGCATCGCGGACCCCGAGCAGGATGATCCGCTGCGCCGCGCGGGGCTGTCGGTGCGGAGCCCGGCCGAGTGGCTGGAGGAGGCCGCGGCGAGCACCGGCGACGACGCGCCGCCCGAGACCGACGCCCCCGCCGTGCTCATCTACACGAGCGGCACGACATCGGCACCGAAGGGCGTGGTCCTGCGTCACCACAACCTGGTGTCGTACGTCCTCGGCACCGTGGAGTTCGCCGGAGCGGACGCCGACGAGGCCGCCCTGATGAGCGTGCCGCCGTACCACATCGCCGCCGTCTCCAACGTACTGACGAACCTGTACGCGGGACGCCGCACCGTGACCCTCGACCAGTTCACCCCGGAGGGCTGGCTCGGCCTCGTCCGGGAGCAGCGGATCACCAACGCGATGGTGGTGCCGACGATGCTCGCCCGCATCATGGACGCCCACGGCCTCGACCGGTCGGTGCCCTCGCTGCGCGCGCTCGCCTACGGCGGGGCCAGAATGCCGGTGCGGGTGATCGAGACCGCGCTGCGCGAGTGGCCGCACGTCGACTTCGTCAACGCCTACGGGCTCACGGAGACCTCGTCCACGATCTCGGTCCTGGGCCCGCGGGAGCACCGGGAGGCCGTCGCGAGCGACGATCCCGGGGTGCGGGGCCGGCTCGGTTCGGCCGGACTGCCGCTGCCCGGAATCGAGTTGGAGGTCCGGGACCCGTCCGGGGCGGTCGTCGGCGCGGGGGAGACCGGACAGATCTGGGTGCGGGGCGAGCAGGTCTCAGGCGAGTACGCGGGAGGGGGCTCCGCGGTCGACGAGCGGGGCTTCTTCCACACCCGCGACCAGGGCCGCCTCGACGCCGACGGCTACCTCTACATCGAGGGCAGGGCCGACGACACGATCATCCGCGGCGCGGAGAACATCGCTCCCGCCGAGATCGAGGACGTCCTGCTGCGCCACCCGGACGTGCTCGACGCCGTGGTCGTCGGCGTCCCGGACGAGGAGTGGGGCCAGCGGATCGAGGCCGTCGTCGTCCCCCGGGACGGTGCCCAGGCCGACGCCGGGGCGCTGCGGGCCGCGGTGCGCGGCACCCTGCGCGGCTCGAAGACCCCGGACCACATCACGTACTGGACCGAACTGCCCCGCACTCCGACCGGCAAGCTCATCCGCCGCGACATCGTCGCGGCCCTGACCGCCGAACGCCGTCCGGCCGCCGGCCCACAGAGGTGAGGACATGAGCGTCGTCACGAACAGTCCAGGGCTGGTACGGGAGTTGACGGAGCGTACGTCCGCCGTGCTCCGCGGCTGGACCCCCGGGGCCACGGTGGAGAGCGTCGAACCGCTCACCGGCGGGACGTCGAGCCTGACGTACGTGGCCGTACTGTCGGGTGTCCCGGCCGGCTACGAACGTGTCGTCCTCAAGGTCGCCCCGCCCGGCCTGGCACCGGTCCGCAACCGGGACGTGCTGCGGCAGGCCCGGCTCATGGCCGCCCTCTCGGGGAAACCCGGTGTACGGGTGCCGAAGGTGCTGTTCTCCGACGCGGGCTCGCCACCGGCGATCCAGCCCTTCGTGGCGATGGAACTGGTGCCCGGGGAGTGCGTGGAACCGGTGCTCGTGCCGCGCGGCACGCTGCCCGCCGGACAGGTCCGTGCCCGCGCCCTCGACGCGGCCCGGATGCTCGCCGACCTGCACCGGGTCGATCCGCTGCGCACCCCGCTGGCGGCGGAGCCGGTCGTCACGCCCGGCGCCGAGATCGACCGCTGGACCCGGGCGTTCACGACCGTCCCCGACGACCTGCGGACGGGCCACGAGGCGGTCGCGGAGCGGCTGCACGCCACGATGCCCTCCGGGATGACGCCGGTCTTTACTCACGGTGACTATCGGCTCGGCAACACGCTGTGTGCGGGGGACTCCGTGGCGGCGATCATCGACTGGGAGATCTGGTCGCTCGGTGACCCCAGGGTCGACATGACTTGGCTGACCTTCTTCACCGACGAGGCCCGGCACCCGGCATCCCCGTCGGACGAACCGACCGGGATGCCCACCAAGGCCGAACTCCTCGACGCCTATGAGGAGGCGCGGGGCGAAGCGCTGCGCGACCTGCCCTGGTTCGAGGCCCTGACGAAGTACAAGGAGTCCGCCGCGACCGCCCTACTGATCAAGCGCGGGCGAAAGGCGGGACACCTGACCGACATGCACCAACGCATGCGGCCCGCCCTGCCGGTGCTCTTGGCCGAGGCAACGGAACTGCTCGGCCGTAGCGGCTGAGGCAGTTCGTTTTCCTGCGGGCCGGTGGGGGCTGGTCGCGCAGTTCCCCGCGCCCCTTGCGGGGTGCAGTCCCGCTTAGTACAGCCCACCGTCCACTCGGATCAGCGCACCCGTCGTATAGCTGGACGCGTCGCTCGCCAGATACAGCGCCGTACTGATGATCTCCTCCGGCTGCCCCGGGCGCCCGATCGCGCTGCGTGCGGTCTGCCGTTTCTCCTCCGCCCACGCCTTGGAGATATCCGTGAGGAACGGCCCGGCCGAGATCGTGTTGACCCGCACCTTCGGACCGAACTCCAGGGCGAACACAGTGGTCAGCGCGTTGAGCGCGGCCTTGGCACCGGCGTACGGGCCGAACCGCGGCTGTGGCATCAGCGCCCCGGACGACGAGACGTTGATGATCGAGCCCCCGTCGGCGTCGGCCATCCGCTGCCCCACCAGCGAGGCAAGCCGGAAGGGCCCCTTGAAGTTGACGCCGATCACCTTGTCGAACAGCTCCTCGCTCGTCTCGGCAGACGACGGAGCCAGTGGAGACATCCCGGCGTTGTTGACCAGGATGTCGACCTTCCCGAACTCGTCGTAGGCGGCGTCGACAAGCCGGCCAAGGTCGTCCCAGTGACCTACGTGAGCGGAGACCGGTAGCGCGCGCCGGCCCAGGCCCCGCACCTCGGCGGCGACCGTCTCACACGCGTCGGCCTTACGGCTGGTGATCACCACGTCGGCGCCCGCCGTGGCGAAGGCCCGCACCATCTCCAGGCCCAGACCCCGGCTGCCGCCGGTGACGAGCGCGACCTTGCCGGAGAGGTCGAACAGGTCGGCCGGAGCCATGGACTTGGCGTCACGCCCGGCACTCATGCGCCCACCTGCCCGGCGGGCGTGTCGGCGTCGATGATGTGCGCGTACCGCTTGCGGGCCGCCTCCAGCTTCGGCGGGATGTGCTCGCTGGGGAACAGCCCTTCGGCCGGCCGGTAGTTCTTGAGCAGCTGCTTGGCGATCGTGGTGCGGTGCACCTCGGTCGGGCCGTCGGCGAGGGCGAGGTTCGGCGCGGCCATCCACCACTTGGCGAGCGGGAGTTCGTTGGTGGTGCCGAGCGAGCCGTGCAGATGCAGGGCGCGCTGGATGACGTCGTGCAGCACCTTGGCCGTCGCCACCTTGCACATCGCGATCTGAGTGCGGGCGGCGCCGTGCGGCTGGGTGTCGATGACCCACGCGGTGTGCAGGACGAGCAGCCGGAACTGCTGCAACTCCAGCCAGGAGTCGGCGATGAACTGCTGCACGGCCTGCTTGTCGGCGAGAAGAGTGCCCTGTGTTCGGCGGGACAGTGCGCGCTCGCACATCATGTCGAAGGCGCGGGTGCACTTGCCCACGGTCCGCATGGCGTGGTGCACCCGGCCGCCGCCGAGCCGGGCCTGGGCGACCTTGAAGCCCTCACCCGGGCCCCCGAGCATCGCGTCGAGCGGGACCCGCACCTGGTGGTAGCGGATGTAGGCGTGGATGCCCTCGTCGAGGGAGTCGCGCTCGTCCATCGTGCCAACGTTGCGCTTGATCTCGATGCCGGGCGTCTCGGACGGCACGATGAACATCGACATCCGGGCGTGCGGCGGTGCGTCCGGGTCGGTGACGGCCATGACGATGAGGAACTCCGCGTACCGGGCGTTGGAGGAGAACCACTTCTCCCCGTCGATCACCCACTCCTGCCCGTCGCGCCGGGCGCGGCAGGTGAATTCCTTCGGATCAGCCCCGGCCTGCGGTTCCGTCATCGAGAAGGTGGAGACGATGTCGCCGTCGAGCAGCGGTCGCAGATAGCGGGCCTTCTGCTCGTCGGTGCCGAACATGGCGAGGATCTCGGCGTTTCCGGTGTCCGGGGCCGCGGTGCCGAAGACCGTGGGGGCCCAGTAGGAGCGGCCGAGGATCTCGTTGAGAAGGGCGAGCTTCACCTGGCCGTAGCCAGGGCCGCCCAATTCGGCACCGAGGTGACAGGCCCACAGCCCCTGGGCCCGGACCTGTTCCTGCAGTGGCCGGAGAATCGCGCGGGCCTTCTCGTTGCGCGTGTCGTACGGATCGCCGCCGTGCGGGAAGAGGAGGTCGAGTGGTTCGACCTCCTCCCGTACGAAGGCCGCCGCCCAGTCCAGCTTGGCCTGGAACTCGGGTTCGATCGAGAAATCCAGCATCGGCTCTCCGGAACGAGTTGGTGAGGGACGGCAAAACAGTATACTTTTTAGCGAGGATCGGTCCATACTCGGAGCGCGTGAGGGCGTATTGAGTGTGAGGAGTTGGTCGATGCAGAGGCCGATGGAGGGCGTTCGCGTTCTCGAAGTCGCGCAGTTCACCTTCGTCCCGGCGGCCGGCGCCGTGCTCGCGGACTGGGGCGCCGACGTGATCAAGATCGAGCACGCCGAACGGGGCGACGCCCAGCGCGGGTTGGTCCGGGTGCTCGGCTACGACGCCGCCAGCGAAGGGTCGTCGTTCTTCCCGATCATGGAAGGGCCCAACCGGGGGAAACGCAGCGTCGGACTCGCCCTGGAGAAGCCCTCCGCACGCCGGGTCCTCGACCAACTGATCCGCCAGAGCGACGTGTTCCTCACCAACTTCCTGCCCGAGGCCCGCGCGAAGCTGCGCATCGACGTCGAGGACGTAAGGGCGGTCAACCCCGACATCATCTACGTGCGGGGCAGCGGCTTCGGCACCCGCGGCGAGGAAGCCGGAAAGGGCGGCTACGACAGCACGGCCTTCTGGGCGCGCGGCGGCAGCGCCGCGGGAGTCACCCAGCCCGGCGCCGACCGGATGACCCGCATGCCCGCCGGCGCCTACGGCGACTCGATGGGCGGCATGACGATCGCCGGTGGCATAGCCGCCGCCCTCTACTCCCGCGCGACCACGGGCGAACCGTCCGTCGTGGACGTGTCGTTGCTCGGCGTCGGCGCCTGGGCCACGCAGTTCACGGTCAACCTCGCGCTGATGACCGGCGGCCCCCTCCCGGTGAAGGTCCCGCCACGCCACGGCTCGGCCACCAACCCGCTCATCGGCGCCTACCGCACCTTGGACGGACGGTGGATCGAACTCTCGATGCTCCAACCCGGCCGCTACTGGGCCGAGTTCTGCAAGCTCGCCGGCCGCGAGGAACTGGGCGCCGACGAACGCTTCGACAGCGCCGAGAAGCTGATGGCCAACGCCGCACCGGCCGCGCAGATCGTCGCCGACCTCATCGCGTCGCGCCCCTACACGGAGTGGGTCGACATCCTCTCCCGCGGAGAGGGGCAGTGGGCCGCCGTGCAGAACGCGTGGGAGGTCGGCCAGGACCCCTCGCTGCGCGCCAACGGTCTCATCGCGCCGGTCGTGGACGCGGACGGCGTCGACCGCGAACTGGTCGCCAGCCCCGTCCAGTTCGACGAGACGCCGGTTGCCCTGAGCCGGGCACCGCAGTTCGCGGAACACACCGACGAGGTCCTGCGGTCGCTCGGCCTCGGCGAGGACGAGCTCATCGCGCTGAAGATCGAAGGCGCGGCGACGTGACGACCGTACGACGAACCGCACGACGCGTCCCACGACGCATCCCATGACTAACCGGGCGACGAGAGGAGCCGCGATGAGCACGACGCTCGAACCAGACGGCAGTCACGAAGGCGTGCCCGCCTACCACTTCGACAACCGCCTCGGCGGCCCGGTGCTCAGCCACCAGCGGCGCTGGGACGAGATCGCCGGCACCCACTCCGGGTTCCGCAGCACCATCGCGCGCGGCTACTGGGTTGTCACGGAGGCCGAGGCGGTGCAGCAGGCGTTGCAGGACTGGCGGACGTTCTCCAACACGTCGGTGACGGTGCTGGAGCCGAATCCGCGGTTCCTGTGGATCCCGGAGATGCTGGACCCGCCCCAGCACACCGCGTGGCGCCGCCTGCTGGGCAGCGCCTTCTCGCCGAAGACCGTCGCCGCCCGCGAACCGGAGATGCGGCAGGTCGCGGTCGACCTGATCGACGAGCTGAGGGACAGCGGCTCGGCCGACGTCCTCGACGCGTTCGCCCGCCGCTTCCCGACCGTGATCTTCATGCGGCTGATGGGCCTGCCCGAGGAGCACCTCGCCCAGTTCCTCGCCTGGGTGCACGATCTGCTGCACCTGTCCTACGGCGAGGACCCCGAGGCGAAGCGGCAGATGGCCGCCATGAACGCCGTGTCGGACTACTTCGAGGAGCAGATCGCCCTGCGGCGCGAGTCTCCCCGCGACGACCTGCTGTCCCGCGCGATGACCTGGACGATCGACGGCGAGCCGATCAGCGACCGGGACATGCACGCGTTCTGCATCCTGCTGTTCCAGGCCGGCTTCGACACGGTCCCCATCTCGATCGGCTGGGCGCTGTACCACTTCGCGACGCATCCCGAGCAGCGCAAGGCGATCGTCGCCAACCCCTCGCTCGTCCCCACGGCCGTGGAGGAGATCCTCCGCGTCTACTCGTTCGTGGTCCCGGCGCGCAAGGCGACGCGGGACGTCGAGATAGGCGGCTGCCCGGTCAAGGCGGGCGAGATGGTGATGCTCCCGCTCGCGATCACCAACCGGGACCCCGAACGGTTCGAGAACCCGCTGGAGGTCGACCTGCAACGGCCGACCACCAACCACATCGCGTTCGGCTCGGGCCCGCACCGCTGCCTCGGCTCGCACCTCGCCCGCCTCGAACTCAACGTGGCCGTCGAGGAATGGCACCGGCGGATCCCGGAATACCGGATCACCCCGGGTCAGGAACTCGAACAGCACGGCAACATGTACGGCATCAAGCAGCTCCGGCTCGAATGGTGAGCGACGCCATGACGCCTCCGCTCGCGGCGACGGACCTGTTCCACACGGGAATCGTCGTCCCGGACATCGAGCTGTGGAAGACCCGGATGAGCGAGGTCGCCGGCCACCGCTGGACCGAGACGATGTCCGCCGAACTGCCCGTCCGCCTGGCGGAGGGCGAGCGCGTGCTCCCCCTCCGCTTCGCGTACTCGCTGGACGCCCCGCACATCGAACTCGTACAGGAGATCCCCGGCACCCCGTGGACGGCGGCCGAGCGCATGGCGACCCATCACCTCGGCTACTTCTGCGACGACGTCCCGGCGACGTCGAAACGGCTGGAGGAGTCGGGGTTCCCCCTGGAGGCCTGTGCGATCGTCGACGGCACCCCGTCGATCTTCGCCTACCACCTGGCCCCGTCGGGCATCCGGATCGAGATCGTGGACCGCGCCCGCATGCCGGACTTCGACGTCTACCTGCGCTCGAAGGCACCGGCGTGGGCCTGACGTTCACCGAGGAGCAGGAGGAACTCCGCTCGACGCTGCGCCGCTTCCTGGCCGACAAGTCGCCGAGTGCGTCGGTGCGCCGCTGGATGGAGTCCGACGAGGGCCACGATCCGCAGCTGTGGAGGCAGATGGCCGTCCAACTCGGCCTGCACGGGCTGGCGTTGCCCGAGGAGTACGGCGGGTCCGGCGGCGGCCCCGTCGAGTTGGGGATCGTAGCGGAGGAACTGGGGCGGTCCCTGCTGCCGTCGCCCTACTTCGCGACCGTGGCCCTCGCCGGACAGGCCCTTGCGGCTTCCGGCGACGACACGGCGAAGGCGCGCTGGCTGCCCGCGATCGCCGACGGTTCGCTGACCGCCACGCTGGCGCTCGCCGAGGAGAGCGGGTCCTGGCGACCGGAGGACGTCGCGACGGAGGCCGCGCGCGGGACGGTGTCGGGCACCAAGATGTTCGTCGTCGACGGCGACAGCGCCGACCTGCTCCTCGTCGTGGCACGCACCGACTCCGGACCCGGACTGTTCGCCGTGGAAGGGGCCGGATCCGGAGTGACCCGTACCCGACTGGAGACCCTCGACCCGACGCGGAGACTCGCGCGGATCGACCTCGACGGCGCGCCCGCGGTGCGGGTCGGCCCGTACGGAGACGCGTCGGGATTTCTGCGCACCGTGCTCGACCTCGCGGTCGTGGCGCTCGCCGCCGAGCAGGTCGGCGGCGCACAGGCCTGTCTGGACGCGGCGGTGGAGTACGCGAAGATCCGGACGCAGTTCGGCCGACCCATCGGGTCGTTCCAGGCGGTGAAGCACAAGTGCGCCGACACGCTGGTCGTGGTCGAGGCCGCCAGATCGGCGGCCTACCACGCGATGTCCGTGGCCGCCGAGGCACCGGCCGAACTCCCGGCGGCAGCCGTGCTGGCCGGGGCGTACTGCGCGGAGGCCTTCACCCACGCGGCCAAGGAGAACATCCAGATCCACGGCGGCGTCGGCTACACGTGGGAGCACGACGCACACCTGTACCTCAAGCGCGCCAAGTCGTCCGAGCAGCTCTTCGGCAGCCCGGCGCTGCACCGAGGGCGGCTGGCCGACCTGGTCGGAATCTGACGTGATCCGCGAGATCCGACTCCGTCGTCGCCGAGCGGTGCTCGGCCGTTCCGAAAGGCTGAACACGTGGGAATCCGCGACCGCCTGACCCGGCTGCTGGCCGAAGCGCCTGCCGACGCCGAGGCGATCGAGCACCACGGGGACTGGTGGACATGGGGGCAGGTCCAGGAGACCGCGCGGAGTGTCGTCGACGTGCTCGACACGGCGGGCCTGCACACGGGCGCCCGCGTCGGTGTCGTCCTGGAGAACAGGCCCGAGCACGTCGCCGTCGTCGCCGCGGTGATCGCCTCCGGGCGCTGCCTGGTGATGCTCAGCCCGCTGCAACCCGCCGCACGCCTCGCCGCCGACATCGCCGACTGCGAGCTGCCCGTCGTCGTCTCCGGAGCCGGCGCCCTCGCGGGTGAGGGCGTGCTCGGCGCCGTCACCGCACACGGCGCCGCCCTGGAACTGGGCGCGGACGGCGCGCTACGACCCACCGGCGGCGCCGCTCCCACGCGGGCGCCGGCCAATCCGGGCGTCGCCGTGGAGATGCTCACCTCCGGCACCACCGGCCCCCCGAAACGCGTACACCTGCGCATCGGCCAGCTCGACCAGGCGCTCGTCTCCGGCGGCCAGACACCCAAGTCCCGCAGGCTGCTGTCGAATTCGGCGTCACTCGTGGCCACTCCGCTCGTGCACATCGGCGGACTGTGGCGGGCGCTCGCCTGTCTCGCCACCGGGCGCCGCATGCTCCTCATGCCCAGGTTCGCCGTCGAACCGTGGGTCGACGCCGTGCAGCGGCACCAACTGCGGGCGGCCAGCCTCGTACCGGCGGCCCTGCGTGCCGTACTCGACGCGGGCGTGCCCCGGGAGCGGTTGGCGAGCCTCCAGGTCGTCACCTCCGGCACCGCACCCTGCCCGCCCGAACTCGCCGACGCGTTCTTCCGCACGTACGGCATCCCCGTCCTGATGACCTACGGGGCCACCGAATTCGCCGGAGCGGTCGCCGGCTGGACGCTGCCGCTGCACGAGGAGTGGTGGGAGCTGAAGGCGGGCAGTGCCGGACGCGCTTTTCCCGGCGTCGAGTTGAGGGTGACCGGCGAGGACGGCGACGAACTGCCCGTCGACGCGACCGGCCGCCTTGAGGTCCGCACCGAGCAGAGCTCACCGGGCGGCCGGGCCTGGGTGCGGACCAGTGACCTGGCCCGGCTGGACGCCGACCGGTTCGTGTGGATCGAGGGGCGTGCCGACGACGCCATCATCCGCGGCGGCTTCAAGGTGCAGCCGGAGGCCGTCAAACGCGTTCTGGAGAGCCACGCCGCCGTGCGTGAGGCGGCGGTGGCGGGGCTGCCGGACCAGCGGCTCGGCGAGGTGCCGGTCGCGGCGGTCGAAGCGGTGCCGGGGCGAACCCCGCCCACCCCCGCCGGACTTGAGGCGTTGTGCCGCACCCGGCTCACCCCCTACGAGGTGCCCGCGCACATCGTCGTACTCGACGAACTGCCCCGGACCCCGTCCGGAAAGGTCAGCCGCGTCGATCTGCTGGACCTCGTCCGTGCCCGGCTCGCGGAACGCGCCAAGGCCTGAGCCCGTCAAGGAGGAACCGCGATGACCAGTGCACAGGAGAAGACCGCCGACGGGTTCGGCATGCTGACCGACGAGGCGGTCGAACGCTCCCGCCGCCGCCTGGGCGTCCCCCAGCCCCAGCGCAACCCGCCCCACAACTACGAGGTGACCTGGGACGGCGTACGGCACTTCGCGTACGGCTACGGCGACGACAACCCGCTGTACTGCGACCCGGAGTACGCGGCGAAAACCCGCTGGGGAACCCTCGTCGCCCCGCCCGCCTTCCTCTACACGATGGGGGAGGACGCCGCGCCCACGCCGGATTCGGAGACCAAGGCGCTGCTCAAGGGCGACCCCTTCGCCGGACTGGGGTCCTACCAGGCGGTGATGGAGTTCGAGTGGTGGCGGCCCCTCCAACTCGGCGACCGTTGCAGGGTGTTGCAGACCCAGGTGGGCGTGCAGCTCAAGCGCAGCAGCTTCGGCGGGCGCACCGCACACGTCGTCCGCGACTACCTCTACGCCAACGGGCGCGGCGAGATGCACGCCCTGCGGCGGGGCACCTGGATCAACGCCGAACGGCACACCTCGAAGAAGCGCGCCAAGGAACAGCTCGCCCAACAGCCTTATACGGCCGACCAAATCGCCGAGATCGACGCGGCCTACGCGGCCGAGAGCCGGCGCGGCGCCGAGCCGCGCTACTGGGAGGACGTCGAGATCGGCGACGAACTGCAACCCCGGGTGAAGGGGCCCCTGACCACCACGGACGTGGTCGTCTGGCACCTCGGCTGGGGCATGCAGCTCACCCCGCCCGGCGCGTTCGGGATCGCAGCGAAGATCCGGCGCAAGGCCCCGGGGCTCTACCCGCCCAATCCGCTCAACGTCCCCGACACCGTGCAGCGCCTGCACTGGGAGCCCGAGCGGGCGAAGGAACTCGGGCTGCCGAACCCGTACGACTACGGCGGCATGCGCGAGACCTGGCTGTGCCATCTGCTCACCGACTGGATCGGCGACGACGGCTGGCTGTGGAAACTCCGCTGCGAACACCGCAGGTTCAACTACCACGGCGACACCACCTGGGTGCGCGGCACGGTCGTCGACAAGGAGCAGGTCAACGGGCGCTACGAGGTGCACATCGAGGTGCGCTGCGAGAACCAGCGGGGTGAGGTCACCACGCCCGGGACGGCCGTCGTACTCCTGCCGACCCGGGACCGTGCCGTCGAACTGCCCGCGCCGCCCGCCGAGGACCTGGACGGCGTGGTCGCCCATGAACTGGCCCGATTCGCCGTGACCGGCCAATGACCGGCCAATGACCGTACGAAACAAGGAGGTTCAGGTGTCGGACGAGGTGCTGGTGGAGCGCCGAGGCGCGGTCCAGGTCATCACGATCAACCGGCCGGCGGTGAAGAACGCGCTGGACGCCGGAGTGGCCGCCGGAGTGGCGGCGGCGGTGGACGAGCTCGACGAATCCGACGAGTTGCGGGTCGGTGTGCTCACGGGGGCGGGCGGGACCTTCTCGGCGGGGATGGACCTCAAGGCGTGGCTGCGGGGGGAGTCGCCCGCGATCGAGGGGCGCGGGCTGTGCGGGATCAGCATGACGCCGCCGCGCAAGCCGCTGATCGCCGCGGTCGAGGGCTGGGCCCTGGCGGGCGGCTTCGAACTGCTGCTGGCCTGCGACCTGGTGGTCGCCGCCCGCTCGGCGCGGCTCGGCGTGCCCGAGGTGAAACGGTCCCTGGTCGCCCGCGCCGGCGCGGCACTCCAACTGCCCCGGCGGATCCCGTACGCCGTGGCGCTGGAGCTGCTGCTGACCGGGGAGCCGATCAGCGCCGTACGGGCGGCCGAGGTCGGCCTGGTCAACCGGCTCACGGACGAGGGCGGCGCGCTGGAGGGAGCGCTGGAACTCGCCGGGACGATCGCGGCGAACGGCCCCCTCGCCGTCGCGGCGACCAAGGAGATCGCGAGCCACGCCACGGACTGGACGCTGACGGAGGGGTGGACGAGGCAGTTCGAGATCGCCGCTCCCGTGTTCAAGTCCGAGGACGCGAGGGAGGGCGCCGCCGCCTTCGCCGAGAAGCGGGCACCGGTCTGGAAGGGACGCTGACGGTGCCGGCGACAGGGCCGCTGGCCGGTTGCCGGGTGGTCGAGCTCGGCGGAATCGGCCCGGGACCGTTCGCCGGGATGCTGCTCGCCGACCTCGGGGCGGAGGTCGTCCGCGTGGACCGGCCGGAGCGCTCGGGCGAGCCGGACGCGGGCGGGCCCGCCGACGTCCTCAACCGCGGGAAACGATCGGTGGTGCTCGACCTGAAGCACCCGGCCGCGCCCGCCGCACTCCTTAGCCTGGTCGAGCGCGCCGACGTACTGATCGAGGGATTCCGCCCGGGCGTCACCGAACGCCTGGGCATCGGCCCTCACGACTGCCTGGCCCGCAACCCCCGCCTGGTCTACGGCCGGATGACCGGCTGGGGCCAGAGCGGACCGCTGGCGGCCGCCGCGGGCCACGACATCACCTACATCGCCCTCACCGGGGCACTGGGCGCGGTCGGTGCCGCGGGCGGCCCCCCGCAGATACCGCTCAACCTCGTCGGCGACTTCGGAGGCGGCGGCTGCTACCTGGTGATCGGTGTCCTGGCCGCGCTGCACGCCGTCGGCCGCACCGGGCAGGGCCAGGTCGTCGACGCGGCCATCGTCGACGGCACCGCCCACCTCCTGGCGAGCACCTTCGCCAAGCTCGGACGCGGCGATTGGAGCGACGAGCGGGGAGTCAACCGGTTCGACGGCGGCTGGCCGTTCTACGCCGTGTACGAGACCAGGGACGGCCGGCATGTGGCGGTCGGCGCGCTGGAGCGCAAGTTCTACCGCAGCCTCGTGGAGCTGCTCGACCTCGGCGTGGACCCGGAACGCCAGCACGACCGGTCGGCCTGGCCGCAGCTGCGCGAGCTGCTGGCGAAACGGTTCGCGGAACGCACCCGCGACGAGTGGGCCGCACTGTTCGAGGGCACCGACGCCTGCGTGGCCCCCGTCCTGAGCCTCACCGAAGCTGCCGCGCACCCCCATCTGGCCGCGCGCGGCAGCCTGTTCGCCCGCGACGGAGTGGTCCAGCCGGCCGCCGCCCCCCGCTTCTCGGCGACACCGTCGAGCCCCGGCCGCACGGCACCGCCCGTCGGCGCCGACACCCGGGCGGTGTTCCGGGACTGGGGAGTGGAGTTCCCCGACCGACCTCATGAACCGGCAAGAGCCGAGACGAACCAACCTGAACCGATCTGACGAAGGAGCTGTCATGCGAGAGGCCGTCATCGTCGACGCCGTACGCACCCCGATCGGCAAGCGCAACGGCACGCTGGCCCCGGTGCACGCCGCGGATCTGTCGGCGAAGGTGCTGACCGCGCTCGTGGAGCGGACCGGCATCGACCCCGGCACGGTCGACGACGTGGTCTGGGGCTGCGTCACCCAGATCGGCGACCAGTCCAGCAACGTCGGCCGGTTCGCCGTGCTCGCCGCGGGCTGGCCCGAACACGTCCCGGCCGTCACGGTCAACCGGGCCTGCGGCTCCAGCCAGCAGGCGGTCGACCAGGCCGCACACGCCGTCATGGCCGGGCAGTACGACCTCGTGGTCGCGGGCGGCGTCGAGACCATGAGCAGGGTGCCGCTCGGCTCGCACCGGACCACGGGACAGCCGTACGGCCCCGCCGCCCTGGCCCGCTACGGCGGAGTCGAGTTCAGCCAGGGCACCGGTGCCGAACTCATCGCGGAACGCTGGGGGTTCAGCCGCACGCGGCTCGACGAGTTCGCCTCCGAGTCACACGCGAAGGCCGCCGCGGCGATCGACTCGGGCGTCTTCGACGACCACGTCGTCCCGATCGAGGTCGAGGGGACGAAGTTCACCGTGGACGAAGGCCTGCGGCGCGGCACGTCACCCGAGACACTGGCCCGACTCAAGCCGTCGTTCAAGGACGATGGTGTCATCCACGCGGGCAACTCCTCCCAGATATCGGATGGTTCCGCCGCGCTGCTCATCACGACCCCGGAGCGGGCCGGCGAGCTCGGTCTCACCCCGATCGCCCGCTACCACTCGGGCGCGGTCAGCGGCGCGGACCCGGTGGTGATGCTCACCGGCCCGATCCCGGCGACCGAGAAGGCCCTGCGCAGGGCCGGACTCACCATCGACGACATCGGCGTGTACGAGGTCAACGAGGCCTTCGCACCAGTGCCGTTGGCCTGGCTGGCCGAAACGGGCGCCGACCCCGAGCGGCTGAACCCGCTGGGCGGCGCCATCGCGGTCGGCCATCCGCTCGGCGGCTCGGGAGCCATCCTGATGACACGGATGCTCGCCCAGATGCGGCGCGAGAACCTGCGCTACGGCCTTCAGACGATGTGCGAGGGCGGCGGCACGGCCAACGCCACGATCATCGAACTGCTGCAGCGATGACCTCTGTGGTACGCCCACTGCCCCAACCCACCCTCGCCAGCGCCGAGTTCTGGCGCTCCGGCGCCGACGGCGTACTCCGGATCTCGCACTGCGCCGACTGCGGCCGGTACTTCCATCCGCCGCTGCCGCTGTGCCCCTCCTGCCGCAGCCGCGAGGTGGCGCTCGCGCCGGTCTCCGGCAAGGCGGTGGTCGTAGGCTTCAGCGTCAACCACCAGACCTGGCTGCCCACTTTCCCTCCCCCGTACGTCGTGGCGGTCGTCGCGCTCGCCGAAGACGACGGAGCCCGCCTGACGACGAACGTCGTGGGCTGCGAGCCGGACGAGGTGCGCGTCGGGATGCGGGTGAGGGTGAGATTCGAGCCGACTGCGGACGAAGGGGTGTATGTCCCCCTGTTCGCGCCGGACCCGGAGAAGGAGGCCGCCGAAGGCCCCGGACCACTGCCCGAGCAACGCGAGATCCGCACCGCACTGCGCCCCATGGCCTCCCCGCGAAAATACGAGGACCGGGTCGCGCTGACCGGCGTAGGCCAGTCACGCGTGGGCAGACGCCTCATGGTCGACCCTCTCTCGCTCACGGCCGATGCCTGCCTGGCCGCAGTGGCGGACGCGGGGCTCACCCCGGACGACATCGACGGGCTGTCCACCTACCCCGGACCGAGCCCCGACGGCATGAGCGAAGGCGGCATCACCGCTCTGACCGAGGCCCTGCAACTCCGCCCCACCTGGGTCAACGGCGCGCGCGAAGTGCCCGGCCAGATCGGCTCGATCACCGCCGGCATGCTCGCGGTCGCCGCCGGTCTGTGCCGGCACGTGCTGTGCTTCCGCACGGTCTGGGAGTCCTCCCACAGCGCCCTGGTCCGCTCCGGCCAGTGGCAGACCGGCGGCGGCCGCGCCACCGGCATGCTGGAGTTCCGCGCCCCCTTCGGAGCCATGTCGGCCGCCCAGTGGATCGGCTGCAACGCCTCCCACTACCTGCACCGCTACGGCGTCGGCCGCGAGGCCCTAGGTGCCATCGCCGTCACCGCGAGGGCGGGCGCGGCCCGCAACCCGGAGGCGCTGCACCGCGACCCGATGACCCTCGACGACTACTTCGACGCACGCATGATCACAACCCCGTTCGGCCTCTACGACTGCGACGTCCCCTGCGACGGAGCGGTGGCCGTGGTCGTCTCCGCGATCGAGACGGCGTACGACCGCCCCCGCCCGCCCGTCCTGGTCGAATCGGTCGGCACGGCGGTCCTCGAACGCCTCAGCTGGGACCAGGACACCCTGACTCACCTACCGCAATCGCGCGGCCCCTCAGCCCACCTCTGGACCCGCACCGACCTCACCCCCTCCGACGTAGACGTCGCCCTCCTCTACGACGGCTTCACCTTCAACGCCCTGTCCTGGCTGGAGGGCCTGGGCTTCTGCGGCCCGGGCGAGGCGACAGACTTCATCGCCGGCGGCAAGACGATCGCCCTGGACGGCGAGCTACCCCTGAACCCACACGGAGGCCAACTCTCGGCGGGCCGCCTGCACGGCTACGGCTTCGTCCGCGAGGCGATGCTGCAGTTGCGGGGCGACGCGCAAGGGCGCCAAGTGGAGAACGCCCGGTTGGCGGTGGTAACCGCGGGCGGGGGAGTGCCATCGGGGGCGATGCTGCTGAGGAAAGCGCCCTGAGGAATCAGACCAGCCGAGGTGCAACCCACCTAGGGGCGCGGGGAACTGCGCGACCAGCCACGACGGCGCAGCAGCCAAACGACGACCTAACGCGGCAATCCCAGTCCCCGCTCAGCGATCTGCGTACGCAAGACCTCGTTCGCCCCGCCCGCGATCGTGAACGCCCGCGAATACAGATGCGCATCCTGCCACCAGCCCCCCGCCACAGCCCCTTGATCCCCCTCGACCAACAACCCGTCCGTCCCCTGCAACCGCACCCCGAAGTCGACCAGATCATGATTCAGCTCGCTGAAGAAGATCTTGCCCAACATGGCGTCAGCAGCCCCCTCCGTCCGATGCAGCATCCGCGACTGCGCAAGCCCGGTCATCGCCGCGTTCACCTCCACCCGCGTGGCAAGCTCACCGATCGCCTGCCGGGTAGCGGAGTCGTCCAGCGCCGGCCGCCCGCCGATCGACGTCTCCTCGGCCAGCCGCAACAAATCGTCGAGGACAGCAAGAAGTTCGACGCCCCGCGCGCCCACGCCCGAGCGCTCGCGGCCCAGGCTGCTCATCGCAACCCGCCAGCCGTCGTCCACCCGCCCGATCACATTCGCGGCGGGAATGCGGACCCCGTCGAGGAACACCTCGTTGAAGTCGGTGGTCCCGGTGATCTCCCGTAGCGGCCGGATGCCGACCCCCGGACTGCGCATGTCCAGCGCGAACGCCGTGATCCCCTTGTGCCTGGGGGCATCCGCATCGGTGCGCGCGAGCAGATAACCGAGGTCGGCATGCTGTCCGTTGGTCGTCCACACCTTCTGCCCGTCGACGACGAACACCGCGTCGTCCCCCTCGCCCTCAATCCGCGCCCGCGTCCGCAGCGCCGCGAGGTCACTGCCCGCCTCCGGTTCACTGAAGAGCTGGCACCACACGTCGTCACCGGTGCGGATACGCGGCAGGAAGCGCGCCCGCTGCCCCTCGGTGCCGAACTCGATCAGTGCAGCGGAGGCCAACGAGGCCGCGCCGACCGGCTGCCAGGTGCGGGCGTGGGCGATCTCCTCGGCGACGACGGACGGTTCGAGAGGATGCGCGTCGGGCCGGCCGCCGTATTCGGCCGGCCAGTCGATCCCGAGGAAGCCCGCCTCGTACAGCTTCGCGGTCCACTCCCGGATCGCCGGCATCAGCTCGGGCTCGGGCGCGCGCACGCCCGCATGGGCCTTGACGCCGGGCGCGTGCTCCGCGACGAAGGCACGCACCTTCCTCCGGAACGCCTCAAGCTCGGGCGTGGACTCCAGTCGCATCGCTGTCGGCTCCCTGTCGTCATGAAGCGTCCTGATGAGGCGTCGTGATAAGGCGTCGTCATGCGGGCGGTCCGAAATGAGGATACTCTAACCATGGTGCTGGCCTGTCTGCCAGTGTCTGGTATCCGTGGTGAATAGACTGGGGATCCGCAATATCCCCCAGAGGAGTTGGCCCATGGCGACTGCCGTCGACCGCGAGCCCGCCGACGGCGAGACCGGCACCCCGGTCGGCAAGCTGGCCGCGCAGACCGCACAACGCATCGAGGCGACCGTGATCCGCCGGGGCTGGCCCGTCGGCGAGTCGCTGGGCTCCGAGGTGGACCTGCGGGAGCAGCTGGGGGTGAGCCGGGCGGTGCTGCGCGAGGCGGTGCGGCTGGTCGAGCACCACCAGGTCGCCAGGATGCGGCGCGGCCCGAACGGCGGCCTGATCGTTTGCGCCCCCGACGCCGGCCCGGCGACCCGTGCGATGGTGATCTACCTCGAATACGTCGGCACGAGCGTCACGGACCTGCTGAACGCCCGCCTCCTGCTGGAGCCCATCGCCGCCGGCCTGGCCGCGGAGCGGATCACCGAGGACGGGATCGCGACCCTCCGCGCCACGCTCGACGCCGAACTCGAGCGCTGGGACGACCCCGGGGTCCAGGCGCAGGACCCGCTGCATCCGGTACTCGGCCAGTTGTCGGGAAACCCGGTGCTGCACCTGTTCGTCGACGTGCTCACCCGCCTCACCGCCCGGTACGCGCACACCTCCCGCCGGATCTCCAAGGCGGAGATGCACGCGGCGAAGGAGACCTCGCACGCGGCTCACCAGGCCGTCGTCGACGCGGTGATCGCCGACGACGGAGCGCGCGCCCAGACGGAGCTGACCGCGCACCTGGAGTCGGTGGCCGCCTGGATCGAGAAGCACCGGGTGCGCCGCGGGCAGCGGATCGCGGGCAACGTGATCGAGCCCGAACTGGTCGAGGGCCCGCGGGCCAAGCTCGCCGAAGTGGTCGCCGCCCGGATCCACGACGACATCGCCGCGCGCGGCTGGCAGACCGGCATGGTGCTCGGTTCGGAGACCGATCTGCTCGCGCGTTACGGGATCAGCAGGGCCGTACTGCGTGAAGCGGTACGGCTGTTGGAGTACCACTCGGTCGCCCGGATGCGCCGCGGTCCCGGCGGCGGGCTGATCGTCACCGAACCCGAGCCGCAGGCCAGCATCGACACGATGGCGCTGTTCCTGGAGTACCAGGGCGTCACCGCCGACGACCTGCGGATCGTCCGCAACGCCGTCGAACTCGGCATCGTCGCCCGGGTGACCGCCCGCTACGCCGAGGGCGACCCGGAGGTCGCCGAGCGTCTCGCCAAGGCCGTCAACTGGGCGACGGAGGGACCGGCCGACGACCCGCGCAAGGCCGACCTGTTCCACACCGAACTGGCCGCACTGGCCGACAACCCGGTGCTGTCGCTGTTCCTCGCGATCATCACCGAGCTGTTCCGCAGGCACGCTTCCGGCCATGACCGGCAGCTCCCCGGCGACACGGTGGCGGACGAGGTCCAGCACGTCCACCAGCGCATCCTCGACGCGATCGCGCAGGGAGACGCCGGAGTGGCCCGCCACCGGATGCGACGGCATTTGGATGCACTCATTCCTTGGTGGCACTGACTCCGTACTGCCCGCACGCTGACTGTTTCCGTGATCCTCTGGATCGGGAAGGGTAATTACGTATACTGAATAGGGTCTAGGTCGAAGGAGACGCGATGCGTCGGACCCTGTTCGAGGAGACCCACGAGGACTTCCGTCTTCTGGTGCGGGACTTCCTCACCCGCGAAGTGCTCCCGGTGTACGAGGACTGGCGGCGCGTCGGCCTCGTCCCGCGTGACCTGTTCACCGCACTGGGCAAGCTCGGCATCATCGGCACGGCCATCCCCGAGGAGTACGGCGGGGGCGGCCAGGACGACTACCGCTTCAACGCCGTCATCCAGGAGGAGTGCGCCCGCGCGGGAGTGACCCTCGGCGGACTGCGCACCCATCTCGACATCGTCGTCCCGTACTTCACGGGCCTCGCGAACGCCGAGCAGCGGGCGCGCTGGTTCCCGGGGCTGGCCTCGGGCGAGCTGTACACCGCGATCGCGATGAGCGAACCGGGCACGGGCTCGGACCTCGCCGGCGTCACGACACGAGCGGTCCGCGACGGCGACCACTACGTGCTCGACGGCGCCAAGACCTTCATCACCGGCGGACACCACGCCGACCTGGTGATCGTCGTCGCCCGCACCGCCACCGACCCGGACGACCGACGGGCCGGCCTGTCCCTGCTGGTCGTGGAGAAGGGCATGCCCGGGTACACCGTCGGGCGCAAGCTGGAGAAGATCGGTCTCGCCGTCCAGGACACGGTGGAACTGTCCTTCGCCGGTGTCCGCGTCCCCGTCGGCAACCTCCTCGGGGAGGAAGGCGGCGCGTTCACCCACCTCGGCCGCAACCTGGCTCAGGAGCGGCTGGCCATCGCGGTCGGTGCCGTCGCCCAGGCCCGCGCCGCGATCGACCTGACCGTCACCTACGTCCGTGACCGCACCGTGTTCGGCAAGCCGGTCGCCCATTTCCAGAACACCAAGTTCGAACTCGCCGCCATGGCAACGGAGTTGGAAGCCGCCCAGACTCTGCTCGACGCGGCGATCAGGGCACTCGTCGACGGCGAACTCAGCCCCGTCGACGCCGCGAAGACCAAGCTGTTCTGCACCGAGACGCAGGGCCGCGTCGTCGACCGCTGCCTCCAGCTGCACGGCGGCTACGGCTACATCCTCGAATCCCCGATCGCCCGGCTGTACGCCGACGCCCGGGTGACCCGAATCTACGGCGGCACCAGCGAGGTCATGAAGACCATCATCAGCAAGTCCCTGGGCCTGTGAGCATGAGGAGTTGGGTGTGAACATCGACGGTTCTACGGCGCTCGTCACCGGCGGCGCCTCCGGCCTCGGCCTCGCCACCGCACGGCGGATCATCGACCGCGGCGGCCGGGTCGTCCTCGCCGACATCTCCGAGGAACAGGGCGTCAAGGCCGTCGCCGACCTCGGCGACAACGCCCGCTTCGTCGTCACGGACGTCACCGACGAGACCGAGGTCGCGGCCGCCCTCGACGCGGCACAGGAGCACGGCGCCCTGCGCTTCGTCGTGCACTGCGCGGGGCGCGGCGGCGACCGCACCCGGATCATCGACCGCGACCGCAACCCGGGCGAACTCGCCACGTTCGCCGAGGTCATACGGGTCAACCTGGTCGGCACCTACAACGTGCTGCGCCTGGCCGCCGCCCGCCTCTCCGGCAACGACGTTCTCGACGGCGACCGGGGCGCCGTCGTCCTCACCGCCTCGGTCGCCGCGTTCGACGGCCAGATCGGGCAGACCTCCTACACCGCGGCCAAGGCCGGAGTGCACGGCATGACCCTCGTCGCCGCCCGCGACCTGGCCAGTTGGCAGATCCGGGTGAACACCATCGCCCCCGGCATCATGGACACCCCCATGCTCGGCCGCCTCCGCGAGGACATCCGCGAGGGCCTGGCCGCCTCCGTGCCCCACCCCAAACGCCTGGGCGACCCGGACGACTTCGCCCGCCTCGCCGTGGAGATGCTGGAGAACCCCTACCTCAACGGCCAGACCATCCGTCTCGACGGGGCCATCCGCATGGCTCCGCGATGACAGAGCACCCCGGGACCTCCAGGACCTCCGGCACCGACGAGGAGTTCCGCGCCCGCCTGCGCGCCTTCCTGACGGACCATCACCCCGGCCGCCGCCCCAAGGATCCCGACGAGCGTCTCGCCTGGCAGAAGAAATGGCTGGCCACGCTGTACGACGGCGGCTACGCCGGCCCGAGCTGGCCGCACGCGTACGGCGGCATGGACCTGTCGTTCGCCCGCCAGGTGATCTACCAGGAGGAGTACGCGCGCGCTCGGGTGCCGGGACCGCTCGGCACCGGACTCGGCATCGCCGCGCCCACCCTCATCACGTACGGCACGGCGGAACAGAAGGAGCGCTTCCTGCGCCCCATGCTGCGCGGCGACACGGTCTGGGCGCAGGGCTACTCCGAACCGGAGGCAGGTTCCGACCTCCCCGCACTGCGCACGACAGCGCGTCGCGAGGGGACGGAGTACGTGGTCAACGGGCAGAAGGTGTGGAACAGTTCGGCCGACATCGCCGACGTCCTCTTCACCCTCGTCCGCACCGGACCACCCGAGTCGCGCCAGGACGGCATCAGCTATCTGCTGATCGACGCACACGCCCCAGGAGTCACCGTACGGCCGCTGCGCGACCTGACCGGGGACGCGCACTTCTGCGAGATCTTCTTCGACGACGTACGGGTCCCGGTCGCCGACCGGATCGGCGCGGAGAACGGCGGCTGGCCGCTGGTGCGCACGAGCCTCGGGCACGAACGGGCCGCCGGCGCCATGAACCAGGCCGCGCTGTACCGGCGCGTCCTCGACGAGCTGATCGAGCTGGCGCGCGAACGCGGGGCGACGAAGGATCCGCTGGTCCGCGACCGGCTCGCGGACTTCGAGATACGGGTGTCGATCATGCGGCTCACCGGGATGCGGACCATCGCCGACATCCTGGCCAAGGGCGAACCGGGACCGGCGTCCTCGACCTCGCGCCTGTTCATCGCGGTGTTCGAACAGGAGCTGCACGAGTTCGCCGTGGAGCTGCTCGGGCCGTACGGAATGCTCGGCCGACGCGATCCGCACGCCGTCCAACGCGGCCGCTGGGTCTGGGGTTTCCTGCGCACCCGGGCCTCGACGATCGGGGCGGGCACCGCCGAGATCCAGCGCAACACGATCGCCGAGCAGGTCCTGGGTCTGCCCCGGGACCCGGCGATGCCGACCGTGGAGAGGACACGATGAGGGCCGCACGCTGCACCCGCTACGGACCGCCCGGCGAACTCTCGGTCGTCGAACTCGACGACCCCGCCCCCGGCCCGGGAGAGGTCCTGGTCCGCGTCCACGCCGCGGCGGTCAACTTTCCGGACGTGCTGATCGTGGCGAACCAGTACCAGGTCCCCGCGCCCCTGCCGTTCACGCCCGGCAGCGAGTTCGCCGGAGTCGTCGCCACCCTGGGCCCCGGCGTGTCCGGCCCTCCGGTGGGCTCGCCCGTCGCCGGCGCGGTGCTCACGGGAGCGTTCGCCGAGCAGGTCGTGGTACCCGTGGCGAGCCTGCGCCAGATCCCCGACGGCCTCGACATGGTCCACGCCGCCGCGTTCCACGTGACCTACGCGACCGCCTACCACTCCCTGGTGACCGTCGGACAGGCCACGGCGGGGGAGTGGGCCGCGGTACTCGGCGCCGCCGGCGGGGTCGGCTCCGCGGCCGTCGACGTCGCGAACCGGCTGGGGATGCGCGTGGTCGCGGCCGCGTCGAGCCCCGAACGGCTTGTCGTAGCACGCAAGTTGGGAGCCGAGGGCGGCGTCGACTACGTCCGCGAGGACCTGAAGCTCCGGCTGCGCGAACTGACCGGCGGCGAGGGCGTCCACCTCGTGATCGACCCTGTGGGCGGCGACCATGCGGAGGCCGCCCTGCGCGGGCTGCGGCGGGGCGGCCGGTTCGTCACGGTCGGGTACGCCGACGGAAAGATCCCGAGGATCCCGCTGAACCTGGTGCTGCTCAAGGACCTGGTCGTCCGGGGCTTCGAGATCCGCACCGTCCGCCAGTACGCCCCGGACGCCGTGGCCGCCGCCGACCGGGCGCTCGCCCGGATGGTCCGGGACGGAATGCGCCCGCTGGTCTCCCGCGTCCACGCCCTCGCCGAGGTCGCGACCGCCCTGACAGACGTGGCCGAACGCCGTACGACCGGCAAGGTGGTCCTGGAAATGACCGGCGGAGGCCAGTAAGTACTGTCAGAACGTGGGCAGTTGGGGCCGCTTTTTGACGTATCCGCCGGCGTCGACCCGCATCTGCATGCCGGTGACATAACGGGACTCGTCGGAGACGAGGAAGAGCACCATGTCGGAGACGTCCTCGGGCTCGACGTAGGGAATTCCCATACCGGTCGTCGCGGGGAACGAGACCAGGGCGTCCTCACGGGTCGGGTTGTCGAGGTCGGGCCTGAACGACCGGTACATGATGTCGCTGTTGAGCATGTCCGTGTTGACGTTGGTGGGGTGCAGCGCGTTGACCCGGATCCGCCGGGACAGCAGCACGGTCGCCAAGTCGTGGACGAAAGCGGCGACTTGACGCTTGGCGAAGGAGTAGCCGAGCCCTCCGGGGCCGTTGGCCGGATTGTCGACGCTCGCCGGGGTCAGGGCCGCGATGGACCCGGTCGCCACGATCGAGCCCCCGTCGGGCAGATGCGGCAGCGCGGCCTCGACGGCGTGGACGACACCGTTGAAGTCGACGGTGACGGCGTCGATGAAGGCCTGGATGCCCTGCCGGGGCCCCAGCGGGGCGATACCGGCCTGCGCGACGACGGCGTCGAGCCGCCCGAACTCGGCCACCCCGTCGGCCACGGCCGCCTTGACCGCGGCCGGATCGCGTACGTCGGCCTTGCGCGCCACGATGCGCCGCCCCAGCTTCTCGACCTGCCGCACGGTCTCGTCCAGGTCGTCCTGGGTGGCCAGCGGATACGCGTTGGTGGCGATGTCCTCGCACAGGTCGACGGCGATGATGTCGGCGCCCTCCGCGGCGAGCCGGAGCGCGTGCGCGCGACCCTGTCCGCGTGCGGCTCCGGTGATGAAGACGACTTTGTCCTGCACTCGACCCATCGTGGGGCTCCTTCCGCCGGAGATAAAAGAGTAGCCTGAATAGTGTCCGATGAGGCTGCTCGCGATCCATGATCGGTGTGAAGTCCGGGAGCCGGTGGTCGGTTTCCGCTCAGTGGGACGCGATCAGTGCACACAATTCGGCCGGTGCTAGAGAGTTCATGAGATCGAGGGAGCGCATCGATGCCATTGCAGCCATGGATGAAGTTGCTGTCGACCGACGACCACCTGATAGAGCCCGCTCGCCTGTGGGCGGACCGTCTGCCGGCCAAATACCGGGACGTGGGACCACGGATCGTGGAACAGCCACGCGGCGAGGGCGCGGCACCGGCGGAGGTCTGGGACTACGAGGGCCGCATCTACCCGTACATCGGCCTGAACGCCGTGGCGGGCAAGTCACCCGAGGAGTTCGGCCTCGAACCCACGCGCTACGACGAGATGATCCCGGGCTGCTACGACCCGAAGGCCCGGCTGCGCGACATGGACCTGGACGGCGTGTGGGGCGCCCTGTGCTTCCCGTCCTTCCCGCGCTTCGCCGGCACGGTGTTCCTGGACGGCAAGGACCGCGAACTCGCCCTGCTGTGCGTGCGGGCGTGGAACGACTTCGTGCTCGACGAGTGGTGCGCCACCGCCCCCGGCCGGCTCATCCCGCTGATCATCCTGCCGCTGTGGGACGTGGAGGCCTGCGCGGCCGAGATCCGGCGTACGGCGGCCAAGGGCGCCAAGGCGATCTCGTTCCCGGAGAACCCGGCCCCGCTGGGCCTGCCCTCCTTCCACACCGACCACTGGGACCCGGTGTTCACGGCGGCCGAGGAGACCGGCATGCCCCTGTGCCTGCACTTCGGCACCTCCGGCTCGGCACCGAAGACCGCCCCGGAGGCACCGTTCGCGGTCACCATCGCCCTGTTCGGCTGCAACTCGATGTACGCCACCGCCGACCTGCTGTTCTCCCCGGTGTTCCACAAGCACCCCGACCTCAAGGTGGGGCTGTCCGAGGGCGGGATCGGCTGGATTCCCTATCTGCTGGAGCGGATCGACGGAACCTGGGAACGGCACCGCTTCTACCAGAACGTCAACCAGAGCGTGCGGCCCTCGGAGCTGTTCCACCGGCACATCCACGGCTGCTTCATCGACGACCGGTTCGGCGTGGAGGTACGCCACCACATCGGCATCGACAAGATCACCTGGGAGTGCGACTACCCGCACTCCGACTCGTACTGGCCCAAGAGCCGCGCCTACGCCGCCGAGGTCCTCGCCGACGTACCGGACGACGAGGTGCACCAGATCGTGGAACTGAACACCCGCCGCCTCTACAACCTCCCCGCATGAGCGGGCGCCCGGAGTCCGAGCGGTCCGACTGGACCGACCTCGACCTGCTGACCCGCGACGAGGCCTACGGCCGGCTCCAGGAGGAGATCGCCGACACGGCCGGACGGCTCGCCGAGCTCGGGACCGACGACGAGGCCGAGCGCGAGCTGCTCGTCACGCGGCTGCGGGCCCTTCGCGAGGCCGCCGAGGATCTGAATGTCCGCTGAACGAACCGGAGTTGGCATGGGGCGTGTGGAAGGCAAGGTGGCACTCGTCACGGGAGCGGCTCGCGGGCAGGGCCGCTCCCATGCCGTGCGGCTCGCGGAGGAGGGCGCGGACATCGTCGCCACCGACGTGTGCCACGACATCAGCGACGAGTTGCCCTACGCGCTCGCGTCGAAGGAAGAGCTCCAGGAGACCGCCGAGTTGGTGCGGGCGACGGGCCGGCGCTGCGTCGCCGTCCAGGCCGACGTCCGCTCGGTGGCCGAGGTCCGGGTCGCCGTCGACGCGGCGCGAGAGGAGTTCGGGCGGCTCGACGTGGTGGTGGCGAACGCCGGCGTGATGAGTATCGGAGCCGCCTGGGAACTGTCCGAGGAGGCCTGGGACGTCGTCATGGACGTCAACCTCAAGGGCGCCTGGAACACGGCGCGGGCCGCGATCCCCGGGATGATCGAGGCCGGACAGGGCGGCTCCGTCATCATCACCAGCTCGGCCGCCGGCATCCGCGGCCATGTGCCGTACGCCCACTATGTGGCCAGTAAGCACGGCGTGGTCGGCCTGATGAAGGCGCTCTCCAACGAACTCGCCCCCCACCGGATCCGGGTGAACACCGTCCACCCCACCGGCGTCAGCGACACGGGCATCACCGTCGGCGTGCCCATCGAGGAACTCGCCGAGCGGGAGCCGCTGTTCGCGCTCGCCGCGATGAACCCCCTGGCCCCGTACGTCGAGCCGCGCGACGTCTCGAACGCCGTCCTGTTCCTCGCCTCGGACGAGGCGCGCTATGTCACGGGCCTGCAGTTCACCGTCGACGCCGGCTCGACGAACAAGCCGTAGAACGGAGACGTCCATGAAGATCACGATCGACCCGGCCCTGTGCTCCGGGCACGCGCGCTGTGCCGCGGCGGCGCCCGAAGTCTTCCGGCTCGACGACGACGGCTACGCCCTGCCCCTCGACGGCGAGCTGCCGCCCGGCCTCGAACAGGCGGCCCGCGACGGTGAGCGGGCCTGCCCCGAACGGGCCATCACCGTCGAGTGACGCGAGAAGCCCCACGGCCCGCGACCGTGGGGCTCATGTCGGGGCGGCTCAGCCCGCCGGCATCGGCGGCGGAGTGAAGTGGTGGCCCCAGAACGCGCCGTCGGTGATCTCGTAGACGGGCACGGGCTCGGGAACCTTGAGACCGTTCCAGCCGAACTCGACGGCGTAGTTCTCCGGCGACCACACATAGAACGACACCATGTGGTCGTTGGTGTGCTTGCCGAGCGTGTGCATCATCGGGACCTCGTACTTCGCGGCCCGGTCCAGGGCGCGCCCCACGTCGTCCAGCGTCGCGCCCTCGACCATGAAGTGCAGCAGCCGCCCGGGACCCGGCATCGGGGTGACGCCGAGGGTGTGGTGACGGGGGTTGCAGCCCATGAACCAGGTCGTGCCGCCCGGCGAGCGCATCGTGTTGCGCTCGATGAAGCCGAGGACGTTGACGTAGAAGTCGAAGGTGCCCCGCGCGTCCTCGGCGGAGACGATGGCGTGTCCGAAGCCCATGTCGCCGGTCACGAACTTCGAGACCAGGGGCGTGTGGACGGGCACATGGTCGAGGACGGTGCCGTAGAACAGCTCGACCGGGTTGCCGCCCGGGTCGTTGAACTTGACGAAGCCGGTGACCTTGCGTTCCGCGGCCTCGGCCTCGGTGCCGGCGGTCACCTTGATGCCGGTCTTCTCCACGTCCGCGACGAGCTTCGCGAGTTCCCGCTCGTCGAGGACCTCGAAGCCCAGCGCGGTCATTCCGGTCTGGGAACCGGGAGAGACCACGATACGGGCCGGATAGTCGTCCATCCGGAAGTACAGGGACTCCGGATCGCCGCCCCCGGCAGGCATCAGGCCGAGGAAATCGCCCCCGAACTGCTTCCACTTCTCGATGTCACTGGACTCCAGCCTCAAGTAGCCGAGTGAGCGCACACCCATCGGGCTCTCCAATCACCGTGGTCAAGTCCTTGCCACTCGACGCTAATCAGCCCGGCGGGCCCGAGGACGGGACCGTCCCACTGATCGGGAGGAGAGCGGCGCCCCGCCGCGGCCCGGTGGCACGGTGACAGACGCCTGTCACCCTTCGACCGGAGGCCACGCACCGCCATGAAACTCACCGCTGAGGACACCCTGCGCGAACTGCACACCGACGAGGGCACGTTGCGCTACCACGAGGCGGGCGACGGGCCGCCCCTGCTCCTGTTGCACGGCTCCGGTCCGGGCGTGACCGGCTGGCGCAACTACCGGGTTAACCTCCCCGTGTTCGCCCAGCACTTCCGCTGCCTCGCCCTGGAGTTCCCCGGCTTCGGGGTGAGCGACCCCACCGACGAGAACCCGATGATGGCCGCCCCGAAGGCCGTCCTGCGCTTCCTCGACGGCCTCGGACTCGACCGCGTCGACGTCGTCGGGAACTCCATGGGCGGCTTCGTCGCCGTAGGTCTCGCCGTCGCCAACAAGGACCTGTTCCGCAGGGTCGTCACGATCGGCGGCGTGGGCCGCAACATCCTGTCGCCGGGCCCCAGCGAGGGCCTCAACCTGCTGGTGGAGTTCGCCGAGAACCCGACCCGGGAGAACCTCGTCCAATGGCTGAGGTCGATGGTCCACGACCCGGCCCTCCTCACCGAGGAACTGATCGAGGAGCGGTGGCAGACAGCGACCGAGCCCGCGACGCTGGAGGCGTCCCGCCGCATCTACGGCCGGCAGGCCATGGCCGCCATGCAGGCCGCGCAGGCGCACTCCGACCAGCCTCTGTGGGCCGCGCTCCACAAGATCACCGCGCCCACCCTGCTCACCTGGGGCCGGGACGACCGGGTCACGCCGCTGGAGAGCGCGCTGCTGCCGATGCGTACAATTCCCAAGGCCGAACTGCATGTGCTGCCCGACTGCGGACACTGGGCGATGATCGAACAGAAGGCGGCCTGGGAGAGCGCGGTGCTGGCCTTCCTGACCCGCCCCGAGGCGTCCTGACCGTCGACGGGAGCACCGGACGACATGGGGGGCGACATGGCCAGACCCGCTGAGGGACGGCAACCGGCCGCCCCCGTGTCGAGGGGCCAGATCGCCCGCCGCGTCCGCATCCTGAGCGCCGCCTCCGAACTGGGCGCGCGCGAGGGGCTGGCCAGCGTGCAGATGCACGACGTGGCCAAGGAGGCAGGCGTGGCCATCGCCACGCTGTACCGCTACTTCCCGTCCAAGCCCTACCTCTTCATGGCCGTCCTCGAATGGCACATCGAGCAGTTCCTCGGTGGCCGCGACATCACCGTCGACGTCGGTGAGGAAGCGGACGCGGCGGCCGAGGTGGCGGACATGCTCATCATGCTGAGCGTCAAACTGCTGGACAGCCCCCTGCTCGCCTCGGCGGTGGCACTGTCGTCGTTCACCGAATACGCCAGCGTCGTCCCTGCCCGCATGGACATCGTCGACAGCGCCCTGGGACAGAGCATCCTGCGCCTGCTCGGTGTCCGCGAGGCCTCGGAGACCGACCGAAGCAGGGTGCGCCTGCTCATCTACGGCTGGTGGGGCCTGTTCGTGGCGATGCTCACCGAGGAGATCTCCCACGCGGAGGCAGAGGCCAACCTGCGCCTCGCCGCGCGACTGCTCCTCACGCCGTAAGCGCCTCAGGACGTCATGCGAGTGCCCGGAACACCCTTGGTGTCCCGGGCACTTGGCGTGTGGCCGGTCAGTCCGTCGCGCCCGCGATGTCCAGCACCGCCAGGTACGAGAACGCGACACTCGAACCGATGGGGGCGCCCGCACCCGGGTACACGCGTCCCGTCATCGCGGCCGCGGTGTTGCCGGCCGCGTAGAGCCCCTCGATCGGACCGCCGTCCGGGCGCAGCACCCGGGCGTGCTCGTCGATCTTCAGGCCGCCCTTGGTGCCGATGTCAGCCGGGAGGATGGTCGCGACGTAGTACGGCGGGGTGTCGAGCGGGGGCAGCAGCGGGTTGGGCCAGTCGGTCGTGGCCGGCGGTGCCGGGTAGTTCAGCTCGGGCAGGGCGGGGAAACCCAGGACGTACTGGGCCATCTGGTCCCAGGGTGTCTCGCCGCGGTGGAACTTCTCGTCGACCCCGGTCCGCGCGTAGCCGTTGAACTCCTCGATGGTCTGGCGCAGGGCTTCCAGCGGTACGTCGATCAGCTTGGCCAGTTCCTCAAGGGTGTCGGCCTTCTTCAGGGCGCCCGACTCGAACCACTCCGGCCGCACCGGCTGGTCGTAGGGGCCGCCGAAGCTGTCCCGGTCGAGCTGGCGCTGGTCGATGATCCAGTGGGCGGGGATGTGCGAGACGCCTGTGGTCGCGTGCAGGCGGACGATCTCGCGCCCGGCCTGGTCGTAGGGACGGGTCTCGTTGACGAAGCGTTCGCCCGCGGCGTTGACCCAGATCCCGCCCCGGGTGCCCGTGTGGAAGAGCGGGAGACCGTCCGGCCACACGAGTCCGGGCGTGAACCAGGCGGCGTCGAGCAGGTCGGTGGCGGCACCGATCGCGATGCCGGCCTGGAGCGCGTCGCCCGTGTTGCCCGGGGCGCCGTGGGTCCACTCGCTGCCGCGTTCCGGCACCGGCTGGTACTTCTCGCGCAGCTCGCGGTTGCGCTCGAAGCCGCCGGCCGCGAGGACCACACCGCCGGTGGCACGGAACGTGACCCGTTCGCCGTCGCTCACCGCCTCCACGCCGACGACCCTGCCGTCCTCGACGACGAGGCTCTCCAGCGCGGTGTTGAGGTGGAGCGAACCGTGCCCCGTCTCCAGGAACGCCGCCAGAGTCCTGCCGATCAACGCGCGGCCTCCGCTGAGGACCGGGCCCTCCTCGTGGCCCCACCGCTGGGTGGGCAGGCAGGAGCGGACCAGCGGAGCATGTTCTCCGAGCTCGGCGACGGTGACCTGCGGCGGGAAGATGGTGTGCCCCGAGGGGGATGAGCCGGCGACCGACGGATAGTAGTCCGGCACCGGGAGGTGCACGAACGACTGGAACCACGGGTTCTTTTCGAGCTCGTCGATCACCTGGGCGCCGGCCCGCAGATAGGCGTCCTGGAGTGGCTCCCGGGAGTCGTCGTCGACGGTGTTGCGCAGGTACGTCCTGGCGTCCTCGACGCTCTCGTCGAGTCCGGCCCGGCGCATGGGCGCGGAGCCCGGAAACCACAGCCCGGCACCGGAGTAGGCGGTCGTGCCGCCCACGCGGTCCGTCTTCTCGATGACGAGCGTGCGCAAGCCACGCGACGCCGCCACGTAGGCCCCGACCAGGCCTCCGCCCGACCCCACGACGATGACGTCGTAGGCATCCTCGTTGATGGTCATCACGCCCTCCTCAACCGACCGGCAAGTCGCCGACGACGGTAACGAGCCACCGCACGGCCACCGGCCGGACATCTCGCTCACCGAGACCAGGCGTCCCAGTCCCGGTGAGCGGAACGGCTGCAGGTCCGGGCCGCCGCCGACGATCAGGCTGGAGGGCATCACGAGTTGAGGATGCGAATGACAGACGTATGGGAACCGACAGCCGTCGCGAACCGTGAAACGGCCGTGGCCGAGGCGGCCGCACGACTCGCCCGGGCCGCACGCGACCGGCGGCCGTGCGCGCCCGTGCGGGACCTGCTCGGCCCGACCGACATCAGCCTCGCCTACGCCGTCCAGCAACGGATCGTGGCCGACCGGATCGCCGGCGGGGCACGGGTCGTCGGCCGCAAGATCGGGCTGACCTCCCCGTCCGTGCAGAAGCAAGTCGGCGTCGACCGGCCCGACTTCGGGGTGCTGCTCGACGACATGGACGTCACCGAACTGCCGGAAGTGCCCAGCGAGCGCCTGCTCCAGCCCAAGGTCGAGGCGGAGATCGCGTTCGTCCTCGCCTCGGACCTCGACGCCGACGGCATCGACATCGAGAGGGTCAGGGCAGCCGTCGGATACGCCGTTGCGGCGCTGGAGATCGTGGACAGCCGCGTGGCCGACTGGGACATCGCGATCACCGACACGGTCGCCGACAACGCGTCCAGCGGCCTGTTCGTCCTCGGCCAAACCCGGGTCGGACTGGGGGAGTTCGAACCCCGGGACGTCACGATGCGCCTGTACGCCGACGGCGAGCCGGCCTCCGAAGGCACCGGCGCCGCCTGCCTGGGCGACCCCCTCGCGGCGTTGCTGTGGCTGGCCCGCACCGCCCGCGAGTTCGGCGAACCGCTGCGCGCCGGTCAGGTGGTGCTGTCGGGCGCCCTGGGTCCACTCGTCCCCACCCCGCCAGGAGTCACCGTACGGGCCGAGATGTCGGGCCTCGGCACGGTGACCGCGACGTTCTCACCCAAGGACCCCATGCAATCTAAGGACCAAGGATGACGAAGACCAAAGTGGCCGTGATCGGCTCCGGAAACATCGGAACCGACCTGATGATCAAGGTGTTGCGGCTGTCCGACACCCTGGAGATGGCCGCGATGGTGGGCATCGACCCGGACTCGGACGGACTGGCGCGCGCCGCACGCCTGAAGGTTCCCACCACCCACGAGGGCGTGGAGGGCCTGATCCGCATGGACGGCTTCGACGACATCGCCATCGTCTTCGATGCCACGTCCGCGAAGGCGCACGTCGAGAACGCCAAACGCCTCGCCCCGTACGGCAAACGCCTCGTCGACCTCACTCCGGCGGCCATCGGCCCCTACGTCGTGCCGCCGGTGAACCTGGACGAGCATCTGAACGCCGCCGACAACGCTGTCGACAACCTCAACATGGTCACCTGCGGAGGACAGGCGACGATCCCGATCGTCCACGCCGTCAGCCGCGTCACCCCCGTGCCCTACGCCGAGATCGTCGCCTCGATCGCGTCCAAGTCGGCCGGACCCGGTACCAGGGCCAACATCGACGAGTTCACCGAGACCACGTCCGGGGCGATCGAGAAGGTGGGCGGCGCCCGGCGGGGCAAGGCGATCATCGTCCTGAACCCGGCCGAACCGCCGCTCATCATGCGGGACACGGTGTACTGCCTGATCGGCGAGGCGGACCACGACGCGATCCGGGCCTCCGTCGAGGAGATGGTGGCCGCGGTCGCCGAGTACGTGCCCGGCTACCGGCTCAAGCAGCAGGTCCAGTTCACACCGGTCCCCGCCGGGGACCCGGTCCACACACTGCTGTCCGACGACGGCGACGTCTCACAGGCGACCACCAAGGTCTCCGTCTTCCTCGAAGTCGAGGGCGCCGCACACTACCTGCCCGCCTACGCCGGCAATCTCGACATCATGACCTCGGCCGCCCTGCGTGTCGCCGAGCGCATCGCCCAGCGATTCTCCTCCGAGGTGACCAAGTGACCGCCACCCGCAGGCTCTACGTGCAGGACGTCACCCTCCGGGACGGCATGCACGCCATCCGGCACCGGATCACACCCGAGTTCGTGGCGAAGATCTCCAAGGCACTCGACGAGGCGGGCGTGGACGCGATCGAGGTCGCCCACGGCGACGGTCTGGCCGGCGGCAGCCTCAACTACGGGCCGGGCAGCAACACCGACTGGGAGTGGATCGAGGCAGCCGCGGACGCCATCGAGCGCGCGACCCTCACCTCCCTCCTCCTGCCCGGCATCGGCACGATCGTCGAACTCGAGCGGGCCTACGCCCTTGGGGTCCGCTCGGTACGCATCGCCACCCACTGCACGGAGGCGGATGTCTCGGCCCAGCACATCTCCACGGCCCGCGAACTGGGCATGGACGTCTCGGGGTTCCTGATGATGGCCCACATGGCGCCCCCGGAGGTCCTCGCCGAGCAGGCGAAGCTGATGGAGTCGTACGGCGCGCACTGCGTGTACGTCACCGACTCCGGAGGCCGGCTCACCATGGACGGGGTACGCGACCGCATCCGCGCCTACCGGGACGTGCTCGACCCGGAGACGCAGATCGGCATCCACGCGCACGAGAACCTCTCCCTCTCGGTGGCGAACTCGGTGGTGGCGGTGGAGGAGGGCGTCACCCGGGTCGACGCGTCTCTCGCGGGACAGGGCGCGGGCGCGGGGAACTGCCCGATCGAGCCGTTCATCGCCGTCGCCAACCTCCAGGGCTGGAAGCACGACTGCGATCTGTTCGCCCTTCAGGACGCCGCCGAGGACCTGGTCCGCCCGCTCCAGGACCGGCCGGTGCGCGTCGACCGGGAGACCCTCACCCTGGGCTACGCCGGCGCCTACTCCAGCTTCCTGCGCCACGCCGAGACGGCGGCCCGGCAGTACGGCCTCGACGCGCGGACCATCCTGCAGGAGGTCGGCAGGCGCGGGCTGGTCGGGGGTCAGGAGGACATGATCGTGGACATCGCCCTGGACCTCACCCACAACTGATCGACCCTTACCGCGAAGCCGCTCCCCGGGCAGTGCCGCCCGGGGAGCGGCTTCGTTCATGAGCCAGTAGACCGACCGTTTCAATTAACCCGTGCACGACTCTTGGTCCGCGACCTGAGGCGTTGGTACGTTGACGCCGGCGCCGAACTAGAATTGATTTCAGTTTGAGCAGAGAGGCACCGACGATGACGTCTGCCCTTCGCCTGAGCCCGCGACCCGAGGTCGAGCACCAGGTACTGCCTCCGTCGATGATGGAGCGCGTGACGCGGATCATGGACCTCTTCGAGCGTCCGCAGACCCACCTCACCCTCGAAACGGTCTCCCGCCGCACCCGGTTGCCGCGCTCGACGACCCATCGGATCCTCGACCAACTGGTCCGGCTCGACTGGCTCGACCACACGGTGGCCGGATACACGCTGGGACCCAGGGCACTGGGCCTGGGCGGGCGGGAGATAGGACACAGCGCACTGCGTGCCGCTGCCGCACCCCAACTCCTCGACCTGGCCGTCAGGACGAAGATGGTCGTCCACCTCGCCGTGCTCGACGGGCCCGAGATCTACTACCTCGACAAGGTGGGCGGCCGGGCGGCCGTCGACATCCCCTCCAGGGTCGGCGGACGGGCGGTCGCGCACTGCACCGGGCTCGGCAAGGCCATGCTCGCCTGGCTCAGCCCGGAGGAGATCGACGCGCGCTACGAGCAGGTGATCGAGCGCCGCACCCCGCACAGCATCGGCCGCCTCGACGTCCTCCACCAGGAACTCGGCGCCGTACGCCGCCGCAACGGACTCGCGATCGACCGGGGCGAATGCTTCTCCGACCTCGGCTGCGTAGGCCTCGCCCTGCGCGGACCCGAGGGCCCCATCGGCGCGATCTCGGTCGTCGGCGACGGCCGCTCCCCCCTGGAACTCGTCGCCCCGCTGGTCGTCAACGCGGTGCGGGTGGTGTCCGAGGAACTCTTCGGCGGCCCACAGCCGTACGGCCGGGACGTACCGCAGTTCCATTGAGCACCCTCGCCCCGCCCTGTGGCGCGGATCTCGGTGCGGCCCCCGGGGCGCCTTCCGTACCCTGGTCCCGCCCTTGACCCGCGACAGCGGGCAGGGAGCCGAGACCCCGGGAGCCGCCCCATGCTGCGCACCATGTTCAAGTCCAAGATCCACCGCGCCACCGTCACCCAGGCCGACCTGCACTACGTGGGATCGGTGACCATCGACGCGGAACTCCTCGACGCCGCCGACCTGCTGCCCGGCGAGCTGGTCCACATCGTCGACATCACCAACGGCGCCCGTCTGGAGACCTATGTCATCGAGGGCGAACGCGGCAGCGGCGTCGTCGGGATCAACGGGGCCGCCGCCCATCTCGTCCACCCCGGCGACCTGGTGATCATCATCAGCTACGCTCAAATGGCCGACGCCGAGGCGCGGGTGAGGGTGCCCCGGGTCGTGCACGTGGACCGCGACAACCGGATCGTGGCCCTGGGCGCGGACCCGTCCGCACCGGTGCCGGGCTCGGACCAGGAGCGCGGCCCGCACGCCGTCACCGTCTGACCGTCCGACGAGGAGTGCCCATGAGCGACATCGAGATCCGCGACGACCGGGCGGCGGGCCGCCTGGAGGCCATCGGCGGTGGCGAAGTCGTCGGCCACATCGAGTACTTCGTCCTCGAATCCCCGGCCCCCGCCCTGGTCCCGGTCCACACCCTCGTGGAGCCGGCCCACGAGGGGAAGGGCATCGCGGGCTCGCTGGCGCGCGAGCTGTACGCCATCGCCGGACGCGAGGGAATCCCCGTGGCCCCGCTGTGCCCGTACGTCGTCAAGTGGGCGGAGCGCCACCCCGAGGAGGCTCCGGTCGCCGACCCCGAGCTGCTGCGGGCGGCGAAGGAGTGGCTGGTGGCGCATCCCGGGCGTTTCTGAGCCCTTCGACGAGGTGCGATACGGCGTCCACCTGGGCCTTGTCCTTCACGCCGGTGGGTGAGTGGGGGCACAGGGGCCGGGTAGGCGTGGGATGAGTCCAGAGCCGACGCACCTACTGGCTGGAGGACATCATGACCGACCCGATCCCCACCCCCACCCCCGTCCCTCCTGGGCCGACCCCGGGCCCGGGCCCGGACCCGGCCCCCCCGGAGCCGCCCCCCGCCCCGGGCCCGACGCCGCCCCCGGGCCCGAATCCCACCCCGGGCCCCCACCCCACCCCGGGCCCCCGCCCCACCCCGGAACCCTCCCCGTCCCCGATCCCGCCGGGACCGGAACCGGTACCGAACCCGGAGCCGGGGCCTCCGCTGACCTGACACCCTCCGGTTCCCCTACAGAGGGTGAGATTTTCTCGTACTCCAACTCCATTGCGTGACCGCCCGGTCCCTGTCAATGTGGCCACAGGGGATGCGTTTGACGGGGGACGGGGGTCCCGCGATGGATGACGTCGCGAAAGTGGAAGTCGTAGAACTCCTGGTGCCGGGACTGGGCCCGGTGGACAGGGACAAGTTGCTGATGGGGTCCATGGTGACCCGGAGGGAGAGCGGGGACGACAAGGCGGGGCTCTACCGCACCCGTGTCGATCTGGACAAGACGCTCGGGGTGGACCACGAGGTCTACGACTGGACCCGGCTGACCATCGGCGGGGCGTCCCGCGCGCTCTGGCTCTTCCTGATGCCGTTCCTGCTGGTCAACGTCGTCGCCTGGATGCAGCCGCACCGCCCGAGCAAGGCGGACGGCCGCGGGCGCCGCGTGGCCGGCTGGATGTACGAGTTCGGGGCGAGGCTGCTCGCCCTCTCCCTGACCGTCCTGGTCGTCGGCACTGTCGGGCAGCTGGCCATGGACCAGTACGCCTGGCAGTGCGCACCGGACGCCGGGGCGGACGTGTGCGACGCGGGGAACCCGGCCGTGAAAATCCTGCGCTCCTGGGACGCCTCCGGCGCGGGAGCGGGGCTCGTGGTGGCGGCGATCGTGCCGTTCCTCGTGGTGTTCGTCCTGTTATTGGTGGCCCGCGACACCAAGCAGGAGTACCTGCCGGTCCTCAAGACCGTCTCCGAGGAGGAGGCGGACCGGGCCGAGGAGGAACGGGCCCGCACCGGCACACCCAACCTGGAACTGCCGGGGTTCTGGGAGTACAACCGCCGCGACCCGGGGATAGCGGCCCAGCATGTGTGGGCCGGGCTGCTCACCGTCGCGGCACTCCTCACCTGGACCCCGCTGTCCCAGGACGGGCACGGGAGCGGTGGCCCCGCGTGGGTCGGGTGGGTGCTGTTCACCGTGATCGGGACCATGTCCGTGATCACCGTGGCCTCCGTACCCTGGCTCTACGGCCTCAAGTGGTCCTGGCCGATGACCGTGCTGCGCCGGGCCACACGCCGTCTTCCGTGGGTCGGGCGGAAGTTGGCGAGCAAGGAGGCCGTTCCCATCTGGCCCACCCGCTACCCGAAACTCGCCGTCTTCGGTTGTGTCGTCGTCAACACCGCCGCCGTCCTGTACTGCGTCGTACCCGACCGGACGTGGACGACGGACGCGGAACTGCCCGGAATACAGGTGCAGTCGACCGCGCTGCTGCTGGTTCAGCTGCTCGGCATCTGCATGCTGGCCGGGGCCTGTCTGGTGCTGCCCTGCCCCAAGTCCCGTCGCCGCATGGCGCTGTTCGGCATGGCCGGGCCGGCCATGGCGGTCCTCGCCTGCTTCGTCGCCTGGCTCTACACCACCGGCTTCTCGCTGTGGGCGGGGGCCTGGCTCGCCCGGAACGGCAGGCGGCCCGAACTGCCCAGGCCCGTGGACGTGATGGGCATGACCCTGCCGCCGGTGCTGGTGTTCGGCGCGGTCGCCTGGGCTCTCATCTGCGCGTTCGTCTGGTTCGTGCAGACGGCGCGCTGCGGAGCCGAGCGTCCGGAGGACCGGCGACCGCCGCGTTCGTTGTCCGGCCTGCTGGGCAGGCTCGCCGAGCTGGTGCGCGGATTCACCAAGGAGCTGCGGAATCAGCCCGACGACGCGGACGAACGACGCCACCACAGCGAACTGAGGGCCGCCCGGCGCCGGCACGACTATCTGCTTCGGCAGTTGAGCTGGATCATGGGCACCGTGGCGGTCATGGTCGTCGTGGTGGCCGGACTGTTCTACGTCCGCCCGGTGCGCACGTCGGGCCTGCGCAACGCGTGGGACCTCGTGGCCAAGTTGCTGGAGACCATGAGCCTGCCGCTGTTCGCGGGCCTCGCCGCGCTGATGCTGCTGGCCTTCCGCACCCTGGCGATCCGCTCGGAGATGCGCCAGAACGCCGGACTGGCCTGGGCGTTCGGCGCGTTCTGGCCGCGCGCCGTGCACCCCTTCGCCCCGCCGTCCTGGACGGTCCGCGCGGTGCCCGAACTCGTCCACCGGCTGCGGGTGTTGCTGGAGCCGGAGAACCGGCGGGTGCTGATCCGGGCCAACTCGATGGGCGGGGTCCTGGTCCTCGCGGCGATCTGGCAGCTCGACGCCGGACACCGCAGGCGTATCGCCCTGCTGACCACCGGCTGCCCGGCGCGGATGTACTTCTCCCGCAACTACCCGGCGTTCGTCTGCGACGCCTCGATCGACGCGCTGGCCCCCGGCGGTGCGGCGGGCCTCAACGGGTGGAGCAACGTGTGGCGGGACACCGACCCGATGGGCGGTCGCGTGTACGTCGACGGCGTGGACGAACACTGGCCCGACGACGCCGAGAGCGGCCAGGGGACGGGCCTGCGTGCGCGGACCCCCGAGCAGCCGGTCTTCCCGCCCATCGAGGGCCACCGCGGCTACACGACGGACGAGCGGCTGACGGCGGTCAAGGAGAGGCTGCTGCGCGGACTGACGGAGGAGGCGCCGACCGGGGCGACGATGCTCGACATCCCGGCGGCATGAGAGCGGCATGGGAGCGGTGAGCGACCGCACAGGCCGCCCACCGCTGCGTACTCCCTGCTGGCGACGCTGCTTACTCGGAGACCTCCGACCGGTCGCCGCCCCACAGCGTGTGGAACGACCCCTCCCGGTCGGTCCGCCGGTAGGTGTGCGCGCCGAAGAAGTCCCGCTGCCCCTGGGTGAGCGCGGCGGGCAGTCGCTCGGCGCGCAGGGCGTCGTAGTAGGCGAGGGCTGCGGCGAAACCGGGCGTCGGGACGCCCTGGCGGGTCGCGGCGATCAGCACCTCGCGCCAGTCGTCCTGGGCCGCCGCGATCTCCCGCGCGAACGTCTCGTCCGACAGCAGGCTCGGCAGGTCGGCCCGAGTGTCGTACGCGGCCCGGATGCGGTCCAGGAAGGCCGCGCGGATGATGCAGCCGCCGCGCCAGATGGAGGAGACGGCCCCCAGGTCGATGTCCCAGCCGTACTCGTCGCTGCCCGCGGCGATCTCGTGGAAGCCCTGCGTGTACGACACGATCTTCGACGCGTACAGCGCCTGCTCCACCCGGTCCGCGAAGGCCGCCGCCTCCGCCTCGCCCAGCGGCGCGGCCGTCGGCCCGGCCAGCCCCCGCGAGGCCTCGCGCAGCGCCGCGTGGCCGGAGATGGAGCGGGCGAAGACCGCCTCCGCGATGCCCGAGACGGGGACGCCGAGGTCGAGGGCGATCTGGACCGTCCAGCGGCCCGTGCCCTTCTGCTCCGCCTGGTCGACGACGACGTCCACGAACGGCTTGCCCGTCGCCGCGTCCACGTGCGACAGGACCTCCGCCGTGATCTCGATCAGGTAGGAGTCGAGCCGGCCCGTGTTCCAGGTCCGGAAGATCTCCGCGATCCGCGCGGGGGAGTACCCGGCGACATCGCGCAGCAACTGGTAGGCCTCACCGATCAGTTGCATGTCGGCGTACTCGATGCCGTTGTGCACCATCTTCACGAAGTGCCCGGCGCCGTCGGGACCGACATGGGTCACACAGGGCGCGCCGTCCGCCGCCTTCGCGGAGATCTTCTCCAGCATCGGACCGAGCGAGTCGTACGACTCCTTCGGGCCGCCCGGCATGATGCTCGGCCCGTGCAGCGCGCCCTCCTCGCCGCCCGAGACGCCCATGCCGACGAAGTGGATGCCCTGCTCGCGCAGGTCGCGTTCCCGGCGTCGGGTGTCCGCGAAGTGCGCGTTGCCGCCGTCGATGATCATGTCGCCGGGCTCCAGGAGCGGGGCGAACTCCTGGATCACCGCGTCGGTGGGGTCACCCGCCTTGACCATGATCACCAGGCGCCGAGGCCGTTCCAGCGCCGCCACGAACTCCTTGGCGGTCTCGGCCGCGATGAAGTTCCCCTCGCTCCCGAACTCCTCGACCAGGGCGTGCGTCCGCGCCGCCGTCCGGTTGTGCAGCGCGACCGTATAGCCGTTGCGCGCGAAGTTGCGGGCGAGGTTGCGGCCCATGACCGCGAGACCCGTGACGCCGATCTGGGCTGAAGTGCTCATACCGCCTGCTCCCAAAAGTTCCCGTAGATCCCGTGTGGATCCCGTAATCGGTGGTGCCGGTCGTGCCCGCCAGTATTGCCCCTTCGACCATCCTGACGTGCCGGTACGTCGACCGCACATCCGGACCTGACGGTTCTGAGTACGCATGCGAGGGGGCCCGGACCTCAGCACGGACGCGACCGATCCCGTCAACCGGCGAGCCTTACTCGCCACTTGGTGTGACGGAGCGGCTGATTGCGGTCTTGTCATGGCCTGTTCGCGCCGCTTACTTTTGGCCCTTCGGACGCATGTCGAGGGGGCTCCTTCATGGCCGTACGGGGCAAGCACCGCCGGTATCAGCCGAGCAGAATCAACCGCGCCTCACTCACCGTCACGGCGGGCGGCGCCGGAATGGCCCTCCCGCTCATCGGCAGCGGCAGCGCCCACGCGGCCGACGTGGACACCTGGAACAAGGTCGCCGCGTGCGAGTCGACCAACAACTGGAGCATCAACACCGGCAACGGCTATTACGGCGGACTCCAGTTCAGCCAGTCGACGTGGGAGGCCTACGGCGGCAAGCAGTACGCCCAGCGGGCCGATCTCGCGACCAAGGACCAGCAGATCGCCATCGCGGAGAAGGTCCTCGACGGACAGGGCCCGGGCGCCTGGCCGGTCTGCTCGGTGCGGGCCGGACTGACCCGGGGCGGCGACACCCCCGACATCCAGCCCTCCGGCACCTCGACCCGGACTCCCAAGAGCTCTGTGAGCGACGTACAGCCCCAGACCACGCCCCAGTCCCGGGCGGGGACCGCCGAGATGTACACGGTGGTCCGCGGCGACACGCTCTCCGGGATCGCCGACGCCCAGCGCGTCAAGGGCGGCTGGCAGCGGCTCTACGAGGCGAACCGGAAGACCGTGGGCACGGATCCCGACCTGATCCTGCCGGGCCAGCGGCTGAACCTGAGGGCCAAGGCCGCCACCACGACGTCGACCACGACGACCCCCACCACGTCCAAGTCCCCGACGAAGAAGGCCTCTTCGGGCAGTACTTCATCGGACAGCTCCTCCTTGGACACCGCCGAGCGGGCCACGACCAGCCACTCCCTCGTCGCCCCGGTGAACGCCTCCATGGGCACGCCCTACCACGCGTCGGGCTCCTCCTGGTCGAAGGGCTACCACACCGGAGTCGACTTCCCCGTGCCCACCGGTACGTCCGTGAAGGCGGTCGGCGCCGGGAAGGTCGTCAGCGCCGGCTGGGGCGGTTCCTTCGGCTACCAGGTGGTGATCCGGCACTCCGACGGCCGCTACACCCAGTACGGCCATCTGTCCGCGATCTCCGTGAAGAGCGGGCAGTCGGTGGGCGGCGGCCAGCGCATCGGACGCTCGGGGTCCACGGGCAACAGCACGGGTCCGCATCTGCACTTCGAGGTGCGGACGGGGCCCGGCTTCGGTACGGATGTCGACCCGGTGGCCTATCTGCGGGCCGGCGGCGTCAGGATTTGACGCGCGTGCGGTGCCGGTCCAGGACGGGCATCGGGACGTAGGGGCCGCCGTAGACGGGGCCGATGTGGTAGCGCTCGGACTCCTCACGGCCGGGTTCGGGAGGCTCGCTGTCCTCGTACCCGGCCTCCGGTACGGACGGTGCCATCTCGTCCGGCACGAAGTCCGGGACGGGGGAGGCCGAGGCAACTGTCAGCTCCGGGGTGGCGGCTGCCGTCGCCTGAGCCGGTACGAGCGTGTTCTCCCGGCGTGCGGCGACCGGTCGGGGCTGCTGCTCGGGGAGGCTGGGGAGCAGTTCCTCGGCGGGCGCGGGAACGGCCACCACCACATCCGGTCCGGTGGTGCGCCCAAGACGCTCCGTCGTGAGCAGGATCAGGCCGCCGGCCGCCACGACTCCGCAGCCCAGGGCGAGAACGGTGCCCAGGGTGCCGTAGCGGAAGGTTTCGCCGAACATCGTGATGCCGACCGCGGCAGCCACCACCGGGTTCACGACCGTCAGTGTGGCCAGCGGGGCCGCGAGGCCGCCGCCGCGGTAGGACGCCTGCGACAGGAGCATGCCGGCCGTCGCCAGGACGCCGATCACCGCGAGGGTCGGCAGGTCGGACGCCGAGACGCCGCCGGTCCAGTCGACCGCGACGGTCTTGGTGAAGACCGAGGACATGCCGAAAGCTATGCCGGACGCGGTGGCGAGCAACATGCTGCGCATCGCCGGGTGGCGGTGTGCGGCCCGGCCCGCGATCATCAGCGCCACGACCGCGCCGGCGGTGACGACGGCCACGAGCACCCGCTGGGTCGAATCGAGCGACCGGGTGTCGGAGGCGCCGACCAGGGAGAGCAGACCCGCGAGGCCCACCGTCGCCATGATCGCGCCCCGCCAGGCGGTGGAGCCCGCCTTGCGGCCCACGAACAGCGCGGCCATGGGAAGCGCGAACACGATGGTCAGCGCGCCCAGCGGCTGGACCAGGCTCAGCGGCCCGTAGGCGAGCGCCACGACGTGCAGCAGTCCACCGAGTCCGTTGAGGGCCACGGCCGCCCACCAGCTCGGCCGGCGCAGAGGTGCGTACTCCTGGTCGGGTGAGGAGACCGCGACGCGCTCCTGCACGATCGCCCCGCCCGCATACGCGACGGCGGAGACCAGCGACAGCAGCACGGACAACGCGAGGGCATTCATGTACTGCTCCTCTGCGTGAAGCGGGCACTTTGCACCCGGCGCGGCGAACGGTCGGCTTCCATAGCCAACACGATGCCCGGAAAAGTTCTTCCCGTCGTCGTACCTGAGCACGCATTGAGTCCTACTGCCGATGGAGTACGACAGCACCTCCATCATCCCTCAGACGGGTGACGGACGCAGGAGACCCTCTGGTCGGCACCCCGGCTCGACTTGGTACTACTTCCTCTCGTGGACCTCGACCCCGATCTCGCCGCGCTCCGCCCGCTCGGCGGCTTCTTCGTACTAAGGACGAATCGAGCACCGCACGGGCCACTCCCGACCCTCCCCGAGGCCTGCGAAAATCGGCCAACTGATGTTTACGGAAGAACGGCCACGAACCCGCGGGCCGGGGCTGGTCGCGCAGTTCCCCGCGCCCCTTACGGGGCGCGACATCGCACCGCCTTCCGCCGCGACAGTTGCTGTCTGTACTACCGCGTGCCCGGCGGCGGGGTCTGTGGAGACTGCTGCTTCACACAGCCGCCTTCTACCCGCAACCGCAGCGGTCTTCCGCGAGCGCCGCATCTGGGTGACCATGAGGGAACCAGCCGCTGAGACAGGGGGTTCCGGGTGCGAGTGGGACTACTGACCCGGGAGTACCCGCCCGACGTGTACGGCGGCGCGGGGGTCCATGTCGAGTTCCTCGCCCGGGAGTTGCGAGCCCTCGTCGACCTGGACGTGCACTGCTGGGGCGAGGGCCGCACGGACGGCGTGATACGCCACCGGCCCTGGTCCGCGCTCGACACCGCCAACGACGCGCTGCGCACCTTCTCCGCGGACCTGGCCATGACCGCCGCCCTCGAAGGCCGCGAGCTCGTCCACTCCCACACCTGGTACGCCAACCTCGCCGGCCACCTCGGCAAGCTCCTGCACGGCATCCCGCACGTGATGACCGCCCACTCCCTGGAGCCCCTGCGCCCGTGGAAGGCCGAGCAGCTCGGCGGTGGATACGCCCTCTCCAGCTGGGCCGAACGCACCGCGATCGAGGCCGCCGACGCGGTGATCGCCGTATCGGGCGCCATGCGCGAGGACATCCTCACCAGCTACCCGGCGCTGGACCCGGCCCGGGTGCACGTCATCCACAACGGCATCGACACCACCCTCTACCAGCCCGACCACGGCACCGACGTCCTCACCCGCGTCGGCCTGGACCCGGCCCGCCCGTACCTCCTGTTCGTCGGCCGTATCACCCGCCAGAAGGGCGTGCCCCATCTGCTGCGCGCGGTACGGGACATCGACCCCGCCGCCCAGGTCGTGCTGTGCGCGGGCGCCCCCGACACCCCGGAGATCGACCGCGAGTTCCGCGACCTGTTCCAGGAGCTGAGCAGCGTCCGCGAGGGCGTCCACTGGATCCCGCAGATGCTGCCGCGCCCGGACGTGATCCAGCTCCTCACACACGCGGCCGTTTTCGTCTGCCCCTCCGTGTACGAGCCCCTCGGCATCGTGAACCTGGAGGCGATGGCCTGCGGCACGGCTGTCGTGGCCTCGCGCGTCGGCGGCATCCCGGAGGTCGTGGCGGACGGCGAGACCGGTCTGCTCGTGTCCACGGACGACGGTTTCGAGGCGAACCTGGCGCTCGCCCTCGACTCCGTCCTCGCCGATCCGGAGGCCGCCAAGCGCATGGGCGAGGCCGGACGGGAGCGCGCGGTGGGGGAGTTCGGCTGGGACGCGGTCGCAGGGCGTACGGTCCGGCTCTACCGGGAGATCCTCAAACAGGCTTAGTGGGCCGTGCTCAAGGGCAATCATGCTTCAACCAGGGTGAGGGGAGCGGCCAATGCGTCGTGGTGGACCTTCGGTGCTCGGGATCGTGCTGGCGGGCGGAGAAGGCAAGCGCCTGATGCCCCTCACCGCGGACCGGGCCAAACCAGCGGTCACCTTCGGCGGTACCTACCGCCTGGTCGACTTCGTCCTCTCCAACCTCGTCAACGGCGACATCCTGCGCATCTGCGTCCTGACGCAGTACAAGTCGCACTCGCTGGACCGACACATCACCACGACCTGGCGCATGTCGAGCCTGCTCGGCAACTACATCACGCCGGTCCCCGCCCAGCAGCGGCTCGGCCCGCGCTGGTACCTGGGCAGCGCGGACGCGATCCTCCAGTCGCTGAACCTGATCGACGACGAACGGCCCGAGTACGTGGCGGTGTTCGGCGCCGACCACGTGTACCGCATGGACCCGCGGCAGATGCTCGCGCAGCACATCGACAGCGGCGCGGGCGTGACGGTGGCCGGCATACGCGTCCCGCGCACCGAGTCGTCGCAGTTCGGCGTGATCACCCCGGGCTCGGACGGCCAGACGGTGGAACGCTTCCTGGAGAAGCCGGCCGATCCGCCCGGCCTGGCCGACGACCCGGAGTGCGTCTTCGCCTCGATGGGCAACTACATCTTCACCACCAAGACCCTCATCGAGGCCCTCCAGCGCGACGCCGAGGACCTGAACTCCGTCCACGACATGGGCGGCTCGATCCTGCCCCAGCTGACCGACCGCGGCGAGGCGTGCCTGTACGACTTCAGCGCCAACCACGTGCCCGGCGAAACCACCCGGGACCAGGGCTACTGGCGTGACGTCGGCACCCTCGACGCCTACTACGACGCCCACATGGACCTGATCGCCGAGCGCCCCGCCTTCAACCTCTACAACCGCAGCTGGCCCATCTACACCCACTCGGGCCAGCTCTCCCCGGCCCGCTTCAACGCCGGGGGCATCGCGAGCGAGTCCATCATCAGCGCCGGCTGCCTGATCCGCGGCCAGGTCACGCGCTCCGTCCTGTCCCCGGGCGTGCTCGTCGACCCCGGTGCCGTGGTGCAGGGCTCGATCCTTCACGACAACGTCAAGATAGGCCGCGGCGCGGTCGTGCGGGGAGCGGTGCTCGACAAGAACGTCGAGGTGCCGCCGGGCGCGACGATCGGCGTCAACCCGGAGCGGGACGCGGAGCTGTACACGGTGTCCAAGGGCGGGGTGATCGCGCTCGGGAAGGGGCAGCGGGTGACGTAGACGGTCGAGGGCGGTCGTAGGCGAGAGGCCCGCACGGTGAAGTGACCACAGATGCCCCATGTGTCCCACCCATTTCATGGTGGTCGGACTTAATCTGCTGTTAACTGTGCGTAGCTTGATCGTACTTGACCGTAATCGCCTGGGGGCGATTGACTGCTGGCTCATCCGTCGTCGACGTGAGGCAAGCCCTTGACTTCTGATCCGCTCGCCCCTCTCGACCTGGCTTTCTGGAACATCGAGTCCGAACGGCACCCGATGCACCTGGGCGCACTCGGCGTCTTCGCCGCGCACTCGCCCACCGCCGGCGCCCACGCCGCCGACCTGCTCGCCTCCCGGGCCGCCGCCGTGCCCGGGCTGCGGATGCGGATCCGGGACGTATGGCAGCCGTTCTCCTTCGGAGGCGCCACCCGCGAGACCGACCCGGAGTTCGACCCCCTCAACCATGTCCGGCTGCACGCCCCGACCCCGGACTTCCACGCGGTGGCGGGCCGGCTCATGGAGCGCCCGCTGGAGCGCGGCCGCCCGCCGTGGGAGGCGCATGTGCTGCCCGGGGAGGACGGCGTCTCGTTCGCCGTGCTGTTCAAGTTCCACCACGCCCTGGCCGACGGCCTGCGGGCGCTGACGCTCGCCGCCGCGATCCTGGACCCGATGGACATGCCCGCGCGCAAGCCACGTCCGGCAGAGCCCTCGCGCGGCCTCCTCCCCGATGTGCGCAGACTGCCGGGGCTCGTGCGCGGCGCCGTGTCCGATGTCGGGCGGGCCCTCGACATCGGCGCCTCCGTCGCCCTGTCCGGCCTCGGCGTGCGCTCCTCGTCAGCGCTCACCGCCGAGCCCACCGGCACCCGCCGCACCGCCGGAGTGGTCGTCGACATCGACGATGTGCACCGCGTCCGCAAGACCGTCGGCGGCACCGTCAACGACGTGCTCATCGCGATCGTCGCGGGCGCACTGCGCCGCTGGCTCGACGAACGCGGCGACGGCAGCGACGGCGTCGCGCCCCGCGCCCTGATCCCCGTCTCCAAACGCCGCCCACGCACCGCGCACCCGCAGGGCAACCGGCTCTCCGGCTACCTGATACGGCTTCCCGTCGGCGACCCGGACCCCCTTGCACGCCTCGAAACGGTCCGCACGGCCATGGACCGCAACAAGGACGCAGGACCCAACCGGGGCGCGGGTGCCGTCGCCCTGCTCGCCGACCACGTCCCGGCACTCGGCCACCGCCTCGGCGGGCCCCTGGTGAGCCAGGCCGCCCGGCTCTGGTTCGACATCCTGGTCACCAGCGTGCCCCTGCCGGGCATCGGCCTGAAGCTGGGCGGCAACCCGGTCACCGAGGTCTATCCCTTCGCGCCGCTGGCCCACGGCCAGTCCCTCGCGGTCGCGATCTCGACCTACCGGGGACAGGTCCACTACGGGCTCGTCGCCGACGCCAAGGCCGTACCGGATCTCGACCGGCTCGCCCGCGCCGTGACCGAGGAGGTGGAGACGCTGATCACCGCCTGCGATCCTTGATCGTCACAGGATTACGGGACGTGCCCCGCGCTGAAGTAAAATCACCCGTTCGACAGCGGACGCGGTCTCAGCGCCGCACGGGTGACCAGGGAAACGGCAGCGCGATGACGGTGACAGAGGACGGCCCGGCGACCACGGACGAGGTCGTGTACGGCCCCGGTATCGACCCGGAGCGGCTGGCCGTCTGCCTCAGCGTGCTCGAAGAGCTCGACGAGCTGGACGTCGACCACCCCGACGCGATCGCCGTGCGCCGGGCCACCGCGGGCGTCTACCGCACCGTGAAGCAGCGCCGCCGCCAGGAGCGCCGGGCCGCCAAGACCGCGCACGACAAGGCGGTCACGGAGGCCACGGCGACCGGCTCCGCCCAGCGCATCGACGACGAGACCGAGGGCCTCCTGCCGTCGTCGGCCACCGGGGAGGGCCAGATCGCGGGGATACTTCAGCGCCCCCGCTCCTGCTACACCTGCAAGACCCGCTACGTCGAGGTCGACTACTTCTACCACCAGCTCTGCCAGGACTGCGCCCGCCTGAACCGCGAACGGCGCGACGTCCACGCCGACCTCACCGGCAAGCGCGCCCTGCTCACCGGCGGCCGCGCCAAGATCGGCATGTACATCGCGCTGCGGCTGCTGCGTGACGGCGCGCACACCACGATCACGACCCGCTTCCCCAAGGACGCCATCCGCCGCTTCAAGGCCATGGACGACTCGGCGGACTGGATGCACCGCCTTGAGGTCGTCGGCATCGACCTGCGCGACCCGGCGCAGGTCGTGGCCCTTGCCGACCAGGTCGCCGAGGCGGGCCCCCTCGACATCCTCATCAACAACGCGACACAGACCGTACGGCGCCTGCCCTCCGCCTACGCCGCCCTGGTGGAGGGCGAGAGCGCCCCGCTGCCCGCCGGAGAGCTGCCCGCCCACCACGTCATCGGCGCCTTCGGCTCGGGCGCGGTGGACGGTCTGGCCGCGCTGCCCGTGGGCATCAGCGGGATGGACGCCCAGCAGGTCGCCGACCTCGCCCTGGTCGCGGGCAACGCCAGCGTCGCCCGGCACCTCGACGGCACGGCCATCGACGCGGGCGGCCTGGTCCCCGACGTCGTCGACAGCAACACCTGGGTGCAGACCATCGAGCAGATCTCCCCGGTGGAGCTCCTCGAAACGCAGCTGTGCAACTACACGGCGCCGTTCATCCTGATCAGCGCGCTGCGCCCGGTCATGGCCGGTGCCGCCAGGAAGGCGGCGAGCGGACGCGCGTACGTCGTGAACGTCTCGGCGATGGAGGGCGTCTTCGGCCGCGGTTACAAGGGTGCGGGCCACCCGAACACCAACGCCGCCAAGGCCGCGATGAACATGGTGACGCGGACCAGCGCCCAGGAGATGTTCCAGGCCGACGGCATCCTCATGACCTCGGTCGACACCGGCTGGATCACCGACGAGCGCCCCCACTACGACAAGCTGCGCCTCGCGGAGGAGGGCTTCCACGCCCCGCTGGACCTGGTCGACGGGGCGGCCCGGGTTTACGATCCCATTGTGCGCGGCGAACAGGGCGAGGACCTGTACGGCGTCTTCCTGAAGGACTACGCGCCCGGGAAGTGGTGAGCCACCGGCCGTGACGTGTACCCCGGCGTCCGTCGGGAACCCGGACCCTGGTGAGTACCGCGCCAGGAGTAGTCATGGCCAGTCCGCACAGCATCGATCCCCGCGCTTTCAAGGATCCGCGCAACCACTACCCGACCGACGAGGACTTCTACGCGAGCGACCGCCCGGCCCACCCCGTCCTGCCGGAGGACCGGCCCCGCGGTGGCCCCAGTGATCCGCTCAGACACCCCTGGACCTGGGGCTCGGTCGCGTTCGTCGCCTTCTGGGTCCTGATCCTCCTCATGGGCATCGCGTTGTTCCCGTGAGGGGGTCCCAAGCCGCCGTCACGAATGAGGTGGCGCGTATGACCGCAGACGGTCGTGGACGGCGTACCCGCCCGGGTACGCCGCCCTGACCCGCGTGCCGCCGTCGACCAGCAGGTCCGCCCCGGTCACCCACTCCGCCGCGTCCGACACCAGCCACACCACGGCGCGTGCCACGTCCTCCGGTTCCCCGATCCGGCCGAGCGGCAGCCCGGCGGCCACCTCGCGCTCGCCCGGCTCCCACACGAACCGGGCCATCTCCGTGCGGACAAGGCCGGGGGACACGGAGTTGACGCGCACCCCGGGCGCCAACTCGCCGGCGAGCTGCTGCGTGAGATGCGTCAGCGCCGCCTTGCTGGTGCCGTACGCCCCGATGTTGGGCCCGACGTGCCCGGCCCCCTCGGTGCAGATGTTGACCACCGCACCCCCGTGCTCCCGCATCCACGCCCGCCACGCGGCCCGCACCAGCAGCAGCGGCGCCTCGACATTGACGACGAACGCCTCCCGCCACGCCTCCGGATCGACCTCCATCAGCGGCCCGTACGGTTGGTTCGTCGCCGCGTTGTTGACCAGGACGTCGATCCGCCCGAACGCGCGCATCGCCAGCTCCGTCAACTCCCGCGGATGGGCGGGGTCCGCGACGCTGCCGGCCAGCCCGACGCCGCCCAGCTCCTCGGCGGTGCGCCGCACCTCGTCGGTGTCACGCGCGGTCACGCACACCGACGCCCCGGCCTCGGCGAGCGCCCGCGCCACGGCGAGCCCGATCCCGCGCGTGGCCCCGGTGACGACGGCGGCCCTGCCCTCCAGCCCATGCGACGACGTCATCGGCGTACCGTCTCATGACGGACCGTCAGTCGACAGCCCCCAGGCGGGAGTTGCGCGCCGCCACCAGCTCCAGGACCGTGCGCCAGTCCTCCAGGACCCCGGCGTCGAAGCCGACGGTCCGGCCCTCCGCGTCCGCCTGGCGCAGGTTGAGCAGGTCGTCGTCGGCGGGGCGGTCGTCCCAGGGGTGGCGGCGTACGAGGCGGGCGACCCGCTCGCCGAGCAGTGGGCGTACCGCCTCGGCGGCCCGGTCGGCCTGTCCGGTGCGGTCGCCGGGCCACAGGAGCTGTCCGATGGCGTGCACCAGGCCGGCGAGCTGGAGCTCCTTGTCGGCGGGGCGGCGCCTGCGCAGCAGCGCGGCGGTCTGCAGGGCGTGGTCATGCAGATCGACGGGGCCGCCGCCACCCCGGTCCGAGGTGCCCCACGCGCCCCGGCAGGCGGCCAGCAGATCCATCAGCTCCTCGACGCTGCGCAGCTCCATGCGTCAGTCCTCCTGCGAGACAGCCGTTGTCCGAAGTCAGCAGATCATGGCGAGCTTTCGACTCAGCCAACGGCACCTGAACTGCGCAACGCCCTCGCCCGTTCCTTCGCACGAGTGGCGATGAACACGGGGCGACTCGGGATGGTTACCCCTTGTTTTCAGCCCCATCGAGCGGGGACCCGCTCATTTGGGTAATCTATAGCGGACGGGCAGCAGCACTGGGTCCCACCCACACCCACGGTCCGTTACCGGCGCCACCGCGTCCGAACTGCCTTCAACTCAAACCCGAGCGGGCGTCAGACGTCAGGTGCAGACCGGCGCGGTACGCCCCGAGGGTGACCCGACACATAAGGAGTGCGCGGTGACACCGGAGAAGACGAATCGCGAGCAACGCCCCAAGGAACGCACGGAGCGTGCCGGCCGACGGCCCGGAGAGCTCGGCAGCCTGGACGTGTGGGCCAGGTCCGCCCCCATCCGCCTCGCGGGCTACGAGGACGACCTCGCCGAGCCCCACATCCTGCCCAGCGTGGACTAGGGCCTGCCCGGCAGAACCCATCGCGAATGCCGACCGCATGGGCGTGCGAGACTCACGCCCATGCTGATCAGAGAAGCCGCGGCCGACGACTGGTCGCGGATCTGGCCTTTCTGGCACCGGATCGTCGCCGCCGGCGAGACCTACACCTGGGACCCGGGCACCTCCGAGGAGGAGGCCCGGGCCCTGTGGATGAGCCCGGCCAAGCGCGGATACGTCGTCGAGGACGAGACCGGCGGGCTGGTCGGCTCCGCCTACGTCACCCCGAACTACGGCGGCCCCGCCGCCCGCATCGCCAACGCGGGCTTCATGATCGACCCCGACCATGCCGGCCGCGGCATCGGCCGGGCCCTCGCCGAACATGTCCTGGCCGAGGCGAAGGCCCACGGCTACCGGGGCATGGTGTTCAACGCCGTCGTGGAGACCAACCCGGCCGTGAAGCTGTGGACCTCCCTGGGATTCACCATCCTGGGAACGGTGCCGGACGCGTACGACCATCCCCGGCATGGGCGCGTTGGGTTGCACATCATGTACAAGGCGCTCTAGAGGCACAGGGCCCTTTGACCACGCTCTAGGACAGCGGCGCCGTCCGCTTCCACGGATGCAGCTCCTCCAACTGCCCCGCCAGCTCCAGCAGCGCCGCCTCCGACCCCGGCCGCCCCACCAGCTGTACGGCGCAGGGGGCGCCCGAGGGCAGTGTGCCGAACGGGACGGACATCGCGGGCCAGCCGGTGAGGTTCCACGGTGGCGTGAGCGGCGAGTAGTTCGTGTTGACCAGCACATTGCGCAGCCAGCCCCGCTCGTGCCAGGGCGCGGACTTGGGGGAGCGGCGGGCGAGTGCCGGCGTCAGCAGCACGTCGTGCTCGGCGAAGAAGGGCTCCAGGCGCCGACGCAGCCGCTCCCTGCTGTCGCCCTCCTGGACCGTGCGCACGAAACGCCGACCGATCGCCGCGTGCACCCGGGTGCGCCGGTTCAGCAGCGCGGGGTCGAGATCCCGGGCGTCCACCGCGGTGCCGGCCGTCCAGTGCTGGAGCGAGGTGATGCTCAACGACAGCGGATACGGCGGGTCGGCCCGGCGCACCTGGTGACCGGCCTCGGCCAGCAGCCCGGCCGCCGTCCGGACGGCGGTCGTATACGGCTTGGTGACGGTCACACCGAGGAGCGGGCTGCGCAGGGAGACGGCGACCTTGCAGGTGGAGGGCTCGTCCGGCCGTACGACCTCGGTGTCCGCGAGGACCGCGAACATCAGGCGGGCGTCCTCGACCGTCGTGGCAAGGGGCCCGTTCTCCGACATGCCGAACCAGGTACTGGTTCCGGCGGGCACGACCCCGAGCCCCGGCTTGATGGTGACGAGGCCGCAGTTGGCCGCCGGGATGCGCAGGGAGCCCATGCCGTCGTTGCCGAGGGCGATCGGCACCAGGCCCGCGGCGACCGCGGCCGCGCTGCCGCCGGACGAACCCCCTGCTGTGCGCGAGGTGTCCCACGGGTTGCGGGCCGTGCCGTGCACACCCTCCGTCGTGCCGAAGACGCACAGTTCGGGCACGTTCGTCAGGCCCACGACCACCGCGCCCGCCGCCCGCAGCCGGGCCACGGTGACATGGTCCTGGTCGGCGGGCGTGTCCCGGGTTGCGGCGGAGCCGACCCGGTTGGACTCGCCGCGCACCGCGAGGTTGTCCTTCACGGCCACGGGCACGCCCGCGAGGGGGAGTTCGGCCAGGTCCGGGCGGGCCGCCACCTCGTCCGCCTCGGCGAGCGCCGCCTCCGACCGCACCGTGCGGAAGGCGCCGACCCGGCCGTCGAGCCGCTCGATCCGGGCGAGATGCTCGGCGACCACCTCCCGCGGTGTGACGCGCTTCTCGCGTACGGCGGCGGCGATCTCGGCGGCGGTCCGGCCGACCCAGGTGGTCACGGCGCTCCTCGGGGTGCGTGGGGTGCGATGGTGCACGGGCTGCGTACTCGCGAGTACGTAGGGAGAACTGTGCACGGGGGTGGGCGCCGAGTCGAGAGCCGCCGGACTTGGACATTCGCGCCCGTGTTGTTGGACTTTTCGGGGGCGGCTTTCCGCTGGCACGCGCAGAGCAGCAGGTCATCCGATCACTGGTGCAACTTCCCTATCTCCGCACCCCATTGACAGGCCCATGGGTCGACTCAATCATCAGACCTCCGATGACTGGGGAGTAGCTGATGAGTACGTATCCAAGACGCCTGGTCCTGGGCGTCGTGGCGGCGCTGCTGCTGTTCGCGGCACCCGCGCCGGCCGTCGCGCGAGCGGCCGAGGCGCCGGTCACCGTGCCCGCTCTGACCGACTGGACACCGGCAGCCGGAAGTTACGCGTTCGGCCGGAGCAGCCGTCTGGTGGCCGACGGCGCCGCCGAGCGAAGGGTCGCCGACACCCTCGCCGACGATCTGCGCGCGGCCGGCCGCGGCACGGTTCCCGTCGTGCGGGGCGGGGCCAGGACCGGTGACATCGTTATCGACGTACGGCCGGACAAGGCATCCCTCGGCTCCGAGGGCTACGAACTCCGCTCCGGCGCGAAGCTGTCGGTGACCGGCGCGACCGAGACCGGCGCCTTCTACGGCACCCGCACCCTCCTCCAACTCCTCGCCCAGGGCGACCGGATCCCCGCCGGACACACCGTCGACGTGCCGCGTTACAAGGAGCGGGGCGTCGGTGTCTGCGCCTGCTACATCCACATCTCGACGGAGTGGCTGGACAACCTCGTCCGTGAGATGGCCTACCACAAGCTCAACCAGCTGCTCATCGAAGTGAAGGTGAAGAGCGACGCCCACCCCGAGGCCAACACCTGGGGTTACTACACCAAGGACGAGATGCGGCGCCTGGTCGCACTCGGCGACAAGTACCACGTCGAGATCATCCCGGAGATCAACTCCCCGGGCCATATCGACCCTTGGATCGAGAACCGCCCTGACCTCCAGCTGACCGACTCCGACGGCAACAAGCAGCCCTCGCGGCTCGACATCACCCAGCAGGCGGCCTTCGACTACTACACGAGCCTGATGGACGAGTACGCCGAGGTCTTCACGGCGAAGTCCTGGCACATGGGCGCCGACGAGTACATGCTCGGCTCCGACTTCGCCAAGTACCCGCAGATCCTCAAGTACGCCCAGGAGAAGTACGGTTCGGGCGCCACCCCGCAGGACGCCTTCGTCGACTTCGTCAACCGCGTCCACGACTACGCGGCGAGCAAGGGCGTCGAGCTGCGCATCTGGAACGACGGGCTCACCGGCGCCAACACCGTGCCCGTGAAGACCGACACCACGGTCGAGCACTGGCTGAACGTGGCGGTGAAACCGAGCCAACTCATCGCGCAGGGCTATTCGGTGATGAACGCCTCCTACTCCCTCTATCTCATCCGCGGCGGCTTCCACAGCGACACCGAGTCGCTGTACGGCCAGAGTTGGGACCCACGGAGCTTCGAGGGCGAGAAGCTCGCCTCCGGCGACGGCGTCACCGGCGCGAAGATCAGCCTGTGGCCGGACAACGGGCGGGGCGAGACCGAGAACGAGGTCGCGGTCCGGCTCCGGCCCGCACTGGCGCACATCGCGCAGGCCACGTGGGGGGATCCGCATCCCGACGCCACATACGCGGAGTTCCTGGAGCGCGGTACGGCCGTCGGCCACGCGCCCGGATGGCGGGACCTGACCCGGGTGCCGGTGACGGACGGTTCGTACACCTTCAGTGCGGACGGGCAGTCCTTCGATGCCGAGGTGCAGCGCACGGCGGACGGCTATGTGACGCTGCGGAACTCGGCCGGCTGCCTGGCGATCAGCGGCGGCAAGCTCACCCTCAACGTGCCTTTGCAGCCCGGCGTCGAGGCGACCTGGGACACCTGCGACACGGCGAGCACCCTGCAGCGCTGGGAGCTGGAGCCCGTGGCGGACGGATACCGGCTCGTCAACGCGATCACACAGATGACGCTGACCGTCTCGGACGACGGCCGGATCGTGCAGTACCCGGCCGACCAACGCCCGCCTGCCGTATGGCACCTGACCTGAGGAGTCCCACCCCATGTCCCTCTCCAGACGCCTCTTCGTCGGATCGGTCTCCGCGTTCCTCGCGACCGGCCTCCCCTCGGCTTCGGCGCTCGGGGCGCCCCTCCCCGCCGAACCGCGTTACCGCATCCCCGTCAGCCCCGACGACACCGCGGACGACCTCGTCCGCAAAGCCTCCCAAGTCCGGCCCACCGAACGGCAGATCGCCTGGCAGAGCCTGGAGCAGACGGCGTTCCTGCACTTCGGCGTGAACACCTTCACCGGCCTCGAATGGGGCACCGGCGACGAGGACCCGGACGTGTTCCAGCCGACCGGCCTCGACACCGACCAATGGGCCGCAGCCCTGCGCGACGGCGGTTTCAAGCTCGCCATCCTCACCGTCAAGCACCACGACGGCTTCGTCCTCTACCCGTCCCGTTACACCAACCACACGGTCGCGTCGAGCAGTTGGCAGGGCGGCCAAGGAGACGTCCTGCGCTCCTTCGCCGACTCCATGCGGCGCTACGGCCTCAAGGTCGGCGTGTACATCTCGCCCGCCGACGAGAACCAGTACCTGGACGGCGTGTACGCCAACGGCAGCGCCCGCTCCGTGCGCACCATCCCCACCCTCGTCGAAGGCGACGACCGCATACCGCAGCAGTCGTACAGCCTCGAAGCCACCGACTACGGCGCCCACATGCTCAACCAGCTCTACGAGGTCCTCACCGAGTACGGCCCGGTCGACGAGGTGTGGTTCGACGGCGCCCAGGGGCGTATACCGCCCGACAAGGTGGAGAGCTACGACTGGGACAGCTGGTACACCCTGGTGCGGGCGCTCGCCCCGGACGCCGCGATCGCCGTCACCGGCCCCGACCTGCGCTGGGTCGGCAACGAGAGCGGGATCGCGCGCGAGGACGAGTGGAGCGTCATACCGGTCAAGGAGAACCAGTACGGCCGCACCGACTGGGCCCTGTCCTACGACACCCCCGACGAGGGCAGCCGCGACGCCCTGGTGAAGGCGCAGCCGGTGACGGACTACCTCCAGTGGTGGCCCGCCGAGTGCGATGTCTCCATCCGCGACGGCTGGTTCTACCACGCCGACCAACAGCCCAAGTCCGTCGACTACTTGACGGAGATCTACTTCGGCTCGGTCGGCCGCAACGCCGTACTGCTGCTCAACGTTCCGCCGGACACGGACGGTCTGCTGCACGCCACGGACGTCGTCAGGCTGCGCGAGTTCCGGGAGCGGATCGAAAGCGAGCTGCCCCGCGACCTGGCCGACGGCGCCCGCACCACCACGGCACCGGGCCGCGTCACCGTGGACCTGGGCAGCGAGCAGGAGGTCGACCGCGTCCGTGTGGCCGAGGACATCCGGCACGGCCAGCAGGTGGAGAGCTTCGTCGTCGAAGCCTTCTTCGACGGCGCCTGGACACAGGCCACGGGCGCGGGCACGATCGGCGCGAGCCGGATCCTGCTGTTGGCGAACCCGATGCGGGCCCGCCGGTGGCGGCTGCGGGTGACGCAGGCCCGAAGTGCCGTACACATCAAGGAGTTCGGGCTGTACCGGTCCCAGGTCTGAGGGAGCTGGTGGCCACCAGGGCGTCGGCGACCTGGTGGCCACCGTTCAGCGCAGGTGCTCTTCGAAGAAGCCCATGGTGGCGTCCATCGAGCGCGGCCACTGTCCGTAGAAGGTGTGTCCCTCGCCCTGGTACGTGCGCAGCTCGACGTCCTTGCCCGCCTTCTCGAACGCGGCCACGGTCTGCCGGGCCCAGGTGATGGGGCAGGTGCCGTCGGCGGTGCCGTGGTGGATCAGCAGGGGCTCGGTCACCCGGTCCACATAGGTGACCGGGGAGACCTCACGCCAGAACTTCGGGTTCTCCTCGGGCGTCCCGTGCTCGGCCTCGATCTCGGCGACGATCGGATCGCCGTCGGGACGCTGGAACTGGTCGATGTTCTCCTCGGGGTGCGAGCTGACCGGCGCGAAGGCGACGGCGGCGTCGAACAGGCCCGGGGCCACGACCAGGGTGTTGTAGACGACACCGCCGCCCATCGACCTGCCCAGCAGCCCGAGACGGTCGCCGTCGATCTCCGGGCGCCCGGACGACCGTAGAGCCATCGCGGCGCCGATGACGTCCTCCGTGTAACCGAGGCGCAGGTCGCGGTCGTTGTCCGGATCTTTGTCCGAACGGGCGTGGTTGCGGTAGTCGGTGTGCAGGACCACGTAACCGTTACGGGCGAGGAGATCCTGCTCGCGGCTGAGGCCGCGGCCCGTGGTGTAGATCGCGGGGTCGATGTAGCCGTGCGCTAGCACCAGCGCGGGGAAGGGGCCCTTGCCCTCCGGGATGTTCATGAGCCCCGAGATCGTCAGCCCGTTCGCCTCGTACGTCACCTCGTAGCTGGTGTAGGCGGAGGTGCGGGCCAGCACGGTGCCGAGCTTGAGGGCGGAGCCCGTGTGCGTGCGCCGGATCAGCGCGGGGATCGACACCGGGTCGGCGGGCGAGGGCGTCACGGTCGGGGTCGGACTCGCGGTGCGGGGTGTCGAGGCCGCCGGGGTCGGGCGGGCGCGTTCGTCGTTGTCGCTCGCTGTGCAGCCCACCGCGGCCGACAGCGCCAGTGCGGTGGTGACACAGAGCGTTCCTCGCGACCGCATACGGCCATTGTCCGCATCGGGATCCGTGGTGTCTCCCCGTCGGCTTCAGGCGCCCCGCGCCGCCCCCGTGCTGCCCCGCTCGATCAGCCGTGGCACCGGCACCTGTACCGTGCGGGCCGGGCCGCCGTCCAGCTGGGCGGTCAGCTCCGTCGCCGCCGTGCGGCCGAACTCCACGCTGTCCCGGGACAGGGCGGACAGCCACGGTTTGACCATGCGGCACAGCGCGGAGTCCTCCCAGGCCACCACCGACACGTCGGCCGGCACCGAGAAGCCGAGTTCGCTCGCCGTGCCGACGCCGGCGACGGCCATCACGTCGTTGTCGTAGATCAGGGCCGTCGGGGGAGTGGGGCCCTCCAGGACCCGGCGGGTGACGGCCGCGCCCGCCGCGTCCGAGTAGTCGGTGGTCACCGACTCCACCTCGGTCAGGCCGCGCCGCTGCGCCTCGGCGCGCAGGGTCCGGATCCGGCGCTCGGTGTGGGCCAGGCCCGCCAGGCCCGCGATGTGCACGATCCGGCGGTGGCCGTGCGCGTACAGACCGTCCACGACCGACGCCATCGCGCCCGCGTCGTCCGCCCACACCGTCGACAGACCGGGGTGCCGCTCGTCCGGCGCGCCGCCGATCACCACCGCGGGCAGGCCGAGTTCGTCGAGGAGTTCGGGCCGTGGGTCGTCCGTGCGCGGGTCCACCACCAGCACGCCGTCGACCCGGTGTTCGGCCCACCAGCGCCGGTACACCGCGCACTCGTCGTCGATGTCCTCCACCACCTGGAACAGCAGCCCGAGATGGCGCTCGGCCAGCACCTCCTGGATGCCCGACACGAGTTGGAGGAAGAAGGAGTCGACGCCCAGCGTGTCCGCGGGCCGGGCGAGCACGAAGCCGACCGTGGCCGCGCCCTCCCCGGACAGTGCGCGGGCCGCCGTACTGGGCCGCCAGCCCAGCTCCTCGGCGACCTGCCGGACCCGGTCACGGGTGTCCTCGGAGACTCCCGGCCGGCCGTTCAGCGCGAAGGAGACCGCGCTCTGGGAGACCCCGGCGTGCCGCGCGATGTCCTTCATCGTGGGCCGGCGGGCCGGTGACCGCTTGCCTGACATGCCGCTTCCCCATTCTGCCGCGCATTCCCGCGACAGTATGCGCTAATGCGGTTCAGCTCGGTCAACCTAATGCGTATTAGTCACTAATGAAATTAGCTGCGCGAGATGCATTGACGGGCCTGTGGGAAGGCGTGCAGGGTCTGCGTCGTTGGCCAACTCCGTTGCAAGGGAGGCCTGTTCACGGTGCCTATGTCCCGCAGAGTCCTAGCTGCCGCTTTCGCCGTCTGTGTCGCCCTGCCGCTGAGTGCCTGCGGCTCCGGCGGAGATACCGGCGGATCGACCGACGCCTCGGGGAAGGTCGAGGGCGACATCACCTTCCAGACCTGGAATCTCCGCGCCAACTTCAAGTCGTACTTCGAGGGGGTGATCGCCGACTTCGAGAAGAAGTACCCGGACACCCACGTGAAGTGGATCGACCAGCCGGCCGAGGGCTACGCCGACAAGATCAGCGCCGACGCGGCCGGCGGCACGCTCCCCGACGTCGTCAACGTCTCCCCGGACCTGGTCGCCCCGCTCGCCAAGGCCGGCCTCGCGCTCGACCTCGACAAGGCGGCCGCCAAGTACAAGTCGGAGTACCTGGACGGCGCCTGGGCCAGCCACCAGATACCGGGCATGGCCGGCACGTACGCCTTCCCCTGGTACCTGAACACCGGGCCGCTGTTCTACAACAAGTCCCTCTTCGAGGAGGCCGGACTCGACCCCGACCAGCCGCCGAAGACGTACGACGAACTCTTCACCGACGCCCTGCGGATCGCGGACAAGACCGACGGCAAGGTCGCCACGCTCGCCAACGTGCCCACCATCGAGGACTTCGGCCGCTACGGCGTCCCGCTCATGAACGACCAGGGCACCGCCTTCGCCTTCAACGACGCCAAGGGTGTCGAACTCCTCACCAAGTACAAGGAGTTGTACGACGCGAAGGCGCTCGACCCGCAGGCGCTCACCGCCACCCCGGAGTCGTCGGGGAAGAAGTTCCTCACCGAGGCCGTCGCCATGAACCCGGGCAGCGCCCTGGACCTCGGCAACTTCAAGAAGCAGGCGCCGAACCTGTACAAGAACATCGGCATCACCGACCAGATCACCAGCACCGGCCACGTCAACATGTACGTGATGGGCGTGATGGTCAACGCGCAGACCAAGCGGACCCCGGCCGCCGTCGCCTTCGCGCACTACGTCACCGACGCCGAGCACCAGATGTCGTTCGCGAAGAAGGTCGCCATCTTCCCGAGCACCGCGGGCTCCCTCGACGACACGTACTTCACCAAGGAGGACGGCACCGACGAGACACGCGTCCGGGTGGCCGCCGCCAAGTCCCTGAAGAACGCGGTGAATTACACGCCCGTGCTGTTCAGCGAGCAGATGAAGACCGCGCTGCGCAACGAGGTCGCCAAGGCCTTGCAGGGCAAGGAGAGTCCCAAGTCGGCTCTCGACAACGCTGTCAAGGCCTGCGACACGCTGCTCCAGCAGCAGGGATAAGAAGCGATGGCCACTTCCAGCGTCTCCCGGGTGCGGCGCCAACTGCCCACCAGTCCCTGGCTGTTCGCCGCGCCGGGGCTGCTGGTCATCGGCGTCTTCATCCTCTACCCGTTCGTCTCCACCCTGGTCAACGCCTTCACCGACCGCCGCACGCTGATCCCCGGCGAGTTCGTCGGCCTCGCCAACTTCCGCGAGCTGCTCCACGACGACATGTTCTGGATCGGCCTGCGCAACAGCACGCTGTACGTCCTCGGGGTCGTCCCCGCGCTCGTCCTGCTGCCGCTGCTGCTCGCGCTGCTGGTCCAGAAGAACATCCCCGGCATCACCTTCTTCCGGTCCGCCTTCTACACGCCGGTCGTCGCCTCGATCGTCGTCGTCGGGCTCATCTGGGTGTGGCTGCTCGACGAACGCGGCCTGGTGAACTCGCTGTTGGAGACGGTCGGTGTCGGCCGGGTCGGCTTCCTCAGCGACCAGTGGCTGCTCCTGCTGAGCGCCATGGCCGTCACGGTCTGGAAGGGCCTCGGCTACTACATGATCATTTATCTGGCCGCGCTCGCCAACGTGCCCCGCGAACTGCACGAGGCCGCGGCCGTCGACGGGGCGGGCGCGGTGCGCCGCTTCCTCAACGTGACCGTCCCCGCCGTCCGCTCCACCATGGTCCTGGTCGCCGCGCTCTCCTCGGTCGCCGCGTTCAAGGTGTTCTCCGAGGTGTACCTGATGGCGGGCCCCAGCGGCGGCCCGGCCGGCGAGGACACCACCCTCGTCATGCTCGTCCAGCGCACCGGCACCGGCCTGACAGGCCGCGTCGGCTACGCCTCCGCGATCTCCGTCGTCGTCTTCGCCGTCACCGTCGCCCTGATGCTGCTCGTCCTGCGTGCCGACCGGAGGGAGGAGACATGAGCGTCATCGAGAAGGTACGACCGGCCGAGCGGCCGGCGCCGGTCCGGGAACGGCGTGTCGTGGACGAGCACGGCCGACGCGTCCGGGGCTGGGAACTCGCCCTGCGCTACCTGCTGTTGCTCGCCGTCCTCGCCCTGACCGTCGGCCCCTTCCTCTGGCAGCTGTCCACGTCCCTCAAGGGCCCGACCGAGGACATCTACACCTCCCCGCCGAAGTTCCTGCCCGCCCACCCCACCCTGCACAACTACGAGCGCGTCGCCGAGACCATCCCCGTCTGGGACTACGCCCTGAACTCGGTGAAGGTCGCCACCGCCAACGTCGTGACGAACTGCGTCGGTTCGGCCCTCGCCGGCTACGCGCTCGCCCGACTGCGTTACCGGGGGCGGCGCGTGGCCACCCTCGCCTTCATCCTCGCGATGCTCGTGCCCGTGGAGGGCATCATCATCGCCCAGTTCACCACCATGCGGGAGCTCGGCCTCAACAACACACTCATCGGAGTGGTGCTGCCGGGCTGCATCGGCGCCATGAACGTCCTGCTCATGCGCAACGCCTTCCTCAACCTCCCCTATGAGATAGAGGAGGCGGCCTTCGTCGACGGCGCCAACGCCTGGCAGCGGTTCCTGCGCATCGCGCTGCCCTCGGTGAAGGGGACCCTCGCGGTCGTCGCGATCTTCGCCTTCATGGGCGCCTGGGACGACTTCCTGTGGCCGCTCATCGTGCTGAGCGATCCGTCCAGGTTCACGCTGACCATCGGCCTCAACTATCTGCACGGCACCTTCGCCAACGACGAACGCCTCGTCGCCGCCGGCACGGTCATCGCCGTGGCACCGCTGATCGCCCTCTTCGCCTGTCTCCAGCGGTACTTCTTCCGTGGGGTCGGCGAGGGCGCGGTCAAGGGCTGACCCACCCGTACTCCGATTCGCAAGGATCCCGCATGCCTCCTGCCGTGCGCTTCGGCGTCAACTACACCCCGAGCCAAGGGTGGTTCCACCACTGGCTCGACTTCGACCTCGAGTCCGTACGCGCCGACCTCGACTCCATCGCGGCACTCGGGCTCGACCACATCCGGGTCTTCCCGCTCTGGCCGTACTTCCAGCCCAACCGCACGCTGATCCGCCCCCGCGCGGTCGAGCAGCTCGTCCAGCTCGCCGACGCGGCCGCCGAGCAGGGGCTCGACGTCAACGTGGACGGTCTGCAAGGGCACTTGAGCAGCTTCGACTTCCTGCCGGCGTGGACCCGGACCTGGCATCGCCGCAACCTCTTCACCGACCCGGACGTCCTCGACGGCCAGGCGTCCTACCTGCGCACCCTTGCCGCCGCCCTCGCCGACCGCCCCAACTTCATCGGCATGACCCTCGGCAACGAGGTCAACCAGTTCTCGGCAGGCCCGCATCCCGACCCCGACCGCGCCTCGGCCGACGAGATCGACGCCTGGCTGGAGCGCATGCTCGCCGCCTGTGAAGAGGGCGCTCCCGGCAAGCTGCACCTGCACGCCGAGTACGACGCGACCTGGTATCAGAACGACCAGCCGTTCACCCCGGCGCAGGCCGCCCGGCGCGGTGCCGTCACGGCCGTGCACTCCTGGGTCTTCAACGGCACCGCCCAGCGACACGGCCGTACCTCCGTCCCCACCGAACACCACGCCGCATACCTGATCGAGCTGAGCAAGGCATGGGCCGACGACCCGCACCGCCCCGTCTGGCTCCAGGAGGTCGGCGCGCCCGCACCCCTGATCCCCGCCGAGCACGCCGCCGCCTTCACCGCGGCGACCGTCGCGAACGCCCTCGACTGTCCGGACCTGTGGGGCATCACCTGGTGGTGCTCCCACGACGTCTCCCGCGACCTCGCCGACTTCCCCGAACTCGAATACGGGCTCGGCCTGTTGACCAACGACCTGCACCCCAAGGAGGCCGGGTGGGCCCTGGCGCGCGCGGCCCGCACACACACCTACGCGCCCAAGTCCCGGACCACGGCACTCGTCGTACCCGACGACCCGGCGGTCCGCTCGGCGTGCGCCCCCGGCGGACCCGTGTTCGAGGCCTTCTTCCGGCTCACCGCCGACGGCGCCCGCCCCACCACCGTCCTCGACAGCCGCGCGCACGACGGCGAACACCTCGCCGCGCGCGGCATCACCGAGGTCGTACGTCCCGACCAGGTACTCCCCACCCCACAAGGAGGCACCCGCTCGTGAACCCCACCAGACGCACCGTCCTGCTCGCCGCCACCGCGGCCGCCGCCCTGGCCCCGCTGCCCACCGCCTTCGCGGCGACGAAGGCCGCGGTGACGGGACAGCCGTACGCCGCCTACTGGTACCCGGACTCCCTGCCCTCCGGTACTCCGGGCACCGGCATCACCTGGCGCAGCCTCAAGGCCTGGAGCGCGGCCGACGACGCCGATCTCGCGTTCAACGCGGCGTCCGTCCCGCTCGCCGCCCGCTTCACTCCGACCCCGGCCAACGCGACGGCCCGCAGCGGGCAGGCGCGGATCCAGTCCCTCGTCTCCTTCGGACCAACGGCGAGCAACCCCTCGCAAGGCTCCGCCACCGCCGACTACTACGCGCTCACCCACTGGGCCTACCTCGACGAGCTGGTGTTCTGGGGCGGCTCGTCGGGCGAGGGCCTGATCCTCGCCCCGAACGCGCCGATCGTCGACGCCGCCCACCGCCACGGCGTGCCCGTCCTCGGCAACATCTTCCTGCCGCCCGTCGCCTACGGCGGACAACTCCAGTGGACCCGCGACCTCGTACAGAAGGACTCCGCCGGCCACTACCCCCTCGCTGCCCAACTCGTCGCGGTCGCCGCCGCGTACGGCTTCGACGGCTGGTTCGTCAACGCCGAGACCAGCGGCGGGAACACGGCACTCGGCACGGACATGCTGGGCTTCCTGCGGGAGCTGAAGTCGCTCTCCGTGGCCGCCGGGCAGCGCGTGACCTGGTACGACTCGATGACCGTGAACGGCACGGTGAGCTGGCAGGGTGCGCTGAACTCCCAGAACCAGGCCTTCTTCGAGGCCGCCGACGACATGTTCGTCGACTTCCGCTGGACGGCGAGCACTCTCGCCTCCTCGGGCCAGACGGCTGACCAACTCGGCCGCAGCCGCTACGAGTTGTGGGCGGGCGTGGACGTCGAGTCGAACGGCTCGAACCGGTCCGTGAACTGGGACGCGATCGTGCCGACGACCAAGGCGCACATCGCGTCCCTCGGCTTCTATCGGCCCGAGTGGACCCGCAACCACCTCCCCGCAGGGCGGACCCCGGGCGACTTCCACGCCGCCGACGACCGGTTCTGGACCGGCCGCTCGCTCGACCCGTCGCAGCCGGACGGCACGGACACCTGGCGGGCACCGGCGGTGTCCGTCGCCGACCGATCGACGGTCACCTCGGTCCCGTTCGCGAGCGTCTTCAACACCGGGCACGGGCTGCGGTGGTACGAGGACGGGGAGGTCACGTCGGACGCCGCGTGGAACCACCTCGGGCTCCAGGACCGGCTGCCGTCCCGACGCTGGGCCGTGCACACGGAGGGCCAACGCCCTTCTGTCACCTTCGACTTCGCGGACGCGTGGCGCGGCGGGAGCAGCGTGCTCGTCGACGGTGCACTGGACCAGCCGACGGTGGTCGACCTGTACGCGACCCGGCTGCCGGTCACCGCCGACACGGTCGTCGAGCTCACGCACCGGACCGACGCCGGGAGCGTGAACGTCGAGCTCGCCGTCGCCACGACCGAGCCGGGAACGCCGGGCGCGACACCGCCGTACACCTACTTCCCGGTGGAGGCGGCCGACGGCTGGCAGACCTCGACGGTACGGCTCACCGGCCTGACCGGGACGGTGAGCGCGCTCGGCGTGCGGCTCACCGCGGCCGATGGCCCGGTGCTGTGGAGGCTCGGCGGGCTCGCCGTCCGGGGTTCGGAGGCCGAGCCGCCCGCCGCTCCCTCCGGCCTGCGGATCACCGGCGCGAGCGGCGGCGACCTGCGCTTCGCGTGGGACCCCGCACCCGGCGACGTACGCCACTACACCCTGCACCGCCTCCTGCCCGACGGCACCCGGCGCTTCCTGGGCGGCACCTGCCAGCGGGCGTACTTCGTCGGCGGCCTCCAGGCCGAACAGGGCGAGCAGGCGGCGCGGTTCGAACTGCGTGTCGTGGGGGAGCTGTACACCTCGTCGGCCCCCGCGACCGTCACCCACACCTGGTAACCACTCGCCAACGGACGACCTACGGAGCATCCCGCCATGCATGACGACCGCAGCCTGGTCGAGAACCGCCTCAGGCGCGTCCTCGACGAGCGCGTCCGACCTGCCGTCTACCCCGAGTCCATCCCGCTGGAGGTGGCGGTGTGGCACGCGCCCGGTGAACCCGTGCCGGTCGCCGAGGGACTGGCCGCCGAGCCCGAGCCGATCGAGGTCGGCGCCCGCTGGGGTGCTCCGTGGGGCACCAGCTGGTTCCGTGTCTCCGGGACCGTCCCCAAGACATGGGCCGGAAGGACGGTCGAGGCGCTTGTCGACCTGGGCTTCGACGAGAACATGCCCGGCTTCCAGTGCGAGGGCCTCGTCTACCGGCCCGACGGCACCCCGGTGAAGGGCCTCAACCCGCGCAACCAGTGGGTGCGGATCGGCGCGCCCGTCGAGGGCGGCGAGGAGGTGCGGCTGCACATCGAGGCCGCGTCCAACCCGGTCATCCTCGACTACCACCCCTTCCTGCCCACGCAGTTGGGCGACAAGGAGACCGCGGGCAGCGAACCCCAGTACACGCTCACCCGCATGGACCTCGCCGTCCTCGACGAGACCGTCTGGGAGCTGGTGATCGACCTGGAGGTGCTCGGCGAGCTGATGGCCGAGCTGCCCGTGGAGTCGGCGCGGCGCTGGGAGATCCTGCGGGCGGTGGAGAAGGCCCTGGACGCGATCGACCTCCAGGACGTCAACGGCACGGCGGAACAAGCCCGTTCACACCTCGCCGACGTCCTCGCCGTACCCGCCGTCCCGTCCGCCCACCGGATCAGCGCGGTCGGCCACGCGCACATCGACTCGGCGTGGCTGTGGCCGCTGCGCGAGACCGTGCGCAAGGTGGCCCGCACGACCTCGAACATGACCGCCCTCCTTGAGGACGAGCCCGACTTCGTCTTCGCCATGTCGCAGGCCCAGCAGTGGGCCTGGGTGAAGGAGCACCGGCCCGAGGTGTGGGCGCGGGTGAAGAAGGCCGTGGCGGACGGCCGGTTCGTGCCGGCCGGGGGCATGTGGGTGGAGTCGGACACCAACATGCCCGGCTCGGAGGCGATGGCCCGTCAGTTCGTGCACGGCAAGCGATTCTTCCTCGACGAGTTCGGCATCGAGAACGAGGAGGCCTGGCTGCCCGACACCTTCGGTTTCGCCGCCGGACTTCCGCAGATCATCAAGGCGGCCGGCTCCAAGTGGCTGCTGACGCAGAAGATCTCCTGGTCGCAGACGAACAAGTTCCCGCACCACACCTTCCAGTGGGAGGGCATCGACGGCACCCGCATCTTCACGCACTTCCCGCCCGTCGACACCTACAACTGCTCGATGAAGGGCAGCGAAATCGCCCACGCGGCCCGCAACTTCAAGGACAAGGGCGCCGCCCGGCACTCCCTGGCGCCGACCGGCTGGGGCGACGGAGGCGGCGGGACCACCCGCGAGATGGTCGCCAAGGCGGCCCGGCTGCGCGACCTCGAAGGCTCCGCGAGGGTGGTGTGGGAGACCCCGGAGGAGTTCTTCGAGAAGGCGGAGGCCGAGTACCCGAACGCCCCCGTCTGGGTCGGCGAGCTCTATCTCGAACTCCACCGAGCCACGCTCACCAGCCAGGCGAAGACGAAGCAGGGCAACCGCCGCAGCGAGCACCTCCTGCGCGAGGCGGAACTCTGGGCGGCGACGGCGGCCGTCCGCACCGGATTCCCCTACCCCTACGAGGAGTTGGACCGTATCTGGAAGACGGTCCTGCTCCACCAGTTCCACGACATCCTGCCGGGCTCGTCCATCGCCTGGGTGCACCGGGAGGCCAGGCGGACGTACGACCGGCTCGCCCACGAACTGGGCGGCATCATCGACGCGGCGCAACGCGCCCTGGCCGGTGAGGGATCCACCGCCCTCGTCTTCAACTCGGCCCCGCACAGTCGCCATGGCGTCCCCGCGGGTGGCGCAAGGCCCCCGATGACCGAGGGCCGGACGGAACTCGACGCCCGCGCCGACGGCGGATACGTCCTGGAGAACGACCGGCTCAGGATCGAGATCGACGCCCGCGGACTCGTCGTCTCCGCCTACGACGCCGAGGCCGACCGCGAGACGATCGCCCCGGGCGGCGCTGCGAACCTCCTCCAACTCCACCCGGATTTCCCGAACATGTGGGATGCCTGGGACGTTGACGAGTTCTACCGCAACACGGTCACGGACCTGACCGACGCCGACGAGATCACGCCTGGTGAGGACGGCATGTCGGTGCGGATCGTACGGTCCTTCGGCGCGTCGCGCGTCACCCAGGTGCTGACACTGCCGCCGGGGGAGCGGAAGCTGCTGATCGATACGGAGGTCGACTGGCACGAGACGGAGAAGTTCCTGAAGCTCGCCTTCCCGCTCGACGTGCACGCCGAACGGTACGCGTCCGAGACCCAGTTCGGACACTTCCACCGCCCCACCCACACCAACACCTCATGGGAGGCGGCCAAGTTCGAGGCCTGCAACCACCGCTTCGTCCACGTGGCGGAACCGGGCTGGGGCGTTGCGATCGTCAACGACTCGACGTACGGCCACGACGTGACCCGCACGGTACGCACCGACGGCGACCGGGGTAGGACCACCACGGTCACCACTGTTCGGGTATCCCTCCTGCGCGCCCCGCGCTTCCCCGACCCCGAGACCGACCAGGGCGTCCACCGCTTCCGTCACGCACTGGTCCCGGGCGCGGACATCGGCGACGCGGTGCGCGAGGGCTGGCGGATCAACCTGCCGGAGCGTCGCGTCCAGGGCGCCCGGGAGGTGGCTCCGCTGGTGTCCGTCGATCACGACGCGGTCGTCGTCACGGCGGTCAAACTCGCCGACGACGGCAGCGGCGACGTCGTGGTCCGCTTCCACGAGGCCCACGGCGCCCGCACCCGCGCCACGCTCATCGCCGACTTCGAGGTCGCGTCCGTCACCGCCACGGACCTCCTCGAACGCCCACTGCCGGAGCCGGAGACCCCACGACACCAGGGGAACTGGATCGACGTACGGCTGCGGCCTTTCGAGCTGGTGACCTTGCGGCTCAAGCGGTCCTGACACAGAGGCTGCGGGCTCAGGTCGCGAGCTGCGCCCGCAGCCACTCCTCCACCTCGCCCACATGCGCCGCGGCAGCCGCCCGTGCCGCCTCCGGGTCGTGGGCGACCAGGGCGCGGTGGATCGCGGCGTGCTCGCGCCGGGTGCGTTCGAAGGCGCCCTCCTCCTGGTAGCCGCGCCAGACGCGGGCGCGGAAGGTGCGGGAGGAGAGGCCCTCCAGGATGGCGGCCATGGTGTCGTTGCCGGCGGCCGTCGCGATCTCGCGGTGGAAGGCGAGGTCGTGGGCGAGGATCTCCTCCGGGTCGTCGGTGGCGTTCATCGCCGTCAAGTGCTTCTCGACCTCGGCGAGTTGGTCCGGGGTGATCCGGGCGGCGGCCAGCGCGGTCGCCGTCGACTCCAGGATGCGCCGCACCTCCAGAAGCTCGACCAGCCGCGGCCCCCGTGACAGGTCGGCCACGACACCGAACGTCTCCAGCAGGTCGCCGGCCTCCAGCTGGGTGACGTAGATGCCCGAGCCGTGCCGGGCCTCCAGGACGCCCATCACCGTGAGCGCGCGGATCGCCTCGCGCATGGAGCTGCGGGAGATGCCCAGCTGGGCGGCCAGGTCGCGCTCGGTCGGCAGGCGCTGGCCCGGCTCCAGCCGCCCCTCGCCGATCATCGCCTTGATCCGCTCGATGGCGCGCTGCGTCACGGTGCCCTTCTGCGGGCCGCTCTCGTCCACGCCGTTCCTCCTGTTGCCGGGTGCGCCGCAGTCTAACCACTGGAGTGGTCGGACCACTATGGTCGAAATCCGTGAAGAATTGCCTACGAGGGGTGTTGGATCGGGGAAGTGGTCTGATAAATATGCGGGCATCTGCTCGATCACGCTCGATGAGGACTCGATGAGGAGCCGCCAGATGAGCCGCGAGATGCCCGGCAGAACAGTGCGGAAAGTACGGAAAGCGCGGAAAGTGCCAATGGCGCGTACGAAGCGCCGGTCCACGATCTTCGGCGCGGTGGCCGTGGCCGCCGGCGCCTCGCTGCTGCTCGCCGGCTGCGGCAGCACCAAGGACACCGGTTCCGACAGTGCCGGAGGCGGCACCGGCAAGGTCGGAGTGATCCTGCCGCTGCTGACCTCGCCGTTCTGGCAGTCGTACAACGACTACGTGCCGAAGATGGCGAAGACCGAGGGCGTGGACGCGCTGAAGACGGTCAACTCCAACAGTGACCCCTCGCAGCAGATCACCGACATCAACAACCAGCTCAACCAGGGTGTGAAGGGCCTGGTCGTCGCCCCGCTGGACAGTGCCGCCATCGAGGCCGGACTCGACCAGGCCGAGCGCAAGGGCGTGCCGGTGGTCGCCGTCGACGTGGCCCCCGACAAGGGCAAGGTCGCCATGGTCGTACGCGCCAACAATGTCGCGTACGGCGAGAAGGCCTGCCAGTACCTCGGCGAGCAGATCCCCTCCGGCAAGGTCGTGCAGATCATGGGCGACCTGGCCTCGGTCAACGGGCGTGATCGCTCGGAGGCGTTCCGCACCTGCGTGCAGAAGAACTTCCCCAAGCTCAAGGTGCTGGAGATCCCGGCGAAGTGGGAGTCCGACACCGCGGCCTCCAAGCTGGACACGCTCCTCAACGCCAACCCCGACATCAAGGGCATCTACATGCAGGCGGGCGGCGTCTACCTCGCGCCCACCCTCCAGACGCTCAAGTCCAAGGGCATGCTGAAGACGACGGGCCGGGCCGGCCACATCACGATCGTCTCCAACGACGGCATCCCGCAGGAGTACGACGCCATCCGCAAGGGCGAGATCGACGCGACCGTCTCGCAGCCCGCCGACTCCTACGCCAAGTACGGCATGTACTACATCAAGGCCGCGATGGAGGGAAAGACCTTCAAGCCCGGCCCGACCGACCACGACTCCGAGATCGTCAAGCTGCCCAGCGGCATCCTGGAGGACCAGCTGCCAGCGCCCCTGGTCACCAAGGACAACGTCGACGATCCCGAGCTGTGGGGCAACACGGTCGGATGAGCACCCCATTGGTGGAGGCGCGGGGGATCGTGAAGCGCTACGGTCCCACCGTCGCCCTCCAAGACGGCCAACTCGCCGTACTGCCCGGCGAGTCCCACGCCCTGGTGGGCCGTAACGGCGCGGGCAAGTCCACCCTCGTCACCCTCCTCACCGGCCTCCAGGCCCCCGACGAGGGCACGGTGCACTTCGACGGCGAGCCCGCGCCCCCGCTCACCGACCGCCACGCCTGGCGCCGCAAGGTCGCCTGTGTGTACCAGAAGCCCACCGTCGTACCCGAGTTGACGGTCGCCGAGAACCTCTTCATCAATAGGCAGCCAAGTGGCCGAGGCGGGGTCATCAGCTGGCGGCGGCTCAGGACCGAGGCCGCCGAACTCCTCGACACCTGGGACGTGCACGTCGACCCGGAGGCGCGCACCGCCGACCTCAAGGTCGAGGACCGCCAAATGGTGGAGATCGCCCGGGCGTTGAGCTTCGGCGCCCGCTTCATCGTCCTCGACGAACCGACCGCCCAGCTCGACAACCGCGAGATCGAGCGGCTCTTCAGCCGTATGCGCGCCCTCCAGGACTCCGGCGTCACCTTCCTGTTCATCTCGCACCACCTCCAGGAGGTGTACGAGGTGTGCCAGACCGTCACCGTGCTGCGCGACGCCCGCTGGATCGTCACGGCCCCGGTCACCGAACTCCCGCGCCAGGCACTGGTGGAGGCCATGGCGGGGGAGTCCATCGAGGCGATCGCCGAACAGGCCGCACAGGCCCCGGCCGTCGACGACACCGCCCCCGTCCTGCTCGACGCCAAGGGGCTCACCTCGGCGTCGTACACGGACATCGACCTCACCGTGCGCCGCGGCGAGGTCGTCGGGCTCGCCGGATCCAGCGGCAGCGGCAAGATCGAGCTCGCCGAGTCGTTCACGGGACTGCACACGCCCACGAGCGGCACGGCCCAACTGGACGGCGAACAGCTGCCGTTCGGTGATGTGCAGGCCGCGCTCAAGGCCGGCGTCGGCTGCGTCCCCCGGGATCGTCACGCCCAGGGCCTCGTCGTCGGCATGACCATCGGCGACAACGCCACCATGAGCGTCCTCGACCGCCTCGGCCGCTTCGGGTTCGTCCGCACCGACCGCAAGCGGGCCTTCGCCACCGAGCTGATCGAACGCCTCGACATCCACACCGAGGGCCCCGAGCAGCCCGTCTCCGACCTGTCCGGCGGCAACGCGCAGAAGGTCGTCATGGCCCGCGCCCTTGCCTCCGACCCGCGGCTCCTCGTCCTCATCAACCCCACCGCGGGCGTCGACGTGAAGTCCAAGGAGTCACTCCTGGCCCGCATGGACAGCGCCCGCGAGGACGGCACCGCCGTGCTGGTCGTCTCCGACGAACTCGACGACCTGCGCCGCTGCGACCGCGTCCTCGTCCTCTTCCACGGCCGTGTCGTCGCCGAGCATCCGGCCGGCTGGCGCGACCACGAGCTGATCGCCTCCATCGAAGGAGTGGACCATGGCTGACACCAAGGCGGCCCCACCGCTCGCTCCGCTCCGCGCCCCCGCCCCCGGTTCGGCCAAGACGGTGCTGCTCCGCCGGGCCCGCGAACTCGCCCTCGTACCGGCCCTGTTGCTGCTGATGGTGCTCGGCACGCTGGTCAACGACTCGTTCCTCACCGAGCGCAACCTGGTCTCGATCCTCGGCGCCTCCGCCGCCCTCGCGATGGTCGTGCTCGCGGAGTCGCTGGTGCTCATCACCGGCAAGTTCGACCTGTCGCTCGAATCGGTGGTCGGCATCGCGCCCGCCGTCGGCGCGCTCCTCGTGCTGCCGGTCGCCCAGTCCGGCTGGGGTACCGAACTCCCCGCCGCACTCGCCCTGTTGGCCGTCCTCGTCGCGGGCGCGGTCGTCGGCGCCTTCAACGGCATCCTGGTCGTCAAGTTCAAGCTCAACGCGTTCATCGTGACGCTCGCGATGCTGATCGTCCTGCGCGGACTGCTCGTCGGCGCGACCAAGGGCAAGACGCTGTTCGGGATGCCCGACGCCTTCTACTCGCTGGCCACCACCACCTTCATCAGCGTCCCCATGTCGGTGTGGCTGGCGGGCGCCGCCTTCGCGCTCGCCGGATTCGTGCTGAAGTACCACCGCGTCGGACGCGCCCTGTACGCGATCGGCGGCAACGCGGACGCGGCCCGCGCGGCCGGTATCCGGGTCGAGCGAGTGATGCTGGGCGTGTTCGTCGTCGCGGGCGTCCTCGCCTCGGTCGGCGGGATCATGCAGACCGGGTACGTCGGCGCGATCAGCGCCAACCAGGGCAACAACATGATCTTCACCGTGTTCGCGGCCGCCGTGATCGGCGGCATCAGCCTGGACGGCGGCAAGGGCACCATGTTCGGCGCCCTTACAGGTGTCCTCCTCCTGGGCGTCGTACAGAACCTGCTCACGCTCGCCCAGGTGCCGTCCTTCTGGATCCAGGCCATCTACGGCGGAATCATCCTGGTCGCGCTCATGATCGCGCGCGTGACGACAGGACGCGCCCAGGACTGAACCCACGACGCCCGCACGGCACCTGTACCCGCCGTGGATCCCTGCCCCTGACCGAAAGGCCTTCTGTGACCCCGACCCCCGCCCGCTTCACCGCGGTCGACACCTACGACATCCGCTTCCCCACCTCGCGCGAGCTCGACGGCTCCGACGCGATGAACCCGGACCCCGACTACTCGGCCGCGTATGTCGTCCTGCGCACCGACGCGGCCGACGGACACGAGGGGCACGGATTCACCTTCACCATCGGGCGGGGCAATGATGTCCAGGTCGCCGCGATCAACGCGCTGCGGGACCATGTGGTCGGACAGTCGGTCGAGGACGTCTGCGCCGACCCGGGAACGCTGTACCAGGACCTGATCGGGGACAGCCAACTGCGCTGGCTGGGGCCCGAGAAGGGCGTGATGCACATGGCGATCGGCGCCCTGACCAACGCCGTCTGGGACCTCGCCGCCAAGCGCGCGGACAAGCCGCTGTGGCAGCTCCTGGCCGACGCCGACCCGGAGTGGATCGTCCGCCAGATCGACTTCCGCTATCTCACGGACGCGCTGACGCCAGAGGAGGCGCTGCACCTCCTGCGCCGGGGCCGGGAGGGCGCCGAGGAGCGCCGGGCGCGGCTGCTGGAGCGCGGCTTCCCCGCCTACACGACCTCGGCCGGCTGGCTCGGCTACGACGACGAGAAGCTCACCCGGCTCGCCCGCCAGGCGGTCGCCGACGGCTTCCGGCAGATCAAGCTGAAGGTCGGCTCGGACCTCGCCGACGACGTGCGCCGCTGCCGCGTGGCCCGCGAGGCGGTCGGCCCCGGCATCCGCATGGCCATCGACGCCAACCAGCGCTGGGACGTCGCCGAGGCGATCGGCTGGGTCAAGGCGCTGGCCGAGTTCGACCCGTACTGGATCGAGGAGCCCACCAGCCCGGACGACATCCTCGGACATGCGGCGATCCGTGAGGCGGTCGCCCCCGTCCGGGTCGCCACCGGCGAACACGTCCAGAACCGCATCGTCTTCAAGCAGCTGCTCCAGGCCGGCGCCCTCGACGTCCTCCAGATCGACGCGGCCCGCGTCGGCGGCGTCAACGAGAACCTCGCGATCCTCCTCCTCGCGGCCAAGTTCGGAGTCCCCGTCTGCCCGCACGCGGGCGGCGTCGGCCTGTGCGAACTCGTCCAGCACCTCTCGATGTTCGACTACGTGTCGGTCGCCGGCACCACCGACGACCGGGTCATCGAATACGTCGATCATCTGCACGACCACTTCCTCGATCCCGTGGTGATCCGCGAAGGTCATTACACGGCACCCACCGCGCCGGGCTTCTCGGCCGCCATGCGGCCCGAGTCCATCGCGGAGTACACGTTCCCCGGCGGCACCTTCTGGGCCGCCGACCACGACCGGCAGAAGGGACGCGCGGCATGAGCGACTTCGAGGCTCCCGGGGCCCTGGACTTCCAGGGACTCAAGGCTCTGGTGACGGGCGGCGCCTCCGGCATCGGCCGGGCCGCCGCCGAACTCCTCGCCGCCCGGGGCGCCCAGGTCGCCGTCCTCGACCTGGACCCCACGTCCGTCGAGAAGCCCCTGCTCGGCTACCGGGCCGACGTCACCGACGACGCCTCGGTACGTGCGGCCGTGGCGGCGGCCGTGGCCGATCTGGGCGGCCTCGACATCCTGGTGAACAACGCGGGAATCGGCGCCGCGGGCACGGTCGAGGACAACGACGACAACGAGTGGCACCGCGTCCTGGACGTCAACGTCATCGGCATGGTCCGCACGGCCCGCGCCGCCCTCCCACACCTGCGCGAGTCCGCGCACGCGGCCATCGTCAACACGTGCTCGATCGCCGCCACCGCCGGGCTCCCGCAACGAGCCCTGTACAGCGCCACCAAGGGCGCCGTCTACTCCCTCACCCTCGCCATGGCCGCCGACCACGTCCGCGAGGGCATCCGCGTCAACTGCGTCAACCCCGGTACGGCGGACACCCCTTGGGTCGGCCGCCTGCTCGACGCGGCCCCCGACCCGGCCGCCGAACGCGCCGCCCTGGAGGCCCGCCAGCCCACCGGCCGCCTCGTCTCGGCCCCCGAAGTAGCGGGCGCCATCGCCTACTTGGCGAGCCCCCTGTCCGGCGCCACCACCGGCACGGCCCTCGCGGTCGACGGCGGCATGCAGGGCCTGCGCCTTCGCCCGGTGGGCCAGTGAACAGCCTCGGCAAGAGCGGCGTCGAGGTGAGCGAACTCGCCCTCGGGGCCGCCCCGCTCGCCAACCTGTTCACCGAGGTCACGGACGAGCAGGCGTACGAGGCCGTGGAGACCGCCTGGCAGCAGGGCATCCGCTACTTCGACACCGCACCCCACTACGGCCTGGGCCTGTCCGAACGCCGTCTCGGCGCGGCCCTGCGCGAGCACCCCCGCGAGGAGTACACCGTCTCCACCAAGGTGGGCCGCCGCCTGGAGCCGTCGGACGCGGGCGGCGACGACCTCGCCAACGGCTTCGCGGTCCCCGCCACGCACCGGCGCGTGTGGGACTTCAGCGAGGACGGCCTACGACGCACCCTGGACGCCAGTCTGGAACGGCTCGGCCTCGACCGCGTCGACGTCGTCTACCTCCACGACCCCGACGACCACGCCGAACAGGCCTTCCGGGAGGGCTACCCGGCCCTGGAGAAGCTCCGCTCCCAGGGCGTGGTCGGCGCGATCGGCGCCGGCATGAACCAGGCCGGGATGCTCACCCGGTTCGTCCGCGACACGGACGTCGACGTGGTGCTGTGCGCCGGCCGCTACACCCTGCTCGACCAGAGCGCGCTCACCGAACTGCTGCCCGCCGCCGTCGCCCGCGGCACCTCCGTCGTCATCGGCGGCGCCTTCAACTCCGGCCTGCTGGCGGATCCGAGGCCGGAAGCGACGTACAACTACGCGCAAGCGCCGGGCGAGTTGCTGGACCGCGCCCTGCGGATGAAGTCCGTCGCCGACCGGCACGGCATCACCCTGCGCGCCGCGGCCCTGGCCTTCTGCGCCGCGCACCCGGCCGTCGCGAGCGTGCTGGTTGGTGCGAGGTCGGCGTACGAAGTCCGGGACTGCGCCGAGCAGTTCGCGACGCAGGTGCCCGACGCCTTCTGGCAGGAGCTGAGGGACACCGGCCTGCTCACCGTCGAGGAGCCGTCATGAGAGTCGCCCTGCACACCAAGGTCCGCCCCGACCGCATCGCGGAGTACGAGGCCGCCCACCGCGAGGTCCCGGCGGAACTCACCGACGCGATCCGCGCCGCGGGAGCCGCCTCCTGGACGATCTGGCGCAGCGGCACCGACCTCTTCCATGTCCTGGAGTGCGCGGACTACGCCCGGCTGCTCGCCGAGCTGGAGAAGCTGCCGGTCAACATCGCCTGGCAGGCACGCATGGCCGAACTCCTCGACGTGGTCCACGACTACTCCGGCGAAGGGGCCGACGCCGGCCTGCCCGTCGTATGGGAGCTGCCATGACCGTCGACGCACACCACCACATCTGGGACCTCTCCGTACGGGACCAGGACTGGATTACCGGCCCCGAACTCCAGCCGCTCCGGCGGAACTTCACCGTCACCGACCTCGAACCCGAGGCCCGTACTGCCGGCGTAGACCGCACCGTCCTCGTCCAGACGATCACCGTGCCCGAGGAGACCCCGGAGTTCCTGGCCCTCGCCGACCGGCACGAACTGATCGCGGGCGTCGTCGGCTGGACCGACCTCACCCGCCCCGACGTCGCCGACGAACTCGCCCGCCTCCGCGAACTTCCCGGCGGGCACCACCTCAAGGGCATCCGCCACCAGGTCCAGGGCGAGAGCGACCCGGAGTGGCTGCTGCGCCCGGACGTACACCGCGGCCTGGCCGCTGTCGCCGACGCGGGCCTCGTCTACGACCTGCTCGTGCTGCCCCACCAGCTCCCGGCCTGCGTGAAGGCGGCCGAGTCGCTGCCGGATCTCGTGTTCGTCCTCGACCACCTCGGCAAGCCCCCCATCGCCTCGGGCGCCCGCGAGCCCTGGGCGACCGGCGTACGATCCCTCGCCGCACTCCCGAACACGGTGTGCAAGCTCTCCGGGATGGTCACCGAGGCCGACTCCGCGACCTGGACGGTCGACGACCTGCGACCGTACGCAGATGTCGTCCTGGACGCCTTCAGGCCCGGTCGGCTGATGTTCGGCTCGGACTGGCCGGTGTGCACCCTGGCGGCGACGTACGGCCAAGTGACCACCATGGCAGGGGAGTTGACCGCCGACCTGAGCCCATCCGAACGCACGGAGATCTTCGAGGGCACCGCCACCCGCGTCTATGACCTCTGAGCGCTACGGCCACGGTCCGGTGGAGCCGGGGTCGCCTCTATCGCGTACAGGTGTCCGTCCTTGCTGCCGACGTAGACCACGCCGTCCGCGACGACCGGGGCGGCGACGACCGGTCCGCCCGTCTTCACCTTCCACCACACGCGGCCGTTCTCCGCGCTGACCGCCCACAGATGGCCGTCGTCGCTGCCGAAGTACACCGTGCCGTCCGCCACCACGGGTGACGAATTGACGGGACCGTCCGTGGTGACACGCCATCTGACGGCACCGGTGGTCGCGTTGAGAGCCCACAGCCGGTCGTCCTGGGCGCCGACGTACAGGGTGTTGCCACAGATCGCGGGCGTGGTCCGGATGCTGCCGGGGGAATCGAGGTACGTGAACCAGCGGAACTCCCCGGTGGCCGCGTCCACCGCCTGTACCTGATCGCCCAGCCCGTCGCCCAGGTACAGCGTCCCTTCATGCAGCAGCGGAGTGACGGGCGAGAAGCTGAAGAGCCGCGTCTTCCAGCGGAGCTTGCCGGTGATCTGGTCGAGGGCCCGGGCGGTTCCGTCCTGCCCGACCACGTACACGACACCGTCGGCGTGCACGGGCGCCGAGTCGTTCCAGGTCTTGCGCCGGTACCGCACCCTCCAGCGGCGGCGGCCGGTCGCCGCGTCCAGGGTGCGCAGATACCGGCCGGAGCCGACGTAGTGGATCAGCCCGTTCGCGACGACGGGCGGGGTTTCGGACCACCAGTTCAGCCGCCTGCGCCAGCGGGGACGGCCGTCGGCGGCGTCGAGGGCGAACAGCCTCTGCCAGCCCGCGATATAGACGGTGTCACCGACCGCTGTGGGAGAAGCCCGGAATCCGGCGTCGTCGTTGGTCCACCGGACGGATCCGTCGGCCGTGTCCAAGGCCCACAAGCCCTTGGCGGTGACATAGACGGTCCCGTCGTGGACGTACGGCGCCACACGCACCTCGTCTCCGACGGGCACCCGCCATCGCACGGTTCCGGTTCGCACCTGGCCCCCCTCTGTCGCGTTCTTTCGATTCCTCAGAGCTCGCAGGCGTCCTGCCAGCCGCACGCGCCGCAGATCACCAGGCGCAGGGCCCGGTCGGTGGCGTGGTCGACGGTCACGTACGGGCGCAGCCGCTCACTGCTCACGCCGCACCGCGGACAGGCCGAGAACAGGCCCAGACTGCCGAAGTCGCTGAAGACCACGGCGTCTTCGAAGGCGCCGCCCCGAACTTCGGGCGCGGGCAAGGCCGTTGAACCGAGGTGCGCGATCATGGCCGCCGCCGCGTCCGTCATCCGGTCCGCGCCCGCTGCCAGGCGTACATGGCGCAGGCCGTCCAGCGAGGGCGGCAACGGCGTGTCGTCGAGGCGGACGGGGACGAGAGGGGCCCCGTCGGTGTCCGTGAGCCCGCTCGGCAGGGCGGATGCGTCGGGAGCTCCGCTCCACTCGGTGACGGCGGCGGCCGACCACAGGAGAACGATCGCGTCGGCCGGGCCGGTCATCCACGCGCCGAGCACGACATCGGCCCCGACACGCCTCAGCGCGGCCGCCAGTGTCGAAGCCGGTCGTTCGTCCCGCTGCTGGTAGGAAAGTCGCGTGCGCACGATCTCATGGTGCGGCACGTCAGCGCGTCATGGCGCGATCTTTTCGAACACCGGGAGGGCGGTTTACGTTCGCTGGACCGTCCTCGCCAACCGCGTCGGCGGCAGATACTCCCGCACATACGTCCGCTCCCAGCACGCGCCCGTCTCCCGCAGCTCACGCCAGGTCGTGTAGCGGTAGCGGAAGAGCCGGGCCCGGACATAGCGGGGCGGCTCGTCCGGTGGGAACGGTGAACTGCGCAGCAGACGCAGCGTGTCGCGGTCGTTCTCCAACAGCCGCTCCACCAGCCCGCCGAACCACGCACCGGCGTAGGCGGGCGACAGCGCGGCGAACCACATCAGCCAGTCGAGCCGCAGATGGTACGGCGCGAACTGGCGCGGCCAGCGCCGAGGATCGCCGGGCTTGCCCTTGAACTCGTACTCCCGCCAGTCCCCGTCCTCGTGCGCCACCTCGTCGGCCGTGCCCTCGACGACCACCTCGTACCGGATCCGGCTCACGCTGCCGAACGCCCCGTAGGTGTTGACCAGATGGAGCGGGTCGAAGGAGCGGTTCATGATCTGGTGACGGGAGATCATGTTGCGGACCGGGTGGTAGCTCAGCACCACGAGCCCGGCGGCCACCGCGAGGACCACGACCTCGTACCAGAGCGGGGTGTCCGCCACGGACGGCGGCGAGTTCGGCAACTCCAGCGCCGACAGCGCCAGCACGATCGTGATCCAGTTCAGCCAGGAGAAGTTGCCCGACAGGACCAGCCACAGCTGGGTGAGGATCATCAGCGAGGCGGCGGCCGTCGCGACCGGCTGCGGGGTGAACAGAAGGACGGGCACCACGAGTTGGGTGAAGTGGTTGGCGGCTGCCTCCACCCGGTGCAGGGGCCTCGGCAGATGGTGGAAGTACCAGCTCAGCGGGCCCGGCATCGGCTGGGTCTCGTGGTGGTGGTAGAGGCACGTCAGCCTGCGCCAGCACGCGTCGCCGCGCAGCTTGATCAGACCCGCCCCGAACTCGACGCGGAACAGGATCCAGCGCAGCAGGAACAGCACCACGACCGGCGGTGCCACCTCGTCGTTGCCGAGGAACACGGCGAGGAAACCGGCCTCCAGGAGCAGGGACTCCCAGCCGAACCCGTACCAGGTCTGCCCGACGTTGACGATCGACAGATACAGCACCCAGGGAACCAGCCACAGCGACATGCCGCCCCACAGGGGCAGTCGCGAGTCCAGCCCCGCGACCAGCGCCACAGACACCGCGCAACCCGACCAGGCGCAGCCCGCGAAGAAGCGGTCCGAGTAGTGCAGTTGGAAGAGGCTCGGCGCCTGCCGGAAGGGCACCCGCGCCACGAAGCGCGGGATCGGGAGCATGCCCCGCTCACCGAGCAGCGCACGGAACTGCAGGGCCGCCGTCAGGAAGGCGACGGCATACACGCCGGCCAGAGCCCGCTGGAAGACCAGCCGGCTCAGCCAGTAGTCGGGTGCGATGAACCACTCCACGGCAGCGCGCTCCTCCCTCCATTGTGTCGCCGGAACCGAACGTCACTCTCTGTATAGCGTGCCTCCGCTTGCGTAACCCAAGTGAGTGGCGCAGACAATGGTGACGAATCACCCGGGACGAACTGGGAGACCACGGTGCGGATACCCACCGGAACCCTCGTCACGGCCTGCGCGCTCTCGGCGGCGCTCCTCGTCGCCGGCTGCGCCGCCGACGGCGACGGCGACCACGCCACGAAGTCGAGCGGGGAAAGCGGGGAAGGCGGAGAACTCTTCCTCCAGCCCGTCGCGGCCCAGGGGCCCGACCCCTTCACGGACTCCACGGCCGCCCGAACGCCGCGAGCGGCACCCTCCGCGCATCACGGGGCCCGGTCCGTCTCCGGTGAGACACCCGGCCTGTACGGAGGCGTCGAACGAGTCAGTAGCTGTGACGTCCAACGGCAGATCGGCCATCTCGGCGCCGACCAGGCCAAAGGTGAGGCCTTCGCCGGGGTCGAGGGCATCTCTCGATCCTCGATCCCCGGCTATTTGCGCGGCCTGACCCCGGTCGTCCTCCGTGCGGATACTCGCGTCACCAACCATGGGTTCAGCGGCGGCCGGGCCGTCGGCCGTCAGTCCGTCCTCCAGGCCGGCACCGCCGTTCTCGTCGACAACAGGGGTGTACCCCGTGTGCGCTGCGCCTGCGGCAACCCACTCAAGCCGCCCGCGACGATGCCGGGCACGCCGGGCACCAGCGGTCGCCCCTGGTCCGGCTACCGGCCCGCCCAGGTGATCGTCGTGAAGCCCTCGGCCCGGGTCATCACCCGCATCACGGTCATCAACGTCGTCAACAACACCTGGATCGAGCGGCGTATCGGCCACGACGTCCGTCACGACCACGTCGTACCGCCGCCGGTCCCGGTGATGCCGACCCCAAGTTCACCCAGCCCAAGCCCCAGCCCCAGCCCAAGCCCAAGCCCCAGCCCGGACGACAGTGAGTTCAGCGTCTTCCCGAGCGATGAGAGCCTCTTCCCGGAGGAGTCCCCTCGTGAGGCGCCTTCGGTGGACGAGTCGACCGCTCCCACTGATACGCCGCCGTGGACGGAGCCCGAGAGCTCCGAGATGCCCACGGTGGAGGAGTCCGAGTCACCCTTCGGCTCAGCGGAAGAGATCGGCCCCGAGACCGTCCCCGACACCCCGGACATCCCCGACGGGGGCGGGCTGATCCCGGATGAGAGTCCCGACGAGACCCCCGATGTGACCCCTGATGAGCCGGCCACCACAGACAGCATCTTCGGGAGCCCGACCGACGTCTTCGATGATTGAGCCGGAGCAGGTCAATAGTCGGCCCCGCCTCCCCGGTCGAGGAATCGGGCGAATCCTGGCAAAGTGGCCCCATGGTTGATCGGGGAGCGAGCGCCCTGTCACTCCCGGACGACTGGCCCGCCCACCCGGATCCGATCCTGGCGCTCAACCGCATGGGCAGCTTCGACTGGGACCTGGACAGCGGCCTGTTCCACATGGACGCCCAGGCCCACGAGGTGTTCGACCTGCGCCCCGACGAATACGACGGCCACCCCGAGAGCCTGGCCGTACGGGTCCCGCCGCCCGAGGGCTACCGGCTCGACGGCCTCGTCTCCCAGGCCATGAAGGACGGCAGCGAGAACTACGGCGCCTACTTCCGCATCCGCCGCCGGGACGGCACCCTGCGCTGGACCCACACCCAGGGCTACATCCGGCGCGACGAGACCGGTCGCCCCCGCCGGATCATCGGCATCGTCCGGGACGCCACCCAGGAGCTCAGCGACAGCGAGGCGCGCCGCGAACGGGCCGCCCAGGACGACGCCCGCCGTGAGCAGACCAACGTCGTCCAGCTCACCACGGCCGCCCTCGCGCACGCCCGCACCGTCCAGGACGTCATCGACGTCCTCAAGGACACCCACGGCCTCACCCACCTCGGTGCGACGAGCCTCGTCATGGGCCTGGTCGAGGCCGGCCGCATCCGCCTCGTCGCGGAGGGCCCGGCGGGCAGCTTCGTGCCCGGCACCGACGTCACCCGGATCGACGAGCCGTACCCGATGGGCGAGGTCGTCCGCACCCTCAGCCCGCGCTTCATCGAGTCCCCGGAGGAGTTCGCCGAGAGCTACCCGATCCTGTGGCCGCACATCACCGACCTGAACATCACCTCGGCCGCCTATCTGCCGCTCATCGTCCAGGCCCGTCCGATCGGCGCGATGGGCCTGCTCTACAGCGACCGGCGCGGCTTCACCGCCGAGGAGCGCAACGTCCTCGTCGCCCTCGGCAGCAGCATCGCGCAGAGCCTCCAGCGGGCCATGTTCTACGAACAGGAGAAGGACCTCGCCCAGGGCCTCCAGCAGGCCATGCTGCCGCGCTCCATCCCCAGCGTCCCGGGCGCCGACGTCGCCGTCCGCTACCGGGCCGCGTCGGTGGGCGGCCAGCTCGGCCGCGACATCGGCGGTGACTGGTACGACCTGATCCCTCTCCCCGGCGGCCGGGTCGGCGCCGTCATCGGCGATGTCCAGGGCCACGACACCCACGCCGCCGCCGTCATGGGCCAGCTGCGCATCGTGCTGCGCGCCTACGCCGCCGAGGGCCACACCCCCGCCACGGTGATGGCCCGCGCCTCCGTCTTCCTCGACGAACTCGACACCGACCGCTTCGCCACCTGCCTCTACGCCGAGGCCGACCTGTCCACCGGAGTGGTCCAGGTGGTCCGGGCCGGCCACATCGACCCGCTGGTGCGGCACACCGACGGGACCTGCCGCCGTGTCCCCGTCGAGGGCGGCCTGCCGCTCGGCCTGTCCGCCGAGTTCGGGCGCCTCGAATACCCGGTCGCCACGATCGAGCTCGACCCCGGCCAGACCCTGCTGCTGTGCACCGACGGCCTCGTCGAAACGCCCGGCGCCGACCTCGACGACGGCATGCGGACCCTCACCGCGATGATCGGCTCAGGACCGGACGACGTACGGGACCTCGCCGACTGCCTGATCGACGTGGCCGAGGAACGCGGGGGCGACGACGACGTGGCCCTGCTTCTGCTGCGCCGGCGCGCCCTGGAGGCACCGCAGTCCGGCGGCCGGCTCCAGCAGCACGTGGCACCCGGCGACCCCGAGGCCCTCACCGAGGCCCGGCACATGATCCGCGCCGCGGTCCGCGCCTGGGGCGCGCGCGAGCGCGCCGACGAGATCGAGCTGATCGCGGACGAACTGATCACCAACGTCCTGATGCACACCGAGGGCTCCGCGATCGTCACCCTCAGGGTCCTCACCGGCACCGGCCGACGGATGCGTGTCGAGGTCGAGGACTCCTCCAGCGCCCTGCCGCGCCGCCGCGAGGCGGGCGAGTCCGGCGTCTCCGGCCGCGGTCTGCTCCTCGTCGACCTGCTCAGCGACGTGTGGGGCGTGGAGGCGCGCGGCGGCGGCAAGTGCGTGTGGTGCGAGTTCGCGGTGCCGGAACGGAGCTGAGACCCACCGGACACCGTCGGCCCCGGATGGCACTCTGGACGTATGCCGGAACTACCCGAGGTGGAAGCGCTCAAGGACTTCCTCACCGAGCATCTCGTGGGCCACGAGATCGTGCGGGCACTGCCCGTCGCGATCAGCGTCCTGAAGACCTACGACCCTCCGCTCGCCTCCGTCGAGGGCCGCGAGGTCACCGCCGTGCACCGGCACGGCAAGTTTCTGGACCTGGAGACGGACGGCGGCCCGCACTTCGTGACCCACCTGGCCCGCGCGGGCTGGCTGCACTGGAAGGACAGGCTGCCGGACGGCCCGCCCAAGCCGGGCAAGGGACCCCTGGCGATGCGGATCGCGCTGGAGACCGGCGCGGGTTTCGACCTGACGGAGTACGGCACGCAGAAGCGGCTCGCGGTGTACGTCGTGGCGGATCCGCGCGAGGTGCTCGGTGTGGCCCGGCTCGGCCCCGATCCGCTGGCCGACGACTTCGACGTAGACGCTCTCGCCGAGCTGCTGACCGGGGAGCGACGGCAGCTCAAGGGCGCGCTGCGCGACCAGAGTCTGATCGCGGGGGTGGGGAACGCGTACAGCGACGAGATCCTGCACGCGGCGCGGATGTCGCCCTTCAAGCCGACCTCGTCACTGACTCCCGAGGAGACCCGGCGGCTGTACGAGGCGCTGCGCACGACGCTCACCGAGGCGGTCGAGCGGTCCAGGGGCCTGGCGGCCGGACGTCTGAAGGCGGAGAAGAAGAGCGGCCTGCGGGTGCACGGCAAGACCGGGGAACCCTGCCCGGTGTGCGGCGACACCATCCGCGAGGTGTCCTTCAGCGACTCCTCACTGCAGTACTGCCCGACGTGTCAGACGGGCGGGAAACCGCTGGCGGACCGCAGAATGTCGAAGCTGCTTAAGTAGCGGGCGTCCCTGAGGAGTCGGTCGGCTAGTCCGAGTTGAGCGTCACCAGATGCTCGCCCTTGGCCGTCCGCACCTCGTAGCGGGCGATCTCCGAGGGGTGCATCGCCGCGCCGCCCTCCATGGTGTTCGGGCGGGCGTCGTGGTCGGGCACGGTCCAGCTGGTCACGGTCTCCTCCGTGCCGTCCTTGCCGATGGCGATCAGCCGGCAGGAGCGGGGGCCCGCCCCGTCCTTGATCTTCAGCATGACGTGGCTGCCGGAGACCTCGTTCTCGGCCGTGACCTGGGCCCACACTCCCGACCGTTCATCGGTCGCCGTGAGCCGCACGGCCTGCTCTCCCGGTCCGGCCAGGACCGCGATCGCGGGCCCGCCGACGGCGACCGCCACCGACGCGGCCACGGCGTACAGCACCCGCCTGCGCCGGACCCGGTGCCGCGCCGCCACCTCGCCGAGGAGCCGGTCGAGGAGCCGGGGACCGGGCTGGGCGAACGGGTGCACCGCGCGGGGTGTGGCCCGCCGGTACAGCATCAACTGGCGGGCGGCGGGCCCGAACTCGGTCACGTGTGCCGCACACTGGGGGCACTCCATGAGGTGGTCCTCGAAGCGGAAGGCCTCCGCCTCGTCCAGCACGCCGAGCGCGTACGCGCCGACGTCGCGATGCCTTTCCAGGGACCTCATGCCGAATCCTCGTGCCGTTGGGTGCGGGTGGGGTTACTCGTTGCTCCCACCGGTACGCACCGGACAGCGGAATCACTCAAGCCCCATACAGAATCGAGACCAAGGGATTCGGAGCGGCTCGGCCCGCGGATTGGTCCGATTCTAAAAAAGATGGATGGCGAGATGTCCCAGCGGCAGACCGAGCTGCCAGGCCGGTGTCCACACCTTCGGCCCGTCGTCCTCGCCGAAGACCGCGGCGCCGCCCGGCACCGCGTCCAGGTCGGGCGCGAGCAGCTCGGTCTCCTCCAGCCAGCGCCAGGCCGCCGCGGCCAGCTCCAAGTCCGGTGCGGGCCCGCCGGATTCGGCGGCCTCGGCCGCCAGCCCCGCCATGCGCTCACGCACCCAGTCCTGCCACGGCTGGTCGTAGGCCGTCAGCGACAGCCAGGTCTCCAGCTGGGTGACCACCCGGATCCCGGACAGCTCGCCGTCGGTGTCGGAAAGGAAAATGGTCAACGCCAGGGCATCCCGCCCGGCGCGGAACTCGAAGGACGTCGGCGGCATCAGATCGCCCGTCCGCAGCAGTTCGTCCGCGATGTACTCGGCGTACAACCACGCCATGGGGACGGTCAGTTCACCGCCGCCGGTGCCGTCCGTGCTCTCCTGACCTCTGTGCAGCATCCCTTCCTGCCTTCCTCCGGTGCGTGCGCGTCGCCCGACCCCGGGCCCCAGTCCGGAACACGGATGAAGACAGCTGATTGCTCAATCATGGTCCTCAGCAAGGCGCTTTACGGAGGTTTGACTTACCCATTGGTTTCACCGCAGGTCGGCCGCATATCCCGGAAGTACCCGGCGCAGGGCGCGCAGCGCGTAGTACGCGCGAGACTTCACGGTACCGGGCGGAATCCCGAGTGCCTCCGCGGCCTCCGCCACACTCGCCCCGTGGAAGTACACGAGCACCAATACGTCACGGTGCTCCGGAGTGAGTGTCTTCACAGCCTCGCGCACATCGAGGGCCGCCGCCGCCCGCTCGGCGTGGTCGGCGATCACCCGCGCGTTCTCCAGGACCGCGTCCCCGACCTCCGCCGGACGCGCCTGCCGGGCCCGCCGCGCGTCTATGGCGAGCCGCCGTCCCACCGTCATCAGCCACGGCCGTACGGAGTCGAAGTCGTCGGCGCGCAGCGCCTCGGGATGCTGCCAGGCGCGTACGAGCGTCTCCTGCACGAGGTCCTCGGCGCGTTGCCGGTCGCCGTCACACAGCCGGAGCAGTAACGCGAAGAGGGGCCGGCCGTGCTCGCGCTGCAGTGCGGCGAGCTCGTGCTCGGCGGTCGTCCCGTTCGTGAGGGTGGTTCCGGCCGTCATGGCCGTATGGCATCGCAGGGCGCTCCCCGGGGACAGGGCACTCACAAGGATCTGCGGCGGACGGTCGATCGCGTCGACGAACGGTGAGACGAACGGTTCCCTCCGCATCGTTCTCGCACCCCGGAAGGGTTAGGGAGTGGTTCCGGTTGTTTGGGGCGCTGTGCGGATTCGTATTGATTCTTCAGTAAATACGACCGCATCGGGGTGAAGTGATGATCGCACGCAGGCACCAGCTGGCCCTGGCCCTGACCGCCGTTCTCGCCGCGGGTGCCGCCTGCCAGGCGCAGGACCAGGGCCCGCCCACGCGGACCGGACGTCCGGCCCCGTCCGCCACCGGACCCCGGGGCTTCACGCTCGTCGCCTCGGGCGACGTCCTGCCGCACAGCTCGATCATCGACCGGGCGCGCTTCGACGCGGGCGGCAACGGCTACGACTTCCGGCCGATGCTCGCCGACATCCAGCCCGTCGTGTCCCGCGCCGATGTGGCGCTGTGTCACATGGAGACCGTGTACGGCGCGGACGGCGACTACACCGGCTACCCCACCTTCAAGTCCCCGCCCGAGGTCGCCGCGGGCCTCGCCGCCACCGGCTACGACGGCTGCTCCACCGCCTCCAACCACACGCTGGACGACGGAGCGGCGGGCATCCAGCGCACCCTGGACGCCCTCGACCGGGCCGGTGTGCGCCACGCGGGGTCGGCGCGCTCGGATGCCGAGGCGCGCACCGTCACCGTGCTGCGTGCGGGCCCGGCGCGGGTCGCCCATCTCGCCTACACGTACGGCACGAACGGCTTCCCCCTCCCGGCGGATCAGCCCTGGGCCGTCAACCTGATCGACGAGAACCGGATCCTGGCGGACGCCCGGGCCGCCCGCCAGGCGGGCGCCGACGTGGTCGTCGTATCCCTGCACTGGGGCACCGAATGGCAGGACGCGCCCGACGAGCAGCAACTGACCCTGGCCCAGCGGCTCACCGCCTCCCGCACCGGCGACCGCCCGGACATCGACCTCATCCTCGGCACCCACGCCCACATCCCGCAGGCCTACGAGAAGGTCAACGGCACCTGGGTGATCTACGGCATGGGCGACCAGATCGCCGGCGAGATGACCAACTACCAGGGCGTCCAGGACCCGCGGGGCAACCAGAGCACCCTGGGCCGCTTCACCTTCACCCCGCCCGCCCGGCCCGGCGGCCGCTGGGAGGTCACGAAGGCCGAGTTCGTCCCACAGCTCTTCGACGTCGACGCCGGCCAGGTGGTCAACCTCAACGAGGCGCTCGCCCAGGGCGCCGAGGTACGCGGCGTGCGCGACCGGATCCGGGAGGTCGTGCTCAGCCGGGGCGCCGCGAAGGACGGGCTGCTGATGGGGGAGTAGCGCCGGAACACGGTCAGTCCACGTCGACGTGCTCGAACGTCCTCAGCATCTCCCTCAGCACCCGCACGCAGGCCTGTACCTCGGCGTCGGTGAGATCGCCGCCGACCTGGCGATTGAGGGTGTGCTCGCGGTCGAGGACGGTGGCGATGAGCGCCCGGCCCTCCTCGGTGATCCGGATCAGCGACGAGCGCTGGTGCGCGGGATTCGGGATGCTCTCGACCCATCCGCGCGCCGCCGCGTCATTGACCATGCGCTGCACGAACTGCCGGCTCAGTGCCTGGATACGCGCCAGCTGCGGGACCGTCATGTCCCCGTACCTGCGCAGCAGATCCAGCAGGGAGCGCACGCCGACGGAGGCGCCCTCGATCTCTTCCGCCTGCTCCAGCTTGCGCAGGGCGCGCCGGTAGAGCGGGCCGATCAGGTCGAAGACCTCGGTGAGACGCAGACCGAGTTCGTCGGGAGGGAGAGGGCTGCCGGTGTCGTTCACGCACTCATCATGACACCTGGGTTGCCAAAGTCAGCCAGGATGACACCTTGGTTGTCATGACTGCTGCTTCGGAACTGAAGTACTTCGCCTCGGCCGACGGCGACCTCGCCTACCGCGACATCGGCGCCGGGGACCTCGTCGTCCTGCTCCACTCCGGATACGTCGACCACCGGGTCTGGAACGACCAGATTCCGGCCCTCGCGGGCGCGTTCCGCGTGATCGCCCCGGACGCCCGCGGCCACGGATCCTCCGCCAACGCGACCCGGCCCTTCCGCTGGGCCGACGACCTCGCAGGTCTGCTGCGCCACCTCGACGCGGGGCCCGCGGTCCTCGTCGGCCTGTCGATGGGCGGTGTGATCGCCACCGACACCGTCCTGGAGCACCCGGAAGTCGTCCGCGCGGTGGTCACCTGCGGGGCGGCGACCGGCGACTTCCGGTACACGGATCCCTGGATCCAGGAGATCCAGGCCGAGTACGCCCGCACGCTGGGCGCCGGGGACATCGAGGGCTGGCTCAGGGCCTTCGTGCGGGTCGTTCCCGGCGAGCACCGCCCCCTCGACGACATCGACCCAAAGATCCCGCTCCGGCTCCGGGAGATGGCCCTGGGCACGATCTCCAAGCACACGCCCGACGAGAAGGACTGGCTCGTCCCCGTGACCGACTCCTGGAGCCGGGCGCCGGGGATCGACGTCCCCGTCCTCACCCTCAACGGCACCCTCGAACCCGCCGAGATGATCGCCGCGGCCGACCGACTCGCCGACACGGTCCCGGATGGCCGGTCCCAGACCATCGAGGGCGTCGGCCACTATCCGAACCTGGAGAAACCCGACGACTTCAACAAGGCCTTGCTCGGCTTCCTCCAGACTCTCTGATCCCTACGGCACCACGGTCACCGGCCAGCGCCCCGCCTTCACCAGCCGGATCGCGACGGAACCGACGATCCGGTGGCCGGCCTGCTCGGACGCGCCCACGATCACGGCGTCGGCCTTGAGTTCGTCGGCCGCCTTCACCAGGCCGTTGTACGGGTCGCCGCGGAACGTGTGGAACTCCCAGCGCACATCGAATATCCCCTTGACGCGCTCGGCCGCGTCCCGGATCTGCGCGATGAGGTCCTCGGCGATCGCGTCAGTGGTCTCCGCGACCGGCGCCCCGAACGCGGCGCCCGCTGCCATCACCGGCTGCACGTACACGACGGCGAGCAGCGCGTGCTGCCGCCGGGCCAGGCCACCGGCGTACGAGGCGGCGCGCAGCGAGGAGTCGGAGCCGTCCACTCCGACCACGATGACCTTGGGCCCGTCCGTGCCCCGCTCGAACTTGGTGCTGTGCTGTTCCGTCACGGCTGCGAGGCTATCGGAACCCGCAGGTCCGATGGCCGGGCCAGGTCGGCCGACGAGCGGGCCCTGCCTACGCCGGGCGGGTGTTTTCCTGCCGCCGCACCGGTGCTACAGGGGTGCGGCGGCCCGCTGCCGGGCGACTGATGAGTCATGAAGAAGGATCAGTTGCTCACGCGGCGTGGGGCGTTGGTCGCCGGCGTCGCCGTTCTGGGGGCGGCGGGAGCGGCCGGCACGGCAGCGCTGCTCACCGCGGGACCGTCCGACACCGCGGCACGGTCCACCGCCCCGGCGGCGGGCCCGCAGGCACACCGCGCGCTCAAGCCCTCCGCCTACCGACTCCAGCCCCTCACCGGATACGGCCCGCTCCGCACCGCGCCGGCCCGCCCCCTGGTCCGGCGCGAACCCTTCCTGCGCATGTCCGGCCGCGGCCGCACCATGGTGCTGACCTTCGACGACGGACCCGACCCCCGCTACACCCCGGAAATCCTGCAGACCCTGCGCGAGTACGACGTCCGCGCGATGTTCTTCGTGTGCGGGGAGATGGCCGTGGACAACAAGGACCTGCTGGCGGAGATGGCCGACGACGGACACATCGTCGGCAACCACACCTGGTCCCATCCACTGCTGACCCGGCTGAGCCGGGGCCGGATCCGCTCCGAGATGGAACGCACCTGCGACGTCATCGAGGAGGCCTACGGCGAACGGCCGGCCTGGTTCCGCGCGCCCTACGGAGCCTGGAACCGCGCGGCCTTCCAACTCGGCGCCGAACTGGGCATGGAGCCACTGGCCTGGACCGTCGACACGCTCGACTGGACCACCCCCGGTGCCCGCACGATCGTCGACCGGGTCGAGGACGGCGCCGCCCCCGGTGTCGTGGTGCTCTCGCACGACGCCGGGGGCGACCGCTCGCAGAGTGTGCGGGCGCTGCGCGACTATCTGCCGCAACTGCTGGAAACCGGCTATCACATCACCGTCCCGCGACGGCAGCGCGCCTGACCGGAAATCCGACGGGCTCTCGCCCGCCCGGCCGGGGAACGCTCAGCGGACCTCGGCCAGGCGGGCGAACACGACGACGTTCCCGTCGTAGCCGTTCTGTTTGGAGAATCCGCCCCCGCAGGTGATCACCCGCAATTCCGGGGTGCCCTTGGAACGGTATACACGGTCTCCGGGGAAATCGTTCTTCTCGAAGACCTCGATGCCGTAGATCTCGAACACGGCGGTCTTTCCGTCCTGGCGCGTCACCTCGACGCGACTTCCCTTCTTGAGGGCCCCGAGTCCGTAGAACACGGCGGGGCCCTGTTTGTTGTCCACATGGCCGACTACGACCGCGGTGCCCTTTTCGCCGGGGGAGACCGCGCCGGTGAACCAGCCCGCCAGATTCGGGTCCTCCGGCGGCGGAGCGCCGACCCACCCTTCCGCGTCCAGGCCGACCGGCATGACGGGCGCGTCGACCTGGATGGACGGAATCCTGACGCGGTCGACCACGGAGTACGGCAGCGGGTCCGGGGCTTTCGCGAAGGTGCCGATGCCGGTGCGGCTGTCCGCGGCGGCCGCCGAGGCGGGCTGTGGGGGCCCGATGTCGAACTCCCCCGATCCATTCCGAATGAGCGCGAGGCCGGTCAGCAGAACAAGCGCTATCACGCCCCAAGGAGCGCGCTTCTTCCGCTGCTCCTCCTCTTCCGCTTCGAACAGCTCGGACGCAGACATTCGTCATCCCCTCTCGACGCGGCCGTCGCCGCGTCAATCGCGCATACGAGAACGCTAAGTCCCGCGCGTGAAACCGGCGACGGGGCAGCAGCGAACGGGTGGCCCCGCCTTCATTCGGTGAGCCATCCGAGTTGCCGATGGCAGGAATTTTCTGACGGTCCGTGACCTGCGGCAATATCCGATTGTGAGGTTATTTCCCGGCGTGTCGTCTCACCGGTACGGACCATTCCCGAAATGCGGGCGCGTGCACGGCATCTGAGGGTCTGTCTGGGAGGCGTTTTCTCGCCGATCGACCGGGGACGGTTCCCGGGGCGCCTTCCGCGGAGGAAGACATGCGTACTACTCGTGCACTGGCGGTCGCCGGCGCCGCGGTCGCAGCTCTGGGGCTCGCCGCCCCCGCGGCCGTCGCCCGGGACGGCATGAGCGCCAGCCCGAGCAACATCGTCGCCCTGCCCAGCGTGATCGCCCGCGGTGGACAGCTGACCGTGACGGTCGACGGATGCATCAACGGCGCCACCGCGACCTCGCCGGCGTTCAACTCCCCTGCGACCCTGACCCCCGTCGGCGGCACGGGCACGACGTCGAGCGGAACGGCCACCGTCAGCTCGACGGCCCGACCGGGCTCGTACAGCATCACCGTCCGCTGCCAGAACGGGAGCACGCTGACCCGTGACTCGGCCTTCACCGTCATCGGCGGTGTCCGCGGCGGTCTCGGCGGCAGCAGTTCCACCGGGGCGACGCCGACCGACATGGCCATCGGCGGCGGTCTCGTTGCCGCGGCCGTCATCGGCGGCGGGGTGTTCTGGATGCGCCGCCGCTCGGAGAGGCGGATCTGACCTGCCGCAACCAGCAGTAGAGAGAGATCTCTTCCCTTCGGAGAACGCACGTCACAGGCCTTCGCCCCGGTCCCTCGACGGACCGGGGCGAAGGCCTGTGCGGGTGGTGGGGCGGTGCGGTCAGGCGTCGTCCTCGCCGGTCCGGCGACGCGAGAAGTGGTACGCCGCACCGATCGAGCCCGCGATGAGCGCGGCCCCGACTCCGATCTCCTTGAGGTCGAAGCCGGCGACGCTGCCGCCCTCACCGGCGTGAACACCCCGGGGCGGAATGGGGACCGGTGTGGGATTGATCGGGCGGCCGCTGGCGATGGTCAGGTCCGTGGAGCCGCTCGCGCCGTCACAGCTGAACGTCACCTGGTACACCGCTCCCGGTCTGGCGTCCCAGTCGACCATGGCCGTGGCCGACGATCTGCCGGACGGGATGGAGACCGTGTCGAAGACCCCGGACGACACCGTGGCCGTGCCCCTGCAGCCGCCGTGACGGTCCAGTTGCAGGGTGACCTGTCCGCCCGCCGCGATGGTGGACGGCAGCACACTGAAGCCGAACGGCGTGATGTTGCCGTCGCCGCTCGCGACGGCGGCCGGAGCGGAGATGGCGAGGGCGCTGACGCCCAGCAGTGCGGCCGAAGCGACGCGTATCGCTCGCATGGTGAATCCTCCGGGTCCCCGAGGAGCAGCCGCGGACTTTTTTCCGCTTGCGCCAGAAATGCACCTCGATGAACGAAACGTTAGGAAGATCCGCACAGCTGCGCGATCGCTGTCGCGCAAATGGGGCAAGTGTTTGGGCCACTCAGGGGACGGCCGCGGCGTGTCGAGCGTCCCCCGGCCGCCTCTTCGGTGAGGAACCGTCAGCCGTTGATGCCCGGGAAGAGGTTCAGGAACGGTTCCGACGATGCCGTGATGCCCCGGCTGTAGGGGGCGTCGAAGTCCCAGATCAGGAAGAGCAGGAAGGCGATCAGCGCCGAGAAGAGCCCGGCGAGGATCATCTCCCGCGCCGTACGGCGGATCTGCAGCGCGAAGACCATGCCGATGGTGATCACGCCTCCGGCCAGCAGCCCGAACCACACCACGTTGGGCATGGTCGCCCCGGTCGAGTTCGCGCGGGCGGTGCGCGCCTGGTCGGCGGCGGCCACCTGGTCGACGAGCGGCTGGTACGCCTGGGCCTCGAAGTCCGTTCGCGGCTCGTAGTCGGTGACGTCCTGGCGGATCCGGTCGAGGAGCTCGGACCCGCGCTCGGTGACCTTCCCCTGGTCGGCCATCGTCTTCCACTCGGTGTTCACGACGTGTCCGACATAGGCGTTGACATCGGCCCGAATCCGGTCACGGGCGTCGGGCGGGTAGACCCGGACGCGCTCCGAGATCTCGTGCAACGCCTGCGCCTCCGCCTGGACGTGGTCCTGGGCGACACTGCGGGCCTCCCAGACGCCGGCGATGGCCAGCCCCAGGACGATGGCGTAGACCACGCCGATCCACATCGTCATGTACTCGATGACGTCCGGGGTCTCGGAGGGGTCCTCGTCCTCGGCGGCCGTGCGGTGCCGTACGAACGTGATGATGACCACCACGACGCAGGCGGCCGACATCGCGAGGGTGAGAACAAGCCATTCCGACAAGAAGTGCCTCCAGGGATCAGCGCGGACGGAGCGCGGCTACGGCCACCACCGCGGGGACGGTGATGAGCAGGACGAAGGTGAGCGGTGAGGTGCCGCCGTTCGAGGGCCGCTTGAGCGGCTGGGCGTGATAGCGCGGATAGGTCACCGGGGACGCCGAAGGGTGCGGACTGGGCGTCGGTGTCGGTGCCGGTGTCCGCGATGGAGTCGGTGTCGGAGTGGGCGGTGGAGGGGGCGTCGGCCGAGGGAGGGGCGCGGCCGGCTGCGGCGCCGGCGGGGGCGTCGGCTCGGGGGGCGGCGTGGGCCTCGGTTTAGGGGGCGGCGTCGGTGTGGGTGTGGGTGTGGGCTTCGGAGTCGGCGTGGGCGTGGGCGTGGGCGTGGGTGTCGGAGTAGGGGTGGGAGTCGGGGTCGGTGTCGGCGAGGGGCATGGCGGGTGGGAGGGCCAGGTGAGGTCTCCGGCGACCGCCACGGCCTCCAAGCCGTCCGGGCCCGTCGAGGCGTACGCGCAGGCGTCGGCCACCGCCACCCCGGCCGGTGCGGCGACGAGGAGCCAGGTCAGTGTCACCAAGGCCAAAACCCGTATGGCGAGGGCGGAATGGGTCGATTCGGGTCCATGCGCGACGGAGATCATGAGCCCTCGCGCGCCGGCCCGCGCCCGAGTGCAGGCCGATTGACCCGAACGAGGGAAAACGGAGTGCGGCGGTTTGATCTGCCGTCGGGCTCTCGCGGATTGCGACGGGTGGCACAGGTGATGGCACAGGTTTCGGAAAGAAATTTGCGGGGCGGTTGAACACAACCAGTGCCCCCACGCGTACCTAGTGCCGTGATGCGGTGCAGTAGGGCGCTGCAACACCCTTGCGAATATGGGGAGTTGACGATGAAGACGTCCTGGCGAAGCGCCTCACTCGTGGCTAGCGGTGTGGCTGTGCTGGCGCTGACGACGGCGTGCGGTCAGGAGAACGCGACCACGCCTTCTTCGGCGGCGCAGAATGTGGGTGCCACGGCCGCGGCCGGTGGTTACGGAGGTGTGGGCACCGGTGTCGGCAGTGGTGTCGGGTCCGGGACGGGGGCCTCGGCCAGCCCGACGGCCGCTGCCGCGGGTGAACTGAACGTCGCCACCAACGCTGAGCTCGGCAAGGTGCTCACCGACGGCACCGGTCTTACCCTTTACCGCTTCGACCAGGACACCGCCGAGCCGCCGAAGTCGAACTGTGACGGCGACTGCGCCACGACCTGGCCGCCCGTTCCCGCGGACGACGCCACGGCCGGCGAGGGCATCGACAAGGCCCTGCTCGGCGAGGTCACCAGGGCCGACGGCACCAAGCAGCTGACGATCGCCGGCTGGCCGGCGTACCGCTATGCGAAGGACGTGAACGCCGGGGACGTCAACGGCCAGGGTGTGGGCGGCAAGTGGTACGCCCTCGCGCCCACCGGCAAGAAGGCGACCCTCGCGGACCTGCCCGGCCTTTCGACCCGCGAGGACCCCACCCTCGGCGAGATCGTCGTCGACAAGAACGGCATGACCGTCTACCGCTTCATGAAGGACGAGGCCTGGCCCAAGCCCGTGTCGGCCTGCGAAGGCGCCTGCCTGGAGAAGTGGCCGGCGGTCTCCCCCGTGGCCACCAACGACACCAAGGGCGTCGTGAAGAAGGGCCTGATGAGCTTCACCCGGCCTGACGGCGTCAAGCAGCAGACGGTCAACTGCTGGCCGATCTACACCTTCTCCGGTGACAAGGCCGCCGGAGACACCAACGGTCAGGGCGTCGGCGGCACTTGGTATGCCGTGGCCCCCGACGGCAAGCCGGTCGGCGCGCCGGCAGAGTAGTAAGTGCTGCCGGAAGAAGGAACAGAGCAGCGCGCGCGACCGCCCGGTCCGTCCCCTCCGCACCGCACGGAGGGGGCGGGCCGCTTTGCCGTTTCCCCGCTCGGCCGTTTCGGCGCAATTCCACCGGAACTCCTACTGCCTTCTCACACACGTCAATTGGGCACGTGCCGCAGGCAGTGACCGGGAACGGACGGTCAATTTCCGTTTCGGCTCGCTCCATTGGCGGGCGATCAGTAGCCTCAGCTCGAACACCGGATCGTCTACGCCTTGGAGAGCTAGATGGAGCGTCCCGCCTGGGCACCACGAAGCATCGACATCACGGTGCCGAGCGTTTCGCGCATCTACGACTACTACCTGGGCGGATCGCACAACTTCGAGGTCGACCGGGAAGCGGCGCGCAAGGCCATGGAGTTCCTGCCGGGGCTTCCCAAGATCATGCAGGCGAACCGGGCGTTCATGCGCCGCGCGGTGCGCTTCGCCGCGGACGAGGGCATCGACCAGTTCCTGGACATCGGCTCCGGCATCCCCACCTTCGGCAACGTCCACGAGGTGGCCCAGGCGGCGAGCCCCGGCGCGCACGTCGTCTACGTCGACCACGACCCGGTGGCCGTGGCGCACAGCGAGTCGGTCCTGGCGGGCAATGAGGACACGGGCGTCGTCGCCGCCGACCTCCGCAAGCCCCAGGAGATCCTGGCCAGTGCCCCGGTTGAGCGCCTGATCGACCTGAATCGGCCAGTGGCCCTGCTTCTCGTTGCCATACTGCACTTCGTGGAAGACGCGGACGACCCGTACCGGGCGGTGGCAGAACTGCGCGAGGCGCTCGCGCCCGGCAGCCTGCTGATCCTCACGCATGCCTCGTACGAGGGAATCCCGCTTCCACAGGAGCGGGCCGCGGGCACGGTGGACGTATACAAGGACATTCGCAACCCGCTGATCATGCGCTCGCGCGAGGAGATCGCGCGGTTCTTCGAGGGGTACGACATGGTGGAACCCGGACTGGTGCCGATGCCGCGCTGGCGGCCGGAGACGGCTCCGGAGGACGAGGACCCTTATGCCTTCTCCGGTTTCGCCGGTGTGGGGCGTACGGCGTGACCGCCGAGCCGGACGGGCCGGAGGACAGACTGCGCAGGTTCGCGACGATCTGGAGTCGGGCGGTGTTCCCGGCGACCTCGACGTCGCTGACCCGGCCGGAGCTGGAGGAGCAACTCCTGCCGCTGGCACGGCGGTTGAGTGAGGCGTTGCGGGCCAGGACCTTCGACGCCGACGAGGGCAAGGCGGTCGGCGGCGCGCTCGTCGCCGCCCACTGCACCGACCCCGAGGCGCTCAGCCACACGCTGGACTGCGTCGACGCGTATCTGGTGCTCTACTGCGGCGAGGACGGCCCCCAGGAGGACCTGCGGACGCGCTCGGCCCGCTTGCAGCATGCCATGGCCGCCGGGTTCGCCCATGCGCTGCGTGAGCGGACCCTGGCCGAGCAGGAGGCCATCTCCACGGCCGCGTTGCAGGCCCAGGGCGTCGTCGCGCAGGCGCTGCACGCGAGCGAGGCCCGCTTCCGGGCGGTCTTCGAGGGCGCCGCCATAGGGATCGGGATCGCCGACCTGGACGGCAACGTCCTCCAGGTCAACGGCGCGTTGACGCGCATGTTCGGCGGCGGCGAACAGACCCTGCGCGGCCGCAACGTCATGGAGTGGACACACCCCGAGGACGCCCCCCAGACGTGGAAGCTCTACGAGGAACTCGTACGCGGCGAGCGCGAGCACTACCACGTCGAGAAGGCGTTCTACCGCCCCGACGGAACGGTTCTGTGGACCAATCTGACGGTCTCCCTGCTGCGTGACGCCGATGGCAACCCCGAGTACCAGCTGGCGCTCATGGAGGACACCACCGAGCGGCGCCTGCTCAACCTCCGGCTGCGTTACGAGGCCACGCACGACGCGCTCACCGGACTGCCCAACCGCACGCTGTTCTTCGAACGCCTGGAGAAGGCGCTTTCGGCGGGCGACACCCAGCGCTTCGGCCTGTGCTACCTCGACCTCGACGGCTTCAAGACCATCAACGACAGCCTCGGCCACGCGGCCGGCGACCGGCTGCTCGTCGAGGTCGCCGACCGCCTCCAGTCCTGCGCGACCGCGCCCGGCGAGATGGTCGCCCGGCTCGGCGGCGACGAGTTCGTGGCCCTCACGACCGGCCCCGACACCGAGAGCGAGGTCGACGAGCTCGCCTCCCGCATCATGAACGCGCTCATCGCCCCGATCAGCATCGACGGCCGTGATCTGACCGTGCGCGGCAGTATCGGCATCGTCGAGGGCCCGGCCGGGGAGCGCGGCCCGGCGGAGGTGCTGCGCAGCGCCGACATCACGATGTACCGCGCCAAGTCGGCGGGCGGCAACCGCTTCGAGCTCGCCGACCCGGAGGCCGACGCCCGCGCCATCACCCGGCACGGGCTCACCACGGCGCTGCCGACGGCCCTGGACCGGGGCGAGTTCTTCATCGAGTACCAGCCGCTGGTCCACCTCGGCGACGGCAGTGTCCGCGGCGCCGAGGCCCTGGTGCGCTGGCTGCACCCGCAGCACGGCGTCCTCGGCCCCGACCGCTTCATCCCGCTCGCCGAACACACCGGGCTGATCGTCCCGTTGGGGCGCTGGGTCCTGGAGCAGTCGGTGCGCCAGGCCCGTGAATGGCAGGAGCGGTACGGCGCCGAGGCGGGCGGCGAACCGCTGCGCATCAACGTCAACCTCTCGCCCTGCCAGCTCACCCATCCCGGCCTGGTACAGGACACGGTCGACATCCTGGAGCGCGCGGGCGTCTCACCCCAGGCGCTCTGCCTGGAGGTCACCGAGTCGGCCCTGATCGGCGCCGACGACGACCTGCTCAAGCCGCTGCGCCGGCTGGCGGAAATGGGCGTCGACATCGCCCTGGACGACTTCGGCACCGGTTACTCGAACCTGGCCAACCTCCGCCGCCTGCCGGTGAGCATCCTCAAACTGGACCGCTCCTTCACCCAGAGCATGCAGCAGTTCCCGGCCGACCCCGTCGACCTCAAGATCGTCGACGGAATCGTTTCCCTGGCCCACAGCCTCAACCTCGCGGTGACGGTCGAGGGCGTGGAAACAGGCGCCCAGGCCGAGCAGCTGCGGATACTGGGCTGCGACACGGCCCAGGGCTGGTACTACGCCCGCCCGGGCCCACCGGAGAGGCTGCACGAGCTCGCTTTGGTGGACGCGACGGCTTGACCCACCTAGGGGCGCGGGGAACTGCGCGAGCAACCACACACGACCCCGCGCCCCGAACGGACCTGATCCCCCACGGCGAAACCGGGCAAACTCACCGCTCCAACAACATCCGCTGCAACTCCCGAGCGGCCCGAGGCGGAGCAACATCACTGCGATGCGCCAGCGCGATCGCCCGATGCAGCCCCGGCCCAGCCAGCGGAGTGACCCGCAGGCCGCGCCCGGAGCGGGTGGCGACCATGCGCGGGACGACGGCCACACCGAGTCCTGCCCGAGCGAACCCCAACACCGCATCCATCTCACCCCCTTCGACAGCGAACTCCGGCTCGAACCCAGCGGAGCGACACGCGGCGACGGTCAGCTCCCGCAAGTCGTAGCCGTGCCGGAACATCACCAGCCGCTCGCCCTCCAGGTCGGAGACACGGACGCTACGTCGCCCCCCGCCCGGCGCCGGCGCCTCCGGCGACGACACCACCACCAGATCCTCCCGCAGCAGCTCCACCGTGGTCAGCGCCGGGGACGGCGTCGGCAGCGGCAGAACGACGAGGGCCAGATCCAGTGCGCCGCGGGCGAGTTCCCGTACGAGATCGTGCGAACCGCCCTCCTCGATCAGCAGCCGGATGCCCGGATAGCGGTCGTGGAAGGCGCGCAGGACGTCCGGCAGCAGGCCCGTGCACAGACTCGGGGTGGCGCCCAGCCGCACCCGGCCGCTGCGTAGCTGCGCCAGCTCCTGGACCTCGTGGCGGGCGGTGTCCGCGTCGGCCAGGATGCGCCGGGCCAGGGGGAGGAGTGCCTCGCCGGCGTCGGTGAGCGTGATGTTGCCCCGGGCCCGCTGGAACAGATCGGCGCCGAGCTCCCGCTCAAGGGCCTTGATCTGTTGGGAGAGGGAGGGCTGCGCCACGTGGACCAGGTCGGCGGCCCGGGTGAAGTGCCGGGTCTCGGCGACCGCCACGAAGTACTGGAGCTGTTGGAACTGCACCCGGCCATCATAGGCTCTCTCTATCGAAACGAGCCGGACCATGTCTTGGACCGATGGGGTCGTACGGCCCTAGCGTCTTGACCCATGGCTCTGGCAACGCGGACGGACCGACGGCCGTCCATGGCACGCACCGTGTGGGACAGCTCCGTCGGCAAGAAGACCGTGATGGCCGTCAGCGGCCTGATCATGCTGCTGTACCTGGTCGTTCACATGATCGGGAACCTGAAGATCTTCTTCGGGGCGGGCGAGTTCAACCACTACGCGCACTGGCTGCGCACCGTCGGCGAGCCCTTCATGCACTACGAGTGGACACTCTGGCTCATCCGCGTCGTGCTGGTGGTCGCCGTCGTCGCCCACGCCACCTCGGCGTACCAGCTCAGCCGCCGCGACATCAGGGCGCGCCCCAGCAAGTACGTCCACAAGAAGCCGCGGGCCAGCTACGCGACCCGCACCATGCGCTGGGGCGGGATCATCCTCGGCCTGTTCATCGTCTGGCACATCCTCGACCTGACGACCGGCACCGTGCACTCGGGCGGTTTCCAGGAGGGGCACCCGTACCAGAACGTCGTGGACACCTTCTCCACCTGGTACGGCAACGTCATCTACATCGTCGCGATGCTCGCCCTCGGTCTGCATGTCCGCCACGGCTTCTGGAGCGCCGCCCAGACCCTCGGCGTCGGCAGCCGCAACCGCGACCGCGCCCTGAAGGCCACGGCCAACGTCCTCGCACTGCTGCTCACGGCCGGCTTCATCGCCGTACCCGTGGGCGTCATGACCGGAGTGGTGAGCTGAGATGACCTCTGAGTACACGAACTTCGCGACCGGTGAGCCGGTCGTCGACTCCAAGGCCCCGTCAGGGCCGATCAACGAGCGCTGGGACAAGCGCCGTTTCGAGGCCAAGCTGGTCAACCCCGCCAACCGCCGCAAGCACACCGTCATCGTCGTCGGCACCGGCCTCGCGGGCGGCTCCGCGGGCGCCACACTCGCCGAACAGGGCTACCACGTCGTCCAGTTCTGCTACCAGGACTCACCGCGCCGCGCGCACTCGATCGCCGCGCAGGGCGGCATCAACGCCGCGAAGAACTACCGCAACGACGGCGACTCCATCCACCGGCTCTTCTACGACACCGTCAAGGGCGGCGACTTCAGGGCGCGGGAGTCGAATGTGCACCGGCTCGCGCAGATCTCGGTGGAGATCATCGACCAGTGCGTGGCGCAGGGCGTGCCGTTCGCGCGGGAGTACGGCGGGCTGCTCGACACCCGGTCCTTCGGCGGCGTGCAGGTGTCGCGGACCTTCTACGCCCGCGGGCAGACGGGGCAGCAACTACTCCTCGGCGCCTACCAGGCCCTCAGCAGGCAGATCGCCGCCGGCAACATCGAGATGCACCCGCGCACCGAGATGCTCGACCTGATCGTCGTCGACGGGCGGGCACGGGGGATCGTGGCGCGTGATCTGATCACCGGTCGCATCGACACGTACTTCGCGGACGCCGTCGTACTCGCCAGTGGTGGCTACGGCAACGTCTTCTACCTGTCGACGAACGCCATGAACTCCAACGCCACCGCCGTCTGGCGGGCGCACCGGCGCGGCGCCTACTTCGCCAACCCCTGCTTCACGCAGATCCATCCGACGTGCATTCCGCGCACCGGCGAGCACCAGTCCAAGCTCACGCTGATGAGCGAGTCGCTGCGCAACGACGGGCGGATCTGGGTGCCGAAGGCGAAAGGTGACGAGCGTCCGGCGAACAAGATCCCCGAGGACGAGCGCGACTACTACCTGGAGCGCATCTACCCGTCCTTCGGCAACCTGGTCCCGCGCGACATCGCCTCCCGCGCCGCGAAGAACGTCTGCGACGAGGGCAGGGGAGTGGGGCCCGGTGGGCAGGGTGTCTACCTCGACTTCGCCGATGCCATCGAGCGGATGGGGCGGGGGGCCGTCGAGGCGAAGTACGGGAACCTCTTCGACATGTACCAGCGGATCACCGACGAGGATCCGTACGAGGTGCCGATGCGGATCTATCCGGCCGTGCACTACACGATGGGCGGGTTGTGGGTGGACTACGACCTGCAGACCACCGTCCCCGGCCTGTTCGCGATCGGCGAGGCCAACTTCTCCGACCACGGGGCGAACCGGCTCGGCGCCTCCGCGCTGATGCAGGGTCTCGCGGACGGCTACTTCGTGCTGCCCGCGACGATCAACGACTACCTCGCCCGCAACCCGCACCAGGACGCTGTGAGCGTCGAACACCCCGCCGTACAGGAGGTGTTGGCCGAGACCGAGGACCGGCTGAACCTGCTGCTGTCCGTCGACGGCGACCGCACCCCCGACTCCTTCCACCGTGAACTCGGCGAACTCATGTGGGAGTTCTGCGGCATGGCGCGCACCGACAGCGGGCTGCGCAAGGCGCTGGAGCGGATCCCGCAGATCCGTGAGGAGTTCTGGCGGCGGATCAAGGTGCCCGGGAGGGGCGAGGAGTTCAACCAGTCGTTGGAGAAGGCCAATCGCGTCGTCGACTACCTGGAGCTCGCCGAGCTCATGTGCCTCGACGCGCTCAACCGCGCCGAGTCCTGCGGCGGCCACTTCCGTGAGGAGTCCCAGACACCGGACGGGGAGGCCGCCCGCCGGGACGACGAGTTCTCCTACGCGGCCGCATGGGAGTTCGGCGGCACCGGCACGGCTCCCGTTCTGCACAAGGAAGACCTCGTCTTCGAGTACGTCCACCCCACTCAGCGGAGCTACGCATGAAGCTCACCCTGCGCGTCTGGCGGCAGAAGAACGCCGACGCCGACGGCGCGATGTCCACGTACGAGGTGGACGGGATCTCCACCGACATGTCCTTCCTGGAGATGCTCGACACCCTCAACGAGGAGCTCATCCTCAGGGGCGAGGACCCGGTCGCCTTCGACCACGACTGCCGTGAGGGCATCTGCGGCGCGTGTTCGCTCGTCATCAACGGCGACGCGCACGGGCCCGAGCGGACCACCACCTGTCAGCTGCACATGCGGGCCTTCTCGGACGGCGACACGATTGACATCGAGCCGTGGAGGGCGTCCGCGTTTCCAGTGATCAAGGATCTGGTCGTCGATCGGACGGCCTTCGACCGGATCATCCAGGCCGGGGGGTACATCACCGCGCCCACCGGGGCGGCGCCGGAGGCCCATGCCGCGGCGGTGCCCAAGGCTGATGCCGACTTCGCCTTCGAGCATGCGGAGTGCATCGGGTGCGGGGCCTGTGTGGCCGCGTGCCCCAACGGGGCGGCGATGCTTTTCACTTCCGCCAAGGTCAACCATCTGAACGTGCTGCCGCAGGGGGCGCCCGAGCGGGAGACGCGGGTGCTGGACATGGTGGCGCAGATGGATGAGGAGGGGTTCGGGGGGTGCACGCTTGCGGGGGAGTGCGCTACGGCTTGCCCCAAAGGGATTCCGTTGGTGTCCATTACTGGCATGAACAAAGAGTGGCTGCGGGCTACGCGGAAGGTCGCGAAGCGGTAGCGCCGTAGGGGAGCTGTTGTCCGGCGGCTGCGGGTTCGTTGTGGCTTGTCGCGCAGTTCCCCGCGCCCCTTAGGTGGGTGCAATTGACGTTCGCCGATCAGTGCGGGCGGGCGGGGTCGGGGTGGTGCTCAGCCCGGCCCCGCCAAGGTATCGGGGCCGAAACCCCCTCGTGGGTCGAACTTTGCGTACCCGTCAAGTGAACGGACGCCCCTGATCGGCCTTCGGACCGATCCGTTCAACAACCTCACACCCGCGCTCTCTGCACCGGTCACGCGAAGGTCAGCCGGTATCGGAAGAACAGGGGCGGCAGATCGCATCACGACCGCTGCTCCGCCGCTCCGCCGAACCGGCCCGTGACCAGGAGAGAGCCATGACCGGCGTTTCCACCCTAGACCGTCCCCCGCAGCCCGCGGCCCCCACCCGCTACACCGTCACCCTCGCCCGTACCGAGGACGACGTACGTGCCGCGCAGCGGCTGCGCCACGACGTCTTCGCCGGGGAGATGGGCGCCCTTCTGTCCACCCCGCAGCCGGGCTACGACATCGACCCCTTCGACGCGTACTGCGACCACCTGCTGGTCCGGGACACGATCACCGACCAGGTCGTCGGCACCTACCGGCTGCTCCCGCCCGAGCGGGCCGCCGTCGCCGGCCGGCTGTACTCGGAGGGTGAGTTCGACCTGACCGCGCTCGACCCGATCCGCCCGGGCCTCGTCGAGGTCGGCCGCTCCTGCGTCCACCCCGACCACCGCGACGGCGCGGTCATCGGCCTGATCTGGGCCGGGATAGCCCGCTACATGGTCGACAACGGCCACGAGTGGCTCGCCGGCTGCTGCTCCATCCCGCTGGCCGACGGCGGCAAGCTGGCCGCGGGCACCTGGGAGCGGGTGCAGGACAAGCACCTGGCTCCTGAGGAGTTCCGCGTACGTCCGCTGCTGCCCTGGGTGCCGGAAGTGGCCGCCCCCGCCACTCGTACCGAGCTTCCCCCGCTGCTGCGCGGCTACCTCCGCCTCGGCGCCTGGGTGTGCGCGGAGCCGGCCCACGACCCGGACTTCGGGGTCGCCGACCTGTACGTGCTGCTGTCGATGCGCCGGGTCAACCCGCGCTATCTGAAGCACTTCCTGTCACTCGTCCCGGCATGATGAGCGTGCTGCGTACGGGGCTGCCGCACCGCCTCCGCCCGGGCGCGGCAGTACTGCCGGGCGGACGGCTCCTGGCACCGCGGCGCGGAGGCGGGACGGCGGCCGTGCACCGGCCCATCATTCCGACCAGCGCCTGGCTGCCCACCGCACCGTGTTCACCGCAGGCCTGCGTCGCCTCCGCCGGGTCCCTGACGGACGTGCCGCGCGCCGCACTGCGGTTCCTGGCGCTCCTTGTGACGCTCCTCGTGGGCATCTCGCTGATGCCGGTGTTCGGGCGGTTCCCCGCGGCCCGGCGCGACGCGCTGGTCCGTTTCTGGGCCCGGGCCGTCGTACGGGCCTCCGGTGTCCGGGTCCGTATCACCGGCAGCGCCCCGTCCACCGGCGGGCTGCTGCTCGTCGCCAACCACATCTCCTGGCTGGACATACCGCTGCTCGCGGCCGTACGCCCGGCCAAGATGCTCGCCAAGGCGGAGATCCGGAACTGGCCGGTCGCGGGCGGGCTCACCGCGGCCAGCGGTGCCCTGTTCATCGAGCGGGACCGGCTGCGCGCACTGCCGGACACGGTCGCGCACATCGCCGGGGCCATGCGCGGCGGCGCGGCGGTCGTCGCCTTCCCAGAGGGCAGCACCTGGTGCGGCCGGGCCCAGGGGAACTTCCGCCGGGCGGTGTTCCAGGCCGCGATCGACGCGGGCGTACCCGTCCAGCCCGTCCGCCTGCACTACCGGTTCGCCTCGGGACCGGCGAGCACCGCGCCCGCCTTCGTGGGGGAGGACTCGCTGCTCACCTCGCTGTGGCGGGTGGTCTCGGCACGCGGCCTGGTGGCCGAGGTCGGGGTACGGGACGTGATCCCGGCGGGCAGCCACTCCGACCGCCGCGCACTGGCCCATGCCGCCCAGCCGGGCACGATGGGCGGCGAGCTGCAGTGGGCCCACGCCGCCCTGATGACGGCGCAGGCGCACGGTTAACTTTCCGTCGCTTCCAGCGGGAGGGCGCGGGCGAGATACGGAGCCGTAGTGCTCCCCTCCGCCCGCGCCACCTCGTCAGGCGGACCCGCGGCGACGATCCGGCCGCCCGCGTCCCCGCCCCCTGGCCCCAGGTCGATCACCCAGTCCGCGCCCGCGACCACGGCCATGTCGTGCTCGACGACCACCACGGTGTGCCCGGCGTCCACGAGCCCGTGCAGCTGACGAGTGAGGACCTCGACGTCCGCCGGGTGGAGACCGGTCGTAGGTTCGTCGAGAAGGTAGAGGGTGTGCCCCCGGCGGCCCCGCTGCAACTCGCCGGCCAGCTTGATGCGTTGGGCCTCGCCGCCGGACAGCTCGGTCGCGGGCTGGCCCAGGCGCAGATAGCCGAGCCCCACATCGAGCAGGGTGCCGAGACTCCGCGCCACGGCCGGGGTGTCCGCGAAGAACTCCGCCGCGCTCTCCACCGTCAGATCGAGGACCTGCGCGATGTTCCGTCCCCGGTACGTCACTTGGAGCGTCTCGGGGTTGTAGCGGGCCCCGCCGCAGTCCGGGCAGGGAGCGTACGTGCTCGGCAGGAAGAGCAGCTCGACGCTGACGAAGCCCTCGCCCTGGCAGGTCTCGCAGCGCCCTCCCGCCACGTTGAAGGAGAAGCGGCCGACCTCGTAACCGAGCTCGTGTGCCTCGTCGGTGGCCGCGAAGGCCTTGCGTACGACGTCGAAGAGCCCGGTGTAGGTGGCGAGGTTGGAGCGCGGGGTGCGGCCGATCGGCTTCTGGTCCACGGAGACCAGGCGGCCCACCCCGTCCAGCTCCTCCCTGATCTCGCCGATGAGCGTGGACTTCCCCGACCCCGAGACGCCCGTCACCGCTGTGAAGACGCCGAGCGGGAACTCGGCTGTCACCCCGCGCAGGTTGTGCCGGGTGAGTGGGCCGACCTTCAACTGGCCGCGCGGGGTGCGGACTTCACGTATGGGCGTGGGGGAGCGATCGAAGAGGAAGCGGCGCGTCGCCGACTCCTCGACCGCCGCCAGCTCCGCCACCGGTCCGCTGTGCAGCACCTGCCCGCCGTGCTCACCGGCCCGTGGGCCCACGTCCACGAGCCAGTCCGCGCCGCGCATGACATCGAGGTGGTGCTCCACCACGAACACCGAGTTCCCGGCGGCCTTCAGCCGGGCCAGCACTGTCAGCAGTGCCTCCGTGTCCGCCGGGTGCAGTCCCGCGGACGGCTCGTCGAGGACGTACACCACCCCGAACAGCCCGGAGCGCAGCTGCGTCGCGAGCCGCAGGCGCTGCAGTTCGCCCACCGAGAGGGTGGGGGTCGCGCGGTCGAGGCTGAGGTAGCCCAGGCCGAGTTCGAGGACGGGGGCGATACGGGAGTGGAGGTCGTCGGTGAGGACGCGCGCCGTCTCGTCGTGCGGGACGAGTGAGCCGGCCAGCTCCACGAGCGGCAGCGCGGCCAGTTCGGCGATCGTCCGGCCGGCGAAGGTCACGGCCAGCGCCTCGGGACGCAGCCTGCCGCCGCGGCACGTCGGACACGGCGCACTGGCCAGGAAGCGCTCGGCCTTGGCCCGTAGCGCCGGGCTCTTGGAGTCGGCGAACGTCTTCATCACGTAGCGCCGGGCGCTCATGTACGTGCCCTGGTACGGCCGTTGGATGCGGTCGGCGTCCCGCACCGGGTGCACCGTGACCACCGGCTGCTCGTCCGTGAACAGGATCCACTCCCGTTGCTCGGCGGGCAGTTCGCGCCACGGCCGGTCCACGTCGTGGCCGAGCGCGTCGAGGATGTCGCGCAGGTTCTTGCCCTGCCAGGCGCCCGGCCATCCGGCGATCGCGCCCTCGCGGATCGACACGGACGGGTCGGGGACCAGCAACTCCTCGGTCGTACGGTGCACTTGACCCAGGCCGTGGCACTCCGGGCAGGCCCCGGCCGCCGTGTTGGGCGAGAAGGCGTCCGAGTCGAGGCGCTCCGCGCCGGGCGGGTAGGTGCCGGCGCGGGAGAACAGCATGCGCAGGGAGTTGGAGAGATTGGTGACCGTGCCGACCGACGAGCGGGACGTCGGCGCCGAACGCCGCTGCTGCAGCGAGACTGCGGGTGGCAGGCCCGTGATCTCACCGACCTTCGGCGCCCCGACCTGGTGGATCAGCCTGCGTGCGTAGGGCGCGACCGACTCGAAGTAGCGGCGCTGTGCCTCCGCGTAGATCGTCCCGAAGGCGAGGGACGACTTCCCGGAGCCGGACACGCCCGTGAACACGGCCAGCACATCCCGTGGGATGGCGACGTCCACGCCCTTGAGGTTGTGCTCGCGGGCGCCGCGGACGCGGACGAAGGGGTCGTGAGGGTCGCGCATGAAGGGGGACTCCGTACGGGGCTTCGACTACGGCGGGACAAATGCCGCGAGTCTATGCGAGCGGCGCGGCTGACGCTCAGGCGGCGTGGACCGGAGGCCGTCGACGACGGGAGATCACCCCGGTGCTCGGCCGCCGCAATCGCCACAACACCGAGTAGGCCAGGACGATCCTCGGCCGGCGGCCGCGCCCCGCGCGCCGGACGGTGCTCGACTGTGCCGAGAGTCTGGTCGCGCGGGGCGTCGTCCGGGTTCAGGCCGGGTAGGGAGCGGTGTCGCGGGCCGACCGGAGCGCGCCCGCCCACCAGGCCAACTGGTCCAGCAACGTCTTGGCGTAGCCGGGGGCCTCGGGGTCGAGGGGGCGACCGTCCTGCCAGGCCAGGAAGTAGTTCGGGAAGGCGAGACCGTCGCGAATCGTCACGGCGTGCAACTCGGTCAGCACGTTCTCCAGGTGCAGTACCGCGTGCCGGCCGCCTGCCGCACCGCCGTAGCTGACGAAGGCGACGGGCTTGGCCGTCCACTGGGTGAAGTGCCAGTCGATGGCCGCCTTCAACGACGCGGGATAGCTGTGGTTGTACTCCGGCGTGACGATGACGAACGCGTCGGCGCCCTCCAGAGCCGACGTCAGTGCCGCCATCCCGGCCGGACGGGGGTAATCGTCGCCGGCGTACTTCGGCGAGGCCGCCGGCAGCGTCAACGGGATGTCGACGTCGGCCAGATCGACGACTTCCACATCGAAACCACCATGAACGCCGGCCTGTTCGCCGACCCACGAGGCCACCACCGGGCCGAACCGTCCGTCCCGGACGCTTCCGACGATGATCACCAGCTTGTGCTTGTTCTTCTCCATGCCGACCACAGTCGTGGCCCACCGCGCTGCCAACCAGACCGTGCTCAGGCTGGCCCCCACAGGGCCAGGCTGAGCGCTCCGCACGCGGAGGGCGGCACCCTATGCTCCCCATATGGGTACGCCGTTGGGAGACTTCATCCGGACCAAGCGCGACAGCATCCAGCCGCAATCGCTGGGACTGCCCGATCACGGCCGCCGCCGGTCACCGGGTCTACGGCGCTCGGATCTCGCCTCGCGGGCCGGCATCAGCGTCGAATACCTGACCCGTATCGAACAGGGCCGTGACCGCAATCCCTCGATCGCGGTGGTGAACGCTCTTGCCGACGCGCTCAGCCTCGACCCGTCGGAGCGCGACCACCTGCGCTACCTCGCGAAGATCACCGGCGGTGAATGCACCGCCCACACCCAGCCCGAACCCCCGCGCCGCGACGTCCGGCCGTCGGTCCTGCAGACACTCCGTCTCCTTGAGCCGGGGATCGCCATGGTCACCAACCGGCTGGGCGACGTCCTCACCCACACCAGCGGCTACGAGGCGGTGATGAGCGGAACCGGACTGCTCGACGCGGACGCCCCGAACCTCACCCGCTACCTCTTCACCGACCCCCGCGCCCGGACGTTCTTCGCCGACTGGGACGACATCGCCGACCAGCAGGCCTTCGACCTGTGGCTCGCACCGTCCGTCGAGAGCTCCGAGTGGTTCACCGCCGAACTCGCCCCCGTGGCCGGCCCCGACTTCACGCGCCGCCTGAACCGGCACGTGGTTCCGCCACGCGGAGCGCTCCGCCTCAACCACCCGTCCGGGCGCGAACTGCGGCTGGAGCGCGAGACACTCGAACTCCCCTCGGACGCCCAGCAGTTGGTCGTCTTCCTGCCCGCGGACGAGCACACGGCCCAGGCCGTCGGCGAACTCCTCCGCCGTCCCCACGGCCGGCTCCGGGCCATCTCCTAACGGCCGGTGGAGGTGATGCGGGCAAGGCGTCGGTGCGAGTCGATCAGCGCGGCCCGGTCGTACGAGCTGGTGGTGACCAGGACCTCCTGCGCCCCCGTCTCCTTCAGCACCGTCTCCAGCTCGTGGGCCACCTGTTCGTCGGTGCCGGCGATGTGCCCGGTGAGCCCGGAGTCGTAGAAGCCGCGCTCCTTGTCGGTCATGGGGAGAGCCTCGACGCGCTCGGCCGAGGGGAGCGGTGGGAAGGTGCCGTGGGTGCGTGAGTACGCCATGGACCAGGCCTCCGGGATCAGCAGTCGCCGGGCCTCTTCGGGTGTGGCGGCCACCGCGACCGTGCCGGAGATGACGACGTACGGTTCGGTGGCCCAGGGGGAGGGGCGGAAGTGTGCGCGGTAGTGGTCGATGCCCCGCCGCATCTTCTCGCGGTTCCTGAGGTCGCCGATGACCATGGGCAGGCCTGCCCGGGCCGCGATCGTGGCGCCCTCGCCCATGGCGAGGACGAACGGCGGCACGGTCAGGCCCTCCGCGGGGCGTGCGTGCACGCGGGTGGGGGAGGTGCCGAGGAACCAGCCGAGCAGTTCGTCGAGCTGTGCCGCGAAGTCCCCGGCGTCGTCCTTGTCCCGCCCCAGCGCCTTGCGCACGCCGTCCGTGAACCCGACCGAGCGGCCAAGACCCATGTCGATCCGTCCCGGAAAGAGGGACTCCAGCACGCCGAACTGCTCTGCCACGACCAGGGTTTGATGGTTGGGCAGCATCACCCCGCCGGTGCCGACCCGGATCGTACGGGTGGCCGCGGCCACGGCGGCGGCCAGCACCGTCGGCGCGGAACCGGCCACGCCAGGCACACCGTGGTGCTCCGAGACCCAGAACCGGTGATACCCGAGCTCCTCCACCTCACGCGCCAGTGCGACGGTGTCGCGCAGGGCATCGGCGTCGGTGTGGCCCTCGCGGGTGCGGGAGCGGTCGAGGACGGAGAAGCGGGTCGATGCGATCAGGGAGCTCACACAGGGTTCAACGCCCGGGTGACGGTCGCATTCCCGTCGTCACCGGCGGCGTCGGTGTTCCGGATCAGCCCTCGGGGCGCAGCAGCCCGCGCTCGTACGCCTTCGCCAGTCGCTGCGGGACCAAGTGGCTGACTCCGTCGACCGTGACCGGGACGAGCTGAGAGCAGTGCGGGGTGCCTTGGCGGGCACCCCGGACGCTATATGAAAATGGATCCCATTAACAACTGACTCCGGGGTCAGGGTTCGGTGCCCACCAGCATCCTCACTTCGAAGTCCTCGTAGGACTTGTCGGCCTCGGGGGTGCCGTCCTTTCGGCCGGGGGTCAGTACCGAGCCGAGCCAGCCGAGCAGGAAGCCCGCCGGGATGGAGACGATGCCGGGATTCTGGAGGGGGAACCAGGCGAAGTCGGAGGCCGGGTACATGGAGTCCGGGGCGGCGGAGACCATCGGGGAGCACACCACGAGGCCGACGGAGCAGAGGAGGCCGCCCCAGAGGCTGAGCAGCGCTCCGCGCGCGGTGAAGCGGCGCCAGAACAGGGTGTAGACGATCGTCGGCAGGATCGCCGACGCCGCGATGGCGAAGGCGAGGAAGGCCAGCGTCGCGGTGTTGGCTCCCCAGGCGGCGAGGGCGAGCAGCATGCCGAGGACGCCGATGACGACCGCGGACAGACGGGCGACGGTCAGCTCCTCCCGTTGGCTCGCCCGGCCCTTGCGGATCACCTCGGCGTACAGGTCGTGGGCGAGCGACGAGGCCGAGGCGAGCGTGAGTCCGGCCGCGACCGCGAGCAGGGTGACGAAGGCCAGGCAGGTGAGGAGTGCGGTGAGGATGCTGCCGCCCAGGGCGTGAGCGAGGAGCAGGACGGCGGCGTCGCCCCGGTGGTCCGTGCTTGCGATGGTGTCCCGGCCGACGATCGCGGTCGCACCGAGTCCGAGGATCCCGGCGCCGAGGCACACCAGACCGACCAGGCCCATGCCCCAGACGACGGAGGAACGCAGCACGCTTGCCTGGCGCGGGGCGAGCAGTCGCATCAGCACGTGGGGGAGCGCGGCCAGTCCGAGGACGATGGCCAGCTCCAGGCTGAGGAAGTCCAGCTTGCTGGTGACGCTGCCGCCGTAGCGCAGCCCGGGTTCGAGGAAGCGGGTGCCGGTGCCGCTGTGGTCGGCGGCCGCGGCGAGCAGGTCGTCGAAGTTCCAGTGGTAGCGGTGGAGCACCATGACCGCGGTGACCGTCACGCCCGCCACCAGCATCACGGCCTTGATGATCTGGATGACCGTGGCTCCGGGCATGCCGCCCAGGGAGGCGTACACGATGACGACGGTGCCGATCGCGACCACGCACAACGTGCGGGTGGTGGGGCCGGGTTCGCCCGTGAACTGGGTCAGCAGGGCCACGCTGCCCACGAGTTGGGCGACCAGGTAGAGGATGGTGATGGCCAGGGTGCATACGGCCAGGGCGAGCCGGACCGGCCGTTGCTGGCGGGGCAGGCGCAGGGCCAATGTGTCCCCCAGTGTGAACTTGCCCGCGCGGTGCAGGGGTTCGGCGATCAGCAGCAGCACCATCATCCAGGCCACGGTCGTGCCGCTGAGGTACAGAAGTCCGTCGTATCCCGTGAGGGCGACCAGGCCGGTGCTGCCCAGCAACGTCGCGGCGGACAGGTAGTCCCCGCACATGGCGAGGCCGTTGCGTAGCGGGGACATGGTGCGGTTGCCGAGGTAGAACTCGCTGATCTCGTCGCGCTGCGGAGCCGTCAGCAGCGCCATGAACAGCGTGACCACGACGACCGCCAGGAACAGGATGAAGGTGAGCTGCAGGCTGTCCTCGTCCACGGCGCCGGCCCAGATGTTCACCACGTGCGGTACCCCCTCGTTTCGCGCCGGACGGGCTGCCACGGCGAACGGGGCTGCCCGGCCGTACGGCTTTGGAGGTTCTCCCGCTGGCGGAGTTGGGAGCGCAGTCCGCGGGCGAGAGGGTCGACGCGCGTGCGCATGTGCACGGTGTAGCGCCAGGCGGTGGCGGCCATCACGGCGAACTGCCCGAGGCCGAGAGCGAGCCCGAGTGTGAGATGACCGAACAGCGGCTGGTTCAACATCCCGGGGGCGAAACTCGACAACAGTACGTACAGCAGGAATCCGCCCACCGACCAGACTGTCGCTCTCAAACCGAAGCGCCGTTGCGCGTGCCGCAGAGAGTGAAAATCAGGATGGTCGGATATGGACTGCGACGGAGTGCGTGTGGTGTCGGGGTCCTGATTGATGTTGGCGTTCCGATATTCGGGCGGGTCGCCGGGCCACGCGGAGCTTTGGGGCATAAAGGCACCTTCTTTGCTGCTTCATGCCGCACACCGGGCGGCTTCGAGCCGTCTGACCCCAGTTCAAGGGCGTGAAGGAGGCGCACTGAACTGGTGACGAGGTGCGGGCTGTGTGGGGGGTTCGTGAATCCGAATTTCGTGATGTTCGAATTCATGCTGAATTTCTCGGGGCTCCGTGTGACGGTCCCCGGCAGCCGCGTCGATGGGTGACAACGAGGTCGGAAGCGGAGTATTGCAGCGGGGTCATTCGACAATCAACCGGCGTGCTTAATTGTTGTCCGGTCATGGCTCATTCACGCACCCCGCATGGCTCAGTGGCGGCGCCCAACCTGCGGAAAAGAGTGCGTCGGCGAATAGCCTGGACCATTGTCCCGGCCAGGCTGTCTCAAATGCGCCTTAGGGTGAGCGGTGTGACAGACAGCAGCAAGCGTCCGCTGGCCGTGTTCGACCTGGACAACATCCTTGCCGACACCGCGCACCGGCAGCGGTTCCTGGAGCGCAAGCCGCGCGACTGGGACGCGTTCTTCGCGGCCGCGCCGCAGGATCCGCCGATCGCGGAGGGCGTCGCGCTGGCGCGGGGGAGCGCCGAGGAGTGCGAGGTCGTCTATCTGACCGGGCGGCCCGAACGCTGCCGGCGCGACACGCTCGACTGGCTCGCCGCGCAAGGGCTGCCTGAAGGGCGCGTGTTCATGCGGCGCGACGGCGACCGCAGGCCCGCCCGGCACACCAAGCTGGAGATTCTCCGCCGCCTCGCCCGTGACCGGGGGGTCCGGGTCCTTGTGGACGACGACGAGTTGGTGTGCGGGGATGCCGAACGGGCGGGATTCGCCGTCGTACGGGCTCGTTGGACGGCCCCCTCCGCCGCGCTGAAGGCGGCGCAGGAGGGGGAGGGGCTTACCTGAGGGACGTACGATCCATCACTCCCCGTCGTCCAGCCGGAAGCCGACCTTCAGGCCGACCTGGTAGTGCTCGATCTCCCCGTCCTGGATCTGGCCCCGGACCTGTGTCACCTCGAACCAGTCCAGGTTGCGCAGGGTCTGCGAGGCGCGGGCGATGCCGTTGCGGATGGCCTGGTCGACGCCCTCGTGCGAGGTTCCGACGATCTCCGTGACCCGGTAGGTGTGGTTCGACATGCGGGTACTCCTCTCCGCTGTGACGGGTGTGTCACGCGTCACTCCACCGTGCCGCAAGCTGCGGCGGAGCGCGAGGTGTCGGACCCGTGCCCCAAGTGCCCCTTGACCCGAGCATTGGTCCATACCAAAGTCGGCGCCTGCGGGCTCGTGCCGCAGGGCGGCGGATCCGAGCGACCGACCGTCACCGTGTGGCTGATGAAGGGCAGCGCTTCTCCGGACTTCCTGTGGCGCTTCACCGCGGACTTCGAAAGCGCCCATGCCGATGTCGACCTCGGCATCCGCCAGGACGCTCGGCCGACGCCGGCCTTGGGCCGGCGCCCGCCTTGAGTCGACGTGTGTCTTCAGCGGACCACGCTCAGCGACAGCGCGAAGCGGCCCTCGCTGTCCGTCCACCAGTGGGCCAAGTCAAGCCCGGCCGTGGCGAGTTCGGTACGTACTCCCTCCCGGCGGAACTTCGCCGACACCTCGGTGCGCAACTCCTCGTCCGCCGCGAAGTCGACGGCGAGGTCGAGCACGGGGATCTTCACGGTCTGCGTGGTACGGGAGCGCAGGCGCATCTCGATCCACTCGTTCTCGGTGTCCCAGAGCGCGACATGGTCGAAGGCGCCGGGATCGAAGTCGGCGCCCAGGTCGCGGTTGACGACGGTCAGGACGTTCTTGTTGAAGGCGGCCGTCACCCCGGCCGCGTCGTCGTACGCCCGCACCAGGACCTGCTCGTCCTTGACCAGGTCCGTGCCGAGCAGCAGGGCGTCGCCGGGGGAGAGCAGGGCGCGGATCGAGCTCAGGAAGCGGGCCCGCTCGGCCGGCAGCAGATTGCCGATCGTGCCGCCGAGGAACGCCAGCAGCCGGGGGCCCGGTGTCTTGGGAAGCGTCAGTTCGGCGGTGAAGTCGGCGATCAGCGCGTGGACTTCGAGCCCGGGACGCTCGTCGATGAGGGCATGCCCGGCCTGGGTGAGCGCGCTCTCGCTGACGTCGACGGGGACGTACGTCCGCAGGTCGGTGAGGGCGTCGATCAGGTATCGCGTCTTCTCCGAGGAGCCCGATCCCAGCTCGACGAGGGTGCGGGCGTGTGTGGCCGAGGCGATCTCGCCGGCCCGGGTGATGAGGATCTCCCGTTCGGCGCGGGTGGGGTAGTACTCGGGCAACTCGGTGATCTGCTCGAAGAGTTCGCTGCCGTGGGCGTCGTAGAACCACTTCGGCGGGAGTGTCTTGGGTGTGCGGGTCAGGCCGTGCAGGACGTCGGCGCGCAGGGCCGCCTCCGTGGCGTCCTCGGGCAGGGTACGGGTGAGAAGGAACGGACTCACGTGCGGGGCTCCTTCGGTGGTGCGGTTGCCATGTCGGGGCTCAGGCCCTTGTCGGTGCTCGGATCCTTGAGCGGGGTGAGCAGCACGTCGGTGCGGCTCGCCGCGAGCAGGGTGCGGTCGGGGACCTCCTGCCAGTGCGGGTCGTCGTCGTAGGGCTCGGAGGCCACGACGGTGCGGCGGCCGGGCTCCGAGAGGTACCAGAGGGTGTCGCCCCAGGTGGTCGCCGCGATGGTCTCGCCGTTGGTGAGGAGCAGGTTGAGGCGGGAACCGGGGGCCGCTGCGGCGACCTCCACGACCGTGTCCGCCAGCGCCTGGCCCTCCGGGGCGCCGCCGCGCAGCCGGTTCAGGAGCAGCGCCCAGACGAGCGCCGAGTCGCAGCGGGCCTCCAGGGACAGCAGGTCCGTCGCGGGCAGGGACTGCGTGAGGGGTGCCAGCGAACGCGGCCAGCCCGCGACGGCCCCGTTGTGGCTGAACAGCCAGGGGCCCGCCGCGAACGGCGCCGCCGCGGCCTCCCCGTCCGCACCCGCCACGGTCGCGTCGCGTACGGCGGCCAGCAGCGCACCGGAGCGCACCACCCGCGCGAGGTCCGCGAACGACAGGTCCGCCCAGATCGGCCCGGCCCGGCGGTACCGCGCCGGGACCGGATCCCCCTCCGCGTACCAACCGACCCCGAAACCATCGGCGTTGACCGTCCCGTGCCGCTGGCGGCGGGGCTCCCAGGACTGGCGCAACAGGCTGTGCGGCGGCTCGACGAGCAGTCCGCCCAGCGGCTCCGCCGGTCCCAGGTAGGCCAGATGACGGCACATCAGACGTCCCCCGAGCGGGCCGTGCGGAAGCCGGAGAAGATCTGCCGCCGGATCGGATAGTCCCAGTTGCGGAACGTGCCCCGGCAGGCCACCTGGTCCACCGCGAACGAACCGCCGCGCAGCACCTTGTACTCCGGGCCGAAGAACACCTCCGAATACTCCTTGTACGGGAACATCTTGAACCCCGGGTACGGCAGGAAGTCGCTCGCCGTCCACTCCCACACGTCGCCGATCAACTGGCGTACACCGAGCGCGGATTCGCCCGCCGGATAGCTGCCGGCCGGGGCCGGGCGCAGGTGCCGCTGCCCGAGGTTCGCGTGCTCGGGTGACGGGTCGGCGTCGCCCCACGGGTAGCGTGTCGAGCGGTCGCCCGCGGGGTCGTGGCGGGCCGCCTTCTCCCACTCCGCCTCGGTGGGCAGCCGGCGCCCGGCCCAGCGGGCGTACGCGTCGGCCTCGTACCAGCACACGTGCAGCACGGGCTCCTCGGGCGGGACGACCTCGGTGACGCCGAAGTGCCGCCTGAGCCACTGCCCGCCCCCGCCTGTCGAGCCGCCGCCGTCCTGGTGCCAGAACAGCGGTGCGCGGATGGAGTGTTGGCGGATGTGCGCCCAGCCGTCCGCCGTCCACCAGCGTGCGTCGTCGTAGCCGCCGTCCTCGATGAACGCCAGGTACGCGCCGTTCGTCACCGGCGTCGTGTCGATGTAGAAGGGTGCCACCTCGCGCCGGTGCGCGGGCCGTTCGTTGTCCAAGGACCACGGCTCGGTCGAGGTGCCCATCGTGAACGGGCCGCCGGGGACCAGGACTTCGGCCGGACCCGTGAACAGCGGCGCGATCTCCGGGTCGGGGGCGGTCAGGGCCTGCGGGCCCTTGCGGAGCTGATGGGTGATCAGCATCGTCTCGTCGTGCTGCTGTTCGTGCTGGGCGATCATTCCGAAAGCGAACCCCGCCTCGGTCAGCCGGGTGCCGTGGAAGGCGGATCCCTCCAGCAGGTCCAGCACCCGCCCCCGCACCTCCGCCGCGTACGCGCGCGCCTCGGCGGGCGGCAGCAGCGGCAGGGAGGGGCGTTCGGAGCGCGGGTGCTCGAAGGCGTCGTACAGGCCGTCGATCTCGGGCCGCATCACCTCCCGCCCGGCGACGGCCCGCAGCAGCCACAGCTCCTCCTGGTTGCCGATGTGCGCGAGGTCCCACACCAGCGGGGACATCAACGGCGAGTGCTGGGCGGTCAGTTCGGGTTCGTCGACGCAGCTGGTGAGGAGGGTCGTGCGGTCCCTGGCGGTGGTGAGCGAGGTGAGCGCGCGCTCCCGGAACGCCTCGACGTCGATGTCGGAGTCGGTGGGGGTGTCGGTGGCGGGCTCGGTCATGTGCGGATGTCCTTCCCGTGCGGGTGACGATCCGGGCCGCCGGCACGCAGGCGGTCGAGCAGATCGTCGGCAGGGCAACGGCCCTGGATGACATAGCGGTTGAGATACGCCGTCACGGCGTCCGTGACCTCGGCGGTGGCCCCCAGCCGGGGGAGTGCCTCCAGCGCGGCGACGAAGCACACGCGGGCCACGTCGTGCAGCTCGGGGTCGGCGAGGCCGTCGCGGGCCGCGTCGATCCACAGCGGATTGTGCGGCGCGGGCAGCGACAGGGACCGTTCGGCCAGGGGTTTCACTGCGCGGTAGGCGGTCTCCGCGGCCTCCGGGTCGTCGAAGAGCGCCGTCGTCACGGCGAGCGGCACGATCCAGCCGTCGTCACCGGGCTGCGCGTCGATCATGCGCAGTTCGAGATGGCCGCGGGGTCTGATCGGCGGGAACAGGGTCGAGATGTGGTAGTCGAGGTCGTCCTGGGTCGGCGGGCGCGGGGTGCCCGAGCGGGTCCACTCGCGGAAGGTCAGCCCGTCCGGTACGTCCCAGGGGCCACCGTCCCGCCGTACGCACATCACGGGCGAATCCAGCACGTGGCGGGCCCATGCCGCGCGCGGGTCGCCGTCCAGCGGGGGCGCGCCCGCGCGGCCCGGGCCGATCTCCGTCCACATCAGCTGCCGGGTGGAGAGCCAGCCCGTGGGCTGCCGTGCGGCCAGCGGGGAGTTCGCGAACGCGGCCACCAGCACCGCGCCCAGCTGGTGGGCCAGCCACCAGCGTCGCCCGAGGCCGAGCGGTCCGGGCTCCTCGTAGCCGGCGTCCAGGCACACCTGGACGGACGCGGACGTGCACATCATGTGGCGTCCGGCCGGGCCCGCGCGGTCGAGATACGCCTCCATGGCGTCGTAGCGCGGCTCTTGCAGGAACCTGCGGGGCGAGTGCCAGGGATCGTGGCCGACGCCGACCAGGCCGAGGTCGTCCTCGCGCAGGACCGCGCGGACGGCGTCCAGGTCGGCGGAGACGGTACCGATGCACTCCATCAGGGAGGCGGCGGGCGGCGAGCTCAACTCCAGCTGGCCGCCGGGCTCGACGGTGAGCGCCGACCTCAGGGGCACGGTCCGCAGTGCGGCGTAGGCCGCTTCGAGTCGTTCGGGTGTCACGGGGAGCTGCGGGAGCCGCAGCTCGTGGACGAGCCATTCCACTTCTACCCCGAGTGTGCGGGGCGGTCCGGTCTTGAAGCAGATGCCCCTGACCAGGGCCTCCACCTCGGCTTCGGTGACTGCGGTGCGGGGCGCCGTACAGCCACTTGTTGAATCGGACATGTCGGGATCCTCCTGAGATTCCACCATGTCGCCGACCCGGCTTCTTTGTGGTCCGGGGCGGCACACTCGTCCCACCCAAGACCCTCGCGTGGCTTCGCACAAGGGTGCGTATCGGCACGTTCGGGATCGGTAATCTCCGCTTTGCCCGGCGTTTGCGGGGCCGGGAAACTCTGTTGCACCGCACGACCAGCATCGCTCACGATGCCTGCATGAGCACGACGGGGGAGCTCGCGCACAGCAGGGTCCGGCGCGGGACGGAGACGGCCGCGCGGGCCGTGACCATGGCGCCCACGGGGGTGGCGCCATGAGCGCGCGCCTGCGCGGTATCGCCCGCGAGACCGAGCGGATCGTGGCGGCGGGGACGTACCGCGCGTCCGACGGCCACGAGGTGTCCGTCGCCGCGGCGGTCGAGGCCGCGCGGGCGGGTACGCGGATGTACGGGCCGGGTCCGGTGCAGGTGCCGTCGACCCCTCCCGTGGACACGTTGTTCGAGGTCACGGGCGAGAGCAGCCTGGAGGCCGCCCGCCGCCTGGCCGGTCCGGTGGCCGTCCTGAACTTCTCCTCGGCCCGCAATCCCGGCGGCGGCTATCTCAACGGAGCCCAGGCCCAGGAGGAGGCCCTGTGCCGCGCCTCCGCGCTGTACACGTGCCTGCTGGGGGCCCGCGAGTTCTACGACCACCACCGCGCCCATCGCGACCCGTTCTACACGGACCGTGTCATCCACTCACCCGCCGTGCCCGTCTTCCGCGACGAAAGCGGCCGGCCGCTGGACGAGCCGTACACCGCCGGCTTTCTGACCTCGGCCGCGCCGAACGCCGGAGTCGTCCTGCGTACGGCGCCGGAGCGCGCCGCCGAACTGCCGGGAGCCTTGGCGACACGGGCCGAGCGGGTACTGGAGGTGGCCGCGACGCACGGCTACCGACGGCTGGTGCTGGGTGCCTGGGGCTGCGGGGTGTTCCGTAACGACCCGGGTCAGGTGGCCGGCGCGTTCCGGGGCCTGCTGGTCGAAGGCAGGTTTGCGGCACATTTCGAGCACGTCGTGTTCGCGGTACTGGACCGCACGCCCCGGACGAAAACGCGGGCAGCTTTCCAGCAGGCGTTCGCGCAGACGAGCGCCCCTCAGGGGCGCGGGGAACTGCGCGACCGGCCACAGACCACCCGCACACTGCCCGCAGCCTTGCTCACCGCCACCCGTACCGCTCCCGAAGCCGATGCACCACGGAGTTGAAACGCATCCGGTCCAGCGCACACGCCTCCCGCCGCATGCCCTCCTCATGCAGCCGCAGCACCCGGTCCACATCGACCCACGAGTCCCGCCCCGTCCGATCCCACGGCCCGTTCCCGATCGCCACCCACTCGCGGTCGCCGTCGTGCCGCTTGCTGGACAACTGCACGGCGAGCAGCGTTCCAGCGGCCTCGCGGGCGACGACGAGCACCGGCCGGTCCTTGCCGCGGCCATCGTTCTCCTCAAAGGGCACCCAGGTCCAGACGATCTCGCCGGGATCAGGATCGCCGTCGTGCGCGGGCGAGTACTCCGTGCGGACGGGACCCACCTTGCGGGGGTCGGCCTCGGTCGTAGCGGTGGGGCCATAGCGGCCGCGTACGTCATCGGTGGGTGCGCTCACGCGACTCACAGTAGAGGGTGAGGGTGGGCCCCCGGCAACGAGGGCCCACCGTCGTTCAGTTCTCCCTCAGTTCTCCTTCTTGTCCACCGGAACCCGCTGGGCGGGCGGGTTCGTGGCCCCGTTCAGGGGCGAAGTCCCGCCCGCGCTCTGCCCGTTCTGGTTCATCGAGGCGAGCAGTTGGCGCGCGAGGCCGAGCCCCGTGCCGCCCATGGTGAGCGCCTTGGCGAGCATGTCCGCCATGCCGTCGGCGCCGTTGAGGACCACCATGTTGTCGACGTTGCCGAACGCGGACGCGCCGGCCCTGACGATCTCCGGCCAGTTCTCGGCGAGTTGCTGGGCGACGACCGCTTCCTGGTTCTCGGCGAGGGCGGCGGCCCGCGCCTTGATCGCCTCCGCCTCGGCGAGGCCCTGCGCCTTGGTCGCCTCGGCCTGAGCGAGGCCCTTCGCCTGCGCGGCGGCGGCCTCGGCCTCACCGGTCGCCCGGGTCGACGTGGCGGCCGCGGCACCGCGTGCCTTGGTCGCCTCGGCCTCGGCGCCCGCGGCCGTCTTGACCCGGGTCGCCTCGGCGGCGGCCGCGAGCTCCGTCTCCTTCGCCTTGGCCTGCGCCGCCGAGATCCGCACGTCGCGCTCGGCCTCGGCCAGCGTGCGCTTCTCGTACGCCTTCGCGTCCGCGGGCTTGCGGACGTCGGCCTGGAGCTGCTGTTCGCGCCGGTGCGCCTCCAGTTCGGCGACGCGGGTCTCCTGGACGACGACCTCCTGCCGGGCGGCGGCGTCGGCGAGCGGACCGGCCTGGCGCGATTTGGCCCCCGCCTTGTCCCGCTCGGCCTGGTAGCCGGCCTGGAGGATCTCGCTGTCCCGGGTGGCCTCCGCCATCCGCGCGAACGACGCCTGCTCGGCCTCGGTGGCCAGCCGGTTCGCCTCGGCCTGCGCGATCCGCGCGTCCCGCTGGACGGCGGCGGCGTGCGGCATGGCGAGGTTCTTGATGTACCCGGTCGGGTCCTCGATCTCGTGGATCTGCAGCGAGTCGACGATCAGGCCGAGCTTCTCCATCTCGGTGCCGCACGCGGCCCGGGTCTGCCCGGTGAGCTTCTCCCGGTCGCGGATCATGTCCTCGACCGTCAACCCGCCGACGATGGACCGCAGATGACCGGCGAACACGTTGTGCACCCGCTCCGACATCATCTTCTGCTGGTCCAGGAAACGGCGGCCCGCGTTCGCGATCGACACGAAGTCGTCGCCCACCTTGAAGATGACCACGCCCCGCACCTTCAGCGGAATGCCCTGGGTGGTCACGCAGTCCACCAGCAACTCGGTCTCGTTCAGGTCGAGCGAGAGTTTGCGCACCGCCTGCACGCCGGGCATGACCAGCGTGCCGCGCCCCGTGACGATGCGGAATCCCATGCCCTCCTCAAGGCCCTCGGTCCTGTGCTTGGAGCCGGAGATGATCAGTGCCTCGTTCGGTTCCGCGACACGCCACATCATCTTGAACAGACCGATCAGAACGAGGACGGCGACAACCGCCACCCCCGCAACGACGCCGACAACCATCGGCATACGCCCCCTTTTGATGGTGCCCTTTCGGCACCGAACGAAGGGAGTGTGCGCCTGTCCGGGCCCGGGGAGAAGACGTCGGCGGATCCTTGTCACAACCTTGACGCATACGGCTCTCACCTGCGCCGGGGCGGGCTCAACTGTCGTATGCGGAGGTGACGTAGACCGTCCTCGGCGGCAGGTACTCCACGACCATCACCACCGTGCCCGACTCGATGCGGTCGGTGCCGGTGGCGGGATAGGCGAGGAAGTGTTCGGCCCCGCCACGCACGCGGACGATCACCTCGCCGACGAGCCCGGGCCCGATCGTCCCGGTGACCCGCCCCATGAGCCCGACCATCGACGCATCGTCCATGGTCACAGCCTACGGGCCGAACCCGCTTACGCGGCCGGTGAATCCGAGGCTGCTCGCCGCTGCGGCCACAGCTCGTGCCAGCGCAGATCCGTTTCCAACTGGGCGGCCAGGGAGATCAGCAGGGGCTCGCTGTCGGCTGGGCCGAGGAGTTGGGCCCCGACGGGCAGGCCGCCGTCGACGAAACCCGCGGGGACGTTGACACCGGGCCAGCCCAGCACGTTCCACGGCCAGGCGTAGGGACAGGCGGCGATCATCGCGCGGTCGGTGGCCAGACCGCCCAGGTTCAGCATCGAGCCGACGAGCGGCGGGGGAGCGGCCGTCGTCGGCGCGAGGATCACGTCGTACGACTCGAAGAAGCCGCCGATGCGCCGGTGCAGGGTCGCCTCGGCGCGCCGGGCCGCCCGCAGCGGGGCCCCGCCGAGCAGCCGGCCGAGCTTGGCGGCGTCACGGGTGCGCCGGTCCAGGAGCGCGGGGTGCGGTGCCTCGCCGACCCGCTCGGCGAGTCCTACGGTGGCGCGGGGGATGAAGGTCAGCCCGATCTGGCCGTACGGGGGATCGGCCTCCTCGACCGTGTGCCCCAACGCGCTGAGCCTTTCAGCGAGTTGGAGGACCCGGGCCCGAACCTCGGGCCGCAGCCGGGCGGGCAGCGCGGTGAACGGCGGCTTGAGGGAGAGCGCGACGCGTAGTCGGCCGGGGTCGCGTCGCGCGGCCTCGGACGCGTTCACGGCCGGCGGCCGGTGCGGGTCCCGTTCGTGGTTGCCGCTCGCCGCGTCCAGGAGCAGGGCCGCGTCCGCGACCGTACGGGCCAGGGTGCCGTTGACCGTGATGCCCTGGAAGGACTCGCCGCGGGGCCAGGTCGAAATGCGGCCGCGCTGCGGCTTGATGCCGATCAGATGCGTCCAGGAGGCCGGGATACGGACCGAACCGGCGCCGTCCGAACCGAGGGCGCCCGGCACAAGCCCCGCCGCCACCGCGGCCGCCGAACCACCGGACGAACCGCCGGGCGTGTGCTCGGCGCTCCACGGATTGCGGGTCGCGCCGAAGGCGGGCCCCTCGGTGAAGGGCCACTGCCCGAACTCGCAGGTGTTCGTCTTGCCCACGATCACGGCCCCGGCCGCGCGCAGCCGCCGTACGGCCTCTCCGTCCGCGGCGAGCGGCGGGAACTGCCCCTCGCAGCCGAAAGCGGTCGGCTCGCCCGCCACGTCCATATCGTCCTTGACGGCGACCGGCACGCCCAGCAGCGGGCGGCGTACTCCGGCGGCCAGTTCCCTGTCCGCCGCGTCGGCCTCGGCGAGCGCGGCCTCGGTCCGTACGACCCGGAAGGCGTTGAGGGATCCCTGGCTCGCCTCGATCCGGGCCAGGGCCTCCTCGACGAGTGCCCGCGAGGTCACCTCGCCGTCGGCCAGCGCACGAGCGGACTCCGCGAGTCCGGTGGAACGGTCGGCAGTCATACGGGACACCTCCGTCGGACCCCGTCGGCATGTTCTCTACCGAACGGTAACGTCCGGCGGGGCGGTGCGATACCGGATGTCGAATTTGCCGTGCGGGGGCGGAAGTTCACAGGTCCCATGCATGTCGGAAGTGTTGACGTGAGCACGACCCGCCTCTACGGTCTGACCGATTTACCGAACTGTGTTCGTGATATCGAACATGGAGAGCCGTCGGTTGGATCGTTCAAGGAGCCGCACGTGACCAGACACCTTCCCGCGCCCTCCCGCCGCACCCTGCTGCGCGCGATGGCCGCCCTGCCCGCCTCGGCGCTCGTCCTGGGCGAGGTGCCCGGGCTGCTCGGCACGGCCCTGGCGGCCGCACCGCCGAGCGGCTCCGCCACCCGCTACACCATCGTGCCGTTCCTCAACAGCAACGACGGCACGGTCAACGTCTACCAGTCCGCCGACGCCACGGACTTCCAGCTCCTCCAGGCGTCCGCCTACACGCCACCCAGCAACCGGATCCGCGACGCCAGCATCTTCAAGCACACCAACGGCTACTACTACATCACCTACACCACGCACACCTGGCAGGACGTCAGCACCACGATCGGCTTCGCCCGCAGCTCCGACCGCGTCAACTGGACCTTCCTGTACGACTACACGGTCCCGATCACCAACCTCTCCCGCGCCTGGGCCCCGGAGTGGTTCGTCGACAGCGACGGCAGCGTGAACGTCATCGTGTCCTGCTCCGTCACCAGCGACGAGTGGATCTTCACCCCGTATCTCCTGAAGGCCTCCAACTCGGCGCTCACCGCGTGGAGTTCACCGGTCGCCCTGTCCGGCATCGGCAGCAACCACATCGACACGTTCATCGTGAAGGTCGGCTCGACCTACCACGCCTTCACGAAGAACGAGACGACCAAGTACATCGAGTACGGCACCGCTTCGAGCCTCACCGGCCCCTACACGATCACGAAGACCGGAGACTGGGCCGGCTGGGGCAGCTACCGAGAAGGCCCCGCACTGGTCCAACTCGACAACGGCGGCCGGCGGTTGTTCTTCGACGGCTACGGCGACGGCTATTACTACTACAGCGACAGCTACGACACCTTCGCCACCTGGTCCACGCCGACGGCCCTGCCCGTTGTCTCCGGAACGGCACGCCACTTCACCGTCATCAAGGAGACCGTCTCCGGCGGACCGAGCCTCGCGACCGGCGTCACGCGGTCCTTCCAGTCCGCCAACTACACCACCCGCTACTGGCAGGAGCAGTCCGCCCTGCTCAACCTCCCCGTGGTGACCAGCTCCAGCACCACCGCCGAGAAGCAGGCGTCCACCTTCACGATCGTAGCCGGACTCGCCGACTCCAACGGCTTCTCCTTCCGCGACTCGGCCGGCAACTACCTTCGCCACTACGACTACCGCGGCCGCTTCGACACCAACGACGGCACGACGACGTTCGCGAAGGACGCCACGTTCATCGCCCGCACCGGCTCGACCAGCGGCTCGATTCGCTTCGAGTCGTACAACTACCCCGGCTATTACCTCCGCCACTACAACTACCAACTCCGCCTGGACCGTACGGACGGGACGGCGCTGTTCCGCCAGGACAGTTCGTTCACGCCGGTGACCGCCTGGGGCTGAGCTGCGCATCTGCTGACCTGGGCCGTCCCGGCGTCGAGTATCAGTCCGTCCGCCGCACGGCCCAGGTCTTCACTGCCGCCAGTGCCGCGGTGATCACGGCCATCAGGGGCACGGCCGCAGAGGTCCAGGCCGCGGCCAGTACCAGAATCGCGGCCCCGGGCGAGGCCGCGACGGCGAAGCCGCGCAGGGGCGGGCCCACGCGCAGCCACCAGACGGTCGCGATCCAGGTGGCTAGGGGTATGCCGACGGCCAGGCCCCGCTGAAGGTGTGTGACGTGCGCATGGTCGGTGAGGGCGTCGACGGCGACGGCGAGTCCGGCGCCGATCGCCGCGGTCGAGGCGAAGACGAGGTAGTGGCCGTAGCCCCAGATGATCGTCGTGGGCATGGAGCGCAGCATGCGCTGGGTGGTCCGGTCGAAGTAGAGCCACCACAGGCTGAAGACGAGCAGCAGTCCGCTGCCGGCCAGGACCAGCAGGCCGGCGTCGGTGCCGCCGCGCGAGTCGGCCGCGGTCTGCACGGCGATGGTCGCTGCCAGCACCGCCTCGCCGAGCACGATCATGGTGAACAGCCCGAACCGCTCGGTGATGTGCTCCGGGTGAAAGGTCGTCACCCGCGCCCGCTCGCCCCAGATCGGGACCAGCAACTCGCCCACGGCCACTGCCAGCCCGACATAGAGGTACGTCGGCGCAGACCCCGAACTGGCCCCCGTCGGCCTCGGGTTGAGTGCGGGCGACGCGGCATGGGTGCTGTTCGGCGTGGCCGCTCTGTTGGTCAGCGCGCCGGTCCTCGTGCTGTTCCACGAGAGCGTCATGGGACTTCTGGTCTCGGTGGGCTTCCTCGCTGTGGGGGTCTTCGCCGGGGCCGAGGCACCGTCGGCCGTGCTGGCGTCCAAGGCGTGAGCGTCCCGAGATCCCGTACGCGGGCCGCCGCAGCCCGGGTACGGAAGCTCGCCGCTCTAGAGCCCGAGCACCCGCTCGGCGTTGCGGTGGAAGACGTCGGCGAGGACGTCGTCCGTGTAGCCGATCTCCTCCCACTCCCGGAAGATCCGCTCGTAGGGCAGGCTGGGGTGGTCGCTGCCGAACATGATCTTCTCGCGGAGCCGACCCCGTACGTCCTTCTTGAGCTGGTCGGGGAAGTACTTGGGCGCCCAGCCCGACAACTCCCAGAAGACATTGCCCTTGTGCAGCGCGACCGCCGTCATCTCGTCCACCCAGGGCCAGCCGGGATGGGCGGCGATGATCGTCAAGACCGGGAAGTCGGCGGCCAGATGGTCCACCGCCAGCGGGTGGGCGTGCTCGATGCGGGAGCCGAGGCCGCCCGGCATGCCGGCTCCCATGCCGGTCGTACCGACGTCGATCATCACGGCTGCGCCGAGCCCGGAGATGGTCTCGAACAACGGGTACAGCGCACGGTCGTCGACCCGGTAGCGGCCCATGATCGGGTGGAAGTGGAAGCCCAGGACCCCGAGTTCGGTGACCGCGCGCTTCGCCTCCTCGATCGCCGCCTCGCCCTTGAAGGGGTCCACCGCGCCCCAGGTGTGGATGACCCGGTCCGGGTATTTCGCGCGCAGGTCGGTGACGTAGTCGTTGGAGCATGGTGGCGCGCCGATGACGGTCTCGATGTCGAAGGCGACCAGGACCACCTCGACCCCGGCCGCGGTGAACTTGTCGACGACCTGTTCCTCGGACTCCGCGGCCCACTCCCGGCCCCAGTACTTGCCGAGGGCCTCGGCGAAGACGCCCTGCGAGTCGATCCAGGGCTGGGTGCCGGGGTAGGCGTGCAGATCGATACGGCGCACAGCGTCTCCTAGGTGGTTCGGGGGCCCGTGCGGCGGCGCGCACGGGCCCGTTCCAGGGCTTCCTTGAACGCGGGCTGGTGCAGCGAGCGCACCTGACGGTCGAACTCGACGTCGACCATCCGCCGGAAGTCGGGTTCCGCGCCGCTCTCGCACAGGCTCTCCTTGATCGTGCACGTCCTCGCGGCGCTCTCGCTGCGGCTGTAGTTCAGCGCCACGTCGAAGCCTGCCCTGGCGAAGGCCAGTGCCGAAGCGCGGCCGATGCCCCGACCCGCTCCGGTGACCAGGACAGCCCGGCGGGCCGGGGAATCCGTTGTCGTCATCGTGAGCCTCCGATCAACTCGTGGATACGCCTGCGCAGTTCGGAGAACTCCGGCAAGGCCTTCACCGCCAGCTCGTCCCGGGGTCGGGAGAAGTCGACCGTCAGTTCGGCGACGACACGGCTCGGGCGGGCGGACAGCACCACCACGCGGTCCGCCATGAAGATCGCCTCGTCGATGTCGTGGGTGATCAGCAAGGTGGTCAGCCCCAGTTCCGCACTGATCGACGCCGTCATCTCCTCCAGTGACGTACGGGTCTGCGCGTCCACGGAGGCGAACGGCTCGTCCATCAGCAGCACCCGCGGACGACGGGCGAGGGCGCGCGCGATGGCGACGCGCTGCTGCATGCCCCCGGACAGCTGCCATGGATAGTGCTCGCCGAACGTGTCGAGACCGACCCTGCCCAAGGAGTCGAGAGCCCGCTCCCGGCGGGCGGCCCGCGGCAGGTCCGTCAACCCGAACTCCACGTTCCGCCGCACCGTGAGCCACGGGAACAGACTGCGGTTGTACTCCTGGAAGACGACCGCGAGGTCGTCGGGCACTCGCTCCAACGGACGCCCCGCGTACCGCACTTCGCCCCGGTCGGAACGCAACAGCCCGGACAGGCAACGCAACAGGGTCGTCTTGCCGCAGCCGGAGGGGCCCACGACGGCGACGAACTCCCTTTCGGCCAGCGCGATCGAGACATCGCCGATCGCCTCCGTGACCGGCCCGGAGCCCTGGCCGGCGTACTGCTTGCCGAGGCCGGTGACTTCGAGCAGTGCCTGGTCGGTTCGATCCGGCACGCGCACCCCCTGCTTGGTCATCGCTCGTGCCCCTTCATGCCGTAGAACCATGCGAGTGCCCGTCGTTCGATCGCGGAGAACAGCAGGGTGAGCAGCCAGCCCAGGACGCCGAGGAGGAGGACGCCGGCGTACATCTGGTCGACGGCGTACAGGCGTTGGGAGCGCAGGATGAGGTTGCCGAGGCCCGAGGAGGAGGCGACAATCTCGCTGATCACCATCATGATCAGGGAGATCGCTAGGCCCACCCGAAGCCCCGCCACGATTTGCGGGGTGGCAGCCGGCAGCACCACCCTGCGCAGCAGATCGGCCCGGCCGCCCCGGGCGTAGACGCGGGCACTGTCGATGTAGCCGCTCTCCACCCGGCGTACCCCGTCGGTGGTGTTGAGCAGCACCGGCCAGAACGTGCCGAGGGCGATCACCGCGACGCGAGTGGTGTCGCTCGCCCCGAACACGATGATCGCCAGCGGCAGTAGCGCCGGGGGCGGCACCGCGCGCAGGAACTCCAGGGACGCCCGGCACCAGGGCTCCAGCCGGCGCGACCAGCCAAGGGTGACTCCGACGAGTACGCCCGCCATTGAGCCGAGGACGAATCCGGCGAGGGCCCGCGCGAGCGACGGCACGATGTCGTCGAGCAGGGCGGGACCGGTGAGCAGGTCCACTAGTTGGCCGACGACGACGCTGAAGGGCGCGCGTCAGACGACCGGTCGCCATCCTCCGCGTAATCCGAATCCCGGATCCGGTTCATCCATGCCGTGGATGGACTTCACCGCCCGGAGCGCGACTGGCCGATCACACGGCGAGTTCCTTGGTGATGCGGTCGAGCATGAAGGTTGAGGAATCGTGGGCGCGTTCTTCCCAGGCGAAGACGCAGGCGGTGGCCACGCCGTCGAAGTCGAGTTCGCGGAGTGTGCCGAAGAAGGCGTCCCAGTCGACCTCGCCCTGGCCGATGTCGAGGTGCTGGTGGATGCGGGCGGTGGTGCCGGGCGGATTGAGGATGTAGCGCAGGCCGCTGGAGCCCTTGTGGTTGAAGGAGTCGGCGATGTGCACGTGCTGGAGCTTGTCGCCGGCGTAGCGCATCATCGCCGCGATGTCCGCCGTCGGGTCCGCGCCCGAGAGGTGGAAGGAATGGGGCGCGCAGTAGAGGTAGTTGACCCACGGCTTGTTGATCGCGCGGACCAGATCGACGGCCGGGGTGTTCTCCTCGCAGAAGTCGTCCGGGTGGGCCTCCAGGTTGAGGGCGATGCCCTCGCGCTCGAAGACCGGGAGCAGCTCCTCCAGTGAGCGCCAGAACGCGGCCTCGCTCTCGGCGGCACGCTCGGGGCGGCCGTTGAACTCCGAGTTCATCAGCGGGCATTCGAGGTCGGCGGTGATCTCGATCATCCGCTTCCAGTAGCGGACGGCGGCCTGTCGCTCCGTCTCGTCCGGCGATGACCACTTGTAGAGCGGCAGCACGGACGACAGCTGTACGCCGTGCGTGCGCAGGGAGTTCTTGAGCTCGGCGATGCGCTCGTCGTCCGCCCGTGGGTGCAGGAAGAACGGCATGAAGTCGTCGCGCGGCGACAACTCGATGTAGTGGTAGCCGAGTTCGGCGACCGTGCGCACCATGGCGTCGATGGGCAGGGCGCGGAACATGTACGGGTCGAGGGCGATCTTCACGCGGCACCTCCGTAGAGTGCGGGCCGGGGCTTGAGGTCGGTGGCGACGACGCGGCCCGACTCCAGGGCCTCGACGGTCGCGCTGGTGATGACGGTGGCCGCGTAGCCGTCCCAGGCCGAGGGGCCGGTGGGCTCGCTGCCGGCGGCGATGCCCGCGATCCACTCGCGGAACTCGGTGTCGAAGGCGTCCGCGAAGCGTCCCACCCAGTCCGTGAGCACCTCCGTGGTGTGCTGACCGGCGCTGCGCAGGCCGACCGAGGCAGGGTCGGGCAGCCGGACCAGCCCCTCCTCGCCGACCGCCTCGCACTGGATGTCGTAGCCGTACTGGCAGTTGACGAAGACCTCCAGATCGATGCGGACGCCCTTGGCCGTCTCGAAGTACATGATCTGCGGGTCCTTGAGGTGGGCGAACCGCTTGCTCGTGGCGCGCGGGGTGACCACCTGGGTGGAGACGATCTCGTCGTCGAGCAGCCAGCGCAGCACGTCCACCTCGTGCACCGCCGTGTCCAGGGCGGCCATGGCGGACGTGTACGACTCGGGGACAGTCGGATTGCGGTGGGCGCAGTGCACGATCAGCGGCTCGCCGATCCGGCCGGAGTCGATGACCTGCTTCATCTTCCGGTACCCGACGTCGTAGCGGCGCATGAAGCCGACCTGGACCAGGCGGCGGCCGAGAGCCGTCTCGGCCTCGATGATCCTCAGGCAGTCCTCGGCGGTCGTGGCCAGCGGCTTCTCGCAGAACACCGGTTTCCCGGCGGCTATCGCGTTCAGCACGTGCTCGGCGTGGGTCGGGCCCCACGAGGTCACGAGGACGGCGTCCACATCCGGAGAAGCGATGAGAGTCGCGCCGTCGGGCAGCACCCGGGCACCGACCGGCGCCGCCGCCTCCTCGGCACGGGCGGCGTCGATGTCGGTCACCGCGGTGACGCGGGCGCCGGTGACGGTGTCAGTGAGACGCCGGATGTGCTCCTTGCCGATCCAGCCGGCGCCGATGACACCTACACGTACGGTCATGTCGTTTCCTAACTAGGCGAAGCGCGCACGGAGTTCGGCTTCGAGGGTTTCGAGGGTGCGGCCCTTGGTCTCGGGGACGTAGAGCTTGACGAAGGTGAGCGAGAAGAGTCCCGCCACCACGAAGAGGAAGAACGTGTTGGAGATCCCGATCCCGTCGACCAGGGACGGGAAGACCAGCCCGATCACGAAGTTGGTCAGCCACAGCACCACGGCCGCGACGCCCATCCCGAAACCGCGCATCCGCATCGGGAAGATCTCCGAGAGCATCAGCCAGGTCACCGGCGAGATCGCCCCCTGCTGGAAGGCGAGGAAGGTGACGGTCATCGCGAGCACGGCGTACGCCCGTCCGTCGCCGGAGGGCAGCACCAAGGGGGTTCGTTGGAGGTGAAGGCCAGCAACTGCCCGCCGACGATCATGAGTTCGTTACGGGTGACCAGTGCGCCGCGCCGTTCGGCGGGGGAGACCTCGGCGAGGTAGACGGGCACGGTGACCGAGGCGCCGCCGACCGCGAGGCCGAGCACGAAACGGGCCACGACCATGACCGCGGTGTTCGGTGCGAGGGTGCAGCCGAGTGCGCCGACGAAGAACACCACGGCGAGGACGAGGATCGTACGGCGCCTGCCGCGCGCGTCCGACAGCCGGCCGCCGGTGACCGCGCCCAGGGCGGCGCCCAGCAGGAGCGAGCTGGTGACCATGCCCTCGGTGAAGGGGGTCAGGCCCAGGTCCTCGGTCATGTAGGGCAGGGCACCGTTGATGACGCCGGTGTCGTAGCCGAAGAGGAGTCCGCCGAAGGTGGCGATGACGGTGATGAGCCGCAGCCGCCGGGAGACCGTCGGAGGCGGGGTGTCGGCAACGGGCGTATGAGGTGTCCGTGTCGTCGCCTTGTCCCTGACGTCCATGGCCGCCTCCTAGCGCGTGAGGTTCGGGCGGCGGGTTCCGGACAGGCCGCAGCCGGCCAGGTGCTCACGCGTGCTGATCGCGATGGGCAGCGGGACCTCGGGGGCGCACGGGTAGAGGTCCTGCTCGACGATGACGAACAACTCGGCGTCGAGCTTGGCTAGTTCGGCCACCACGTCGGTGGGGTTGGGCACCCCGGCAGGCGGGGAGACACAGACGCCGCGCTTGACGGCCTCGCCGAACGACAGGTCCTCCGCGGCGACTTGGGCGAGGATCGCGGGGTCCATCTGCTTGATGTGGACGTAGCCGACGCGCTCGGCGAAGCGGCGGATGAGGTCGAGGTTGTCGCCGCCGCCGTAGGCCACGTGACCGGTGTCCAGGCACAGGTTGGTGTAGCGGGAGTCGGACTCGTTGAGGAGTCGTTCGATCTCCGGCTGGGTCTGGATGTGGCTGTCGGCGTGCGGGTGGATGACGAGGCGTACGTCGTACTCGTCGAGCAGGAGCTTGCCGAGCCGGTCGGCGCTGTGGCCGAAGCCGGCCCACTGTTCGGCGGTCAACTCGGGTGGCTCGGTGAACGCGCCGGTCTTCTCGTCCCGGTACATCGGCGGGATCAGGACCAGGTGGTGGGCGCCCGCGGCGGCGGTCAGGGTCGCGACCTGGCGGACGTGGGCGAGCATCTCGTCCCAGGCCTCCGGTCGGTGCAGAGCGCCGAAGGCGGTGCCGCCGGAGACCTGGAGGCCACGGGACTCCAGCTCCTCCTTCAGCCGCTGCGGGTCGGTGGGGAGGTAGCCGTAGGGGCCGAGTTCGAGCCACTGGTAGCCGGCGGTGGCGAGTTCGTCGAGGAAGCGGGTGTGCGGTACCTGGTGGTCGTCCTCGGGGAACCAGATGCCCCAGGAGTCGGGGGCGGAGCCCAGGCAGAGGTTGCCGGCGATGGTGCGGAGCGGGGATGGCGCCGTTGCCATGGTGAGTCCTTCGCGGAAGGGGGACAGGGAACTCTGGGGTCAGCTGGAGGTGGGGAAGTTGAAGCCGGCGTTCACCTGCTGCTTGGGCTGGGGCCAGCGGGTGGTGACGACCTTGGGGCGGGTGTAGAAGCGGATGCCCTCGGGGCCGTGGATGGGGGAGTCGCCGATGAGGGAGTCCTTCCAGCCGCCGAAGGAGTAGTAGGACATCGGGACCGGGACCGGGACGTTGATGCCGATCATGCCGACCTTGATGTTGCGCTGGAATCGGCGGGCGGCTTCGCCGGAGGCGGTGAACAGGGCGGTGCCGTTGCCGTAGGGGTTGGCGTTGATGAGGTCGATGGCCTGGTCGAGGGATTCGGCGCGGACGATGGCGAGGACCGGGCCGAAGAGCTCTTCCTTGTAGGCGTCCATGTCGGTGGTGACGTGGTCGAGGAGGGAGGGGCCGGTGAAGAAGCCCTCCTCGTGGCCGTCGATCTTCAGTCCGCGCCCGTCGACGACGACGGTGGCGCCCTGGGCGGCGGCGGTGCCGACCGCGTTCTCGACGCGTTCCTGGGCCACCTTGGTGACCAGCGGGCCCATCTCGACGCCGGGGGCGTCACCGGGGCCGACCTTGACCTCGCGGGCCTTGCGCTCCAGGATCTCGGCCAGCCCGTCGGCCGCTTCGCCGACGGCCACGGCCACGGAGACGGCCATGCAGCGCTCGCCTGCGGAGCCGTAGGCGCCGGCGGTGATGTGGTTGGCGGCGAACTCCAGGTCTGCGTCCGGGAGTACGACGGCGTGGTTCTTGGCGCCGCCGAGGGCCTGGACGCGCTTGCCGTGCGAAGTGGCCTGCTCGTGCACGTACTTGGCGATCGGCGTCGAGCCGACGAAGGAGACTGCCTCGATCCCGGGGTGGGTGAGGATCGCGTCGACCGCGTCCTTGCCGCCGTGGACGACGTTGAAGACTCCGTCGGGCAGGCCCGCGCGCCGGTACAGGTCGGCGACGAAGTTGGCGGCGGAGGGGTCGCGTTCGCTGGGCTTGAGGATGAAGGTGTTGCCGGTCGCGATGGCGATGGGGTGCATCCACAGGGGCACCATGGCGGGGAAGTTGAACGGTGTGATGCCGGCGACGACGCCGAGCGGTTGGCGGAAGTTGTGGACGTCGATGCCGCGGGAGACCTGGTCGGAGAAGGAGCCCTTGAGGACGTCGCCGAGGCCGCAGGCGAATTCCACGACCTCCCGTCCCCGGGTGATCTCGCCGCGGGCGTCGTCGACGGTCTTGCCGTGCTCGGCGGAGATGATCCGGCCCAGCTCCTCCTCATGCTCGACGAGGAGCTGGCGGAAGGCGAACATGACCTGGGTGCGCTGGCTGAGCGAGGACTCGGACCAGGTCTCGAAGGCCTGTGCTGCGGCGGTGACAGCCGCGTCCACATCGGCGGCGCTGCCCAGGACGACCCGGGCCTGCTCGGCGCCGGTGGCGGGGTTGAACACCGGGGCGGTGTCCGTGCCGTCGGCGGGTGAGCCGTTGATCCAGTGCTGGATGGTCTTCACGTGAGGGTGTCCTTACAGGTAGTGCCGCTGGTCGAGCTTGTGGGCGGCGTACGTCTCGTACGCGGTGCGGGTGGAGTCCAGGGCGGAGGTCTGGCTGACCGGCACGTCCCACCAGCCGTGGCCGGGCGGGTTCGGCCCGTACAGGTCGGTCTCGACGTGCACGACGGTCGTACGGTGGGCTGCCTTGGCCTTCTCCATCGCCGTGCGGAACTCGTCCACGGACGTGGCGTGCAGGACGTCGGCGCCGAGGCTCGACGCATTGGCCGCCAGGTCGACGGGGAGGACGTCGCCGTCGAGCTGACCCGAATCGCCGTCCCGGTATCGGTACTTGGTGCCGAACCGTTGTGAGCCAAGCGACTCCGACAGGGCGCCGATGGAGGCGAAGCCGTGGTTCTGGACGAGCACGATGATGACCTTGAGGCCCTCGGAGACCATGGTCACGATCTCCTGAGCCATCATCAGATACGAGCCGTCGCCGACGAGTACGACGACCTCGCGTGAGGGATCGGCCATCTTGGCGCCGACGCCGGCGGCGATTTCGTAGCCCATGCAGGAGTAGGCGTACTCGACGTGGTAGGCCTTCGGATCCCGGGCGCGCCACAGCTGCTGCAGGTCGCCGGGCATGGAACCGGCCGCGTTGATGACGACGGCGCGGTCATCCAGGACGTCGTTGAGCGCGCCGAGGATTTCCGTCTGGGCGGGCAGCGGGCCGTGGCCGACGTGGAAGCACCGCTCCTCGATCTCCCTTGTGCGGGCGATGAGTTGACGCGTGTGTGCCCGGTACTCCGGATCGACCTCCCAGTCCGTCAGCGCCCCCGCGAGCGCCTCGATGCCCAGCCGGGCGTCGGCCACCAGCGGCTCCGCCGAGTGCTTGACGGCGTCCAGGCGGGCCACGTTGAGGTTGACGAAGGCGACGTCGGGGTTGCCGAAGACGGTGTGGCTGGCGGTGGTGAAGTCGGAGTAGCGGGTGCCGATGCCGACGACGACGTCGGCCTCGCGCGCGAGTTCGTTGGCCGCATACGACCCGGTGGAGCCGATACCGCCGACCGCGTAGGGGTGGTCCCAGGGGACGGCACCCTTGCCGGCGTGGGTGTCGGCGACCGGGATGCCGGTGGCCTCGGCGAAGGCGCGCAGGGCGGTTTCGGCGCCGGAGTAGACGGCACCGCCGCCCGCCACGATCAGCGGCTTCCGTGCGCCGCGCAGTAGCCGGGCGGCCCGTTCGACGGCGGCGGGCTCCGGCACCGGGCGGCCCACGTGCCACACCCTTCGCCGGAAGAAAGAGACCGGCCAGTCGTGGGCCTCGGCCTGCACGTCCTGCGGCAGCGCGAGCGCGACCGCGCCCGTTTCCACCGGGTCGGTGAGGACCCGCATCGCGGCGAGCGCCGCAGGAATGAGCTGTTCGGGGCGCGAGATGCGGTCGAAGTACTTCGATACGGCGCGGAAGGTGTCGTTGACCGTGACGTCGCCGCCCCTGGTGTCCTCCAGCTGCTGCAGCACCGGGTCGGCGGCGCGGGTGGCGAACATGTCGCTGGGCAGCAGCAGGACCGGGATCCGGTTGGTGGTGGCCAGCGCCGCGCCGGTGATCATGTTCGTGGAGCCGGGGCCGGTCGAGGCCGTGCAGGCGAAGGTGGCGAGCCGGTCGCGCATCTTGGCGTAGGCGACCGAGGCATGCACCATGCCCTGCTCGTTGCGGGCCAAGTAGTAGGGCAGATCGGCCTCTTGAGTGACGGCGGCCTGCAGCAGCGCCTGCCCGATCCCGGCCACGTTGCCATGCCCGAAGATGCCCCAGACCCCGGGGATCAGCCGCTGCTCCTGGCCGTCGCGCTCGCTGTACTGGTTGGCGAGGAAGTGCACCAGGGCCTGCGCGGTGGTGAGCCTGATCGTTTCCATCACTGGTTCTCCTCGGCGCCGAACGGCAGCCGGTCATCGATGTCTTGCGTGTCCCACGTCCGGCGGACCCAGCCGTGGGCGGGGTCGTCACAGATCAGCCAGGCGCGGTCCTGGCCGGGGCCGGCCATGACGTTGAGGTAGTACAGGTCGTAGCCGGGCGCGGCGATCGACGGGCCGTGCCAGCCGTGCGGGATCAGGACGGCGTCGCCCGAGCGGACCTCGGCGAGCACGTCGATGGGCCGCTCCTGAGTGCCGTAGACCCGCTGGTAGCCGAACCCGTTCCCGTCGCCGGAGACCTCGAAGTAGTAGATCTCCTCCAGCTCCGACTCCTCGCCGAGCCGCGCCTCGTCGTGCTTGTGGGGCGGGTACGAGGACCAGTTGCCGCCGGGCGTCAGCACCTCGCAGACCAGGAGCTGCTCGGCGTCGAAGGTGCCGGGCAGGCAATAGTTGTTGACCTGCCGTGAACACGCGCCCGATCCGCGCAGCTCGACCGGCACGTTCTCTTTGGACCCGTACCGAGCGGAGAGTGAGCTCCGCCCGGTACGGGCGTTGGGCAGCGCGAACCGTCCGCCGGTCGCGCTGATGATGAGGGCCTCCGACGCGCGGGGGAGGTACGCGAAGTCGGTGACCGAGGCAAACACGCCTGTCCTGCCTTCGAGTTCGAAGGTCCTGCCGTCCGTGGTGACGGTGCAGGAGCCCGTCAGCGGCAGGACCAGGAACTCGGAGTCATGGGTGGACAGGGCGTGTGCCTCGCCCGGCTTCAGGGTCAGGATCCTGAGGCCGGAGTATCCCCAGCCCGCCGACTCGGGCGTGACCAGGAGCTCGTAGGGCCCGTCGGCCGAAGTGCCTTTGGGCAGGTGGTACTTGCTGCTCACAGCAGGCTCACCGCCTTGTCCACCGCACCGGCGACATCGCCGTTCGAGGGGTAGAGCAGGGAACGGCCGACGACCAGGCCCTGCGCGGTGGGCTGCTTGAGCGCCTTGCCCCAGGACGAGAACGCCGCCTCCGGGTCGGTCACCTCGCCGCCCAGCAGCAGCGCCGGGAGGGTCGAGGAAGCAAGGACGCGCTCCATGTCCTTGACGACGGGCAGCTTCAGCCAGGTGTAGGCGGTACGGCGGCCCAGCCCCGAAGCGATGGTGATCGACTTGACGACGGCGTCGGTGGCGAGGTCGTTGCGGATCCGGCCGTCCTGCCAGGTCGACATGAAAGGCTCGACCATGGCGATGAGTTGACGGTCATTCAGCTCATTGACGGCATGCGCGGTGTGCTCCAGGACCGACGGGGTCGCCGGGTCCGCCAGAGCGATGCGGGTGAGCATCTTGCCGCCGTCGAAGCCCATCGCGGCGATGGTCTCGGCGTCGTAGCCGGTGAAGCGGTCGTCGATCTCGAACACCGAACCCGCGAGACCGGCCCGGTTCATGGAGCCGAAGACGCTCTTGCCGTCGAGCACCCCGAGCAGCAGCAGGTCTTCCAGGATGTCGGCGGTGCCCAGCACGCCCGTCACACCCGGGCGCTCCAGGGCGGTGCACAGCCGTTCCAGGAGCTCGAAGCGGTCGGCCATGGCGTTGACGTCACCGCCGACGCCGTTGGCGCCGCGTGCCGGATGGTCCGCCGCGATGATCATCGCCTTGCCGTGCTCGCCGAGCAGCGAGGTGGCCTTCACACGGCGCGCGGCGGCCGCCGCGATGGCGCCGGGATCGCCGACCCGGGCTTGCACGATCCGGCTCACGTTGTCGGACAGCACGTCGTCACACCTTGCCTTCGATGGGAGTGGGGGAGGCGAGGGATGCCTCGCGGAGCTTGGCGTTGACCTCGGCCTCGGTCGGCATCGCCTCGGAGCAGGACAGGCGGCCCGCGACGATCGCGCCGGCGGCGTTGGCGAAGGCGACCGTTCGCCGGGTGTCCCAGCCGGACAGCAGCCCGTGACACAGCGCTCCGCCGAACGCGTCACCCGCACCCAGCCCGTTGACCACGTCCACCGGCACCGGCGGGATCTCCGCGGCCGAACCGTCCCGGTCCATGGCCAGCACACCCTTCGGCCCCTGCTTGACCACGGCCAGCTCCACCCCGGCGGCCAGCAGGGCCTTCGCGGCCGCATACGGCTCGCGCTCGCCGGTGGCCACCTCGCACTCGTCGAGGTTGCCGACCGCCACCGTCGTATGGCGCAGGGCCTCCGCGTAGAAGGCCCGCGCCCGGTCCGGCTTGGCCCAGGCTGTGCTTTTCCAAAACGCCGGCCGCCAGTCCAGATCGAACACCGTCGCCCCGGCCTTCGCCCTGTGCGCCAGCGCGGCCAGCGTGGCCGAACGGCTCGGCTCCTCGCTCAGCCCTGTACCGGTCACCCAGAAGATCCGTGCGTCCCGCACGGCGTCCAGATCCAGCTCCGCCGGAGCGATGTCCAGGTCAGGAGCCTTCGGCAGCCGATAGAAGTACAGCGGGAAGTCGTCCGGCGGGAAGATCTCGCAGAACGTCACCGGGGTCGGCGCGATGTCCGACGTACCGACGAAACGGCTGTCCACGCCGTACCCGTCCAGGGCCGTGCGGACGAAGTCCCCGAAAGGGTCCCGGCCGGTCTTGGTGATCACGGCCGAGGAGTGGCCGTAGCGGGCCGCGGCGACGGCGACGTTGGTCGGACTTCCGCCCAGGTACTTGCCGAACGACGTGACCTTCGCCAGCCCCACACCGGTCTGGAGCGGATATATGTCCACCCCTACACGGCCCATGGTCAGCACTTCGAACGGCATCACGCTGGTTTCCCTTTCGTGCCGGAGGCGGGGGCGCTCGGACGATTCTCTGGCGCGCTCTACTAGCGCGCTCTAGTCTGTGTACGATGACCCCTGTCCAAATGTCATGTCAATACCTTGTTGCCGGGAGATTTCGAGAGGCCCGTAGGGTTGGCCGCGGCGGAAGGTGGGTTCACAGGTGGATGCGTCGGGAAAGCAGCGGCCTACGATGGCGGACGTCGCCGCGAAAGCGGGGGTGTCGCGGGCGCTCGTCTCGATCATCTTCCGCGGTCAGCCGGGCGCGAGCGAAGAGACGCGGCAGCGGGTTCTGCGGGTCGCCGACGAGATCGGCTACCACCCCGACAGCGCGGCCAGGCTGCTGGCCCGCGGCCGCAGCCGCACGCTCGGCGTGATGTTCACCGTGCACCAGACCTTCCACGCGGACCTCATCCAGGGGATCTACCCCGAGGCCGAACGTCGTGGCTACGACGTCCTGCTCTCCGCGGCCACCCATGGCCGTAGCGAGGCGAAGGCGGCCGAGGCACTGCTCAGCCACCGCTGCGAGGCGCTGATCCTGCTCGGCCCCGAGGCGGAGGCCGCGTATCTCGACGAACTCGGGCGCAGGGCGGTGACCGTCTCGGTCAGCCGCCGAGTGCCCAGCGCCCGCGTGGACTTCGTGCACAGCGCTGAGGGCAAGGGTGTACAGCAGGCCATGGAGCATCTCGTCGAACTGGGGCACCGCCGGATCGTGCACATCGACGGCGGCCGGGGACCGGGATCGGCAGAGCGGCGGCGTGCCTACCGGGCCGCGATGCGCCGGCACGGGCTGGAGGCCGAGGCGCGGGTCATCCCCGGGGAGCATACGGAGGAATCGGGCATCGAGGCGGGCCGCCTGTTCCTGGCGGAGCGCGATCGGGGCCAGGCTCTGCCGACTGCGGTCCTCGCGGGCAACGACCGGTGTGCGTGGGGCCTGTTGATGGCATTGACGCGGGCAGGCGTCGATGTCCCGCGTGATGTGTCGGTTGTCGGGTACGACGACAGTCACCTCTCCCATCTGATGCCGATCGGCCTGACCACCGTCCGCCAGGACGCGGCTCTGATGGCGGAGCATGCCGTGCGGTTCGCCGTCGAGCGGCTGGAGAATCCGGATCTGGAAGTCCGGGAGGCCGTACTGGATCCGAAACTGGTGGTACGCGGTACCAGTGACACGGCACCGGAGACGTCGGTCTGAGACATCGGCGAGCGGGGCATGTCCCCCAGCAGTTGGGGCTTTTGGCCTTCCGTGCTGGGGATATGCCTGGGGATATGCCACTACAGGGCCGTGAGGTCCTTCTCCTCGGGGAGTTCTTCGACGTCGACGCCGCGGACTTGGGCCAACTCGTGTTTGAGCGCGGCGAGTTCGGTGCCGCCGGCCATGTGGTTGGTGAGTTCTTCGAGGGTGATCTCGGCGCGTTCGGCGGACAGTTCCATGGTGCCCAGGCGCAGGACGCTGAAGTGGTCGCCGACCATGTAGGCGTGGTGCGGGTTGTGGGTGATGAAGATGACGCCGAGGCCGCGGTCGCGGGCGGCGGCGATGTACTTCAGGACCACGCCGGACTGCTTGACGCCGAGGGCGGCGGTCGGCTCGTCCAGGATGAGGACGCGGGCGCCGAAGTACACGGCGCGGGCGATCGCCACGCATTGGCGCTGGCCGCCGGAGAGGGTGCCGATGGGCTGGTCGAGGTTGTCCAGGATGATGCCCATGTTGCGAAGTTCCTCGTCCGCGGTCTTCTTCATTTTCTCGATGTCGAGGCGGCGGACAGGCCAGGGGCCTCGGGTCATCTCCGAGCCGAGGAAGAAGTTCCGCCACACCGGCATCAGGGGTACGACGGCCAGGTCCTGGTAGACGGTGGCGATACCGCGGTCGAGGGCCTGGCGCGGGGTGGAGAAGTGCACGGGTTCGCCGTCGACGAGGAAGTCGCCCTCGGTGTGCTGGTGCAGCCCGGAGATGATTTTGATCAGGGTCGACTTGCCGGCGCCGTTGTCGCCCAGGACGCAGGTGACCTGGCCGGGATGAACCCTCAGGTCGACGCCGTGCAGGGCGTGGATGTTGCCGTACGCCTTGCCGGCATTACGCAGTTGGACGATGGGACGGTCTTCGCCCACGGGTGCGGTGTCCTGGAGGATGGCTCCGTGGGTTCCGTTCATATCGCTTGTCATGTGGGTCACCTCCGGGTCGCCGTGCGGCTGACCCACAGATTGATCAGGACGGCGCCGAGCAGCATCACGCCGAGGAACGCCTTGAACCAGTCGGGATTCCAGCCGGCGTAGACGATGCCCTGCTGCACCATGCCGAACATGAACGCGCCGAAGACGGGGCCGATCGCGGACCCGGAACCGCCGGTCAGCAGGCAACCGCCGATCACCGCCGCCGAGATGAAGATCAGCTCCTGTCCGACGCCCTCACCGGACTGGACGGTGTTGAAGGTGAACAGCTGATGCATGCCGACGAACCAGGCACCGAAGCCGACCAGCATGAACAGCGAGATCTTCGTGAACGTCACCGGCACGCCGACGGCGCGGGCGCTGTCCTTGTTGCCGCCGACCGCGAAGATCCAGTTGCCGTACTTGGTCCGCAGTAGCACCCAGGTCGCCAGGGCCGCGAAGACCAGCCAGTACACGACGGTGATCTTCACGTTGACGCCGCCGACGTCGAAGGTCGAGGCGAAGATCTTCTTCGCCTGGCCGAAGCCGTCCATGTCGCTGATGTCGTCGGTGGCGACGTTGCCGGTGACCAGCTTGGTCACCGCGAGGTTGACGCCCTGAAGGATCAGGAAGCTGCCCAGGGTCACCAGGAAGCTGGGCAGGCCGGTCTTGACCACCATCCAGCCGTTGAAGAAGCCCACGCCCAGCGACACCAGAAGGGCGACGAGTACGCCCACCCAGACGTTCATGCTGAGCTGGTAGCTGAGCATGCTCGCGGTGAGCGCGGAGGTGATGACCGCGACGCCGGCCGACAGGTCGAACTCGCCGCCGATCATCAACAGGGCCACGGGCAGCGCCATGAGTCCGATGGTCGACGACTGGTACAGGACGTTGGCCATCGAGCTGCCGTCGCGCACCGGGGGCGCGGAGACCAGGAAGAACACGTATACGGCGACCGCGCCGAGGAAGACGCCCACTTCGGGCCGGGCCAACAGCCGCAGCGCCAGCGGACGTTCGGCCGTGCGGCCGTCACTCTCCTTGCGGCCGGGGGCCGGCGGTGTGGTCACCGCCGGCTCGGCATGCTGGGTCATACTCATCACCGGGTGCCCTTCGCGGCGAACGTGGCGACGGAGTCGACGTTGTCCTTGGTGATGAAGGCCGGTCCGGTGAGTACCGGTGCGGTGCCGCCGCCGCTGAAGTTGCCGTTCGTCTTGTAGAGCCACAGCGAGTCGACGGCCAAGTAGCCCTGGAGATAGGGCTGTTGGTCGACCGCGAACTCGATGGTGCCGTCCTGGACGGCCTTCACCAGCTCCTTGTTGAGGTCGAACGTGGCGAGCTTGGCCTTGCTTCCCGCGTCGGACAGCGACTGCACGGCGGTCAGGGCGATGGGGGCGCCGAGGGTGACGACCTGGTCGATGGAGCTGTCCTGCTTGAGCTTGGCGGTGATCGTCGACTTCACGGACGGCATGTCGGTGCCGTTGACGTAGAGGATGTCGGTCTTGCCGCTGAAGCCCTTCTTCAGGCCGGCGCAGCGGGCCTCAAGGGCGACCTGGCCCTGCTCCTGGATGACGCACAGGGCGTGTTCGGCGCCGAGTTGGTTCAGCCGCTCGCCGAAGGCCTGGCCGGCGATGTTCTCGTCCTGCCCGAAGTACTCGAGCATGCCGAGCTCTTTCCAGTCGCCGACGCCGGAGTTGAAACCGACCACCGGGATGCCCGCCGCCTCCGCCTTGGCCACCACATCCTTCATGGCGTCCGGCTTGGCGGCGGTCAGCGCGATGCCGTCGACCTTCTGGTCGATGGCGTTCTGGACGAGGGTTGCCTGGTTGCCGGCGCTGGGGTCGCTGGAGTAGACGAGCTTGATGTTGTCCTTGGCCGCTGCTGCCTGGGCGCCCTTGCGGATGAGGTCCCAGAAGGTGTCGCCGGGGGCGGCGTGGGTGATCATGGCCACCGTCATGCGCGGGGTGGTGGCCTTGCCCGCCGAGGCGTCCGCACTTCCTTCCTCGGACTGCTTGCCGCCGGAGCTGCTGGAACAGCCGGCGGCGAGCAGGGTCCCGGTGAGGACGGTGGCGGTGAGAATCGCGGCTCGGTGGTTTCTGTGCATGTCCCTTGCACCTCGCTGTGCTTGTCGGGGCGGAGTCTGTGGTGAGCGCAGGCGCGTCTGATGTCGGCGGCCGATGAGCGATCGCCGAGTGGCGACGCGGTGCGCGCATGGTGTGTATGTGCCGTGCGTGGCGGCTCGTTCTTCTGCGGCGGTCGTAGGTGTGGACTGCCTGGTTAGCGACTGGAGCGCTTTAGTAGCGCGCTCTAGTTGGAGAGACTATGGAGCCGCTCCGCAGGGATGTCAACAGGTTTGTCAGGACGTACCAACAAAGTGTTCGGAATGAAATTGAGTGGCGGATCCGGTCGTGACGGGCACGTCCGAGCCTTGAGCTTGAAATTTAAAGCGGATTCCGTCAGGCTCTCGTTTGAGAGTTCAAACGTCCCCTTGTGGGGGCTCTTCCAGCAGTCGCCCTCTCTGGAGTTGCCATGTCTGTTGCCCCTGACGTCGTTGCCGTCCGCCGTGGTCCGCTCGTTGTGGCGGGAGGTGTGCTGGCCGCGATCGTGGTGGCCTCTGTGGCGGACGCGGTGCTGGCCCTGCTGGCCCTGGCCGCCGGCGCACCCGACGACTTCCGGCCGCTGAAGGCGTCCTCGTACATCTTCCTGACAGCGGTCGGGGTGGTGGCGGGTGCTGTCGGCTGGGCGATCGTGCGCAAGGTGTCGAAGGACCCCACGGCGCTGGTGCGGTGGCTGGCGCCGACCCTCGTCGTGGTGTCCTTCGTTCCCGACTTCCTGCTCTTCGGCGACGGCGGCGTCATCGGCGTCGGGGCGCTGCTCCTGATGCACGTGGTGGTCGCGGCGGCCGCGGTGTTCACCTACCGCAAGGTCATGCCCCTGCCGTAGGGGCGGGCGGGGAAAACGAACGGCGGGCAGGGACCGTGGTCCTGCCCGCCGTTTGCTTTGCTGTTCAGAGGAAGCTGACGTTCTGGGCCAGGGCGAGGCGGCTGGAGTAGTTGATGGTGTTGGTGGCCGACCGCATGTATGCGCGCCAGGCGTCGGAGCCCGACTCGCGACCGCCGCCGGTCTCCTTCTCACCGCCGAAGGCGCCGCCGATCTCCGCTCCGGAGGTGCCGATGTTGACGTTGGCGATACCGCAGTCGGAGCCCTCGGCGGAGAGGAAGAGCTCGGCTTCCTGCTGGTCGCGGGTGAAGATGCTGGAGGACAGGCCCTGCGGGACGTCGTTGTGCAGGGCGACGGCCTCCTCAAGCGTGTCGTAGGTCAGGACGTAGAGGATCGGCGCGAAGGTCTCCTGCCGTACGACGTCGGTCTGTTCGTCGACGCGGACGATGACCGGCTCGGCGTACGCGGCCCCCGGCGCGGTCTCGGCCAGGCGGCGGCCGCCGCCCACGAGGACCTTGCCGCCCTGCGCCTGCGCGCGGGCGACCGAGTCCTGCATGGCGTCGAACGCGGTGGTGGAGATGAGGGGGCCGACCAGGGTGCCTTCGTCGAACGGGTCGCCGATGGGGAGCTTGGCGTACGCGGCCGTCAGGCGGGCGACGAGCGTGTCCGCGATGTCGCGGTGGACGATGAGGCGGCGCAGCGTGGTGCAGCGCTGCCCCGCCGTACCCGCCGCGGCGAACACGATGCCCTGGACAGCGAGGTCGAGGTCGGCCGAGGGCGCGACGACGGCGGCGTTGTTGCCGCCGAGCTCCAGCAGGGTGCGCCCGAAGCGGGCCGCGACCCGGGGGCCGACCTCGCGGCCCATGCGGGTGGAGCCGGTGGCGCTGACGAGGGCGACGCGCGGGTCGTCCACGAGCTTCTCGCCGATGGCGCGATCGCCGAGGAGGAGGCGGTGTACGTCGCGGGGAGCGCCGACCTCTTGGACCGCCTGGGTCAGCAGTCGGTCGCAGGCCACGGAGATCAGCGGGGTCAGCTCGGACGGCTTCCAGATCACCGTGTCACCGCAGACCAGCGCCACGGCCGTGTTCCACGACCACACCGCCGCCGGGAAGTTGAACGCGGAGATGACACCGACGACCCCGAGCGGGTGCCAGGTCTCGGCGAGACGGTGGCCGGGGCGCTCGGAGGCGATGGTGCGGCCGTAGAGCTGCCGGGACAGACCGACCGCGAACTCGCAGATGTCGATCATCTCCTGGACCTCGCCGAGCGCCTCCGAGCGGATCTTGCCCGCCTCGATGGTGATGAGGTCGGCGAGGTCGCTCTTGTGCTCGCGCAGCAACTCGCCCAGGCGGCGCACGAGTTCGCCGCGTCGGGGAGCCGGTGTGCTGCGCCAGGTGAGGAACGCCTCGCTGGTGGCGGCGAGAGCCTCCTCGACATCAGCGGCGGTCGCGGCGGCCAGGCCGAACAGGTCCTCGCCGGTGATCGGCGTACGGGCCTGGAAGTCGGTGCCCTCCGTCACGCTCGCGCCGATGCGCTCCAGGCTCTCCAGGGCGCGGGCGCGCAGGTCCTCGGTGGTGGGCAGGGCGGTCGTGCCGGTCATGATGCTCCCTTGAGGGTGGTGAGGTGCAGTTCCCCGGCGACCTGGGCCAGGGACTCGTTCTGTTGCCGCTCGTACAGGGCGAAGGGGTCGAGGACTTCGCGGTCGATGGCGCCGGAGAGCCAGTCGCTGTCGTAGGCGGCGCCTTGCTGTTCGTTGTCCCGGGAGCCCGCGTCGCTGAGGTTGGACTGGAAGATGCCCGCCGCCGAGCGGGGCAGGAAGTCCTCGTAGACGATGGGCTCGGCCCGTACCCAGCCCTGGGTCAGCAGGTCGCCGAGGGTCTCGGGCGGGCGGCTGCCGTCGCGCGGCCGGTCGGGTGCCAGGCTGTAGGTGAAGTACGCCAACTCCTGGGCGGCGAGCTCGCGTTCGGTGCCGGGGACATGCTCCGCCCAGAGGGTGCGGGCGAGTTCGCTCCGGTCGGCACCGGGGTGTGCGGTCGCCTGCTGGTCTACGAGGGTGAGCAGACGGTCGTAGAGCGCGCGGCCCTCTCTGGTTACGGCGATACCGCGGGCCTCGACCTCGCCGAACCGTACGCGCAGGGCGCCGCTGGTGACTTCGCCGTCCGGGGTGCGCAGGGCGCGGGGTTCGGCCAGGGCCCGGAAGGACGTCTGGCGCAGCAGCAGGTCGGGGCCCTTCCACTTGGGGGGTCCCTGGATGGTGTCGATCATCTCGACGCCGCGCTCGGTCATACGGCGGTACAGCTCGTCGATGTCCAGGACGCGCGGGGTGAGGTGGTTGATGTGGGTGCTGCGGACGCCGCCGATGTCCGCGGCGACGGCGGAGACCCGCTCCAGGGTCTCGTACCAGGACTTGTCGATGGGTTCCGTCGACAACTCGAAGGTGGAGACGGCCAGTTGGAGGAAGAGCTCGGCATCCTGATCGGGTAGTTCCTGCTCCGCCTCCACCCGGTCGGCCAGGGCCAGCAGCTCCGGCGGGAACAGTTCGCGGCCGGCGAGGAACGTCTCCAGGCGGGCGCGCAGATCGGCGTCGAAGAAGCGCGGGTCCGCGGGGGTGAGCATGGACGTGAAGACGCGGAAGGGGTTGCGGGCCAGCTCCTCCCCGTCGACGGGACGGAACGCGGTCGACACGACAGGCACCGCGCTGGCGGCGGCCTCGCGCAGGTCGTAGAAGCCGACCGGGCGCATGCCCAGGGCGCCGAACACGCGGGCCACCTGGGCCAGTTCGGCGGGAGTGCCGACGCGGATGGCGCCGTGGCGTTCCGCGGTGACCCGGTTGATGGAGCCGAGGCGTTCGGCGTCGTCGCCCTGGGCGCGCAGGACGTCCTCGTTGACCTCGCGCGAGACGTCCACGAGCGTGGTGTAGGCGGGGACTTCACGGCCGTACATGTCCGAGAGCCGCGCGGCGAAGGCGGCGCGCAGTTGCCACTGGCTGATCATCTAAGTGGCCCTTCCTGTCGGGGAGTTCACACCACGTGGGCTTCGGGACGGATCTCGGCTCCCGACCGGAAGCGGTCGGCGCTCAGCGGGGAGATGTCGACGAAGGGTTCGCGGCCGAGGTGGAGGTCGCGCACGATCTCGCCGACGGCGGGGGCCTGCAGGAAGCCGTGGCCCGAAAACCCGGTGGCGTAGAGGAAGTTGGGCAGCTCGCCGGAGCGTCCGATCAGCGCGTTGTGGTCGGGGGTGACCTCGTACAGGCCGGCCCAGCCGTCGGCGATCGCCATGTCGGCCAGTGCGGGGGCCCGGTTCCGGGCGACGTCCCGGAAGAGCTCCAGCCACTCCGGGGTCCAGGCGGTGTCGAAGCCGTCCGGCTGGGCGGGGTCGGCGAGGCCGAACAGCAGGCCGTCGTCGCTGTTGTGGAAGTAGGCCGACGACGCGAAGTCGATGGTGAAGGGGATGCGCGGCGCCGGGGGAGTGAGCGGCGTGGTGAAGGCGAGCTGGCGGCGCACCGGCCGCACCGGCAGGTCGACGCCGGCCATGGCGCCGATCCGGGCGGACCAGGCGCCCGCCGTACAGATGACGGTGGAGCAGGCGATGCGCCCGCGGTCGGTGTGGACCGCGGTGACCCGGTCGCCGGCGGTGTCGATGCCGGTCACGCTCGTGTGGGTGGCGAAGGTGACGCCCGCCCGGGCCGCGGCGTCGGCGTATCCCTGCACGACCATTGCGGGCCGGGCGTGGCCGTCGGTGGGGGAGAAGGCGGCGGCAAGGAGGCCGTCGGTGCTGATGTAGGGGCAGAGGCGGTGTGCCTCGTCCGGGCCGATCATTCGGGTGGGGACGCCCAGACCGTTCTGGATCCCGACACTCGCCTCGAAGTCCTCGGCCTGCTGTTCGGTGGTGAGCAGGAAGAGGTAGCCGACGCTGTCGAGGCGGATGTCGGCGCCCGGGCGGTGCGGGAAGTCCTGGAAGGCGCGCAGACTCCGGTCGCCCAGTTCGATGTTGAGCGGGTCGGAGAACTGGGCGCGCACACCGCCGATCGGTTTGCCCGAGCTGCCGCTGCACAGCTCGCCGCGCTCGACCACGACGACGTCGGTGACCCCCGCCTCGGCGAGGTGGAAGGCGATGCTGGCACCCATCACCCCACCGCCGATGATGACGACATCGGCGCTGGGCGGAACCGTGTGGAAGGCGGGAGAGGGAGAGGAGGGGGAGGGGGAGGAGCTGGACAAGGGCCGTCCTTCCAGAGGGAGGGAGAAAGACGCTGATCAGCTAGCTGCCCGTCATCGTGACGCAACCAAACCGTTGACGTCTATGAACACTTCGTGCACCTGATCTATTAGATTCTCTATATGGACTGGACGAGTTCCCAGCTGCGTTCCCTGGTCGAGCTGACCCGGCGCGGCACCATCACCGCGGTGGCCCAGGCCCTCGGCTACACCCCCGGCGGGGTCTCCCAGCAGATCGCCGCGCTGGAGAAGGCCACCGGCATGGAGCTGCTGCGGCGGGTGGGCCGGCGGGTGGAGCTGACCGACGCCGGGAGGACGCTGGCCCTGCACGCCGAGCGGATCCTGTCCACGGAGGCCGAGGCCGTGGAGGCGCTGGAGCGCAGCCGGGGGGAGGTCTCCGGCGTGCTGCGGGTCGGCCTGTTCGCCACGGCCGCCGCCGAGATCCTGCCGCTCGCCCTGGGCCGCGTCCACGAGGCCCATCCCGGGCTCGACGTGCGCAGCCGCGACATGGACGTGGACGAGGTTTACGACGCCGTCGCCTCCGGCGCCGTGGACCTGGCGCTCGGCCTCGACTACCCCGACGTACCCATCCCACGCGACCCCGCCCTGCGGGTGACCCAGCTGTACCGGGAGCGGTTCTCCCTCGCCGTGCCCACCGGGTCGATGGGCGGCAGCGAGGAGATCTCCCTGGCCGACACCCAGCATCTGCGCTGGATCCTGCCGTGGGCCGACAGCTACTACGGCCGCGCCGTGCGCACCGCCTGCCGACGGGCTGGCGTCGAGCCCGACGTACGGCACGAGGTGACCGACACCGCGGCCACCCTGGCACTGGTCGAGGCGGGCATCGGGGTGAGCACGGTGACGGATCTGATGCTCAGACTGCGCGCCTCACGCTTCGACGTGGTGCGGCTGCGCGAGACGATCGAGCGGCACATCGTGGTGGTGTTCCGCTCGTCCGCGGAGCGCCGGCCCACGGTGGCGGCGCTCATCGACGTCCTGCGGGCGGTCGCCGCCACGACAGCGGCCCGGCGGGCCGCCGTTGCCTGACAGGGAGCGAGCGATGTCCTCCGAACCCACCCCGAAATCCGCCCTTCCGCGTGGAGTACACGGCCATCGTCGCCGTCGTCGCGATCGGCATGTCCGGCTACCTCGGGTTCCTCCTTGACGCGGTCGGTATCGACCTGCCGACCTGGGCGCTGGGTGCCTCCGGCACCGGAGCCGGTCACAAGGTCGACCTGCTCGCCATCCTGATCTGCCTCGGGGTGGCCTGGCTGCTGACCCGCGGCACTCGCACGTCGGCCCGGGTGGAGACGGTGCTGACCATCGTCAAGATCGCCATCGTGCTGCTGGTGATCGTGGTCGGCTTCACCAAGGTCAACACCGACAACCTGTCGCCCTTCGCGCCCTTCGGTCTGAACGGGGCGTTCACCGGCGCGGCGAGTCTTCTTCGCGGTCTTCGGCTACGACGCGCTCAGCACCGCCGCCGAGGAGTCGGTGGAGGCCCGCAAGAAGCTGCCGAAGGCGATGATGATCTCGCTGGCGGTCTCCATGGGCCTGTACGTCCTGGTCTGCATCGTGCTCACCGGCATCCAGAACTGCACGGAGCTCAACCCGAGCAGCGGCATCTCCAGCGCCTTCGCGAGCGTCGGGCTGAACGGGTTCGCCAACCTCATCGCGGTCGGCGCAGTCATCGGCATCGTCACCGTGACCTTCTCCTTCATGATGGGCGCCTCCCGCCTGTGGTACGCCCTCAGCCGGGACGGCCTGATGCCGGCCTGGTTCGGCGCCATCCACCCCAAGCGCAAGGTCCCGCACCGCGCGACCTGGGTCATCGGCGTCGTCTCCGCGGTGCTGGCGGGTGTGCTGCCCATCAACGCCGTGGCCGAACTCACCAACATCGGCGTCCTGTTGGCCTTCGTGGTCGTCTCCGCGGCCGTCCTGATCCTGCGTTACAAGAAGCCTGGCCTCAAGCGCGGCTTCCGCTGCCCGGGTATGCCGTTCGTGCCGATCCTCGGCATGATCTTCTCCGTCTGGCTCATGTCGTTCCTGAAGTGGGAGACCTGGGCGCGGCTGGGAGTCTGGCTGGTCGTGGGCCTGCTCATCTACGCCTTCTACGGCTACCGGCGCACCCGGACGGTCATGCCGGGCGGCTCGGTCGACCTCGACGCCCTCAACGAGATGTCGGACTCGGACGACCAGGAGCCCCGAGCTCCGCTGGAAGCGCGGCAATGAGTGTGCGGGCCGGTGGGGGCTGGTCGCGCAGTTCCCCGTGCCCCTGACGGGCTCGGCCGGTCACACGGGCTCGGTCGGGTACAGGAACGGCTCGTCGACAGGCACCGCCCGCCGCAGCGAGTCCAGCATCGCCGCCAGCAGCGGATTGCTGTTCTCGCTGCGGTGCAGCGCCATCACCGTGCGGTGTGCGGACCGCTGGGTGACCCGGGTCGCCTCGATCGTGTCCTTCGGCGCGTGACCTAGCGCCGGGACCACCGCCACGCCGAGTCCCGCGGACACCAACTCCCGTACGACGTCGTAGTTGTTGCTGCGAAAGGCGACCGCGGCCTCGAACCCGGCCGCCGCACACAGCCGTACGGTCGACCGGGCGCCGGCGGTGCCCTCCCGGCTGGTGATCCAGCGGGCCCGGGACAGGTGGGGGAGTTGCGCGCTCAGGCCGCTGCCACGGGCGCGGAGCAGCACGAGGTCCTCCCTCAGCAGCAGGTGGTGGGTGAGACCGTCGGGCCAGGGGTGGGGGCTGAGTCCGTACTCGTACACCAGGGCGACGTCCAGGTCGCCGTCGCCGAGTGCGGCGACCAGTTCCTCGGGCTCGCCCTCCTCCAACTGGATCTGGGCCCGGGGATGGCTCTCGGCGAACGCGGACAGTGCGGACGGTACGAGCCTGACGCCGGCGGTGGGGAAGCTGCCGAGCCTCAGTCGGCCGGTGACGCCGGTGGCCAGCTCCTGTACGTGCTGGCCCAGATCGTCCAGGGCGGCCAGTACACGATCGCTGAGGTCGACCAGGCGGTGGGCGGCGGCAGTCGGACGGATCCCATGGGCCTCGCGCTCGAACAGGACAAGGCCGGTGTCCTTCTCCAGGGCGGAGATCTGCTGGGAGATCGCGGACGCGGTGTAGCCGAGATCGCGGGCCGCGATCGCGAACGACCCGCTGCGGACGACGGCCTTCAGTGTGAGCAGGTGCAGTGGCTTCAGCAACACGGACTCCTCGCGGAAACACGGGAGAACAAGCCTAAGCATTTCTTGCCCTGAAGCGTCAATTCTTTCGTTCTGCTGTCCCTTGTGGCGGCACCGCCCGGCCCGCATCGTGGGGGAGACCAGGGCGAACGAGCCCGGTGAGCATGGAGGAGCGAGCACAGTGACCACGACAGCGCCGGGCCGCGGCAGCCTCGATGCGGCGGCTGTGGCCGCGGCCCTCGCCGGAGGGGACTGCGGAGAGGTCGCCGGTGACGCCGGACGCCGGGCCCAGTACTCGGCCGACGCCTCCAACTATCGTCGGATCCCGCTCGCCGTGGTCTTTCCCCGCGAGCGGCGTCACATCCTCAACGCCCTCGCCGTGTGCCGCAGCCTGGGCGTGCCGGTCACCTCGCGCGGGGCGGGCACCAGCACCTCCGGACAGGCGGTGGGAGCGGGCGTGGTGCTCGACTTCTCCCGCCACTTCAACCGGCTGCTCGCCCTCGATCCGCAGGCGGGGACCGCCACGGTGCAGCCGGGCATCGTCCTGGACGACCTGCAGAGCGCGGCCTCCGCCCACGGCCTCCTCTTCGGCGCCGACCCCTCCACCCACAGCCGCTGCACGCTCGGCGGCATGATCGGCAACAACGCCTGCGGATCACACTCCCTGGCCTGGGGACGCACCGCCGACAACATCCTGGAACTCGAAGTGGTCACCTACCGGGGCACAGTGGTCCGGCTCGGCGAGATGACCCAACGGGAGATCGACGAGGCTATCGCCGCCGGCGACGACCGCGGACAGCTGATCGCGTCCCTGCACCGGCTCGCCCAGAACAACCTCGCGGCGCTGCGCACGAAGCTGGGCCGGTTCCCGCGGCAGGTCTCCGGCTACGCGCTGGAGCACCTGCTCCCCGAACGCCGCTTCAACCTCGCCCGAGCTCTGGTCGGCAGCGAGGGCACCCTCGCCGTCGTCCTTACGGCGACCGTCCGCCTGATCACCCCGCCCCCCGCCCGGGCTCTGGTCGTCCTCGGCTTCCAGGACGCCGGCGCCGCGGCCGACGCCGTACCCGCCCTGCTGGAGCACCAGTTGCTGGCACTGGAGGGACTCGACCAGGCACTGACCGACATCGTCACCCGCTCCGAGACCCGCGCCGCGATCGACGGCCTGCCCACCGCCCAGGCCTGGCTCTTCGCCGAACTCGGCGGTACGGCCGACGAGTTGCCCCTCCGTGCCACGGAACTCGCCGAGACCGCCGGGCATGCGACAGGCTTCACCGGCAGCGAGATCGTCACCGATCCCGCACGAGCGCGGAAGCTGTGGCGGATCCGTGAGGACGGAGCGGGTCTGGCAACGCGTCTGCCCGACGGCTCGGAAGCCTGGCCCGGTTGGGAGGACGCGGCCGTCCCACCCGACCAACTCGGCTCCTACCTCCACCAGTTCACCCGCCTGCTGGAACAGCACGACCTGCGGGGCGCGGTCTACGGCCACTTCGGCGAGGGCTGCCTGCACGTCCGTATCGACTTCGACTTCACCACCGAGCAGGGCACCGCCGTCTTCCGCGCCTTCGTCACCGACGCCGCCAAGCTCGTCACCGCGCACGGCGGCTCGCTGTCCGGGGAACACGGCGACGGCCAGGCCCGCTCCGAGTTGCTGCCGCTGATGTACGGGCCCGAAGTCATCGCCCTGTTCGAGGAGTTCAAGGAGATCTGGGACCCCGACAACGGCCTGAACCCCGGCATGATCGTGCGGCCCCTGCCCGTCGACGGCAACCTGCGAGTCAGCCCGCACCGCACCCAGCTGCCCCTCACCACCGTCTTCCCCTTCCACGCCGACGACGGCGACTTCGCCAAGGCCACCCGCCGCTGCGTGGGCGTCGGCAAGTGCCGTACCGCCGCCCATCGCGGCGACGTCATGTGCCCCAGTTACCGAGTCACGCTGGACGAGAAGGACTCCACCCGAGGCCGGGCACGCCTGTTGTACGAGATGACGCAGGGCGAGGTGATCACCGACGGCTGGCGTTCCACCGAGGTCCGCGACGCCCTCGACCTGTGCCTGTCCTGCAAGGGGTGCAGCGCCGACTGCCCGGTCGGCGTGGACGTGGCCACGTACAAATCGGAGTTCCTGCACCACCACTACAAGGGGCGCATCCGGCCCGCCTCCCACTACACGATGGGCTGGCTGCCACTGCTGTCCCGCGCCGCCGGCCGGATGCCACGCCTGGTCAACGCCCTGACCTCCTCCCGACTGGCCCCGCTCCTCAAGCGGCTCGGCGGCATCGCCGCCCAGCGCGAGATCCCGCGCTTCGCCGACGAGACCTTCCTCGCCCGGTTCCGCCGCCGCACACCGAAGGGGGACGGTCACCGGGGCCCGGTCATGCTGTGGGTCGACTCCTTCAACAACCACTTCACACCCGAGGTCCTCGAAGCCGGGGTCGCGGTACTGGAGGACGCCGGTTTCCGGGTCCAGGTCCCCGACGGCACCCAGTGCTGCGGACTGACCTGGATCACCACCGGCCAGCTGGGCATCGCCCGACGCATCGCGCGGCGCACCGTCAACGCCCTTGCCTCAGCCGCCGATTCGGGAACTCCGGTCGTCGGTCTAGAACCCAGCTGCACAGCGGCCCTCAAGACCGACCTGCCCGAACTGCTGGACGGCGACGACCGTGCCCGCGCCCTGGCCGGAGCCACCGTCACACTCGCCGAACTCCTAGGCCGGCACGCACCCGACTGGCAACCCCCGCGCATCGACGCCCACTCGATCAGCCAGACGCACTGCCACCAGCACGCGACGTCCGGCTTCGACGCCGACAGCCGGCTCCTGCACCGCATGGGCGTCGACAACACCACGCTCGCATCGGGGTGTTGCGGCCTGGCCGGCAACTTCGGCTTCGAACGCGGCCACTACGACGTCTCCGTCGCCGCGGGCGAACAGGTCCTGCTCCCCGCCGTGCGCGACGCCGCCCCCGACACCCACGTCCTCGCCGACGGCTTCAGCTGCCGCACCCAGATCGCCCAGCGGACCGACCGCACCGGCACCCACCTCGCACAGCTCATCGCCCGCGCCCTGCCTCCCTCTACTGACAAGGAACCCACCTGTGACTGACGCACTCTCCCTCGTCGACGACTGGGGCCCCGAGAAGATCGTCGTCGTCTCGCACCGGCGTATGGGCATGAAAGGCGTCCTGGTCATCGACAACACGGCCCGGGGCATGGGCAAGGGCGGAACCCGTATGAGCCCCACCGTGACCGTCGGCGAAGTGGCCCGCCTCGCCCGCGTCATGACGTGGAAGTGGGCGAGCGTCGACCTCTTCTACGGCGGTGCCAAGGCCGGCATCGTCGCCGACCCCGCCTCCCGCGACAAGGAGGCGATCCTGCGTGCGTTCGCGCGGGCGTTGTCCAACGAGGTGCCCCGCGAGTACGTGATGGGGCTGGACATGGGGCTGACCGAGAGCGACGCGGCCATCATCCAGGACGAGTTGGGCGACCGCGGGGCAGCCGTCGGCACCCCCGAGCACCTCGGCGGTGTGGCGTACGACAAGCTCGGCGTCACCGGCTACGGGGTCGCCGAGTCCACCGACGCCGCGGCCCAGCGCCTGGGCCTGCCGCTGACCGGTGCCCGCGTCGCCATCCAGGGCTTCGGCGCCGTCGGCAGCGCGGCCGCCCGGCGGTTCGCCGAGCTCGGTGCCACCGTCGTGGCGGTCTCCACCGCCCATGGAGCCGTGCACGACCCCAGCGGCCTCGACGTCGAGGACCTCCTGGCCGCCCGCGAGGAGCACGGCGACCACTTCGTCACCAGCCATGTCCGGGGCGCCGCGCTCGCCCCCGGCGCGGAACTCACCGTGGACTGCGACATCCTGGTGCCCGCCGCTCTGCAGGACGTCATCGACCACACCACCGCGCACGGGATCAAGGCCAGGCTCGTCGTGGAGGGCGCGAACCTGCCCACGTCCCCGGAGGCCCAGAACATCCTCGCCCAGCGGGGCATCACGGTGCTCCCCGACTTCGTCGCCAACGCCGGCGGCGTGGTCGCCGCCGCGTTCGCGATGGACGCCCGCTACTCCGGATTCCGCCCCGAGACCACCGCGATCTTCGAGACGATCTCGACCAGGCTGCGGTCCAACACGGTCACCGTCCTCGACGAGGCCGAGCGCCGTGAGGTCACCCCGCACGCCGCCGGCCGCGCTCTGGCCGAACAGCGCGTCCGTACCGCGATGTTGAGCAAGGGGCGCATCCCCCGAGACTGACTCCGTCGGGCCACGCGGGAAGCGTCACCGCAGCGAGTTCATGGACATGAACATCGCTCATGATGGTGTACATGCGGGCGAGCGCCGTGTCAGACTCCTTGAGCTCTCTTGCAACTCCCTTGCAACGTTGCCCAGTTGGAGAGGAAGTCGCCCGTGAGGATGTGCCGGCGAACGGTGTTGACCACGGCAGTCGGTGTTGCGGCGGCGTCCGCGTCATCGATGCAAGCCGCGCAGGCAGCAGCGGACCCGACACCCGCAGAGACCATACGTACGCTCCGCGCGGCGGCCGACTACGCGGTGAGCAAGCTCCGTGCCGTCGCGCCGGGCGTGAGCGCCTTTCCCGTCGGAACGAAGTTCGAGAAGTGGGTCTACTCCCAAAACGGCGACTGGGTGGGGGGATTCTGGCCGGGGACGTTGTGGATGGCATGGCTCTACAGCCGGGACGACACGTTCCGCACGCTGGCGCTCGCATCGGCGCAGAAACTCGCGCCCCGCCAGTACGACACCGGCACGCACGACCTCGGCTTCCTGTTCTATCCGTCATGGGTCACCGCATGGCGCCTGACCGGCGACGAGACATGGGGTACCGGCGCTCTGCAGGCGGCCGACTCGCTGATCAAGCGGTACAACCCGCGCGGGCACTTCATCCGGGCCTGGGGTGCGCTGAACGACCCGAACAACGCGGGCCGGGTGATCATCGACACGATGATGAACCTCGACCTGCTGGCCTTCGCCTCCCGGCAGAGCGGCGACGAGACCTACCTCGACATCGCCGTGGAGCACGCGAAGACCGCTCAGCGGGTCTTCCCGCGGCCGGACGGATCGACCCCGCACGTGTACGACTTCGACCCGGCCACCGGCGCACCGATCGGACCGGCCACCGTGCAGGGCTACAGCCCCACTTCGTGCTGGTCCCGGGGGCAGGCATGGGGCCTGTACGGCTTCACCACGATCTACCGCCGCACCGGCGACCGCCAATTCCTCGACACCGCACGCAAACTCGCGGACTTCGCGGTGGGCGCGCTCAGCCCGGACCACGTGCCCGTGTGGGATTACCGGGCGCCGCAGCAGCCGTACGACATCAAGGACGCCTCGGCCGGCGCGATCATGGCTTGCGGGCTGCTCGACCTGTCCGCCGCCACGGGCAGCCAGGAATACCGCACGGTGGCGCTGCGCCTGCTCACCGCGCTGTCGCGGACCTGCCTGACGGACAAGTCGTCCCGCGCCGAAGCGGTCGTGGCCCGCTGCACCCGCAACCGCCCGGCCGAGGACGGCATCGAGATCTCCCTGCCCTACGCCGACTACTACCTGCTGGAAGGCATCCTGCGTGTGCTGCAGCCGCAGGATGTCGACCGGGCGATCGACCTGTCCTCACTCTGACAAGCGGTAGCGGACCGCCGGCACGCTCGTCTCAGCGGCGGTTGGTCAGGCGCCACCCCCGGGCGCGTTCGTAGTCGTGCCACAGGGAGGCGTAGCGCCCGTCGGCGGCGAGGAGATCGGCGTGCCGGCCCTGCTCCACGATGCGGCCCGCGTCCAGCACGGCGATCCGGTCGGCCGCGGCGATGGTGGACAGACGGTGGGCGATCACCAACAGGGTTCGGCCGGCGCCCAGTTCACGCAGGGCTTCGTGGACCGCGGCCTCGTTCTCGGCGTCCAGCGCCGATGTCGCCTCGTCGAGCAGCACGATCGGGGTGTCCTTCAGCAACGTACGCGCGATGGCGACGCGCTGGCGCTCGCCACCGGAGAGCAGCGAGCCGCCCTCGCCGACGCGGCTCGCGAGCCCGTCGGGCAGCCGGTCGGCGATGGTGTCGACCCGGGCCCGCCGGGCGGCTTCGCGGACCTCGGCGTCGGAGGCGTCCGGGCGGCCGAGACGGATGTTCTCCTCGATGGTGGCGTCGAGGAGGTGTACGTCCTGGAAGACCAGGGACACCAGGTTCATCACGTCGTTCCCGGCCAGCTCGCGGACGTCCACGCCACCGATGCGCACCGCGCCCGCGTCGACGTCGGCGAAGCGGGCGATCAGCTTGGTGACGGTGGTCTTGCCCGCGCCCGAGGGCCCGACGAGGGCCGTGGTCGACCCGGCCGGAACCATCAGGTCGAGTCCGTCGAGGACTGGGGTGGCGGAGCCGTCGTAGCCGAACCGGACACCGTCGAGTTCGACTGACGCCGCGAGGCCGACGACGGGGTGCGGATTGGCGGGCTCCGGCAGGGGCGGAGTGCTGAGCACGGAGTCGATACGGTCCACCGCGGCGCGGGTGGCACGCAGCGCGGACGCCGCTGCGGCGATGAGCGCGAGCGGCTGGAGGAAATGCACGCCGAGCACCAGCAGCGCGGTGATCCGTGCCGGGGTGATCTCGTTGCCGGTCGCGAGCAGCAGGCCGACGACGAGGACGGACGTGAAGGCGAGCTGGATCGCCAACTGGCCGAGGTGCAGGCCCGGTAGAGCCCCGAAGACCTCGCGGCGGGCCGCGCGGTGCTGGCCGCGGAGCGCCTCGCCCAGCTGCCGGTGCCCGCTGGTGGCACGGCCGTTGGCGCGCAGCACGGGCTGTGCGCCGGCGAACTCCACCAGCCGCGCACTCGCTTCGGAGGCCGCCTTGTCGTGCTCCGCCTCCGTGCGATCGGTGAGCCGCCCGGCCAGGGCGAACACCAGCAACACCACCGGGACCGTGACCAGTACGGCGACGGCCACCCGCCAGTCGTAGCAGAGCAGGAAGACGACGATCGTGGCGGGAGTGAGGACGGCGCCGAGCAGCGTCTGGGCCAGGTGCACGACGGCCGTGACCGTGTTGACGCCCTGACCGAGCAAGCGCTCCAACTGCGCCGTGCGGGTCCCGTCGAACCAGCCGAGCGGCAACCGGACCACGTGGGCGCCGATCCGCTCGTACAGGGCGCGGCGCCAGGCGGAGGAGAGCGCCAGAGCGCGCAGTTCCTTGTCGTAGTGGGCGAACCAGCCGACGACAACGGCACCCGCCAGCGGCAGCAGCCACCAGCCGGCCTCGGCCGTCCGGCCGTTCAACAGCGCGGTGAGCAGCGGCACGAGCAGGCCGAAGGCCACGCCCTCGCTGATCGCGTACACGGCGGTCGAGAGCAGGAAGCGGACCAGCAGCGGGCGCCCCGCGCCGCCGGTGATCCGCAGAAGCGGAGTGATCATGCGGTGCTGCCTCCGTGTTGGGCGCGCCACATGCGCGCGTACGTGCCGTCGGCGGCGAGTAGGACCTCGTGCCGCCCGCGTTCGCTGATCCGGCCGTCGTCGAGGACCAGGATCTGGTCCGCCGCGGCGATGGTCCGCAGCCGGTGCGCGATGACCAACAGGGTGCGTCCGCCTGCGAGTTCGGCGAGCGCGTCCTGTACGGCGGCCTCGGACTCGGGGTCCGCGAACGCGGTCGCCTCGTCGAGCACCACGATCGGTGTGCCGGCCAGCAGCGTCCGCGCGATGCTCACGCGCTGGGCCTCGCCACCGGACAGGCGTGCGTCCTCGCCGACGACGGAGTCGTAGCCGCGCGGCAGTGCGGTGATCCGGTCGTGCACGGCGGCGGCCTTCGCCGCGGTGTGAACGACCTCCTCGCTCGCGTCGGGCTGCGACAGCGCGATGTTCTCGCGTATCGAACTGCGCAGCAGCACCACGTCCTGGAAGAGGAAGCCGATGTGCCGGTACAGCTCGGCCCGGTCCAACTCCCTGATGTCGACGCCGTCGAGGCGGATCGCCCCGCCCGTGACGTCGTAGAAGCGGGCGAGCAGCATGCCGAGCGTGGACTTGCCCGCGCCCGAGGGGCCGACCAGGGCCGTGACCGTGCCGGGGGCGAAGACGGCGTCCAAGTTGTGCAGCACCTCGCGCCGCTCGCGATCGTGCTCCTGCGACGGGTAGCCGAAACGGACGCCGTCGAGTTCCAGGACCGGGGGAGTGCCCGGCTCGCGGGGCGGCAGGGCCGTCGGATGCCGGGTGAACTCCTGGGCCGGTTCGCGCAGTAGGCCGGCGATGCGGTGTGCGGCGGCCTTTGCGGTACGGCTCAGGAAGCGGGCCGCGTAGATCGGGGTGATCTGTTCGAACAGGCCGAGGCCCAGCAGGGTGAACGCCAGGATGTCGACCGGATCCGTCTGTGCGAGCGCGACCAGGCCGACCCCGCAGCCTGTGATCAGCAGCAGGATCGTCGCCGGGGCCACCGTCGCCCGGGTGAGGCTCCGTTGGCGGACGAAGAGGCGTTGCGCCTCGTCGTTCACGTCCGCATAGGCGGCGGCCGCCTCGCTGAAGCGGCGCGGCGTCTCACCGCCGCCGAACGCCTTGGCGACGCTGATCCCGCGCACCAACTCGATGGACGCCGCGGTCAGTTCGAGCTGCGCGGCGGCGATGCGCTGCACCGGCTCCGCCGAGCGGGCCTGCATCCGCATGCGCACACCTTGCGCCCCCGCGATCACGGCGAAGGTGAGCAGGGCGAGATGCCAGTCGGCCCACAGCAGGTAGGCGCCGATGACCAAGGGCCCGGTCACGGCCGCGGCGAGGTCGCCTCGGGCGTGCGCGACGGCGTGGTGCAGCGCACCCACGTCGTCCTGAACGGTCGTCTTCACCTTGGCCGTCACCCCACCGGCGAACCAGCCGAGCGGCAGCACCGCGAGATGGTCCGCCAGCCGGAGCCGCAGGCCGAGGGCGAGTTCCGCGTCGGCGAGATGGGCGAGCGTGCCGGCGAGCAGGTAGAGCAGGAGGCGTACGGCCAGCAGGGTCACGGCGATCCAGGCGATGGACCACAGATGGTCGTCCCGGCCGTCGAGGAGACGACGGCCGATCTCCACGACGGCCACCATCGGCGCTACGGACAGCGCGGCGGCGAGCGCCTGCAGAGCCGCGGCAGCGGTGACCCTGCCGACCACCGGGGCCTGCAACTCGGCGAGATCGCGGGCGGCGTCATCGGCGGAACGCATGCGTGAGATCACGAAGTTGGGCCTCTCCGGCGGACGGTCGGGCAATAGAAGTAAGGCAAAGCTAACCAATGGGGGAAGCCCGTACTCCTACGAACCCTCCGTCACGCCCGGTCAGTTCGCGTCGGCCCCCACCGTGCGGGCGTCCCACCTCGGTAAACTGCTGATCGCGGTAGCGCCCAGAGCACTGAGGAGACCCGGATGCCGGCACACGATTCGTCCGTGGCGTCGGTGCGCCAGGTGCTGTCCGACAGCGTCTACGAGGACATCAAGGCCATGGTCATGGACCACGGCATCGCCTCTGGCGCCCGCGTCGGCATCGAAGCCCTGGCCCGCACGCTCAACGTCTCACCGACCCCCGTGCGCGAGGCCCTGGCCCGGCTTGAGGCCGACGGGCTCGTCGTCAAGCGCTCCCTGTCGGGGTACCGGGCGACCGAGTTGCTGACCCGGCAGGGGGTGGAGGAACTGTTCGAGATGCGGCTGCTGCTGGAGCCGCGAGCCGCGAGCCGCGGCCCTGGCCGCTCTCAACGCCGACGACTCCCAACTCGACGCCATCGAGGGGATCCTGGAGGCGATGCAGGCCCACCCCGGCCCCGCCGGTACGTACGCGGCCTACCGGGACTTCGCGGCCCTGGACCAGCGTTTCCACGACGCCGTCGCCGAGGCCGCCCACCGGCCCCTCCTCGCGGACGCGGTGGAGCGGTTCCACGCCCACCTGCACGTCTTCCGGCTCAGCAGCCTGCAGAGCGACGGCGACCCGACCCTGGCGGAGCACGGCCGAGTGGTACGAGCGATACTCCGCCGCCGAGCCGAACGCGCGGCCGAGGCGATGGCGGAGCACCTCACCCGCAGTCTGGAACGCCAACTCGGCCGGTTCGAACCATCGTAGGCGAAAGCACGACCGGGACGGCGCGGTCGTGGATGATGCGGATGATCCTCCCGCTCATCCGGTCGTAGTCGTGGTCGTTGGCCACCTCACCCCGGATGCGGTGATCGGCCATGACGACGACCCGGTCGGCGAGAGTGATCACCTCCGCCAGGTCGCTGCTGATCAGCAGGATGGGCAGACCGCCGCGGGCACCCCGCGGTCGGCCATCAGCACACCCATCAGACAGGCGCTGAAGCCGCCCAGGGCACCGACCGCGAGGTTGAGCTGCCCGAAGCACAGGGCCACCATCTGGGCCAGTCCGATGAGGATCGGCGTGGCGAGGTACTGCAGGAACGTACGCAGGGACGGGCCCTCGAAGAAGGAACCGGACGAGGAGATCCCCAGCGCCACATAGCCCGCGATGACCACACACAGCAGCGTTATCGTCGTGGAGCGGGAGAAGCGCCGCAGGGCGGGGAGGGCGGCTGTTCCCCGGTCGTGGAGCGTGGTCATGTGGAGCGCACCACCTTGCGATAGGACACGACGGTGCGTACCCGGTCCGCGGACAGGGCCAGCAGCAGGACGCAGCCGAGGTAGATGTTGAGGCTTTCGAGGCCGACACCGAGCAGATCGAGGCCCTTGCGGATCACGCCGACGAGGGAGGTGCCGAGCAGGGCGCCGATGACGGAGACGACGCCGCCGGTGAGCAGGGTCCCGCCGAGGACCGCCCCGAGGAACGAGGGGAGCATGAAGTCGTCGCCGATGGAGGCGCTGAACGTGCCCGTGCCGGCGGCGGCCATGAAACCGGCGAGCGCGGCAAGGAGTCCGGACAGCGCGTGTGCCAGCACGATCCGGCGGCCCGTCGGGATGCCGGACAGCTCGGCGGCGGCCGGGTTCGCGCCGGTGAGCAGCAGTTCGCGTCCCATGCGGGTACGGGCGTAGAGGAAGCCGAGGCCGACGAGGGCCAGCACGGTGAACTGGGCCAGCTGTGGCACGGCCGGGGAGCCGCAGACGGGCCCGACGCAGATGTCGGCGAGGGAGTAGGACCGAAGCTCCACGAGTCCGGCGGGCCGGGTGGTGAACGCGGCGTTCTCGGTGAAGGCCGAGTACAGCAGGGAGACCAGCCTTAGCAGGGCGAAGTCCATGGCCAACGTCACGACGAAGGAGCTCACGCCCGTGCGGGCGATGATCCAGCCGGTCAACGCCCCGATGATGCAGCCGGCGACGAGACACACCAACAGTCCCACCGCGAGCGGCAGTCCGAGCCGGTCGTAGCCGAACCCGGCGAAGAAGGCGGCGAAGGCGGCCATGCGTCCGACGGCGAGGTTCATGTGCCCGACGGACAGCACCACCATCTGTGCGAGGGCCACCACGGTCAGCGTCGAGATGTCCCGCAGGAGCGGGAAGAGCACCAGCCGCGCGTCGAAGAACGCCGGCCGCAGGACACCGAAGAAGGCGCCGAGCACGATGACGAGCACCAGGAGTCCGAGCCGCTGGTTGACCCAGAACGGCAGCCGGTAGGCGGGGCGCGTGCCGTCGGTGGGGCGGTCCGTCCCGCTGTCGGGCTCGGCGACGGCCGTTTCCACGACACCCTCCGGCGTCTTCATGACACCCTCCGGTCCTCGATGGCGTCCATGTCCCAGTCGATGCCGATGCCCGGCCGGTCGGGTGCCACGGCCAGACCGTCCCGGACGGTCAACTCGGTGCGGGTCACGGCACGCAGCTGCGGGATGTACTCCACATACGCGCCATTGCTGACCGCGGCGACCAGGCTGACGTGCAGTTCCATCAGGAAGTGCGGGCAGACCATGACGTTGAAGGTCTCCGCCAGGTGCGCGACCTTGAGCCACGGGGTGATGCCGCCGACCCGGGCGGCATCGACCTGCACCACGGACGCGGCGCCGGTCTCCAAGTAGGTGCGGAACTGCATCGGCGCGTACATCGACTCACCGACCGCGATCGGGATCCTGGTCGAACGGGCGAGCGTCGCGTGGCCGCTGATGTCGTCGGCGGGCAGGGGCTCTTCGAGCCAGTACGGGTCGAACGGCTCAAGCGCGGCGGCCAGTTGAACGGCGCGGGACAGCGACTGAGACTGGTTGGCGTCCGTCATGATGTGCAGCGACGGTCCGACGGCCTCGCGTACCGCGCGCAGCCGCTCCGCGTCCTCCGCGATGTGCGGCTTGCCGACCTTGATCTTGACGCCGGCCCCACTGAGCGTCCTTCGCGGCGAGGGCCGCCTTGACCAGGTCCTCGGTGCTGAGATGGAGCCAGCCGCCCTCGGTGTCGTACACCGGGATGTGCTGTCGGTGACCGCCTGCGAGCCGCCACAGGGGCTCGCCGGCCCGCTTGCAGCGCAGGTCCCACAGGGCGGTGTCGATCGCGGCGAGCGCGAGCGAGGTGATGGCACCGGTGGTCGTCGCGCGGGTCAGGCCGAACAACTCCTGCCAGATCCCTTCGACGTTGCGTGCGTCCTTCCCGGCGAGGAGCGGCAGGAGGTGGTCGCGCAGCAGCGCCAGTACGGAGGTTCCGCCGGTGCCGATCGTGTAGGCGTAGCCGGTCGCGTCGAGGCCGTCCGCCGTGGTCAGGCGGACGAGGATCGTCTCCTGCTTGACGAACGACTGCACCGCGTCGGTGCGGTCGGTCTCGACCGCGATGTCGGCCAGTAGAGCCGTGGCGTTCGTGATGATACTCATGTCGTGTGGGGGCCTTCCGCCGTTCGTGGCACGGGAGTTCAGCCGCAGGAGAGGTACTCGTCGGCGAACTGCTTCTTCAGCTCGGCGGTCTTGGCCTGCCGTGCGCTGTCGTAGTGGGCGACGTTCGCCTTCGTGACGACGAAGGAACCGGAGTCGACGATCTGTCCGGGCTTCGCCATCGTGCACTGCTTGGTCTGCAGCAGAGCGAGGGCCCAGACGCCGATCTCCGCCTGGCCGACGGGGTTCTGTACGACCGTGGCGGTGACGGAGCCGTCCTTGATGGAGGAGAGGATCTTGGCGTCGTCGTCGATGGCCACGACCTTCGCCTTCGATCCGGACTGCTGTACGGCCTCGGCGGCGGCGACCGCCGGGTTGTACGCGGTGGAGACGATGCCCTGGATCTGGGTGCCCTTGGCGGCGAGCAGGTCGGAGACCGCCTTCTGTGCGGTCTGGAGGTCCTTGTCGATGTCGGTGATGGTCTGGAGCAGGGTGACCTGAGCCCCCTGGCCGCCCATCGCCTCGATGGCGGCCTGCGCGGCCTTGTAGGCGGCGAGTTCGACGTCCGTCGACAGACAGAAGTCGGCCTCGTTGGTCCCGCCGGCCGGGCAGTGAGGTCGGAGACCGGCCCCGACTCGTACCACTGGTAGGCGTCGGCGGAGACGTAGATGCTGGCCCCAACGGTGACTACCCGGGGGTGTCGTTCACTCTGGTCAGCCAGACCGTCGAGGGCCTGATGGGCATCGCACCGAACGCGGCGGACCACAACGTGACCACACAGTCGCGACTGCCGTCCGGCATGAAGTGGCTCCAGGTGGCCGACGTACCCATCGGTACGAGCACGGTCACCGTGCGGCACGACGGCGCGACGAAGACCACGCTGACGAACAACGCGCGTAACGGTGCCTACAGTTGGGAGGCCCGTTTCCCGGGGGTCCACAAGAAGATCACGGTCAACGGCGTCCCGCAGCGCGTGCGCACCAAGACGGTCGACGGCGTGACGTACACGTACGCCACGCCGACCGTGCGGGCAGGGGCGACGGCAGTGGTGCAGGTCATGGAGTGACGCGAACGCCACTCTCCGCACCGCCGAAGTCCTTGAGGGCGCGACGCTCCCGGAAGGACACACCGATGCCCGTGGCGCCGTAGAAGATGCTGAACAGCCCGAAGACGGTGGCCAGGGTGACCGCGCCGATGTCCGGCCGGGCGAAGAGCACGAAGGCCAGCACGACCGACACCAGGCCCGTCAGCACGAACAGTGCGCGCTCGCCCGGCTTTTCGCCGCGCTGGAATGCCAGGGCGATCTCCATGACGCCCGTCGTCAGGGCCCACGCGCCGATCCATATGGTCAGGGCGAGGGCCGTGATGGCGGGCCACGCCAGTGCGACCACACCGGCGACGACCGACAGCAGGGCGAGCAGCAGCCAGCCGAAGACCGGGCCCACCCGGTCGCTGCTGAAGGCTCGCGCGCTGTCCGTCGCCGCGCCCATGAACGCGTAGACGGCGAACAGAATGACAAGAGCGCCGATCGTGATGCCGGGCCAGGCCACGGCGATCACTCCGACAGCGACCGCCAACAGGCTGCGCCAGAGTAGGGCGTTGGGCGAACTGATCATGGTGATCTCCCACGGTGAGGGTGTCGTCTTCTCCCCACCGGACGCTAGGGACGGCCGGCTCGGACAGGTATCCGTCATCCGACTGCGATCCCTACCTCGGCTCAGCCGTTCCCGCTGGTGCCGTTCATCTTCGCCTGGTTCTGCTTGAGGAGGGCCCGCACCTCCTGCTCGACCTGGTTCGCGTCGACTCCGAGGGCCTGTCCGATGTGCGCCGACCACACCTCGGAACGGACGTTGGTCTCGAAGTCCAGGTTGGCGCGGACCTGTTCGCGCAGCGCCTGGCGGTTCTGACTCACCATCACGAAGGTGGAGAGAAAGATCGCCTCAAGGCTGACGATCATGGTGAGCAGGCCGAAGGGATACGGGTCCCAGATCGCGGAGTGGCCGAACAGCCCCTCGTTGACGGCGATCCAGACCGCGAACCACACCGCGTGGAGATAGACGAACTCCATCGTTCCGGCGAATGCGGTGATCGCGTCCGCGACCCGGTCCTGGGTGCCGCGCATCCGCGCGAGAACGGCCTGCTCGTTCGGAAGATGCACATCGAACCCATTGGGTCCCGGGGCCATGGCCACTCCTTGATCCGCTGTTCATGAGAGACGCCCGCCAACGTATGCGTCGGGCCAGTGTCCCCCTTGGGTCGATCGACTGCGTACGAGACCCCATGCGTGTCCCTACGCCGTCCATTGAGTCGATTGACCGAAGCGAGCCGGCTGGCGCCGCGGGAGGGTGACGTCAGCCACGTCAACGAAGGGATGCACCATGTCAGACCTCACGACGCAGAAGAACCAGGCGCCCACCACCCCGAACGGCCCGGCCGGCCCGCTTGCCGAGCTTTCGCAGAAGGCCCAGGAAGCGCAGCGGACCGTGGCGGCGACTGTTGCGGAGGACCGGCAGAAGCTGTCCGCCGCGGTGGCCGACGCGAAGGACAGGGCCGAGCAGGGCGCGCAGCGGGTGCAGGCGAGTGGGCAGCGGGCGAAGGAGAACGTCGCCGGAACCTGGAACCAGGTGCAGACCTCCTGGCAGGACCATGTGGACTCGGTCCGCACGAAGCTGGAGGAACGCAAGGCGGAGCGCGATGTGAGGCGCCTGGAAAACGCCGCCGACGATGCCGAGGACTACGCCGCCGACGCCATCGACTTCGCGATCGCGGCCGTGGAGGAGGCCGAGTACGCCACGCTGGACGCGGTGCTGGCGAGGGCGGAGGCGGACGACGCGGCCGGCACGGCGCAGTAGGGCGCAGTAGTCGGTTTCTGACCTGCGGCTGCGGGTCGCGGGACAATGCCTACGACCCGCAGCCCGGCCGTTCAGCCGCGAGTCACCCGTCGGCCGAGTGCCCCGAGACCACGACCGACACGGGAAGACGCCGCACCCCGTGTATCAACAGCCCGGGCGACCACTCCAGCTCGGTCTCGTCCACGGCCAGAGCCAGACTCTCGACCCGCCGCACCAACGTGGTGATGGCGACCTCGGCCTCCATCCTCGCCAGCGGCGCCCCGAGGCAGTGATGGACGCCGTGTCCGAAGGCGATGTGCCCGGCCGAACGACCCGGGCGGAACGAGTCCGGCGCATCGAACTTGGCAGGGTCCCGATTCGCCGCGGCGAGGGACACCAGCAGCATGTCGCCACGGCGCACAGGAACTTCACCCACCCGCATGTCCTCGATGGCGAAGCGTTCGGTCGCCGTGACAACCGGACCGTCCAGGCGGAGGAACTCCTCCACCACGGTGGGCACGAGGCCCGGATCGGCTCGCAGTGTCTTGAGGAGATCCGGCTGCCGGGCAAGACCGAGGAGCGCGGCACCGATGAGGTTGGCGGTCGTCTCGAACCCGGCGATCAGGAGGAGAAAGGCCATGCCGACCAGTTCCGCGTCGGTGAGCCGGTCGCCGTCGGTGTCCGTGGCCAGCACGCTCAGCAGGTCCTGTCCCGGGTCGGCCCGCTTGCCCGCGATCAGCTCCGCCAGATACCCGCTCATCCAGACGTAGGCCTCCTCCCGATCCCCACCGGCGACCGGGGACACGATCTGCTCCGAGGCCCAGCGGAACCTGTCCCAGTCGCCCAGCGGCACCCCGAGCAGTTCACAGATCACGGCGATGGGGACCCGGGAGGCGAAGCCGTCGATCAACTCCGGTGTCTCCTGGGCCAGTACGTCGTCGACAAGGCGCCCCGCGATCTCCTTCGTGCGGGGCCGGAGAGCCTCGATCTGCTGCGAGGTGAAGGCGCGCGCCACCAGCGTGCGGAGACGGGTGTGGTCGGGCGGGTCCACCGTCAGCATGTATTCGACGCCGACCTCGTCCCGGACACCGCTCATCAGCCAGCCGGGCTCCAGGCCCGCGCGCTCGCTCCGCTTGGACACGCGTGGGTCCGTGAGCACTTGGCGCGCTGCCTCATACCCCGTGATCAGCAACTGCGGCGGCGCGCCGCCCGGTTCGCAACGGTGCGCGGCTCCGGAATCCGTCAACTGCCGCAGCACCGCATGCGGATCCGCCTGGAACGCGGCACCTTCCAGCACCGCCCGCAGTGCAGCGCCCTCGTCGTGCCGGTTGCCTGTGGTCATCGAGGTCTCCTGCCAGTGGCTCGGATCAGTGCGTCGGCTCGCCGTACGAACTTATTGCTTTGTTCGGCAAGCATTGCCAGGCCGAAACGGCATGTCAAGGCACGGTGATTCGAGTAAAGGCCCGCCCGCAGAAAGTCGGACGCTGCTGTTTCCGCGTGGGATCGTGCTTGACAACGCGGTGATGAGGGGTTGAATCTACTTGCCTAAGCAAGCAATCCTGTTCAGGAGTTGATGACCGTGTCCGATGTGCCTGTGCGGAAGTACTACGCCGGAGGACAGTGGCGGGAGGCCGCCGACGGGGCGGTGTTCGAGGACTACGAGCCCTACACGGGTGAGGTCTTCGCCCGTGTCGCCGACGCCGGGGCGGCGGAGGCCCGGATCGCGATCGAGGCCGCGGCTTGGGCGTTCCCGGCCTGGGCCGCGATCGCGCCGGCCGAGAAGGCGAAGCTGTTCTACCGGGCGGCCGAGATCGTACGGCGCCGCAGCAAGGAGATCGCCGAGATCCTGGCCCGGGAGACCGGCAGCACCATCCCGTTCTCCATGTTCCAGCAGGAGGGCGTCGCCGCGGCCCTGGAGCAGGCGGCCAACTGGGTCTTCCTGCCCAAGGGCGAGGTCCTGCAGTCGAACGTCCCCAACACCCACTCCGTGGGCGTGCGCCGCCCGCTGGGCGTCGTGGCGAGCTTCACCCCGTGGAACGGCGCCAGCATCCTGTCGTGGCGGGCGGTGCTCAACCCGCTCGCCGCGGGCAACACGGTCGTCGTCAAGCCGTCGGAGTTCGCGCCCGTATCCGCCGGACTGATGGTCGCGGAGATAGCCGAGGAGGCGGGCTTCCCGCCCGGCGTCATTAATGTCGTCACCCACGCGCCCGGCCGCGCGGCGCCCATCGCCGACGAGTTCTTCGCCAGCCCGGACGTCCGCGTGATCAACCTCATCGGCGGCGTCAACACCGCGCGGCTGCTGGCGGAACGCGCGGGCCGCGCGCTGAAGCGGACGGTTCTGGAACTGGGCGGCTACAACCCCACGATCATCCTCGACGACGTCGATATGGACTACGCCGTCCGCGCCGCCACCTTCGGTGCCTTCTTCCACCAGGGCCAGATCTGCCTCAATACCCGCAAGATCATCATCCAACGCTCGATCTACGACGAGTTCCTTGAGAAGTTCGTCGCGCGCACCAGGACGCTGCCATCGGGGGACCCGCTGGACCCGACCACGATCATCGGCCCGCTCGTCACCAAGGCGGCGGTCGACCTCGTCGACAACCGCGTGAAGGAAGCCGTCGCCAAGGGCGCCAAGCTCCACACGGGCGGCACTTACGAAGGCCTGGTGTACCAGCCCACCATCCTGACGGACGTCCCGTACGACGCAACCGTCTCCAATGAGGAGACCTTCGGGCCGCTCGTCATCGTCGAGCCCGTCGACACCGCCGAGGACGCGGTCCGGGCCGCGAACCGGACGATGTACGGCCTCACGTCCTCGATCCTCACCGGCGACACCTACCGCGGTTTCGAGCTCGCGCCGACGCTGCAGCACGGCATCGTCAACGTCAACTCGCCCACCGTGAACGACGAGATCCACGCGCCCATGGGCGGCGTACGCGACAGCGGCTGGGGTCGCACGGGCCCCGACAGCCTCGCCGACTTCACCGACGTCATCTGGATCAACGCCACAAGTGACCAGCGAGTGCTGCCTTTCTGACCTCAAGTCAGATCGCGACAGGAGATGAGCAGGAGATGAGCAGGAGATGAGTCAGTGAGTACCCAATTCGCCACGCGGTATCGGAGATGGTCGAAGCTGGCGGGCGCGGCCCTGGCCGTGGCCCTCGCCGGGACCATCGCGTCGACACCCGGAAACGCAACCGAACAGACGGGCAGCGCGACCGAACGGCCAGGCGTCCCGGTCCAGTCGGACTGGCTCAGCGCCGGCCACAACAACCACAACACCCACAACTCGGCGACCGAGCACATCATCAACGCCGGCAACGTGAGCAAGCTCCGGCAGAAGTGGGTGTTCACCACAGCCGGGGACGTCTCCGCCACCCCGACCGTCGTCAACGGAACGGTCTACGCGCCGGACTGGGGCGGCAAGCTCTGGGCGGTCGACGCCAAGACCGGCAAGAAGGTCTGGTCCCGTTCGGTCAGCGACTACAACGGCGTACCGGGCGAGGTGTCGCGCACCAGCCCCGCGTACTGGCAGGGCAGGCTGGTCATCGGAACCGGCCTGCAGGCCAGCCCCAACCTGCGCGGTGCCTACGCGGTCGGCATCAACGCCCGCACCGGCGCCGAACTGTGGCACACCCACGTGGAACCCCACCCCATGGCCATCATCACGGGCTCCCCGACCGTCGACGACGGCATCGTCTACATGGGCGTCTCGTCGAAGGAGGAGGGGGTCACGGAGCATTCCTTCCGGGGCTCGGTGGTGGCGCTCGACGCCCGCAGCGGCAAGATCCTGTGGAAGACCCACACCGTCCCCGAGGGCTACACCGGTGGCCCCATCTGGGGCAGCCAGCCGGTGGTCGATCACAAGCGGGGACTGCTCTACGTCGCCACGGGCAACAACTACTCCGTCCCGGACGGGGTCTGTGTCAACCCGACCCAGACCGACTGCACCCAGCCGTCCCCCGACAACCACATCGACAGCGTCCTCGCGCTGAGCCTCAAGACCGGCGAACTGGTGTGGAGTCTGCCGACGCTGACCGCGGACGCCTGGACCTTCCCGGAACCGAACGACGCCCCCGACTACGACTTCGGCTCCAGCCCCAACCTCTACACCACCGTGATCAACGGCAAGAAGACCGACCTTCTGGGCGTCGGACAGAAGAGCGGCTGGTACTACGCGCTCGACCCGGCCACCGGCCAGGTCGTGTGGAAGACGCTGTCGGGCCCGGGCGGAATCTTCGGCGGCATCGAGTTCGGCACCGCCACGGACGGCAAGCACATCTACGTGGCGCAAGCCAACGGCAACCACGTGCCGACCACCCTGACGTCCTACGAGGGGAAGAAGTCGACCACCACCGGCGGCTTCTTCGCCTCGCTCGACGCGGCCACCGGCAAGGTCGAGTGGCAGACCGCCGACCCGCAGGGCGCCCTCGACACCGGCTTCGTCTCCAGCGCCAACGGCGTGATGTACGTCGGCTCGTCGGCGAAGGACGGGAACAACATGTACGCCCTGGACGCGAAGACCGGCCAGATCAAGTGGGGCTTCCCCAGCGGCGGTTCGGTGTGGTCGGGCGCTGCGATCGTGGACGGCTCCGTGTACTGGGGCAGCGGCTATTCCCGTACCGAGTTCTTCGGGTTCGGCTACAACGGCGGCAACAACAAGCTGTACGGCTTCTCCCTGCCGGGTGGCGAAGATGACTGAACTGGTAAAGCACTCCCGCATCGCGGTACTCGGCGTGCTCGTGATGGCCGGCCTCGGCGCAGCGCAGGCCACCCCGGCCTCCGCCTCGTCCTCACCGGTGACCGGTGCGCGCATCGTGGCGCACTTCGACATCGAGGCACAGCAACAGCCGGAGAACATCACCCTGGAGCCGGACGGCTCGGCAGACGTGACGTTCGCCTTCGCCCGGCAGGTGGCCAGGGTCACCCCGAAAGGCAAGGTCACGATCCTGGCCACGCTGCCATCAGCTACGACGGGTACGGCGATTGTCTCCGGCATCGTCCGCACCTCCGACGGCAGTCTGTACGTGAACTACATCGCCGGTGCCGAATCGGGCATTTGGCGGATCCGTCCCGGCGCCGCCCCGCGACAGGTGGTGGCCCTGCCGGAGACCAGGTTCCTCAACGGCCTTGCGCTGGACCCCCGTAGCGGCGCACTGTTCGCCACCGACTCCAGCGCCGGCACCGTGTGGCGGGTGTGGCCGCGCACCGGCAAGGCCGAACTCTGGGCGACCGGTGAGGAACTCCTCCCAGGGGCGGCCGGGTTCGGGGCGAACGGCATCAAGGTCCACAACGGGTCGGTGTGGGTGAGCAACACCGACCAGGGCACCTTGCTGCGGATCCCGGTCAGGCGCGACGGCACCGCGGGGACGATCTCGGAGGTGGCCCAGGTGACCGCCATCGACGACTTCGCCTTCACCGGCGCGGACAACACGGTACTGGCGGCGCAGAACGCGCTCGACCAGGTCGAACTCATCACTCCGGGCGGTGGCCGGCGCGTCGTCCTGACCGCCGCGGACGGCTTGTCCACTCCGACGTCCGTGGCCGTACGGGGTTCAGCCACGTACGTTCCGAGCGCCGCCTTCTTAACCGGCGTGGACCCGAACCTCCTCCTGGCCCACCTCAACCACTGACCCCTGCCTGCCTCCGGCCGCCCGGCAAGTTCGATGCCGGGCGGCCGGAGACAGCAGTTCGCGAACCCGGTCGGTTTCAATGCAGTTGCGACCTCAGCCGGATGACGGAAGCCGGGAGCCCCTGGCAGGGCGGACTGTGATCTCCGTGGTGAGGTCGTCGACACGGATGTCGCCGCGAGCGAGCAGCTCGATGGCGCTGTCGAACTCGGAACCGTAGACGAACGATCCGTGGATGGTGAGCTCCTTGAGCAGAACGACATCGGGGTCGAATCCGCCGCCCGGGCCCGCTCCCACATTGACCAGCACACCGCCGGGCGCGAGCAGCCGCAGGGCCTCCGCTCTGGCCGCCGCACTGCCCGAGCACTCGAAGACCACATCCACCGTGGCGGCGTCGAGTCGGACTTCGGCTTCGGCGGGGCTCAGCGCCATATCGGCGTGTGAGGCCGGGCCGAAGCGGCGGCGCTCCGGAGCCGGCTCCACCAGGATGACGTGGTCCGCGCCCCGCTGGGCGGCGATGCGACAGGCCAGCTGCCCGATCGGACCTCCGCCGAAGACCGCCACCGAGGTTCCCCCGAGATCGCCGGCCAGTACCGCCGCACGCAGGGCCGTGGCCGTGGGCTCCACCCAGGCCGCCTCCAGCCGGCCCATCGACGCGGGCAGCGCCCGCAAGGTGCCCGGGAAGACAGCCATCTGCCGCGCGAGGGCTCCGTCCATCTGGAACCCCAGCGCGCTCTCCATCGTCGCCTGGTGGCAGAAGTTGGGCCGACCGGAGAGGCAGTACACGCATCGACCGCACACGTTGCCGTTCGGATTGACGGCGACACGCCGCCCCACCTGCCACCCCTCGACCGCGTCCCCCACGCCGCTGATTCGTCCCGTCGGTTCGTGACCCATGACGAACCCGCCTCGGTACACCTGCGGCAGTCGCGGCGCGTGGAGGTCGGTGCCGCAGATTCCGCACAGGTCGACGTCCACGATCACCTGATCGGAACGGAGTCCGGGCTCGGCCTCGACTCGAGCACGATCTTCCGGTCCACGCCTAGTACGACTGCTTGCATCACTGCCCTCGCCGCCTCTCTGCCAGTGCCGTGAGCAATCCCGCACCCATTCGACGTGGAGCCGAAATGCCCGTTTACACCTGCACCGCAGCGCCATCCGCAGGAGGAGACGACGCGTCTGGCACTGGAGTTGTCCTCAGCGGCCGCACGCATCACGGGAGTTGAAGAGAGTCACGTCATGGTGGTGATCTGGAGCGCCGGGGCGAGGCCTGAACAGCCGACGTCCTCCCGCGTAACCGGCTGTATGCCGGCGACAGCCCGAAGGCCACCGTCGGCGTACAACCGGCCCGTTGTTACGCGCCCTTGAACTGCGCGGTGACGGTGGCGACGCGCTTGCCTTGGTAGGTGGCGGCGGCTCGGGCGGTGTCGTCGACGGGGATCGCGCCCTGACCGTTGACGTGGCTGGTGCCGTAGGGGTTGCCGTCCACGAACTTCACCGGGTCGGTGTAGCCAGGGGTGACGATGATGCCGCCGAAGTGGTGGACGGAGTTGTAGAGAGCCAGCAGCGTGGACTCCTGCCCGCCATGCGCGGTGGCCGTGGCCGTGAAGCCGCTGTAGATCTTGTCGGCCAGCTTGCCCTGAGCCCACAGCCCGCCGAGCGTGTCTATGAACTGCTTCAACTGGCTGGCGACGTTGCCGAACCGGGTGGGGGTACCGAAGATGACGGCATCGGCCCACTCGATGTCGGCCGCCGTCGCCACCGGAATGTCCTTGGTGGCCGCGGCATGCGCGGACCACGCGTCATTGCTGGCGATGGCCTCCTCGGGCGCGAGCTCGGACACGCGCAGGAGCCGTACTTCCGCACCCTCCTTGCGGGCGCCGTCCGCCACGGACTCCGCCAGCTCGTGAACGGTGCCGGTCGAGGAGTAATAGATGACTGCGATCTTGGGAGACATGGGGAATTCCTCTCGCTGTTCGGTGGTATCGACGGCAGGGGCCGCCGTATCGGGGTCGGGATGGGCGGTGGTGGTCTCGGGATGGGCGACGGTAGTGAGGGTGAGCCGTAGCCGACGCGCCGCGAGTCCTTTGGCGGCGGTCAGTCCGTGGCGGTAGCGGTCGACGGTCGCCGAGGCCGAGATCCGCAGCGAACCGTTCTCGACGGAGAGGGAGTCCACCGTCAGGTCGACCGGTGCGCGTGTCCCACGGACGGTGAGGACACCCTTGATCAGCCAGACGCCGCCCGCGCCGCGCCCCACCTCGGTCGACTCGAACCTGATGTCGGGGTGGACGTCCGCGTGAAGAAAGGCGGGGGAGCGCACATGATCGTCGCGGCGGGGCGTTCCCGTCCGGAAACTGCCCGCCTCGACGACGGCGTGTGCGGTCGAGCGCGTGACCGGCTCGGCGATCGTGATGCTCGCCGATGCCACGTCGAACGTGCCGGTCACCTTGCCCAGGCCGAACATGTGCCGCGTGGCGAAGGTGAGGGACGACCGCTCTGGATCGACCAAGTAGGTCCCGGCTGGGGGCAGTTGAACGCTCATGCCCTTCTGGCCTCTCGCTGGTCGTCGCGCGGGACCGACCCGCAGCGGCGCTGTTGCTTGCTTGGGCAAGTATCTTGCCTCCGCCTAAAATGCTTTGTCAAGCAAGTAAGAATTGTGCTTCAGTGACACCAGGAGCTTCGGAAGGAAGGGGGGCAAGGAGGTGCCGACACGGCTATCACGGAACCTCGCGAGTCCGGCGGCAGCACAACCCCTGACCAGGGCGGAGGAACGCTTCTGGCGTTCACTGCAGAGGGTGCTGGTGGCGCTGCCCCGGGCGCTCGACGAGGACCTTCTGCGCTCCACCGGCCTGTCGTTCACGCAGTACATCGTCCTGGCGCATCTCTCCGAGGCGGAGGGCAAGCAGCTGCGCATGACCGACCTGGCCGCCATGACGGCCTTGTCCGCGAGTCGCATCACCCGGCTCGTGGAGAACCTGCGGGTCCAGGGTCTGGTGGTCAAGCGGCCTCACTCGACGGACGCCCGGGGATGCATGGCCGTGCTCACCGAAGCCGGTCTCCAGCGGCTGACCGGCGCCTATCCGGCCCATCTGGCCAGTGCTCGGCGACGCGTCCTGGACCAGCTCGATCCCGCCCTGGTCCACCGACTGGCCGAGCAGATGCAGTCGGTGGCCGATCCGCTCCTGTCCCGGTGGCCGGCGAGCCCCGAGGACCGCGAACCGAGCTCCTTGTGCGCAGAAGCAGTCATTTGACCCAAGCCAGGGCCGCACTCTCGCGCGGACCATGGTGGCGTCCCAGCCAGGAGCGAGAGACGAGGAGTGCCCCCCTCAGCGCCTCCCTCCGGCTGACCTTCGTCCGTGGAGGCCCCCATGCTGCAGGGATACACCTACCCGCTGTCACCGCGCGGAGAAGCGAACCTCGCCCCCGCCCCGCCGTGGCACTACGCCGGCGACATCATCGGCGTCGAGTTCTGGACGGACCCGGTGGTCGCCGCGGCGACGCTCCCCGACGGCCTGAGCCCGGATCCGGAATCCGGCGGTCACGCGGTGGCGCTGTTCATCGACTGGCAGTTCTCCGCGGAGAACGAGGAGTACCTCGACCCGGTGCGCAGCCAGTACCGCGAGTTCATGGTGCTGGTGGACGCCCGATGGGGGGACGAGCCCGTGTCGTGGTGCCCGTACATCTACGTCGACAACGACCTCGCCTTGGCCCGCGGCTGGGTGCAGGGCTTCCCGAAGAAACTGGGAGCGGTCCACCAGACCCGGGTCTTCGCTGCACCCGGCAGCGCGTCGCCGAACCTCGTGGCCGGCGGGCGGTTCGGCGCGTCCATGTCGGCGGCCGGGCGCACCCTCGCGGAGGCCAGGGTGACGCTCCAGCAGCCGGCGAGCGACCCCACGGCCCTCTTCGCTCGGCCCACGGTCAACTTGCGGCACTTCCCGCGCCTGGTCTCCGGTCAGTACGACAAGCCCGCCGTGCACGAGCTGGTGATGGCCGAGTTCAACGACCGGCAGCTCGCCGACGTGTGGACCGGCACCGGCGACATCAGCCTGTTCGCGGCCCGGGGCGAGGAACTGGCGGACCTGGCTCCCGTGCGCACCGGCGCCGGCTTCCGCTCCTCGATGTCCTACAGCGTGACGGACGTACGCGTGCTGAACGCGTAGCGGGACGGGCACCCAACGCCCCCTGCAGTCGTCGTAACGAAAGGATTCTCATGTCCACGATCGCCGATCTCATAGTGGAGGGTCTGCGGAACGCGGGCGTATCCCGGATCCACGGACTGCCCGGCGACTCGCTCAACGGACTGACCGACGCCCTCCGCAGGACCCCCTCGGTGACCTGGGAGCACTACCGGCACGAGGAGGCCGCGGCCTTCGCCGCCGCGGGAGAGGCGGCGACCACCGGTTCGCTCGCGGTCTGTGCGGGCAGCTGCGGACCGGGGAACCTGCACCTGGTCAACGGGCTGTTCGAAGCGCAGCGCAGCCGCGTTCCCGTCCTCGCGATCGCCGCGCACATACCCGGCTCGGAGATCGGCACGGGCTACTTTCAGGAGACACATCCCCAGGAGCTGTTCCGCGAGTGCAGCGACTTCTGCGAACTGGCCTCCTCACCCGACCAGTTCCCCCACCTCCTGGACATCGCCCTGCGCACGGCCGTCGAACGCAACGGCGTGGCCGTGCTGGTGATTCCGGGCGACGTGCTCCTCCACCGGCTCGAACGCACCCCGAAGGCGGCCACGGTGCTGCCCACCGCGCCCGTCGTACGCCCCGGCGACCCGGAGATCGAGCGCGCGGCGGCCATCCTGAACGACGCGGAGCGGATCACGATCCTCGCGGGCGCGGGCTGCGCGAGCGCGCACGACCAACTCGTCCAGCTCGCCCGGGCGTTGTGTGCACCGGTGGTGCACACACTGCGGGGCAAGGAGTACGTGGAGTACGACAACCCCTACGACGTCGGCATGACCGGCCTGCTGGGATTCACCTCCGGCTACCACGCGATGGAGCAGTGCGACACCCTGCTGATGCTCGGCACGGACTTCCCCTACCGCCAGTTCCTGCCCGCCCACGCCACCACCGTGCAGGTGGATGTGCGCGGCGAACAGATCGGCCGCCGCACCCGGGTGGACCTGGCCCTGGTCGGCACCGTGCGGGACACCGCCGAAGCCCTGCTCCCGAAGCTCACGCCGAGGAACGGATCCCGGCACCTGGACAAGATGCGCGACCACTACGTCAACGCCCGCGCCGCCCTGGACCGGCTCGCCGTCGACGACCGCAACCGCACGCCGATCCATCCGCAGTACGTGGCCAAGGTCGTCGACGAACTGGCCTCCGACGACGCGGTGTTCATCCCGGACGTCGGCTCGCCGGTGATCTGGGCCGCGCGCTACCTGACCATGAACGGCCGACGCAGGCTGATCGGTTCGTTCAACCACGGCAGCATGGCGAACGCGCTTCCCCAGGCGATCGGCGCGCAGGCCGCGTTCCCTGAGCGGCAGGTCGTTGCGCTGTCCGGGGACGGTGGACTGGCCATGATGCTCGGTGACTTGATCACGCTGAAGCAGCAGCGGCACCCGGTGAAGATCGTGGTCTTCAACAACGGAGCCCTCAGCTTCGTGGAGCTGGAGATGAAGGCCGAGGGCATGGTGACCTTCGGGACCGATCTCGACAACCCGAACTTCGCCGACGTGGCCACGGCCCTGGGCATCCACGGGAGCCGGGTGGAGCACCCGGCCGATCTGGCCGAAGCACTACGCGCCGCGTTCGCGCATCCCGGGCCGGCCCTGGTGGAGGTGATGACCGCCCGGCAGGAGCTGACCATCCCGCCGACGATCAAGTTCGAGCAGGTCAAGGGATTCGCCCTCTACGCCGCCCGTACTGTCCTGTCGGGACGGGGCGACGAACTCCTCGAACTGGCCCACACCAACGTCGTGCGACGCCTGACCTCCTAGGAGGCTGTGGCCTCGGGGGAGTTGGGGTCCCTGAGCCCGATCAGGCTCAGCACCGCCTGCTTGATGCCGTCCAGGTCGTACTCGCCCAGCGGGACGCCCGAGGCGCGGGCGTGCTTGGTGACGCCGACGAACGCCCCGAAGGCCAGGGAGAGCAGGACCTGGGGGTCACCGGGGCGGACGGCACCGATGGCCTGCGCCTTCCGCAGGATTTCCACCAACTCGGCGTTGAACCGATCGCTGACCTCGAACGCCTGCGGACGCAAGTACGCCCCGTGCAGCTGGTGTTCGAGGAAGGAGAACGCCTGGGGATAGGCGACGGCGAACGCGACTTGATGTTGCCAGACCAGGTCGATCGCCGTCACTGGGTCGGCCGCGCGTACCTCGTCGGTCACCACGGCATCGGCGAAAGCCGCCTTCGCCTCGGTGAACACGGCCTCGCCCAGCGCCAGCTTGTTGGGGAAGTAGCGGTAGATCGAGCCGACCGCGACCCCGGCCCGAGCGGCGATCTCCGGGACGTTGGTGCCGTCCCAGGTGCGCTCGTCGAACAGCTCCAGCGCGGCGTCCATCACTTTCCTGCGCAGGGGGGTCTCGTCGCTCGTCAGGGCGGGGGGCATCGGCACGAGTGAAACTTCGTTCAGAGCCTCGATCTTGTCAAGTGGGAGGGTAGGCTGCAGAGTGAATGAAAATTCATTCACGTGCCAACGCGTAAGGAGAACTGTGTCGATGAGGCGCTACGGGCACTGGATCGCAGGTGTGGAAGTCGAACCGGCATCGGACAGTTGGCTGCCCTCCACGTCCCCCGGGGGCGATGAGGTCGTGCACGAGATCGCCCTCGGCGACTCGACCGATGTGGACCGCGCTGTCGCGGCGGCGGCCGGGTCGGTCGACGGATGGTGGAACCGCCGGCCGGTCGAGCGGGGGCGCGTACTGGCGGCCATCGCCGCCCGTCTGCGTGAGGAGGCCGCAGGACTGGCCGAGCTGGAATCGGCGGAAACCGGCAAGCCCGCCTGGCAGTCCCCCTTGGAGGTGCAGGGCGCGGCCAACTACTTCGAGTACTACGCCGGCCTGGTGAGCCTGCCCGCCGGTGAGGTGGTGGACATGGGTCCCGGCTTCCACGCGTACACGCGGCGCGAGCCGCTCGGAGTCGTCGGCGTCATCACCCCGTGGAACGCGCCCCTGAATCAGGCGGCTCGCGGGATAGCCCCGGCCCTCGCGGCCGGCAACGCCGTGGTGGCCAAGCCCTCCGAGTTCACCTCGGCGACCACGCTCGAACTGGCCCGCATCGCCACCGAGTGCGGCCTGCCCGAGGGCGTCCTGAACGTCGTCACCGGCACCGGGGACACCGTGGGTGCGGCGATCGTCGGCCATCCGCTGGTCCGCAAGGTGTCGTTCACCGGATCGACCCGCGCCGCCCGCGAGATCGGCCACATCGCGGCGGAACACATCATCCCGCTCACCCTTGAACTGGGGGGCAAGTCACCCAACATCGTCTTCGCGGACGCCGACCTCGCGGCTGCGGCCCAGGCCGCCGTCGAGGCGTTCCTGCCCAACGCGGGGCAGTCCTGCATGGCCGGTACGCGGCTGCTGGTCGCCGCGGATATCCACGACGAGTTCGTGGCGGCGGTGAAGACGGTGTTGACGCATGTGACGCCGGGGGAGACCTACGGGCCGCAGATCACCCGCGCGCAGTTCGACAAGGTCAACGAGTACTTCAAGGTCGCCGAGCAGGACGGCGCCACCCTCGTGACGGGCGGCCGGCCGACCGGCGACGGCTGGGTCATCGAGCCGACGGTCTACACGGACGTGACCCCGGAAATGCGTATCGCCCGCGAGGAGATCTTCGGGCCGGTGCTCGCCGTCCTGCGCTTCACGGACGAGGACGAGGCGGTGGCCATCGCCAACGACTCCGACTACGGCCTGGTCGCCGCCGTCTGGACCGGCGACGTGACCCGCGCCCATCGCGTCGCCGCCCGCCTGGAGGCCGGTCAGGTCTACGTCAACGCCTATCCGCCCGGCATGATGGTCGAGGGCCCCTTCGGCGGCTACAAGAACAGCGGCTACGGCCGCGAGAAGGGCCTCGAAGCGCTGCACCATTACACACAGACGAAGTTCGTCGCCGTACGGCTCCAGGAGGACCAGCAGGTCTGGTGAGGCGGGACGTGCGAAGAAGCCTGCTGAAGACCGGTTGAGGGGCTGTCCGGCAGTCGGCCGGACAGCCCCTGTTCCTGATTGAGGTTCCTTGCTTGAGCACGCTATTCTGCATTGATGACCGCCGATGATCCGTTGACCGCGCAGGAAGAGCGCTTCTGGCGCGCCCTGATGCGCGTCATCGTCGCGCTGCCGCGCTCGCTGGACGACGATCTGCTGCGGTCCACGGGACTGACGCTCACCGAGTACGTCGTCCTGATGAGCCTGTCCGAGGCCGAGAACCAAGAGCTCCGCATGACGGACCTCGCCACGGCGACCGCCTTGTCGGCAAGCCGTATCACCCGCGTCGTGGACGCTCTGCAGAGCCGCGGCCAGGTCGTCAAGCGGCGCTACGAGGGGGACGCCCGGGGCAATGTCGCGACCCTCACCCCGGAAGGGCTGAAGCGACTCCAGGCCGCGTATCCCGTTCACCTGGCGAGCGCCCGCAAGCGGGTCATGGACCTGCTCGACGGCAGGTCGGTGCCGGCCATGGTGAGGCAGTTCGAAGCGGTGGTCGAGAAGCTCGACTGAGTTCCGCCGTCAGTCTTCCTGAACGTCAAGGGTCCCGGACATGTACGTCGTGTCCGGGACCTTTCGCGTCCGGTGGTGGCGCCGCCCACGGTGCTAATATACGAGTGTCAAATAGTTGTCCGGGGGGCAGCTCCAGCCCACCACGTGGAGAGAAACCATGGAACAGCGACGACTGGGCAGTCAGGGCCTGACCGTAGGCGTGCAGGGCCTCGGATGCATGGGGATGAGTGCCTTCTACGGCACCACCGACGAGGCCGAGTCACTGGCCACCATCGACCGGGCCCTGGAACTGGGCGTCACTCTGCTGGACACCGCCGAGAGCTACGGCCCCTTCGCCAACGAGCAGCTCATCGGCAAGGCCCTTGCAGGGCGCCGGGACGCGGCCGTCCTCGCCACCAAGACCGGCGTCGAGATCACCGACGACGGCGATGTGCTCGACCTCAACGGCCGGCCCGAATACGTCCGCCACGCACTCGAACGTTCCCTGCGGCACCTGGGCACGGACCACGTCGACCTCTACTACCTGCACCGCATCGACCCCAAGGTGCCGATCGAGGAGACCGTCGGCGCGCTGGCCGCTCTGGTCGCCGAGGGCAAGGTTGGCCACATCGGCGTGTCCGAGGCCTCCGCGCAGACGATCCGGCGTGCCCACGCCGTGCACCCGCTCACCGCCGTCCAGACCGAATACTCGCTCTTCGAGCGCGACATCGAGCACAACGGGGTGCTCGACACCCTGCGCGAACTGGGAATCGGCCTGGTCGCCTACTCCCCGCTGGGGCGTGGTTTCCTGTCCGGCGCGATCACCAGCCCCGACGACTTCGCCGAGGACGACTGGCGCCGGACCGACCCCCGGTTCCAGGGCGAGAACTTCGACCGCAACCTCGACGTCGTCCGCGAGGTCCGCCGTATCGCCTCCGCCAAGGACGTCACGCCCTCCCAGCTGGCACTCGCCTGGGTCCAGCACCAGGGCGCGGTCGCCATCCCCGGCACCAAGCGCCGCCGCTACCTGGAGGAGAACGTCGCCGCGACCGAGGTGACCCTCACCGCCGAGGACATCGCCGCGATCGAGAAGGTCGCCCCGCACGGCGCGGTCACCGGCGAGCGCTACGCGCCGGAGTTCATGGGGACGCTCAACGGCTGAGAGCCGCCGACACCCCTCACACCATCCCGTTTCGGGGGCGCAGACCCCGCGACGTGTGCCCAAGTCAGGAGAACCACCTCATGTCCATGCCTCAGACGCCCCACACGTTCGGGGCAAGCACCACCGCCGCCGAGGTCACCGACGGCGTAGACCTGCACGGCCGCCGGGCCGTGGTCACCGGAGCCAGTTCCGGAATCGGGGTGGAGACGGCCCGGGCGCTCGCCGCGGCAGGCGCCGACGTCACCCTCGCCGTGCGGGACACCGACGCGGGTGCCCGCGTGCAGGCGCGGCTGGAGAAGGAACTGCCGCCCGGTTCAGGGCAGTTGACCGTGGGACGGCTCGACCTGGCCGACCGCTCGACGGTCGTGGCGTTCGTGGCGGCCTGGCAGGGCCCGCTGCACATCCTGGTCAACAACGCCGGAGTGATGGCCACGCCGACCCTCACCCGCACACCCGACGGCCAGGAATGGCAGTTCGCCGTCAACCACCTGGGCCACTTCGCCCTCGCCACCGGCCTCCACCCGGCCCTCGCGGCGGCGGACGGCGCCCGGATCGTCTCGGTGAGCTCCATCGGCCACCTCTTCTCACCCGTCGTCTTCGACGACCTGGCCTACCGCTACCGCCCCTACGACCCCTGGACCTCCTACGGGCAGTCCAAGACAGCCAACGCCCTGTTCGCGGTCGGCGCCGCCGAGCGCTGGGCCGACGACGGCATCACCGCCAACGCGCTGATGCCGGGCAACATCGCGGACACGTCCCTGGCCCGGCACATGGACATGGAGCAGGTCGCCGCCTTCATGGCCTCGGGCGAACTCGCACTACCCCCGCAGAAGACGGTGGAACAGGGTGCCGCCACCTCGGTGCTGCTGGCCGCCTCGCCGACGCTGAAGGGCATCACCGGCCGCTATTTCGAGGACTGTGCCGAGGCCAAGCCGGTCACCGAGCGAGCCGGTGCCGTCGCCGGCGTGGCGCCGTACGCCCTGGACGGGGAGAACGCGGCCCGGCTGTGGGCCGTATCCGAAGCTCTCGTCCGCTGACGATCCACCCTGCGCGCATGACCTCCCGAAACGAGCAGTGGGCCCGGCTGCGCCACCAGCTGTGGCAGCCTCCGCGCGCCCATGGAGAGCAGCCGCGCGAGCGGGTGGTCGGCCCGCTCGAACTCTTCTACGACCTGGTGGTGGTCGTCCTGGTCGCCCAGGCCGCACACCACTTCGCCGGGCACCTCACCTGGCGCGGCCTCGGCGAGTTCGCCGCGGTGTTCGCGCTGGTGTGGATCGCCTGGTTCAACGGCAGCCTCCACCACGAACTGCATGGTTACGAGGATGCCCGCGGCCGGAGCATGTTCCTGCTGCAGATCCTGGTGCTCGTCCCGCTGGGCGCGTTCATCCCCGAGGCGGGCGGCGCGCGCGGAGTCGCGTTCGCCGTGGACGCGGGGGTGCTGTTCGCGGTCCTCGCGGTGCTGTGGCTGCTCGCCGCACGCGGTGACAGCCCCGAATTCCGCCGCCCCAGCACGCTGTTCGTGACCGGGACGGCCGGCTGCGCGGTCGCCCTGGCAGCGAGCGCCGCCCTGCCCGCGGGCGTACGCGTGCTGACGTGGGGTCTGCTGGCCGTCGCCTACTTGGTGGGGTTCGCGGTCGTGGTCGGTACGGCCACGCCGATGCAGTCGGTCGCGCTCAGCGTGACCCATGCGCTCACCGAACGGTTCGGGCTGTTCATCATCATCGTGCTCGGCGAGACCGTGACCGGAGTGGTCGACGGACTGTCCCTCGAGCCGACCAACGCGCTCACCCTCGCCGTCGGGCTCGTCGCCGTCGTCGTCGGCTTCGGCGCCTGGTGGACGTACTTCGACTTCGCCGGACACCGGCAGCCGAGGCCCACGCGGGTGAGCACCGTCCAGTGGATGCTGGTGCACTTGCCGCTCACGGCCGCGGTGGCCGCCATGGGCGCCGCGATGGTCGGCCTGGTCGAGCACGCCCACGACAGCCGGACCCCCGCCGCCACGGCCTGGGTGCTCTGCGGCGGCGCGGCCGTCGTGCTCTGTACGACGATGGTGCTCGCGAGCTCCCTACGCGTCTGGCACGAGGAGCTCGAGCTCTACCGGCCGCTGGCCCGCACCTGCGCCGCCGTGGCCCTCGCGGCTGTGGCCCTCGGTGCCGTACGGCCCGCGCCACTGGTCCTCGGACTAGTGCTCGTCGCCCTCCTCGGCATCCCGTGGGGACTTGCTGTGGCACGTCGACTGGGACGGGACGAGACAGCCGCCCTGTGACCTCGTCAGGGCGTGGAGGCCCGCGTCTCGGTCCAGTCGACCATCAGCCGGCGCTCGGCGAAGAACCACTCGCCGTCCTGCTTGCTGAACTCGTCGAGATAGCGAATGGAGGCGATCATGAGCGTCCGCTGTCCGGAGTCGTCGACAGAGATGTGGTGGGCGATGCAGTAGCTCTCGCCCGTTGCCCGGCTCCCATCCAGGGTGATGGTGCTCTGGCCATTGAAGTGCGTGGTGGCCCGGTAGGTGTTGAGGTTGTCGAACACCGGGGCGAGGGACTCCCGGCCGCGCAGTTCCTGCGTCGGTTCGGCCACGGTGGCGTCCATGAACACGAGAAAGCGGGTGTCCTCGGTGAACAGGGCCATCTGGCCCTTGGCGTCCCGCCGGTCCGCGCAGTGCGCGTAGGCGTCGACCAACTCGCGGATGGCCAACCGGTCGGCGGCTTCCTGGGGCGAGAGCGAAGTGTGGGAGGCCATCACGGTTCCTTTCGACCCATTATTTGACAGATGTATAAAATCACTGCTCATGGCAGAGTGCAACGTGAACGCCAGGAGGGCAGAACCCTGAACGACCGGATCGATCCGCGCATCACCCGCACGACCCAGGCCTTCGAGCAGGCGATCGTGGACCTCGCCGCGCAGCGGCCCGTCTCCCGGATCACCATCGCCGAACTGGCCGACCGTGCCGGGGTCACCCGCGCGACGTTCTACAACCGCTATAGCACCCCGCTGGAACTGCTCATACAGGTCCTCTACGCGGACCTGGAGCGTGGCCACCGCCTGGAGGAGGAGCGGCGTACACAGGGCGGGTACTCGGCCCACGAACTGCTCCGCCTGGCCACGGCGGAGGTGGCCGACCACGTCGAGCGGTTCCTCCCGGTGTACCGGCACGCCCTCGCGGATCCCGCGGACAGCGGGGTGTACGAAGCGCTCGTACGCCACTTCAGCGACTACGCCCTGGCGTTCATGGCCCGCGGCGACCACCCGGGGCTGCCCGACGCCAACCGTCAGGTGATCGCGCAGTTCATGGCCCAGGGCTTCGCCGGGGCCATCCGGGCCTGGCTCAACGACCCGTCCGTCACGAAGGACGACCTGGTCGACGCGTCCGTGGCGTGCGCTCCCGCCTGGTGGGCGCCCGACGGCGACGCAGACTCCACGGACACGTCCGATCGTTTGTAGGAGTCGGCGCCGACTCTCGTCAACTCCCGTACACCCGCCGCGCGATGTGCTCCGCGATCATGATGGTGGTCGCGTTGGTCACGGTCGACGGGACCTCGGGCATGATCGAGGCGTCCACCACGCGCAGACCCGCCAGCCCCTTCACGGCCGCCGACTCGTCGACGACCGCCCGCTCGTCCCCGGGCCCTCCCATGGGCGCGGTCGAGGTCGGGTGGCCGTAGGTGGAGATGCCCGCCGCGATCGCCGCCGCCAGTTCTTCGTCGCCGCGTATCGCGTCACCCGGAACGAGTTCGGCGGCCACCGCACCGGCGAAGGGCGGGGTGCTCGCCAGACGGCGTACGAGCTTCACGCCCTCCAGCATGCGACGACGGTCCCTGGCCGTCGCCAGGTAGTTGTTGTCGATGACCGGGGCGTCGTAGGGATCGCAGGTGGCCAGCCGCACCGAACCGCGCGACTCCGGCCGGGTGAGGGCCGCGGCCAGGAGGATCGCCCCGCCGGTCGGGCTGAAGGAGCCGTCCAGCAGGTGGGTGGCGGTGACGCTGAGGTCCAGTTCGCCGACGTGCGCGTCCCGCGAGGCGAGCCACAGATGGGCCCCGAAGGCGAACGTCATGGTCTGGTGCTCGGGCGCGAGGGCGAACAGCGAGTGGAAGAACGGGTGGTCCTGCAACCCGCGGCCCACCGGAAGATCGGCGACCACGTCGATCCCGAGGGCCCGCAGATCCTCCGCCGGTCCGATGCCGGAGCGCAACAGGATGGCCGGGCTGCCGAAACTGCCGGCGGAGAGCACCACTTCAGCGGCCCGGAAGACCTCGCCCGACGCACTCACGACACCTCGCGCCACGCCGTCCTCGATGAGCACCTTGTCGATCGTGACGCCGCTCAGCACCGTCAGATTGGGCCGGCGCCGAACCTTGGGCGTCAGGTGGACCAGGGCGGTGTTCTGGCGCACCCCGTCGACGATGTTGACCGGGTAGCCGCCGGTGCCTCCCTGCTGGGCGCCGTTGAAATCGCCGTTCCGCGGGAATCCCAGATCCGCCGCGCTGTCCACGAACGCCCGCAGGGGAGTGGTGAGTTCCTCGTACGTCCACTGCCGGATGGGGAAGGGGCCGGTGCGGCCGTGATAGGCGTCGTCGCCGGTCGGTGTGTTCTCCATGGCCATGAAGGTCGGCAGGACCTCCTCGTACGACCAGCCCTTGATCCCGTAGCGCTCCTCCCAGGCGGCGAAGTCCGCCGCACGCGCCCGGATCGCCACCCCCGCGTTCACCGCCGAACTGCCGCCCATGGTCCGGCCCCTCGGCGCCGGGATACTCGGGGCGGAGTCCGTGGCCCGCGCGCTGTAGCCCCAGTCGTGGTCGGGGTCGGCCAGGAGGTGCGGGGTCAGCAGTCCCTCGGGGACTCGTCCGGCGGAGTAGTCGGGTCCGGCCTCGATCAGCAGGACCGTGCGTCGCGGATCCGCACTGAGCCTGGCGGCGAGCACGGCACCGGCTGAACCTCCGCCGATGATGACGACGTTGGCCTCGCGGCCGGGTTGTCCGCTTGTGGTGCTCATCTGCATCTCCCCATGTATATGCTTCAGCAAGCAAATCAAATGGCGTTCGTCGACTGAGCGGTGCGCTCGGTCGGACGTGTTCAGATGTGTAGTGCTTCCGTGACGAGGTGCTCGCCCAGCAGTCGTAGCGCGGCGTGTTGGTCGGCCCCGCGGATCGGTCCGATGACGTGGTCGATGCCGATGCAGGCCAGCCGCCGCAGTTCCGCGAGCAGGACCGGGATGTTCTCGCCGCGTGGACCGGGGTCGAGTGGGAGCAGGACCGTCTTCTCGATCTCGTCGTAGTCGCGCCCGACGCGATCGCAGTGTCCGCGGAGCACGTCGAGTTTGTGCTGGAGGTCCGGTGCGTGGAAGAGGTTGCAGGCATTCCCGTACTCCGCGACGAGCCGTAGTGTCTTCCGTTCGCCGGATCCGCCGATCAGGATTGGCGGATGGGGTCGCCGTACCGTGCCGGGGGAGTTGAGGGTGCGCTCGAGCCGGTAGTGCCGGCCGTCGAAGGGCTTTTCGTCGTCGCTCCACATCTGCAGGCAGATCCGAAGCGTCTCCTCAAGTCGCTCGAACCGTTCCGCGACGGGAGGGAACGGCAGCCCTAGGCCGCGCGCCTCGGCGATGTTGAAGCCCGCTCCGACGCCGATGCCCAGGGCGGCGCGGCCCTCGGAAAGGACGTCGAGCGTGGTGACCATCTTGGCCAGCAGCCCGGGTTCGCGATAGCCGACCGAGGTCACCAGGGCGAGCAGTTCCGCCCGTTCGGTGGACGCCGCCAGATAGCCCAGTGTGGTGTACGCCTCCAGCATCTCCTGTTCGGAGGCGCCCACGACGCCGATTTGAAAGAGGTGATCCATGACGGCGATACGGGTGAAGCCGTACTCCTCCGCGGCGCGGGCGAGGCGGCCCACGTGACGCGCGATACCTGCCGGGCCCCCGGGCTGGGTGAAATCCGCGATGGCGACGCCGAGGTTCATGCGGGCCTTCCGTCGTACGAACCGCTGGAACGATCGCCATCGAGTATGACGGGGCCACTATATGCTTTGTCAAGCAATAAAAGAGAGTGCAAGAGCCTCCTGCGCGGTCGGGCGACGCCGATGGTGATGCCCGGCCATTGAGCGGAGCAGTCGAATGACTCAAGCCCACCGCGCGGTGCCGGCCCTAGCGTGCTGATCGCGAAGGGTTGCGGAGGGAAGTCATGGGTGCTCCGGTACTGCTCGGACGGCAGCGGGAGATCTCGGTGCTGGCCGGGTTCTTGGAGCGGACGCCGCCGGACAGTGGGGTCCTTCTGGTTCTCGGCGAAGCCGGCATCGGCAAGTCGTCGCTGGTGCGCGAGCTGGAGTCCAGGGGTCGCGCCCGAGGCTTCCAAGTGCTTGGTCTGGTCGGAGTGGAGGCGGAGGCGGCGTTGTCCTTCGCGGGTCTTCACCGGATGCTCCGTCCCGTCCTCGATCAGGTCGCGCTGCTGCCGCGGGGCGTGCGGGAATCCCTGTGGGCGGCATTCAGGTCGGCCGAGCGTTCGCCGCGGGAGACCTTCCTGGTCGCGCTCGCGGTCCTCGATGTCCTCGCGGCGGTGGCCGCCGACGGGCCGGTGCTGGTGCTGGCCGATGACGTGCAGTGGCTGGACCCGCAGTCGCATGTGGTGCTGGCCTTCGTGGCGCGCCGGCTCACCGGCCCGGTGGCCGTCGTCGCCGTGATGCGCTCGGGCCATGAGGGACCCTTTCTGAGCTGTGGGTTCCCGGAGTTGACGGTGGGCGGCGTGGACGGCGAGGCCGCCGAGCGGATCCTGACCGTGCACGCCCCCGGTCTGCGCCCGGAGGACCGGCGGCGCGTCCTCGACGAGGCCCGGGGTAATCCGTTGGCCCTGCTGGAACTGCCGAAAGACATCGCGTCGTCGAGCCCAGGAAACCTTCGACCCGACCGGTGCGCTCGCCTGCGGTGACGACGTGCGGCTCGAACTGCGTGGCATGGGAGTCCCGTTCGACTGGCCGGAGTCGGCTTCGGGGCGGCGCCGGCAGATCGCCGAGCTCGTCGGCCTGCGGCTGTCGGACGAGGAGGTCGCGCGGCGGCTCGATCTGCCGACAACTGCCGTGGCGATGTACCGGGAGAACGGATGACAGGGCCTACGGTGCCCGGTCCTGTTCGTCGGCCGGGAACATCGCCTCCAGCGCACCACGAAGGGCGGCGCGCGAGGTGATGCCCAGCTTGGGGTACACGCGGTACAGGTGGGAGCCGATCGTGCGGTGCGACAGGAACAGCCGTTCGCCGATCTGCTTGTTGCTCAGGCCGGTGGCCGCGAGTTCGGCGATCTGCCGTTCCTGGGTGGTCAGCGCGTCCGCCGAAGTGCCGGTGGACCGAGTGACGGAGACGCCGGTGGCCCGCAGTTCGCCCGCGGCCCGCTGCGCCATCATCGCCGCTCCCATCCGGTCGAACGTCTCCAGGGCAGCGCCCAGGTGCAGCCGAGCCCCGGCCAGGTCATGGGTACGCCGCAGCCATTGGCCGTAGGCGAACTGCACGCGCGCGTGCTCCCAAGGCCAGCCGGCGGCCTCCGGGAGGGCCAGCGCCGTCTCGAACAACGCACCGGCTTCCTCGTCGTCGGCGGCCAGGGCGGCGGCCCCCGCGGTGATCAGGGCCGTGCGGGGCCCGATGAGGGGAATGCCGGCCTCCTGGGCGGCGCGGACGTGCGCCCGGGCCTCCTCGACGCGGCCGGTACGGACCGCCGCCTCCACGAGGTCGAGGACCACCCACCGGCCCGGGACGCCGGGACTGGGGGCGCCGGGCGCGTCGATCTTCGCCACCTGGACGAGGGCCTCCTCGAAGTCGCCCTGGCCGATGGCCGCGAGATTGCGCGCCGATCGAGCGTATCCCTCCGTCACCTCCATGCCGCGAGGTGTCGCCCAGGTCGTGGTCTCCTCGCTGCGGGTACGGGCGAGATCCGCGTCGCCGCGCAGAGCCGCGCCCGACGCCAGCAGGGCCCGAACCTGGCCTTCCCAGAAGTGGTAGCCGTAGGCCACCGCCAACTCCAGCCCCTCCTGCGCGAGTTGCTCCGCCTTGTCCCACTGTCCGTGGACGTAGGAGTCGTGGCAGAGCAGCATCAGTGCGGGGATCACCATGGCGATGGCGCCGCCGTCGCGTTCCCGGTCGACCATGCGGTGGAGCAGGTACCGGTACTCGGACAAGGTGTCCATGGCTACGGCGGCGAACGCCAGTGGGACGAGCTGCCAGGGTGCCGCGTCGGCGGGCAGCGCGGCGAACGCGTCCGCGAGACCTCGCCGGATCGCGTCGGATTTACGGGTGGGGTCGACGTAGGCGTCGTAGCACAGCCGGAATGTGCTGACCGTCTCCGCCGGGAAGCGGGCCATCGCGGAATCGAGCAGCGCCCATGGCTCGGGCCTGAGGGTGTAGAGGCTGACCAGCAGCAGGGCGTAGAGGATCCCGAGTTGGTCCCAGTCGTCCTTCCGGTCGGTGCCGGTGACCTCGTCGAGCGCCCGGGCCAGCAGCCGGTAGGCGGTGTCGACATCGCCCTCGTCATGGGTGAGGAGGTGGGCCGCGGCGGCGAAGACCAGTCCGGTCGGGGTGTCGGGTGCCTGTCCCGCTTCCGCCAACAGCCGGTTCACCTGGTCGAGTTGACCAGTCATGGTGGCGAGGTAGGCGGCCTCGACCAGACGGCGGGACCGGTCGACCGGGTGCGGACTGAGTTCACCGGCGCGCATGAGCGCCGACACCGCGGCGGACGCGGCGACGCGCCGGCGGTCGGTGACGACGGTCCCGTCCAGGTCCTGCTGGTCGGTGGGGGAGCGGGTGCCGCGCCGCCAGGCGGCCAGGGCCGCTTCGTCCAGCGCACGCGCCACCGACTCGTCGGGTCCGATGGCGGCTTCCGCGAGATGCCAGGCGCGGCGCTCGGGGTCGTCCGCCAGAGCGGCGGCCAGCGCCCGGTGCGCGGCCCGGCGTTCGTCGGGTGGCGTCATGTGCACCGCCGCCGAAGCGGTGAGCGGGTGGTGGAACGTCACGCCACCACTGGCCGCACGCAGGTGGACCAGGCCGGCCCGCTCGGCCGGGGCGAGGTCGTCGACGTCGGCGGAACCCTGTGCGGCGATCCGTAGCGTGGGCAGTTCGGCGTCGGTGTCCAGCGCCGCCAGCAGCAGGAGCTTGCGGGTCGGCGCGGGTAGCTCCGCGATCGGCGCGACGAAGGCCGCCTCCAGCTGCCTCGACAGGGGCAGCCGCGCAGGCAGTGGGTCGTGGCCGGAGCGCTGCCCGTCGGTCAGCGCGAGGGGCAGTTCCCGGAGCGCGAGCGGGTTGCCCACGGCTTCGGCGAGCAGCCGTCGGCGTACCGCGGGTGCCAGCCCCGGCGAGTACGAGTCCAGCACTTCAGCCGCCGACCTCGCGTCGAGCGGTTCGACCGAGTGCTCGGCCAGTCCGGCCTGGCGGAAGAGGGCTTCGGTGCCTGTCCGGGCGGCGGCCAGGACGACGATCGGGGCGTCGGCGATGCGCCGTACGACGAATCCCAGGACGGCCGCGCTGGCCCGGTCGAACCAACTCACGTCGTCGGCGATCATCAGCAACCCGCGCTCGGCGGTGGTCCGCTCCAGGAGAGCGAGCACCGCTGTCGACACCAGCGGGTCCGGAGCCGGTACGGGCGTGAGGCCGAAGACCTGGTGGAGGGCGTCGCGATGGTGGTCGGCGAGCTGGTCGACGTCATGGCGCAACGGGTAGAGCAGCTGGTGCAACGCCGAGAAGGCGATCCCGGTCTCGAACTCCACGCCGGAGGCGCGCAGGACACGCATACCGAGGTCCGCGGCCCGCGCGGCGGCGGCGTCCAGAAGCGCGGTCTTCCCGACCCCGGGTTCACCGCGCAGCCGGAGGCCGGAGCCGACCTGGCCGTCTCCGGCGAGCAACGAGTCGATCAGTGACAGTTCGGCAGTACGCCCCAGGAGCCGGCGTGCGCCTGACGGTGATCGTGTCGGCTCCTCGGCCTGGCGACGCCTGTCGGAGGTTGTCACGGTCTCAATATAGACCCACCTATGTGCTTGACTACGCAAATAGTTGTCAAACTCACCGCGGGCCAAGTAACAGCAGGTGACCTGCCCATTGGGTAGGGTCGACGGATGACCAGCGACCCGATGCCGGAAGCCGAGGCCGCCGCCGAGTTGATGAAGGCGATGACCCGGCTGCGTGCCCGGCTGCGCACGGAGTCGACGCCGGACGACAGGCAGTGGACCTGGTCGTAGCTGACCACTCTGGGCCGGATCGCCGAGGAGGGCTCCGTCACGGCCAGCGAGCTGGCGCAGGCCGAGCATGTGCGCCGCCAGTCGATGGCCGAGACGCTCGCCGCCCTTCGCGCCGGAGACCTGATCACCACGAGCAAGGACCCCAGCGACGGCCGTAAGGCACTCGTCCACGCGACACCCGAGGGACGGGCGCTGATCCAGACGATCCCGGCAGCCCGCGTGTCCTGGCTCGGTGGAGCGATCGAGGCTCACCTGCGAGCGGACGAGCGCGAGATCCTGCTGAAGGCCGCGGCGATCATGAACCGGATCGCGGACAGCGGCATGTGACGGTCGGCTTCGGTCCGGGCGGCCATGGGGCACGCCCGGACCGGAGGCTTCAGGCCGTCTTGCTCAGCGCCCACAGTTCGTCGGTGTTGATGACGTGCGCCTGGTGCGCGAAGACCTTCTCGGTCAGGACACGGTGGACCTCGGGGTCGGGGTCGCCGGTCGCGTCCTGGAAGACGTCGAGCCGGAAGTCGTCGTCGGCGGCCTGCCGAAGGGTCGTCAGTACGACTCCGCCCGTGGAGAGTCCGGCGAGGACGAGCGTGTCGATGCCCTGGTCGCGCAAGGTGGCGGGCAGGTCGGTGGCGCTCGCGAACGCGCTGATACGGGTCTTGCGCACGGTGATGTCCCGCTCATGCACCTCGAACGACTCGTGCAGTGCCGCCTCGGGGCTGCCGTCGGCGAGGAACTCGCTCTGCGCGACGGGGGCGAAGGCCTTGTTCCGGGCGGGCCCGGCGGCGAAGTCCTCGGCGGTGAACGCGACACGGACATGGGCGACTTGCACGTCGTTGGACCGGGCCCAGGACAGGGCCGCGTGCGCGCGGGAGAGCACCTGGTCCGAATCGGGGACCGCGGCGAGAACGGCCGGCTGGAAGTCCATGAGCAGCAGGGCGGTGCGGTGTCAGTGAGCGGACTTGGGGTTGGTGTTCGCCAGGTGACGGTCGAAATCCTCACCAACAAAGCCTTCACCGGCACCTACACCGTCCTGGAGACCCCCGAGAAAGGTCGGCGGTCGCATCAGCCGAGCCGACGTCGCCGACTTCATGCTCCGTCAGGTCGACAGCGAGGAGTGGTCGCACCGCACCGCGATCCTCACTCATTGATTGGTCCCCCCACTGCTTGTCCGGAGCGGTGACAGCGTGAAGTTAGCTGTGTAGATTTCAGCCGTCGTGAAGATGCACAACCTGCTCGGACCTCACAGGTGCTCGACCTCAGGAGGGCTCCATGCGACGGCGTGTTCTCGGGTTTGCGACAGCGGTGGTGACGGTCGCCGGTGCGGCCGGATGCGGGTCCTCCTCGGAAAGCGCGGGCGGGACGACGCAGGTCAAGGTCGGCATCATCCCGATAGTCGACGTGGCACCGCTGTATCTGGGGCAGAAGCAGGGCTTCTTCAGCGATCGCGGCATCGAGTTGACGATGGTGAGTGCCCAGGGCGGGGCCGCGATCATTCCGGGTGTGGTGAGCGGTCAGTTCCAGTTCGGGTTCAGCAACACCACGTCGCTGATGATCGCCCAGACCAAGTCCGTACCGGTCAAGTCCGTCGCGAACGGGGCCGCCAGCAACGGCGACACCGCGACCGACGTCACCGGGATCGCGGTCAAGAAGGACAGCTCGATCAAGTCCGCCAAGGACCTCGCGGGGCACACGGTGGCGGTCAACACCCTCAAGAACATCGGGGACACGACCGTGCGCGAGTCGGTCCGCAAGGCCGGCGGCGACCCCGCGAAGGTCGAGTTCGTGGAGATCCCGTTCGACCAGATGCCGGCCGCGCTGGACGACGGCCGGGTCGACGCCGCCTGGATGGGTGAACCGGCGCAGACGATCGCCAAGGCGCAGGGCGCCCGCGTCGTGGCGTGCCCGTTCGCCGAGACCGACCCGAAGCTCACCGTGGCGACCTACTTCACCTCGACCAAGCTGACCAAGGAGAACCCCGACCTGGTGAAGAAGTTCACCGAGGCGATGAACGAGTCGCTGGAGTACGCCTCCGCGCACCCGGACGAGGCACGCCAGATCCTCACCACCTACACCAAGATCGACGGAGAGGTGCTGGAGAAGCTCACGTTGCCGAGCTGGCCGACGCAGGTCGACATGGACTCCCTGGAGAAGCTGGCCGCACTCGGCGAGACGGACGGCCTCTTCGGCGACAAGAAGCCCGATCTGGACGCCCTGTTCTCGTAAGCGGGCCAGGCGTCAGCGCCAGGTCCACACCTGGTTGACGCTGCCCGCGCATCCGAAGCCCTGGACGATCTGGCCGTCCTTCCCGGAAGTGGCGGCGTCCGCGTCCAGGCAGAAGCCGTCGGGGACGCTGACCAGGGTCTGGCCGCCGGACGCGCCGGAGCCCAGTGTCCACCGCTGCGCGGGGAGTCCGGCGCATGTCCTGCCGTAGATCCGCTGGCCGTTCTGGCCGAGGGTGCCCGCGTCGGCATCCAGGCAGCGGTGCGTCCCCGTGTTGACCACGACGTACCGGGACTTCTGGCCGGGCACGGGGTACAGAGCCCACCGCTGGCGGGCCGCGCCCGTGCACGTCCACACCTGAATGGTCTCGTTCACCTGGCTCGCGGTGGTGGGGTCGGCGTCGAGGCACCGGTCGACGGAGACGGCGTCGACGCTCTCGGTCACCGTGACCGTACCGGTCCGCAGTGGCCCGCGCGGCTGGCCGTACAGGGACTTCTTGGTCTCCGCCCCGACCCTCCCATCGATGACGAGCCCGGCCTCGGTCTGGAAGACCTTCACCGCGGCCAGGGTGCTCGCCCCGAACCGTCCGTCGGCGGTGACGTCCAGGCCGTAGCCCCGTAGGAGCAGTTGGAGGGCGGTGACGCAGTTCCCGTCGTCCCCCGAGGTGAGCGCGGAGGGGCAGGCGGCCGACCGGATGTCCAGCTTCGAAGGGTCCTTCGCGGTGGAGGAGCTCGGGGACGTGTCCACGGCCTGGTCCTGCGTCGCGTCCGCGCTGGTGGGGGCAGACACGGACGGGCCGGTCGGTGTGGCGCCGGGTGCCGGGGCGTAGTCCGTCACGGTGGCGGTGGACCCATGCAGGGGCTCCGCCGACGCGTCGCCGCCCTGGTCCCGCAGCGCCATCGCGGTACCGCCGACGACCAGGGCGATGACCGCGGCGGCGGCGCTCAGCGCGATCCTTCGTCTGCGGGGAGAGGGCGAGGCCGTGCCAGGGGCGGCCGGCTGCGGCGCGTGCTCTTCCGACGGACCAGGTGCGTCGTCCTTCGCGCGCCGGAGAGCAGGCCGTCCGAGGCCGGCCAACGCGCTGCGTGAGGCAGCGCGTCGAGGGCTGCCGGCGGGTTCGGACAGTTGGTGGCCGATGGCCGTCCTGAACACCGTCTCCGGCGTCGGACGCAGTTCGGGATCCTTGACCAGACACGAACGGATGAAGGCGGCCAGCTCCGCGTCGACGGCCTCCACCTCGTCGAGGACGCCCTCCTTCGGGTCCTCGAACGCGACCCGGTGCAGGATGTCGACGCCCGTGCCGTCACCGAACGGCGCCTTGCCCGCCAGGGCGAAGGTGAGCGCCGAGGCCAGTGAGAAGACGTCGGACGCGGCCGTCACCTCCTTGCCCCTGACCTGCTCCGGGGACATGAAGGCGGGCGTGCCCACGTTCTGGCCGGTGGTGGTGATCTGCGTGGCGCCGACGGCCTGAACGACGCCGAAGTCGATGACCCGGGCGCCGTCGGACGCCAGGATCACATTGGACGGCTTGAGATCCCGGTGCACGATCCCCGCACGCCAGATGGCTTCGATGGCCCGCCCCAGGTCGGCCGCCAGCCGCCAGGCGGCCTCCGCGCCGATCGGCCCGCGCGCCTCGACGGCCTCGGTGAGGGTGGGGCCCGGTATGTACTCGGTGGCCACCCACAGCAGGTCCCCGTCGCTGCCGCTGCCCAACAGGCCGACGGTGTGCGCGCCCTTGACCCGGTCCAGGGCGCCGACCTCCCGCTCGAAACGCTTGCGGAACTGCGGATCCTCCGCGTACTCGGGCCGGATCACCTTCACGGCGGCGAGGCCGCCCCCGGCCTGGGCGTTGCGGCCCAGGTAGACCCTGCCCATGCCACCGCTGCCGAGCACCGACATCAGGATGTACGGGCCGACTCGTCCGGGGTCGCTGCCGCGGAGCGGAACCTCGGCTGGGGGTTCCATGCCGACAGCCGCGTAAGCCAACGCATTGGACCGGCTGAGATTGTGGTCAGGCATGAATTCCCGGTCTCTCGCGTGGCGCAGATGAGCGTGAGATTAGCGCAACAGAAGTCCAGGTCTGTCGATTTGAGTTATGTTCTGGCCAAAGATGCCCGCTGCTCGGGCCTGTTGACCGTGACTTGTGCCGGGCAGCGGTCAGGAACGCGCCGTGAAGAGGCCGTGAAAGCCGAGCGGGACGATGTGCGGGGCCTGCGCCCGCGCCAGCACCTCCAGCGTCCGGGCGTCCAGCACCAGCAGGGACGAGGCCTGCGCCGCGGAGTCGAGGACGACCGACAACAGCACGCCGTCGTCCTCGGCGTCGGCGTCCGGGGCCGGGACGAAGACCGGCTCGCCCGGGTAGCAGTCCTCCTCGCACCAGGTCAGGGTCCCGCCGGTCACCATGTCGACCTTGACGAGCTGGTTGACGAAGTCGTCGTCGCGTCCGTCGCGGGCGCTCACTCCGTAGGCGAAGCGGTAGGCACGCCCGTTGTGCCGCGCGTAGTCGAAGCGCGGCAGGTCCATCGACTCCTCCGCCAGCCGTTCGCCGGCGACGCGCCCGCTGCGCACACCGATCCGGAAGCGGGTGGGGTAGGCGACCGGGACGCCCTGTCCCGCGCGCAGCCGGTCCAGATAGAGGGCGCCGATCACCGAGGCGTCGTCGTAGGCGCACAGGTCGAGCACCAGGTCCCCGTCGGCCCCCTCCTCCTCGTAAGCGTTGATGTGGTGGAACGCGAAGCACGCCTCGGCCTCGTACACCCCGACGACCCCGCCGTCGCGCTGGTCGAAGACGATGAAGCGGGTGCCGTTCTCGGGCTGCCAGCGGTAGTTCTCGATGAACGGACGGCCGCTCAGGACCAGGCTCAGCGGGTTCACGGTGAGCGGGAATTCGGCCAGGACGACGTACCGGCCGGTGATGGCGAAACTGTGCATGTACCCGGGGCGGTCCACCGGGTACCGGCCGACCAGCTCACGCCTCGTGCCCGACGGCCGCTGCCGGTAGAGGCGGTACTCGCTGCGCCGCGCGAAGTACGTCAGGTAGTTCACCAGGTCGCCGGTGGCGGGGTCCTGGTGTGGATGGGCGGTGGTGAGCTGGCCCGCCAGAGCGTCCTCGTAGCCGACGACGCCGGCGGTCGCGAGCGTCTCGGGATCGAACTGCACCGGCAGCGGCGTCTCCGTGAGGGCCACGAACCGTTCGCCGAAACGGCCCACGCTGACATTGGTGTTGGACACGGGGCGGCGGTTGAAGACGCTGAAGAATCGGCCGAAGAGGGAGCGGCAGGGGTCGGTGGCGAACTCCGGGTACGCGATCCTGCCCGACTCGCGTACGGCCAGGTCGCTGGCCGAGTCCACGAACCTGTTGGTGTAAGAGACGTGGCCGTCGCCGAAGGCGAAGCGATGCAGCATCGCCTGCCCGTCGAACCAGTGCCGGAAGGCCTTGCCGTCCGCCCCGTTTCCCGCCTCGAAACGGGCCGGGCCGTTGCGGAGCAGACTCCCCTGGAGCCAGCCCGGCAGTTCGCCCTTGACCGGTAGCTCCCGGTCGGTGACCTGCGCGTCGAGCGTTTGGAACCCGGCCGTGTAGCCCTTCTTCGTGCTCATGTGCCCCACCCCACATGCACACCGCGGACGTTCGCATCCGTCCTTCAATCAACCCAGTCGGACGCGAACTGTCAAGGCCCGCTTGTGCGTTGGGCGAACGACGAGGGAGCCCGTGCTCCGGTCGCCGCCCGGGTCAGGACCGCGCCCTCCTCCCGTCGCCCCGGCCGCCCGGCCCGGTCCCTTCATCGCCGTCCAGTTTGGACTTCCAGTCCCGGAAGCCCTCCTCTGTACGCCCGCGCCGCCAGTAGCCGGAGACGGACACCTGATCGCGCGACAGGCCCCGCTCGGTGAGCAGATGGGGCCGCAGCCCGTGCATGACCTCGTGCGCCTCGCCGTGCACGAAGGCGTGCACCCGGCCGGGCAGCCACTCCAGCTTCCGTACGGCGGTTTCGAGCGCGTTGTCCGGATCGCCATCCTGGCGATGGACGTACACGACCTCGGCGTTGTCCGGGAGGCGGAAGGTGATTTCGTGGGTGGGCGAGTCGACCAGGGCCACGACCCGGGCCACCGCCTCGGCGGGCAGTACCTCCAGAGCGGCCGTGATCGCCGGGAGGGCGGACTCGTCGCCCACCAGCAGATGCCAGTCGGCGGTGAGATCGGGGTGGTAGCCGCCGCCGGGGCCGTTGGCCAGCAGCAGGTCGCCCGGTGCCGCCGCGGCCGCCCAGGGGCCGGCGACCCCTTCGTCGCCGTGGATCACGAAGTCGATGGCCAGCGTCCCTGACGCGACGTCCGGGAAGAGTGCGGTGTAGGTGCGGACGGTGGGCAGCTGCTCGGGCGGCAGTACGCGGCGCAGGGCGCGCATGTCGAGCGGCTCCGGGTAGCTGACCCCGTCCTTGGGAAACACGAGCTTGACGTAGCGGTCCGTGTGCACACTGTCGGCGAAGGCCGAGAGATCCTCGCTGTGGAACCACAGCCTGCGCAGGCTCGGTGTCAGCATCTCGGCTTTTGTCACGGTCAATTGGGTCGTCACCAGGGTGACCCTCTCAGCCCGGCGGCGCTGGAACAACGCCGCCGGGGAGAACTTATGGTTGCGGGCCGCGAGCCCGCCCGCAGGCCGGGAGGCTACGGCCGCGCCAAGTGCCGCATCGTCAGCGCCAGTTGGAGCCTCAGCCGCCCCTGCGGGGTGCGCACCGGCCAGCCCACAAGATGTTCGGCGTGCGTCAGCCGGTCCTGGAGCGTGGAGTGGTGGACGTTGATCTCGGCGGCGGCCGCGCGCAGGCTCGCCGTCGACGCGACGGCGTTGAGCGTGGCGAGCAGCCACGGCGTACTCACGGCGGCCGCCTCGACGGCGTGCACGTCCGGCGGTGGCTCGGCACCCGGCACGACGAGGTCGGCGAGGAGGGCGACGCCGCCGAGCTCGTCGGCGTACACGACCCGTTGGCCGGGGTCCTGCGCGGTGCCGTCGGCGGTGAAGCGGAGGGCGGTGCGTGCGGCGGTCCAGGACCGTGGCAGGTCGAGCACGGGGACGGCAGGGCCGACGCCGACCCGGCCGGTCGGAAGTTCCGCGTCCGTGCCGGTCCGTCCGGTGTCCGCGGGGACGAGCAGCGGCCGTCCGTCGTGCGGGGCGAGGACACGCGCCCGTGCGGCCGGATCCAGGCCCAGGCCACGGGCCGCGTGCAGCCGGGCCCGCTCCGGAGCGGTGGCGTCCAGAACGGCCTCGACCAGCGCGGGATCGTCGGAGGGAGCCCGGCCACGGGTGCGGTCGAGGACGATCCGTACGGCGCCGGCGGCCCGCTCCAGGATCACCGCGTCGACCACACTCGGCTCGGCCCCGGCCCGCTCGAGCCACAGGGCCGGGGCGCCCTCCGGGACGAGCGCGGCGGACGGCCAGCCCGGATCCGGCGGAAGCTCCGAGTCCCGGCGCACCCCGTCGGCCTCGACCCGAACACGCACCTGCCGGTCCCCGTCGACCAACCGGGCCGGAACCCCGGCCAGTACGGCGGCCCCGCGCACCAGCGCCTCCAGACCGGCCCGGGACTCGGCCAGTCGATCGAAGTAGGCGATGACCCGGACGGCGGCGCCGGCATCCGGATCCAGCGCGGTCAGGCGCCCGGCCAGCTCTTTCATACGCCCATGGTGCGGCATGCGGCCGGTTTGGAGGAGGCCTGTGCGGTGATCCGCGCCGCGCTCCTCGACGCGGGCCCGCTGATCTCTGGGCGGGGGAGTGCCGCTTGCCGGTGGGGCTGGGGCTGGGGCTGGGGCTGCGCGGCGGTGCGTGCCGGTTGCTGTCGGGGCCGTCTCGCGGGGCCCGTCCCTGAAGACGCTCCCGCCTCCAAGTCTCCGGCCGTCGTACCGCACGCGGACCGAGCCATGAACTGCCCCGCCGACCGGTGACCGCCGCCCACCGCCCGAACTCCGAACCGCCCGATCGCCTATCCGGCCAGAAGCCTCCGCAGCCAGTCCACATGCGCGGCCCGTGCCGACTGCGAAAGCGCCGCCTGCGGAGCGAAGCCGTCGAAACCATGGAAGCCACCGGGCCACACATGCAGTTCCGCCACCCCACCGGACTGCCAGATCCGGGACGCGTAGGCGACGGCCTCGTCCCGGAAGGTCTCGGCGGAGCCGACGTCGATGAAGGCCGGGGGCAGCCCCGTCAGGTCGTCCGCACGGGCCGGCGCCGCATACGTCGGCACGTCGGGGCCGCCCCGGAGCTCGCCCAACAGGGCGGTCCAGCCGGTCTCGTTGGCGGTGCGGTCCCACACGCCAAGGCCCGCCATCTGGTGGGAGGAGGGGGTGTCGTTGCGGTCGTCCAGCATTGGGCACATCAGGACCTGGCCCACCGGGCGCGGTCCCTTGCGGTCCCGGAGGAGCAGCGCGAGCCCCGCCGCCAGACCGCCGCCGGCGCTCGCACCCGCGATGACGATCCGCTCGGCGTCGCCGCCGATCTCCTCCGCGTGCTCCGCCGTCCACAGCAGACCGGCGTACACGTCCTCGACCGGAGCCGGGTGCGGATGCTCGGGCGCCAGCCGGTACTCCACGGAGACCACGACCGCGTCCAGTTCCCGCGCCCACGCCAGGGGCACGTCCACCCCCACCCGGTTGTTGCCGATGACCATGCCACCGCCGTGCACGTGATAGACGACGGGCAACGGGCCCTCGGTCGCCGGGGCGACGGGACGGCAGATCAGCAGCGAGATGTCCGGCGCACCCTCCGGCCCTGCCACCACCCGGTCCTCGACGTCGAAGACCCCGCCCATGGTGAGGTCCAGGTCGGCCAGCATCTGAATCCCCGCACCCTCGCGGATGACGTCGATCTCGTCCATCGTGAAACCGGGCGAGATCACGTCCTTGATCAGCTCCAGGGCGGCGGCGAGTTCGGGGTCGAACGGGGGTGGGATCTGCGTCATGGCTGCTCCTTGGGCGGGGCGCGGCGGCTCGTAGGCACATGATCCGCGTACCCACGCCGACCCGGGTGCCGCCGTCCGGCGGAACCTGCCCGCCGTCCGGCGGGTGGCAGCGCGGCGAACCTGTGTTTACGCGCCCTCGTCGCCGTCGCCGTCGACTTCGTCATCGGCCGCCGTTCACGAGCCTGCGGGCATCGAGGACTCAGGAGTCGGAGACGGAGCACGTCGGCCGCACTTGACTTCGAGAGCGCTCGAACATCTAGCGTCACAAGGGACGTGGAGGGTTCGGGCGAACGGAGACAGACATGCGGGTGGGCGTGCACATCAACCGGTTCGACCATCCCGGGGGCGGTGCCGTTCTCGGCGCCGAGCTGGCCGCCGCCGGGGCCGCGGCGGAGGAGGCCGGGCTGAGCTGGATCTCGGTCATGGACCACTACTTCCAGATGGAGTTCAACGGCGGCGCCGAGGATCCGATGCTGGAGGCGTACACGACCCTGGGCTACCTCGCGGGCCGTACGTCCACGGTCCAGCTCGGTGCGCTGGTGACCGGGGTGACGTACCGCCACCCCGGACTGCTCGCCAAGATCGCCACCACGTTGGACGTGGTGTCCGGCGGCCGGGCCACCCTCGGCATCGGGGCCGCTTGGTACGACCGGGAGCACGAGGGCCTCGGCGTGCCGTTCCCGCCGGTCGCGGAGCGCTTCGAGCGCCTGGAGGAGACTCTGCGGATCTGCCGGCAGATGTGGGACCCGGACGACAACGGGCCCTTCGAGGGCAAGCACTACCGGCTCGCCGAGACCCTGTGCGTACCGCCGCCGGTGAGCTCACCGCACCCCGAGATCATGATCGGGGGTGGCGGGGAGCGGAAGACCCTTCGCCTGGTCGCCCAGTACGCGGACGCCTGCAACCTGATCGCCCAGTCCCCGGAGGAGATCAGGCACAAGCTCGACGTCCTGCGCGGCCACTGCGACACCGTAGGGCGTGACTACGACGGGATCCGCAGGACGATCGCCTACACGGGCGAGCCCGCCACCGAGGGCGACCTCGACGCCTTCACCCGGGACATCACGGGCTACACGAAGCTCGGCATCGACACCGTGATCCTGGCCCCGCGCGTGGGCGCGCCGGCGGAGTGGATCGAGCGGTTCGCGGCGCCGGCCGTCGAGCGGCTGGCCGGGCTCGACTGACGACGGACTGACGCCGGAAGGGGCCGGGGGTCGCCCGAGCGACTCCGGCCCCTTTCTGATGGTTCGCGTTCCTGATGGTTCGCGCAGGTCAGGCGGCAGCGGCCTCGCCGGCGTGACCGTGCAGGCGGGCCACGACCTCGGTCAGCTGGGCGGCGACCTCGGCGTCGTCGGCCGGGTGGGTCTCGGCGAAGCGGACCACGGAGCCGGGGATGGACAGCTTGATGTCCTCGATCACCTTGCCGCCGGCGATGCCCACGGCCTTGCGGGTCTCGTCCTGCGCCCAGACGCCGCCGAACTGGCCGTACGCGGTGCCGACCACGGCGACGGGCTTGCCACCGAAGGCGCCGGCGCCGAACGGGCGGGACAGCCAGTCGATCGCGTTCTTCAGAACGGCCGGGATGGTGCCGTTGTACTCGGGGGAGAAGAACAGGAAGGCGTCGGAGGCGGAGGCGGCCTCCCGCAGGCGGGCCGCGGCGGCCGGGACACTGCCCTCGACGTCGATGTCCTCGTTGTAGAACGGGATCTCGGCGAGGCCCTCGAACAGCTCCACGTCGGTGCCCTCGGGAGCGAACTTGACGGCCGCCTCGGCGAGCTGGCGGTTGTGCGAACCGGCGCGAAGGCTGCCGACGAGCGCGAGGATGCGAACAGACATGCGAACTCCTGGGGTGCTGAAACAATGCGTTAACAATCCGGACCGGGGTCCGTTTATTGTTGTACCAGCCTAACCGGACCGCGGTCCACTTTCTTCCCGATGCTTTACGCTGTGTTCATGCCCGCCGGTCTGCCGCCCTTGCCGATGCCTCAAGACCCCTTCGACGGCCCCGAGTTGCTCGCACTCGGCTCCGCTGCTGATGAGCCGTGCCTGCGCGCCGACGCCGCGCGCAACCGGGCCCGACTCCTGGAGGCGGCCGCCCGCCTGGTGCGGGAGCACGGCGCGGCGCACCTCACGATGGAGGCGGTCGCCGCGGCGGCCTGCGTGGGAAAAGGGACCGTCTTTCGTCGCTTCGGCGACCGCATCGGTCTGCTGTCGGCGCTGCTCGACCACTCGGAGACGAAGTTCCAGGCCGCTTTCCTCAGCGGCCCGCCGCCGCTGGGGCCGGGAGCGTCGCCCGTGGAGCGGCTGCACGCCTTCGGCCTCGCGTCACTGCGCCGGACCGTCGAGGAGCTGGAGCTGCAACTGGCCGCCGAAGCGAGCCCGGACCGCCGCTTCTTCTCGCCGCCGCTCAGGGTTCGCCACAGCCACGTCGTCATGCTGCTGCGCCAGGCCGTCCCGGACGCCGACTGCGAACTCCTCGCCCACACACTGACCGCGCAGCTCAGTCCCGCTCTCATCAATCATCTGACCAGGCAGTGCGGGCTGCCTGTGGAGCGGCTGGAGACGGGCTGGCAGGACCTGGTCGCGCGGGTGACCCGTACCGAGCCGCTCCGGTGAGTTCCGCTCAGTGGTGGGCGGCGAACATGTCGAGCAGGCCCTGCGGCGCGTCGTCGCGGAACAGCATGAGGCCCATCCGAGCCGACTCGGCCGCGGTGGCCTCGCTGCGCGGGAAGAGCTTCTCCTCGTAGGCGGCGAGGGCGGCCTCGATGTCGCCCGGGTGTGCGGCGAGGGCCAGGCCCAGTTCGGAGCCGTCGAGCATCGCGAGGTTGGCGCCCTCGCCCGCGAACGGTGACATCAGATGGGCGGCGTCACCCAGCAGCGTGACGCCCGGGACACGGTCCCAGCGGTGACCGACCGGCAGAGCGTGGATCTGCCGGGGCACCACATCGCCGTCGGCGTCGGTGACCAGCGCCAGCAGGCTCTTGTCCCAGTCGGCGAAGTGCTCCAGGACATACGCCTTGGCCGCCTCGGTGTCGCCGAAGTCGGTGCCGTCGACCCAGCCCTCGTCGACCACGAGCCCGGCGTACACATGCAGGCTGCCATCGGTCTCGCGGTGGGCGAGGAAGCCCCTGCCGGCACCGAGCGCGAAAAGCATGCCGCCACCTACGATCTCGGCGCTCACGGGGTGCCGTACATCGGCCTCCAGCAGGTCCAGCTCGGCGAACGAGACGCCGGTGTACGCGGGCTCGGCATCGGAGACCAGCGGGCGGATCCGCGACCACGCACCGTCGGCGCCGATCAACAGGTCCGTGGTGAAGGCGGCACCGTCCGCGAGGCTCACCTCGTGCCGGCCGCCGCCCAGCGGTCGGGCGCCGGTGACCTTGGCGCCCCAGCGCACGGTCCCCTCCGGGAGCGAGCCGAGAAGGAGGTCGCGCAGGTCGCCGCGGTCGATCTCGGGGCGCCCGCCGTCACCATCGTCGGCCTCCTCCATGAGGACCGCGGCGTCCTGGTCGAGGATCCGCATCGCCTGGCCGCCCTCATGGATGAGCGCCAGGAACTCCTCGTGCAGACCCGCCGCGCGCAGGGCCTCCTGCCCCGACTCGTCATGGATGTCGAGCATGCCGCCCTGGGTGCGGGCGGCGGGCGAGGCGTCCAGATCGAAGACGGCCGCCTCGATGCCGTTCACGTGCAGGACACGCGCGAGGGTGAGACCGCCGAGGCCGCCGCCGACGACGGCGACGGGGTGGTGGGTGGTGACGGGCTGGTGGTTGGTCATGTGGGTGGTCATGGCGGATCTCCTTGCATTGAGTGAAGTCAGTGAAGTCAGTCGGGTACGGCCGTCCGCTCGATGCCGTTGATCAGCGCCTGGAACCCCCACGACAGGCGTGCTTCCGGGGTTCCCGACAGCAGTTGGCCGACGAGCGTGGCGATGTTCGGGTGGGTTTCCTCGGACGCGGTGTGCAGCGCGCGGGTCACGGCGTCCCAGTCCTGCTGGGCCGTGGGGGACTGGTCGTGCGTGGTGTGTTCGGCGGCCGTCGCGGTGGCGTGCTGGAGCAGCAGGTCCACCCCCCACGCGGCCTGCGCGGGTGGGATGCCCCCTGCGGCGAGCAGGGTCAGCAGCGTCTCGATCAGGTTCAGGTAGTGCGGGCCGCTCGGCCGGGCCGACAGCGCGGCGCGGGCGAGGCTCGGGTGCTCGAAGAGCATCGCGGTGTACGCGGTCAACACCTGCTCCAGCCGCTCTCGCCAGGAGCCCTTGTCCGGGGCCGGCCCGATCGTGCCCAGCAACTCGTCCAGGACGGCCGAGTGCAACTCCGCGGTGTTGCGGACGTAGACGTACAGCGAGGCCGGACCGGTGTCGAGTTCCTGCGCCAGGCGCCGCATGGTGACCTTCTCCAGGCCTTCGGCGCGCAGGAGCTCGACGGCGGCGGCGACGATGCCCTCCCTGGAAAGGGCGGGCTTGGCAGGGCGCTCGCGGCGGCTGCGGGGGGTGTCGGGGCGGGCTGTCATGTTTCGACTGTAACGAACATGTTCGCTACGAACAAGTTCGGGACGAACGTGTTCGTTACGATGGCGTTCGTTACGACGGTGGTTCGGAGCGACCGTGCTCGTGGCGAACGGCTTCGTGGTGAACGCCGTCGTAACGAACGGCTTCGTGGCGAACGAGCTCGTAAAGGGCCCTCTCCCTGCGGACTTCACCGCGAACTTCCCCCGCCCGGAGCCTCGCTCACAGCTTCTGCAAAGATGCCGTACGTCATGGTGCAGATACCGAACACGCCCGCGCCGCCGTCGTCGCCCGCACCGCGCTCCGTTCCCACGAGTGCCGATGTGGCCCGCCTGGCCGGCGTCTCACGCGCGACCGTCTCCTACGTCCTCAACAACACCAGCGCCGTGCGGATCAGTGAGCCCACGCGTCGCCGGGTCCACGAGGCAGCCAAGGAACTCGGGTACGTGCCGCACGCAGCGGCCCGAAGTCTGCGCGCCGGACACAGCCGTATGGTGCTGATGCCCGCGCCGACCTTCCCGGTGGGTCCTCTCTACAGCCAGTTCATCAACGAGCTCCAGTGGGAGCTGAGCCGCCTCGACTACACCGTCGTCCAGTACGGCACCGTCGGCCTCTACGGTGACGACGCCGCCCGGGCCTGGGCCGAGCTGCGGCCGGTCGCCGTCCTGGTGCCCGGCTCCGGACTCGGACCGGAGGGCGTGGCGGTCCTCAAGCGCTCCGGCGCGCGGGCCGTGGTCACCCTCGGTACCGAGACCGTCGAGGGCGCGCACGCCCTGCTCATGGACCACGAACGCGTCGGACACAGCGCCGGCGCGCACCTGTACGCCCGCGGTCGGCGCCGTATCGGCGTCGTCGTCCCCGGCGAACCCGGTCTGGAGGTCTTCGCCAAGCCCCGCCTCGAAGGGGTGCGCCGCGCTCTGCACGGCACGGACGCCGCGGTGACCGAGCTGCCCCTCGCCTACGAGGAGGAGGCCGCCGCCCGTCTCGCCGCACGCTGGCCCGAACTCGGCCTCGACGCCGTGTTCGCGTACAACGACGAGTACGCGATGCTGCTGATGCGCGCCCTCCAGGACGAGGGCGTGGACATTCCGGGGGGCACGGCCGTGATCGGGGCGGACGACCTGATGCTCGGCCGTCTGCTGCGACCCCAGCTCAGCACGGTCCACATCGACCTGCCGTCCGGCCGTGACCTGGCCGAACTCGTCGACCGGGCGGTGCGCAACCCCGGCGTCGCGCCCGAGACGCACAAGGTTCTCGGTGCCACGGTGGTGCACCGCGACTCCAGCTGAGTCACACTCCACCTGAAGAGGGGAGACGTGCCATGCGCGCGACGGTCGGCATCATCGGCGGCGGCCCCGCCGGACTGCTCCTCGCCCGGCTGCTGCACCGCACGGGCATCGACTGCGTCGTCCTGGAGCTGAGGACCCGGGAGTACGTCGAGCAGCGCCAGCGCGCCGGAATGCTGGAGCAGGGCACGGTCGACGCCCTGCATGAGTGCGGCGCCGCCGACCGCCTCGACGCCGAGGGCCTGACCCACCACGGCATCGAACTGCGGTTCGCCCGCGAACGGCACCACATCGACTTCCCGGTCCTCACCGGCGGCCGCACCGTCACCATCTACGCCCAGACCGAGATCGTGAAGGACCTCGTAGCGCTCCAACTGGCCGAAGGGCCACCGCTGTTGTTCGAGGCGGAGGCCCTCGCCATCGAGAAGCCGGAGAGCGACGAGCCCGTCGTACGGTTCGTGCACGAAGGCCGCGAACAGACGCTGACCTGCGACTGGGTGGTGGGCTGCGACGGCTTCCACGGCATCGCCCGCGACACGATCCCGGCCGCCGAGAGCCGGACGTACGAGCACGAGTACCCGTACTCCTGGCTCGGGATCCTCGCCGAAGTGCCGCCGTCCTGCGAGGAGTTGATCTACGCGCGCGGTGAGCGCGGCTTCGCCCTGCACAGCATGCGCTCCCCGTCCGTCTCCCGCCTGTACCTCCAGGTGCCGAACGACGCCGATCTCGACGACTGGCCCGACGACCGCATCTGGGCCGAACTCGCCGCCCGCTTCGCGATCGACGCCGACTGGACCCTCGAAACCGGCCCGATCACCGCCAAGTCCGTGACCCCGATGCGCAGTTACGTCCACGAGCCGATGCGCCACGGCCGACTGCTGCTCGCCGGGGACGCCGCCCACATCGTGCCGCCGACCGGCGCCAAGGGCCTCAACCTCGCCGTCTCCGACGTCCGCGTGCTCGCCCGCGCCTTCGCCGAACTGCACAGCACCGGATCCACGCGACTCCTCGACACCTACTCGCGGTCGTGTCTGGAACGCGTGTGGCAGGCGACACGCTTCTCGTACGACATGACTACGATGTTGCACGCTCAACCAAACGGGGATGCGTTCGACGACCGGATGCAGCTCGCACGGCTGCGCCGGATCACCGCATCCCGCCACGCGGCCGCCGAACTGGCGGCCAACTACACGGGACTTCCGCTCGTGCCATGAGGGTCGTGCCGCAAGGCTCGTGCCACATGGCTCGCGTCATGAGTCCCGCCGGTGACCGATCGGAGAGCCGCCATGCCTTTGCTCGACCCCAAGACCTGGCAGTCCCGCGCCTTGTCGGGCCCTGAGTACGCCGTCGCCGAGCCCGCCACCGGCGACACGCTCGGCACCGTCGTCCTCGCCGCAGCCGAGGACGTCCGCCCGGCCGTGCAGGCCGCCCGCACCGTCCAGGCCGAGTGGGCCCGCGTCCCGCACTTCGTCCGGGCCGGGGTGCTTCGCAAGGCCGGCGACCTGTTCGCCGCGCACGCCGAGGAACTGCGCGAGTGGATCGTCCGCGAGTCCGGGTCCATCCCCGGCAAGGCGGACTTCGAACTGCACGTCGCTGCCCAGGAGTGCTACGAGGCCGCCGCCCTCGCCTCCCGTCCCGCAGGGCAGGTGCTGCCCTCCGAGGCGCCCCGGCTGTCGTACACGCGGCGGATCCCGGTGGGCGTGGTGGGCGTCATCGCCCCGTTCAACGCCCCGCTGATCCTCTCCATCCGCTCGGTCGCCCCCGCTCTCGCGCTCGGCAACGCGGTCGTACTCAAGCCGGACCCGCGCACGGCGGTCTGTGGCGGACTCGCGCTCGCCGCTGTCTTCGCGGAGGCCGGTCTGCCCGAGGGGCTGCTGCACGTGCTGCCGGGTGGCCCGCAGGTGGGCGAGGCACTGGTCGCCGACCCGCAGGTGCCCGTCATCTCCTTCACCGGGTCGACCGCGGCCGGCCGGTCCGTCGGCGAGGCCGCCGGACGCCATCTCAAGCGCGCGCACCTGGAGTTGGGCGGAAACTCGGCCCTGATCGTGCTGGAGGACGCCGACATCGACGCGGTGATCTCGACGGCCGCCTGGGGTTCGTTCTTCCACCAGGGCCAGATCTGTATGACGACAGGCCGCCACCTGGTCCACCAGTCCCTGTACGAGGAGTACGTCGAGCGCCTGGCCGCCAAGGCCGACTCGCTGGCCGTCGGCGACCCGCACCGCGCGCAGGTCCACCTCGGGCCGATCATCGACGAGTCCCAACTCGCCAAGGTGCACGGCCTCGTCGAGTCGAGCACGGCCCGCGGCGCCAAGCTGGCCGCGGGCGGCACACACGAGAACCTCTTCTACCGGCCCACGGTCCTCGCCGACGTAGACGACCGGAGCCCCGCGTACGCGGAGGAGGTGTTCGGCCCCGTGGCCCCCGTGCGGTCCTTCGGCACCGCCGACGAAGCGGCTGCCCTGGCCGCCGACGGGCCCTACGGTCTCTCGCTCGGCATCGTCACCCGCGACACCGCCCGCGGACTCGATCTGGCCGAGCGCATCCCGACCGGCATCGTCCACATCAACGACCAGACCGTGAACGACGAGGCGGTCGCCCCGTTCGGCGGGGTCGCCGCCTCCGGCACCGGCGCCCGCTTCGGCGGCGAGGCCAACATCGAGGCCTTCACCGACGTGCGCTGGACGACGGTGCGCGGTGACGTGGCGCCGTACCCCTTCTAGAGCCTGAAGGGACGCGCCACAGCCGCCGATGCAGCGACCGGGTTACTCGCCCTGCTGGGCCTGCTGGGCGGCCACGGACTTGCGGACCTCGTCCATGTCCAGCTTCCGGGCCTGTCCGATGACGTCCGTCAGGGCGGCCTCGGGCAGGGCGCCCGGCTGGGCGAACACGGCGACCTGGTCGCGGACGATCATCAGCGTCGGGATGGACTGGATACCGAAGGCCTGGGCCAGTTCCGGCTGCGCCTCGGTGTCCACCTTGCCGAACACCAGGTCCGGGTTCTCCTCGGCGGCCTTCTCGTAGACCGGGGCGAACTGACGGCACGGCCCGCACCAGGCCGCCCAGAAGTCGATCAGGACGAACTCGTTGTCCGTGACCATCTGGTCGAAGTTCTCCTTGGTGAGCTCCACGGTGCTGCTCATGACGTCGATCCCTCTTTCCGATGTGGGGGCGAACTTCTTGGTGCGGGGCGAATCCGTCCGCACAAACACGGCCGGCCCGTCGCGTATTCCGCGCGCGTACCCGGTTGGCCACAGCGCACACCAACAACCAGACTGACCCCATGACGGAAACGGAAACCATCGCGTACGACGTCGTGGTGCTCGGGGCCGGGCCCGTGGGGGAGAACGTCGCCGACCGCACCCGGGCGGCCGGCCTGTCCACCGCGGTCGTGGAGAGCGAACTGATCGGCGGCGAGTGCTCGTACTGGGCCTGTATGCCCAGCAAGGCCCTGCTGCGCCCGGTCATCGCCCGCGCCGACGCCCGCCGTGTGCCCGGCCTCGCCCACCTCGTGCAGGGCCATCTCGACACCGCCGCGGTCCTCGCCCAGCGGGACTACATGACCTCGCACTGGAAGGACGACGGCCAGGTCCAGTGGCTGGAGGGCATCGGCGCCGACATCTACCGCGGTCACGGCCGCCTCACCGGAGCGCGCACGGTGACGGTGACAGGCCCCGAAGGCGAGCAACACGTCCTCGGCGCCCGGCACGCCGTCGCCGTCTGCACCGGCACCCGCGCCGTCCTTCCCGACCTGCCCGCACTCGCCGACGTAGGGCCGTGGACCAGCCGGGAGGCCACCAGCGCCAAGGCCGCTCCCGGCCGGCTGATCGTGGTCGGCGGCGGAGTCGTCGCCACCGAGATGGCCACGGCCTGGCAGGCACTCGGTTCCCAGGTCACGCTGCTGGTCCGCGGCAAGGGTCTGCTGTCCCGCATGGAGCCCTTCGCCGGCGAACTGGTCGCCGAGGCGCTCACCGAAGCGGGCGTGGACGTCCGCACCGGCACCTCGCTCACGTCGGTGACCCGGGAGAACGGCACGGTCGTCGCCGTCACCGGTGCCGGCGACCGCATCGAGGCCGACGAGATCCTCTTCGCCACCGGGCGTGCCCCGCGCACCGACGACATCGGCCTCGACTCGGTCGGCCTCGTACCCGGCGCCTGGCTGCCGGTCGACGACAGCCTGCGCGTGACGGGCAGCGACTGGCTGTACGCCGTCGGCGACGTCAACCACCGCGCCCTCCTCACCCACCAGGGCAAGTACCAGGCACGCATCGCGGGCGCCGCCATAGCCGCCCGCGCGTCCGGCGTACCGCTGCTGGAGACCGATCCCTGGGGCGCGCACGCCGCCACGGCCGACCATGCCGCCGTTCCCCAGGTCGTCTTCACCGACCCCGAGGCGGCCGCCGTCGGCCTCTCCCTCGCCGAGGCGGAACAGGCCGGCCACCGCGTCCGCGCCGTCGACGTCGAACTCGGCGGTGTCGCCGGCGCGTACCTCTACGCCGACGGCTACCGCGGCCGCGCCCGCATGGTCGTCGACCTCGACCGCGAGATCCTCCTCGGCGTCACCTTCGTCGGCCCCGGCGTAGGCGAGCTGATCCACTCCGCGACGATCGCCGTCGCCGGCGAGGTGCCGATCGGCAGGCTGTGGCACGCGGTTCCGTCGTATCCGACGATCAGCGAGGTGTGGCTGCGGCTGCTGGAGGCCTACCGGGGCTGATCACACCAACGGCACCCGGTCCGGGCGTAGCACCTCGATCGCGCCCTCGTCGTGGGTCACCATGACGAGGGCGCTTCGGCTGTCCTACTCCGGCAGCGGAAAGCCCAGCGCCACCGCGGCCTCACCGGGCGTCGTCTGCGTCCAGCGCTCCATCATCGCCACGTTCGAGGACAGTGAGCGCAGCTCCGCCCGGTCCAGGTAGAGCATGCCGTCCAGATGGTCCGTCTCGTGCTGCACGATCCGCGCGGGCCAGCCCGTGAACACCTCGTCCACGGCATGGCCGTACTCGTCCTCGCCCGTCAGCCGCACCTCGGCGTGCCGTGCCACCACCGCCTGCCAGCCCGGCACGCTCAGGCAGCCCTCGAAGAAGGCGGCCCGTCCGGTACCCACGGGTTCGTACGCCGGGTTCACCAGCACCCGGAACGGCTGCGGCACCCGCCCGCGCGCCAGGCGGATCTCGTCCGGTACCGGCGCCGGGTCCTCGATGACCGCGATCCGCAGGTCCACGCCCACCTGGGGTGCGGCGAGGCCGACACCCGGTGCCGCGCGCATCGTGAGGCGCAGGGCCTCGACGAAGCGGGCCAGGAGCGCGGGCTCCAACTGACCGTCGAAGCGCTCGGTGCCGCTCCGCAGTACCGGGTCGCCAGCCGCGACGATGGGCAACGGGCCGTCGGCGGCGAGGAGTTCCTCGACCCGCTCGGCAAGGGGCGCGCGATCACGGGGGGCTGTCATCGCGCCAGGATGCCACGCGCCCCCATGTGTGACGCACGCCACTTCAACTCCCGGGAACTCGGCACCCCGCGCCCCGACTACTGGAGCACCACGGCCGGAAGGCCCCCGTCCCCTGCCCACGGAGAAGCCAGCCGATGTCCATCGCTCCCTCGACCACCACGGACGAGGCCCCGCAACCCGCCGCCCCGGCCCGCACCCCCAGCGCATGGGCGCCGCTCCGCCCGCTGGTCCTCCGCCTGCACTTCTACGCCGGGCTGCTCGTCGCCCCCTTCCTCCTCGTCGCCGCCACCACCGGATTCCTGTACGCCGCCGCGTTCCAGGCCGAGAAGATCGTGTACGCCCATGAGCTGACCGTCCCCGTCGGCGACACCGAGCTGCCGATCTCCGAGCAGGTGGCCGCGGCCCGCAAGGCCCACCCCGAGGGCACCGTCGCGGCCGTACGTCCCGCCCCGGAGGCCGACGCGACCACCAGGGTGATGCTCACCGGCGTCAAGGGCGTCGGCGAGACGCACACCCTGGCCGTCTTCGTCGACCCGTACACCGGGAAGGTGCGCGGAGCCCTCGAACAGTACGGTTCGACCGGCGCGCTGCCCCTGCGCACCTGGATCGACGAACTCCATCGCGATCTGCACCTCGGTGAGAACGGCAGGCTCTACAGCGAACTCGCCGCGAGCTGGCTGTGGGTGATCGCCGGCGGTGGCGTGGTGCTGTGGTTCTCGCGGCGCCGTGCCCTGCGGAAGGTGCGTGGCACCAGTGGGCGGCGCCGCACGCTGGGCCTGCACGGCACCGTGGGCGTGTGGACCGCCGCCGGGTTCTTCTTCCTGTCGGCGACCGGACTGACCTGGTCGGCTTACGCCGGGGCGAACATCGACGAACTGCGGACCTCGCTCGGCCAGGCCACCCCGTCGATCTCGACGACGGCGGGCGGCGAGCACACGGGCCACGGCGCCACGGCCACCGGCGGCGACACGGCGACCGAGGAAGGCGTCGGTCTCGACAAGATCCTCGCCGCCGCGCGGGCCGAAGGGCTCGGCAATCCTGTCGAGATCGTCCCGCCCGCCGACGCGTCATCCGCGTACGTCGTGAAGCAGGTACAGCGCAGCTGGCCCGAGAAGCAGGACTCGGTCTCCGTCGACCCGGCCACCGGCGAGGTCCTCGACGTGCTCCGGTTCGCCGACTATCCGGTGCTGGCCAAACTGACCCGCTGGGGCATCGATCTGCACACCGGCGTTCTCTTCGGACTGGTCAACCAGATCGCCCTGATGCTGCTCGCGCTCTCGCTGATCCTGCTGATCGTGTGGGGATACCGGATGTGGTGGCTGCGAGGCCGCGGCTCCGCCTTCGGCCGGTCGATCCCACGTGGCGCCTGGCAGCAGGTGCCGCCGCAGATCCTCGTCCCGCTGATGGCGGCGATCGCCGTACTCGGCTACTTCGTCCCGCTGCTCGGCATTCCGCTGGCCGTCTTCATCGTCGTGGACGTCGTCCTGGGGGAGATCGCCCATCGGAAGGCGAAGCCGGGGGAGAAGGCGGAGGACAAGGCGGGGGAGAAGGCGGCTTCCTGACCCGGATGTGACTGGGGTCCGGTTCCGCGAGGGAACCGGACCCCAGTTGCTTCTCGAGTTGTCTCTCAGAGCTGTTCGAAGTCACCCGCGAGCGCCGAGGCCAGCCGCAGGTGAGGCGCGGCCTCCTCCTGCCGCCCCTGCCGCTCCAGCGTGCGCCCCAGCATCAGCCGGGCGTAGTGCTCCACCGGGTCGCGCTCCACGATGACACGCAACTCGGTCTCGGCGCGCCGCAGTTGGGCCGAGTGGTAGTAGGCGCGCGCCAGCAGCAGCCGCGGTCCGGTCTGCTCCGGCACCTCCTCAACCAGCCCGCCCAGCACGCGCGCCGCGGCGGCGTAGTCCTTGGCGTCGAAGAACAGCCGCGCGCGCTCCCAGCGCTCCGTCGGCGTTCCGTGGTCGTAGTACGTCGTGTCCACGAGTGACCTCCTTCGGCGCCTGCAACTCCCCGAGGTCGTTAAACATTCCACTACTTCAGCGCGGTCAGCTCCGCGTTGGCCCGCGAGGTGACCAGGGCCAGCACTCGGCCGGCGGTGGCGAGGTCCTCCTCGGGGATTCCACCCCAGACCCGGGCGGAGATCTCGCCCGACTCCGCGCTGGCCTCGGCGTACAGCTTCCGTCCGGAGTCCGTGATCCGGACCTGTGTTGCCTCGGCCTCCAGAAGCCCCTTGCCGGTCAGCTCCTCGACGGTCGCCTGTACGTCCGTCTCGTCGGCCTTCAGCGCGTCGACGACCTCGCCGACGAGCGCGGCCCGGTCGACCGGGGCCTCGGCGACGGCGACGAGCCTGAGGGTGACCATCTGCTGGAACTTGATGCCGTAGCGGGCCAGGACGCGTTCGAGGACCGCGCGTGCGGCGTAGTGGGCCAGGCCCAGGTCGCGGGAGTTGAGCTTGGGTGCGGTGGTGGTCATGACTGCTCCTTCTCGTGCTCACTGTTCTGACTGAACGGATCAAGAGGTGCGTCGAGCAGAGTCGACAGATCGCGGGTGAACTCCCGTGCACGCGGGCTGCCGAGGCCGCCGAGCGGCTCCAGCAGCTGGTCCAGGAGTCCCTGGACGACCTTGATCGCCCGCCGGACGACGTCCTGGCCCTGCTCGGTGAGTGCCAGCTGGACGGCGCGCGGATCCTGCGGGTCCCGGGTGCGCTCCAGCAGGCCGGCGGACTCCAGGGCGCGGGCGAGCTTCGACACGTAGAGCGCTTCGAGCCCGGTGTGGTCGGCGAGGCGGCGCTGGCTGGGCCGCAGTCCGGAGCGCTGCATGCCGTACAGCGACGCCACCAGCGCGTACTGCGCATGGGTCAGTCCCAACGGTGCGACCGCGCGGTCGACCGCCACGCGCCACTTCATGGACAGGCGCCAGACCAGGAAACCGGGCGTCGCGCCCTCAGGAGTCGTACTCATGAGGGATACTGTACATGGCTACTATGTACATGGCTACTATTTTCCGCGGACCTTGCGGAGGGGCGTGGCGACGGAGGGGCCGGCAGGACAATGGAATGACGCGACGTCGCCCGCGGGACTAGGTTGGGCGCCATGAGCAATCTTGATCGCGAGGCGGTTCCTTCCCTCTGCGGCGGTCGTGGCTTCGTGGTGGCGGAGCCCGTGCGCGAACTCCTCAGCCCTCGCCGGGTCAAGCTCGGTGAGTCCACCGAAGTCCGCCGACTGCTGCCCAACCTGGGCCGCCGCATGGTCGGTGCCTGGTGCTTCGTCGATCACTACGGCCCCGACGACATCGCCGACGAGCCCGGGATGCAGGTGCCACCCCATCCGCACATGGGGCTGCAGACGGTGAGCTGGCTGCACGAGGGTGAGGTCCTGCACCGCGACTCGACCGGCAGCCTCCAGACCATCCGCCCGCGCGAGCTGGGCCTCATGACCTCGGGCCGGGCGATCAGCCACTCGGAGGAGAGCCCCAAGCCGCACGCCCGCCTCCTGCACGGCGCGCAGTTGTGGGTCGCCCTCCCCGACGCCCACCGCCACACCTCGCCGCTCTTCGAGCACCACGCCGAGCTGCCGGTCGTCACGTCACCGGGTCTCAAGGCCACCCTCATCCTCGGCGACCTCGACGGCGCGACCTCGCCCGGTACGACGTACACCCCGATCGTCGGCGCCGACCTGGCCCTCGCCCGCGGCACGGACGTACGCCTGCCGCTGGACCCGGACTTCGAGTACGCCGTGCTGTCCATGTCCGGCGAGGCGCACGTCGACGGCGTGCCGGTGCTGCCCGGCTCGATGCTCTACCTCGGCTGCGGCCGCACCGAACTGCCCCTGCGTGCCGAGTCCGACGCCGGGCTGATGCTCCTGGGCGGTGAGCCGTTCGAGGAGGAGGTCATCATGTTCTGGAACTGGATCGGCCGCACCCAGGAGGAGATCGAGCAGGCCCGTGCGGACTGGATGACCGGTTCGCGCTTCGGCGAGGTCAAGGGCTACGACGGTGCTCCGCTGCCGGCGCCGGAACTGCCGCCGGTGCCGCTGAAGCCGCGGGGAAGGGTTCGCTGACCGGCTGAGATGTGCCGATGGGGTCGCCGGGGACGGAGAGTCAGGCCGCCCGTCTCCGTGGCGGAGGTGGGCGTCGTCAGCACGACGCCCACCTCTCGGTAATCGGACTCAGCTGCACTTACGTCCGGTGTTGATGCACTGGACCGCCTTGTTCATCAGCTTCGCGTCGAAGATGTTGATGAAGTCGCCGTGGTCGGTGACCGGCTTGTGCTGCTGTTCGGGGAAGCCGTCCAACGCGAAGAACGGACGGGTCTTGCCGTTGTCCTTGATACTGGGCGCGTCCACGTCGTACACCAGACGCTGCACCAACTGCGGAATGGCCTTGAAGCCGGTCGGGCAGTTGCCGGTCGCGTCAGCGAAGGCCACGTGTGTACGGTGGTTGGCGCTGTCGATGTTCGTGCCGTCCCAGCAGCTCTGGAACTTGAAGGTGCGCACCACGTCGCTGCCTGACGGGCAGAGGGGGTACTTGTCCTTCAGCTGCACCTTGTTCTCGAAGCCGGTGCAGCTCCAGGAGGCGTTGGCGTTGGCTGTGCCGTTGACGAAGGCTTTGGCATCACCGGTGATGATGCGCAGGAACTTGGGCATCGCCACCACCTTGCCGCGGGGGCTGCCCACGAAGTTCAAGGTGGCCTGCTTGGCCGTCAGAATCCGGCCCGTGTTGCCCTCGGCGCCGCCGCCCAGCTTGTCGGCGTCGAACTCCGTGGTGCCGTCCTGAAGGCGCAGCACCGGCCAGTAGTAGGACGACTTGTCGCCCTTGTTCCTGCAGCTGGTCCCGGCCTTGGCGAAGTCCTGGTCGCTGGAGAAGGCGTCGTTGTCCTGGTTGCCGACGTAATCGTGCACGTGGTGTGCGCCGTTGGTGACACCCGGCGCGACGATGACGTTGTCGCTGTTGTACAACTTGTTGGCGTTCACCCCGCACTTGGTGACGAAGACACCCCTCGAAGCCTTCGCCGACTTGGCCGGCGTGCTCACATTGGACTTCACCTTGGTGATGTCCACGAAGTCGGTGGCGACGGGCCCATTGCCGGTCGTGCCGGCATTGGTGTTGTTGCCACTCGGGCTGGCGGTGGGCTGGCCGGCGGTGGGCTGGTTGCCGGTGGCTTTGAGCGTGCAGGCCGCCAAGGCGTCAAGGCCCTGCGGCTTGGCTGCCACACGGCCGATGGCGGTGGCGATCCGGTCGATCGTCGCCTTCCGCTTGTCCTTCAGCGGACCCACGATCGCGTTCTGGGCGAAGTTGGGGTCCTGTGCGATCGCCTGCTGGGAGGTGGAAAGGCGCTGGTATGCCTCGGAGATCTGCTTGTCGAGGAGTGCCAGTTCCTTGTCGACCTGGGCCTTCGCCTGGGCGGGCACGGATGTCAACTGCTGGCCGACGTCGGGGCAGTCGATGGTGGACGTGCCGGCCGCGAGCACCTGGTTCTGGGCAGGGCCCTTCGACGCACCGGTTTCGTCGGCCGAGGCGTAGATGTTGACCGCCACCAGTCCACCGGCCCCGATGGCCAGTGCGGCCGCCGCGCCTACCGCCCGGCGGGCAGTCGTCGATCTCTTTCGCGTGTTGCGTCTCATCAGGCCTCTCAAGGACATCGCCGGAGCCGGCAGGACTTCCGGCATGGGTCAAGCGCGTCCTCAGATACGGATGTGAGCGCCGAATACTCAGCGGATTCTCAGATTCGTAGGTTCCTCCATCCGTAAACAGTGCATGAGCGCCCAATCCGGGCCGACGAGATCGACGCCGCCTTCGACCGGCTCGCATCGCGCTTCGGCGAGGTCAAGGGGTACGACGGCGCTCCGCTGCCGGCGCCGGAACTGCCGCCGGTGCCGCTGAAGCCGCGGGGAAGGGTTCGCTGACTGGGTGCGGGCGACTCAGGCGCGACGCTGGGCCCTTGCGTTGGCGAACGGGCCGTCGGCGTGGAAGGCTAGCCCGGCGAAGCGTTCGCCCATGCGGCGGTGGGTGGCGGCGTCCGGGTGGAGCTGGTCGGGGAGGGGTAGCTCGGCGAAGTCCGCGTCGCCGTAGATGTCGCGGCCGTCGAGGTAGTACAGGTGGGGGTCTTCGGCCACTCGCTGCTTCACGATGCGGGAGAGCTCGTCCCGGATGACGTTGAGCGTGAGCTTCCCGGCGGCGCGGTCGGCGGGGTCGCCCGCCGCCCGGAACTCCAGCTTTCCTTCGCTGAGTTTGCTGAAGTCCGCGACGCTGGGGCCGGGTGTGTCCTCGTGGATGGGACACAGGATGGGGGAGACGACCAGCAGTGGCGTGGTGGGGTGTCCCTCGCGGATGGTGTCGAGGAAGCCGTGGACGGCCGGGGTGAAGGCGCGCAGCCGCATCACATCGGTGTTGACCACGTTGATGCCGAGCTTGACGCTGATCAGGTCGGCGGCGGTGTCGCGCAGGGCGCGTGCCGTGAACGGGTCGAGCAGAGCACTGCCGCCCAGGCCCAGGTTGATCAGTTCGACGCCACCGAGGGAGGCGGCGAGCGCGGGCCAAGTCGTGCTGCCACTCGCGGCGTTGGAACCGTGACTGATCGAACTGCCGTGATGCAGCCACACCTTGCGGTCCCCGCGCGGCGCACCCTCGACGGGGGCGTCGGTGCGCAGGGCGACCAGCTGGGTGATCTCGTTGTACGGCAGCCAGATCTCGACGTCCTTCATCCGACCGGGCAGATCCGGGAACCGGATGGTGCCGACCGGGCCTGGCCGCGTCTCGGCGGAGCCGGTGGCCATGTCGATGGTCAGTACGTTGCCGCCGCTCGCAATGGCCTGGCCGGCCAGGCTGCCGTCGACGAGCAGGTCGTACACGCCGTCGGGACGCGGCGGGGCGCCCACATAGGCCGTCTTGGTGGGAAGAGTGTCCAGCTCGATCACGGTGGCCCGGGTACGGAACGCCAGCCGCACACCCGAGGGTTGGGCCTCCGCCATGGCCAACTGCCCGTCGGAGCACTGGGCGCGGGCCCTGGCGGGCAGCCGGTGCGGCAGCAGCCCATGCTCGGTGCGCTCCAAGTCCAGGGCGCCGCGCAGGAGTTCCGCGGTGATGGGGGTGGTTGTCCACTCCGCCGGCTGGGCAGCGGGGGAGGTGCCGGGGGTGTCGTCGTGCTGGTCGCTCATTATCCCAGCCTGTCAACCGGATTCCTGATCCGCACGTGAATTTCCGGCCCATGGGCTTCGTTCCGAGTGGCTCGGCTTGTTCGGTCATTGGACTCTCAGTACAAGCATTGGACTGATGGTCTATTCTCTGTGGTCGGGGGCGAGAGACTGGGAGTGTCCGATGGTGGCCAAACCGACCCTTGACGCGGAGCAGGACGCGATCTTTACCGCGCTCGCGCCCGTCATCGACGGAATCGTCGCGACCTTCGGGCCGGTCTGTGAGGTCGTCCTGCACGACTACCGGCGGCCGGAACAGTCAGTTGTCGCGATCGCCGGTTCCGTGACCGGGCGGGAGGTGGGCGGGGCGATGAGTGAGATCGGGATGCGGATGCTCGCGCGGGGCGACGAGGCGGGGGACGAGTTGAACTACGTCACGCGGACGCGGGGCGGCAGGCTGGTCAAGTCGTCCACGATGGTGTTGCGGGACTCCTCGGGCGCGGTGTTCGGTGCGCTCTGCGTCAATCTGGACGTCACCGCGGTCAACCAGGCCCACGCGCTGCTCGGCGAGATCGCGGGGATCGGCGGGATCGGTGGGGCGGCTCCGGTCACGACCTTCGGCAATGACATCGACTCGGTCGTCGACGCCATCCTCGACGCCCACCAACTCCGGCAGAACCGGGCCTGGGCGGAGCTCGACCGGACCGAGCGCATCGCGCTTTTCCGCGGCCTCGACGAGCGCGGGGTCTTCGCCGTACGCCGGGCGATCGAACAGGTCGCCGCCCGCCTCGGTATCTCCCGTGCCTCGGCCTACAGCTACCTCTCCCAGGCCCGAGCCGCCTCCGAACCGAAGTCCGACACCGACACCGATCCCGACACCAACCCCGGCACCGTCTCCCATGGAGGGCACGCATGACGACCACCACCCCGCCGGTCACCCTGGACGACGTCCGCGACGCCGCCCGGCGGATCAAGGGCGTGGCCCACCGCACCCCGGTGCTGCGCTCGCGGACCCTCGACGCGCTGGTCGGCGCCGAGGTCTTCCTCAAGTGCGAGAACTTCCAGCGGATCGGCGCCTTCAAGTTCCGCGGCGCCTACAACGCGGCCTCCCGGCTGACCCCGGAGCAACTGGCCCGGGGCATCGCCGCCTACTCCTCGGGCAACCACGCGCAGGCCGTCGCCCTGGCCGCCCGGGAACTCGGCACCACCGCGGTCATCGTCATGCCCGAGGACGCCCCGCGCTCGAAGCGGGACGCCACCGCCGGATACGGCGCCGAGATCGTCACCTACGACCGCTACACCGGCGACCGGGTCGCCATCACGGAGGCTCTCGCCGCCGAACGGGGGCTCGCGCTCATCCCGCCCTACGAACACCCCCACGTCATCGCCGGACAGGGCACCGCCGCCCTCGAACTCGTCGAGGAAGTCGGAGAGTTGGACGCGCTCATCACCCCGGTCGGTGGGGGTGGGCTGATCGCCGGCAGTGCCACGGCCGCGAAGGGGCTGTATCCGGCCGTCCGCGTGATCGGCGTCGAGCCCGAGGCGGGGGACGACACCAAGCGGTCGCTGGAGGCCGGGAGGCGGATCTCCGTCCCCGTGCCGCGCACCATCGCCGACGGGCAGGCCCTGAACATCCCCGGCGAACTCACCTTCTCCCTCAACCAGCGACTGGTCGACGACATCGCCCTGGTCACCGACGACGAGATCCGCGAGGCGATGCGGTTCGCCTTCGAGCGGCTGAAGATTGTCGTCGAGCCCAGCGGCGCCACACCGCTCGCCGCACTGCTCGCTGGGCGTGCGGGCCGCCTCCCGGGCCGCATCGGCGTGATCGTCTCCGGCGGCAACATCGACGCCGACCGGTTCGCCCAGCTCTGCGGAGACGGCGCCTGAGAGCGACACTGTCCCCCGATTGGCGCCCCCGGGTGGACAGGCGGACGATGAAGAGGTGGGGCCTGGCCGCCGCCGGGGCCGCTCGTGGCTGCCGACATATGGAGACCGGCCCTGGCCGTGCGGAGCACGGCCGGAAGGGAGGAAGCCGTCATGCTGGAGATAAAGCCTGTCGACAAGCCGGACGAGCGGCGCGATTTCCCCCGCGGTCACCTCGAAGCCGTCCACCTCAGCGGACTCGACTTCGCCGTGGGCACCTTCGAGCCCGGCTGGCGCTGGTCCGAGTCCGTGGCCCCGATCGCGGGTACGAAGAGCTGCGAGATCCACCACAACGGCTACGTGGTCCGGGGGCGGATGCACATCCGCATGGACGACGGCGGCGAGGGTGAGGTCGGACCCGGCGACGTCTTCGTCTGCCCGCCCGGACACGACGCATGGGTCGTGGGCGACGAACAGGTCGTCGTCTACGACTTCGCGGGAGCCATGGCCCAGGAGTACGCGAAGGCGAAGGAGTAGTCGGGCGCGCACGGTCGTCCGTCACCGTTTGGGTGCGGACGGCCGTTGTCGTACGCGTAGTTGCGCGACCGCTGCGGGCGTACCTCACACGGTGATGACCACCTTGGCTCGCGCGTGTTCCACCACCAGGTACCGGATCGCCTCGGGTGCCTCGGCGAGCGGGTAGGTACGGTCGATGACCGGGGTGACCTTCCCGGACTCGGCCAACTCGCACAGTACCTTGAAGTTTTCCTTGTCGGCCTTCGCGGGGAGCCAGGCCACCCGGTGCCGGACGAGAGGGGCCAGCAGTCGCCCCTTGATGAGGAGGCCCATCGGCCCGAACACGCTGCCACCCTCGTACAGGCCCCCGCCGGACAGCACGAGTGTTCCGGTGGGCGTCAGCACGCGTCGGAACGCGGCGAGCGAGTGGTTCCCCACAAGGTCGAGTACGACGTCGTAGCGCTGTCGGCTCCGGGTGAAGTCCTCCTCGGTGTAGTCGACGACGTGGTCCGCGCCGAGCGACCGGACCAGGTCCACGTTCCTCGTCCGGCACACACCGGTGACTTCCAGGCCGTACGCCTTGGCTATCTGTACGGCGAACGTGCCGACGCCGCCCGACGCGCCGTTGATCAGAATCCGTTGGCCGGCCTTGACGTCGGCGACGTCGCGCAGACCTATGAGAGCGGTGTTCCCCGCCAGCGGCATCGCGGCCGCCTGCTCGAAGCTGAGGCCGGCAGGTTTCGGGGCCACCTCGTGGGTGGCGGCGCACACGTACTCCGCGAACGAGCCGTCCGCTTCGCCGAACACCTCGTCGCCGGGGTGGAGTTCCTTGACGCCGCTGCCGACGGCTTCCACCCGGCCGGCGAAGTCCCGGCCACGGATCCTCATCTTCGGCCCGTTGAGCCCCATCGACAGGCGCGCGAAGTACGGATCGCCGTGCATGAAATGCCAGTCGTAGGCGTTGACCGCCGCCGCGTGCACTCGCACGAGCACCTCGTTCTCCGCGGGCACGGGCTTGTCGACTTCCCTGATCTCCAGTACGTCCGCCGAGCCGTACCGGTCCTGAACGACAGCCTTCATCGGATCCCCTCCGTCATTTCGAGCGTAGGGGAGCGCCCTCCGGACGGGAATCGGGGACAGACCCTAGGGGTGCCCTAAGGGTTGCCCTTGCCTCGGGAAACCGATCGGTTTACGCTGCAGGGGCCGACCGGTAAACCGATCGGTTTCCTCTCTGCTCCTGGAGACTCCCATGACCACCATCGAAGGTTCCGTCGCCCTGGTCACCGGCGGCAGTCGCGGCATCGGCCGGGCGCTGGTGACGGCCCTGTACGAGCGGGGCGCGAAGAAGGTGTACGCCACCGCCCGCGACCCGCGGACCGTCACGCACCCCGACGCGGTGCCGCTGGCCCTGGAAGTGAGTGACCCCGCGTCCGTCGCGGCCGCCGCCGAGCAGGCCCAGGACGTCACCCTCCTGATCAACAACGCGGGCGCGTCCGTGAACGCGAACTTCCTGGACTCGCCCGTCGACGACGTCCGGCGTGAGTTCGAGACCAACTTCTACGGCCCGCTCCTGGTCACCCGCGCCTTCGTTCCGGTCATCGAGCGCAACGGCGGCGGCCACATCCTCAACGTCCACTCGGTGCTGTCCTGGGTCGGCCTCGCCGGCTCCTACAGCGCCTCCAAGGCGGCCTTCTGGTCCCAGACCAACTCCCTGCGCCTCGACCTGAAGCCGCGCGGAATCGAGGTCACCGGACTCCATGTCGGCTACGTCGACACGGACATGGCCGCGAAGATCGACGCGCCCAAGTCCACACCCGAGGCTGTGGCGACGCAGGCCCTGGACGGAATCGAGGCGGGCGCCTTCGAGGTCCTGGCCGACGACCTGACCCGCCAGGTCAAGGCGGGGCTGTCCGCCGATCTGTCGGCGCTGTACCCGCAGTTGGCGTCCTAGGATCGCCCTAGACCGGCAGCAGCTTGGCGATCAGGGTGCTCAGCTGCTGGACGTTGCGGCACTCGTGCATCTCCACGAGTTCGGCGTAGTCGGGCGCGGCCGAGTCGCCGGTGCCCCACCGGGAGCGCTGCTCGGGGTTCAACCAGTAGACGCGGCGGGCCCGTTCGGCGATGTGCCGGACGGCCATCAGGTTCGGGTCGCTCATGTTCGTCCGGGCGTCCCCGAGGACGAACACCGTCGTGCGCGGGCCGACCGCGTCGCCGTACCGCTCCGCGAACTCGCCCAGCGGAACGCCGTAGTCGCTGCTGCCGTGCCACCCGGTGAGCTTGGCCTCCGCCTGGATACGGGCGCCGAGCCCCGCCGCGTCGGCCGCGCCGTGCACCAACAGCCCCGTCACCTCGTCGATCCGGTTGACGAAGGCGAACACCCGCACCTTGCTGAACTGGTCGTGCAGCGCCTGCACCAACAGCATCGTGAAGTCGGAGAAGCCGGACACCGAGCCCGACACATCGCACAGCAGCACCAGTTCGGGCCGGACCGGGCGGCGTCGGCGCAGCACGGGACGCATCGGCACCCCGCCCGTCGACAGCGAGCCGCGCAGGGTCCGCCGCAGATCGATCGTGCCGCGCGAGGCCCGGCGCCGACGCGCCGCCAGCCGGGTGGCGAGCTTCCGGGCGAGCGGCTGAACCGTCCTGCGCAGCTCGGCCAGTTGCTCCCGTCCCGCGAACAGGAAGTCGACCCGGTCGGCGCTCGGGCCCACCGCCCGCCGGGCGATCTCCTCGGTGCCGCGCCGCTCGGCGACCCGGCGCCGCGCCTCCGTGGCGACCAGCCGCCGGAACGCCTCGATGCGCTGCCGGATCTCGTCGTCCAGGAGCCGGTCCGCGAAGCCCGACTCCCCGTCCCGCGCCCGGACTTCGGCCCGGACACGGGCCAGCAACGTCTGCGGGCGAATCCGGTCCAGCGTCTGATACGACGACCAGCCGTCCGACGCCGGCGAGGAACCGTATCCGCCGAACCCGTCGACCGCCTCCACCGCCAACCGGGCCATCAACGCGGCGTCGTTGGCGGCGAGCGCGGCGGCCAGCCGGTCGCGCAAGTCGTCCCGGTCCGCCGGATCCCCCTCGGGCGCCCCGACCCCGCGGGGAAAGTACAGGTCGAAGACCGGGTCGAACACCACCCGTTGACCCGTACTGTGCAGCAGCGTCGCCGCCAGCCCCTCCCGCAGCAGCTCGCGGTCGGCCAGCCCGAGGGCCGCCATCGCCTGGGCCGCGTCCACGGTCTCCCCGGTCCCGATCCGCACGCCGTGCCCGCGCAACGCCCCGACCAGCCCCGTCAGTCGCTCAGCGACACCCGTCGGCGTCGTCACAGGGCGTCCAGATCGAGCTTGGCCGCCGCCTTGAGGACATCGTCCTGATGCTTGAGGACCACGCCCAGACTGTCCCGTACGACCGTCTCGTCCAGCGTGTCCGCGCCGAGCGCGAGCAGGGTGCGCGCCCAGTCGATGGTCTCGGCGACCGACGGCACCTTCCGCAGATCCATCTCCCGCAGCGCACCGACCACCCGGACCACGGACTCGGTCAGCGCCGCGCCGAGTTCCGGCACCTTCAGCCGTACGATCCGGCGCTCCAACTCCTCGTCCGGGAAGCCGATGTGCAGGAAGAGGCAGCGGCGGCGGAGGGCCTCGGACAGTTCACGGCTCGCGTTCGAGGTGAGGACGACGAAGGGGCGGCGCCTCGCCGCGACCGTACCCAACTCCGGGACGGTGACCTGGAAGTCGGAGAGCACTTCGAGCAGCAGGCCCTCCACCTCGACGTCCGCCTTGTCGGTCTCGTCGATCAGGAGCACCTTCGGGTCGTCCCCGCGGATGGCCGTCAGCAGCGGGCGCGGGAGCAGGAACTCCTCGCTGAAGATGTCCGTGCGCGTCTCGTCCCACGTCTCGTCGCGTCCCGCGCTGATGCGCAGCAGCTGTTTGGCGTGGTTCCACTCGTACAGCGCCCGGGACTCGTCGACGCCTTCGTAGCACTGCAGGCGTATGAGCCGCGCGTCGGCGACCTGGGCGACGGCCTTGGCGAGTTCCGTCTTGCCTACGCCGGCGGGGCCCTCCACGAGGAGCGGCTTGCCGAGGCGGTCGGCGAGGAACACGGTCGTGGCGACCGCGGGTGACGCCAGATAGCCCGTCGCGGCGAGGCGTGCGGAGACGTCGTCGACGGATGTGAACAGCAACGGGGCCTCCAGCTCGGCAGGGTGCGGAGACACTATCTAAGCGCTTGTTCATTAGCTGTGTCACGCGGGTCGAACCAGGACCCCGCCGGTAGACCGATCGGTTTCCTCGCCTGCCGGGGCGCGGTAACCTCGACTCCATGGCCACGACAGACAAGGCGTCCACGAGAGACCGGCTGCTCGACGCGGCCGCCGAGCTCTTCTACCGCGACGGCGTCTCCATCGGCGTCGAGGCGCTGTGCCGGACGGCCGGCGTCTCGAAGCGGTCCATGTACCAGTTGTTCGCGAGTAAGGACGAGGTCCTCGCGGCGAGCCTGGAGCGCCGCGCCCCCGGATACGCGGCGCGGCTGACTCCAGGCCCGGACGACGCCGACACGCCGCGCGAGGCCATCCTGTACGTCTTCCGGCAGCTGGAGCGGAGCTCGACCGAGCCCGAGTACCGGGGCTGCCCCTTTCTCGCCGCGCTGGTCGAGCTGAAGGACCCGGAGCACCCGGCGAGCGTGGTCGCCCAAGAGGCCAAGCGGCGGCTGAAGGAGGCCTTCCGCGCGCAGGCCGAGCTCGGCGGCGCACGCGATGCCGACTTCCTCGCCCGCCAGCTGATGCTGGTCTTCGACGGCGCGAGCGCCCGTGCCGGCGCCAAGGTCGAGACGCTGGACGGGCTCACGACGGCGACCGTGACAGCGCTGCTGGACGCGGCCGGAGTCAAGTAGCGAGGGATGATCGCCGCGAGCCACGCCACGGTGCCGAACAGGACCGCCGTACGGGTCACCACAACGAGCCGACCCTCTGCTCAGCCCGATGCAATGGACGGGTGACCGCGCCTCCGGACGACTGCCTCGCGCGCAACGAGTGGATCTGCGGTGAGTATCTGAGCACCCGCCGCCAGATCCTCCTCGACGCGGCCGTCCATCATCTGTAACTGACCGTGGTCTAGGCCCTCATCGGTCTGGCCATCGCCCTCCCGCTGGCGATCGTCGCCCGCCGCTGGGGCTGGGCGGCCGGACCCGCCCTCGCCGTCACGACGATCCTCTACACGATCCCGTCCCTGGCCATGTTCTCGCTGCTCCTGCCCCTGCACGGCCTCTCGGCCACGCTCGCAGCTGGCGCCGGTTGGCGTCGGACGTGGCTCGGACCTATCTGGAGGACAAGGGGCTGTTGAAGTGAGGCCGGGGGATTGTCAGTCGGGCTCGGTACGTTGTGGGCATGGGGATGTATCTGGTCAGTGTGGGTGCGCAGGATTGGTCCGTTGAGGGCGAGGACGGATACGGAGATCTCGCGGCGGCGTTGAACGAGGAGTTGGGGCGGCGCGGACTGCCGTCGTACGACTCCGTGCCAGAGGAGACGGATCTTGTCCGCGGCTCCGGGATGAGCTTCGAGGAGAAGCTGGTCCCCTCGATGGACGGACTGAGCGCGCTGTGCAGGACGCATCTGTCGCCGGAGGAATTCGAGACTCTCCTCGACTGGTCTCTGCTGGTGCCGTTCTCGCTCGATGACTCGATCGAGCTGCCCGTCGAGTCCGCGTACACGGACTCGACCACGGTGGTCGGAGCACCCCAACTGCTCGCGGTCGCGGAGAAGTTGGCGGTGGCCATCCGCCTGCCGGTCGACGAGATACCGGCGACCAGCGACAACCTGGACCTCACGATGTGGTTCCTGGACGGGGACGTGAAGGAAACGGCCGCCGTCCGGCCCGGACCATGGAGCCAGGACCTGGACACCGCCTTCTACGTGGCGATGTATCTGCGTGCGGCCCAGCACTCGATCCGGCGCGGCTGCCCGATGACGTACTGCTGATCCGGCGGAACGTCAGGCGTCCGCCACCGAGTCGAACGGCACCTGGTCGCGCGACACGCCGCGCGCGTCCACCGACCGGCGCAGGGCCTCGTGCAGCTTCGCCGGGGTCAGCACGCCGAGGAAGCGTGAGGGGCATACCCGATACGGCGGCCCAGCCGCACCGGGTCGACCCGGGCGATGTCCTCGCCGTTCACGAAGATCCGGCCGGACGTCGGCTCGATCAGCCGGTTCACCATCATCACCCCTCACTCCCCGCTCACCAGCACCACCTCCAGGGTGCGGGGTCCATGCACCCCCTCGACCCGGTCCAGTTCGATGTCGCTGGTCGCCGAGGGGCCGGAGATCCAGGTCAGCGGGCGTGTCGGGTCCAGCCTGGGGAGGGCCTGGGGGACCGAGGAGACGACCTGGTCGGGGACGCGTACGACGCAGATGTGGTGGTCGGGGACGAGCGTGATCCGGCGGCGGCCCTGGTCCGGGGAGCCGTCGAGGACGATCGTGCCGGTCTCGGCGATCGCGAGCGCGCAGCCCGTGACCACGCTCGCCACCTTGTCCAGCTCGTGCGCAGTGCTCACGGCGCGGTCGTGGACCCGGGTGGGGTCCGCGGCCGACATCCACTCGGGCGGCAGACTTGGCGGAACGAGGACGTACTGCGGGCCGCGCTGGGCCAGCAGCCGCATGATCAGATACGGCAGCTCCTCGGCGTCCGTGCGGTGAACGATCGCCCGGTAGTCCGCCAGGTTCTCGGCGAGCAGATCCACCGTCTCCGCGACACTCCGGGCCCCGTGCTCGTCCAGATAGGAACGCTCAACGGCCTGCTCGTAGGGCGTGTCGTCCTGTTCTACGTCCGCCAATGCGCGCCGCACCCGGCCCAGGATCCGTTCCCTGCTGCTCACTTGCTTCCGTCCTTTCCGCCCTGCGTGCGCTGCCACCAGTCACGGAACGGCTCGGCGGGCACCGCCGGCAGGTCCCGTGTCGCGCTCCACGCCTTGCCGGGGCCGGGCAAGGTCCGTGGATGGAGGCGGCGGGTGCGGGAGGCGGCCCGCTGGCCCGTGCGAAGCGCACCCGGGTGGCTGAACGCCCAGCGTGCCGCCCGCATGGCCGCCCGCTCGGCGGCGTGGCCCTTCGCGGGTTTCAGCACCACCTTGTTGCCCTCCCGCGTCACCTGGCCGCCCTCGACGACCCGTTCCCGCAGATGCACCAGCACCTCGGGGATGTCGATGGCGACCGGGCACACCTCGTAGCAGGCGCCGCACAGCGACGACGCGTACGGGAGCGAGGCGTCGATCTCGCTTGCCGTGCCCCGGAGTTGGGGGCTGAGGATGGCGCCGATCGGGCCCGGGTACACCGAGCCGTAGGCGTGGCCGCCGGCCCGCTCGTACACCGGGCAGACGTTGAGACACGCCGAGCAGCGGATGCAGCGCAGGGCCTGGCGTCCGACCTCGTCGGCGAGCGTGTCGGTGCGGCCGTTGTCCAGCAGGACCAGGTGGAAGGTCTGCGGGCCGTCGGCGGTCTCGGAGTCCGTCGTGCCCGTCCACATCGACGTGTACGGGTTCATGCGCTCGGCCGTCGACGAGCGGGGGAGTGTCTGGAGGAACACCTCCAGGTCCCGCCAGGTCGGCACGATCTTCTCGATGCCGACGACCGAGATCAGGGTCTCCGGGAGGGTGAGGCACATCCGGCCGTTGCCCTCCGATTCGACCACGACCAGCGTGCCGGTCTCGGCGACCATGAAGTTGGCACCGGAGATGCCGACCTTGGCGCGCAGGAACTTCTCCCGCAGGTGCAGGCGCGCCGCCTCGGCGAGTTCGGCGGGCGTGTCGGTGAGGCCCTCGGGTGCGGGACGCCCCCACTCGCTCATCTCGCGTACGAAGATGTCCCGGATCTCGCCACGGTTGCGGTGGATCGCCGGGACGAGGATGTGCGAGGGCCGGTCCTTGCCCAACTGCACGATGAGCTCGGCGAGATCGGTCTCGTAGGCGTGGATGCCCTCGGCTTCGAGGGCTTCGTTGAGGCCGATCTCCTGCGTGGCCATCGACTTGACCTTGACGACCTCCGACTCGCCGGTCTCCTTGACCAGTTGAGTGACGATCCGGTTGGCCTCGTCGGCGTCGGCGGCCCAGTGGACGATGCCGCCCGCCGCGGTGACCGACTCCTCCAACTGCACGAGATACCGGTCGAGATGGCGGAGTGTGTGGTCCTTGATCTGCTTGCCGGCCTCCCGCAGCGCCGCCCAGTCCGACACCTCCGCCACGGCCTTGGCCCGCTTGGCGCGGATCGTGTGCGTGGCGTGGCGCAGATTGCCGCGCAGGGTCTGGTTGTGCACGGCCTCTCGCGCCGCCTCCGGGAAGGCGGGCATCCCCACGAACGTCCCGCTCATGCCGTCGGCTCCTCTTCCGTGCTCGCCAGGATCTCCGCGATGTGCACCGGCCGCATGGCCGTGCTGAGCCGGGTCATCGTGCCGCCGATGTGCATCAGACAGGAGTTGTCGGCGGCGCACAGCACCTCGGCGCCGGTCGACTCGGCGTTGCGGACCTTGTCGGCACCCATCGCCGCCGAGACATCGGGGTTCTTGAGGGCGAAGGTGCCGCCGAAGCCACAGCACTCGTCGGCGCCCGGCAGCTCCTTCAACTCCAGCCCCTTGACGGCCTGGAGCAGTCGGCGCGGCCGGTCGCCAAGGCCCAGACTGCGCAGGCCGTGGCAGGTGGGGTGGTAGGTGACGGTGTGCGGGTAGTAGGCCCCCACGTCCGTCACGCCGAGCACGTCCACCAGGAATTCGGTGAGCTCGTACGTCTTCGGCACGACCGGCGCGAGCGTGGCCGCGAGGCTGTCCCCACGCCCCTCCGCCCGCGCCCGCTCGCCCATCCGCGGATACAGCTCCCGCACCATCGCCCCGCACGATCCGGAGGGCGTCACGATCGCCTCGTACTCCCCGAATACATCGGAGAAATGCCGGGCGAGCGGCTCGGCCTCGTGCCGATACCCGGTGTTGTAGTGCGCCTGCCCGCAGCAGGTCTGCGCCAACGGGAAGTCGACCTCGACGCCCAGCCTGGTCAGCAGTTTCACCACGGCACGGCCGGTGTCCGGATAGAGCGTGTCGTTGACACAGGTCAGGAACAGAGCGACACGCATCGCGGCTCCTTGGGGTCGATCATCGGATGAGTGCAGAGTAGTGCCGGGGAAGGGGCCACGGCAGCCCCCGGTCACCCTCCGGCGAGCCGGGCCTGCGCGGCACGCCAGGCGGCGGTCTCGCCCTGCGGCTCGTACCGGGTCAACGGCTGGGTACGGGTGAGCAGTTCGCGCATCTCGGTACGGTCGCCGGCGAGCCCGTGGGCCCGCGCCTGCACGAGCACGTTGCCCAGCGCCGCCGCCTCGGCCGGCCCGGCCACCACCGGCAGCCCGCAGGCGTCGGCGGTCAGCTGGCACAGCAGCGCGTTCCGTGCTCCGCCGCCCACGATGTGCACGACGTCGACCGGATGGTCGGCGAGCCGCTGGGCGTCCTCGACGGCCCGGCGATGGGCGAGGGCCAGGGAGTCGAGGATGCAGCGCGTGATCTCGGCGGGGGACCCGGGCACCGGCTGCCCGGACGCCCGGCACGCCTCCCGGATCCGCTCCGGCATCCGGCCCGGCGCCAGGAACGCCGCGTCCCCCGCGTCCACGACCGACCGCAGCGCCGGCACCTCGGCCGCGACGCGCAGCAGCTCGCCCAGCTCGGGGTCCCCCCACTCCCGTACACACTCCTGGAGCAGCCACAGCCCCATGATGTTGCGCAGATACCGGACCGTGCCGTCCAGCCCCAGCTCATTGGTGAAGTTGGCCGCACGGCTCGCCTCGGTCAGCATGGGCGCCGGCAGCTCCAGACCGGCCAGCGACCAGGTGCCGGTGCAGATGTACGCGAAGCGCTCACCGACGGCGGGGACGGCGGCCACCGCGGAGGCGGTGTCGTGCGAACCGACGGCCGTCACCGGCACCGGAGCGGCCAGCCCGGTCTCCTCCAGCACCTCGGGCCGCAGCAGCCCCGCCGGATCGCCGGGCCGGCGCAGCGGCGCGAACAACTCCAGGTCGATACCCAGCCGCGAGGCGATGTCGTACGACCACTCGCGCGTCCGGGGATCGATCAGCTGGGTGGTGGAGGCGTTGGTGAGCTCGGTGCCCTGCTCGCCCGTCAGCCAGTACGACAGCAGGTCGGGGATGAGCAACAGCCGCTTGGCGAAGGCCAGTTGGGAAGTGGAGCGGGCGGCCGTCAGCTGATACAGGGTGTTGAAGGGGGCGTACTGCAACCCGGTCGCCGCGTACAACTCGGCGGCGGGCACGGTCGCCCACACCTTCTCCGCGACGCCCTCGGTACGAGGATCCCGGTAGTGCACGGGATTGCCGAGCAGACCCCCGTCGGCATCGAGCAGACCGTAGTCCACGGCCCAGCTGTCGATGCCGACCGAGGCGATCCGCCCGCCGGTGGCGGCGCCCGCCGCCTTCAGCCCGTCCAGCACTCCCGCGTACAGCGCGAGGATGTCCCAACGCAGCCCTTCGGGCACCCGGACGGGCCGGTTGGCGAAGCGGTGCGCCTCGCTCAGCTCCAGGGTGTCGGGGCCGACTCGGCCGACCATGACACGTCCGCTGGACGCGCCGAGGTCGACCGCGGCGTACGACTTCACGGCCGCGCTCATCGCAGGAAGGCGGCCGCGACGCCGGCGTCCACCGGGACGTGCAGCCCGGTGGTGTGTGTCAACTCCCCGCCGGTCAGCGCGAACACGGCGTTCGCGACATGCTCCGGCAGCACCTCGCGCTTGAGGATGGTCCGCTGCGCGTAGAACTCGCCCAGCTTCGACTCCTCCACCCCGTACACGGCCGCCCGCTGCGCACCCCAGCCACCGGCGAAGATGCCCGAGCCGCGCACGACGCCGTCCGGGTTGACCCCGTTGACGCGGATGCCGTGCTCGCCCAACTCGGCGGCCAGGAGCCGTACTTGATGCGCCTGGTCGGCCTTGGTCGCGGAATAGGCGATGTTGTTTGGCCCGGCGAAAACGGCGTTCTTGGAGGCGATGTAGACGATGTCGCCACCCAGCCCCTGCGCGATCATCACCCGGGCGGCCTCGCGCGCGACGAGGAAGGACCCGCGGGCCATGATGTCGTGCTGGAGGTCCCAGTCCTTGGCCGAAGTCTCCAGCAGCGGCTTGGAGATGGAGATCCCGGCATTGTTCACGACCAGGTCGACCCCGCCGAACGCCAGCACGGCGGCCTGGAACGCCTCGGCGATCTGCTCCTCGGAAGTGACGTCGACGCTGACAGCGACGGCCTTGTCGGGCCCGCCCAACTCCTCGGCGACGGCACGGGCGTTGTCGGAGTTGAGGTCCGCGACGACGACACATGCCCCCTCGTCGACCAGCCGCCGCGCGATCGCCTTCCCGATGCCGCTCCCCGCACCGGTGACGAGAGCGACTCGCGTGGCGAGAGCCTTGGGCTTGGGCATCCGCTGAAGCTTGGCCTCCTCAAGGGCCCAGTACTCGATGCGGAACTTCTCCGACTCCTCGATCGGTGCGTAAGTCGAGACCGCTTCAGCGCCACGCATCACATTGATCGCGTTGACGTAGAACTCGCCGGCCACCCGCGCGGTCTGCTTGTCCTTGCCGAAGGAGAACATGCCGACGCCGGGCACGAGCACGATCGCCGGGTCGGCGCCTCGCATGGCGGGCGAGTCGGGCAGCGCGTGCCGCTGGTAGTAGGCGGCGTACTCCTCGCGGTACTCGGCGTGCAGCTCCTTGAGCCGCGCGATCGCCTCGTCGAGCGGGGCGGTCGGCGGCAGATCGAGCACGAGCGGCCGCACCTTGGTCCGCAGGAAGTGGTCCGGGCAGGAAGTGCCGAGGGCGGCCAGCCGCGGGTGCTCGGCACGGGCGACGAAGTCCAGCACCGCGTCGGAGTCGTTGAAGTGCCCGACCTGAGGCCGGTCCTGGGAGGCGATGGCCCGCACGAACGGAGCGAGCGCCGCGGCCCGCTCCCGCCGCTCGACTTCCGGCAGGGCTGCGTACCCGTCAAGCACCGAACCGAAGGGCTCGGCCTTCCCCCGCTCGACGAGGAACGCCTCTGCGGTACGGATGATGTGCAGCGAGTTGCGCTCGCACTCCTCGGACGTGTCCCCCCAAGCCGTGATCCCGTGCCCCCCGAGAACACACCCGACGGCCTGCGGATTGGCCTCTTTGATCGCCGCGATGTCCAGCCCGAGCTGGAACCCGGGCCGACGCCACGGCACCCACACCACGGCATCGCCGAAACACTCGGCGGTCAGCTTCTCCCCGTCCGCTGCACAGGCCAGCGCGATCCCGGAGTCGGGGTGCAGATGATCGACGTGGGCCGCGTCCACCAGCCCGTGCATGGCGGTGTCGATGGAAGGCGCCGCGCCCCCCTTCCCATGCAGGCAGTAGTCGAACGCTGCCACCATCTCGTCCTCGCGTTCCACCCCCGGATACACCTGCGTGAGCGCCCGCAGCCGGTCGAGCCGCAAGACGGCCAGCCCCGACTCGCTCAGCGTCCCCAGATCCCCACCGGACCCCTTGACCCACATCAACTCGACATCACCACCGGTGACGGGATCGGTGCCGGCGCCCTTGGCGGACGTATTGCCACCGGCGTAGTTGGTGTTGCGGGGGTCGGCGCCGAGCCGATGGGAACGGGAGAGGAGGGAGGCGGCTTCGGGGTGGGGTGCCATGAACTTCAGTCCTTACTGAACAGAGGGTGAGTGAATGTCTTCAGGGGCGCGGGGAGCTGCGTGACCAGCCACAACGGACCGGTAGCCCGCAAACAACAGATCCAGGCAGACGCTTACGCACCCCACCCGGCCTGCTGCCCACCAACCCGCTCAACAACAATCCGCTCCTGCCACCCGCTCCGGCGATACGCAGAAATGGGGTCGGCATCCAAGCCCATCTCCTCCCGCACCTCCCGCAAGAGCGGCCGCACATCCGTGTTGTACGCGTCCATGATCACCGCGTTGGCCTCAAGCACGTCACCGGACCGCTGAGCCACAGCCAAGGCCTCACGGTCAACAAGCAGAGCCTTCGCCGTGGCCTCCTGCACATTCATCACCGACCGGATGATCGCCGGAATCTTCGCCTCGATGTTGTGACACTGATCGAGCATGAACGCGACCCCAGGCACGAACCCCCCACCCCGGATCACCTCATACATGATCCGGAACAGCTGGAACGGATCCGCGGCCCCCACCATCAGATCGTCGTCCGCGTAGAACCGGGAGTTGAAGTCGAACCCCCCGAGCTTCCCCTCCCGCAACAACGTCGCGACGATGAACTCGATGTTGGTGCCGGGCGCATGATGCCCCGTGTCGACCACGACCTGCGCCTTCTCACCGAGCTTGAGGCAGTGGGCGTAGGCGGTACCCCAGTCCGGAACGTCGGTCGAATAGAACGCCGGCTCGAAGAACTTGTACTCCAGCAGCATCCGCTGCCCGTCACCGAGCCGCTCGTACACCTGGGCAAGCCCCTCGGCGAGCCGGTCCTGCCGCTCCCGAAGGTCGTCCTGCCCGGGATAGTTCGTACCGTCGGCGAACCACAGCTTCAGATCCGTCGACCCCGTCGCGTCCATGATGTCGACGCACTCCAGCAGATGATCAAGAGCCTTGCGCCGCACCGCCGCGTCCGGATGACAGATGCTGCCCAGCTTGTAGTCGTCGTCCTGGAACGTGTTGGAGTTGATCGCCCCCAGCTTCAGCCCACGCTCCTGCGCGTACTTGGCAAGCGCCGCATAGTCCTCGACCTTGTCCCAGGGAATGTGCAGAGCCACGGTCGGGGCCACGCCGGTGACCGCGTGCACCTGAGCCGCGTCGTCCAGCTTCTCGCGCGGGTTGCGGGGCACGCCCTGCTGGGCGAACACCTTGAAGCGGGTTCCCGAGTTCCCGTACGCCCACGACGGCGTCTCGACGGCCTGGGTCTTGAGAGCGGCCTTCACCGCGGAGAGCTCGGTCACTTCGGGGCTCCTGTGACATCGGGTCGGTACGACTGCTTGATCGGGTCGGAACGACTGCCTGAACAGCTACGTGAAGTACTGCATGAGCGAGTGCATGAACGACTGCATGATGAAACGATTCAGAACGGGAAGCTATGGGCCTCCCGAAGGGGTGTCAACCCCCCGGGTCGACACCGGTTTCCGTGACTTGGGCGTGACCTTCGGCTATCGAAACTTTTTCGACACGGACCCATTGACGTGACATGGCTCTCGTGTCTAACGTCCCGGCAACCAAGTTGAAACCTTTCACGACGTCGTGATGGTCGCCCACCGGCGTCGTCGAGGAGCCCCTCATGACCCACCCGTCCGATACGGGTCCGGCCCCGGTGCTGGCGCTGAAGGACATCTCCAAGTCCTTCGGCGCCGTACGCGCTCTGCGGGACGTCTCCCTGGAGCTTTTCCCCGGCGAGGTACATGCCCTCGCCGGAGAGAACGGCGCAGGCAAGTCGACCCTCATCAAGACCCTTGCAGGGGTGCACCGACCGGACGCCGGCCAGGTGCTGCTCGACGGCGAGCCCACCGTCTTCCACGGTCCCGGTGACGCCCGCGACGCCGGGATCGCCGTGATCTACCAGGAACCCACGCTCTTCCCCGACCTGTCGATCGCCGAGAACATCTACATGGGCCGCCAGCCCCGGCGTGCCCTCGGCCGTATCGACCACAAGGCCACCCACGCGGCGACCGCCGCCCTGATGAAGCGCCTCGGTGTCGAACTCGACCCCGACCGACCCGCGCGCGGCCTGTCCATCGCCGACCAGCAGATCGTCGAGATCGCCAAGGCCCTCTCCTTCGACGCCCGCGTCCTGATCATGGACGAGCCGACCGCGGCCCTCACCGGCAGCGAGGTCGCCCGCCTCTTCGGCGTGGTGCGCACCCTGCGCGAACAGGGCGCGGCGGTCCTGTTCATCTCGCACCGGCTGGAGGAGATCTTCCAGATCTGCCAACGGGTCACCACCCTGCGCGACGGCGCCTGGATCGCCAGCGAGCCGATCGAAGGCATGACCGAGGAGGACCTCGTACGCCGCATGGTCGGCCGCGACCTCGACGAGCTGTACCCGAAGCAGGACATCGAGGCCGGTGAAGTCGCGTTGAGCGTGCGCCGGTTGACCCGCGAGGGAGTCTTCACCGATGTCTCCTTCGACGTGCGGCGCGGCGAGATCGTCGGCCTCGCCGGGCTGGTCGGCGCCGGCCGTACGGAGGTGGCCCGGGCCGTCTTCGGCATCGACCGCTGGGACGCGGGCGAGGTCGAGGTGGACGGCAAGACCCTCACCAACGGCGCGCCCTCCACCGCCATGGCCGCCGGGCTCGCCCTCGTCCCCGAGGACCGTCGCGCCCAGGGCCTGGTGATGGACATGTCCATCGAGCGGAACATCGGCCTGACCGGACTCCGTACGACCGTCAAGGGAGGGCTGATGGACCGGGGCGCCGAGCGTAGTCGCTCCCTCGACTGGGCCGTCAAGCTCCAGGTGAAGTACGCCCGGATCGCCGACACCGTGAACACGCTGTCCGGCGGCAACCAGCAGAAGGTCGTCCTCGCCAAGTGGCTCGCCACCGGCCCCAAGGTGCTGATCGTCGACGAGCCGACCCGTGGCATCGACGTCGGCACCAAGGCCGAAGTGCACAGGCTGCTCGGCGAGTTGGCCGCCGACGGCGTGGCCGTGCTGATGATCTCCTCCGACCTGCCCGAGATCCTCGGCATGGCCGACCGCGTGCTGGTGATGCACGAGGGCCGGCTCACCGCCGAGATCGCGCGCTCCGAAGCCACCGAGGAAACCGTGATGGCCGCCGCCACCGGGAGGGCCGCCGCATGACGGTGATCGCCCCCAACCCCGCGCCCGCCGCCGAGGTGCCCAAGTCCAGCGGCACCCGGCTGGTCGACCGCGTCTTCAAGATGCGTGAACTCGCCATTCTGGCCGTCTTCCTGGTGATGATCGCCGTCACCCAGATGGGCAACAGCGAGTTCCTGTCCGAGCAGGGCATCAAGGACCTGCTGCTGAACGCCACCATCCTCGTGCTGGTCGCCACCGGACAGTCCCTGGTCGTCATCACCCGCAACGTCGACCTGTCGGTCGGCTCGACCCTCGGTATCAGCGCCTTCGCGGCCGGCCTCTATCTCCAGGACGGCGGCAACACGGTCGTCGCGATCGTGCTGGCGGTCCTGGTCGGCATCGGCTTCGGACTGCTGAACGGCCTGCTCGTCAGCCTCGGCCAGGTGCCCGCGCTCGTCGTCACCCTCGGCACGCTCTACATCATCCGCGGCATCGACTCCATCTGGGTCGGCTCCCGGCAGATCACAGCGGCCGATCTCCCCGGCGGATTCGTCGACTTCGGCTCCGGCGGCATCTCGGCGGTGCCGTGGCTGGCGATGATCGCCCTGGTGGTCCTGGTGGCCACCGCGTACTACCTCAAGCACTTCGGCAGCGGCCGCGAGCTGTACGCGCTCGGCTCCAACCCCGAGGCCGCCCGCCTCGCAGGCATCCCCGTCCGTAAGCGGATCCTCGCCGCCTACACCTTCTGCGGCGGACTCGCCGGCCTCGCCGGGGCGATGTACCTGGCCCGGTTCGGCAACGTCGACTCCGGTACGGGCAACGGCTACGAACTCACCGTCGTCAGCGCGGTCGTGGTCGGCGGTGTCGTCTTCACCGGCGGCTCCGGCAGCGTCTACGGGGCGGCCCTCGGCGCGCTGCTGCTGACCTCCATCAACAGCGTCCTGCCCGCCCTCGGTGTCAGCTCCGTCTGGGTGCTCGCCATCAACGGCATCCTGCTCCTGCTCGCCATCGCGGTCGACCGGATCGTCGCGCTGCGCGTGGCCTCCGCCCTGAAGAAGAGGAACGCCCGCCATGGCTGATACCACCCTGACGCGCGCGATCCGCTGGGACACGGTGGTCGGCGCCCTCCTCCTGGTCGTGCTCCTGCTGTCCTTCGGCTTCGTGGACGGCTTCGGCAACGCGCTCAACCTGTCGTTCCTGATCGGCAACACCCTCCCGATCGCGTTGATCGCGCTGCCGATGACCCTGCTGGTCGTCTCAGGCGAGATCGACCTGTCGGTCGCCTCCACGGCCGGACTGTCCGGCGCGGTGATGGGCTACCTGTGGAACCAGGGCATGACGATCGAGTCGATCATCCCGATCTGCCTGCTGCTGGGTGTCGTCTGCGGGCTTGTCAACGGGCTGCTCGTCACCCGGCTCGGGCTGCCCTCCCTCGCCGTCACCATAGGCACGTTGGCCGCTTACCGGGGTATCGCGCAGATCGTGCTCGGCTCCGATGCGGTGACCGACTTTCCGACCCAGTACCTGGACTTCGCGGCCGGGCGGGTCGGGGACACGTTCGTTCCGCAGGCCTTCCTGCCCTTCCTCGTGCTGCTCGCGATCGCCGTGGTCGTGCTGCATGCCACGCCGTTCGGGCGGGCGGTGTTCGCGATCGGCGCGAGCGAGGAGGCGGCTCGGTTCGCGGGTCTTCGCGTGAAGCGGCAGAAGCTGATCCTTTTCACGGTGACGGGTCTTATGGCCTCGCTCACCGGGATCTTCTGGGCGTTGCATTACGCCAGCGCGCGCTATGACAACGCGACGGGCCTCGAACTCTCCGTGGTCGCGGCTGTGTTGCTTGGCGGCATCGACTTCGACGGTGGCAAGGGCACGCTCGGTGGCGCCATCGCCGGGGTGTTTCTGCTCGGGGCGTTGCAGAACGTGATGAGTCTTCAGGACGTTTCCGCTCAGTCGCAGATCGTCGTCACCGGTGTGCTGCTTGTGCTGTCCGTGCTTGGGCCTCGGGTTGCACGGCAGGTGTCAGTCGCCAGGGCGCAAAGGCTTACGTAGTAGCGCCGTTCGAAAGCTGCGGGTCCATCGTGGCTGGTCGCGCAGTTCCCCGCGCCCCTGAAGGGGCGCGTCCGCTCACCTTCGTCAAAAGGAACCCGTCATGCGCAAGTCGTCTATCCGTCGTGCCTGTGTAGCCCTCGCTGCCGTCACTTCCCTCGCCCTCGCCGCTACCGCCTGCGGCGGCACCACCAAGGAGGACGTCAAGGACGAAGGCAGCTCCAACGCCACCGCCGGCAAGGCCGACCCGAACGCGGCCACCAAGAAGGGGCTGACCGTCGGGTTCCTGCCCAAGCAGGTCAACAACCCCTACTTCACCTCCGCCGACAAGGGTGGCGAGACCGCGCTCACGGAGCTCGGGTCCAGTTACAAGGAGGTCGGGCCCTCCAGCGCCACCGACACCTCCGGGCAGGTGAGTTACGTCAACACGCTCACCCAGCAGCAGGTCGACGCGATGGCCGTGTCCGCGCAGGACCCGGGTGCGCTGTGCACCGCGCTCAAGCAGGCCATGACGAACGACATCAAGGTCGTCACCTACGACTCCGACACCAAGGCCGACTGCCGCAACGCGTTCGTGTCGCAGGCCAGCGCCGAGGACCTGGGCCGTACCGAGGTGCAGCTGCTCGCCGAACAGATCGGCTACAAGGGCGAGATCGCGATCCTGTCCGCCGCGCAGACCGCCACCAACCAGAACACCTGGATCGACTTCATGAAGGAGGAGCTGAAGGACGCCAAGTACAAGGACATCAAGCTGGTCAAGGTCGCCTACGGCAACGACGACGCCCAGCAGTCCTTCCAGCAGACCCAGGGCCTGCTCCAGGAGTACCCGAACCTGAAGGGGATCATCTCCCCGACCACCGTCGGCATCAAGGCGGCCGCCCAGTACCTGTCGGGCTCCAAGTACAAGGGCAAGGTCAAGCTGACCGGCCTCGGCACGCCCAACGACATGCGCAAGTACGTCAAGAACGGCACCGTCGAGGGCTTCGAGCTGTGGGACCCGGCGAAGCTCGGCGAGCTGGCCGCGCGTACGGCTGTGGCGCTGGTGTCCGGGCAGATCACCGGCAAGGAGGGCGAGACCTTCACGGCCGGTGACATGGGCGAGTTCACCATCGGCAAGGACGGTGTGATCAACCTGGGCAAGCCGACCGTGTTCAACAAGGACAACATCGACCAGTTCAACTTCTGATTCCCCGGGGGATGTTGATGCAGCGTGTGTGCTTTCTGCTGAAGGTCCGGGCGGACCGCCTCGACGAGTACCGCGAGCGGCATGCCGCCGTGTGGCCCGAGATGCTCCAAGCGCTCTCGGCCACCGGCTGGCACAACTACTCGCTCTTCCTGCGCGAAGACGGCCTGCTGGTCGGCTACTTGGAGACCGAGGACTTCGCCGCCGCCCAGGCCGGCATGGAAGCTACCGACGTCAACGCCCGTTGGCAGGCGGAGATGGCGCCGTTCTTCGAGTCACTGGACGGCGCCCGACCCGATGAATCGATGAAGCCCCTGACCGAAGTCTTCCACCTAGCCTGAGCCGGAGTTCGCTGACATGAGAAGACGCACTTTGCTCGCCACGGCCGTCCTCGGTGCCGTGGCCGGCCCGGGCCTCGGCGCGGGCACCGCACGGGCCGCCGACCCCGGTCCTTCGGTCACTCGGACCGGCAGCACCACGCTCGACTCCCAGGCCGTCTTCTTCGTCTCCTACGACGGCCTGGTCAACAACAACTCCTTCCAGAAGAACGGGTTGTTGACGTACAAGGGCTACCAGTACGCCGTCTGGTACACCGCCGACAAAAACGCCGTCGTCGGCCGCCGGGTCCTCGGCGGCAGCACCTGGTCGACGGTCCAGGTCGGCCACACCCTCAAGGCCAGCGACTCCCACAACGTCATCTCCATGGGCGTCTCCAAGGTCGACGGCCGCCTCCACCTCAACATGGACTCCCACAGCGACGGCTTCACCTACGTCAAGTCGGTCGCCGGCCTCATGGACAACCCCTCCGGCCTGACCTGGACCGCGAGCCGCTTCGGCAGCCCCCAGTCCACCCTCGACGGACTCGCCCTCACCACCCAGTTCACCTACCCGCAGTTCATCTCCACCCCCGAGGGCAAGCTCCAGCTGAGCTACCGCGTCGCGGTCTCCGGCAACGGCCGCAACGCCCTTGCCGAGTACGACGGTTCGACCTGGACGGCCCTCGGCGAGTGGACCAGTTCCACCGGCACGTACACCAGCGAGCACGGCACCAGCACGGTCCGCAACATGTACCTGCACGGCATCGACTACGACAGATACGGCCGGCTGCACTCCTTCTTCACCTGGCGCGAGCAGAACGGCGCAGTGATGTGCAGCAGCGGCGGCATCACCAACCACGACACGGGCTACGTCTACTCCGACGACCGCGGCCGCACCTGGCGCAACAACGCGGGCACCGTCGTCGGCACCACCGGCGGCACCGACAAGGTCGCCGTCACCGACAGCGGCCTGGTGATCGACGCGCTGAACCCCGACCACTCCCTGATGAACCAGGAGAGCCAGTTCACGGACTCCTCGGGCCTGCCGCACGCGATCATCAGCTACGTGCCCGGCCGCTTCGGCCAGTGCACCACCAACTACGTCACCGACCGCACCGCCAACGGCCGCGCCTTCCACGTCCGCAAGAATTCCTCCGGCACCTGGCAGAAGACCGAGATCCCCATCGCCCTCAACTCCAGCCAGCGCACCAGGCTGCTCCTCGACAAGTACGACAACGCCTACGCCGTCCTCCCCTTCGGCAGGATCGCCGGCGCCTCCAAGGCCTCCGGATACACCGACTGGGCGCTCCTGTACGACGGCAGCACCCTCAACGCCTTCGGCGAGGTCGTCATCGACGAGATGCGGATCGCCCAGGACAACGTCCTGTCCGTCCTCTACCAGGAGAAGTCCAGCGGTACGACCCCCTCGGCACTCCACGTCGTCGACTTCGCGCTGCCCGCGTGACCGGATCCGCCGCGGTCGGGCATGCCGGTAATGTGAGGGCATGCCCGCCGCTCCCCGTTCATCTGGAGGTCCCCGCCTGATGGCCCAGTCGGTGGGTATCAAGGACGTCGCCCGTGTCGCCGGAGTCTCCGTCGGCACGGTCTCCAACGTCATCAACCGCCCGGACACCGTCGCCACGGAGACACGCGCGCGTGTGCTGTCCGCGATCGACCGGCTCGGTTACGTCCGCAGCGAGTCCGCGCGCCAGCTGCGCGCGGGCCGCAGCCGCATCATGGGGCTGCTCGTCCTCGACATGGGCAACCCCTTCTTCGTCGACGTCACCCGCGGCGCCGAGCGGGCCGCGCGCCAGGCCGGACTCGGCGTCATGGTCTGCAACAGCGCCCAGAGCGCCGACGAGGAGGCCGAGTACCTCTCCCTCTTCGCCGAGCAGCGGGTCCGCGGCGTGCTGCTGACCCCCACCGATGCGAGCGGCCGCAACATCGCCTGGTTCCGCCGCCACGGCATCCCCTTCGTCCTCGTCGACCGGGTCGCCGAGGGCACCACCGAGTGCTCGGTCTCCGTGGACGACGTGGCGGGCGGCGCCCTGGCCGTACGGCACCTGATCGACGCCGGACACCGCTCCATCGCGTACGTCAGCGGTCCGCCCGGCCTCAACCAGGTGCGCGACCGCCGCACCGGCGCCCTGAACGCGCTCGCCGAGGCGGGCCTGGGCCCGGACGCCCTGCGCGAGCTGCCGACGGAGCGGCTCGATGTCGCCGCCGGCCGCGACGCCGGAGCCCGTCTGCTGGGCCTCGCCGTCCGCCCGACCGCCGTCTTCTGCGCCAACGACCTGCTCGCCCTCGGCGTCCTCCAGGCCATGTACGCGGCCGGCGTCGGCGTCCCCGACGACCTCGCGATCGTCGGCTACGACGACATCGAGTTCGCGGCCGCCGCGGCCGTCCCCCTCACGTCCGTACGCCAGCCCGCCGTCACCATGGGTGCCCTGGCCGCGGAACTGCTCCTGGAGGAGACCGAGGCGGAGACCGCGCCGAAGCCGCACGAGCACCGACGGGTGGTGCTCCAGCCGGAGCTGGTGGTCCGCCGCTCCAGCCTTGCGGCCCGCTGACGTTCCGCCCGCCGACTCGGTCAGGCGGCCACGGCCAGCGGGCCGAGAGCACGGTGCGGGTTCACGACCCGCCCGTCCGGCAAAAGTTCACCGGTGTCGTCGAAGACGATGGTGCCGTTGCACAGCAGGCTCCAGCCCTGTTCGGGGTGGGCCGACACGATCGCGGCGGCGTGGTGTTCGGTGCTCTCCGCTGCAGTACACGATGGCTGGTGGCTGCACATGGTCTCGCTCCTCGATCCGTCAGGCTCCCGACTCTGTGGGCTGCTACCTCAGTGGTAGCCGAGCTTGTTTTCCGCTGGATTAGAAGACCCCCACACAGCCGAGAACTCATCGGTGAGTTTTCGTACCGGGTGGGGGAGTTGGATGTCGGAACGGCTCAGTCACTCGCAGCAGGAGTCCGCCGCTCCAGGTGGAGTCGCAGGCCGTCCGGCATCAGGGTGAGTCGCTCGGTCACGCGCAGGCGGTAGTCGGGGTCCGGACGCAGTTCGTAGCGGCGCAGCAGCAGGCCGAGCACCAGCGTGGCCTCGTGCAGCGCGAACTGGCGGCCGATGCACGCCCGCGCCCCGGTGCCGAACGGTTTGAAGGTGTGCGGGGCTCGGGCCCGTACGGCCTTCGCGTCGAAGCGGTCCGGGTCGAACTTCTCGGCGTCGGCGCCCCACACCTCGGGGTCGCGGTGCAGCATCGCCGTCAGTACGAGCGTCCAGGCGCCCCGCCGCATCGGGTGGTCGCCGGCCAGCACGGTGTCGTGCCGGGCCTCGCGGGCGTAGGCGGGCGCGGTCGGCCACAGCCGCAGGGCCTCGTCCAGCACCCGGCGTACGTACCGCAGTTTGGCCACCTGGTCGTAGCCGGGCACCGGCGCGTCGCCCCAGACGCGGTCCACCTCGGCGCGGGCGCGGGCCGCGATGTCGGGGTGGCGGGAGAGGTAGTGCAGGGCGAAGGACAGTGCGCCCGAGGTGGTCTCGTGGCCGGCCACCAGGAAGGTGATGACCTGGCGGCGGACGTTCTCGGGGGAGAGGCGCTCGCCGGTGTCGGGGTGTGCCGTCTCCAGCATGCGGTCGAGCAGGTCCCCGTCCCCGGTGCCGGCGGCCGCGCGGCGTTCGTGCACCAAGGCGTCGACCGTGCGGTTGAGGTACGCGATGTCGGCCTCGTTGCGCCTCGTCGCGCCGCGCAGCAGCAGCGGGGCCAGCGGCGAGGGCACGGTGTTGAGCCGCTGGGCGTAGCTGAGCGTGCCCACCATCGCGGTCACGAAGGGATGCGGCCGGGAGCGCTCGAAGGAACCGAAATCGTGCCCGAACCCGGTGCGCGCGATCGTCTCCAGAGTCAGCTTGGTCATGTCCCCGGGCACGTCCACCGCCAGACCCGCCGCCACCTGACGGTCCCAGTGGTCGGTGAGCCGCTCGGCCACGGCCAGCATCATCGGGTGGTAGCCCTCCATGGCCTCACGGCTGAAGCCGGGGGCCAGGACGTCGTGCGCCAGCTGCCAGTTGGGCTCGTGGTTGTACGCCGTGAACAGCGCGTCCCCGACGACCGGCCGCAGGTTGGCGATCCCCAGGCCCACATGCTTTGCGAAGCGCGACTCGTCCGCCAGGTCCGCCGCGAGCTCGGCACCCCAGGTGAACACGAACTCGTTGCCGAACGCCTTGCGCCGGAAGATCGGCCCCAGTTGAGGGGCGTAGCGGAGCGAGTCCTGGAGGGGAGTGCGGCGACTGGCGCCGAGCACGTCACCCAGCAGCGGCAGCCGGTGCGGTGGATGCGGGATGCGGTGAAGCTCGGGCCAGCCCTGCTCGGCGCTGCGGAAGCCTCTCGGCAGCCCGGACTCCGCTGTCGCGCCGGAGCCGGCACCGGCCCCTGTCGTCGTACCGGATTCTGTCGTCGTCTCCGCCATGACGCGATCTCCCTTGACGCAGCGGCAGGTTGAGCACGTTGTACGTGGATTCAATAGCGTTCCCAAGTCTGGTCCCGTTGTTGAACCGGCGTCAAGTAAAGTGCGGGCATGGCCGCGAACCAGGGCGAGCGCACGCGCCGCCGGCTCAGCACCGAGGAGCGCAGGGAACAGCTCCTCACGGTCGGGGCGCGGCTGTTCTCGGAGAGCCCCTACGACGACGTGTGGATCGAGCAGGTCGCCGAGATCGCCGGTGTCTCCCGCGGGCTGTTGTACCACTACTTCCCGACGAAACGTGACTTCTTCGCGGCGGTCGTCGAGCGGGAGAGCGAGCGGATGCTGCGGATGACCGCGGCCGTGCCCGGAGTTCCCGCGCGCGAGCAGCTCACCGCCGGCCTCGACACCTACCTGGAGTACGTGCAGGCACACGCCCACGGCTTCCGCGCCTTCCACCGTGCCGACGCGGCGGGCGACCAGGCCGTACGCAAGGTCTACCACCGGGCGCTGGCCGCGCAGGAGCGGCAGATCCTCGCGGCGCTCGCCGCGGACCCCGAGTTCGGCGCGCTGGCCGAGGAGCGACCCGACCTGAGGTTCGCCGTTCGTGGCTGGCTGGCCTTCACCACCGCCGTCTGTCTGGAATGGCTGCGCGACGCCGAACTGACCCGGGAACAGGTGCGCGATCTGTGTGCGCGTGCCCTGCTGGGTGTCATCGCGATCTGAAACACGCCGCAAACTCACAGCGGAGCCTGGTTGGCGTACACCTCGTTCTTCGGTAGGTTAGGCAAGGCTTACCTAAGGAGGTTTTGGGATGGGTGACAGCCAAGGCTGGACGGCCGCGCCTGCCGCGGCGGAACGGGCCCGTTCGGTGCTCGCCGCCTCGTGGTCCTGCACAGTGACCGCGGAGGGCGGGCGCGAGGAGTTCGTCGGCGCGCACGGCGCGTCCGAGGACGGGCGGGTGCTCCTGCACGTACCCGACGACAGCGCCCTGCTCGCGGCCGCGATCTGCGCACCGCGCGGCGAGCCGTCCGCCGTACTGGAATTCGCCGACGTGGCGCCCGTCCCCGTGCGCAACCGCATCCGCGCCCGGCTCTGGCTCGCCGGCTGGTTCGTCCAGGGCGAGAGCCAAGGGGAGGACCTGGAGGAGGGCGAGGCGGGCACGCGCCTGGTGTTCCAGGCCACGCGGGTGGTGTTGCGCCAGCCGTCCGGCGCGGTCGTGGTCGACCTCGACGAGTTCGCCGCCGCCCAGCCCGATCCGCTGGCCACCGCCGAGGCCCGGCTGCTGACCCACCTCGCGGACTGCCACGGCGACGCGGTCGAGCGGCTCACCCGCCTCGTCGAGCCCGACAGCCTGCACGGCGCGGTCCGCGTCCAGCCCCTCGCGGTCGACCGGCACGGACTGACGCTGCGCATCGAGCGCGCCCGCGCCCACGGCGACGTACGGCTGCCGTTCCACCGGCCCGCCGACGACCTCGCGCAGCTCACGGAACGCATGCACATCCTGCTCACCCAGGCCAGCGCCGCCTCCTGCCCCCGTGCCCTACAGCGGCAGCGCACAGACGGCGAGGGGTGAGGCGAACGGCTCGCCCGCGAGCCGCAGTTCGCCGCTTTCGCGGTCCACGTGGAAGACGCTCACGGTGCTCGACCTCTGGTTCGCCGCGAACAGCAGCGTTCCGTCCGGTGAGAAGGCGATCTGGCGCGGGAAGTCACCGGCCACCGGCACGGTGTCGAGCAGCCTGAGCCGGGCTCCGTCGGCCTCCACCGCATAGCGGGTGAGGCTGTTGTGACCCCGGTTGGCGAGATAGGCGTACGCGCCGTTGGAGGTCACCAGGATCTGCGCCGGGTAGCTCGTGCCCTCGCCCGTGCCCGTGGACTGCGGGTCGCCAATGGTCAGCCGGCCGCTGTCCGGGTCGTAGCCGCAGACCGACACCGAGTTGTCGACCTCGTTGGCCAGATAGGCGTGCCGTCCGCCGGGATGGAATGTGAGGTGCCGCGGGCCCGCGCCCGGGCGGGTCTGCGCCTGGGCGACCTCGGTGAGCGTGCCCTTGGCGGTGTCGAGCCCGTACGTGTACACCGTGTCGGTGCCGAGATCGACGGCGAGCACCCGGCCGCCGTCCGGGCTCGTGACGAACTGGTGGGCGTGCGGGCCCTGTTGACCCGGCCCCGGCGACGGACTGCGGTGCGTGACCAGGTCGGTGCGCTCACCGAGCGCGCCCGAGGCGTCGATCGGATGCACGGCCACACTGCCGGAACCGTAGTTGGCGCTCAGCAGCCAGCGCCCGCCCGGATGCACCGACAGATGACAGGGCGCCGCGCCACCGGTGCCTCGCGTGCCAAGAACCTCGCGGTCGGCCAGCCTGACCGCGGTCACCCCGCCGGACTCGCGCTCATTGACCGCGTACAGCGTGCGGCCGTCAGGGTGCAGGGCGAGATACGACGGGTCGCCGACGCCGGTGACGGTGCCCGCGCCGGTGATACGGCCCGTGGTCGGGTCGTAGGTGGCCAGGCCGATGCCCGTGCCTCCGCCCTCGGCGGAGGTGTAGGTGCCGAGGTGGAGGAGGCGGGGGCCGGAAGAGGCGGGCGAAGCGCTCTGCGTGCTCGCACCCGCTTCAGGGCCAGAGGCTGCCGAGGCTTCGGGCGCCGGAGCCGCCGTATCCGATGCGGCGTCGCAGCCCGGCAGCGCCGTCGCGGCGGCCGATCCCGCGAGGGCGCCGACAAATCGGCGCCTGCTCCAGTCGCCCCTGCCCATGCACGCACCTCAGGTAGTCGCTTGCCCCGGTTCCCACAGCCACCTTGACTTGGACCACCCCTCACGTGCAACAACGGCCCCTACCAGTCGCCGTCCTCCACCGGCTTGCCCGGTACGTCCTTCAGCGGCTTCACCTGGTGCGCCGACGGCTCCTGCCAGGGCTCGTGGTCGTCACCGATCCAGTCGCCGACCGGCTTCACCACTTCGAGCGCGTCCGTGGGGGCGAGGTCGTCGGCGTCCTGGTCGAAGTAGTCGAACCAGGGCAGCCCGGCACGGGTGTACGCCGCGCGGTCCACGGGCGACGGCGGGGGAGCCTCGCCGGTGATACGGCGCCACTCCGGGGGCGTCACCAGGTGGACGAACACCCGCCCGGCGGGCTCCTTCGACCAGTGCGTCAGCGGCCGGTCGTCCTGGTAGACCTCCTGCCGCATGGAGCCGCCGACACCGAGCCCCATGGCGGCCGCGGCACGCGGACGGCCCGCGCGGGCGACACCGGCGGCCGCGGCCGGTGCGGGCGGCGCCGCCAACGGCATCGCGACGCCGTGGCCACCGATGGCCTGCCGGGACCGTACGGCACGCTCCTGCTCGGCCTTGCGCCGCTCCTCCGCACGCCACCTGGTCAGTTCCGCGTCGGTGAGCGGGAACGATTGGAGCTGCACGCCGCCCCAGACCTCCTCGCCCGTCACCTGGCCCTCGACGGTCGCTCCGAGGCCCAGCGGCACCGCCACGAACTGGCGGACCGTCCCCTTCCCGGAGTTGATGCCGTCCAGCCACGGCTGCCGCGGCAATACGACGTAGTTCTGCGGATCCCGGGACAGCCGGTCGCTCCACGGCCGGCCCGAGACCGCGCACACCTTGCCCACCCCGACCTGAAGGGCGGCCGGCTCCCTCGTGCCCGCGAAGCTCAGCCACATGGCCTCGCGCAGATACACCGGCAGCAGCACACCGCCGCGCGCCCGCCACTGCTCGGGCACGGTGTCCGGGTAGTCCGAGACACGCCGGACCGGGAACTCGCCGAGCCCCGGCGGCAGCGGGTGCGTGCCCGTCTCGGGCAGCCGCAGCGTGCGGACGAACCGCACCGCCGCACCGCCCGGCAGCCGCACTGTGTTCCCGTCGATCCGCACCGTGGTGTCGGTCATGGGCCCGCCCCCTGATCGCTGGTCCGGAGACGCGGGGCGCCTCCAGGTGACTACGTCACCTAGAACGACGGGCGAGGGCGGCCCGGTTCCTGCGCGGCCGGTCGGGAAGCACCCGCTCCCGCAACCGGGTCAGCCGCGGCATCCGCTCCCGCTCCTCGCGGGTGCAGCGGTCCAGCTCTTCCAGCAGCCGGCGCGAACGGTGCTCGGTGTCCAGCTCGTCGAGGATGCGGTTGACCTCGGTCAGGACCGCGCCGTGCAGCTGCCACTGGCCGGCGTCGCGCTGGACCTCCTCCAGCAGCAGCTGGGCCAGCTTGTCGCGGGTGGCCGCGGCGGAGTGCAGCCCGGCGGCGAGCCGCGACTCCGCAGACTCGGCGCTCACACTGACGTCCGTGGTGACCAGGACCGCGAAACTGACCACGGCGTCGGCGATCTCGGACAGCAGCCGCTCCACCGCGGCGCCCGTCTCCGGCGCGAACAGCGGCTCGGGATCGCGCTCCTTGGCGAGGTCGGTGAGAGTACGCGCGAGAACCCGCAGTACGACCGTGCAGATCTCCAGCGTGTCCAGTCCCGTACGCAGCACCACCCGGTGCAACAGGCCCTCGCGCACCCGCGGATTGAGCCGCAGGCTCTCCTCCGCCTGGCGCAGGGCCGCGTCCACCTCGACGATGTCGTGGTCCAGACGGCGCGCCTCGTGCAGCCGGGCCGCCGCGTGCTCGACGGGTGTGCGGCCCGCGGCCTCCTCGCCCATCCGCAGCATCAACTGCCGTACCCGGCGGGCCAGCCCCTCGATGGACTCGCCGGCCTCGTCCACCCACACGGGTGGCGCGAGCACCAGATTGAAGCCGAGCCCGACGACCGCGCCGATCAGCGTCTCCACCACCCGGTCCCAGGCGGTGTCCCCGACCGTGGTCACCCCGAGGACCAGCATCGCGCTGATCGCCACCTCGGGCACGAACTCGTCGACCCGCACGAGGTGCCCGACGATCAGCGAGGCGAGGATCACCAGCGCGAGGCTCCACCAGGTCAGCCCGACCAGCAGGCTGAAGGCGATGGCGACGAGCACTCCGGCCACCACGGAGTTGACCCTGCGGATTCCGGTGGTGAGCGTGGCGTACAGGGTGACCTGGACGACCAGGAGCGCGGTGAGCGGCGCGGTGAGCGGCGCCGCCTCGGAGCTGAGGCGCAGCGCGATGACGTACGCGATCGTCGCCGCGGCCGTCGACCGGAGCGTCTGGACGACGACGGGATCCCGGCGCCGCTTCACAAAACGCACCAGGGACGCCGTCCCCTCACGTACATCTGGCATCTTCGGGCTGCCCTCCTCTCACGGTTGGACCGACGGTACTCATTGAGGACCGTAACCGTCCGCGAGGGTGCCCTGTGGGGCGGGTCGGCCTCCTTCAGCGCGTGGAGGCGGCGCGACTGCGTGAGCGGTAGCCGGCGATCTTCGCGAGGTTGCCGCAGCGTTCCATGGAGCACCAGCGGCGGCGGCGGGCCTGGGAGTCGTCCAGGAAAAGCAGTGAGCAGTCCGGGTTCTCGCACTCCTTGACCCGCTCCAGCAGGGGGCTGCCGACCAGCAGGACGGCATCCCGGGCCACGGTCGCCAGGGCGGCCCGCACCGGGTACCGCGCCTTCCAGCGGGCCGGGCCGAGTTGGGGCGCAAGGTCCGGCCTGGCCGCCGCCTCGTTGATGCGCTCGACATCGTCCGCCGCCGTCTCCCGCCCGGCCATCGCGGCACGTACGAGGCGGGACAGGGCCTCGCGCAGGGCGCGCGCGTCCGTGAGGTCCCGGGCGGTGACGGGCGCCGGCTCGGCGTCCGTGGCCAGCCCCGCCTCGGTGATCCAGCGGGCCAGCGCGGCGGTGTCGGGCAGCCGCTCCAGGTGTACGGCGTGCCGACGGCCGAGCGTGGCCACGAAGTCGAGGCACGGCCGGCCGCCGATGAACGGGAACGCGAGCGCCGGATCGGTGAGGTCGGCGGGGCTGGTCATGGTCACGAGCGTACCCCGCGGACACCTGTTCATGCGGTGTGCCCCGCTCCTTGACACCGGTTCATGGGGTGTCGCAAGGTGACACCTGTTGAATCGGTGTCGGTCGCCTCGGTGCGGTCGCGGCAGGGAGGTGGGTGCGGTATGCGTGCGGTACGTATCGACGAGTTCGGTGGGCCCGAGGTGCTGGTTCCGGTCGAGGTGCCCGACCCGGTGGCCGGGCCCGGTGAGGTGCTGGTGAAGGTCGCGGCGGCCGGTGTGAACCGGGCCGATGTCCTGCTGAGGACCGGTGTCTACCACCGGGCGGGGCGCCCGCCGCTGATCCCGGGCGTGGAGGCGGCCGGCACCGTCGTCGCGGTGGGGGAGGGGGTGACGGGCTTCACGACCGGGCAGCGCGTCATGGCACTCGACGGGGGCAAGTCCACCGGTTTCTACTCCGAGTTGGCGGCCGTGCCCGTCCGGCAGGTGACCGCCCTGCCCGACGGCGTGGCCCTGACGGTCGCGGCCGCCCTGCCCATCGCCTGGCTCTCCGCCTGGTACTGCCTGCGCAGTCTCGCCCGGGTCGGCAAGGGCGACACCGTGGTCGTGAAGGCCGCCGCGAGCGGGGTCGGCAGCGCGGCCGTACAGATCGCGGCCGGAACCGGCGCCCGGGTCATCGCGCTCGCCGGATCACCGGAGAAGGCCGCCTGGGCGGGGGAGTTCGGCGCCCACGCCACCGTCGACACCTCCGCGCACCCCGATGACGCCGAGGTGGACGAGGTGCTCCGGCTGACCGACGGTCGTGGCGCCGACGTGGTCCTCGACATCGTGGGCGGCCGGGCCTTCGGGCGGAGCCTGCGCGAGGTGGGGCACGGCGGACGCGTCGTCTCCCTCGCCAACGTGGCCCTGGAGTCCAGCACCATCGACACCCGCGACTTCTATCCGAAGAACGTGTCGATCCTCGGCTTCCAGCTCACCAACCTCCAGCTGCACGGCTACGACGCCGGCCCCGACCTGCGCGAACTCGCCGAACGCGTCGCCGCTGGCGCGTACCGCGTCCCGATCGAGACCGTGCTGCCCCTGGAGCAGGCGCGCGCCGCCCACGAGCGGCTGGAGCAGCGCGACAACCGGGGCAAGATCGTGCTGGCCGTGGGCAGTTGACCGCTGCCGGGCGGACGGCCTGCCTCAGACGTACAGCTTGTCCAGGAAGGCGGACAGATTGCCCAGCGTCCGGGCGATCTGCTCCTCCACGGTGAGGCTCTCCTCGAAGCGGGATCCCGACTCCAGGGACTTCTTGCCGCGCACATAGAGCGAGCAGGCGAGGTCGGTGCACATGTACAGGCCCACGGAGTTGCCCTCGCGGCCCGCCGCGCCGGCCTTGCGCGCGGTCATCAGGGAGACGCCGCCGCCCGGGTGGGTCGTCAGGCACAGGGAGCACATGCTGCGGTGCAGGAAGCCGCGTTGCGAGGGCGGGAAGCGGAGGGTCACACCGACGAGGCTCCCTTCCCGCTCGGTGACGACATAGCTGCGGTCGGGTGCCCCCGGATCGCGCCAGCCGAGGAAGTCGAGGTCGTCCCAGGGGCGTTGGTCGAGATCGCGGGGTGTCGCCAGGCGCTTGGCCTCACCCTTCGAGCAGTTGACAAATGAGTTGCGGATGTCCTGCTCGGTGAGTGATCTCATAGGGGGCCTCCTGGACGATCGCCATCGCTGAAACCTAGGGGGTCTAGGCAACGACCCAGGGTAAAAACCTCAGCGAGGGGGAGCCAATGGATTTCCGGGACGTCGGATCGGCGCAGGCCCGTGCGGCACTGCGCCATGTCGCGGCCCGTTCCGCGGGACCGGCCGTGGAGCCGGGGCTGCGCGTCACCCTGAACTTCCACCCGGACCGGCTCGTCGGCGGAGTGCCGATCCTTCAGGCGCTGGCCCGGGACGGCTCGTACCACTCGCAGTTCGTCACCGGCACGAGCAACGGGGGTCTCACCGCACACCCCGGCGGCGACCGCTGGTGCTGGGAGAGCCGCATCTTCGCAGGCGCCTACGACGACGCGCCCGCCGCCTCCCGGCCCGTGTACGGCGCCCTGAACTTCCGGCACCAGACGGTCGGCGCGGCCCCGCGCTTCGGCTCCTCGCACATCCGGCTGACCGGCGCCGCTCTCACACGCGCCACCTTCTGCTACCCCGACAGCGCGGCCGAGCCCACCGACTTCGGGGTCGCCTCCGGCATGTCCCTCATCGCGCTGGCGGTGGGCGACGAGCAGGACGCCCTCAACGACTACATCGAGGCACAGGTGCACGGCGGCGTCGACCTCGCCAGAGACGCGGAGGCCCTCGTCCTGGATGCGAGCTATCGCGGCACCCCGGTCGAGCGCGCGGCCCGGCTGCTGCCCTGCCCGGTCGAGTGGCACCCCGGTTACCGGCTCACTGTGGCCGAGCTGCGACGGCATGCCGACTACCGGGGTCAGGAGTACGCCGAGCTGGGCGCCCGTATCGCCGAGGACGGCCGCCTCGACCCGCGGATCATCGGCGACGCCGCCCGCACGGGGCGCCACGAACTGCAGAACCTGAAGATGCTGTGGCACACCGTCGCCCGCTTCGGGGCTCCGCAGGGCGCGGGTACCGCTCACTCGCCCGTCTCGCCGTCGGCCGGTGTCGGAGGCCACACGCCCGCCGCGAGGACCCCCAGCGCGTAGGCGCGGGCGACCAGTTCCGTGCGGTTGCCCGCGCCCCAGCGGGCCGACAGTCGCCGCAGGTGATAGGTCACGCCGTCCGTGGTCAGGCCGGTCTCACGGGCGGCCCGCGCTGTGGTGGCGCCGCCCGCGAGCAGTGCCAGGATGCGGGCCTTGACCGGCGTGACCGGGGCGGGGCCCGGGTCGGCGCACTCCCGTTCGCCCAAGACCCGGAGCATCACCAGCAGGGCGGGCGTGTCCTCCACGCTGTCGCTCACGGGATCCGCCGTCAGCTCCCCGTGCCGCTCCACATCACCGGGCGCCCGCCACCGCACCGACACCCGGTAGCGGGACCGGTGCCGCAGCCGCAGCGCCTGCGCGATCCGCTCCACCTGGATCGCCCGCTGCGGCTCGAACAGTTCCAGGACGTCCCGGCCGCGCAACCGCCCCGGCGTCGTACCGCACTCCGCCGCCATCGCGGAATTGGCCACAGCCACGGAGCCGTACACATCGCACACCGCGGCCGGCACCGAGACCCGGTCGAACAGCGTCAGCGCACGGTTGCGCCACGCCACCGGATCGTCCAGCCGCCGCATGTCCACGCGAGCCTCCTGCCACGCGGCGCCACGACACGCAAGCGCGGCGCACGTACCTGCACTGCACAATCATGTAGTGCAATCAAAGTTAAACATCCAGGTCAGACCGGTACGAAGAGACACTGCGTCGCGCACGGGAGGACGACACGGCCACGGGAGACGTTGCCGGATGGCACAAGGTCCTCTCCGCCGGGAAGCTGCGCGCCATCACCGGACTGGCCAAGGCCCTCGTCGCTGTCGAGGACGAAGCCCTTGACGCTGAACCCGACCTGCTCAACTGCGTGAACGGCGTCGTCGGCCTCCGGACGAGGGAACTGCGCGAGCATGATCCCGAATTGCTGATGACCCGCATCACCGGCGTCGAGTACGACGCGACGGCCGAGAGCGACGACTGGGACGCCGTCCTGACCGCGATGGAAGACGACGTGCCGCGCTGGATGCGGGTGCGTCTGGGGCAGGCGGCCACGGGACACCGGACGACATGGTGCCGCTGCTTCAGGGGTCCGGGGCGAACGGCAAGACCACGGTGATGGCGTGTGTCTCGGGTGCACTCGGCACCTATCACCAGCTCGGCCCCGACGCCCTGTTGCTCGGCAGCGCACAGCGGGACGAATCCATGATGCTGCGGGGCGCACGTATGGCGCTGATCGAGGAGACCCCCGAAGCAGCGCACCTGAACTCGGTGATGCTCAAGAAGGCCACGTCCCTGGAGATGACGGGGCATCACCTGTACGCGGCGAGCACGACGTGGACGACGACACACAGCCTGTTCATCAACACGAACTACACGCCCGTGGTCAACGACTCCGACGACGGCACATGGCGCCGTCTCGCCCTGGTCAAGTTCCCGTACCGATATGTCAAGGAGCCGCAGAACCCCGGGGAACGGACCGGTGATCCGACGCTCCGCGCCCGGATCGAAGACGGGGACCCCGACATCCTGAAGGCTGCCCTGCGCTGGCTTGTCGACGGCGCCAAGGAGTGGTACGCATCGGGCAAGGTGCTCCCCGAGATGCCAGTCTCCGTCGCACGGCACACGCTGACGTGGCGCAAGGAGACCGACCTGATCCTCGCGTACTGGGACGACCGGCTTGTTGCTGACCCGCAGAGCTACATCCTGTCGACCGACACGTTCCGAGACTGGGAGGAGTGGGCGAGGGTACGGGGGTACGTCTTGGCACTCTGCGTACGTTCGTCAGCCGCTTCGGGCAGCACAGCCATGTACGAGCGAACCGGGTCCAGCGGGAGGACCGTATGCGTGTGCGCGACGGTCTCTCGCGCCCCGGGTGGGGGGCCGCATTGCCTCCGTACCGGAGCGCTTTTCGGGGTGGGTCGGAGTGCGGTTCGCCCCTAAGTGACCGTGCCCCAACGGCACCGGGACCCTTTGGGACCCCAAAAACCAAACTCCATGCGCGTTAGAGACAGCTGGGAGTTTGGTCCGACGGGTCCCAAAGGGTCCCGCCTCAAGAATCGGCAGGGCAGAGGGCTTTGCGCCGATAGAGCCGTCTCCCTGCCCAAGCAGTTGCCCTCAAGATCACTTAACCCTCGCGAACCCTCACCCCATATGCCCGTTTATTCTGAATCGAGGCACCGTGCTGACCCGCCATACCGAATCGGCCGCCCGCACCCCGGCGTTCATCCCCCGACCCGGTGATGAGGTGCTGGCCCGCTGCTCGCCCGTCGCCCCGTTCACCCGCGCCGTCGTCCTCGCGGTCAGCCCGAGCAAGGACCCCCGTCGAGTGCGGGTGTTCTTCGTCTAGCTGGAGAACAACCCGGACACGATCACCCCGCCACGGCAGGGGTTCGTACGTCGGCGCGCGTATGGACGGACGGCGCCGGTCCGGTGATGATCCGCCCGCTGCCCTGAGCGCCTCACTCGCGGCCCCGCATTGCCCGGTGCGGGGCCTTTCTCTGCCCGGCTGAACTCGCCGCCCACGGGCCGCTACAGGGCTATCCACCCCGCAGTACTCTCCCGGCATGTCGACCGCCGCCGTGACCCTCGCTTCACTCGCCGCCGCCCTGGAGATCTGGGGAATCTGGTGGACCATCCGGGACATCCGCACGGCTCGTCGCCGCCTGGCGTCGTATCTGACACGCCCACGCAGCGTCTACGCGCACGCTGGTCTGGCTGCGGTGTCGGCGATGGCACTCGATCTCACCCCGCAGCCTCAGACGATTGAGCAGCGCCTCGAATCCCTGGAGGCGTGGCGCCGCGCCCTGCCCGACGAACTCGACCGGCGCGAGCAGCGGTCGAGCGACAATCTGCGGAAGGGCTTCAAGGGCGCGCTGAACGCAACAGAGAAGACCATCGACGATCAGCTCACAGGGCTGCGGCAGTACGTCCAGGGCGGTGAGCAGCACTGGTGGGCCGCGTACAAGGGCCCGCTCGTCCTCGGCGTCGGCGTCGTCGTCGGGCTGGCGGGCAACATCGTCTCTGCCGCTGCGTCTTCCTGCACATGATGCGCAGCAAGGTCAGCCGTCGCCGTGAGAGTGGCTGTGCCCCTGCTGCTCGTCGTCCCGCGCGGCGAGTTCCTTGGTGATACGACGGCCGGCACTCCGAACGCCCATCGCGACGACACCTTGAACGGCAGAATGCGCGCATGAGCGAATGGGCAGTCGCGCTGATCGCGGCCGGATCAGCAGTGGCGGGCAGCGCCGTCACGGGGTGGTTCACGCGAAGTGCTGGCGTCCGTCAGGCCGATGCCGCGAAGCATGCAGGGGACCGTCAGGCGGATGCACTGCTGCGCACTGTTCAGGACACCCTGGACGAGCAGAGACGCGCCCGCGTCGAAGAGCGGCGTCGGCAGGTGTACGGCGAGTTTCTGGCAGCTGCACAGGATGCGGCGTCACACCGCGAGGACAGGTCACTGGCCGTGACTCTGCAGAAGGCCTTCGCACAGGTGCACGTCGAGGGGCCGGGTCGCGTCACCATGGCGGGCGTCGCGTATATGCGAGAGATTCAGAGGTGGCGCCGCGAGGGGACCGATAGCGATTCCGTGGCCCGTGAGGCCACCGAGTACCTTGACGCCGTACGCACGGCTCTCGGCATTCAGGCTCCGCCGGATCCCGACCGCCCCTGATGTCGTCGCCCTACTCGGCTCCCCACGCGTGGCACGAGCAGGTGCAGCGCGGGACCAGCAGGACGCCTGCGGATCCCGGAAGCGGGATGTCCTGGGTCTGCGTGCACTGGTTGTGCAGGTCGCCATATTCAGGGTGCCGTGCGACCGCGCACTCTGCCGACATGGTTGAGGTGTCCTCGGTGGTGGTCACGAGAAGATCCCCCCACTGCTCGCCGAGTTCAGAGCGCGGGTTCGCTCCTGCATGGCCCTCAGCCGCTCCTCGTTCGTAGCGAGGCGGACGTGATCCGGGTCGGCGTCCCACTCGCGTCCGCCGGTCACCGGCCGGAGCCGTACGTACGGGCCCTCATACCCCATGACGTAGCCCAGCTTGTCGGTCTTGGCGTCGACGACCAAGGCACCCTCTGACTGCGCTTCCTCGGCCATCACTCTGGCCTCCCTCTCTGAAGTGCTCGCGCCAGGCGGTCAGCCACGTCGGCGCGCACACGCCCCAGCTCAACGAGCCGAAGTTGAGGGGACGCAGGATCGACCCTCAGGGAAGGCAAGACGATCCCGACCTCGGTCAGTGCTGCTCTGAGGGACTCCGCAGCCGCGTACGGGTCGACGTCCGGTGTCTTCGTAGGCATGAACGGGACGCTAGGGATGAGGAGTTAGGGCGTGCGATGATGTTTTCTCGATTTTTCTCGCGACCTCTCTTGCTTGGCTCGAGTTTTCTCACAAAGGTGATGGAACCCCATGGCCCGGGGCGTGCAACCTGGTGATGCTGGGGTGATCGGCTTCCGGCGAAAGGACTCTGATCATGTCCCGACGACTGCGCTTCAACGGCACGGGCAGCGGTGAGGGCAGCTGCCCCGCAGTGCACGAGGATCTCGACACGGGCGAGGTCATCGTGCACGGGCCGCGCCTCACCGATCCCGAGGCACTCGCCCAGCTTCAGCACATCGACGAGGACGAGATCCCGATCGTGATGCCTCGTAACACGCTGATCGACTTCGGGCCGAAGGAGCGCGACACCGAACCGCGCATCTTCACCCCCGAGCAGTTCGCCCGGCTCTTCGAGAACTTCCAGCACAGTGCATGGCATCTGGAGATGCGCCAGCGCTACGCGGTCGACGCAGCGACCGACACGTACGCCCAGTTCGCCCGGGGCGAGACCCCGACCTGGGACCTCGACACCCCATGGAGCCGGGGAATCCGGGCGAAGACGTCAGACGGTGTGTACGTCGGCCGGGTCCGCATCGTCGACAACCCGCCGACCGAGGGTCAGCTGTACCTGCTCGCGCACGCCGAGAAGAACGCTGCCCTGGGCGAGGATGTCCGCAACATGTGGCGCGAGGACGCCAGGCGCGTCAACCTCCCGGACGAAGACTTCTGGATCTTCGACTCACACATCGTCGCCGTGTGCATCTTCGACGATGATGACAACCTCACGGGTGCCGAGCTGATCACGGAACCGGCAGCCGTCAACCAGTACAACCGACTCCGGGACGTCGCGCAGCACTACGGCGTTCCGTTCAGGCAGTTCGCGGCGAACATGCCCGCGAAGGAGGCGTAAAGCAGGTGTGTGCCGGTGAGCACGGACTATCAGCAGGCCCGCGAAGCACTCGGGGTGCGGCTCCGAGAACTTCGGCTCGCCGCCCCTGACGGTCGGCTCACCGGTACTGCCCTGGCTCGCAAACTCGGCTGGCCCAACTCGAAGGTCTCGAAGCTGGAGCTGGGCAAGCAGACGGCAACCCCCGAGGACCTGCACCAGTGGGCAACGGCGTGCGGTCAGCCCGCGTCATACGAGGAACTGCGAGCCAGGCTCGCGGGGTTCGAGTCGCACATCCGCTCATGGCGCAGGCAGCTCGTCGGCGGACACAAGCCCGTGCAGGACGTTCACAACGAGGCGCAGGCCAACTCGACGGTGCTCCGCGCTTGGGAATCATCGTGGGTCGTGGGTGTTCTCCAGATCCCCGATTACGCCCGCGCTGTGCTCACCCGCTCCGTCGAACTGCACAGGTCTCCACGGGACATCGAGGAAGCGGTGCGCGCCCGTATGAGGCGTCAGGAGCTTCTCTACAGCGGGGGCAGGCGTTACCACATCATTTTGTGGGAGCCGGTTTTGCGGTCGCTGGTCTGCTCGCCCTCGGTGCTCGTCGCCCAACTCGACCGGCTCACGGGCGTCATCGGCATGGACACCGTGGAGCTTGGCATTGTGCCGCTCACCGCGTCCCTGAAGGTTCCGCCCGGTCTGGGGTTCTGGATCTACGACGACCGCCAAGTCGTAACCGAGGCGTGGCACGCGGAACTGTGGCTCGATGACGATGACAGCGTCGCGCTCTACCTGCGCACGTGGAAGACACTGAGGGAGTCCGCGGTGTACGGCAACGATGCCCACAACGTGATCAACGCGGCACGGCGGGCACTGAGCGGCCGCTGATATCAGCTCCGTCAGCCGTCGCAACGGCGTTTACCGGGGGACCGGTTCTGGTCACCTCAACACGGTCCAGCCGGGCGACACGATCCTCGCCCGCGTCCAGCCGTGCCGTGAGGCCTTCCGCATCGACGACTCGGCGCCCGTCATCATGGTCGCTGCGGGCACGGGCCTCGCCCCGTTCCGCGGCGCGATCGCCGACCGGACCGCAACCCTCGCGGGCGGCGCCGAACTCGCCCCGGCCGTCTGCTACTTCGGCTGCGACGCACCCGACGCCGACTTCCTGCACGCCGAGGAACTCAACGCCGCCGAGGCCACCGGCGCCGTCTCGCTCCCCCCCCGCCTTCAGCGCGGCCCCCGAGGACGGGGGAGCCTTCGTCCAGCACCGCATCGCCGCCGAGGCCGACGAGGTGTGGGAGCTGCTGGGCGCCGGAGCCCGGGTGTACGTCTGCGGCGACGGTTCGCGAATGGCGCCGGGAGTGCGGGACGCGTTCCGTACGCTGTACCGGGACCGCATGCCCGACACCGATGACGCGGCCTGCGACACATGGCTCAACGGACTGATGGCGGCGGGGCGTTACATCGAGGATGTGTGCGCGGCAGGCTGACCGGGACAGAGGGGTGGGCGCACGGTGGTGGACTCATGGGAACGGGCCCGGCACGTCCTGGAGACGGCGGGGATCCCGCCCGACCACCTCGCCCACCTCGACCCCCTGACCGGCGGCACCTACAACACCGTCGAGGAACTCCTGCTCACCGACGGCAGCCGCTACGTCCTGAAGGTCCCGCCCGCACGGAGCGTCCCCGGAATGCGACACGAGGTGGAACTCCTCGTCTCCGAGGCGGAGTTCTACCGTGCGGCGGCCCGGGCCCGTGTACCCGCACCGCACGTCGTGGTGGTCGGTGGCGATGACGACGCCGGGCGGCATCTCCTGATGACCGCCTGCCCGGGCGAGCCTTGGGACGACTCGCTCACGGACACCGAACACATGGACCTGCGCACGGAGTTGGGCCGCCAAGTGGCCCGACTCCACGAAGTGACCGGCCCCGGCTTCGGCTACCCGTCCGGCGCCCTCGGCCCCCTCGCCCCCGACTGGCCGACCGCCTTCTCCACGATCTACGACGCCGTACTCGACGACGCCCGCCGCTACCGGGCCAGGCTGCCCCGCCCCGCCGACGAAGTCGCCCGCACGGCCCGGACCGCGTACGGAGCCCTGGACGAGGTCACCGTCCCGCGCCTCGTCCACTTCGACCTGTGGCAGGGCAACATCCTCGTGGACCGCTCGACAGGAACCGCCCGGATCGGCGGCCTCATCGACGGGGAACGCATGTTCTGGGGCGACCCCCTCGCCGACTTCGTCTCTCTCGCGCTGCTCGGGGACATCAGGAAGGACGAGGCGTTCCTGACGGGCTACCGGGAAGCCGGCGGCCGCGCGGAGTTCGACACCCCGGCCCGCCTCCGTCTGGCCCTCTACCGCAGCTACCTCTACCTGATCATGCTCACCGAGACGGTCCCACGGGCGGTGGACGAGGGGAAGAACCGCTGGGTCCAGGAGACCGTGGCCCCCGAACTCGTCGCCGCCCTGGACGAGATCGCCGAGCTGACCTCCCCTTCTTAATTCAGCACGTGAACTAAGGTTCTGAGGAAGGTCGCGCCTGCTGGCCCCACAGAGGTATGTTGCAGGTCGGGCAGGGTTCGAAAGGAGCCACATGGCGGGGCGGAACGGGCGCACGGTGCGGGACCTCAGGCGGGCCAACCGCACGGCCGTGCTGCAACGGCTGTACTTCGACGGACCCCTCAGTCGCTTCGAACTCGGCCCGGTGACGGGCCTCAGCTCGGGCTCGGTCAGCAATGTCGTCGCCGACCTGGTCGCCGACGGCCTGCTGGAGGAGGCCGGCAGCGTCGACTCCGACGGCGGCCGCCCGCGCACCCTGCTGCGCGTCGCACCCACCAGCGGCCACATGATCGGCGTCGACGTCGGCGAGACCCGGGTCCGCGTCGAGCTCTTCGACCTGACCCTCACCGAACTCGCCCGCACGGAACGCCCGTTGGAACAGCAGGGGTACGAGGTCGAGGTCATCGTCGGCCACATCCGCGACGGCATCGCCGAGGTCCTCGACGCCGCCGACATCGCACCCGAGCGCCTCCTCGGGGTCGGCATCGGCGTCCCCGGCATCGTCGAACGCACCCCGGACCAGGGCGCCGTCGTACACGGCCAGACGATCGGCTGGGACGCGGTCCCGCTGGAAGCGCTGCTCCGGTCGACCTCCCAACTCCCCGACTCCGTGCCGTACTTCATCGACAACGGCGCCAAGACCCTCGGCCAGGCGGAGATGTGGTTCGGCGGCGGACGCGGCGCCGGCAACGCGATCGTGGTCCTGTTCGGCTCCGGCGTCGGCGCCTGTCTGGTCACCCCCGAGGTGGAGCACGGGCGGGCCGTCGAGTGGGGGCATCTGACCGTCCGCGTGCGGGGACGCCGCTGCCGCTGCGGTGCGCTCGGCTGCCTGGAGGCTTACGCGGGCGCCGAGTCGCTGCTCGACCGCTGGAGTGAGGCGGGCGGACAGCCGCCCGGGAACGCCGACGAGGAGACGGCGCTCACCGCGATGCTGGCCGCCGCCTACCCGGCCGAGGGGGCCGACCCCGATCCCGTGGCGCTGGCCGTCCTGGAGGAGACCGCCGAGTACCTGGGCGCCGGCCTCTCCGACCTGATCAACCTCTTCCAGCCCGAGCGCATCCTCATCGGCGGCTGGGCCGGCCTCCAGCTCGGCTCGCGCTTCCTGCCCGCCGTACGCCGGCACGCGACCGCGTACGCGCTGCGCCACCCCGCCGAGCGGGTCACCATCGATCTCGGCAGGCTCGGCCCCGACGCGGTCACCGTCGGAGCCGCGATCCTCCCGCTCGCCGACTTCTTCGCCGGCGGCGGCCGCCGCGCGCAACCCGAGCCCGAGGGCCCGACACCGGCCTGGCGCACGGCTCTGGAGGAACGGGCTCCGCACTGACGTCTCGTCCTTGCCCACGGGCACAGCTCCCTCGCAATTTCGGCCATGCGTATTCAGCATGTTCCATGCGGATAACGCATGTGTGCCGCTAGGATGGGTGGTGTGGGACTGTCCTTGGGAGAACGGGTGAGGTCGTCGGTCGCCGCGTTGATGCACGCGACGGGTGAGTCGCAGGCGGATGTCGCCGTGGCCCTCGGCGTGAGCCAGGCGCAGGTGAGCCGCCGCCAGTCCGGCAGTGCCGCCTGGAGCCTGGCCGACTGCGACGCGCTGGCCGCGCACTTCGGCATCGACGTGCTCGACCTGCTGGCCGGACCGACCCGCGCCTGCGAAGGTCTGCCGGTACGGCGGCGTCGTCGCGTCGGCCCGAGGGCGGTGGCCCGATGACGGACTTCGGGGCGATCGACGCGCTCCTTGCGGGGGCCCGTCAGGAGGTGCCGCTGCCTTCCGTGGAGGTGCGGCGCGAACTGCGTGAGGGGCTCAACCTCTCCCGCGCCCAGGTGGCCCAGGCCCTCGGCGTGAGCCCGTCCACGGTTGGCGGCTGGGAGTCCGGGCGGGATCCGGGCGGCGAGGTGCGCGAGAAGTACGCGTACTTCCTGGAAGGGGCCCGGACGAAGCTGGCGGAGCAGGCCGAGGACACCGAGGAGGCGGTCTCCGCCGGCTCCGAGGCGACGGAGGACGACGAGACCGACGTAGACGAAGACGAAGCCGTCACGGACGGCGGGTCCGACGAGGTCGAGGCGCTGGCGACGGCTCAGCCGTGTGTGCTGTGCGGTGGGCCCGCCCTTCATCAGGTGGCCGGCTTTCCGCAGCATCTGGATCCCGCCGAGTGCGGGACTGCGACGGCGCCTGAGCAGCCCGCCGGAGTGGCAGTCGCCGAGCCTGCGGGCCCGCCGAAGTCTCCCGAGCCGACGCGGGTCGTCCCCGTCGGCCGGCGTATGCAGGCCGCCTCCGACACGCCGGACCTGATCGGTGCGGCCGTCTCCGCCGCGCTCGCCCGGCACGAGGGTGACGTCGACGCGGCGACCGCGGCGCTGGTCAAGCGGGCCATTCCGGATGCGATGACGCTGCTGGATGAGACCCGCAAGGGCGGGCGCTACGACATCGTGGCCCACCCCTGGATCCCGGAGATCCTCCGCAAGCAGACCGCGCGCGGTGCCGACCAGGTCTGGGAGGCCCGCCCCAGGTGGGCGCGCGGCGAACTCCCGCCCGGCGCCCACGAGGTGACCGCCCTCGACATCAACGGCGCCTATCTCTCCGCGCTCAAGACCCACCTCCCTATCGGTCAGTTGGAGCACTCCACGGGCTTCGCCCACGACCGCCGCCGCGCCGGCGTCCACCTGATCACCCCGCCGGCCTGGGAGCACGACGCACAGCTGCCCAACCCGATCGGCAACCGCGACGAACCGGGCCCGCTGTGGGTCACCGAACCCACCCTCCGGCTCCTCCTTCGGCTCTCCGGCCCCAAGTACGGCCTCTGCGACCCGCCCGAGATCCACGAGTCGTTCACCTCCGGCGCGACCGAGGGCCTGCTGGAGAAGTTCCGCATCGCGCTGAAGGACGCCCGCGACCGGGCGATCGCCGAGGACGACGAGGTGACGCTGGAGTACGTGAAGGCGATGTACTCCAAGTTCGTCTCGACGATGGGGGAGTCCAACTACAACCGGGAGCTGTACCGCCCCGACTGGATGCACCTGATCCGCTCCCAGGCCTTCGCCAACCTCTGGATGAAGGCGTACAAGGCGCACGAGGAGGGCCTCATGGTCGTCCGCGCCATGGGTACCGACGAGTTGCACGTCATCGGTGACTGGAGGCGTGTCTTCCCGGAGGGCCGCGGAGTTTCCGAGGTGAAGATCAAGGACACGTACACCGTCGGCGAGGACACTGATCCCGTCGCCGCGGGCGAGCACGACGACTGAGTGAGGGAGGCGGCCAAGTGCCGGAACGCACCATCGAGTTCGGCAAGTTCGGTGCCCGGGGCATCAAGGGCAGCGCGGCCGTGGGACGGCAACTGGACGCACTGGCCGGGGGTATCACCACGCCGGTCACCGCGCGCCGCGGCATGCTGGCCCGGCTGCACTACCTCACCCGTTCCGACCACGCGCGCGTGGCGGCGCGTGAAGCGGGCCTGACAGTCACCGACCGCACGCTGAAGGCGTGGCTGGAGGGCCGGCGCACGCCGTCGAAGCGGAACCTGGATAAGATCGAGACGGCATACCGCACGGTCCGCCGCCACAACGTCGCCCGCTACCTCCTGGGCCGCCTCAACCGCCAGGGCCGCGGCACCCGCGTCGAACTGCACCCCCTCAACCAGTCCCAGGTCGACCGCCCCCGCCAGCGCGTGGTCGAATTCCGCACCCTGAACATCCGCCACTGGGACACCATCGTCGAGGCCTGGTCGGCAGGCGACGACCGTGCCCTCGACGACGCGTGGTGCGACCAGATCGTCGACCTCGGCTCCCAGTGGGGCCAGTACGAGTACGTCACCAACGTCGGGTTCGCCGCCTGAGGGAAGATCGCGTGATGAGCGAGATCATCCTGATGTCCGACGCAAGGGTCGCCGCCATTCCCGTCGAGGAGTGCGGCGAACCTCTTGTCGACGTACGCGGCGCCCTGGCGGTCGACGGCCGTGAGCGCGAGGGCTCGCACGGCACTGAGGTCCATCTGCGGCAGGGCGTGCTCGACCGGCTCCTCGAAGCGCAGGTGCTGCTGCCGGACGGCCTGCGTCTGCTGTTCGTCGAGGGGTACCGATTGCCGTCCCTCCAGCGTCACTACTTCGAGAGCTACTCCGGCGAACTGCGCACGCGACACCCCGACTGGTCCGCGGACCAGATCCGCTCGGCGGCCAGCCGCTATGTGTCACCGCCCGAGATCGCACCGCACACGGCTGGCGCCGCCGTCGACCTGACGCTCGCCGACGCGGACGGCCGCGAACTCGACATGGGTACGACCATGAACGACACCCCGGAGACCAGCGCCGGCGCCTGCTACACCCACGCCGACAACATCAGCGACGAAGTCCGCGCCCGCCGCGCGGTGTTCGGCAAGGCGTTGAGCGCGGCCGGTCTGGTGAACTACCCCACCGAGTGGTGGCACTGGTCGTACGGGGACCGCTACTGGGCCCTGATGACGGGCGCGTCCGCAGCGCTCTACGGGCCCAGGGAACTCGGCAACTCCTAGGCGGAGAAGGCGTTCACGCCCGTCAGTTCCGCCGACAGGTCCCACAGGCGCGCCGCCTGCTCGGGGTCGATCGCCCAGTCCTTGACGCCGGCCCGCTCGCCGTCCGCCGGAGCCGGTTCGGCGATGTCGCAGTCGTCCAGGTAGACGCCGCCCATGCCGGCGAGCTGGGGTGAGGTCGCGGCCCATACCTGGGTGGCCGCGCCCTGCGGAGGGGTCTTGAAGCCCTCGGGGTTGAGCGGGTTGCCCTGCTCGTCGATCCAGCCGCGCTCGACCATCTCCTCCTTGGGGAGGTGGCGTTGCAACGGGGTGAGGATGGCGCCCGGGTGGAGCGAGAAGGCCCGTACGCCGGAGTCCTGGGCCAGCTTGTCGAGGTGGACGGCGAACAGGACGTTGGCGGTCTTCGCCTGGCCGTACGCCTGCCACTTGTCGTAGCCCTGACGCCATTGCACGTCGTCCCAGCGCATGCCGGAGAAGTGGTGGCCGCGCGAGGACACGGAGACGACCCGGGCGCCGCCGGGTTCGATGGCCGGCCAGAGGCGGTTGACGAGGGCGAAGTGGCCGAGGTGGTTCGTCGCGAACTGTGCCTCCCAGCCGGGCCCGATCCGGGTCTCCGGGCAGGCCATGATCCCGGCGCTGTCGATGACGAAGTCGACAGTGCGGCCGGAGGCGAGGAAACGCTCGGCGAAGGCGCGCACACTGTCCAGGTCGCCGAGGTCGAGCTCGTCCACCTCGACGCCGTCGATCCCGGCCACGGCCTCCTGCGCGGCGGCGGGGCGGCGGGCGGGCACGACGACCCGGGCGCCGGCCTTGGTGAGCGCACGCGTGGTCTCCAGACCGAGGCCCGAGTAGCCGCCCGTGACGATCGCGAGCTTTCCGGTGAGGTCGATGCCTTGGAGGACGTCGTCGGCGGTGCTGTGGGCGCCGAAGCCCGAACCGATCTTGTGCTGTGCAGTGCTCATATCCGAAACGCTACGAATTGGAGTGCTCTCGAAGTCAAGCGGGCGCCCTGGGCAGAGGAAAGCCCCGACCGGACGGGGGAATCACGGTCGGGGCGGCCAAGTGGTGGGCGCGGATGGCGGTCGCCTCTCGGCGAACGCTCCACAGGGCTTCAGCCGAACGATCGTCCCTGTGGGCAAAAGGTGAGGCCCGGGGACACTGTCCCATCCGCACCCACGGTCTGTTCAACGGGGAACCACCTGGGGGTGTTCCAGTGCCTCCGGTGATGTGAGTCACTGCGGCAGCCGGCGCTCCCCGGCCCAGGCCAGCAGGTCCTCCACCGGCCAGGCGGTGACCACCCGTTCCGCGGGCACCCCGCACTCCTCCGCCCGCGCGCAGCCGTTGATCTGGAAGTCCAGCTGACCGGGCGCGTGCGCGTCGGTGTCGATCGAGAAGAGCACGCCGGCCTCCACGGCCCGGCGCAGCAGACGGCGTGGCGGGTCCAGCCGCTCCGGACGGCTGTTGATCTCCACGGCCGTGCCCGTCTCGGCGCACGCGGCGAACACCTCGTCCGCGTCGAACTCCGACTCCGGCCGAGCGGCACCCCCGTTCCGCCCGATGACCAGCCGTCCCGTGCAGTGCCCGAGGACGTCCGACAGCGGACTGCGTACGGCGGCCACCATGCGCCGGGTCATCGCGCCGGCGTCCATCCGCAGCTTGGAGTGCACGGACACCACCACGACGTCGAGCCGCTCCAGCAGCTCCGGCTCCTGGTCCAGCGAACCGTCCTCCAGGATGTCGCACTCGATCCCGGTGAGCAGCCGAAAAGGCGCCCACGTGGAGTTCAGCTCCGCCACCACCTCCAGCTGCTCCCGCAGCCGCTCCGCCGACAGCCCGCGCGCCACGGTCAGTCGCGGCGAGTGATCGGTCAGCACCGCCCACTCGTGCCCGAGCCGCGCAGCGGCCCTGCCCATCTCCTCGATCGGGCTGCCGCCGTCCGACCAGTCGGAGTGCAGATGGCAGTCCCCGCGCAACAGCGCCCGCAGCCGCTCGCCCCCGGAGACGGCCGGGGCCGCGGCCGCCTCGCCCTCCAGCTTCTCCAGATAGCCGGGCACCCGGCCGTCCAGCGCCTCACGCACGACCTGCGCGGTCTTCGGCCCGATGCCCTTGAGCGACTCCAGGGTCCCGGCGGCCGCCCGCTCACGGACCTCGTCCTCGGGCAGCGCCGTGACCACCCGCACCGCCGTACGGAACGCGCGAACGCGGTACGTCGGCGCCAGGGACCGCTCCAGCAGAAAGGCGATCCGCTCCAGTGCCTCGACGGGATCCATCGCCACCTCCCCCTCCAGAGTTCCCCAGCCCCGCCGGGGCCGCACGAGGAGCGCGCGTACGCCCCTGTGCTCACCCGGCCGGGCGAACACAGGGGCGTACGGGCCCAGGCCGCGCGCGGGGCCGCAGAGGCGCCGATTCGTGGCCGCTCGAAGGGCGACTCGGAGGAGTCGTGATCCGGGGATCGGTTCTACGCTCTATTACATGACCGAAGTCGCGAGCCCCCACATCTCCCACCCACGGATCATGGTGCTCGGGGTACAGCCGGGCACGCCCCCGTTCCGCATCGTGGAGATCGACGGGGAGATGGTCGGAGCGGCGAAAGCCGTCACCGACGTACTGGAAGTGGCCGCCGTGTTCGGCATCACCGTCCACGACCTGGACGACCCGGAGGTGGTGCGCTGGGTGGGCGGCGACAAGTTCACGTGGATGCCCCGCTAGGGCACTCGCTCAGCCGACCGTCCACTTCTGGTTGGCGCCGCCCGAGCAGGTCCAGATCTGCAGCCGGGTGCCGTTGGCCGAGTTGTTGCCCGTCACGTCCAGGCATTTGTTCGCCTGCGGGTTCACGATGTCGTTCGCCGAGGAGATCGCCCACTTCTGGTTCGCACCGCCGGTGCAGTCCCACAACTGGACCGTCGAGCCGTCGGCCGTCCCGTTGCCGGTGACGTCCAGGCACTTGCCGAGCGCGCGGATCGTCCCGTCCGAGCCGACGGTCCACTGCTGGGCGGCGGAGCCGTTGCAGTCGTAGAGCTGTACGGGGGTGCCGTTGGCGGAGTTCGCCGCCGCGACGTCCACGCACTTCCCGGCGAGGCCCTTGATCGCGACGCCGGCGGCCGTGTCGCCCGTGGTCACCGACACCGAGTCCACGACCAGCTGCTGCGGGAAGACGGTGGAGCCGTCGGGGTCGCCGGGCCAGTAGCCGCCCACCGCCAGGTTCAGGATCAGGAAGAACGGCTTGTTGAAGACCCAGGAGTTCCCGCCCAGGTCGGCGGGGGTGCGCCGCTGGTAGACGGTGCCGTCCACCGACCAGGTGATCGAGTCGGGGGCCCAGTCGATGGCGAAGGTGTGGAAGGCGTCGGCGAAGGCCTGGCCGTTCGGCAGCGAGTAGCCCGCGCCTATGCCGCCCGAGCCGGAGTAGCCCGGGCCGTGGATCGTGCCGTGGATGGTGGAGGGCTCGTAACCGACGTTCTCCATGATGTCGATCTCGCCCGAGGCCGGCCAGTTGACCGGTGTGCCGAGCATCCAGAACGCGGGCCACATGCCCTGTCCGCGCGGGATCCTCATCCGGGCCTCGACGTGCCCGTACTGCGCGGTGAACTTGCCGGACGTGTTCAGACGGGCCGACGTGTACTGGCAAGTGCCGTACCAGCACTGGTAGTTGGCCGGGTTCTCGCGCTTGGCCGTGATCACCAGATGGCCCTGGCCGTCGAGGGCCGCGTTGTTGTTGCCCGATGTGTAGTACTGCCGCTCGTGGTTGTTGACGTTGTCGCCGGTCTCGATCTGCCATTTCGAGGAGTCGACGGCCGACCCGGCGGCCCCGTCGAAGGTGTCGGAGAACGTCACGGCGGCGGCCCCGACACTCGGGGCGTCCGCCTGCGCCGGGCCGATCGCGGCGGTCGCGACCAGTGCGGCGGAGAGGGCGGCGAGGAGACATCTGCGGAGCGATCGTGGCGAGACCACGGCTCTCCCTTCCGGCGCACGCGTGCGCCGAGCGAGGTGGGGGGTGAGTGCGTCGCCTCTTGATTTAAGAAGTGAGATAAGGGGGAGTCAATACTTTGGTACAGACCAGGACGGCGGGGTGTGCGACCAGATGCCGTTTCGCCCTGTCAGCGGCCCTTCGTCCCGGCCCGACGCTCGCGTGGGTGGATCGCGCGGTTCAGGCGCCGCCCCAGGGCCAGGTAACCGATCAGTGCTCCGGCGGTGTTGAGGATGACGTCGTCGATGTCGAAGGCGCGGCCGGTGACCAGTGCGCCCTGGGCGAATTCGACCAGGAGCATGACGCTCGCCGTGAGCAGGAGGACGCGCAGCAGGCCACGCACGCGTGGGGCGATGATGGGGACCAGGACGCCGAACGGGATGCCGAGGAGGATGTTCCCGCCGATCTGCCTGGCCGCGTCACGTAGTTCGGGCTGGTCGAGGTAGGCCTTGAGGGAGCGGCCGGGGTGCAGATTGGTGTGGGTGAGGGCCACCGAGGCGGGTGAGGGCTCAAGGGTGATCCGGGCCAGTACGACGGCGAACGCCACCATGAACGCGAAGGCGCACAGCATCGCGAGCAACCGGCCGAGGAAGGCCAGCGGGCGGATCCTACGCCGGGCGGCCGGCTTCGGCTTGGGCGTCGAACTCGGCGTGGGACTCGGCTTCGGCTCGGGCTTGCTCTTCGCGTTGCGCACGCGCAGGGCGGCGGCACGCGATCGTAGGGCGGTCAGGGCCATCCAGTCCTCCGGTCTTCAACTTCCGTACGTGGTAAGCCGATTACCCTCGATCGGGCCGACGATGCCCGGCTGTCGCCCGCCTGTCGCTCGCCGCGACGGACCGGGCGCCGCCGCTGTGGCGGCGCCCGGTCCGGGCGTGTCCGGGACTACGTCCTCAGTGCCTGATCAGGTCCCGTACGTGACATGCACCTCCTTGAAGCCCAGGGAACCCAGCAGCCCTTCGAGCATGTCGGTCGTGTTCGACTCGGCCCGGGTCGTCAGTCCGCTGGTTTTCGCCGCGTCGCCGATGTGCCGGGACGCGAGCTTCTGGACGGCCTGTTCGCTGTTCGGGTTGTCCGAGAAGATGTCGCCGAGCCGGTCGAGGAGACCGCGCTGCTTGGAGACGGTGTAGGAGCGGTCGGGGTCGAGGGCCGGCTTGCCCAGGGCCGCGTGGGGCAGGTTGAGCGTGGCCGAGGTGCGGTCCTCGTTGACCGTCACGTCGCCCTTGTCGACCTTCCCGAGGTCGACATACGCATCGACGGTGCCCGCCCCGATGTACAGGGTGCGGGTGCCGCGGATCGCGTCGGGCAGGAACTTGGCGTCCTTCTCCAGGTCCACGACGACCTGGAAGTTGCCCGACGCGGCGTCGTAACGGCTCATGTCCTGAATGGACTTGAGCAGGGCCGGCCCCGAACGGTCGTTGGTCTCCGTGCCGAACAGGTCCTTCAGCCCCGGCAGCACGCTCAGCCGGAGCCCCGCGAACAGCACGACGAGCACCAGGGCGAAGGCGCCCAGTACCTTCGCCCAGCCGGGCATGCGTTTGGGTGTGCGCTCGCGCTTGGGGGTGCGCTCGATGGAAGTCGTCATCCAGACGGTCCTCCTTCCTACTGCTCGAATTCCCCCCAAAGCCCGTGGCAGACCGAGTTGTTGCCCGATCTACGCTTCTGTCGGAAAGTTGTGACGTTCCGGGCCGCACCCGGCGCTCGGGCCTAGTGGCGCCTCAGCAGGCGATCACCCGACGGGCGCGACCACCACACCCCCTCGCCGTGCGTGAGCCCCGGCAGCCGCAGCTCCATCTCCCGCACCCGCCGGGCCGGAAGCTCGCCGGTGATCAGCCAGGCGGATTCCCCGCCCGTCGTCCCGCCGAACTCGGCACCGAACGAACCGAGTTGAGCCGTCACGGGGGCGAGTGCGTCGAGCGGCACCTCCGCCTCGAAGGCGACGTAGGGCTCGTACAACCGCGTCCCCGCCCGCTCCAGCGCCCGGCGCAGCACGATCGGAGTCAGTCCGCGGAAGTGGGCCGCCGTGCTGATCGGCGCGCAGAACCCGGACCGGACGAGCGTGACCCGGTAGTCCGTGACGGCCGCTCCGCACAGTCCTGTCAGCAGGGTCGCGTGGACGGTGTCCTCGATGGCCTGGTGGAAGGCGCGGGGAAGCGCCCCGAGTTCCGTCTCGTACGTGAACACTCCGCCGGAGCCGCGCTCTCCCGGCTCGACGCGCAGCCCGATCGTCGCCCAGTAGCGGGTGTGGTCGTGCCACGGCAGCTCGTCCCAGGCCTCGCCGACACCGGCCGGCCGCTCCAGGTACCGCACCCGGCTGGGTTCGAAGTCGGCCTCGATGCCGAAGTCCTGGGCGAGCGTGGCCGCGAGCACCTCCTTCTGGACCTCGCCGTACAGGAGCAGTGCGGTGGACCCGGTGGGCGTGGGGCGCGCGTGCATCAGCGGGTCCTGGTCGGCCAGGGTCAGCAGGGCCGAGCGCAGCGGCGCCGCCTGCTCGGGGTGCCGGGCCCGCACGAGGGTCTCCAACGTCGGGGGCGCGAACTGCGGGGCACGGTCCGTGAGTTCGCCGAGGCGGTCGCCCACGCGGACGGCGTGCAGACCGGTCAGCGCGGCGATGTTGCCGGCGGTGAGCGGCCCCGGCCGGCCGGTCACGTCCAGGTCCGTGACCCGGCCGGGGACCTCGGTGGTCCGGCCGTCGGCCTCGCGCCTCAGGAACGTGAGCCGCTGGTGCCGGGCCACCTCACCGTCGTACAACCGCAGATACGCCGTCCGCCTGCCGCCCGGACCGGGACGTACGGCGAACACCGTGCCGCGTGGCGTGCCGTCGCCGTCCGTCGGTGCGGGCGGGATCAGCCGGATCAGGCCCTCGACGAGTTCCCCGACGCCCTGGCCGCCGAGGGCCGAGCCGAAGAGGACGGGGTGGAAGGAGCCGTCGGCGGTGCGGGCGGCGAGAGACTTGCGCAGGTCGTCCGGGGTCGGCTCGGGGCCGTCCACGAGCGCCGCGAGGATGTCCGGGTCGACCTCCGCCAGGGCCTCGGCCGCGCGGGCGCGGACCGCCGGGTCCTGAAGCGGGCAGGGCAGGACGCGGGCGTCGGCCGTCCCGATGTCGGTCACCTCCGTCAGCGGTGCGACGTACGGCGTCAGCCTGCGGCGGATGTCGGCGAGCAGGCCCTCGGCGCGGGCGCCCGTGCGGTCGATCTTGTTGACGAAGACCAGCGTGGGCAGCCGCAGCCGGCGCAGGGTCTTCATCAGGACCCGGGTCTGCGCCTGGACGCCCTCCACGGCGGACAGCAGCAGGACCGCGCCGTCGAGGACCTCCAGGGCGCGCTCCACCTCGGCGATGAAGTCGGAGTGCCCAGGGGTGTCGATGAGGTTGATCTGGGTGTCGCCGACGGTGAAGGCGGCGACGGCCGAGCGGATGGTGATCCCGCGCTGCCGCTCGATCTCCCCGTCGTCCGTTCGGGTGTCACCGGCGTCGACGCTGCCGAGCCGGTCGACGGCGCCGTGGTCGAAGAGCAGCCGCTCGGTGAGGCTGGTCTTACCGGCGTCGACGTGGGCCAGAATTCCGATGTTCACGGTGTGCATGCGTGGTCGAGTCCTCGGGAACCGTCGTCCAGTAGGGGCGCTGGTTGATGCCGAGGAGTCGGCGCATCTGGGGCTCCTGAAGTGAGGGAACTCGGGCGCCCATCATGGCGTGCCCAGGGAGGTCGTCCGCAACCGAAATTTCGGGTCAGTAGCATGAGGCACACGACCCGGAATGATCATGCGAGGAGCGGATCGTGCGAGACATCGCCGTCTTCAGCGGTAGTGCCCATCCCGAGCTGGCGGCGGAGGTCTGCGCGCATCTCGGTGTGCCGCTCAGCCCCACCCGTGTCAGCCGGTTCGCCAACGACTGTCTGGAGGTACAGCTCCAGGCCAACTGCCGGGAGCGGGACGTGTTCCTGATCCAGCCCCTGGTGAAGCCGGTCCAGGAGCACCTGGTCGAGCTGCTGCTGATGTGCGACGCGGCGCGCGGCGCCTCCGCGAGCCGGATCAACGTCGTCATGCCGCACTACTCCTACGCCCGCTCCGACAAGAAGGACGCGCCCCGCATCTCCATCGGCGGGCGCCTCGTCGCCGACCTGATGGTGGCGGCCGGCGCGAGCCGAGTCCTCGCCATGACCCTGCACTCCCCGCAGGTCCACGGCTTCTTCTCGGTCCCGGTCGACCATCTGCACGCCCTGCGGGAACTGGCCGCGCACTTCCGGCAGTACGACCTGTCCCGGACCACCGTCGTCTCGCCGGACCTCGGCAATGCCAAGGAGGCGGCCGCGTTCGCGCGGCTGATCGGCGCCCAGGTGGCCGCCGGCGCCAAGCAGCGGTACGCGGACGACCGGGTGACCATCAGCGATGTCATCGGCGAGGTCACCGGGCGGGACGTCATCGTGCTGGACGACGAGATCGCCAAGGGCAGCACCGTCCTTGAACTCCTGGAGCGGCTGCGCGAGTTGGGGCCTCGTTCCATTCGAGTGGCGTGCACGCACGGGCTGTTCGCGCAGGGCGCGCTCAAGCGGCTGAGCGACCAGCCGGACGTCCTGGAGATCGTGTGCACCAACACGGTGCCGGTCCCCTTCGAGGAGCACACGGAGAAGCTGCGGATCCTGTCCATCGCGCCGGCGCTCGCCGAGGCCGTGCGCCGCATTCACAACGGTGAGTCGGTCAGCGCCCTGTTCGACTCGCCGCGAAGCGAATAGACATGAGGTAGCGATCCGAGGCAGCGGCAATGCTCGGCATCACCAGGTGTCAGGAGGGCTTGCAGTGGCGAAGGCGAAGTTCGAGCGGACCAAACCGCATGTGAACATCGGCACCATCGGTCATATCGACCACGGCAAGACAACGCTCACGGCGGCCATCACGAAGGTGCTGCACGACCAGTTCCCCGAGTTGAACCCCTACACACCGTTCGACCAGATCGACAAGGCGCCCGAGGAGCGGCAGCGCGGGATCACCATCTCCATCGCCCATGTCGAGTACCAGACGGAGCGCCGGCACTACGCGCACGTCGACTGTCCGGGGCACGCGGACTACATCAAGAACATGATCACGGGCGCCGCCCAGATGGACGGCGCGATCCTGGTCGTCGCGGCCACGGACGGGCCCATGCCGCAGACCAAGGAGCATGTGCTGCTGGCCCGGCAGGTGGGTGTGCCGTACATCGTCGTCGCCCTCAACAAGACGGACATGGTGGACGACGAGGAGATCCTGGAACTCGTCGAGCTGGAGGTGCGGGAGCTGCTGACCGAGTACGAGTTCCCCGGCGACGATGTCCCGGTCGTCAAGGTCTCCGCGCTCAGGGCCCTGGAGGGCGACCCTCAGTGGAGCGCCTCCGTGCTCGAACTCCTGGCCGCCGTCGACGAGTCCGTGCCCGAGCCGGTGCGGGACGTCGACCGGCCGTTCCTGATGCCGATCGAGGACGTCTTCACCATCACCGGGCGCGGCACGGTCGTCACCGGCCGGATCGAGCGGGGCATCCTGAAGGTCAACCACGAGGTCGAGATCATCGGCATCCACGAGCAGAAGACCAAGACGACCGTCACCGGCATCGAGATGTTCCGCAAGCTCCTCGACGAGGGCCGGGCCGGCGAGAACGTCGGTCTGCTGCTGCGGGGTGTGAAACGGGAGGACGTGGAGCGCGGGCAGGTCGTCATCAGGCCCGGATCGGTCACTCCGCACCTGGAGTTCGAGGCGCGCGCGTACATCCTGTCGAAGGACGAGGGCGGGCGGCACACGCCCTTCTTCGACAACTACCGCCCGCAGTTCTACTTCCGCACGACGGACGTGACGGGCGTGGTGACCCTCCCGAAGGGCACCGAGATGGTCATGCCGGGCGACAACACGACCATGCATGTGCAGCTGATCCAGCCCATCGCCATGGAGGAGGGGCTGAAGTTCGCCATCCGTGAGGGCGGCCGGACGGTGGGCGCCGGGCAGGTCACGAAGATCATGAAGTGACGTCGTGAAGTGACGGGTGCCCGGTCATAACGCGTCGGACGTGGCCTCGGGCTGCCCCAGGGCCGCGTCCAGCGTCGCCGCCGGGGGCAGCAGCCGGGTGAGGCCGGTGACCTTGAGGATGCGCAGCGTCAGTGGATGCGTGCACACGAGGTGCAGTTGGCCGTCGCGCTCCAGCACCCGGGCCCTGGCCCGGAACAGCAGGCGCAGGCCCGAGCAGTCGAAGAACTCGACCGGCCTGAGGTCGATCACGATCAGCGATCCGGGCCGCGCGGTCACCCTGTCCAGATACGGGATGATCTCCACGGCCGCTGCGATGTCGATCTCCCCGCGGAACTCCAGCACCGTGTGTCCCCGGTGTCGGCGTATGTGCAGGTGCCGGGTGAGCGGCGCAGGTTCCTGCTCCACGACGGCATCGCCTCCAACCGGTTCCCTGAGTGTGCGGGGCCACGGTTCACCGGGGGCCGGGGTGACGACGTGCAGCGAGCGTAGCCGTGTCACCGGGCCCCGGGTGAGAGCAAAACCTATCCCCGCACTGAAAGTTACCCTCGATCGAGCGAATTTGAGCATGTTCGATTGACATATGTCTTCGAATCAACGACCGAAGACTACGACAGGGCGTGCCAGGCCTTGGAAAGCGCTTGGCGGAACTGCTCGGTCTGGTGCGTCGTGAGATCGCGGACCATCCGCTCCTCCAGCTCCCGCACGGGCTCGGCGCAGCGCGTGAGCAGCTCGCGGCCGGCGTCGGTCAGCAGGATCAGCAGCTCGCGGCGATTGCGGGGGTTGCGCTCCCGGCGGACCAGCCCACGGGTCTCCAGTGACCGCACGAGGTCGGCGATGGACTGGGCGGTGACGAACGAGTCGCGGGCCAGCTGTGCGGCCGACAGTCCGTCGTGCCGCTCCAGGACCGTGAGCGCGGTGTACTGGAGGGAGGTGATGCCGGACGGTCTGACCAGGTCGTCCAGGTGTGAGCGCACCACGAGTTCCACCTGCTTGACCATGTACAGCAGGGACGGAGGTGCCTTGGTTGTCTGGGTTGCCTGGGTGCCGACCATGAGAACGAGCCTAGACCATTGACAGGAAACCTGTCTGTAATGAGACTGCGAACCAACAGGAATCCTGTTGGTTGAAATCTTGGCGATGAGGCTGAGGAGTGGTGATGACCGCCTTCGAGATCGAACCCGGAAAGCTGTTCATCGGGGGTCAGTGGCGCGAGGCCGCCGACGGGGCCCGCACCGAGGTGGTCGACCCGTCCCGGGGGCGGGTCGTCACCACCGTCGCGGAGGCGGGCGCCGAGGACGTGGACGCGGCCGTACGCGCCGCACGCGAGGCCTTCGACGGCGGCGCGTGGTCCGGGCTGAGCGGGCGTGAGCGCGGCCGGGTGCTGCACCGCGTCGCCGAGCTGATCCGCGAGAACGCGGCGGAGATAGCCGAACTGGAGAGCCTCGACGTCGGCAAGCCGATCTCGCTGTGCGGCGCGGTCGACGTGACGAACGCGGCCAACGACTACGAGTACTTCGCCGCCCTGGCCTACTCCCTGGACGGCTCCACCCGCGACACGGCCCTCAACGCCCTCGCGTACACCAAGCGCGAGCCCCTCGGGGTCGTCGCCGCGATCACACCCTTCAACTTCCCCCTGATCCTTGCCGGTTCGAAGCTGGGCCCGGCGCTCGCGGCCGGCAACACCGTGGTGCACAAGCCGGCCGACGAGACCCCGCTGAGCGCCCTCTACATGGCCCGGCTGCTCCAGAAGGCAGGCGTCCCGGACGGCGTGGTCAACGTCGTCACCGGTGCGGGCCCGGTGGCCGGCGAGGCGCTGCTGCGGCACAGCGGAGTCGACAAGATCGCCTTCACCGGCTCCACCGCGATCGGCCGCCATGTCGCGAGCGCCGCGGGCGAGGCGCTCAAGCCGGTCACCATGGAACTCGGCGGCAACGCGGCGCACATCGTCTTCGAGGACGCCGACCTGGAGAAGGCGGTCGGCGCGGTCATCAAGGGCTTCGTCTTCAACACCGGCCAGTTCTGCATGGGCGGCCCCCGCCTGCTGGTGGCCCGCCCGGTCTACAGCACCCTGCTGAACATCCTCGCCGACGCCGTCCCCGGCGTACCGCTCGGCGACCCCCGCCTGCCCGAGACCGTCGTCGGCCCGATGGCGGGGGAGAAGCACCTGCGCAAGGTCGAGGAGTACGTCGACCTCGCCCGCAAGGAGGGCGGCCGCATCGTCTGCGGCGGCGAGCGGCTCGACCTGGACGGCGGCTACTACTACAAGCCCACGGTGATCGCCGACCTGTCCAACGACTCCCGCGTCGTCCAGGAGGAGATCTTCGGGCCCGTCCTCACCGTGCAGCCCTTCGACTCCGAGGACGAGGCCGTCGAACTCGCCAACTCCACGCCGTACGGCCTGGCTTCGGGCGTCCAGACGGGCAACCTGACCCGCGCCCACCGCGTCGCCGACCGGCTCCAGGCCGGCATCGTCTGGATCAACGACTGGGCGATGCTCGACCCCGCGGTCCCCTTCGGCGGCGTCAAGGACTCCGGCTTCGGCCGCGAGTACGGGCCCGAGGCCCTCGCCGCCTACACCAAGGTCAAGTCCGTCGTCGTCTCGCTCGACTGAGCGCGTCCACCAAGGAGTTCCTACGATGTCCACCACCACGCGCGCGGCCGTCGTCGAGTCGGGCGGCGCACCGTTCACCCTCAGCACCGTCGAGCTGGACGAGCCGGGCCCGCACGAGGCGCTCGTCCGTGTCGTCGCCGCCGGCCTGTGCCACACCGATCTCGGAGTGGCGAGCGGCGGACTGCCCTTTCCGCTCCCCGGAGTTCTCGGTCACGAGGGCGCCGGTGTGGTCGAGGCGGTCGGCTCGGCGGTCACGGGTGTCGCACCCGGCGACCATGTCGTGCTGTCCTTCACGTCCTGCGGCGACTGTCGCAACTGCCAGGGCGGGCACCCCGCTTACTGCGCCACCTGGCTGCCGCTGAACCTCATCGGCGGCCGCCGGGCGGACGGCAGCAGCACCATCAGCCGGGAGGGCGAACCGCTCGGCGGTCACTTCTTCGGCCAGTCCTCCTTCGCCGAGCGGGCGTTGGTCGACGAGCGCAGCCTGGTGAAGGTCGACCCGGATGTGGCGCTGGAGTCGATCGCCCCGCTGGGGTGTGGAGTGCAGACCGGCGTCGGCGCCGTCTGGAACGTACTGAAGCCCCAACTCGGCGACACAGTCGTCGTCTTGGGCGCCGGAGCCGTGGGCCTCTCCGCGGTGATGGCCGCCGCCCTCACCCCCGCGACCCGTATCGTCGCCGTCGACAAGGTCGGCGAACGCCTGTCCCTGGCGAGGGAGTTGGGTGCCACCCACACCGTCAACGTCGGTGAGGCCGACCTCGCCGAGGCGCTCGCGGAGATCACCGGGGGTGCGGGCGCCGACGGCATCGTCGAGACCACCGGCAGCGTCGCCGTGCTCCGCCAGGGCGCCGACGCGCTTGCCGCCCGGGGCACCCTGGTCGTCGTAGGAGCCCCGCCCTTCGGCGCCGAAGTCGCCCTGGATGTCAACGGGTTGATCCCCGGCAGGCGCATCGAGGGCCTCACCCTCGGCGACAGCGAGACGCAGAGTTTCATACCCGCCCTGGTCCAGCTGGTGAAGGAGGGACGGCTCCCGCTGCACCGCCTGATCAGTACATATCCGTTCGCGGACATCGATCAGGCGGTGCGGGACATGAGCGCGGGCAAGGCGATCAAGCCCGTGCTCACCTTCTGACTCAGTCGACCGTCAGCACCAGCTTCCCCGCGGTGCGGCCGGTGTCGCCGAGCGCGTGTGCCTTGGCGGCATCGGCCAGCGGGAACGTCCCGGCGATCGTCGCGCGCAGCTTCCCCGCCTCGACGAGTTCCGCGATCGCCTGCATACCGGCGCGGTCGGCGTCGACGAGCAGCCGGACCGCCCGTACGCCGAGCCGCTCGGCCTCCTCATGGAAGTCCCGCGAGCCGACCGGCAGGATCGAGACGACGATTCCGCCCGGGCGCAGGACCCGCAGCGAGCGGACCGCGTTGTCGCCGCCGAGCGTGTCCAGGACGATGTCCACGTCCTTCACGGCCTCGGTGAAGTCGGTCTCCTGGTAGTCGATGGCCTCGTCCACGCCGAGCTCGCGCAGGAGGTCGTGCTTGCCCGCGCTCGCCGTACCGATCACGTACGCGCCGCGTGCCTTGGCGATCTGGACGGCCACATGTCCGACCCCGCCGGCCGCGGCGTGGATCAACACCCGCTGCCCGGACCGCAGTTCGGCCGTCTCGACCAGCGACTGCCACGCCGTCAGCGAGACCAGCGGCAGCGCGCCCGCCTGGACGTGGTCGATCCCGGCCGGCTTGAGGACGAAGAAGCGGGCCGGGGCGGCGACGTACTCGGCGTGCGAGCCGTGGCCCCACGGGTAGGACAGCATCGAGAAGACCTCGTCGCCGGGCTTGAAGCGGGCGACGCCGACGCCGACGGCCTCGACCACGCCGGAGACGTCCCAGCCGAGGACGAACGGCGGCTCGCCGAGGAAGCCGCCGGTGGCGCGGTGCTTCCAGTCGGTCGGGTTGACGCCGGCGGCACGCACCCGGACCAGGATCTCGTTGGCGCGCGGCGCGGGTCGCTCCACCTCGACGACTTCGAGGACCTCGGGACCGCCGAGGACGGGCTGACTGATGGCTCGCATCGTGTTCACAGTGCTCATGGTCATTCAGCCTGCCGGGTCCCGCCCCACAGGAAAATGGCACGATGGCCAACCTTCGATAGAATCGTGCCATGCAGCATGTGGAACGGGTCGTGGTCCTGGCGCTCGACGGCGTCTACCCCTTCGAGCTGGGCATCCCCAGTCGGATCTTCGGCGCGGCCGACGGTCGCTACGAGGTGCTGACCTGCTCCGTCGACGGCCGGCCGGTCCGCACCAACGCGGACTTCACGGTCACGGTCGAGCACGGTCCCGATGCGCTGGCCACGGCCGACACCGTGATCGTCGCGCCGATCTCGCCGTCCCTGGTGACCACCGAGCTCCCGGACGAGACCACGGCCGCGCTCGCCCTGATCCGGCCCGAGGCCCGCATCGTCTCCATCTGCACCGGCGCCTTCGTCCTCGCCGCGGCCGGACTGCTGGACGGCAGGAAGGCGGCCACGCACTGGCACCTGGCCGACCGGTTCCGGCAGGCGTTCCCGCACATCGCGCTCGATCCGGACGTGCTCTTCGTCGACGACGGCCGCATTCTGACCTCCGCGGGAGCCGCCTCCGGAGTCGACGTCTGTCTGCACCTCGTGCGCAGGGACCACGGCAGCGAGCTGGCGAACGCGGTGGCCCGCCGCTGCGTGGTGCCACCGTTCCGGGACGGCGGCCAGGCGCAGTACATCGAGCAGCCGGTCCCGGAGTGCGGGGCCGCGAGCACGGCCGCCACCCGCGTCTGGGCCCTCGAACACCTCGGTGAACCGCTGACGTTGGCCGATCTCGCCGCCCACGCCCGGATGAGCCTGCGCACCTTCGCCCGCCGCTTCAACGACGAAGTGGGCCTCAGTCCCGGCCGCTGGCTGATCCAGCAGCGCGTCGCCCGGGCCCGCCACCTGCTGGAGACCAGCGACCTGTCGGTGGACCGGATCGCCGGCCAGGTCGGCTTCGCGACCGGCACCTCCTTGCGCCAGCACCTGCACGCCGCGATCGGCGTCTCGCCCCAGGCGTACCGGCGCACGTTCCGGGCGACCCGCTGAACCAAACGTTTCCGGCCGCTGCCGCGTCGTAGGAGGGACACAACGGCAGGCGGACAGGGGTGCGGCATGCGCAGGGGGCTCGCGGCGGTGACGGCGGTGGTGGCGGTGACGCTGGTGGGATGCGGGGAGGAACGAGGGGGAGGCGCCGTGGTCGCGGGCACGCCCCCGGCCACGCCTTACGGCGGACCTCTGCACATCGCGACCAGGAACCTCGATGAGGACAGCGCCCGGGCCGTCCGGATCGAGTCGGGTGCCGCGGGGCGCGCCCTGGAGTGCGACGGGGAGATCTACACCGGCGGCGGCAGCGACCCGTGGAGCGAGGGGGACGGCGGTTCCACCCCGGAGGAGGGGCTGGAGGCGTACTTCGACATCGAGATACCCGACGTGCCCCGCTCCGGCTACCGCGTGGAGCGCGAGGAGAGCGACCGGGTCCTGTACTCCTACGACGTCGACGGCCGCACCAAGGTCGCCGTCGTCGTCGCCAAGGACCAGGAGAACAGGCCCGGTTGGGGCCCGGAGACGAGCGCCTCCTGCGATCCGGCCGAACTCCCGGCGAGCTTCACCGACTCGCAGTGGTACGAGATCTGGACCGACGAGCACGGACGGCGGGTGCCGATCACCAAGGTGCACAGCTCGGCCGGTTCGGCCCACTGTGACTGGGAGCAGGCGCACTTTCTGGCGATGGGGGACAACAGGCTGTACGCCCGCGACCCGCACGGCGTGCTCGGCGACGCCATGCTCACCTCCCCCTATGACGGGGACGTCCGCCTGCCCGCCGACGCCAAGGACACCGGATACCGCCTGGGTGAGCGCGAGCTGTGGCTGACGGACGACCCGTCGAAGGCCTACGTCCGCACACCCGCCGGTGTGGAGGCCTGGCCGTCGGTGAAGGAGGGCATGGGCTGCCGGTGAGCCGTCGTCACCGGCTGGCGTGCAGGGCGACCAGCAACTGCCAGACCTGGTCGGCCACTTGCCCGGGCGAACCCTCGACGAGCCCGTGCAGCCAGTCAGCCAGCACCCCGGCGAAGGTGGCGGCGACGGCCGAGGCGACCAGCGGGGCGTCCGCCGCACCCGCGAGTTCACGCTCGCGCAGGCTGTAGCTCCGCAGGTCCCGGTGCAGGACCCGGCCGAGCGGCCCGCCGCCCCCCGGGCTCAACAGGGCCCGGTACAGGCCGGCATGCGGGGCGAGACCGGCGAAGAACTCCGCCAGCGCGGTGGGCGCGTGCACGGGATCGGGCCGGCCGTGCCAGGCGTGCAACGCGTCCACGGCCTCCCGTACGACGTCCGCGCAGGCGTCGACGGCCAGCGCCTCCAGGTCGGTGTAGTGGACGTAGAACGTGGCCCGGCCGACGCCGGCCCGGCGCACCAGCGCGGCGACACCGACCTCCGCCAGCGGCCGCTCGGCGCACTCCGCGAGCAGGGCCTCGCGCAGGCGCGCCCGGGTGCGGGCGGCCCGCGGGTCCTCGGGCACGCCGCGGCTCATTGCGCGATGAGGACGGCGGCCAGGGCGAGCGCGCCGGGCAGCGCCTGCGCGAGAAGGATGCGGATGTTCGCGGTGACCGCGCCGTACACGCCCGCGACCACGACGCAGGACAGGAAGAACACCTGCGCCCCGAACCCGGTGGGATCCGCGGCGATCAGCCCCCACACCAGGCCCGCCGCCAGAAACCCGTTGTAGAGCCCCTGGTTGGCGGCCAGCGGCGCGGTCCTGCGCGCCATCTCCGCGTCGAAGCCGTGGAAGGACATCCCCGGCTTCTTCTGCCACAGGAACATCTCCATCACCAGGATGTACGCGTGCAACGCGGCCACCAGACCGACCAGCACACTCGCGACCGTATCCATGCTTTCCCGACTCCCTGTTTCTTGGACAGGTGTCCACTATAGCTGGACAGGTGTCCATGAGGGAATTTGTCGATGTGCGGACTCCTGGCGGAGAGTGACGGAATCCTCACTTCCACCCGGTCGTGAGGTTGATCCTTTTGAGTTCAAACCCGATAAGCTCCCTTCCGGCGCAGCGACTTGACTTGATCAAGTTCGGTCATTTCGCGGTGCGTACTCATGAGTGCGGTCCCTTGCGCACCCCCCTTGTTCGAACGTGTTGCTTGTTAAGGATGCAGATGGAACTCGCCACTCCGCCGCCGGCGGCGCGGGCCCCTGTCGCCTGGTACAGCTGGTGGCTGATGCCGCTGGCCTTAGGAGGTGGGACGGTTGCCGCCACGTTCATGAGCTCCGAGCGAATAGCCGCCGGTGTCGCGGGCGTCGCGGCCACCGCCGCGAGCGCCGTGTGCGTACGGCTGCTGATTCGCACCCGCACCCGGTTGAGCCGCTCCGAGGGCTCTTTCCGCACCACGCAGGCCGAGCACTCGCAGCAGTGGCAGCAGCATGTGGCGGGCCTGGAGCGGAAGTTCACCGCGGAGCTCACCTCCCTGGAGGGACAGCTCGCCGAGCAGTCCGGTGTCCACGGGGCGCAGCTCGCCGAGCAGAGTTCGGCCTACGAGGCTCAACTGGCCGAGCAGGCGCGCGCCTTCGAGGAGCGCCTCGCCGGACAGGTGAAGTCGTACGAGGCCCAGCTCGCCGACCAGGCCGAGGTCTGGCAGGAGCAGCTCGCGCACCAGCAGGGCGCGGTCGCCCGGCTGGCGAACGAGCAGCTGCCCGAGGCGCTGAAGCAGCTGCGCGCCGGCGACGCCGTCGACGACCTGCTGCCCGAAGCGAACCAGTGCGCCAAGGTCAGCTCCGAGCTGCAGGCCGAACTGCGCAAGGTGCTCAGGACCGCCCTGATCGGCGTGGAGGAGGAGTTCAACCGCTCGACCTCCGCCGAACAGGCCGTCATCAGCATCGGCAACCGCATCCACGTGCTGACCAGCAAACTCCGTGGCCGACTGCACGAGATGCAGGGCGAGCACGGCCGGCTGCCGGCCGTGGCCCGCGGCCTGATGGAGCTCGACCAGGAGCTCGGCCCCGCCGACTCGCTCGCCGCGAGCATCGGTGTGCTCGGCGGCTCGGACCGGCCGGGCAGGCAGTGGCAGGAGCCGCAGCGTCTGCTCAGCGTGGTGCGCGGCGGCATCGGCCGGATCAAGGACTTCCATCGCGTCGAGGTCCGTCACCTGCCCGAACTCGGCGTCGACGGCGGTCTGGTGGACCACCTGACGCTGATCTTCGCGCAGCTGCTGGACAACGCGGCCCGCTACTCGCCGCCGAGTGAGCCCGTGCTCGTCTCCGGCAAGGAGGTGCCCAACGGCGTCGGCATCGAGATCCAGGACTCCGGCAAGGGTCTGAGCGAGGAGAAGAAGCGCGAGGCGGAGGAGGCTCTCGCCGGCACCGCGGGCGGCCCCGGCATCGGCGGCATCTCCGAGGACGCCAACATCGGTCTGCGCGTCGTCGGCGCTCTCGCCCGTCGCTACGGCATCCGCGTCACCTTCGCGGACTCGCCCTGGCTCGGCACGTCGGTGGTGATCGTGGTTCCGCACAAGTACTTCAGCCCGCTGCCCGCCGCCGCCCCGACCGCTGCCGCCCCGACCGCCGCCGCCCCGGTCGCCGCGGAGACCCCGGCGGTGCAGTCCGCCGAGGCCGCACCGGTGCGCACGGCGGACGCCGTCGAACGGGTTGCCGAGCCCGGCGAGGCCATGGACACCACGCCCGGCGGACTGCCCCGGCGTCGCAGCAAACGGCACGAGACGGTGCGGCACGAGCCGGCCGAACGCCCGGAGCGGACCGAGAAGTCGAACGTCGCCGCCGTCCCGCCGGACGCCTCGTTCGCCGGCCTGGCCGCCTTCGCCACGGCCGGCCGGGAGGTCGGCGAGGAGTCCACCGAGGAGGAGACCGCACCTGCCGGACGCGGATCCACCGAGCATCACACTGAAGAGAGCGACTAGTCCCATGACGCAACAGGGAACCGACGTGAGCTGGGCGCTCCGTGATCTGGTGGAGTCCATCCCGGAGATCCGCTTCGCCCTTGTGGCCTCCAGTGACGGCAAGGCCATCACCTCCTTTGGTGCCGAAGACCCCGACGACGTGGACCGGTTCGCGGCCGTGGTGGCCGGACTGCAGGCGCTGGCCCAGCCCGTCGCCGAGCAGTTCCCCAAGTACGCGGGGCAGCTGCGGCTGGCCATGATCGAGGTAGACGGTGGTCATCTCTTCGTCGTACGGGCCGGTGTGGAGACGTATCTCGGCGTGCTCGCCAGGGAAGGCCTCGACCAGGGCCTGCTGGGACACCAGATGAGGGATCTGGCCCGCAGGATGGGCGAGCTCCTCGGCACCACCCCGCGCCAGGAGGAGCACTCTGGATGAGTGCTCCCCGCCGGTCCACGGACCCGTCCGGTCTCGAGCGGTACTACGTCCTCACCGGGGGGCGCAGCGGACCGGGCGGTTCGGCGTCGAGTCTCGACGTGGCGACCCTCATCGTCTCCCTGACCGCCCCCGTACCGGGCATGCAGCACGAGCACGAGGACATCCTCCGGCGCTGCCGCGATCCGCTGTCGGTGGCCGAACTCGGCGCCTATCTCGGATTGCCCTTCAACATTCTCGCGGTGCTGCTCACGGATCTGCTCGAGGCAGGCCGCGTCGAAGCCCGTGACCCCATCCCGGCGCACGGCGCCGGTCGCGGGCCCGACCTCGCGCTCCTTGAGGAGGTACTCAGTGGACTTGAAAGGCTTTGACCATCCGGGCAGGCCCGGCGGGTCTGGTCCCCGCTCAGTGAAGGTGATGATCGCCGGCGGCTTCGGCACCGGGAAGACCACCATGGTCCGTTCGGTCAGCGACATCAAGCCGCTGACCACCGAGGAGACGCTCACCCAGGCCAGTGCCGACGTCGACCACCTCATCGGCGTCGCCGACAAGACGGAGACCACCGTCAGCCTGGACTTCGGCAAGATCGGCCTCAATGACAGTCTGATGCTGTACCTGTTCGGCACGCCCGGCCAGGAGCGCTTCTGGTTCCTGTGGAACGGCCTGTTCAAGGGGGCGCTCGGCGCGATCGTCCTGGTCGACACCCGGCGTCTGGCCTCCAGCTTCCGGGCGATAGAGGAGATGGAGCGGCAGAACGTCCCCTTCGTCGTCGCGCTGAACGTCTTCCCCGACTCCAAGGACTACCCGGTCGAGGAGATCCGGGACGCCCTGGACATCCCCGAGCACATCCCGGTCGTGGCCTGCGACGCCCGCGACCGGGCCTCCAGCCGTGACGTGCTCGTCGCGCTCATACGTCACTTGAAGGATCGCTCCCCCGTCGCACTGGAGCCCCGATGAACGACCAGACTTTAGACGGTCCCGACGCGCCCCGCGGGTGCCCCGTCGCGCACGGCGGGGCAGAACTCACGCGGCTGTACGGCCCGGACGCGGCCACCGACCCGCAGGCCATCTACGAGCGGCTGCGCAAGGAGCACGGCTCCGTCGCACCGGTGCTGCTTGAGGGTGACGTTCCCGCCTGGCTGGTGCTCGGCTACCGCGACAACCGGCGGGTGCTGGACAACCCTCGCCAGTTCAGCCGGGACGCCCGCATTTGGCGGGACTGGCGGGAGGGCCGGATAGCGGAGACCTCGCCGCTGATGCCGATGCTGGGCTGGCGGCCCGACTGCGTCTCCCAGGACGGAGAGCCGCACCGCAGGCTGCGCGGCGCGGTCACCGACGGACTGCTGGCCGCCTCCAGCCGCGGCGTCCGGCGGCACGCCACGTACTTCGCGAACAAGCAGATCGACGTGTTCGCCGACGCCGGGCGTGCCGACCTGGTGGCCGACTACGCCGAGCATCTGCCGATGCTCGTGCTCACCCGGATCCTGGGCCTTCCCAAGGCGGACGGGGTGCGCCTGGTCGAGTCGTGCGCCCAGGTCTTCAAGGGCGGCGAGGACGCCCTCGTACACAACGACCGCATCATGCAGATCCTGGGCGAACTCGCTCAGCGCAAGCGGTCCGAACCGGGATCGGACTTCACCACCGCCCTGCTGGAGCACCCGGCGGCGCTGGACGAGGAGGAGGTCGTCAGCCATCTGCGCCTGGTGCTGATGGCCGCCCACACCACGACCAGCAACCTGTTGGCCCGGGTGCTGCAGCTGTTCCTGACCGACACGGCGCGGCTGTCGGGGCTGATCAGCGGTCAGCTGAATGTGTCCGCCGTGGTGGAGGAGGTCATGTGGAACACCCCGCCGCTGGCTGTCCTGCCGGGGCGGTTCGCCACCAGCGAGCTGGAGCTCGGCGGGCACGACATCGAGGAGGGCGACCTGCTCCTCCTCGGCCTCGCCCCGGGCAACGTCGACCCGGAGATCCGGGACGAGGGCGTCGCGGTCCAGGGCAACCAGTCGCACCTGGCCTTCAGCTCCGGTCCGCACGAGTGCCCCGGGCAGAGCATCGGCCAGTCCATCATCGAGGTCGGCGTGGACGTCCTGGTGCACCGGCTGACGGGGCTGCGCCTGGCCGTACCGCCGGAGGAACTCGGCTCGACCGCCTCCACGTGGGAGTCCCGGCTGGACAGTCTGCCGGTCGAGTTCGCCGTCTAGGCCACGCCAAGGGACACCAGGGGACCGCTGCCCGGCCGGCTTCCGGCCGGGCAGCGCCGTGTCTGGAACAGGATGGAGGCGTCAGCCGTCGAGCCAGTCGCCTTCGACGCCCGTGGGACGGTATCCCGTGGCGTTCCAGAGGAAATGCGGGTGGGCGCCGGCGAACATGTAGGCCAGCAGAGCGGTGTCTTCCCTCCCGGTCCGAGGGTCGTGCAGGGTGTGAAACTTCTCCGATCCGACTACGCCGGAGTCCTGTTGGACTTCACGAGCGCGGGCCGGGGACGGTGCGGCCCTGGATGCCTCTACGGCGGCGATGTAGGTGCGGCGCAAGATCTCCCACGCGTTGTCGACGTTGCCGTGCCAGGGGCCGTGCAGTGCTTCGAAGGCATGGAGCTCGGCGTCGAAGAGGGGCCAGGTCTCGGGGTATTGGGCTCGGCAGCGTGCGGACAGCTCGGCGGTCCGGGTGCTCAGCGCCGGTACGGTGGGCCGCGGGGCGATGGTGAGGGTGGTGCCGTGGGTGAGGATGCCGCTGCACGCGTTGGGCTGCAGGTCGCACAGCGGGCACTCCTCGGCCGGGGGGAGGCCCTGGGAGATGCCGTCGAACCACAGGGCGTGGCGGCCCGTGAGCCCCATCCAGACGATGGTGGTGGTCATCAGCCAGGTGTTCCACATCGGGTCATGCGCCTCGGGCATGCAGCCGTACTTGACGATGGCTATGGCGCAGGCGGCGTAGAGGGCCTTGGTGTGGCTGGGCATTTCGGCGAGCCAGAAGTTGCTGATCTCGCCGGTGAGGGCGTCGGCCCGTACGTCGGTCATGTCGTCGATGACGCGGCACAGCAACAGGGAGGCGAGGTTTTCCTCCTGCCAGAGTTCGGTGTCGGGTGCGACGTGCCAGAACAGGCAGTCCAGCATCTGCAGGATTGAGTAGGTGCTCTGGCTGAGCGGGCTGGTCTGGGGGAGCGTGACACTGCCCGAGGCGTGCTGCTGGAGCCAGTACTCGTCGACGGCTCGCTTGTGGGCCGCGAAGAGTCCGCTGACCAGGGCCCGTGCGCTGTTGGTGCTGAAGTTCTCGGCCAAGCGACCTTCGACGTGTTGGGTGAGGCGCGTTGTGTCGATGGTGTCGATCACGCGTTTGTACTCGTGGAAGACGAGGATGTCGTCCTCGAAGCGGTGGCGGTGGCCGATGTCTCGTTCAAGGTCGTTCATCTGCCGGGTCCAGGACCATCCACCGGTCAGGACGCTGTCGAGTTCCCGGCGATACGGCCAGGTCTTGACGGTGAGCGGACGACCGGCGCTCTGCCGCCAACGGTAGTCGTCCAGCGTGCGTGCGGGGGGCGTGGGTATTCGACGGCACAGCGGGCACGTGCAGACGGTTGTCTGCTCCTCCTCGCGCGGCGGGGTGAGTGCCCGGCTCCGCCAAGCCCCTTCCAGCATCAGGCAGGTGAGTCGGCAGACCTCGACATCGGTGCTGATTTCGGGGAAGGCTTCTTCGATCACGCGCAGGCTGGTGTCGAGGTGCCTCAACCTGGCGTAGCCCGCCTCATCCGGCGGGAGGAGCGCGGGCTGCGCCAGATGGAGGGCTCCTTCCACACGCAGCGTGGTGCCGGCGTGGCGGGAGCCGAGTGCGTCCAGCCGCTGCTGAGCGGCGTTCTGGCAACTTCGGTGGTGCTCCGTGCTCCCCTTGATGCGTTCCACCAAGAGGCGGGCCAGGGTGTCCCCCGCCTCCGTGGGCTGGAGCTGGGCGCTTGGCTGCGCCGGGAGCGAGCTGTCGGCGGACGGCGTCGGAACAGCACCTACGATTCGAGAATTCACACGGGTCTCCCTTGAAGCTGTGGTCCTGGCAACGGAATCGGTCTGCGAACGACCGCGAGGGGCACGACTGCTGCGTCGCCGCCTCAGCTGTGTTGTGCTGCCGCTCCAGGAAGGCCGGGGAGAACCAGTTCGTCAGGACGCCCATGTCGTCGGCCGAGGCGCTCTTGGGCGTACTCCAGATGTCTGCTGACCGGGGTCTCGAAGGGGAGGTCGAACCGGACGTCCTGAGGCATGCGCTTCCTTCCGGGAGACGTGACGCAGAGCCCCCCGCCCCTGCGAACAGGCGGTCACGACGACCGCCCGCGCTCTCGAACTACGCTTCGTGGTACGAAAGTTGAACCGAGAAGCGTTACGAGGCTGCCCAGAGCCTAAATGATCTACGCGGTGACCCGGTCGTGATCTCCGTTACTGCTCACGCCTCTTGGGCTGCGTACACTCCCGCCCCTCCCACATAGGTCAGCGCCACCTTCGTCGCCGCGATCTCCTCCGGCGGCCCGGCGAAGGGATCCCGGTCGAGCACCACGAGATCCGCGAGCGCCCCGACCCGCACCTGCCCGGTGTCGTCGAGATGGTTCGCGTACGCCGAACCCGCCGTGTACGCCGTGAGCGCCTCCGCGAGCCCGATGCGTTCGGCCGGCAGGAACACCGGGGCGCCGCCGCCCGGTTCCACCCGGTTGACCGCGACATGGATCCCCTCCAGTGGATCGGGGCTGCTGACCGGCCAGTCGCTGCCCGCGGCGAGCGTCGCCCCGGACCGCAGCAGCGCCCTGAACGGGTACTGCCACGCGGCCCGTTCGGGCCCGAGGAAGGGAATCGTCAGCTCGTCCATCTGCGGCTCGTGCGCCGCCCACAGCGGCTGGATGTTGGCGACGGCACCGAGCCGGGCGAAGCGCGGCACATCGTCGGGGTGCACGACCTGAAGGTGCGCCAGATGCGGCCGCGTGTCGCTCGGCCCGTTCGCGGCACGCGCGGCCTCGATCGCGTCGAGTGCGTCCCGTACGGCACGGTCGCCCAGCGCGTGGAAGTGACACTGGAAGCCGAGCGCGTCCAACTCCGTTACGTACTTCGGCAGTTGCCTCGGATCGAGGAAGCTGGTGCCCCGATTGCCCGTGGCGCAGCCGCACTTGTCCAGGTACGGCTCCAGCAGGGCCGCCGTTCCGGTCTCGGCGACCCCGTCCAGCATCAGCTTCACGGTGCGGGCCTGGAACCGGCCGTGGCTCAACGCGGCCCGCCGCTCCACGAGTTCGGGGATCTGCTCGGCACCGCGCTCCCGGTCCCACCACAGGGCGCCCACGACGCGTGCGGTGAGTGAGCCGTCGCGGGCGGCGGTCAGATATGCCTCGGACGGATCGTCCATGCCCAGGAACTCGCCGACGAGCGCGTCCTGCCAGGCCGTGATGCCCAGGGCGTGCAGACGGCGCTGGGCGTGCAGCAGGGCCGCCAGCCGGTCGGCCGCCGTGGCCGGGGGAGTGAGCCGCCCGACGAGCTGCATCGCGCCTTCCTGAAGCGTCCCGCCCGGCTCGCCCGAGGCGTCCCGCTCGATCCGCCCGTCGGCCGGGTCCGGCGTGTCCCGTGTGATGCCCGCGAGGTGCAGGGCGCGGCTGTTGACCCAGGCGCCGTGGTGGTCGCGGTTGGGCAGATAGACCGGCCGGTCGGGAACTGCCGCGTCCAGCAGCTCCTTGGTCGGCGTACCGCCCTCGAAGGCCTCCATGGACCAACCGCCACCGGTGATCCACGCCCGCTCGGGATGCGCGGCCGCGTACGCGCGTACGGCGGCGATGGTCTCGTCCGCGGTCTTCTTCCCCGTCAGATCGCACTGGGTGAGTTCGAGACCCGCCGGCACCGGGTGCACGTGCGCGTCCTGGAAGCCGGGCAGCAGGAGCCTTCCGGCGAGGTCGACCACTTCGGTGCGGGGCCCGGCGAGCTCGTGCACCTCGGCGTGTCCGACGGCGGTGACGCGGTCGCCGGTGACGGCCACGGCGGTCGCGGTGCGGCCCGCGGGGGTGAGGACGGGGCCGCCGGTGAAGAGGAGGTCTGCGTGCATGTTCCTGTTCCTGTTTCTTGCGTTCGCCTCCGGGGCGCTTCGGCCGGTGTCGAGAGCCCGATCGTGTGCGCTCTCGACACCCGCGCGCCCCTACGGCTCACTGGCGCGGGCTATCGGGGTGTGGCGAGGAGTTGGGGAGCGTCCGCGTCCGTGCCCTCGCCCGTGCGGAAGTACGGCGACCTGCGCACCCACTTGGCCCACGCGGCGGCCACGAAACCGGACGCGATCATCGCCAGAGGAGTGAGCAGCAGGAACCAGCCGTTGTCCGCGCGGAGTTCGAGATGATCGGTCGAGGTGTAGAAGGACCAGCCGAGATATCCGCCCAGGCTCAGCAGCGCGAGGGCACTCAGCGTCGGCAGCACCACCGCACGCACCCCCTGTCGCCAGTCCTCGCGCAGCAGACCGCGGAAGCGTACGGCGGCAGCGAGCGCGGTGAGCGAGTAGGAGAGCGCGACGACGATGCCGACCGCGCTCACCGTCGCCATGATCATGTCGGCGAGCCGCGGAATGACCAGGGCGAGTGTCGCGACGCACATGGCCAGCGCCCCGATGAGCAGTGTTCCGGCCGCCGGAGTCCCGTAGCGGGAACTGACCCTGGACCACACGGGCCCGAGCGTACGGTCCCGGCTCATCGCGAACATGCCGCGGGCCGTGGGAATCACCCCGGCCTGGAGGGAGGCGACCGCCGAGAACATCAGGGCCACCAGCGGCAGCGCGGCCAGCGGCTGCGAGGCCAGCCGGTCGCCGAAGTACGCCAGCCCCTCGGCGCCGTGTCCGGCCAACTCCGGCTCCGACAGGACGCGTTGGAAGGCGACCGAGCCGATCAGGAACAGCGCCAGCATCGTCGCCAGGGTGATGATCCCGGCCCGGGAGGCGTCGCGCGGGTCGCGCACCTCCTCGTTCACGCTGAACGCGGCCTCGAAGCCCCAGAAGCAGAACACCGAGAGCAGCAGCCCCTGTGCGAGGGCGGACGCCGACGGTATGGCGAACGGGTCGAACCAGCTCAGGCTGAAGGCGTGCGGGCCGGTGACGATGCCGTAGCCGCAGAACCCGAGCAGCACGACGTACTCGAAGACCAGCAGCCAGGCCTGCAGGCGCGCCGCCGTCCGGATGCCGGTGACGGCGGTCAGGGTGACCGCGACCAGGACGAGGACGCCGAGCGCGGTCGTCTGGGCGGTCGAGCCCGGATCGAGGACGAGGCCGCCCACCTCGTGCAGCCCTGCCTGCCCGGCCAGTTGGAGCAGCGCCGAGCCGGTGACCGCCGTGGTGTACGCGAGGAAGGCCACCGTCGCCACGATGTTCACCCAGCCGACCAGGAAGCCGAGCCAGGGTGTCAGTGAACGGCCCACCCACACATAGCCGTTGCCCGCGTTGGGCTCGACGCGGTTGAGCCGGGAGTAGGCGCCGGCGATGCCCAGGATCGGCAGGAACGCCAGCAGCATGATGGCCGGCAGGTGCAGCCCGACCACCCCGGCGGTCACGCCCAGACCGATGCCGATGCTGGTGGTCGCGGCCGTGCTGGACGCGGCGATGGCGACGCCGTCCAGGACGCCGAGGGACTTGCGCAGCACGGGCCCCGACTGGGGTGGCTTGTCGTTCATGGCGTGCTCTCCGCTCGCACCGAGGGGCCCGATCGGCCCCGGTGAACGCACATGAAACTGTCCGGGGCCTTAACAGGTCAACGGTGTTGTCGTAAGGTGCGACCACCGGCCGCCACCGTCGAGGAGGTGTTGGATGAGCGAGCGCGTGGTCCCTGCCGCCGACCGGCAGCGCAGACGCCCCACCAAGCAGGGCGTCGTCCTCTCCGAGGAACTCATCGTCGAGACGGCCCTGAGGCTGATCGAGGAGCACGGCGCCGAGGCCCTCTCCGTGCGCCGTCTGGGCCGGGCCCTCGGTGCCGATCCCAGCTCCCTGTACCGCTACTTCCGGCACACCGACGACCTGATGCTGGCCATCGCCGACGAGCTGATCGGCCGCACGCTGCGCACCTGGCACCCCAGCGGCGACTGGCTTGCCGACCTGCGGGAACTGGGCCTGCGCATGCACGCCGGGGCGCTCGCGCACCCACGGGCGGCGATGCTCAGCTCGTACCGGGTGACCGGGCGGGCGTACGAGATCCAGGCCGTGGAGACGATCCTCGGAGTGTTGCGCGGGGCCGGTTTCCCCGACGCCGAGGCGGTGCGGATCTATCACGCCTACGTCGACCAGGCCCTGGCCTTCGGCGCCCTCGACTCCGCGAACACGGCGCTGCCGAAGCCCGCCCGCGAGGCGGAGTCGACGGTGTGGCAGGCGACGTACGCCCGGCTGCCCGCCGCGACGCATCCGCACATCGCGGCCACGGCCCGGCATCTCGTGGCCACCATGCGGCACAGCTCCTACCCTGCGGCCCTGGACCTGCTGCTGAGCGCGGCGGCGGCACGACTCGCCGAGATCCGTGCGCGGGCGGAAGACTGAACCGATCACGCCCCGTTCAGGGCCCGATCAGGGTTGATCGGAACCGATGAGAACCGGCCGTCGGTCGGACCATCGGCATCATTCGGTCGAACCGGGATACCCGAAAGGTGCGGGGCAATTGGACCCGGCCGCCCGCGCCCCAACCCTCGGAGGAGGAGACATGGCACTGGTGAACGCGGGCTTCGTGGTGCTCGACGGAATCGAGCCGGAGAAACTCGCCGTGTTCTACACGGAGTTGTTGGACGGCGAGCAGACGGACGTGACGGTCGACCGGGTGGAGATCAGGGGCGCCGACGGAACCCGGCTGGCGTTCCGCCGCGATGTGAACGCCACGCCGCCGAGCTGGCCCCGCGCGGAGAACTCCCTCCAGGTCCACCTGGACTTCTGGGTGGAGGACCTGGACGAGGCGGAGCGCAGGATCATCGGCCTCGGCGGACGCGCGCTGGAGACCTCGACCACCCCCGGCCCCTACGAGGACGAGCGTGTCTACGCGGATCCGGCCGGCCACTCCTTCACGATCCGCAGCATTCCTGCCACGGCAGCCGAGCAGGGCTGAGGCCCCTCAGACCCGACCGCTCCCGCCCTTCGCGGGCCAGACCCCGGTCGAGCGCTCGATGACCGTCGCGCCGGTGCGGTCCGCCGCGCTGCGCGCCACCGCGAAAAGGGCACCCTGGAGCGCGGCTGCGAGCAGGATCTCCGCCCAGCCGCGGTCACGGTCCAGCGGGTCGGGGGCGTCCTCCTCGTGCCGTATCGCCAACCAGGCAGCCCGGAAGGCACGCCCCGCCAGCGCCCCGCTCACAGCCCCCAGAATGAGGCCGACGGGCCGGTAGACGAGGGGCAGTTTCTGCTTCTTGGCCACCTGGATCTCCTCTGCGGACGCGCGGAACGGCACCTCGACGGTGACACCGAAACCGGGCCTTCGGTAGAGGGTGCGTCAAGCGTTCGCCCGCCCAGGAGGCAGGGGAAAGCCCCGCCGCGACGGGGGAGCGCGGCGGGGCCTGACGGTCGGGTGCCCGGCGGACACCGCTTCATGCGTCCCGAAACAAGAAAGTTTCTCGGGGCCGGAATCAGCTCCCGACGGCCGGTTCCAGGACGAAAACGGGAATCTCCCGGTCCGTCTTCTTCTGGTAGTCGACGTAAGGGGGATACGCGGCGATCGCCCGCTCCCACCACTCGGCCTTCTCCGTGCCGGTGACCTCCCGGGCCGTCATGTCCTGCTTCCGCGGCCCGTCCTGGAGCTCGACCCGGGGATCGGCCGTGACGTTGAAGTACCAGACCGGATGCTTGGGCGCGCCGCCCAGCGAGGCGACGATCGCATAGCGTCCCTCGTGCTCGACGCGCATCAGCGGCGTCTTGCGGATCTTGCCGCTCTTGGCACCCCGGGTGGTCAGCAGGATGACAGGCATACCCGTGTCCATCAGTGTCGTCCCCTTGGTGCCGCCGGAGCTCTCGTACAGCTCCACCTGGTCACGCACCCACTGCGTCGGGCTGGGTTCGTACTCACCCTCAAGAGGCATGGCATCCGTCCCATCGTCGTCTCGTACGGCTGTCTCGCACCGTTACTCAACACCGGTCCGCGCAGGATTCATCCACCGACGCCGTCGCCCAGGCGTTCGCACCGGTCACAGCAGCATCCGCACCGCCAGCGCCATGATCACGGCACTCGACACGAGCGCCGTCACCAGTCGGCCCCGCCCGCCGGTCAGCGTCCGTCCCAGCAGCGCGCCGCCCCCGGCGAGCAGCAGCTGCCAGCTCGCGGACGCGGCGAACGCCGCCAGGACGAACACCCCTTGTTCCAGAGGCGGTACGGCGTCCATGGCCCGGGTGCCGAGCACGAGTGCCGCGAAGTAGATCACGGTCGTGGGGTTGAGGAGGGTGATGCCGAGGAGCCCCAGGTAGGCCCGCGCCGGGCTCGGCGGGTCCTGGGCGGACCGTTCGGTGAGGCGCCGGCGTCGGTACTGTCGGACCGCGGTGATCGTGCCCCGGACCGCCAGCGCGGCCAGCACCAGGGCGGAGGCCCAGCGCAGTGGCACCAGCACGGGTTGCAGCCCCGCGGCGAGGGCGGCGCCCCCGACCGTGGCGAGGAGGGCGTAGAGCCCGTCGGCGGTCGCGACGCCGAGCGCGGCGCAGACACCGGTCCTGAGGGTCGTACGGGCGGTGAGGGAGACGAGGTAGGTCGCGACGGCGCCCACGGGAACGGCGATGCCGTAGCCCGCGATCAGCCCCGCGACGAGCGCGCCGGTCACGACCGGGGAAGCGTAGGCCTCCGGGGTCGGCCGGACTGCTGCTGGACCCGCACCGGACGAACGGTGGCGGAGGTCAGCGGCAGGAGGGCGGAGGTCGTGGGCATGGCCGGATTCTGGAGGCGTCCGCACCTCGCCGACAACCGAATTTCGACGGCCGATTCTCGACACACGAGCGACGATCCCCGGCCAGATCGGCCGCGCCACCGATCTGGCCGAACTTGTCGTCCCCTCATAGATGCCCCGAGCATCTAATGAAGACCTGCACGACGCACTCTTCGTCTGCGAGGTCTCCCATGACGGAAACGGAACCCGTCGCCTTCCCCCAGGACCGGACCTGCCCCTACCACCCGCCCACCGGCTACGACCCCCTGCGCGCCGCCCGTCCACTGACCCGGATCACCCTCTACGACGGCCGTCAGGCCTGGCTGGTCACGGGGCACACCGTCGCCCGCGACCTGCTCGCCGACCAGCGCCTGTCGTCGGACCGCACCCACCCCGACTTCCCGGCGCCCACCGAACGGTTCGCCTCGGTGCGGAACCGGAGGGTCGCCCTGCTCGGCGTCGACGACCCGGACCACCACACCCAGCGGCGGATGATGGTCCCCAGCTTCACCCTCAGGCGCGCCGTCGAACTGCGGCCGCGGATCCAGCGGATCGTGGACGGGCTGCTCGACGAGATGATCGAGCAGGGGCCGCCCGCCGAGCTGGTGAACGCCTTCGCGCTGCCCGTGCCGTCGATGGTCATCTGCGCGCTGCTCGGCGTGCCGTACACCGACCACGACTTCTTCGAGGCGCAGTCACGACGGCTGCTGCGCGGCCCGAAGCGGGAGGACACACAGGCGGCGCGCGACCAACTGGACGTGTACTTCGAGGAGTTGATCGACCGCAAGCAGCAACAGCCCCAGCCCGGCGAGGGTGTTCTGGACGAACTCGTTCACCATCAGCTTCGCGAGGGGGTGTTGAACCGTCAGGAGGTCATGTCCTTCGCGACCATCCTGCTGGTCGCCGGCCACGAGACGACCGCCAACATGATCTCGCTCGGCACCTTCACCCTCCTCCAGCACCCCGAGCGGCTCGCCGAGTTGCGCGGTGATCCGGAGCTGCTGCCCGGCGCGGTCGAGGAGATGATGCGGATGCTGTCGATCGCGGACGGGCTGCTGCGCAGGGCCACCGAGGACATCGAGGTGGGCGGGACGACGATCCGGGCGGGCGACGGCGTGGTCTTCTCGACCTCGGTCATCAACCGCGACGAGGACGTCTATGCCGACCCGGACACCCTGGACTGGCACCGCCCGGCCCGCCATCACGTCGCCTTCGGCTTCGGCATCCACCAGTGCCTCGGCCAGAACCTGGCCCGCGCCGAGCTGGAGATCGCCCTGCGCACTCTCTTCGACCGGCTCCCCGCGCTCCGACTCGCGGCACCGGCGGACGAGATCCCCTTCAAACCCGGCGACACGATCCAGGGGATGCTGGAACTCCCCGTGACCTGGTAAGAGGCTTCCGGTCATGCACATCGACATCGACAAGGACGTCTGCATCGGCGCGGGCCAGTGCGCCCTGACCGCCCCGGGCGTCTTCACCCAGGACGACGACGGATACAGCACGCTGCTGCCCGGCCGGGAGGACGGCGGCGGCGACCCGATGGTCCGGGAGGCGGCCAGGGCCTGCCCGGTCACGGCCATCGCGCTGTCCGACACGGCCTGAGCACCCCGGGCCGTCCGTTCCCCCTTGAGTAGGGTTCCCGGATGACCGAACAGGCCGGGAAACCCTTCCTCTACGTCGTCGTCTGCGCGGCCGGGATCGCCACGGACGTCGACGAGTTGATCACCGCGGCGCAGGAGCGGAACTGGGAGGTCGGGGTCATCGCGACCCCGGTCGCCATGAACGGCTTCTTCGACACCGCCGCCGTCGCGGCCCGCACCGGCCGCCCGATCCGCTCGGCCTGGCGGACCCCGGGGGAGCCGCGCCCCTTCCCGGCGCCGGACGCCGTGGTCGTCGCGCCCGCCACCTTCAACACGATCAACAAGTGGGCGGCCGGCACAGCCGACACCCTCGCCCTGGGCACCCTGTGCGAGGCGTACGGCCTCGGCGTCCCGATCGCCGTACTGCCTTGCGTGGCCGACGCGTTGGCCGCCCACCCGGCGTATCAGGCGGCCCTGATACGGCTGCGCGGAATGGGCGTCCGGTTCGGGGAGCCGTACTCCGGGGTTCCCCAGGAGGACGGCGGGCGGCCGGAGTTCGGGTGGGAGCGGGCGCTGGAGCTGCTCGGATGAGTCAGACGGTGACCTCCAGCGCGGTTCCGACGGGCAGCCAGCGGAAACGGTCGCGGATGTCGCCGGGGGCCTTGGCCAGTCGGGCCTCGACGGAACCCCGGCCCTCCTGGAAGTGGGACCAGCCCTCGTAATGGACGGGCAGCACGGTGTGCGGGCGCAGCAGGCCGCACAGCTCCACCGCCCGCGACGCCGTCATCGTGTACCGGAGCGGTCCGGTCACAGGGAAGCGCACGGCGCCCAGGTGCAGCAGGGCCGTCCCGACGCTCACGCGATGGGCGACCTCACGTACGCCGTCGTACAGGACCGTGTCTCCCGAGATCCACAACGCGCCGTGCCGTTGGCCCTCCCAGCGCAGCGCGAATCCGGTCACGTCGCCCACGACCGGACGGGACAGCGGCGGGCCGTGGCGGGCGGGAGTGGCCGTGATCTCGATCGTCGGGCGGTCCGCGGACTCCAGCCGCCAGGTCGTCCAGGGGGCCAGGCCACGGGCGTTGCCGCCGAGCCGGCCCGCCCCGGACGGTGTGGTCAGGACAACCTCCGCCTTCGGCAGCAGGGCGCGTCCGGCTGGGTCCAAGTTGTCGGCGTGGTGGTCGTGGGTGAGGAGCACCGCGTCGAGCGGGGGCAGCGCGTCGGCGTCGACAGCGGGACCGGAGGTCTTGCGGGACGAGGTGCCCCAGCCGAAGGAGTAGCGACGGCCGGGCGGGTCGAACGTCGGGTCCGTCAGCAGCCGCCAGCCGGCTGCCTCGATCAACGTGGTCGGGCCGCCGATGTGCGTGATACGGGCCTCGGTCATGAGGGGGTCCTTCCGGAGATCCGGGGCGGTCGGCGCGGCGCCCCGGACGGGCGGCCTAGCGGGCGTGCGATACGGCCCAGTCGAGGGCGTGGTCCGCGATCTCCTCCCAGCCGGGTGCGGCGGGCAGCAGGTGCGGGCGTCCCGCGTACTCCTTGACCTCGGTGACCGTGTTCGACTTGTAGTGCCGGGCGTTGGACTGCTGCACCTTTGGCGGCATCAGGTGATCCTGCTCGCCCGAGATGAACAGCAGCGGCGCGCGGGCGTCGTTGTGGTAGTCGACGTAGGTGCTCTGGTGGCCCGGGCGCAGGGTGGCCAGGGCGCTGTCGAAGAAGATGCTGCCGGACGCCGGGATCGCGTAGCGCTCGTACAGCCGCCTCGACTCCTCCTCGGCGAAGGTGTTGGTGAACGCGTAGTGCCACTGCTCGAAGGTGAGCGCGACCGACCGGTGCCGGTTGGCCGGGTTCTTCAACACCGGGAAGGCCGCCTTGACCTGGGTCAGCGGCAGGACCGCCACCCCCTCGGTGGGCGCCGAGTTGATCGCCACGCCCGCCGCGCCGTGGCCGCGGTCGAGCAGCAGTTGTACGAAGACGCCGCCGGCGGAGTGGCCGATGAGGACCGGCGGTTTGTCGAGGCCTCGGACCAGGGTCTCCAGGCTCTCGACGATCTGCGGGACCGTGACCTGCTCGATCGGCGCCGGGTCGGCGTTCAGGGACTCGACCTCCACTTCGAAGCCGGGGTAGGCGGGCGCGATAACGCGGTAGCCGCGCTTCTCGTAGTGGGCGATCCAGTGCTCCCAGCTCCTGGGCGTGACCCAGAATCCGTGGATGAGGACGATGGTGTCCGGAGTGCTCATGACTGCTCCTTCCGGGGCGTTTCAGCGGGTGGCGCGGTCCGCGGCCATGATCTGGCCGACCACGATGTCCGGCCGCGACATCATCACGACGTGCGAGGCGCCCTTGGCCTCGACGATCGTGCTCTTGGCTCGCTCGGCCATGAAGCGCTGGGCGGCGGGCGGGATGACGTGGTCGGCGGTGGCGACGACGTACCAGGAGGGGAGGGACTGCCAGGCCGGTACGCCGCTCGGGGCACCCAACCCACCCACGGCGCCCGGGCGTTGGGCCGCGGCCATCACCCTGGTCGTGGCATGCGGCAGATCCTGGGCGAAGACGTCGTGGAACTTCGCCGGGTCGATGTAGCCGTCGACGCCGGGGTCGACACCGGGCAGTGGAAACGGCCGGGTGACCAGCGCGTCCGGCAACTGGCTGCCGGGGAACATGCCCGCCAGCTGCAGCGCGCTCTCACCCTCGGCGGGCGCGAACGCGGCCGCGTACACCAGTGCCTTGACGTTGCTGTGGCCGCGCGCCGCATTGGTGATGACCTCGCCGCCGTAGGAGTGGCCGACCATGACGACCGGGCCGGTGAGGGTGTCGACGACGCTGGAGACGTACGCCGAGTCGCCGGCCAGGTCGCGCAGGGGGTTGGCGGGAGCGATGACGTCGTAACCCGCCTTCTGGAGGCGGGAGATGACCGCGTTCCAGCCGGAGGCGTCGGCGAAGACGCCGTGGACCAGGACGACGGTCGTTCTGGTTCCGCCGCTCGTGCGGGCGGAGGCGGGTGCGGCAGCGGTGCCGAGGGTGACCGCCCCGGCCGCGAGGAGTCCGCCGAGGACACGACGGCGGGGCTGGCCTTCGGGAAGCATCGTTGGTGCTCCTTTGGAGTCAGGAGTTGAGGAAGTCCAGCAGGTCGGCGCTCAGTTGGTCCTTGTGCGTGTCCGTGATGCCGTGCGGGGCGCCCGGATAGACCTTGAGCGTCGCGTTCTTGATCCGGGCTGCCGACGCCTTGCCGCCCACCTCGAAGGGGACAACCTGGTCGTCGTCGCCGTGGATGACGAGGGTGGGCACGTCGACGGCGTCCAGGTCGGCGCGGAAGTCGGTGGCGGAGAACGCGGCGATGGACTCGTAGGCATTGCGGTGCCCGGCCTGGAGACCCTGGAGCCAGAAGGCGTCCCGGATGCCCTGGGACACGTCGGCGCCGGGCCGGTTGTTGCCGAAGAACGGGCCGTCCGCCAGATCCCGGTACAGCTGTGACCGGTCGGCCAGCGAACCGGCGCGGATCGCGTCGAACTCCTCGACCGGCACCCCGCCCGGGTTGTCGTCGGTCCTGAGCATGAACGGCGGTACGGCGGAGACCAGGACGAGTTGGGCGATGCGGGCGGTGCCGTGCCGGCCGACATAGCGGGCGACCTCGCCGCCGCCCGTCGAGAAGCCGACCAGCGTCGCGTCGCGCAGGTCGAGGGTGTCGACGAGGGCGGCGAGGTCGTCGGCGTAGGTGTTCATCTCGTTGCCGTGCCAGGTCTGCGTGGACCTGCCGTGGCCGCGCCGGTCGTGGGCGATCGCGCGGAAGCCGTGGGTGGCGAGGAACAGCTGCTGGGCCTCCCAGCTGTCGGAGTTCAGCGGCCAGCCGTGACTGAGGACGACGGGACGGCCCTGGCCCCAGTCCTTGTAGTGGATGTGCGCTCCGTCGGCTGCGGTGACGTATGGCATGGGGGTGCTCCCGTCTGCGGGACGTGTCCGACGCGCCGATCGTCGTCCGGCACCCGGGGTTCTCGAATCCCGTGGAGCGCGTAGTCGTGACCCCGGATCAGAGGTCCGGCTCCTGCGCGAGTTGCCGCCGGGACGTCACGTCGAGCTTGCGGAAGATCTTCCGCAGGTGGTAGTCGACGGTGCTCGCGCTGATGAACAGCTGGGCGGCGATCTCGGCGTTGGTCGCGCCGCCCTTCGCGAGGCGGGCGATGGTGAGTTCCTGCGGGGTGAGGGCGTTCGGCGTCGCGGCCGCTCCGCGCCGGGGCTGCTCGCCGGTGGCGGCGAGTTCCTGTGCGGCGCGTGCCGCGTACCCCACCGCGCCCATGGTGTCGAACATGGCCACGGCCGTACGCAGTTGCTCGCGGGCGTCCTTGCGGCGCCTGAGCCGCCGTAGCCACTCGCCGAACTGCAGGTGGGTGAGGGCGAGATCAGAGCGGGCCCGGGTGCCCGCCAGCAGGGTGATCGCCTCGCGATACAGCGCTTCGGCGTCGTCGGCGGGGGCGAGCAGGGCCCGCGAGCGGGTCAGCACGCCCAGCGCCCAGGGGGTGCCGCTGGCCGTGGCCCGGGAGGTGAGGGTCCGCAGTGCCGCGCCGGCCAGGACGCGGTCGCCGCAGCGCACGGCCGCCTCGACCAGGTGGGGGAGCAGACGGGAGTGCACCCCGAGCACGTCGTGTTCGACGAGTTCGTGGGCGAGGGTGCGTGCTCGGGCGTACTCGCCGCGGCTCAGGGCCAGCACCACCATGCCGATCCGGGCTATGGACTCGACCGCGCCGAGGCCGAGCCAGGTGCCGGCCTCCATCGAGCCTTCCAGGATCCCGTCGATGCCGTCGGACTCGCCGCGCCACGCGAGGAGTTCGGGGTGCCGGTAGATGGCCCACACGTCGTCGGTCGCGCCGATCGCCGAACGGATCTGGTGTCCCTCGACGCGAAGATCTTCGGCGGCGGCCAGTTCGCCGAGGTTGGTCTCGGACATCGAGGCGCAGTACAGAGCCGAGTCCAGCTGCCACAGGGCACCGGTCGCGCGGGCGATGTCCGCGGCCCGGCGCATGACGGCGGTGTGCGCGGGCTCGTCCCACAGCATCATCGACATGGTGATGACGGGCAGATGGCCGCGCAGCGCCTCCTCGTCGGAGGTGTTCGGGTCCAGCACCGTCGCGCAGGCCCGCCGGAGGTGGGGAACGGCGCGCTCGAAGCCGTCGGTGACCAGGACCGCGAACGCGCGCAGCACGAGGTCCACTCCGGTCGCGGAAGCCTCGCGTGGCACCAACTTCTCGATGGCCCGGGCGATTTCGCCCGGCGTGGCGTCCAGGACGAGGTGTTCGGCGGTGATGACGCGGTCGATCGCCCTGAGCAGCGCCTCGCGGGCGAGCTCCGGCGCCCCTTCGGCCAGGAACAGCGCCGCGCGCAGACACAGCGCCGGCGCCCGGGCGAACGAACCGGCGTCGCCCAGCCCGATCACCGTGTGTGCCCGCACCAGCAGCATCCGGCCGCGGCCGACATCGTCGAGCAGAGCGGGGTCGATCGCGTCCAGCAGCGCCTCCGCCTGGAGCAGTGCCCCGGCGCGCAGCGCCGCCTCGGCCGCTGCCAACAGCCGCCCGGTGCGGACTTCGGGTGCCGTCGTCAGCTCGGCGGCCCGGGTCAGGAAGGTCGCACGGGCCGCGAAACCGCCCCGCGAGCCTGCCCGGTCGGCGGCCCGCTCCACCTCGGCGGCGACAGCGGAGTCCGGGCCGATCGCCGCGGCGGCGAGATGCCAGGCCCGCCGGTCGCTGTCGGCCGGGCGGTCGGTCACCTCGGCGAGCGCGGCGTGCGCGCGGCGGCGCTCGACGCTGGTGGCACCGCCGTACACCGCGGACCGCACCAGCGGATGCCGGAACCCGGCGGTGGAGCGCAGGACGACCAGACGCGCGGCCTCCGCCGGGCCGGAGGCCTCGGGGCCGAACCCGAGCAGCCGTGCCGCGCCGGTGATGTACCCGAGGTCGCCGCCGGGTTCGGCGGCGGCGAGCAGCAGCCAGGTCTGTGTCGCCTCGGCCAGCTCACGCACCCGCTGGAGGTAGTGCGCCTCCAGCCTGCCGCCCAGCGGGAGTGGCTCGGGCAGGGCCAGCCCGCCGGAGAGCTGGTCGGCGGAGAGTTCTTGCCCCAGGTCGGCGAGGGCGAGGGGGTTCCCGGCGGTGGCGGCCACGATGCGGGCACCGACCCGAGCGTCGAGCGGCCCGCCGACCGTCTGCCGCAGCAGCTCCAGGGCGAACGGCTCCTCCAGACCGGCGACTTCTGTCACGGTCAGGCCCGCGGGCGTGTCGAACACGGTGCGCGCGGCGAACAGCAGCCCGACGCCCTCCGCGTGCACCCGGCGGGCCACGAAGGTGAGCACACCGAGGGATTCCTCGTCGACCCACTGGACGTCGTCGACGCAGGCGAGCACCGGCCGTCGCTTCGCCGTCTCGGCGAGCAGGGTGAGCGTCGCGAGACCCACCAGGAACCCGTCGGCGGGAGGCCCGTCGGCCAGCCCGCAGGCCACCCGCAGGGCCTCGTGCTGGGCGGCGGGCAGCGCGCCGGGTTCCTTGAGGCCGTCCAGGAGCGGCACCAGCAGCCGGTGCAGCGCCGCGAACGGGAAACCGGCCTCCGCCTCGACCCCCGCCACCCGCAGCACACGCAGATCCGCGGCCTGCGTGACCGCGTGGTCGAGCAGCGCGGTCTTCCCGATGCCGGCGTCACCGCGCAGCAGCACCACACCGCTCAGCCCCTCGCGCAGGTCCGCGACAAGGCCGTCGAGACGTTCCCGTTCCCGTGCCCGCCCCATGAGAACCACGCCAACGCCCCCGAAAAGGCCCGAGTTGTGAAGGCCATCGCCAGAATTCGTGAAGTAGGTGCATTCAACCAATTCCGGACGGGGCGCGTGGCTCGAACGGTGTGACGGCGTACGGCAGTTCGGAACTCAGCCGCAGCCCACCGTCGGCCCCGCGAGCATGCCGCCCGTGTACAGGGCCTGGCCCTGCGGCATCCAATAGCCCAGCTTGGAGACGACGGTGGAGCACGTGTCCGTGACCGAGACCCGCACCACCACCGTGGCCGGATGACCCGGCTGGAGATCGGTGAGCGCGCAGTCCAGGGCGTACGGCAGCCGTGACGTGGACGGATGGCGGCCCACCAGCGGATTCACGCAGCGTGCGTCCTCCGTGGTCACCTCCACCCCCGAGCCCTCCTCCCCGATGAGCCCGAAGCGCGCGCTGCCGTCGCCCGCGTCGCTGTTGCGCGACACCGTGTACGTCAGTGTCGTCGCGGAGCCGGGCCGCAGGGTGTTCCGGTCGACCCGGACGGAGTGCGTCGGCGCCGACTTCGGCGCGGTCAGCGTCAGGGTGGCGTGGACGGTGCCGCTGAGGTCCACGCCCGCCGGCGCCGAGCGCACACGCACGTCGGCTGTGATGTCGTACGTCCCCGGGCCCGGGTACTCGCGCGACCCGGGGAGCGGGCCTGAGGCCACCGTCTCGCCGCCGCGTTCGGCGGTCCAGGTGCCCGAGGTGAGACAGGTGTGGCGGGCGCTCGCCCCGGGCCGTCGGCAGGTGGCCGGCGCCGACACGGCCATGAGCGGGGTGCCGCTGCCCGCGCACAGACTGACGGAGGCCCGCTGCCCGCCCTCGCCGTGCAGGACTCCGGCGGGCGCGCAGAGCGTCTCGGGAGTGGGCGCCGCCAGTTGGCCTGGCCGCTGATCCGCGACGGCGGTCCACCCGGCGGCGACGGACAGGGCGGCGACCACGGCCGCCGTTCGGAGCATCGGACGTGTCCGCACCCATTCCTCCAGCACGTTCCCGCGACCGGCCGGACGCCGGTCACCCGCGCCGAGAATGCGGCAGTCGGCGCACCGCACGACCGCTCCCACGCCGCACGGTCACCTGCGGGCAGCAACAGTTGGCCTCGTCACCGCACCTTGCGCACGTAGCCGTCGCTGCCGGGCGTCGACACCATGACGTCCCGGCGCACGATGCTCAGCCGGTCCCCGAAGCCCGCGAGGGCCTTCCGCAGGCCGCTGTCCGTGTACTCGATGTCGACCACCCGGTCGTCGAACGCCTCGGCGTACTCCTCGCACTCGTCGTACTGGCCGCACTCCTCCGTGACCGCGAAGTCGAGCCCGGTCTTCTTGCGCAGCCCGGCCAGCTCCACGGTGTTCTTCTGGCCGATGGCCAGATGGCGGGCGTGCGCGTGCCGGGAGAGCAATGTGATGAAGGCGGCCGCGTCGTTCGCGGTGAGCAGGTCCTCGGAGCGGGTGTAGCTGTCGTAGTTGTCCGGCTCCACCGCGTCAAAGCCCTTGTCGGCGCAGCCGTCGATCCACTTGCCGACCCGCGCCGCCACCTGCTTGCGCTTGGCCGCCGTACGGATGTCGAGCAGTGCCTCGTCCCAGTCCTCGTCGACGACCACCTCGCCGTCCGCGTCCCGCAGCAGCAGATCGGCGGGCCAGGACTTCTCGTCGTCCGGCTGGGCCTGGAAGGCGTTGACGTAGCAGATGTTGTAGAGGCCGGGCGCTGGTGTCGCCGTACGGTCGCGGGCGACGATGCGGACGTCGGCGGGCGGCTTGTAGGCGCCGCCGATCTGGTAGTCGAAACCGGCGTTCCGCGGCGGGAAGCGGACCCTGTCGGGCGCGGCCGAGGAGTCCACCGAGGTACCGCAGGAGGTCAGGGTCAACGCGACGGCGGCGCCCAGGACCACGGCCGTTCCGGGACCTCCGACGCGGGTAACACCCTTGACGGACATGTCCGCTCCATTCTGCGTGCCGCGCCACGCGCTGGGCACAAAGAAGATCAAAGCGTCGGAGAACCGCCGCCGTCAAGTGAGGCCCGGAAAACCGGAGTCCGGCGGGACGGACGACGACGTACGCTCCCCACTGGTACCCCTCCCGAAGGCAGGAGCAGCAACGATGCAGTACGTGAAGCTCGGTCCCACGGGCCTGGACGTGTCGCGAATCTGTCTGGGCTGCATGAGCTACGGCCTTCCCGACCGCGGCGTGCACGACTGGACCCTCGACCACGAGGCGTCCCGGCCGCTGATCCGGCAGGCGCTGGAGGCCGGGATCAACTTCTTCGACACGGCCAACGTCTACTCCGACGGCACCAGCGAGGAGATCGTCGGCAAGGCGCTGCGTGATTTCGCCCGCCGCGACGAGGTCGTCCTCGCCACGAAGGTGAACGGCCGCATGCGGCCCGGGCCCAACGGCGGCGGGCTGTCCCGCAAGGCGATCATGTCCGAGATCGACCACAGCCTCAGCCGCCTCGGCACCGACTACGTCGACCTCTACCAGATCCACCGCTTCGACCCGCGCACGCCGGTGGAGGAGACGATGGAGGCGCTGCACGACCTGGTGAAGGCGGGCAAGGTGCGCTACATCGGGGCGAGTTCGATGTACGCGTGGCAGTTCTCCAAGATGCAGTACACGGCCGACCGCCACGGCTGGACCCGGTTCGTGTCGATGCAGAACCACTACAACCTCCTCTACCGCGAGGAGGAGCGCGAGATGCTCCCCCTCTGCGCGGACCAGGGCGTCGGCGCCCTGCCCTGGAGCCCGCTCGCCCGGGGCCGCCTCACCCGCGACTGGGGTACCACCACCGTGCGCAGCGCCAACGACGACTACGGCAGCCGCCTCTACACGGAGGGCGACCGCACCGTCGTGGAGGCCGTCACCCGCATCGCGAACGACCGCGGCGTACCCCGCGCCCAGGTCGCCCTCGCCTGGCTGCTGCACCAGGACACCGTGGCCGCCCCCATCGTGGGCGCCGCCAAGCCGCAGCACATCGAGGACGCGGTCGCCGCCGTAGAACTCTCCCTGAGCGACAAGGAGATCGAGGAACTGGAGCAGCTCTACGCCCCGCATCCGATCAGCGGCCACTGACACCGGCGTACGGGTCGGAGCGGGTCAGAAGTCGACGGGTTCGCGGATCAGGGGGCAGGTCATGCAGTCATCAGCGTCCAGGCCAGATAGGCGCCGAGGACGGAGACGATCAGGCCGACGCTGACGAAGACCTTGCCCCAGGTGCCGACCGCCTCCTCCAGCACGCCGCCCATCGATGGCTGGCGGAGCTCGGCGATCTCGCTCATCGGCATGATCCCGTACGACACGATGGTGACCGACGCGAAGACCGCGAAGACGCTGAGGAAGCCAAGGACGGTGGCGCGGCCGACGTCCTCACGGCGTTTGGCGTGCCGGGAGTAGACGCTGGCGCCCTCGACGCCACGCCGGATGAGCAGGAAGAACGCCCACAGCCCGGCCGAGGAGAGCACCACCGCGAGCACGGTGTCGCCGTCGCCGAGCCCGGGCGCGATGGCCCCGATCGTCGACATGATCAGTACCCAGTACGTCACGTTGCCGACGCAGGCGCCGGCCCAGTAGCCGAAGGCCGAGAAGAAGCCGAGATATTCGCCGAAGCCGGCCTTGGCGTACGCGTACACACCGGCGTCGAGGTCGGGCTTGCGGACCGCGAGGGTCTGGAAGACGAACGCCGGCATCAGCATGCCGGTCCCGGCGACGGCCCACGCGATCAGCGCACCCGCCACCCCCGTCTCCTGCGCGAACCGGCGCGGCAGCGAGAACACGCCCGCGCCCACCATCGAGCCCACGACCATGGTGGTCAGGGTCAGCAGGGTCAGTTTGGCCGCCGGAGCCGATCCCTCCGGGCCGTCCGCGACGGTCACGGCATCGGATGGGGCCTCGCTCATGGCTTCTCCGTTCGGCACGGTCCGGCCCTTTGAGACTCAGGTGCCCACTACTCGGTCGCGAGCCGGGGTCGGCTGGATGGATGAAGCTCAGTGCGGTCCGCTGTCCGCCGTGAACTCCGTGCCGCACGGGCCCGCGCCCTCGCTCTCCGGCAGCGGGACTCGGTCGCCGCTCATGGACAGCGTGCGGTAGAAGCGTCCGATGCGCTCGGCCGAGGCGCCGACGTAGTGGCCGATGAACGAGCGGCGGAACCGGTCGGCGCTCCGGTTCGGTGAAGAGCCGTGCACCAGGCTGCCGTTGAAGAACAGGACGTCTCCCGGCTCCATGTCGACCGGTACGGAGGCCAGACCGGGCGGCGGAGCGACGTACTCCCGCGCGAAGGACACCTCGGCGTCCGCCTCCTCCGGGCAGAACACCTCCATGTGGTGGGTGCCGGGGACCACCTCCAGGCCGCCGTTGTCCCGGTCGATGACATCGCAGGCCACCCACGCCGCCACACACGTGCCCGGCTCGACCCGCAGATAGAAGTTGTCCTGGTGCAGTGCCTGGCCCCGGGCGCCAGGCGGCTTGAAGTAGAACATGCTCTGCGCCGCCAGCACCTCCTCGCCGAGCAGCGCCTCCAACACGCCCCGCAGGCGCGGATCCAGGAGCAGGCGCAGCGCCCGCTCATTGACCTCGTGGGGCTGCATGAACCTCGGGAACCGTTGCAGCGGATCGCGTTCCGACGGCCGGGGTTCGAAGTGCCCGGGCACCGGCCCGGCCGCGTGCAACGCCGCGAACTCCGCACGCAGGCCGTCGACTTCGTCGTACCCGAACAGCCCCCGTACGACCGTGAAGCCGTCCTCCTGGAACTGCCGCACCCCGCTCTCCGACAGGATGGGAGCGTCGGCGGCTCCGCTGCCCGTGACTGTCATGTGTCTCCTCCGCGGTCCGGTGCCCTCGGCCTCTCACGCTAGGCCGACGTGTCCGCCGGGAGAATGCCATGACCGCTGACGGATTGCCCTGGACCGAGCTGCGGTCGGCCGAAGTGCGGTCCGGAGTTGGGGAGTTGGGGAGTTGACGCCCCGGCGCTGTCGCCGTCCCGGTCCGCGCACCTGTTCAGTCCGTTCCGCATCAACCGGGTCTTCCGCGAGCGGTGCGGCATTCCACCCGGTGCATATCGGTCGCAATTGACGTGTCGATACAGCGCCAAATCTCCAACGGATGGCTTACCGGACCCCGATTGACGTTTCGTCAATTTTCTTTGGCGGGTGCACAATGCACAAATCTTCGAGATCTCTTGTTACGTCTCGCTGACCTGTGCAAAGGTGTGCCTTGTCGGCGTGCAGACACAGACTTTACCTCTGCATGTGCGAGGCCACTCCACATACCCCCACGCTTCAAAAGAGCCGCCCCGGGCGGGCGTTGGAGGGGCCGAATCCTGTTCTGGGGGAGCCCTGTCGCCTCGTCGGCGGGGTGACATACCCCCTGGTATGGACTTACCCGCATACCCTTGGGAGGAATGCAGCCGTGAATGACGCAGGCGTCTCGAATTCCCCAACTCCCGCCCGCCCGTTCGACGTGACCGACGAACAGCTGAGTGCGGAGCTGAAGAAGTGGACGGGGACGACGCCCGCGCTCCAGCCCGTCGGTGAACTCCTCGACCGGCACTGGGAGGCGGCTTTCGCCTACGCCCGGCTGTGCACGGACGGCCCGCGACCGGCGGGAATGCTCACGACCGCGGCATTCACGAGGCTCTTCGGGGAATCGCTGCGACAGACCGGCCCGACCTCCGCCTGGCGGCCCCATCTGCTCGTCACCGTACGGCGGATCGCGGCGGAGTGGGACAACGACGGACGGCAGGAACTGCTCCACCCCGAACTGCGCACAGCGCCCGGCGGCGCGGAGCGGGCGGCCGCCCGGCTACTGCCGAGGCCCGACCGGCGACTGCTGTCCCGGGCGTTCCAGCGGCTGCCCCAGTCCGCGCGCTGCCTGCTGTGGCACACCGAGGTCGAGGCCGAACCCCTGGAGATACCGGCGGGGTTGCTCGGCCTGGACGCGGAGGACGCGCGCGTCGAGCGGGAGCGTGCCCGCGAACGGGTGCGCGAGGAGTGCCTCCACGTCCATCGCGAACTCGCCCCCGATCTCGAGTGCCAGAGATACATCCGGCTGCTGGACGTGACCTACCGGCGCGGCGGCGTCGACATCGACCCCGACCTGGCCCGGCACCTGACCCGCTGCAAGCACTGCCGGCACACCGCCGACCAGCTCGGCCACTTCAACGAGGGGCTCGGCCTCGCGCTCGCCGAGGCGGTGCTCGGCTGGGGCGCCCAGGCTTACCTGGAAGCCCGCGCGGGTGTCACCGACGACAACGGTGTCCCGGCGGCCCCGCCACAGCCTCCGGCGTTCGTGGGCGAGGTGTTCGCCTCCGCGTCTCCCACGGGCGCGGAGCTCGTTCACGTGTCGCACGGCTCCCGTCGGGCGGCCCTCAAGGCGGCCCGCCGCGTCCGCCGCCGCAAGCTCGCCGTGGCCGTACTCACCGTGAGCGGCATGATCGTCCTCCCGCTGGTCCTCTGGTCGGCCCTCGACTCCGGCGACGGGACCACTCCGGTCGCCACCGGCAGCGCCTCCGACGAGCCCGTCTCCGAGGCGGGCTCCTCTACCGACAACCCGTCCTGGATCGGCGCCGGCGAGACGACACAGGGCACCTTGAGCGGCCGGCTGCACAACGTCGCCTCCGGGCTGTGCATCGGCGTCGTCGGCGGCAAGGCCGTCAAGGGCGCGGAGACCGAGCTCACCGCCTGCTCCTCTGCGGCCGGCCAGCAGTGGTCGTACGAGACCGACGGACTGCTGCGCAACGTCGCCGAGCCCGACCTCTGCCTGGATTCCCACCTCGGCTTCGAGGTCCAACTCGCCCCGTGCACCGGCGCGTCCAGCGCGGGCGCCAAGAACATCCGCTACGACTTCACCCTCCAGGGCGCCCTGGTGCCGCGCTGGGACCAGGACCTGGCGCTGGCCCCCGCCGCCACCGACGGCGAGGGCGCGCTCGTCCTCAAGACCCGCGACGACGGCACCGCCCAGCGCTGGGTGATCGACACCTCGAAGCCCGACCTCCAGCTGGAGATGGTCAACTGGGGCGCCGACACCAACAGTTCGACGCCCACCCCGACGCCGAAGTCCTCGCCGACACCGTCCGCGACACCGACGCCCTCCACGACACCGTCCGCGACACCGACGGCATCGAGCTCCTACCCCGACAGCGACGCCTGCTACTACTACCCGTACTACTGCTCGGGCGACGGAGACCACGACGGGTCCGGCGGCTACGACGGCGGCTATGGCGGCGGTTGGGGCCATGGCGGCTACGGCGGGGGACGGTGATCGGCTGCCCTACAGCCCGTCCTCCAGCAGCGTCAGCTCCGCCCAGATCGTTTTGCCGTCGGCGGTGTGGCGGCTGCCCCAGCGCTGGGTGAGCTGGGCGACCAGGAGCAGGCCGCGGCCGCCCTCGTCCCAGGTCTTGGCCCGGCGCAGATGCGGGGCGGTGTGGCTGGTGTCGGAGACCTCGCAGATCAGCGTGGTCTCGTCGTGGATCAGCCGGAGCCGGATCGGGTGGGAGCCGTACCGTATGGCGTTGGTGACCAGCTCACTCACGACCAGCTCGGTCGTGAACGACGCCTCGCTCAGGCTCCAGGCCTCCAGCTGTCGGACGACCTGTTTGCGGATCGCCGCGACGAGTGCGGGGTCGGCCGGGATGTCCCAGGTCGCGACCTGGGAGGCGGGCAGTCCCTGGGTGCGGGCCAGCAGCAGGGCCACGTCGTCGGTGGCGCCGCCCGCGGGGAGCAGGGTGTGCAGGACACGGTCGCAGGTCTCGTCCAGTGACTGCGAGGGGCTGGCGAGGGCCTCGCACAGCAGGGCGTGGCCCGCGTCGACGTCCCGTTCCCGGGACTCGATCAGTCCGTCGGTGTAGAAGGCGAGCGTCGTGCCCTCGGGCAGCTCCAGCTCGGTCGACTCGAACGGCAGCCCGCCCAGGCCCAGCGGGGGACCGGCGGGGAGGGCGATCTCCCGGGGCTCGCCGTCGGGCGGGAGCATGACCGGCGGGGGATGCCCCGACCTGGCCAGCGTGCAGCGCCGCGACACCGGGTCGTACACCGCGTACACGACGGTCGCCCCGACCTCGCCGGGACTGCCCTCGTTGCCGGCCTCCTGCGACAGCCGTACGACGAGGTCGTCGAGGTGGGTGAGCAGCTCGTCGGGGGCCAGGTCGATGTCCGCGAGCGTGCGTACGGCAGTCCGCAGCCGGCCCATGGTGGCCGAGGCCTGGATGCCGTGGCCGACGACGTCCCCCACCACCATGGCGACGCGCATCCCGGACAGCGGGATCACGTCGAACCAGTCGCCGCCCACCCCGGCCCGTGCCGCCGGCAGATAGCGCGAGGCGGCCGACACGGCGGCGGTTCTGGGGAGAGTGCGGGGCAGCAGGCTGCGCTGCAGGGCGATGGCAGTGTCCCGCTCACGGGAGAAGCGGCGGGCGTTGTCGATGCAGACGGCGGCCCGCGCCGTCACGTCCTCGGCGAGCAGCACGTCGTCCGGCGTGAAGGGGTCGGGACGCTTGAACCGAGTGAGGACGGCGACGCCCAGGGTCAGCCCCCGGGCCCGGATCGGCACGGAGAGCGTGGAGTGGACGCCGTACTTCTTGACGCGTTCGCGGCGTGCCGGGTCCCAGGAGAGCCACTCCGCGAGATCGTCGGTCGCCGTCGACGCCACGATCGCGTGGCCCACCACGAGTGAGTCGGCCTGGGGCGACGAGGCGGGATAGACGTCCACCTGTCCGGGCTTCATGACCGCCTCGGGGGTGCCTGGATTGACGGACCGGTGTGCGGCCCGGCGCAGGCTGACCGGGGCGGTCAGCGGCCCGGCGGCGGGCTCGCCCCCCGACTCGGGCGGGTCCAGGAGGTCGACGCTGACGAAGTCGGCGAGGGTCGGGACGCAGACGTCCGCCAGCTCCTGCGCCGTACGGGTGACATCGAGGGTGGTGCCGATGCGGACGCTCGCCTCGTTCACGACCTGCAGGCGCTCGCGGGCCAGGTACTGGTCGGTGAAGTCGTGGGCGGAGACGGCCACGCCCCGCACCCGTCCCCGGTCGTCGGTGATCGGGGCCATCCGGGCCAGCCAGGCGTAGATGCGGCCGTCCCCGCCGATCGGCACGTACGTCCGTACGTCATGCCCCTGACCGGTGGTGAGCACGCGACGCAGGTGCTGCTCGATGTCCACGGTCTGTGGTCTGCCGCTCATCTCGGAGACGCGCAGTCCCCGCACCCGCTCCTCGGGCAGCCCGAGCACCTCGGCCATGGCGTCGTTCATCCGGCGCAGCCGCAGCCGCTCGTCGTAGATCGCGACGGCGCAGGGAGACTGGACGAGCCGGGCGTTGTCCAGCGGATCGTCGGGCGCGCGAGGTCCGTCGCCCTCCAGCGGGGTGACCACGAGCCACCGGCCAGGCTCGCCGTCCTTGGGCTCCCTGCGGTGGGCGAGCAGCCAGACCGACACCGTGCCGCCGTCACGGTGGCGCAGGGTGACGATGCCGTCCCCGCGGGGCCCGTCGGGCGCGGACACCGTACCCGCGCTCTTGTCGCCCAGGAGCTCCGCCGCCGGACGGCCCACGACATCGGTGGCCGTCCACCCCAGCAGGCGCCGGGCACCCTCGCTCCACTCGACGAGCGTGCCGTGATCGTCGATGACAGCCAGTGCCGTCGCGGCATCGTCGAACGGGTAGTCCGGGCTCATCGTCGCCACTCCATCGCGCGCACTCACTGTGAACAGCCAGGTCACTTGAGTTCAGCCTAGTGCGTCACGTCCCGCACGCGGATGTGAACGCCAGGGTGCCCGGAGTTACGGTCAAGGGGGATTTCCCGCCGAAGTGACCCGAGGGGCAGAAGCAGCTCACCGCACCCTTGACGGCCCTGTGTGGCGCGCCGTCAGAATCTGTTTGTTCACGATCAGTTGTGAGTACTTCTGGGCCCTGATGAGGGAGAGCCGCCATGACGGTCACTCGCAGATCGGTTTTGATCGCTTCTACGGCCGCGCCGACGGCCGGAGCGTTACTGGGCGCCCCGGGCGCCCGGGCCGCGGAGGCCTTGGGCACCGCGTCCGGCCGCCGGACCGTCGCCCTGCGCGACGGCTGGCGTTTCGCGCTGGTCAACCCGGCCGGCATCACCGACCCGACCGGCGCGTACGCCGACGCCGCCGAGCCGGGGTACGACGACTCGGCGTGGCGCCAGGTCGCCGTCCCGCACGACTGGAGCATCGAGCAGACCCCCACCACCGAGCACGGCACGACCAGCGGCACCGGGTTCCTCCCCGGCGGCCTCGGCTGGTATCGCATCGCCTTCACCCTGCCGCCCGCCCTCGCCGGCCGGCGGATCTCCGTCGAGTTCGACGGCGTCTACATGGATTCGTACGTCTACTGCAACGGCACCCAGGCGGGCCGCCACCCCTACGGCTACACGGGCTTCGCCCTCGACCTCACGGACCTGCTGCACACCGACGGCACCACCGAGAACGTCCTCGCGGTCCAGGTGCGCAACCAACTCCCCAGCAGCCGCTGGTACTCGGGCAGCGGCATCTACCGCGACGCCCGGCTCGTCGTCACCGAGCCGGTGCACGTCGAACGCTGGGGCACGTACGTCACGACCCCGGAGATCACCGCGGACCGTGCCGTCGTCCGGGTGAGGACCTCCGTGGTCAACGCCTCGGGCGCCGCGAGCGAGGTCGAGGTCCGGTCGAGGGCCGTCGACGCCGACGGCCGGACGGTCGCCCGCGCGGCCTCGACGGTCACCGTCGACGGCCGGCACACCGAGACCCACGAACTCACCGTCGTAGAACCCCGGTTGTGGGACTTCGCCGACCCGCACCGCTACACCCTGCACACCGAACTGCGCGTCGCCGGCACGACCGTCGACACCTACCGCACCCCCTTCGGCATCCGCACCTTCCGCTTCGACCCGGACGAGGGCTTCGAACTCAACGGCGCCCACGCCAAGATCAAGGGCGTCGACCTGCACCACGACCTGGGCGCGCTCGGCGCGGCCATCAACATCGACGCCGTGCGCCGCCAGATGACCATCATGAAGTCGATGGGCGTCAACGCCTTCCGCACCTCCCACAACCCGCCCTCCCCGCAGATGATCGACGTCTGCGAGGAGTTGGGCATCGTGATGATGGTGGAGGCGTTCGACTGCTGGCGCACCGGCAAGACGACCTACGACTACGGCCGGTTCTTCGAGGAGTGGTGCGAGAATGACACCACCGAGATGGTGCTCGCGGCCCGCAACTCGCCCGCCGTCGTCCTGTGGTCCATCGGCAACGAGGTCCCCGACTCCACGTCCACCGCCGGGCTCGCCATGGCCGACCGGATCATCACCGCCATCAGGGCCGCCGACGACACCCGCCCGCTCGTCATCGGCTCCGACAAGTACCGCCGTGTCCCGGCGAAGGGGTCGGCGGCCGACCTCATGCTCGCCAAGCTGGACGGACTCGGCCTCAACTACAACACCGCCAAGTCGGTGGACGCCCTCCACGCCGCCTACCCCCACCTGTTCCTCTTCGAGTCCGAGTCGTCCTCCGAGACCTCCACACGCGGCGCCTACCAGGAACCCGAGCACCTCAACACCGGCGAGAACCACACGCCCGGCAGACGCGACGTCTCCTCCTACGACAACAACCTCGCCTCCTGGACGATGAGCGGCGAGTACGGCCACAAGAAGGACCGGGACCGGAAGTGGTTCACGGGACAGTTCCTGTGGTCCGGCATCGACTACATCGGGGAGCCCACGCCGTACGACGTCTTCCCGGTGAAGGCGTCCTTCTTCGGCGCGGTCGACACGGCCGGGTTCCCGAAGGACATGTACCACCTCTTCCGCAGCCAGTGGGTGAGCGAGCCCATGGTCCATCTGCTGCCCATGACCTGGAACCACGAGGAGGGCGACACGGTCGAGGTGTGGGCCTACGCCAACGTCGACACGGTCGAGCTGTTCCTGAACGGGAAGTCCCTCGGCACGCGGACGTTCGACACCAAGAAGACCGTCGACGGGCGTGTGTACCTGGAGACGACCGAGGCCACCGGCGACGACAAGACGTTCACCGACGGCCCGTACTCCGGGAGCTACACCAGCCCGAACGGCAGCGCGGGCAAGCTCCATCTGACCTGGAAAGTGCCGTACGAGCCGGGTGAGTTGAAGGCGGTGGCGAGAAGCGACGGCAAGGTGGTCGCCACCGACGTGCTGCGTACGGCCGGCGCCCCGCATGCCGTACACCTCACTCCGGACCGCAAGTCCCTTGCCGCCGACGGCCGTTCGCTGGTCTTCGTGACCGCGGAGGTCGTCGACGCCCGGGGCGTCGTGGTGCCCGACGCCGAGCAGCTGATCGCCTTCGAGGCGACGGGCGGTTCCCTCGCCGGGCTCGACAACGGGCGGGAGGAGAGCGCCGAGCGCTATCAGGCCAGCACGCGAACCGCCTTCCACGGCAAGGCACTCGCGATCGTGCGGTCCGGCACGAAGGCTGGCACGCTGAAGGTGACGGCGCGTGCCGAAGGGCTGCGGACGGGCCGCGCGAGCGTGCGCACCACGTCGGCCAGGTCGGTGGCGACGACTCCGGCGGCGACCTTCGAGCCCGACCGCCCAGATCCGCGCAACTACCCCTGCGCCGATGCGAGTTACTCCGGTCGCCCCGACACCCTGCCCGCCGCCATGCTCGACGGCGACGCGGCCACCGGCTGGTCCAACGCCTTCTACAAGTCGGCAACGGCCCTGCTGCCCGCGTTCAGCGGCGCCCGTCCCGAGGACTGGGTCTCGGTGGACTTCGGGCGGGTCCGGAGCGTGGACCGGGTGGAGATCTCGTTCACCGTGGACGCGACGCACAGCCTGCCCGCGGCGATCGAGGCCGCGGTGTGGGACGGCCACCGGTATGTGCCGGTCGAGGGGGCGGCCGTCGACTGGGCCACGGCCTCGGACACCCCGACCGTGCTCACCTTCGACGCGGTGCGCGGCTCCCGGCTGCGACTCACGCTGACCAGCAGTCGTCCAGGTGAGGTCCAAGGGGCGGTGCGCATCGGCAAGTTGGAGGTCCCGGTCGGCTGACACCGTCGTACGGTCCGGACGGGAACGACTCCTGTCCGGACCGTTGACGGGGTGTCATGGATCGAACAAGCATGGCTTGCGTCCGCATCTGGGAGCGCTCCCATTGCGAGCGTCACCCGCCCCTCCAACCGAGGAGCCCAGACGTGAAACGACGCAGAACCACCTTGCTGTCCCTGACGGCCCTGCTGGCGGCAGCGCTCACCGCGCTGCCCGCCGCCCCGGCCGGCGCCGACGAGGTCGAGCAGGTGAGGAACGGCACCTTCGACACCACCACCGAACCGTGGTGGACGACGAGCAACGTCACCGCGGGCCTGTCCGACGGACAGCTCTGCGCGGGCGTACCGGGCGGCACCACCAACCGTTGGGACGCCGCCGTCGGCCAGAACGACATCACCCTGGTCAAGGGCGAGTCGTACAAGTTCGCCTTCACCGCGAACGGTTCACCCGACGGGCACGTCGTACGCGCGATCGTCGGGTTGTCGGTGTCGCCGTACGACACCTACTTCGAGGTGAGCCCGCAGCTGAGCGTCTCCGGCAACTCCTACGCGTACACGTTCACTTCGCCCGTCGACACCACGCAGGGCCAGGTCGGCTTCCAGCTCGGCGGCAGCGCGGACGCCTGGCGGTTCTGCATGGACGACGTGTCCCTGCTGGGCGGGGTGCCGCCCGAGGTCTACGAGCCCGACACCGGGCCACGGGTCCGGGTCAACCAGGTCGCCTATCTGCCCGCGGGCCCGAAGAACGCCACGCTGGTCACCGATGCCACCGAGAAGCTGTCCTGGCAGCTGAGGAACGCCGCCGGGGCGACGGTCGCGCACGGCTGGACCGTGCCGCGCGGGGTCGACGTCTCCTCCGGACAGAACGTCCACTCCATCGACTTCGGCTCCTACCGCGCACGCGGACAGGGCTTCACGCTGGTCGCCGACGGGGAGACCAGCCGCCCCTTCGACATCTCCGCGGCCGCCTACGAGCAACTGCGGGTCGACGCCGCGAAGTACTACTACACGCAGCGCAGCGGCACCGCGATCCGCGACGACCTGCGCCCCGGCTACGCCCGCCCCGCCGGCCATGTCGACGTGGCGCCCAACCAGGGCGACGGGGCCGTGCCCTGCCAGCCCGGCGTGTGCGACTACACCCTCGACGTCACCGGCGGCTGGTACGACGCGGGGGATCACGGCAAGTACGTCGTCAACGGCGGCATCTCCACCTGGGAGTTGCTCAGCACGTACGAGCGCTCGCTGCTGGCCCGCACCGGACAGCCCGCCAAGCTGGGTGACGGCACGCTCGCCATCCCGGAGAGCGGCAACAAGGTGCCGGACATCCTGGACGAGGCCCGCTGGGAGCTGGAGTTCCTGCTGAAGATGCAGGTGCCCGACGGGCAGCCGCTGGCCGGCATGGCCCACCACAAGATGCACGACGAGCAGTGGACCGGCCTCCCGCTGCTGCCGAGCGACGACCCGCAGAAGCGCGAGCTGCACCCGCCGACCACTCAGGCGACCCTGAACCTCGCGGCCACGGCCGCACAAGCTGCTCGCCTCTACCGGCCCTACGACCGGCAGTTCGCGGCACGGGCCCTCTCCGCGGCACGCGAGGCCTGGACGGCGGCGCTCGCGCACTCCGAGGTGTACCCCGACCCGAACGACGGCACCGGCGGCGGTGCCTACCCCGACACCGACGCCACCGACGAGTTCTACTGGGCGGCGGCCGAGCTCTATCTCTCCACCGGGGAAAGGGAGTTCGAGCGCTACATCCTGAGCTCGCCGGTCCATACGGCCGACATCTTCGGCGCCCTCGGCTACGACTGGGCCAGGACCGCCGCGGCCGGTCGGCTTGACCTGGCGACCGTTCCCAGCAGGCTCCCTGGCAGGGACAAGGTCCGCCAGTCCGTCGTCAAGGGCGCAGACCGCTACTTGGCCACACTGAAGTCACAGCCGTACGGCATGCCCTACGCCCCCGACGGCAACCTGTACGACTGGGGCTCCAACCACCAGATCCTGCACAACGCGGTGATCATCGCCACGGCGTACGACTTCACCGGCGCCCCGAAGTACCGGGACGGCGCGCTCCAGAGCATGGACTACATTCTCGGCCGCAACGCGCTGAACATCTCCTACGTCACCGGCTACGGCGAGGTCAACTCCCACAACCAGCACAGCCGTTGGTACGCCCACCAGCTCGACCCGAACCTCCCGAACCCGCCGGAGGGCACCCTCGCCGGCGGACCCAACTCCAGCATCCAGGACCCCTACGCACAGAGCAAACTCCAGGGCTGCGTCGGCCAGTTCTGCTACATCGACGACATCCAGTCCTGGTCGACCAACGAGCACACCATCAACTGGAACTCCGCCCTGACCCGGATGGCGTCCTTCGTGGCGGACCAGGGCTGAGCTCATCACGCTCCACCAGTTCCCCCGGCCGCTGATGGGCGGTCAGGGTGTGGAGCCGGGCCTGGTCGAGCGGCTGGTGCACCTCGACGTACTCGCCGTGCGGCAGCCGCTTGATCACGCCCGTCTCGCGCCCGTGCAACACCAGCTCCTGGTCCCGGAGCTGGAGGCCGAGGCAGATACGGCGGGTGGCGACGAACACGAGGACCGGGACCACGAAGACGGCGATCCTGATGGTCCACGTCACCACGTTGATCGACAGATGGAGGCGGGTCGCCACGATGTCGTTACCGCCGCCCGCGAGCAGGATCAGATAGACGCTGATCCAGGCCGCGCCGATCGCCGTGCGGACCGGGCGGTTGCGCGGCCGGTCCAGCAGATGGTGCTCGCGCCGGTCGCCGGTGAACCGCGCCTCCAGGAAGGGATAGACGCCGATGAAGACCAGGAGGAGAGGGAAGACGACGATCGGGATCAGCACACCGAGGACGAGGGTGTGGCCCCACAGCGTGACCTCCCAGCCCGGCATGACACGGACCAGGCCCTCGGCGAAGCCCAGGTACCAGTCGGGCTGGGCGCCCGTGGATACCTGGTCGGCGCGGTAAGGGCCGTACGACCAGACCGGGTTGATCGAGGCTACCGCCGCTATGAGCGTGAGGACGCCGAAGACGAGGAAGAAGAAGCCGCCCGCCTTCGCCAGGTAGACCGGCATGAACGGGGCGCCCACGACGTTGCGTTCGGTGCGACCGGGCCCCGCGAACTGGGTGTGCTTGTGGTAGACGACCAGCAGGATGTGGACCACGACGAGCGCCGCCATGATGCCGGGGATCACCAGGATGTGCAGCGAGTAGAAGCGGGCGACGATGTCATGGCCGGGGTACTCGCCGCCGAACAGGAACATCGAGAGGTACGTCCCCACGATCGGGACCGACAGCAGGGCCCCGTCGACGAAGCGCATGCCCGTGCCGGAGAGCAGGTCGTCCGGCAGCGAGTAGCCGAAGAGGCCCTCGAACAGGCCGAGGAACAGCAGTGACCAGCCGAACAGCCAGTTGACCTCGCGCGGCTTGCGGAACGAACCGGTGAAGAAGTGCCGCATCATGTGCGTCAGCATCGCGGCGATGAAGACCAGCGCCGCCCAGTGGTGCAGCTGCCGGATCAGGAGTCCGCCGCGCACGTCGAAGCTGATGTCGAGGGTGGAGGCGTACGCCTCGGACATACGGACGCCGTTGAGCGGGACGTAACTGCCGTGGTAGACCACCTCGTTCATCGATGGGTGGAAGAACAGCGTGAGATACACGCCCGTCAGCATCAGCACGACGAAGCTGTACAGGCAGATCTCGCCGAGCAGGAACGACCAGTGGTCGGGGAAGACCTTGCGCAGGTACTGCCTGCCGAGGGTGTATATGCCGAAACGGCCGTCGAACCAGTCGGCGACGCGTTCGCCCTTGCCGGGCCGCTCCTCGGTGGTCACTCCTCCTCCTTGTGTACGTGGGTGAGCTTCTCGGGATTGGTGACGATGTAGACGCCGGACACCCGGTCGCCCTCCGGCGTGAGGTCCATGACCATCACGGCGTAGGGGGAGTCGCCCTCGAACAGCACCGCCGCGTCGTCGCCGTTGACGCGCCGGTAGCGCAGCTCCAGGTTTTGTGGGCCGCGCCGTCCTGCGTAGGAGGTGATGAGGCGGACCGCCTTGTCCCGGCCGTGCACCGGGCGCAGCCCCGCCGGCCTGCGCAGGCCGCCACCGTCCGTCCACACCGTCACATCGGGCGCGAGGATCTCCATCAGGGCCGCGATGTCCCCGCCGAGCGCGGCCCGCACGAACCGCTCGGTCGCCTCCCGCCGCACCCGCGGATGCGCCTCGTACAGCGGCCGTCGCGCGTGCACATGCCCCCGCGCGCGATGCGCGAGCTGGCGTACGGCCGCCGGGGTGCGGTCGATGATGTCCGCGATCTCTGTGTGGGCGTATCCGAACACCTCGTTCAGCACGAACACCGCGCGTTCCAGCGGCGAGAGGGATTCAAGGACCACCAGCATCGCCATCGAAACCGACTCGGCGCGCAGGGCGGGATCGCTGTCGCTGTCGTCGGCGTCGACCAGAGGCTCGGGCAGCCACGGGCCGACGTACGTCTCGCGGCGGCGGCTGATCGCGGCGTGACGTGCGAGCGCGTGGTTCACGGCGATGCGGACCAGGTACGCGCGGGGGTTGGCGATCCCGTCCGGAGACGAGCCGTTGACGCGGGCCGTCCATGACAGCCAGGTCTCCTGGAGGACGTCCTCGGTGTCGGCGACGCTGCCCAGCATGTTGTAGACGACGCCGAACAACAGCTCACGGTGGTCGACGAAGACGACGGTCGCCTCGTCGGTGACAGGTACGGGACTTTCGGACATGCGTGGGCCTCCCCATAGGCGCGCTCACCACTGGGAGGCCCGGTGGGGTCCCGAATGTGACATCGGAAGGGTGATGTGTGGCCCACGTCACATCCGGCCCCGTAGGGTCACACTCCCCGAGGTACCGTTCGATACCGACCTTGACCTGCTGGTATTTACGAGTAAGTACCCGCGCGGTACCGTGATGGCATGCCAGCTCTGAATGTGGAGTTCAGCGACCGCGAGCTAGAGGACCTGCGGCAGATCGCCAAGGAGCGCGGAACGTCGATGAAAGCTCTTGTGCGTGAGGCCGCCGCGGCCGACATCGCCCGGCACCGGGCGCTCCAGGAAGGCGCGGAGGCCTTCCGCCGGTTCTTCTCGGCGCACGCGGACGAATTCGCGGCCGCCTTCCCCGACGACGAACCGTCCGCCAAGAGCGAGGGGCGGGTCGTCTGACCGATGGTGGCTCCCGTGGTCCACATCGACGTGCCCTGGCTGCTCCAGCGACACGAAGAGGTCCTGCCCGACCAGCCCACGATCAACGACTTCTCCGCCCTGGTCGCCGCCGTGGCCCGCCACCGCGTCGACCCGCCCCGCCTCGGCGACGACTCCGACCCGGCCTGGCGCGCCGCTGCCCTGCTGCACACCCTCGCCCTGCTCAAGCCCCTGCCATCGGCCAACGCCCGTTTCGCCTGCGCCACGGCCGTGGCCTACATGTTCGTCAGCGGCGTCGGCATCGACCCGCCCTACGGCGCCCTCGTCGACCTGGCCCGCGACCTGATCTCCGGCAAGACCGACGTCTACGGGGCGGCGGAGCGGCTGCGCTCCTGGCAGATCTGAGGCCCGCAGGGCGCGTCGCGGGACCTGCGGGCCGCTCGGAAATTGCCGCCCGCCCCCGGGGCCGCCGACCGAGGGCGGGAGGAACGGGGTCGGCGGCCGTTTCGCGCGGGAGAGCCGCCGTCCCGCGCGGGGCCTTCCGAGAAGGGCCGCTTCCAGTGGACCGCGCCATGGGGTGCGCGGGGAGCGTGCGCGGCGCTCCGGCGCGTGCGTGTGTTTCACACGGGGCGCATGGAATGCCAAAAACGGTGTGAGCGACGAGAGTTGGCGCCGAATCTGACTTTCCTTCAATGCGGGCCATGTTGCCCGAGTGGCTTGTTGGCCGTGAGTGACTTGTGCAAGGGTGAACCACCCGTGCGGGGGTAATGGCCGGGTTCTGATTCACCCGTTGACGACCCGGGCCGGATTCGCCGTTGGTGAATTCCGGCTCCCCGTATGTCTCATGCGCGTGGGAAGGAAACCGCTTCAGTGTCCACCCCCCACCCCCCTCGTCCTCCTTACCCGCCGTCCGGCGGGGACCCGGGAGAATCCGACGAGAGTCTCGCCGCACGCCTGAGAGGGCGGCCGGAAGGCGAGGCAGCACATTCCGTCGCGCTGTTGATGGCGCGGCACTGGCGGCAGAGCCACACATACGCGGTCATCTGCCTCGCCTCGTCGGCGAACGTCGCCTCCATGGTCACGGCCACCGCCTTTCACCGGGTCCTCGACCAACTGGCGCACGGAGAGCCGGCCGTCGCACTGCGCCCGAAGCTTCTCGTGACCGTCCGGGACACGGTCCGGGAGTGGTCCGCACAGGACCGAATATCCGGAGTTCTGCCGGACCTGCAGAAACCGGCCGGCGGCCGTGGCATGCGCACGGCAAAAACGCTGACGCCCGAAAATCGCAAGCTCGCCGAGCGTGCATTCCACGGCCTTCCCCCGGTCGCCCAGTGTCTGCTGTGGCACACCGAGGTCGAGGCCGAGCACATATCCGTCCCGGCCGGTCTGCTCGGGATGGATGCCGACACCGCGACGGCCGCACTCGAACAGTCGCGGGAAAAATTCCGTGAGGGCTGTGTTCGCGCCCACCGGGAACTCGCTCCGACCAAGGATTGCCGCTTCTACAACCGCCTCCTCGACGTCCCGATTCGCCGGGGCGGAGCTCTCCTGCCGGATGTCCAGCAGCATCTGGCGGAATGCCCCTACTGCCGTTACGCGGCCGAACAGCTGAGTCATTTCGAGGGCGGGTTGGGCGTACTGCTCGCCGAGGCGGTCCTCGGCTGGGGCGCGCGCCGCTATCTGGACTCGCGGCCCGGACGTACCCAGGACGTGGCGCGCGTGAAGGGCTCCGGCACGTCCCGGCACGGCGCCGGGCGCCGTCGCCTGCTGTCCCGCATCCCCACGCCCGGCCGTCGCGGCCCACAGGGGCCGAAGTCCTCGCGGGCGCTGCTCACCGGCGTGGGCCTCGCCTCGGCGGGACTGCTCGCCTCCGTCCTCACCGCCGGTCTGTGGTCCGACGGCGGCGACGCCGACCCGGCCGCCTCCACCAGCGCCGGCGGCACCCGTGGCGCGGAGCCCGGCACCGACGCCGAGAGCACGCCCGGCACGGCCCAGCTCCCCACCGCACCGCAGCAGACCAGGCTGCGCAACGTCGCCGCCGACCTGTGCCTCGACATCCGCGGCACGGCCGAGGCGGGCGCCGGGACCGAGCTGGCGGTGTGCTCGTCGGCGTGGACCCAGCAGTGGACGTACGAGGAGGACGGGCTGCTGCGCAGCGTGGCCGAACCGCAGCTGTGCCTGGACTCGCACGTGGACGCCGGCGTCGTCGTCCTCGGCAAGTGCGCGGACGAGGACGACAAGCGGGCCGACGACGTGCGCTACGACCTCACCGTGCAGGGGGAGTTGCTGCCCCGCTGGGACGAGGGGCTCGCCCTCACCTCCACCAACAAGGACCCCGACGCCGACATCGTCGTCAAGGTCCGCGACGGCTCCGACGAACAGCACTGGCGCACCGACTCGGTGACGACGGCCAGCCCCGGCTCACTGTCGGTCGCCGGAACCGAATCCCCTTCCGCGCACGCCGTGGAGCTGTCGGACCGGGATGTCATCAGCGGGTAGCAACCGCGAGCGGGTTCTTCCGGGCGGTCACACGGTCTCCTCCATCAGGTCGGCGCGGCCGATCGTGGCGGGGGTGGCGTGGCCGGACAGGGCGAGGGTCAGGTCGAACTCGGCGAGCAGACAGCGGATCACGTGCTCGACGCCGGCCTGGCCGTCGAGGCCCAGCCCATAGGCGTACGGCCGTCCGACGAGCACCGCCCGCGCGCCGAGCGCGAGCGCCTTGAAGACGTCGTCGCCGGTGCGGATGCCACTGTCGAACAGGACGGTCAGCCGGTCGCCGACCGCATCCACCACCCGGGGCAGCGCGTCGGCCGCCGCCACCGCACCGGCGACCTGGCGTCCGCCGTGGTTGGACACCACCACGCCGTCCATCCCGGCGTCGGCGGCGAGGCGGGCGTCGTCCGGGTGCAGGATGCCCTTGAGGACGATCGGCCCGTCCCAGTTCTCCCGCAGGAACGCCAGGTCCGGCCACGTCTTGCCCGGATCCGCGAACATGCCCACGAATTGCATCACGGCGGCGTCGGTGTCCTCGTGGACCGGCTTGGCCAGGCCCGCCTGGAACGCCGGGTCGGAGAAGTAGTTGGCGGTGCCGACGCCATGCAGGAACGGCAGATACGCCTGGTCGAGATCGCGCGGACGCCACGCCAACAGCGGGGTGTCCAGGGTGACGAGCAGCGCGGTGAACCCGGACGCCTTCGCCCGGTTCAGGAAACTCCGCGTCACCTCGCGGTCCTTGGCCCAGTACAGCTGGAACCAGCGCTCGGCGTCCCCCATCGCCTCCGCGACCTGCTCCATGGGCGTGCTGGACGCCGACGACAGGACGAAGGGCACGCCCTGCGCGGCGGCGGCCCGGGCGGCGGCCGACTCGGCGTCCGGATGCATGATCGACAGCACGCCGACGGGCGCCAGCGCCAGCGGGGCGGGCAGGGAGCGGCCCAGCACCTCGACCGACAGATCGCGCTCGTGGACGTCCCGCAGCATGCGCGGCACGATCCGGCGCCGCTCAAGGGCCGCCCGGTTGGCGCGGGCGGTGCTGCCGTCGCCCGCGCTGCCCGCCACATACCCGACCGGACCCGGCCCCAGCCGCTGCTCGGTCAGTTGCTCCAGCCGGGTCAGATCGGTGGGCAGGCGGGGTACGGCACCCGTCATCCCGTTGAGATAGATCTCGTACTGGAAGTCCGCCCAGTGCTTCGCCATCCGTACGGCCGCCTCTCGTCGTCGAGTCGCGTTGCACCCTGACGATACTGACGAGTAAGCGCAGGTCCACCCACCAGGGGGCGGTTCTCAGGTGCCCGCGGCCGACTCGTCCAGGATCCGGGCCAGTTCGCGCGGCTGGGAGAACATCGGCCAGTGACCGGTGTCCATCTCGACCAGCTCCCAGCGCTCGCTCTTGAGGAGGTCGGCCACGACCGGCATTGGTTCGTCGCCGTCGAGCAGGCACTTGATGTAGGTGGCGGGAAGCTTACCGAGTGGGCGGGCCAGTACGGCCGGCTCGGTGAGCGTGGCGCCGGGGTGCGGGGAGCCGCTCACGATCCGGCCGATCTGCTCGTCCGTCAGCCCTTGGCCGGCGTAGTCGTCGGCGGCCAGGGGCGGCCAGAAGCCGTTGTTGTCGGCGATGGCCTGCTTCACGTCGTCGCTCGGCCAGCCCGACAGGAACGTCTCCCCGTCCACCGGAACGTTCGAGTCGACGAACACCACACGCCTCAGCCGGTCCCCGATCCGCTCGGCCGCCTGCCCCACCGGGACGCCGGCGTAACTGTGCCCGACCAGGACGACGTCCCGCAGATCGAGCCGCTCGACCTCGTCGACGATGTCCTGGACGTGCGTCTGCTGCCCGGCCGCCGCGCCCTGCTGCTCGGCGAGCCCGGACAGCGTCAGCGGATGCACGCCATGCCCAGTCGCCCGCAAGCCTTCCGCCACCTCGTCCCAGGCCCACGCACCGAGCCAGGCCCCCGCCACCAACACGAATTGAGTCATGGTCGCAACGTAGCGGAGGGGTCTGACAATCGGGTCCGGGCCCGGTCAGGCGACCAGGGCGGGCGTCAGCTGCCCTCGGCCGCCAACACCGGTTCCACGCCGTCCGGTTCGGCGCCCGGGCCGGTGATCGGCGGCACCGGGACGTCGACGGTGCGGGCCAGCCGCGCGCCCTCCGGGCCGTAGACCGCCCGGGGTTCGGGGAACAGCCGCAGCAGTGCGAGGAACAGTACGGCGGACACGGCGAGCGACAGGGGGAGGCTGATGTCGACGCCGTTGGCCAGGTTGCCCAGGGGGCCGACGAACTGGCCCGGGATGTTGGTGAACAGGACGCCGATCAGCGCCGATACCCACCAGGCGGTCATGCCGCGCCAGTTCCAGCCGTGCGCGAACCAGTAACGGCCGCCGCGCTGACGGCGGTTGAAGACCTGGAGCGCGTCGGGGTCGTACCAGCCGCGCCGGGTGTAGAAGCCCAGGATCATCACGACCATCCACGGCGTGGTGCAGGTGATGATCATCGTGGCGAACGTGGAGATCGACTGGACGAGGTTCAGGCCGAACCGGCCGACGAAGATGAACGTGATCGACAGCGCGCCGACCAGGAGCGTGGCCTGCACCCGGGACAGCCGCGGGAACACCGACGAGAAATCGAGGCCGGTCCCGTACAGCGAGGTCGTGCCCGTCGACATGCCGCCGATCAGCGCCAGCAGACACACCGGCAGGAAGAACCAGCCCGGCGAGATCGCCAGCAGCCCGCCCACGAAGTCGGGGGCCGCGGGATCGACGTACTTCGGCGCCTGCTGGGCGATGATGCTGGCCGTCCCCAGCCCGAAGACGAACGGCAGCAGCGTCGCGATCTGCGACAGGAACGCGGCGCCGATCACCTTGCGGCGCGGGGTGTCGGCCGGGATGTAGCGCGACCAGTCGCCGAGGAACGCGCCGAACGACACCGGGTTGGACAGCACGATCAGCGCCGCGCCGATGAACGACGGCCAGAACAGGGCCTGCGTCGCCGCGTCCGCCGAGTCCGTGAAGACACCGGCGTACGACGGGTCGAAGTCGCCGGCGAAGGCGATCGCGCCGAGCAGGAACAGCAGGGTCGCCGAGACCACCGCGATCTTGTTGACGAACAGCATGAACCGGAAGCCGTACACGCACACGGCGAGGACCAGTCCCGCGAACAGCGCGTACGCGACGACGTACGACAGGTCGCTGCGCTCCAGGCCGAACAGCCGGTGCGCGCCGCCGACCAGGGCGTCGCCGGAGCTCCACACCGAGATGGAGAAGAACGCGACGGCCGTCAGGAGCGAGAGGAACGAGCCGACCACGCGGCCGTGCACACCGAGGTGCGCGGACGAGGCGACAGCGTTGTTGGTGCCGTTGACCGGCCCGAACACCGCCATCGGGCACAGAATCAGCGCGCCCACCACGACTCCCAGGAGCGTGGCCGCCAGGCCCTGCCAGAAGGAGAGGCCGAACAGGATCGGGAAGGCGCCCAGGACGCAGGTGGAGAAGGTGTTGGCGCCGCCGAAGGCGACCCGGAACAGGTCGAGCGGGGTGGCGGTGCGGTCCGCGTCAGGGATGCGCTCGACACCGTACGTCTCGACCTCGGTCAGGGACGGGGGCGGTGTGGCGGGAGAGGCGGGCGACGGGTCGGGCAGCGAGGACAAGGGGGCTCCAGCGAGGGACGGCGGTGGAGCGCGTGGTGGCGCGGCGGCAGGGACGGCCCGTCAGTGCCGCGGGGGTGTGCGGGGTGAGCGGATGCCGTCCTCAGTGGGTTCGCCGACGTTAAGGCGCCGGGCAAGATCCGCACCAGAGGACGGTTCATCCATCTTTTCCGTGGTGGGTGGACGAAAGCTCCACTCCCGGGTCATTCCTTGTCGCCAGAGGTGTCGGCCGCGGTGTCGGATGGCGTGTCCGTCGGTTCCGCGTCCGGCCCCTGGGCCCGCACTCGCTGGACGTGTTCCAGGGATTCGCGCAGTTCGGCGAGCCAGTCGTCGGTGTGGCGCTGGACCAGGCGGACGCACCAGGCCAGGGCATCGCTGCGGCTGCGGGCGACGCCCCCGGCGATGAGGGTGTCCAGGACCTGGCGCTCGGGCTGGCGCAGCCGGGTCATGACGGGCGCGGCCACGTGCGTGAACAGCGCGCGCTCTCCGTCGCACTCCACGCCCCAGGAGACCTTCCTGCGGAACCGGTGCTCGGCGTCGCGGGCCACCGCCATCCGCGCTTCCCGGGTGCGCTCCCGGAACTCCTGGATCCTGCTCTGTACGGCGGCTTCCCGCTCGGCGGCCGGGGCGTCCTCCGTGAGCCTCGGTGCGGGGATGCGGCCGATCACGGTGATCTCCTCGCGGTCGACCGTCACCTCGGCCAGTTCCTCGAAGAGGTCGTCGGGCAGGCGGCCGGCGAACCAGCCGCGAAGCTTGTCGATCTGCTCTGTCGTAATCATGTAATGACGATTACTCCGTCGGAGCGCGAACGCAAGGGGCTGCGGGGGAGTGCGCCGAGGGCTGAACCGGAATGTTTCAGGACTATTAACGAACCCGGGGAAACCGGCCACTCGACCGCTTCCGGCGATCAAGAACCGCCTGATTGCTGGGTCGGTGTGTTCGAATTCCGTGACTTCGCGCCACTGATTCAATACGCAAGGTTACTGAAACGCATGGGGTCGAGGTGAGTTTCGGCGGCGGACTCGGCAGAGTGGCGCTCGCTGCTCCGGCACCGACCGAGCCGGGTGCGGCACACCCTCGTTTCGAGCGGAAGGATGCACACAATGCGGAACACCGCGCGCTGGGCAGCGACCCTCGGCCTCACGGCCACCGCCGTCTGCGGACCCCTGACCGGGTCCGCGTTCGCCGCCCCGACCGCCACCCCCGCCTCGCTCTACGCCCCCTCGGCCCTGGTGCTCACCCTGGGCCACGGCGACAGCGCGGCCTACGTCACGCCGGAGCGGGCGGTCACCCTGACCTGTGCCCCGACCTCCTCCGGCACCCATCCGGCCGCCGCGTCCGCCTGTGCCGAACTGCGCGGCACCGACGGGGACTTCGACGCCCTGGAGGACAGAGCCGGCGTTCTGTGCACCAAGGAGTACGACCCGGTGGTCGTCACGGTGGAGGGCGTCTGGCGGGGCAAGCGCGTCTCCTATGAGCGCACGTTCGCCAACGAGTGCGTGAAGAGCTCCTACGGGACGAGCGTCTTCACGTTCTGAGGGACCGGGATCCCGCGGTCCCCGTGAAGACGTGAAGAGGCCCGCAGTCGGGGAGTGCCTGGCCTCTCTCGCGGGGCCGCGCGATCTCGCCCCAGGGGTCGGCCGGGCGGAGTGGGGCCGCCCGCCGACCCCTGGGATCACCCCCGGTGGTGATCCTGGTTCGCCGGCATCCCGGGGAGCGGCGGAAAGCGGTCCAGCAGTCCCGACGCGCGCAACAGCCGGTGCACGCGCGCCCCGTCGGAGACGATGCGCAGCCGGCCGCCGCGCTCCCGGGCCCGCGAGTCGGCCCGGCACAGCACGCGCAGGCCCGAACAGTCGAAGAAGTCGACGTGCCGCAGATCGACGAGCACGTCGGGCCGCGGCCCCCGGGCGGCGGCGTCGAGGTGCTCCGCGAGGAATCCCGTGGTCGCCATGTCGATCTCGCCCGCGACCTCGACCACGGTGAAAGTGCCCCTCGTGTAGGTGTGGGCGTAGGGATTCGCCGCCGGAGCCCCGAATCCGAAGAACCCGGAACCCGCACCGGTGTCCGCGTCCGGGGGCGGTTCGGGGGGATGGTCTTCGGCTTCCGGTGTCATGGTCGCTCCACCACAGCAGGGGCGCATTCGATCTCGGTAGTTACCCCGGCGCGGCCGGGAGCATCCCTGATATGCCGCCCGCAAGATCTGGTTCACTCAACCCAGTGAAGTTCGCCGCGAGGTATTGACTTTCCCTCAATTCCTTGCCCTTTCCCTGTTCAAGGTCGGGGCGGCCCCGTAGAGTCGCTGTGCCGCCCCAGCCCCCGGCAGCGTCGCTGACCGCGTTCATGGAACGGTCGAGACAGGGAGTTGATCGTGCTCACGCCGGTACGCCCGCCGTCGGACGGGCCGCCGCTGCTGACCGAATCCGGGCTCATGGAACCCGCGTTGGAGATGGAGTTCACCGCCCACTTCCCGCGCACCGGTGGGGAAGCGGCCGCCTCGGCCGCTACCGACGCGGTCACCTGTGCCATCGAGGCCCCGCTCTGGTTCGTCGCTCCGGTGCGCGACGCCGGCCGCTCCGTGAGCAACTGTCTGCTCGCCCGCACCAGCGCCGAGACCTGCCGCATCGTCCTGACCGCGAACCGCACCGGCATCACCCTGGCCGCCACCGACGACGTACGAGTCGCCCTGGACCGCGACCGCAACGCCGGCCACCTCCCGCTGCTCACCGTCATCGACGGCCTCAGCGTCCACCACGGCCCCGACGGGCACATGTGGGTCGTATGGCAAGGCGCGTGGCAGCCCAAGGAGTCGGGCGCCGACGAGGAGTCCTAGTCACCCTCGCCCTGCCAGGGCGTCAGCCTCGGCCACCACCCCGGCACCGCTCGCCGATAGCGCTCATACTCGGTGCCGAACCGGTCCGCCAAGTCCGGCTCCTCGTACCAGGTCGCGAACGCCCACATCAGCAACCCGGCCAGCACGCCGTACACGAACAGGACCGGCCGGGCGAGCAACAGGCTCTGGCCCACGATCGCCGCGTCCACCGCCACGTACATCGGATTGCGCACGTGGCGATACAGCCCGCCCACCACCAGGTGTTCGGTGGGCGCAACCGGCGCGGGAGTGCCCAAGCCCTCGATCACGAACCGGGCGAAGGCCGACAGCAGGACGGCTGCCCCGGCGACCAGCGGGACCAGTCCGAGCAGTCGCACCGGCAGCCACCAGTCCCCGGCCCGCCATCCCGTCAGCCACCACGGCAGCAGTACGGCCACGGTGCCGGGGGCGAGCGCCAGAAAGAGCGTGCTGCCGAGTGCCGCCGCCTCTTTGCGCATACGGCCACCATGGCAGCGAAGAGGGGCCACCGTCTCCCTGATGACGGCGGCCCCTCGGTCCGGAGTGGCTTACATGTGGACGACCGGTGCGGCCTCCGCGTCCTGCTGTGGGACCCCGCGGCGGTAGAGCAGGAAGGCGATCAGCGCGCCGGCGGCGAAGAAGCCCGCCGACCACCAGAACGCGGTCGTGTAGCTCTCGATCGTCGCCTGCGCCTGGACCAGCTTGTTGCTCGCGTCCTTGCCGGCCAGGTAGTCGGTCGCGGCGCTCGCGGCGAGGGTGTTCAGCAGCGCCGTACCGATCGAACCGCCCACCTGCTGCATGGCGTTGACGGTGGCGGAGGCGACGCCCGCGTCCTCGGCGGCCACTCCGCCGGTGGCCATCTGCATGGCCGGCGGCATGACCAGGCCGAGGCCCACGCCGATGACGATCAGCGGCGGCAGCACGGCGCTCATGTACGAGGAGTCGGTCCCGATGCCCGTCAGCCAGGCCATGCCGACCGTGGCGATGGCGAAGCCCAGCGGGATGACGGCCTTCGGGCCGAGCCGCGGCACCAGGACCGTGGTGCCGAGCTGTGCCATCACCATCAGCGCGCCGACCATGGGCAGGAACGCCACACCGGTCTTCGTCGGGCTGAAGCCCAGGTTCAGCTGGAGGTAGTAGGTGAGGAAGAGGAAGACACCGAACATGCCCGCGCCGGTGATCAGCACGGCGAGGAACGAGGCCCCGCGGTCCCGGTCGAGGAGGATGCGCAGCGGCAGCAGCGGGTGCGCGGCCCGGGTCTGCCACCAGGTGAAGGCCGCAAGGAGCACACCGCCCGCGATCAGGAAGCCCCAGGTCTGGGGGGAACTCCAGTCGTGGGTCTCCGCGTTGGAGAAGCCGTAGACCAGGGCGAACAGACCACCGGCGACCAGGATCGTGCCGGGCACGTCCAGCTTGGAGCCGGCGGCGTCGCGGTGGTTGCTCAGCAGCATCCAGCCGCCCACGAGGGCGACGACGGCGATGGCCACGTTGACGTACAGCGTCCAGCGCCAGTCGAGCGCGTCGGTCAGGATGCCGCCGAGCAGCAGACCCACCGCACCGCCGGCGCCGGCGATGGCGCCGTACACGCTGAACGCCTTGGCGCGCTCCCGTGCGTCGGTGAAGGTCGTGTTGAGGAGGGAGAGCGCGGCGGGCGCGAGGAGGGCACCGAAGACACCCTGAAGAGCACGGGCGACGACCAGCATCTCGAAGCTGGTCGCGGCGCCGCCGAGCGCGGAGGCGACGGCGAAGCCGATCACACCGGCGAGGAAAGCGGGCTTGCGGCCGAACAGGTCGGCGATACGGCCGCCGAGCAGAAGCAAGGAGGCGAAGGCCAGTGCGTACGCGGTGACGATCCACTGCCGGTTGCCGTCGGAGAATCCGAGGTCGGCCTGCGCGGACGGCAGGGCGATGTTCACGATCGTGGCGTCGAGGACGACCATCAGCTGCGCGAGGGCGACGACCGCGAGGATCCACCACCGCTTGGCGGAGGCCCCGGATGGAGCTTCCGCGGCGCCCTCTCGGGTGCCTTCGGTCAGAGTCTTCTGGGACATCGGAGAACCACTCCAGGGAAGCCGCTCGAAGGTCAAGGGAACATAAACGAAACTGTTTCGTACACATCGACACTAGACCACTTTCATCGAAACGGCAACGTTTCGCTAGGGAGTGGTGTGCGGCCGCGAGGGGCAGGGGTCGCACATTCCTTGACTGGCATATAACTGCGGAGGCATATTGGAGGCATGTCCGACGCCTCGCTCTGGACCGCCCTTGCCGATCCCCACCGGCGGACGATCGTCGCGCTGCTCCTGGAGCGGCCGCGGCCAGTCGGGGAGATCGTGGAGGCGTGCGGTCTGAGTCAGCCGAGCACGTCGAAGCATCTGCGGGTGCTCCGCGACGCCGGTCTGGTGCGGGTACGACAGGACGCGCAGCGCCGCGTCTACGCCCTCGACCCCGCACCGATCGCCGAACTCGACGCCTGGCTGGCGCCCTACCGCAAGCTCTGGAACGCCGGCCTGGACACCCTGGGACGCCGCCTCGACGAGACGGCGCCGGACGCCTCCGAGGAAACCGTCACGAAGGACTGATCCACCATGTCCGCAGACCTCACCGGTACCTATCTGACCCTGGAAGACGGCCGCCCGGCGGTCCGCTTCAGCCGCGTCTACGACCATCCCGCCGAGCGCGTATGGCAGTTCGTGACCGACGCCGACGAACTCGCCCACTGGTTCCCCTCCCGCGCCGAGATCGACCTGCGCCCCGGCGGGGAGATCAAGTTCAGCGGCGACCCGAACATGGAGAACTCGACGGGCCGGGTGCTCGCTGTCGACCCGCCCCGCCACCTCTCCTTCGAGTGGGGCGGCGACGAACTCCACTTCGACCTGGAGGCGCTCGACGGGCAGCGCACCCGCTTCACCCTGACCAACGTCCTGCTCGCCGAGAACACCGCCGCCCGCAACGGCGCTGGCTGGGAGGTGTGCCTCGCAGCCCTCGACGCACACGCGCGTGACGAGGACTCCGAAGGCCCGCACGCCGGGGGCCAGCAGCCCTGGAAGGAGTTCTACGACGGCTATGTGGCCGCCGGCATCCCGTCCGGCGCCCCTGTGCCGGGCCAGGACTGATCACGCCATCTGTCGCCGCACCAGCTCGTGCAGCCGCCCGCCCGTGTCCGCCAACAGCTGTGCGGGCGGGCCCTGCTGGGCGACCTTGCCGTCCTCCATGACGATGACCCGGTCGGCGTCCATCACCGTCGACAGGCGGTGCGCGATGACGATCCGGGTGGCGTTGAGCGCCTTGGTGCTCTCGATCACCGTGCGCTGCGTCTCGTTGTCGAGGGCGCTGGTCGCCTCGTCGAAGAAGAGGATGCGCGGCCGGCGGATCAGCGCCTGCGCGATCATCAGCCGCTGCCGCTGACCACCGGAGATCGCACCGCTGCCGGCGACGATCGTGTGCAGCCCCATCGGCATCCGCTGGATGTCCTCTGCCAGCCCCGCCATCTGGGCCGCCGCCATCGCCTCCTCCGGCGTGTAGGGCTCGGTGCCGCAGATGACGTCCAGGATGGACCCGGTGAACGGCTGCGCGTGCTGGAGCACGACACCGCACTGCCGGCGCACGGCCGACTGGTCGAGAGCGCCCAGGTCCTGGCCGTCGTACAGGACACTGCCCGAGACCGGTTTGTCGAAGCCGATCAGCAGCCTCAGCAGCGTCGACTTGCCGCAGCCGCTCGGGCCGACGATCGCCACGAACTCGCCCGGCCGCACGTCGAAGGACACGTCGTCGAGGACGAGGGGGCCGTCGTCGGAGTATCGGAAGGAGAGCCGACGCGCTTCGAGACCGCCGGACAGCACGCCGGGCCGGGTGCTCGCGGTGCGCACCTCCGGTGTCGCGTCGAACACCGGCCTGATCTCCTCGAACAGGGGCAGCGCCGATACGGCCGACACGAAGGAGCCGGTCAGTGAGGTGACGGCGGTCAGCAGCATCGTGACCGAGGTGCTGAACGTGAGGAACTCGGACGGCGACATCGAACCGCGCGCAGGGCCTGCCAGCAGCATGAACATCAGCAGGGTGCAGATCGGGAGATAGACGGCGCCCATGACCGCGGTGAGGTTCTTGATGCGGCCGACTCGCTGCTGCAGCTCGCGGCTGCGCGCGAACTCCGACGCCCAGGCCGCGTACGCGTAGTTCTCGGCGGCGGCCACCCGCAGCTTCGGCAGGCCGCGCAGGGTTTGGAAGGCCTGGTTGTTCAGCTTGTTGCTGAGCACGACCAGCCGGCGCTGCCAGCGCACCTGCCACAGCCCAAGGCCCAGGAACACGGCCGCGATCACCACGAGCATGCCGATCGCCGCCAGCGCCATCGGGACGCTGTACCAGAACAGCAGCGACAGGTTCATCACGCCGACGGTGAGCGACTGGGCGACAACGGGCCCGACGCCCGCCATCAGCCGGCGGATCGAGCTGATGCCCATCGCCGCGCTCGCCAGCTCACCCGTCGACCGCTCGGTGAAGAACTTCGTCGAAAGGCGCAACAGCCTGTCCCACACGGCCGGTTGGAGCGTCGCCTCGATACGGCCCTCAAGGCGGAGGATGGTCAGGTTCTCCAACAGCATGAAGGCCGCCGCCACCACGCTCGTCACCATCACGGCGAGACAGACCTGGACGATCAGCCCCGTCTGGGCCTTCGGCACGAACTCGCCGAGCACCTTGCCCGTCGCGATCGGCACCAGTGCGCCGATCGCCACCGTCACCAGACCGCTGAGCAGCAGGTTCGTCAGATCGCCGCCCGTGCCGCGCATGCTGAAGCGCAGGAGTTGGAACGGAGTGAGGCGGTGCTCGGGCAGCGGGCGGTAGAACATCACCGCGCGCGGCTCGAACTCCTCCGCGTTGGCCTTCTCGATCGGCGTCTCACGCCCGGTCGCCGGATGCACGGCCACATATCCGCCGCGCCGCCACAGCAGGGCGACCGGCGCGCCCGACAGGGCACGGTGACCGACCAGCGGTCCGATGTTGTCGCGCCACCAACGGCCGTCCAGACGTACGGCCCTTGCGCGGACGCGCGCGGCGAGGGCGACACGCTCGATCGGGTCGAGGCGGTCGCTCTCGATGCCGTTCTGCGCGGAGTCGGGCAGCGTGATCCCGGCGGCCTCGGTGACCAGCCTGCAGGCCGCGTAGCCGGCGTCCGCGTCGGCGGCCGTCGTGCGCTTGGCCGAGGACTTGCCGATGGATGCCAGCAGCGTCCGGTCGGCCTGCGCACGGACCGCCTCACCGGCCTTGATACCGGCGGCCGCCCGCGTCTCGTGGGTGCGCTCCAGCTGTTCGATCCAGCGGTCCAGCGTGGTCAGCAGCCGGTACTGCTGGTCGACCATGCTCTGCCAGACACCCGGGTCCATCAGCAGATCGGCGGCCGCCTCCGCCCCGTACATCGAGCCGTACTGCACACTGCCGGGCGGCACCTGCATCCAGAAGACGTCGTCGTCCGTGAGCGCGGCGGCCCGCTCGGTGGCCATCGGCGCCTGGAAGAGGATGGAGAGTCCGCGGCCGACGCCCAGGGCGAGGGCGTACTCCAGCGGACTCGTCGTCGGCGGCACGTACTGGGGGTTGCCGTACTCGTCGTAGGACCAGGTCTGCGTGCTGGCGTGTTCATACAGCTCGCGCAGCCCGATGCGGTGCACGACGCAGTTCCTCAACGGGCGGGCGACCAGGGTGTGTTGGGGCCCCGCGACCGGGCCGAGCAGCAGTGACCCCGCCTCAAGCCGGCCGAGGTGGTGCCAATGGCCCTGCTGTTCCGCGTCGACCGCGAACAGGTCCAGGGCGCCCGCCGCGACCAGCCACAGCACCTGCGGGCCTTCGAGGTCGAGGCGGTTGTATCCGGCGCAGTCGATCGGCGTGCCCAGGGCTCCCAGCGCGCCGAGAACCAGGTCGCCCTCGTCAACGGACGTCATCTCACCGCTCCTTGACCAGCGTCGCGTACGCACCGCCGGACGCCACCAGGGCGTCGTGCCGCCCGCGTTCCACGATCGTTCCGTGTTCGAGTACGACGATCTCGTCGCTGTCGCGCACCGTACTGAGCCGGTGTGCGATCACCACGCACGCGCAGCCACGCTTGCGCAGGTTGTCCATCACGACCAGTTCGGTCTCCGCGTCCAGCGCGCTGGTCACCTCGTCAAGGACCAGGATGCTGGGGCGGCGCACCAACGCCCGCGCGATCTCCAGGCGTTGGCGCTGCCCGCCGGAGAAATTACGGCCGTCCTGCTCGACCCGGCTGTGGATGCCGCCGGGCCGCCGCATGACGACGTCGTACAGGGCCGCGTCCCGCAGCGCCTCGACCACGGACTCGTCCGGGATCGACGGGTCCCACAGGGCCACGTTGTCGCGGACGCTGCCCTCGAAGAGGAAGACGTCCTGGTCGACGAAGGAGACGGAGGCCGCGAGCGCGCCGCGGGGTATGTCCTCCAGACGCTGCCCGTCGATGCGGATCACACCCTCCCAGGGGGCGTACAGGCCCGAAATCAGCCGCGAGACCGTGGACTTGCCGCTTCCCGAGCCGCCCACCAGGGCCACCTGCTGGCCCGGGCCGACGGTCAGGTCGAAGCCGGTGAGCAGCGGCTTGTCCAGCGGGCTGTAGCCGAAGGTGATGTTCTCCAGCTCGACGTGGCCCTGGAGGCGGCGCGTCGAGTCGCCGCCGCCGGGGCGGGCGTACAGCGGGTCCGTCTGGAAGTTCTCGACGTCCTTGAGGCGGGCCACGTCGGCCGCGAAGTCCTGGATGCGGCCGGCGACGCCGTTGAGGCGGGTGATCGGCGCGGTGAAGCGGGTGACCAACGACTGGAAGGCCACCAGGAGGCCGATCGAGATGCCGCCCTCCACGGCCCGCATGCCGCCGATCCACAGGATCAGCGCGCTGTTGAGCGTGGCGAGCGTCGGCGCGACCACGCCCAGCCAGGCGCTCGGCACCCCCAGCCGCTGCTGCTCCTCCAGCGTGGTGGCGTGCTGTCCGGCCCACTTGCGGAAGTAGCCGTCCTCACCGCCGGTCGCCTTCATCGTCTCGATCAACTGGAGCCCGGTGTAGGCGGTGTTGGTGAGCCGGGCGCTGTCCGCGCGCAGCTTCGCCGTACGGGTCGCGCGCAGCCGGATGACGACCCGCATGGCGACGATGTTCAGCAGTGCGACGCCGATGCCGACGTATGTGAGCTGGGGGTCGTAGGTGTAGAGGAGGATCGCGTAGAGGACGACGACCACCGCGTCCACGCCCGCCGCCGCGAGGTCGCGGGCCAGCGTCTCGGCGACGGCGTCGTTGGACTGGAGGCGCTGCACCAGGTCGGCCGGGCTGCGCTGGGAGAAGAACGTCACCGGCAGCCGCAGCAGATGGCGCAGGAAACGGGCGCTGGAGAGGGTGGAGGAGATGATGCGGCCGTGCAGCAGGTTGGCCTGCTGGAGCCAGGTCAGCGCCAGCGTGAGCAGCACACAGGTCCCCATCGACGCGAACAGCACGCCGAGCAGGGAGGTCTGGCCCCCGATGAGGAACATGTCGATGTAGGTCCGGCTCAGCGCGGGCATCGCCGCGCCGACCAGGACCAGCAGCAGGCTCGCCAGCACCGCGGCGGGCATCGTGCCCGCGGTGCCGCGCAGCCGGGCCGGCATCGCGCCCAGGATGCCCGGCTTGCGGCCGCCCTTCTTGAAGCCGTCGCCCGGTTCCATGACCAGGACGACACCCGTGAAGCTGGTGTCGAAGTCCTCCATGGGCACGAACCGGCGGCCCTTGCCGGGGTCGTTGATGTACACGCCGCGGCGGCCGAAGCGGCGCCCCATGCCGTCGTAGACGACGTAGTGGTTGAACTCCCAGAACAGGATGGCCGGCGACTTCACCTCGGCGAGGGCGGCCGTGTCCATCTGCATGCCCTTGGCCGTCAGACCGTAACTGCGGGCCGCCTTGAGGAGGTTGCTGGCGCGCGAGCCGTCCCGGGAGACACCGCAGGCGATGCGCAGCTCCTCCAGCGGGATGTGGCGGCCGTAGTGGCCGAGCACCATCGCGAGCGAGGCGGCACCGCACTCCACGGCCTCCATCTGGAGGACGGTGGGCGTACGGACGGTCTTGGCGCGGCCCTTGGGGATCACGCGCTTCGGCGGGGCGGCGCGGCGCCTGCTGCGGGTGTCCTGTGCGCGGCTCATGGCAGCAGCCAGTCGACGGGACGTTGATCGGACAGCCGGATCTGGGCCGTGGCCGTGGTCATGGAGGTCAGGGCGAACGGCGGGCCGTCCGTGGAGGACCACTTCAGACCGCTCTTCGTGCTCGCCCTCTTGTCCAGCCGGACGAGCACCGCGATCGGCCTGCCGTTCTTGGTGAACTGTTCGCCCAGCTGGCTGTCCCCGAGGAACGCCGAGATCGAGTTCGCGGACTGGGCGGTGCGGTCCACCGACTTCACATGGCCGCGCAGCACGCCGTACTCCTGGGTCGGCACCGACTGGACGGTCAGGTCGACCGAGGCGTTCGCGGGTATGGAGGCCGCGTTCTCGGCGGGGACGTAGACCGTCGCGTACAGCGGGTCGTCGGCGTGGGCGACCTTCTCCACGGCGGCGACGTTCGCGCCGGTCTGGATGATCTGGCCGATGGTCGCGGCGAGCGCGGTGATGCGGCCCGCGGCCACCGTGCGCACAACCGTGTCGCCCTCGGCCGTACGGACCTGGAGGACCGGCGAGTTGGCGGGGAGCCGTTCACCCTGCTCGGCGAGGATCTTGGTCACCTGGCCGCCGACGGGGCTCTGCAGGATGTAACTGCCTTCTCCGTGCGTGAGGATGGCCGACGCACTGACGGTCGAGGCCACGGAGCCGGTCACGGCCCACACGGAGGCGGCCGCCATGACGACCACCGTCACGGAGAGCACCAGCCAGCCCTGCGGACGCGCGAAGCGCACCGGAAGGTCGAGCTCTTCGGGCGACTGGAGCTTGGCGAGGGCCTGTTGGCGGAACTGCAAGGAACTTTCCCTCACCTGGTGGAGAGATTCAGGGCAACCGAGAATCCCGGAGCCGACAAGCGACTCCGGGACTCAGCGGTACAAGATCTGGTCAGAGACCGAAGATCAGAGACCGGCGACCAGGCTGGTGACCGGGGCAACGCTCAGGCCGGTGACGCCCTCGACGGTGCCGACGACCGTGCCGACGAGCTCGGAAACCGGGGCGATGCCGTCAACGATGCCGGTGACGGTGCCAACGGCGTTGAGGGACAGGCCGCCGGAGACGTTGTCGAGCTCGGCGTCCGAGATCTCAACGGTCTCAACACGGGGGGTGGAGTTCATGATGGAACTTCCCTTCGTATGGATATTTCACAAGGGGGGAGCGGCCCCCTCTGGGGACAGATGACGGCCGCGACCGCGAGTGCCGGGCACCCGTTTCCGGAAGCCCTTGGCGGCTTTCGCGGTGCACGGATCAAAGCACGCTGCCGCTCCGCCCTTCCAATCAACCACCCATCTCACCTGGGCACTTGAGCCCCAGCGGCCCCGATCCGTGCAGGGACGCGCACGTCTCGACGGCGAGTTCTTCACATGCCTCACGACTTCGTCTCGTTCGGGCTCTGGTCGTCGCGGCGGCGAATGCGACACTCCGGCCCCAAAGGCGTGTTCGAGGCGATGCGCTTGTGCAGAAGTTCCGTCTGCAGTGACTTGGTTGGGTATTCGATGTGCAGATTCCCTGAAGCCGGGATTCCGGCGGCGTTGATGAACAGACCGTCATCGACCGGGTGCGGAACGTGTCAGCCCAGCAGTGCGTACACCGTGCTCGCGCGGGCGGCGATCTCTCCGGAGCCCTCGTCGGTCATCGTGATGTCGGCGAACGCCATGCGGCGGCCGAGTTTGGTGACGACCGCTTCGATCAAGACATCCGAACCGGTCACCGCCCGCTGGAATGACGTCGACTGCTGCACGGTCGTCATCGGTCCGTAGGCGCCCCGGGCCGCCGAGACCGCGATCACGGTCGCCGTGTCGGCGGCGGCCATCAGGGCCTGTCCCGACAGTCCGCCACCCTCCCGGGACAGCCGCCCGGACCAGGGAAGTCGCAGGATCGCGCGCCGATCCTCCAGCGCCACGACCGACAGGCCCAGGTCGAGGACCCAGGGGGCGAAGTTGGCGGAGAGGATCTTGTCGGCTTCGGCGGTGGTCATCGTCATATGGGGGATTGTTCCCACCCCCCGCCCCAGGGACGCGGGTCATGGCCGATTCGCCGTCGCGCAAAGGAAGTTGGCAAACGGAATTGAACGCCCCGCGCGGCGCATGCGTACCAACAGCCATCCAGGCGCCCATCCAGAAAAGCTGCCGAACGGCGGCACAGACCCCGTCCCGCAGGAGGTCGAGAAGTTTGAGTCACAAGCGAATTCCGAAGCGCAAGGCCGCATTCGCGGTAGGCACCGTTGCGGCGCTCGGAGCGGCAGCGATTCTGCTGCCGAACGCCAACGCGTCCCAGGACAGCACGGCGGACAGCGCCACCCCCAAGACCCTTCAGGCGACGGACGCCTCGGATCTCGCCGAGCAGCTCGCGGATCTGCTCGGCGACGCCTTCGCCGGCTCGTACTACGACGCCGACAGTCAGCAACTCGTCGTGAACGTCATCTCCGGTGACAACAACAACATCATCGTCCAGGCGGAGAAGGCGGGCGCGGACGTCCGCGAGGTCGAGAACAGCACGGCCGAACTGGAGGCCGCCGCGGCGACCCTCAAGGCGGACGCGACCATCCCGGGCACCTCCTGGGCCGTCGACCCGCGGACCAACAAGATCCTGGTCACCGCGGACAGCACCGTCACCGGCGACAACTGGGACACGCTGGAGTCGACCGTCGACAGCCTCGGTTCGGGCATGGCGACCATCAAGAAGTCCGCCGGCACCTTCAAGACGTTCGTGTCGGGCGGCGACGCCATCTTCGGCGGCGGGGCACGCTGCTCCCTCGGGTTCAACGTCACCGCGGGCGACGGCGCCCCGGCCTTCCTCACCGCGGGCCACTGCGGGGTCGCGGCCGCGGCCTGGGCGGACACTCAGGACGGCGAGCCGATCGCCACCGTCGACCAGGCCACCTTCCCCGGTGACGGCGACTTCGCGCTCGTCAAGTACGACGACCCGGCGACCGTCGCTGCGAGCGAGGTCAACGTCGGTGACGGGCAGACCGTCCAGATCGCCCAGGCCGCCGAAGCCACGGTCGGCACCGAGGTCTTCCGGATGGGCAGCACCACCGGCCTGGCCAACGGCACGGTCCTCGGACTCGACGCCACCGTCAACTACCCGGAGGGCACCGTCACCGGGCTCATACAGACGGACGTCTGTGCCGAGCCCGGCGACAGCGGCGGCTCGCTGTTCACCCAGGACGGCAGCGCGATCGGCCTCACCTCGGGCGGCAGCGGCGACTGCACCGTCGGCGGCGAGACCTTCTTCCAGCCCGTGACCACCGCCCTGGAAGCGGTGGGCGCCACGCTCGGCGACGCCGGAGCGGGCGCGGGCGACGAAGCCGGCGCTGGTGACGAGGCGGGCGCCGGTGAGGAAGCAGGCGGCGACGCGGTCGGCGGCGAGGAGGCCGGTGCCGGTGAGGAAGCCGGCGCTGGTGAAGAGGTCGGAACCGGCGAAGAAGTGGGCGGCGAGGAAGCCGGCGTCGAGGACCAGACGGGCACGGAGCACGACTCCGGCCTGACCTCCACCAACTGATCCACCCCACCAAGAACCAGAGCCACTGATCCGGCCGCACCATGAAGCGGTTCCGGTCGGCAGTGGATCGGTCCGGCCCTCCGGCGGGAGGGCCGGACCGCCCTGTTTGCGAGCGGAAATCCCGGGTCAGCCGTCCGCTCGCGCCCGCAGCAGAAGCAGCGCGACATCGTCGATCCGCTCCTCCGCCGCCGCGTTGTGCCCTACGAGGCTGTCGGCCAGTTCGTCCAGCGGCTGGTCCCCGGTCTCGGCGAGCCGGCGGCCGAGGTCGGCGAGCGCGTCCTCGATGTCGACCCCGGGGGACTCCACGAGCCCGTCCGTGTAGAGGGCGAGGACACAGCCGGGGGCGAAGTCGAACTCCGTCGTCGGATACGTCGCGTCGGCGTCGATACCCAGCAGCGGGCCCCCGGCGAGGTCGAGCACCCGTACCCGCCCGTCCGGCCGTCGCAGCAGCGCAGGCGGATGCCCCGCACGGGCCATTACGGCCCGCCCGCGCGCGGGATCGAGCCGCAGATACAGACAGCTCGCGAACAGATCCGCCCCGAGGTCGATCAGCAGCCGGTTGGTGCTGCGCATGACCTCCTCCGGCGCCTGACCCACAGTCGTGTACGCACGGACGGCCGTGCGGATCTGCCCCATCAGCCCCGCCGCGGTCACGTTGTGCCCCTGCACGTCCCCGATCACCGCCGCCGCCAGCCCCCGCGTCGGCACGAGGTCGTAGAAGTCGCCGCCGATGTCCATGCCCTGAGTGGCCGGCAGATAGCGGGCGGCCGCCTCGATGCCCGGCAGCCGGGGCAGCGAAGGCGGCAGCAGGGCCGCCTGGAGGCCGTGCGCCAGCTGGTGCTTGGCGTCGTAGAGAAGGGCACGTTCCAGCGCCTGCGCGATCAGCCCGCCGAGACTGTTGAGGACGGCCCGCTCGTCCGCAGGGAAGGAGTGCGGCTCGGCGTACGCGAGCACACACGTGCCCACCGGCCGCCCGGACGCGATGAGCGGCAGATAGGCCCAGGCGGCGAAGCCGTCGGGGGTGGCGTGCCGGCTCGGATACAGGCGCTCCAACTGCCGCCGGTCGTCGAAGAACGCGGGCACACCGCTGCTGAGGGCGTGCGCACCCGGGGTCCGCTCGGTCAGCGGCAGTCCGTCGAACCGCTCCACGACGCGCGCATCCGGATAGCCGCGGTGCCCCAGCACATGCAGCCGCCCGCCCCGCGAACCGAGGAGGACCAGGGCCTGGCTGCCCACGGCCGGGGCGATCTCGTCCGCGACCAGCTGCACCACGTCCTGCACACCGACCGCCTCGGTGAGCGCCCCGGCCAGGCTCAGCACCTGCGAGATCGTCACCAGCCGGGACATGCCGTCGTCCGCCGGCGGTGCCGCGCGGCCCAACTGCGACACCGCCCGGGCCCGGCTGATGCGCACGCTGATCCCGGTGGTGCTGGGATACAGCCGGAACGACAGCCAGTCGCCCGGCGGGCGCAGCGCCACGAACGAGGTCACGTGCTGACTGAGCAGCGCCGCCCGGTAACGGTCCTCGTACACCGGGTCGTTGAGCCAGGACACCGACCTCCACAGCTGGGTGCCGAGCAGATCGCTCGCCGGGAGACCGAGCAGCTCGGCCGCCGCCGCGTTGGCGAAGGAGACCCGGCCGTGCAGATCGAGCGAGCACAGCCCGTACGGCAGCCTGGCCACCATCCGAGCCGCCTCGACCGTGCCCAGCGTGCCGGCCACGCCCCCCTCGGGCGGCCCGGCGAGCAGATCCGGCTCCGCGCGCAGCGGACGGCTCTCCCGGGCGGCCCGCTCCAGCCGCAGCGCGAGCCGGTCGCAGGCCGACGTCAGATGGTCCCGCTCCGCGTCGGACAGCTCCGTCGGGTGCGAGCCCGGCCAGGTCACGAACACCGCGCCGTACACCGTCGACGCGGTCGCCACCGGCAGCGCGGCCAGCGCGAAGGGATACGGCAGGACCACGGCGATCCGCGGATACCGGCGCGCCATGTCCTCCTCGCCGCCCACCCAGATCAACCGCCGCCCGCGTACCGCCTGGGCGACGGGGATCGGCGCGCTCAGCCCGACCCGCTCCCAGGGCGCCGCGAACGCGCGCGGCAGCCCCGCCATCACGGCCATCTCCAGCACGGGCTCGTCGGGCGCCAGCAGATACACCGCGCCGGAGTGCGCGCCGACCTCGTCCATCATCGCGGCCAGTGCCAGCGAGAGCAGCGGACGGCCGATCGGCGCCCCGGCTTCGGTCGGCGCCGGTCCGGACGTCTGCCCGTCGGACACGCCGACCACCTCCTCGCCGGGCACGCGCGACACGCCCCAGGGATCAAGGCTCCCTCCTGGCGGCCCGACGCGCACGGCGAGGGCTCCCGTGCCCAGTACCGGGCGCACGCCGGGCGCTCGGTCACGGACGGTCACAGGGGTCGCCACGCCCACGGAACGTCCACAGGGGCTGCGCGGGCGGCTCATAAGCGCTGTAATGACGGACGTGGTCAGTGAGGGCGCGGCGGAACGCAGAACGAGAACGCTGCGTGCCGAACTTGCCCTCAAGACGCTCGCCGCCGAGCCGGACTCACGCGAACGGCTGCACCGCGTCCTCGAACAGGCGCTCGTCTTCACGGGCGCCACACTCGCCGCCGTCTACACACCGGGCGAGAACGGCGACCTGCTCTGCCTGGTCGAGTCGGCCGGCGTACCGAGGACCCTCTACGCGCTACGGGACGCCTACCCCGTATCCGGCCGGTCCCCGGCGGCCGACGCCCACCGCGAAGGCAGGACCTCGTGGCTCGGCCCCGACGATCTCGCCGAATGCGCGGACTCCCGGCGCCTGCCGACCGGCGAGCTCCACCTCGCGGCCCTCCCGGTCCGTGGCGGGAGCGGAGGCGCTCTCCTCGCCGTGACCGAGACCCCGGGCGGTTTCGACGACGAGGGCCGCAAGTGCCTCGAACTCATCGCCGAGGCCGTCGCCTGCCCCGCCGCGGCCGAGGCCGCCGAGGGCGAGGAACTGGCCGCCAACGCCTTCAGCCTGGCCATGGACACCGGGCGAGTGGAGGTCGGCGACGGCCTCCTGGCACTGTTCGGACTGGCCCGGGCCGACTTCGACGGCAGGGTCGAGACCCTGCTGGGCCTGACCGTGCCCGAGGACCTGCCCTCCCTGATGTCCGTGGTCGAGGCGGACCACATGTCCATCGGCGACCGCGAGCTGGAGTTCCGGGTCCTGCGGCCCGACGGACAGCCCAAGTGGCTGCGGCTGCGCGGACGCCTCCTGCCCGGCGGCGACGGCCGGCCCGTCCGGCTCGTCGGCACCGTCACCGACGCCTCCCAGCTGCGCTCCGGCGTCAACGACGTGGCCCGCGTCCAGCGCCTCGCCGCCGCACTGGCCACCGCGGGCACCGTCCGGGACGTCAGTCAGGCCGTCGTCACGGCCCTGCGCAAGCCGCTGCAGGCCGACCGGATCGCGCTCGCCGAGCTGGAGGGCGACCGGCTGATCGTCACCGTCCTCGACCCGCCCGAACCCGAGTCCTGGCCCGAGCTGTGGCGCCTGGAGTGGCGCTCCGAGTGGCCCGACGCCCCCGTGCGCCTCATGCCCACCCTCGCCACCGCCCTGCGCGAGGGCCGCGCCCAGATCTGGCCCGCCGGCACCGTCCTCGAACCCGCCCTCGCCGAGGTCGGCCCAGGCGGCCTCGCCGTCCTGCCGCTGCCCGCCGGGGGCCGCATGGCCGGCGCCTGCCTCATCGGCTGGGACGCCCCGCACGACTTCGGCCCCGACGAACGCGCCCTGCTCACCGCCTCCGCCGGCCTCGCAGGGCAGGCCCTGATGCGCGCCCACGCCTTCGACGCCGAACACGAACTGGTCGGCATGCTCCAGCGCCAGCTGCTGCCGCGCCGCCTGCCCACCCTGCCCGGCGGGGTCGCCGTCGCCCGCTACCTCCCCACGACCGAGGGCCTGGAGGTCGGCGGCGACTGGTACGACGTCATCCCGCTGCCCGACAACCACGTCGCCCTCGTCATCGGCGACGTCCAGGGCCACAACGCGGGCGCCGCCACCCTTATGGGCCAGATGCGCACCGCCCTGCGCGCGTACGCGGTCGAGGGCCACCCCCCTGACGTGGTGGTCTCCCACGCCAACCGTCTCCTGATGGACATGGAGAGCGACCTCTTCGCCACCTGCTGCTACGTCGACGTCGACATGGAGGAGGGCACGGCCTGGTACGTGCGGGCCGGACACCTGCCCCCGGTGCTGCGTCACCCGGACGGCTCCACGGAGATCCCCGAGGCGGACGGCGGCCCGCCGCTCGGCGTGGTCATGCAGGCCGACTTCCCGATGACCCAGCTCGGCCTGCGGCCCGGCACGCTCCTCGCGCTCACCACGGACGGCCTCGTCGAGTCCCCCGAGGCCGACATCGACGAGGGCATGGACCGGTTCGCCCACGAACTGGCCGTCTCCGACCCCGAGCACCTCGGACTCGTCGCCGACGCCCTCCTCGGCAACGCCCGCCGCAATGACGACGTCGCCCTCCTCCTCCTGCGCTACGACGGCATGGCCGTACGCCCGCTGCGCGAGAGCTGGACGGTGTGGCGCGTCCCCGAAGCGGCCCGGCACGCCCGCCGCTTCACCAAGCGCACCCTGCGCGCCTGGGGCGTGACCGAGGAGACGGACGCCGTTCTCCTCGTCGTCTCCGAACTCGTCACCAACGCCCTCGTGCACACCGACGGCAGAGTCCGGCTCGACCTCACCCTCGTCAACCACCGACTGCGGGTCGCGGTCGCCGACTCCTCACCCCGCACCCCGGTCAAGCCCACCGACATCGGCTGGGAGGCCACCGGAGGCCGCGGCATCCTCCTCGTCGAGGCCATGTCGGCGGCGTGGGGGAGCGTTCCGGTCAGCGGCGGCAAGCAGGTGTGGTGCGAGATCGCCCTCGGCGAGTGACCGCGCCCGGTTGCCCACGGCCTGGTGAACGACCTGGCCACAGCCGGTTTCCCGGCCGCTCGCCCGCCGCGTTCGGTACACGTGGGGCGGCGGTCACGGCGCCGCGCCCGGTGGCACGTACGGCCAGGTGGACCCCACCGACCCGGCGAGCGAACACGACCCCGAACGGCTCGGCTTCGACTGCTCCGGGCTGGTCCGATACGCCTACGCCCAGGCCGTCGGCACGGACATCCTCAACGGCGTCGCGAGCGCCCAGTACTACACGCACCGCGCCGCCGAACGCTTCACCGCCGCCCAGGGCCTCGCCCCGCTGCTCCCCGGTGACCTGCTCGCCTGGGGCACCTCGAAGCAGCTGCACCACATCGCCATCTACCTCGGCGCCAGGAAGATGGTCGAGGCGAAGCAATCCGGCACGAAGCTGATGGTGAGCGAAGTCCGTCTGAACGGCGACTACTTCGGCGCCCTCCGCGTCAACACCGGCCCGGCGACGGGGCACCTCCACGAGACCTGGGGCACGGGAGTCTGGACGAAGACCGAACCCAACGACGCCTGGTCCTACCTGCCGGACTACAAGGCCTGGGTCACCAACATCTACCTCCAGGGTCCGGCTTGGCTGGACGACGTACCGACGTGCGCATGACCGTGAGCCGTCGGAGACCTTGACGCGGGGTGTCGGAAAAGGGGGGCTGTTTCCCTGCCCGGCACCCCACAGCCGTGCTGTCGTAACAAACAAGCAAGACAACCATTGGTCACTCATGGTCGATCAGGGCTAGGGTGAACCAGATGAAGGCTCTCGTGCTCTCCGGTGGCGCGGGCACACGGCTCAGGCCCATCACGCACACCTCGGCCAAGCAGCTCGTCCCCGTCGCGAACAAGCCCGTGCTGTTCTACGGGCTGGAATCGATCGCGGCCGCGGGAATCACCGAGGTCGGAATGATCGTCGGGGACACCGCCGCCGAGATCGAGGAAGCGGTCGGCGACGGGTCGAAGTTCGGCCTGGAGATCACCTACATCCCCCAGGCACGGCCGCTCGGACTGGCCCACGCGGTACTGATCGCGCGGGACTGGCTCGGCGACGACGATTTCGTGATGTACCTCGGCGACAACTTCATCGTCGGTGGGATCTCCGACCTCGTCGGCGAGTTCCGCGCGAACCGGCCGGCCGCACAGATCCTCCTCACCCAGGTCCCCGACCCCCGCGCCTTCGGCGTCGCCGAACTCGACGCGTCGGGCCAGGTGATCGGCCTGGAGGAGAAGCCGGAGCACCCCAAGAGCGACCTCGCCCTGGTCGGGGTGTACCTCTTCACCCCGGCGATCCACGCAGCCGTCGCCGCCATCGAGCCGTCCTGGCGCGGCGAGTTGGAGATCACCCACGCCATCCAGCACCTGATCGACGACGGGGCCGACGTACGCTCCACGACGATCACGGGCTACTGGAAGGACACGGGGAACGTCAGCGACATGCTGGAGGTGAACCGGAGGGTCCTGGAGACCATCGCACCGCGCGTCGACGGCGAGATCGACAATGCCTCCGAGGCCGTGGGACGGGTCGTGGTCGAGGAGGGCGCGCGGATCGTGAACTCCCGCATCGTCGGCCCCGCCGTCATCGGCTCCGGAACGGTCGTGAGCGCCTCCTACGTCGGCCCCTTCACCTCGATCGCGGAGAACTGCCGTATCACCGACAGCGAGGTGGAGTTCTCGATCGTGCTCCGGGACTCCTCGATCGACGGGGTGGGACGGATCGAGTCCTCGCTGATCGGCCGGCACGTCGAGGTGACCCCGGCGCCCGATGTACCCAGCGCACACCGCCTCGTCCTCGGCGACCACAGCAAGGTGCAGATCCGTTCATGACCCTCCTCGTCACCAGCGAGGCCTTCACCCGGCCCGCCCCCCGACCCGCAGCCCTGCACGAAGCATTGCCACACATCCGCAAGGAGATTTCCTCGTGAAACGTCATGAGTTCCTCCGGGAGCTCCACAAGGTCAGCGCGAACCGGAACTACCTGGAGATCGGCGTCAACGACGGCCGAAGCCTGACGCTGTCCCGGGTGCCCAGCATCGCGATCGACCCCGCGTTCAAGGTGGTGTCGGAGATCCGCTGCGACGTCCACCTGGCGAAGGCGACCAGCGACGACTTCTTCGCCCGCCAGAACCCCCTCGCGCACCTGCGCGGCGGCCGCCATCCGCTGCGCAACCTGGCGCGCAACCGCAGCCCCTTCGGCTACTGGCAGCGCACCACGCTCGACCTGTCGTTCATCGACGGCATGCACCTGTTCGAGTACGCGCTGCGCGACTTCATCAACGTGGAGAAGCACTCCGACTGGGCCAGCGTGATCGTCCTGGACGACATGCTGCCGCGCAGCGTCGACGAGGCGGCCCGTGACCGGCACACCAACGCCTGGACCGGCGACGTCTACAAGATGATCGAGGTGCTGGCCCGCTTCCGCCCCGACCTGGTGACGGTCCTGGTCGACACCGAGCCCACCGGCCAGCTGATCGTCTTCGGCGCCGACCCGGACAACACGGTGCTCAAGGACAAGTACGACGAGATCATCGCCGAGTATGTCGTCCCGGACCCGCAGAAGGTGCCCGAGACGGTCCTGGAGCGGGCCTCGGCCGTGAAGCCCGAGGAGCTGGTGGGAGCCGGCTTCTGGGCCCCGCTGGTCCGCGCCCGCAACCGCGGAACCAAGCGGGCCCGCGGCTGGGAGCCCCTGCGGCGCAGCGCGGAGCAGCTCAGCGTCAGTCGCTGAGTCCGCGCTGCCGCCGGCAGTAGGCGGAGCGGTCCCAGGACCGCTCCGCCTCGGTCGGCGGCAGCGCCTCGCCGTTATGCCCTACGGGCCTTGAGCTCGGCGGTGACCTTCCTGCGGACCGCACCCAGGACGCGCCGCACCCCGCGGGCCAGCCGTGTCACACCGCTGGGCCGGGGCGGCCCGATCACCCGTGCACCGACCGCGGTGCCCTGCAACGGCAGCGGCAATGCGAGGAAGCGCGGTGCGTCGGCGCCGGGGGCGAGGCTCAGCGTGGCCCGCCACGTCCCGCCCCGCAGGTCCTTGGTGGGCAGCGTCGCCGTCAGCAGCGCCCCGGTCGTGTCGGCGGCGGAGAGCACGCCGGGCACCTCGATGCGCTGGTCGGGCGTCGTGCCGGTCAGCCGCAGCAGCACCTCGGTGTCGCCGGGGACGTACAGCGGCAGCGCCACGGTGAGCCGGTCGCCCGAGACGGTGACGTCCTGGGGCGAGACGCGACCGAGGCCGAGGCGCTTGCTCGCCCGGTCGACGTCCACGGAGAAGTTGTGGTGCGGCTCCGTCCAGTACGGCAGCACCACACGGCCGCCGACGACACCCGCGTCCGGGGTGGGGCGGGAGCGGCGAGGGGCCGGGCCGAGCCGGCACTCCTTGGTCCAGCCGCCCAGCCGGACGCGCAGGTGGGCGTCCCAGTAGCCGGCGTTCAGCGGGAAGTCGCCGGCCGCGGTCGTGGGGTCGACGGTGGCCGTGGCGTGCAGCACCATGCGGACGCCCGTGCCGTCCGCGGTGGGAACCGTCTCGCGGGTGAACTCCACCGGCTGGAAGTACGGGGCGGCGCTGGAGCGCTCGCGCAGCAGCAGATCCACCTTGGCCTCGCCGAACCGGGTGACGGTGTCCGCGCCCACCCAGGCGATCGCCTCCGCGATGTCCTTCGGCGGACCCTCCAGCGGGGTGCGGGCGCCTTCGGCGGGCAGCGTCAGCGGTGCGCCGCCCGACGCGTACTCGGCGGTGAACGAGACGTGCAGGACACCGTCCCGCCACTCCACCCGCTCCGGTGCGGACGTCGGCACGATGCCGACCTCCCACTCGGCGAACGCGACGACGTCCTCGTAGCGGTCGGCGGCGATCAGCGCGGCGACCACCTGCTGGGTGGGCTGGAGCCCGGCCGCGACGCCCGGGCCGAAGCGCTCCACGACGACGCCCCGCATCTCGTCGAACAGCTCCCGACGGTACTCCTGGGGCACCTTCAACAGGCGGCGCCCGCGCATCCGCTCGACCATCTCGACGCGCAGCCAGCGCCGGTGCAGCCGGTCGCGCACCGGCCCCGGCTCGGTGTACTCGTCGACGACGTCCAGCGCCTCGCGGAGATTCTTGAAGTAGCCGACGGGGTCGAAGCGCTGGAAGCCCGCGTTGGCGCCGTCCTCACGCTTGATGTGGTAGTAGCAGACGTAGTCGCTGAGCACGGAGACGTTGGCCGCCCGCAGATACGCCTCGGTGACGAAGACGTGGTCCTCCAGGCGCCGCCGGCCCTCCGGGAAGCGGAGGCCGATGCGGTCCAGGAACTCGCGGCGGACCATCTTGTGCGGGGTGAGGCTGTCGATCAGCGGGGTGTTCTCGACGCTGGCGTGCGGATGGTTGCGGCGGAACAGCTCCACCGGCACACCCCGGCCCTGACCGGCCATCTTGCCGACGATCACGTCCGCGCCGTTGGCCACGCCGTAGTCGTACATCCGCTCCAGGGCCTCGTCGCCGAGATAGTCGTCGTTGTCGACGAACATCACGAACTCGCCCTTGGCGGCGGCGATTCCGACGTTACGGGGCTTGCCCGACCAGCCGGAGGGCTCCTGATGGATCACCGTCACGAGGCCGGGGTGCTCGGCGGCGAGCGCGTCGAGGCGGGCCGGGGTCCCGTCGTCGGAACCGTCGTCGACGAAGATCGCCTCGTACTCGTCCGGCGGCAGCGACTGCCGCAGCAACGAGGCGATGCAGTCCTCGATATACGGTCCCGGGTTGTACACGGGAACGATCACACTGACCTTGACCGGCATCCGGCTTGATCCCCCTTGGTTCGCTTCCCGTTTCCACTGTGGCACGGTGTGCGTGGCCAGATGCTAACGCTGTCGGGTAAGAGTGTGCCTGCGGGGCAAGCGGCGTGTCCTGGCGACCAGCCCCCACCGGCCCGTGCCCAACGAGCCGTACGACCAGCGGAGCGCCTACGCTGCAGACGTGCGCCTGCTCCTGATGTCCGACACCCATCTCCCCAAGCGGGCCAGGCAGCTGCCCGCCCAGCTCCTCGCCGAACTCCCGCTCGCGGACGTCGTGTTCCACGCCGGCGACTGGGTCGACGCCGCCACTCTGGACCTGCTGGAGGGCAGCTGCCGTCGGCTGATCGGCGTGTACGGCAACAACGACGGCCCGGATCTGCGCGCCCGGCTCCCCGAGGTGGCGGACGCCGAACTCGGCGGCCTGCGCTTCGGCGTCGTCCACGAGACGGGCCCCGCCCAGGGCAGAGAGGCCCGCTGTGCCGCCCGCTTCCCCGACCTCGACGTCCTGGTCTTCGGCCACAGCCACATCCCCTGGGACACCACCGCCCCCACGGGCCTGCGCCTCCTGAACCCGGGTTCCCCGACGGACCGCCGTCGTCAACCCCACTGCACGTACATGACCGCGACGGCGACCGACGGCGCGTTGACGGACGTACACCTGCACGAGCTGCCGCCGCGGTAGACCCGCTACACCGACTTCGGCGGATGGATCGCCCCGGCCGTCGCCGTCAGCGGGGAGCCACTGCCCGCCCAGCGCAGGGCGACGATCTCGGCGGCGACGGACACCGCCACCTCCTCGGGCGTACGGGCCCCGAGGTCGAGGCCGATCGGGGAGCGCAGTCGGGACAGCTCGGGCGGGGTGAGGCCGGCCTCGGTCAGGCGTTTCATGCGGTCGTCGTGGGTACGGCGGCTGCCCATCGCCCCGATGTACGCGGCGGGGCGGCGCAGTGCCTCCTCCAGCAGGGGTACGTCGAACTTCGGGTCGTGGGTGAGGACGCAGATCACCGTGCGCGCGTCCGTCGCGGTGCCCTGCAGATAGCGGTGGGGCCACTCGACGACGACCTCGACGCCCTCGGGGAAGCGTTTCGGCGTGGCGAAGACCGGGCGGGCGTCGCACACCGTGACCCGGTAGCCGAGGAAGGCGCCGATCCGGGCCACCGCGGCCGCGTAGTCGATCGCGCCGAAGACCAGCATCCGGGGCGGTGGCGCGAAGGAGTTCAGGAAGACCGTGACCGAGTCCTCGCGGCGCTCCCCATGGGGGCCGTAGTGGCGCAAACCCGTGGCGCCGAGGGCGAGTTCGCCGCGCGCGTCGGCGCTGACGGCCACGTCCAGGCCCGCCGTGCCCAGCGTGCCGGCGACCTCGTCCGGCCACACCGCGAGGGTCGCCCCGTGCGGAGCGGGTCCGTCGGTCACCGTCGCGACGGTCACAGGTCGGCCCGCCGCGACCGACTCCGCGACGGCGCCGAAGGACGGATCCAGCTCTGGCGTCACGGGCCGTACCAGCAGGGTGATCTCACCGCCGCAGGTCAGCCCGACCGCGAACGCGTCCTCGTCGCTGTAGCCGAAGGTCTCCAGGCGTGCCTCGCCGCTCGCCACGACCTCCTGGGCGAGTTCGTAGACCGCCCCTTCCACGCAGCCCCCGGAGACACTGCCCACCACCTCGTCGTCCGGGCCCACGGCCATGGCGGCCCCGGGATCGCGCGGTGCGCTGCGGCTCACCCCGACGACCGTGGCCAGGCCGAACGGTGCCCCTGCCGCATACCAGCGACTGAGCGCCGGGAGAATGTCACGCACGATCCGCTCCTCTCACCGGGGCCGGGTCGGCCCCTCGCACCACTGCCGCCAACCGCTCCAGCGCGGCCAGGCTGTGCCCCTCGACGAACGCGTCCACACTCGGCAGCGCCGCCGCCATCCCGGCCGCCAGGGGCGCGTATCCGGGGCGTCCCTTGCGCGGATTGGCCCAGATCACGCGGTGCGCCAGCCGGTGCAACCGTCGCATCTGGGTTCCGAGCAGTTCGGGATCGCCACGCTCCCAGCCGTCGGACAGCAATACCACGATCGCACCGCGCGCCATGCCCCGTTGCCCCCACCGGTTCAGGAACTCGCGCAGCAGCTCACCGAGCCGGGTGCCGCCGCGCCAGTCGGGCACGGCCGCGCCCACCGCCGCCATCGCCAGGTCCGGGTCGCGGTGCGTCAGTTCACGCGTCACCCGCGTCAGCCGGGTGCCGATCGTGAACACCTCCGTCCGGCCCCCGCGAGCGGCGGCGTGCGCGAAGCGCAGCAGCGCGTCCGCGTACGGCGCCATGGACCCGCTGACATCGACGAGCAGCACGACCGGGCGCGGGCGCGCGGCCCGGGCATGCCGCCGCGGACGTGCGGGTTCTCCGCCGCGCCGCAGCATCTCCCGCACCGTCCGGCGCGGATCGACCTCACCCCGCCGGGCCGGCCGCCGCCGCGCCGTGCGCCGCACCTGCCCGTGCAGCGCGAACGCGGCCAGCAGCCGCCGCAGTTGCTCACGCTCGACCGGGTCCAGCTGTGCGACGTCCCGATGCCGCAGGACCTCGCTGGAACTGGCGAGGGCGGGCATCGGCGGGGCGCGATGCCCGCTGTCGTACGTCCCACTGGTCGGTGCGTCCCGTACGACGAGCCGCAGCCGAGGCGGCGGGGGAGCGACACGCCCGGCCCGCGTGACCGGCTCACCGGGGCCGAAGTACGCGGCGAAGACCCTCTCGTACCGCTCCAGGTCGTCCCGCCCGCCACACAACGTCAGCCGTCCCGCCCAGTACACGTCCGCCCGCATCCCGGGCCCCAGCAGGTCCACCGCCCGCAGGAACGCGTGCAGCCGGTCGGCGCTCGCGTCGACTCCGGCCGCGCGCAGGGCCCGGGCGAGACCGAGGAGCGCGGCGTCTGCGGCGAGCGCGCCACTCACGCCCTGTCACGCCCCTCGGGCCGCGAGCACGGCCGCCAGATCCAGCCCCCGCGCCCGCTCGGCGTCCTCGCGGTACTTGAGCACCGAGCCCAGCGTCGCCACCGCCAGCTCCGCGTCCACCTCGCTCGCCCCGAGCGCGTCCAGCGCCTGCGCCCAGTCGATCGTCTCGGCCACACCCGGCGGCTTGAGCAGGTCCTCGCCGCGCAGCGCCTGCACCAGCGCGGTCACCTGTTCGGCCAGCCGTGCCGAGACGCCGGGCAACCGGCGCCGCACGATGGCGAGTTCGCGGGCGAAGCCGGGATGGTCGAACCAGTGGTACAGGCAGCGTCGCTTCAACGCGTCGTGCACCTCACGGGTGCGGTTGGACGTCAGCACGACCACGGGTGGTACCTCGGCCCGCAGCGTCCCCAGCTCCGGAATCGTCACCGAGAACTCCGACAGCAGCTCCAGCAGGAACGCCTCGAACTCGTCGTCGGCCCGGTCGATCTCGTCGACGAGAAGCACCGACGGATGCGTCTCCAGGGCCTGGAGCAGGGGCCGGGCCACCAGGAACCGGCGCTCGTACAGTTCGCTCTCCAGCCGGTCGGCGTCCGTGACCCCGGCCGCCTCGGCGGCCCGCAGATGCAGCAGCTGACGGGGGAAGTCCCAGTCGTACAGGGCCTGCGAGGCATCGATGCCCTCATGGCACTGCAAGCGGATGAGCGGGGCGCCGAGCGCCTCGGCGAGGGCGGACGCGAGCGCGGTCTTGCCCACGCCCGCGTCGCCCTCGCAGAAGATCGGCCGGTGCAGCCTCAGGGCCAGAAAGCAGGCGACGGCCAGCCCTTCGTCGACGAGATACCCCGTCTCCTCCAGGCGGGCCCGCACCTGCTCCGGGCTGCCCAGGCCCAGGCCCGCGATCGGGCCGTCCATGTGCGTGATCGGCTCCTCACCCCATCCCGGCGGCGGTCAGCACGGCCCGTTTCGTGAGCACGCGCGCGAGGTGAGCCCGGTACTCGGGCGAGCCCGAGGTGTCCTGCGCGGGCCGGCTCTCCTCCGCGGCCGACCGAGCTGCCAGGGCCACGGCCGCCGGATCGCCGGCCCCGGACAACGCGGCCTCGGTCGCCGAGGCCCGCACCGGTGTCGCGGCCATGTTGGTGAGCCCGATCCGCGCCTCGGCGATGTGCCCGTCGTCGCGCCGCACGAGAGCGGCCACCCCGACGATCGCCCAGGCCTGGGCGACTCGGTGGAACTTCTCGTAGTGGAAGCCCCAGCCGTCCCTCTTCGGCAGCCGCACCTCCACCAGCAGTTCGTCGGGCGCCAGCGCGGACTGCAGATAGTCGACGAAGAACTCGCGCGCCGCGATCGTCCGCCGCCCGTTCGGCCCGACCGCGACCAGCTCACCGTCCAGGGCCAGCACCACCGCGGGCAGGTCCCCGGCCGGATCGGCGTGCGCGAGCGAACCGCCGAGGGTGCCCCGGTGTCGTACGGCGGGATCCGCGACCGTCTCCGTGGCCGCCGCCAGCAGACCCGCGTGGCGGCGTACCAGCGGATCGCGGATCACGTCGTGGTGCGTGGTCATCGCGCCGATGACCAGCGTGTCGCCGTCCTCGCGCACCCCGCGCAACTCGGGGATCCGCCCCACGTCCACCACCAGCTCGGGAAAGGCCAGCCGCAGCCTCAGCAGCGGCAGCAGGCTCTGCCCGCCGGCCAGCACCTTCGCGTCCTCGCCCGCGCCGGCGAGCGCCCGGACCGCCTCGTCGACGGTCGTCGGCCGGGCGTAGTCGAATGCCGGAGGAATCATCGCGCCGCCTCCTCGATGGCCTCCCAGACCCGCTGCGGGGTACAGGGCATGCGTACTTCCCGGACACCCAGCGGTCGCAGCGCGTCCACGATCGCGTTGACGACGGCAGGCGTGGACGCGATCGTCCCGGACTCACCAACTCCCTTGACACCCAAGGGGTTTGTGGACGAAGGCGTCTCCGTCCGGTCCGTCACGAACTCGGGCAGATCTGCGGCCGACGGCACGAGATAGTCGGCCATCGTCCCGGAGATCAGGTTGCCCTCGTCGTCGTACACCGCCTCCTCGTACAGCGCCTGCGCGATGCCCTGGGCGAGCCCGCCATGGACCTGCCCCTCGACGATCATCGGGTTGACGACCCGGCCGACGTCGTCGACGCAGACGTAGGACCGGATCCGCGTCTGCCCGGTCTCGGTGTCGACCTCGACCGCGCACAGGTGGGTGCCGTGGGGGTAGGAGAAGTTGTCCGGGTCGACGAGGTGTTCGGCGTTGATCGTCGGTTCCATGCCGTCGGGCAGGTCGTGCGAGGAGAACGTCTCGAAGGCGACCTCCTGGATCGTCTTCCGCGCGTCGGGTGAGCCCTTCACGGAGAATACGCCGTGGGTGAACTCCAGGTCGTGCTCGCTCGCTTCGAGGAGATGCGCGGCCACCTTCCGTGCCTTGTCGACCACCTTGAGCGCCGCGTGATGGACGGCCGTTCCGCCGACGACCAGCGACCGCGACCCGTAGGTGTCCATGCCCTGCGGCGCCGCCCGTGTGTCGCCGTGCACGACCTCGACGTCCTCGAAGGGCACGCCCAGCACATCGGCGGCGATCTGGCTCCAGCAGGTCACATGCCCCTGCCCGTGCGGGCTGGTGCCGGTGACCACCTCGACTTTCCCGGTGGGCAGCATGCGGATGTTCGCCGCCTCCCAGCCGCCGGCCGCGTACCGCAGATCCCGCAGCACCCGGCTCGGCGCGAGACCGCACATCTCGGTGTACGTCGACACCCCGATCCCGAGCCGTACGGCGTCCCCGCGCTCGTTGCGGTCCGCCTGCTCGGCGCGCAGCTTGTCGTACCCGAACAGTCCGAGCGCCTTCTCGGTCGCGGCCTCGTAGTTGCCGCTGTCGTACGTCAGACCCGCGATCGACGTGTACGGGAACTCCTCGTGCCGGATCCAGTTCCGGCGCCGCAACTCGATGGGATCCAGGCCGAGTTCGACCGCGAGCTCGTCCATGACGCGTTCGATGGCGTACGTCGCCTCCGGGCGTCCGGCGCCGCGATAGGCGTCGGTCGGAGTGCGGGTCGTGAAGACGCCGGTGCAGGTGAAGTCGTAGGAGTCCATCTTGTAGATTCCCGGGTACATGAAGGCGCCGAGGATCGGTATGCCCGGGGTGACCAGCATCAGGTATGCGCCCATGTCGGCCAGTAGATCGACCTTGAGGCCGAGGACCTTGCCGTCGCGGTTGGCGGCGATCTCGATGTCCTGGATCATGCCGCGGCCGTGATGGGTCGCCAGGTAGCCCTCGGTGCGGGACTCGGTCCACTTCACCGGCCGTCCGAGGCGGCGTGCGACCGCGAGGCCGATGGCCTCCTCGCCGTACACCTGGAGCTTGGAGCCGAAGCCGCCGCCCACGTCGGGGGCGATGACGCGCAGCTTGTGCTCGGGGACGCCCGTGACCATCGCGAGCATGATCCGCAGGATGTGCGGGATCTGGGTCGAGGAGTAGAGCGTGTACTCGCCGGACGCGGCGAGCGGGGTCACGACGACCGCGCGCGGTTCCATGGCGTTGGGGATCAACCGCTGTTGCAGATAACGGCGTTTGAGGGTGACCTCGGCGCGCTCCCGCACGGACGCGAAGCTCTCGCCGGTGGCGAGCGGCCAGACGTAGCAGCGGTTGGTGCCCTTGTCGGCGTGGACCAGCGGGGCGTCCTCGGCGAGCGCGGCCTCCAGGTCGAGCACCGGGGACAGCGGCTCGTAGTCGACCTCGATCGCTTCGAGCGCGTCGGCCGCCGCGTACCGGTCGCGGGCCACCACGACCGCCACCGGATCACCGGCGTAACGCACCTCGTCGACCGCGATCGGCGGGTGGTCGGGGAGCACGATGTCCTCGGTCACCGGCCAGGCGCACGGCAGCGACCCCATCCCCTCCGCGAGGTCACTCCCGCTGAACGCCGCCACGACACCCGGCCGCTCCAGCGCCGGGGAGACGTCGATCCGGTCGATGCGGGCGTGGGCCATGGGGCTGCGCAGGATCGCGAGGTGCAGCAGCCCGCTGACGCTGATGTTGTCCGTCCAGTTGGTCTGCCCGGTGATCAGCCGGGCGTCCTCCTTGCGGGGCCGCGAGCGGCCGACTTCCGCTTCCGTCGTCCCGGTGTGCGTCGTCTCGGTCATGCCCCGACCTCCTGTCCGGAGGCGGCCAGGACCGCGCGCACGATGTTCTGGTAGCCGGTGCAGCGGCAGAGGTTGCCCTCCAGGCCCTGGCGTACGTCGTCCGCGGTCGGGCTCGGGTTCTCGCGCAGCAGATCACGCGCCGCCATGATCATCCCCGGGGTGCAGTAGCCGCACTGCAGGGCGTGCCGCTCGTGGAAGGCGCGCTGGAGTCCGGTCAACTCCCCGTTTCCGGACAGCCCCTGGACGGTGGTCACTTCGCTGCCGTCCGCCTGTACGGCCAGGACCGAGCAGCTCTTGACGCTCTCGCCGTCCAGGTCGACCGTGCAGGCCCCGCAGTTGGAGGTGTCGCAGCCAATGGGGGTGCCGGTCAGGCCCAGCCGGTCACGCAGGTAGTGGATCAGCAGGAGACGGGGTTCCACCTCGTCCTGATAGTTCGTGCCGTCCACCTTCACCGAGATGCGGGTCATGTGCCCTCCCAGGATCACGGACGTGATGGGCGTCACTCTAGGACCGCTCTGTGGAGGGGGCGAGGGCCGGGACAGCACTGGTTGAGCGTTAATCCGTTGCCGTCGTCGACCCGGAGCTGCTGCACTTCGGGTGACCTTGTCGCCACACGAGCCAGGAGCAGCAATGCGCGCACCTTTCATGTCCGCCCCGGAAGGAATGACCCCCTCTTCTAAGGACATGACGCTTCGTGCACTTGCTCAACCTCGGAATCCTCGCCCATGTCGACGCAGGTAAGACCAGCCTGACCGAGCGGCTGCTGCACTCGGTCGGTGTCATCGACGAGATCGGCAGCGTCGACGACGGCAACACGCAGACCGACACCCTCGCGCTGGAGCGCCGGCGCGGCATCACCATCAAGTCGGCCGTCGTCTCCTTCGCGATCGACGACGTCACCGTCAACCTCATCGACACCCCCGGCCACCCCGACTTCATCGCCGAGGTGGAGCGGATCCTCGGCGTGCTCGACGGCGCCGTCCTGGTCGTCTCGGCCGTGGAGGGCGTCCAGGCTCAGACCCGCGTCCTGATGCGCACCCTGCGACGGCTGCGCATCCCGACCCTCGTCTTCGTCAACAAGATCGACCGACGCGGGGCCCGGTACGAGGGCGTGCTGCGGGAGATCGCCGAGCGGCTCACCCCGGCGGTCGTGCCGATGGGGGAGGCCGTGGGGCCAGGGACCCGCGAGGCCGGGTTCGCCCCTGGCCCCTTGTCCGTCGACGTCCTCGCCGACCACGACGACGACCTGCTCGCCGCCTACGTCGAGGGACCCGTCCCGTACGACCGACTGCACGCGGCCCTCGTCGCCCAGACCCGCCAGGCCCTCGTCCACCCCGTGTACTTCGGCTCGGCCGTGACCGGTGCGGGCGTCCGCGAACTGATCGCCGGAATCCGGGAGTTGCTGCCCACCGCCGACGGCGATCCCGAAGGCCCGCTCTCCGGCACCGTGTTCAAGGTCGAGCGGGGCCCGGCGGGGGAGAAGATCGCCTACACACGCATGTTCTCCGGAACGCTGCGCACCCGCGACCGCGTCCCCTTCGGCGACGCCCGCGAAGAGGGCAGGATCACCGCGATCAGCGTCTTCGACCACGGCACGGACACCCGGCAGGACGCGGTTCCGGCAGGCCGGATCGCCAAGCTGTGGGGCCTGGCCGACATCAGGATCGGGGACGCCCTCGGCGAACCCCGCAAGGCCCACGGGCACTTCTTCGCCCCGCCCTCCCTCGAAACCGTCGTCGTCCCGGCGCCGGGGGCGGACCGCAGGGCCCTCCACCTCGCGCTCACTCAACTCGCCGAGCAGGACCCGCTGATCGGCCTGCGCCACGACGAGGTGCGGCAGGAGACCTCCGTCTCCCTCTACGGCGAGGTGCAGAAGGAGGTCATCCAGGCGACCCTCGCCGACGAGTACGGACTCGACGTCGACTTCCGGGAGACCACACCCCTGTGCATCGAGCGGCCGGTCGGGACGGGAGCGGCGGCCGAGTTCATCAAGAAGGACGCCAACCCCTTCCTCGCCACGGTCGGCCTGCGCATCGACCCGGCCCCGGTCGGCTCGGGCGTCGGCTTCCGGCTGGAGGTGGAGCTAGGAGCCATGCCGTACGCCTTCTTCAAGGCCGTCGAGGACACCGTGCGCGAGACCCTCGGCCAGGGACTGCACGGCTGGCAGGTCACCGACTGCACGGTGACCATGACCCACTCCGGGTACTGGCCGCGGCAGAGCCACTCCCACCAGGGCTTCGACAAGAGCATGTCGAGCACTGGCGCCGACTTCCGGGGGGTGACCCCGCTGGTGGTGATGGCGGCACTGAGGCAGGCGCACACCCAGGTGCACGAGCCCATGCACCGCTTCCGGATCGAGGCCCCGGCGGACACCCTGGGCGCGCTCCTGCCGCTGCTGGCCCGGCTGCGGGCCGTACCGAGCACCACCGAGACGCAGGGCACGTCCTGCGTCCTGGAGGGTGTGATCCCGGCGGCCCGGGTGCACGAACTGGACCAGTGGCTGCCCGGGTTGACCCGCGGCGAGGGCGAGTCGGAGAGCGCCTTCGACCACTATGCGCCGATCGCGGGCGGCACGGTCGCCGAGCGGCCGAGGACCGATCTGAACCCTCTTGATCGCAAGGAGTACCTCTTGAACCTTACGAGGAGAGTGGGCGCCCAAAGCTGAAAGTGGGCCCCAAACCCCCAAGTGGGGCCCCAAAGTTGAAATTTACTCAGGAGTCAGTTGGTATTGACGGGTTCTGGTGCACGCGGGACTGTAATGGACATGTCGAAGTTGCGTGCGCGTATGCTCGGCGTCCTCATCCTCCTCACCGGCCTTCTGAGCGGCCTCGGCGCTCAGCCCGCACAGGCCGACACCTTCTGGTTCGACAACTCCCCCCTCACCGTCCAGAACGGCCGCTTCACCGACGGCAACGGCCGTGAGGTCGTCCTGCGCGGCTACAACGTCTCCGGCGAGACCAAGCTCAAGGAGAACAACGGTCTGCCCTTCGCGTCGGTCGCCGACGCGAGGAAGTCGGCGACCGCCCTGAGGAACCTCGGCGGCGGCAACTCGGTCCGCTTCCTGCTCTCCTGGGCCTACGCGGAGCCGGTGCGAGGCACGGTCAGCAGCACCTATCTGGCCGCCGCCACCGCCCAGATGGGCGCGTTCCTCGACGCGGGAATCCGCGTCTACCCCGACTTCCACCAGGACCTCTACTCCCGCTGGCTCTTCGACTCGGACAGCTGGTACACCGGCGACGGAGCGCCCAAGTGGGCCGTCGACCTCGGTGACTACCCGGACGAGTACTGCGGGATCTGCCTCCTCTGGGGACAGAACATCACCCAGAACGCGGCCGTGAAGGAAGCGTCGTACGACTTCTGGCACAACACCTACGGCATCCAGGACTCGTTCCTCCTGACCGCCCAGAAGACGATGACGTATCTGAAGTCGAACCTCACGACCGCCCAGTTCGCGGGTGTCGTCGGCTTCGACCCGTACAACGAGCCGTACGCGGGGGTCTACGACTCGGGCCAGGCCAGCCGGGCCTGGGAGAAGGACGTCCTGTGGCCCTTCTACGTGAAGTTCCGTGCCCGGATGGACGCGGCCGGCTGGACCGACAAGCCCGCCTTCGTCGAACCGAACCTCTTCTGGAACGGCAACGTCAGTAAGGAGGAGGGCGGCCTCCTCGACGCGGGCACCCTCGGTTCCCGCTACGTCTTCAACACCCACTTCTACGACCAGAAGGCCATCTCCGGCATCCTCATGTGGGGCAATGCCGAGGACGGTCAGTACGTGACCGACTTCGGTACGGTCCGCGACCGGGCCTCCGCGCTCGGCACCACGGCCATCGTCAGCGAGTTCGGCCATCCCCTGAACGGCAGCACCGCCGGCAAGGCCCCGACCGTCCTCAAGGCCATGTACCAGGCCCTGGACTCACGGGTGAAGGGCGCCAACTGGTGGACCACGCCCGCCACTTCCGGCCCGGTCCTGTCCGGCTCGCAATGGCAGTGGGACATCTACAACGGCCGCCACAACGAGCTGATGAACGACAACCCGGACAAGGTCCTCACCTCGGGCGACGCCTGGAACGACGAGGATCTGTCGGCCGTCAAGCTGGACGACTCGGGTACGGCCGTCCTGCGCCAGGACACCCGGCTCCTCGACCGGATCTACCCGAGCGCCACCTCCGGCTCGACCGTCGCCTTCACCTACGAGGACCGCTCACGCGACGGCTCGACGACCCTCACCTGGAACCCGGTCCCGAGCTCACTGCCCAACGTCGCGCAACTGGTGGGCTCCGGGCAGTACAGCCTGCTGCTGTGGCGCTCGGGCAGCGGCACGGCACCCACCGAACTGCACCTCCCGGCGACCTTCCCGACCGCGACGACCACGGTCGTCTCGGACCTGGGCACGGCGTACAACCCCCCGTCGTACACGTCGTCGACCCCGGTGGGCGTGGCGACCGAGTTCGGCGGCACGGGAAGCCGCCGCCTCCTGCTGACGGACTCCGACTCGGGCACCCTGCACTACGCCCTGGTCACCAACGGCGCCACGTCCCCGTCCTCGACCCTGCTGACAGCGGCCCGCTCCGAGCTGGCCACTTGGGCGGCGAATTCGGGCGGCTAGTCGAACTTGGCCCTGCCTGACGCACCTGGCCGGCGAGAGCGATGCCGGCCAGGTGCTCAAGTCCCTTGAACATAGGGCGGGTTGATGCTCAGGACGCCGGGCTCGTCCAGTCCGCCGCCACATGACCCAGCCGTACGCGCTGCGGATGGTCGCCCACCGGCACCGACACGGTCTTGAGGCCGGTCGCGAAGTCGATGGCCGTGACCTGGTCGGCGCCGCTCTCGGACACGACGCAGCTCTTGCCGTCGCCGCTGACCGTGGCCCAGTAGGGCTTGGAGGCGGTGACCAGCGGGCCCTCCTGGAGGGTGGCGCGGTCGACGACGGTCGCGTAGTCGTCCATCGTGCCCGCGACGCACAGCTTGGTGCCGTCCGGCTTCATCGAAATGCCGTGGTGGCGCGAGTCGTTGACGAAGGTCGTGCGGTCGTCGCTGGTCGCCGGGTTCTTCGGCAGGGTCTTCGTCCGGGTGATCTTGTCGGTCGCGAGGTCGTACTCGAAGAAGCCGTTGAAGAACGAGACCTGGAAGTACAGCTTGGACTCGTCGGGCGAGAACACGGCCGGGCGGACGGCGTCCGAGTAGTCCGTGAGGCCGATCGCGTCCAGCCGCTGCCGCATGTCGATGACCTTGACCTGCTGGTACGTGGTGGCGTCGACGACGGTGATGCGCCGGTCGCCCTTCGTCCAGTCCAGCCAGGGGTCGTCGAGCGCGGTGTTCACGTCGCCGATCGCCATGTTGTAGATGTACTTGCCGTCCTGGGTGAAGATGTTCTCGTGCGGCTTGTCGCCGGTGGCGAACGAGCCCAGCTGGACGCCGGTGTTGATGTCCAGCACGTGCACGGTGTTCGAGGTCGACGCGGAGACCGCGACCCGGGTGCCGTCGGGGGAGACCGCCATGTGGTCGGAGCGGTAACCGGACACGGGGAAACGCCAGTTGATGTTCCCGGTGGTGAGGTCGATGGAGACGACGTCGGCGAAACTGGGACGGGAGACGACCACCGATGTGCCGTCCGGCGTCGAGTACATGTCGTCGACGAACTGGTCGTGTCCCTCGCCGACGCCGTTGCGGATGGCCATGAAGTAGGCCCACTTGATCGGGTCGGCGTTGATCGCGGCCATCCGCGCGTCCTTGTCCGGGATGACATTGAGCCGGCCGACCTTCGCGAAGTCACCGGTGGACTTGATGACGTCCGCGGTGCCCTCCCAGTTGTTGCCGACGAACAGCACCTCGCGCAGGGCGGCGGCGGAGCTGTCGGCGGTGGCGGCGGTCGCGGGGGCGGTGACGGTCAGGACCAGGGCGGCGGCTACGGAGCAAAGGTGCCGGGGTCTGAAAGCAGGCATGGCTGCTCTCTCCTCTGAGGTGGGGGTGTGCCGAGATGGTGCGGAGAATCTGAACACGCTCGAATTCAGAGTGAACTTACTGGACAGTAAGGAGGGGGTGCCTTCTCCACAAGACTCCGCGCACGACAAGATTGGCCGAGTCCGGATGTGAAGACGAGGTAGGGGAGTGACAGTTGGCGGGCAGGCTCAAAACGCCGACCGGCCGCTACGGCGGTAAGTCCGCCGCGGAACGGCAGGTCGAGCGGCGTCGGCGCTTCCTCGACGCGGCGCTCCAGCTGTTCGGCGACACCCCCGGCTACCGGTCCACGACCGTCGCCGCGCTCAGCGAGGCCGCCGGACTCTCCACCCGCCAGTTCTACGAGGAGTTCCGCACCCTGGAGGATGTGCTGGCCGCCCTGCACCTCCAGGTCAACGACTGGGCCGAGGAAGCAGTCCTGGCCGCGATCGCCGAGGGTGCGGACGCGCCGCTCGTGGAACGCGTCACCGCGATGTTCCGGGCCTACGCCGCGGACGTCACCGGCGACCCGCGCCGCATTCGCATCAGCTTCGTCGAGATCGTCGGCGTGAGCCCGCGCCTGGAGGAACAACGGCTCGCCCGCCGTGCCCGCTGGGTCGAACTCATCTGCGCCGAGGCGAACGAGGCCGCCGCACGCGGAGAGGCGGCGCCCCGCGACTACCGGATCGCCGCGACGGCGTTCATCGGCAGCATCAACGGCCTGCTCCACGACTGGAGCGCCGGCTACGTCGACGCCACCATGGACGAAGTCGTCGACGAGTTGGTCCAGCTGTTGCTGGGGATCCTGCGACCGGAGGCCTGGCGGCTCAGCGGCTGAGCCGGACGGCACTTCACTCTCTCGGACGGTGGGGCCCCGCTGTCATGACCGCTGCACGCATGCCCGTCCGCGCCCTGTCGCCTGACGGTCCGTGGGGAATCCCGCGCAGCTCTTGTCACAGCCGTTGACTTCCCCCTCCTGCGGCTCTACTTTCAGCGCGCCGATTCGTTCGGTTGCCCGATCCTTGTTCGGTATATCGGCAAAGGAGCCGCATGTCCCGCACCCCCCTCCTGCGCGCCCTCGCCCTGCGTACGCTGGCTCTGATCGCAGTGGCGGCGGCAGTTCTCCTGGTCGCCCGCCCCACCCCGAGCACCCCGCTCAAGGCGGAGCCCGTCGCCGTGTCGACCCGTCAGATACCGGTGCCCTCCGCCCCCATGGGCTGGGCCTCCTGGAACAGCTTCGCCGCGGTCATCGACTACAGCGTCATCAAGCAGCAGGTCGACGCGTTCGTCGCCGCGGGTCTGCCCGCCGCCGGCTACCAGTACATCAACATCGACGAAGGCTGGTGGCAGGGCACCCGCGACAGCGCGGGCAACATCACCGTCGACGAGTCGGAGTGGCCGGGTGGCATGAGCGCCATCGCCGACTACATCCACAGCAAGGGCCTCAAGGCCGGCATCTACACCGACGCGGGCAAGGACGGCTGCGGCTACTACTACCCGACGGGCCGCCCCGCGGCGCCCGGCTCGGGCAGCGAGGGCCACTACGAGCAGGACATGCTCCAGTTCTCCCAGTGGGGCTTCGACTTCGTGAAGGTCGACTGGTGCGGCGGCGACGCCGAGGGCCTCGACTCGAAGACCACCTACCAGGCCATCAGCAACGCCGTCGCCACGGCCTCGGCCACCACGGGCCGCCCGCTCACCCTGTCCATCTGCAACTGGGGCAAGTCGAACCCGTGGAACTGGGGCGCCGGCATGGCCCCGATGTGGCGGACCAGCACCGACATCATCTTCTGGGGCAACAGCCCCTCGATGACGAACCTGCTCTCCAACTTCGACCAGACCCTGCACCCCACGGCCCAGCACACCGGCTACTACAACGACCCGGACATGCTGATGGTCGGCATGGACGGCTTCACCGCCGCCCAGAACCGCACCCACATGAACCTGTGGGCGATCTCAGGCGCACCCCTCCTCGCCGGCAACAACCTGTCGACGATGACGACCGAGACGGCGAACATCCTCAAGAACCCCGAGGTCATCGCCGTAGACCAGGACACGCGCGGCCTCCAGGGCGTCAAGGTCGCCGAGGACACCACCGGAGCGCAGGTCTACGGCAAGGTCCTGTCCGGCACCGGCAACCGTGCCGTAGTCCTCCTCAACCGCACCTCGTCCGCGAAGAACATCACCGTCCGCTGGAGCGACCTCGGCCTGACGAGCGCCTCCGCGACCGTCCGTGACCTGTGGGCGCGGGCGAACGTGGGGTCGTACGCCACCGGTTACACGGCCAGTGTTCCGGCGGGCGGCTCGGTGATGCTCACGGTCACCGGCGGCACGGAGGCGGCGAGCAGCACGTACTCGCCGGTCTCCACCGGGCGCTTCACCGGCGTGACGGCCGCGAGCACGGGCGTGAACGTCGTCGACGTCTCCTACATCAACAACACCTCCGCCACCCGCACCGGGACCCTCCAGGTCAACGGCCAGACCGTCACCACGGTCGCCTTCCCGCCGACCGGCTCCACCGCGGGCACGGTCTCCGTCGAGGTCTCCCTGTCCAAGGGCTCCGCCAACACGCTCACCTTCACGGGCGGACCCACCGTCGAGGGCGTCGGAGTGAGGCCGCTGCCCGGCACCAACGGCAACCTGGTCGTCGGCACCGGGTCCTCCCGCTGCCTGGACGTCTACAACAGCACGATCACCAACGGCACCCAGGCCGAGCTGTGGGACTGCAACGGCGGCCGGAACCAGGCCTGGACGTACACCTCCCGCAAGGAACTCGTGGTGTACGGCAACAAGTGCCTGGACGCCTACAACCTCGGCACGACCAACGGCACCAAGGTCGTGATCTGGGACTGCAACGGCCAGACCAACCAGCAGTGGAACGTCAACAGCGACGGCACCATCACCAACGTCAACGCCGGCCTCTGCCTCGACGCCAGCGGCGCGGCCACGGCCAACGGGACGCTCATGATCCTGTGGACCTGCGGCACGGCCGCCAACCAGAAGTGGACGCTGAGCTAGCGACACACCTCCGCTGGCCCGTCCGGGTGGACCCGGGCGGGCCGGCGGACCGAGATCGTCCGGATACGTCATCCAGCCCCAGGACGCGCCCTCCCAGCTCCGGGCCCGCTAGGTGACGGACAGCGCGACAAAGCTTGCCGCCACCAGCAACGCGCAGCCCAACACGCAGGCGGCGAACAGGCGTTGGCGCAGCCTGCGGTACATCGCCTCGTACTCGGCCCGCAACTCCCTGCCGCGGTCGGCCGTACGGCGCCACGAGGTGCGGGCGAGTGCGAGGTACTCCGCCTCGAACCGCCCCTCCAGTTCCGCCCGTTGTCCTTCCGTCAGCCAGTCGAGCCGGGCGGTGAAGCGGGCGGCTGCCGTATTGGCTTCCTCGCGGACGGCCGCGATCATCAGGTGGCCCTCGATCTCGTTGAGGAGTACTCGGGTGTCGGGTGTGTGGCTGTTCATGGCCGTCACCGGGTCGTCAACTCCCGCTGTGGAGCCGGAGTTTGGGGGTGGTGCAGGTCGAACGCCGGGGATTCGCTGCGGATGCGGGGGAGGGCGACGAAGTTGTGGCGGGGCGGCGGGCAGGAGGTTGCCCATTCGAGCGAACGGCCGTAGCCCCAGGGGTCGTCGACCTCGACCTTCTTGCCGTACTTGGCCGTTTTCCAGACGTTGTAGAAGAACGGCAGCAGAGACGCGCCGAGCAGGAACGAGGAGATCGTCGACACGGTGTTCAGGGTGGTGAGGCCCTCCACAGCCAGATAGTCGGGAATCCGGCGCTGCATTCCGTTCACGCCCAGCCAGTGCTGGACCAGGAAGGTGCCGTGGAAGCCGATGAACAGCGTCCAGAAGGTGATCTTGCCGAGGCGCTCGTCGAGCATCTTGCCGGTCATCTTCGGCCACCAGAAGTGGAAGCCGGAGAACATCGCGAAGACGACGGTGCCGAACACGACGTAGTGGAAGTGCGCCACCACGAAGTAGGTGTCGGACGTCGCGAAGTCCAGCGGTGGCGAGGCGAGCATGACTCCGGTGAGGCCGCCGAACACGAACGTGATGAGGAAGCCGGTGGCCCAGAGCATCGGGGTCTCGAAGGACAGGGAGCCCTTCCACATGGTGCCGATCCAGTTGAAGAACTTCACGCCGGTCGGCACGGCGATGAGGAACGTCATGAAGGAGAAGAACGGCAGCAGTACGCCGCCGGTGACGTACATGTGGTGGGCCCACACGGTCACGGACAGGCCGGCGATGGAGACGGTCGCGGCGATCAGGCCCATGTAGCCGAACATCGGCTTGCGGGAGAAGACCGGGATGACCTCGGAGATGATGCCGAAGAACGGCAGCGCGATGATGTACACCTCGGGATGGCCGAAGAACCAGAAGAGGTGCTGCCACAGCAGCGCGCCGCCGTTGGCCGCGTCGAAGACGTGCGCCCCGAACTTCCGGTCGGCCTCCAGGGCGAACAGCGCGGCGGCCAGGACGGGGAAGGCGAGCAGGACCAGGACGGCGGTCAGCAGCACGTTCCACACGAAGATCGGCATGCGGAACATGGTCATGCCCGGGGCGCGCATGCAGATGATGGTGGTGATGAAGTTGACCGCGCCCAGGATGGTGCCGAAGCCGGAGAAGGCCAGGCCCATGATCCACAGGTCGGCGCCGATGCCCGGGGAGCGGACCGCGTCGGAGAGCGGGGAGTAGGCGAACCAGCCGAAGTCGGCCGCGCCCTGCGGGGTGAGGAAGCCGCCGACCGCGATGGTCGAGCCGAACAGGTACAGCCAGTAGGCGAACATGTTCAGCCGGGGGAAGGCCACGTCCGGTGCGCCGATCTGCAGCGGCATGATCCAGTTCGTGAAGCCGGCGAACAGCGGCGTCGCGAACATCAGCAGCATGATCGTGCCGTGCATCGTGAACGCCTGGTTGAACTGCTCGTTCGACATGATCTGCAGACCCGGCCGGGCCAGCTCGGCGCGCATGAACAGCGCCATCACGCCACCGATGCAGAAGAACGCGAACGACGTGACCAGATACAGCGTGCCGATCGTCTTGTGGTCAGTGGTCGTCAGCCACTTGAGGTGTCCCATGCCCCGCCTGTGTCCGCGCCCGGCCCCGACGTCACACTTCAGGGGCGCGACGAGAATCACGGAAACGGGTGTGACGATCCCGGGGATGCCGGACACGAACGGAACATGAGCAACGACGAGATCTTCGCCGCTGCCTATCGCGAGCACTACTGGGCGGTCAGCCGCTATGTCGCGCGGCGACTGGACGGGCGGACCAGCGAGGTGGAGGAAGTGGTGGCGGAGGTGTTCACCGTCGCCTGGCGGCGCCGGGCCGACCTCCCGCCGACGCCGCTGCCCTGGCTGTACGGCGTGGCACGCAACTGCCTCGCCAACGCGGTACGCGGCTATGGGCGACGCCGCCGGCTCGTCGACCGGCTCGGCAACGACGACACCGCGCACGGACGGCACCTGGTGGACAGTCCCGACGCGGAGACACCGGGTGCCTGGGTGCACGACGCGCTCGCCCGGCTCTCCCCGGCCGACCAGGAGGTGCTGCGGCTGACGGCATGGGAGGAACTCGGCGTCGACGAAGTCGCCGTCGCCCTCGGCTGCGGCACCCGGGCCGCGTCGATGCGGCTGCACCGGGCCCGGTGCCGGCTGAGAGCCGAGATCGACCGCATGTGCCCCGCGACCCAGTCGAACTCGAAGGAGTACGGCCATGGCTGACGAACTCGAACTCCTGCGCCGCGCCAACCCGGTGCCGACCGGCGGTCCTCATTTCGGCGACGGCCCGCTCGACCACAACGCCGAGCGGCGGCTCAACCGGCTGATGCGGGAACGGACTTCCCGCCGACCCCGGCTGCTTTGGGGCCTGGCAGCCACGGCCGTCGTCGCCGCGATCGTGTCGGCGCTGCTGTTCACCGGCCAGACCACCGCCCCGGCGGTCGCCGCACCCCGCCCGCTCGTGGTGCGGGCCGACTCCACCCCCGTATCCCTGGAAACCCTGGCGGGGCGCGCCCAAGCGGTCGACGGCGTGCTCAAGCTCCTCAAGGGCACGCACGTGCAGTCCTGGAGCATGGGCATGAGCGACGACAAGCCGCCGATCACGCTCCCCGAAGAGCGCATCGTGCGCTGGAAGGCGGACGGCGGTCACACGGAACTCGTCGTGGCGACCGACCCGCGGCATCCGGGCCGACCCGTCCTCAGCGGCGAGGGGAAGCTCGTCGAGGACGGTCACGTCCTCACCAGGCAGACGTACCCGCCGAGTTGGAGCGACGCCCCGCCGCAGTCGCCGCCCCCGCGCGACGCCGCAGGCCTGCGCGCCTACCTCCAGGAAGCCATGTACCTCGACACGGCGCCCGACACCGGTGAGCTCCTCGACGGCGTCCAGGTGCTGCTCGACAACTGGACCCTCGGCACACGGGAGTCGGCGGCGCTCGCCCGACTGCTGGCGGACGCCGAGGGGTTGAGGCCGGTCGGGCAGGTGACGGACCGGCTCGGGCGGCGCGGACAGGCGTACGTCTACGACCGGTCCGGCACCCGCCAGATGCTGATCATGGACCCGGTCACCGGCGCCGTACTCGGTCTGGAGACCACCTTCACCAAGGCGGAGCCCGAGTACGGCGTCCAGGCCGGGGACGTCATGGACTACAGCGCCTGGATGCGCTGACCCGGAGGGTCACATTCCGAGCTGCCGGGCGGCCGCGTCGACCGTCTGCTCCAGGAGCGTCGCGATCGTCATCGGGCCGACGCCGCCCGGCACCGGGGTGATGAGTCCGGCCCGCTCGACGGCGGAGTCGAAGTCGACGTCGCCGACGTTTCCGGGGTTGTAACCGGCGTCGACCACGACGGCGCCGGGCTTGATGTCCTCGCCGCGGATCAGCCGGGGGCGGCCCACCGCGGCGACCACGATGTCCGCCTCGCGGACGGCCGCCGACAGATCCCGCGTGCGCGAGTGGCAGTACGTCACCGTGGCGTCGCGGCCCAGGAGCAGCATGCCGACCGGCTTGCCGAGGATCGCGCTGCGGCCCACCACCACGGCACGCTTCCCGGACGGATCGACCTCGTACTCGTCGAGGAGGCGCATGATGCCGCCGGGCGTGCAGGACACGAAGCCCGGCAGCCCGAAGCTCATCGTCGCGAAGGACGCGAAGGTGACACCGTCGACGTCCTTCTCGGGAGCGATCGCCTCGAACGCCGCCCGCTCGTCGATGTGTTCGCCCACCGGGTGCTGGAGCAGGATGCCGTGCACGGCGGGGTCGTTGGAGAGAGACCGCAGCGTGTCGACCAGCTCCTCCGTGGTCGTGGCGGCGGGCAGCTCCACGTGGCGGGACTCGATGCCGGCCTTGCGGCAGCGGTTCTGCTTCATCCGCACGTAGGTGACGGAGGCGGGGTCCGCGCCCACCAGCACCGTCGCCAGACAGGGTGCCGATCCCGTGCGGTCGGTGAGGTCGGCGGCCTTCTTCGCGGTGTCCTCGACGATGCGCCGGGCGAGCGAGGTGCCGTCCATGAGCCGGGCCTGAGACATGATCCACTCCTGAGCTGATAGACCTCATCGCCCAGGCGCACGGCATCGACTCTGCGAGGGCCGCTCCCCGGTGGTGCTCCACCTCAGCGCCAGTCACGGCCCGCAGACAGCGTATCCGAGGCGGTACGGCGATCAGCAGGGGGTCAGGTGGAGCGGTGCCGGCGCCGGGCCGACCGGCGAAGGGACGCCGACAGCAGCCGGCCCGCGGTGGCGACCGGCCAGGTCCGCCAGGCCCTGCCCGTACGTGATCTGCCCATTCCGGCCCGGGCCGAGAAGGTCCAGTTCAGATGGGATGTGAACTGGACCTTCGCCGCCTTTCTGCCTACTCGTCCCATGCCTGGATCATGGTCTGTTCGGCGATCTTGCCGTTACGCAGCGACACCATCGACTCGGAGTACACACGGACCCCGTCCGAGTACTCGCAGGATTCGGTGAAGGCGACACGGTCGCCCTGGGTGACGCACTGCTCCAGCTTGTGCGTCTTGATGTCGCGGTTGTAGACGTCGTCGAACATCGCGCCGATCTCGTCACGGCCGTGCAGGACCTTGGGGTTGCTGGGCTGGGTGTTGCGGTCCACGACGCGTATCTCCGCGTCGTCCGCGTAGAGCGACAGGAGCGTCGCCGCAGTGTGTCCTTCGATGGCCCGGCGCAGTGCTTCGGTGTCGAAGCCGGGGCGTGCCGTGGTGCCCATGATGAACCTCCTTCGGGGGCCACGGCCCGATGAGGAGCGGGCCGCGAGAGGGTCCCTCCTTCGAGACTCCTCCGCCGCAGCGGGCTCGGCAAGCGCAGTCGACACGCTCGTCCTGACGGGTGAGCGACACGATCGGCCCGTGTCCGCCCCGGGCCTGGTGCCGTTGCTGAATACATGATCTCAACACGACGTATTGTCGCCGCCGTTGGTCTCGCCGTCGGTGTCACGGGCATGGCCGCTCCGCTGGCGAGCGCCGCCGATGCGGGCGCCCAGAACGACGGCCTGCGCCCCATGGCCATGCTGGACTCGCTCGCGGTGAGCGACATCCCCGCCGAGCACAAGGAGCGGATCCCGCGGGTCTCCCAGCAGCTGGCGGGCCTCAACAAGCTGAACGACCTCGACCAGCTGCACCAGGTCACCGATCTTGCCGCCCCCGTGACCGGTCTGCTCCCCGGCATCCAGTACTGACGCTCCGCCGCGTCACACGTCCGCGTCGAGGGCCGCCCGGAAACGGGCGGCCCGCGACGTGTGAGCGGGCGCTCAGCCCGCCGTGGCGAGGAACTGCGTGGCCGCCAGCTCGGCGTAGAGCGGATCGCCGGCCACGAGCTCCTGGTGGGTACCCACCGCGCGGACCCGGCCCGCGTCCATGACCACGATCCGGTCGGCCATCGTCACCGTGGACAGCCGGTGCGCGACGACGAGAACCGTGGTCGTACGGGCGACATCGGCGACGGTGTCGCGCAGGGCGGCCTCGTTCACCGCGTCCAGCTGGGACGTCGCCTCGTCGAGGAGGAGCAGCCGGGGGCGGCGCAGCAGGGCGCGGGCGATGGCGACGCGCTGACGTTCGCCGCCCGACAGCTTGGTGCCACGGTGGCCGACGAGCGTGTCGAGGCCCAGGGGGAGCCGGGAGACCAGGCCGTCCAGGCGCGTCGTCTTGAGTACGCGGGCGAGGGCGTCGTCGTCCGCGTCGGGGTTGCCAAGGAGCAGATTGGCGCGCAGGGAGCCCGACAGGACCGGGGCGTCCTGCTCCACATAGCCGATCGCGGAACGGAGTTGGGGCAGATCCCAGTCCGCGAGATCCCGGCCGTCGAGCGTGATGACGCCGGCCTCGGGGTCGTAGAACCGCTCTATGAGGGAGAACACCGTGGTCTTGCCCGCGCCGGACGGGCCGACGAACGCCGTCATGCCCTGGGCGGGGACGGTGAAGCTCACGCCGTGGTGGACGTAGGGGAGGTCGTCGGCGTAGCGGAAGCGGACGTCGTCGAAGGTGAGGGCGGCCGGGGACGCTCCGGTGGCCGGTAGGGGAGCGGGCCGGGAGGCGGGTTCGGAGGGCATACGCAGCGCCTCCTGGATACGGGCAAGGGCCGCGGCGCCCGTCTGGTACTGCGTGATCGCGCCGACGACCTGCTGGATCGGCGACATCAGATAGAAGACGTAGAGCAGGAACGCGACCAGCGTGCCGACGGCGATCGAGCCCGTCGCGACGCGTGCCCCGCCCACCGCGAGGACCGTGATGAAGGCGATCTGCATCGCCAGCCCGGCCGTGTTGCCCGCGGCCGCCGACCACTTGGCGGCGCGCACGCTCTGCCGCCACGACTCCTCGGCCGCCGCGTGCAGCGTCTGCTCCTCGCGGTGCTCGGCGCCGGACGCTTTGACCGTGCGCAGCGCGCCCAGGATCCGCTCCAGGGAGGCGCCCATCACGCCGACCGCGTCCTGCGCCCGCCGGCTCGCCTTGTTGATACGCGGCACGATCGCGCCGAGCACCACGCCCGCACCGAGGATCACGGCCAGCGTCACGCCCAGCAGGACCGGGTCGACCACGCCCATCATCACGACGGTCGCGATCAGTGTGAGGCCTCCGGTGCCCAGACCGACGAGTGAATCGGTCGTCACCTCGCGCAGCAGCGTCGTGTCCGAGGTGATCCGGGCCATCAGGTCACCGGGCTCGCTACGGTCCACGGCCGGGATCCGCAGCCGCAGCAGATACGACGACAGGGTGCGCCGCGCACCGAGCACCACCGACTCGGCGGTGCGCCGCAGCACGTACGAACCCAGCGCGCCCACCGCCGCGTTGGCGACGACCAGCGCCGACATCGCCAGCAGCGCGCCGGTGATGGAGCGGTCGTGCGACAGGTTGTCGATGAGGCCCTTCGCCACCAGCGGCAGCAGCAGGCCGGTGGCCCCGGTGACGAGCGAGAGCAGTGCGCCTGCCAACAGGGCCCAGCGGTGCGGGCGTACGTAGCCGAGGAGCAGGCGCCATGCGGGCGGGGTGGGCTCTGTCTCAGCGATGCCGATGCTCACGGCGCTCCTCGGGGGTTGGTCGGAGCATCAGGCTACGTCGCCGTCTGTGGGCCCGGTGGGGGCTTGTCGCGCCCCGCGGCGGAGCCGCTGATGGACACAGCCCCGCGCCCCTTTCGGGGCGCTGTCGTGCACCGGAACTTCATCCGTCCCGTTCAGCGCTGTGCCAGTGCCGCCAGCGTTGCTTCCAGGTCCGCCGGGCTCGGGCGGTTGTGCGGGAGCTTTGACAGGAGTGCCGCCATTCCGCAGGTGTTGGTGAGCGCCGAGAAGACCAGGCCGCCCGCGATGCCGGCGGACAGCAACTGCCAGGCGGGGTGCAGGAGCCCGAGGGCCAGACCTGCCAGGACCACACTGCCCGCTGTGAGGCGGACCTGGCGTTCCATGGACCAGACGGTGCGGGTGCCCGGCGACGGGCGGTGTACGTCGTGACCGCGGGCCGCCCAGCTCTGGGTGCCGCCCGTCAGCGTCATGGCCTGTATGCCGTGTTCGGCGAGGATGCCGCAGGCGTTCTCCGAACGGGCGCCGGAGGCGCAGACGACGAGGAGTTCGCCTCGGAGGCTCTGGAGCGCGGGGAGGGCGCGCCGGATCTGGTCCAGGGGGATGTTGAGGGCGCCGGGGAGATGGCCGGCGGCGAACTCGCCCGGCGTACGGACGTCGACGACCGTCAGCTGGGGGAGGCGCGTGCGGGCCTCGTCGGCGTCGAGGGCGAGAGGGTTGCTCATGAGGAATGCGATCCTTCCGGCGGGACTTGTGTGAGGTGGGGAATCCCAAGGGGAGGGTAAAATACCCCCAAGGGTATGTAGAGGAGTTGTTGTGGAGCTGCAGTTCGAGGTTGATGAGCTCAAGTCGGTGCTGAACCGGCTGCGCCGGGCGCAAGGGCAGATCTCCGGTGTGATCAAGATGATCGAGGAGGGACGCGACTGCGAGGAGGTCGTCACCCAGCTCGCCGCGGCCTCTCGCGCCCTCGACCGGGCCGGCTTCGCGATCATCGCGACGGGACTGCAGCAGTGCCTGACGGGTCCCGGCAACGGCGAGGAGAACGGCGAGAGCACGCAGGAGATGAAGGCCCGGCTGGAGAAGCTCTTCCTGTCACTGGCGTAGGACTGTCGGTGCCGGTCACCGGGTCAGCACCCCGGTGACGGCGTCGGCCAGCATGAACGCGGCGACCGCCAGCAACGCACAGGCGAAGATCCGCTGCAGCGCACCCGAGGAGGCTTTCGCCGCGAGGCGCTTGCCGTCCCACGCGCCGAGTACGGCGGCCGCGGCGAACGGCGCCACGGCAGCCCAGTCGACGCTCGCGGCCGAGCCGGCCCGGGCCGCCAGCGCGGCCAGCGAGTTGACGGTGATGACCAGCAGACTCGTGCCGACCGCAGCCCGCATCCGCAGGCCCACGACGTTCACCAGGGCGGGTACGGCGAGAAAGCCGCCGCCCACACCCAGCACCCCGGTCACCGCGCCGAGCCCCGCGCCCGCCTTGACGACCCGGTCGGGACGCACCGCCACCTCGTCCCGTACGGAGGCCGAAGGGCGCAGCATACGGAGCGCGGCGAGGGCGGCCACGACCGCGAAGGCGCCCGTGAGCAAACCGGCCGGGAGACGCCCCGAGACGACCCCGCCGACGGTCGCCGGGACGAGACCCGCCGCCGCGAACAGCGCACCGCCGCGCCACTCCACCGCGCCCGCACGGGCGTGCGCGAACAGTGCCGTCGCGGACGTCACGGTGACGATGATCAGGCTCGCGGTGGCGGCCGCGGCCGGAGTGAAGCCCAGCAGGTAGATCAACGCGGGCACGGCGAGCACACTGCCACCGCCCCCGAGGGCCCCCAGCGCGAGACCGGTCACGGCACCGGCGACGAGGGCCAGGATCAGCGCGCTCACCCGACTCGACCGGGGGCGGCCTCGCAATGTTCTTCGCCCGGAACCCGCATACCCGGACGGTCTGCCTCCGTGCCTCGCGGGGCGTCACTCACCACCGGAAGCCCCGCCTCCGCCCAGGCCCCCATGCCGCCGACGACGTCCACCACCGCGACGCCACGCGCCGTGAGCAGCGTGGCCGCCTCGCGGGAGCGCTTCCCGGAGCGGCAGATCGCGACGACCCGGCGGCCCTGTGCGGCCTGCGGCAGGGGAGACCCGGCCGACAGTGCGGACAGCGGGGCGTGCACGGCGTCGGGCGCGTGCCCGGCCGCCCACTCGTCCGCCTCGCGGACATCCAGGAGTACGTCTGCTGCGTCCGCGCCAGTCCGCTTGTGGGCCTCGGCCGCGGTGATCCGCGCCATGGGGAGCCCGGCGGCACGCGCGGCGTCGAAGGAGTCGTCGACGGCGACCACCTCACGGCCCGCCGCGTCGAGGAGCGAGGCGGCGATGGCGGCGCGCATACCGCCGGCGCAGTGCGTCCACACGGTGCCGTCGGGTATCTCCGTGAGCCGGTCGCGCAGCTCGTGCAGCGGAATGTGCAGTGAGCCGGCGATGTGCCCGGCCGCCCGCTCCGAGTCGCGTCGCACGTCCAGGATCACGACCTGATCGGCGTCCCGAGCGGCGAGGTCCGCGAAGGCGCCGCGCGGGAAGGAGCGAGGGCGCTCGTGCGGACGTAGCCAGTCGGCGGGGGAGCCGGCCGCGGCCGCGGCGGGTCGGTCGATGCCGACCCGGACGAGTTCCCGCTGGGCGTCGGCCAGTTGGGCCGCCGACTCCGCGAGCAGCGTGACCGGCTTGCCCCATGGCAGCAGCCAGGCCAGATACGTGGCGAGCTGCCCCTGTGCCTCGAAGTTGAGCGCTCCGGCGACATGGCCCTCGGCGAACGCGACCCGGTTGCGCAGGTCCACCACCCACTCGCCGGCGGCGAGCCGGGCCGCGATCTCCTCGGCGTCCGCGCGCCGGGGCGGTGTGAGGTCCACGGTGGCGGGGCCGGCGGCGTTGGCCGGACCCATGTGGGCGTAGTAGGCGGGCACGTCCTCAAGGCCGGCGAGCAGGTCGGCGACGAACGTGTCGACGTCCTTGACCAGCGCCTCGTTGGAGGTGCGCTCCCGGCCGATGGTCGTCGCGTCGCCGGTGGCCTGCCCGGCGGAACAGAAGCTGCCGAAGCCGTGCGTGGGCAGCACCGCGGTCTCGTCCGGGAGCTCGGCGGCCAGCCGGTGCGCGGAGGCGTGCTGCGCCCGCGCCAGCTCCCCGGTCAGCCTGGGTTCCACCAGGTCGGGGCGTCCGACGGTGCCGATCAGCAGTGAGCCGCCGGTGAAGACGGCGACCGCCTGTCCGTCGTCCTCCAGGACGTACGAGGTGTGGTGCGGCGTGTGTCCCGGGGTGGCCAGGGCGCGCAGCGTCAGACCCTCTTCGACCTCGACGGCGTCCCCGTCGGCGACCGGCACCCGCTCATAGGCGACCCGGGCGGCGGCGGGCACGAGATAGGCGGCGCCAGTGATCCGGGCCAGCTCCAGACCGCCGGTCACGTAGTCGTTGTGGACGTGGGTCTCGACGACCTGCGTGATGCGCACGCCCCGCCGCGCGGCGTCCGCGATCACCCGGTCGACGTCCCTGGGCGGATCGACCACCACGGCGCTGTGCGCCCCGCCCGCCAGATAGCCGCGGTTGCCCAGTCCCGGCACGTCGATGGTGTCGACGAAGTACACGGCAGCACTCCTCTCCTCGGGAAACCCCTCGGTAAATTACCCCATGGGGTATATCCACCACCGTAGCAGAGGTACCCCTGGGGGTATTCGCGAGTGGCAGACGCATGCCCTTACCGATCAGTCACGCGTAGGGTCGAAGGGACGGGACACCGGCCGACGGAAGGGTTCAGGACCATGGCGCAGGAAGTACGCGGCGTGATCGCACCGGGCAAGAACGAGGCGGTTCGGATCGAGACGATCGTCGTGCCCGATCCGGGGCCGGGCGAAGCCGTGGTGCAGATCCAGGCCTGCGGGGTCTGCCACACCGACCTGCACTACAAACAGGGCGGTATCAGCGACGAGTTCCCCTTCCTGCTGGGCCACGAGGCATCCGGCGTCGTGGAGTCGGTCGGCGAGGGGGTCACGGACGTGGCGCCCGGCGACTTCGTGATCCTCAACTGGCGTGCCGTGTGCGGGAATTGCCGCGCCTGTCTGCGCGGACGGCCGTGGTACTGCTTCAACACGCACAACGCGAAGCAGAAGATGACCCTGCTCGACGGCACCGAGCTGTCCCCGGCGCTGGGCATCGGCGCGTTCGCCGAGAAGACGCTGGTCGCGGCCGGTCAGTGCACCAAGGTCGACCCGGCCGTCTCCCCGGCGGTCGCCGGGCTCCTCGGCTGCGGAGTGATGGCCGGCATTGGCGCCGCGATCAACACCGGGAACGTCGGCCGGGGCGACACGGTCGCGGTCATCGGCTGCGGTGGCGTCGGGGACGCGGCCGTCGCCGGTGCGGACCTGGCCGGCGCCGCGCGGATCATCGCCGTCGACATCGACGATCGCAAGCTGGAGAAGGCCCGCTCGATGGGTGCCACGCACACGGTCAATTCCAAGGAGACCGACGCCGTCGAGGCGATCCGCGAGCTGACCGGCGGGTTCGGCGCCGACGTCGTCATCGAGGCGGTCGGCCGCCCGGAGACGTACAAGCAGGCCTTCTACGCCCGCGACCTCGCCGGCACGGTCGTCCTGGTCGGTGTGCCGACTCCGGAGATGAAGCTCGAACTGCCCCTGCTGGACGTCTTCGGCCGGGGCGGGGCGCTGAAGTCCTCCTGGTACGGCGACTGTCTGCCCTCCCGGGACTTCCCCATGCTCATCGATCTGCACCTGCAAGGGCGCCTGGACCTGGAGGCGTTCGTGAGCGAGACGATCCAACTCGACGAGGTGGAGAAGGCGTTCGAGCGGATGCACCACGGTGACGTCCTGCGCTCGGTGGTGGTGCTCTGATGACCGCGCGCATCGAACGCCTCGTCACCTCCGGCCAGTTCACGCTGGACGGCGGCACCTGGGACGTGGACAACAACGTGTGGATCGTCGGCGACGACCACGAGGTCGTCGTCATCGACGCCGCCCACGACGCCGACGCCATCCTCGAGGCGATCGGCGACCGCCGCCTGACGGCCATCGTGTGCACGCACGCCCACAACGACCACATCGACGCCGCGCCCGCCCTCGCCGACCGCACCGGAGCCACCATCTGGCTGCACCCCGACGACCTGCCCCTGTGGAAACAGACCCACCCGAACCGCGACCCCGACGCCCACCTCGCCGACGGCCAGGTCATCGAGGCGGCCGGTGCGGATCTCACGGTCCTGCACACTCCGGGACACGCGCCGGGCGCGGTCTGCCTCTACGACCCCGGGCTCGGCGCCGTGTTCACGGGCGACACCCTGTTCCAGGGCGGCCCGGGCGCCACCGGCCGCTCCTACTCCCACTTCCCGACGATCATCGACTCGATCCGCGACCGGCTCCTCGCCCTCCCGCCGGATACGAAGGTCCTCACCGGCCACGGCGACGCGACGACCATCGGAGCGGAGGCCCCGCACTTGGAGGAGTGGATCATCCGTGGCCACTGAGGTTCGGCGATACGCTCACTTGTCATGACCTCCGACGAGCTTGTGCACCTTCATGGCATCACGGTCCTGCGCTGCGCTCCCGACGGCCCATCCCTCGACGGCGAGAGCGCGGCGCTCGACCTGATCGGTGACGCCATGGGGCGGGACGCACAGCTGATCACGGTTCCCGCGGAGAGGGTCGCCGACGAGTTCTTCCGGCTGCGGTCGGGGGTCGCGGGCGCGATCATGCAGAAGTTCGTGAACTACCGGCTGCGTCTCGCCGTCGTCGGCGACGTCTCCCACCACGTCGCCGACAGCACGGCCCTGCGCGATTTCGTCGGCGAGACCAACCGCGGTAACCACATCTGGTTCGTGCCGACCTACGACGCACTCGACGCGAGGCTGCGGCCGGCCGGGTGACCGTCCGTAAAAGGTGACAGGAGATGTCCGGCTTCCGCGTCAGGCTCGTAAGCGACACAGGTCGTACGAGCACAGGAGGCCGGACATGGCGCAGCCGCTGAAGGGCAAAGTGGCGCTGGTCGCCGGGGCGACGCGGGGAGCGGGGCGGGGGATCGCGGTGGAACTCGGCGCGGCCGGTGCCACCGTCTACGTGAGCGGGCGCAGCACTCGCGAACGGCGTTCGGAGTACGACCGGCCCGAGACCATCGAGGACACCGCCGACCTGGTCACCGAGGCCGGCGGACGCGGTGTCGCCGTGCCCACGGACCACCTCGACCCCGTCCAGGTCCGCACCCTCGTCGACCGCATCGCCGGCGAACAGGGCCGCCTCGACGTCCTCGTCAACGACATCTGGGGCGGCGAGAACCTCTTCGCCTGGGACACCCCGGTCTGGGAGCACGACCTCGACAACGGGCTCAGACTGCTCCGGCTCGCCGTCGAGACCCACGCGATCACCAGCCACCACGCCCTGCCGCTGCTCCTGCGCCACCCCGGCGGCCTGGTGGTCGAGGTGACCGACGGAACCGCCGAGTACAACCGCGACACCTACCGCGTCAACTTCTTCTACGACCTCGCCAAGGCGTCCGTCCTGCGCATGGCCTTCTCTCTCGGCCACGAACTCGGCCCGCGCGGAGCGACCGCCCTCGCGCTGACCCCCGGCTGGCTGCGCTCGGAGATCATGCTCGGCCACTTCGGGGTGGGCGAGGAGAACTGGCGTGACGCCCTCGACCGCGTCCCGCACTTCGCCATCTCGGAGACCCCGCGCTACGTCGGCCGTGCGGTCGCCGCTCTGGCCGCCGACCCCGACGTGGCGCGTTGGAACGGCCAGTCCCTCTCCAGCGGAGGCCTGGCCCAGGAGTACGGCTTCACGGACCTCGACGGCAGCCGCCCGGACGCTTGGCGCTACCTGGTCGAGGTCCAGGACGCGGGCAAGCCGGCGGACACCACCGGCTACCGCTGAGGGTCCACCGTCGCGATCGGCCAGCGGGCCGAGTGGCCCGGCGGGAGGGCGAGGTCGTGCCGTACCGCCGCGTAGTAGCCCTCACGGCCGGCGCGCTGCCGCTCCAGCAGGGCCTGCCAGGCCGCCGGGTCCCGAGTCTCCTCCCGCAGGAACCGCTCCATCTCCATCACCGCGACGATCCAGACGCGCGCCTTGTCCACCACTTCCCGGCTGCCCAACAGGATCAGCGCCTCCCCGGCCGGGTCGCGCGTCACCGACGCCTCGGCCTGCAGCGGCGCCGCCTCCTGTGGGGACAGCGGGTGCGGATGTGGGTCGTTGCCCAGGTAGGACGCGACCCGGTACGTCAGGGTGACGCTTTTCTTCAGGGTCCGCGCATAGTCGGCGTACACCGCGAGCCGCCGCTCCTCCCAACGCGCCGCCCGCTCCTGGCGGAACCGGACCCGGTCGCCCCGTACGACCGCCAGATACGAGCCGAGCGCGCCGATCACGACGCCTATGAGAGCGGGGAGTTGCTGAAGGAACGCGGTCATGGACGCACGCTATCTGCCCAGTTGATCGTCGGGGCACTACGGTCTGCCCATGACCGAGACACAGCGTTTCGAGGGATACGGAGTTCTCGTCACCGGCGCCGCCCGGGGCATCGGCGCGGCAGTCGCCCGGCGGCTCGCCGAGGAGGGCGCCCGGGTGCTGCTGACCGACGTGGATCTGCCGGAGGCGGAGAAGACCGCGGCGAGATTGCGTGAACAGGGGCTCACGGCAGAGGCGTTCGCGTGCGACGTGGCCGACCGGGAGGCGGTCGAGGCGGCCGTGGCGCACGCGGTCCGGACCTTCGGCGCGCTCGATGTCCTGGTCAACTGCGCCGCGGGCTGCACGCCCGACGTCCCGCTCTTCGAGGACGATCCGGACGAGGTGTGGGCGCGCGACCTCGACATCACCCTCACCGGTGCCTACCGCTGCTGCCGGGCAGCACTCCCGCACCTGGTCGCCTCCGGCCGCGGCGCCGTCGTCAGCATCGGCTCCGTCAACGGCCTCCAGGACTTCGGCAACCACGCCTACAGCGCCGGCAAAGCGGGCCTGGGCTCCCTGACCCGCACCCTCGCAGGACACGCCGCCGCGCGCGGGGTCCGGGTCAATCTGGTGGTCCCGGGCACCGTACGCACCTCCGCCTGGGAGGGCCGCGACGACGACCTCGAAGCGGCGCGCCGGCTGTACCCCTTGGGCCGGGTCGGCGAGCCCGAGGACATCGCGGCGGCCGTCGCCTTCCTCGCCTCGCGCGACGCGTCCTGGATCACCGGCACCGCACTCGTCGTCGACGGCGGCCTCACCGCGGTCAACACCGGGTTCCTGCAATCCGTACGACCGCGTAGGGATACTTAATCGTCCCTATGGATCTTTTCAGGAGTCGGCCGTCGCAGCACCGGAGCCGAAGTGATGGCGTCGAAGACCCGATCCGTATCCGCCTCGGTCGTACGCCAGTTGCTGAACGCCGCTCGCAGTGCGGGTGTACCGCCGAACACGGTCGGTGTGAGGAAGGCGGCGCCGGAGTCGGCGACGGACCGGGCCAGCGCGTCCACCCGCTCCTGGGCCGGGTCGTCGGCCAGGGTGAAGCACGCGACGTTGAGGCGGACCGGCGCCAGGAGGCGCAACTCCGGGAGCTGGTCGATGCGTTCGCCGAGGCGGTGAGCGAGTTCGACGTTGCGCTCGACGATCTCGCGGTGCCCGGCACGGCCGTATGCCATGAGGGAGAACCAGGCGGGCAGGGCCCGCAGCCGCCTGGAGTTCTCCGGGGTGAGGTGGAGGAAGTCGGGCTCGCCGGTGGGCAGGCCGAGATACGGGGACGCGTTGTGGAAGACCGCGACTTGGAGGTCCGGGCGGCGGGTGAACTGCACGGCCGCGTCATAGGGGACGTTGAGCCACTTGTGCAGGTCGACGCAGACCGAGTCCGCCGCGTCGAGTCCGTCGACGAGATGTGCGTACGCGGGGGAGAGGGCGGCGAAGCCGCCGAACGCGGCGTCCACGTGGAGCCAGAAGTCGTGCCGCTCCTTGAGCGCGGCGATCGCCCGCAGGTCGTCGAAGTCGACGGTGTTCACGGTCCCGGCGTTCGCCACGACGATCGCGGGCCGGCCATCCAGTGTCGTCAGGGCGGCGTCGAGCGCGTCGACGTCCACGGCCTCGCGGCTTCCGGGCAGCACCGGCACCTGACGCAGCCTGCCGCGGCCGATGCCCAGCACGGACAGCGCCTTGGTGACACTGGAGTGCGGGCTGCCGGAGAGGACATCGACCGGGCCCAGCGCGGCGACGCCGTCCCGCGAGACGGACACCCCGAGCCGTTCGCCGAGCCACTCCCGGGCGATCGCCAGGCCCACGGTGTTGGACATGGTCGCGCCGGTCACGAACGCCCCGCTGTGCGCCTCGCTCAGCCCGAACAACTCCCGCAGCCAGCCCACCGTTTCCCGCTCCAAGGCCGCCGCCCATGAGCCGGCCGCCCCGGACACGTTCTGGTCGTACGCGCTCGTCAGCCAGTCGCCGGTGACGGACGCGGGTGTCGCGCCGCCCGTGACGAAACCGAGGTAGCGCGGGCCGGCCGAGCCGGAGAAGCCCGGCGCCCATCGCTCCGCGAACCGGGCGAGGGCAGCCTCGGCACCCGCGCCCTCGGTCGGCAGGACCTCGCCGTCGGGCGCCTTGTCGAGGTGCACCACCGGCCGCTCGGACAGACCGGTCACCTCCCGGGCGGCGAAGTCGCGAGCGGACTGGAGGAGTTCGGGGAGACGGGAGAGGTCGTCGGCGAGTGTGGTGTGCATGGGCCGCAGGGTATGTCTCGGGGGAGGCCGGAATCCCGGTCCACCTGAGGAAAAGTGGACCACCCGCAATGTCACCGTTTGGTCGCATCGTCCGCCGCCCCACAACCGATCGGCCTGGTCAGCTGTCTAGCTGGCGAAAGCGACAGCGAAAGTGATTCGTCAGCGCGGAAGGCAGGGCCACCCATGGGGGACATACGCAGACGGGGAGCCGTCGTACTCGGAATCACCGGCCTGATGGCGCCGCTCGCACTCACGCTCGGCGCCGCGCCGGCGCAGGCGGCGAGCTGCACCACGAAGGCCGGGCCCTATCAGAAGCAGGTGGAGAAGTTCCTCGGCCGGCCGGTCGACGGCAAGCAGTCCACCGCCGACTGCAAGGCGATCCAGGCCTTCCAGAACAAGCACGGCATCACGCCGAACATCGGCTACGCGGGCCCCGTCACCTGGGGCGTGATGAATTTGATGAACAAGCAGAAGGCCGTCGGCGACAACCCCAACAAGGCCGGCAAGTGCCCGACCAACAAGGGCCGCATCGCCTGCGTCAACCTGACCCTCCAGCTGAGCTGGATCCAGGACGGCGACAAGCTCGTCTACGGCCCCGTCCCGGTCCGCACCGGGCGTGACGGCTACGAGACCCGCACCGGCCTGAAGAAGATCTACTGGCGGCACATCGACCACGTCTCGACCATCTACAACGTGCCCATGCCCTATAGCCAGTTCTTCGACGGAGGCCAGGCCTTCCACTCGGTCAAGCTCAGTATGTGGAACCCGCCCGGCTCGCACGGCTGCGTCAACATGACCACGACCACGGCGAAGAAGTACTGGTCGCTCCTGAAGAAGGGCGACGACGTCTTCGTGTACGGCCGTAAGCCCGGCACCTGACGCGAACGCGTCCCGCCCCGCCGATGAGGCGGTTCGGGACGCGAACGACCGTGAGAACAACCGGAGTCAGAGCAGCACGTTCACGGTGCCGACGTTGACGTAGCCGCCGAGCGGCGCCGGTGCGCCCGCCGGGTTGCGGTAGGCGAGGGACGCGACGAGCGAGTACGTCCTTCCGGGCTGGAACGAGCTGATGACGATGTCACGCTGGTAGTCCTGATTCCCGTTCAGCGGGATGGACACCGGCGAGAGCGGGACGTTGAAGTCGTGCGTCCCGCCGATCTCGTCCACGCTGACGTGCAGGACCCAGTTGCCCGCCAGCAGGGGAACGAGGAATCCGGTGACGTGCCAGTCGACCCGGACGGTGACCGGGGTGCCCTTTTCGACGACGTCGGCGGGGTTGCCGCCGGGGTCCAGGACGATCGCGCCGATACGCCCGTCGAGTGCCGTGGTGGGTACCGGCAGCGACTGGAAGGTTCCGTTGGCCATGAAGTGACTCCTTGTCGAGAGCAGGCCGTTGATGGATGCCCTCCACCGTGCTGGCCCGGCCCGGCAGGCACAGGAGGCGGGAGTCCTGCCGGTGGCGGGCGGTCGTCCCGGCGCGGACGGGACGCGGGGCGGGCCGCTCAGCCGGTCGCGTCGAGCGGGAGCGTCACGGTCACCGTGGTGCCGCGGCCGGGGGCCGTGCGGACCAGCAGCGTTCCGCCCAGGTCCTCCACCCGGCGGCGCATGGAGACCAGCCCGGTCCCGGGACGCCAGGAGGCCATGCCCCGGCCGTCGTCGTCGACGCCGACCAGCAGCACCCGGTGCCGGACGCCCAGGGTGACCCGGGCGTGCGGGGCGTCCGCGTGCCGTACGACGTTGGTGAGGGCCTCGGTCACGATGCGGTACACGGCGGACTCCACGGCCGGGGGCAGCGACGGCAGTTCGGAAACCACGACCTCGACGACCGTGGCGGGCGTCGCGAGCCGGGCCTGGTGGCGCAGCGCGTCGACGAGCCCCAGCGACTCCACCGCCCCGGGCGGGAGCGCCTCGATCAGGCGGCGGACCTCGGTCGCGGCGCCGCACGCTTCGAGGCGGATACGGTCAAGGAGCGCGCGTTCGCTGTCCAGGAGCCGGTCGCCTAGCAGCTCCGACAGGGTCCGGGTACACAGGCCGATGCCGGACAGCAGGGGGCCGAGCCCGTCGTGCAGTTCGTGCCGCAGCCGGGTGCGCTCCGCGTCGACGGCCTGCGCGGGGGTGAGGCCCGCCGGGAGACGCGAAGCGGCGTGGACAGCCGTGCCCCGCTGCTCCGCGCCGAGCAGCACGGCGCACAGTGTGCTGACGCCGTACGCGGCCAGGGTGGGCCCGGCTCCCTCCAGGACGAGGCCGCAGACGGCGACGCAGAGGGCCAGGCAGATACGCGCGCATGTTGCCACCATGGGTTCGCTTCCTGGGTTTGCTTTCTGGGTTCGCTGTCCGGTTTCGGGCCGTGGAGTGGTCAACCGAGGTCCGTGTCACGCCCCGCGGGCACCATGGGCCTGCGCGGATAGGTGGCGCGGACCAGACGCAGTGCCCAGCGCATCCGGGGCACGGCGGTCTCGGGACGCTCGCCGTAGGCGCCGGCGAGGGTGGTGGCACAGCCGTGGCTGCCGCCGTGCAGGCGGATCGAGCGCCGTATCGCCGCGGTGATCTCGGCCCGGGTCGGCTCGGAACCGGTGGACAGGTCGCTGCCGAACAGCGCCTCGGCGCGGGCGGCGGTCAGTGGGTCGGGCAGGTCGGACATGGGAGCCTCGTTCGTAGCCACAGGGTTGGCGTGGGGCGGGAGCGGATCCGAGCCGCTCCGCCGCACCGGACTGGGCACCCATGGTGCGAGCGCGCGTTGCAGCAACCGCTGCACAGGCCACTGCAGCCCGCAGGCGGCCCGTCCTGCGACAAGGAGGACCCTGTGCCGCCGGTTCGGCGCTAGCTTTTGGGGAGCAGATGACCGGACCGCTCGGGGTGGGAGCCGGTGATGAGCGGACAATCGCCGTCGACGCGGCTGCGCTTCCAGGTACTTGGCCCCCTGCGGGCTTGGCGCGGCGGAACCGAACTGGACCTGGGACAGATGCAGCAGCGCGTAGTGCTCGCGGTGCTGCTCCTGCATGCCCGCGGGCCGGTGGGCCGGGACCGGCTCATGGACGCGGTATGGGGCGAGGCGATACCGACCCGCGCGGCGAACCTGCTGCAACGCCATGTCTCCGGCCTGCGCCGGGTACTGGAACCCGAACGCTCACCCCGCACCCCGTCCGGCCTGCTCACCTGGTCCGAGGCCGGGTACCGACTGAGCCTGGGCACGGGCCGCCTGGACCTGCACGAGTTCGACCGGGCGATCGAGCAGGCGCACAGTGCTCGAGCCAGGGGCGACCTGCCCGCCACCGCTCAGGCACTGCACGTCGCCCTTGACCTGTGGCACGGACGGATCTGCGAAGGCATGACCAGCCCCCTGCTCGACGCCGAACGCGACCGGCTCGCCGAACGCCGCCTCAGCGTCCTGGAGGAACGCATCGAGGTCGACCTGCTGCTCGGCGACGACTTCGACCTCGTCGGCGAGATCCAGCAGCTCACCGCCGACCACCCGCTGCGCGAAACCCTGCACGGCCTGCTCATGCAGGCCCTGCACCGCGGCGGCCGCCAGGCCGAGGCACTCGCCGCCTACACTCGCGCCCGCCGGCTGCTGCGCGAGGAACTCGGCATCGAACCCGGCCGCCGACTCCAACGCCTGCACGCCGACATCCTGGCCGCCGCCCCGGACCTCGACATACGACGGGACGCGCGCCCGTCGCCGGTCGGGGGCGGGAGGGGAACGCACCCGGCCGCGCCGGTGCCGGCCCAACTCCCGCACCGGATCGTCGGTTTCGTCGGCCGGGAGGAGGCCCTCGCCCAGCTGGACGCCCTCGCTCACGGCGGTGGACGGGACGGCGGCAGCGGCGCGGTGGTGATCACCGCGATCGGCGGAACCGCGGGAGTCGGCAAGACCACGCTGGCCGTGCACTGGGCCCACCGCGTCCGCGACCGCTTCCCCGACGGACAGCTCTACGTCAACCTCCGAGGCTTCGACCCGAGCGGTCCCGCGATGAAGCCCGCCGAGGCCATCCGCGGATTCCTGGACGCCCTGGGCGTGCCGCCGCAGCGCATTCCCGTCGACCTCCAGGGACAACTGGGCCTGTACCGCAGCCTGTTGGCGAACCGCCGCATGCTCCTCGTGCTCGACAACGCCCACGACTCCGACCAGGTACGCCCGCTGCTGCCCGGCTCACCGGACTGCTTCAGCGTCATCACCAGCCGCAACCAGCTCACCGGCCTGGTGGTCACCGACGGCGCCCAGCCGGTGAACCTCGACCTGATGTCCCGCGCCGAGGCCACGGACGTACTCGCCCGCCGGATCGGTCCCCAGCGGCTGACCGCCGACCCCGACGCGCTGCACGACATCATCGCGACCTGTGCCCGCCTGCCGCTGGCCCTCGCCATCGTGGCCGCCCGCGCCGCCACCCACCCGCAGTTCCCCCTGGCCGCGCTCGCCAAGGAACTGCACGCCGCGGGCGGGGCGTTGAGCCTGCTCGACGGAGGCGACGAGGCCACCAACGTCCGCAGGGTGTTCTCGTGGTCCTACCAGCGGCTCAGCGAACCGGCCGCCCGGCTGTTCCGGCTCCTTGGCCTGCACCCGGGCCCCGACATCAGCACGCTGGCCGTGGCCGACCTGGCCGGAGTCCCGCCGGTCAGGGCCCGCCCCCTGCTCACCGAACTCACCGGCAGCCACCTGCTGTCGGAGCGCGAGATCAACCGCTTCACCTTCCACGACCTGCTGCGCGCCTACGCCGCCGAACTCGCCCACCTGCACGACCCGCCGCCCGACCGGCAGGCCGCCGTCCGCAGGATGCTCGACCACTACCTGCACAGCGCCTACCGGGCAGGCACGCTCCTCAACCCGCACCGGGACGACCCCATCACCCTGCCTCCCTCCGGACCGCCCGTCACCGGAGAGCACTTCGCCGACCACCACGAGGCACTGACCTGGTTCACGACGGAACACGCCGTCCTCCTCGGCGTGCAGCAGCTCGCCGTGGACAGCCAACTCGACGCTCATGCCTGGCAGTTGGCGTGGACCCTGCGGTCCTATCTCGACCGGCGTGGGCACTGGCACGACTCCGTGACCGTGTACCGGCGCGCGCTGGATGCCGCCCGGCGTGCGGGGAGTACCCACGGTCAGGCGGTGAGCCACGGATGTCTGGCCTATGCGTACATGCGGCTCAGCCGGTATGAGGACGTCGCCACCCACATCCGGCAGGCACTCGACCTGTTCGAGGCGCTCGGCGATCCCCTCGGCCAGGCGCACGCGCATCGGACGTTCACGTGGCTGGGGGAGCAGCGGGGACAGTACGGCGAGGCGCTCGATCACGCGTGGAAGTCGCTGGGCCTGTTCGAGGCCGCCGGGCATCGCACCGGCCAGGCCCGGGCGCTGAACGCGGTCGGCTGGTTCTGCTCCCAACTGGGCAGGCACGAGGAGGCACTCGCCCACTGCGAAGGGGCGCTGCGGCTTCAGGAAGAGGCGGGAGACCTCTTCGACCAGGCCGACACCTGGGACAGCCTCGGCATGGTGCACCTTCGCCTGAGCCAGTACGACCAGTCCGCCGAGAGCTACCGGCGGGCGCTGGCCATCTACCGGGAGACCGGCGACCGCTACAACGAGGCCGACACGCTGTCCTCCCTCGGCGACGTGTACCAGGCCGCCGGTGACAGCCCCTCGGCCACGGCGACGTGGCAGCGTGCCGCGGTGCTGCTGGAAGAGCTCGGCCACCGCAAGGCCGCCGAGGTACGTGCCCGGCTCGGCGACGATCCGGAGGCGAATCGTCAGGAAAAAAGCGGCACTTGACGAAAGAGTATCCCGTCGTCAGACTCCCCCGCATTCAGTGCGGAGGGGGAGCCGTGAGCCAGGAACAGGAACGGGAACTGGTCGATTGGCAGGAAGTCCAGCGTCTCGCGAACAAGCTGGGTTCCTTGGGGAGTCACTTCACCGTGGAGAACAGAAGGGCCTTGGAGCTGGTCTTCGACGCGGCAGGCGAGCGGCTCATCGAAGAACAGCGCATCCCGACGAGCCGGCCCGCGGACGCACGGTTCATTCCGGGCTCCAACGAGGATGAGACCCTGGTGGCCTTCAAGGTCAGCGAGCTGTACCAGGGAGGCCCGGCCGAGGACCGGGACGACGAGAAACCGCCGGATGACGACTCCTTCGGCAAGTAGTGCGAGGCAGGCGGCCTGGCCGGTGCTCCTGGTGTGCATGCCGTTCATGGACGACCGCCGCCCCTCGCTCCAGATCGGTCTGCTCCGCGCCATCGCCGAGGCGCACGGATTCCCGGCCCGCACCCTCCACGCCAACCTGGACTTCGCCTTCGGGCTCGGCGTGGACGTGTACCGTGCGCTGGCCGACCGGTCGGGCCATCTGGTGGGGGACTGGCTGTTCTCCCTGGAGGCGTTCGGCGCCGCGGCGCCCGACCCCGAGGACCGCTTCCTCGACCTGTACGCCGAGGATCTCGCGCGGGCCCAGGACATCTCGCCCGCCACTGTGCGCGACCGCCTCCTGCACATCAGGCACCACGACGTCCCCGCCTACCTCGACGCACTCGTCGACGCGTATCCGTGGGACGAGTTCCGGCTCGTGGGCTTCACCTCGACGTTCCAGCAGAACACGGCCTCCATCGCGCTGGCCCGGCGGCTCAAGGAGCGGTACCCGGACCTGTTCACCCTGTTCGGCGGCGCCAACTTCGACTCCTCCATGGGCGTGGAACTGGTGCGCACGGTCGAGTGCATCGACGCGGCGGTGATCGGGGAGGGGGACGTGGCCTTCCCGCTGCTGCTGAACGCCCTGGCGGACGGCGGCGACCTCGACGCCGTACCAGGCCTGGCACGCAGGGTGGCGGGACAGGTGGTGACCGGCCCCGCGGCCCCGCTGGTCCAACGGCTCGACGACCTGCCGATGCCCGACTACGACGAGTACTTCCAACGCGCCGAGAACCTCGGCCTGCTGCGCCGCGCGGCGGCCCGCTCGGTGTACCTCCCGCTGGAGACCGCCCGCGGCTGCTGGTGGGGGATGAAGCACCACTGCACCTTCTGCGGTCTCAACGGGGAGACCATGCACTTCCGGTCCAAGTCGGCGAAGCGAGTCCTGGGCGAGTTCGCGCACCAGGCCCGCAGATACCGCACCTTCCGCTTCGAGGCCGTCGACAACATCCTCGACATGCGGTACTTCCGGACCCTCTTTCCCGCCCTGGTGGAAAGCGACGCACGCTACGAGATCTTCTACGAGGTCAAGGCGAACCTCTCCCGCGCCCAGCTCAAACTGCTGGCGGACGCCGGTGTGTTACAGATCCAGCCCGGCATCGAGTCGCTGAGTTCCAGGGTGCTGGCTCTGATGCGCAAGGGTGTCACCGCCGCGCAGAACATCAACCTCCTTCGCTGGGCGCAGCACTACGGAATCGTCGTGTCCTGGAACCTCCTGTGGGGATTCCCGGGCGAGACGCGTCAGGATTGCCACGACCAGGCCGTGGCCGTGCGGAATCTGCGGCACCTCAAGCCGCCGGACAGCGCCGCCCGACTCACGCTGGAGCGCTTCAGCCCGCTCTTCTCGGACCGGGAGAAGATCCTTCACGGCCTGCGGCCCGAAGCCGCGTACACCCACGTCTATCCCGCGACCGTGGACCTCGACAAGATCGCCTACTTCTTCCGCGGCGATATCGAGGGGGCACTCCCGGACGACGATTACACGGACCTGCGCCGGGCGGTCGCCGACTGGGGGCAGGCCTGGCAGGGCGGCGCCGATCCGCCCGTACTGGAGTACCGGCAGGCGCCGCACTACGTACAGATCCACGACAGGAGACGGAAGGAGACCGAAGGCACCTACCTCTTCGAGGGACTGGCCGCCGACCTCTACCTCGCCTGCTGCGACCGCCCGGTCACGGCGGCCGCGGTGCGGGAGCGGCTGGGGCTGCGGGAGTCCGTCGAAGGGGTGCAGCACGTTCTCAACGAATTCGCGGAGGCCGGGCTCGTGTTCACGGACGGACCGCTGACCGTGGCGCTGGCCGTACCGGCGACCCGGCCCTGATCCATCGGGGGTAGATGACCATGGCGTACAAAATCGACGACCGCCTGCCGCACCTGGTGTACGCGCAGGCGTCACCTCCTTCGCAAGGGGGCACGTCCCTCTTCGAAGCCGACTCCATCACCGTGGCCACCGCGGAGGACTTCGTCTCGGAGGACTCGGCGACGAAGATGGCCGCCGACGAGCTCAGGAGTGCCGGCTTCACCGTCCTCAATCTGGCACCGGCGACGATCAACATCGCAGGTCCGCCGGAGCTGTACGAGGAGATCTTCGAGACGTCTCTGATCACGGAGGAACGCGAGGTCATCCCGCCGGGGGCCGCGCAGTTGCGCACGACACGGACGTACGTCGACAGCGCCGGGTCCGAACGCCCCGGACTCATCGTGCCCAAGGGCCGCCTGGCCCGGTTCCTGGAAGGCGTGGCACTGGAGATGCCGGCCTCCAAGGTCTCCGGGCCCGTCGCCCCTCCGCGACCCGGCTACTTCCACCTCACGCTCGACCAGGTCGCGGAGTATCTGAGGGCGCGAGCGGTGCACGGGCAGAACATCACCGGCGCCGGAGTCCGCCTGACGATGGTGGACACCGGATGGGAAGAACTGCCGTACTTCGCCGAGCAGGGGTGGAGCGGGGACGTCGTCCTGGGCCCCGACGCGGCCGACCCGGGAGTCGACGAGGACGGTCACGGCACCTGCGAGTCGGCGAACGCGTTCGCGGTGGCGCCGGGCATCGACTTCACCATGGTGAAAGCCAAGGACACCAACCTGCTCGGCGCGTTCAACACGGCGGCGCAGCAGTCACCGAAGCCCCAGATCATCAGCATGAGCCTGGTGCACCAGGACAAGTACCGGCCCCTGCACGCCATCAACATGGCGCTGGCGGAGTCGGTGTCGCTCGCGATCGCCGACGGCATCGTGGTGGTGTGCGCGGCGGGCAACGGCGAGCACGGGTACCCGGCTCAGCATCCCGAGGTCATCGCGGTGGGCGGGGTGTACAGGAACGAGCAGGGCGACCTGGAGGCGTCCAACTACGCGAGCGGATTCACCAGCGCCCACTACCTGCGTCGCGACGTCCCGGACGTGTCCGGTCTGGTGGGGATGCTGCCCGGCGCGACCTACATCCTGCTGCCCGCCCCTCCCGGCTCCGACATCGATCAGCGGCGTGCGAAGAACCCGTATCCCGAGGGGGACGGGACCTCGGCAGGCGATGGCTGGGTGGTGCTGAGTGGCACCTCTGCCGCCGCGCCCCAAGTGGCCGGTGTCTGTGCGTTGTTGTTGCAGGACGCTCCCGGTCTGTCGCCGGCCGAAGTGCGCCGCCTCCTCGAAGACAGCGCCGAAGACGTCGACAGGGGCAGGAGCAACAGCGACACCGGCGGCGTAGCGCGCGTGGCACGGGACAACGCGACCGGGTACGGCCTCGTACAGGCCGACAAGGCGGTCGAGTTGGCGCGGCAACTCAGGCAGGGATGAGACCTGCCGCGGCGCGCCTCCCGCACCCTTCGGTGGAGCGGGAGGCGGGAGGTCCACGTCCCCCGGCGTCGGCTTTCAGCGCCGGTCCAGGCACTCTCAGCCCGTCCGGCGTTTGAGGACGAGGCCCGCGGCGGGATGTGGGGCATGGCCGTGGGGCGTCGGATGCGGGACGCTGGTGGGTGCCGTCGCTCGACTCGGGGGAGAAGCAATGAGCAGTGGCCCTGTCGTCCGGGTGGTCGTCGCCGACGACCACCCCATGTACCGCTACGGTCTGGTCGCCGCGCTGGGCACGACCGCGGAGGTGGAGGTCGTCGCGGAGGCCGCTAACGGCGACGATCTGCTGGTGGCCGTCGACCGGACCGTGCCCGACGTCGTCCTGACCGACCTGGCGATGCCCGGCCTCGACGGCACCGCCGCCACGCGTGCCCTGCTGGCCCGGCATCCGGGCATCGGCGTACTGGTGCTGACGATGCACGAGGACGACCAGGCGCTGTTCGGTGCGTTGCGCGCCGGGGCCCGCGGTTACCTCCTCAAGGACGCCGACTGTACGGAGATCGTCCGGGCCATCCTCACCCTGGCCGCCGGAGACGCCGTGTACGGCAAGGCCGTTGCCCGGCGGATCGTGGACTTCTTCACCGGGGCACATCGCGACTACGCCGCCCAGGTCTTCCCCGAACTGACCGACCGCGAACGGGAGGTGCTGGAGCTGGTCGCCGTGGGCTGCGGCAACCACCAGATCGCAAGTCGGCTCTTCCTGGCCGAGAAGACGGTTCGCAACCACGTGTCCGCCATCCTCTACAAGCTCCAGGTCTCCGACCGCGCCGCGGCGGTCGCCCGGGCGCGCGACGCGGGCCTTGGCGAGCGCGGTCCCGCGGCGGAGGGCGAGCGGGAGCAGGCCTGATCGTCGGCGTGTGCCTCATGTCCCGGGCCGCGGGGGAGAGTTGCCCGATCACGCCGGGACTGGCGCCCCAGGACCATCCCGGACTCCTTCCGGCACGGTGAGGACATTCCGATCACCGGGCAGGGAGGTCATCGCGTGAGGGTCTACGAAGCCATCGCGAAGGGGCTCGAAGGCGCGGGAGTCCGGGTGGTGTTCGGCGGCGCCGGGGAGAACTCGCCCGGTCTGATGGCGGAGTTGGAGCACTCGCCGCGGATCACGCCGGTCATCACCCGGCACGAGCAGGCCGCGTCGTTCATGGCCTGCGGCTACGCCATGTACACCGACCAGTTGGGCGTGTGTTGCGCGACGGCCGGACCGGGCGCGTTCAACCTGTTCTCCGGGCTGGCCGTGGCGCTGTCCGACTCCTACCCGGTGCTCGCCGTCTCCGGATACGCACGCAGGAAGTGGCGCGGCTGGGGCGCGTTGAACGAGACCTCGGGCCTGAACCGCACCCCCGACTCACAGGCGATGTTCAAGGCCACCACCAAGGAGTCATTTGTCCTGGAGGACGCCGCCGACACCTGCGAAGTGCTGGAGGCGGCGGTGAACCTCGCCTTCTCCGGCAGGCCCGGCCCTGTCCACATCCACGTACCCGACGACCTGACCGAACAAAGCGTTCAGGTCGAGAACTTCCGTCCGCTGCGACTCCACACCGCCCCCGTCCTGCCCGATCCGGCACAGGTCGAGGAGATCGCGTCGGTCCTCGCGGAGGCGATCGCCCGGGGCAGGCGGATCGTGGCGCTCGTCGGCTTCGGCGCCGTCCGCAGCGGGGCGGGACCCGAGATCCGGCGGATGATCGAGCGCTTCCAGATCCCCCTGCTCACCACACTGGACGGCAAGGGCACCGTGTCCGAGGGACATCCGCTCGCCGTGGGCGTCTTCGCCGACAGCGGCCACGCGAGTGCCTGGAAGGCCTTCCGGGAGGCCGAGGTCGTGCTGTGCGTCGGCAACTCCCTCAACCAGCGCGCCACGTTCGACTTCCGCGAGAACCTCTTCGAGGACAAGCTGCTCATCCATGTGAACATCTCGGAGACCGAGTTCCGCAAGGCCTACACGCCCGACTACGCGCTGCTGTCCGACGCGCGCCGGGCGGTGGCGGCGCTCGTCGACGCGCTGGAGAACAAGGTCGGCGAAGTGGCGCCGGCCGAGGTCGACGGCCGGGACTACGAGGCCCGGCGCATCGTCCATGTGCAGGGAAAGATCCATCCCGGCGAACTCGCGCTGGCCATGGGCCGCCTGCTGCCGCCGAAGGGCGTTCTCCTCGCCGACGCGGGAGCCCAACCGGCCTGGCTCGGCTATTACGTCGAGCTCGAAGAGGGACAGAACTTCCGCAAGGCGGGCTCCTTCGGGCCGGTGGCAGGTCATGCCAACGGCGCCATCGGCGTCAAGCTGGCGCATCCGGAGCGGACCGTCGTCGTCGGCTGCGGCTGCCACTCGTTGTCCGGGTTCGAGCTGCTGACCGCCGTGGAGAACGACATCCCCGTCATCTGGGTGGTCTTCAACGACAGGAACCCGGACTTCGCCGCGTACGCGCGCGCGTGCGGCGTGGACGGCCACCGGGTCGACACACTCGACGAATTCGGCACCGCGTTCCACGCCGCACTGGCCTCGGGCCGGCCTACGGTGATCGACGCCCGGATCACCGTCGAACCACACCCGCCAGACCTGTAGGCCCCGCACCCGCCCCCGACGCCTCCGGCGCGTCCCCGAAGTCCGGGATCTCCAACCGCGCCCCACCCTGCCGCGCCGAGTCGTGCGCGACGATGCCCGGCAGGGTGTAGCGGGCCGCGACCCACGCGTTCACGGACGGCAGGGTGCGCGTGTTGACCGCGGTGACGAAGTCGTCCACCAGGAAGTGATGGCTGCCCTCGTGCCCGTTGTGCAGGTTGTCGAACTCCCGCGGCAGCCGCGCCCGGTCGTGCACCGGCGCCGAACCGGAGGTGAAGGCGGCCCGAAGTTCCGGCGCGATGTGCTGGAGTGACGGGTCGTCAGGAGACATGGTGGGCTTGGGCTCCAGGAGCTCGCTGATGTCCTGCACCCCCTTCTTGTCCTGCCAGAAGGCCACCGTGGCGAGCTGCTCCATGCTCGCGTCGGTGCCGAAGAACCGGAAACGCGACTCCCGGATCTGCGAGGGATACCCCACCCGCCGGAACTCGTTCGTACGGAACGAACCGCCCCCCGCGACCTCGAACAGCGCGGTGGCGTTGGAGAAGTCGTTGCCGAACTGGCTGAGCTCCTTGTCGAAGACGCCGTCCCCCCGCTCGTCCACGACCCCGATCGCCGACACGCTCACCGCGTGCGTCTGCCAGGCGCCGAGCACCCCGCCCACCGAGTGCGTCGGGTAGAGCAGCGGGGGATAGCTGGCGGTCGCCTTCCAGTTGTCGCCGCCGCTGTACTGGTACGCGTCGTAGAACCCCAGATCCATGTCGTGGACGTAGTCGCCCTCGGCGTAGAAGATCCGTCCGAAGGCGCCTTCGGCGATCTGGTTGCGGGCGTGGACCGTCGCCGGGTTGTACTGGCTGGTCTCGCCCATCATGTACGTCAGTCCGGTCGCGCTGACCGCGTCGATGATCGCGGCGATCTCGTCGGTGCTGATCGCCATGGGGACGGCGGAGTACACGTGCTTGCCGGCGCTCAGGCCCTGGAGCACCAGGGGCCCGTGCGTCCAGCGCTGGGTGAAGATCGCGACGGCGTCGACCGCCTTCGACTCCAGCATCGCTTCGTACGAGGGAAAGGTGCCCGACAACCCTTCGGCGGCTGCCAGTTGCTCCGCACGCTCGGGCAGAAGGTCGGTCACGTACACCTCGCCGACGCCCGGGTGGGCGAGAAACAGCTTGGCGAACTGACCGGAGAACTGCCCGGCGCCGACGATGCCGAGGGAGAACGTCATGGAGTGTGTGCCTTTCACTGGCCGAGGATGAAGTTGATCTGGTCGTTGGTCTGGGTCAGGCCGCTCACCGGGGCGTCATTGGCGAAGACGTCCTGCATCGCGGGGCGCATCAGGGCGTACACGTCCGCCGCGTAGTCGGTGATCGGGAAGGAGAACGTTGTGAAGTCCTTCTTGTCGGCGACCGGTTCGGTGAAGGCGGACACGTCGATGCCCTTCTTCTCGTACGCGGCCACGGCCGCCTCGGTGCCCTCCGGGGTCGCGGGGAAGACGATTCCGTAGGTGCCGACGGTCTTCTGGCACTCGTTCGAGGCCAGGTAGCGCACCCACTTCTTCGCCCCCGCCTTGTTGTCGGCGTTCTTGGTGACCGAGTCGGCGAGGCCGTTCATCATGGTGGCACGCTTGCCGGTCGGGCCGGCCGGAGTGGCGGCGGTGCCCACGTCGAGGCCCTTGGTGCCGTAGTAGGTGGAGATCATCCAGGCGCCGTCGAAGGAGGCCGCCGCCTTGCCGGAGGCGACCTGGGCGTTGGCCGGGTTGGCGCCGTCCGTGTAGTCGGTGAAGGGCGCGAGGTAGCCCTTCTTCGCCAGGCCGAAGTACCAGTCGATCACCGACTGGAAGGTCTTGCTGTCGTACTGGTACCGGCTGCCCCAGCGTGCCTTGTCGGTGTAGCTCCAGCCCGCCGAGGCGGCGAACGGGCTCCAGGTGGTCTGGCCGTCGCTGTCGCCCGCGCCGCCCGTTGCGAGGCCGTACACCTTGACGTTGTTCTTGTCGAAGCCCTCCTCGTCGCCGCGCCTGCCCTGGTCGTCGACGGTCAGGTGGGCGATGGCCTTCTCGAAGCTGCCGCCGTCCTGCGTGTTCCAGGACAGGCCGTTCAGCTGCTCGGCGGTGAGTCCGGCTTCCTTGGCCAGCTTCTTGTTGTAGAAGAGGGCGACGGTGTCCCAGTCCTTGGGCGCGCCGTAGCGGTGGCCGTCCTCGCCAGTCCAGTTGGCGGCCAGGCCCGGCTGGTAGGCGGAGTCGTCGATGCCCAGGTCGTCGAGCGGTTCGAGCACGTTGAGGTCGGCGAACTGCCCGAACTTCTGGATGTGGTCGGTGAAGACGTCCGGCTCGGTACCCGCGATGAAGCTCGCGGTGAGCTTGGTCCAGTAGTCGGCCCAGCCCATCTGGGTGATCTTCACCTTGAGGCCCGGATTCTGCTTCTCGAACCCCTTCGCGCAAGCCTGGTACGCGGGCAACTGGTTGGCGTCCCACAGCCAGTACGTCACCGTGTTCCCGCCCGACCCGGCTCCACCGCCGTTCGCGCAGCCGGTGGCCAGGGACAGCGTCAGCGCCCCCAGGAGAGCCACGGCCGTACGCATACGAACTCGCATCCCCGTCCCCTTACTTGATTCCGGTGAAGCTGATGGTGCTGACGATGCGGCGCGCGAAGAAGCCGAAGAGCACGAGCATCGGGAGCGCGGCGATGAGCGTGGCCGCCATCAGGCCCGACCAGTCGTAGCCGGTCTGCGGGGTCTGTGCCCGGAAGATGGCCAGGGCCACGGTGAGCACGCGCGAACTGTCGCTGTAGGACACCATCAGCGGCCAGAAGTAGTCGTTCCAGGCGGTGATGTACGTCAGCACCCCCAGCGTGAGGATCGGGGTGGACGCCATCGGCAGCATCACGCGGTAGAAGATCCGGATCTTCCCGGCGCCGTCCAGCAGGGCGGCCTCCTCGACCTCCCGCGGAACGTTCATGAAGAACTGCCGCAGGAAGAACACGGCGAACGGCGTCATGAACATGGTCGGCAGAGCGATGCCCAACAGGTTGTCCACCAGACCGAGTTGCTTGATCAGCACGAAGTTCGGCAGCAGCGTGAAGATGGTCGGCACCATCAGGCCGGCGAGGAACAGAGCGAACACCGTGTCCCGCCCGCGCCACCTCAGCCGGGCGAAGGCGTACGCGGCCATGGCGGAGAAGAGGATCTGACAGACGGTGATCAGCGTCGAGACGATCACCGAATTGAGCAGATAGCGCCAGAACTTGAGCCCGCCGCCCGAGCCGCCCTGGGCGATCGCCTCCTCGGTCGACTGGAGGCCAAGGGCCCGCTCGAAGCCCCCGGTCGTCAGATCCACCGGCAGCGGATCGCCCGGGTGCGCGGCGAGCGCCGAGTTCGTGGACAGCGCCGTCCGCAGGATCCAGTAGAACGGCAGCAGGGTGATGAGCACGATGGAGGCCATCGCCACCCAGGCCACGACCCGCCCGGGGGAAGGCCTGCGCCACACGCGTCGTACGGTCGTGGCGTTTGCCACGGCAGTCGTGTCGGTCGTGCCAGTCATGACAGTCATGTCGGTGTGTCCCCTTCCCTCAGCCGAGATCCGTCTGGCCGGCCCGGGTGAGCCGGTACTGCAGAACGGTGATCGCGCTCAGCACGATCAGCAGGGCCACGGACATCGCCGACGCGTAACCGAACTGGAAGCGTCCGAAGGCCGAGCCGTAGATGTAGAACTGCAGGACGTTCGTCGCGTTCGCCGGGCCGCCCGCGGTGGTCACCGCGACCGTGTCGAACACCTGGAACGAACCGATCACCGTCATGATCAGAACGACCGCGAGCACCGGCCTGAGCAGCGGCAGCGTGATCCGCCAGAACATCCGCCACTCGCCCGCGCCGTCCACCTTCGCGGCCTCGTACATGTCGCTCGGGATGGCCTGCAGACCGGCGAACAGCAACAGCGCCGTGTAGCCGACGTGCCGCCACACATTGATCAGGGCGATCGTCGGAATCGCCCACGTCTCGTCCGCGAGGAACGGGATGCGGTCGAAGCCGAGCCCGGCGATGATCTCGTTGCCGATGCCGAGCTGGGTGTCCAGGATCCACAGCCAGACGATGCCGGCGACGACGTTGGACATCAGATACGGCGTCAGCACGATCCCGCGCAGCACGGACGACTGGGTGAGGCGTTGCAGCAGTACGGCGATGGCGAGCGCCGAGACCGTCTGCACGCCGATGTTGATGACCACGTACACGACGGTGACCCTGAGCGAGTCCCAGAAGATGGGGTCGTGGATCATCCGGTCGTAGTTGTCCAGTCCCACCCACTCCGCCGGCGTCAGCAGATTGAAGCGGGTGAAGCTCAGATAGACGCCCCGCAGCGTCGGCCACAGCAGGAACAGCAGGAAGCCCAACAGGGCCGGAGCGATGAAGACGGCCGCCAGCCGCCCGTCACCCGTGCTCTCCCGTCTCGACGGAGGACTGCTGGAGGCGATGGTCATCAGGAGACTCCCTTGTCTACGGCGACTCGTCCTCGGAGCACTTACTTTTGTATCGAAAGAATCCAGCCGTCAAGAGTCGTGCGAACATCTTTGAGAATCGCGATTCTCGCCCTAAGGTGACCTTGTTACTTCCAGGTCGGAATAAATCATGTGGGAGTCTGAGCCTCATGACCGCACTTGCCGCGAGCTGGCTGCCGCTGAGCCCGGGCGAACGCTCGGTGGCGATCGAGGTGCTCGTCCACGGCCCGCTGTCCCGCACCGAACTCGCCCGGCGCCTGACCCTCTCGCAGGGCAGCCTCACCCGCCTGACCAAGCCGCTCATCGAGTCGGGCCTGCTGGTCGAGGTCCCCGAGGCCGGCGGCCCGGCGGAAGTACGCCAGGGGCGCCCGTCGCAGCCGCTGGACATCGTCGCCGAGTCCCGCTCCTTCATCGGCTTCAAGGTCACCGAGGACATGGTCTACGGCGTCGTCACCACGCTCCGCAGCGACATCGTCGCCCGCCTGGACCGCCCGCTCCTCACCCACGACCCGGTCGCGGTCGCCGACCTGCTGGCCGAGATGACCGCCGAGCTCGCCGCGGACCACCCGGCTCCGGCGGGCATCGGCATCGGCGTGGGCGGCCTCGTCGAGGACCGTGCCGTGGTCGGCGAATCCCCGTTCCTGCAGTGGCGCGACATCCCCCTCGCCGAACTCGTCGAGGCACGCACCGGGCTGCCCGTCGTCGTCGAGAACGACGTCGCCGCCCTCGTCGAGGCCGAGACCTGGTTCGGTGCCGGCCGTGGCCTGGACCGCTTCGTCGTCCTCACGATCGGCGCGGGCATCGGCTACGGCCTCGTCCTGGGCGGCAAACGAGTGCCCTACGCCGAGGAGGACCGCGGCTTCGGGCGGCACTGGATCCTCAATCCCAACGGCCCGCTCACCCCCGACGGCGCCCGCGGCAGCGCCGTCTCCCTGCTGACCATCCCCAGCATCCGCTACCAGATCCACGCCGCCACCGGCCGCGATCTCCCCTACGACGAGATCCTCGCCCTGGCCACGGCGGGCGAGCCCATGTCCTCCCGTGTCATCGACGAGGCCGCACGCGCCCTCGGTGCGCTGGTCGCGCAGATCGCCAACTTCGCGATGCCGCAGAAGATCCTGCTCGCCGGTGAGGGCGTCGGGCTGATCGACGTCGCCGGGAAGGCCGTCGCGGAGACCGTGCGGGCGCATCGCCATCCGCTGGCCGCTCCGGTCGACCTGGAGACGAAGGTCTCCGACTTCCACGACTGGGCGCGTGGGGCCGCGGTGTTGGCGATCCAGGTGCTGGTGCTCGGGGCCGCGGAGGCGTGAGCAGGGTGTGAACTGCCCGGCAGGCCTTGACAGATGGACGTGATCAGTAACACGGTCCGGAATGTCCGGTATCGCACATGTTTACTCACGTCACCTTCACCCCGGGCGCCGTATGCTTCACACCATGTCCACCACTGTTGAATCTGCTTCCGAGCGATCGGCTGCCGAGGTCAACGAGGAGATCCGGGCCCTGTGGCTCCGGTCGGGCGGGACACTGAGCGGCGAGCAGCGCGAGGAGTACCAGCGGCTCGTCCTGGAGTGGGCCGCAGCGGCCCCTCAGGTCACGGCCGCCTGAAAGCCTCGTTGACCCACCGCGCGTCGCCGACCGCGATCCCGGTCCATCCCATCAGCCCCACGTCGCCGAGTAGTAGCGCTGATAGGCCTTGCGGTCCTGTTCCGCGCGGATGTACCGCGTGGCCACCAGCGCGATCAGACTGCCTCCGATGACCAGCAGGCCGGGGCCCACGTTCCTGGGGTCCGTCAGCCGGGTCAGCAGCGTCGACGCGTCCGTACCCGACACCGCAGCCGACGACCCCGGAGTCGCGGCACCGGGGGCGATCGCGCTGTTCGTGGCCGACGCGGACGGCGTCGCCGTCGGAGAGGCGCTCTGCTGCCCGGCGGCCGCCTGCTCGGACACGATCAGCTGAACGCCCAGTGTGGCCAGCGCCTTGGTCACCGGCTGGAAGAACGTCGTACCGCCCACGGTGCAGTCACCGCTGCCGCCCGAGGTCACGCCGAGCGCGATCCCCTCCGAGAACATCGGGCCGCCGCTGTCCCCGGGTTCGGCGCAGACGTTCGTCTCGATCAGCCCGGAGACCGTGCCCTCCGGGTAGTTCACCGTCGCGTTGAGCCCGGTCACCTGACCGTCCCGCAGGCCGCTCGTGCTGCCGCTGCGGAACACCCGCTGGCCCACGGTCGGATCGGCGGCACCGGTGATCCGGACCCCCTGGCCGTTGCCGACGGCGACGACGTCGGCGCCGTCGCCCGCGCTGCCACCCGTGTACTGCACCAGGGAGAAGTCGTTGCCGGGAAAGCTCTGGTTGATCGTCGTGCCCACCTGCCGGGTGCCCTGTCCGTCGGCGAACCAGGCGGAACCGGCTGGCCCGCAGTGCCCCGCCGTGAGGATGAAGTCACGCTGCCCGTTGGTCACGTTGAAGCCGGCCGAACAGCGTCCCGCGGTCGACAGGATCGGCTCCGCCCCGTTGATGCGGGTCGTGAACGTGCCCGTCGTGCGCTCCATGCGCACCGAGCCGCCGATGTCCTCGGCGACCGCCGACAGTTGGGCCCACTCGGCGGCGGAGACGGTGCTGTCGGCCTGCACCACCACCTCGTTGGTCTTGTAGTCCAGGGTCCACGCCGTGCCGGCCACCCGGGGAGCCGAACGCAGCGTCGACGCGGCCGACTTGAGGTCGCGCATGCTGTACTCCACGACCTTCGCCTCGGCCCCCGCCTTCTTCACCTGCGCCGCCGCGTCCGCGTCGGTCACCGCGACCACCGGCTGCCCGTCGGCGTCGATCCAGCTGCCCGCCGTACGGGACGTGCCGAGCTTGGAGACGAGACCGGTGCCCGTGTCGGCGGCCTCCTGCGCGGAACTGCGCACCACACCGGACGCGTCGGGGGTCTCGCTCGCCACCGCCTGCGTCACCATGAGCGCCCCGAGCAGAAGTCCGCCGACGGACGCCAGCCGTGTCACTCGCCGGATCATCCGTCGTCGTGCGTGCCTCATGCATGGCTCCCGAACCCCGAACAGCGCGGCTTCTACACCGCGGGGCTCTCCGGTCGTCGAGAACCCTCTCTCCATACGGGGCCCGGCACGCTCGCGTTCACCTCACGGGCGATCCCGTCAGCGCTTGACGGCCACCCCGCCGAACATGGCCACCTCTTCAGGCTCGTCCCCGGTCGTGTCCTCGGGGCGCCAGCGCGAGCAGGACAGGACACCGGGCTCCAGGAGTTCGAGGCCGTCGAAGAACCGGGAGACGTCCTCGGGGGTGCGCTGGGTCAGCTTCGGAGTGCCGTGCTCGTTCCAGAACTTGACGGCCTCGTCCACGTCGGGCATCGCCGGACTGGTGATGGTGTGCGACAGCACCAGGTGGCTGCCGGAGGGCAGCGCGTCGACGAGCCGCCTGACGAGACCGTACGGGTCCTCGTCGTCGCCGATGAAGATGACCACGCCGAGCAGAATCAGCGCCACCGGCTGTGTGAAGTCCAGGGTCTTCGCGGCGTGTTCGAGGATCGCGTCGACGTTGCGCAGGTCCTCGTCGAGGTAGTCCGTGCGGCCCTCGGGCGTGCTGGTGAGCAGGGCGCGGGCGTGCGCCAGGACCAGCGGGTCGTTGTCGACGTAGACGATCCGGGCGTCCGGCGCGAACCGCTGCGCGACCTCGTGCGTGTTGTCGGCGGTCGGCAGCCCGGTGCCGATGTCGAGGAACTGGCGTATCCCGGCCTCGGTGACCAGGTGTTCCACGGCGCGTCCCAGGAAGAGCCGGTCCGCGCGGGCGTACTCGCCTATGCCCGGGTGGAGTTGGCGGATCTGGTCGCCTGCGGCGCGGTCGACCTCGTAGTTGTCCTTGCCGCCGAGCCAGTAGTTCCAGATCCGGGCCGTGTGCGGTTGGGAGGTGTTGATGCGGTCGCGCAGCGACTTGGCGGCTTCGTGCGACGCTGCCGGGTTGTCGGTCACGGGATCAGCTCCTGGAAGGCTCGGTGAGGTCCGGTTTCAACAGGCAATCTAGACCGCGGAGTTCACCTTCGCCGCAGCTCCGGCGATATCTGTGGGCGGCCCGAGCCGGGTCCAGCTGTGCTCGTCGCCCCAGACCGACTCAGCGTCGACGTAGGGCCGCAGCAGCGCGGTGAGCGCCGGGTCGCCGCGCCCGTTCAGCTCGTCCGAGGCGACCTTGCGGGCGATGCCGGCGAGGAAGTCGGCGAGCTGCACCCGGGCGTCCAGTCCGGCCTGCACCAGGCGCACCCCGACGAGGTCGATTCCGGCGCCGCGGGCCGTCTCCTCGATCCAGGCGATGCGGTCCTCGGTGAGCATGTTCTGCCGGTCGTGCACCAGCATGACCGGATGCCCGCCCGCACTCCAGAGGGCGGCCGTTCGCACGACGGCGGGCAGCAGGGGATTGAGGACCGGGACCAGGGTCGGGGTGTCGACGACGCCCGCCCGATAGGACTCCGCCCGGGACCGGTTCGCCGCGAGCCGGTCGAGAATCGCCGCCACGTCCGTACCGGAACGCGCGCGGCGCAGGGACTCGACCGTACGGAAGAACGCGTCGGCCGGGGCTCCCGGATGCTCGTCGTTCCGGATGCGCAGCAGTTGGTTGGCCCTCGCCAGGAACTCCCGCCACCCCTCCTCGCCGAAGGTCCGCCGCCCCGCGCGGAACAGGATCACGGCCGCGTCCTCGGCCGCGTCGTCGAGCAGCAGATCGACGGTCCGGTCCACGACGAGGAACGTCTTCTCCACGAGATGCACATGCGCGTGCCCCAGGAGGGGCCCCGAGGGTGCCAGCAGCCACTCCAGCACCGCCCGGTGCTTCTCCCTCAGCAGATGGTTCGCCTTGTACTCCTCGGCGGGCGAGCGGATCCGGTCACGGATCTCCTGCACGTAACCGGCGGCCGTCTCGATCGGCATCCGCACACTGCCGTGCGCGAACACATCGGTGTTGCCGCCGGTCAGGTTCTCGCCGTCCGACCCCGACTCGTCGCAGGCCACCTCCAGGAGCGTGTCCGCGGACACCGCCCACGCTTCCCGTACCCCGTGCTCAAGATTCCGGCTCACACCTAAAGGATCCCGCAGGGGCACAACTGATCGACAGAATTGGATCCGCGGTCCCTACACTGCGGTCATGGACAACACCTCGCTGGACCTCCTCGGTGCGGGCAAATACCTGCTGATCACCAGCTACCGCAAGAACGGCACCGGAGTCGCCACCCCGGTGTGGGTGGTCCGCGACGGGGACACGCTCGGTGTCTGGACGGTCGCCGACTCCTGGAAGGTGAAGCGGATCCGGGCACGCGGCGACGTCCTCGTGGGCCCCTGCGACCTGCGCGGCAACCCGACCGGTCACCAGATCCCCGCCACCGCCGAGATCACCGACGCGGCCACCATCGCCCACTACCGCAAGCTCATCGTCCGCAAGTACGGCATCATGGGCCGGCTCACCCTGCTCGGCAGCCGACTGCGGCGCGGCCTGGACGGAACCGTCGGCATCCGCGTGACCCTCACCCCCTGAGCGGTCACCGCACCTCCGCCGCGAGCGCCGCCAGATCCTCGTCCGTCGGCAGCCGGTCCTCCCTGGCCATCAACTCCCGCGCCCGGGCGAGTACGTCGTCCACCTGGGCCCGGGTCAGCTCGATGCCCGCCTCCGCCAGCTTGTCGGCCAGCGTGTAGGGGCCGCTGTCCGCGGTGAACGGCACCTTGCGGGCGTTGCCCACGAGGGCGGGCTCCAGGCAGTTGTGGAGAAGGGGGTCGATGCCGGTCTCCTGGGTGATGAGATCCATGCCGCCCCAGCAGAAGGCGTGCGTGCCGGTGACGGGGTGGTTCCAGGCGGGCTGATATCCCGTCAGGGCGGCCCCTGCGCGGGCGAGTTCGGTGAGACGCTCGGTTCTGATCCCCGTACGCACCCCGTACAGCGCCTCGAAGGCGAGGGCCGTCGCCGCGAGATCGGCGTTTCCGGGGCCGCCGCAGTAGCCGTTGACGGACAGTTCGACCGCCGAGGCGCCCGCACGGACGGCGGCGACCGCGCAGCCGACGGCCAGACCGAAGGTGTTGTGGGGGTGGAGGCCGACCTCGACGTCCGGGGCCAGGGTGCGGGTGAGCCGGACGAGGTGCCCGTACGCCTCCGGAGTCATCGCGCCGGGCCCGTCGAACAGGGTCAGCTCGGTCGCACCCGCCTCGGTCAGCACGGAGACGGACTCCTCGTGGGTCTCCTCGGTGGCGTACGAGACCATCAGCAGCGGCACGATCACATCGAGGCCGCACTCGCGGGCGTAGGCGATCAGGCGGGACGCGCGGGACAGTACGGCGGTCCGGTCGCGGGGGGTGTCGGCGGTGCGCCACTCCTCGCCCCGCCATGCCTGCGGATAGACCGGGGCCTGGTAGATCAAGGACGTTTCGCCGAATCCCTGCACCCACACCTGTACGGCGTCGTAGCCGGCCGCGGCCGCGCGGTCGATGTCCTCGGTGGAGCGCATCAGCGGGCACACGATCCGGCAGTCGGAGTTCTCGCCCTTGACCAGCTCCACCTCGGCCTTGAGCGCTGTCACGTCCCGTCCGCCGAGCCCCGCCGTGACGACCTCGGACACCCCGCTGCCCACCAGTCGGCGGAGAAACCCCTCCTTCGCCCCGGCCGACGCGACGACACCCGGCAGTGTCTCGACCGAACGCAGGGTGGCGTCCCGCAACCGCACCGACGCGGGCAGTGAACCCACCACGTCCGTACGGCGGTTGAGCGGGCTGACGGACCAGCGGCCGGGCTCATACGCGCCGGGCGCGCGCCGCTCCGCCAGCTCCGCGCGGAAACGGGCGACCTCCTCGGGGGTGAACACGGGCGGCTTGTCCATCGGCGTCATCCTCCGGTGCGGGTTCGTCCTCTGCCGACCTATCCAACCCCCGTGTCGACACTACTGGCAATAGGACCCAAGGGAACTCTCATCTAAGGCTTGGACATTTACTTTCTGTCGACACCTGGCTAAGACTGTCGACAACCCAACGGACCCGACCGAGGGAGACTCCGTGACCCAAGACGTGCCCGAGGAGCGGCCAGGCCGCCTGGCGGGGCGCTTCGCCGTCATCGGCGGCGCCGGCAGCGTCGGCCCCGGGTGGGGCAACGGCCGCGCCACCGCCGTGATCTTCGCCAGGGAGGGCGCCACCGTCTTCCTGGCCGACCGGGACAAGGAGTCCCTGGAGATCACCGCACAGCAGATCCGGGACGAGGGCGGCACCGCGCACACGGCGGTCCTCGACGTGACCGAACCCGCCGCCGTCGAGGACTACTTCGCCCAGTGCGAGCGCCTCGCGGGCCGCATCGACGTCCTCGTCAACAACGTCGGCGGATCCCGCGCGGGCGGCGCGGTCGACCTCAGTGTCGAGGACTGGGAGAGCCAGCTGCGCACCAATCTGACCAGCGCTTTCCTGGCCTGCAAGCACGTCATCCCCATCATGCGGCGCGGCGGTGGGGGCGCCATCGTCAACACCGCCTCGGCGTCCGGGCTGCGCTGGACGGGTGCCGCCCAGGTGGGGTACGCGGCCGCCAAGGCGGCGGTCATCCAGCTGTCCCGGGTGACCGCCGTCGAGTACGCGCCCGACCGCATCCGCGTGAACACCGTCGTCCCCGGGCAGCTGCACACCCCGATGGTCGAGGCCCGCCTCGCCCATCAGCGCGCGGGCGGTGACGTGGCCGGGCTGCTGGCCCAGCGGCAGGCCCGCATTCCGCTCGGCTTCATGGGCGACGGCCGCGACACGGCGTACGCGGCGCTCTTCCTCGCCTCCGACGAGGCCCGCTTCGTCACCGGTACGGAGATCGTCGTCGACGGCGGAATGACGGCGCGCTGTGACTGAACCCGCCGTGGACGAGGGCCGGTTGACGCCCATGCCGAGTGCCCTGTCGGCCCCTTCACCCGGCTGCCCGCCCCCGCATCCCGCCCCGCGCACCCCGTCCCTCGTACTCCCGCCAGGCAGCTGCGACGCTCACTGTCACATCCTCGGCCCCGCCGACGTCTTCCCCTACGCCCCGGACCGCACGTTCACCCCGCTCGACGCGCCGAAGGAACAACTCCGCGCCCTGCACGTTCACTTGGGGCTGGGGCGGGCGGTGGTCGTGCAGTCCTCCTGCCACGGATACGACCACGCCGTGCTGCTGGACGCGCTGAGATTCGGCGGCGGCCGGCTGAGAGGCGTGGCGCTGATCGGCGAGACGACGACCAGGGCCGAGATCGAGGAACTGCACCGGGCCGGCGTACGGGCCTTCCGGCTCAACTTCCTGCCGCATCTGCGCACCCCGCCCTCCCGGGCCGAGATCGACTCCGTGCTCGAACGCGTCGACGGGCTCGGCTGGGCGGCCCAACTCCACGTGCGGGGCGAGGAGATCGCCGATCTCAAGGACGTGGTACGCGCCCTGCCCGGGCGGGTGGTCGTCGACCACATGGGGCGGGTCGACCTCGCTGACGGGCGTCACGGGATGGCTCTGCGCGCACTGATCGACAGCGGGCGGGTCTGGGTGAAGGTCAGTGGCGTCGACCGGATCTCACGGGAGGGCCCGCCGTACGCCGACGCCGTGGCCCTGGCCGCCGCGCTGGTGGCGCACGCGCCCGAGCGGGTGGTGTGGGGGACCGACTATCCGCACGTCAACATCGCCGGCGAGGCCCCCGATGACGGGCTGCTCGTCGACCTCGTCGAGCGCATCGCGCCCGACCCGGGGCACCTGCGAAGACTCATGGTCGACAACCCGGCCGAGCTCTTCGGCTTCCCGTCAATTCCCTGAGAGAACCCGTCGACTTGTCGAGGATTACCCATGAACTCACTAGTGTCGGCAGAGGTGGCAATTATTTCGCTGTCACATCCCTTGAAGGCCGAAAGTGTCGACAGTAGTGTCCCGACTCGAACCCCGCGTGAGGAGAACGGCCATGCCTGAGCTGTCCCAGGACAAGCTCCTCCGGCGCGGCGACGAGGCATACGAACCGGCACGCCTCGACGCCGTCTGGAACGAGCGCAAGCCCGACCGGTACCCCGACGTCATCGTGCTCGCCGAGAACGAGCGGGACGTCGTGGCCGCCGTACGGCTCGCCCACCGCCAAGGACTGCCGGTCGGGATCCGCTCCGGCGGCCACAGCTGGGTCGGCAACGGAGTGCGGGACGGCGGCATGCTCCTCGACCTCTCACGGCTGAACGACGTCACCGTCGACCCCGTGGCGTGCACCGCCTCCGTGCAACCCGCGGCCACGGGGCCTGCGCTGCTCGAACAACTCGCCCCGTACGGACTGTTCTTCCCCACCGGACACGCGCCCACCGTCGGAATCGGCGGCTTCATCCTGGGCGGCGGGTACGGCTGGAACTCGCGCCGCCTCGGCCCCGCCTGTCTGAGCATCGAAGCCATCGACGTCGTCCTCGCCGACGGCCCCCTGGTCCACGCCACCGACGACAACCACCCCGACCTGCTCTGGGCGGCCCGAGGAAGTGGCCCCGGCTTCTTCGGCGTCGTCACCCGCTTCCACCTCGCCCTGCACGACCTGCCCCGCCGCATCCTGCGGACCGTGCACAGCTACCCGCTCGACCTGCGGGACGAGGTGCTCGGATGGTCGTACGACACCCTCGAACGGCTGGCGCCCGAGGTCGAGTTCTCTGCGAAGGTCGGGTGGGGGTCTGGGGGCTTGCCCCCAGAAAAGCACAGCACTCCCGGGCTCGACCGCAAGACCGTCTCCGTCACCGCCACCGCCTTCTGCGAGAGCGACGGCAACCCGCTCGCCCTGCTGGAGGAGGCGCCCTTCCGGGAACACGCGCTGCGCGCGGTGGTCGCGCAGGAGACCGACATGGCCGAACTGTACGGCTACGCCGACAGGATGACCCCGGCCCGCATGCGCTGGGCGCTCGACGGGATCTGGGCCGACGGGCCGGTCGAGAAGATCCTGGAGGCGGCGCGGCCCCTGTTCGACTCGATCCCGGACACCACCAGCCATGTCCTGTGGATGCTCTGGGGCGGATTCCCGGAGCGCGCGAACGCCTGCTGGTCCAGTCAGGCCAAGGCGTACCTCTCGCCCAACGCGGGCTGGACCGATCCCGCCGAGGACCTCGCCCACGAACGCTGGGCGCACGGCGAACTGGCCGCCATCCAGCACCTGTCGAAGGGCCTGCAGTTCTCCGACAACAACCTCGCCGACCGCTTCGACTACGGGCTCAGCCCCGCCAACGCCGCGCGCCTGGAGAGGATCCGGGCCGTGTACGACCCCGAGGGGCTGTTCCGGACGTACATGACCCCTCGGGAATCCACGACCGTCTACGCCGCCGCGGCACACGCGCGGACGAACTAGCCCGTACTCGGAAAGCTCAAAGGAGAGCCGTTCCATGCAGACCTCGAGAACCCCGCGGCGTCGCGCCCTCATCCTGCTGTCCGCCCTGGCCGTCACCGGATCCCTCACGGTCACCGGCTGCGGAGGCGACTCGGCCACCGCCACGACCTCCGACGGCAAGGCAAAGATCACCGTCCTGCGCTCCAACGGCGCCATCTTCGAACCGCTCTACATCGCCGAGCAGCAGGGCTACTTCAAGGACGCGGGCCTCGACGTCACCATCAAGGCCGGCGCCCAGGACACCTCGCAGAACGCGCCGTCCGTCCTCAACGGCGAGGCCCAGTTCGCGATGACGGACAGCTCCGGTTTCCTCAAGAGCGCCGCCCAGGAGATGCCCCTGCGGATCGTGACCGGTCTTCAGTCGGCGACGACGAAGACCGACCCCACCGACGGGCTGTTGGTCAAGAAGGACAGCTCGATCGCGTCGTTCTCCGACCTGGAGGGCAAGACAGTCGGCATCTCCGCGCTCGGCGGGACCATCCAGTTCATCTGCGAGTACCTGGTGCAGAAGGACGGCGGCGACCCGAGCAAGGTCAAGTTCGTTGCCCTGCCCACGACTTCGCTCACCGACGCCGCCACCTCCGGCAAGACGGACGCGATCTTCTCCTTCGGGCCCTTCTACTTCGCCGGCAAGGACAGCGGACTGCGCTCCATAGGCAACGGCATGAACGACGTGCCCGGCATGGTCCAGGGCCTGCTGTTCTCCAGCGAGGAGTACCTGTCGAAGAACAGCGCCGCGGCGAAGAAGTTCATCGACGCGGTCGCCAAGGCCATCACGTACGCCAACGAGAACCCCGCGGCCGTCAAGGCGATCGACAAGAAGTACACCGAGGTCCCCGCCGAGTTCATCGACGCGCACGACACCAACTACTACGACAAGACCCTCAACACCACCGTCATGCGCACCGTCATCACGAAGATGCACGAGTTCGACCTGCTCGACAACGAGCCCAAGGACGACGCCCTCTACTGGGACCAGGCCCCGACCACGGCCGGGGAGTAGCGATGGCCAAGGTCCGACTGCTGCAACTCGGCGCGTTCGTCGCCGTGTTGCTGCTGTGGGCGCTGATCGCGGCAGTGGGCGTGGTCAGTTCTACCGCGCTCCCGGGGCCGGTTTCCGTGGCCGGCGCACTCGGCGACCTCCTCGGCAGCGGTGCGTTCTGGCAGGCGGTGGGGGAGACCCTGCGGGGCGCCGTGACCGGACTGCTCGTGGCGATGGCGGTGGGCATCCCGGTCGGCCTGCTGACCGGTGTGTACGCGGCGGCCGAGGAGTCCTCCCGGCTGCTGATGGAGGTGCTGAGGTCCTTCCCGGTGATCGCCCTGCTGCCGGTGTTCCTGCTCGTCCTCGGTTCGACCCCGGGCATGAAGGCGACGGTCGTCTTCATCGCCTGCGTCTTCCCGGTGCTGCTCCAGGCCCAGTACGGAGCACGCAGCGTGAGCCAGGCCGTGCTGGAGACCGTGCACGGCTACCGCATTCCGCGCCTGCTGCGCCTGCGCCGGGTGGTCCTGCCGGCCGCCGTCCCGTCGATCATGACGGGTCTGCGACTGGCGGCGACGACCTCGGTGCTGGTGTCCATCGGGGTCGAAGTGCTCACCACGCTGCCCGGCATCGGCCACATGATCATGGACTCGCAGCAAGGTGGTGCCTCCGCGCGGGCCTACGCGTACATCCTGACCGCCGGGGCCATCGGGTACACGATCAACCTGCTCGCGCAGTTCGCCGAGCACCGGCTGCTGCGCTGGCGTCCGCCCGTGCAGGCAGGAAAGGAGTAGCCGAGTGCCCTGGAAACCCGTCCTGCGTCAACTGTGGCTGCCTGTCCTGGTGTTCGTGGTCCTGCTGGTGTCGACAGCGGGCAGCACCAGCTTCTACTTTCCGCCGCTGACCGAGGTCCTCACCACCCTGTGGGACGAGCTGCTGCACGGCGGACTTTTCGGGGACCTGCTGTTCAGCCTGCGCAACATCCTCCTCGGTCTGGCACTCGCCACGATCGTGGGCGTGGGCGCCGGACTCGTCATCGGCGAGGTACGCACCCTGCGCCTGGCGACCGGCCCGCTGCTCGACTTCGCCCGCGCGACCCCCACCGTGGGCTTCGTGCCCGTCATCATCCTCACCCTGGGCATCGGCTCCGGACCGAAGATCTTCCTGATCTTCCTGGGATCGGTATGGCCGATCCTGCTCAACACGATCAGCGGTGTGCAGTCGATCAGCCCGGCCGTGCACGAGACAGCCCGCGGCTACCGCATCCCCTGGACTCTGCGGATGCGCCGGGTCGTCCTGCCCGGCGCCCTGCCGCAGATCCTCGCGGGCATCCGGGTCGCCCTGTCCATCGCCGTCGTCCTCATGGTCGTCAGCGAGATCTACGGATCGCCGGTGGGCCTCGGCAACTTCATCCTGCAGAGCGGTTCGAGCTTCCACGTGGCCGAGACCTGGGCCGGCACCATCCTGATCGGCATCCTCGGGTACGGCCTGAGCGTGCTGCTCCTGCTCGTCGAGCACCGCCTCCTGGGCTGGTACCACCAGCGCGCGCCCCGCATCCGGTCGCCCCGTCCAGTCCCAGGCCCCTCGGCACGGACCGACAGCACCGAGAGCATCAAGAGCAACGGAGTCGTCGTATGACACGCGGATCCAGCCTGTACGTCGAGGACCTCTGCATGACCTTCGGACAGGGGCCGCAGGAGCACCGTGTCCTCGACCGACTGTCCCTGCGGGTGGACCCGGGGGAGTCCGTGTGCGTCGTCGGCCCGTCCGGCGCGGGCAAGACGACGCTGTTACGCTGTCTCGCCGGACTGGCCAGGCCCACCTCGGGCCAAGTGCGCTACGGGGAACAGCGGTTGACCGAACCGCACGCCGACATCGCCGTCGTCTCCCAGGACTACCGCGGCTCGCTGCTGCCCTGGCTGCGGGTGTGGGACAACGTGGCGTTCCCGCTCCAGGGCCGGGGCGTGCGGAAGGCCGAGCGCAAGCGGCGCGCGCTGGACTGCCTGGAGGCGGTCGGGCTGGTGGACGTCGGCGAGAAGTACCCGTGGCAGCTCTCCGGCGGTATGCAGCAGCGGGTGGCCATCGCGCGCGGCCTCGCCTACGACGCCCCCGTGCTGCTGATGGACGAGCCCTTCGGATCGGTGGACGCCCAGTCCCGCTTCGACCTGGAGGACCTGACCCTGGAGCTGCGCCGACGGCTCGGCATCACGGTGGTCGTGGTCACCCACGACATCGACGAGGCCGTCTATCTCGGCGACCGGGTCATCGTCCTCGGCGGGAAACCGACGGCCGTCCTGGACACGCTCACCGTCCCGCTCGGCACCGACCGCGACCAGCTGACGACCCGGGCCGACCCTCGCTTCGCCGAACTGCGCACGAGCGTGCTGGCACAGATCCGCGGTGAACGGGCGGCGGACAACCCGAAGCCGGCCGAACCCCCGCCGACGGCGCCGCAGGACGCGGAAGTGGTACGCAAGTGACAGCCCGCTTCGACCATGTGGGCCTCTCCGTGTCGGACCTGGAGGCGGCGACGGCCTGGTACGGCGTGGCGCTAGGGCTGACGACGGAGTCGACCTTCGAGGTGCCCGGCACCGACCTCAGCGGTGTGATGCTCCGTCACCCCACCGGCTACCGGATCGAGTTGCTCCACCGCCCCTGCGCTACAGCCGGCCTCACGGCCGCCGACCCGCTGGAGGCGGCGGCCACGCTCGGCTACGGCCACTTGTGCGTGAGTGTCGACACCCCCGAGCAGGTCGACGCCGAGTTCGACCGGCTCGTGACGGCGGGCGCGGGGATCCGGATGACCCCGCGGGCCGCACCTCGTCCCGGCGCCCGGATGGCCTTCGTGTCCGACCCGTTCGGGAACCTGATCGAGCTGATCGACCGAGGGGCGCCCGCCTGACGCGCTCCCCCCTGAACTCTCCTCACCACACCGCCTTCTTCACCACACCGTCCCGGGCCGACGCCCCCACGTCGGTCGACCCTGCCCGAAAACACTGGAAGACAAAGGAGTTCACAGTGCCCAGCAGAAGCAGTGCGTTGGACCACGAGGTCACCTACCGGGCCCGCCCCCGCGCCCTCCTCGTGGCGGTCACCGCCGCCCTGGCCCCGACGCTCGTCGCCCCCGCGACCGCGCACGCCGCGTCCAGGAAGGGCGTGAAGAAGGCCGCCTGCATCGAGGTCGCCGCAGGGGAGACCCTGGAGCTGACCGAGACGACGACCGCGAGCTGCCTCATCATCGAGGAGGGCGGCGTCATCACCGTCCCCGACGGCTACAGCCTCACGCTCACCGTCAACGGCGTGGAGACCGGCTCCCAGCTCGCCGAACTCACCGACGGCTACGGCGGCGCGGCCACCGCGATCGCCGCCGGCACCTACAACGGCACGATCACCCTCAACGTCGCCGAGGCCACCGACCTCGCCTACAGCGACCTCACCTTCCCCTTCCGGCAGGCGATCTACGTCGACGCCGACGGGGTCGACGAGGCCAAGTCGGTCCCCTCCGACGTACGCGGCGGCACGGTCACCGACACCGCCGCCTCGAACATCCAACTCCTGTCCAACGGCGAGGCGTTCAACGGCGTCTACGTCACCGGCGGCGGCAGCTACACCCTCACCGACCCGAAGATCGCCTTCGACGGCAACGGTCGCTGCGACTTCATCGGCTACGGGGCCTCCGTCGTCGGCACCGGAGCGGGCACCACGCTCGTCCTCGACGGCGCCACCATCAGCAACGTGGGCGTGGTCCGCACCGCGGTCATCGCCGACGCCACCGCCAACGTCGTCGTCAAGAACTCCACCCTGCACTGCGCGGACGGCACGGTCCCCGACGAGTACCCGAGCGCGGGCACCGGCGACACCCGCTACATGATCACCGTGCCGTGGATGCTGGGCCTGTCCGGCAACGTCCGCACCACCAACCTGCTCGGCGCGAGTACCAAGGCGTCGTACATCAACTCCACGATCTCCTCCGAGAAGTGGGGCGTCCTCTCGGTCGACGGCGGCAGCTACTGCACCCTCACCGCCATCAACAGCACCATCGCCAACACCGGCGGCGAGGGCTACGGCTCGTACGCCATCGGCAACGTCACCGAGCACTTCCTCGGCTGCACCTTCGACGTCGGCGACTACGCCCTCATCCACTGGGGCGCGTCGGCCCACTACGGCGACAGCACGAAGGACGCGGTCGCCGCCCTCAACGAGTCGCTGGAACTCGGGCTCACCACCGCCGAGTTGGACAAGCTGCCGGTGCGGTCGAGCGTCGTGGGCGCCGGCCGTTTCATGGTCCTTTGGTACGCGGCCGGGTCCGTCACCATCGACGGCGGCACACAGGTCAACACCGGCGAGACGGCCTTCATGTGCAAGGCGGTGGCGGGCTCCGTCACCGTGGACGGCTCCGACGGGGCCACGATCAACCCGGGCAACGGGATCGTCTTCCAACTCATGGACACCGACCGGCCCAGCAGCGTCTCGGTGTCGGGCAAGCCCTGGAAGACCGAGACGATCGGCACGTACACCGAGCCCACCGGGTCCCCGACCAAGTCGTCCAGCTGGGTCACCACATCCGCCCAGTCCACCGACGCGAAGGCCACCTTCACGGACATCGAGCTGACGGGCGACTTCTACAACTCGGTGCGGGGCGGCGGCAACGCGAGCCTCCAGGGCCAGAACCTGGTCCTCTCCTTCACCAACTCCACGGTCGAGGGCGTCCTTTCGGCATCGACCGCCAAGCACAACGTCTCCACGATCACCTCGGCGGAGTACCGAGAGATCAGCGAGGTCACCAACACCCCGAGCGCGGTCGTCAACAACGGCGTCATCGTGACCCTGGGCAGCGGCACGAACTGGACGGTCACCGGAACGTCGTACCTGTCCGCGCTGACGCTGGCGTCCGACGCGGCGGTGCGGGCACCGAGCGGGAAGACCGTGACGTTGACGGTCGACGGCACGGCGACGGAGATCGCGGCGGGATCGTCCTACACCGGCGCACTGACGCTGACCGTGGCGTGACGGAGGCGTGAACCGGCCCCCGGGTGGATGCGAACCGAATCCCGGGGGCCGGAGCCTCTACCGGGACCGTAATCACGGATGCGATTCATGTCCACACTTTGCGCATCCATTGACGGTCAGAGGCGTGTTGGGCAGGCTGAGTGTCGACAGTTAATCGAGGAGAAGTCGTGACCCGCATCCTCTTCACCGACGTCCAGGTCTTCGACGGCACCGGACGCGACCCCTTCCCCGCCGAGGTCCTCGTGGAGGGTAACCGCGTCACCGTGGTCGCCGACCGCGTCCCCCGCGACCTGCGCACCGAGGCCCGGGTGATCGACGGCAGGGGCGGCACCCTCCTGCCCGGCCTCGTCGACGCCCACGCCCACCTCGGCTTCGGCTCCACCGTCGAACACCGCTCCCCGCGCCGCAACGAACCCGACGAGGAGAAAGCCCTGCTCGTCGCGCACGCCGGCCGCGTCCTGCTCGACCACGGCATCACCAGCGCCTACTCCGGCGGCAATCGGCTACCCCGCACGGAGACCGCCGCCCGCAAGGCCTTCGCCGAGGGCTGGATGCCCGGCCCCCGACTGAAGGCGGCCTCCTGGGAGGGCAGCGCGGGCATGGTCGAACCCGGTGTGTACGACTTCCCGGGCGTCGACGGTCGCGCGTCCGACCCCGAGTCGGTCTCCCGCTTCGTCACCGACATGGCCGAACTCGGCGTCGACATCGTCAAGTTGTCGCTCTCCGGCGAGAGCGCGGTGGTCCAGGGCACCTCGCGGATCGTGCAGTTCACGGACGAGGAGGTCGCCGCCGCCGCGCACGCCGCCGGCAAACACGGCGTCTGGCTCACCGCGCACGCCCACGCCGCCGAGTCCGTGAAGATGGCCGTACGCCACGGCATCCGCGCCGTCTACCACTGCACCTTCGCCGACGAGGAGGCCCTCGACCTCCTCGAAGCCGCCCGCGACCACCTGTTCGTCGCACCCACCCCCGGGATCATCCACGCCAACCTCCACGAGGCCGGCAGCGAACCCGAGCCCGGCATGGAGGTCGAGGCGACCGCGAAGGCCGTACGGCAGGTCGTGCCCGAACTCGTCCGGCGCGGCGTGCGCGTCGTCCCCGGCGGCGACTACGGCTTCGCCTGGAACCCGGTCGGGCGCAATCTGCGCGACCTCGAACTGTTCGTCGACTGGTTCGGCTTCACCCCGACCGAGGCCCTGCGGGCGGCGACCATGTACGGCGGCCAGGTGATGGGCATGGGCGAGGAACTCGGGCTGATCCGGGAGGGGTTCCTCGCCGACCTCGTCCTCGTCGACGGGGAACCATTGGAGGAGATCGGCATCCTCCAGGACCGCGACCGGCTGACGGCCGTCATGAAGGACGGCTCGCTCCACAAGGCCCCGGCGTGATCCGAGTGCGCGGCGCGGGCGGGCGGCTCGCGGGGGAGTGGGAGGCGGGCGTGGCCGCCTTCAGGGGCATCCCCTTCGCCGAGCCACCCGTCGGCGACCTGCGCTGGCGACCGCCCCGGCCCGTCCGGCCCTGGGAGGGGGAGCGTCGCGCCTACGAGTTCGGGCCCGCGCCCCTGCAACCGCAGCCGCCCCGCGACTCGATCATGTACCACACCAACTTCGCCGACCAGCGGGCCCTGACGATGAGCGAGGACTGCCTCTATCTCAATGTGTGGACACCCGAGCCGAGCGGCGCGGCAGGACTGCCGGTCATGGTCTGGATCCACGGCGGCGGCAACCGCTACGGCCACGGCGGACAGGAGATCCACGACGGGCGCGCCATGGCCCGACGCGGTCTCGTCGTCGTCACCCTCAACCACCGGCTCGGCGCCCTCGGTTTCCTCGCCCACCCCGGACTCGCCGCCGAGGACGACCTGGGCGCCAGCGGGAACTACGGGCTGCTCGACATCGTCGCCGCCCTGACCTGGGTACGGGAGAACATCGCTTCCTTCGGCGGCGACCCGGACCGCGTGACACTCGCGGGCAACTCCGCCGGGGCCGCCCACATCTGCCACCTCATGGCGTCGGACGCGGCCCGGGACCTCTTCCACGCGGCCCTCGCGCAGAGCGCCTCCGGAGTGGGGCGCGCCGAGGGTCCCCTCGTCGGGCAGGGCGTCGCGCAGAAGCAAGGGCTGTGCTGGGCCGAGGAGTTCGGCGACCGGGACATCGACGGGCTGCGGCGCCTCGACGGGGTGGAGCTGGTCCTCAAGGGGCACTTCGGGCCGGTCGTCGACGCACGTGTCCTCACCGAGCCGAGCGACGACGTGTTCACGGCCGGCCGCCAGCACGCCGTACCGCTCCTGGTCGGCAGCAACCTCGACGAGGGGTCCGTGTACGCCTCCCTGGACGCCCTGCGGAAGCTGCCGGTGGAGCCCGGCACCGACGAGCTGTACCCCGTGCGTGACACGGACCAAGCCCGGCGCACGGCACGGCGGTTCACCGGAGAGAGCCGGTTCACCTACCCCGTCTGGCACTGGGCGACGGCCCACCACGACCGGGCACCCACCTGGATGTACCGCTTCGAGCGCACACCGCCACTACCGACGGGCCTCGACCTCACGCCCCCGCGCGACGGCCTCCCGGGCTACGGCGTCCACCACACCGCCGAACTCCCTTACGCCCTGGACACCTTGGACTGCCGACCGTGGCCCTGGACCGAGACCGACCACGCCCTCGCCCACACCATGGCCAACGCCTGGGCCCGCTTCGTCGAGACGGGCGACCCGAACGGGGGTGCGCTGCCCGCCTGGTCCGGCTTCACCGGCACCGAGGTCATGGTCTTCGGGGACACCGTGCACCCCGGTACGGTCGAGCGGCTCGACGCGATGCGGCTGCTGGCCCGTTGCCCACGCCCCCTGTGACCCGTTGCCCACGCCCCCTGTGACCCGTTGTCCACGCCTCTGTGAAAGGACCCTCGTGGCAAGACTCCCCGACACCGACGGCACCGGCGAGATCGCCCACCGCATCCGCGAGCGCCGCGGCGGGACCCTGCGCCCGCTCGACCGCATGCTGCTGCACAGCCCACAACTTGCCGACGGCTGGAACAGCCTGCTCGGCGCGGTTCGCGGCCGTATGGAACTCCCGGCCGACCTACGGGAGTTGGTGATCCTGAGGATCGCCGTGCTCAACGGCGCCGAGTACGAGTGGACGGCGCACGAACCCGAAGCGCGCCGGGCCGGAGTCACCGACGCGGACCTGGCGGAGCTGCGCCGAGATCGGCCGGACCTCGATCCACGCCGGAAGCGGGTCATCGCGTACACCGACACGATGACCCGCGACATCCAGGTTCCGGAGGAGCTGTTCGACGCCCTGCGCGCCGACTTCAGCCACACGGAACTCGTCGAGCTGACGGCGACCGTGGCGGCGTACAACATGGTGTCCCGCTTCCTGGTCGCTCTGGACGTGTGACGACAGGGGGCGACAGGGGCTAGGCCCGGTGACCGCCGTGCCGCCTCAGGAAAGCGATCAGCAGGCGGTTCCACGCACGGGGCTGCTCCCAGTGCGGGTTGTGGCCCGCCTCGTCGACGATATGGGTCTGCACGTCCCGCAGGTGCTGGGCGTTGAGGCGCATGGTCGACGGCGGGCTGTACAAGTCGGAGTCACCGGTGATGAGTTGGACGGGAAGGGCCAGAGTCTCCAGCGCCGCCCAGGTGATCTGGTGGGCCAGGGACTGCGCGAACGCGTCCGACGTCCTGGCGCGGGCGTTGATCTCCAGCCAGGCCGCCACCCCGTCCCGGTCGCCACCGCGATAGGAGGGGCCCAGTTCCTTGAAGTCGACGGGCATGTCGCCGAACGGATCCGGCTGCAGCGCCTCCGTCAGCTCCAGGTACTCGGCGTCCTGGATGCCCATGATGCTGCCGGAGACGGTCAGGCTGCGCAGCCGGTCCGGGTACGACAGGGCGTAGTCGATCGCCACCGGGCCGCCCGCCGCCGAGCCGGACAGATGGAAGGTGTCCAGGCCCAGATGGTCGGCGAGGGTGTTGAGGTCTCCGGTGGCCGTGTCGGCCTCCGCCCTGGTGCCGGCCACCGAGCCGAACGCGCCCCGCCGTGAGTAGCCGATGACCCGGAAGCCCGCGCCCGCCAGCACCGGCTGCTGGTAGGGCCAGCTCTCGCCGCTGCCGGACCCCGGGTGCAGCAGCACGACCGGCTCGCCGGTGCCGCCGGTGTCCCAGCACCACAGGCTGCCGCCGCCGGACACGGGAACCTGGTACTCGGTCACCGGCACTTGCTCGGGCACCGGAACCGGCTCCCACGGCTCCTGCCCATGGGGCGCGGCCGACGCGGCATGCGCCGTGCCCTGAGCGGCACCGGTGGCGGTCAGGGCGGCGAGAGCGGCACCGCCGACCACGGCTCGTCTGCTGAGGGCCGGAGCTGTGCGGTCTGCGTTCATGGATCCTCCTGATAGGGGTGTGGTGGTACGTCGGCAGACGGGACTGTCTGTCGACAGGTGGGCCGGGACGCCCATGAAGGACTGTCCCGGGATGAGATAGTGTCGACACCGTTGAACGGGCTGTGAGCCCGGACCAGGCAGGGAGAATCGCCGCATGACCGATCAGGACACGCACCTCGTGCTGGAGCGCCTCCTGCGCCTGCGGGACCGGCGTGAACCGTTGGTCGCGCAGATCGCCGAATGGGTCGGCGCGGGCATCATCGAAGGGCGTCTGGAACCGGGGCAGGACCTCAACAGCGTCGAGTTGTCACGCCGCTTCGACACCAGCCGCACGCCCGTGCGCGAGGCGCTGATGCTCCTCGAACAGGAGGGCCTGGTCGAGATGAAGGCCCGGCGCCGGCCCCGTGTCGCCGCGCCCTCCCTCCAGGACATCCGCGACATCTACCAGGTGCGCCGACAGCTCCTGTCGATGCTCGCGGGCCTGCTGGTCGACCGCGCCACCGACGAGGAACTGACCGAACTGCGCACCCGGGTCGAGAAGATGCGCAAGCTCGCCGACGACGATGACGTGGACGCGTACTTCTGGAGCCATGTACTGCTCCAGGAGCGGATGACCGAGATCGTCGGCAACGCCACCCTGAAACAGATCCTGGACTCGCTGGCTCTGCGCACCCTGATGTTGCGCCACCTGAGCCTGACTCGCGCCGGCCGCCTGGCCTACAGCATCGACGACCAGGAACGGCTGCTCCAGGCCTGCGAGGAGCGGGACGGGGAGCTGGCGTCGGCCCTGATCGCCGGGGCGACGGTGCGGGCGCTGCGCGCGGTGGAGGAGCAACTGGAGCAGGACGCGGCACGCTCCGCCAAACCGCCCCGGAAGCGACGCACGGAGTCCTGATCCGCCCGACCCGGGTGCTCACTTGGCCAGCACCCCGCCGTCCACGGGGAAGTTGCCGCCCGTCACCCACGCCGACTCCTCCGACGCCAGATAGACCGCGCACCACGCGATGTCCTCGGGTGTGCCGACCCGGCCCAGCGGGATACGGGCGAGCAGCGCCTCGCGGGCCGCGCCCTCGTGGGCCCCGGCCGACTCGGTGGCGGGCGTGCGGACCATGCCGGGCGAGATGGTGTTGGCGCGGATGCCCGACGCACCGCCCTCCGCGGCGAGTTGACGGGTCAGTCCGAGCACGGCCGACTTGCCCGCGCAGTGCGCGACCATCCCGAAGGTTCCGCTGCCCCGGAAGGCGTTCACCGAGGCGAAGTTGATGATGGAGCCGCCGCCGGACGCCACCAGGTGCGGCCAGGCGGCCTGCACGGGCAGGAAGACGACGTCGACCTCGCCCCGCATCGTCGGCGTCCACTGCTCCTCGAAGTCCATGTCCGCCGCACTCGCCATGTGCGGGGCGATGGCGCCGGCGGTCACGAGAACGTCGACGCGTCCGTGCCGTGCGTACGCCTCGTCCGCGAAGCGCCGGGCGTCGGCGGGGCGCGTCATGTCGAAGGGGGCGAGTACCTCGAGTTCCAGCCCCCTGTCCGCGGCCAGCTTGCGCGTCCGCCCGGCCGCGGCCGGGTCGATGTCGCAGCCGACGACGGTCGCGCCCTGCTCGGCGAAGAGCAGGGCGCATCCCTGGCCGATCCCGGCGCCCGCGCCGGTGACGAGTGCGACTTTGCCGGAGAGCCTGCCGGTCACGTGGACCTCCTCGTAGAGGCAGTCGTACGAGACCGCGGCGCGGCTCGCCCTCCCTTCCTAGTGTCGACACTATGGCGAGGTCAAGAGGTGGAACGTTCGACATTCGCGATAGTGTCGACACTGTGTGGGTGAGTGCCGGGGAAGTCAGGGCGTGTCGAGCACCGTGCCCGTCAACTCCGGTCCGTCGTCCTGCGGTTCACCGTTGTCGTCGGTCAACTGGAAGCGGACGGACTCCTCCTGCTCGGTCACCTGGTCCTTGACCGTGGGCAAGGCCACCTCCGTGTCGGTCTGCCCCGCAGGGATGTCCACCCACAGGTAGAGGTACTCCAGGCCGGAGAGCGGGCGCTCCGGGTCCGGCGACTCGCCGGTGTAGTCCAGGAGCCACTGGGGGTCGACGTCCTTGGTGGACAGTTCCGCCCCGCCGGTGACCGGCTGCACGGCGAACAGCGCGCCCACGCCCGAGTCGGCGACCGACGACAGGGACACCCGCCACTTCAGGGTCTCCCCTTCGGCGACCCGGTCCGCGACCGGTGTCACGCTGATCGTGGGCATCGGGTCGTCGTTCTCCACGGTCACGCCGCCGCGGTGCGAGCCGACGACGGCACCCCGGACCGCCTTCACGAGGACGTCGTGCGAGACGTCGTAGGAGAAGCGCGTGTTTCCCGCCACCTCGACCGGTACGTCGATGGCGTCACCCCCGGGTCGCACGGTCACCAGTCGGTCCTTGGCGGCGCCGGTGTCCGGGTCGAGGACGAACAGCCGTACCTGCCCGCCGCCTTGACCGGAGACCCGCACGGACACCTGGTAGGTCTTGACGCCCGTGTCGCCCTCCTCGACGGTCGTGCGTCCGATGTCGACGCGGGGCAGCGCGGCCTCGTGCACGGCGGGCGTGCCGGGACGCCAGCCCCAGGCGTCCATCAGCCAGGCCTGCCCGGACCTCGAACGCGGCGTCAGTTCCAGCGACTTGACGTGCCGCAGGTCGAGACCGGCCTGTGCGGCTGCGGCGAGCGGCACCCGCACCTCGCGCGCCCAGTAGGAGGTGGTCCGCTCGGACCCCGGCAGTCCGTCGACCCGGATCCGGCCCAGGTTCGCCCGGCGCCCGGAGGTGTCGGTGACGGAGACGTCGAGCTGGGTCCCGGTGGTGTTGGGCGGCACGATGACCCGTAGCGTCAGCCCCTTCGCCCCGCCCAGGGACAGGGGTTGAGCGGGGCGCACCCGTACCGCGGAGCCGGGCTCGGACCAGCGCAGCGCCACCGCGTGGCGGCCTGCCTCCCGGTCCGTGTCCCACATCGCGAAGTGCGGCGAGCCTCCGGGGGTGTCGGACGGCAGACAGGCCACGGCCGGGTCGGGATCCACCGCCGAGCACAGCCGGCCGCCGGTCACGGTCACCTTGCTGTCCGGCAGGAACCCGGCGCCGCGCTTCGCGCCCACCGCGTGGGTCAGGACGCGCGCGGGATCCGCCGAGGGCGCCCGCCTGCCCGAGCCGTCGAGCAGCGGACGTACCCGATCGTCACGCGCTACGAACAGCCGGGCCGCCGCCGCGATGTACGTCGAGCCGGCCTGGTGCTGCTGGTCGGCGGTCAGCCGGGTCGCGGTGCCCGGCGTGCACACCGGGTCGGGCTGATCCTCGTTGTCCCAGAAGTCGTCGTCGGCGGGCGCCTCGGCCTGCCCCGGAGTCCACTCGCTGTTGAAGAAGTTGTGGTTGGCGCCGACCACATAGACGGCGCTGTGCAGGGCCTCGCCCCGGCTGACCCGGCGGGTGCCGTCGACGTACAACTCGCCCTGGAGATCGGAGACATCGCCGTCGCAGCCCGGCAGGATCGTCACCGACGGGACATCGGGGACCGGGTTCTGGCCGAAGATCGTCGGACCGATGAGGACGGTCCCGCGGATGTGCCAGCGCACCGGGCCGCGGTAGCCGTCCTGATCGGCGGGCGGCGGGTAGAGGCTGTCCATGGCGGCCCGGTTCACGCCCTCGCCGCCCCGGGAGTGCCCGACGAGCAGCACGCGGGACAGGTCGGCCTTCGGCGCGTTCCGTACGACCGCGGGTGCCGTGGCCGGATGATCCGCCCAGTCGGCCCAGCGGGCGAGATGCTGCCGCACCAGCGACGAACGGGCCTGCGCGCCACCGTCCTCGGCGGCCCAGTCCTGGCCGTTGATGCCGTTGGCCGAGATCGACACCGTCACATAGCCCTGGGAGGCCAGGAGTTGCTGGTCGCGCAGATAACCCCGGTGGCTGGGCACCGGTTTCGTCCCGGCCGGGCAGGGCCAGTCGCCGGTGATGTCGCCGGTGGCGGTGTAGCAGGTGTAGTGGCGGCCGTGCAGGAACAGCGCGAGCGGCCGGCTGCCCGTGGCCCCGGTCGGTGCGACCACCACGGCTTGCATCTCCACGGGATTCGGAAACCCGGGCAGCTGTACGGACTTGAGGCTGTACTCGCCGGTGACTGTCCGGTACGAGCCGGGCTTGCCCGGGTCGACGGAGTTGGCCGGCAGCGCGGCCGGCGGACTCACCGCCGCCGGGGAACGAAGCTCGCGCCGCTGCTCGGCGACACCGGCCGCGTCCAACCGCCGCCCCGACGACCGCACTTGGAGATCGCTCCCCGACTCCAGGCCCACGGCGCCGAGTTCGAGCCGGAACGTCCGCCCGTCCGCGCCCGCCTTCGGCAGGCCGAGGAGACGGTCGCCGTCGTAGAACTCGACCCGCGAGTCCCCCATGGGCACGGGCTCGGCCGACCGCCAGATCAGCTGCCGCTGCCGACCCTCACCGGTGATCCGCCAGTCGGGCGGCAGCACCGGGTCGGTGACGCCCGAGGCCGCCCCCACTCCGGGCTCCGCCGCCGAGCGCGCCTGCGCCCACCCCGGCGAACCCCCCACCAACACGAAGACCGCCGCAGCGGTCACCCCTATTCGCCGGGCAAGTAACAACACGTCTCTCCTCCACCGTCCGGCGCGGACGCCCCGACCGTCCCGGGGGCCTCTCGCTCCCCAGAAGATGAGAAGGGATGACTGTGGGTTGCCTGTGAAGCCGATGAGGAGGGTGCGCAACCACTGCGGGCGCTCGGTCGTCCTCTGTTCAACGGCTCATGAGGGGGGCGTCGATGGGGCTGGTGCGCACACTCCTGCCATTGCCGCGAGCCGCGGCCCGGCTGGCCCCACGGCTGGGCGGACCGCTGCTGGGCGCCGCACTGATGCGTTGCCTCACCCCCAACTGGGTGCTGTTTCGGCCCCCTTCACCGAAACACCGACTGGCCTGGGCCGAAGAGGCGGTCGCCGTCTACCGGACGCTGGTCGAGACGGACGACCCGCGTCCGCACCACCGGGACCTGCTGGCCCGCGCCCTGACCCAGCACGCCAACGCGCTCGTGCTCGTCGGCCGCTACGAGCAGGCGTGCACGGCGTTGGAGGCGTCGCTGGCCGTACCGGGCGCCCAGTGGTCGCCGGCGCAACGAGCGTCGGTGCTGCACCTACGCGCCCAAGCGCAGTTCGAACTGAGGCGGCTCGACGAGGCGTTGGCGTCGGCGGCGGAGTGCGTGGAGGCGTACCGCGTTCTCGTTCCGACGCGCCGCGAACGGCGATTGGGCAATCTGCCCGGCGCGCTGCGCACGTACGCGCTGGTGTTGGCCAACCTCGGGCGCGGGGAGGAGTCCGTGGCCGTTTACGAGGAGTGCGCCGGGCTGCTGCGGGTCGTGTCGCTGCGGGAGTCGGGACGCACGCTTCTGCTGCAGGCGCGTGTGCTGGTCGAACTCACCTCCGGGTTGCAGGACTTGGGCCGATACGAGGAAGCCCTGAAGACCGGCCGGGAGGCGCGGGAGGTGGCCGACCCCATACTGTGGGTCTTGCCCGATGCCGTGCGGCCCCTGCGTGTCCGGCTCTTCGTGGACCTTGCCCGCTGCCACGAGGCCACCGGCGACTTGCCCGCGGCGCGCACGGTCGCTGAGGAGGCCGTCGGCGAGGCCCACAACCTGACCGGCCGCGACCGGCAGACGGGGGAGTGGTGGCTGACCGTGACGCTCGCCTGTCTGGCCGACGTACTCGGCGAACTGGACGAGCACGTCGAGGAGTTGGGCGTCCGCCGGGAGCTGACGGACCTGGCCGCCGCTCTCGCCCCCGAGCAGCCTGAGGTCTACGACGCGTTCCTCGCCGAACATCTTGAGCGGCTGGCCGACTGCCACGAGGACACGGGCGACCTTCGCGCGGCTAAAAGGGAGACTGAGCGCGCTGTGGCCGCCTACCGTCGTGCCGCGGACCGCGACCCCGAGGCGTACGAGCCCGAACTCGCCCGCGTCCTGTCCAACTTGAGCCTGACCCGACGCAGCGACGGTGACATCGACGGCGCCATCACCGCGGCCCGCGAGGCGGTGGCCCTCACCCGGCGCCTGGCCGAGTCCGACTGGTCGACCTACCACGTCCTGACAGCCCGTCGGCTGCGAATCCTGGGCCGCGCCGTCCGCCGTAGCGGCGACTACGCGGCGGCCGTCGCCTGCTTCGAGGAGTCGGAGTCCATCATGGAGGAGGTGACGGAAGGCGCCGAAGCCGACCAGCACGCAACAGGCCTCGCCGCTGCCAGATCCGGCCTGGCCGACTCGCTCAAGGCGCTGGCGCGGGCCCACCTGTCAGGAGGCCGCTCCGCCGAGGCGGTCGCCGCACTGCGCTCCCTCCTGGCTCTGACCCGCCGCACCGACGAGACATACGTTCACGCGCTCTGCGTCACGACCTTCGCCCAGGTTCGCGCAGGATACGGGGAGACGCTCGTACGAGCCTGGAGGAAGGAGACGGGCGAGGGCTATCCGACCTTCGTCTACCGGTTCCCCGAGGCGGGCGCGCGGAGAGCGCCGGCCGGGTAGAAGCCGTCAGTTGATTCCGGCTTGGCGTCGTGCGAGACCCAGGCATGCCCCGGGGCGAGTGGGGGAGCAGCGCCCCCCGCCCTCGCTTGTTGGCATCCGGACGCGGGCGCACACTTGAATCCATGGAGCCTGCGCGCGCGGACGACGAGCGGGCGCTGGTGGAGCGCGCGTTTCGCCAGGCGTCCTTCTCGATGTCGGTCTTCGACGCCACGAGCCGCTATCTCCGGCTGAACGACATCGCCTGCCAGGTGATGGGGGTGGGCGAGGAGGTCCTGCGCGGCCAGGTCTTCCCGTACGGCGTCCCCGAGGACGTGGACCAGCTGGGCACCATCCAGGCGCTGCGCGATGTCGCCGAGGCGGGCAAGCCGGTGCACTACGAGAGCTTCACCCGCGCGCCCTCCGGGATCCGCGAGCACGCCTGGAACCTGGAGCTGTGGCCCATCCGGGACGAGGCCGGTGAGGTGTACGCGGTCGGTATGGCCGGCTTCGACAGCAGTGAGCAGCACTGGGCGCGGCAGCGCCTGGCGGTGCTGGACGAGGCGGCCGTCTCCATCGGCAGAAGCCTGGACCTGGACCGCACGGCACAGGAACTCGCCGAACTGGTCGTGCCGCGCTTCGCCGACTTCGCCAGCGTGGACCTGCTGGAGGAGGTGATGCACGGCGAGGAGCCTCAGGAGGGCGGCAAGGACGAGGACGTCGTTCTGCGCCGCCTCGCGCACGTGTCCCTGGCGGACGGGACCCCCGGGGCCGTGGTCGGCCTGGGCGCCACCGACATGTATCCGCCGTACTCGCCGCCCGCCCGCGCGCTGAGCACCGGGCGGACCGTGCTCAGCGAAAGCGGGGACCCGGACTTCGACCGGTGGATCGCGAGCGTGCCCGCGCGGGCCGAGAAGATGCGCGGCCATGTCGTCACCTCGCTCATGGCGGTCCCGCTGATCGCCCGCGGCACCACGCTCGGCGTCGCGGTACTGGTGCGCGTCCGGCCCGACCCCTTCAACCAGGACGACTTCACCCTGGCCAAGGAACTCGCCGGCCGCGCCGCCCTCAGTGTCGACAACGCCCGCCGCTACACCCGCGAACGCACCACCGCACTCGCCCTCCAGGAGAGCCTCCTGCCCCGCGGACCGACCCGGCAGGCTGCGGTCGACGTCGCCTGCCGCTACCTGCCCACCGACTCACGGGCCGGCATCGGCGGCGACTGGTTCGACATCATCCCGCTCTCGGGCGCACGGGTCGCCCTGGTGGTCGGCGACGTGGTCGGGCACGGCATCCGCGCCTCGGCGGCCATGGGCAGACTGCGTACGGCCGTACAGACGCTGGCCGACGTCGACCTGCCGTCCGACGAACTCCTCGCCCACCTCGACGACCTCGTGCTCCGGCTCGGCGCGGACGACGAGAACGACAACGGGGATCGCGGTGGCGCGAGCGAGACCGGCGCGACCTGCCTGTACGCCGTCTACGACCCCGTGTCCTGCACGCTCACCGTCGCCAGCGCCGGCCACCCCCCGCCCGTCCTCGTCCTGCCGGACGGCACCACACGGACCGTGGACATCAGCGTCGGCCCGGTGCTCGGCGTGGGCGGCCTGCCCTTCGAGACGACCGAGCTCACCGTCCCGCCGGACAGCCTGGTCGCCCTCTTCACGGACGGCTTGATCGAGACGACCGACCACGACCCGGACCTCGGGACCGTCCGGTTGCACCGGGCGCTGGCCGACTCGCACGGCACCCTGGAAGCCCGCTGCGACCAGGTCCTGGCCGCCCTGCTGCCCGCGCACCCCAGCGACGACGTCGCCCTGGTCCTGGCCCGCACCAGAGCCCTCGACGCCGACCACGTCCAGGCCTGGGACCTGCCCGCCGATGTCGAGATCGTCTCCGAGGCCCGCAGACTCGCCACCGCCCAACTGGACGCGTGGGGACTGGAGGAGGCCGGCTTCGTCACCGAACTCGTCGTCAGCGAACTCGTCACCAACGCGATCCGCTACGGCGCCGAACCGATCCAACTACGCCTCATCTACGACCGCACACTCATCTGCGAGGTCTCCGACGGCAACTCCACCTCACCCCACCTGCGCCGCGCCCGGATCTACGACGAAGGCGGCCGCGGACTCCTCCTGGTCGCCCAGCTCACCACCAGCTGGGGAACCCGGTACAGCCCGACCGGCAAGACCATCTGGGCCGAACAGGCCCTGACCCCGACCACGCTCCCGTAACGGCCGAGGACCGGACCCGCGGGTCGGCTGACGGTCAACTCCAGGCGCGGTACGGCTCGTCGAGCAGTTGGAAGACCGGCTCGCCCCGGACGGGGTCCTTGGCCGTGGACAGCCGCACGCGGTCCCCGCTGTGGATGCCGATGAGCGGACCCATCACCCGGCCCCGCACGACGAAACCCTCGGCCATCTCGATCAGCGACACATTGCGGGCGGCGGGCGTGTTGCGGTGCACCACCGTGGCGTGGCGCACCGTGCCCACGCCCTCGCTGCGCTCGGTCCTCAGGTCGCTGCCCTGGCAGACCGGGCACAGCAGCCGGTGGTACATCGCGGTGCCACACCAGGTGCAGCGCTGGAAGAGGACGACGTCCGTGTCCGGGCTCTTGTGATCGAGTACGCCCGCCGCGGAGCCGGTTACCGGATGAGCGGCGATCCCTGAGTGGTGATACACGCTGGTCAACTCCCTGCGCTCGGGCCGGAATCCCGCGTGCGCGGCTCACCCGTGCACGCACGTGCCCGGTCGCCGTGCCACCGTGCACAACCACAGCGTATGGCACTGAGTGTCACGCGTAAAGGCACTCGGTACCCCGAAGATGTGCAGCAGTCGTGCAGGTGGATCGGCTGTGCGGAAAGCGGGTCAGTCGCGTCCGAGCGTGGACTCGATCTCCTGGACGACCCGCCACAGGGGCGCCCCGCGCCGGGACACGATGACGACCACGTCCTCGGGCGACTCCGGTGGCGCGGCGACGGGGGCGACGGTGGGAGCTGTGCCGAAGGCGGACTGCACATACCCGAGCGCGTGGTCCACCCCGGTGCCCGCGTCGCCCTGTCCGTCCGAACGCAGCCAGGAGCGCAGCGCGTTGTTGTGCGCGGCGACCACGGCGGCCGCGATCACGTCGGCCTGCAGGGTCCCGTCCCGCCGGCCGGCGAAACGCCCGCGCAGATACTCGGCGAGGGCACGCTCGTAGCGCCAGACGACCGAGAGCTCGTACGCGCGCAGCCCCGGCACCTTCTTGGTGAGGCGGTAGCGCTGCACGGAGAACGTCGGGTTCTCGGCATACATCCGCAGGACGAGCCGGGCCGCGTCGCAGACCCGCTGCACCGGCTCGTCGGCCTCGTCGCTCTCGGCGAGGAAGGCCGTCATGTCGGCCAGGCATCGCTCGTGGTCGGGGAAGACCACGTCCTCCTTGGAGGGGAAGTAGCGGAAGAACGACCGCCGCCCGACCCCCGCGAGCGCCACGATGTCGTCCACGGTGGTCTGTTCGTAGCCCCGCTCCAGGAACAGCTGGAAGGCCGCCGCGACCAGGGCGTCCCGCATGGGCGGTTTCACGGTGGAGCTCATGGACGGGAACGTAACACTCGAACGAAAACGATGGCACTCAGTGCGCCCGGACGGGGGTACTGAGTGCACTCGATCGTATCGATCGAAAATGATCGATACGATTGTGGGCGTAGAGTCAGCGACTCGGGATCACGCTGAGCGTCCGCCCGTACTTCGTTCGTCCGGCCTTGCCTCAGGGGGAGCCCATGCGACTGCACGTCGACCAGCGCCATGAACGCGTGCTCGAACTCGTCCGCGAGCGCGGCAGCCTTCGGGTCTCCGAACTCGCCGCCGAACTGGGGGTGTCGGCGGTCACCCTGCGGCGCGACGTGGAGGCGCTGGCCGCCCAGGGGCGCGTGCACCGGCTGCACGGCGCGGTGGTGTGGCCCGGTGACGCGGCCGTCGAGGTGCGGGAGCGGCAGGAGAGCGCCGAGGGCGTGGTGATCGGAATGGTCGTACCGGCCACGAAGAACATCTTCGCCGACATCGTCCGCGGCGCCCGCGAAGCGGTCGGGGCGCAGGGCGGCCGCCTCGTGCTCGGGGTGTCGGGCTACGTCGACACCGAGGACGCCGTGCAGGCGGAACACCTCGTCGCCGGCGGCGCCCACGGGCTGCTCGTCGCGCCCAGCTGGTTCGGCGGCGTACCCGTCGACGGCCAGGAGAAGTGGCTCGTCGAGTGCGACGTGCCGACCGTTCTGGTCGAACGCTCGGCGCCGCCCGGAAACCCGGCCGCGGGACTCGACCGCGTACGCACCGACCGGGCGCACGGGGCCGCGGTCGCCGTCGGCCACTTCGCCGCGCTCGGCCACCGCAAGGTCACCGCCGTGCTCCAGGAAGGCCCGCACGCCACCCAGATCATCACGGGCTTCGAGGAGGCCGTACGTTCCCTGGGCCTCGACGTCGCCCCGGGGGCACCCGCCGTCCGCGAATACGGCGACTACGACACCAGCGTCGATTACCTGGTCGAGGCGGTGCGCAAGCGCGGCGTCACCGCGGCCCTCGTGCACAGCGACGAGGACGCGATCGTGCTCGTGCCCCGGCTCCAGGCGCGTGGCATCCGGGTCCCGGACGACCTGGCGCTCATCGCCTACGACGACGAGGTCGCCGGCCTCGCGGACGTACCGCTCAGCGCCGTCGCCCCGCCCACCCGCGCGGTGGGGGAACTGGCCGCGAAGCTCCTGCTGCAGCGCATCGCGGAGCACCGGAGCGGCGAGGAGCCGGCCCCCCGTCAGCACATCGAACTGCTCCCCGAGCTGCGGATCCGCTCGTCCTGCGGCGGCCAGGCCCCCACCACCTGAAGGAAAGCGCTCGCCGAATGAGCGTTGAGCGATCGTTTTGATCCGCATCCATCGCCGCCGTCGCCGCCCTGGGCATGCTCGCCACCGCATGCGGCGGCGACGGCTCGACGGACGCTGCCTCCGACGGCAAGCCGGTCACCATCGACTACTGGACCTGGACACTCGGCGCCAACTCCACCATGGAGGCCTTCAACAAGACGCACCGCGCGGCTCCCTCGACGACACCGCCGCCCACCTGCACCGCAGGACCGGTCGGGACCCCAGGTCGCTCGCCGCGGACCTGGAGGCCCGCTTCCTCACCGCTGTCTCACGCGAGGCGGCCCCGATGCCGGGCGCCGTCCAACTCCTGGACCTGCTGGAGGAGTTGGACATCCCGGCGGCCCTGGTCTCGGCCTCCCCGCGTGCCGTGATGGACGCGGTCCTCAAGGTGCTGGGCGCCGACCGTTTCCGTACGACCGTCGCCGACGGCGAAACACCCCGCACCAAGCCCGCCGCCGACCCCTACCTCGCCGCCGCCCGCGCGCTCGGCGTCGACCCCGCGGCCTGGAGGGCATCGGGGCGGAGGAGCTGTGGGCGGCGGGACCGTGACCCGGCACATGGGTGGATGAGGGCGCGTCGCGGCAGGTCGGGACCGGTACACACCGTCGCCGTACCTAGGGTCCTTGCCCGTGGCACACACCTTTCGAGAGCTGGTCGAGAAGCAGCGCGCGGCCGACCAGGCGCACGCGCGAGTCCTGGAGCTGCGGGACACCTACGGGTCCCCGACGCACGAGCCATGGAACGAGGCACAGAAAGGGATGTACGAGACGGCGTGGCGGGCCTGGCGGGATCTGGACCGGGACGTGCAGGCCGCTGTCACGGAGTACGCGAGCGGCGAAGGGCGTTCACGGGCCGATGTGGAGGCGGAGGTGCGGAAGGAGTTGCCGGGGCCGGCACCGAGCACGGAGGGGTGACGGCCCCGGAGTCGCTCATCCCAGCGTGACGGTGATCTTCTGGGTGACGCCGGCCGTCGTGCTGAGATCGCCGAAGGTGAGCGTCAGTGAGGAGCCTGTCGTGGCCGAGGTTACCGTCGAGGGTTTGGACGCCACCGCGGACACCGCCCGGTTCCAGGTCAGCGTCAGGCTCGTCCGCGTCCGCATCGGATCGCTGACACAGATGACGGCCGTACCGTCGCTCTTCTCGCTGATCATCACGCAGCACGGATCGCTCGCGACCAGATCCCCGACCGTCCCGCCGAACCAGAAGTTGACTCCGGTGAAGCCCAGCGAGGGTACGGCGACGCCCTGCTGGTTGTCGGTGTTGGCGAGGACGGTCAGCCAGCTCGTGGCGGTGGCCCGCGCCTGGGTCTGCGCGGCGGTGGCGCCCGGCATGAGCAGATAGGCGTAGGTGCCGTTCGTCGGGTTCGTGCCGTGGTCGACGTACATCGTCAGGTACGGAGTGGCTGCCGGTGGGGCCGAGGTTGCGGTTCTCGATCGTCGACTCCACGGCCGTGCCGTCGGTGCACTTGATGCCGGCGCCGAGACAGACGACCGTGTCGTCCAGGCAGAACCAGGACTTCTTCGCGAGCAGCGTCGACCCGAGCCCCTTGAGGTACTGGCCGATCGCGGCCCGCTGCCCGTCCGTGGCCCCGCCCACCCAGTTGACGTCCGGCTTCGAGGCACCCCAGTCGCCGCCCGCCGCGTCCGCGAGCACCAGACGCGAGGCCGTGGTGCCGGGCAGCCGGTACGGGTCGACGGTGGGCCAGAATGCGTCGCTGTACTGCCCGTTGCCGAACGTGTCGCCCCACCAGTAGAGCATTCCGGAACCGGTGTGCCAGCCGCGCAGGTTCTCGCCGTTGCCCGTCTCGTAGTACGTGATGCGCCGGTCGGCCATGCTGATCGACGCGGCCCAGCCGGTCTGCGGTGCGTGGCCCGCGCCATGTTCGTGAACAGCCGGTGGCCGGTCGGCTCGGCGATCGCGGTGACCGTCGTGTCGTCTGCTGAACTCGCGGGGCGGCCGGCGCGTATCACTCGGCAGGGGATGAGGGAGACCCGTGCGCACGGGACAGAAGGAGTGCAGTGTGACGACACCGCCCGAACACCGTCGGCCGCAGCGCGGCCCGGCCCTGGAACCCGTCCGCGTCCTGCGCCCTCGACGCACGGACGCCCTCGCGGAACTGTTCAATGATCCACCACCGGACAGCGCTTACGAGTCGGTGCGGGTGTCGGCCCCGAGCAACTGGGCCGGTTCCGAGGACGAGACCCAGGAATTCCCGCCCGTACCCGCCCACGATGACGGGTATCCAATGCCCGGCCGCGGTGGCCGTTTCGGCTTCGGCCCCGGACTGCGCCGCGCCGCCGCCGTGGTCGCCGTGACCGCGGCGACCCTGGTCGGCTTCGGCTGCGCCCTCCTCCTGCCCGGCAGGAACGACGACACGGCGTCGCGGGCCGCCGAAGCGGCCACGACCGCACCCGCCGCGCCCGCCCCCACCGGCGCGACCGACCCGGACGGCGCCGGCACCCTCCGCGAAGGCGACAGCGGCCCCGATGTGACCGACCTCCAGCAACGCCTGCTGCGCATCCCGAACGTCTACGACAACGGCTCCACCAGCGGAACCTACGACGCCACCCTCACCGAGGCGGTGGCGCGTTTCCAACTCTGGTACGGCATCAGGGGCGACGAGGACGGCGTCTACGGCGACGACACCCGCCTCGCACTGGAATCGCGCACCACGCAGGACAACGGCTGACACGCGCGGCTCGAACGCAGGGCAACGCATGAGGAAAGTGCTGGTCAAGACGCATGGCCGCGCGTCACCATGGGGACCGGGCGGACAGGCGTCCCGCCCGCGTTCCGAAGCGAAGGCCATGCACGATGACCGGTTCCCGCATCCCGGGTCTTGTCCTGCCCGTCATCTTCCTGCTGGCCCTCGTTGTCGGCCTGCTCTGGTACTGGCGCCACCGCGGCGACGACTGAACCGGGCGGGGCCACGTCCGACCCTCGTCGCTCGTCGCTCAGCGTCCGTTGTTCTGGTCCACCAGGGCCTGCGTGACCGCCCGGACGCTGCGCGCGATGTGCTGAAGCTGCATGACCTCCGCCGCGTACAGCTTGATCGTGTGCTCGATCGCCGACGGCGGCACACCGAGTCCGGGCAGATCGGCCCGCGCCGTCTGCAGGGCGGTGCGGGCCACCCGGACCTCATGCTGGACCTGGATCTGCGCGTGCCGGGCGAGCAGCACGGGGTGGCGGATCAGCGCCGGGTAGCTGGCGTAGCGGGCCGGCACGAGGCCGCGCAGCCACTTGGCCGCCGAGCGCTCCCAGTCGTAGGTGCCGGGGGTCTTGACCTGACAGGGCCAGTCGGGGCTGATGCGCGTGGTTGTCAGAGGCATGGTCATCGCTTCCGGGTGTGCGGCGTCGTGCGGGGTGTCCGACGTGGTGGGCGGCCCCGGTCCGGGGATGACCGGGGCCGCCCCGGGCGCTCGCGCTGGCGATGCCCGACGGAACGCCCCGCGCGCCGACGCGGGTAGGGATCGGCGGTGCGGGGCTGGTGTGATCCGTGAGCAGTATTTATATATGCCGTCCGCTTTGCAAGACGCATGAAAACATTCATGCGCAAATTGGCACGAATGATCCCCTTTTTAGGGACGTGCGGCTTTGGGTGCTCAGTCCTTGAGGAAGAACTGGAGCTGGTCGACCACGTGCTCGTACTCCTCAAGGCGGCCCTGGGTGCGCTCCGGATCGGCGTCGGTCATGGCCTGGAGCAGCGCGGCGGCCATCAGACCGGGCGCGGCGTAGGAGTCGAAGACCAGCCGGGAGCCGGTGCCGGTGGCGAAGGTGACGTCGGCCTCGTCGGCCAGCGGCCCCAGCGCGAGGTCCGTGATCAGCGCGATGCGCAGCCCGGCGCCGCGCGCGACCCGTACGGCGGTGAGCGTCTCCTGGGCGTGCCGGGGCATCGAGAACGCCAGCACCCAGGTGCCGCCGGCCGCGCGGGACTGGAGCAGCGCGTCGTTGGCCACGCTGCCGCCCTGCGTCACCAGCCGCACGTCCGGATGGATCCGGCGCGCGGCGTACGCGAAGTACTCGGCGAGCGAGCCGGAGATCCGCAGCCCGAGGACGGTCAGGGGGGTCGACGCCGACAGTTTGCGGCCGATGTCGATCACCTGGTCGGGATCGGCGAAGTCCCGCCGTAGGTTCTCCAGGTTGTCGATCTCCGCGTCGATGGCCGCCTGGAGTTCGTTGCCCCGGTTCTCCTCGGCCGCCGCCGGGCCGCCCGCGAGGGTGCCAAGGGCGATCGACTGGAGCTTCTCCCGCAGCGCGGGGTAGCCGCTGAAGCCCACCGCCGCGGCGAAGCGTGTCACCGAGGGCTGGCTCACGCCGACGCGCTCGGCGAGGTCGGTGATCGACAGGAACGCCGCCTCGGTGATGTGCTCGATCAGATACTGGGCGATGCGGCGCTGTCCCGGAGACAGCGGGGGCCGGTCGAAGAGGTTCCTGAGCTGGGAAGTGGGGGAGGCCTCCGCCTCCGGAACCGTCTTCCCCGAGGTGATCGCGGATGCCTGGGCGCGTGCCTGCTGCGATGCCTGTGCGCGTGCCTGCTGCGGCGATGGCACCGGTGCGCCTCCTTTGTCTCCCACAGAGATTCAACATAGCTCACCGTCGGTACGGACCAGGGTGTGTCCGTCACCTGCGAAAGATCGTGATCGAATGACCGACTTCGTCGATCGGACGACTGCTGTCGATCAATACGGCCAGTCGGCCGGTCGCCTTGGCGATCGACGTGTCCGACACGACCAGCAGTCCCCGAACGTCACGGACGGGCACCTCGCGCGGATCGGTCGCCTCGATGCCGTAGTACGACGGCACACCGCTGCCCTTGTAGACCAGCCAGATCTTCTCGCCCGGGTACCGCTCCCGCAGCCGGTCGGCGAGCCTGCCCAGGTCCTGGCCCCAGTCCACGTTGGAGTCGTGCAGCCGCAGATGCGTCTTGGCCGGACCGCCGAACGCCTCGTTGGAGTACGGCAGATAGTAGGGGTACGTCCGCAGCGAGCTGACCGCGACGAACAGCACCAGCGCCCCGATCGCGACCGGCGCCCACCGCCACCGCAGGGTCAGGACGCAGGCCGCCGCCACCGCGAGGAACATCGGCAGGAAGAGGGCGTACCGGGTGCCGAAGTCCCGTGCCCCGTGCATGGCCGAGGCCAGCAGCACGGCGGCGGGGAGAACCACGTACAGCGCCGTCGGTCGCAGTCGCCGTACCGTCAGGACCGCGACGGCGCCCGCCGCCCACAGGACGAGCATGCCCAGCGGGGTCTTCACCAGCAGTGCGGCCGGCAGGTAGTACCAGAGCGAGCCGGTGTAGAGCCGCCCGAACAGGAAGCCCTGCCACGGATAGTTCTCGAAGCCGAACTGGATCCGCATCCCGTCCCCGTACGCCTGCGGGAACGGCAGCAGGTCGATGAGGTGCCCCCGCAGTCCGTGGACGGCGGGCACGGGCTGCTGCGGATTCCAGCGCAGCCGTGGATCGACCGCCAGATACGCGGCCCATACGACGGCGATGGCGGCCAACGCCATGACCAGCGCCCCCACCGCACCGAGCGCCAGAGCCCGGCGACGGGCCCGCCAACCGGACGGGTGGAGCGCGCTCCACACCGACACGACGGCCACAAGCAGCAGCACCGGAACGGCAGGCAGCATGCTCATCTTCGTCGCGACGGCCGCCCCCAGCGCCACCCCGGCGAGCGGCACGTACAGGCGCGGTCGACGGCGCGCCCGCCACAGCAGCCACACCGACGTCAGGAGGAAGCCGGCCGCCGGAACGTCGAGGGTGGCCAGCGAGCCGTGCGCGACGAGGTCGGGGGAGAAGGTGTACAGGGCGAGCGCCGCCAACCCGCCCGCCGTACCGGCGAGTTCACGGGCGAAGGCGAACGCGACCAGCCCGAACAGCAGCGTCAGCGCGATCACCGGGAGGCGGGCCAGAAGCATCAGCCGCCATGGATCGTTGCCGGACGCGAAGAGCAGATGCCGCCCCATCTGTCCCTGGTCGCCGGTGTAGGACGCGTCGAAGTGCGGGTCGGCGAGGGCCACCCCGGACTCGATGATCAGCTTGCCCAGCGGCGGGTGCTCGGGGTTGTAGCGCAGGCTGTGCTCACGCAGATAGACGGTCGCCGTGCCCACGTACACGGGCTCGTCGATGGTCGGGGTCTGCCGCACGGCGGTGGTGACCATGGCGACGGTCATCTGGGCGAGCAGCAGGGCGACCATGAGTGGCACCAGCAGGCGCCGGTGTCGGCCCAGCGCGGCGCGCAGGCGTGGGATTCCCGCGGTGGACCCCCGTCGCCCGGGATGTCCACCGCCGTCGAGAACCTCGGGATCGCCCGGATCCAGGACTGATTGCAGGTCGCGCGCCATCATCCGCCCTGCGGTGACGCCGACTGCGGTGTGGCGGGAGTGATCAGGGGCCGCGTCATGGCCCCACTGTCGCATCAGCTCCCGCCACGCAGGGCGTTACCGCTTCACGAGTCGTACCGACAGACCGTCCGTCGTGTAGACGGGTACGGCGCGCAGCTTGTCGGAGTTCAGCTCGATGCGGTCGAACTGGCCGCGCAGCACCGGAGCGTCGATGACGGCGAGGGTGCTGCCCGCGGCCGGCGGGTGCTCGGTGTCGAGCGTCAGCGACAGGACACTGCCCTTGCTCAGGGCGACCCGCCGGGTCACCGTGACGACCGCCTTGCGGCGGCTCGCGCTCAGCGTGAGCGCCAGCGTGCCCGACTCCTGGGCGTACGTGCCGTGCAGTTGCACCGGCTCGGTCACCGACAGCGTTCCGCCCAGCACCCGCACATCGCCGTGGCCGAGCGCGTGGGACGAACCGGCGACCAGCACGCCGTCCTCCACCACGGTGCCGCCCGTGTACTTGTTGTGGCCGGCCAGCGTGAGCGTCCCGGTGCCCTGCTTGGTCAGGCCGCCCTTGCCGTCGATGTCGTTGCGCCAGGCGTCGGCCGCACCGAAGCCGCCCGCGGCCTTGTCGAGCGTGACGGTCACGTCGGACTCGAAGGCGCCGTAACCGTCGGCGGCGGCGAAGAGGTTGAGCCGCCCCCACTGCTCGAAACCGTCCAGCAGGACGTACCCGGAGGGCAGCGCGGTCGTGCGCAGCACCGCGCGCCGCTGCTCGGCGGAGAGGTAGGGCTGACGCGTCTCCAGCAGCACCTCCGCGCCCTTGGGCACGGTCAGGGCCTCGTCGCGACCGCTGCGGGTCAGGATGTACGTGAGCTTCGGCTTGACCGCGCGAGCGTTGGCTGACCGGTCGGCGTAGGCGTCGGTGTCGGTGCCCGCCGCGTGCGCGTAGGCGTACAGTGTGTCCGCCGTCGTACCGGTCTGCGCCTGGAAGTAGGCGAGCGCCTGGGCGCGGGCCGCGGCCTTGAGGTCGGCGTTGGCCGGGTCGGCGAGGGTCGCGGCGGCCAGGGCGGTGGCCATGACGCGGCCGCCGAGGACGTCGACGGGGGAGTGCATGCCCGACATGATCCGGGTGTGGCTGAGCTCCAGGGCGCGCGTCACCAGCTCCTGGAAGCGCTCCGGAACCGCGTACGCGAAGGCCAGGCTCGCCAGGTGGAAGGCGTTGGTGTGGCCGCTGGGGAAGCCGCCGTCCTCGGCCGGGTTCGTGCTGCGCTGCCGCAGCAGCTGCGTGGCCACGACCACCTCGGAGTCGTACACCGGGTAGCCGAGCGCGTCGGTGGCGCCGGTGGGGACGACCTCGCTGTCCTCGTTCATGCGCCACGGACGCGGGTACTGGAAGGCGAACTTGCCGGGGTTGCCGGAGGCGTACGGGCCGCGCACGGTGTCGACCAGCTTGGCCACCTGGCCGAGGTCGGAGGTGTACGAGCCCGCGCCGAGCGCGGATCCCGCCGGAGCGTCGGCCGGGACGGCGTCGCTGATCGTGGTCGCGGGGGTGGTGTCCGGGGCGGTCGTGATCGAAGTGACCGCCTTGGCGCCCGACTTGTACAGGTCGGCCAGCGGACCCAGGCCGGCGATCATCGCGTAACTCTGGTGCTGGCGGTCGTAGAGGAACGCCTCCTTCGCCTGCGCCTCGGTGCGCGCGCCGGTGATGCGGGCGCAGTAGCGCATGTTGGCGCGCAGCACCTCGGGCAGCAGCGGCGTGCCGGTGTTCCAGGCGCCGCCCGTCTTCCACACCTCGGCCATCCCGCCGAGGATGCGGACCACCGCGTTGGTCTCGGGCGTGAGGTTCGCGACGACGTTGGTCTTGTAGTCGTCGACGAACGCGGCGAGCGTCGTGGCGGCCTTCGCGTCGGTGGCGGCCAGCAGGCTCGCCAGGGTCGGGGCGGCCAGGACGCCGGCCGAGGCGCCCAGGGAAGTCCTCAGGAAACCTCGCCTGTTCACGGCGAGTCGACCGGCCGACGAGGTGGCGTGGTGCCCGGCGGTTGACGGCATGCGTGTGCCTCTCTTGAGTTCTTCGGCCGTGCGGCCGGGAGGAGGAGATCGTACGAACGACCGGATCTCGTCCGGCACATGGGGCGTGTCAGTCGCATGTGCCCTGTGGTGAGGGCGAGTCGTACGAGTGAAGATCTACGGCTGAGTAATGTCGCGTCGGGATGGGCTCAGTGACCGGGAAGTGTCATACGAGTGAACGGGCCAGCGCCACGGCCCCGTCGACCGGCGGCACCCGCAGGGGCTGCGGACGTGCACCGGGGACGGACTCGGCGAGGGCCGAGGTGAACGCGTCGAAAAGGGCGGGCTGCGCGAGGACCGTGCTGCCCGCGATCACCACGTCGTCCACGGCGACCCCGCGGTCGGCGAGCCGTACGACGAGCGCGGCCAGTGCGCGACCGCCCTCGGCGATCACCTCGCGGGCCGGAGCCGAACCGGCCTCGGCGGCCGCGAAGACGACCGGCGCGTGTTGGCCCCATTCGGCGGAGACGTTCGTGGCGCTCTCCAACGCCGCGCCGAGCGCCGGTACTTCGGCCACGCCGAACGCGGCGACCAGGCCGTGCGCGAGCGCGTCCGGTTCCTCCCCGCGGTCATGTGCCGCCCACGCGGCCCGGACCGCCTCGCGGACGAGACCGGCGGAACCGCCCTCGTCGCCGAGTACGGCACCCCAGCCGCCGACCTGAACGGGGCTGCCCTCGCCCGTGCGGCCCACCGCGACGGATCCGGTGCCGGCGACCAGGCCGACCCCCTTGTCCAATCCGGCGGCGGGAACGAGCAGTTCGGCGTCGCCCACGACAAGCGCGGGCACACCGAGGCGTTCTTGGAGTGCGGCGCGAATCTCCGCGCACTGGCGAGGTGTCTCACAGGCGTGCCCGCCCACGGCGAGCGTGGACGGGCGGGCGCCGGACGGCAGGGCGTCATGGACCAACGCGGTCAGCCAGTCGGCGGCGGCCACGGGGTCGTGCGGCCGCCAGCCGCTGCTCGGGCGGACATGGTCGGCGACGGATTCCTCGCCCGCGAAGGCGCGGAGATGCGTCTTGGTGCCGCCCACGTCGATACCGACCACGAGAGAGCACGAGGGGGGAACGTCCTGCACGGAGCCTCTTTCGTCGTTGCGATGAGCCGCGACGGTGGGCGAACCGTGTCTGGGCCAACAGGAGATGAAGAAGTAGGGAAGCCCCGGGACGGGCTTCTGAGCGGAGCACGGCAGGCGAGTACCGTGAGTTCGTTAGGAAGCTAACTAACGAAGTAGGGTGCGTCAAGGGTTGTTCCACATCCGGTCCCCGGGAAGTCATCCGGAGGTCGGCGCGCATCCGTTCCACGCGCTGTCAGGACATCCAATCATTCGTAACACCGGCGACACAATGCACCGGCTCGTGGTGCCGACGATCTGTGGGAGTGCTGTGGAACGTGACAGGGCTCAGGGCCCGCCACTGAGCGAGAGTGCCGGCGCGGTCTTCGCCGTACTGGCCCAGGCCGGCAGCGCGACCCGGCCGCAGCTGGCGAGTCTGGCCGGCCTGTCCAAGCCGACGGTGTCCTCCGCCGTCGCCGAACTGGAGGCCGCCGACCTCGCCGCCCGGTCCGGCACCGCCCACGGCACGACCGGCCGCTCGGCCGCCGTCTACCGGCTCGGCCCCGCCGCCGGCAGCGTCCTCGCCGTCGACCTCGGCTCCACCCACACCGCGGTACGCGGCAACGCCCTCGACGGCACCCTTCTCGCCGCCCGCACCACGGACGACGCCACCCCGCCCGCCGACACCGTCCGCGCCGTGCTGGACGAGCTGGCGCCGGGATCCGTACGGGCCGTCGTGGTCGCAGTACCGGACGTCGTGCGGGAGGCGAACGGCCACGGGCCACGCCCCGCCACCGGGGCCATCGCCACCGCGTTCGACGCCCTCGACCTGCCGTCCGGGGCGCACGTGCACATCGAGAACAACGTCAACTGCGCCGCTCTCGCCGAACTCCACGAGGGCGCCGCCCGCGGCCGCCACACCTTCGGCTACCTCCAGGTCGGCTATGGCATCGGCCTGGGCATCGTCGTCGGGGGCCGGGTCCTGCGCGGCGCGGGCGGCGCGGCCGGCGAGATCGCGCGGCTGCCCTACCCGTGGGCGCAGGGGCAGGAGTCCGTCCTGGAGGGCATGGAGGAGTACGCCGGTGCGGGCTCCCTCGTCCGGCGCGCCACCGCCGCCTGGTCCGAGCGGGACGGCCCGCTACCCCGGGACGCGGCCGGGCTGTTCGCCCTCGCCGCCGGCGGGCACATCACAGCGTGCGCTTTCGTCGAGGGCCACGCGCGTGAGGTGGGCCGTCTCGCCGCCGCGATCACCGCGGTCCTGGACCCCGGCCTGATCGTCCTCGGCGGCGGTATCGGCGCCAATCCTCAGCTGCTGCCCGGCGTCCGGGCGGAACTCGCCCGCCTGAGCTGGCCCACCGACGTCGTCAGCAGCGAGGTCGGCGAGTCCGGCACCGTCGCAGGCGCCGCCCGCCTCGCCGTGGCCCGTGGAATTCAAACCGTGACCGGCGACCTCAAACCGTAACCGGAGCCTTCCCGGGCAAGCATTGACGGACTCCGTCCGCTTCTGCCAATGTCCGGACAAGCGCTTTCTAAGTCGGCGGGAACCCGACTTGGGGAGGTGTCCCACCGTGCCGGTGCGCACGGTGGCCGGACGGGGGCTTGCCCGTCGCGGCGGCGGCCGAAACGACGGCCGGGGACCACCACCCGTCAGGATGACGCGGCCGGGCGAGGCCGCGCCCTCGGAAAGCAAACCTTCCTGCAAAATGCACCTGTGCCGCCTCGGTCGGCGCCGTGCTCCGTCCCGTACCAAGAAACAAGGGATCGAAGATGACCAATGTGGGTGTGCGGCGCTCTCGCCGACTCGGCCGCGGCGGCATACGCCGCCTGGTACCCCTCGCTGCCGTTGCCTCGGCAGGTGCCCTGCTGCTCTCCGCCTGCGGAGGGGGATCGGACTCGGGTGGGACATCCAAGTCGCTGACGTTCTGGATCTCCACGGTTCCGGGGCAGGACGCGGGCTGGAAGAAGATGGTGGCGCAGTACAAGAAGGAAACCGGCGTCGCCGTCAAGCTCGTCAACATCCCCTACGACGGCTACACGACGAAGCTGCACAATGCCGCACAGGCCAACTCCCTGCCCGACGTGGCGGCCGTGCCGGCGCTGGACCCGATCTGGTCGAGCAAGCTGATCGACCTCAGCTCCATCGCCGGCAACAAGACCAACAAGATCAACTCCAACTTCCTCGCCAAGGACTCCTCCGGGAAGGTGCTGGCCATCCCCTCGGACGTCACCGCGTCCGGTCTGTTCATCAACGAGACGCTGTTCAAGAAGGCCGGCGTCTCCGTCCCGACCTCGCCCGAGAAGACCTGGACCTGGACCGAGTTCATCGCCGCGGCGAACAAGGTCCGCGAGAAGACCGGCGCCAAGTACTCCCTGACGTTCGACCAGTCGCCGTCGCGGCTGCGCGCCATGGTGTACGAGATGGGCGGGCAGTACGTCCACGCGGACTCCTCCGGCAAGTTCTCGGCGGACGCCGCGACCAAGAAGGCCGTGAACTACTTCGTCGGACTGAACGACGACAAGACCATGCCGAAGTCGGTGTGGACCAGTGGCGCCGACCCGGCCGCCATGTTCCAGAGCGGTGACGTGGTCGCCTACTGGTCCGGCGTGTGGCAGGTCGCCGCCTTCTCGGAGAGCATCAAGAAGTTCGACTGGGCGAGCGTCCCGACTCCCGCCGAGCCGGTCCAGGCCAGCGACGTCAACAGCGGCGGCCTGATGGTGGGCTTCAACAACAACGGCGACGCGGCCACCGCCGCGCAGAAGTTCATGTCCTGGGTGTACGAGCCGGACCACTACACCGAGCTGTGTGCGGCGTCCGGGTTCCTGCCCGTCGAGAGCGGTCTGAGCCCCAAGTACCCCTTCGAGTCCGAGGCGGCGCAGGCGGCGTTCAAGCTCTACAACGAGGAGATCCCGCTCTACGCCCCGATCTCCGGATACTTCAACGGCGCGCAGACGAACTGGGTGCTGAAGGGCAAGAGCCTCACCGAGGACCCGACCAAGACGGAGCTCGGCAAGGCGATCAACGGCCAGCAGTCGGCCGACAAGGCCCTGCAGAACATCGTGGACGGCTACAACCAGCAGGTCGGCGGCTGAGCGTAGGCCGGCAGGCCCGGGCGGCGGGATCAAGACACCGCCGCCCGGCCTCGGGCCCTCACGTGATGCCGGGCTCACGGCGTCAGCCCACCGGAACCCAATCCACCAGCACGGAGTCAGGAAGATGACAAAACGCGCCTCGGACGTGTCCGCCGTGTCCGCGAGCCCGCCCAGGAGACGCAGTAAGTACACCCTTGCGCCGCTCGTCCTCATCGCGGCCAATGTCGTGCTCTTCGCGCTGTTCTTCGTCTGGCCGGCGGTGATCGGGCTCGTCTACTCCTTCACGAACTACACGGGTGTGGGGGCGTTCCAGTTCATCGGACTGGACAACTACGACAACCTGTTCGGGGACTCCACCTTCTACGACGCGCTGAGCCGGACGCTGCTGTACGCGGTGCTCTTCGTGCCGCTGAACTTCGCGCTCTCGCTGCTCGCCGCCAACCTGGTGGTGAACAAGCACGCCAAGGGCGCGTCGGTCGCCCGCGTCCTCTTCTTCATCCCCTGGCTTCTGTCGCCCATCGTCGTGGGTGTCCTGTGGCGGTGGCTGTTCGGTGAGAACTTCGGACTGGTCAACTACGTCATCGAGAAGTTCGGCGGAAGTGCCGTTCCGTGGCAGTCGAACGCGGACCTGTCGCTGCTGGTGGTGGTGTTCGCGGCATCCTGGGCCTGGACGGGCTTCACGATGCTGCTGTTCATCGCGGCGATCAAGAACGTACCGGTGTCGTACTACGAGGCGGCCTCGCTCGACGGCGCCGGCCCATGGCGCCAGTTCATCAGCATCACGCTGCCGAGCATCGCACCCACCTCGTTCATCGTCATCCTGCTCAACACGATCAACGCGATGAAGGAATACCCGGTGTTCGTCGCCCTCAACAACGGCGGACCCGGCACCTCGAACAACCTGCTTGTCCAGTACATCTATGAGACCGGCTTCAAACGGGGCCAGATCGGCTACGCGAGCGCCGCGTCATTCGTGCTCATGCTCATCCTGATGGCCGTCGCGATCATCCAGCTGATCGTCAACCGGCGGGTGGAGAACCGATGACAACCACAGACATGCCACGCCCGGTCGACGCCGGTACCGGACGGGCCGTTTCCAAGAAGCGGCCCCGCGGTGCGGCCAGCGGTGGGCTCCGGCGGGCAGTGCCCGCGACGACACTGCTGTGGATCATGGCGTGCCTGTACGGCCTGCCGGTGCTGTGGTTCATCCTCAGCTCCCTCAAGCCGGCCAGCGACCTGTTCTCCTATCCGCTGACGGTGGTTCCGCACAACCCCACCCTGTCGGGTTACCTGACGGCGTGGCGCAGTGCCAACTTCTCCCAGTACTTCATCAACACGGCCACCGTGTGCGTGATCACGACGATCCTCACGGTGGGAATCAGCTGCTGCACCGGGTACGCGCTGGCCAAGTACGACAACAAGTGGCTCAAGGTCTTCTTCATCTGCATCCTGGCCACCACGATGCTGCCGTCCGAGGTCATGCTCGCCCCGGAGTTCCTGGTGGTCCGCAACCTCGGCCTCTACAACTCGTTCGCCGGCATCATCCTCCCGGCCGTGCTCACCGCGACCGGATGCTTCATGTTCCGCCAGTTCTTCCTGACGGTTCCCGACGAACTCGTGGAAGCCGCACGCATCGACGGCGCCCGCGAACTGTCGATCTTCCTGCGGATCATGGTGCCGCTCTCCCGGCCCATCATGCTGACCCTCGCCATCCTGTCCTTCCAGTGGCGGTGGAACGACTACATCTGGCCGCTTCTGATGCTCAACGACCCCAACAAGTTCACCGTGCAGATCGGCATCCAGAGCATCGTCGGCGCGCAGAACATCAACTGGTCGGTCCTGCTCGGCGCATCGGTCATCTCCATGATCCCGCTGATCATCATCTTCCTGGTCTTCCAGCGTTACGTCATGAGCGCCGACATCAATGCCGGACTGAAGGACTGACCTTGCCCACCCCGCTCGACCACGAGTTCGTCCGTGCGGCGGCCCGCGCCGCCGACCGGCTGGCCGCTCCGCTGGCGGCCGGCCCCCACGAGGAACCCGCCGGTGTGCCGCACCGTGGTCTGGCGCGCCGGGCGAAGACCCTGGTCGCGGCATACCGTTCCCCGGACTCGGCACTGCACGGCAGCAAGCAGGCCATCGCCGCCGCGATGACCCACGTCCGCGCCCTGCGGGCCGTGCAGACCACCAGCGGCCTCTTCGCCGGCGGCGACAACGTGCAGTCACCCCCGGACTCCGCGTTCACCGTCAACGACGTGTGCGACGCGCACGTTCTCGCCGCCGGCGCGGGGCCGGAACTGTACGACGTCACGGCCGCGCTCGCCGAGATCGCCGGCGCCGGCTTTGGCAGTCTCCTGACCGGTGGGGTGCACACCCCGAACCACCGCTGGGAGCTGTGCGCGGCGCTGGCCCGGCTGCACCGGTCGTTCCTCGACGACCGGCTGCTCGACCGCATCGAGGAGTGGCTCGCCGAGGGCGTCGACATCGACGCGGAGGGCCTGTACTCGGAACGCAGCGCCAACTACGCGGCCCACGTGTCCAACCCGTCGCTGCTCCTGCTGGCCGAGGTCCTCGGCCGCGCCGACCTGCTGTACACCGTCGAACGCAATCTCGCCACGACCCTGGACCTCATCAGGCCGGACGGCACGGTGGAGACCGTCCACTCGCGACGACAGGACCAAAACCACCCGTTCCCGCTGGCGCCCTACCTGCCGCACTACCGGCTGCTCGCGATCCGCACTGGCCGGGGTGACTTCGCCCGGGTGGCGCGGCAGGCGGCCGCCGACGGCATCGACGACCCCGACCTGCTCGCCGAGACCCTCCTCACCCCGGACCTGTGCCGCGCCCTGCCGGCCCCGGCCGCGGAGGCACTTCCGCGCGACCGGTACCTCACCACCGCACGCCTCGGCGCACGCGCCTCGGTCACCGCGCACACGGTGGTGTACGGCGGCTCCGACGTGCCCGAGCACCGGCGCATCCGCTCGGGCCTCGCCTGCAACCCCACCTTCCTGCGTCTGTTCGCCGGCGATGCCGTCCTCGACGCGGTCCGGCTCTCGCGGGGGTTCTTCGACCTGGGCCCGTTCCGCGCCGCCGACATGCGACAGCTCGCCGACAACCGGTACCGGCTCACCCAAACCCTCACGGCCGCCTACTACCAGCCGCTCCCGAAGGACGAGAGGCGGGACGACGGCGTCTACCGGCTGGTGGACGACGGACGCTTCTCGGCCTCGATGGCCTTCCCGGACCGGCCTAGGGACGAGGTCTCACACACGACCCGCGTCGAGGTGGACCTGCGGGAGGACGGTGCCGACCTGCGGATCGACATCAGCGGCCCGCGGGTGCCCTGGGCCCTCGAACTGACCTTCCGGCCGGGCGGTGTGCCGGAGGGCGCCGTGCCGATCGGCGACGGACGCTGGTGTCTGACGACCGGTCCGATGACCTACCGGGTCGGTGACGACGAGATCCAGGTCGAGGTCGACGTCGAGGCGGGCGAACCGCTCGCCGGGCCGGACGGGAGCGACGTACTACGGTACGACCCGGGGCAGGACTACACCGTGGTGGGCGGCACCGATGCGACGACCGGGAACCGCGTCTATATCGGTGGACAGGGCCCGCAGACACTGAGCGTCGCCCTGCGCGCCCGCCGCCCCGCACCTGTCTTCTGACCCCGACGACCCACGCCACGGCCACCCCGGCATGAAGGGCTGATCCACCCGTGCACCTCCTCCACCAGCGCGGCCCGCTGCACGACCTCCCCGACACCCCGGAGGCCTACGACGCGGTCCTCGCCGACGTCGTCGAGCAGGCCCTGCGACGCATCGAGCCGGAGGGAAACCTCGAACACCCCGACTGCTACGACGACATCGGGGACACCTCGCTCGGGATCACGTCGCTGCTGGCCTTCGCCTGGCAGCGCGGCAAGGACCCGCGGCTGCCGGAGGCGGTACGGCGCAGCCTCGCCTTCCATCTCCAGGAGCGCGTCTACACCGAGGACAACCCCGGCTACCCGAACCTGAAGGTGCGCAACTCCGGTCTCCCGTACGCCCGTTACGTCCTGGAGGCGGGCGCCCATCCCATCGGCGACTGGCCGAGCACGGTGTGGGCGCTGCTCCAGGCGGTCAACATCCTCGACGCGGCGGACGGACTCGTCGACGACGAACAGCGCACCGGGCTGGTCGAGTTGGCGCACGGCTACTGGCACTGGCTCACCGAAGCCACCTTCTTCAACCCGCAGGAGGCCGGCAACCAGGCCATCGGCTGCGTTGTCGGTGGCCTCATGCTGGCTCGCCATCTCCCTTCGGAAGAAGGAGAGTCGGTGCGCCGGCGCGCGCTCACTCTGTACGGCGACGAGATCCGCGCCCACCGGGTACGCGACCGGGGCGCACTGCTGCCGCCCGAGCACGGCGGCGCGTACGACAACAACTACGGTCCGATCTCCCTCTCCTTCCTCGCCCAGGCCCACCGCGTCAGCGGCGAGGACGTCTTCGCGCAGGACGGGGAGGCGCTGGCCCGCTACATCGACGCGCGCCTCACCAACGGCGGCTTCGACAACGGCGGCCCCCGCTACAGCGAACAGCACTCCGGCTTCGAGTCGGTTCTCGGGCTGCGCTACTTCGGCGCCCGCATCCGTGCGGACATCGGCCGCTACCGCGGCGACACCCGCTGGAGCCGGCATGCGGCCAAGCCGGACGGCGGCGTCGACGGGCACTTCGCCTGGATGCTGGTCTGGCAGATCCAGGACACGACCCCCTGGCACCGCACCCCGTCGGCCACGGCGGTCCGGCACCAACTGCGCGCGGGCACGGTGTCGGTGGCCTTCGACAGCCGGATGACACCGTCGCTCCTGGAAGCCGGGGGCACGTACTACCTGCCCGCGGCCGTGAACCGCCAGCACGGCTTCGGTCCGGTGCTCGACGGCTTCCTGCTGTGCCGCCCCATGGGCGAGGTACGCGTACGCGACCTGCGCACCGACGCACTGACGGCCAAGCTGGTCACCAAGCCGGTCGTCGGCCGCGACCATGTCCTGCGTCACGTCCGGTCCCTGTACGTCACCGACGGCACGAGCCTGTGGATGACGGTCGTCGCCGAACACCTCGACGGAACCCCGTACTTGCTCGCCGGTCTGCCGTACGCCGCGGACGACGGCGACCGGGTGCGCCGGACCACCGACGCCGAGGTGACGTCCGCGGGCGAACTGCGGCTGACCCACCCGCAGGGGGAGGGCCCGGAGTTCTTCGACTCCCGCTCGGACACGACGCAGGAGCCGGCGGCCTTCGCCCTCGCCGCGGACCCGCGCGGCTACGGCAACCCCGACGAGGGCTGGCGTCACCTGGTCGCCTCCTCGGCATTGGAGGCGGAGCCGGCGCCGGGCGCTCCGGAGGGCCTGAGCGTCTTCGCCGTACGGTACGGACCCGGCGGGGAGTTCACGCCGGCTTTCGAGCTGACGGAGGCGGGCCTGGTCGTCCGCACCGAGGCCTTCGCCGCCGTGATCGGAGACGCGGCGGGCGACGGGCACGGGGAACCGACTCTCGAACTCCTCTGAGATAAGCGGCAGTTCAGCGGAGAGGAGCGGGCAGGACCGTCTTGGGTACCACCAGGTCCGCCCGCTCCCGGGTCGCCGCCACGAGCTTCGCGTTGCGCTGGTCCGTGCCCAGGACCCAGGCCACGGCCGTGTCGTGGTCCTTGCCGAACTCCTCGTGGCGGGCGATCAGTCGACGGACGCGTTCGTCCTCGGGCTGCTCGCAGAACCACACCTCGTCGAGGTGGGACCGGACGCGGGGCCATGAACCCGTGGGCAGGAGAAGGTAGTTGCCCTCGGTGACGACCAGACGGGCCGTCGACGGCACCGGAACGGCGCCCGCGATCGGCTGCTCCAGGACCCGCTCGAAGCCGGGCGCGTACACGATGTCGTCCGGGCCGTCGGGGTCGTCCTCGCGCAGCCGGCGCAGCAGCGCCGCGTAGCCCGCCGCGTCGAAGGTCTCGGGCGCGCCCTTGCGGTCGCGCAGGCCGAGCCGGTCGAGTTCGACGTCGGCCAGATGGAAGCCGTCCATGGGGACGTGCGCGACCCACGGGTCCCCGGTCCCGTTCAGTTCGCGCACCAGCGCCTCGGCGAGTGTCGTCTTTCCCGCCCCGGGACTGCCGGCGATGCCGAGGACGGCTCGCCGGCCGGAATGGGTGAGGGCGGTGGCGCGGGTGAGGAGGTCGTCGAAGGTCAGCGGCACAGAACAGAGTGTGTCACCCGAGCGGCGGGCGATGATTTCCGGCTCGACGGGGGAGTCGAGTGGAAAGGGAAGGAGGGCGCGGACACCATGCCCGACGACCACGCGGAGATCCGCACCCTGATCACGAAGTGGGCCCAGGCAGTCCACCACGGTGACCTCGACGCCGTACTCGCCCACCACGCCGAGGACATCGTCATGTTCGACGTGACCCCGCCCCACGACGGAATCCGCGGACTCGCCGCCTACCGCGCGACCTGGCCGCCGTTCCTCGCCTGGCAGGCGCAGGGCGCCCACTTCGACATCGTCTCCCTCCACGTCACCGCCGGCCCCGACGTCGCCTACGCCCACGCCCTGCTGCGCTGCGGAACCCCCGAGGAACTCCACCAACGCCCCACCCTGCGCCTACGCCTGACCCTCGGCCTGCGCAAGGAGCGAGGCCACTGGCTGGTCGCCCACGAACACCACTCGTTCCCGCACGACTGACCGGGCGGCACGGAGACGCAGTTCAGCCGGGGAGCCCTGCCGCGTAGATCCAGTCGAAGCCGTCGTATCCGGGTCCGTCGAGGTGCTCCGCCCGGGCCAGAGCGGCCCGCACCGCCACGCGCTGCGAAGCGATGTTGGACGGTCTGACCCGGGCGATCAGGGGGAGATCGGGACCATGACCGGACACCCAGGCCGCGACCTCGGCGGCTGCCTCGCCGGCGAATCCCTGACCCCATGCCGAGGTGGCGAAGCGGTAGAACAGGTTGAGGATCCGCATCTCCCGCAGGTCCATGGGTTTGATGCCGCAGAAGCCCAGCGGCTGGTCGGAGCCGTGGAGCCGGACGACCCAGTACCCGTATCCGCACAGCTGCCACTGGTCGTTCCAGCGCTGCCAGAGCTCCTCCGCCTCCTCGCGTCGGGTCAGCGCGTCGGAAGGATTGTGCAGACAGGTCGCGGGATCCCGGTGGATCTCGAAGATCGCATCCACATCGGCTTCGTCCGGACGCCGCAGCGACAGTCGGGCGGTCCGCAGCTCCTCGGCTGCCGGGCTCCAGTCACTCATGTGAAGATCGTAGAGCCGCTCGATTCACTTACCGCTGCGGGGCAGTCCCGGATTCCCGCCAGAATGGGATTCTCTATTTGACATTTGCGCGGGACTTATGGTCTCGGAGAATTCCATCCTGTGACCGCTGAGATCAGAAATTTGGTAGCCCTGTCAAGCGGTAAATGGGGTGTGCGGCAAGCGGCAGTTGGGTGTTAGTGTCCATCCCGCTCGCATTGGCCGGCGGAACTCCATTTGACATTCCGAGTTCCTTTCTCTCTCGCTGGAATTCCCTTTCACTCCTCCTTGCCATCCTTAGGAGTTCTCCCTTGTCTGCCGAAAGTACGATCACCACCCCCGCGCGGGGCGCAGCCTCGCCCGGGGTCTCCCCGGGCGGCCGGCATCTCGGCGTCGCGCTCTTCGTGATCGCCGCGGCCCAGTTGATGGTGGTCCTCGACAACACCATCACCAACATCGCGCTGCCCGCCATCCAGACCGACCTCGGCGTCTCCGACGCGAACCTGGCGTGGATCGTCAACTCCTACGCGCTGGCCTTCGGCGGGCTGATGCTGCTCGGCGGCAAGGCCGGTGACCTCTTCGGCCGGCGGCGGATGTTCCAGGTCGGCATCCTCGTCTTCACCCTGGCCTCCCTGCTGGGCGGACTCGCCCCGAACGAAGGGCTGTTGATCGGCGCCCGCATCCTGCAGGGCGTCGGCGCCGCACTCGCCGCGCCCAGCGCGCTGGCCCTGATCACCACCACCTTCCCGGCGGGCAAGGCACGCAACACGGCCATGGGCGTCTACGCCGCGATGGCCGGCGTCGGCGCCACGGCCGGCCTGCTGCTCGGCGGCACCCTCACCGACGCCCTCGACTGGCGCTGGGTGTTCTTCGTCAACATCCCCATCGGCGTGACCGTCCTCGCCGGCACCAGGACCCTCGTCGAGGCCGAACGGCACCCCGGCCGCCTGGACGTCCCCGGCGCGATCACTGGCACCGGCGGCCTGATCGCCCTCGTCTACGCCATCACCCGCGGCGGCGAACACGGCTGGACGAACGGACTGACGCTGGCCTCCTTCGCGACGGCCGCCATACTGCTGGCGGTGTTCCTGGTCGTCCAGTCGCGTGCCGACGAGCCGATGATGCCGTTGCGGCTGCTCAAGGACCGTAACCGCTCCGGCAGTTACGTCACGATGCTGCTGGTCGGCGCGGGCATGTTCGCCACGTTCTACTTCCTGACGTTGTACATGCAGCTCATCCTCGGATACAGCGCCGTCAGGACCGGGTTCGCCTATCTGCCCTTCAGCGTCGGAATGGCCGCCGCGGCGGGCATCAGCTCCAAGCTCGTCACCCATTTCCCGCCCCGGCTGATCACCGGACCCGGCCTGCTCGTCGGGGCCTGCGGCATGTTCTGGTTCTCCACCCTGGAGACCGACTCCTCATATGCAGCGCACCTGTTGCCCGCGATGTTCGTCACCGCTCTCGGCCTCGGCATGAGCTTCGTTCCGCTGACGCTCGGCGCGGTGAGCGGTGTCGACCACCACGACACGGGCATGGCCTCGGCGCTGTTGAACACCACCCAGCAGATCGGCGGCGCGCTCGGCCTCGCCGTCCTGTCGACGCTCGCCACCTCCGCGGCCGACGACAAGCTGCCCCAGGCGGCCGCCACCCTCTACCGGAGCCTGGCCACCGAGGACTTCCCCATGGTGGCCAAGGCGCAGGAAGCACTGACGGACGGCTACACCACGGCCTTCGTCGCCGGCGGCGCCATGTTCCTGGCCGCGGTGGTCGTCACCTTCCTGGCCGTCAACGCGCGTAAGCAGCAGCACACCGAAGGCGCGGCGCCCGTCCACATGGGCTGAGGCCACCACCACGTACGGCGCGAGGCAGCGCACATGCCTCGCGCCGTACCGAGAAGGGACAGTCACCATGACCACCCCGCGACACGCTCAGCCGGAGCCCCTGCCGGCAGCCGCTCGGGCCTTCGCCCTGCTGGACCGTGGCTGGAACGGCCTGATCATCGAGGCCCTGGCCAAAGGCCCGGCCGACTTCGACCGGATCCGCGAGCGTGTCCCCGGCATCACCGACCACGTGCTCACCGACCGCCTCCGGCAACTGACCACGGCCGACCTCGTCGTCCCCACCGCCCGCCACTACGCACTCACTCCGCACGGCAACGCCTTCCTCATCCCCCTCGCGGCGCTGATCGTGTGGGCGGAGGATCACCTTCCTGCCTGAAACCGCGTCCGAAGTGATCCGGCAGGACCTCGTCCGGGTGTACCGCGCCGGGCGACCATGCTCGGAGCGGGTTAGTTTGGCTGTGCTGCCCGACTCACAACTCCCGCCTTCGGCCCCCTCGGCTGCAGGACGTCAGACGCCCCAGGACCCGTAGGGGCAGAGGTGGACGATGGCCAACAATGCGCACACCACGCTCGCCACGCCGCCCCGCAGCCGGGTCTACTGGCATACGGCCCTCGCCTGCGCCGTCCTGGTCTGCGCCGCCTACCTGGCCCACCACCACTGGCCCGTGGTGGTCGCGGCCGTCGACCGGCTCGCGGTCGCCGACCAGGGCTGGCTGCTGGTGGGCGCGACGGCCGCCGCGGCGACCTGGATGTGCGCGGCCCTCGCCCAGCAGGGCGCGGTGCTACGGCGACTGCCCGGAGGGCGACTCGTGGCGGCGCAGTTCGCCGCGTCCGCCGCCAACCACGTCCTGCCGGCCGGGCTCGGCGCGGGTGCCGTCAATCTCCGGTTCCTCATGCGCTGCGGACTGCCCGCCGGTCGCTCGGCGTCCGCGCTCGCGGTCAAGGGCACCGCCGGCGCGGTCGTGCGCGGCGCGCTGATCGCCGCGCTCGCCCTGACCTGTCCCGGTGTCCTGAGAGTCCCGCAGGTCTCTGCGGGGGTCGTGGCCGTCGTGCTCGGGGTGGCCGTGGTCGTGGGCGTGCTGGTCGCCGGCCCGCTGTCGTCCAGGTGCCGGCGCGCCCTGTCGGCGGTGTACGCCGACATCCGCGCCGTCCATGCCAGACCGCCCCGGGCGGCTGCCCTGTGGGGCGGGTCGCTGGCCTTCGCCGCACTGCACTCGTTCGTGCTGATCGCCGTCACCCAGGCCGTCGGAGTTCCGCTGTCCCCGGCCCGGGTGGCGCTGCTCTACCTCGCCGCCAGCAGCGCCGCCGTCCTCCTGCCCACCCCCGGCGGCCTCGGCTCCCTCGACGCCGCGCTCGCCGTCGCCCTCACCGCCGCCGGAGCCCCGGCCGCCACGGCCGCCTCCGTGGTCCTCGGCTACCGGCTCCTGACAGTGTGGCTGCCCCTGGTTCCCGGCCTCCTCGTGCTCGGGGTGCTCATCCGCCGCAAGGCCCTGTGAGTCGCACGGGCGTTTCCGGTCCGCCCGAGGCAGGTAGTAGTCGTTTATCGGTCCACCGGCCAGAGACGGCAGTTGAGGGGGAGTGGCATGGGACAGCACGAGACGGACGGCCGTTTAGGTGAGGAGTTCTTCACCCCCGGAAGCTCGTCCTTCACCGAGTTCCTGACGGCACACCGGCCCGAGCTGCTGCCCATGCGCCGCCCCTTCCCGGACGGCGTCCGGGCCGACCCCGACGAGTTCCCGCACGGCACCACGGTGCTGGCCCTCGCCTACCGCGACGGCGTGATGATCGCCGGGGACCGCAGGGCCACGATGGGCAACCTCATCGCGCAGCGCGACCTGGAGAAGGTGCACCCGGCGGACGACTACACCGCGGTCGCCTTCGCCGGCACCGTCGGGCTCGCCCTCGACATGGTGAAGCTCTACCAGATGGAGCTGACCCACTTCGAGAAGATCGAGGGCATCCCGATGACCCTCGGGGCGAAGGCGACCCGGCTGGCCGGGATGCTCCGCCAGAACCTCGGCCAGGCCATGCAGGGTCTCGCCGTCGTCCCCCTGCTCGCCGGCTACGACACCAAGGCCCCCGAGGGCCGGCAGGGCCGCATCTTCAGCTTCGACGTCACGGGCGGCACGTACGAGAAGTCGGACTTCCACGCCGAGGGCTCCGGCTCCCCGTACGCCCGGGGCGCGTTGAAGAAGCTGTTCCGCACGGGCATGACCAGGCGCGAGGCCGCCCTGGCCGCACTCCAGGCCCTGTACGACGCGGCGGACGACGACTCCGCGACCGGCGGCCCCGACATCGGCCGCCGTATCTTCCCCATCGTGTCGGTCATCACGGAGGATGGCTTCGAGCGGCTGCCCGAACGGGAGACCGAGGACCTGAGCCACGAGATGGTCGACCAGCGCCGCACCCGCCCGGACGGCCCGACCACCGCACCCTGAGGCCGGCACTCAGTACCGCAACGCCCTGCTACGTCCAGCCCGATCCGCTCGACTGCGGCAAGGTCCAACCCGCGCCCCAGGCAACCCCCGGAGCCCTCTCACATTCGCAGCCGTGCCTCCTTGCGCCACTTCACGATCTGCTTCTCGGGATCTCCCGTGTACGACCAGGGAGTTCGCGTGGCGCGGCGTCCGAGCATGCGCAGCAGGGACTCGGCGATCTCCGGTTCGTCCGCCAGACAGGCCGCGTGGGTGAGGTAGTTGAGGTCGCGGAGCTCCCAGGGCGCCACCGAGTCGTCGGCGCGGCCCACGATCCAGCGCTCCCAGGTGCGCCGTACGTCGCTGACGGCCCCGTCGTGGGCCCAGTGCCGGCTGATGCCGACGGCGGCGTGCTGTCCCTTCGCGGCGTCCAGGGCGAAGCGGTACTCCTCGACGCGGGCGTACTGCACGAGCACCGGCAGTGCGCAGCCGGATGGTGCCACACCGGCCGCGTCGCGGGCGAAGTCGTACATGAGGCCGTGGGTGCCGTGCCAGCGGGAGGAGTAGTAGTGGAGCACCTGCAGGTGGCCCTCCACGCTGTACGGGTCGCGCTGGTGCAACTCGTCCCACCAGCGCGCCAGTTCCTGCCTGCGCACCCCGGAGGTGTACAGCCGCGACACGGAGATCAGGGAGATCCACGGCGTCGGATCCTCCGGATACGCCTCCGCCGCCCGCAGACACGCCAGCACCGCGGCCTCGATACGGGTCTGGTCGATCGGCACACCCCGTCCCGCCGAGATGGCCAGGTTGAACACGCGTGCCGTCTCCGTCGCGGCTCGCAGGACCTGTGCGTCGGCGTTGCGCGGCTCGGTGGCCAGCCATGACTCCGCCGTCGAACTGTCCGCGCAGGCCTGGGCGAGGAGGCGGACGCGGTGGCCGCGTGCGTCCCAGTCGGGGCCGGTGGCGCGCAGCAGTTCGCGCAGCCCCTGCCAGCGGCCGATGACGATGTCCTGCCGGGCGGAGGTGAGGGGCGCGTCCCCGCAGTCGGGGTCGAAGTCGGGGGTGAAACGGTCTCGCGCCATCGGGTGCTCCCTCAGAAGTCGGTCGGGAGACCCTCGTGGACACGGGCCCTGGCGGCCGCGTGTCCGGCGGGGACGTAGTCCGTCCGGATGGTGCGGCTGGCGTCCAGCTTCGCCGGCCGGTAGTAGTCGCTGCCCTGTCTCCAGTACCAGAACATGGGGATCAGGCCGACGGCCAGGCCGCCGATGCCGATCGCGATCGCGGCCCGGCTCAGCTCGCCCAGCGACTCGACGAATATCCAGAACATGAACGCCGAGCCGAACAGCGGCCACACCCCGCCGAGCAGGAAGTTCGCCGGGGACTTCAGCAGGACCTTGCGGTAGGCGACGACCACCGCGAGGCCCGCGAGTCCGTAGTAGACGGCGATCTGCAGGCCGATCGCCGAGATCGCGTCCGAGAGGATGTCGCCCACCGTGCCCAGGGCGTTGGAGGCGATGAACATCACCAGCGCCACCACACCGACGACCGCGATCGCGACCCACGGCGTGTTCCAGGTGCGGTGCACCCGGCCCAGCGCGGCCGGCATCGTACGGTCGCGGCCCATCGCGAACAGGGAGCGCGTGACCTGGATGAGGGTGGTCTCCAGCGTGGCGATCGTGGACAGCATCACGGACACGATCAGCAGCTTGCCGCCCCAGCCCGGCCAGATCTCCTCGCCGAGCACGCCCAGCACGTTGGCGTCGTTGTCCTCGATCTGGCGCGCGGAGAGGATGACGTTCACCGCGACGGTGAACACCTCGAAGAGCAGAAAGACGATGCCGACTCCGATCAGGCCGGCCAGTCCCGTCGTACGACGGCTGTTGCGGGTCTCCTCGCTGAGGTTGCTGGTGACGTCCCAACCCCAGTAGTAGAACGCCGCGATGAGCGCACCCGACGCGAAGCCGCTCACCCCGTCGAAGTGGCTGAAGCCGAGCCAGGACCAGTCGAATGTGCGGGCGTTGTCCGTGTGGAAGACGGCGAGCACCATGAAGAGGGCCAGCACGGTGAGTTCGACGCCGGACATGACCAACTGGGCGCGGACGGTGAGCCGGGCGCCGCCCAGCACCACCAGCAGCATGACCAGGAACCACGCGGCGCCGACCAGCGTGGACAGCGCGGTGTTGTCGGCGAGGTCCTCGTCGAAGAGGGCGAGCGTCATCGACCCCGCCGGCAGCGAACCGGCCACCATGAAGATGGTCGCCGAAATCACCAGCGCCCAGCCGCTGATGAAGCCCAGGAAGGGGTGGAGCGTCCGGCCCACCCACGAGTAACTGGCGCCCGCGTTCACGTCGATCCGGCCGAGATAGCTGAACGCGAGCGCGATGCCGAGCATCGGTATCGCGCAGTACAGCAGGGCCGCCGGACTGGCCAGGCCCACCGTGCCGACCAGGACCGCGGTGGTCGCGGCCAGCGAGTACGCGGGTGCACTGCCCGCGACGGCCATCACGACGGTGTCGAACGTGCCGAGGGCGTTGGCCTGTAGCCCTCTGCCCCTGCTGTTGCTCATGGTTGTGCTGCTTTCGGTCGTGCACGACGCGCGGTTCAACTGCCCCGGCGACGTAGGGGGGTGAGGGGACCCGCCTCGGACCCGGAGAGGGATGGCCTCGGGTCAGCGGCCGGCGAAAGGCGTGGTGGATGCCGTACAACCGCTGCGTTGGCGGACGGTCACCCCGTGTGTGCGAGTGATGATAGCCCTACCCGTTGGTAGTTCAAGAAGGGGTCGGCGAAAGGGCCCCGCAGAAGGGAACCTGCGGGGCCCTGGTCTCGCGACGCCGTCAGGCGTACGGGTCGAACGGGATGCCGGACGGCATGGAATAGGCGAGGTTGTACTGGAAGTCGCCGTCGTCGATCTTGAGGGTCGCCGAGCCGAAGTCGGCGCCGATCAACGTGTCGCGGAATCCGGCCGGGTAGCCGTTCCAGCCGACGAGGCGCGGGTAGAACCAGTTGCCCGTGGCGTTCTCCGCCGGCTCGTCATTGCTGTTGGCGAAGCGGAAGCAGTGACTGGAGACGCCGTCCTTGTGGTAGACGATCTTCGGGTGGGTGCCGTCGAAGCGGATCGCCGAGCGGGCGGCCACCTGGTAGCTGCTGTGCTGGGACACCGACACGTACTGGATCTCGTTGTTGGTGATCCACACAATGACGTGTTCCCAGTCGTGGGTGTGGCCGAGGGCCGCCGGGCCGAGGGTGATCTGGTCCTTTTCGAAGTAACTGGCGTACATGACCGCGCACCAGCCGTTGTTGCACTTCTCGCGCGAGTAGGTGTTCGCGTTGTTCAGCTGGGCGGGATCGTGGCAGTGACCGTTGACGTCGCCGCCGAGCTTCAGACCGGGGTTGAGGGTGCCGTCGGCGCCGATGGCGGCGGTGGCGTAGCAGCCGTCACCGTCGTAGTCGTAGGCGGGGGAGAAGGTCTGCTCCAGGCCGTCGGCGTTCTGCGGCAGCAGGGTCAGGACGTTCGCGTGGGCGGTCGCCGGGATCGCGACGACGAGTGTCATCGCCCCGAGTGTGCCGAGCAGGACGTTGGCGAGGGATCTCAGCTTGCGCATCGGGACTCCTTGTCGAGCTGTGCGGCCGCGGTCAGCAGTAGAGGTTGCCGCCCGGCGAGACGCCGAGGATCGAGGTGAACCGGTTGTAGGCGTCGACGCGGCTCTGCACCTGTGCGGGGTTCTTGCCGTCGCATTCCAGGGAGCCGTTGATGCTGCGGATGGTCTGGCCGAAGCCGGCTTGGTTGACCATGGCGTTGTGCGGGGTCATGGTGCCGGGGCCGGTCTGGGTGTTCCAGTACCACAGGCCGGTCTTCCAGGCGACGGACGCGTCGTTCTGCACCAGCCAGGGGTTGTTGAGGAGGTCGAGGCCGAGCGCGTCGCCTGCGGCCTTGTAGTTGAAGTTCCAGGACAGCTGGATGGGTCCGCGCCCGTAGTAGGCGGCCTGGCCGGCCGGGCAGCCGTAGGACTGGCTCCAGTCGCAGTACGTCGGATAGTTGGCGGTGTTCTGCTCGACGATGTGGACCAGCCCGCCGGTCTCGTGGTTGACGTTGGCGAGGAAGGCGGCGGCCTCCTGCTTCTTCACGGTGTCGCTGCCGGTGTTCGCGAAGCCGGGGTAGGCGCTCAGCGCGGCGGTCAGGCCGCTGTAGGTGTAGAACGAATTCCGGCTCGGGAACATCTGGTTGAACTGCGCCTCGCTCACCACGAATCCGGACGGGGTGCCGCCGCTACCGCTCGCGGGCGCGCTCCACTTCTGGTTCGCACCTCCGGAGCAGGTCCAGATCTGCAGCCGGGTGCCGTTGGCGCTGTTGTTGTCCCGGACGTCCAGGCACTTGTTCGCGGCCGGATTGACGATGTCGTTCGCGCCGCTGACCACCCACTGCTGATTGCTGCCGCCGGAGCAGTCCCACAGCTGGACCGCCGCGCCGTCCGCGGTGCCGCGGTCGACCACGTCGAGGCACTTGCCGAGCGCACGCAGGGTGCCGTCACCCGGGTTGGACCAGATCTGGGCGCCTGTCCCGTTGCAGTCGTAGAGCTGTACGGCGGTGCCGTTGGCGCTGTTTGCACCCGCGACGTCGACGCATTTGCCGGCGAGCCCGGTGATCGCACCGTCGGCGGCCTGGGCGGGAGTGACGGTGAACAGCGCGGTGAGTACGGCCGAGAGAACGGCGAAGGCCGTGAGCCGGCCTATGCGGTGGGGTCTTCTGGGGTGGGAGATGGGCATGACGAATGACGCTCCTTGGGGGTTGGGGGTTGGGGGTGGTCGGCCGCTCCCCCTGAGCGGAGGAGCGGCCGACTGAGGAGCTCGCGTCCCGGTGGTGCGGACGCGTTAGGGGTAGTTCGTCAGATTGGCCACGTTGGTGGTCGAGTTGGACGGGCCTCCGGTGCTGTTGACGACATGCCGGATGGTGCCCGTGCCGCCGAGGGAGACCGTCAGCATGCTGGTGAAGCGCACGTTGGCGTTGTTGGGTGCCTCGATGGCCCGTTCGGCGGCCACGGCCGGGTTGACGTTGAAGTAGCAGTAGCTGCCCAGGCCGTAGGCCTGGTGGCTGGTGACGGAGTCGGCCACCTTGTAGGCGGCGTAGCCCTGCGTGGAGCCGTTCATCCACGACGCCTGGTTCGGCGGGTCGTAGGGCATCTCGTTCTGGTAGAAGTACGTCCGGCCGCCGTTGCCGTTCCAGATGGTCTGGTACTTCTGGTAGTGCTCGACGAACAGGCCGTACGCGGTGACGTTGTCGCCGTTGACGATGAGGCCGGTGTCCGCGGTGTTGCTGGTCCAGCCGACGCCGCTGCCGTGGTCGGCGCGCCAGATCCAGGTGTGGTCGGCGATGACGTTGTCGCTGTTGACGACGAGGCTGGTGGTCGCCTTGCCGACGCCCGCGCCGCCTACGCGGAAGTACACGTCGTGCAGGGAGGTCGGGTCGGTGGCGTGGGTGGCGGACGAGCCTGTCGGGCCGACCTCCATCAGGGTGGGCGAGTTGGTGGTGCCCGCGTCGAAGAGGACGCCCGCGACCTTCACGCCGTCGACGTCGGCCACCTTCATCGCGGTGATCCCGTTGTCCGGGATGAACGTGGCGAGGCCGAGGCCCAGGACGACGGTGTCGGCACGGTTCACCTGCAGGGTCTGGTCCAGGTGGTAGACGCCCGGGGTGACCAGGAGGTTCTTCCCGGCGGCCAGCGCGGTGTTGATCTGCGCGGCCGTCGCGCCCGGCTTCACGACGTAGAAGGTGTCCAGGGACAGCGAGGTGCCGGAGGGGGATCCGCTCGCCCAGCTGGTGCCGGTGGAGTTGGACCTCAGCGACGGCACGAACACCTGGTAGGCGCCGCTGCCGTCGACGTACAGGGACGGCTTCTCACGGCTGACCGGGGTCTGCGCGACCGTGGTGTACGGCGGGCTGGGGAAGCTGGTGGCCGGGACGCCCTGGCTGCCGACGAAGACCATGTTCCAGTTGGAGCCGGTCCAGCTGCCGAGCTGGGAGTTGCGGGTCAGCCACTGCTGCTGGCTGCCGGAGTTGACCTGTCCGTCGACCTTGCTGTCGGCGAGGAGACCGCCGCTGGACCAGCCGCCGTCGTCCAGGGCGAGGTTGCCCCGCAGATGCATCCGGCGGTACGCCGCAGCCTGTGAGACCGCCCAACGGTCGCCGCCACTGGTCGGGTTGACCGACAGGTTCTCGGCGCCGCGCCAGAAGTTCTGCGTCGCGTTTCCCTGGAACCAGTCGGCCTCGGCGTGCACCGCGCCGTTGATCGTGACGGCGTCCGGGGTCAGACCGAGACCGGCGACCTGGGTGTAGAAGCCGACGTTGACATCCGCGCTGTAGGAGCCCGGCTTGAACAGGACGGCGTAGCGCTGGGAGCCGAACTGGTTGGTCTCCTGCTGCTGGAAGATCGTGTTGAGCCTGGTCTGGATCGTCGACGACGACATGGACGGGTCGAAGATCACGACGTTCGAGCCGAGGTCGGGATTGGCCGACGACTGGGTCACGGGTACCACCTGGAAGCGCTGGGCCGCACTGCCGTTGCAGGTGTACTGCACGTACTGCACGCTGTCCGCGGTCGAGGCGGCGGGGTCGTCCAGGCACTTGCCGCTGTTGCGGTTGACGAAGTGGTAGGCGCCGCCGCCCTCGTCGACCGGCAGCCACTGCTGGTTGGTGCCGCCGCCGTAGGCCCACAGATGGACGGGCGCGTTGTCGGCGGTGGACACGTCGGCGACATCCACGACCTGCGCGGTGTTGTTGCGGTTGTTGATGCGGACGTAGCCGTCGCTGGTGGCGGTGAAACTCCACTGCTGGGCCGTGGAGTTGTTGCAGCTGTACTGCTGCACGACGGTGCCGTTGGCGGTGGCGGCCGCCTTGGCGTCCAGGCACCTGCCGCTCGCGGCGTTCATGACGGTCGCGAAGTCGGTGGGCAGCGCGGCGGCCGCGGCGCTCGCCGGCGCGGGTACGGCCGTGAGCAGGGAGGCGGCGGCCACGGTGACCAGGGCCGCGGCGGTGGATCTGCGGCGTCGCTTGAGGACGGGGCGCAAGAGGGTGAGCACAGGTTCTCCTTGCCGAGCGGCTCGGCCGAACCGCGGAACGGGGCGGCCGGTGGTGGGGGTGGCTGGTGTTGGGGGCCGGATCAGCCGGTGTAGCCGGCGAAGACGCGGGTGTAGTCCCAGTCGGACTGGCTGACGCCGGAGCAGCTGTCGGCGGGACCGCCGGTGCACGGGCGGTCGCGGTTGACGGACCAGAAGGTCAGCCGGGCCAGGTGGTGTTGCTGGGCGTAGGCGAGCATCGTCCGGAAGTCGCCCACCGTGACGGTCTCGTTGACGTCGGTGATGCCGTTCATCGACGAGATGCCCATGTCCCGGTAGGCCTGGTCGTCGCTGTAGCCGTACGCGTTCTTCAGCGCGGTCTTGAGGCCCTCGGCCGCCTGCACGGTGAGGTTGCCCATGTTCTGGCCGGCGCCGCCGAAGTCGAACGGCATGATGGTCCAGGCGTCCACGGTCAGACCGGAGGACGCCGCCCGGTTGATCAGGCTGGTGTCGGGACCGCTCTGGCCGGTGCCGATGGTGACGTACACCTTCAGGCCGGGGTTGTTCGCCTTGACGGTCTTGAGCGCGTCGACGGTCCGCTGCTGCACGGTGCCGCTGCTGTAGGCGTCGGCCTCCAGATCGATGTCGATCGCCTTGAGCCCGTAGGCGTTGATGACCTTCTGGTACGCGGCGGCGAGTTCGCTCGCGCTGGAGCAGGAGCTCTCCAGCTTGTTGCCGCTGTAGCCGCCGAAGGACGGGACGACGTCACCGCCGCCTGCCCGCACGGTGTTGATCGTCTGCTGGTCGACGCCGCCGGTCAGCGCCCGGCCGCCGTCCCACTGCGGGTTGCAGTAGCCGTTGCTGAGCACGAAGGCGAGGGTGAAGTACTTGACGCCGGTGGCGTTGGTGACCGTGGTGGGGTTCGGCGGGCTGCCCCAGCCGTTGTAGAGGTACGGCGCCACGGCCATCGGCGCGGAGGGGGTGGTGCCGTCGCCGGCGGCGGGCGCGGTCCACTTCTGGTTGGCGCCACCGCTGCACGTCCATATCTGTATGCGCGTGGCGTTGGCGGAGCTGTTTCCGGTGACGTCCAGGCACTTGTTGGCCTGCGGGTTGACGATGTCGCGGGCGGCGGAGACCGTCCACTTCTGGTTGGCGCCGCCGGTACAGGTCCACAACTGCGTGGTGGCGCCGTCGGCGGTCGAATTGCCGGTGATGTCAAGGCACTTGCCGAGGGCGCGGATGGTTCCGTCACTGCCGACGGTCCACTGTTGGGCGGCGGTGCCGTTGCAGTCGTAGAGCTGAACGGCCGTGCCGTCGGCGGAGTTGGCGCCGGCGACGTCCAGGCACTTGCCGGCGAGGCCCGTGACGGTGCCGGTGGCGGCCTGTGCGGGGGGCGCCGTGAGCAGGCCTGTTGCCAGGGAGAGCGCGGTGAGCGAGACAGCTGCGGACAGAGGTCTGGGCATGGGCGCAGGGGCCTTTCGTGGGGGGTGAAAAACCGAGGCTGCGTTCACTTCATGAACGTGATGGAGGTCCCGTGATGCTTGGCTGACCCGTGAACCTAAAGGTATGGACCACTTACGTCAAGAGGTGAAGTAAGCATTGAAGGAAGCGAATTGCAGCTTCCGCTCAGGCTTCACTCGGAGGCGAAGCGCACGGGCCCGGCGTTCGCCTCGCGTCGTCGCTCGCGCAATCCGGTGGCTCCGGGCACGCGCACAACTTGATCACCTGGCGTACCCCCGGGCCTCGGCCGCACGTGGTACCTCTGGCGTCCTCGGCGCGTTGGAGATCACCATCCCGGAGGGGCTGCCCGACTCCGAAGTCGCCCACGCTGTCGGGGAGGCGCTGCCGGCCATCGGCGCCTATCTGCTCGGCTTCGCCGTCATCGGTTCGCTCTGGGTGGTGCAGCACGCCCTGTTCCGGTCGATCGCCGCGATCGACCGCTGGCTGCTCTACCTGTACTTCCCGCTCCTGGCGCTCGTCGCCGCCCTGCCCTTCCCAACCCGGCTGATCAGCGAGTACGGCGACACGGCCACGGCGACCGCCATCTGCGCGGGGGCGCTCACCCTGGCCGGCGCCCTCGTGTGCGGGATGCACCTGCGCCTGGTCGCGCGGCCCGAACTGGCCGCTGCGCACGCCACTCCCGCAGTGCTGAAGGAGGCGGTCCGCCGCGGCCTCCTGCTGGTCCTGGTCGTCGCGAGCTCGATCCCCGTGGCCTTCTTCTCGCCATCTCTCGCCAAGTACTGGTGGATGCCGGCGGTCCCGGCCCGGCTGCTGCTCCGCGACTCGCAGGGCACCACCGAGCCCGTGGCCGAGGAAGGCGACGCTCAGCGGGGGTAGTTGGGCGCGGGCCCGCGCCCAACTACCCCCGCTGAGCCGGGTCTTCGATCAGTCCCCGATCCGGTCGATCTGACGCAGTTTGTTGGTGGCGTCCAGCGCGGCCACCTTGTAGGACTCGGCCAGCGTCGGATAGTTGAACACCGCGTCGACAAGGTAGTCGACCGTACCGCCGCACCCCATCACGGACTGCCCGATGTGAATGAGCTCGGTCGCCCCGGTACCGAAGCAGTGCACGCCGAGCAGCGTGCGGTCCTCGGGGGAGACCAGCAGCTTGAGCATGCCGTGCGAGTCGCCGATGATCTGCCCCCGGGCCAGCTCCCGGTAGCGGGAGATGCCCACCTCGAACGGCACGCACTCGTCGGTGAGTTGGTCCTCGGTCCGCCCGACGAAGCTGATCTCCGGGATGGTGTAGATGCCGATCGGCTGGAGGTTGTGCATCTGTCCGACGGGTTCCTCGAAGGCGTGGTACGCCGCCGACCGGCCCTGCTCCATCGAGGTCGCCGCCAGCGCGGGGAACCCGATGACGTCGCCGACGGCATAGATGTGCGGCACCTCGGTGCGGTAGTGCTCGTCGACCGTGATCCGGCCGCGTGGATCCGCCGTCAACCCGGCCTTGTCGAGGTCGAGTTCGTCGGTGAGGCCCTGCCGGCCCGCCGAGTACATCACCGCGTCGGCGGGGATCTTCTTGCCGCTCTCCAGCAGCGTGAGGGTGCCCCGGGAATGCCGCTCGACCGCGGCGACGGTCTCACCGAAGCGGAAGGTGACGGCAAGGTCGCGCAGGTGGTACTTGAGCGACTCGATGACCTCGACATCGCACATGTCGAGCATCCCGGCCCGCCGCTCCACCACCGTGATCTTGCTGCCGAGGGCGGCGAACATGGAGGCGTACTCCATGCCGATCACCCCGGCCCCCACGATGACCATGGAGCGCGGAACCCGCTCCAGATTCAGCACGTTGTCCGAGTCCATGATGGTCCGCCCGTCGAACTCGACGGTGTCGGGCCGGGCGGGACGGGTGCCGGTGGCGATGATGATGTTGTCGGCGCTCAACAGCCTTTCGTTGCCGTTGACTTCGCGCAACGCGATGGTGTGGTCGTCGACGAAGCGTCCCGTACCGGCGAACAGCGCCACATGGTTGCGGGACAACTGGTTGCGGATGACGTCGACTTCGCGGCCGACCACGTGCTGGGTGCGGGCGGTCAGATCGGCGACGGTGATGTCGTCCTTGAGCCGGTAGCTCTGGCCGTACAGATCGCGCTGGGTGAGACCGGTGAGGTACAGCACCGCCTCACGCAGGGTCTTGGAGGGGATGGTGCCGGTGTGGATGGAGACCCCGCCGACCATGTCGGGGCGGTCGATGACGGCGACCCGGCGGCCGAGCTTGGCCGCGGCGATGGCGGCCTTCTGCCCGCCAGGGCCGGATCCGATGACGAGCATGTCGAAGTCGCGCACCTGCACGAGTCTGTCAGTTCGACGGCCTCCACCGAAAGGGTGAACCGGTAACGGTCGACCCGGGAGAAGTCGGCGGAAACGTGGCGGGCGGGCGAGCGAACTCCCGGATGATCAACGGGAGTTGTCCCCACGGGCGCGCGAGTGGCCGTACAGGGCGATAATGCGATGCATGGGTCGTCGACTCGAGGACGTGAGCGCACCCGCCCGGCTGGCCGGCCCCGAGGAGGGCATCAGCCCGGACGAACTCGCGCTCGCCACCCGCAACCACGGTCTGCCGCTCGAAGCACTCCGCCACGACCTCACTCCACCGGGCCTGCACTACGTCCTGACGCACTACGACATCCCCTACGTCCCCGAAGGCGCCCCCTGGCAGCTCGACATCACCGGCCTGGTCCGCCGTCCCCTCCACCTCGACCTGGCCGACCTGCGAGCGTTTCCCCAGGTCACCACCCGCGTCACCCTGGAGTGCGCGGGCAATGGACGGGCCCTGCTCACACCCCGGCCGGTCAGCCAGCCCTGGCTCGTCGAAGCGGTCGGCACCGCCGAGTGGACGGGCGTACCCCTGCGGCTGCTGCTCGCCGAGGCCGGAGTCGACGCGGGGGCCGCTGATGTCGTTTTCACGGGCGCCGACCACGGAGTGGAACGCGGGGTCGAGCAGGACTACCAGCGCGCTCTCCCCGTGGACGTGGCCGCCGGGACCGAGCCCGAGGTCGTGGTGGCGTACGCCATGAACGGGGCGCCGCTGCCACCGCAGCACGGACACCCCCTGCGGCTGGTCGTGCCCGGCTGGTACGGCATGGCGCACGTGAAGTGGCTGCGCGAGGTCAGCGTCACCGACGAGCCGTTCACCGGTTTCCAGCAGGCCGTGGCGTACCGGCTGCGGCAGCACCCCGGCGACGAGGGCGAGCCGGTCACCCGGATCGCACCCCGCGCCCTGCTGGTCCCGCCCGGCTTCCCGGACTTCATGTCGCGGGCACGCGTGGTGCGGCCGGGCCCGGTGACCCTGGAAGGCCGCGCCTGGTCGGGGCGGGCACCGGTGACGAGGGCCGAGGTGAGCACCGACGGGGGCGACAGCTGGCAGGAGGCCGAACTGGAGCCCGACGACGGGCACCGGTGGGCCTGGCGCCGGTGGCGCTTCGACTGGACGGCGACACTCGGCGACCATGCGCTGAGCGCGCGGGCCACCGACGCCGAGGGCGGCACCCAGCCGCTGGACCAGCCCTGGAACCGCGGCGGGTTCGCCAACAACCTGGTCCAGCGGGTCCAGGTCCTCTGCCTGGACGGGCCTTAAGGCAGCAGCTTGTCGAGGGCGGAGGGGCCCTCCGCCGCCAGCTTCCGCTTGGCCCAGTCGAGGCTCTTCGGAGTGATGTCCTTGCCGGACGCAAGGACCAGGTCCTCGGGGGACACCTCGGTGCCGGTGCGGGCGTGGAGCAGGCTGTCCGGGGTGGTGCGGTCCTCGGACGGCCGGGACGCGTCGGGCTGTGACGTCGGCATGATCTCGCTCCTCGGGTCCGGGGATTGCTGCTGCGGTCCCGGTGCTGACAACGGGCCCGTTATCACCATTCAACGCCCTGGCCCACCGTGCATCCGGAAGCGCGCACTGGCTCGAAATGACGGGATGATCGGCGCGTCGTTCAATGGGGGTATCTGACGTCTCTTCTGGCGGTGAACGCTGTGTCATCACCCGCTCGTGCAGGCACCGGGGGCGAGGACAGGGCAGCCAGGGGGAGGCTGCGGCGGCTGGGGGAGTGGTGCGCTCGGCATTTCGTCGTCGTCATCGTGGCCTGGCTGGTGGCGCTGGCCGCCCTCCAGGTCCTCAACCATTCCTTCGGCGGCGAGTACTCGGACGACTTCTCGCTGTCCGGCACGCAGTCCCAGGAGGGCCTGGACGTGCTGAAGAAGCACGATCCGGCGGCCGGCGGCTACAGCAGCCAGATCGTCCTGCACGACAAGGACAAGGCGCTGACGTCGCTGAACTCGCAGATGTCGACGACCGTCGGCGACCTCCAGAAGCTGCCGCACGTCCTGTCCGTCCAGAACCCGCTCAGCGCCCCCTCCGGATCCCAGCAGCAGTCGTCCGGACAGTCGCAGCAGAACGTCGGCCCCCTCTCCACCGACGGCAAGACGGCCTACATCACCGTCCGCTTCGACGTGCAGCCCTCGACACTCGGGGACGCCTACCTGGACGGCGTGGACCACTCCGTGCAGCCGCTGCGCGCGGCCGGCGCCGACGTCGAGTACGGCGGCCCGCTGGGCGAACTGGCCCGGCCGGAGGCCGACGACCGGGTGAGCGAGCTGATCGGCTTCGCCGTCGCCATCGTCGTGCTCCTGGTCGGCTTCGGCAGCGTCATCGCGGCCGGCATCCCCCTGCTGACCGCGCTGATCAGCGTGGTGGGCGGCCTGGCCTGCCTCGGTCTGCTCGCGGCCGCGTTCACCTTCGCCACGGTGTCCCCGACCCTCGCCACGATGATCGGCCTCGGCGTCGGCATCGACTACGCCCTGTTCCTGATCACCCGTCACCGGCAGAACCTGATGGACGGCATGGATCCGGCGCGGGCCGCGGGACAGGCCACGGCGACCAGCGGGCGGGCCGTGCTCGTCTCCGGCTGCACGGTGATCATCGCCCTGGCCGGCCTGTCGGTCTCCGGCGTGAGCTTCATCGCCAAACTCGGGATCGCGGCCGCGGTGACGGTCGTCTCGGCGGTCGCCGGCGCGCTGACCCTCGTACCGGCCTTGCTGGGCCTCATCGGCACCCGCATCGACCGCTACCGGGTGCGCCGCCCGGTCGCCGAGACCGACACCGCGCAGGGCGAGCCGGTGCAGGGAACGTGGCACCGCTACGCGCAACGCGTCGAACGCCGGCCGTGGCAGTTCCTCGCGGCGGGCGTCACGGCGGTGGTCGTCCTCGCGATCCCGGTCTTCTCCATCCAGCTCGGCCACATCGGCGACGGAGCCGACCCCACCTCCTTCACGGACCGGCGCGCCTACGACCTGATGACGGACGCCTTCGGCCCCGGGTCCAACGGTCCCCTCACCGTCGTCATCGACCAGACCGCCGTACCGTCTTCCCAGCGCTCGGGCCTCGCCTCGCAGGCGCAGAAGACCCTGAACGCCGTCGCCGGCGCGTCCACCGTCACCCCGCTGACCCCCACCAAGGACGGCGACGTCCTGGTCGCCACCGTCTACTCGAAGCAGTCCCCGCAGAGCGCGGACACCACCGACCTCACCAACCGCCTGGTGGACCGGACCCTCCCCGACGCGGTCTCCGGCACGGCCGCCGACGGCTACGTCACCGGAACCACCGCCGCGCAGATCGACTTCCGCGACATCGTCGCGAGCCGGCTGCCCCTCATCATCGCCGTCGTCGTCGCCCTGGCCTTCCTGATCATCCTGGCCGTCTTCCGCGGCCTGCTCGTCGCCGTGAAGGCGGCCGTCCTCAACGTCCTGTCGATCGCGGCCTCCTACGGCGTCGTCGTCGCCGTCTTCCAGTGGGGCTGGGGCGGGCCCGCACTCGGTGTCGAGGGCAAGGTCCCGATCGAGAGCTATGTACCGATGATGATGTTCGCGATCATCTTCGGACTCAGCATGGACTACGAGATCTTCCTGCTCTCCCGCGTCCACGAGGCCTGGCTGCGCACCGGCGACGCGAAAGCCTCCGTCGCCCACGCCCTGGAGATCACCGCACGCGTCATCACCTGCGCCGCGCTGATCATGGTGAGCGTGTTCGCCGCGTTCATCGTCAGCGACAACATCGTGGTCAAGATGCTGGGACTCGGCTTGGCCGTCAGTGTCCTCATCGACGCCACGGTCGTACGACTGCTGCTGGTGCCGGCGGTCATGACGTTGCTGGGGCGGCACGCCTGGTGGACCCCGTCCTGGCTGGACCGGATCCTGCCCCACATCGACGCGGAGGGGGAGCAGGAGAGGCGGTGACCGGGTCCGGATGGGATGCTGCTGGACGCAGCGAACGACGAGAGCCGACGGAGGGCCGGAGTGGGGTTCGACGGTGAGGTCTGGAAGGTGTCCAGCGGGGCGGAGCCGGTCGGGGAGATCCTGATCGACGAAGCCGACTTCCCCTGGCTCGCGGGGCACTTCGCCCCCGGCCCCGGATTCGGCGCCGTCGAGGAACTCTTCGCCCGTGAACTGGCCCTCGCCGAACGGGACGACGAGGGCCACTGGGCGCAGTGGGAGACGGTCTACGACGAGATCCGCCGCCAGGTCTCACTGGCCTCGCCGGACGGCCCCGTCGCCGAGTTCCTGCTGCACATCGACGGGGACCGGGCCTGGTTCCGGTGGAGCGACGAGCCCTTCGACGACGAAGCGGACGGTTAGCCGGTCACAGCCTGCACGTCACCGGCCAGCCGGGCCTCGGCCACCGCGAGCACCTCGGTCACCCGCAGCGCGAACGCCGCGTCGCACGGGTGCGGGCGGCCGGTGCGCGCGGCGAAGAGCAGCGCGTCGACGGCTCGAACATAGGCCGGTTCCGCCCCTTCGGAGCTGCGGGGCAGCAGGTGTACGCCGGCCTCGCCGCGCAGCTCGACGGTGGCCCCCGCGGCAGCGGGCGGGGCGCCCAGGGTGAGCGTCAGGGTGCTCGACCCGCCGCCGGCGTGTTCCAGGACCAGGTGCACGGTGTCCTTCGGGCCGCGCGCGGCGGCCGCCACCTGCTTGACGTCCCCGAGCACCGGCACCAGTACGGACAGGGCGTGCGGGCCCACGTCCCACAGGCCCCCCTTCTCCTGCCGCCAGGGTGACGCCGCGAACGGGCTGTCGCTGGTGAACACGGCCCCGAACCACTCCGCCCGAGCCGTGAACCAGCCCGGAACGGCGGCCTGTTCGGCGATCCAGGCCGCCGGCTCGGTCTGGAAGCGCGTGGTGAAGAACACGACGGAGGCGACGCCGGCCCGCTCGGCCGCCTCCACGACGGCACGCCCCTCGGCCACGGTCGTCGCGATCGGCTTGTCAAGGAGCAGATGACAGCCCGCCTCGGCCGCGCGCACCGCCAACTCGGCCTGCACGGAAGGGGGCAGGGCCACGGCAACCGCGTCGACATCCGCGAGCAGGGCGTCCACGTCGTCGTACGCGCGCGTCCCGTGCGCTTCGGCGAGGGCCGCGGCCGCCTCCGGGCGACGCCCCCAGACGCCCACGAAGTCCAGCTCCTTGTGCCCGGCGATCGCGGGAGCGTGGACCATCTGAGCCCAAGGGCCGGTTCCGAGCAGTCCGATGCGCATGTCGCCGCCTTTCCCGAGAAGCGTCCGCGGTGATCGTCGCACGCTCACCCACCCGAGGCGCAAGCGGTTCGACTGTTCTGCGCCGGAGCGGGAAGAAAGCGCTTGCCTATGATGCAGAGACCATTGGGGACACCGGGAAGGACCACCGTCGATGGCGTCACCGCCACAACCGCTCGACCACCGCTACCGCGACGAGCACCCCGTCCGCACGCTCGCCTACCTGCTGCGCACCGACCGCCGCCAACTGGCCCTCGCGGTCCTCGTCTTCACCGTCAAACACAGCCCCATCTGGCTGCTGCCGCTGATCACCGCGTCCATCATCGACATCGTCGTCCAGCACCAGCCGGTCGGCAGACTCTGGCTGAGCACCGGCATCATCCTGGCCATCCTGCTGGTCAACTACCCCCTGCACGTGCTGTACGTCCGCCTCCTGTACGGCAGCGTGCGCCGCATGGGCACCACCCTGCGCTCCGCGCTGTGCACCCGCATGCAGCAACTGTCCATCGGATACCACTCACGGGTCAGCGCGGGCGTGCTCCAGGCCAAGGTCGTACGCGACGTCGAGACGGTGGAGCAGATGGTGCAGCAGACCGCCGAGCAGGGACTCGGCGCCGCCACCGTGCTCATCGGCGGCCTCGTCATCATCGCCGTGCGCACACCGGAGTTCGTCCCCGTCTTCCTCGTCGTCGTACCGGTCGCCGCCCTGCTCGTCTCCCGCCTCAGGGCCCGGCTGCGCACCCACAACGAGGACTTCCGTCACGAGGTGGAGACCCTCTCCTCCCGTGTCACCGAGATGACCCGCCTCATCCCCGTCACCCGCGCCCACGGTCTGGAGGGCAAGGCGCTGCGTCGCATGGACGGCACCCTGCGCCGCCTCCTGACCTCCGGTATGCGCCTGGACCTGCTCAACGGCCGCTTCGGCTCGCTGGCCTGGGTGGCCCTCAACGTCGTCGGCGTACTGGTCCTCGCCGGCGCGGCCCTGGTCTCCTACTACGGCGTCTGGGGCGTCACCCCCGGCGACGTCGTCATGCTCAGCGCCTTCCTGACGACCCTCACCAACTCGACGACCACCCTGACGGGCCTGGCCCCGGTCATCACCAAGGGCCTCGAATCGGTCCGTTCGGTCGGCGAGGTGCTGCAGGCGCCCGAACTGGAGGACAACGAGGGCAAGTCGGAACTCACCGCACTGCGCGGAGCCGTCACCTTCCAGAACGTCGGCCACAGCTACGAGGACAACGACCGAGCCGCGGTACAGGACTTCACCCTCTCCGTCGCACCCGGCGAGACCATCGCCCTGGTCGGCGCGTCGGGGGCCGGCAAGTCCACCGTCCTCAACCTCGTCATCGGCTTCATCCGCCCGACATCGGGCCGACTCCTCCTCGACGGCACCGACATGAACACCCTCGACCTGCGCACCTACCGCCGCTTCGTGTCGGTCGTCCCCCAGGAGTCGATCCTGTTCGACGGCACCATCCGCGAGAACGTCGCCTACGGCATGGACGACGCCGACGAGGCAACGGTCCGCGCGGCCTTGCGCGACGCCAACGCGCTGGAGTTCGTCGACCGCCTGCCGCAGGGCTTCGACACCCTGGTCGGCGAACGAGGCGCCCGGCTCTCCGGCGGACAGCGCCAACGCCTCGCCATCGCCCGCGCGTTGATCCGCGACCCGAAGGTCCTCGTACTCGACGAGGCGACCTCCGCACTCGACACCCGCTCGGAGGCCCTGGTCCAACAGGCCCTGGCCCGCCTGCTGCACGGCCGTACGACCTTCGTCGTGGCACACCGCCTGTCCACCGTCCGCGGTGCGGACCGCATCGTCGTCATGGACGACGGCCGCATCCGCGAGATCGGCACCCACGACGAACTCCTGCGCCGGGGAGGGGCGTACTCGGCGTTGCACAGCGGCCAGGTGGCGTGACACGCCGGGAAATGGTGTTGTACGCGCGCGCTGTGCGGACGTACGTTCGAAGTGAAAAAACGTGAGCGTTACCCGTGCCGGTTCGCCGCGCTCTTAGGGTGGTGGATGTGGCGCGATGGTTCGAGTCGTTTCAGAACCCGGCGGCGGTGGAGCCGACCGGCCGTGCGGGATGTCCCGCCCGACGGTCCAACGTTCGGACCTCGCCGGGTGGGCCGGGTACGGCTACTGCGCCTCCCACTCGCGGTTCTTCTGGGGCCTGCGCCTCTATCCGGTCTGCACCCCGACTGGCAATGCCCATCGTGTGGGCGCTGGCCAACCCGAAGATCGGCGAACGCGAAGTCCTGGCCTCGATGCTGGAGACCGACGCCGGCCTGGTCGCCGAACGCGAGGGCATCCTGCTCATCTCGGACAAGGGCTTCGCGGGCAAGGCGTTCGAGAAGGACCTCACCGGGCAAGGCATCGAGCTACTGCGGCCGTCCCGCAAGCGGGAGAAGGCCCGCTATGGCGAACCCATGCTCAAGAAGGTCCGCCAACTCATCGAATCGGTCAACGACACCCTCAAAGGCCAGCTCGACCTGGAACAACACGGCGGCCGGACCTTCGAGGGCGTCGCCATCCGGGTCGCCCAGCGCATCCTCGCGATGACCGCGGCGATCTGGCACAACCGCAGGACCAGCGCCCCGGTCACCCGATCCCTGATCGCGTACGACCACTGATCACCGTTGGCAAGCAGCGCCTTGAGAGCCTTGTACGCGGCCATGGTCTTCTCGAAGCGGTCCGGCGCGGGCCGGTGCAGGATCAGCAGGTCGATCTGCTCGACGCCGAGTTTGCGCAAGACGCCGCGCCTCCGGGAGAGGCGGTGGCTCCGACGGCGGTGGTCAACGCTTTTCACGTCGGCTGCGGATGCTCAGGGCGATGACGGAGACAAGGAACCAGAAGGCACCGAAGGCTGAGTATCCGGCGACGGTGGACAGGCTGCTCGTCGCCGAGGCGGACATGGCAGCGAAGGAGGCACCGGCGAGGACGGACAGTCCGCCGCTGATGACCATGGGCCACTGGGCACCGACGGTGCGTCGGCGCCGGATCGCCACGACGAGCTGGATCGCTCCGGAAAGGAGGGCCCAGATGCCGAACACGAGCAGGGCCGTCCCAATGGTGGAGAAGACGGCGATGATCATCCCGGCGGTGGTGGCGAGGCCGAGAGCCATGTTGGTGGTACCGAAGCGGTCCGTGGAGCCGGTGCCGGCCGTGCGACGCTCGAGGAGCGTGGCGATGACGTCCCACAGGGGGTAGATGACGAGCAGCACGGCCGCGATCACTGTGGGCTTGTCCGTCGACATGAGCGAGGCGGAGGTCGTGACGACGAGTGCCACCCAGATCAGGGAGAAGGCGACTCGGATCAGGTAGAGCGATCGGAGCCCGGAGGACGTCGTCGTGGTCGTGGTCGTGCTCGAAGTCACGGTGGTCTGAGTCATCGGGTGTCCCGTTTTGTGATCGTGATGGTGTGAGACGGTCGCCTCGATGAGCAGTCTCAGCGGCCTCGGGAGGGGCCGTGTACTTCGAACGAAGTAGTTCTGCCATCCACTTCGAATCGAATGAGTTCTGCCGTCCCCATCGCCCGGACCGGGCTCGCCGTCTACATCATTCGAAGTACACGGCCGCAGCACACGTGGACGAGAATCAGACCATGGCCAAGGCGCAGAACAATCAGGACGGGCCCGTGGCACCCCTGTGGGTCCGCCGCCCCGAGGCGCTACACCTCGTCGCCTATTCGGTGGCCGCGCTGGTGGTCACCGGCCAGATCGTGGCAGTGATCCTGCGAGGGTCGGATTGGCCGACGGCCCTCTCCGTGCTCCTCGCCGGTGGCGGTGTCGCCCTCTCATGGTGGAGGCCGTGGGCAGGACTGGTCGTGACGAGCGCGGCGTCCTTCGCCGTCACAGCGGTGGGCCACGACCCCCTGTCGGTGTGGATGACGGCGGTGCTCGTGCTGTTCTCGGTCACCCTCAGGGGGAAGCAGCCGCTGGCCGGAACCGGCATCGTGGCGGCGTTCTTCCTGGGGGCGTTCATGACGCTGGGAGGATTCCGTGGCGGCGCGATCGTGGGAGCTGCCGCACTCTTCTCAGCCATAGCAGGAGGTGCGACCGGGGCGGCGCTGCGCATCCATCGAGAGCACTGGCGCACCCTGGAGGAACGGGCCGAAAGCGCCATCGCCACCCGCGAGATCGAAGCCACCCGACGGGTGACCGAGGAACGACTCCGCATCGCCCGGGACCTCCACGACGTCATCGGCCACCAGGTCGCGATGCTGAGCCTGCATCTCGGTGCCGCGGAGATCGGGCTGCCCGAAGATGCCGAGTCCTCCCGGCAGGCCCTCGTCTCAGCCAGGTCCAGCGCCCGCACCGTCGTCGTCGAAACGCAACGGATCCTGGCGCTCCTCCGCCTCGGAGACGACATCTCCGACGACGAGGCGCTCCGGCCGACCCCGGCGCTCAGCGGCCTGGAAGGCCTTATCGCCTCTTTCGAGAGCATCGGCCTCGACGTCCATCCCTCCATCGACATCCCCGCCGGTTTCGTGGAGCCCAGCGTCGGCGTGACGGTCTACCGAATCGTTCAGGAAGCACTCACGAATGCCTACCGGCATGGAGAGGGGGCGGCAACGGTGGATGTGCGCGAGCGCGACGGCAGGATCTGCGTCACCGTGGAGAACCGCGTCGGTCACTCACTGCGCGGCTCCGGCTCGGGCAGCGGACTCGGACTCGTGGGGATGCGCGAACGCGTCGAGTCCTCCAGCGGGCGGCTGACGATCGACCGTGACGACGGGCGATTCCGGGTCCATGCGGAGTTCAGCCCCCTGGGAGCCGTCGTCTGATGACGCGGATTCTGATCGTCGACGACCAGGACGAGATAAGGGCCGGCATCAAAGCGATGCTGCGGCTCGACCCAAGTCTCGTTGTTGCGGGTGATCTCTCCGATGGACTCCAGGTCGTCCCCTTCCTCCGGGACCACCCCATCGACCTGGTCCTGATGGACATCCGGATGCCCGGCATCGACGGTGTCGAAGCCACCCGCCGGATCCGCAAAGAGCACCCACCCGAAAAGATGCGGGTGATCGTGCTGACCACTTTTGACCAGGACGACATCGTTCTCGCCGCCCTTCGCGCGGGCGCCAACGGTTTCCTGAGCAAGACCGTGAGCCCCGCTGAACTCGTCGCCGGAATCACCGAGGTCGTTGGCGGTGGCGGTGCGCTGTCGGCCGCCGCGACGGCCGCGCTCATCGGTCACATGACCGACAGTCCGCCCCCGTTGATCGACCAGGAACTGCTGCGACGCTTCGACGCTCTGACACCCAGGGAGCGGGACGTGGTCGTTCTCGTCGCGAGCGGTCTCGGCAACGACGAGATCGCGGCCCAGATGTCCGTGTCGCCGTTCACCGTGAAGACGCATGCGGTGCGGGCCATGACGAAGGTCGGCGCACGTGATCGAGCGCAACTCGTCTCGTTCGTCTTCCGGGCCGGCCTCTACCCCTGAGCCTGCCGAGCAGAACCCCGAAACAGGTGGCCGCCGTGGCGATGCCGAGCAGTCCGGCGGGCGGGAAGGCGTGGGCACGTACCTGGAAGACCTCGCCGTCGCGCTGCGCGAGCGGCGTGCCTGGACCTGTACCTGCGGAGCAGGGCTTGCGCCACGGCAAGGCAGACGAGCTCGGAGTCGGTCATCGGCGGTGGCCGTCCCATCCACCGGGTCCCTCCGATCTCGTCGTCGATCTTCATGTACAGCGCGGTCAAGAGGGTGTTCAGGTCTTGCGTCACAAAATGATCTTGAGCGCCCTCTTTTCAAGCTCGCGCACCGGCCCCGACATCGGACTCATTCGTCTAGGGCCGCGCACCCTGTCTCCGCACCAGGAGCAGTGCCACGTCGTCGTCGGGTTCCGGGCGCAGTGCGCTGAGGAGCATGTCGCTGGTTCTCTCCAGGGACTGGCGGGTGCCCTGGAGGATGCGGGTCAGGGTCTGCAGGCCGGTGTCGATCGGCTCGCTCCGGTTCTCCACCAGTCCGTCCGTGTAGAGGGCGAGGAGTGAGCCCGGGGCGAGGTCGAGTTCCACGGTGTCGAAGTCGACGCCGCCGACGCCGAGGGGGACGCCGCCGGGGATGTCGACGAGCTCCGCCGTGCCGTCGGGCCGGACCACGACCGGCGGTAGGTGGCCCGCGCTGGACAGCGTGCAGGTGCCCCGGTCGAGGTCGCACACGGCGTAGACGCAGGTGGCGATCGCGTCGCCGAGCGTGCTCGCGATGTCGTCGAGGTGGCGCAGCAGCTCGGCCGGCGGCAGATCGAGGCGGGCCAGGGCGCGGGTGGCGGTCCTCAACTGACCCATGATTGCGGCGGCTTGGACTCCCTTGCCCATGACGTCCCCCACCACCAGGCCGGTCCGGCCTGGCCCCAGCGCCAGTACGTCGTACCAGTCACCGCCGACCTCGCTCAGCGCCGGCAGATAGCGGGCGGCGATTTCAAGGCCCTCCCGCTGGGGCGGCGCGGGCGGCAGCAGGCTGCGCTGCAAGGTCAACGCCGTGGTCCGTTCGCGCCCGTACAGGCGGGCGTTGTCGATGCAGATCGCGGCGCGGGCGGCGAGTTCGGAGGCGAGGAGGCGGTCCTGGTCGTCGAAGGCACGGGAGTTGATGGTGCGGTAGAGACTGAGCGTGCCGAGCACCTCGCCCCGCGCCATCAGCGGAACCGCCAAGTACGAGTGGACGCCCGCCGCGTGCAGCGTCTGCGTCGCTCGGGCGTCCCTCGCGATGCGCCGCATCATCGGCGGATCGACGTGCTCCACGAGGACCGGCCGGGCTTCGCGCACGCACTGGGTGATGATGCGGGTCGAACTGTAGGTGGCCAGCTCGCCCACCGGATCCGCGGCGTGGATGGCGTCGGTGAGATACCCGGCGGCGACGGCCAGCGCCCGGAACTCGGCGGGAGCGTCCCCGGCGACGGGAGTGATCGTGCCGTGCGCCACCACGGACTCCAGGACGTCGACGGCCGCCAGGTCCGCCAGATGCGGCACGGCCACGTCGGACAGTTCCCGCGCGGTCTGCTGAAGATCCAGCGTGGTCCCGATCCGCACCCCCGCGTCCGCGACCACCGACAGCCGCTGCCGGGCCTGGGCCACCTCGGTGGCCGCCTGCTGCCGCTCGGTGACGTCCAGCACGGCCATGGCCAGCCCCAGCACCCGCCCCTCCGCGTCCTCCAGGCGGTGGTAGGACTCCGAGTACGCGCGATCCTCCGTGTCCGCCGCCGTCCGGCCGACCGTCTGCTGGTCGAGCAGCGGATTGCCGGTGGCCAGGACATGCCGCATACGCGACTCGATGGCCGCCACGTCAAGATCCGGCAGGACCTCACCCACCCGGCGGCCGAGCACCGCTTCCTCCGGCACTCCGTTGATCCGCTCCAGCGCCGGATTGACGCCCACCCACCGCAGGTTCGTGTCGAACACCGCGATTCCCACGGGCGTCTGATTGACCAGACTGTGCGAGAGGGCCAGATCCCGCTCGACCCCGCGCACGGTCGTCGCGTCCGCCATCAGCCCCAGCAGATGCGGCTCGCCCTGGCTGTCGCGAAGCTGCATCGTGCGGAACTCCACCTGACGCTCGCTGCCGTCCCGGTGCAGCAGCGGGAACACCCCCGCCCACCGGGCACCGGACCCCACCTGCGCGAACAGCTCCCGGGCCCGCACCTGGTCGTCCGGCGACACCAGCAGCCGGTCCGCGCGCTGCTGGAGGGCCTCCTCCGCCGGGTATCCGAGCAGCCCCTCGGCCTCCGGGCTCCACAGCGTGATGTATCCGCCCGCGTCCAGGACCACGGCCGCGACCCGCAAAAGGTCGAGCAGCCCTCCCGGCGCCGCGGTGACCCCGTCACCGTCCCCCGTCGCATACCCCTGCATCCCAGCCGCTCCTCCCGGGGCGGCATCGGCACCGCCAAGATCCGTCCACGGGATCTCCGATTACGTCACAGGACGGTCCGAAGGGCAACATCTGACGCGGCGTGAACACAGGGCCGTATGGAGCACGAGCGCGGGCCGGCAGCCACCCCGCCGCCGATGCTGAACGAACACGTTCGTCACAAACCCGTCTCTCACGAACACGTTCGTCACGAACCCATTCGCCGCCGACACCAGGAATTCATATGCCGCTTCCCCGCACACCACGCATGCGTACGCGTACCCGTCTCCACCTCGTCCCCCTCCTGGCCGCCGCCTGCGTCGCCGGCCTCGTCGTGACGCCGGCCAGCGCCGATCAGGATCACGGCCATGGACCCGGCCATGGACCCGACCAAAGCCTGAGACGTCAACTCGAACAACTGGTCGCCTCTCCGGGCGGCCCGCCCGGCGTCATCGCCGTCCTCCAGAACGGAGACATCCGCCGTGTCCTGCGCGCCGGAGTCGCCGACATCACGACAGGCCGGCCGATCGAACCCCGCGACCACACCCGCACCGCCAGCACCAGCAAGGCCTTCAGCGGCGCCGTGGCCCTGCACCTGGTGCAGCGTCAGGCACTCGGCCTCGACGACACGATCGGCACCCGCCTGCCCCGGCTCCCGCAAGCCTGGTCGTCGGTGACGCTGCGGCAGTTGCTGAACCACACCAGCGGCCTGCCGGACTACAGCGAGGACAAACGGTTCCTGCGGCTGCTCCTCGCCGACCCGCACCGCCAATTCGACTCCCGGCGCCTGCTCGACTTCGTGGCGGACAAGCGGCTGAACTTCAGCCCCGGCTCGCGGTACCGCTACTCCAACTCGGACAACATCGCCGTAGCCCTGATGACGGAGGCGGCGACGGGCAGACGCTACGAGGATCTGCTCCGCCGGATCGTCTACCGCCCCCTCGGCCTGCGGGACACGAGCCTTCCCCCGGGGTACGAGATGCCCGAGCCGTACATGCGCGGCTACGACGTCGGCGGATCCGAGCCCGAGGACGTCAGCGAGTTGGTCGGCACCTCGGGCCTGTGGGCCTCGGGCGGGATCATCTCCACCCCGCTCGACATGACGAGGTTCATCCGCGGCTACGCGGCAGGCGACCTGACCTCGGCCGCCGCCCTGCGCGAACAGCGCCGGTGGGTCGAGGGGGAGTCCCAACCCGCCGGGCCCGGCACCAACAAGGCCGGGCTGGGCATCTTCCGCTACGCGACCCGGTGCGGCACGGTGCTCGGGCACACCGGCAACACCCCCGGATACACCCAGTTGATGGCCGCGACACCGGACGGCCGGAACTCGCTCACCCTCACTCTGACCACCCAGGTCAACCGGTCGAACCCGGAACTGCTGCGCAGGTTCCGCACGGTGGCGGGAGCGGCCGTGTGCGCGCTGCTGCGGGGGCACCGCGTGTGAAGCCCGCGTCCACGGGTCAACGTACCGTCGTGTCACGGCCGTTGACGTGCCGCTGAGGCTGCGCGGCGGGCTCGGCCAGCCACTGTGCGATGCCCTGCGCGATGGGCTGGCCCGTGTCCACCTCGACGAAGCCGAACTGGCCCGACTGGTTGCACTCCAGGAACCACCAGGTGCCGTCCGCGTCCTCCGCGAAGTCGAAGGCGCCGTAGGTCAGTTCGGCATCCCGCATGTAGGTGCGGACGGCCGTCGCGAGGCGCGGCGGGACGTCGGCGGGCCGCCAGGGAGCGGTCGTCGTGGCGAAGCGGACGTCGACCTCGTCGGGGTCGGCGTCCGCCGGGGTCGCCTTGCGGGCGGCCAGCATCCGCTCGCCGACGACGGTCAGCCGGATGTCGGCACGCTTGGCGACCCGCCGTTGCAGCAGGGTGGGGCCGTAGGCGACGGCCGTGAAGTCCGCGTCCGGCGCGACGCGGCTGGTCGGCACGGCCCTGGGGGGCTCCTGCGGGTGGGCGCCGGAGACGGGTTTGACCACCAGGTCGGGGAAGCGCTCCGCGAAGTCGCGGGCGGCCTGCGGGAAGGTCGTGATCAGTGTGGCCGGCACCGGCAGTCCGCTGCGCTGGGCGAGGCGGAGCTGCCAGGGCTTGTGACGGGCCCGGCGGGCCGCGTCGGGGTGGTTCATCCAGCGCGCCTCGGAGCTGCGCAGCATGCCGTAGAGCGCCTGCGAGGCCTCCTCGGTCAGCCAGTTGGACGGCGCGGGGACCTTGGTGGCAGCGGTGCCCGGCCTGCGCACCCAGATCGAGCGCAGGCCGCTCATGCTCACCAGGCGCCCCGCGGACGACAGATGTCCGCGGAAGGCGCCGTGCACGTACTCGCCAGAGAGGGCGACGTCGGCGGTCAGATCGGCGGGATCGAGCCGGACCACCGGGACGCCGGACGTGTGTAGGTGCACGACCACCATGTCCGCCGTCACGTCTTGTTCACTGGTCAGGATCAGCACGGTCATTGTTGCCGGTCCGTGTTCAGTCGTCGAAGTGGGTCTTCGAGCCGGCGGTGGACGTCGTGGTCCCCAGCTCTCTCAACAGGGCGTGATCGGCGGCGGCGACCCGGCCGTCCAGGAGCACGTTCAACTGCATTCCGGAGTCGTATATGTACGGAACGGTGGCCTCCAACTCCACCGCCGGGCGTGCGTAGTTGAGCGCGAACGGTTGCATCGTCTCTCCCTCGTCCGGTGCCGCCTCGAACACGCGGGGTCACCCGCGAAGTCGCCTGGCCCGTTGAATCCCTTCGGCTTCCATGGACTTATACGAATCGAACGAGTGATTGGTTTCCTTACGCTGCGTAATCACAGGCGGGGACGCTCGACCGGCAGGTCGTATTCGCCGGAGGACTGCTTGCGCGCCTGCCCGCGCATGGTGCGCAGAGCGAGCAGCAGGACGCCGATGTCGTCCAGGTACACCGGGTCGGGCAGCAGGTCCGCGGGCAGCACGAAGTAGAGGACGGCGCCCCAGAAAACCCACTTCGACCCGGTCGGCAGTCCGGCCTCCCGCAGGACGCGTCGCGTACGGACAAGGCGCACCAGCAGTCCGATGGCCAGCGCGAGTAGGACCGCCGCCAGCAACGCGGCGACGACGATCACAGTGGTGGTCGTATCCATGGGTTCCTCGTCTCCGGGCGGGTGTCCCCGATGTGCCTGCTCTCTTTTCGGATTCCCGGATACGGCGCCTGTATCGCCCGGACGGTCCTCATCCGTGTGCCGGTCGTCACATCTGTGCCTCACCTGAGTGGCAGGGTGCGGCCAGGGTGCCCGGCAATGGTCTCCAAAGGGTTGTGCGGCGCCGGGTGGGGGCGCGAGGGCGGCCGCACCCTTCTAATACTCCAGCCGTAGATCGTGATCTTCATGCTTGAGCGGCTTGTCGTCGGTAGTGGCTGGTCTGGGATCGGGCCTGGTGGCGGCGTCGCCAGACGGACCAGCCAAGCCGGTGGACAGGGTCAAAGACGTGTTGGATGACGAGCGTGATGAACAGTCGTTGGATCTCGTTGCAGGTGAGCGGTATCAGCTCGTCGGGTGAGGGATGACGGTCGTGTTCGTTCGCGCGGACGACGGCGAGGAAGGCGACGCGCACCAGGGTGGTCAGCGGCACTGCGGCCGGCGAGCAGCGGTAGTACGCGAGTTCGCCGGTGCTGCGGTTGCGGCGGATCAGCAACTGCTGGCTCCCGGGCCGGGGGTCGGTGAGGTCGATGACGGCCCAGTCGTAGAAGCGGTGGCCCTTGGCTCCGGCCCCTGCGGACAGCTTCTGCCAGGCTCTCTTGGGCACCTTCCTGGCCAGCGTGTCCGGGCGGAACTTCCCGGCGCCTGTGGTGACTTCGTGCGAGCAGGCCACCGCCAGGACGTAGCCGGTGCCGCGTTCCTCCAGCGCGGCGCGCAGCCTCGGGTTGCCGCCGTAGACCTCGTCTCCCGCGACCCATGCGGCCCGGTGGCCGGCGTCCGGGAATCGGGTGACCATGCGGGCGGCCAGCTCTGGCTTGGTCGCGAACTCCGTCTTGTCACCGAGTCCGGCGGCCCGGCAGCGGTCGGGGTCGGAGGTCCAGGAACGCGGAACATAGAGTTCCCGGTCGATCGCCGCGTGCCCTCGCGGGGTCGAGTAGGCGAGGTAAACGGCTACCTGGCTGTTCTCGACGCGTCCGGCGGTGCCGGTGTACTGGCGCTGGACACCGACGGTGTCGGTGCCTTTCTTCACGTCGCCGGTCTCGTCGACCACCAGCACCGCCTCGTCGTCGTGCAGATGCTCCACCACGTAGTCACCCACGTCGTCGCGGACCTGGTCGGCGTCCCACTTGGCCCGCCCGAGCAGGTGCTGCATGCCGTCCGGGGTCCTGTCCCCGGCCCACTCGGCGATGGTCCAGCAGTTCTTGCGCGGCAGGTCCGACAGCAGGTCGAGTACCAACTTCCGGGCTCGGCGCCGGGATTCGACCCGCGTGAACCGTCCCGCTATCCGGCTCATCAGGCCCTCGAACGCCTCCTGCCAGTGGGCAGGGTTTACGCTGTGACCTGCGGTCACCGCGTGATCTTCAGTCTTCACACACCGATGATCAACGGTGGCCGCACCCGTCTCCACAGCGCGTCAGGCTCGCGCAGCGTCTGTCTGCCGTCCTGTGTCTGGAGGACTTGTGCAACGTGGCGAAGTCTGGTGGGTCCAGTTCGACGAGCGGAGGTTGGTCGTACTGCTGTCGGGAGACGACGCGTCCGGGATCCGGGTGATGCAGGTCGTCGCTCCGGCGGGCGTCGACATTAGCGGTCTGGGCATCGAAGTGATGGTGGGCGCCGGTGAAGGAGTGCCGTTCGAAGGCGTGCTGCGGCTCGCGTTCCCGCGTCCAGGCTTCACCCCTTGCACGTGGCTGACCACTGTGTCACGGGACGACCTGATAGAGCGGGCGGCCGTCCTGTCCTCGGCGAAGCTCAGCGAGATTGACGATGCCCTCCGACTCGCTGAACAAGCGCAGGAGCAGACCCCGGCGACGACCGCGAAGCTCAGCGAGATAAGGGACGCCCTCCGTCTCGGTGAACTCGGGTAGAGGGAGAAGGAGCCGACGGCGTGGGCGGTCTCGGCCAGATGGTCGACGCTGTCCGACTGTCGCCTCGGCGCCCCTCTCATCACGCGGCTGGTCGCCCTGCTGACCCGGCCGCCACGCCGTGCGGACAGCACCGACGAGGTGATCCGCGCGGCGGCCGCCGGCCGGACCGTCGAGGAACTCGTGGAGCTGATCGGGCGCCTGGCCCGGGAGCGCGCCGAGAACGCGGCCCAGCCCTACCCCGACACGGCTGACGGGGAACGGACCGAGTCCCTCCATGCCGCCGAGTCTCCCGACACCGCCCGCGGCAAGAGCCTCATGGGCAGTGCCGACCGCCCCTGCCGCCACCGTGCGCCCGCCCGGCTCGCCGACCCGGTGTCCTGGCCCGCCCGCCGCGCGGCGGTAGCCCTGCTGCTGTGCGGGGTGGCGTACTTCCCGCTGCACCGCGACGGCGCGCCCCTCGACGTGTACGCGTTCGCACTCGGCGCGTCGAGGCTTGTGCGTCCTGCTGGCCCTCTTCCTGGCGCTGCGGCTGATGATGCCCGTGCTCGCGGCGGGTGTGGCGGTGCAGGCGGCCCTGGCCGCGGCCCAGTTGCTGGAGGGCCGGTTGCATTCGGCGGGCCTTTCCAGGGCCATGGACATCACGGCGGCCCCGCCCTGGACCGCCGGTTGACGGCGACCGTCGCCGCCCTGGCCGCGCTGGCTGCCCTGGTCGTGGCGCTGGCGCCGAAGAGGCCGGTCAGCGTCCTGGACGTCCGCCCGATGGCCGAGTCCCACCGGACCCCGGACTGACCCCGCCGACCAGCGCCCGCGCGGACGTCACGACCGCGGACGCCGGTTGGCGCCCTTGAGCCGGTCGAACGTCCGGCTCAGTTGCTGGAGCGGCGAACCGGTCGGCGCCCCCGGCCGGTCCCGCTCCTCGGGAACGGCCCCCGAGGACTCCCGGTAGGCGGCGAGCGCCTCGTGGGCCTGTTCGGCGGCCTCCCGGTACAGGTCGCGGGACTTGGTCATCGCGTCGAGCGCCTCGGCGTACATGGCCACGAGCTTGCGTTCCCGGGCCAGTTCCTCCTCGATCCTCAGCAGCCGCCAGTCCTCCCGCAGCGCGGTTACGGCGGCCTCGGCCCCTTCCGGGAACGGCCTCGGCAGTACGGCGTAACCCGTCACTTTCTCGATGAGCTCGGTGGGCTGGGAACCGTCCAGGAACACACTGCGTACGGCGAAGTCGTCGCCGTCGTAACCGTGCGGGGCCGGAATGCCGGGCAGCACCACGGCACCGCCCCGCGGCACCCGCACACCCAGGTCGTCCAACGCCCAGTTGACGGACCGCAGTTGATGCGGCGCCGCCCGGTGCTCCACCACGCGGTGCCGCAGGCCCGGCGGCAGCAGCTCCGCAAGGGGTGTCAGCCCGCGCTCGTCCGGTGTCATGGCCTCATGGACGACGACATGGATGCCCCAGGTGTCGCGCGCGCCGCTCTTGAGGAGGCGCTTCATGGCCTTGTCGTCGGACGGCAGGGGGTTGAGGTCCCGGAAGCGCAGCTCCGTGGCGGCGGCCTCGTGGTCCCACGTGGCCTCGGGTGTGCCGGGCCAGAACATCGTGGCCGGCGAGGGCCATCGCAGGTCCCACGGACTCTCCGCCTCCGCGACGAGCGCCCAGTCCTGCCCGCCGGTCGAGCTGTCGAACGGTCCGACCGTGATCCGGGCTCGCACGGTCACCGCGCCCCGGACCCGCCAGCGTGCCTCGAAGGTCAGCTCCGGGGAGTCCCCGGTGTGGGGCACTTCCTGATGGTCGTCGATGACCCCGCTGTCCTTGTGCTGTCGCAGGGTCCGCCGCAGCACGTCCTCTGCGGAGGGACCGATGTGGCGGCCACGGGCCAGCCACACGGTGGGCGGGACGGTCGGGTGGGCGGAGGAGGAGTTCGACATGAGTCTTTCTGCGAGCGGGGGCGGTGTACGTCTCCCAGTATCGTCGCCGCAGGTCGCGGAATGTCGGGCGGGGGGGCCGGAGGCCGCCGCACCGCCCGGCACACGGGATGTGCGCCGCACGCACGGGGTGTGCCCGAACCGTCCAGGTCGCGGCCCTTCACCCATGTTCCGGGCGGGACTCCGCCCCCAGAATGGTCCCGGCGGACAGGGCCTGCCCACCATCCGCATCGGGGTGGGCCCTGTCCGCCGCACCGGCGCCCGCGCGCCCGGACGGCGGGGACCTAACCCCGGGTGAAGGTGCCCAGACCGTTCTCGTCGAAGGCCTCGACCGTGACGTGGGTCGCCTTGCCGTCCGAGTCGCCGCGGAAGGTGACACCGGAGAGCCCGCTCGCGTTCTCGCCCACCGTCTCGAAGCTGAAGACGTCTCCGTCGTAGTGGGTCAGACGGAACTTCATCGGTTTCGGCCCCAGTTGCATGGTGAGGACGCCGTCCGAAGCGGTGACGGTCAGCGGGCCGTAGTAGTCGTTGTCGTACGTGCCCGTGTAGGTGTCCTCGGAGCGGGCGGCGGCCGCGTCGTCGGGGGGCTTGGTGTAGTCGGTGGGAGAGCGGGCGGCCTGCTCCTCGTGCTCGTAGACCTGGGCGACCAGGTTCAGCCAGTCGGCGGTCGGCTTGCCGTGCTGGGCCGTGTCGAGGAAGTTCAGGGCGATCGAGTCGGCGAGACCGACCGGCTCGCCGTTGGTGAGGACGACGATCCCGAGCCGCTCGCCCGGCAGCATGGTCACGTTGGTGTTCGCGCCGAGCGCGAAGGCGCCCGAGTGGCTCAGGCGCAGGCGGCCGAGATCGTCGTAGCTCACGTTCCAGCCGAGCCCGTAGAAGCCCGCGCGGCCCGCGGGTGCGGGCGGAGGCTGGGAGACGATCGCGGGTACGTGGGTGCGTTCGAGGGGTTCCGCGGCGATGATCTGCTCGCCGCCCAGCTTGCCGTTCGCGAGTTGCAGACGCAGCCACAGGGACATGTCGCGGGCGGTGGAGCTGGCGCCGCCCGCGGGTGCCTGGGCGTCGGCGTCGCGTACGTACTTCGCGTCCCAGGTTCCGTCGGCATCCCGGACGTGGGTGACGGCCTTGTCCTCGGCCTTCTCGTAGTCGCTGAAGCGGGAACTGGTCGCGTTCATGCCGGCCGGCGAGTAGAGGGTGTCCTCGGCGAGCTTCTCCCAGCTGGTGTCCTTGGCGTTCGCGACCGCCTTGCCGGCGGCGGTGACGCCGTAGTTGGTGTACGCGTAGGAGGCGCGGAACGGCGTCAGCGGCTCGTGGCGCAGGTGCTGGAGGATGTACGTCCGGTCGTACCCGAGGTCCTCCAGCAGGTCGCCGGCGTGGTCGGGCAGGCCGCTGCGGTGCGCGAACAGGTCCGCGACCGTCACGTGTCCGGTCACCCACGGGTCCTTGAGGACGAAGCCGGGCACCTGCTCGGCGACCGGGTCGTCCCAGCCGATGGCCTTGTCGCCCACGGCTCCGGCGACGACGGTCGACGCCAGGGGTTTCGACAGCGAGGCCAGCTCGAACACCGTGTCCGGGCCGACCGTCGGGGACTCACCGGCATGCCGCTCCCCGAAGCCCTTCAGGTAGACGACGCGGTCCTGGTACACGACGGCGACGGCCACTCCCGGCACTCCGGTCTTGTCCATCCCGTCCCGGACGATGCCGTCCAGCTTGCCGACGGCGTCGTCGACCTGGGCCTTCGTGAGCTGGGGCGGTGGCTGCGGCGGGGGAGCGGCGGCGCCGGCGGACGTGGCGCACGCGACGAGGAGGAGGGGAGCCAGGGCCGCGGCGGCCCGCGCCTTCCTGCGGTGGTGTGTCGCCTCACGCCGAACACCCATGGTCACCATTCAAGCCCCGGCCACGGCTTTTGTCCTGCTGGGGGCCCGTCAGTGCGGGTAGGCGCGGGGCTGGCGCCGGCGCGGCAGCTCGTCCCGGAACTCCTCGATGATCGAACTGATCTGCCGGGTGAGCGAGGTGCTCTCCAGCCGGTCGAGGTAGAGGTTGCGGCGGGCGAGGCCCACGGCGTCCACGCAGAAGTACAGGGCCATCAGCGGGTTGATGAACAACTCGCTGTTCGTGGTGCGTTCGGTGAACTGGACGTCGCCGAAGTCACCGCGTACGGCGGCCGCTATCGAGCCGTTGACGATGCTCGGGTACTCCGGAGTGGACCGCTGGGCGTGGGCCACCGCGTCGAGGTAGAGGGCACCCTCCTCGCTTCCCGGCGAGAGGGAGAACGCGCCGAGGTAGGCGCCGTCGCGTTCCAGGGCGGCCAGGTTCTCCAGCACCAGGGAGTGGTTGACCCCGTGGTAGGCGTCGACGCCGAAGCCCAGACACGCCACCAGCCGGTGCGACACCTCGGCGAGACCGTTCACCGCGGACAGGCTGGCCATGTCCTCCTCCGGAGTACCCAGTCCGTGCTCGTCGCCGCGCATGAGGATGTCGGTTCCACCGTCCACCAGCACGATGGCGTCGACGCCGCCCAGATGCTCGACGAGCGCGCGATACGCGGCCCGCAGCGGCCGCACACCGACCCGGGAGAGCGCGTACACCGTGGACGGCAGGCCCCGCAGTTCGAGCCAGCGGGCGAGCGAGCGCTCGGGGAAGTAGTCCCCGCGGGCCGCCGTGTCGGGCCGGACGGCCGCGACGTCCTCCTCCAGCCACACGTCCAGGTCCAGGCCGTACAGGTCGGCGAAGGACAGATTGGCGAGATGGACCTCTTTGCCGGCCGAGCGCAGTGCGAGTGCCAGGGGAAGCCCGGCGTAGATGTCGAAACCACCGCCCGCACCAGCGACGAGTATCCGCCGCGCGTCGCGCAGCCTGGTGAAGAGCGGGGGTTCGTGGAGGGAGAACACCGGGGGACGCTAACAGACCTTTGGGATCACGGGAGTTGAATACGGGGACGGGGTCGGAGGCATGGCCTCCGACCCCTTCGCCGACAACCCTCGATCAGGGATCAGGCTTACGCGCCGCTCGCCCGGAGCATGTCCTCACGCTCGACGAGCTTCACGCGCTCGCGGCCCTGCGGCTCGCCCAGGGCCTTCTCGGCGGCGTCCAGCTTGTACCAGCCCTCCCACGTGGTGAAGCGGACCTCGCGCTCCGCCAGGAAGGCGTCGACGGCCTCCGGAGCGGGCGCGACCGGCTCGTGCAGACGGCCGCCCGCGTAGTCGGCGAGCAGGTTGGAGACCGTCTCGTTGGCGTCGCCCTTGGTGTGGCCGATCAGGCCCACGGGGCCGCGCCGGATCCAGCCCGTGACGTACGTCGACTGCACGTGCTCGCCGGTCTCGCCGATGACCCGGCCGCCCTCGTCCGGGACCGTGCCCGAGTCGATGTCCCAGGGCAGCTTGGGCAGCTTGTCGGAGAGGTAGCCGACGGCGCGGTAGATGCCGGTGACGTCCCAGTCCTTGAACTCGCCGGTGCCCTTGACGTTGCCCGTGCCGTCGAGAGCGGTGCGCTCGGTGCGCAGGCCGACGACCTTGCCGTCCTCGCCGAGGATCTCGGAGGGCGACTCGAAGAAGTGCAGGAACAGCTTGTGCGGGCGGTCGCCGACGTCGCGGATGGCCCAGTTCTCCAGGGTCTTGGCGACCATGTCGGCCTGCTTGTTGCCGCGCCGGGTCTCGATCGAGCCCTTGTCGTAGTCGATGTCCTCGGGGTCGACGATGACCTCGATGTTGGGGGAGTGGTCCAGCTCCCGCAGCTCCATCGGGGAGAACTTCGCCTGGGCCGGGCCACGGCGGCCGAACACGTGGACCTCCAGGGCCTTGTTGGCCTTGAGCCCGTCGTACACGTTCGCCGGGATCTCGGTCGGCAGCAGCTCGTCCGCCGTCTTGGCGAGGATGCGCGCCACGTCGAGCGCGACGTTGCCGACGCCGAGGACGGCGACCTTCTCCGCCTCCAGCGGCCAGGTACGCGGCACGTCCGGGTGACCGTCGTACCAGGAGACGAAGTCGGCGGCGCCGTAGGAGCCGTCGAGGTCGATGCCGGGTATGGACATGGCCCGGTCGGCCGTCGCGCCCGTGGAGAAGATCACCGCGTCGTAGAAGCTGCGCAGATCGTCCAGGCTGATGTCGGTGGGGTAGTCGACGTTGCCGAAGAGGCGGATCTGCGGCTTGTCGAGAACCTGGTGGAGGGCGGTGATGATGCCCTTGATCCGCGGGTGGTCGGGAGCCACGCCGTAGCGGATGAGCCCGAAGGGGGCCGGCATCCGCTCGAAGAGGTCGATGGACACACCGGGCTCGGCGGCCACATCGGACTTCAGCAGCGCGTCGGCGGCGTAGATCCCGGCGGGGCCGGCTCCGACGATGGCTACCCGCAGGGGGCGGGGCATGTTCAGGTTCCCTTCGAGCGATGACAGGCGACTCGTCGGCAACCCTAAACTAAGGCAAGCCTAAGTCAGTACGGGGGTCCGATCTATGGGCTCATAAGCCTGGCTTATGGGGTGTCGTGGTGTCGTTTATCCACGGCCGAAACGCAGGGGGAGTGCGGCCAGGGTGAGATCGGGGCGGTGCGTGAGCAGGACCCGCAGGTGCCGCAGCTGTTTCGGTACGGGCCAGGGGTGCGCCGAGGCAGTGACGCAGACCGTGGCCGAAGCCGAGGTGCCCCCGCTCCTGTCGTCGTAGGTCGAAACGGTCGGGGTCGGGAAAGTGGTGCGGATCACGTGAGGCGGCGGCCGGCGACACCTGCACCCCGTCACCGGCTGGTATGCGGGCGCCGATCAGGTCCGGGTCGGCGCGGAGCAGGTCGAACTGGTCCGGGTGCGTGAGGAGGGCGTGGACGGTCGCCGAGATCAGGTTCACGGTGGTCTCGTGGCCGGCGACGAGGATGAGGAAGGCCATGCCGGTCAACTCGTCGGTGTCGAGGGCGGGTTGGCCGGGATCGGGTTCCGCCGTGAGCTGGTGCTTTCCGGGACGGTCGCGGTGCCGCGGGTTCGTCGGCGCCGTCGTAGGGGTAGTTCTCGGTGAGTGCCCCGAGCGAAACGCCGCGCGGTGTGTCTGCGGTTGTCTGTGACGCTCCCTCGGGCGGCGCTGGTACGGGCGTCAGGGCCGGCTGGAGCGGGAGCGCCGCAAGCTGATGGAGTGGCTTCTTCAGGTGCCGGCAGCGGCAGTGCCTGACTGGAGAGTCCATGAGTGGCTGAGCGGCCGGGTCAGCGAGCGCGAGGACCGACTGCCCGACCTGCAGCGAGTACGACGACCACACCATGCAGCGGTCACATGATCCGCCGGACAGTTCCCGGTGCTCATGGCTCCGGACTCGTGTGTTCCGCGGAGCTGGGACAGCCCGTCCGCGCGGTACACGATGACTTCGCACCGCTCTCGACAACCGCACCGCCTCCGCGGCGAGCGAACTGTCGTCGTCGAAGCGGCGGATCCTGTGGTGCCGCAGGCCCGGCACGCCGTCAGATGCCGTGAGCCGCGAAGGCGATGAACTGGGTCACCTGGCGTGCGGCGAAGTTGTCGTCGGAGACCAGGACGACGGTGCGGTGGCCGTCGGGGAGTCGGGGGCCGAGGGTAATGCCCTCGACGTTGTCGACTCGGGTCAGCCCGGGGACGTCGGACAGATCGGTCACGAGCGTTTTGCCCACGGGCTGGACGGGTTGCGCGGACGTGTCGGCGAGGGAATCGCGGCCGAGGACGTCGGTGGCGCCGTGGAGGTCGACCAGATAGATGCGGGCCTTCCAGTTGTTGTCGCTGTAGATCGAGGCGCGTTCGAGGACCAGGAAGCGGTCGCGACCGACGGCCACGATGTCGCTGACGCCGTTGGTGTCGGTGCTGCCCGCGGGCGGCGTGGCGAACAGTGGTTCCAGGGGGTAGGCGTACTGGGCCAGCGGCTGTCCGGTGTGTGCGTCGTGAACCGTGATGCGGGTGAGCGCGCCGTGCTCGGAGGTGGGGTCGTCGCCGTCCTGGTAGAGGGGGTCTTCCATGGCGGTGACGATCCGCCGTCCGTCCGGGGTGAAGGTGACTCCTTCGAGGGTCTGGTTCTTGCGGGGGCCGAACTCCTGGGAGTTCATGTGCAGTTGCGGGGGCAGTGGGAGCTGTCCGGTGTAGGCGCCGGTCGTGGTGGCTCGGCGGATCCAGGGATCGCCGAGGAGGGCCGGTCCGTCGGACGGCACGATGCGCTCGCCCTCGCTCGTCCAGGCCAGACTGCCGTCGCGCGGGTCGACGGCGATGCCCTCCGGGTCGGGCGCCACAGTGGAGGTGGCGGTCGAGGTGGGTGGGAAGGTGGTGCCGTCCGGGCGGAGCCAGGGGTGGGTGCCGGTGAGTTCTATGCCCTTGAGGGCGTCGTGGGTGAAGTCGATGTGAGCGGTGTAGAAGCGGGCCGGGCCGGTCTGCGACCGGTCGTCGCTGATCAGGTAGTACGTGCCCGTCTTCGCGTCGTAGCTGACGGCGGACAGCCCGCCGACGGTGGTGCCCTGGAAGGCCATCGCGTTCGGCAGTTCCCGCTCGCCGAGGAAGTCCAGCCGTACGCCGCTGTCGTGGGCGGCGGCAGCCGGGGTGCCGGCCAGGGCGGGGAGAGCGGCGAGGACGACGGCGGTGGCGATGATCCGGGCGCGGGCGGCGCGGATGCTCATGTGGTCTCCAAGGTGGGCAGGGCGGCCAGTGGTGGGGGAGCGGCAGCGGTTCGTGACGTGCGGCGGCGGCGCCAGGCGAAGAACGCGAGTGCCAGCAGGGTGAAGACGTACGGGATCGCGGAGACCAGCTGGGACGGGATGTCGAGGTTGCCGAGCTGGACGGCGAGGGCCTCGGCGGTGCCGAAGCCGAGGGCGGCGAGGAAGACGCCCCAGGGGCGCAGGGCGCCGAGGAAGACGGCGGCCAGGGCGATGTAGCCGCGGCCGGCGGTCATGCCGGTGACGAAGAAGGACACGGCGCCCATGCTCAGGAACACTCCGGCCGCCCCGGCCAGTGCGCCGCTGAGCGCGAGTGCGCGGAACCGGACCCGGTGGACGTGGATGCCGACCGAGCGGGCCGCTTCGGGGTGCTCGCCGACCGCGCGCAGGTGGAAGCCGAACCGGGCCCGGTACAGCAGCCAGGCGACCGCCGGGGTGGCGGCGAGGGCGGCCCAGGTCAGCACGTTCTGTCCGCTGAGCACCGCACCGAGGCCGGGAACGTCCTCGACCAGGGGCAGGCGGACGGAGGGCAGCGCCCCGCTGTGCAGCCGGCTGGTCCCGCCCTTGTCGCCGAGGAGCGCGTACACGGTGTACGCGGTCGCGCCCGCGGCCAGGAGGTTGAGGCCGATGCCCGCGATGATGGCGTCCGCGCCCAGGTGCAGGTGCAGCACGCCGAGCAGCAGCGCGAGGAGCGCGCCGGCGGCGATCCCGCAGACGGCTCCGGCCCAGACCGAGCCGCTGTACCCGGCGACCAGCGCACCGGTGCAGGCGGCCGACAGCATCGAGCCCTCCAGGGCGATGTTGGGCACTCCGGCCCGCTCGGCCAGCAGCCCGCCGAGGGCGGCGAGGACGTACGGCGTCGACACCCCGAGGATCGCCGCGAGAAATCCGGTGCTCAGTACGACATCGAGGACGGGACCCATCAGCGGGCCTCCCTTCGGGCGAGGTACCGCTTGACGAGTTCGGGCAGTGCCCGGGCGGTCACGAGCAGCACGATGACCGCCTGGATGATGGTCACGGCCTCGGAGCCGACATCCGTCTGCTGCTCCATCACGTCGCCGCCGACGCGCAGGTAGGAGTAGAGGAGCGCGGCGGCGACCACGCCGACCGGGTTGTTGCGGCCCAGCAGGGCCACGACGATGCCCTCGAAGGCCAGGCCGCCGGCCATGTCCGGCTGGAGCCCGCCGTAGATCCCGAGCGCGAGGTGCGCTCCGGCCAGTCCGGCCAGCGCGCCGCCGATGACGAAACTCCACTCGATGGTGCGCGGCACGTCGAGGCCGCCGTACCGGGCGAAGTCAGGGTTGGAGCCGGTGATCCGGATGCGGTAGCCGAGCGGCGTCCTGGCGAGCAGGAACCACACGGCCGCGGCCACCGCGAGCATGCCGAACAGCCCGATGTTCGCCTGGTCCAGGGGGACGCCGAAGAAGTCGGAGAGGAGCGGCAGCGCCGAGTCGGGGCGTACCGGGGCGGACTGTACGGCGCTGCTGTCGGGTGCCTTGAGATGGTCGGTGAGGAGATAGTCGAAGACCCGTACGACGACGGCGTTCAGCATCAGCGTGGCGACGATCTCGTTGGCGCCGAGGCGGGCCTTCATCACCCCCGGTACCGCGCCCAGCGTGGCCCCGGCGAGGGCGGCGGCGCCCAGCGGGACCAGGACGGCGGCGACGGGCGGCAGATGGAGGTTGATCGCCACCAGGGCGCTCGCCAGGGCACCGGCGTACACCTGGCCCTCCGCGCCGAGGCTGATCTGCCGGGCCCGGAAGGGGATCGCCACGGACAGGCCGAGCAGCGCCAGGGTGGTGGCGTCGGCGAGCCAGCGGCCGATCCGGGGGGTGCGCTCCAGCGGGCCGGTGAGCAGGGCGTTGAGTGCGCCGGTGGCGTCCTTGCCGGTGGCCAGGACGACCACGAATGCGATGAGGACGGCCACGGCGACGGTCAGCACCGTCATCGTCAGCTCGACGACCACCGTACGGCGCCGGGTGGCCAGGAACTCCCGGCGGCCCTGCGTCTCGGGCCGGCTCTGCTCCTCCGCCGCCGGTTCCAGGATCGAGGTCATCGGACACCCGCCGTGATCCGCTCGTCCGGATGCCGCTCCACACCGAGCATGTACAAACCGGTGGCCTCCTCGGTGAGTCCGGCCGGGTCGTCGAAGCGGGCGACGAGGCGGCCGTCCTTGATCACCAGCAACCGGTCGGAGAGCGCAAGGAGTTCACCGAGGTCGGCGGAGACCAGCAGCACCGCCGCGCCCGCGTCACGGGCTTCGAGGAGCCGCTCGTACATGAAGTGCATGGCGCCGATGTCGACGCCTCTGGTGAGCTGTGCGGCCAGCAACAGGCGTGGCCGGGCGGACAGTTCGCGGGCGACGACGACCTTCTGCAGGTTGCCGCCGGACAGTGCCCCGGCCGCCGCGTCGGGGTGCGGGACGTGGATCGCGTAACGGCCGATCAGGTCCTCGGCCAGCTCGCGGATGCGACGGGTGCGCAGGAAGCCGCGGCGGGCGACGGGGGGCCGGTCGTGGCGGTCGACGATCAGGTTGTCGGCGATGGAACGGTCCAGGGCCGCCCCGTTGGACAGCCGGTCCTCGGGTACGTGGGCGATGCCGGCCCGGCGGTGGCCGGCCGCGTCGAGGTGGGTGACATCGGCGTCGTCCACGGTGACCGATCCGGCGGTGGGGCGGCGCAGTCCGGCGAGGAGTTCGACGAGTTCGGTCTGGCCGTTGCCCTCGACGCCCGCGAGGCCGACGATCTCACCGGCCGCGATGTCGAGGGACACGCCGTGCACCGACGGGCCCGCGAGTCCGCGCACCCGCAGCACGCGCTGCCCGGGCCGGGCCGGGGGCTTCGGCACGTCGAGGGACATCTCGCGGCCGACCATCATGGACGCCAGCCGCGCGGACGTCGCCTCCTCGGTGCGTACGGTGCCTATCACCGACCCGGCGCGCATCACGGTGACCCGGTCGCTGATCTCCCGTACCTCCTTGAGCTTGTGCGAGATGAACAGCACGGTCATGCCCGAGTCGCGCAGCCTGCGGACCGCCGCGAAGAGGTCGGTGGTCTCCTGAGGCGTGAGTACGGCGGTGGGCTCGTCGAGGATCAGGATGCGGGCGCCGCGGTGCAGGGCCTTGAGGATCTCGGCGCGCTGGCGCATCCCCACGGACACCGCGTCGACCCTGGCCTCCGGGTCGACGGCGAGCCCCGCCTCCTCGGCCAGCGCGGCCGTACGTTCGGCTGCGGCGGCGCGGTCGACCCGGCCGGCCCGGCCCGGCTCGACGCCGAGGACGACGTTCTCGGCGATGGTGAACGACGGGACCAGCATGAGGTTCTGGTGGACCATGCCCACGCCCAGGGCGATGGCATCCTGCGGCCCGGTGAATCCGACCCGCCGTCCGTGCACGCTGAGATGCCCGGCCGACGGCCGCTCAAGTCCGTACAGCAGCTTCATCAGGGTGGACTTGCCGGCGCCGTTCTGTCCGACGATCGCCCTGATCTCGCCGCCGGGTACCACCAGGTCGACGTCGCTGACGGCGCGGGTGCCGTTGGGGTAGGTCTTGCCGAGGCCCACGGCCTCCAGGGCGACCGGGGCCTTGTCGAGCGTCCCGTCCACGGTCTCGTCGGTTTTCTCCATGGGTTCCACCAGCGTTCCTCGGAGGTCAGAAGGCCGAAGGGACCTTGACGGCACCGGACTTGACCTTCGTGGCCTGCGCCTTGAGCTCGGCGCGCACGGCGGCCGGGACGAGCGTGTCGAAGTTGGCGTTGTCCACGTAGCCCACGCCGTCCTCGGCCAGGCCCACGGCGGCGGGCTTCCCGTAGGCCAGCGTGCCGGCCTTGTTCGCCTTGGCCGCCAGGTAAAGGGCGTTGCCGGCGTTCTTGAGGATCGAGGTGACGACCGTCTGCCGCTGGTCGGGATCGGTGAGCGTCTTGTACTGGTCGGAGTCGACGCCGAAGGCGTACCGCTTGGTGGCTACGGCCGACTCGAAGACGCCGAGGCCCGAGGACCCGGCGACGGGCCACACCAGTTCGGCTCCCTGCCCGTACATCGCCGAGGCGATCTGCTTGCCCTTGGCCGGGTCGCCGAACGGGTTGTCGCCGCCGACGTACTGCACGAGGACACCGGAGGAGGGATTCCCGCCCGCCGCCTTGAAGCCTGCCTTGAAGCCGATGACGAAGTCCTCGATGACCGGTATCTTCACCCCGCCGATCACGCCCACCTTCCCGTTGCCGGCACTGCCGGGAAGAGCCTTGGCGGCCACCAGTTTGTCGGCGAGGAATCCCGCAAGATAAGCGGCCTCGTTCTGCTTGAAGGTGACGGAGTAGACGTTCGCGCACTTGTTGGAACAGCCGCTCTTGCCCGTGTAGTCGACGGATCCGTCGAAAAGCCAGAACTTCTTGTCCGGGTACTCCGGAGCCAGTTCGGAGACGAAGCCGACGGTGTCGACGGTGCCCGCGGCGAGCACGTCGTAGTCGTCGCCGGCGGCGGCGTCCTCGAAACCGGAGGACCACTTGGTGCGGTCGCTGCCCAGCTCGACGACCTTCAGGCTGTAGCCGAGGTCCTTCTCCGTCTTCTTCAGGCCCGCGTACGCCGAATCGAAGAAGGAACGGTCACCGAGGTTTCCGTTGATGACGAACTTGATTCTCAGCTTTCCGGATTTCCCGGACGAGGCGGAATCCGTGGCGGTCGACGCACCGCATCCGGCGAGGGTGAGGGAGAGCGCCGCGACGGCCCCCAGAATTCTGCTCTTGTTCATCGTCTGGATTTTCTTTCTCTAGCGGGGCCGGTCTTTGTCATTGGCCGAAAGCTATGCAATGCAAAACGTTTTGGCTATGGCCGTCGTGTTAGGAAATTGTTTCCGCGAGCAGTGCGGTGGCCGCGATGGTGACGGCATGGTCGAAGTCCGTCTCGCGTTCGGCGGGAGTGAGCGCCTCCGCGTGGCGCACATGGTCGCTGACCGTGAGCACGGCGAGCGCGTGGCCGCCCTCGGCGGCGGCGGTCGCGTAGAGGCCCGCGGCCTCCATCTCCACGGCCAGCGTGCCGTGGGCCTTCAGCCGCTCGAACAGCGCCGGGCGCTCCAGGTAGAAGTGGTCGGTGGTGAACACGGGCCCGACATGGACGTGCCGTCCGGTCCCGGCGGCCTGTGCGGCGGCCGCGGCCAGGCGGAAGGAGGCGGTGTGGCTCAGGTGCACCCCGTCGATACGGTGGCTGCCCATCGCGGAGTCGGTATGAGCGGCGGTGGCCACGACGACGTCCCGCAGCCCCACCGAGGCGGGTATGCCGCCCGCGGTGCCCACCCGCGCGATGGTGCGCACGCCGTAGAACCGGAACAGCTCGGTGGCGTAGATCGTGACGGACGGCATCCCCATGCCGGAGGCCAGGACGGACAGGGGCACGCCTCGGTAGGTTCCGGTGTATCCCTCGATGCCGCGCACATCGGTGACCAGCCGGGCGTCCTGGAGGATCGTTTCGGCGATACGGCGTGCCCGGCGCGGGTCGCCGGGCATCAGCACGTCCGGTGCGAAGTCGCCGGGGCCGGCCGAGAGGTGGGGGGTGACCATCAGGCGACGTCCCCCACCGGGGCCTGCGCCAGCCAGCGGACCAGCCGGTCCCACAGTTCGGGGTAGCCCTTCCAGTCCAGGAAGGCGGGCGGGGCCCAGTGCGGTGCCAGGTCGGAGGTGAAGGCCGCCGACCTTCCCGCACCGTAGCCGCCCACGGCCAGCAGCGGATGGCCCGCGCACTCGACGAGGAGCTCCGCTCCGTCCCGTACCGACACTTCGTTGAGGCCGAGCAGATCCGGCCAGGTCCCGTCCATCCCGTCGACCACCTGGTGCCGGGCGACGACCCGCGGTGGAGCCCCGGCGGGGAGCTCCACCCGGTCGTCCCGGTCGTGCAGACCGACCGGCAGCGCGGCCGCCAGCGGCGTTCGCCCCCAACGGGCCTTGGCGTCGATGCCGGTGAAGGTGAGATAGCCGCCCACCATCAGCAGGCCGCCGCCGCGCTCGACGTAGGCCCGCAGCAGTTCCGTCCGGTCCGGCGTGGGCACCGAGCGGGCGAAGGTGTCCGGCGTGAGCTGGAAACTGTTGGCCCCGACGTCGCTGATCACCACGACGTCGTAGGGCTTCAGTCCCTCGGCCGTGGCGGGCAGCCTGCTCGGTATCTCGTGCGCCGGAACGTACGTCACCGTGTGGCCGCGGTCGCGCAGCGAGTCGAGGAAGACCTGGGCGCCTTCGACGTACTCGGAGGTGAAGAAGGAGTCGAACCCCTTCTGATGGACGGAGTGGGTGAACCAGGACTCACCCACGACGAGGACATGGGGCATCGCGGAACGACCTTTCATGCGAGGTGTGCGTGGTGGCGGGGCGACGGCAGCGCCCCGCTCAGGGGGCCGGGCGCACGGGCGCCGTACTGGCGCGGACCTTCAGCTGGACCGGCAGGATGTGCCGGGAGGCGGGCGGCACCTCGTCCCGGTGGACGTAGCTCAGGAGCTGGGCGCCGGCCGTGCGGCCGACGTCGTAGGCGGGCTGGTGGACGGTGGTGAGGCGGGGGTGGACACGGGAGGCGAGCATGATGTCGTCGAAGCCGGCCACCGAGACGTCGTCGGGGACGCGCAGGCCCGCGTCCTCCAGGGCGGCGACCGCGCCGAGCGCCATCAGGTCGTTGGCGGCGAACACCGCCGTGAAACGGCGCGGGCCGCCGTCCTCCAGGGCCGCGGCGACCAGGTGGTAGCCGGACCGCTCGACGAAAGCGCCCTCGACCTCGGTGACCCCCGCGTCACCGAACGCCTCCCGGAAACCGGCGATCCGCTCCAGGCTGCTGACCAGGTCCACCGGGCCGCTGATCGCCAGCACCCGGCGGTGGCCCAGCTCCCTCAGGTGCTGCCCGATCAGCCGGCCTCCCGCGCGGTGGTCGGCGGTGACCAGGATGGTCTGCTCCAGCAGACCGGGGACGACCTCGTCGGCCAGGGCGATGGGGAACCGCCCGAGCAGCGACGCCAGCCGGCCATGGGAGGGCGGCGATCCCGAGGCGTACACCATGCCGTCGATGAACCGGCCGCGCAGCAGTTCCAGATAGCGGTCCTCGCGGTCGGGGTCGAACTCCGTATTGCACAGGATGACCCCATAGCCCAGGTCGTGGGCGGCGTCCTCGACCCCCTTGGCGAGTTCGGCGAAGAACTGGTTGGTGATGTCGGGCACCAGCAGCCCTATGACGTTGGTCGAACCGGCCTGGAGATTGCGGGCCGTCGAGGCCGGTACGTAGCCGAGCCGGCTGACGACCGCGCGGACCCGGTCGGCCGTCTCCTCCGCGACCGGCCGGTTGCCGCTCAGCACGTGCGACACGGTGGTCGGGCTCACCCGGGCGGCGGCGGCCACGTCCTTGATCGACGCGGGCCGCCGCAGCCGGCGGCGCCCCCCGTCCTCGTCCTGCTCACGGGTCATAGTGCTGCACCGCCCTGCCGTGCGAGGTGTCAAGGAGCGCGGGCACACGTGCCTCGATCTCGGCCAGCAGCCCCGGCAGGTCCACCGTCAGCAGCCGGCCGTCGCGCACGACGACCCGTCCGTCGACCACGACCGTGCGCACATCGCTCGCCCGCACGCTGTAGACCAGGGCCGCCACCGGGTCGTGCACCGGTCGGCAGTGTGCTCCGCCCAGGTCGACCAGCACGATGTCCGCGGCCCGGCCCGGCTCCAGTGCGCCGATCCGGTCCCCGAGCCCGAGCGCCCGGGCCCCGCCGCGCGTGGCCAGCCGGACCGTGTCGGAGACCGTCATCCAGGTGGCGTCCCGCTCGGCCTGCTTCTGGGTCAGCGCGACCAGCCGCATCGCCTCCCACACGTCGAGCGTGTTGTGTCCGGCCGCCCCGTCCGTCCCGGCCCCGACGGCGACTCCGGCGTCCAACAGGCTCCGAACCGGAGTCAGCGGACGCAGGGCGTGCTTCAGATACACCTTGGGGCAGCAGGCCACGCCCGTACGGTCCCCGTACACCCCCAGCAGCGGCAGGTCGTCCGGGGTGATGCCGCAGCCGTGTGCGATCAGCGCGCCCGCGTCCAGCACACCGGTCCGCTCCAGCACCCCGATGGGGCTGATGCCACGCCGCGCGAGGCTCGACTCGGTCTGTTCCAGGTGCTCGGCGGCGTGGATGTGGATCCGTAGGCCCAGGTCCCGGGCCAGCTCCGCGACCCGGACCAGATCCGCGTCCTCGACGGTGTACGGCGCGTGTGGGCCCAGCGACGCGGTGATCCGTCCGTTGCCCGCGCCGTGCAGGGCGGCGGCGGTCCCGGCGCTCTCCTCCAGGGCCGCGCGGCCCCGGCTGCTGAAGAAGGTCGGCGCGATGTCGGCCCGGATTCCGGTGCGCACGACGGCATCGGCGATCCGCTCGGCGTGGAAGTAGTGGTCGGCGAACGTGGTCACCCCGCTGAGCAGCATCTCCGCACAGGCCAGCTCCGCGCCGAGGCCGATGTCGGCAGGGGTGAGGTTGGCCTCCATGGGCCACACCCGCTCGTTGAACCAGTCCTCGACGCTCACGTCCTCGGCAGCGCCGCGCATCAGCACCATCGGGCCGTGAGTGTGGGCGTTCACCAGCCCGGGCACGGCGACCAGTCCCGTGCCGTCAACGGTCTCCGCCCCGGCTGCCTCCGGCCCGGAGCCTGCCGGGCCCAGCCAGGCGATCACTCCGTCCTCGACCAGGATGTCCTGGTCCGTCTCCACTCGGCAGGAGCCCCACTCGGGCACTACGAGCACCGAGCAGGACGTCACCATCAGTCGGCGCATCATGCGGATCCTTCCGTCCGAACCGGACGCTAAGGATCCAAAACGTTTTGCACAACCCCTGCAATGTTGAGTCCCTCAGCTCGTGTGCGGCTCGGGAAGCGCGCTGTCGCTCATGAGGGGTCCACCTGCAGCGCGGTCACGCCCACACCCGACTGGCGGCCGGTTTCGGCGTCGGCATCACGACGGTCTGTCGGTACGTGGCTGAGCCGGTAGAGGTTTGGGTGGTCCCGGCCAGTTCCTGGCCACCGCGGTCAGCGGCAACAAGTTCCTTTGCGGGCCTTGTTCAGCTCTACGCAGATGCCCGCCTGCGTGCTGCCCGAGTACGGCACCGGACACTGCTCGGTCTGCTCCACGTCATGTCTGACCATCGGCAGCCGATTCGTCACACACGTCCGGCCTGTTCCTGCTCGTCCTTGGCCCAGTCGCCAGGCGGGCAACACACTGTCCGGCCACCCAGCGCGGGCGTGATCTCCTCCCCGCTAGACGGTGCCCGACAGGTCGGCTGGGCTGCCACCGTCATGTGCAGCAAGGCCGCTCTGTCACGGCCTCATGGGTCGCCGGCCGCTTGGCACCGAGGTCGGCTCCGAGGTCACCCGGCACGCGGTCGGCGACCGGGTCGGCGTCGGCTGCATGGTCAACTCCTGCGGCGAGTGCGCGTCCTGTCTGCGGGGCGAGGAGCAGTACTGCCTCAAGGGCAACACCCTCACCTACGGCGCCGTCGACAAGGACGGCACGATCACTCAGGGTGGCTACTCCACCCACGTCGTCGTGACCGAGGACTTCGTCGTACGGATTCCCGAGGGCCTCGGCCTCGACGAGGCGGCCCCGCTGCTGTGCGCGGGCATCACGACGTACTCCCCGTTGCGCCGCTGGGGCGCGGGCCCGGGCAAGAAGGTTGCCGTCATCGGTCTCGGCGGGCTCGGCCACATGGCCGTGAAGCTCGCGCACGCGATGGGCGCCGAGGTCACCGTGCTGTCGCAGTCGCTGAAGAAGATGGACGACGGTCTGCGTCTGGGCGCGGACCACTACTTCGCCACCAGTGACCCGGCCACCTTCGAGCAGTTGGCCGGCACCTTCGACCTGATCGTCAACACGGTCAGCGCGAAGCTCGACCTGGACGCCTACCTCGGCCTGCTGGCCGTGAACGGTGCCCTGGTCAACGTAGGCGCCCCCGCCGAGCCGCTGTCGGTACAGGTGTTCTCGCTGATCCTGCAGGGCCGGTCGTTCGCCGGTTCGCTGATCGGCGGCATCCGCGAGACCCAGGAGATGCTCGACTTCTGCGCCGAGCACGGCATCGGCTCGGAGATCGAGGTCATCCCGGCCGAGAAGATCAACGAGGCGTACGAGCGTGTCCTGGCCTCCGATGTGCGGTACCGGTTCGTGATCGAGACGTCGACGCTGGCCTGACCTGCGGCCATGTCCCCCTGAGACCACCCCGTACGAGGAGCCGCGCCCCCGAGAGCCCTCGTACGGGGTGTCGCCGACCGCGAAGGCCGGGAGCCTACTGGACGAGCTCCCAGTCCTGCGAGCCGTCCGTGGCCGCGTTCTGCAAGGTCAGCGCCGCTCCGTCGGACGCTCCGGTCAGGTACAGGTTCGTGTTCTTGACCGACTGCAGTTTGTAGAACCCGTCGCTGGTCCTGATCAGGTTCCAGCTGCCGGTGGCGCTGTTGTCGACCCATTGGCCGATCCGTTGGCCGGCCGTCGCGTTACCCGTCCAGATGGCCGCCGCGCGGCCGCCCGACTTGTTCAGCAAGGTCGTGCCGCCGTTCGGTTCGGTCACCACGTGCCAGTACTGGGTGTCCGGGTTCGCCGCCACGCCGGGGTCCTCCAGGACGACGTCGGGAACGTCGCCGTTGCCGAGGTTCGCGTCGTTGGTGTTGTTCCCGGTACCGATCACCTGGTCGGTCTTGCGGTTGACCAACTGGTAGTAGGCGCCGGCCGATCGGCCCAGGTCGACCTCGGCGTAGGCGAGCGTCGAGGCGCCCTGGTTGTTGAGGATCGCGATGCGGCCGGTGCCCTCGACGTACTGCAGGTTGCGGCTGTAACCGGCCGGTGAGGTCGTCTGGTACTCCTTCCACGTGCCGTCGCTGCGTCCGCTCTCGTTGACCCAGACGCTGCCGCTGCCGGCCGCGTTGTAGACCAGGCGCCCGCCGGGCAGCCTGATGATCACCGGACTGCCGTTTCTGGCGAGCGGACGGGAGCCGGTGTCGACCGGCAGGGAGGCGACGTCCGTGCCGGTGGCGGAACCGCGGTAGAACTCCAGTGGGTTGTCGGCGAGCACGTACCGGGTGTTGGCCCCGCCGCCCCAGTATTCGAAGGGGAGCATCCACTTGCCGTCCGCGGTGCGTACGACGTTGGTCATGCCCGGCCGGCCGCCGCCGATCTCCGTCTTGCTGCCTCCCATGTTCTGGGTGAGTCCGGCGATGTCGACGACGGGCGCGCTCCACTGTGCGCTGCGGCCGTCCCAGGTTCTGTGGGCGAGGATCTGGCCCATCGAGTCGGGGGCGGTGTCGTTCGCGGGGTCCAGGGTGGGCACGCCGGTGGTCGCGTTGAAGCCGGTGTAGTCGTTCTCGTCGGAGTAGTAGCAGACGAGTTGGCCCTTGTAGACCATCAGGTACGGCTCCCACAGGGGATCCACCTGCTTGTTCGTGTTCGCGGCGGCGATGTTCTGGCCGACCGCGCCCGCGCTGCCGCCCTGCCAGCCGCCCGTCGCGACGATGTTGAGGACGTTCCAGGTCGCACCGTCGTCGGTGCTGGAGTACAGGGCGATCGCCAGGTCCTTGCGGTCGCCGTCGTTGGACGGTGTCCAGTTCGGGTCGGCTGCCTTGTGCTCCTTGTAGTAGTAGTCGTCGCCCGAGACGACACTGGCGAGGAGCAGCGTGCCCTGCTTCAGGTTCCCGACGTCCTGCGGCAGCGTGTAGAGGTACGGGTTCGTCCAATTGCTCGTGTACTTCGCGTACTTGGGGTCGCTGGAGAGGTATGCGGGGGCCTTGACCTCCGACAGCGGCTGCCACGACGTGCCGTGGTCGTCGCTCTTGTACACGGGGAGAGTCTGTCTGTCGGCGCTGCCCGTCGCCGACACGACAGTGGACTTCTCGAACGACGCGACCAGACGCCCGCTCGGCAGCTGCGCCGACTTCGGGTAGATCGCGCAGTTGCCCCGCCCCTTCAGGCACGGTTCGCTGCCGAGCTGGTAGAGGATCCCGCCCGTCGGGTTGTACGCGTGCGCACTGGAGACGGGTATCGCCAGCATCGCTGATGCCGCGACGAAGGTTCCCAGCGCTTTTCCTGCGCTTCTGCCGTGCATTGCCCCTCCTGGGGGATGGCCACGGTGGTGGCGGTAAGGGGTCGGATCAGGAGACGAGGACGCGGACGTCCCAGGCGCCGAGGTCCAGTGCCGTGCCCGCGGGCAGGGCGGCGCCGGTCAGGGCGTCGGTGAGGTCCACCGGGGCGGGGACGCTCGCGGGTTCCCAGCTCCAGTTGTGGACGATGTGGACGCGGCGTCCGTCGGGTGAGGTGCCGGTCGTGGCAGTGACGGATTGCGGGAGGTCGGTCCACGCGTTGCGGGGAGCCGGTGTCATCCAGGCGGCCAGTGCCTGGGCGAGGTCGCGGCCGGGGACGGTGCCGACGGTGGTGACGCGGCCCGCGCCGTGGCGGCGGGTGGTGACGGCGGGCCAGCGGCCGAAGTGCGGGTGGTCGTACTCGACGAGGACGTCGGCGTCGGTGACGGTCAGGCCGTCCGCCCAGTGGGTCGCCGTCGCGTCCTCGGGAAGGTCGAGCGGTCCGCCGGACGCCGGGCGCACGGGGACTGCTCGGAGCAGGTTGCTGAACTCGTCGTAGTGGACACCGGCGGCCTCCACCAGCCGTCCGGGCGCCGGCTCGTGGCGGGCCCGTGCCTCGTGGTCGGCATAGCCGGTGCGCGGGCCCAGGACCAGGTGGCCGCCGGCTTCGGCGTAGGCGGCGAACCAGTCGAGTGTCGAGTCGGCGGCGATGTACAGCGCCGGGACGACGAGGACGGGATGGCGCTGGGCGGCTTCCTCCGGCGCCACTTCCTCCCGCTCGCCGCGCGGGTCGTGCAGCTGGCGGGCGTGGACGATGCGGACCTGGCGGCCGGCGTCGAAGGCTCCGCGGTAGAAGGGGTCGAAGATGCGGTGGTAGGCGGTCGGGTCGGGCTCGCCGTCCGGCGTGGCCAGCGGCGGGTACTTCTGCATCAGCCATTTGCTCGGCGTCGAGTACACCATCGTGATGTCGGCGTCCGGTTCGAGCCCGGCCACCAGCGGGCCCGCGGCGTCGAACTCCGCGCCCAGGCGGGCCAGTTCCGCATACGTGCGGCCGGGCTGTCCGGTGTGGGGCAGGATGCCGCCCCAGTAGGTCTCCGCGCCGAAGTGCAGTGTGTGCCAGTGCCAGTACTCGATCATGCGGGCCCCGCGCCCGACCAGTGCCCAGGCGGCCTGACGCCACTGGCCGTCGTAGGCGGGGCGGTTGTCCCACGGCATGCCGATGGAGCCGGCGTTGGTCTCGGTGACCAGGAAGGGTGCCTGGCGGGAGGAGAACATCCAGTCCGCGGTCTGGTACAGCGCCCAGACGCCGGTGGTCTGCCAGATCTGCTCGTGGCCGTCGGGCGTCGGGTCGGGCAGCAGCAGATCGTCCTGCATGCCGTAGTACGCGTTGCCGGTGGCGATGTCGAGCCGGTCGGTCAGCTCGTCGTCCTCCACCCCGGGGCGCTTGTAGGAGATGCAGGTGGTGACGAACTGTTCGGGCTGGGCGTACTCGCGGACGATGTCGGCCTGCCAGCCGATGAACTCGGTGACCTGGCGGGCCTGGAACTCCCGCCAGGCGACGTCGTACTGGGGCTGGGCGTTGCCGTCCGGGGTCCACAGGTCGGCCCAGGTCGACAGGCGGTGCGACCAATAGACCAGCCCCCACTCGCGGTTGAGGGTCTCGACGTCGCCGTACTTGGCACGCAGATGGTCGGTGAAGCGCTGGAAGACACCGTGGTTGTGGAAGAGCTCCAGGCCGGGTTCGTTGTCGACCTGGAAGCCGATGACCGCGGGGTGGTCGGCGTACCGGGCGACGATCTTGCGGATGATCCGCTCGGCGTGGAAGCGGAACGCGGGGTGGGTGAAGTCGACTTCCTGGCGGGCACCCCAGCCGATGCGCTCGCCGGTGCGCCGCTCGCCGGTGATCTCGGGGTACTGGCGGGCGAGCCACGGCGGGACGGCGTACGTCGGGGTGCCGAGCACGACGGCGATGCCGCGCTCGTGGGCGCCGTCGAGGACGGGCTGGAGCCACTCGAGATCGAAGCGCCCGTTGTCGGGCTCCCAGGTCGACCACACCGACTCGCCGACCCGGATGACGGTGACATGCGCGTCGGACATGAGGTCCAGGTCGGTCTTGAGGCGTTCGTCGGGGCGCTCGTAGGGCTGGTACTCGTGGTAGTACGCGGCGCCGAAGAGGACGCGGGCAGGCAGAGCCGCCATGAAGGAAACCTCCGGAGAAAAGTGGGGGAGTTGAGCTACTGCTTGACGCCGCCGGCGGCCAGGCCGCTCTGCCAGTACCGCTGGAGCAGCAGGAAGGCCACGACGAGGGGCAGGATCGAGATCAGGGAGCCGGTCACGACGAGCGCGAGCATGTCGCTGCTGGCCCCGGCCCCGCCGTTCTGTGCCTGGGCGGCCCAGGAGGACAGGCCGACCGTGATCGGGTACAGATTGGGGTCGTTGAGCATGATCAGCGGCAGGAAGTAGTTGTTCCAGGTCGCCACCAGCGTGAACAGCAGGACGGTGACCAGGCCCGGCGCGAGCAGGCGCAGAGCGATCGTGAAGAAGATCCGGGCCTCGCCGGCGCCGTCGATGCGGGCGGCCTCCAGGATGCTGTCGGGTACGGCGTCCTGGGCGTAGACGCGCATGAGGTAGAGGCCGAACGGGTTGACGAGGGAGGGCAGGATGATCGCCCAGGGGGTGTTGACCAGGCCTGCCTCGGCGAAGAGCAGGTAGGTCGGGATCGCCAGGGCGGTGGTGGGGACCATGACGGCGCCGAGGACCAGGTTGAAGCCGAACCGGTCGCCGCGGAAACGGAACTTGGCGAAGCCGTACCCGGCCGCGGCCGCGAGCAGGGCGGCACCGACGGAGCTCACCACGGCGTACATCACCGTGTTGAGCAGCCAGTGCACGAAGACGCCGTCATCCTGGGTGAAGGTCGCCTTGATATTCGCCAGCAGCTGCGGGGCGTCCGAGAACCACAGGCCGAAGCTGTTGAACAGGTCCTGGGTGCTCTTGGTGGAGGCGATCAGCAGCCAGAACAGGGGGAGGAGGAAGTAGGCCAGGGCGGCCAGCATGGCGATCGTCAGCGGGGTGCTGCGGCGTGAACGGGAACGGCGTCGCCGAGGTGCGACGGGAACCGTGTCCGTCACCGGGACGGCGGTGACCGTGGGGGTCGTGGTCGTCACGGGGTCCTCCTGCGGTTCGCGGTGAGCAGGATGGCGTAGGAGGCGATCACGATGACGAGGCCGAGGAGGAAGGACACCGTGGCCGCGTAGTTGACCTGCTGGCCGGTGAAGGCGAGGGAGTAGGCGTAGAGGTTGGCGGTGTAGGAGCTGCTGATGACGTCCGGGGCGACCTTCATCAGCAGGTTCGGTTCGTTGAAGAGCTGGAAGCTGCCGATGACGGAGAACAGCAGGGTGAGCATCAGCGCCGGCCTGAGCGCGGGGAGTTTGAGGGACCAGGCGATGCGCCAGGCGCCGGCGCCGTCCATGGCGGCTGCTTCGTACAGCTCGGTGGGGATGGTGCGCAGGGCGGCGTACAGGATGATCATGTTGTAGCCGACGAACTCCCAGGTCACGATGTTCGCGAGGCTGCCGAGCATCCAGCTCTCGCTGAGGAACTGGGGGACCGGCAGGTCCAGGTCCCGGCTCAGCTGGGCGAACGGGCCGAAGTCCGGGCCGTACAGATAGCCCCACATGAGCGCGGCGACCACGCTGGGCACCGCGTACGGCACGAAGATGCCCAGCCGGATCACCCGGGCCAGCCGCAGCAGCCCGCTGTCCAGCGCGAGGGCGAACAGCAGGGCGAGCACCAGCATCACCGGGACCTGGATCACGAAGAACAGCGCGACGCGTCCGACGCCGTGGATGAGCTGCGGGTCCTGGACGGCCTTGACGTAGTTGTCCAACCCGACGAACGCCGTGCCGCCGATGAGGCGTTCCTGGAAGAAGCTGAGGTAGGCGGCGTAGCCGAGCGGGGCGAGGAAGAGCAGGAGGAAGAGCACCATGAACGGTGCGACGAACAGCGGTCCTGCCGCGCGGCGCTTGCCCTTGGCGGGGGCCGCGGTGGTGGCAGCCATCTCAGCTCCCCTTGACGGTGAAGCCTTGGCCCTTGGCGTACGTCGTCAGTCGTGACTGCCAGGTGCCGAGCGCGCGGACGGTGTCGGTCTTGTCGGCGAGGGACTTGCCGACCGTCTCCGTCCAGTCGGTGGCCGCCTGGTCGAGGAACGGCGGCCACTGGAAGGAGGAGTTGACTGTGGAACTGATGTCGGCGAACAGCTGGTTGACCTTCTGGCCGCCGTAGAACGACGGCGCCTGGCCGATGAACTCGGCATCCGTGAGAAGGGCCTTGGTCGCCGGGAAGAAGAACTGCTCGGTGGCGAACATCCGCGCGCTGGCCGGGTCGGAGTTGAGGAACTTCGCGAACTCGGCTGCCGCGATGGGGTTCTTGGTCGAGCGGATCACCGCGGTGGTGGAGCCGCCCCAGTTGCCCGAGCTGGGCTTGGCGGCGTCCCACTGCGGCAGCGGGGCCGCCCGCCACTTGCCCGCGGTGGCCTTGGCGGAGCCGGAGAGGAAGACGGGGCCCCAGGCGGCGGTGAGCCAGGTGGCGTACTTGCCCTTGTTGAGCGCGGCGTACCAGGCGTCGGTGAAGTCCGGCTCGACGCCGATGACCCCCTCCTTGGCGAGCCCGCCCCAGTACTCGCCGAGCTTGCGGGAGACGGCGTCGTCGACGCTGATGGCGATGTCGCTCTTGCCGGAGGTCACATAGGGCTTGGCGCCCGCCTGCCACTGCAGGCCGTGCCAGGCGGCGGGCTGGTTCGCCGCGAGGTTGGTGAGGTAGACGTCGGGGTCGGCCTTGTGGAGCTTGCGGGCCGCCGCGGCGAACTCGTCCCAGGTCGTGGGGACTTCGATGCCGTGCTTGTCGAAGATGTCCTTGCGGTACAGCATGCCCATCGGTCCGGTGTCCTGGGGGACCGCCCACACCTCGCCGTCGCTGCCGCTGACCTGGCCCCACGTCCAGTCGACGAACTGGTTCTTGAGGGCGGAGGCACCGTAGGGGCGCAGGTCCAGGAGGCTGTTGGTGATGGTGAAGGTCGGGATGGCCTGGTACTCGATCTGCACCATGTCCGGTGCGCCGCTGCCGGCCTTCAGGGCCGTACGCAGCTTGGTGTACTGCGGGGTGCCCTGGCCGGCGTTGACGATCTTGACCTTGATGGCCGGGTACTTCTTCTCGAAGAGGGCGACCTCCTTGGCGATGTTCGGGACCCAGGTCCAGAACGTCAGCTCGGTCGGTGTCTGCATCGCCTTGTCGATGTCGGCCTGGCTGACCGGCTTGGCGGCCGCGGAGGAACCGTCGGAGTCACCACCGCCGCAGGCCGTGAGGGCGGCGCCGAGCGACAGGGCGCCCGTCGCGGTGAGGAACAGGCGACGGTTCATGGAGGAGGAGCTGGCGAAGGATCCGGATGTGGGCATGGTGAACTCCCGCCGATGGCGAAGGGGACAGCACGCCGAGGGAGGGCGTGCGGAAAGGGATGACGAAGGAGAAAACAGGCGTGGGCGTGACGATCTGGGCGTCGAAGCCGACGGGTTCGGGAAGCTTGGTTGCGCGGGCTGCGACCGGTGTGGGGCACGCAGGTGTGTGCGGGACGGGCCGCAGTGCGCTGCGGCCACGCGGCTTGAGAGCCGCTGGGTGAAGGGAGTGCGCGCGTCGTCCGGGTGGCGGGGTCGTCCGCGGTGGCGGGGACGCGGTCGGGCTGGGCAGGGGCTGAGCTACGGCCAGTACGGCGGCCAGCCCCTCGGCTCACGCGCCGGGCCCGGGCTCCGAAGCCCGAACTGATCGGCGCCGTTCAGTGGTGGGTGGACGGGCCCTTCTCCGGGAGCGGGAGACTGGACGCCTCTCCACGGGATCGGGAGGCGCTATGTCGTCGACGTCCTGGGGGCGTCCGGGGCGGCGGGGGCTGGGTCGAAGCACGCACGATGAGGTCGACCGGTGGATCGCTCGCCGGCAGAGCCTCTGCCTGCGGGTTCTCGATGGCGTGCACGAGTCGCTTGAGCCCCTCCTGCGCCACCGTGTCGAACGGCTGTCGCACCGTGGTCAGGGGAGGAGTCACATAGGCGGCGACCGGGATGTCGTCGAAGCCGACGACGCTGACGTCCTCCGGCACACTCCGGCCGGCTTCCGTCAGAGCTCGGATCAGACCGATGGCCATGTCGTCGTTGGCGGCGAACACCGCCGTCACCTCGGGGTCGGCGGCCAGCTGCCGGCCCGCCGCGTAGCCGGAGGCGGCCGACCAGTCGCCCTCGATGACCGGCGGCTCACTCCTGTCGTGCGCGGCCAGGGCCGACCGCCATCCCTCGAGACGGTCCTTGGCGGCGTACCACCGCTGGGGACCGGCGAGGTGATGGACCGTCGGATGCCCCAGGTCCAGCAGATGCTCGACGACCGCCCGTGCCATCCGATCGGCGCCGCGTCCCCCGAACAACACGGTGGAGGCCGCGAAGGGCTGTGGCGCGCCGAGGACCAGAACGGGCACGTCGACGCGGGCGGAGAGGTCTCCTTCGCCGCCGTCCTCGTCGATCGGCTCGGAGATGACGATGCCGTCCACGCCCTGGTCGAGGAGCGAGTCGACGGCGCCGGCGAGGCCCGCCGGGTCGCCCTCCATCGTGTTGACCACGCGGAGCGCGTAGCCCGTGTCCCGGACGACCCGCTCCACACCCATGAGCAGTGAGGCGGGACCGTACAGGGCCGTGCCCAGGGTCACCACGCCGATCGAGCGGGTCCGTCCGGAGGCCAGGGCCCGGGCGGCGTTGTTGCGCCGGTAGCCGAGCTGCTCGGCTGCGTCGAGGACACGTCGGCGTACGGCAGCGGAGACGTACGGTTCGTCGTTGAAGACCCTCGACACCGTCTTCTGCGAGACCCCGGCCACCCGGGCCACGTCCACGCTGCGCGGCGCGCCGGGGCTTCCGTCCCGTCCTGTACCTCGCGTCATGAAGTCTCCCGATGGCCGCACGATCGAGCCCGATTCTGTCAGACGCCGTTTGTCTGACTGCGCGGTCATGTCTACGCAGTCATACGGTGGCCGTCAAGAGTCCGGAACGTATCCGTAACGTTCCGTCGGGTCCGGGCCGCCGACAGGATCGGGGCTGTGGGCGCCGGTTGTTGGCCGCCACGGCGGCGTGGGGGGACCTGTCACACCCTGGAACACCGACTTCCGGCATGGCACGGTCTGCCGTGATGCGGGAACTCTGACCAGGCTTGATGCCCATTGAAGATCGTCTTACGTCAAGGGGAGCCCTCGCGCCCTGACCTGTTCAAGCCCGCGCCGCAGCAGAAGCCATCCGAGAACCGAGGAGATGAACTGATGACCACGACCGCTCCCTGGTCCGACGACGAACTCGACCGCGTCGGATCGGCCGAGGAACTCGAGGTCGCCTCCCGGCGCCGGGACGGCGAGCTGAGCAGCCGGCGCACCATCTGGGTCGTGCGCGTGGGCGACGACATCTACGTCCGCTCCGTGAACGGCCCCGCCTCCGCCTGGTTCTGCGGCACCCGAGCCCGACACGAGGGCCGTGTCGAGGCCGGCGGGGTCGAGAAGGACGTGACGTTCGAGGACGTCGACGGCGAGATCAACGACGCGGTCAATGCTGCCTACCGCACCAAGTACGGCCGCTACTCCGCGAACACCATCCAGCGCATCACGAGCTCCACCGCGGGCTCGACGACCATGCGGCTCCTGCCTCGCTGAAACCGCGGGAGAAGACCAATGTCCAACGTCATCGCCCACGCCGCCACGTCGCCCGGCGAGCCCCACGCCCCGATCATGGCCGACAGCCGTGATCCCGATCCCCGCGACGTCGCGCAGTCGGTCATCGGACTCCTGACCCGGCTGGGAGGCATGCAGTGATCGGTCTTGAACTCGTCGTGGTCCTCGGCGCGGCGGTGCTCCTCGGCAACGCCCTGGGTGACCGCTACCGGATCGCCCCGCCCGTCGTGCTGCTGGTCTTCGGCGCGCTGCTCGGCTTCGTGCCCGCGCTGCGCGAGGTGGAGCTTCCGCCGGAGGCGGTGCTGCTCATCTTCCTGCCGGTGCTGCTGTACTGGGAGAGCCTGACCACATCCTTGCGGGAGATCCGGCGGGACCTGCGCGGCATCATCCTGATGAGCACCGTGCTGGTCATCGGCACCGCCGGAGCCGTGGCGACCGTGGCGCACGAACTGGGCCTGGCCTGGGGACCGGCATGGGTGCTGGGTGCGGCCGTAGCTCCTACCGACGCGACCGCCGTCGGAGTCCTCGCCAAGGCCCTGCCCCGACGCAACGTCACCCTGCTGCGCGCCGAGAGCCTCATCAACGACGGCACCGCACTGGTGGTTTTCGGCCTGGCCGTCGGCACCACGGTTGGCGAGGAGCACTTCACCGTCCCGCACGTCACCTGGCTGTTCGTCGTCTCCTACGTCGGTGGAGCCGCGGCCGGAACGCTGATCGCATGGCTGGTGATCAGGGTGCGCCGGGTCTTCGAGGACCCGCTGCTGGGGAATGTGACGATGATCCTCACGCCGTTCGCGGCCTACCTGCTCGCCGAACTGATCCATGCCTCCGGAGTGCTCGCGGCCGTCGCCGCGGGGCTGATCATGAGTCAGGCCGGGCCTCGCGTGGCCGGGGCCGCGATGCGTCGGCAGGCGGAGGAATCCTGGTCGCTGGCCACCTTCCTGCTCAACGGCTCCCTGTTCGTCCTCGTCGGCCTGCAGGCACAGGCTGCCGTACGCGAACTGCACGGCAGCGATCTCACCCACGCCCTCATCGCCGTAGGAGCGGTCTCCGCCGTGGTCGTCGCGGCGCGCTTCGCCTTCAACTTCACCGTCCCGTACCTGATCCGTTTGCTCGATCGCCGTCCGCAACAGCGCCTGCGCCGGATGAACTACCGTGCCCGGGTGGTCACTTCAATCGCCGGCTTCCGGGGTGCGGTCTCGCTGGCGGTGGCCCTGTCAGTGCCGACCACGCTCGACTCCGGCGCACCCTTCCCCGACCGCGACACGATCGTCTTCGTCACCTCCGGGGTCATCGTCACCACCCTGGTCGTACAGGGACTGCTGCTGCCGGCCGTGGTGCGCTGGGCCCGACTGCCCCACGACACCTCGGTGGAGGAGGAACGCTTCCTCGCCGAGACGACCGCGACCGAGGAGGCCCTCAAGGCACTCCCGCAGGTCGCCGACGACCTGGGCACCGCCCCCGATGTCGCCGAACGCCTGCGTCAGGAGTACGAGACCCACCTCCTCCTCGTCCGCGCGGGCGGCGGCGAGACTGAGGACGAGGAAGCCCTGCGCCACGACCGCCACTACACCGCCCTGCGCCTGGCCCTCCTCGCCCGCAAACGCGCCACCGTGCTCCGCCTGCGCGACGACAACGAGATCGACGACACTGTGCTGCGCCAGGTCCAGCGGCAACTCGACATCGAGGAGGTACGGCTGTCCCGGCGCCGGGCGGCGGACTGAGTGGCAAGGGCCGGACTCACCGACGGCGACCCCGTCCCGCCTCTATGTCGGCTGCTGAAACTGGGCACGTCGAGGAGGCCGTCGCCCCGCACGGATGGGCACTGTTTCCCCAAGCCTCAATCCAACGTTCAGGCGAACGATTGAACGCCCGCAATACAGCTCGGAGTTGACGCATCGCGGACACGGTCATCGACAGCGCGCTCGCCTGCGCCGCGGTGACCTGCCGCACGTCAGGTGCGATGCCGAGGGCGTCGGCGATGAGTGCGTGGGAGTGGCGACGGGCTTCTTGGTCTCGGTGATGGAGGGGCGGTCCAGTACGTCGGCGGGGAACGCGGCGGCCGTGATGCCCTCCTGGCCGAGCTGCTCGACGAGGTTCTCCAGCTTCCCCTTGGTCCGGGCTATGAGGGCGACGTCGAAGCCGCGCTTGCCGAAGGTGCGGGCGATGGACAGGCCCATGCCGGGGCGGACGCCGATGACGGCGACAGTGGGCACGATCAGATCTCTTTCGTGGAGGAGCCGGCAAGAGCGGGTGGACGGCGGTGACCGGTACCCGCAGTGCGCCGGAGGTGGCGCCGTCGGCCGGCGCGGTGAGGGTCTGCGCGATTCGGGTCGGCCCGCGGGACGTGGACAGCGACGTCCTGACCTGCGACGGCGTCGGGGTTGAAGCCCTCGGGTGGAGGAGCGAGCGTGCGAACCTGGGCCTCCGGATTGCCGGTGCGGCCGACCAGGGTCCACCTCTGCGTCGGTCGGCCCGGCGACGAACCCCGCCTCCGCGCAGGAACGGCGCCGGCGATCACCTTGGCATCGCGGCTCATGGCGATCTGCACGGCCGGCGCACCGACGCCAGCGGTGCCGGGCGGGTCCGGGGCTTCGTATCGCAGGCACGGTCCTGACCGGCAACCTCACATGTGCACGACGGGGGCCGCGTCGGTATCGGTGGCCGGTACGCCGCGTCGGTAGAGGACGGCGGTGATGATCAGGCCGGCTGCGAAGAAAGCGGCGGACCACCAGTAGGCGGTGGAGTAGGCCTCCAGGCTGGATTGGGCGAGGACGGCGGGGTCCTTGGGGTTCTTGTCGGTCAGGTAGTCGGTGGCGGCGCCGGTGGCGAGGGTGTTGAGGAGGGCGGTGCCCAGAGAGCCGCCGACCTGCTGCATGGTGTTGACGGCGGCGGAGGCGGCACCGGCGTCCTCGGCGCCCACGCCGGAGGTGGCCAGGGCCAGTCCCGGGGCGATGACCAGGCCCAGGCCGAGTCCCGCCACGAGCAGCGGAAGCATGATGTCCGTCGGGTAGCTGCTGTGGAGGTCGAGGGTGGTCAGCCAGACCATGCCGACGGCGGAGGTGCCCATGCCCAGCGGCACGGCTGCCTTGGGGCCGATGCGGGGGATCAGCACCGTGGAGGCGAGCGAGGCGGCGATCCCGAGTCCGATGACCAGGGGCAGGAAGGCCAGTCCGGTCCTGATGGGGGTGTAACCCAGGCTCTGCTGCAGGTAGTAGGTGAGGAAGAGGAAGACGCCGTAGATGCCGGCGGCGGTGATCAGGATGGTCAGGAAGGAGGCGCCGCGGTCTCGGTCGAGCAGCACCCGCAGGGGCAGCAGGGGATGGGCGGCGCGGGTCTGCCACCAGGCGAACACGCCGAGCAGGACGACGCCGCCGGCCAGGAAGCCCCAGGTTGCTGCCGAACTCCAGTCGTGGGTCTCGGCGTTGGAGAAGCCGTAGACCAGGGCGAACAGGCCGGCGCTGACGAGGACGGCGCCGGGGATGTCGATGGTGGCGGACTTGTCGCGGGTGGTGCGTTGTAGCAGGATCGCGCCGCCGGCGAAGGCCACGGCTGCGAAGGCGAGGTTGACGTAGAGGGTCCAGCGCCAGTCCATGTACTCGGTGAGCAGGCCGCCGAGCAGCAGGCCGACGGCTCCGCCGGCCCCGGCGATGGCGCCGAAGACCCCGAACGCCCTGGCACGTTCCTTGGCATCGGTGAAGGTCACGGTCAGCAGGGACAGGGCAGCCGGAGCGAGCAGGGCGCCGAACAGGCCCTGCCCGGCACGTGCGACGACGAGCATCTCGAAGCTGGTCGCGGCGCCTCCCAGGGCGGATGCTCCGCCGAAGCCGACCAGCCCGGTCAGGAAGGTCGCCTTGCGGCCGAAGAGGTCGGCGATGCGGCCGCCGAGCAGCAGCAGGCTGCCGAAGGCCAGGGTGTAGGCGGTGACGACCCACTGCCGGTTACCGTCGGAGAAACCCAGGTCCTGCTGGGCCGAGGGCAGGGCGATGTTCACGATGGTCGCGTCCAGGACCACCATGAGCTGGGCCGCGCAGATGACGGTGAGGATCCACCAGCGGTGGCGATGGGGTGCGTCGGCGGGCGGAAGGGCGGACGCGGTGGTTGTTCCACGTGTGCGGTCGGCGGTTGAGGACATGACGAATCTCCAGGTGAGTGGTGCTGGGTGAGGTGAAGTCCGGTGTCGAGGGGCGGGACGGCTGCGTCGATGGAGCTCGTCATGTGGTGCGGTCGGCGTAGGAGCCGTGAACCGGCCGGTCCGCCGAGCTGTATGCCCGCCTGACCACGTGGCCGAGCGGGCGGCCTTGCGCTCGAATCAGCGACTCTCAGGGCCGGTGCGGAGTTGGCGACGGGGATCAGAGGGCCTTGACCGTGCCGCCGTCGATGACGTAGTCGGCGCCGAGGACGTTGCCGGCGACGTCGGAGAGGAGGAACGCGACCAGGGCCGCGACTTCCTCGGGTTCGTCGATGTGACCACTGGTGATGTTGTAGGCCTCCGGCATCTGGGGGAGGAGCGCTGCGTACTGTTTGAACACGGCGGTGCGGGTCACCCCGGGGGTGACGGTGTTGACGCGCACGCCCTGGGGGCCGAACTCCTCGGTCAGGGCCTTCCCGAGTGAGGCCAGACCCGCCGTGGCCCGCGCCGTAGACACTCATGCCTGTGCCGGGCTGCCGGGCGATGACGGAGGAGATGTTGACGATCGAGCCGCGGCGTTCGATCAGGCTGGGCAGTGCGGCCCGGGTGGCGCGGACGGCGCTGAGCAGGTTGAGGTCGAGGGAGGCGGTCCAGCGGGCGTCATCGGTCTCGAGGAACCGGGGACAGGATCTCCGCCCCGACGTTGTTCACGAGCAGGTCGATGCCGCCCAGTTCCGCGAGGGCGTGGTCCATCAGGGCGGTGGCGCCCTCGACGGTGCTCAGGTCCGCGGAGAAGGTGAGAGCGCCGGTTTCCTTCAGTTCACGATGCTCCGCTCTTGGAACGCCTTGAACTGCGGGGACAGCGTCGGGTTCGCGTCAGGGGGAAGGCGATCGGCCCGTTCAGCCGGGGCTGCGCTTGCCGTGCCTCCAGTAGCCGAGGAAGGAGACGTCGTTCTTCGGGACGCCCTGTTCCTTGACCAGGTGGCGCCGCAGGCCGGTGGGGAGGCCGCTCTCGCCCGCCACCCAGCAGTAGATGCGCTGATCCGGGCGGAGCTTCCAGGAGGACGTGACCGTTTTCAGGGCCAGTTGTCCGGGGACGGCGGTGTGGTCGTCGCGGGGGAGCCAGTGGACGGTGACTCCGGCGGGTGCCGCGATCGGCCGGATGTCCTCGGAGGTGGGCACTTCCAGGTAGGCGTCGCCGGTGAGGTCGGCCGGTGACTGTTCCAGGATGGACAGCAGGGCCGGTACGGCGCTTTCATCGCCGACGAGCAGCTGGGACTGGGCGGTTGGCGTGGGGAGGTAGCCGATTCCTTCGGGGAACAGCCCGACCGGGTCGCCGGGCCGGGCATGGGAGGCGAACGCGGAGGCGGGGCCCGTGTCGCCGTGATCGGCGTGGTCGCCGTGTACGACGAACTCGAGGTCCATCTCGCAGGCTTCGGGGCGGAACGCGCGCACGGTGTAGAGGCGGACCCAGGGGCGGACGGCCGGCCGCATGAGCATGAACTGGGCCAGCCAGCCGTTGTGCGAGGCGGTCGGCATGGCGAGTTCTTGCTGGCCGTCGCGGCGGAAGAACAGCCGGCAGGCCTGGTCGAAGCCCATGGGGTCGAAGTCCGCGAGGTCGGGGCCCTGGATGGTGAGGGTGATGAAGCTCGGGCTGGTGCGTTGGGTGCGGGTGACCTCGGCGTGGAGCATCCTGCGGCTGGCGGGTGACTTGTGTCGGGGCATGGTGGAGCTCCCGGTGGGGTGGGTCAGGCGGGGTGGGCGAAGGAGGGAAGGAGGACTTCGTCCGTCAGGCGTTCGAGGAACGCGTCGGTGACGGGGACGTCCGCCACGAGGGTCCGGTTGATCAGCACGCCCTGTGCCAGCTCGCTGAGCCAGGACGGGTCCGTATCGGTACGCAGTTCGCCGCGGCCCTGGGCCCGGTCGATGACCTGTTCCCACATGCCGTCGAGGGGCTGGGCGAGCTGACGTTCGGTCGCCTCGCGCAGGTCCGCGTCGCGCCGGCCGGCGTCCACGAGGTTGCGCAGCATGGCGCCGTCCCGCTTGAGCCAGTTGCTGACCAGCCGAAGGGCCTCGAGTACGTCGGCGCGGAAACTGCCCTGGTCGGGCACGGTGAAGGAGAAGCCCACCCGGCGGCGTACGGCGTCGATGACCAGTTCGTGCTTGGTCGGCCAGCGTCGGTAGAGGGTCGTCTTGGACACGCTCGCCTTGGCCGCCATGGCGTCGAACGTCAGCCGGTCGAAGCCGACCTCGCTGAGCAGTTCCACGGCCACGTAGAGGATGTGGCGTTCGCGTTCTCTGATCTTCGCTTGGGATTGCATAGTACGAAACTGTAGCGTACTACTGAAGTAAGGCAAGCCTTAGTAATCACGAACTGAGGAGAAGCGACCCATGTCACCAACCCCCCACACCGACCTTCTCGAGCCGTCCCAGCCCACCGAGGCCCTTGAACCCGGAACCCCCGCCGAATCCGCCCGCTACCTGGAGCGCATCGACGGCATCCTGCCGCTGCTGAGGGCCAACACGCTCAAGGCCGCCGAACTGCGGCGCGTGCCCGAGGAGAACATCAGGGCGATGGCGGACGCCGGTGTCTTCCGCGCGGTGCAGCCCCGGCAGTGGGGCGGCCTCGAGGTCGACCCGACGACCTGGGAAGAGGGGCTGGTACGGCTCGGCACGGCGTGTCCCGCCAGCAGCTGGGTCGGCGCGCTGCTGGGCGGCCACGCCTGGTACATCGGGCTGTTCTCCGAGCAGGCACAGCAGGACGTCTGGGGTGCGAACCTCGATGCCCGTGCCGCCTCGTCGTTCGCCCCGACCGGCCAGGTTGAGCGGGTGAGCGACGGATTCCGTCTAACAGGGCGGTGGAAGTTCCTCAGCGGAGTCGACCACGCCCAGTGGACCATCCTGGGCGGCGCGATTCCGGAAGAGGGCGAAGGCCCCGAGTTCCGCATGTTCCTCGTGCCGGCCTCCGACTTCGAGATCGACCAGGACAGCTGGCGGGTCGCGGGACTCCAGGGCTCCGGCAGCAAGGAGGTCACGGTCGACGCCGTCGTCCCGGAGCACCGGACCCTGACCGTCGAAGCGCTCTACCACCACACCGAGCCGGGCAAGGCCGTCAACACCGGCCCGATCTTCGAGCTGCCCTGGGTGTCGATGTGGGCCTTTAACATCGCGTCCTGCGCTATCGGCGCCGCCACCGGTGCGCTCGACGCCTTCATCGACGACAACAGGCGCCGCGTGTCGGCCGTGACCGGCGCGGCCGCCGCGCAGAACACGGTCCTGCACACCCGGCTGTCCGAGGCCGTGACCCTGGTCAGGGACACACGTTCGCGCATCCCGCGCACCTGGGACCCCATCTACGCCGACGTCGTCGCGGGCAAGCCGATCTCCAACGAGACACGCCTCCAGTCCCGGTTCGAGGCCTCCCAAGCCATCGCCCAGTGCCTCGCCGCGGTCGCCAAGGTGTTCGAGGTCGGCGGCGGCGCCGTCATGGGCAGCGACAAGCTGTTCCAGCACTACCTGCGCGACCTGATGGGCATGCGCAACCAGCCCATCGCCATCTACGAGAACCAGGCGGGCCTGTACGCGGCCACGCTCTTCGGAGCCCCGGTCGAACTGCCGTTCACCAAGGCGCACATCGGCTGCGTGCTCTGAGGCCGACACGGTCTCGACGTGAAGGGCCGCCCTCGTCGCCGGTGCGTCTGGTCGCAGAGGCAGCCCTGCGGCACGGCTGCTGACTGAAGCGGGCGCGAAGTGAGGGCACCAGCAAGGAGGCGGCCCCTGTCCCGTGTGCGAAGCGACCATCGCAGACGCGAGCCCGGTCCGGGTTCAGCAGATCCACCAGAACGTGCAGATCCGCAGCCGCGACGCTGAGCCCGGACCCGGCCAAGGCACACGAACGCCCCGTCGAACGCGGTCAGCTTGGCCGACTCCATTACTGCCGGAGCGCCGCCGGGAGCCACCTTCGACGGCGCCACCCGAACCCGATCAAGTCCCTGCGCACCACGCGCGAGGCTCCATCTCCATCACACACTCGGTGGGAGTGAACGCACTTATGACAGACACCATCAGCACCGAAACACACAGTTTCCGAGAGGCCATGGCCTCCTTCCCCTCCGGCGTCACCATCGTCACCACCGCCGACGAGACCGGACAATGGCGCGGCTTCACGGCGACCTCGTTCTGCTCGGTCTCGATGGAACCCCCGCTGATCCTGGTGTGCCTGGCGGCCAGCGCCGAATGCCACCCCGCCTTCACCGGCGCCGAACGCTGGCTCGTCCACGTCATCACCGACGAGCACACCGAACTCGCCATGCGGTTCGCCACCCGGGGCGCCGACAAGTTCGCGCACCCCGGATTCGCCCCCGATGAGCACGGACTTCCCACGCTCGACGGCGCCGCTGTCACTCTCGAATGCAGCACCTACGAGATCCACCCGGCCGGCGACCACACGATCCTCCTCGGCCGCGTCGACAGCGTCCGCCTGAGCGAGGGCACCCCGACCCTCTATTACCAGCGCCACTTCCATCCCCTCGAGCTCGTACCAGGCCGCTGACAGTCGGCCCGGGGCCGAGGGGGCGGAGCCGTGCCCTCGCTGGACGCCCTTTCAGTGAGCCGGCGTCTTCGCCTGCGCGGAGAGTCTTGTGTCAGGGCGAGGGCGAGGTGGGCGATGCCGTGCCCGGTGTCGCGGGCCTGGAAGCCGGCTGGTGGGCCAGGAGGTCGAGGAGGGCGACCGCGTCGTGGTCGGGGGTACCAGGTTCGGCGTTGTAGGCGAGCAGGTGGTGGCCGGGGGTGCCCTCCAGCTGCAGGGACTGGAAGCCGAGGGTGAGGTCGCCGACCTCGGGGTGGTGGAAGGCCTTCTGGCCGTATGAGCGGTTCTTGACGTCGTAACGCTTCCACAGGCGGGCGAACTCCGGGCTCTTCAGCAGGAGTTCGCCGACCAGTCGGGTCAGGTCCGGTGCGTCGGGGTCGGTGCCGGCCAGGGCGCGGAGGTGGGCGACGCAGCCACGGACCTGGTTGTCCAAGTCGGCGAACAGGTCGCGGGCGGCGGGGTGGAGGAAGACATAGCGGGCGATGTTGCGCTCCTTGGCCGGCCATTCCTCGATCCCGGCGAGGAGCCTGAGTCCGGCGGGGTTCGCGGCGAGCAGGTCGTTCGTGCGGCTGACCACATACGCGGGGGCCGGCCGCAGGTTCTCCAGCAGAAGCTTGACGCCGGGCCGTACGGTCCGGCTCGGTGCGGCCGGAGGTTCTGGTGCGGTCCGGGCGGCGATGGCGGCCAGGCTGTGCAGGTGCTCGGCCTCGTCCGGTTCCAGCAGGAGGGCACGGGCGAGGGCGTCGACGACGGAGGAACTCGGCCGGGTCTCCTTGCCGCGCTCCAACCGGGCGTAGTAATCGATGCTGATGCCGGCCAGTATGGCCAGTTCCTCTCGGCGAAGGCCCGGGGTGCGGCGCACACCGGCGCCTGTCGGCAGGCCGGCCTGCCCGGGGGTCACCCGGGCCCGGCGGGCGCGCAGGAAGCGGCCCAGCTCGGTGCCGTACTGCTGCTGAGATGTCATGTCGTCGAGTGTGCAGGCGCTCGTGACCTCCTCGGAAGGCGGTTGGGGGGCCCTGTCGCACCCCGGAACTCCGCTCCCCGGCACAGCTCGCCCTGCCACCGGGCGAGCCCGTCCAGCAGGCTGGACTAGGTCTGAAGATCAGGCTTCTCGCGCGGGAGACCCACCCGCGTCCCCGTTCCGGCGTGCGACAGCAATGCGGCATGCCGGAAACCCGCAGGTACACGTGAACCCCACGGAGCGGCAACCATGAAGCACATCAAACTGGGTGACCTGGAGGTCTCCCGTATCGGTCTCGGCGCGATGCCGATGAACGCCTTCTACACCGGCAAGGACACCGACGAGGCCGAGGGCATCCGCACCGTCCACCGCGCGCTCGACCTGGGTATCACCCATATCGACACCGCCGAGGTATACGGCCCCTTCACCAACGAGGAGTTCGTCGCCAAGGCTCTCAAGGGCCGCCGTGACCAGGTGGTGCTGGCGTCGAAGTTCGGGTTCATCTCGCACACCGGCCGCGAGGGCCTCGACAGCAGCCCGGAGAGCATTCGGATCGCGGTCGAGGGCTCGCTGAAGCGCCTCGGGACCGACTACATCGATCTGTATTACCAGCACCGCGTCGACCCGAACACGCCCATCGAGGACACCGTCGGGGCCCTCGCTGAGCTGGTCCAGGAGGGCAAGATCCGCCACATCGGCCTGTCCGAGGCCGCGCCCGACACGATCCGCCGGGCCCACGCCGTACACCCGATCACCGCGCTCCAGACCGAGTACTCCCTGTGGTCGCGTGACCCGGAGGCGGAGATCCTGCCGACCACGCGGGAGCTGGGTATCGGCTTCGTGCCCTGGTCGCCGCTCGGCCACGGCTTCCTGACCGGCGCGATCCGCTCCACCGACTGGATGGACGCGGACGACTTCCGCATGAACAACCCGCGGTTCCTGCCCGGCAACTTCGAGCAGAACCTGCGCCTGGCCGACGAGGTCAAGGCTGTGGCCGACGAGGCCGGGGCCACCCCGGCCCAGGTGGCTCTGGCCTGGCTGCTGGCCCAGGGCGACGACATCGCCCCGATCCCCGGCACCAAGCGCGTCGAACGCGTCGAGGAGAACACCGCCGCCGACGGCATCGAGCTGAGCACTGACCAGATCGCCAAGCTCGACAACCTCACTCCGGCCTCCGGTGACCACCACGAAGAGGACGCCATGCGGCTGCTCGGACGCTGAGACAGCCACCCATATCCGGCAGCACGGCTACGCAGAGCACGTTCCATGACTGGGCCACGCCCGCTGCGCAAGCTGAACAACGACACCGAGATGCCCGTCCTTGGCCTTGGCGTCTTGGTGGCCATTGGCGCGACCGACATTGGCGTGCGGAGCTGTCCCGAACGCGCACGGCTGGATCTCCAGCGAGGTGCTGCTGCGTCTGCGCAAGCACGCCGAACTCGGCCTGTACCGACTGGAGATGGAGCCGGACGGCCTCTGGCTCGCCGCTCCCGATGGCCGCGAGGTTCGGATCGCATCCGACGACCCAGGAGCGTCCGACGAGTCGATCCGGGAGTGGTTCCCCCCTGGTCCTTTCGGCCCCGTGCGGCTGCTGTGCCCCGGGGCGGCCCTGTGGGACTGGTCCGACGCGCCGCTGTCCGTCATCCACCTCGACACGGTGGAGGCGCTGGCGCAAGCGGCCGGTGTCCCCGTCGACCCGCTCCGCTTCCGTGCCAACCTGTACCTCTCCGGCCTCGGCGCCTGGCGCGAGCTGGACCTGCCCGGCGCGCGGGCCCAACTGGGCGAGGCGGAGCTGGAGTTCACCTTCCCCACCGAGCGCTGCCGGGCCACGACGGTCCGGCCCGGATCGGCAGTGCGCGACCTGAACGTCCCGGCACTGCTCGCCTCCCGCTTCGGCCACCTCTACTGCGGGGTGTACGCCCGGGCCGTACGCGGCGGCCGGATCGAGCGGGGAGACCAGCTCGTCGACCGCGGCCGCGCGCCCTCGGATCCCCGGTACACCGCACGCCTGGCGCAACCCGGCCGCCCCCGGTACGCCGAACTGATCCGGCGCACGGAGGAGAGCCCCACGGTCACCACCTTCGCCGTCCGCGACCCGGCCCGTCCGGGATGCCGTCCCGGACAGCACCTCCGCCTCCATCTCGCCGACGAGACGGGCCCGTTGTGGCGGTGCTACACCCTTACCGGCGCCACCGACTCCGAACTGCGGATCAGTGTCAAGCGGGTCGAGGACGGCCGGGTGTCGGGCCGCCTGCACGCCCTCCCGACCGGCTCCCACGTGCTCCTGTCGGGACCTTACGGCGACGAACTCACCGCCGCCGACACGCGCCGCTCCCTCCTGCTGGCAGTCGCGGGCATCGGCATCACGCCCGCGCTCCCCGTCCTGCGCGGCCTTTTGGACACCAACCCCGATCGGCCGGTCACCGTACTGAACGTCGTCCGCACGAGCGCGGAGACCCCGCTGTGGGAGGAGACACTCGCCCTGCTGGCGAAGCTCCCGAACGCCACGGCACGCCTGCATGTCACCGAGCCCGCCGCAGGACTGCCGTACGGCGCCCACCCCGGCCGCCCGACCACCGCCGACCTGCGCGAACTGGCGGCCGACGGCACGGTGGAGGCGTACCTCTGCGGCCCGCAGCGCTTCGTCGCCACCGTCCCACGGCCCTGCTTTCCGCGGGCGTCCTCGCAGACGCCGTACGCGACGAGCGCTTCTTCTCCCCTCGCCCGGTGGCCCTCGACGAGCGGCCGCCACCCGAACCCGGCCCATTCACCGTGCACTACACGGCCAGCGGCACCCGCACCACCTGGACCGCCGACAGCGGCACACTCCTCGACACAGCAGAGTCGGCAGGCCTCAAGCTTCCCTCCGTATGCCGCTCAGGCACCTGCGGAACCTGCCGCAAGCGCGTCACCGGCAAGGTCGCCCACCTGACCGAACCGGCAGCCCGACTGGAAGCCGACCAGGCGTTGTTGTGCTGCGCGGTGCCGGTCGAGGACGTGGAGGTCCACGGATGAGCCGCAACCGAAGTCCGACGTCCTGGGCAGGCTGATACGCCTCACCATGGCAGTCCGGACTCCACAGGGCAGGGTGATGGCTAACGGCCACCCGGGGCGACCTGCGGGACAGTGCCACAGAGAACAGACCGCCCGGCGCTTCGGCGCCGGGTAAGGGTGAAACGGTGGTGTAAGAGACCACCAGTGCCCAGGGTGACCTGGGCAGCTAGGTAAACCCCACCCGGAGCAAGATCAAAAGGAGCGCCGTAAAAAGCGCACTCTGCGCAGACGTTTGAGGGCTGCCCGCCCGAGTCCGCGGGTAGACCGCACGAGACCGACGGCAACGCCAGCCCTAGCCCGAGTTTCCTAGATAAGTTGATCTTCGAGAGTATGCTGCAGGTCAGCGTTGCTTTGTGGGGTTCATGACTGTGTGATCCAAGTTTAACGAGCTAGCTGGGCGGCCACCGGAGAGCGTGCCCACCGAGCGACATCAGCGGCGAGCCGGGCCCGCGCACCCCGTCCTCGTACCGCCAGTAGCTCAGGCCGACGGTCCCGCAAAGGAACCCGGCGAGGAAGCCCAGTGCCAGCGGGCCCACCGGGTTGGGGGTCCCTTCCTCGGCCACTTGCCCGCCGACCTCGAAGATCGCCACCCCGAAACCGAGCGCCACCGCTACCCCGGCCAGGCCCAGCACCAGCCATACCCGCCGGCGGCTCCTGGTCGCCGCGACGCTGAGCACCTTGAACTTCAGCGGCTTCTGGCAGCTCCCGCATTCCAGCGCCTCCACCCGCCGGCCCTTCTCCGGCCGCTCGATGTCGATCGGATAAAGAGCGAACTGGCGGACGACATGGCTGCTGTGGACGTCCTTGGACACCATGTGCGCATATCTCAGACCTGGATACGGCCCCAATTCCCGCTTACTCATAGCGGCCTCCCTTTGTCAGATACCTGTCGGACCGTCAAGATGATCGATCAGTCCTTCCCTCACCAGCTATTCCGTGAACCCACGGCCCCGTCGGTCGCCAGGCCCCCACCTGCTCAATCTCCGTAACTCGGGGAGCGCAGGACGTCGTCCACGTCGAAGCTGAACGTCGGCGTCGGGTACAGCGGGTCGGGCACACCCGTGGTGTCGGGCACGTCGTACGGGTCGGCGGTGGGCTTGCCCTCGGGGCTGCAGACCTGCGGCGCCGCTGGAGGCGACAGCTCGTACTCGGCCACCCGCTCGGTCCTGAATTTCACGTCTCCGCCGGCGATGCCGAGGCTCCCGGACCCGGTGCTGATCTGCTCGGGCAGTTCCTTGCTCTTGAGGGGCCCGCCGACGTACACCGCGACCAGAGCCCCCACGCAGACGCTGCGGTCGCCGGCGTAGAGCTTCTCCGGCGGTTTCACGAGGCGCTCCTTGCGTCCGTCGACGCGCAGCTCGGTCCGCTTCACGGAGTCCATGTCGAAGTAGTAGTCCGGCGGGGCCTCCGTGGCGCTGGTCGTGGCCCCTCCGGCGCCCGCCGAGCCGTAGGTGAGCTTCCAGAACTCCACCTGAACGGTGACCGTTTCGCACAGCGGGCCGGAGTAGCCCTCCACGCTCTCGTCGATTGTGACCGGGTCCTTGGAGGTGTCGACGCCCGCGGCGGGGACATCGGCATGTATGCGCACCCAGGTCACGGCCTGTTCCGTCGTCCACTCCCCGTGGGGGTGGCAGCCCTTGGCGTTGGTCGGGTAGGGCGGGGAGGGCGTGGCCGACGGGGTGGTCGGGGCAGCGGTGGCAGTGCCGGTCACGGAGGGCGTGGCGGCCGATGCGTCGGTGCCGTCTCCGTCGCCCGAGCAGCCGGCCGCCAGCAGCGCGACGGCCGCCAGCAAGGCGGTGACCGGAGCGGCGGCATACCGAGCCGGCCGGTCACGTCCCGTCGGGGTGACGGCGCGGACCAGCCGCCGTACCCGGTCTCCTGCAGACTCCAGCAACGTCATCATCCCGACCTGTACTCAGTGGCTCTCCGGTCGCGCACGGTTCATCCTCGATCAAGACCCTCCCCTAAGCGGGCACTGAAGAAATCAGTAGAACTACGCAATCGGCTACGTGTTTTCGCCGGCCGCGGAGTTTCCGAACAGGACTTGCGACCTTCTGCACCAGGGGGTGTCGCCGGTCAGGTCGGTGGTGGTGACGCGGGCGACCCAGGGGTCCTTGGTGATCGCGGAGACCTCGGCCTTGGCGAGGGTCTGGTCGAAGCCGCGGTGCTGGGCGGTGTGCAGGGGAGTCGTCCGCCCGGCACCGGCGGTGCCATGGAACACGTCCGGGTTGGGCCGGCGCACTGGCAATGCCGGCGCGAACTGCGCGGTGTGCTCTCCAAGTTCGTCGTCGTCCGGATGACCGCCCTCGATCAACTGGTCCGACCGTACTCGGTCACGTACCGCTGGCGTATCAGCGACAGTGGCGGACGCCGACGGGGGCGCCGGATCGGCGAGGAACGCCGTGACCTGACCCAACGACCAGCGCCGCGCGGGATCGTGCGCGCACAGGCCACAGGCTCCCCCTGCCACGTGTTCCGTGCGGGCCGCGAACCTGAACGCGCACCCGCGCCGTACCGGCACCTGCGCCGACCTGTGCAGTGTCACGGGGGCGGACAGCGGGGTAGCCGAGACGTGCAGCTTCCAGCCCTGGACGCGGGAGGGACGATCAGGCGGGCTCACCCGGCATCAGAGGTCCTCCTCGGCCACCAGCCGTTGCTTGAGCGGACCGAGGCGGGCCGAGTATGGAGAACCGCACTGAGCCCGTCGATGGGGGGGACGGGTGCCGAACGGTGACCAAGACCAGTTCGCATGGGTCCGACTGTCACAGTTGCCCGCCACAGGGACATCGGTTGAACTGCGCAACGGATCTACGTACCGTCCGGCGCCGGGGACGCCGCGCCGCTGCGGGTCACCAGGGACGCCAGCGCGGCGCGGGAGGACACTCCCGTCTTGCGGTAGACCCGGGCTATGTGACTCTCGACGGTGCGTGGGCTGAGGTAGAGCCTCGTGGCGATCGTCTGGTTGGTGAGTCCTTCAGCGACCAGACCGGCGACCTCCCGTTCGCGTGCGGTCAACGCCGTCAGGCCGCCGACCGGTTCGGACGTGCGGGACGGACCCCCGAACACCACCGGGCGCACCCGTTCGGCCAGGTCGGCCAGCAGCCGTGCGCCGCCTGCCGAGGCCAGACGGGAGCCCCGGTGCCACATGGCGGCTGCCCGGGAGCCGTCCCCGGCGGCCTTCATGAGCGGGGCGCCGAGGAGCAGGGACTGCGCCTCCCGGAGTACTGCTCCGGCCCCTGCGCTGTCTGCTGCGGCCTCGGCGAACATCCGGGCCGCCGCGGCCGTGTCACCGCGGTGCGCGGCGACTTGGGCGAGGCTGCGCAGGGCTGCTCCCCGCTGGGCCGGCAGGCCGAGTTGTTCGGCTTCCTTGTGGGCGCGCTCGGCCCAGCGTTCGGCCTTTTCCACGTCACCGGTGGCGACGGCGGCGGTGACGAGCAGTTCCAGATAAGTGGGGCGTACCGAGGGCTGCAGCCGCCGCATACCGTTGCCACCGCCGGCGTGCAGCAGGACGTCCGGCACCCGGTGCGGATCGCCGGCGCTCAGCGCCGCGTAGGCGAGCATGCACCAGGCCAGCGACGCCCACCAGCTGTCGTTCGTACCGGCCGCTGCCACGGCTTCCTCGGCGCAGTCCAGCGGGCCGGGATCTCCCGGAGGACGGGCCTGTAGCAGGATCTGGGCTCTGAACGCCAGGGCGAAGGCCAGCAGTTCTCCGCTGCCCAGTGCCCGCGCGATGGCCGTGGCCTCCTCGACCAGCTCCAACGCGGGCGTGATCCGACAGGCGGTGAGGTCGATATAGGCCTTGCACACCAGGATCTGCGGCAACAGGTAGAGCTGGCCGGTACTCCGGGCGATGTCCAGCCCCCGGTCGGCGTGCCGCGCGGCGTCGGTGTGGCTCTCCAGGAATGCCTCGGCCCAGCCGAGTACGCACAGGGATTCGCACAGGGCGGCGAGGTCGTTGTCGGTCAGCGCGTCCGCGAGTCGGGCCGCGGGTTCGGCGAACCTCCGGGCCGCGGCCACGTCGCCCTCGTACGCCTCGCCCATGGCGGCGAGCGACAGGGCGCGCATCTCACGGATCTCGTCACCGAGAGAACGTGCCATGGTCAGAGCCTCCGCGACCTCCGACCTCATATCCGGAAAGCGGACAGCGGACATCAGCCCGCAGAAGCCCAGTTCGAGGCGGAGATCGATGGTCTGGGAACGCGGTCGTCCAGGCGACCGGGCCAGTTCGCGGCGCAGCATCGCCTCGCACTCCGCGAAACCGCCGAGATGACGTTCCACCAGGGAACAGTGGACGACCGCGGAGGTGCGGACGGCGTCGGCGTCAGCGTCCGCACCAGGCATGTCGATCACCTGGTGCAGCAGGTCCCGGCTCTCTTTCAGTCCGCCGCTCACGCCGAGCGCGCGGGCGCGCAGCAGCATCAGTCTGCGGCGCCCGGCGAGGTGTTCGGGGGTGTCCGGCAGAAGCCGCAGCACGACTTCCAGCCAGTGGGCGGAGGTGGCGGGAGCGGTCGCGGCGGTCTGCTCGGCGGCCTCGGTCAGTACCGCGGCCGCCTGCGGGTCCCAGCGGGTCAGCGACTGTTCGAGGTGGTGTGCCCGCTCGACGACGGACGCGCCGGCCCGGGCCAGTTCCGCTGCCGCCCGCCGATGGAGTTCCTCGCGCCGCCAGGGGTTGATGCTCTCGTGGACCAGGGTCCGGATCAGCGGGTGGCGCAGCACCAGCCGTCGTCCTCCCTGGCCCGACCGGACGAGGTCACGCCGCATCACCTGGTTCAGCGCCGGGATGACGTCCGTGACGTCGGCGTCGGTGAGGGCGCCGATCATGGCGGGAGTCGCGTGGTCGCCCAGGACCGCGGCGGCCTCGACGGTCAGGCGTTCCATCGGGCTCAGCGGTGACAGCTCGGTGAGCAGCAGCGCTTCGAGGCCGGCGGGCAGACCGTCCGGGCCGCCGTACGAGGCGGGGGCCGGAGGCGTCGAGAAGGGCGTCCGGGGCAGCCGGGCCCCGCGATGGGCCTGAAGGAGAGCGAGGAAGTACAGAGGGTTGCCCTCGCTTGCCGCGTAGAGCTCGGCGGCCTGCGGCTGCGGCAGGTCGCCGGCCAGTTCTTCCACGCAGTCGCGTTCGTCGAGCGGCCCCAGAGCGAGCCGCAGCACCGCCCCGGTGTCCACGCCGTCGGCCAGCGCGGTGGCGAGCGCTGCCGGTGCCTGACGGTCACGGCGTGAGACAACGAGCAGGAGTGGGGCCGGCACAGGGTGCCTGACGAGATGGCCGAGAAGCTCCAGCGACGCCGGGTCGGCCCAGTGCAGGTCGTCCAGTATCACCACCAGGCCGGCGCCGCCGAGCCGGCCCAGTACGGACGCGGTCGCCTGGTACAAACCGAAACGGTCACCCGCACCCGGCCCGCCGGGTCCTTCGATGTCGCCCCGCAGTACCGGGGGGAGCTCCGCCAACACGGGCAGGGCCCGCAGTGCTCGCGCGTCGAGGTCGGCGAACGCGTCGGCGAACGGCCGGAACGGGCTGTGTCGCTCGTACTCCGCGGCCCAGCCACGCAGCACGGTCAGCCCCCGGCGGCGCGCCCGCGCGCAGAACTTCGCCAGCAGCCGGCTCTTGCCGATACCGGCCTCACCCGTGACATCGACGACCGCCGGACCGCCCTCCCCGAGCCGCTCCAGCACCGAATCCAGCAGGTCGATCTCCACGGACCTGCTGACGAACGGAGCCATCCCCGCACTCCGCCCCGGCCCGTCATACGCCTCAGCCACTACGATCCCTCCCCCCATCCGGACGAACTCGGACCACGCACCCAGGGTTCCCGACCGCCCCGGCGACCCCGGCCCGGGACGGAGCGCTGACCTCCGGTTTCCGGTCCATGGGACGTTTGTACAACATCGCTGTGACAACACTGTGAGCCACGAAGGCAACATCCAGAGGGCACACAGGTAACTGCCGCCTGCGGACGCAGCCCCGGTCAGTGGCGGCCGCCTGCTCGGTCAGCCGTTGGTGATGGTCTGCGGGGAGGCGAAGCATGAACTTGATCATGCCGTCCGTGCCGCTAGGGTGACGGCATGTCACGTTTCCGCATGTATCCGACGGGCGAGCAGGCGGGCGTCATGCTCGGCCACTGCGCGCACGCCCGGTACGTGTGGAACCTTGCCGTGGAGCAGCATGCGCACTGGTACAAGGGCCGCAGGTCTGCGCCCGGTTTCGCGGAGCAGTGCCGGCAGCTCACCGAGGCCCGGCATGACAATGCTTGGCTGCGGCCCGGGAATGCCGATGTGCAGCAGCAGGCCTTGAAGGACTTCGCCCAGGCCAAGAACGCCAAGTTCATGGCCTGGTTCGGTGAGCCGAAGTGGCGCAAGAAGTACGTGCATGAGGGATTTCGGGTCATCGGTACCGACCGTGTGCCGGAGTTCGACGTGGACGGTGCGCCGAAGCTGAATGCCAAGGGCAGGCAGGTCATGGGGCGCTCGGTGGTCGTCCAGAAGCTCAACCGCCGGTGGGCTCAAGTGAGGGTGCCCGGTTGCGGGTGGGTGCGGTTCCGGCTCACCCGTGCCGGGCTGCCGATAGCGAAGACGTTCCGTGTCACCTTCCGCAACAACCAGTGGCACATCGCATTCGCCGTCGTCCCCGAACCGATCGACGCACCCGCAACGGGCGAAGTCATCGGCATCGACCGGGGCGTGAAAATCACCGCTGCCCTCTCGGACGGACGGAAGCTGAACTGCCCGCAGCTCACCGTCAAGGAACGGGCCCAGATCCGCAAGCACCAACGCCGCGCAGCCCGTGCGCCCAAGGGCAGCCAGGCCAAGACCGCCGCATACGCCGAGGTCGCCAGACTCAAGGCCCGTGAAGCCGGCCGGCGCAAGGACTGGTGCGAGAAGACCAGCACCATGCTCGCCCGCACCTATGGCCTGGTGCGCTTCGAGAAACTGAACATCAAGAACATGACCGCCTCCGCGAAGGGGACCCTCGAACAGCCCGGAAGGAAGGTCAGGCAGAAGGCCGGGCTGAACCGGGCGATCCTCGCCCAGGGCTGGGGCCTGCTGCGGCAGCGTACGGAGCACAAGGCTCCGGGCCGGGTCGAGGACGTCCCGGCACCCTTCACCTCTTTGCGGTGCTCCGCCTGCGGATGGATCGAGAAGAACTCGCGCAAGAGCCAAGCCGAGTTCGTCTGTGTGTCCTGCGGGTTCACCTGCAACGCCGATGAGAACGCAGCATTGAACGTCGCGGCAGGACAGGGCGGAATCCCCCGCCCCCGGCGATCAGCCGGTGCCGGAGGGACGACAACGGCCACCAGCCGCTCGAGCGTCCGTGAACCTCAGCCCACCCGGGTTGGAATCCCCTCTTTTAAGAGGTGGAGGATGTCAATTGACGATTTTTGTGATTGCGGCGGTCCGCGTCGGCAGGCACTGCTCGACACCACGCTCGGCGATACACGCCGACACGACCCGAGCCCGGTGCTCGCGGTGGTACGCCGGCCCGATGCGGCCGGCGCCGAAACCCGCGAGGAGCAACCCGAACACGATGCCGGCGACACACCATGAACTGTCACTGCTCCGCCAACGCATGGGCATCCTTTCGCTTCGATCTGGTTTCGAGTGGGTCTGGTTTCGGGCCCCCCGCGTCCCAGCTGGTCACGACCCCGGCGTCGTACACCGCTACCACGTTCGGATGGTCCGACACCTGACCGGCAGCCGGGACTTCGCGCATGAACCGCTGCCGGTCGCGGGCCGTGGCCGGCACGCGGCTGTCCGTCTTGAGCGCGACCTCCCGATAACCGGGCAGCTCCACACGTTCGGTGCGCATCGTTCCGTGTCCCCCAGCGAAGCTGAAACCCCGGCCGTGAACAGGCAACCGAGGATGAGACCACGACCCTGGTCCCGCGCCACCGACAACGGGCCTGCCCAGTCACCGGAACCGGGGAAGCGCCCCGGTCCCACGGAATACACGGGGCGTAGGACGGGGCCTGAACGGCGACACTTCCAGACGCGTGTCCTGGGGGCATCGGTGAAACTACGCAATCCGCCTACGTAGTGCTGTGACCGGGAAGTCAGGTGACCCCGGCGGTCCCGGTCGTCCCGTCGCGCAGCTCGGACCGGGTCTGGAGGGCGGCGAGGGCGGCCCGAGAAGTGACGCCGGCCTTGCGGTAGATGCGGCCGAGATGAGTCTCGACGGTACGGGGGCTCAGGTAGAGCCGGGCGGCGATGGCGGAGGAGGTCAGGCCCTCGGCTACCAGGGCGGCGATCTCACGCTCGCGTGGGGAAAGGGACAGGGGCATCGCGCCGGGCCCGTCGTCGGCCGCCGGCGGCCCGGACAGGGTGGGAAGGATCGCGTCCGCCAGGCCGGTCAGCAGACGGGCACCGCCGGTCACGGCGAGACGCCGGGCTCGTTCCCTCATGGCGCGGGCACGGTCCGGGTGACCGGCGGCAGCGGTCACGGGGGCGCCGAGCAACAAGCTGAACGCCTCCCACAGGACCGCTCCACCGCGGGCCGCGAGGGCAGCGGCTTCCTCGAACAGCCCGGCCGCCGCTGCCGTGTCGCCGTCGCCGAGCAGACAGTGGGCGGTGCTGCGCAGGGCCGAGGCACGCTGCGACGCCAGACCCAGTTGCTCCGCCTCCTTACGGGCCCGCTCCGCCCAGGTTCTGGCGGAGTCCGCGTCACCGGTGGCGACGGCGGAGAGGACGAGGCCCTCCAGCATGAGCGGGCGCATGGACGGCTGGAGCGCGTTCTGGTCGTCTCCTCCTCCGCGGAGGAGGGCGGTCCGGGCGCGCTGGGGATCACCGGCATGGAGCGCGGCCTGGCCGAGCAGGCACCAGGCGATGGACGCCCACCAGTGGGTGCCCGTACCCGCCGCCGCGACCGCTTCCTCGGCCACTTCCAGTGCGGTCCGGTCATCGGGCGGGAGGGCGTAGGTCAGGGCGTAGGCCTTGTTGGCCAGGACGAAGGCCAGGAGTTCGTCGCTGCCGATGCCGCGGGCGATGGTCTCGGCCTCGTCGGCGAGTTCCACGGCCGAGTCGAGCCGGAGGGTCTGGATGTGGACGTGCGCCTTGCACAGCAGCAGGTGCGGCAGGACGTAGAGCCTGCCGCCGCGGCGGGCGACGGCCAGGCCGCGGTCGGCGTGCCGTTCGGCATCGGAGTAGCGTTCCAGGAATGCCTCCGCCCAGCCAAGGCGGGCCAGCGGCTCGCACAGGCCCGCGAGGTCGTGATCGGTCAGTGCGTCGACGAGCGCCGCCGCCCGGTCGGTGGCCGTCCTGGCCGGGAGCATCTCACCTTCGTACGTCTCCCCGAGGGCCGCGATCGCGAGCGCGCCGGTCTCGGCGACCTCGTCGCCCAGCGACCGGGCCAGGTCGAGGGTGCGGGCCACATCGGCACGTACCTGCGGGTACGCGGTGGCATGCGGCGCGGACGAGCCCAGTTCCAGGCCGAGTTCCAGGGCATCGGCGGGGGGCGGGCCCGGCGTACGGGAGAGTTCGCGGCGGAGCAGGGCGACCGCCTCGGCATAGCGGCCGAGGTGGCGCTCCATCACCGCGCACAGCGCCACGGCGGAAGCCCGCACGCCCGGCGCCCCTGCCTCGCCCGGCGGCGACATCGCGATCACCTCGTGCAGCAGGTCCCTGCTCTCCCGCAGCCCCCCGCACACGCCCAGCGCACGCGCCCGCCGCAGCATCAGATCACGGCGCAGCGCGGCGTACGGCGGTGTGTCCGGAAGATGCCTCAGCGCCACTTCCAGCCAGTGGGCGCTGCTCGCGGGCGCGGTGGCGGCGGACCGCTCGGCCGCTTCGGCCAGTACGGCGACCGCCTCCGGGTCCCAGCCGGTCAGCGACTGCTCGACGTGGTGGGCGCGCGCGGCAGCGGGAGCGCCCGCGTCGGCCAGTCCGGCCGCGGCGAGGCGGTGCATACGGATCCGCGACCGGGGGTCGGTGTTCTCGTGCACGAGGGCCCGCAGTACCGGATGGCGCAGCGTCCACCGACCGCCGGGACCCGGATGCAGCAGATCACGGCCGGCCAGCGCGACCAGATCCGCATGGACCGCGGCCTCGTCCCGGCCGGTGACCACGGCCAGCAGCGCGGCGGTTCCCTGGTCGCCGAGGACGGCCACCGCCTCGGCGGTGCGGCGCTGCGTGACGGTCAGCGGCGTCAGCTCGTCCAACAGGAGGGAGCCGAGCCCGGCGGAGCGCGGTGGTGAACTGTGCCCCCGGAACTGTCCGGCCTGTCCGGCCTGAAGGAGGGCAAGGAAGTACAGCGGATTGCCGTCGCTGGCGGCGTACAGCTCTGCCGCCCGGCCGGGCGGCAGGCCGGGGACCAGCCCGGGGGCCAGGACCTCGACGCACGCGCGCTCGGCGAGCGGTCCGAGGTCCAGCCGGAGCACCGTACCCAGGTCGATACCCCGGGTGAGTACGGCGGCGAAGGAGGCCGCGGTCTGGCGGTCGCGACGCGCCACGACGATCACGACGGGGGCATGCGGGGGATGGCGGACGAGGTGGTCGAGGAGTTCCAGGGACGCCGGGTCCCCCCAGTGCAGGTCGTCCAGCGCCACGACGAGGCCGTGGCCGGGTCCGGTCCCGGCGATCCGTACCAGCGACTTCGCCACGGACCGGTACAGCCCGAACCGGTCGCCGCGCCCGCCCCCGGCTGCGCCCGGATCCGTCAGGTCCCCGTCGTGGTCTGCGAGGGCCTCGCTGAACGGCTGGTACGGGATGTGCTGTTCGTACTCGGTGGCCCGGCCGCGCAGCACTGTCATCCCCCGGACCTGCGCCCGTCGGCAGAACTCGGCCATGAGCCGGCTCTTCCCGATGCCCGCCGCCCCGGCGAGGTCCACCACGGCCGGACCGCCGTCCCCACCGAGTGTCCGGTCGAGCACCTCGTCCAGGCGCTCCAGCTCGGCCGTCCGGCTCACCAGCGGAGTCACATCCACACCCGTTCTCCCCGGCCCCGCGGCCGTCGGGGGCTCTGCACACAGTGATCTTACGTAGACGATGTACATCGGAACCGCTCCCCTCCTCGCGGGAGTTGACGGCGGAGCACGACGCGTGAGCGGGCTTCGTCGTACCGAGCGTCGAGCGGGTCCTCGGTCATGGGTGAGGCGGGCTGCCGGTCCCCCTGCTCGGGCACCACAAGCACCGAGCAGGACGTCCCGATCAGTCGGCGCATCATGTGGATCCTTCCGTCCGAACCGGACGCTAGGGATCCAAAACGTTTTGCACAATTCCAGTCCAGACCTCGCTCCGGTGCTGCGAACGGCTGGTGCCGCAGCAGGAGAGCTGCGGCACCAGCCGTATCAGGTCCAGCACATGGGGCCCTGCCCCCTCGCCTACGCCGCGGAGATCGCGCGCTTGGCGGTCCGCCGCTGCCGCAGCACCGCGATGCCCACCACCCCGAGCGCGACCAGCGTGGACAGCACCACCTGGTCCGTGACCTGCTGACGGGCACGATGGCCGCCGGTGAACAGGCGCGGGCCGCCGAGGACGCCTGGGCGGGCCTGGCCGGCTACCTCCAGGCCGTCTTTGGCGTACTGGCCGCGGACCGGGGCACCAACGACCTCATGACCACCCACCTGGAGGGGGTCGAGTCCCTGTGCGAGGTGCACACCCACAACCGGGAGACCCTGGAGCTGTTGCTGCGCCGGGGGCGCGAACAGGGCACGGTCCGCGCGGATGTCGGCACGGACGACGTCCTGTTCGCACTGGCCGCGCTCGGCCGCACGGTCCCGGCGCCCACCAGAGGTCTTGCGGGGCTTGGGACCCCACCGTGCGCGGCAGAAGTCCGGGGGCCCGGTCGACTGATTGTTGTGCCCGGGGAGTTGCCGAATACCCGCCCTTTGGGATTAAGCTGATCAACAGGCCCGGATGCTGTCACCCCCGTCGGTATCCGGGCTCTTTTCGTACCTCTTTGCGTTGAGTTCGTCAGGCTCTGCAGAGAGCAACAGAGGGCCCCGGCACAAGTGTCGGGGCCCTCTGTTGCGCGGGTCCGCCCTGCCCCACCCCCGTGGGGGCTGGACGACCCGGGTCTCAGGCGCGCGGTTGCGCGGTTACGAAGTGAACGCGGGAGGTCGCACCGGCTCGGGCAGTAGCTCCGTCAAGTGCTTGGCCACGTCCAGGACCGTGCGGTCGGCCAGATACGGGCCGATGATCTGGACCGCCAGCGGCAGCCCTTCGGCGGTCTGTCCGGCGGGGACGACGACGGCGGGGAGTCCGGCGGGGCCGGCCATGTTCAACCAGGCGGTCTGGTCGAAGTAGGGGCGTCGCTCCCCGTCGACGGTGATATGCCGGTCGGGAACCGGCACGGAGGTCTGGTCGGCGACGGCCGCGGTCGGGGCGGCGGGAGTGATGAGGACGTCGTGGGCGGTGAAGTACTCGGCCCAGGCCACGCGCAGCTTCTCGCGCTCCTCGTCGGCGAGCAGCCAGTCGCGGTGGCGCATGGTCCGCGAGCGGAGGAAGAGGCTGCCCGGGCTGTCGGCGGGCACCTTGTCGGCCGCGGCGATGTCGTCGGCGAACGCGGCGTCGGAGGCGGTGGCGCTCGCGGTGGCGTACATGAGGCGCTGGAACAGCCGGTCGCTCGCGGCGAGTTCGACCGGGCGGCCGCTGTCGTCGACGGTCGCGCCCGCGGAGCGTACGAGCTCGGCCACCGCGTCCAGCAGACCGCGGGCGTCCTTGTCGACGCGGCAGTACGCGTCGTCCGCCCAGACGCCGACCCGATAGTCCGCGAGCCGGCTGTGCCGGGGCGCCGGGAGCTCGATCCGCCAGGCGGCGGCCTCGGCCGGGGACGGCGCGGCGAGCACGTCCAGGAGGATGTCGAGATCCTCGGCGGAGCGCGCGAGGGGGCCGACGGTCAGCATGTCGGAGCTGGTGAGCCAGCCCGGCGGACGGGGGATGTGCCCGCGGGTCGGGACGACGCCGTGGCTGGGACGCAGCGCGAACACACCGCAGTAGGCGGCCGGGAGGCGCAGCGAACCGGCGAGGTCGGAGCCCACTTCGAGACTGGTGAAGCCGACGGCGACGACGGCGGCCGGCCCACCGGAGGAACCCCCTGCTGTCCGGGTGCCGTCATACGGGTTCTTCGTCGCGCCGAAGAGCGGATTCGAGGTCTGGATGTCCTGGCACATCGTCGGCACGTTGGTCTTCCCTACGACGATCGCCCCGGCCGCGCGCAGCAGGGCGACGGCGTCCGCGTCCCGGTCGGGCACATGGCCGGCGAGGTCGGGGGAGCCGCACGTGGTGCGCATCCTCTCGGTCTCCAGCGCGTCCTTGACGGTGATCGGCAGTCCGTGCAGCGCGCCGAGCGGACGCCCGGTCTCCGCCAGATGACGGTCCGCGGCGTCGGCGGCCGCGCGGGCGGCCTCGACGTCGAGCGTGACGACGGCGTTCACCTCGGGATTGGCCCGCTCGATGTGGCGGAGGTACTGCTCCAGCAGGTCCCGGCTGCTGACCCCGCCGCTGCGCAGCGCGCCGAGCTGCTCGCGGGCCGAGGCGAGATGCAGATCGGTGGGAGAGCTCGTGGACGTGCCGGCGCCGGTGTCGGCACGGGTGCGTGCACTGGTCGGCCTGAGGGCCAGACAGGCCGCCGCGGCCAGGGCCGTGGAGGCGAGGAACAGGGTGCGGCGGAGGATCACGTCCGGGCTCCTGATGCGGTGCTGTGGGGGGTGGAATCGTCGTGGCTGTCGAACACGGGTGGGGTGAAGTGGGCGGCGACGCGCTGGAGATGGAGCAGTTCGTCCTCGGCGGTGGCCAGGGACAGGGCGGCGTCGGCGTACTCGGTGGGGGAGTCCACGGGCGCGCTCTCGCGGTGACGGACGAGCGCGTCGTGGATCTGGTCCGCGGTCACGGCCGCCGCGAGGTCGGCATCGGCGAGGCCCTCCGCCCGGCGCCGGGTCTCCGCGCGTTCACGGGCGGCCGGGTCGAGATAGCGGCGCAGCAGCTTCTGCCCCTGGCGGATCTCCACCCGGCGGCGCAGCAGCGGGAAGTGGACGCTGCGACCGTGCAGCAGGTCGGTGCGCTGACGGGCCGGCCGGCGCAGCGTGATACCCGGGTCTGCCGCGTCGAGAGCGGCCCACAGGTGACGCAGCCGCCGGTAACGGACGTGCGCGGTCGTCCAGTCGCGGACGGCGGTGGCTCGCAGGGCCAGGACGGGCAGGAAGTAGCCGATCTGGGTCAGGGTGGCGCCGATGTCCCCGCACGCCCACGCGACCGGGTCGAGCGACGCGACGCTGAACCCGGCCTCGGCACCCACGACGGCGGCGATACGGATCGAGCTGTACCCCAGGGTGATGGCGGCACCGACCGCGATCAGCCGCAGCCCGCGCCCGATCGACGGGGTCGAAGCGGTACGCGCGTACTTCCAGCAGGACCGCGCCAGATAGATCTCCGCGACCGAGTACGTACCGAAGTACAGCAGCACGTACGCCTGGAAGAACGGGTCGTGCGCGTAGTACAGGGAGAAGTCCGTCGGCCGTGTCGTCGCCGGGGTCAGCAGGACGAACAGCACCCACATGCCGGCGACGACTCCGGCTGCCGCGGTGAACAGCGCACGGCTGCGGCGGCGGGCCTGCTCGGGCGGCTTCGACCAGTACGCGAGGACCGTGGACTGGAGGGTGAGGACGAGGATCACACAGCTCTGCGCGAGCGGCACGGCGATGTTGGTGACGCCGAAGACACCGTCGATGCGCACCCACACCCAGGTGAGCGAGATGGCGTAACTGAGCGCGGAGAAGCCGTAGGTGAAGGCCAGGGCGACCAGCGCCGGTTCACGGCGGCGTCTGCCCAGGTCCCGCAGCAGGAGAAGGAACCCGGTGCCCGCGATCGCCAGGCACACGGGATGGAGTATGTCTTTCACGAAGTCCTGTCCGGTCGGCGCAGCAGCGTGCGGGCTATGGGATCGGTGCCCTCACAGGCCCCGGAGCGGGAAGTGCTCACGTGCTCCTGGAGCAGCGATCCGAGCATCTCGGCCTCGAACTCCTCGGGATCGTTGTAGCGGGTCCGGCCGAGCACGAGCTGAACCGTACGGGGGTCGATCGCGCTGATCAGACCGCCGAGATCACCGACGCCGACCGAGGGGTTCCCGCGGTGACGGCGCAGCATGTGGGCGAACTCGTGGCCCACGATGACCTCCGCGTGCGGGCGGCTGATCCCGGTGTCGTAGAAGACGTAGTCGGTCTCCTCGGTGGCGAGCCACAGGCCGCACGGAGCGGTGGCGTCCAGGGAGTCGGGGTCGGCGGGATCCGGTGTGAACGGCATCAGCCGGATCGAGCGGCCGAGGCGCTCCTCCATGAACGGCACCAGATCGAGCACGCTGTCGACCGGCGGGAGGCCCAACTCCTCGACGAACGCCCGACCGCGCTGCTCGACCTCGTCGGCCTCACGCTCGCCCTCGCGTCCTCGACGGCCCAGCCATATCCGGCTGTTTCTCCCGGACTTGCCGTCGGAACCCCGGAACACCGTCATGGCAGATCCTTCTCCGGGGCGGCGGGCAGGCCTTCCTGCTCGCGCACGATGTCGATGGCTTCGAGCACCTTGAGCAAGCTCTTGTCGGACAGGCCCATGGCACGCAGGGCGATGTCCTTGACTCCGGCCTCGCTGAGTTTGCGCAGCAGCTCGAACTGGTCCGCCACCTTGCGGGTGACCTCGTCCTCGACGAAGTACGCGGCCTCCACACCGAAGAACCGGGCCAGCAGCGGCACGATGGTGATGGTCGGTGTTCCCTCGCCGCCCCGGAGCTTGCCGATCCAGGCGCCGGTGTAGCTCGCGTCGCCGTAAGAGGAGATCGTCCGGGCGACGTGCGCGTTGCTGAACTCCTTGGCCCCCGGCGCGCGGACCCGGTCGAAGAGGAAGTTGAGCCGGTCGGCGAACGGCGCTCCCGCACAGGGCGCGGGAAGCGGCTCACGCCTCTCCGGCGCTCCGCTCTCGGGTCTGTCGTCTGTTCCGTGCACGCTGCTACGCCCCGCTCACTCTCGGTCGATCTAAACTATAGTTCACGCCTCCGCGGGTTGGAAGCCCGGATTCCTGTCCGGTGGTGGATCCGGCAGCCGATCCGGCAGTCGAGCCGGAAGCCGCAACACCGGTGGCCCGCCCCGGCCTTCAGGCGCGGCCGGCTCCTCCGCGCACCGCCGCATATGCCTCTCGTACGAGGTTGCTGTGAATTTCTGAGCCGTTTGAACACAGCGGGACCCGTCTCCGTATAGGGCCGGGGGTTTCCATGCCAAGCCGGAGAGCAGACGGGTAGGAGCACTGCCTTGAGACGCAACACACGCAGACGTCCCACAGGGGCCCGGCGCGCGACCTTCGCCGCGGTCGCCCTGATGCTGGGCGGCGGCGGACTGGTAGCGGCGAACGTGTACGCCTCCGCGACCGAAGGGGGCTCGGGTGGGGACGCGGCTCAGGCGTCCGGGACCTTTGGCGCCGGGACCATCGACTGCCCGGACGTCGGCACCCAGTTGACAGCCGTTCCGGACGAGGCGAGGGCGGAGGTCGACAAGGAACTCGCCCTCCTGGACGAGCAGATCGCGGCGGCCTACCGGCAACTCCAGGAATCGGCCCAGGCCGTACAGCAGGACGCCGCCTTCGCCGACAACGCGATCATGAATCCGCTGAAGGACAAGCGCGCCGCGGTCATCGAACGGATCGCCATCGCCATCGACCGCGTGGGGGACCGCCCCGAGGGCCTCGAAGCCTTCGCGCCCTGTACGTTGCAGGCGGCCGACCCCCAGACCGGTGACGGGCAGACCGGAGACGACCAAAACGGCGATGAGCAGAACGGCGACGAGGGCGACGGCGACGACCAGCAGGCCGGCGACGGCGAGCAGGAGCCCGGGAACGGCGGACAGGCCGGAAACGGCCCCGTCGCCGCGGACTTCGTCGACATCAAGACCGTCCAGCCCAACGTGAACAGCCCGAGCGCCCAACAGAACGCCTCACGGGGCACGTTCACCACCAGCTGCGGCGTGAACGAGGGCGGCCTGTTCAACTCCGACAACGTGATCGTGGCCCCTGGCGTCTCCAACGGCGCCCACCACTTCCACGACTACGTCGGCAATCAGGCCAACAACGCCTTCGCGAGCGACGAGGACCTGGCGAACGGCGACACCAGCTGCGAGGACCAGGGCGACAAGTCCACGTACTACTGGCCCGTGCTGCGCCTGCAGAACGGCACCCAGGAGCAGGACGCGGGCGCCCCCGGCGGCGGCATCGAGGGCAACGCGGGCGAGATCGTCACGCCCAAGCAGGTCACGCTGACGTTCGTCGGCAGCCCGCAGAGCAAGGTCACGGCCATGCCCCGGCTGCTGCGCATCATCACCGGCGACGCCAAGGCCTTCGTCAACGGCACGGCCAACGCCAACGCGTCCTGGAGCTGCACCGGCTTCGAGGACCGGCAGCTGAAGGACAAGTACCCCCTCTGCCCCCAGGGCAGTGACGTGGTGCGCACCTTCAAGTTCCAGAGCTGCTGGGACGGCCGGAACATCGACAGCGCCAACCACCGCACCCACGTGGCCTTCGCCGCCGCCGACGGCAGCTGCGCGACCGGCTTCCAGGCCATCCCGCAACTCGTCCAGCGCATCGTCTACGACGTCGACGCGCCGAGCCTCGACGACGGTGGCCGCACGGTCCCGCTGTTCGCGGTGGACTCCTTCCCCGAGCAGCTCCACAAGCCCGTCACCGACCACGGCGACTTCATCAACGTCTTCGACGAAGACCTGATGCGCGAGATGACCGACTGCATCAACTCCGGCCGCCAGTGCGGCGCGGGCGCGGACCAGGGTGACGACGGCGGGCAGGGCGACGGCGGCCAGGGCGACGGCGGCGGCCAGCAGGACGAGCCGACCGAGAACCCCGCGCCTCCCTCGGACGAGCCCAGCGAAGAGCCCTCCGCGTCTCCGACCGACGACAACGCCGAGGAGCCCCCCGCCACTCCGGCCGATCCGGCTGATCCGGCCGACGAGGAGACCACGCAGCCCCCGGCCGACACCCCGGACACCGAACCGGCGGACGACGCCACGTCCCAGCCCGCCGCGACCCTGTCACCCAAGGCCGACACACCGACGGAGGCCGAAGCTGTCGGCACGGCCGTGTCGACTCCGCCGGCGGGCAGCAGCGGTGACGACGACGGAGCGGCCGCCAACGAAACCGCCGGCGTCCCCGACCCGGCCACCACCGTGGCGCAGACCCAACCCCAGGGAGCACAGGGCAACTTGGCCGACACCGGCGCCCAGCTGTGGCCGGCGGCGGTCGGAGCGATCCTCCTGATCGGAGGGTTCGTGGTGCTACGACGCGCCCAACGCGGGTCGATGTAACGCGCCCCACGGAAACACCACACAACACGCGCGGGCTGTCCCTCCCTTGAGGGGCAGCCCGCGCTTCCTGTGCGGCATCGTCCCTGTGCTGTCGGGACTCCGGTTCATGGGCCGGCCATTCGTCCCCCAAGCCCGGGCAACCGCTCGGCAACGCCCCGCCATCCCGGGTCATGGCTTGGCCAACCCCTTCCCGCGCGTTGGCGACATGTTCACCGCCTGCCCCTGATGCCCTGTTCCGTACCGGGCGGAGAGTGAGCGGCGGCCCGTTCCCCACCCGGGCCTTGCCGTCACTCCCGAGCGCTTCTCTTGCTCAAAAAGGGGTAATCATGGCTGAGTTGACCCGTCGTAGACTCCTGGGCTCGGCCGCCGGCGCACTGGGCGGCGCCCCGGCTCTCTCCCTCCTCCCGCCGAGCGTCCAGAAGGCCGTCGCCGCCGAACCGCCGAAGCACAGCTCACTGCGAGACATCGAACACGTCGTCCTGCTGATGCAGGAAAACAGGTCCTTCGACCACTACTTCGGCACCCTGTCGGGCGTCCGCGGTTTCGCCGACCCGCACGCCCTCAAGCTCGACAACGGGCGCAGCGTCTTCTACCAGCCCGACGCCGAGAACCCGAAGGGCTACCTCCTGCCCTTCCACCTGGACACCCGCACGACCAGTGCCCAGGCCATCCCGTCCACCAGCCATGCCTGGTCCGTACAGCACCAGGCATGGAACGGCGGCAAGATGGACCAGTGGCTGTCGGCCCACCGCAAGGCCGACGGCGTCAACGGCCCGTATGTGATGGGTTATTACACGCGCGAGGACATCCCCTTCCAGTTCGCCCTCGCCGAGACCTTCACCATCTGCGACAACTACTTCTGCTCGGTGTTCGGCCCGACCTGGCCCAACCGCCTGATGTGGATGACCGGTTCGATCGACCCCGCCGGCACCCAGGGCGGCCCGATCATCAGCAACGTCGCGCCGACGCCGTACCGCTGGACGACGTACGCGGAACGTCTCCAGGCCGCCGGCATCAGCTGGAAGGTGTACCAGGAGGAAGACGACTACGGCACCAACATGCTGGAGCAGTTCGCGACGTTCAAGAACGCGCAGCCCGGCTCCGACCTGTACGAGCGGGGCGTACGCCCGCAGCCGCACGGCACCTTCGAGGACGACGCCCGCAACGACCGCCTCCCGACAGTGTCGTGGATCTGTCCGACCAGCTACCAGTCGGAGCACCCGGACTATCTCCCGGCCGCGGGTGCCGACTACGTGGCGTCGAAGATCGAGGCGATCGCCTCGAACCCGAAGGTGTGGCGCAAGACCGCGTTCATCCTCAACTACGACGAGAACGACGGCCTGTTCGACCACGTGGTCCCGCCGACCCCGCCCGCGGGGACGCCCGACGAGTTCATTCAGGGGCTGCCGATCGGTGGTGGCTTCCGGGTGCCCGCCATCATCGTCTCGCCCTGGACGGTGGGTGGTTGGGTCGCCTCGGAGGCCTTCGACCACACCTCGGCGTTGCAGTTCCTGGAGCGGTTCACCGGGGTGGAGGAGCCGAACGTCAGCGACTGGCGCCGTGACACCTTCGGCGACTTCACGACCGCGTTCCGCTTCCGCGACGCCCGTCCGCGCTCACCCCGGCTGCCGGACGACACGGCCGAGCAGCTGGAGAAGGCGAAGGAGGAAGTGGCAACGTTGCCGAAGCCCACGCTCCCGGGCGCGGACCAGACGTTCCCGCACCAGGAGAAGGGACGCCGACCGCACGTGTGAGATGTCGGACCGGGACCTCGGACTCTCTCCGGGGTCCCGGGTCTGTTGGTACTCAACTGGCGCGCAGGGTCTGCTTCGCGAGCTGATAGGCCGGGAGCATCTCCTCGTGCTCCTCGTCGTCCAGGCCGCCCAGGTGCAGGACGACCGGTCCGTCGGGAGTGACGACGGCGAGGGCGCGTTCCTTCTTCGTCTCGTCCAGGAACTCGCTGGTGTAGAGGTATTCGACCTCGGCGCCGGCCAGATCGCCTGCCTCGAACGTGCGGTACGTCTCCTTGCTCGCGCCGCTTTCCGCCGCGACGAAGGCCTCAAGGACCGTGCGGGCGTTGTCGTCGCCCGGCTCGCCGGTCCAGACGCGGAGGTAGCCGATGTTCCCCGCGGGCTTGGCGTCGACCTCGCACGCGGCGGTGACCGGTCCCTGGCGCAGCAGCGCGTCGGCGATCTCGTCGCTGAGCTCGTCGTCGGAACCGTCCGAGGGGCCGGCGGTGGCCTCGGCCGTCCCCGAGTCGACGGCCTCCGCCTTCCAGTCCTCCGCGATGTCGAAGGTGACGGGAAGCTCACAGGCCGAGCCGGCGTCACCGATGGTGCCGCCGCTCTCGGCGACCGCACCGCTCGTGCCTGCCGTCGCCGACGCCTTCGTGTCCTTCTCCGCGGCCTCCGAGCAGCCCGTCAGCACCCCCGCCAACAAAGCGACCTGCACCAGTCCACGCCACGCGTTCCCCGCCCTGACCTGCATAGCAGCCCCTCCCCATTCACTCGGGCGGGACACTGTATCGGAGCCGCTTGCATCCGCAGGAAGGGGGACGGCAGGGTTCGGTGCGTGGCCACTTTGCTGATCGTTCATCACACGCCCTCGCCGAACTGCCAGGCGATGTTCGAAGCCGTCGTCTCCGGGGCGACGGCACCGGAGATCGAGGGCGTGCGGGTCGTACGGCGGGCGGCCCTGTCCGCCACCGCGTCCGACGTCCTCGAAGCGGACGGATATCTGCTCGGCACCCCGGCGAACCTCGGCTACATGTCAGGGGCGCTGAAGCACTTCTTCGACCAGATCTACTATCCCTGCCTGGACGCCACGCGCGGGCGGCCGTTCGGCTACTACGTGCACGGCGGGAGCGATGTCACCGGCGCGGTCCGGGGCATCGAGTCGATCACAACGGGCCTGGGCTGGCGACGTAGAGCAGAGTCCGTGGCCGTCACCGGCGAACCGCACAAGACCGACATCGAGGCGTGCTGGGAACTCGGGGCAACTCTCGCTGCCGCGCTGATGAGTTGAGATCGGGCGAGGGGCGCGCGGGTCATCCGGTCCGCGCCGCCCCTCGCCCGTCGCCGGAGATCAGGCCAGACGGTGGACGAGCTGGCTGGTCAGCTCGTACCGGGCGCCCACGATGGCGAGTTCGCCGGCGGTGACCTTGGCGGCGAGGTCGGGTACCGCGGCGAGGCGGGAGCGGACGAGTCGTACGTTGGCGTCGATCGTCGCGTCGATGCGGGCGTCGCCCTCCAGCGTGTGGTCTATGGCCGGGTCTATCTGATCGGCCAAGTACTGGATGTGGGCGGGCAGTTGCTCGCCGGACTCGTCCGCCTCGACGGCGGCGCGCACGGCACCGCACGACTGGTGACCGAGGACCAGGACCAGGGGTATGGCCAGTTCGAGTACTCCGTACGCGATGCTGCCGAGCACGGCTTCGTCCAGCACCTCACCGGCGGTGCGTACGGTGAGCAGGTCGCCGAGGCCCTGGTCGAAGACCAGCTCCGGGGGCACTCGGGAGTCGACGCAGCCCAGCACGATCGCGAAAGGGTGCTGACCTGCCGTCAACGCCTGCCGGACCGCGGGGGTCTCGTCCGGGTGCTTCTCGCGGTAGGTGCGCCACCGCAGATTGCCGGCGGCCAGCTCCCGCAGCGCCTCCTGCGGGGTGTCGGGCCGGGTGCGGGTGTCCGCGGCGACGGTGTTCGCGGACGCGGGGGAGGCACCGGCGGCGAGGCCGACACCGAGGGCCGCGGCCCCGGTCAGCGCGGTGCGCAGGAGTGCGCGCCGGGCGGGAATCGCCGCAGTCGGGCGTGCGGCGGCGGATGCGGTCGGCTCAAGGCCGACGGGAATGTGGGGGGTGACGTCAGAGTTCACGCCGGAGAACGTATGTGCGGTTCCGGTACTTATCCCTCGCGTTGCCGAATCATGGTCACCCATGACGCATTCATGATCAGGTGCTGAACCGTACTTGATGTGCTCAAGGGCATCCCTTGGCCTGCGAGGCTTGGGCGTATGGAGTACTACGACCTCGGCACCCACACCCGCCCGGTGACGACGACGTCCGCCGAAGCCCAACTGTGGTTCGACCGCGGCCTGGTGTGGACGTACGGCTTCCATCACGAGGAAGCGGTCCGCTGCTTCGAGGCCGCCGCCGCGGCGGACCCCGGCTGCGCCATGGCCCACTGGGGGATCGCGTATGCGCTCGGCCCCAACTACAACAAGCCGTGGGAAGCCTTCGACGGCGAGGACCTGGAACGTAGCGTCGAACGCACCCACGCCGCCGTGGAACTCGCGCACACAAGCGCATCAGCTGGCGCCACACCCGTCGAACAGGCCCTGATCGAGGCCCTGCGCACCCGCTATCCGCAGGCGCGGGCGGTCGCGGACTGCTCCGTGTGGAACGCGCCCTACGCCGAGAGCATGCGTGCCGTCTACGAACTCGCCCCGGACGACTGCGACATCGCCGCCCTGTACGCCGACGCCCTGATGAACCTCACGCCCTGGCAGCTGTGGGACCTCCCCACCGGCGAGCCCGCCGAAGGCGCCCGCACGCTGGCGGCCAAGGCCGTCCTGGAGCGCGCGCTCGCCACCGAGGAGGGGGCACGGCACCCGGGCGTCCTGCACCTTTACATCCACCTGATGGAGATGTCCCCGGCCCCGGAGAAGGCCCTTCCGGTCGCCGACCGGCTGCGTGGCCTGGTACCCGACGCCGGCCACCTTCAGCACATGCCCTCGCACCTGGACGTGCTGTGCGGCGACTACCGGCGCGTGGTGTCGGACAACAGCAGCGCGATCACCGCCGACGAGAAGTTCCGCGCACGCTCCGGCGCCATGAACTTCTACACCTTGTACCGCGCGCACAACCACCACTTCAAGATCTACGGCGCGATGTTCCTCGGCCAATACCGGACGGCGCTTGAGACCGCCGCCGAGTTGGAGGCGTCCATCCCGGAGGACCTGCTGCGCGTGCAGAGCCCGCCCATGGCCGACTGGCTGGAGGGCTTCCTGGCCATGCGGGTCCACGTGCTGATCCGCTTCGGCCGCTGGGCGGACATCCTCCAACTGCCCCTGCCCACCGACCCCGAGCTCTACAGCGTGACGACCGCGATGCTGCACTACGCCCGTGGCGTCGCGTTGTCGGCGACCGGCCGGATCACCGAGGCCGGGACCGAACGCGAGCTGCTGCGCGCGGCGCGGGCCAGGGTCCCGGAGACGCGCACCCTGTTCAACAACACCTGCGCCGACGTCCTCGCCGTCGCCGCGGCGATGCTCGACGGTGAACTGGAGTACCGCAAGGGCCACTTCGACATCGCGTTCGCCGTGCTGGAACGGGCGATCGACCTGGCCGACCACCTTCCCTACGACGAGCCCTGGGGCTGGATGCAGCCCGTCCGGCACGCCTATGGTGCCCTGCTCCTGGAACAGGGGCGCGTCCCTGAGGCCGAGGCGGTCTACCGCGCCGACCTGGGCCTGGACGACACACTCCCACGCGCCGTCCAGCACCCCGGCAACGTCTGGGCCCTGCAGGGCTTCCACGAGTGCCTGACCCGCCTCGGCAAGACGGGGGAGGCGCAGATCGTGGCCCAGCAACTGAAGATCGCCGCGGCGATGGCGGACGTCCCGATCGAGGCGTCCTGCTTCTGCCGTACCGAACGGACGGCGGGGCCTGCCGCAGCGTCCGGCTGTTGCCCGACGGAACTGTGAAGCGCTGGCGGATCCGTGCCCGCGCCCGAATCAGGGCGCTGTGAAGAGAGCCGGGAAGCGGGGAGCGAGCCAGGGTTTGCGGCCCCGGACGAGGATGCGGCCCCGGGCGATGGCGCCCGCCTGGCCCTGGCGGCCGAGTGCCATGAGCAGGAAGGTGACCGGTTCGATGAGGATGATGCAGTCCGGGCGGGCCGAGGGCCGCGGGCTGACGGACACCGCGCCGCCGGCCACCGTCACGCCGAACCCGCCGCCGCCCCAAAGTCGGATCGCGTAGGAGGCGGTCAGCCCGGCCGTGCGGGCGGTGTTGGTCACGCGTGGCATGGCCGTGAACATGAACGGCAGGGTCAGCCCGACCCGGACGCGGTCGATCATGTGCGTACGACCCAGGGCACGGGCCAGGTCGTAGCCGTGACCGAGCATGTGCGTGAGCAGGTAGGAGCCCAGCACGTCCGGGCTCATGGGACCCAGCGGAGCGACAACGGTCCCCTCCACAGTGCCCTCCTCCAGCGCCCGCACGCAGGCGTCGGCCTGTGCCACGATCATCGCGGCCAGCGGCTCGGCGTCCCGCTCGCCGAACTCCGCCAGCGCCCGCTCGTTGGCCGCGGCGAGGCTCTGCGGCGTGCCGTCCCCGTAAGCGCGCGGGCGCCCCGCCGCGATGTCCGCCATCAGCTCGTTGGCCAGCGCCAGATGCGCCGCCGCCTGACCGACGGTCCACTCGGCCCCGGGCACCCGCGACTCCATGTCGGCGCCCTGTCGCAGCAGTACGGCGATCTCCTCGGCGGTGTCCCGTACGGCCCCGCCGAGCCCCTCGGGCAGAGCGCCCCGTACGTTCTGCCCAGCCACTGATTCCACGCCGCTGCCTTCCTCGCCCTCGCCACTCGCGCCGATCAACGGCGTACAGGAGAACAGGCAGGCGAGGCGGTGACAAGACCTTGGGCGACCTGCTGCTCTGTGCGGCTCCGTGGTCCGCTGTTCCCTTCCGGCCGTCGCATGCCCGACCCTGATCGACAAGTGACCGGCCCGGCGGAGGAGCGAGTACGTGGGTGCGAGTGCGGAGACGACGGTTGTGGTGACCGGCGGCAGCGGGTTCGTGGGCAGCCATCTGGTGCGGCGGCTGCTGGAGCGGGGGTATCGGGTCCACACGACGGTGCGCAGCACGGCGAACACGGCGAAGGTGCGGCCGCTACGGGAACTGGAGCAGGAGTTTCCCGGCCGGCTGACCCTGTTCGAGGCGGACCTGCTCACGCCGGACTCCTTCGACGAGGCGATGTGCGGCTGCCGGGTGGTCTTTCACGTGGCGTCGCCGTTCCTCATGCCGGAGAAGATCAAGGACGGGCGCCGGGACATGGTCGACCCGGCCCTGCTCGGCACGCGCAACGTACTGGCGAGCGTGGAGAGGACGCCGACGGTCGACAGGCTGGTCTTCACGTCCACCGTCGGCGCGGTCTTCGGCGACTACGCCGACGTCCTGGACATGGACGACCAGGTGCTGTCGGAGAGGTACTTCAACACCACGAGCACGGTGGAGAACAACCCGTACCACTACGCGAAGACGGTCGCGGAACGCGCCGCCTGGGAGGCGGAGGCGGCCCAGGACCGTTGGCGCATGGTGTCCGTCAACCCCGGCCTGATCCTGGGCCCTTCACTCGCCCCCGCGTCGGAGTCCGGCAGCCTGTTCCTGCTGGACGAGCTGTTCAAGGGCTACTTCTTCTACGGCGCACCGGACTTCAGCTTCACGACCGTCGATGTGCGAGACGTCGCCGACGCGCACATCGCGGCGGCGGAGAACCCTGACGCGCACGGCCGCTACATCCTCGCGGCCGAGACGATGACGTCCTTCCACGACATGGCCCGCATCCTCCGCACCCGGTACCCGCGCGATCTCCGTCTGCCGCGTACGGCACTCCCGCACTGGCCGGTACGCATCCTGGGTCCGGCTTTCGGTCTGACCCAGGACTACATCCGCAAGCACCTCGGCATCCGATTCCGCGTGGACAACAGCAGGAGTGTGCGCGAGCTGGGCGTCACCTACCGGCCGATCGAGCAGACGGTCCTGGAGCACTACGAAGCTTGGCGGGCACACCGAGCAGTACACAACAGTTGATGGAAAAAAGATGTATGCAATGACGTGATAATGATGGATTCCACCCCTTCAGTATTGCCCTGAGGCCCACCTACCGTTGCGCCCATGTAAACGGCCTGGCCGTCGGCTGATCAGCGCCCCGGGCCAGCCTTGACGGTTTCTGGAGGGAGAAGGCAATGGCGCCTGTGGAACTACTCATCGGAAGCCGATGGCAAAAATCGGCAGGGTCGGGACGGACCTGGGACGTCACCTCGCCCTTCGACGGCAAGACCGTCGGCACCGTGGCCGTGGCCGGCCCCGAGGACGTCGAGGTCGCCCTGGCCGCGGCGGAGCGGGGGGCCGCGGTTTGGCGGCGTACACCCGCTCACGAGCGGATGACGATCCTGCTGCGCGCGGCGGACCTCGCCGACCAGCGAGCCGCCAAGATCGCGCAGACCATCAGCGCGGAGTCGGGCAAGACCATCACCGAGGCCACCGGCGAGGCGTCACGATCCGGGGACCTGATCCGGCTCGCGGCCTTCGAGGGCACCCAGCTCTACGGCGAGACCCTGCCGCTGGACGCCAACCGCGGCACCGGGCAGGACAAGGTGGGCTTCACGCTGCGCCAGCCGTGCGGAGTGGTCGTGGCCATCACGCCGTTCAACTACCCGTCTCTGCTCGTGCTCCACAAACTGGCCCCCGCGCTCGCGGCGGGCAACGCGGTCGTCCTCAAGCCGGCCACCTCGACCCCGCTGACCGCGCTGGAAATCGCCGAGTGCTTCGTGGACGCCGGGCTTCCCGAGGGCGTGCTGTCGGTGCTCGTCGGCTCCGGCGGAGTGCTGGGGGACCTCCTCGTCACCGACCCCCGCGTACGGAAGATCTCCTTCACCGGCTCCACGACGACCGGCGAGCACATCGCGCGGGTCGCCGGGGTGAAGAAGCTCTCCCTCGAACTCGGAGCCTCCTGCCCGGTCGTCGTCCTGCCCGACGCCGACCTCGAACTGGCCGCCAGCGCCGTCGCGTTGGGCGGCTACGTCAACGCCGGACAGGTGTGCATCTCCGTCCAGCGAGTGATCACGCACCCCGACATCACCGGCGACTTCCTCGACGCCCTCGTCCCCAAGGTCGAGGCCATACGGACCGGGGACCCGTCGTCCCCCGAGACGACCATGGGCTCCCTGATCACGACCGCCGAGGCGGAACGGGTGGAGCGGGCCATCGCACAGGCCGGGGCGGACGGCGCACGCGTCCTGACCGGCGGAGAGCGCGACGGCGCCGTGGTGAAGCCTGCCGTGGTCGCCGACGTGGACCCCGAATCGCCGTTCAGCCAGGACGAGTTGTTCGGTCCGGCGATCGCCGTCAGCTCGGCCGCCGACTGGGAGACCGCCATCGCCCAGGCCAACGGCACCGCCTACGGCCTCGGCGCCGGCATCTTCACCTCCGACGTCGCCGGCGCGGTCCGCGCCATCCGGGAGATCGACGCCGGTTCCGTCCACATCAACTGGACCCCCCTGTGGCGCGCCGACCTCATGCCGTACGGCGGCCTGAAGGGCAGCGGCTACGGCAAGGAAGGCCCCCGCGCCGCCATCAGCGAGATGACCGAGGTCAAGACCATCGTGCTGCACGGCCGCCCCTGGTGACCCAGCCGCGTCCCCGTACACACCCCCGATCAGGAGCCGACTCATGACCGACCGGACGCAACAGGGCACGGTGCGCCTCACCGTCGCCCAGGCCGTCGTCACCTACCTCTCCCGCCAGTACTCCGTGGCCGACGGCCACCGCCGGCGACTCATACCGGCCGCGCTGGGCATCTTCGGCCACGGCAACGTGGCGGGCCTCGGCCAGGCCCTCGACCAGCTCAGCGACCAACTCCCCTTCGTCCAGGGCCGCAACGAGCAGGCACTGGTCCACATCGCGACGGCCTACGCAAAGGCGACGCGCAGGCACTCCACGCTGGCGGTCACCGCCTCCATCGGCCCCGGCGCCCTCAACATGGTGACCGGCGCGGGCCTCGCCACCGTCAACCGGCTGCCCGTTCTGCTGCTGCCGGGTGACACCTACGCAACTCGCCACCAGGGCCCCGTACTTCAGCAGCTCCAACACCCCATCGAGGCCGACACCTCGGTCAACGACGCCTTCCGGCCCGTCTCCCGCTTCTTCGACCGGATCACCCGGCCCGAGCAGCTGCTCACCGCGCTGCCCGCGGCGATGCGAGCCCTCACCGACGTCGACACCGGCGCGGTCGTGGTCTCCCTCCCGCAGGACATCCAGTCCCACGCGTACGACTACCCGGTCGCGTTCTTCGCCGAGCGCGACTGGCCGATCCGCCGCCCGGCGGTGGACGCCGACGAGGTCGCGGTGGTCGCGCGGATGCTCGCCGAGGCGGAGAAGCCGCTGATCATCGCCGGTGGCGGGGTCGTGTACTCCGGTGCCACCGAGGAGTTGGAGGCCCTCGCCGACGTAGCGGGCATCCCCGTCTCGGAGACCTTCGCGGGCAAGGGCGCCGTCCAGCGCCGCGCGTGGTGGCAGCTCGGTGGCATCGGCCTGGAAGGCACTCCGGCGGTCAACGTCCTTGCCCGGGAAGCCGACTTCGTCCTCACGGTGGGCTCGCGTCTGACGGACTTCTCCACCGCCTCGCACTCCATCTTCGAGAACCCGGACGTGCGCTTCGCGAGCATCAACGTCAACGTGCACGACGCGGGCCGCCTGGGCGCGACCGGCATCGTGGCCGACGCCAAGCGGGCGCTGGCCGCGCTGACGGAGGTCGTGCGGGCGAACGGCACCACCACGTCGGCCAGTTGGCAGGAGAAGGTGCGCACCCTCGACGAGCAGTGGCAGCGGCAGCGTGCCGCAGCGCTCGACCCGGACACCTCCTTCGACTTCGCGTCGCTGCCCGACGACACCGATGTCGTACGCGACACCGACGCGGTCCTCACTCAGGGCCAGTTGATCGGCGTTCTCCAGGAGCACGCACAGCCCGGCGACACGATCATCGCCGCCGCCGGCGGTCCGCCCGGTGACCTGCAGAAGGTGTGGGACGCCACCGAAAGCCGGTTCGCCCACCTGGAGTTCGGCTTCTCCTGCATGGGCTACGAACTGCCCGCCGCGATCGGCGTCCGCTTCGCCGAGCCGGACCCGTCGAAGCGTGTGCTGTCCCTGCTCGGCGACGGAACCTTCCTCATGGCGCCGACCGAGCTGGTCACGGCCGCCCAGGAGAGGCTCCCGATCACGATCGTGATCCCGGAGAACCACGGCTACCAGGTCATCCACCGACTCCAAATGGGGCGCAACGGGCGGGAGTTCGGCAACGAGTTCCGCTACCGCGACGGCAGCCTGGAGATCGGCTCCGGCAAGCCCGCCCGCCTGGAAGGCGACTACCTCCAGGTCGACCTCGTCAAGACGGCGGAGGGCCTCGGCGCCCGCGCCCTCCGCGCCACGACCGCCGACGAGGTGCGTACCGCGCTGGCCGAGACCCGCGACCACAACGGCCCGGTCGTCCTGGTCGTCCCCGTGATCCCGCACGCCGACCTGCCCGGCGCCGGCGTGTGGTGGGACGTGGCCCCGGCCGAGGTCTCCGAGCAGGAAGCGGTCGCGCAGCTGCGCGGCGAGTACGAAGAGGGTCTGGCTTCCCAGAGGTGGTACGGATGAGCTCCGCACGTTTCGATCACTCTCCCCTCGACCACGGCCGCCTGCGCGCCCGGCTCGCCGCCGGCGAGGCCACCCTGGGCACCTTCGTCGGCCTCGCCTCCCCGGTCTCGGCCGAGGTGTGCGCCGCGGCCGGAGCCGACTGGGTGCTGCTCGACCTCGAACACGGCGCCGGAGGCGAGGAGCAGGTCCGTACGACCGTCCCCGCCGCCGCGGCCTACGGAGTGCCGACCGTCGTACGCGTCGAGTCCGTGGCCCGGATCCGCATCGGCCGCGTCCTCGACCAGGGCGTCGCCGGAGTCATGCTCCCGCGCCTCGACACGGCGGCCGAAGTCCAGGAAGCGATACGGCACTTGAGGTACCCGCCGGCGGGGGATCGGGGCGTGGCCACCTACAACCGGTCCTGCCGTTTCGGACTCGACCCCGAAGCCCTGGACCGTGAGGGGGAGATCCTCGGCGTGGTCCAGATCGAGTCGGCGAGCGCGCTGGACGAGGTCGAGGCCATCGCGGCCCTCGACGGCGCCGACGTGCTGTTCGTCGGCCCCCGCGATCTCAGCCATGACCTCGGCGTGCCGGGCGAGTTCAGCGCCCCGGTCTACCGGGAGGCGCTGGAGCGCGTCCACAAGGCCGCCGCCGACCACGGCAAGGCGTCCGGAATCCTCGTCCCCGACGGCGCGGCCGCGGCCGCCAAGCGGGCCGAGGGCTGGACGTTCATCGGCATCGGCTCCGATTCCACCTTGCTCGCAGCTGCCCTGTCGGCCGCCCTCGGCGACGCCCGGGCCTAGTACCACCAGGAGACATCAATGACCCCCAACACCCCGGGCGCCGCCCGCGAGATAGGCGTCGGACTGATCAGCGTCGGCTGGATGGGCAAGCTGCACAGCCGCGCCTACCAGGCCCTGCCGTCCGTCTACCCCGAACTCGGCATCAAGCCACGCCTCGTCCACGCCGCCGACACGGCCGCGGACCGGGCGGCCTACGCGCGTGACGTCCTTGGCTACGAGAAGGCCGGCACCGAATACCGCGCCGTCCTCGACGACCCGGACGTCGAGGTCGTCTCGATCTGCGCGCCCAACCTCCTGCACCACGAGATCGGCATCGCCGCCGCCAAGGCAGGCAAGCCGTTCTGGATCGAGAAGCCCGTCGGACGCGGCGCCGAGGAGACCGCCGAGGTCGCCGCGGCCGCCCGCGCCGCCGGGGTCGTCACCTCCATCGGCTACAACTACCGCCACGCCCCCGCCGTGGAGCGGGCCCGCGAGCTGATCGCCGAGGGCCGCCTGGGCCGTATCACCAACGTCCGCGCCACCTTCTTCTCCGGCTACGCCTCCGAGCCCAAGGGCGCCCTGTCCTGGCGCTTCAAGCGGGATCTGGCCGGGCACGGCGCGCTCGGCGACCTGCTGAGCCACGTCGTGGACCTGGTCAGCTACGTCGTCGCCCCGATCGACGAGGTCTCCGCCCTCACCAGCACCGTCTACACCGAGCGCCCGATCCTGCCTATGGGCTCGGGCACGCACTTCGCGGTGATCGAGGACGGCGAGATGGCCACCGTGGAGAACGACGACTACAGCGCTGCGCTGGTCCGCTTCAGCGGTGGAGCCGTCGGCACCCTGGAGGCGTCCCGCATCATCGTCGGCCCGCAGTGCGGCATCGGTTTCGAGATCTACGGCACCGACGGCTCGGTCGCCTGGAACTTCGAGCGCATGAACGAACTACGCGTCGCCCTCGACCGCAGTGGCCCCCACCAGGGCTACACCACGGTGCTCGGCAACGGATACATGGGCGACTACGCCAGCTTCCAGCCCGGCCCTGGCAACAGCATGGGCTACGACGACCTCAAGGTCATAGAGGCCAAGAAGTTTCTCGCCGCTGTCGCCGGCATCGAGCACCACAACTCGACGATCGAGGACGCGCACGCCGTCGCCGAGGTGATCGCGGCGGCCGCCGCCTCCGCTGAGAGCGGCTCCTGGCAGCCGGTGCCCGAGGTGCCGGGGGCGAACTTCGGTCATCCGGCGCGGAGTTGATCGTATGAGCAATCATGTCGTGGTGGCCCTCGGCCCCGTCGACACCGACACGGTGGGCCCGATCCTGGGGGAGCGGGTCACCTTCGTCACCGATCCCACGCCCGACGACCTCGCGGTCGCCGAGGGGGCCATCGTCCGCGCCGACCGGCGGGTCGACGAGGATTTCCTCCGGCAGACTCCCCGGCTGCGGGTCATCGCCCGTACCGGTGTCGGCGTCGATCTGGTCGATGTCGCCGCGGCCTCCGTCCGAGGCATCCCCGTGGTCATCACCCCGAACAGCGGCAGCCGGGCCGTGGCCGAGGGCGTCTTCGCCATGGCCCTGCACCTGACCAAGCGGCTGAAACCGCTGACCGAGCTGGTGCGGGACGGCCGCTGGGCCACGCGGAACGCCATACCGGTCGGCGACCTGGACGGCGCCACCCTGGGGATCGTCGGCTACGGCCGTATCGGCCGCCGAGTGGGCGAACTCGCCGCCGCTTTCGGCATGCGGACACTCGCCTACGACCCCTTCAGCCCGCCTCCCGCCGAGTTCGCCTGCGCCGACCTCGGTGAACTGGCCGAGGCGAGCGACGTGCTCACGCTGCACGCACCGCTCGTCGAGGAGACCCGGCACCTCGTGGACGAGCGGCTGCTGGCCCGCGTCAAACCGGGCGCGATCCTGATCAACTGCGGGCGCGGCGGCCTGCTCGATCCGGACGCCACCCTGGCCGCCCTGGAGTCGGGCCGGCTTTCGGGCGTGGGGCTGGACGTTTTCGACCCCGAACCGGCCCTCTACCACCCGCTGTTCGACCACCCCGACGTCGTCCTCACCCCGCACCTGATGGGTATGACACGCCGGGCGATGACCCTGACCTTCGTCGACGCCGCCCGCGGTGTCGCCGACGTCCTCGCGGGCCGCCCGCCGGCCGCGGTCGCCAACCCCGACTGGAACCTCCGAAAGGCCACGGCATGACCACCTCACCCGTGAACCCGTCTTTGAACAGGATCGCCGGCGCTCCCATCTCCTGGGGCGTGTGCGAAGTCCCCGGTTGGGGCTACCAGTTGACGCCCGAGCGCGTACTGAACGAAATGCGTGAGGTCGGCCTGGCCGCCACCGAGATCGGCCCCGAGGGTTTCCTGCCCGGCGAGCCGGACGCCATGGCCAGGACGCTCGCCGACCACGACCTGCACGCGGTCGGCGGCTTCACCCCGCTGCTGCTGCACGTGCCCGGACACGACCCGCTGCCCGAGACCGAACAGCTCCTGGAGAGCTACGCCGCCTCGAAGGCGGAGGTGCTCGTCCTGTCAGCCGTCACTGGCCAGGACGGCTATGACTCCCGACCCGAGCTCGACGCCGACGGCTGGAAGCTGCTGCTGTCCAACCTCGACCGGCTCGCCGCGCTGGCCGCCGAACGCGGCGTACGCGCAGTCCTGCACCCGCACGTCGGCACGATGATCGAGAACGGCGACGAGGTCCGGCGGGTCCTGGAGCACTCGGCGATCTCGCTCTGCCTCGACACCGGGCACCTGCTCATCGGCGGCACCGACCCCGCCGAGCTCACCCGCCAGGCGCCCGAGCGCATCGCCCACACCCATATGAAGGACGTGGACGCCTCCCTCGCCGCCAAGGTCCAGTCCGGACAGTTCAGCTACACCGAGGCCGTACGCAAGGGCATGTATCGCCCGCTGGGAGCGGGAGACGTGGACGTCGAAGCCATCGTCACCCACCTCAGCGCGCGCGGCTACGACGGCTGGTACGTCCTGGAACAGGACACCATCCTGACCGAGGAGCCCAAGGCGAAGGGGCCGGTTGAGGATGTGTGGGCCAGCGCCGAGCATCTGCGCTCGGTTCTGCGCGGTGTCGCGTAGCCGTATACAGGTCTGAATACGGTCCTGATGTATTTTTGATGTGTTCTGAGGGATTGACCGGAGAGGGTGAGGCACCCAACCATGCCGAGGCGATTGGGTGCCGCGTCTTTTCCGAATATGAGGAATCCGAACATAGGGAATCCGGGAAACAGAAATGACCGCTGACGAATTTCTGGCCACTTGTTGGACCACCGCCGGCGACGCCGCTCCCGATCAGGAAGACCAGCGCAGTCCGCTGAACCTGCGGGAACGCGTGGAAGCGGCGCGCGACGCCGGATTCACGGCCTTCGGGCTGCTGTACTGGGACCTGGCGGAGGCCGAGCGCGAGTACGGGCTCGCCGGCATCCGGTCGCTCTTCGCGGACAACGGAATCAACCACATCGAGTTGGAGCTCCTCACCGACTGGTGGGCCGACGGACCCCGGCGGGCCGCGTCGGACACCGTCCGCGTCGGCATGCTGCGGGCCATCGAGGCGCTCGGCGCACGCACCTTCAAGATCGGCCCCGACGTGGCGGACGAGCCCTGGGACCTGGACGTCTGGGCCAAGGAGTTCGCCACACTGGCGGCGCAGGCCGACGGTGTGGGCGCCCGGCTCGGCGTCGAGCCCCTGCCCTGGTCCAACCTCAAGACCGTGCACGACGGACTCCGGCTCGTCGAGACCGCCGGCCACCCGGCGGGCGGGCTCATCATCGACGTCTGGCACACCGAACGCGCCCACACCCCGCCCGCCGACCTGGCCAAGGTACCCGGGTCACGGATCGTGGGCGTGGAGCTCAACGACGCCGACAGCCAGGTCGTCGGCACTCTCTTCGAGGACACCGTGCATCGCCGCCGCCTGTGCGGAGAGGGCACCTTCGACCTCCCGGGGATCGTCGCCGCGCTCCGGACGGCCGGCTTTCGCGGCCCCTGGGGCGTGGAGATCCTCTCCGACGCGCACCGAGCGCTGCCGGTGCGGGAGGCCGCCGCGGCGGCGTACCGGACCGCGGCGGCGCTGGTGAACGAGGTGAAGTAAAAGCCACAGGGGTGGTGGGGACGAAACCACGGTCGTCCCCGCCACCCCTGTTTCCCTCTGCCTGCCGCTGCGGATGGGCCGCCCAGGCCCTGCTTCCTCATCTCCTCATGAGCAGTTGGAACTCGAACACGTAGCGCGCCGTGTTGTAGAGATGCGTGCCGTACTCCACGGCCTCCCCAGCGGCGTTGTACGTCGTGCGCCGCATGGCGAGCAGGGGCGCGCCCTCGGGTTCCCCGAGGTGTTCGCCCTCCTCGGCGGTGGCCGCGTGGGCGCCGATCGACTGGTGAGCTCTGTGGAGAGTGATACGGGCCGCGCGCAGGATCCGGTACAGACCCGTGGCCTCCAGCAGCTCCGTGTCCAGGTCGAGCCGCAGGCCGGCCGGCAGGTAGTTGCGCAGGACGGCCACGGAGAGTCCGTTCGCGTACCGGATCCGCTCCAACCGGACCACGCTGTCGCCCTCCCTGATGCCCAGAGCCACGGCGACCTCGGCGGACGCGGGCACGAGGTCGTTGCGTACCACCCGTGTGCTCGGTGCCTGCCCGGCCTCAACCAAGTCGTCGTAGAGGCTGGTGAGTTCCAGAGGGCGCTTGACCGTGCTGTGCACGACCTGGGTGCTGACGCCCCGCCGCCGTACCAACAGGCCCTTCTCGACCAGGGCCTTGATGCCCTGCCGGACGGTCGGCCGTGACAGACCGAGCCGTTCGGCGAGTTCGACCTCGTTGCCGAGCAGGGTGCCCGGGAGGAGCAGGCCATGCGCGATGGCCTGCTCCAACTGCTGGGCGAACTGGTGGTACAGCGGTACCGGGCTCATGCGGTCGATGGCGATGGCGAGCACGGTCGTACCGTCGTCGGCCGTCTTCCGGCGCCCGGTCTTCATCAGTGGTTGCGGGGGAAGCCCAGGTCGACGCCGGTGGGGGCGTCGGCGGGGTCGGGCCAGCGGGTGGTGACGACCTTGCCGCGGGTGTAGAAGTGGGTGCCGTCGTTGCCGTAGATGTGGTGGTCGCCGAAGAGGGAGTCCTTCCAGCCGCCGAAGCTGTGGTAGCCGACGGGGACCGGGATGGGGACGTTGACGCCGACCATGCCGGCCTCGATCTCCAGCTGGAAGCGGCGGGCGGCGCCGCCGTCCCGGGTGAAGATCGCGGTGCCGTTGCCGAACGGCGAGCTGTTGATGAGGGCGACGCCCTCGTCGTAGGTGTCGACGCGCAGCACGCACAGGACCGGGCCGAAGATCTCGTCCTGGTAGGCCTTGGCGGTGGTGGGCACCTTGTCCAGGAGCGAGATGCCGATCCAGTGGCCGTCCTCGTAGCCGTCGACGGTGTAGCCGGTGCCGTCCAGGATGACCTCGGCGCCCTCGGCCGCGGCGCCGGTGACGTAGGAGGCCACCTTGTCGCGGTGCACCTTGGTGATGAGGGGGCCCATCTCGGAGGTGGGGTCGTTGCCGGGGCCGATCTTGATCTTCTCGGCGCGCTCGCGGATCTTGTCCACCAGCTCGTCGCCGATCGCACCGACCGCGACGACCGCGGAGATGGCCATGCAGCGCTCGCCCGCCGAACCGTAGGCCGCGGAGACGGCGGCGTCGGCGGCCGCGTCCAGGTCGGCGTCGGGGAGGACCAGCATGTGGTTCTTGGCGCCGCCCAGGGCCTGGACGCGCTTGTGGTTGGCGGCGGCGGTGGTGTGGATGTAGCGGGCGATCGGCGTCGAGCCGACGAAGGAGACGGCCTTGACGTCCGGGTGCTCCAGGAGGCGGTCGACGGCGACCTTGTCGCCGTGCACGACGTTGAAGACGCCGTCCGGCAGGCCGGCCTCGGCGAGCAGCTCGGCGATCTTCAGGGCCGCCGAGGGGTCCTTCTCCGAGGGCTTGAGGACGAAGGTGTTGCCGCACGCGATGGCGAGGGGGAACATCCACATCGGGACCATCGCCGGGAAGTTGAACGGCGTGATCCCGGCGACGACACCCAGCGGCTGGCGGATCGAGGACACGTCGACGCGGCTGGCGACCTCGGTGGACAGCTCGCCCTTCAGCTGCACGGTGATCCCGCACGCCAGGTCCACGATCTCCAGGCCGCGCGCGACCTCGCCGAGCGCGTCGGAGTGCACCTTGCCGTGCTCGGCGGTGATCAGCTCGGCGATCGCGTCCCGGTTGGCGTCAAGCAGCGCCCGGAACTTGAACAGGATCGTGGTCCGCTTCGCCAGCGAGGACAGACCCCAGGTCGCGTAGGCGTCCTTCGCGGCGGCCACCGCCGCGTCGACCTCGTCGACGGAGGCGAAGGGGACCTGCTTCTCCTGGTGGCCCGTGGCCGGGTTGTGGACGGGGCCGTAGCGGGCGGACGAACCTTCGCTGGGCTTGCCGTTGATCCAGTGGTGGAGGTTCTTCATCGGGTGCGGGTTTCCTTTCGGACGGCCGGACGATACATCTCGACGCCCGTTCGACCCATGGTTATTACATCAAAGGATGTGTTCATTCACGGATCTCTTGCCTGATTTCATTTCAGGTCTAGAGGTCAAGCGCAACCAGCGTCAAGTAATTGTTCTGACATCTTGCCCTGATGGATAAATGATGTCATTACAAACGTTGACCTCAGGGTGGCGTGACGGTTCTATCTCGTCATAGGAAACAGCCGTGTTAACGGCATGTGATCCGCGGTGTTCGCTCGATCAGCCGCCTCTCCCTTTCCCCTGCAGCACAGTGAGGTGCCGGAAAGATGGACCGTTCCTTCCACCCCCGCAGAATCGCCCCCGTCGTCGCAGCGGCGGCCGCCGCCGCACTGCTCGTCGCCGGATGCTCCAGCAGCTCCGGAGGTAAGCAGGCCGAAGAGAGCGCGGGCGCTGTCTCGGCCGGCAAGGCCACCACTCCCCGTATGACGATCGCGATGATCACGCACGCCGCCCCTGGTGACACCTTCTGGGACACGATTCGCAAGGGCGCCGAGGCCGCCGCCGCCAAGGACAACGTCAAGCTGGTCTACTCCAGCGACCCCAGCGGCCCCAACCAGTCGAACCTGGTCCAGAACGCCATCGACCAGAAGGTCGACGGCATCGCCGTCACCCTCGCCAAGCCTGACGCCATGAAGGCCGTGGTCGCCCAGGCCGTGAAGGCCGGCATCCCCGTCGTCGGCTTCAACACCGGCGTGCAGGACTGGAAGGAGCAGGGCCTGCTCGAGTACTTCGGCCAGGACGAGAGCATCGCCGGCGAGGCGTTCGGCCGCAGGCTCAACGAGGCCGGCGCCAAGCACACCGTCTGCGTGATCATGGAACAGGGGCAGGTGGCGCTGGAGGCCCGCTGCGGGGGCGTGAAGAAGACGTTCGAGGGCAAGACCGACATCCTCTACGTCAACGGCACCGACATGCCCTCGGTGAAGTCGACGATCACGGCCAAGCTCAAGCAGGACAGCTCCATCGACTACGTGACGACACTCGGCGCCCCGTTCGCGATGACCGCCATCCAGTCCATCGCCGACGCCGGCACCGACACCAAGCTCGCCACGTTCGACCTCAACAAGGACGCGGTCGGCGCCATCAAGTCCGGCAAGATCCAGTGGGCCATCGACCAGCAGCCCTACCTCCAGGGCTACCTGTCGGTCGACTCGCTGTGGCTCTACAAGAACAACGGCAACTACATGGGCGGCGGCGAGGCACCCGTGCTGACCGGCCCGGCGTTCGTCGACAAGACCAACGTCGCGGAGATCGCCCAGTTCGCCGCGAAGGGAACCCGGTGATGACCGTGACCCAGACAACGGCACCGGCGACGGGCTCCCCGTCGCCGGCTCCGCCGGCCCATGCGAAGGATGGGCGGACCGAGGAACGCCCCTTGGTGCTCAGGCTGTTGGCCCGTCCTGAGGTGGGCGTCTTCCTCGGTGCGATCGCGGTGTACGTGTTCTTCCTCGTGACAGCGCCGCCGGTGCGTGACGGCAGCTCGATGGCGAACGTGCTGTACCAGTCGTCGACCATCGGGATCATGGCGCTGCCGGTGGCCTTGTTGATGATCGGCGGCGAGTTCGACCTGTCGGCAGGCGTCGCGGTGATCACCTCGGCGCTCACCGCGGCCATGCTCAGCTACCAGCTGACCATGAACGCCTGGGTGGGCGTGATCGTCGCGCTCCTGGTGGCGCTGGGGATCGGCTTCCTCAACGGCTGGTTGGTGGTCAAGACCGGGTTGCCCAGCTTCCTGGTCACTCTGGGCAGCTTCCTCATCCTGCAGGGTGTGAACCTCGCGGTGACCAAGCTGGTCACCGGCAACGTGGCGACCGACGACATCAGTTCCATGGACGGCTTCGGCCAGGCGAAGAAGATCTTCGCGTCGTCCTTCGAGCTCGGCGGGGTCCAGGTGAAGATCACCATCGTGTGGTGGCTGGTCTTCGCGGCCCTGGCCACCTGGGTCCTGCTGCGCACCAAGTACGGCAACTGGGTCTTCGCGGTCGGCGGCAACAAGGAGAGCGCGCGGGCGGTCGGTGTGCCGGTGGCCTTCACGAAGATCTCGCTGTTCATGCTGGTCGGTTTCGGTGCCTGGTTCGTCGGCATGCACCAGCTCTTCACCTTCAACACCGTGCAGTCCGGTGAGGGCGTCGGGCAGGAGCTGATCTACATCTCGGCGGCCGTGATCGGTGGCTGTCTGCTGACCGGCGGTGCCGGCAGCGCGATCGGTCCGGTCTTCGGTGCGTTCATGTTCGGCATGGTGCAGCAGGGCATCGTCTACGCCGGCTGGAACCCGGACTGGTTCAAGGCGTTCCTCGGCGTGATGCTGCTCGGCGCCGTCCTGATCAATCTGTGGGTCCAGCGCACAGCGACCCGGAGGTAAACGGAATGACAAGCATCAACGGAACCGGCACGCACGGCGCGATCCTCGACGACAGCGTGTCCACGGGCGAAGCCGCCCTCGTGGAACTGCGCAACGCGGGCAAGGCGTACGGCAACATCCACGCCCTGCACGGCGTCGACCTGAGGGTTCATCCCGGCCAGGTCACCTGTGTTCTGGGTGACAACGGGGCCGGCAAGTCGACCCTGATCAAAATCATCTCGGGGCTGCACCAGCACACCGAGGGCGACTTCCTCGTCGACGGCGAACCGGTGCACTTCTCCACCCCGCGCCAGGCCCTCGACCTCGGCATCGCCACCGTCTACCAGGACCTGGCCGTCGTACCCCTGATGCCGGTGTGGCGGAACTTCTTCCTCGGCTCCGAGATGACCAAGGGCCCGTGGCCCTTCCGCCGCCTCGACATCGAGAAGATGAAGAAGACCGCGGACGAGGAACTCCGCAACATGGGCATCATCCTGGACGACCTCGACCAGCCCATCGGCACCCTCTCCGGCGGCCAGCGCCAGTGCGTGGCGATCGCCCGCGCCGTGTACTTCGGCGCCCGCGTGTTGATCCTGGACGAGCCGACCGCCGCCCTCGGCGTCAAGCAGTCCGGCGTGGTGTTGAAGTACATCGCCGCCGCCCGCGACCGAGGCCTGGGCGTCATCTTCATCACCCACAACCCGCACCACGCCTACATGGTCGGCGATCACTTCAGCGTGCTGCGCCTGGGCACCATGGAACTGTCCGCCGAACGCGTCGAGATCACCCTCGAAGAACTCACCAACCACATGGCCGGCGGCACCGAACTGGCCGCGCTCAAACACGAGTTGGCCCAGGTCCGCGGCGTCGACATCGAGGAACTCCCCGAAGCGGACGCCCTTCAGGTCGGCGCTCCCCAGGCCAACTGACCTCACCAGCACCGGAGACATCACGAACATGCCACCTCAGCGAGCACTGGGTGTTGCCGTCGTCGGCACCGGCAAGATGGGCGCGGACCATGTGCGCAGACTCCACGACGTCGTCAGCGGGGCACGCGTAACAGCCGTCGTCGACATCGAGGCGGAGCGCGCCAAAACGCTCGCGGACGCCATCGAAGGCTGCACGGCGTACACAGAACCCGCGGCAGCCATGGCGGCGCAGGATGTGGACGCCGTCCTCATCGCTTCCCCGGGGCCGGCCCACGAGGCGGCCCTGCTCGAAGCCCTCGGCCGTGACCTGCCGGTGCTGTGCGAGAAGCCGCTCACCCCCGACGCGGCTTCCGCCCAGCGCGTCCTGGAGGCGGAGCAGCGGCTCGGCCACCGGCGTATCCAGGTGGGCTTCATGCGGCGGTACGACGCCGAATACATGAAGCTGAAGCAGCTCCTCGACAGCGGGGAGCTGGGCAGGGCACTGATGCTGCACCATCGGCACCGGAACCTGTCCATGCCGCCGTGGTTCACCAACGAGATGCTCATCAACGACTCGGTGGTGCACGAGATGGACGTGACCCGCTGGCTCCTCGATCAGGAGATCACCGCGGTCACCGTGCACAAGCCGGCCCCGACATCACATGCTCCGGCCGGCATGAACGACCCTCAATTCGTCCTCTTCGAAACCGAGTTGGGCGCCCTGGTCGACGTCGAGATCTTCGGCCACTGCGGCTACGGCTACCAGGTGCACGCCGAAGCGGTCTGCGAGCGGGGCACCGTACGCATCGGCGACGAGCACGGGCCGCGGCTGAGCGCCGCCGGCCGCTGGGGCGGACGCATCACACCGGATTACGTCGAACGCTTCGAGGACGCCTACGACCGTGAGGTCCAGGGCTGGGTGGACGCCACCCGGCGCGGCGAGGTCACCGGCCCCAGCGTCTGGGACGGCTACGCGGCAGCCGCCGTATGCGAGGCGGGTGTGCTCTCCCAGCGGGAGGGGCGGCGCGTCGAGGTCGAGCTGATCGAGCGGCCGGGCTTCTACCAGTAGGCGGTACACGGCAGTTGAGGGCGGTACCCACGGGTACCGCCCTCAACTGCCGTGTACCGCTCAGCCGATGTGCGGAAGGAGCGTACGCGGCCGGACCGGGAACCCGGCCGCCCGGTAGCAGTCGTCGATGAGCCGCATGGTGGTCAACGCGTCGTCGGCGTCGAGTGCCAGCGGTGCGCCGTGCCGCAAGTGGGCGGCGAAGGACTCCAGTTGGTAGGTGTACGAGGACCGGCGGCCGAGTTCCTCGGTGCGCTCACCGGCGGCCGTACGGACGATGACCCGGTCGTCCAGGTGGGGCTGGACGAAGTTCACCACCGTGGCTTCGCCGCGCGAGCCCACGACGCGGCAGCTCATCTGCCAGGTGTCGTGGGCCATGTGGCAGCGGGCGCTGCCCGTGGCGCCGCCCGGGAACTCCAGATCGGCATCCAGCCACTCGTCGACTCCCGCGGCCCCCGCCTTCTCACCGCCGCGCGCGGCGACCAGCCGGGGCGCCCCGCCCGCCCAGGGCGCGAGCACGCGCTGGGCGTGCAGGCTGTAGCACCCGAGGTCCATCAGCGCGCCGCCCGCCAGCGGAAGCGACCACCGTACGTCGCTGTCCGGTGGCGCGGGCATGGCGACCATGGTCTCGACGTGCCGGAGCTCGCCCAACTCCCCGCTGCCCAGCAGCTCGTGCAGGCGCAGGATGACCGGGTGGAACAGGTAATGAAAGCCCTCCATGAACACCGTGCCCGCCTTGGCGACAGCCTCGTGGACCTCGGCCGCCTCCGCCGCGTTGCTCGCGGACGGCTTCTCGGTGAGGACGTGCTTGCCGGCCCGGAGAGCGGCCAGGTTCCACGGCCCGTGCAGGCTGTTGGCCAACGGGTTGTAGACGACCTCGACCTCCGGGTCGGCGACAAGGTCGGCGTAGGAGTCGACGACTCGTTCCACGCCGTGTGTGGTGGCGAAGGCCTCGGCCCGGGCGCGGTCGCGGGCGGCCACAGCGACGAGGCGGTGGCCGGTCGCATGGGCCGGTCCGACGATCGACAGGTCGGCGATCCGGGCGGCGCCCAGGACGCCGATCCGCAGGGGTTCATCTGTCATGACTGTGTGTCCTCTTAGCTCTGGCGGCGCTTGGCAGCCGCCTGCAGTTCCTGGCGCAGTCGCTCGGGGTCCCAGCCCTCGGCGACGGCCTGGCGGACGGTGTCCGCCTGGGAGGGCGGGGCGAGACCGTCGACCGGTGGGTCGAGGTCCAGGTTGGTGGGGAAGGGGTAGCCCTCGGCGGTGGCGGCGATCACGCGGCGCAGCCAGTCCTCCGAGGCGCCCTCGGACTTGCGGCGCAGCAGCACCGGGAACAGTGCGTTCGCCATCGCCTCGCGGTTCACCGTCTCCATGGCCCGGCCGAAGGCGGAGGAGACCTGCAACAGGTTCGCCATGCGCCTGATGTCGGCCGACCGGTTATGTCCGGCGGCGTGGAAGAGCGCCGGGTTGAAGAAGACGGCGTCGCCCTTCTCCAGGGGGAGTTGGACGTGGTGGGCGTCGAAGTACTCCACGAACTGCGGCAGTCGCCAGGCGAGATAGCCGGGCTCGAACTTCTGCGAGTGCGGCAGGTACAGGGTCGGGCCGGACTCGACGGGCATGTCGCAGTGGGCCACCGCGCCCTGCAGGGTCAGCACGGGGGAGAGGCGGTGGACGTGCGCGGGGTAGGCGGCGGCGCGCTCCTGGGAGAGGAAGCCGAGGTGGTAGTCACGGTGGACGTTCTGCGCGGCCCCACCCGGATTGACCACGTTGACCTGCGAGGTCACCTGGTAGGCGGGGCCGAGCCAGGCCTCGGAGATCAGGGCCAGCATGTCGTTGGCGTAGTAGTCGGCGAACACCTCCGGCGCCCGTACGGCCACCTTGTCCAGGGCGTTCCAGACCCGGTCGTTCGCGCCCGGCTCGGCGAAGTGGTCGCCGCGGGCCACGCCGCTCGCACGCTCCTCCTCGATCAGCGCGCGGAAGGCCTCGGACGCCCGGTCCACGACGGCCGCGTCGGTGAAGGCGCCCTTGAGGACCACGATGCCGGGCCCGTCCAGCAGAGCCCGGACCAACTCGTCCTGCACGCTCCGGCGGCCGTCCGTGGAGGTCGCCAGAGCGCGGAGCCGATCGCTGTCGTAGAGCGGGACGTTCTGCTCGACCCGCTCGGCCGAGGGGTACTCGGCGGGGTCGGTGCGCTGCTCCACGAGCGAGCGGAACGCGTCGAGATCGCAGTCCGCCTCGGTCAACCAAGTCCGCACTCCGGCGGCTGTGGAAGACATCCAGGTCCTTTCGCAGTCCGGGCATTTCTGCCAGTCTTGAGAACACGAACCCATCATTCAATGCTTATCAGTGCATCAAAAGTCCATCATCAGACTCTGGGATCAGTCATGCGACACCGCTACCCGATCAGGGAAATCGCCAGGCAGGCCGGACTGAGCACGGCCACGGTCGACCGCGTCCTCAATGAGCGGGGCAATGTGACGGAGGGCACCGTCAGGGAGGTGCACGAAGCCATCAAGGATCTGGACCGTCAGCAGAGCCAGGTCCGGCTCGGGGGCCGCACCTTCATGATCGACATCGTGATGCAGACCCCGGAGCGGTTCTCCACCGCCGTACGCGAGGCGCTCGAAGCCGAACTGCCCTCCCTGCATCCCGCCCACGTGCGCTCACGCTTCCACTTCCGCGAGACCTGCCCTCCTGCCGAACTGATCGGAACCCTGGACAAGATCGCGAAGCGTGGCACGCAGGGCGTGATCCTCAAGGCACCCGACGAGCCGGAGATCGCGGCCGCGGTGGGCCGGCTGGTCGCGGCCGGCATCCCCGTCGTCACCCTGGTGACCGACCTGCCCCACAGCCCACGCCTGGCGTACGTCGGCATCGACAACCGCGCGGCCGGCGCCACCGCCGCCTACCTCCTCGGGCAGTGGCTGGGCAAGCGGCCCGGCAACGTGCTCACCACCATCAGCCGGGGCTCCTTCCGAGGCGAGGAGGAACGCGAGATGGGCTTCCGCAGCGCGATGCGCCTCGCCGACCCCCGGCGATCCCTGGTGGAGGTCACCGACAGCGACGGCCTCGACGCCACCCAGCACGATCTCGTCCTGGAGGCGCTCAAGCGCGACGACGACATCATCGCCGTCTACTCCGCGGGCGGCGGCAACCTCGCCACCCTCGACGCCTTCGACGCGCTCGGACGGGATTGCGCCGTGTTCATCGCCCACGACCTCGACCACGACAACACCCGCCTGCTGCGCGAGCGCCGCCTCTCCGCGGTCCTCCACCACGACCTCCGCCAGGACATGCGCCGCGCCTGCCAGATCATCATGCGCGCCCACAAGGCACTCCCCGACGACGGCCCCTCCCTGCCCTCGGCGATCCAGGTGGTCACGCCGTTCAACATGCCACCGGGCGCTCCGTCCGTGGCGGTCGTCGACTGAAACCCGCTGCGAGCTTCGCCCGGGTGTGGACCGCTTGCGCCCGGGCAGTCACGGGACGACCCCTAGATCCAGCCCTGCTGCCAGGCTTCGTGGGCGGCGGCGTGGCGAGTGGTCGCGCCCAGCTTGGACATGGCGGCGGAGAGGTAGTTGCGGACCGTGCCGGGGGCCAGGTGGACCGCGGCGGCGATCTCGGCGACCGAGGCGCCGGTGCGGGCGGCGCGCAGGACCTCCAGTTCGCGGTCGGTGAGGGGGCAGTCGTCCTCGGTCAGGGCGGAGGCGGCGATGTCCGGGTCAACGTAGCGGCGTCCGGCGGCGATGTCCCGGATGATCTCGGCCAGTCGGGCCGCCGGGGTGGTCTTGGGCACGAAGCCCCGGACACCGGCGGTCAGGGCGCGGCGCAGCACGGCGGGGCGGGCATGCCGGGTGACGAGGATGACGGGGATGTCGAGGTGGGCCCGGATCTCCTCGGCGGCGCGAAGACCGTCGGTGGGCGGCATCTCCAGGTCGAGCAGCGCGATGTCGGGACGGTGCTCGCGGGCCAGCCGTACGGCATCGGTGGAGGTGGCCGCTTCGGCGACCACCGTCAGGTCGTCCTCCAGCGCGAGGAGGGCGGCCAGGGCACTCCGGAGAAGATCCTCGTCGTCGGCGAGCAACAGCCGGATCATGTCGCCTCCCCCCTTCGTCGGCGGCGGCATCATCGCACGCCGGGGCCCGCCGGGTGGGCTGGCGGCGACGACATCGCGCCGTGCGGTCCACCGGTGCACTTCGGTGACTCACCGTGCAGGCCCGCTCGGTGAGTTGGCGGAGGGCGCCCCTGAGACGCACGCCGTCGTGCGCTGGGTGCCCGGCAGCGACCACATGGCGTCGCGCGGCCCACGGGTGCACCTCGGTGACTCACCGAGCAGGCCCGCTAAGGGAGTTGACGGAGGACGTTCCCACGACGCACGCCGTCCCCCGGCGCGCCGGAGGCGACAACATCGTGCTGCACCTTCCGCCGAGGGTGTCGTGGCTGCTCACCGCGCAGTCCCGCTAGGGGAGTTCGCGGACGACGCCTCTACGACGCCTTCCCCTCCGCAGGGTGCGCGGGCAACTCGGCGATGAGGCTGAAGCGTTCGCCGTCGCGCTCCCAGCTCAGCTCGCCGCCAGCGGCCCTCAACCGCTCGGCCAGCGTGCGCAGTCCGGTCCCGTCCCCGGCGCCAGGGCGTGCGTCCGCGCCGTCATTGCTGACGCTCAGGCGGGTGACACCCCCGGTGACGCGGTAGTCGATCGCGGCGTTCCGTGCCCGGCTGTGCCGCAGCACGTTGGTGACGGCCTCGCGCATGACCAGCCCCAGCAGGTGACGGACGGACTCGGCCAGGTCGGCCTCGGTCTCCGGCTCGGCGAGGGTCATGCCGGCGTGGATGTCGGCCGCCGCCAGCACCCGGGTCGCGTTGGCGATCTCGTCGTCCAGCGTCGTACGGCGATAGCCCTGCACCACGGCACGGGTGTCGCGCAGGGCCTCGGCGGACAGTTGGCGTATCTCCCTCATCTCGGCGGCGGCGCGCGCAGGGTCGGCCGCGACGAGCCGGGCCGCCAACTCGCTCTTGAGCGCGATCACTTGCAAGTGGTGGCCCTGAATGTCGTGCAGGTCCCCGGCGAAGCGGAGCCGCTCGTCCTTGACGGCCAGTTCCGCCTCCAGCCACCGCGCCCTGTCCAGTCGGCCCGCGATGTCCCAGGCCCACACCGGCCCGAGCATCAGCCAGACGGTGGTGGCGACCAGCCCGGCCGGGAACAGCGTCGCGTACGCCAGCTCGCCGTCCCCGGCGGCCAGGCTGACGACACCTCCCGGTAGCGCAGCAAGAACCACCGCCCCGGCGATCAACTGCCGTCTGGGGCGCGGCGTGACATAGGTCGCGACGATCGCCACCAGCACCGCGGGCGCCACCGCCCACACCCCGTATTCCCGCTGCGTCAGCGGGAGCACGGCGAGTACGACCGCTGCCCCGGCCGCGGTGAGCAGCCAGCCCATGGACGGGCGAGGGGCCACCGACGCAGGTTCCAGCCGCCTGCTGAGCAGCACCACGCTCGCCAACGTCTCGACCACCAGGGCGGGCGCACCGAGGGCCCGGGTCCACAACGGCCAGTCGCCGTCCAGGATCCAGTCGCCGATCAGGAGGACGAGAACGAACGCGGTGGTGCCGGGCACGGCCCACCACGTGTAGCGGCGCAGGCTGCTCAGCCCCGCCGCCCCGCGCTCGTCCGGCTTGTCACGCATCCGGTCATTGTCGCAGCGGAGGAACGGCCGGACCGAGTGCCGAACCACTGCTTTCGCCATGACAGATGTCATGCCGGGGCGGTGACAACTCCACGCGCACACATGCCACTTCGACACTACGGGCGGTCCGCGCCCGTCGGCAGTGTGGAGGGCGTGAGAAGTACCCCACCCCCGTATGGAGGAGCACCGTCATGCACGTACAGAACGAGACGTCCCGCACCCCGGCCACGGACACCACGCCCGGCCGCGGCACAACGGCGCACCGCCGGTGGCACTTCGCCCGCCACTACCTGGAGATGCTCGTCGCGATGGCCGTGGGAATGCTGGTCCTCGGCTCGGCGACGCGCGGCGTCCTGGCACTCGCGGGAGTGGAGTTCTCCGCGCCACTCCACCCGGAACTGACGTCCCTGGAAATGGCCTTCGACATGTCCGTCGCCATGGTCGTCTGGATGCGCCACCGCGGTCACCGCTGGGCGGACTGCCTGGAGATGAGCGGCGCGATGTTCGCGCCCGCACTCGCACTGATCCCGCTGCTCTGGCTGGGCGTCGTCGACGTCGAGTCGATGATCGCCTTCGAGCACCTCGCGATGCTCCCGCTCATGCTCCTCGTCATGCTCCGCCGCCCGAGCGCGTACGGCGGCTGATCCGCGCCGCTTTCCTGGCCGACCCGCATCCCTCATTCCGCACACCGCACCGCTCTCGCACAACCGTGCCCAGGAGGTACGTCATGACTGCCGCGACACCTGAAAAAGCAACACCCGAAGACCGCTCCCCGGCCCAGTTCCTGATCCGGCGCTGGCCCACGATCCTCGCGCTCACGCTCTCCATCGTGGGCGTGATCGCAGGCGGATCGGGGGACGTGGACGGATCGGTCGAGGCCTTCGGTGAGGCCCTGCCGCTGCTGCCGTTGCTCTACCTGATCGTCCATCAACTCGGTAAGCCCCGGTTGACTTGGCCCGCCCTCGGAGTGGGCCTGGTGCTCATGGTCGCTCTGCGGGCGCAGGACCTGGTCTCCCAGTCCGAGACCCTGATCGCCCTCGCGCTGGCCTTCCTGGTCTTCGGAGCCCTCCGGGGCACTCCGCACGGGCGGACGGTCTTCCGGATCCAGACCGTGGGGGCGCTCGTGTTCTGCGCGCTCGCCGTGCTGGGGCTGGTCCTGGACCCCGAGGTGGGCCGCTGGCTGGTGGCGGCCGGCTGGTTCTTCCACGGCGTGTGGGACTTCGCGCACCTCAGGCTCGACCGACTCGACGGAATCGTCTCGCGTACGTTCGCCGAGTGGTGCGGTGTCATCGATGTGTGCGTCGCCGTCCAACTGGTCTTCCTGCCGTGAGCGACCGAGCGCCCACAGCCCCGCAGTCTCCCCGACGGATCGCTACGGCGGCCGTCGGGGAGCGGCGCTACTCCCGGCGGAGCAGCACGGCCGTCTCCACGCGTGCGATGTCCTTGAACGCCGTTGCGGGCAGGCTGGGTTCACCGGAGAAGAGCAGCCGGTGTGTCCCGGGCGGCAGGGCTCGTCGTAGGCCGGCCGGCGCGCCCGACCGGTCCACCGCCGCTCACCGATGACCGACCACCATCGGAGATCCCATGCTGCGAGTGCACTTCACCACCGAAGACATCGCGCGCGTCCGTGTCGCCGCCGCCCCCGACCCCCTGTGGGAGATCACCAACAGCTTCCAGATCCTGATCACGGAGGAGAACCCCCTGGCCTTCGGCGAGTGGCGACGCATCGTCCGGCGCCGGCTGCCCCCGACCCACCGCATGCTCGCCGCCCTGCTGCCGCCACGCGGCTACTCACCCGACTTCCTCACCCCCGACCTGGGCGGCACCGTCGACCTGGCCGACGCGGTCGAGACCGTACTCAGCACACCCCGGTCCGTCCTGCGAGGCGATCTGACCCGACTCGCCCTCACCCCGGGCCGATTACACCTCTTACGCGTCGGCTCCCGGACCCTGGCCGACGGCGACCCCGCCGCCCTGCGCCGCTTGGGAGATGCCCTGCGCTCCTACCACCGTCATGCGATCGCTCCCTTTCGACGGCACATCCGGGGGCAGGTGGACGCCGACCGCGCAGTCCGCGCCCGAGCCGTACTGGAAGGCGGAACCGAAGGGCTCCTGGCGAGCCTGCGGCCCGTACTGCGCTGGCAGCCGCCCGTGCTGGAGGCCGACTACCCGATCGACCGCGAACTGCGGCTCGGCGGACGGGGTTTGCTGCTTCAGCCGTCCTTCTTCTGCTCCCGCAGAGCCGTCACCCTCGCCGATCCCGAGCTGCCGCCGGTACTGGTCTATCCGATCCAGCACACCCTCGGCTGGGCCCGCGACCGGGATCCTGACCACCCCGGCACGCAACGCGGCGCCGAACTGGGCGCCCTCATCGGCCGCACCCGAGCCGCGATCCTGGAGGACGTCGTGACCGGCCGCACGACCGGCGAACTCGCCGAGCGGTTCGGCATCTCCGGTGCGGCCGCGAGCTATCACGCCGCCGTGCTGCGCCGGGCCGGCCTGCTGCTGAGCGTGCGCCGCAGCAAGTACGTCCTGCACACGATCACACCCGCCGGGCTCGCCCTCCTCGAGAGCCCACGGGGCACTCCGCCCGACGTTTAGAGCAGGTTTTCAACGTGTGGCGGCAGCGCGGCGACGGACGACAGCATGAGCGCACGCACCGCACGAGCAGATGGGGGATGACGCAGATGACGCGCAAGAAGCTGGCAGCCGCACTCGCGGCCGGGGTACTGGCGATCGGCGGCCTGCTGGCCGGAGCCGGTACGGCGGCGGCAGCCCCTGCGGGAGACAGCCCGTGGGACGGCTGGGCGCCCGGCGGCTACCACGACAGTGGCTACACGGTCTCCATGACGTACAACAGGGTCTCGGATCCGCAGGGCGCCATCGAGGTGGCGGACAGGGATCTCTGAGGGGGAATTCGAGTGTCGGACACACACAGGGCGGCCGCGCTTCGATCGGTCGGCCGCAGCCTCACCGTCAGAACCGCGGCGACCGCGAGCGCCGTGGTGCTGGCCGCGGCGGGCGCGGGCCTGTCGACGGCCGGCGTGGCCCATGCGGACGGCCACGGGGAGGGCTACTACGGGGTGTGGGCGAACAACGTGAACGTCCGCGAACAAACCCCGTGGCAGTGCACCGAATACCCGTCGGTCACCAACTGCCCCCACGTGGCGGACACGGTCTCGTCCACGGATTCGGTCTACGTCTACTGCCAGCAGCTGGGCCAGACCGTCGGAGGAAACCCCTACTGGCTATGGGTCATCACTCCCCGCAGCTATGGGGGAGTGATGGCGAGCTACTACATCGAGAACGTCACGAACAAGATCGATGGCCTACGGGAGTGCTGACGGAGTAAGGCACACCATCCATTGGCAAATCGGCAGAGGAGCGATAGAGATGACAGTTCTCACGGATGGACACCGCCTTGCACGGAAGGGGGTGCTGGCGCTCATGGCTGCGATTTTCCTGCTCGCGGCCATGACGTTGACAGCCCAGTTGTCAACCGCGGCCGCAGCGACAAGAGAGTCATCTTCACCCGCAGGCGACATCGGGATAGCTGCCTGGACGCCCACCGTGTCCCCCCTCTACACCAACTCGCTTCCCGCAGAGCACGTCTACAGGAACCAGACCAACGCCCAGCGGAGCTCCCGTCTGAACAACTGCCCGAGCGGGTATCTGTGCATCGCGGTTGGACAGGGCGACGGCAAGCACGCCGTTTTCGAGCTCTACTATTGCAGCGAGCGGACGCTGGGTGCCTTCATCGACGCCGGCGGCGTCACCAACAACCAAACCGGTGACGCTTACGCATTTTTCACGAGCGCGGACGGAACTTCGAGGGAGTACATCCCCGCCGACAATGTGCCATATTCGTTCAATCCGTATCCGTACGACTATCTCTGGCCGTGCGGCTTCTGACCCCGTCTTTCAAACCGGCCACCGAGGCGTGAGCAGCGGCACTCGACCGACTCGCCGACGCAATTCGCGGCGAGCCGGTCGTGCTCTGCACCCAGACCGCAAAAACACCCTCTGAGCGATGAGTCCGCCCGCCCGTCGCGGTCTGTATCCATGAGAGGAACGCAACCGTGACGTGAGAGCGGAGTGGTCGTCGTGACCGACACCGAAGAGCGGGAAGAGATGCTGGCCCGCCTGGACGTCTTCGTCGGTGAGTGGGCCGTGGAAGCCCGCTTTCCCGGGGACGGGCCGGGACCGTCCGACGTGGCCGGGGACGGGCTCAGGGCGCGCAGCCGGTTCGAGTGGGCCTTGGGCCGGCGGTTTCTGCTCCAGCGCACCGAGATCCCGATCCCCGAGGTACCCGACAGCCTGATGATCGTCGGGGCGGATCCGAAGACCGGCGCGTACACCCAGCACTACTACGACTCCCGCGGCGTGGCGCGCCTGTACGCGATGAGCCTCACCAAGCGTGTGTGGACGCTCACGCGGGAGTCGTCCGACTTCACGCCCCTGGACTTCCGGCAGCGTTTCGTCGGCACGTTCAGCGAGGACGCGAACACCATCACCGGTGCCTGGGAAATGGGCCACGACGGCGGCGCATGGGAGCACGACTTCGCCCTCACCTACCGCAGGGTGGGCTGACATGAACGCCGGTGGACCCGCCGCGCGGACCGTACGGGAGATCATCGAGGCCGGCCGTTACCTCGTCCTGTCCACCGCCGACGCGGCGGGACGACCATGGGGCTCGCCCGTCTACTTCGCGCACATCGACTTCACCGAGTTCTTCTGGGTCTCCTCGCCCCACGCCACGCACTCGCACAACATCGCCGTACGCCCCGAGGTCGGCATCGTGGTCTTCGACTCGCAGGCGGCGATCGGCACCGGACAAGGCGTGTACATGCACGCCGTCGCGAAGCTCATGGAGGGTGGTGAGAGCGCCCGTCGGGGGATCGAGGCGTTCTCCCGCCGCTCGCTGGCCCACGGAGGCCGGGCCTGGACGAGCCAGGACATCGGGCCGAGCGCGGGGATACGGCTCTACCGGGCCACGGCCGACTCGCACTGGATCCTCGCCAAGGACGGCCGCCCCGACCACCGCGTCCCCGTGCCGCTCACCTGACGTCGCACCGGCCCGCGAGGGGGCGGGCCGGTGCGATGGGGTCACGCCGTGTGGAGTGTGAGCCCGTAGCGGTTGAGGATCTCGTTGATCGGCTGGTACCAGGTTTCGCCTCCGCTGCTGCAGTTGCCCCAGCCGCCCGAGGTGACGCCCTGTGCCTGGTCGCCGCTGATGAACGAGCCCCCCGAGTCGCCGGGTTCGGCGCAGACGCTGGTCTTGGTCATCTGATAGACCGCGCCCTGGCTGTAGTTGACCGTCTCGTTCTTGGCGAGGACCGTGCCGCAGTGCCAGTGCGTGGTCGAACCGGACCGGCAGATCGACGCCCCGATCGGCGCCTCGCCCGAGCCGCGGACGAGTTGGTCGGAGACGGTGCCCCAGCCGAGCACGACCGGTACCGTCCACCAGCCGCTGCCGACGTTGACCCAGGCGTAGTCGTTGTCGGGGAACGAGGAGCCCTGGAAGTTGCCGACATAGCTGCCGTCCCAGCCGTACACCGCGGCGCTGGGCTGTCCGCAGTGGCCCGCGGTGACGAAGCCGCCGTACACGGAGAACCCTATGGAGCAGCGGACGTTGCCCGTGTAGTAGGGGTCGCCGCCCACCGTGCCCGCGGCGAACGTGCTAGGAACCTCCTTCGTCTCCCGCACGCTGACGGGACCGGCCTTGCGTGCGCGGGCGACAAAGTCCCGGACATCGTTGTCGTCCTTGTGCGTGGAGACCACATTGACGACGACCGTGCTGGACTTGGGGTCGACGTGCCAACTGCCCACACCGTCGGGGGCGTTGAGCGCGTCGACGCGGGCCATCGTGGCGTCGAGCTGACGCTCGCTGTGCTCGACGAGGGCGACTCGTGCACCCTTGGCCTCGACGGCATCGCGACGAGTGGCATCGGTGAGGGCCACGACGAGCCGTCCGCTCTTCGCGTCGAACCACGAGCCGCCGTACGAGGAGCCGGCGGCACGCCGGGCGGCGCGTTCGACGTTGCGTGCCGTCGACTCTTCGGTGAGTCGGGTGATCGCCTCGTTCTTGGTGAGGCCGAGGTCGCGCTGCATACCGGCGATCAGCGCGGGGGAGGCCGGTGCCTGCGAAGCGGAGGCAGGGGCGAGGGACGTGTCGTCGGCGGCGGCTTCGGTGAGCCCGGTGGCCGCGGCGCTCATGAGGAGGCCGGTGGACAGCGCGGCATGGAGAACTGTTCTGCGTCTCAAGGGAGTTGCCTTTCGTCGATCCGGTGATCGGTGAGTGGGGCGAAGGGCAAGTGAGAGCGCTCTCAGAGCTGCGTGAACGAGAATAGCGGGTGACCCTTGGCAGGTCCATACCAATATCTGGCCCTGTTCTCGGCGAGGTCTCCTTCTCCTGATGGTTGACGGAAGATTTCACTCCGTTCATCCGCGCTGCCCAGGATCCGTCATGGGCATGTCGTGCATCGCGTCGTCACTGCGTGCCCGTCGGTTTGCGGCGATCGGGAGGGGCGACTGCTGATGGGGTCAACTCAGGGGCGAAGACGGCCGGGTGGCGGTTCAGGCGGACGACGGCTCGCGGGGGCGGCTCTCGCCGCTCTGCTCCTCGTCAGCGGGAACCTGACGACGGCCTACGCCGACGCCGATACACCGGCGCTGAGCGAGTCGGCGGACAGCACGAGTCTGCCGACGCTCACCCCCGGCGACGGGGCGTATCTGGAGGGCACGGAACAGATCGAGGCCACGCCGACCCTGGCCGGTGACTCCGTCACGGAACTCTCGGTCGACGGGCAGGCGGTCGACGCCGAGCGGACGGTCGGGGTGTCCCGGCTCAGCTTCGACGTCGGGTCGAACTCGACGGAGGCCCGCTACCACAACCACGTGCTGGTCAACGGCGACTACCGGGCCGACATCGGCGACCTCGTCAACGAGCGGGGCACCATCGAGATCCCGAACGAGCACCTGGTCAAGGGCGAGAACAGCATCGAGATCCTCGCCGGCACGGTCGACAGCGCCTGCGGCACCAACTACGACGACTTCGTCCTCTCCGACATCACCCTGGAGCTGCTCGGCGAGGTCGCGGACGGCGAGGAGAACGAGTACACGTACTCCTTCGGCGACGGCAGCTGCGGCACCAACACCTCACTGCTGACGAAGGCGACGCTCACCTTCTTCGTCCTCGGCGACCCCCAGGGAACCACGGGCCTCGAAGCCGCCCTGGACACCGCGAAGTTCACCAACGGCGAGCACGCCCTCACCGCGACGACCACCTCGGGCAAGACCGTCGAGAACACCGTGACGGTGAACAACGCCCCAGCGGGCGCGCCCCGGCTCATGCCCAAGGACGGCACCCTGGTGAAGGGCCCGCAGCCGGTGTTCGCGACCTTCCCCGCGGGTACCGAGGGCGGTGTCGAGTCGCTGACCGTGGACGGCGCGGCGCCCCTCACCAAGGCGCACCTCGGCAACAGTGCGGCGACGTTCTCCTTCGACGTCGGGTCGAACTCGATCGACGACAAGTACGACAACTACCTGCTGGTCAACGGCAAGCGCATCGACCTGGGCGGCACCTGGGTGAGCCAGCGCGTCGACATCGTGATCCCGGCCCGCCACCTGGTCCCCGGCGACAACACCATCAAGGTCGTCACCGGCCCGTACAAGGAGACGTGCGGCAACAACCGCGACGACTTCGACATCGCGAACCTCGCCCTCACCTTCGACGGCGGCACCGTCACGGGCCACGACATCGCGGCCTCGTACGCCATGGGCGACGGCAGTTGCGGCACCAGCGACGCCCGCCTGCGCGAAGTGGACCTGCACTACACGATCGACGCCCCGGCCGTGCATGTCTCCGACACCCTCGGCTCCGGGAACGCGACCCTCGGCTTCACCGTGGGCACCAACTCGATCGAGGCCCGCTACCAGAACCACATCCTGGTCAACGGACAGAAGCAGCTGCTCGACAGCGACTTCGTCAGCCGCCAGGTCAACCTGACCTTCCCCAACGAGTGGCTCGTCCCCGGCTGGAACACCATCGACTTCGTCACCGGCACGTACCCGACGTCGTGCGGCGACAACCACGACGACTTCGCCCTCTCCGGCATCACCCTCACCCCGGCGAACGGCACCGCCACCGGCCGGATGCTCAAGGGGTCGTACAGCCTCGGCGACGGCAACTGCGGTGACAACGTCAACCCGTTGACGGAGATCGACCTGGAGTTCTACGTCGACGGCCCGGCCCAGGGCCTGCGCGCCGACCTCGACACGAGCGGGCTCGACGACGGCAAGCACACCTTGGCCGCCACATCGAGGACCGACAAGACCGCGACCCGCGTCCTGGTCACCGACAACTCCGCACCCGCGGTCGCCGCCAGCACCCCGGCCGCCGGCCAGAAGATCACCGCGTCGGTCGTCCTCGACGTCCGCCTGGAGGACCTCTCCGGCGTGGTCAGCGGACCCGACGTCAAGCTCGACGGCACCCCGATCCAACTCGGCGCCGCCGTCGGCCCCGGACTGTCGGCCGGCGAGCACACGCTGTCGGTGTCCGGCACCGACGGCCTCGCCAACACCGGCGCCCGCGAGGTGAAGTTCACCTCCGCCGGCATCCCCGACACCCCCGCCGACCTCACCCCGGCCTCCGGCACGACCGACGCGGGCCGCGACGTGACCCTCTCGGCGAAGGTTGCCGAACCCGACGGCGGCCCGGTCAGCGCCACGTTCTCCGAGGCCGAGATCCTCACCCCGAACCAGGTCTACGAGGGCACCGCCACGTCCGTCCCCACCACGCTCAAGGTCAGGGGCGAGAAGAAGGTCAGGCCCACCGGCCTCGCCCCCGCCGACGGCAAGACGCTCGACGCGCCCGCCGCCGAGGACGTCACCTTCCAGCGCTTCGACATCCAGGTGAAGGGCCACGTCGACGCGCCGGTGCTGCGCTGGGAGGGCGTCATCGACCCCGAACGGCTCGCCGCGCTGCGCGTGTGGAACACCGGGACGAAGAAGTGGGACGTCCTGACCGGCGCCCGCGGCGCCGCCGAGGGCAACACCGTGCTGACCGTCGTCGTCGACCCCAAGTACGTCGACCACCAGCGCGTCCACGCCATGGTGACCGGCGAGGACCCCTTCGCCGACGACATCGACGCCGGCGACCCGAACCAGTTCGCCGACCCCTCCTCGTACGACTTCTCGATCGTCCACTACACCGACACGCAGTACCTCTCCGAGGGCGCGGTGGAACAGGAGACGGCCGAGGAGCGCGCGGTCTGGGAGAAGGCGTACGGCGATGTCACGCGCTGGGTCGCCGCCAACAAGGACGAGCGGAAGATCGCCTACGTCGCCCACACCGGCGACATCATCGAGAACAACATCCGCAAGCCCGCCGACGAGGCCGCGCAGCAGCAGGCCGTCGGTGAGTTCGAGGTGTCCTCGAAGCAGCAGAAGATCCTCGACAACGCGGGCGTACCCAACGGTGTGATCGCGGGCAACCACGACAACCAGTCGGGCACCGAGAACGGCCCGGACGCGATCTACAACCAGTACTACGGCCCTGACCGCTACCAGGCGCTCTCGCAGGGCTGGGAGCACGCCGAGTACGGCGGCCCGTGGCGCGAGGGCGACAACCAGAACCACTACGACCTGTTCTCCGCCGGCGGCGTCGACTTCGTCGTGGTCGGCCTGTCGTACGGGGTGACGCGCGAGGAGGCCGAATGGGCCGACTCGGTCTTCAAGCGCTACCCCGACCGCAACGGCATCCTGCTCTCGCACGACTACCTCGCACCGAGCGGCAACCCCGATGGACGCGGCGCCACGTTCTCCGCGCCCGACGGCTCGATGCTGTACAAGAAGGTGGTCCAGGACAACCCGAACGTGTTCCTGATCCTCGCCGGCCACGAACACGGCGTCGGCACCAACGTGAAGCCGAAGGTCGGCGAGATCTCCCACGACGTCGTCGAGCTGCTCGCGGACTACCAGTTCTACACGGTCTCCGCGGACCGCCTCGGGCTCACGGAGATCGGCGGCTACCAGCCCGACACCCAACTCCAGTTCGGCGCGAGCTTCTTCCGGATGCTCCAATTCGACGTCGACCGCTCCGAGTTGACCGTCGACACCTACTCGCCGCTGCTCGACGAGTTCGGCGCCACCGAGTACGACACCCTCCACCGCTACGACGGCACCGAGGACAACATGGTCCTCCCCGTCGACCTCACCACCCGCGAAACGACCTTCCGGACCGACTCGTTGGCGCTCTACAACCCCGTGGACGTCATCGGCAGGACGAAGGTCGACTCCGGCGAGGTGGCCTCGGTGACCTGGAAGGGCCTCAAGCCCGGCACGACCCACGCGTGGTTCGTCACGGCCCGCTCCACCGGCGGCGGCGTCACCGCCTCCGAGCCGAGCGTCTTCGTGACCAAGGACGCCGACGGCCGCCCCGGCACCTGGGACCCCGACAGCCCCTACTACCCGTGGTTCACGCCAACCACCGCCAGCCGATGACCAGTTGACCCGCCGGTAGCAGCACACTCCGGCAACCACGCCCGCCGTCCCGGCCCTGACCGGCCCGGGACGGCGGGCCCACCGAACTCCACCAACTCGCCCACGAGAACCGGGACCTCCATGCCCGATCCCTCAACCCGACCGCCACGGCCGCGCCCCGGCCGGCTTCGCGCGGCGCTCCTGACCACCGTCGCGGTCCTCTTCGCCGTACTCGTCCATCCGGCACCCGCGGTCGCCCACGACGCGACATCCACCGCCTACGTCGAGGTACAGGGCACCGAGGACCACGTCGAGGCGACCCTCGACCTCGAATACGACCTGCTGATGAAGTCGGCCTGGCTCTACGCCGAGGCATACGAGGCGAAGGGCCGCACCGCGCAGCTCCACCAACTCAAGACCAACGCCGACGCGGTCACCGAATACGTCACCGGACGCTTCGAGATCGCCCGCGACGGCACCGCCTGCACACCACGCAACACCAGTGCCGCGGACGTCCGCACCCGGGGCACCCGGCCGTTCGCCGTCCTCGTCCTGGCTTACAACTGCCCGGCGGCCGAGGGCAGTTACACAGTTTCCAGCGCCCTGTTCCCCGACGGCGAGAGCTTCGTCCACAGCACCGAGACGATCGTTCACTACGACATCGACGGCCGGCGGGGTTCCCAGGTGCTGACGGCCGCCGAGCCCACCCTCGAAGCCGGCGGGCACCACGAGTCCCACCAGATCGCGGAGTTCTTCGTGCTCGGCGCGGAACACCTGCTGTTCGGCCTGGACCACATCCTCTTCCTGCTGTCGTTGCTCATCGGCGCCCGCGGCCTGCGCGACGTCGTCAGGACGGCGACCGCGTTCACCGCCGCGCACAGCGTGACGTTCCTGCTGGCGGCCACGGGCGCCGTCAACGTGCCAGCCTCACTGGTGGAGCCGGTCATCGCGGCCTCCATCGCCGCCGTGGCGCTCGCCAACCTCGTACTGCGCGACCGCGAAGGCACCGAACGCTGGCGGCTGCCGACCGTCTTCGTCTTCGGTCTCGTACACGGTCTGGGCTTCGCGGGCGCGCTCGGCATCGACGACAGCTGGTCCTGGGAACTCCTGCTGTCGCTGCTCAGCTTCAACGTCGGTATCGAGGCAGTGCAGTTGGGCATCATCGCCGTGGTGTTCCCGCTGCTCCTCCTCCTGCGCCGCACCCCCGCACACCGCTGGGCCCTGCCCGCGCTGACCGCGCCCATCGTGATCGTCAGCCTGTACTGGTTCTGGGACCGGGTAGCCGTCGCGGCGTGACGGGGGTGGGCTGCGCGGCCTGCGCCTAGCCGAGCGTTGCCGTCCAGGCGCGGATGGCCTCTACGGTCGTGGGGGCGTGGTCGTCGAGGACGCTGAGGTGAGTACCGGGAACGGCCGTCGTGTCGTGGGGGGTTGGCCAGGACGACTTCCACTCCTGCGGCATGTCGGGCAGCGGCTGGGTGGCACGGATCAAGAGGGTGGGGACATCGGTGGGTTGTGGCTCCCAGCCGCGGAACATCCGGGTGTAGGCCCCCAGAGCCAGCAGGGTGAGGTCATCGACCACGGTGTCGAAGTGGTCGCCGACCGACAGGGCGGGCAGGGCCAGCAGCCATGGTTCGGCTTCCCGGGCAGGGGTGATGTGGTACGAGTCGATCAGGACGAGCCCGGCGGGGGGCGTGTCGTCCGCCGCGAGACGCGTGGTGAGGGCGTGGGCGGCCGTGCCACCCATGGAGTGGCCCACGACGACGTACGGACGCTCGCCGAGCTGCTGTCGCACGGTCGAGGCGTGCAGCTCGGCGAAGGTGTCGAGGTCTCGTGGCACCGCGTCGCCGTGGTCGATACCGGGGTGGCGCAGTTCGAGGACGTCCCGTTCGCCGTCGAAGCCGGGTGCGAGTCCGGCGTGCCAGGGTCTGCCGAGGGTGGTGGCGAAACCCGGAACGCAGACGAGCGCCGGGCCGCTCGCGCCCCTGGCCAGCGTCAGTGGCGCCACCGTGTGCCCGGCGGCTGCGTCGGGGCCGAAGGTGGGCGCGGCGAGGGATGCGGTCGCCACCATGTGCATCGCCGAGATCACGTCGCCGGTTTGGCAGACCCGGCGGTAGAGGGCGGGCAAGGACTGGCCGACGCGGTGGCGGCGTGTGCCGGGCAGGGAAGCCACACTCTCGACGGGCGTCGTCGGGGGAGTGGGCGCCGTCTTGGTCGTGGTCGCCCGGGAGTAGGCGGCTTCCGTCGGCAGGACGGCGCTCAACTCCTCGTACAGGTGCTCTGTGAGTTCCTGCGCGCTCGGTCGGTCATAGGCGAGGGTCGCCGCCAGCGGCAGGCCGGTCAGGAGGCTGAGCCGATTGCGCAGCAGCACGCTCATCAGCGAGTCGAGGCCCAGTTCGGGGAAGCCGCGGTCGACGGCGTTCGCGTCCGGGTGCCCGAGCACGGCCGCGACCTCGGCGCGGACCAACTCCAGCAGGGCGGGCGCCCGTTCGGGCACGGGCAGCGGCGCGAGCCGGTCCAGCCAGGCCCCGGCGGCGTTGTCGGGGTGGTCGTCCCCGGGGGATCCGGGCGACGCGGTCGGCCGGGCCTGACGCAGCAGGCCGCGCAGCGGCGGCGGAATCGGCGTCCCGGCCGTCAGTGAGCCGGGCGTGCGGTCCAGGGGCAGCGGCGCCAGGACGGCCTCGCCGTCGGCCAACGCGGCGTCGAACAGGGCCAGTCCCTGCTCGGGAGACACCGCGCGCACCGCACCGGTCTGGATCCGCTCGGTACGGGCCGCCATTCCGTCTGGATCCGCCCAGGGTCCCCACACCAGGGACAGCGCGGGCAGCCCGAGCGCGGCGCGATGCCGGGCGAGGGCGTCCAGGAAGGAGTTCGCCGCCGCGTAGTTGGCCTGGCCGGGGTTGCCGAGCAGGCCGGCCGCCGAGGAGAACAGGACGAAGTGCGTCAGCGGGAGGTCCTTGGTCAGTTCGTGCAGATCCCAGGCCGCGTCGGCCTTCGGCCGCAGGACCGTCGCCAGCCGCTGGGGCGTCATCGCCTCCAGGACCCCGTCATCCAGTACGCCGGCCGCGTGCACTACGGCCGTGAGGCCGTGCCCGAATTCCTTGACGAGGGAGGCCAGTTGGCCCCGGTCGGCGGTGTCGCAGGCCACCAGGTCGACCTGGGCTCCCGCCTGTTCGAGCTCGGCCCTGAGCTGCTGCCCGCCCGGCGCCTGTGGTCCACGCCGACTGGCGAGCACGAGATGCCGGACCCCGTGCCGGGAGACGAGATGCCGGGCCAGGCGTGTGCCCAGGGATCCGGTGCCGCCGGTGATCAGGACGGTGCCCGTGCCGAGCGTGCCACCGGTCGTCGGACCGGCCGTGGGTGTCAGTCGGGGGACACTCAACACGCCGTCACGGATGGACAGTTGGGGCTCGCCGGTGGCGAGGGCCGCAGGCAGGAGTCGTAGCGACTCGGGCCGCCCGTCCACATCCACGAGAATCAGGCGCCCGGGGTACTCCGCCTGCGCGGCCCGCAGCAGACCCCACACCATGGCGGCGGGCAGATCGGGCACCTCGGCGGCGGCATCACGCGTCACCACGACCAGCCTGCCCGGACCGGCGAGCCGCGTGCGCAGCAGTTCCACGGCGCGTGCGGCCAGGGCGTGCGCTGCGGCGGCCGGTTCGGCGCCGTCGACGCCGTCCGTGGTCAGCGAGGCCACGACCGTCTCCGAGGCAGGCGTGTCCGCCGGTGGCAGGGGGAGTACGGCACTCAGGCCGAGGTCGTCGGGCTGCACCACCATCAGGTGGGACCACTCCACCTTCGACTCGGACACTTCGTCCGGCGTCGGGATAGCGGTCCAATCCAGTCGGTACAGGTCTCGGGCCACGGTGGCGCCTGCTCCCGGGTCCGGGAGCGGACGAGTGGTCATGGATTCCAGTCGGGCCACTGGCGTGCCCGTGGGGGTGGCGAGGTCCACGGCGACGGTGTGCGCCCCGGTGGTTTCGATGCGGACGCGCAGCGCCGTGGCACCGGTGGCGTACAGCTTCATCCCGCTCCAGGCGAAGGGCATCCTCGCCTGGCCGGTGGGCGGTTCGGCGAGCAGCCCGGCGTGCAGGGCGGCGTCCAGCAGCGCCGGATGGAGGGAGAACTGCCGGGCCTGTGCGTCCGACACCGGGCCGACTTCGGCGAACAGCCCCTCTCCCCGCCGCCACAGGGCGCTCACGCCCCGGAACGCCAGCCCGTAGGCGTGCTGGGCGGCGGCCAACCGCTCGTAGGCGCCGGTGACATCGACGGGTGTGGCATCCGGCGGCGGCCACGCGGCCGGTGAAGCCGCCCGGTCCCGCTCTCCCGGGACGGCCGGGCCGAGCCGTCCGGTCGCATGGTGGGTCCAGGAGCCGAGTGCGCCGGACGACTCCGGTCGGGCGTACACGTCCGCGCTGCGGCGCCCGGTGGCGTCCGGCTCGCCCAAGGCCACCTGGATCTGGACGCGTTCGGCGTCGGCGGCCGGCAGGAGCAGCGGCGCCAGGAGGGCGAGGTCTTCGAGTACGTCGAGACCGCAGGCGTCGTCCGCGTGGAGGACCAGGTCGCAGAAGGCGGCGCCGGGTACGAGGGTGTGGCCGGCGATGACGTGGTCGCGCAGCCACGGCTGGGCCGCCCCCGACAGCCAGCCGCTGCTCAGCACCTGCTGCGTGCCGGGCACGGTGAGGGTCTGGCGCAGCATGGCATGGCCGGAGACCACTGGTTCGACGGGAGTGTCCGGCAGCCAGTAACGCTGGCGCTGGAAGGGGTAGGTCGGCAGGTCGGCCCGCCGGGCGCCGCTGTCGGCGTACGCCCGGGGCCAGTCCACCGACACGCCGTGGACGTGGAGCCGACCCAGTGCGGACAGCAGCGCCTGCGGCTCCGTCTCGGTGCCACCCCGGTGGGCCGCGGCCGTGAACAGCAGGCCCTCGCCCGCGTCGGCCAGAGCAGTGACGGCCTGGGCGGTGAGCTGCGCGTCCGGGCCGATCTCGGCGAACGCCGTCACCCGCCCCTCGTCCACCAGATGGCGTACGACGTCCCCGAACCGTACGGCCTCACGCACCTGACGCACCCAGTACTCGGCCGAACGCAGCTCATCGCCGACACCCTGACGCCCCGTCAGCCCGGACACCACCGGAATGCGCGGCGCCCGGTAGGTCACCTTGCCCGCGATGTTCCCGAACTCGGCGAGCATCGGCTCCATCAGCGCGGAGTGGAAGGCATGGCTGACCCGCAGCCGGGTCGAACGGCGCCCGAGCGACGCGAAGTGCTCGGCGAGGGCGAGGACGGCCTCCTCCTGGCCGGAGACGACGACCGCGCGCGGGCCGTTCACGGCCGCGACGCAGACACCGGCGGTCAGCTCGTCCATGATCTCCGCCTCGGTGGCCTCCAGCGTCACCATGGCACCGCCCTGCGGCAGTTCGCGCATCAACCGCCCGCGCGCCGCCACCAGTTCGACGGCGTCCGCCTCGGACAGGATCCCGGCGGCGTGCGCCGCCGCCAGCTCGCCGACGGAGTGCCCGGCCAGGAAGTCCGGCCGTACACCCCATGATTGGAGGAGTCTGAACAGGGACACCTCGAAGACGAACAGGGCCGCCTGCGCGAAATCGGTACGGTCCAACAGCGCTTCCTGCCCGGCGTCCCACATGACCGCGCGCAACGGGCGCTCCAGATGGGCGTCGAAGCGCGCGCACAAGGCGTCGAAGGCGACCGCGAAGGCCGGGAACACCTCGTGCAACTCCCTTCCCATTCCGGGCCGTTGGGCACCTTGCCCGGTGAACAGCAGGGTCAGCCGGCCAGCAGCGCCCGCCGGGTGCGGAGCGGCGGACGACGCCAGGGACTCCAGGGCGTTGAGCAGACGCTCGCGGTCGTCAGCCGGCAGGGCGGCCCGATGGGGGAGGGCGGCCCGGGCGGTGGCATGGGTGAACGCCACGTCCAGCGGGTCGAGTTCGCCCCGCTCACGCAGCACGGCGGCAACCTGTGCGGCCTGGGCCCGCAGACCGGCCGGGCTCGCGCCGGACAACAGCAGCGGAGGTGTCGCAGCCCGGCGAGGGGGCCGTACGACTGTCCTGTCCCGGGCCTCTTCGCTCTCCTCGGCCTCTTCCACGATGACGTGCGCGTTGGTCCCGCCGATCCCGAACGCGGACACCCCGGCCCGACGCGGCCGTCCCGGCACATGCGGCCACTCCTGCTGCCGGGTCAGCAGCCGTACGGCGCCGGAGGACCAGTTCACCCGGGGTGAGGGCTCGTCGGCGTGCAGGGTTTTGGGCAGGAGTCCGTGCCGCATCGCCAGTACGGTCTTGATGACGCCGCCGACTCCGGCAGCGGCCTGTGTGTGCCCGAGGTTGGACTTCAACGAACCCAGCCACAGCGGGCGTTCGGCGGGGCGGTCCTCGTGGACGGCGAGCAGGGCCTGTGCCTCGATGGGGTCGCCGAGCGCGGTACCCGTGCCGTGCGCCTCCACCGCGTCGATGTCCGCCGCGGCCAGCCCCGCGTCCGCGAGCGCCGTACGCAGGACCCGCTGCTGTGCCGGACCGTTGGGCGCGGTAAGGCCGTTGGAGGCACCGTCGGAGTTGACGGCCGAGCCGCGCAGCACCGCGAGCACCTGATGCCCGTGCCGCCGTGCGTCGGACAGGCGCTCTAGCAGGAGAAGGCCGACGCCCTCGCCCCAGGCGGTGCCGTCGGCCGCCGCCGCGAAGGGCTTGCACCGGCCGTCGGGAGCCAGTCCGCGCAGCCTGCTGAACGCGAGGAACGGCTCGGGCGTCGCCATGACCGTCACCCCGCCGGCGACGGCGAGCGAGCACTCGCCCTCGCGCAGACTCCGAGCCGCGGCGTGCAGCGCCACCAGCGACGACGAACAGGCGGTGTCCAGCGTCACGGCCGGCCCGCGCAGGCCCAGGGTGTACGCGATCCGGCCCGAGGCCACGCTGGGCGCCGAGCCGAGGGCGAGATGGGCCTCCAGCTCATGCCCGCCGCGGTGCAGCAGACGGCCCGCGTAGTCGGTGTGCATCAGGCCCACGAACACACCGGTGTCACTACCGCGCAGCCCGGCCGGATCGAGGCCCGCCCGCTCCAGCAGCTCCCATCCGGTCTCCAGCAGCAGCCGCTGCTGCGGGTCGGTGGCCAGGGCCTCGCGGGGCGACATGCCGAAGAACGCGGCGTCGAAGTCGGCCGCCGAGTGCAGGAATCCGCCCCTGCGGGTGACGGAGGTACCCGTCCGGTCCGGGTCGGGGTCGTACAGCCCGGCCACGTCCCAGCCGCGGTCGTCGGGGAAGTCGGAGGTCGCGTCGGAGCCGTCCACGAGCAGCCGCCACAGGTCCTCGGGGGAGGTGACGCCGCCCGGATAGCGGCAGGCCATGGCCACGATGGCGATCGGCTCTCCCCGCTCGCTGTGCATGCCCTCGCCGGGCGTGCGCGCGGGCCGGGGGCGGGAGTCGCCGCCCAGCGTCCGGCGCAACCAGTCCGCCGCGGCGGCGGGAGTGGGGTGGTCGAACACGAGCGTGGCGGGCAGGTCGAGCCCGGTCGCCGCGCCCAGCCGGTCCCGCAGCAGCACACCGCCGAGCGAGGTCAACCCCAGCGCGGTGAACGGCCGCTCCGGATCGAGGTCGTGCGCGGGCACCCCGGCCGTGCGCGCGATCTCTTCGAGAACCAGCTCCAGCACCGCGTCCGACTCTGCCGCCAGCCGCCGGGCCAGCGCGGCCGAGGCATCCGCCCGCTGCCGGACAAGCTGCTCGGCGAGCAGTTCGGCGAGCGCAGGCCGGACGATCTTCCCCGAGGCGGTACGCGGGACGGTCGCGGTCTGGTGGATCTCGTCCGGCACCTTGAACCCGGACAGCCGCTCCCGGCAGACGTCGATCAGCCGCGCGGTGTCGACACCGTCGGGCCCGGGCACCACGAAGGCGACTGGCACCTCACCGAGCACGTCGTGCGGGCGGCCCACGACGGCCGCGTCGGCGACACCGAGGCAGGCGAGCAACACCTGCTCCACCTCGGTCGGGTTGACGTTCTCACCGCCCCGGATGATCAGTTCCTTCACCCGGCCGGTGACCCTCAGCCGCCCCCGCGCCGTGAGCCGTCCGAGGTCACCGGTCCGGTACCAGCCGTCGGTGAAGGCCTCCGCCGTGGCCTGCGGCCGCTCGTGATAGCCGGCCATCACAGAGGGACCGCGAACCCAGATCTCCCCCTCGACCCCGTCGGCGACCTCGTCCCCGGTGAACGGATCGGCCAGCCGCACCGCGAGCCCCGGCAGCGGAGTACCGCCGGCCGCCTTGTCGCCGGACTCGTCGAGCAGATCGACCGCGATCTTCCCGGAGGTCTCCGTGGAGCCGTAGCCGTCCAGCAGCGGAGCGCCCAACACCTCCTCGACCTCGGCCCGCAGCCCGGGCGGACACGGCGAGCCCGCTGTCACACACGCGCGCAACGAGGAGGACAAAGGGGCGGCCGTCCCACGCACGGACTCCAGCAGCAGCCGGTAGGTGGCGGGCACCCCGGCCAGCAGCGTGAACGGCTCGGCGGTCAGAGCCTGGGCGACGTCCGCACCCCGCTCCAGGAGACGGGCGCTCGCACCCACCGACACCACCCCCAACAGACACAGGGAATGCGCGTAACAGTGGAACATCGGCAGGGGCCACAACAGCCGATCCGCCTCCCGCAGCCCCCACGCCGGCACATACGCCCCCGCCACCGACCACAGAGCGGACCGCTGCGTGGAGACCACACCCTTGGCCTCGCCGGTGGTCCCCGACGTGTAGAGGATCCAGGCCGGATCGTCCAACCCCAGGTCGTCCCGGGGCAGCAGACCCGAATCCGTGCCGGCCAGATCCTCAAAGGCGACCGCACCCGCATCCGAGTCGCGCGGTCCTACGACCACCACCCGCAACCCGGGTCGCCCCGCCGCGAGCCGCTCCACTCCCGGCAGCAGCGCCTCCTCGGTGACGACCAGCATCGCACCGCAGTCGTCGAGTGCGTACGCCAACTCCTCTTCCGACGCACCGGGGTTGATCAGCACGCCGACAGCCGCGGCTCGCAGCGCACCCAGACAGGACTCCACCAGCTCAACCCGATTGCCCAGATGGATCGCGACGCGCTCCCCACGCCGCACCCCGAGCTGAACCAGATGCCCCGCGATCCGACCGGTCCGCTCCTCCAATTCCCCATAGGTGACGGTCCGATGGGCATCCCGGTAGGCGGTCTTGCCTCCCAGTCGAGCGGCGTGCTCCCTCAAAGTGCCGGGCAACGCACGCACCAACTCGCCCCGGAAATCCCCCGTCATCCCCACCCTTTCGAACACAGGACTTTTCCGGCAACCGTACGTCAGCCGAATGCGAGTTCTGTGACAGGACATGCATAGGGAGGTTCGGATGATCGCGGGCAGGATGGGCGGTGAAACACCGGCCCCCGCCCCACCCTTTTGTCGCTCTCCCTCCCGACTGGAGTACGCATGGCCCTCGACGTCGACGCCCTCCGCGCGCAGATCCCCGCCCTGAAGTCGGGCACCGCCCGCTTCGACGCACCCGGCGGCACCCAGACCCCGCAGCCGGTCATCGACGCCATGGTCGACGCACTGGCCCATCCCCTGGCCAACCGTGGCTTCGTCACCGAAGGCGAGCGCAACGCGGAGGCGATCGTCACCGCCGCCCGCGAGGCACTGGCCGACCTGGTCGGCGCGCAGCCGCGCGGCATCGTGTTCGGCCGCAGCGCCACCCAGCTCACCTACGACTTGTCCCGCGCCCTCGCCAAGACCTGGGGGACTGGCGACGAGGTGGTCGTCAGCCGCCTCGACCACGATGCCAACATCCGCCCCTGGGTCCAGGCGGCCGAGGCGGTCGGCGCCACCGTCCGCTGGGCCGATTTCGACCCGCTCACCGGCGAACTCCACCCCGAACACATCGCGGCCGCACTCTCGCCGCACACCCGGCTGGTCGCCGTCACCGCGGCGTCCAACCTCATCGGCACCCGGCCCGACCTCCCCGCCATCGCGGGCCTGGCCCACCAGGCCGGGGCTCTGCTGCACGTCGACGCCGTGCACTACGCCGCGCACGCGGCCGTCGACCTGACCGCGCTGGGCGCGGACACCCTGGTCTGCTCGCCGTACAAGTTCCTCGGCCCGCACCTCGGCGTCCTGGCGAGCAGCCCGGACCTGCTGGAGACGCTGCACCCCGACAAGCTGGCACCCTCGACCGACGCCGTCCCCGAACGCTTCGAACTGGGCACGCTGCCCTACGAGTTGCTGGCCGGGGCCCGCGCGGCCGTGGACTTCCTCGCGGCCCTGTCACCGCAGGCGTCGGGCTCCCGCCGCGCACGCCTGCTCGCCGCCTACACAGCGCTCGAATCCCACGAGGAGACCCTGCGGAGCCGCATCGAAGGAGGCCTGGCGGACATCCGCGGCCTCACCGTCCACTCCAGGGCCGAACAGCGCACCCCCACCCTGCTGTTGACCCTGGCCGGCCATGAACCGGCAGCCGTGGCGAAGTACCTGGCAGAGCGGGGCATCGACGCCCCCGCCGGCACGTTCTACGCCATGGAGCCCGCGCGCCGGCTGGGACTGGGGGACGTGGGCGGCGTACGCCTCGGGCTGGCGCCGTACAACTGCGTCGAGGACGTGGACCGGCTGCTGGAGGCATTGGGAAGCCTCTGACCGGTCCGCGTCCGACGTCTCAGGGAGCCCAGGGGGCTTCGATCGCCCAGGTGGTGTCCTCGGTGAAGGTGGCCGGGTCGTCCCAGGTGTGCGTGGAGCCCAGCTGGGCCAGCCACAGCTCCGCGTTGATGTGGCGCAGGTACTGGCGCGGGAAGTTGGACGCCGACAGCCGGATCCCACCGCGGCCGTGGCCGGTGTCGTGGGCGCGGCCCTGCAGCGGGATCTGCTTCCAGGGAAGGGGCTTGAGCTGCTTGTGGAGCTTCTTCTGGTTCCCTTTCGCGATCACGATGTACTGCGCGCCTCGGCCGAGCAGGTAGCTGGCGTGCTCGCGCTGGGTGTGCGTGGCGTCGTTGGTCACGACCACGCTCGCCAGATCGGCGAGCGTCTCCAGCAGCGGCCGGAAGCAGGGGATCTCGTTGGTCTTCTCGCCAACGTCGAGTTGGGCCAGGACCAGGCCGGCGAGGTGGTCGCAGGCGGCGAGTAGACGAACTTTGCGGCCCGTGGCCCTGGCCGCTCCGCGCAGGGTCCTGCCGTCGACCGCCACTGCGTGCAGCCGGCCATCGGCCCCAGCGCGCCGGTCGGCCAGCCAGCGGCCCACCGCCCGGTCCAACGCGTCGCCGTCGATGCGGCCCAGCAGCCGACGTACCGTCGCCTCCGCCGGCAGGCACCACTTCGGGGACAGCGGATCGGTCCGTACGCCGAGACGCTCCAGGACGGACTGCGGGGCGTCGGTGATCCACTCACCCCACGCCGGCAGGGAGGTCGCTCCGGCCAGAACCGCGCACGCGGTCAGCGCAAGCATGACGACCAGAGCGTGCCGTACGCCGGTCGGATCGCGAGGGTCGGGGACCTCGGCCAGAGGCTCCAGCAGGCCCGGGATCTCCCCGGGTACGGCCCCGGGATGCTCGCGGAGTTGGTCAAAGGCGAGCGGAATCGGCGAGGGCGCGTCGGCAGGCACGGTTCATTCGCCCGCGGTGTCCTCGGCCTCCCAGCGCAGCAGGTCGCCGGGCTGGCACTTGAGCACCTCGCAGAGCGCGCCGAGCGTCGCAAAGCGCACCGCCTTGGCGCGGCCGTTCTTGAGTACCGCCAGGTTGGCGGGCGTGATCCCTACGCGGTCTGCGAGTTCGCCCACGGACATCTTCCGCCTGGCCAGCATCACGTCGATGTCGACGGCGATCGGCATCAGATCACCTCGTCCAACTCGGCCTGCATCTGCGCCGCTTCCACGTCGCGGGCGACGGCCTGGGCGAGCAGCATCCGCAGCACGAGCACGATGAGGGCGACTCCCAGGATGGCCACGCCAATCCCGCCCATGATGAGGGTGACGCCCGGGTCGTCCCGCTGGCCGGGCGCATTCAGGGCCGTGACCGCGAACCACACGAGAGCAGCCGTGACGATCGCGCCGATGATGACGTCCACGTACCGGAAGGCGGCGTGGGAGAACACGGTTCCGCGTCGCACCATCGTCACCAGTCGCCATACACAGACCAGGGCGACCTGGGCCGTCCCGATGCCCAGGATCGTGATCACGCGCAGCGGGGTCAGCGGGAGCGACCCGTCCTCCGGGTCACTCCCGCTGACCAACGCCCACACCATCAATGCCTGTACGAACAAGGTGCCGGTGAGCACCACCACGAGCACGGCGCGCAGCGCGCGCACTGTCAGCTTTCCCATGGCCCATCCTTTCATCGAGCTACGATGGGAATCTATCGAATCTCGATAGGTGAAGCAAAGGCTGGGTCGGAGGGCGGGCGGCGGTTTCGCGCCATGGCGGGATGCCGCCGCCCCCTCCCGCGGCATGGCGCGATGCGAAGGTTTTCGATCTTGCCGAAGTCGACCTTGCTTAGCCATAAATCGGACGCCATCCGAGTCGAGGGTCCTGATCGGCGGCGTGCCGTGATGCGGATCGGCCGGCATCAAGTCGGCAGCGCTCGGTTCAGTACTGCTGCGGGGCTGTGATGCTCAGCGCGAGTACTCCAGTGGGACTTGACCATTCCCGCCGGAGTACCAAGGGGCGGCAGCGTCAGATCTTCTCGGCGTAGACCGATCGCTCAACTTCCGATTCCGAGACTTGCAGGTTCCGGTCGGCCGGTTTGACGTAGCGGTCGGTGAACTTCTGCGGGCTCGGCTGCTCGGCATCGCGCCAGCCGTATTCGGCGAGGAAAGCGGGGATCTGATCGGGGTTCAGTCCGAAGTGCCACAGCCGACGCTTCACCTTGTACTGCTGGTGGAGGGCCTCGGCGCGGTAGAGAGCGGTTCCGTCCAGGAAGTCCTTGCGGAGGTGGGTGAAGACCAGACCGCTGCCGGGGCGCGCCGTGGCCAGGAAGTCGAAGGTCTTTCGCACGCCGTCCTCGGTCAGGTACTGAGTCACCGCCTGCCGGACGAAGAAGGTCTTTGCGTCGCTGCCGTAGCCCTGGGCCGAGAGGGCGCTCGCGAGATCTTGGGTCTCGAAGTCGACCGGCACCAGGGTGACGCCGTCGGGGGCCTTCCCGTACGGCTTGTGCAAGAGGGTCCGCTTGCGCTCGATGTTGTCCGGCAGGTCGACTTCGTAGACCGGAGCCTTGGTCGGGGCAGACAGCCGGTAGGCCCGGGTGTCGAGGCCCGCTCCCAGGATGACGGTGGCGTCGATGCCCTCCTCCACGGCATCGAGCAACTTGTCGTCGATGTACCGCTTCCTGCACAGGAAGCTCGCCCACATGCCGGGCGCCTTCTTCTCCATGGCTCCCACCATCCAACGTCGCACCAGGCGCCAGTGTGGGAGGGCCACGAGTGCCTTCATCCTGGTCGGCAGTATGCGGTGGGCCAATTCGTCGTGGATCAACGGGTGTTCCTCGCCCTGGTCGATCGCGACGATCACCATCGGGCCCACTGCGGTCTGGGTCGACCTGTGCTCCATGGATCACTCTCCCTTGGTTCGGGGCCAGTGAGAGTGTCTGTTGGAGTCGTGGCCGCGTTGGTGGGGTGTGACGAAGTCGATGCCGTGATCTCGGCGCTCTCCGTCGGGCCGGATGCCGAAGTCGGCGAGCTCTCCACCAGCTTCAGGCGCTGCCGCTGCGCACATGCATCCTGGTGTGCGGCCCGCAGAATGAGACCCAGTTGGGAAGGAAAGCTGGTGTGCCCCGGCGAGGGCCGCCGAGGCACACCCGCATGAGGATCGTCAGAGACCTGCCTTGAGGGCGGTCGCGACCCGGACCACGCGTTCGGCCTGGTGGCCGACGGCGTCGCGGGTCTGATCGCCGATGGGGTGGTTGCCCTGGGTGTCCACGTGGGAGGTGCCGTAGGGGTTGCCGTCGACGAACTTGACGGGGTCGGTGTAGCCGGGGGAGACGATGAGGCCGCCGGAAGTGGTGCATGGAGATCACCGCATTGGCCCACTCGACGTCAGCCGGAGTGGCCACGGGGATACCGGCGCTGGCGGCGGCGTGCGCGGCCCAGGTCTCATTGGAGGCGATGGCCGCCTCGCAGGCCGGTTTCGGCCGCCGTCAGCAGACGTATCTCGGCGTCGGCCCTTTCGGCGGCTTCGGTGATCTCCTGCGCGATCGCGGCGGAGAAGCCGGTCGACGAGTAGGTGACGGCGCAGGCATGTGGCTGGGCGGCGGCGGGCGATTGCACAGTGAGACGCCCGTCGCCGCTGTGTCAGTGAGCTGGGAGGACTTGCTCGGCCCAGATGGTCTTGCCGGTGCGGGTGTGGCGGGTTCCCCAGTGTGTGGTGAGCTGGGCGACCAGGAGCAGGCCGCGGCCGCCCTCGTCGAAGACGCGGGCCCGGCGCATGTGCGGTGCGGTGTTGCTGGCGTCGGAGACTTCGCAGATCAAGCTGTCGCCGCGGATGAGCCGCAATTGGATGGGAGGTTGGCCGTAGCGGATGGCGTTGGTGACCAGTTCGCTGACCACCAGTTCGGTGATGAAGATGGCCTCGTCCAGCCCCCACGCGGTCAGCTGGCCGGAGGCATCCCGGCGAGCTTGGCCGACGACGGCGGGATCGCAGGCGACGTCCCAGGTGGCGACCTGGTCGGCATGGAGTGCGCGGGTACGGGCGAGGAGCAGCGCGATGTCGTCTTCAGGGCGTGCAGGGAGCAGGGCTTCGAGCACGGCGTCGCAGAGGGCGTCCAGGGAGGAGGCAGGCCGGGCCAGGGAACTGCGCAGGGTGTCGAGGGCCTCATCGACGTCGCGGCCGCGGCTCTTGATCAGGCCGTCGGTGTACAGGGCAAGGAGGCTGCCCTCGGGCAGTTCGATCTCGCTCGCTTCGAAGGGCAGGCCCCCTAGGCCGAGTGGCGGGCCGGCAGGCAGGTCGAGGGTGTGGGCAGTCCCGTCCGAGGCGACCACAATCGGCGGTGGATGGCCTGCCCGGGCCAGGGTGCAGCGGCGGGAGACCGGGTCGTAGACGGCGTACAGGCAGCTGGCGCCGACCTCTCCGGCGATCTCGGCGTCCTCGGTGGTGCACGTTTCGGCGGACAGGCGAACGACGACGTCGTCGAGGTGGGTGAGGAGCTCGTCGGGCGGGAGGTCGATGTCGGCCAGGGTGCGTACGGCGGTGCGCAACCGGCCCATGGTGGCGGAGGCCTGCAGGCCATAGCCGACCACGTCGCCGACGACCAAGGCGATCCGCTCACCGGAGAGCGGGATCACGTCGAACCAGTCACCGCCTACGCCGGCCCGGGCACCGGCGGGCAGGTAGCGGTGAGCGGTCTCAACCGCCGCCTGCTGCGGGAGTGTCCGGGGAAGCAGGCTGCGCTGCAGGGTTTCGGCGGTGGTGCGCTCACGGGTGTAGCGGCGGGCGTTGTCGATGCAGACGGCCGCTCTGGCGGTGAGCTCCTCGGCCAGCAGCAGGTCGTCTTCTTCGAAGGGCGCCGAGCGCCGGTGGCGGGCGAAGAACGCTATGCCGAGAGTGACGCCGCGGGCACGCAGCGGCACTGTCATCACCGAGTGCATCCCGTACTCGCTGATCCAGGCGGCCACGGCAGGGTCGTGGGCCGCCCAGCGGGTGATGGCGGAGTCGGTCATGCCGTACGTTGCGGGGCGACCTGTGGCCAGGCACTCGACCGGCGCGGAGAACGCCGGATAGGTGATGACGGCTCCGGCCTTGACCAGGGCCTCGGGGCAGTCCTCAAGGACGGACTGCTGGGCGGTGCGGCGCAGGGTGAGCAGGCCGGTCGGCAGTCCGGCGGGCGGCTCGTCGCCACGATGCAGGAACGTGAGCAGGTCGACGGATGCGTAGTCCGCGAGCCGGGGGACGGCCACGTCTGCCAGTTCCTGTGCTGTATGTGTGATGTCCAGCGTGGTGCCGATGCGGGTACCGGACTCGTTGAGCAGCATCAGTCGCTGCCGGGCCTCGTACTGCGCGGTGATGTCCCGCGCCACGTGGCACACACCGCGCAGCCGGCCGGTGTGGTCGTTCAGCGGTGCGACCGAGACCGACCAGGCGTGTTTACGGCTTTCGCCGGGTGCGCGGAAGTAGCTCTCCAGCAGCTGCGGTTCGCCACTGGTCAGTGCCAGCCGCATGGCTTCCTCGGTCCTGTCGGCCTCGGGGCCCGTTGCCATCTCGGATATGCGCAGCCCGCGCATCTGGTCTTCGGGAAGGGCGAGTATGCGTTCCATGTCGGTGTTCGCCCGCTCCAGCCGCAGATCCGTGTCGTAGATGGCGAGGGCGTACGGCGACTGGGCGAATGCCCACTCCACCAGCCTGTGGCTGTGGCGGGGAGCGGGCGGACCCGGCACGGCCGACACCAGGAACCATTCGGCGGTTCCGTCCTGTGCCACCCGGCGGTTCGCGAGCAGCAGTGCCTCCACGCGATGGCCGTCCCGGTGCCGGAGCGTTGCCCTTCCGCTCCACCTCTCCATCTGTCCGTCCAGGGGCTGCCGGGCCAGCTCCTTCACGTTCTCGGCGAGTATGTCGGCCGCCGGCATGCCCACGATGTCCTCAGAGCTGTAGCCAAGCATCTGCCGGGCGCCCTCGCTCCACCCCGTCACGATGCCCCACTCATCGGTGGTGGCCGTGGCTGCGAATGCGGCGCCCGGGATGTCGCCCGGCCGGTCGCCAGGCGTGGTCCGATATCGCATGATCACCGCTCATCTCGCCCTTGACGATGTCGTGCTTCGTCTATCGCCATAGTGCCTCCAAACCCCGTCGGCGGCTTCCTGCCAAGCACGACCCCCGCGCGTTCGCAGCTTCTCCTCGCTCAAGACGCGCACATGGCGACGCTGTCGGCGGGGTTGTCCGGCGTGCTGCAGTCCTGACGTGGCCAGCGCTCCTGCTGCACGGCGGGAGGGGGCGTGTCGCCACCGGGCCTCGAGCCGTCGGCCTGTATTACACGACCGGCGGGTGATCGGCAGGGGAGCCTCCTGCGCCCCACGGGCTTCACCGCAGATGGTTTGTCCCGTATTCTGGGCTGACTAACCTACCCGCAGTGGGAGAGTCCGCCAGTGTTGTCGGGCAGGGAGCCGGATCCGATGCAAGAGCTGAGCGTCCAGGACACCCTTGGCATCCTCAGACAACCGTGGGTACGTCCGTCGCGTACGAGTGCCGGCCTTGGTTGGAATGGGCTTTACCTGTCCACTCAGGCCGAGCAGCCGTACCGGAACGCATTCGACGGGGCGCCGAGCCACCTGCTGATCCTGCACCTGGACGGCCCGGTCACGGTACGCCGCGGACGGCGGGGACTGACCGACACCCGTCGGGTACCGCCGGGCGGGCTGTTCCTGCACCCGGCGGGGACCGCGCTGGATGTGGAGCTGGGTGACCAGCTGCGGACCGTCCACGTCTACCTCTCGGAAGAGACACTGCAGCAGGCCGCCGGCGAGTCGGACGGGACGGTGCGGCTGACCGAGGAGTTCGGCGTCACCGATCCTCTGCTGGAGCAGTTGGTCCTGGCCCTGGACGGTGTGGTGCGCGACCGGGAGCCGACCAGCCGCACTTACGCCGACCAGCTCGGCCTCACTATCGCCATCCAGCTGGCCTGGTGCCACAGTGACCGCCGTCGCGCTCCCGCCGCCCCTGCCCAGCCTGTCGGCCTCACCGACCGGCAATTCACCGTGGCGCGGGAGCTGATGGACGCGCGGCTGTCGGATCCGCTTCCGCTGGAGGAGCTGGCGGCTGCGGCGGGGCTGAGCGTCAGCCGGTTCGCCCATGCCTTCAAGGCCCGTACCGGGCAGCCCCCTCACCGTTACCTGATGCGGCTGCGGGTGGAGCAGGCCGCGCGGCTGCTGCGCACGAGCGGGCTGCCCATTGCCGACGTCGCCGCCTGTTGCGGTTTCTCCCACCAGGAGCACCTCACGCGTGTGCTGCGTGCCCAGCTGGGCAGCACCCCGGCCGAGCTGCGCCGGCGCGGATAACACCGTCGCGCATTTCGTGCAGCGGCGGCGGCAGGATTGTGCAGGAAATCCGGCGGCGATCGCCTCCATACTTCCTCAGCAGCGATCCCGAACAAGCCGGGCATCGCCATGCCACGCAGTACGGAGAGCCGCATGCGGGAATTCCTCTACTCCAGTACCACCGCACGAATTGTGTTCGGCGAGGGAACCCTGGACCGTCTTCGCCAGGAGGTCCAGCATCTGGGCCGGGCCCGGGCACTGGTCCTGGCCACTCCTGGCCAGGCCGACCTGGCCGAGCGGGCGCGCGAGACGCTGGGACCCCTGGCAGCCGGTACGTTCACCGGTGCCACGATGCACACCCCGGTCGACGTCACCGAACACGCCCGCCAGATCGCCGACGACCTGGACGCGGACTGTCTGGTCGCGGTCGGCGGAGGCTCGACCACCGGCTTGTCCAAGGCCTTGGCCGTGCGCACCGGGCTGCCCCAGATCATCGTCCCCACCACCTACGCCGGCTCCGAGGTCACTCCTGTCCTGGGCGAGACCGAAAACGGCGTCAAGACCACCCGCTCCTCCCCGGAGATTCTGCCCAAGACGGTTATTTACGACGTTGAGCTCACGCTCGGACTGCCGGTACCCCTGTCGGTGACCAGTGGCATCAACGCCATGGCACATGCCGTCGAGGCGCTGTACGCGCCACAGGCCAACCCCGTCACCGACGAGCTGGCACTCCGGGCGATCTCGCTGCTGGGCAGCGCCCTGCCGCGGATCGTCGCCGATCCCGCCGACCGCGACGCCCGCGCCGACGCGCTGCAGGCCGCTTGGCTGGCGGGTACCTGCCTCGGCACGGTCGGCATGGGACTGCACCACAAGCTGTGCCACACCCTCGGCGGCTCCTTCAACCTGCCGCACGCGCCCACGCACACGGCCGTACTGCCCCATGCCATGGCGTACAACGCACCCGGCGCCGCGGAGGCGATGCGGCGGATCGCCGGTGCGCTGGCCGGGCCGGCCGCCGGAGTCCTCCCGGACGCGCCCACCGCCGTGTACGACCTGATCGCCCAGCTCGGCGGCCCGCTGTCCCTGCGCGAGCTGGGCCTGGCCGCCGACGACCTTCCCCGCGCTGTGGAACTGGCCACCGCCAAGCCCTATCCCAACCCCCGGCCCGTGACCCGCGAGGGCATCACCGCCCTGCTGGACAACGCCTGGTCCGGCGACCGCCCGCTGCCTGCCGACCCGCTCGCCGCGCAGCTGCACACGCTGCTCGGCCAGGTCACGGCGAGCTTCGGCCGCTCTCCCGAGCCCCGGTCCCGGCAGCTGCTCACCGACCTGGTACGTCGCCTGCACAGCTTTGCCGCGGACAACGACCTGACCCAGGACGAATGGCACCATGCCATCGACTTCCTGACCAGCACCGGACAGATGTGCAGCCCCACCCGGCAGGAGTTCATCCTGCTCTCCGACACGCTCGGCATCTCCAGCGCGGTGGACGCCCTCACCAACTCCCGTACTGCGCAGGCCACAGCCTCCGCGGTTCTCGGCCCGTTCTACGTCGAGGGCCCGCCGCCGCGTGAGCACGGCGACGACATCGCCGACGGCCTGCCAGGAACGCCCCTGTACGCGGATGTGCGGGTCACCGACACCGAGGGCACACCACTGGCCGATGTGGTCGTCGACGTCTGGCAGACCAACGAAGACGGCTTCTACGACGTGCAGCTGCCCGACCTGGACGGCCCCGTGCTGCGCGCCCGCTTCCACACCGACAACGACGGCCGGCTCACCTTCTGGTCGATCGTGCCCGTGGCATACCCCATCCCCGACGACGGCCCGGTGGGCCAGATGCTCAGGAACAGCGGCCGCCACCCCTACCGCGCCCCGCACATCCACTTCATGATCAGCGCTCCCGGCCACAAGGCCCTCATCACCCAGCTCTTCGTCGCGGGCGGTGACTACATCGACGGCGACACGGTCTTCGGCGTCAAGGACACCCTGATCGCCGACTTCCACGAACACAAGGGCCCCACCCCCGACGGCCGCCTCCTCGACGGCCCCTGGCAGCGGTTGGACTACACGTTCCGCCTCGCCTCCGCCTCGTAGACCTCTTCGCGCAAAGCCCGGTGGCGGCAAGGAAATCCTTGCCGCCACCGGGCTTTGCGCATGTCGCCACAGCAGCCGCGGGCCTGTTGGGCAGCACGCGGCTGCCCAACAGGCCGAGCTTCGGCAACCATCAGCCCAAGGACAACGCCTCGACGGCCCGCTCCTGGTCGGCGACGTTCTTGAGTACGACGCCCAGCGTCCCCCGGGCCGTTTCACTGTCCAGCTCTTCACGGTCAAGGGCGATCAGGGTCCGCGCCCAGTCGATGGTTTCTGCGATCGATGGCGCCTTGCGCAGGTCGAGAGCGCGCAGCGCGGCCACGGTCCGGACGATCTGCTCCACCAGTTGCTCGGCGGCCTGCGGCACGCGGGCGAGCACGATCTCGCGCTCCCGCTGCGGCGTCGGATAGTCCATGTGCAGGTACAGGCATCGGCGCTTGAGCGCCTCGGAAAGCTCACGGCTGGCGTTGGAGGTGAGCACGACGAACGGACGCCGTACGGCGGCGATCGTCCCCAATTCCGGGATGGTCACCTGGAAATCCGACAGCAACTCAAGAAGCAGGCCCTCCATCTCGAGGTCCGCCTTGTCCACCTCGTCGATGAGCAGCACGGTGGGCTCAGGGCGGCGGATGGCCGTCAACAAGGGACGGTCGAGCAGGAACTCCTCGCCGAACACGTCGTCGTGGACCTGTTCCCAGGCGGAGCCGTCGCGTGCTGCCTGGATGCGCAGCAACTGCTTCTTGTAGTTCCACTCGTACAGTGCCCGCGCCTCGTCCAGGCCTTCGTAGCACTGCAACCGCACCAGTTCGGCGCCGGTGGCCTGCGCCACTGCCTTGGCCAACTCGGTCTTCCCGACGCCGGCCGGTCCCTCGACCAGCAGCGGCTTTCCCAGCCGGTCGGCGAGGAAAGCGGTGGTCGCAATGGAGTCGTCGGCGAGATAGCCCGTCGCCGCGAGCTCCTTGTGTACGTCGCCTATGGTCAAGAACCCTGTCATGAATGATGTCCTGTTCGTGCGGTGTGCGTTGGCGTGATCACAGCGCTTCCTGATCGACGGCCGTAGGTGCCGGGAAATCCAGGAAGGGGTGGTGGGGACCGGCGTTCGCGGGCCGGCGAACCTGGCGGTCGGGGCGTAGCAGGGCCTGGACAACCGGACGGGTGCGAGGGCGCCGCAGCGGTGACGGCAGGATCCGGCATCACGTGTCAGACGGCGATGTGGGTGACGGCGTCGCCGAGTTGGCGCAGCGTCGACACTTCGAAGACCCGGGTGGCGTGCGCGGCGTAGATGGACAGCCTGGAGTCGTCGGTGTCCCATTCGAGGCGCGGTTCGGGATTGAACCAGTACAGTCGCCGACTGAGCCGGTGCAACTCCTTGGCCTCCGCGAGCGCGGGCACGCGGTCGTGGGTACGGGCATCCCCGATCACCAGCACGGTGGTCTTCCCCGTGATGGTCTCCGGCCAGCGCCGCAGATACTCGCCGAACGCGCGTCCGTAGTCGCTGCGGCCGTCGGCGGCGATCAGGCCGCGGCGCCCCAGCAGGTGATGAACGTCGACAACGCCGGGCGATGCCTGAAGGAAGTCGGTGACCTCGACGATTCCGTCGATGAAGACCCACGACCGTACCCGGCGGAACTCCTCGTGCAGCGCGTGCAGGAGCGACAGCGTGAAGGGCGCGAACCGCGCGACAGATCCGGACACGTCGCACAGCACCACGAGATCGGGCTTGGACGGATGGCGCCGCCGCATCCGCGGCGTCAGCAGAACACCGCCATAACTCATGCTGTCACGGATAGTGCGCCGCATGTCGAGATGCCCGCGCCCACGGCTACGCCGACGTCCCAGCCGCGTGGCGATACGCCGGGCGAGCGGCCGTACGACGGCGCGCAGCGCGGCCAACTCATCCGCAGACGCGTACATGACGGGCACATCCTGCAACTCCTCCGGGGGAGGCCGGTGCACCGCGTCGTGGCCTCCCGCGTCATGCAGGCGTTCACGGACGAGCTTCTCCAGAATGCGCAGCACTTCTTCCAGCTGCGCCTGCGCCTGCGCATTGTCGAGTTGCCGCTCCAGCTCCGTCCGGTCCGGCGCACCGCGCATGAGCTGGTGGAGGACACGGCCGAGATCCAGGCGACGCAGCACGCGCTGCAAGTGGTGCCGCTCGCTGCCCGCTGCCTGGTCGTCGATGCCCGCCCAGCGCTCCACCGCGTCATCGAGCGCGACGGCGACCGAGTCGTCGTCGCCCCGGTGCAATGCCTCGGCCAGTTGGTCCCGCAGGTCCCCCACGCCGGATGGACGGCTGCCACCGGCTGGGTCCGGCTCGGGTTCCCGCCGCTCGGCGCGCGACGCGGGGAAGAACAGGTCGAAGAGCCGGTCGAAGACATGGCCCTGAGCGTCCCCCTTGAGCAGTGCCGCCCGCAGCGCAGCCCGCACGAGGTCGCGCCGTGAGGAATCCACCGCCGCCAGCGCGGCAAGGGCATCGATCGTCTCTCCCGTTGACACGGAAACACCTGCAGCGCGCAGGCCCCCGCAGAAAGCGACCACAATTCCCGCAGCCGTGGACGGTGGCACCGGGTGGCTGTACGATTTACGATCGTTATGAGACATGCCAGAAATGGTAATTGATGGGAGTTATTTATGATAGTGCCGAACACCCTCCTGGACCTCGGGCTCACACTCCGGGCGGAGCACGACAGCGAGCGGTTGCGGCACGCCGCGCTGCTCGCGGCCCGCCTCGGCTTCCGGTACGTGTGGCTGCCCGCTCCAGAGGGCACTGCGGTGCCGGATGTGGCCGCCCTGGTGGAGAGCGCGCGACCAGGCCGGGTGGGACTCGTCGTCGGCGGCAGGGCGGAGTCCCTGGTACAGCGCGTCACGGCACTGTGTGACGGCGAGCTGCCCCACGACCTGCTGCTGGAGATCCATGCACCGGCAGGGCTCCGGGACCGGCTGGTCGTTGCTGTCGGCGGGCCCGAACAGTGGCGTCAGAGGGTCTTCGTGCCCTGGTACGACGAGGAGGCCGCCGGCCACGTGGTCGTCGCCGACCGGGCGGCGGACCGGGGCGCGATGCTGAAGGCGCTGGCCGACGCGTCTGAGCGGCGCGGCGGCCAAAGGCGCTCCCCGGTACTCTCCGTCGCCCTGACGGTGTCCATCGGCCGCACCATGAGCGAGGCTGAGGCGCGCGCGCAGCGCGACCCTGCGCTCTCCGGTACGCGCCACCCGAAGACCACCGGTCTTTTCGGCACTCTCGAGCACGCCCAGGAGCAGGCGCTCGAGCTGGCCCGCGCGGGCGCCGACACCCTGCGGGCAACACTTGCCGACGAGCAGGACGCCGCAGACCTGCTCGCCCAGCTGCGCGCGGTCGCGGTCGGGCCGACGCCCCTGCTTCACGCCCGCGTGCGCTAGCCCGGCGCTAGCCCCCGGGACCGGCGTCCCGTTGCCGCCGCGTTCCGGCACCAGCACACGCGTTTTTCGTGCAGACGGGGCGGCAGGAACGTGCAGGACCCCGCATACGGCGCTGCGCATACTCGTCGGAGTGGTGCACGACACGCACCCAGAGCCGCGCATCACGGAGAGCCAAATGCAGGAACCCGTCTTCTCCGCCCCACGGGCGAGGACCGCGTTCGGTGCGGGACCCCGCAATCACCCCACAGGTCGTGTGCCTGAGCCGCAGTCGCACGCCGTTCGAGAGCGCCCCTGAGCCGGCCGATCCGGCGGATTCGGTGCGGCACGTCTCCGACTTGCCTGCCGCCGCGATGCGCTCTCGGCGCATTGAGAACGGCGAGAAATTTTATGTGCAGTAGCAAAGTTACTGCTCTCTTTAATGGTCATTCGTTGACGAAAGAATCGCTGAAAGAAGTGGAGTGAGGCATGGCTTTGTCAGCCCTCAAAGGCAAGGAAAAGTCGTCATACGTCACGCGGTTCGGCTCGCTCGGCCATTACGAGAAGGGCGGCGTCGAGATCGTCAACGACGACCCGCGGCACTACGCCTTCTCGAACGTGTTCGAGGTGGCGAGCCATGCGAAGCCGTACGAGAAGGTCGCTGTCGGCAAGAACATGCAGTACGTCCTGGAGGCGATCCGCGCCGAGGGCATCAGCGAGTGGCGCACGGCGGCCCATGACGAGTTCGCCCTGGTGATGGACGGCGAAGTGGAGATCACCCTCGTCAAGCTGGACCAGAGTCCCCTGCCGGCCGACGCCGAGGGCTCGGTGGCGCTGGCCGGGGAACCGGTCGGCCGCCGTATGGGACGCATCGTGGCGCGCCGCGGCCACATGACGCTGCTGCCGGCCGGCGCGGCGTACCGCTTCTCGGCCGGGCGGGCGAGCGTGATCCTTCAGCAGACCATCGCAAGTCCTGACACCCAGTACCGCTGGGCCGAGATCGCCCAGTCGCTCTGAGCCAACAGCCTTTCCACACGCAGGGAGAGACCGAACCATGACCACGACCGCTGAACCCGCCGTCATCGCGTCCCAGCCCAACGAGGTGGGCTACCGCGAGTACACCCTCGGTCAGTTCCACTTCCGCCGGGACGAGTACTTCGCCTACATCACCTGGCCCACCGGCAGCCACATGATGAGCGTGGACTCCTTCCTGCGCGCGATGCAGCGTGACATCGCGTGGGACTTCTTCTACGGCACCGTCAACTTCGACGGAGTCTTCGGCACCGTCAACCACTACGGCAAGGTCGACATCTTCGCGGGCCGCTACAACGACGCCTACCGCAAGGCCGAGCTGGACTACAGCGAGACCGTCGAGACCCCGCTGATCCGGGAGACGTTCACGTCCGTCCTGGACGACTGGACCAACGAGACGTTCGACCCGTTCGCCTCCCCCCACGAGACCGGCTCCGCGTTCGGGATCAAGAACGGCGACAACACCAAGGCGGTCCGCCGGGAGAGGGTCACCGCGCAGCGCATGGTCGGCCTGCCCGGTGACGCACCGCTGCGCAGCGACGACAACGGCTACCCGGTGAATCGGATGCTCGCCGACGTGGTGCAGGACGAGCCGCTGGTGGAGGCGGAAGAGGGCTTCGAGGGCGAGGTGTCCTCCTTCAACCTCTTCGCCTACCTCTCCCGGTCGGACGTCACGTGGAACCCGTCGGTGGCCAGCGCGTGCAAGGACTCGCTGTTCTGCCCGACCACCGAGGAGTACATCCTGCCGATCATCCACGGCAACGATCGGGTCGAGTGGTTCGTCCAGCTGTCCGACGAGATCACCTGGGAGGTCGAAGACCGGGACACCGGTGCGGTGCGGTCCCGCGTGGTGATGAAGGCCGGCGATGTGTCCGCGATGCCGGCCGACATCCGCCACCAGGGCTACTCGCCCAAGAGGTCGATGCTGCTGGTCTGGGAGAACGCCAGCCCCGACCTGCCCGACCTGATCGCCAGCGGCAAGACGCCGACGTACCCGATCGACTTCTGACCCCCCGTTCCCGGGCCGCGCCACGCGCCCACGGCGACGCGTGGCGCGCCCCGATCCACCGCGGAGAGAGAACACTGTGCAGACCAAGCTCTTCATCGGCGGCGAGTTCGTCGACGGCGCCGACGGCACCACCATCGATGTGTATGACCCGCATGACGGCAGCCTGCTGGCTCAGGTGGCCGAGGCCCGTGCCGCCGACGTGGACCGGGCGGTGGACGCCGCCACCAAGGCGTTCGAGACCTGGCGGCACTGGTCGGGCGAGCAGCGCGGCCGGCTGCTGCTCAAGCTCGCCGACGCGATCGAGGAACATGCCGAGGAGCTGGCGCTGCTGGAGACCCGTGACACCGGGCACCCGATCCGCGACACCCGGGTCCTGGACGTTCCGCGCACGGCGGCCACGTTCCGCTATTTCGGCGGCATGGCGGACAAGATGCAGGGCTCGGTGATTCCGGTCGAGCGCGGCTTCCTCGACTACGTCGTTCGCGAACCCATCGGCGTGGTCGGGCAGATCGTGCCGTGGAACTTCCCGCTCATGTTCACCAGTTGGAAGATGGGCCCGGCGCTGGCCGCCGGCAACACGGTGGTGCTCAAGCCGTCCGAACTCACTCCGCTGTCCACCCTGCGGGTGGCCGAGCTGATGGCCGAGGTCGGTTTCCCCCCGGGTGTGGTGAACATCGTCACCGGGTACGGGGCGACCTCCGGCGCGCGCATCGTCGAACATCCCGGGATCGGGAAGGTCTCCTTCACCGGGTCCACGGCCGTCGGCCAGGGCGTTGCCCGGGGGGCGGCTGACACGCTCAAGCGGGTGCACCTGGAGCTGGGCGGCAAGGGCGCCAACATCGTGTACAGCGACGCGGACCTCGACGCCGCGGTGCAGGGCTCGGCGTTCGCCATCTTCCACAACCAGGGTCAGGCGTGCATCGCGGGCAGCAGGCTGATCCTGCACGAGTCGATCGCCGACGATTTTCTGGACCGGTTCACGACGCTGGCCCGCTCCGTGCGCCTCGGCGACCCCAAGGAGCCGACGACGCAGATGGGTCCGCTCACCTCGGCCATGCACCGCGACCGCGTCCTTACGTACATGGACGCGGCGCGCGCCGACGGTGACGAGATCCTCACCGGCGGCAAGGCGCCCGAAGGCCCGGAGTTCGCCGACGGCTGCTACCTGGAGCCCACGGTGATCGCGGCCGATCCGGCGCACCGCGTGGCCCGGGAGGAGGTCTTCGGACCCGTCGTGGCAGTGCACCGATTCCGCACCGACGAGGAGGCACTGCACCTGGCCAACGCGATCGAGTACGGCCTCGGCGGCGGGCTGTGGACCCGTGATCTCTCCCGCGCCCACAAGGTCGCCCGTGAGCTGCGTTCCGGCATGGTGTGGGTCAACTCCTACAAGCGGGTGAACCCCGGCTCGCCCTTCGGCGGCGTTGGCCGGTCCGGGTACGGCCGCGAGATGGGTTTCGAGGCCATGCACGAGTACACCGAGGCCAAAGCGGTGTGGATCAATGTCGATGCCGAACTGCCAAGGCTGTACGACCAGGACTGAGCGTTGCTCGCCGTCCGGCTCCGGGCCTCGCGTTCACGAGATGGACACCGGCCGGGTCGTCTTCGACTCGGCATCCTGAGCCGAGTGTCCGACGAGGTACCTGGCCGCCTGTGTCAGCTCGGAAGGAGCATGAACGCAGCCGCGAGCGCATCCAGGCCCGGCTGGGCAGTTGACCAAAGAGGTGACGGGGCAGACGAGTTCGCCTCTCGTGCGGTGTTCACCGGCCCCTGATGATCCGGGCGGTGGCGTTCGCTGTCGTCGATGACCGTCACGTGGACCTTCTCGATCAGATGTCGCGCCAGTTGCGTGCGGTCCATCTCAGGGGTCGGACGACGCCTGCCGGAAGACGGGCAGATCGCCGCCGGTGGCCGGAGCCGCTCGCGCTCGACGTCGTGGGTGAGGGTGCGAGCCGTGCCGCCAGAAGCGGTAGTTCTCGTCGGGCCGCTGCCTTTCGGCCGGTGTGATCGGTTCGCCGCGGGACCGGCGCAGGGCATGGTCTGCAGTCGTTGGCCGGGGCCCCTCTTCGGGGCCCCGCCGCGCGTTGGTGTGCGCGCACGACCATGGAGCATCGGACCAGCTGGCGCGTTGACCGGGAACGTTCGCCGGCTGGTGTCCGTATCTGGCGCCTGCAGGGAGGCGGGCTCAACCAGTCCGCAGCTGGCCCCGGCCGACGGCAGCACGGCTCTGGTGATCGCTCCTCTGGTGCACGCGGAACCGTCGCCGCCCCCATCCCACCAGACGATCAACCCGCTGAAGCCGCTTGACGGTTCTTCCCCATCGGCTATCTGGAAGAGTCCCACGGACTCGGAATCGGACTCCGACGCCGAAATGGAGCGGATCGAGTAGGCCATCAACGAGCGCCCGGACCGCACCTTCGCTTTCGACGAGCTCGGTCCCCTCGGCATCCGCCCGACCGCCGCATCGTGCCGGGCGAAGCAGAAACATCCCGCCCGGCTGCCGACGACCTACCGCCGCACCCATGGCTTACGCATCGTGGCGCGTACCCGCGGCGAGGTGGAGCTGCCGTGCCCGGACTGCGGGGCCCGATCAAGACGGCGACACAGCGGATACCGGCGGACGTTGGCCGACGGCGCGGTCGGCGGGAGCATGGTCGTGATCACTCGGTGCGGCGCCTGTTCTGCGACAACTCCCGTTGTGAGCGGGTGACGTTCGCCGAGCAGATTGAGGGGCTGACGGAGCGTTACCAAAGGCGCGCGCCGCCACTTCACCGTCTGCTCGCGGCGATCGGCATTGTGCTGTCCGGCCTTCCGGGCGCGAGGCTCGCGGCGCTGTTGCCCGCGCCGGTAAGTAGGACCACCATCCTGCGCCTGGTCATGCTGACGCCGGACCCGCCCGCGCCGACGCCCCGCGTGCTCGGTGTGGACGATTTCGCCTTCAAACGCTCGTACGTGTACGGCAGTGTGCTGGTGGACTGCGAGACCGGCGCACCCGTTGACCTGCTGGAAGACCGGGAAGCGGACACCTTCGCCCGCTGGCTTGCCACACGGGAGGGCATCGAGGCAATCTGCCGGGACCGTGCCGGCGCCTACGCTTCGGCCGCCTCCGCCGCAGCTCCCGATGCTGTCCAGATCGCAGATCGGTGGCATGTCTGGAAGAACCTGTGCGACACCGTCGAGAAGGCCGTCGCCGCGCACCGCAACTGCCTGGACCCGCCTGCCGAGCCCCGGCCCGCCCCGGTCGAGGCCGCCAGGCCCGAGGGTGTGCAGGCAGCACAGACCCGGCGTCGGCACGCTGAGGTCCACGCCCTGTACGACAAGGGCGTCGGCATCGACCGCATCGCCGCCCAACTCGGCCTGGACCGCAAGACGGTACGCCGCTACGCACAGGCCGCCACCGCCGACGACATGATCGCCCAGCACCCGCGCCGTGGCCGCCACGGTATCGCCCGCTATGCCCCCTATCTCAACCAGCGGTGGAGCGAGGGATGCACCGACAGCGGGTGTGGCACAGACTGCCTTCACGAAAATCTTGGAAGAGCCACTCCAACTGGCCACCGACATCCCTCGGAGAGGGCGGTTGACGCCGCCCTCCCCGGAAGGTGGATCTGTGCAGGCGATGCCTACGGAGAAAGAGAAAGCTGGTTCGTATGAGTCGAATCGGCCGTGACGACCGCCGCGGCGGTCGTCACCCTGTCGTGGCTCCGGTGACACCTGTGCGGGCTGTCTCCTGGTCACTGTGGGACCTGACCCGGGCGGGCGCCGTTTCGCGCAGGAACAGCGACATCGTCAAGCTGATTGCGAGGCCGACGATCGCGACGAAGATGATGGACTGGATACCGAAGTGCTGGGCCATGAACCCGCCGATGACCGGAGTGAGCCCGCCGCCGGTGATCTCGCCGATGCCGATCGGCAATCCGGCTGCGGAGGCAACCAGGGCTGAGGGCACGGCCTCGGTGACCACTGGGCCGGACAGCAGGCACAGGGCGCCGAACTCGCAGATGGCGGCGACGAACAGCAGCACGTACAGGGCCGGCAGGTTCGCGTCGAGGGTACGGAATACGACGAGCGCGGCAATGCCGACGACGAAGGCCGCGACGAGAACCGGTTTCCGGCCCAGCCGATCGGAGAGCGCAGGCAGCGCGACGTAGCCGGCGAACCCGCCGAATCCGAAGGCTGACAGGACGAGTCCCATGTCAGTGGCGGACAGGCCGAGATGGTCGGTGAGGTAGTTCGGCATGAGGGTGATCATGACGAAGACACAGGAGAAGTTGCCGAACAACATGGCTGTGGCCAGGACGACATTGCGTTCGGCGAAGACCCTGCGCCAGGCCGGGCGGGTGCCCCTGCTCATCTCAGCGGCCTCGGCACTTGCCCGCTCGCGGCTCGCGACGGCCGTGTGCTCGGGCTCCCGTACGGTTCGGTACAACAGGAAGGCGAGGACGAACCCGGGCAGTGTCACCAGGCAGAAGACCCATCGCCAGCTGGGGACCACGACGAGCAGCTGGGTGGCGATGATCGGGCCGATGCCGAGGCCGAGGAGTGCGAACAGGCTCTGTTGGAGTCCCATGTTGAATCCGCGGCGCGACGGTGTCGAGGACTCCGAGGTGTGCGCGATGCTCGTCGGCGTGTAGGCGCCTTCGAAGAGTCCCATGGCACCGCGTAGCACCAGCAGCATTCCCATGCCGGACGCGGCCCCGGTGAAGCCGCAGACGAGAGAGAACCCGACGACCGCCGGAATGAGGATCTTGCGTCGCCCGATGCGGTCGGAGAGGTTTCCGGCGAAGATCGATGCCAGGCCCCAGCAGATGGCCAGAACGCCGCTGATGACGCCGAGGTCCTGGTAGTTCAGGCCGAGGTCTTTGACCATTGCGGGAAACAAGGGGGCGATGATGTTGCGGTCCAGTCCGACGAGACCGAAGCCGAGGGCGAGAAGCACGACGATGCGCACCTCGTAGCGCCGCGCGGATCCGGCGGTCGAAGATACCGGCACTTCGGGGCCGGATTCGGGCACTACGAACTCCTCTAGACGGCTGGTGGGCATTTTCATGAACGTCTCCCTCGGTGAACTTCCTTGGACGCTGGGTGCCGTTTCGGCGGCGGTAAGCTGACAGAAGGCATCGCTGAGGTCAGCGACTGTCGTTCGCGATACCGAGGACACACCTGCGCCGGCCCCCGGCTGACTGTCGGATGGCGAGTGGCGGAGGCGGATGGCATTCCCACGAGCGGCTCTCTGCGTGCTGCGCCCCGGCTGCACGGAGTATCAGCACGCGAAAGGGAGAACTCCTGCACGATCGTGCTGTCGAAGCTGCACGAAACGCGCAAGATGTCGCGTGGGCAGGATCAGCAGAAGCGGCGCAGCCCGGCGCGGCGGCGCCGAGGAGGGTGCGGGGCGCTCGAGTCGGTGCTTCGGCAGGGGAGCCGGAGGGGTCCGCGCCCCCACCAGGAGCACCTCACGCGTGTGCTGCATGCCCAGCCGGGCATGAATTTGGCCGAGTTGCGCCGGCACGGATGGCACCGCCGCGTGTTTCGTGCAGCGGCGGCGGCAGGATCGTGCAGGAGATCCGGCGGTGATGCGATCCATACTTCTTCAGCAGCGATGCCGAACAATCCTGGGCATTGCCAGGCCGCGCAGTACGGAGAGCCGTATGCGGGGATTCCTCCTCAGTTAGTCCGCACGGGCTGGGTGCCCAGCGCGCCCCTGGGCCGCGGACCGGGCCACGCCCCTGAAAACACTGGCCGACGCACCAAGAGCACAGTGGGCAGGCGGGCAGGGCACGTCCCCGCACCGCCGGTCTCACCGGCCGCCTCTGTCAGGCGCACCACGGGCAGGACCGAGGAGCGGTTGCCAAGCAGGCGACTCCGCGCCGGAGGCTGGGGCCGGGACCCGAGCGGCAGTAATGATCACTACGCGAACGATGGGCAAGAGCGATGGCCAAACAACTCACGCTGCAGGAAGCGGTGGCGGAGCTGATCCATGACGGGGACACCGTCGCGATGGAAGGCTTCACGCACCTGATCCCGTACGCGGCCGCACACGAGATCATCCGCCAGCGGATCACCGACCTCACTCTCGTCCGGATGACCCCGGATGTGATCTACGACCAGTTGATCGGTGCCGGGCTGGTGCGGAAACTGGTCTTCTCCTGGGGCGGCAACCCCGGAGTGGGCTCGCTGCACCGCTTCCGGGACGCAGTGGAGAACAGCTGGCCGAGACCGCTGGAGCTGGATGAGCACAGCCACGCCGGCATGGCCAACCGCTATGTCGCCGGGGCACAGAAGCTGCCGTTCGCGGCCCTGCGTGGCTACCGCGGCAGTGACCTGCCAAAGCGCACCGACACCGTCTCCACCGTCGTCTGCCCCTTCACCGGCGAGGAACTGGCCGCCGTCGCCGCCCTCAACCCGGATGTCACCGTCATCCACGCCCAGCAGGCCGACCGCAACGGCAACGTCCAGCTGTGGGGCCTGACCGGCGTGCAGAAGGAGGCGGTGCTCGCCGCCAAGCGGTCCCTCGTGACCGTGGAAGAGGTCGTGGACGATCTCGAGCTCCACCCGGGCGGCGTGGTCCTGCCTACCTGGGTGATCGACGTGGTCGCCGTCGTGCCCGGCGGCGCCCACCCCTCGTACGCGGCCGGATACTCGGTGCGCGACAACGACTTCTACCGGGACTGGGACCCGATCTCCCGGAACCGCGAGGCCTTCACCGCGTGGCTCGACGAGAACGTGCTCGGCGCCCGGGCGGTCTCCCGATGACCGAGAGCATGGAATTCAGCCGGGACGAGCTGATGGAGGTCAACGCCGCCCGCGCGCTGACCGGGGCGAGGAACTGCTTCGTCGGCATCGGGCTGCCCAGCACGGCCGCCAACCTCGCCCGCGCCACCGTCAACCCCGGCCTGGTGCTGATCTACGAGTCGGGCACGATCGGCTCCAAGCCCACCCGGCTGCCTTTGTCCATCGGGGACGGGGAACTCGCCGAGACCGCGGACGCGGTGGTCTCCGTGCCGGAGATGTTCAACTACTGGCTGCAGGGCGGCCGGATCGACGTCGGCTTCCTCGGCGCCGCGCAGATCGACCGCTACGCCAACATCAACACCACGGTCGTCGACCGCGGCCCGGACAAGCCCGAGGCGCGCCTGCCCGGAGCCGGCGGAGCCCCGGAGATCGCCGCCAACTGCGGCAAGGTACTGATGGTGCTGCGCCACAGCACCCGAAGTTTCGTCAAGAAGATCGACTTCATGACAACCCTCGGCCATGGCAGCGGCCCTGGCGACCGGGCCAAGCTCGGCATGCCCGGCGCCGGCCCGGTCGCTGTCATCACCGACCTCGGCATCCTGCGTCCCGACGCGGCCACCGCCGAACTCCACTTGACCGAGGTGCACCCTGGGGTGACTGTCGAGCAGGTTCGTGCCGCTACCGGCTGGGAGCTGAAGAGCGCCGACAAGGTCATCACCACCGAACCCCCGACCCCCGAGGAACTCACCGCTCTGCGAGCGCTGAAGGCCGCCGGAAGGAGCGACGCCGCATGAGCAACGACCGTCTTCGCGACGTCTACATCGTTGACGCCGTCCGTACCCCGGTCGGCAGGTACAACGGCAGCCTCGCCTCCCTGCGCCCGGACGACCTGGCTGCCCACGCCATCCGTGAACTGCTGGCCCGCACACCCGACCTCGACCCGGCCCGGATCGACGACGTCTTCCTCGGTAACGCCAACGGCGCCGGGGAGGAGAACCGCAATGTGGCCCGCATGGCCACGCTGCTGGCCGGTCTGCCGGTGACGGTGCCAGGAGTCACAGTCAACCGATTGTGTGCCTCCGGGCTGGAGGCCGTCATCCAAGCCGCGCGAGCCATCGCGCTCGGCGACGCCTCCGTTGCCCTGGCCGGCGGAGTCGAGTCGATGACCCGCGCACCCTACGTCCTGCCCAAGAACGACAGGCCATTCCCGGCCGGGCACGCCGAGCTGTACTCCACAACGCTGGGCTGGCGCATGGTCAACCCGAAGATGCAGCCGCAGTGGACCATCCCGCTGGGTGAGAGCGCGGAGCTGATCGCAGAGAAGCACGGCATCACCCGGGAACAGCAGGACGCCTTCGCGCTGGCCAGCCATGAGAAGGCTGCCCAGGCATGGAAGGACGGCCTCTACGATGCGGAGGTCGTACCGGTTCCGGTCCCGCAGCGCAGAGGCGAACCGGTGCTCTTCTCCCGTGACGAGAGCGTGCGGGACAACCCCTCTCTCGATGCCATGGCCAAGCTGAGGCCTTCATTCCGTACCGAGAACGGCACCGTCACCGCAGGCAACGCCTCCCCCCTCAACGACGGCGCAGCCGCCCTGCTCCTGGTCGACGATGAAGGCCTCAGGGCGTGCGGGCGTCAGCCACTGGCCCGTATCAGTGCCGCAGCTGTCACCGCCATCGAACCGCAGTACTTCGGCCTCGGCCCCGTCGAAGCAGTGAAGCGGGCCCTGGCCAAGGCCGGCCGCACCTTCACCGATGTGACCACCCTGGAGCTGAACGAGGCATTCGCAGCACAGGTTTTGGGGTGTGTCGCGGAGTGGCCGGAGTTCGACCCCGAAATCCTCAACCCGCGCGGAGGCGCGATCGCGATCGGCCACCCCCTGGGTGCCTCTGGCGCCCGCCTGGTTGGCGGCGTCGCCCACCAGCTTGCTGCAGCGGAATCCGGCACCGGCGTCGCCACGCTGTGCATCGGCGTCGGACAGGGCCTTGCCCTCGTGCTCGAGCGCTGACCCCAACTGCGGCCTCCAGCTGCCCCGTACTTCCTCGCTCACCCTGTCAGGTCGGCGATCTCGAGGCACACCCGGTGGCTCGGGCGGTTTGAGCGGTCTCCACCGTCGACGGGCTGCCTCTGCCGGCAACGATCCTTGGCTTCGGCGTTTCCTTGGCAGCGAATATGGCGGCAGCACCTACGTTCGCTTGGCGACCGATTCTCGTTGCGGGCCGGCCGCCGGTTGCCCTCTTATTCTCGGGCGGGCTCCTTTCCTTTCATCACCGGCACCGAGAGGCCGACGAGAGCGCGAATCGAGTTCCGACTGCGCGGCGTGATTCCCAAGACGAACGAGACGAACGCCACGAGGAGCAGCGAGAGACATCGCGTAAAGACGAGAGCGTTGCCAAGGGCTCTCGGCCCTCACCAGCCTCGCCGCCGAAGGGCGCCTTCTGACTGGCCGGATCAAAGGGCTTCGCCGCGGTGCATTTAGAGGCCAAGGAATTGATGCCGGTCAGTTGCGAAGGCTTGAGTGGCCAGTGATACCCGAAGCCGCCCGCCGAGTGTCGCACGTCATATAAGGAGCGGGAAATACTCGGAGAGTATTGCCCGGTTGGCTTGATCAGTGAACGGGGGTGGTCGGCGCGTCCCTTGAGTGACGCGCCCCTGACTGATCAGGAGCCTGCCGTGACCCAGTCCGCATTGCTTCAGGACGGCGCGTCCCCCTCGCCGAGAACGGTTGATCAGAAGACCGATCGCGTCGTACCGCTGTGGGAAGCGGCCAGGGCGCGGCGCCTCAGTGGCGCGGCGCACGGTACCGGAGCCTCCCGATGAGCTGCGTCGTCACCTACGTCCCCCGCGACCGTGGCACACGGCGTACGCCGGTGTCCGGCCGGACCGCGCAGCGAGAGATCCGCATCCCGCTGTGCGCGGCGGGGGGCGTGGTGGCGGTGCTGCTCGTGCATGTCGTCCTCCTCACCGTGTCCGCCCGTTCGGAGGCCTTCGCCGAGGGCGGCTGGATGTCGTCCGCCGCCGGACGTCTCGGCCCTTACGGGGCGTCCGTCGCGGAGTGGGGAGCGGCGTTCGCACACGCTGCGGCACAGGCACTGGCCTGGATCGTTGCCTTCGCCCCCGTGCCCATGGCGGTGCTGATTCTGCTCTGGCTGGCCCGGCGGGACCAAGGACTCTACGTGCGCCTTGCCACCGCGTTGCTGCTGTCCGGTGCGGCCGGTCTCGGCGTCTTCGCCGCGGTGCGGGGATGGCCGGTGCGCGAGACGTCCCTGATCCGCGACTACTTGGCGCTCCCCGGTGTACATGCGGGCTGGTACGTCCTGATGGCATGGGCGGTTGCCACCGCCACCACGAAGATCTGGCCCCGGACCGGCGTGATGCTGATCGCGCTGTCCGCGGTCGCGGCGGCGGTAGCCACCACGGACCGCCCTCTGCTCGCTGCCCTGCCGGCCGCAGTCGGACCGCTCCTGGCGTGGTACGCCACAGGGCGCCTCCCCGGGCGGGAAGAGAGGCAGTCGGGCGGGGCCGTGGACGGCTCGCGTGCCGTGACGCGGCCTGGGGTCGCCTCGGAGCGCGTACCGCTGCGGCAGGCGGGCTGATGGTCATGGACGTCGGTGCTCTGATCGAGGCGGCCGGATGGTGGTCGTACATCGTCGTGTTCGCCGTGACGGCCGGTGAGACCAGCGCCTTCATCGGTCTGTTGCTGCCCGGCGAGACCGTCATCCTCGTCGCGTCCGCGATCGCGGGCCGAGGTGATCTCAACCCTGTGCTCCTCGCCGCCTTCGTCGTGGCCGGTGGCATGACCGGCGACAGTCTCGGCTACGCCCTGGGCCATTGGTACGGGCGACGCCCGAACGCCCGACTGGTACGCCGGATCCGGCCCGGCACCCGGATCGGCCAGGCGCATGGCTTCCTGACGCGTCATGGCGGGGCGGCGGTCGTCCTGGGCCGGTTCATCGGATTCGTACGGACCTTCCTGCCCTTCGCCGCCGGGGCGTCCGGCATGCCGTACCGCCGCTTCTTCGTCTTCAGCACTCTCGCCTCGCTGACCTGGGGCATCGGCAACGTGCTCCTCGGCTACTTCGCCGGAGCCGCCGCCACGGAGTTCCTGCACTCGGCTGGTCTGATCGGCCTGGCGGTGCTCGCCGTCCTGGCGGTGGCGCTCTTCGTGGCCGCGCGGATCCTCAAGCGCCGTCGCGGCAGCGCGCGGACGCTGGCTCCCGTGGTGGCGTCCGGTGAGGCCCTTCGGCGCCCCGGACAAGATCCGGTGCCCGTCCTCTCCACCTCTTCACAGTCGACCTCTTGAAAGGAGCAGTGGCCCATGGGATTCGAGGTTGCGGAACTGGCGGTCGTACCGCTGGACGCAGAACACGCCAAGAACGCGGCCGTCACGGGTGCGAAGGCAGCCAATCTGGCGCGTGCCGCGGTGGCGGGGTTGTCGGTGCTGCCGGGCTTCGTGCTGGTGCCCGCCGATCGGGCGCCCGGGGCGGCCACCGGGGAGGATGCGGTGCGCTCCGCCTGGCGGGCGCTGGCCGGCCCGGAGGACCGGGAGCGGCCATTGGTCGTACGTTCCTCCTCGGCGCACGAGGACACCGAGGACTCCTCCATGGCGGGGCGGTTCGAGTCGTTGCTGAACGTACGGGGCTGGGAGGAGTTCGCCATCGCGGTGCAGATCGTCCTTGACTCCGCCGGACGGGTCAGGCCGCTGCGCCCACCGGGGGAGATCCCGGACGATGACGGAATGGCGGTGCTGGTGCAGCCGATGCTCGCATCCGCCGTCGGCGGTGTGATGTTCGGCGCCGACCCCGTCGAGGGCCGCACTGACCGGATCCTCATCAGCGCGGTGCCCGGCGGACCGCACCAACTCGTCGACGGCAGCACCCAGGGCGTGCGCTACCAACTGACCCGCCTGGCCCGACTGGTGCGCACCGATCCGGCCGAGGCACGTGGCCACCGGCTCCTGTCCCATCGGCGGCGGGTGAAGCTGGTGGAACTGGCCAAGAAGACCGAGCGGGCGTTCGACGGTCCCCAGGACATGGAGTTCGGCTTCGACGCCGACGGAAAGCTGTGGCTCTTCCAGGCCCGGCCCATCACCGCGATGCCCACCCGACCGCCGCGCGGCGCACGCCTGTTGGGCCCCGGTCCGGTCGCCGAGACCCTGCCCGGGGTGCTCCAGCCGCTGGAGGAGGACCTGTGGGTCGCCCCGATGTCCCACGGCCTCACCCTCGCCCTCGACATCGCCGGGGCGGCACCGCGGCGTCGGCTGCGCAGACTTCCGCTGGTGACCACCGTGGAAGGACGGGCCGCCGCCGATCTACGGCTGCTGGGCGCCGTACCGTCCGCTCATCCGGTCCTGGACTTCATCAACCCGGCGCCGGGGGCACGGCGTGCGTCCGCGGCCTGGCGCACGGGCCGGCTGCGCTCGGCACTGCCGCTGCTGGCGATCGACCTCATGGCGGACACGGACCGGCAGCTGGCTGACTTCCCCCCACCCCGGGAGATGCTCAGCGGGCAGCTGCTGGACGCCATCGCCTGGGGTCGACAGGTCCTGTCCTCTCTGCACGCCCAGGAGTCCCTGGCGGGCGCGCTGCTCGGCGCGGGCACCGGTGTCACGGCAGCGGGGGAGGCGCTCGCTGAACTGGCCGAGGGCCGTAGGCGGGGCTTGAGCGACGAGCAGCTCATGGAACGCCACCCTGTTCTGCTGGCCCTGCTGCCTCCGACCCTCGGCGACCGTCCCCCGCTGCCCGGACAGATCGGGTGGACCACGGCGCCGCGGGGCGTGGGCGCGCTGCCTGTGCGGGAAGGGCTGCGGCTACGCATCCGCTGGGTGCAGGAGATGCAGGCGCAGATGGTGCGGGAGCTCGCGCAGCGACTCGACGCCGGTGAGTGCGAGCTCGGGCTGTCCCGTCCGGTGCTGTTGCGCTGGGAGGAGCTGGTCAGGGCGGCGGACGGCAAAGGACTGCCGGCCGACCTCGCCGAGCGGCTGCCCCGGCCGGACACCGGTCCGCTGCCCGCCGTCTTCCGCTTGGCCGAGGGTCGTCCCGTGCCCCAACTCCCGCCCGGACACCGGGCCTCGGGCGAGGGACAGGGGGCCGGCAGCGGCTTTGGCACAGGTACGGCCTGGGATGGCCACGGCGCACGCCCCGACCGTCCCGTGCTGGTCGTCCGCTCTCTCGACCCCGCCCTGGCCCCTCTGCTGCCGGGCCTCGCCGGGCTCGTCGCGGAGACTGGCAGCGCCCTGTCCCACCTCGCCGTGCTGGCCCGCGAATACCGGGTGCCCACCGCGGTGGGCGTGCCCGGAGCGGTCGACCGCTTCCCCTCCGGAACGCCGCTGACCGTGGACGGCGGGACAGGAGAGGTGACCGTGGGCGACGCCCTCGGCATGGCGTCGGAACCCGCTTCGATACGTGAGGAGTCGGTGGCATGAAGGTCATCAGACTGGTCGGCTACACCTTCGGCGGTCTGTCGGCCGTCTACGCCGGCTACTACACCGTGCTCTACCTGACCCGCTGGGAATGGCAGCGAGCCCTGATCTCCGCGGCCCTGCTCATCGTTGTCGAGGTCTTCCTCGCCACCGTCCTGCTGCTCACCCGCCTGACCCGCCTGGAGGATCGGCTGGAGCAGTCCGACGCCCGCATCGAGGAGGTGCGCAAGCGCCTCGAACAGACCCGTGAACCGGTGCCGAACCGCTTCAACTGGCTTGCCGCCGTCGACCGTACGGAGCTGAACGGCACCCACCGCACGTTCGTCTTCGTCCCTGTGCTGATGGTGGCCGGCGCGGCCCTGTCCGGGCTTGCCCTGGTCATCCAGAAGGTGGCCGGAGCCACCGCGCGGCCGGGCGCCGAGCGGTGGCTGGCCGGACGCCTGACGGCGCTGACCGCCCCGCCGATCACCGCGACCGTCCCCTTGGAGAGTCGCCCGGCCGTACCGCCGGCCCGCACCGGCCGGAAGGCGCTCGCCGTCGCGATGGCCGTCGGCGGCCTGCTCCTGGTGCCCCTGCTGTGGTACGCCCTGGCGGACGCGACCCAGACCCGGCCCGAACCGGCCCCCGGCGTGGGGAGCACCACCATGGTCTTCCGGGTCGAGACCCACGGCGACCAGAGTCCCCAGGCCGTCCAGCTCGCCGCGACCGACCTGTGGGAGACCTGCCGCCGGTCCACCGCCGCCCAGAACGACAACGCGCAGCTGGACCACATGCGGGACGGTGTCTACGCCGGTGTCATCCGCCCCGCCTTGCCGCCGCACGACGTGATGCGCCTGCGTGGCTGCCTCCAGGACGCCAACACCAACCGCACCAGCGCCGTCGTCCTGGGCGAGGGACAGGCCGAACAGCGGAGCTGAACATCTGTCATTCCTGAAGGGGCGGTGTACGTGAAGTGCCCTGTTTCCGGCTATAATGCGAGGTTCTGGGTAGAGGTGGTCAGCTCGCCGCCGGGGAGACGGTGACGGCGGGTGTCTGGAGTGGTTCGCCGGGGATGCGGTTGTGGTGTCGTTGTTCTCCAGCCCTTGACGGGGTGACGGCGGTCACGTCCCGCGAGGTGGTGCAAGCGATCATGCGCTCCGCCCTCCGGTACCTGGCTCGCGACGATCTCCCCGTCGGCGCGTCACGCGAAGTGGCCCGGTCAGACGCCGGGAGTGCCCCAGCCGGTCGAAGTGCCCGGCGTGACCTGCGAGTTCCGGTCCGTTGATCGGCTGCACCACCCGGCGGGATGCCATCGTGAGGGCAGGGCCGTGCTCGGCTGCCGGTCATTCCTTCGCGGCGTGGGGCCGCAGGGAGCGGTGCGACGTGCGGCAGGCCGGGTCAATCAAAACCACGACTGCGCCGTGCAGGGGGTCAGACAATTGCCCGACCGCGCGCCTGCCGCGCCCGAACCAGCCGTAGGTGCCCTCCAGTACCACGTCCGGGTGGCTTTCGGCCTGCTCGATCTGCAGGCCTGGGGTAACTGGGTCGTTGAGGATGCGTACCGCGCTCAGCTGGATACCGTCGTCTGTCTGACGCACGATCACCGACCGTCTGCGGTCCAGGTCGACACCGACGTATTGGTGTCCTTCGTACTCGCTCACCATGGGCCCCTCCTGCGCCGTGCCACGGTGGCCACCTGGGACTTGCTTTGGCGCCCCCGCGGACCAGGGCGACGAGACGCGCTCCGGTGACCGCGTGCCGGCGGGCCTGGGCGGATTCGACGAACTTGAACACCACCGCGAGGGCGGCGATCGCCCTCGCGAAGAGCACGCCGTAGGGACTGGCCGCCGGTCTGCGGACGACCGGACTGAGCCGTGCCCACCGGGTCGCCCCACGACTTGAGACCGGCACCGCATGGGTCAACGACTGGGCCATGCGGGACTCCGCCATGCCCTTCGGCGGCGTCAAGCAGTCCGGCTACGGGCGGGAATCCGGCCCGGAGGCACTGGAGGCGTACACCAAGACCAAGTCGGTCGTCGTCTCCCTTGCGTGAGCGGCTCAGGGCGCTGCCACCGCCACATCGAGCATCATGGCAGCGGCTGCGCCGTCAGGGCCGGACAGCCGCGCTGGAGGCGGCGGTGCCACGGCCCGGCAGACCCCCCGCACACGCCGAGGCGGACTTCACGTCGACACCCCGTCAGGTCAGCGGGAAGAACGTTCCCGGGTCTGTGGGTTGTCAGGCCGCGGCAGCGTGCATTTCCCACATCAGCACCTCGGCGCCGTCGGGGCCCGCGGTGATGCGCTGGCCCTCCGCGCCGGTGATGCGGACCGCGTCACCGGTGGCCAGGGGGCCTGCCCCCTCCAGCTCGGCGCTGCCGCGGGCGAGGAAGAGGTGGGTGAAGGGGGCGGTGACGATCGGGACGGTCTCACCGGGGCGGATGCGGCCGACGTGCAGGGCGGCGTGCTTCTGCCGGATGCCGATGGCGCGCTGATTGTTGTGCTCGGGCATGCCGGAGGCGAGGGTCGTCCAGCCGCCGCGGGCGAGTTCGTCGTTGATGTCGAGCTGCTCGTAGCCGGGCTTGATGCCGGTCTCGTCGGGGACGACCCACATCTGGATGAAGTGGACGGGGTCCTGGTGGGCGAGCTCGCCGGTGAGGGTCCAGGAGTCGTTCTTCTCGCTGTGCAGGATGCCGGCGCCGGCGCTCATCCGCTGGGCGAGGCCCGGGTAGATCACCCCGTTGTGGCCTGTCGAGTCCTGGTGGACCAGACCGCCGTCGAGCACCCAGGTGATGATCTCCATGTCGCGGTGGGAGTGGGTGTCGAAGCCGGTGCCCGGTACGACGACGTCGTCATTGGAGACCAGTAGCAGTCCGAAGTGGGTGTTCTTGGGATCCCAGTGGTGGGAGAACGAGAAGGAGTGGTGGGAGTCGAGCCAGCCGGCGCGGGTGTGGAAACGTTCGCCGGCGCGGTGGATGTCGAGGGCGGAGGCCATGGCGTTGTCCTTGTCCTTGTCGTCGATGGGGGCGGGCCATCAGACCGCACATGTAGTTGAACGTTATACCAATCCGTAGGCGCGGCTATTCCCGCACCGCCGAGATGTGGGCCGAGGTGGTTTACGGTTCAACCAATATGGTTTACGGTTCAACCACCACCCGATGAGTGTTCCGCACTAGGGCGAAAGCTGTCATGGGCATCTTCAACCGACACCGCGCACAAGACACCAAACGAACGGAGATCACAGCTGTGAGCACCCCCGCCAAGCTCGCCGTCATCTACTACTCCTCCACCGGCACGGTCGCCACGATCGCCAAGGAGATCGCCGAGGCCGCGGAGAAGGCCGGCGCCGAGGTCCGCCTGCGCAAGGCCGCCGAGCTGGCCCCCCAGGCCGCGATCGACTCCAACCCGGCCTGGGCCGCCAACGCCGCCGCCACCGCCGACATCTCCGTTGCGACGCCCGACGACTTGGAGTGGGCCGACGCGGTGATCTTCGGTTCCCCCACCCGCTTCGGCAACGTCGCCTCGCAGCTCAAGCAGTTCATCGACACCCTCGGCGGCCTGTGGGCCCAGGGCAAGCTGGCCGACAAGGTGTACAGCGCCTTCACCTCCACCGCCACCGCCCACGGCGGCCAGGAATCCACCCTCCTCGCGCTGTACAACTCCGTTCACCACTTCGGCGGCATCGTCGTGGCCCCCGGCTACACCGACCCCGCCAAGTTCGCCGACGGCAACCCGTACGGCACCTCTCACGTCGACGCCCAGGGCAACAACCCGGTCGACGACACCACCCGCAACGCCGCCCGCGTCCAGGCCGAGCGCGTCGTCAAGATCGCTTCCGGCCTCAAGGCCGGCCTCGCCGCCGTCTGAACCGGCCGCTTCTCCGGAAGCGCCCCAAGATCCGGTCCGTCGGCCGCACAAGGAGGTGCGGCCGACGGCCGTCACGGATCCCACCGATCTTCGTTCTGTCGGCAGGCAGACGCCCGCCTCTTGCCTGGCGTACATGCGGGTACTCCACCGCGAACCGCACATCGGACCCCATCCCCGGGTTCACACCTGAGCGGGCACCGGGCGCCCGTGCTCACCGCTGCCCCCGCCCGCGTGTCTGCACCAGCGCACGCAAGCGGGGTGCTGTGCGAGCACATCCTGCAGGAGCTCATCGGGGCGGAGGTGGCCGAGGCCATCGATGCCGCCCCGGGCGGGCACTCCGACCATCGCACGATCTGTCGCAAACGGACATGGTGTCCGACTGCTGACCACGAAGGCCGGCGACCTCGATCTGAAGATCCCGAAGGGGCGTTCTTCCTCTTGCTGCTGGAGCGTCGGCGGCGGACTGATCGGGCACTGTTCGGCACGCCAGGGAAATGTTCCAGCCAGGGACCTACATCCGATCGCGCGACCCGGGTCGGCCACGACCAGGAATAGTTGGCTGAGCCAGTTCCGGAGCCTGGACACGGACCAGAAGATGCAGCCAGTGTTGTCCGCGCGCCGCCGGATTGCCCGCTGTGTGACGTCGCGACGGGATGCGGAGCTGGCAGGGGAAACTCACTTTGAGTCGTGGAACTGACAGTCCGTCCTCAGCTGACCGGAGCGATCAAGGCTTCCGTTGACACTTTGGCCCCAGAAGCAGCGGGGTACGGGCCTGCGGCCTGTGGACATGCGCCAGATATCGGCCGCCATGTGGTCTCCGCCTTCGGCCACATCGAGCGACCGCAGCGCATTCACCTGGTCTGTACGGGAGTTGGAGCGAAGAACCACGACTCCGGAGTCCTCCGGAGCCACGGTGAACATGCGCGGTACGCCGAGGGTGAACCGCTGGATCCGGATGCGCCGTTGGTGAAGGAGCCAGACCGGGTCGTCATACCCTCGCGGTTTCGGCTGCGCCTAACCGGCGGTAGGCACTGCGGAGTGCCCCGCCGGCGTTGCGGGGCACTCCGCAGTCTTCCTCACCGGGCGATCAGCACGCAGCCCTGATGGCCAGGGAAGCCCCGCCGGAGCGGCGGCTCGACCTGGTCATTCACGAAATCGCTGACAGAAACCGTAACTTGGGCTGGTGCCGGTGCGTCCCGTACGACTGCCCGCACCGGCGCTGGTCCGTGCTGACCCTGGTACAGGGATCTTGAACAGGATGTACACCAAGGCCGGCACGACGAGCACGTTCACGAGGCTGTCGCGTGCCGAGCCGAACAGGCCGGCGTTCTCGGGGGTCAGGAACACGCGGATCGCGACGATCAGTGCCATGGACCGCGCGACTTGGATCGCCACCAGTCCAGCGAAGGTCTTCCACGACCAGTGGGCCACGCCCTCTGAAAGCACACGTGGCCTCGCGCGCGTGGGCACCGAGTACCAGTACGCGGCGTGGGGTGTGGCGACGTGTATTCGAGCCCACGATTTTCCGCCTCTGCGATCCACCGCATCTGAGGCCGCGAGCTGATACTCAAAGATCACCCGGACAGGGCCGGGGTTCGGGAGAAGCCCCGTTCATGACTCCGTGCTGTTGGCCTCTCTCAGCACGCGCATCGCATTGGCGAGTTCTTTGGCTCGCTTCTCTCCCAGTGGCGCCAGAACGCGTTCCCTCAGGACGTCGGCACAGGCTGCGCGGGCACGTTCGGCAAGCCCGCGCCCCTTGGTGGTCAGGGTGACATAGGTCACCCTCCGGTCGGTCTCGCACGGCTCACGTTTGATCAGCCCGGCCGCTACGAGCCGATCGGCGACTTTGGTGAACCCCCCACTGGACAGCGCTACCTCCCGGGCCAGCTGGGTCATCGGCTTCCGGAACCCTTCGGTGCGGACCAGGCGCAGGAGGATGTCGAAGGACGCGGGCGTAAGAGCGAAACGTTCGGCGATTTCATCCATGAGCTTGCCATTGGTCACAAGGTAGCCCTCGATGACCAACCCCCACCACGTCACTATCTCGTCGTCGTCCACCGCCGCGCGTGCGGCCGCCGGATCGTGCTGGACGTTGCTGGACATCCTCGCTCGCTCTCCACTAACTGCGCCTGCCGGGTTCAGCGTACCCAATGTCTCACGCGAGAGTATTTAGCTAGCGAAACCAAAATGTGGTCGTCGTTGCGTATGGGCACTTCCGGTCGCGACAGCCACTCGCGGGAGCGGCCGTGCGTCAGCTGTCGGCTGCGTCATCACGCTGAGACCGGCCTCGATGCCTCGTCTCGTATGGGGCGCCGACACGTTGGTGCTGGGCACGATGCACCCTTCCCTTTCGGATCATCCAGGGCACGAGAGAAGTGCGGATTGGGCTCTTCTGTGCCGAGTTGGGAGTGCCGGTCGCGTTGGGTATCCCGACGAAGGCCTTCCTGTGGTCTTTGTCGCAGATGGTCGGTGCCGCCGCCCAGTCGCGGGCCTCGGACGTCGATCACGCTCGGCGTGCGGTTCGAGGGTGCTGCGATTCCTTTGATGCCTGGGTGGCCGGACAGGTAGGCGGCATCGTCCACGTGCACTCCCTGCTTCATCGCGACCAAGTATCTGAGATCGAGGTCCGCGAACGGCCGGGCAATTCGGGCCCTTGGATGCAGGGCCGCCCCAGGCGCGGCCCTGCGGCGGAGGGCGTTCGGGGTCAATGTCCGGGCGCCCCGTGCGGCGCGAAGCACCCCTGGGGGCGGTTGGGCCTCCTCGTGGCATCCGCGTTCGGCGTCGGCATCCATGTCGGCAGGTACCTCTCACGTCGATCCGAGGTCGTCAAAAATTAAATCTCTTGTATGGAAATATCTCGCTCGCAAGAGGTATTAATGATGTGCACAGGCCGGGTCGGAACCAACCGCCCGGCAGCGTCAAGGGAGGTCGTCATGTCAACGGCCACCAATCGACTGCGGGGTCTGTTCGACAAGGCCCGGAACGCGCTCGGGCACCCCCCGGCCGAGCACCGTGCCACCGAACCCCCACAGGCACATGAACACAGAGAGGAAGCCATCATGGTCAACATTTCTGAGGTCACCGCCGCTCCGAGCCCGGACCTGCTGACGCCGGACAACTCGGTGATGCTGTTCGTGGACCACCAGCCGCAGATGTTCTTCGGCACCGGAAGCGGCGACCGCGGCGCGATCATCAACGCCACCGTGGGTCTGGCCAAGGCCGCCAAGGCCTTCAACGTCCCCACCGTGCTGACCACGGTCGCCGCCGAGTCGTTCTCCGGCCCGCTGCTGCCGCAGCTCGCCGAGGTCTTCCCCGGCCAGGAGATCATCGACCGCACCACCATGAACGCGTGGGAGGACAGCGCGCTCGTAGAGGCCATCAAGGCCACGGGCCGCACGAAGATCATCCTGTCGGGTCTGTGGACCGAGGTGTGCCTGGTTCTCCCGGCGCTGTCCGCGCTCGGCCAGGGCTACGAGGTCTACGTCGTGACCGACGCCTCCGGCGGTGTCAGCCCGCTGGCCCACGAGCACGCCATCCAGCGCATGATCCAGGCCGGCGCTGTCCCGGTCACCTGGATCCAGGTCCTGCTCGAGCTGCAGCGCGACTGGGCCCGCGGCGAGACCTACGGCGCGGTCATGGAGATCGTCAAGGAGCACGGCGGCGCCTACGGCCTCGGCGTCGTCTACGCCCAGTCGGTCATCGGCGCCCACGCTGCCGGCTGACCCCTGTCTCACTGCCCCACCGGGTACAGCGGGGCGGCGGGCCTCCACCCAAGCAGGAGGACCGGCCGCCCCGCCCACCGAACGGGCAACCATTCCAAGGAGTCACCGTGAACAGTGGCGAACCAACAAGCCACAGCTCCCGGAACCGGCACGGCCGCAGCGATGTTCTGCCGGTTGTGCTGACCGTGCTGACTGTTGTAAGCGGCCTGATCGATGCCATCAGTTACCTGGGCCTCGGACACGTCTTCACCGCGAACATGACCGGCAACGTCGTCATCCTGGGCTTCGCCGCGGTCGGAGCCCCCGGCTTCTCCGTGGCCGGGTCCCTGGTGTCACTGGGGGCGTTCATGGCCGGAGCCGTAGGCGCCGGCCGGCTCGAACTCGCGATGCGTCAACGACCGCGCCACCACTGGGTCCGCACCGTCCTCGTCCTGGAGGCGCTGCTGCTGGCCACAGCCACCGTGATTGCCTTCACTGCCCCCGCAGGCAGGCTGTACGAGCTGATCGCGCTCATCGCGCTGGCCATGGGCATGCGCAACGGCACGGTACGCAAGCTCGCGGTGCCGGACATGACCACCACGGTGCTGACCTTGACCATCACCGGCCTGGCCTTCGACTCCTCGCTCGCGGGGGGCACCAACCCGCGCGTCGGCCGCCGGGTCACCGCCGTCCTGGCCATGCTGGCTGGCGCGCTGGTCGGCGCCTGGCTCGTCCTGCACCACGGCCTCGGATGGCCTCTCCTCGCCAGCACCACTGCCGTTGCCGCCACCGCACTTGCCGTGCGGCCCGCTCCCGCCGCGGAGCCGGACGCGGCCTGAACAAGCCGTAAGCCGACCGGATCACCGGACGCCAACCGCCCGATCCTGCCCGGCCGGAGCTGATTGCTGCCCCTGAGCAGCAGAACTCGACATACAACGATGGAGGTGGGCTTGATGCCTACAATGCCTGTTGCTGGTCTGACCCCCGAGGCCGTCGCCGGTGCGGCCGATGTGGTAGTGCGTAACGCCAAGGTCTACACCGGTGATCCCGGTCGACCGCAGGCGAGCGCGGTGGCGATCAAGGACGGCAAAGTCACCGTCGTCGGTGACGATGCCGAGGTGGTACCCCTGGTCGGCGCGCATACCCGGGTCGTGGACGCGTTGGGCCGGCGCGTGGTGCCGGGCCTGAACGACTCCCATCTGCATGTCATCCGCGGCGGCCTGAACTACGTGCTGGAGCTGCGCTGGGACGGTGTGCCCACCCTGCGTCAGGGCCTGGCGATGCTGCGCGAGCAGGCCGCCCGCACGCCCAAGGGCCAGTGGGTCCGCGTGGTCGGCGGCTGGTCGGCGGACCAGTTCGCCGAGCGACGTCTGCCCACCGTCGCGGAACTGAACGCCGCCGCCCCCGACACCCCTGTCTTCGTCCTGCACCTGTACCAGTCGGCCATCATGAACCGGGCCGCCCTGCAGGCGGCGGGCTTCACCAAGGACACCCCCGACCCCCGCGGCGGGCAGATAGTCCGCGGTCACGACGGCGAACCCACCGGCATGCTGCTGGCCGCCCCCAGCGCCCTGATCCTGTACTCCACCCTCGCCAAAGCCCCGACTCTGCAGGGTGAGGACCTCAAGACCTCCACCCGCCACTACCTGCGCGAACTCAACCGGTTCGGCCTCACCTCCGCCATCGACGCGGCCGGCGGCTTCCAGAACTTTCCCGACAACTACGGCACCGTCATCGACCTGGCCAAGGCCGGCCAACTCTCGCTGCGTATCGCCTATCACCTGTTCCCGCAGACCGCTGGACAGGAGATCGCCGACCTGCAGCGATGGATCGAGATGGTCCGCCCCGGCGACGGCGACGAGTGGCTGCGGCTCAATGGCGCGGGCGAGAACCTGATCTGGTCGGCAGCGGACTTCGAGAACTTCTCCGAACCCCGCCCGCAGCTGGGCGAGTACGAGGCCGAGTTCGAAAAGGCCGTACGGCTGCTGATGGAGAACGGCTGGGGCTTCCGCCTGCACGCCACCTACGACGAGACCATCCGCCGCAATCTGTCGGTCTTCGAGAAGCTGGCCGCCGAAGGCCTGTTCCCGGCCGACACACGGTGGCTGTTCGACCACGCCGAGACCGTCTCGCGCGAGAGCCTGGACCGGATCGCGGCACTGGGCGGCGCGATGTCGGTACAGAACCGGATGTCCTTCCAGGGTGAGGCGTTCGTACGCCGCTACGGCGCAGGCGCCGCCGCAGAAGCCCCTCCGATCCGCGCCATGCTCGACCGGGGCCTGACGGTCGGCGCCGGCACGGACGCCACCCGGGTGTCCTCCTACAACCCGTGGGTGGCGCTGCACTGGCTGGTGGCCGGCCGCACCGTCGGCGACCTGACGCTCTACCCGCCGCAGAATCGGGTCAGCCGGGAGACCGCGCTGGCGATGTACACCCAAAACGGAGCGCGGCTGACCGGCGAGGAGAACGTCAAGGGCATCCTGGCGCCAGGCTTCTTCGGCGACCTGGCGATCCTGTCCGACGACTTCTTCTCCGTCCCCGAGCAGGACATTCCGCACATCGAGTCGCTGCTGACGGTGGTCGGCGGACGGATCGTGTACGCCACGGGCGAGTACGAGGGCCTGGACGAGCCAATCCCGACGATCAGCCCGTTGTGGAGCCCGGTGGCGCACTTCGGCGGCTACCAAGCCACCGTCAAGCCCACCATCTCCGGCGCCCGTCAGGCCGAACTCCTCGGTCAGGCCGTCGCGGAATCCGAGCAGCACCGTCAGTGGCGTGTGCAGCGAGGCTTCACCCCCGAAGCCAGCCCGGAGATCTTCGACGCCTGCTTCGTCCTCTGACCCACCCCACCCACCCGTTCATATCGTTAGAAGTCAGGAGCTCGCCGTGGATGCCGGACTGCTCATCCTTCGACTGGCCATCGGCCTACTGATCACAGGGCACGGAGTCCAGAAAGTCAGCTTCCGCCTCAACGGAGGCGGTATTGCAGGCAGCATCGAGGAGTTCCGTCACGACGGTTTCCGCGGTGGGCGCCTGACCGCACTGGCCGCCGGCGGCGGCCAGATCGTCGGCGGCCTGCTGCTGGCCGCCGGGGCGCTTACCCCGCTGGCGGCTGTCACCGCCATCGGCGTGATGACCGTCGCGATCACCGTCAAGTGGCACAACGGTCTTTGGGTCCAGAACGACGGCTACGAATACCCCCTCGTCCTCGTGGTCACCCCCGCAGCCCTCACCCTGACCGGACCGGGCCGCTGGTCCGTCGACCACGCCATGGGACTCACCCCTTGGGCCTGGTGGTGGGCCCTCGCCGCCACCGCCCTCGGGATCGCCAGCGGACTCCTCACCCGAGCACTCCTCGCACAACCCGCCGACCAGCGGCAGTAACGCGACATGGCCGGCCTGAGAAGGATCGCATCGCGCAGTGTTTGCGCGTTGTCGCAGCCCTCCGCCCACCGTTCAGCCAGGTAGGGCTTGTGCGGGCCAGTCTGGCTGATGCCTCGCCGCAGTGGGTCAGGGGCCCCAACGTCATCGCAAAGCTGGCTTGCTGCACCGGAACCGAAGGCCACCCGCAAGGGCCGGGACGCGCAGCCGGACGTCCGCAGTGGGGCTCCGACTCTGCATGTCGGTCAAGATGCGCCTGCACCTGGCCATCGAGCGCGCGTTGCATGCGCAAGGATCCTGCACGATCAGCATGCCTGCTGCACAAATAACGCATCCGTTGCCGGGATAGCAAGGGAAGCTTCGACTGGTTGGCTTTGTTGGGCGAATGGGTCGCTATTGCGGGCCGTTGGCGCCGAGCGTTGCAGCGTCACGAAATTCAGGGAGCCCCTGTGGAGAGAATCGAACCGACCATATTTGACGCGCAGCAGTCTCTGCGTGCTTTCAACAGTGCGGCGCGCTGGCTCAGCGAGCGGGTCGGGCAGGAATTTCGACGCGAGAGCGGCATGTGGCAGATCCACTACGAGATGCTTTCTTGGCTGTCGGAAGCTCCTGAGGGGCAACTGGGCTTGACCAAGCTGGCTCGGCGGATGGGGATATCAACAAGCAGACTCTCCCACCTGGTGGACCGCGCACAGGAGCACGGCTGGGTGGAGCGTGCACCGGATCCTATCGACCTTCGTATCGTCCTCGCCAGGCTGACCGACGCTGGAAAAGATGCCCTGCGGGCGGCGACTCCCCTCCAACTCGCATGTGTGCGCTCTCGCCTCCTCGAGCGTCTCACCCCTGCCCAGGTGGAGCAGCTGCGCGAGATCAGTGAGGCACTGATCGGCCGGTCGGCCAACAGTACGAAGGCGGACAGTACAGAGTCGGGACACGCGGGCATTTCAGCTTGACGTTGCTTCCCTTGGCCGCACCCCAGTAACTGCCCTTTCGCGTGAGGAATTTCATGTCGGGCGCGCCGGTCACGATCCAGCAATTACAGTCTTTGCCATCTCGTGTCCGTGATAGGCAATCGCAGGGATGTCGCGGGCGGGCGATACTGCCTCCTGTCCGCTGCAAGGGCGCCGGAATCTGCCCACAGAGTGGGCGTCGGACACCGACCGCCGGGCGAAAACCAGCGTCCCGCCCAAGGTCACGCACCGCGAGAAGTGGCGCCTTGCCCTCGACATGCTCCACACCCCGCCGGCTGGGGCATCTCGCCGTCGATCGTGGTGGCCGATGCCGCCTACGGCACCAACGCCTAGCTGCGAGCAGCCCTGGCCGACCGCGACAATTCCTACATGCTGGCCATCCGCGCCGAAGTCATCGCCCACCCATTGAGCAGCTCAGTGGCGGTCCGCCGACAGGCGCACCTTGATCTGCGGCTTCGGATCGGCGGTGCGATACATCCGAAGAAAGATCTCCGTCCTGCGGATAGTTCGACGCTCTTCGCTGTTGCGCGCTTGTGGCCCCACGTGTCCATGGACATCAGCCCGTCCGGGTGAGCGGTCATCTCAGGTCCTTGCTGGCGGACAGTTGATCTCCCTGTCCGGTATGACTTTTCGTCCCTCGGGTGGCGGTCAGCCGGCCGGGGCGAGCGGGACGACGCCCTGACCGCTGGTGGCCTGGGTCAGCCGCAGCGACGAACCCTCGGTCAGGACGATGTGGGCATGGTGCAGGAGCCGGTCGGCGGCGGCGGTGGCCAGTGTCTTGGGCATGATCGAATCGAATCCTGACGGATGAAGGTTCGAGGTCACGATTACGGACCGGCGTTCATATGCCGCATCGATGACGCGGTAGAACGCCTCGGCGGCAGCCTGCCCGGACGGCAGCATCCCGATGTCGTCGACGACGATGAGGTCGCACCGGGTGATCTTCGCGACGGCCTTGGAGACCGTGTTGTCGACGGTCGCCCGCCCGAGGTGGGCGGTCAGCGACTCCAGGGTGAACCAGGACACCTTCATGCCCTGGTCGATCGCCTTGTTCGCCAGGGCTTCCGCCAGGTGGCTCTTTCCAGTACCGCTGGGTCCCGCGACCGCCAAATTCTCCGCCCGGGAGATCCACTCCAGCGTCATCAGGGCCTGCTGGGTCGGCGCCGGGATCGAGGAGTCGGCCTCCCGCCACGACTCGAAGGTCTTCCCGGACGGCAGCTGGGCCATCTTGCGGTGGTTGCGGCGGGTCGCCTCGTCGCGGCCCTTGATCTCCGCTTCCAGCAGGATCCTCACCACCTCGGCCGGGTCCCAGCGTTGCGACCTGGCGGTCGCGAGGACATCGGGGGCGGCCGCCCGGAGATAGGGAAACCGCATCCGCCGCAGGACGGAATCGAGCTCGGCGGGGATCGGCGGAGCCAGAGGCGGTGGAGGAAGCGGGCTCGGAGCGGGTGCGGGAACGACCTCGGCGGACTCCATCACGGGTGCGGTCATCATCAACGTCCTTTCCGGTTGTGGTTGTTGAAGGGCCCCGGTCCCGGCCCGCTTTGCGGCCCGGGACCGGGAGATCAGGCGGGCTTGCGGCCGAAGTCGGCCCAGGCCGAGGTGCCTGGCTGGACGGAGTGGGATTCGTCGGCGACGACCAGGTCGGCCGGGCGGGAGCCGTGACGGCGGTGCTGGATGATCGACATGAGGTCGTCCTCCGCGAACCGGCCGGCGGTCGCCGCCAGACCGAGCGCGATGTCGACCTCCCCGACGCCGACCAGGGCGGCGAGTTCGACGGCGGCCGCCATCTTCACCCGGATCCTGGTGGTGCCGGCCGCGGACGCCTCGATCAGCCAGGACCTCGCGCCGGGACCGAGTTCGAGGAATGCCTTCTCCGCGTCGTTGACGGGCTTCGGCCTGGGCTGGCGGGGGCCGCCGTCCATCTCCTGCGGGTGATCGGGGTAGTGGGAGAGGTCGATCACCGGCCGTCCGGGCAGGGACAGTTGGTGGCGGGCGACCTCCGTCAGGCCCGCGGGGCCCTGCATCCACTCGGGCCGGTGGGCGAGGTGGGACAGGTCGACGACGATGACGAGTTCGTCGCCGTCCGCCCGCACCCAGGCTTCCTGGCCGACCAGGCCGGGCGGGGTCGAATAGCGCACGGACCGAAGCGGACCGTCTGGTCCCGCAACACCTGGCGGGACTCGCCGAGCGCGAGGGTGTGAGGGGAGGCCGGCAGCGGGTGCAGCCGGGACTTCTCGATGTCCAGCATCGAGGAAGGGGTCTTCCCGGTCTCGCGGTGGACGCGGTTGTTGACCTGCTGGCAGAACACCGCGCAGGCGCCGCGGAGTTCGGCGAAGCTGCCGTACTCACCGCGCAGGTTTGCGTCGGTGGGCACCAGGTCCGCCTTCGCGATCCTCACGGTCGCCTCGGAACCGCCCTTGGATTCCGGGTCGAACGGGACACACGTATGTACTTGCAGGCCGTAGTGGCGGCCCGCGGCGACGACTTGGGGATGGCGGACCGCGATCCCGGCGACCCGGTCGATGGTCAACGTCTTCTCGTTGTCGGTCAGGACATAGATCGGGACCCCGCCGATCGCCCGCAGGGCGGAGTCCAGGCAGGAGACCACCGTCGGCAGAGTGCGGTCCCAGGTCGGGATCACCACCCGGAACCTCGACCAGGCCAGCCACGCGCAGAACAGCAATGTCTCGCGGGACTGACCGCCGCTGCGACCTGGGACTTTCGGGCCCCAGCCCCAGTCGAACTGAAGCCAGAGCCCCGGCTCGGTGATCCACGGGCGATAGGTGCGGCGATGGCCGGCCCTCCAGCGTTCCTTCGCCCTTGCGACGGCCCGGCCGGTGGTCCGCTCGTCGCCGGTGAAGCCGAGAAGGACCAGCCGCTCGTGGAGCTTGTCGGCGCGCACCTTGCCCTGCGAGCGTTCGACCCACTCCTCGATCTTCGGCATGAACGGGTCGATCAGCTTCGGCCGCACGACCGCCGCGTCGACCGGACGGCCCCTGTCCCTCATCCGTGCGTATCTGCGCACGGTCTTCGGATCGACCCCCGCCAGCTGGGCGGCCGAATGCGCACACTCGGTGGCATCCAGGGCCTCGAAGATTTCCAGGATCTCCCTGTCAGACTTCCTCAACGATCCCTCCGGGATGGACAGCTCGACTCGTGCGTGGCAGCACCGAGCCAACCCCCGGAGGGATCACCAGTTCGGAATTGGTATTCGGGATTCACGCGAACAGCCCTGTGAACAGGGAGATCAGCTGTCCGCGGAGCGGGACCCGAGGTGTCCGCCTACAAGGATCTTGCGCTATCCGCTCTCACCACCCAAGCTCGGGGGATCAAGGACCTGCGGAGGTCGAGATGATGGCCAGCCGTGGGTGGAATGAGGCGCTTGCGCGCCCTGACGTCTTGGAGCGCAAGGTCACGGAACTGGCTGTGAGAGTGACCGCTCTTGGGGGAGGGATGCGAGCCGCGAGGCTCGCATCGGAACCCCGCGCAGCGCCTCCCCGCATCCGGACGAAAGCGCATGAACCGCCCCGGTTCGAACGGAGACTCGATTCCGTGTAAGGATTCCGAGTCATGGCACGACCCTCGATGTACCCGCCCGAGCTGCGCAGGCGCGCGGTCCGCATGGTCGCGGAGATCCGCGACGGCTATCCGACCGAGACCGCCGCGCTGAACGCGGTGATGGAGAAGCTGGGCATCGGTTCGCGCGAGACGCTGCGCAAGTGGATCCGCCAGGACCAGATCGACACCGGGCAGCGGCCGGGGACGACGACCGAGGAGGCCGCGCAGGTCAAGGCCCTGAAGAAGGAGATCGCCGAGCTGAAGCGGGCGAACGAGATCCTCAAGGCGGCCTCGGCTTTTTTCGCGGCCGAGCTCGACCGGCCACACACGCGCTCGTAGCGTTCATCGACGAGATGCGGGACCGCTTCGGCGGTGTCGAGCCGATCTGCACCGTGCTGGCAGCACACGGCATCAGCATCGCCCCCTCCACCTACTACGCAGCCAGGAAACGCCGGTTGGCGCCCTCGCCACGAACCGTGCGGGACGAAGAACTCAAGGAACAGATCAAGGAGGTCTACCAGTCCAACTACCGGGTCTACGGCGCCAGGAAGGTCTGGCGACAGCTCAACCGCCAGGGCCACGAGGTGGCCCGCTGCACGATCGAGCGCCTCATGCGCGAGCTCGGCATCGCCGGCGCCGTCCGCGGCAAGAAGGTCATCACCACCATGCCGGATCCGGCCGCCGCCCGGGCCCCGGACCTGCTCGACCGCGAGTTCGTCGCCCCGGCTCCGAACCGCACCTGGGTCGCCGACTTCACACACGTCGCGGCCTGGGCGGGCGTCGTCTATGTCGCGTTCGTCGTGGACACCTTCTCGCGTCGCATTGTCGGCTGGTCCGCGTCGTTGTCGAAGGAGACCCAACTCGTCCTGGACGCCCTGGACATGGGGCTGTGGCAGCGCGACCGCGACGGCCGTCCGCCGGCCCCTGGCGAGTTGGTCCACCACTCCGACGCCGGGTCGCAATACACCTCATTTCGCCTCGCCGAACACCTCGACGCGGCTGGCATCGCGGCCTCGATCGGCTCGGTCGGCGACGCGTACGACAACGCGCTGATGGAGTCGACGATCGGTCTGTTCAAGACCGAGGTCATCAAACCGCAGCGGCCGTGGAAGACGCTCTCGCACGTCGAGCTCGCCACCGCCGAGTGGGTCGACTGGTACAACCACCGCCGGCTCCACGGTGAGATAGGGCACATTCCGCCCGTTGAATACGAAGCCAACTACTACCGAGCAACCACGAAACCCCAGCTCACAGCCACCAACTGAGATCTCCAACGAACCCGGGGCGGTTCAAACTGGGCGTGGGCCTGATCTCGGAGACCGGATTCGAGGTGTGTGGGGGCGAGGGGAGCACGGCGCTCGCTGCGGTACCTACAAGCAGGTGCGACCCTCAGGAGGCGTAACGAGACAGTGACAGCGGCCCTTGGCGCCCGACGCGGTGGTGACACGAGCGCGGGTCCAACTCATCATGGGTGAGTCATGGGGGGTTCGGTGGAAGTGTCTCGTGTGCGACGTCTCGGCAGGGTGCCGCGTCCGGTGCCAGTGGCCGCTGCCCGTGCCGGGCTGTTCTCCGTGCTCGGTACGGCCGTTGCGGGAACCGTCCATCATCTGGCGTTCGACTCCAGCCCCTCGTGGGGCGTGCGCGCCGCCGCCGCTCTCGTGCTCTTCGGCATCGCGCTGCCGGGCGCTGGTCAGGACAAGCCGCTGGTGAGGCAGTTGGTGCTGGCGACCGTCGCGCAGGTGGCGGTGGGCTACTGGTTCGTCCGGGCCGACGACGCGGTCCACACCCCCGCCCACGCCCTGTGGCCGACCTTCGCGCATGCGGGCTGGCCGGTGGTCGCCGCTCATGTGGTGCTGACTTCGTGGTGCGCGGTGCTGCTGCGCGGTGTCGACACCTGCCGACGGCGCGTGCTGTACGTGGCCGCACGCGAGTGGGAGCATCTGCGCGAGCTGCTGCGCAGGCTGTTCGTGCCGGTTCGTACGTCCTTGGACCTGACCGCGGCCGCTGCTGCCGGGCGGCGCCACTTCGATACCCGGTCCGCGCCACGCTCTCCGGCTCAGTTCCTCCTCGCGGGCGCCGTCGTCCGGCGCGGTCCGCCCTTCTCCCTGCCGCTGCGCGCGATCTGACTGCCGGCACGGCGTCCCGAGCCGTCGTGTCATGGCTGCGGTGCGCGGCGGCTTTCGGTGTGCGTCCAGTTCTGACCTGCCATGTCATGCCGGAGCGCGGGTTGATCAAATGCCCTGCGCCAAGGGGGAATTCATGTCCAAGACCGTTGTCGTCATCGGGGCGGGCCCGTACGGCCTGTCCACCGCCGCGCACCTTAAGGCGCGCGGCCTGAGTGTCAGGGTGTTCGGCTCGCCGATGGCGAGCTGGGCCGAGAACATGCCCGCGGGCATGTTGCTGAAGTCGCCGCCGAGTGCGTCGGTGCTGTGCGCGCCGGAACCGGGATTCACACTGGACGACTACGCCCGGCAGGCGGGGGAGGACCGGCTGTCCGGCCACGACCAGGTTCCGGTCGAGATGTTCGCGCGGTACGGGCGGTGGTTCGCCGAGGAGTTGGTGCCCGAGGTGGAGCACGTCCGAGTGCTGGGGGTCGACCGGCACTCCGAGGGGTTCCGGCTCAAGCTCGCCTCCGGTGAGGAGGTGCAGGCGCGCGTCGTGGTGGTGGCCAGCGGGATGGAGGGGTTCGCCTACGTTCCGGGCGCGCTTGCCGGCCTGGTGCCCGACGGGCTCGTCTCGCACAGCTCCCAGCGCGCCGACCTCGTGGCTTTTGCCGGGCGGGATGTCGTCGTGCTGGGGGCCGGGCAGTCGGCGCAGGAGAGCGCGGCGCTGTTGCACGAGGCCGGGGCGAGGGTCAAACTGCTCGCGCGAACCGACAAGTTGGTGTTCGGATCCGGTCCCACACCGGGGCCGCACTGGCAGCCGGACACCCCGCTGGGGCGCTCCTGGGCGCTTTACGCGGTCGTCCATCAGGCCGCGGCCTTCCGCTTCCTCCCCGCGGCCACCCGCCTGCGGCTGGTGCGGCGGGTGCTCGGGCCGTTCGGATCGTGGTGGCTCAAACCGCGCCTGGACGGCGTCGTGCCCACGAGGCTGGGACAGCACATCACCGGGGCGCGGCGGAACGGGGATGGGGAGGGCGTACTGCTCACCACGAGGGATCGCGAAGGGCGTACGCGCACACTGGAGACGGGCCACGTCCTGGCCGCCACCGGCTACCGGGTCCGCCTCGACGGGCTGGACTTCCTCGCCCCTGAACTGCGCGCCCGGCTGGCTCGTACAGGAGGGTTCCCGCACCTCGACACCGGCCTGCAGTCGTCCGTGCCAGGGCTGTACTTCACCGGCATCCAGGCGGCGGCGACCTTCGGACCGTTGCTGCGGTTCACCTGCGGCACCGAGTTCGCGGCATCGAGGCTGGCGGACGCTGTTGCGAGCAGGGGCTGAGCCGTCGCACCCTTGGGTCGGGCAGGGTCGGCTCGGGCGCGTCAGTGCGGCCCTGGCCCGTCGGCGGTGATTCCCGCCAGGAGCCGACGTAGAGCAGCCTCACGTACTCCTTAGGGCTTGTCTTCGGGGCGCCGGCCGAGCGGCTGTTCGCCCCGAAGACCGCGGGCGGTCGACGCGGAACCACAGGCGGCCCACATGGGAACAACGGCCGCGTTTCGCTGACGGCATCGCATGGCAAGGCGCCGATCGCCAGGCGTCAGGAGACAGCTTCTGCGTCGGTCGGCATGTAGTGGTCCAGGAACATCTCCACCCCACGTGAGATCAGCCGGTCGGTGAGGGCGGTGTCGATCTCGGTGCCGTACGCGCTGAAGACCAGGTGCGGATAGAGCACCAGTGAGTAGAGCTGGATGATCGCCACCTCCAGGTCCGGGATGGCGAGTCGGCCCTTGGCCACGCGCTGTTGCAGCGCCCGCCACGGCCGGGTGGTGGCGTCCGGGGGCCTGCTTCTGCCAGGCGGTTCCGAGCTCGGGGAAGTGGTGCAGTTCGCGGCTGACGAGGTTTGCGCATGGCCAGGACGTCGGGGTTGTCCCGCACGCCCTGGACCCAGGCATGGGCGGCTTCGGTGAGCGCCATGTGCAGGTCGTCGGCGTCGTCGCCTTCGCGCTGACCGCTGTCGGCGCGGCACTGCTGACCCGCCTGGACGCGGACAGCGGCGTCTGGACGGACCTCGTACCCGGGTTCGCGTTGTTGTCGCTCGCTCTCGGCACCGCGTTCGTCTGCGCCACCACAGCCGCGATGAACGGCTTGCCGCACCAGGACATGGGCCTCGCCTCCGGTCTGGTGAGTACGTCGCACGAGCTCGGCGCGGCGCTCGGTGTCGCCGTCATCTCGACCATCGCCGGGGCGAGTCTGGAGGGCGGTGGCGCGGGCGTGGCGGCCGGAACCGGAGGCTTCGATGACGCCTTCACCGCCTGCGCGATCATCGCCGCCGCAGTCGCCGCCCTCGGTGCGTTGCTGTTGCCGGCGGGACGCCCGGATCCGTCACACGGGCCGGTCATGGCCCACTGAGAAGGGGAGTCGGGCGTCCCGAGGCGAATCGGCTGAGGCGGCCGGAACGTTCCGGCCGCCTCAGCCCCGAGGCGTAGGTGTCAGCTTGCCCAGATCACGAAGGTGATCACCGACTTGCCGCCGCCGAAGTCACGGACGTAGGTGTCGCCGTGTGCGGAGTGCGCCACGCGCTTGCCCCAGCTGGCCTTGTCGTTGCCGACCTGCGGGACGGCCGCCGACTGGTCGACGGTGCTGGTCGAGTCGAGGTGGGCGTAGATGGTGGCCAGCTGGTCGTAGTCGTGTGTGTTGGGGTGGAGGTTGCTGGGCGGCCCGTCGGGGGTGTTGGTGTAGTCCATGCAGGTGCCCAGGTTGGCGTTGGTCTGCGTCGTGTCCTGGTGGTCCAGGCCGAAGGTGTGTCCGACCTCCTGGCACGTCACCATGGTTCTCCAGGACGGCGTGTTGTACGTCGACGTGTTGAAGTAGGTGTCGTTGAGCTTGACGGTGCCCGAGCTGATGTGGGTGCTGCCGGTCACCGATATCGAGGCGAGGCCCAGCCAGCCGTTGTTGCCGTAGGTTCTGTTGCACACCTCGACCCGGCCGGTGGTGGCCCGGCAGCTGTTGTTGGACTGCCCGGTCACGATGGTGGTGTCGAGGACCGAGGACGTGGACCAGTCGGACGAGGCCGTGCTCAGGTAGCTCTTCCAGGTGGAGCTGAGGTTGTCGCCGAGCTTGAGGGTGAAGGGGTTCGAGGTACGTGCCCAGTGGTAGCCGCCCCAGGAGTGGTTGGCCTGCGCGGTGGTGGCGAACGTCAGGGTGGCGAGAGTGGCGGCGGTTGCCGCGGCGAGCAGCTTCGTGCGCACGAGGGGTCTCCTCAGTGGTCGGGGGATGAAAGCCACACGCGACCCTGAAGGCACCCCTGTTGTCGCCGACACAGCCAAGATCGCGTCCTGCCTTGCGTTGGTGACTGACCGGTCGACGGGACGGCATGCAACGTAGACATGCCAGTGGGGTTCCTGTCGATCAGGGGTAATCAACCGCTAAGTAGATTAGGGGAGTCACCGCAGTTTTGTCATGGGCACGGATTGTTAAATCCAGCGGCGTGACCTGCACGGCCGGAGGCCGCGTGTGGCCGCTCGCGCCGTCCTTCGCCGAAGCGACCTCGTGATGCAGGGCAGTTGTGTACGCACGGAACGGCCACCGTCGCTTGCTGGCGACGGCGGCCGTTCCGGGGTGAGTGCCGTTTTGCTGTTGCTTCTGGGCTTGTTGATATTCCGTGTTCGTTCGAGTCTCAGGGTGCCGCGGGAACACGCTGAGCGGTCGTCGAGTCTCCCTTTCCGGCTCCGGCGGGCGCGGGTACGAGCAGCCGTTCGGCGAGGTGACCGAAGAGAAGCCCGAAGCCGGCCCACAGTGCGCACTGAATGGCGAGTGCGGAGACGCGGAACCGCCACATCAGTGTTGCGGAGAAGTCGGCGGGTGCTTCGTTCACCGCGGGGAGGAACGCGTATGCGAGCCCGACCAGGACGACGAGGGCCGCCGAAGCGGCGACTGTGGCGTACCAGTTGCCCAGACGCGGGGCCAGCCGGCGTCCGAGGATGACGGTTCCCACGGCGAGCAGCACGCTGAGGGCGATCATCAGGAAGTACAGGGCGGTGCGCTTGCCGAGTGTGTCCGGGTCACTGACCGCCGGTGGGTTGGCCGGGTACTTGAGGAACGGGACCACGTAGACGGCGAGGAGCCCGCCCACGGAGACCAGCGCCGCTGCCGCTCGCGGGCTGAACCGACCGATGCGGCCCCACGCCACGCAGAAGGCCAGCGCGGCGATACCGCCGAGTGCCACGCCGTAGATGAGGACGCCGGTCGCCAGGCCGCCGGTGGCCTGCATGGTGCGGCTGACGAGTTCCATGCCGTGTTCACTGCTGTGGGAGTCCTCGTACGCGATGGCCGCGTCGACCTGGGGCTCGCCCAGGAAGTAGGCCACGAGGAGCGCGAGTACGCCGGCCGCGAGTCCGGCGATCATGCCGCGGACGAGCAGGGCTCGTACGGAGATGGGTTCCACGATGTTCTCCTTCTCGCGCTCAGTGGCAGGGGAAGCCGAGCAGGTGCCGGCCGTCGTGGACCCACTCGTGCACGCCCTGGCCGGAGAAGACCGAGGTCACGCCCTGTTCGGTGCCGACGAAGTAGAGCAGGACGAACATGAGGATGCCGAAGAAGAGGGCCCAGGGCGCGATGGCCTTGAGGGAGACGGGGGTGATCGCCGGTGCGGTGCCGACGACGGGTGTGGGCGCAGCGGACTGAGCCATGGCAGAACCTCCAGGGGAACACGCGTCCCGGTCATTGGTGCCGTTACGACGGTGCGGGGTCTGACTTCCCCGTCGGTGCCCAGCCGTGGGCTTGGGCGGAGTACACAGTGGCGCGGCCGTACCGGAGTCTCACCGGCTTCCGTCGCACCGTCGTCATGTCCATGCGACCGTACCGGGTGCAGGTCAGCGCCGCTACGGCGTACGGGGGGGTGCCCGCCACGCGCCCCCGGGGCCCAACTGCCGTGCGGTGCCCGGTGGATGGGACGATCACGGGAGGGAGGGGGCTTGAGGGTGACGGTGCGCGTGATGTTGATCTCACCGGCGTTGGGTGAGGCGCAGCGGTGGGCCGATTCGATGGCGGGTCCTCTGTGGATTCTGTGGCGCTCCGGCGGACGGGCGAGGGCGCGGTGTCTGTTCCGGCGTTCGCGCGCTGTTATTACGGCGTGTCGGCGCGCTGCCCCGAGACCGTCGGCGCTCTCGGACTGCGAGCGGAAGAGGCGCCGCAACTGCGCGTTCTCGACGTCGGCTCCTGGCTGGGGCGGACGCTGGACGAGGTAGCCGAGGCGGAACCGGGCGCCGTCACCGCTTGGTTGGCGGAACCGGAAGCCGCCCCGCACGGCGGGGAGTCGCTCCGCGACCTGATGGCCAGGGTGGGCGCCTGGCTCGACGCCCGTGCGGAGGAGCGCGGCCGGACCACGGCGGTGGTCGAACCTCCCGTGATTCGCGCGGCGATGGTGCACGCTCTCGGGCTGCCGCCCCGGTCTTCCGGCGGCTCGACGGCGTGCCGCTTTCTGCTACCGAGTTCTCTGGGAGGACCGGTCGATGGAACCTGCCGTGCGGACGTCCCCTCGGCCTCGGAGTCGATACGGCACAGGTCGCCTCGGCGGGTAACTCCCCACGTCAGTGAATGACGGAGCCGATCGGCGTGCCCGAGACCGTCTCCGGCCGGGCCGAACCCGAGCGGGAGCACGGTGGCGATGTCAGTCGGCGAGCATGACGCCCAGGAAGAGAGCGGCGAGTGCGCTGATCGCGGTGAGAGCGCCGAAGACGGCGAGTCCGGTCGTGGTGCGGGCCCGTGCGTGCAGTGCCGCGGTCAGACCTGAGACCGCGACGGTGACGAGCTTGACGACGAGCGTCACCTCGTACCCTCCCGTGATCTCGTCCCGCTCGGCGACGATGTTCCAGACGCCGGTGGCCACCAGCACGGCGAACGCCGGCCAGGCCACCTGGTTGAACCGGCGGGCGGCCGCGCGCGGCACGTCCGAGCCGAGGCGCCGCAGTACTGGTACAAGCGCCGCCAGCGTCAACTGGCCGCCTACCTAGACGGTGGCGGCGAGCACGTGCACGAACATCCGGACCGTGTCCCAGTCGGCAGGCAGCATGGATGCCGTCCCTTTCATCCTCGGCGACGCGCCTGCGGCTTCTGTCTGCGGGTGTGCGCGACGGGGCGCACGGCTTCCGTGATGCTCATGCTGGTCGCGCCCTGGGGATCGGCGGACGACGCGTCACATTCGTACGCCGGGCGGTGCGCATGCCGCGGCGGAACACTACGGCGGCGGCCGCGGTGATGCCCGCGAGCCAGGCGAGGGCGATCAGCAGCGGGCCGGTCTGGTCGAAGCTGCCGGTGAGGACGGCGTCGGTCAGGACGCGGAAACCGCCGTAGCCGGGCAGGAAGTGGGCCCAGGTGGGTGGCATGGCGTAGAGCATGGGGTCCTGGTAGATGCCGAGGTCGAGGAAGGGCACCATGAAAGCGACCAGCACCCCGGCGATCCGCCCGAAGACCGGCCCGAGGATCACGCCGAGCAGGGCGTAGGTGAGGGCGAGGAGGATGTTGGCGGCGATGTAGCTGCCCCACTGGCGGATGTCGGCGACGGCGGCGGTGACCGCCAGGGACACGCCGACGATGAGCAGGGCGGCGATCGCGATGAGGGCGAGGCGTGCGGCCAGCAACGGGCCGGGGCGCTGCCCGGCCAGGACCAGGCGCTGGTCGGCGGCGCGGGAGTCCAGTGTGAGGAACATGCCGACCAGGACGGCGAGCGTGGAGATGGCGATCGGGGCCATGAAGGCGGGGTGGACTCCGGCGGCGAAGGAGAGGTCGACGACTCTGCTCACTTGGCGGCCGTTCTCGTCCACCGTCATGCGGGTCTTGCTGCCGGGGGCGAGCGCGGTGGCGAGCACGATGAACATCGTGGGTACGGCGGCGAGCAGCACCCACAGCACTCGGTTGCGGCCCCAGTCCAGCAGTCCCGCCCGTAGCGCGGCCCGAAGTTGACCGGTGATGGTGCCCGGGTGGACGCTTCGGGGAGCGCGGGCGATGCGGGAGGTCAGGGTCACCACCGTCCACGCCAGGAGCGCGGCGCCGAACGTCCAGGCCAGTGCCCAGCCGAGGTCGCCGACGCGACCGGCGTGGTGTGAGGGCAGGTCGGTCATCCACAGGGTGACGAAGTGGGTCGGGAACGCCCGGCCGACCGGACGGGTCGCCGAGCCGAAGACCGGGCCGAACATGACGTCGACGATCCACACGAAGAAGATCAGCACGATGCCGTTCACCGGACCGGTGACCAGGGCACCGAGGAGGGCGCCGACGGCCAGGTAGATGACGGCGAACATGAACGTGCCGGCGATGACCTGGCCCGGGTGGGCGATGCCGGTGCGGGCCGCGAGGGTGAGCACCGCCGCGGCTGAGGCCACTACGGCGAGCGCCAGGCCGGTGACCGCGCGGGCGGTGGCAAGGCGGCGTGCGGGCAGCCCGGCAAGCACCAGCTGGCGGTCGGCGGCACGGGCGGCGCGGACCTGGAAGTACATGGCGACGGCCGCGATGAAACCGGCCGCCCACCCGGCGGTGGCGGTCTGCACCTGCGCGCCGGGCGCGGCGGTCCCGCTGAGCAGTTCGCCGATCTTGGCGATGGACCCGGAGGCCGCGGCCACGAACACCCCCGGTACCAGGAGCAGCATGAGCAAGTTGACGCGGTTGCGGGCGTAGTCGGTCAGGAAGCGGCGTACGAGCAGCGGACCGGTCCCTCGCGCTGCGGCGGTCAGCGGGGTCATTTCGGCACCGTCCTGCCGTCGCGAAGCTGCAGGATGCGGTCGAAGCGCTGTTCGTCGGTGACGAAGTGACTGATGATCAGCACCGAGCGGCCCGTCTGTCGGCGTTCGGCGACCAGGTCCCAGAAGCGCAGGTAGGTGTCGAAGTCGAAGCCCGAGTACGGCTCGTCGAGGAGCAGCACGTCCGGGTCGGCCAGCAGTGCCAGGCCGAGGTTGAGCTTGGACAGGGTGCCGCCGGACAGTTGGTCGGCGCGGGTGGCGGCGTAGCGTTCGAAGCCGAGCGCCTCGTACAGGGACCTGCGGGAGCGCCGGGCGGCCTCGTCCGTCAAGGCGTAGGCGCGGCCGAAGAGTTCGAAGTGGTCGTCGCAGGTGAGGCGTTCGTAGAGAACGGGCTCCTGCGGGCAGTAGCCCAGCCGTCCGGCGTACGACACGCTGCCGGCGTCGCGGCCAGCGCGCCGACGAGGATCTTCATCAGGGTGCTCTTGCCGGAGCCGTTCTCGCCGACCAGGCCCACGATCTCGCCGGGTGCCAGGGTGACGTCGGCTCCACGCAGGACTTCGGCCCGGCGGCGCAGCGGCCACACTCCGCGCGGATAGGCCTTTTCGATTCCGTGGGCTTCCAGAAGCGTGCCGCCGGTGGTTTCGGCTGATGCGGAGCCCGTGCCTGAGACCGTGTCGACCCTCACGCTGCTCGCCCCCGTACTTGGACGCCTGTCGTGCCCTGTGACTGGGCTGCGGTCTGCGCGGCGGGCAGGTCCCGCCAGGTGTCGGCGGCGGAGTGGACCAGGACGGCGGCGGTGTAGCCGGCGCCCCACAGGTCCCAGAGCAGGGCGGGTGCGTCGATGGGGAGGAGAGCCGCAAGGGGCAGCGCGCCGGTGAGGAGCAGGACCGGGGCCGTGCGGTGAATCGTGCGCGGGAGTTCGGTGGGCCAGCGCCGGTGGCGTCGGGTGAAGTGGGTGGCGCAGGCGGCGATGGTGAGGATCTGTGCCGCTACCAGGGCCCAGGCCAGGGTTTCCATGACGGGTTCACCTCCGGGCGGCGGGCGGGCGGGACTTGGATGGGTCGGCGCCCGTTCCCGTGGGGCCGTGATGCGGCTGGTCGGGACGGTGGAGGTGGGGCCAGAAGGCGGGGGTGTGGACGGCGTAGGCGGTCCAGTCGTCGCCGAACTCCTTGGCCACCTCGCGTTCCTCGCTGCGGGCCAGCCTGGTGTACACGTACACCAGGACCGGGAACATGATCACGGTGGGGATGGTGGGCCACTGCAGCAGGAAGCCGATCATGATGAGCAGGAAGCCGTCGTACTGCGGGTGACGCACCCAGGCGTACGGGCCGGTGGTGGCCAGCGTCTTGTGCTGGGCGGCTTCGTGCAGGACCTTCCAGGCGGTGGCGATCAGCCAGAAGCCGACGCCGATGCCGACGTAGCTGGCCAGGTGGAAGGGGCTCAGGTGCGGGTCGCCCTGCCAGTTGATCAGGTCGTTCCAAAGGTGCCCGCCCGCGTGGGTGTCCTTCAGCAGCGGGAAGCGGGAGCCGAGCCAGCTGCCGAGCAGGTAGATGGTCAGCGGGGTGCCGTACATCTCGGTGAACAGGGCGACCAGGAACGCCGAGTAGGCGCCCATGGCCCGCCAGTCCCGCTTGGTCTTCGGGTGGAAGAAGCCGGCGGCGAAGACGATGAACAGGATGGTGTTGAGGATCACCAGCGGCCACAGGCCGTAGGCGGCGTCAGCCATGACGAACTCCCTCAGGGTGTGGCGTGCGGTGGGCGAGACGGGTCATCCGGTGGCGATAGGTGGCGGCGTCGATCCGGCCGGTCAGCAACTGGTGGGCGAGCTGCCGCTCGGTGGCGACGGCTGCGGCCGGCCGCCGCCCAGCCGGGCCAGTGACGGCCGGTGCCGGGCGGAGAGGGTGCACAGCCGTGCGGTGTCGCGGACCAGGCCGGTGAGCACCAGTGCGAACAGCAGTGCACCGATCAGCGTGGTGATCACGCCTCACCACCTCCTTCACCCGGGACCGGCGCGGGGGCCGGTCACAGGTGCTTGTGCAGTCGGTCCTGGCTGTCGGTGGGGCGGTCGTCGTGCTGGTGGCCTTCGTGGCCGCTGTGCTGGTCGTGGCCGTCGCCTCCGTGCATGCCGCGCATCATGAGCATCATCATCAGCGGGCAGGCGGCGAAGAGGGCCAGGAGCAGCAGGGTGTTCAGGGGCGCGCCCAGGGCGACGAGTCCCACGACGAGGATGGCCGCGGCGATCGCGTACGGGCCGTAGTTCTTGTGCTGCATGGCGTCCTCCTCCAATGTCCGTTGGTGGACGGTTGGTATACCTCCACCGGGTATTTCGGATTCTGCTGATCCTGCTCCCGCGCGAGCTCCGCAGGCAGAGGCCGAGCGGGCCTGTAGTGGGCCGGGGGTCCCTTCCGCGCAGGGCCGTTCGGCCCCGGTTCCGCCCGTCGGCGTCGCCTGTAAGGCCCGGTAAGCGGGTCCGGCGCAGTCCGGTGCGGTGCGGCAGCGCCCCAAAGGGGCGCGGGGCTGTATCGATGTGCGGCTCCGCCGCACGGGCGCGACCAGCCACGACGGACCCGCGGTCGACGCACCGGACTTCCAGCGGAGCGCTCAGGCTTCGGTGCCGCCCGGTGAGGGTTCTGGCCCGGTACGGACGGAAGCGGTGGGGCCCGGGGGCGTGCTCGCCGCGAGGATGCCGGCGGCCTGCCGGGATCGGCGGTTGCGGACGAGGGAGGACAGGAAGGCGGCGAGGATGAAGGCGACGCCGATCGCGCCGGTGACGGCCTGGGGGACGTCGTAGCGGATGGAGACGACGAGGATGACGCCGAGGGCGCCGATGGCGTAGTGGGCGCCGTGTTCGAGGTAGACGTAGCTGTCCAGGGTGCCCCGGCGGACCAGGTGCACGGTCAGGGAGCGGATGTACATCGCGCCGATGCCCAGGCCGAGGGCGATCTGGAAGATGTTCTGGCTGATGGCGAACGCACCGATCACGCCGTCGAAGGAGAACGAGGCGTCGAGGACCTCCAGGTACAGGAAGAGGAAGAACGCCGCCCTCCCGCGGGCCGGCGCGCGCGGGGCCGACGCGGCCTGGGGTGACTCGTCGGCGGACTCCGGGCGGTCGCCCTCGCGTTGGAAGAGCTGGGACAGGCCGTCGACGACCAGGTAGGTGACCAGTCCGAGCACCCCGGCGAGCAGCACCGTGCTCTGCTTCGGGCCGGCCAGCAGTTGGGCTGCGGTGGCGAGCACGGCGAGGGCGGCGAGGACGGAGAGGTGGTCCAGCCGCGCGGCGCGGGCGAGCGGCCCCTCGACGGCCCGCAGCCAGCGGACCTCGCGCTCTTCGTCGAGGAAGAAGTCGAGGGCGATCATCAGCAGGAAGATCCCGCCGAACGCGGCGATCGCCGCGTTCGCGTGCTCCAGGTGTTCGGCGTAGGTATCGGGGCGGTTGATGGCCATGTCCAGGACGGAGGCCGGTGTGTCGCCCGTGGTGGTGGAGACGACAAGGAGCGGGAAGAGCAGCCGCATGCCGAAGACGGCGATGAGGATGCCGAGAGTGAGGAAGATTTTCTGCCAGAAGGCGTTCATCCGCCGCAGCACGGTGGCGTTGACGACGGCGTTGTCGAACGACAACGACACCTCCAGTATGGCGAGGACGCCCACCGCGGCCAGGCCCGCCGGGCCCCAGGCCAGCAGGGCGACCACGAGGCCGAGCGCGGTGGCGCCGAAGGACCAGCCGAACGTACGCAGGGTCTGCACCGGGAAACCTCCCCTTGACGGGTGGTGGACGGCGCGCGGAGTCCGCGCCGTGGGAGCGCTGTTCGGCGTCTGGGGTGCGCGGAGCGGGCCGGGCACGGGTGCGCGCGACGTGCGCACCGGGTCGCGCCCTGTCTGTCGGCGCCTGGTCAGGTGCTGCGGGCCGGTCCGGAAGCCATGGGTGTACGCGGCGTGGATTCGGCGGGCTCGGGCGGTGCGGTGGGCAGTCGCAGGCGTTTGAGGGCGAGGGCGTTGACGGCGACGATGATGCTGGAGCCGGACATGGACAGCGCGGCGATCTCGGGGCGCAGGGCGAGGCCGAGGGCGGGTTCGAAGACGCCGGCGGCGATGGGCAGGGCGATGGAGTTGTAGCCGATGGCCCAGGCGAGGTTCTGGCGCATCTTGCGCAGGGTGCCGCGGCCGATGCGCAGGGCGGTGGGGACGTCGAGCGGGTCGGAGCGCATCAGCACCAGGCCGGCGGTCTCGATGGCGACGTCGGTGCCGGCGCCGATGGCGATGCCGAGGTCGGCCTGGGCGAGGGCGGGGGCGTCGTTGACGCCGTCGCCGACCATGGCGACCTTGCGGCCACCCTGCTGTAGTTCGGCGACCTTGGCGGCCTTGTCGCCGGGCAGCACCTCGGCGATCACGGTGTCGATACCGAGCTGTCCGGCGATGCGGTCGGCGGTGGCCTGGTTGTCGCCGGTGAGCATGACCACTTCGACGCCGAGGGCGTGCAGTTCGGCTACGGCCTGCGCGGAGGTCTCGCGGGGCGCGTCGGCGATACCGATCAGACCGGCGGCACGTCCGTCGACGGCGGTGATGACGACGGTGCGGCCGGTGGTGGCCAACTCCTTGCGCCGCTGGGCCAGTTCACCCAGGTCGATCTCTTCCCGCTCGGCCAGGCGGTGGTTGCCGACGACCACGCGGTGACCCTCGACATCGGCGATCGCGCCGTGTCCGGGGACGTTCTCGAAGCCCGCGGCGCGCACCGCGCCCACAGCCTGTGCGTCGGCGTGGCGGACGACGGCCTCGGCCAGCGGGTGTTCGGACTCCCGTTCCACCGCGGCGACCAGGCGCAGCAGTTCGGTCTCGGTCATGCCGTCGGCGGTGATGACGTCGGTGACTTCGGGTTCGCCCTTGGTCAGGGTGCCGGTCTTGTCCATGACGACGACCTGGATGCGGGCGGATGCCTCCAGTCCGACGGCGTTCTTGAACAACACGCCCCGCTTGGCTCCCAGTCCGGTGCCGACCATGATCGCGGTGGGGGTGGCCAGGCCCAGGGCGTCGGGGCAGGTGACGACCACGACCGTGATGGCGAACAGCATCGCGGTGCCGAGCGGGCGGTCGGTGGCCAGCAGCCACACGGCCAGCGTCGCGGCACCGCCGAGCAGGGCGACGAAGACCAGCCAGAACGCGGCCCGGTCCGCGAGCCGCTGTCCGGGGGCCTTGGAGTTCTGGGCCTGCTGGACGAGTTGGACAATCTGGGCCAGGGCGGTGTCGGCGCCGACCTTGGTGGCGCGCACCCGCAGAGTGCCGTTGGCGTTGATGGTCGCGCCGACGACCTGGGACCCCACGGCTTTGTGCACGGGCAGGCTCTCGCCGGTGACCATCGACTCGTCGACGTCGCTCTCGCCCTCCTCCACCACGCCGTCGACCGCGATCTTCGCGCCGGGGCGGACCAGCAGCAGGTCGCCCACCGCAACCTCGGCGGTGGGGGTCTCGACCGGCTCGCCGTCGCGCAGGACGAGCGCCTTGGGCGGGGCGAGGTCGAGGAGGGTGCGGATGGCGTCGTTGGCGCCGCCCCGGGCGCGCATCTCGAACCAGTGGCCCAGCAGCACGAACGAGGCCAGCACGGTGGCCGCCTCATAGAAGACGTCGCCGCCGCCGGTGAGAGTGACGATCAGCGAGTACGTCCAGCCGGAGCCGACGGCGACCGCGACCAGCACCATCATGTCCAGGGTGCGGGCGCGGAGCGCGCGTACGGCGCCGTCGAAGAAGATCGTGCACGAGTAGAAGATCACTGGCAGGCTCAGCAGCAGCGCCCACACGTCCTCGCGCAGGCCGAATGGGACTGGGACGTCCAGTCCGAAGACGTCCTCGCCGATCGGCGACCAGATGACGATGGGGATGGAGAACAGTACGGCCACCAGGAAGCGGTTGCGCATGTCGGCCACCATCGCCGCCATCGACATGCCGCCGTGCCCGCCGTGACCCATCACCTCGTGCGGAGAGGGCATCGCCTCCGGTGCGGCGTGCGCATCGTGCTCGGCATGGCCGACGTGTCCCGCGTGCCCGGCATGGCCGACGTGTCCCGCGTGCCCGGCATGGCCGACATGTTCCTTGTGGGCAACGGGAGCCGACGGCTCGGCGACCGCCGTATGTCCCTCGTGTCCCGCGTGCCCGTCGTGGGCCGCGGGCGGGTCCGGCTCGGCCATCGGGTCGCACAGGTGGGCGGGCACGGACTGGCCCGCGCAGTGGTAGCCGCACTCCTCCACCCAGCGGCGCAGCTCGGCCAGCGAGGTGCGATTCGGGTCGAAGACCACGGTCGCCGTCTCCGACACCGGGTTGACCTCGACGTCCAGCACTCCGGGTCGGCGCCCCAGGACGGCGGCGGCGACGTTCTGCTGGGACGCCCACCGAAGCGCGCCCAGTTCGAGCACCGCGGTGCTGCGCTCCTTGCGGTGGCCCATCGGGTGATCCACGTGATGCTGCATGGATACTCCTCCTTCGGGTGGCGGGTGGTGTGCGTGTGGAGCATCGAGCGCAGCCCTCGCTAATAAACTAATTGCTTTAGTAAGGCTCCGCAGGGTGACCTGTGTATCCGAGGCGGCGTAACGCCGTACCGCCGCAGACGCCGAAGCGGGCGGTCGGCGAGCTCGACCAAAATCGCCCGCGTTGGATAGTCCCGGAGCGGCCCGGCGCGCTGGCGGGGCACGGGGCGGTCCTGGGTGGTCGGGAACTCGACCTGCCACAGCGCGCTCGCGTCCCATGCTGATCCCGTCGGCGACCACTCCATATAGGGCTAATGTCATTAGTAGTGGGCCGGAGGTCCCTACTAGGAAATTCCCGGCGACGACGGGCAGCCGGCGCCCCGGCGCGGCGCCGGCAATGTTCTGGTCCGGGCACCGCGGTGCTGCGCTCTTTGAGATGACCTATCGGTGGCGCGTGTGATGTCGGCGAGGAGCGTGGTGTGCCATGGCTCGGGTCTCCTTCCGCCCCTGGGGACGGGACTCTGTGACCGGGACATCGCGGCCGGGCGGCTTCCGGCGCGGGAAGCGGGGCGGGCCGGCGAGCGCGGTGAGGATCCGCCCCGCCTGGGCGGTGGACGCGACCAGGACGAGGGCGCTGACCGCCACGAAGAGGCCGGTGCCGGGGCCGGGAGCGGAGCGCAGGCCCTGGTAGAGGGCGCCCATCGCGAGCACCGCGATGGTGAGCAGGGCCCAGAACCAGCGCCGGGCGCGCCGCGCGTCGACGGCATACATCAGTGCCCCCTCGGATTGTTCACCCACACGTTCACGGTGACCGCAGCCAGTGCGAGGAGCACGACGACAGCCGCGGCCGTGGCCACCTTCCGCTCCCGCCACCGGCGTTTGGGACCGCGGTCGAGGAACGGCACCAGGAACAGCAGCCCGAACACGCCGACGATGACGAAGGCGATGGAGGCGACGCCGAACCACTGCTCCATCGGGAAGAACCACCAGAACATCCACAGCGGGCGGGTGACCTCGATCCCCTCCACCGGGGTCGGCCCGATCACCGGCGGCACCAGGACGGCCAGCGCGGACAGCACTCCGAGCAGCACCAGCCCGAACGACGCGACGCGCATCAGGTGGGCGGTGAACGGCTCGGGCGTCTCCCTCTCCGGCGCCGGGATATCCGGGTGCGGTGAGATTCTGTGCCGCTTGACCAGCAGGGCGTGCCAGACGAACAGCAGCAGGATCAGCCCCGGGATGATCACGGCGTGGGCGGTGTACAGGCGCAGCAGCAGCGGCACCCGGTCGGCGAGGTCCGAGGTGAACCAGACGCCCGCGCCGCCCAGCAGCTCGGCGACGTCCAGGTTGTGGATGAGCGCCTCGTACCCCTCCTGGTCCCACTTGATGACCGTGCCGGTGAAGATGGCCAGGAAGGTGAGCAGGAACATCGCGACGCCGACGATCCAGTTGCCCTCGCGGGGTTTCTTGAACGAGGCGTGGAAGAAGACGCGCAGCAGGTGCAGCAGTGCCATGACGAACATCGTCTGGGCGGCCCAGTAGTGCAGGCCGCGGGCGAAGCCGCCCAGCCAGACGTCGGTGACGAGGTCGCGGACGGACTGGTTGGCGTTCTCCGGCATGGGTGAGTAGAACTGCGCGATGTAGATGCCGGTGACCAGCAGGATCACGAACGAGACCGCGGTCAGTCCGCCCAGGCTCCAGGTGAGGTTGTTGGCGTGCTCGGGGACCGGATACGCCAGGGCCTTGATGCCCATCCGCTCGTCGACCGCGTCGACGGCGCGGCGGAACCGGCCGAGTGGGGCGATTCCCGCGACGCCTACGACAGCCCGGACGCCGTCGCCGCGTTCGCCGGCGTCGCCCCGGTCACCAAGGCGTCCGGCCGCATGCGCGGGGTCTCCTACCGCTGGGCCTGCAACAAACGCCTCCGCCAGGCCATCACGACCTTCGCGGACAACAGCCGCCACGAGAGTGCCTGGGCGGCGGACGTCTACCAGCGGGCCCGAGCCCGCGGCATGGACCACCCGCACGCCACCCGGGTCCTGGCCCACGCATGGGTCCGCGTGATCTACCGCTGCTGGCTCCACCACGAACCCTACGACCCCGCCCGACACGGCGCGGCACAACACTTCTTGCCCCAGCCCGAACTGGCTCAAGCGGTCTGAGGTTGACACAGGGGGTGTCATCGCTCCCCCCTCGGCGGTGTCATCGCTCCCCCCCCCGGCGGTGTCGTGCTCAAGCTGGCGGATGGTGTGCGGGGGACGCAGCCGGTGGGACAGCCACAGCCCACCGGCGGTCGCGGCGCCGGCCAGGCCGAGCAGGACCGCGTCGCCGTTGTCGGAGACGCCGCGGGCGGGCCGGAACTCGCCGAGGATCGTGCTGGTGCCGGTCTCGGTCCCGGTGGCGAACGTCCCGGGCTTCGGGGCTGAGGGCAGCTTGCCGCCGAGCGCGTTCAGCAGCAGCTTCCTGGCCTGGGCGTCGGCTGCCTCGGTGCGGCCGGGCCGCTCGACGACGTCGAGCGCCTGACGGACCAGGGCCAGGTCGACGCCCTCCTTCTTCGGTGCCATGAGGGCGTCCTCGATGCGTTCGGAGACCCGGCCGTCGCCGGCGTCGTTGGCGATCAGCGAGATGGCCTGCTCGGCCAGCATCGACGCCTCGTCGCTCTCCTCCTCGTCGGCCCGGGCGGTGCCGGAGAACAGCCCGATGAGCAGCAGGGCTGCTGCTGCGGCCACGACGCCACCACGTCTCGAAACGCTGTCGAGGCCCCTCGACTGCGCCGTGTTCTCATGAAGCTATGCGTGCATCACAGTCTCCATTCGCTGTGACACCCAGAGTGCTGCCAGGGCGCTTCTCCCCACCGCCTCATTCCATGGCGGCACACCGGAAAGCGGCAGATCGGCGTACAGGAAGCCGTGGTGACGAGGCGCCGCTCGGGTCTGCGTGGACCCGAGCGTCCTCACGCCTGTACCGCAGGTGCCTGCTCAGTCGGCACAGGTCGTGCCGTCCCAGCCGGCGTGGCCCTGGTGCATGCCGGGGTTGTGGGTTCCGGAGAACCCCATGGTCTGCGCGCACTGCCGCACGTGCTGGCCGAACCCGGAACCCGGATCCGCGGGAGCGTCGGCCCTCGCGGTCGCCGGTACGAGGGCCACGGCGGCCAGAGCCGCGAGGCCGACGCCGATTCGCGTAATCGCTCGCATGGCAGTTCATCCTCTCTGAGGTGAGCGGTCCCGCCCCTGACGGGGCTCTGGTCACTGCTTGGTCAGGGTGGGCCCGCCGGTGCGCAGCACCTCCAGGCGGCGCCGGTACTCCTCCTCGTCGATCTCGCCGCGGGCGAACCGCTCGGCGAGCAGCTGCTCCGGGGTTCCGGAGGCGGGGGGAGCGGGCGGCGGGGCGGAGACGCCGGTGTGCTCGGGCGGCCTGCGGAGGAGCAGGACGAAGGCGGTGATGATCAGCCCCCAGAAGACAACCATGCTCAGGGACATTCCGAACCATCCCCAGCCGTTGAGGTCGTGGTTGTACCAGAACATCGTCGTGATCCCTTCTCTCGACGAAGAGCGGAAGGACTCTGTCGCCCCGCGTTGATCGCAGTGGTACTACCAAGGTCCCTCGTAGTAGTGAGTCGGCACATGGGGCCGATCGGCCCTGCTGCGAGGACAGACGACCCCTACGTGGTGGGGGTACCCGGGGAGAAGGTGGATGGCATACCGCCTTCCTCGGCTCGAAGGAGTCCGTCATGGGTGTGGCCGATCTCGTCGTCGTCCTCTCCTCCGCTGCTGTGATCGGCGCACTGGGCTGGTTCTTCTTCGGCCCGCGCCGTGCGCGTACGGCCCAGATGGAGGACGGGGTGCAGCGGGTGGAGGTGACGGTTCGGGGTGGCTACAGCCCCGACGTCATCCGGGTGCGGCAGGGCGTGCCGCTGGAGCTGGCGTTCGACCGGCAGGAGTCGGGGGACTGCACCTCGCGGGTGGTCTTCCCGGAGCTGGCGACCAGCGCGGCGCTGCCGGCCTTCGAGCGCACCACCGTCCGTCTCGCCCCGCGGCAGGCGGGCTCCTTCGGCTTCGCGTGCGGGATGAACATGATTCACGGCACGCTGGTCGTCGAACCGGCGGCCGGCGGCGCGGAAACGGACGGGGGACCGGCCGCCACTGCGGAGGGGCCGCCCGCGGCCGCGGGGCCGAGCGAGGCGGCCGCGGCCGAGGAGGAGGCGGCGCAGGCCGCCGAGCGGCGCGCGGAGATCCGGGATCTGAGCAGGCGGGTGGCCTTCGGCACGGTGCTGACGCTGCCGGTGCTCTTCGCGGTGATGGCACACGAACTCTTCGGGGCCGACTGGGTGCCGGGCATCCTGCTCAACCACTGGCTGCAACTCACGCTGATCACGCCGGTGATGTTCTACACCGGCTGGCCGATCCACCGCACCGGCTGGCTGACCCTGGCCCACCGGGCCGCGGACATGAACTCCCTGATCACGCTGGGCACGGCGGCCGCGTATGGGTACAGCCTGCTGGTCACCCTGGCCCCCTCCATGCTGCCCGAGGACGTACGCGAGGTGTACTTCGAGGCGGTCGGGGTGATTCTCACCCTGATCCTGCTGGGGCGGCTGCTGGAGGCGAAGGCCAAGGCCGGCACAGGCGAGGCGATCCGCGCCCTGCTGGGCCTTCAGGCCCGTACCGCCCGGGTGGTGCGCGACGGGGCCGAGACCGAGATCCCGGTGGAGGACGTCGAGGTCGGCGACGAGGTCGTGATCCGCCCCGGTGAGAAGATCCCGGTCGACGCGAGCGTCCTGTCCGGATCCTCCGCGGTGGACGAATCCATGGTGACCGGGGAGCCGATGCCGGTGACCAAGCGGGCCGGGGACACCGTCATCGGCGCCACGGTCAACGGCACCGGATCGTTGCGGGTGCGGGCGGCCAAAGTGGGCGCGGACACCGTGCTGGCGCAGATCGTCCGGATGGTGCAGCAGGCCCAGGCGTCCAAGGCCCCCATCCAGCGCCTCGCGGACGCGACCTCGGCATACTTCGTGCCCGCCGTCATCGCCCTGGCGGTGGTCACCTTCGCCGTCTGGTTCACGGTCGGCCCGGCCCCCGCGCTGACCCTGGCGCTGGTCTCCGCCGTCGCCGTACTGATCATCGCCTGCCCGTGCGCGCTGGGCCTGGCCACCCCGATGTCCATCATGGTCGGCACCGGCAAAGGTGCCCAGGCGGGCATCCTGATCCGCTCGGCCGAGGCGCTGGAGACCGCCCACAAGCTGGACACCGTGGTGCTGGACAAGACCGGCACCATCACCGCGGGCAAGCCCGTGCTCACCGACGTACGGCCCTTGGCCGGGATCGACGAGTCGGGGCTGCTGGCCCTGGTGGCCGGGGCCGAGCGGGACAGCGAGCATCCGCTGGCCGCCGCCATCGTCGCCGGTGCCCGGGAGCGAAGCCTGGACGTGCCCCCGGTGGGCGGCTTCGACTCGGTCACCGGCAAGGGCGTGCAGGCCACCGTGGGCGGGCACGCGGTCCTGGTCGGCGCCTCTCGGCTGCTGTCCGACGCGGGCATCGACACCGCCGCCCTCACCCCCGTCGCGGCCGAGCTGTCCGCCCAGGGCAAGACGCCCGTCCTCGCCGCTGTGGACGGTGCGCCTGCCGGGGTCCTGGGCGTCGCCGACACGGTCAAGGAGGACTCCGTCGCCGCCATCGCCGCCCTGCGCGGGCTCGGCGTGGACGTCGTCATGCTCACCGGCGACAACCGGCGCACCGCCGCCGCAATCGCCGCCCAGGTCGGCGTGGAGCGGGCGCTGGCGGAGGTGCTGCCGGAGCACAAGGCCGACGCGATCCGCCGACTGCAGGCCGAGGGCCGCCGGGTCGGTATGGTCGGCGACGGCATCAACGACGCCCCCGCCCTGGCCCAGGCGGATGTCGGCTTCGCCATCGGCACCGGCACCGACGTGGCCATCGAGGCTTCCGACATCACCCTCATCTCCGGCTCCCTGGCCGGGGTGGTCACCGCCGTCCGGCTGTCGCGGGCGACCATGCGCAACATCCGGCAGAACCTGTTCTTCGCCCTCGCCTACAACGCCATCGGCATCCCGATCGCCGCCGGTGTCCTCTACCCGTGGCTGGGCCTGCGGCTCAGCCCGATCCTGGCCGCCGCCGCCATGGCCCTGTCGTCGCTGTCTGTGGTCACCAACGCCAACCGGCTGCGCCGCCATCACTCCGCCCCGCTGCCCGCCACCGCGGCAGCCGCGGTCGAGCCTCGGGTGGACGTCCCGGCCGCGCATCCGCTACCCGAACCCGTCACGACACCGGAGGACGGCATGAGCATCCGGCGCCACAACCACCACCAGCACCACGAGATCTCCTCCCCGGTCACCGATCCGGTGTGCGGCATGCAGATCAGCCCGGACGCCGCCGCCGACCGCGAGGACGTGGACGGTGCGACGTACTACTTCTGCTCCGACCACTGCGCCGGCACCTTCCGCGCCGACCCGCACCGCTATAAGGCCGGGGACCGGTCATGACCCGGCAGGCCAGCCCGCCCCCGGAGGGCGACCGGCCGACCCCCACCGCGCCGTCGCCGCCACCCCGCTGGCGGCACTGGCTGTGGCCCCTCGCCGCCCTGTTCACCGTCCTGCTGTTCGTGAACATGCCCAACGTGCAGGGCACGCCGAAGATGGACCTGAACTACTCGCAGTTCCTCAAACAGGTCGACACGGGCAAGGTCAAGACGGTCACGATCAAGACCGACGGACAGGCCAACGGCACCCTCACCAACGGCCACCGCTACACGGTCACCATCCCGGTGCAGCTGACCGGGGACAGCCTGCTGAACAAGCTGCAGGCCAAGAAGGTGACCATCACCGCGTCCACGCCCTCACCGTCCCGCGGCTCCCAGCTGCTGTCCTGGACGCTGATCCTGGCACCCATGCTGATCATCGGCTGGCTGTGGTGGCGCATGTCCAAGGGCGCCATGGCCCAGATGCAGCACGGCGCGCTCGGCGGCGTCGGCAAGTCCAAGGCCAAGGTCTTCGACGCCGAACGGCCCAAGACCGGCTTCGCCGATGTCGCCGGCTACGAGGGCGTGAAGGCGGAGGTAGCCGAGGTGGTCGACTTCCTGCGCCGTCCCGAGCGTTATCACCGGGCCGGGGCGAGCGCCCCGCGCGGCGTGCTCATGGTCGGCCCGCCCGGCACCGGCAAGACCCTCATCGCCCGGGCCGTCGCCGGCGAGGCGGACGTGCCGTTCCTGTCGGTGGCCGGTTCCAGCTTCGTCGAGATGTACGTCGGCGTGGGCGCCGCCCGCGTGCGTGACCTGTTCGCCGAGGCCCGCAAGCGGGCGCCCGCCATCGTCTTCGTCGACGAGATCGACGCCCTCGGCGGCCGCCGGGGCGCCGGTCAGGTGGTGTCCAACGACGAGCGCGAGCAGACCCTCAACCAGCTGCTGTCCGAGATGGACGGCTTCGAAGGAGCCGAGGGCATCGTCGTCCTGGCCGCCACCAACCGGCCCGAGGTCCTCGACCCCGCCCTGCTGCGCCCCGGCCGCTTCGACCGCCAGGTCACCGTCCCGCTGCCCACCCTCGCCGAACGCACCGCGATCCTCGCCGTGCACTGCCAGGCCAAGCAACTGGACCCGGACGTCGACCTGGACGTGGTGGCCCGCGGCACCCCCGGCTTCTCCGGCGCGGACCTGGCCAACCTCGCCAACGAAGCCGCCATCGCCGCCGTACGCGACGGCCGCGAGGTCATCGCCGCCGCCGACTTCGCCCAGGCCCGCGACCGCATCCTGCTCGGCCGCCGCGAGGGCTCCAACGTCCTGCTGCCCGCCGAGAAACACGCCGTGGCCGTCCACGAGGCAGGGCACGCCCTGGTCGCCGCGCTCAGCCCCAGCGCCGACCCGGTCGCCAAGGTCACCATCCTGCCTGCCGGCCAGACCCTCGGCGTCACCGAACAACTCCCGCTCGTAGAGCGCCACTTGTACGGCGAGGACTACCTCACCCAGACCCTCGCCGTCCGCCTGGGCGGCCGCGCGGCCGAACTCGTCGAACTCGGCCAGGGTTCCACCGGCGCCGCCAACGACCTCGCCGGGGCCACCGAACTCGCCACCAAGATGGTCCGCGAGTTCGGCCTCTCACCCGCCCTCGGCCCGGTCGGCTACCCCCAGGGCGGCTCGGTCTTCCTCGGCCAAGGCGGCTCCGCCCTCTCCAGCCGCCCCTTCGCCGAGGCCACCCAGGCCGCCATCGACACCGAGGTCGCCCGCCTGCTCCGCGATGCCGAACAGCAGGCCACCGGCCTGCTGGAGAGCCACCGCGACGCGCTGCGAGGCCTGGTCGAGCTGCTGTTGGAGCAGGAGACCGTCGCCGGCACAGCCGTCTACCACCTGCTCGGCACCAAGCCTCCCGACGAGCACGCGGTCGGCACGACGATGGCGCCCCGCCGCGTCTCCGTGGCCAAGGAGCCCGCGGCGCACCGCAGCGGGCCGGGCGGCTCGGCGGCCCCGGCGTCCGCCGGGACAGCACCGGCGGCGAGGAAGCCGGAGGACTCGCGATGAGCACCGGCCGACGCGGCGTCACGCTCCTGACCGGGATCCGCCTGCGGATGTCGCTCGTGACGAGTCCTCAAGTGCTGTCCGTGCGCAGCAGTACGGGAGGCCGCTTGCCGGACGACACCAGTGCCGGCGGACACCGGGCGGCGCCCCGGGCTGCTCGCCCCCGGTCCGCCCGGGATGCCGGTGACGAGTTGGGCACGGGCGGATCGGGCACCGCCGGGCGTCGATGGGTGCTGGCGGTCGTCTCCGTGGCCTGGTTCCTGGTGCTGATCGACGACACCGCAGTCACCGTCGCGTTGCCCCCGCTCGGGCGCGAGTTCGGGCTGGGCCTGGCCGGGCTGGAGTGGGTGGTCAACCTCTACACCCTCACCTTCGCGGTGCTCACCCTGTGGGGCGGCATGCTCGCCGACCGACTCGGCACGCGGCCAGTCTTCCTGGCCGGGCTGGTGATCTTCGCGGTCTCCTCGCTGGCGGCCGGGCTGTCCCCGGACGGCGGCGCGCTGATCGGACTGCGCGCCGCCCAGGGCGCCGGGGCGGCCCTGATGGGCCCGGCGGCCCTCGCCCTGCTGACCACCTCCTTCCCCGGCCGGTCCCGTTCCCTGGCGCTGGGGGTGTGGTCCGGTGTCGGTGCCGCCGCGCTGGCCGGCGGCCCACTGGTGGGCGCCCTGCTGACCACTGGACTCGGCTGGCGGTCCATCTTCTGGATCAACGCCCCGCTGGGAGCGGTGGTCTGGTTCATCGCCCGCCGCACGCTGCCCGCCCCGCCGCCCGTGGCCCGCACCGGACGGATCGATCTCGTCGGCGGGCTCGCCTCGGCCGTCGGCCTGTCCGCCCTGATCTACGCCCTGACCCAGGCCAACGCCTATGGCTGGACCTCGGTCGGCCTGTGGGTCCTGCTCGTGGCCGCGACGGCCGCCTTCGCGCTCTTCTGGCTCGTCGAACGCCGCGCGGCGGCGCCGTTGCTGAAGTTGTCCCTGCTGCGCCGACCGAACTTCCTGCCCGGCAACCTGCTGGGCATGGCCAGCCTCGCCGTCATGTGCAGCGTGTTCTTCTTCCTCTCCCTGTACCTGCAGCTCGCGGCCGGGGACACCGCCCTGCGGGCCGGGCTGGCCCTGCTGCCGCTGACCCTGCTGGGCGCCGTCGTGGCCCCCATGGCGGGCTGGCTGGTCCCTCGGTTCGGCGCCCGCACCCTCATCGCCGTGGGCATGGCCCTCACCGCCGTCGGGCTGGTGCTGCTGGCCGGCATCACTCCCAGCTGGGGTGCCCTCCAGCTGCAGCCCGGACTGCTGGTGACGGGGCTGGGCATCGGGCTGTCCACCGCCCCGATCACCACCGCCACGCTCGGCCACATCCCGGACCACCACATGGGCGTCGCCAGTGCCACCCTCAACGCCTTCCGCATGATCGGGCTGTCGCTCGGCATCGTCGTCATGGGCGCCATCGTGGCCGCCCAGTGGCCCGGCGACCTGGCCCGCACCCGTCCCACCGGCACCGCCTTCACCGACGGGATCGCCGACGGCCTGCTGATCAACGCGGCCATCGCCGCGGCAGCGGGCGTCCTGGCGATCGCCGCCGTACGCACCACGCCCGCACCGCATGACGATCGCGCGGCGGCCCCGGCCGCCCGGCGACAGGAGGGAGTTGAGCGGCGATGACCGCCACCACCGGCAGCGACCATGCCCAGCACCCGGCACCGCCCGGGTACCACGACCACAAGACCGACCACCTTGCCCGCCTGCACCGGGTGGAGGGACAGGTACGCGGGATCACCCGCATGGTCGACGGCGACCGGTACTGCATCGACGTACTCACCCAGATCAGCGCCGTCACCCACGCCCTGCACGAGGTCGCCCTCGGCCTGCTGGACGACCACGTACGGCACTGCGTGCTGGACGCCGCGCAGACGGAACCCGCTGCTGCCGACGCCAAGTTCGACGAAATCACGGTCGCCCTGCGCCGCGCCCTGCGGCTGTGAACCGCGGGCCGCCCACTCTCGCCGAGCGCCGGCGCGATCCACTGCGCGCCCACGAAGGAGGAAGAGCCGTGCTGATGAACCGGATGGAGACCGCACTGGTCAACTCCCCGCCCCGGCGCTGGCTGCAACGCTGGTACGAGGTGCCCGCGATGCGGCGCTTCGGCGGCCCGCTGCCGCCTGGCGCGCACGTCCTGGAGATCGGCTGCGGCCCCGGATACGGCACCGAGCTGCTCCTGCGGGACATGGGCGCGGCACGGGTCGACGCCGTCGACCTCGACCCCGCGATGATCAGCCGGGCACGCCGTCGCCTGGCTCCGGTGGCCGACCGCGTCCGGCTGGCCACCGGCAGCGCGACCGATCTGCGGGGGGCGCTGGGCGCCGAGGACCACACCTACGACGCGGTGTTCGACTTCGCGATCATCCACCACGTCCCCGACTGGCGCTCGGCGCTCGACGAGATCGCCCGCGTCCTGCGTCCCGGAGGCACCTTCTACTTCGACGAGGTCACCGCCCTCGCCCTGGCCACCCGCACCTACCGCCTGCTGTTCGACCACCCCCGCGACGACCGGTTCACCCCGGCCGACTTCCTCACCGAACTCGACCGGCGCGGTCTCATGACCGACCACAGCCACCGGACCTGGCGCGCCGACCACTACTTGATCGGCGCCGCCGCCTACCGACCCCGACAGACCTGAGCGATGTACCCCGACGGCGTCACGGAGACGGTCATGTCCCGCAGACATCCCGCCGAGCCGCGCGCTCGCCCCGGCGGTGGGCACAGGCGAATGCCGCATCGCCCTCCCCCGCGGGTGCCGACGGCCGCCGGGCCGAGATCGCCCAGGCTCCCGGCCTGGGCGGGGTGGCTGGGCGCCGCCGTCGTGGTGGCGGGGGTACTGGTGCTCGCCATCGCCCACCGGCACGAACTCGCCGGGGCGGCCCGGCTCCTGGCCCGGGTGAGCCCGCCCAAGCTGGTGGTCGCGATGGCCTTCGAGGCCGCGTCTCTCGTGTGCTTCGCCGCCGTACAACGCTGGCTGCTGCGCGCCGGAGGGGCGCGGTTGAGCCTGAAGACCATGACGGCGCTGGCCGTGGCCGCGAACGCCATGGCCGGCGCGCTGCCCGGGGGTGCGGCCTTCTCCGCGGCCTGGCTCTTCAGGCAACTGCGCCGACGCCGCGTGGGACAGGTGCTCGCGGCCGCGGTGCTGGTTGTCGCCGGAGCGCTGTCGGCGCTCAGCCTGCTCGTCCTCCTGGCGACCGGGGCGCTCACCTCGGGCCTGGGCGGCCCCGGCGCGGTGCTGCGCCCGGCCCTGGGAGTGCTGGGGCTCGCTGTGGGCGTCGGTCTGGCGGCGCTGGCGATCACTCGTTTCGCGGGCTTGCGTGCAGCGGTCCGGCGCGCCTGGGCGGGCGTCGGGCGGCGATCCCGGCGCGTCCGCCAGGCTCAGGAGGCGCTCGCGCGGCTGATGGTGCGAGCCCGCGCCGTACAGCCCGGCTTCCGGCCCTGGCTGCGGCCCTTCGGCCTCGCGCTGCTCAACTGGGCGTTCGACGCCGCCTGTCTGGCCGCGAGCCTGTGGGCGCTGGGCATCGGCATCCCGTGGCGCGGCCTGCTGCTCGCCTATGCGCTCACCCAGATACCGAGCAGCTTGCGCCTGACGCCGGGCAGCATCGGCGTCGTCGAGGCGAGCCTGGCGACCCTGCTCACCGCCTCCGGCCTGCGCCCGGACCAGGCCATCGCGGCCACCCTGCTGTATCGGATCGTCGGCTACTGGGTGCTGCAGCCGATCGGCTGGGCGAGCTGGATCGCCCTGACCGTCCACGCCGGGAAGGCCGGACCAACCCATACAGGCGGACCGGGCGAAGGCCCGGACTCCCCGCGATGACCTGGCACAGGGCGGATCGCGGTGCGGTGCGTCCTGAGTCGCTTACGACCGCCCCAGGTCGTTACCGCCCATCCCGGGCCGCAGCCGTCCCGGAGAGGCCGGCGGACAGCGCGTCGCGCAGGTCGGCGGCGGCCTGCTCGGGCGGCACGGTGACGACGGGCATGCCGGTGCCCAGTTCGAAGCCGGCGGTCTCGGTCAGGTGGGGGAGCAGTTGCAGGTGCCACAGGAAGTAGTCGGTGCCTTCCTCGCCGTTGGGGGCGCCGGCGATGAGGTAGTTGTAGGCGACGTCGCCGAGCAGGTGGCGCAGGGCGGCGAGCACCCGCCGTAGGAGCCGAGCGGTGTCGGCCAGGACCGCGTCGGGGGTGTCGGCGAAGGAGGCGTGGTGGACGCGGGGCATCAGCCACGTCTCGTACGGCGCGCGCGGGGCGAAGGGGGCGAGCGCCACGGTGTGCTCACTGGCGGCGATGACCCGGGCGCCGTCGGCGAGTTCGGCGTCGCGGACATCGGTGTACAGGCAGCGGCCGGTGTCGTCGTAGTGGGCGCGGGCGACGTCGAAGTGCTGCCGCTGCCGCAGCGGCACGATCGGGGTGGCCACGATCTGGGAGTGCGGGTGGGGCAGGGAACTGCCGGCGGAGGCGCCGTGGTTGCGGAACGGCAGCACCAAGCCGGGCCGGCGGGCGCGCAGCACCCGGACGCGGGTCCGGTAGGCGTGCAGCACCGCGGCCACGGCGTCGTCGTCTCCGTCGGGCAGGTCCCAGTCGTGGTGCGGGGACTCGATGACGACCTCGTGGCTGCCCAGGCCGTCGGTGCGGGTGAACAGCCCTTCGCCGCGGGGGCTTTGTGCTCGGCGGCCGTCGGGTTCCAGGAGCGGGAAGCGGTTGCGGACGACCCGTACGGCCCAGGCGCTGCCGGAGGCGGGCGTACGCCAGAGTTCTTGCGGGGGTTTCGTGCTCGCGGCCCGGGCAGAAGGGGCAGTCGGCCTGCGCCGCGGACGGTGCGGATGCGGGGACGGGCATCCGGCGGGGGCGCTGCTTGCGCGTGGGAGCGATGACGACCCAGTTCCGGGTGAAGGGGTCACGGCGCAGCTCGGACATCGGCTCAACTTTCCGGACGGGCACGGCCGCCGGCGCGTTCCCGGGCAACCGCACGCAGGTACAGCTGCGGGCGGGCGGTGAACTGGCGCAGGCAGGACGGGGAGCAGAACCGGAACAGCGTCCCGTCGTACGGGGTTCGGTGAGACGTCTCGTCGCCGACGCGCATCCCGCAGACCGGGTCGCGGTCCTCGCCGGCCACACCCGCGACGGGGAGTACCAGGGGCGTGGGCGCGGGCCCGTCGAGCAGGCTGGCGAGCAGCCGCAGTTCGTCCCCGATCAGACGGGGCAGCAGGAAGCGGCGGCGGACGACCTCCCGCCCGGCCTCGGCCGTCCGGCGGGCCGTGGCGGGGTCGGCGAGCAGGGCGAGCACGGCGTCGGCGCACTCGTCGACCGAGGCGACCAGGCGCCCCCCGGCGCCGTCGGGCAACTGCAGGGGGATGCCGCCGGCCCGGCCGGCGACCACCGGGGTGCCCTTCCAGACGGCCTCCGAGACCACCAGCCCGAAGCCCTCCCGCAGCGACTTCTGGATCACCACGTCGGCGTGCCGCTGGAAGGCGTTGACCTCGATGTTGCCGACACCGGTGAGGTTGGTGAACAGGTAGATGTCCGGATCGTCGGCCGCCGCGGCGCCGATCTGCCGGTAGACCTGCCAGCCCTCGGGGTCGTCCGATGCCATCGACCCCACCAGGGCGAGCTGGACGCCGGGTACCTGCCGCTTGACCAGGCGGTAGGCGGAGATCACCCCGGCCGGGTCCTTCCACGGATCGAAACGGGAGATCTGGGTCAGCAGTGGGCGGGTGGTGTCCACCCCGATCCAGTCCAGCACCCGGGTGGCGAAGCCGGGCTCCAGGCGGGTGTTCTTGGGGCTGAGCGGGTCGATCGCGGGCGGGATGATCTCCACCCGGCCGGTGGGCAGGTCCGGCGGTGCGAACGCACCCAGGGTGAAGACCGCCGCGTCGTAGTCCGCGAGCAGTGGCCGAAGCCGGTCCCAGACAGAGGGGTTGGGCTGGGAGCTGTCGATGTGACAGCGCCACACCCAGCGGGCGTCGCCGCGGCCACGCAGGTGCGGCAGCGCCAGCGGCTGCGGATCGTGCACCACCACCAGGTCGTACGACTCCTCCAGCTGGGCGGCGAGGTCGGCGGACACCTTCTCGTAGACCTGCCACGCGGCCTCGTCCACACCCCGGGGATCGCCCTGCAGCGCGTTGTGGACGGCCTTGGTGACCGTGAAGAACTCCGGCGTGCCGGTGATGGTCTTCCAGTCGGTGACCAGTCCCAGATCCCGCATCAGCGGCACCTGGGAGCGCAGGATCTCCGCCACTCCGCCGCCGTAGGAGGTGGCGTTGACCTGCAGGATTCGTGCCCCCTGAAGCCGTGCGGCCAGCGCGTGCAGTTCGTCGATCTCCGCGTCCCCGCAGCAGGCCCGGTATGTGTCCAGGCGCTGTCGGCCGACCTCCACGGTCTGCAGCATGCTCGGGTCCCTTCCGTCAGGTCCGCTCGCCCAACTGGGCGGAGACCTTCTCGAGCTCCGCCAGCCGCTTGTTGAGGCTGGGGTGGGTGGAGAACAGGTTGGACAGTGCGGATCCCGCGGTGAGGGCGGGGGTGAAGAAGAAGGCGTTGAAGGGCTGCGCGGTGCGCAGGTCCTTCGTGGGGATGCGGCCCATCTCGCCGGTGACCTTGACCAGCGCCGAGGCAAGCGCGGACGGGCGGCCGGTGAGCTGTGCCCCGGCCCGGTCGGCGGCCAACTCCCGGTACCGCGACAGCGCCCGGATCAGTAGGAAGCTGATCGCGTACACGGCGATGGACACGGCCATGACCAGGGCGAGCAGGGCGGCGGTGTTCTGGTCGTCGCGGCGGTCACGGCCCCCGAACAGCTGGGAGTAGAACGCGAACCGGGCGATCAGCCCGGCCAGCACGCCCAGGAACGAGGCGATCGTGATGACCGCGACGTCGCGGTGCGCCACATGCGACAGCTCGTGGGCCAGCACCCCCTCCAGCTCCTCCGTCTCCAGCCGGCGCAGCAGCCCGGTGGTCACGCACACCACCGCGTGGTCGGCGTTGCGGCCGGTGGCGAAGGCGTTGGGCAGGTCCATCTCGGAGACGGCGACGCGGGGTTTGGGCATGTCGGCTGCCGCGCACAGCCGGTCGATCACCCCGTGCAGCATCGGCTGCTCCTCGGCGCTCACCTCGTGGGCGTGCATCGCGAACAGGGCGATCTTGTCGGCGTACCAGTACTGGGCGGCCAGCAGTCCGCCCGCGATGAGCACCACCCACACCACCGAGCGCAGCAGCACCACCAGCGCGGCGGCGAAGGCCACGTACAGCAGCCCGAGCAGGAACATCGTCACCAGCATCCGTACCGTCAGTTGCCGGTCGGGCCGGAACTTGGAGCGCATCGCTGTCACCTTCAGCCGGGAATCAGGCCGTCTTCGCCGAGCAGGGCCCGCACCTGCTCCACGGACGCCTCCTCGTCGGGCATCACCAGCGCGGACGGGACCAGCCGGTCCGCGGGCAGCGGTGCGCCCAGGGCGTGCACCGCGTCCAGCAGCGCCCGTAGAGCGGCGGTGAAGGCTGCCTCGTCGCCGTGTTCCACGGTGGTTTCAAGTGCGTCGTCGAGGGAGTTCAGAGTGTCGAGATGCCGTTCGGCGAGCTCGTACTGGCCCTCGCCCAGGATTCGGATGATCACGGCTGGTCCTCCTCCCGGGTGCGCGGTGCGGTTTGCGGGTGGACCGGGTCCAGGGAGAGCGGCGGTTCGGCCGCGGGGAGCTGGGCACGCATCCGGGCCAGCTCCGCCTCCACCTCGCCGGTCCCGCCGATCCGGTCCAGCTCGGCCTGGATGTCGTCCCGGCCGTGCGGCAGGGTGGCGTCCTCCAGGGCGCCGGTGGCGAGCAGTTCGTCCAGCGCGCCCGCGCGGGCCTGCAACTGTTCGGTCTTGTCCTGGGCGCGCTGCATGGCCAGACCGACGTCGCCCATCTCCTCGGAGAGCCCGGTCACCGCCTCGCCGATGCGCGTCTCGGCCTCGGCGGCGGTGTAGCTGGCCTTGAGCGTCTCCTTGCGGGTACGGAACGCGTCCACCTTGGCTTGGAGCCGCTCGGAGGCGAGCGTCAGCCTCTCCTCCTGGGCGGTCAGCGACGCCTGTTGGCCATGTAGGTCGCCGATCTGCCCGGTCACGGCCTCCCGGCGGGTCAGCGCCTCGCGGGCCAGGTCCTCACGTCCGACGGCCAGCGCCTGCTGCGCCTGAGTCTGGAGCTTGCCCGCGGACTGTTCGAGCTGACCGATCTGCAGGTCGACCCGTTTCCGGCTGGTGGCCACGTCCGCCACACCGCGGCGGACCTGCTGCAGCAGTTCCTGCTGCTTGCCGTAGGAGTAGTCGAGCAGCTCACGAGGGTCCTCGGCCTTGTCCAGGGCCTTGCCCGCCTTGATCCGGAACAGCTCGGCGAGACGGCGCAGAATGCTCATCGCTCGTCGCCTCCTTGATGCCCATCGTGGCTCTTGGTCAGGTCGGGGCGAGTGTTTGGCGGAGTCCACGCGGGCTCGTCCTGCTCACCGGGCGGGCGGTGCTGGGCGTGCTCGTGCGCGCCGGTGCCCGTGTGTCCGGCGTGGCCGCCGCATCCGCCGCCCCCGTGTCCGCGGTGGCCCAAGTGCATCGCCAGCATGCCGACGACCAGCAGGACCCAGACCCAGTTCGCGGCTATGAAGCGGATCATCGTCCTGCCTCCTTCCTCAGTGAGGTGGCGGACCCCGCAGGCGCCGACACCAGTAGCGGTACTGCCGGTGCGGCCGCGTCCTGAAGGTCTGTCGTATTGACCAGCCTCCCCGCCCCATACCCGGCGGGGGTAGGGCCGTCCGGGGGCGCGCCTGTAGGCCATACGGCCCTGTCGCCACCCCTGCCGTGCCCCGGCACGTCGGCTGCGCGTGCGGGTGTGACCTCCGGTCACGTATACCCGCCCGGGTATTTAGGGTCGGTAGGGGACGACGGACATGGCGTACGACCGGATGAGGGTCGAAGTGGCGGCGCCTTTCGGCGAGACCGTGGAGCGGGTCCGCGCCGCGCTGGCGGCGCAGGGCTTCGGCGTGCTGACCGAGATCGACGTGACGGCGACGCTGCGGGCGAAGCTCGGCACCGAGATGGAGGACTACCTGATCCTGGGTGCCTGCAACCCGCCGCTGGCCCACCGGGCACTGGAGACGGATCGCCCGGTCGGGCTGCTGCTGCCGTGCAACGTGATCGTCCACAGGGCGGGCGAGAAGACCGTGGTCCAGGCACTGGACCCGCAGTCCATGGTCGACCTCACCCGGCTGGACGCCCTCAAACCGGTGGCCGACGAGGCGAACGCCCGGCTGGAGGCCGCCCTGACGTCCCTTGCGTAAGGCCGCGGGGGATCGGCCAGGGCCCCGGAGGGCTGCGGCCCCTGTCGGGTGACTGCGAACGTGGCTTACCAGGGCTGACCCAGACCTCACGGCCGATGCGCCTCAGCCGACCTCGATGCGCTGCTCCATACCGAGCCCCTTGTGACCGCCCACGGGACAGTACAGCTCGTAACTGCCCTTCTCGAGCGTCACGGTCACCGTTGCCTTCTGACCACCCTGGATGGTCTTGGTCTGCGCCTCCGACACACCGGGTCCCTCCACCTCCAGAGCGTGCGCGACCTGGCCTGCGTTGTCGGCCGTGAAGGTGTACGTGCCCGGAGTGAAGGAGGTGCGGGACAACTTCAGCGTGTACTCGGTCTCGGTGACCGTCACCTGGGTGCCCGTGCCGGTCTTACCCGTGCCGGCGCTGGTTTCCGCGTCGTTGCCCTGATCGCCGCCACCGCTGGAGCAGGCGGCCAGGACGAGAGCGGCGGAGAATGCCAGCGCCGTCGTACGGAGTGCGACTCGTGTCGAGATCGCCATGTGGCTCATCCCCTTCGGGGGCCCGCTCGCGAGCCGTCGGGCTTATCTCCATCTACGGCGAGAGGCCCTCTATGGGAGATACGGAAGCTTGGGCCGCGCTGTTCAGGGCGCGGACGGTGCCCTTCGGCTACGACTTCGCGTCCATCACGCCCGCCCGCCAGAGCCCGATGACGGCCGCCAGGATGCCGCCCGCGAGGTAGAACACGGAGTGGCCGCCGGGCAGCACTTCGAGGTCGCTGAACTCCTCGATCCAGTTCACTACGACGACCACCAGGCTCACCCAGAACAGGGACCATCCGAAGATCCTGTTCGGCACGGACCGGGTGTGCAGCTTCCCGACCTTGAGCTTGTTGTGCTTGATGCTGTTGCTGCCGCTCATGCGCTCGCCTTCTCTGCTTCGGGGGCGTCCGCCCCGGCGTCTGTCGCTGAGATGTCCTCCACGCCCGGCCGTCGCCGGGCGGAGATCGCCAGGTAGGTGACGGCGCCGGCGAACACGATGATCGAGGTCCAGTCGTTCAGCCGCAGGCCCAGGAAGTGGTGTGCCTCGTCGATCCGCAGGTACTCGATCCAGAACCGGCCGACCGTGTACGCGGCCGCGTAGAGCGCGAAGGTCCGCCCGTGGCCCAGGGCGAAGCGCGCGCCCGCCCAGATGACCAGCACCGCGACGCCGACGTCCCACAGGGACTCGTAGAGGAAGGTCGGGTGGAACGTCGTCACGTCCGCGTAGCCGGCGGGTCGATTGTCCGGAGAGATCTCCAGGCCCCAGGGGAGGGAGGTCGGCCGCCCGAAGAGCTCCTGGTTGAACCAGTTGCCCCACCGCCCGATCGCCTGCGCGAGCGCGATGCCGGGCGCGACCGCGTCCGCGTACGCGGGGAACGGAACCCCGTGCCGTCGGCACCCGATCCACGCGCCGAAGCCGCCCAGGGCGATGGCGCCCGCCGAGGCCGCCCTCCCAGACGTACAGGGCCTTGATCGGCTCGCCGCCCGCGCCGAAGTACGCGTCCGGGCTGGTGATCACGTGGTAGAGGCGGCCGCCGACGATCCCGAAGGGCACCGCCCAGATGGCGATGTCGGCGATCGTCTCCTTCTTGCCGCCGCGCGCCACCCAGCGCCGTGTGCCGAGCCAGACGGCGACGAAGACGCCCAGGATGATGCAGAAGGCGTACGCCCTCAGGGGGATCGGCCCCAGGTGAAGGACCCCGGTGGAGGGGCTGGGGGTGTGCGGCGAGTTCCATACCGACACTATAGAAGATTCAGCTAAGTAGATTAGTAAATGGCTGGTCATGCTCGGGTGCGGAAGCAGGGCTCTGAGGTGCGGTTGTGGTGCCCCGTGAGCGACGCAGCGAGAGCGCCAGGCCGACGAGAACGGTCGCCCCCAACAGCACCTCGGGCCACACGCCGAGCCACTCGGAGAGGGTGAGCCCGGAAGCGAGCGGCACCCGTTCCACCAGATGGCCCCCGCGCCAGGTCCCCAGCCGGTCCATGACCCGTCCGTCCGGTGCGACGACGGCGCTCACCCCGCTCGTCGAGGCGAGGGCGACCGCCCGTCCGTACTCGATCGCGCGGATGCGGGCCATCGCGAGTTGCTGCTCGGACTGCCCGGCCTGGATGCCGCGCTCGTACGTCGCGTTGTTCGTCTGTACGACGAGGAGGTTGGCGTCCGCCCGTATGGTGTCGCGGACCCGGTCGTCGTACGCGATCTCGTAGCAGATCACGTCACCGAGCCGCACCCGCCCCGCGACCAGCGGGGCCGTCGAGGTGCCCGGCACGAAGTCGCGGGGGATGAGCTGGAGTGCGCCGAGGCCGCCGAAGAGCGAGCGGGCCGGGATGTACTCGCCGAAAGGTACGAGCTGGCGTTTGGCGTAGGCGGAGACCGGGCCCTGACCGGGCAGCCACAGCTGGCCGGCGTTGTACGCCCGGTCTCCGGGGCCTTCCAGGATGGCGCCGATGAGGAGGGGGCTGTCCAGTTCCCGGACCGAGTCGGCGACGAGGGAGCCGAGCACCGGATCGCGTTCGGGGTCGCTGTCGAGGGAGTTCTCCGGCCACAGGACGATGTCCGGGCGCGGGACCTCGCCTCGGCGTACGGCGTCGGCCAGGGACTTGGTCTCGCGGGCGTGGTTCTCCGCGACGCCGCGCACCCGGGCCTGCTCCTCCAGCGTGCGCTCGCGTTCGACGTTGCCCTGGACGACGGCGACCACGGCGCTCGGCCCGGATGTCCCCGGGCCTGGGAGGGTGAGCGGCACCGCGATCAGGGCGACCGCGCCGAGGCATGCGGCCGCGCTGAGCTCCCCGCGGCCGCCGTGCCACGCCGTCACGCCGTACACCAGCAGTGACCCCAGGAACGCGACGACGAGGGAGAGGGCTGGGCGGCCGCCGACTGCGGCCCAGCCTGCATAGGGGGCGTCCGCCTGCCCGAAGGCCAGCCGGCCCCAGGGGAAGCCGCCCAGCGGAGCCCGGCCGCGTATCGCCTCCAGGGCCACCCACCACGCGGCGGTGTAGACCGGCCAACCCGGCAGGGCGATCAGGCGCGGCAGCGGCATCGCGGCGAGCGCGAGGACCAGGGCCTGGACCGCCGTCAGGGCGAGCCAGGGCAGTACGCCGAGGTTGGCCAGCCAGACGATCAGCGGGGCGAAGAAAGCCGTACCGAAGATGCCGCCCGCGGTGAAGGCGGACCTGGCGCGCCGTCCGCGGACCGAAAGGATCAGCAGGGCCGGGCCGAGCGGAGCCAGGAACCACAGGCCGACCGGTGGGAACGAGGCGTAGAGAAGAAGGCCGCCGACGGTGGCGGCCGTCCAGGACCGGAGCGTGGCGGGGGCGGGACGCCGGACGCGCAGGCGGCCGATCCTCACGAAGGCACTCGGCACACGGTCGCCGTACGCAGCCGTCGCACGAGCACGTGCACCAGCAGGGCGACGGAGGCCACCGCGAGCACCGGTTGCACCGGCGCGAAGTACGACAGGGCGCCGCTGACCCCGATCGCCAGCACCACGAGCTTGTTGCAGATCGGACAGCCGACCGCGAAGGCGGACAGCAGTCCCGCGCCGAGGGCGCGTGCGGTGCGGGGACGCTCGGGCGGCGCGGTTTCGGGGGCTTCGACCGGGCCGACGCGTACGTAGGTGGCCACGAGGAGACCCTCGAGCACGGAGCTGACCAGCCAGACCGGGTAGTTCCACCACAGCACCGGGGTCATGCGCGTGTAGAAGGGGGTCGGCACCACTCCCGTCGGGACGCCGATGACGAGCGCCGCGATCACCGTGACCGCCGCCGCCACGGCCCATCTGCGGGCGGGCCAGGTGCGCATGGGAGTGCCCTACCTTTCTGGTGGGTTCGAAATGATCATTCGTAAGATCAGCGGGACCCAGGGGCTCTGGGCATGGCTGATGAGGGTGAGACCGTCAGCTGGCTCAAGGAGCTTGGCCACCCAGAGCCCCGCGACGACTCGACCGCCAATTGGGAGATGCGACTCGATCGCTGCGTAGGGCAACGTCGGCGAGGTCGTCTGCTGGGCTGTGAACACGTGACGAGCTGGCGGAGGTGACCGTGCCCCGGATATGGGCCGGAGTGGACATCGGCAAGGAACACCATCACTGCGTGGTGATCGACCAGGACGGCGAACGGCTGCTGTCCCGCCGGGTCCTGAACGACGAATCCGCCCTGCTGGAACTGATCGGCGATGTCCTGGCCCTCGACACTGACGTCCTGTGGGCTGTCGACCTCAACGGCGGCGGGGCCGCCCTGCTGATCGGCCTGCTGCTGAGCCACGGCCAGCCGATGGTCTTCATCACCGGCCTGACCGTGCACCGTGCCTAGGCCTCCTACCGCGGCGAGGGCAAAACGGACGCCAAGGATGCCTTCATCATCGCCGACCAAGCCCGCATGCGTCGCGACCTCGGCCCGCTGCGGCCCGGCGACGAAGTCGCCGTCGACCTGCGCACTCTGACCAACCGCCGCACCGACCTCGTAGCCGACCGCACTCGCCAGATCAACCGGCTCCGCGCTCAACTGCTTGAGATCTTCCCGGCGTTGGAACGGTCGCTGGACCTGACCAACAAGGGTCCTGTCGTCCTGCTGACGGGCTACCAGACACCGGCCGCGATCCGCCGCAGCGGGGCCAGGCGGATTGAGACATGGCTGCGCAACCGCAAGGTCCGAGGTGCCTCCACGCTGGCCGGGACGGCGGTGGAGGCGGCCGAGGCCCAGCACACATCCCTTCCTGGAGAGAAGCTGGCCGGCGCCATGGTGGTCCGCCTCGCGAAGGGGGTGATGGCCCTCGATGAGGAGATCGCCGAAGTGGATGCCCTCGTCGAGGCCCGGTTTCGCGAGCACCCGCACGCCGAGGTGATCCTCAGCCTGCCCGGTATGGGCAAGACGATGGGCGCCGTGTTCATCGCGGCCACCGGTGGCGACATGGATGCTTTCGGCAGCGCCGACCGGCTCGCCGGCTTCGCCGGCCTGGCGCCTGCCCCGCGTGACTCCGGCCGCGTCAGCGGCAATCTCCGCAAACCTCGCCGCTTCCACCGCGGCCTTCTCAGCGCCATGTACCCCTCCGCACTCTCCAGCCTGAAGAGCTGCCCGGCCTCCAAGGCGTTCTACGCGCGCAAGCGCGCAAAAGGCAAGGGACACAAGCAGGCACTGCTGGCGCTCGCGCGCCGCCGCCTCAACGTCCTGTGGGCCATGATCCGCGACGGAGCGTGCTACCAAGCCACACCACCTGTGACGGCAGCGGCTTGACATCAGCATTGGGAAGCTCCTTGAGATCAGACCGCCGACCGGTAGACCTGGCATCGGGGGAGTCTGGCCTCCGGTCGGCGGCTGGCCGCCATCCTAATTCGCTAATCTACTTAGTAGCAATGACGGCTCGACCGTCCGTCGCGTCGGCGGTGGGTGACGCGGTTCCCGCGGGCGAGACCACTCATTCGCCGCTGATAGGAGCGTCCGTCGATCCGGCCGTGCAGGAGCAGCCCGGTGCACCACCGCTCCTCGGCCTCCAGTGCCGCGCGCCGCCCTCGGAGTCGGGCGAGTGGTGGCCGATGGGTCTGGCGAGGTGTGATCAGGCGCGTGGTGTCGTAGATCATGCCGACGAAGAGCAGTGCGGAGATCGGCACTGCCGCCGCGGCCATGGGGCTGTGGGTCTCTGACTCAGTTCCGCAGCGGCTGGCGGGTGTCCTTCTGGTTCTGGGTGGCGCGCAGCTCGGCGATCTCCTTGCGCAGCTCGGCGAGGTCGGCCTGCGCTGAGGGTGAGTCGCCTCGCCGCGATGCGTGCGAGCCCCCGCGCATCATGAACCACATCATCAGGCCCATGCCGAGCGGGCAGGCCAGCAGTAGTAGCGGATACAGGGACTGAGGCATGAGGACCTCCCGGTGGGCGGCGGGTCGCACGGGCCCTATCGATGACTTCTCTACTAAGTAGTTTAGGTTACGCGGCTGGCTGGTGCCAGTCCGGGCAGGGGCCGCAGCGGTTCACAGGGGCAGCTGGAAGCCGGTGATCAGCGTCTGGAGCCGGGCGATCAGCTGTCCCCACCAGCCGGTGACCTGCATGACGCCCACCGCCACCAGCAGCAGTCCGCCGAAGCGCATCACGGCTCGCGCGTGACGCCGCGCCCAGGTGAAGCGGCGCATCGCGCCGTCGAACGACGCCGCCGCGAGCAGGAAGGGAATGCCGAGGCCGAGGCTGTACGTGAACGAGAGAACCGCCCCGCGTCCCGCGCTCGCGCTGTCGGCCGCCATGGACAGGACGGCCGCGAGGGTGGTGCCGATACAAGGCGTCCAGCCGATCGCGAAGAGGGCTCCCAGCAGCAGCGCGCCCGCGAGCCCTGCGCCGGGCCGGAAGGAGGGGCGCCAGCTGAACCCGGCCCACGGCAGCTTGTCGAGGAGTCCGGCGAAGACCAGGCCCAGCACGATGGTGAGCGAGCCCAGCACGATGCCGAGCGTGCGCTGCTGTGTCAGCAGTACGGCGCCCGCACCGCCGAACAGTGCGCCGTAGCTGGTGAAAACGGCGGCGAAGCCGACCACGAAGAGCAGGCATCCGACCAGGACCCGCCATCGCGCGGTGTGCCTCGCGGCGTCGGCGGCATCCGCGCCGGACATCCCGGCGACGTACGAGAGGTAGCCCGGGACCAAGGGTAGGCAGCGCGGGGAGAAGAAGGACAGGGCTCCGGCGGCGAGAGCCAGGAGGAGGGCGAGAGCGAGCGAGCCTGCCATGACCGTGTCGCCGACGCCGGCGGCGAGCGTCACTTGGCCGTACCTCCGCCGTTCTTCTCCGACTTCCCCGCCTTCTCGGCGGCGAGGTCCTTCACCAGTTCGCTCAGCGTCGTGTACGTGGTCCGGCCGATGATGCGGGCGGCGATCCGTCCATCGCGGTCGATGAACACGGTGCTGGGGACCGCCGACAGCGGAATGCGGCCGTTGAAGCCCAGCAGCAACTTGCCATAGGGGTCACGGAAGCTGGAGTACGTGATGCCGTAGTTCCGTTCGAAGGCCTTGGCCGCCGCGTCGGTGTCGCGCGTGTCGACGCCGACGAACTGTACGCCGAGGTCATGTGTCTCGTCGGACGCCTTCTTCAGGGCGGGGGCCTCGGCGCGGCACGGCGCACACCAGGAACCCCACACGTTGAGCACGATCACCTTGCCGCGCAGGTCGGCCAGGTCCAGGCTGTCGCCGGCGATCGTCGTGCCGTTGAGCATCGGTGCCCTGGGTCGCTTGCCCGCCGGGTACTGGGTGAGCGCCTGCTGGCCGGAGCCGGCCGCCTTCGTGGTGCCCGACGAGCCGGATGTCGTGCCCGTCCCGCACGCGGCCAGCAGCAGAGCGGCCGCGATCACGCCCGTCGCCTGCCGTAGGCCCCGGTGACGGGCGCGTGGACGGCCGGCGCCTCGGCCCGCCGACGGTGCTGTGGGGGCGGACTGTGTCCGGGGTGCCGTAGGGGGCACGGCTGTCTCCTTCGCCGACAGCTTGGTCAGAAGCTTCTAAGTAGCTTAGGTAAGCTGCTCGGGTGTCCTTGACCCGGGGGTCTGGCGGAGGGGGCGGGCGGGGTGGCCCTCATGTGCCCGGGGTGCCGTGGCGGTGCCGCTGCTGGACTCATTACCCCTGGGGGGTATCTTTCCTGTTATGGGTTTCCGAGAGGTGGCTTCGATTCGTTCGAGCCGCCCCTGCCGGTCCGTGTGCGGAGTGGGGACGGCCGAAGTGGTCCTGTTCAAGCAGGTGTTGGGCCTGTGTCTGAAGCTGCGGCTCGTCGTGTCCGGTTACTGCTCCAGGACCACCGGCTGACGTGCCGGGCGGGGCCCCGGCTGTGGCGCTGACGCCGTGTAGGACCCCGCCGGGCCAGGCCGACTCAGTGGCCGGTGTACTCGAAGATGTAGAGCCCGTAGTCCCGGTCGGACGCCGCCACGTACTCCTTGCCGTAGGAGTTGAAGGTCTGGACGCCCCAGAAGTTGTTGCCGCCCTCGTCGACGAAGCGGCCGACCTCCACGAGCTTGTCGTTCTTGATCTTCGTGACCCTGAATCCGCCCGCGTAGTAGGCGAAGTACGCCAGGTCGGGCCGGACGCCGGAAGTCGCCACCTCGTGGACCGTCAGGTCGCCCGAGCCGGAGGCGTACGCGGGGTCCTGGCCCTCCGGGATGGCGTACGTGTCCAGCTCGGTCATCTTCCCGCCCTTGCTGCGGTAGAGGTGCGCGTAGCCCCAGCCGTCGAAGTACGAGGTGAAGGTGAGCCGGTCGCCCTTGGTGCCGATGTCCACCGGCAGGGCGGCGGGACCGGTGCCGGCGAGGCAGTCCTCGTTGCTGTAGGGCTGGTCGAAGGCGGCGAAGCCCTGGCTGCGCGGCGCGACGCCGAAGGTCGGCAGGGTGCCCTCGACGCTCATGCCGCTCTGCGCGTCGCAGGCGTCCGAGCCGGTGCGGTTGAAGACGAGGACGGCGTCGTAGCCGCCCGCCGCCTCGACGCCTGCGACCTTCTCGGTGAAGGTGCACACGCCGCGCTCCACGACGGCTATGTCGACGGCCGCCGGGTCGCCCGCGGGGACGGCGGGGCTGTCGTTGCAGCCCAGGCCGACATAGACCGTGCCGCCAGTGATGGTCCTGCCCGCCTCCAGGGGAATGCCCTGTCCGGCGGTTACGGCGGTGTCGTCGTCGAGGTTGCGGGCCGACAGCGCGTACGGGCCGAAGTCCTCGTCGGCACCGATGACGTACCGGTTGTCGAGGGTGAACTCGGCCTCGTGGCCGTTGCCTTCGGGCGCGACGGTGCGTCCCTGCTCGGCGCCCTCGGGGTCGGGGTCGGTGAAGTCGGTGTCGCCGATGTACTTGATGTTCTCGGGGTCGGTCACGTCGAGCGCGACGTAGCCGGCGTCCCAGTAGGAGGCCAGCATGACCTGGCGGCCGCGGATGTTCTTGACGACCATGTCGTGCAGGAAGACCTCGGTGAGGTTCTCCGGGGCGGCCTGGAGGATCTGCGGGAAGGTCTCGTCGAGGTCGTACTCGGCGACGAGTTGCGGCTTGGCCGGGTCGGTGATGTCCATGATGTCGACGTCGGTGCCCTCTTCGTTGTCGACGATCACGGCGTACGCCTTGCGGCCCGCGTCCCACGCGAACACGCTGTGGATCTGGCGGGCGATCTCCGTCGTCTCGCCATCGAGGGTGAAGTCGCCGACACCCTCGGCGAGCGTCTTCGGCTTGGTGGGGTCGGTGACGTCGTAGATGTTCATGCCGCCGACGCCGGTGTCGCCGCAGATCTCGTTGTTGCTGACGAGCACGTCGCCGTTGAAGGACGGCGTGGAGATGTGCACGGTCTGGATGCCCTCGCCGGGGGCGCTGCCCGCCGGTGCCGGGATGAAGCCGACTTCCTTGGGCTTGCTCGGCTTGCGGATGTCGACGACGTGTACGCCGGTGTTGTCGCAGCCGACGCCGCCCCAGGAGGCGAGGTAGGCGTAGCCCTTGTAGACGCCGACGTCGGCGATCTTCCCCTCGACGACGTTGCTCAGCTTGAGTTTGCTGACCAGACGGACGTTCTTCTGCGTGGCCGGCAGGTGTTCTTCGTTGCCGCCGTGCTGGTCGTGGCCGTGGGTGGCCGCCGCGTTGTCGATGGCGCCGTCGGTCGCCGAGACGCCGTCATGTGCCTGTGCGGAACCGGCGAGAGCGGTCGTGGCGAAGAGTATCGCCGCGAACACGCCCACGCCGGTGCGTCTGTGGGTCTTGCGCATGCTGGACCTCCACTCGTGCGGCCGGGGTCACCGGCCCTTGAACGAGGTGATGCCGGTCACCAACTGACCGGCATCGCGAAGGTACTTAGTGCGTTGGTCAACGGAAAGGTCTTTAACGAGATCGTATTTTGCCGGGACTTGGGGGAGCGAGGCGCGCGACGGCTGGCTGACAGTGGAGGAGGACGTGCGAATAGGAAGCCCTTCGAGTGTGTGAAGATCGCAGGTCGGCGTGGCCGGTTCAGAGCATGCCGTTGACGGACGACGGCGCCGAGTGCGTTCGCCTTCCGCCCGACGCTGCCACGTAATACCCTTGGGGGGTATGGGGCAACTTGAGCAAGTCGAGGCTGAGCAGGTGCCACCGGGCTACCACGACGACAAGGAGGCCGTCCTCAAACGACTCCGTCGTATCGAGGGGCAGATTCGTGGTCTGCAGCGCTTGGTGCAGGAGGATCAGTACTGCATCGACGTACTCACGCAGGTCGCGGCGACCACCAAGGGTCTCCAGGCGGTGGCCATGCAGCTGCTGGAGAAACATTTGGACCACTGCGTGCGCGAGGCCATGGCGGCCGGGGGAGACGTGGCCCGGGACAAGGTCACCGAAGCGTCGCAGGCCATCGCGCGGCTCCTGCGCACGTGATCCCGGTCCGGGGCTTAGTGCGCTCCTCCGTGGCGCTGAGGGCTGACGCCGTCCTGGTCGGCGGGACGACGTCAGCGCACTCTGGGGCGGGCGCTGCGGCTGACCGGCTCCTCCCTCCCGTGCCATGGCCTGCCGGATGCCGCATGAGCCGACGGGCCCTGACCGGGATTCAGGCGACTGGGAGACGCGCATCCCCTAAGAAGGTTAGTATTCCTGGCGGGAAAGGGAGGGGACACGCCTCCCCATCGAGCCGCGCTGCTGCACTGTCCGTTACTGGGTGTCGGCCCTGGTGGTCCGCAGCAGCGCGGCGGCTTCGGACCGCCGTCGCCGGGAGCGAAACGTCGACCAGCGAGGCCGTAGGCGGGCAGAGCCCCGACTCGAAGCGTCTCCACCAGCCGCGCGCACAGGCAGAGGAGAGCGCTACTCCTACGCGACCTGCCCGTGCGCGCGCTTCCGTACTTCGGCACGGGAGATACCGCGTGTCAAACCTGCCGTACCAGCGCACCGTTGCTTGGGTGGACGACTTCGCCAAGCCCGCCGACCCGGGCCGGCGGGACACCGACTGGGCTGTGAGGGAAAGGGACTTCTCCCTGCACGGCCGCCGTTTCCACTATGTCGGCCACGGCTCGGGCGCGAAGACGTTCCTCTTCGTACACGGAGTGGGCGGACGCCGGCTGCACTGGAGAGCCTCCCCGCCCTCGCCCGCACGGATCGCGTGACCGCTCTGTCCTCCCCCCTCTTCGAGGCGCTGAGCGCGGGTGTGCCCGCGCCCGCCCCGCTGGGCCGTCGTATCGCGACAACGCCACGGCTGCGGCGGTTCGTCTCTGGCCCCGGCTGGTGGGACCCCGCCGGTGTCCCACCCGTCGTGGCGGCGCCGCTGATCGACGGAGCGGGTGCTCGCGGTGTCCTGCCCACGGCTTGCGCGGTGGCGGGGGAGGACACCTTCGCGGGGGTCGAGAAGGTGCGGTGCCCGGGCCGTGTGGTGAACGCGGGTCGTGATTCCGTCTCGCCCGTGTCGCGTCTTGGCGGCTTTGCTCGTGCCGGCGTCCCGGTGGAGACCGTCCTCCTGGAACGCACCGGCCGCGTGCCGATGCTGGAACGTTCGACGCCGATGTGGGGCGTTTCCTGGACACGCTCGGCGATGACTGAGCGAACGGATACGGAGAACTCCCAGCGCCGAGGCGCCCGGCCGGAAGGGTCGGGCGCCTCGGTCATCGGCGTTGCTTGCGTACTTACTTGAAGGACCGCAGCCGCAGGCTGTTGGTGACCACGAAGACCGACGAGAAGGCCATCGCGGCGCCCGCGATCATTGGGTTGAGCATGCCGAGGGCGGCGAGCGGGATGGCGGCGACGTTGTAGCCGAAGGCCCAGAAGAGGTTGCCCTTGATGGTGGCCAGGGTCCTGCGGGAGAGGCGGATCGCGTCGGCGGCCACGCGCAGGTCGCCGCGTACGAGGGTCAGGTCGCCCGCCTCGATGGCCGCGTCCGTGCCGGTGCCCATGGCCAGGCCCAGGTCGGCGGTGGCGAGGGCGGCGGCGTCGTTGACGCCGTCGCCGACCATCGCGACCGTACGGCCCTCGCTCTGCAGCCGCTTGACCACGTCCACCTTGTCCTGGGGCAGGACTTCGGCGATCACCTCGTCGATGCCGACGGCCTTGGCCACGGACTCGGCGACGAGCTGGTTGTCGCCGGTCAACAGGACGGGCGTCAGGCCCAGCCTGCGCAGTTCGGCCACCGCTTCGGCGCTGGTTTCCTTGATGGCGTCGGCGACGGTGAGGACACCACGCGCCTCGCCGTCCCAGGCGACGGCGACAGCGGTACGTCCTTCCGTCTCCGCGGCGGCTTTGGCCTCGGCCAGCTCCTGGGGGAGGTCGATGGCCCACTCCTTGAGGAGCTTCTCGCGGCCGACGAGCACCGCGTGGCCGTCGACGACGCCCTGGACGCCGAGGCCGGCGATGTTCTCGAAGTTCTCCGGGACGGGAAGGCTTCCGGTCCGCTCGCTTGCGCCGACCGCGATGGCCTGGGCTATGGGGTGCTCGGAGGCGTGCTCCAACGCGCCTGCCAGTCGCAGCAGTTCGTCCTTGTCCACGCCAGGGGCGACGTACACGTCCTGGAGGGTCATGCGGCCCGTGGTGACCGTGCCGGTCTTGTCGAGGACGACGGTGTCGACGCGGCGGGTGGACTCCAGGACCTCGGGGCCCTTGATGAGGATGCCGAGCTGGGCGCCGCGGCCGGTGCCGACCATGAGCGCGGTCGGCGTGGCGAGTCCGAGGGCGCAGGGGCAGGCGATGATCAGGACGGCGATGGCGGCGGTGAAGGCGGACACGGTGTCGCCGGTGGCCCCGAACCACGCCCCGAACGTGGCGATCGCGATGAAGATGACGACCGGTACGAAGACCCCGGAGATCCGGTCGGCGAGGCGCTGCACCTCGGCCTTGCCGTTCTGCGCGTCCTCGACGAGCTTCGCCATCCGCGCGAGCTGGGTGTCCGTGCCGATGTGGGTCGCTTCGACGACGAGCCGCCCGCTGGCGTTCACGGTCGCCCCGGTGACGGCGTCCCCGACGGTCACGTCCACCGGCACCGACTCGCCGGTCAGCATGGACGCGTCCACCGCCGACGCACCCTCGACGACGGTGCCGTCAGTGGCGATCTTCTCCCCGGGCCGTACGACGAAGCGGTCACCGACCGCCAACTGCCCCACCGGGACGCGCACTTCCTTGCCGCCGCGCAGCACCGCGACGTCCTTCGCGCCCAGCTCCATGAGCGCCCACAGCGCCGCACCCGACTTCCTCTTGGCGCGAGCCTCCAGATACCGGCCCGCGAGGATGAACGTCGTCACCCCGGCCGCGGCCTCCAGGTAGATGGAGGAGGAACCGTCCCCGCGGGAGACGGTGAACTCGAAGCCGTGGCGCATGCCCGGCATCCCGGCGTGTCCCCAGAACAGCGCCCACACCGACCAGCCGAGCGCGGCGAGCGTGCCGATCGACACCAGCGTGTCCATGGTCGCGGCGCCGTGCCGCAGGTTCGTCCAGGCCGCCTTGTGGAACGGGAAGGCGCCCCAGACCACGACGGGAGCCGCGAGGGTCAGCGACAGCCACTGCCAGTTGTCGAACTGTAGGGCCGGAACCATCGCCATGAGCACGACGGGCACGGTGAGCACCAGCGAGATGTACAGGCGCTCGCGCAGGGACGACAGCTCGCCGTCCTCCGCCGGAGCGGCCTGCGCCTCGTTCTCGTCTCCCGTGTCGGATGCGGGCGGGGGCGGCTCCTCGGCGGTGTAGCCGGTCTTCTCGACGGTGGCGATGAGGTCGGCGACCTCGACGCCTTCCGGGAAGGAGACCTTCGCCTTCTCGGTGGCGTAGTTGACGGTCGCGGTGACGCCGTCCATGCGGTTGAGCTTCTTCTCGATGCGGGCGGCGCAGGAGGCGCAGGTCATGCCGCCGATGGAGAGCTCGACCTCGGCGGCGGGCGTGGGCGCCGTGCCGGGGAGTGTCTTTTCGGGAGCCGTGCTGGTCATGCGTATCTCCAGGGGGAGGCCGGGACGTACGGCGTCCGTATCAGCGGAGCGGTACGTCCCGGCGCGGGAGGAATTCGCGTGTCCGGGGTCGTGGTGGCCCCGAAGGCGTCGTCAGGCGCGGCTGACGAGCTTGTAGCCGGCCTCGTCGACGGCGGCGCGGACGGCCTCCTCGTCGAGCGGGGCGGCGGACGTGACGGTGACCTCGCCGGTCTTGGCGACGGCCTGGACCGCGGTGACGCCGTCCAGGGCGGATATCTCCTGGGAGACAGCCCCCTCGCAGTGGCCGCAGGTCATGCCGGACACCTTGTAGACGGTGGTGACGCCGACGCCCTGGACATCGACCGTCGTGCCGGAGCCGCAGGAACCGGAGCCGCAGCAGGAGCTGGCGCTCGTCTCAGTGGTCATGGCTACTTCCTCAGGTGTGGATGCGTGGGTTGCTCGCCGGGAAAGGCGGTTGGCCGCCCTGTCCTCCCAACGGATGGCAACGCTATACCCCCTGGGGGTATTTCGCCACCCTGTGGTGCTGCCCACGCGATCTGATTGGAGCGGATCCTGTCCACTGATCTGCTTAGTAGGCGTCGCGAGCTGCGGCGACAACGTCACATCGAGGCGACGGTGAGCGGGATGCACCGCCGGGATCTGGACGGTGCGCCCCGAGCGGTGGTCGCTGACGCCGGCGGGCGCCGGATTTTCTCGGCCGGGTCCATAGGCCTGCTCCGGGGCGGGCCGGCCGTGGCTTTCGGGCTTCTCGGCGTGAGAGCGACCCGCGTCAGGACGGAGATGGGCGTGCCCGCGGCATCCGCCGTCCCCGTGGTCTGACGCCGCGGCAGCATGGCCTCGGCCGGCTCAGCGGACGATCAGAGTGCCTGTCATGTTCGGGTGGAAGGTGCAGACGAAGGCGTACTCGCCGGCCTTGGACGGAGCCGTGAACGTCCCGGACTTTCCGCCCGCGATGTTCCCGGTGTCGAAGGCGTCGCCTTCCGCGGCCGTGACGGTGTGTGCGGCGGAGTCCTCGTTCACCACGGTGATCTTCTCGCCGGGCTTCACCTGGGGATTCGCCGGGCTGAACGCGAAGTTCTCCATCGTGATGCGAGCCGCGCCGGCGGGGGCGGACGAGGGGCTCGAGGACGACGTGGCCGGGCTGGGCGAAGTCGTGGCGGGTTCGTTGTCCCCGTCGGAACAGGCGGTCGCGAGCAGCAGGACGGCGGCTGCTCCGAGCGCCAACGGGAGGACACGCCTGCCGAGCTGTGAAGGCGACATAGGACCGGACCCTTCGGACGGGCGCCCGCGGGTGGCCTGCGCTGGTGGTGATCACGGAGTCCGAGCCCGCCCGGGCACATGGATCGCTTGTGTCCATTCTCGCCGTCCCGAAGCCTGAATACGAATTGGCTTCGCAGATTCGGGTCGCTGCTGACTCCTGTCCCCGGAGATGCGGCGCCGATGTCGATCACGGTGGTCTGCGCTCCCGCACCGGGAAGGCGCCGTCACCAGGCCGGTCAGCGATGACCGGCTGTCACGCGGCCATCATCAGCAGCATCGCGGACATGGTGCCGCCCATGCCGATATGGGCCGCCAGGGCCGCGTCCGGCGCGGCTCCCAGCTTGCGGCGCCGTCCGTGCCCGGACCGCTGCGCCATCCCCGTCCTGTCCCACACCGAGATCGTCAGCGACGCCAGGAAGACGAGCACGGTGTCCGGCATGGCGAGCAGCCAGCGGCCCCACGTGGACCTGGAGCGGGCTCCCCGTCCGCTGCCACCCGTGCCGCGGACCCTGGCCCACACGGACGCGCCGATCGAAAGGAGGAAGTACACGGCGAGGGCCGCGATCACGAACCGCCACAGGGAACCGGACCCCGCGGAGGAACCCGCGTCGACAGCGGTACTCGCCATGCCCGACATGTCCATCCCCGGCATTGAGCCCATCCCCTCCATGGACTCCATACCGGCCATCTCGTGCGTGCCGGTCGTGCTCGCCATGTTCTCCATGCCCGGCATGTTCGCCATGGAGGAGCCGCCCAGGGCGAGCACCGGTCCGGATGATGTACTCGTCATGGCGAGCGTCATGATCACCATGCCCGCGCTGCCGACGATGAGGTGCACCCAGTGGCGGCCGTGCTTCCACCCGCACGTGCGCGTGTGCTTGACCGCCATCGCCACGGCGCCGAGCCCGAGGATGCCGAACGCCACCGCCCACCACGCGCCGTAGCCCGCGTACCAGCCGACGGTCGCCGGCAGCGCCATGGCCGCCATGCACAGACCCATCAGCAGGTCGCCGCCCGCCGCGTACCGGGCCTCACCGCCCGTGGTTGCCACCCGGACCGCGCTGACGGCGGCCACTAGGGCGGCGACCACCGCCACGGCCCAACTGAGCGCCAGAATTCCCATCTTCACCTTCCCGATCGTCCGAGCACGGCGGGCCCGCGCTTCCGGCGCCGCCTCGTCCTACGAAGCGCCCAGGGGCGCCGCGTGGACATTGACTGCTAGTGCCCTTAGTACGTTTCGGGGCCGGACGGTGTTCAGGTGGCCGATGGGATTTCGTGTCGCGGCCTGGCTGACGACTTGCTCAGGTGGTCGGTTCTCGTGCTGGGCCGCGCGGTGACCAGGCCGCATCAACCGAAGTCGTTGACCTGGTCGAGCGTCGTGGGGCGGGTGTCCTGCCATTGCCGCGGGCTCAGCAGGCGGGTGCGCTCGGCTATGCGACGCAGCGCGGCGATGGCGCCGTCGTCGAGAGGGGCACCGCTGTAGCCGACGTAGGCGACGACGCCGGGCTCCGGCTCCCATGCCAGTACGGCGTTGCCGCCGAGCCCCGAGGCCACGACCGCGGGCTTGCCGCGCACAGTGCCGGCAGGCTGGGAGTCCACGGTGTACAGCCGGTCCTCGAAGCCGCCGCAGCGGGCCACGCCGGTGAAGGTCAGGCCGTTGGAGAGTTCCTCGGACTCACCCACCTCGCCCGAGCCGTAGCGTGCCTCCCGCAGGACGTGCGGGCGTATGAAGCCCGTCACCACCACCGAGAATCCCGACGGCGCCCTGACCTCCGGACGCCCGGACGCGACCGTGGTCGCGGTGGCGATCGCCACTAGCCGCGATCGCGGCAGGTCCCCTCGGATACGCGCGTACGAGTCTGCGAGAGGCCAGACGATCTCACCGTTCCGGTCCCACCCCGCTGCGCCGCCGATCCGGATCGGGCGGCCGACTCGGGGCTTCGACACAGGAAACGTCACCACCGCGCCGTCGCGCGCCAGCGATCCGTCCGTACGCCGCACCGTCACCGTCCATGGACCGGCACTCGCCGTCCGGTCGTGCCGGTTCAGTGCACCCTGCTCCAGGGCGACTCCCGTGATCACCAGGCCGGGTGTCTCATCCCGTGCGACGGAGGCGTCCGGACCGTCAGGGAAGGGGCTGCCGGCAGGCGATGAAGGCGATGGCGAGCTCCGGGGCGCTGCCGACCGCGGGGTGCTTTCCCTGTTCACGGCGATGAGGCTCACCACAAGTGCCGCGATTGCCACCGCGGCCATCGCTGACACGATCAGCCAACGCGGCGGTTTCCACGGCGGGCGCTCCGGGCCGCCGCTGAGAACATCGCTCACGCCCCGAGCCTCCTCCCCGACGGGACAGCCTTACCGCACGGGACCGCATCGGTCTCCTCCGGCTCATCCCTGTTGGGCCGCGCGCCGGCAAATCCCTTTCAACTCTGTGTACACCGCTCGCGGCTCTCCGGTTCCCATCCGTGCGTGAGATGCGTGGTCACCGCCCCGGTTGCTCGGACGTCTCGTCTACGTCGGTTCGAGGCCGTGGCTGCGCAGCCACGGCAGCGGATCGATCGCGGTGCCACCGCCCGGGTGGACTTCCAGGTGGAGATGAGGGCCTGAGGAATTGCCGGAGCTGCCCGCGTAGGCGATGACGGTGCCCGCCTTGACGTAGCCGGAGCGGATCCGGGCACTGGCGAGGTGGGCGTACCAGGTCTGCGTGCCGTCAGGGGCGGTCACCTCGACGATGTTCCCGTAGGACGAGTTCCACTTGGCCACGACCGTGCCGTCGGTCACCGCCATCACGGGCGTGTTCATGGGCACCGGGAAATCGAGTCCGGTGTGCAGACTCGACCACATCGATCCGGCCGCTCCGAACAGTTCGCCGACTCCCTTCTGCGTGACGGGGAGCACGAACTTCGGGCGCAGCGCCTCCTTGCGGGCCGCCTCGGCCTTCTTGCGCGCCGCCTCGGCCTCCCTGCGCTTCTGCTCCTCACGCCGTCGCTGATCAAGGTCGACCCGCTCCTGCGTACGGCTGGCGCGCTCGGCGAAGTCGTCGGCTTCCCGGCTGAGTGTGCTGAGCTGGGTGTCGAACCCGCTGTTGGCCGCGGAGGGTTCGACAGCCGGGTCGGGGGCGGCGGCCTGCGCGGTCTTGCCGCCGCCCCCGAAGCCGACGGAGGCGGCGGCGATGCCGGCCATGCCCACGAACGCCACCGAGGGGGCGACGACTGTCAGAAACGCGGATCCCCGGCGAGGCGCTCGGCGGCCACCGCCGCCCGCGCGGCGCGTCGTCGGCCGGTCCGGCGGAGTACCGGGGGCGGACTCGGCTTCGGGCCGGGCCTGGTGCGCGGCCGGCTCATCGTGCGGCGAGGGCCGGCCCGACGGCTCCTGAGCGGGGACGCCGCAGAGATCTGCGCGGGGGGCAGCGTCGTGCGGATCGAGCGTGTCGGCGTCGTCCGGGCTCCCCTGGGGAAAGTCGTGATCGGTGTGATCCGGCCAATGGCCCTCGTTCCACTGGCCGTTCGGCTCGGTGCCGTAGCCGGAGGCCTCCCATGGCTGAGCCGTGGCGTAGCCATCGTTCCCGTAGTGCCACGTGCCGTAGGCGAGGGGCTGGTGATCAGGGGCGCAGACGTCGTACGGGCCGGGTATCGAGCCGAACAGCGGGTCGTAGTCGGCGGCCGCCGTACCGAGGCTGTGGGCGGGGTGGCCGTAGGGCTCGTACGGGACTCCCCACGAGGGGTTGTCCGGCGATGCCGTCTGCGGGGTGCCGGAAACGGGGACTGTCGGAGCCCAGATCCCCGACTCATGACGCTCGTCCACCGGCACCTTCTCTTTCGCTTGGACAGCCGAAGGGAGAGCGGTGACTGCCCAGTGGTGAGACCGCCGGACCCCCGGTCGGGGGATACTAACCTACTACGTAAGATCTTGAAGTGGCTCAGGCCGCTACCGGTGACGAGGTGCGGCGGCCGGAGCGTGCGACGGCCAGGAGGATCACCGCCGACAGTCCGTACAGCGTGACGGTGGCGGCCGTCCGGCCCGCGCCGTCCTTCTGCGGGGCGGGAGGCACGTAGAGCGGCCGGGCCTCGTGCAGGAGCTGGGAGGAACCGGACTCGACCGGGATCCACGTCTCCGTCGTCGACGCCCCGGTGTCACGGAAGGTGGCGTAGACGAACCAACGGCCGGACTCCGGCACCGTGATGGCCCCGCGGTAGACGCCGTTGCCGGACGATGTGAGGGGTACGGTCAGCTTCTGCCCGGCCCGTCGCGCGACAAGGGCGGCCCCATCCGTGGTGCTCTGCTCGGGAGTGACGGAGACGTCGACCTTGGATCCGCGCACCGTCACCCGCCACTGGGCCTGGCCCGCCTCGGTCCCCTGACCGGGGTCGTGGGCGGCCGCGCGCCCCGCGGACAGCAGGGGCAGTGCCACCGTCAGCGCGGCGAGCGCGAGCCCCGTCGCCTGTACGAGGGGGAGCCGGGTGCGCGGCAGCCCCTCGGCGGCGAGTACGACCAGTGCCGAGCCGCCCAGTGAGAGGAGCAGGGACGGAACGATCAGGTCGGCCGCGACGGTCGTACCGTGCGGCAGGACGGGAAGCAGCGGCAGGTACACCGCATGTACGGCGAGCGGGACGACGAGCGCGAGCCACCACGAGGACGTACGCCACCTGTGGACCAGGTCGGCCGCGAAGGCGACGGCGAGCACCGGCGGCACGATCGGCGTGGAGTGTCCGAGACCGGCGAGGACCGGGATCACCGCGAGCCGCACCGCGGTGACGACCAGAGCAGCGCGCGTGATGGCCCAGGGGTGAGGGTCGAACCGGCGGATCAGCGCGATCGCCAGAGTGATCCCGGTCCCGGCGACCGGCAGGAACCAGACGGCCGAGAACTGCGGTACGTCGGACTCGTACTCCATGACCGGCGCCAGCGAGGCCGCCAGCACGAGCCCGCTCCCCAGCACCAGCGAGGGGCCGCCGCCCTCGCCGGCGATCGCCCGGAGCAGGGTGACGGCGAGGGCGAACGTGCCGATGACGGCCAGCAGATGGGGCGGGCTCCACAACACAGCGTCCCGGCCGAACGCGATGTGCCAGGCCGCGTCCGCGGGAGCCGAGATTCCGATGGATCCCGCGGACACGACGGCCCACCGAAGCAGCGGGTCCGCTGAGGCCGCCCGGAGGCCCTGACCGCGCATCCTCCCGATTCCCCACCACGCGGTGGCGGCGAGAGTCACCGTCAGGGAGCCGTAGAGCAACACGTGCGGCGCGCTCCAGAAGGTGTCCCGGCCCACGTCCGTGTGCAGCGAGTCGTCCCAGTACATGGCGAACAGCGCCAGCAGCCCGCCGGCCGCCGCGGTGATGAGCCGGTTCATGGTCCTCGCCCGCCTTCATGGTCGGTGATGGCCGATACGGCGAGGATATACCCCTGGGGGGTATAGGGGAATCGGTGGGTCAGTCCAGGGCGCTGCCGCTCTTCCACGTGGCCCAGTCGACGTTCCAGTCGCCGTAGCCGTTGTTGGTCGCCACCGTGTCGACGGAGTTGACGACGGTGACCGGGTCGCCGAGGTGGACCTGGTCGTAGAACCACTTGGCGTCGCTCGTGCTCATGCCGATGCAGCCGTGGCTGCCGTTGACCACGCCGAACTTGCCCTCGTTCCACGGCGCCGCGTGCGCGTAGGTGCCGGACGGGGTGAGCTGGACGTCCCACTTCACCGAGCCGAGGTCGTACGCCTCGGGGCCGAAGATGCCGACGCTGTCGGAGTTCATGCGGATGGTCGGGACCTTGCTCAGGACGACCATCGTGCCGTTCCAGGTCTCGAAGTCCTTCTTGCCGGTGGAGACCTTCAGGGTGCGGAGCGTCCTGCCGTTCTTCGCCACCGTCATGGTCTTCTTCCTGACGTCGACCGTGCTGGTCACGGCGTCGCCGATGGTGAAGTTCACGACGCGCTGCTGGGTGCCGTACACGCCGCCGCCCGCGTCGACGCCCGCCAGGTCCATGCGCAGGGTGACGTCGGTGCCGGGCTTCCAGTACTTCTCGGGGCGGTAGTCGACGCGGTCCTTGCCGTCACGGTCCTTCATCCAGCTCCAGGCGCCCTCGACCGCGGGGGAGGAGGTGACCTTGAGCCTGCGCTCCACCGCCGCCCTGTCGTGGATCGCCTTGTTGAAGGTGATCGACACCGGCATCGCGACGCCGACCTTCGTGCCCTTGTCGGGGTAGTACTCGCCCACGAAGGAGTTCTTCGCCGCCTCGGTGCTGAAGGAGGCTGTCTTGGTGAGGGAGGACCCGCCCGACGCCTTGCCCGCCGCTTTCACCGTGTAGGTGGCGCCGGGGGCGAGCGACGTGGTCGAGGTCCACACGGACCTATCCTTCGACCAGGTGCCGGACAGCCTGCCCGGCCCGGGGGAGCTGACCTCGACGGACGACAGGGAGCCGCCCTGGGCACGCACCGTGACCTTCCGGCTGACCGGCACCTTCTCGCTGTCGGCGCCGGGCTGCACGACTATCGCGGCCGATCCGCCGTTCTTGGCGTCGTCGGCCGCCACGTCCGAGCCGCTGTCCGCCTTGCCGCCGGTGCTGCAGGCGGCCAGGACGACGGCGGCGGCCGAGGCGAGCGCGAGTGATTTCGCGGTCCGGCGGCCCAGTCGTGCTGTCAGGCGCTGTCGCATGAGGCCCTTCTCCATTCCCTATTCCCTAAGGCTCTAAGTGATTTCGTAGACGATCGCCGACGGCCCCCGGTTCCCGGTCTCCGTTCGCGGTTGACGGGGGTGGCTGGTGAACGGTTTCTGTCGTGTGCCAGACTCCCCCCGTGGCTACTAATAACTTTCGTAGTCTCGTCGATCCTCTCGTACAAGGCGATACCGCTACGAGCGATCCCGAGCCGCAGGCCGGCGAGCCCAGGGGGCTCGGGCCGGTCGGCTGGCTGCGCAGGGTCTGGCGCTCGCTGACCACGATGCGCACGGCGCTCGTCCTGCTGCTCCTGCTCGCGCTCGCCGCCGTCCCTGGTTCCCTGGTACCCCAGGAAGGCCGGCAACCCGCCCAGGCCGCGGACTTCCGCAAGCGCAATCCGGACCTCGCACCGGTACTCGACAGGCTCGGCTTCTTCGACGTCTTCTCGTCGCCCTGGTTCGCCGCCGTCTACCTGCTGCTCTTCATCTCGCTCGCGGGCTGCGTCGTGCCGCGGACCGGGCAGTACGTACGCACGCTCCGGTCCCGGCCGCCGGCCGCGCCGAGCCGGCTGGACCGCCTGCCGCAGCATGCCGTCTGGACGGCGTCGGGCGATCGGGGCGAGGTCCTGCTCACCGCCGCGGACCTGCTGCGGCGGCGCCGGTTCCGGGTCGCCGTCGACCTGGAGGGGAAGGGCTCGGTCGCCGCGGAGAAGGGGTACCTGCGCGAGGCCGGAAACCTGGTGTTCCACACGGCGCTGTTCGGGCTCCTCGTCGCGCTCGCCGTGGGCGGCCTCTTCGGCACGACCGGCCAGAAGCTCGTCCTCGAAGGGGGCACCTTCACCAACACCCTCACGCAGTACGACGACTTCACCCCCGGCGCTCTGGCCTCCGCCGACGGTCTCCAGCCGTTCGGCTTCCGGCTCAAGGGGTTCTCCGCCACGTACCAGCGCAGTGGTCCGCAGCGTGGCACCGCCAGTTCCTTCGTCGCGCGCCTGAGCTACACCGGGAGTGACGGCGGGCGGGCACGCGATGCCCGGGTCGAGGTAAACAAGCCCCTGGAGGTGGGCGGTTCCAAGGTGTTCCTGGTCGGCCACGGATATGCCCCCGTGGTGACCGTCCGCGACGGCAAGGGCCAGGTCGCCTGGCAGGGGCCCGCCGCGTTCCTGCCGCAGGACGGCAAACTGACCTCGGTAGGCGTGATCAAGGCACCGGACGCCGTCGACCGCAACGGCAAGCGGGACGGTCTCGGCTTCGCCGGACTCTTCCTGCCCACCGTCCAACCGACCAAGAACGGCTCGCTGTCCTCGTTCCCCGCCCCGGATGACCCGGTGCTGGTCCTGACCGCCTTCCACGGCGACCTCGGCCTGGACAGCGGACGCCCGCAGAACGTCTACCAGCTCGACTCCAGCCGCATGAAGCAGTTCCGGGACACCGACGGCTCCCCCTTCGCGCGGGCGCTGCGCCCCGGCGACCGGATGAGACTCCCCGGCGGCGCGGGCTCGCTCACCTTTGACGGCATCAAGCAGTGGGCGAGCTTCCAGATCGCCCGCAACCCCAGCAACGGCACGGCCCTGTGGAGCGCCGTCGCCATGGGCCTCGGCCTGTGCGCGTCGCTGTTCATCCGCCGCCGGCGGGTGTGGGTGCGCGTGGAGCCCATGCTGTCCGGCCGTGTCCGGATCGCGGTCGCCGGACTGGACCCGGGCGGGACCGACCGGACAGCCGAGGAAGTGGCCGAAGTCGCCCACGAGTTGAGTGAGCGGTTCCCCACCCTGCGGACCGCCGGACCGGACGTGAGCACCCCCGAGCCCCTGCACCAGGAGCAGAAGTGAGCAGCACCTCCCTCGCGGACCAGAACCTGGCCCAGTTCGCCAACGGGCTGATGTACTCGGCGATCGCCGTCTACCTGCTCGCCTTCGTCGCCGCCTGCGCGGAGTGGGTGTTCGGGAGCAGGGGGCCGGGCGTTCGTACCTCCACCCTCTCTTCGGCGGATCGGCGGACTCCGGTCGCGCGCAAGAGCGGCCGGACAAGGAGCGCGGCCGTGGGCGGTGCAACAGGAAGCGGCACGCAAGTGCTGGCGCCGCCCGCGACCGCGTCTCTGGAACAACCCCAGGTCCAGGAGGGAGACGGTCCCGGAGCCGCCGGCGGCAGCCCCAAGGCCGACCTCGTCGGGCGGATCGCCGTCTCGCTGACCGTGTTCGCGCTCCTGCTCCACTTCGGCTCGGTGCTGGCCCGCGGCCTGGCGGTGAGCCGGCCGCCGTGGGGCAACATGTACGAGTTCTCCTCCGCCTTCGCTCTGATGGCGTCGGCCGCGTACGTCGGCCTGCTTGCGGCACGCAAGCCCGTGCGCTGGCTGGGAGTCCCGGTCCTCTTCTCGGTCCTGCTCACCCTCGGCCTCGCGGTGTCGGTGCTGTACGTCGACTCCGCGCAGCTCGTGCCCGCCCTGCACTCGTACTGGCTGTGGATCCACGTCTCCGCCGCGATCATCTCCGGTGGCGTGTTCCACACCGCGGCCGTGGTCAGCGGTCTGTACCTGATCCGCGACCGCTGGGAGCGGGCGGTCGCCGCGGGCGGGAGCGAGGGACGAGGGGCTGTGCTGTGGCGTCGGCTGCCGTCCGCGCGCACGCTGGACAAGCTGGCGTACCGGCTGACCGCCCTGGTCTTCCCCCTGTGGACCTTCGCGGTCATCGCGGGCGCGGTGTGGGCGGAGGCCGCGTGGGGCCGTTACTGGGGCTGGGACCCCAAGGAGACCTGGGCCTTCATCACCTGGGTCGCCTACGCCGCGTACCTGCACGCCCGTGCCACCGCCGGGTGGAAGGGGCGGCGCGCGGCGGTGCTCGGCATGGTGGCGTTCGCCACGTTCGTCTTCAACTACTACGGCGTCAACATCTTCATCACGGGTCTGCACTCGTACGGAGGGCTGCCGACCAAGTAGGAACGGCATCGGTCGACCAGATCCTGGAATACCCGTCAGGGGTATAGTGGCGACCTCGACGAAGGCACATGACAGGTGAGCCCATGACGATGCGGACAGCTCGCGGCGGCGGTACGACCGTCCGCTGGGTGTACGGGGTGTTCCTCACCCTGTTCGTCGCGCTGGCCGTGCTCGTCCATCACGAGACGGCCGCGATGGGCGCCGCCCCCGTGCTGGGCGCTTCGTCCACGATGGACGCCTCGTCCATGTCCGCGATGGGCGCCTCGTCCGTGACGGGTGCCGCCCATGCCGGCCACGTCATGCCGGACGAGGGGACGCCGACCTCCTGGGAACCCTCCTCCCCGAACACCGCCGACACCGGTGGCTGTGCCGCGCCGGGCATGCAGCACTGCGCCACGGCGAGTGTCGACTCCGTACAGCTCGCCGTCCCCGCCGAGAACGAGTTCTCGCCGCTCGCGGATCTTCGTGAGGCCGTGGCAGGACGCGCGCCCGGCGCCACGGTCGGCCGAGCCCCGCCAGATCTGTCCGTCCTCTCGCAACTGCGCATATAGGCCGCGCCGGACGGCGCGCGATGTGCCGTCCCCTCGCGACCACATCGGCAGTTTCGAAACAGAGGACACCACGCTATGAACAGCATCAACCGACGCTCCGTCCTGTTCGCCGGACTGGGAGTCGCGGGCGCCGGCGCGCTCGCCGCGTGCAGCAGTAGTTCCGGCTCCGGCAGTAACGCCCTGGTCAATCCTTCCGGCTCGGCGGTCGCCGCCGCCGCGAAGAAGCGCAAGGGCACGGGACGGCAGCAGAAGCTTCGCCTGACCGCGGCATCGGCCATGATCGACCTGGGCGGCGGCGTCACGCCCAAGACCTGGGCCTTCGACGGACGCACGCCGGGCAAGGAAGTCCGGCTCTCGGTCGGCGACACCCTGGTCGCCGAACTGTCCAACCAGCTCCCGAACAAGACGGCCACGTCCATCCACTGGCACGGCATCGCGCTCCGTAACGACATGGACGGCGTGCCGCCCGCCGTCCAGACCGCCGTCCGGGCCGGCTCCACCTTCACCTACAAGTTCATCGCCGACGCCCCGGGCACGTACTTCTTCCACCCGCACGTCGGCGTCCAGCTCGACCGCGGCCTGTACGCCCCGCTGATCGTCGAGGACCCCAAGGAGCCGCTGTCGTACGACGACGAGTGGGTCGTGCTCCTCGACGACTGGGTCGACGGCGTCACCGGCACGCCGGATGAGGTCTTCGCCGAGCTCAAGCAGGGCATGGGCAACATGGACGGCATGGACATGGACAGCAGCAGCCCCAGCGCCAGCAGCTCGGACGACATGGGGGACATGGGCGGGATGGACATGGGCGGCGATTCCGCGTCCCCGTCGGCCTCCGCGTCCTCGTCCGGCGGCATGTCGAAGTTCATGCTCATGGGCGCCACCAGCAAGCTGCTCGGCGGCGACGCCGGCGACGTGAAGTACCCTCACCATCTGATCAACGGCAGGGTGGCGGCCGACCCGGACATCTACACCGGAAAGCCCGGCAAGAAGGTGCGGCTGCGGATCATCAACGCGGGTGGTGACACCGCGTACCGGCTCGCCCTAGGCGGCCACAAGCTGACCATCACCCACACCGACGGCTTCCCGGTCCAGCACCAGGAGGTGGACGCCCTGCTGGTCGGCATGGGGGAGCGGTACGACGTCCTCGTCACCCTCGGCGACGGGGTCTTCCCGCTGGTCGCCGTGGCCGAGGGCAAGAACGCGAACGGTCTGGCCCTGGTGCGCACCGGCTCGGGGAGCAAGCCGTCCGCGACCGTCCGCCCGAAGGAACTCGACGGCATGATCATGACGGCGTCCCAGCTGCGTGCCGCCGACGACGTACGGCTGAAGTCCGCCAAGACCGACGTCACGCACCAGGTCAAGCTGACCGGAGGCATGGACAAGTACAACTGGGCCATCAACGGCAAGCCGTTCGACATGGAGAACCCCGAGGCGAACCCGATCCTCATCGAGGAGGGCCAGCGCGTACGGCTCGACTTCGTCAACACCACCGACATGTGGCACCCGATGCACCTGCACGGCCACACGTACCAGATCGGCGACTCCGGGCCCCGCAAGGACACCGCGATCGTGCTGCCCAAGAAGAAGCTGTCCGTCTTCTTCGACGCCGACAACCCGGGCCAGTGGATGCTGCACTGCCACAACGCGTACCACGGCGAGGTCGGGATGATGGCGAACGTGGCCTACAAGGCCTGACGTTCTCCGTACGTCTCACGGACGGGCCCGCCGGTCTCGGCGGGCCCGTCCGGACCGGCGGCGCGCATGTGGCCCAAGTCCCTCTGGGACGGCACGACTTCACAGCGGTGGCCGCAACGGCCGGTTCACGACCCGGCGGTGACGCGGCTCAGCGGTCCGCGTCCCGACCTGGGCGAGCATGGGAGGGTCACCTTCCCCGTCCAGAGGACCGTCCGAGCAAGGTGACCCGCTCATCGTCTCGGTCGGCGGGTCCCAGGAGAGGGGCTTCTCGATGATGCTCAGTAGTACGCCTGCTTCCGGCGCGGGGCCGAGGGTGCCCGAGCGGGTAGTCGGCGACGGGCGTACGACGCCTTGGCGCGAACCTTGGCGGGACGGCAATGGCACCTGTCGACCTACCTAAGTATCTTAGGTGCCTAGTAGTATTCCTGGCTGTCAGGCTGACGGGAGGCTGTGACGCCCCTGGTGGCGGCTTCCGCCCTCGGGGGCGGAAGTGCCGGGACACGCGAACCGAGTGAAATGCGGATGGTTCGGGCCAACCTCCCCCTTCTGCCCTCCGGTCACGACCCCCTACGAAGGAAGCACGCTCATGACCTCCACATCGTCCCGCAAGACGAAGTCGTCGGCCGGAGCCACCGGGCCCGCCACCAAGGCCGAGCGGCGCCGGGCAGCGGCGGCCGAGCGGGTCGCCGAGGCGCGGCGCGCCGAGCAGCGGGCTCAGCGGTTGCGCTGGGGCGGTGCGGCCCTGGCCGTGGTAGTGGTCGCGGCGGGCGGGATCTTCTGGGTGACCAGCCGCGACGATTCCGGCGGCGCGTCGGCCGGGTCGGCGACGGAGCCCTTCGTGGGCGGGGACCTGCACACCGTGTCGGTGGTCGGCGACCGGCTCTTCGTCGGCGGGCACGCGGCGGCCGCCGTCTCCGGCAACGACGGCCGCACCTGGAAGGACGTGCCCTCGCTGAGCGGGGCGGACCCCATGGGCTGGGCGACCACCTCGGACGCCGTGCTGGTGGGCGGGCACCCGGGGCTGTTCCGGTCCACCGACGGCGGAGCGACCTTCACCAAGGTGACCGGCGCGAGCGCGGTCAGCGATGCGCACGGCATCGGCGCGTCCGGCGACACCGTCTACGTCGCTTCCCCGGAGGCCGGGCTGCTCAGCTCCAGCGACGGTGGCAAGACCTGGAAGACGGTCAACGCCGAGGCGGGCCGCTCCTTCATGGGCACCATCCTGGTCGACCCCAAGGATCCGCGGCGGCTGATCGCCCCCGACATGTCCAACGGGATGATGACCAGCAGCGACGGCGGCAGGACGTGGAAGAGCCTGGGTGGCCCGATGGGCGCGATGGCCGTCGCCTGGAACCCCAAGGACGTCAACCAGATCATCGCCGTCGGTATGGACGCCGGCGAGCTGAGCACCGACGGCGGCAAGACCTGGAAGAAGGCAGACCTGCCCGAGGGCACCAGCGCGGTCGGCTACGACGCCACCGGCAGCACCCTGTACGCCGGAGTGCTGGACGGCCAGAACGCCGTGACCTACCGCAGCGCCGACGGCGGCACCACCTGGAAGGTCACCGCGTGACGACGCCCCACGGCGAGGGCGACGGCGACCGGGCCACCGCCCCTGACGGCACATCCGACCCGGTGGACGGCGCAGCGACCGGGACCGCCGCCCGACCGGCCCGCCGCAGGCCGGGCCTGCTGCTGCCGGCCGTGGCCGCCATCGTGGTGATCGCCCTGGCCGCCGCGGCAGTGGTGGCCCTGTGGGACGGGTCCGGCCGCGGCGGCGGATCCTCCAGCGCCGCCGCGCCGACCCCCACCGCGTCCTTCGTGACCCCGCCCACCGCCCAGGTGCGGCCCGTGCACCAAGCTCTCCACGACATCGACGCGACATGCGGTGCCAAGGGAGGAGACGGTGAGCGGACGTCGCTCACCCACAACGTCGACACGATCATCGACTTCTCCCGGCGCTACCCCGAGGCCCGCTTCCCGATCGACGACGAGACCGGAAACACGCTGTCCCTGCTCCTGGTCACCCGGCAGAGCATGCGCGAGTGCGCACCGGCCCTCGCGACCCGTGTCGACCGGGCGCTGCCGCCCGACTACCGCGACGCCGCCCTGGCTGACTCGTGACGGCGGGTGGTCGCGTGTCCGGGGTGGTCGAGGTGGCGGCAGCCCCGGGGCCGTCGGTACTTGACCGTGCCCCGGAACGCCGGATGCAACGAGAGAAGGTGAGGGCGCATGCCGAGTCCCGCAGCGGGGTGCGACGAGATGCGCGAGTGGCTCGGGGCGTACCTGATCGGGGCACTGGAGCCCGAGGAGGACGCGATGGTCAGGGCTCATCTCGCCCGCTGTTCCACGTGCCGGTCCGAGTCCGACGATCTCGCCGACGTGGTCCGGCTGCTTCGCGATGCTCTGCCGCTGTCGGCCGTGGGCCACGGTGCACGCCACCCCGCCACCGAGGGAGGGGCCCGGAGGACGCACGAGAAGGTGCCGGTCGTGGACGAAGCGGCCCCACTGCGGAGCGGCGGCCGCGTCGGCGGACGTAAGGGCGGCCGGTCCGAACAGGGAGGTCTCGTCGGACGGGCACGGATCTCTCCGCCGTACGCGGCCAGGCGCTCAGGCACGGACGAGACTGTGGCGCACCTGGGAGTGCTCGCGAAAGGCGGCACGGTGAACGATCAGTATGGGTACGGCCTGTGGGTCCTGGTGGTCGTCGACACGCTCTTGCTGGTGGCCTTCGCGGCGAGCTTCCTTCGTCCGAGGACCGCCCGGGACTGGAAGGCGCTGGGCGGCTTCTCCGCCTTCGTGGTGGCGCTGTTCACCGAGATGTACGGCTTCCCGCTGACCGTCTACCTGTTGGCCGGTCCGCTGGGCGGCTGGTTCCCAGACCTGGGCTTCAGCCACGACCAGGGCCACCTGTGGAATGACCTGATCGGCTGGCAGGGCGACCCGCACCTCAGCCCCTTCCACCTCGCCGCCTACGCACTGATCATCGTCGGCTTCGTGCTCATCACCGCCGGGTGGCGGCACCTGCGCGCCGCCGCGCGGCTCGGCTGGCTGGCCACCTGGGATCCCTACCGGTATGTCCGCCACCCGCAGTACACCGGATTCCTCGCCATCATGGCCGGGTTCCTGTTCATGTGGCCCACTCTGCCGACGCTCGTCATGTTCCCGGTGCTGGTCTGGATCTACCGCCGCCTGGCCATCCGGGAGGAGTCGGAGGTCGCCGCCCGCTTCGGAGTGATCTGGGAGGAGTACGGGGAGACCGCGCCCCGCTTCCTGCCGTCTCCGCGTCGCCGACAGCCCCGTTCCGTTGAACGACCGCGTATCGGCGGCCGGTAAGCACGTGCGACCTCCCACCCATCAGGTGTAGGGGCTATTAACTAAGTAACTTAGTTTGCCAGGGGATAGGGTGTGGATCGACCGGTCGAGCGACGCCGGCCGGAGAAGAGGAGTTGTCGTGCCCGTCGTTCAGGTGGTCGGCCCGCCCTGTGTCGTGTCGGCGGCGCGGCCGAAGCCGTCGTAGCCGGTGCATGTCGTACGACTTCAACCGCCCCGGCCGTCGCTCGGTGAGCCCGCTGCGGGGCCGCTCACGACGCATCGAGGTCCCGCCCGCGGCGAACCGCCGTGCCGAGAGGGAGCTGACAGTCGCCCCCCTCGTGGACCTCGGTGACGGGGCTAACAGAATCACCGCAAAAGTCCTCATATCATCACCCGGCATGCGGCCCGCCGTGCGAGCCCTGCCCGCGCCACGCGACCGTCACAGACGAGGAGAACCAGTGCTTCGCTCATCGCTTCTCGGCCCGCCCGCCGACCCCACCGACACGACCGACACCACGCCGCCCGGTCGTCGCCGAATAGGCCGTGTCGCCCTGGTGGTGGCCGGCGCGGCGGGTGTCGGCTTCGGCGGGCTGTATGCGGCGGGCCTGCTGGCCTCCGGTGGCGAGGTTCCCGGAGGTACCCGGGTGAGCGGTGTGGACATCGGCGGGCTGAGCCGCTCGCAGGCGCGGGAGAAGCTGGACAGCAGCCTGGGCGGGGCCTGGTCGGAGCCGGTGAAGGTTCGCATCGGCGACCGCACCGCCGCCATCGACGTGGCCGGCTTCTCCCTGGACAGCGAGGAGACCGTCGCCCGCGCAGCGCAATCGGGGTCCGACCCCTTCACCGTGATCGGCCGCCTGTTCACCAGCGCTGATCGCGAGGTCGAGCCGGTGGTCCGTGTGGACGAGGCGAAGGCCCGCGCGGCTCTGGCCAGGACGGCGAAGGCGCACGACCGCAAGGTCCGGGAGGGCGGCGTCACATTCCACGAGGGCGAGCCGGTGTCCGCGAAGCCGGTGTCCGGGCAGTCCCTGGACGTGGACGGCGCGCTCAAGGTTCTGGCCTCGACCGTCCCCGGCCAGGGGACGGAGGCAGTCCGTCTGCCGGTCCGTACCACCGAACCCCGGGTCGGCGCGGCGGAGGTGAACCGGGCGATGAAGGAGTTCGCCACGCCCGCGATGTCGGCTCCGGTCACGCTGACCACGGGCGGCCGGAAGGTCGAGATCAGCCCGGCGACGCTCGGCAGGCACCTGACGATGAAGCCGGACGGGGGGAACCGGCTGAAGCCGGTGCTCGACGGTGAGGGGCTCCGGGCCGAGCCGTCGGTGGCCGGATCGCTCGCCTCGGCCACCGACAAGGCGGTCGACGCGAAGCTGAGCCTGGACGGTGGGCGGGTGGTGGTGGCCTCGGACGCCAAGGCCGGGCAGAAGGTCACGGCCAAGGCGGTCAGGGAGGCTGTACTGCCGCTGCTGACGCGCACCGGGGCGGCCCGCACCGGGGCGGTTGCCACCGAGAAGGTGGAGCCGAAGCTGACCCGCGACAACGTCGGCCGGCTGGGCATCAAGGAGAAGATATCCACCTTCACGGTCGACTTCGAGCCCGCCGCCTACCGCGTCACGAACATAGGCCGCGCCGCGGAACTGATCGACGGGTCGGTCGTTCTGCCCGGCAAGACCTGGAGCCTGAACGGCACCGTGGGGGAGCGGACCGAGGCCAACGGATTCGTCGAAGGCATCATCATCAACAACAACCAGTTCGAGAAGGCCGCCGGGGGAGGTGTCTCCACGGTCGCCACCACGGTCTTCAACGCCGTCTTCTTCGCCGGGGTGAAGCCGGTGGAGTACGGGGCGCACTCGTTCTACATCGAGCGTTACCCGGAGGGCCGCGAGGCCACGGTGGCCTGGGGCAGCCTCGACCTGAAGTTCAGGAACGACTCGGGCAACGCCATCTACATCGACGCGCGGGCCACGGACAGCTCCGTGACGGTCACCTTCCTCGGCACCAAGAAGTACGACTCCGTGGAATCGGTCAAGGGCCCGCGTACCAACGTGAAGCAGCCGGGAACCCGCGAGGGAGCGGCCGGAGACAGCTGCGTGCCGCAGACCCCGCTCGAGGGCTTCGACGTGGCGGTCGACCGGGTCTTCAAGGACGGCGGCAAGGAAGTCGGTCGGGAGACCTTCAAGACCCGGTACGTGCCACGCGACGAGGTCACCTGCGACGGAGAGACCGCCGAATGATGTCTGGCCGTCGCTGACGGCACGAGGGGGCGCGAGTTCGCTGAGGAGTTGGTCGACGCCTTCGCCCGACAGCCGCACTGTGAGGCGTCCCGTCGCTCGGTGCCTCGTGTGCGCACAGCCTTGAGCGCCGACGCGCGGTGTCAAGCTCGACACGTTCCAACTGCTGGTAGCGAGGGGCCGGGACCTCACCCCCCCCCGGAGCTGCAGCATCGCCCCGGTCGTCTTCTGCTGCAGTGTTATGGAGCGTAACGACCGCTCAGCTCGGACCGCCTGGGGCGGCGGTCACGCAGTTGGGGTTGCGCTGTCAGGCCCCGATTGCGACGTCACTCGTGTGGGCGGATATTGGGATCTATCAGGGCAAAATCGACTTACGTGAAAGGGTGGCGCTGTGATCAGAGGTGACGGGATCCGACGCAACATCGCTCAGGTCGACGCAGACGAAGTTGCTGCTCTCATCGGAGCCATCAAGGAGTTGAACGCCCGCCACAATCCCGGAACCCGGGACGAACTGCCCGTCGGGGGAGTTAGTTTCTGGTTCAAGCAGGACGAGATTCACCAGGCAACCCATGTTCACGGAGGGCCGGAATTTCTCCCCTGGCACCGGGAACTGTGCAACCGTTTCGAGCAGCTGATCCGGCTGGTGGAACCACGACTGTCGCTGCACTACTGGGACTGGACGACGGACCCGAGCCCGCTGTTCACGCCCGAGGTGATGGGAGCGAGAGCGGGAGACGTCGGAGAGCCGTGGCTCAGCGCCGGGTTCTACGACCCCAACGCCGACCCTTACCGCGGCGACGACCCCTTCGACCCCAAGCACGCGAACCCCTTCGACCCGCCGCGGACGCTCACCCGAGCGGTACAGGGCGGAGTGCCCCTGCTGGCGTTCGGCGACTCCGACATCATCGGTGCACCGGACTACCACAGCATGCGGCTCAAGCTCGAAGCCAGCCACAACGACGCCCACGGGTACGTCGGCGGCACGCTCGCCAACGGGCACACCGCCTTCCGTGACCCCTTCGTCTTCCTCCTGCACGCGAACATTGACCGCCTCTTCGCGATGTGGCAGTACCAGCTGCCTGTCCAGCGTCTCGACCCGCAGACCGTGTACGGACTCGACCCCCAAGACCCTCTCTGGTATGTGCGCAACCTGCGCCCCTGGGACGGAACGGGCCAGATCCGCCCATGGTCTCCCCCGGAGAGAGAACGGGTGCTGAAGAACTACCAGCACCCCAGCGTCGTCACGCCGCCGCAGTACGACACGCTTCCGATCCTCGCAGAGGTCGGGGACGGCGCGGCCACCCAACGGAAGTTGGACGAGCTGCGGCACCTGCTCGAGGACCCCGCTCTACGCGAGGCGGTGAAGTCCCTCATCCCCGCGTAGGCCATGACCTAGGGTCTGTCGCGGGACCCAGAGGCGAGCGAACGACCTGCGGCTTCACAATTCGCCGCGAGGCGCAGCGCGAACAACGCCGCGGTACCGGAAGGTCTCCAGGTACCGCGGCGTTATCGGTCCGTCAGACGGCCGACGTCACCTTCACGGGCTCGGTGCCGTCCGCGCTGTGCCGTGCCGCCCAGTTCTCCAGGGCCGTACGGCAGGCGTGGTCCAGGTGGTGCACCCCGGACAGGTCGACCTCGACAGGGCGGTTCTGCGGCAGTGCCTCCAGGCTGTCGAGGATCTTCGGCAGGCGCAGGAAGGTGGCGTTGCCGGAGAGATACGCCTGGATGGGACCGGCGCCCCTGTCTATGATCTCCAGCTGGACGTGCGAGGACTCCCACGCCGTCTTGACCACGGCCAGGGCCAGGCCGGTGAGCACGCCCTCGAACATGCTCACCGCGACGATCGACATCGCCGTGACGGCCAGGATCAGCGCCTCGCCCCGGTGTTCCCGCCACAGCCCCTTCACCTCCTTGACGGGGATCAGCTTGAATCCCGAGTACACGAGGATGCCCGCGAGCGCCGGGATCGGGATGACGCCCAGCGCGGCCGGGAGCAGCGCCGCGAACAGCAGCAGCCAGACGCCGTGGAGAACCCGGGACGCCTTCGACTTCGCGCCCGCCTGGATGTTCGCCGCGCTGCGCACGATCACCGCGGTCATCGGCAGCGCGCCCAGCACTCCGCATACGGCGTTGCCCGCACCCTGGGCCATCAGCTCCTTGTCGTACTGCGTACGCGGCCCGTCGTGCAGCCGGTCCACAGCGGCCGCGCTGAACAGGCTCTCGGCGGAGGCGATCAGCGTGAAGGCCAGGACGGTACCGAGGACTCCGACGTCCAGCAGCTCTCCGAAGTCCCCGGGCGCCGGAGGCTGGATGGCGCCGAGCAGGCCCCGCACCCCCACCTTGGCCACCGGCAGACCGATGAACTCCGAGGCGCCGGTGGCGAGTCCGACGGCGGCGAGCGGCGCCGGTATCACCTGGACCGCCTTCGGCAGCTTCTTCCACAGCGCGAGTACGGCGATGGTGCCCGCGCCGAGGCCGAGAGCGGCCCGTGCGCCGGGCGAACCGATCGCGTCGGCGAGCATCCCCGGCAGCCCCGCGATCTTGGCGAGGCCCTCGACCGGGGCTTTGGCCCCGGCCATGGAGTACAGCTGACCCGCGATCAGGACCAGCCCGATCCCGGCCAGCATTCCTTCGACGACCGCCACCGAGCTGGCCTGGAAGTAGCGGCCCAACTTCAGTGCACCCATGAGGAGTCGGAGCAGGCCCGTGGCGAGCACGAGGACGCCGAGCACGGGCAGCCCGAACTCGCGCACGGCCTCGAAGACCAGCACGGTCAGACCCGCGGCCGGACCCGAGACCTGAAGGCTGCTGCCGGGCAACAGCCCGGTGACGAGGCCGCCCACGATGCCGGTGACCAGGCCGAGTTCGGCCGGGACGCCGGAGGCGACGGCCACGCCCACGCACAGTGGCAGGGCGACGAGGAAGACGACGAGCGAGGCGGCCAAGTCCTGCCGCAGCGTCGATCGCGAGCCCGCGGACTTCCTGCGGCGGCCGTGCCCGCCCCGGTTTCCCGGCGACGCCTGACCGGCGGCCCTCCTGTGCGCGCTCACAGCGCGACGAAGGTGTCGGCGTGCGGCTGGTGGGCCAGCACGGTGCCGGTGTGGATCTCGTAGAACCAGGCGTGCAGGCGGAGTTGACCCGCATCGAGCCGCCGGGCGACGCACGGGTAGGAGCGCAGCCTGAGGATCTGCGCCAGCACGTGGGACAGTACGGCGTCGGCGATCGCCGGGTCGTCCTGAGCCGGTGCGCCGTTCTGCCGGGGCGCGGCGTGGGCGAGCCCCAGTTGCGGACGGCGGGTACGGCGGTCAGGTCCTCGCCGCGGACGAGCGCGCCGACGGCGCCGCAGTGCGAGTGACCGCAGACGACCACGTCGGTGACGCCGAGTACCTCCACGGCGTACTCGATGGTGGCGGCCTCACTGGTCGGCCGGCCCGGGGTGTACGGGGGGACGATGTTGCCCGCGGCGCGCAGCTCGAAGAGCTCGCCCGGGCGAGCCCCGGTGATGAGGGACGGGACGACCCGCGAGTCGGAGCAGGTGATGAACAGGGCCTGCGGGGCCTGGCCCTCGGCCAGGCGGGCGAACTCCTCGGGTCGCACCGCGGTCTTCAGGTGGAAGGACCGGGCGTGGTCGATGAGGGGCTGCATGTGAATTGCCTCCTGGGTGCACGCCACGAGGGCGCGTCGGTTCTCAGGTGCGTTCAGGTGTGGAATGTCATTGCGGCGGGCAAGAGGAAGGGCCCCGGGCGCTGTTAGTGCGCGCGAGGGCGCGGGACGGTTGAGCGCGCGGCGTCAGCCGTCCGAAGTAGCTCTTTCCCGCAGGCCTGATCAGCAGCGGAAGATCTGGATCGCCGCCGGAGAGAGGTCCGTGACCGGTCTCGACAGGCGAAGCGCGGGCCTGGGCGGCGAGGAAGCCGACGATGCCGCGACCACGGCGGCGTCCATGACCGCGGCGCTGCGAGCGGGGCCGCCCGAGGCCTGCTCGGTCCGCTGGCGGTCGCGGGTCAGGTAGTGCTCGGACGTCTCCTCGGGGACGTGCGAGTCGTCGCAGATCAGGGCTTCGCCCTGGGACGTCGTCGTCTTCTGTTCGTGGGCGGCGGCCAGGGGAGCCGTATGCGTGAAGAGCAGAACGGCCAGCAGCGCGGCAGCGAGGGCCGCGAACACGGCCCAGACCGACTTGCCTTGTGACACCGCGTTCAGCTCCTGGTCGTACGTCGATTCGTGCAGCATGATGCTGCGCAGCAGAGACAAGAGTCACCCGCTAAGGGCATTAGTACATTAGATGTACTGGGCGGCCCTGTGGTTAAGGCGAGATTTCACCCTTGTGGGGGTCGGCTTCAGGGGCTGGCCCTGTCTGTTCTTCTTGCTTGCGCTGTCGCTTCTCCCGCCATGCCAGCTCTATCGTCGAGAACACCACCAGGGCAACTGCCAGCACTATTGCGCTGGTGCTGAAGACGGAGGCCCATGAGACGAGCTCGTTCTGGTCCTCCTTGATGTCTGATGCGACCTGGATGGTGTCGCTGACGATTCGCGGGGTGTAGGCGTCGCTGTATCCGGCCATGGATCCCTCCGGTCCGCACCCGTGCGGGATGCGACGCCTACGTTACCCGACTGAATCTAAGCAACTTAGTAGATTGCCGGGGATGCCGGTGGGCTCAGTGGCTGTGGCTGTCGGACGTATGACCGGACTCCGCATCGGTGGAGGCGGTCGCCTCCGGTGTCGCCGACTCCGAGGAGGACGCAGAGGGCTCGTCTCCGGTTTCATGCTCATCCGCTTCCTCTTCCGCACCGTCGCCGTGGCTGTGCCCGCTCTCACCGGAGGTTTCGGCCAGCCCGTCCGCGATCGTGCGCAGCCCGAAGAAGCTGACGGTCGCGATGAGGAGGACGCCCAGCCCCACGGGGCCGAAGATGCGGCGCCAGGAGGACTGCGCGTCCTTGAGTACGAACGCGATGAACGAGACCGTTATCCCCAGGGGGACGAGCGCGGCGCCCCGCGCCGGGAAGTCCTCGAAGTGCTGCAGACCGCCGCTGAGCATGCCGATGCCGAACGAGAGCAGCAGCGATGCCGCGATGACGAGGATCGCGCGGGACGGTGCGGGGCGCTCGGTGGCGAGCAGGAACTCGTTGACCACCGTCGCGACCAGGAACACCAGGACGCCGATGACAGCGATCTTCGTGTACCGGGCCGGATCCAGCGGGTGGTGCACCACGGCACCGCTGATCAGCCCCGCGCCGACGAAGTACAGCACGTACCCGATGTAGCGGCCCGCGAGCGGGGCCGGTCTGCGGGCGCGGTGGCGCTTGCGGGCGCGACGGGCGGCCGCTCGGCCGCCTCCGGGGTTGGGCTGGGGTGTCGAGGGTGCGGGGCGGTCGGTGACAAGGGGCAAGGGAGGGCCTTTCGGCGGCTCGAAGGGAGCAGGGAGGAGGATGTGGCGGCAGGGCGGAACCAGGCATGGGGGCAGCGCCGGGCGCTCGGCCGCGGCCGAGGGGCATGGGTTGCCGTGTCACCGAACAGGGGCGCACAAAGCCCTTCGCGGAGTCGGCGAAGGCGCCGGTGCAGAACGGCACTGCTGGCTGGACGTGCCCGTCCGCCTAAATGCGCAACACGGATGTCGTGTGAGGAGAGCCGGTGTCGGGGCTTGCGATGACGGCGCTCATTCCGGAGTGCGGCAACAAGCCGCAGGGGCCGGTCACTTCGAGCGGCGAGGTGCCGGGCGGGGGTACGTCGAGCAGGTCGTTCGGCTGACCCGGTGCGCATTTGTGTGCGGAGGTGCCGGACTCGCCGTCCTCGCGCTGGTCGTGATCGTGGTCCGCGGAGGGCTCTGATCCGTCCGCGGGCAGCGTTGCGGTGACGCCCGCGTCGAGGTGCCCGGCGGCGCTCTCGCCGTGCAGACCGTGGGTGAACAGCAGACCGAACAGCAGCACCGCGAGCCACAACAGACGGGACAGCTGCGGAGCCCGCGTGCGGGCTCGCGGCATGGCTGCGGCCGTCCGTTCCATGAGCACGGCGTGATCATAACCAGTCCGGAAGGGCCGTGCGGTCGCCTTCAGTGCCGCTCGCGCCATGCGGATCCGTCGTCACCGGCTTCGATGCTGTGGGATGTGTGCGCCGCTCTGATTGTCGAGACACTGTGAATTTGACAGAGACAGAGTGTCTCGATAAAGCTGTTCATTGTCATGAGGTCCAGACGCCGATCCGGAACGCCAGACGCGACGGGAAGGCCCCGGCATGGCCGGCTCACCCCATTACCCGCACCACCCCCACCCCGGTTCCGAGGAGCCGCCAGGGCCCGAAGATTTGTATGCCGCTCCGCCACCCTGGGACATCGGACGGCCACAACCGGCGTTCGTCGCACTTGCCGGAGGAGGGGGCATCCGGGGCCGGGTGCTCGACGTCGGCTGCGGCACCGGCGAGCACGCACTCATGTCCGCGGGCCTCGGCCTGGACGTCACGGGCATCGACCTCGCCACCCGGGCCCTGCGTGCGGCCAAGGAGAAGACACGCGAGCGGGGCCGCGCGGCGTGCTTCCTGCACTGGGACGCCCTGAAGCTGGCCGACCTGCGGGAAACCTTCGACACCGTGCTCGACTGCGGGCTCTTCCACGTCTTCGACGGTGACGACCGCGCCGCCTACGTCGAGAACCTACGGGCCGTGATCCGGCCGGGCGGCCGCTACTTCATGCTCTGCTTCAGCGACCGGCAGACCGGCGAGTGGGGGCGGGTGCACAAGCTGACAAGGGCCGAGATCGAGGCCTCGTTCGCCGATGGATGGCGCATCGACTCCATCGACCCCAGCACGATCGACATCACCACCGACCCGGACGGCATCCGGGCCTGGCTCGTCGCCCTCACCAGGACCTGAATCCATGAGAAGCCCAGGAGGGAACGCAATGCCGACCGCGGAAGCCCGCGTCGAAACGGAACGCGCCAGCCGCTATCTCGACCAACTCTGCCGACACACCCAGCAGATGGGACTCCACTCCCACTACCGTCAGGGTGGCAGTCACCGGCCTCCCCAGGTGTACGACGTCGACTGGTCCGACACCCAGGGCACCGTTCGTCTGAGCCTGGGCCAGTGGACTTTGCAGGCCACCCCGGACGCACTCGTGCTGCACATCGAGGCCGCCGGCGAGGAGTACCTGCAGCAGATGCGGGATCTCATCACCGCCCGCATCGAGAAGATCGGCAGACGCGACCACCTGACGGTGGCCTGGCAACAGCCTGAAGCGGCCGATGACCCTCCCGGCGCAGGCAACCGGCTACCCACCGCGCACCTGACGGCACATGGCCGCTCAGGCAGCACCACACGCCGGTGGACTCTGAGGGCAGTTGTCGGAGCAGCGGCGCTGCTCGTCGGCGCGCATCTGTTGCTGGGCGGTTCCGTGCTGGCGGCCTCGCGGTGGTGGGGCTGGGGCGCGGGCGCCATCGTCCTGGCGGTCGTCCTCGTGAAGGCCATAGGTGTGGGCGGCTTCGCCGTCCGCCACCACCGCGGGCGCGCCCGCTGACACGGTCGACGGGCCGTCGCCCGTCCACAAGAAGCGCCCGCCAGGCTCGGGTTGGGGGGCCTGCGCGTCCGCACACCGACGGTGAGCGTGTCTTTCGAGCACCGATGTGTCGCGCCCGAACTACCGGATCCGGGGCGCGCACGCCGGCGCGATGGATTCGAGGTGCGCAGAGATCCCGCTGTCGGATTTCAGCACTCTGGATCGCGTCCGGATCCACGAAAGTACTTAGGAGTTATGCGCACTTTGCTGGGCGTCGTGGATGGCCATGTCGATGAACTCGAGTGCCTGGCCGCGGCGTTCGAAGGGGCTGCGGTACAGGGATCCCCCGGAGGTACCGCCCCTGATGCGCAGGCACTCCTCGACGATGCGGTGCCAGTTGTCGTCGAATCGAGTGAGCGCGTACTCCCCGGCACCGAGCTTGGAGGTGATCCTTCCCGAGGCCAGGGTGTAGTGCAGGCGACTGATGCCGAGGACACCCCAGGTGGGCCCCCAACTGCCCAGGCAGGCCAGGCCCAGTGGGGAGGGAAGCCGTGACGCACGTCGCCACCAGGGCCGCCAGTAGTCACCCAGGTTCTCGTGCGTCCACGCTGCGAGACCGGCCCGGTCCGTGTGAAGGGCGAAGTCGCCCGGGAGCGGCCCGCGCAGCGCGGCGCCGTGGTCGGCCAGGGTGTGCCAGGTCACCGGGTGGCGGTCGCCGCGGGACGCGCGGCTGAATCTGTGCTCGTGGACGTGCGGACCCGGTGCGGCCTGAAGCGGGTCGGCGGAGAGGTCCTCCCAGGTGACGTACGAGCCGTCGAAGTGCGGCCGGGGATACGCGTCGGCCAGGCGCGCGTGAGCCCGCTCCAGGAGGCTGACCTGCCGGTCGTCCAGGGGCGCCGCCGTTACGGCGACGAAGTCGATGTCGCTGGCCCCAGGGCGGTAATCCTGCAGAGCGACTGACCCCACGAGGTAGAGGCCCTGAATGAGCCCGGGGGCCTCCATATCGACGGTGCCCAGATAGGTCTGGATGACTACATAGACGGAAGGGTCCAGAATCATGGGGGCAGAGCCTGCCCGTGAGGCGTCGTTCGCGCCAGTGTGTATTCCGCGGTTCCGCGCCGTGCCGCTCAGTCCTCCGCCGGCGCGAGGGCCCACTTCTCCTCGATACGGCCGTAGCGCCAGATCAGCAGCGCGGCCGCCCAGGTGATGACGAAGAGGAGGACGACGGCGTATCCGACGCTGTTGAGGTCGATGCCGCCGACCCGCTCCCAGAACGCACCGTGCAGGGAGAGCTTCTCGGCGGCGATCGACAGGAGCTCGACCGTGCCGATGATGAGGGCGGCGGCGACCGACAGGCCGGTGATGGTGATGTTGTAGAAGACCTTGCGGACCGGGTTGGAGAAGGCCCAGGAGTACGCGAAATTCATGAACGAGCCGTCGATCGTGTCGAGCAGGCTCATCCCCGCCGCGAACAGCACCGGCAGGCACAGGATGGCGTACCAGGGGATGCCCGCACCGGCCGCGCCCGCCGCGAGGAACAGCAGCGACACTTCGGTGGCGGTGTCGAAGCCGAGGCCGAAGAGGAAGCCCAGCGGGTACATGTGCCGGGGCTTGCCGACGGCCCGGGTCGCCCGGCCCAGGATCCGGGTCATCACACCGCCGCCGGCGTTCAGCTGAGCCTCCAGGTCCGCCTCGGTGTGGCCGCCCGACCGCATCCGGCGGAAGACGCGCAGGATGCCGATCAGGGCGACGAGGTTGAAGGCGGCGATGACGTACAGGAAGACGCCGGAGACCGAGGTGCCGACGAAGCCGAGCGTGGCGTGCAGGCTGGAGCCGTCGTCCTGCACGGGTCCGGCGAGCGAGCGCACCCCGAGCGCGAAGAGCAGGGCCAGCAGGAACACGACCGTCGAGTGTCCGAGAGAGAAGAAGAAGCCGACGGAGAGCGGGCGCTGCCCGTCCGAGATCAGCTTCCGGGTCGTGTTGTCGATCGCTGCGATGTGGTCCGCGTCGAAGGCGTGCCGCATGCCGAGCACGTACGCCGTCACGCCGAGCCCGATGCCGAAGGCTCCCTGGCCGCCGCCGAGCTCGAAGTGCTGGGGGACGACGATGAGCAGGAGTGTGCCCCAGCCGATCACGTGCAGCGCGAGGATCGCGGCCGCCAGCGCGCCGGCCCGAGCCCATTCGCGCGGGGTGAGTGCTCCGCGTATACGCCGGAGGAGGCCCGGCTCGGGCTGGGTCGCAACGGTCATGGCGGTGTCCTTGGTTCCTGGTCGAGCTTGACGTCGTGGTCCATCCCCTATGGCATTCGGTGCTCAGGTGCCAAAGGATTGCAATAACCGACGTGAGACTGCTGACAGTCCGACGCGGGACTGGGGGAACGGGCGGGGAAGCTCAGTGACCGGAGTGCCGTGCGCGGTGCTCGTGATGTTCGGAGCGTTCGCGCCGGTTCGTCGGCTCCTGGTCGTCCGCTACGGGGTGCCCCTCGCTCAGCCCGGACAGGATGACCGCGACCAGGCGGTCCGTCGCCGCTTCGGAGGGCAGTGCGGCAGCGGCGGTGAGGGCGTGGAGGCAGTACGTCGCGAGCTCGTCCGGCGCGACATCGCCGCGGAAGTCGCCCGTCGGCACGCCGGCGGCCAGCAGGTCCCGGATCATGCCGTGGAGCTGCGCTTCGGCGTGCGCGACCCGCTCGTCCCGGTGAAGGAACGCGGCGAGATCGGTGCCGTGGTGCCCACGGGAGTGGCGTGAGATGTGGGCGAACGCCCTGAGGACCGCTTCGAGCTGTTCGCCGGCCCCGTTGACCTGGTCCCGGACCTCCGCGAGCTGTCCCAGGTGCTCGGTGATCTGGCGGTCGTGCCACGCGAGGAGGATCGCTTCGACGTCCGGGAAGTACTTGTACAGCGTGGCCCGTCCGATGCCGGCCTGCTCGGCGATCTGCGACATGGTCACCGACCGAACCCCGTGCTCCGCGGCCAGCTCCACCGTGGTGTTCAGAATCGCCTCGCGCACGGCACGGCGGTGCGCCTCGATCGTCTCGTTCCACAGCTTCGGCACCGGAACAGTGTACGCGGCGGCGATGTTGATACACTCTGATTGACCAGTAGACAGTGTGTCTCGTAAAATGCGGGAGTCGACTGTCCGGTGATCGAGCACCCGAGGACGCACACATGGCTGACCCGCACTCGCCCCCCGACGCCACCGACCTCGGGCCCGGCTCCGCGGCCCATCCGGGCATGCCCCGCTGGGCGAAGGTGTCCGTGATCACCGCTGTAGCCGCGCTGCTGGTGGCGTTCGTGCTCATGCACCTGCTCAGCGGCGGCATGGGCGGCCACTGATCGCCGTGGTCATGAACCCCCGCCTCCGCAAGCTCACCCTCACCGCGCACGTCACCGCCTCGGTCGGCTGGCTCGGTGCGGTCGCCGTCTTCCTCGTCCTTGCCACCGTCGGTCTGACCAGCGACGATGCCCAGACCGTGCGCGGCGCCTATCTCGCGATGGGGCCGACGGGCTGGTTCGTCCTGGTCCCGCTCAGCTTCGCCTCGCTACTGACGGGGCTCGCTCAGTCCCTGGGGACCTCTTGGGGGTTGTTCCGCCACTACTGGGTCCTGTTCAAGCTGCTGATCAACGTCGTAGCCACCGTTCTGTTGCTTGTGCACATGCAGGTGGTCGGTCATGTCGCCGACGCCGCGGCCGTGGCGAGCCTGTTCAGCGGTGACCTCTTGGGGATGAGGGTTCAGCTGCTCGCCGACGCCGCAGCGGCCCTGGCCGTGCTTCTGGTCGCCGTGGTGCTGTCGGTGTACAAGCCGAAAGGCCTGACCCGCTACGGATGGCGCAGGCGGAACGAGTCTCGGGCGCGGCAGCGGCTCGCCGTCCAGGAGGACCCGGCCGTCGCGGCCTGACGGCCGCCGGCGCCGCCCTCACCGACAGCCCACGGCTGCGGAACTGCGCTCAGCCCGTCATGGTGGACTTCTTGCCGGACGGGGTGACGGCGAACCACATCTTGTCCTTGGCCTGGCCGTTCATCTGTCCGGCCTTCGTGTCGCCCATGTATCGGTACAGCGGCCAGCCGCCGAGGGTGAGCTGCTTCATGCCGTCCGAGCGGTCGACGGAGCCGAGGAGGCTCTCCTCGACCCCCATCGTCTGGACGGAGTCCTGCGCCATGACCGGCATCCAGGTCTTCGCGCAGTCGCCGGTGCACATCGACATGGACGGGGTGGCCTGGTCCATGTCGGAGCGGTAAAGCGTCATCCCCTTGTCGTCGGTGACCAGGCTCCCCATGCCCTCGATCTCCTTGGCCATCAGCATGGTGGTCGTGGCCATGTCCCCGCTGCCCGAGTCACCGCTGTCGGCCGCTGCGGACGTCGCGGGAGCCGAGCTGGCCGTGGCGACCGGAGCGGCGTTGCCGGGGCTCGTATCGGAGGCGTTGTCCGTCGAGGAGCCGCAAGCCGCCAGCAGGAGCGTGGAGGCGAGCCCTGCGGCCGCTGCGAGGACCATGCGTTGCCGGATCAAGGAGTTTCCCTTCCGTCGGGAGTTGCTTCTACTTACTCCCTTAGTACGTCGGGGAACTCCGGCCCCGTTCAGTCACTGGTGGCACATGACGGAGTCTTGACCATCGGCGGCGTCCGGACTCGGCGAGGCTCCGCCGAGCCGGCTCAGCTCAGATCGCGGGCCAGGGCCTCGATGGGATGCAGTCCCTTGCCGAACCGGATGATCGCCTCCCGGTTGGCTCGGAGCTCGCCGTAGGGCAGGTAGCGCACCTTGAGGTCCGCGACCCGGCTGAAGGCGGGCCGCCGGATCTGGGCGCGGACCTCGTCCTCTCGGGCGTCCGGCGCGACGAGGTACATGCCGTGCGCGGCGTCGGGGTCGCCGCTGAGTGCCAGGTCGAGCATGCGCACGATGCCGGAGTAGATGGAGGTGGTGTGCTCCACCTCGAACGCCGCGGCCACCTTGCCCTCCGGTTCCAGCCACAGCACGTCGATGAGACTGATCGCCTCACCTGCGGGGCCCTTCGCCAACTCCGGAGGGAGCTTGATGAGACAGCCGTCCGCCAGCCGCCGGCCCTCGTGCTGACGGTTGCGGTCGTTGGCGGCGATCCACACCTGGAAGCCCAGCGCCCTACCGAGATCGCGCAGCCATGCCTGCACCTCGGTGTGCGAGACGTCCTGCCGCTCGGCCTCCGCCCGGACCTTCTCGGCCTTCGCGTCCGAGCGGACCTGCTCCAAGTCCGCCTGCCAGGCGGCGCGGGCCGCCGCAGTGTCCTCCTCGCCGCGCGGCGGGGCGACGTAACGGCCGGAGCCGAGGTCGAAGAGCAGCCCGGCGACCGCACCCAGGTCGTTGGAGAGCAGGTTGCGGTGGGCGGAGTTGAGCGCCAGGATCCCCTCGCGCATGGCGAGGTACTCGTCCCACTTCCCGAGCTTGACCCTTGCTCCGGTCAGGGCGTTGTAGCCATTGACTATGGCGGTGTTGAAGGGCGACGCGATGGTGGGGTGCAGGAAGTAGAGGAGGTTGGCCGCCGCCGGGCCGAGCCCCTTGATGCGGCGGTCCGCCAGCGTCCGTATCGCGCCCAGGACTTGCGCCTCGGTGGTGCAGCACCGGCACGTCTCCAGCATCCGGGCGAACGCGAGCTGGTTCTCCCGGTCCTCGTAGATGTCGGGGATACGCAGCTTCGGCTTCCACAGGAAGGCGTGGTCGGCCCCCTTGAACATCTGCCGTTGCTCCGAGATCGAGCCGACGACGGTCTCCAGCGACGAGCCCTTGTAGGCGACCCCGAAGGTGTCCGCCTCGATCTCCCGTACGACCTGCTCGATCCCGCGCCTGATGGACCGGAAGTTCTTCGTCCGCTCCTCCCACAGGAACCAAGTGCGGTAGGTGCTGCCGGGGTCGTCACGCCACCGGCGGATGAGGGCGCCGACGGCCTCGTGGTCGAGGCCGAGCACGGCGGACGAAGCGGGAGAGATCGTCACAACAGAGCATTGTGGCACCCGACTTCACGGTTCGTCCCGCCGTGGAACGACTCAGGAATCAAGGGGCACGAACACGGTGAAGGTCTTGCCGCCGTCACGCGACTCGTACACGCCCGTCGTCGTCGCGGCGAGGATATGGTCGGCGTCCACGGCGGTCAGCGCCTGGGGCTGTCCGCCGGGCACGGCCGCGAGTTGCTTCCACGTCCTGCTGCCGTCGGCGCTGCGGCTCAGCTCCCCGGACGGGCCGATGCCGAACAGGGATTCCTCCGCGGGCCAGGACACGAACGCCTGGACCGGCTTGGTGCCCTTGCCGAAGGTGCGGCCGCCGTCGGTGCTGGCGACGACGCCCTCGGCCGTGGTGGCCAGCAGCCTGTCCCCGGTCGGGCTCACCGCGATGTCGAGTGCCTCCAGCGTCGCCCGGTCGTCCCAGGTCCTGAGGTCGGTGCTGACGCGGATCCGGCCGCCCTCGTAGCCGTAGACCGTGCCCTTGGCCGAGTCGAGGGAGTGGAAGTCGGCCTCTCCCGACAGCGACCAGGACGTCCAGGTGCGGCCCGCGTCGTGGGTCTCGATCAGGCCGATGTTGCCCGGACTACCGCTGCCCGGGGCACCGTGCCCGCTGGCGACGAAGGTGTTCTCGCCGGTCACGGTGAAGCCCATGAAATCGTCCTTGCGGTCGCCGACGAGCTCCGGATCGTGGCCTTCGGCGACCGTGCACAGGCCGTTGTGGGTGGCGACGTACACGCGCCCGTCGGCCGGGTCGATGCCCAGACCATGCACGTGGGCGAGTACCGGCTCCGACAACGTCGACGCCTCGGACGACGCGCCCGTGTCGGACGACCCGCCTCCGCAGGCGGTGAGGACCAGAGAAGCGAGGGCGGTGCCAACAGCGGTGAGCAGGGGACGGGTGGCCGGACGTGCGGTCACAGAAGTTCCTTGGGTGGTGCGGGGTGTTGGTGCTCAGGGCCTGCTGGCGGCGTAGAACGGCATGTAGCTCACCTGGGTGATCTCGATGTTCTTGCCGGTGCGCGGGGCGTGGATGGCCTTGCCGTTGCCGATGTAGATGCCGTTGTGCTGGTTGTCGTTGTACCAGTAGATGATGTCGCCGGGCTGCAGGTCCGACTGGGACACCTTGCGGCCGGCGTCGTACATCTGCTTGACGGTGCGCGGTAGGGAGACTCCTGCCGAGCGCCAGGCCGCGCCCACCAGGCCTGAGCAGTCGTAGGAGTTGGGGCCGGTCGAACCCCACTCGTACGGCTTGCCGAGCTGGGCGTACGCGAACTCGATGGCTGTCTTGGCGCGGCCGCTGGCGGGGCCGTTGTAGCTCGCGGGGGAGTCGCTGGCGCCCGCTGCGGCGTCCTCGCGCTCCTGGGCCGCCTCCATCTTGGCGCGCTGTTCGGCGGTCAGGCTGTTGAGGAGCTTGCGGGCCTTGGTGAGTTTGGCCTGGACCTCGTCCTTCGTCTCCTTGGCCTTCGTGCGCGCTTCTTGCAGGGACTTCAGCTGCTTCGCGGCGTCCGCACGCTCCTGGGCGACTTCCCGCTGCTTGCTCTCCAGCGCCCGCAGGGCGGCGGCCTGCCGGTCGCTGGTGCGGCTGATCGCCTGGGCCTTGTCGAGGTACTCGTCGGGGTCGCTGGAGAGGAAGAGCTGCACGCTCGGGTCGATGGCGCCGGTGCGGTACTGCTCCGCCGCCAACGGGCCTATCCTCTCGCGCAGTTCGTTGATCTCCTGCTGCTTGCGGGCCAGCCGGTCCTGGGCGGCGTCGACTTCGCCCTGCAGCTTCTGCTGCTTCTCGAGGACACCGTTGTACTCCTCGGTGGGGGCCTCGGCCTCCTCGTAGAGCTTCTCCACCTGCTTGCGCACGTCGTCCACCGAGGGGTTCGGCGCCGCCTGGCTCTGCGTCGGAAGGAGGCTCACCGCGCCGGCGGCCATGCCGAGGGTGGCTATCCGGGCTCGGCTGGGTGGCTTCGGCCGGCGGTGCGTTCCCATCGTGGGGTGACTCCTCTGCGCGTCTGTGGACCGAGCGACGAGCGGTGTCCGCTGGGTCGGTGCCGCGGCAACGGCCGAGGCTGGCGCGTCAGAACTTAGTAGCTTCGTAGACGGCATCGCAAGTGAGTCCGAGTCACAGGGGTCTCACCAGGAGCGTTCAGCCGAGGCCGGGCGGGCAGGCGACCAGGAGCGGAAGCAGGGGGACCGCCATGGCTACGGCGGCGACCGACGTCCACAGGGCGGGGTGCGGTGCCTTGCGTGGGCCGAGGATCCGTTTTATGCGGATCAGGGCGTTCGGGCCGCCTGCCGCCAACGCGCCCTTGGGGGTGCGGGCCGCGGCCATCTCGTACATCGCGGTGGCCAGCACCTCGTGGGAGTGGCTGCGCAGCGCCCGGTCGTCCGCGATCATCTCCAGCAGCAGCGCCGTCTGTGCCCGGGCGTGGCGGGCCAGCGGCACCCATCGGAAGACCGAGTGGAATGCCTCCGCTGCGGCCAGGACCAGGTGGTGGCGGCCCGCGATGTGCGCCTGCTCGTGCTCCAGTACGGCACCGAGCTGCTCCGGCGTCAGCTCACGCACGGCCGCGTCACTGATCACGATCCGCGGGCGGCGGCCGGGCAGGCAGTAGGCGGCGGGAATGTCGTACGGCAGGACGGTGGCGCAGAGCCGGGCCGAGTGGCGGCCCACCAGGTCGACGGCCTCCCGGTGCTGCGTGCGCGCCCGGCGGGCTCGTACGACGTGAAAGGCGAAGCTCGCGAGGAGGGCGATCCCGATGGCGGCGGGGACGCCGACGGCCAGGCGGTCCGCCATGTCGGGGTTGGGCTGTGCCGTGCCCACGCTCAGTCCGCAGGTGTGCAGCAGGCCGACCAGACCGGCGTGCAGATGTTCGGTCGGCAGGGCAAGGCTGGCCGCTGTGAGCGCGGCCGCGATCGAGAACGAGACGGCCAGAGCGTGCCATACCGCCGCTGCCAGGGCCGGGGCCCGGTGCGGCCAGCTGCTGCGCAGCAGAAGGCGCGGAGCGACGAAGCCCACTGCTGCCGTGTAGCCGACCAGCGCCGGAGCCGCGTTCACGACTCGGCCTTCGCCTGCCGGCTCGCGTTCCGCAGGGCCTTGCGTAGGGCGGCCTGTTCTTCGTCGGACATGTTCTCCACGAAGTGGACCAGCGCGGCGGGGCGGTCCTTGCTCTCTCCCAAACCGTCCTCCATCAGTGCGGCGGCGTACGCCTCGCGGCTGCGTACCGGCGTGTACAGCCAGGCCCGGCCGTGCTTGCCGCGCAGCAGCCAGCCCTTGCCATACAGAATGTTGGTGACGGTCATCACCGTGGTGTACGCGACGGGGCGGATCTTGTTGATGTCATCCACTATCTCGCGCACCGTCGCCGGACGGTTCCACGTCCAGAGACGATCCATGATCTCTGCCTCAAGATCCCCCAGCCGCCGCATGGTCCTGACTCCTTTTCGCCACCGAATACGCAAGGCCATAGTAGGCGCCTGTCCTGTCAGTTTTCCGGGGTGAAGGCGGAGGGTCACATCCGTCCGGTGAGCTCGTGGCCCGCCTCGTGCACGAGGGCGTCGTCGAGCGGCGTGGCGGATGTCACGGTGACGCGTCCGGTGGGGACGTCGACCCGCACGTCCACGACGGATTCGAGCGCCGAGACCTCCTACTTCACGGCGTTCTCGCAGTGGCTGCATGTCATGCCGGACACGTGGTATTCGGTCGTCAGTACGCCGGGCACGGTACCTCCGGTGAAGGCTGACATACCCTGGGTGGGTATCACGTTCTCCGTGTCTACTCCGGTGACGCCCGAGACGCAAGAGGCTGGTGATCCATGCCTAGGATGAGGCCGTGACCCGCCTCGGACAGTCCGCGCGACCGCACTCGTTGGTGCGGTCCTGTGGGCTGCTCGTGTGCGCGCTGCTGCTGGGTCTGCTCAGCATGCACGGCCTCGGGCCGGTACCCGGGGCCGCCGCCGGTTCGTCCGGGCACGATCGGATGGAGGTTGCCGCGCAGACGGACGTCATGGCGTCGATGCCGGATGGATGCGATCACGGCGATGGTGGCTGCACGGGCCACGCGAACCATGCGGATCCGACCTGCGCCTCGGCTTCCATTGCCGGAACTCCTGTGGTGATGCCGGTCCTGCTGCTCGACACGGTGGCCTGTGCCGCGTCGGCGCGGGCGCTCACGTCTCCGGTCGGCAGCGGGCCCGACGGTGGCCGCGCCCCGCCCTCACTCTCCGAACTCCAGCTCCTGCGGATCTAGAGCGGCCGCGCGTCGCCGCATGCCCATCGGGGCGTGGCGCCGCGCATCGGCATGCCCTTCGCAGATTCGATCCCAGGAGTTCCACCTTGACCGCACGCCGCAAGCTCATCCGCCGTACCGCCCTCGCCGCCACCGCCGGAGTGGCCGCCCTTGTGCTCTCTGCCTGTGGCGGCGGGCACGACATGAGCTCCATGGGGTCCGGCTCCAGCCCGTCCGCTTCCGCCTCGGCCAAGGCCGGCGACCACAACGACGCGGACGTCTCCTTCTCCACGGAGATGATCCAGCACCACCGTCAGGCCGTCGACATGGCCGAGCTGGCCGCCGACCGCGCCTCCTCGCAGGACGTCAAGGACCTCGCCACGAAGATCAAGGCTGCGCAGGACCCGGAGATCAAGACCATGTCCGGCTGGCTCACCTCGTGGGGCGAGGGGGTCCCCGCGGACATGTCCGGCATGGAGGGCCACGACACGTCGTCCTCCATGCCCGGCATGATGAGCAGCGAGGACATGGACAAGATGGAGAAGGCTTCCGGCGCCGAGTTCGACAAGATGTTCCTCGAGATGATGGTCGAGCACCACGAGGGTGCCATTGGGATGGCCAAGTCGGAGAAGGTCGACGGCAAGTACGGTCCCGCGACGAAGCTCGCGGACGACGTCATCACGGCCCAGACCGCCGAGATCGAGCAGATGAACAAGATGCTCGGCAAGAGCTGACGCATCGCCAGGAGACGGTGTGGCCGGCGGTATGCATCGCCGTCGGCCACACCGTTTTCCATGTCCTCACAGGAGGCCGATCGGATCGTTTGCGATCGGTGAAGTGCCCAGCCAGTGCATGAGATTGGGCCTGCCGGGTGACCTCGGCGTTGGCAAGTGGCTTGTTCACGCACTGTCCTCGTAGCCCGGGATGCCAGGGCTGCCGCGTCGGGTTAGGCTCACGGCGTGATTACGGCCTGGTCTCCTTCCGGCGCGCAGCGAAGCCGCTCATCAGCGGCTCTGTGGCGTCTGCTGGGACTGGGCCTGTTCCTCTTCGGCCTGCTGTATACGCACGCCGTCAGCCCTGATGCGACGGTGAGTCACCTCGTAGCGGGCGGGGGCGTCTCGGCTTCCGGCGCTCATTTCGAGCCCACTGCCGAAGATGAGAACGTTGCGAGTGCCACCTTGGCACAGTCCTCGGACGAGCGACCGGCAGACCATCACGACGGTCATGGACAGCAGTACACCGGCGAGGACTGCGCGTTGGGGCAACCTCCGCAGGGCCCCGCTGTGGCCGTGCCGTGCTTGTCTCCGCTTAGCTCGGAGAGCGGTGACGGCGACCTGCACCCCAGCCGCTGCACCCGCGTCACTTCGCAACACGCGACGCCGTGGCCCCGGTAGCGCATGCAGCGGACTCGGCGGTTCTTCGTATCTAGGTCAGGCTTCCCGGACCGGTTGACGTCTCCAGGGGGTTCGCGGACTCGGCCCAAGGCCGTGACTGTCCGTCCTTCCCTCCGCGACCGGTGCATGGCGTCTGACCTCCTGCGCACGGCTTTCCACAGTGCGGCGCGGGGATGGTCGACGACTTCTTCCACCACCCCCCACTGATCTCTGTCCCTGCCGAGGGAGTTCCGGCGAGGGCAGCAGCCGCGCGGAGGACGTGTGCCGCCCACCTCTGTCACCTCCCGTGCCCATGCCTCATGGGCATGTTCGCTCCGCAGGAGCCGCCTTGCCCGGAGCACGGTGTACGTCCTGCTGTTCATGCTGCCGGCGTGTCTCGGCGACCGGCTCCACGGGCCGGAGCAGCCGTACGATCGTTTAGCCGTCGCGTCGAGTGAAGCGCCCTTGCCCGAGGGGAATCCCGAGGGCGAGATCCTCGACGCGTTCGAATCCCCCGACCGGTATCTCGGCTCCCGCCTCGGGGCCGTCGCGCTCCCGCAGTCGTCGGCTCGCGTCCCGCCGCCCGCCGTCACCGCGGTGGCACTCACGGACACGACGGACAACTCCTTGCGCGAACCCTCCGGCGCCGTGCGAAGACTGCCGCGGAGCGGCGGTCGGTCCGCTCTCACCGCCATCTGCTGGTGGCGCATATAGATGCCGCCCCGCAGGTCGGCCTTGGTCGGTCTGCCCCGCGGTGTGCCTTGGCCGCCGCGCGAGACGAGCATCCGCACGCGCCCGTATCGAACGAGAGCGAAAGACATGCACTCCCTGACCACGAGTGACTTCACCCCTGTCGGCTCCACCCTCCAAGGGCTCGTCGGCAACACCCCCGTCCTGCGTGTCGCCCAGCCCATCACGCCGCCCGACCGCGGCTTCTGGGCCAAGCTGGAGGGTTTCAACCCCGGCGGCATCAAGGACCGCCCCGCCCTGCACATGGTCGAACGAGCCAGGGCTCGCGGCGAGTTGAAGCCCGGGTGCCCGATCATCGAGTCCACCAGCGGCACCCTCGGCCTCGGCCTCGCCTTGGCCGGCATGGTCTACGGACACCCCGTCACCCTCGTCACCGACCCCGGCCTCGAACCGTCGATGAATCGATTGCTCGCCGCGTACGGCGCGACCGTCGACATGGTGGTCGAGCCGCATCCGACCGGCGGATGGCAGGAGGCGCGCCGCGAGCGGGTCGCCGAACTGCTGGCGGAGAGCCCTGGTGCCTGGTGCCCCGACCAGTACAGCAACCCCGACAACGTCGCCTCCTACACGCCGCTCGCCCTCGAACTCGCCTCCCAGTTGGGGCACATCGACGTTCTCGTCTGCAGCGTGGGAACCGGAGGCCACTCGGCGGGCATCTCCCGTGTGCTGCGCCAGCTGTATCCCGACATGCGGCTGGTGGGCGTCGACACCGTCGGCTCGACCATCTTCGGTCAGCCCGCCCGGCCCCGCCTCATGCGTGGCCTAGGCTCCAGCATCTATCCGCGCAACGTCGCCTACGAGAACTTCGGCGAGGTGCACTGGGTGGCCCCGGGGGAATCGGTCTGGGCCTGCAGGCAGTTGGCCGGCTCCCACTACGCCACGGGCGGCTGGAGCGTCGGTGCGGTCGCGCTGGTGGCCGGCTGGCTCGCTCGTACGAGCCCTTCGAGCACCCGCATCGTGGCGATCTTCCCCGACGGGCCGCAGCGGTATCTGGAAACCGTCTACGACGACCAATACTGCGCCGAACACGGGCTGTTGGACCTGACACCGGCAGCCGAGCCGGAGGTCGTCGGCCGCTCTGACGAGAAGGAGGTCACCCGCTGGACCCGCTGCACGGAGGTGATCGACCCGCTCTCGCTGATGGCCGAGGTGGCCGGTGCGGAGGGCGGGGAGAAGTGAAGACGACGCTCACGCAGATCCGCTCCTACGAGCGGAACGTCCAGCTGCTCCTGCTGAACCAGTTCACCATCAACCTCGGCTTCTACATGCTGATGCCGTACCTGGCCGCCCACCTGTCCGGCACGCTCGGCCTCGCCGGCTGGCTGGTCGGACTCGTCCTGGGGGTACGGAACTTCAGCCAGCAGAGCATGTTCCTCGTCGGTGGCACGCTCGCCGACCGGCTCGGCTACAAGCCCCTGATCGTCGCCGGATGCGTTCTGCGCACCGTCGGCTTCGCCGCGCTCGGCCTGGTCGACTCGGTCCCGGCGCTGCTGGCCGCGTCGGCGGCCACCGGCTTCGCGGGCGCGCTGTTCAACCCGGCCGTCCGCGCCTACCTCGCGGCCGACGCGGGAGAGCGCAGGGTCGAGGCCTTCGCCCTGTTCAACGTCTTCTACCAGGCGGGCATCATGCTCGGCCCGCTGGTGGGGATGCTGCTGACCGGCCTCGACTTCCGGATCACCTGCCTGGTCTCGGCGGCGATCTTCGCGTTGCTGAGCGTTGTACAGATCCGGTCGCTGCCGGCTCGCCGAGCCGACCAGGCTGCGGACGCGGACACCGAGGGGCGGGAGAGTGTGCTGGCGCAGTGGCGGGGCGTGGTGCGCAACCGCGCGTTTCTCCTGTTCTCCACGGCCATGATCGGCTCGTACGTCCTGTCCTTCCCAGGTCTATCTGGCCTTGCCGTTGGAGGTACGACGGCTGGGCGGCCAGGGGGAGTTCGGGACGGCGGCCGTGGCGCTGCTGTTCGCCGCGTCCGGGCTGGCCACGATCTTCGGGCAGACCCGGGTGACGGCGTGGTGCAAGGAGCGGCTGGCCCCCGGACAGGCCCTGGCCTGGGGGCTGTTGAGCATGGGCGCCGCGTTCGTACCGCTGCTCGCGGCGACGGCCGTACCCGTTCCGGACGAGGGAATCGGACGCTGGCTGCTCGCCGCGGTGCCGCCGACCCTGACCGCACTGCTGCTCGCGCTGGGCACGATGATCGCGTACCCCTTCGAGATGGACACCATCGTCCAGCTCTCCGGCAACCGCGTCGTCGCCACCCACTACGGGCTGTACAACACCATCTGCGGCATCGGCATCACGCTGGGCAACATGCTCACCGGAGCGGCCCTCGACGCCGCCCGGGCAGCCGGCATGTCCGCCCTGCCGTGGCTCGCGCTGCTCGTTCTCGGCCTGGTCTGCGCCGGGTCTCTGTACGGGCTGCACCGCAGCGGTCGTCTGACACCTGTCACTGTTGTACCCGAGCCCGCAGTGGCCTGACCGAACCAGCTGGGGTGGGGACGAGCGGAGGCATCGGCTCGCTCCCACCCACGGGATGATCAGCGGGGTGCCGAGCCGCGCTCCTTGAGCAGGTCGGCCATGAGCTGCATCTCCGACTGCTGGGCGTCGACCATGCCCTGGGCCAGCTTCTGCTCCTGGGGGACCTCGCACTGCTGGGCGCAGGCGCGGGCCATGGTGACTCCGCCCATGTGGTGATCGGTGAGCAGCTGGAGGTAGAGGATCTCGGCCTCCTTGCCTCCGGCCTTGTGGAGTTGGTCGAGTTCGGTGTCGGTGGCCATGCCCGGCATGAGGGAGCCGTCCTTCATCTGGTGACCCATGTGGCCGTCGCCGCTCATCCAGGCCATGTAGCCGTCGGACGACGTCTTCGGCAGGTCCCACAGGTCGAGCCAGCCGAGCAGCATGCCGCGCTGGTTGGCCTGGGTCTGCGCGATGTCGTACGCCAGGCGGCGGACGTCCTCGTCGGTGGTGCGGTCGCGGACGACGAAGGACATCTCGACGGCCTGCTGGTGGTGGACGGCCATGTCGCGGGCGAAGCCCGCGTCGGCGGAGTCTGCCGTCGGCACATCGAGTGCGACGGCGTCCTCGCCGGGAGCGGCCACGAACCAGACGACCAGAGCGAGCGCGACCAGGGCCGCCACCGCAGTGGCGACGGCCCACCGGCCGAGGGCGGGGCGACGGGTGCCCGAGCCGCCGGAATCCCTCACGTCCAGCGGCTCCTCGGTCGTATCGCTGGTGCCCCTCATGAAGCGGTCAGCCCACCGGTGCAGGCGGCGCCCGGCTCGGGAGTCTGCTCGCCCTGGACGTACTTGGTCAGGAACTGCTCGACGCGGGGATCGGACGCCTTCTCGACGCTGAGCTGCTTGCCCCAGGCGGAGGGTGTGTCAATTCAACGGCCCTGTCTCACATTCGGTGGTGACGGAGCGTGTCGCTATCCGAGGAGGATGCGGTGGCGAAGAAGGGTGAAGCCTGCTCGTCCGTGCATCTGGCGCGCGATCCGCTTGGTCTTGGTGTTGACGCCATCGGTGGGGCCGTTGCTGTACGGAAGTGTGAGGGCGGCGTTTACGGCGTCGCGGTCTCGTTCCAGACCTCGGGCGAAGGCATGCAGGTGGGGCAAGTCAGCTGCGCGGACCTGGACGATCCAACGTGAGAGCGCGTCGGCATTGTCGGCGTGAGGTGCAAGGAGCGGGGCGAAGTCCCTGATAACTGAAGCCAGTTGGATCATCTCGGGGCAGGTGGCGGTGAGCTTGGCCAGGAGTTCGTGTTGCTCGGCCTTGAGGTTGTCGGGCCTGGTCAGCAGCATCCGGGCGAGCCGGCGCGGGGAGATGTGGCTGCGGTCGGCGTCCGCGCGGCCTTGGTTGATGTACTTGTGCAGGAGGTTCAGGCAGCCCGTGAAGCCCAGGGCTTTGATCTCTTCGAAGAGGTGCAGGACGGGGACGCCGGGGTCCTCGGCCCGGCGTTTTCGCAGGTGCTCGCGGTAGGGGTCGACCAGGCTGGCACGGTACTTGGGGACACGGAGCATCCGCTCGGGCTGGTCCGCACGGGCGTAGCGTTTGACGGTGTTCAGGGCCAGTTGCAGGCGGCGGGCACATTCGAGCAGGCCCACGCCCTGTTCGAGCAGATCGTGCACATGGTGCCAGCGTTCCAGGGTGCTCTGGGCACGGGGCCCGTCGTAGATGGGTGCGTCCAGTACGGTGGCCCAGCAGGTGCTGTGTGCCTTCACCTCTCCGAGGGCGGCTTCACACAGGTTCTTCCACAAATGCCATCGATCACCGACCTGCGTCGCACGGGGCAGAGCGCGGCGGATGGCCTCGGCGTAGGTCGCCGAGCCGTCACGGCACACGACCTCGACGCCCGGATGTTCGCGCAGCCACGCTTCCAGGGTGTCGGCCGTGCGGTCGGGCAGCACGGCGATCCGCTCGTGGGTCTCGGCGTCGATGATCACGGTGGCGTAGCGGTGGCGCCGGCGCAGAGCGAAGTCGTCGACGCCGATCACGCGGGGCGCCCGCGCTGCGGGCAGGGGGATGCGCATCAGGGTACGCAGAGCCGTATGACGCGAGACGCCCGCCGTGAGTATCGCCAGCAAACGAGCCCCCGCCCGGCCCGCTAACTCCTTGACCACGGCCTTGACTTGCCTGGCCAGACGAGTGGTACGCCGCTGGTATCGGTCGAGCACTCCGGGCAGCTGCTCGCGGAAGGTATGTCGGCAGCCGCGCGTGGGGCACACCAGACGCCGCACCCGCACACGGACCACCACCCGCCTCCCGTCGACCGGCACGTCAGCCACAGTCCGCCAGTGGTAGCCGTGCACCCGCCCAGACGACACCCCGCACACCGGACACGTCGCCATGTCCTGCGGCGTCCGCGCCCGCACCACGATCCGCTCACCCTCATCGACCACGTCGTCTATGACCAGCGGGCACAGGCCCGAAAACACCATCTCGACAAGCTCGTTGACATCCCTCACGCGAAGTCAACGACGCGTCACGACGCTCCGTCACCACCGAATGTGAGACAGGGCCGTTAGATTTACACTCCCCACGGCATCACCAGCTCACTGCAGAAGAGAGCCGCACCCATTGCGGATCGGCGCGGATCGGTCGAGGCAGTTGGTGGCTCTGTTGCGTGCGAACCGCAATGGCGGCGTCCGAGAGTGAGTGCCGACGCCTCAAGACTGCCTTGACAACCTCCGATTGCACCCGTTTGGAGCGGTTTTCTCGCAGGGCCTCCAGCCAAGAGTTGCAGTAGCCAAAAGGCGATGGCGGGTTCCGGTTGGTGATGCGCCAGGTGCGACTGCTGTTGACTGATCGGCGTCAGGTGCGCGGATGGGTCTCGTACATGCGGATCGCGACGACGAGGCCGGAGGCGGCGGTCAGGGCGGCGACGGCCCAGATGGCGGTGGTGAGGTTGTAGGCGTCGGCGAGGATGCCGGCGATCAGTGCGCCGATGGCGAAGCCGCCGTCGCGCCACAGGCGGTAGACGCCGACGGCGCGGGCGCGCCAGGCGGGGTGGGCGACGTCGCCGATGACGGCGAGGAGGGTCGGGTAGACGAGCGCGGTGCCGATGCCGAGGAGGATCTGGGCGGTGGCCCAGACGGGGAAGGTGGTTGCGGCGGCGACGAGGGCGATGGCGGCGGCCTGGAGCAGCATGCCCGCGGTGATGAGGTGTTTGCGGCCGATGTGGTCGGACCACCAGCCGGTGAGCATCTGGCCGGCGCCCCATACGGCGGGGTAGAGGGCGGCGAGGATGCCGATCTGACCCACGTTCAGGCCGTGGGCGGCGAAGAGCAGGGGGAAGATGCCCCAGGCGAGGGCGTCGTTGAGGTTGTTGACCATGCCGGCCTGGCTGGCGGCGGACAGGGCCTTGTCGGTGAGGCTGGTGCGGCGGGCGACCTGTCCGGTGGTCAACTCGGCTTCGGAGCCCGGTTGTTCGGGGTGCTCGGTGGCCTCGGCGCGGGCGTGGTCGCGGGTCTCGCGGACGGCGAAGGTGGACAGGCCCAGGGCCAGGACGGCATAGACGGCGCCGAGCAGGAATGGCTCGGGCCGTAGTCCGGCGTGTACTGCGATGGCGCCGGTGGCCATCGCGGTGGCGGCGACCGCGCTGTAGCCGGCGGCCTCGTTGAAGCCCATGGCCAGGCCGCGGCGTTCCGGGCCGACCAGGTCGATCTTCATGATGACGGTGGTGGACCAGGTCAGGCCTTGGTTGACGCCGAGCAGGACGTTGGCGGCGATGATCCAGGCCCAGGTAGGGCCCCAGGCGAGCATGGCGGGTATCGGCAGGGCGATCAGCCAGCCAGCGATCAGGACGGGCTTGCGGCCGTAGCGGTCGGAGAGGGTGCCGGCGAAGAAGTTGGTGATGGCTTTGGTGGCGCCGAAGGCCAGTATGTAGGTGAGGGCGGCGGTGTAGGCGGACAGGTGGAAGACGTCGTCGGCGAGCAGTGGCAGTACGGTGCGTTCCTGGCCGAGCACGCCGCCGACCAGGGCGTTGACCGCGACGAGCAGGGTGAACTGGGCGAGGTTGGCGCGCAGTCCGAGCCGTATGCCGCCGGGGGTGGCAGTGGCGGTCACGCGCCCTCCACCAGGGTGCGGCCAGTGGCCTTGGCCCAGTCGCCCGGTCCGCCGTCCAGGACGGCGAGGTCGCGGTGTCCGGCACGCGCGAGGAGGCTGGCGGCGGTCATGGCGCGCTCGCCGTGCCCGCAGGCGACGACGGCCCCGGCCGGTGCTTCGTCGGCACGGGCGGTCAGTTCACCGAGTTCGATGCCGACGGCGCCGGGGATGTGTCCGGCGAGGTGCTCGGCCCGTTGCCGGATGTCGAGGACCGGACGTTCGCCGATGCGGTCGGCGGTGAGCAGGCCGATGGTCTGCCGCCCTCCTCCGTCCGTCTGCCAGACGGCCCACTCCAGGTATCCGGCCAGCCGTTCGTATCCGATCTTCAGGGCCTGCCAGGTGAGTTCGGTAAGGTCCTGGCCGGGAGCGGTGACGAAGATGAGCGGGGTGTCGTCGGGCAGCAGCCAGCCGAGCCAGGTGGCGAACTGGTCGCGCAGCGGGATGGAGATCGCGCCGGGGATGTGGCCGTGGGCGAAGTCCGTGACGGATCGTACGTCGATGATCTGGGTTCCCTGGCCCAGCAGTTGGCGTGTCTCGGCCGCCGAGAGTGCGGCGATGGGCGGGGTGGTGCCGAGGACCGCGGGGCCGCGCCGGTTGATCTCGCCCAGGCGGTCGAAGTAGGCGGGGTAGGAGCCGAGGCTGCCCAGCAACTGCCGTACGAAGGTGTCCTCGTCCGGCGCTGCGAGCAGGGAGTTGGCCTGTTTCTGGGCGCCGATTGTGGTGGTGCGCTCGGCGCCGGGTGGGGCGGAGCAGAAGGATCCGGCGCCGTGGGTGGGCCATACGGCGGTCGGGTCCGGGAGTTGGGTCAGGCGGCGCAACGAGTGGTACTGGGCGCGGGCGAGTTCGTCGGCGCGTTCGGGGCCGAGCAGGTCGGTGCGGGCGGCGGAACCGACGATCAGCGAGCCGCCGGTGAAGACACCCAACTCCCTTGTGCCGTCCAGCAGAAGGAAGGACAGGTGCTCGTCGGTGTGGCCGGGGGTGGCCAGGGCCCGCAGTGTCAGTCCGCCCAGCTCGGTCTCGTCGCCGTCGGCGAGCTCGGTGTGCGGGAAGGCGCGGTGTCCGGCGGCCGAGGCCAGGACGGTCGCGCCGTCGTCGGCGGCGAGTTGGAGCGCGCCGGTGAGGAAGTCGGCGTGCAGGTGGGTGTCGGCGGCGTACGCGACCCTGAGTCCGCGCCGCCCGGCGGCAGCCCGCAGGGCGCGCAGATCCCGGCTCGCGTCCACCGCCAGGGCGCGTCCGTCGCCCAGGTCGACGAGGTAGGAGCTGTTGCCCAGCCCCTCGTCGACCAGCGGTATCAGGTGATCGTCGGCGAAGCCCATCGGGTCCTCCTGGGGTCACGGTAGGCGCCGGGTGGTCGCGGCGCCCGCCCATAGATACAATATTCCATGGATCTATGGAGGATGCCATGGGAGACCCCGCGCGCAAGTCGGCTCTGTACGACGCCTTCGCCCACACCGGTAAGGCGCTGAGCAGCGGGAAGCGTCTGGAACTGCTCGATCTGCTGGCGCAGGGCGAGCGCACCGTCGACGCCCTCGCCAAGGCGGCTGGGCTCAACCTGACCACCGCCTCCGCGCACCTGCAGACCCTGAAGCAGGCCGGGCTCGTGGCCACCCGCCGCGAGGGCGTGCGCATCCACTACCGGCTGGCCGGAGACGACGTCGCCGCCCTCTACGCCCTGCTGCGCCGGGTCGCCCAGACCCACCAGGCAGGCGTCGAGGCCGCCCGCACCGCCTACCTCGGCGACGACCAGCCGGAGGGAGTCGGACGGGAGGTGCTGCTGGCCCGCGCGCAGGCGGGCGAGGTCGTCGTCCTCGACGTGCGTCCGGCCGAGGAGTACGCCGCCGGTCACATCCCCGGAGCCATCTCCATCCCGGTCGAGGAACTCGCCGACCGGATCGCCGAGTTGCCCGCCGACACCGAAGTCGTCGCCTACTGCCGCGGCGAGTACTGCGTGCTGGCCCATGACGCCGTACGGCTCCTGCGCGAGCAGGGTCGCAGGGCGGTCCGTCTGGTGGACGGGATGCTGGAGTGGCGGCTGGCGGAGCTGCCCGTGGAGACGGAGCCAGCCGCGTGATCCCCACCCACCCGGGCCTGGCGGACGGTCCGGTGTATCTGGACTACAACGCCACCACCCCGGTCGACCCGCGGGTGATCGAGGCGATGCGCCCGTATCTGGCGGACTGGTTCGGCAACCCCTCCAGCAGTCATTCCTACAGCGATCAGCCCCGCCAGGCGCTCGATCAGGCACGGGCACAGGTCGCCGCCCTGATCGGGGCCCGGCCCGACGAGATCGTCTTCACCGGCTCCGGCTCCGAGGCCGACGGCCTCGCCCTGCGCGGCGCCGTACTGAGCGCCAAGGCCGACCGCCCCCATGTGATCACCCAGGTCACCGAGCACCCGGCCGTCCTGGAGACCTGCCGCGCCCTGGAACGCCTCCACGGCGCCGAGGTGACGTACCTGCCCGTGGACGGCGACGGCCTGGTCGACCCGGCGGCGCTCGCCGCCGCCCTCACCGAGCGCACCGTCCTGGTCTCGGTCATGGCTGCGAACAACGAGACCGGCGCACTCCAGCCCGTCGCCGAACTGGCCCGCAGCACCCGCGCCCACGGGGCGCTCTTCCACTCCGACGCCGCCCAGGCGGTCGGGAAAATCTCCTTGGACGTACGAGTGTTGGGCGTCGACTTGCTGACGGTCGTCGGCCACAAGATGTACGCACCGAAGGGCATCGCCGCTCTGTACGTCCGCCAGGGTGTCGCCCTCGAACCGCTGGTCTACGGCGGCGGCCAAGAGCACGGCCTGCGCGCCGGCACCGAGAACGTCGCGCTTGCCGTTGCGCTGGGCACGGCCGCCGAACTCGCCGCCGCAGAACTGGCTGACGGGGCACCGGCCCGTATCGCGGCACTCCGTGACGGCCTGCACCGGCGCCTGGCCGACGCCCTGCCCGGCCGCGTCCACCTCAACGGACCCGGCGCCGAGCGCCTGCCCAACACGCTGAACGTCAGCATCGACGGCGTGCTCGGGCACGAACTCCTCGCCGCCGCACCCGGCATCGCGGCCTCCACAGGCTCGGCCTGCCACAGCGGCGCCCACACCCCCTCGCCCGTACTGACCGCGATGGGCCTCGATGCGGACCGCGCGCTGGGGGCTCTGCGGCTGTCGCTGTGCCGCTGGAGCACGCCCGAGGACATTGAAACGGCGGCAACCGCGCTACTCAAGACGGCTGCCACGCTGTGAGAACGGGGCCATCGGCCTCACCGTGAGAGCGACGACGGGCAGGAAAACTACGACCGACCGGACCCGAGGCTGAGCTCAGTGGCCTCCCTCACGGGCCGAGCGTGGCCGGCACTCCCCGCTCCCTCACGGACGGGGTGCATCCGGTGAGATCGGGAGAACGGTCAGGACACCGGCCACCCGGCGAGCACCACGATCACTCCCAGTACTCCCGCTCCCAGCAGCGCGCTGACCACGCCCCGGCGGGCGGCCAGCAGCCACACCGCTGCTGCGGCGAGGACGCCGTACTGCCATGCATGTTGCAGTGCCAGGGCCAGGGGGATCGCCGATCCGGCGATGGCGCCGATGACCGCCGGTCCGGCCCCGGTGAAGAACGCCTGCACCTGGTCGTTGGCCCGCAGCCGGTCGAACCGGGGCCCGCCGACGATCACGAACAGGAACGACGGGGCGAAGGCCACGGCCGCAGCGAGCAGCCCGCCGCCCACTCCGGCGGCGGCGTATCCGACGACCGCGACGGTCTGTACCACCGGCCCCGGCGTGATCTGGCCCAGCGCGACGGCGTTGAGGAACTGTCCGTCGGTCATCCAGTGGTAGTGGTCGACCGCGTCGGCCTGCATCAGCGGGATGATCACGAACCCGCCGCCGTAGGACAGCGCGCCGACCTTGAGCGCCACCCACGCCAGTGCCAGCAGACCCCCGCTCGCCACCGGCGCGGCGGCCAGCAACGGCCACGAGGCGGCCCGCCGGGCCGGATGCCCCGACGCGCGCGCCCGGACCGCGACCTCCACGAGGCCGGCGCCGAGCAGCACCAAGACCAGCCACGGCCCGGTAAGCGTGGCTGCAGCCCCGCCAGCCAAGCCGTAGCCGATCCACCGAGCCCGTGCCGCCCGTGCCTGCCCGGCCCGCTTCCAGCTCGCCGGCACCAGGCTGACGGCCGCCTGCACTGCCACCGCCGCGACCGCGGCCCCGGCGCCCGCTGCGGCGCCCCTCACCCACAGCGGCGGGTGTCCGGCCAGGAACAGCGCGGCCAGAGCCAGGATCAGCACCAGGCCCGGCACGATGAAGCACACCCCGCCGACCAGCGCCCCGGCCAGGCCACGTAGCCGCCATGCGGTGAAGATCGCCAGCTGGGTCGAGGCCGGGCCGGGCAGCAGATTGGTCGCCGCGATGCCGTCCTCGAACTCGGCAGCGGCGATCCAGCGGCGGCGGTCCACGCACAGCTGGCGGAGCAGTGCGATATGGGTCGGCGGTCCGCCGAACCCGATACAGCCGATGCGGCCCCACTCCCGGGCTATCGTCCCCAGCCCCACCCGGACCTCTTCGACCCGGTCCTCGCCCGCCACCGCCACGTCGCTTTCCTCTCCCGCGTGCTCGGCCCGCACCGCGGCGCGACCCTACCCGGCCCGGTTGAACGGACGGGGCGCACGGAGCCGGACCCGCTGTGCCTGGCCAGCAGTGACGCGGAGGATGTGTCACCGAACAGCTCGGCGGCCACGGAGCCGTGGCCACGGCTCCGAAGATCGTCCGCCGCGTTCGCCGTTTGCTCTGAGTCAGCGGCTCCGGGAAGACGGAGCCGCTGACCGTGAGCGCCTCAAGCCCGCTGCGCCGCTACCGCCGCGGCCAGCCGCGGTGAGGCGAACGCCGTGCCGCACACGAACCGCAGGACGGGCCCGAAGCTGGCAGCGGCCGGGAGCCCGGTGAAGTACAGGCCGGGCACAGTGGAGGCGAGATCCTTGTCCAGGCGCGGGAATCCGCCGCTCCGGGCGAGGTCGGCGCGCAGTTCGGGGGAGAGGAAGTCCAGGGCCTCCAGGTGGACGCGGTAGCCGGTGGCGGCCATGACGTGATCGGTCTCGATCGTGTGCGTACGTCCGTCTGTCGCCCGGGTGCTCAGGGTGACGCCGGCCCCGTGCGTGTCCGCGCCGGTGAGGTGCTGCCCGGCCAGGACCGGCACCCGGCCGTCGAAGCGGTCCTTGAGCCACCAGGCGCCGCACGGGCCCAGGACCCGTTTGACCAGGCAGAGCCGGGTGTTCTGCGGCAGGCGACGGAAGGCGGCGGCGTGGTGGACGAAGCCGTACAGCCTCCAGGAGCGGCCCACCGGGGTGTCCGGCTGCCAGTGCGGGCCCGGCGTCGGCGGGGCGCCAAACGCCACTTGCGGGCTGCGGGTGAGGACCTGTGCCTGCGCTCCGGCCTCCTGGAGCAGGACGGCGCCTTCCAGTGCCGACTGCCCGGCGCCGACAACGGTGACCCTGCGTCCGGTGAAACGGGTCAGGTCGGTGTGCTGCGAACTGTGCGAGACGGAGCCCAGGGCGGAGGGACCGTCGGGGACGGCCGCGGCCAGGGGCGCGGGCAGGTGGGCGAAGCCGGTGAGACCCGTGGCCACGACCACGGCGGCGGCCCGCAGTTCCTCGCCCGAGGACAGCTTCAGGCGGAAGCCGCCCGCGTGCCGGTCGACCGTCGACACCCGTACGTCCTCGACGTCGGGCACCAACTGGTCGCGGAACCACAGCCCATAGCGGACGAACAGCTCGATGGGCACCTGGTCGTGCTCGCCGAGCAGGGTCTCGCCGGCCTTGCGGCAGTAGTCGTCGAGGGTGAAGCCCGCGCGCGGCGCGGACAGCGCGGAGGCGCTGGGCGGTGACTTCAGGAGCATGCCGTTCGGCATGTTCTCGGCCCAGCTCGCCATGGGCGAGCCGAAGATCCTTACGGTCAGGCCGCGCGCCCGCAGGTGCGCGGCGGTGGACAGGCCGTACGGGCCCGCCCCGATGACGACAACAGTCGCGGACGTTCCGGACATGGATGTTCCAGGCGTGGATGTTTCAGACATGAGTGTTCCCCCCTGACACCGCCGACGGCGATGTCACAAACGGCTGTTGGGCATGCCGAAGCCGCTCCCGTCCCCGTGCGTCAGCACGGTTGGACGGCGAGCGGCAGCCGTGACGGGGGCCCCGCCGTACGACCACGTCCGCGAGTAGGACATGGGGAGGGGAAGCCCGGGCCGGGCCCGGGGAGCGGTGTGGACCCGGTTGGGGCAGGGCAACCGTGAGCGGGACGGACACCGGATGCAGCAGCCGCCGCAAATAGCCCCGGATGTGGTGCAGTTCGCGACCCACGTTCCGCAGCGGGCGGCGGCAGGCGGCGTCCGCGCCGTGCAGCATGCAGGCCACGAGCAGGGTCAGCGCGAGCTGCATGACGATCAGGGGCCGGTGCGCGTGGACCGGGATGAGCAGCCAGTTGTCGCGTGCGGCGCCCGGCGTACCGCCACTCGCCAGATGGAACCACCAGCAGGCGGCGGCCTGTCCTCCGCAGACGACGGCCAGCCACCGCCACACGGACGCCGAATGGGAAGCACGCGGCAGCGCAGCGCCGAACAGCCCGGCGACAGCCAGGGCCCCGGCGCTCCAGGAAGGCATGCCGCCGAAGACGAAGTGATACGAGGCGATCGCCAACCCCGTGCTCGCCACCGCGAAAACTCCGGCCCGCACCACTGCCATCGGCAACGCGGCCGGCACACGGCCACGCGGTCGCGGATGAGGCATCCAGGCCGAAGGCGTCATAACCCACCCAGCATGGGGCATCCAACCGCCGCTGTCACCAGCGCGCCCTGGGCACATCAGAGGGGGAACCGGACCGCCGGCCGCATCGCCGTCACCGGTGTCACGGCAAGAACTTCGACCGCACGACCGCACTTCGCTGAGCCTTCGACTACCCCCTGATCGCTGCCGCTTGGCCTTTCGCGTCTTCCGCAACTGAGGGTGCGGCCCTAGACGGTCAGCTCGGCCAGCGCCGTGCACAGGCTTGTGGTGTCCTCGACGGCCCGGCGGCAGGTGGCTTCGGAGATGACGAGACGCCGGCCGACCTGTGCGGACGAGGTGGGGACCTTTCGCAGGTATTTCTCGTCGACGATGCCGTCGTTGTGGGTGAAGACGTGGCGGGCGGCCCACGTCGCGATGAGGCGCTGCCAGCTCTCCGGTCCCAGAGTGCCGCGGAGGTCGTCGTACCCGGCGGCCACGAACAGGTCGGCCATGTCGTCGAGACGCTGAAAGACGTTCCCCTTGCCCCGGAGTCGGTCGGCGGCATCCGTCACCGCGGCTTCGAAGACAGCGGAGGCCAGGGCCTCGACAACCCCCACGACGTTTTCGATCGTGTCGACCCAACTGCGGGTGAAGACCCCTTGCTCGCGCAGTACCGCCTTCGCCTCGTCGGCCACGGCGTTCAGGGCGTCGAGACGCGCCGTCTCGGCCTGGAGGGCGTCGAAGGCGACCGATGCGGCGGGGAGGCGACCGCACACGGGGCAGAACCGGTGCTCGTCGAAGACGGCATAGCGGACCTGGCAGCCGGTGCAGGTGCGGACGCGGGCCAGTCGCTCTTCGTCGATGCCCGGAAGGGGGCGCGGGTAGAAGGGCTTCTCCTTGTACGAGATGGAGACGGATAGGCCGGACCGGTGTGAACTGCCCCTCGACAGACCTCGGAAGGCGTCGCTCAGGGCTTGGCTCGCGATCTGCATGCCGAGGTCGCCCGCGGCCCGCATGACGCGATTCCGCTGCTGGTCGGTCATGAACTCCGAATGCTCCTGGTGGTGGCCGCAGTAGACACACCAGAGTTCGAGGTCGTCGGGCAGGGCTTTGTAGTCCTCCCCGTTCATCCGGAAGCTCATCGAGCACTCGGGGCACTGGCGGCCGAGGTACCCATCCTCGTCGAGGGGCACGCTCACATCAACCCTGAACTCATCGCCCTGATGGCTCACGATTTCCGCACCCTGCGGCATTCTGAACCCACGTCTGTTCCGCATGAGTTGATTGTGACGCCCAGCACTGACAACGCCGGGAGTTCAGCCGCGATCGGCGCCAGGAGCCCGGCGGCGGGACTGCGGCATATCTCGTTGCCCGGCTATGCAAGGAGCTGGGCGCTCGTCTTGGCGCCCTGCACGAGCAACCACTGGACCACGTCGGTGGCGTCCTCGGCCTGGGCAATGTCCAGAGGTGTCTTGTCGTCGTAGCCGATCCAGTTGATGTCCGCGCCTTGCCGGTGCAGGTACTGGGCCGTGGCGAGTTGCCCGCCGTGGCAGGCGCCCCACAACGCGCGGGTGATCTCTTCCGGAGTACGGGGCCCGGTGGACGCCACATACGTCTCGACCTGGTCGAGCAGGCCGAGGGTGGCGGCGTCCTGGAAGGTGACGTGGGCGCCGTGTTCGACGAGGCGGCGGGCCGCGCGCCACTGGCCGAAGGCGCGGGCGTCGGCGAGCGGGGTGCCGCCGCCGATGACGGCGCCCGGTGCCTCGATGTCGGCGCCGGCGGCGATCAGCGCGTCGAGGACCGGGATGTCGTTGCTGCTGGCCGCCCAGTGCAGGGGAGTCTCGGTGTGGGGGCCGGAGCAGCGGGCGTTGGGGTCCGCGCCGGCCGCGACCAGGGTGGTGACCACCTGCGGGCCGTTGGGGAAATGCCCCGGCCAGTCGGTGGCGATGTGCAGGAGGCTACGGGCCTGCTTGCCGCAGTCCCCGGAGATGTGCGCGGTGGCCACGCCGGGGTTCTCGGCGAGGAGCCGCTCAAGCGCGGGGGAGGTCTCCGGTGCGGATTGCCTCGGTGACGGCGACGGCCAGCGGGTCCTTCGAGTCGAGGGTCTCCATGCGCGGGCCTCCCGGTGCTCAGGCAAGCCCCGATTCTGTCAGGAGGGAGCCGAAGACGGCCCGGCCCAGGGCTTCGGCACGGGTCTGATCGACGGCCTTACCGGTGTAGTCGGGATGTTGCCCGGCCCAGATGCGGGCGGTGCGGCGGCTGGTGAAGAAGTTCAGGGCTCCGCAGGCGACGTCGGCCGCAGAGCCGGCGCAGGAGCGTTGGCCGACGTAGATGACGGCGGTGGGTGGGGTCCAGTCCATCCGCCCGTCGGCCGCTATGACGGTGATCGCATCGCCGGTGACGGGGTCGCTGGAGGTGATCACCGCGTCCGTGTCGAGCATGGCGGGGATGCCGAGGGCGTCCACCGCGCACATCGACCACAGCTGGGTGCCGTCGGGGAGGCGGACGTGGTGGGCCGTGGGCAGAGCCGAGAAGGGGTACGCCGCCCGGATCCGGCCGTGGCCGTCGAGCGTGATGAAGTCCTCGGCCGCCAGTTCCGCCAGCACGTCGGCGGCGCCACGACCGTGCGAGGCGGCAATGTCGTCCAGGTCGCCGGGGTCGGGTGCGTGGCCGGTGGCCGCGAAGTGCCGTAGAACCGCCTGCTGTACGGCCCGCAGGCCGCCGGCGGTCGGCGCGAGGCGCCCTCGTCCGGCGCGCCCGGCAGCATCCATCGGCAGATCCTCGCAGTCCGCGGTGGCGTCCGCGACGTGCAGCGCACGCTGCAGGTCGGCCATGCTCGGTGCCCCCTCGACCTGCCCGTCCGGTCCCCGGTACAGGCGGCAGGAGACGGAGGCGGCTGCGCCCGGCACGGCGAAGGGGTCGACGCCGTCGATGAGGATGGTCGGCGAGCCGGTCATGCCTAACCGGGCCGCGTCTGCCTCGTCGGCGACCTTGACCAGCTCCACCTCCGCGCTCCGGCCGTCGAGCGCCTGGTCGATCCGCTCGCGCGCCAGCGGCCCGTGGGGGCAGTCGGGCACCGTCAGAACCGTGATGCGCATGGCCGTGTCCTCCCAGGTCACTGCGGATGCCACCGACGTTAGACCTTCCAGCGCACTGGAAGGTCAAGGCGTAGCCTCGGTCGTATGCGTATCGGAGAACTGGCCGCCGCGAACGGTCTGACGGCCAAGACCATCCGCTTCTACGAGCAGGCCGGGCTGCTGCCCGCACCTCCCCGCACGCCGAGCGGCTACCGCGACTACCCGCCACAGACCGGCACCCGGCTGGCCTTCGTCCGCGACGCCCAGTCGGCCGGCCTGACACTCGCCGAGATCCGCTCGATCCTCACCCTGCGCGACTCGGGCGAGGCGCCGTGCGTGCACGTCACGGACCTGATCCAGCAACACCTCGCGGACATCGAGCGGCGCATGGCCGAGCTGCGCAAGACCCGTACCGCGCTGCGCGGCCTGGCCGAACGCGCCGCGACGACGGACCCGAGTGGCTGCACGGACGTGGACATCTGCAGCATCATCGGCGGCCCGGCAGGCAGGTGACAACAAGGGATTGTCACCCAGAGAATGACAATCTACGGTTGTCAGCATGAGCGAAGAGCCCACCGTGGAGCAGCTCATCGCAGCGGCCCACGCCCGCGCCGGAAGCGACGACGAACTCGCCCTGCTGGACGCCGTCATCGCCCTCTCCCAGGACATGTCCACGCACACGGAAGCCGCCGTCGACCAGGTCGTACGACGCGTACGCGAGGCCGGACACTCCTGGACCGTCATCGGCGAGCACCTCGGCGTCTCCCGCCAGGCCGCCCGCCAGCGTTATGCCGACCGCGTCGAGGAACCCCCCAAGACGCTCGGCCTCATACGCGCCCGCAACCTGCAGAGCTGCCTGGACGCCGCTCTCGACGCGGCCGAGGCCGACGGGCTCGCCGAAGCCGGCACCGAACACATGCTGCTCGGCCTGCTCACCGACGGCGTGGCCGCCACCATCCTGGAGAAACTCGGCGTCACCCGCGACAAGATCCGGGACGCCGGCCACCGGCTCTTCGGGCAACCCGCCACACCAGTCCGTCCCCTCCAGGCCGCCTTCTCCGCCGACGCCCGGGCGGCCCTGGCCGCCGCCGAACACCTGGCGACCGAACGCACCCCGACCTGCGCCCCTGTCATCGTCTCCACGCCGCAGCTGCTGGCCGTCATCGCCACCAACCCCGCCTCCCGCGCCCATCGCGTCCTCCAGGCCCTGGACGTGGACGTGGCGGACATCAAGCGCCAACTCCACTGCCACATCAACGTCCCCCGCACCGCCCTCGGCCGCCGCTCCCGCCGCAAGCCCCGCCCTGACACCCAGGCCCGCTGCTCCTTCTGCGGTCACACGGAAAGCGAGGAGCGCCGTCTTGTCGCCGGCCCCGACGTGTGGATCTGCGCCGACTGTGTCGCCCTGTGCGGGGAGATCCTTGCCCAGCCTGCGGACGCGCGCAGCAAGTAGGACCCTGTTCCGAGGTACGGGGTGCGGCGCTCGACGAGGACGACGTCGCGCCTGGGGTCGTGGTCACGGCGCCCGCGGCTGCCGATGACTCCGACGGCCGGGACCTGTCAGCACTACCGTGGATGCATGACGGCACCGCTGGATGTGCTGGTGGTCGGTGCGGGGCCGACCGGGCTCGCCCTCGCCGCGCAACTCCGCGCCCATGGCGCCGACTTCCGGATCGTCGACCGCTCCCTTGACCGTGTGCGTGAGTCACGGGCGCTGGCCATCCAGCCGCGCACACTGGAGGCGCTGGCCGGGTTCGGAGTGACCGACGAGCTGGTCAGGCGCGGTAATCCTGCGGTGCAGCTGCGGATGCACCTTCCGGGACGCGTCGTCCAGATACCGCTCTTCTCCGGCGAGCTCACCGACACCCCGTACTCCTTCCTGCTGTTCCTCTCACAGGCCGAGACCGAGTGCGTCCTCGCGGAGCGTCTGGGCAGGGAGGGCGTGACGGTGGAGCGCGGCACAGAACTGCTACGGCTGGAGAGGCAGAGCGTGTACGTCACCTGTCGACTGCGGCGGCAGGACGGCAGGGAGGAGACCGTGAGCGCCCGGTACGTCGTCGGCTGCGACGGCGCCCACAGCACCGTACGAAGCGAGGCGGGCATCGATTTCCTCGGCTCCGCCTACCCGCAGACCTTCCTCCTCGCCGACCTGGAGGCCGACGGTCTGGAGCCGGGTGCCGCGCACACCTTCATGACCGATGCCGGGATGCTGTTCTTCTTCCCCCTCGGCGAGCCCGCGACCTGGCGGATGCTCGCGATGCGGCCCCCTGGCACGCCGGACACCGAGGTGACGCTGGGGCTGATGCAGGAGATCGTCGACCGATACGCCGGCGAGGAGCTGCGCCTGCGGGACCCGGTCTGGATGACCGACTTCCGGCTCCACAACCGTGGCGCGGCCCACTACCGATCCGGCCCGTTCTTCCTGGCCGGGGATGCGGCCCACATCCACAGCCCGGCCGGTGCGCAGGGCATGAACACCGGTATCCAGGACGCCCTCAACCTCGGCTGGAAGCTCGCCCTCGTCTGCCGGGGCGCCGCCCCCGAGGAACTGCTGGAGACGTACGAGGCGGAACGCGCCCCGGTCGGCCGCAGCGTCCTGCGCTTCACGGACCGAGCCTTCACCATCGCCACCAGCCGCAACCCCGTCCTCCGCCTCGCCCGCGTCCAACTCGCCCCGCGGCTCGCCCCGTTGGCACTGCGTGCGAGCTGGCTGCGCAACCGTGTCTTCCGTACCGTCTCAGAGCTCGACATCCACTACCGCCGCAGCTCGGTCAGTGTGGGTTCGCGTGCGTTGAGGAGGAGCGGGCCTCGGGCGGGTGACCGGCTGCCCGATCTTCCGCACGGGCTCCAGGCGCGGACCGCCGGACCGGGCTATCACCTGCTGCTGACCGGGCCGCCCCGCCTCTGGCCGGACCAGCGGCTCGCGTCGGTCATATGCGGCAGGGAAGACCTCATCAGCGTCCACCGGCTGGGCGCGGAGAGCTCGTGGCCAGGCGTCGCACAGGGCCTCGTGCGCCCGGACGGTTACCTCGGCTACGTCGCGCGCGGCCTCCAGTTGGAGGGTCTTCGCGCTTACCTCGACCACTGGCTCCCCTCCTGATTCGCGGCGGAACTCGGCACTGAGCGTCGGCCCCGTGCGGGGCTCGGTCCGGGCTCTCGGTAGCGTCACCGGGACACCGACTCCAAGGAAGAACAGCTACTCGTGGACCTGGGCATCATCGGGCAGGCAGCCGGGCTGTTCGCCGTCACCAACATCGACGACATCCTGATCCTGGCGCTGTTCTTCGCCCAGGGCGCCGGGCACCGCGGTTCCACGCGCCGCATCGTGCTCGGCCAGTACCTGGGCTTCGCCGCGATCCTCGCTGTCGCGGCGGCAGCCGCGTTCGGCGCCACGTTCCTGCCCGAGTCCGCCATTCCCTACCTCGGCCTGTTACCGCTCGCGCTGGGCCTCAAGGCCGCCTGGCAGGCGTGGAAGAACCACCGCGACGGCGACGGGGACGAGGAGGAGGCACAGGCCAAGGAGGGCGGGCCGAGCCCGCTGGAGGTCGCCGCGGTCACCTTCGCCAACGGCGGCGACAACATCGGCGTCTACGTGCCCGTCTTCGCCACCGCCGGCATCGGCGGGATGAGCGTGTACGCCGTGGTGTTCCTCGTGCTGGTGGCGGTGTGGTGCTTCGCCGGCCGGTTCTTCGCCATCCGCCCGGTCATCGCCAAGGCCCTGTCCCGCTGGGGCCACATCCTGCTGCCCCTGCTCCTGATCGCCCTCGGCCTGCTCATCCTCATCAAGGGCGGCGCCTTCGGCCTGTGACGTGGCTGGCAGTCGGTCACGGGGTCACGCCTGCGGAACCGGGGTGAGCCGGTCGGGCGCCGCAGCAGGCGACGCCCGACCGAGAGGCGATCACTTCCGGGGCGCGGCGCCGCGTTCCTTCAGCAGGTCGGTCATCAACTGCATCTCCGACTGCTGGGCCTCGACCATGCCCTGGGCGAGCTTCTTCTCCGGCTCGACCTCGCAATGCTGGATGCAGGCGCGGGCCATGTCGACGCCGCCCATGTGGTGGTCATACATGAGCTGGAGATAGAGGATCTCCGCCTGCCTGCCGTTGGCCTTGCCGAGTTCAGCGAGCTCGGTGTCGGTGGCCATGCCCGGCATCAGCGAGCCGTCCTTCACCTCGTGCCCCATGTGGCCGCCCTGCATCCAGACCATGTAGCCGTCCGGTGACGTCTTCGGCAGGGCCCACAGGTCGAGCCAGCCGAGCAGCATGCCTCGCTGGTTGGCCTGGGTCTGGGCGATGTCGTACGCGAGGCGGCGGACGTCCTCGTCGGCGGTGCGGTCGCGGACGATGTACGCCATCTCCACCGCCTGCTGGTGGTGGACGGCCATGTCGCGCGCGAAGCCCGCGTCGGCGGAGTCGGCGGCCGGGACGTCGATCGCCCTGCCGCCCTCGCCGGGGGTCGTGGCCAGGAGCCCCAGGGCCAGGACCAGGGCGACCAACGCCGCCGCGCCGGTGATCAGCCACCGGGAGAGGGCGGGCCTGCGAATGTGCCCCTCGCCCGGATCCGTCGTACCGGTCATGACGCGGTCAGACCGCCGGTGCAGGCGGCGCCCGGCTCAGGGGTCTGCGCGCCCTGCACGTACTTGGTGAGGAACTGCTCGACCCTCGCGTCGGACGCCGTGTTGACGCTGAGCTGGTGGCCCCAGGCGGACAGCATGATCGTCCCGGACTGGGTCTTGTCCAGGCTCATCAGCGTGTACGGGGTCTTCGTGACCTTGTCGGCGAGCTTCTTGATGTCGGCGGCGGTGGCCTTGCCGTTGTACGTGACCCAGACCGCGCCGTGTTCGAGGGAGTGGACGGCGTTCTCGTTCGCTATGGCCTGGGTGTAGACGGTGCCGTCGCAGGTCATCCATGCCTGGTTGTGGTTGCCGCCGACGGGCGGGTTCATGGGGTACTTGACGGTGCCGGTGACGTGGGTGCGGCCGAGCTTCTTGGCGTCCCAGGTCTTCTCGCCGCTGACGGGCTTCTTCGCCTCGGCGGCCTGTTGCTCGTCCTTCTCGTTGGCGCTGTTGATGTAGTACGCGCCCCAGCCGACCAGGCCGACGACGATGACCGTGCTCAGGGTGATGGTGATGATCCGGTTGCGGCGCTCGCGGGCCTTCTCGGCGCGGCGCATCTCCTCGATGCGGGCCTTGCGCGTGGTCGCGGCGGCCTTCCTGCTGGTCCTGCTCATGGCTGTGTGTCCTTCGTCCCGCCGTGCGGCGGTGGGTGCAGGGGTTGGTGGATGTCGTTCGGCGCGTGCGCACGCGTGAGCGCACGGCGTCAGGGCATCCGTCTAGGTCCGCTGCACCTGCAGGACGTGGAGATCGGGGGCGCCGGTGGTGGGCGGGGGCTCGGTGCGGCGCGGAGCGCTGTCCGGCGGCCCGGGGAGGTCCGGCATGCGGGGCAGGAGCACCGGCAGAGGTTGGACGGGGGCAGCGAGCACCCCGTGTACGCCGTGGGCGGCCGGAGCGCAGCATGTGTCGCCGGCGGGGCAGTCGGCCGGCTGCGTGACCGTCTTGGTTTCGTGGTCCGCAGGGCTCACCGCCATGGCCGACATGGTGGTCGCTGGGGCGGCGGCCGGGGCGCTGGTGGCGTGTGCCAGGGGACCCAGACAGACCACCAGCGCGGCGAGCAGCACAGCCAGGGCAGGACAGAGCGCCGCGAGTCGCGTGGTCCGCCACGCGCCGCGAGTCCTGAGCTGGCTCCGGCTGGTCATCACCACTGATGCTAAGCGGCGCCTGTGAACACGCTTTCGGCCGGGCTCGGAAGGTCAGTGCTCATGGCCTTCTTCCTCCTCCGGCTCCGGGTAGACGAAGGTGCGGGTGACGAGGTGGTTGGGGGCGGTCAGGGTCTCGTGGAGGATCCGGCCGGTCTCGTCGAGGGTGAGGTCGAGCTGGGTGTGTTCGGCGGGGTAGGCCAGGGCGAGGCTGCGGTGGCCGCTCTCGTCGGGCAGGCGGGTGATCACGGGGGCGGTGGCGCTGCCGTACGGCTCGGAGGCGAGGAACTCCTTGCCGGTGAGGGGGAGTTGCCTGAGGTCGCCGAGGCCGCGTGCGGTGTTGCTGGTGACGAGCTCGTGCAGGGTGAAGCGGGGGACCTGCTTCATGGCGGCGACCGTCTCGCGGAGCAGGGCGGTGTCGGGGCGGGGCGGCCAGGTGATGGTCAGGCCCGCGTGTCCGCCCGCCCATTCCTCGCCAGCGGAGGCGGTGAGGGTGAGGCGGCTGGTGCCCTTGCGCCAGGTCAGCGGGGTGTAGAAGCAGCCGGTGCCGCAGCCGCGGAGCTTCAGGGCTCGCCGGTTGCCCCGCGGGTCGGCGAGGGTGGCGGACAGGTCGTACGGCTGGTCGTCCGTGGCGCCGATCTGGGGTGCGGTCAGGTCGATGACGATCTGGCCGGTGCTGGCGCGGGCGCTGATGCCGATCTCCCCGGCGCGGGTTCCGGCGGGCACGACCGGGCCGGTGGTCGGGGGCGCGAAGGGCAGTGGGCGGTCGGCGTCCGCGGGCACGCGCAGCACGGTGAGAGTGGCGGAGACGGCGAGGACGACGGCCAGGACGGAGGCTTCGAGGCGGGCCGGGCGGTAGCGGAGGCTGCCGGTCGTACGGCGGTGCAGGTGGCGGCGTGCGGTGTAGGCGAGAGCGGCGGCGACCGCGACCAGGGTGGTCTTGGCGAGGAGGACCTGGCCGTAGGCGGTGGTGGCGAGGTCGTCGAGCGGGACCAGGAGCAGGGCGGCGATGACGCCGGTGGTGACGACGGCCGCGAACAGCCAGGCGGCGAGGCGGGCGTAGGCCAGCAGGAGGGTGCGGGTGGCGCCGCGGTCGCTCCGCCAGGCGGCCATGGTGCGCAGCACGTGGATGAGGGTGCCCGTCCACAGTGCGGCCGCCGCGAGGTGGACGAAGGTCAACAGCGGTCCGGCGACGGCCTGTTCGGCCTGCGGGTGGGCCCGCAGCGCCTCGGCGACCAGCACGGCGGTCAGCGGGAGGACGGCCCAGGATCGGCGGCGTACGACGACAGCGAGGGTCGCGAGGGCGAAGCCGGCGATCTCGACCAGGGCCAGGACGCCGGGGCGGGAGTCGGTCAAGGAGGTGAGGGACCCCTGGCTGACCTGGAGCGCGGCGAGGGCGACGGCGGCCGCGGTGCCGGCGAGTGCGGCGGGCAGGGCCCAGGAGGGCGGGCGCCGGGACGGGGCGTCGGGGACGCGGGCGGCGAGGCGTTTCGTGGCGGCTTCGCCGAGAAGGAAGGCGAGGGCCGTGAAGAGCATCCAGCGCAGGGCGGTGGTCGGGGCCGGGTCCTTGGCCGTGGTGGTCTGGCCGGAGGCGAGGGCGATCGTGCGGGGGCCGACGGCGAAGCGGTAGCTGCCGGTCATGATGTCGCCGTCACGGGCGGTGACCTGCCAGTCGACGGTGTACACGCCCTCGGCCAGTGTGCCGCGTACGGGCACGGTGACAGTGCGGGTGCCCTGGCTGAGGGCGGCTGTGCCGACGGGCGTCGCCGGTTTCAGCCGTACGGAACTCCCGCCGAGGCTCACCGGCTGGTCGAAGACGAGCACCAGTGACTTCGGCGAGTCGGCGACCGTCGCGTCCGCGGCCGGGCCGGTGAACAGCAGGGTGGCGTGCGCGGACGCGGGGGTGGCGGTGCCCAGCAGCACGGCCAGGGCGAGCGTGGCCAGGGCGAGGAGCGTGGTGGCCGGGCGTCGGAGGGATGGTGCGAGGACGGTCACCGGTTAAGGGTCTCCGGTCTGTCGGTCGGGTCGGTCGGCGGGGTGGTCTCGCCGCGCAGGCGCTGGAGCTCCTCGCGGGCGGCGCGGAGCTCCTCCTGCAGCCCGGGGTCGGACGTGCCGTGGCAGGAGCGGTTCCTGGCCATCGGGCGGATGCAGCACCACCAGGTCAATGCGGCGGCGAGGACGGTGGCCGCGAGGGGGAGCCAGTTGCCGGTCATGACGGGCCCGCAAGAAGCGACACCCGCACGCCATCCGCATCCTGGCCCGCGCCTGGCTGCGCGTGAGGTGGGCCTGCTGGCGCACCGGCACCTGCTACGACCCCGTCACCCACCAGACCAACAACAAGATCAACACGCCCGCCGAGAAGCCTCTGGCGGCATAGAGGTTGACTCAGGGAACTCATGCGTGGCGGTCCTCTCCGGAGGAGGAGGAGGTGGTGAGGGGTACCTGCGGCTCGTCGCAGCAGTCGGTGGGGGACGCCCCCGCCGCGGCGCCGGGGGAGCGCCGGACGGGGGCGTCCAGGTGGGCTTGCGCCTGCCGTACGGGGAAGGCGATGAGCGCAAGGAGGAAGATCGCCAGCGCCCCGCCGGGCAGCCAGTCGAGTGCCTTGGTGATCACGGAGGCTGCGTGCTGCAGGTCGGCGGCGACGCGGACGCGCCAGCCGTCCGACGCCGTGTCCGGACCGCGCACGGCCTGGACGAGAGTCAGCGCGCCCATCGCGATCAGCAGGATCCCCGAGGCGGCGCTGCCCAGCGGCATCCGCCGCCTCAACCAGCCGAAGCGCAGGGTGATTTGACGCACCTGCAGCAGGTGGCCGGCGCCCCAGTTGCGGCGGTCCTACACCAGGGCCAGCAGGCACAGCGGGGCGACCATCCCGGCCACGTACGTTAGCGAGACGGCGAGGGCGGCGGGGAAGGAGGCGGCGGCACCGGAGAGCACGGCGACCCCGGCGAGCACCGGTGCGCAGCAGGAGCTGGCCGCGCCGGAGAACACGCCGAGCCCGTAGACCGAGCCGAAGCCGTGTCCGGACGGGGCCCGGCCCGAGACCATCGGCAGCTGCGGCTTCCACCCGGCCAGCAGGGCGATCCCACCGGCCGCCATCGCCGTACCGCCGATGGAGAACACCAGCAGGTGGTGGCCGGAGATTAGCGCGACGAGGGCTGCGGCGCCGAGCCCGATCGGCACGATCACCGTGGCCACCCCGGCGGCGAAGACCAGTGTGGCGGCCAGGATCCCGGTGCGGCGGCGGAAGCCGGTCGCCAGGTACGCGGGCAGCATCACGGACACGCAGCAGGGCGCGAGGAGCGCCACGACTCCGCCGAGGAACGACGCCAGCAGCGTGGTGCCGAACAGCAGCTCTCCCATGCGTACGACGCCTCTCCTCGACCTGAAACCTGAACTCCTAAGGGGATTAGGTAAAAGAGTGTGGCGATGTCCAGGAAGGGGCTTGCTGTGCTGGTCAGCGCATGGTGGTGACCTGGGCGACCGGGGTGCCGTCCGGGCAGTAGTTCAGCTGTGTCGCGGCCGCCGCGGGGCCGCCGACGACCAGCAGCGGCAGGGCGAGCGCGGCGGCGGCCGTCAGTGAACCGGCGGCGATGCGCTCGCGGCTCAGCGGCCGGTGCGGCTCGATCAGACGGCAACCCGCCGGGCCGCCGTGGAGCCACCCGCCGCGAGCGCAACAGCCGGGGTGCGTCCGCCCGCGACCGCGAGCAGCGCGGCGGCCGTCGTCAGCCGGCCGGAGCGGCCGGCGGCCACGTCGTCGGCGCGCATCTCCACCAGCCGGGCGATCTCCGCCTCGGCGGTACCGAACAGCGGGACGCGGGGGAAGGCGTGGGCCAGCGTCTGCGCCCAGGCCAGTACGGCGTCGTGCCGTTCTGTCTGGTGGGCGTGCTCGTGGGCGAGGACGGCCTCGAGCTGGTCGTCGTCCAGGGTGCGCAGGGCGCCGGTGGTGAGGACGGTGCGGCGGTGGCGGCCGGGCAGGCAGCAGGCGGCGGGCTCGTCGTGGTCGAGGACGACCACTCCACGTGCCGCGTCGGGACGGCCGACCATGTCCAGCACCTCGCGGTGTTCCCTGCGCTCGCGCCGGATCCGGAGCAGGGCCGCGCCCACGCACCAGGCCACCCGGCCCAGCACGGCGAGGGCGAGCACCGCCCCGGCCGCCCCGGCGGCGGCACCGCCCGGCGAGGCGTACTGCGCGGTCAGCGCCATCACGCACGCCTGCAGCACCTCGGCGAGGTCGGCACTGACCCGGACGGTGGGTACGGTCAGCGCAAGCCCGGCCAGCACGGCGGCGGTGAGCGCCGAGGCGCCCAGCACCTGCCAGACCACGATGCCCAGCCGGGGCGCCCGCTCGGCCCAGCCCGCACCGCGCAACAGCCGGGGTGCCAGGGTGCACAGCAGGACGGCGTACGCGAAGAGGACGGCGGCGACGATCACTCCGACACCTCCCTGGCCACGGCCTGGCCGAGCAGGCGGTGCAGTTCCTCGGCCTCGCCGGGCTGCATCTGCTGCACGAAGCGGGCCAGTGTCGCGGTGCGGTCCCCGGCCACGGACAGGGCCTCGTCCATCAGCCCGGCGACGTACTCCTCGCGGCTCCTGGTGGCGCCGTACCGGTAGGCCCGGCCGTCCTTCTCCTTCGACAGCCAGCCCTTGCGGTGAAGGATCTCGGTGACCGTGTGGACGGTGTTGTACGCGGGCTCCGGGTCCCGGCCGAGGCGTTCGAGGACCTCGCGGACGCGCAGCGGCTCGCCCGCGTCCCACACCGCGTCCATGATCGCGGCCTCCAGCTCGCCGAACTGCGCCATGCGTCCTCCTCCCGGACCGAACCACTGCCGTACGGACATCCTAAGCGGCCTAGGTGGACGGCCGGGCGGTCCCGATGATCGACGGGGAACCGGGATTGGCCCGCCCGTTGATCCGGAAGACGAAGCGGCGGATCTCCTTGGCCGTGAAGCCCGCTTCCTGGATGGCCCGTTCGGTGTCGCGGGTGACGTTGCAGCCGCCGCCCAGGGTGCGCCACAGCGGGTTGATGATCCGCTGCATCCGGAAGAAGCGCGGGTTGTCGGAGCGCACGTGCTCGTAGAAGTGCAGCTCTCCGCCCGGCTTGAGAACCCGCCGGGCCTCGGCGAGCGCGGCCGGCACGTCCGTGATGGTGCACAGCACCAGCGAGAACACCGCTACGTCGAAGCTGTCGTCGTCCGCCGGCAGCTCCTCGGCGCGGCCCGCCCGCACCTCCACCGGCACGGCGGCCTTCGCGGCGGCCTGCTCGGCGACCGCGCGCAGCCTCTCCTCCGGCTCGATGGCGACGACCTGTTCCACCTCCGCCGGGTAGTGGGCGAAGTTCGAGCCCAGGCCCGCGCCGATCTCGATCACCCAACCGTGGATGCCGGCCAGCATCTCCTGGCGGTGCTCGACGGAGCCTTGGGCCTCGGTGAAGGCGTTGATGCGCGGGTAGATCCGGGCGAACAGCGGGTGCGACACGGCAGCTTTGGCCATGACGTCCTCCTCGGTCGCGGCGAGGGAGGCCCCTCCGCCTCACCTAATCAGGTTAGGAGTATTGTCGCGGGGGCGTCCAGCGCGGCGCACCGTTCCTTCGTGCCCCGTTCTGGAGGCTGTCCTTGAGCGCCGCCATACCCGACCTCGTCGCCGACGGGCCGCTGTTGCTGGCCGCGCCGCTCGCCCTGTTGGCCGGCGCGGTGTCGTTCTTCTCGCCGTGCTGTCTGCCGCTGGTGCCCGGCCACCTCTCGTACGCCACCGGCATGTCGGCGGCCGACGTGCAGGCCGGTCGGGAGAGCCGGGGCCGGATGGTCGCCGGGACGGCGCTGTTCATCCTCGGCTTCTCCGTCCTCTTCGCGAGCTACGGGGCCGCGCTCGGCTATGCCGGCAACACGCTGCTCGAACACCAGGACCTCATCACCCGGATCCTCGGCACCCTGACCATCCTGCTCGGCCTGCTCTTCCTCGGCGCCTTCGAGTGCATCCCGCTCGCCGGACGCACCTTCCGCGTCGGCTACCACCCGCGCGCCGGCCTGGCCGGGGCACCGCTGCTGGGGGTGATGTTCGGCCTGGGCTGGACCCCGTGCATCGGGCCCACCCTCGCCGCCGTGATGAGCCTGTCCTTCACCACCGGCAGCGCCGGACGCGGCGCCCTGCTGGCCTTCGTCTACAGCGTCGGTCTGGGCCTGCCCTTCCTCGTCGCGGCCCTCGGCTTCCGGCGTGCGCTGCGGGCGTTCGGGTTCGCCCGCCGCAACGCCCGTACTGTGATGCGGTTCGGCGGCGCGATGCTGGTCGTCGTCGGCATTCTGCAGGTCAGCGGCGCGTGGGGGTACCTGACCGGCCTGCTGCGCTACTGGGTCGCGGACTACCAGCCGGCCCTGTGAACTCCGCAAACCCGAGGCGGAGGCTTCGGCACGGGCTAGCATCCGGTGCCATGGCCCGGACGCGTGTGCAGCCGCTCTCGGCCCGGCGATGGGCCGGGCTGCTGGCCGTGCTCGCCCTGGCCCTGTGCACCACGGGGCTCGCGCAGCCTGCCATGGCGGTTCCCATGAACGCGATGCCCGCGGCTTCGACGACATCGTCGTTCTCGGCGGACCGGGCGGACGCTCAGGAGATGGCCGAACCGTCGTGCCCCATGGACGACATGGTCATGGACTGTCAGCCGTCCGCCCAACACCGTCCCTCCACCGCCCCGTTGCCGCTCGCGGCGAACATCTCCTCGACGGCCGCGAACGACGTGGCTGCAGCGGGCGGCATGGAGCGGGCGCGGCCGTCCCCCGCCTCCCGTGAAGGACCCGATCTCCACAGGCTGTGCGTGAGCCGGACCTGATCGCACCCCCACTCCCACCGGTCGCCGACCGGCGGGACCCGGATGCCCGATCAGCCCGGCACGCCGTCATGCGCGCGTGCCCTCCTCCCGATTCCCGATGGAGAACCCCACGCATGGCCTCGACTCTCACCCTGTTCCTCACCAGCGCCGGGACCGGCCTGCTGGCCGGAGGCGCCTCCTGCGCCGCCGTACAAGGCGGCCTGCTGGCCGGTGCCGTCGGCCGCCGGACCCCTGCCCCGCAGGACCATCCGCCGCGCCAGGTCGGCGCACGTCAGCGGGTTGCCGAGCCACTCGCCCCGGTCGGCGCCTTCCTCGCTGGAAAACTCCTCTCCCACACCCTCCTCGGCGCCCTGCTCGGGATCTTCGGCGCCGCGCTGCAGCCCAGTCCCCGTACCCGGGCGGTCCTGCTCATCGCCGCCGGTGTCCTGATGGTCCTGTTCGCCCTGGACCTGATGGGGGTCAAGGCGGTGGCCCGCCTGGTGCCCCGCCCACCCGCCGCCTTCGGGCAACTGGTGCGGCGCAAGTCCAAGTCCGGTGCCAAACTCGCCCCCGCCCTGCTCGGCTTCGCCACCGTCCTCGTCCCGTGCGGGGTGACGCTCTCCGTCGAACTGGTCGCGATCACCTCCGGGTCGGCGGTGGCCGGTGCGGCCGTGATGGCCGGGTTCGTCCTCGGCACGGCCCCGCTGTTCGCCGCCCTCGGCTACGTCTTCCGCCAGGCCGGAAAGGCGTTCTCCGGGCGGCTCGGCGTCGTCACCGGCCTGGTGGTGCTCGCCGTCGCGGCCTGGACGATGGTCTCCGGACTCCAGGCAGGCGGCTGGTACTCGACGGTGGACACCACCACTCCCGCCGCCGCGACGGAACCGCAGCCGGGCACGTCCGCCAAGCCCAACACGCCTGCCCTGCAAGGCCCGGTCACCCTCGACGCCGCCGGGAAGCAGACCATCGTCCTGACCGTCACCGACTTCTACGAACCTACCGCCTTCACCGCCAGGGCCGGTGCCCCCACCACCCTGATCCTGCGCGGCAAGGACTCCGGCGGCTGTGCCCGCGCCTTCACCATCCCCGAGCTCGGCGTGCAGGAGATCGCCAAGCGCGACGGCGACATCCGCATCGACCTGGGCACCCGCCAGCCCGGCAAGCTGATCTTCTCCTGCGCCATGGGCATGCAGGGCGGCGCCATCGAGTTCAAGGAGGGCGCGGCATGAAATGGCTGCGTGGCAAGGCCCGTTCGGAGGAGATCGGTCCCCAAGTCGTCCTCGACGTCGAGGGCATGCACTGCGCCAGTTGTGGTCTGCTCGTCGACGACGAGCTCGAAGAGGTGCCGGGCGTACGTTCCTCCCGTACCGACGTACGCAAAGGCCGCTCCACCGTCCGCCTCGACGACGAAGGCGCCACCGACCATGCGGCACTGATCGCTGCGGTCGAGCGGGCCGGTTACCAGGCTGTCGTCGCCGGCTGACACGGGCAGGGGGCGGCCGCGGTCTCGGCGGTCGCCCCTCGCCTTTACACCCTCTGGGGGCGTGTCTAGCCTGGAAGGAGAAGGCTTCCCGGGTCTGCACGTCGTGAGCGTGTGCCCGTGGAGTGGAGCCGATGGATGCCACCACACCGGTCGGAATCCTGACGCGGGGCGGCGGCGCATCGCGTCGCGCCGTCCCCGCGAGGGGCGGGTGTGGGTTCGGAGCGCATCTCCTGCTCCCTTCACCGACCGAGCGTTCTCCACCCGCCGATTCCTGACGTCGTCAGCGTCGTCCGCACCGCCGGATGACGATATTCGCGCAGGAATCGGGAGCAGTCATGACGTGGAGTATCTCTGGCAACTACCTGGTTGGTTGTTCGTGCGCAGTGGTCTGCGGGTGCGCGGTCGACGCGATGCCGCACGACCCTCAAGGACGCGAGGAATGCCTCGGGTGCGCCGCCTTCCACGTGTCCGAAGGGCACCTGGACGAGGTGGACCTCTCCGGCGTGGACTTCGCCCTGTACTTCCAGTTCCCCTCTCATCTGACCGCGGGTAACTGGAAGGTCGGCTTCGTCATCGACGACGGAGCCAGCGATGCCCAGGCCCCCGCGCTCGAACGCATCGTGTCCGGGGACGAGGGCGGCGCGTTCGGCGAGCTCTCGCAGTTCTTCGGCGAGAACCTGGGCGTGGAGCGGGCGAGCATCTCCCTCACGGACGGGGAGAAGCCCCGGCTCAGCGTCGACGGGAAGACCCAGCTCGAATTCGAGGCCCTGCGCGGGCCTGACGGGGGACCTACGACGGTGAAGAACGCGTTGTTCGGATTCGCGCCCGAGTTCACCATCGGCACCACCACCGGCAGTTCGCAGGCGTTCGGCCTGACCTTCGAGCCGGCGTACGGCGAAGTGTCCGAGTACGCGTTCGCCAGCGAACAGCCCGAGGGCTCGTCCACCGGGCGCCTGTAGACGTGCAGGTCGCCCTTACGTCGCACACGTCGGCACGGGAGGAGGACGGGGATGCCTCCTCCCGCACAGGCGCGACCGCGACTGCTGGCAACGGTGTTCTCCCGTGCGTCCCTGAGGCGGTGCATTCCGATCGCACTTCTCGTCGGTACGGTCTTGTCCCTGGTCAACCAGGGTTCCGTCATCGCGTCCGGTGAGGCCGGCGTGGCCACGGCCGCGCGCGTGGCGGTGAACTTCGCCGTGCCGTTCTGTGTGTCGAGCGCCGGATACTTCAGCTGCCGAAGGGCCACCTGGCGGAGCGACCGGCCTCCGCTCAGAGCGCCGGACCCAGCATCTGGTCCATCGACGGGCCGGACATCTGCAGGCCGGGCAGCAGCCAGTCCTGGAACGGGGCGAGCACGGCCAGCACGAGGAAGGCGACGCCGACCGCCCAGCTGAGCCAGGGACCGCCGCGCCACAACTTCTCCAGGAAGATCACCGCGGCCAGTCCCGCCATCGCCGCCACATTCATCACCCCGAGCGGGATCAGGACGATCATCAGCCCCCAGCAGCAGCCGACGCAGTAGACCCCGTGGTGCGCGCCCACCCGCAGATCCTTCGCCCACGGCCGGAAGCGCGCATACCGCAGCAGCTGGAACATTGGGCTGCGACAGTGCCGCAGGCAGACCCGTTTCAGCGGCCCGAACTGCTGCAGTCCGGCGAGCAGGAACGCGGCGGCACCGATCCAGCGCCCCGCCTCGGCATGGCTGTCCAACAACCGGTCCGTGGCCGCGAGGAGGCCGTACGCCACCAGGCCGAACCCCGCCCACGCGAGCAGGTAGCCGCTGACGAACTCGCCGATCCGCAGCGCCCGGACCGGGCCCGCCGCTTGGCGGCCGATCGCCTGGACCCAGGTGATGGCCACGGGCGCCACCGAGGGCAGCATCATCGCCGCCATCATGACCACCCACAGCAGGAGGAAGAGCGGGAGCGCCAGGCCCATGGTGCCGGGTTCCATCCCCATGTGGCGGGACTGGCCGATGGTGACCAGCCAGGCGAGAGCGGCTATCAGCACCATCAGGATCCAGGCGACGGCCAGATCACGCCCCGGCAGCAGGACTCCCGGCCGGGTGGGCGCCGGTGCAGCCAGTCTGACGTGCGGCATGGGCTGCCTTCTTCCAGGAGCGAGCGACGCACACTCTGAAGACATCTCCAGCAGATCACAGAACCACGGGACCCGAAAACGGAGGCCCAGAGGTCAGCGCAGGGGCTGGAAGCGCCGCAGTCGCAGGCTGTTGGACACGACGAAGACCGACGAGAACGCCATCGCCCCGCCCGCGATCATCGGGTTGAGCAGGCCGAGCGCGGCCAGCGGCAGTGCGGCCACGTTGTAGGTGAACGCCCAGAACAGATTGGCCTTGATGGTACGGAGAGTGCGCCGCGCCAGCCGGATGGCGTCCGCCGCCGCCCGCAGGTCTCCTCGTACCAGCGTCAGATCGGACGCCGCGATCGCCGCGTCGGTGCCGGTGCCCATGGCCAGGCCCAGGTCGGCCTGGGCGAGGGCGGCCGCGTCGTTGACGCCGTCGCCGACCATCGCCACCACCCGGCCCTGCTGCTGGAGGCGTTCGACCTCGGCGACCTTGTCCTCGGGATGGACCTCGGCGATCACCTGATCGATGCCCACCTCGGCCGCGACCGCACGGGCGGCGGCGGTGTTGTCGCCGGTCAGCAGCACCGGGGTCAGGCCGAGCCGCTTGAGGTCGGCCACTGCCTCGGCGCTGGTCGCCTTGACGGTGTCGGCGACCACCAGCGCGCCGCGCACCTGCCCGTCCCAGGCGACGAAGACGACCGTACGGCCTTCACCTTCCGCCTTCTTCGCGGCCCGGGCCAACTCCTCGGGCAGGCCCTGCCCCTGCTCGGCTTCGAGCCAGGCGGCGCGCCCCGCGCGGACGGTACGTCCCTCGACCTGCCCGGTGACGCCCCTGCCCTGGGTGTTGGCGAAGCCGACCACGTCGGGGAGCGAACCGAGCCGCTCGCGCGCGGCGTTGGCGATGGTGGCGGCGATCGGATGCTCGCTGGCGTGCTCAAGTCCGCCGGCCAGGCGCAGCACGTCGTCCTGCTGCTCGCCTGCGGCCGGTACGACGTCGACCAGGCGCATGCGGCCCTCGGTGACGGTGCCGGTCTTGTCCAGGACGACGGTGTCGATCCGCCGGGTGGACTCCAGCACCTCGGGCCCGCGAATCAGCAGCCCGAGCTGCGCCCCGCGCCCGGTACCGACCATCAGCGCGGTGGGCGTGGCCAGCCCGAGCGCACACGGGCAGGCGATGATGACCACGGCGATGGCCGCGGTCAGTGCGGTCGCCGCCGAGGCCCCGGGGAGCAGCCACACCCCGAACGTGCCGATCGCCAGCGCGATCACGACCGGCACGAACACCGCCGAGATCCGGTCGGCCAGCCGCTGCACCTCCGCCTTGCCGGTCTGCGCCCGCTCCACCAGCGCGGCGATCTGCGCCAGCTTGGTGTCCGACCCGATCCGCGTCGCCCGGACGACCAGCCGTCCGTGGCTGTTGACGGTCGCGCCGGTCACCGCCGAGCCCGGCTCGACCTCCACCGGCACGCTCTCTCCGGTCAGTAGCGACTCGTCCACCGCTGACGCACCCTCGACGACTTCGCCGTCCGTGGCGATCTTCTCTCCGGGCCGTACGGCGAACAGATCCCCGACCGCCAACTCCTCGACGGGGATGCGTATTTCGGTCCCGTCGCGGAGCACGGCGACGTCCTTGGCGCCCAGGTCCATCAGCGCCCGGATCGCCTCCCCGGCCCGCCTCTTGGCCCGCGCCTCGAAGAACCTCCCGGCCAGCAGGAACGCCGTCAGGACGACGGCGACCTCCAGATACAGGTGCTCCCCGCCGACGGCCAGGGCACCGACGCTCCACAGATACGCGGCCAGCGCCCCCAGCGACACCAATGTGTCCATGGTCGCCGCGCCGTGCCGCAGATTGACCGCCGCCGCCCGGTGGAACGGCCACGCACCCCACGCCACCACTGGCGTGGCCAACGCGAGCGCGAGCCACTCCCATCCGGCGAAGTGCAGGGCGGAGATCATCGATATGACCACCACGGGCAGCCCGAGCACCGCCGAACCGATCAGACGACGCCGCAGCCCGGCGACGTGTGCCTGCTCGGCATCAACCGTCTCGGCCTCCTCCGCCCCCGATGGGCCGGTCCCGGCCACCTCGGCGCCGTAACCGATGGCCTCGACGGCGGTGACCAGCTCGGCCACCTTGACCCCGGGGTCCTCGCGGGTGACGTGCGCAGTCGCGGTCGCCAGGTTCACCGTGGCGCTCACGCCGGGCAGCACGCCCAGCTTCTTCTCAACCCGCGCCACGCACGAGGCGCAGGTCATCCCGGTGATCGCCAGCTCCAGCTCTATCGGGCCGGTGTCGGTCGTGGTGGACATAGTGGAGGTTCCTTCCGTGTTCATTCTCGGCCGGCCGGTGTGACCACGGCGAAGCCCTGTCCGGCAGCGGGCCGCCAGCTCAGCTCACCGGCGTACAGGCGGCGTAGTACGGCGGGTGGCTGGTGGTAGCAGAAGACCGATATCCCGGCCCCGACGATGGAAGGGGTGTCGAGGAACAGCGGCAGCTCGGCGACGAAGTAGCGCACCGCCCGCTCGATCTGTTCCTCGTCCGGCGTCCGTCCGGCGGGCGGTTTGCCGGCCAGCACCCAGCCGGACGCCTCCCGGCAGGCGTCCCGGAAGTCCGCGTCCTCGGCGTACCGCTTCAGCCCGTGCTCGTGGAGCCGCCCGAAGGCCGCATTGCTCTCCAACTCGGCCCAGCCCAGCAACCGCGCGCCGGGGTCGGTCACCCCCAGCGAACTCAGGCCCGTAGCAATCTTGTTGCGGGTGTACTGGCCCTGCCGACGCGCCTTCCACGCGGCCTTCTCCGGCGCGTACCCCAACGCCTCGAAGGTGAAGGCGCTGGGCGCGTCCGGCACGAGGAAGTCCACCCTTTCGAAGCGGGCGAGCCCCCACGCCGCCAGGTCCCGGATCCGGTTCGTGGAGAAGTAGCTGTTGAACGGGCTGATCCCGAAGCAGGCATGCTCGCCCCGCGCCACCACGGCCGCACACGCGGCGCTCAGCGGCTCCACCGTCATCGCCGGACAGCCGTCCCCTTGATCCGTGCTCATGCCTGGACGCTAAAACCTTGCCCTTAGGGCAAAGTCAAGGCGACATTGGAAACACGCACCACGAACGGAGCCCCACCATGCTCACCGTCGGCCGCATCGCCGCCCAGACCGGGCTCAGCCCCAAGGCCGTACGCCTTTACGAGGCCCATGGCCTCATCGACCCGCCCGAGCGCACCGCCGCCGGCTACCGCACCTACACCGACGACGCCGTCCCCGTCCTCGGCTTCATCCGCCAGGCCCAGGCCCTCGGCCTCAGCCTCAAGGAGATCAAGGACGTCCTCGACCTGCAGCGCAGCGGCGAGCAGCCCTGCGGCCTCGTCACCGACCTCCTCGACAAGCGCCTCGCCGACATAGACCGCCGTATCGCCGACCTCCAGGCCCTCCGTACGACCCTCCAGCGCGCTCACGCCCAGGCGGACCAGGCCGCAGGCCGCGGGGACGAAGCCCTGGTCTGCCGGATCATCGAGAACGCGGCCCCGGCGGCGGAGCCCGAGGGGGCGTAACTTGCCGATGCGGAACTGACGTTCGGCGGCGGGATTCCGGCTGCCGGTCAGGGGTGGGCCTGCTCGTCCGAGGTCAGTGTGGTGGGCGCAGCCCGCTGAGAGTGACGTTGACGAGTCGGCTGACCGCGGCCTTGGACGGCAGGGCACTTGCCGCCGCGAGGGAGTGGAGGCAGCAGCCCGCGAGCTCGTCGGGCGCGACGTCGTCCCGGGCGTCGCCGGTTTCCGCGGCCTCGGCGATCAGGTCTCTGTGCAGGTCGGTCCAGGCGCCGCGCACCCACCCGATAGTCCATGATTTCCTGAATTCAGGATCATGTGTACTCTCGTGGGGTGCTGACTGTTGCCTCCGACATCAAGGTGCTGGCCCGCTTTGGCCGCGCGCTCGCCGACCCGATCCGCTGCCGGCTGCTGCTCGCGCTGCGCGAGGCCCCGGCCCACCCTTCCGACCTCGCCGACGCGCTCGGCATCTCCCGCACCAGGCTGTCGAACCACCTGGCGTGCCTGCGGGACTGCGGCCTGGTCGTCGCCGTGCCCGTCGGACGCCGTACCCGCTACGAACTGGCCGACGAACGCCTCGGGCACGCGCTGGACGACCTGCGCAGCGCCGTGGCCGCGGTCGAGGCGGACAAGAGCTGCCCGGACGCGGAGACGAAGGGCTGCTGCTGATGGCATCCATCTCCCTCGGGCCGTCCCCGACCCGCCGTGACGCGCTGGCCAAACGGATACGTCTGCTGGTCGCCGCCACCATCACCTACAACGTCATCGAGGCGATCGTCGCGATCACCGCGGGAACGATCGCCTCCTCCACCGCGCTGATCGGCTTCGGCCTCGACTCGGTCATCGAAGTCTCCTCCGCCGCCGCGGTCGCCTGGCAGTTCTCCGCCCGCGAGCACGCGGTCCGCGAGGCGCGCGAGAAGACAACACTGCGGATCATCTCGGTGTCGTTCTTCGCGCTCGCCGCGTACGTCACCGTCGACGCCGTCCGCGCCCTGGCCGGCGCCGGCGAGGCCGACCGCTCTCTTCCCGGTATCGTGATCGCCGCCCTGTCCCTGGCCGTTATGCCGTTCCTGTCCGCGGCCCAGCGCAAGGCCGGACGCGAACTGGGATCCGCCAGCGCGGTCGCGGACTCCAAGCAGACCCTGCTGTGCACCTACCTCTCCGCCGTCCTGCTGATCGGCCTGGTCGCCAATGCCACCCTCGGCTGGTCCTGGGCCGACCCCGTCGCAGCACTCGTCATCGCCGCCATCGCGGTCAAGGAAGGCCGCGACGCCTGGCAGGGCAAGGGGTGCTGCGCGACCCCGGCTCGGGATGCGACTGCTGCTGAACCGCGGGTGGCCGACTGCTGCGGCTGATCAACCCTTCAGCCGCCTACGTCATCGGCCGCATCGACGGCCCCGAATGCTCCAGTCCTGGCAGAAACCAGTTCTGGAACGGAGCCAGCGCGGCCAGGACCAGGAACACCACACCTACCGCCGTACTGAACACCGGACCCAGCCGGCGAACATCCGCGGCTGGGCGGAGTCGAGCTGTCGCAGCGGCATCTCGAACACGTCCGACACCGCCAGTTCGTCTCTCGCACGCTCATGCCTCGCAGCTCGCGTTGGTTGCCCTTCGGGCATTCGAACAGTCGAGAAGAGTGATCTAACGGTGCGAGCGCAACAAGGAGCCCTGACCAGGTCGAACTGCAGAGCGTGACTGAAGTGCCTGCTATTGGAAGTCCCCGTATGGTTCGAACCTGCGATGGTCACCCAGCGTGGCTTAGACCGCTGTGGTGGTGCCCCTCACCTGCGGTAATGGCGTGTGAGGGCACGTTGTGGACGCATGTGATCGTCCTGCGTGGCCGCTTACGTATGAACCATAGGTAGTCTCGCAGGTAGGGCCGTTGTTGGCCCTGACCTGCGAGAACACGGAGTGTGACTGGTGCCCCCGGCGGGGCCACATGCAGATGGTTGCAGGGCTGACCAGCGGTTTCCTGTCGGGCGGCTGGTGGTGGAGGGGCGGTTCTGTCCTGCGGCGTGGGATGGGTCGGTGTGATGGGCGACCCGGACATGGGGTCTGTCCCGAGCGAAGGGCCGCGCCGGACGGCGAGGGGAGAGTCGCCTGATCTTGATGCCTGGCTGCGATGTGGCTGTGCGCTGGTGGTCGCGGGGGTTGCGGCGTATGCCTCGTACGTCCATCAGCGGGACTTCGCCTTGCAGGGCGGTGCGGATGAGGTGAGCGCGTCCTTGTGGCCGCTGTCGGTTGACGGGTTGCTGCTGCTGGCGACAGTCGGGCTGCTGAAGCCGTCGGGACGTGGTGGGTGCCGGGCGCGCTACGCCGTTTGGCTGGCTTTTCTGCTGGGGATCGCGGTGTCGCTGGCGGCCAACGTCGCGGCTGCGCCGGTGCTGGCCTGGAAGCCGGTGCTGGTTGCCGGGTGGCCGCCGGTCGCGCTGTTGCTTTCGGTGGAGCTGTTGGCTCACCGGCCTGTCGTCAGGGCGAAGGCGGAACTCGGTTTTTGGGAGGAAGCCGAGAGCGGCGCAGGCCGTGATCGCGCCCAGGCTGATCCGCTGCTGGAGCGTGCCCGACACTTGGATGCTCGACACCGGGAAGCACATCAGCGTCCTGTCTCGGCTGAGTCGCTTCGGAAGGCACTGCGGATTGGCGCTGACCGGTCGAGGCAGTTGGTGGCATTGGTGCGTGCGAGCCGTAGCGGCAACGCTCGCTGAGTGCCTGGCGCGTACTGCGGACTCGTCTACCCGCGGTACCTGAAGGCGTGGAGCCCCGTACGGACCCGAAGCGTGGCACAGGCAACCGGAGCGGCCCTGGATGTCGCCCTGCGGCGACCTTTTACGAAGGAGCGACCTTCTCTGTACAGGTAAAATCGCTGTCGATGTGCGAAGTGATCGCTTGGGATGCGTTGCGCGATTACATCTCCGCTCGTCCGGGAGGGTTTCCTTTCCCAGGGGTATCGCGGCTGTCCCGTATCGGGGTCCAATGGTGAGAGTCAGCCCTTCCGCGCCCGCACCGGTCAGAAGAGGCACGCAATGGATCCATGGCTGATCTGGTTGATCATCGCGGCGGTATTGGCTGCGGCGGAGATCTTCACCCTTACCGCTGCGCTCGGCATGCTGAGTGCGGCCGCGTTGGTCACGGCGGGGTCCGCCGCGGTCGGGCTGCCGCTGCCCCTCCAGTTCTTGGTGTTCACCATCGTCGCCACAGTCACTGTGCTGTTTGTGCGCCCCATTGCGCTGCGCCACGTGCTCCAGCCCCAGGCGGAGCGGTTCGGCGTGGACGCGCTGGTCGGCAGGGCTGCCTATGTCGTCTCGGAGGTGACGGGCCTGGGCGGCAGGGTCCGTATCGACGGCGAGGAATGGACGGCCCGCGCCTACGACGAGACGCTGGTGATTCCTGCCGGAAAGACCGTCGACGTCATAGAGATCAGCGGCGCCACCGCGATCGTCTACCCCCGGGACTGAAACCATGGAAACCTCGGCGTTCCTCATTGCCGGCCTGATCGTCGCACTGATCGCGATTTTCACCGTGGTGCGGGCGGTGCGTATCGTGCCCCAAGCGCGCGCTCGCAATGTCGAGCGACTGGGCCGCTACCACCGGACACTCAAACCCGGCCTCAGCCTCGTCATCCCTTTCATCGACCGCGTTCATCCGGTGATCGATCTGCGGGAACAGGTCGTGTCTTTCAAACCGCAGCCGGTCATCACCGAGGACAATCTGGTCGTCGAGATCGACACCGTCCTGTACTTCCAGGTCACCGACCCCCGAGCGGCTTTCTACGAGATCGCCAATTTCCTGCAGGCGGTGGAGCAGCTCACCGTCACCACCCTGCGCAACGTCGTGGGGTCCATGGACCTGGAAAAGACCCTCACTTCACGGGACACCATCAACAGCCAGCTGCGTGGCGTGCTGGACGAGGCCACCGGCAAGTGGGGGCTGAGGGTCAACCGGGTGGAGATCAAGGCGATCGACCCTCCGCAGACCATCAAGGACGCGATGCAGAAGCAGATGCGGGCCGAGCGGGACAAGCGGGCCGCGGTTCTCGGGGCCGAGGGGCAGCGCCAAGCGCAGATTCTCACCGCCGAGGGCGACAAGCAGGCCGCCGTTCTGCGCGCGGAGGGCAACCGGACCGCTGCGATCCTCCAGGCCGAGGGCCAGTCCCGGGCCATCGATGAGGTCTTCCAGGCCGTGCATCGCAACGACCCCGACCCCAAGCTGCTCGCCTGGCAGTATCTCCAGATGCTGCCCCAACTCGCGCAGGGCCCGGGCAGCACCTTCTGGGTGATTCCCAGCGAGGTCACCGCTGCCCTCCAGGGCGTGTCCCGCGCCTTCAGTGAGGTGTTGCCGCAGTCGCCGGCCACTCGCGAGAAACCCACGGACGACACGGCCGCCCAGGCAGCCGACGACACGGCTCAGGCCGCGGAAGCCGCTGCCGCCGCCCTCGCCGACGCAGCCAAGGTCGATCGCGTTACCCCTGATGCCCTTCCGTCCCAGCCCCCTCGCTGACCGGGGCGACAATTACCGAACATCCATGCCTCGCGGCACGGATCGTCGAAGGCCACGCCGCCGGTGCGCCCAACCTGAAACTGGCCCTCCGTGCCTTCAACGAGCCGGACCTTTCCAACCAGGAGGGACTGCGCTGCCTGTGGGTGGCCGGTGTGACCGCCACGAGCCCGTGGGACGACGAAGCTTGGGCCCTGCTGGCTACCCGTCACCTGGAACTGACCAGGGAGATAGGACGGGTTGCGGGACTTCCGCTTGCCCTGGCCATGCGCAGCGCTGTGCACGTTTTCGCCGACGAGTTGGCCGAGGCCGTATCGCTGGTGGAAGAAGTACATACGGTCTCCGGGGCGGTTGGAACCACGGCTCCGTTCTACGGCGCGCTCCTGCTCAGTGCCTGGCGAGGCCGTGAGGCGGAATGTACCGACCTGATCAAGGATGCCGCCGAGGGGGCCACTCGCGGGGTGAGGGGAACGGTCCCAAAATCGGCGGCTGGGCCAGGGCCCTCCTGTACAACAGGGCCGCTACACGGAGGCGTTCTCGGCCGCGGAAGGGGTCATCCAGGGATACCGCCAACTGGCGATGGGCACCGCGACCTTCACCCTCGTCGAGTACATCGAGACTGCCGCCCGAGGCACACCAGGAGCTTGCCCTGATGCCGTGCGCCGCCTCATGGAGCTGACTCGGCCGAGCGGCACGGACTGGGCACCGGGGGCATAGAGGCCTGCATGCGTGCCCTCCTGGCCGAAACCGCAGAGGCTGAAGGCCACTACCGGGAAGCGATCGACCGGCTGGGCCGCACCACTGTCCGCGGGGAGCTGGCCCGCGCCCACCTCCTCTACGGGGAATGGCTACGCCGCGAGCGCCGTCGGCAGGCCGCCCGCGACCAGTTGCGCATCGCCCACGAGCTCTTCACCACGATGGGCATGGAGGCCTTCGCGCAGCGGACCACGCGTGAGCTGCTCGCCACGGGCGAAAACGTCCGCAAGCGCACCGCCCACACCCAGAGCGAACTCACTTCCCAAGAGACTCAGATCGTCAGACTCGTCCGTGAGGGCCTGACGAACGCCGAGATCGGAGCCCGTCTCTTCATCAGTCCGCGTACGGTCGAATGGCACCTGCGGAAGATCTTCGGCAAGCTCGGGGTCACCTCACGCAGACAACTCCAGAGCACGATTCCGGACGGATCCGACCCCGCGAGACCCTCGGACGGCAAGGCTCGCCGGTGACGGTGTGGGCCGGCGGCCTTGGTTCGGCGGGGGAGTCGGGCTGATGGTGTGGGTTCCGGAGGTCAGGCCGCCTGGACCCGTCCGGCGCTGCTGGGGCTCGAGGCGCGTCGCATGCTCCACTGCGCGAGCGGTTGCAGGGCGTTCACGAGTGCCCGGCCGTCCGGGGCGAGTTGGTAGCGGATCTGTACGGGGGTGGTGGGGATGACGGTGCGTTCGATGAGGTCCGCTGCCTCGAGTTCCTTCAGGCGCTGGGAGAGGAGCCGGTCGGAGATGCCGTCGATCAGTGCCCGGTATTCGCCGAAGCGTCGGGCTCCTTGGGCGGCGGCCTGGAGTACCGATCCTGTCCAGCGGCGTCCGATCAGTTCGAGTGTGCCTTCGAAGCTCGGGCAGGTGTCGTCATGAATGGTGTCCACTTATAAAAGGTTAGCGCCTTACTCGTCGTTTTGCCATGCGGCTGGACCGGCGCACTGTAGAGGCATGACCGATTACCAGCGCCCACTCTCCTGCGGGGTGAGCCTCGATCCTTCCGCTGTGACATGGCCCGAGACCCGGCACCTTGCCCTGACGCCGCCGTGCCCAGCTTCAGTGGCCACGGCAACATCGGTGTCGGCGGCCTCGTCACTGTCGGCGGCTCGGATGGTTTGTACGGTATGACGGGCTCACCATCGGGGGCGGCGCGGGCATTGTGGTGGCCTTCGAGATCGAAGCCGTCGAACTTCGCCACGTCGGATTCGCACAGCTCGTCGCGCGGGCTTTCGACGGTCGTAATGCCGCACCGGCTCGTGAGAACCTCACGAACCTCGAAAGCGGGGCAGGGCTCTTCCTCGGCCCACGCACGTCCAATGGTGTCTGCGCAAGGTTTTGGGCAAGCTCGGCGTCACCTCACGCAGGCAGCTCCACAGAACCTGGTCCCTGGCCGACGACTGTCTCCCAACCCCGTCGGCAGCGCCGTAACACCTCAAACCGAGGGCAGACCGCACCTTCGCCTTCGCGCCAGGGACTCGACCAGTGTCCTACCCGGGTGCGATCTGGGCCGCGCCCGGGAAGAGTTGTAACGCAATCATTTTCGTAAATCGCCTTTCCGGCCACCCGCCGCCTGAAGGGTCCAAAGCCGATGCCATCCTCCCCCAACGGACTACGTGACTTCCTGGGCCTCATGGGAGCGAACCAGTACGAAGGGCGCGAGATCACCACGATCGAGAGACAGACCGCGCACATGATTTGTCCCGGGGCGCATTCAGTCGCATGGACAGCAGGCTGGAGTCCGGCCAGGGTGACGCTCACCTCGAAGCAGTAGCCGCTCAGCGGGCTCTGCGAGAACACCGGCGCGGCACCGGACGCCGCTGTACCCCGCCGAGTTCGCGCTCGATATGTCATCCCGAGCCACTGGCTGGTGCGGTTCTACTGAGATTCCGGGCGTGATGTCGCCCGACGAAGGCGCGTCTGACCTGGAGGTCTCGGCGACCTTTCGGCGACACGACGCCGAGATCATCAGTAACGAATTCGACGTCATCAACACGGCGTTCGCGGAGACCGCCCGACACCAACAGGAGCAAGAAGTATGTCGACCAAGTTCGGTGACTTCTACCCGACGAAGTGGGGCTTTCCTAAGGCCCTCGCTCCGGAACACGCACCTTCTCCGAAGCAGTTCATGCCCGAGTACCTGAACGACCCGGCGTTCTATGGGAAGGGCTACCACCTGGAGAACGTGGGTGACGGTGGCAACTTCTACTGGGTCACGAGCCCGGCCGGCTACGACGCGGGGTTCGTGGTGACGGGAAGCGGCGTCGTCGTGATCGACGCCCCGCCCGGACTCGGCGAGAACCTGCGGTCGGCGATCCGGTCCGTCACCAACGAACCGGTCACGCACTTGATCTACAGCCACTGGCACTCCGACCATATCGGCGCGGCGTCCCAGTTCGGCTCCGAAGTCAAGATCATCGCGCATGACATCACACGGGAACTGCTGACCCGCTTCCCCGACAAGTACCGTCCGCTGCCCACCGACACGTTCACCACCGACGAGACCCTCGACGGGCGGCACCAGGCTCGAGCTGTCCTACAAGGGCGCCGGCCACTGCCCGGGCAACATCTACATCTACGGGCCGGCGCAGAAGGTACTCACCAAGATCGACATCGTGAGTCCCGGCTCGGTGATGTTCATGCACTGCGGTGCCTCGGAGAACATCAGCGGGTTCTACCAGGCCCACGACGACATCCTGTCCTACGACTTCAAGGCCCTGATAGGCGGTCACATTTCCCGCTGGGGCACGCGGGAGGACGTGGAGATCGCGCGTGAGTACTGGCACGACGTACTGGACTTCTCCCAGGAGGCACTGAGGGAGATGAGTAACTCCGAGGCCCTGCAGGGCTTCGTCGTGGGGCTGGGCCGCGAGCACCAGATGGTCGGCGCCGAGAACTGGATCAACTCGAGCGCCAACTACGCTACCGAGAAGACGCTCACCAAGACCACGTCCAACGGCCAGACCTGGCCGGAGCGTCTCGCAGGCGCCACCGTGTTCACCAAGTACCAGGCGTGGACCGTCGCGGAAACCACCCGCACCGAGCGAACCCACCACGGCTACCAGGCCGAGGGCAACGGCGGTCCCTTCTGCATCGCCTGATCAGTATGCCGATCACGGGGCGCGAGCGACGGCATCCGGCGGCCCGCGCCCTCGGCCGGACAGAAGGCCGAGATCGGCGACGTCGGCGCGTTCTCCAAGCCGCCAACCCGCCCTCCAACGCGGGACTCACCCCACCACGGGGCAGCGCACGGAAATGAAGCGCGCCCAGACAGAAGCACCCACCGCGAGAAGTTGCACAGCGCCCACGCACGGCAACCAGGCGACCAGAGGATCACTCGATGCCCGACTACGGCCATGAGCTCATGCTCGGCACTTTCATCACCCCCACCGCGCACGACCCGGCACAGGCCGTGGTGCTGGCGGAACTCACCGAAGCGGCCGGGCTGGATGTCGCGACCTTCCAGGACCACCCTTACAACGCGGACTTCCTGGAGACCTACACCCTGTTGTCCTGGGTCGCGGCCCGCACGAGCCGCATCCATGTCTCGGCGAACGTCACCAATCTGCCCCTGCGGCCCCCGGCGGTGCTCGCGCGCACGGCGGCGAGCCTCGACCTCCTCTCGGGCGGCCGGTTCGAACTCGGGCTCGGCGCGGGCGGTTTTCCGGACCCCGTACGCGCCATGGGCGGCCGCCGCCTGACGGCGGGCCAGGGTGTCGACGCCCTCGACGAGGCGATCGACATCGTGCGCGGCGTCTGGGACATCGATCAGCCCGGACCGCTGCGCTTCGACGGCGAGCACTACAAGATCCCGCGTATGAAGCGTGGTCCGCGTCCGGCCCACGACATCGGGATCTGGCTGGGCGCCTACAAGCCGCGGATGCTCCGGCTGACGGGGCGCAAGGCGGACGGGTGGCTGCCGACGCTGGAGTACATCGAGACCCCGGTGATGGCGGACGCGAACAAGATCATCGACGACGCGGCGCTCGCGGCGGGGCGCGATCCGCGCGAGATCCGGCGTCTGCTCAACGTCATGAAGGTGGACTTCTCCTCCGTGCGCCGGGGCCACCTGCAGGGACCGCCGGAGCAGTGGGTCGAGGAGCTACTCACGCTCGTCCTCGACCATGGCTTCTCCGGGTTCTTCATCGGCCGCGACGACCCGAGGCTGGTCCGCACCTTCGGCGAGGAGGTCGCCCCCGCGCTGCGCGAGGCGGTGGCGCGTGAGCGGGCGACGGCAGGAACGAGCGCCGCGCCCGCCCGCCCGGCCGTCGCCCTCGCCGAGCGGCACGGCACCATCAGCTACGACGCCGTCCCGGAGTCCCTCGCGAAGAAGGTCGTCGAGCCGGGCGACCGGGCTTACGAGAACGTGCGTCACACCTACACCCGCACCGGATCCCCCGCACTGGTCGTCCTGGCCGAGAACGCCGACGACGTCGTGGCGGCCCTCGCCTACGCCCGCGGCCAGGACGTCGGCATAGCGGTGCGCAGCGGGGGCCACGGCATCAGCGGCCGGTCGACCATTGACGGCGGCATCGTCATCGATCTGTCGAAGATGAACTCCGTCGAGGTCCTGGACCGGGCCACCGGACGCATCCGGATCGAGCCCGGCGCGCGCTGGGGAGACGTCGCCCGCGCGCTGGCGCCGTACGGCCTGGCCATGAGCTCGGGCGACTACGGCGATGTCGGCGTCGGTGGCCTCGCCACGGCCGGCGGTCTCGGCTACCTGGCCCGCAAGTACGGGCTGACCATCGACAACATCACGGCCGCCGAGATCGTCGTCGCCGACGGCCGCAGGCTCCGTGTCGACGCCGAGCACCATCCCGACCTGTTCTGGGCGATCCGCGGCGCGGGCGGCAACTTCGGCATCGTGAGCGCGTTCGAGCTCCAGGCGTACGACCTCAAGAACGTCACCTACGCGACGCTCGTGATGGACGCGACCGACACGGCGGACTTCCTCATGGAATGGGGGCGCCTGGTCGAGGCTGCCCCGCGCGAGATCACCAGATTCCTGTCCCTGTTCCCCGCCCGGCGCAGAGATCCGGTGACCGCACAGGTCACTCTGGTGTACGCCGGGGACGACGTCGAGGACGCGCAGAAGGCCCTCACCCCGTTCCTGGGCACCGGGCCTGTCATCGACCAGCAGGCGCAGCTCGTCCCGTACCACCTGATCGTCGCCCCGCTCGGGAACCAGCACCAGGGCCAGGGCCTGGAGGAGACGCGCAGCGGGCTGCTGGAGCACATCACCCGGGAGGCCGCCGAGATCATCGAGGAGACGATGAAGTCGGGCGACGTCCTGGTCATGCAGTTCCGCTCGATGGGCGGCGCGGTGCACGACATACCCAAGGACGCCATGGCCTGGTCACACACACCGCACCCAGCACTTCTCCGTCGTTGCCGCCACCGCGCCGACGTGGGTCCCGCGCATGGACAGCCACTGGGCCCGGCTTTACCCGCACCTGAACGGCACGTACCTGAGCTTCGAGACGGACACCGACCCGGCCCGCTTGTTCGACGCCTTCCCGGAGCCCGTCCTGACCCGCCTGCGGGCCCTGAAGGCCGCCTGGGACCCGGACGACGTCTTCAACCGCAACTTCAACATCCCGCCGGCGCCGAGCGACGACGCCGCACTGGCACACGACACGGACCTCACCGCGCCGGTCAAGTGAACAAGCCCTGGCCACACGTCCGTTCGGCGGCACTGTGCATCACCGAACGGCCCGTCCTCCACGGCACCTTGCCCCCGTCAAGATCCTCCATGACGCCAATCCTCCCGCCCGAAAGGCTCTCAGTGAACGACACCGACCTCCTGACCACTCCCTTCTCCTCCCACACCAGTGCCACAGAGGTGATCGACGGCGTGGATCTCACCGGTCGCCGAGCCGTGGTCACCGGCGGTGCCTCCGGTATCGGCGCCGAGACCGTCCGGGCCCTGGCCACCGCCGGAGTGGAGGTCACGATCGCCACCCGCGGTCCGGAGTTCGCGGAGCCGCTCGTCCAGGAGCTCGCCGCCGTCGACGGCGCGGGCCGGGTACGCGTCGAGGCACTCGATCTTGCCGATCTCGCCTCGGTCGACGCCTTCGTGCGAGCATGGCGTGGGCCTCTCGACATCCTCGTCGCCAACGCCGGGATCATGGCTCTTCCCACGCGCACCCTCACCCCGGGCGGCTGGGAGATGCAGCTCGCCACCAACTACCTCGGGCACTTCGCCCTGGCCACCGGTCTGCACTCGGCACTGCGGGACGCCGGCTCCGCCCGCATCGTGGCCGTCAGCTCCGGCGCCCACCTGGGCGTGCCCTTCGACTTCGAGGACCCCCACTTCGAGCGGCGGCCGTACGACCCCTGGGTGGCCTACGGGCAGTCCAAGTCTGCCGATGTCCTGTTCGCGGTGGGGGCCCGCCGTTGGGCAGCCGACGGGATCACGGCCAACGCGCTCAACCCTGGGTACATCCTCACTCGTCTTCAGCGGCACCTCGACGACGACACCATGCGTGCGTTCGGCGTGATGGACAGCGAAGGGAATCTGACTCCGCTGCCGTACTACAAGAATCCCGCCCAGGGGGCCGCCACGTCTGTCCTCCTGGCCGCCTCGCCCCTGCTGAAGGGTGTCACCGGCCGCTACTTCGAGGACAACCAGGAGGCGCGGACCGTCCCGGCCGATGAGGAGGATCAGCCCAGTGGTGGCGTGGCCGCCCACGCGCTCGACCCGCAGGCGGCGGACCGGCTCTGGGAGTACGCCACCGGCGCCCTCCGCGGTGCCTGACCGAGCGCGTGCTACGCCGCGGCAGGCAGCATGTGGGCTGCCGCCGCGGCGACCGCCTGCTGGGCGGCGACACGGTCGACGTGCAGGGGCTCTCCGGCGGCGACGACCTGCTCACCGGCGACCCAGACGTCGCGAACGGCTCGGGAGCCCGCGGCCCAGACCAGGTTGGCGAGCAGCTGCGGGTCCGGCACGTCCAGTCCCGCGGCGAAGTACGGCCCGTCCACCGCGACATGAACCAGGTCGGCCCACGCGCCCGGGCTCAGCACACCGATGTCGTCCCGCCCAAGTGCTGCGGCTCCGCCGCGCGTCGCCATCGACAGCGCCTCCTTGGCGGTCAGGGCGAGCGGATTTCCGGTCGTAGCGCGGGCCAGCATCATGGCGAGGCGCATCTCTTCCCACAGGTCGAGGTCGTCGTTGCTGGCCGGGCCGTCCGTGCCCAGGCCCACGGCGACGGAGCCGGCCCGCAGGGCGGTGAGCCTGGCCACCCCCGAGGCGAGCTTGGCGTTGGATCCCGGGCAGTGGGCGACTCCCGCGCCGTGGTCGGCGAGGAGCCGGATGTCGTGGGCGGATAGGTGCACGGCGTGTGCCGCCAGCAGACGCCCGTTCAAAAGCCCTGTCTTGCCGAGGAGTTGGGGGACGGATCCGTACTCCGCCCGCTGTGCCTGATCCTCCGCCAGGGACTCTGCGACGTGGATGTGTACCAGGGCTTCTCGGGCGGCGGCCGACTCGGCTGTCGCCCGCAGGGCCTCGACGGGGAGGGTGTAGGCGGAGTGCGGGCCGTAGCACAGTTCGACCCGGTCGCCGGGGCCGAACCTGAGGCCGTCCGCGTCGATCCACTTCTCGATCTCCTTGAGAGCGCTCTGCCATCCCTCTCCGGGCCGGTCGAAGTAGGCGGGGGCGAGAAGTATTCGGCTGCCCGCGGTGAGTGCCGCCTGCACCACCGACTCGCCGTGCATGTACATCTCGGCGCTGGTCGTGACGCCGTGCTGCAGCATCTCGACGCAGCCGAGCAGCATGCCGGCGTAGGCGTCCGACGGCCGCATACGGGCCTCCGCCGGCCAGATGACCTCGTTCAGCCATGACATCAACGGCAGGTCGCCTCCCGCGCCGCGTAGGGGGGTCATGGCGCTGTGCGCGTGCGCGTTGATGAGGCCGGGCATCAGGATGCCGGGGAGTAAGGTGACGGGCCTGCCGTCGGCCGGGGGTGCTTCGGACAGAGGCCCGCAGTACGTGATGCGGCCGTCGTTTCCCACGTCGACTACAGCGTCCCGGACGACCGAGAACGTCGCATCGGCGGGCAGGACGACAGGGGCGTGAAAACGGCGTGCGAGTTTCATGATTGCTCCAGGGTTTTCCGGCCGCACGGACAGGCCGGGAATCAGGTAGAAAACAGTCCGGTTGCGAAACGGGGAGCAGGCCGAAGTCGGGCTTGTCACGACCTGGTCCGAGGAGCATGTGCGGCCGGGGCCGCTGCATCAGGCGCCGAACGGCGGGCGGTGACGTCAGCCCGCGGCAGGGTCTCCTGCGGGCCGGCGGTAGACGCCGTACCAGTACGCGCGGGCCAGCTCACCGGCGACGGCGGCGTCGTCGGCGCCATCGCTGTCGGACACCTGCTGAGCGATGACCTGGCTGCCCCCCTGGACGATCGCTTTGGCGGCGAGCCGGGGGTCGATGTCGGCCGGAGTCCGGCCGGCCCGCTGCTCCTCCTCCAGCACTGTCACGAGGTTTTCGACGAAGCGGTCCTGGTCCGCGCTCCACGCTTCGCGCACCAGGGGGTCGTACGCGGCCACCTCATTGATCGCGGCCAACAGGGCCGCGTGCTCGCGGTAGTGACGAAGGATCAGCTCGTAGGTGCGCGCCAGGCCGCCGACGCCGCCGCCGGGACCCGTGGGCCTCCAGGCCGCGGTGATCGCGAAGCTCTCCTGCTTGAGCGAACCGCTCAGCCGAAGCAACACGTCCACCTTGTCGCGGAAGTACAGATAGAACGTCGAGCGGGAGACGCCCGCGGCTTTCGCGATCTGCTCCACACTCAGCTCGGTGTACGTCACACCAGTGCGCAGACAGTCCTCGATCACGGACAGAATCCGCTTTTCGAGTGCCGCCCGCCGGTCGGCCGCGCTGGAGGGACGTCGAGTAGTGGAAGCCATGTCAACATCCTAGAGAACCGACCGGGGAGCACATTTCGCAGTTCACTGTGTGGGCCCTGAACGCCGGGAGATGTCCGGCGTTCAAGGGCTCACAGCGCACTCACACCATGAGGCTGACGCGCTCGCTCACGCCGAGCAGCGACTTGCCGTAGACCTCCAGGCCGACCGCCGGGACGAGTCCGGCGTGGCGCGCGGCGACGTTGGCGTCACGCCAGACCCGCTGCAGCGCCTTGTCGTCGGCGAATCCGGAGGAGCCGTGGGCGTTCAACAGTATGTTGATCGCTTCGAGCACGTGCTGCGCCGCCAGACCCGCGCGCGCCCTGATGTGCGTGCGTGCCGTGTAGTCCAGCAGCTCGCCGGAGCGGGCGGCCTGGTCCACCTCGTCAGCGGCTCGATAGGTGTGCAGGCGGGCGGTCTCCAGCTTGAGTGCCGCTTCGGCCACCTGTATCTGGACACCTACCGAGTCGGCCTGCCGACGGTGGACGGTGAAGGACAGCGGCTTCGCCGTGGCGTCGCCCACCACGGTCCCCAACGCCGCCCTGCCCAGCCCGAGCAGCGGTCCGACCAGGCACAGCAGGAGCATCGGCCCGAACATCGACGCGTACAGTGCCTCGTCCCCGACGGTGCGCGGGTAGACGCCCTCCGCGGCCGCGGGCACTGACAACACACGGTGTTCGGGCACGAACACGTCCGACGCAATCAGGGTGTTGCTGGCCGTGGCCCTCATCCCCGCGGTGTTCCAGGTGTCCTCGACAGCGAGGTCGGAGGCTGGGATCAGGACGAGCGCCTGGTCCTGGACGCTCCCGTCCTCACCCTTCAGGAGCGCACCGACCGCCGCCCAAGTGGCGAACGGCGCACCGGAGTTGTACGACCACTTCCCGCTGACGCGCCAGCCGCCGGGCACCCGCTCGCCCATGCCTGTCGGAGCTGCTACGCCGGCCACTCGAGCATCCGGGTCGGCTCCGAACACCTCCTCCTGGGCCTTGTCCGGGAAGAGGGACGCCAGCCAGTTCGTCACGGCAATGATCATCCCGACCCAGGCCGCGGACCCATCGGCTTCCCCCAGGGCCTCGCTCACCTCGGTCAGGGTCCGCAGGTCGGTCTCGTGACCGCCGTACCGCTTGGGGGTCAGCAGCCGGAAGATGCCCGCCTCGGCCAGAGCGTCGACGACCTCCGCCGGCAGGACCCGATCCGCCTCGCCGTGCGCCGCGTTCTCCCGCAGCAGGGGCTGCAGCTCGACGGCTCGTGCCACGAGGCCTGCCCTGACGGATTCCCGGGAGGGTGCGCCCGCATGGTTTTGTGAGTTGGTGCTGTTCACCACGTTCTCCTTGTTCATGTTGTTCCCGCCCGGCAGGACTGCCCGACCGCGCCTGCCCGCCCGACGGCGTGCAGAAGGTGGCAGTGAACGCTGCCGGAAGGTGATCTGGGTTGCTGTGAGGGCTTCGCGGACCGGGTCACGCGTCCGGTTCGAGGATGATCGTCGCCAAGAGGGCGGCGAGTTCCACCGGTTTCGCCAGGAACGGCGAGTGGCCGCCGGCGATCCGGTGGACGGTGCCGGACCGCGCCGCCAGCGCCTGCTGGCTCTGCGCGGGCAGGGCCTGATCGTCCTCGCAGACGATGTAGGTCGACGGGACGGTGTGCCAACCCGCCTTGGTGAGGGCGTCGCTGAAGGACTTCGCGCTCTGCGGCACCAGCCGCTTGGCAGCCTCCTCGGCCTCGGCTCGGGGCAGGTCCCCGTAGAACATCTCGACAGGATCGCCCGGCCAGGTCTCGAAGTCCTCCCGCTCCGCTGAAGCGGGCACACCATAGAAGCCGAGAAGGCTCTCCCCGACATCGAGTTGGAACGCCGAGAGGTAGACGATGCGGGTCACGTTGCCGGCGTCGGCGATGGCCTGGCTTGCCGGTATGCCTCCGTAGGAGTGGGCGACAACGACCACCGGGCCGTCGATGCTCTCCAACTCGGCGCGTATCACCTGCGTGTCTTCCTGTACACCGGCTCGCCCGCCTGCGCTGGGCAGGTCGACCGTCCGGGTCTGCCATCCCTCGGCGCCCAGCACCGGTGTCAGCTTCTCCCAGGACCACGCGCCGTGCCAGGCCCCGTGCACCAGTAGGAGAGTCGGCCTTGAAGGCCCGTCAGTCACGATAGTCAACTTTCCTGATCCGTCTGGAATATGAGGCGCCCGATGGTGCCTGCTTTGCAGCTTACGCATCGTCGGACAGGGTGTCCAACGTGATGTCCATCAATCGTGCGCTCGCGCAGGGATGCGGCCGAGGAGGCGAGGGGGATGATGAGGTCGAATGAGGCCCGGACGGATGCCGGCCCGGCCTGTCGTACCTTCGACATCACACCGGCGCCGCCGTCGCGGGACGACCAATCGCGTGTCCGATGAGGAACGTTGCTGTACAGCCGCCGTACCCCGGGCCTCCCGGAGCGGCTCTCGGAGCCTTCGGCGCCGATCCCGACCCCGATGGCGTCGACCGACTCGCCCAGGACCACCGGCGACAGCAGTGCGTGCCACTCTGCGAAGTGCTGCGGCGCGATTGCCGCACGGACGGCACATCGACCGCCGGACGGATCGGCCCATGGATGGCGACCACGGCGAGGTACGCAACGGAAAACGCCCAGTGTTCGAGCCCTGTGGCGAAGGGACACCTCCGAACCCACTATCTGAAGCACCGACTCAAGACGATGCACTACCGCCGGCACAGGCCTCACCGTCAGCAGTTCTGTAGGAGCCGTCGACACCACCAATGCGGAGGCGAGGAGTACTGCCCGCGGGACGCGGCAACAAGCCCGTGCGGGACACAAGTTATTGCCGCCCGCCCGTCATGGCATCGACGTCGATGAGAGCGGGCGTACAGGGGTAACGATCACTGCCCCTTTGATCAGATGGAGGTCGGCACCCGAGCCGGGCAACGGACGCAGGACTGAGCGCAACGGGGCGTGGACATGTCGCTTCCCTGGATGCGTGAACAGCTGATGGCCGAGCGCTACGTGCCCTTCCGGGCCGGGCCGGAGCTCGACGGGCCTGGGTGGCACTGGACCGGCCCGGTGGTACCGGTCACCGAGTGATCAGGGCTTTTGCAGGAAACGACGGAATGGCCACGGCGGCAGCGCTCCTGGCGCCCGCCGGTGACCGATCACCTCCGGGTAGCACCCGGAGACGTTGTCGTCACCTGCCGCGTGCGTGCGGTCGGCAGGGTCGGTGCGGCAGTCCGAAGCGGCCCTTGTAAGGACTGAGCATCGTGATGCAGAGTCTGTTCATCGCGGCGGTCGGCGTCGCGCGACGAGTGGGCCGTCCGACGTGCCGCGGAGGTAAGAGAACAGCCATGAGGGCAACGGGACGGACCACTACTTTCCCTGTGCGTCGGCGCCTGTGGAATTCCGAGGGTGCCAGCGGTCGAGTGACGCCGCCGGAGCTCTTTCTCGATCTGGTGTTCGTCTTCATGGTCACCCAGGTGACGCATGCGGTGGAGACGCATCCTGGCTGGGAGGGCCTCCTCAAGGGCCTCTTCCCCATGGTCGTCGCGTGGTGGATGTTCAGCGGGTTCGGATGGCTCACCAACGCGGTGCGGCCCGACGCGGTGCCCGTACGCCTCCTTCTGACGCTCGCGATGGTGGCGTTCTTCATCATGGGCTTGGATGTGCCGTACGCCTTCGAACCCGAGGGCTGGGCTTTCGCTCTGGCGTATCTCGCCGTGGTCGCCATCCATTGCCTCGTGTATGTCACGGCCAGCGTTCCCTCCGCTCGTCAGGCGATCCTGCGGAACGCGCCGTTCAACGCCGCCGCCGGCGTTCTCGTACTTATCGCGCCGCATCTGCCAGAGGTATGGGGCTGGGTCTCCTGGGCAGCGGCGGTGGCGGTCCTCTACCTCTCGCCGTTTCTGGGGCGCATCCGGGGATTCGTCATCGAGCCGCATCACTTCGTGGAACGCCATGCCCTGCTGCTGCTCGTGGTGCTGGGCGAATCGGTGGTGGCCATCGGGATCGGCGCGGAGGGCTCGGAGAACCACCCGGTGGACGCTTCCCTGGCGCTGGGGGTGGCACTGGGCATCGCGGTTGCGTCGGGTCTGTGGTGGGTGTACTTCGACGGTGACGAGGTCCGGGCCGAGTCCGAATTCAAGAAGGCGTCCGAGCACCGGCGACAGATGCTGGCCTACTACGCGTTCACAGGCGCGCACCTTGTGATGATCATCGGCATCATCCTTGTCGCAGCCGGCATCACGGACGCCATCCACCACTTCGAGGGGCATGCGAACCGGTGGTGGCTGGGGTCCGGTACCGCGGTCTTCCTCGTCGGGCACGCGATCTACCGTGGTCTGCTGGGAAGCGGACGGATCGTCGACCGCATGGTCGGGGCGGCCTGCGCGGTGCCATTGGGGGCCACGGCAGGTTTCGCGGGCTGGGCAGGCGTGACCGCCGTCGTGGTTCTGCTGGCGGTGGTCGCCGCCGTCGACCACCACATCTTGGCGCGCGGACCCGGAACCACCGAGAGTGAATCGGCTCCATTCGACTCGGGATACTTCGGGGGCTCCACGGATCCCGATGCCGCTGAAGCCTCTTCGAGGCCAGGGGATTGACGGGGCGTGCAGGCGCATCGGTGAGCCGGAACCTGGTTGCGGGCCGAAGGGGAGGGCGCCCCGCGAGCGGACCGTCGAGACCGGCACCGATCTGACGACCCTGTGAGAACCGCGGACGGCCGGGCTCGCCGGTGAAGGCCTGTCCAACCCGAGATCAGCATCCGGCGGTTCACCAATGCTTGGCCGTCCGGGGCGAGTTGGCAGCGGATCTGTACGGGTTGGTGGGATGGCCGGGTTGCTCGATGAGGTCCACCGTCTCGAGTTCCTTCAGACGCTGGGAGAGGAGCCGGTCGGAGATGCCGTCGATCACTGCCCGGTACTCGCCGAAGCGGGGCAGGTGTCGTCATGAATGGTGTCCACTTACAAAAGATTAGCGCCTTACCTATTGTTTTGCCGTTGGGGCGGACCGGCGCACCGTAGAGGCATGACCGATTACCAGCGCCCACTCTCCTTCGGACTGAGCCTCGACCCCTCCGCCGGGACATGGCCCGAGGCCCGGCGCCTCGCCCGGACGGCGGAGGACCTGGGACTGGACCATCTCGCCATCCAGGATCATCCCTACCAGCCCGGTCACCTCGACGCCTGGACCCTGATCACCCACCTGTCCGCGGTCACGGACCGCATCTCCTTCCTCACTGACGTCGCCGACCTGCAGCTGCGGCCGCCGGTGATGCTTGCCAAGGCCGCCGCGTCGCTGAGCGTGCTCACCGACGGACGGATCCAGCTCGGTCTCGGAGGGGGTGGCATCCCCGATGCCATCGCGTCGATGGGCGGACCGGCACGACGCGGCCAGGACATGGTGGCGTTCGCCGAGGAGTCCCTGGGGCTGCTGCGCACGGCCCTGTCCGGAGGCGCCGTACAACTGCACAGTCAGTACCACTCCGTCGCGGGCTACCGCGCCGGACCGGTGCCCCCGAAGCCCGTCGAGCTCTGGCTCGGCGCCCAGAAGCCCAGGATGCTCGCGGTCACCGGCCGGGTGGCCGACGGCTGGATCTCTCCGCTGAACATCTACGTTCCGCCGCAGGAGGTGCCCTCACGGCAGCGGATCATCGACCAGGCGGCCACCGACGCGGGCCGCGACCCGAGGACACTGCGCCGCGTCTACAACGTCATCGGCGTGATCGGCGACCATGGAGACGGCCCCGGGCTCGTCGGCGATGTGCGGCGGTGGGTGGACACCCTCACCGAATGGGCCGTGGAACTCGGCTTCGACACCTTCGTGTTCTGGCCCGCCACCGATCCCGAGCGGCAGCTTGCGCTCTTCGCCGGCGAGATCGTGCCCGCCGTACGCCAGCGCGTCGACGCTGTCCGGAGCGGACGATGAGCGCCACCCTCGACACCGTGCCGGCCGAACTGGCAGGCAAGGTGGTCACCCGCGACGACCGGCGCTACGGGCTGCTCCGCTCCACCTACACCACCGTGGGACGCCCGGCAGCCGTCGCACTTCCCGAATCCGCGGGCGACATCTCGGCGGCGCTGCGGTTCGCGCGGGAGACGGGGCTTCGGGTGGCCGTCCGCAGCGGCGGGCACGGCCTGTCCGGCAGCGGCACCAACGAAGGCGGGCTCGTCATCGACCTGAGCGCGCTGCACCGGGTCGACGTCCTCGACCGCAGCTCCCGACTGGTCCGTGTCGAGGCGGGTGCCCGCTGGGCCCAGGTCGCCCAGGCGCTCGCCCCGCACGGGCTCGCCATCAGCTCGGGCGACCACGGCAACGTCGGCGTCGGCGGCATCGCCACCGGGGGCGGCGTCGGCTGGCTGGTACGGCAGTACGGACTCACCGTCGACCACATCCGTGCCGTGGAGATCGTCCTGCCCGACGGAACGTTCGTACGCGCGGACGCCGATGCCGAGCCCGACCTGCTCTGGGTGATGCGCGGGGCCGGCGCGGGAGCCGGGATCGCGGTGGCCTTCGAGATCGAGGCCATGGAGCTTCGTGACATCGGCTATGCGCAACTGGTCGCGGCAGTGGACCCGGCGGGGGAGACGCTGCGTCGCTGGGCCGACGTCATGGCGCGGGCGCCACGCGAGCTTTCGACGGCGGTGATGCTGTCCTCGCAGGGCGCCACCACTGCCGCGTTCATCACCGCGGTCGTGTCCTCGGACAGTCCGTCCGTCATCCGTGACGTCGTCGAACCGCTGCTCGGCATCGGCGACGTGACGGCCCAGCAGGCCCACGTCGTCCCCTACACGGAGCTGGTCCCCTCGCTCCATCTGCACGCCAACGCTGGGCAGATGCCGTCCAGCACGACCAACGGACTGCTCACCGACATGACCCCGGGCGCCGCTCGCGCCCTGGTCACGGCGGCGGCCACCCCCGACCCGGTCCTGATCCAGCTGCGGTCGCTCGGCGGCGCGACCCACGATCCGGCCCCCTCGGCCATGGCGTTCGCACACCGCCACCAGAACACCCTCGTCGTCGCCTCGGCTTTCCCGCCGGACGACCGCGCGATGCTGGCCGCCGCCTGGGCCCCTCTCGCCCGGCACACCGACGGCGCCTACGTGAACTTCGAGAGCGCCCCCGACGAGGCCACGTTCGCACGCGCCTACCCCGGACCGACCGGCACCCGCGTCACCGACCTGTGGAGGCGCTACGACCCCGACGGCGTCCTGCGCCCTCAACCGCAGGCCTGACCACCCCCCCCGGGCCTCACCGACCACGAGCCCCGCGGCACCCGCCGCGGGTGCCCACCCCTTCATGCCACCCCCTTACTGGTTTACTGGAGATACGTCATGGCCACGTTGCTGCACATCGACTCCTCCCTGTTCGCGAGCGGCGCCTCCGCCTCCCGCGCCGTGACGGAGACCTTCCGCAGGATCTGGGAGGAGCAGCACCCGGAAGGCACGGTGATCTACCGCGACCTCGCTGCCGACCCGGTCCCGCACATCACCGCCCACTCCCACACCGCCGGCTTCGCCGATCCGGACGCCCACACGCCGGGGCAGGCCGCGGCCTTCGCCGAACGTCTCAAGCTGATCGAGGAGTTGGAGCAGGCGGACGCGCTGCTGATCGGCGCCCCGATGTACAACTACTCGATCCCGTCGACGCTCAAGGCGTGGCTGGACAACGTGATCCTCTTCGGCCGCACCTCGGGCGAGACCCCCTCCGCCCAGGGCACCCCCGTCACGGTCGTCGCCAGCCGGGGCGGCTCCTACAGGCCGGGCACCCCGAAGGAGCCCTACGAGTACGTCGTGAACTACCTGACGGCGATCTTCGCCGACACCCTCAGTCTCGACGTCGACTTCATCGTCCCGGAACTGACCATGGCCCCCCACAACCCGGCCATGGCCGAACTGATCCCGCTCTTCGAGACCTCCCGCGACCGCGCTCACCAGGACGCGGCCGCCAAGGCCAAAGCCCTCGCCGCACGCCTCGCCGCATGAGAAGTCGTTGTCCTTCCGACCTGCGTGGTGTGCTCGCGGTTGTCGAAGCCAGGGCAAGCAGGAGGCCGTGTGCCGCAGTTGTACGCGGCGTGTCCGCCTGGTACGCCGAGCACGTCAACGACCGGAGCCCCGCAGGGGTTGCTGGCGGAGGTACCCACACGCCGCTTCGCGCTATCGACGGGGTGCTTTGTTGCCGCGCGGTCCTCACCCGTGGTTACTCAACCGTCGAGGCCAGGTTTTTCAGGACCGCTGGGGCTGCGGCGTTTCGCAGGACGAGAGATCGTCCGGTAGGCCGCCGGTCTATTCGCAATTCGGTCACCAGTAGGGTGGCCTCCGAGGCGGGCATGCCGACCACCGGCAGTACGCTGACCGCGGCCGACCGTCCGCTGGGCCAGGCCTGTCAACGCTCTCGCAAAGTTGAACACCTGCGAGTCCCGGAAAATCGACCCCCGGGGTCGTGCGGGTTGGTCGAGGCACTGCCGTCGACCGGACACCATTGGCGGACGGAAGACGATCTCCCGACCGTGACGGTGCGCTTGTGGCGTGCGGATGCCATCGTGCTGTTCGACTGGCTGATGAGCACGGACCTCGACTCTGTGCCGGTCACTCATCCCGCTCAAAAGCAGGCTCTGGCCGACTTGCTGTCGCGCCTGGAGTGGGCCACGGACACCGATTTGAGTGGGGCGACTGCCGAGGAGATCGCCGTTGCTCAGCAGGAAGTCGGAGGGCATCGACCCCACGCTCTCCGACCACTGGCCCACCCCGCCTCTGGTCTTCGAGCCCGGCCCGAACGACGGTCCGGTGCTGGTCTCCGTGGTCTACCAGGTCGCGCCGGGAGATCGCGCCGCGTTCATCGACGCCATGGACCACGTCGCCCGTTCCCAACGCCGGACCGGTGCCCTCACCTGGGGGCTGTTCCAGGATGGCAACGAACCCGGCCGGTTCATCGAGAACTACCTGGTCGGTTCCTGGGCCGAGTATCTCCCCCCCAGCACCACAGCCGCCTCACCGCCACCGACCGGAGCTTCGAGAAACGCTCCCGCGCGCTCCTGCTGCCCGGAACCCGGCCCGAGGTGATCCACGCCTTTGACGCCTCCGCAGGGCCTGTGGTGATGACTGTGCGAGGGACATCTGGCCGCCACCGGGGATTACAAATGGCCGTTGACATTCCTTCTCGACCGGCGCGCAGAGCTCTGGAGCTGAGGGTGTTGCTGGGTCTTTTCCGCCGGACAGGAGGACCGGTGACTCGGCTCATCGACAGGTGTGTCCTGCGGCCCGATGCACCAGGACCGCAGGACACACGGCGTTCTTGACGGAGCATTTACGGTTGCGGTTGCAGCGTGGGGCCCTCCTGTGCTGCCGGAGCGGCCTTCCGCGCGGCCCGGCGGGCACGGCGTTGTGCGCGGCGCTCGCGCCGGGTCTCGACCATCGTGTACAGGGTCGGGATGAGGACCAGGGTGAGCAGGGTGGAACTGAAGAGACCGCCAATGACCACCACGGCGAGTGGGGTGGAGATGAAGCCACCCGAGTCGGTGATGCCAAGGGCCATCGGGAGAAGCGCGAAGATGGTCGCCAGCGCGGTCATCAGGATGGGGCGGAGCCTGCGACGACCGCCCTCACGGACCGCCTCCTCGATGCTCATGCCCTGCGCCCGGTACTGGTTGACGAGGTCCATCAGCACGATGGCGTTGGTGACCACGATCCCGATGAGCATCAGCATGCCGATCAGCGCTGCCACGCCGAGCGGAGCGCCGGTGATGCGCAGCAGGGCGAACGCGCCGGTGAAGGCGAAGGGAATGGAGGCCAGCAACACCAGGGTCTGGCGGATGCTGCGGAAAACCCCGACCAGCAGCAGGAAGACGATCGCGATCGCGGCCAGAATCGCCAGGCCGAGCTGACTGAAGGCGTCGCCCTGGCTGGCCGTCACGCCGCCCATCTCGTACGTGACGCCCGACGGCAGGTCCAGCTTGTCGATCGCCTGCTGCACCTTTGTGCTCGCGGTGCCGGTGCTGTCTCCGACCGGGGTGGCCGTGACGGAGGCGGCCCCGGAGCCGTCGACGCGCTGTCGCTTGGTCGGCGCCTCGGTCTGCGTCACCGTGGCGACCTTGTCCAGCCGAACTTCTCCCTGCGAGGTCGAGATCGTCAGCGACTTGAGGGCGCTGACGCTGTTCGGCGCGGTGGAGGTGGTGCTGACGAGCACGTCGCGCGTCGAGCCGTCGACGGTGATCTGCGTGACGGTGCTGCCCTGGACGGCCTCGCTGACGGCCGAGGCGATGCTCGTGTCGCCCAGTCCGTACGAGGCAGCCTCCTCACCCTTGGCCCGGATGCTGATCTGCGGTGACTGGGTGGAGAGATCGCTGCTGACGTCGGTGACCTCCCGGACGCCCTTGAGTGCGTTCTCGATCTTGTCGGTGGCGGTCTTGAGGTCCGTGTCGTCGTCGGACTTGACGTCGACCTGGATGTCGTTGTTGGACCCGATGCCGCTGTTGGAGCCGACCGTCAGGTCACCGGCGCCCTTGAGGTCGTCGAACCTGTCCCGCAGCGTGTCCTCGACCGTCGAGGAGTCGGCGTCGTCCTTGAGAGCGATGCTGTACGAGGCGCTGTTGGCGCTGCTGCCGCCGCCCATGACGGCGAAGCCGCCCGAGGAGCCGATGGTGACCTGGTAGGAGTCGACCCCGTCGACAGCGGAGATGGCCTTCTCGACCTTCTTCGCAGCCCCGTCGGTAGCTTGCAGGCTGGTGCCTTCGGGCAGGGTCTGGGTGACGCTCACCGAGTCCGAACCGGAGTCGCCGAGGAAGCTCGTCTTCAGGCCGGCGGCCAGGCTGAAGGTGAAGACGAGCAGTACGGCCGCGATACCGAGGACCGACTTGCGGTGACCGACGGCCCAGTCGATGACGGGGACGTACGCACGTTGCAGCGCGCCGCTTCGTTCCTCTTCCTCGACCTTCCTGCGGAATTCCTCCGGGTCGGCGCCCTCGGCCTCCTTCGGTGGCTTGAGGAACCAGTAGGCGAGCGCGGGCACGATCGTGAGTGAGACCAGCAGCGATGCCAGCATCGCCGCCACGACCGTGATCGAGAACGGGCCGAACAACTCCCCGACCAGCCCGCTGACCAGCGCTATGGGGACGAACACCGCCACCGTGGTCAGGGTGGAGAGAGTGACCGCGGTGGACACCTCGCGCACCCCGGTCAGGATGGCGGTGCGCTTGTCCTCGCCGTAGCCGAGGTGCCGTTTGATGTTCTCCAGGACCACGATCGAGTCGTCGACGACCCGGCCGACCGCCAGGGTGAGGCCGCCGAGAGTGAGGACGTTGAGCGAGTAGTCCTTCATCCACAGCGCCGTCAGCGCGATGAGCAGGGACAGCGGGATCGAGACGGCTGTGACCAGGGTGGAGCGGACGGAGCGCAGGAAGAGGACGATCACGACGACCGCCATCAGCAGCCCGAGCAGGCCCTCCTCGAACAGGCCGACGACAGACTGCCGTACCTGCGGGCCGTTGTCGGAGACGACGGTGATCCGGGCGTCATGGCCGAGGTCCTTCTCCAGCCCGGACAGCTTGCCGCGCACGTCCTCGGAGATGGAGGACGAACTGCCGTCCTGGTCCATCGTGATCGAGACGCCGAGGCTCTCCTTGCCGTCGGTCCGGGTCAGCGTGGTGGCGTCGGAGTCCTTCAGCTCGACCGTTGCCACGTCCTTGAGTTGTACGGGGCTCTGAGAGGCGGAACCGCCGGTGGAAGCGGAGGATCCGGTCGACGGCGTTCCGCTGATGCCACTCGCCCCCGAGGCGTTGCCGGAACCGGAGTCCGTGCTCAGCCACAGGTCCTTGATCTGCTGGACGGAGGTCAGGGCACCGCCGACCTGGATGCTGAGCGACTTGCCGTCGGAGTTCACGGACCCGCCGGGAGAAGCCGAGCCGTTCGTCGTCAGCGCACTCTTGATGGACTGGACGGAAAGGCCGTTGTCCTCAAGTTCGCCGACGTCCGGCGTGATGACGACGACCCGGTCGCGCTCCCCGGTGACCGTGGCCTGGTTGACTCCGTCGACGGCCTTGAACTCGGGTACCACCTTGTCATCGAGCATCTTCGCCAGGTCCTGCTGGTCCTCGTCGGAGGTCACGGCCAGCGTCATCGTCGGCTGATCGTCCGAACTGCCCTTCTGGACCTGGGGGTCGACGGCCTCGGGCAGTTGCGTGGAGGCCTTCGAGAGTGCCTGCTGGACCTCGTTCGCCTTGGTGGCGACGTCGGCGTCGTAGTCGAACTGCAGCTGGACGGAAGCGGAGCCCTGTCGGGACGTGGAGGTGACCGTCTCGACCCCGTCCAGGCTCTTGACCGCGTCCTCGATCGGCTTGACGACCTGGTCCTCCACCACCTGCGGTGAGGCTCCGGCGTAGGTGGCGGTCACGGTGACTGCGGGGAAGGAGATGTTGGGGATCAGCTGCTGTTTGAGAGACGAGGCGGCGTACGCCCCGAAGGCGACGACGATGATCGTGATCAGGGCGGCCAACTTGCGGTTGGCCAGACTGATCCGGGACAGCCAGGACATCGAGACGGGTCTCATTTCTGGGAACGGATGGAGTCGTACGAGCCCTCCCGGCCGGATTCGCCCGGCCTCGGGGCGGCGTGCCCCAGCCTGTCCCGCACCCGGGCGCACGGTCGTCAGCCGCTCGCGGTGCTTTTCGCCTACCGCGGACGCGTTATCCGTACGGTGTCCTACCGCGTCCGAGGACCCACGCGCTTCTAGAGCATCTCGCCCGGCTCCACCAAGCCGCTCTCGTAGGCGAGCGTCACGAGTTGCGCGCGCTCACTGACGCCGATCTTGGTCATGGCCCGGTTGACATGCGTCTTGACGGTATGTCGGCTCAGCCGGAGACGCTGGGAGATGCCGTCGTTGGTCAGGCCGCTCGCCACCAGAACCAGCACCTCGCGCTCCCTGGGCGTGAGTTCCGCCAGCCGCTCCGTCTCCTTCGCCCAGTGACGCGGGGCATGGGCCTGGAAACGCGCCATGAGGGCGGCCGTCGCCGCCGCCGACAACATGGGTTCACCGGCCGCGACGGTCTCGATCGCCGCCAGCAGGTCCTCCGGGTCGGCCCCCTTGCCGATGAAACCCCTCGCTCCCGCCCGCACCGCCTCGGCGACGTACTCGTCGATCTCGAACGTGGTCAGGATCAGCACCTTCACGTCGGCGAGAGCCGGATCCGCGGTGATGGCCCGGGTGGCCTCGATGCCGTCGGTTCCGGGCATCCGGATGTCCATGAGCACCACGTCCGCGCCCCTCGCTCGTACGAGCTCGACCGCCTCCGCGCCGTCCGCGGCTTCGCCCGCCACGTCCATGCCCGGAGTGTTGTCGACGAGCCGTCTGAGCATGCCGCGCAGCAGCGCCTGGTCGTCCGCCAGCAGGACCCGGATCGTCACTGGTCGCCCTCGTTCCCCACTCGTTCACGTACCGGGACGCGCGCGGGGCTGAGCGGCAGCCACGCCTCCACGACGAACCCGCCGCCGGGGCGCGGACCGGCCGCCGTGCTCCCGCCCACCGCGGCGGCGCGTTCGCGCATGCCGATCAGGCCACGTCCGGTGCCGTCCCCTTCACCCGGACGCCGAAGCGGGTTGCCGTCGTCCTCCACGGTGACGTGCAGCGCGTCGTGGCCGTAGCGCAGCCGTACCCGCGCGGTGTCCACCCCCGCATGCTTGCGGACGTTGGTCAGTGCCTCCTGGACGATCCGGTACGCCGCCACGTCCACCGCGGACGGCGCCGGCCGTTCCTGTCCCTCCCGGTCCACGGCCACCCGCAGTCCGGCCCGGTCGAAGGAGACCACGAGGTCCTCCAGCCGGCCTACCCCTGGGCTGGGCTCGCGTGGCGCCACCGGGTCCCCGGGCTGGCCCAGTAGCCCCACGATGGAACGCAGTTCGCCGAGTGCGCCCTTCGAACCGTCTCTGATGGCCTCGAGGAGTTCGGCCATCTGGACCGGATCGCCCCGTCCCACATGGACTCCGATGCCGGCCTGGGCGTTGATCAGCGTGAGTTCGTGGGCGACGACGTCGTGCAGCTCTCTGGCGATCCGCATCCGTTCCCCGGCCACACGGCGGGCGGCCTCCTCCTCGCGGGTCCGTTCGGCCCGGTCGGCCCGTTCCTCTAGAGCCCGCACGTAGGCGCGACGGTTGCGGACCGAGTCGCCGACGGCCGTGGCCAGGCCCATCCAGGCAATGGCCCCCACGCGTTGTGGACCCAGCAGCGGCCCGGCCTGGAAGAACATGGCCGTCAGGGACAGGGCGGCCATGGTCAGTGCGGCGGCGGTCCAGGCCTGGCGCCGACCGGAGCGGAGCGCGACGGTGTACAGGGCGACCATGAGCGGAGGCAGCGAGGGGACGAACGGGCCTCCACCGGCCTGATGGACCACGGACAGCGCGGAGACCGCCCCAAGCACCCCGAGCGGACTGCGGTGGCGGGCCGGCAGCACGGCGCTCGCCAGGCAGGCGAAGACGATGTCCAGTGGGGTGGGCCACCCGGGAAACCGGGTCGGATCACCGCAGGCGGTCGCCAAGGACGTCAGGCCCACGCATCCGACGAGGCGAGCCTCCCTCAGCCGGCCGTGGACCGCCGCTCTGCCGCGTCGGCCGATCGTTCGCATGGCGTCAGCGTAGGTGGCGGCACGGCGACGGCTCGTCACCCAGGTGCGGCAACCGTCCGTACCGCGATCGCGGTACGGACGGCGGCTCAGGTATCGAATCAGCGGCATATCTTGCATAGTCCGCAAAGTTTGCAGAGCATGCAAGAATTGTTCCATGACTCCCCAGGGTGAAGGTCTGCGTGACCGACGGCGTCGCGAGACGCGGCTGGAAATCCACAGGGCCGCACTGCGGCTGGCCCGGAAGCACGGCTTCGACAAGATCACCGTCGACATGATCAGCGCGGAGGCCGGGGTCTCGCCCCGTACCTTCTTCAACTACTTCCCGAACAAGGAGGCGGCCCTGCTGCTGGGGCCGACCGAGGTGCCCCCGGCGCTGGCCGCGGAGTTCGTCGCGGCCGGCGCCGCGTCACCCAGGGAGGTGCTCGCGGATGTGACCCGGCTGCTCCTGCGGGAAATGGCCGACAACTCGCCCGAGCGCGCGACGATGCACGACGTCTTCGCGCTGGCGCAGACGCATCCCCCCATCCATGCCGCGCTGCTGGCTCGTATCGAGGGCTTCCAGAGGTCCCTCGCCGACGCGGTCGCCCAGCGGATGGGGCAGCGACCGGAGGACGAGGTGCCGAGCCTTATCGCGGCACTCGCGCTGGCCGCGGTGCGCACCGGATTGGAGCGCTGGTCGCGCGAGGTCCCGCAGAGCGCCGAGGACGACTCTCCGATCCCGTACGTCGAGCGGGCCATGGAACTCCTCCGCACCCTGTCGGCCGACTGATCCCCGCCCTTTGTGTGACCTTGTCCCCCTTCGTTGTTGAGGAACTTCATGAGTGGACTGAACCCGGCGGAGACGGAGGAGCAGGGCTTCTCCGGGGTTCCGCAACACTTCGGCCTGATATTCGCGGGTCTGATGACCGCGATGCTGCTCGCCTCGCTCGACCAGACCATCGTCAGCACCGCGCTGCCGACCATCGTCGGCGAGTTGCACGGCGTGAACCACATGGCCTGGGTGACCACCGCGTACATCCTGGCCGCCACCATCGCCATGCCCGTCTACGGCCGCCTCGGTGACCTGATGGGCCGCAAGACGCTCTTCCTGGGTGCCATCGTCGTCTTCGTCACCGGATCCGCGACCGCGGGCATGGCGCAGGACATGACCGTGCTGATCATCGGCCGTGCCGTACAGGGCCTCGGCGGCGGGGGCCTGATGATCACCGCGCAGGCGATCATCGCCGACCTGGTGCCGCCGCGGCAGCGCGCCAAGTACATGGCGCCGATGGGTGCCGTCTTCGGCCTTTCCTCGGTTGCCGGACCGCTGCTCGGCGGCTGGTTCACCGACGGTGTGGGTTGGCGCTGGGCCTTCTGGATCAATCTGCCGCTGGGCGCGCTTGCCCTCGCAGTCGCCGCGTTCGCGTTGCGCCTGCCCCGCCGGAGCGTCAAGGTCGCGATCGACTACCTCGGCATCACGCTGATGGCAGTCGCCGTCACCTGCACCGTGCTCGTCGCCGACTGGGGCGGCACCGATTACGCCTGGACCGACCCGCTGGTCCTCGGCCTCGCCTCAGGCGCCGTCGCCGCCTGGGCCCTGTTCCTGTTCTCCCAGAGCCGCGCGGCCGAACCGATCATCCCGCTGCGCCTGTTCCGGAGCCGGATCTTCAACATCGCCACGCTGCTCGGCATGGTCGTGATCGGCGTCGGGATGTTCGCGGTCATCGGCTATATGCCGACCTACCTGCAGATGGTGTATGGCAAGAGCGCGACCGAGTCCGGACTGCTGCTCATCCCCATGGTCGTCGGCATCATCGCCACGGCCCTCCCGTCCGGGCAGCTGATCAGCCGGACCGGCCGCTACAAGATCTACCCGATCCTCGGCACCGCGGTCGCCGGCGTCACCGTGTGGCTGATGTCCACCCTGGACACCGGCAGTTCGATCGCGGTCGTCTGCGGATACCTGTTCCTCTTGGGTGCGGGCGTTGGCCTGATCATGCAGAACCTCGTCCTGGCCGTGCAGAACGCCTTCCCGCCGAGTGACGTCGGCACCGCCACCTCCGCCAACAACTTCTTCCGCGAGATCGGCGCCACCTTGGGCACCGCCGCGGTCGGTGCTGTGTTCACGCACCGCCTCACCGATCAGCTCACCAGTCGGCTCTCGGCCGCCGACGCCAAGGTCGTGGGTTCGACCGACTCGCTGACCCCGGCCCTCGTCCACGCACTGCCGGACAAGATCCAGGAAGCCGTGATCCTCGCCTACCAACAGGCCTTGACCCCGGTGTTCCGCTACATGACCCCGCTGTTCGCCTTCGGCCTCGTGCTGGCCTTCCTCCTCCCGGAGAAGAGGTTGTCCGACGGCAATGGCCCCGGAACGGATCCGGTGACTCCAAGTGCCGGTGATACAGGACCTGATACGAGTGAGGCCGCGGCGCTGAAGCGGAAATGATGGAAGGGGGAGCTGAGAAGAACGATCGTCGGGTTCCCCTGTTCCCCGCTGACACGTGCGCCCGGCTATGCGAGTCACGCGCCAGGTACGTGACCGCGTACGAACGTGTCATCAGTGTGGGCTGTCGCAGGCCAGCTGAACCATCGTGCACAGATGGTCCGCCTTGTCGCTGGTGCCGTGATGCGGCCGTCGAAGTCGACGCCTTGGACTGTGCCGTCGGCGACGAATTGGCCGATGACCGCGTAGGCGCTCGGCGCGTTCTGGCGGGAGGGCTTCTCGGCCAGCAAGGTCACGTGGACGACGCCCTCGTCGTCGGTCGGTTCCACGGCGGCAGCCGTAGAGGTGGATCTGCTCGCGGGAACCCCTCTCAGGGCGACCACGTTTCCGCCGTGCCGGCGAGTAGGTCCGCTGGTGTGGACGTCGCCCGGGTGCCTCTGCGCTACGACCGCGACGCCCTGCACATGGCGCGGAGAACGGCGAGAGAGCCGTGAGGGCGCGGCACGGAATGCGAACTGACGAGGACGAGGTCGTCACGTGACGGTCCGGGTCCTGTAGCCCGACGGTCACACGTCAACTAAATGCGGCAATTGCCCGCACTGGTGCTTCTGCCAACGCGCGCAGTTCACCAGATGGTCACGTCAGATACTCCTGAAATTACCCCGCAATTCTCAGTGGCTTCTCACGTCCCGCCGGTTTCGTGTGCTGCGTCGCCCGACCGGGCCGTACGACGAAGGAGGCGCATAGTGGCACTACCGGTGACCACATGGCGGAAGTCCCCGAGCCAGGAGGAGGACCAGGACCCGGCGGGGGAGCAGCCGTTGCACGTGGCCAGCAGGCTCCACGCGTTCAACCGGTTCGAGCTGAAGTACCTCGTGCCGGTCGAGGAGGCGGCCGAGATCCGGGACGAGCTGGCCGAACGGATGGACCGCGATCTGAACAGCCCGGTCGGAGGCTACGGCGTATGGAGCCTGTACTACGACACCCCGCAGCTGCGGTTCTACTGGGAGAAGATCGAGGGCCTGAAGTTCCGGCGCAAGTTGCGAATCCGCCACTACGGGAACCTGGACGGCGTCACCGACGAGTCTCCGGTCTGCGTGGAAATCAAGCAACGGGTCAACCGGGTCACGCAGAAGCGCCGCATCACTCTCCCCTACGGCACCGCCCGGCAACTGTGCGACGGCCGGCAGCTGGTGGAGCACTCACCCAACGAACGGGCCTTCATCCACGAGGTGCTCGAACTGGTCGTACGGCTGAACCTGCAGCCCACCGCGATCACCGGCTACCAGCGCGAGGCACTGGTCGGCCGCGACGCTGACACCGGACTGCGGGTGACCTTCGACCGGCGCATCCGCGGCCGGGACCGGGACTTCCACTTCGGCATCGCCGGACCCGAGAACCGGTTCACCATCCCACCCCACATGTCGGTGATGGAGATCAAGGTCAACGAGCGCACCCCGCACTGGATCACGGACCTCGCCGCACGCCGGAACCTCAACCTCATCCGGATCTCCAAGTACGTGCAGTCCGTCGAGGCGTTCGGCCTGGCACCCCGATCCGTCTTCCATGTCAACGAGGCGGACTACCCGCCGCCCACCCCCACCGAGCAGTCGCTGCCCCAGCAGCGGTCGGCGCCCGAGGCGCCCTGGAAAGCAGGAGCACAGTGAACTTCGATCTGCAGGAACTCAGCGGTACGTTCAGCGTCACCGACGTGGTCGTGGCCATGGCGCTGTCGTTCATCCTGAGCACGATGATCGGTTACGTGTACCGGTACACGCACCGCAACGTCTCCTACAGCCAGTCCTATGTCCAGACCCTCGTCATCGTCGGCATGATCGTCGCGCTGATCATGCTGGTCGTCGGGTCCAACCTGGCCCGGGCATTCTCGCTGGTCGGAGCATTGTCCGTCGTCCGGTTCCGGAACGCGGTCAAGGAGACCAGGGACGTCGGCTTCATCTTCCTGGCCATGGCCGTGGGCATGGCCGCAGGCGCACGCTTCTACACCCTCGCCGCGGTCGCCGCGGTGGTGATCTGCGTCGTCATCATCGTGATGTTCAAGTTCAACTGGTTCGCGCTCAACGTCCAGCGCCAGGTCGTCAAGGTCCAGGTGCCGGCCGGCGAGGACTACTCGTCGGACATTCGTGACGTCCTCATCCGCTACACCAGCGAGTTCGAGCTGGTGAGCACCGAGACGATCCGGGGCGGGGCGCTGACCGAGGTGTTCTACACGGTGCGCATGAAGAAGGGCACCGAACCCGGCGACCTGGTGATCGCGCTGCAGGAACGCACATCCGGCCAGCGGGTCACCGTCCTGACCGGTTACGACACGACCGACCTGTGATGAGCGGCGAGGCGACGGCACGCAGGCCGCGGCGGCTGCGGGACCGCGTCCCCGTACGGTTGCGGCACCACTGGAAGCCGGCCGCGGCCCTGTGCGCGGGTCTGGCTGTGATGGTCTTCTTCTTCGGCGACGCCCGCATATCGCCGTACGTCACCTCCTCCTCCAGCGTGGAGGCCGACATCATCACGGATGACGTGCGGGGCACAGTCGGCCTGTATGACACGTCCGTGTCCCACTCCGTCCAACTCGAGTACGACCAGACCGAGTTCGACAAGATGATGAAGGAGTTCCGGGAGGACGGCACCAAGGAGTACATCGAGGCCGACCTCACCATCGACGGCGTGTATCTCGAGGACGTCGGGATCCGCCTTAAAGGGAATTCCACCCTGATGTCCCTGCGCGGCAGCAGCGGGACCATGCCCGGTGGCGGCCGGGACATGCCCGAAGGTGTCGCGCAGGGCGACCCCGCCCCGTCGCAGAGCGACGGGGCCGGGGGGCAGGGCAACGGCGGAGGAGCCGGCGGTATGGCCGGGGGCATGGGCGGGATCACCCAGTACAACCTCTCCGAGAAGAAGCCGGAGGAACTGCCCTGGCTCATCAAGATCGACGAGTATGTCGAAGGCCGTGCCTACCAGGGCGAACGAGAGATCTCGCTGCGGCCCGGCAGCGACGGCCAGGTGCCGGTGAACGAGGCACTCTCGCTGAGCCTGACGGACACCACGGGTCAGAAGAACGAGCGGTACGCCTTCACCTCGGTGAAGGTCAACAACCGCCCGGTCACCACCCGCCTGATGGTCGAGAGCCCCGACACCGAGTACGCCGAGTCCGTCGGGGACGGCAACGGGGTGCTCTACAAGGCCCGGGCAGGCGGCAGTTTCGAGTACCGCGGAGACGACCCGACCGACTACGAAACCTCCTTCGAGCAGCTCAACAAGGTCGGCAGCCAGGACTTGGAGCCGGTCATGAAGCTCATCAAGTGGGCCGACCAGGCATCGGACAAGGAGTTCGAGGAGGAGCTCGACCAGTACGTGGACGTAGAGTCCCTGGCCACGTACCTCGCCGCGCAGAACCTGCTGCTGAACTTCGACGACATGGCCGGCCCGGGCAAGAACTACATGCTCTATTACGACCTGGACACCAAGAAGTTCTCGGTCCTGGGCTGGGACTACAACCTCACCTTCACCGGCGACGCGACGTCGGGGCCTGACGATGAGATAAGCATCGGCGGTGCCTTCGGTGGCGGCGAAGGCACCGCCAATGGGCAGGGCGAGCAAGGCGGCCAGGGCACAGGCGGCCAGAGCGAGCAGAACACGCCCTCCGGGGCGCCGTCAGGGATGCCCGAGAACCTGCCGGAGGGAGTGCCGTCTGGGATGCCCCAGGGAATGCCATCGGACATGCCAGAAGGAATGCCAGAAGGAATGCCGGAAGGAATGCCGGAAGGAATGCCGTCGGGCATGCCGGGCGGCGCGGCAGGCGGCGACCAGAACGGCCAGGGCGATCAAGGCCAAGCCGGTGGGTTCGGCAGCATGATGGGCCACCCTCTGAAGGATCGCTTCCTGGACTCGGACGCCTTCGATTCCGTCTACAAGAAGGCGTACAAGGAGCTGTACGAGAAGTTCTACGGCTCCGGCACCGCCCTGAAGGACCTGGACGGCATCGCCGAACAGGCCCGGCAGGCCGGCGCCGACGGCGAGGAACTGAACTCCGCTGTCGAGAAGCTGCGCAAGACGGTCACCGAGCGCTCCGAGGCGCTGGCGAAGGACAAGGAGGTGACCGGCTGATCTCCGGGGCCCGGACGGCGTTCCCCGTGGGACGCCGTCCGGGCTCTCGGTGCACCTCGAACCCCGTACCAGCGAAGGAACTTCCATGCCCATCGCGCCGTCAGGGCCCGCGAAGCCCAGGCACACCGTGCTCGTCGTCGAGGACGACCCCAGCATCCGCACCCTGCTCACCTCAGCCCTTCATGCCGCCGGATACGCGGTGAGCACCGCCGACACCGGCCAGAGGGCCATGTTCGAAGCGGGCCGCGGCCAGCCTGATCTGATCGTGCTGGACGTCGGTCTCCCCGACACCGACGGCTTCGAGGTGACCCGGCACCTTCGAGCGGAGGGCGTCTACACACCCGTGTTGTTCCTGACGGCCCGTACCGACGTCGAGGACCGCATCATCGGCCTCAGCTCCGGTGGCGACGACTACGTCACGAAGCCGTTCCACGTACAGGAGGTGCTGCTGCGTATCCGCGCCATCCTGCGCCGCAGCGACATGCCACCGGGCGGCGGGACCAAGCGGGTGCCGCTGCGGTACGCGGATCTGGACCTGGACGAGCAGACCCACGATGTGCGGCGGGCCGGCCTGCCCATCCAGCTGTCACCCACCGAGTTCCGGCTGCTGGTCTGTCTGCTGACCCAGCCCGAACGTGTGGTGGGCAAGAAGGAGATCCTGTCCCAGGTCTGGCACTACGACTTCGCGGGCGACGCCCGCATCGTCGACACCTACGTACGCAATCTGCGGCGCAAGATAGACCGGTTCGAACCTCAGCTCATCCAGACGATCCGCGGCGTCGGTTACTGTCTGCGGGCCGAACACCACGGCCGGGGAGCGGCGGCGCTGTGAGGCCCTGGCTGCGGCGACTGAAGCCGCGTTCGCTCCGGGCCCGGCTTGTTCTCGGGGCCACCCTGCTGGCCACCTCGGCGGTGCTGCTCTGCCAGGCCGCGGGGCTCGCCCTGCTCCACACGTGGCTGACCGACCAGGTCGACGGCAGGCTCACCCGTTTCCAGCCAGTGCCCCAGCTCTACCAGGACGCGGCCAACGGCCGGACAGCAGCAGGGGAGCCCGCCGGGAAAGACACGCTCCCCTCGGACTACCGGGTGTATTTCTACGACAGCGGCGGTCACAGATTGGCCACGTCGCTGAACGGTAGCGGGGGCAGTGGCGGGCCACGGCTGCCGCGAGCGGAGTCGGCCCTCGGCCTGAAGAACGGCCGGCCCACCACGGTCGCCGCGACCGATGGCGGCAGCACCTGGCGAGTGATCGCCCGAACCGGCACCGACGGCACCAGGGTCGTGGTGGCGCTGCCTCTGAGAGAGGTGGACGACGCGACCTCCAGGATGCTGTGGTTCAGCCTCGTTGTGGGAGCGGCCGTCGCGGCCGGCGTCATCGTCTTCGGTAATCTTGTCGTGCGACTGGGACTGCGGCCGCTGGCTCGTGTCGAGCGCACCGCCCGACGCATCGCCGATGGTGAACTGCAGCTGAGTGTTCCGGACCGGCACGTGGCCACCGAGGTCGGTCACCTCAGCCGCGCGTTGAACACCATGCTCGACCGGTTGCGGGCCGCCCTGCACCGGGCCGAGGCGTCCGAACAGCGGCTGCGCCACTTTCTGGGGGATGCCGGCCACGAACTGCGCACGCCGCTCACCTCGCTGCAGGGCTTCGCCGAACTGCTCGAACAGGAACCGGGGATGAGTCCGGAGCGACGCCAGGAGGCGCAGCAGCTGATCGTGCGGAACGCCGAGCGCATGAGCCGTCTCGTCGACAGCCTGTCCCAGTTGGCCAGGCTGGGGGACCTGCCCGCGACGCGATGGCAGTCCGTCGACCTGCTCTCGCTGGCCGCCGACAGCATCGCTGCCGTCGCCGTACGCCATCCCGATCGCGGTATCGGCCTCGGTGCCCTCACGGACAGCCGGGACGACTCCGGTGACGAGGCCGCGCTGGACGTCGTGGATGCCGTCGGTGATCCTCATCAGCTGGCGCAGGTCCTGACGAACCTTCTGACCAACGCCTGCCTCCACACCCCGCCCGGGACACGGATCCAGGTGCGCGTCGGCACCTTCCGCGTCCGCCCGCACGGTCAGGGCACGGATGTGCCGGGCCGTACGAGCGTCAACCCACCGCTGGCCCCAGGCATCCGTGTCTGTGCCGTCGAGGTGGCCGACGAAGGGGCCGGCCTCGCCGCGCCGGACGCGCGGCGGGTCTTCGAGCGCTTCTACCGCGCCGACTCCGCCGCGCGGGCCGTGGCGGGCTCCGGCCTGGGACTGGCGATCGCCGCCAGCGCCGCGGAGGCCAACGGCGGGCGTCTGGAGCTCGACACTCGGCCGGGCGAGGGCTGCACCTTCCGCCTGCTCCTGCCGTACCGTCCCGCCACCGAGTTCACCCGATGCCCCGGGGAACGGGCGGACCCACCGCTGCCCATTCCGGCCTCCAGCACCTGACGCGGCCCCTTGTCCGTTCTCCCTACCGAAGGAGTTCCACCGGTGAAGCTCAGCACCGTACGACTGGGACGAGACCGCACGGCCGCCGCGCGTCTGCAGAAGAAGCACTGCGTGGTGCTGCCGTACCGGGACGTCGGAGCGCTGATCGCGTCCGGCGACGGCTGGCGGGAACGGGCCGCCGCCGAGACCGGAGAGCGTCACAGACTGGACGATGTCTCGTACGCGCCACTGATCGTCCGGCCGGGCAAGGTCGTCAGCGTCGATCCCGGCTACGCGGCCCGTGCCCGGGAGACGGGGCGGCCCATCCCGGCCGTTCCGGAGTTCCGCGTGCGGGACGGCCGCCGTGTCGTAGGTGCCCACGACGACATCTGCCTGCCGTCCGAGGAACAGGACGTGGACTGGGGCGTGGCGCTGGGCCTGGTGATCGGGCGCCGGGCCCGTGGGGTCACGGCCGAAACCGCCCTGAGCCACGTCGCCGGCTACACCGTGGTCAACGACGTCACCGTACGAAGTCGCCCGGGCGGTGTCCTCGACGCCGGGCCGTCTCCAGCCGTCGCCACCGCTGTGGGGCCCGCCCTCGTCACCATCGAGGACGCACCGATGGGTGGTCGTGGCCTGACGATGAACGGCCTCGTCGACGGACGAGTCAGACAGAAGGCGAACACCTCGGAGCTGATATTCGACGTCGCCACGGTCATCGCCCACGTCAGTACCGTCGTCACTCTGCTGCCCGGAGACCTGATCACGACCGGAACGCCGGCCGCCTCGCGCACCGGCCGCGAACCCGGGATGTGCCTCCATCCGGGAATGAAGGTGGTCGCCTCGATCAAAGGTGTCGGTGAACTCCGGAACGCCGTGATGCGGTCGTGCTCACAGTGAACTGCGGGAACGATTTCGGCCATTGATCTGACTCACCGTCAGTTCCCTGCATTCTCCCCCCACCCCCACAGTCGAGGCGGCAACAGTGAGGTCGCGGCCCTGGATCAGGGCCTGTGAGCCGCAGTCTGCCGTCCCCTCATGCCTGAGGAAGCCAGGACTCCCACCCCCACCTCACCGCATCCGCCGTCCGCACGGAGCGTCCGGCCGAGTTCCAGCCCGCCGAGCGCTCTGTGCTCCCGCACGCCGGTAACGCGACGGTGGACATCGTCGTGCCGGTCTACAACGAGGAACGGGCCCTGCCCGGCTGCCTGCGCACGCTCCACGCCCGCCTGAGCGCGCGGGCTTCCTTTTCCCCTGGCGGATCACCGTCGCCGACAACGCCAGCACCGACCAGACCCTCACCACCGCCCGCCGCCTCGCGGACGAGCTGCCCGGCGTCGGCGTCGTCCACCTGGACCGCAAGGGCCGCGGGCTCGCACTGCGCACCGTCTGGGGTGCCAGCGACGCGGACATCGTGGCGTACATGGACGTGGACCTGTCCACCGGCCTGGACGGGCTGCTCCCGCTCGTCGCACCGCTGGCCAGCGGGCACTCGGACCTCGCGATCGGCTCCCGGCCGGCTCCCGGCGCGCGCACGGTGCGCGGCCCACGCCGCGAGTTCGTCGACGCGTGGTTCTTTGACACCGAGCTGCTGCTGCTTGCCGAGCACAACGGACTGCGCGTCCACGAGGTACCGGTCGACTGGGTCGAGGACGTCGACACCCGGGTGGACGTGGTGAGCACCGCCAGGGACGACCTGCGGGGCCTGTGGCGCATGGCGCGCCTCAAGGCCTCCGGCGACGCCCGGGTCGAGAGCGCGGACTCCGGTGCGAAGGGCACCCGGATACGCTTACCGAACGTCGCCAGCTAGCCCGGCGTCACGAGCGGTCACCGCGAAGTCTCAGATCCCGTTGAGATTGGCCCAGTCGGGCCGGGTGAGCTGGGGGCGGGGGTGCTCCGGCAGCGGATGGTCTGACGAACAGCGTCAGGACCGATGCGGCGGCCACGAGATGTCGCACGATGCTGGCACTCCTCCGGTGTGAGAAAGAAGCTGGCATGGGCACCACAGCACCGGTGTCGGTAGTTGCCCAGACCTGTAGCGGGGTGGCCCGAACCTGCCTGGTGCCCCTTGCGTAGACCACCCCTATACATCGGATGAGTTGAGGGCTTCGGGCGGGGTGTGGCGTTAGGCGTGGCGTCCGAATCTATCTGCTATCCACCTGTAGTGAGCCCGATTTCGCAACCGTCAGAGTAATTGACAGGTACACGAAGCGCGCTTAGGTTCGCCGATACACCCGATGTATCGATGATCCGTCAGGTCTGGAGGACGATGATGACCTCACAGCCGGAGAAACACTCGAAGGTGCCCCGCAGAGCCGTACTCGGCACCGCACTGGGCGGAGCGGCAGCCGCAGCCCTGCCGGGCACGGCCCACGCCGAGCAGCACGAACAGACGGTGTCCACCGAAAGCGACGGCAGACACCCCTGGAGACTCCGCGACACCATGACCACCGACGGCGCCTGGGAGAGATTCCTGCGCGGCCAGGACCTGTTGTGGACCAGGCTGCCGACCCTCTGGTACGAGGGCCCGTTCCTCGGCGACGGGCTGCTCGGCAGCATGGTCTACCAGGAACCGGGCGCGAACCAGGTCCGCTTCACCGTCCAGCACGGCCATGTCCAGGACCACCGGCCCGAGTTCGGCAGCGGCTGGGGCACCTGCCGGCTACCGGTAGGGCACCTCACGCTCGAACCGGCCGGCACCATCACCGCCGTCGACTGGCGACTGAGCCTGTGGAACGCCGAACTCACCGGAACCGTCACCACCACCGCGGGCACACTCACCCTCGCCGCCCTCATCCACGACGAGGTCCTGGCCGTACGGGTGACAGCCGACGGCGGCGAACAGGCCACCTGGACCTTCCACCCCGAGGAGGCCATCAGCCCCCGGAAGATCAGCGAAGCTCCACCCGCCGGCTACACCGCCAACCCGCCCTGGACCACGCGGACTTCCGCCGACGGCACCGAGCAGGTGCTCCAGCCCCTCACCGGCGGCCAGACCGCCACCGCGTACCACCGCACCGGCGACGACCTGCTGCTCAGTGTCGGCCACAGCTCGCCCTCCGACACAGCCGCCGAGACCGACTCGCTGCGCAAGCTGCGGCGCGTGAGGTCGTACGACACCCTCAGGCGACGGCACACGCGCTGGTGGCACGCCTTCTACCAGAAGAGCTTCGTCTCCTTCCCCGACCAGCGGCTGCAGAGCTTCCACTGGATCCAGCTCTACAAGGTCGCCTCCGCGAGCCGCGCGGGCGGCCCCGTCATGGCCACTTCGGGGCCGTGGCTGGAGCCCACGCCCTGGCCGGCGGTCTGGTGGAACCTCAACGTCCAGTTGGAGTACTGGCTCATCCACGGCTTCAACCACCCCGAACTCGACGCGCTCGCCACCACACTGCGGCAGAGCCAGGAACAGCTCATCGCCAACGTGCCAGCCGCCTACCGCGCCGACAGCTCAGGAATCGGCCGTAGCTCCGACATGTTCGCCAACCGGGCGGTGGGGGAGCCGGGCACCGGCGCCGAGACCGGCGACCTCACCTGGGCGCTCCACAACGTGTGGCTGACCTACCAGCACTCCATGGACAAGGCCCTCTTACGCGACACGATCTATCCGGTACTGCGCCGGGCGATCAACTACTACCTGCACTTCCTCACCCCGGGCAGCGACGGCAAGCTCCACCTGCCGAGCACCCTCTCGCCCGAATACCCCGTCGTGCCGCCGCAGGACACCAACTACGACCTGGCCCTGATCCGCTGGGGCTGCCAGACGCTCATCGAGTCGGCCGAACTCCTCGGCATCGACGACGAGTTGATCCCGCGCTGGCAGGAGGTACTGGCCAGGCTCACGCCGTACCCGGTCGACGACAACGGCTTCATGATCGGAGCCGACACGCCGTACGCCCAGTCCCACCGTCACTACTCGCACCTCCTGATGGTCTACCCGCTGTACCTCGTCAACTGGGACCAGCCCGAAAGCCGCGACCTGATCACGAAGTCGGTGGTCCGCTGGCACGCGCTGACCGGCGCCCACCGGGGCTACAGCTACACCGGGGCCGCCTCGATGTACGCGATGACCGGCGACGGCGACACCGCGATCGGGTACCTGCGGAAGTTCTTCGACACCACCACCCGCTACCCCTGCCGGCCCAACACGCACTACACCGAGGCCGGTCCGGTCATCGAGACCCCGCTGTCCGCCTCGCAGTCCCTGCACGACATGTTCTGCCAGAGCTGGGGCGGCGTGATCCGCGTCTTCCCGGCCGTTCCGACCGCCTGGGCGGACGTCACCCTGCACAACTTCCGTACCCAGGGCGCCTTCCTGGTCAGTGCCGTGCGCAAGGCGGGGGAGACTCGGTTCATCCGGATCAGGAGCCTGGCGGGCGAGCCGCTCCAACTCCGGCACGGCCTCAGCGGGACCGTGACGGTCCTGCTGGACGACGGCACCCCGGCCCGCACCCAGGACCTCGGCGACGGCACTCTCGCCATCGACCTGCCCCGGGGGCGCGAGGTACTCGTCCACTCCGGCTCCCGGCCCGACCTCGTCATCGCACCCGTCGCCGTCAGCGAACCGGGCGCCGCCTGGGGACTGCCGTAGAGATCGCCCGTTCGGCCACCCACACCACCCCACCTCATGAACAGGGAGGGTTTTCATGGCTGTTCCCCTCAGAACAGCGGTCGCCGCGCTCTGCGCCGGGCTGGCGGCCACACTCTGCACGACCGCGCCCGCACGGGCCGAGCAGAACGACCATGTCTGGGCCGTCTCCGCGACAGCGCACGCACCGCGCGCGCAGATTTCCCTGGACGACACCACCGGCACGCTCAGCCTGTCGGTGTCCCGCGACGGCCGCACCGTCATCGAACCGTCGCCCGTCGGTATCGTCACCGAACAGGCCGACTTCTCCCAGAACTTGCGCTTCCTGTACCGCAAGGACCGGCTGGTCGACGAGCGGTACCGGACGAAGTCCGGCAAACGACTGGAACGCCGGGTCCGCATGAACGAAACGCGCCTGTCGTACGCCACCCCCGCCGGCGCCCGTCTCGACCTCGTCGTCCGTGCTTCCGCCGACGGAGTCGCCTACCGGTACGTTGTGCCCTCCGGGTACGGCGACGTGCTCGGCGAGACCTCCGCGTTCAACCTGCCGCCGGACGCGGGCGCGTGGCTCAGCACCTACCGGGTCGACAACGAGGGCCAGTTCAATCAGTACACCGCCGCGACCGCCCCCACCGGCGCCTACTCCGACCAGGCGCTGTTCGCGACCGACGGCGGCTACACCCTGCTCGCCGAGTCCGACCTGACCGGTAGCTACTCCGGCTCACGGCTCGCCCACGAACAGGGCACCGGCACCTACCGGATCGCACTCGCCGACGACCGGATCCACACCGACGGCCCCCTCGCCACCCCCTGGCGGGCCGTGATCGCCGGCGACCTCGCCACCGTGACCCGTTCCACCTTCACCGACGACCTCGCACCCGCCTCCGAGGTCGCCGACACCTCCTGGATCCGGCCCGGCACCGTGCTGTGGACCTGGCTCGCCGGCGGCCGCGCGGCAGGCCAGAGCCTCACGGCTCAGAAGGCCTACGTCGACTACGCCGCCGAGCGGCACTGGCCCTACGAGGCCGTCGACGCGGGCTGGTATTTCAAGACGGACGAGTGGGACACCACCGACCCGAACTGGCAGACCAACAGCTGGATGCCGGAGCTTGTCGATTACGCGCGCGCCAAGGGCGTCGGGATCATCGTCTGGATCCACCAGCGCGACCTCGACACACCCGAAGAACGCGCCCAGTGGCTGCCCACCCTGGAGCAGTGGGGCGTCAAGGGCGTCAAGATCGACTTCATGAACTCCGAGGCGCAGTCCATGCTCCAGTGGTACGACGCCATCCTCGCGGAGACGGCCGCCCACCACCTCATGGTCGACTTCCACGGCTCCACCGTCCCCAAGGGCATCCAGCGCACCTGGCCCCAGGTCATGACCCTGGAAGGCGTCGGCGGCGAGGAGAAGCGCACCAACACCTCCGCCCACCTCACCACCCTCCCCTTCACCCGCAACGTCATCGGCTCCATGGACTTCACCCCCGGCGCCTTCCAACGCGTGGGCCTGCGCCCCAACTCCGACGCGGCCGAGGTCGGCCTCACCGTCGTCTACGAGTCGGGCCTGCAGATGTTCGCGGGCACCCCCGAGTCCTACGACGCCCGGCCGCTCGCCCGGGACTTCTTCGACCAGGTCCCCGCCGCCTGGGAGGACACCCGGCTGCTCGCCGGTGTACCCGGCCAGGAGGCGGCCCTCGCCCGACGCAGCGGCGACCGCTGGTTCCTGGGAGGGGTGTACGCCGGCGCCGCCCACACGGCCGACGTACCGCTGACCATCGGCCCCGGACAGTGGCTGGTCGAAACCATCCGGGACGGCACCGACGGCCTGGTCAAGGACCAGCAGGTACTGCGCGGCGGGGACACGCTCAGCATCGATGTCGTCGCGGGCGGCGGCTTCGCGGGCATTGCCTGCCCCTGGCACCGGGGCATGACAAGCTGCTACCGCTGAGTGGAATCGAAACCCAGGAATTACCAAGGTTTTCACAGCATGTACATGGGAATTGAATTCTGAGATTTCAACTTAGGTCGCACGGGGCTGTGTTAAGTTTCCTTTCATCGAGCGGCGGGGTTGCTCAGGACGATGTCTCTGATCACCTCTCCGTCCGTGCGGAATTCCCTTCCCGTGCAGTACTGGAAACTCAGAAGGAGTCAGTATGAGCTTCAGGGTTGTTGCCCCGCTTACCCCCCGGCGGAACGCGAACGCGGACCCGAACGCCGATCAGTTCCCGCCGCCCCCGCAGCAGGCACAGCAGGCGCGCCGTCGCCGCCCGCGTCCCGGGGAGCCCGTGCCGCCCAGGGCCGGCAACTGACGTAAAAGCCCTGCTCACGAGGGAGGGTCGGTGGTGCACCACCGACCCTCCCGGCATGTCCGATCCGCTCCGCAGCGCTGTGCGCGGACTGTGGATCTCCCCGGAAACACCTGGCGATCGGGCAAAGTCCCGGAAACTGCGGGAGCTCGGTTCGTAACGTATTCGAAGCGTGCTCCTGGTCATGCAGCACAGGAGAAAAATGCGCGCGACCAAGGGTTATTCAGGGATTGACCATCCTCGAAGCGTCCCGCCGGGCATTGAATTGTCCGCGTACGGGTTTCCTATTGTCCGGGCACGCGAAAATGCGCCACCGGACGACGACCGCCCGCCCGGGAACTCGGAAAAGGGCGAGGGCTTCGAAGGCTACGAATCGTACGATCAGTACGAGGGGCACGGCAGGTTCGGCGACGACGAAGAACCGGACGACGCGTACGACGACCCGTACGCCACCCGCACCCCCTCCGTACCCGCCCGCACCGCGTTCCGCCGCTTCTGGCCCATGACCAAGGGGTTGCGGCGCTGGCTCGTGGCTGTCTGGCTGTGCACCGTGCTCGGCGCGCTCGCCGAGACGGCCGCCATCCTGCTCTTCGGTGATCTCACCGACAACGCGCTGCAGAACGGTTCACTGGACGCCTTCTGGACCCCCGCCGCCCAGTGGCTCGGCATCGCCGTGGTGGGCGCGGTCATCGGCTACGCGGGCGGCTCCCTCTCCGTGTGGGCGTCGGAGCGGTTCGTGATGCGGCTGCGCGAGCACGTCTTCGACCACGTGCAGAAACTGCCCCCGCACTTCTTCCAGCGTCACCGTCAGGGCGATCTGCTCTCCCGGCTGACCGGTGACATCGAGGCCATCGAGCAGATGGCCGTCTCCGGGCTCATCGGCACCGCCTCCGCGTTGTTCAGCGCCGTCTTCTACGCGGCAGCCGCGTTCTGGCTGCAGTGGGATCTCGCGGCGGTCACCTTCGCCCTCGCCCCGCTGTTCTGGCTGGCCGCACGGAGGTTCTCCGCCGGCGTCAAGTCCGTAGCCCGGGAAGGCCGGGTGGCGGACGGCGCGGTCACCTCCGTGGTGGAGGAGTCACTCGGCAACCTCGTCCTCACCCAGGCGTACGGCCGCCAGGACGCCGAGCGCCGCCGGCTGAAGCAGGAGGCGACGGCGTGGTTCCGTGCCTCCGTGCGCTCGGCCCGCCTCAACCAGGCGTACGGGCAACTGGTCCAGGTCATCGAAACAATCTGCGTCCTGGCCGTGATCGGCATCGGCGTGTGGGAGATCTCCGCCGGTCAGATGACGCTCGGCCAACTGCTCGCGTTCGCCGCCCTCTTGAGCTACCTCTACCCGCCCATCCGCAGCCTCGCCCAACTGGGCCTCCTCGTCACCGCCGCCACAGCCGGCGCCGAACGGCTCATCGAGGTGCTCAACGCCCGGCCCGCCGTCACCGACTCGGCCGCCCCCGCGCACACCGGGATCGGGCGCCCCGATGGCACCGTAGAGGTACGCGATGTGTCCTTCCGCTACCCGGGCACCGACACGGCGGCACTCCAAGAGCTGTCCTTCATCGTCCAACCGGGCGAACTGGTGATCATCACCGGGCCGAGCGGCGCCGGCAAGTCCACCCTCTCCAAACTCCTGTTGCGCTTCTACGACCCCGACTCCGGCTCCGTCCTCCTGGACGGCACCCCGCTGAACGCCTTCCCGCTGGAACGGCTGCGCGAGTACGTCGCCCTTCTCCCGCAGGAGACTCTGGTCCTGCACGACACGGTCCGCGCCAACATCGCCTGCGGCCGGCCCGGCGCCAGCGACCACGCCATAGAGGAGGCGGCCCGCACGGCCGACGCGCACGACTTCATCACGGCGCTCCCCGACGGCTACGACACCCGGGTCGACCCCAACTCCGCACGCTTGTCCGGCGGTCAGATGCAGCGCCTCGCCATCGCCCGGGCCGTACTGCGCGACGCGCCGGTCCTCGTCCTCGACGAACCGACGACCGGATTGGACGCGATCGCCGCCCGCCGCATCGTCGAGCCGCTGCGCCGCCTGATGGCCGGCCGCACCACCATCGTCATCACACACGACCTTGACCTGGCACCCGACGCCGACCGCATCCTCGTCATCGACCAGGGCCGCATCACCGAAACGGGACGCCACGACGAACTCCTCGCCCTGCGCGGAACCTACGCCCGCCTGCACACTTCCCGGAAGGAGACTCCCAGGGACCCGTACTCGCTGCCCGACGGCCCCGCCGACTACTACTACGGCGGACAGGCGTCCTGAGCATGCGTCGGTTATGAGAGGGTCATTGGCCGGGACGGCCATGGCGGACCGCTATGCCGCTGCCCTGGACATGGCGGAGTGGGCCGACCGGCTGGGCTGTGCGCGGATCACCGTGTCCGAGCACCACGGTTCCCCGGACTCGCGGCGATGGCGGCTCGCACGAAGGCACGAGGAGTTCATGATGTTCGGTGTGCCGATGGGCGAGCGGGCCAGGCGCAGCCAAGCCGAGGAGGACGACTCGTGGGAGAACCAGGACCTCGCTGGGTTCCTGGAGGCCCTGGCTGCATGGATCGACGACGCCGACGGCTGGTACAGCAATGCCGGCCGCGAGTTGCCCCCGAACGGCGACTGGAACTTCTTTGCACGGGCTCCACGGGCAGCGACCATGTACGAGTAGAACTCGCGCGCTTGGCTAGCGACTGGCCATGCATCAAATAGACGTGCCAGATACGTGCCAGATCTCGCGGACAACCACGGGGAACAGCGGGGAAACGAGGCAGCAGCCGCTCGGCCGCTGTTCCATGTCCCCCGCAGGTCAGCCCAGGAGCAAGCCCTAAAAGCCCTTAGCTTCCCAAGCCCAGAGCGCGGTTACGCCGCCATCGTTTCGACACCGTCTCGGCCAGGGCGTAAGCCGTATGGCGGCGGTCCTCGCGACGGTGGACGCGGAGCAGAAGGAGGATTCGGATAAGGGGGATTGCAGAGAAGTAGGCGAAAGGTGGAAACCCATGCCGAAGTATCTCTTCAGGGTCAGGTTGACCGTGGATGGACTGAAGGGCTTGCTCAAAGAGGGCGCCGCTGGGCGCCGCGAGGTCGTCGAACGCATGGTCCAAAGCCTGGGAGGCCAGCTTGAATCGATGTACTGGGCATTCGGCGAGGAGGACGTCTACGTCACGGTGGAGCTGCCGGGCAACACGTCCGCCGCCGCCATGGGTCTGGTCACGTCGGCGGCCGGTGGCGTTCGCACGAGCACGGTCGTGCTGCTGACACCCTCGGAGATCGACGAGGCGGTCCGCCAGAAGGTGGAGTACCGGGCACCCGGCGCCTGACACACCACCCCGCGGCCGATCCAGAGCTCTGGAGCATGGCTCCGCCGGGTGCATCGCTCACCCGGCGGCTATGACCGTGCCGGTCATCGTCTCCGGCCGTTCGGGGGATACGCGGGCCGCCTCCGGCGCGTTTCCTGCCCCGCGGGGGCATCCCTTGACGGAACGAAAGGGAGACATGATGCCGCTCTATCTATCGAGGTTCAGCTACACGCCGGAGACTTGGGCGAGGCTGATCGGCCACCCCGAAGACCGCGCAAAGGCCGCTCAGTCGTACATCGAGTCCGTCGGCGGGAAGCTCCACGGCTTCTGGTACGCCTTCGGCACCCACGACGGCTACAACCTGTGGGAGGCCCCCGACAACGTGTCCATGGCCGCGGTTGGCCTGGCGATCAGTGGAGGCGGCGCGCTCAGCTCGTTTGAGACGACTGTTCTCCTGACCGTCGAAGAAACCATGGATGCCCTGCGCAAAGCCGAGCAAGTCCAGTACCGGCCTCCGGGCGCGTAGCGGTCCAGATCACTTACAGCAACCGGGTTCAGGCATCAGGCTGCGGTACTGCAGAGAAGCACAGCAACCGTGACGACCACCATGCGTCGCACGCCTGCATCCCCCGAGTGATCGGCCCGAATGGCATCAACGACTGTCCCGCCGGTAGTTCGGGACGAAGAGGTCGTGAGTTCGGGCGCACCACAAGCACACCGGATCGAGCGGGGAACAGCGGGGAATCACGGTGAAAGCCGCCGTGACCAACGAGGACGCTGACCACCCGTTCGCACAGGTCAGCGGCCCGGTAGGTCCCAGAGCCCCGCAGCTTCCCAAGCTGATGCTCGCCAACGTGCGCCCGCGCGCTCTTCCCTGAGAGAGCGGACGGATCCATGGACAGGAGCCACCGGCTATCTCCCCCCAACAGAGACAAGAGCCCTCCGTGTCTCCGCCACAGACGCCTCGTCCCTGACAATGGCTCTGCGCTGGAGATGACACGCGACGCGTTCGAGGAACTCGTGAGCCAGGCCCTGGACCAGATCCCGCCGGAACTGACCCGGGTCATGGACAACGTTGCCGTGTTCGTGGAGGACGAACCCCCAGCCGATGACCCCGAGCTACTGGGCCTCTACGAAGGCACCCCGCTCACGGACCGTGGCGAGTGGTACGCGGGAGTACTCCCCGACCGCATCTCGATCTACATGGGACCGACGCTGCGTTTCTGCGAGACCACGGAAGACGTGGTGCACGAGGTCGCCGTGACCGTGATCCACGAGATCGCTCACCACTTCGGAATCGACGACGAACGCCTTCACGAGCTGGGCTGGGGCTGACACGGAGTGCTCGGCTTCGGTCCGGTACGAGCATCCGAAGCCTCCACTCTGCAGGCTCAGCTACTAAAGGTGAGGTCGGTGGTGACAGACTCCCACAGGGAGTCGAACCAGAGCTGGGACTGTTTGACGAACGCCGTGTCATCGCTGGTGCTGTCGGTACCAAACAGCCGAACCAACCCCATGGGACTTGGGTCGAACACCTCGATCGGGCGCTGTTCGATCTCTGCTTGCCGACGCACGATGGTGTAGTAGGAGAAGAGAGCCTCTTTGCCGTTCACCAGGTAGAGCTTGGCCATGGGGGTAAAGGGTAAGGCTCGGTAGCTGACCTCAACGTCGATGTCGTGTGTGTCGCGCAGTGATCGTAAGGCAGCACTCACGGACTGTCCGTGAGCGTTGCGTTGTGACAACCACCGTCGGTGCACGATTTGCGGCTGGTCTTCGTCGACGGATGCGGCGCAGGGAAAGGCCAGGTCGATGTCGCGGCTGGGGAGCATGACCCGCAGGCTGATCCGTTCGGGGCGGACATCACCAGTATGGATGGCGTGAATGGGACGCCCCATGGCAATAGACAGTGACTGTCCGTTCAGACACATCGCGTCGATACGCACGTGTTGCTCAGCGAACGCGGCCGTCAGTCGATCCCCCAGAGCGGCAACAGTGGAAGCCTGGCCGGACGATGAGACGCCTGGCGACGCCGACGAGGTTGCCCTCTGACCAGCCGCTTCGAGTAGACGTCGCCAGCGGACATGTGAAGGTGGCGTCTGCCCGGCCCATTCAGCCAGCTGATCAACGACTTTCAGTAACTCGTCCGCCTCGCGCGGCAGATGGTTGCCACGCAACCAGTCGCTCACGGTAGCCACAGGTACGCCGGTGGCACGGCTGGCTCTAGTGAGGGTGAGCCGGGAACCGGCCGTGCCCAGGCGCTCCTGCGCAGCCTGCCACAGAGCCCTCAGCGCTATCAGAACCTCAGGAGCCGAATCGGAGGGCGAACGCCGGGCAACCACAAGCTTCCCCCTCCGAGCCCCCGTCGGAAATTCCGACTCGGAAAAGCAGTGTGTGGCCCGAGACTCCGGTTTTTCCGACGTCATCCGACATCGCTGCCATTGAGCGCCGACGAGCGCGTCAATAGCTGAAGAGGCCGCAGTGCGGCCGGCGCTTGGTCAAGGAGGTGGGGTGGATGGCAGGCAGGTCCACGAGGCGGCGCCTAGTCAGGGCGGCGATGTTCGCTGCGGTGCGCGGTGCCGCCGCGGCCATGGGCTCTGGGATGGTCGCTGCGGGTTGGCGGTGGATCCAGACTCGATGAGGGATGCCCGCATGCCGTCTGCCGTACAGCCCACTACCCCGACTCTGGCAGCAGCCTCCCCAAAGGGTGTACGACGGAATACCCTGCACGGCCCTTCACTCCGTTCCAGGCGGCTCCTCGGCGGCCCGCCACGGGTTCGAAGCCGCTGTGTCAGTCCCTCCCTCTAGGGTTTGCGCATGACTCCTGAGATGCGGGACCGCTTAAATCCCTTCCGTGACAAGGCGATCGCGGAGGGCATACCGGCCGACGACGTAGAGCGATGGCTGACCACCGCCCGACCCTGCGCGACGCTGACACGGGACGGGGACGGCCCGATCGTGGGCCGGTTCGGCGGCCCGCTCCTGCTTCCGGCCGACACCCCGGACCCCGAGCACCCCTACGTCGCCACCATCGACCTCGCGGCTCTGCCCGCCGACATGACGGACCTGCCCCTGCCTCCCGACGGCCAGCTGCTGTTCTTCGCCTTCCCCGAGAGCGACGGCTGCGAATCCAATGGCAGTGTCGTGTACCTCCCCGTCGGCACGGCCGTGGTGGAACGGGACAAGCTCGCCTGGGACTCCTTCGGCTGGGAGGAGAACGAGGCGATGCTCGAGGAGTTCCCGCAGGGGCCGCTGCGGGCGACGGCCCATGTGTCGCTGCCCTGCCATCACATGGTCGAACAGTCCGGCGAGCCGAGGTTCGGGCCGCTTCCCGGGCATCCCCGTTCCGCGGAGCTCGTCGCGGTCTGGGAGAGTATCCGTGCCGACATAGCCCCCGAGGGGCCCTTCCAGATCGGGGGATACGCCGACGAGGAGGCCATCGAACTCGACCCGGTCGGCAACGCCGTGTCCAGGGCGGTGGACGCCGTGGCAGCAGGCGAGTGGGACGGACCGGTGTCGGACGACGTCTCGGACTGGGTACTGCTGGCCGACTGGGTGGTCGGCATGGACGTACGAGGCTGGGAGAGCTCCACCGTCCACTGGGTGATCCAGCGCGAGGACCTGACCGCGCGGCGCTTCGACCGAGCCTTCACCAGCGTGTTCTGGAACCCCTGACCTGTTCCTGGGGCTCAGGGGGTGAACGTCTCGGTCAGGCGCACGGTGTAGCCGTCTTCCTCCATCAGGACGACGGTGACGCCGAAGGGGGAGGGGTGGTCGAGTTCGAGGGGGGTGAAGGAGAAGTCGACCGCTGCCTGGATCGGGGGGACCAGTTCGCCGTTCGGCTGGGGTTGTGGGGCGGGGAGCCACTGGGGTTCGGTCGAGGCCGTGCCCTCAGGGAGTTGCTGGGTGTAGGGGAACTGGTGGAGTACGTGGGCGTCCTTCGTGGCGTGCACCATGTTCAGGCACGGGGCCGGGCCTGTGATGGGCAGTTCGCAGGCGGTGGCGACGTCGTTGGTCTCCCAGGCGAGGACGACTTCGTCGGCGCCGGCCGCCGCGGCGATGTTGGAGAGTTCGGCGATGCCGGTGAGCGCGTCCTTTCCGGGCTTGAGGGGGCGGGCCCAGACCAGTGCGACCAGTTCGCCTCGGACCAGCGGCATGATGACCGGGCGGGGTACCGCCCCCTCGCTCAAGCCCGTGGCGTAGGCGTGCTGCATCGATGCGACCAGTGCGTCCCAGGTCTGCGCTTCCATGGACTTCCCCTCGCCGTCAGGCTGTTCGTGCTCACCGCCGGGTCGCCCGTCAGCCGGTGGAGCGGCCCCGGGGTCATGTCCGCCCCGGGGCCGTTCAGTTGGGGTCACCGTAGCGTCATGGGCGGTGGTGGCGGCTCTTCTTGCCGATCGCCCGTGGATTGTGCGGGCCCCTGCCGGGCGCGGTGGTGTCGCCGGTGTTACGCGCGGGGGCGCTCGAAGGTGAGGAGGAGGCCCTCGACCGCTCCGGGGCCTATACGGCCCTTGACATCGGCGGCGGTGATCGCTTTGAGCCCCCAACCGTCCTCGGCATGCTTGTTGAGGACCTTCTCCAGCTTGTCGCTGTCCAGTGCGTCACCGATCAGCGATTCCCTGAAGTTGACGACCTTGTACTCGTAGGCGTACGCGTTGCTCATGGCTGGGGTGTCCTCCTGCGTATTGATTTGCGGTGGCCGGGGCCAGCCAATCATGGAGCGACGCTCATCCTTATCGGCGGGGGAGGGGTCGGCCGGTGCGGTCCGCACCCTGTGGGGAAACGCGAGTTGGCACGACGTCTGGATTCGCTCCGCGAGCGCTTCAAGCGCGTCACCGGGACCACGCCGCACGGCTACCGTGCAGCCTTCCGTAGCCCTGAGCGCGACTGAACCGCCGCCCCTGAGCAGACAACCCTGCATGGCAGGGGGCGTGGCGAGATCCCGTCGGTACCTGTCACTCACCTCCCTGGTTGCCTTCCGTACCCCCCTTTTACGGTCGAGGGACAAGCCGGAAGCAGGCCGGCACCCGCTCCTACGAAGGACGCCAAGTGCACGTCCAGATCGTTCTGTTCGACGGCTTCGACCCGCTCGATGTCATCGCTCCCTTCGAGGTCCTCCATGCCGGCGGCACGGCCTCCGGCGGCGCCGTCACCGTGGAGTTGGTCTCGGCCGAAGGGCCCCGGGACGTTGTCAGCGGCACCGGTGGCCTGATGTTGCGAGCCACCGGCACACTCGATCCTGCCCGCGCCGGTCTCGTGCTCCTGCCCGGAGCCTCCGGCCGTGTCGGGACGCCGGGCGAGGTGCCCGACGCCAACGTCGGCAGTGCCGCGGAGTGGCAGCAGGACGAGTTCATCCCCGTCCTGCTCGGACGCACCTTGACCACCGAACTGCCCGGGCTGCTGAAGGCCGCCATGGACAACCCGCAGGTCACCATGGCCGCGGTGTGCGGCGGTTCGCTCGTCTTGGCCATGGCCGGACTCATCGAGGGACGTCACGCCACCACTCACCATCTGGGCTTGGACATGCTCGATGCCACCGGCGTTCACGCCGTGCACGCCCGCGTCGTCGACGACGGCGACCTGGTCACCGGCGCCGGTGTCACCTCCGGCCTCGACCTGGGTCTGTACCTGCTGGAGCGCGAAATCGGTCCCCAGATCGCCCACGCCGTCGAGGAACTGTTCGCACACGAGCGCCGCGGAACCACCTGGCGGGCCGACGGCCCTGCCCCCGCAGCCATGTGACACCCGACCCGGCACTCACCCGTTCCGACTCGCGCAGGGGAGCACCATCCATGTCCATTGAAGGCGTCTGGGACCTGACCATCGCCACGCCCATCGGGCGCATCAAACCCGTCATCGAACTCAGCCGAGAGGACGAAATGCTCGTTGGAGTCGCTCTTGGCCTGGGCGAGGAGGTGCCCCTCCAGGACATCGTCGTCGACGGCGAACGGATCACGTGGAAGCAGGCGGTCACCAAGCCGTTGCGCCTCAATCTGACCTTCGAAGTCACCATCGAGGGTGACGTTCTCACTGGTAAGTCAAAAGCGGGTCGCCTGCCTTCCTCGAAGGTCAGCGGCCGGCGCCGACCCCAGCAGCGCTGACTGAGCCGACCACCGCTCGCGTCACAGCCATGTCGTCGCCAGCCAGACGGTCACGGCCGCAGTGAGAACGAGCGTGATGTTGAGGGCGATCTGACGGTCCCCGCGGCTCAGGTGGACTCGGATCGCGCCGATCTGCAGGATCACGAAGCCGATGGCCGCGGCCAGGGCCAGCCAGGGCGCGATGCCGGTCAGCGGCGGGAGGATCAGCCCGATCGCACCGAGCACTTCGATCACCCCGAGCGCTCTCACGACCGACATCGGTGTGCTGTCCACCCAGGCCATCATCGGGCGGAGCTGTTCACGGCTCTGGACCACCTTGGCTCCACCCCCGTAGAGGTAGAAGAGGGCGAGCAGGCCGGCGATGATCCAGTAGGCGATATTCACGACTCCTCTCCACGACCTTCCGGCTTCGGGGCCTGAATGTTCGCGCGTGAGGTCAGTGCACCGTCGCCCGGACCGATCACCGATACGGCGGGGTCGGCCATCGGTTCGCCGGACCTCTGTTCGTCAGTCATGCTCCGATTCCAGCGGCCGGGTACCCCGGTCGTCCAAGACCGATTGAGTAAGGCCGATACTGTACGGGTATCGTCGCCGGTCATGGAGCTACGCACGCTGCGCTATTTCGTGGCGGTCGCCGAGGAGCTGCACTTCGGCCGGGCGGCCGCACGGCTGCACATGAGCCAACCCCCACTGAGCCGCGCGATCAAGCAACTGGAGACCGACGTCGGTGCCCTGCTGTTGCACCGCTCTTCGGCGGGGGTCACGCTCACGTCGGCCGGGGCGGCGTTGCTGGACGAGGCGCGTACCCTGCTCGACCAGGCCGAGCAGGCACGCGTGCGCGTGGCCGCGGCGGCCGGTGCCGTGGCCATCACCGTCGGCATCCTGGGCGACAGCACCGACCGGGGCGCGACGCGGCTGGCCGCCGCCTACCGCCTTCGGCATCCCGGCATCGAAATCCGCATCCGTGAAACGGACTTGACCGATCCGACCTGCGGGCTGCGCGCCGGGCTGGTCGACGTCGCCCTGACCCGCGGGCCGTTCGACGAGACCGGTCTGACGGTGCATGAGCTGCGCAGTGACCCGGTGGGTGCGGTACTGCGCGCCGACGATCCGCTGGCCGACCGCGACCACCTGAAGCTGGCCGACCTGGCCGACCGGCACTGGTTCCAGTTTCCGGAGGGCACCGACCCGATCTGGCAGTCGTACTGGAACGGCGGCGAGCCCCGCCCGGGCCCGGTGGTGCGCGCCGTACAGGAGTGCCTGCAGGCCGTGCTCTGGAACGGCACGGTCGGAATGACCCCGCTCGGGCACGACCCGTCCGATCAACTGGCCGTGGTCCCGCTGATCGACATGGCCCCGAGCCGCGTGGTGGTGGCGTGGAACCAGGACGACACGAACCCGCTGATCCGGTCGTTCGCCGAGATCGCCACGGCCGCCTACCGCGAGTGAACATCCCAACCGCGCGCGCGGCAACGGTACTCAGGGCCTCCAGCTCCTCGCAGATCTACAACGAGGTCCGATTTGCGCCAGCGTGCGGCGGTGGTCGGCGTGAAGCTCGACGCCATGAACCGATTTGTAGGGACTGTGGTCTTGGTGACGGGCGGAAGCCGGGGGATCGGCGCTGCCGTGGCGCTGCGGCTGGCCGAAGAGGGCGCCGATGTGGCCCTGACGTACGAGAACAGCACAGAGCTTGCGGCCGGGGTGGTGGAGCAGATCAAGGCCGTTGGCCGCCGGGCGCTGGCGATTCGGGCCGACAGCGCGGTCTCGGAGAGGCTGACGGCGGCGGTGGAGGAGACCGTGGAGATGTTCGGCAGGCTGGATGTCCTGGTCAACAACGCCGGCGCCTTCCCTGTCGGCCCGCTTGAGGACATGGGTGCGGAGGAGATCGATCGCACCCTGGCGGTGAACGTCCGGGCGCCGTTCGTGGCGTCCCAGGCAGCGGCGCGTCATATGGGCCTGGGCGGACGCATCGTCAGTATCGGCAGCAATGTGGCGGAGCGCGCGGTCTTCCCGGGCCTGGCCCTGTACGCGATGAGTAAGACGGCACTGGTCGGGATGACCAAGGGTTTGGCCCGGGAACTCGGCCCGTGCGGCATCACCGTCAACCTGGTTCACCCCGGTCCCACCGACACGGACGCCAACCCCGCCGACGGTCCCAACGCGGCGGCGATCGCCGGATTCACCGCGCTGGGCCGCTATGCAGCCGCGGCCGAGATCGCCGCCACCGTCGCTCACCTGGCAAGCACGGACGGCGGGTACATCACCGGAGCGGCGATCAACGTCGACGGAGGGTTCACCGCCTGACGGGTGACTGACTCCCCGCAGCAGCTGATCGTCAAGTTCCGCTTCAGCTGGAGTTCGGTCCGCCGACTGGTCGGCCGTCGGGCGGGGTCGGGCGGTTCGGTCTCTCCGGGGGCCGTATCGCACGTACCCTTCGTGTTGTCTACGGCGTCACATAGCGGGCGCCAAACACTGGAGGCAATACCCCGTGCTGATCGCTCAGCGTCCGTCCCTTACCGAAGAAGTCGTCGACGAGTTCCGCTCCCGGTTCGTAATCGAGCCGCTGGAGCCGGGCTTCGGCTACACCCTCGGCAACTCTCTGCGCCGCACGCTCCTCTCCTCGATTCCGGGTGCGGCTGTCACGTCCATCCGTGTCGACGGTGTCCTGCACGAGTTCACCACCGTGCCGGGCGTCAAGGAGGACGTCACCGACCTCATCCTCAACATCAAGCAGCTGGTCGTCTCCTCGGAGCAGGACGAGCCCGTCGTCATGTATCTGCGCAAGCAGGGCCCGGGTCTGGTCATCGCTGCCGACATCGCGCCGCCGGCCGGTGTCGAGGTGCACAACCCCGACCTGGTCCTCGCCACGCTCAACGGCAAGGGCAAGCTGGAGATGGAGCTGACCGTCGAGCGCGGTCGCGGCTACGTCTCCGCCGTGCAGAACAAGCAGGTGGGCCAGGAGATCGGTCGTATTCCGGTCGACTCCATCTACTCGCCGGTTCTGAAGGTCACCTACAAGGTCGAGGCGACCCGTGTCGAGCAGCGCACCGACTTCGACAAGCTGATCGTCGACGTCGAGACCAAGCAGGCGATGCGTCCGCGTGACGCGATGGCCTCCGCCGGTAAGACGCTGGTCGAGCTGTTCGGGCTGGCCCGCGAGCTCAACATCGACGCCGAGGGCATCGACATGGGTCCGTCCCCGACGGACGCCGCCCTCGCCGCCGATCTCGCCCTGCCGATCGAGGAGCTTGAGCTCACGGTCCGCTCGTACAACTGCCTCAAGCGTGAGGGCGTCCACTCCGTGGGTGAACTCCTGGCTCGTTCCGAGGCCGACCTGCTCGACATTCGTAACTTCGGTGCGAAGTCGATCGACGAGGTCAAGGCGAAGCTGGCGGGTCTGGGTCTGGGCCTGAAGGACAGCCCGCCCGGATTCGACCCGACCGCCGCCGCCTTCGGCGCGGACGACAACGCGGACGCCGGTTTCGTGGAGACCGAGCAGTACTGAGGGCTTTGCCGGGTCGCGCGGGAGCCACTGTGGACCGCGCGACCAGGCAGATGACGAGGCCTTCCGGCTCGCGCCCCTTCGAGGTGAGACTTCAGAAGGCGACCCGCCGCCTCAGGTTTCGACAGTGCGAGTCTCATCCGCGTCGGAACCCGCGCTGATGTCTCGGTCCCGGATCGTTGCGGCTGCGCGGTGCAGTTCGGTGAGCACCATCCTTACGGCTCGCCGTGCGGCACGTTCGGGGCGATGGAGCACATCGATATGGCGTCGGGTGTGCACGCCGCTGAGAGGTCTGAGGATCAGTGCGGGGTGCGGACGGGTAGTCCAGCGGGGCATCAAGGCCAGGCCGCCTCCGGCGGCCACGACTTCGGCGACCACCGCGAAGTCGTTGATGCGATGGACGATGTCGAGCCGTCGGTTCGCGGCAGTCGAGACGGCGTCGATGGTGGCCATCAGCGGGAAGCCGTCGTGCACGGTGATCCAGGGTTCGTCCGCGACGTCCTGCGGGGTGAGGCGTCGTTTGGCGGCCAAGGGGTGGTCGGCCGGCAGGGCGACGTCGAGCGGTTCACGCAGCAGCGTGCCGGCAGTGACCGTGGTCGGCCAGGGTGGTGCTTGGTCGAGACGGTGGGCGAGTACGAGATCGTAGTCCCGGGTCAGTCGCGGGAAATGGTCTTGTGCGACGTCCTCGTCGGCGAGCGAGAGCTGCGGGCGTCCGGGGCCGGACTGGCCGAGCAGCAGTGGGAAGAATGTGGCGGCCGCGCTGTGGAAGGCCGCCACCGACACACCCGCGTCCGGTTGGTCGACGAACTCCTCGATGGTGTGCCGCGCTCTGGCCAGCGCGGTCTCCACCGCGATCGCCGCGCCGGCCAGGACTTGCCCGGCATCGGTGAGCACCAACCGCCGACCGTCACGTTCGGTGAGTGGGACCGGGATCGAACGTTGCAGCAACCGTAGCTGCTGGGAGACCGCCGAGGGCGTCATCAACAGCGCCTCGGCGGTCGCGGTGACACTTCCCAGCTCGCCGAGCTCCCGCAAAATCTGCAACTGCCGTTCGTTCATCTCTCTGAGTGTAGTAATACTTCAAGGTTATTGAAGAACCTCGTCCTTGGCTTCAAGGGCGGAAGCGATGCAGCGTAGGGGGATGATTCAAGCCCGCCGCACTGACGCAGTGCTTCTCCTAGTCGCCATCGTCTGGGGCTCCAGCTACCTGGCCGCGAAGACGGCCACCTTTGCCCTGACGGTCCTGATGGTGTTGTTCGCGCGGTACGCGATCTCCGCGATCGCCTGCCTCGTGCTCGTCGCCGCCCGCCGCCGGAAGGGGCGTTACACGCGAGATGAGGTTCGTGTCGGGGCAGTCCTGGGGGTTACACAGGCTGCTGTCCTGCTGCTTGAGACCTATGGCGTCGCGCACACCAGTGCGGCCAACGCCGGCCTGATCATCAGCCTCACGATCGTGCTCACCCCGCTGCTGGACCGCACCGCAGGCAAGGGGCGGCTGCCCTCGCGCTTCTTCGCCGCCACGGGCGTGTGCCTGCTCGCCGTCGTACTGCTCATGTCGGGCAGTGGCTTCGACACGCCCCGGACGGGCGACCTGCTGATGCTCGCCGCCGCAGTGGTCCGCGCAGCGCATGTCGCGCTCGTGGGGCGGCTCACCAAGGGCCGCGCTGTGCGGTCGTTGCAGCTCACGGCCGTCCAGACGGTTGTCGGCTCGGCGCTGTTCGCCGTGCCGGCCGCGAGCGGCATGCCGGCGCTGGTTCAGGTCGAGGCCGTGGTCTGGGGCCAGCTCGTCTATCTCGCCCTGTTCTGCAGCGTCTTCGCCTTCCTCGCCCAGACCTGGGCGGTGCAGAAGAGCTCCGCCAGCCGGGCCAGTCTGCTTCTGGGCACCGAACCGGTCTGGGCGTTCGTGATCGGCATCGGCCTCGGCGGCGAGAAGTTCACCATCCTTGCCGGCCTCGGGGCGGCGCTCATGGTCTCCGGAACGTACTGGGGACAGAACATCGAACGCGCCCACCGCACCACCGACAAGGAGGAGTCCCCACGCCGGACCCTGGCACCTACCAGCGCCTGATCAGCCTGCTCGACAGCACCGCAACCGCGTACAAACTCATCGACCACGAACCGGAAGGCACGACCGAAACCGTCAGCGAACTGCGCGGACACCCGGTGTCGGAACCCGCGAAATGCCTCATCCTGATCGTCAAGATCGACCGTCGCGTCACTCGCCACGTCCTCGCGGTCGTCCCGGGGGACCGGCGTGGCGTTCTGCCCTTCAGCTTCGACCCCGAACTCGAAGTCGTCGCGGACCCGGACGTCATCGCCCAGCCCCGTCTCTACTTCAACGCCGCCTGTCTTGACCGCTCGCTGGCCATCTCCGGCGTGGACTGCGCCAGGCTTGCCGAACCGCGCGTCGAGCGCATCGCCAGTCCGGGCTCGTACTGACGCACCTGTCCCCTCTCATCGCATCGTGTCCGCGAGTTGATTCCACTGCGATGCGCCGGAGGTCAGTCCGTCGACGTCCCGTGCAGGACCTCCAGGGCGGTCACGGCCACGTGCAACTGGGTGCGTTCGGCGCCGGACTCCAGGTCGGCGCCCAGGAGTCGTTCGATGGTGTGCAGGCGCTGGTAGAAGGCCTGCCGGGAGAGCCCCACGCGCTTGGCCGCGATCGACTTGTTGCCGGCGGCGTCGAGGTATTCGCGCAGGGTGGTGAGGAGGTCGCTGCCGTGCCGCGCGTCGTGCTGGACGAGGCGCCCGAGCCGCTGTTCCACGTACTTCTGGACCCGGACGTCGTCGCGCAGGGAGTAGAGCAGTTCCGGCAGGCCCACGTCGGAGGCGACATGGAAGGGGCGGCCTCGGGAGGTGGGGCCGATGGCGTCGGCCACCTGCTCGGCCTCGCGGAACGACCGGGTGACCTGGCCGAGTTCGGTGACGCCCGGGCCGACGGCGATGACGGCGTCCTCCCCGAACGTGGCCCGCAGGTCGCGGGCGATGCGTTCCACGACGGGCTGCCAGGCACTCGCGCGGGCCAGTGCCAGGAGCAGTCCGGTGCGCCGCCCGGACAGGTCTCCCACCAGGGCCTTGACGCCGGACGTGTGGAGTTCTCCGGCGAGGTGGCCGGTCACGGTGGTGTCGCCGGCCTCTACGCCCGAGTGGTCGACGACGACCGGGACGAGGCGGTGGCCGGTTGTGGGGAGTCCGAGCGCTTCGGCCCGCAGGCGGGCCTCGGTGCGACTGCGATAGCGCCAGTGCAGCAGATCGAGCAGTACGGAGCTGTGGGCACGGCGGTCCCATTCGGGGTGGCCGGTGAGCCGGGCCAGGGTGAGGGCGGTGGCGGCCTGCTCCAGGATCATCGTGTGCTCCGGGCCGAAGGGCGGTCCGGCCGCGAGGGGCAGCATGATCAGTCGCCCCCAGCGGCTGCTGCGCTCCTCGACCGGGGCCACGAGCCAGCCCTCGGGTCCGCTGACCGCCGCCCGGTCGGGTGTCTCGGCGGTGCGCGAGCGGCGGGGCCAGGCGTCCAGGACCTGCCCGTCCGTGGAGCCGGCCGCCGCCCAGATCACGGCGTGGTGGATCAGGTTCTCCAGTACGACCGGACAACCCGCGAGATCCGCGGCGGTCTGCACGAACTCCTCCGGTTCGGCGCCGCGCAGAGTGAGTGACGTGAACAGCTCGTGCACATGCTGGGCCCGGCGCAGCAACTCGCCCTGCGCGTCCAGGATCAGGGCGTGCACGGTCTGGGTGACCTCGATGAAGCGCACCCCGCGTGCCAGCACGATCAGGGGCAGGTCGCGCTCCCGGCACGCGGTGACGAGGTCCGGGGGCGCCTGCTGATACCGGCGGCCCAGTTCCACGACCAGGCCCGCCACCCCGACGTCCGCCAACTGGTCGACGTAGCTACGCAGTTGTGTCGGGTCCGACGGATGCGGCATGCCCGTGGTGAGGACCAGTTCCCCGCCCTCCAGAAACGAGGCGGGATCGAGGAGCTCGGTGACGTGCACCCAGCGGACCGTGCGCCCCAACTGCCCCTCGCCGGCCGCCACCCGGGGCAGACCGGCGGCGATGACGGGGAGTCGCAGTACGTCAGCGACCGTGAGAAACGGCATGGGCGGCGCTGGCTCCCGGGGACGTCGTGCCGACGGTTGCGACACGTGGTTCCGCCCCACTCTGAAGGGTGGGGCGCGTGCAGCGCAAGGCCCGACGGCGCTGCTCAGAGCCGGTACACGGCAGCGCCCCGAAAGGGGCGCGGGGAACTGCGCGAACAACCCCAACGAACCGCCAGTCGCCAACGCACCAGGCGCCCTACGGCGAAGCGGCGAAGGCGCCACCCACTTCAGGGCCGCCGAGCGATCAAATCCGCAACCGTGGCGATCGGCGACGTCCGCACACGCCCACCCGCCTCATGCAGATCCGCCAGCCGATAGGCAACGTAAAGCCCACGCACACCAAGCCACCGCAACGGCTCCGGCTCCCAGGTACCGGGCCGATGCCCGGTCCACGGCAGCCGAGTCAGCCGCGACTGACGACCCAGCACCAGGTCGGTGAGAGTCCGGGCGGCAAGGTTCGTCGAGGTCACACCATGCCCCACGTAGCCGCCGGCCCAGCCGAGCCCACTCGCACGGTCCAGCCCCACGGTCGCCGACCAGTCGCGCGGCACCGCGAGCACCCCGCACCAGGCATGGTCGACACGGGCGCCGGTGGTCTGCGGCAACACGTTGTACAGGGTGTCCGTGAGCTCGCCGATCGTCCGGTTGGCCACCCGCCCATCGGAGTCGGTCCGCGATCCGAACCGATACGGCACCCCACGCCCACCGATAGCGATCCGGTCGTCCGGCGTGCGCTGGGCGTACAGATGGCCGTGCGCGGTGTCACCCAAGGTCTCCCGCCCGGCCCAACCGATCTCCTCCCACACCCCCTCCGCCAGCGGCTCGGTCACGATCATCGAGCTGTTCATGGGCAGCCAGGCCCGCCGCAGCCCCTTCAGCGACGCGGTGAACCCCTCCGTGGCGCGCAGGACGATCGGCGCGCGTACGGTGCCGTGCGCGGTGACCGCCCGCCCCGGCTCGACGACCGTGACCGGGGACTGCTCGTAGAGGCTCACACCGAGTCGTACGACCACGTCGGCGAGCCCGCGCACCAGAGCCGCCGGCTGCAGCCGGGCGCAGTGCGGCGTCCAGGCCGCCGCCGTCATCCCCTCGATGCGGATACGTTCGGCAGCCTCCTCCGGCGTCAGCAGCACGGCGTCCGTGACGCCCCACTCGTGATCGGCCTCGGTCTTGTGGCGCAACCGGGTGGCCTGCGCCGGAGTACGGGCCACGCGCAGAGTGCCGCCCTTGACGATGTCGGCGTCGATGCCCTCGCGTTCGGCGACGGCGATGATCTCGTCGACGGCCTCGTTCATCGCGCGCTGGAATTCGAGCACGGCGTCCCGGCCGTACCGCTTGGCCAGCCGGTCACGCGCCCCGGGGACCAGCCCCGACGCCCAGCCGCCGTTGCGCCCGGACGCGCCGAAACCGGCGAACTCGGCCTCCAGGACGGTGATCCGCAGCGTGGGGTCGGCCAGTTTGAGGTAGTAGGCGGTCCACAGTCCGGTGAGACCGGCGCCCACGATGCACACGTCGGTATCGCGGTCCCCGGGCAACGCCGGACGGGGGGTGGGGAGTTCGGTGAACCAGTGGGAGATCCGGCCGTTGACCGGGCCGGGCCGGCCGAGCGTGGTCGCGCTCACGGGGTGTTCCTTTCGAAGCGGCTGGGCGTGCGGGTGCCGGGAGTTCAGACGCCGAGCAGGCCGGGCAGCTCGGACAGGTCCTTGATCTCCTCGTACGGCTGGTAGGCGGCCGAGCCCGGGAAGCCGTACCGGTTCACCCAGATCCGCCGCATGCCCTCGTACCGCTTGGTCGGCATGATGTCGTACTCCCAGCCCTGGGCGGTGTGGATGATGTCCTCCGGGCCACGCCCTGTCGCCTTCATCAGGTACTCGAAGGCCTGCGGCAGCGGCTTGTACGCGCCGGCCTGCTCGGCGGTCAGGACGTAGTCCCACTCGACGCCCAACTCGTCGACGGCGTACGAGATGAGGTCGTCCTCGCTGTTGGAGAGGATGGCGATGTCGTACTCGCCCTTGAGGCGGCGCAGCGCGTCCGGGACCTCGCGGAACGGCTTGAACTTCGTGATGGCCTCGATGAGCGCGGCGCCGTCGTCGTCCCGGTACTCCAGGCCGTGCAGCAGCATGACGTTGCGCAGGGTGCGGCGGACGATCTCGCGGTAGGGGCGGTACTCGTCGACGACGCCCTGGAAGCGCATGACGTAGGCGTCGTGGTGGAACTGGTCCGGGTCGACGCCGAGTTCGGCGAGCCGGTCCTTGACGATCTCGTGCGTGGCGGCCCGGGTGTCGAAGTTGATGAGGGTGCGGTAGCAGTCGAAGCTGACGACCTTGCGCATGGACTGAACTCCTTGCTGGGGGAGGGGTGTTCAGGATCTTCAGGAACGGCTGCTGGCCTCGGTCAGGCCCAGGTCCTTGGTCTCGGGGGCGAGGAAGTACGACACGGCGAGGCCGACCAGGGTGATGACGACCGCTATGCCGAGCGTGCCGCGCACGCCGAGGTCGTCGGCGGCGATCGGGAGCAGGAAGGTGGAGGTGGCAGAGCCGACCCGGCTCATCGCGGTCGCGATGCCCACGCCCGTGGCGCGCAGGTCGGTCGGGAACAGCTCGCTCGGGTACACGAACTGCAGCCCGCTGCCTGCCGCTTCGAAGAACTGGAAGGCGGCGAACAGGGCCACCACGAGGAACGCCCAGTGCAGCGGCAGCACGGCCAGCGCGATGAGTGAGACGTTGATGCAGACGAAGGTGCTGATCAGCAGCGGGCGGCGGCCGATCCGGTTGACGACCACCAGGCCGAGCGCGATGCCGGCCACCGCGATGGTGGTGATCAGCGCGCTGGCGCCGTAGGTGCTCTCGACGCCGAACGCGGACAGCATCTGCGGCTGGAAGGAGCGGACCGCGAAGGCGGGCGCGACCTGACAGATCCAGAAGACGGAACAGAAGACGACCGGGACCGCGTAGCCGCGTTTGAAGATCTCGACGAGGTTGCCGAGACCCGAACCGCCGCGCTTCTCCTGACGTGTCTCGGAGAGGAGTTCGGCGGTGTCGACCTCCTGACCCAGGTGCTTGCGTACGACCGCCCGCGCCTCGTCGATCCGGCCGCGCGAGGCCAGCCAGCGCGGCGACTCGGGTATGCCGGCCCGGAAGACGAGGAAGATCACCGCGGGCACCACGCCGGAGGCGAGCATCCAGCGCCAGGCGTCGTCACCGAGACCGGTCAGCGCCCAGCCCACCCAGTAGCTCACGCCGTACCCGACCCACCAGGCCAGCACCAGGCCGGACAGCGCCGGGCCGCGCAGCCGGCGGGGGACCAGTTCGGTGGTGAGGGCGGAGGCGATGGGGTAGTCGGCGCCGATCGCGATACCGATGAGCAGCCGCAGCACCATGAGCTGCCAGGCCTCGGTGACAAAGAACTGCAGCGCCGAGAAGACCACGAAGGCGGCCAGGTTGAGGACGTACATCAGATGACGGCCGACCCGGTCGGTGATCGGTCCGAAGACCGCACCGCCGATGAACACGCCGATCAGGACGGACGCGGCGACGAGGCCGGTCGACAGGGTGTCGAGGCCGAGGGCCGGGGTGATGAGGCCGAGGGCGACGCCCATCACGCCGAGCAGATAGCCGTCGCAGAACGGGCCGCCCATGGCGACCGCCATGATCCGGCGGTGGAAGGAACTGACGGGCGCGTCGTCGAGCGACGAGGCCCCTGGGGTGGTGGAGGACGAGGTCACGGACATGCTTGAGGCTCCTGGGGACGCGGGGCGGAGGAGGTCGTGCGTCAAGCATTCGAAGGCGTACGCCGCTGTACGCCGGAGAGACCGACAGGTCACCGAGGTGAGAAGTGGGGCGGTGAGGCGGTCCGGGGTTGGCCTTCACCCTGGTTCAGCGCACGGCCACCGTCAATGAACACCGTGTTCGCTTTGCGTGCGGCGGGTGGACAGTCTGTTCCGCGGCCGCCTTCCGGTTGACAGACCGTCCACACCGGGCGTGCCGGGGGAACATGTTGGCCGTTGACCCTCCTGCCGCACCGCCCACAGGGTGAAAGGTGCCCCGCCCGCACCTTCTACGCCGTGGGAGACCGCCGTATGAGCCAACTGTCCGAGCATTTGCGCCAGGCCACACCGGTCGTCGCCGAACGCGGCGAGGGAGTCCACCTCTTCGGCACCGACGGCCGCCGCTATCTGGACTTCACCGCGGGCATCGGCGTCACCAGCACCGGCCACTGCCATCCCAGGGTGGTCGCCGCCGCGCAGGAGCAGGTGGCCACGCTGATCCACGGCCAGTACACGACGGTCATGCACCCGCCGCTGAAGCGTCTCGTCGAGCGGCTCGGGACGGTCCTGCCCGAGGGGCTGGACAGCCTCTTCTTCGCCAACTCCGGCAGCGAGGCGGTGGAGGCGGCGCTGCGGCTCGCCCGCCAGGCCACCGGCCGCCCCAACGTCGTCGTCTGCCACGGCGGTTTCCACGGCCGTACGGTCGCCGCCGCGTCGATGACCACCTCCGGTACCAAGGTGCGCACCGGGTTCGGCCCCCTCATGGGCGGTGTCGTCATCACACCGTTCCCGCACGCGTTCCACTACGGCTGGGACGAGGAGACGGCGACCCGGTTCGCGTTGCGCGAGTTCGACCAGCTGCTGCAGACCGTCTCCGACCCGGACGACACCGCCGCGATCATCGTCGAGCCGGTTCTCGGGGAGGGCGGCTACGTCCCCGCCAACTCCGCCTTCCTGCAAGGCCTGCGGGAACGCGCCGACCGCCACGGCATCCTGCTGATCCTCGACGAGATCCAGACCGGCGTCGGCCGCACCGGCCGCTTCTGGGGCCACGAGCACTTCGGCGTCCGCCCCGACATCCTCATCACGGCCAAGGGCCTGGCCAGCGGCTTCCCCCTGTCCGGGATCGCCGCCTCCACCGAGCTGATGCGCAAGGCCCGGCCCGGTTCGCAGGGCGGTACGTACGGCGGGAACGCGGTCGCCTGCGCCGCGGCCGTCGCCACGCTCGACGTCGTCGAGGAGGAGAACCTGGTCGCGAACGCCGCCGCCATGGGCGCCCGGCTGCGCGCGGGGCTGGAGGAGGTCGCCGCGAAGAACCCCGCGATCGGTGACGTGCGCGGCCTTGGCCTGATGCTGGCGAGCGAGTTCGTTACGGAGACGGGCGAGCCCGACCCCGAGACGGCGTCCCAGGTGATGCGGGCCGCCGTCCAGGAGGGGCTGCTCCTGCTGCCCTGCGGCCCCTGGGGCAACGTCGTCCGCATGATCCCGCCGCTGATCGTCGACTCGGCCGCGATCGACGAGGGGCTGCGCGCCTGGTCGGCCGCGGTCGCGGCGGGCACGGCCGGATGAGCGACGCCCGCTCCCTGGTCGACCTGTTGGCCCGGACGGCTCCGGGCCTGGAGGTCGACTCCGGTGACGGGCGGCGCGCCCAGTACGCGTACGACGCGTCGAACTACCGGGTGCCGCCCCTCGCCGTCGCCTTCCCGCGCTCCGCCGAGGACGTGGTCGCACTCGTACGGGCCTGCCGCGACCTGCGTATCCCGCTCACCGCGCGCGGGGCGGGCACCAGCATGGCCGGCAACGCGATCGGGCCCGGTGTGGTCCTCGACTTCTCCCGCCATCTCAACCGGGTGATCTCAGTCGACCCCGACACGCGCACCGCCGTCGTCGAACCCGGCGTCGTCCTCGACGACCTCCAGCGCGCCGCCGCACCGTACGGCCTGTTCTTCGGCCCCGACCCGTCCTCCCACAGCCGTTGCACGCTGGGCGGGATGATCGGGAACGACGCGTGCGGCAACCACTCGGTGCGCTACGGCCGGACGGTCGAGCATGTCGAGGAGTTGGAGATCGTGACGTCCACGGGTGTGCGCGCGGTGGCCGGAGCCGGGGGAGTGCGCGCGATCGAGGGCGAGCACGCCGCGGAAATCGCCGCCCTCGACACCTCGTTGACCCGGCTCGTCGACGACAACCTCGCCGCCCTGCGCACCGAACTCGGCCGCATCCCCCGCCAGGTCTCCGGCTACCAACTCCACCACCTCCTGCCGGAGCACGGCCGCCACGCCGCCCGCGCCCTGGTCGGTACCGAGGGCACCTGCGCGATCATCACCCGCGCGACCGTACGACTGCATCCTCTGCCCGCGGCCACCACGTTGCTCGCGCTCGGTTATCGGGACGTGGTGGACGCCGCCTTGGACGTCCCGGAGATCCTGTGTCACCGACCCACCGCGGTGGAGGGCATGGACGAGGCCATCGTGGCGACCCTGCGTCACCGGCGTGGCCCGCAGGCGGTCACCGGTCTGCCCGAGGGTGCCGCCTGGCTGTACGTCGAACTCGACGGCACCGACCAGGCCGACGCCGACGAGCGGGCCGCCGATCTGCTCGGCGAACTCCGCGCGGGGGAGCGGATGGTGGCGGGTCGCGTCATCGACGACCCGGCCGAACGCCGCTCCCTGTGGCGCGTGCGCGAGGACGGCGCCGGACTCGCCGCCCGCCTCGTCGACGGCGGCACGTCCTGGCCGGGCTGGGAGGACGCCGCTGTCGACCCCCGCCAACTCGCCGACTATCTCCGGGACTTCCGCGCTCTCCTCGCCAAGCACGACTTCACCGGCGTGCTGTACGGGCACTTCGGCGCGGGCTGCATCCACGTCCGCATCGACTTCGACCCCGCGACCGAGGAGGGCGCCGCGGCCATGCGCGCCTTCCTGGAGGAAGCCGCCGCGCTGGTCGTCTCGCACGGCGGCACCCTGTCCGGCGAACACGGCGACGGACGCGCCCGCAGCGCGCTCCTCGCCACCATGTACAGCACGCGGATGCGGGCTGCGTTCGCCTTCTACAAGCGGTTGTACGACCCCGACGGCATCCTCAATCCGGGGGTGATCGTCGACCCCTCGGCTGTCGACGCCGACCTCGCGCTCTATCCGATCAACTCCCGTGCGCCGGAAGGGGGTTTCACCTTCCCCGACGACCCGGGCGGCCTCGCCGAAGCGGTCAGCCGCTGCATCGGTGTGGGCCGCTGCCGTAGCGACACCGGCGGAGCCATGTGCCCGAGCTACCGCGCCACCCACGACGAACGCGACTCCACGCGAGGCCGCGCCCGGCTGTTGCAGGAGATGCTGCGCGGCGGACCGGAGACGGTGATCACCCACGGCAGCCGCTCGACGGAGGTGCATGACGCCCTCGACCTGTGCCTGTCCTGCAAGGCCTGCGCCGCCGACTGTCCGGTGGGCGTCGACATGGCGACGTACAAGTCGGAGTTCCTGCACCGGCATTACCGGCGTCGGCTGCGCCCGCGCAGTCACTACAGCCTGGGCTGGCTGCCCTGGTGGGCGGCGCTGGCCCGCTGGTTCGCCCGCCCGGTCAACGCCGTCCTCGGCGGACCGTTGGGCCGGCTGGTCGTACGGCTCGGCGGAGTGACGACTGAGCGCACCCTGCCGGGTTTCGCCCCGCGTCGAGCGCTTCGCGCGCACCTGCCGCCACAGCCGGCAACCCCGGCCGCCGTGCTGCTCGTCGACTCCTTCACCCGCGCCTTCCGCCCCGACATCGCCGCAGCCGCCGCCCGGGTCCTGGCCGATGCCGGTGTCCCCGCGTCCGTGCGCGACGGGCTGTGCTGCGGGCTCACCTGGGTCAGCACCGGCCAACTCGGCATCGCCCGGCGCGTGATGACCCGTACCGTCGAACGACTCGACGCCGAGGGCGAGTTGCCGATCGTCGTGCCCGAACCGAGCTGCGCCGCCGCACTCCGCCACGACGCACCCGCCCTCCTCGGCACGGACGCCGCACGCCGGGTCGCCGCACGCATCCGCACGTTCTCCGGCGCGCTGACCGAACTCGCCGACGCCGACTGGAAACCCGCGGCCGTCCCCGACCGCGTCACCCTCCAGACCCACTGCCACGAGTACGCCGTCTTCGGCGAGACCACCCAGAGCGTGCTGCTGCGCCGCCTGGGCGTCGGGCATGTCGACGAGGCGAACGGCTGCTGCGGACTGGCCGGCAACTTCGGCTTCGAGACGGAGCACTACGACACCTCCATGGCCGTCGGCGCCCTTTCCCTCGCCCCGAAACTCGCCGCACTCGACCCCGACGCCACCGTCCTCGCCGACGGCTTCAGCTGCCGCACCCAGGCGGCCCACCTGACCGGCCCCGACGGTCCGCAGGCCCGGCACCTGGCCCAACTGCTCGACCCGAACCCGCCCGGAGGCACCCGCTGATGACCACCACCACGTCTGTCGTCGACAATGTCCCCAAGCAGCTGTTCATCGGCGGGAGTTGGCAGGACGCGGCCGACGGCGGCCGCTTCGCCGTGGACGACCCGGCGACCGGCGAGCGGCTGTGCGAGGTCGCCGACGCCTCACCGTCCGACGGGCAACGCGCCCTCGACGCAGCGGTGGCGGCGCAGGAGGCCTGGGCGGCGACCGCGCCCCGCGCCCGCAGCGAAATCCTGCGCCGCGCCTACGAGATCATCCTCGACCGGCGCGAGGAACTCGCCCTCCTGATGACCCTGGAGATGGGCAAGCCCCTCGCCGAGGCGCGCGGGGAGGTCGGCTACGCGGCTGAGTTCTTCCGCTGGTTCTCCGAGGAGGCGGTGCGGATCGACGGCGGGTTCACCCGGACCCCCGACGGAGCCAACCGCGTGCTGGTCATGCGGCAGCCGGTGGGCCCCTGTCTGCTGATCACGCCGTGGAACTTCCCGCTCGCCATGGGCACTCGCAAGATTGGTCCCGCGATCGCGGCGGGCTGCACCATGGTCCTCAAGCCCGCCCCGCAGACCCCGCTCTCCAGCCTGGCGCTCGCCGCAATCCTCGCCGAGGCGGGGCTGCCCGAGGGTGTGCTCAACGTGGTGACCACGACGGACGCCGCCGGGGTGGTCGAGCCGTTGCTGCGCGGCGGCGGTGTGCGCAAGTTGTCCTTCACCGGCTCGACCCAGGTCGGGCGGCTGCTGCTGGCCCAGTGCGCCGACACCGTCGTACGCACCTCCATGGAGCTGGGCGGCAACGCGCCGTTCATCGTCTTCGAGGACGCGGACCTGGATCGGGCGGTCGAGGGCGCGATGGTCGCGAAGATGCGGAACATGGGCGAGGCGTGCACCGCCGCCAACCGCTTCTTCGTGCACCGCGCGGTCGCGGACGCGTTCGCCACACGGCTCGCCGAACGCATGGCCGCACTCGCTGTCGGGCCGGGCACCGAACCCGGCTCCCAGGTGGGCCCGTTGATCGACGCCGCCGGGCGCGTCAAGGCCGACGGCCTCGTCCAGGACGCCGTGACGCGCGGCGCCAAGGTGCTGACCGGAGGCGAAGTCCCGGACGGGCCGGGCCACTTCTACCCGCCGACGGTGATCACCGAGGTCCGCGCGGACTCGGAGCTGATGCGGGCGGAGATCTTCGGCCCGGTCGCCGCGATCCTCACTTTCGACGACGAGGGCGAGGTCGTCCGCGCAGCCAACGACACCGAATGGGGCCTGGTCGGCTACCTGTTCACCCAGGACCTCGACCGCGCGCTGCGCGTGGGGGAGCGGCTGGAGACCGGCATGGTCGGCATCAACACCGGCCTGGTCTCCAACCCCGCCGCGCCCTTCGGCGGAGTCAAGCAGTCCGGGCTCGGCCGTGAGGGGGGACGGGTCGGCATCGACGAGTTCCTGGAGTACAAGTACCTTGCCATCCCCGTGGTCTCCGTGGCGGACGGCCGTGGCTGACCGGCTGGTCATCCTGCACCAGGGTGTCCTGCCGCCGAACGCCGAGCACATCGAACGTCTCGCGGACACGGTGTACGCCACCGAGGAGGAACTGCCGCTCCTGCTGCCCGGCGCGGACATCCTCCTGTGCTGGCACTCGCTCACCTCCGCGGTCGCCGCGGCCTGGCCCGAGGATCCGGCCGTGGCCCCGAGCTGGGTCCACGTGGCCGCCGCCGGAGTGGACCCGCTGCTCTTCCCGGCGCTGGTCGACAACCCGAACGTGGTGCTGACCAACTCGCGGGGCGTCTACGACCAGGCCATCGCCGAATACGTACTGGGCCTGATCCTCGCCCTCGCCAAGGACTTCCCCGGCACCTGGGAGCACCAGCGGCGCCGCGAATGGCGGCCCCGCGACAGCGAGCGCATCGGCGGCCGCACGGCACTGGTGTGGGGGACGGGGCCCATCGGCCGTGCCGTGGCCCGCATGCTGCGCGCCGTCGCCATGCGGGTGTGCGGCGCCGGGCGCACCGCACGCGCCGACGATCCGGACTTCGGGACGGTGCACGACGGCGCGAGTGTGCGGACCGCGCTCGCCGAGGCGGACTACGTCATCCTCGCGGCCCCGCTCACACCGGCCACCCGCTGCATGGTCGACGCCTCCGTCCTCGCGGCGATGAAACCGGGAGCCCGGCTGGTCAACGTCGGCCGGGGCGGCCTCGTCGACGAGGAGCCGCTCGTGAAGCACCTCGCGGACGGCCGCCTGGCCGGAGCGGCCCTGGACGTCTTCGCACAGGAGCCGCTGCCCGCCGCCTCACCACTGTGGGACATGCCCGGCGTGATCGTCTCCCCCCACACGGCGGGCGAGGTGACCGGCTGGCGCGCCGACCTGGCGGACCTGTTCCTGGAGAACCTCGGACGCAGGAGACAAGGGCGGCCGTTGCGGAACGTGGTCGACAAGGAGAAGGGCTACGTCAGGGACGCAACTGCCATGGAGCCGCGCTGAGTTCGGGCGCCGGTCCGCTCCATGCCCGCCTCACACCCCCATGCGCCGTGCGGCGATCTCCGCAGCCGTGTCCGCGACCAGCCGCCCCCATTCGGGGAGCCGTTCGGCCTCGTACCGCGAGTCCGGCATGGACACGGCCACGGAGGCGAGCGGCGTGCCGTCCTCGTCCAGAATCGCCGCGGCCACCGCACACACATCCGGCCGGTACTGATTGCGGTTGAGCGCGTAGCCGTCGGTCCGCACCCGCTCCAACTCGGCCCGCAGGCGGTCGGGTTCCGTGGGCGTGGACTCGCTGTAGCTCTCCAGCCCGCGGCCGACGAGCTCGTCCACGTCGGCCCTGGGCAAATGGGCGAGGATCGTGCGACCCGTGGCGGTGGCGTGTAGCGGCGAGGTGTCGCCGATGGTGTGGAACGTCCGTACCGCGTGATCGCAGTCCACCCGGTCCACGACCACCATGCACTGCAAGGCGTCCGGTACCGAGAGGTGAATGGTCTCGTTGACCGCGTCCCGCAGCCGGATCATGGGTTCCCGTGCGGCCGCGAACAGGCTCGATCCCTGGAGCGCCGCCGGTCGTACGGCCAGCACCCGGGCGCCGATCTCCCAGCGCGTGGTGTCTTTGCGGTTGGCGCGCAGCCACCCTGCCTCGTTCAGCGTGACCAGCGTGCGCTGCACGGTCGACTTGGGCAGTCCGAAGAGCTTGGTCAGTTCCCCCACCGTCACCGGCTGGTGCTGCGCGACCGCCTCCAGGATGCGCAGTGACCTGGTCACGCTCTTCATTTCCATCTGATTTCCCCCTGTTAATCCTGCGAATGGTCTGACGGCAACCTCTTGACCCCCGTCACGGCCACTGCCATTCTCGTGCCAGATTCTAGCACAGCGTGCCACATTGTGGCACGGCTCTTCAAGGGAGTGTTCCGCGGCCCCGCTCCTCCGGACAGCGCGAGATGTGACCCCGCAGCCGCCGCCTCTACCGGAATTTCCAACTCCGCATACCGGGATGTCCGGCACTTCTGCCCCCGGGATACGAAAGGAACCCCTCGTGTCAGCCAGCAAGCGCGTCGCCGTCGTCGGCGTCGGAACGATGGGCAGCCAGGCCGCCTGGCGCCTGGCGGCCCGCGGAGCCGAGGTCGTCGGCTACGACCGCTTCGCCCCCGGCCACGACCGCAGCGCGGCCGGCGGCGAGACCCGGATCTTCCGCAGCGCCCACTTCGAGGACTCCCGCTACGTCCCGCTGCTGAAGCACGCCGACGCCCTGTGGGAGGAGCTCCAGCGGGAGACCGGCCGCGAACTGCGCCGCCTGACCGGATGCCTCCTGATGGGTCCCACGGAACACCAACAGATGGCGACCGTCCTTCAGTCCATCGCCGAGCACGGCCTCGACCACGAGGTCCTCGACGCCGAGGCACTCGCCAAACGCTTCCCGCAGTTCCGCATCGAGGACGGCGACGCCGCCGTGCTCGACCGCCACGCGGGCTTCATCCGGCCCGAGTTGACGATCCAGACCGCTGCCCGTCGCGCGGAGCAACTCGGCGCCCGCATCCACCGCTACACCCCGGTCCGCGAGATCGTGCCGGTCACGGGGGGAGTGGAGATCCGCACGGACGCGGGCACCGAGCGGTTCGACACGGCCGTGGTCACCGTCGGCCCGTGGGTGAACGACCTGCTGCCGGACCTGCCGTGGGAGGTGGACATCCGCCGGCTCATCAACGCCTGGTACGTGCCCACCACCGAGGACTGGTCCGGCGAGGAACGCCCGGCCTTCATCCGTACGGCGCCCACCCACTGCTACGGCCTGCCCTCCCCGGACGGCGTCTCCGTCAAGTTCGGCCTCTCCCGCGCCCTGCACCGCCCGGCCGGCGACCCGAACCGGCTCGACCGGACCGTGGATCCAGGGGAGTTGGACGTCTTCACCGAACTGCTGGGCCGCTACCTGCCCGACCTGCATCCCGACCCGGTCCGCCTCTCCGTCTACATGGAGGGCTACACCGAGAGCAGCCGCCCGCTCGTCGGCCCGCTGCCGGGCCACGACAACGTGGTGCTGCTCGCCGGGTTCTCCGGCCACGGCTTCAAACTCTCGCCCGCCATGGGCGACATCGCGGCGGACCTCGCGCTGGAAGGCGCCTCGCCGCAGCCCATCGACTTCATCTCCACCCTCGAACGAGCGGCGGCGTGACGGCGATGACCAACGACCTTCTGTCCGTCGGAACTCTGCGCGCCGCCCTCGGCACCAAGACCCGCGGCACCGCCCCCGCCGACCTCGGCACCCTCACCGTCGACATCCCGCTGACCCTGGTCAACGGCACCCACCCCGGCCCCCGTGTCCTGATCACCGCAGGTGTCCACGGCGGCGAGTTCACCGGAATCGACGCCGCCACCCGGCTCGCCTCGCTCCTGGAACCCGGCCAGGTGAACGGCCAGGTGATCATCTGCCCGGTCGCCAACCCCCCGGCCGTCTACCAGGGACGGCTCGGCATCTCCCCGCTCGACGGCGTCAACATCAACCGCGTCTTCCCCGGCGACCCCGACGGCGGCCCCACCGCACGGCTGGCCGCCTGGCTCTTCGCCCACCTGCTGGACGGCGCCGACGCCTACGTCGACCTGCACGCCGGCGGCATCGACGAGGTCCTGCGCGACTTCGTCGGCTACCGCCTCACCGGCGACGCCCAACTCGATGCGAAGACCGCCGACATGGCCCGCTCACTCGGCATCGAGGACATCATCCTCGGCCTCGACGCCGAAGGCGGCAACAGCCACGCGGCCGCCGCCCGTGCGGGGATCCCGGCGATCCTCGTCGAAACCGGCCAACTCGGCGAACGCGACCCGGACACGGCCGCCCGCCTCGTCGACGGCCTGTACGGACTGCTGCGCCAACTCGGTGTCATCGAGCCGCAGGACACGGCAGACGAGGCCGCCCCCGTACGCGAATGGGTCTGGGCCGCAGGCGTCACCGCCGAGGCCACCGGCCTGTGGTACCCGGAGTGCACCGCCGGGGACGACGTGACGAAGGGCCAGGTCATCGGCCGCGTCATCGACCCGGCCGACGGCCAGGAACACAAGGTCCACGCCCCGGCCGGCGGACGCGTCTTCTACGGGATGCACGGCCTCACGGTCACGCCCGGCGCCGAACTGGCCGCCATCGCCACTCCCCGAGACTCCGGCCACTGACGCCCGAGTCCCTCCCAAGTCGCCACCCCCCACCGCACGACAGGCACGAGAACCCAGCACGCAATGCCCTCATCACGTACCGCACCACCAGGAGGCCCCCGGTGAGAGATGTCCGGATAGACCGCAGAGTGTTCCTGCGCGGAGTCGGCGGAGTCGCCGCAGGCATCGCCGCCACCTCGCTCACCGCCTGCGGCACCGGCACCAGCCGGTCCGTCGACAGCGACGGCAAGAACTCCAAGACGCTCGTCGTCCGCAACAGCGGCGGCACCTACGGCGACGCCAACCAGAAGGCGATCTACGACCCGTTCACCAAGGAGACCGGCATCCAGGTCAAGGTGGTGAACATCGAGTACGCGCAGATGCTCGCCCAGATCAAACAGGGCCGCCCCCAGTTCGACGTCATCGACGACTCGATGGCCGACTTCGTGCTCTTCAAGCAGGAGGGCGCCACCGAGACACTGGACTACGACCGGCTGAAGAACTCCAAGAACGCCGGCATCGCCAAGTCCCTGCTCACCACCAACGCGGTCGGCAAGAACTACTGGGCCAGCGTGATGGCGTACCGCACGGACGCCTTCGGCGGGAAGAAGCCGTCCTCGTGGGCCGACTTCTGGGACACCAAGACGTTCCAGGGCAGCCGCGCCCTGCAGGCTCTGGACGCGGACCTGCCCGAGCTGGAGTTCGCGCTCCTCGCCGACGGCGTGGACCCGGACAAGCTCTACCCCCTCGACGTGGACCGGGCCTTCAAGTCCCTCGACGCGATCAAGGGCGACGTCAAGAAGTTCTGGGACACCGGCGCCCTGCCCGGCGTGCTCCTTGGCCGCGACGAGGTCGTCGCCTCCAGCGTGTGGCACGGCCGCCTCGACGCCCTCATCAAACAGGGCTCGCCGCTCGCCTACCAGTGGAACGGCGCCCGCCGCCAGAGCAACGGCCTCGCCATCCCCAAAGGCGCCTCGAACCTCGACGCCGCCTACCAGCTCATCGACTTCTCGCTGCGACCCGAGGTGCAGGCGCACTACGCCGAGCTGTACCCGATGGCCCCGACCGTGCCCGCCGCCTACAAGAAGCTCTCCACGGCCACCGCCGCCAACCTCGCCGGCTCGGCCGCGCACCTGGAGTCCGGTTTCGACCTGGACGTCGAGTGGTGGATCGAGAACCAGGAAGCCGTCTCCAAGCGCTGGCAGGAGTGGACGCATGCCTGAACTGGACGTGCGGTCCGAGCCCTCGGTGGCGTCAGCGCCGCCGGGGACCGGCACCGGCACCGGAAAACCCGTGTCCGTGACGGGACTTCGCAAGACGTACGGCGGCGTCACGGCCGTCGACGAGGTCTCCATGGAGATCGCGGCGGGCGAGTTCGTCACCTTCCTGGGGTCCTCCGGCTCCGGCAAGACGACCACCCTGATGATGATCGCCGGGTTCTGCGAACCCGACTCCGGCAGCATCGTCGTAGGTGGCCGTGACGTGACCCGGCTGGCCCCGCAGAAGCGCGGCCTGGGCTTCGTCTTCCAGCAGTACCTGCTCTTCCCGCACATGACGGTCTGGGACAACGTCGCCTTCCCCCTCCAACTGCGCGGCGTACCCAAGGCGGAGCTGCGCCGCCGGGTCGGCGAGACGCTGGAGATGGCCGGGCTGAACGGCATGACCCGGCGCCGCCCGCGCGAACTCTCCGGCGGCCAGCAGCAGCGCGTCGCCCTGTGCCGGGCCCTGGTCTACCGGCCACCCGTGATCCTCATGGACGAGCCGCTCGGCGCCCTCGACAAGAAGCTGCGCGACCAGCTGCAGACCGAGATCAAGCGCATCCAGCGCGAACTCGGCCTCACCGTCATTTATGTGACGCACGATCAGGAAGAGGCCCTCGTCCTCTCCGACCGGATCGCGGTCATGCGGGACGGCCGCATCGACCAGTTCGACACCCCGAGGGAGCTCTTCGAGGGCCCGCGCACCCCGTTCGTCGCGGACTTCCTGGGGGCCGCCAACTTCCTTGAGGGCAGCGTCGAGGAGCGGGCACCGGAGCACACACTCGTACGGCTCGACACGGGCGGTCTGCTGAAGACGCGCCCCATGGCGGACGCGGACGGCGGACGGGTCCGGGCCGCGATCCAGCCCGGCCGGATCGGACTGTGTCCCGCCGGCGACGGATTCTGTACCGGGACCGTGGAGACGGTCACCTATGTCGGAACCCTGGTACGTGTCACGGTCCGCCCTGCCGGCGGCGCGGACGCCGATGCCGTACGGCTGGAGCTTCCGGCCGGACGCGCCCCGGCTCTCGGTGAACGCGTCGGCCTGACCGCCGAGTCGGCCGACGTCAGCGTGTTCCCCGACCCGGAACACGAGGGGTGAGCATGGCCGGATCCCTCCTCGCCACGAAGCCCGCACCCACCGTCGCACCCGGCCGCCTGCGCCGGGCATTCAACGACCGCCGCACCCGCTTCGGCCTGTTCAACGCCGCACCGGTCGTCGTCTACCTCCTGATCCTCTTCGTCTACCCGATCTTCAGCACCCTCCTCCTCAGCCTCAAGGGCGAGGAAGGCGGCTGGACCCTGCACTGGTACGCCGACGCGTTCCAAGGGGCCAACCTGGAGATCCTGCTCACCACCCTGCGCATCTCCGCCGAGACCTCCCTGCTCAGCCTGGTCATCGGCTTCCTGCTGGCCTCCGCCGTGTCCCGGCTCAAGCCGCTGTGGGCGGGCCTGGTGATGCTGGTGGTCGTCGTCCCGCACTTCATCAGCGCGCTGGTGCGCACCTACGGCTGGATCATCCTGCTCGGCGAACACGGCGTGGTGAACAATGTCCTGACGGACCTTCACATCCCGGGCGCACCCTTCCAGTTGCTCTACAACGAGGTCGGGGTCGTCATCGGCACCACGTCCGTGATGCTCCCGTACACCGTGCTTCTCCTGTACGCCGTGATGCGCGGCGTCGACCGGCGGCTGCTCGCCGCAGCGGCCAGCATGGGCGCGGGGCGGATCACCATCTTCCGTCGCGTCTACTTGCCGCTGGTCGCTCCCGGACTGGTCAACGCCGGGGTGCTGTGCTTCATCCTCTGCCTCGGCTACTACCTCACCCCGGCCCTGATGGGCGGCCCGAAGCAGACCATGGTGGCCTCGCTCATCGACGAGCAGGTCATGAAGCAGAACCAGTGGAACGGCGCCTCCGCGCTCGGCATCATCCTGCTGCTCCTCACCTTCGTGGGGCTCCTGCTCCTGCGGCTCCTGAAGTCGGCGGGCGAGGCATACCGGAAACGGGGTACGGCCTCGTGATCGAGCTGCGCTCCACCCTCGCCGGACGCATCAGTCTGGCCGTCTTCTCCACCCTGATCCTGCTCTTCCTGGCGATGCCGATCGTCGTCATCGTCGTCACCTCCTTCGGCAACGACGCCTTCGGCTCCTTCCCGCCCCACTCCTGGACGCTCGGCTGGTACAAGCAGCTGTTCGCCGACGGCAGCAAATGGCCGGCCGCTCTGTCCCTGAGTGCCCTGGTCGCCGCGCTGACCACGGTGTTCTCCCTCGTCCTCGGATTGAGTGCGGCGACCGCGCTGGTCCGCAGCGAACTGCCGTTGCGCTCGGCGGTCTACGGACTGGTCCTCGCCCCGCTGGTGATCCCCCAAGTCGTCATCGCCCTCGGCCTGTTCCTGCTCTTCGAGCCCGCCGCGATGCTCGGCAGCCCGATCGCCATCGCACTGGGCCACACCGTGCTGGCCTCGCCGATCGCCGTGATGATCCTCATGGCCACGCTGAAAGGCATCGACGAACGGCTGGAGGACGCCGCGGCCAGCATGGGAGCGGGCCGTCTCACCGTCGCCCGGCGCATCACCTTCCCGCTGGCCATGCCCGGACTGGTCGCCGCCGCGATCTTCTCCTTCATCACCAGCTTCGACGAGTTCTTCATCTCCCAGTTCCTGTCCTCCGTGGACACCGTGACGCTGCCGGTCCAGGTGTTCAACGTCCTCCAGTACGACGTCGACCCGTCCGTGACGGCCGTCAGCGCGCTGCTCATCGCGGTCGCCGTCGTGGCCCTCGCACTGGTCGGCGTGGTGCGCCGGCTCGGCGGCTCCGGCAGGCAGGACGGCCTGCTGCCGACGGAGACCGCCGTGGGCCTACCCGCCGGAAATGAGACCCGATGACCACCAGCACCCGCACCCCGTCAGGTGAGTTGTCCGCCTCCGCGGCCAGACACCTGCTGCTGAACATGACCCCGGGCGGCTCGCTCGGCACCGAGGGAGAGAACCTCTTCGTCGTACGGCGCGGCGAGGGCCCGTACGTCGTCGACGCGGACGGCAGACGCTACATCGACGGCCTCTCAGGCCTGTACTGCTGTCAGCTCGGCTACTCCTACGCCGCGGAGTTCGCCGAGGCCGCCGACCGGCAGCTGCGCGAACTGTGCTTCAGCCCGCTGTGGTCCGCCTCCGCGCACCCGGTCGCCATCGAACTCGCCGAACGGCTGTCCCGGATCGCCCCCGTCGACATCGAGCACACCTTCTTCTCCGGCGGCGGCGCCGAAGCCGTCGAGACCGCCTGGAAGATCGCCCGCAAGTACCATGCCCTGCGCGGTGATACGGGCCGCACCAAGGCGATCGCCCGACGCGGCGCCTACCACGGCCTGACCATCGGCGCCCTCTCCCTCACCGACGACCCCGGCCTGAAGGAGCCCTACGGCCCGCCCGCGATCGAGACCCGATTCGTGTCCAACACCAACCGCTTCGGTCTACCGGGCGAGTTGGCGGACGACACCGCCTTCACCGCCCATCTGCTGGGCGAGTTGGAGGCCGCGATCCTGGCCGAGGGCCCGGAGACGATCGCCATGCTGATCGCCGAGCCGGTGCAGAACCGCGGCGGCTGCATCACCCCGCCCGAGGGCTACTGGCCCGGCCTCAGGGCGCTCGCCGACCGCCACGGCTTCCTGCTCGTCGCCGACGAAGTGATCACCGCGTTCGGCCGGCTCGGCGACTGGTTCGGCGGCGACCGCTACGGCGTCTGCCCCGACATCGTCACCGTCGCCAAGGGCATCACCGCCGGCTACGCCCCCATGGGCGCCACCCTCGTCAGCACCAAGGTCACCGAGGTCCTCAACCAGCCCGGCGCCGTCCTCAACCACGGCTACACCTTCGCCGGACACCCGCTGAGCGCGGCCATCGCCCTGCGCAGCCTCGACATCATGGAACGCGACCGGATCCTCGACAACGTCCGCGCCCTCCAGGACCACCTCGCCACCCGCATGACGTCCCTCGCGACCCTGCCCATCGTCGGCGACGTCCGCGGCGCCGGCTTCTTCTACGCCTGCGAACTCGTCGGCGACCTGGAGGACGGCGGCTTCAGCGACCCGACCCGCGCCGCACTCGTCGCAGACTTCATCCCGCGCCGGCTGCGCGAGGCCGGCCTCCTCGCCCGTGTCTACAACCGCGCCGCCCCGCTGGTCCAGATCGCGCCCCCGCTGATCAGCGACCGCCAGCTTCTCGACCGTATCGCCGACATCATCGCGGACACCCTCGACGAAGCGTCCGCCCGCCTGTGACCCCCGCATCCGAAAGGCAGCAACTCATGTACTCCATCGGTCCGCTGACCGTCGCCCCCGGCGAGCGCGCCCAGGGCCTGATCCCGGTCGGCACCAGCACCTACGGCGTGGAACTCGGCATACCGCTGATCGTCGTCAACGGCACCGAGCCCGGCCCGGTGCTGTGCGTGGACGCGGGCGTGCACGGCGACGAGTACGACGGCCAGGAAGCCATCCGCCGCGTTCTCGCCGAGACCGACCCGGCCACTCTGCGCGGCACGCTCGTCGGCATCCCCTGTATGAACACCCCGGCCTTCGAGGCCGCCGCCCGCAGCAGCGGCCTCGACCACCTCAACCTCAACCGCATCTTCCCCGGCGACGCCGAGGGCTCGTACTCCCTGCGCCTGGCCGCCACCTTCGTCGAGCAGGTCGTCCCCGCCATAGACGTCCTCGTCGACCTGCACACCGGCGGCACCTTCGGCGAGATCGCCCCGCTGGTCATCGTCCAGGGCGGCTACGAGGACCTGGCCACCGGCATCGGCCTGGCCGCCGGGCACCAGCTGGTGTGGAAGGGCGGCAAGTGGGGCGGCACGGTCCGCCACCCCACGCTCGCGGCGGGCAAGCCCGCCATCACCATCGAGGCGGGCGGCGGCACCTACCGCGAGTCCACCGTCGAGCTGCACATGAACTCCGTGCGCAACATCATGCGCCAGCTCGGCATGACCGACGGCGAGCCCGAACTGCGCGACACCTACACGGCGGTCACCGGAACCTTCGCCCGCTCCAGCGCCGGCGGTTTCTTCGTGGGACACGCTGGGCCGGGGGAGAGCTGCAAGGAAGGCGACCTGATCGCCCACGTCGTCGACCACTACGGCAACACGCTGGAGGAGGTCCGCGCCCCGCAGGACGGCGTCGTGCTGTGGGTGCGCCGGATCCGCACGGTCCACCCCGGCGACGAGGTCGTCATCTTCGGTGCGGTGGAGGGGGAGATCCGGCCGTGAGCGATGACCTCGTGCTGACCGAACTGCTGGTCGACGGCAAGCAGTTGCCAGCCGCCGACGGCCGTACCTTCACCGTCCTCGACCCGTCGAACGGGACGCCCATCGCCCGCGTCGCGCTGGCCGGTGCGGCCGACGTGGACCAGGCGGTGGCCGCGGCCCAGGCGGCCTTCACGGCACCCGAATGGGCCCGGATGCGCTCCGCCGACCGGGGCCGGCTCCTGAACCGCATCGCCGCGGCGATTCGCTCGGACGGCGAGCGACTGGCCCGCCTGGAGAGCCGGGACGTCGGCAAGCCGCTCAGCCAGGCGAAGGCCGATGTCGAGGCCACCGCCCGCTACTTCGAGTTCTACGCGGGCGTGGCCGACAAGCTCGGCGGCTCCACCATCCCGCTCGGCCCCGGTCTCCTCGACTACACCGTCCGCGAGCCGATCGGAGTCTCCGGCCAGATCATCCCGTTCAACTACCCCCTCCAGAACACCGCGAGGGGCTCGGCCCCGGCACTGGCCGCCGGCTGCACCGTCGTACTCAAGCCCTCCCCGGAGGCGCCCCTCACACCACTGGAGATCGGCCGCATCGCCCTCGAATGCGGACTGCCGCCAGGCGTGTTGAACGTCCTGCCCGGCGACGGCGAGACGGGCGCCGCCCTCGCCGGACACCCGGACATCGACCAGGTCACCTTCACCGGCTCGGTGCCGACCGGCATCAAGGTCGCCCAGGCGGCTGCGGCCAACGTGGTGCCCTCGGTGGTGGAGTTGGGCGGCAAGTCACCGGTCGTGGTCTTCGCCGACGCCGACTTCGACCTGGCACTCGGCGCCGTCGCGGGCTCCGCCTTCGGCAACGCCGGACAGACCTGCTCGGCCGGCACCCGGATCCTGCTCCAACGCGGCGCCGAGGAGTTCCTCGACAAGCTGGTCGCCCATGCCGCCTCGCTGAGGCTGGGCCCAGGCCTCGACGACCCCGACGTCGGACCGCTCGTGGCCGCCCGCCAACGCGACCGGGTACAGGGCTACTTGGACCTGGCTCGGCAGGAGGGAGCCGACGTGCGCACCGGGGGAGGAGCCCCCGCCGCCCCCGCACTCGCCGACGGCTACTACATCGAGCCGACGGTCCTCACCGGCCTCACGAACCAGGCCCGCTGCGCCCGCGAGGAGATCTTCGGCCCCGTCGTCACGGTCATCGACTTCGACGACACCGAGGAAGCCCTGGCGATCGCCAACGACACCCCGTACGGCCTCGCCTCGTACATCTGGACCCGCGACATCAACAAGGCGATGCGCATGGCCGAAGGGATCAGGGCAGGCCAGGTCTACGTCAACGCCACCGGCGTCGGCACCGGCATCGAGCTCCCCTTCGGCGGCTACAAGCACAGCGGTTGGGGCCGGGAGAAAGGACTGGAAGCGCTGGCGAGCTACACGCAGACCAAGAACGTCTGCATAGGCTTCGGGAACGGGTCATGAGGTACCGCACGCTGGGCGAGCGCGGGCCGACCGTCTCGGTGGTCGGCCTCGGCGGCAACAACTTCGGCTCCCGGCTCGACGAGGACGGGACGAAGGCCGTCGTCCACGCCGCGCTGGACGCGGGAATCACGCTGTTCGACACGGCCGACGTGTACGGCGGCTTCGGCGAGAGCGGGGGAGCACGCGGCGACGGTGAGCGACTCCTCGGCGCCGCCCTCAAGGGCCACCGCGACGACATCGTCCTCGCCACCAAGTTCGGCATGGAGATGTCCCCCGACGGGGAGGCCGCCCAACACGGTCCCCGCGGCTCCCGCCCCTATATCCGGTACGCCGTCGAAGCCTCCCTGCGCCGGCTGGGCACCGACCGGATCGACCTGTACCAGTACCACGAGCCCGACGGCGCCACCCCGCTCGCCGAAACCCTCGCAGCCCTGCGCGACCTCATCGCCGAGGGCAAGATCCGCCACATCGGCTGCTCCAACCTCCCCGCCGCGCAACTCACCGACGCCTTCGTCAGCACCCAGGCCCGCTACCACCTCCTCGACCGCAGCGCGGACACCGACCTGATCCCCGCCTGTCTGCGCGCCGGCGTCGGTCTGCTGCCGTATTACCCGCTCGCCAACGGCCTGCTCAGCGGCAAGTACCGGCGCGGCGAACAGCCCCCGCCCGGCAGTCGGCTGTCCTGGCGGCAGGGCTGGCTCACCGACGCCGCCCTCGACCGCGTCGAGGCACTCACCGCCTACGGCACCACACGCGGACTGACCCTGCTGCAGGTGGCCGTCGGCGGACTCGCCGCCCTCCCGGCCGTCGGCTCGGTCATCTGCGGAGCGATGACCCCCGAGCAGGTCACCGCCAACGCGGCCGCGGCCGACTGGATCCCCGACGCGGCCGACCTGGCGGCACTCGACGAGATCGTGCACCCCGGCGAACGGGTCGTCTGACCACCGAAGCCCAACCCCTGACCCCCCTGAACTCCCCTGAAACGAGGCTGACTTCATGCGAGAGATCGTCACCTTCGACGCCTACGGCACCCTGGTCGACTTCCAGCTCGGCCCGACCACCCTCAAGGTCCTCGCCGACCGACTCGACCTGGATGGCCTGGACGTCGACGAGTTCATGGACGACTTCCGCGTCATGCGCTTCCAGGCAGTCCTCGAGCCCTACCGCCCGTACCACGAGGTCCTGCACTCCAGCCTTCGGATGGCGATGCGCCTGCACGGCCTGGAGTACCGCGCATCCGACGGCGACGCCCTCGTCGAGGCCGTCCCCACCTTCGGTCCCTTCCCCGAAGTCCCGGACGCCCTGCGCGCGTTGAAGGCCCGCTACGAGATCGCCATCATCTCCAACACCGACGATGAGCTCATCGCGCAGAACATCGCCCACATCGGCGTCGAGTTCGACCACGTCATCACCGCCCAGCAGGCGAAGGCGTACAAGCCGGACCGCCAGACCTTCGAGCACGCCTACCAGACCATCGGCGTCGACCCGTCCCAGGTCATCCACACCGCCCAGGGCTGGGAGTACGACTTGATCCCCACCCGTGACCTCGGCCTGAAGCGCCGCGTGTGGATCAACCGCTACGGCCGCCCCGGCAGCACCGCCTACCAGCCCTACGACGAACTGCCCGACCTGTCCGGCCTGCCCGCCCTCCTCGGCTGCTGATCAGGAGCCCCGCCATGAAGCAGATCCCCTACTGGCTGGACACCGCCCCGCCCCTGCCCGACCGCTCGGGCAGGGACCTGCCCGAGTCGGCCGACGTGGTCGTCATCGGCGGCGGCCTGACCGGCCTGTCCACCGCCTACCACGCCGCCGGCAAGGGCGCCCACGTCGTCCTCGTAGAGAAGGACAAAGTCGGCTCCGGTGCGTCTGGCCGCAACGGCAGCATGTGCACCCAGGGCATCACCATCGGCGTCGCCGAGGCCCGCAAGCGCTTCGGACAACAGCGCGCCCGCGAGCTGTACGGCGCGTTCCGCGAGGCCGTCGACGTCGTGGAGGAGCTGACGCACAAGGAGCAGATCGACTGCGACTTCAACCGCTCCGGGCGCCTGGGAGTGGCGTACAAGCCGCAGCACTTCGAGGCGATGAAGGCCACTCAGCGCGACCTGGCCCAGAACTTCGACCACGAGACCACCCTGCTCTCCCCAAGCGCACTCAGGTCGGAGCTGGCCTCGGACTACTACCACGGCGCCCTCCTCGACCCGCTCAGCGCGGGACTCCACGTCGGCAAGTACGTCCACGGCCTCGCCGAGGCCACCGAACGCGCCGGCGCGCAGATCCACGAACGCAACGCGGCCACCGGCCTCACCCGACTGCCGGACGGCGGCTTCCTGGTCGAGACCCTGCACGGCACCATCCGCGCCAAACAGGTCATGGCCGCCACGGACGCGTACACCGACAAGGCGATGCCCTGGTTCCGCAAGCGGTTGATCAACGTCGGCAGCTTCATCGTCGTCACCGAACCGCTCGGCGAGGAGCGCGCCCGCGAACTCATCCCCAACTCCCGCCTGGTGGTCGACTCCAAGAACATCGGCCACTACATCCGCCTCACGCCGGACCACCGCCTCGCCTTCGGCGGCCGGGCCCGCTTCGCGCCCTCCAACCCCGCCTCCGATCTGAGGAGCGGAGACGTCCTGAAGCGGGAACTGACGGAGATCTTCCCGCAGTTGGCCGACGTCCGGATCGACTACGTGTGGGGCGGCAGCGTCGGCTTCTCCTGGGACCGCATCCCGCACGCGGGCGAGGTGAACGGCCTGTACTACTCCATGGGGTACTGCGGCCACGGCGTCCAGATGGCCACCTACATGGGCCGGGCGATCGCCGAGGTCATGGACGGCCACCCCGAAGCCAACCCCCTGCGCGGCCTCGGCTTCCCGAAGGTCCCCGTCCCCTTCTACAACGGCACCGCCTGGTTCCTGCCCTTCGGCGGCGCCTACTACAAGGCCAAGGACCGGCTGCGCTGAGCGCCCGCCACACTGACATCGCACGAACGCCCGCCAGGAGCGACCGCGGGACCTGGACCTGCGGATTCTTCGAGCTCAAACGAGCGGCGGGCGCTCCGCGGCCGGGACGGGAGTACGGTGGCGTTACCGAGCGCACCTCGCACGCCGTCATCCATTTCGGCGTCGCCCTCGGGGAACGGCAGGGACCGGAACGCATCGCGTCCGGCAGGAAATGAGCCGCCCCACATGAGCCTGATGAGTCTCGGAGTACTTGCTTCTTCCCACAAGGAGAACGAGTTCCGGCTGCCGCTGCACCCCCGCCACCTCGACCGGATCGCCCCGGACATACGCGAGAGGATCTTCCTCGAACAGGGCTACGGCGAACGCTTCGGCGTAGCCGACGACGCGCTGCGCCCCCTCGTGGCCGACCTGCGCTCCCGCGAGCGACTCCTCGCCGAGTGCGACGTCCTGCTGCTGCCCAAACCCATGCACGACGACATCGCAGAGCTGCACGAGGGCCAGGTGCTGTGGGGATGGCCGCACTGCGTGCAGGACGCGAAGATGACCCAGATCGCCATCGACCGACGGCTGACCCTGATCGCCTGGGAAGCCATGAACCACTGGACCTCCACGGGCGCCTTCAGCGTCCATGTGTTCCACAAGAACAACGAACTCGCCGGCTACTGCTCGGTGCTGCACGCCCTGCAGCTCGGCGGGCTGACCGGCCACTACGGCCGCCGCCTGCGCGCGGTGGTCATCAGCTTCGGCGCCACTGCGCGCGGAGCGGTCACGGGCCTGGGCGCCATGGGGGTCACCGACGTCACGGTGCTCACCCAGCGCGCCGCCGCGGCGGTGGCCTCACCGATGCCTTCTGTGGTGATGGCCCACTTCGAGGAGCGGGAGGACGATCCGACGCGCCTGCGGGCAGTGACCGCGGCCGGTTCCATGCCGCTGGCGGAATACCTGGCCGGATTCGACATCATCGTCAACTGCGTCCTGCAGGACACCGACGCGCCGCTCACGTTCGTCACCGACGAGGAACTCGCCCTCTTCCGTCCGGGAACCTTCTTCATCGACGTCGCCTGCGACGAGGGCATGGGCTTCGGATGGGCCCACCCGACCACCTTCGGCGACCCCATGCCCTCGGTCGGGTCGGGCTGTCACTACTACGCGGTGGACCACAGCCCGTCGCACCTGTGGAACTCCGCCACCTGGGAAATCAGTGAGGCGCTTCTTCCCTACCTGCGCAAGGTCATGAGCGGCCCGGTGGCATGGGACACCGACGTCACGGTAAGAAAGGCCATCGAGATCCGCGACGGGGTCGTCCAGAACCCGAAGATCCTCTCCTTCCAGCACCGGTCAGCGGCCTACCCCCACGCTCCCGAGGTCCTGGCGATTCCACTGGGCTCAGAGGTCTAGCGGGCGTTCATGGTGGGTGTTCTCGGTCGATCCAGTTGGGCAAGGGGGTTGACCGGGCGTCGGCTGCGGGGCGGTTCGTTGTCGCCGATGAGCTGTCCGCTCCGCTGCTGCGGATGGTGTCGGTGGGGGCAATTAAGCTCCGGCATATGAGTGAGTCAGACAGAGGCACCGGGCGACGAGTCGTCGACGGACGCTTCGAGTTGGAGGCCCGCCTCGGTGGCGGTGGGATGGGGACGGTCTGGCGGGCCAGGGACCTGGTGCTGCACCGGCTGGTGGCGGTCAAGGAGGTCCGCCCGCCTGATCGGGACCTCGCCGAGTACGATCCGGCCGGCGCGCGGGAGCTGCGGGAGCGGGTGTTGCGCGAGGCCAGGGCCCTGGCCCGGATCGACCACCCCAACGTCGTCACGATTCACCACATAGTCGACGGCGGAGAGGGCACGTACCCCTGGCTCGTGATGGAGTTGGTCAGCGGTGGCTCGCTGGCCGACCGGCTGGCCCGGGGGCCGATGCCGCCGGCCGAGGCGGCGCGCATCGGCAGGGGGGTGCTGGCCGCCCTGGGTGCCGCGCACGACGCCGGCATCCAGCACCGCGACGTCAAACCCGCCAACGTCCTGCTACGGCCCGACGGCCGCCCCCTCCTGACCGACTTCGGCATCGCCGCGATCCGCGAGGCGACCAGCCTCACCGCCACCGGGTCCATCATCGGTACGCCCGATTTCATGGCACCGGAGCGCATCTCGGGCCACGAGGGCGGATCCGCCTCTGACCTGTGGTCATTGGCGATGATGCTGTACACCGCCGTGGAGGGCCGCCATCCGCTGCGCCGGGCCACCACCCTTGCCACCCTGGCAGCGGTCCTGAACGACGAAGTCCCGCCACCTGTGCGGGCCGGTGCCCTGCGGGATGTCCTGATGAGCGTGCTCGTACGGGACCCGTCGGCGCGGCCGTCCGCCGCCGTGCTGGAGCGACGGCTGGCCGAGGCCGAGGCGGGGCCGTCCGCTCCCGGGTCCTCGCGCGAGGAGCCCACGTCCTACCCGTTGAGCCCGCCGTCCGTCTCCGCCTCTCCAGCTCCTTCACCCCCGTGGGTTGCTGCCGAGCCGCCCACGGCCGGCACTCCTGTGCCCCCGGTCCTTCGCCCCGATTCCGGCACACCCGACGGCCCTGGCACGCCCGATCCGGCGCGTGCGGCAACCTTTCCCGGGTTCGGGCCGCCACCCGCCTACCCCGGGCCGGTACAGGCCACGCCTCGGCCGGTGACCTCGCCCATGCGCACCGAGCGCCGACGACTCCCCGGCCTGAGCGTCCTGCTGAGCGTCTCGGGAACGGTGCTCGCCGGCACGCTGGTCCTGCTGTGGTGGCTTCAGCCGTTCGGGGACGGCACCGGGGACTCGGGCGCGGACGCCTCGTCGAGCACGTCGGGGCCGTCGACGACCGGTTCGCAGACCACCGCTGCCCCGGCCGCCGAGCAGTCCCAGGAGCCGGAGAGCGCCAACATGCTTACCCCGGACGCCATCCGCACCGCCATCAAGGCGATCAAGAAGGAGTCCGGCCGGGACATGTTCGGTCACTTCAGCGTCTACGCGGACTACGTGTCGGCCCAGATGATGGTCAGCGGCAGCAACAGCAAGTACGACGTCTACAGCTACCGTCCCGGACAGGGCGTGGAGAAGGGCTCCAGCTCGGGCACCCTGTCCGGCGGCAATCAGCCCGTCAGCCTGGACGGCTTCAAGTGGGACAAAGTCCCGGCACTCCTCAAGGAGGCGGACAGGAAACTCAACATCTCGGATCCGGAATCCCGTTACCTGTCGGTGAGCGGGCCCAACGACACCTTCGACACTCCGGCTGACATGACCGTCTACCTGACCGACAAGTACCACCAGACCGGCTTCCTGGAGGCCGACATCACCGGCAAGGTGACCCGGGTGGTACCCGCAGAGGACTGACCGCTCACCCCAGTGGCCTCGGCGCTCGATCTGCCGCAGGTGGTCCACCGGGGATGAGCTCGTCGTCGGCGAGCTTTTCCCGCCGCTGGCCGAAACCTGGCCCGGTCTTTGCCGCTCTAAGCTTGTACCTGCAACTCATTCGCAGAAGCCTGGAGGGTGTGGCTGAAGACAGCCACTTGCCGAGACGTAAGGCCACCGTCCCCATGCTCACCGCTCCCGATTCCGCCCGCCCGGCCATGACAGTCGGCGGACGCGGCGTCTCGTGGCACCGCATCCGTACGTCGATGACCCGCAAGGAGTGGGCGAGCCTCGGCGGGATGGCCGCCTTCGTCATGGCGTTGCACATCATCGGCTGGTTCACACTGGTCGCGATCGTCGCCCCGGAGCACTACAGCCTGGGCACCAAGACCTTCGGTGTCGGCATCGGCGTCACCGCCTACACGCTCGGCATGCGGCACGCCTTCGACGCCGACCACATCGCCGCCATCGACAACACCACCCGCAAGCTGATGAGCGAGGGGCAGCGCCCGCTGTCGGTCGGCTTCTGGTTCTCGCTGGGCCACTCCACCATCGTCTTCGTGCTCGCCCTCCTGCTCTCCCTCGGCGTGAAGGCGGTGGCCGGACCGGTCGAGAACGACGACTCCCAACTGCACGACATCACCGGCTGGATCGGCACCACCGTCTCCGGGACGTTCCTCTACGTCATCGCGATCATCAACATCGTGATCATGACGGGCATCTGGAAGGTCTTCCGGCGGATGCGCACCGGCCACTTCGACGAGGAGGCCCTGGAGGAGCAGCTCAACAATCGGGGCTTCATGAACCGCCTCCTGGGCCGCCTCATGAAGTCGATCACCAAGCCGTGGCAGATGTACCCGCTGGGCATGCTCTTCGGCCTCGGCTTCGACACCGCGACCGAGATCGCGCTCCTCGTCCTCGCGGGTTCGGGCGCGGCCTCCGGGCTGCCCTGGTACGCGATCCTGTGCCTGCCCGTCCTCTTCGCGGCCGGCATGTCACTCCTGGACACGATCGACGGCTCGTTCATGAACTTCGCCTACGGCTGGGCGTTCTCCAAGCCGGTCCGCAAGGTCTACTACAACCTCACCATCACCGGCCTGTCGGTCGCCGTCGCGCTCATCATCGGCACGGTCGAACTCCTCGGCCTGATCGCCGAACAGGCGGACCTGCACGGTCCGTTCTGGGACCGGGTCTCCGGACTCGACCTCAACATCATCGGATACGTCATCGTCGGACTGTTCTTCGCCACCTGGGCGGTGGCCATGCTGGTGTGGAAGGTAGGCCGGATCGAGGACAAGTGGACAGCCGGACTGGCCCAGCCCGCCACCGGCGAACAAGGCGCCGAGTAGGGCCAAGGGCCCGTCACAGAGATCCCGGACGTCTTCCCCGCCCCGCGAGCGCGACCGCCGTCGCCGCCCCGGACGAGCTCGCGGTGATGCTGCGCGCGGGTGATGCGTGTGTCCGGGGCAGCGGCGTGGGGACGCGCTGCGGCTGGCGCGCCGGCCCTGTCGGCCGTGCGCGCGGGCTGCTAACGGAGGACCACCGTGCGCCTCCCCTTGACGAACACCCGGCCTTCGCAGTGCCAGCGGACCGCCCGGGCCAGGGCTGCCGACTCCGCGTCGCGGCCGATGGCGGCCAGGTCGTCGGGGGTGTGGCTGTGGTCGACGCCGATGACCTCCTGGGCGATGATCGGGCCTTCGTCGAGGTCGGCGGTGACGTAGTGGGCCGTCGCGCCGACGAGCTTGACGCCACGTTCGTGGGCCTGGTGGTAGGGCTTGGCGCCCTTGAAGCTGGGCAGGAACGAGTGGTGGATGTTGATCATCTGGCCGGCCAGCCGGTTGCACAGGTCGTTCGAGAGCACCTGCATGTAGCGCGCCAGCACGACCAGGTCGACGGCGAACTCGTCGATGATCTCCAGGAGTCGGGCCTCGGCCTCGGGTTTGGTCGCGGCGGTGACCGGCACGTGGAAGAACGGGATGCCGTGCCAGGCGACGAGCGACTCGTGGTCGCGGTGGTTGGAGACCACCCCGACCACGTCGATGGGCAGGTCGCCGCTGCGGGTGCGGAAGAGCAGGTCGTTGAGGCAGTGGCCGTAGCGGGACGCCATGATCAGCACGCGGCGCCGGGTGCTGACCGGTTCGAGGTGCCACCGCATGGCGAAGGGGGCCGCCATGGTGGCGAAGTCGCGGCGCAGGGTCTCCGTCGTGCTCTCGCCGCCGGAGGAGGTGAAGTGCACCCGCATGAAGAAGTGGCCGTCACGGCGGTCGCCGAACTGCTGGTTGTCGATGATGTCGCTGCCGTGCTCGACCAGGAACCGCGAGACGGCCAGCACGATGCCGGGACCTTCGGGGCAGTCGAGGGTGAGGACGTACTCGACATCCGGTGTGGTGTCCATCAGGGCACCTCCGGACCGTGGTACTCGCTCATCGCGTCGATGAGCCAGCGCGCCAGGTAGTCGGCGAACGAGGAGCGTGGGAAGAGCCGATACGTCGGCGTCTCGTCGACCTGCCAGAGCAGCACGGCGACATGTCCCACCATCGTCGACACCGCCCGGCCGGGACCGAAGACCCGGGGATGCAGGTCCAGCGGGCAGCCCTTCTCCAGCACCTGCCGGGCGGCCGGGCCGCTCAGCTCCAGCGTGGTGCGGTTCGCCGAGACGTCCACGGCCGAGCCCGGGTCTCCTCCGAGTGCCTCCTTCAACTCGGCGGCCACGACGGTCTCTTCGGCCTGGGACAGCACGAGCCACTCGTCGGGCCCGAGCCAGACGACGGTGTGTGGGCCGGATGCGGAGGTGTCGCCGCACTGCCGGGGGAGTGGTGCCCCCAGGGTCTTCCCGATGCGGTCGGCCGCCTCGGAGGCGGGGTCGACGCGCAGGTTCACCATGGTGACGAACGGCCACTCGGCCAGCGTGACGCCGCGGGCGCCCGTGACGGCGGCGGCGCGCATCCGCTCTTCCAGATGTGCCAGCGGGCTGCGGCGCAGGTGCACCGGGCCGGCCTCGGTCAGCTCAGCCATCTCGCTTGGTCCCTTCGGGGTCGTAGAGGACGAAGTCGGCCACCTCGACGGGCACCAGCTCGTCGCCCACCGGGGCGAGCAGGGTCTCGCCGATCCTGGCCCGCCCGCCGGCCACGAGGGCGAGGGCGAAGGGGCGGCCGAGGGCCGGACTGTGGTAGCTGGAGGTGACGTGGCCGAGCATCGGCACGGGCACCGTCTCCAAGGGGATGTCGGGGGCCACGAGTTGGGTACCCTCGGGCAGCCGGGTCGTGCGGTCCGCCGGTAGCAGGCCGACCAGTTGCTTGCGGTCGGTGCGGGCGGTGTCGGCGCGGGTGTAGGACCGCTTTCCGATGAAGTCCTTCTGCTTGGAGACCACCCAGGACATGCCCGCGTCCTGCGGGGTGACGGTGCCGTCGGTGTCCTGGCCGACGATGATGTAGCCCTTCTCGGCGCGCAGGACGTGCATCGTCTCGGTGCCGTACGGGGTGATGCCGTACGGCTGCCCCGCCTCGTACACCTGCTCCCAGACGGAGAGGCCGTACCACGCGGAGACGTTGATCTCGTAGGCGAGTTCGCCGGAGAAGGAGATCCGGCAGATGCGGGCCGGGATACCGGAGGCCAGGGTGGTCTCGCGGAAGGCCATGAAGGGGAACGCCTCGGCGGACAGGTCGACGTCGGGCGCGAGCTGGGCGACGACCTCGCGTGACTTGGGGCCGACGACGGCGATCGTCGTCCACTGTTCGGTCACCGAGGTGCAGTGGACGTCGAGTTCGGGCCACTCGGTCTGCAGCCACTCCTCCAGCCAGTCCAGGACATTGGCGGCGCCGCCGGTCGTGGTGGTCATGAAGTAGCGGTTGTCGTCGAGGCGCAGGGTCACGCCGTCGTCGAAGATCATGCCGTCGGGCTTGCACATGACGCCGTAGCGGGCGAGGCCGGGCTTGAGCTTCTTGAAGGCGTTGGTGTAAATGCGGTTGAGGAACTCGCCCGCGTCCGCGCCCCAGATCTCGATCTTGCCGAGGGTGGAGGCGTCCAGGACCGCCACCCCCTCACGGGCCGCACAGCACTCGCGGGCCACGGCGGCGTCCATGTCCTCACCGGGCAGGGGGAAGTACCAGGGGCGCTTCCACTGCCCGACGTCCTCGAACAACGCCCCGTGCGCGACATGCCAGTCGTGGACGGAGGTCGTGCGCTCCGGATCGAACAGCTCGCCGCGCTCCCGCCCGGCCAGGGCGGCGAAGGCGACAGGTGTGTAGGGCGCCCGATAGGCCGTGGTGCCGATCTCTCCCAGTGAACCGCCGAGCGCCTCGGCGATCACGCCGATCGCGTTGACGCCGGACGTCTTGCCCTGGTCGTTGGCTGTGCCGAGCGAGGTGTAGCGCTTGACGTGCTCGACACCGCGCATGCCGGCGCCGGTGGAGCGCCAGACGTCGGCGACCGTGACGTCGCGCTGCAGGTCGACGAAGTGGGTGTCCCAGGAGCCGGGTTCGCCCTCGGGGGCAGGCACCAGCCACAACGCCCGCACCGGGCCCGGGCCTTGGGCATCCCCGGAAGGCGGTGCGGGCACGGGAACCGTGAACCCGGCCTCCGTCGCGGCCCGCGCACCGGCCCGCGCCCCTTCGGCCAGGCAGCCGTCGAGGTCGTACGTCCCGCGCGCCGCACCGACGACCTGCTGGTCCCGTACGGTGCCGTCGGGCACGAACGCCACGAGCCCGGAGTCCCAGCGGAGCTTGCCCTGGCGCTGGCTGTGCAGGTGCACCACCGGGCTCCACCCGCCGGAGACGGCGAGCAGGTCGCAGTCGAACGACTGCGGTGCGCCGGTGAGTTGGCCCTCGGCGTCGAGGCCCTGGACGGTGACGCCGGTGAGCCGGCCCTCGCCCGCGGTGTCGACCACCGCACTGCCCGTCAGCACCTGCACCCCCGTCGCCACGGCGACCTCGGCGGCCCGACTGGACAGCTCGGGGCGCGCGTCCACCACGGCGGCGATGGCGATCCCGGCGGCGTGCAGGTCGGCGACCGTGTCGTACACGCTGTCGTTGGTCGTGCTCACCACGGCCCGCGAACCGGGCGCCACCGCATACCGGTTGAGGTACGTACGCACGGCCGCGGCCAGCATCACCCCGGGCCGGTCGTTGCCGGCGAAGACCAGCGGACGCTCGTGCGCGCCGGTCGCGAGGACCACCTGGCGGGCCCGGATGTGCCACAGCCGCTGGCGCGAGACACCGGTGGCGGCTTCGGGGGCGTCCGCGCCCAGGTGGTCGGTGCGGCGCTGGAGAGCCAGCACGTAGTTGTCGTCGTACGAGCCGAAGGCCATGGTGCGTTGCAGTACGACGACCTCGGGGGCGGCGTCGAGCGCCGCGCGGACGTCGGCGACCCACGTGAGGTCGGCCTGCGCACCGGAGAGCAGCGAACCGCCGGGCTCGGGCTGGTCGTCGACGAGGATCACGCGGGCGCCGGAGCCGGCGGCAGCGGCGGCGGCCGCGAGTCCGGCCGGTCCGGCGCCGACGACGAGGACGTCGGTGTGCACGTACTTCTTGTCGTAGACGGCGGGGTCGGGGGATGGGTCGAGTCGGCCCATGCCGGACAGTGTCGTGGCGGACAGGCCGTCGTAGAGCTCCACCGCCGTCGCCGGCAGCATGCCCTCCGAGTACGAACCACCGATCTGCAACAGGGCGTTGGGTTCCTCGACACCGGCGGAGACGATGCCACGCGGGCGGCCGCGGTAGATCGACGGAGCGACCTCGACGAGGCCGTTCGCCAGCATCGCCGAGGCGACGGTGTCGCCGGGGTGCCCGGTCAACTCCCGTCCGTCGACGGTGAATCGCAGCACGGTGCCGCGGTCTACGCGGCCTCCTTGCCGCAGCCGGAAGTGCTGGTCGGTCATCGGTTCCCTCCGGCCTGGGGCAGTTCGGGGCGGGGCTCGTCGAGCCGGTAGGCGGCGAGCACCTCGTAGTTCACGGTGTCGCGCAGGACGTTGAACCAGCGCCGGCAGCCGGTGCTGTGCATCCACCGCTCGGCGAAGGGGCCCTTGGGGTTGTCGCGGTAGAAGACGTACTCGGCCCACTGCTCGTCGGTGAGGTCGGCGGGGGTCTCGGGGTGGGGGACGTGGGCCTGTCCGCCGTAGTGGTACTCGGTCTCGTCCCGTGGTCCGCACCATGGGCAGGTGATCAGCAGCACGGTGTCCTCCTCAGTGGGCCACGGCTGCGGCGCCGTGCTCGTCGATCAACGCGCCCGTCGTGAAGCGTTCGAGGGCGAAGGGGGCGTTCAGCGGATGCGGCTCGCCTGTGGCGATGGTGTGCGCGAAGGCCCAGCCGGCGGCCGGAGTGGCCTTGAAACCGCCGGTGCCCCAGCCGCAGTTGACGTAGAGGTTCTCCACCGGTGTGGTGCCGATGATCGGGGAGGCGTCCGGGGTGACGTCGACGATGCCGCCCCAGGTCCGCAGCACGTGCGCGCGGGCGAAGACGGGGAACAGCTCCACGGCGGCGGCCATCTGCTGCTCGATCACATGGAAGGAGCCGCGCTGACCGTAGCCGTTGTAGGAGTCGACGCCCGCGCCCATCACCAACTCGCCCTTGTGGGCCTGGGAGACGTAGACGTGCACGTGGTTCGACATGACGACCGTCGGGTGCACGGGCTCGTGCAGTTCGGACACCAGCGCCTGCAGCGGATGCGACTGGATCGGCAGCCGGAAACCGGCCCGCTCGGCCAGCACGCTGCTGTGCCCGGCGGCCGCAAGTCCGACCCGGCCGGCGTGGATACGGCCGCGGTTGGTCTCGACGCCGACGACCCGGTCGCCGTCCTTGAGGAAACCTGTGACCTCGCAGCCCTGGATGAGGTCGACACCCATCTCGTCGGCCCGGCGGGCCAGCGCCCAGGCCACGTGGTCGTGCTTGGCGATGCCGGCGCGCGGCTGGAAGGTGCCGCCGAGGACCGGGTAACGGGTGCGCGGGGAGAGGTTGACGATCGGGCAGACCTCGCCGACCTCTTCCGTGGTGAGCCACTCGGCGTCGACGCCGTTGAGGCGGTTGGCGTTGACGCGGCGCATGCCCTCGCGGACGTCCTGCAGGGTGTGCGCGAGGTTGAGGACACCGCGCTGGCTGAACAGGAAGTCGTAGCCCAGTTCTTCCGGGAGCTGCTCCCACAGCTTGAGCGCGTGCTCGTAGATCGCCGCGCTCTCGTCCCACAGGTAGTTCGAGCGGATGATCGTGGTGTTGCGGGCCATGTTGCCGCCCGCCAGCCACCCCTTCTCCAGGACGGCCACGTTGGTGATGCCGTGGTTCTTGGCCAGGTAGTAGGCGGTGGCCAGGCCGTGGCCTCCCGCGCCGATGATGACGACGTCGTACGAGGAGCGCGGCTCGGGGTTGCGCCAGAGGAAGTCCGGGTGCTCCGGCAGCGGCGTGCTGGTCATGCCGCGTCTCCGTTCAGGTGGGGGTAGAGAGGGAAGGCGGAGGCGAGCTTCTCGACCCGGTCGCGCAACAGGCCCGCGCGCTCGTCGCCGAGCTGCTCGTCCTTGAGGGCCTGGGCGATGATGTCGGCGACCTCGCGGAACTCCTCCGCGCCGAAGCCGCGGGTGGCCAGGGCGGGGGTGCCGATCCGTAGCCCGGAGGAGATCATCGGCGGACGGGGGTCGAACGGCACCGCGTTGCGGTTGACGGTGATGCCGACGCGGTGCAGCCGGTCCTCGGCCTGCTTCCCGTCGAGCGCGGAGTTCCGCAGGTCGACGAGGACCAGGTGCACTTCGGTGCCACCGGTCAGCACCGTGATCCCGGCCTCGGCCACATCGTCGGACAGCAGCCGTCCGGCGAGGATGCGGGCGCCGTCCAGGGTGCGCTGCTGGCGCTCCTTGAACTCTTCTCCCGCCGCCACCTTGAAGGCCACCGCCTTTGCCGCGATGACGTGCTCCAGCGGGCCACCCTGCTGGCCCGGGAAGACCGCGGAGTTGATCTTCTTGGCGAGGCCCGCACGGCTGAGGATCACGCCGCCGCGCGGGCCACCGAGGGTCTTGTGGGTGGTGGTCGTCACGACGTCGGCGTAGGGCACCGGGTTCGGGTGGAGGCCGGCGGCCACCAGGCCGGCGAAGTGCGCCATGTCCACCATCAGATACGCGCCCACCGAGTCGGCGATCCTCCGGAACTCGGCGAAGTCCAGCCGGCGGGGGTAGGCCGACCAGCCGGCGACGATCATCTTGGGCCGGTGCGCGAGGGCGAGTTGCTCGATCTCGTCCATGTCGATGCGCAGGTCGGACTCGCGTACGTGGTAGGGCACGACGTTGTAGAGCTTGCCGGAGTAGTTGAGGCGCATGCCGTGGGTCAGGTGCCCGCCGTGCGCCAGGTCGAGGCCGAGGATCGTGTCGCCGGGGTCGAGTAGCGCGAACATCGCGGCCGCGTTGGCCTGGGCGCCCGAGTGCGGCTGCACGTTGGCGGCCTCGGCGCCGAACAGTTCCTTCACCCGGTCGATGGCGAGCCGCTCGATGACGTCGACGTGTTCGCAGCCGCCGTAGTAGCGGCGGCCCGGGTAGCCCTCGGCGTACTTGTTGGTCAGGACCGAGCCCTGGGCCTCCATGACCGCGGCCGGGGCGAAGTTCTCCGAGGCGATCATCTCGAGGGTCGACTGCTGACGCCGCAGCTCGGCGTCCACCGCGGCGGCGACCTCCGGGTCGAGCACGCTGAGCGGGCGGGAGAGAGGGGAGGCGACCGGGGTGAGCGACGGGTTCGTTGCCATCTGTGCACCATCCTGAGAGCCAACTAAAGAGCAACTGATATATCAGCCTCTGCGGTACGGTATGGGAGTCTGCCGAACAGGTCAAGGGGGCCTCATGCAGCAGGTAGGGGGCTTCATGCAGCAGGTGGCGACCGAGCCCACGGGCGAGGAGCTCTCCCTCGCCGAGCGCGCCTACCGCGCCATCCGCGACCAGCTCGTGATGCTCGACATCCGACCGGGCGCGCCGATCAACGAGGACCAACTGGCCCAGTCCCTCGGCGTCGGACGGACCCCGGTGCGCGAGGCACTCAAGCGGCTCCAGTACGAGCGCCTGATCACGACCTATCCCCGACGCGGCACCTTCGCCACCGACGTCAACATCACCGACCTGGCCCACATCTCCGAGGTACGCCAGGAGTTGGAACCCCTGGCCGCCGCCCAGGCCGCGCGGCGCGCCACGGCCACGGATCGCGCGACCCTGACGGCCCTGCTGCGGGACCTGGAGAGCGTGGACTCCCGTCGGCACGACGCCGCCGAGCTCATGCGCCTGGACCTCCGGGTGCACCGCGCCACCTACGCCGCCACGCACAACCCGTACCTGGAGGACACCCTCGTCCGCCACGACAACCTGGCGACCCGTATCTGGTGCCTGTTCATCGACCGACTGCCCGGCATGGCCGGCCACGTCGAAGAGCACAAGCCGTTGATCGAGGCGATCGTCGCAGGTGACTCCGACACGGCGGCCCGGCTCGCCCGCAGCCATGTCGAGGGCTTCGAACAGGCCATCCGCGACGCCATCTGAATCTCCCTGCTTCAGCTCGGGGAGGGCTGAGCTGGGGGAGGGGTCAAAGGATGCTGTCGATGAAGGTGCGCGTCGACTCGTGTACGGGCGCGTCGATGACCTGGGACGGCGGCCCCTTCTCGACGAGCCGTCCCTCGGACATGAAGACCACCTCGTCGGCGACGCCGCGGGCGAAGCCGATCTCATGGGTGACCACCATCATCGTCATGCCGCTGGTCGCCAGCCGTTTCATGACCGCCAGCACCTCACCGACCAGCTCGGGGTCCAGGGCCGAGGTCGGCTCGTCGAAGAGCATGACGCTGGGCTTCATGACCAGGGCTCGCGCGATCGCCACGCGCTGCTGCTGGCCGCCGGACAGGGTGCTGGGGTAGACATCGGCCTTGTGGGCCATGCTCACTTCCTCCAGCGCCTGCCGTGCGTCCGTCACGGCCTGGGCCTTGTCCACGCCCTTGACGCGGCGAGGCGCTTCGATGAGGTTCTCCAGCACCGTCATGTGCGGAAAGAGGTTGTAGGCCTGGAAGACCATGCCGGTCTTGGTGCGCTGCTTCGCGATGGCCGAGGGCGACAGTTCGTGCAGCTTGTCGCCCTTGATGCGGTAACCGATCACCTCGCCGTCCACGACGACGGTGCCGCGGGACGGGCGCTCGAGGTGATTGACACAGCGCAGCATGGTGCTCTTGCCCGAGCCGGAGCGTCCGAGGATGACGACCACCTGGCCGCGGTGCACCTCCAGGTCTACGCCCTTGAGGACCTCGACGGGTCCGAAGCTCTTGTGGAGGTCGATGATCCGGACGATGGGATCGGCCATCGAGGTGTCAGTGCCGTCGGGTGCTGATGTCGTTGCGCTCATCGGATCTTCACCGGTCCTTTCGTTACGCCGGTTACGCCGGAGTCGGGTTGTCGTTCGACTGGGACCGCTGCGAGAGCCGGGATCCGAGCGAGCGGAGCTTGGCGAGTCCGCCGGGTCGTTGCCCGCCGACGTGGACGCCGCGCCCGTAGTGACGCTCGATGTGGCTCTGGGCGTAGGACAGGACAGTGGTACACACCAGGTACCAGAGCGAGATCACGACGAGCAGCGGGATGGTGCGGAAGTTCTGCGAGTAGATCAGTTGCGCCGAGTACAGCAGGTCGGCGAGAGCGATGATGCTCACCAGCGAGGAGTGCTTCAGCATGCCGATGACCTGGTTGCCGGTGGGCGGGACGATCACCCGCAGCGCCTGGGGGAGGACCACCCTGCGGAAGGTCAGCCACCGGTTCATCCCGAGCGCGATGGCCGCCTCGCTCTGGTGCTTGGGCACCGAGAGAAGGCCACCGCGCACGATCTCGGCCATGTAGGCCGACTCGTTCAGGGTCAGGCCGATGATGGCGACGGCCCACAGGTTCAGCACGCCGTTGGTGGCCGCGCCGACGATCTCAGGCCCGCCGAACGGCACGCTGAGCGACAACCGGGGGTAGAGGGCCGAGAGGTTGAACCAGAAGATCAGCTGGAGAGGAGCGGCGTACCTCGGAAGAACCACAGGTAGGCGCCCGACAGCGTGGAGAGCACCCGGTTCTCCGACATCCGGCAGGCGGCCAGAATGATCCCGAGGATGATGCCCAGCGTCATGGACGACGCGGTGAGGATCAGTGTGGTGCGCAGGCCCGCCATGATCTCGGGGTGGAACAGGTAGTCCCAGACGACCGGCCACTCGAAGTTGGCGTTGGTCATCATGGAGTAGCCCAGATTCGCCGCTACGAGGAGAACGAGCAGGGCGGCGAGGCGCCGGCCGGGATAGCGCATCGGAACGAGTTCCGAGGGCGGGGTGGCGGACGGGTCCACGCGTGTGGAGTCCATGACGGTGGTTGCTTTCATCAGTTGCTCCCCGTCGCGGGAAGGATCTCGGCCTTCTTGATCAGCCCCTGGCCGGCGTTGAACTTGTCGAGGATCTTCTGCAGTTCACCGTTCTCGATCAGGTGGTCGGTGGCCGCCTGAACCGCTTCGGCGAACTTCTCGGTGTCGCTGTTGCGCGCCAGCACCATGCCGGTCTTGTACTTGGGGGCCCAGTCCAACTCGACCAGGTTGAACTGGTTCTTGGCCTGGCTCATCACATAGGCCACCTGGCTCGCGCTGCTGACCGCCGCGTCGACCCGGCCGCCCTTCAGGGCGAGGTTGACGTTGGCCTGCGAGTCGAAGGTCTTGACGGTGATCGGGTCTTTGCCGGCGCTCTTGCACTTGTCGGCGAGCTTCTCGGCCAGCGCCGCCTCGGCGGAACCGAGCGATGCGGCCAGCGTGTGACCGCAGAGATCCGTTTCGCTGGCGGCGCTGGTTATCTTGCTGCCGACAGGCACCATGAGGGCGTCGCTCGACGAGTGGTTGGTCACGAATGTGACGGTCGCCGTGCGCTCGTCCGTCGCGTAGATCTCCCCGGTCGCGGCGTCGTAACGGCCTGCCTGCAGGCCGGTGATGATGCCGTTGAACGGGGCGATCTTGATCTGGACCTTCAGGCCCAGGACCGCGGCGATCTGACGCACGTTCTCGATGTCCCAGCCGGTGGGAGTCGCGCCGTTGGCCGGCTCGATCACCGCGGGCGGGTAGGTGGCGGCGGCGATCGTCAAGGTCCCCTTCGAGGCGATCGACTTGGGAACCATGGCGGCGATCGAGTCGACCTTCTTCGACACGGTGTCCGCCGCGGTGGTGGACGAATCGGTGGCGGACGACCCGCACGCCGCCGTCGACCCGATGAGGGCGACGGATCCGGCGATCGCCCCGAAGCGAACCAGACGTGAATCGCGTAGACGCTTCATGACTCTCCCTGTGGCTGAAATGCCTGAGCGGATTAATCACGACATGGGCCCTGTGTCGGAAGTCTTCAGGGCTCGGTGATGGCAGGTAACTTCGCACCTTCACCGAGGTCTGACAAGATGTGATCACAGATCAATTTTGTCTCGACGTTCGTGAAACCTGCTCTGACCTGGGGAAAGTCTCCGGTAACGAATTTGACAAGCGAGCGCGGGGGCGATCACGCCCCGCTCGCACCCCTCGTCCATCCGGCCGCGCGGGTCATCGCGACTCTTGGCAATTCGGCAACCGGTTGGAAATCAGTGGGGCTGAACATGACCAGTCGCGCGTCGCTGCTCGGTCCGCCGAGGCGTCTATCGCGAAACCAGCTGCGCCTTGATCCGGTCGGTGGCGTTGGCCAGCGACTCGTTGTTGATGGCGGCCGCCGCGTCGGCGTCGTGCGTATGGGCGGCCTTGAGTAGTTGCTCCTGGTATCGCCACAGTGCGTCGTCCTCGAGTGTGTCGAGGGACGCCCGGGCGCCGACGATCTTGTAGGCGCGGCAGTGCTGCCACAGGGTGCGGATGGTGTTCAGGAGTACGGGGTTGCCGGCGGCCTCGTACAGGATCGTGAGGAGGGCCTCGTCGTGGTCGAGGTACGGCACGACGGCACCTTCGGTGATCGCAGTCCGCATGAGCTCGAATTCCTCACGCATGCGGGCGACGTCCGCCTCGCTGATCTGCGCGGCACCGCGGCGCGCGGCCTCGACCTCCAGGATCTGGCGGGTGTCGTAGATGTGGAGCAGTTCGGCGAGGTGCTGGCCCTTCACCACCGAGCCCTTGTGCGGGACGCGCTCGGCGAAGCCGGCCTCCTCAAGGCGCCGGATCGCCTCACGGACCGGCATCACGCTGGTGCCGACTTCCGCGGCGAGGTCGCGGATGCGCAAGCGGTAGCCGGCGGGATACTCGCCGCTCGTGATCGCCGCGTGCAGCACCGCGTACACCTGATCGGCCATGGAGGGCGCGGGCTCGACACGTTTGGACATACGCACGACTGAATCATAAACAGCCTGGTCGGCGGCAGGGGTTCGACGAACGCTCACGCCCGCCGTGCCCTCGACTGCGCGGCCCGACAGGGAGCAGTGTTCGAAAACTCCACCTGAACTCCACTCAACCCATTGTGTGATCTGTGATCACATCTTATGGTGGCGGACAGCCGAGGCGAGACCGGAGCTCCCTCGGGCATCGCGTGACGACGTCCCCGCGACAACAAGACATCAACCCCCACCTGGCCCGGACCTACCTTTGAAGGGTGAGTCCGGGAACCGCTCCCGGAGGCTGTGATGACCGCAGACGCAGGACCGATCGCAGGCAACAGACTGGATGACGCGCCCCTGTCGCGCTTCCACAAGAAGCTGGCGCTGTACTCCTCCGGGGGGCCGTTCCTCGACGGCTACGTCCTGAGCGTCATCGGTGTCGCCATGGTGCAGATCACGCCGCAGCTGAACCTGTCCGACTCCGCGCAGGGCCTCATCGGCGCGTCCGCGCTCATCGGCCTCTTCCCCGACGCCCCCTCGGGCGTGGTCATGACCCTCTTCGCCCTGTACGCGATCGTCATCGGCGGCACCCAGATCCTCCAGTGGGTCTACCCGAACGAACTGTTCCCGACCGAGGTACGCGGCTCCGCCGTGGGCCTGGCCTCCTCCGCCAGCCGGATCGGCGCCGCCGTCGGCACCTACCTCGTCCCGATGGCCCTGACCGGCTGGGGCATCGGCGGCACCATGCTCGCGGCCGCCGCCATCAACGTCGTAGGCGCCGTCGTCTCGATCCTGTGGGCACCCGAGACACGCGGCATGGCCCTGCACGAATCCGCCGCGCTGACACCCCGACCCGAACCAGCCGTCCGCCCCGTGGGCGTCTGATCGGCCGGGCGGGCCCCACCTGTTGGGGCCTGCCCGGCCCTGGCAGCACGGCCAGGTTCCTCGTGCACGAATTTTTTGACCCGAAAACCTGCAGGAGGGTACCGATGAAGGATGTAGTGATCGTGGGAGGCGGCATCGCGGGACTGGCCGCGGGCTGGCGACTGCGGCACTGGGACACGCTCCTGCTCGAGTCCGAGGGACGGATCGGCGGACGCATCCGGTCGGAACGCCGGGGACCGTACTGGCTCAACTGGGGCGGGCACGTTTACGCCGGCGGGAACTCGGCGACGTCGTGGCTGCTGAACAGTACCGGGGTCGACTCCATACCGGTGCCCGGCTCACTGGCCGGACTGTCGATGAACGGCAAACTGCTGCTCAAGGGCCGGGTGGAGACCTACCCGTTCCGCATCCCGATGCCGATGTCGGCGCGGGTCGGCATGGTCAAGGCGGGTGCCAAGGTCGCCCTGTCGGTGGCCCGCTACGCCCGTATCGTGCAGCGGCGGCGGGGCGAGACCGAGGCCCAACGCCAGCAGCGGGTCTACGACTTCATGAACGACCGTTCCTTCAAGGACTTCATCGGCGACCTGCCCGAGGACGCCGAAGCCCTGTTCAAGCCCACCGTGACCCGCTCCGCCGCCGACATCGACCAGCTCTCGGCCGGCGCGGGCGTGGGCTACTTCAGCCTGGTGTGGAACATCGGCGCCGGCCTCTCGGAGAGCATCCTCGGCGGCCCGTCCACCCTCACCGAGAGCATCGCCGCGGCCCTGTCGGACCGGGTGCGGTTGAACGCGACCGTCGACGAGATCGTGCAGAAGAACGGCTCCGTCGTGGTCCGTTACCGGCAGGACGGCGTCGAGAAGGAGGTCGAGGCCCGCTGCGTGGTCCTGGCCACTCCCGCGACCGTCAGCCACCGGGTCGCCGTCGACCTCGACCGCGATGTCCGCGAGGCCCTGTCGAAGATCGTCTACGGCCCTTACGTGAGCGCGGCGTTCCTCACCAACGAGACCGAGCGCCAGGTCTGGGACGACGCCTATGGCATCGCGACGCCGAAGCGGTCCTTCAACGTCGCGCTGAACATGTCCAACGTCGTGCACGGTTACGAGCAGGAGCGCCGGCCGGGCAGCAGCATCATGACCTTCTCGCCGGGCAGCCTGGCACGCGAACTGCTGGAGCACGACGACGACAAGATCCGTCGGATCTACCTCGACGACCTGGACCAGGTTCTGCCCGGCTTCGCCGAAAACGTCGTCGAAGCCGAGATCCAGCGCTGGCCCACCGGCGCCCCCTACTGCTTCCCCGGCCGCGGCAAGCTCCAACAGACGCTGACCCGCCGCACCGGACGGGTCCTCCTGGCCGGCGACTACCTCGGCACCCTCTACACCGAGACCGCGATCCAGACCGGCCTGTCGGCGGCGCAGGAGGCCCAGAGCCTGCTGGCCACCGACCGGCAGACCACACCGCACGGCCTGGCGCCGGTGCATGTCGCGTCGTAAGAACACTGCTTCCCCCTAAGGAGACCCAAGAATGTCGTCACAGCTGAGCGGTGTGCTGACCGCCCTCGCCTCACCGTTCGCGCCGGACGGGAAGCTCGACGAGAAGACACTGCGCCGTCTGGTCGACCGCAGCATCGACGGTGGGGTCGACGGCGTCGTCGCCTGTGGATCCACGGGCGAGTTCGCGGCCATGAGCGGAGCGGAACGGCGCCAGGTGGTCGAGACCGTCGTAGAGCAGGCCGCCGGACGTGTTCCGGTCATCGCCCAGACCGGTGCGGTGAGCACCCGGGAAGCGATCGAGCTGTCCCGCCACGCACAGGCCGCCGGAGCGTCGATCCTTATGGTGGTCACCCCGTACTACGAGCCGCTCACGCTCGACGAGACGCTGCGTTACCTGCGCACTGTCGCGGACGCCGTGGACATTCCGATCATGCTCTACAACCTGCCCGGAGCCACCGGCGTCAATCTCTCCCCGGAGACCGTCGGACAGCTCGCCCGCGAGGTCGAGAACATCCAGTACATCAAGGACACCAGCGCCGACATGGCTCAGGCCGGGCAGCTGATCCACCGCTACGGCGACGTCATCTCCACCTTCATCGGCTGGGACAGCCTCCTTCTGCAGGCCCTCTCCGAGGGCGCTGCCGGTGTCATGGCCGGCACCGCGAACGTGATGCCGGCCGAACTCGTCTCGGTCCACCGCGCGTTGCGCGAGGGCGACCTCGACCGCGCGCGAGCCGAATGGGCCCGGATCTACCCGCTGATGGACGCGATCATGTCCGCCCCGTTCATTCCGGCGGTCAAGGCCGCCCTGAACGCGGTCGGAATCCCCGTCGGACCGCCCCGCGAGCCGCTGCGCGGCCTCGACGCCGCCACGACCGCCACGATCACCTCCCTGATCGAGGCGCTTCCGCAGCTGTCGGCGCCGCTGTACCCCCCGGGCACACTCAAGGAGTCACCGTTCATGACCACCACCGCCGGTCCGACGACGCCCACGGTGCGACGCGTAGCGGACGCACCGCCCCTGATCTCCGAGGCCGACCTTCCCCCTGCCCGCCACTTCGTCGACGGGAAATTCCTCGACGGCTCGACCGACCGCCTCATCGACGTGGTCGACCCGAGCACGGAGAGCGTCATCGCCCGGATTCCCGAAGGAACCCCCGAGGACATCGACCGGGCGGTCGCCGCCGCGGTCGCGGCCAAGAACCAGTGGGCACGGCTGGTCCCCAAGGACCGCTCGGAGGTGCTGCACGCCATCGCCGACCGAGTGGCCGAGCACACCGAGCTCCTGGCCAAACTGGAGTCGGCCAACACCGGCAAGCCCCTCTCCGTGTCACGGGACGACGTCGCCATGACCATCGACACCTTCCGCTTCATGGCCGGTGCGATGCGCGCGACCACCTCCATGGCCGCCGGCGACTACGCCGAGAACCACCTCTCGGTCATCCTGCGCGAACCCCTCGGCGTGATCGGCGTGATCACCCCGTGGAACTACCCCCTGCTCATGGCGGCCTGGAAGATCGCGCCCATTCTCGCCGCCGGCAACACCCTGGTCATCAAGCCGTCCGAGCAGACTCCGCTGACCACCCTGAAGTTCGCCGAACTCGTCGCCGACCTCCTGCCGCCCGGTGTGCTGAACGTGGTGAACGGCTACGGCGCGGTCGCCGGCGCACGGCTCGCCGAGCACCCGGACGTGAACATGATCGCCCTGACCGGTTCGGTCAACAGCGGTCGTGCCGTCGCCCGGGCCGCCGCAGACACCCTCAAGCGCGTGCACCTCGAACTCGGCGGCAAGGCCCCGGTCGTGATCTTCCCGGATGCCGATCTCGCGGCCGCCGCATCCTCCCTGCGCACCGCCAGTTTCTGGAACTCGGGCCAGGAATGCGGGGCCGCCTGCCGCGTACTCGTCCACGAATCGGTCGCCGAGCAGTTCGTCGAGCAACTCGTCGACGAGGTCCGGTCTCTGGTCGTCGGTGAGCCGACCTCCGGCGACGACGTCGAGGTCGGCCCCATGGTCTCGAAGGCACACTTCGACCGTGTCACGGGATACTTGGAGCGGGCGAAGCACGACGGCGTCCGAGTGGCGACGGGAGGCGGGGCTCTCGACGGGCCCGGTTACTTCGTGGCCCCGACCGTGCTGGTCGACGTCCCCGAAGGGGCCGAAGTCGCCCGCGAGGAGATCTTCGGCCCCGTGATCACGGTCGAGACCTTCGCCGACGAGGAGGAAGCGGTGCGGCGCGCCAACGACGTCCCGCTCGGCCTGTCGGCGTCGGTGTGGACCGAGAACGCCCGCCGCACCCACGACATCGCCGCACGCCTCGACTTCGGAACCGTCTGGGTCAACTCCCATCTGGTACTGGCCGGCGAGGTCCCCTGGGGCGGTTTCAACGGATCCGGCTACGGACGGGACCTGTCGATCTACGCACTGGACGACTTCTCGCGCACCAAGCACGTGATGCACAACCACGGGCGCTGAATTCGACCTTGCCGCCGGGCGCCGGTGTCGGCCGGGGGAGCGGGTAGCAGAAACCCGTCCCCGGCCGGCACCACCTGCGCACGCAGTGCCCGGTCGTGCCGGCGCAGGCGCTCAGTCGCGTGCCGGGGGAGTGTAGAAGTCGCCGACGGAGGTCCAGACGCCGTTCTTCACGACCACCCGCTGCACGCTGCGTGTGCCGAGGTGGTTGCTCGTGCTGAAGTTCATCACCGGCGAAACCCCCGGGTCCACCTTGGTCGCCTTCTCGTACGCCGCGGTGAGGGACTGGGCCGTGACGGGTCCCTTGACGGTCTTCGCGATCTCGGCGAACACCTTCGCGTTGCTCCACCCCCAGAGGGCCAGGAACCCCGCGGTCTGACCGGGCTCGTACTTGGCCATGGCGGTACGGAACTCCTTCACCGCCGGGTCCGCGCCCGTGGGCGCCTTGACCAGTTGTACGGCCTTGAGACCTTCGGCGGCATCCTTGGCCAGGGAGACCGTCGACTCCGCCGCCACCGGCGCGTAGGCGTAGGTGGGCAGGGAAAGACCCTGCAACTTGGCCTCGTTGAGGAACGCAGCCGCCTCGGGGGAGGTGAGGATCAGGACCACCGCCTGCGGATTCGCGGATTTCACCTTGCTGATCACGGGGGTGTAGTCGGTGGTCTGGTACTTGACCGGCAGCCTGTCGACCTCGACCGAGGGGTCCACCTTCTTCGCGATGGGCTCCACCTGCTCGGCCACGTTCACGAACGCCGCCGGGTCACTGTGCACGACGAGGATCTTCTTCGCGCCGTCCTGCACCGCCCAGGCGGCGATCGCCGCGGCCTGGTCCTCGTAGAGGGTCTGGGTGCCGAACAGGCCGGGGCGCGGCGGCTCGTACCAGGACTCGGTGCCGCCCACCTCGTTGAGGACCGGCACCTTGGACTGGTTGAGGACGAACGGGAAGGCCGCCTCCGCCTGGGAGGTGCCGTTCGCGTTGACGATGGCCACGACCTTGTCCTGGCCGACCAGTTCGCGTGCGATCTGCACGGTCTGCTGCGGGTCGGCCGCGTTGTCCTTGACGGTCCATCGGACCTTGCGGCCGTTGATGCCGCCCTGGGCGTTGACCATCTTGAAGTAGGCGTCGGCGCCCGCCTTCTCGGCCACGCCGTACGTGGCGGTGGCGCCGGTGAGGGGAAGCCACGCGCCGATATGGATCTCGGACGAGCTGTCGGCGGCCCCTGCGGAGTCCTCACCGGCGCACGCGTTGGCGGTCAGCGCCACCGCCGCCAGGACGGCCATCGCGCCTGCGGCGCGGCGGAATTTTCTCATTGTCCGGAACACGGTCCACCTCGTTCACAACGGGATTGTCAATTCACTGGGGAGGTCCGGGCGTTGACCGCCGCGGTCGTGGCGGCCGGGTCCGGGCCGCCGTTGAAGTAGGCCGCTTCCGCCAGGCCCGCGAACTCCGGGTCGCCAGCCCGCCCGTGGGCCGCGACGACGCCCTCGTGCAGCACGGCCACCTCGTGGCACACGGACATGGCCCGGCTGAGGAGTTGTTCGAGCAGTACGACGGTCAGTCCGTCGTGGGCCAGCCTGGCCAGCCGGTCGTACACCTCGTCGACCAGGGCGGGGGCCAGCCCGAGTGCCGGTTCGTCGACGATCAGGACGTCCGGCGCGACGATCAGGGCCCGGGCGATGGCCAGCATCTGCTGCTCTCCGCCGGACAGTCCACCGGCGGAGGCGGACATCCGGTCGCGCAGCCGCGCCGGCAGCCACTGGACGGTCTCCTCCATCCGCTCGCGCAGCGGCGCGCCGGTGATGCCCGCCGCGTAGGCGGCGACTTCGAGGTTCTCGCGCAGGGACAGCGTCTTGAACAGGGCCCGACCTTCGGGCGCCAGGCTGGTGCGGACTGTTCCGCCCAATTCCCGTACTCCACTGGCTGGTTGGAGCGAGCCGTGCAGGATGCCGGCCAGCGTGCTCTTGCCCGCTCCGTTGGCTCCGGCGATTCCCAGCACGACCCCCTGGCGGACGTCGAGGTCGACGCCTCGCAGCGCGACCACGCCGCCGTACGTGTGGCCGACCCCGTGCAGGCGGACCATGCTCCGTTCGCCCACGTGCTCGGGCGGCCGTGTCCTGCCGTCGACCGTTCCCAGGTACGACGAGCGCACCTTCGGGTCCTGCAGAACGGTGTCCGGGGTGCCCTCGCCGATCGTGCGGCCGAAGTCGAACGCGAGCACCCGGTGCGCGACGGAGAAGAGGTCGTCGAGGACGTGGTCGATGACCACCACGGCGGTGCCGTCGGCGTGCAAGCGCCTGATGTGCTGGGCCAGCAACGCCCGTTCGCCCGCGTCGAGGCCGCCGAACGGCTCGTCCAGGATCAGCAGTCTCGGTTCCTCGGCCATCGCGCGGGCCAGGTCGAGGCGCTTCTGGAGGCCGAACGGCAGCTCTCCGGGGCGGCGTTCGGCCACGTCCGCGAGACCGACGGAGTGCAGCAGCCGCGCGACATCGGCCCGGTCCCTGGCGGTGATGCGGCGACGGGTGCACAACACGTTCTCCGCGACGGTGAGTTCGGAGAAGACCTCCGCGTGCTGGAACGTGCGGCCGATGCCCAGCCGCCGCCGTGCGGTCGCCCTCGCCTTGAGAAGGGGCCGGCCGGCGAAGTCGGCGCTCCCGCTCACCCGGCCGTTGCCGGTCAGCCCCGACAAGGCGTTCAACAGGGTTGTCTTTCCCGCCCCGTTGGGGCCGATGACGGCCAGGATCTCGTTCTGCCGGAGGGTCAGCGAGGCGTCCTCCAGGGCCTTGAGTCCGCCGTAGGAGACCGACACATGCTCCAGGCGCAGCAGTGCGGGGCCGCCGCCCGCAGCCTCGGACGGGGGCCGCAGCGGTGAGAGGTCCGCCGACGCTTCGGCCGGCAACGGGACTTGGGCGTCCGGCCGTCGCCGCACGCGCCGCAGGACGCTGCGCGCGGGCCTGGCGAGGAACGGTACGACTCCACCGGGGAGGAAGAGGAGGACCCCGATCAGTACGAGGCCCTGCACGACCGGCTGGGGCAGTCCCACGGCGGAGGAGAGCGAGGGGTTCCAGGTCAGGTAGATGCCGCCGGCCACCGCGCCGAGGATGGTGCCGACCCCGCCGAGCACACAGGCCGCGATCAGTGAGATGCCGAAGGCCAGCGAGAACGGATCCGGGCTGACGAACCCGGTGAGCAGTCCGAGCAGCACGCCCGCGAAGCAGGTGCACGCCCCGCTCACCGCGAACGACAGCGACGACTGCGCCTCCGGCGCGATACCGACCGTACGGGCGGCCAGGGGATGCGACTTGGCGGCCACCAGCCGCATCCGCAGCCCCGAGGCGGCGGCCGGCACGGCGAGTCCCAGTACGGCGGCGGCGGCGCCGACCGCGAGGTACTGGGCCTCGGTGCCACCACCCAGGAGGGTGCCCAGGCCGAGGGCGCTGCGCAGCTGGAGGACCGGTACTCCCTGGTCGCCGCCGGTCACGCTGCTCCAGCGGTTGACCAGTTCCAGGGTCACCGTGGTGAAGGCGAGGGTCAGCAGGGCGATGTAGAGCACCGAGAACCTTGCGCCCGCGTAGCCCAGGAAGGCGCCCAGGGCGGCACCGGTCGCGACGGCCCCGATGACCACTGCTTCCAGGGGCCAGTCGTGGCCGCTGCCGTAGGCGGCGAAGTAGGCGCCGATGGCGAAGAACGCGGGGTGGCCCACCGACCAGATGCCGGACCAGCCGGCGAGCAGGCCGACCGACAGCACGACGATCGTGTACACGGCCGCGAGTCCCACCGAGTACATCTGGTACGCGGGGATCGCGCCGGAGGCCATGAACGCCATGAGCACCGCGCCGGCGGCCGGGCCCAGGGCGGCCTTCGCCAGGAGGGAACGGTTGAAGACCATGGATGCGACCCCTCAGACCCGTTGGAAGGTGCGGGTGCCGAACATGCCCTGGGGGCGGATCAGCAGCACCAGCACGGTGAAGGAGAAAACGAACGTGTCCCGGAAGCTGGCGGAGACGTAGTTCGCCGCCAGGTTGTCCAGGACGCCGATGGTCAGGCCACCGAGGACGGCGCCGTACATGCTGGTCAGGCCACCCAGGAAGATTCCGGCGAAGGCCCGGAAGAGGGGCGCGACCAGTGCCGTGGGTGCCAGGCCGGACCGCGGTGCGTACAGGCAGGCGGCGAGCGCGGCCAGGCCGAGGCCGAGTGCCCAGGAGATCCGGGCCAGGCGCTGTGCGCCGAGGCCGATGACGCGGGCCGTTCCGGCCGACTCGGCGGCGGCGCGCATGGCCGAGCCGAGCGTGGTGCGCGAGAACAGATAGCCCACGAGTGCCATCGCCACCGCGGCGACGCTGATCGTCACCAGGCTCTGTACCGGCACAGCAGCGCCCGACCAGCGCACGGTGCCGTCGACCAGGCTGGGGAAGGCCTTCGGCTGGTCGCCCCAGACCGATCCGGCCAGGCTCTCGGCCACCAGCGAGACGCCCATGGTCACGACGAGCGCGGAGAACAACTGTCCCTGCCCCAGCGGTCTGATCACCGTTTCGCGCACCAGCAGGCCCGCCGCGACGGTGATCGCGACGGCGGCGAGCAGGCCGAGCACCGTCGCCACACCGCGGTCGTGGAGCGAGACCGCCACATACAGGCCCAGGGTCGCGAGGGACGCCATCGCGAAGTTCACGACGTCCGTGGCCCGGTAGATGATGACCAGCCCGAGACCCATGAGGCCGTACACGGCCCCACTGGCCACGCCGCTGACCAGGACAAGCAGGAACTGACTCACAGTCCCTCCCTCTGGAAGAGCGCGTTCACGCCACACAGGAAGGCAGCGCGTCAACATCACGTATCGCGAAGTTAAAGTGAACTCACTTCAGTAAGCTAGGCATTGCGGTACCGGGCGGGCAAGACTCGTGCACGGGATTTGTGCCGCCTGCCCGGCCGAGGCTCAGCGTCCGGCGGCCGTCGGCGTCTCCGTGAGCGCGGTCCGTGCCGCTGCCAGACCGAACACCAGCGCGGGGGCAAGACCGCCCGCGTAGGCACGTCGGTACAGCCCGCCCGCGTCCCCACCCGCCGCCAGCAGGCCGGGCACCGGACTGTGCCCGCCCGTGTCGGCGCCCCCGTCCCCGTCCGCATCTGCGGACATGACGTGGGCTCCGGCGTCGATCAGCAGGCCCCCGAAGGTGAACGTGATCGCCGGGGCGGCCTCGATGACGTAGAAGGGCGGCTCGTCCAACGGCCGGGAGTCGAGCAGGCGCCCGGGTATCGTGATGCCGCCCGCGCCCACGGTCGCGTTGAACTCCTCGATACGGTCCCGGATCGTGGCGCCGGGATAGCCCCACTCCTCGGGCATCGACGCGAAGTCCTCCAGGCTGTCCGCCACCGCGCTGCGAGCGCCGGCGCGATGGCACAGCTGGAACTTGTCCACGCCGGGGATGCCCTGCACGTACGAGGCGCTGATCCACTCCCGGTGCACGCGCGCGTCGGCCACCAACAGGCCGCGGGCGCCCGGCCGTTCCAGCAGTGCCATGGTGGTGAGATGGTCCCCGACCGTCTCGTCGACGAAGCGCTCGCCCGTCGTGTCGAACAGCAGGGCGTGCTCGCTGTAGTACAGCGCGAGGTCGACGAAGCGCGCGGGGTCGGACAGGGAGACGCCCGCCGGCATCAGATGCCCGTAGAACCCCGCGTCCTTCTTGCCGAACCCCGCTCCCGCGGCTCGGCCGAGCGCGAGTCCGTCGCCCCGGCTGTGCGGGTTGGCCCGCAGTTCGATGTCCGCGGCCTGGGGGTGGAGGAACTGGGCGCGCAGGCGTGGATCGCCCTGGAAGCCGCCGGTGGAAAGCAGGGTCCAGGTGGCCTCGATCCGGCGTTCGGAGCCGTCGGGCAGGAGGCACTCGGCCCCTTTGACCATGCCGTTCTCCGTCAGGAGCGTGCGGGTCCAGGTGCCGGTCAGCATTTCCTGGCCCCGGTCGCGGATCAGCCGCTCGCATGTGTCGAGGTAGTGGCCGGTGTCGACTTGATGCCCGCGGCCGAAGCCGAGAACGGGCACCGGTGGCTTGCACTCCACGCCGAGCGACCGGATCCACGCCACGCCGTCGGCGAACCCGCCCACCAGGGCGCCGACCAGTCCCGCGTCGCCGTCCGGATTGACCCGGCGCAACTCCTCGACGGTCGGGGCGGTCCAGACGAAACCGGCGAAGCGGGCGGAGCCGCCGGTGCGTTCCGCCTTCTCCACCAGCACCACCGAGCCGCCCTCGGCGGCCACCCGGGCGGCGGCCGAGAGACCGGCCATGCCGCCGCCTATCACCAACAGATCCACCGTGTCCGCACCCATAGCGGGTCCCACCGCCCTCGTGTCGCCGAGTGGAAGTCGCGCGGGACCAGACGCTAATTGAACTCACTTCTGTAGTCGATAGCTCGGTCGAGGTGCGGTAGGGAAGTGCGGGTTTCGGTCAGTCGGGGGTCAGTCGGGAACGAGAACCGCACGCCCCCGCACAGCGCCCGCGCGAAGCCTCTCCAGCACGTCTGTCGCTCGCGACAGCGCGAACTGCTCGACCTCCACGGTCAAGAAGCCCTCGCGGGCCAGCTCGACGACCCGTTCCAGCTCGGGCAAGGTTCCCCAGAAGGGCAACGAGATCCGCGTTCCAGGCGGGAGCGCACCGGGTTTACGGACCGTCAGCTCGCCGCCTCCGCTGCCGACCAGGGCCAGCTCCCCGCCCGCCCGAAGGACGGCGACCGCGAGCTCCAGGCTGGAGCGGCTGCCGACGAAGTCGAGCACGGCGACCGCTCCAGCCCCGCCCGTCCAACGCCGGAGGACCTCCGCGGTGCCGGGCCGCAGGAGCGTGCCGAAGTGCGCGCCGCACTCGTCGGCCAGAGCGAGGGCCTCCTCCCGTACGTCCACGGCCAGCACCTGCGCGGTCGTCGTGGCCCGCAGGATCTGCACGGCCAGATGCCCCAGCCCGCCGACGCCGAGTACGACCACGCTTCCGCCGTCGACGAGTGAGCGCCCGGCGGTGGCCACGGCGTGGTACGCGGTGAGCCCGGCGTCCGTCAGAGGCGCCGCCTGGATCGCGGTCAAGTCGCCGACCGGGACCAGCAAGCGCCCGGACGGGACGAGCAGCACGTCGGCCATCCCGCCGTCGCGCCCGAGTCCCACTCCGGTACCGGTCCGCTCCGCGTCGAGCCTCGCGCGCCGATCGCAGTAGTTCTCGGCGCCCGACGCGCACCGCGCGCAGTGCCCGCAGCCCCAGGGGCCGTACACGACCACGCGCTCACCGACCCCCGGACCCACGGCCCGCGGGCCGCGCTCCACCACCCGGCCGGCGACCTCGTGGCCGAGGGTGAAGGGAGTTCGGTAGGGGAGGCTGCCCGCCCGGGCGTCGATCACGTGGAGGTCCGACCGGCACACCCCGGCCGCCTCGACCCGCACCAGCACCTCTTCGCCCGCCGGCGCGGGCCGCGGCACCTCGGTGAGGACCGGTGGGCCGCCCCAGCGGGTCAGCCGGACCGCTCTCGTCCCGCCTGTTGACATGTGTGAGACGTTAGCAAAAATGAAGTCAGTTCAGTAGACCGAGCGAGGGGTGATCCGGCATGGATGACGAGCTCGGCGGCGGGCGGACGGAACGCTTCGCCGGACGAGTCGCCCTGGTCACCGGCGCGGGCTCCGGCATCGGCGCGGCGGTCGCCCGGCGGCTCGCGGCGCAGGGTGCCGAGGTCTTCGCCGCGGACATCGACGGCGCGGCGGCCGAGGCCGTCACCAAGGACCTTCCCGGAGCGCACGCGCTGACCATGGACGTCGCGGACTCCGTCCAGGTCGAGCGGGCCTTCGACGAGGCGGTACGGATGCGTGAGCGCCTGGATGTCATGGTGCACGCGGCCGGGGTCGACGACCCCACGGCCAAGGAGTGGATCGCCGACGCGCTGCTCGCCGGCCGGCCGCCCGAGGTGACCGGAAGACTGGGCGACGACGCCTGGCGGCGCGTCCTGCGCGTCAACCTCGACGGCACTTTCCACGTTCTGCGTGCCGCTCTGCGCGTCATGGTGCCCCAAGGCCGCGGCGCCGTCGTCACCGTCGGCTCGTCGTCGGCCTTCGACACCCAGGCCGGCTATCCGCACTACGCGGCGTCGAAGGCCGGAGTGCACGCGTTGAGCCAGGCCGTCGCCAAGGAGGCGATCGCGTTCGGCGTCCGTGTCAACACGGTGGCGCCGGGGCCGACGGAGACGGGGATGGCGGCGCGGACGCCGACGGCGCTTCGGCAGGGGTTCGTCAACCGGCGTGTGCGTCCGTATGCCACGCCGGAGGAGATTGCCGACATTGCTCTGTTTCTGGCGAGTGAGGAGGCGGCGAATCTCGTGGGGGCCGTGCTGCTGGCCAATGGGGGGCGGTTCACGGTGTGAGGGCTCAACTCCGGGTGGTCGGCTGCGGGTTGTTCGTGGCTGGTCGCGCCCACGCGGCGGAGCCGCATATGTCACAGCCCCGCGCCCCTGGGGTGGGTGTGGTCGAGGGAGGTTTTGATGTTTCGGGTCGATATCGATCCCCTGCTGCTGTTGGAGACAGACGAACAGCGCCAACTACGGGCTGTCCTACGGGACTTGCTCGCCGAGACCTCTGGGTCCGAGGAGGTCCGCAAGCAGGCTCAGAGCCCGCGCGGATACGACCAGGTGCTGTGGGGCCGGCTCGCCGGCGAGATCGGAGTGCACGGGCTCGCCCTGCCCGAGGAGTACGGCGGGGCCGGGTATACCTTCGCCGAACTCGCCGTCGTCCTGGAGGAGACGGGCCGCGTGCTGTGTCCCGTGCCGCTGCTGCCGACCCTCGTGCTGGCCGGTCAGGCCCTGCTGAGCAGCGGCGACCGGCGGGCCTGCGAACGCTGGTTGCCCGGTGTCGCCTCCGGCGCGCTCACGGCCACCGTGGCCGGATTCCCGCACCGGGCGGACGTGACGGCCGAGCGCGGCCCCGACGGCTGGGTACTGCGCGGCGAGGTCGACTTCGTGCTTGACGCAGAGGGTGCCGATCTGCTGCTGGTCGCGGCCCACGCGCCGGACGGGGAGCGGGTGTTCGCCTGTGAGCCGGACGCCGCTACCTGCGACCGTACGGCTCGCCGGGTCCTCGACCCGACCCGCCGTCAGGCGCACGTCCGCTTCGGCGGAGCGGCGGCCGAGCCGGTCGGTGCGGCCGGGCAGGCGTCGACAATCGTCGCCGCCGTGCTCGACGCCGGGCGGGTGGCGCTGGCCGCCGAACACGTTGGCGGCAGCGGGCACGCCCTGGGGGCCGTAGTGCAATACGTCTCGCACCGAACACAGTTCGGTCGCGCCATCGGGTCGTTCCAGGCGGTCAAACACCGACTGGCCGATCTTCTGGTCGAGGTCGAGGGTGCCCGCTCTGCGTCGGCGTACGCGAGCGCCTGCCTCGCCGCGCAGACACCGGAACTCCCGCTCGCCGCAAGCGCCGCTACGGTCGCGTGCACCGGTGCGTACCGCCTTGCCGCCACGGAATACATCCAGCTCCACGGCGGAATCGGCTTCACCTGGGAGCATCCCGCCCATCTCTATCTGCGCCGGGCGCGGGCCGACGAGGCGCTGTTCGGTACGGGCGACGACCACCGTCTGCGCCTGGCCGGTCTGCTCGGACTCACCGGTCCTGCGGACTGATCCTGCGCGGGCCGCGCGGAGCGGCCATTGCTTCCCGGTCCATTGACACGGGCAACTACTGGCCAGAGAATCGAACTCAATTCAGTTCAGTTTGGAGGAGCTCATGGCAGTCGAAGACGAGATCCAGTTCGAGCGGGACGGTCATGTGGCGCGGGTCTGGCTGAACCGCCCGCACAAGAAGAACTGCGTGACCGTGCCGATCCTGAACCGGCTGGACGAGATCATCACCGAGGTCGACGCGGACCCCGAACTGCGCGTGCTGGTCCTGCGCGGACGCGGCAACACCTTCTGCTCCGGATTCGACCTGGACAGCCTCCAGGCCGACTTCGTCGGCAGGTCCAACGCCATCGACGTCGCCGTGCTGTCGGCGAAGGTCTGTGACCGGCTGTACTCGATGAGGACCCCGTCGATCGCCGTCCTCGAAGGGCATGTCACCGCGGGCGGCTTCGAGTTGATGATCTCCTGCGACTTCGCGATCGCCGCGGACGACGCCCTGATCGGCGACTTCCACATCCGCCGCGCACTGTTCGGCGGGGCGGGGCCGATCTACCGGGTGCCGCGCATGATCGGCGTCCGCAAGACCAAGGAACTCATGCTCACCGGCAAGCTGCTGACCGGCGTCGAGGCCGCCGAGTTCGGCCTCATCAACGCCTCGGCGCCCGCCGACAAGCTCGACGCCACCGTCGAGGAGTTCGCCGGGGACCTGACCGACAAGAGCCCGTTCACCATGTGGATCACCAAGATGACCATCGACCGGAGCCTCGACGCCGACATCCAGTCCCTGATGGTCATGGAGCACCTCGCGGTCGGCGTGATGCTCAACTCCGAGGACGCTGCGGAGGGCGTGGCGGCGTTCCTGGACAAGCGGGAGCCGCAGTGGAAGGGCCGCTGAACGCCCTGCCGGAGGAGACCGGGAGGCGGCTGCGCGGCTCCCGGTGCGCCGACTGCGCGGTGGCCAGCTATCCCGCCGGGCCGGCTTGCCCGCGCTGCGGGGGACCGGCCGAGCCGGTCGCGCTCTCCGGTACGGGCACCCTGTGGACCTGGACCGTGCAGCGGTACGCGCCCAAGTCGCCGCCGTACGTGCCTCCAGCCGCCGGATTCGCACCGTTCACCGTCGGCTACGTCGAACTACCCGAAGGCGTCCGCGTGTTGGTCGCCCTCGACGTCCGGCCCGAGGACGCGGAGATCGGCATGCCGCTCACGATCACGGTGGGCGACGGCGTGCCGAGGGCCAGGGGAGCCGTCGTATGAGCGGCGAGCACGTACTCGTCTGCGGCGCCGGGATCACCTCCTTCGCCCGTACGGAGGCGAGCGGCCGACAGCTGGCCGTGCAGGCCGTACGGGCCGCTCTCGCCGACGCCGGACTGCCCTGGTCCCGGGTGCGGGCCGCGTACGGCGGCAGCGATGCCTCCGGGAACGCCGACACGCTGGTCGCCGAACTCGGCCTGACCGGGGTGCCGTTCACCAACGTGCGCAACGGCTGCGCTACCGGCGGCAGCGCGCTGGTGTCGGCCGTCAACGCGATTCGCTCCGGGGCGGCGGACGTGGCCCTCGCGATCGGCTTCGACAAACACCCGCGCGGCGCCTTCGCCCCGCGGCCCGCCGACTGGGGACTCGACGAGGCCTACGGCCGCGACGGGCTGATGGTCACCACACAGTTCTTCGCCATGAAGATCCAGCGGTACATGCACGACCACGGCATCAGCCCCCGCACCCTCGCGCAGGTCGCCGAGAAGGCGTACGCGAACGGAGTTCTCAACCCCCACGCCTGGCGCCGCAAGCCGCTGGACGCGGACGAGATCCTGGCGTCCGGCATGGTCAACGACCCCCTGACCCGCTACATGTTCTGCTCGCCCGGCCAGGGTGCCATCGCGCTGATCCTGTGCAGCAAGGCGGTGGCCCGCGAACTCGGCGGAACACCGATCGCGCTGCGGGCGGCCGTCGTACGGACCCGCCGGTTCGGCTCCTTCGAGGTGTTCAGCCCCTGGGCGCCGCCCGGGACGCCGACGAGTGTGAGCGCGGACGCCGCGCGACACGCCTTCGAAGAAGCCGGGTTGGGGCCCGGGGACATCGACGTGTGCCAGCTGCAGGACACCGAGAGCGGGGCCGAGGTGATGCACATGGCCGAGTGCGGGTTCTGCGAACACGGCGAACAGGAGTCGCTCATCCCGTTCGGGGCGACCGGGATCGGCGGCTCGCTGCCGGTCAACACCGACGGCGGTTGCATCGCCAACGGCGAGCCCATCGGCGCCTCCGGACTGCGCCAAGTCCACGAGGTCGTCCAGCAGTTGCGCGGCCGGGCGGGCGAGCGGCAGGTGCCGGGCGATCCGTCGGCCGGCTTCACCCACGTGTACGGGGCGCCGGGCGTCAGCGCCTGCACCGTACTGACCCGCTGAGTCGAACGATGAGGAGAAGGGAGGGCAGAGCACCATGAGCGGCATTCCCGAGCCCGCGGAGTTCCGCGCCGAAGCCCGGAACTGGCTGACCGGCGTGGCCACAGAGCGGGCCGCACGCCAGCAACAGGGCCGCGGCGACGACTCGGTGGCCGTCTTCGAGAACTGGACCGAAGCCGAGGAACGCACGCACACCGACCGGACGCGGGACTGGGAACGCACCCGATACGACCACGGCTGGGGTGCGCTCGACTGGCCGCCGGAGTACGGAGGGCGTGAACTGCCGTCGTACTACGAGCAGTTGTACCGCGCCGAAGAGGCCGCCTTCGACGTGCCACGGCGCACCGAGATCTTCCCCGTCACCCAGCAACTCGTCGCCCCCGCCATCCGTAGCTGGGGCACGCAGGAGCAGAAGCGGCGCTGGCTGCGCCCCATGCTCCGCACCGACGAACTCGCCTGTCAGCTGTTCTCCGAGACCGAGGCGGGCTCCGACCTCGCCGCCGTCCGCACCCGGGCCGTGCGGGAAGGCGATGGCTGGCTCCTGCGCGGCCACAAGATCTGGACGTCCGGCGCCCGGGTCGCCACCTGGGGCGTCGCCGTCTGCCGCACCGACCCCGATGTGCCCAAGCACGCGGGCATCACGGTCTTCCTGGTCCGCATGGACGCACCCGGCGTGACCGTACGGCCCATCCGGCAGATGACCGGCGGCTCCAGCTTCAACGAGGTCTACCTGGACGACGTGTTCGTCCCCGACGCCGACCGGCTCGGTCCCGTCGGCGAGGGCTGGCGGGTGACCCTCACCGTCCTCGCCGCCGAACGCCTCGACTCCGGCGGCCTCGGCCTGGACAACGCCGAACGGGCCGTCGACCTCGCACGGCACCTGCCCCGCCCGCTCACCGGCGGGGAACAACAGCAGACGGCCGACCTGTACGTCCGCGCCCTCGTCCAGCGGCTCACCGGACTACGTGTGACGGCTGCCCTGGCGGCCGGCCGCGAACCGGGCGCCGAGGCCTCGGTCGGCAAGCTGCACGCCACGGCGACCATGCGCGCCACCACCGACCTGGTCCAGCAACTCCTCGGGCCGCGCCTGGCCGCCGACACGGGGGAGTGGGGCACGTTCGCCTGGACCGAGCACCTGCTCGGCGCTCCCGGCTATCGCATCGCCGGCGGCAGCGACGAGATCCAGCACAACATCCTGGCCGAGCGCGTGCTGCGACTGCCCAAGGAGTCGAAGGGGGCCGGGAGTTGAGTACGACGACCGAGGTGACGGAACTCGCGCGACGAGTCCGTGAGCGACTCGCCGAGCGACACCCCGCCGACCCCCTCGGCGACCTGCGGACCCTGCCCGGCGGCCACTCGGGACTCACCTACTCCATTACAGCGGGACCGGTCTCGTACGTCGTGAAGGCGGTACCGCCGGGACAGCGGCCCGTCGGTCGCAACGATGTGCTGCGCCAGGTCCGGGTCCTGCGCACGCTCGCCGGATCACCGGTGCCTGTGCCGGGCGTCGTCGCCGTCGACGAACGTGAACCGGGCTGGTTCGCCATGGAGTTCGTCGACGGCGACGCGACCGAGCCCGTCCTCGACGAGCACCACCTGGACCCCGCACTGTGCCGGACCCGGATGCTGGCCCTGGCCGACGTGCTGCGAGATCTGCACGGGACGACCAAGACCGAGGCCGCCGAACCCCTCGACATGGCAGGGGAGTTGACGCGGTGGACCCGCACCATGCGTGCGGTGCCGGTTGAACTCCGCCCTGGGGTCGAGGACCTGCTGAGCGACCTGGCCGCGCAACTCCCCAAGGACATCAAACCCACCCTCACGCACGGCGACTTCCGTCTCGGCAACGTCCTGTGTCAGGACGAGCGGCCGGTCGCCGTCGTCGACTGGGAGATCTGGGGGTACGGCGATCCGCGCATCGACCTCGCGTGGTTCCTCCTCTTCGCCGACCACCGCAACTTCCCCCGACTCGGCCGCGCCGTCCCCGGCCTGCCGACCGAGGAGGAGCTGCTGAGCGCCTACCTCGACGGACGACCCGCACCCCCCGACTTCGACTGGTTCCGCGCCCTGGCCCGCACCAAGATGGCCGCGATCATGGGCCACAACCTGCGCCGGCACCGCGAGGGCAAACACCACGACCCCGACCAGGAGCGGCTGCCGCCGACCATCGCGGCGATGATCCGCACGGCCCGCGGCATCCTCGCCCGACGGTCCTGAAGGAGCCTCATGGATTTCGGACTCTCACCGAGGGCTGACGAACTCCGTTCACGCATGGCCGCGTTCATGGAGGAGTACGTCCTGCCCGCCGAGCCCGTCTACGACCGCCAGCTCACCGAGGCGGACGACCCACACCAACTGCCACCGATCATGTGCGAGTTGAAGGAGAAGGCGCGGGCCGAGGGCCTGTGGAACCTCTTCCTCGCACACGGCGACTGGGGCGCGGGCCTCACCAACCTCGAATACGCGCCGCTCGCCGAACTGGCCGGACGCTCCGTCATCGGCCCCGAGGTGTTCAACTGCTCGGCCCCCGACACCGGCAACATGGAACTGCTCACCCTCTTCGGCACGCACGAACAGCAGGACCGCTGGCTACGGCCCCTGCTGGCCGCCGAGATCCGGTCCTGCTTCGCCATGACCGAGCCCGAGGTGGCCAGCTCCGACGCGCGCAACATCCGTACCCGGATCACCCGGGACGGCGACGAGTACGTCGTCAACGGCCATAAGTGGTACACGTCCGGGATCCTCGATCCCGACTGCCGGCTGATCATCCTGATGGGGGTCACCGACCCCGACGCGCCGACCTATCGGCAGCAGAGCATGCTGCTGATCCCCCGTGAGACACAGGGCATCACGATCCTCCGTGACCTGCCGACGTTCGGCTACACCGACCGCTGCGGCCACGGCGACGTGCTCTTCGAGGACGTACGCGTGCCGGTGTCCGCGCTGCTGGGCGGTGAGGGGGAGGGGTTCGCCCTGGCTCAGGGGCGCCTTGGGCCCGGCCGTATGCACTACGCCATGCGCGCGGTCGGATTCGCCGAGCGCGCACTGGAGTTGATGTGCCGCCGTGCCCTGACCCGCAGGGCATTCGGAGGTGCGCTCGCCGAACAGGGCGTGGTCCGCGAGTGGATCGCCCGCAGCCGGATCGAGATCGAGCAACTACGGCTGCTGGTCCTCAAGTCGGCCTGGCTGATGGACACCTCGGGCAACGCGGCCGCCCGTACCGAAGTCGCCGCGATCAAGGTGGCCGCACTGGAGGTGGCCCACCGGGTGGTCGACCGGGCGGTCCAGGCGCACGGGGCGGCCGGCGTCAGCGACGACACCGTACTGGCGCGGCTGTACGCGATCACCCGGGCGCTGCGGATCGCGGACGGGCCGGACGAGGTCCATCTGCGGACCGTCGCCCGGCGTGAACTCGCCAAGTATCCCGAGGAGTCGGTGTGAACGGACAGGTGCTGGACGAGCGGGTGGCCGTGATCACCGGCGGCTCACGGGGGATCGGCCTCGGCATAGCCAAGGCGTACAGGGAGGCGGGCGCCCATGTGGTGATCGCCGCCCGCAAGCCGGACGGACTGGCCGCCGCACGTGAGGAGTTGCTGCGCGTCAAGGGCGACGGCGAGGTGTACGACGTGGTCGCCCACGCGGGCCGGCCGGAGGACGCCGAGCGCTGTGTCGAGGAGAGCATGGCCCGGTTCGGGCGGCTCGACGTCCTGGTCAACAACGCGGCCACCAACCCGTACATGGGCCCGCTCCTCGACCTGGACCCGCCGCGGGCCGAGAAGACCGTGCAGGTCAACCAGTACGGCATGGTCGTCTGGACCCGGTATGCCTGGCGGGCATGGATGCGGGAGCACGGGGGAGCGGTCGTCAACATCGCCTCCGTCGGCGGGCTGGTCGTCGATCCGCAGATCGGCTGGTACAACGCCACCAAGGCGGCGATGCTCCACTTGACCCGGCAGCTCGCCTACGAACTCGGTCCGTATGCCAGGGTCAACGCGATCGCGCCCGGTCTGATCAAGACCGAGCTGGCGCGGGCCGTGTGGGAGCCGAGGGAGCCGGTCCTGACCGCGAAGCTGCCGCTGCGCAGGCTGGGAACGGTGGAGGACGTGGCGAACGCGGCGGTGTTCCTCGCCTCCGAGGCGTCGTCGTGGATGACGGGGCAGACGCTGGTCCTGGACGGCGGGGCGACCGCGCTGCCGATCGGGGTGGACGGATGACCGTCGCCGACCTGTTCTCGCTGGAGGGCCGCACGGCCGTGGTCACCGGAGCCTCGTCCGGGCTGGGTGCCCGATTCGCGACCGTACTCGCCGCGGCCGGCGCCACCGTGTTCGCGGCGGCTCGCAGACTGGACCGGCTCAAGGAACTGGCGGACGGCGAGCCGCGCATCCACCCGGTCGTCTGCGACGTGTCACGCGATGAGGACCGGCAACAGCTGGTCGAGACAGCCCTGGAGAACAGCGGACGCTTCGACGTCCTGGTCAACAACGCGGCGGCGCCCGGAGCCGTTCGGGCACAGGACGAGAGCCCCGGGGACTTCTCGGATGTGCTGGCCGTGAACCTGGTGGCGCCGTTCCACCTGGCTCGGCTGCTGGCCGAGACGCCGTGCGGTGGCGACCTTACGAGATCGGTGGTGAACGTCTCCTCGGTTCTCGGGCTCGTGTCCGGCGCCCCGCTCGGGGGTGCGGCCTACGCCGCCTCCAAGGCCGGGCTCATCGGGCTGACGCGTGAGCTGGCCGGGCAGTGGGGGAGGGCCGGGGTACGCGTCAATGCCCTCGCCCCGGGCTGGTTCCGCTCCGAGATGACCGAGGGGCTGTTCGCCGACGAGCGCTCACGACGCTGGGTGGGGCGCGGCACGATGCTGGGGCGAGGCGGTCAACAGGGCGAGCTTGACGGGGCGTTGCTGTACCTGGCCTCGGACGCGTCCTCGTACTGCACCGGCCAGGTGCTCACCGTGGACGGCGGGTGGACGGCGCGATGAGGGTCACCGTCGAGGTGGACGGCGACGGGGTGGCCCACGTCGAGATGTGCAGGGGTTCGGGCAACGCGATCGACCTTGCGATGGCCAGGGGGCTGCTGGACGCGGCGCGGGAGTGCGAGGCGGTGCGGGTACGAGCGGTGCTGCTGACCGGACAGGGGCGGTCGTTCTGTGTGGGCGGCGACCTGAGTGAGTTCGGCGGGCTGTCCGGCGAGGAGTTGGCCGGGCATCTGACCGACGTCACCCACGCGCTGCACGGGGCGCTGCGGATCTTCGCCGGCCTCGACGCGCCGCTGGTCGCAGCCGTGCAGGGCGCTGTGGCGGGGGCCGGACTCGGGCTCGCCATCGCCGCCGACCTCGGCTTCGCCGCCGCGGACGCCGGTTTCACTGCGGCGTACACGGGGATCGGCTACTCGCCGGACGCGGGGGTCAGCTGGCTGCTGCCCCGGCTGGCCGGGCCCAAGCGGGCGATGGACCTGCTGCTCACCAACCGCCGGATCTGCGCCGTCGAGGCGCTGGAGATGGGGCTGGTGAGCAGGGTCGTCGAGCCGGAGCGGCTCCAGGAGGAGGCCGCCGGCGCGGCGCGGGTGCTGGCGCGCGGGGCCACAGGGGCCTACGGCGTGACGCGGCGCCTGGTCGCCGGGGCGCTGTCGGCCGGGCTGGACGAACAGCTCGACGAGGAGGCTCGCCTGCTGGGTGCGGCCGCGATGTCCGCGGAGGGGAGGGAGGGCGTGGCCGCGTTCCTCGCCAAGCGGCGGCCGGACTTCGCGCGAGCGGTGGCCCGGTGAACAGCGAGGTCGCCCATGAGGGCGCGGCCGCCTCGACTCGAAGCCAACCTGAACTTGGGTCTACTCTCGGACGACCGGGCGGTGATCGGATCCGGTCGTGGAGGAGAGGGAGAGACGATGGCAAGGGCGCGGATCGTGGATCCGGAAGAGGGGCCCAGGTCGAAGCGGGCGGCCATCCTCGTGGCCGCCGTGGAGCGGTTCGGCGAGGACGGCTACGAGAACACCAAGTGGTCCGAGGTCGCCGAGCGCGTCGGCATCGGGCAGACCGCTCTCTACCACTACTTCGAGTCGAAGGCCCACTGCCTGCTCACCATCATGCGTCTGGAACTCCAGCGCTCCCACGACATGTTCGTCGAGGCCACGGCGGACAAGTCGGACCCGGTGGACGCGTTGCGCGCGGCCGTCCGTTCTGCCTTCGCGGTCAGTGAGCAGGAGATCCACCAGATGCGCATCCTGCAGGCCAACATGTCCCTGCTGGCCAACCCGCGCAAGTCCAAGCGCGAGGAGACCGAGCGGGTCGCCGCACGCCAGCTGGTGCAGATGGTCGAGCGGGACTGGACGAGCCTGCTGATGCGCGGCATGGCGAAGGGCGCCTTCCCGGTCCGCGACGCGCACACCCTCGGCCTGGCCGTTCTCGGCATGATCGTCAGTGTCTGGCGCTGGTACCGCCCGACCGGGGCGATCCCGCTTTCGGAGATCAGCGAGATGATCGAGGAATGCGTGGTGCGCATGGTCGCCGAATAGCCTCCGCCCCGCCCTCTTGTCGGGGGCGGGGCGACCGTCTTACAGTCAAACTGAATTGAACTCAGCTTGTTTCGTGGGGAGGGCGATCAGCAGTGGTGCTTCGCGAATACATGGCCCGGATGGACGGCCAGGACCCGGACAAGGCCCTGGAGTTGGTGGAGCCCGGTTTCCGTTTCCTCATCGCCCTGCCCGGCGGTCAGCGCAGCGGGGAGTCGCGCGCGGACTTCGCCGCGTACATAGCCGGGCGCCAGGCGGTGGACCGTAGGCACGAGATCAAGCGGTACGCGGTCGACGGTGACGTCGAGACGGCGTACGGCTTCGTGGTCGAGCAGGGGGTGACCACGGGGGCGTTCCTGTCCGCCGTACAGGTCTCGCCCGGCGGGCTGATGGCCCGCTACCAGTCCTTCTTCACCACCGAATTCGACCTGGTGGACCGGCCGTGACCGCGCCGGCCCCGTCGTCCACCGCTCCGTTCCTGACCCGGTGGTTCGCGATCCTCGACAGCGACGACGCCGACCGGATCCTCGACCTGACCAGCGACGACTTCGAGTTCTCCATCCTGTTCTCCACCGGGGGCGACGGCGCGACCGACTTCCGGGGCGGCCGGGCCGAGATGGAGGGCTACCTCGCCCAGCGCGAGGTGGGCGTCCGCACGCACCACCTGCTCACGGCGTCCACCGTCGGCCGGGACGAACTGTTCCTCGGCGAGGTACGCCGCTGCGGCGAACCGGAGGCGACCTTCGTGGCCGGCGCCCGGCTCGACGACACCGGCCGGGTACGACGGCTGCTCATCGGCCGTTCACCCGCGGTGCTGTTCACCTGAGAAGCCCGAGGAGGGCGCGATGTACACCCTGGTCCTGCTGGCCGCCCGCCCGCCCGAGTGGACGCACGAGCGGTTCATCGACTGGTGGCGCGGCGACCACGCCGAGCTCACCCGCACCCTGCCCGGACTGAGGTCCTGGCGGCACACCGACATCGACGCGGCCCTCGAACCGCGCTCCGAAGGCTGGGACGGCGTCTCCGTCCTGGGCTTCGACACCGCCGAGGACCTGCGCAAGGCACTGGACAGCTCCGAGTGGGCCGCCGCCGTCGCGCAGGTGGGGGACATGCGGGGCCGGCGGATCGCCGTCATGGGCGGCGAGATGGAGATGTACGCGGGCTGATCACGCCCGCCCAAGGCAGGCACCACCACCTTTCGCGCGACGAGGCGAGGAAGCAGCGGATGCGACAGACAGTGCGGGAGTTCCAGGAACGCGCCGAGAAAGCGGACTTCACAGCCGTCGTAGACGACTACGGACGGCACAGTGCGCGCGACCTGCTGGAGCGGGCGGCCGAACTGGCCGACGCCATGACAGCGGACGGCACGCCCGGCGGGACCGTCCTCCTGCAGGCCGACAACTGCTGGCGCACCGTCGCCGCGACCCTCGCCGTGGGGATGACGGGCGGTGTCCTCGCACTGGTCAACCGGCACACCACGCAGGCCGAGTTCTCCGCGGCCCTGGAGGACATCCGCCCCGACGTCGTCATCGCCGAACCGTCCGCGTTCGAGGAGTGGCAGGCACGCCGGAGCGCGCCGGACGCAGCCATCACGGCCGAGGCTCTCGACGGCTGGACGGTCCTCGCCGGCCATGGCCCGCGCGATGCCTCCCGCTGGTCCGGAGGCTCGCTCATCGGCCTCACCTCCGGCTCCACCGGCCGGCCCAAAGGGGTCGTCCAGTCCGAGAGCGCGCTGCGCTACGCCTGTACCTGCACCGCCGACATCAACGGCTTGCGCGAAGGCGACGCGGTGGCCGCCGTCGTGCCCCTCTCCTCGACCGCCGCGTACTGCTTCGGCGTCTGCATGGCCCTGATGCTCGGCGGACCCCTCGTCCTGAGCGGCCGGTGGGACCGCGAGGAAGCCCTCGCCCGGATGGCCGGGAACGACGTCCGGTGGACCATGTGCGTGCCGACCATGGCACTCCAGATGGGCTCGGCGGCAGCCGGATCCCGCGTCCTCGCAGGAGTGCGCTCCCTCACCGTCGGCGGCGGCCCCATGGACCGCGGCGCCCTCGCCCGCGCCGAACGCTCCCTCGGCACACGGATCCTGCGGGTCTTCGGCATGTCCGAGTGCCTCGGGCACACCTCGCCGCGGCCCGACGACCCCGAGGAGATCCGCCTGGACCGGGACGGACGTCCGTTCCCCGGCACCGAACTGCGCGCCCTCGCCCCCGACGGCACCGTCCTGGGTCCCGGCCGGACAGGCCGCGCCCAGGTCCGCGGCCCCTCCCTCTTCCAGGGCTACGCCCGCGACGGCAAGGTCGAGCCGCCCGCCCTCACCCCGGACGGCTTCTTCCCCACCGGGGACCTGCTGATGACCGGCGACGACGGGACGGTCACCATCATGGGCCGGGAGAAGGACGTCATCATCCGCGGCGGCCGCAACCTCGACATCACCGAGATCGAACGTGCCGTCGCCGCCCACCCGGGCATCGCCCGGGTGTGTGTGGTGCCCGTTCCGGACCCGCTGCTCGGCGAACGGGCGGCCGTGCTCGTGGTCACCGAGAACGGCCTCGACGGCATCGGTCTCGACGAGGTCACCGAACACCTCGACCGCACCGGTCTCTCCAAGGCCAAGTGGCCCGAATTCGCCTTCACCGTCGGCGAGTTGCCCCAGACGACGGTCGGCAAACTCGACCGGTCCGGAGCCCGCAGGCTCGCACACGAACTGCACGCCCGGCTCGCCTCGGAGCCGACCAGGCAACCGCACCAGCAAGGAGATGCATGACTACCCCCACGACCCGCACCCCCCGCTTCGACCGCGGCCGCTGGGCGGAAGCAGGAGCCGAGACCGTACGACCCGGCGTCCACCGCATCCCGCTCCCGCTGCCGGACGACGGACTACGGGCCGTCAACGTCTACGCGTTGGAAGGCCTGGCGGAGGGGCTGGTCCTGGTCGACGGGGGGTGGTCGATCCCCGAGTCCCGCAAGGCGCTGGAGGACGCGCTCGCCGACCTCGGCCACGACCTCGGCGAGATCAGCCACATCCTGGTCACCCACATCCACCGCGACCACTACACCCAGGCCGTCGAGCTGCGCCGACTGCTCGGCTCGCGGGTCTACCTCGGCTCGGGTGAACGGCCCGGCCTGGAGCTGCTGGGATCACTGAGCACGACTCAGCCCGCCGGGTCGCTGGAGACGCTGCGCAGGGCCGGAGCCCATGAACTCGCCGAGCGGGTGGCCGCGATGGACCACGGCGACTTCGACCCGAGTGTGTGGGAGGCGCCCGACCGCTGGCTGGAGGCGGAGGAACTCCGGTTCGGCGAGGCGCAGTTGCGGGTCATCCCGACACCAGGCCACACCCGGGGACATGTCGTCTACCTCGACCAGGCGCGCGGGCTGCTCTTCTCCGGGGACCACGTCCTGCCGCACATCACCCCGTCCATCGGCTTCGAACTCGGCGCGACCGCACTGCCGTTGGGCGACTATCTCGACTCGCTGCGCCGGATGACGACCCTCGCGGACGCCCGACTGCTGCCCGCGCACGGCCCGGTCGGCGACAGCGTGCACACCCGGGTCGGTGAGCTGCTGGCCCATCACGACGACCGGCTCGCCCAGACCCTCGCGGTCCTCGGCGACCGCACGCTCAACGCCCATGCGGTGGCGGGGGAGTTGGGTTGGACGCGGCGCAAGGTGTCCTTCGCCGATCTGAACGCCTTCAACCAGATGCTCGCCGTCAACGAGACCGCGGCCCACCTGGACGTGCTGGTGGCCCGCGGCCTGGCCCGGCACACGCGCTCGGACGGCGGCGTCGACCACTACACCGCCGTCCACGGCACCGCCGTCCCCGGTTAGCGCGCCGTCCAGCCTCCGTCGACGTACAACTCCGAGCCGGTCATGAAGCTCGCGTCGTCGGAGGCGAGAAACGCCACCGCCGCCGCGACCTCCTCGGGCGTACCCAGGCGCCCGAGCGGAGTGCCCTCGACCATGGCGGTCAACCGGGGCGTGCCGCGCCACAGTTCGCGGGAGCGGGGCGTCTCGATGAAACCGGGATGCAGGGAGTTGACCCGGACGCCGCGCTTCGCCCAGTGCAGCGCGGCGTTCTTCGTCATGAGGCGTACGGCTCCCTTGGCCGCGTGGTACGAGAACTGGGCGCCGAAGCCGCCAACGGTCCCGAAGATCGACGCGACGTTGACGACGGAGCCGCCGCCGGAGCGCTCGATGGCCGTGCCGGCGTGCTTCATGCCGAGCCATACCCCGGTCTGGGTGACCCCGATGACCTGGTCCCAGGTCTCCCTCGTCTCCGTCTCGACGGTGCCCATCGCGGCGATGCCGGCGTTGTTCACCAGCACGTCCAGAGAGCCCAGTTGGCCGATCACGTGGTCGACGACCGCCCGCCAGGCCGACTCGTCGGTGACGTCCAGGGCCAGCCCCAGGGCCCCACCTCCGACGTCATCGGCGAGCTTCTCGCAGCGCTCCGCGTCCACGTCGGTCACCACCACCGCGGCGCCCTCGGCCGCGAGCCGCCGTACGACGGCGTCGCCGATGCCTCCCGTGGCGCCGGTCACCAGCGCCACCTTGCCGGCCAGCCTCGCCTCCATCACGCCCACCCCGCCCTCAGCCCTTGACCCCGCGCCAGGCCAGCGCGCCGCCGTCGATCACATAGGCGGAACCCGTGATGAACGCCGCGCTGTCCGAGGCCAGGAAGCAGGCGAGCTGCGCCACCTCCTCCGGCCGGCCCATCCGCTCCACCAACTGCGGGGCCACCAACTCCCGTTCCATCGCCTCGCGATCCTCCGCCGAGGCGAAGAAGTCCTGCGCCAGCGGGGTGTCGATGACGCCGGGACAGAAGCAGTTGCAGCGCACCGGGGCCAGGTCGACGGCGGTGACCTTGGTCAGATGGATGACACCGGCCTTGGTGACGCCGTAGGCGGGGGAGTTGGGGAAGCCGACGAGACCGGAGACCGAGGCGGTGTTGACGATCGCCGGGTGGCGCGGGGAGCGGCGCAGGAACGGTGCCGCGAACTTGATCGTCAGCCAGACGGCCTTGAGATTGACCTCGTAGACGGCGTCCCAGACCTCCTCGGCGAGCGAGTCGACGCCGCGGTTGTGATCCGTGGTGAACGCGGTCTCGATCACCCCGGCGTTGTTGACCAGCACATCGAGCCCGTCGAAGCGCTCGACCGTCCGCGTCACCATGGCCTCGATGCCGTCGCGGACGCGCAGATCGCACACGATCGCCTCGGCCTTGGCCCCTGCGGCGCGCACCAGCTCGGCCGTCTCGGCCGCGGTGTCGCCGTTCCGGTCGGCGACGGCCACTGCCGACGCCCCCTGGCGGGCCATCTCCACGGCGATCGCCCGCCCGATGCCCTGGCCTGCGCCAGTGATGAGTGCGGTCCTGCCCTCAAGGGAACCCGCCATCCCGTCCACTCCAGTCCACAAGAATCGCAAAACTGAACCAACTTCAGTTTGGGTGCGAGTCTAGATTCCTGTCGTGTGGGCGACAAGGTTCAGGGTTGAGGCTCTCCGCGCAGCGGCCGGTTTTCGACGGTGCGGACCTCGCGGTTCCAGTTTTCGGGGCCTCGTGGAGGTTGCGTGCGCTGCTTCTGTCTAAACTCTGGAGCCTGCATGGAGAGGATGCGCACGTGGGTGAAGGGACGGGCCCCGTCTGCCCGGAGTGCGGTGTGTCCAGGACGGCGGACGGCACTCCAGCCTGTTCCTGCGCGCGTCGTGCCTCCGATGCCCACCGCCAGACACGCACGGCGGAGGCGGCGGCCGCGGAGGACTTCGACCCGGTGCGCATACGGCGGTTCGTGGAGGTCGGCGACGACACCTCGGAGGATGCCGAGCAGCCACAACACCCCATCTCCTTACCGAACCCGGGTGACGCACCCACGGCTGAGATCGATGACGAGCCGCGCGGCGTCGCCCCTCCACCCCCCGACGAGCCGCCCACACAGTCCCCGACGGACAGCGCCCACGCCCCTCGGCGCCGGCGGCTGATGGTCACCACCGGGCTGGGAGCTGCCGCGGCCGTCGTGGTGACGGGAGGATTCGTCGGGGGACTCTTCTCGTACAAGAGCCCTTCGCGCGACGGCTCCGTGACCGGGGGCGTGCGCGCGGGCGTACCAGAGGAGTCGTCCGGCAACGGCCCGTCGTCAGCGAGCCCGTCCCGGACGGCACCCTCGGCACAGTCGCCCGATCCCTCCGCCTCCTCACCGGATACGGCCCCGGCCACAAGCGCGATCACGCCGATCGGCCCCGGCGTCCCCACCGCGACCCCGTCCGGGGCCACCGGCACGGCGGCCCCCGCACCGAGCGAGTCGGAAGGACCGGCCCCGGTCCTCCGCCTCGGCGACAAGGGGCCCGAGGTCGTCGAACTCCAGCTGCGCATGCGGCAGATCGGCGTCTACGACGGGGACGCCGACGGCGACTACGACCGCGAGGTCGAGAACGCGGTCCGCGGCTACCAGCTCACCCGCCTCATCCTCCAGGACGAGGCGGGCGTCTACGGCGCGGCGACCCGGGCCTCGCTCGAATCCGAGACGTCGGAGCCGTGATCTGCGGCAGGCCCACGCCGTGGCACGCGGCATCGTGGAACGCCTGGGCGACGAGATCGTCGTCATGGTGACCGCCCTCCTGCGCCGACTGCGCCTCCTGTGCACCCCGACCCCGGTGGTACTCGGCGGCGGCGGCACCCAAAACGACCAGGTACTGCTCCGGAAACCACATCGCGGCCCGCCTGGCCACCGACATTCCGCTGGCCCGCCCCCGGGTACTCGATGTGCCTCCGGTCGCAGGCGCACGGAGAGAAGCACTCCTGACCGCAGGCGCGCCGAACGCCGCACAACGCCGCCTCCGCGAGGCCATCGCCGACCGGAGACCACCGCCGTTGCTCGCGCAGGCAGCCGAGGACACGCCGCCGTAGCGGGGCGTGCCCTAGGAGATACCCCGGCTCGCCCGTGGCGATGAACCGCCGTCTGCCTGGTGTCAGCGGCTCTTGCGCACCCGGGCCGCCGCGCGGGCTTCCGCGGCCTTGCGGGCCTCGGCGGTTTTGCGGGATTCCTTCGCGGGGCGCCCCGCACGATTGCCGAGTCCGCGGAAGGGGGCGTTGCCGCTGCTGGTCTTCACCCCGGCAGGCGGGCGTTTCGCCCCGGTGATGGCGGTCAGCTGCTCCTCGCCGGAGCGCACCTGTGTGACCGTCGCCCTGATCTTGGCGTCGGACATCATCCGGTTCACCTCGCGCCGCTGGTTGGGAGTGACCAGGGTGACCACGGTCCCGGACTCCCCGGCGCGAGCCGTGCGCCCGCCACGGTGCAGATAGTCCTTGGCGTCGGCAGGCGGGTCGACGTTGACGACGAGGTCGAGGGTGTCGATGTGAATGCCGCGTGCGGCGACATTGGTGGCCACCAGGACGGTGATCTCTCCGTCCTTGAACTGGCCGAGCGTGTGCGTGCGCTGCGGCTGCGACTTCCCGCTGTGCAGGGCGCCGGCCCGGATGCCGCTGGCCCGCAGGTGTCGGGTGAACTGGTCCACGCCGGCCTTGGTGTCCAGGAACATCAGGACCCGGCCGTCCCGTGCGGCGATCTCGGTCGCGGTGGCGTATTTGTCGGCGGCGTGAATGTTCAGGAGGTGGTGTTCCATCGTGGTGACCGAGCCCGCGACCTGGTCGACCGATGCGAGAACCGGGTCGTGAAGGTAGCCGCGCACCAGCTCGTCGACGTTGCGGTCGAGCGTGGCGGAGAACAGAAGCCGCTGTCCGTCGGCGCGGACCTGGTCCAGGATGTCCGAGACCTGCGGCAGAAACCCCAGATCGCACATCTGGTCCGCCTCGTCCAGCACCGTGATCCGCACCTGGTTCAGGTGGCAGTCCCGGCGCGACACCAGGTCGGCCAGCCGCCCCGGCGTCGCGATGAGCACCTCGGCACCGGTCCGCAGCAACGCCTGCTGCCGGTTGATCGACAGCCCGCCGACCACCGTCGCCAGCCGCACGTTCAGCGTCTGCGCATACGGCGTCAGCGCGTCGCCCACCTGCTGCGCGAGCTCCCGGGTCGGCACCAGGATGAGCGCGAGCGGCCGCTTCGACTCCGCTCGCAGGCCTGCCGTCCGGACGATCAGGGCAAGCCCGAAAGCCAGCGTCTTGCCGGAGCCGGTCCGCGCACGGCCCAGCACATCGCGGCCGGCCAGGGCGTTGGGCAGGGTCGCCGCCTGGATCGGGAAAGGCTCCGTCACACCGAGACCGGTCATCGTCTTCAGCACCTCCGGCGGAAGCCCGAGCGCGTCGAAGGACTCGGCCGGCGGCAGGCCAGGGGACACCGTCTGCGGGGTCGAGATCTCGCCGGGCGGCGCTGTCGCCCGCTGGGGCCTGCCGGCAGGGGAGCGTCCAGGGGCGGGCGGCTTCGCGTTCATGGGGGAACCTTTCTGATGTGGCGCCCGGAACGCGCCGGGGCCCGTACCCCTTCGGTACGGGCCCCAGCAGTGTCGAAGCGTGACCCCATTTTACCAGCGGGAGCCCAGCGGCTGGTTTTCGATGGTGCGGACCTCGCGGTTCCAGTTTTCGGGGCCTCGTGGAGGTTGCGTGCGCTGCTTCTGTCTAAACTCTGGAGCCTGAGGTCATGCGCGAGGTCTGCCAGGACTTCGAGGCCGAGCTGAAGCAGTTCAACGGCGAACAGGACCACGTCCACCTCCTCGTCCACTACCCGCCCAAGGTCCAGCTCTCCAAGCTGGTCAACAGCCTCAAGGGCGTCTCCTCCCGCAGGCTCCGCCAGGAGTACGACGCCCACGTCCGCCGCTACCTGTGGGGCGGACACTTCTGGTCCGGCTCCTACTTCGCCGGCTCCTGCGGCGGGGCACCCCTGACCGTCGTCAAGCAGTACATCGAGAACCAGCAACGCCCCGCCGGCTGAGGACAACACCGCGGGACCCGTGCACACAGCGCGGGTCACAGCAGCCCTGAGATGGCCTTCACCCCCGCCGCAAACGGCGGAGCACTGGCCAAGATCAGAGTGATGCTGCCCGCGCGGTACCGGTCACGGGCGCTGCGCGGCTCGCCGGTTTCCAGATCGCCGACACCCGAAGTGGCCTTCCAGACCCCGCGCCTGTCCTTGGCCAGATCGCCTGCCGCGTCGCGCGGTGGTGGGCGGCTGCCACTCTCGGCTCCGCGGACGCGGGTACGGCGGTGAGGGCCACGGCCATCACCGCCACAGCCGCGGTCGCCCCTACGAACCCTTCGCGCACGTATTCCTTGTGCACTGACAGTTGATTCAGGACATGCGCGAGCGTATAAATAAGCAACTTTCTTTCTTACAGAGACTTGATGCCGAGACGAGGACACCGTGACCCGCCGCTATCCAGCAGGCCCGCAGCGCTTGCTGCGCTCGCTCAACGGCCGTGCCGTGCTGGAGGCGATCGACGAGGCGGGCCCGGTCACGACCACTGACCTGGCCGGCCGGATCACGCTGTCTCGGCCCACCGTGGCCGCCGCGGTCGCGCTGCTGCTGGAGCGCGGAGTGATCACCGAGGTGGGCCCGGTGACGGGCCGCAAGGGTCCGGCACCGGCGCAGTACGGGGTGAACGCCGACTGCGCCTTCGCGATCGGCGTGGATGTCGGACACCGGAAGATCCGCGCCGCGCTCGCCGACGTCACCGGCCGGGTACGGGGGCGTGCCGAGTCCGAGCAGCAGGGGCATCGGGGCGGTGACGCGCTCGTCGGACAGATCCTGGACATGTGCGAGGGCCTGGCCGGGCAGGTAGGGCGATCGCTGCGGGACATCACCCAGGTCGTCGCCGGACTGCCGGCCGCGGTCGGCCCGGACGGACGCCACCTGTCGTATGCCGCCGGGTTGCCCGACGCCGGTCGGGGGCTCGGCGAGGCACTCGGCCGCGCGATCCCGGTACCGCTCGTCCTGGAGAACGACGTGAACCTCGCGGCACTGGCCGAGCGCACCCATGGACTGGGCACCAACACCGACGACTTCGTCCTGGTCAGCCTGGGGGTCGGGCTCGGCCTCGGCCTGGTGGTGGACGGCCGGGTCCGGCGAGGCGCCACGGGCGTGGCCGGCGAGGCCGGCTATCTGCCCAGCGACCGCATGGTCGCGCCGGCCGGACAGCGCCGGGACCTCGTGCAGGAACACCTGGGCGCGCGCTACATCAGCGCCGAGGCCCAGCGGCGCCAACTGACCGGCGACGGCAGCCCGCGCACCGTCTTCGAACTCGCCCGCACCGGCGACCCCGGCGCGCTGGAGATCGTGGACGACACCGCCCGCAGCGTCGCCTACGTGGTGGCCTGCGTCGTACCCCTCATCGACCCGGCACTCATCGTGCTGGGCGGCGCCATCGGCGCCAACGGCGACCTGCTCCTGGAACCGGTCGCCCGCCACCTGGCCGACTTCTCCACGTTCCGGCCGCCCATCGTCGCGTCGGCCCTCGGCCAGGAAGCCGTGCTCTCCGGAGCCACGACCATGTCGGCGGAGCTGGCCAGGGAGGCCGCCTTCGCCGCCGCCACCACTCCCGTCGCAGCGGCAGAGCCACCGTCGTCTCTGTCCTGAACCACCTGTTGTCCTGATACACCGCGGCGACGCCGTCTTGCCGGACAGCGTCGCCGCCGAGGTCACCGGACGTTTGCCGCGCCCGATCGACCTGTCGACCGATCCGTCACCCAGGGAATGCCATCTCCGAGGAAGGACGATCAGTGTTCAAACGTATCACCGGGGCTGCAGCCGCCACGGCTGCCGGCGCACTGCTGCTGGCCGGCTGTACGTCCGCCGGACCCAACTCCTCACAGCCCGACTCCGCCATCTCACCGGGCGCCTCGCACAAGGCCACCACCGTCACCGTCTGGACGTTCAACCACCTTCCCAACGAGGTCGCGGCGTTCAAGGCGACACTGAACCGGCTGCACACCAAGTACCCATGGCTGACCGTGAAGTTCGTGCCCAACAAGGACGACGCGGCCTACGCCAAGGCGGTCGCCGCGGGCGATCCGCCCGACGTGTTCATCGGCTCCGTGCCCGACAACGTGGCGAAGTTCTGCTACAACGGCACGGTCGCCGACCTCGGCCCGTATCTGTCCTCGGCCAAGACCGACGCGGCCAAGACCTTCCCGGCGGCGACCCTGGCCTACACCCGCTACCAGGGAAAGCAGTGCGCGCTGCCGCTGCTGACCGACGCCTTCGCGCTCTACTACAACAAGAAGATGTTCACCGCGGCCGGCATCACCAAGCCGCCCACGACGCTCGCCGAACTGACCGCCGCCGCGAAAAAGTTGACCGTGAAGAACGCGGACGGCTCCATCAAGACCTTCGGTTTCGTCCCGCGTTCCGACTTCGACGTCAACCGGTACCTCTTCACCGGGGCGCACAGCGACACCGACTTCTACGGCAAGGACGGCAAAACCACCTTCGCCTCCGACCCCAAGTGGCAGCAGCTGCTCACCTGGGACAAGGACCTCATCGACTACTACGGCACGGCGAACGTGCAGAAGTTCGTCGGCCGCTACCAGCCGCACGCCGACGACGCGGGCAACCCGCTCCTGACCGGCGCCGCCGCCATGGAGCTCGACGGCGAGTGGCACATCGGCGAAATCGCCTCCTTCAAGAAGGACTTCGACTACGGCGTGGTGCCGATGCCGGTCCTGGACGGAGCGTCGGGAACCTACGGCGCGGGCAGCACGCTGGGCACCGTCGCCTACCTGTCCGCGGGCTCGCAGCACAAGCAGGAGGCGTTCTTCGCGCTCCAGCAACTCACCACCGACACCACGTTCCTGAACACCCTCGCCGACACCGTCTACAACATCCCCTCCACGTTCGCCGCGCTCAAGGCCTGGGACAAGGCGGACGACCCGCACTGGAAGCCGTTCGTCGACATCTTCGAGAACCCGCACTCCTCCTACAAGACGCTCACCCCGGCGGGCATCGAGGACATGGACACCTGGCGCGCGTTCCTGCTCGAGTACGAGCAGGGCAAGGTGAAGGACGCGGCCGGCGGACTGGCCACGGTCGGGAAGAAGATCGACTCGCTCAACTCCGAGAGCGGGCAGTAGAGATGACGACCGTTCTCGCCCCTGTCGGTGAGGCCCCGGGCTCGGCGCGAACGCGCCCCGCCCGGGGCGGGCGGCGCCGTCCGAGCAGGGCCCGCTGGTGGGTCGTCCTCGGCTTCCTGTCCCCGTTCGTCATCGGTTTCGCCGTCTTCGTGCTGTACCCCGTGGCGGCCACGCTCTACTACTCGCTCACCGACTTCCAGGCCGGCTCCTACCGGCCGGTGCAGTTCGTCGGACTGCGCAACTACCGCGCGCTGTTCACCCAGTCCGACACCTTCTGGGTGGCCGTGCGCAACACGCTGTGGATGGTCCTCGTCATGGTGCCGCTGCGCACCGGCTGGGCCATGCTCACCGCCTGGGTGATCATCCGCGTCAAGCGCGGCAGGGCCGTGTACCGCACACTGTTCTTCCTGCCGTCCATGGTGCCGGTTGTGGCCGCGGCCCTGTCGTTCATCGTGCTGCTCAACCCGGTCGGACCGCTCAACCGGCTGCTGGGCTGGGTGGGCGTGGACGGTCCCGGGTGGTTCTCCGATCCCGCCTGGTCCAAGCCCAGCCTCGTCATGATGGCGCTGTGGGCCAGTGGAAACGTGATGGTCATCTTCTCCGCCGCCATGCTCGACGTACCGCGCGAGCTGTACGAGGCCGCCGAACTCGACGGCGCGGGCGCGCTGCAGAAGTTCCGCAGCGTCACCCTCCCGGCGATCTCCCCGGTCATCTTCTTCGCCCTGCTCACCGGGATGATCTACACCTTCCAGTACTTCACCGAGGCGTTCGTCGCCTCCAGCTCCGCGAACGCCACCTCCTCCAGCAACGACCTGATCGGCTATCCCGCGGGGTCGCTGCTGTTCTACTCCACGGAGCTGTACCGGCAGGGCTTCTCGTACTTCAAGACCGGCTACGCCTCGGCCATGGCCTGGCTGCTGTTCCTCGTCATCTTCGCGGCGACCGTGGTGTTCATCCGCCTCTCGCGCCGTTTCGTGCACCACGCGGGCGGTGGCCGATGAGCACTCTCGAAGTGACGAAGCGTCAATCCCGAGTGGGGCGGCGCTTGTTGTACCTCCTGGCGGAGCACGCGCCCGCCGTAGCCATCGCACTCTGCTTCCTGCTGCCGCTGACGATCGGCGTGCTCACCGCGTTCATGACCGAGCACCAGGCCGGCACCGGCTCGCTGTGGCCCTCGCCCTGGGAGTTCGGCAACTTCCGCAAGGTCTTCTCGGCCATGCCGTTCGGCCGCGACCTGCTGAACACCATGCTGTACGCCGGACTCTCCACGATCGGCGTCGTCGTGTCCTCAGTTCCCGTGGCCTACGCGCTGGCCCGGCTCCGGTGGCGCGGCCGCGAGGGCGTCTTCCTGGTCGTCCTCGCCGCGATGATGATCCCGGCCCAGGTCACCAGCCTGCCCCTGTACGTCATGTACGCCCACATCGGCTGGGTGGGCACCCTCAAACCGCTCATCGTCCCGGCCTTCTTCGGCGACGCCTTCAGTATCTTCCTGCTGCGCCAGTTCTTCCTCACCATCCCCGACGAGTTCACCGAGGCGGCCCGGGTCGATGGCGCGGGCGAACTGCGCATCCTGTGCCGGGTGTTGATCCCCATGGCCAAACCGGCGATCGCCGCCGTGGGGCTTTTCGCGTTCCTGTACGCGTGGAACGACTTCTACAACCCGCTGCTCTACACCGGCAACAGCGACACCGGCCAGACCCTCGCGGTGGCCCTCAGCCAGCTCGCCAAGAACGGCCACCAGAACGCCTACGAACTCCAGATGGCGGCCTCGCTGATGTTCCTGCTGCCCGTCCTGGTGTTGTTCTTCCTGGCCCAGAAGGTCTTCGTCGAGGGCATCGCGCTGACCGGCGTCAAGGGCTGAACTCCCGCACCCGCACATACTTCTGGGAGCAGAATGAAGATCACTGTTGTCGGCGGTGGCAGTACCTACACACCCGAACTGATCGAGGGCTTCGCCCGGCGTGCCGACGTGCTGCCGGTCGACGAACTCGTCCTGCACGACATCGACGCCGAGCGCCTTGCCGTGATCGGCGGCCTGTCCCGCCGTATCCTCGCCCGGCACGGCTTCCCCGGCCGCCTGACCACCACGACCGACCTCACCCACGCGGTGGAGGGAGCCGCCGCGGTGCTCGTCCAGCTCCGGGTGGGCGGACAAGCGGCCCGACTGGTCGACGAGACCCTGCCCAACCGGTTCGGCCTGCTCGGCCAGGAGACCACCGGCCCCGGCGGTTTCGCCAAGGCCCTGCGCACGGTGCCGATGGTGCTCGACATCGCCGCCGAAGTACGCCGCCGCGCCCAACCCGGCGCCTGGATCGTCGACTTCACCAACCCGGTCGGCATCGTCACCCGCGCCCTGCTGGACGCCGGGCACCGCGCGATCGGCCTGTGCAACGTGGCGATCAAGTTCCAGCGGCAGCTGGCCGACCGGCTCGGCACCACCCACGACCGCGTACGGCTCGGCCACGCCGGCCTCAACCACCTGTCCTGGATCCGTTCGGTCACCGTGGACGGAGTGGAGCGCCTGCCGGAACTGCTCAGCGGCGACACACTCGACGAACTCGCCGCCCAGACCCGCATCCCCGCCGGGGCACTGCGCGACCTCGGCGCCATCCCCTCGTACTACCTCCACTACTTCTACTGCACGGACGACGAGGTCCAAGCCCAGCAGAACGGAACCCACCGCGCCGACCAAGTCTTCGCCATCGAAAGGGAGTTGCTCACCCTGTACGCGGACCCCGGCCTGGACCGCAAACCCGACCTGCTGGAGCAACGGGGCGGGGCCCACTACAGCGAGGCCGCGGCCGCCCTGGTCACCAGCCTGCTCACCGGCGACGGCGCCCACCACTACGTGAACGTACGCAACGGCGGCGTCCTCTCCGGCCTGCCGGACGAGGCCGTGGTCGAAGTGCCCGCCCACGTCGACACCGCCGGACCGCACCCCGTCCCCGTGCAGCCCCTGCCGCCCGAGATGCTCGGGCTCGTCCAGGCGGTCACCGCGTACGAGACGCTGACGGTCGAGGCAGCCCTGACGGGCGACCGGACGATAGCCCGGCGCGCCCTCATGACCAACCCGCTCGTCCGCGAATGGGCGCGGGCAGACGCACTGTTGGACGCACTGCTGGAGGCCAACCGCCGCCATCTGCCCCGGTTTTTCGCGAGCGAGGCCGCCGATGCCTGACCTCGTGGTGGGCGTCGACGGAGGAAACTCCAAGACCGACCTGATCCTCGCGGACACCGAGGGACGTCTGCTGTCCTGGGTGCGCGGCGCGGGCACCCGCCCGCACACCGAGGGCATGGAGACCACCACGGAGCGGCTCGCCCGCCTGGGCCGAGACGCGCTCGCGCAGGCAGGCCTTCCCGACACCACTGCGGTCTCGGTCGGCGCGTACTTCCTGGCCAACGTCGACCGCCGGGCCCAGGAGCGGCTGGCACTACGGCAGTTGACCGGGCTGGGAGTTGCCGAGCAGACCCTCGTACGCAACGACACACTCGCCGTCCTGCAGGCCGGCGCACCGGACGGCTGGGGAGTGGCGGTGGTCTCAGGCGCCGGTATCAACGCGGCCGCGGTCCACCCGGGAGGCCGCTCGGCCCGCTTCCTCTCCCTCGGCGACATCACCGGGGACTGGGGCGGCGGACTCGCCGTGGCCCGGGCGGGCCTGGGCGCCGCCGTCCGAGCGGGCGACGGACGGGGACCGGCGACCCGGCTGCGGCAGGAACTGGCCGGGTACTTCGGCCTGGACAGCGTGGAGTCCGTGGCGCTGGCCGTCAGCAGCGGCGACATACCGGTGACCGCACTGCACGGCCTGGCACCCTTGGTCTTTGCCACCGCGGCCGGCGGCGACGCCGTGGCACGCGGCATCGTGGAACGCCTCGGCGACGAGATCGTCGTCATGGTGACCGCCCTCCTGCGCCGACTGCGCCTCCTGCGCACCCCGACCCCGGTGGTACTCGGCGGCGGCACGCTGCAGAACGACCAGGTCCTGCTCCGGGACCACATCGCGGCCCGCCTGGCCACCGAGGCACCGCTGGCCCGGCCCCGGGTACTCGATGTCCCTCCGGTCGCGGGCGCCCTGAGGGAGGCACTCCTGACGGCAGGCGCCCTGAACGCCGCTCAACGCCGCCTCCGCGAGGCCATCGCCGACCGGAAACCGCCGCCGTTGCTCGCGCGGGCTGCCGAGGGCCCGCCGCCGTAGCGGGGCGTGCCCTCGGGGAGACCCCGGCTCGCCCGCGGTGATGAACCGCCCTCTGCCCGGCGTCAGCGGCTCTTGCGTACCCGGGCCGCCGCGCGGGCTTCCGCGGTCTTGCGGGCCTCGGCGGTTGTGCGGGATTCCTTCGCGGGGCGCCCCGTACGGCCCCCTACCCGCTTCGCCTTTCACGAGGGCCGCCCTGCGGCGCCGCGTGTGAGTGCCTGTCGGCTGCCCCGAGAACCCGTCAGGCGTTGACGCGATGCGGCTTTCTCTAGACAGCCTTTATATAGGCTATGTAGAGTACGAGTATGGGTATGCCGCGTATGACCCTGCAGACCCAACTGGTCCTGCGGGCCTTGCTGGAAGACCCCGCCACACAGCGCTACGGCCTTGAGCTGTGCGAACTGGCGGGACTGCCGTCAGGCACGATCTATCCCATCCTCGCCCGCCTGGAACAAGCCGGCTGGCTGGACAGCACCTGGGAAGACCCCACAGTCCACGAAGCCGCCGGCCGCCCGCGCCGCCGCTTCTACCAGATCACCGAGGACGGCGCAGAACAGGCGCGGGGTGCTCTCGCCAGGGCCTACCGCGCACGCAAACAGCCCCTGCCCGGCTGGGCGGCAACCCGTCCCATCGCTGACGGGGGAGCGCCATGAAGGCCCGGCACCGGTTAGCGCCCCGGCTGAGCAAGCGCCACGGCAACACCCCATCCCTGGACAGGATCCTGGCCGTCGTACGTGCTCACCACCCCGCCGCCGACGTCTCACTCATAGAACACGCCCACGACGAGGCCACCCGCTGGCACGAGGGACAAACCCGCCGCAGCGGAGACCCATTCATCACCCACTGCCTCGCCGTCGCCGCCATCGTCGCAGACCTCGGCATGCCACCAGCCGTGGTCTGCGCAGCTCTGCTGCACGACATCGACGACACCCTCTGCCCGCCGAACCGTGTGGTCGAGCAGTTCGGCCAGGACATCGCCCAACTGGTGTCGGCCGTCCGCACCGCCAACCTCGGTGCGATCCCACCGAACAGCCTCGATCTTGAAGCCACAAGGCTGGCTGCCCCGCCGACTCGGGAGCAGGCCGTACTGGCCATCCGCCTCGCCGACCGGCTCCACAACCTGCGAACCATCACGTTCCTGTCCCCGGCCACGCAGCAGCGCAAAGCCCGCGAAACCCTAGACGTCCTCGCGCCGCTGGCTAGGGCGGCAGGCTTGACCGACATGGGCCGTGAACTGCACGACCTTTCCGCAGCCGTCCTCCGACCCACATTCTCCGCGTTCGCCGTCACCCCACGCCTGCTGGGCATGCTCACCCTGCTCCTCCCCACCCCGCAGCGAGCCCGATGGAGGGAGGAATGGCACGCCGAACTGTCCACTCTCCCCACGCGCCGTACCCGCACTCGTTTCACCTTCCGAGTCCTGCTCGGCACACCCAGGCTGTCCCTGACACTGCGCCGCCCGGCCTGCCGGGAACGACGATGGTGAGCATGGCGGCCCGCTTCGGCGGCGTGTTGGGGGCGGCGGCAGCTTTCGTCTTGGCCATGGCGCGCGGAGGCCTGTCAGCCTGGGCGATGGCAGGGCTCACGGCAGGCGCTCTTGTCCTGGTAGTGGTCGTTCTGTTCATTCCCAGCGAGACACCGGCCCGCCGCCTGGCCCAGCTCATCCAGGCCTGGCGAAACCCGGCGGAACCGTCGTGGGGCCGGAGCCGGGCCGGTCCTCCGCGACACCAACCTCACCAGCCCGAAACGGCACCTGACAGGTCGTGAGGGCGCCCACTGGCCGGTGACGGCGGTCCCGTTCCGGGCCGATGATGGCGTGGCGCTGCTCGCGCCGGTCACTTCCGCTCCAGTGCGGCCAGCCGCAGCTCAAGCCGGTCAACCCGGTGCCGTAGCAGGGTGACCTGGGCTTCCAGGCTGACTTCCCGCTCCGCCCTGCGCTGGATGCGCGGTGACGCTGAGGCGCGCTCGATCACCGCGTCCAACTGGACCAGGCGCTGCGGCCCGTTCGGGCCGTCCACCAGCCGGGACTCGATCTCGCCGTTGCGGTACCAGGACCGCAGGGCCGAGCGGGACACGCCGGTCTCGGCTGCCGCCTTGGCCAGCGTGACCCAGGGTGTCTCGTCCAGCTGCTCGAACAGCTCCAGCTCGTTCTGCCAGCGCGCGAGCCGGTCCTCCCAGTCCGACGGTGTCTCCATCACACCCTCCCTTCACCATGGTGACCCTATCAATAACAGTGTATTGACATGGTTGAGAGCATGGAACCATGGCATTCGAACGGTTCACGGTGGAAGCCCGCAAGGTGGTCGTCACGGCTCAGGAGGAGGCGAGGCTGCTCAAGCACAACCACATCGGCACGGAGCACATCCTGTTGGGGCTGCTCGACGCGCCGGACACCATGGCGGCGAAAGTTCTGCACCAGCTCGGGTACCACAAGGAGACGGCCCAGGTCGACATCGCCGCGGTGGTCAAGCCCGGCACACAGGAGCTGAGCGGCCATATCCCGTTCGCGCCGAGCGCGAAGAAGACGCTGGACCTCGCCCTGCGCGAGGCGCTCCACCTGCACCACACCTACATCGGAACGGAACACATCCTGCTCGCCCTGGTCAGGGAAAGTGACGGCGTCGGCGCGAAGGTCCTTGCCGAGCGGATCAATCCGATCGGCAAGATCCGTACCGCGGTGCTGGCATCGCTGGAGGGATCACAGGACGTCGCGGCCGGCCCATGGCCGACCGGAACACCTGCCACCGAGGACACCGTGTCCGCCGCCAGCGCGCTCGCCGGTGGCGCACCGGTCGGCAGCCATCACCTGCTCGAGGCGATGCTGCGGGCGGAGAACAGCATGGCGGCCAGGGTGCTGCGCGAACTCGGGGTCGACCCGGACACGGTCGCCGCCAAGATCGACGAACTGGATCCGGAGACGACCACAGACGCGAACCCGGAGGAGACCGCCGCGCGCAGAATGGAAATCCGGCTGGTCGACGACGAGGTGCACCTGATCCTGCGGGACCCGACAACGGTCACGATCGCCAAGAAGGTCACCGAGCTGTCCGGCGGCCCGATCCAGGGCGTCGGACCGGTGGCCGGCATGTTCGTCCCGCTCTGGCGGTCGACCAACCAGCTGCTGCTGCAGATCCAGCGCGTGCTGGAACCGGAACCCGAAGAAGAGGGCGGATCCGCCGCGAGCAACGTGGCCAAGGTCGTGCGCACGGTGCTCGCGCCTCGGCTCCGCCGGTGAACCGGCTGATCAGCGGGCCGGAAACTGCCGGTGGAACAGGCGAGGACGGGGTCGTGGCGGGCGGCGATACGCCGACGCCGTCCTCGCCGGCGACCAGGGCGTGTTCACAGGCGAGTTCGCCGCGCCCACCAAGGCGCAGCGCGGCGCCTGGCAGGGCGCTGGTAGTCGCGCCAAGCGGCTTCGGCATGAGGTCGGCCGTGCTTCTCCGCGCACCGCACCGGCCGGCCACCGGCCCGGCGCCGGCGGATCCGCCGGCATGCTGCCTGTCGCCGCATGTGTCGCCGCTGAAGGCGCCGCCAGTGGACGCTGAGCGCAACCCGCGGGCGCCGCCGGACGGCGAACGTCGGTCGACGATCGTGTTCGCCGACTCCCGCGGGCCTGCCGAGCGGCTCACCGCCCGGCTGAAACGACCTGGTCACCGAACGGGCCGAGGCGATCGGCGAGTCCGGGATCGCGTACGGCGCCCCGCCGGTGGTGGCCCCCGCGCACTACGGGTCGATCTCCCGCGAACAGGTAACACGCCGAATCGGAGGCACCCACGACCATGACTACAACCACGACCACAGCCACAACCATCGCCATCGTCGGCGCCGGGCTCGGCGGCCTGGCCCTTGCCCGTGTACTGCACATGAACGGCATCGACGCCGTCGTCTACGAACGGGAATCGTCGCGCGGCGCGCGCGGTCAGGGCGGCATGCTCGATCTGCACTCCGGAACCGGGCAGCGGGCGTTGCGCGAGGCCGGACTGATCGACCAGTTCCATGCGATTGCCCGTCGTGAAGGCCAGGACCTGCGACTTCTCGAGCCGGACGGCACCCTGCTGCTACAGGAGGACACGCCCGACGACGCCCCGCTCGAACGACCCGAGGTCGACCGCGCCGATCTGCGCAACCTGCTGCTGGACTCCCTCCCCGAACACGCGGTTCGCTGGGGGCGCGCGTTCGAATCTGCCGACAACGGCCTGCTGCACTTCGCCGACGGCAGTAGCGCGACGTATGACCTGCTGGTCGGCGCCGACGGCGCGGACTCCCGGGTCCGCGCACTGCTCACCGACGCCCGCCCGGCACACACCGGTCAAAACGCCGTCGAGCTCGGCATTCCCGACATCGACCGCACCCACCCAGACCTCGCGGCGATGGTCGGGCGCGGCAACTACTGGGTGCTCGGCAACGGACAATCCCTCTCGGCACAGCGCAACGGCGACGGCCGCGTACGCATCTACGTCAGCTTCTACAACACCGCAGAGGACTGGTTCGCGACCAGCGGGATACCGTTCGACGACCCAGCCGCCGCCCGGGTGCGGCTGATCGAGCTGTTCACCGGCTGGGACTCACGGTTCACCGCACTGATCGCCGCCTGCGACGACACCGTCTGGAGGCGATCGATAACCACACTCCCGGTCGGTCTGACCTGGCCGTCGACGCCAGACGTCACACTGCTCGGCGATGCCGCGCACCTGATGCCGCCGGTGGGGCAGGGCGCCAACATGGCGCTGCTCGACGGCGCCCTGCTCGGCCTCACACTGGCCGCTCACCCGGACGACTGTCCCGCCGCCGTCAAGGAATACGAACGCGAGATGTTCGAACGCACCAGCGCCGTCGGTCGGCAGTCCGCGCGCATCCAGGAAATGCTCATGTCGCCGGACGCCGGCCGGAAAATGCTCGCTTTCTTCCAACCTGGCTGAAGGCAACCGAATACGACCAAGCAACCGGCCGCCCACCAGTGCGATCACCCGCGGTTCAGGTCCCTCGGTTGTCTCACGGGATGTTACGCGACATGAGTGTCAGTGCCCGGACAGAGGCAAAGCCGACGGCGAGAGGGCGCCGCCCAGCAGGGCGACACCACCGGGGTGAAGGGGTCGGCCACTGCATCTGCATCGTCGGGAGCGAAGTAGCTGTGCTGGTCGAGGCGTTGAGTGCTGCGTGCGCGTTGTGATCCAACGGGCAGCTTGTGGGAGCGGTGGCGCTCCAGTTGCTGGAGGACCTCGGGTCCGGCCACTTCGGTCAAGTTGCTGGAGGCGGCATGGTTCTGTCAGGTGTCGTCGGGACGGCCCGCGAGGGATCCGCCCATCCAGAAGGGCAGGCTCTTTTGGTCTTTGCTCAGTGACCGTCGTATGGCGTTGACCAACCTCACCTGCGCCTGGGCGGGCGCACGGTTGGCCTGGGCAAACTCCTCCGCGCTCAACGGATCACGCGCCGGGTCGCGCGCCGGGTCACGCGCCACCTGGTCCAGGAAGGTGCCGATGGCCTCGGTGAAGTTGTCGATCTCCGCCGCGACGGACGCGGGGGCGACGAGGCTGGCGCGGGTCAGAGCTGCGCTCCATTCGCTCCAGTCGTAGTCCCATCCTTGTCGGCCGCCATGGGCGCGGCTGAGTGTCATGGTGAACTTGGCGTAGTGGCTGATCAGTTCCTGGTAGGCGATCAGCTGTTTGTCCCGCAGCCACTGCCGGTCCTGGGCCCGGTGCGTGACGATGCCGCCGACCAGGACCCCGATCGTGGCGGACAGCGCCCCGACGGCCGTTGTCAGCAGTGTGTCCAGCAGTGCCACCCCAGGCTCCGCATCCCCTGTCGCTGGAACGTCAGCGGCTCGAACCTAGTGGTGACCAGCCTCCGGTGACAATGCCCAACCAACCAACGCCGGCGCGGACAGCCGTCGCGGCGGGGCACGCGAGCAGGATCGGCTTCAGGGAACAATAACCCCCTGGTCGGCCTGACCGCCGTGGCGCGCGACGCGGGACGCCTGGACCAGGGCGATGGTCCGGCGTTCAGCCGCGCAGACGGGTTCGAGCTGTACGCCTGTTGCGTCACGCCCGTTCCACGGGCGACGACACGTATGGCACGTGGGGGAGAGCCTGGCCGTTCGGTATCGGCGCGGACACGTGCGAGCCGTTGCGGCAGATCTGACCGGAAACGGGGTGCGCCACATCTGCGCCCCCAGCATGACGACACTCGCATTCAAGGTCCTTGAGTCGCCGGCGTCGCGGAAGGGCGGGCCAGCGTGCGGTGGGCCGATTCCCCCTTCTGCTTCACGGGTGCCGTGCGGGCGAAGATGTGGATTTTCTGTTCCCCTCGTATGTGCGAGAAATGGCCACTGTGCGGGGTGCGGGTGGGGAAAGCCCCGGCGCCCGATGACGGCTTGCGACAGCAATTCCCGTGCAGTAATTACGTGAATCATGAATCTGTTCAGCCGTGGCGCCTCATTGCGCCGCCCGGAGCCCGCCGCGCCTCCTCTGCCCCCTGCCGGAGCGCCGGTTGCCGCGACAGCGGTCCTGCCGGATCCCACTCTGGCGGCCCTGACCGGGGAATGGGTGATCGACCCCGCCCACAGCAGGATCGGCTTCTCGGTGCGGCATGCCATGGTGACCACGGTGCGTGGATCCTTTACGCACTACCAAAGCCGCCTCTACTTCGACGGCCGCGACCCGGCCCGCTCGCAGGCCGAGATCACACTGTCCACCGGCAGCGTCGACACCGACGTGGAACAGCGCGACGCCCACCTGGTGGGCCGCGACTTCCTGGACGCGGCGACCTATCCGCGTATGCGCTTCACCAGCACCGCCGTGGAACTGGCCGGTGCCGACGTCTACCGCATGACCGGCGACCTCACCATCAAGGCCACCACCCGCCCCGTAACGCTGGAGCTGACCTACATCGGCTACGTCACCGATCCCTTCGGCTACCAGCGGGTGGGCTTCGACGGCACCACCACGATCAACCGCTCCGACTGGGGCCTGCATTACAGCAACAGACTGGCCGACGGCGGCGCCATGGTGAGTGAGAAGGTGCGCCTGCAACTCGACATCGCCGCCATCCGTACCGCCCCGGTCGGCTGACCCAATACCCGGCGCGCGTCACAGATGCGTCTTCGAGGCACCAGGCCACCACGGGGAGGTTCGGGCCCGGGCTGCCGCGGTTGGGCCATGACCTGACCCACGCGATGGGGGAGGGCCTCGCGGCCGTCGCGTACGCACTACTCGACTTCGCATCGGCGATCCGAGACCAAACGGAAGCCGCCGAGGTTCAGGGGTAGTCGGCCCGACCGGCAGCTGCCAGGGTGCGCGATACCGCTGCGGGGCCCGGCCGGAGGCGGCGGACGCTGGTTCCCGGGCCCGCGCGTAAGGACAGTCGGTTGACGCTGCCAAGGACGTCCGCTTTTTTCCCGGCAGCATACCGATGTCGGTAACGGCTCAATGAGCTGTTACCGACACACACGAGCCCTGCTGGAGCAGTCCGCTGAACGGGCTCGGATGCTCGGGATCTGTCCTGGGGGTGTGTCGGAAGTGTCTGTACAGCCGTCGTCCTGTTTCTGTGCGCGGTGGAGTGGTTCCTCTCTTGTGTCAGGGTTGTGGGGGTGGGGTCAGATCAGGCGGAAGAGGTCGGCGGCGGCGTGGACGTCGGTGAGGTCCTCGAGGGAGCGGAGGTTGTCGCACAGGGCTTGAAGGACGGAGTCGGCTTCGGCGGTGCGGGGGGTGCCGACGGCCACGCCGAAGACGCGGAAGCCCAGCCGGTGTTTGGCGTCGTTCCAGCCGCGCATCCATTCCTGGGTGATGCCGCAGTCGTCGTCGGTGATCATCACGATGTCGCCGCGTGTGCGGGCGGTGTCGTTGAACTCCTCCTCCAGCAGTCTCGCGGCCGCTGACAGCGGCGTCTGGTAGCTGGTTCCGCCGCCGAGGAAGGTTTCCGCGAAGTCGAGGACGTGGGTGATGCCGGCGGGCTGGTTGGCGGGGAAGCGGAAAATCTGGAGTTTGTCGGCGGCGGAGAAGAGGATGCCGACGAAATCGCGTCCGGCGTGGCGGGCCTGGTCCAGCAGGGCCAGGGCGCACGCCTTGGCCCACGCCTCCCGGGTGACGTTGCCGGGCCCTGCCTCGTACATGGAGTGTGAGGTGTCGACGCAGGCGATGACGGCGCCCTGGCCGGTGGCCTGTTCTCCCTGGCTGTCGTAGAGCATCAGCTGGCCGGCGGCGTAGCGTGCGGCGAAGACGGCACGCAGTTCGGGCAGGCCGAGGCCCACCAGTTCGGAGGGGATGACGCGGGAGAGGTCGTTGCCGAGGGTGACGCCGACCAGTTCTCCGGTGGTGTTCTCCACTTTGCGGGCGCGCTCGCCGTCGGCCATCTGCCGGAAACGGCCGATCAGTTCGGCCCACTGTGCGAGGCGGCTGGTGCGCAGTCGCTCGGCGAGATGGGCGCGCTGGTCGAACGGCATCCGCTCCAGCCGGCCTGGCCCAACGCCCCATGCCCGCATCAGCGCGGCTTCTTCCCGAAGAGCCTCGGCGGCCTGCGCCGCCGCGTTCCGCGCGCTGGCACGGATACCAGGGACGGCCGCCGCGAGGGCCTGCGCGGCGGCTTGGGCGGCCTGCCGCGCAGAGTGCTCAGCGGTCTCGGCTGTCTCGATCGCCTGTTGTACGGCCTCGGCGGCGGCCGGGGCCGGCACGGTGCGGTCCTCGTCGGTCCCGCCGGTCTCGTCGCCAGCTTGCTGGAGTGCCTTGCCCACGGCGGTCGCCGCGTCTTCGGCGTCCTGCTGTGCTTTCTTCGCCTGCTCGGCCTGTTCCCGGGCGGCCCGGGAGTGCTCCAGCATGCGGCGTAGCGCGGTGGCTTGGGCGAGTACGGCCATGGCGGCGGCGTAGGGATCGCCTGCCGTCTGTCGGTGCAACTCGGCGAACTCCGGTGACGCCATGAGCGAGGTGACGATCTGGTGGTTGACCAGCCGGGAGGTGTCCATTTCCGAGGGCTCGCGCACATGGGGGCGGACCTTGTAGGCGGCCAGGAATACGTCGGTCAGGAGGTCGGCGGTGGTCAGGAGGCCGGCGGTGGAGTGGTCGTAGAGCTCGGTCAGTTCCCCGGCCAGCTCGCGCAGAGCGGCGGACTGTTGGTAGGTGTCGCGCCATGTGATCTGGTCGAACCGGTCCGCGGCCACGGCCGCGGTGTGCCGCTCGGGAGCTGTGGCGGTCGGGCTCAGCCGCTTCCCGGCCCGGCGTGCCAGGTCGTCGAGCGTGCCGGGTGTTTCGCCCATGTGCCTGATCCTTCCTCCTGTGGCCGTTGCCCCGTCCCCGTTGCCTCGGCGTTCAAAGAGTCGTCCCGGTGTTCAAAGAGTCGTCCCGGTGTTCAAAGAGTCATCCCGGCGTTCGAGGCGTTGTCGCGGTGTTCGAGGTGTTGTCCGGTGTTCAGGGCTGGGTCTGCAGCATGCTGGCGTCCATGCCGAGGGCTTCGGTGAGGACGCGGGCGCGGACGGCGCGTTGCCGGCCGGTGACCCGGTCGATGGCGGCGGTGGAGCGGCCGGCGCTCGCGGCCTCCTGGCGCAGTTTCTCCAGCCGTGTCCCGGCCGTGGCGAGCTGGTTGTGGGCCTTTTTGATGACCCATTCGCTCAGTGCCTCGCGGGACTGGCCGGCCATGGCGTCGAGTTGGGCTTCCAGTTCGTCGATGGTGTCGGCCAGGTCGAGGGCCTCCTTGGCGTCGGGGTTGACCAGGTGCAGTACCTCGCGTTCGACGGCCGGGCGCTGGGCGGGGGAGTCCCACAGCACGTGGGTGAGCACGGACAGGTCGTTCTCGGTGACGGCGGGGCGGCCGTCGAGGTAGGCGGAGGCCTGGAGCAGGCTCACGGCTTGGCGCCAGCGGCGGTCGGATGCGTGGAGTTCCTTGCGGCGCAGGGCGGCCCGCAGGGTGCACACCGCGTCCACGATCAGGTCGGGGACGTCGACGGCCGGGACGGCTTGGGTCACGGCGTGCTGCAGCGCGGCCAGTTCGATGGTGGTCCGGGCCGGGGCTGCGGGGCGGCTGACGGCGGAGCGGACCAGTGCGGCGAAGTTGGAGGGGTCTTCGAGGTAGCCGACCTCGATCCGTACCAGCAGCCGGTCGTAGATGGCGGCCGTATCGTCTCCGCTGGGGAGTTCGTTGCTCGCGGTGATGGCGCCGATGAGGGGGCAGTGGATCGGCTGGCCGCCGCTTTCGGGGTGGTAGATCCGTTCGTTGAGGTAGCCGAGTGTCTCGTTGAGTGCCGCGGTGGAGCATTTGAAGATCTCGTCGATGAACGCGATGTGCGCGGTCGTGGCGCGTCCGTCGTAGACCTGGCGGTACTCGCCGCGGGCCAGGGCGGCGACGTCGATGGGGCCGAACATCCTGGTCGGTGCGGTGAACTTCGACAGGAGGATCTCCCAGTAGGCCGCCCCCTCGACCCTGCCGGTGAGCTCCCGGGCCATCTCGGACTTGGCCGTTCCGGGCGGGCCGAGCACCAGCGAGTGCTGCCCGGCCAGCAGCGTCACCACCAGCGTCCGCACCACGTCGGCCCGCTCGTAGAAACGGTCCGACAGCTCGTCGCTGATCGCCCGCAGCCTCGTGGCCGTGTCCTGCGCGTCCGTTAAGTCCACATTCAACTCCTTGCTTGCGACGCCCTGTCGGGCTTACGAGAGGGCCCTCCCGCCACAGCTGCGACGAGGTGAAAAGTAGCTCCCCGAGGGCCTGATCGACCACCGCGGTGATCCTCCGCGACCGCTCCCCAGGATCTGTGCCGGAACCCGAAGGGCAGCGACCGTTCCCCGCTGGCTGTTCGGCGTGCTTGCATGCTGGAAGCGGGTGTTCACCGGTGGTCTGGGGTGGGGGGCGTTCGTGGGGGTGGGGTCTGTGGAGGGGGCTGTACGTGTTGCTGTCGTCGGGGTGGGCATTGTGGGGGCCAGCGTGGGCTGGAATCTGTCCCGGCGCGGCGCCCGGGTGGTTTTCATCGACGCCGGCCGCCCGGGTGAGGGTGTCACCAACTGGTCTTTCTCGTGGGTGAATGCCAGCAACAAGACCGTGCGCAGGTCCTACTTCGACCTGAATGTCGCGGGTATGGCAGCCCACCGTGAGCTCGCCGCGGTCATCGGGCCGCACTCGTGGTGGTTTCCAGGCGGCCACCTGCGGTGGGCGGACGATCCCGTGGTGGAGGCGGGGTTCCTGGAGACGGCTGGGCTGCTGGCCGACTGGGGTTACCGGGTCGAGGTGTCCACGGGGGCCGAGGCGCGCCGCCTGGAGCCTGCTCTCAGGATGCCCGGCGAGGTTCCGGTGCTGTTCTACCCGGACGAGGCCTGGGTGCACGGGCGTCATCTCGTCGGCCGCCTGGTCGGCCAGGCCGTCGCGTCCGGTGCCGGGCTCCGGTCGGGCACCGCGGTCACGGACATCGGCACCGGTGGCGACGGGAGCGTCCGGAGGGTTGTTCTGTCCGACGGGAGCCGTCTGGACGTCGACGTCGTCGTGAACGCGGCAGGCCCTGCCGCCTCCCAGGTCGCCGCTCTCATCGCACGGCAGCTGCCGATACGCCGGGAACCCGGCGTCGTCACCCGGATCGACTGTGCCCAGCTTCCCGTTCACCGGGCCGTGCACGCGCCGCACATCGAGATCCGTCCTGACTCGGACGCGTCGATGGTCCTCCACAGCCGCGAGATCGACGCACTCATCGACACTGGCGAAGACCCGGCGCAACTGGCACGGCTGCTGCACGCATCGGCGCGGCACGTCGTTGCCGATCTCGGCGACTCCCGCGTCGCGCAGACCCGGGTGGCCTTCCGTCCGATCCCGGCCGACGGATTCCCCTCGGTGGGAGCGGTGCCGTCGGTGCCGGGCTACTACGAGGCCGTCTCCCACAGTGGCATCACGCTCGGGCCGGTCATCGGCCGGCTGCTCGCTTCGGAGATCCTCAGCGGGACGAGAGACGAGCTGCTTGCGGACTTCCGCCCGGAGCGGTTCCCCCTGTGACAGCCCTCGCGAGTTCAACACCGCCCCGGCCCCCGGCCCCTGGCCCCTGGTGACGTGGGCTGGCCGTCCGCGTGTTCGGCTGGGCGCGGCCGGTACGGTGCGCGGGGCCGGCTGGGGCGGCCGTGATCCGTTCAGGGCTCGGCCCGGCGCATGCCGCTCACACGGTGCCGGCACACGCCCAGGGTCCGGTGGCCACGGACACAGAACCGGATCATCTGAGACGGGACACCCGCCTCCCGGACTTCGGGGATTCGACTAGGTGTTCCATTTGTGGGGCGGGGCGGGTTAGGGTCATTGCGAGTGATCTTGCATGGAGGTGTCCCGGATGGAGAAAGCCGTGCCCGCCCGTCGGGGCCGTCCCCCGGGTGCGCGGGCCGCTGAGGGGGATCTGACGGCCCGCCAGGCGGCCATCGTCCGCTGCATCGCGCTGGCGGTCGACCGGCAGGGGTACCCGCCGTCGATGCGGGAGATCGGCCAGGCTGTCGATCTTGCGAGTACGTCGTCGGTCGCCCATCAGCTGATGGCTCTGGAGCGCAAGGGTGTTGTCTACCGTGACCCGCACACTCCCCGCGCGTACCGTGTGCGTCCCTCGTGGGCACCCGACCTGGGGGACAGGAGCGAAGCCCTGGTTGCCGTGCCGCTCGTCGGGCGGATTGCCGCCGGCGCGCCCCTGCTCGCCGAGGAGATGGTCGAGGACGTCTACTGCATGCCCCGTCAGGTCGTGGGCGACGGCGAGTTGTTCGCGCTGACCGTCTCCGGCGACTCCATGATCGACGCGGCGATCTGCGACGGCGACATCGTCACCGTACGCAAGACGGACAGCGCCGACCACGGAGACATCGTCGCCGCCCTCCTGGACGACGAGGCCACCGTCAAGGTGCTGCGCCGCCAGGACGGGCAGGTGTGGCTCATGCCCCGCAATCGGGCCTACGAGCCGATCCCCGGCGACCACGCGCAGATCCTCGGCAAGGTCGTCGGCGTTATGCGCCTGCTCTGAACGGTGGGCCCCGTGCGTGAAGGGCCTGCTCGAACGAAGTCGCCTTGTTCCGCAACGACTTCACCCGCAGGCCGCGCGCGTCAGGGAGGGGTATGGCACCGTGGAGGCAGGCGTGGCCCGTCACTCCCCCCGTGGTGGCGGACCACGCCTCTCTCATGCCGCTTCAAGCAGCGTTCGCCCTGTTGCGGTGGCTGTCCAAAACTGCCGATCATCGTTGACACCTGGGTCTCTGATCACTACGGAGATCCACATGTCGAAGTCCAACCCCACCCCGCCGCTCGACCGTGAGGCCAAGCGGCGCCTGGCGGTGATACGCCATGTCGAAGAGGTCAGTGGCAACGTCGCGATGTCCTGCCGGTACTTCGGGATCAGCCGGCAGGCGTACTACACGTGGTACCGCCGCTACCAGGCCGAGGGAATCGAGGACCTGCGCACCCGTTCCAAGGCCCCAAACACCTCGTCGCCTGCCTGCGGGAGGTTCACGGCGACGGCCAGCACCACCAGGGCGAGCGTCGCAAGCAGCAGCCACGCCGGCGTCCGCGTGGTCCGCAGCTTGAGCATTTCCGCATGGATGAGCGCCTTCATGAGACCGCCTCCTGGGCTGACTCAGGTGACGCGACGTGTTCGCCCTCCTGGATGAGCCGGAAGAACGCCTGCTCCAGATCCGCCGTCCCCACGAGGCCGTGCAGCACCACGCCGTGCGCCGCCGCGACCTCACCCACCCGCTCCGGTGGCGCCTCGACGGCGAGCCCGTCGTCGGTGAGCCGGTAGGCATGGCCCGCGGCGGAGAGCGCCGCGCCGAGCCGACCCGGGTCGGGGGTCCGCACGCGGGAACCGACCCCGGCCTCGGCACGGACCTCGGCGAGCGTCGAGGACCGGAGCAGCCGGCCATGGGCCACCACGAGCACGTGGTCCGCGGTCAGCTCCACCTCACTCAGCGCATGGCTGGACAGCAACACGGTCCGCCCCTCGTCGGCGAGGCGACGCACGTACTCCCGCAGCCAGCGCACACCCGGAGAGTCCAGGCCGTTCGTCGGCTCGTCCAGGACGAGTACCGAGGGGTCACCGAGCATCGCGGCCGCCAGACCCAGCCGCTGGCGCATCCCGAGGGAGAACTCACCCACGCGTCGCCGTGCGTCCCCTGCGAGGCCGGTCTCCTCGAGGACCCGCTCGGGCGCCTGCCGCGGCAACTTGGCCGCGGTGGCAAGGATGCGCAGGTGGGCCAATGCCGTACGCCCGGGATGGCAGCCGGACGCCTCGAGCAGGGCGCCGACCTGGCGGACCGGGTCCGACAACTCGTTGTAGCGCTGCCCGTCGAACGTGGCGGTGCCGCTGCTCGGCGCCACGAGCCCGAGCAGCATCCGCAAGGTCGTGGTCTTGCCGGCCCCGTTCGGCCCGAGCAACGCCGTCACTCGCCCCGGGAGCGCGACGGCGCTGACGTCATCGACGGCAAGGAAGTCACCGAAGGTCTTGGTGAGGCCTCTCAGCTCCACTGCGCGGGCCATGACTGGGCATCACCGCTCGGCCCTGGTGACGGCGAAGCGACCCATCATCAGTGCCACCGACAAGACCGCCACCCAGATCCAGAACGCGGTGAACGGCACGAACGCGTAGCCCTCGGTCCAGACCGCCCGCGCGAGCACCGAGCCGACACCGGCGATGAGGGCCCACCATCCCAGCCAGTGCGGGAGGTCACGAGTCCTGAGCACGATGACACCCGTGCAGATCCCGACGGCGCCGGCCGCGACCCAGCCGTTCGCGAACGACAGGTTGCCGAGGTCGAACGCGTAGCGCGCCACCTGCGGGTCGATGTCGTCGGAGCGGAATGCCGCGGCGTCCCACGTCGCGATCTGCCCCGAGACGACGCTGACGACGCCGGCACCGCCGAGGAAGACCGAGCGCCACGGCAGCTCGTCCTCGTAGCGGCGCAGCAGCAGGGCGAGGCCGAGGGCGAACCAGAGCATCGCGATCAGCCCGACCGCGGTCGCGAACGAGCTGAAGGCTCCGAACGCGTCGTCGATCGACCGGAAGAACGCGACGGTCTCCTCGGCGTCACTGGTGACGGAAGCGCTCTGATAGTCGTTGGCGAGCGAGACTCCCAGCACGACAAGCAGGGTGATCAGGCCGGCCGCCCCGGTGATGCGGGCGAGATGCAGACGCTGCCGGGTCGATGCGACGGCGTCCGGCGTGGCGGTGTTTTGGGTCATCGGGTCCTCCGTCGGTGAGGGGTCTGCTCGACCGTAGGGACCCCCGACGGCGCTCCACATCAGCGCCAGCACTCATTCCGCGTGCAGTGCTCCCACCATTGCGCCGGTGCTCGTGGCGACAGGAAGATTTGTGCGTGTCCTTCCCGAGGCTCCGGCCCGTTCCCGCCTCGCTGCTCGCACTCACTGTGCTGGCGGAGCTGGCTTCCGTTGTGCTGTCCTGGGGCCTTGAGCCGGCATGGGACACGCTGCTGCTCGCCGTGTCCGCGTGTGTCACGACTGCGGCCGGTGCGCTGATCCTCAGCCGCCACCCCCGGCATGCGATCGGCTGGCTCCTGGCCGCGCAGGGCCTCGCGGACGCGCTGGGCGGCGACCTTGCCCAGGGGTGGGGGCGGCGTGCGGCGGCCGAGGGCTGGCCACTCGCCCAGCCGGCCGAGTTCGTGGGGACCGCGAGCTGGCTACCGACGGCGCCGCTTGGGGTCGCCGTGCTGCTCCTGTTCCCAACGGGACGTCTGCTCGCGAGGCGATGGTCCCTGGTGCTCGGGCTGAGCGTCATCGGGGTGCTGGCCGCCGAGCCCGGCTGGGTGTTCAACCCGAGCGCCGGCAGCGAGTACGTCGCCGGGCACAACCCGTACGCCGTGGAATGGCTGCCGACCGGCGCGCTGTTCGTCGGAGGGTTCTCGCTCGTGGCGGTGTCGCTGCTCGCTGCTCTGGTCGCCGTCGTTGTCCGGTTCCGGACAACGACCGGAGTCGAACGACTACAGCTGAAGTGGTTCGTTCTTGCCAGCGGCGCCCTCGCCATAGGGCTGCCGCTCGCGGGCGCGTTGTGGTGGCTCGCACCGATCACGCACGTGATCCCGGCGCTGGTCGTCACCGCCTGGCCAATCGCCATCTGCGTCGCGATCCTGCGCTACCGGCTCTACGACATCGACCTCGTCATCAGCCTGACCTTCACCTACGCCACGCTGACGGCAGCTCTCGCCGCGGTGTACGCCGGCGCCGTCGTCGCCCTCGGCGCGGTCATCGGTCGCCAATCAGTGTGGGCAACCGCGGGGGCCACGCTGCTCGCCGCCGCGACGTTCAAGCTCCTCCACCATCGCGTGCAGGAGCAGGTGGACCGGCGCTTCCGCCCGCAACGCCACGACGCGCTGAGCGTGATGTCCCGGTTCGCAGATGACCTGCACCACGACCGCGCCGAGCCGGAGGAGGTCGCGAACGCGCTTCGTGCGGCGATGCGGGACCCGAGCCTCGAGCTGCGGTTCGTCCTGCAACGCGACGAGCCTCCCGTCGATGAGTGTGGGCGGCCGGCCGCGGGAGTCGACCGAGATCGCGAAAGCGTCGCGGTCCAGCGGGGCGGGACGACCCTTGGTCAGGTCGTCTGGTCCCCGCGCAGCGACGCGGACCGTGCCCTCCTGCCGTCAGTCATCGCCGCGGCGTCGATCGCGATCGAGATGGCACGTCTTCGGGTGGAGCTGCGGCAGCGCCTGGACCAGGTGGACGAGTCCCGCGCTCGCATCGCGGCTGCCGCCGACGACGAGCGCAGGCGCCTGGAACGCGACCTGCACGACGGTGCCCAGCAGCGGCTGGTCTCGATCGGCCTCGCGCTCCGGCACGCGCAGCACGAGCTGGCCGGGCATCCCGAGGAGGCTCGACGCACGCTGGACGGTGCCGTCGTGGAGATCAGCACTGCGATCGAAGAGCTTCGTGCTTTGGCGCACGGACTGCGCCCGGCGCTGTTGCAGGCGGGTCTCGGCCCGGCACTGCGCGAGCTGGCCAGCCGGTCGCCGGTGCCGGTCGTCGTGTCCGCGCCCAGCGACCGGTTCCCGTCCGATGTCGAGACCGCCGCGTACTTCGTCGCGTGCGAGGGGCTGACCAACGCGGTCAAACACGCGCGCGCGGCGGAGGTGCGGCTCGAGGTGGCGCGCCAGGACTCGACCCTGGTCGTGAGGGTCGCCGACGACGGAGTGGGCGGCGCGGCCCTGGGGCGCGGGTCCGGGCTGACCGGCCTGTCCGACCGCGTCGCCGCGCGCGGCGGCCGTCTGATGGTCGACAGCGTCCGCGGCTGCGGGACCACCCTCCGTGCGGAGCTGCCGTGCGTACCGTGATCGCCGAGGACCAGGTGCTGTTGCGCGAAGGGCTCGCGCGGCTGTTCGTCGACGGCGGGCACGAGGTCGTCGCCACCGTCGGCGACGGCGACTCGGTGGTCGAGGTCGTGGATCGGGAGATCCCCGACCTGGTCGTGGTCGACGTCCGGATGCCACCGACCTACACCGACGAGGGCACGCGGGCGGCCCGGGCGATCAAGGACCGGCACCCCGGAGTCGGCGTACTCGTGCTCTCCCAGCACATCGAGACGACGCACGCGGTCGACCTCGTCGGCCGGCCGGGCTTCGGCTATCTGCTCAAGGACCGGGTGCTTGAGGTCGACGAGTTCCTCACCACCGCAGGCCGGGTCGCCGCGGGCGGGTCTGCACTCGACCCGGCGGTCGTCGCAACGCTGGTGCAGGCGGCGTCCGGCAGCCCGCTGGATCGGCTGTCCGAGCGCGAGCGACGGGTGCTCGAGCTGATGGCCGAAGGCCTGACCAACACCGGCATCGCGCGGCGGCTGGTGCTCAGTGAACGCACCGTCGAAGCGCACGTACGTCATGTCCTGCTGAAGCTGGACATTCCCGAGAGCGACGAGGGCAACCGCCGCGTGCTCGCGGTCCTGGCGCATCTGCGGACGGTGCACGACTGGAGCTGAGCTGAGCCGCAGGCAACCGTCGGCGCGGGAAGCTGTCGAAGCCGGCCGCTCGGGGCTGGCTGCACAAACTCCCGAACGGCACCTTCACCACCCGGCTGTGATCCCCGCCCGTCAGCCCGTAACGGGCGGGTCCTCGGCACGGGTTGGTGAAGTATGCCTACAAAAACGGTCCCGGCCGGGGACCACACCGAGCTTGTCCACCAGTGCCGGCTGTCGCTGTCCACGCAGACCCTGCGCTACCGGAATTCCTTCGCAGTGCATCGGGCTTCGGCCCGGTGGTGAAGCGAATCTGATGGTTGCGACGCGGAGCGTCGCAGGTTCCTGTCCGGCGGAGCCGGATGGTGTTCCCCACCCGTGGCACGGAGCGTCGCGAGGGCTGTTCCCGGCGGAGCCCGGCGATGCTCACACGGGACGGCTCTGCTGTTCTATGTACTGCCTGACCACCGAGAGCGGGGCGCCGCCGACGGTTGCGGCGAAGTAAGAACCGGACCAGAGCTTGTTGGCGCGCCACTAGGGCGCGTATCGGGTCGTGATCAATGAGCGGGTTCTCCCCTCGTGCTGATCTTCGATCCGGTAGATCGTCTTGCGTGACGCGTGCGCAGCTGACCGATGTGGAGTGGGAGTTCATCGAGCCGTACCTGCCGATCGGCGAGTATGGCCCGTACCTCGAGCGGTTGCGCCAGCAGTTCGAGGGCGTGGTCTGGCGGTTCAGGACCGGCGGGCAGTGGCGGGAGATGCCGCCGGAATTCGGTGCCTGGGCGACGGTGTCCAATCGTTTCCGGCAGTGGCGTGACGCCGGCGTGTTCGAGGCCCTGCTGGAGGGACTGATCGCGGAGGCCGCGAAGCGGGGTGAGGTGGATCTGTCGCTGGTCAGTATCGACTCCACCACCGTGCGGGCCCATCACGATGCCGCCGGGATGCACACGAGCCAGGACGTGCTCGCCGCTTTGGAGAAGGCTGCCGCCGAAGAGGAGGAGGCCAGGTCAAAGGGGGCGGTCCCGAGGGACGAAGCGGGCAGGACGGTGGTGCCGATCCCGAGCGGGACGAGCGGCGACGCGCCCGGCGCCGGCGCAGGGTCCGGCTGAAGGCCGCTCTGCTGGGGCGCTCACGGGGCGGGCAGACGTCAAAGGTCCATCTCGCCGCCGACCGCAAGTGCCGGCCGTTGGCGTTCGTCTTGACCGCGGGACAGGCGGCCGACAGCCCACAGTTCATCCCGGTGCTGGGGAAGATCCGGGTCCGCGGCCCAGTGGGGCGGCCTCGCACCCGCCCGGACGCGGTCGCCGGGGACAAGGCGTACTCGTCCCGCGGCAACCGCGCCCACCTGCGCAGGCGCGGCATCAAGGCCGTCATCCCGGAGAAACGGGACCAGGCCGCCGACCGGAAGACGAAGGGCCGCAAAGGGGGACGCCCCGTCGACCACGACGCCGAGCTCTACAAGGAGAGGAACACCGTCGAGCGCCTGATCAACAAGCTCAAGGCGTGGCGGGGCATCGCGACCCGCTTCGACAAGACCCCGGAAAGCTGCCTCGCCGGGTTTCACCTGCGTGCCTCGGTGATCTGGATCAAAGACCTCACCCGAACCAGAGCCAAGAGCCGCGCAGGTCACCGAAGGGCGTAGCTTGTCGGGATCGCAGTGGCGGGCTCTCAGCGGCAGTCGCATTCCCGGATGTCGGGATTTCGGTGGCCCGCTGCCGCCCGGGGCGTGGGGATTGTGCGCCGCCAGCGTGGTGTCGGCCCGCGGGCTCAGGCGAGGGCGGCGACGAGCAGGGTGAAGGCGGCGATGATGACGGCGACGCGGACGTAGTGGAAGCGGAGCCAGCGGTTCATCTGCTCCTTCCAGTCCTCGGGCCGGTTCTCGGGGGTCCACGTCTTGTTCCGGTTGTTGATCGGGACGAGCAGCAGGAGCGACATGATCACGCTGAGGATCAGCAGCGCGGCGGCGATGACGACCAGGCCGGCGCCGTGGTGATGCCATCCGGCGATGGCCCAGAGCGCGCTCAGGACGAGCGAGCCGATGTACCAGAACGGCATCAGGGCGCCGAGCATCCGGCCCCCGTGGGCGTGGCCGAGTTGGCCACTGTCCTCGGGGAGGGCGTTGAGGATCGGGTTCATGACGAAGGCGACGGAGAATTCCACCCCCACCATCAGGCCGACGACCACGGTGGTGAAGACCTCAAGTGCGTTGAGCATGACTACCCCTCCTGAAATCTAGTGTCGCTAGATGGCGAGGCAACGCTAGTACTACTGCCGCTCGATTGTCTAGCGATGCTAGGATCAAGTCATGTCGGTACAGGAACGCAAGCAGCGCGAACGGGCGGAGCGCGAACGCCTCATCGTGGCGACAGCCCGCGAACTCGCCGAGCAGCAGGGCTGGGACGCGGTCACCACCCGCCGGCTCGCCGAGCGCATCGAATACAGCCAGCCCGTCCTCTACAGCCACTTCCGCGGCAAACGCGAGATCATCGGCGCCGTCGCCCTCGAAGGCGCCACCGAGATGGCCGCGGCGCTGCGGGCCGCGACCTCCGCCGCGGACGGCCCCCGCACCCGGGTCACCGCCCTCGCCCGCACCTACCTCGACTTCGCCGAGCGCAACCCGGCGGTCTACGACGCCCTGTTCCAGCTCGACGGCGGCCTGGCCTTCGCGAACGAGGACACCCCGGAGCCTCTGAAGGACGCCTTCGCCGCCCTGCTGGAAAGCCTCGGCGAGGTCGCCGGGGACGGCGTCCACCCGGGACTGTTCACCGAGGTGTTCTGGGCGGCCCTGCACGGACTGGCCACCCTGACCCGGGCGCGACGGCTCCCGCCGGAGGACACCGAGCGCAGGGTGGAGCTGCTGGTGGACCGGCTCGCCATGGTCTGACACGCTGCCCCAGCGGGCACGCAGCCGGGGTCCCCGGACCCCGCTGCCTGCCTCCGGCATTGCTTCCGGTCACTCGCGCCCGCACGGCGCAGCCGCAGACCGCCGGGGCCCGTACCCCAGACGGGCACCCGCCCCGCAAGCTGCGATGCTCATTGATCACGACCCGATACGCGCCCTAGTGCCGCACCAGGTCGGGGAATTCCTGGCGCAGACGGCGGGAAGAGACGCCCTTGAGGGAGTTGACGAGCTTGGTGACGGCGACCTTGGGCGGGAAGTTCACCAGGAGGTGGACGTGGTGGTCCTCGTCGTTGAACTCCACCAGTTCGCACTCGACGTCCGCACACACCGACCGCATGATCTCCTCCATGCGCGTCCGATGAGTATCGGTGAACACTCTGTGCCGGAACGTGGTCACGAAGACCAAGTGAACATGCATCACGAAAATACAGTGCCGACCAGTTCTGATCTTATGCATCTCGCCCATAACTCACGTATGTACGGTGGTTGTCATGCAGCTTCGGTACAGCTTCCGTGTGCGACACGAGGTCGCACCGTTCAAGTGGACAACACCGCCTCAACGGGGTTATCCCAGACCAGTGTTCTGAGGTCTGGTCCCACGCTCACATGCGTCGCTGGCAACGGCGGGGTGTGAAGCTGAACGCTCAAGGCCCAAGAACGTCAAGGCATCTGACGTCACAGGCCGAGGGACAGTCCGGAAGGGTGAACGAAAGTGAACCCCTGTCAAAGCCTCGTCACTGTAGCCCGCACGATGCCGTGCACGAGTGGCGGTCATGGCCCGGACGTTGAGAGACGTCGAGCGGAGCCGAGGGTTCGGACCCGAGGTTCGCGAACACCGCTGGCCACGGGGCAATAGGGGGCACCCTCCCCGGACGCATCTTGACGGTGCGGAACGTGGAAACCCGGATGAGGTCCAGAGGGATCTGGTAGGCCGACCGCAAGGAAAGCGGAACCCCTCAGCCGGACAGGATGGTTCAAGAAGCGAATGCCGGTCCCCGAAAGGGAGAGGGAAATCGGGCGAACGCGCCCGTATAACCTGCCGGATACGGGGCTTTCCCCGGCCCGAAAGGGAGCAGACGTGAACCGGGTAAGCCTTTGAAGTGAACTGAGAAGAAGCCCGAACCGAGGGGCAAGTTAGACACCGGGAGGACGGTGGACGTGTCTGCTCTGCCGCTCAGCCCGGCGAACGGACCCGAGGACGCCTCCACGCTGTGGCACCAGATCGACTGGAGCCAATACGAGGGGGAAGTACGGCGACTGAGACAGCGGATCTTCAAGGCCGCGCAGGAAGAGGACTGGCCCAAGGTCAGAAATCTTCAAAAACTCATGCTGCGGAGCTACTCCAACACGCTGGTAAGCGTGAGGCGAGTGTCTCAGCTGAGTACTGGCCGCAAGACGGCCGGCGTCGACAGGAAGAAGGCGGTAACGCCCGAGGCTCGTTGGAATCTCGCGACAGAGGTCCAGCGGGTCGAGAAACCCTGGCGAGCCTTGCCGGTCAGGCGGGTGTACATCCCGAAGAGTAACGGGAAGCAACGCCCGCTCGGTATTCCGACGATTCGAGACCGGGCCATGCAGGCCCGTGTCAAGAATGCGCTGGAACCCGAGTGGGAAGCCCGTTTCGAACCCCGGTCGTATGGTTTCCGTCCGGGGAGAGGGTGCCACGACGCGATCGAGGCCATCTTCGGGGCAACGGCACGCAAGAACGCCAAGCGCCTCTGGGTTCTCGATGCTGATCTGTCGGCGGCATTCGACCGCATCGACCATCCTCGCCTGATGAACGCCGTCGGGGGATTCCCCGGCCGGAGTCTCATCCGTGCGTGGCTGAGGGCCGGTGTGGTCGAAGAGGGCCGCTTGACGCCAACTGAGGAGGGAACTCCACAAGGCGGTGTGATCAGTCCGCTGCTGATGAACGTGGCACTTCATGGGATGGAAGAGGCAGCAGGGTGTCGGTACTGGGGAGCCGAGGCGAAGACATACGAGCCGAAGGCTGCCCCTAGGACCCCGATCCTGATCCGTTATGCGGATGACTTTGTGGTCATGTGCCACAGCAAGTCCGAAGCAGAAGAGATCAAGGAACGGTTGGCAGAGTGGCTGGAGCCGAGAGGACTTCGGTTCAACGAAGGAAAGACCCGAATCGTCCACATGGAGGACGGGTTCGACTTCCTCGGTTTCAACATCCGCCGCTACGACGGAAAGCTACTCATCAAGCCAAGTGCTGATGCTGTCAAGAGACTCCGGGAAACCCTACGCACCGAAGTGAAGGGGCTGTACGGCTCCAACGCGGCAGGAATGCTGAGGGCGCTAACGCCCATCATCCGTGGATGGTCGGCGTACTACCGGAAGGCGGTTTCCTCTCAAACATTCTCAAGCCTCGACCACTACGTGTGGGGGCTGCTCTGGGAATGGGCGAGAAGGAGCCACCCGAGGAAGTCGAGGGTCTGGGTAGCCCACAGATATTTCGGCAGGTTCAACGAGTCCAGAAACGACAAGTGGGTGTTCGGCGACCGTGTCAGCGGTGCCTATCTCCCCAAGTTCGGCTGGACGAAGATTGTCCGCCATGTACAGGTGAAGGGTGCGGCGTCTCCCGACGACCCTGCCCTGGCCGGATACTGGCAAGGACGCCGCCGCAAGAAGGCGCCACCGCCGATGGACAAGGTGAGTCTGTCCTTGGCATACAAGCAGAGGGGGCTGTGCCCGCTCTGCAATCAGGCGCTCATTGCCGGGGCCGAGTACGAGCCGGACAGTCCACGTGAGTGGATCAATTGGTTCGCGGCCTCGAAGAAGATGCTCCACAAGCATCACTTCGTCTACCGGCGAGACGGCGGCTCCGACAATCGAACCAACCTCCGTCTCGTGCACTCCGCATGCCATCGACAGCTCCATGCCAAAGATGACGTGCAGACCAAGTGAAACTGCGCTGGCCCATGGGGCGAGCTTGAGCCGTGTGCATTGAGAGGTGCACGCACGGTTCTGAGGGGGCCGGGATGCAGTAATGCATCCCGGCTACCCGACGCCTACCCGGACACCTCCCAGCGCCGTGCGCTGGCGCAGGCGTTCGGGTGCGCTCGCGTGGTGTGGAACGACTGCCTGCGCGACCGCAGGGAAGCGCACGCGGCGGGGCTGGCGTATGTGACATCGGCGGAGCTGTCCCGGGTGCGTCTCACCCAGGCCAAGCGCACCGATGAGCGTGCCTGGCTCGCCGACGTGTCGGCGGTCGTCCTGCAGCAGTCCCTGCGGGACCTCGATACCGCCTACAAGAACTTCTTCGACAGCCTCAGGGGCAGACGGCAGGGCCGCAGGGCCGGTCCTCCCCGGTACAAGTCGAAGAAGGACACCCGGCAGTCGATCCGCCTCAACGCCAACGCCTTCTCCCTCCAGGACAACGGCACGGTGTACGTGGCCAAGATCGGCAACCTCAAGGTCAAGTGGTCCCGCCGGCTGCCGGCCGCACCCACGTCCCTGACCGTCACCAAGGACAGCTGCGGCCGGTACTTCCTCAGCTTCGTCGTGGACACTGAGCCGGACATCCTCCCCGGCGTGGAGGCGGACACCGGCATCGACCTCGGCCTGTCCGCCTTCGCCGTCCTGTCCGACGGCCGGAAGATCGACAGCCCCCGCTTCCTGCGCCGGGCCGAGAAGAAGCTCAGGCGCCTGCAGCGGGAACTGTCCCGCAAGGCGAAGGGATCGAAGAACCGGGCCAAGGCCCGTATCAAGGTCGCACGCCAGCACGTCAGGGTGGCCGACCGACGCCGGGACTTCCACCACAAGGCATCCACACAGATCATCCGCGACAGCCAAGCGGTGTTCGTGGAGGACCTCGCGGTGTCCGGGCTGGGGCGTACCCGGCTCGCCAAGTCCGTGCACGACGCGGGATGGTCCGCGTTCGTCGGCATGCTGGAGTACAAGGCGGTCCGGCATGGCCGCACCTTCGCCAAGGTGGACCGCGCTTTCCCGTCCTCACAGGCCTGCTCGGCCTGCGGATTCCGGGACGGACCCAAGCCCCTGCACGTCCGCGAGTGGACGTGCGGCGAGTGCGGCACGGTGCACGACCGCGACCACAACGCAGCCCGCAACGTCCTCTTCGAAGGACGCCGAATCGTCGCCGCCGGACGGGCGGAGACGCTAAACGCCTCGTGGAGCGCCGGTAAGACCAGGACGAAAGTCCCGGCACAGCGCGGTGAAGCAGGAAGCCCCCGGAAGGGTCAACCGACCCAGGCCGGAAACCCTGGACTTTAGGCCAGGGAGCACGTCAACTGAGTGCTGACCTTCTGACAGCTCGCGGTGAGGCGCTCAGTTCCCTGTGGCAGGTCTTGTTGAACGCCTGAAGGTCGGGGATGCCGACGGTCGCGGCGATCGCCGGGATGGCGAGCGTCGAGGCGATCAGGAGGTGCCGGGCACGTTCCATGCGGCGGCGCCGGATGTAGCCGACGACCGTGAGCCCGGTGTGCTTACGGAACAACCGCGTGAGCTGCGTGTGCGAGATCCCGGCGGCACGGGCGATGTCCGGAACGCCCAGCGGCGCGGCCAGGTGCTCTTCGATGTGGGCCATGGCCGTCCGCAGCGCAGGATGCCGGGACTCCTCGCCGCTCCCGGAGGCACCGGCCAGGCCGGTCATGCGCCACAGCACGGTCCAGAGCTCCGCGGCGGCCCGCGCCGGGGACTGCGTGCCGGCCGCGACCGTCTGCCGCAGCAGCCCGCGGAGCACCGCGGCGTCCGGACCTGCGTCCTGCATCACCGGAACGCGGCGCCGCTCGCCCTCGCCCGGCAGCCGGAAGTGCGCGTACAGGTGCTCGCTCGGTGTGGTGTCGTAGTGGAAGTGCACCTCTGTGTCAGGCGGTACGAGGCTCACGTGCCCGGGGCGGATCGGATGCCGGAAGCCGCCGAACTCCAGGGTGCCGGAGTAGCCGTACAGATGGAGCTGCCACAGCCGCGGCAGCCGGAACACGTCGTGGGGGCCGGCGTACCCGTGGACACCCACGCCCGCGTTCGCCACCTGGGGAGGCAGGTCGAGGGTCAGCTCCACGGAATCCGTCATGGCGGAAAATTACCAGTGGACGCCGATTGCAGCCCACTACTTCGGGCCTGCCTCTTCCTACGGTTGCCGTATGCCAACCACACGACAACTGCTGAGTTCTGCCCAGGTGGCGCGGTTCGTGGCCCAGGGTTTCCTGCGCCTGGACGGTGTCGTGCCCCGGGAGCTCAACGAGGAGGCGCTCGGCGTCTTCGCCGCGGGGCTGCCCTCCGTGCCGTACGGCACTCCTGTGCCGAAGGCGTTCCCTGAGGGCTCCTTCACTCGACGGCTCGTCGAACTCCCCGCCGTCGCGGGCGCGTTGGAGAGCCTGCTGGGTGCGGATCCGACCGTCGACCACCACTACGTGCACACCCGCGAACCGCGCCAGGGCGGCGCGCAACCACTGCACGCAGACGCCCTCATCGACGTCCGCACCGACGCCTTCGACGTGCAGCTCATGTACTACCCGCAGGAGGTCACCGCGGACATGGGCGGCACGCTCATCGTCCCCGGCAGTCATCTGCGCCGTACCAACGAGTCCGACACCGGCCGCTACCAGAACCTGCGCGGCCAGACCCGCCTGACCTGCCCGGCGGGCACCGTCATCCTGCTCCACCACGGCATCTGGCACGGCGGACGGCGCAACGACAGCGACACCGTCCGCCACATGTACAAGATCCGTTTCAACCCGACCGTGCCACAGGTGCGGCTCTGGGACACCGCGGACCTGTACGACCCGGCTGTGCGCGAGGAGTTGGGGCGCACCTTCCCCTGGTACGAACCGGCCACCGGCCGCCTGGAGATCCACAACCGGATCAAGCTCTGGCGCTTCCTGTCCGCCGACCCCGACTTCGACATCGAGTACTGGGCCACCCGGATCGCCAACCGGCCCGCGCAGAGGAGCAACGCATGACCAGTTCGAACACCGTGCGGCAGCAGGTCCTCGTCCTGTACCTGGGCACATCCGCGCTCGACTCCCCGGTCGTCGGATGGGCCCGCTACGACGGCACCGGCGCCACCCGCCCCACCACCGGCGACAGCGACGAGCCGCCGTACGAGAGCGCCGTCGCCGCACTGCAGGACGGCTGGCGCCTCATCCAGGCCGCCCAGCTCATCCCGCCGTATCCGGGGGCGGAGCACGAGACGTCGTTCCTCAAGCACGAGTTCTTCTTCGAGAAACTCGTTGCGGTGTGAGCCGAGCTGCACCGCCGCTCACCTGGGGCGCGGCGTCGGGCGCCGCTCCAGGGCGATTTCACTTGCTGCGCCGGACGTGGGCGAGCGAGGCCAGTCCCGTGTCGATGAGGTGGGCTGCGCGTCGGACGTCGGCGCCAACCACCTCGTGCAGCTGCTCGGGGGCCTGGACGCGGTTCAGGTGCCTGCGTAGCGCCTGGAACTGGATGGGCCACAGGGCGAGCAGGGCGGCTACGGCGACCTGCTGGTCAGCCATGTCGCGCTGATATGCCCGCAGCGACGGAGTGGATCTGATCAGCATGCCGAAGCGCAGAAGCATGTTCTTCGCCTGGGCGAGGTCGTCCTGTTCGGTCAGCCAGGATGTGATGGCCGCCAGCTCGCCGGACAAGATCTTCAGCACGGCCTCGACCGGCGAGAGATCCGGATCGGCCAGTGTGGTCCGCAGAGAGCCCAACGTGGCCTCGCCCAGGTCCAGGACGAGGGACTCCTTGGTGGGGCAGTAGTTGAACACGGTCTTCTCCGACATCCCGCAGGCTTCGGCGATCTCGGAGACGCGCACGGCGTCGAAGCCCCGTTCCATGAACATCTCGGTGGCCGTGTCGGACAGCTGCTGCCGCAACGGCCGCTTCTTGCGCTCCCGCAGCCCCTCAGCTTGGCGTTTAACGTCGCAGGTCACTCGACTTGCTGATCTGCGGTTCTTTCCGAGACAGCGGAGGCGGCCGTTGTCCACGCTTCGAGATGTCGAGTCACGAAGTGCAAGAGAACGACCGCTGTGGTGAGTCTGTCTGTCGACGCGCCCGCAGGCGAGGCGTTGGACGTGTTGTCCCGCTTTCGGGTCGAGTTCTACGAATGCCTCTACGCCCACGCGGATGCGCTCTTCGAGCTCACCGACGCGGTGCTGTGCGCGGACGGGCCGGTGAAGACGCTGGTCGAGCGGGCTGCGGAGATCAAGTTGGACCAGCGGGTGATCGCGCGGGAGGAACTGGTCGAGGCCCTGGCAGTCTCTGCGGCGGAGTCCACTGCTGTGGCCGGGACCGAGGCGGAGGAGGAAGCGACGCTGTCGCTCGTGCCGGTGCCGGGCTCGCCGATGCCGCCCTGGCGGGAAGGGCTGCCGGTGACGGTTCTGGCGGAGGACTATCAGCGGATTCTGGGCGTGGTGGAACAGCAGCGATCCATGGGGCAAGGGCCTCTTCGGGCCAAGGAGATCGCGGTGGAGCTGGGCCTTGGGGCGACGCCGGCGAAGGTCGAGGGGTTGCGGTCGAAAGCCCGGCGCCTGGCGGAGCGCGGGTGGCTCCTCCTGGAGGCGTCGGGGGCGTTCAGCGCAGGTCGGCGGCCTGTGCCAGACGCCGGCTCATCCGCGTGACCATCGACCACCGGATCATCGCCTCGCTGGTGGCGGGCAGGGTCTCGTAGTCCCGGGCCAGACGGCGGGAGTTCATCAGCCATGCGAACGTGCGCTCTGCCGCCCACCGCCTCGGCAGCACCACGAACCCCTCCATGTCGTCGGTGCGCTTGACGATCTCCAAGGCCAGGGCGAGCTTGTCCCGGCACCAGCCGACGAGGGCGCCGGTGTAGCCGCCGTCAGCCCAGACGAGGGTGATGTCGCGGTGCAGGCGGTGCAGCCGGGTCAGCAGGCCCGCCGCGGCGTCCCGGTCGCCGATGTTCGCGGCGGTGACCGCGACGACCAGGAGCAGACCGAGGGTGGATGTGCCGTTTGCGGCCCGGCACCTTCTTCCCGCCGTCGTAGCCGCGTGAGGCGGCCTGCACTGTCGCGGCGGCCCGCACCGACTGCGCGTCGTTGATTCCCGCCGTGGGCTCGGCCTCGCGGCCTTCGCGTTCACGGACCTGTCCGCGCAGCCGGTCGTGGAACTCGGTGATCAGCCCGTGGTCGCGCCAGCGGCGGAGTGAAGTAGGCCGCCGACGAGGTGCCCGTGGCCCGGGTCCTTTTCCGACGGCCCCTTCCCGAACGGTGCGGGCTAGTTTCCCAGCACACCGCTCTCCAGTGATCTTTTCCGGGTGGATGAGGTCGCTCGTCCCGCGTGGATGTCCTCGTGGCAAGGCCGGCAGACGACCAGGGTCTTGCGTCGTCTCATTGCCATCAACTTCACCCACGCGGGGCGCTCGGCTCGGCCCTGTTGCTTGAGATCGGCGAGTTTCCGGATGTGATGGACCTCAATCCGGCTCGTTGATCCGCACATCTCGCAGCAGTCCGCGAGGAGCCGCTTCACCAACTCGGTGGTGCTGATGTTGTTGGGTTTCAACGGCTCTCGGTCGGCCATTACCGCTGTGCGCTGCCGTTTGAGCGGGATGCCGCCGAAGCGGGCAACCAGTGCCTTCTTCTCACCTTCGCGCTCGACGATGACTTCAAAGCATTTTCGAGGGCCGTCCGGGGTGTCGATGGTCGCCTTGTACTTGCGGGCCATCTTTGTGACGGTCGATCTGTGCTTCGATGCCAGTGTCTTGAGCATGGACGTCTCCATCACCCATTGCAGGCGGTTCAGGCGGGCGACGTCCTGGGCGAGAAGGTAGTACTGCACGAGTCCCCGGTACTCGGCTTGGTATGTCGCCACGATTGAAAAATCGCTGTCGTGGAGAAGCACACCACGGAGTTTCGGTTTACCGCCACCCATGTAGGAGGCACAACGCTGCCTGATTACCTCACGTGGCACGAAAGCCCGATGGCACCGTTGACTGAGCGTCGTGGTCCCGTGAGCTTCGTGTCGCATCGGTGGGCTCTCACCTCATAGCCGAGGAAGCGCGCCGCCTGGCTGGTGGCGTGCGTGACCAGGGTCTTGGATTCGGAGAGTTCCAACCGGAGTTCATTCAGCAGGAATTCCGTGATCCGCGCCTTGATTTCCTCGGCTTCGTGCTTGGGCCCAGCGAAACCGAGCAGCCAGTCGTCGGCATACCTGACATACCGTAGGCGCCGAAAGCCTGGATCATAAGGGTCTTTGCTCGGCAGGCTCCGCATTTGGAGCCGGAGTTGCCGTACTGCGGCGCGATCTCCGCGCCGCTTCGCCCAGTACATCCGGCTGTCGAGCCGATGGTACTCGGGATGATGCCGCGGTTGTATTCCGGCAGCAGCTTCTGCTCAATGAACTGATCGAGCCTGTCGAGATAGATGTTGGATAGGACGGGCGATGCCACACCGCCTTGGGGAGCCCCACTCAGCGTGGCGTTCCACCGCCAGTCTTCCAAGTATCCGGCCCTGAGCATGGCCCGGATCAGCCGCAGGAACCGGCCATCGTGGATCTTCTCCCCGATGATCGTGAGCATGACCTCGTGGTCCAGGCTGCCGAAGCAGTCGGAGATGTCTCCCTCGATGAACCAGCGCGTTCCGGTCCAGTACTTCACCACGTCCTGCAACGCGGTGTGACAGCCCCTCTTGGGGCGGAACCCATGAGAGCGATCGGAGAATTGGACGTCGTAGTACGCCTCCAATAACAGACGTACGACCTCGGCGACCAGTTTGTCCGACCACGTCGGCAGGCCAAGCGGGCGCTTCTTCTTCGCACCGCCTTTCTTGTCGATATAGACCCGCTTGACGGGCGTCCATCGATACGACTCCGACCGCAGTGTGCCGATGATCGTGTCAATCTTCACCCGTGACATGCCGTCCACGGTCTCCCCGGTGACCCCAGGCGTCATCGCACCGGAATTCCGGTAGATCCGCCCGTAGGCCATCAGAAAGAGCTGCGGGTTGAACAGTTGCCGGTAGATCCTTTCCAACGGCAGGCTTCGCCTGCCGCGTTCCCGGATGACGTCCAGCACCGTTTCGGCGCTCTGCATTGCGCATACCTCCCCTTACTGGACGTCGAGTTCACCTGTGCCCCTTCGCCCTCACTCCGGCTTTCCCGGACTTCACGGCCGGTCGTAACTCCGGCGACTACTATGGGCACTCCGTCGCCGTAGGGCTCGCGCCTCGTAGGCGATCCCGTGGTACGTCTTCGCTGTACGTATCGAGCACGACGTAGGCCGCCCACTCATCTCCTTGACCGCCCTCATTGGGCGACGCCCCTCTCCTTCGAGGTTGCCGTCCGAACCCGTTCTTCAGAGCCCGGCAAGGAAAGGGCACCGGTTTCAGGTATCGTTCCGGTGAGTTTCTATTTTTGCCGCTGGAGATTGGGCTTCAAGCAATCCAGCCTTGGCCATATCGCGCGGGTCTTGCGGAGCTCCGCCCTGGATACCTCCAGACGGCCACCGCTTTCCTGACATGCTATTGTCCCCTTCGGCTTTCGCCTCCAGGTAAGTCAGGCGACCCAGAAACATTCCTCCAAGTTCCTCCCGAGTGAGTCGGGGATACAACGAAGCGCCGCACGGCGCACAGAAGACATAGACACGGCCCCAGCCGGGGAAGTCCGCGGGCATCGCCCGCCAGGAGATCCCGCCCGCGACCAGGTAGCGGACCGCGTCCAGCAGTTGCCGGTGACAGTAACCCTCGGGCCGTCCGCCCCGCCCCTGAAGCCAGGCCGGTACCGGCAACAACGGCCGGACGGCCGCCCACTCCGGGTCCGTCATGTCCGACGGATACCGGCGAACCCGATCGGGGTGATCGGCCGCGTTGCCGTACACGTGCGCGAGGCAATCACACGATGGAGCAGCCGAGTTGAAGTCGACGGGCTCGGGCGCGTACAACAACGACAACAGGGCCTCCGGGAACCGCTCGGAATAGGGTCTCACCCCCGAGCTACCAGGAGGCCCTGCCTTCATGCGCGTACCGCTGGAAGATCACCCGACCAGGAACTCCGTTCGATCCACACATTCCAAGATCGGTTGAGATACGGCTTCTTACGGAAATAGACTCCGTCGTCCTCGCTCGACCCGTTGTCGTTCGTGTTGGCTTCGATGGTCCAGATGTAAGTGGCGTCGTAAGCGTAGACGATTCCCGTGTGGTCCTGGCCGCTGGTGCCGTACATCACCTGAGCACCCACGGCGGGATACCAGGACCAGCGGCCGGCGCTGCTGAACCAGGTAACAGCCGCCGAGCAGTCGGCGGTTCGCGGGAAGAGGTTGGCGACGCCAGCCCGCATGGCTACCCAGCTCGTGAACGTAGCGCACCAGGATTGGCCTTGTGCCCAGCCGAGACCGGACACTTCGGCGGCGTACTTGGTTATGTTCGTCCAACCGCCTTCGGCATAGCCGAAGTTGTAGCCGACCTGCGACTTGGCCACCGCAATAACCTGTGGCATCTGAGGGTTTGCCATAGTTACTCACAATTCGATGCAATTCTCCCTCTGTTGTATGAGGCGGCAGCTTGCCGACATCGCCGCGACAACAAATCGGCAAGAAGTGGCTGCTTAGCTATGGGTGGACAGTGAGCACAAGGGCGGTGGCTGTGCACTGAAGGGTAGTTGTTGAGCCATCGAGGGTCTCTGGGTGGCGAGTGCATGCCGCCGCGAGGAAAAGGCGAAGAGGAGTCAGTCATGGTGAACACGGAAGAGTTGAAGGAGGATGCCGCGGGTAACGCGCAGGCTTCCACCCGGGCTTCGGTCCGCAGGCGTTTCGCTCGTCGCGGATGGGGGGCGGTTCTCGTGGCCGCGCTGTCCCTGGTGTTTTCGCTGATGAGCACGCCCCCCGCGTCCGCTTACGTCGGGGAGAACACGCTGCGCAACTGGGAAACCGGGAAGTGCATGAGCCTCAGTGACGGATGGATCCACCAGGACGACTGCAATTCGGGGGATCGTTACCAGATCTGGCAGCCGATCTACATCGGTCACGGTTCCTATGACATAGTCACGCTGAAGAACGTAGGAGCCAACACGTGCATAACCAATGAAGCAAACGGTGGTACAGGGCACGTACCGTGCAGCACAACCAGCGTGTATCAGCAATTCCGTGCTGAGGGGTCGAGCTGGGACAAGGTTCGGTTCGTCAACCTCTGGTCGCTCAAATGCATAGAGGGGTATAACCCCTACACCGTGACCGGTGGTCAATGCGACGGCACTGGACACCAGCTGTGGAAACTGGGCTACTGACGCCGCCTGCTCCAGGGAGGGGCCACTTCCCGCGGCCCCTCCAGTAGTCATTTTTAGGGGTACCTCGTCAACTCGCGAGGAGCGATTTGATTACTCCCGCGACGTAAGAGTGACCTGCATCGGACATGAAGTAGGCGTCACTGCCAGCGGCACCAGGAGAGGCGGTATTGGCCCAATAGCCCAAGCCGGTTCCGCCATCTCCGAAGACACTCTGCAGATTGGTCGCGAGGACACCCGGCCAGCTCTTCGTGAAGAGGTTGCTGGCGTAGAAGCTCGCGGCCGAGCTGCCGCCCACACCGGCGACTGCCGCCTTGCCGGTGCCGGCCTTCGCGTTGGCTCGCTTCGGTCGCCAGAACTCGCACCAGGCAGGCGGAACATAGACGCCCTTCTGCCGCGAGATCACTGCATTCGCCTCGGTCACCCACCCGGCATCGGCCGTCTTGATGAATGCCCCGTCCGCGTACGCCCTGTCCCCATGGGGGTCGACGGCAACGAGGTGGGAGTCGAGCCGCTCGCCGACCGTGGCAGATCCTCCACCCGTCCGCGGGCAGCCGCCTCCCGCTCCTCCAGCATTCCCAGCACCGACGCCACCGCGCACCCCTCGACCATGAAGCGGACACAAGACGTCGGCATGACTCCCTCAACTCGGGCGAATCCATGCCTGACCAGCAGAAATCACGGGATCACGTTCGGTTGAGATACGGCTTCTAACGGCTCATCATTGGATCCACTCCCCCCCGGGCGACTCCAAGCATGAGCGCGTGCGCTACCTCGACATCCATGAGGCTGAGAAGCTCGACGAGGAGCTCATTGCGAGCTGGATCCGCCAGGCCGCCGACCTACCCGGCGAGGATCTCTTCTGAGCAAGCCGTCTCGGCTGCAACCGGGCCGTGAGGGTCGCACGCGAGCCAATTCGGGGATCAGGTCCGCAGACGCAATGTAGATGAAGTTCCCGGCCGCCAATGGGATCACACACCCGTTGGGAAGCCAACGCCCTCAACTGCACCAGCCCATCGCCCCGTGTGGCGGGCAGGCGGCACGTAGGGACCACCGGTCCCCAGAGGCGGGGACACACGGCATTGGTCCGCCGGGTCTGTCAAGGCGTCGCATGGAGGTGGTGCCGCGCACGGCGGCATCGCGCCAGAGAGCCGGGGCCGATGATCAACACCCGCGCAGGAGCGGGCCGGGGCAATCGGGGCGAGAACCCGCTCCGGCCGAAGGACCGCCTCTACGACCGGCTGGTGGAGAACGTCGCCGCCGCCGGCCTGCGGTCCGGTCACTTTGAAGGTGTGGTGACCGATGCCGACCTGGCCGGGCTGCCGGACGCCGTGCAACGCTACATGCGGTTCATGGGCGTCGTGGGCAGGCCCCGCGACTGGTCGTTCCGAGCCCGCTTCGTCGGCCGTTTCCGCATGCGGCCCGACGCCGGCTGGGCAGCAGCGGAGGCATGGCAGTACAACTCCGCCGTCGAGATCGCCCGCGTCTTCGTCCTGCGGATCCGCCTCGCCCACCTGGTACCGGTCGTCGGCCGGGACACATACGTCCAGGGACACGGGCGGATGCTCGTCAAGCTGATGAACCTCGTCCCCGTAGCCGACGGCAAGGGCGAGGAGTTCGACCACAGCGAGCTGATCACCTACCTCAACGACGCCGTCCTGCTTGCACCGTCGATGCTCCTCAGCCCTGCCGCATCCTGGGCAGCGGTCGACGACCGCGCGTTCGACGTGACACTCACCGATGCGGCGCGGTCCGTGACAGCACGGGTGTTCCTCGACAAGCGCGGCGCTCCCGTCGACTTCCACGCCGACCGCTACGCCACGCTGCCGAGCGGCCTGACCTTGGCTCGCTGGAGGACCCCGGTCACGACCTGGGACACCGCCCTGTCGCAGCGGCCACTGCCCGGCCCGGCCAAGGCCGTCTACGACCTGCCCGACGGGCAATTCCCCTACATCGAGGGCCGGTTCGTGCCCGGCACTGTGGCCTACAACCTCGCACTCGGCTGAGAGGGCGTTTTCTCCCACTGTTTCGTCCCGAGATGCCGTTTTGACGAGGTGTCAGAGCCCTCGCCAGGTTGGAGTGGATTCTCTGGTGAGGCGGCGCGCCATCAGGGCGATCATCGCAAGGTAGATCATGGCGGTGGAGCGGGCCGGGAGGGTCTCGTAGTCGCGGGCCAGGCGGCGGTGGTGCATGAGCCAGCCGAGCGTTCTTTCCACTGCCCATCTGCGCGGGAGAACCGTGAAGCCGCGGGCGCCCGGTTCGCGGCGCACGATTTCAAGATCGATGCCGAGGCGGGCGGCGTGGTCGACGAGGTACTCGCGATGGCCGCGGTCCGCCCGGCCCTTACGGATGGTGGGGTGGGTCGCGGCGATCCGGTCGAGGAGGGTCTCGCCGGCCGTAGAGTCCTGAACGCTCGCGGCGGTGACCAGCACGGTCAGCAGCAGTCCGGTCGTGTCGATCACGACGTTGCGCTTGCGGCCCACGATCTTCTTGGCGGCATCGACGCCCTGGCCGACAACGGGGACGTTGGTGGAGGTCTTGATGCTCTGCGCGTCGATCACCATCGCGGTCGGCTCCGGGGTGCGGCCCTCGTCCTCGCGCACCCGGCGCGGCAGCAGGGCCTTGAGTTGCTCGAAGATGCCGTCCCTCTCCCAGCGGCCGAAGTAGTGGTAGACCGTGTTCCAGTGCGGGTAGTCGTGCGGCAGGTAGCGCCACGGGATGCCGGTGCGGGCCACATAGAGCACCGCGTCCAGGAGGTCGCGAAGGTCGTGGCGGGGCGGGTGGCCGATGTTGAGACCGCGGCGGATGATTTCCTCACGCCAGTTCGTCAACAGCTACTCGACCAGCGCCCACCGGGCTTCGGAGAGGTCGCTGGGGTAGCGGCGGCGTGCGCTCATGTTTCCGGCATAGCCCCGGCCCGGCCCGCCGGTCAGGGCGCGAGGGCCCGACGGCCGGGGCATCCGGAGCCAAGCAGCGCACTTCGCGACGAAACGGGAGCAGAGGGAGCGCAACGGTCAGGATCTCGCTCCACCCGTCACATGCGACGCGCGTACCGCACCCAACGCCCCAGACACTCAACAGAATTCGCCACATTACTCTAGTAATCGCAGGAAAACGCCCTCCGAGTGCCTGTTCCTGAAGCGGTCACGTCAGCCGGACAACTGGACTCTCGTCGACCTCATCGGCGGCATCTCGCGCGAGGTCCTCACCCAGACACTGGGTCTGCTCGTGGTGGCTGGCTGTGGTGCTACGGCAGGTAGTGACTGGCCTGTGCTCCCAGGACGTTCAGCAGGGCGAGGGCCTCGGCGCCGGGGGATCCCGGCGGTGCGGTGAAGAGCACGAGGTACTGGTCGCGGTCGGTGAGGGTGAGCGTGTCGCAGTCGACGGTGACCTCCCCGACGGCCGGGTGGCGGAAGGTCTTGGTGAGCATCGGCGCGGCCTGGACGTCGTGGCGTTCCCACAGCCGGGCGAAGTCGGGGCTGGTGTCGCGGAGTTCGTCGACGAGGCCGGTCACCGCGGGATCGGTGGGGTAGCGGGCGAGGGTGGCGTGGAGCTGCATCACGACGCTCAGGCGGAAGTCGGCGGCGTCGGAGATCCCGTACAGCGTCGCATCGGCGGGCTGCGGCCCGGGGAAGGCCCGGCGGGCGAGGTTGCGGTCCTCGGGGGCGAGCGGGGCGAAGTCCTCCATGAGCGCGGCCGCGAGGTCGTTCCAGGCGAGGACCTCGCAGGCGGCGGACATCACGAAGCCGGCTGTCTGCGGCAGCCGCTGAAGGAGCGCGAGGACGCTGGGGCGGACGTCGCGCCGGTGCAGTCCGGTCCGGTTGGGCGCGGTGCCCGCGAGGGTGTGGAGGTGGTCGGACTCGGCGTCGGTGAGCCGCAGCGCGCCGGTGATCGCGGCCAGGACGTCGCCTGAGGGGCGTGGCGCCCTGCCCTGCTCAAGGCGGATGTAGTACTCGGTGGAGATGTGCGCGAGGACCGCCACTTCCTCACGGCGCAGGCCTGGTGTGCGCCGGCGCGGTCCGGTGGGGAGGCCGACGTCCTGCGGGCGGAGCCGCTCGCGGCGGCTGCGGAGGAACGCGCCGAGTTCCTGTTTGTCCATACGCCCAGTGTGCGCGCGACAGCGGCGGCGGATCCTGGTACAGCCTGTGCCTGTATCCGGTCCGGGTGCGGCCTGACGCTGTTTGGCATGACGAACCACACGAACACCACCCACAGTGCACCCGTCGGCCTGCTCACCGGCAAGGTCGTCTTCATCACCGGCGCCAGCCGCGGCATCGGGGCGGCGGCGGCCCGGCTCTTCGCCTCCGAGGGCGCCGCCGTCGTGCTCGCCGCCCGCAGCACCGGCGCCCTGGAGAGTCTCGTGAAGGAGATCCGCGCCGAGGGCGGCACCGCCGACGCCGTCACCCTGGACCTCGCCGACAGCGCGAGCATCCGCGCCGCGGTGGACCGCGTCGAGGAGCTGCACGGACGTCTTGACGGCGCCTTCAACAACGGCGCGGTCATCCAGCAGCCCGGCCCGGTCGACGCCACCAGCGACAAGGACATCGACGAGCAGTTCACCGTGAACTTCCGCGCTCACTGGACCGCCATGAACGCCGAGATCGCCCTCATGCGCCGCACCGGCGGCGGGGCCATTGTCAACACCTCCAGCATCGGCAGCCGCCGCTCCAACCCCGGCCTGCCCGCCTACGGGGCCATGAAGCGCGCGCTCAACAGCCTCACCGAGACCGCCGCGGTCGACCTGGCCCCCGCCAACATCCGGGTCAACGGCATTACCCCCGGCGGCACCGCCACCGAAATGATCGACGAGTGGGAAGCGGCCACTCCCGGCCTCATCGAAGGGATGAGCGCAAAGATCCCGATGGGCCGGATGGGCGAGCCCCGGGAGATCGCCGAGGCAGCCGCCTGGCTGCTCAGCGACCGCGCCTCGTACGTGACCGGCGCGATCGTCCCGGTTGACGGCGGCGCCGGCGCCTGACCAGGGCAGCTCAGCACCCCTGTCGGCGCCCACACTCTCGGCGCCGAGCCGTCACTCCCGTAAGGGCCGTCCAGCAACCCCAGCGGGATCCGCGACGCGCAGACCCCGCAGTACCCGGCCCCCGGTCCGGGTACTGCGGGGCGGCCCTTACGGCCCCCACACCGCCACCTTCAAGAAAGGCGGCACACCCGACCATGAACAGCCCCGGACGTGGAGCCGTACGCCGCGCCCGCCCGCGCCGGCGACCTCGCCGGTCTTCCGCCGACCCTGGTCCAGGTCGGTGAATTCGACGTCTTCCGCGACGAGGACATCGCCTATGCGACACGCCTGCTGCGAGCCGGTGTGCCGACCGAGCTTCATGTCTATCCGGGCGCCTGCCACGGCTGAGACGCCGTGGCCCCCCAGGCGCCGTCGAGCGTGAGGAAGCGCGAACGCACCGCAGCGCTGCGCCAAGCCCTCCAGGGCTGATCACCCGCCGGGACACGGCAAAGCCTCCCGGCGGACGGCATCGCATGCCGGCCACCGGCGACATGCCCGGTGCCAGCCTCATCCACCAACAGTCGCAGTACACCGAGAAGGAGCTCAGAGATGACTGACCTGTCGGGAAAGGTAGCGGTCGTCACCGGCGCCAGCCGTGGGATCGGCCGAGCCGTCGCCGTTCGACTGGGACGGCTCGGCGCGAGCGTCGTGGTCAACTACTCGCGGGACGCGTCGGGGGCCGCCGCAACGGTGGCCGAGATCGAGACCGCGGGCTCCCGCGCCGTCGCCGTCCGCGCCGACGTGTCGAAGCCGGACGAGATCGAGGCGCTCCTCGACACGGCGCGCAGCCGGTTCGGCGGCCTTGACATCGTCGTGGCCAATGCGGGCATCGACGAGACGGGCGGCCCTGTTCTGGACGTCACGGAAGCTGACTACGACCGCATGTTCAACGTCAACGCCAAAGGCGCGTTCTTCACGCTGCAGAAGGCAGGAGGCATGGTCGACAGTGGCGGCTCGATCGTCTACATCGGCTCCAGCTCCACGCTCCGCCCGACGGCCGGCTTCGGTCTCTACACGTCGAGCAAGCTGCCCCCGACCATCCTCGTCTCAGTGCTCGCCCAGGAAATCGGCGAACGCGGCGTCACCGTCAATGCGGTCATCCCGACTGCGACGGACGGCGCGGGCTACTTCACCGAAAGCAAGCCCGACGACCCGCTCCGCCAGCTCGTACAGAACGCCAGCCCCCTCGGCTCACGCATGGGAACGGTCGACGACGTCGCCGACGCCGTCGAATTCTTCACCGGCAAGCTGTCCCGCTGGATCAGCGGACAGCAACTGCTCGTCAGCGGCGGCGCACTCAGCTGAATACCGCCGTCGAGGACCAATAGAACCGTGAGTATCGGCGAGATTGATCATGGGGCGCGCGTCGACGTGCCGGGGCTGCAGCCTTCGGCGCATACCTCCGTGACCGCAATGAATGGGTCGCGGCTTCCCTACCCGCATCATTATCGGCATTCTCATAGCCAAGGGGGCATGTGGCATGACCAGTGACGACAGCACTTACAACAGCCCGGGCGCAGGTCCCGGCCAGGCGAGAGTCGTTCGGGCAGGCGTAGTGCAGGCCGCCCCGGTTCCGTTCGATCCGGTGGCCACGTTGCGTGTGGTGCAACGGTGGCTGTCCGAGGCAGCCGAACGGAACCTGGATCTCGTGGTGTTCCCTGAGGCATTCATCGGCGGGTACCCCAAGGGATCAGCGTTCGGGGGAGTGGTGGGCGACCGGACCACTGCCGGACGAGACGAGTTCGCCCGGTATTGGAACGGCGCCGTGGAGGTGCCCGGCCCTGTCACGGACCGCCTGGGCGAACTGGCGGCCGATGCCCGCACACACCTGGTCATCGGCGTCGTCGAACGGGAATACGGCACGCTCTACTGCACGGTCCTGTTCTTCTCCGACACCGGAGCCTTCCTCGGGACGCGGCGCAAGCTCATGCCTACCGGCGCCGAGCGGATGATCTGGGGGTTCGGCGACGGCTCCACCCTTGAGGTGCACCCTACGAAGATCGGCCGACTCGGGGCCGTGATCTGCTGGGAAAACCTCATGCCCGCGACGCGGATGGCCATGTATGCGCAAGGCATTGAACTGTACTGTGCGCCGACGGCGGACAGCAGGGAAAGCCACCACGCGACCATGCGCCATATCGCCATGGAAGGCAGATGCTTCGTGCTGGCGGCGAACCAGTGCCTGCGCACGAAGGACTTCCCCTTGGACCACCCTACGCCGTACGGCGACGACCCGGAGCACCTCATCTCCCGGGGTGGCAGCAGCATCATCGGCCCGCTGGGCGACGTGCTGGCCGGGCCGGTCCTGGATCAGGAGGTTCTCCTGACCGCGGACCTTGACATGGGGCAGATCCCACGCGCTCGCTACGACTTCGACCCGGTCGGCCACTACGCGCGCCCCGACATCTTCCGCCTCCACGTGGACACCACAAGCCGCCGCGCCGTACAGACCAGCGACGGCCCCAGCGTATGCCTCTCGGACGATCTGCCCAGCGAGTCCACCTGATCACGTGCCGCGCCTGAGGACACGACCGACACTTCCATCCCCTCTCCGAAGCCTTCCGGCCCGCTTGGACACCGCCCATGAACGCACAGCCCGTCACCATCCCCTCCCTGAACGACATCGCGGGTGCGGCCAGACGGATCCGCACCGTAGTGCGCCGCACACCCGTGCTACAGGTGGCGGCCGGGGAGTTGGACGTGCCCGTCCCCGTGACCCTGAAGCTGGAATTCCTCCAGCACACCGGCTCCTTCAAAGTCCGCGGCGCATCCAACACCCTCGCCCTCCTGCGCGCCGCGGAAGGCGGCGCACCGGCTGCTGGCGTCTGCTGCGCGTCGGGCGGCAACCACGGGGCCGCCGTGGCCTGGGCGGCGCGCGAAGCGGGCCTGCCCGCCACCGTGTTCGTGCCCGACTTTTCACCCAAGGCCAAGACCGACATCATCGAATCGCTCGGCGCACGCCTGCGCCGCATCGACGGCTTCTACGCCGATGCACTCGCGGCCAGCCAGGACCATGCCCGGCACGAGGGCGCCTTCCACATCGACGCCTTCGACGCCCCGCAGACGGTGGCAGGGCAGGGCACGCTCGGCCTGGAGCTCGCCGAGCAGGTACCGGAGGGACAGCCCGTCCTGGTCGGGTGCGGTGGAGGAGGACTGTACGCAGGAATCGCCCTGGCGCTGGATGGACGCAACCGCGTGATCGCAGCCGAACCGTCCTCCGCGCCCTCGCTCACAGCGGCGCTGGAGGCAGGAGAACCGGTGGACGTCGAAGTCGGCGGGATCGCCGTGGACAGCCTGGGTGCCCGCCGGGCGGGCCGCATCGCCACCGCCGTCGGCCTCTCCCTCGGCATGAAGACCCTCACCGTCGCAGACGAGGACATCGCCGCCGCCCGCGCACTCCTGTGGCAGCGGCTACGCATCGTGGCCGAACCCGGCGGAGCCACCGCTCTCGCCGCACTGCTCGCCCACCCAGAACACTTCCCGGACGGTGCCACCGTCGTCATCTCAGGAGCCAACACAGACCTCCCACCGAGCGTTGACAGCTGAGCGACCGAATCTGGCTGAGGGCTGTCCCGTAAATGACCTTTCGGCTGGCCGGGACGTGCTCGACCCCGGGCGGGCTCGCCTATCCGGCGAGGGTGAGGTTGTGGAGGCGGGCGATGCCGCGCATCGCATGGTGCGCGCCGTCGCCGCGGAGCCGGCAGTCGCGCAGGATCTTGTAGGTCTTCATGCGGGCGAAGACGTGCTCGACGCGGGCGCGGACCTGCTTATGGGATTTGTTGTGGGCCTGTTGCCAGTCGGACAATTCCTCGCCGGTGCGGCGGCGGTGCGGCATCACCAGCCCGGTGCCCGGATAGCCGCCGTCGGCGATCGTCGTGGTCTTGCCAACCGCGGCTTTGGCGCCGGACTCACTCCAGGCCCGGCAGTCATTGCGGTCGCCCGGCAGCGGTCGGCCGACCACGACCACCAGGCGGGTGTCGGCGTCGATGACCACCTGGTGGTTGGTGGAGTACCGGTAGTTTTTGGACTGCTCGGCCAGTTGTGGTCGCGGGTGGGCACCAGGGTGCCATCCACGATCAGCACCGCGTCCTGCGCGAACCGCTTGCGCGGCAGGAGGGCGAGCTTCCACGGTCGCCCTTTGCCCGGGGCGTCGACACCCTCACGCCGCAGCTGCGTCACCAGCTTCGTGAAGGCGCGCGCGCTCAGCCCGGTGAACGGGGCTGTCCAAGACGGTTCCGACGCCGCGATCACACCAGCCACACCAAGATCATCTCATCCGTGAACAGCGGCTATCGCACGGAATTGGTCGATGTCCGGGCACCCGGTCGGCGGCATTTCGTAGCCTCGGCGTCATGAAGCTGGTGCGTAACGTGATCGTGTTCGACGCAGCCGACCTGACTGCCGAAAGCTCGTTCTGGGCTGGGATCTTCGGCGGCTACGTCTTTGAGGATGAGGCATGGCACAGCGTTGTCGATGCCGATGGGGAGTGGCGGATCGGCGTACAGCTGGCGCCGAACCACGTTCCTCCCGAGTGGCCACACGGCGTCCCTCAACAAGTGCATCTCGACCTCCACGTCGATGACCCCCGAGCCGCGCACGAAGAGGCAATCTCCCTCGGCGCCCGCCTGCTCCAGCCGGCTCCTGACCTGGACAGCGACGAAGGCCATCAGGTGTACGCCGACCCGGCCGGACACCCGTTCTGCATCGGCTGGGGGCACCCGTCCCAAGAGACGCTCGCCGCGTTCGTCGCCGACCGGCTCGGACGAAGGAACCACGCCGGGCCAGCCAGGTAGCACCGGGCTCGGCACGACACCCGCCGCTACGACGAACAGGCAGTCCTTCTCCTGAGGGGGGATGTCGATGTACAGCACCCGGGAGCCCTGCCGGTCGTCGGACCACTCCACGCCGACCCCGCGGGGGAGGGGGGTGATGTGCTCGCGGAGCAGCTTGCGTATCTGGTCGCGGTCGACGCTGGTGCGCTCGACCGCGATGATCCGGTCGAGGATCTCGGCGTCGCCCTCCCGTCGCGTGGCGATCCCCATGACAAGGACACCGCCGCCACCGTTGGCGAAGACACAGACGTCCTCGGCGAGTTCGTCCACGGCGCTTGGGTTACGCAGCTCGTACGGCATGCTCTTGGCGTCCAGCCACTGAGCCTCGGACTGCTCCAGCAGCAGGGCAGGCTGCTGCGCGCGCAGCGCAGACCGGACGGCTTCGAGGCCATTGTCGACACCGTGGAATTATCCCGGCTCCGCCCGCGCATTGCCCGACCTCAGCCAGGCGCAGGCACCGTAGCCCGGCCCGTCCGCCCCGAGCGACCTCCGGCAACCGCTGCGCACCACCACCCAGCATCTCAAAGGCGAGGCTGCGCGCGAACGGACGTAGCCAACAGCGGCTTTTGACGGCTCATCAACGAGGCCGTCTCTACGACCATGGACTCGCAGACACCGTTGATGGTGTCGAACTGCTTCCGGCGCGGCGAGGTGGCGTTCGGCGTCCAGGGCTGCCGCTAGCGGCGGCCGTGATGGCCCGGCGGTAGATGTGGTCGACGACGTCGCTTGCGGCGAAGACGCCGGAGAAGTTTCGTACGCGTCGAGGGAGCGCCGACCGCCAGGCACCCCTGCTCGTCCAGGTCCAGCTGGTCCTTGAACAGTTCGGTCCGTGGGTCGTGGCCGGTCGCGATGAACAGACCCGTCACGTCGAGGTCTCGCGTCGTGCCGCTGAAGACATCGCGCGGCCTGACGCCGGCGAGTTCGCCGTCCTGCTCCTTTATTTCCGCGATCTCGCTGTCGAAGCGAAGGAGATCTTGTAGTCGGCGAAGGCGCGGTTCTGCCTGACCTGGGAGGCACACAGGGTGGAGCGGCGGTGGACTCGTTGACCGCGCAGCGTGGGCGCGTCCAGGACCGTCCCGAATGCCGCGATGCCGAAGCGATGCCGTTTCCGCTGGGTGTGACCGGTGCGCTCGTCTATTGGGCCGGCGCGACAGCCGGCCACCCGGCCTGCACCAGACAGAGACCGCCGATCCATGGATAAACCTTCCTCTCCCGACCCTGCGCGGGCGCTCCTACGGTCGAGGATGCGGGCGCTTACCGGCCCGCCGTAGCGAAGGAGAGAGATCCCCATGAAGATGACCGGCAACACGATCCTGATCACCGGCGGCACCTCGGGCATCGGGCTCGGCCTGGCCCTGCGCCTGCACGAGGCCGGCAACAAGGTGATCGTTGCCGGTCGGCGCAAGGAGCTGCTCGACGAGATCACGGCCGAGCACGCGGGCATCGACGCGCTCGTCCTCGACGTCGCGGACCCCGACTCGATCGCCCAGGCCCGTGAAACGGTGGCGGCGAGCTACCCGGAGCTGAACATCCTGGTCAACAACGCCGGCATCATGCTGCGGGAGAACCTCCTCGACCCGGCCTCGCTCCCGGTCGCCGAGGACCACGTCACGGTCAACCTGCTCGGCACGATCCGGGTGACGTACGCCTTCCTGCCGCTGCTGGTGGGCAAGGACGACGCGGCCGTCGTGAACGTCACCTCCGCGCTGGCGTTCGTACCGCTGCCGATCACCCCGACCTACAACGCGACCAAGGCCGCGCTGCACTCCTTCTCCGAGAGCCTGCGCGTGCAGCTCGCGCAGGCCGACGCCGGCGTCCAGGTGATCGAGGTGGCCCCGCCGGGGGTGCGCACGACCCTGCTGGGCCAGCAGGACGACGAGAGCTCCATGCCGCTGGACGACTTCCTCACCGAGACCCTCGACCTGCTGCGCGAGAAGCCCGACGCGAAGGAGCTTGTCGTGGAGCGTGCCAGGTTCGTGCGCGACGCGGAGGCCAACGGCCAGTACGACAACGTCCTCGCCATGCTCAGCGGCGTCTGAGCGACGTCGCCCCCAGCCACTCGTTTCCTCCCTGCGCAATGAGCGGTGTGCATCGTGAAGTCGCAGGTCACGGGTCTGGTGTGAATGGCGAGTTGGGTCCTCGTGCCGGTCGGCGGCCGATGACTATGGCGTAGATCATCGGGCAGGTCCGGCTCCGGCGGGATGCCGGGTTCGGCTGCGCCCACGACCGGCCCCCCGCCTACGATCCGTCAGCAGGTCGGCACGCCGTGAGAACGCGGGAGGGCGCGCGTGATGCAGGAGCGGCAGCGGATCACCGCCCGCCGGAGCGAACCGGACGCCCTCGCCGAGGAGTTGGCCAAGCAACTCCAGGAGGTCCAGGCCGAGCGGGATGAACTGGCGTTCGCGGAGCGGGTGTTGAACCGCCTGGCCGAGCAGGCCCGGGCCGACGCCGGGGCTGTCGCTCCGGTATCGGCGCAGGTGGCCGGGCGGGCAGTCCTGCTCATCCCGCACCGCAGCGACGCGGCCGACGAGGGCGCGCTACCCGGCGACTACCGCAAGATCCTGGCGATCGTGCGGGAGGCCGACGGCCCGGTGCAGGTCAGGGCGGTCGGCGAGCGGCTGGGCCTGGACGCCTCGGTGCGCGGCAAGCTGGAACCTTTGCGGGCGAAGATGACCAAGCTCGCTGACCGCGGCCGGCTGCACAAGCGGGGCGACGGGCGGTTCACGGCACGTCCGTAGTCGCGCGGGGCGCGCCCATAACTGACGGGTCCCCGACGGCAGTTGAGTTTGTGTGACGAAAAACAACAGTTCCGTCGAGGGCCCTGACGGCCTTGTCTACACCGCCCGCCTGCCGCTGTCGAGTGCCACCCTGAACTGGCTCGCCGACCTGATACGTGGCCACCTCAAATAGATCGGCTCGCGGTGGCGCGCCCTGCCCGCAGGGAAGATCGCCACCATCGTGCTGGCAGTGCTGCGCTGTGACCAGCGGCCCGGCGACCTGGCCGACGGCAACGGAGTGCACCGCACCACCGTGACCCGATGGGTCCGGGAGGTCGTCGGCCTGCTCGCCGCCCGCGCCCCACGGCTGGACCGGGCCCTGAAGAAGATCGCCCGAATGGGCGGCGGCATCGTACTGCTGGACGGATCGGTGATCCGTACCCGGCGCAGAACCGGGAAGGAAAACCGGAAGAACTACTCCGGCAAGAACAAATGCCACGGCCTGCTCGTGATCGCCCTCACCGACGACCGGGGCCGACTGCTGTGGATCTCGGCGGCCCGCCCCGGGCGCACCTCGGAGATCACCGCCTGCCGGCACGACAAGCTCACCCGGAAACTGCGGGAAGTCGGGCTCGGAGCCATCGCCGACCTGGGATTCGTCGGCCTCGACCACGGAGGCCCCGACGCCGACCCGGCGGTGATCACCGGCTACAAGGCCGCCCGGAACCGGCCCCTGACGTGAGGTCAGAAGCTGTCCAACACGGCACTGGCGGCCGTCCGGGCGCCGGTCGAGCACGGCTTCGCCCACCTCAAGAACTGGCGCGTGCTCGGCAAGGTACGCACCGACCCGAAGTGGGCGACCGCGCTGGTGAGGGCCCTGCTGGTCCTGACGAACCGTGAAGTCACTCGGTGACCGATGACCTTCACCGAGGTCATCCCCCCGCGACCAGCGCGAGCAGTCAGCATCCCACGCACAGCAGACCCGTGACCAGCAACTTCACGACGTGCACTGCCCAGACGAGTGGCAGCCGCCGTCCAAGACCCACTGGTGCGTGTACGTGCAGGCCTGGACCTCGGTGAAAGCGACCTATGAGCTGGCGGTGACCGAAGCGGAGAAGAACACACTCACCGAAATGCTGGACACTTGCGCGTCATGAGTGGACACGGCGATACGGCCGGGCCGCAGCGGCTGGTTGACGAGGTGAAAGCGGGGTCAGGCGGGGCGATGACCGACGAGGTCGGCGTCATCCCCGGCGACTTGACCGTTGCCACCGGTCTCGTGTCCGACGGCTGCGCGAGCATCATGATCCGGTACACGGATGCCGACGAGTGGTACACACTGACCGGCAGTCCCGTGCCCCTGCCGCCGGGCGGCCTGGCCGCACTCCACGCCGAGGTGCCGGAGCGGGTCCGGCAGGTAGGCGGCGCGGAAACGCCGCGCTGGTCTCTTCTCTGGGGCACGGCTGCTGGCCAGGGCGTTCGTCGGCTGCTACCTCTTGGCGAAGGCGTCGGCATCGACTTCAGCGAGGAGTTTGACCAGGCGTTTCAGCTTTGCGCGGGTGCCTTCGATGTTCTTCGGTAGCAGGTCGTAGGTCACACACGGGTTGGCCCTGGCGGCCGGGAACCATCCCCCCTCACTGGCTTGTGGATGGTCCCCGGCGGAGGCTTGAACGGGCGGAATGCGAGTCAGGGGCGGGGCGAAATGGTCAGCTGCACTCGCGACCGGACAGCGATCGGTACAGGGCTTGCTTCCAGCCTGTGCTGCCGCCGAAGTAGCCGCCGTAGTACATGAACATGTACGTGCCGCCGCTGTGCCTTGCCCGCAGGAACAGGTTGGTGGTTAGACCCATTGTGCTGCGGTATTGGATGCGCTGCATGCTGTCGCTGTAGTTGCTGCCTTCGATGAGGCGGTCGTCCAGCTTGCGCCAGGTCTGCGGGCCTACGACGCCGTCGACATCATTGCCTGTAAACCCCAGCCTCTCCTGCAGCTGCTTGACACCCCACGTCGTGGTCGAACCATAGGCGCAGTCCACATCCGGGGCATCAATGATGAATTCCGCGTAGAGGATTGCCTGGATCACTCCCACGGAGTTGCTGTTCCAGTAGGAGCTGCCCGACCAGAGCGTGGCCTCGTCGGAGAAGTCGTTCTGGGCGCCAGCGTTTTCGTCGATGTACCCGTTGCCCACACTGGCGGCGGCGGGACTGGTGTTGAGGGTGATGCTGAATGCCAGAGCGGCGGCGCTGGCGATGATGGTGCGACTGATTCTCGACATGCTGGTTTAACCCTTTCAGGGCTGGTTGAGGTGGTTCAGCGGGCGGTTGCTCGCTGCTGGCGGGCGAGGGCTTCGGCGGCCTCGCGGCGGTCGGTGGCCAGTGGGTCGGCGGGGACGCCGGCTCCACGCCCCGGGTGTTCGCTCAAGCCGCGCAGTTCGGCGGCGAGGCGGGGCAGGCGGGGGCTGCCGGGGGTGACGTCGATGCTGAACAGGGACTCGTCGGGCTGCTTGTTGTCCCCGCCCCAGCGGACCACGCCGTCGAGTTCGGCGAGGATGTCGCGGAGCACGGTCAGCTGGTCCGGGAACCAGCCTCCGGCGGTGCCGGCCGGGTAATGGCCGGGGCGGATCCGCAGGGCGGTGCCGGAGGCCAGGTTGGAGGTGGGGGTCGCCGGGTCGAAGCCTGACGGGTGCTGCCAGCCGGTGACGTCGCCGGGGCGCAACTCGTCGATCTCGTAGTGGTGGCGGCGCAGCAGATGGACCAGAACGGTCTCCACGTTGCCGATGCGGGTGGCGACGGTGAGGCCGGTGCCAGGGACGGGGCGGGTCCAGACGGTGGAGACGTCGTCGGCCTGCTCCTCCATCACCCAGCCGTTGAGTGAAACGTGGCGTTCCTTCGCCGCGGCGCCCACGGCTCCTGCGGAGCTTGCGGAGGCTGCCACGTCGGCGGCGGAAGCCGTGGGGGCGGTGAGGAGGGTGCCGGAGGCGAGTCCCAGCCCCAGGACCGCCGTGCCCTGCACCATCGTGCGCCTGCTGATGTACGTCATGTCGTGCCTCCTTCCTTGATGTGCTGTGGGCAGGGGTCAGTTCGCCGCGGCGCGGTGGCGGGCGTAGTAGCTCTCCATGACGCGGTACACGCCGCCGACGTCCCGGCCGTACTGTTCGGTGATGACTTCCTCGGTGCCGTTGTAACGGGCGATGATCCGTTCGCTGTCGGTGTCCGAGGTGTCCAGGCCGGGGCGGGGCAGACCGATCTGGAAGGCGTTGTAGACCGTCAGGTAGGCCGCGGTCTCGATGTTGTACTCGGGGTCTTCGTGGAGTCTGGTCCACACGGTGGAGCGGTCGTCCTCGAGCGTCAGCAACGGCTCATTGAGGAGGCCCTGCTCCACGCAGTAGTTGCGGGCCTCGATGGCGACCCAGCCGAAGATCTGGCCCCAGCCGGTGCTGGAGTCGTCCTTCAGGCCGGCCTTGAAGGCTTCGTCGGCTATGGGGTCCAGCGGGTTGAACTGCCGCAGTTCCCACAGCACCGGTGCCTGCACCAGGGCCTTGCGCAGCCGGAGGTTGCGGGCCAGACGGGTGAAGAGCCAGTCCATGGAGATGACTGCGTCGATGGCCTGGGAGTTGGATATGCCGCCGAGGGTGATCCAGTCGTCGTCGGTCCAGCCGTCGCCTCCGGTCTCGGGGACCCCGATACTCTCGAGGTAGGTGCGGATCTCGGCCTTCATCGCCTCGTGGTCGGCGGCGACGATGTCGACGTCGAGGGCCTCGGTGTAAGAGGCGGGGTTGAAGGTCCGCTCGCCGTCGTCGCGGCCCGAGGCGATGTTCTTGTCGATCTCTATGGCGCCCTCGCCGGAGCCGACGGTGCGGGTGGCGATCTGGTCGAATGCCCAGTTGGCGGGCAAGGCGTAGCCGAGGTTTCCGGAGAAGCCGCTGGACATGTCGGAGACGAAGCTGGCGTCGGCGTAGCCAGCGTCCGAGACGCGGCGACACACGTTGCGGGCGCCGTATACGCCGATTCGGTAACGGGAGTAGGTCGTGATCACGTGGTGGACGCCACGGAAGTGCGGCAGGACGGAGGCGGTGACCTCGCCATCGAGGGCGTCGAAGTCGACGGCGAAGTAGATGCGGGCGCCGTCCTGGAAGCCGTGTCGTCGTGCCCAGACGATGGCGTCGTGGGCGTCGTGCAGGCCCTGGTTGTAGGAGAAGTAGTCGGCGCTGCCGCCCCAGGTCTGGTAGATCGGGAAGCAGCTCAGACCGGCCGCGGCGATGGTGTCGAGCTCACCGGGCTTGATCATCTTGTTGAGGGTGGAGCCGGCCACGTTGCTCAGGTACCGGCCGACGTGCCGGTATCCGGCGTCGTGGAGGGCCTGGGCGCGGGCCGGGGTGACGGTGGTGATGCAGTCGCAGGCGGTGCCGGGGCGGGACTGGTCGCCGTAGGAGACCAGCAGCGACGCCCACGTGGAGAAGTCGACGGTGCCGGTCTGCGGCAGGGCGACGTACGTCTGGAACAGCGCGACTGCCTCCGCGACCTGTGCGTCGTAGGAGTAAGTGAACCCCACCGGGCGGTCGTTGAGGACCAAGGCAGCGGTGAGCAGGGACACCCAGACACCGCTGTTACCGGAAGCCAGGGGGTGGCTGCGCAGGCCGGACTGGGTGCCGGGGCCGAAAGCGCCATTGGCGGTGCCGTCCGCCATGCCCAGCTCGTACTGGATCGCGTACAGCATCGACTTGGCAACACTGCGGGAGTGGTGACCGTCACAGGGGATGACGAAGAAGTCGGCGCGGCCGATGTAGCGGCCGTTGAGCCAGCGCTGGACAGCCTGCACGGCCGAGCTGCCGGCCCGGTCGCCGTAGGTCACCAGCACGTACGGGTCCATGTTCAGCAGGCCCTTGAACACCTTCGGGGTGAGGCCGGCTCCTTCGACGTCGCCGACGCCCATGTCCTGCTTGAGCTGTGTCACGGACGCGGTGACGCGCGGCCCCCAGACACCGTCGATCTCGCCGCCGTCGTACCCCTTGCAGTAGAGCGCCGACTGCACGATCTTCGCGAAGTTCTCCGACGGTACGGTCGCCGCGGTGAGCGACGGGTACGCCGCTCTCAGGGTGCTCAGGGTGGTGGGGCCGAAGCTGTCGGACAGGCTGGTGATACCGAGTTCGTACTGGAGCGCGCGGGTGAGCGCGTACATCGTGCCCCAGCCAGTCTGCCCGTCCTCCTCAAGCGTCGTGCCAATCAGGTCGCTGTATGTGTTGTTCACGAACTGCTGTGCGCGCAGCACCAGTTCATCCATGACGGTCTACCTTCCGGCTTCAAGTCCCCTACTCCGGGCAAAGAGGGGCATCCTCGAACTGTGGAGTTGAAAGACTTGGCGGGGCCGCTGCCCGCCCGAGCGTCACCGTGCTGTGTCAGGGGCCTGGGCGAGGAGTCCCGGGATCGGAACGGTGGGGCAGAATGTCTCTGCCGAACTGGACCGGGTGTGGAGCCTCCGGGCGTCCGCCCGGCTGCGCGGGGCCAGTTGGTGGAGCGGGGCCTGCGCACGGTCGATCACCATGCCTCCGCGTCCGCGGTCGCCGCCCGACTCGGTTCGTTGGGCAGGAGCCTGTCGGTGTCGTCGAGGCGTGCGGTCTTGGCAGGCCGGGTTGCCTCGTCGGGTCAGCCCGGTGGGTTCTCCCTGTTGGTCGGCCAAATCGAGCGCGAGCCCTCGCCGCTGACGACCACCTTGGGGTCAGTTTCCGCAGAGACGGGCACGACTGCCTCCTGTCGGTTCTGGGTGGAAACAGCTCCTTCATTTCTGCAGAACGCAGAACTTGGAACAGCGCCCGTGATTCGCCCTCGGGCGGCGCGTATCGAAAATTGCGTGACGGACTGGAGGGAGGCATGTCACGCGAACACGTGACATTGCTGAACCTTAGAGTCATCGTGGGCTTCGGACTTTGTCATCCGTGCAGGGAACTTTGTCAGTCGTGCACCGCCTCAAGTTGACGCTGCATCAGGTGAGGATCCTGTGTACGCCCGTCGAATCCGTTGCACAGCAAGATCGAATTCAGCCAAAATGATGTCCGAACCGTCCGTGTCGAGGGGGACTTGTGGGGGAACGGGCCGAGGTATTGGCAGGCTGGCTTTATGACCGATGCAGACGAGGGTCTGCCTCATGAGCCCGGTCCTGGACACCACGTGCATACCGCCGCGGGACCGGGAGGAAGTGGTCCGCAACGCGGTGTGGGAATCCATGGTGGCGGTCGACATCGATCACGGTCCGCCGGCTGAGGACATCTCCGTTCGCATAGGGCTCGGCACCGTGGGGCCCATCAGGATCTGTGCGGCGCGGGCGACCGCGGTCACTCTCCGTCGCACGGAGCGGCTCGCCCGGAAGGACGAGGAGCCGGCCGTCACTCTGGGTGTGCAGATGACGGGCAGCAGCGTGGTGGTGCAGAACGGTCGCGAGTGCCTGCTGAGGCCGGGAGACTGCGCCGTCTTCGAATCGATCGCTCCCTACACACTTCTCTTCGACGAGGGAGTCGACCACCGCTTCATCCGTTTCCCCCGCGCGGCACTCGCGCTCCCCGACCGGCTGCTACGAGACATCACCGCGGTCCCCCTGGGATCCGGCAACCCCATTGCGCGCCTCGCCTTCACCTACTTCTCCCAACTGGCCGTCAGCGACGAATTGCACCAGGGTGTGCACGCCGACGCCGTCGTGGAACCCAGCGTCGAACTCCTCCGGGCCGTCCTGACGTCCCAGCACGGCAACTCCAGCCTGGCCAAGGGGCCGTTGGAGGCGACACTCAGCCTGCGGATCACTCAATACCTCCGGGAGCACCTGGCTGACGCCGATCTGTCGGCGGCACGGATCGCCGCCGCACACGGCATCTCCGTGCGTCACCTCTACGCTGTGCTGTCCCGGTCGGGCATCAGCCTCGGAGACTGGATCCGCACACGCCGCCTGGCCGAATGCAGGCGAGAGCTGGCCGGCCCTAACGGGCGGCTGCGGACCATCGCGGCGATAGGACGGAGTTGGGGCTTCATGGACGCGACCCACTTCAGCAAGGTGTTCAAACAGGCATACGGAATCTCGCCTCGGGCCTGGCGCGACCAGAACCACCCCCGCTCCTTGGCGTGATGGCCTCCGCGCGGCCGCGTTTCGCGTGACCGACCTTGGACGCCCGGTCTGGGGCTGCGATCAGGCGACCAGTGCCAGTTCTCCGGTTTCGTGAGCTCCGTGGTCCTGGCGCCGTCACGCGCGCGGTTGAGCCCACGCTGAACGGCTGACGCGCTCGCGGCGTAGGGCGAACCCCCTGCCCTCACGGCGTGGAGTGCTGAGACCAGGCTATCGCGTCACCTCTCGCTTCAACGGGCTCGCTACTCGGAAAGTTGCGCGATGGCCGCTCCATGACCAGGAGCCATGCGGAGATCGCTGCTACACCACTCGGCGCCAAACGCCGGTGCGTTAGGGCCGTGTGCGCTCTGTCAAGGGGGCGGGACCTCTGGTAGTCCGCATGGACTGCTGGTCCTGACGATCCGCGAAGTCTCCCGCTGACCGACGATCTTCACCGAAGTCATCCGCCCGCGACCAGCCCGAGCATCCCGAACCCCGCGCACACCAGCCCCGTGAACTGCAACTTCACGATGCACAGTGCTCAATGGAGACAGGAAGATCCGGCATGCAACCCACCAATGAAGACATCGTCGAAATAGCACGGGTGCTGGCCCTGTGGGGCCACCTCATGGACGACCGCGAGCTGGACCGCCTCGGCGAGGTCCGCACCGAAGACGCGGAATGGGACGGAAGCGTCTTCGGCTTCGCCCCGGTCGTCGGGCTGGAGGCGATCACTTCCATCCTGAGCGCCGACGGGCACGCGAGCGCGCATCACACGACGAACATCGTCGTGTCGGAGGGGCCGGGCGACGAGGCTCGGGTCCGGTCCAAGGCATTGGGCCTCGCCGACGGCACCGTCGTCAGCGCCGTCTACGCCGACGAGCTGCGCCGCACGGCCGACGGCTGGCGCATTTCCAAGCGGGTCATACAGGTCAAGTGACCATCAGGGCCATCTGCTACGGCCCCGATCCGAGACCCTGACTCCTTCTTCGCGGAGGCCAACGGCACGTATGACGACGGCCTGGTCGCGCTCAGCAACGTCGTCCGAGTGCGTCCTTGCGGCCTTTTACTGGCCGCCGGCAGATGCCGCCCCACCTGTCCGGCCGGTCACGCAGGCCCGGTGAGGCGGCATCTGCCTCAGCCCATACCAGTTCTTGATCGCCTCAGGGGGCCCTTGATGGCGCCTCGCACGAATCAATTTTGTCCCCCTTGCCTCGGGAGATGACCATGAAGAACCCTATTTCTCGCCGGTCCGCCGTCGCCGCGACTCTCGGCGCGTCTGCCGCGGCCGCACTCGCCGCCGCGGGTACCGCTTCTGCCCATCCGGAATCCGATGGCAGGAGCTACCGGCCAAAGAGCCAGGCGCAGGAACCCTCGGGGAAGTCCACGTCGATGGGAGCGGTGTCTTCCCAGCCGTTCGGTCGGGGAGAGGCTGGTCAGCAGCGGCGTGATGTGGCCCGTCTCGCTGTGAACGCCCTCGGCGTCGACTGTATGAGCATCTTCGCGCGGCTGGGAGAGGACGGTTCATCCATGGATCGACGGTCCCTGCCTGCGACCTTGGGCAGTCCGGAGGCCACGCTGGGCCAGGCGCGCAGCCATGGATTGGCGGTCTCTGGATAGCCGGGCGGCAAGCGGTGAGGATGGTGGACATGGACAAGAAGGAACTGGCGGAATTCCTGCGTCGGCGGCGTGAGACGCTGCGCCCCCGTGACGTCGGGCTGGTCGAGGGGGCGCGCAGGCGTACCCAGGGGCTGCGCCGCGAGGAGGTCGCCCAGCTCGCCGGCATGTCCACCGACTACTACGCCCGCCTGGAACAGCAGCGCGCTCCCCAGCCCTCCGTCCAGATCACCACTGCCCTCGCCCGGGCGCTGCGGCTGACCCTGGACGAGCGCGACCATCTCTTCGGCCTCATCGGCCACAACGCCCCGGCCCGTTTCCACCGCTCCGAGCACGTCAGCCCGACACTGATGCGGGTCCTGGACCGCCTGGACGACTCCCCGGCACTGGTGCTGACCGACATGGCCGACACCCTCGCGATGAACCCGCTGGCCATCGCCCTGCTCGGCGACCAGACGCGCCATACCGGCCTGGCCCGCAGCGCCTACTACCGCTGGTTCATGGACCCCGCCGAGCGCCTGGTGTACCCCGAGGAAGACCACGAACGCCACGGCCGCGCCCAGGCAGCGCGCCTGCGGGTCGCGCTGACCTCCGGCAGCGACATCCCCCGAGCCGCCCGGATCCTCGCCGAACTCCAGGAACACAGCCCCGAGTTCGTCCCCCTGTGGGAACTCCAGGAGGTCGCCCAACGCTACGACGAGGGCAAGACCATCCTCCATCCCGAACTCGGCCGCATCGACGTCGACGGCCAGGTCCTGTTCACCGAGAACCGGGCCCAGACCCTGGTGGTACTCACCACCCGCCCCGGCACGGAAAGCCACAGCAAGCTGGAACTGCTCTCGGTCATAGGGCACCAGCAGCTCACGCCCTGACCTCCTGAAGCGGGTTGGGTCTCGGCTCGGCCCGAGTCGTCAGCCTCGGCGATCGGCCACGCTCACACGTGCAGCTCCGGGCCGGACGCCGTCGCCCGCCCGATGCACCCCTGTGAACCGGATGGCACACCGCCGGCGCCATCGATGCACCCGAGGAGAGCGATGCCCAGCAACGGATACACCTACGTCTGCAGGTTCGACCTGTTGGAGGAGGGCGCCCCGCGGCGCTTCGAGGTGGAGGGCGTGCCCGTTTCGCTGGTCCTGGCCGAGGCGCAGGTCCGGCCACCCCCTTACCCCGCCGGCGACCCGTCCCGTGTACCCGGTGCGGGTCGAGGACAGAAGCGTGTCAGCGTGTACGCACAAGTGACAGGGACACCCTGATGGACGCACCGGACGACACCGCCGCCGAGCGGGCCGACGCCGCCCGCAATCGTGCCCGGCTGCTGGAGGCGGCCGCCCGCCTGGTGGCCAAGCGTGGGGCCGAGCACGTGACGATGCATGAGGTCGCGGAGGCGGCTGGGGTAGGGAAGGGCACGCTCTTTCGCCGGTTCGGCGACCGCGACGGGCTCCTGCTCGCCCTCCTCGGTGAGGCAGAGGCCGAGTTCCACCAGGCGTACACCGAAGGCCCCCCGCCGCTGGGCCCGGGCGCGCCCCCGAGGGACCGGCTGGAAGCGTTCGGCTGTGCGCTGATCGAGCGCATCGCCGCCGACGCGGACCTGGGCGCCGCGCTGGGACGCCAGGTGCTCCACGAACGCCGCCACGCCTCCGGCACCGGCCGCGCGTTCCACCAGCACGCCTCAATTCTCCTGCGAGAGACCGGAGTTGACGGGGACCTCGACACGCTCGCCCACGCCCTGCTCGCGTTCGCGGACTTCGAGACGACGGACTACCTGCACGCCGGGTGCGGGTTTCCCCTCGGGCGCCTCCAAGCCACGTGGGTGGATCTGGTGCGGCGGATCATCCGAGCCGACGGCAGGATCCTGAAGATCTGAATCGTCGAGAACCCGCCCACGGAATATCAGCTCCCTTAACCGGCACGGGCCCGGCACGCATTCCGCGTCATGGGGGAGCCCGTATATCCCCGCCCTCATCACCGAGCCGCAGCTCTTTTCTAGTCGCTCGTCCGCCTCCCGGCTCTGGAGCACAGCAACCAGTTCTTCGGCGCGGCGGTCGCTGTCGGCTAGCTGAGCGCCAGCGGTCTGCCCGTGCAGTTCACCACCAAGGAAGCTGCAGACCTCGGAGTGGATGGCCTCGGCCCGCTAAGAACTCCTAACGGAATGCGCTCGGAACTCGCTGCGCGGCATGTGTCCAGAACCTCGTGAGTGCCGACGGAGCCACTAGATGAATTGACCGTGGCTGCGCTCGCGTTGGCGTGCCGGTCCGGGAGCTTGGGCTCAGCTCGCGGTCGAGTCCTTGGTCAGCGCGTCCATGAAGAGGTCGACGAGCGGACGGGCTTGCTCCTTGGTGCCGTGCTGGACGGAATAGGCGATGCCACCCATGAGGAGTAGGACATTGTCTGGGGCGACGTCCGTTCGCAGGCTTCCGTCTCGGGCGCCGGCCGTGAGGAGGGTGGCGACGGCGTTGGTAAGGAGTGCGCGGCTGTCGGAGTATGGATCGATGCCGGAGGCGATGACCGCGTTCAGGGCTTCGGACATTCCGCTCTTTGCCGTGGCGTAGTGGATGAAGTGTTCCATCCACATCCGGGTGGCCTCGGCGGCCGGGTGCTGGGTGAGAAGGTCGTTCACCTTCTCGCACACCTGGGTGAGTTGGCGCCGGTAGGCGGCGTCGATGAGGACTTCCCGAGTCGGGAAGTGGCGGTAGAGCGTGCCGACACCGACGCCCGCCTGCTTGGCGATGGCGGCAGGCGCGGTGTCCAGCCCCTGCTCGGCGAAGGCCTGCGCGGCGACCTCCAGCAGGCGCTCCCGGTTCTGCAGCGCGTCACTCCTGGTGCGGCGGGGCGTGGCGGGCATGCGGGTTCCTTCGGTGTCGGATTCCAGTTGCTTTCCGGAATCCGTTCCGCTTAACTTTAAGCGGAATAGGTTCCGGTATCACTCTACTTCAGGAGACTCCCATGCCCGCCCCCTCCGACAAGGCCTCACGTCACTGGTTCGTCACCGGAGCCTCCGGTGGGCTGGGCCGCCATCTCATCGAGCACGCCCTCCGAAACGGCGACCGCGTTACGGCGACGGTCCGCCGCCCGGCACCTCTGGAAGACCTGCGCGAGACGTACGGCGACCGGCTGACTGTCGAGATCCTCGATCTCACGCGGCCGGCCGACGTGGACAAGGTGGTCGGCAGGACTCTCCGGTCCGGGCCGGTCGACATTGTGGTCAACAATGCCGGGTACGCGGTTGTGGGCGCCGCCGAGGAAATGACCGTCGGGCAGATTCGCGACCAGATCGAGGTCCTCCTGCTCGCGCCGATGGTGATCACCCGTGCCTTCCTGCAGCCGATGCGTGAGCAGGGCGGTGGCCGGATCATCCAGATCTCCAGCGTGGGCGGCCAGGTCGGTATCCCCACTCACAGCTCCTATCACGCGGGCAAGTGGGGGCTGGAGGGCTTCACCGAGAGCGTCAGCCGCGAGGTCTGCGACTTCAACATTCACCTCACTCTGGTCGAGCCCGGCGCCACCCGCACCGGCTTCGCTTCGGCCCTGCAATACACCACCGAAACGACCGTCTACCGCGACAATGCCGTCGGCCAGACCCGGCGCTACCTGGAAACCGCAGACGAGAGCGTCTTCACCGGCGACCCGGCCAAGCTCGCCGCCGCCATCTACGACACCACCCGCCACCCGAGCCCGCCGCTGCGCCTGACTCTCGGCTCCGACACCTATAGCGCAATCCACGCGGCACTCACCGAACGTCTCACCGCGCTCGAGACTCAGAAGGGTCTCGCTGAATCTGTCGCCTTCACCCACTGATCCGCCCCACCGGCACGACCGTCAGAAAATCTCGCCGCCACTACGGCCTTACGCATCTCCGCAACTGGGACGTCCGGAAGTCCGGCACGTCGTCTCACCCAGCACACCTACGCGAACGCATCAGGCGTCTCCAGCAGATGAGTGCGCATCCAAGAGTGCAAGCGGCGGAACCAATGCAAATGGGCGAACGCGCGCTCCACGACCCAGCGTTGGGTGCCCAGTCCGGAGCCGTGCTCGGTGCCACGGCGGGCAATCAGCGGCTTCACCCCGAGGACCCAGACCAGTCGGCGGTATTTGTCGTGGTCGTAGCCGCGGTCGGCCACCACCACGTCGGGGCGGCGTCGGGGCCGGCCGCGCTTGCCGCGCACGGGCGGCACGGCTTGGAGGAGCGGGATCAGCTGGGTGACATCGTTGCGGTTGCCCCCAGTCAGGGTGGCGGCGAGCGGGATGCCGGTGGCGTCGGTGATCAGGTGGTGTTTGCTGCCTGTCCTCCCGCGGTCCACCGGGCTTCGTCCAGTCTTGGCGCCTCCCTTCAACGCCCGGATGTGGGAGCCGTCGACGGCTGCACGGGAGAAATCGAGGGCATTCGCGCTGCAGAGTTCGGCGAGGAGGACCCCGTGCAGCTGGGGCCATACACCTGCCTCGGTCCACTCGGCCAGGCGGCGCCAGCAGGTCATTCCCGACCCGAAGCCGAGTTCCTGCGGCAGATGTTCCCAGGCGATCCCGGTGCACAGCACGAACAGGACGCCCTGGAAGACCAACCGGTCAGGATGCCGTTTGCGTCCCGGATGCCGCGTCCGACACTCCACCTTGGGCGGCAGCGGTTCGATCACCGCCCACAGCTCGTCTTCGACTTCCCACGGCTTCGGCCGCGCCACCGCACACCCCCAGGTCGTCAGTCCCGGAGTGATCCAACCAGCTCGAAGATCATTTCGTTAGGAGTTCTGAGAAGCTGTCCCACCTTGTTTCGGCGATACATATTCACCGAGGTATTCCTGGATGCATACTGAGGGCATGGCTGACACCACCGTCAAGATCGACATGGAAACCCGGGACCGGTTCGCGGCCCTCGCCGCGGCACGCGGCATGAGTGTGCGTGCCTACCTGGCCGAGCTGGCCGTCGCTGAGGAGAACCAGGCCAACCTGGGCCGGGCGACCGACGCCTTCCGTGCGGCCGTCCGCCGGCCCGGGTTCGCCGAGGCCTTCGACCATGACTTCGGCGGCCTGCCCGTCTCCACGCACCACCGGGCGGCCTGAGAGTGGACCTGCACGTCGACGTCCGGTGGCTCCTCGACCGCCAGGAGGAACTCCTCGGCAAGGACCTCACCGTCATCGACTACTCGGCTCTTGTGGCCGCGGTAGCCCGGCACCGCGTGAACACCCCGCAGCTGGAGGAGGGTTCACCGGATGCCTACTGGCGGGCCGCAGCGCTGATGGAGCAGATCGTCCTGCTGCGGCCGCTGCCGGCACGCAACGAGTTCTTCGGCTACGGCGTGGCCGTGGCGTACATCGAGGCCTCCGGGGAGACGGTCGACGCGCCGTACGAGCAGTGGCGCGACCTGATCACCGACATTCGCGCGCTGCGACTGACCGTCTACGACATCGCCGACCGGCTCCGCTCCTGGCGCAGGAGCGAGTAGGCCGGCCGCGCCCAGGCCATCGGCACCGTTGAAACCGGCACGCCCCGCCGGAAGCCCGGCTGTGGTCGCCTGGTACGCGCCGCCCCACTCCAGCGCCCATCCCCAAGTTCATCACCGACAAGCTGGCCGCCGGCACGCCCACCCGCCGCCTGTCCGACGCGGACGACGTCGCCAAGCTCGTCCTGTTCCTCGGCTCAGGAGCCAACGGCAACCTCACAGGCGAGGTGGTCCGCGACGGCTCGTCCGCCGCCCGCGCCCCCCACATCGGAACCGGACCTGCCCGATGATCTACGGCATAGTCATCAGCCGCCGACCTGCACGAGTACCCAAATCGCCACTCACACCAGGCCCGTGACCCGCGATTTCACGATGCACGCTGCTCAGTGACCGGTCGTCGCCCAGCGGAACACCCCCGCGTCGGCGGGAAGGACCCCGGCCCCGGGCAGCGCACCGTACTGGAGCGCGGAACACCCCCGCGTCCGCGGGGGTGTTCCGACGACCTTGAGGCCGAACGTGCGGACCAGCAGGTGCTTCCCGCCGACGTGGGGGTGTTCCGGCGCAGTTCGACGTCGGCAAGGACTCTGCCCGGTGTCGGCGGCGATGAGCGAGCCGAACGTTCATGCTCGCAGCAACGCCTGTGCACGCTCCAGATCTTCCGGGGTGTCAACCGCGATGCCCTCGTGCTCCACGCGAACCATGGTCACCGGATGCGAATGCTCCAAGAAGCGGAGCATCTCGATGCCCTCGGCAAACTCGACCGGACCGGGTCGGAGACGCGTGACAGCGCGCAGAACTTCTGGTGTGAAGGCGTAGATGCCGAGTTGACGCAGGTAGGTGGGGCGATGGCCCTTCGGGTACGGGATAGGTTGGCGAGAGAAGGCGAGCGCTGTGCCGTCGTCGCGGAGCGCCACCTTGACCACGTTGTGGTCGATCACGGCGGCCGGGCAGTCGATTTCGGTGTAGGCGTTCGCAACTGCGGGAGGCGGAGTCGTGGGTGCCAGGAGAACCGTGATGACGGCGTCGATGGCAGTCGGTGAGATGAAGGGCTCGTCCCCTTGGACGTTGACGATGACGTCGGCTTCCAGGGATTCGGCGCACTCGGCCACGCGGTCCGTGCCGGTGGGGTGTTCGCCGGTCATCCGGTGCGGGATGTCGAGCTGTGCGCAGGCGTCGGCTATCCGTTCGTCGTCGGTGGCAATGACGGTCTCGTCGACGTGCCGGGCCTTGAGGCACCGCTGGTGGACGTGCCACATCAGCGGCATGCCGGCCAGCTCGGCGAGGGGCTTCCCAGGGAAGCGGGTGGAGCCGTAGCGGCAGGGGATCACGGCGACGACACGGGGCATCAGCTGGACTCCTTCAGGTGGCGGAGTTGCTGTTCCATGCCGTCTGTCAGTGGCGCCTCCGGCTTCCAGCCGAGTACGTCGCGGGCCTGAGTTATGTCCGCGAGGGTGGCCGGGACGTCTCCGGCTCGGGCGGCTGCCCGCACCACGGGGACCGGGCGGCCGGTGAGCCGGTGGGCGACGTCGAGTACGTCGGATATGGAAGTGCTGCATCCGGCACCCACGTTGACCACGGTGTTGGCCGTGCCCGCAAGGGATGCCGCGATCGTGGCGCGTACGACGTCGTCAACGTATGTGAAGTCCCGTTGCTGAAGGCCGTCGCCAAAAAGGTGGAGCGCTGCCGTGAGGGCTCGGTGGATCAGCATGTCGGGGCGTTGGCGCGGGCCGTAGACGGTGAAGTAGCGGAGGCGATGACGGTGGTCGACGTGTCGGGGCGGGCCGTGTGGGCGAGGCACAGTTGCTCGGCTGCGAGCTTCGTGACCGCGTAGGGCGAGAGCGGGGCGGGGCGGTCGGTCTCTCTGCTCGGGGAGCCGTCGGTCGCGCCGTACACGCTGGATGAGGAGGCGAGGACCACGCGCCGGATGCGGAGGCGGGACGCTGCGGCCGTGATCCTCTGTGTGCTCTGGATGTTCGCGGCGACGTAGGCGTCGAACTTGGGTCCCCAAGAGGGGCGTACGCCGGGGAGTGCGGCGAGATGGAAGACGGCGTCGGCGTCGAGCAGCACCGGGTCCAGGGGGCAGGTCAGCAGGTCCGCTGTGAGCGGGACGAAGTGCGGGAACGCGACGAGCTCGGTGAGGTTCGCGGCCGCCAGAGCGTCCAGCTGCCGGTCCCGGCGGTCTACGCCGATCACGGTAGTGCCCGCTTCCAGGAGCGCTCGGCTCAAGTGCGAGCCGATGAAACCGGCCGCGCCCGTCACGACGACCCGACGGAGATGCTGTGGGGTGGGGTGGGGCAGGTGCATGTACGGCTCCGGGGCGTCGGTGTCGGTGTCGGGCGTACGCGTGTCCAGGGCCAGCGGTAGCCCCCGCGGCCCAGGTAGGGCGCGGTGAGGATGGCGTGGAGTTCGGCGTACTCCATGAGCTGGGTGATGGTGGTCTCGCCCAGTTGGGGGTGGTGGGTGGCGGCGGCCGCGTTGTACGCGGTGAGGGCCTGGTCGATCAGGGCGAGCGGGAGAGGGCCGTACGTCATGGACAGGGTGACGACGAGCTTCGCCAGGTCGTAGCCGAATGGGGCCAGGGTGAGGTCATCGGTGTCGACGGTGACCGGTGAACCGGCAGGGGTTATCAGGATGTTGCGGGGGTTGGTGTCCTTGTAGAAGGCGGCTGGGCTGTCCGCCGTCCGGTGCAGGAGGGTGAGGGTGGCGTCCAGGGCTTGGGGCGAGGCGATGTAGCCATCACGGAAGCGTTGGCAGAGGGTCGTGGTGCGTGGGCCTACGAAGCCCGCGAGGACGTGGCCGTCCGACACATACGCCGTCGTGAGCCGGGCTTTGTGCAGGCTGCTGCGCCATGCCGCTTCGTGGCATGAGCCCAGGTGGCCGGCGATTCGTTCGAGGTCGCGGGACTTCGCGTGTCGGCCGTCGGCCCATGCGAACGTCAGCTCCCTCAGTCGTGTCCCGGTGATCGGGGGCAGTGTCATGGGGCCGGCATGGCGGCTGAGCCATGCGTGGTTGCGCAGGGCCGTCACGCGCCGCGCCTCGGTGGCGTATGCCTTGGTGAAGGTCCGCCCGGTCTTGAGAGGTGGCCCGGGCGTGCAGCAGTGACGTCCGCGGTGCCCGCTACCCGGCCGCCGTCTCGCTGAGCCAGCGCCGGACGCCGTGTCGGCTCGTGAGGATGACGACCTGCGCGTGGCCCCGTGCGTACTCGTCGATCTTCGCGAGCACGCGCGGGCGCATCTTGCGGCGGTACGAGAGGACGTAGCGGATCACGCCCATGTGGATGCGGTTGTAGATCCCGTTGCCTTTGTTCTGGCCATGGCCGTGGCGGAGCTGTCGGGACAGGACGCCCCGGAGGCAGGTCAGCGTGGGCAGGTCCATGAACGCTACGGTGTCGCAGGCTTCCAGTCGGATCTGGAGGCTTGAGTTGTAGTTGCCGTCGATCACCCAGCTCGGGACGGCGACCAGGTCGCGCTGCAGGTCCGCGAACTTGTCCTTGGGCAGTTCGTTCCAGTCGTCGTCGTAGTAGACCGCGTCCAGGTGCGTCACCGGGGCGCCGAGCAGGCGGCCGAGCTCCCGGGCGACGTATGACTTGCCGCTGCCTCCGCAGCCGACGATCGCGACCCTCTTCATGGTGCTCCAGGGTAGGGGGACGGAGTGGGTTCATCGGACGGCTCCGGCAGGGGCGAGGGTGTCCAGGAGGCCGTGGAGCACCTTGATCTGCCGACTGAGCCGGAACGGTTCGAGACGCGATACACAGTCCGCGAGCAGCCGGGCGTGCGTCTCGGTGCCGGCATCAGTGCGGAGTCGGCGCAGCGTGCGTACGACGTCCGAGCCGTTCCGTACGAGGAGCGGGTCCGGGACGAAGTGTTCGGCGTGGTGGATCTCCGCAGGGCAGAGTGGCAGGCAGCCGGACAGGACGGCTTCGAAGATGCGTTGGGTCATCTGTCCGGCTCGGGCGTAACGCTGGGGCAGCAGCAGGACTGTGGCCAGTGCCCTCTCGTACAGCGTCATGGAGTCGTGGAAGCCGTGGTGGCCGAGGAAGGTGACCTGGGGCCAGCGGGCGGTGTCCTGCCACTTGCCCGCCACGGCGTGCGAGACGTGCCGCGCGCCGGGGGCGAAGTAGCGGTCGAAGGCTTCGTCCCGGTCGTACTGGTTGCCGATGTAGGTGAGCGCGGGGGGTCGGTTCGTGCCTGCCAGGGGGCTCCGGTGAAGGCCAGGTCATATAGCCCGTGACCTGGCCTTTTGTGTTGCTCGGGCAGTACGCGTTGCATGACGGGAACGCCGTCGGAACGGCTTGCGTGAGCGATGCGTGAGCGGAGCGGCTGGCGCAGCACAGCGCCTCGACACTCCGGCCCACAAAGCAGCCGTCGATACGGCCCCGCACCTGACGCAAGCACGGCGGCGCTGATCACGACCGCACGGGTGGCGTGACCGGGCAGGTCAACGGCTGGCGGCGGAGAGGCGGTCAGTCCCTTGTTGCCCCCTCGGGCCAGATGATCCGTACGGGCACGCCCTTCTCCCGGGCGTAGGTCACGACGTCGGCGGTGCCGCCGTAGCCGCGGGCGGGTTGGCCGTCCCAGATGGCGAGGAGTTCGTCGGCCTGGTCGACGAGGAGTTCGCTGCCGGCCATGTGGGCGTCGGAGCCGGAGGAGTCGAGCCCGGTGCGGTGGATCTGGGTTGCGCGGGCGAGGAATTCGTCGTAGGTCGGGTGGTGCCAGTCGGGGAGGTCCGCGCGGTACTGCTCGGCGGGGAGGACGACCTCGATGTCGCCGCCGTGGTCGAGTACGGCCTGGGCGAACCAGGAGTCCGGGCCGTCGGCGATGTAGCTGAGACCGACCAGGCCGGTCGCGTCGTACTCCTTGACGGCCTCGGTGAGGGCGAGGCGAACCTGCTGTTCGACCTCGGGGGACAGGCCGCGGTGTCCGGTGATCCCGACTCTCATGGGTGAAGGGCTCCAACTTCTCGTCTGGGGACAGCGATTACAGGTCTACAGGTAGGCGTCGTGCAAGCGCGCGTCGAAGTCGCGGACGACGGTCGGTGGGGTCGGCGAGGAGTAGCTGCGGCGGAAGGCGCGGGCGCGTTCGACTACTCGTCCGGAGCGCAGCCGTAGGCCGGTGTCGAGGGCGTGGGTGGCCAGTGCGAAGGCGGTGTCGAGGTGGCCGGAGGCCATGTGGCCGCTGGCCACGTCCAGGCCGAGCAGGGCGCGTTGCTTCTCGTGGCTGGAGGACAGGGCCGCGGTGGCGTCGTCCAGGGAGGTGAGGACCCAGCGGGGCCGGGCGAGGCGGGCACCGCAGGTGACACGTGCGGCGGCGACCTTGCGCTGGTCGAAGGCGAATACCCAGGGCCAGGGCGGTGCATCCTCGCCGGGTATCTGCTCGGCCTCGGCCGCGCTGGCCAGGAGGGATCGATCCGCGGCGCGCTCGTCGCCTGCGGTGGCGTGGGCGACCGCTTCCAGGGCGGACAGCCAGGCGGCGGCGATCGCGGGGCATTCACTGCCGAGTTGGCGACGGGCGCTCTGGATCAGGCTCAGGCCCTGGGCGACGTTGCCGGCTTCGACCTCGAACTGGGCGAGGCTGCCCTGCTGGTAGGCGATCAGCAGCCGGTCGCCGGAGCGTCGGGCGGCATTGATCGCCGAGCCGTACCAAGTGCGAGCTGAGCCCGCGTCCGCCAGGTCCCAGCTCAACCAGCCTGCCAGGCTGGCCACTTCGCTTCCCGCCGCCGCCAGCCGGGCCCGGCTGGCTTGATCCGGCGCCTGCGCGGCGACTGTACGCACCAGGCGCATGTGGCCCTGCACCGTGTCCAGGAGCTGACGGGCCGGGACGGTGGCATCCATGCGCCGGTACGCGGTGGTGGCGACGCGCAGCACGTCGGCCTGCTCGACTCCCCAATTGGGGAGTCGAGGCGATGAGCCTTGCAGGGCCGGGGTCGTCGCGGTCGCGAGGGCCCCGGCGAGGAACTGACGCCGTTGCACTGGAGGTCATGTTGTAGTCGCCGACGCCCCGCTTCTCCATCCGGGAGATCGCGGACTGTGACAGGACGCAGGCATCACCGAGCTGCCGCTGGGCCATTCGGGCAGCCGTTCGGGCCAGCTCGATGACCCGTCCGTAGTCGCCGGCCCTGGATGCCTCCCGGGCGGCGCCTTCCGACCAGTTCATGTCTGCCTGCTCCTCACGGTAAGGATCGGGCCACCGGTTTGTGAACCCGGACATGCGTCCTGCGCATACGCGCATGATCGCCATGCGTCAACGCTGGCCGCTCTCCTGCCAGCAGCGTTTCCCTCAGGACACGGCTTCACGCACCGGCCGCCAGCCGGTGTTCGTCCAAGGAGGGAACGACTTCGATGCGGACCCAGCAGACAACCCCCACCGCGCCCGCCTGGGTGCGAAGTCTCCACCAACCGAGGCTACTTGCGTCCGGTGTGGACTGGGATGCCATTTGCGTCGACGCCGACGTGGGGGTGCGTGCGGTGCGGTACCTGGAAGCCTCCGGGATTTCGGTGGGGCCCGTGCTGCACGACCAGTGCAGCAACAGGACGTACTTTCTGGTCCCGCCGGGTACTGCCCTTGATTGGAGGCAGGACGGCACCCGTGCGCTCGGACCCGGATCCTGGGTCGTCCTGGCGCCTCCGGGATGGGACGGACTGCTTCGCTGGGTGGTCGAGCCGACCAGCGCGCCGGGCCACACCGCGATCGGCAGCCTCGCCTCCGCGCTTCAGGCTGCGGCTGTGATGGAGACCGTGGGCGAGGAGCCGGGCCGGTGAGCGGGTCGTGCACCAACCAAGGAGCCTCCGGGTCGAGTTGGTGCGGTCCTGTAGAGGCGTGGGAGCCCCCGCTCGATCACAAAGCCCTCGCGCTCGTTCTGGAGAAGGCGCGCACATGGCAGCCGTTCGACGGTGGCGCCCTGCTGGACGACATCGCGGACGTGTTCGACGGCCTCATGCCGCAGGAGGAGGACCTGGAGGAACTCGGTCAGCGGCTCCGCGGACACCTCATGCGGCTCGTGGACATCGCCGTCGTCGCAGAAGCGGACCGGCGTGACGAGCAGGCAGCCCAGCTCATCGACCGGGCGCGCACGGTTCGCTCGCAGGACATGCCCGGCGACCACCGGCAGGCCGTGGGCCACCTCCGTCGGATGGGCTGGGCCGCCAACGAGTTGCTGGAGCGGCTGGTCGCATCGCACTGCCTGAAGGAGGCGGCGTGATCTGCCGCTGCGGGACCTGGCGCACCAGCGCCACCTGAGCCCTCTCCCCGGGCTCGCGCCCGAAGAGCGGTTTTCGGCGCCTGGCAGGGGGCGTGTCCATCGGCTGTTCGCCATGGCCGGTGTACGCCCCCGAGCCAGCCCCGTCCCCTCTGCCGACAGTATCCCCCTGCCGGTCGGCAGAGGAGGCACACCCATCGATCGTCACGTTGGGAGAGGCACTATGCGCACAGTGCTCGTCACAGGCGGTGCGGGCTTCATCGGCTCCCACTTCGTCAAGCGTCTCCTGCGGTCCGAGGACGTGGCCACGGTCACCGTCCTCGACGCACTCACCTACGCCGGCCACATCGAGGACCTCGGCGAAGCCTTCCTCGACCCGAAGCTGGACTTCGTCGAAGGGAACATCCTGGACGCCGAGTTGGTGGACGACCTCGTACGCCGGAGCAGCCACATCGTCCACTTCGCCGCGGAGTCCCACGTCGACCGCTCCTTCTACGAGGCGGGCAACTTCCTGACCACGAACGTCCTCGGCACACGCACGCTCCTGGATGCCGCCTCCCGCCTGGGCGTGGACAAGTTCGTACACGTCTCCACCGACGAGGTGTACGGCCCGCTCCTGACGGGCGCGGCCGACGAGCCGGCGCCGCTGCGGCCGAGCGTGCCCTACGCGGCATCGAAGGCGGCCGGTGACCTGGTGGCCCTGTCTTACTTCCAGACCTACGAGGTGCCGGTGTGCATCACGAGGTCCTCCAACAATTACGGCCCCTGCCAGCACCCGGAGAAGATCATCCCCCTGTTCGTGACACGGCTACTGAAGGGCGAGCCGGTCACGCTCCACGGCCGCGGCCAGCACGTACGCAACTGGCTCCACGTCGAGGACAACTGCGCCGGCATCGAACTTGTCCTGCGCTCCGGCACCCCCGGCCAGGTCTACAACATCGGCGGCGGCACGGACCTCACCAACAAGGAGCTCACCGACCACATCCTGCGGGTGTGCGGCGCCGACTGGAGCGCGGTGACGTACGTGCCCGACCGCCGGGCCAACGACCTGCGCTATGCCATGGACTGGTCGAAGATCACGCACGAACTCGGCTACCAGCCGACCCGCCCCCTGGAGTCGGGCCTCCAAGCGACCGCTGACTGGTACCGGTTCAACCCCGGACGCTGGGCACCTCTGCTGCGTAACCCGCAGGTTCCGGTGGAGCAGGTCCGCGTTCCCGCCCCGGAAGGCGCGTGAGACAAGTGGCCCAGCGCATCCTCGTCACCGGCATCGGTGGCGCGCCCGGCTTCGACCTCGCCCGCAGCCTGGTCCGGCTCGGCTACAAGGTCATCGGCGCCGACAGCGACCCTCTCGCGTACGGACTCGCCCTGGACGGCATCACCGCCCGCACCCTCCCGCCTGCCGGACATCCCGACTACGCGGCCCGGTTGCTGCACGTGTGCCGCACACTGCGACCCCACGGGCTGCTGTCCACAGTCGAGGCCGAACTGCCGACGCTGACCACCCTGCAAGCACCCCTCGGAGCCCTGGGCGTACGCACCTGGCTGCCCAGCTTGAGCGCGGTGCAGGTGTGCGGGGACAAGGCCCGCTTCCACGAGGCCATGACCCGGCACGGCATTCTCACGCCGCGGAGCGTCGGTCCCGAGGCGATCGACGACCTGCGGGACGGGCTGCTGGTCGTCAAGCCTCGGCGGGGTCAGGGCGCGAAGCACGTCCACGTCTGCCACACCCGGCAGCAGGCCCGCGTCCTGTGTGAACTGGTACCGGACCCGATCGTTCAAGAGCACATCACCGGCAGGGAGTTCACTGCGGACTGCCTCATCGACCGCTCGGGCCGCATCTCGGTCATCCCGCGATGGCGGCTGCTGGTGAAGGCCGGCCTGTCGATGGTGTCGGCCACCTTCCACGACCAGACGGTGACCGACCAGGTGACGCACGCCCTGGAAGCCGTCGACATGGTGGGCGTGTGCTGCGTGCAGGGCTTTGTCTCCGGCGACCAGGTCACTCTCACCGAGATCAACGCCCGTATCGCAGGCGCCTTCCCGTGCACCGAAGCGGCCGGTGCCGCGCTCGTCGAGCAAACCGTCAACGGCCTCTTCGGCCGCCCGGTCGACCACGACCGGCTCACCTACAAACCCGGCGTCTTCCTCACCAAGTGCTTCGAGACGTTGAGCCTACGAGACAGGGAAACCACCCGATGACGCTGTCCGCCGAAGTCACCCGCAACGCACGTCCGTTCCTGCATGGCCCGGAATTCGGGGCAGCCGCCGAGGCCATGCGCATCGGCCAGTACGGACACTCCGAGATCACCGAACGGTTCGAGGCCGAGCTCGCGCAATACCTCGGCGTCCCGGACGTGGTGGCGGTCGCCTCCTGCACCGCCGCCCTCCAACTCTCCCTGCTGGCCGCCGGTGTCGGGCCGGGCGACGAGGTCATCGTGCCGTCACAGACGTTCTGCGCGACCATCCAGGCGATCGTGTCCGTCGGCGCCGCCCCACGCTTCGTCGAGGTCAGCCCCCACACCCTGTGCATCAACAGCATTGTCGTGGGGGACGCCCTGACCCCGGCGACACGTGCGGTCCTACCCGTCCTCTACGGCGGTCAGGCCGTCGACTTGTCCGGCATCCGCCCCGTACTCCAAGAGGGGAATATCGCCGTCATCGAGGACGCGGCACATGCCTTCGGCTCCCACGCCGGCACCGTGCACGTCGGTGCCACCGGCGATCTGACCTGCTTCAGCTTCGGCCCGATCAAGAATCTGACCTGTATTGAGGGCGGCGCCATCGTGCCACGTAGGCCCGACGAAGCCGACACCCTCCGGGAACTGCGCACCCTCGGCATCAGCCAACCGCAGACCGAGCGCATCCGCACCACGACCTACGACGTTGCCCGCTACGGACTTCGCGCCACCATGTCGGCGGTGCACGCAGCCATCGGGATCGCCCAACTCCAGCAGTTCCCGACCGTCGCCCGGCGGCGCCAGGAACTGTGGCGGGCCTACGCGGCCAGCCTGGCGGACATCGGCGTGGACCTGGTCGACGTCGACATCGACCGCAGCGTCCCGTTCAACTGCGTCGTCCGCGTACCGCAGCGCGACAAGGTGCACGCCATCCTGACCGGCCGAGGTATCGGAGTCGGCGTGCATTACCCGCCCAACCACCTCCAACCCGCGTTCGCCCGCTGGCGGCGAGACCTGCCCGTCACCGAGCAACTCGGCCAGGAGATCCTGAGCCTGCCCTTCCACCCGGCCCTGACCCCTACGGACGCAGGTGCTGTGGTGTCACTGCTGGACCAGGTCCTGGAGCGGGTGCGGTGAACCGCCGCCGCATCCTGACCGTGTGCTACGGCAACATCTGCCGATCCCCGATCGCCGCCGCCGTACTCACTCAACTCGGCGGCGAAACAGTCGAGGTACGGTCCGCAGGCATCCGGGACAAGTGGACCGGCAAACCCGCCCACCTCACCATGGTCGAGGCCGCCGCCCAGCACGGCTACGACCTCAGCAGGCACCGCGCCCGCCATGTCGACCACGACCTGATGCACTGGGCCGACACCATCCTGGCCATGGACGCCTCGAACCTGGCGGCCCTGCACGAGCTGTCCGACAAGGACGCGGCCGGTCGACTCGCGCTCTACCTGGGCGACCGCGACGTACCCGACCCGTCGGCAACGAGCGGTCGAAGTCCGTCAACGACAGGGCGTGGACCGCCTTGTCGGCCTGCCCCGCGAGCACCTCAGGCCGCACCGGGTTACCGGTCACCACGGCGCTGGCCCGAGCCGCCTCAGGCAACAGCGGGAGCGTGGACTCCGAGGACACGGCGAAGACGGCCGCCGCTCGCGCGAGGGCCTTGTTGGCCAGGCCGAGACGCACGGTCTGCTCGTGCACGACCAGGGGGCGCCGGCACATCTTCGCCGCCAGCCCGACCGGCACAGCCACATATCCGCCCGTGGCGAGCACCACGTCCGGCCGGAAATCAGCGACGATCTTCCGTGCCTGGCCGACACCGCGCGGCACGTTCGTCATGTCCCTCACGTTGGCTGGCGAGACCAGCTTCAGCGGATTCTTCGAACGACGGATCTTGCCTGTGGCCACCTCGGCGAACGGGATGCCCTCAGCGGCGGCGACTCGGGCTTCCAGACCGCTTGCTGTGCCCACCCAGAGCACCTCAAGTCCGCTGCCCGTAGTGGCCAGACGTACCTGCAGAGTCCGCACCGCTGTGAGGGCCGGATACGTATGTCCGCCAGTCCCACCGCCTGTGACGATCAGGCGGAAGGGTGCCGAGGGGTTGCCGGCGCTGCCAGGGAGGAAGTCGACCACCCGAGGAGACTAGCGCGACCGCCTGCGGCATCGCCGTTCGGACAGCAACAACAGGCGCTCGCCGTCCTGGCCCGGGTCGTGGGAGCCGCTATGGCTGGACCCCTAGGCGGCACCCCGGCCTGTTCATTGCCCTAGGTGTTCTGTCCACAGAGGTTGGTGACGATATAGCTCTGGTTGGGCCCCCGTTGACATCCTGAGCGAGGGCGGGGGTGCCGTCCGCATGACAGCTTCTCGGCGATGGCGAACAGTCGCATCAGGCGAGCGGGTCGGCGTTCAGCGCGTGGGCGCAGCTGGTGGCGTGTTGCGAAGCCCGGCCGCGGCTCGGCCCAGTGCGGCGAGCGCCGATGAGTGGTGGCCGGCTGGCCATGCGAGCACGGTCGTGATGTCCGGGGCGTCGACGACGGGCACCGCCACATGGTCGGGCCACTGCCAGGCGCGGCTGGAGGCAGGGATGACGAGCAGGGTCTTGCCGAGCGCGACGAGCTGAGCGAGCTGTGACTGGGTGTGCACCTCTGGCCCGGGGCCGTCGGGGTAGGAGCCGTCGAGCCGGGGCCATCGGGCGATGGGAAGGTCCGGCACGTTGCCGACGTCCGCGAGGGTGAGCTGGGGACGTGCGGCGAGCGGGTGTCCCGACGGGAGGAGGGCGACTTGGCCTTCGGTGCAGAGGTCTTCGGTATCGAACCCGGCCAGGTCGTCGACCGGCCGGTGCATGAGGGCCACATCCGCGCGCCCGCTACGCAGGAACCGTGCCTGCTCACCGACCTCGCACAGGACGACTTCGACCGGCGCCGTATCGGTGTCGGCTGCCGACGAGGCGAGGAGCCGTTGCAGCAGCTCGTGTGATGCGCCGGCTTTCGTCACCAGTACCAGGGGCTGCTGGAGATCCGCTGCCCGCCGGGTCCGGCGCGCGGCAGCCGCGATCGCATCGAGGGACACCCGGGCTTCGCGCAGCAACACACCGCCGGCGCCGGTGAGGGCCACCCCGCGTCGGTCCCGGTCCAGAAGCTGGACGCCGAGCCGACGTTCCAGCTGCCGGATGGCGCGCGACAGCGGTGGCTGCGCGATCCCGAGCCGCTGGGCCGCGCGCCCGAAGTGCAGCTCCTCGGCGACCGCAACGAAGTACCGCAGCTCACGGGTCTCCAGGTCGTCCATGCACATACCCTATCCACCTTGTGATACCCGCCGAGTATCACAGCGTACTTGATCGATATTGGACGAAACGGACGCCGCGCGCTGAGCATGGGCAGCGTGAACAACACCAAGACAGCGCTGGTCACCGGCGCGAACAAGGGAATCGGCTTCACCATCGCTCAGGGTCTCGGATCCCTTGGCTTCACCGTCGCCGTGGGGGCGCGTGACGACGCCCGACGCGAGGAGGCCGTGGAGCGGTTGCGTGCCGCAGGCATAGATACGTTCGGAGTCGCCCTCGATGTCACCTCCGACGACAGTGTCGCCGCAGCGGCGGTGAGTATCGAGAAGGAGGCCGGGCGACTCGACGTCCTCGTCAACAATGCAGGAATCTCCGGCCGGTTCGAGGACGGGGCGCAGGACCCCACGACCCTCGACCTCGACGTCCTGCGTACGGTCCTGGAAACGAACGTGTTCGGGGTTGTACGGGTGACGAACGCGATGCTCCCGCTGCTCAGCCGTGCCGCCTCGCCCCGGATCGTCAACATGTCCAGCAACATGGGCTCGTTGACGCTGCACACCGGCCCGGTCATGGCCGCCTACGCACCCTCCAAGTCGATGCTCAACAGCGTCACAGCACAGTACGCCCGCCGATTCGCTGACACGAACATCATCGTGAACGTGGCATGCCCCGGGTACGTCGCAACCGACTTCACCGGATTCGCCGGGGAACGAACACCCGAGCAGGGCGCCGCGATCGCCCTTCGCCTCGCCACCCTGCCCGCCGACGGCCCCCGAGGCGGCTTCTTCGACGACAAGGGAGCCGTCGCCTGGTGACTCTGCGCGTGCGAGAGCGCCGAGGTGGCAACAGGCGCGCCACGCACCCGCCAGGAACTGGGGTGGACCCCACACGACACCGACATGCTCAGCATGATCGGTGAGCCCCGCCTGAGAGAGCTGGCGACCCGCGAATAGCGCACGCGTTGCGCGCGAGCCCACCCACGTTTTCACAACCCGCCGCCGAACCTCACCACTTGACGGCGCCCATCCAACGGCCGGGTGCACGAGATATCACTCGTGCACCCGGCCATCGTCATCCCCTGAGCCAGAAAGACCCGCATGGTCCACCGCAACGCACCCCTGACCGAAACCGGCCGCCTGTGCCTGGCACAGTGCGTCGTCGACGATCAATGGCCCCTGCGCCGCGCGGCAGAACGCTTCCAAGTCTCGCCCACCACAGCGAAACGGTGGGCCGACCGGTACCGCGAGCAGGGACCTGCTGGGATGACGGATCGCTCCAGCCGCCCGCACCTCAGCCCGCGTCAGACACCGACGCGCACCGAGCGGCGCATCATCAAAGTCCGCGTCCTGCGCCGCTGGGGCCCCGCCCGCATCGCGTACCTGCTCGGCCTCAATCCCGCCACCGTGCACCGCGTACTCAGCCGATACCGCATCGCCCGGCTCGCGCATCTGGACCGCGCCACGGGCCGCGTCATCCGACGCTATGAGCACGCCGCACCAGGCGACTTGATACATGTCGACATCAAGAAGCTCGGCAACATCCCCAACGGGGGCGGCCATCACGTGCTGGGCCGCCAGGCCGGTCGCAAGAACCGGATCGGCGGGGGCTACAGCTACCTCCACAACGCTGTCGACGATCATTCCCGCCTGGCCTACAGCGAGATCCTCGCGGACGAGGAGAAGGAGACCGCCGCCGCGTTCTGGACCCGGGCGCAGAACTTCTTCAGCCAGGCCGGGATCACCGTCCAGCGCGTCCTGACCGACAACGGCTCTTGCTACCGCTCGCATACCTGGGCCAACTGGCTGACGCAGGGATCACCCACAAACGCACCCGCCCCTACCGCCCACAGACCAACGGGAAGGTCGAACGCTTCAACCGCACCCTCCTCGACGAATGGGCCTACGCCAAGCCCTACCTCAGCGAGCAGGAACGCCGCGACGCGTTCCCTATGTGGCTCCATACCTACAACCATCACCGGAGACACACCGCCCTCAAAGGGCTCCCACCCGCCAGCCGCGTCCCCAACCTCACAGGGCAATACATCTAGGCGGGACCACTCGACAACTGACGCCCTCTGACGACAGGAAGTGTTCGCACCAACACACCACACGCTCACCCTGCCGAGGCGGAACGTGCGGTCTCCCCCCTCGCGTTGTCCCGTGTGCTGGCGGTGCCAGGACCGTTTGCGGCAGTGGGGAGAGCAGTACCGAGCCGAGGCAGGGCGGTCCAAGCCGACCGTCCAACTCGCCCCGCACTCCGGGCAATCAGCCGTCCGGGCCGCTTGGACCGCCTCGGTCCTCGCCCTCGCTCGCCGCAGCTGCCGCCAGTGCCGCGAACGGCATACCGACGAGCAGAACATCGCCGTCGACTTTGCCACCGGCATCAGCGGACCACCGCACCCTGAGGCACGACCGCGGCCCGGTGTCGCACTCCGCGGGCATGGCCAGCTTCAGTCGGGCACCCCGTCTTTGCCCATACCAGCACTGTGGAAGCAAGAATCGTTGTCGGCAGCCCCCGCGCCCAATCTGCCCCACGGGCCCCATCAACGCGCCGTGATCCGGCTGCGACTGAGGATGCGGCGACGCACCCCGTCACCGTCACAGGACGAGCCCCGCCGACGCCCTATCCGCCCGTCAACCCTCCTGGCCGAGAAAGGCATTGGCACTCCCTGGCCACAGCAATCCCTTGAGTCGCTTTGCGCGCTGCACGCACTCTGAGCACTGGCTTCCGCTCCACGAGGGCGGAGGCGTTTCAGCGTTCAGGGGAGGACGTCCACACATGCGAAGAATCCACGCCCTTTGGGCCGTGGCAGGAGCGGCCGGTCTGCTCGCCGGGGCGGTCACGCCCGCGACGGCAGGTCCCGTGTCCCCGACCATCCAACCGGGCAACACGCAGGCACCACACACCGACACCCAGACCGTCACCCTCATCACCGGCGACACGGTTTCGGTCACCACCGGGCCCGACGGCAAATCCGCCGTCGAGGTCGAGCGCGGCAAGGGCCGTGAGGCGGCCACCTTCCTGTCCAGCGAGCGCGACGGCGAGGTCAGTGTCCTGCCGACGGACGCGATCCCGCTGGTGAAGGCGGGCCGTCTCGACCCGGCCCTGTTCAACGTCACCCAGCTGGTGAAGCAGGGGTACGCGGACTCGAAGACCGGCACCACGCCGGTGATCGCGACGTACAAGAGCGGCAGCGCGACCCCCGAGGGCGCACGCCGGAGGCTCAAGCTGCCCGCGATCGACGGGGCAGCGCTGAGCGCGAAGAAGTCGACCTCGTTCTGGGCCGACATCGCTCCCGCGCTCGGCACCGCACCCACCACGAAGGCCGCGAAGCAGCTCGGCGAGGGCATCGACAAGATCTGGCTCGACGGCAAGGTGAAGGCGTCCCTCGACGTCAGCGTGCCGCAGATCGGCGCGCCCGAGGTATGGAAGTCGGGCTACGACGGCAAGGGCGTCGACGTCGCGGTCCTGGACACCGGCGTGGACACCGGGCACCCGGATCTGGCGGGGAAGCTCGCCGAGACGCAGAGCTTCGTGCCGGGTGAGACGGTGCAGGACGGTCACGGTCACGGCACCCATGTGGCGTCCACGATCGTCGGCTCCGGCGCGGCCTCGGACGGCAAGCGCAAGGGCGTCGCGCCGGGCGCTGATCTGTTCGTCGGCAAGGTGCTCGACAACACCGGCAACGGCCAGACCTCGTGGATCATCGCGGGCATGGACTGGGCGGCCCACTCCGGGGCGAAGATCGTCTCCATGTCGTTGGGCGGTACGGCGACCGGCCCCTCCGACATCCTGAGCGAGACCGTCGACGAGCTGTCCGCGTCCACCGGCACCCTCTTCGTGATCGCGGCGGGCAACTCCGGTCCGGCCGAGCAGACCGTGGGCACCCCGGGCATCGCCGATTCGGCGCTGACGGTCGGCGCCGTCGACAAGTCCGACAAACTGGCCTCGTTCTCCAGCCGCGGTCCGCGCCTCGGCGACTCCGCGGTCAAGCCGGAGATCACCGCGCCGGGTGTGGCCATCACCGCGGCCCGCGCCGCCGGCACCACCATGGCCGGCAGTACTCCGGTCGACGACTACTACTCGACGGCCAGCGGTACGTCGATGGCCACCCCGCATGTCGCGGGCGCCGCGGCGCTGGTCGCCCAGGCCCACCCCGACTGGACGGGCCAGCAGATCAAGCAGGCGCTGGCGACCACGGCGAAGACCATGCCGGACGCCGACGTCTTCCAGCAGGGCGACGGCCGCGTCGACGCCGTACGGGCAGTGAACCAGGGCGTCTTCGCGACCCCCGCACTGAGCTTCGGCAAGTACGAGGAGGCCGACACCGAGGTCGCCACCAAGGACATCACGTACACCAACACCACGGACAAAGCGGTGGAGTTGAAGGTGTCCTCGTCACTTCACGACGCCGCACTGAACGCGGACACGGTCACCGTCCCGGCGAAGGGCACCGCCACCGTCGCGGTCACGGTCGACCCGGCCAAGGAGGCGACGGGCCGGTACACGGGCCACATCACCGCGAGTGCCGACGGCGTTCTCGTCACCACCGCCGTCGGCTTCGAGAAGCTGCCGAAGACCTACGACCTGACGGTGTCGCTGCTGGGCCGCGACGGCGAGCCGTCCACGTCCGCGTCGCTCTTCATGCTGCAGGAGCTGAACGGCGCGTACGCGGACACCTACGGGTTCATCGGTAAGGGCTACACCTTCAAGGTGCCGGCCGGTACGTATTCCATGGCGTCCTGGATCTCCACGCGGGACGCGGCCGGACTGGAGGTCGACACCTCGATCGTCGGTGATCCGGAGATCGAGGTCGACAAGGACACCGAGGTCGTCCTCGACGCCCGCAAGGCGGTCGAGATTAAGCCGAAGACCAAGGAGGACTCCGAGTTCCGGGGCTTCACCACCACCTGGCACCGGGAAGGCCCGGGCACTGGCCTGGGGGTGGCCTACAGCCAGGGCTGGTGGACCGACCACGTCTATGTGGCGCCCACCGAGAAGGTCACCCAGGGCGTGTTCGAGTTCTCCTCGAAGTTCCGTCTGTACGCCAAGGAGCTGACGGCGAGCGTCACCGGCCCGGAGAAGTACGCGCTGCCTCTCGACTACGCGCAGACGTACAGCGGCCTCCCCGTGAAGGTCAGCGGTGATCACACGGTGCGGGCGGTGGACGCGGGCGCCGGAACCGCGGCCGACTTCGAGGGACTCGACGTCAAGGGCAAGGTGGCGGTCGTCCGCGTGGGCGCCGGCAAGAGGGCGGACGAGGCACTGACCAACGCGACCGCGGCCGGGGCCGGTTACGTCCTCGCCTACCAGGAGACGCCCGGGTACTGGCTCGGCTCCGTGCAGAGCATGACCATCCCGCTGATGCTCGCCACCGGCGAGGACGGAGCGAAGCTCGGCGCCCTGCTGAAGAGCGGGAAGAAGGTCAAGCTGAAGCTGACCGGCACTCCGGTCAGTCCGTACGTGTACAACGTGATGTTCCCGCAGGTGGGGGCCGTCTCGGCCAACCAGACGTACAACCTCAACAGCTCCACCACGGTGAAGCAGACGGTTCGCTACCTCGGGGCCCGGGCAGGTGATGTCGGCAAGGACGCCGTGTACCGGTTCCGCCCCTGGCAGGGGGCCGACATCGCGACCAGCACCAACGTACAGCTCGGCACGGAGCGCACCGAGTACTACAACGTCTCCGACACCCGGATCTGGCACGCCGTCTATCCCAACTGGAAGGCGACCCAGCCTCAGTGGGGTCTCGTGCGAACCTTCGACAAGGCGGGCAAGCAGCCCGACGAGGACTGGCTGGGCCAGGTCGTCCGCCCGGCGACCGCCCAGCAGTACGGCCTCTCCCAGCGCACCGGCGACAAACTCTCCTTCCGGATCCCGGAGTTGAGCGATTCCTCACCGGGCCACTACGGATTGGTGGACAACGTCCTGGACACCGCGAAGGGCAAGCTGTACGCGGACGGCCAGCTGGTCGGCGACACCGCGCTCGGCGGCTACGGCGCCTTCACCGTCCCGGCGGCGAAGTCCTCGTACCGCCTCGTGGTCGACACACAGCGCACGGCCGACTGGGCGGCGTACTCCACCGGCACCCACACCGAATGGTCCTTCGCCTCGGCGCACACGGACCAGCAGACGGCACTCGGGCTGCTCTCGGTCGACTACGACGTGGCCGGGCTCAACCTCCTCAACAGCGCTGAGGCCAGGCACACGTCGAAGCTCGGCCTCTCCGTCCGGAACCAGTCGGGCGGCGTCACCGCCAGTTCCCTGAAGGCCTGGGTCTCGTACGACGACGGCACCTCCTGGAAGGAAGTGAAGGTCAAGAACGGCAAGGCGGAGCTCAAGCACCCGAAGAAGGGCGCCGGGTTCGTGTCGCTGCGCGTACGGGCCGCCGACCGGGACGGCAACACGGTCGACCAGACGGTCGTACGGGCGTTCGGCCTGAAGTAGACGACCTCCGTCAAACATTGCGAAAATTCTTAACAAAGATCGTCTACCGTGCCGGGCCATGGTGAACACGGCATACGACACGGCAAGGGAGACCCCTGCCGCGAGCCCCTGGGCCGCGGTGGGGGTCTCCGCGTTCGACGAGCTGTTGTACCAGGCCATCCTCAACCAGCCCGACGCCGGCGCGGCCGGCTGGGCGCTGCTGACCGGTGCCTCCCCGGCCCGGGTCCGCGAGGCCTGCAACCGGCTTCTCACGCTCGGGCTCCTGCAACCACCGGACTCCATGGGCGGATTACGGGCGGTCGACCCCCGGGTGGCGATCCGCGCGCTGATCCGGCGGCGCGAGACGGAGTCCGAACTGCTGGCCGCCACCGCCGAGGAGATGGCGACCGCGTACGAGGCGGGGCTGCTGCGCGAGGAGCCGACCCGGCTGATCGAGGTGGCGTCCGGCGAGGGCGCCATCGCGGCACGCCTGGAGGAGATGTACGCGCGCGCAGAGCACGAGGTGTGCCTTTTCGACACACCGCCGTATCTCGCCCCGGCCGGTCCGCAGGTGGATCTCCAGGCCGATCTGCTCAACCGCGGGATCGTCTCTCGTGGGATCTACGCGTCGACCGGCCTGGAGGATCCGAAGGTCCTGTCCCGCGCCTTGAGGATGGTCGAACTCGGCGAGCAGGCCCGGGTATTGCCTTCCGTGCCGCTCAAGCTGCTGGTGGTCGACGGATGCCGGGCGCTGCTGCCGCTGACCGCCTCCGTGGCCGGCGGCTACTGCGCCGTCGTGATCTGGCACTCGGCGGTGACCGAGGCCCTGCAGAAGCTCTTCGAGATGGCCTGGCAGCAGGCGACTCCGCTGGGCCAGGCGGCGGACGACAGTGAACTCTCCGAGAGCGAGAGGACGTTGACCCGGCTGCTGGCGGCCGGAATGAAGGACGAGGCGGTGGCTCGCCATCTGGGGGTGAGTCTGCGGACCCTGCGGCGGCGAGTGAGCGAGCTGCAGGAGCGGCTGGGGGCGGCGAGCCGGTTCCAGCTGGGGATGCGGGCTTCTCAACGCGGCTGGGTGTAGCCGTTGCGGACCCTTTGAGGCGACGGGCCGCGCCCTGGCCGGGAGCGCGGCCCCCACTCCATGAACTGCGTGGCCGAAGGGTGCATTGGCACGCCCCGGCCACAGGAATCCCCCGCAAAGGCATCGAGTCCAGTGAACGATTGGGCCGTCGCAGGTGAGTGATTGAGAAGACGATGTCGTGGCTGTCCGGCTACCGCAGACTCATCCCCCGCTACGAACGTCATCCCCGCAACTACCTAATTTCTCGGGCTCGCCGACAGCCGCGGCTATCTGCTGCTACAAGCGCCTCGTCCACCTCACCACATAGGACACGGTCTTACATGAGCGTGATTGCCGCGAGGGTGAGCATTGCTTCGGAGTGCTCGGGGAGGCCCCCTTGTCCCCGCGGCGGGTGTGGCGCCACGCATGCTCATCCACGGGGGAGGGGTATCGGGAGCGCGGCCACGCAAGTGCTGCTGCTTCGCCTGGTGTTGCCGAGGTCAGGCAGGGCCGGCTCCCGTGCGGAGAGCTATGAGGTGTTCACGCGGGCTCCTGCCTTTCACGCGACCGGGAAGTTTTGGTTGAACAGGTTGTCCGGGTCGGCCTTGCGTTTGATCTCGCGCAGGCGGTGCAGCGTCTGCGGTGGGAACGCGTCGGTCAGCAGCTGCGGCGAGAACGCTGTCTCGAAGCTGAGATAGAGACCGTCCAGTGACGGGCGAACGGCTTCCCACGCGGTGTCGAAGGCCGCGGAGGGGCCAGGGGCAACCGCGGCGATGGAGAAATTCTGATGCCGGTGCGCGAAGGCGGTGGCCTCGGCGGGAACGTCGTTGACCGCGCCGCCGACCGACCGGATCTGCACCATCGTCCCGAACACCGAACCGAGCAGTGCCTCGAGCCGGTCACTGAGCGGGCCGTCCAGATGGACGGCGAAACCGTTGCGGAGGTAGGCGCCCTGCTGGCCACGGTGTGGTGCACCGGTCCGGGCCACCACGGCCGCATAGGGCTCCAGCACCGCCCGCTGGCCGAGGACGGAGCCGACCCGAAAGAAGGGGGTGAGCGCCCGCTCGGCCGCCTGTGTGTCATCCCCGGCGAAGACGACGGTCGCCAGGGCGCCACCCCTGCCGGACAGGTACAGGAACGCGCCGATCTCACGGGGCGCGGTCAAGACGGTCTCGCCCCAGGACCGCAAGAACGATGCGATGTGGTTGACGTGGTATTGGACAGTGGCGTGTGCGACCACCGGTACCGGCGCGGCGCGGAAGTCCATCGAGGTGACGATGCCCATGTTCGCGCCGGCACCGCGCACTGCCCAGAACAGGTCGGGGTCCTCTTCGGCGTTCACGGTCCGGATCGTGCCGTCGGCGGTGACGATCCGGACCGCGACGAGGCGGTCGATCGTCAAGCCGTGCGCGCGGCCCATGAGCCCGATGCCGGCGGCCGTCGCCAGCCCGCCGACGCCCACGTCTCCAGAATCGCCTGAGCTGATGGACAGACCCCAAGGATGCAGTGCCCGGGCCACATCGCCCCAGCGGGCGCCCGGTCCTATGCGGACCAGGTCACCTCCGGGGGCGATCCGGTCGATCGAACTGAGCTCACCCAGATCGATGACAGTGCCGCCATCGTTGGTGGAGGCGCTGCTGATGCCGTGCCCGCCGCTGCGGATCGAGAGCGCACTGCCAGCCTCCCGGGCCCAGTGCAGCGCTTCGGCCACTTCGGCGGCCGAGCGCGGTCTGATCACTGCCGCGGGCGAGCCGGTCGCGGTGTAGACGTGTCTGACGTCGGGATAACGCGGATCGTCGGGCCGGATGATGTCGAGCATGTCGCCCTCTCACGCCATGTCGGGCACGGTGCGGCTCGGACCCGCATCGCGCGTGACGAAGTACTGCAGCGCCGAGTCGGCGAGGGGGCTGTTGCCTGCGACCAGCTCGGCCGTGTGCGTACCGACGTCGGCGGCCGGGATCCAGCCCTCGTTGTCGATGCCGGCGAGCTGGCGCGGCCGCGTGCGGATGACGCCGAGGATGAGCTCGTACACCCGCAGTCCCTCCCTGCGCAGCTCCTCGGCGACGGTGCGGGTCATCGACTTGCTGGCCGCCGCGGTCAGAGCGCCGACTCCGTGGGGCGGATACGGGATTTCCGCGCTGAAGCCGTTGATGTGGATGATCGTTCCGCTCGGCGTGAGAGCCGGAACCAGCAGCCGGTAGGCACGGAAGAGGGAGGTCTGGTTCTGCTCGATCACCGCCTCCCATTCGGCATCGGTGAGGTCGATGATCCGCTTGCCGCCGCCACGGCTCCAGTCCGCGGTGGAGATGACGATCCCGTCGAGGCGGCCGTGCCGCTCCACGATGGCAGCGACCGTCTGGGCCGGATCGTGCCCGGTCAGGTCGAGCTTGTGCGTGGTGAGGTTCGCGTGTGCCGTGCGGGTGGCCAGGTCCTCGAGTTTCGACTCGGTGCGGGCCGTGGCGATCACGGTCGCGCCCGCGCGGAGCATGGCGTGTGTGACCCCCTCACCGACGCCGCCCGCCCCGCCGATGACGAGCACGGTCTTGCCGGTCAGGTCGGTGGCCGGCTGTGCCCAGCTCGGGAGCTCAAGCGTGCTGGTCATGATGTCTCCTTCGCGGCGTTGTCCTGTGTGTGCTGCAGGTGGTTCAGAAGCGTTTGGAGGATCGTGTCGATCTGGCCGAGCTGCTCGGGCTCGACGCCGTCGAGGAACCAGCGCTTGACCGATCGCCAGTGCGGACCGAGCGAGCGCCGGTAGGCCGCGAGGCCGTCGTCGGTCAAGGAGACCAATGCGGCGCGGCCGTCCGCGTCGGTGCCGCGACAGCGTTGGACCAGACCTCGCTGCTCCATGCGGCGCACATGGTGCGACATGCGGCTGGTCTCCCAGTCGAGCGCCCGGGCCAGTTCGGTGGACCGCATCAAGGCGTCCGGGGCGGCCGCGAGTCGGGCGAGCACGGTGAAGTCCGCCTCGGAGAGCTGGGAGGTCTCCCACAGGTCGCGCGCCGTCTCACGGCGGACCGACTCGTTCAGCACGAGGAAGTTCTGCCATACCCGCCGCTGCTGGGCGGTCGTCCTATCTGACATGTCAGCAACCTTAGACGGATTGCTGACGTGTCAGCAAGGTGGTGTGACCGACCAGACTCGCCCCCCCCAGCCGGCGGAAGGCACCCCGACCGAGACCGGGCAGCGGTATCAACACGCCCTCGCGGCATGACGATCGAGTGTCCAAGATCACGGGGAAACTTCACAGGGGCATCAAGCTCGCCGTCCGCTACGAGGCGACAGTGCTGATCGCAGTCCTCAATGAGTGGCTGTGACCAGCGCGTTCCCAACAGGCCCTGGCCGCGACCTCTTCGACGTACTGGACGATCTGGTCACAGCACTGACGGCGAGGTAGCCGCCGACCGGCCGAGCACTCCAGGCGCCCGCACGTCAGGACACGCGCCGCCTGCGCCGGTACAGAGCCACCCCGACCACGCTTGCCACCGCCACCGCGAACCACACGACGGGGTCCCGGTACGGCCGGTAGGGCAGGGCCGGCGAGGCGTCGAGCAGGATGACGGCGGTGTCGTTCCCGGGCGTGCGGTCGTACGGGTTGTGCGTGCGGATGGTGCCTCGCGCACCGGGGATCCGCCGGTCGATGCGGACGTGGAAGTCGATGACCGTCGTACCCCCCTCGTGCCGCACCTCGGAGAAGCCGTCGTAACCGATGTCGCACACCAACGCCCCGCCTGGCTTCTTCGGCCGCTCGCACGCCCACTCTCCGCCCGAGTCCTCGAAGGTGTAGGGGATGGACGTGACCGTGGTCCCCTCCGGCATCACCACCTCGAAGCCGCCCAGCGTCTCGGAGTCGAGCGGCCGGCCCGGCCCGTGGTCGCGCACCCCGAGCCGTACCTTCACGGTGTCGCCGACCCGGCCCCGAACGGTCGCCGTGACCGGCGTGTAGTCGGCCTGCACGGTCGTCCGGACGTGGATGTCGGTGCTGCCGTTCGTGAGTCCGCGGCCAGCCGTCCTGGTCAGCGCCAGCGGGGCGCCCGTGCCGCGGACGGTGAGGCCGTCGGGCCGCTCGGGCTCGGAGGACCAGCTGTAGGACAGCGTGCCCGTCAGCTTCCCGGCGCCGGCCGTGTACTGGATCGGCGAACCGGTGCGGTATGCGGTGCCCGGCGCGGCCCTGGTGGGGAACACGCACCACGCCGAGGTGTAGGCGGTGTCGAAGGAGCAGTTGCGAGGGCGCGAGGTCACCACCAGTCCGTCCCGGGAAGTGATGTGCAGGGCGACGCCCCGCTCGGCGGTGAACCGGCTGTGGTTGGCGAACCTGGGGGTCAGCGGCACGGACTTCCCCGGCTCCACATCCTTGACCGACCCCTCCTCCTCCGGCGTGTGCAGCGTGGGACCGCCCACGGTCATACGGGTGGTGCCGGTGACCGGGGCCGCGTTGTCGGCGGTGGCCGTGTACGTCACCGTCCCGCTGTCGCCGGGGTCCACGCCGTCCACGCCGTGGAAGGTGAAGGGCGCGTTGGCCTCCCCGTCGCCGTTTTGCACATCGCCGTACTCGCAGGTGAACACCGGTCCCGCACCGGTGCAGTTGCCGTAGCCGCCCTTCCCCGCCCGGGCGACGCCCGCCAGGCCCGAGGTGTCCACCACGACCTTGACGTCGCGGGCATCACCGCCGTCGCCGCGCACGACGGCGACAGGCACGACGAAGTCGCTGTTCGCTGCCGAACTGCCCTCGTCGGCGTTGTACATGCGGAAGGCCGCCGGGGTTTCGAACCGCAACGCGACCTGCCCGGAGCCGTCGGCTGTCGCGGGCGCCGAGGACGTGGCGAGGACGGCGGCGAGAGCCCCCGTCACGGCGGCGGGACGTCGGGTGAGCCATGACCGTCGAAGCATGCGGGCACTATGGCAGCGGCCACCGGTGGCCGGCCGCTCGGCCCCTGCCGGATCCGTCCTCCTCGCCCCGGGAACGGCTGTGTTGTGCAATGCGAAATTCTGTGTTGCAGATGTGGTGCGCGGCCACGCGCGGTCATAGGTTCCCCTCTTAACAGACCGGTGCGATGTGCCGGTTTGGTGCCAGTGGATTGGTGTCAGTGACGGCATGTCAGGCCAGGGTGTTTTCGCTGCTGGTGGGGTGTCAGGGTGCTGGCAGGATCGCGCCTGTGATCTCCAGAGTCCCGCTCGGCGTGGCGATCGCGAAAGCGTTCACCTCGCACGCCTCTCAGCGTGGCCCAGGATCATCCCGGGCGCCGATCTGTGCGGTGGTGGGTCAGCTCAAGGCCGAGAGTGAGCAGTAGCTGTCGGCCCACCTGGTCGAACTGCTCCTGGAGAGTGTGCTCGCGGAAGGGATCGGCCAACTCGTCTGCAGAGGCGACGAGTTCGCGATGGTGGGCGACGAGATAGTCGGCCATCGACGCTCGGTGTACGGCTCGCACCCTCTCCAGCAGTGGACCGTTCACCTTCCCGACAGGGGTGTGCCGCAGCGCGATGCTGATGGCCTCGGTGCAGCACGCGAGTGCCGTTCTGCCACCCCGGCACATACCCCCCGAATGGAAATCACCACCCGCACCTCCGGGACCAGGCGGTTCACCCCGATCCCGAAACGCTGGGCAGTCGAGCGGACGTACGGCTGGCTGATGCTCCGCCGCCGCCTGGCCCGCGACTACGAGACCCTCCCGGCCCGCTCCGAAGCCATGATCCACCTGGTCATGTCCGACCTGATGGCCTGCCGCCTCACCGGCGAGGCAACCGTCTCCTGGCGCGACCCGACATCACCGGATCAAAGCCGCATCCAGGGATGAAACAACGGGAGAAAGCACCCTCTAACTGAGCGTTTGGTCCGGTCTCGGTCGAGTTGGTGTCGTTTCCAGAGTCCTGCAACGCCGGGGCTGCTGTGCTTGATGGGGCAGTCGACCCGCCCGCGACGCCTGGGGATCGTTTCGTTCCGGCTGCTCCTGTCTGCTCCCAACACGCCCCCGAGCGCCGCCTTTTGACCGCTGGCGGGGCCGGCCGCAGCGGGCTACTTCGCAAACATGACTCTGCACGGCCCCTATCCCAGCGACCTGTCGGACGCGCGCTGGGAACTGATCGAGCCCGTCCTGACGTCCTGGCGGGACCAGCGCCGCGCCCGCGCACTGGCCATCGGCCGACCGCCCGAACACGACCTGCGCCAGATCATGAACGCCATCCTGTACGTGGACCGCACCGGCATCCCCTGGCGCTGTCTCCCGCACGACTTCGCCCCGTGGGCCACGGTGTACGGGTACTTCGCCAAGTGGCAACAAGACGGCGTCTTCGAGCAGCTCACCGGCCTGCTGCGGCGCCTGGTCCGCGAAGCCGAGGGCCGAGGCGCGGAGCCGTCGGCCTGCGTGCTGGACTCCCAGACCATCAAAACCTCCGCCAATGTGCCCCGCGCCGAGCAAGGGACCGATGCCGGGAAACGGATCATCGGGCGCAAGCGCCACCTCGGCTGCGACACCCTCGGCCTGCTGCTGACCGTGCTGGTCACCGCCGCCAGCGTCTCCGACACCGCAGCCGGCGTGACCCTGCTGTCCCGCATCGCCGCCGCCCACCCCCACATCCGCAAAGCCTGGGTCGATGCCGGTTATCGCAACACCGCCATCGACCACGGGGCCCGCCTCGGCATCGACGTCCACCCCGTCCAACGCCCGCCCGGCGCCCGCGGGTTCACGATCATCCCGAGACGGTGGACCATCGAGCGCAGCATCGGCTGGCTCATGCACCACCGACGCCTCGCCCGCGACTACGAACGCCACCCACACCGCTCCGAAGCCATGACCCAGCTCGCGATGATCGACCCCATGGCCCGCAGACTCACCGGCGAAGCCACCCTGAACTGGCGCGGAACCTGACCCGGGACCAAGCACGAATCACCGGACCAAACGCTCAGTGAACAATACGTGCGTGTTGACCTGGTCGGATCTGAAGCTTGCCTGCACCCTCACGCGATACGGCAACGGTTCCTGGTCGAGACGGCGTGTTTGATCGCCGTTCCAAAGGGTCGGACGCTGAGCCGGCACAACGTATCCCCGAGCGATACCGGCAGATGCGCGACGAACACGGCGCGCGTGAGCCCCGCTTGGTGCAGTTCAGCGCCAAGCGGGTCGGCTGGTGCCGGTCAAGCTGCCGGGGCGGTCAGGACGGTCTTGGCAGCCAGCCGGAGATTCCTGGTCATCGGATTCGGGTCGCCCTTGCGGCTGACCAGGACGACCTGGCTGGGGGGAGCGTCCTCGATCGGGATGGTGACGAGGTCGGGACGCAGAGAGCTACGCCGATCGCCGACCGGTAGCACGGCGATCGCCCTGCCACTCGCGACGAGTTCGAGCTTGTCCTCGTAGCTCTCGATCGGCGGCACGCCGGCCCCGAGGATCCGGTAGGAAGTCCAGTCCGCAGTCTCGAACGCGCACGGCGCCGCCTCCTCGCCCGCCAGTTCTTCCGCGGTCACCGACGCGCGGTCGGCCAAGGGATGGCCACGCGGGACCGCGAGCATCCGGGGCTCCTCGTACAGCGGGGTGGTGAACACGTCGTCGGCGGCGAACGGCAGCGGAGCCCGCGCGATCAGGGCGTCGACGCGCTTGTCGGACAGCGCCCCGACGTCGCGGCAGCTCAGGTACCGGGTGGCGATCTCGGCGTCCGGATAACGACGGCGCAGTTCTCGTACGGCGGCAGTGATCACCAGGTCTTCGACGTAGCCGATGGCGATTCGTTCGGTCTCGGCTTGTTCACGCACGGCCAGCTCGGCCTGGCGGGCGGCCTGCAGCAGGGCTTGGGCCCGGGGGAGGAATCTCTGGCCGGCCGGAGTGAGCCGGGTGCCCTGGGGTGTGCGGTCCAGCAGCCGTGCGCCGAGATACTTCTCGAGCCGTTGGATCTGGCGGCTCAGCGCCGGCTGGGCCACGTGCAAGTCGGCGGCGGCCCGGCCGAAGTGCTGGTGCGCCGCCACCACGGTGAAGTAGCGCACCAGCCGCAGTTCCAGGTCCTGTCCGAGATCGTTCATCCTTCCAGCGTACGTGTCATGCCGTTTCGGAATGATCAGGTTGCCGAACCGGTCTTGGACGGCCATGCCGTCCTGGGCCTTGACTGAAGGAGCAACGTTTCCCCAGGAAAGCGACAGGCGCGATGAAGGCGATCCAGTTCCACGAAGCGGGCGGGCCGGAAGTTTTGCAGTATGACGAGGTGCCGGTTCCCGAGATCGGCCCGGGCGAGGTGCTCGTCCGGGTGCACGCGGCGGGCATCAACCCGCCGGACTGGTACCTGCGTGAGGGGATGAAGGTCATGCCGGCCGAGATGAGGCCGGCTCTGGAGTTCCCTCTGATCCCCGGAACGGACATGTCGGGCGTGGTTCAGGCGGTCGCTCCGGACGTGCTGGGGTTCGCCGTCGGTGACGAGGTCTTCGGCATGCTGCGGTTCCCCGGATTCGACGGTCGGACGTACGCCGAGTACGTGGCCGCGCCGGCTTCGGACCTGGCTCACAAGCCGGCCGGTATCGACTACGTGCAGGCGGCTGGGGCGCCGATGGCCGTGCTTACGGCCTGGCAGTACCTGGTTGATCTCGGCCACGACGTGCCGTCTCCTTTCACCGGCCAGGTGCACCAGCCGGTGCCGATCACGCCAGGGATGACCGTGCTGGTCATCGGGGCCGCCGGTGGAGTGGGCCACTTCGCGGTGCAGTTGGCGAAATGGAAGGGGGCACACGTAATCGCGGTGGCCTCGGGCCGGCACGAGCAGTTCCTGCGCAAGCTCGGCGCCGATGAGTTCATCGACTACACCAGGACGCAGGCCGCGGACGTGGTCAGCGGTGTCGACCTGGTGATCGACACCGTCGGGGGCCCGGACAGCTCACGCTTTCTGACCGTGCTCAAGCGCGGCGGCACCATGCTTCCGGTGTTCTTCGCCCAGTACGACCCGGAAGAGACGGCGAGTCTGGGCATCACCGTCTCGAACATTCAGGTGCGTTCCAACGGCCCCCAGCTCGCCGAGATCGGGCGCCTGTTCGACGAGGGCAAGCTCCAGGTCGGGGTGGACAGCACTTACCCGCTGCCCGAGGCGGGCAGCGCACACACGCGAGCCGCGCAGGGCCATCTTCAAGGCAAGATCGTGCTGACGGTGGTCTCGTGATCGCCGAACTCCAGCAGGCGGTGGCGAACTACGCCCACGCCCTGGACGAGCTGAATGTGCCCGAGCTGGAAGCGGTCCTGACCGAAGACACCACCTGGACCTTCACGATGCCCGGACAGGGAGTGCTCGGCCCGGTCGCTGGACGCGCGGCGGTGCTCGACTTCGTCCGTGACGGGCACACGGCCCAGACCGGAAGGATGCGGCACCACCTGGCCAATGTCGTGGTCACGACGACGGACGCCACCACCGCTGAGGTGCGGGCCTATCTGGTGCAGACGAGGAACACCGGCGAGAGCATCCAGATGATCTCGACCGGGGTCTACACGTTCGGCCTGCGCCGGTCCGACGCTGGGTGGCGGATCGCCGAGCTCACCCTGACGCTGGACAACGCCTTTTAGGGCGGGCTAGGCAGTGTGTCCGGCGGATCAACGGGTGCCTGCCGGCGGCGCCCGGTTACCGATTGGGCCGACGACGAACAGCGCGGCCTTCTGTAGGGAGATGGTCAGCCGGTTGGCGCGTTGTTGAACGCCAGCAGGTTCGGCTGCCCACTGGCAGATCGAGCAGACGGTCGGGGTGTCGTCGTACTCGCAGCCGCAGGGGTGATCCGGGTGCGGGGCTGCTCGCCCTGCGGGCGAATACTGCAACTCTCGAATACCGACACTCCACCAGTGGTCCCGCATCACGTCGGAAGTGGTGATCGGCGCGGTCACCGGCTCGCCGAAGAGTCCGCTCACCATCCTGCTGGTGGAGCCGGACGAGCGGGGCGATCCGATGTCGCCGCTGCGCTGGACGACCAAGTCCTTGCGCAACCTCGCCGAGGAGCTGACCGGGCAAGGGCATCGGGTCTCCGCTCCTACCGTCGGCCGGCTGCTGAAGGGGCAGGGTTTCAGTCTGCAGGTCAGCGCCAAGACGCTGGAGGGCAAGCAACACCCCGATCGGGACGCGCAGTTCCGCTATATCAACGAACAGGTCAAGGAGTGCCAGTCCGGCGGTCAGCCGGTGATCAGCATCGATGCCAAGAAGAAGGAGCAGCTGGGACAGCTGCCGACCCCCGGGCGGCAATGGCGCCCCGCCGGGGATCCGGTGCAGGTGGAGGACCACAGCTTCTACTTCATCGGTCCCGACGTCGAGGTGGCGATACCCTTCGGCATCTACGATCTGGCCCGCGACAGCGGCTGGGTGAACGTCGGCACCGATCACGACACCTCGGTGTTCGCCGTCGAGTCGATCCGCCGCTGGTGGCGGGCCCGTGGCCGGGTTGACTACCCGGATGCCGGCCGGTTGCTGATCACCGCGGACTGCGGAGGGTCCAACAGCTACCGCTACCGGCTATGGAAGGCCGAACTCGCCGCGTTCGCCGCCCAGACGGGCCTCACGGTGAGCGTCTGTCACTTCCCGCCGGGCACCCAATGCCGTTGCATGAGGGTTCATCCAGTTCCGTGACGGGTTAGCCGTCGGGCCGTTGTGCTGGGTATGCATCCATGGGCGGGGATATCGGAGCGAGTGCGGCTGGGAGTGGTCACGAGGTGGGTGACGCCGGAGCTGGTGGACGAGGTCCTGGCGGAGTGTCGTAAACGCGACCGTAGGCCGGGTGCGCTGCCGGCCCGCTTCATGGTCTATTTCTCGCTTGCCCTGGCGCTGTTCCACCAGGACTCCTACGACGATGTGGCCGAGCATCTGGCCGGCGGTATCCCGGAGTTGAGCGAGCACATCCCGAACAGGGCATCGTTCACCCGGGCTCGGGAACGGTTGGGTCCTGATGTGCTGCGGACGTTGTTCCACCGCCTGGCCGGGCCGGTGGCTCCCGCGGAGCTGGCGGGATCCTTCTACCGGGGGATGCGTCTCGCGGCGGTGGACGGATTCCTGCTGGACGTACCGGACAACGAAGCCAACCGCCGCGCTGTTGGCGGGCCGAGGGGCTGGTGCGGCAAACCCGGAGGGTTCCCGCAGATCCGGGCCGTGACGCTGACCGAGACCGGTACCCATACGGCCATCGACGCGCGGGTGGGCGGGTTCAATCGCGGCGAGCGCGACCTGGCCGTCGCGATGGCCTCCTCGGCCGCCGGAATGCTCGTAATCATGGACCGGGGCTTTCCCGGAGTGGAGTTGTGGAAGGCATATACCGGTGCTGATGCGCACCTGCTGTTGCGGGCGCGGTCCTGCGTCGCTCGCCGGCCGGTGCGGCGTCTGCCCGACGGCACCTATCTGGCCCGGATGAATCTTGCCGGGCAGAAGGGTACGCATCCGGGCGGTGTGCTGGTTCGCGTGATCGAGTACCAGGTCGACGGCGGCGAGGTGATCCGGCTGCTGACTGACCTGTTCGACACGGTCGCCTATCCCGCGGCCGAGTTAGCGCCCCTTTATCACGAAAGGTGGGAGGTGGAGGCTTCGTACCGGCAGATCAAGACCTTCCAGCGCGGTCGGCAGGCTGTGCTGCGGTCGGCCGATCCGGAGCTGGCCAGACAGGAAGTGTGGGCGCACCTCGTCGTGCACCACTGCCTGACGAGCGTCATCACCCAGCTCGCCGGGGACCACGGTATCGATCCGGACCGTATCTCGTTCGTGAAGGTCCTCAAGCACGCCCGTCGCAGCGTGATCCGCCAGCATGCCGACACACCGTCCAAGCTCAGGAAGTTCATGGCCATGCTGGCCGTGAAGATCCGCCGGAAACTCGACAACGGTCCAAGGCGCCTGTGCCAGACTGACCGATTCCTGAAACGGCCACACGCCCAGTACTCCTACCGGCCAAAGGACTGGCAGCCCACCCCAGTTCGCAAGGTGTCCGCCAGAATCATCACGCTGCAACCGGCGATGATTCAGTAGTCAAACAACGGCATTGGGTGCCCGGCGGGAAGTGACAGACGCTCACCGTGAGGCCCGTCTGGGCGGCGAACGCGGCGAGTTCGGCCTTCCATAGCCGGTAGCGGTAGCTGTTGGACCCTCCGCAGTCCGCGGTGATCAGCAACCGGCCGGCATCCGGGTAGTCAACCCGGCCACGGGCCCGCCACCAGCGGCGGATCGACTCGACGGCGAACACCGAGGTGTCGTGATCGGTGCCGACGTTCACCCAGCCGCTGTCGCGGGCCAGATCGTAGATGCCGAAGGGTATCGCCACCTCGACGTCGGGACCGATGAAGTAGAAGCTGTGGTCCTCCACCTGCACCGGATCCCCGGCGGGGCGCCATTGCCGCCCGGGGGTCGGCAGCTGTCCCAGCTGCTCCTTCTTCTTGGCATCGATGCTGATCACCGGCTGACCGCCGGACTGGCACTCCTTGACCTGTTCGTTGATATAGCGGAACTGCGCGTCCCGATCGGGGTGTTGCTTGCCCTCCAGCGTCTTGGCGCTGACCTGCAGACTGAAACCCTGCCCCTTCAGCAGCCGGCCGACGGTAGGAGCGGAGACCCGATGCCCTTGCCCGGTCAGCTCCTCGGCGAGGTTGCGCAAGGACTTGGTCGTCCAGCGCAGCGGCGACATCGGATCGCCCCGCTCGTCCGGCTCCACCAGCTGCAACAACGCCGGAACCAGAGAAGGATCCTGTTCCTCGACGGGCTTGCGGCCACCCCCGGGACGCCGAACACAGCCGTCCCGCAACGGATCCCCACCGGCCTCCAGCTCGAACACACCGTTGCGAACCGTCGTCTCGCTCACCCCGGCCAGCCGCGCCACGGCCCGTACCCCACCGTGGCCGAGCAATCGCGCCTCCTGCGCCAGCATCAGACGCCGCTGACGCTCATTCAGATGCGGCAACACGACCTGGAACCGCAGCGCGAGCTGGTCCAGAACATCGTCGGCGAAGCTCATACCAGAGCAACGGGCTTGTCCTATGAAAGCAACGGGTTGTTCCTTGACGGCTTCACTTCGTCCGGGACGTGTTCTCGGTGATCGAGCGGGGCTCAGGAGAGATAGTCGCCGCCACCATCCGCACCATCTTCGCGCAGACCACCGGCGAGCAGGTCCGCACCCAGGTGAACGTGGTCGCCGACAGGCTCGGACGGCAATTCCCACAGGTCAAGAAGATGCTGCTGGACGCCGCAGCAGACATCACCGCGTTCGCCGACTTCCCGCCGGCGCACTGGAAGAAGATCTGGTCCACCAACCCGCTGGAGCGGCTGAACCGGGAGATCAAACGGCGGGCTGACGTCGTCCAGGTCTTTCCCAACCCCGCGGCCCTGGACCGGCTCGCCGCTGCGGTGCTGGCCGAACTCCACGACGAGTGGCAGGGCTTCGACCGTCGCTACCTCTCCGAAGCCTCCATGGCTGAGCTCTTCACCACCCAGCCAACCCCGCCCGAACCACAGATCACCCCACATCCGGAACCGAAACAGCTGCCGTGACTACACCACCCCGCGGGACATGACCCCTCATCCACCTGATGACCCGACGACTCACGCGCGAGAGGCCCCAAGTTGACTGGTCAAAGAAGACCACGTGACCACATGGAGAGCATGGGCTTGGACAGCTCCCTGAGCATCCGTGGACGTTCATCGTGCCCGCTCCCAGAGACAGATCGCTAGGCATCACCCTGCCTACGACCTTGCATTTCTGAGACGGAGCCGAATGCGAGATACCGGCTGAAGGCTTCGTGGCTGTCAGGGGTGAAGCGTCACTCCAGCAGGGCCGACCGCAGCTCTGGCTCGGTCAGCCAGCCATGCCAAGCTATCTCATCAGGATCAGCGGCCACGGCGTACGGCACCGCGGCTTCGTGCACGCCGAGCCAGTGAGGGCTCAAACCGCTGCGGTTGAGGAACGTGAACAGCAAGCGCGGCAGCACACGAACGCCCAGCTCTTCGGCCAGTTCCCGCGCGGCAGCCTGCTCATAGGCCTCACCGACACCAACGGCGCCACCGACCACGACCTCATAGAGCCCGGGGAAGCGCGACAGCTGCTCCGACCGCCGGGTAACAAGGATCCGCCCACCCTCACCACGACACACCGTCACGGCGACCCGGTGCAGCCAACCCTCCCGAACTGCCTGCCGACGGCTGACCACCCCCAGGACACGATCCTGATCATCGACACGCTCCACCAGTTCGTCCACGACGCACACCCTGGCATAGCCCACTGACAGCGCTGCTCCTCGGAATCTGGTCTGTTCTCAAACACTCACTGAGCTGGTCGGAGGACGTCTCGCCGGTGGCAAGCAGTCGTCCGACGGTGTGCTGCGGCGCCGGACGCCGGGTTTTCGAGCCAAGCGGCCGACCTGGACCCGGACGGGAAGGTTTTGGTGCACCGACTGGGGAGCCGGTCTTCGTGCGCAGGTTCCTGAACCCGCGCCGGACTCGGGCGGGGGTTTGTTCGGTTCGGCCGGCTTCTCCCAGGGGTGCCGGAGATCGGCGGCCAGCGGTCGGGCGAGCCGGAGTTGGGCATAGGCGGCGATCACCAGCCACGTCCACCGGTCGGCCGCCTCCGAGCAGCGGAGCCGGGGCTTGGTCCCCCGAGCGTCTGCTTGAACAGGCGAAATGTGTGCTGCAGGTCGAAACGTCGGAGGAAGGACTGCCAGCATCGGTCGACGTCGCTGCATGGCGAGTTGCCTCGAGTTCTCAGCGGGTGCTTGTGCTGGGGCTCTTGAGTGGGCACGGGTTGGGTAGTACGACCGGAGCGGCGTGGCATGGAGAGCTGATGGGAGCCCGGGACGGGGGAGGACGCGGTGCGAGCGAGGATGTCCGTGGGGAGGATTGTGTGGATAGCCGCAGTGGTTGCGGCGGCGCTTGGGCTTGTGCTGATGACTCCGTTCCTCCTCATGGCGGTGGGGCCGAAGGACGCGGACTGGGCTAAGTTGAGCCAGATCAGCCAGGCGTATGGGGCTCTGTCGGTCATATTGTCCGCGGGCGCTCTGGCCGGAGTTGCGGCCTCGTTGGCTTACCAGTCCCGGCAGACCCGCATCGCCACCGAAGAGACGACCTGGACCGCGCACCGGGAATTGCTCCTGCTGTCGCTGACGAAGTCGGAGTTCCTCACCTGCTGGGAGCCTCCGTCCGTTCCGATGACGTCGGACGAATGGCGGCGCATCGTGTACACCAACCTCATCATCCAGGACTGGGAAAAGACGTACTCGTTCGGCCTGATGACAGACGCCCAGTTGATCAGGACATTCGAGCTGCATTTCCAAGGGCAGACGGCGCGGGACCATTGGAGTAACTCACGGGAGCACTATCTGCGCTACGCCGATGGTGGAGCGAATCGGCGGACCCGGCAGTTCGCGCGCGTTGCGGATCGGTCCTACGCCGCCGCTGTCGCCGCCGGGCCAGCAGTCTCCGTGGGCGGTTACTTCGTTGAGTCGACCGTGCCCAGCCCGCAGCGTTGAGTGGTGGAGCGGACGTTGTGCGCCACGTGGCGCTCTGTTGTATCCCCGGATTATCCGGGAGGAACTCGGAAGGAGGTTCCTGGGCCAATGACTTACCTGAAGCCGAAAGGGCGAGGGGACAAAAGCATGTCAGGAAACCAGTGACTGGGTGTCAACGGCCACTCAGTTCTCCCCGTCACACGGAAGACGTCACCATGAAGGCGGATATCGTGATGTATCCGTCCAAGAGCAAGCGCGAAGCCGCGTGCCGGACTTACACCTCGGGGCTCCCACTGGGCAACTGCGACGTGAGCCGGAACGTCCACGGCTCCTGGCACGAGAGGGGCTCCACCCTGCCCACGGGCGACATGGCCTGCTTCACCCTCGCCAGCGGGCGGTACCTCATCACCTGCACGTACTGCGACCGGTCCGCGCTCTTCCAGGTCGGGTACTCCGACGCCACGGCGATCACCCGCTGGTGGCAGACCCTGGACCCGGTCTTCGTCACCGGCTGACCCGCGGATGCTTCCGACGGCACAGCTCGCCGCGAACAGCAGCCGCACCATCGGGCGGCTGCTGAGGTGAACGGCAACGGCGTTCGCGGGAAGTAGGTCATCGACACGCAGCGCTCACGGCGAGGTCCCGGCCCAGGGTCCGCTGAGCCCCCTGCCGAATCGCAGGTCCGGCAGACGGGAGGGCTCAGCGGGTGACTCGGGCGTTCAGTCACAAGACCTGAAGCGGTGAACCTCGGAAACAGGGGGCTGGGTAGGCCGGCTCAGGGGGTGAGCTGCCACTGTTCGATGTAGCCGACGTCGATCGCATCGTGGTCCTGCACCCGCAGCTTCCAGGTGCCGGCAACGGGCTGGGCGGAGGCGTCGACGGTGAAGGTCTGGTCGACGTTGTCGGCGGAGCCGCCGCTGCGGTTCAGTAGTGAGTAGAGGGTTCCGTCCGGTCCGACGAGACCGACACTCAGGTCGCCCCGGTAAGTGTGGACGATCTTGACGTAGACCTGGGTGGTGGCCGAGGCGTTGCCGGTCCGGCCGGTGACCGTGATCGGGGACTCCACGGCGGCGCCGGCGTCGGGGATGTCGACGCGAGTGGCGCTGGCGTAGATGTCGGCCACCCGCCAGGTGAAGCCGACGGTGGCGGACGCACCCGTGTCATCGGTGACGGTCACCGTGACGTCACTGGTCCCGAGGGTGGTCGGGATGCCGGAGATCAGACCGGTGTCGCTGATGGTCAGTCCGTCCGGCAGACCCGTGGCGGAATAGGTCAGTCCCGCACCGGAGTTGGTGGTGTACGCGTCCGTCTGCAGGGACACGGCCTGTCCGACTCCGCTGAGTTGGCCGGCGATCGGGGCCACGTTGACGCCGAGCGCGATCCGGTTGCCGACGTTGATCGCCGCCCACGCGTCGGCCACGGCGAGGTAGGAGGGGCTGTAGGCGCCGAAGAGATCCGCCGCTGCCTGCAGCGTCGCGGTGCGGGCACCCGCGTAGTTCGTGGACGAGGTCATGTATGTGGTGAGCGCCCGGTACCAGACCTTCTGGGCGTTGTCGATGCCGATGCCGGTGACGGGCTGGCCGTCGGAGGTGGGACTGTCGTAGGTGACCCCGTTGACGGTCTTCGCGCCGCTGCCCTCGGACAGCAGGTAGAAGAGGTGGTTCGCCGGGCCCGAGGAGTAGTGGACGTCGACGCTGCCGAGCGTCGAACTCCAGTAGTCGCGGGACGCGCCGTCCTTGGAGGGTTTGTCCATGTAACGCAGCGGTGTGCCGTTGCCGTTGATGTCGATCTTCTCGCCGACCAGGTAGTCGGGGACGTCGGCGGGCAGGTTCTCGTGGAACTCCACCGCGGCGGCGAAGATGTCCGAGGTGGCCTCGTTGAGGCCGCCCGACTCACCGGAGTAGGTGAGGCCGGTGGTCGCGGCGGTGACGCCGTGGGTCATCTCGTGCGCGGCCACGTCCAGCGCCGTCAACGGGTGGGTGTTGCCGGAGCCGTCGCCGTAGGTCATGCAGAAGCAGGTGTCGGACCAGAAGGCGTTGACGTAGTTGTTGCCGTAGTGGGCTCTGCTGTAGGCGGCCACTCCGTCGTTGCGTATGCCGTTGCGGCCGAAGACGTCTTTGTAGTAGTCCCAGGTGGCCGCGGCGCCGAAGGCGACGTCGACGCCCGCGGTCTGACGGTTGCTCGGGGTCCCGTCGCCCCAGACATCGTTGTCATCCGTGAAGAGCGTGCCTGTGCCGGAGGTGCCCTGGTTCAGGTCGTAGGTGCGGTGTCCGGCGCGGTCGCCGTCGAGGAGTTGGTACGTCGAGCCGTCGGGCGTGGTGCCGAGGGGAACCGTTCCGTTGAACTGGCCCGTGCCGGTGCCCGTTTCGATGCCCTGGTAGCGGAACAGGGCCTTGCCCGAGTCGGCGTCGGTGATCACATGGAGTTCGCTGGGTGTTCCGTCGTCCTGGAAGCCGCCGATCACCGCCTCCCAGGCGAGAACGGGCTTGGCACCGGCTGCCCAGACGACGAGCCGCGGCGCGTCGTCGAGCCTGGCCTGTTCGCCGCCCGTCATCACCGCGGTCGCGAGTGCCTTGGCCTTCACCGTGGCCGACGACACGTTCGGGGTGATGTCCGGCAGGGCCAGGTCGGCTTTCGCGGCCCTCGACACCGTGAGGCGGCCGCTCTTGGCGTGGACGACCAGGTCACCGCCGAGGACGGGCAGCCCGGCGTAAGTCCGCTCGTAGCGGGTGTGGGTGGTGCCGTCGGCGTCCTGCGTGACGTCCTTGACGACGAGCTTCTCCTTGGCCCCGAAGCCGAGGCTCTTCGCCGTGCTATCGGCGGCCGTGGCCGCGTTCCCGACGAGGGCGGCGTGCTTCGCCGGCGACAGAGCGGCCGGGGCCGCTCCGGCCCGATGGGTGGCCAGGATTTTCGGCTGGGCGTGGCGGTCGGGAGCTGCGGAGGCGGCGCCGGTCTGCATACCGGCCGCCAGCAGTGTGCCGACTGCGGTGAGCACCAGGGCCGCGGTGTATCTGGGGTGGTGGGGATAACGGTCATGCCGGGTCAAGGCGTTCTCCTTATGGGGGTGATCGGACTCGGGGGAGTCCGGGAGAGCGGGTCGGGCCGGGGTGCGGCCGTCCGGCGGGGCGCGGGTGAACTGCGCACGGCACAAGGTGCCACCGTGCCCTGGAGAGGAGGAAGGGTGAGGGGGATGTGAGTGCTCGGTGAGCATTTCGCCCAGCAGCGTGGCATCACGCGCACAGATTTGTCATGGCAATAACAAAGCAACGGCTCAAACTGGCCGTTGCATGCTGCGGTCCACGCACTTGAGCGACACCTTTCGGCCGGGCATCGCGTGACGACGGGCAGCCGTCGCGGCGCCTCGGCGCGAGGAGCAGGGGGTCGACCGCCGTCTCCCGCGTACTGATCCTGTGGTACGTGCGTCATACGTCACACGGCCGTTCAGGGCGACGGCATGGCCCTGGAGGATGCTGCCCGCGCGGTACCGGTCGTGGGCGTTGCACGGCTCGCCGGTTTCAGCATGAGTACCCTGCCCGCTCCTCACACCAGATCCCTGACCGGCGAACTTCACGTTGCGCGGGCCTCATTAGGTCGAGGAGATACCCGGAGAGGAATGCGCACGCACTGTGCGCTCGTACTGGAGGACTCGGGTGTTCAGGGCACGCAACCAGAGATTGTGAACTAGCGCGACTGCCACCAGGGTGCCGGTGAAGAGCCCGATTTCGATGCGGCCGTCGGACAGGGAGCCAGCGGTGACGAGACCGCCGAGGACGACGACGATCCAGCCGAGTCGCATGCCCCCGCCAATGCCGTGGGTGTCGCCGTGCAGCAGCAGTTGTCCGCACCGGAGGAACTGGCTGCCGAGCAGCGTCGGCAGCCCGGCGAAGAAGCATCCCAGCACCATGGTGCCGGCGATGGCCCCGGCGCTGGCCCCGTCGTCGTCGCCGCTCCGGTAGAAGGCGACGAGGACCACGAAGGCCGCGACGAACCACAGCGCGCTTGAGACGATGACGGACACGCCGACATTGCGGAAGGTGCGCCGCAGCGCTGGGTCCGCCATAGCGGGTGAGGGTCTGTAGCCGGTCGTCCAGTTCTCACGGACGTGACGAATGAGCAGGCCAGTCGGCGCACCGGCGAGCAGGAGCCCGGCGACGAACAGCGGAAGGCCTCTCCCGAGGTTGCCGTCCACGACCATGCCCAGCCCGATCGCGAGCATGAGCACGCCGAAGGCGATGACGAGACGCAGCAGCCGGAACCCCACAGGCCCCCCTGTTCACTTGGACCACAATCGGGCGAAGACCACCGCAGCGTAACGCCGGTGTACGCGCGGAAGCATCAACCCTCTGAGGTACCACGGAAGTTGCAGCAACCACTACCGCGAAAGTTGCAGATCCGCGCGGCTACCGCCCTCGATGGAGCGGGAGTTCCACCCGCCGCGGGACGCGACAGTTGTTCGGCCGCCCTACCGTTATGGCACACGGGCACACGGGCACACGGTGCTCCACCATCAGTGCATGCACCGCCGAGCAGCAGGCACGAGAGGGTGTCTGTCCCCCCCCAACGGATCGTCGGGCCATCCGACGACGCAACGACACATCGAAGAGTCGATCATGGTGACATCTCTCCGAATGAGTGGTGTGCATCGTGAAGACGCAGGTCACGGGTCTGGTGTGAATGGTGAGTTGGGTGCTCGCGCCGGTCTGCGGCCGACGACCCTGGCGTAGATCATCGGGCGCATCCGGTTCCGGCGGGATGCCGGGCTCGGCTGCGCCCACCACTGATGGCGATATCTGAATCTGGTTCTGACCGTGCTTCCGGATACTGTTGGCGATCTCTAGGTTGTGAGCCTTTGGCAGAGCTGTTGGAAGTGGCTAGGTGGTCGCGGCGGCGATGGCGGTGTAGTGCCTGGTGGGAAGCATTCGCTGAGGCGGATGATGTTGGTTCCAGCGGCTGTGAGCACGTGCTGGACATGTGTCTTCGCCCAATGCCGGGAAGTTTGAGTCTGGGGCGCGTTGTCAACCTCTTCGGCGAAATCGGCCTGGTGGGGCGGGGCTCCGCGTAGGACGGAAGTCGACCAAGACACCGTTCTTCGAGGAGCCCCTATGGTTCAGCCTGGCACGCTGGTGCGTGCACGCGCGGGTGGTGAAGTGTCCTTCGCCGCCGGGCACTTGGGCGAGCTGACTCAGGTCGTCACACCGTCGCTGGTGGACGCGGTCCTCGCGAAGACCGGCAGGGTGCAGTTGCGTATCCGTAAGCTCCCCTCGCGGGTGGTGGTGTACTTCGTGCTCGCGATGGCGCTGTTCACCGAGTACGGATACCGGGGCGTGTGGGCTTGTCTGGTCGCCGGGGCAGGGCTGCCGGTTGTTGATCCATCGGCGGCTGCCCTGCGGCAGGCCCGGCGGCGGGTCGGTTCAGCTCCGCTGGCCGCACTGTTCGACGAGGTGAAAGGGGCCGCCGCGGCCGCGGATACATCGGGTTCGTGGTGGAGAGGGCTGCGGGTGGTGGCCTGGGACGGCACCGGCCTCCAGGTTCCCGACAGCCCTGAGAACCTCGCGGTCTGCGGCCGGGCAGCCGGGAAGTTCGGACTGGGCGGCTTCCCGTTGATGCGACTGACCGCGCTGGTCGAATGCGGGACCCGGACCGTGATCGACGCGATCGTCGGCCCCTGGAAGCAGTCCGAGAAGGACCAGGCCCTCCTGCTGTGCCGGGCCCTGCGCCCAGGCATGCTGGTACTGGCCGACCGCGGCAGCAAGGGAGTCCCACTGGCCTGCGCGGCCGCCGCGACGGGCGCGCACCTGCTGTGGCGGACCAGTACCGACCGACTGCCACCGGTACTCCATCTGCTGCCCGACGGCACCTACCTGTCCATGGCCACCAGCCAGAACGAACGCGCCCGCCTGGCCCGCTGGACCCGTCACCGCTGCGGCATCCCGCCGCAGGCACAGGGCCTGGCCCTGCGGATGATCGAGGCCACCGTCACCGTCCGCACCGACGGCCGGCACCGTCGCACCACCCACCTCCGACTGATCACCACCCTGCTCGACCATGAGCAGTGCCCCGCCACCGAACTCGCCGAGCTCTACCACGAGCGGTGGCAGGTGGAGACCGCGTACCTCGGGTTGAAGGTCACCCTCCGAGGTCCCGGGCGCGTCCTGCGGTCGCAGACCTTCGACGGAGCGCGGCAGGAACTCTTCGGCCTGCTCATCGTCTACCAGGCCGCCCGGCTCATCGCCGCCGATGCGGCCGGCCAAGCCGGCATCGACCCCGATCGCATCTCGCTGACTGTGACCCTGCGAACAGCCCGCCTCACCGTCCTCAACGCGACCGGGTCCGCAGCCACCTCCGTCACCTCACCAACTCCCTGGATCAGACGAGCCATCCTCCACCCCCGGGAACTGGGTCCGGCACACCGCGGACTCCGCATCCTGCCCCGCCGCGTCAAACGCCCGATCTCCACCTTCGCCTACAACGCAACGAGGAAAGACCCACCCTTCCTCAACCCCGAGATCGTCATCGCGATCGGCGTACCGGCCGATCTGCCACGTCGACCTGTATAACTTCCCGGCATTGGGTCTTCGCCAGGCCCCGGTAGCGGCAATGCCGCAGGCCGTGAGCGTGGACCGTTTCGGAGACGGTAGCCTCGCAGCCCGCGCGGATGGCTGGCTGTGTGTCGTCTCGGGACATGTTTGACCGTTCGTCGTCATGTGGCGCTTGACGTACTGGTGTGCGTCTCAGGAGATGCTTGACTGCTTCTGGCTGTCCTCGCGTTTGGAGACGACGCGGAGCATGGTGACCGGGCCGGTGTCCCTGCGCTGTTTGACGGCGATCTCTTCGCCTTCGTGGAGGATGCGGAAGTAGGTGTCCTCGATGATGACCGTGACCAGCTTGTCGGCGTTCCGCTTGCCGAGCTTCAGGCGCTGTCGGGTGACCATGATGCGGCCGCTGTCGCTCACCCGGCGCTGCACTCGCATGGCTCCGGTCGGCAGCGCGGGAGCGGGCAGGCGCCCGTCGGCGGCTCGTGCTCTGCGCAGGGAAGGCAGTTGGTCACGGCTCACGGGGCAGGGCCAGGTGCCGATGAGAGCGTCGTCGGTGATGGCGTGCATGAGGTGCCCGTCGAGGCGCAGGGTGATTTTGCGTCCCGCGAAGCCGTTGCTGACGTGGTAGTCCTCTCCCTTCACGCTGATCAGTCCGTCGCGGTGGACGAGACGGTCGATCTCGACGGCCTCTCCGGCCGGGACGACGAGTCGGCTGGTCTTCCCGTTGCTGCGGGGCAGAGCCGGGGCTCCTGGTGGCGACCCTGCTGGCCGGGCTCCGCGCATGGTCAGCCAGCGCAGGTTCTCGGGCGTCAGCCGCGAGGCGACCGTCTTGATCAAGTGACCGTCCATGACGACGTGGACGCTGCGCTGATCTGCCCAGACCGTGAGGGGACGGCCGGCCATGGCCTGCGGGAGCGAGATCCTCAGGGCCCCGGGCACCAAGGTGAGCTCTCCGCTGGGTGGAACCCGGGCCTCGAACTCGACGGCACCGGATCCCGCCGGAGGCGGTGGCGGTGTCTCGATGACACCGATCACGAACGGCTCGGGTTCCTCCTCGCCGAGACCGCCCTCCGCGGCGGGGACTGGATCGGTGCGGGTGGGGCCATTGGGTCGGAAGCGACTTGCTGGAACGGCCATGTCCAACGACTGGTGGGGCCGCTGGTAGTTGTAGGCGGCCACCCATTCATCGACCGCTTGCTGGGCGGCTTCCTGCGAGGCGAACGGCGCGACGCGGTTGAGGAACTCCTCCCGCAGGGTTCGATGGAACCGCTCGATCTTCCCGGTTGTCGTCGGCGAGCGCGGCTTGGTTCGCCGGGCCGTGATCCCGTTCTCCCGGCAGACCCGTTCGAACAGCACCTCGACGGGCTCGGGCTTGGTATGGCGCCCGGTGAACTGCTTGCCGTTGTCCGTCAGGACCTCTGAGGGGACGCCGTAGCGGCGCATCGCCGGGGCGAACGCCTCGCAGACGGCACGACCAGTGGGAACCGCGACTACGGTGGAGATGACCACGAAGCGCGAGTGGTCATCGATTCCTGTCACCATCTTGCACTCGCGCCCGTCAGCGAGCATGACCCCGCCGACCAGGTCCATCTGCCACAAGTGCATCGGTGCTTCCCTCTGCCACCTGCGGTACTTGCGCTTGTGCTCTTGGACTTGGGCCGCAATCAGCCGGTTCCGGACGAGCACACGGTGCACGGTCGCTCGTGAAGGAACCGGGGCGTCCTGCCGCTGAGCCAGCTCATGGCTGATGCGACGAGCACCCCACCGCGGATGCTGCCGCCGTACTTCGCAGATCGCCGCCTCGATGGCGGCCGGCAAGCGAGTCGGACTGGTCCGCGGACGGCGAGACCTGTCCGACAGACCGAGTAGTCCCTCCTGCTCGAACCGCTTCCGCCACGTGTGCAGGGACTGGCGGGTCGTTCCGTATCGCTCCGCGACCTCGCCGATCGGTGATCCGCCCAGGACCTCACACACGGCCCGGTACCTGAACTGCGACATCGCCTCCGGATCAATGAACCCCCTCCGCTGCCATGCCAGCACAGCGAGACGGTCAAGGATGTGTTGAGACCGAACTTGCCCAACACCCGAAAGCCGTCAAGCAACTGCCGACGACAAACGGTCAAGGAAGTCCTGAGCCGCTACATAGCCAGTGTGGCAGGACGGCATCCCGGCCGGTCGGCGGTCATGGGCGTGCTGGGCTGGTCGCCGTGGGCGAGCGCAAGCCGGGAGGTTGCGGACGCTGACCCTCTGAATCGGGAGATCGAAGAGGCCAATCGCCCCCGCGCGGGGTGGCCTCTTCGTTTCCGCGGTACCACGGAAGTTGTAGCAACCACTACCACGGAAGTTGCACGAACCGCGGTGCTACCGCGCGAGGTGGAGCGGGAGTTCCACCCGCTGCGGGACGCGACACCGAGCCGCCGCACATACCCTCATGCCACATTTGTGAGTGAGAGGGGACCTGCGTGTTGAGCAATGTTTCACATCACCGCCTGACGCGGCTGCTCGTGTCAGTCCTGACCACCGGGCTGATGATTTTCGGTGTCTCCACGGCCACCACGTCGTCGGCCTCAGCTGATTCGTGTTTCACCTGGATCCCCAGTTCAAACGGCGAGGGGGCCGGAAACACGATAAGAGCCATCAACCTCAAGAACAACTACTACTCAGGGTGCGACAACGTCGCCTCGGTCCCAAAGGGGACGCTGCTCTATTACCGGTGCTTCCAGTACAACGTGTCCACCGGGTACGAGTGGGTGTACGTCCGGGTCGCCGGGACCTCAACCTATGGCTGGACATCGCGCGACAACGTCGCTGATATCGGCTACGACGACAACGGCGACGGGAGCGTCGACATCGCCTACTGCAACTAGGGCCTGTCTGACAAATGATCTCTGCGAAGCTTCGGTGTCGGAGGCTGTAGGAGAGGTCATGGGGATTGAGCTGGAACTGCACTCGGGGCGACCCATACGAAGGGGGTCGAACCGGGACACCTTGCTGCGGGGCTCTTACGAGCACGGCGAAGGGCTGGCGATGGTGCTGAGCGCCCTCGACCGGCATGGCTCGGGCAAGCTCGGCTGGGTGGATCCGTACGGCGACACGCTGTTCAACGAACAGGAAGCCCAGGTCGCCCGCCAGGAAGTTGCCGCCCTGATGCGGAGATGTACTGACGACCGGCAGACAGCGGCTCTGCTCGACCTTGCCGAGCTTCTCGACGAGTGTGCGGCGACGCCGGGCAGCTACTTGTGGGTCATGGGTGACTAGCCGTACCTGATCATTGATCCTGTGGCTGGCCGGGGTGAGTTGACGGATGTGGCGTGGGAGCAGCTAGGTCCGCTGAGCCTCGGCTGTGTCCGGTGAGGGCGGGCAGTTGCTGTACGCCCGACGCCGGCCCTGCCGCAGCCGCAGGAGCAGCCGGTTTCGTACAGAGGCGCGTGGACGCAGGTCGGGAGGCCGGGCTGTGATGCGATCTGCGGACTGGGGGGATGGTGCGGCCTTCATGGCGGGGGCGGGGCCGGGAGTGTCCTCGATGGTGAAGCCGCCGAACAGCGGGTGGGGCGCACGGTCGCGGGCGGCGCGCCCGCCGATCCGGCCTCCCTGTGGCTGCCGGCCCAGCAGCATCCAGCCCAGCACGGCCTGTATCGGGGCCCGTCCGCGGATCTTCGGCCGGCGCACGGCCCAGATCGTCAGCAGCCAGGCCACGATCGGGATCGGCCCCAGCATCGACCACCAGCTGATGGTCTTGAGCAGGAGGAGGCCGCCGATGACGGCGGCCGCGATCTGCGTGGGTGTGTACGGGCCGAGGGGGATCTTCCAGTCCGCGACCTTCCCCAGCACCCAGGGATGGCGGCGGGCCGCGGTGTAGAAGCGTCCCACCCGCCCGGCGGCGGCCGCGCTCATTAGAGGACCATCCCTTCTGCAGCCCTCACGAGTAGGGTTGTGACCTCTCGGTCCCGGTGGGTGCATGGCTTGCCGCGCGAGCTGCTCGACGGCCACTGTGAGTTGTGCCAGCCCCGCCGGGCCGAGGCCGTCTGATCGGCATCAGGGACACGCCCCGCAGAGGGCCGATTAATGAGCTCCCGGCAGACGTCCTCACCACCGGGCAGGTGCTTCGCGCACGACACAGAGGTGCTTCTTTCGTGTACATCGGCTGGGACTGGGCGACCGAGACCCACGACGTGACGGTCATGGACAACTCCGGTGCCCGCGTGGACCGCTGGGAGTTCGCGCACACCGAGGAAGGCATCGCCCGGACTCTGGCGAAGCTGGCCAAGTACGGCGATCCGGCGGGCTTGCCCGTCGCGATCGAGACCACCCGTGGCCTGGTGGTGGACCGGCTGCTGGCCGCAGGCCACCCAGTGGTGCCGGTGCACCCCAACGCCTTCCATGCGATGCGCCCGCGCTGGGGCGCGGCCAAGGCCAAGACGGACGCTGGCGACAGCCTCAAGCTCGCCGACTATCTGCGCACCGACGGGCACTTCCTGCCGCGCCTGGAGCCGACCGAGCGGGCGACGATGGAGCTGCAGGCCCTGACCCGGCAGCGGGCCGACCACATGGCTGCCCGCATCGCCGCTGTCAACCAGCTTGCGGCCCGGCTGGACATGCACTGGCCCGGTGGCAAGGCCGTCTTCGCCACCCTGCACAGCGACATTGCCCTGGCGTTTTTGGAGCGCTACCCGACTCCGGCCTTGGCCGCCAAGCTCACCGCAGGGCGCCTTGAAGCCTGGTGCAAGCGCCGCGGCTACTCCGGCAAGAGGCCCGGCAGCGTCCTCATCGAACGTCTGCGCTCCGCGCCCAAGTCGGCATCCCGGCTCAGCGACAGCGTGGTCGAGCAGCTGGTCCGTGTGCAGGTCCAGCTGGTCAAGAGCATCCGCGCCACGATCCGGGCCTTGGACGAGGCCATCGCCGACGCGGTCGCCACCCATCCCTATGCGCAGTTGTTCGCGACCATGCCCCGTATCGGGACGGTCAACCTCGGGCAGATCATCGGTGAGATCGGCCCGATCCTGGAGCGCTCCCGGACCAGCGAGCAGTTCATCGCCGAGACCGGGGTCGTTCCGGTGACCCGGGCGTCCGGCAAGTCCCGTGTGGTGACCTTCCGCTACGCTGCAAACCGCCGTGCCCGCCTGGCCATCGTCGGCTACGCCGACAACAGCCGGCACGCCAGTGACTGGGCCGCGAAGATCTACAACGACGCCCGGGCGGACAAGAAACGTCACCCCCACGCCGCCCGCATCCTCGCGCGAGCCTGGCTGCGAGTGATGTGGGCCTGCTGGCGCGACGGAACCTGCTACGACCCCGACACGCACCAAGCCAACAACAAGATCAAACGGGCTCCCGAGGCGGTCGCTGCGGCATAGAGGTTGACTCAGGGAACTCACGGCCGGCCTCCCGCACCGGCGGAGTGCTCCCGCACGACCGGACCGGGACCATGCGCGGCGCCGGGGACAGGGGGTGCGCTCTTGGCAGGGTTGTTGACCTCGTCCTCGAACATGTTGGCGAGGGATTCGCGGGAGTTGTACAGCCCCAGCGCGATGATCATGAGGAGGAGGGCGCCGATCCCGGCCTTGAGGCTGCGCATCTGGATCATGAGGATGACGACGAGGCAGATCAGGCCGGCCTGCAGTCCTTTGGTCGCCCAGTCCTGGAACATGGAGATCCATGAGTCGCCGAGGTGGTCCAGCTGCCCGGCGAGCATCACGCTGTGCACCGTGTTCACCGCGCACCGCCGTCCCGGGCGGTCCCGGTTTCCGGCGCCGCGATTTCCCACCGGCTGGAGCGGGCTTTCAGCGTGAGCTCGTACGCCAGCGGCCACCGGCCGCCGGTGTCCCGGGCTTCCGCCTGGACGAGGACACGCACCCTCGTGCCGTCGGCAGGCACTTTCTCGGCGGCCGCCGCCTGTTCGGCGGCGGACATCTGCTGGACGGAGACCGCCGCGTACGGGGCGGGGGAGACGGCCGACAGCGTCACGCCGGGCGCGAGGTAGCGGCCCACCTCTCCGGTGATGGCGCTCCTTGAATTCGGCCATCTCCTGCTCGGCGGTGGCCCCAGACCTGCTCAGGGGATCTCCCCACGTCGCCTGATAGCCAGCCAGCTCCAGGTGGGCGGACCAACTCGGCCGCGGACCGCCTGCTGAGGGCGGCTGGAGCCAGAGCTCGCCTACGTGTGAGAGCCCGTGCCCGGGAAAGGGACCCTTCGTTGCGGTGTGCGCGTCCCTGGCGGTCGGCGGTGTGCCTGGATGTAACGGTTAGTTGGAGAGATTCGGCAAGACTCAGATACGGAGCCAGTCCTGGCTGGCTGTCACCTCGCGTGCGATGCGACGCCACTGATCTTCCCCGCCGGGCAGGGGCCAGGCCCAGGTCGGCTGTTCCGTGGTGTTCAGGTCGTGGAGGAGGCGGACGAGCTGCGGGCCGGCGGTGGCGGCGCCGTCCGGGACGGTGGGGCCATGGATGGCGCGGAGTTCGGCGAAGCGTGCCAGTTCGTCCTCGTAGAAGCCCACGGCATCATTGACGCGCGCGGCCAGGTCATCGCGCGACACCGTGCGGTGCAACTGCAGTAGCGGAGGCTCGACGGACTCGGCGATCGCCGCGGCGAACCGCGCGTGACCGTCCAGGATCAGATGGCAGTCCAGGCCACTGACCCACCACAACAGGACGGGTGGGAGTGTCCCTTCACGGGCTTGCTTGCGGTACGCCTTGACCCGGCTGTCGTCGGCATCGGGCATTGGCCGCAGCGGAAGGACCTCCCACGAATGCGAATGGACGAACCAGTCGATGTATCCGTCTGGATGGCCGTCGACGAGCATCGAGCTCCAGTACTTGGCATGCGAGGTGTCGGCGTGGCGCCAGCGCAGGAGCGGACTGTCGCACGAGAGTAGCCACCGGCCCTCATGCAACGGGCTGGCTGGTGAGTCGATGAGGTACTGGGCAAAGCGGTGAGCCCACCGTTCCGGGCTGCCCGCCAGGGCGCGTCCCACATCGGCGCGCAAGGGCGGGACGAAGGAGCGGTACTCGTCGGTGCGCCAGAAGTCCACGCCCTGGAGTGGCTCGTCGACAACGGCGAGCAACACAGGCCGCGACGGCTGGGAGACCAACAGTCGCGGGCCGGCGCTGAACACGCGCAGCCCCGGCGGGTGGCGGTCGTGTACGTCCAGGGACAGGCCCACCCACGTGCCGTCGTCCCGCGTGACGTCGCTGCGCTGCATGCGGAGAGCGTAGACGGCTGCTGCGTGGGGCCCCCATGGCCCCCTTGGCCGTCCAACACCCCCCCCGCACTCCACGAGTCGGTGGCCCCGGCCGGAAACACGCGCCGTACTCGTTGAAGGTCCTCACTCCGTTGAACGCCGGACCGAGTGAGGCGACGAGCGGTCCTGGCCGAATTCAGAGATCCCCATCTCCGGTACCGGTCAGGTAGGCGGCGAGGAACTCCCCGACGGCGGAGGACAGATCACCCTCCGGGATCGTCACGCCGTACGACGACTTTGCCACCTCGGCCCGGGCCGGACCGGCCACCACGCCCGGCGCACCGGCCACCGTGAACGAGGCGCCCTCGCGATCGGCGGCGACCGGCACGGCGTAGTAGCGCACCGGTCCGTCGGCGTACTGCGCAGCAAGTGTCACCGACCATGCCTCGCCGGTCTGCTGTGCACTGCGCACCGCCACGACCGACTCCGGCTCGGGCTGCGCATTCCAGGACTCGGGAAGACCGGCGTCCGGGCCCAGCGATTGCGCAAGCCGGGCCTGCGTACTGCTCTCGGCGCCCGCACGGCTGCGCAGCCAAGCGTCGAGGAACACCGTGGCGTACCCGGCCGGATCGGCCGCCGCGGCCGTCTTCACGGTGGCCGGCTGGGTCGCGGGGGCGGTAGGGACCAGGGTCGCTGGCGTGGCCACGGTGAGGGCCAGCGCGATCGGGCCGGCCGCCACCGCGGCCCACGCGCCCAGGTGGCCCAGGCGGACCCGCCGCCGCATCTGCTGCAGCCGAGCCCCGGCAGCGGTCGGAGGAGCAGCCTGCTCATCCGGCGTCTGCTTGGCACGAGACATTCCGAACTCCCAGGTCAAAGCGAGGTGTTGCTTGTGACCCGAGACAACCTGCCGACCCCGACCCGACCACCGACCATGAAGGCCCGACCACGATTACGAAGGGGACACGAACCCGTGGTGGGGGCCGTGGTCGGGCCGACCACGGTGGATTCAGGGGGTCGTTGCAACACGCGGTGAGTTGATCAAGTCGCGAGCAGTTTATGCAGACGCTCGGCTGGGGTTTCCCAGTCGAGCGTTTTGCGGGGGCGGCTGTTGAGCTCGGCGGCGACGGCGTAAAGGTGCTCGGGGGTGTGTGCGGACAGGTCGGTGCCCTTGGGGAAGTACTGGCGTAGCAGGCCGTTGGTGTTCTCGTTCGAGCCGCGCTGCCAGGGGCTGGCGGGATGGCAGAAGTAGACCGGGACGTTGGTGGCGATGCTGAAGCCGTGGTGAGCGGCCATCTCGGTGCCCTGATCCCAGGTCAAGGATCGCTTCAGGTGGGGCGGCAAGGTTTTGACGGTGGTGATGAGGGCGTCGCGCAGGGCTGCGGCGCTGTGGCCGTCGGGCAGGTGGACCAGCATCAGGTAGCGGGTGCTGCGTTCGACCAGGGTGGCGATCGCGGAGCGGGATCTGGGGCCGACGATCAAGTCGCCTTCCCAGCGCCCGGGGACAGCGCGGTCGGCTGCCTCGGCGGGCCGTTCGCTGATCATGACCATGTTCTTGACGGCGCGGGAGCGACGCCGGTCGGCCAGGCGGCGAGGACGGCGGATGGCACGTCCGGTGCGCAGAGCCTGGGTTAGTTTGCGGCGGAGTTCACCGCGGCCTTGGACGTAGAGGGCCTGGTAGATGGTCTCGTGGGTCACGTGCATCTCCGGCCGATGGGTGAAGCGCCTGCGCAGAGCGTGACAGATCTGCTCGGGACTCCAGCGCAGGGCCAGGTGGGACTGGATGAAGTCGTGCAGTTCCGGGTTCTGGCCGATCTTCCCGGTCTTGGGGCGAGGCCGCCGGGCGTCAGCTCGGCGCTGGGCGGCAAAGGGACGGTAGCGCCAGCGGCCGTTGGCCAGGACGGTGCGGTTGCGGCGGATTTCGCGGCTGATCGTCGATGGGCTGCGGCCCAGCTCGGCGGCGATCGCCCGGATGGTGGCCTTCTCCTGCAGCCGGTCGGCCATGTGGATGCGATCGGCCTCGCGCAGATAGCGCGAAGGAGGAACTGGCGTCGGCTCAGCGACGGGTGATGCCGCGTTGACCGGGGGCGCCGCCTTGAACCGACCCGATGCGCCTCGTCCGTTTCGCCACCGCTCGCCGGTTCGGACGCTGATGCCGGCGGCCCTGGCAGCCTCGGCAAAGCTCATTCCTTGATCCACAAGTCGGAAGTATGTCTCCCGTTCTCGGACCAGCGGTCTGTTCCCCTGAGGCCTCCGGCCACCACGAATCTCGAAGTCCATTGCCACCTCTGAGCTGAGGTGTTGCAACGACCACTAGAACTCAGGCCACAGACCCGGCCGCAGACCCGGCCGCGGCATTTCGCACCCGGGGAGCTCCGCCTCGGGGCGGGGATCACATGGTGGCCGGGGTGGCCGGCGCCGCAGTGCGCACCGTGATGAATCCCGCGGACGAGCAGTCTCCCGCCTCCCGCCCCCCCGGTGGGACTGGGCACTGGAAGGGCGGATGCGCAGCGCGAGGCCTACGGCGCAGGCCCGGCTGCGCAGTCACGCGCGCACGTCGATTGGGCACGACCCGGGGCGTGGTGCGCAGCGCCCCGGCCACGGCTGCGCAGCCGGCAGTGCGCACCGATTGCGCAACGGGGATGAGAGCGACGTTCAACGCGGGCCGCGCGGCCCGGCTGGTGGCTGGGGCCGCCTTCACCGGAGGCCTCGTTCAGTCCCGGGATCAAGAGGGGTGTCGCGGATCGGCAGAGGCGATGTGGCCGGTCACGGGTTCAAGGCCGTACGCCGCAGCTCCTTCGGAGCGGATTCGCTGCCGTCACCGCATACAGCTCGGGGCGCGGTGGACGTCTCCGGGACGACCTGCACGGTCGGATGCGCGCGCGAGCCGGCCGCGACCGATCGCCCACCACCCTGTGGTCATGAGCGCCGCGCGTCGCCTGCGCCGCTTGCGCGCCGCTCGCGCGTCGCCTGCGTGGCGCCTGCCCGGCGGCTGGTCGGGGCCGATCACGAACCCGACCCTGGCGGCCCGGCTCGTATGGTGCCGGATCGTGATGGGTGGTCGGGGGTTGTGGCTGCCGTCCTGGTCGGTGTCGGCGGGTGAGCTGCCTCCATGGACTTCACGCATGTCCCCTCGCGCGCCGGCGCCGGCCGTCTCGCGTCCGCGAGCGGCGCGGGCCGCTCCGGCGCACTGCGGGTCGCGCGGTGAACGGAGCACGGGTCCGTCGCGGCGTGATGGCCGGCGATCAGTTCACCCAGATCGCCAACGGCCTGTTCCGCGACGGCCGCATGTCCTTCAAGGTGAAGGGGCTGTTCGGGCTGGTCAGCACCGACCGCGACGGCTGGCACATGACGGTCTCGGACCTGGCCCGCCGCGGCCGCGAGGGCGTGGACGCGGTGGCGAGTGGGCTGAAGGAGCTGGAGCGTTACGGCTTCCTGCGGCGGGACCGCGACCGAAACCCCGATGGCACCCTCGGCTCGGCCACGTACGTCATCACCGACCTGCCCAGCCTGCAACACACCAGGTCGCAGCCAGAGTCGGGAAATCCAGGACTGGATAACCCTACGTTGGCTGACCGCCCCACAAAGAACACCATCAGTAAGAAGACCAACCAGCAGAACACCACAACCGTCCCTCCGTGCGCCCGCGGCGAGCGCACACCCGGCCGCCCGGCGCCGCCCCCGCGGGTCACGCCTGCGGCGCAGGTTCTGGACCCGGGCACCGGGCTGCTGCTGTCGATCGGCGCGGCCCATCCCCAACTGCTGCTGCAGGAGAAGGCCTTGTACGACCAGGGCCGGATCATGACCGCGATGCTGGACGCCGGCTGGAGCTGTGAGCAGCTGCGCCGCGTCATCACCAGCCGCCCGCTGCCGAGCAGGATCCGGACCTGCGTCGACGCGATCGTCGCCGCCCGGCTGCGCTCCGCCCAGAACTACCCGCTGCCCGTCGCCCGCGTCGCCCGCGTCGCCCGCGTCGCCACGGACGAACGCCCGCTGCAGGCGCAGCCCGTAACGACGGCCGGTGCCGGCCGCACGGTCTTCCAGGCGATCGTCTGCCGGGCGCTCGTCGAATGCGCGGGCTGCGGCAGGCCCGGCACCGCCCCCGGCCAAGACCTCTGCCCGGCCTGCCTCGACTGGCCGCTGTGCCGCACCTGCCCAGGACCTACTCCCCGCCGCGCCCACCCCGACGGCGACGGCCGCTGCACCGCCTGCACCTCCGCCCTCACCGCTGTGACCGACCTTCTGGAAGCGAGCACCTCATGACGGACACGATCCCCACACCACCCCGGACGGCACCCCAGCAGCCCCTCCGCCCCTTCGACCGCGATCCGAAACGGTGGGAGGAGGAACGAGACCGTGCGCTGTCCTGGGGCCACGTCTGCGGCGACACCGCGTGCACGGGCAGGTGCGAGCCGGTGCTCGTGTACGAGCGCACCGGGTGGGGGTGGCTGGCCTGGACCGTGCCCGGGGACGGGTCTGTGCCAGGGCGTCCCCGGCAGATCGGGGTGCTCACCCCGGGCGCGACGCTGACCCAGCGGCTGGCCGTGCGCTGGCTGACCAGGCGGCCCGCCCACCGCATCGCCCTGACTGCGGAGAGCCCCGCATCCTTGCGGCTCTCCGCGGCCGCCGTGGGGGTGCTCAGCCTCATCACGGCCCTGCTCGCCCTGGGCCGCGGCCTCCCCGCCGACCTGGTGCTGCCGGCGATGCTGCTCGCCCCGCTCCTCACCGAGCATCTGCCCGACCGCCTCGACGACCGGGCCCGCGAACACGTCCGCCGCGTCGAAGGCGATGCCGCCTGCCAGTACCTGCAGCGCCTCGCCGCCCTGCACACCTTCCTCCTCCAGACGGCCGCCGACAGCGACCGCTACGCACTGCGCCGCTCGGCCGAGGTCGGCCAGAACCTGCTGTGGGACGCCGCGGGCCTGCTCCAGACCGAGGACACCCGCTCGGCCTCGGCTCAACTCATCGACCGCGAGCGGCTGATGCTCCAGCTCGCCGGCCAAGTCGCCCAGATCCTGGACCGCACCCGCACCGAGGCCCGCTCCAGCGACGCGAACCAACCCCACGGGCCCGAAGGCCCGCTGGGCCCGCTGCCGTCCGGCTTCGAGCCGACGGCACAGCCAGCACCTCGAAGCGCGCCGGGCACTTCACCGCTGAAGGGATACCGCCCCATGACCCAGGCCCCGTCCGACGACTCAGTCCGCACCACGGACGTCTATCTCCTCTTCGCACACGAGCCGTACTACCCCGGCGATGGCACCCAGGAGATCAACACCACCCTGGTAGCCGCCGACTCCCTGCTCCATCCCGAGGTACGGCAGCCCGACGGCGCCAAGATCCACGACCGCCTCACCCAGGGACGCCGGCCGGGCGAGATCATCCCGCTGTCCACCCTCACCCACGAACTGGGCGGCGGCGCCGACTGGCCCTACGTCGGCGACTGGGAGAAGGTCACCACCGACCTCCTGCACCTCGTCCGCGCAGCCGAGTGCGACGCCCTCAGCCTCGGCCTCCCCGAGATTGGGCGCGCCCTCGTCATCACCGGCCCGCACAACCACGTCAGCGTCTTCGACGCCGCAGCCGGCCAGTTCCGCACCTATGGGCCGAAGGAGCGCGCCGCCGTCCTGGCCGAGGTCGACATGTACCTCGCCGTCCTCGTAGCCGAACAGGACCTCTGGCCGGGCGATGGCCTGCTGCCCCCGCTCTTCCACCACGCGTAGCAACCACCCCCGTTGGGGCGGCGACGGCCGACGCCCCCGAGCCCTGCCGGTTTCGGGAACGACTTCTGCCCCCACCTCTGGAACCCAAGGCTCGCGAGTGCGCCCGACTCTCGTTCCTGAAGCCAGTCTGCCGATCGGCCCGTACCCGTACGCTGCCGACCATGACACTGACCGTCAGGTGCCACCACAACGCCACCGCCACCTTCACCGGTCCCTGCACCGAGCAGGCGAGTCTGCCGCTGGTGTGGGAGGGCGAACGGGCGAAGCTGCCCGCGGGGCGGAGCTACCGCAAGCCCACTCCGCTCTCGGTGTCCGACGCGGCGATCTGCCCGGCGCACAGCGGGCCCCGCGCGGCATGAGGTACATCGAGGCCCCGGCCGTCTACGACAGCCCGGGATTCGAGGAACCCGTGCTGTTCTTGGGCGGCGGCATCACCGGCTGCCCCGACTGGCAGCGCGATGCGGTCCATCAGCTGCAGGCACTCGACTGCCCCGCCGCCGTCCTCAACCCCCGCCGCGCTCACTTTCCCGCCGGCGACCCGGCCGCCCACGGCGAGCAGGTGGCGTGGGAGTACGCCGCGCTGCACCGGGCCGCCGTCATCCTGTTCTGGTTCTGCGCGGACACCCTCCAGCCCGTCGTGCTGTACGAACTCGGGGCCCATGCCGCCCGCGATGCCACCCTCGCGGTCGGCGCGCACCCGCACTACGAGCGCCGCCTGGACGTGGTTGCCCAACTCCGGTACGCCCGGCCCGAGATCGAGGTCCACGACCGGCTGGAGGACACCGTGCGGACCGCCGCCGCGGCGGCCGTGGCGCAGCGGGTGCGCAGCCTGATCGCGGAGGCGCAGCGGCTACGTTCGCTCGGGGACCCCGAGAGCGGCTTCCACCGGGCACAGGAGGCGATGGAGGCGTTGCCCGCCAACGGGACGTTTTCCCACGAGGACTTCGCGGAACTCCAGGCCTTGGCACGGCAGGTGCGGGAGAACTGCGCGGACGCCCGGCAGACGGAGATGAGGCGCACCCCGTGAAAACGGCCGCCCCTCACCGGTGCGGCGTCGCCGGCCATCCAGCGCGCCGCCGCCGGTTGCCCGCAGCGGCATACGCGGTCTGCGCCGCCCGTTCGCTGAACTCCGCACCTGGCTGAACGTACTGGCTGCGGGGGAGAGGACTAGCGCCTCGCCGTCGAAGTGCAAGATCCAGCACTCCAGGGCCGGCTCGCTTCCGCGCTGGGAAGCTGGCCAACGGCCCTCAGGCCGCGCCCTAACCGCCCTATGGCGTTACACGACAAGCTCATCACAAGGCGGTCCACGGGCGAGGCTCGCCTCCGGCCAGCGGCATCCACACCGCCGCAGAGGGACCGTGCTGCTCGATGTCTTCCAGGACGCAGGCTCCCAGCTGAACTTCGCGGGCGAGGGCCGCGACGAGCGGGTGCTGAGCGACCATCGCCTGCAGATCGCTGATTCTGTTTCCCAGCCTGGCCCGGGAGGCCCCGGTGAGCATGAAGAGGACGCGGGGGAACACGGGATACCACCTGAGCCAGGCAGGACCGGTGGAGGTCGGCCTGCGGCGGCCGACGGGCTGGGCTTCGTACTGGCACAGCCGGGCGTACTCGATCAGTTTCACGGCCAGGCGTTCGCTGCTCATGGTGCTGCGATCGACCTCCACGAAGGCGCGCAGCTTCCGGCGGTGTCCGCCGTCGACGACGGTGTAGTGCATGACGGCGTCGGCCACAAGGCGCTCGCCCTCACCGACGTGGTGAGAAACCTCGGGAGTCCAGTCCCACGGGCCGTGCTCGTGCCCGAGCCGGCGCGCGTCAGCTGCGAAGGGCAGGTGGGCGCGTACCACGGTGAGCGTGTGCGGTGTCTTCAGCGACGCTGCGGTTGTCGAGGTGATGGGGTACGGCGGCCGCCCCCGCAGGACAGGAAGATCGCGGGTCAGTCGCGACCCTTCTGGTGTGAGGTACCAGGCGTGGGTCCGCGACCGGTTCGCGTCCGGAAGCGGGGTGAGGTCGACGAAACCCGTGGAGCGCAGCTTGTTCAGCGCACGGGAGAACAGCTGGCGGGAGCCGTCCGGCCGCAGCATCTGGCGCAACTGGCCGGTCGTGGCCATGCGGTGCAGGGCGAGCGCGGTCAGGATCTGCAACCGGAGCGGTTCAGCGGGGCTGGGGGCCAACTCGGCGGACGGAGCGCCTGGTGTGGAACTGGTCATGGAGATGAGGCAACCCGCCGCCCCCGACCCAACCCCCGACCACGTGGCCCCGACCAAGGTCACGACCCAAGAACGTTCTCGTGGGCGGGGCCATGGACGGCGACCACGGCCCCGACCGCGAGATTGGGCGAACTCTCAGGGGCACCCGCGGTCCGCGGCAGGAACAGCCCATGGCGGCGGCCTTGGGAAACGGCGATGGCCGGTCCGCAGCAGCAGGTGCTGCTGCGGGGCGTGGTGGCGAGCCACGCCATGCCGGCCATCGTGCGACACCCGGCCCGCAAGGGACCAACGGCCCGTAACCGGCTGTCGCGTTTCTGGGGCGGTGGGCGGAATTGCGCTCACCGCCGGGTTCTACTTCCTGGACCGCTGGGCGGCCTGCTGGAGGATGCGTCGGCGGGTCCACCGTCGGCGTCCCGTTCTGGCGCCCGGCGTTCTCGGCGATCCCGTCCACGGTTTTCAGCAGCGGCAGGTTGCCCTGGGCAAGGCTGCTGGAGAAGGAGCCGACGCTCTTGTACCCGAGCAGGGCGGCCGCCGCGGTTGCCCCCAGGAGTTCGTCGGGATCTCCGTCGACGGGGACATCGGGCAGCGAGGATGCGCGGCCGGCGTCGGCGCGTCTGCCGCTTCCGGGCCGGGTGTCCATCCAGTCCAGGAGGGTCTGCACACGCCACAGCTTCCGGACATAGGGGTTCTCGGCCGTGCCCTTCTCTTCGACGACATCCGGGTCGGGGAAGTAGCCGGGGTGGTCGCGGACGTAGGTGGTGACCTGGTTGGGGTTCTTGTAGCCGAGGAACCCGCGAGGCTTCTGCCGCGTTCAGCAACTCCTGCGGGTCGCGGGAGGGCGGTGTGTGTTCCTGGAGTCTTGCCGGCGTTCGGTGGGCGAACCACTCGGTGACCTGCGTGTGGTCCCACAGGCGGGCGCGGCCGCGCATGCCGGCGACCTCAGGAAAGGGCACGCCGGCGGCGTTTTCCGTGCGGTCGGTGTAGAGGCTGCTGATCCGGGCGGGTGTCAGGTCGTGTTCGGCCGCGATCTCGGCGGCGTCGGCCAGGCGAGGCTCACGGCGCGAGGTCATGGCAGAGCCGTCCGTCCTGTCGGTGGGTGAGCCGGCCTGCCCGGCTCACAACTCACATAATGGCAGGAGTTTGGGGTGGGGGTCCAGCACGCCGACCAGGCTTTCCCGGGCGGCTCGAGGAAGACGTCATTCCTCGGGGATCAGGCACACACCGCGGCAGGCCGCGTCCTGGGCCATCTCCGTGTAGGCCAGGGCCGCCGGCGTCATCTCCCACTCGGCCAGGGCGAGCAGCAGGAGCAGTTCGTCGCGGTCCTGCGATACGTCGCACGGCATGCCGGCCGTGTTCACGCCGCCACCAGATCTCCGGGGGACTGCCCGGCGAAGCGGGCGGCCACCGTGTCGCGCAGGTCTTCAAAGCCCTGCTGGTAGAGCTCGCTCGCTTCGCGCAGGAGCAGCGCCAGGTCCCCGGCGCGGCGGGCCGGTGTGGCCGCGGCGAGGTCGAGGAGGCGCTGGGTGGGCGTCGTCACCATCAGCAGTATGCCCTTCAAAAAGATCAGAGACGCCTGGGGAATCTCAGAGCGGAGCGGCACACCCGTCGCACGGCTGGCTTTGTAGGTGGAAACGGACA